>JASGIA010000001.1:0-1752585 GCA_047602145.1 Anaerolineales bacterium
AGCCGGACTGCGCTACGCCCCGATAATGGGTGGGGGTAAAGCAATTCACGCTAGGCACCTCCGGTGACTTCGTACGAACTGCGCTACGCCCCGATATTCAACTTTGAACGAAATTCTCCAAAGTAAGTGCACTAGGCACCTCCGGTGACTTCGTTCGGTCTGTGCTACACCCCGATGTTCATTTTGGAGTTCGGACAGCTTGCTGTCTAAACCGAAAGAGCAAGCTCTTTCACTCCATATTGGCATCAAGGTCTGTGAGTATAATGCGAAGGATGAATACCCGTCAAGCAAGAAACGCAACAATCCTGCGGGTAAAACAGTCACAACGCTCCTGACGTTTTTTGTTCTCGTCACCGCCTGTGCCCCTGTCACCCCGTTCACTCCTCCCACCCAGACAGCCCTTCCTGTAACAGCGACTGCTACCATGCTGCAAACGTTGACTCCCTCGCCGGTTCCCACCTCCACGCCGCTAGCGTGCTTGTCCCAGCCTGGTCGTGTGGAAAAGGGCGTGCTTACCAGCACCAAACCGGCGCAGGAGTATTTCATCTATTTGCCGCCATGCTATAACCAACAAACAAACGTCCGTTACCCGGTGCTCTACCTCCTGCACGGACAGACCTACAAAGCCGACCAGTGGATCCGCCTCGGCGCGGTGAAGGCAGTGGACAAACTCATTCTCTCTGGCAAGTCCGCGCCTTTCATCATCGTCTTCCCAGATGATCGCTACTGGTATTCGAAAGATTCCGGCGATACGTTCGGAGCGCGCCTGGTAGATAATCTCATTCCTTATATTGATAAGACCTACCGTACCCTCCCTGACCGAGAACAGCGTGCCATCGGCGGCTTATCGCGCGGAGCTGGTTGGGCGTTGCGCCTCGGGCTCACGCGTTGGGAGTTGTTCGGTCACATCGGCTTGCACTCCCTGGCGGTGCTGGAAACGGATGGCAACTATCTCAAAGATTGGCTGGATGCGATTCCCGCCGCGAAATATCCTACCATTTATATGGATATCGGCGAGAGTGATGCTGAATTGGGCAGAGCCAAGTTGACAAAAGAAACTCTCGCGAAGTACAGCGTTCCCGTCGAGTTACATACCAGTCCGGGGTTTCACGAAGAGGAGTACTGATCCTCGCCCATGTGGAGGTATATTTGCAGTGGTATGCGAACGAGTGGAAGAGCCCATAAAAATAGTCTGCCAGTTTATAATCCTGCCATTCAAGAAACGCGGCATTAAAGGATAGTAGAAATGAATTTCATCATCATCTTCTTCGGCTGGATCTTCTCGCTCTGTTTGCATGAATTCTCGCATGCCCTGGTCGCTTATTATGGCGGCGACACCACCGTGCGCGAAAAAGGCTATCTCACCTTCAACCCGCTCAAGTACACACATCCCATGCTATCCATTGTCATCCCGGTGCTGATCATGATGATGGGTGGCATCGGTCTGCCGGGCGGTGCGGTCTACATCGAGCGCTGGCGCATCCGCAACCGTTACTGGCTGAGCGCCATGTCGCTGGCTGGACCCATGGCAAACGGACTGGTCGCCGTTATTCTCGTGATCCTGTTACAAGTTTTGCCCATGAGTACATCCAATGTCTGGCCCGGGCTGTCGTTTTTATTTGTGCTGCAAGTGTGGGCGATGATCTTCAACCTGCTGCCCGTCCCCGGCTTGGACGGCTACGGTGTCATCGAGCCCTTCCTCAACCCCGCCATCCAGATGCAAATGGACCGTATCCGTCCCTTCGCGATTTGGGTGCTCTTACTGGCGGTCTGGTACATTCCCTTCATTAGCCGGTTTATGTGGATAGGCATTTCCATCCTCGCGGCGATCCTCGGCGTGAATTGGGATTTAGTGGTGCAGGGACAGGATTTCCTGTTCAACTTCTTCCGATAACGGATTCGCCCGCTTCTCCCCAAGCCGGTCAAGGATTCCGCTACAAAAGACCGGTCTACCTCCTGGCTGCCCCTTATTAAAGCAAATACGCCCTATCACATGGATAGGGCGTATTTATTATCCCGGCTGGATTAGAGCAGGGAGTTGTTGATCGTGCTAAAGGTGTTGCCGATCTTGGGTCCCAAGAGACGCATGACGGCGATCACAACGATAGCGACGAGTGCGAGAATAATCGCATATTCAACCAAACCTTGACCTTTTTCTTTCGGAGCAAATAACATGACAGCAATTCCTTTCTGAAGTGAAGTATGAATGAGGATACGTTGACCCTCTTGCTTGAAGTAACGAAGTTCTTTAAAAACTGTTACGCGGATGGCAAAGAAAAAGGTTACAGGTATAGAGGGGAGTGCTCGGAACAATTTGACAATGATTGTCGTCTTTAGTATAATAATTGTGAATTGTTTCACAATTGAAGTTGCAAAATCTCCGGATTTTGCAGTCCGATCAGAGAGGAAACCATGAACATCAAAAAGCTCCCCCACATTGTTATTGTTGGTGCCGGGTTCGGCGGCATGGAAGTGGCTCGCCGCCTGAAGAATGCTCCCGTGCAGATCACGCTGATCGACCGCCACAACTACCATCTTTTCCAGCCCTTGCTGTACCAGATCGCCATCGCCGGGCTGGTCCCCTCCCAGATCGCCTACCCGCTGCGGACTATCTTCCGCAACCAGAAGAATATTAGCTTCCAGATGGGCGAAGTGACCTCCATTGACTTCGAGTCGCGCTACGTCAAGATGAATGGTTCGTTCATTGCCTACGACTATCTTGTCCTTGCCGTGGGCGGACAGACCAACTTTTTCGGGATCAATTCGGTGGAAGAGAACGGCTTCCAGCTCAAGAACGTGGAAAGCGCAGTGAACACACGTAATCATCTGTTGCAATTGTTCGAACGAGCAAGCCGTGAAGTGGATGCCGAGAAACGCCGCGCCATGCTGACCTTCGCCGTGGTCGGTGCAGGTCCCACAGGAGTCGAAACCGCCGGCGCCCTAGCGGAGTTGATCGTACATGTCATCGCCAAGGATTATCCGCAGATGGATCTGAGCGAAGTGCGCGTGCTGCTGCTGGAAGCAGGCAGCACGGTCATGCCTGCTTACCCCGATGAGCTACGTAAAGCCACGGCGGATCTATTGAGAAAGAAAAATGTGGAGATCGTGCTGAACGCCAAACTGACCAATTACGAAAACCAGCAAATAAAACTTGCCGATGGCACAACGATCGGGGCACACACCCTGATCTGGACAGCAGGTGTGAAAGCGTCTGAGATCACGAAGCAGTCGGGGTCCCGCTGGCAGGCTCCGGTCGGGTCCGAACCGACGCGTATTTGCGGGTTCCCGCTCACCTGGAGGTCTTCGTCATCGGTGATGCAGCCTATGTGGAGAATGGAAATGGTCAGCCATTACCCATGCTGGCAACTGTCGCTCAACAGCAGGCGGGCGTCACAGCGCAGAACATCCAGCGCATCTTTAAAGAAGGAGCTCAAGCCATTCCATTACAAAGATCCGGGTTTGCTTGCCACCATCGGGCGCAATGCCGCTGTGGCGCGCATCTGGGGACTCTCGTTCAGCGGTTTTATCGCCTGGGTGATCTGGGTTGGCTTGCATATCTATCGCCTGATCGGTTTTCGCAACCGTATCCTGGTGTTGATCAACTGGGCCTGGGATTATTTCTTCTACGAGAACCAGGTGCGCCTGATCACGAAGGAATAACTCCCGGAAATTTCGTGATGATATAGATAAGCATGGTGGAAGAAAAATTGATCAGAAAATGGACAATGATGCCGGGCCACAAGGAATTGGAGCGGTGATACATATATGCCAGGATGCTGCCGAGAATGAAGGTGGGGATGAATGAAGCCAGGTCAAGATGGGCGGCAGCAAAGATGAACGAGCTCAGCAGTAAACCGGCTACCCAGCCATAGCGTTTGCGAAAGCCCTGGAAGAGAAAGCCTCTGAAAAAGATCTCTTCGACAAGAGGTGCGATCACGGCGGCGGCGATGAAAAGCCATATCGGTGATTTCGATCGAAGAGAAGATATCGAAGATCTGCTTGCCTTGCGTATCCACGCCCAGCAGCATCAGGATCACATTGTGGACCAGGATGATGCCGTAGCCAACGATCAACATGCCGCAGCCGATCGCCATGGTGCTCCAAGTAAAACCGCCAAAGCCCAGATACTTCCATGAAATGCGCTTCCATACCAGGATGATGACTACCGGTAAAATGTACGCCAACTCTGCAAAAACGATGGCGGCGCTTTGTGCCAGTTGTGCTCCTGAGCCACCTTTTACAAAAAGGATCAACACTACATTGAGCAGGATCAACAATACGACACCGATCCAACTCTCCGCCGCGGACCAGGGAATGGGACGCTCTTGCGCCTCACTCCCAGCCGGTATTTGATTCTGTTCCATTTAGTTTTCTCCTAACTCCCGATACACAAACCATTGACCTTTGCGCTCATCGATGTTTTTCATCGCCCGGTCATAATATAGATCGAAGATCTGACCCGTGTCCACGCGCACACGGAAGTAGAAGCGCCCCACGTTCAATGAACCGCGCCCGCCTGCGACGGCAGCGTGAGCCGGGCGCATGTTCTGCGCCATCCTGCCGCGGCGTTTGTAATCGTTCCAGGAGGAAAGCAACTCGGTCACGCGATAGGTTTTTTCCTCCCAGATAAATGCATTTGGGGGAACATCGGGATTCTTTTCTAATAGAAGAGGCTTTTCAAAGATGACTTCGATGGGTTGGTCGAGGAAATGGAGGGGAGTATATTCCATAGGTTTTGGGAGTGGACTCTAACGTCTTATCATCCCCGAATGGGGACCAGACGTTAGATACTTAACTCCAACGTCTGCAGGGATGATAAGACGTTGGACTCCGTTTAGATTTTGTACGGATCTTCTGCCTGCAAGAAGGCGATCAACATGCCGCGCTTGGGGTGCTCTTCCAGCCATTCGCGGATGTGTTTGACGCGCTCGTAATCTTCTGCGCCCAATTTATCCGTGTAGAGTTGTTCGAGATGATTATGAGTTTCTGCGGCATGAAGTTCATCCTGCCAGGGACGTGTGAAAAAGTCATTGACGTTGTCATGCAGGTTACGCTCAACCAACGCTTCCCATTCGTTCTTATCGAACCAGATACCATTGCAATGACCGCAGCGGTCCAGATAAAAATCGGTATCCGGAAAGACCTTGTAACGCCCCATAATACGACCCGACTCAGGACACAGTTTGAGTTCATCCACGTGCCAGTGCGGATCGATGCTCGATCCACCCGGCTTTTCCGGCAAGTCTTCACCTTTCCCCTTCCACCACGACATATACGCATTGGAAGAGATCCAGACGCCTCCACAGTTCGCACACTGGTTGGCAGGCAATTTTTCCACCAATGTGATCGCGCCGAGCGAGTGAATTTTGCAGACGGGACATTTCATGATGACCTCCAAATTATTCCAACAGAAAAGACTTATTTATCTACCAAATGAAAACGATGCAAAAAGCGATGGAAGATAGGCGCTGCCAGTACGCCGACCGATGCCAACAGAACGACTCCAGAATAAATGGCATAGAACGAGGCAAAGATCTTCCCGGCATTTGTCTGTAATGGATTAACGGGTCCCATGCCGCCAAGGATCATGGATGCGTTGAGCAGGGAGTCGATCCACGACAGGTTTTCGAGGAAGTGATAGCCCAACATGCCAAGGAAGAGGGAGAATCCCAGCAGTAGAAAGCCGATCAATCCATTGAGAGCGAGGCGACGGGCAAATACTTCTTTGCTCGCCAAGGGTTGTCTGTGACGTTCGTACATGCAACCTCCGTGAGTAGCGCTCACCCGATTATATACCGCACTCGGTCACAAATTGCGCCTTTTTAGAAGCTGGAGAGCGCAATTTGTGACCGTGGGTATGATATGTCCGATTTAGAGGATGGGAGATGGGAGTTTACCGAGGCATGTCTTTGCGAACAGCAAAGCAATTCCCTGTTTGGAGGGGTGTACCTCGTTGAAAAGGATTGCCCGTGTAAGAGGAGATTGCTTCGGGCTATCGCCCTCGCAATGACATCAAATTTCGATCAGAAATCGACCCGGAACATGCGCTCTCCGGTGGGCTGGTCGCTGCCACCAGCAGGTTCAACCGTGACGCCAACACCGATGAAGTCGGTCAATTTCTGTTTGGGGTAAATGATCTTTGTAGTGTAGGGTTGGTCCGTTTCGGAGTTGAATATCCCAGCACTGGTGCGATCACCATTCGGATCGATGAGCCAGATCTGGTAGGTCTGATCCTGCGAGAGTTCAGGCATATTCCAGACGATCAACGCGACAATATCACGTTCTTTATCCACGAGCACTGAGCCGACCACTTTATCGTTGATGGATAATCGTTGGGTGGCTGGATACGACAACATAGACATGACCGTTTGTCCGGTGCGGATCTGGCGGCTGAGGCGGGTCTGTTCCTGCTGCAAGGAGCGCGTTTGTAAAATGGAATAGAGATTCATCGCCAATAACAGCACCACTGCGGCACCCATTGCCATGCGAGTGAAGGAGAATGTCCATGCGCGTTGAGGGCGGATAGATGCCGGTTTTTGCGCGCTCGGCAAGCGGCTTTGCAGTCGTTTACGCAATTCGGCGGAGGGCTGTTTTGGCGGAACCGCTGTCAGCAGGGCTTGGTTCAGGGAACGGTATTCAGCCAGTTCGGTCTGACAGGAAGCGCACGTCCGCAGGTGAGCTTCCAGCGCGATGACATCCTCCGCATCCAATGCGCCGATCGCATAGGCGGGTATATTTTCCAGAAAAGGAGTATGTTCATCGCGTGCCATGTGCTTTTACTCCGAATAGGTATACGTCTGCAGCCATAGATTTGGATTTAGCTTTCCTTCCAAACACCGCGCAATGCTTCCAGGGCAGATCGCAAACGGGTCTTAACCGTGCCGAGGGGCCAGCCTAACACTTCTGCGATCTCACTTTGACTCATGCCCTGATAATATGCCAGTTCGACAACCTTGCGCTGGTCGGGATGCAGGGCTTGTACCGCAAAATACATGCTGCGCCAGCGGGATTCGTCGCTGAGGGAATCCAGCTCTGGGAGAATCTGCCAGGTATCTTCTGGGTCGTTTGATGTGGATAACGTAGGACGGCGCGATTCGAGACGCAGCCGGTCGAGGGCGACGCGGCGGGCAATGGTCAATAGCCAGGGCAGGAACGGTCCGCGTTCGACGAGATAATCGCGCGCTCGGCTCCAGATTTTGAGGAACGTGTCCTGCGTGGCTTCTTCTGCCAGCATATCATCGCCGAGGATGTGCAGGGTGAGACCATGGACGCGGCTGGCATAGCGGTCGTAAAGTGCCAGGAAGGCGTTCTCATTTCCCTGTGCCACTTGCGCAATGAGCTTGGTCTCGTCTGTGCCGGTCACAGGGTGATTGTACCAACTTTTGTATTGTCACTGGCAGGCTTTTCCACCGCAAAGCACGCTAAGAACGCTAAGAAAAACCTTTTTAAATCTTCGCGCGTTTTGCGCTCTCACCTGCACTTGCGTCAGGTGCAAGTGTCACGGTTATTTTTTTCTCCAAAACAAAATCCAAATTTGAATGAGCTGGCGTATTAAGACATGAAGACCAACATTAACCGTAAACGGAGGAACAAATGAAAAAGGTATTTCTTGTCAGTCTGGTGATGGTGCTGGCGTTGACTATGTTCTCAGCGTCGGGCGTTACTCGCGCCAGTGCAGATAAATCAAAGTTGCTCGAATTCAACGGCATGGTCGGTGTGCCGCGTCCATACACTGGCGCTACGAACGCGATCCGCGGTGTGCCGGGCGGCGGACTACCGTGGGTGATCGAATTCGGTAAAGGCAAAGTTAGTCTTGATGGCAGCGTGGATGTCATGGTTAGAGGGCTATTGATCGACCCGAACGACCCTGCCGCGATCGCTGCCGGACGCGGCGGCACGAATCCCAGCCCGACCTTCAAAGTTGTTGTAAGCTGCTTGAGCAAGGACGGCTCTGGCGCCCCGACCACGGTCAATGTTTCGACGACGCTATTCCCTGCTGATGCGGAAGGTAACGCCCATATCAAAGACAGCATTTCCTTACCGTCACCATGCATTGCGCCGATCGTTTTTGTCACCAGCGCCGGTGGCGCGTGGTTTGCAAGTACCGGTTACTAGAATCTTTTTTCCCATAAACAAAAAAGTGAGCGGCTATTCTCTACCGCTCACTTTTTTGTTTTTTTATTGATGGTATTTCCAATCCCAGAACCAGTAGGCAAAGCCTTTGAACTCACCCCATTTTTCGAAACGCTTTTCCACTTCTTTGGCGGTGATAGGTTCGCCTTTGTACCACTCATGCGAAACCAGTTTCAGCGCCCACGAATCCACAGGGATATAGTCGGAGCGACCCAGGATCAACAATAGATTCGCCGCTGCATACGGACCGATGCCGTTGATCTTCATCAGTTCTTTGCGAAGTTCGAGCGTAGGCAGTGTGGATGTTTTGAGCGCTTCCAAGTCTAATTCACCGCTTGCTACTCGCACCGCCAGTTGATGAATGGCTGGCGCGCGATATCCGGCACGGATCTTCTCCTGAATATAGTTCGGCGCGGAGGCAGCAATGGCTTCGGGTGTAGGGAAGGCTCTGTTATCTGCGGTGAGGGTCAGGTGTTCGTGATGTTCGGTCGTGATCATGTCACCGAACTCGTCCACGAGTTTGCGCGTCATATTCTTGGTTGCACCCCAGAGCGTGTTAGTGGTGAAGATGGTCTTGATCACGTCTTCGAAGAGGGTGGCAGAACGAAGCACTCGACCCAGAGCCAGCTTTTTGGCACGAGCCAGCTTCGGCTCCAATTTGGAAGCGGCGTAGAAGCGGGCGAAGTTCATATCGAGTCCGAACATCCAGTTGACCGCATCTGCCACTTCGTTCTGTTCAGATTTCTTGAGCTTGTCCGTTTCCACGCGGACGCCATCCTTGTCGTCGCACATCATCAGCTCGATCACACGTCCATTCGAGAGGCGCAAAGTGTAGCCAAGGATGTTGGATGGTTCATCATAGGAGAATGGCGCAAGCTGACGCCATCCATGCGAATTGAGGACCGATGTGAAGTTGAAGGGTTTGCGGGCTGGGAGGTGGAGTGTTGTCATGGTTATGTGTCAATTGGATCGTTACGCCAGAAAGAACGGATCAAAAAGAAATTTACGAGCAACGCCGTGAAGATCATGGCGGGAATGATGATAATCGGGAACAGCCAGCGTTCGGTCCATTTGTTAATCTGCGCCGTGGTCGGGTCGTTCGGATGGTAGATCACTTTTACTTTTTCGCCTACATCGTACGCAGGCGGATACGAAGCATTACTGCTTTCAAACGAATACGTCTGACCATTGGCTTCAAACTCGATGACCGGTGAGTAGACGCAGCAGCCGCCATCACTGTCACTGCTTTCCTCCAGCCGCACCACTCTGCCTGTCGTGGTCTCGCCTTCCTTATCCAATCTCCAACTGGTGTAGGCGGCATACGTGCCCCACAAACAAAAAGCGGCAAAGAATAAATTGGCAAAGACGATCCAGCAGCCAAGCTGCAAACGGTTGACGGCTCCCGACGCTTTTACCGCTGTATTGGCGATCTTATCCACGGCTCGTTCGTAGTTATCCATGATGCACCTCTAAAGTAGAAAGGATTAGCGAGCTCAATTTGTCAGAACGGTGTAATGATAACGCATAAAGGTAGAAGATGATCAAACTATATCGAGAAGAAAAAAGTACGCAAGCCGATATTATCGAAGCTGAGTTTCGTGACCTGGCGTTGGGCTATGACCGTGTGCTGATGAATCCGAAGGATGCTCAACATCAATTTGGCGACAATGTATCCCTGCCGGTGCTGACCGACAATGCGCGCATCGTGAGTGGCGAAGAGATCCCCGCGTACGTGCAAGAGTTGACAGAACTCGTCCACTCGTGGCGGCGCTTTCAGAGTGATTGTTGTTATATTGATGACGACGGGGAAACGCTGTAATAACTAAACGTCCCGCAGGTTTAGGAGATAACCATGATCTCTTCCAGAAACCTGCGGGACGGTCTTTAACTTCTCACCGCTATCTTTACGATCTGCGGTTTGGCAATACGGACATAATCTTCGAGTCGCATCATGATGGAACGGTCGAGTCGCCCAGCGTTGAAGACGATTTCATCATTCTCTAAAACAAGCGGATCGACCAACACTTGAAGCTGATCGTTGAACGAAAAAGGTGGGATCGCTCCGATCACGCATCCCGTCAATGCCTGCGCTTTGTCACGGTGGGCAAAGGCAGCGCTATCGGCATGGAAATGGTTTTTAACCCCATCAAAATCCACGCGGCAATCGCCGGGGACATTGGCGAGACAATAGATATTTTCCTTGCGCGTCAAACGCACCTGCACCGTCATGGACTTGACCGACTGCTCGATGCGGTTACCGCGTATCCTGGCGATGACCTCCGTCCGCCCTTCGGATTCGTGTTCGATGAGGCGGTAGACTGCTCCTTCTTTATCCAGCAGCGCGCGGAGTTGTTCGTGGATGTCACTCATAGTTGATAATCTCTTAACGTAAATTTATTGGAGCGGATTATACTGCCTGAAAGACTAGGTGTATGGAAAGGCAAGAATATGCCACTCTCTTCCAGTCATCACGACCTGTTCCAGCAATCCGGCACAGCCGATAAGATCTCCCTCTTCCAAAATTTATTACACTCTCACGACCTGAACGCAGATGAAGCGCTTGCTCTGCTGCGCTCCATTCATGCGGATCTGGAGCAGCCGCAGGGACATGAGCGCTCCGTCTACGAAAGCTACGCCCACATGATGGAATCCCTGCGGCATGAGATGCCAGATGTCCATCAGCACGTGGTGGAGAATTGGAAACATCCGCGTCAGGCGAACTCTACAGAAAAGGCGGAAGAGTTTGTAGAAGATGAATCCGGCAGCGAGCGTGACCCCGAAGCAAAACACGAAGAAAAATCTGAGCACGAAACTAGGAAAGAACTAGAAGACGAAGAGGGTGGCGAAGTGGAAGAGTCAGAAGAGGCGGAAGAACACGAAGAGCCTGAGGAAGAATCGGAGGAAGAAGAGCGAATCCGAAGAGGAAGGGGAAGAAGAAAACGAGGACGAAAAGGCTGAGCAAGAAGAGGAAGCAGAGCGCGAGAAAGAAGAGCAAGAAAAAGAAGAGGAAGAACGGGAAGAAGCTGACAAGGAAGAAGAGAAAGAGGAAGAACGAGAAGAAGATGAAAAGGAAGAGAAGGAAAAAGAAGAAACGGAGCAAGAGGAAGAAGAGAAAGAAGAAGAGCCTGAACAAGAAAAAGAAGAAGATGCTGAAGAAAGCGAAGAAACGGAAGTAGAAGAAGCAGAATCCGAAAGCGAAGGAGAAACAGAGTCTGAACCGGAAGGAGAAGAACCCGAATCAGAACCTGCTGAAGAAGCGCCCGAATCGGAAAGTGTTGAAGCAGAGGAGATAGCGGAAGGCGAAAAAATGGCGAGCGAGGCAGCAGAAGCCGCCGAACATATGGAACATGTCGAGTATGAAGAAGTAGAGCCTTTTGAAGAAGAGCCTCCCGTGGAAGGTGGAGAATAAAAATAAAGTGCAGATGACATTTGCCATCTGCACTTTTTATATTGCCAGAATTATCTGATCTTCATGGACATGCTCCCAGCTTGTCACCATGCCCCAAGTGTGCAGGCACGGCTGACTGAGGCAAGCTCAACGTGTGTTGATTCTTTCCCGGTTTATGGCAAACCAATACTTTCTCACCATTATTCTCCGTACCGCCACCTTCCTCTTCCTTATCAAGAATGGTGATGTGCACAATGATAAGCTGCCCGTCCTGCGAGACGCAAACCACTGCGGATACAGTGTCACCTACACCAATGGAAGTTATCTCATCATTCCCATTTTCGTTGTCATTTTCGTTTCCATTGTCATTATTGTTCTCATTATCATTGACATTCTGGTCCGGAGAAAATGTCACTGTATTGGGCCATCCCAGGAATTGGATCTGATCTCCTTCCACGCTGACCACGGTCGCGACCACGGTTACACAGCCAGAATTCTCGTGTTTGTTCTCCCAGCGGAGCAATGCGAAGCACTTTCCAGGTTCCATCATCGAGAAGTTGAATGACCACGCGTACGATCATGCCGGGCTTGATCTCACCATTAATTTCCGTGTCACTCGTCACATTGAGTTGAGTCCCGTTTACCACCCACGGGTTGACCGAATCCACCACGCCGATCAAAATTACAGTGGAGTCTGTCGGTTCATCCACGCGGTTAATGGAATAAGCCAGCCAGGTATTGTTATCCAGTATGGTCCCTTGCACACGCACAAGGTCACCTGCTTTCAACCCATCATCAATTTGGGTGGATGTGTTCGTGGTAAGTGCTTTGCCAGCCACCGTCCACGGATCGGTGTTTTCAAGTTTTCCTACCAGAGAAAAGTTGGATTTCCCTGCCACCGGCACCCACTCGCCGGTTTCCAGTTTTACTTTGATGACACCATTATCCAATTGTGCGGAACCGTTCTGCGTCTGCGCTTGCGGAGTTCCGCTCAACACAGCACAAGCCAACATGCTCAGGATAAGTGCTCCGTAGGCTAGGAGCATTGGTAAACGTTTAACGGAAATATTAAATCGCTTCATGGCTGCCTCCACATACAATAAAACGAACCAATCTTCATTTTGTTTTGAGGGTATTCTACAATTCATCCCAATTCTAAGTAGTTGGTCGAAATAGATTATAAGACATGATACACTTTTAGCATGCGAACGGTATACCAACTGAAACCAAAAGAAGTAGCGGAAATCGAAAAAGCTATTCGTCAAGACAAACGAGCAGAAGTCAGGCAGCGTGCGACAGTCATTCGGTTATTGCATTTAGGTCAAAAGCCTGCCACGGTAGCAGAGCAACAAATGGTGAGTGTGCCAACAGTTTATAACTGGCACAAACTATGGCGCGAGCAAGGGATCGAAGGGCTAGCCAACAAAGTGCGTCCGGGCAGAAAGTCCAAAGCCACGGAAACGTATTGTTTGAAACTCGAAGAAGTATTGAGTAAAGAACCATCCGAATATGGATATCGCTTTGCCATTTGGACAATCGATCGATTACGGGCGCACCTGGAAAAAGAGACCGGGATTGCTCTGAGCGAAGGACGATTTCGAGCCTTGCTCAAGAAGAAAGGCTACCGCTATCGTCGTCCCAAACATGATCTCAGTCATTTACAGGACAAGGCTGCCAAGAAAAACGCTGAAAAACTGCTGGAAGAGATGAAAAAAAGAGCCTCCGAGACGATGTCGAGCTCCTCTTTGTGGACGAAGTAAGCCTGGATCTGGATCCTCCCTTACATGCCTGCTGGATGAAACAGGGTCAACAGAAGATCGTTCCTGCTTTGCAACCGGGCACGAAACAACATCGTCATATTTTCGGAGCCTACTCTTGGAAAACGGATCGTGTTTCCTGGCGATGCGCTACCTGGAAGAATAGCCAGACCTTCTTGGAGTTCATCGAGTATTTATTAGTGACGTGTTACCCAACCGGACGAATTGTATTGGTCATGGATAACGTTTCGTATCATAAAAGCGCGGCTGTGCTGGCTGCCTTATCCTTGTTTGAACATCGTCTGTTGGTGATGTGGCTACCTCCTTACTGTCCGGAACTCAATCTGATCGAACGCTATTGGAAACATCTGAAAGCATTAGCCTGTGTCAATAAACTGCATAACTCGATAGAGGACGTATTGGCCTCTGCCGAATACATGCTGACACAACAGAACCATCCGGCTAGCCCTTTTCGATTATCCTTTTCTAAACTACTTTGAACGACTACTTAGGAATTGGGATGAATTCTTTTGTTTTATTTTTCCCTGTGGAGAACGTCATTTCATGGCATATACAGCGTAGCCACGCGGAGGAGCGTAGAACTGCGCGCGTCCATCGCGGTCGGTGGGCTGGTTGATCGGGCGGGAAAGGTCTGTTTTGCTCCACCAGGCTACGGGTTGGAAAGAAGCGTTCGCGAATTTCGTCCCGACCAACTTCCCATTCCAGTTGTCACCGCGGTTGTTGAGCACGTAGATGAGTCCGGGTTTATCACCATATCCGGTGCGCTGCATGATGTATAGGCTGTCGTCCACGTATAGCACTTCGGTGCTGCCGCCCGCATAGTTTTCGTGCGCGGTCACCAGCGCGGCGATGCCGTTGGGTGTGCCATCCAGCCCAAGATTGTAGTTGTAATAATCGTGCCAGAACACACACGGATACCCTTCGTGCGTGAGGATATAACTGTACGCCAACAATTTATCGTTGGCGATGGGTCGCCCTTCATCGCGCAGATCATGATTCTCTACAAAGGTCACGGTGGTCTGCGGCTGCTTTTGCAAAACGGTTTCCCACGTCAGCAAATTGCGCAGGCTGAAACCATATTGATCGCACAATGCCTTAAGCATTTCACGCAGCGGAAAATCGAACGCATCCACCGGATTCGAATTCGAGAAGTTCGCCAGGTCCACCCAATTCTCAATGGCGCGCGCGTTGTCCCAAAACTCTGCCACGCCATATGGCACGAACGATTGACCGTTGCGCATGTAACGATATTCCTGAATGGCGGTGATGGTATTTGCCCCATAGCCCTTCACAAAATCATAACGAAAGCCATCAAAGCCCACTTCTTCGATCAGCCAGCGCGTCATCTTGAGCAGTTCCGCATACACATACGGATTGCGATGTGAGAGATCAGGCATGTCGCCGAACGTCATCTCATCCCAACTCTCATACATGTTCGGATGGAAACTTTCCCAGTTGCGCGGGAACTTTCCGCTTTTGGGTGTGAAGCATGTCCAGCGTGATTGATTGATGAGTGGATTGGTCTCCGAGGCATCTGCTCCGCTATTGTGATTGATGACCACATCCGCGATCAGACTCAGCCGGTAGTTGTGCGCCGTTTCGATGAGTTGATTCAACTCCTGCCGCGTCCCGAACCAGGTTGGGATGCATCCCTTCTGGTCGAACTCTCCCAGATCGTAATAATCATATGGGTCATAGCCCATCGAGGGTCCAAACAGATTGGCAGCCTTGTGCACGGGTGGCAGCCACAGGGACGTAAATCCCACCTTTGCCAGTGCCGGCACTTGCTCACAGATGTAGTTCCACCACTGAAATTCCCTCCCATCCACGCGCGGACAATCCCAAAAGAACGACTGCATCATGACGCCCATACGAATGCTCCATTCTGTTTAAAAAAATAGTTTCGCAAATTGTACCCTGAGAAAACAAAAAGACTGGCGATGAATGCCAGTCTTAGAAGAAGTAGGATTAAGCCTACGCGCTACATTATTTTTTTCCGTTTATCTCGTCCAGCACCTTCTTGACCTTCTCCTCCGTGATCCCATATTGCTGGGCTTGCGGCATCGCCAGCAGGGATTTGATCGTCATTCCTGATGCCAACCCCACCATCGGGTTCTTCGAAACACCCGGAACATATTTTTCTAACACATCTACAGCGTGAGTATCCTTCAAGATCTCACCAACTTTTGTATCCATTGTATATGCCATTTTATACTCCTTGAATAAATTCCTGAAACACGAGTTCCGTTTCAGTGCACATTCCTCTTAACTAGCATGGCGTCAAAATGTTACAGAGTATGTACTTGGCTCAGCTATACGCTTCTGTATTGTTAGCTTATCTCTTTCAAATCGCACGATTGCAAAACACCTTGTGTCTCCCAGCCTTTTCCTTTCGAGAGATACAAAAGCGACCCATCGGAAAGCAGTTCGAGAGAGTCAGAATCCGCTTTGCCGCAATCTCTCTGTTGCTTCTCAGTTCGCAGATCAATGATTTCACCGCGAATATTGACAACCCGAAATGTCCCTGTGCAGGGAATGAGCGGAATATCGAATACTCCCAGCTGTCGAACCGACCTCAAAGGGCTGGAGGATGGAGATGGTGATCTTCATATCCCAGTCGTTGCTGTTGTGAGCCGTTCCCGTCCAAATACCGATAAGAGATTCTGCATTCATTCTAAGCCTTCCATATTTCTAAAGGGATCGAAAGAACAAAAGTAACTCCTGCATGGATCGAACCGTGACATACAACTCACCTTCACGCTTGTCCTTGGTTCGCAGATTGAACCACACCGCGAACATCCCCAAGGAATTGGGAATCTGCACATCCTTTTCAAACCCGTCACCGACCATCATTACATCTGAAGCAGGGACATTCAAGTCATTCAAAATAGTTCGGTAAAACGCTTCGCCTTTGGGCAGCTGTGTATTTTTGAAACAATAAATTCGCGAGAAATAAGGGTCGAGTCCACCGCGCGCCAACGCCCCGCGGATCTGATCCTCATCCGAGATCTGTGCACTGGTCGCCAACAGGATCTGCCGTCCGCTGGCGTGGAGGAATGCCAGTACATCTACGATGCCATCGATCGCTTCGACCGTTTCCCACTCCACCATCGGCGTGGTGATCTCGGGATAATCGCGCATGACGGTATCGCCCCAATCAAAAAGAACAACCGGATAACGAAGATGGTTTGTCACGAATTGATCGCCTCTTTCGGTAATTGATGAGATTTATGTAACGTTTCCTCTCGGTCGCATACTCACCTCATCTCCATCTACTGGATGGTCCAATTATATACATAGAAATAGACATCCCGAATAGGGGCTAGAAGGCTTCCCATCAACATGGTTTATGTTGATGATAAATGACACGTGCCATCAAAGAATTGGAACTGTATACTGTAAGTAGTACAAACTACAGTATTTGCATCCGATGCTCAGCAATTCACAACGAGATGTTCCAATGAAACGCGGATACAAAATCATTTTCATTCAGACACCATGCTACGAACTCATGGATGATCGCCTCGAACCTCCTTTGGGGTTGCTCTATCTGGCAACGTGGCTCAATCAGCACGGATATGAAGCGCATGTACTGGACCTTTCATCGATCCAGCCTGAAGTATGGGAACAGAAAATCGAATGGGCGGATGTGTACGGCTTCTCGACCTTTTCCACCAGTTATCATCGTACGCTCGATATTTTGGCGCTTGTCAAAAAGGTTAACCCCAATGCAGTGACCGTGGCGGGCGGTCCACATGCAACCGCTTTGCCGGAAGACGTGAAAAGGTATTTCGATTTTGTGGTGGTGGGCGAGGGGGAGCAGGCAATGCTCCATTTAATGGAATCACTTCAATGTGGGAAAGAATCGTCTCCCATCCTGTATGGGGAGCCTGTCTCCAGGCTGGACGACCTTCCCTTTCCCTGATTATTCCCTTGTCAATATTGGTTCCTATCACCGCTTGGTGGAGGGAGACTCCAGTTTGAGCATCCTGTCTTCACGCGGTTGTCCCTATCGTTGCGTATTTTGTAACAGCATCATTTTGGGAAAAGGGAGAAGGGTGCGCTTCCGCTCTGCCCGGAATGTTGTTTCGGAGATACACAAGCTCAAAGCCGACTCTGGGAATTTCTTCTTTTCGATTTCAGGATGATAACTTCACGCTCAACCTGCCTCGACTTAAGGAAATGACGTTCTTATTGAAAAAAGAGGAAATCTGCTATCGCTGTTTCGGGCGGGTAGATCGCTCTACGCAGGAGGTGACCGATCTACTCTTTGAAGGCGGATGCCGTCACATCGCGTTTGGCATCGAATCCGGTTCCGATACGATCCTGCGCGCCATGCAAAAGGATCTGACAGTAGACGATATCCGCCGCGGCATCTTTTAATGCGAAGAGATCGGGACTAACGGTGCGGGTCTATCTCATGGTTGGTTTTCCCGGTGAAACGTGGTCATCGATCCAATCAACCGTGGACCTGATGTTGGAGTGCCAACCCGATGAATTTTCTGTGTATCCATTGATTCCGTACCCTGGAACCCCAATCTATCAGCAACCTGAATCGTTTGGGATCACTTCCATCAACCAGGATCTTTCACAATATTTTCAGATCCGCCGTGCGCGTGAAAGCGGCTATGTGTTCCGCACAGAACATCTGAATGAAGAGACCATCGCTTCGATGCGGGAATATGTCATCGAGCAATTGGAATCGAAGATCGTCTGGGCTGGAGATTCAAAACTGAATAAATAAAGAGGCATGTATGGAACTGAACAATGCAGCCGTTCCCGGTTTTCCACCGATTGTGAATGTAGAGGTATTTCGCGGACGTTGTCCCTGCCGGTGCGGGCATTGTCCCGTGGGAGTTGCTGCTCCAAGTCAACGGAGGCAGCTATTTGGCGAGGGATGCATCGAACTGGGACTCTTCCAAAAAATCGTCGAGGAGATCGCATCCTACTCCACCCCGGTGCTGCGCATCCATTCGACAGGCGAACCATTACTCTGGGAGAATTTTCCAGGTGCTCTAAAAATGTTGAAAGAGAACGGTGTCAAATCATGGCTTTTCACGAGCGCTGTCACTAGAGACAAAGCCATTTTGAAATCCATTTGTGAAGCGGTCTCGATCATCGAAGTATCAGTCAACAGCATCACGGTGGATGATTATTTGGCTACAAAAGGGGTGGATGCCTTTGACCTTGTCACAGAAAATATCCGCTACATGCGCAGTCTTGTAGGCAACGACAGATCAAAGCGTTTGATCGTGAGTCGGGTTGAATCAGACCAGGCAGAATTGGATGAAGCATTCGTACGATATTGGAGAGCATCAGATCTTGTTGATGATGCATTTGTAAGAAGCTATCATACCTATAACGACCTTTTGCCTGAAACCGCATGTTCTCCACTGTCTTCCCCCAAGATAGGACCCTGTCTTGTCCATTGGGCAAGGTTCAATATCGGGCTCACTGGGCAGGCGGTAGTCTGTTTCAATGAACTGTTCAAGACCGAAGTTCACCCATCACTGATAGTAGGCGATGTCAACAAACAAGCAATTGCAGAGATATGGAAAGGTCCTACACTGACGGCATTGCGACTCGCAGAACTAAGCGGGGACTATTCAGGGCTTTCCCACCCAGAGGTGCTGCCTTGTAAAGATTGTACTCACTGCCAGCCTTTGTTCAACAACAGCAGAGAAACCAGTGAACACCAGCTTGGAAAAATAGGAGTCGATGCATGATCCGGCTTTATCATGAGTCTTCTGAGTTTGACGAATACACCCGAATTCGACACGCAGACAGGCGCTTTGACAACAGTCACAGCGCAGGAGTTCCAGAATGCAGTTCCTGGAGGCTACCCTTCAAAAAACGGTGAATACTTGCAAAAGATCGATGGCGCTGGAGTGACAGCCTTCGTAGGAGAAACGCCATCTACACATACTCGATTTCCGAGAAGGGTGTATTTCCAGGTCACACGCAATTGCAATTTACGCTGTCCAGCCTGTTTTATCAAAGCAGAAAAGGGATCGGGTCATGTACCGATCCAATCCATTCGGAAGATCGCCAAATTTCTGGGACAAAACGGCTTGATAGAAGTTCGCGTTACGGGAGGGGAACCCACTTCGCACCCCGATCTTTTCGAGATCATTCATACCTTTCAGGAGCAGGATGTATATGTATCGGTTGCCACGAACGGCGTATTTGAGGCGCGCATCCGCGACAGGCTGGCGGAGGAAAAGAACATCTGGTTGATCTGTTCCATCGATGGGGATCGGGAGACACACAACAAATATCGAGGGAACACCTATGATGCCATCTTGAAAAATCTCCTATTCCTCAGGAATAAGAATCCTTCATTGCGACTACGCATTACAACTGTACTCACCACGGATAACAAAAACCAAATGTTCGAGTTGGGAGAGCTATGCCGTTCGATTGGAGCGGAGAGTATCACCATCATCCCGCTGCGCCCTCAGGTACGCGACACAGAAGCGAAACATTGGATGGTGACCGCCAGCGAATTTAAAACAGTCATCGAAGATCTCGTGGAAGCCAAAAAACAACTTGGCATCCAATTCACCACCACTATTGAAACGGATTATAAAGAACTGATCCATAAAGATTCCATCTTCCGAAAAAAATCATCCTGCGCTGCGGGGCGTGAAGGGACCAACCTCGACTATGATGCCGCCCGGGATGAATTCCTGGTGTATGGATGTTCCTACTCCCCCGCATCCGATCTGCAAGCTACCCCTGAAATACGAAAACCTTTTCTGGCAGGTACCTTCAAAAGGGATAATCCATCGGCATTTCTTGGTATTTGGCGCGATGACAGTCGCTGGACATTGTATCGAGATCTTTCCCTAAAACCAGAGGAATGCAGGCAATGCATCTACCTGAATAAGAATCTCTGCACCGGGTCGTGCCCCATACAAAACATTGATTACACATCTCTGCATGTAGAAAGAGACGTGTTGGATCAATTGCGGGAACAGGTCACATCGACAGGGGAATGGTATTGCTATAAAAGATTGGAAGATTGCAGGTGAATCCCCCGAGAAAACAAACAGACCTCCCAAATGGGAGGTCTGTCATTCATCAGGATTAGGCTTCGATCAATTTCTTCATGGTCTGAAGCGTGGCTTCCAACCCCGTAACCATTTGCTTCTTCATCATATCTTCCATGCCGGGCATGTTGGGCATACCGGGAGGCGTGAGCACCGCATCCATCAGCAAAGTCAGTTTCGTGCCATCGCCATCCGGGTCAAGGACATAGGTGTTGGTCACATCTGAAGCCGGAGGCGCCGCCAGAGTCTTTACACCAAATCTTTTGCCCGGCTCAAACGAAACGACCTCGTTCGTGGTCACCACTTTATTTCCAAAGGAAGTAGTCTCGATCTTATATTTTGAACCTACCTGCAGCGGTCCACTGGATTCAACGCCGGTGATATAGGAACTCAATTTTTTCTGATTATCAAGATTGGTAATGAATTCGAACACTTTCTCTACGGGCTTGCTGATACGGACACTGGTCTCAATCGTAGCCATAAAATTCTCCTCTGAGTTAAAAGATAGCGCGGATTATATCGCCCTGACAAAAGTCAGGGACAAGCCGTAGGTACTAGATACCAGGCGGATGCTGCGCTTCGCACTCAGCCGGAAGTTGTTACGCTTCGAGAAACGCTATCTCCCCGTTATCTTCTTCCATGCGAACACGAGTGCGAAGAATAAGGTCGCGGTCAACACGATCGCCGCGCCGGAAGCAATGCTCAAATAGAACGACAGATACAAACCAATGATCCCCGATAACGAAGCGAACACTGCTGCCAATCCCATCATCGTAGAGAGTCGACGTGTCAGCAGGTACGCTGTCGCAGCCGGAGTGACCAGCATGGCAACCATCAACGCCACACCGACTGTCTGCAGTGAGACCGCCACCGTCACGGCGATGAGGGCAAGCAGCAAGTTATTCAACATCCCAACTGGCAAACGTAATGTCGCTGCCAGAATGGGATCAAATGATAGCGTCATAAACTCTTTGTAGAACGCGAAAACGATCAAGAGCACGATCCCGCCGAAGATCAGGATCAACCACAGGCTTTGCGCCGAAACGCTTAACACATCTCCGAACAGGAAGTGACTCAAGTCCACTGCATAGCTGCGCACCGTGGAGATCAACGCCACGCCCAGTGCGAACATCCCGGCAAACACAATGCCAATGGATGTGTCTTCCTTGATCTCGGAGTTCTTGCTGATCAGTCCGATGCCCAAGGCAGCGACCACTGCTGTTCCCAACGCCCACCAGAAAAGAACATCGCGTGCCCCGCCGCTGACAAGATATCCGAGTGCAATGCCTGGCAATATTGTATGCGCCAACGCATCCCCAAAAAACGCCATACCGCGCAACACAACATAGGTACCCACTACTGCACAAACAATTCCCACCAATACAGCAGCAATCATTCCGCGCTGCATGAATTCATACGAGAGAGGTTCAAAGAGAAAAGACATTTTATTTACGATTTTGGATTTACGATTTACGATTGCGCAGGGTTTTTAGAGATGCGACGGTCATGGCAAGAATCTCATCGGTTTCTTTATAAAGATCGACAATTTGCTCTTTGGCAGAAAGACCAGCTTCTACAAGGATCTCAAGCCAATATTGTGTTTCATCCGCTTCTTCTTCGACAATCTTCATTTTGTTGATCATATCGGGCGTGGATTTGGCGCGACACGCTGCTCGATAATTCGCGCCAACAGATGACCCTGAACGAATGATCTGTCTTGCAACCACATCGGCTGCACGAGAATTAGGGAGTTTATCCATTTGTTTGATAATGGCTACTGCCAATTTCTTTGTCCGGTCCTTGAAAGTCTTCTCGTCCATGTTAACTCCTTTATTCTCACTCAAGGTAATCCTGGAAAACGAACAGGATCTATAATCAATCGTAAATCGTCACTCGTAAATCGTAAATCAACGGTTTCCTTCGTCGCAACAGTCATCGGTACTCAAAATATTTTGTCCATCAACCGGTTTCAGTCGTCCGCCAAAGGCTCGCAACAAATTATCGGTATGCAGTACATTCTTTGGGTTCATCGAAGGCAATGATCTGATGATTGAGCAGCATGATTCTGTCAAAATGACTCGCCGCCTGGTCGAGATCATGGGTTGCCACCATCACGGTGACCTTTTCTTTTTTGAGCCGATCCAACAGGTTGAGAATGCCTTCCTGCGAAGGTGCATCCAGACCGGTGAGCGGCTCATCCATCAGCATCAATTCGGCTTCCTGCGCCAGCGCACGCGCGATGAACATACGTTGCTGCTGTCCGCCTGAGAGCTGGCTGATCTGCCGTTTTGCCAGGTTCGAGAGTTCCACCGTTTCCAAAGCATGATGAACAACATCCCAATCTTTTTTATGTGGCCAGTTCAATGGACCCAGCTTGGCAGAACGTCCCATCATCACTACATCTGCCACACTGACGGGGAAGTTCCAATCCACCTGGCTGCGCTGTGGAATATAGCCGATGCAGACATGTCCACGCGGGCGCGAGCCAAAAATCTTCACTTCGCCTGAGTAAGGCTGTAGTACACCTGCGATGGTTTTGATCAATGTGCTCTTACCAGCGCCGTTGGGTCCAACGATGGCAGTGCGCTCGCCTTCATGAAGATGAAAGGTGACATCCTCCAGCGCCACACGTCCGTTATAACGGACAATGAGGTGGGAGACATCCAGAACAGGTTGGTTGACTTGGTGGTCGGTATGTGGGTACATATTATTTCAACGCATTCACGATCTGTGTCACGTTATGTTTCATCAGATCAATATAAGTTGCGGCGGGGGCGCCATCGGTCAGTGATTCAAGATGCAAATCGGTCACCACTCTTACGCTGGTTTCATTCGCGATCTGCTGCGCCAACGATGTGCTATCTCCGGCATCCAAAAAAATGGCAGGTGCGCCGCTGGATTTGATCTGATCGATTAGCCCTGCCATTTGCTGTGCCGAAGGTGAAGCATCGGAACTAAAACTTTCCACAACTGTTCCGACCACTTTAAATTCGTAGCGTTCTGCAAAATATCCGAGCGCTTCATGATTGGTCACCAGCAAACGCTTTTCCAACGGTATCTCCTGCACTTGTTCATCGATCCATGTGTTTAGTTCGGTGAGTTCTCGTACATATTTATCGGCATTCGTTTTGTAAATAGCCTCGCCAGCAGGATCAAACTGGATAAGTCCATCGCGGATATTCTCCACGTATCGAATGACGTTGTTCGGATCAAGCCACATATGCGGATCGATGCTTCCCGCTTCTTCTCTAGGGCTGATACCTGTTGAGGCTTCGATGACCGTTCTCTCCCCTCCAGCATTATCCAGCAGCGGTTGCAGAAAACTTTCGTAGTCCAAGCCATTGATGACGAGCACTTTGCTTTGTGTCAGTTTTGCTACATCCTGTGGAGTCGGTTGGTAGGAATGCGGATCTGTGCCAATGGGGAGCAGCGAATCCACGTTTAGGCGGTCACCGGCGATGTTGCGCGTGATATCCGCCAGGATGGTGGTAGATGTCAAAATAACGGGAGCAGACCTACCCTGAGTAGGATCGAAGGGTGTCCCTGAGTTAGAAGCGGGGTTTCTACATCCGGTTAATGTAAGTGTGATGAGAGTCAAAATAATAATGAAACGGTACATGCCTATTCCTAAGATTTATTGACAAGCCTGACACAACCCAAAGAGTTGCAGCCAGTGTTCGCCGATCTGGTAGCCGGTCTTTTTTGAAATGGATTTGATGAGCGCGTCGAGATCGTCGCCATCGAAGAATGTCACCTTTCCACAGTTCTGACATAACAGCAGATGTTCATGCCCATGGCTTGCGGAGATAAATGCCTGGCAGCCCTGTGGCTGGTGCACGCGCTGGATGAGATGAAGTTCTTCGAGTTTTTCCAGTGTACGGTAGACAGAAACCAGCCCCAGTGCACGATACTTTTTGCGCGCCATATCGAAGACCTCGACGGGAGTGAGGGCGCGTGTGGATGCCTGGACTGTTTCAACCACTGCGCGACGCGCGCCAGTGATACGGCATCCATTTTCCTGCAATTGGTTCAGCCAAAGGTCAGTGTTCATACATACTCGTTTTTGAAATTGAAAATCATTTTCAATAAGTATACAAAATAAAAGGTGAGGCGTCAAGCCAGCGGCGCCCCACCCTATTCATTTTACAACTAGCTTCGCCAGGCAAGCGTGTGATAGACAACCGATGCGGCAACAAGAAGTGTCATCGTGATGCCGGTGATCTTACCAATGGGCTTGCGTTGCTCCTCTGGTTTGGCGAGTTGGTCAGCATTGAGCTTGGCTCCCACCGCAGCCGTAACAGGAACGGCGGCACAAAACATACACATGAGAAACTCCTATTTATCCAGGTTGGCGCTTTCGCCTGGGAGAACTTCCTTTTTGAGCAGGAAGTAGGCGCCGGTGAAATGATCGTCCACACTGCCAACGAGTAAGGCACGACGGGTCGGGAGCATATTGACAATCTCCCAGCCTTCGAGCCCAAGATCATCCAGTGCCGGGACTTCAAAGCCTTTACCCAGCGGGTCATCGCCCATCAGAGCGCCAGCTGCGATATAGACCATCTTATAGCGATAGACCTTACCGCCTGAGGATAACCGTTTGCGGGCGGTCTCGAGACGGGAACGATGTTCGTTCTCGCGCTCGGCTTCCACTTCGCGGCGCATGCGCTGCATCTCAGGACCTTCAAGGATCTCCTGTGCCACTTCCAGGATGGCTTCATCATCGCTGAGCGTGGCGGTCATGATAAATTCATAGCCGCGCCGGTCACCCAGTTTGACCAATCCCTCCGCTGCGTCGAGTTGGGTCATCCATTCGTCGTCTTCGCTCATCAATTCGTAGAGGGTTTCACTATCGCGCATCTCAACAAGGTCATCGATTTCTCTGCCCATGGTTCCTCCGTGAAAAGGTATGCTAGAATTTTATCACCAGAAGGCATTACTTATTTGTGGGGGTAAACAGGGCAGGAATAGGGTATGATTCAGCACATTATTATCATGTTCAAACGTTTCTTTAGCGAAAGCATAACCGATCTCGGCGAACTAGAAGGGGATTACCGTGCTTTTCATTTAAAGAATGATATTGACCTAAGTCTTCTTTCCTATTCGATCGCCACTATCAGTATTCTGGGCATGTTGTTCACGGATGCTGTTTTGTATAACAGTGCTTCCCGTTTTTTCGATCTGATGATGATTAGTCGCATCGGGTATGTGGTCATCACCATCCTGGTCATGATCGCCACGCTTCGTGTTAGCAAAGTGCGCACCTTTGACCGGTTAATCACTGGTTGGCTGTTTTTTACCGTGCTGTGCTTTCTCCTGACGAATTACATCCGCCCCTCTGATTTTTCAACCGTGTCTTTTGCTATTATTGTCCCCTTCGCCATTTACCTGCTTTCACCACTCAAGATCACAACGAATTTTTCACTGGCTTTCTTCTTTTCGATCAGCATATTCATTATTGAATATTTTATTAAGTCAGATGCCAGCGCCGTTCCGTGGACGGGAGCACTTACTTCCCAGTTGGTAGTGCATACGCTGGGGTTTGGTGCGTCGATGCAACTGCAATCCTATCGGCGTAAATCCTTTAAAGCGTATATCGATGAGAAAGACGCTAAAGAGATGGTGGCATATCTCGCCAACATCGATCCACTGACGAAAAGTCTCACTCGGCGTCAATTGTTCAATATCGCCGAGAGCGAGTTCCTGCGCTATGCGCGGTATCGCCGACCCTTATCCATCCTGGTGATGGATGCGGATCATTTCAAGAATATCAACGATTCCTACGGACATCATGCCGGGGATATTGTGCTACGCAGTCTTTCATTGGTGGCTCTTGAACAGAAACGGGCGCAGGACACATTCGGACGATTGGGCGGCGAAGAGTTTGGATTGATCCTGCCGGAAACGAATCTGGAACAGGCAAGGACCGTTGCCGAGCGCATTCAAAAGACGTGGGAACAATCTCCGGTCAACCTGGATGGGGAGTTGATCCACTCTACGGTGAGCATCGGTGTAGCCGAAGCGAATACAGACGACAAATCCTTTGATGATGTGTTGCGCCGTGCCGATAGGATGATGTACAAAGCCAAAGAGGGTGGAAGGAACCGTGTGTTCGCAGAATAGAACATCCCCTCGTTGACGAGGGGATGTCTGTTTTTATGGTTCGATCGGATATCCTTTGGAGCGCCACTGGTTCAAGCCGCCGGTCATACTGGTTACTTGTTTATAACCCGCAGCGAGCAAAATGTCGCGTCCCTGTTGACTGCGATTGCCAGAGCGGCAAACTACAACAATTTCCTTATCGGTTGGGACTTCACTCAAGCGCGCCTGCAATTGATCGAGTGGGATCAGTGTAGTGTTGGGTGCGTGGAACTCATTCCACTCCTCCTGCGTACGGACATCCAGCACGAAGGCGCCGCTTTGATACTTGCTGTATGCTTCCTCCACGCTGATGGCAGCAGGCAGGCTGGCAGTTCCGCTTCCGCCGCCACTTTGCAGAATGATGTAAATAATCAGGGCAACAACCAGCAGGATGCCGATCTGTACGGCTGGACGCATCAACACAGGGCGTGAGCGGCGTTCGGTCGTGCGGCGACGATGATATTCTTTCTTTCTTCTATTCACGATGGAGCCTCTTTGTTATTGAAATGATTGGATGGCGCTTTCAAGATCGCCAAAAACTTTGAAGAATAATTTCAATCCCGAGTCTTGCAAGGCTTTATCCACCTCAGGCTGAGGGTTGAGCAGTTTGACGTGCTTGCGGGCGCTGCTGCTATGGGTGACATCGGCGCGCATCTCCGTGCCATCCTCCTCGACCCGATGTTCACTGCCGCCATAGATCAGGGATACCTGGTGCAAGGCAGCCAGCCCAGTCGTGCTAATGCCAGTTACCTCGCTAAGATCCAGGATCAGATCTTTGCTTATCTCTTCACCATATAGTTCCTGCGCCTTTGTGACAACATCCAGATAATTCGCGCCATCGATCTTGCCGCTGATATGCAGGATGGCGATCGGTTTTTCCGCTTTATGGATGGATACATCGATTTTCATAATGAACTCCTGAGCACGATTGATTCTAACGGAAATTGAATTCTTCGTAGTGGATATTTTTTGCTGGAACGCCCAACGCCAGGAATTTCTTCTCAAATGCCTGCACCATCGCCAGCGGACCGCACATATATACATGGTGCCCGTTCACATTCCCATCGGCATTCTTGATGATCTCATCCATGCTCAGGGAACCATCTGTTGCCGAAAAGCGGACGTGCGCTCGCAAACAGGAATTCTTTTTTGCAGCAGATTCGATCTCATCTAAGAAGAGCGCTTCTTCTTTATGGCGGATGGTGTAGTAGAGCTCCACATCCTGTTTCAGATTCCCATCCATATCCCGTAAAAAGGAAAGGAACGGGGTGAGCCCAATTCCACCCGCGATCCAGATCTGTTTCTGTCCGCCGGTCTTGTAATCGAACATACCATGCGCCCCTTCGACGATCGCTTCCATACCTGGTTTGAGGTTGCTGAACAATGTCTGGGTAAAATCTCCGCTGGCTTTAACGGTAATCCGCAAAACGTCCTCGTGAGGCGCACTGGAGATGGTGAACGGATGGGATTCATTCAACGTCCGATCACCGGGGAAGCGCACGAAGAGGAATTGTCCCGCACGCTGTCGTTGGATGGGATTCTTTTTCGCACGCAGGACCACTTCTGTGGTCGAGCCGTTGGGGTGGTTAACTGCTTCCACGGTATAAGGCAAATACTTTTTAAAGAAGCGTCCGAACAGCTCAGTATAAAGATAGGAACCCGCGCCGATGATAAAAAAGATCTGCACCCAGTTGATGGCGATAAAGGCGTGCAGAGGGTTGGCGATGGTCAACGCATGGATGTATGCAATGATAAAAAAGATGCCGATATATCTTTTGAGATTCTTCCAGCCTTCATAGGTTCCGCCCGTGATACGATTCAAATAGGGGATGCGCGGCGCCAGGCTGAGCAGCACAAGGGTAACGATACCTGTAGCAGCGATCACAGCCAGATAATTCCCCAACACCCAATGTGCCGAGATGGGCACAGTAAGGATGTGAACAAAGATCAGCAGAAAAGCAGCAGTGGATGTATGACGATGTGTCACATACATTTTGTCCAGCCCGCCGAAGTAAGGCTCCGCCCATTTGGGTCGCGTAGAGAGAAACAGGGAAACCGCCATTAAAATGATGTTGGTCGAGCCGATGATCTCTCCCGCATATTGGCGGACAAAGTTCTCACGTCCATCGTTCTCTGGTGGAAATACCATCCAGACGATACCATTCAAAACGACCAGACCGATAATAAATAGATTACCAATATTCCGCTTCATAGATTCTCCAAATAAGAATAAGCAAATAAATAATTTCTGCTTTGCCACAGAGTTCTCTATTTTTCTCCCTTGGTACATCCCACCGTGGCTAGTATGTAGCGAAGAAAATGCTTAAATCAAAAAGCGACATGGTTCATCACCACATCGCTTTTGTGTTTAGAAAGACTTTACGGCTTCATCATAATCAGTGAAGACGCTGAAGACCCGATCAAAGCCCACCATCTCGAGCACACTCTTCACTTCTTCACGCGGATTGAGCAGCTTGATATGCGTCTGAAGGGTGGCGCTGTTTTTCACCGAGCGATACGTAGACCAGCCCGCTTCCGCATCGGGCAACTGCTCGCCGTTGGTCAACAGAGCTACGCTGTGTAACGCCACCAACCCGGCACTGCTGATATAGGTCAGTTCGCTTAGATCGAGAAGAAAATCGCGCACACCTTCCTTGAACAATTCCCGGGCTTTGTCGATCAACTGCAAATAGGATTGTCCATCCAACTGACCATCCAGACGGATGATCACCACTTCCACACGTCCGACTGCCTTTGAAATTGTAATATTCATAACCACTCCTCTCCTTTGAACCTTGGTTTCTTCAATTATACCCAAGGCGGTCTTTAATTGTGCTTTTTGGGTACTCTATAAACCTGCTTTTCGATTCAATCGATCCATTCGACGCTCGATCTCAGCCAGCCAAAACTTGCGCATATATTCCGGCTGATCGATCTGTTCCAGGCGCTCCAGGGCAGAGCGCGTCCATTGGAGTGCAGATTCCACATCGCGTTCTTTATGTTCATAATGCTTTGCCAGTTCTATGAACGCATACAGATGACCTTGACCCGCTGCCGTCACCCACAAACGGACGGCTTCACTTAGATCGCCGCGTCTCTTTTGCAGAATGGACAAACGCTTCACTGCCACGCCGAAATCGGATTCCGTTAAATCGCACTCGAGTCCACGCTCGAACAGGCGTGCCGCTTCATCCCAGTGACCGATGTCTTCGAAGAGTTTACCGAGCGCTATGAAATCCAACCCATGCTGCACTTTGCCATCAAAGGGACTTTCCATGATGTCATTCATGTGTGCCAGCAATGCTGCCATCGCCACCACATCCATCACGTTATGGTAAAACACACCGCCTAATGGGCGAGCATCGCCTGTACGCAGAAAATCAAAATACAACCAGGGAATTTCAAACCCCGGCACTTCTTCACTGGTACGTGTCAAACCAAGCACATGTTCTTCCAGGAATTTCAAAGCACGTGATTCGAGCCTGTCACGCCAGAGGCGACGAGCCAACGGAAGAAGATCGAGATGCGAATATCCTTGATAGGGAATGGGGATCTGATGCAAGCGATAGCGCGTGGAAAGCAGCGGCACATCAAAACCTTTACCGTTGAATGTCACCAGCGCTGCACATGGCGCAAGAAAACTTGCCAGCCCTTCGAGCAGCGCCGGTTCCTCCGCCGGGTCGCGCATAAAATACTGCCGCAGAACGAACTTGTCTTCGATAAAGCGTGCTACTCCGACGAGGAAAGCATACGTCCCGGTACCGCCGGAAAGCCCGGATGTCTCTGTATCGAGGAAAGCAAATTTGGTGAGAGGCAACGTAGATAAAGAAGTATCGTTTGCCCACTTGGAAATATAAGAAATAGGGAAAGAGGAAAGAAGCGGCGAAGCTCCGTAAATATGGTCGGAAGGATAGACATGCTCCGTGACAAAGACCTCTCCACGAGGGGTGGGGAGGAAACTTCCAGCCACGACCGAGTCAATGGTATGGGAATCAGGCTTCGGCGTAGCAGGAATCGGAATTCCCTTCCCAACGCCGAGATTCTTGAGCTTATCCGAGAGGGATGGCATGAGGCGTATTGTAATCTCAATCCAACCGATAAAAAAAGCGCTCCTGAAATTCTCAGGAACGCTTTTCGTTATCAGTTACTATTTACTCTTACAATCCCGCGGCGCTCTTCAACGCTTCCGCCTTGTCGGTGCGCTCCCAGGGGAATTCGATGTCATCGCGACCGAAGTGACCGTAGGCAGCCGTCTTGCGATAGATCGGCTGGCGCAGTTTCAGGTCACGGATGATCGCACCGGGGCGCAGGTCAAAGTGATCGCTGATGAGTCCAGCGATATGCTCGTCTGAGATCTTGGCAGTGCCGAAGGTCTCGACGTTCACCGAAAGCGGATGCGAGACGCCGATGGCGTACGCCACCTGCACTTCGACACGGTCGGCAATGCCCGCGGCAACAATGTTCTTCGCCACGTAACGAGCCGCGTAGGCTGCGGAGCGGTCCACCTTTGTGGGATCCTTACCGCTGAAGGCGCCGCCGCCATGACGACCCATGCCGCCATAGGTATCGACGATGATCTTGCGTCCGGTCACACCGGCATCGCCCATCGGTCCACCGATCACGAAACGACCGGTCGGGTTGACAAAAACCTTGAGGTTGTTATCCACCAGCTCTTTGGGGAGCGTTGGCATGATGATCTCTTCGGTCACAGCTTCGGTGAGGTCAGCCAGGGAGATATCGGGGGAATGTTGTGTGGAAACGAGCACGGTGTCAACGCGTTTCGGTCTGCCCATCGAATACTCGATCGTGACCTGACTCTTCGCATCGGGGCGCAGCCAGGGCAGGGCTCCGCTTTTGCGAAGTTCGCTCTGCCGACGCGCCAACTTATGAGAAAGATAGATCGGCAGCGGCATGAGGGTGGGCGTTTCATTACAGGCATATCCAAACATCATGCCCTGATCGCCAGCGCCAATGGAATCGACTTCCGCATCCGTGAGGTGATGTCCATCACGTGTTTCGTATGCCTGGTTCACACCCATGGCAATGTCGCCAGACTGTTTGGCAATGGCGACCAGCACGCCGCAGGAGTTGCCGTCAAAGCCCTTGTCGCTGGAATCGTAGCCAATATCACAAATGACCTTGCGGGCAAGTTCATCGTAGTTGATATGTGCCTGAGTGGTGATCTCACCCAACAATGCCACGAAACCGGTCTTGGTAGCGGTTTCGCAGGCAACGCGTGAGCGTGGATCCTGCTCGAGGCATGCATCCAGCACGGCGTCAGAGATCTGATCGCACAGCTTGTCGGGGTGTCCCTCGGTCACAGATTTTGATGTGAACATCAGCTGTTTGGAGGTCATAAAGGTATTACTCATTGTTTCTATTTCTCCTTAAAAGAAAAATTGCCCCTTCAGACGAGCAGAAAGGGCAATTGCATATTTACTATGAAGCCCTCTCATCTCCCAGAACATCCGTCTGTCGGAATTGGCACCTTTTCAACGCGGTCTAATGAGAACCATTGGTGATAGGTTGTCGAGGCATCAACGGGCCGTTCCCTCCGCCTCTCTGGATAAGAGCGCCTTGCGGGGCTATTGAATTGTGTCGGGATAATAACATACGCAACATTGAAAGTCAATTATCAGAGTGTTGACATTAATAATAAGATGTAACCATGGATATTCTTTTTCGTCATGTACCTGTATTTATAGGGAGAAATAATCACTTATTATTAAGGAAGGGGAACAAGGGGGGATCTGTGAGAAGGTTATCTTCTCACTTTTATGCGAAGAGACTGGCGAACATAAATCGCAAGTCTCTTCCATTTCCTGTCTCATTGTAAAAAATATTATTGACCTTACCGCACAACGAAAGCCGATACGTGGAGAATATTCGCCGATCAACCCGGCAGGGTCCAGCAAATTGGTCGGGTTGGGACCGGCAACGGAAGAACGTTTCGCTACGCGGATATTGAGTTCGGCATCACCTAGGCTGCCTCCGCGCACGACACGCTGATAGGTATAACTGACCTCCGGTCCTTGCGGGTTGGCAGAAGGCGATGTCTCGTAGGCTTTGGGATCAAAGTAATCATTTACCCATTCTGCTACATTGCCTGCCATATCCAATACACCGAAGGGACTCGCCCCGGCAGCATACGTCCCGACACGTGTTGTGTCGCCTACGATGAAGTTAAAGTTGGCAAGTGTAGGGTCATTATCAGGCTTGGCTTCGCCCCATGGGAAAGTACGGAAGTCATCGCCACGGGCGGCGCGTTCCCATTCGGCTTCGGTGGGCAAACGCCTGCCCGCCCATTCACAATAGGCATGGGCTTGTCCCCAAGTGACATACACCACAGGATAATCTTTGAATTCGATGTTGTTGTAATAATCCAAACGATGTTGAGATTTATTCAAGATCGGCGGCTGGCAAGCTCCTGCGCCAACACACAACGCATACATGGCATTGGTCACTTCAAGTTGGTCCATCCAGTAGGCGTCAAGAGTGACATCGTGTGCTGGCTTTTCATTGGCAGAAGCACGGACGTCCATGCCGCCCATACGGAACGTCCCGGCGGGAATGAACATCTGCGGCATACCATCTACTGGTGAAACTCGCACAGAGATCGGCGTCTCGGTTGGAGCAATCGTTGGGGAAGGAATTACTTCAACAGTGGGAGATGGAACAATGGTAGCAGTTTCCGTCGGTGCGTTGGTGGGAAGCGATGTTGCGCTTGGTTCAGATGCAGGGACCTGAGTTCCAGTTCCACAAGCTGCGAAGAGGAATACAAATAGAAGAAGTGGAATGAATTTTTTCATAGAGATGGATTATATGTCACACCTGCCCTTGGGAAGTATCGGTATGAAGGTCATTTCTTAAGGCTGAACCCCCACAAAGTTGAGGGCATACGTAGCATCATCATAGCCCGGATGGACCGAGAGTGCCTTACGCCAATTTTCAATGGCGCCCTTTGTATCACCTTTGCGATAGAGCGCCCAGCCATGCCAAAGCCAGGTCTCTTCGGACATGTCTGTGCGTTGGAGGGCGTAGTCGGTCAACGAGAGCAGGTCTTCAATTCGGTTGGAATGGAAATTCGCCAGGAACGGACCGAATTGGTAGCGGAACATGCGTTGTGGCAGACCAAGTTCGCGGGCTTTGTCGTAGGCGGTGTTGGCTTCATCATAGCGTTCAAAATAAACCAGATTGCTGCCCAGGTTGAACCATGCGAACGCGTCGCTGGGGTCATTGACGGTGGCGGTCTGGGCGGCGTCCAATGCTTTTTGACGGTTAACGTCTGCGTCCCAGTTGGAGCCGAGGATCGTCCGCAGTTCATCCTGTTGCTGCGGCAGGTACACAACGAGATATAGATAATTGAACGGCTTCCATTCTGAGACGAGCTTGTCATAAGCGACCTTTTGATCGGCGCCGTGATAGGTATCCTGCACTGTGAAGGTTTGGGTGGCATCATCGTAGCCACTGAGCAGCAGATAATGCGCCGCCCACAGATCGTCATCGGGCCAGCCGGTATCATCGGGATTGAGAGAAGTGGTGCCTTCGACCATGACAGGGTAATTCGCGGCAAGGAGTCTTCGCAGCGTATCGAGGTCGCCGCCCACACGGTACTCGATGCTCAACCAACCAGCATAGTTGCGCACCCAAAAAGCGAGTTCCTCCGGGTTGACGTTGCGATCACCATTGACCGGTTTGACCACATCGGAGATATCCTTTTGCGAACCGGTCCAGTTGAACATGTGCAGCATCATCGAGAGCGCAGCCGGACCACAATTGTTGGCGGTCTGTTTTTCGTAGGGAGGAGAAACGAGCATTGCCTGCGCCGGGATCGGCGGCAGTGTGGCAGTGGCTGGAATTGTAGTAGCAACGATCTCAGGAGTCACTGTTGCGGCAACGGTTGCTGTTACTTGCTTGGTTGGCACAGGGGTATTCGGGATAGCAGTCGGAACACTCCCTACCGGATGTAGGACATTTCTAATGTAGGTCTTTGCGACTTCATATCGCCAGGAAAGACGGTCCTGTACCGCGGGGATCTGGTAGATCAATATCGCGAGCACGACCAATCCGATACCCGCGAAGGCTATGTTTCTTTTCGTCATGGCGGAAAGTGTACCAGAGTTGGATGAAACGAAATTAAGCAAAGAATGCTCCTGGCGATAAACGGTCAGGACCTATCCCCTATGGGAGCATTGGCGAAGTGTAGTCGCTTCTATTTCTTCCAGATGGACTCAGCGCTCTTTGCTATGAAACGAAATGATATAATCCTCGCAGGTATGGAATCAGGCGCGTTACTCAACAATCGTTACCAACTGCTCGAACGCATCGGCACAGGCGGCATGGCGGATGTGTTCCGCGCGCGTGACTTGATGCTGGAACGCACGGTTGCGATCAAGATCCTGCACGAAACCTATTCCAACGACAAAGCCTTTCAAGACCGCTTCCGACAGGAAGCACGCGCCGCGGCAAACCTTTCCCACCCCAATATCGTCACCGTCCATGACTTCGGATTCGACCACGATCAGTTGTATATCGTGATGGAGCACATCCCCGGCAAGGATTTGAAGACCATCCTGCGCCAGCGCGGACGTTATTCTGTTGAGGAAGCCATCCCGCTCATGGTGCAGGCGTGTGCGGGCATCGGCTACGCTCACCGCGCCGGACTTGTCCATTGCGATATCAAGCCGCACAATATGATCGTCACGCCGGATGGACGACTCAAGGTCACAGACTTCGGTATCGCGCGCGCCCTTTCCACGATCATGCCTGATGAACGCGCGGATGTGGTCTGGGGTTCACCGCAATACTTCTCGCCCGAACAGGCAGTCGGTGAAGCGCCTTCACCTGCCTCCGATGTATATTCGCTCGGTGTTGTGCTTTATGAAGTATTGACCGGCGCACTTCCGTTCACCGCTCCCACCAGCGAAGAACTGGCGCGCATGCATTTGGAAGAAGATCCGATCCCGCCCAGTGAATATGTGCCTGATATTCCAAAAGCCTTGGAAGAGATCATGTTGAAGGTGCTTTCCAAGGAACCAGCCGCGCGCTATCGTACCGCTGATCAACTGGGACGCGTCTTGCTACGCTTCGGTACGCAACGTGATACGGTACAAACTCCCGCTTTGAGTTTGACCCCCGAAGCGAACGTTGCTTATCAACAACCGGAGCCCACTGCCATAACGACGGGTCGCAGACGTACCGTCCAAATGCCGGAGATCACCGTCCCTGAAGTGGAGGTCACCTTCCCCGATATTGATTGGGTCTCGGTAGGGTTAGGTTTATTGGCATTGTTGGCGGTTGGCGGTTTGATCCCCTTCTGGATCGTTATTATTAATATGTATAACCCTTAATATAGAAATGACAGCCACATTGATAGTGACTGTCATTTGTTTTTATTAATCCTATGACTAAATATGTGATCTCCCCTTCTATTCTTTCAGCAGACTTCTCCCGCCTCGGCGAGGAGATCCGCACCTGTGAAGCCGCGGGTGCGGATTGGATCCACGTGGATGTGATGGACGGTCATTTTGTCCCGAACATCACCATGGGACCCTTCATCGTGGAGCACTGCCGGCGTATCACGAACCTGCCGTTGGATGTGCACCTGATGATCGAGCAACCAGAGCGCTATCTCGAAGCCTTTGCCAAAGCTGGCGCCAGTGGACTGACCGTGCATGTGGAGACTTGTCCGCATTTGCACCAGACGCTGCAGACGATCAAGTCGCTGGGATGTAAGGCGGGCGTGGTGCTGAATCCGGGTACACCGGTCGCGGCGATGGATGCGGTTCTGCATCTCGCGGACTTGGTGCTGGTCATGACCGTGAACCCCGGCTACTCCGGCGGAAAGTTCGTTCCCGAATCCTTTGAGCGGGTGGCAGAGGTCCGCAAGCGGCTGAATGCGATCGGCTCCTCCGCGTGGCTGGAAGTGGATGGCGGCATCAACGCCGAGAATATCTCCCGCATGATCGATGCCGGCGCCACGGCGTTTGTGGCTGCAACGGCAGTGTTCAAACACGCAGGGGGGGCTGCAGCGGGAATCAATGCGTTGAAGGATGTCATTGCAACAAAATAACTTCGCCCTGAGCGGAGTGAGGAGCGTTCGCTGCGACGAACGCAGTCGAAGGGCACTTTTCAAGTTATCTATTGTTTGAAACAAGCTGCGCTTCGACTACGGTCGATACCGCTCCCTCCGCTCAGCGCGAATGGGTTGCTTAAAACAAAAATCACGGCAAAAGCCGTGACCTTTGTTGGTAAGGGAAACCTTATGCGGCGGTCTTGCCAATCGACTTGATGCACTTGGCGCACAGGAGCTTGTGGGTTTTGCGACCCTTCTCCATCACCAGCGTCTTCTGCAGATTGGGTCTGAAGGCACGGTTGGTGGCGCGCTGAGAGAACGAGCGATTGTGTCCGAAGGTGGTGGTCTTACCGCAGTTTGCGCATTTAGCCATGAGATAACTTCCTTTCTTGCTATAATTCCGATAGAATGCCTTTTTCGAAGGCACGGCATTTTACCACACAACGCAACCTTCTTCAAGACAAGTTGTTAAATCAGATACGAGAGGAACCCTATGGGCAAAGACACTACATCACTGGGCGGGATACACATCTCCCCGAGCGCCGTGGCGACCATCGCCTACCATGCCACCCTGCAATCCTATGGCGTGGTGGGGCTGGCGCCCAAAAATCTGGCAGACGGCATCGTACGCTCGATCACGCGCGAACCCTCGCGCGGCGTATTCGTCAGCTACAACGGCGAAGACATTGATATTGAGATCCACGTGATCGTGGAATATGGTACACGCATTAATTCGGTGGCGGAAAGTGTCGGAAACACTGTACGTTACCATGTAGAGAAGGCATTAGGTTTGAAAGTGAACAAGATCGACGTTCATGTGGCGGGGCTACGCGTGAGCAACACTGATTAGGAGCGAAGAAGAGCATGGCTGTAAACACTGCACGCGTGGAGAAACTGCGCAAGCGTCAAGTTGATGGACAGTCGCTGAAGCGGCTGGTGGAGGCAGGGCTGGCATGGCTGCGAACCAACCAGCAGATGGTGAACGCACTGAATGTGTTCCCGGTGCCAGATGGGGATACAGGCACGAACATGTTGTTGACCCTGACCTCCGCTTATAACGAGGTCAAGGATTCGGGCGAGACCCATCTCGGCAAAATGGCGGGGTTGGTGGCGAAGGGTGCGTTGATGGGAGCACGCGGGAATTCGGGCGTGATCCTTTCGCAGTTGTGGCGCGGATTTGCGCGCGGCGTGCAAGATCATGCCACGCTTGACGCGGAGACGCTGGTCAAGGCGTTTGCCTCAGCGCGTGACACGGCATATAAGGGCGTTGTCCGCCCGGTGGAGGGGACGATCTTAACTGTCGCCAAGGGAATGGCTGCTGGAACGGAAGCAGGACTCGGGTCAGCAAAAGACGCGATCGATATCCTTGAAATGGCGGTTGCCTCTGCTGATGAAGCTGTCAAGCAAACGCCCGAATTACTTCCCGTGCTCAAACAGGCAGGTGTGGTCGATTCTGGCGGCAAGGGTTTGTTCATCATTATCGAAGGCATGTTGCGGCACGTCTACGGCGAGTCGTTGGAGACTCCGCTGGCGAATGTGCAGCCGCTCTCCTCGATGAATTTCGATAACGCGATGCAGGAAGTGGAAGATGGGCAGGACTACGAAGTGGTCGTGGATTTCTTCCCGCGCGGCGATTTCGAATTGCAGCAGTTCTACGGCAGGCTCGAAACGATGGGTACGTCGATCCAGGTGGGTGAAGGTGAAGGCATGTATCGCATGCACATCCATGTGCCGCTCGAGAAACGCTATGAGCCGATCGATTACATCATGGGCATTGGAACCATCACCAAGGTGGCGATGGAAAACCTGATGGCGCAGATGGATGATATTCAAAAAGGTTCTGCACAGCAGCCGGTCAAGTTCGGCGCGGTCGAGCCGGGACAAATTGCGGTCGTGACCGTTTCACCGGGGTTGGGGTTGAGCCGCATCTTTGCCAGCCTCGGTGTTGCCGCGGTGGTAGCAGGCGGGCAGACCATGAACCCGTCCACGCAGGATATTTTGAATTCGTTCGAAAATCTGCCGACCGACAAGATCATCATTCTCCCCAATAACAAGAACATCGTGATGGCGGCGAATCAAGCCAAAGAGGTGACCGTTAAGAAGGTGGCTGTGGTGCCTAGTCGTACCGTCCCACAGGGACTCGCGGCTATGCTTTCGCTTCAACCCGACGGGGAACTTGATTCCGTTGCCGAGAAGATGACCAAAGCTTTGAGCATGGTCAAGACCGGCGAGATCACGGTCGCTGTGCGAAACGTGGAGATCGACGGTGTGACGGTGAAAGAAGGCGAAGTCATCTCGCTGTTGGATGGGAAGCTGGTGGCATCTTCTAAATCAGTGACCGATGGCTGCCTGGCGTTGCTCGAAAAAGCGACCGCATCCGAGCACGAGCTGGTCACGCTGTTTTACGGGCAGGATATGCCGCACTCGGAAGCCAACCGCATTGCAGATGTGATCCGCGAGAAGTATTCCAACCTGGAGATCGAAGTGCAGGAAGGCGGGCAGCCGCACTATCATTTCATCATCTCAGTGGAATAGATTTCACCGCAAAGCACGCGACACTTGCACCGCACGCAAGTGCAGGTGAGAACGCAAAGGTTTTTAAGCGAAACGTTCTGGTCGGGGCTAAAGCTCCGACCAGAACGTTTGAATTTGAATTCTCAGAGATCTCTCCCGAAGGGCACACCGCACTTGCGCTCGGTGCAAGTGTCGGGACGATGTGTGAACTCTGTGGCTAATTTCTTTTACTTTCCATTCACGATCTTTGCCGCGCCGCCGGGACGGGCAACGAGGACGTTTTCTACACCGGGGATGTGACGTAATCGTCTCTCAACCATTTGTACTTCTGATTCGAGGGTCATGACATGCACATTCGCGCCCGCGTCCATGGTGTAGCAGACGGGAGTGCCTTCGCTTCGCCACTGGCGGACAGAGTTCATCACTTCAAGTGATGCTGGCTTCCAGTAGTGCAGCGCTGGGGTGGATGTCATCATCACGGAATGCATCATGTCTGAGTCAAGTTCCACAATGGATGTGAACGCTTCGAAGTCGCAGTTGAGAATTGCATTTCGACATAAGTCTAGTCGGCGTGGTGCATCAGTGACACGTGCGGCTTGCAGCGGACTGGTTGGCGCTATGGAATGTCCCTCGGTGGAACCTGTCTTTTTGTGAGAAGTGCTGACGATGGCAACGCAATCTACAAGATACCAATGGTTGGGTTCTGCAATGGAGAAGGCGATCGAATCGTCATCGCTGGTGCCAACCTGCCACTCCACAAATCCGCTGGGGATCGATCGGGAAGCGGAACCAGACCCACGCCGCGCGAGACGCGAGAGTTCTGCCTGGCTGAGGTTCAGTCCTGCCGCTGTGCTTCCAGCTAATGCCAGCGCCGCAAACGCGGAGGCGGAGGATGCGATCCCTGCACCGGCGGGAAAGTTGTTCTCGGTCATCACTTCTGCTCGGTCACGAATGTTCGCCATATCGCGAATGATATCGAGGATGTACGAGACGCGCTCCAGCCCGGCGCCGGTCACCTCATGCCCGTTGATGATCAACTCGTCGAACGCCAGCGATGGCTGAAAGCTGACCGTTGTGCGCGTGGTCAGGCCATCGAGGTTCATGGAGATCGATCCGTTCATGGGGAGGCGCAAGGCATTATCGCGGTTGCCCCAGTATTTAATAAAGGCAATATTTGGATGGGCTTGGGCAGTGGCGGTACTCATAGGGTGATGATAATCCTTTTTCGATCAGTCTACATAAACATGGAGAGAGTTCACTATACTTTGAGTCGGTACGAAACAAAGGCGATCGTGCGGTTATCTGGCGCCCACGAGTTAACGTTGATCGTTCCCTGTCCGCCAAAGAGTTTGACAATCGTTCTGGATTCGCCTCCTTCGGCGGGTATGAGGCGCAGTTCCACATTCTTGTTCGCCGGGTGATCGCCCGGTTTGACGTCATCCTTCCCATAGGCGATGTAAACGACCCATTGGTTATCCGGTGAAACGTGCGGGAACCAACAGTTGGCATCTTCCTTGACCATGTGGGTTGGGTTCGAGCCGTCTGCTTCCATGCGCCAGACCTGCATCAGCCCGCTGCGCACGGAGTTGAACCAGATATATTTGCCGTCGGGAGAATATTCAGGTCCGTCATCCAGACCAGGCAAATTGGTGAGTTGGGTTTCTTCGCCGCCGTTGACGGAGATGGTGTAGATATCATATTGACCGCCGCGCTCGGCGCAATACGCGAGACGTTTGCCATCCGGTGACCAGCCGTGCAAATAGCTGGGACCTTTTTCCGTCACCAAGCGTGGATCGCCGCCTGCCAGCGGCAGGATATAAATGCGCGAATTTGCATCATCATTCGTATGGTGGCTGACCGCAAGCTGGCTGTTATCAGGCGAGAGAACGTGGTCATTGTTGCAGTCGGTGGCAAGCCCGGTGTTGATCTCTTGGATCTCTCCGCTTGCCAGTTCATAGGTGTACATGTGCCCCTTGCTGTTGTACACCAGATACTTTCCATCCTTTGTCCAGTTGGGCGCTTCGATGACATAGTCGAATTCCTTGAGAACTTTCCGCTCGCCGCTGTGTACGTCGACTGTTTCCAAAATGCTGTAGGTGTCGCGTTCAGCGACCCATTTGCGTAGTGTGTTGATATCCATGTTTTGACCTCCGATCGTTTATTTGATTTCATCCAAAGGATTGATCGTGCCATCCAACAAGCCTTTGAATAAAGCACTGTAATCCGCCAAATTGTTCACACTAAGTTCCAAACCCAGTGACTCCTTTGCGTCCACGTAGCTGTAGGAACCGCCCGGGAAATAGCCGACATGATAGGGAAGCCCAACGCCGATCTCGGAGAGCGTTTGTTGAAATCCCTTTCGATCTTCGACCAGCACACAGAAATGGAAAACACCCTGCCCATTCCTTTCCAGAAATGCCCGCCACGGACTGGGAGACTTGCCGGGTTGGATCAGTTCCAACACAAAATTGCCAAGCTGATACTTTGCCACCTGACAATCCTTGTATTCGGCTGGTTATCCATTAGTGTAGTGAAGAATTCCGTCCGGGAAGATGGTCTCGATCTTTTCCTCCGGAACGCCCAAAACCTTTGCCCAATTGGCATTTGCCTGCCGGACGTCGTTCACAACAACACATACCTGTGTGATGATCCTATGCTCTGCCATCGTTCTTACCAATTCTCCTGATCGATTATTCTGAAATAGTAATTTCCTATCGATTGTAATCGCAGAAAACGTGCCTACCAGATTACCTCTGAACCCTTGACTTGGAGTCAACTCCAGGTGTTAGACTCCCATCCAATGAGGTGAATTATGAAAATCGCAGAGGTCAGTGAAAAATTCGGTCTTTCTGTGGATACACTCCGTTACTACGAACGCGTGGGACTCATCCCGCCAGTGCATCGTAACGATGGCGGCATCCGCGACTATGATGAACTCGATCTCCGGCGGGTTGATTTCATCAAGTGTATGCGCGGAGCTGGGCTGCCTGTGGAGGTATTGATCGAGTACATGGGGCTCGTCCAGCAGGGTGACAGCACCATGGACGCGAGAAAAGAGATACTGATCGAGCAGCGCGATCTGGTCGCTGCACGGTTGGAAGAAATGCAAAAGACACTGGATCGCCTGAACTATAAGATCGAAGTGTATGAAAAAGCTCTTTTGAAAAAAGAGAAGGAAATCGTTCAAGTAGAAGAATTGATGGCAGGAGACTAAAAATGAAAACACGAAAACTTGGTAACAGCGGATTGGAAGTATCAGCCATGGGGCTGGGCTGCATGCGCATGAGCTTTGGCGACAAACCCACCGATAAACAGGAGATGATCGATTTTCTGCACAAAGCGGTCGAGCGCGGCGTCACGTTCTTCGACACCGCCGAAGTGTACGGTCCGTTCACCAACGAGGAACTGGTCGGTGAAGCGCTGGAACCGTTCAAAGGGAAGGTGGTGATCGCCACCAAATTTGGATGGAAACACGGCGAGAAGGGACCTCATCCCAGCGTAGGAGTGGACAGCAGCCCCGCTCAGATCAAGCGGGTAGCGGATGCATCTCTCAAGCGTTTGCGGGTCGAGGTGATTGACCTTTTCTACCAACACCGTCCCGACCCGAATATCCCCATGGAAGATGTCGCTGGCGCGGTCAAGGATTTGATCCAGACAGGCAAGGTCAAACACTTCGGCTTATCCGAAGCCAACGCGGAACAGATCCGCCGCGCTCACTCGGTTCAGCCGGTCACTGCACTGCAGAGCGAATACTCTATCTGGTGGAGAAACATCGAAGCAGAGATCATTCCGACGCTAGAAGAACTCGGTATCGGACTTGTCCCGTACAGCCCGCTCGGACGCGGCTACCTGACCGGCAAGATCGACGAATTTACCACCTTCGACAGCACCGACATCCGCAGTCGCAATCCGCGCTTTCAGCCAGATGCGATCAAAGCCAATCGCGTCGTGATCGAACTGCTGGAAAAGATCGGCGCACAGAAGAACGCCACTCCCGCACAGATCGCTCTCGCCTGGCTGCTGGCGCAAAAACCGTGGATCGTTCCCATCCCTGGCTCACGCAAACTCGAACGCTTGGATGAGAACAATGGCGCGGTGAACATTCAGTTGACAGCCGATGATCTCAGCCAGATCGAGAATGCCATGTCTCAGATCAAAGTGGTTGGCGACCGGTACTAGAAAACAATCTGTCACCCTGAGCGGTAGCGAAGGGTCTCTACCATGACAGGTAAGAGACTCTCACCTGCACTTGCGTGTGATTTGCTTGGCAAATCATGCAAGTGTCGGTCGCAACGAACGCTTCCTCAGAGTGACATAAGGAATTCGAAAAATGGAAAAGAAAAAAGTAACAGCTGGCAGGGATAACCTGAACGACTTTGCTCCCAAATTCGCCGAACTGAACGATGATGTTTTGTTCGGTGAGGTCTGGTCGCGCGAGGATCAATTATCTCTACGCGACCGGAGCATGATCACGGTCACGGCATTGATGTCCATGGGCATTTTAGATCAATCGCTGCAACATCATCTGATGCGAGCCAAAGAGAACGGCGTGACCAAAGAGGAGATCGCGGAAGTGATCACGCATGTGGCTTTCTATGTGGGCTGGCCCAAAGCCTGGGCAACCTTTTACATGGCGAAAGAAGTCTTTGGAGAATGAGCCATGTCAGAATCACAAGAGATAAGCAAAGGCGTTATTTTTGCGCGTGGAGAGCTTGTCCAACCGCCCTATGACCAGTACTTTACCGGCGCTACCTATGTAAATGATCTGGTTTCCTTCGAGAGTCCGCTTGGCTGCATTATCGGCAATGTGACGTTTGCTCCGGGCAGCCGCAATCACTGGCACCTGCACCCAGGCGGGCAGGTATTACTCGTGACCGGCGGCTCCGGCTGGTATCAGGAAGAAGGTCAACCGGCGCGAAAACTCCATGCGGGTGATGTCGTGGAGATCCTCCCGAATGTGAAACACTGGCATGGTGCGGCGTCAGATAGCTGGTTCGTGCATCTGGCGATTGAAACTGACATAAAGGGTGGCCCGCCGCATTGGTTCGGTCCGGTTTCGGATGAGGAATACAATCAATTGCAGTCTTCCTGAAAAGCATTTCCCCGGATCACCCCTACGAAACGATTCGAATAAGTAAAGTTAAATACAGAACAAATATGTAGTACGTGAAGGAGAAGATCATGGAATATGTTCGATTGGGTTCAACGGGATTAAAAGTCTCGCGCGTTTGCCTGGGCTGTATGAGCTATGGGCAAGCGGAGCAGGGCAGCGGCTGGGAACTGGATGAAGAGCAAAGCCGACCCTACATCCAGCGCGCGCTTGAGCTGGGGATCAACTTCTTTGACATTGCCGATGTCTATTGCAATGGGACGAGTGAAAGTGTAGTTGGTCGGGCGCTGCGGGATTTTGCCGCCTCACGGGATGAGATTGTGGTAGCCACCAAAGTACATTTCCCGATGGGGAAAGGCCCGAACGACTGGGGCAATTCTCGCAAGCACATGATGAGTGCGATCGATGCGAGTCTTAAGCGCCTGGGAATGGATTATGTTGACCTCTACCAGATCCACCGCTGGGATTATGAAACACCCATCGAAGAGACCATAGAAACGTTGCATGACATCGTGCGGGCTGGCAAGGTACGCTACATCGGTGGCTCTGCCATGTTTGCTTGGCAATTTGCTAAAGCCCAGTACACCGCCGATTTGCACGGCTGGACACGTTTCGTCTCCATGCAAAATCACTACAACCTGATCTACCGTGAAGAGGAGCGGGAAATGATCCCGTTCTGCCAGGATCAGGGTGTGGGCGTGATTCCCTTTTCACCGTTGGCAAGAGGCGTGCTGGCGCGCAAAGCTTCTCAAGAGGAAACTCTCCGCTATCAAAGTGATTCCCTCGCCAAGAGCCGTTATGCTCAGGAAGATAACTTGACCACGGTGGAACGTGTCAGCGAAATAGCGGAGGCGCGCGGAATCCCGATGGCGCAAGTCGCTTTGGCGTGGATGTACTCGAAACCCGCCGTCAATTCTCCAGTCATCGGCGCGACCAAGCCTCATCATTTGGATGACGCTGTCGCCGCTCTTTCCGTCCATCTCACCGAAGAGGAGATCAAACGATTGGAAGAACCCTACCGTCCTCATCCGGTGATCGCTCATTCATAGCAACACTATAAGAAAAGGAACTTTATTATGAAAGGAACTATGCTGTACGGCGCTGGGGACGTGCGCTTTGAGGAACGTCCCGATCCGACAATTATCGAACCGACCGATGCCATCATTCGCTTGTCCGCTGCCTGCGTGTGCGGATCGGATCTGTGGCCCTATCGTGGCATCGATAAAGTGACGGAACCCATCCCGATGGGGCACGAGTACGCCGGCATCGTAGAAGAAGTCGGAAAAGACGTCAAACACATCAAGCCGGGACAGTTCGTGGTCGGTTCCTTCTTCGCTTCGGATAACACCTGCGAGATCTGCAGGTCTGGCTACCAATCTTCGTGCATTGACCGTGTTGGCATGGGCGGCATTGGAACACAGGCGCAGTACGCTCGCATCCCGCTCGCGGACGGAACCCTCGTTGCTACATCGGAACTTCCTCCCGATGACATGGTTCCGGGTCTACTCTCTGCCTCCGATGTGCTCGGTACCGGATGGTTCGGAGCGGACGCAGCCGCGGTCGCTCCCGGTAAAACGGTGGCAGTCGTCGGCGACGGCGCGGTGGGACTGCTCGGTGTGCTATCCGCCAAACAGATGGGCGCGGAGCGGATCATCATCATGAGCCGTCATGCAGATCGTCAAAAACTGGCGCTGGAATTTGGCGCGACCGATATTGTCACCGAACGCGGCGATGAAGGTGTGGCGAAGATCAAAGACCTCACCAATGGTCTGGGCGTGCACTCCACCATCGAGGCAGTTGGAACGCAGGAATCCATGATGCAATCCATCCGTGCCACGCGACGTGGCGGGCATGTTGGATTTGTTGGCGTGCTTCACGGCGTGGAGATCGAAGGGTGGGAGTTCTTCTTCTCACACGTTCATCTACATGGTGGTCCGGCTCCCGTGCGCCAGTATCTGCCTGAACTGATCGATCTGATCTGGAATGGAAAGATCAACCCTGGCAAAGTATTCGACTTGACTCTGCCTATGGAACAAGTAGCAGAAGGCTACAAGGCAATGGATGAACGTCGGGCGATCAAGGCGCTCTTACTGCCGTAGTCTCATTAGCCCAGGTAGGAGTATCATCGGGTTCTGGAAAAGGAGTTACAACATGAACAAAACAGCGCAGTTAATACGAACCAATCCGGAAGCCGAAGGTATTTCCTCCCTAGCGATCCTGAATTTCATCAAAGCGGTCGAGCAGCACGTTCATCCATTGGATGCAATGCAAGGCTTTATGCTCTTGCGGCATGGGAATGTAGTTGCTGAAGGATGGTGGGCTCCATACGGACCTCAACTCCAGCATTCCATGTATTCATTGAGTAAGAGCTTCACATCCACCGCGATTGGATTGGCAGTTGCGGAAGGTCGTCTTACGGTGGATGATCCCGTGTTGAAGTTCTTCCCAGACGATGCGCCGTCTAATCCCAGTGAGAATTTGAAGTCCATGCGTGTGCGGCATCTGCTGTCCATGAATACGGGTCACAAAGAAGATACAACCCGACACGTATTCGGCGGCAAGGATGAAAACTGGGCACGCGCTTTTCTTTCTCTACCAGTCGAATATCAACCCGGCACATGGTTCGTCTACAATACCGCAGCAACCTATATGCTCTCTGCCATTATCACAAAGCTGACGGGCGAGTCGCTTGTGGATTATCTGCGTCCGCGCATCTTTGATCCACTAGGCATCGAGAATCCATTTTGGGAGACCGATCCGCGCGGCATCAATGTGGGCGGAACCGGCTTGCACATCAAGACAGAAGATATTGCCCGCTTCGGTCAGATGTATCTGCAGAAAGGTATGTGGCAGGGACAGCGCCTCGTGCCTGAAGCATGGATCGCCGAAGCAACAAAAACCATCTCCGATACTAGCAACACGCAAACCAACCCCGATTGGTCGGTGGGCTACGGTTATCAATTCTGGCGTTGTCGTCATAATGCTTATCGCGGTGACGGTGCTTTCGGTCAATACTGTATCGTTATGCCCGAGCAGGATGCGGTGCTGGCGATCACCAGCGGTTTGAAGGATATGCAGATCATTCTGGATAAAGTTTGGGAACATCTTCTGCCTGCTATGAAATCGGATGTCTTGCCTGCGGAGTCATCCGATTACGAGGAGCTGCGCGACAAGCTGGCAGCTTTATCCCTGCCCATGGCGGACGGCTCAGCCTCCTCACCCAAAGCGGATCAATGGTCTGGGAAAGTTTACAAGCTGGAAGCGAATCCGTTCAATCTGGAAAGCGTCACGCTTCAATTCGGTGAGAGCAACAGTACACTCATCCTGCGCGATGCACGCGGCGAACACCCGATTCAAATTGGTCATTCCACGTGGTCGAATGGGATCTCCAACATGCGCGGACGTGGCGACGAACCCGTCGCTGCCTCTGGTGCGTGGATAGCGGACGACACCTATGAAGTGCGAGTTTGCTGCACCGGTGACAACTACTGCCCGGTCTTCCGCTTCTACTATCAGGGTGGGGAACTACACTTCGAAACGGAACCAAACGCCACCTGGGATTGGGAACCGTCGGGCGTCACAAAGATCCTTGGGCACGAGATGAGCGAAAAGGAAAAAGTCTCATGAATCCATGGACGAGCGCTGAACTCAGAAAGATAGAAGCAGCCGAAGAATTAAAGATCGCTTCACGTCGACATGATGGCACGCTGCGGAAGCCGGTGATCATTTGGGTTGTGCGCGTTGGCGACGAGCTTTATGTGCGATCGGTGTACGGGCGCGACTCCGCCTGGTTTCGTGGAGTTGAGAAACAATATGAAGGGCAGATCCAGGCGGGCGGCATTGTAAAAGAGGTCACGTTCGTGGAAGAACTCAACCCGGATATCAACGATCAGATCGATGACGCCTATCGCACGAAATACCGCCGCTATGCAGCGAGCATCATTAATAGCGTCGTCAGTTCGGATGCACGATCTGCCACCATCAAACTTGTGTCGAAAGAGTGATGCATGACAAAAACGAATTCGAACATGAAGGGCATCCTCTTTCTATTGCTGGCGACACTGATCGGCTCGTTGCAAAGCGTGGCGGTCAAATGGATTGGCGGCAACTACTCGGTGCTGGAAATCGTCACGGTGCGCAGTTTGATCGCTTTGCCGCTGACCCTGTTTTTCTTTCGCATGGAAGGGGGACGGGGATTGCCGGTCACCAAACAGTTAAGGCTTGAATTGGTGCGCGGCGTTTTTCTTTTCCTGTCCTACACCACCTTCATGATGGGGTTGGCGGCGCTGCCGTTGGCAGAGATCGAGTTGATCCGCGTTTCGGGTCCGTTGGCGATCACTATTTTATCGGTTGTACTGTTGGGTGAAAAAGTGGATTGGCGTCGCTGGGTGGCATTGGTCGTCGGTTTGATCGGTGTTCTTCTGATCGTTCAGCCAGGGTCAGCCAACTTCAATCAGGGCACTATCTTTATTTTGATCTCCGTCCTGTTCTACGCTTTCAACGTCATTGCCACGCGCAGGCTTCGTACCGCGGACAGCAGCGCCACCATGGCATATTACAGCACGTGGATCTATCTGGGCTCGACCTTGATCGTGGCGCCGATCGCTGCGGCGGTTGGGGAAATTCCACACGCCAACCCGAGCATTGCTTTTCTCTTTCACGCCTGGACGATTCCGAGCATTCTGGATCTGCTCATCATGGGCGGGCTGGGATTTGTTTGGGCTGGCTGGATGTATTTCATGACGCGTGCCTACAGCGTGGCACAAGCCTCGAGCATTGCTCCGTTCGAATACGCTTCGCTTCCCATCAATGTGATGTGGGGACTCTTCCTCTGGCACGAAGTTCCCACGCTGACGACGATCTCCGGCGCCTGCCTGACGTTGTTGAGCGGCATGTATATCTTGTATCGGGAGCGAGCCGCCACTGTTAGTGAGTTTATCCGCGATGTGCCAGCTCAAGCCCCGATCGAGATCGAATAACGGATATGCTGTTTCAAATTTTAGAAAGAAGGGTCTATGACGCAGGGAACTGAGTTATCCATCTTGAGTCACTGGCAGAACTTTTACATGATCATGGGCACTGCCGCCGCGACTTTGACCGGGTTGATGTTTGTCGCTACTACTTTACTTGCCGGGCTTAATACTCATACCGAGATAGCTAATGCCGGAATATCTGCCTACAACACACCGACGGTTGTACAATTTTGCGCCGTGCTCCTGCTAGCCGGGATCCTCAGCGCACCCTGGCAGTCATTTTCAACGATCGACATCCTGCTTGGTTTGGTAGGTGTGGGCATGGCAGTGTACCTACTTATTACCATGCGGCGAATGTGGCAGATGCCTCACTATCAATCAACGCTGGAAGACTGGCTGTGGTATATCGTTTTGCCTCTCCTCGCGAGTATTCTTCTCATCCTCGCAGCAGCGATGCTCTCAAAAAATTCAGATCCATCCCTGGCACTGTATAGCATTGGTTCAGCCATAATGCTGCTCCTGCTGACCGGTATCCGTAACGCTTGGGATAACGTGACCTTTCTGGCTCTCAAACGTTCTCACACCCATGCTGAGAATGATGCTCAGGAAAAGAAACGTAGTGGTTCAAGCAACCACGAAAAGCATAGACATCAACAATAAAGCGATCAATTTCAAGAAGTCATTCGATAGGAGACGACCATGGAATACGCTCGTTTAGGAAGCACTGGAATGAAAGTCTCACGCATTTGCCTGGGCTGTATGGGTTTTGGCGATGCGACGCGTTGGGTTCACAAATGGGTGCTGGACGAGGAGAATAGCCGCCCGATCATCAAGAAGGCGTTGGAGCTGGGAATCAATTTCTTCGATACAGCCAATGTCTATTCGCTAGGCGCAAGCGAAGAGATCCTAGGGCGCGCACTGAAGGATTTTGCGAAACGCGAAGACGTTGTTATTGCGACCAAGCTGCACGGCAAAATGAGTGACACACCCAACGGCGGCGGACTATCACGTAAAGCCATCCTGAACGAGATCGATAACAGCCTCAGGCGCCTGGGAACCGATTACGTTGACCTTTATCAGACCCATCGCTGGGATTATGAAACGCCCATCGAAGAGACGATGGATACGTTGAACGACGTGGTGCGGGCGGGGAAGGTGCGCTATATCGGCGCGTCTGCGATGTGGGCGTGGCAATTCCAGAAGGCGCTGTATGTTGCTGCGAAACATGGCTGGACGCGCTTCGTCTCGATGCAGGATCACTACAATCTGATCTATCGTGAAGAGGAACGGGAGATGCTGCCACTCTGCCGCGCAGAAGGAATTGGGTCGATTCCTTATAGTCCGCTGGCTGGAGGGCGCTTGACCCGTGACTGGGCGTCCACTGAAAGCACACTGCGCGCCGAGACCGATGAAGTGGCGAAGAAGAAATATGATGCAGCTATCGAAAGTGACCGTCCGGTTGTAGAGCGAGTTGCTGAGCTGTCTCAAAAACATGGGATTTCGCGCACTCAAGTTGCACTGGCTTGGTTACTGCAAAAGGAACCGGTCACGGCACCCATTATCGGTGCAACGAAGATTTCACATTTGGAAGAAGCGATTGGAGCTCTCTCGGTGAAACTGACTCCAGAAGATGTCACATATTTGGAAGAGCCGTATGTGCCGCATCGTGTGATCGGTCACCAGTAAGTTGTATCCTTTAGGTTTAAAAAGCGCCTCATGAAAATTTCTTCATGAGGCGCTTTCCATTCTGTACAAAGCAAATCTATTCTTTTTCAAAGAACAATGCCATAACATCGGTAGACCAATCAGTTGCCCGATTGGTGTTCTTATCTACATAAGCAACCACCATAAGACAGCGCGACAGAGTCTTTCCGTTTTCATCTATCATGGCACATTCGATGTGGGCATCGGGTCCGCTGAATTCACGCACAAAAGAGGTGATGGTGATCTGCTGGTCTCCGATAACGGGTCGTAGAAAGTCGATCTCCATGCGTCTGATCCAGATCATGAACGGTAGCGTCTCTAAAGTCTTCAGGTCCCAACCAACCTTTTCACGCAGACATTCCATACGATGATCGACATAATAGGCAGAATAAAGGGCTGTCCGCATATGATTGTAGGGATCGAGATCAGAGAACTTGATCCTGTGCGTGCTCTTGTAGACGATGGGCGTCTTCAGCATTTCCTCTCTCCTCTATAAAGCGTTGTTTCTAAAATATTTTATTTTACAACACTCACATCTACTAATTTGGCACGCACTGCCACGCGCTGCACGTACGTGCCTAGTGCTTCATCATAGTCATCACAGCTAAGCAGTGTGAGATACGAATCCGCCTCATGCTCTATCACTGAGATATCATCAGGCTTCACTATCTGATTGGATTTGACCTGATAGGTATAACGGTAGCTGCCTGTGTAAATAAATATATATTCACCGATCTTTAAATATTTGAGATGAAAGAATATACCCGGTTTGCCATCTGCGTTGACGACATGCCCGGTCAGCAAACTATTCCCTTTCAAGGTGGGATACGAAGTGCCATTCAACCAGCCGACTTGATCCTGTAACCATGAGACATCCCACGTCTCATCCTTCTTCTCCACTCCCACAATGGACGTTTTCAAATGCAGATCAGGGATCTCAATAACGAGATCGGTCAGATCGTAGGATGGACGCGGGAGTGAATCCAAATGGGATATTTCATTCGGGGGGAATCCAGTCAATGGGATGATGAACCCGCTTCCTGACTGCACCGAAGATGGGTTGCCGTTTCCGTTCGTATTGCCCCCTCCTCCGCCACCGCCTCCGGGACCTCTTGCTGTGCTTGTTACGACAAGCGTATCTGTGGCTGAACCTCGGTTGGTGACTCCCTGGTCATTTGTGAGCCTGCCGGGCGGGATCGTGTTGGCATATCTGCCAGGATTTCCCGCCTACCACACTGACCGCGATCGTGCAGGTTGCATTGGATGCCAATGTGCCTCCTGCCAATGTGATGGTCCGGGTTCCAACTCGAGCGGTCAGTGTGCCGCCACAGCCATTCGCTGTTGCCTGGGCAGCCGAGACGGCAACCCCACTTGGCAGGGAATCGATCAATCCCATGCCGGTCAATGATACACCGCCCGTATTGCGGATCGTGATCGTCAAGCGTGAGGCTGTTCCGGCAGCGACAGGGTTTGGAGAAAAGAACTTGCTTACACTGGCGCCCGGCAGGTTGGTCAGAGATGCCTCTGCCGGGTCAAGATTGGTGGCGCCGCTAAACGTGGTCACAGCACCCACTGGGATGGTGTTGGTGAGATTGCCATTGACGTTCATGGTGACACGTAAGGTGAACGTGCAACTGGAAGCCGCACCCAGGCGGGCACCGCTCAACGAAAAGGAATCATCTCCCGGCGCGCCGGAGAGCGTTCCTCCGCACGTTCCCACGGAAAAATTTGCAGGGCTGGCAATGAACATTCCACTGGGCATCCGGTCGGTGAGGGCAATGCCTGTCATTGGGACAGCGTTGGAGTTGATCAACTCGACACTAAGGGTGGAAGCAGACCCACCAAATACCGTCAGCGGGTTGAATGCCTTCACAACGCCAATTCTCACACTGCCAATCGCTAGAACAGAGGAAGCTGGGTCAGCCGGGTTCATGACCGTGTTCGTGCCTTGCAGGGTGGCGCTGGCGTTCGTGATCGGGATGGTATTTGTATAGCGTGCAGCAGTGCCCATACCGCGTACATCCACACTGATCGTGCATGTGCCCGCGATGTTTTGAACTTGCCCCGGTATCGTTCCCCCAGTCATCGAGATGGTTTGCGAACCGGGTGTAGCACTGACCACGCCGCCGGTACATGTTGTGCTTGGATTTGGCGCAGGAGCAACGATCAATCCGCTCGTGGGTGTGCCGGGCAACGTATCTGTGAGGGAGGCGTTGACCAACGGTACTGTATTGGTGTTGCTCAATGTTATGGTCAACGTGGAGACCCCGCCCGGACCGACTGTCGGTGGTGTAAATATCTTGCTGATCGAGAAATCGGTGATGGCTTGCACTGCAAGAGTAGCAGTGAGACTATTAGTAACAGTGCGATTCTGGGTATTCGTAATATCGGCAGGCAGGATCGTATTGGTATGCACACCGGCTGCGCTGCTGGTGACATACACATTGATCTGGCAGTTCATCCCTGCCGGGATCGTACCGTTCGTCAGGGTAACGGTTGTTGCTCCGGTGGCGGCTGTTAGCACAGCCGCGGCGCCACAGTTAGCAGAGATCGTGGCAGGCGTGGAATTGCTCACCGTCACGTTGGGTGGTAGACGATCTGTGACAGAAAAATTGGTGAGATCGGTGTCGCTGGGGGCAGTGATGTTGATGCGCAAGCGTGAGTTTTCACCCGGCAGGATCGTTGCCGGACTAAAGGACTTGCTGCTGGTCACATTCGTTTGGAAAGGAAGGATGCGAACGTTGGCATTCGCTGGCGCTATATTGGAAATCCCTTGATCTGTGGTCAACGCACCTGCAGGGATGGTATTTGTAAACGTTTCACCATCTGCATTCGCTGGCGCCGTGACTTGAACGGTGATCGTACAAGTTCCCGGGTTGGCTGCTGTACCAGCGGGAATTGTTCCGCCTGTCAAACGTACGGTGCGTGGCAACGTGGTGGAAGCTGTGCCGCCACAGGTATTCGTTGCGGAACCAGCGACAACGGTCAACACCGTGCCGGGCAACGTATCAGATACCGCTACACCTGTATATGGATCAGTGGTTGGGTTCTCCAATACGATCGTTAAAGTAGTCGTTCCGCCCGCTTGAAAACTGGAAGGTGAAAATGACTTGCGAATGTTAAGCGCTTGCACATTAAGAACGGCAGAAGCAGGTGAACTATTGGTCAAGCCTTGTGCTGTATCCAGAGCATTCGCCGGAATGGTGTTCGTGTACACTCCGGTAATGGAGGATGTTACGTTAACGCTGATAACGCAAGTTGTGTTCGGGGCAATGCTGGAATCGTTTAGCGTAAGGCTGGTGCCGCCGCCCGAGGCGTTGAGTGACGCCGAGCTTCCACAGTCAGTAAGTATGGCAGCTACAGGAGTATCGAGAACCACATTAGTAGGCAAAGTGTCTGTGAGCGAAGCCTGAGCAAGAGTGGTAAGGAGATCATTATTCCGGATGCGAATGGTCAATTGACTTGTCTGCCCGATGGGAATTGTTGTCGGTGAAAAGCTTTTGCTGATGGAGGGAGGCTGCACGACCTCGATATGTAAGGTAGCGCTGGCAGGTGTGGTGTTACTGATCGTGACTCCGCCGCCATTGGAACTCAATGCACCTGCTGGAATGGTGTTGATGAGGTTTCCCTGCTCGGTGGAAGTCACATTTACAGAGACAGTGCATGTACCAGGATCTGTTCCGCTTTGGGCAGGGACAGTTCCACCGCTTAATGAAAAGGATGTTGCTCCTGTCGTCGCTTGCACCGTACCGCCGCAGTTATTCTGTACGCTGGCAGGGCTGGCGATAATAAGCCCTGTTTGAACGCTGACTAAATTATCGGTCCAGGAGGCATTGGTCAGTGGAAATGTATTTGGATTGAAAATCGTGACGCTTAGGCGCGAAACTCCCCCAGGCATGATGGAGATGGGTGAGAAACTTTTATTCATTTCAGCCGGGAAGAAGAAACCTTGCGCGTGTACTACTTGCCCCCCTAGCATCATGGCGATGATCAATACCCCCTTTATGCAGAGAGTTAGTATTGATCTATTCATATTGTCCTCAACGCACCAGTTCTACTTATAAAAAGCGAAACGATCCAAATGATCGATTCGCATCAGCACACGCGTATTATTCCCACATTGTAATAGACCCAAGCACTTACAGACTAGAGAAAGCTTAATACTATTTTATATGGTTACAGGAATGGATGAAATGGGGAGAGTCCCTAATAGCAGACCCTTTTAAGATCAAGTCGAACTATTACTGTCCTCGTTAATTACAACCAATCCTCGCAAATATAATTTGCGAGGATTGAAGAATATCCACAATGCTTAGTACTCTATTGGAAATGAGTTAAGGTGTCGGGGTGGCTGTGTCTGGGACAGCGACTGTTGGAGGTGCCGTAGTGCTGGTGGCAGCCGGGGCTGTGGTATTGGTAGCAGCAGGAACCACGGTGGTTGGGACATCGGTGAATGTGGGTTGTATCGTCGTGTTCGTTGAGGTTGGCGGGATCAATGTTGGTGAGATCAATGTTGGGGTTCGAGTTCGAAGCGGGATGGATGTACTCAATGGGGTTGGAATGATGCAATCGATCAATGCCACGGGATAGTCAATGCAGTCACCCGCATTATTGCAAAGATGAAGATTGAAGATACTCTTCTTGGGTCCAGCACACATGACCACCTGTCTGCCGCTGGTCACTTCGATGGTCGCACAATTAATAGTTGATACATTTGTGTTTGAACTGGGGTTGGATACTACTTGAAAAGTGGTTGCATCCGGAACGAGCAACATGGTATATGCCCTCTCGTTCACGCAGAACGGACAGTCGAGCAGGTTGATATTCAGACCGGTAACAGGGATCTGCGGGTTTACAGTGCCAGAGGTCGGTGAGACCGCAGTCCCTGATGGGGATGCGGTTTCTGTGACGTTCGAAGTCTCTGTGATGGCAGTTCCCGTTACGGGTGTGGTTTCTGTTCCAAAGCGAGTGGCGGTGGGAGCATTATTTTCGGGGTTTAATGTTTGAAATCCTTCCGGCGTAGGAAAGGGCGTCAGGTTGGTAGGTGCACAGGCAGCAACAGCCAAGAGCAGGGTCAAGCCGCCAAACCATAAGAAACGCGAAATTGTTTTCATAATCTCTCTCCTAAGTAGTTGGTCGAAATAGATTATAAGACATGATACACTTTTAGCATGCGAACGGTATACCAACTGAAACCAAAAGAAGTAGCGGAAATCGAAAAAGCTATTCGTCAAGACAAACGAGCAGAAGTCAGGCAGCGTGCGACAGTCATTCGGTTATTGCATTTAGGTCAAAAGCCTGCCACGGTAGCAGAGCAACAAATGGTGAGTGTGCCAACAGTTTATAACTGGCACAAACTATGGCGCGAGCAAGGGATCGAAGGGCTAGCCAACAAAGTGCGTCCGGGCAGAAAGTCCAAAGCCACGGAAACGTATTGTTTGAAACTCGAAGAAGTATTGAGTAAAGAACCATCCGAATATGGATATCGCTTTGCCATTTGGACAATCGATCGATTACGGGCGCACCTGGAAAAAGAGACCGGGATTGCTCTGAGCGAAGGACGATTTCGAGCCTTGCTCAAGAAGAAAGGCTACCGCTATCGTCGTCCCAAACATGATCTCAGTCATTTACAGGACAAGGCTGCCAAGAAAAACGCTGAAAAACTGCTGGAAGAGATGAAAAAAAGAGCCTCCGAGACGATGTCGAGCTCCCTCTTTGTGGACGAAGTAAGCCTGGATCTGGATCCTCCCTTACATGCCTGCTGGATGAAACAGGGTCAACAGAAGATCGTTCCTGCTTTGCAACCGGGCACGAAACAACATCGTCATATTTTCGGAGCCTACTCTTGGAAAACGGATCGTGTTTCCTGGCGATGCGCTACCTGGAAGAATAGCCAGACCTTCTTGGAGTTCATCGAGTATTTATTAGTGACGTGTTACCCAACCGGACGAATTGTATTGGTCATGGATAACGTTTCGTATCATAAAAGCGCGGCTGTGCTGGCTGCCTTATCCTTGTTTGAACATCGTCTGTTGGTGATGTGGCTACCTCCTTACTGTCCGGAACTCAATCTGATCGAACGCTATTGGAAACATCTGAAAGCATTAGCCTGTGTCAATAAACTGCATGACTCGATAGAGGACGTATTGGCCTCTGCCGAATACATGCTGACACAACAGAACCATCCGGCTAGCCCTTTTCGATTATCCTTTTCTAAACTACTTTGAACGACTACTTAGATCTAATAAGATTAGTTATAGATAAATATCCGTCTCCCCGGCGTTAAAGACGGAATAATTACGGAATGGGATGCGGTAATGGGGGAATGTATGGCAGATCGTTTTTGTCCCTCTTTTTCTGCCCGGCAATTCTATTTCTACTGCTTAAACGGATGGAGATATATACTTGTTATTGGGTGTATTTCCAGGGTAAGTACATAAAAATACCCTAAGTCTCGTTCGATCTCAGGGTATTCGTTCAGGAAGTTATGTCAGGGTGCAGGGGTGGATGTCGCTAGTCCTGCAGGGGTAGGAGTTCCGGTGGCTGCGCCCGTGGGGCTGCCTGTCACGGCAGTCTGGGTCTCGTTTGGAGCAGACTGTGCCAGGTCGAACCACATCCGGGCAGTCGATCAATTGGACTGGGAGATCGGCACATGTGCCAGTGGTGCTGCAAACATTGATCGTGATTGGGCTCGTTTCTGGACCTGTGCATAACACTACCTGTTGCCCATTGCTCACTTCAATGGTCGTGCAAGTGGGGTTGAGCGTATTGTCTGTGGAAGTTGTAGATGGCGTGGTGGATGTCACCTTGAAACTACTGGTATCGGGCATGATCAATAGAGCATGCGCCATATTGTCAACACAGAATTGACAATCGAGCAGGTTGACATCGAGTCCGGTCACGGGAATGCCCGGAGTGGTGGTGCCGTTCGTCGATGTGCCAACCGCCGTCCCTGAGGTGGATGCGGTTTCCGTCCCCTCCAATGTTCCGGACGGGGATGCGGTTCCAGTCAAGCCGGTAGCTGTTTCCACAGTGGAAGTGGTTTCGGTCCCGAACGGAGTATCGGTCATTGGTGAGGTAGGTCCGGGTGAAAAGGTCTCAAAAGGTGTCGGAGTGGAAGTCTGCTCCGGTGCGCAGGCGGCAGTTGCCAGCACTAGGATCAAAACTCCAAACCATAAGAAACGGGAAAACATTTTCATATTCTCTCTCCTACTAAATAGATAGTGGCATACGATAAAGACACGTATGCAGAAAGTACCGTCTCTATGCGTAATAGACGGAATGCAGCGTATTCATGCTGTGGAAGTGGAATAGCGTGTTGTGGGGTGGTGAATGCAAGGCAGATCGTTCTAGTCCCGCTTTTCCCGCCATGCATTTCTGCTTCTATTTAATAAACGGATGGAAGTTCCGACTTGTTATTCAGGAACTGATTGAATTACCCCTTTTTGATCTGGTAATACTGATAGGTAAATATTAGCAATGCCAGCCCTACGAAAGTGTAACCGACCCACTTGTTGATATCATATGTAAATCTGGCTAAAAAAATCGAGAGTGCGCCCAGCGCTCCCAGAGGGTTTCCCCGTTTTGTCATCTGAATCAGTTGTATTCCTACTACGATCAATATCGAAACAGCAATGAATGCCATAGCAATTATGAGCGGTCTGAATTGTGGATCCATGAGATTCATCCTCCATCCGAAATTTTATTCGCTAAAAGGCTTGCCGAAAATAGGAAATACGGTCACAATCGGAGCCGTGGAAAAACAATAATCGAAGGAAGGTATTTTCAACCATGATCATGGCAGCAACAGAAGCCGATGGCGCTCAAGTCAAAGACATTGCCGCGCGGGCAGGGAACTTTACTCAGGAAGAGATCGATACTGTAGCGGACTTATGGGAAGATTACATGAACGTAGGTCCGGTAGTGGGCGGATATAACTTCCTTGTGGATAAGGATGGAGAGCGTGTGCTGGGCTTTGCCTGTTACGGTCCGCGTGATCTGACGACAGGTGTTTTCGATCTCTATTGGATCGCCGTCGATTCGGCAATTCACCGCAACGGGGTCGGGCGTAGATTGCTGGTTGCCACCGAGGAACAGGTCCGTTTGGCAGGTGGACGAATGCTCATCGCCGAGACATCCGGTTCGGAGCATTACACGCCAACCCGCGATTTCTATTACGGTATGGGCTATGCTCTCGAAGCCTCCATCAAGGATTTCTACAGCGTAGGCGATGATCTGGCGATCTTCATCAAACGCTTTTAGCGACAAATGGATTGAAATCAAAAAGCCCCGAATAGCTCGGGGCTTTTTTGTTGCGGGTTTTTCGTATTTTCGTATTAATGAAGGAAAGTATTGAACGTGTTGGATGATGCGCGCGACTGAACGGCTGCGAGTTCATCTGCTGTCAATTTGTTTTCCAGTTCGAGTCGCAATCCTTCCGCGCGATCCTTTGCATCCTGTGTGCTGGATGGATGCGCTTTGACGAAGAGCAGCATTTCCAAGGCGGAGTTGTTCCTGCCTTGCCCGGCATGGATGAACGCCAACGTCACCAAGGCATTCAGTGCGCTGGGATGGTTGCCCGCCTCGATCGCGACCCGGATCGCCTCCACCGCATATCCTTCTGCTTCTTGCTCCTCGTGGCACGCAGACATGACCTGACTCATGGCATGCAATGCCCACGATAAGCTCCAGCGGTCACCTACTTCGCGCAGTAATACGAGACTTTCCTCGAGGAGCTGTCGCGCTTCTGCATGGTTTCCTGTTACTTGAGCGAACCCGCCCAAACGCTCCAACGCCAGACCGATGCTCCAACGGTTCCCATTCTCGCGGGCGATCTGCAAACCTTCTCGTAAAACAGCCTCAGTCTCGGAGAGATGCCCCAAAACCTGTGCTGTTCGCGTGTAATAACTGCCGATCAAAAGGATGAAGTAGGGATCACTCATAGTGCGGAAGATCGCCATGGACTCGCTCAACAAACCATACGCTTCCTCATAGCGACCCATATCGTGGACAACACCTCCCAGCAGCCCCATGGACAAGCCTTTCAGCCAGGGATGAGGCAACGTGCGGCTGATCTCCAACCCCTGCCCTAGTTCCTTCGCTGCCTTTTCAAAATTCCCCGTTGCCCAATGCACAATGCCGGAATGAGAAAGAGCAAATGCCAGCGAGTATGGTTCATCCAATGGTTCCAGTAAAGCAATGCTGGCGCGGAAGAGTTCAAGCGCTTCCCGGTTGTTGCCGGGGCGCAGATTGAAGAATGCCTGGTAGTTCAACATGTCTGCGAGCGCGGCTTTCAAATACGCATCTTCTCCTGTGATGTTCGTGGCAAGTCGAGTCCGCAGCATGTCGGCGGCGCGTTGGTAAGCAGTCTCTGCTTCGCGGAAATACTGAAGCAGTTCATAGACGTAATACAACGGACCGGATGCGCGGCGCAATAGTTCAACCGCTTCATATGAGATAGCAGTATCCCAAGCGATGCGCAGGTTATCAATATCGGCTGTGAGCAGTGCGAGAGCCTCTTTTTGCTGCTTGCTTCTGAGCCCAGGTTCCTGTTTCTGGAGTAAAGACAAGTAATACTGACTATGTCGTTCCCGTGTGGTGCGTTCTTCTGCGGCATTTTCGCCCAAACGCATGGCGGCGTATTGACGGATCAGTTCGTGCAGGTCAAGCCGCCCAACATGCACATTGTTGTACTGCACCAGTGATTTGTTGACGAGCGATGAGATCAACGCCAGGTTTGCTCCCGCGATCTGTTCTGCAGCCTCACGCGTGAAGCCGCCGCGAAATACGGAGAGCTGCCGCAGGACGCGCTGCTCTTCGGGCGATAGTAATTTCCATGAGTGATCGAACACAGCGGTGATCGAGCGGTGCCGTTCTGGAATGTCACGAGCGGTCACCGCTAAAAAGCTTAATCCACGTTCGATCTCGCCCGCGATCTCGCGGCAGGACAAGGTCCGCACCCAGGAGGCAGCCAATTCCAAAGCGAGAGGGAGTCCTTGCACCAATTGGCAGATGCGTAAAAGTACGGAACGATCCTCCTCGGTCAATGTGAAACCGGCGCGTGCCTGCTTTGCGCGCTGCAGGAAGAACATCGCTGCACTGTTGGATTCCAGTTCGCTGGCTTGCGCGGTCTGTGGGACGGGTAAGCCGTAGACTTCCATGGTCCATTCGGCTTGCAAGTGCAGCGATTCACGCGAGGTGACCAATAGCTTGACATCGGGGGCGTGCTGCAGGATCTCCCCCAGAATGTCCACGCCATCCAATAGATGCTCGAAGTTATCGAGCACGATCAGCATTTGTTTTTTGCTCAGGTAGTTGAGCAATTGATCGCTTGGGTTGAGCGAGCCTGAAATGGAAAAACTTAACGCGTCGGCAATGGCGGGGACAATGAACTCCGGTGCGCTGATACCCATCAATGAAACAAAGCATGCGCCATTTGTGAGTGTGACTTGCATTTGGCGTGCCGCTTCTAATGCCAGGCGCGTTTTGCCGATACCGCCGGAACCTGTCAATGTGAGCAGGCGGCAGTGCGGATCACGGAACAGGCGTGCGATCTCGTTCAGTTCGGTCTCACGTCCCACCAGCGGGGTGGTGGGAATAGGCAAACGCGTCGGGGTGGTTTCGGCTTGGGGTGCGGTGACAGGTGCAGGCGTGGAAGGAAGCGCTTCCACCGTCCGATCGCCTCGGGCAATTTTCAACAGCAGGGTTCGTTGGTCTGGGGGTACATCCAAACAATCGATGATGCGTTCCGCCATGGGTCGGGAGGGGCGTCGTTCATCTCGTTCGATCTTTTGCAATGCGGCTGTGGAACATCCAACACGGTTTGCCAATTCGTTTTGGGTCATGTCGAGGGCTTTGCGTCGGCGCTTCACCCAGTCTCCAAAAGAAATGGGCATGTTGCGGTCCATATTATTTTTTTCACCTCTGATTGAGTTGGAACACTGTTGTTGATTGTACTTGTTTTGTATTCCTTTTTGTACGTGTTGAAGCAATTATTTTTGGAACCAATTGAAAGAGAACATCGTCCTGCGCCCCTAACAAGGAGAGAAACCATGACGATACAAACTTCACCAACCACTCAACGCTTCGAGACATCGGAACTCGATCAATTACGCGCCCGCGTGAGCGGACAGGTTCTGACAGCGCAGGACGATGGCTATGATACAGCCAGGCAGGCATGGAATTTAACCGTAAATCAATACCCGGAAGTGATCGTTGTTGCGGCAACCGCCAAAGATGTTGCTGAAGCGGTTTGTTTTGCCGATGAACAAAATCTTGATATTGCAGTCAAGGGCGGTGCACATGGCACCATCCGCGAAGCCAATGGAAGCATGCTGATTGTTACTTCGCAGATGACGGATGTGATCGTGAATGCCGCGGCACAGACTGCCTGGGTCAGCGCCGGTGCCAAGTGGGGACGCGTGCTGGAACAAGCTCAGGCTGTGGGGTTGGCGCCTCTGCTGGGTTCCTCCCCGGATGTTGGTGTGGTGGGTTATACCCTGGGCGGCGGCATGGGCTGGCTGGCACGCAACTACGGACTTTCCACCGATAGCGTGAATCGCTTCGAGTTGATCACGGCGAACGGTGAGATGCTGAACGTCAGCGCCACCGAGAACGCGGATCTGTTCTGGGGTCTGCGCGGCGGCGGTGGGAACTTTGGCGTGGTCACCGGTATGGAAATCCGCCTGTATCCGGTCACAACTGTATATGGCGGCAATTTGTTTTACCCGATCCACAAAGCGAAGGAAGTCTACGCTCATTATCGCCGTTGGATCGCCAACGCTCCTGATGAATTGACATCTTCCGTAGTATTGATGAACTTCCCGCCCGTTCCTGCTTTGCCCGATTTCCTGCGCGGTCAATCATTCGTGATCGTGCGTGGCTGCTATTCCGGTCCTGTAGAACAGGGCGAAGAACTATTGAAGCATTGGCGAACGTGGGAGGCTCCGATCGTGGATGGTTTCACTGCCATGCCTTTCTCGCAGGTGGCAGCCATCAGCAATGACCCGGTTGACCCGATGCCCGCGCACAGCAGCGGCATGTGGCTCAACGATATCAGTGATGAAACGGTGGATGTATTGATCCGCTACACCGCACCGCGCAACGGTCCGCCCATGCTGGCGTTTGCCGAAGTACGTCATGCGGGTGGAGCGATCGCGCGCGTAGACCCGGCCTCGGCGGCGTATGGGAATCGCGATGCGCAGCACATTCTGCAAGTGATCGGTGGTGCGCCCACACCGGAAGTCCACGAGGCATTGAAACAGCATATCGCACAAATGAAGCGCGCACTCACTCCTCATTTGCACGGTGGCGTGTACATGAATTTCCTGGAAGGTTCCGAAGCACGCGAAGCCACACGTTCCGGATTCTCTCAGGAGAACTACCAACGCTTGCAGGCGCTCAAAGCAAAGTACGACCCGAAGAATTGGTTCAGTCACAGCTACGATATTGCCCCACGCTAACCGGGTGTGTCGGGCGGAATGTTCTTTGAAAACTTTATTGAAAGAGAAACGAATGCGAAAACAAACCTATCTCCTCATTCTTACTGTTACCTTGTTTAGCATGGCTTGTGGAATGATGTCATCCCTGCCGCAGATTGGTTCATCAACCCCGGTTCAGGTCACAACGGATGCAAGCCATACCGCGACTGCCACCATCGGCGCGGAAGGCGGAACGATCCGTGCGACCGCGGCAGATGGCACCATGTACGAACTGGTCATTCCGCCCGACGCTTTGGATTTTAACGAGGCTATCAGCATGACCCCGGTCAGCGCCGTGGATGGTTTGCCGCTCAGCGGCGGACTTATTGGCGCGGTCACGTTGGAGCCGGCAGGCATCATTTTCTATGAACCTGCCACGCTGCTCATCACGCCTGCAACTACGAACTCAGGCGAACTGTCTCTGGGATTTGCCTACGATGGCACAGGCGAAGAATTTCATCTACAACGTGTTCTTGGAAACGCGACCACTACGGGACTCCTACCCGACTCGCCTTTCGTACTCAACGCGACTTTACCGTTATTGAAGAACGCTTCCTCTCCCACCCTCAAGCTGACCGTGCCTTCGACGCGCGGATATGGCGCCGGGTCGGGAACCGCAAAGGATGTGGCAAATCGACAGAAAGCAACTCCACGCCCGCAAGACCCGATGGACCACATCGATGAACTATTGATCGATCCCACTGCAATTGCATTGCCAAAGTTTGTTGAAGAAATGTCCAATACGCTAAACAATGGCATCCTCCCTTTATTAAAAGCTGCCCAGGCAGATCCCAAGCTCGCAGATAAAGCCCTGCTTCTATATGACCGCTGGGTCGCTGTTGTGGACGAGTATGGGTTGAAAGATGAACTCATGGATGATAGAGCCAAAGCCACGGTCGCCCTCCTTGACCTCATGGACAAGTTGGCTGATTACTCTGCGGAACGTTGTTACACCCAAAAACGACCGGAGGAAGCCTTTGCCTTGCAGCGCTGGGTCCGCTACGCGCGCAAGTTTCTGCCGAACGCACCGCAGATTGAAGATCTGCAGACACGCATCTCTAAATGCCTGACCTTCAAAGTGAAATTCCACTCGGTTATTACGGAACAAGGCGGCGGGTATGGCTACTCGTATGAGTTGAATTCCGAGTTGACCTTGCGCGCAAAGAAATCCATGTATGCCACAGGCAGCGCACCGCTTGTCTACTCCGATGGACACTGGATCGGCAACGACGGATGCGGTTTCAAGCTGGAGGGAGAAAGCTCCGAGTTCGACGCGGAATGGGACACCCTCGGGTTGCTCATTACACCAGTCAGCCGTACCAGTCCGGCGGTCAATGTCACCTTCCGCTATGACCCGGGCATCCCGGTCGAACAGACCACCATGTCCTGCCCTGATGTGAACCCCATCCACTGGACAACCACTGCCTGGCAAACCTACTTCAGTGAGATGCATGCCGAGGAACAAAAAGGCGTGGGCTATGAGATCTCATCCCAGATCACTGGCGCCGGCACATTCACTGGCTGGGTCTTCAATAACACGACTACAGGTCCTGGCGGACAGGCAGTGGAAGAAAACACGCAGATCGATATCACACACACACCTTCGAAGTAAAAATCAGTTGACACACTGTTGACCGATAAAATGTACGACCAAATCATATAAACCAAAGGAATTTTAGAAATGAAAGCAAATAAACTACCCATCCTGTTCGCACTCCTTGCCTTGGTTGTTTCCACCCTTGCCTGCGGCGGGAGCATTTCCAGCGCCAACATCGGCGATGCCTGGCTTGCCAATGACGCGGAAGGCAACAACCGCACCACCACCTTCACACAGAGCGATGTGATGAACTTGTTCATTGATTTGAAGAACGCTCCCGATGATACGGAACTCAAAGTTAGCTGGATCGCTGTCCAAGCCGAAGGTGTGGACCCGAACTTCGTCATCGACGAATCGAGCTACAAATCCGGCGATGACACGGTCCATTTCGATCTCTCCAACGATAACCTGTGGCCCGTCGGTTCCTACAAAGCCGATATCTACCTGAATGGCAAATTAGATCGAACACTGACATTTGAAGTGCAGTAATTTCGAAAGAAAAGCGACCGGATGAAAAATTCCGGTCGTTTTTCTTTTATAGCCCCCTATCGAATTTGTCGTCCACAAATGGGTGTGTCGGATTAGAATCAGTTTACGAAAGGAATTCCTTCATGACCACTCGTATCGAACATGACTTGCTCGGGGAGCGCGAAGTCCCAGCAGAGCATTATTATGGCGTCCAAACCCTGCGCGCCACTGAGAACTTTGACATCTCAGGTATCACTATCCAACGTTATCCTCGCTTGATCAAATCGCTGGCATATATCAAAAAAGCAGCCGCACTCACCAACGCCGAGCTTGGATTATTGGATGTAAAGATAGCGGATGCCATCTCCCGCGCCTGCGACGAGATCCTGAACGGCTCGCTCCACGATGAATTCGTCGTGGATGTCATTCAAGGCGGCGCGGGAACGTCTACCAACATGAACGCCAACGAAGTCATCGCCAATCGCGCACTGGAATTGCTGGGTCATGAAAAGGGGCGCTACGAGATCCTGCATCCACTCAACCATGTCAACATGTCGCAGTCCACCAACGATGTGTATCCCACCGCGCTGCGGATGACGCTCAGCGAAAAATTGGATGGGCTGATGAAGGAAATGAAATACCTGCGCGATGCCTTCTCCCGTAAAGCAGACGAATTCGCCGATGTCATCAAAATGGGACGCACACAATTGCAGGACGCTGTGCCGATGACTTCTCGGTCAGGAGTTCGGCGCCTGGGCGATCATGATCACCGAGGACATTCAGCGCGTCTCCGAAGCCCAGTCACTCATCCGCGAGATCAACATGGGTGCGACAGCGATTGGCACAGGATTGAACGCGCATCCTGACTACGCCCGGCTGGTCACCGAAAAACTGGGCGAGTTGACCGGCATCCCGGTCGTGGGTGCGGAGAATCTGGTCGAAGCTACGCAGGATGCCGGGGCGTACGTGCAGCTTTCAGGGGTGTTGAAGCGTGTGGCGACGAAACTCTCGAAGATCTGTAACGACCTGCGCCTGCTGTCCTCCGGTCCGCGGGCAGGATTGCATGAGATCAATCTTCCTGCCATGGCGCCGGGGTCAACTATCATGCCGGGCAAAGTCAACCCGATCATCCCCGAAGTGGTCAATCAGGTCGCCTTCGAAGTCATCGGTAACGATATCACGGTAACGCTCGCCGCCGAAGCGGGTCAACTTGAACTCAACGTGATGGAACCGGTCATTGCCTACAATCTCTTCACATCCCTCGATATGCTCGGTCGCGCCTGCCGCACGCTCGCCGACCGCTGTGTGGACGGTATCACTGCTAACCGTGATGTCTGCCGCCGCATGGTAGAGAATTCCATTGGGTTGGTCACGGCGCTCAACCCGTACATTGGTTACGAAAAATCCACACAGGTGGCAGGAGAAGCCTTGAAGAGCGGACGTTCCGTCTACGAGATCGTCCTGGAGAAGGGTTATCTCAGCCAGCAGCAACTCGATGACATCCTCTCCCCGGAGAACATGACGCGTCCACGCTATATTCATGAGCAATAAATAAAATAATATATCGACCTGATTGCATACACGGTAGTCAGAATAAGATTGCTCGCTTACTCCCGGCACTTGCGCCCGGAGTAAGCGAGCAATTTATCGTTAAACAGGGTTTTGCTCATCAAAAAGGAGCAGATGTTAAAGAGTACCGCGGCTCGCAACCACATCGATACTTGCGTTATTTACATCCTTATCACCCAGGTATCTACCGATTGGCTTTTGCCTTTCAACGTCAGATGACGAGATTCCAATCCATCCGTTTGAAGTTCGGCAAATTCACGCGTCGCTTCGCTGATTATCAATTCACCGGGTGCCGCCAGGGATGTGAGCCGTGCCGCGGTATTGACCGCATCTCCTAAAATGGAAATATTGGACACGCCTCCATCCGCATCGACCGAACCGATATAGGCGACCCCGGTATGGACGCCAACTCCCACCGGCATCCACGCTGCGGAGGAGCTGCCATACCCCATCGCTTTCAAGGCTTGCTTTCCAGCGTTGACTGCGGCAAGAGCATGTTTCGGTCCGGCAAAACCAGGCACGAAAAATCCTGCCACTTCATCGCCCAGTAACTTTTCCACCCAGCCATTGTATTTGTAAAAGACTTCCGTTGCAGAACGATAAAAGCGATTAACCTTGCGGCTATATTCCTCCGGCGATACCTTTTCCGCCATCGTGGTCGAACCACGGATATCCACGAACATGATGGAGATCTCCAGTTCCACACCGCCGTGAAATTCGGTGGCGAAACGTTCGCACAAGTTGCACATGTACGGATTCAAAGTAGAGGGTTTCACATCGAGCAGGTTCTTCGATATCCAACCCCCAACTCCCTCAAAGGGAAAATAACAAATGCGGCAGCGTGGACTTTTCGGCAGACGCTTCACGATCGGACGAAATGCCTTGTGCTCGAACCACGGATCGCGCACGCTGGGCGGCATTTGCCCTGTGGTCAAATAGGTATGCCAGGCATGTTTGATCAATGCCTCAGGATATTTTGGATTTGCCATACCAATAACTCCATCTAAAACTATAAAGGTTTTTATCGTCTCGCAAGGAGGATAGATCAAAGGCTTGAAACTTCCACTACCTCATCTGCCAACTGTTCCATGAACTTCTCAAAAAAGGCAAAGCGTCCTTCTGCCATGCGTTTGCCGGTATTGGTCCAAAAATATTCTCTGCTAGAGACAGCGCGCTGCATGGGGCGACCTTGAAGTTCCGCGCGAGTTTCGAAGCCTAAGCGATCTCTTTTTCCCAGCGAGAGCAGGGCATCTGTAATGGCGCTGGCTCCCAGCTTATCCAGGACATCTGCTTCGATCAACACTTTCCCTTCCCAGGAAAGCAATTCGCCCTGCTGCTCGTGCGGGATCAGACTAAAATCCTTGCCGTGTTCGGCAATTGCCAGCGCCACTCTTTCCACAAATTCTTTTGGGTAGCCTTGTTCGGTGAGATATTTCTGGGCAACCTCCGCACCCACTTGAGCATGGATCTTGCTCTCACAAGTGAACTTGGAAATATCATGCATAAGGACAGCCACTCTCACAATATCCGCCAACTCGTCACTGGCATTTTCCCCGGCAAGGATCTGTTCCGCGTTGCGCAAAACATTCAGTGTATGCTGCCAGCGATGCTCTGACGAACGAGGCTGTCTCTTGATCCGTTCCTCGTCACGTTTTGCGCCGGTTTCGTAAAGATACTGGCGGGTATAGTCGGCGATCCGTTCCAGTTCTTCTTTGGTCAGCATGGTTAATCCAATAACCCTCTTGCAAACGCCAGGAATCCCTGCACATCTTTGAAATCGGTCACCATGCCGACGGAGATGCGTACTGCCCCCGACGACTTGCCGTCAATGCAGTGACGGAAATCATCTACGGACAAGCGGTCTTCGTGACCGGGGCTGGTAAAACAGACATCCAATTCCACACGTGAGATGCCGAGAGCGATCTCACCGGCGCCGGGATTGCAGAAGCAGCCTGTACGCAGGGAGATACCCACTTCATTCGCCTTCTGTTCGATGAAACGATGATCGATGGCTTTGTTGTTCTTGTCGTAGAAATTGACCGTCACCGCGCCGCCACGGTCCACCATTTTGGTCGGACCATACACACGCACCAGCGGAACGCCTGTGGTGTGTTTCATTTCGGTCAGGTTGTCGAGCAGCCAGCCAGTCAACGAATAGACACGCTCGTGGATTACGTCATAGCCGATGGACTCGAGATGCTTGAGTCCGATCTCCACGGCGGGGATGTTGAGATAATCGATCGTACCATCCTCAAAAGCGGAGGCGCCATCGGTCAGATAATATTTATCGCCCTGCACCGAAGCAACAGTGATCGTTCCGCCTGCGAACCACGGACGATGTAATTTCGATAACGCTGCCTTGCGTGCGATCAAGGCTCCCATTCCCGTTGGATAGCCGAACATCTTGTAAAACGAGACGGGCACAAAATCGGGTTTGACTTCGCTCAGATCCAATTGGCTGGTGGGCACGAATGCCGCCGCATCGAGCAGCACATCCCAGCCGTGTTTGTGTGCCATCTCGATCCATTCCAACGGATGTTTCACCGACGAAAAGTTGGATTGCGCGGGATACGCAAACAGGTTGTGTCCGCTTTTCGAAGGCTGAGCCAGCTCCCGTTCCAGTTGCGAAGCGTCCGCGCGCATATCGGGCAGCATCACCGGGATGTAGGTCACATCGGCGTGACGGGCGTGTGCGAACTCGCGGATCCCGTTGACCGAGTTGTGATTGTCGAAGGTCAGCATGTAGCGTCCGTTCGGGAACGGGTACGATTCACCAACCAGTTTCAATGCGCCGCTGGCGTTCTGCGTGAAGATGGCAAGATACTCTTCAGGGTCTGCATGGAAAAATTTCAAGACATATTCGCGCGCGTGCTCCACGAGCTGCGTCGCCGCCTGCGAAGTGGGGTTGCTCGAATGCGGGTTTCCGAAGACATGCTCGGACAGCAGCTTGTTGTGCCGCCGTAATTGCGTATCGGCATACAATCCGCCGCCGGTGTAATCAAGATAGATCTGTCCGGTGGCATCAAGCCGTGCATATTCGACCGAGCGCAGGTCATCAATGATGTGAGTTGTAGGATAGGTGGGATAGGCTTTCAGGAACGCTACAAAATCGGGATCAGGATTTGGCATGTGTGCCTCCTGCCCAATTTAACCACAATTCTTCGCGCTGAACGGAGTGACGAGTGCAACGAGGAATGCAGACGAAGCGCGCTCACGCGAGAGGCTATAATACCGCCATGCCGAAAATCTGCATCGTACCTTTCGTGGAAGGATCGGGGGGAGGGGCATCCTTTCGACTTAAATTTGAAGATGGACTCCGCGCAAGGGGCATCAACGTGACCCACGAACCAAACCAGCCTGCGGATGCCATTCTCGTTCTTGCCGGGACCAGGAACCTGCTTCCGTTATGGAAAGCCCGCCGCCGCGGACAGCGTATCGTGCAGCGCCTCGATGGCATCAATTGGGTACACCGCAAGCGCAATACCGGGCTCAAACATTTTCTGCGTGCCGAATACGGAAATCTCAACCTATCGCTGATCCGTTCGCGTATTGCCACGAACATCATCTATCAATCTGAGTTCTCGCGCTCCTGGTGGGAAAGTTGGTATGGCAAGACACACGTGCCGTGTGCAGTTGTCCATAATGGTGTGGATTTGAATGCATATTCCGTAGGTCGGAATGGCACATCGCACTCGCAGGGTGTTCCGACCTACCCCCCCCACAAACTTCTGATCGTCGAAGGCAACCTCGGCGGCGGATACGACATGGGACTCGATAACGCCATCCGCTTGGCGGAAATTCTTCGAGACAAACACAAGTTGCCTGTAGAATTAATTGTTGTCGGCAAGATCACAGATGAACATCGCAACCGCGCGGAAGCGAAGACTCGCATCTCCATTCAATGGATGGGAAGTGTGCCGCGTGAACGCATCCCTGAGATCGACCGTTCTGCCCATTTGCTTTTCTCTGCCGACCTGCATGCCGCCTGCCCCAATTCTGTCATCGAAGCCTTCGCCTGCGGACTTCCCGTCGTAGCGTTCGATACCGGTGCGTTGAAAGAATTAGTCGTCGGCGATGCGGGGAGAGTGGTTTCCTACGGCAGTGACCCGTGGAAGATCGAACCGCCCGATGTCCCTGCACTGGCAGATGCCTCCGTGGAACTTCTACAAAACCAGGAGCGTTTTAGGAAGGCTGCAAGAGAACACGCCGAAAAGGCGCTGGGGTTGGATAAAATGGTAGAGGAATATTTGAAGGTATTGTTGGGTTAGTCGGTGGTTGAGTAGTTCCGCGTGCTCTTCGCGGAACGTATCGAAACCACCACGCCGTAAAGCAGTTATTGTTACAAAAGTACACATGCCAACAGGTGGTTTCGATACGGGCTTCGCAACGAACGCTCAGCCCTACTCAACCACCGAGGTTTACTTGAAAAGGATTTTCCATGTCCAACGATGAGATCATTGCTTTTCTGAAAAAGCATTTGCAATCTATTCAGGATAACGACACACAAACCTATAACGAGACCACATCCGAAGATCTGACGCTCTACGAGTGGTGGGTCACTCCGCACCGCATTGACGGTTTACCCTTTCACGAATTTATGATGTCATCCAATGCCGAGCACGGAACAGTGTTCGGTGCGGAAGGCAAAGCCAAATCGCCCACGCGGTTTGATCTCGCGAATTTGCATATCCAAAACTATGGCGATACAGCCATCGCCAGCTATACGTTACTTGTCAGCACAGCCTCGCCCGAAGGCGTAAAAGTCGCTTCGCACAACGAGAGCCGCGTCATCGTCAAACTCAACGGCACGTGGAAAGTTGTCCACGTGCACAAATCTCCTGCTTATCAGGCTCCTCACATCCCATCATGAATCGATTCTCCGGAAAACTCGCACTACAACAACGCGTCCTGCCCACCTATCGTGCTCCCTTCTTTGACCTGCTCGCCTCCGCTTGCGATGGCGGGATGAGTCTGTTCACAGGGCTGCCGCGTCCGAGTGAAGGAATTGCAACAACAGATACGTTACAAGTTGCAAAGTACACCTTGGGCAAAAACATCCATGTGCTCAGTGGCAGTTACTACCTGTGCTACCAGCAGGGACTCATCCCGTGGCTCGAAGAAACAGATCCCGATGCGCTCATCATGGAAGCCAATCCGCGCTATCTCTCTTCGCCCGCCGCAGCGGAGTGGATGCACAAACGCGACCGTCCCGTCATTGGCTGGGGGTTGGGTGCGCCGCCTGTGAATGGTGGGTTGCGCGAACGAAGAAGGAGTGATTTCCTCAGTCAGTTCGATGCGATGATCGCCTACAGTTACCGCGGCGCGAACGAATACGCTGACCTGGGTTTCCCAGTCGATTATCTTTTTGTGGCGCACAATTCCGTTTCACCCTCACCAACCTGGGAAATGCCTACCCGACCTTCGACCTTTGACGTTCGACCATGTATTCTGTTCGTCGGACGCCTGCAAGCTCGTAAAAATGTCGATCTGCTGCTGGGTGCTTGCGCAGAACTTGGCACACAACCGCGGTTGATCATCGTTGGTGACGGACCGGAACGCGATTCGTTGGAAGAGCTGGCGCAGGAAATCTACCCGAGCGCAGAGTTTGTCGGAGCCAAGCATGGAGCGGAGCTAAAGCCCTATTTCACGGAAGCAGACCTCTTTGTCCTGCCGGGAACCGGAGGGCTTGCCGTCCAGGAAGCGATGAGCTACGGCCTGCCCGTCATCGTGGCGGAGGGAGATGGCACACAGGATGATCTTGTCCGCCGCGGGAACGGTTGGCTGATCCCGCCCGACGATTTCGATGCGCTGGTCAATACAATGAAAGACGCGCTATCAAGCGTAGCGCGTCTGCGAAAGATGGGCGAAGAGTCGCATCGAGTTGTGAAAGAAGAGATCAACCTAGAGAAGATGGTTGATGTGTTTGTGCGGGCGCTGAATGTCTTAACCGCCAAATGATTTGATAGCTTCTTCCATGTTATTGAAAACAAAAATATTCTGCACAAAGCCCGTGATGTTCAATACGTAATAGACCTGCGGGCTGGGGCAGACGATCTTGAAATAGGGGGACTTATACGGTTCCCCTTGCTGCTGGTGCATCTTGTCGAGGTCAGTTTGCGGTGTAAACAACCGGAAGAGGGTGTGAATGGTATGCAAGCCAGAGCTGGTCAACATCTCCAACTCGGAGAGATCGAGCAAAAGGTATCTCGCTCCATCCTCATACGACTGACGTGCGCGATCCAACAACTGATCGTCTGTGTTGCGGTCCAATTGACCTTTCAAATGCAGGATGGTCGCTGAAATGTCTCCCTGGATCTGCGAACTTGTAATATCTAGCAAACTCATAATACACCTCCAATTTCCTTACAATAAAACCGTACTGTAGATCACTCCTCTGGTGTTGCGGTTGGAGCAGGCGATTGGCGCTCTACATTCACCCACATTTGCTGACCGTTGGTAGAGATCTCGATCCAACCGTTCTGGTCGGTACGTAGCAGTGCATAATCTTTGACCGAGTCCATCACATCCGCATCGGGCATACCATTCTCGTCACCGGCAGCCACGCTCAAGATGACCAACTCGGGGTTCAAGTTCTGGATCCATTCCGGCGGGTTGGACGGCAGGTAGCCCGAATTTGCCAGCGACAACACGCTGACCGGTCCGACCTTTGCGCCTTCCTGCAATTCATCCAGCGCTTCAAAACTCATTCCGATCGGCAGCAGCGTGCGGAAATTCTGATATTCCAGCAGCAGCACCGACCCACGCGGACCCACGGTGAGCATTTTCAACGTGGCGCCGTCGCCCAGGTCGAGCGTTTCGCCTGCCTTGGCATCGATCACATACACATTTTGCAGTGTCAGGTATTCGCTTAGCACCTGAGACGAAAATGAAGCCTGTTTGTTCCCACTCCAAAGTACTGTTTTCGGCGGATAGCGGTCGAGCACACGCGGCAGTGCTGCCACCTGTTCTTCGTCTGTTCCAGCGATCACAAGCCAATCCAGCGAGCGGTCGAACGCCGAGATACGCCTGCCTAGTTCATCTGATAAAGTCGTGACACTTTCGCCGCCATTGACCAGGATCGTCTTGCCCGAAGGCGTCTTGATCATGACTCCATCCGCCGATCCGACATCCATGAATGTGACGTGCAGCAGCCCATCGGGGATGGCAACCGCCGCGCGCCAGACCAGCAACAGTCCAATGGTCAGGATGACGATCACGCTTCCGACTCCGACCGTGCCTGCTCGCTGTCCGAGGGAGCGTATCCACTCCCGGAAGCCGGACCAGTTCAACGTCACGCCGAAGAGAAGCGCGTAGAACCCGATCACGATCCAGATCGAGAAATCGCCAAGGAAGATGGTCCCATGCGGAACGCGATCAAATAATTCCACCATACGAATAGTGTACACCACGAACGGATAGGCAACCCATGCCACGAGCTGACCGAGCGGCAGCCAGACCAGACTCAATAACACCGCCAGCCCGCCGATGATCATCACCGCCGGTTGCGGCGGCAGGATGAAGGGATTGGCAATGAACGAAACCAGCGAGATGCGCCCGAAGTGATACGCCATGATGGGAATGGTAGTCAGCTGCGCGGCAAGCGTGAGCAGCATAAACTCCGCAAATAATTCGGCGACCTTCTCACCCGTGGAACTGGGAAAATATTTGGTAATGATATTGGTCGCAAAGTCAGAGAACGGTGTGGCATAGAGAATGAGCCCCAGCGTGGCGAAGAACGAAAGCTGGAAACCGACATCCCACACATACAGTGGATTCCACAAACACATCACCATCGCCACTGCCAGTAAAGTATTGAGCGCCGCTTGCCTGCGACCAACTTGCCGTGCGAATAATGCCAAGCTGCCCATCAAAGCCGCGCGGACAACAGCCGCGTCCGCACCAACAATGAAGGTGTAAAGAGCAATTCCAAGGATCGCGAGAATTGCTCCACGCCGATCACCTAGAAAGCGACTGAAAAGCGCAAAGAAAATTCCCGCGATGATGCTGATATTGAATCCCGAGATAGCGATGATATGCGCTGTGCCGGTATTCTTGAAGGCTTGCTGCAACTCGTCGGTGAGACCTGTATCCACACCGAGCAAAATGCCCGCCATCAACGAAGACTCGGGATCAGGGAACATGCGGTAAATATTTGCCAGCGACTTCTCTTTGATCTTATAGATCCCTGCCACAATGGGATTACCACCCATGCCCGGCAGTACTGTCACTTCCACAGTGGACATATAGGCATGGACGTGCTGCCGCGCCAGATAATCACGGTACGAGAAATCCTCGTTCTCCGGCGGAGTCTTCAATTTGCCCCGCAAACGGATGCGTTCGCCATATTCAAACGTCTGATTGTTCGAAGCACGGACAAGGATCAAGCCTCGGACAGAAAGATCTCCATCGCCGGTATCGACCTTGTCCACTTTCACGCGCAGATTGGTGTAGGTGTCGCGATAATCGGGCGGTTCGATGATCGTGCCCGTGATAAGCAAGTCATAATCGCGGTCGTTATAAAAAGCGATGTGATACGCATCAAACTCCGGGACAGAAAGTTGGTAACGAAGCGCACCGAGGAAGAGAGCTACAAAGAAAATGAAAGTAAGAGGCTGAAATAGAAAGTGGAAAGTGGAAAGTGACAGAATGCGGGCAGCGATGGCAAGGAGGATAAAAAAGCCCACAAAGATCAACCATCCCCACCACGGCAGGGAGACCAGCTTTCCCAGCACAATTCCCCCCAGGAAGGCGAGCGAAAACCACATCAGCGGAGGCTGATTGAGCAAAAAATCTTTTATGCGCTCGGACATGGAAGGATTCGCCACCTGCATATTGCCTTTCATCATAGCATAGAATACAATTTTATCCATACCCTGGTGGTTGAGTAGTGGTTTCGACGGCTTGCGTCTCGACCACCGAGTACATATCATGGCAAACTCTAATAAACTCATCCTCGTTACCGGCGCAACCGGCTATGTTGGCGGAAGACTCGTACCGCGCCTGCTCGATGCGGGTTACCGCGTGCGCGTCCTCGTCCGTGACCCCGAACGCCTGCAGGGACGTTCCTGGCTCAACAAAGTGGAAGTCGTCACCGGCGATGCGCTCGTCACAGAATCATTGGTCAAAGCCATGCAGGGCGTCTCCGTGGCATATTACCTGATCCACGGCAAGCAGGGTGGCAAGGTCAATGCAGAGCGCGACTTGGAAGCAGCACACAACTTTGCCCACGCCGCCGAAGAAGCAAACATCGAGCGTATTATTTATCTGGGCGAATTGGTTGACCCACCATCCAATCTCTCTCCGTACCTGCGCTCTCGACACGAGACGGGATATATCCTGCGTTACGGCGGTGTGCCTGTCACGGAGTTTCGCGCGGGCATGATCGTCGGTTCAGGGTCAGCCCTGTTCGAGATGATCCGCTATTTGACCGAGCGCGAACCGGTTCTCAGTTGCCCAGCGTGGTTCTTCTCCGAAGCGCAGCCCATCGCCATCCGCGACGTGTTGTCGTATCTGATCGCCGCATTGGAAACGCCCGAAAGCAACGGGCGCCTGATCGAGATCGGAGGTCCCACCCGCCTGACGTACGCGCAGATGCTGCTGGAATATGCCAAAGAGCGCAACCTCAAGCGCTATCTCATCCGCCTGCCTTTTAACATGCCGCGCCTTTCCGCGTATTGGGTGCACATGATCACACCCATTCACTGGCGTGTGGTGCTGCCATTGATCGAAGGATTGCAAGCCAAGCTCATCGTGCGGGATGATGCAGCGAAGAAACTCTTCCCACAGATCAAGCCTCTCGACTTCCGCACCGCTGTTCATCTTGCGCTCGGTCGCATCCACCGTGATAACGTAGAGACCAGTTGGAGCGACGCGCTGGTCACATCGGCGGGCGACATCAAACCGTATAAATTCACCGTCGCCGATGGCATGTATGTGGAAACCCGTCAGACGCTTTTGGATGTTTCGCCCGAAACGGTCTTTCGCGCCTACACCGGCATCGGCGGCGCGCGCGGCTGGATGTACATGGATTGGGCGTGGGGCATACGCGGCTGGATGGATAAAGCTGTCGGCGGCGTAGGCTTGCGGCGTGGTCGCCGTCACCCCGATGACATCCGCCCCGGCGAGTCGCTGGACTTTTGGCGCGTCGAAGAGGTCGAAAAGAATCGCCTGCTGCGCTTGCATGCTGAAATGAAATTGCCCGGCGAAGCCTGGCTCGAATTTAAATCGGAACCGCGCGAAGATAAAACGCTCTTCACCGTCACCGCCTATTTCGCCTCGCGCGGTCTTTTCGGTTTTCTTTATTGGTACGCGATGTGGATTCCCCACCGCTTCATTTTTGATGGGCTCACGAATCGCATCGCATCAAGGGCGCGCGTGTTAGCACATTAGCCTACTTTCTACTTTCCACTTTCTATTATGTGGAAAGTAGAAAGTGGAAAGTAGACTTTTTGGATCATCCTCTTATTCTTGTTACCGGTGCCACAGGATATATTGCCAGCCGACTGATTCCACGCCTCTTGGACGCGGGCTATCGAGTACGCGCCCTCGCCCGTGACCCGCGTCGACTCCAAGGGCGGAGTTGGTTCCGTCATGTCGAAGTCATCCAAGCAGACGTAACCGAACCGTCAACCCTCGATGCCGCGATGCAGGGAGTTCACACCGCTTACTACCTCATCCACAACATGTCCCACGGACATGGCTACACTTCCCTCGAACTCGACAGTGCGCGTGCTTTCGCCTCCGCTGCCGAGAAAGCTGGGATCGAACACATCATTTACTTGGGCGGACTCGCTGACCCCGAACAGCATATTGCGCCGCACATGCGTTCGCGCATCGAAACAGGAAAAGTATTGCGCGAGGGCAACGTTCCGGTCACAGAATTTCGTGCAGGCGTCATCACCGGTTCAGGAAGCATCTCCTTCGAAATGATCCGCTTCATGACCGAGCTATTTCCTATCGTGCCTGGTCCCATGTGGATGAAGAACAAATCCCAGCCGATCGCCACACAGAATGTCGTGGATTATCTTGTTGCCGCCTTGACCAATCCCAACGGGCGCGGAGGTGTCTTCGAGATCGGTGGTCCCGAGATCTTCCAGTACGGCGACCTAATGGTGCGTTACGCCCGTCTGCGCGGACTCAAACGCCGTATGTTCTTGGTTCCCGGTCTACCTGTCGCTTTCATGGCATTTGGAGTTGGGTTGATGACTCCAGTTCCTTATCCCATCGCCTACGCCCTGATCGGCGGATTATCTGCTGACAGCGTTGTCAAACACCCCGAAGCATTGACCATCTTCCCCGAAGTCAACCTGATCGACTTCGACACGGCAGCGCAAAAAGCCCTCAAGTTCACGCACCCCGAACACATCGAACGCGTCTGGGACGATGGAAGCGTTGAATTCAAATTTCTCAAACACGAAGGGTGTTTTATTCTCTCTGGAGTCAGGGAGCTTGCTCCCGCCTCCGCCAGCAAGCTGGCTGACTCCAAACACGAAAGCACCTTCTTCGGCGAAACATGGCTTGAATGGCAAAGCGGACAAAATGGAACTTTGTCCTACACTCTCTACTTCCACCCGCACGGACTCCCCGGCTTCCTCTACTGGTTTCTCCTCTATCCATTCCACTGGTTACGATTTCGTGGTTTACTTCGGAAGATCATCAACCAAAGCAAACAACCATGAAACGTATTGTCATCTTTCTTCTTTCCTCTTTCATCCTAATTCTCATCCTCCTTGTTCTTGCAATTTACGTTCCCATCCCCATCGATCCTTTTCAAGACTTTCAGGTTCTGTATCGTGCCGATAGCGGAGTTCTACACGGCATTCCGCTTTACGATCAGGCGGGGCAAGCCCAACGCGTTGCCGATGAACTTAATGTTTCCGTGGACAAAGTTCTCGTCCTGCCGTTCCCATATCCGCCTTGGTATGCAGTATTCACACTGCCTCTCGCCTTATTCTCCATCGATGTTGCTGTGCGGCTGTGGTTCCTGCTCAACATCGCCATGCTGCTGGCATCCGTGTGGCTGCTGAGCGATGGCTGGGAACCACGCAAACGACTCTATTCGTTCATTGCGGCATTCTTGTTCCTTCCTATCTTCGGCGCACTGATCGTGGGGCAATATGTCTTCCCAACTATTCTTGGCATGGCGTTGATCGTCTATGCCTTGAAACACAAAACGGTGGGATGGCTCGCCTTGGGAATGGCGTTGATCACCTTCAAGCCGCACATCGGGATATTCCTCCTGCTGGCAGTGATCGTCCATTTGTTATTACGCCGCGATGACTTTGGTCGGCGTGCCTTTTGGCGGACAGTCATCACCGGAATATTTCTCTTCCTTGTTGGTTTTATCGCTGACCGTGCATGGATCATCACCTATCCCCAATCCTTGTTCAATTTCAAGAATGTTTCGGAATGTCAGATCTGTGTCAGCCTGCCGTTGACAGTCGGTCGCATCTTCGGGCTGGGCTTCGACCAGTCCGCGCCGGTGGCGGGAATCATCTTCCTTGCCTTGATCGCTTTGTTTATCGGGAGCCGCTACCGACTTGGTGATGAAGCGTTCGTCGCATTCTTCGTGTGCGTCCCACTGTTGGTCAATCCGTATTTGTTGAACTACGATTTTTCATTCGCACTTGTCCCGTTGTTTTATCTGGCAGGGAGCGCCAGATCCAAAATGGATTGGTTGTGGATCGCGCTGATCTTCCTCCTGCCGTGGATCGGACTCATCCTGTTTGAGCGCGCGGGAAATTCGGTATTGTTAGTATGCGTGCTGGCGATACTTTCCATCGTCTTGACTCAACTCTATAAAGCGCATACAATGACTTCATAATTTCCATACGATCAGCCAGCGGCGAAGCCGGTGTGAGTCCGGCACTGTCGCGCAACTGTGAATTAGCGAGTAGCGTTTAGCAAATTAGCAATTAGCCTCATGGCTGAAAGCTAAAAGCTGATAGCTAACAGCTAACAAGTCAGGTCGCCCGCTCTGGTCGGTTTACCACTCTCTCGCGGAAAGGAGGTGGAAGACGGCTTGCTCGGATTGCCTCTCCAACCTCCCCAGCCTCGGCTGGGGATTTTGCATTCTTCGTAAAACGACATGAATGTCGCATTACAACTTGCTCAGGAGAAAAAGATGTTTCGAAAGACTTTGATTTTCACTTTACTGATCGCGCTATTATCAGCCTGCGCGCCTCAAGCTACACCGACAGTGGCTCCCGTTATGACAGAACCTGCGGTTGTTACCGAAGCTCCTGCTACAGAAGCCCCCGCAACAGAACCTGCAGTATCATACACCTTCACCGACGGACTCGGACGGGAAGTTAAGCTTAATGGTCCCGCACAACATGTTGTTTCACTTGCGCCCTCCAACACAGAGATATTGTTCGCCATCGGCGCCGGTTCCCAAGTAGTTGGTCGTGATGAATTTTCCGATTACCCCGAAGAAGCAAAATCCATCAGCAGCGTCGGCGGCTCGATGGGACAGTATTCCGCCGAAGCCATTGTGGCGCTAAAGCCTGATCTCGTGCTTGCCGCGGAGATCAACACCCCTGAACTCGTGAAGCAGCTCGAAGATTTGGGACTGACCGTTTACTATCTGAAAAATCCCACCACGCTGGAAGGCATGTACGACAATCTCGTGCTTGTGGGGCAACTCACGGGTCATGTTGAGGATGCCAACTCGCTGGTCGAATCGTTGAAAGCCCGTGTTGCCGCCGTGGATGAAAAGATCGCACCTCTCTCCTCACGCGTCCCGGTCTTCTATGAGATCGATGCCAGCGACCCTGCCAAACCCTACACCTACGGTCCCGGTTCCTTTGGTGACCTGCTCATCTCGCGTGCCGGTGGTGAAAACATTGGCAGCTCGCTCACCGACCCCTACCCACAAATGAGTTTGGAACAGGTCGTTGCCGCGAATCCGTACGCGATCATTCTCGGTGATTCGATGTGGGGCACCACACCCGACGCCGTGAAGTCACGCCCCGGTTGGGAGGGGATTGATGCTGTACAAAATGACCGCATCTATCCTTTCGACGATAACCTCGTCAGCCGCCCCGGTCCGCGTCTGGTGGATGGACTGGAACAACTGGCAAAATTGCTGCGACCGGAATTATTTAAGTAGATAGGTACACAGGGAAACAGGTAGACACGTCAGACCCTTGTGTACGTGTCTACCTGTATACGTGTTTACGCCGTGCATGAAAACCAAACCTTTCCTCTCTTCCACCCTCCTGCTCTTCCTCGCCATTCTCCTCAGCCTGGCGATCGGTTCCGTTTTCATTTCTCCCTCCGAGATCTGGCAGACCATCCTTGGGCATGGCACGGACACGGCTACATCCATCCTGTGGAAGATCCGCCTGCCGCGCACCGTGCTGATTGCCTTGACCGGTGCGGCTCTGGGCGGGAGCGGCGCCACCTATCAGGGATTGTTCCGCAACCCACTGGCAGACCCGTTCCTGATCGGCGTTGCGTCCGGTGCAGCTTTGGGTGCGGTCATTGCCATGTCGGTCAAGTGGCCCTATACCTTTTGGGGTTTGATGGCGATCCCCATGTCGGCGTTCATTGCCGCGCTGCTCACGGTCTTTCTTGTCTACAATCTGGCGCGCGTTGGGCAGACCGTTCCGACCACCAATCTCATCCTCGCGGGCGTGGCATTTTCCTCCTTTGCCACCTCACTCACTTCTTTCCTGATGCTGCGTTCTACAGGTGAAGTGCGACGCGCACTCGGCTGGATACTCGGCGGCGCAAGTCAAAGCGGCTGGACAGCCATCCTTGCCATTGCGCCGTATCTTGCCATCGGTCTCGGCATCCTGATCTTCAGCGGTCACGCCCTCAACCTTCTCCAATTCGGCGATGACCAGGCACAGCAACTTGGACTCAACGTCACACGCACCAAACGGATTCTTTTGACGGCTTCTTCGCTTTCGACTGCCGCCGCTGTAGCATTCTCCGGCATTATTGGGTTTATCGGACTCGTTGTCCCGCATCTTTTCAGACTCTGGTTTGGTCCCGATTACAAGCGCTTGCTACCCCTCAGCATCCTCGGTGGAGCCGCCTCCCTGCTGATCTGTGACGTGATCGCCCGCATCGTTCTCGCCCCACAGGAGATCCCCGTGGGTATCGTCACCTCACTGGCTGGCGCACCCTTCTTCCTCTGGGTGCTGCGACGTTCCAAGAATCAAGGATTTTGGTAACCATGACGATTACCATCCGCAAGATAGACCAACAGGAATCTCCTCAAACAAAATTCTTCTCGCGTAAGTCTATGGTCCATTCGCGACTTAAGCTCGGTATCGAGGCTGAGAAACTGGTGTACACCATCGAGCGCGTTGAACCTTACGAACGCGACTATGCCGCCGAAGATGTGGACTATGGTTTTGACAACGAAAGCACTACCGTCTTCTTCGCCGAAGTGGATGGAAACTTGGCGGGAAGGATCAAAATGATGAAATGGTGGAATCAATTCGGGTATGTTGAGGATCTTGTCGTGAATCCCGAATATCGCGGCATGGGCATTGGCCATCAGCTTCTCGAACGTGGAATTCAATGGGCGCGCGATAATGGATATCCCGGCGTGATGCTTGAAACACAGGATAACAATGTCCATGCGTGTCTGCTTTATCAAAGCTGCGGATTTGTTCTCGGCGGTTTTGACCGGAATGTGTACAAAGCCATTAATCCTGATACGAAAGAAACCGCGTTGTATTGGTATTTGATTTTTAATTCGTAGGGGCACGATATATGGTGCCCCTACATAAAACAAATATGCTAAAAATCCAAAATCTTTCCGTCTCCTATGGCTCCCGCCGCATCTTGCACGATGTGTCCTTCAACGTGCAAAGTGGTGAAGTGCTCGCGTTGATCGGTCCCAACGGTGCGGGCAAATCAACTCTCATCCGCGCGGCGAGTGGAGTCATTCCGTACATCGGTCATGTCCGCACGAACGGAGACGACTTTGTTTCGCTATCGCCCATCCAACGCGCGAAGTATATTGCCACGGTGCCGCAGGCTGTGTCCATGCCGCCAGCATATACGGTTTGGGAAACGGTTCTGCTGGGACGCACACCGTATCTTGGTTTTCTCGGTCAACCCTCACAAAAGGATGAGGAGATCGCGCGCAAGTCACTGGAGCGAGTGAGCGCCCTCCATTTTGCGGAGCGACGTGTGGGTGAACTCTCTGGCGGAGAGCAGCAGCGTATTTTGCTGGCGCGGGCATTGTGCCAATCCACACCAATCCTGTTGCTTGATGAACCTACAGCACATTTAGATCTGCAATATCAAGTGGGACTATTGGAATTAATTACTGAACTTGCCCATAAAGATAACCTCGCTGTGCTGGTTGCTCTGCACGATCTAAATCTCGCTGCCCATTATGCTGATCGCATTGCCATGATGGTAGCAGGCAACATCAAAGCCATGGGAACAGCAAAAGAAGTCCTGCAACCCGAACTGATCGCTGAAGCCTATTGTTTACCTGTGCAAGTGGTCAAACATCCATTTTTAGATGTACCACTGGTGCTGCCAGAGGCGAGAAAATAAAAACTTCCGATCTCATGTTCCGGAAGTTTTTATTTTCGCTACTGCTATAGTTCGTAATTGCCATCAGCTTCAGGCTGATAGAGAATTTTTTCGACCCTAAACCGTCTTTTGCCCGCAGGCACATCCCACTCGAATACATCCCCAATACGATAACCCAGCATTGCCGTTCCGATCGGCGCCAAGATCGAAACCCTGCCTTCAGATGAATTGGCGTTTTCAGGGTAGGTGAGTGTGTAGATTTCCTCTTCCTTTGTATCCAGATCGAGGAGTACAACCTTTGAGTTCATCGTGATGACATCATCAGGGATCTCTTGAGGCTGGACAATCTGGGCACGAGCAAGTTCGCCGCGCAATTTTTCCAGATAAATGCTGCCGCGATATTCTCCGGCTTGTGCATCCAGGATTAGATCAATCAACCGCTTACGATCTAATTCAGTGATATGTATGTTCTTATCGTTCATTAGATGTTCCTGTTCCGTTTTTTACGACCATCTCCACTTGGTACCTTCTTTGCTATCTTCGATGGTCACGCCCAGAGCTTTCAATTGATCACGGAGCTCATCGGAGCGCGCCCATTGTTTTTGTTTGCGGGCTTCGTTACGTTCTTCGATCAGAGCAAGGACTTCTGCCTCCTTCTCACTAGAACCTTGTTTCTCCTGCAAGCGCAGACCGAAGACACCGGTCAATTCGCGCAGCATGGATTGGGCGGGCTTGAGCTGTGCATCGTTGGCGCCGTTGTCACGAGCGGTGTTGATGGCTTTGACCAGTTCATACAACGCAGCAAGAGCGAGCGGAGAATTGAAGTCATCGTCCATAGCGGCGATGAAGGCTTGTTGGGTGGAGTCTGCTTGGGCAGCGAGAGCGGAGGCGGCATCAGCGGAGAGTCCGTTTGCGGCAGCGGAAGCAGGACGAAGGGCGGCTTTGAGGCGCTCCAGCGATTTTTCCGCGGCGTTCTGAGTCTCATCGGTGTACATCAAAGGAGCACGGTAATAGCTTGTCAGCACGAGCATGCGCATGACGTCTGCATCGCGCTTGGCGAGGAAGTCCTTGATGCTGACGAAGTTGCCCAATGACTTGGACATCTTCTCGCCGCCAGCCAACTGCAACATGCCATTATGCACCCAGTAGCGGGCGAACTGTTTGCCGGTGTAGGATTCAGTTTGCGCGATCTCGTTCTCGTGGTGCGGGAAGATCAGGTCGTTGCCACCGCCGTGGATGTCAATCTGCTCGCCGAGTTCGGCAAGGTTCATGGCAGAGCACTCAATATGCCAACCGGGACGACCCTTGCCCCACGGGCTTTCCCAGAAGATCTCACCGGGCTTGGCGGCTTTCCAAAGGGCGAAATCCATCGGGTGATCTTTAGACTCACCAACTTCGATGCGCGCGCCTGCCTGCATATCATCCACTTTGCGACCGGAGAGTTTGCCATACTCCTTATCACTGGGCACGCTGAAATAGACATCACCATTTGGCGCGGCATAGGCGGCTTCGCGTTGGATCAAGCCCTGGATGAATTCGATGATACCCGGCATGGTCTTGCTGACCTGCGGATAGGACGTGGCAGGCAGCACGTTGAGGTTCTTCAGATCGTTGGCGTAATCTTCCACATAGCGCTGAGAGAGCTTGAGCGGATCTTCGCCAAGCTGGTTCGCGCGGTTAATGATCTTATCATCCACATCGGTGTAGTTCATGACATGCTTGAAGGTATAGCCGCGATATTCAAGATACCGACGGATGATATCGAACACCAGCGCAGACATGGCATGACCGATGTGTGCGTCGTTATAAACAGTAACACCGCAGACATACATGCGAATCTTGTTCGGCTCGATGGTCTGGAATTCTTCTTTTTTGCGAGTGAGGGTGTTGTAGATTTTGATCATAATTTTTCGTTTCGATAATTAGATTGTTACTTCGCGAGGTGCATATATATTATAGTCTGGTAGTCACACAATACACAGACCGTGCAACTACCAGACTATGAAGCTATTCGACTACGTGACTATTTCTTCTTTTTTCCGTTCTCTTCTTCCACGCGGGCGAAGATCATACGACCGGCGGCAGTTTGCAGGACTTTGGTGACGACCACTTCCTTGTATTCACCGATGTACTCGTGTCCGTTCTCGACCACGACCATGGTGCCATCGTCCATGTAGCCCACGCCCTGACCGTGCTCCTTGCCTTCCTGAAAAATGTTGATGGTCATGCGTTCGGCGGGCAGCACCACAGACTTGACCGCGTTCGCCAGTTCGTTGATGTTGAGGATGGTCACGCCCTGCAACTCAGCGACACGGTTGAGGTTGTAGTCATTGGTCAGGATGGGGCATTTCAACTGGCGGGCAAGGACGACGAGCTTATCGTCCACTTCGCGCACGCCTTCGGCGTTGATGTCGCTGATGCGCACCAGTACGTTCGGCAGTTTTTGTAGTTCAGCTAGCACTTCCATGCCGCGGCGTCCGCGTTGGCGGCGCAAGCCGTCAGGGGAGTCAGCAATATATTGGAGCTCGTTCAGCACGAAGCGTGGGATAAGAAGCGTGCCGGGTAGAAATCCCGTTTTGGCAATATCTGCGACGCGTCCATCGATGATGACGCTCGTATCCAGTAAGATGGTGCGGTTGAGGTTTGTCCAGGAAGAAGAAGTACCGCCCTCGCCGCCGCGCCCGCTAAGAGTACTCATCAAACCCATTAAGTCACCCTGGCGCATAACAAATAGCGAGATTCCGAAGTAGGAAAAGACAACCACACCCACAAATGGCAGGATCTGCCCGAAGGGTGCAGGTAGTTGTGAAAATGGGAAAGAGAGCAGTGCCGCAGTAAGCAGACCGACGATCAGACCGGTCAGCCCGGCGAATAGAGTTTCTGCCGAGAGACGTCCGAGCCGGTTACGGATGGCACGTGCAGGTCGGGTAGTAATGTAAGGGGTGAGGACCAATCCGGCTAGTGCGCCGATCAGTCCAAATACCAGTCTGTAAAGAAGTTCTTGTTGAGGTACAAAGGGTTCGATCCTTGCAGCCGCTCCCCCGAGTGCCCAGCCCAAAATTGCGACGATAACCATGCCAAAAAGGCGAAAAATGAATTCAGTACTCATGAATAACTCCTTTGTAACGTGCAGAATAATAGAGAGAATAATGGTCTCATAATAGCATGGCTGAGAAGCATAGTCAATTGAATAATCCTACCTTCATATATAATTGTTATAATGAATAACGAACTATGACACTTATTGATACTCTTAACCGTCCATTACGTGACTTGCGGATATCTGTCACCGACAGATGTAATTTCCGCTGCATTTACTGTATGCCGAAGGAAATGTTCGGCGCAGATCACCAGTTCCTGCACCGCGACCAGATCCTCAGCTTTGAGGAGATCACGCGTTTGGCGCGCCTCTTTGTCTCGCACGGGGTTCGCAAGATCCGCTTAACTGGCGGTGAACCGTTGGTGCGGCGCGATCTGCATCAATTGGTGGGAATGCTCTCGGCGATCTCCCCCGATCTGGACCTGACGTTGACCACCAACGGCTCTTTACTGGCGAAACAAGCTCCAGCGTTGAAAGAGGCGGGACTCAAACGAGTGAGCGTAAGCCTTGATTCGCTGGATGACGCCATTTTCAAGGCAATGAACGATGTCGATTTCCCGGTCCGCAAGGTGATCGAAGGCATGGATGCCGCCGCCACTGCCGGGCTGGGACCGATCAAGGTCAACATGGTTGTCAAGCGCGGGCTGAATGAATCGAGCATCCTGCCGATGGCACGTTTCTTCCGCGAGAAGGGTTATATCCTGCGCTTCATCGAATACATGGATGTGGGTCACACCAACGGCTGGCGCATGGATGACGTTGTCCCAGCGGCTGAGATCGTCAAGATGATCAACGCTGAAATGCCGCTTGAACCAGCGGAACCAAATTACCAAGGTGAGGTGGCTGGACGCTGGAAATACAAGGATGGCAGCGGCGAGATCGGTTTGATCGCTTCGGTCACGCAGGCATTTTGCCGTGATTGCAACCGTGCCCGCCTTTCCGCTGAAGGTGCGCTCTATACCTGCCTCTTCTCGATCAAAGGACATGACTTGCGTGATCTAATGCGTGCTGGCGCCACAGATGAGGAACTATCGCAGACCATTGCACGCCTGTGGGGCAAACGAAACGACCGCTATTCCGAGTTGCGCTCCGAGAACACGATCAATTTGCCCAAAGTGGAAATGTCTCATATCGGCGGTTGACCTTCTAGCACAATAGAATCGTTCGTCAAACGAAAGTTGGAGGTGCTCTTGTCTTTGTCCAATGGTGTCAAAGCCATCTTTTTTGACCTCGACGGTACGCTCCGTCACAGTATTCCAACGGGCGGCGATGTTTTCACGGAATATGCGGTCAGCCTGGGTTTGCGTGTGAACCCTGAAGACCGTGTCCGTGCCATACGCTGGGAACATTTGTATTGGGCAAGTTCTGCAGACCTCAGTAACGATATTCTGGCACATACCTTCGATACCGAAAACTTCTGGACAGAATACAGCCGCCGCCGGTTGATCGCACTGGGCACATCTCCGGCTATGGCTATTGAGCTGGCAGGGAAGGTTTCACTGCACATGAGTGAATCCTACAAACCGGAGAGTATTGTCCCTGAGGATGTGCGCCAGACACTCATGGATTTGAAACAGGCGGGTTATCTTATGGCGGTGCTCTCGAACCGCGACAAACCGTTTCAGGATGTGCTGGAAAGGCACAGCATTAGCGAATTCTTTGCCTTCTCGCTGGCAGGCGGTGAAGTGGACTCCTACAAACCCAAACCTGGACTCTTCGAACATGCTCTGAACCGTGCCCGCATCGCTCCCGAGCAAGCCATCTATGTAGGCGACAATTATTTTGCAGATGTGATCGGCTCGCGTCGAGCGGGACTTCAGCCTGTTCTCTTCGACCCAGACATGATCTTCCCTGAAGCGGATTGCAAGACGATCCGTTCCTTCAACGAATTGAATTCCATCATCAAAGACATATAATAGGAAATGACAGTCACTTTCAAGGTGACTGTCTCTTATGTAGGAAAGGAATAACATTATGGCATGGGAACGTAAAATGATGCGGACAGTGCGTGTTCGCAATGAACGCAGAGCTGGTGTGCTGGCACGACTCTTAACGGCTATCGCCGATCTGGATGCCAGCGTGGGCAGCATGGACATGATCACCGAGACCGCACAGAGTGTGGTGCGCGACATCACTGTATATGCTGATGATGCCGAACACATGGATCATGTCATCGAAGCCATGCGCGTAAACGAAGGTACGCATGTGCTCGAAGTTCGTGATGAAGTGTTGGCGCTCCATCAAAAAGGCAAGATCGCCATCCGTTCACGCTTCCCTATCGACTCTATCGCAACGTTGCGTCGTGTCTACACTCCTGGTGTGGCGGAGGTTTGCTTGAAGATCGCCGATGACCCGGCTCTGGCGCGACTCTACACCAGTACATGCCATATGGTTGCCATCGTCACAGACGGTTCCGCTGTACTAGGATTAGGTGACATCGGTCCGCTGGCGAGTATGCCTGTGATGGAAGGCAAAGCCATGCTGATGGAAACCCTGGTTGGGCTTTCCGGTGTTCCGATCTTGTTGAACACCAAAGACCCCGATGAGATCGTCAAAGCGGTTGCCACCATTTCTAAAACGTTCGCCGCCATCCAGCTGGAAGATATTTCTGCCCCGCGCTGTTTTGAGATCGAGGAACGGCTGCAAGCCATGCTCGACATTCCCGTCATGCACGATGACCAGCATGGCACGGCGGTCGTCAGCACCGCAGCCCTGACCGTCGCCGCCAACCGCGCGCATGTGGACATTACCAAAGCCACTATCGGTCAGATCGGTTTGGGCGCTGCCGGGAATTCCATCGCAAAGATGCTTATGCAGCTTACCGGCAACCCGGTCCTTGGTGCAGATTTGAGTGAAAATGCCCTGATACGTCTTGAGCGCGATGGTGGACGCAAATCAAATCTCAAAGAGATCATGTCTGAGTGTGACATTGTCATTGCCACCACCGGCGCACCGAATCTGATCAAGCCTGAGATGGTCCGCAAGGGACAGATCATTCTCGCCCTCTCCAACCCGAACGCGGAGATCGATCCGGATGTGGCGCTGGCAAATGGCGCTGCCTTCGCCGCCGATGGAAAATCCGTCAATAATGTGCTGGGCTTCCCCGGTATCTTCCGCGGTGCAGTGGATTCGAACTCGCCTCGCATTACACATGAGATGCTGATCGCCGCTATGGAAGTGTTGGTGCGCATGACCCCTGCCGGTGAGTTAATGCCCAATCCGCTTGATAAAAAGGTGCATCACGAAGTGGCGCGCGCTGTGGCAGAGACCGCCATGAAACAAGGTATCGCTCGCGCCGAATACGTTCCATACGCCGAAGTTTAAAACGTAGGGACGGCTGCAAGAGCCGTCCCTTTTTTTCGTATGACATGTAGGGGCGGGGTCACCCCGCCCTTATCATATTACATGTTAAACCCTCTCGACGATCGTCTCCTTCAACGTCTCTGCCAGGCGCTTGACTCCTTCGCGGATCGTATCGGGCGTTGAATACGAGAAGTTCAAGCGCATGGTATTCTTTCCTCCGCCTCGGGCATGGAAGGCTTCGCCTGGCACGAACGCCACCTTCTTCTCGACAGCACGGCGCAAAACTTCGGTTGCATCCATTTCTTCCGGCATCATACCCCACAGGAACATGCCACCTTTTGGTTTGCTCCAGCGCATACCCGCCGGGAACATCTCTTCCATCATCTCGAGCATCACATCGCGGCGTTCCTTGTAAACAGCACGGATGGTCTTGACGTGCTCATCCAGGAAACCACCCTTCGCCACTTCATACGCCACATACTGATTGAACGAAGCGGTATGCAGATCGGCGCCTTGCTTGGTGGTTACCAATTTTTGGATGACCTGCTGCGGTGCAATGACCCACGCCAGGCGCAGACCTGGCGCAAGTAGTTTCGAGAAGGTACTGAGATAAATCACATTGCCAGAGTAATGTCCGCCATTCGGACCGCGATATTCGCTATCGAGAGAAACGACCGAGGGAATATGTTCGCCGTCATAGCGCAGTTGACCATAGGGATCATCTTCCACGATCGGGACGCCATATTTGTCGGCGAGTTCCACGAGTTTTTGACGCCGCTCGAGGCTGAGAGTTCGAACCGCTCGGGTTCTGGAAATTCGGCAGGATGTAGATAAATTTTGGTCCGATGCGAAGCGCCGCTTCCAATTCATCCACGATCATGCCATCCTCATCCGCGCGGACAGGGATATATTGTGCGCCATAAGAATTCCAGGCTTGCAGTGCGCCGAGATACGTTGGCGATTCCACGACAATATAATCGCCACGGTTCAGGAACAGGCGACCGATAAAATCCAGCGCCTGCTGGGAGCCAGAGGTAATCAAAATATTTTCGGCGGTCACTTCCACACTGTAACGAGCAGTATGCCGCGCGATCATTTCACGCAACGGGCGGTAACCTTCGGTAGTGCTATACTGCAAGGATTGGGGACCAAAGTTATCCAGCACGTAATTGCAGGCTTCCCTGAATTCCTTGAGCGGGAAAACTTCGGGGGCAGGCAGACCGCCTCCGAAAGAAATGATATCGGGTTGCTCGGTCAGCTTCAACAATTCGCGGATGACCGAACTTTTCATACTCTGCATGCGGTGGGCGTAGCGATACTCCCAGGGTGTTTGCATTCTTTGCTCCTTGAAAATTGGATTACATCCCAGCGAGGGGATAAAAAAAGCCCGGCAGGTATATGGGTACCTGTCAGGCTCGCTGACTCCTAGACATAAGCATGTCTCGAAGGAATATTGCCAGAAATCTGCTCATGGCTCTCCTATCTTACCCACTTTTCCGGGCTGGCGCAAATGACAAATGAACTGTTTTTCTGTGACGCGGGGAACTGTAAGGTTTTTGACAGAGTATCGCACAGGCGTAGCAGTCCCGCGGATAATTTGGTAAACAAACAGTTCGATTTTCCTTCGTGTTTTTCAACAAAAAATTACTTACGCATGTTCCACATGCGTGAGACAGGCGATAGTAAAATAGAATTATGCCCGCCGCCTCACGCTCCAGCTCTGGTCTGCTCCCGTTTCAACAGGGTGGACTCGACTCCCTGTGCGGGCTGTACAGCATCATCAACGCCGAGCGCATCATCAACCGCTCGCCAGACACCGAGACGCAGCAGATCTTCGATGAACTGGTCCATTTCCTTTCCCGGCGAAAGCTGCTCAGCAAAGTGCTGATCGGAGGCATAATCCATACCCAGATGCTGATGATCCTCGACAAAGTGGTTGGAAAACAGCGTATTTCGAGCGTCCAGATTCCTTGGCGCGGTGTTCCCAACCCAGATCTGACCACCTTCTGGCTCTCGATGCAGACCTTTCTGGATGGCACTCCAGGGCGCGCCATCATCCTGGGGCTGCAGGGCTATCACGATCATTGGACGGTCATTGAATCCATTACCGATAAAACCATCCTGCTCTACGATTTATCCTTGATCAAACGACTGTCACGGGCACGCTGCACCACGACCCACACCAACAATACACGCAAACATCAACTGCTTCCCGCACAGACCTATTTTTTATCGAAGTAAACGCATATGACAAAAGTGCTGGAGTTCGAACCTCGGTTTGCCGCTCTTCTGCCGGAAACCTACGAGCTGTTACTGTTTTCCAATCTCACGGTCCATTTGGCAGTTTCGCGCATCATCCTGCACGGTTCACGTGGACCGGCACGGAAGTACCGCCCCGATTCCGACATCGACCTCAGCCTAGTCGTTGAGCCTACATTGTCTCACTCAGATCAAGAGAGATTTTTGGAAGACATATTCCACACAACAAAATACTCCTGGAAGGGACGCGTGGAACTAGACCTGGCGGTTGTCTTTGAGATCCAACCTTGCGGATTGAACTGTTTTGAGCAGATCGTTTGGACAGATCAAATATGCAAATTGGGTGGAATGGACTGTTTCGGACTGTATAAGATCGGCAAAGGTTTTAATGGACTTGTATCAAATGCAGGAATAGAGGTGAAACGAATGTATCCCTGTATCAAGATCTGGCAAAGAAAATAATGGTTTGGCGTTGGATGATCAGAGGAATGGAGGATGTATTTATGAATACGAAACAACGTTCCATCGATCGAGTCAATGGGCTGGAAAAGTATGCGACAGAACAATATTGTTATCTCACCACCACCGGGCGTGTGACCGGCAATCCGCATGAGATCGAGATCTGGTTCGGGCTCAACGACCATACGCTTTATTTACTCTCCGAAGGCAGGGATAGATCGGACTGGGTTAAGAACCTCCTCAAAACCCCGGCAGTGACCATCCGTATTATGAGAAGGAAATTCAAAGGAACGGCGCGTCTCGTTTCCGATGGCAAGGAAGAAATGATGGCACGCCGGATGCTGGCGACAAAATATGAACAATGGCGCGTAGGACAATCCTTCAGCCGCTGGGCACGAACTGCATTGGTGGTTGGGATCGATCTGGATATCCTGACAAAATAAAAAGCTGACCCTCGTCAGCTTTTCTGGTTCATGATCTGTGCCAATGCGTTCTTGAAAACTTCATAGGGCTGTGCCCCTACAATAGCGTAGCGGTCATTGACCACGTAGGTAGGTACTCCCTGTACGCCAATCTGATACGCCCACTGTACCAGTTCTTCCACATAGGCAGTGTACTTCCCACTCCCCACATTGTTCTGCATTTCATCGGCGTCTAAGCCCACTTCCTCCGCCGTGGAACGAAGCGTATCCCATTGACTTGGGTCATATCCTTCTGCGTATACTTTGCGGAAGATAACCTTGTGGAATTCATTGCCTTTGCCATGTTCGCGCGCATATTCCGTCGCTTCGTGCGCCATGCGTGTGTTGTAGATACGATCTGTAGAACGGAAGTCCATGCCATACGAATTGGCAATGGATTTCAGCCGCTCCTCTGACCCATTCGCCCGCGCCCGTTTCACATAATCTGGCAGGTCTTTTCCTTCTGGCGGCGTATCAAAATACAAATAGAACGGCTTCCACTCCAGATCGATCTGATATTCCTCTTTCAACTTCTCGACCACACCCTGGCCGACATAACACCACGGTCATATGTAATCGGAGAAGATGGTTAATTTGAAATCCATGTGTGTCCTCTATACCGTCCCGCAGGTTTCGTTCACTCAACATAGTTTTACCATCAAACCTGCGGGACGTTTCTCTTATAATCAGCAGATAGACATGCTTCCCGGTTCTTTTCTTACATAAGGAACTCTCATGAAAAACTTCGACCCAAAATACAACGAACTCCCCAAGACCGAGATCCATATCCATCTCGAAGGCTCGATCCGCACACAGACGATCATTGATGTGGCTAGAGAATACAATCTGAAATTACCTGCCTATGAGATCAGCGAGTTGGATGAACATGTCAAAGTCTACGAACAGATGCGCGATCTGGAAACGGTGCTCGAAGCATTCGGCATCTTCCAAAACAGCATCACATCGTCAGAAGTGGTCGAACGCATCGCATGGGAGTTGTTTGAAGATGCGGCGAAGCAGAATATCAAACTCTTCGAAGTGCGCTTTTCGCCCGATTGGGCATTTCATGGTCACAACTTGGATTGGGATGCCTGTCTCGAAGGGTTGCTGCGCGCCAAATCTCGGGCTGAAACCGAATTCGACATGGCGATAGGCTACATTGCCATCACCTCCCGCAGTATGGGACCTGACTCCTGCGCACGAACCGTGGATTGGGCAATCCGTCACCAAGACCATATCGTTGGCATTGACCTTGCCGACAGCGAAAGGGATTTTCCGCTGCGCGAGTTTGTACCGTATGTGCTGAAAGCGAAAGATTCCGGACTGAAGTTAACTATCCACACCGGCGAAGATACTCCCGCATCCTACATCAAAGAGACTATCGAACTGACCGACCCTGACCGCATTGGACACGGTATCCACACCATCGAAGATATGGAAGTGGTGGAACTGCTCAAGGAACGCGACATCACGCTCGAAGTCAACCCGTGGAGCAATTACCTGACCAATTCTGTGCGCACGATCGAAGAGCATCCGCTCAAGAAGCTGTTCGATCTTGGTGTGAAAGTGACCATCAACTCCGATGACCCCGAAGTGCTGGAGACCAATCTCAATAACGAATATCGCATTGCCCACGAAGTGCTCGGCATGAGCATGGACGATATTGCCGTCTGCAATCGTTTTGCGTGTGAGGCATCGTTCATTCCAGAGGAGGAGAAGCAGCGCATTTGGGAGAAATATTTTTAGCCACTCATGTCGTTGCGAGGAGGGACGATAGCCCCGACGAAGCAATCTCCTCTTAAACGGTTAACTCTTGTCGAATAGGCTGATTCCGTTAACGGAAGATTGCTTCGCTATGCTCGCAATGACATCTCCTTTTAACCTCACAGTACCCTTTCCTCTTTCTCAAATCCCTTTATACTAGCCCGATACTTCACCAAAGGAGAATCGAATCATGGATCCAAGCACGTTTCTCGGTCTGGGTATTTCAGGTGTAACACTGGCGATCATTTGTGTAAGTGTTTTGTGCTCATTGGTAATTGTCGTTGCTTCCATTGGCATCCCCATTTATTTCTTCCGCAATCAGCAAAAGCGCTCCCAGGAACTGATGGCAAAGGGGACACAGGGGGAAGCCACCATTCTGGCTTTGCAGGATACCGGCATGTTGATCAACAACAACCCGCGCGTGACGATCACGATGGAGATCCGCATGCCCTATGGCGCTCCGTATCAGCTTACGAAGACCATGACCGTTCCAATGATCAGGTTGGCACAGGTGCAAACCGGCTCCGTGGTGCAAGTGATGGTGGATATGTCTGATCCGACCAACCCCGATAAAGTGGGATTGCTCCTCAAGTAATTTTTAATTTTTTGCCACAGAGAACACAGACACTCTGAGAAAAAAACTCTGAGTGCTTTGTAGCTAAGCTTAATTTTCAAATCCGCTCAGCGATGGGCGGATTTTCATTTATACTGCTCGTATGCGTACACGATTCCCTGTCACTGTTCATTTGTTGTTCTTCCGTGAAAACCAGATCCTGATGCTGCGACGTTTCAACACAGGCTATGCCGATGGTCAGTACAGCGTTCCCGCCGGGCATTTGGATGGCGGAGAAACTGTCCGTGCCGCAGCGGTTCGAGAAGCGGAGGAAGAGACCGGCGTCCGAATCGAAGCGGAGGATCTATCCTTCTCCACGGTCATGCATCGCATCGAAGATGATGAGCGCGTCGACTTCTTTGTCGAAGTCCATAAGTGGGATGGCGAGCCGTTTAATGCCGAACCGGAGAAATGTGACGATCTGCGCTGGGTGGATGTGGATTGCCTGCCAGAGAATACGGTTGAATATGTAAGGCGCTGTATCGCCAATCATCGGAGCGGCGTCCGCTTCGACGAGTTTGGATGGTGAGTATGGGCTATCTCGTTTTGGAAGGCGGAGCGGAATTTGGCGGGCGGATGCGTGACCCCGACCTGCGCGCCATTGAACTCGCAGGCGGATTCGACGCTCCGCTTCGCATCATTCCCACCGCGGCGGCTCCCGATAAAAATGACGTTCGCGCCGCGAATAACGGCATCCGCTGGTTTCAGAGCCTTGGCGCAACGGATGTGCAGTCTGTGCCATTGACCAGTAAGATCCGCGCGGACGATAAGAGGATCGTGCAAGCGCTGCGTGAGGCAAAGCTCATCTATCTGCTGGGCGGTTTCACGCATTATCTGGGGCAAACGCTGAAAGGCAGCGATGCTTGGGAAGGTGCATTAGATGCTTATCGGAACGGAGCCGTCATCGCAGGGTCGAGTGCGGGTGCGATGGTGATGTGTCAGTTCTATTATGATCCCAGCGGCGGGCGTGTGCATGAAGGACTCAATCTTGAGCCCAATGCGCTGGTGCTCCCGCATCACAATACGTTTGGGAAAAAGTGGGCGCCCGACTTGCTCAAGAAGATTCCCGCTGTAACATTGATCGGCATTGATGAACAGACCGGCATGGTCAACGACGGCAGCCATTCATGGACTGTCCTCGGGCGGGGAGAAGTGACTTTGTATCGGAGAAATCAGGTGGAAACGCATCAGGTAGGGGAAACGTTTTCCGTTTAAAATCGTCACGTCAGTAACGAAAAGCAGTTATCTTTTTTCGCCGGAGCTTCATTCCCCATGTTTGATCTCACCAGCGCACGTTTTGCCTTTTTAGACCTTGAGACCACCGGACTCTCTCCGTGGTTCGGTGACCGCATCTGTGAAGTGGGGATCGTTATCAGCGAAGGAAAACGCATCAAGTACCAGTATCAGCAACTCGTGAATCCCGAACGTCCGCTTTCGCCGGGAGCGGCTTCCACCAACGGGTTATCCGATGAAGAGTTGAAGTCCGCGCCGTTGTTCGAGGAAATAGCGCCCAGCATATTGGGTTGGCTAAGCGATACGATCGTTGTGTGTCACAACGCTCAGTTCGATATCCAATTTTTGGACAGCGAATTTAAACGGCTGGGGCATGAGATCCAGATCCCAAACCTGATCGACACACTGCATCTGGCACGCCAATTTTATGATCTAGAATCGAATAGTTTGCTTTCCATCGCGGAGGCGTTCCACGTGCCGATGGGGACCGCTCACCGTGCGCTCAACGATGCGCTGACCGCACGCGGCATCTTCTTTGCCATGATGGATGGGTTGAAACAGTACAATCGACCACTCGACGATTACATTGGGATTTACAACTCGCCGGTATGGCCCAATGATGGCATCCAACTGCCAACCGAATTGGGTGAAGCGATTTACAGCAACAAGCGCATCTTTATCCGCTATGTAGATGGCGAAGGCAAGCTGAGTGAGCGTTGGGTCACGCCCAGGCAAGTGATGGGCTTGGCAGATTACATTTACCTGCAGGGATATTGCCACCTGCGTAACGCAGAACGCAGTTTTCGATTGGATCGGATCGTGGAAGTGAAGGTGGAAGTTTGAGGTAGTTTGATAGTTGGGTGGTCGAATAGTTTGAAAGTTGTAGAACGTCCCGCAGGTTGATTTAGAAGGTGTATCGCCTTCCAGAAAACCTGCGGGACGGTTGTTAGAGCTGATATTTCATACGTGTGGCATAGGGGATGTAGCCTTGTTTGAACCAGAAACGTTTGCCGATCTCATTTTCCATGCCAACGTTGAGCATCACATTGGTCAGCCCGCGTGAACGGAACCAATCGTGGATGTAGTGCAAGCCTAGTTCGCCAAGTCCCTGTCCACGGTAGGATGTGTCCACATAGTACTGCGTGATGTAGCCGCGGCGCGACCATTCGGGCATGTAGGCATGTTCCGCCACATCGAACGCCATGCCATAGCCGATGGCATTCTCATCATCATACATGATGAAGACCAACATGGTTTCTTCGCCCATGTGTTTCATCAGGAAACTCCGAAAGCGATCAGAGGGAGAGAAATCATCGTGGTGAGACATGAGCCCATCTCGTAGACGGCAAAGGTCATCCATTTGCCGTTGATCAAAGGTTGTGAGGCGTGCGATCTGTATCTCTGGTTTCATGGGGTAAATTATATGACCGATGGGTGCTTCTCAAACAATCTCTACCCTGTAAAATTCACCAGCCATAAATTCGCCAAACATCAGAGTGGAGCAACGAATATGTTTGAGTTCAATGAAGACGATCTAAAAGCCAACAAACGCGGACAATTCAGCCCTCGCCAGAGATCATGGTTGAATGGCATCGCACGCGGCACGCGCAAATTCTCTTGGCGCAGCGCGATCATTGCCATCGGGTTTACGCTTGTCGGATTGTGTCTCATGCTGGCACTGTATCTGCAAAATGAAAGTTCACGCAAGGCATTATTCTCCAGCCCGGTCAATTTGATCGTGTTAGCAGCCGTCATTCCGTTGGTGATGGGAATTATGGCACTGGCGATCTTCGTAAATTATCGCAATGCGAATAAACTGGAGAATGCGGTTGTTTCGTCCGTTTCAGGGCCAGTCCGCTGTGATTCAGACTCCTCTGGTGAAAGCGGACTCACTACCTACCTGGTCATCGTTGGCAACAAGAAATTTAAGTTCGGCGATGATACGAGCAGCAAATTCCAAGAGGGAGAGAAGTATAAGTTCTATTACTGCAAGGCGGGATTGTATGAATTTGTGATGTCGTATGAGAGAAGTCAATAGGTAAACAAGTAGGCAAGAAAACAGGGAAACAAGCATCACAACTTGTTTCCCTGTTTTTGTTTTCTAATAAACAGTGTCAGCGAAGTGTTGCGCTTTCCTGCTTACCCAAATACCCTTCCTTTTGGTATTGAGTAAAGAGTTGTCCCCACGGGGTAGTTGCCTGCCAGTTCTCAGCGATCTGTTTAAAGCGCATGGGCCACTGCATGTGGTCGTGACCAAATTCTGAGACGAAGATCGGGACTGCCACCAGCGGCGTGCGCATGATGAGCGGCTGCAGGAACTTGGTAGGTCCATACCATGCCAGCCATGCCAAGAAGCCGTGCAGGTTGCTGCCGACCTTGAAGCCCCAATTTTCGTTCGCCACATCGGTATCACCGACGATCTCGATCTCGCGCGGATCGCCGACACCCAGCCCCTTTTCGTGTGCCAGGCGGATATATTTGATTCCCAGCGGGTCAATGCCCATGATCTTGGCAGCGACCGCATCGATCGCCACCTGATCTTCGGAGGCGAGAATGACGTTCTTCACCACCGGCAGCATGGTGCGGGGACCAGGACCATTACCGGCGGTGGTACCATCCATCAGTGCGAAGAGACCCGGATGGATCTCCTTCTGGATTGCCAGCAAATCTACCAGCGTTTCGTGGATCCACGTATGGGTGTAGTGACGGTGCGTGTTGAGGAGTCCACCAAAGGAGTTCTTCATCGCTCCGGTAGTGGTCGTGTAAAGGTGACACTTCATCGTCGGCAAGTGGACAATGTTCTTGCCGATCAAATAATCAGGGATGTGCAGCCCATCGGGAAAGATGTTGTCGAGTACCAGCAGTTTCTCTTTGGGCGTGAAAGGGATCCACGTCATGTCTTCTGGCTTGAAGTTGTACTTCACTGGGATCTGGTACTGCTTGAAGATCGGCACGTAGCCGTTCAGGTCTTCGCCCTTGTACGTGTCGATGACAACGGTCTTGTTCTGCACGCAGGAGAGATCGGTAAAGCCAGCCTTCTGCAAAGCCTGCACCGTGCCTTCCAATTGCCAGGGAGTGGTGTTGGCGCTGGGCATCGGGAAATGCCACGAGATGTTGTCCTTGATGATGGTGGGGGTATTCGCTGCCAGAGCCTGCTTGCCGCCGCCTAGTTCAAAGAGGCGCTGATAGTCATCCAGCACAGTTTCAGGTTTGGTGCGCAAAATAGCGACTTTGGATTTTGTGGTCATGTGTTTTTCCTTTTTCGTCTTACGGACATAGCGAAGCATTCATACAAACAACTAATTTTAAAAGAATGAGAATAAGGTCACTCACTTTTACCGAGCGCAAGTGCCGGGGAGTGCAGTTTCTTCGGGCAAAGCCTCCCGCCATGACGGGATATACGTTCCAAATTATTATAGCACCCACAGGAACGACCCCTGTCACCACGAGTCCATACATTTGTTACATCGCCAGTTCGCCGCATCCGATACCGCGGTGCAATCGGGGCTGCTGATCTACGAAGTTCGTCCGTGGCTGACAGCGATGGAGCGCGAATAAGGGGATCGGACAAGCTATCAATACCGTTCCGTAAGAATCGTGCGCCTTGCTGGTTCAGTAAGGCATGAACCAACACTTTCTCAACTACGATCAGATCGCGACAGAATACAACCAGCGTTACCCATCTCAACAGCCGACCCAACGCGGGTTGGCATTGTTGGCTTTGGCAAAGCAGGTGAAAGCAGAAAAAATTCTCGAAGTGGGGAGCGGCACCGGATTCTGGCTGAATCTTCTTCACCAGGTCACGGTAGGGCTTTATGGATTCGATTATTCTGCGGGCATGATCGCACAGGCGCGCAAGCAACCCGCTCCGCTTCAATTGGCACGCGGCACGGCAATCCGCTTGCCGTATCGAGATAATTCTTTTGAGATGGTGTATTGTGTAGATGCCATCCATCATTTTATTGACCACCACGCATTTATCCGTGAAGCGTTCCGCGTGCTAAAACCGGGCGGCGCATTGGCGATCATTGGCTTTGATCCGCACGAAGAAACCACCAACTGGTACATTTACGATTATTTTGAGAACACGTTCGATAATGATATTCGCCGCTATCCATCCAGCGGGTCCGTGCTGCATTGGCTGCGCAAAGAAGGTTTCAAGAACATCTCTTCTCAAATCGCCGAGCATATTATGAACGTCCATGTTGGCACGAGCGTATTCCGCGACCCGTACTTGAAACAAACTGCCACTTCACAGTTGGCATTATTAAGTGATGATGTCTATCAGGCAGGCATTCAAAAAATGAGAGCGGCGATCGCCGAAGCGGAGGAACGTGAAGAACGCATTTCGTTCTGTTCGGACTTTTTTATCAAAATGTATACAGGGTATAAACCCATAGGATGAAGAGCACGGCTCTTTACGACGATCAGGGCTGGTCCCGTTTGGATGCGGGATCAGCCCTGATGATGTACTGCGTTAAATTTCAGCTGAGATATTTCCGTTTAATGGAAGCAAGCCTGTGCTTGGAAAGAAGCGAACATCATAAGGGTGGAAGCGGCGCGTCGGGCCATCCTGGAACGTTGGCAGGGAAACTCTCCGGCTCACCATCCGGTGGAACGACATAGACAGGCTCCGGGAAGTTCTTGAATGCACCCAGGTCAGCGCCCGCAGGGACGATCTGAGGTGCAGAGAAATAGGCGTTGATCACGATCGAAGCCGCCTTCCCTTTCGCCGGACTCAGATCGCTTAAGGTTCCGTCATCATTGAGCAGTGGGTCAGATTGGATACCAGACATCTCTGCATAGCCGAATGGTTTCAAACTGATATTGAAGTTGAAATCTCCCTCGGTGATCGTTGGGGCAAGCGAATAGGCGTTCATCTCGGTGACGAACACATTGTTGAGCAAATACATATGCTCGACATTCGGATTCGTGATGTGGTCCACCGCGAAGAAATTAATACCTGCAACATTCGCTCGAACAGTGTTGTTAAATATCCACACCCCATTCGGGCAGGCGCCACCCTTCATGTTTAATTTCACGGCTGAATTTCTTCGTCCACGGCTGGCAGCTTCGCCGGTGGGATCGATCGTATCGTGCTGGTAATTGCCATAGACAAAGATCGGACCCACACACGTGCTTGCCGGGACAATGCTGACCATGCGGTGGGTATTGATCAATTTGTTGTTGAAGAAATGCAGGTTGAACGAATCGCCTTCCGGTTCGAAGGGATCGTCAACAATGTTTTGAAAGGTGTTACCGCTGATAAAGACATTGGCATTCATCCAGTTGCCTTTACCTGAATCGGCGAAGTACACGCCATTCATCGAGTCGTGGAAGAAGTTGTTGCGGATGTAATACATGCCCTGTGCCTGTGAACTAGCGTAGACACCCGCACCCTCATATTTCGACTTCTTGAGCGTTGACCAGGTGCTGCCTTGCGGATAGGTCTGGTACATCTCGTTGTTCTCGATCAACAGATGACTGACGCCATCCAGTACCAGGATTGCTGCATAGGTAAATTCAAGTTTATTATTTCTAAAGGTTAGGTAGTGACTTTGTCGGAGCCGGAAGTCGCTGGCTGCATAGTCGGTAATGGTCAGCCCTTCAAATGTTACCCATTCCGAATTGATCACGGAAAAAGCATTGACGCCTCCGCCTTGAAGAACGGCACCTTCACCGACAATGCGGATGGGCGCAATTTGCATTCCCACTTTTGAAATAGTCACGGCTTCAGAGTAGACTCCTTCCATGATATGAAGCGTGTCTCCAGCCTGCAGCATGTCCACGCCTTTTTGAATGGTCTGGCATGGCGCGGCAAATGTACAAGAGTTGGCATTATCTCCGTTTGGGGAAACGTAATAATCGTTGGTTGCCCCCAATGCTGAGGCGTTGGCAGCAGGGAAACAGAGTGCCAGCGCCAGCATGATTGGCAATATCTTTTTGACGATCATTGTGGTCCTTTCAAAAAACAGTGGTGTGCGGTAACTATATTACAAACGGTTTCTTTCCAGCTGAATTTGAACAATGGAATGATGTTCTTCGTCCCCCGGAAGCGATGGATGAAAATTCCTTACAGCGACAAAATAGTACATTGCGGTGATTAATGGCACATGAGCATCCATCCTTGTTTGTTAGAGAATTTAATATTTGAAATGAAAAAGTAATAGAAAAGGAACAGGCGATGCGCAATGCGTCGCCTGTTCGTAGAATACGGGATGACAATTAATAAACGAGAATTATGGGGCTGGTGGCCAGCCTGCTGCATTCCCTGGGAAGTTGGAGGGTTCGCCACCCGGAGGGGTCACGTAGACCGGTTGCGGGAAGCTGCTTCTGAAGCCACCCAGATCTGCTCCAGCGGGAACGATTGTGGATGAAGCAAAGTAGGTATTAATGGTCACAGCAGTGGACTTTCCTTTTGCCGGGCTGCTGGTAGTGAGTGTACCATCGGCAGCAAGCAGGGGGTCTGCTTGTATGCCATGATTTTCTGCGTAGCCGAACGGTTTGAGGCTGATATCGTAGTCAATGCTTGCGTTGCTAAAAGAGGGTGTCTGGGAGTAGGCATTCAACTGAGTCACAAATACATTGTTCATCAGGAAGAAGTTTTTGACTGACGCATCCAGCAGGTCAACGCCGTAAAAGTTAATACCAGGGGCGTTTCCATTGACCGTGTTATTGAACACGTAAATACCTTTGGGACAGGTGCCGCCACGCATATCGAACTTGACCATGGAATTCTTTCGATCCTTCGTGACAGCTTCGCCTGTCGGGTCGGCAGTTTCCAGTTGATAGTTGCCATATACGAAGACGGGACCCACACAGGCGGCATTTGGCACTGCACTATACACGCGATGGACATTGGTCAGTTTGTTGTTGAAGAAATGCAGGTTGAATGAATCGCCCTCCGGTTCAAAGGCATCATCCATGATATTGGTGAACTTGTTCCTGCTGATAAAGATATTGGCGTTCATCCAATTACCAGCATCCTTATCGGAGATATAAACCCCGTTCATCGAATCATGGAAGTTGTTGTTGCGGATGTAGTACATGCCTTGTCCGCCGGAGCTGGCATAGACGCCTGCGCCTTCATAGATGGAGTACTTGATCGTGCTCCATGTGCTGCCAGCGGGAAGGGTTTGATACAACTCGTTACTCTCGATCAACAGATGACTGACACCTGACTGGATGCGGATCCCAGCAAATAAATATTGGAGTTTGTTATTCTTGAAGGTTAGATAGTGACTATTACTGATCTCAATATCGCTGCCAGTATAGCCAGTAATGGTGAAGCCTTCTAACGAAACCCATTGAGAATTGCTGATTGAAAATGCGCCAGCACCTCCATTTGCAAGGACGGCGCCTTCTCCCACAATACGAATGGGAGCAGCTTGTGTACCTACTTTTGACACAACAATACTCTCAGAATAGGTTCCCGCTAAAATGTGCAGGACGTTCCCCGCTTGCAACATATTGACAGCCTTTTGAATGGTTTTGCAGGGTGCCGTAGAACTGCATGTATTTGCATCATTCCCCGTGGGGGATACATAAAGGTCTGCGCTTGCCCCTAAAACAGGTTTTGCTGTGGTGGAAAACCACAGTGCCAGTGCCAGTACAACTGGCATAATCTTTTTGATGCTCATCTTGATGTCCTTTCGATAGTCCGATAAGAGTGTGTTGCCTTGCGGGCGTTTTGCTCAGTCGATGTAAGCAAGTTCGGAAGGGGGCGGCCGTGCCCAACTTGCGCTATTCTCTCCAGAAGAGAAAATAACGACATGGAACCGCAGTACTAATTTTCCCCCGCATTTTTGTAAAGCTTAGAATTTCTCAGTACCTATGCGACGTTTCATTAAAGAGACAAAACATTTCCGTTAAGCGCGGTGTTTATTTAATGTAACTTTTGGTGATTGAAGTACTCGCAGGCATAGATACGCCATGCTATACTCATAAAGAATTATTGTTCTATGGTTCATCCGGCGCTGGTTCTTGACTCTCTCTTTTTCGGATTAAAATTTAACTGTTCCGGTGTTACTCGGAAGCATGATCGTATGCAGCCGGTGTATGTAGTGCACAGGAATTACCTATTTGACCTTGATTGTTATTACGAATTTTTTATCTTAACTATGGAGTGGAATTTGTATGAAAAAACAGAACTGGTTCATGTCCCATTTTGAAATCGCCAATGCCATATTGATCGCGCTGGTCTCGTTGACCACTGCGCTTTCGGTCTGGCGCACGAATGTCGTGGGATCCAATGCTGCGGATGAGAGTCGCATCGGGTTGATCGATGCAGTGAAGAATCAATCCCTTGATAACGAGAGCTACCGCAAGCTGTATGAAGAAGCGGGTTTTTCCTATCAATTCGCAGCCAAAGAGGCGGAAGCCCAGGCGCTCGAAGCGAGTCAGGATGCAGCGGCGCGTGATCGTGGAAAAAACATCCGCCAATATCTTTTACCAAATATGAAGTTGTTTGCAGAGCCACTGGCAACGGATGAAACCTATCGTAAGGCAGATGGAACGTTCGACCTGGAAAAGCGATTCTCCGATCTGCAGAAGGAAGGACAGGGGAATCCAGATCCAGCTACATCTTTCGCACGCGCCAATTCATTTTTTGCCGAACAGCGCTGGCTCGTGATCGGCAGCATTTTGCTGGCGCTAAGTCTGTTCTGGCTGACACTGGCAGAGATCAATGAGCGGCTGCGTGGCATTGAATTTGTCATCGGGCTGGCAACGTATGTATTCGGCGTTGCATGGTTCCTGGGGGTTGAGTTCATCTTCTTCCTGTTGCGCCGAGGTGCATAATGACAGAAGCCGTTGTAACCCCTGTGCCTGAAAAAGAAAATAGCGAGCGCTATAAAAACCTTGTCATCATCCTGACCGTGCTGACCACCGTTTTGGCAGCCGTGCTTGCCGCGCTGCAATCGGATGCCAGCATCCGCGCGGACATTGCCAACCGCGATTCACAATTCTATGCTGTTCAACTTTCGGGTGAATTACACCGCGTTGGCTTGGTCACAAATTATGATTTCAACGTGTTCGGCAACTATCTAACCGATCTGCAGCAGGCGACCATTCTGGAATTGACCGCCCTCGAACAGGAACAAGCTGGTGATACAAAGGCTGCGCAAGCCACGCGCGAACTGGCTGCCATTGCTCAGGCACGCGCCGACCTGGGCGAGAAATTCACCGTCTTCTATACCGATCCGCGCTATGCCCCGAAAGAAGATGGTGGCATGCCCGACACAGATCAATACCTCACTGACCTGAATGACAAAATGAACGCGATCCTTGCCAAACAAAATGAAGCGGCAGATGCTTACGGCAAATGGAATCGCAAAGCAGATTCCTATGTGACTGCGCTGACCATTCTCGCCGTGGCGTTCTTCCTCTTTGGTCTGGCACAGGCAGTGAAGAGCGCCCGTATGCGTCTCACCTTCACTGGTTTCGGCTTTGTTGTCATCCTCATCACATTGCTAGTGACCTTTTTTACACTAGTAGGATGAACATGTGGAGTTTTCTCTTTCCCATTTTGGGTTATCTGTGCGGCTCGCTCCCGTTCTCAGTCTGGATCACGCGCTATGCCAAAGGTGTGGATGTGCGCAATGCGGGCTCGGGTCATGCTACAACAACCAACACGATCCGTCAGGCTGGATTTGGCTGGGGTGCGTTGGTGCTCATCCTGGATATTGCCAAGGGATTTCTACCAACTTACCTTGCCCTGCACGTAGCGCAAGATGGCATCTTGCGCTACGTTGTTCCTCTGACCGTTGCCGCTGTGGTCATTGGTCACTGCTGGCCCATCTTTGCCCAATTCCGCGGCGGTATGGGGCTGGCAGCCTTTGGCGGTGGATTGCTCGCCATTCACTGGTTCGCCTTCGTCATCGGGCTAGGGTTATTGCTTTTATTCACCGTCACTATTCATCATGGAGCACGCGCCAGTGTTGCGACAGGCATTCTCATGGCGCCTGCGTTCTGGTTGTTCCACCTGCGCGGACTTGAATTCTGGACAGCCATCGCCGGCGGACTGGTCATCGCTTACCGTTTCCTGATCGATTGGAACCGTCAATACCGCGAACTCTGGCTTGACCGTGAGAAAAGATCATGAAGCTTGGCATCGTCACAGACTCCACCAGTGACATCCCCACCTATCTGATTGAACAGCATGAACTGGAAGTGATCCCTTCCCTGGTGGTCATCAATGGAGAGGAATATACGGATGGCATCGGCATGACGCGCGAAGAGTTCTACCGACGACTGCCCTCGCTTCACACCCCGCCGACAACTGCCGCGCCTTCGATCGGCGAATTCGCCGCCCGTTACGAATCCCTGCTGCGCCGCGGCTGTGACCATATCCTCTCCATCCATCCTTCCTCAAAATTGACGACGATCATCAACAGTGCCCGACAAGCTGCCAGTGAATTTCAGAATAAGATCACCGTCCTGGATAGCACTTCCCTCTCGCTGGGACTTGGCTTTCAAGTGCTTGCCGCTGCTGAAGCCGCCGAGCGCGGACTGCAAGCCGCGTTAAGTGCCATTGAATCCACCCGCAAGCGACTGTGCGTCTTCGCCGCTCTCGACACCATGGAAAACCTGCGCCGCAGCGGACGCGTCCCTGCCGCGGTGACCATCCTGGGCGGGATGCTGCACATCAAGCCGCTGATCGAACTGACGGATGGGGAAGTCAAACCGGTGGCTGCCCTGCGCACCACCAAAAAAGCCAACGAACAGATGCTAAGCCTGCTCCTGCAAGAAGGCGAACTGGAACGCTTGGCGATCCTGCACACTGGAGCCGAAGCCCGCGCCAAGGAATTCCTCCATATGGTCATGGACGCCGCCATCCGCTCGATGCCGCGCGATATCATGATGCTCAACGTCACACCGACCATCGGCACGCATGTGGGACCGAATGGGCTGGGGTTTGCATCGGTGAGGAAATAACAAACCTAGCCACGGAGACCATTACGAAAAAGCTCAGTGAACTCTGTGCGCTCTGTGGCTAAGCGGTTTTCGTCTTCTCCCCATGATAAAATAACTCCATGCAGCCTTCATTAGAGAAATTACGCAAATTTTTCCGTCTCGAACACGAGAACGGATACAGCAACAGCGCCATTATCGGTGGACTTGCTAAAATGCTCGATTTTTGGGAAGGGGAAGCCCGTGCCGACGGCATTCAGGAGGAAGTGATCCAGGCCGTCGTACAGAGGCTCCGCTCCTATGACGGGCTCAGCCCCCAGTCCCGTGCCGATGCGCTGAAAGGGTTGTGGAAACGCATTGGGGATACGTATCCCGATACCCAGCAGAGACCGCAGCAGAAGCCACGTCCGCCTCAACAACATCAGCAGCAGAACCAGCGTCCGCCCGAAGCGCAGAGACAGGAAACTCCGCGTCAGGAAGCGCGCGAACAGCGGGAACAACGCGAACCGCGTGAACATCAGGAACAGCAACGCGCGCCGCGCCCACCTGCTCCGCCGCGTTCGGAGCAAGTAGCGGGAGCACGTACCTCTGCCACGCCCGCCGCGCTGGATGCCAAACTGACCGTGCTTCAGGGCGTCGGTCCGCGCCATGCGGAGACGCTGGAAAAGCTGGGATTGCAAACGCTCGGCGACATGCTCTATTATTTCCCGCGCCGCTACGACGATTACTCACAGCTCAAGCCGATCAAATCGTTGTGGTACGGCGAACAGGTGACGGTCATCGGCACGATCCAAAGCGTACACACGCGACCGATCCGCGGCGGCAAGGCGACCATCATCGAAGTCGTCATCAGCGATGGCACCGCGGCACTGCGCCTGTCATTCTTCAATCAGCCCTGGCTGGCGAACCGCTTCAAACAAGGCGATGCCATCTCCGTCTCTGGCAAGGTCGATCAATATCTCGGCAAACTGGTCATGAACAGCCCCGATTGGGAATCGGTGGATGTCGAGAATCTGCACACTAACCGCATCGTGCCGGTCTATTCGCTGACCGAGCGCATCACGCAAAAGTGGCTGCGCAATTTGATGAACCAGGTCATCACCTATTGGGCGCCCAACGTGGTGGATGCCTTACCTGAAAATATCCGTCGTTCGGCGCGCGTGATGCCGTTGAGCGAAGCCTTGCTGCAAGTGCACTTCCCGGATTCGCAGGAGAAGCTCAAAGCGGCGCGGGAACGTCTCGCCTTTGACGAGATCTTCTACCTGCAAATGGGGGTGCTACGCCAGAAACGCGACTGGAAATCAGTGGAAGCGCGCCGCTTCTCTGTCGCGGACGAGTGGTTGGGTGCCCGTTTAACAGGACTGCCCTTCACCCTGACCGATGCCCAGCAAAAAGCCATCGCAGATATCCGCGCGGACTTCGACTCGGGCAAACCCATGAATCGCCTCCTGCAAGGAGACGTTGGTTCCGGCAAGACCGTGGTCGCTGCCATAGCCGCCGCCATGATCACATCTAATGGACCGCAGGCTGCCATCATGGCGCCGACATCCATTTTGGCGGAACAGCATTATCGCAACTTCACCAACCTGCTCAAGGATATTCACAAATCGGAAGAGATCCGCTTGTTGACGGGTGACACCTCCGAAGCAGAAAAGGAAGAGATCCGCGCCGGGTTGATGAATAACGCCATCAAGATCGTGATCGGCACTCACGCCGTGATCGAACCCAACGTCCAATTCGCGGATCTGCAGTTCGTGGTTATCGATGAACAGCATCGCTTCGGTGTTGAACAACGTGCAGAACTTCGCAGCAAGGGCACCAATCCGCATTTGCTGGTGATGACCGCTACGCCCATCCCACGCTCGCTGGCTCTGACACTGTACGGTGACCTCGACATCTCGCTCATGAACGAAATGCCGAAGGGACGTCAGCCGGTCAATACCTTTGTCCTGCGTCCACAGGAACGCGAACGCGCTTTCACACTCCTGCGTGGACAGATCAAGGACGGCAAGCAAGCCTTCATCATTTATCCGCTTGTCGAAGAAAGCGAGAATGTCGAAGCCCGAGCCGCCGTAGACGATTACGAGACTTCTTTCAAAGGAAGTCTTCCCCGATCTAAAACTCGGTCTCCTGCACGGACGTATGCGCCCTGCTGAAAAAGATGACGTGATGCTCAAGTTCCGTGACAAGGCATATAACATCCTGGTTTCGACCACCGTTGTTGAAGTGGGCGTGGATGTGCCCAATGCCACGGTCATGCTGATCGAAGGAGCGGATCGTTTCGGTCTGGCACAGTTGCACCAACTCCGCGGACGTGTCGGTCGCGGTTCCGATCAATCCTATTGTCTGCTGATCCCCACCCACGAAGACAAGACCGAGAATGAACGCCTGCAAGCCATGGCAGAATCCAATGATGGCTTCTTCCTTGCAGAAAAGGACTTGCAGTTGCGCGGTCCTGGTGAATTTCTGGGTACGCGTCAGGCAGGTTACACATCCAGCCTGCGCATGGCAAGCATCACCGACGTAAAACTAATCGAAAAAGCCCGCGCTCAGGCACAGAGCGTATTTGAACGCGACCCTGACCTTTCCCAATCTGAAAATGCCCTGCTATCTGAATCGCTGCGGCGCTTCTGGGGGGAAAGTAAAGGGGATGTGAGTTAGTCTGAATGGTCGGGTGGTCACGTAGTTCACTAGTCAAAGACGTGCTCAACCCGACTTGCTTCATAATAGACTATAAAACTATTTGACTAGGAGACTACGAGACTACATGGTCAGAGCTTTGTTCCCTGGGACATTCGATCCCATCCACTACGGTCACATGGATATTGCACGGCGCGCTTCGCGCCTGTTCGATGAAGTGGTCATGGCGGTGTACGATAAACCGTTGAAATCGTTGATGTTCTCGCCCGAAGAACGTATGTCGTTGGTGAAAGAAGCGTTCAAGGATAATCCGAAGATCCGGGTTACCGGGTACAGCGGGCTGACGGTTGAATTTGCCCGCCAAATCGAAGCCAATGTCGTCGTGCGCGGACTGCGTGTCTTCTCCGATTTTGAGTTTGAGTTCCGCATGGGACTGGCGAACCAGCGCCTCGCCAGCGACATCGAAACGGTGGCGTTCATCACGGCGGAGGAGCATACTTTCCTCTCTTCGAGCACCGTCAAGGAAATTGCATCCTTACATGGAAATGTCTCCAGCATGGTGCCGCCGCATGTGGAGAAGGCGCTCAAGGAGAAGGTCAATGATATGGGCGATGGACATTCTCCCCCGAATGCACTACGCGATTAAAACTGCGATAGAATAGGAATCATCCGTTTGTCGGAGGCGATTATGGACATCCTGCAATTGATCGACCGGCTGGAAGAACTCTTCAATGAGAGCAAAAGCATTCCCCTCACCCGCAATGTGATGGTGGATGAAGACCGCATGTTGGATATTATTGACCAGATGCGCATTGCCATTCCTGAGGAAGTGAAGAAGGCACAGCAATTGCTCGGTCAACGTGACCGTGTGCTGGCGCAGGCGCAGGAAGAAGCCAACCGCACCATTGAGATCGCCCGCCAAAAAGCGGACCAGATGGTCACCAAGGATATGATCATGCAGGAAGCTTCCCGCCGCGCAGATCAAGTGCTGGCACAGGCACGCGCCGAAGCGGATAATATGCGCGGCGATGCGGACGATTACGTGATCAACAGCCTCAGGCAGCTTCAGACCGAATTGGAGCGGATCACGAATCAGGTTAACAACGGTATCCGCACGGTGGAAGAAGAACAAGCGCGTAGAGCTCCCGCTTCGCAAACGTAAGACTATGTCACTCTGAGCGAAACGAAGAGTCCCTGCTATTGGAGTAGAGATCCTTCGCTGCGCTCAGGATGACAAAGAACAAAAATCCCGCTCATTGGAGCGGGATTTTTTCTTATAGGACGAAATTAATCTCATCCTACCCGGCAAACTCAAAAGTAGGCATACCTTCGACATTCGTTTCGATACGAAACACTCCACCCGTGAGCGGATATTCTGCCAGCGTAGCATCATCCAATCCCTTGCGGGCGGAAGTGATATAGAGTTCATTGCAATTCTTTCCACCGAAGATGCAGGAGGAAACATTCTTGGCAGGTACGGGGATTCGTTCCAGCAATTTGCCAGTATTCGGGTTCCACTTTGTGACCTGTGCGCCGCCCCACATGGCGATCCACAAATTACCCTGCATATCAGATGTCATTCCATCGGGCCAGCCAAGAGATCGATCGGGGATATCAATTGCCAGACGTGGATTAGCAATTGCTCCCGTTTCGAGGTCGTAATCGTATGCCATCACTTTGCGTGTGGGCGTGTCAATATAGTAGAAGGTTTTGTGGTCGGGACTCCACGTCAGACCGTTGGAGATGGTGACGTTGCTCAACAACGTTGTGATGGACTTTCCATCAAAGGAATATAGGGAGCCGGTGGGTTCGGTTTCACCATTATCCATGCTGCCTGCAAGGAAACGTCCGCGCGGATCGCATTTGCCATCGTTGAAACGGTTGGTTGACGATTCATTCTCAGGGGTGGCGATCGCCGTTAATTTGGCGGAATCAACATCCAGGCTTGCGAAGCTGAAGCGGGTGGTCAGGACGAAGCCACCGTTTGTGCGCGGAGCAATGCATCCGACGAGATCATCCAGTTGGGCAAGCACGTCCCCTTCGCAGTAGACGCGTTTGTTGAGGATATCAATCCAGTAGAGCGTTTGGGTGTGCGAATCCCATATGGGACCTTCGCCGAGCAGTGCTTTAGTGTCGTAGAGAAGTGTGGGTTGCATATATGCCTCTGTTGCTCTTTCGGGGTTTCTCCTTCGGAGTGCTTCGCGAAGCCCCGAAAGGAGCGAGTGATGGTTAGAACCAATCTCGTTTGTAAAAAATGAATGTGGCAACAGCCGTCATAAGAAGTGCAATTCCAAAGACAGCCATGAATGCCAGCGGATGTTCCTCACCGGGCAGTGCCACGTTCATACCAAAGAACGCCGCAACGGTGCCCGGCAGGCTGACCACAATTGTGAGCGCAGCCAGGGCTTTCATCACACCATTGAGGTTGTTGGAAATGATCGAAGCGAAGGCATCCATCATGCCGGAGAGAATTTCAGTGGCGATGCTGGTCATTTGGATGGCTTGCTGGTTTTCGGTGAGAACATCTTCCAGCAGGTCCTGATCCTCTTCGTAGTAGTTGAATATCTGCGTACGCTGGACACGTTCCATCATCACTTCGTTAGAGCGCAGAGCAGTGGCGAAATAGGTCAGGCTCTTTTGGTATTTGAGCAGTTCCATCACCTCACGGTTGCGCGTGGATTTCTGCAACTGATCTTCGATGGCTTCGGTCATGCGGTTGATCTCACGCAGGTGCGTGAGGTAACGTGTGGCGGTTTCGAGGAAGATATATAACGCAAAACGGTAGCGCTTACTGGTCTTGAGCAAACGATACTTGCCATTCGCCAGCACCTTGAACATTTCTTTATCGTAGCGGCAAATGGTGACGATGGTATTGCCCTTGATGAGAATTCCCAGCGGAATGGTGATATAGGGTACATCACTATCAGGCTGTCGGTGTGGAATGCGCAATAGGATGAAGGTGTAATCTTCATCGCGTTCCATACGCGCCATTTCATCGAAGTCAAGGGAATAATTGATGTAGTCAGCATCGATCCCCCAGTCCACCAGTTGCTGTATCTCTTCTGCGGTCGGATCGATGGCTTTGATCCAGGTGCCGTTCGCCATCGAATCAAGTTGTTCGAGTCCCTGCTCGGTCGTTTTGTAGATCGTGAGCATGACTGCCTCCTCTGCATGAGAATCATCACGCAGGAGGCGTGCTCACCTCCTTCATGATGTCATTGATGTGACCATGCGATGCGTGCTGCGCCCAGTTCGTACTGGGCGGTTGGCTCTCTGATGTGTCTAAATCGCTTTCTTCTGTTCCAAACATGGATAGTCCTTGCCGCAGGTGCGGCTTGGGTATTTTATACCTGTTGATGGGATTGCACAACAAAATTATCAATTGGAGTTTGATTACAGGTTTTTGGGCATGTGGTTGCAAGCTGGCTTTGTCCTGTCTGCAACGACATACTCATTCAATAATATACGGCTTGCTCTCGTGGTTGTCCCAGTAGGCGATGCAGTTCCGCTTTTCCTTGGCGCAGTACAATGCTTTATCGGCACGCTCGATCAGTTGATCAAGTGTAATATCCTCTTTCAACGGCAGGCATGCCACTCCCGCACTGAAGTTGACTTGTATCTCACGCCCATCAAAACAAGCTTTCTTACCCACAAAATGCTTAAGCAGACGTTCCGCCGCGCCCAACGTGGAAGGAAGTTCCGTTTCAGGATACAGGAAGGCAAATTCCTCTCCGCCAAAGCGCCCGATCACATCAATATTCTGGCGGATGGCAGAACTCGCCTCGTGTGCGAACCAGCGCAGCGCCTCATCTCCGGCAGCGTGACCATATGTATCGTTGATATCCTTGAAGTGGTCGATATCCACCAGCATGAATGACAACGGTCTGCGGTAGCGTTGAGCGCGCTTAAATTCCTTCTCTGCCAGTTCGAACAACCGACGGCGGTTGTTGATCCCGGTCAAACTATCGGTAAAGGCAAGTACCTGCACTTCTTCGTACAGACGAGCATTATGGATGGCAACCGTCGCCTGATTGGCAAAGACGGTTAACAGACGCAAGTCGTCATCCGTGAACTCTTGATTCTTTGCATGGCGCGCCACGCCTAATACACCATTAAAGTCATCCCCCCGCAGCAACGGCACGTCCATGGTCGCTTCCACACCAGAGGTAAACTCCTCCGAGAGTGCATCTGTAAAGGATTTGTAGTCGTTGATGATCAGTGGTCTCTTGGTCAGTGCCACGCGCCCCATGACACCTTCTCCAAGTTTCATTTTGAAACCAATGCCGGTCTGTTGTACAGGGTATTGCGCCACGATCTCCAGTTCCTGGGTCTTTTTATTGAAGAGTAATAATTCACCCAGTGAAACACGCAGGAGCTTGACTGATTTTTCCACAATGGTCTGCAATAATTTGTTGAGTTCCAGCTCGCTGGAAATATCCGTGAGCGTATCGTTCATCGTTTCAAGCTCACGGATACGCTGCTGGCTGATCTCCTCCGTACGCCGGCGCTGAGTGGAGAGCTGGTAGATGATCTCTCCTGCCAGGACAAAGATAGACCATTCCACAGCATCGCTATCCAGCATAAAGGAACGATTGCCGATCAAAAGATCAATGCCAATGTGAGAGAGAATGTAAACGACCAGGATTATGAAATAGGTGCGACGGTTATGAAAAGCAGCGGAGGCAAAGGCGAACGGCGCCGATATGACAAAAAGAAACCAATGTGGCATATGCCATTGATAGATCCCCCATAGAACAGCCACTAACGCGATAAAACTACCCCCTATAACGATACGACCGGAGATCCAGCGGTTCGATGTCATCTTTGTTGCTTCTCAAACGCTCTATTTCTTGCTTATAACACCGAAATTATTTTACGAGTTGCCAAAAAAGAAAACCTGCCAACAATGCCATAACCGCCCCGAAATAGAACGGAGCACTGGCGCCGAAACCAGTCCATGAACCGGCGCCCTGCCACAGCAGACCTGCGATCAACGAAGCGGGCAAGGCTGTGATACCGATGGCGGCATTGAACAATCCATAAGCGGTGCCGCGCATATCATTGGGCACAATATCTGCAACCAGCGCTTTGGCAGTCCCTTCGGTGGCGGCGTAGTACAAGCCGTACAGCCCGAACAGAGTCCATACCTGCCAGCCTGTTTGCGAGAATGCCAGCCCCAGATAGATCAACCCATAGATAAGCCAACCGCCAATGATCAATCGTTGTCTGCCAACTTTATCAGACCATGCGCCCAACGGACCGGCGAACACGGTGTACAGAAAATTGAACGTCAATGCCATGCCCATCACTTGCAGAATGCTCAAGCCGCGTTCTTGTCCGCGCAGCAAAATAAAAGCATCGGATGAATTCCCCAGCGTGAACAACACTACAGCCAGTAGGAAATACTTGAAACGCGAGTTTAATCCACGAAAGGAAAAGCGCGTCTTCTCTACGTTCTTGCCTGGTGCCGTTACCTCGACCGTTCCCAACGCCAGAACAAGCACCGCCAACACCGCCGGGATAATGCTCACCAGCACGATGATCTGAAATGTGGAGCGGGTCAGGTCCACGGTTTGGGATTGGGTCAACCAGATGATAACGGCAGCAATTCCCAGTCCGAGAAAGGCACCGGCGGTGTCGCCTGCGCGATGCAACCCGAAGGCAAGTCCGCGCTGGTTTTTGTCGATCGAGTCCGCAATGAGCGCATCCCGCGGAGCGGTGCGGATGCCCTTGCCGACGCGGTCCGTAAAGCGGACTCCCAGCACCCAGCCCCAGGCATTCGCAAAATATAAAAATGGTTTGGCAAGCGTGGAAAGACCGTAGCCCGCCACGGTCAGCCATTTGCGTTTGCCGAGTCTATCGGAAAGCGCTCCCGAAAGGATCTTCACCAGGCTGGCAGTCGTCTCAGCGATGCCATCGATCAGACCGATCACCGCCGTGCGCACGCCCAGCACATTCGCAAGGAAAAAGGGAATCAAATTGACCAGCATCTCCGAAGAGACATCGGTCAGGAATGAAGTGATGGTAACGATCCATACATTGCGCGGCAAACGCTGCAGATTTGATTTGTTCATATGTTTTGGAGTCGAAAGTCTCTAGACTTTCGATTCTCCTTTCTTTTGGGAGTCCAAAGTCTATTGTACTTTTCCAAATTAATCGAGCAATAAACCTTGTCTGGAAGAACCAACGCCTAACCACTGAGACACTAAGTCACGGAGATTTAAAAAAGGTTTTCTCCGTGTCTTCGTGTCTCAGTGGTTCAAAATAGCTTAAGCGGATTGTTCGGTTTAATTGTTAATCTGCAATAGACTTTGGACTCCATAATGATCAATCCTTTTTATTACCGAAATATCCAAAGGCGATCAACACCGCAGAAACTACTGCAACGGCGATGCCCGTTTTCAGCAGATCGGTGGCGTCTTTCGCCTCCAGTACCTTTTGCACAAACTTTACGCCCATCACCAGCACCACCATGCTGCTTAACTTGCCTTTGAGTTCATAGAGGCTATGAGCCAGCATCCACTCTGGCACGTTGATCTCACCAATGAACAACTCATACAGACTGACGGCAAAAATGAGGATGGCAGTGGCGATTAGGAAGCTATCCACGATCTCGATGAACTCGACCGTAATGGCAGGGTCCTTTCCCAGACTTTCAACGACCAGCATTACCACCTGAACGGTCTTGAGCGTACCCCAGGCAAATGCTGCCACTGCGGCGACTAGCAGGGAAATGACTCCGACGATGGCAAGATAACGAGACTTCTCAAGGATAAATTTCACGATGCTCTCCGCATTGATTGATTTTCCCAATTATACAAAATTGGGGAATATTCCTCCCTACTGATTGTTTATGAAATTTGTTTTTTCTATGCCGGGAGGCGTATAATGTCTGTTGGAGGTGCGTGGGGGAAACGGAGCAATAATATATCGGAGGCGATTATGGCATCTCAAAAGCAGACACCGTTCGGTGTAGCAAAGATCATCGAATCGTTCGAAAACATTCCGGAGATCTATCGGGAATTCTTTGAACCGTATCACAGCGCGGGAGAAACATTGCCGTACGCTGTCCTTACACCTGCCTACAAAGCACCTGGCGAGACGATCACCGCGAAATTGGTCTGTGTGATCGAACATACATTTTACGTGCTGGAGGAAAAGGGCAACAGTTTCAAAAAGGTCAGCTACCCGATAGACGAGATCAATTATGTAGAAGTCATCCACCGCCCGGCTGATATGATCGTCAAGATCAACGGCTTCACCAATCTGGGCTTACTGACAACCTCTATTTTTGGATGCGATAAAACCACGGATAATATCCTGGCGCCGCTCTTCCGACCGATACGCCTGCGCATCAACTCCTTGAACGAGAACGCTCCCTCCCGGCGCATGGAGCGTCTTGACCGCTGGAAGGAATTGAATACCCAGGTGATCGATATGGCGCGACATTGCCTGATGGCAGGCGAGACCGTGATCGAATTTGTGTTACAGCCTGAGATCCGCCCCAGTATTTTTTCACTCGATAAGGTCTTGCGTGGAGATAAAAGTCCCACCCACATTTGTATCCTGACCGATAAAGAACTGGTGATGATCCGCGAAGACCCCTCACTAGGCAAAAAGGATCAATACGGCGGTGTCTGCAACTTTATCCCGTTGAACAAGATCCATTCTTTGATCACAAGTCAAAAAAGCGATGACTTATTGGTCGTTTCAACATCCATCTCGGGCGGCACTGTATTCGAATCGCTGTTCGATCTTTCCATCCAGGAGGATGTGAGTCGTTTCCTGGATCGAACCCGCGAATTCATTCCCAAAGAAAAAAACTATCGCCGCGATGCATCGACGGTAAGTGGTTGAGTTGGACCCTACCCTGGCATTTGAAAATAAAACCGCCATCTGCTCGATGGCGGTTTTTGCTTGATACTATTCGTCCCCTTCATCATCGCTGGCAACGCCGGGTTGTTCCACTCGCAGCACCTCACCGTGGAAGTTGATGATGACCTTGAAGCCGGTCATACCCATGTATTGACGCATATCTTCAGGGATGCCCGCCTGCATCAACTGCTCGAATTGTTTGTCGATGTTCTTGAGCTGTGCTTCGATGGCAGCTTTCGTAAACACATCCTCCTGCCCAAGCATTTTGGCGGTCTGCTCCGAGATAAGATCCTCACTGCCTTTCATCAGATCAGCGATCTGTCCCAGCACGGCACGGTCCACCTGCGCAGAGGGAATATGACGGCGGAATCCAAAATCATCCACCACATAGCAGGGTTCATCGCCTACATACGCTGTATCCGCGGGACGCCCCAGTTCATCGAATACAAGCCCAGCGAAGAGAGGTTGGCGTGCCATTAGTCGCTCTGCTTTCCTTCCACCGTGGCAAGCAGGATACCCGCAGCAATACCCAGGCGCCGGTCCAGCCGTGCGGTGGGATCCATGCTAAAGTCGAGGTTCAACTCATAACGAAATAGATTGAAGTTCTGTTTTAGATCGGCAACACGCGTCTCGCCCATGGTAATGTCATAGTTCTGAGGCAGCCAGGCTCCCAGCAGGAAGCGGCGCAGCAGCGCCAATCCCATGCTATCTTCGAAGAGCAGCCCGGTGACGTTATCGTTGGCATCGAGCACTTCCCACTCATCGCGCAACAACGAGCGTAGTCCTTTGCGGCGCAGCGCTCCGACCTTCTGATTCATCTCCGTATCCACTACATCGTACGATGCAGAGAAGTCAATGATCTGCCGCGCTTTGATGCTCAATACTTCGCGTGTCTTGGATTCATCCGCATACACACGGATGTCCTCACGCAGTTTGAACATCTTCTGTTCACTGAACATCACCAGGTTCCCCATCGGATCATAGAAACGGAATTTGCCGGTCAGGGCGATAGCCTGGCGTTTGAGCAGGTAACTGGGGTATTGAAAAATTGAATTCATCTCTCTCCTCACTTTGTAGAGCAGGATCACATCTTGCTCTACCTATTAAATAATCTGGACTTTTGTCCCTTCGCCTGGAACATGAAGATAGGGCGTATCCGGCGGGACGTTGGGCCGGGTCCAGCGGAACAGGAATTTTGCCGCTTCTGTTGGCAGGTTCACACAGCCGTGGCTGCGCGGACGTCCGTAATCGTTGTGCCAATAGGTGCCATGGAAGGCGTTACCCGCGCCGGTGAAGAACGAGCACCATGGCACACCTGGCAGATTATAGATCTGTTCGATGGCATCGCCTTCATTAGTCATGTGCATGGACGAGCCCTTGTGATATGTACGGAATTCGCCTTTGGGCGTTTCGGTACCTTTGGATCCACTCGAACAACGCTGCGAAAAGACAAGTTTTTCACCTTCGAAGGCGGTCACCATTTGTGTGGCAAGATCCACAGCGATATATTTTTGATCTTCGGGCACTTCCGGTGAGAGCAGGGTCAATTCCTCAGGTGGGATCAGGCGTAAGTCATGCGATGAAACATAGGATTCCGTCTTCAAATGGAAGTTATAGATCTTATACCAGATACTTTTCTCTTCACGCGTCACGATGACTTCCTGAACCCAGTGCGTGCTTCCATAATACAGACGACCGCCGCGCTTGGCGTACACATACGGCGCGAGACGCGAATCAGTGAACGGGACGCTGACTTCCGCGACCTGTCCGGCTTCAGGAATGTTGAAGACCGGCTTTTGGTAGTGCGTTTCGACGGGTATTACGTAGCCTGAATAAGCGTACCCATCGTTGATCTTGTACCACGTACTGTTAAACGGATTTCCCTGCTCCCCGTTCTCATCCATACCGTTGACCTGTACCACTTCATCTTTGCCAAAAGCATAGATCTTATTGGCTAAAAAGGTGGGCGCATCATAGAGCGGAATGCCGCTAAAAACGATACGTCCCTGGTTGGGGACGGCAGCAGCGAGGGCATTATCCATACGCAGATCTTTCAGTGCGAAAGCCAAGGTCCCGGCAGTAGCGAGTTTGAGGAAATCACGACGGGTGAGTTGAGGGTTCAGCATAATGGTAGTTTAACTGAAAAGCGGGGCATTTTGTTCCGCTATTACTTTTTTCTTATACAGGTTGCGGTGCAAATTACGAACAGCTTTTCAAGGCAAAAGATTAATCTCTTGAAATAGTCCAGAATACCCATGGCAATATAAGATAAAGCAATCCTACAACAATTGAGAAACAGAATAAAAACGCTGATCGATAAAACAGTTTTGCGTCATCGGTTTTATCACTCTTGAGAATACCAACTATGGAGATTATGAGTAAAAGGGCAACCGAAAGAAAATAAAGAGCAGGATATTTGACGGCTACCATTGCTAACAGGTATAAAAAGAAGAGAGGGGGTGCCTGTATTCCTCCCATGCCCACTGCACAAAGCATAATGGAGAGAATAATGCCAAGAATTAATCGCTAATCTTTAAAATGGAACCGTCTACCAAAGATTGAAATCTCATCGTTCTGTTGTTCCATATTCCTGCTCATAAGCTTCCCACTATAAATACTTATACGTTGATATCTACCTTCGTCCCCACATAGCCGTAGGAAAATTCCTTGCCAGGAGGCACACTTGGATTTGTCCAGCGGAAGAGCCATTTGGCGGCTTGCGGCGTAAGGTTGATACAGCCGTGGCTGCGCGGACGACCGAAGTCGTTGTGCCAGTAGGTGCCGTGGAAGGAGATCCCGCCCTCGGTGATGTAGAGCACCCACGGTACGCCGGGCAGGTCAAAGCCGCTGGCGGCGATGTCACCGGCTGCCATGTGACGGGTGGGGCGTTTGTGGAAGGTGATGAAATGTCCGACAGGAGTAGTGTAGGTCCCACTGCGCATCACGCCGCCGGAGGCGACGCGCGTAGCGAAGACAATATTTTTCTTTTCGTAGGCGATCAACAATTGATCATCGAGCCGCACCTCGACAGATTTTTCCTCGTCAGGAACATCTGGAGATAACGGAGCCAGCTCCGAGTCCTGGATGAGGCGGAAGTGTTCTGCGGGAGCGTAGTAGAACTGTTTGAACTTGTCATCCAGCAGGTAGTACCACTTGCTCCCATCCACCTGGCTGATAGCACTGGCAGTGATCCAATGCACGGTCTCGTAATACAGACGATAGATCACTTTGGAGTTGATATCTGCCGCTTCGCGAGCATCGGTGTATGGCACGCTAACCTCACCCAGTGCACCCTTAAGCGAGATCATCTGCGGTTCGTTCAGCATCGTGCGCACCGGCTGCACACTGCCGGAGTAAATGTATCCGCCTTCTTCAGTTTTATACCAGACGCGGTTGTAGGCGGATTCATCTTCGCCAATGGTGGAATCTGTAATGGGGAGAACGATATCGCGCCAGTAGAGTTTGACGCGTTTCGATTTGGGATTGGGTTCCGTGTACGACCATAGCACGCGGTCAGTGACGCGCCCTTGCAGATCAAGATAATTTTCCTGTGCAGGAGGGGTAAGAGGCAAATTCGGCAGGATCATCCCCATCAAGCCGTAGCCACTCAGTTTGAGAAAATCGCGCCGTGAAAGATCAGACTTGCTCATGATACAAAAGGTAGGGGCGGGGTCTCCCCGCCTAAAAGTGGGCGAGAACCTCACCCCCTACAATAAATTAATAATGAACGTTCACCACCGTGCCGACCGAAGCCCAGTTGAACAGCCATCCGGCATTACCGGTCTCCAGGTTGACACAGCCGTGACTCATCGGCGTGCCGAAATTATGATGCCAGTAGGTTCCATGCAAGCCATACCCTTTGTAGAAATACATCACATAGGGAACATCCGGCAGGAAGTATCCCGGTCCGTGCATGTTGGCTTTCTCGTACTTGACGTAGATCTTGTATTGACCGGTGACAGTGGGCGTCAACCAGGTGCCTGTGGAGACCAGGAACGAATTGACAAGCGTTTCGCCTTCGTAGGCATACACCATTTGATGTGTCAGGTCCACATCGATCCAACGTGCTCCGTTGCTGGCAACGCTCGGTTTAGGTGCGTCGGGATTCGGCGCGGCATACTCCGCTGTCGGTGTGTCGGCAATGATCTCCATCGCCATTACACCGGGTGTTTCGATAATCTCAGGTGTAGACGTGAATGCCTCTGTGGGAATGACTGTCGGCGTATCTGCCACAGGGTCCGGAGTTTCAGTTGGTTCTGAGGGTGGTCGAACTTCTGTAGGGATGGGCGTAGCGGTACCTGCTACATCGGGCGCGCCAAATACACTTACGTCAATAGATGTGACTACCGGCTTGGGAACTTCGACCGATGCCCAGAGATTTTCCTGTGTCGGCGCGGGGGCATTGCTCAAGAAGGAAGCCAGCACCGGGCTGGAAAACGCAGACCACGCCGCTGCTGCCAGTACTACACAGACCAGTAATCCTGCTGCACTGGCATAGATCCATAAACGTTTTTGGGGTTTGGATTCCGTCTTGGGTTGCTCTTCAACAACTTTGGGCATGAAACGCGGGAAAGCGGTCACCGCGTTGTGCTGGATTTTTTCCACCGCTGGAGCGGGTTCACTTCGTAGGGCATCTACCGCAACAACCGCCGGAGCTTTCTCAGCCGGAGCCTGTTTCGCGAGACCCGTTGCCCATTCCACCGCCTTTTTGGCGCGTGCACTTTCAGGCTTCAGTTCGAGGGCTTTGCGCGCATATGCCAATGCCTCCTGCGGATCAGGGTCCGAGGCGGCAAGGATCAACCATGCATCTTCCAATTCAGGGACAAGCAGTGCTGCCTGTTCCCCCAATGCGCGCGCCGATGCTTTATCTCCGTGTCGGAGAGCTTCGCGTGCTTTGAGAATGTTGTCGTGGGCTGTGACGTATTTTGCATCCATGTTTCACCTGTAAGTAAGACAACGATTACCATCGAATTTCTACGGGCGTACCGATTTCCGCCCAATCATACAAGACCTGTGCATCATACGTGCTCAAGACCACGCATCCATACGAGATTGGTCTTCCCAGATAGCCAGCCCAAAGCGTGTTGCCGTTGGGCAGGATGGGCAAGGCATGGATCCCGTTTTCGAGGCTGCCAGACCAATAGATGCCGAGCCAGTTCGGCATCCAGATACTCCAGGTGGAACCCCACGCATTAGGGATCTTACTCTGCACATGGAAGAGTCCTGTGCGCGTGGCATTGTTCATGCCTGTGGAGGCGACAAAACTATAGACAAGAGAATCCCCTTCATAAACGTACATGTGCTGTTCTGAAATATCCACGAGGATATATTTCGAACCACCATACGATGGTGCAGCGCCGGGGTCCGGAGCTACATATTCCGCGGTGGCAGTATTCTCCACGATCTCCATTGCCATAGTACCCGGCGTTTCAGTAGGAACGATGGTGGGCTCGGCAGTGAAGGTTGGTTCAGGGGTGTGAGTCGGTTTGGGGACTACGACTTGATCCGCATAGGATGCTTGCAAAACCTGTGTCGACTGGGTGGGGAAAGCAATGGGAGTGACCGTACCCATTGCTTTAGGCAGTTCCATGTATGCCCAATTGTTGGCATGGGTGGGCGTAGGACCGGTAAACATGGAAGCGCCCGCTGGTGATGCTGCAAAAAAGAAAAGAGCGAAGCCTATGCCAATAAATAAAAGGATCAGCAACAAGGCTGGGAAGATACGAATACGTCCAGTAAATGTCATGGTGTTAAACCGGGAACGGGGGTCGATTCAATGGTCTCATTATTGGAAAAGCACAGAATACCTTGCACGATTCCGTCTGCCACTTGATCGGTGTGCTTGGTAAGGATCTCACGATCTAAATTAAGGAAGCCAGTTTCGATAATGGCTGCAACAGTATCCGGATCGATCTCACGGAAGGCGTGATATTCGCGCATGTCACCGGTGATGCTGCCAGCATGGAAGGTGAGCTGAGTGGCACGTTCGTAGCGGTCCACGAGGCAGGCGGTGAGACGGTTGGCGCGATTGACATCATTGGTATTGAGCGCCGCCGCCACTTTAAAGCCGGTGGCTTCATCGTTGATGTATTCACAGGAGTCGTTGTGGATGGAAACAATAGCAAGCGCACGATAGCCATTCAGGCGCGTATCGAACTCGCGCAATAAGTCTACTTGGAACCCACGTTGGATCAACTGTTGCTGAACGATGGCAGCGATCTCCAGGTTTACATCTGCTTCGGTGAGGGTGACTTCACCGTTCCCGTCGTAGCAAACTGCGCCTGAATCATTTCCGGAATGCCCCGCTACGATGCCAATACGCAATTGCGGCTGAGGCGCCAGCGGCTCGCCAGAGGCTGATTGCGGCGTCAGGATAATGCTCAACCGTTCATAGAAATCACCAGTGGACAATCCGCGGGATGGCAGGGCAGTAAAGAGAGTAGCCAACAAAACGCCAATTCCAACAGTGGCATATACGGCGTACATCGGGCGCGAGCGTTTTCGCGGTTCGGGCGGGTGAACAGTCGATTCCATAGACCTGCGCATAATAGTACCTGCTATGGAATGGAAGTGCAAGAGTAAGAAGAACAGATTTTGAGGCTTCCATTATTGCGCAAATTCCTGAGGAAGATGCCAGGAATGGGTGTGATTCAAGGTTTTTGACTTGACGCTCCTATCTCTCCTCGTTATGATGAAAACCCATTGGAGAAACATGACCCTCGACTTTGAAGAACTCCGCCGCGCAATGCGGGCATGGACAACCGGCGTAACTGTAGTGACCGCAAAGTATCAAGATCAACAATATGGCATGACCGTGAACTCGTTCACGTCGATATCATTGGAACCGCCGCTGGTGTCACTGGCGCTGCGGCAGTGGACCCATACCCATGATCTGGTGGAAAAATCTGGCGAGTTCGCAGTGACGATCCTGGCTGCGCACCAGCAGGAACTTTCCGACCGTTTTGCGGGAAAGCATCCTGAGATCAAAGATCGCTTCGAAGGGGCAGCGACGGAAACACTTTTGCTGGATGCGCCATTGTTGAAAGGTGGCATCGCCTATTTCAACTGCCGCGTGATCAATTCCATGGCGGTGGGAGAGAATACACTTTTTGTGGCGGAGGTCATTGCCGTGCGTGGTGAGGGAGAAGGTGACCCGCTCGTGTATCACAATCGGGTGTATCATAGAATTAGTAAATGACTTCAACGTCTCCTGACGTTGGAGTGTTGAAAACGTATTCGAAAATCTAGAGACTTTCGAGTCCGACAGGACCTGGGAGGAGGTCGCGATGACCGTTGAATTGTTGAACGAAGAAGAAAAACAAATCCTGCTTCACATGGCTCGCGAAGCCATGGAACATGGCGTGCGCGGGGAAACATTAGCACCGCTTCATAAAGAATTCTCTTTCCCCACGATTGTTGGAAGAAGGCGCATCCTTCGTCACGCTAACTGTGCGCGGTCAATTGCGCGGCTGTATCGGCGCGCTCGAAGCCTATCAGCCGCTGGTGGATGATGTGCGCGAACATGCCGTCGCTGCGGCGTTGGAAGATCCGCGCTTTCCTCCGGTAAGCGAACGCGAATTAAGCGGGATCAACATCGAGGTCTCGCGCCTGACTCGCCCTGTCCCGCTGGACTATGCCGATGCGCAGGATCTGCTTTCCAAACTGCGTCCGCATGTGGATGGCGTCATCCTGAGAGATGGCTATCGCCGCGCCACGTTCCTGCCGCAAGTCTGGGAGAAGCTCCCCGAGCGTGCCGATTTTCTCGATAACCTTTGTTACAAAATGGGCGCGCGTGCCGACCTGTGGCGTGTCAAACATCTGGAAGTGTTGACCTACCAGGTGGAAGAATTCCACGAGTGAGAAAATTTCAAGTAGTTTGTAATCTCTGCGGCTGTAGCTACGTTCATGAATAGAGTAAAATCAATGCATGGCTGACGACGTCATCTTTCAAGAAGCAGTGGATGCCTTACGAGCGGGGAATAAAACAAAAGCCCGTGAACTACTCACGGGTCTGCTAAAGACCGACCAGAACAATGCCACCTACTGGGTTTGGATGAGCGCCTTGATGGATACCCCCAAGGAGCGGGTCTACTGTCTCCAAACAGCGCTCAAACTGGACCCGGAAAATGTCACCGCCAAACGGGGTTTGATCCTGCACGGGGCATTACCCGCTGATGAGACCATTCAGCCATTCCCGTTAAACAAACCACGCGACTGGGGACAGAAACTCCTGCTTGCGCATGAGAAACCCAAGCCCAAAGGCTGGGAAGCTGTGAAAGGAAGTCCTGTTTTCAGACTGGGAATGATCGTCTTGTTAATCGGTATTCTCGCAGCAGGCGTCGTATTCGGGTTCGTGATCCCGGCAGCGAGTTGACAGTCGCGTTTGCCGACCAATACACCGGGTCCGTCACCTACATACACATTAACTCCCACCTCTATCAATGCAACGGGATTGCCTCCTGTCATCAATACCGGCAAGGCGCTCGAAGGCGCCTTCAATGTAAACTACACGCCCACACCTTTATATGTTAATACGCCGCGCCCGCCGCAATCAAGCGACATCTATCGCGCCATGAAACCTGCCTACGAAAAGGGCGATTGGGATGAAGTGATCCGTTTGGCGAACGAGATCATCAAAGCGGAACCGGAGGCAGCGGACATTTATTATTATATGGGAGAGGCATATCGCTTCAAGGGCGATCCCGGTTCTTCAGAGACAGCCTATTCGAATGCTCTAGCGTTGAATTCGCAGTTTGGTGCAGCCTACGTGGGGCTGGCGCGTGCTCGTCTGCTGGCTGATCCGAATGCAAATGTACTTCCACTTTTAGTAGAGGCGGTTCGCCTTGACCCTAATTTTGGTGAAGCTTTTTTGGAACGGGCTAAGGTCAAAATACGCGATAACGATGTGAGCGGGGCGTTGCAAGACCTGGGTGAAGCCAACAAGCTTATGCCCAACTCGCCGCTGGTTTTTTACTACACAGCTCTCGCCCAGCAAAAACAGAATGTGCCTGACAGAGCTTTGCAAGCTGCCGAGAAATCACTTACTCTCGATATAACCTATCTGCCCACCTATCTCTTGCTGGGGCAGTTGTATGCTGAGACCGGCAATGATGTGGAAGCCAGCAGGGCGCTGGCGGTCTATCTCAAATATGAAGAGGGCGATGCCAGTGCCTATCTTCTGCTTGGAAAGATGCACTTCAAGAAAGGCGAATACGAAGAGACGATCCAACAGATGGATAAGGCACTCTCGCTTGACCGCAATCGTCGCGAGGCGAATCTTTACCGCTTCCTCTCGAATGTAGAATTGGGCAACGCCGACGAATCGGATAGGGATATCGACCAGGTCATTGCCAACTACTCTGACCGCTTCGATGCCAGCCTGGGGATCATCCGTGGGCATTATATGAATGAACGCTATGGCAGCGCCGAACTGACAGTATCCAAAACCGAAGCGCTGGCAAAGACAGATGAACAAAAAGCGTTGACCTATTACTGGGCTGCTTTGGTCTACGAAAAGCGTAACAATCCCAAGAAAGCTGTGGAGTATTGGAAAAAGTTGCTTGAACTGCCCGAAGATGCCATGACCGCCGAAATGCGCACGGAAGCGGAAGGGCGCCTGGCAAAGCTGGTCACTCCCACACCCACCGCCAAGCAGGGCAGCAAGACCGCCACGCCGACAAGGACACCCACTCCCGCACGAACGCCGTCCAAGACACCGACGAAGTAAACAAACAGCGACCGAAAATTCGGTCGCTGTTTTTGTCTGTCGATATTTTATTTTCCGTACTTCGCCCGATCTTCCTCACACGGACATAACGCTCGCAGATAATGCCAGTTGTAGATGCCGTAATCGTGACCGTCCTCCCAAACGATGGTCAGCGCGTAGGAGCCGACTGCCACCACATTGGCAATGCGTGTGGCTTGTGAGTCACCGAGTTTTCTGTCGAACACGTCCGCATCGGGCTCGGATTTCATATTCTCGTGTCCGCCGCGACAAGAGGCGCAGGGACAGGCAGCGCGCAGCAGCTCAAACGGGTACACGCTCACGTGACCGTCGCTCCATGTGACAGTGAATTCTTTGTTCTTTTTGTTGGCAGTAATGCCAGTTGGTCGTTCGTTCATTAATAACCTCATGTAGGGGCGGGGTCTCCCCGCCCAAGAATGGGGCGAGATGACCTCGCCCCTACAAACATAATTTATGGTGCAGGGATAAACGTCAGAAAATCGGATGCAGCCCAGCCAACGCGGGTGTTGTCATAGGGCGCTACCAGATACCACCAGGTATATCCGTCAATGACTTTGGGACCATCTTGAATGACGAAGACTTCCGAGTCATAACCCAGAAAGACAAATTCACCATCGAGACCGGGTGTAGAGCGGATGCGCAGTCCCTGCCCCTCGGTGCCAGAGATCTGCACGTAGTTGCCGATGGCAATTCCCGTTGGGGTGGCAGTCGGTGCGAAGGGATCAATGGTTGGCGTGGGCGGCGCGCCGGAGGTCAGAGTCGGGGCGGGGATCATGGTCAGATCAGCGGGGACAAAACCAACGTCGGAGGCTTGAGGCGGTTTGGTGAGTCCAATGGAAAGGGCGGTGATGAAGAGTAAAAGTCCCGCCACGACGAGGGCGCCAAGGATGACCCATCCGTTGAAAAGTTGACGAGCATTCATGAATGATTGTCCTTCAATAATTCCATGCCGCGCGGGGGCATGAGCAATTTCAGACGATGCGGCTGGATGTTGATCTCTACACATTGCGCGGAACCACGCGGTTCACCGTCGGTCTGGATCCAGAAGGGCGAGTCGGCTTCGATGCGCAGTTGTTTGAACGTGATGCGCCGCGCCGCGTCTGAGTTGATGTGATTGCCGCGCCACATATCGTAGGCATGCCGCAGCGCATCACCGAGGTTGCTGCCACTGAAGAGCCAGATGTCGAGCAAACCATCATCGAGATAGGCATCGGGCGAGAGCATCGAATGACCGCCAAGATAATGCCGGATGTTGGTGGTAACTGCCACGATGTAACGTCCTTCCACTTCTTCGCCATCAGCCCACAGCCTTAATTTAACGCCGCTCCATGTCGCTGCGTTCCAGATGGTCTTCGCTGCATATTCAGACATGTTGAAAAATTTTTCAAAACGAATACGTGGCTCAAGAGAATGAATGGTCAGCGCGTCGAGCCCGATGCCCGCCCACATCATGAACGAATATTGATTGCAGATGCCAACATCTACGGCACAGACAGGGGCATTCGCCAGAATGGAGGCATTCTTGCGCAGCACCCACGGATGAGTCCAGGCGAAGGGGCGCAAACCGAGCTCAATGCTCCAGACGTTTGCCGTGCCTGCGGGCAGGACTCCCAGCGCCGTGTCGCTGCCGATCAAACCGTTGACGACGTTGCCGATCGTGCCATCTCCGCCGACAGCGAACACCGCTTCTTTTTTCTCAGCCGCTGCCTGCTTGGATAACTCGATCGTGTGCGCCCCGCTTTGCGTGGGCATTGCTTCCACTTCCCACCCAGCCGACTCCAACTCTTTAACCGCAGACTTGATGAACGGCTTTACAGAATATCGTCCCGCTGCGGGGTTATACACAAGTATGGCGCTTCGCATGGATAAGATTATACCCGTACCAACAAGACGAGTAGGAATGCAGCTATTCCCCTATCCTATTGTTCAGTTTCAATGGCGCAAATTTTTATTGTTTGATGCCGCGTTCCCGTCGCCGAGAACTGCGGCGGGAGTGCCTACGCACATGGTTTTCTCAAAATCCGTGTATTCTCAACTTTCACCGCGAAGCTCGCAACACCTGTCCCGACGGAATGTGCCAGGGAGATCGCAAAGTTTTTTAGGTTTTTCTTAGCACTCTTGGCGCTCTTCGCGGTTTAAGAATTTTGCCTGACAATTATTTGAGAAAGCCATGCACGTATGCAAGAGGTCTATTGATGTCCCAGCAGTTTCAACGCCGCTGCAACAGACGGATCGGTTTCGAACGTGAACGTATCCCACGGAGCAAAGGCGGGCAGGTCCGGAACGATACCGGTCTCCTCCCAATTCACATCAGAGTTTTCTTCGTGGAAAGTTGCGGAGGCGATCCATGCCTGTGAACCGTCATCGAAGTGGAACCCATACAATACTTCCACATTGCCAAGGCTGGTCTCGCCGGTGATGCGGGCGCGTCCCTGGTCTTTCAAGACTCCGGCAAAGATCTCGCCATAACTGACCGTATCCTGGCTGACCACCACCACAAGCGGAACGCTCTGCGAGTTGGCGATCGGGTCCGATTCAATGCGCAAGGGGCTGGAACCTTCTCGCGTCACGAACTGACCCAGCCTGCCCGAAACAAAATGCGCCAGGATCGGGTCTACAACAGAATTACTGCCGCCGCTATTCAAACGCACGTCCAGGATCAATCCATCCAGATCGCCAAAATCGTGCAATGCTTCATCGATCTGGGGAGGAATGGTCTCATCAAAAAAAGTAGGGATGAAAATATAGCCGATCTTCGAACCATCGGTGGTGGGAACCAGCCGCGCATCGATCTCAAACCCACCCTGGATCTCATGACGCATGAGCATCACATCGCGCGGCTCCTGTCCCGGCGATTGCACCGTCATCACCACCGCGGAACATTTGGGACCACGCAAACTGTAGCCAGATGTTTTCGAGATGGGCAAGCCATCCACTTTCAAAATGGCGTCGTGAGCTTGGATACCACTGTTATCGGCAGCGGAGCCGGGATAGACCGAGATTACTACATGGCGTTGCCGTTCCAGGTCCGTCTGACCAAAGATACCCACGCCCACGAATTCAACGTTCCCTTCCAGTTCATCATTCGTCTCATCCACTTCAACCGGCGAGAGGAAGAAGGAGTGCTCATCGCCCAGTTCAAAGATCATCTCGCGCATGGCCTGGTAAAAATCTTCGGTGGTCATGCCCGCTTCGACCCTGGCTTTATAACGCGCCTGGATCTCATTCCAATCCTTACCATTGAAATCGGGATATACATACGTTTCGTTGACGCGGCTGGTCAGATCATTAAACACATCCAATTGTTGTGCTTTTGAGATCTCAACATCTGGCTGGAGTTCCGAGGCAGTTTCTTCTGCCGGGTCGGGGATTTGCGTGGCAACCGGAACGGAGGCGCATTCGGGTGGAATAAAGGCTGGTTTAAGGGGTTCAGGCGTCGGCGTGAGAGTGAGCGTGGGCGTCAGGGTCGGCAGCGGTGTGGGCGTCGGCGGATAGATCATCTGGTTGAGCATCCGGCATGAGAGCATTGTCAGGACCATGATCCCCAAAAGAATCTTTTTCGTTTTCATCATCACCTCTAATTTACGCGCTCCATGCCCTCACGCGCTCGAATAGGTCAGATATCGGTTTCAAATCAAAGACGGGCACTGCCAGATTTTTCGTACGAGTACGGTCGTACTGAAACACGCGCGCGCCTTCCTGCACAGGACGAGCGCGCTGGTTGAATTCACCGCGCGTGAGCCAGCCCGTCAGCAAAATACCCATGCCATAGACCCAGATATTCCCCCAATCGGCAGCGCCGATAAGATACGTTTCCTTGCGCCGCTCACTGCGAATACCGATACGAGCATTCGGCAAATTTTGGCTATGGATGTGTGACACAGAAAAGAATCCCTCTTCGATCTCGACTCGCGTCTTAGGCGGGATCTCCAGCGTACGGGTGCGCATCTCTCTCCCCGCATCCTGTCCGCCGATCTCGATGACTTGAGTCTGCTCTGAATCGGACTTCACGATCAGCTTCCCCAACGGATTCCACTCCATCGGGCGCGCCCATTCCTCAGGCATGGCATGGATGAAATACGTCGGCTGCCCGGCAAGCATCACCTTTTGCAGATCCTCCTGTGAAGCAGCCACCAATCCGGAGGAAAAAGCAAAGAGATAAATATCGTTGTCTGAATGCCCCTCTGCCGCATTCTGATCCGAAGGGACCAACGCCGGCGCCCCCAACACCACCTGCGGATCGCGCTTCATCTCTGCGATCTGTTCACGATACGTGATAAGGAAGGATTTGATGTCGCATCGCCGCCCACCGAGTGATACATCGTAATGGTCTGGTTCGGTGAAAGGAGTCGCGCCAATCACATCGAAGGGGACATTCTGCTCCGAAAGATAACGCCGGAACGCCAACTCCACTGCCACGCCCGCCACAATGCGCCGCAGACGGTCATAGGGTGAGCCGCCCATGCGGTTGTACGTGTACGGCAGCGACCGCACCGCATAGGCGATGCCACCTTCGGTGAGGTCGCGGGTGTAGGGCAGGTGGATGAGGTTGGATGCAGATAACATTAATCTAAAGGTTTTGAGTTGTCAGAATCTTTTGAAGCATCTTGTACAGCGAAAAATATAATCGTGACGATTAATACAACCATAAAAAGAGCAAAGATCTTTAATTCAATGGTAAACAAATCAGAAGTGATCAGGAAGTAGATGCCAACGAGCAGACCAATTGGCAGCATTACACGCATTAGCTTCTCGAACGGTGACGTTGGAGGATAATGATATACGATTTTGTATTTCCACTTTGGTTCCAACCAGACAGAACTCCTTCCGCCGCGTCGTATACCAGGGTGTTTTGCCCGCCAGTTTAGCTGCTCAATGTAATCTTCGGCAGGAGATATAAAATCATTCTTTCGTTTCGCCATTATTCGTTTCCCGATTTTTTATTTTCTTTTTCAGATACGTCAACATCATAACCTTTTCGAAATTTGTTGATTGATGAGAGTCCGGCTAATAATGGCGCAATAAAGACGAACAAAAGAACAAGAAAAACAATAATTTGTGTTGCTTTCTGATCACTGCTCGATGTTGAGTTAAGAAGCACAAAGGCAAATATCGCTATGAGAATGGCAAGTGAAATTAAGATTGTCCAGATTTTTCTCTTTTTCTCCTCCTTTAAATTTCTAACTTGCCTTTGCCTTCTAGGGTATTTCCGTGAAGGTCCCCCTCTATAAGGTATTTCTTTGTTTCTCTTTTGCTCAGGAGTCCACATCAGTTATTTCTCCTCTCTCCTAAACTGCAAGCAATAATGATGGAACGTATTGCTCACCCACGCGGACCCCAGCCCAAATGGCGCGAGAGGCTGGTTATCTTGCAGCCAGATCTTTTCATCTTTGAGTGTGTACGTCTTGCCAAGCTCACGCGCAATATCCCACGCCAGCGGATAGATCTTCCCGCCCTTTTTCACGTTCTTGACGATGATGGTGAGATAGGCTTTTTCACGCAGCAAGGGTTTTAGCCCTTTATAGATATCTACGAGTTTCGCGAGAAATTCGTCGTAATCGCTGATATTCCCCATATCATTCGGGTCATCTGAGTAATGGACATCCAACTCCGCAGCATCGCGGCGCTTCTTTTGCGTCTCGGCGCCTTTGGCACGCAGCATATCCCAATAGGGAGGAGATGTAAGAACATAATCAATAACTGGAAATTGATATGTGCTTGCTAAAGCGGCGTTGCCATTTATGATTTCAGATTTTAGATTTTGGATTGCTTCGCCCAGCGTTGCGCGCTCGTCTTCAATGATCTGTTTGGCGATCTTGGCGTATTTGGGATTTAGCTCGATACCGTAACTATTACGTTTTGCACGCAAGGCGGCGATAAGAGTCGATCCGGTGCCTACCATGGGGTCGAGCACGGTTTCACCTTCCTTGGTGAAGAACTCGATGAACTCCTGCGCCATGGTCTCCGGGAATTTGGCGGGATGTACCAACACTCCCTTTTTTCGCGGCGGCGGATTATGGATGAACCACGATTTCTGGAACTTCAACCACTCTTTGTTCGTGAGATTGTTCAGTTTATTGGAAGGCATGGGGTTAATCGTAATTGGTAAATCGTAATTCGTAAATCATTTTGGGCTGGGAGTCTGTGTCGGTGGTTTGGGTGTATTGGTTGGCAAAGCATAATCCACTTCATAGACCTTGAAATCAGAGAACGCCACGCTGACCGGGTCACTCCCCAATGAGAGGGCGTACACGCCGATGCCGCCGCTGGCATAACTGGTATCACTAAAGCCAAATTGATAGCGTCCGTTCAGGAAGAGACGCAGTTCGCTCTCCACTGCCCAGATGCCAATGGTCACCTGACCTGGTGCGCCCATCGGGATATCTGAGCTGGCAACCGGCTCATGCAGCGGCACCAGTCCATGCGTGTTGACGCGTTCCGCGTACGCCTGCCCGTCGCAGGTGAGAACGAAACGATAATACGATCTGCCCGCACTGCGGACCACCATCCCATAGCTATCGCTTCCGCGGCACAGGCTCAGGTTGACGGTGATCTCGGCGTAGAAATCTTCGAGCACAAGGTCATGTCGCTGGCTAAGCAGGTAGAGTCCCGGCTGCACCGCCAGAGACAGGCGGTTATCTATAATGGAGGCGCTGCCATCGTTGGAAGTGGCAGTGTCCCACGTGGAAGCTTTCGAGAAATTATCGCGGAGGGTCACAGCTCCGATACCAGGGTCCATTAACTCGGTGGGAGCGTAGGTGGGATAGAACAGACGGGTAGGCGTGGATGTTGCGGGGAACCAGACAATGGTCTGAGTCGGAAGCGGGGTATCCGTCACAGCGGGAGCATCCGTAGGCAAAGCCGCATTCAAGGGTAAACAAGCAGTAAACAATGTCGTTGCTAGGAGGAGTATAACGACGACACCTGCACGTACGCCAGGTGCAAGTGAGTAATCTCCTCTTAAACGGTTAAATCTCCTCGAGGAGCTAATCTCATTTGACGGGAGATTGCTTCGCCTATCGGCTCGCAATGACATGTGGTTACTCTTTTTCATAAAATAATAATGACAAACTTCGTAAAGGATTCAATGTACAATGTGAAAAATATTCTACCGCTTAATGCGGCACTTCTAAGGAGACTGTATGACCGAAAAGCTCGTGCTGGTAACAGGTGCGTGTGGAGAGATTGGTCAGGCTCTGGTTCAAGGGTTGGCAAAACAGGGTGGCTACAAGATCGTTACGGCGGATCTGACTCCGCTGCCCGACAGTATCAGGTCGATGTCGGCGGAGCACGCGCAGGGTGACCTGGTGTACAAGATCAAAACGTTCTACGATTATGATTTCGATGTGATCTTTCACCTGGCAGCGTCACTCTCGTCGAAAGCGGAGATCTCGAGCGAAGACGCACACCGCATCAACGTGGAAGGCACGATGCAACTGCTGATGCTGGCAGCCTACCGCTCGGAGAAATACCACAAGAACGTAAAGTTCCTGTTCCCAAGCTCAATAGCAGCGTACGGAATGGCGAGCACAGAAGTAAAGAAAGCAGCAGGCGCGGTCAGGGAGGACGAGTACAACACACCGCACACCATGTATGGATGTAACAAACTATATTGCGAAAAACTGGGGATGTATTACGGCAAATACTACGGTCAAAAACATTTGGATGAAAACCCGCCTCACTTCCTGGACTTTCGCGCGATCCGTTTCCCGGGCTTGATCTCCGCCTTTACCCTTCCCAGCGGCGGGACCAGCGACTACGGACCCGAGATGCTGCACGCCGCCGCACAAGGCAAACCGTATTCCTGTTTCGTGCGCGAAGACACCAAGATCTCCTTCATGGCAATGCCCGACGCGATCAAATCCTTATTGATGCTGTTGGATGTGCCGCGCGAAAAATTGAAACATCAGATCTACAACATCGCCGCCTTTGCGCTCACCGCCGGTGAATTCCGTGACCGCGCGTTGAAAGCCTTCCCTGGCGCACAGATCAGCTTTGAACCGAATCCACGCCGTCAGGGAATTGTCGACTCGTGGCCCGAAGATGTAGATGATACCCTCGCCCGCAGTGAATGGAACTGGTGTCCTGATTACGATGCGGACAAATTCTTCGATGAATATTTCCTGCCAGAGATACGAAAACGATACGGAAAATAGATACGCCTTCGTAGGGGCGGAGCGACGCTCCGCCCCTACATTTATTTGTCCCTGATATAATCTTCGCCGATGAAACTTCGCACTCCGCTATTTATCTTCTTGTTCGTCGCTGTTATGTTTCTCATCGGTGTAGCGCTGCCTGTGGGCGCTGCGCCTCAGCCTCAATTTGTTACATCCACCCCCGGCGCGGATGGACGCATCATCTATCTTGTGAAAGAGGGCGATACTTGTTCACAGGTGGCATTACTGCACGGCATCACGGTCGAACAGTTACGCCAGTTCAATACCCGTCTCGATGAAAACTGCACGCTGACCCCCAACCAACCGCTGGTGGTGGGGCTCTCCATATCCAATATTCCCACAGCGTTGCCTGCTGCTACATTGGCATCTCCCACTGTAACCTTGACCCCCGTCAACGGCACGACCGAGGTCTGTGTGCTGCTATTCAACGACTCCAACGGCGATGCCCTGCGGCAGGAGACCGAATTTGGCATTGATGGCGGCGCGGTCAGCTTGACCAACGTTAACGGTTCGTACTCGAAAACGGAGAACACTTCCTCTGCCACCGACCCGGATACGGGCGACCCGATCCGCGCTTGTTTTACGGATGTACCGGCAGGTGATTACAACATCAGTATGGCGGTGCCCGATAATTACAATCCCACCATGCTGGTCAGTTACAAATTGACCGTCAAAGCCGGCGACCGTGCTTCGATCGATTTTGGCGCGCAGTCCAAGACCGTCACCATTGATGATCCTACCCAGACCCAGGAAGGTGGACGCTCTCCCATGCTCGGCATCTTTGGTATGCTGTTATTGGTCGGCGGCGCAGCACTCGGATATTATGCGTACCGTTCCAGCCAGCCCAAAAGCAAACTCAAAGGAAGTCCGCTGGATAAACGATAGAAAACAAAGACCGCCGAACGGCGGTCTTTTTCACACTTGCACCGCATGCAAGTGCAGGTGTCATTCAGCATTCATCCTTCATCATTTACATCTACCCCATCGGATGTTTCATGCGGTTGCCACCAATGAGATGAACATGTAAATGGAAAACGGTTTGTCCCGCGTCGGTGCCGGTGTTGGTGATGAGGCGATATCCATTTTGCGAGATACCTTCCTCGCGCGCGATCTTCTGCGCCACGCTGAAGAGATGCCCGATCAACGGCTCATCTTCAGGAGTAAAAGTGCCCACCGATTTAATATGTTTGTTCGGTACGATCAGGATGTGCGTCTTTGCCACAGGGTGAATATCGCGAAAGGCGGTGGCTTTTTCATCCTGGTACACAATGGTTGCTTTGGCTTCCCCGGAAATGATCTTACAAAAGATACAGGAATCGCTCATAGTATGTCTAATCCTTGAGGCGTGAGAGATCAGGTGAATAACGAAGGCGCGGAACATAAGGCTTGGCGGGAACGTTAACAACCTGAATTATCTCCATTAAACGGAATTCTGTCTACAGGTCCAGAAAAGATGGCGGTTTTTTCCGTCCTTTGAAGAAAATTTCGTAGAGTCCGTGTGTTCCGTGTCCCAAAGGTTTAACCCGAGGTTAGAGTTTCATAGGAGAAATAGTAGAAATATCCCAGCAGCCTGCGTCGTCCATTCAAAAGCGATATAATGAAATTGAGAGAGTGGCACATAAATCGGTAGACAAGTTTTTAATTTCCCTTTGCCATTTTCAAGGAAAACTTCGTTATTTTACGAAACAAGCGATAGAAGGATAGAACCATGACAGTTTTAAACATTTTGATTTTTATTCTCGTCTTCGGCGGGATGGTGATAGTGCATGAGTTTGGTCACTATATTGTTGCGCGCTTATGCAAGATCGAAGTGGAAGAATTCGGTATCGGTTTACCCACCCCAGGCGCCATCACGCTTTGGAGTACGAAAGGATACCTGATCCTCAAGAACGGCAAGCGCATTGAAATCCCTTTTAATTTCAAATTCCCCTTGAATTGGAACGAACTGATCGATACACAAGCAAAGATCACTGTCGATGAGGTGAATTCCCGCCTTGTCCTGCGTACGATCGAGTTCGATCGCTTCGAAGAACAAGGACAACGCAGCGCCAGTTCTGCTACTCTGGACCACGTCTATGTAGATCAGAACGGCAAGATCATCGAACCGGATCAAAATGCCGCACCCTTATCGTCGCGCAAAGCCTTCAAGGCAGGGACCAGCAGCGGCGCCATCCAACTCGTTGAGGTTGTGTCAGAAGTCCACCCCGGAACCCGCTTCACGCTCAACTGGCTGCCGTTTGGTGGTTTCGTCCGCCCCAAGGGTGAGAACGACCCGTCCATCCCAGGTGGACTTGCTTCTGCCAACCCCTGGAAGCGCCTGGCTGTGCTTGTGGCTGGTCCGCTCATGAACCTGCTCACGGCTGTGATCATTTACAGTTTTGTCTTCAACAATGCCGGTGTGCCGGATGCAAACCGCGTGCTGGTGGCATCTGTTTTCAAAGACAGCCCCGCGGAAGCCGCCGGTTTCAAAATGGATGATATCTTCGTCAGCGGCAACGGTCAGGCGATTAACAGCTTCGACAAACTCGGCGAGATCGTGGACGCGAATGAAAACAAGCCTGTGACCTTCGTGGTCGAACGCGATGGCAAGCAGGTCGAACTGACCGCTACACCGAAGATGAACGATCAGGAAAAGGATGTGATGATCGGTGTTGGGTTGAGCAACCCGCTCAAACCGGCTGGCTCCATCCTCGAACCGTTGAATTACGGCGCACGCTACGCCTACTATAATGCCCGCCTGTTGATCTCTCTGCCCGCGCAATTGATCAAAGGTTCCTTACCGGCAGAGCAATCCCGCCTCGTTGGCTTGAAAGGCATTTACGACATCATGTCGCAAAGCGTGGAAAGCGACGTGAAAGCCAGCCAGACACCCACCCCCGCAACGCCCACCTCCAACCCGTTCGAGAAGATGCGCACGATCTTGTTGATCGCATCCCTCTCCATCAGTCTGGGCGTTTTCAACCTGTTCCCATTCCCAGCTCTCGACGGCGGACGCATCATCTTCATTCTGCCGGAATTGATCTTCCGACGCCGCGTCTCGCCGCAGATCGAAAACTTTGTCCATGCTGCCGGTATGGCGATCCTATTGATCTTCATGCTCTACGTCAACGTCATGGACTTTGTTAATCCCGTTTCCTTCAACATCCCCTAAATGAATAATAACGACACCATTTCCTTTCAATCTGTTCTGGATGCTCTGACATCCACCGGCAAGGATCTTCCGCGCCGTTATCTCCAGCAATTTTCCGATATCGGGACTCTCGAACTGAAGACTCTTCTGGATGTATGGCCCCGCGTCAGCACCAGCCGGAAGGTGACCCTGCTCGAAGGGCTTCAATCTCTGGCGGAAGAGGATACGCTGGTCAACTTCGACGACTTTGCCCGCGCCATTCTCAACGACCCCGACCCGCAGGTGCGCATTCGCGCCATTCGTTTGCTCAGTGAGTGCGAAGACACCAAACTCGCATCCACCTTCCTGGATATGCTCAAGAGCGATAAAGATGTGAACGTTCGTGTGGAGGCGGCGCACGCTCTCGGTCTGTTCGTGGACCTGGGCGAACTGGAAGAAATTTCCGAAAGCATCTATCACAAGATCGAAGATACCCTGCTCGCCGTCGCCAACGGTGACGATGACTCTCGCGTCCGTCGCGCCGCCCTCGAATCACTTGGGTACTCCGCGCGTCCTGAAGTCATAACATTGATCGAGTCATCCTTCCATCGTGAAGACCCCGCCTGGCAAACCAGTGCCATCGTAGCCATGGGACGTTCTGCCGACGACCGCTGGGAGGAGAATGTGCTCCGCTCCCTGGTGAGCGTGAACGATAATATCCGCCGCTCTGCCGTGGAAGCTGCGGGCAACCTGGAGATCAAGTCCGCGCGAACGGTGCTGCTGCAATTAATGAACGAAGAGGAAGATGACTCAGTGATGCGGGCAGTTATCTGGTCCCTTTCACAGATCGGCGGCGAAGATGTGCGCACGTATCTCGAGAACCTGCTTGACCAGATCGAAGATGAAGATCAGGTCGCCTATCTCGAAGAAGCGCTCGATAACTTAGCCTTTACCGAAGACCTCGATCGTTTCGATCTCTTCGCCTTCGACCCGGATGCAGAGTTGAGCGATGTGGAAGAGGATGACGAGCAATAACATCTTGTGCTCCTTTCGGGGCTAAGCCCCGAAAGAGCGGGCAATAATAATTATGAAAGTCACGGAGACGTTATAATCTCCGTGACTTTTTCATTAAGGCAAACTTCATGTCGCTTTCCCTGTTGTTCTCTACATTTGCAAATAACATCCTCCCGATCATCCTCCTGAGCAGTGCAGGCTATGCCCTGGGCAAGATCCTGCACGTGGACCCGCGCGGCGTTGGACGTGTGGTCTTTTATGTTTTTAGTCCCGTGTTGATCTTCGACATTATGCTCAAGAATCGAATGGACCTGAAGGACGCCGCCATCACGATCGCCTTTGCTGTTTCCATTATTTTGACCATGGGTGTGCTGACGTACATCCTTGGGCGGCTCTTGAACTTCGAACGCACCGCCCTGACAGCCATCGTCATCACCACCATGTTTGCGAATACAGGTAATTATGGTCTGCCTTTGGTCACGTTTGCCTTTGGCGAGAAAGCGTTGCCCTTCGCAGGCATCTACTTTGTGGTGACGACCGTTTTGTTCTATTCGCTCGGTGTATTGATCGCCTCGCTGGGACACATGAATTTCAAAGAAGCGCTACTAGGGTTATTCAAAGTGCCAACGCTGTATGCGGTGCTGCTTGCCATCTTCGTCAACGCCCTCAATATCACATTACCCATCCCACTTTCGCGTGCTGTGGAGCTCGCCGCAAATGGAACCGTCCCATTGATGCTGGTACTGCTCGGCTTGCAGCTCACGAACGTGGAGTTTTCCGATAACCTGCGACCGATGCAATTAAGTGTGGTGCTGCGTTTGCTCATCGCGCCCCTCGGTGCATTGTTATTCGCGGCATTGTTCGGTCTGGGTGGCAGCGCCCGACAGGGAGTGGTGACTTAGGCATCCATGCCCAGCATGGTCAGCAACACAGTACTGGCAACCGAATATCATCTGGATGCAAAACTCGTTACAGCGGTGGTGTTCATCAGCACCCTGCTCAGCCCAGTCACGTTGACATTGTTGTTGGTATTTTTAGGGAGGTGAGATGAAGACAAGAAATGCCATGTCGTTGCGAGGAGCGCTTTTTGCGACGAAGCAATCTCCGCTTAAACGGTTAACTTTTTTTCATAGGCTAATTCCGTTAAATGGGAGATTGCTTCGCCCCTACGGGGCTCGCAACGACATGAGAAGAATATTTCTTTTCATCGTTATGGCAGCCTCACTCTTCTTTAACGCGAAACAAGCACAGGCGCAGTCGGGAATCGAGCTGACGAATGTTGGGGCTACGGTGCAGTATGGGGAGTCGATCACGTTCGTCGCTGAGATAAAGGCTTCGATCCAGATCCAACAGGCATCCATCGTGCTCTTCGACGAAACACAGGGACTCACACAAGTCCAGCCGTTGATGCTCACGCCCGAGGGGCACGCCGACTTTCGTTTTGACACACAACAAAATAGGCTGCGCCCCTTTTCGACCTTGCGCTGGTATTACGAGATCGTCCTGGCAGATGGGAGCGCTTCGCAAAGCGACACGTATGCCGTGCGCTATGAAGACAACCGCTTCCCCTGGCAAACGCTCAATGCCGGCACGCTGCAGGTGCATTGGTATAACGGTGACGCGAACTTTGGCGCAGCAGTGATGAATGCCGCGCAGGCGGGCTTGCAATCCATCAGCCATGTTTTGCCGCTCGATCTGACCCAACCTACCGGCGTTTATATCTACGCCAACGAAGGCGACTTGCAAGCCACACTCGCCCCCAGCGGTGAAGCCTGGGTAGCGGGGCATGCCGACCCGGCGTTGGGAGTGGTGACGGCGATCATCGCCCCCGGCACGGACCAGGCGCTCTTGATGGAAAAGTACATCCCGCACGAGTTGACGCATGTGATGACCTATCGCAGTCTGGGTGCAGGATACGTCAACCTTCCGGCGTGGCTGAGTGAAGGTGTGGCAACACTGGCAGAGATCAACCCGAGTTCGGATTACGACCTTGCGCTGACAAATGCCTCAGCGCAAAACGGATTGATCCCATTAAAGGATCTGTGCGCTTCTTTCTCCGCCCGGGTGGATCAGGCATTTCTGGGCTACGCCGAAGCTCGCGCATTCACCCGCTACTTGCTCAACACCTACGGCTCCAGCGGATTGATGTCTCTTGCCACAAGTTATGCCGACGGCGTGGACTGCGAACGTGGACCCGAGCGTGCCTTCGGAAAATCGCTTTCCCAACTCGAACTCGATTGGCGCGCCTCCATTACAGGGCAAAGCCCTCTCGGTGTTACGCTTGGAGATAGCGCGCCGTATCTGCTCTTATTCTGTTTAGTGTTGTTCATCCCGTTTATTGCCATCGTAAGCACATCCAGAAATAAAGGAAACTCTCATGGATCACAAACCGTCCGCAAATGACATTGTCCGCGCGCACGTATGGGTGAAGGGACGCGTGCAGGGAGTCGGCTTTCGCGCGCACGTGGAATATTCCGCGCGCCAGATCGGCGACCTCACCGGCTGGGTACGCAACGTGGGCTATGACACGGTCGAAGCCATCGTCGAAGGCGAAAGCCAGGATGTGGAACTCTTCATCGCCGCGATGAAGCAAGGTCCGCGCGCCTCACGCGTGGACGAGTCCACGGTGGAGTGGGAGACGCCCACCGGAGAGTTTCAGGAGTTTGGGGTGAAGAGGAGTAGGTAAGCGCTAACTGTATGAATAAAAATACGGGAGCGGATGGTGGAATGCCATCCGCTCCCGTATTTTGTGTATCAACGTACGACTGTACTTATTCTGCCGAAAGCGTATTGTCTGCCGGGCTTGCCCACCAAATTCCCAGTACGACAAGACCGCCTATCGGCACCAGCAGGAACAATTGCCACCATCCACTCTTGCCGATATCATGCAGACGGCGTGCTCCCACCGCCAGAAAGGGCAGCAACACGGCGATCTGAAAGATGTAGTACACATTTTGGCTCACATACACCGACGCGGCGGAAACGAGCGTAATGAACAGAGCAAACCACCAGAACTCGGATCGGGATGCTCGCCCATTAAAGTCCGCGTATTTGGTAAGGCACACGCGGATCGATTCAAAGAATGTCAGCGTGCTTCCTTCGGTTCTGGCTTCTGAACTTGTAAAACTTCCCATTTTCAACTCCTCGCCGAGACTAGAGACGGCTTCTCGTAAAGATGTGACCCAATTTCGTGAATTGAGATCGTCTCTATTTTCAGCAAATTCTCCCCCCTGCGCAACTGTGGATTGCCTTAGTTCCGGGGTTTCTGCCTTGCCACCACCTGTGGATTGCCCCAATTTCAAGACCAATTCCATCCTGGAACTCACTTGAAACTTGGCATAGATCCTTTTCAAATGGAATTCAACCGTGCTTTCAGAGATCCCAAGCGAAGAAGCAATTAACTTATTGCTTTTCCCTTCCAGCAGAAGATTGACCACTTCCCGTTCACGATTGCTCAAAGACTTAGATTGTGCCATTAAATTTCCTCTTCTGATTCTCGCCTCAAGGGCTGTCTAACAGTGTCTGCTATGGTACTACATCCCCTTTGGAGTGGGAGACGCCACCGGAGAGTTTCAGGAGTTTGGGGTGAAGAGGAGTAGGTAGATGTTTGTTGAAATGAAAAACGTGGTTCGGGTTTTGTATTATCCGAACCACGTTTGTTTCTGCTGATATTCCTGGCCAATGCTGTCGATCAGTAGATGCCCTTCTCGATTAGGGTAAAAGGCTAAATTCACGAACATGCTCTTTGAAGAAATCACCAAAGGCATACATTTCCAAAGATATAATATAACCTGCCTCTCCCCAGAGAATTGAGCCACCATCGTACTCAATATCTGCGGATCGAAGAGTAGGACCATGAATGGGCCAATGTTTTTTGAAATCACCAATATTGATAGGTTGCAAATCCTTTGGAATATCCAGATCAATAAAGAAGCCAACGCCGGTCCACTCTCGATGTTTTAGTTTGGCTGCTTGCAATTGAGTGGAAAGCTGATGATTTGCATAATTCTCTTGGAACCACTTAAAGATAGCAATCTCTAGTTCGTTGAATTCGTCCATCATTCGTAATCTCCGTAACTCCAAGCCCAATTATATAGCCCTATTGGTGGACGCGCCTCACTGTGGTTTATAGTAGGTTGTACAACTTCCTTTCTTTTCATATATCATTCTACACAGCAATGTACCAAAACACTCCGAACCTATCCACAAGGTTGGCGCAGCAGGCGCTCCACGGAAGCGAACCAAGGGGAAATAAGATGTTCGCATCCTCTTTTAGAACATCGTAGGCTTTTCTGACCGCTTCTTCCTCTTTCAGCATGATACAAAAATTCATCGCCGGATAGGTTGTTGCAGAATAGCGCATGCGGTCTTCTCGGGCGATCTCGTTATCCGCTTCGCTCAACGCCAGCAGCAGTTCCCCGTCCACGTAGAGTTCGGCGTGCATAAATGTGCCATCGGGATGATACACATGATTTCCCAAAGTGGCGTCAAACGCCTTTTGGTAAAAATCAACGGCGTCGACGCTTCCGTGCAAATAGGCTTGTAACCCGATCTTCAAAGAAAACCTCCATGCTGCGATGCAATGAATTTGACTCCCTGTATTTTCCCTTGCATTATACAACGCTCAAGATTTATGGGTGATTGAAAGAAACAGCCCCCTGATATAAAACGTCCCGAAGGTTTGACTGGTAAATAAAATTCCAGCACCAGAAACCTTCGGGACGGTACCTATATAATTTATACTCACATCGTAACGATGATCTTCCCACGGGCATGACCCGTTCCCAGATACTGCATGGCATCCACAGCTTCGTGCAGCGGGTAACACTTGTCGATCACTGAACGCACTTTGCCTGATTCAAAAAGTTCCTTCATGTACGCCAGGTCTTGTTGATCTGGTTTTGCCGAGACAATTCCCATCTTCTTCCCACCGTTCTTCGACATCCATGATCCGAACAGCAATGCCTGGAACAGTTGTGCCGTTTTGCCGCCTGCCATAACGTACTTTCCCTGCGGCGCTAGCGCCCGCTTATAGTCCGAGAGCGAATGATATCCGTTTGCGGCAAGGATGAGGTCGTATTGCTTTCCATTTTTGGTGAAGTCTTCTTTGGTGTAATCGATGACGTGATCCGCGCCCAACGAGCGGGACTGCTCCACATTGCGGTACTGCATACTGCGGTCACTTCCGCGCCGAAAACTTTTGCGATCTGGACTGCGAACGATCCCACGCCTCCGGACGAGCCCTGGATCAATACCTTTTGCCCCGGCTGGATCTGCCCCTCATCGCGCAATCCCTGCAAGGCAGTTAACGCTGCCATTGGGATGGCTGCCGCCTCTTCATACGTAACGTTCGCCGGCTTCCGTACTAAAAGCGTTTCCGGCACTGCCACATATTCCGCGAAGCCTCCGGCGCTAATCGCAGAGATATCTCCGAACACATCATCACCCGGCTTGAACTGTGTGACGTTCCTCCCAACCTTTTCCACCCGACCGGCAATGTCTGCCCCAGGGATGTAATTCTTCGGTCGAAAGAGTCCCATGCTCAGGCGCACCAGGAAGATGTCCGCGGTCATCAAGTGCCAGTCATATTGATTGAGCGATGAGGCATGGATCTTCACCAGCACTTCATCATCCGTGGGAACAGGCTTTTTCACTTCTTCGATCTGCAAGACATTTCTGGGGAGTCCATAGTTTCGGTAAACAGCTGCTTTCATTTGCTCATCCTTCCATCTGCTTTTACTGTAAAGTATGTATTACTCGTTAACGAGCATTTGGAGGAATTTATTCGATTGGAAACAACTGAAAAAGTTGGAGGAAATTTCCCAGTGGTATTCCTCATTTGAATTTGTATGAGACTAAAGATTCAACACTTGGTTTTAGGAAAATCCTAATCCACGCTCCTTGAGCGATACCCATTTATTCTGACCGATCACCAAATGGTCGAGCACCTCCACATCCAATAACTTCCCTGCCTGCACGATGGCGCGCGTCACAGCGACATCATCAGGGCTGGGAGTGGGGTCACCGCTGGGATGATTATGCACTACGATGATCGCCGATGCATTCTTCCGCACGGCTTCCTTGAAGAGTTCACCCACGCGCACCTGCGATGAATTGACCGAGCCTTTATACACCTCCACCGTTTCGAGTACGCGATTACGGCGGTCGAGCAGCATCACGCGCAGATGTTCCTGTTCCAAGGCAGACATCTCATACTGCACCAGCGCGGCAGCGTCCGCGGGAGAGTTGATCGCCGGGCGTTCGTCTGGAGATTTGAGAGTCAACCTCCGCCCTAGTTCGATCGCGGCTTTAATTTGGGATACTTTCGCTTTGCCAAGTCCGCGTTGTTTCTTAATGTCCACAAAAGGAGCGCGGTGCAAACCTGTCAGACCGCCGAACTTGTTGAGCAGGCGCTGTCCGACCGCGACAGCACTCTCACCTTTGACGCCCACGCGTAGTAAGATGCCGATCAACTCAGCATTGGTCAATGCCTGTGGACCGAGCAATTCCAGCCGTTCGCGTGGGCGGTCCGATTCGTGCAAGTCTGCTATTCGATACGCGGGGAGAGAAGTATCTGCCATGGGGATGCCTCAAAATTTTTATCACTATACAATGAGACACGCCGCTGGGCAAGTGTCAAAAATAAAAATCAGCAGTAGGAACGTCCACTGCTGACAAATCTGTCAATCTGGATTTCTCCTCCCTTCAGGTTTTCGATCAAAGATAAATCTTTTGCCCAGAATAGAAGCAAAAACAAGAACACTGAACAAGATGATACGACGGGTGATGTCCAAAAGGGATCGCCAGCGGAAATGAAATCCCCCGTTATTTTCAGAACGTTCTTTCCCAGCCGGAGGGTTGACCCCGTTCTCAGGCGGACGCTGCACTTGAGGCGAACCCGGTGACGGGGAAGCTCCAGGCAAAGCCTGAACGACATAATAAAGCGCCACACCCAATGAGACCGCAATTGCAAACACCAGTAAGGAACGTAATAGAAATTTCATAAGAGACCTCTACATCCCATCTTCTTCGGTCAGAACGGCATCATCGCTCGTCAGTTTTCGGAAGGGTGTGACGATCAATCGAATGAATGCAGCCTTAACCCATTCCCAGCGCAATGCGATATGGACAGCCACTAGCACTAGGCTTAGGTTCGCCGCGAGTTCGTGGATACTCTTCCAGCCGCGGCGCGCCTGCGGATGAAGTCCAAGCGCGGGAACAAAATGTTCTGAGATCATCAATCCACTGACCATGATGGCGGTAAAACTCAAAAAGATGAGAACGGCGATCAAATAATTGAGACGGGAGCTATGAAAGAGTTTAGCTTTGAAATGAGATGTGAGTCGGATGAACCAATCCCAATGTAGAACAAAATGTACGATCAACGTTCCCACCGCTGCCACGGTGAACCATTCGTGAATGGTCAAGCCTGTCGAACGTGGTTCCATGGCAACCATGAACCCCAAAAAAACAGCTACATCGATCCAGAAGTTCAGTTTTACATTCATCGATCCTCCTTCAATGCTTTATCTGCCTATACGTCCAAACCGGGAAGTTGTTATAAAATCCCCAACTCGATGGGGACAAACGGTAGAACAGAGTAGGGTTTTTGTCCCACTTCCATGGGAAGCCCCTTTCCTCATAAACTCTCGCTCTCATAATCGCTTGACATCCCCTCCTGCCTCAAGTACAATGCCCTTCGCCTTAATTACGGGCCTGTAGCGCAGTTGGGAGCGCGCCTCAATCGCACTGAGGAGGCCAGGGGTTCGAATCCCCTCAGGTCCACAGGACAGTGATAGTAATCAGTTAGACAGTTCACTGTCCAAGAGAACATGAACAACTGATTACTATAATAAGGGCCCATAGCGCAGTTGGGAGCGCGTCTCAATGGCATTGAGAAGGTCGAGGGTTCGAATCCCTCTGGGTCCACCTGCGAGAGCGATTAGTAACCCTAATCGCTCTTGTGCTATAATGACAAAAATAGATAAGGATGGGTCTTGTGCCCGTCCGAAAAAGTCAAGACAGGAGTAGTAGGTCATCCCGTCAGCGAGAAGGGAAAGTGAGGTGGAAGCCCTTCATCAGCGCCCATCGGGAGCGCACTAAGGCCAAACTCGCCTGCCGCTCGCAAGAGAGACCTGGATGGTGAACGAAGTAGTCATCCACGGGTAAGCCCGTTATCGCGATAAAGAGCGTTTGAAAGTTTAAAGGTTTCCATGTTGAAAGGTTAACAACCTGCAACTTGCAACCTTAAAATTTTTCAACCGAATTCGGGTGGTACCGCGGAGAGAACTCTTCGTCCCTATTGTGGATGAAGGGTTTTTTGTTTATATGGAATCAATCAGCAAGCTGATTGACTCCAAAACCTTGAAAGGAGGCAGAAATGAATACATATTCGACTTTTAGAAGAATGGAGGTCACATCCTGCCTTCTTGTGCAAGGCAGCTACCAGTTGCCATTGCGCACATTGGAGATACGGATCGCCAATGCCGCGCGCCTCCTTTGCGGGTCAATTTCTATAGTAAAAAGTCGAATGTCAAGTTAAACCTGACACTTGAAACCTGAAACGTGAAACTTAAAACCGATGAGGTAAGAATGGCAACGAAAAAGAAAGAAGAAGTAAAAAAGAAAACTACTGCGAAGAAAACTGTGAAAGCGACAAAGTCAAAGGCTGCACCAGCCAAAAAGACAGTTGCGAAAACAGTTAAGAAAACAGTTTCAAAAGCAAAGGTGACAAAGGCTCCTGCGAAGACGAAGAAGGTCGTTGCGAAAAAGCCAGCGTCAGTAAAGAAAAACGTGGCAAAGAAAGTCACGCCGAAGACGAAAGCGATCGTAGCTGTGACCGAACAACCAAAAGCGGTTGCCATCGTTGAAAAGAAAGAGACCGCCATTCAGGCCGTACCAGAGGTGAAACCAGTGACAAACGAGATAAAAGAAGAAAAGAAAAAAGATATCTCCTTCAACCCGCAAGAGATGGAACCGAAGTGGCAGCAGAAGTGGGAAGCGGACAAGTTGTACCGCTCTGTGATCGACGAGAGCAAGCCGAAGCATTACGCGCTGACCATGCTGCCCTATCCCAGTGGTGACCTGCACATCGGTCACTGGTATGCCATGACTCCGGCAGACGCGCGTGCGCGCTTCATGCGCATGAAAGGGTATAACGTGTTGTTCCCGATGGGCTTCGATGCGTTTGGTCTGCCCGCAGAAAATGCCGCCATCAAACAGGGCGTGCACCCGATGAAGCGCACCTTTGAGAACATCGAACGCATGCGCAAGCAGATGAAATCGATGGGACCCATGTTCGATTGGGAACGTGAAGCCATCTCCGCTTCTCCTGAGTATTACAAGTGGACCGAGTGGTTCTTTATCCAGTTGTACAAGATGGGCTTGGCGTATCGCAAAATGTCGCCCGTGGATTGGTGCCCGAATTGCAATACAACGCTGGCACGCGAACAGGTCTGGGGCGAGGATCGTCACTGCGAACGCTGCGGCACACCCGTCATCAAGAAAGACCTGGAGCAGTGGTTCTTCAAGGCTACCAAATACGCCGATGAACTATTGAACTTCGACGGTTTGGACTGGCCCGAACGCGTCAAAACCCTGCAGACCAACTGGATCGACCGCAGCGAAGGCGCCTCGGTCATTTTCAAAACCGAGGTGGGCAACCACGATGTGGAGATTTTCACCACCCGCCCAGATACGTTGTGGGGCGCGACCTTCATGGTCTTCTCACCCGAACATCCGTTGGTGGATGAGATCACCACGGCTGAGAACAAAGCTGCCGTCGAAGAGTACAAGATCCAAGCCGCGCGTCAATCGGATATTCAACGCGGTGCGGCAGATAAAGAAAAGACCGGCGTCTTCACCGGTGGATATGCCATCAACCCGGTCAATGGTGCACGCATCCCGATCTGGATTGCGGATTATGTTTTGATGTCCTACGGCACGGGCGCGATCATGGCTGTCCCTGCTCACGACGAGCGTGACTTCGCTTTCGCCCGAAAGTATGACCTGCCCATCGTACCGGTAATCCAGCCTGAGGGTGAGTCCGAACCGGATGGAGCCACGATGCCCGCTGCGTTTATCGGAGCCGGCACGATGATCAACTCCGGCATGTTAAACGGGACGAAGGTCAACACCGAAAAAGGTAGAAAGAATCCCAGCATTGCCAAAGTCATTGACTGGCTGGAGGAAAAAGGCATCGGAAAAGAGTCGGTCAACTATCGTTATCGCGATTGGTTGATCTCGCGCCAGCGTTACTGGGGCGCGCCGATCCCGATGGTCTACTGCGATATTCACGGCTGGAACCCGGTGCCCGACGATCAATTGCCTGTGACCCTGCCCGAAGATGTCGAGTGGAAGCCGACCGGTGAAAGCCCGTTGAAGCTGCACCCAACCTGGAAACATACCACCTGCCCCGTTTGCGGCGGACCTGCCACGCGCGAGACCGACACGATGGACACCTTTATGTGCTCTTCGTGGTATCACCTGCGCTACCTGAGCCCACACTACGATAAGGGTCCGTTCGATGACAGGGAATACAACTACTGGATGCCCGTCGATACCTACACGGGCGGCATCGAGCATGCCACCATGCATCTGCTGTACACGCGTTTCTTCCACAAGGCGCTGCGCGACGCGGGCATCACCGAAGGCAACGAGCCGATGATACAGTTGCGCAATCAAGGCATGGTACTGGGCGAGGACAACGAGAAAATGTCCAAGAGCCGCGGCAATGTTATCGCGCCGGATGTATTGGTCAATCGCTATGGCGCCGACACGGTGCGCGCCTACATCATGTTCTTCGCACGCTGGGAGATGGGTGCGCCATGGGATTCGCAGGGTATTGAAGGATCTGCCCGCTGGATCCGCCGCATCTGGACTCTGTTCACGGACCCGACTCAGCCGGGAACTGCTTCCGATGAAGTGAAGAAGAGTCTGCGCCGAAAGGTTCACCAAACCCTACGCAAAGTGACCAAGGACTTCGAGAACTTCGAGTTCAACACCATCGTCTCGTCCTTGATGGAATTGATGAACGAAATGTATAAGGCGCGTGAAGCCGGTGCTGCTGGTTCTCCCGAATGGGCAGAAGCACAGGATATTTACCTGCGCATGCTGGCGCCCATCGCTCCACACATTTCTGAAGAACTATGGACGAACCATCTGGGTAAGCCTTATTCGATCCATCAGCAAAAGTGGCCCCAGGTGGACGAAGCCGCCGTCAAGGAAGATTCCATCGAGCTGCCGGTGCAGATCAACGGCAAAGTACGCGACCGCATTACCGTCCCGGCGGAGGCGAGCGAAGCTGAGATCAAGTCTGCGGCGCTGGCTAGCGAAGCCGTCCAGAAACATCTGGAAGGGAAAGAGCCGAAGAAAGTGATCGTGGCAAACAAGCGCCTGGTCAGTATCGTCATATAGACCTTGAAGGTCAGATAGATAAAAAGAGCCTCTGAGAATAAGCATCTCAGAGGCTCTTTTTACGTCATGTCATTTGTCAGTAGAAAATCGTTGACAGTTGTGTCAGAATAGGATCAACCCAAAGTACAACACGACACATGAAATTTTGCAGCAGTATGAAATGCAAGGAGTTATCTCATGAATGACAATGAACACAGCATGGACATGGGTTTCACCCGGGAGGTCATCCCGCACTGCAATCATATTTGCCTGATCTACGATGATGAAGAACAGCGGCGCGAGATTATCTCTGCGTACCTGGCAGCAGGGATAAAAGCGGGTGAGATCGTCCGCTACTTCGCAGACCAGACCCCCCCTGACCAGATCCGCTCCTGGCTCTCCACCAAAGGCGTGGAATGTCAGGAAGAGGATGCCTTCCGCATCCTGCCTGCGGAGAGCGCTTACTGTCCGAGTGGAGGTTTCGTACCTCAGCAGGTGATCGATAACGCGGTAGCACGTTACAGCACCGCCAGGCAAGCCGGCTACACCGGTTCGCGCGTCACTGGTGAAATGAACTGGGTCCTGAGAGGCAGCTACAGCTACGATTCCCTGCTGGAATACGAAGTTGGACTCAACAAGATCCAGCACGACTTTCCCCGCGTAGGAATGTGCCAATATGACGCACGCCTCTTCGACGGCGCCACGCTTTTCAAGGTGCTTCAGGTGCATCCCTATATGGTGGCGCAGGGGCAGCTTGTCAGGAACCCGTTTTATATCAAGCCAGAAGAGTTCGAAGTGAAATTTCGAGCCAGCAGCTAGTTCCCGCCATCCAGCCGGTCGGCGGTTTACTCCCTCACAACACACTCCTCACACTGATGTTCACTAACAGGCCAAAATGAGAAAAAAGAACCAAAGGAAAACAAGGCATGAACAAGGGGAGGCAGCACAAGAGGTCGATGCCCGCGTACTCGGTCAGATCCTGGCAGCGCAAAATGTGATATTTTCCCTGCCAGATGCCACACGTGTGGCAGAATTCTATTCGCAAACACTACTTGCGATACCCGGTATCCTAGCCTGCCGGGTTTGCCTGGCAAATCGTTCCATTCAGGCGGGAGAGATGGAAAATATCCCATGCGCAGCATGCGAAGCGTCACGCAGAGATGGTCCCTCAGGCTTTGTTGTTCCAGCAGACCCCGATTTCCATTGTGCGCTGATCGATCAGCGCGATGTACGGGTGATCGCCATCGATTCCTACCAGCACCATTTTGGTTTTTTCGTCTTCACGATCGACCGCACGGCTGATTTTGATGCTTACCAGCCTTTTATCAAAAACCTGTCGAACCATGTGGCGCTCATCTTCGAGAACCGCCTGCAGGAGAATCTGCTCCAGGAAGCACAGCACGGACTGGAACGCAGGGTGGAGGAACGTACCCGCGATCTGACAATTGCCAATGAGGAACTTCAGCATGAGATCGCAGAACGCCAGCGGACGGAAAAAGCCCTGCGTGCAAGTGAGAATCGATTTCGTGTCCTGAGCGAAAACGCGTTTGTCGGCATTTACATCATCCAGAATGGGCGTTTGAGCTATGTGAATTCGACCCTGGCAAAAATATTTGGATACACCACTGGGGAGTTGCTCGGCGCTGAACCTGCGCTTGTCATCCATCCAGATGATCAGGCATTGGTAGCGGAGAATATTCGGCGCCGCATCGCCGGGGAAATAGAAACTGTCCATTACGAATTTCGCGGACGATGCAAAGATGGTAAGACGAAAAACATTGAGGTGTTGGGAGGCCGGATCGATTTTGGTGGACAGCCGGCTATTATCGGAAACCTGATGGATATCACCGAGCGCAAAAAGGCGGAGAATGCGCTGCGTGAAAGCGAATTGAGATACCGGGAAATATTCGATAATGTGATGGATGGGCTGTACTTGCTCAGGGTTGGAGAGGATGGACGCTTTCCCGTGATCGAAGTGAATCCAGCCGTCGAACGAATTAGCGGGATATCGTGCTCGAGCTTCCCCGGAAAAACGCCGGAAGAGATCATCCCTGCCGAAGCTGCCGCACGGATCAACGAAATCTTCCGCTATTGTATTGAAACAGGTCTCCCTGTGGAAGCAGAAGCGGAATTGGATCTGCCAGTCGGCCATCGCAGTATTCACTCTACACTCATCCCAGCACAGGATGCCACAGGCAGAATCCAGCGTATTATCGGTATTTCGCGCGATGTGACCGATCGCAAACGTCACGAACTGGAACGAGAGTCCATTATCACGGTCAGCACAACCCTGCGTCAGGCAACGACCAAGTCGGCTATCCTCGATGTGATCCTGGACCAATTAATGGAGCTATTCAAGGCAGATGGAGCGGTGCTGGTATTACCCGATCCACAAACCAAGGGGCTCATTGACGAGATGGCACGCGGTCCTGTTGGGGAACGAATGGTAGGGTTGAGCATTCCGCCTGAGACGGGGGTAAGCAACTGGGTGATCAAAAACAAACAACCGTATCTGAACAATCGCGCCGACCAGGATCAGATCTTCTACCGTCCTGACCTGCTGGGCGAATCCCATTGCCTGGCAGCTGTCCCGCTTATTGCACAGGAACATGCCATTGGTGCCCTGTGGATCGCATGTCATTCAACCATCACGAAACAGGACCTTGGACTGCTAACTGCAGTCGCCGATATTGCAGCAAATGCCATCCACCGCGTTACACTCTACGAGCAGACGGAACAACAACTGCATCATCTCATGGCTCTGCACCAGATCGACATTGCCATCAGCGCCAATTTTGATCTGAATGTGACTCTCAAGGTTATTTTGAAAAACGTAAAGGATGAATTGGAGGTGGATGCCGCAAGCATCCTGCTGTTGAACCCTGTTACCCATACTCTGGACTATGCTGCAGGAGATGGGTTCAGAACGAACAACATCGAAAGTTCTCATGTCAGGCTTGGAAACGGATGCGCCGGACGCGCTGCGCAAACATATCGTACAGTTTTTTCAACCGATCTGTCACAGGCGCCTGGAACGTTCAGCCGATCCTTACTTCTGGTGGATGAAAAATTCAAATCTCACTACGCTACTCCAATGATCGTAAAAGGACAGGTCAAGGGCGTTCTGGAAGTTTTCCACCGGGAGGTTTTTGATACCAATCAGGAATGGATCGATTATTTTGAGACGTTAGCCGCTCAAGCAGCCATCGCCATCGAAAACGCGTCCCTGTTCGAGAATCTGCAACGCTCCAATCTTGAACTGATGCTGGCATACGATGCCACTATTGAGGGTTGGTCGCGTGCTCTCGACTTGCGGGATAGGGAAACAGAAGGACATACTCAGCGTGTGACTGAAATGGCTCTGGCATTGGCAGAGAAACTGGGTATGAGCGATGCAGAGAAAACAGATTTGAGACGCGGAGCTCTCCTTCACGATATCGGAAAGATGGGAGTACCCGATGCGATCCTGCTCAAACCAGGTCCTCTTTCAGAAAGTGAATGGGAATGGATGCGAAAACATCCGCTCTATGCTTTTGAAATGCTTTCTCATATTCCGTACTTAAAACGCGCATTGGATATCCCTTATTGCCATCATGAAAAATGGGATGGATCGGGCTATCCGCGCGGATTAAAGGGAAAGTCCATTCCGTTATCAGCCCGTCTGTTCGCCCTTGTGGATGTTTTTGATGCTTTGACATCCGACCGCCCGTATCGCACTGCGTGGACCGGTGCGAAAGCGTATCATTTCATTCGGGAACAGTCAGGCATAAGTTTTGATCCGTCCATCGTGGAGATCTTTTTAAAAGATATGGAATAGCTTTTACTAGCGTATTAATGTGACCCATGAGAGCGGCGGGTTCTCTACAAAGAGAGTCCGCCGTTTTTTGATTCTGTCATCAAACCTCAGTACTATGACTCACTTTACGAATCCCTAACTTGGTTATTTCGCAATTGATTTGCAACACCCCGGCAACTCTACTGCAACGGTGTAGACAAGATACGAGTTATACAATGAATGGGACGAGAGCCGAACAACTCATAGAATGAATTCGTTCTCGTCTGGCACATCCAACAATGTGAATTCCGTGGGAATAGTCATCGCCGCTGAAGATGCAGTACGACCTACAACCAAATATGGATCAAAAACTTTCCCACAAAAAAATCTTGGAAGGAGTATCGAGCATGAGATCTAAACGTCTGCTTCAAGTCCTCGTTGTGTTTGTCATGATGTTCAGCACCATGGGAAGCAGCAAGCCCGGATTGGTAAGTACCAATTCCAATGTCCAGGCTGACCCGATCGTTATCAACCGTAATCTTAGTATATGGGAAGCCTCCTATATCGGCTTTGTGAGTTCCAGCATCGTCGAAAAATGGCATGTGGATTTTACAGAGCCTGAGAACTTCGAGGTTTCTGTCACTACTGCTGCCGGAGACCTTGTCCCGCTGGTAATGCTGTTGGATGCCAATGGGACCGAACTTGCGCATGGCGTCGGTTCGGTGAGCAGCTCGCAGCCTGCAGGCACCTATTACATTCAGGTGCAGCCTGACTTAGGCAGTGGCTTTTATTTCCTGAAGCTCAAGCAGTTGCAGATCGTTTCCCTTCTGCCAACCGTCACCACCACTGCCAGCCCCGCCAGCGTAAATGCGGGCGAGTCCGCTTTGGTCACAGTGACGTTGAGCAACGTTCCGGCGGAAGGATATACCAGCGCTGAGTTCACCTGTACCTATGACTCAGCCCTGCTCGAAGCAAGCAACATCGTGGCAGGCAGTCTCTTCGGTGCGGATGCCGCTGTGGCGATCAATGGTCCACAGAACGGCTCGTTCATTGTTGCCATCGCCGGCAGCAACGGTAATAAAGCCACCACGGATGGCACCGTCTTCACGTTCAACGTCAAAGGTTTACTCACGGGGCAATCTGCCGTGGATTGTACGGCTCGTGTCTCTACGGGTAACAATGTGTTGACCGCCATCGAGTGGGTCGGCACCAGTGTCTCCGTGACTGGCACCCTGCCTACCGATACGCCTACACCGTTCCCGACCGCTACGCAGACTTCCACACCCGATGGCACCGTTGAGCCTACCTTCACTTCCACTCCGGATGGTTCTCCTGCACCTACACAGACATCCACACCGGATGGCACTGTTGTTCCAACCATCACCAATACACCTGATGGTTCACCCGCGCCAACCTTTACATCCACTCCAGATGGGACGCTCGAGCCCACTGCCACACTGACATTGACTCCTGAGCCAACTTTCACCAATACACCCGATGGCTCGCCCACAGTCGCGCCCACGTTCACATCCACTCCTGGTGCTTCGCCCACACCGCTGCCGGATGGATCTGTAAGCGGCAAGGTCATTGCCTCAAAGGTTGCCACAGTCGGATTGTATGACACGGATGGAAACCTCGTGGTCTCCGCCCCCACTGCTAATGATGGCGCCTTCCAGCTTTCGGCTCCCGCCGGGACCTACACCTTGGTCGCTGTTGCGAGTGGCTTCCTCACCGCCCAAGGCGAAGTTACGCTCACCAGCGGATCAACCGTCACCCAGCCCGATGTCACACTACTGGCTGGTGATATTGACGGCAACGATGTCATTGACCAGTTCGATGCTCTGACCATCGGCATGAGCTACAACACATCCACGCCCGCCGCCGCGGACCTGAACAACGACGGCACTATCAACGTACTCGACCTGGAACTTCTGGCACAGAACTACAGAGAAGTCGGTCCCATCGCCTGGCAGTAACTTCAGCAAAGATCACAGGGCGCACGGCAGCGTGCGCCCTTCTTTCGTCTGTGGAGTTGATGAATGAAACGAATTTCCGCTTTATTTGTAACTTTGATGCTGGCATTTACTTTGGTGGTGAATGTCAACGCTCAATCGAATGACAGCATTTGGCTGACAGCATCCACGACCTCTTTCAAAACGGGCGAGACCGTGAAGGTCATGCTCAATGCCACCTCCGCCGCTCCCATTCAGGGATTCACATTCCAGGTACGCTATGACCCGGCATGTTTGAAACCGGTCAACGCATCCAGCCCCATCGCAGGCATGAACGGCTTGCAATTACCGCAACTTACCGGTCAGGTGGATGGTTCGTATGCCAGCACTACCCCGGTCGCGATCAACGGCGCTCTCGCAGAGATCCGCTTTGTGACACTGGGAGCTTGCAACACCAATTTGACTTCTTGAAAGTGCCGCGCTTGCCATTCGCAGTGCGGAAGGGTTCGCTGCACCGTTGTCAAATGTCACGATCGGTGAGAAGAATATCGCCTTGATCGTGGATAAGGAAGTTGTCGCGGCACAAGCTGCCGAACCAGAAACAGGTTCGGTGCTTCCACTCGACCCACCTGCGGAAAGCAAATCGAATCTCACCGGTTGGCTGGTTGGGTTATTTGTGGTCGTGATCCTTGCCTCTGTCACATTTGTGGTGTTGAAAATGTTTCTGGCAAAAGGCGGAAAAAAAGACGGGCGCACACCGTATAAAGCATCAGCCAAAAAGCAGACACCAACACAAACAGCTATGCTCTATATGAAACATGGTCCGCAAGCAGGCAAAAGTTTTCCATTGAACCATTTACCCGTGCTGATCGGCAGCAATCCACATAACGATATTTGCATCAACGATCCGCACATCATTGACCAACATGCCCGCATCTTTGCCAACAACAACACTTTTTACTTAATGGATCTGGGCGGCGAAACAGTCATCAACGGCAAAGCCATCCAGAAGAGTTCGGTCATCTTGAAGCCGGGCGATGTAGTGCGCCTGGGAAAACGATCCCTGTTCGTGTTCGGATGAGAGCGCTTCCGTGTGGGAAAGCGCCTGGTAACGGAATCAGGCATCCCCGTGGAAAGAAGCGAGGAGTTAGTTCATGAAGTCCAAAATGTTTTCGCATGTCATCAGTCTGCTGGTCTTGATCGTTTCGCTTGTTCCGGCGGGTTCGAATGTCGTGCATGCCGCCGCACTTGTCCCTCCGACAGATATGTTCCAACTGCCGTGGGAGCAGGGGCTGGCGTGGGTTTCGCTGGATGTGTTCGATAACGGATTTAAACGTCCGACCACGAGCCCGCATTATTATTTGAGCGGCGGCGCGGTCGATTTTGCGCCGCGCAAAAATATGGTCAAGGGGGAAGATACTTCGCGCTATTGGGTGACTGCTGCCGCTGGTGGAACGGTCATCTCGATGACGAGTTGTTCCTTGAAGATCGATCACGGCAACGGCTGGGTCAGCGATTATCAGTTCCTGGCAAAGTTTCAAGTGAAAGTGGGTGATGTGGTCTATCGCAACCAGAAACTGGGCATCATCGCCGATGGCGTAAGGAACAAATTCTGCGCGCCTGCCGCTGAACCGGATATTCCGCATTTGCATTTTTCGCTGCGCCCCACCATGCGCGACGCAACCTTCGCCGGTTGGACGGTGAATTACAACGTATTATTCAATCGCACCACTTTTACCAAAGGCAATGTGACAGTTGGACAATACCAGCCGCTGCTCAACGTCTTCGATGCACTCCAGATCGTGGACCGTGGCGCACTGCCCTGGGACACGGCTCAAACTGGAAGTGTGGATACGTTCCGTTATGAACGCTGGTCTCTCGCCTTGAGCGATACCACCAAATTCACGCTAACAGCGACTCCAAATACAACTACTCTGGTTCCGTTACTTGTGTTGACCGACGCCAACGGAAATGAACTCGCACGCGGCGCCAACACATTGACCAGCACACAAGCCGCCGGAAATTATTTTGTGCAAGTACAACCGCAAGTGGCGAACGGATTTTATACTCTGCTTGCGCACAAGGAAGATATCCCTGTGCCGACCGGTCCGTATGTTTCGACATCGGCCACACCCACCAGCATCAATGCGGGCTCAAGCGCTCTGGTCGCTGTCAGTTTGCATAATGTTCCTGTTGAAGGATACGCCAGCGCTGAACTTACCTGCACCTATAATGCCGGCATCTCAGAGATCAGCAACATCACCATGCTCAGTTCCTTCGGCGCAGACCCTGTCTTTGTGGTCAATGGTCCGCAAAATGGAAGTTTCATCGTGGCGATCGGCAGGCAGCAACGGCAACCGTGATACGACGGATGGCAATGTGTTCACGTTCGATATCAAGGGTCTGCAAGCCGGGCAGACTCCGCTCGAATGTAAGGCGCGTGTCTCCAAGGGCGATAACGCCCTAAGTGATATCGAGTGGCTTGGCACCGTGTTAAACATCACCAGTGTTGTCGTTCCAACACCCACACCGGGAGTCTCGCCTGTGCCACCAACACCTTCTACCGGAGATACGCCCACACCCACGCCAACATCCGCTTTCCCGCCGCCTACCTCAACCATTTCACCTACCATGTGCAATCAGGCAGAATGGACTGGTTATATCAATCTCCCCGTTGGAACTACAGTCATTCCCGGTTCAACGCTCTATCAAGAATGGGGCTTGCGAAATATCGGCTGGTGCACATGGACACTGGATTACCAATTGGTTCTCACCGGCGGCGACCAAATGGGTTCTGCTCTGGCAGTCGGTATGCCCATGGCAGTCGAGCCGGGGCAATTGATCATCATCCGCGTTCCTTTTGTAGCACCTACCACGCTTGGTCATTATGCCAGTACCTGGAAGCTCAAAGAACCGGGAGGCGCCCTCTTTGGTGTCGGCGATACCAACAATGAACCGCTCGCGATCGACATCAATGTTGCCGATGCAACGATCACGCCCACCGCAGGAGCGCCGGTCAGTACGCTCTCTCCCACACCGACACCCTACAACAATTGGCTGACCTTTATCAATGTTACCTACGGTTTCCAATTCAATTATCCCAACGATGCCCAGATCGTCTCCGGTGGCAATGACAACGGCACACGTATCAACCTGCCTTATACACAGACAGGCACGAACCTGAGTGAGAAGTATATGGAGATGATCGTACGTGAGGGTGTGAATCCGTGTGTGAGCCCGCTGCAAACGCAAAACCCACCGGAGCAGGTGACAATCAATAACATCACATACACAACGCAGACCGGAGCAGAAGGTGTTACCGGACACACCTACAAATGGGTTGCCTACTCCACTGTGCACAATAACGCCTGTATTACCATGAACTTCATTCTGAAGTCGGTCAACCCGGGCTTCGTCACGCCGGAACCGCCTGTGTATGACGAAGCCGCAGAAACCTACGTCTTCGGACAGATCATTGCCACGTTGAATTTCTTCGGCGGAGTGCCCTCTGTCACGCCCACTCCCTTTGTAACTGCCGAAGCATCCGTCACGCCATTCTCCACGCCAACGGCTGGCACTACAGGAGATGGAACGGTAACCGGAAAAGTTGTCGCGCTCAAACCTGCTACAATCGGATTGTATGATGAAGAGGGTGCGCTCTTTGCATCCATCGCCGCCAACCCCGGGGATACCTTCTCGATCACGGCTCCTGCCGGGACCTATACCCTGGTCGCCGTTGCCCACGGGTATCTCTCTGCTGAAGGCACGGTCACGTTAACCGGCGGATCGACAGTTAATCAGCCCAACGTAGAATTGGTGGCAGGCGATGTGGATAATAACAATCTTATCGACCAATTCGATGCCATGTCCATTGGCATGAACTACAACTCGTCCACATTCCCGCCCGCGGATTTGAACAACGACGGCACCATCAACGTGCTCGATCTTGAGATCCTGGCAAGGAACTACCGCAAGACTGGTCCGACCACCTGGCAGTAAGTTCCTGTCATAGTCTCAAAAAACAATTGCCTGATGAGGAAATCTCATCAGGCAATTATTTTTAAAAGACTCTGTGACTCTGTGTCTTAGTGGCAAGAATTTTCAGTTCTACTTCGCGCCCTTATTCAACGCGCGAAACGCCGCCGCGCCAACTCCCAGAGGCACCCAGAAGGTAATACCACGATATGCCAGGGTAATGATAACCGCCTGACTCCACTCCACGCGCAGGGAGGAAAGCGCTAATGGCATGATACCTTCCACGATGCCTATACCGGAGGGTGTTGGCGAAACGATCAGGAACAAATAGGAGATGGCAAAGCCGCCGATCACGGTCCCTGCGGTGAAGGGAACTTCAAACGATAGGAAGGATGCCGCCAGCACGCCGATCATCAGTGCCTTATTTGCAAAAGCATACAGCAATGGTTTTAGTAAACTGCGAGGGTTCTCAGGCAGCGATTTGAGATCATCTGCCATTTCGCGCGCAAATTCATGGGCACAAGTCTCGCTTAGATACTCACGATGAATAAAGGGAGTCACAACGCGATTAATGATCCGCGCCATGGTTGCCAGCGTATTCCCCAAGAGTTCAGCAGAGCGAGAATCCAGATACAACAAAAACCCCAATCCTGAAGCGATGATGAACATTACCGTGGAAGCGATGATCTCAGTAGTATCGAGGTCGTTGCGACGAATGAGCACGATCAGCCCCAAAGCAAGCACACATAGGAAAGCAACGTAATCCAGCAAGATATACAACATGCTGGCAACAGTAGCTTTGCCAGGAGATTGTTTGTTGCGATTGGCATTGCTGATGAATATCGCCATACCGCTCATGCCCGCGCTTGGCGCTACGATGTTGACAAAGTTTGCCGCAGACTGCCAGAAGGGTAAAGCGCTTCACATCGTCGTTTACACCGAGAACCTGGTACAAGGACTGATACGTGAGTCCTGCCATAACGAACCAGCCAGCTTGAATGACGAGCGCAAGCAGAACAAACCAAAGATGTCCCTGGCGGAGGGTTTCAACGATGCTTTCAAGTTCCCCGAAGCTCAAATAGACGAAAGCTGCCCCCAGAAAGAGCACAAGTATGAACAGGAATTTCCGCATTAATGGGAGATTATACACAGAAACACCCGCGAGGAATTCGCGGGTGTTTGTTGTTGAATTTTATAACTAGTTGCGGCGTCTACCGAGTCCACCAACCAGAAAAACGTAGTAAAGCAATTGCAACACAGCGGTGACAAGCCCCGCTACGTACGTTAATGCAGCAGCGTTCAACACCTGGTTGACACCGCGCATTTCCTCTTCAGTTTGGATAATGCCCGTTCGCGCAAGCAACTCTTTAGCACGCGAAGAAGCGTTCAGTTCCACGGGCAAAGTTGCGAGGGCGAAGAGGGCGCCGCCTGCGAAGAACAGGACTCCAAGCCAGGCAATGTTAATTCCAAGCGTGCTGCCACGGAAGAGGAGCAAGCCCACCATGATAAGCACCCATCCAAGGTTGGAGCCGATATTCACCATCGGGACCAATGCCGCGCGGAAACGCAGCGGGAAATATTCCTCGGCATCCTGCATGGCATGACCCAACTCATGAGCCGCCACGGCAACAGAAGCTACGGACGGACTATTGGCAACGCTGTTGGAAAGGTAGAGGGTCTTGTTGCGCGGGTCGTAGTGATCGGAAAGCTGACCTTGTGTACCTTGGACCTGTACGCCGTACAGGCTGCCGGTTGAGATCAATCTCTGCGCGGCTTGAGCGCCGGTGAGATTGCTGCTAGCACGTACTTGACTCCACTTGTTGTAGGCGTGACGCACATACCAGGATGTGATCGCCATCAAAATGAAGGCAGGGACCATGAAAATTAGATAGGTAGGGTCGAACAAAAACATTCTTTCTCCTTTCAGAACAAAGAGCGACTATGGAACAGGGATCGGTGTCGCTGTAGGAGTGGGCATCGGCATGGAAGTGGGTAACGGAGTCCCATTGATAATGGCTAACAACGTTTCAGCAGCCGCGTCAAGCTGTGGATCACGGTCGGCATCTACATCCGCTTGCGTGATCTCCACATATACATCTGGCGTTAGACCAACACTTTGGATCAGGCGCTGCTTGGGGGTGAGCCACTGGGCACTGGTGATCGCTACGGCACCTTTGTTATCGCTCAACATATTCACGCTTTGTACGGAGCCCTTTCCATAGCTGGTCACGCCTACAAGCTTGGCACGTCCATAATCCTGCAAGGCGCCGGCTACGATCTCAGAAGCAGAAGCGGAGCCCTCATTGACCAGCACCACCATCGGAATGTCAGTGGCAACACCGTTGCCAGTGGAATTATGTTCCTCCAGCTTGCCATTGCCATATTTTTGATAAACGACAACTTCATTACCAGGCAGGAATTCGGATGCCACCGCAATACCCTGGTCGAGGTAGCCGCCGCCGTTATAGCGCAAGTCAAGGATCAAGCCTTTCGGGTTTTGGGCAAGCAATTCCTTGATAGCAGCACGCAATTCATCATCGGCTGTATCGCCAAAGGTGTTCAAGCGCACATACGCAATGCCATCATCGCGCATTTTTGATTCAACCAGCGGAGTGGTGATCTTGGCGCGCGTGATCTTCACATCGAAGGGGTCTACGTCCTTGCGCAGGATGGTCAGCGTAACCGTGGTGCCTTCTGGTCCGAGCACCTGCTGACGAACCTGTTCGGGCGAAATACCGGTCATATCCTTGCCATCCAGGGCAATGATCTTGTCACCGGCGCGCAAACCGGCAGCCTCGGCAGGTGATCCCTTGATCGGGCTGATGATGGTCATGTAATCGCCGCTGATATCCACGTAGGCGCCAATGCCTTCATAATCTTTGCCATTCAGGTAACTATTCGCCTGATCGTACGCTTCCGCATTTTCATAATAATTTAGACCGACATCCAGCGTTTGCAACATGCCGTGGATGGCGCCTTCCATCAACTTGACATCATCCACCGGCTGAGACACATACTGCTGATGGATAAGATTCCAGGTTTCCCAGAAGGGTTTGAATAATTCCTGTTCATTGGCTGGTGTGGCAGACTGCTGCTCCGGGGAGACGGTGGGGGGAGCAAACGGGACAAAATCATTAAGAGAGGGGAGTTGTCCGCCAAAGGGTAATAAATGTCCTGCTAAAAAACCGGCAGAGAATGTTCCTGCTAGAAGAATGAGCGAGACTGCTGTGACGAGGATTGCTTTGATCGTTTTGTTCACCAAGACCTCCATAAAATTTATAGAAAATCACAGGGTAAAGATACACCCCAGTGATTAATAGACCATGAATCAATTATTGAGTTTGTGTTGGAATGTTGTAAAAGAAGTGTAAAACCGCCCCTTTATTCGTCTTTTTTTGTCTTTTCAAGATCTTCCATCCGCTTTCGAAGCTCTTCCATGGATTTATTGGCAGAAGAGTCAGTAACAGGCTTGCTAAGCGAATTCTTGAGCGCGGTCATCCAAGGCGAATCTCCACCTTTCGCCCAACTGCGGGCGATAAAGAACATGATGGCATTGGAGCCAAGCACTATGAGGATGAAGAGCAGCGCTCCGAGAATGATGCGGTTGGATTCCATATTTTCTCCAGTAGCACAAGAAGGCATCTTGCGCTGCCAATAACGTTAGCTTATGTCAGATTGACTACTTGTTCGATCACTTTCTTTTGTATGGGTAACAGGTTCAGGGGTAATTGATTATAGGGAAAGAAACGAGCTTCCAATACCTCTTGTTTTTGCAAGTGAATATCTCGTGGTTTGCTGTTTTCATCAAGATTTGCGCGAAAGTACATTTCCAATCGCAAGCGATAGTTACTCACCACCTGCACGAGTTCGATACCTGAAATTACCAAACGTGTCTCTTCGAAAACTTCACGGGCAAAAGCTTCCTCAAGTGTTTCGCCACTCTGGACGATCCCGCCGGGTAAACCCCAGACGTCCTGAACCCAATGACGGTGGCGTTGAAGCAGGATACATCTATCTTCATCGAAAACAACCCCAGAAACACATACCATGAACTTGCTATTGACCAACCACAAAAACCGCCATTGGAGCTTGCCGCTTAACCGCTTCCAGATCTGAAAAATAATATCAAGAAACATAAGCGATGGTTCTAGTCTCCCAACAAGACCGGCAGATGAGTCCAATCGGTGAAGACGCCGCTGGCTTCGGATGTGGGCTCATCAGTGCCGTAGAGGATGCTTGCCATGCCTGCATTCAGCGCAGCGCGCGTGGTGCGCGGCAAGTCGTCGATCATCACGCATTTGCGCGGATCGGGTTCATTCGCCAGTTCCTGTGCGATGGCAAAGGATTCGGGCATCGGCTTGCAATACGGCGCCACAGCGTTCACATCCACGATGGCGTCGAAGAGTCCATCGAGTTGAAGGATGGAGAGCACGCGTTGGGCATGTGGAACATCTGCATTGGTGAAGATCAGTTTCCGGCTTGGCAGCGAAGCGATAACGTCACGTACGACCGGGTTCGGGGTCAGGTAATCCTTCAAAGGTAGATCATGTACGTAGGCGAGATAATCCTGCGCATCCACATTGTGGCGCGCCTGTAATCCGCGCAGGGTGGTACCGTACATTTTGAAATACTGCTCACGCAGCACGGGGACTTCGGCTTCGGGAATGCCCATGCGCTCACACATGTAAAGATTCATGCGTTCCTTGATGGCATGCCACAAGCCGGTATCGGACGGATACAGCGTATCGTCCAGGTCGAAAAAGATGGTTGTAAATCGCATGGGGGCGATTATATAATACCCACGGGAAAAAGATGCGCTTTCCACCATTTGAAAAAGCGCATCTTTTTCCCGAGTGCGGTATACCTTTACGTTGTTGTGAGGTGTTCCATGTACGCTCATTAATCTCCGGCGTTATAATCCCCCCTATGCCCATTCGTTTGCTTTCACCGGAAGTTGCATCACAGATCGCCGCCGGGGAAGTGATTGAGCGCCCCGCTTCAGTAGTGAAGGAACTGCTGGAAAATTCGCTGGATGCCGGTGCGCGCACGATCACCATCGCCTTTGAAGAAGCGGGAAAAAAGTTGATCGAAATCGCGGATGACGGCTCCGGCATCCCCTCGGCTGAAATGGACTTGGCGGTCTCGCGTCATGCGACCTCGAAGCTGGTCCGCTCCGATGACCTTTTCTCCATCTCCACGCTTGGATTCCGCGGAGAAGCCCTGGCTTCGATCGGTTCCGTTTCGCGGATGACGATCACGTCACGTGTGAAGGATGAAACCGAGGGGACTCGCTTACGGGTGGAGGGAGGCATGTCGGGAAAGCCGACGAAAGTCGGCACTACGGTGGGGACAACCATCCGTGTGGAAGATCTTTTCTACAACGTTCCCGCGCGCTTGAAATTCTTGAAGACCGATGTTACGGAGAGACGTGCCATCGATTCGTTGGTGACGCGCTACGCACTGGCATATCCCGAAAAACGCTTCAAATTATCCGAAGGCAAGAACATCATTCTGCAAACCAGCGGTGACGGTGACCGGCGCGCCATCCTTGCCGCTCTTTATGGCGTGGACGTGGCAAAGCAGATGCTCGAGATCATGGCAGAAGAAGATGGCTATAGACTCACGGGATTCATCAGCCCGGTCTCGTTGACACGTTCCAATCGCCGCGAGATCACCTTCTTCATCAACGGACGCTGGGTGCAGGAGACGGCGCTCAACTCAGCGTTATTACAGGCATATCACACTCTGCTGATGGTCGGGCGTTATCCGTTGACAGCATTGTTCCTTGAGATGCCCTCACAAGATGTGGATGTCAACGTGCATCCCGCCAAGGCGGAGGTGCGCTTTCGCAATCAGGATCAGATCTTCAGCTTTGTCCAGCGATCCGTGCGCAAGGCGTTGTTGGCATATTCACCGGTTCCAAATGTCGCGCCAAGTCTGTGGGGAACGACTCGCACCATTCCATCATCCGAAACTAGATCATCGGTGGGCATTGATTGGAGCATTGCGCATGATGAGGTAGTAGAAAGTGGAAAGTGGGAAGTAGATAGTGGGCAAAATGCGGAAAGCAGAATGCAGAATGCAGAAAGTGGTACGCAAGGCGCAGTCGATCAGCCAATCGTAAATCGAATCCCGTTATTACGATTGATCGGTCAGATCGGCGCGACCTATCTCGTTGCCGAAGGACCTGACGGGCTCTATCTCGTCGACCAACACGCTGCCCATGAACGTGTCCTTTTTGAAAAGCTCATGGCACAACATGATATTAAAAAGATCGCAGCACAAGCATTGTTGACTCCCACTGTGGTGACGATCCCTCCACAAGCCGCTCAATTACTACTTACGCAATTACCCATCTTAAATCACTTCGGCTTTGATGTCGAAGAGTTCGGACCCAATACGTTCCAGGTGCGCGCCATGCCGGTGTTGTTCACGGGCAGTGACCCATCCGCCGCGTTGCGTGCACTGGTCGAAGACTTTGAAGAAGACGAAGCTCCATTGCAAAACGAGATCGAAGCAAAATTGGCTGCGCGTGTCTGCAAGCGCATGGCAGTTAAAGCCGGGCAGGCTCTCTCCAACGAGGAACAACGCGCCCTGCTCAACGATCTCGAAGCCTGTGATTCGCCGCGCACCTGTCCACATGGGCGCCCGACGATGATCCATCTGTCTGTCGATATGCTGGAGCGTCAATTTGGGAGGCGGGGTGCGCGCTAATCGTGAAGAATTCGAACTGCTCCTTTCCCAGTTCGCCAGGCATGGACTTGAATCATGCATGGAGACAACACGGTCCTTGTTCATTCTGATGAACGAGGATGGAGAGATAATCTCCTGGAACCATTCGTTCGATTTGATGAAAGACACGCGCAGCGATTCGGTCTTGCTGCGGGATTTTCTGGCTACTTCCAGTGGATCCTACTTCGATCTGCTGCTCTCCACGGTGACGCACGACCGCGTCCGGAACTTAGGGACAATTGGAACTGGGGCTGGAAAATCATCTCGGCGAATATACCTGTTCCCTTCTTCCAACACCCAATGGACAGATCCTGTTCGTGGCAGAGCCGGTGCAGGTCAAAACCGAGCTGGAAGAAGCACGAGAAGAACTGAAACGGCTGCGTGAACTGTTAGCACGCAAAGAGACTGAGCTGCAAGCTGTTATTGCCCAGGCAAATGAAGTTTCTCATACCGATGCGCTGACCTTTCTTCCCAACCGACGGCAGGTCATGATCGATCTGCAGAACGCCGTGGAATTTTCGGAACGCTACGGTACGCCATTGAGCATTTCCATGCTCGATATCGATCATTTCAAAAGGATCAACGATACATACGGTCACCCTGCAGGCGATGATGTATTGCGCACCCTTGCCGGGCGGATTAGCAATGATACTCGTCACCCGGATACGGTCGGTCGCTTCGGCGGAGAGGAGTTCCTGATCGTACTGCCGCACAGCACCATGAAAGCGGCTTGTGAACAGGCACAGCGGCTCTGTGAGCAGATCCGTTCCACGCCGGTTCTGATCGACGGCGAGCCGGTCACCATTACGGTCAGCATCGGCATTGCACAATACAAACGGCACAAAGAAGATTGGCAATCCCTGCTCAATCGTGCTGATGCAGCACTTTACAAAGCAAAGAACTATGGGCGAGATCAGTGGGTTGTTTCAGAAGAATAGATCAAGAAGGTTGGTTAAGAACATAATGAGATACGCAAATAATTTTGCTTTGTTTTCTATTTGCATTGGTTATTGTTTGAAACAGGAGAATTCATGAACGCACTCTGGCTGGAAAACAACAAGCTTGACATGCGCAATATTCCACAAACTCGCAAACCCAATGAAGCGCTGATCAAGATCCGCAAGGCAGGCATTTGCAGCACAGACCTGGAGCTGGTAAAAGGCTATTATCCGTACACTGGCGTTATCGGTCATGAATTTGTCAGCGATGTGGTCGAAGCGGATGATCCTGCCTGGGTCGGGCAGCGCGTGGTGGGCGAGATCAATGCTGTCTGCGGGGAATGTGAACAGTGCCGCAACGGACGCTCTACTCATTGCGAGCAGCGCACGGTGCTGGGCATCACCAATCGCAATGGGACCTTTGCCGAATACACCAGCCTGCCTCTCGCCAACCTGCACCGCGTCCCTGCCTCTGTACCAGATGAGATAGCCGTCTTCACAGAACCTCTCGCCGCCGCCCTGGAGATCCAGGACCAGATCCAGGTCAAGCCCACGGATCGTGTCTTGCTCATTGGCGCCGGACGGTTGGGTCAACTCATTGCTCAAACACTGGCTCTCACCGGTTGCAATTTGCGCGTTGTGGCGCGTCATGATCATCAGCAGAATTTATTGAAACAGCGCGCCATTAAGATCATTGCAGAGGATGATGTACAACCCTGGCGCTGGGATATCGTGGTCGAAGCGACAGGTTCACCGAGCGGCTTTTCGTTGGCAAGAAAAGCCATCCGTCCGCGCGGAACGATGGTGTTGAAATCCACCTACAAAGGGGAAATGAGCGTCAACTTCTCATCTATTGTTGTGGACGAGATCAATCTGATCGGCTCTCGCTGCGGTCCATTCGAACCGGCGCTGCGCCTGATGGAATCCAAACAAGTGAATCCAACTGTCCTGATCAATTCGGAATTTTCGCTGGGGGAGGCGTTAAAAGCATTTGAGCACGCCGCAGAGACCGGGGTGCTCAAAGTGCTGATTCAACCTTAAACACAGTTTGGGTGGGGGCTACTGATTCGAAGTGTATCGCAAAGACTCCACCCGATTTTGTCACGAATTATTGTTCAAGCTTTGGCATCGAACGCCCGGCACGAGGCAGAAAAACGGTGAACGAGGTGCCAATACCCATTTTGCTCTTCACCTCAATGCGACCGTTATGTCCTTGAATGATCTGCTTGCAGATGGAAAGCCCCAGCCCTGTACCGGCGGCCTTGCCTTCATGTTCGCGCACACGGAAGAACTTCTCGAAGAGATGGGGAATCGATTCCTCCGGGATACCCAAGCCGGTATCCTGGATCATCACAGATAACTCAGCTTCATTGTAATTACCGGTAATAATGATCGAACCATTGGGGCGGTTGTACTTGATGGCATTGCTCAACAAATTGAGCAGCACCTGTTTGATCTTGTCACGATCCGCTTCCATTAATGGCATATCGTTGGGCACATCCACGCGGATCTGAACATTCGTCTCCTGCGCCTTTGACATCATCACATCGCGGCATTCATAGAGCAGGTCCGCTGCGCTGAATTTTGTCTTGCGGAACTGCACACGCCCCGACTCGAGTTCGCGCCAGGTCGAGGAAGGAGGATGCCAGCGAGTTCAAGCGCAGGGTCTCATTGTGAATATTGTTGACGATCTGGCTTCTCTGCTCGTGCGACATTTCAGGACGCAGCAACAAATAGGTTGCCGTGCTCAGCGATGCCAGCGGTGTTCGCAGTTCATGTACGAACTCTGCGATCAGGTCGGATTGCTGGAACAAACGCGCATTCTCGATCGCCACCGCCGCCTGGGCGCCCAGCACCGTCAGCATGGATTCATCGGGGTCGGTGAATTTACCGCGCTTTTTGTTCAATACTTCGAGCACACCAACCACCTTATTCTTTGTAATCAGCGGAATCCCTAAAAGGGATTTTGTGGTATGGCTAAGCGTCTGGTCCACATTACTGTTGTGACGCAGATCCTTTTGAGCATCATCGATGCGCACCGGTTTGCGGTTGGTCACGATCCAGCCAGCAATGCTGTTCTCAAGCGGGACGATCAGTCCACGCAAGGTCGGCTCATCGATATTGGTCGCAACTTGAAAGTAGAGTTGACGCGCCATATCGTCGTAGAGCATGATCGAGGCAGATTCAGCATGGGTAACGTCTGCTGCTGCGCGGACGATATCGTCCAGTAATATATCAAGATCGAGGGTGGATGCCAGGTCACGTGAGATTTCGATCACGCGCAGGTAACTATCAAGGGTTTGGGTTTTTATCTCAGCCATGGATCGCTCGCTTCGCTATTTCAGGGAGTATGGTGGAAACATCCTGCATGAGGACGACATCGGCTCGCACGTTGAGGTACGTGGGTGTATTGTTGACAATAATAAGATGCGCACCACGGTCAAGCGCCTGCATGGGCAATCCCGCCACCGGTAACACTTCCAGCGATGAACCCGCTACTAACATCAAGTCGCATTGACGTACCGCACGCTGCGCGTCGAACCACGCTACTTGAGGCAACTGTTCTCCAAACAATATCACATCCGGCTTCAAGATACCATTGCAATTTGGACATTTTGGGATGTTACCCTTCACAATAAAATCATCGATAAAAAATTTAGTCTCGAATTTATTAAAGCACTCGGTACAACTCATGGTATGCATGGAACCGTGCATTTCCACCACGCGTTTCGAACCCGCCTTTTGATGAAGCAGGTCGATGTTCTGTGTAATGATGGTGATCTCGCGGCTGGGGCTTTCCATCATTGCCAGCGCTTTGTGCGCGGCATTTGGCTCGGCGTTGAATATATGACCCGCCAATGGACGGAACCAATTAAAGAATCGTTCAGGATAAGTTCGAAAGGTGCTTAACGATGCGACTTCCATCGGTTCATCGTGGGACCACAAACCAGTTCCCTCTGAACGGAAATCTGGAATGCCTGAAGGAGTGGACATCCCCGCTCCGGTGAGCGCTACGACGCGCTTTGCCTTGCGGAATAATTCCGCCGCGTCCTCGATCGCCGCGCCATCGGCGAGTATCGGACTGGCGGGATCGGTCATCGAGGAAGCGCCTCGCGCTCACTAATAAAGTCCACCAGCTTGCTGATCTGTCGTGCCGTCAGGCTTTCAGGCTGACACAAAACCGCCGGGGATTGAATACGTGTGGCTTGTACAAACAACTCAGGAGCAGGCGTCAGCGTGGTAAGGATCTCGTAATCAAGTTTGTTCTGCACCTGACTGGAGGGTAATTGCGTATCGGAGCGTACCCGATTATTCAACACGGAGTGAATACTCTTCTGGTTAACTCCCAGGGCAAGGATATCGTCAATGAGCGCCTTGGCGCCAATGATCGTATTAGGAACACCTTCCAGCACCACCATCAATTCGTTACAACGAGGGATGATCTTCTCGGTGAAAGGCTGTAAACCCGCACCCAAATCGAGCACCACAAAACGCGCCAATCCAACCAGGCTGGCAACGATAGCCTCGTAATTAGCGGTCTGGCTGACCAAGTGCATATCACGCGGACGGTCGGAGGCGAGCAGCATCTTCAACCCTGAAGAATGGTGGGTGAGGGATTCACGTACTTTGTCACGGGTTAATTCACTGGTCTTGCTGACACTGAGCAAGTCGGTAAGACCCTTGAAGGTAGCCACCCCCAGTTCAAGCGCCAGGGTGCCACGCCCGGGCAGCATCTCGGCAACGATCACTTCACTCTTGGTGCGGGCATGCAGACTGGCAGCAATATTGACCGCAAGAGTAGATGCGCCTAATCCGCCTCGGGCACCGATCACGCCGATAACAAATCCCTGGCTTTCACTCTTGGCAGGAGCTGCGGCGGCTTTCTTCTCACCAGCACGCGCAAGCAAGGCTTTGACCCGTGCTTGTAATTCAGAGGGATGAGTGGGTTTGGTCAGGTAATCATTGGCACCCACTTCGAAACCGATCACTTTATCATCCAACTGCGTCTTGGCGGTGAACATCAGGATGGGGGTTTCCATCGTAGACGGATTCCGTCTCAAGCGTCGCGTGACTTCGTACCCGTCCATATCGGGCATCATCACATCGAGCAGAATCATATCGGGGTCTTCTTCGAACGCCTTGTCCAACCCTTGTTGACCATTTGTGGCTGCACTAATTTGATATCCCTGCCTCTGAAGCATTAAGCCAACCAGACGGAGTGTATCAAGATCGTCATCAATGATAAGGATTTTTTCGCTCATGGTGATCCTTGGCAAGCTGTAGTATAGGACAGTCTAGCACAAAGCCTATTTTCGGGCAAGATTCCCAACTTATTTGCAAAAATGAAGGTATTCTTCGCTTAAGTAGACCTTCGTAGACCACTGACAAAGTTGTTTCTGAGAAAGCACTACACGAATCAAACCTAGAATAACACAAAGTCTCATACCGCCGTTATGCTATAATGGAAGTGTAATCTGAGGAACAGCATGAAAACTGTCCCGTTTTTATGGGGATGACAGGCTTCGACGGGAGAGGCTGGTCCCGGAATGCGAGCCGAGAGGCGCCGAACTCGATAACTCAGCGCAAACAATCAAGTGCCAACCGCACTTCCTACGCTGCTATGCCCCTCGCTGCATAAGCGATGACATAACAGTCAGTCTCCTTTGATGAGGCTGCGTCCGCCGTCACCTTCCTCCGCCGGGTGCCGGGTCGGGCGAGACAATGGTGGAGTGCCGCGCATCACGCCGCTATATGCGCGAAAGACTAGCGGCTGGTCGTAGAGCGTTCTTGTCGGACGAGATCTCTGCGATGACACGCCTTACGGCAGTCGACCGACTACGCTCGTAGATTTCCGAGGGTCGAATCTTTCGGACGCGAGTTCGATTCTCGCCATCTCCACACTTTCGCTCGGCAATATGTTTGCCGAGCGAACTCTTTTAAGGAGCCCGCAGATGCCCAACTGTGTTATAAAAAGCGCCATGAAAAAACTACTTCTTGGATGTCTCATCCTACTCACCGCCTGCCAGCCAACAGCGACTCCTACCCCTGCCCCTTCCTTCTTCCCGACTGAAACGCCTCTTCCTACGCCTATACCTGCTACGTTCACCCCTGCACCAACCTTTACCCCCGAGCCTTCCCCGACTCCGCTCCCGAGATTCTTCACCAACGAATTTGACGCCTCTCTGGCGGGCTGGGTTATCCTCCAGGCAGGCAACCAAGCCAGTCCCAACATCACCACCGAAAGCAGTCACCTCACCGTGCAAATGGACGCACCGCATACCTGGGTCTACGCACTCTACGGTGCAGAAGACTACAGCGATGTACGCATCGATACATCCTTTGAATTCCGCCAAGGGACCGAGTCCACAGTTGGCTTGATCTGCCGCTACTCCGAAGAGAAGGGCTGGCTTGAATTCAATATCGCCAACGATGGCAGCTACAACATCCTATACGGCACATGGCTCGATACGGGCGTTGCTGATTACATTCCGGTCATTTCGGGAACATCCGAGTACATCAAACTTGACAATTCCCAACAGGAGATCGGCTTGAACTGTAAGGGCACGGTCATAGAACTTTACATTAACGGCAAGCTCTTCCGCAACATGGATGTTTCCCGTTTTGAAGTGGTGCCGGGCAAAGTTGGTTTCACCGTGTCATCCTTCGAGAACGCACCCGTCATCACCTCTTTCGACAAAGTCACCGTCAGCGAGACAGTCCCATAAGACTATTTGCCACAGAGCGCACAGAGATTGGGAGAAAAAACTCAGAGAACTTTGTAGCTAAGAGCTTTTGAGAACAAAAACGCGAGTCGTTCAGTACACGGCTCGCGTTTTCTTTTATTCCGTTGTATGAACTTGGCAGGAATTACGCCTCGTACTCTGCGGCATCCTCTTCCACGGTCGTCATAGGTTCTTCACTCGGTTTGCGGTCGAGCATTTGCAAGGCAAGAGCGACTACCTTAGTGTAGTATTTTGTTTCACCCTTGTCCTCATACCGATCCGTCTTCAAGCGACCTTCGATATAGACCAGGCTGCCCTTCTTGAGGTATTCCTGGCAGATCTCACCCAAGCGTCCCCAGGCTTCCACACTGACCCACTCCGTATATTCCTTGCTTTCGCCTTCCTTGCTCTTCCAACGGTTGGAGACCGCAAGACTAAAGTGGGATACTTTCTTACCGTTAGGGGTGAACTTGCTTTCGGGATCCTTTCCTAGATACCCGATCAGTTGGACACGATTGAGCGCAGGCATAACAGTTCCTCCATTTTCTACATAGGTTTATACATAACAGTTTACTGAAAACAAATTCAGAGTCAAATAATGAAAATTGTCATTTTTGTCAGAAAGAACGGAGGTTGGCACTTCTGTTAGTGTTAAAAAGGATGGGCTGCAATGAAATTCACTGCAGCCCATATTTCTAAATTTTACTTTGTGTACATGTCCGCCCAAGTCACAATATATAAGCTTAGAACGGGAACTCTGTTGATTTCGAGCGGCTCCTCGTCCATCGCTCCGGGTTGCTCTACTACCTCGCTGGCTCGAGTGTCAGACAGGAACTGGATCGTCTGAGCTACCACCTTGGTGAAATAGCGGGTCTCGCCCTTCTCTTCATACTTATCGGTCTTGAGCCGTCCTTCGGCAAAGATCAAGCTGCCCTTTTTCAGATATTCCTGGCAGACTTCGCCAAGCCGTCCCCATGCTTCGATGTTCACCCATTCCGTAGTTTCCTTACTCTCGCCATCTTTGCTCTTCCAGCGGTTCGAGACCGCGAGGCTGAACTGAGTGACTTTCTTGCCGGTAGGGGTGAACCTGCCTTCGGGGTCTTTGCCCAGATACCCGATCAATTGGACTCGGTTTAGTGCTGGCATGTTCCCCTCACTTTCATTTGTTCAGGACTTTTAGATGCTGTGTTACGTGTCATAAGTAGTCTCCTTTTTATCTAAAAGATTATTTAGTTGTTTCGAACAGAGTTATACTTTATTGATTATTTGTTCTCCGCGGTCGCTGCCGGCTGGAGCTTCTTGAGGACGAGCATGCCCGTCTTCATTTCAACCACTTCGTAACCGGCGGGCACGGCATCGAGAGCGCCGTCCTTGATCTCCTTCGAGAAGAAGAACATCTTGCCGTTGGAATGCAGGTAATAGGTGGTTCCCTTTGAGTTAGTATGTGAGTAAGCCATTTTTTCTCCTTTTCTAAATAGTTGGAAAGTAAGTTTAGCACAGATTTTCTAAGGCTGTCAACAAGGAAATTTCGTATATGCAAAGAGTAATTACCCTACCCGAACTGCGGACTACCCGCCTCCCCTTCTCAGAGACAGTCGGTCTCGTGCCCACTATGGGCTACCTTCACGAAGGGCATCTCTCTCTTATCAAGAGAGCAAGAGAGGAATGTGAGCGTGTCTTCGTATCTATCTTCGTCAACCCGACCCAGTTCGGACCAAAGGAAGACCTTGCCAAATATCCCCGTGACCTTGAGAGAGACTTCCGCTTAATCGAAGAGTACACAGATGTGGTCTGGACGCCGTCAGCGGAAGTAATGTATCCACAAGGGTACCAGACCTGGGTGGAGGTGGAAGCGATGACCAAGCCGCTCGAAGGGGCAATGAGACCGGGTCACTTCCGAGGCGTGACCACAGTGGTCGCCAAGCTGTTCAACGCTGTCCAGCCGCACAAAGCCTACTTTGGTCAGAAGGACGCCCAGCAGGTGGCGGTCATCCGGCAGATGGTCAGAGACTTGAATTTTCCGCTGGAGATCGTGGTTTGCCCAACCACAAGGGAGCCAGATGGGCTGGCGATGTCGAGCCGTAACGTGTACCTTGATTCGGAACAACGTAAAGGGGCTACTGTGCTGTTCCGCTCGTTGAGCGCGGCAAAGGAACTATTTGAGACGGGCGAGCGGAATGCGGACAAGATCAGAGCAAGGATGAAGGAAGTGCTGGCAAGCGAACCGCTGGCGGAACCGCAATACGTCTCCTGCGTGGACTGTGATAAGCTCGAAGAGTTGGACGAGATCAAAGGCAAGGCGCTGCTCTCGATGGCAGTGTACTTTGGGAAGACCAGGCTGATCGATAATTTTATTCTTGGCTAATAAAACGCTCTTTCGGGACTCAGCCCGAAAGAGCGTTTTTAGAAGGGAATTATGAAAACCACCCATCGAAACTGGCAATACTGGATACGGCTGTTCTTCGCCACGATCTTTCTCCTGTTTCTAGCTGCTGGGGCAACAGTCGTTTGGGGAAGCTACCGTCAAGCGAATGCCTATCTTCACCCGGAACGAAGCACAGCGAATGAGGAATACCTAAAAACAAACGGAATTGCCTTCCAAGATATTGAATTAATGACTGATGACGGGGTTAAGCTTTCTGCCTGGTACACGCCGCCCCAAAATGGGACAGTGATCCTGCTTGCGCACGGTTACGGTCTCCACCGCATTGAAGAGATGTACACCTTGTTCGCCAGTCATGGCTACGGGGTGATGGCGTGGGATTTTCGGGCACATGGAACCAGCGGCGGAGAATTTTGTTCGCTCGGCTATTACGAAATCAAAGATGTGAAAGCTGCGCTGGATTTTGTGCTTAGCCAGCCGGGGGTGAAACACATTGGCGGTTGGGGCGGCTCCATGGGCGCTGTGACGATGATACGTGCGGCGGCACGTTACCCGCAGATCGAAGCGTTGGTAGCGGATAGTCCCTTCGTGACGTTGAAGGATGAATTTGACTTACGTGTACCAGTCCCAGTTCTACGACCGTTGATCCGCTTCTTTGCGGAGAGTGAGAGTGGCATCAGGCTGGAGCAGGTCAGCCCACTGGAAGATATCTCCAAGATCAGCCCGCGCCCGGTGTTTCTTATTCAGGGGATGGATGATGGCATGGTTCCGCTCGATTCTGCCCAGCGCTTGTACGATGCCGCCGGTGAACCACGCCAATTATGGACGGAGCCGGGCGTTTCTCATTTGAATATGTTTTACGTTTACGAAGCGGAATATACGGAACGGGTGATCGGATTTTTCGATGAGTTTCTAGCAAACAAATAGATAGGGCGGGGTCTGAGACCCCGCCCGAACTTGTTGAAATAAGATATTCTGTAGGTGGCTAAGCTCCGACAGAGCATCGTTATCACCGTCCCCATTTCAGATTTTCAGCATAATCAACCAAAGGTACATTGTTCGTTCCATTGAAGGAAACGATCTCCGCTCGACCACCAGTGACTTGGTCTTCTATCGGTGCGAAGACAACGACTGCAAAGCTTGCATCTGGCGCCCATAGGACTTCGTCCACGAGGTCAAGCATATCTCCACGCAGGATGCTCCAATTGGCGGTGATATCTTCTGGCTTGGTGCGGACAATGACCATCGGCACATGATTGACATGGCCCGTCGCTTCAGGAATTTTGGCTGAGAAGAAGTTCAGTCCGCCATCGGGGGCGAGATAAGGCTCATAGTGCAGATACATCAACATCATGTTCCCATCACCAGCGCTACCGGGAATAAGCGTTGTGACCGCGCCAGTGTTCGCATCCACTTTCCATAGTTCGGCAAAAGGAACAGAAGCATCAGGTGTTGTGGCGGCGGTATACAAGCTGGAACTATCGGCGGACCAATTCGCGCCACCGTAGTAAACGCAACAGGATAAGCGTGGATCGTTCCCTGTGAACGGCATGAGCGTATTGGTGGCAGGAATATAGATCGCCGCTGTCCATGGGCTATCAGGCGGGTGACCAACTTCGAGGAGAAGTTTTGTTCCATCGGGCGAATATTTGTCGGGTATATAGAGTTCCGGAGGCAACGAACCACCGAGTGGTTGGTCGGGTAACACCAGATTGGAAGTGCCCGTCGCGAGATCGTAGAACGTCAGTCCGTTCAAGCTGTAGGCAAGAGTTCTTGCCATCAGGAGAGAAGACTGGGTAGCGAGCGCCGTCTGCCAGTACGCGGCGGTTCAAGCCATCGGCATTGGCAAGGAGTAGTTGATTATTCGATTCAAAGGCGAGGCTGCCATCGGCAAGTGAAACGTCATAGTTCGTCACGTTGGCTGATTCAAATGTCAACTGCTTTTCAGCCTTGCCATCGCGTTCGAGGCGAAAGACCTGTTTGATCGATTGCCCGTCGAAAGCGAGAAAATATAAGGGCTGAGGCAGAAGAGCATTCGGCGTGGCAGGTGCCGGGGTAGGTAGGTCAGCCTGTTCGGGAGTCGGAGGCGGAGTTTCTTCTACGGTCGTAATGGAAGAAGAACATGCCAGCATGGCGAGTCCCAATAGGAGGATAGCGATCATCGGTCGAAAATAGAATTTCATAGAACACCTCTATATAAAAATAAAAAACGGCGACACCCGTTTGCGCTCTGAGTATCGCCGCAGTGATGTAGTGTATAAAACAACATCAACGCTGATTTTGTTCCATGCCGATGTTTTGTTACGGTCCCCATTTCATGTTTTGGGCGTAGGTCGTTAGTACCATGCTTGGTCGCCCATCCAAATACGTGACTTCCGCCTGACCGCCGTTATACACATCCTGGGTAGGAGCGAAGGCAATCACCACAAAGCTGGCATCCGGCGCCCAGAGCGCTTCATTCATCAACTGGAAGTTCCCGGGGTTGAGCACGGCGCGTCCCGTCACGCCATCAGGTGCGGAGCGGACAATCTGCAAAGGGGCACGGAGAATCATGCCATCTGGTCCGGCGGAAGCGGTTGCATAGAAGTAATAGAGCTGACCATCGGGTGCGGGGTAGGGCATATCGGCAAAATTGTAATTGCCGCTTCCTGCGTCGGTAGGGATCAATGTAGTTGTGGTGCCGGTCGCGGCATCAATTCGCCAGAGACCTGAACCGAGAAATCCCAGGCTGGCATTGCCTATAAAAAGTGCTGAACCGTCAGCCGCCCAACCTTGTTTTTCGCAGCAGATCCTGGCTCCGTCTCCACCTGTGAAGCGGACGATGGTGTTCGGTCCCGGATAAAAGACGCCAGACGAAATTCCATCGCTGTTGGGAATGGCGATCGTGATCAGGATCTTTGACCCATCTGGGGAATAGTTCTGCGGGAAATACATTTCCGCCGGTGAAGAATCGCCCGCGGCTTTCTGGGGCAGCACAAGATTCGATGTGCCACCTGTAATGGAATATAAATTCAAGCCTTTAAATCCATAGGCGATGGTTTGTCCGTTGGGGGAAAACACGGGGCTCGTGATTGTTGTCGCCAATTGGTTATTGGGGTCTGGCGTGCCGCCGTCGAACAACAGACTGCGATTGGAACCATCGGCGTTGATCGATAACAATTGATTGTTGACTACATATGCCACACTGCCGTCCAGCGGTGAGACATCGTAATTACCAACATTGACCGTCTCAGATGTGATCTGCTTCTGGGTCTTACCATCCTTTTCGATGCGGAAGATCTGCATCAGTCCCGAGCTGTCGGTGCCAAGATAATAGAACGAATGCGGAAGGACAGACGGCGCTTCGGTATTTGGGGCGGAGGTTGGTTCCGTGCCCGAAACGGGAGTCAGCGCCTGGATGGTCGCCGCCACGATCGTCTCCACCTGGTTCGGTGAAGAAGGCTGCGCGCCGCCGGGAAGTGCACATGCCAGCGCAGCGAGCATTAGAAAGATCAAAGCTACAAACGGGTAAACGCGTCGATTCATTTTTTCTCCTCACAATTAAACTTGTTGCCCTGAGCAGAGTATCTGACATCCTAAAGGTAGAGATTCTTCGCTTCGCTCACATCGTCCCGAAGCGATGTCCCTTCGGGAGAATGACATTACAGGGGTTACTTAAAGATATAGAGACACGAAGAGGGCTATCTCAGTGTCTCCATTTGCTTCGTCCTATATGGACTTGTACAAGATTGATTTTGTTCCAGGCTATACCTGCTCGAAGCGTTCCACCGGGATGACGAATAACGTGGCGCGTTTCTCGTTGTTGGTGGCAGGTTTCAACTTGCCTTTGATCAATTCAATGGCAGAGTCCACGCGATCATCATCCACGCCGAGGAGCAGGGTGACGAATCCACTGCGGAGGAATCCACCGGTAGAGGCAACACGTGTCACGCGGTATTCTGCGGAGGTGAGAGCCTGGGTTATAGTGTCTGCTTCGCTGTCTTTCACAATGGTGATGATCATTTTCATGAGGCACGCTCCTCTTAGAATTCTTCGAAACGTTCAACGGGTAACGCAAAAACAGTGGCACCGCCCACGGTAACGGGAACAGGTGCGGGCATGGGAAGAGGCGATCCTTCCAAGGGCAGGGTGAGATATTCGATGCGTTGTCAACAGGATTCTTCCAGCGAGCGTAGCGCTTCTTCCTCTTTTCCCTCCCGTAAACCGATCAACAAGGTGGCGTTGCGGCGTCCTAAAAATCCGCCGGCACTCGAAAGGAATGTGACAGGCAGCCCCAACGCTTCCAGCGCATGAGTGGCGGTGTCAATATCCTGTTCCTGCACAACGGCAAATAACAAATGATGAATGGAAGTGGTCATAGTCACCTCTGATATGGCTTCATCTTATCAGAACTTGATACAAGACACAACAGTAAATCATTCCCCTTGCGTAAACTGTCCCCAGGTTGGGTCTTCGCCCATTAATGCCGTATCCACTTCACTGACGAGCATGGAATAACTTTCCTCCGAGATGACACCATCACGCAGAAGGCTGCGAAAAGCATTGCGTTGTGCACGAAGAGATTCGCGTCGAGCCGTATCGAGCTCCTCGGCTTCCACTGCCGGATCGGACGTAATCACATCGCGCACCGCTTCGACCAGTTTTTCATTTTGCTTTTGCAAGAGCGGAGAAAGTTTTTGCCAGGTATGCTCGGAGATCAGTCCTTGCCAATTCATGCGACGCACGGCTTCCAACCCGGCACGTCCGGCGACGAAACGGGCGTGGCGCAACTCATATTGATCTTGAGACTCGGAACGTTGCACGAGTTTGAGTCGCTTTACCAGCCAATCGGTGGAAACACCCTGCACCAGCAGCGTAAAGATCACCACACCAAACGCCATGGCTTGCAAACTTTCGCGCACCGGAGCCAGCGAACCAGTTTCCGGCAGGCTCAATGCCAGCGCCAATGCAATGGCACCGCGCAACCCACCCCAGAAAAGAACGTGTTTCCATTTCGCTGAGATCTCGCGACCAAAGATCGAAAAACCATAGATGCTCACTGCCCGCGCTGCCAGCGCCGCAAGGATCGCCCAGAAGATCGCGCTTCCATTTTGGAGCATGGCATTCATGTTGATGGTCAGCCCAATCAGCAGAAAGATGAATGAGTTGGCGATGAACGCTGCGTATTCCCAGAAGTTGAAAACGACCACACGTGTCGTCGCGGACATTCCGCCTGATCCCGCGTTCCCGTTCACGATGCCCGCTGCGACCACTGCCAACACGCCGCTGACGTGGAAATATTCCGCTACAAGATAGGAACCGAACGCCAGCACGGTGGTAAGAGTTGTTTCCACGAGCGGGTCGTCGATGCGTTCGATGGTCTTTGAGATGAGCAGTCCCAGCGCGATACCGATCAAGACCCCGCCGCCAGCCACCGCCAGAAAATCACGGATGCTGATAATCGCATTGAACTTCCCGGCAAGTGCGACGGAGAGCATCAAATTGAACATCACAATGGCAGTCCCATCGTTGAAGAGGCTCTCGCCTTCGAGCAACACTTGCAAGCGGCGCGGCACTCCCAGCCTGCGGAAGAGCGCCACCACTGAGACAGGGTCAGTGGCGGAGATAAGCGCACCGAACACCATCGCCGCCTGAATGGTGAGTCCCGTACCCCAGGCAACCAGCCCGCCCACCATGAGCGTGGTGAGGATCACGCCTGGAACAGCTAACAGCATAATCAACCAGAAGTCGCGCCGTAAATCTTCCAGGCGCAAATGGAACGCGGCTTCAAACACCAAGGGCGGGACAAGCAAGGCAAGAATAATCTGCGGCGAGATGTTGATGGTAGTGGGAGAAAGCAAACTCAACGCCACGCCGATCAACACCAGCCCGACCGTGTAGGGAATCCGCAAGCGGCGCGTGAGAACTGCGATCACTGACGCGATCAGTAACAGTACAACAATGATCTCTTCGACAAGGATGATGTTTTCGCCAGGCATCAGGTCATTCCATTATGGGGATTTTATACCAAATAACAAACTTCTCACGAGACTTTTGAACGGCGAGAACGAATGGCGATCACGACCAGTGTAATAAAAGTAGCCGGCACAAAAATGGCAAGGAACAGCGTCATGGCATACAAGGCGGAGCTATCTGATGTTTGCAGGAACAAATAGGATATGTATAAGACATAGTACCCAAACAATAAGATACCTTCGAGGCGCGAGATACGGCTGTCGATATAAAAGACAGGCAGACAGACCAATGCCACAAAGACCATAACGGGGAAATCCAAGCGCAATACGGAATCCGCTACGGAGATACCGTCTGGAGCCAGTAACGCTCCGATCCCCAAAACGCCAAGCAAATTGAAGATATTACTTCCCACCGCATTGCCGACAGCGATATCACTTTCTCCTTTCAATGCCGCAATCACGGATGTAGCAACCTCCGGCAGGGACGTCCCCACCGCCACGATGGTCAGACCGATCATCAGTTCGCTTACTCCAAGAGCTTTGGCAATACTGACGGCTGAAATCCACCAGCCAGTTGGAGCCCAACACAAGCAATCCAAGCCCGCTGACGATGAACAGAACATTCATTAGGGTACGGCGGGATGTGCGTTTTTCTTTTTCTGCATATTCCCTGGAATATTCCTTTTGAACATCTCGGCTCTCGTTCCGACTCTCTCGCAATGCAAAAATCATATAGAGAACCAGACAAAGCAGAAGGATCACGCCATCCAGCCAGCCCAGCCTGCCATCCATAGCCAACACAAAAGTCAGCAAGGATATGCCTAGCATCAGCGGAACGTCTTTGCCGATGAGTTGTTCCGCGATCACAATGGGAGTAATAATCGATATTGTGCCAAGGATGAACAGGATGTTGAAGATGTTCGAGCCGAGCACATTGCCCAGTGTCAGGTCGCCCTGCCCGTTCAAGGCAGCTTGTAAAGAGACCGCGATCTCCGGCGATGCTGTGCCGATCGCCACAATGGTCAACCCGATCACCAGTGGTGAAACGCCAAACGCCGCGGCAAGGCGCGATGCGCCGCGCACCAATAGGTCAGCACCCAGGATAAGGACGAGGAGTCCGGCAATAAAAATAAGGATCGATGTAGTCATGCAATACTCCGCAGTACGAACTACGGAATATTTTTTACCATGAAATTTTCGGCTTGAGATTAATTCCCCGTTTATTCAATCTATTTATCTCATAATTTCCTCATGCAGTGACTTGCATCCTTTTCGCAAAAGAACGATGCCCTGCGTGGCATCTGGTTCGATGACTGCTGTGATGCGCATATTCGCTTCCAAACGTGTATTCGCTTTGGGCACCCATTCGCGTCTGCCATTCGAACAGCGGACTAGGATACAGCCTGCTGGTAAGCCGAGCGAGCGGACAAGTTTGCCTTCGAACGGCGCGCCTTCCTGGATCGTAAAATCCATGACGATGGGATGTTCGTGATCGATCTGGTCGCCTTCATTCATCAGATCGCGTTCCAACAGCACTTCATAGATCGGCAGATCCTTGAGTGATTCGGCAACAGCATAAGCGAAGAAACAACTGATCAACAGTGGAAGCATCTGCTCATAGTTGCCCGTCATCTCGATGATCAGCACTACGCCCGTCAACGGTGCGCGGACGATGGCAGTGAAGTAGGCTGCCATGCCAACTACTGCAAACGCAGCGGGAACAACATTCACAGAAGGGACGATCAACACAGTAATCTCGCCCACTGCCAGACCAATCAACGCGCCCAATACCAATAGTGGAGCAAAGATCCCACCAGGGACACCTGTGCCGTAACTGGAGACGGTCAACAGAAAGCGAGTGATGAACCACAGTGGAATAGCAGTGAGCACAACTCTTCCCGTCAGCGTCATTTCTGCCAGCGGATGCCCGTTGCCAATCGCCATGGGAGAAAACCAACCGATCAAGCCGATCAAGGCTCCCATCACTGCCACTGCCAGGTATTTGTTTTTCAAGCGAGCGTAGAAATTCAGTGAAGCTACCAGACTGCGGTTGAAGAGAACACCCAGCAAACCTGCGACCACTCCAAGAATGGCAAAGGCAGGCAGTGTTTCGACCGGCGGCGTCAGATATTTCGGGATGTCGAACACAGGGAACGGATCGGCGCCGACGCGCGCCACCACGTCCGCTACGGCGGCGGCGAGAAAAGCGGTACCAAACACGATCGGGTGAAAGTCGCGCTGCACTTCCTCCAAAACAAAGACCAGACCGGATAATGGAGCATTGAATGCTGCGGCGAGCCCAGCCCCGGCTCCGGCGGCAATTAAGGTCAGGCGTTCGCGTGGAGAAACCTTCAAACTATCGGCAACCGCCGCACCAACGGAGCCACCCATTTGCACGGTCGGACCTTCGCGCCCGAGAACCAGTCCACTGCCGATGGAGAGAACGCCGCCAACAAATTTGACCGGCAGGATGCGCATCCATTTCAGGTCACGCAAACGCTGCAGGACCGCTTCGAGAAACGGGATACCGCTCCCTTTTGCTTCGGGAGCAAAGCGCCGCACAAGAAAGAGCGAAAGCGTTGCACCTGTAACACTGAACAAAATGGGAAATATGCAACCCCAGACTGGTTGTTCGTGTGCTTTGACAAGTAACAGATTTCGCAATGCATCTGCGCTAGCCAGTGCTCCGCGAAAGAGAATAGCAACGACCCCGGCACAAAACCCCACGACCGCCGAAAGCGGGAACAGGCGGCGTCTTTGTTGACGGAGGTAGAGATATTCCTGAAGTTCAGAACGCGCTACCTCCGTTTCCATTTCTTTTGTCTTTTCTTCTGTCATGATTCTTCTATCTCAAGAATTTATTCGGCAAAGTTTTATACCATAAAACAAAACCGAGATTGCAATATGTCGTTGCGAGCGGAGCGAAGCAATCTCCCGTAAAGGGAAGTGCCCCATCAATGAGTATTAACCGTTTAAGCGGAGATTGCTCACCTGCACTTGCGCCAGGTGCAAGTGTCGTCGGGAAGAGAGCCCTCCTCGCAACGACATGTTCGTTATAGCGGTTCTGGTTGTTTGCTCTCCTCCCGCATCTTCTGATACTCCTCCACTTCGATCATGGGTGGACGTTCGCGTTCGGCGATCTCTTCCACGTCGAGGAAGTAGCCCTTGTTGTTGTAGCGAATCAACTTCATCGAGCGGTTGACATCTTCCAGCACGGAACGCCCGAAACGTTTTTCCAGTTTGTGCATCACAGTTTGGATAATGGCGAACGACATCTTACTCAACGCCTCCAGGTGCTGGTTGTGGTGGATGCGTTCCAGCAGATCCACCTGGGCGATGGCTTGTAATCCATAACGCTCGTAGATGTCGATCAACAAACCGGTCTCGACCCCGTAACCGGAATAGAACGGAGCAGTCTCCAGCGCGCTGCGTCTGCCCGCGTATTCGCCAGAGAGCGGCTGCACCACACCGGAGAGTTCAGGGTAGAACAAATTCAACAAGGGACGCGCAGTCAACTCGGTCACACGTCCACCGCCGCCAGCTTGCATCTTGTTACCTACCTTCAACGGTCGGCGATAAAAGCCCTTCACGAACTGGATCTGTGGATTCATCAACAACGGACCGATGATGCCGTACACAAAACGCGGATGAATGTTGACGATGTCCGTATCGATCCAGGCGATGATGTCGCCGCGCGTTACGAGCAGGCTTTTCCACAATGCTTCGCCTTTGCCGCGTCGCGCGCCAAAACGCTCCAGTAACTCTTGATGAATATAAACCGGTACGTCTTCTTTCTTGGCGATCTCACGCGTGTGATCGTCTGAATTCGAATCGATCAGCACGATCTCATCCAGCAACGGCACGCGATGCATCAACTCCATCTTCATCGTGCGGATCACTTTGCCGACCGTCTCTTCTTCATTCAGTGCGGGCAGAGCCAGGCTGATGGTCAGTCCCTGCCGCCGCTTGGTTTCAGCAAGTTCACGCAGGTGAACGAACTCCTCCGCCGAATAGGTGTTTTCCGCAAACCATTTATCTACGAGGATCGAGATCGCCCGCACACCTGCGCTTTCATCATACGCCACCGAAGAAAATGGTTGGCGGCTCTTCACTGCAATAACTGCCACTGGCGATTCATGCAAAATGCGGTCTGCGAACGGACCCAGTGAAATGGAGCTCGTGACCGGCTGCGATGTCGTGCCTACGATGATGACATCCGCCTTGCGAGCATTTTCCAGGATCAAACGCGCCGGGTCATCCGTGACGATAGATTGCATCTGCACCTCAGGCATTTGATCCAGCACGCGCTCGAGTCCCTTGAACGGAGCATCTGTACCGGACGCTGAATCGTTGGACGACCGCAAATGGAGGGCGGTGACACCTCTGGGATGGAGTCCCAGCCCGACGCGTAATGCCAACTCCGCATGCGGACCGCCTCGTACCGGAACCAGAACCTGATTCGGTTTACTGGGAATTTTTCCTCGTACCAAAGCGACGTCGCAGGGCGGGCGGTCGAGCACATCACTCACCGTCACATGTAACGCCTTGAAATGCAATTCGAACTCAAGACAGAGCAGATCCGGTTGTTCATCCTGTACGAATTGCGCCAGTTCGTTCCATGGGTCATACGAAACAATGATCTTTGATTTGACTGTGATTCCCTTCTCACGGCCGTAGATACGCAGCAAGCGCCGCAAAGCACGCGCACCCACAGAACCGTGACTTAGCGATTGATCGCGCGGCACGACCACCACTCCCATCAAGACGATATTGGCGTCCATATGACGTGCTGCTTCCAACGCTTGATATCCTGGTCCCTCATGCACGAATGGGACGAGCACGGTGTGGATCGGCAAGTACTCAGAATGTCTCATTTTTCTCCTCTCTCTTTTTGCAACTGCTCTTGCGGGGGCTTAGCCCCCGCATAAGCGAGTAGTGGCTTGATCTGCTTGTCATAGATCAACTCCCAACGGTAGGACGAACGGGCACGCATCGCTAATCGCGCGGGCATAGACGAGTCAAAATAGTCAGCGATGGACCCGGCGACTTTGGCGGGATCAGCATCGGGTGAGAAAAAGACCGCGTCGTCCAATCCCAGTTCACGCAGCGGAGGGATGTCCGCGCAGAAGGCGGGCAAATGACTGAACGCGGCTTCGATGAGCGGGATGCCAAATCCCTCTTCGCGGCTGGGGAAGAAGAGCGCATCGGCGATGCGGAAGAAATCGGCGATGACGGCATCGGGCAAAAAGGTATCGACCAGCTCAGCAAGGAAATGCGCTGAGGTGTTGAGCTTGAGGCGGGTACGCAAACTGGTCAGCTTTTCAAAATATTTGACATTGTTGGCGTTATGCGGACCAAGAGGTCCGGTGATGACGAGCGCCGCCTGCGGGTAGCGCTTCTTCAATTCAGCCATGGTATGCAACGCCAACTCAATATTCTTGCGCGGCGTCACGCGGACAGGCAGCAGCAGGATCGGCGCGGAGTCGAGCAGGTTCATGCCTTCGAGCAAGAGCTGGGTCTGCCATTCGAGTTTGTAGAAGCGCTCGGCATCCACACCGTTGGGGATGACATGAATGAATTCGGACTCTATGTTCATCAGGTCTGCCAATTCCTTGCGGCGCAACTCGGAGACGACGACGTGCGTGGTATTGCCCCAATCGGTGCGGAGCAAATCCCACGGGTAGCCGTCGTGCAGTTCGGCTTGGTAGCGCGGTGTTGTCCATGCCAGATCGTGATGCCAGAGGATCAGGTGCGGCAGTTTATTGACAATGTGCAGCTTATGGAGCGCGGCGGTGAGGGCGAGATTCTTATTCAACGAACAGACGTTGTGGGCGATCAGGACGTCAATACCTTGAAGCGTGGTTTGTAATTCGATCGCCAGCTTATCGCGGATCACTTCAAAGTCTTTGCTGACTTCACCACGATCCAATTCTTCTTTCACTTGAGACATGCGTTCGTGGCGTAAATCGGCGTGCGGCAGTTCGATCATGGGAATGCGTTCGCCGAGCGAATCGCCGCGTGCTGCGATCAATCGTACGGAATGTCCATCAGCGGCAAAGAGGTGAGCGTGATGGGCAATGACACTTTCCACGCCGCCAACGACTGGCGGCACAGAGTAATGGAGGATGGCTATGTTCATATTTTTATATCTTCAGTATTCTCGTTGGTTGAGTAGCGAGCGTTCGTTGCGAGCGTATCGAAACCAACCGTTTGATTCAAACAATAAGTAACTTGGACATGCTGTGGTTTCGATACGTCCCGCGAAGAGCACGCGGGACTACTCAACCACCGTATAAACTAGACCCGATGCCCCAGACAATCTGCCAGCAGGGCTTCGATGTGACGTTGCAGCACGGTAAAAGAGAAGTAGCGTTTAGCGAGCTGGTAATTTTCTTCTACCCATTGATGGACCTGATCGGGGTTGTGGAGCATGAGGCGTACTGCCGTGAGTGTGCTATCGCTGATGTAACCGTCGAACCAGACGGTGCGAAAGCCTTTGGGTTTGATATCCACTTCGTAGATGGAGTAATTGTTGACCAGGATCAAGCGCTTGTAATAGACCGCTTCCAGAAAGCCGTTGCCAAAGCCTTCGATGCTGGATGGGTACGTGACAAGGTCAGCATGCGGATACACGTCGCCGAGGGTGTAGATCTTTCTGCCGTCCATGGTGGTGTCGCGGCGATCCTGCACGAGATCCGATTCAAAGCGGACAGCGACATCCAGCAGTTTGGCGTATTCACGCACGCGTTGTTCGTAGTCCAGCCCTTCATCGCCGGAGGCGTGGGAAATGATGAGCTTGGCAGGCAGATCAAGCCGTTTTACCAATTCGATGGCATGTTCGATGCCTTTGCGTTGGATGACACGCGTTGGCTGCAGGATGAAATATTCACCGGGACGGATGCCAAAGTCGTTGCGCACCGATTCGGTGTACGGATCGGCAAGGGGCGGCGGCGAGTCGAAGTCCATGACGTTAGGAATGACGGTCGAGGCTACACCGTAGCGAGAGGCGATCTGGTGAGATTGCACAGAGTTGATGACCACATGCCGGATGGATGGCAGTGTGGGAGGAAATGCCGCAGCAAGATAATCATTTACGGAGTTAACTTGAAAGCGCTGGCGTTCCCAATGGAAGTCGTGATGATGGGCGATGGTGGGGAAACCGGTCTCGGCGATGAACTCGGTCAATGCCAACCCGAGCGGGATGTTGAGCGGAATCGTCACAGCATTTTCGATCACAAGGATCTCCAGATCGAATTGATGCGCAAAGGCATACAACTGTTCCTTGAAATATTCCTTCAACTCATTGATCTTGCGCGTCATCGAAGGCGGGCGGATGTAGATCGAGAAGAAATCCTTGTGCAGGTTGGCGATCTCAGGGTGCGCCTGCCGCGCCTCTTTGGCGACCAGCCAACTGCCCGAATATGCCTGCTGATTTAATTTATCGATATCAGGATGACGGTAGAACGCCTCCGGCACAATGTAGGAACATGCCGGGTCACGGTCACATTCACCGGCGAAATAGAAACACTGGTGACCGAGTCGTTCGAAGACGCTCGCCCATTTGGCGGTTTCGAGCGAAACGCCATCGGTGCCGGCAAAGCGCGTGGAGATGAAGCCTATGTTATGAGAGGATGGTGTCATGAGGAACCTCTAAGTTGGTAATTTTCCGCTGGTCGAGTAGGCGGCGGGTTTCGATACGTCTTTGCAAGACACTCAACCACCGCCGCCGTATCGAGACCTATTGTTGGATTCAAACAATAGCTAACTTAAAGATGCTATGGTCTCGATACGCCCTTCGCTATCGCTTCGGGCTACTCAACCACCGAGTAGGGCTTTAACCACATCACCTGATATGGCTCAAGCGTGACCTTTGAAATTTGAACTTCCTGACCAGTGAACAAATCTGTTGCAGATTTGTAGCTCGTTGAAAAGGAAACTTGTTCTTTGCTGACGTTGTGCAAACATAAGGCGTGTGAGTTGCCATCGGGGGAGAGGCGTTCGAGGGCGAAGATGGAGGGGTGAAGGTCAAGAACAGTTTGACTTCCATGTGGGTGGAAGGCGGGGGTACTCATTCGAGTAAGTAGTAATTTGGAGTAATTGGTAAATACCTTGTAGCGGAGTGATGTGCTGTCTGCGAGATCGCGTTCAAGCGGATCGAGTCTGAGCTTTTCGCGGTTGATGGTGCGGTTGTGACCGGTCAGTTTGACGCCTTCCATCCAGCCGCGGGAACCGAAGAGACTGTGGAAGTAGATGCCGGGTACACCGATGAGGGAGAGCATGATGGCTTGGGCGGCGAGGAAGCGGGAGACTTGGAGGTCAATAGACTCATTTTCACCCTCATCCCCAGCCCTTCTCCCGAGGGGAGAAGGGAGTTTGGAGAGTGCATCAAAATAATTGATATTCATCTCGTAGGGACTCTGGGTGCCGTCTGCGTTTTGTTTGTAGGAGATCAAGCCACCGTGGGCAAGAGTCACTTCGACGAGGGAGTCGATGTCAGCTTGGGAAAGAATCCTCGGGCAGGATTCAGCCCGATCCCGTCGTGAGAGGCGAGGAAGTTGAAGAAGGTCGTCTGATCAGATGGCAGAGTCAACGTCCGCGCCCAGTCCGACAAGATGCGCGCGTCCCCAGTGCGGAAGGTGTGCAGCGTGAGCGGCGGGAGGGCAAAGTTGTAGACCAGCTGCGCTTCGTTCGTCCCATCCCCGAAATAGGAGATGTTATCGCTGTGCGGGACGTTGGTCTCGGTGATGAAGTGCACGTGCGGGGCAACGTCGTTCAGCGCGAGCCGCAGAAATTGGATGACGTGATGCGTCTGCGGCAGGTGGATGCAGGGCGTGCCGATCTCCTTCCAGAGATAGGCAATGGCATCGAGGCGGATGAAGCTCGCGCCTTCTTGGGCGTAGAGTAGCAGCACATCGAAGAATCTGCAGCAGGATATCCGGATTCTTGAAGTTGATGTCGATCTGGTCGGCGCTGAAGGTCGTCCAGACTCGCTTTTCACCGGATGCAGTTTGGAAGTTGGTCAGCAGCGGCAGCGTGCGCGGACGTACCACCTGCGAGAGATCCGGCGAACCATCCACGCTGATGAAGTAGTTGCGGTAGCGCGGGTCGTCATTGAGGAAACCCTGGAACCATTCGCTCTGTGACGAGATGTGATTGATGACCGCGTCGAACATCAAGCGGAAGTTATCCTGCATGGCAGCGACATCGCTCCACTCGCCGAGGGCGGGGTCAACCTGACGGTAGTCCTTGACTGAGAAACCGTCATCGGATGTCCACGGGTAGAAAGGCAGGATGTGAATGCCGCTGACGATGTCGCGGATGTACTGGTTGCAGAAGATGTGCAGGGTTTGCAGCGGCTTTTCGTTGGTGGTCTGCACCTGATCGCCGTAGGTGATGAGGATGGAGTCGCGTTCGCTCAAGGCACCGTCGCGCGGTTTGATACCCGGTCGGTACTCGGCGAGGAGTTTTTCGACGCGTTCCAGCAGGGACGGAGCCTGTTCTGCTCCATAGAGAAATACAAGATGATCGAGAAGGTCTGTCATTTGTCCTTCCAATCCAATGATGATGCTTCGATGTGTTGTGCGTTGCGTTCTACGTTGCTCGCATCCCCTACGAACTGATTTTTTATACCACAAAATTCGCGGCGGCTACATGGTATTGTGGATGGGTTAAAAATCGTTAACCTTCAACTTAATGTTGGACGCAGAGGAACGCTGATCCACGCTGATAAAGGTGATGGATTAGCGTTTTCTTAGATAAAAACGTGACAGTCACTTTGGAAGTGACTGTCACGTTATATAAGCAAAGGTATCATTTGCACTTATGGTTTGTAAACCCCATAGCCGTGCCAGGGTATAGAAGATTCCCGAGAATAATCTAAGTAATCTTCATCACTGTAAAAACCAATACCCTTAATGATTGTACTGTTTTCAAGATTATAAATTTCCCCTTCAGTTTCAGGCAATATTGGCAGGGAAGCTGCCATGTTTATAACATCCCAATAAAGAAAGGCAGCTACATCGTTTCTAGTTATATACCCTTGCGTAACCTCAACAAAATCTGGTTCCCCATATTTATCAATGACATCGCCAACAGAAATTTGAATACTCAGATCATAAATTATGCCATCAACGATCGTTTCTCGATCATTATGGTTAACAATTACATTCCATCCATCTATACCACATCCAAAAAAACTTCGATTATTATCGTCAGGTATTCCTGTTCCTGAGACTATTTCATAACATGGTGAAATACCATTCTCTTTTAAGGTCGAAACGACTTGATCAATTGCTGTTTCTCCTATTCGAATACCGTAAAAACAAGGTGACTCACAAGGTTGTCCGGAAAGTAATCCACCATCGCCAACATTCAACGTTTTTGTATGAATAGCAGTTGAAGTTAGTTTTGGCGTTTCAGTTTCTATTCTATTTGGGAGTGCGGGTGTAAATGTTTCTATTGGAACTGGAATATTTGCCGCTTCCGGTTGCGGTTGACATGCAGTCAAAATAAGAGCTAACAACAGGAGGAAATATAGCTTTTTCATCTTACTCTTTAATTAAGAAGCCACATCTTTATGAATGTTGCAGAAGTCACATCTCCCCGCAAAAGGGACTGTGTCTCAGCTAGGCGGGCGAGTCCGCTGGGGAGCTATTTCATCTGCGTTCGGATCATAAGATACTTTGTCAAATTGACTACAACAGTTGTAACAAGAAGAATGCTAAGTAAGAAAGTCAAAAGAAAAGTGAATTCACCGGGGACGTAAGCATAACCGGGTTGGTCAGTTGCCATGGTGTAGGCAGACAATATAGAAAGAATAAAAAATACTGCAAACGCTGACCCGGCTCGGACAAGAGACCAAGCAAACTTGCGCGGGCGCAGTATAAGGTAAAGGAAAACAGATTTAATGGCAGTTATGAAAATAGTAAAAATGACACCCACCCAAGGATATGGATAAGTCTGCCCGGGAGGGGGAGGAGGCACATATCCCGGTTGAAATCCGCCGAGAAACGCTGACACTACAGAACCAAACCAAAGTATTGGAATTATTGCCTGCCTGAGAAAAACCAAGAATGGTTTCATGCAGAATCCTTGCCCACAAACAGATTATAAATCCGCCCTACAACTCCACCACCGTTGACTCGGTATCCGTCACCGTCACAGATTTGCCGTTGGCGAAGATGACTTCGGTCTGGCGTTGTCCGCGGATGATCTTCAAGCCGCGGTATTGCACGGTCACATCCCACGGGAAGGGATTGTCGCCCTCCAATCGCACACGAGATGAAGAAAGGATCTCCACGCCCAGCACTTGCAGGAACAGTCCCACAGACGCAATGCCGCTCAGCGCATTGCGCTCGCCGATGCCTGTCCCTTTTTCGGCGTGGTAACGGGCATGGAACGAACGGTTCTGTTTCAGGCTCTGGATGACGGCGGTCATGTTGTGCACGAACAGGCGTGCCGCGTCCGAGCGGAAACCGTAATGCAGCAAGCCTTCGCAGATCAACAAATTCCACGGCAGATGCACCGACTGCGAAACCGATTCCGCCTCCGCCACAGGCAGCGACGGGCAGGCCGGAATACCGAACGGGCGGTTGAAGCGCTTCGTATCCAACAGGGCGCGTCCGATCATGGTCTGCGCGTGCTGGTCATCGGGCACGCCTGCCCACAACGGCGTAAAGAGCGTGTGATCTTCAGTGGTGAAATCGAGCGTGCTGATGACCACCGTGTCCTCCGGCGCCAGTCCACGCACGGTGATCTTTCCCAGCCGCGAATAGACGTTGTGCGACGTGTAGACCGCTCCACCGTTGCGCCATTGATAATCCCCGCTTTGGATGACCTCATCGGCGGCTTTAGAGGCGAATTCGTAGATGCGGATCTCGGGTCGCTTCGCGGCGGGACTTTTGGTCTGCACCTCGATCAACAAGCGGATCGGCGTCTCGAACTTTAATTTCGGCGAAAGGACGCCCTCTCCCTGTTGTTTTGCCAACACCTTGCCCGCCAGACTCGACCCCGAGCCGCGCTCGCGATAATGATACAGCCCCGTCCGCGGCTGCCACGTGGAGGTGATGGAAGTGCGCAGTTTGGCGGCTTGTTCATGGAGCAGGGTCAGCACGTCGTTCTGTTCGAGTCCCTCCGCCATTTTGATCAGGCAGGCGGCTTCGTGATACAGCATCGCTTCCAGCGAAGGGCTGTGGACTTGCGAGATGTCAATGCCCAGCGACCAATCGTGCCACGCATCGAACAGCGGATTATCTTCAAATCCCGATTGCAGGATGTGCTTCCACTGCGGGAGTCCATCCGCGTCATCGTCATATTCAGGTGAGAACCACGACCAGAAGAATTTATGAAGCTTGGGGAAAACTTTCTTGAGGAATTCCTTGTCTTCGGATCTTTCGTAAATATTCCATGCCAGACTCGCAAGCAGCGGCGCAGCCAGATAGCGTCCGCGTTGACCGGCGAGACCGGGCTTGCCGTCGATCATCCCATCTTCTTTTTGGACGGATAGGAAATTTTGGAGCAGGTCTTTCCCCGCAGAGGTAAGAGGCAGCACGCTTGCCAGATAATACGATTTAAGCGGAGTCTGTCCGTTCCACGAGACGGGATAATCGGTGCCGTCGCCTTTGGGCGAGTATCCGTTATCTATGCCGCGCGAAGTGACGAACGATGGACACGGCAAACTGGCATTGGGCGGGAAGAGCAAGCCGAACGCGGCGCTCTGACTGAAAGCGAAGACGGCGTCCCAATCCTTGTCACCGGTGCGGATGTCAATAGTCTGGCTGGCGTTCAACATCTCCAGCCGGGCGCGTTCCGCTTCCCATGGGCGGGCAGCGGTCTGACGCGCCAGATCGAAGGAACCTTGCAGGGTGCCGGTGGCGGCTTGAGTCCACGTGAGTTGACGTGTGGCTCCGGGACCAAGCTCGAGGTCCAGAAAGAGCGAGGGATAGGGTCCGGTGCCGGGTGCGGGTCCGCCGGTCAAAAAGAGCACGGGGAAGAGTCCGCCCGTTTGTCCCGCCAGCACATTGACCAGTTGCATCTGCGTAGCCGTCATGCCCTGACCATCAATGGGTGCCAGCATCGAACAGACTTCCAAGCGGATCTTGCGCGTGGCATTCGATTTGTTGGCAATGGTCACACGTGAACTGATGGCGTTGGAAATGGGAACCCAGTACTCAACAGAAACGTCAATGCTTTGTAATGGTGAATAATCAACGATGACGAAGTTTGGATAGAAACGGCGGACGGTCGGATACAAAGCAAAGGTCGCCGGGTTGCTCACCGACTTGCCGTTCTCGCTGAAGCGCAGGAACAGACGCATCGAACGGGCTCGCAGCCCGAAGGTCGTCTGAAGCGCTAGTGCGGGAGGTTCGCCGCCGCCAAGGGTTAAATCCCATATATGATCGTTGAGGTAGTCGGGTACGGAAAGCCGTGAATCCGCTGCGAGTGTAAGACACAGCGGGTCGCCGAGTGCAAGTGACCAGTCACGCATAGGTGTATTGTACGGGCAGAATGTCAAGAGGTCAAAGGGTATAATTTGTTAGTCTTCTAGTTCGGTAGTCGGCTAGTCTGCTAGTCGAAGACCAGAAGACCACTTGACCAGTAGACCAGAAGACTACAAGACTATTAGACTAGGAGACTACCCCATGGGCTTTTACTTCGAAGAATTCAGCATTGGGCAAAAGATCGTGACCAAGACTCGCACCATCTCGGAAGCGGACATCATGGACTTTGCCCGGCTCTCCGGCGATGACAACCGCATCCACACCGATGCCGAATTCAGCAAGACCATGCCCTTTGGCAAGCAAATCGCGCACGGATTGCTGGGGTTATCTATCGCGTCGGGTCTCGCCTGGCAGACTGGGTTGATGGATGGAACGGTCATCGCCTTCCGCGAAGTACAGGAGTGGAAGTTCGTCAAACCTGTGTTTATCGGTGATACCATTTATGTGGAACTGGTTACGACCGAAACCAAAGCCCTGCCGCGCATCGGCGGCGGATCGGTGACGATCCAATTGGAAGTAAAAAATCAAAACGACGAAGTGTGTCACCGCGGCACATGGGTCGTGTTAATTATGAGCAAGCCAAAATAATTTACGATTTTTGATTTACGATTGACGATTGAGGAAACGCCGTCCTGCAATCTTCAATTACCCGATTTGAAGTAGCACTCTTGCGAAAGTCATTTTTGCCACAGAGAACACCGAGAAAAAAGAAATTTTCCGCCTGCACCGAACGCAGGTACGGTGTCAAAAGTCTCTGTGGACTCCCCCGGCACTTGCGCTCGGGGCGAGTGTGTGGCAAGAAAGAGGCACTTATGTAAGAGGTTATGTGAATTATGACTAACGAAAACGAAGAAGAGAGAAGAAAATTTATCAAGCGCCTGATCGCATCGGAAGAGGAAACGCGCGCCGAGTCCCCGCTGGAACCGACTAAGGAAGAACCCGAAGCAAAGCCAGACGAGCAGGCAGCCACCACCCAGGCGCATACACCGCGCCGCACGCCCATCCCCCCCGAACACATCGCACTAGACGAAAACAACATGCCCCTGCCGCGCCGCGTCGATGAAGTGGACATGGGCAGCACGCGAGTCACGCCAGCCGCCTATGAACAGGCGAGTCGTCCGCGCACGGGCAATACGCCTCCGCCTACTGCCGCGGCGCGACGCGTTCCGCCACCATCGGCAGTGCCAGTCAGTAAACCGATCTCGCGCCCGATCAAGCTGGATCTCAAACAGAACTGGGGCTGTATCCTCCGTGCTCTGGTGGCTGCTTTGTTCGTCGTGGTCGTCATGGGCATCATCGTCGGTTCGTATGGTGTCTATCAATACTACAAGATCGCGCGTACCCTTCCCAGCGTAGAAGGATTGAAAGACCGCGCCTCAACATTCGAGACCACGCGCATCCTCGACCGCAACGGCGGACTGCTCTACGAGATCCTCGATCCCTCTGCCGGACGCCGCACCTTTGTGACGCTCGACAAAATTTCCCCGGCTCTCATCGCCGCGACAATTGCCACCGAGGACAAAGACTTTTACTCCCACCCCGGCTTTGACGTAGCAGCCATCATCCGCGCCTTGTGGGAAAACTATCGCACCAACGGACAGGGCGGCGGCGCATCCACGATCACACAGCAGCTGGCGCGTGCCTTGCTCCTTTCTCCGGAAGAACGTGCCCAACGCACCTATTCCCGCAAAGCACGAGAGATCATCCTTGCCGCAGAAATTACACGCCGCTATTCCAAGGATGAAATTCTCGAACTGTATCTCAACGAGATCTATTATGGCAACCTTGCCTACGGCATCGAAGCCGCATCCGAAACCTACTTTGGCAAGACTGCCAATCAGCTAACTCTTTCAGAAGCATCCTTCCTCGCCGGTCTGCCACAATCTCCCGCGGTCTATGATGTGTACACCAATCGCGAAGTAACTCTTGCCCGCCAACAGCAGGTATTGGTGCTGATGTTCGGTGCCAGCCAGATCGATGGTTGTATCAAGGTCAAGGTTGGCGAGAATGTCATGCCCATCTGCGTGGATGAGGTCGCCGCGGCAGATGCCGCTAATGAGATGAAAGCACACACCTTCATCTCACCGAACATCAACACGCGCTATCCACACTGGGTCAATTACGTTCGCTCCCAGTTGGAAGCCAAATATGACGCGCAGACCATCTATCGCTCTGGATTCGTGGTCTACACCACGCTCGACCCGACGCTTCAAGACGAAGCTCAGCGGTTGGTCACGGAACAAGTGGCGTTACTCGCCGATAAGAACGCACATAATGGCGCGCTGGTTTCCATCCAGCCATCAACGGGTGAGATCCTTGCCATGGTTGGCTCGCCCGATTTCAACAACGATGCCATCTCTGGTCAGGTCAACATGGCGGATAGTCCCACACGTCAGCCGGGTTCCTCGATTAAACCCATCAACTATGTTGCCGCTTTCGAAAAAGGCTGGACTCCCGCTACATTGATCTGGGATGTGCCCAGCGAGTTCCCGCCCTCTGGCGACCCGAACGATACACGCGAACCCTACAGGCCTGTCAACTACGATGAAAAATTCCACGGACCTGTCACGGTCCGTGTGGCGCTGGCAAACTCGTTCAACATTCCCGCCGTCAAAACATTGGATTTTGTTAAGGTCTATGACGATCCATCCACGCCGCAAAAAGACGGCATGATCGGAATGGCTGAACGCTTGGGCATCACCAGTTTAACGAGACCCGACTACGGCTTAGCCCTGACGCTGGGCGGCGGTGATGTCAGCTTACTCGAGATGACAGGCGCCTATTCCGTATTCGCCAACGGAGGCAAGCGCGTCCCGCCTGTCGCCATCCTGAAGATCACCGATTTTCAAGGCAATGTCATCGAAGAATACAAACCACCCGAAGCCGAACAGGTTATCCGTCCCGAACATGCTTTTCTAATCTCCTCCATCCTCTCCGATAACGATGCACGCTCGTGGATGTTCGGCGCCAACTCGTTGTTGAATCTACCCTTCCAGGTTGCAGCCAAAACCGGTACCACCAACGACTTCCGCGATAACTGGACGCTCGGTTACACTCCTGACCTTGTCACCGGCGTGTGGGTGGGCAATGCCGATTACACGCCGATGGTCCACACCACTGGTCTCACCGGTGCGGCACCGATCTGGTCAGCATTCATGCAGTATGCTGTTCCACTTGTGACCAACAATTCGCCCACGCCGTTCATCCCGCCATCAGGCATTACGCAAAAGATCGTCTGCTCCGTTTCAGGTGCAGAACCTTCCAATTGGTGCAAGGGCGGTCAACGCAACGAATACTTCGCCAGCGACCAACCGCCGCTGCCGAAAGAAAAAGATTTGCAATATCAAACCACTATCGACACCTGGACCGGTCTCATCGCGGGCAATGCCTGCCCCGATTATGCCAAAAAGGAACAGGTGATGAATGTCTCCGATCCGTGGGCGCGCAAGTGGCTCAAATCGGAAGATGGACGCAACTGGCTGGAGTCGCACGACCTGCCGCGCAATCCATTCTATGCACCTGACCGTGAGTGTAGTTCCACCGATCCGCATCCGGTGCTACAGTTCACTAACGTCAGCGAGAACGACACCATCACAGAAACCAAGATTCCCATCCGCGGCATCATCGATGTCAAGAATGGCGATCTCACAGGCTGGCGGCTCGAATATGGCAACGGCAACGATCCATCCGATTGGACACTGATCGCAGAAGGTAAAAATAAAATCGAGTCTTCCTCCCTTATTCACGAATGGGATCTCTCCGGTATCAAAGCGGATACGGTCACGTTGAGGATCTATGCCAAGAATGGGGATGACTTCTTCGCTGAAAAGCGCATCGTTCTACGCCTGAACCTGCCTACGCCAACCCCGACCATTACTCCGACCCCAACGATCACTTCCTTCCCGCCCACCGATATGCCAAGTGACACGCCGGTTCCTCCCACTGCCACCGAAACGTTCACTCCCACTCCATCAGAAACACCGACGGCAACTCCGTAAATTGGTTTGGATTATGAGCTTTCACATAATTTTGTTGAAAATTGCCACTTGAAACCCTTAAAACCGAGTTCTCATAGGAAACTCTAAGGGAATCAGCTTGACTCTTCAATTTAATCGCATATAATTGTTCTGTTGGATAAAAAACACGAGCAAAACGTTGCAAGCGCTTGAGAAAAACTCTCGAAGCGCTTGCCTTTGTTTGTCTCTTGGATACGCCGACTATACGCTACCCGGAGACTCGCTCAATAAGTATCTTCCTTTTATAGGAGAGGACCAGTGGAAACCAAGGGACTGACCGCACTCCGTATCAGCTTGGCATCACCCGAAACGATCTTATCGTGGTCGTACGGTGAAGTGCTCAAGCCCGAGACCATCAACTACCGCCGCCTTCGCCCGGAAAAAGATGGTCTGTTCTGTGAAGCCATTTTTGGCCCGCAACGTGACTGGCAATGTTACTGCGGAAAATATAAGAACCCCCGTTATAAAGGCATTGTCTGCGATAAATGCGGTGTGGAAGTGACTCGCGCCGCTGTGCGCCGTGAACGCATGGGACACATCACCCTTGCGACCCCGGTAGCGCACATTTGGTATACGCGCCGCATCCCGTCCTACCTGGGTATGTTGCTCGATATATCGCGCCGCAACCTCGACCGTGTGTTGTACTTCGCCCAGTACATCGTCACGTATGTGGATGAGGAAGCCCGCAACAAGGCTCTCAAGCGCATCGAGGATGAGATCTCTGTCAACGAGCGCGAGCAGGCGACCAGCGTCAACACCAAGATCGCCGAAGTCAAGACCAAGCGCGATCACACTATCGCCGACCTCAACCAGAAGCGCACGAACCTTGAGCAAGGCTACGATGAAGTCATCGCTGAGAAGCTTGATCCCGTCATCAAGGAAGGTCAGAAGCTCGAGAAACTCCTGCAGAGCCAGATGGGCGAAGCCGCCAAGAAGGCGATCGTCTTTGAATTGACCGGCGAGAAGATCGTCGATGCCAATGACAAGGTTGCTGCCAAGCATCTCAGCCAAGTGCAGAAGATCGTTCAGAAGAATCTCGAAACCATCGAGAACGACCTGAAGGATCAGCGCGCCAAGGAACTCGAAGAACTCAAGATGGAAGTGGGTCGCGTCAAGGCTGACGCCGAGATGAAGATGGAAGCCCTGCGCTCCCAACTTGAAGATCAGGCTGCCGTTTCTTCCAATCAGTCGTCCCGCATGCGCGATGAACTGCTTGAACTGCGCCCCTTTACCTTCATCAGCGAAATCCGCTATCGCGAACTCAAACAGCGTTGGGGACAGGTCTTCCGTGCTGACATGGGTGCCGAAGCCTTCTTCGACATCTTGGAACGCCTCGACCTCGATAAATTATCGGTTGAGTTATGGCACGAGGTGCGCACCACCAAGTCGAAGCAGAAACGCAAGAAAGCTACGACTCGCCTCAAAGTGGTGGAAGCTTTCCGCCGCTCTGGCAACCGCCCCGAGTGGATGATTCTGACCGTTCTGCCAGTCATCCCGCCTGATCTGCGCCCGATGGTTCAGTTGGATGGTGGGCGCTTCGCGACCTCTGACCTCAACGACCTCTATCGCCGCGTGATCAACCGCAACAACCGCTTGAAGAGATTGCTCGAACTCGGCGCGCCGGATGTCATCATCCGCAACGAGAAGCGCATGCTCCAGGAAGCCGTTGATAGCTTAATCGATAACTCGCAGCGTGGCAAAGCCCTTTCCCGCCGCGGACGCCGTGAACTCAAGTCCTTGAGTGACATGCTCAAAGGCAAGAAGGGACGCTTCCGCCGCAACCTGCTCGGTAAGCGCGTGGACTACTCCGGTCGTTCCGTGATCGTGGTGGGTCCGCAGCTCAAACTCTATCAATGCGGTCTGCCCAAGACCATGGCTCTTGAGCTTTACAGACCGTTCGTGATCGCACGCCTCGTGCAGAATAACTATGCTGCCAACGTGAAGGGCGCCCGCCGTTTGATCGAGCGCAACCGCCCTGAGGTGTGGGAAGCACTCGAAAGTGTGATCGGTGAACGTCCCGTTCTTTTGAATCGTGCGCCAACCCTGCACCGCTTGGGTATCCAGGCGTTCGAGCCGATCCTGATCGAAGGTTCCGCCATCCAGTTACATCCGCTCGTCACCACCGCCTTCAACGCGGACTTCGACGGTGACCAGATGGCTGTGCACGTTCCGCTTTCCCAGAAGGCGGTCAAGGAAGCACGTGAATTGATGCTGGCTTCCAAGAACCTGCTCAAGCCTGCCGATGGTGAGCCGATCATTTCACCGTCCAAGGATATGGTGCTGGGTGTGTATTACCTGACCATGAAGCAGAAAGCTGCTCACAAGGGCGATGGACGCGCCTTCTCCGATTTCGATGAAGTCGAGATGGCGTATGCTCTCGGTCAGGTGGAGATCCACTCCGAGATTAAGATCCGTGCCACCACCTGGTACGATGACAAGGGTGACCGTCTCAATGAACCCGTAACCCGCATCATCGAAACCACGGTTGGACGCGTGCTCTTCAACCGCATCCTCCCGCCGGAAGTCCAGTTCGTCAATGAGAAACTGGATAAGGGCGGTGTGAAAGATCTGATCGCAGAAGTATATGAGATTTGCGGTCAGGAAAAGACAACTGACGTAGCCGACGCTGTCAAATCGCTCGGCTTTGAATACGCCATGCGCTCCGGCACGACACTTGCCGTTGCAGATATCTCCATCCCGCCGGAACGCAAGGTCATCATCGAAGAAGCCCTCAAGCAGGTCGAAGTGGTGCAGCGCGACTTCCGCCGCGGTCTGTTGACCGAGCAGGAAAAGAACGAACGCGAGATCGAGATCTGGCAGGAGACCACCGAGAAGGTTGGTATCGCTGTCAAGAAGCACATGGACCCCGATGGGAACCTCTCCACGATGGCATCCTCCGGCGCGACGAAAGGTGGTTTCTCGACTATCTCCCAGTTGGCTGGTATGCGCGGTTTGATGGCTGACCCGTCCGGGCGCATCATCCCGATGCCGATCCGCTCGAACTTCCGTGAAGGTCTGACGGCGCAGGAATACTTCATCTCCACGCACGGTGCCCGTAAGGGTCTTGCCGATACCGCTCTGCGTACAGCAGACGCCGGTTACCTGACCCGCCGTCTCGTGGATATCGCTCAGGATATCATCATCAACGAACATGACTGCGGCACTCATGACGGCGTTTACATCCGCCGCAAGGACGATGTCGCCGGTCAGTCGATGAGCAGCCGCCTCTATAGCCGCCTGCTCGCCGAAAACGTGATCGACCCGCAGACCGGGGAAGTCATCGGCGAATACAACGATATCATCAACCAGGAAATGGCACGTAAGATCGCTGCTACCACTCTGGAAGATATCAAGGTCCGCTCGGCAATGACCTGCGAACTGCAGCATGGCATTTGTGCCAAGTGCTATGGTCTCGACCTTGGTCGCGGTGCCATGGTGGAACTTGGTTCTGCCGTTGGTATCGTGGCAGCTCAGTCCATCGGTGAGCCGGGTACACAGCTGACGCTGCGAACCTTCCACACCGGTGGTGTGGCAGCTGCTGGCGCCGACATTACGACCGGTCTCCCACGCGTAGAAGAACTCTTTGAGGCGCGCAAGATGCCGAAAGGTGAAGCGCTCGTGGCAGAGATCAGCGGAACGGTTCACATCAACCAATCCGAAAAGTATGCCGACCTGCGCGAAGTTGTCATCGAGCACAGCGAGCTTGTCAGCGACGAGTACAACATCCCCGAAGACTGGAAGTACGCGGTCAAGGATGAGGCGGAAGTTAAAGCTGGTGATGTGCTGGCAACTTTGGACGAAGCAAAGATCGTCGCCCAACATGCTGGTCGCGTGCTGGTGGACAAGAAAGCTCATAAGGTAGTCGTCTCCTACGATCAGCGCGAAGAGTCCGCTTATGAGATCCCGACCACTTCCCGTCTACTCGTCAAGAACAACGAGAAGATCGAAGCCGGTCGCCCGCTGACCGAAGGTTCGCTCAACCCGCATCGCGTGTTGAAGATCCAGGGACGCGAAGCCTGCCAGATGTACCTGATGACCGAAGTGCAGAAGGTGTATCGCTCTCAGGGTCAAAACATCCATGACAAACACTTTGAAGTCATCATCCGCAAGATGCTGAGCAAAGTGCAGGTCACTCGTCCGGGTGATACCAAGTTCCTGCCTGGTGACGCGGTGGATCGTCTCGAACTGCGCAAGCTTAACGAAGCGATGCTGGCAGAAGGCAAACAGCCTGCCAAGTTCTCTGAAGTGCTGCTGGGTGTCACCAAGGCATCCCTCAGCACCGACTCGTTCCTCTCGGCTTCCTCGTTCCAGCACACCATCAAGGTACTGGCAGGAGCGGCGATCGGTTCCACGACCGACCCGTTGTATGGCTTGAAAGAGAACGTGATCATTGGCAAGCTCATCCCTGCCGGAACAGGCTTCACCCAGGGTCGATTCAAAGATATCGACAATGGCGATGGCAGTTCATCGCAATGGACAGAGATATCAGACGCCTCGGCGGCTGACTAAATAAAGCAAAGAGCGATCCGAAAGGGTCGCTCTTTTGATTCCATATCATGTCGTTGCGAGGGCGATGATCTTCCGCCCGAAGCAATCTCCACTTAAGCGGTCAATTCTTGTCGATAGATGAATCTCATTAAATAGAAGATTGCTCATCTACACTTGCGTGTGATTTGCTTGGCAAATCATGCAAGTGTCGCTTCGCAGGGCAAAGAACGCCCACCTTCGGTTCGCAACGGCATTACTTATAAAGAGATTGGCGGATAAAATATCTTTATGCCACACGTTCGTACTTCAAAGAAACCGGAGGGATTGCCTACCCGCGGAAAAACCGCTTCGAATCGTCTCCGCCGTGTCGATAATTTTATTCTGCTCTATGAGCCGTCGCTTCTCATGCCAGGCTCTAACCTGTTCGCCGATGCGATGTTCGTTGACCTTGGCTACGGCTTTGATGCCCGCACTACGCTCGAAAGCGCTGAACGTTTCCGGCGTGTGAACCCGAACCTGAAAATCCTCGGCGTGGAAATTGACAAAGAACGAGTTGAAGCTGCGCTGCCATTTGCCGATGAGAAAACTTTCTTTCGGTTAGGCGGATTCAACCTACCACTGAAAGATGGAGAGCACGTACGGCTGATCCGTGCTTTTAATGTGCTGCGTCAGTACGAAGAAAAGGATTTTTCTCCTGCATATGAACGGCTCGCCGAATATGTGCTTCCTGGCGGCTTGATGATCGAAGGGACATCTAATCCGTTTGGGAGTATTTGGTGCGCGAATTTGGTACGGCGTGTGGAGTCAGGCGGCTCGCCGCCGAAAATGCAGGAGCAAGCTCCTGCACTCCAGAAGTGGAGATTTGAAACCCTCGTTTTCAGTACCAACTTCCGGCTTGGGTTTGATCCGGAGGAGTTCCAGACCATCCTACCGAAGAACCTGATCCACCGCGTTGTGAAGGGAGAGCCGATTTACGATTTCTTCGAAGCGTGGAAACGGTCGGCGGCGGAGATGTCGGCCGTCAAGATTTACGGGGATAAACAGTGGTTCATTGCCACTGCCGAGCGGCTGGTGGAACGGGGGTATGATATATCCACACAGCGCAAATGGCTGAACAGAGGTTTTCTAATCTGGAAACGGGGGTAATGTTGGAACAAAATTTAACGGTAGCCGTCTTGTAAGAAAGGGAACAAACTTCTCCTTTTATTTTTCATTTTGCTTTCAGTGGCTAACCGAAAGGAGGTACCCATGCTGAAACCAAACCCCGTCCTTTTATCGGTTACCGTCCTTGTGATCGCATCGCTGGCTTGTTTTTTACCAACCGCATCTGCCCCCGTTGCGGACCAAAACCTCGTTGGCACCATGGTAGCGCAGACCGTCATCGCCGCCCAGATCCAAACTGAGCAGGGATTTATCCCCAATACGGGCATTTCTCCCACGCCAACCTTCACCTTCACAGCGGAACCACCAACGGTCACCCCAACCGTGACCTTAACACCAACGCCCATGTTTACCGCTACGCCGCTTGTACCGCTGATCAGTGTCTCCACGCCTACGAACTGCCGCGTGGGACCGGGCAAGATTTACGACCGCACAGGGGCTCTTTTGGTCGGTGAGACCGCCGAAGTGGTGGGACGCGACCCAACTGGAAACTATTGGTACATCCGCAACCCGGATGTGGCGAACGATTACTGCTGGTTGTGGGGCGAATATGCCACCGTGACCGGTAACTATGCGGCGCTACCTATGATGACGCCTCCGCCTACGCCGACCGCGGCTCCATCCTTTGACCTTTCCTATGAAGGCAGGGATACGTGCAGTGGCTGGTGGGTGGATCTGATCCTGGAAAATACAGGCACCATGACCTTCGATTCTGTGTCCATCACAGTCAAGGACACGGTGACAGGCGTTTCGCACACGATCTCTTCTGATGAATTCACTGATTTTGACAGTTGCAGTGATTACATTTCCAAAGATACCTTACCCTCCGGAGAGATGCGAGTCATGAGTTCTGCCAAATTCGACTATGATGTGCATGGCGATAAGATGAACGCCACGGTCACGGTCTGTTCCAATGAAGGCATGAATGGCATGTGTGTGACGGAGAAGCTCACGTTCACGCCGTAATAAAAGGTGCAACATAAACGAGACAGCCGCCAATCTGTAAAAGGTTGGCGGCTGTTGTTTTACCATGTCATTGCGAGCCCGGCAGGGCGACACTTGCACATGCACGCAAGTGCAGGTGAGCAATCTCCCCTTAACTGGATTCAACTTTCCGATTAGCAAATCCCCTTTAGCAGGAGATTGCTTCGGGCAAACACCACCACCCTCGCAATGACATACCCTTTGCGCCACTTGACGCATCCTCTTTTTCCCCGTAAGATTGTCCCCGCTATAGAACATTAATTCTCACACAATGAAACTTTGCCGCGAAGATTCCCTTCTAACGTGGGGCGGACTTTTCCTTTACTTGTTTGGTCTTCGCGTACGGAAACTCCCTGCGGACAAAGATTCCTTGGTGGAAAAGGATTTGCTATGGAACTCGGTTTAATCAGAAAAATAGATATTGATAATGAAATGCAGCAGGCGTATCTCGATTACGCCATGTCTGTCATCGTGGCGCGTGCGCTACCCGATGCACGCGATGGGCTCAAGCCCGTGCAGCGCCGCATCCTGTACTCGATGTACGACATGGGTATTCGTGCCGATTCGGCGTACAAGAAATCGGCTCGTATCGTAGGTGAGGTGTTGGGTAAATATCATCCGCATGGTGACTCGGCGGTGTATGAAGCCATGGCACGCATGGCGCAGGATTTCTCGATGCGCACCCTGCTCGTGGATGGACAGGGCAACTTCGGTTCGGTGGATGGTGACCCGCCCGCGGCGATGCGTTATACCGAAGCGCGTCTCGCTTCGCCTGCCCTCGACCTGCTGCAGGATATCACCAAGAACACCGTGGATTTTGGTGCCAACTTCGACGACACGCTGGAAGAGCCGCTGGTTCTGCCCGCTGCCATCCCGAATCTTTTAGTGAATGGTGCGACCGGTATCGCGGTCGGTATGGCAACCTCCATCCCGCCGCATAATTTGGGCGAGATCGTGGACGCGCTGGTCTACATGCTCGAGAAATACGAGAAGCTCGATGACATCGACGTTGAAACGTTGATGGAATTCGTGCAGGGACCAGACTTCCCGACCGGCGGCTTGATCGTGCAGCAGAAGGACGAGGAAGGCATCGAAGCGGCGTACGGTTCGGGGCGCGGACGCATCACCGTGCAAGCCAAGGCGCACATCGAAGAGATGGACCGCGGTCGCAACCGCATCATCGTCACCGAACTGCCGTACATGGTCAACAAATCGAGTCTGATCGAGCGCATCGCCGATCTGGCACGCGATGGTTATTTCGAAGGTCTCTCGGATCTGCGTGACGAGTCGGACCGTCACGGCATGCGCATCGTGCTGGAGATCGGCAAGAACGCCGACCCCGAACTGATCCTGCGCGAGCTCTACAAGCGCACGCCCATGCAGACCACGTTCAGCATCAACCTGCTGGCGCTGGTGGATGGCGAGCCGCGCACGCTCACACTGAAGCAAGCACTGCGCGTCTATATCGAGCACCGGCTGGTGGTCATCAAGCGACGCGCGGAATACGATCTGGAAAAGGCGAAGGCGCGCGCTCACATCCTCGAAGGATATCTCGTCGCTCTAAAGAATCTGGATGAGATCATCGAACTGATCCGCTCCGCTTCAGACGTGGATGCCGCCCGCACCCGTTTAATGAAGCGCTACAAGCTGTCGGAGATCCAGGCAACCGCCATCCTGGATATGCAACTGCGTCGTCTGGCAGCGCTCGAACGTAAGAAGATCGAAACCGAATACAAGGAAGTCTCGGCGACGATCAAGCAATTGACAGAGTTATTGAAATCGCCCAAGAAGATGCGCGGCGTGGTGGCAGAGGAACTGCTCAAGGTCAAGGAACTTTACGGTGACCGCCGCCGCACGCAGATCGTTGACCTGGGCAAGAACGGCAAGGGCGCCAAAGCGCTCACCGCTCGTGACCTGCTGCCCCAGCAAAAGGTATGGATCGGTGTCACCGCCGACGGTTTAGTCTCGCGCAGCATTGACGATAAGGAACCGAAGCACTCCGGCAATGACGCACCTCGGTGGCTGGTCAAAGCCTCTACAACGGATACCGTTTACTTCGTAGCCAGAAGCGGACGTACCGCCGCAGTCGCAGCGCACATCATCCCGCAGGCAGAGAAGCTCTCGCAGGGCACCATGTTCCATCGTGTGTCCCCGCTGACCGATTTCGGATTCGCTGGCAGCCGTGTTCGCGCTGCCGTCGCAGAAATCCGCTTTGCCCGAAGAGACATGCGTCATCACCGCCACCAAGCTGGGCATGATCAAGAAGAGTCTCATCACCGAACTACCCGGACCGTCGTCACAGACGTTCGCGCTGGTGAAGGTCAATGAAGGCGACCGTGTGATCGAAGTGGCGCTGACCGATAACAAGAGCAAGGACATCCTGCTGGCGACCGCCTCCGGTATGGCGATCCGCTTCAAGGAAGAGGACGTGCGCCCGATGGGTCTCGTGGCGGCAGGTGTGAACGGCATGAAGTTGGATGACAAGGACGAAGTGGTGGGCATGGAGATCCTGCCGACCGACGGCGAGATCCTGATCGTCACCAGCGACGGAAAAGCCAAACGCATGGACCAGAAGGAATTCCCCGTGCAGGGACGTTACGGCAAGGGTGTCATCGCCTGGGATATCTCGGGTAAGGTCAAGCTGGCGGGTATCGTGGTGGATAAACCCAACCACATGGCGACCATCCACCAGAGCAAGGGTGCGCCGAAATCCACGCGGCTGGATGCGATCACGATGCGCAAACGCGCCGCTACCAAAGGTGATCTGATCGTGGAAGTCAAACCCGGCGAAGAAGTGACCTCCGTGAGCGTCGGCTGGACGGTGGAGAAGTACGTTGTTGCCGAGAATGGAAAAAAAAACGGTAGTGTAGGTGGAAAGAAGAAAGTGGAAAGTGGAAAGAAGGCGGCGCCGGCTAAGAAGGCAGAACCCTCACGCAAAGCTCAGGGCGCGAGCGGAAAGAAGAAGGCAGCACCCACTAAAGCGAAGAAGCCTGCGGCGAAACGGCAGCGAAGGGCAAAGAAAGCGCCTTCTCCGAAGAAAAAGAAGAAGTGAACCAAACAGCCCCGTGATAGGAAAACCTGTCATGGGGCTGTTCATTTCCCTGAGAAATTACTTTCATTTCAGTAATCGCATCCGATTTCGGGCTGTTTTTCTGGGAAACAGGGGGCTTTTTTAGGGAGTCACCGTACCATGGTACTTATTCCGTTTACAAAAATGTCTGTATATTTCACGCAGTTTTGACGGACAGCTCCTTGCGCGCAGGTTAACCTTTAGGGCGCAATACCGAAACAAGGAGCAAAAAATGAAAAGCATTACCGTCCGTTTCACCAGCTTTATGATCCTATGTGCCATTCTGCTGGGCAGCACTATACAGGTGCGTGCCTTGTCTGAACAGCAAAAGGGTGGAAACGTCACGGGGGCAGGGTCCATTCAGACCCAGGCGCTTACAGATGACTTCAACAGCCTGGATAACACGCTTTGGAAGAATGGGTATTCGTGGGGAACGACCGATGTCAATATGGGGAACTCGTATGCTGCCAACGCAAGCATCGTCAAGGATACGGCGGGTAGTTATCTGTGCTTGAAATCTCCGGCGCAGAATAATATCGGAGCGGTGACATCGCTGAACCAATTCGGGTTTGGCACGTACGCCGCCCGCATCAAGTTCACTGCCAGTAACGGGACCTGGCCCATCTTTTGGGGATGGAACGAAGCAGACGCCTGGGAGATCGATGGACTGGAGAGCCTGGGGAACGATCCCACCCGCGCGTATATGACGCTGCACGATGACCATCAGGAGATCGGTCAGGGCATTTACACGAGTTCATCTTCGCTGGCGAATCAGTGGCATGTGTATTCGTTCACGTGGACATCCACCTCGATCACGATGTATTTCGATAGCGTGAAGGTCTATTCGAAAACATACAGCAATTCGGCGCCGCTGACGATCATGTTCACCAATGCGATCATGGGAAATGGCGTGTTGTGGAATAACAACAAGTATGACTCAACTACTTTCGCCAACGGTACGCCCACCATGTGCGTGGACTATTTCTCCTTCACGCCTGTGACGGCTGCCTCGACGCCGACAACAACGGCTACATCCATTCCGCCCACTGCCACGCGTGTACCGAACACGGCGACGCCTATCCCTGCCAGCCCGACGGCGCTGCCGCCTACTTCTACGCCATTACCGTCCTTCACGCCGACGCAGGTGCTGCCGACCGCAACAGTGATACCCACGTTCACTTCGACTGTGGCGCCTGCATCGACAGCGGCAACGAATACGACCTATGACGATACAGTATGCGGGCTGGGTGTATTCCTCCGGGTGGAAGGATGTGGCGCAACAGAAAGCGTATCAGGGTTCGTACAAAGTGACCAGTCAGAATGGCGCTGCGGCGAGCCTGTCGTTCACGGGTCAATCGTTCAGCGTGCTGTATGGAGGCGGGTCCAGTTATCGCAGGATCGATGTCTATGTGGATGGCACATTGGTAGGGACGATCAATCAGAAGACGAACAAGTCCACGTACCAGCAGCGCTGGGACTATAACGGCAGCCTGGTTCAGGGAAGCCATACGCTCAAGCTGGTCTTCGTCACAACCGGTAAGCCAGGGAAGACGGATGGTTCGCTGGATGCGATCGTTATTCGATAGAGGGATGGGATAGCCTATATGAAACCTCTCGAGCTTGGCTCGAGAGGTTTTTTTCTAACTATATGTCGTTGCGAGGAGGGTGCGCTTCCCGACGAAGCAATCTCCTCTTAAACGGATAACTCTTATCGATAGGCAGTATCCATTTGACGGGAGATTGCTTCGCCCCTACGGGGCTCGCAACGACATGTTAGCGCTGATACACCAATATCACAAACGGAAGCAGGACTTTGGAGGGGATCTCTTCGTGGGGATCCGCTATGAGTAGTCCGGTGGAGCCGCCGCCGTCTAGGTTGAGGGCAATGTCGAGTTCGAGGTCGGAGGCGGTGAGATAGGCGCTGAGGTTGTGCAGGGTGAAGTATCCATCTGGGGCGAGGATGAAGAGGATGCGTCCTGCCCGGTCCTGGGCGATGACGGTGCGGCGGGCGCTGACGTGGTTGTCACGCTCTGCACCGAAGCCGAGCTGCCCGCCGGGTGTGACGAGCATGGGAAAGGTTTGCAGTGCCGCTTGGAGTGTCTCGCTGGGGTCGTAGGGTCTCTGGTTGAGCCAGCGCAGTTCTGCTCCACGCTCGTTGATCGCCAACATGCCTCCGGAGGTGAAGCTGTGACCAGAGGCTCTACCGTTCAGGACGGTGAGACCGTCGGCGGTGTAGACTTCGCTCATGATACTGAAGTAGCCGCCGTTGACGACCATGGAGGCGTTGGTCTGCTGCTGCCAGGTTTGGAGGGATTTGGGTGTGCTGCTAAAAGCGACATCCAGATGGAATTCGTTTTGGTCGAGGCGCCAGAGGTGGAGTGTCTCGACGGGTTGCCCCTGGTCGTTCTTGATCTGGATCAGGCGTCGCTCGAGCCCAGGTTGCAGTGTGGTCCAGCCTTCTCCTTGCGCGGTCTGCGAATGATCCGGCTTGATCGGGTTGCGCCACTGCTGGAGATGAGGGCGGGAGTTGATACGGGGCGGACGGTGAGGCGTGCATGGCATAGAGTATGCTGCTGAAGGTGCCTATCAGTACGAGTAACAGGAATATATGGAGTAAAGGGGAAATAGGCTTGTACATGCGGAGGATTGTATCAGGGGAGTCATAGAATAGAATTAACGTTCTAATAATCCACTTTAACAAAAAGAAATCCAGTGTTTTCAAAATCTCGATGGTCCCTTGCAAAGTTTTTATCTAATCACTAAAGGTTAGAATTCAAAAATGACTAATCCGTCGAAGAGATACATTAACGTAAACCTATAAAATGCCGCGCAGCAGCAACACTGGTAATGCTCGCCTTGCAGGATTGACTCTTCGGACAACGCCCGATTACTGCCCGAATGTGGATACGGTTAGTGGGATGGATGCGGTTTTCTAATACCTTATCGTGGATTTGGGCGACATCGTACCCGAAGCAAACGGAGTGGCAGGCAGGATGGGGTCGGTTCTACACTCAATCAGCCTGTATAATTACCCCTATGAAACGTTCTGTACTCCCCACTCGCGTATTTGCTCTCGTGCTTACGCTTACGTTGATTGTCAGCGCTTGTAGTGTGCGTGTTGCCCCAGCGGAACAAGCTGCCCCGACCATCGATATCGCTCAACAGGTGACGGTGATCGCAGGCACCTTCATGGCACAGGTCCAAACGCAGGCAGCCATGGTAACGCCGACCTCGACACTCCCGCCTGTACCGCCTACGTCCACGCTGGCGCCGCTGCCTGATTTCACGCAGACCGCGCTTGCCCTACCAACCGTGGATACAAGCATCACGCCCACGATCACGCCGACGACGAATCCGTATGCCAACGATCCGTGTGTCAACCAACTGCTGCCGGATGTGCTGACGGGTCAGAAGATCAAGATCCGCATCGACAGCCCGGTCGACCGCCCGATCAATGTCACCGTGTATTTGCAGCAAGGACCGAACCAGAGCGTGTGCGGCTACCGCGCTTATGTACTGCCTGGCAATGAAACTCTTGCGATCTATGACCTAGTGGAAGGTTGTTATTCCATTTGGGCATGGGACCCCGACCCGAAAACCTATTTCATGGTGACGAACGGAACCACCTGCATGAATGCTTCGCAGGCTTGGAGGTTCGATATCAACCCGAATGGTAGTATTAAGTTGAATAAGTAAAGTTGAATACGGACCTATCCCCCCGCCCTTCCCAAATGGGAAGGGGGCTGATTGGTTGATAGCTATGACGGTTTTCCAAGATAAACACTGTTTGAGGATGTATTAGCTTCTCTCCCTTGGGGGACATTGTACCCGTAGCGTAGCGGAGTGGTAGATGGGAGAGGATTTGGTTTTAGACCCATCTATCCGTTACTTTGCTCTGAGATACCCAGCACCCTGAGCAGCTTTTCTTCTTTCACAAAGCGCACACGGTTCTTTTTCCTGGAATAGTCCAGTCCCGTTTCTTGTGCGATGTGTTCGGCTAGTTCGTAGACGTCCGCTTCGTATTTATCGAGCGGGGTGGAGATCATGATGCCGTCCGGGTCCAGGTGGATGCCTAGCCTTGATTGGAGCATGGCGAAGCCGGTGGAACTATCGAAGATGGGGAAGCCCTGATAGAAGCCCAACAGGCGGCATGGTTCCAGCATCTGCTTCAATAACTCGTCGGATAGGGGCAGTGCTTCAGGGTTGGCGATCAGGAAGTCCACTGCCTGGCGGATGAGCGGCTCGCGCTCGGTATAGTCCAATTCATCGGTGGAGTAGCGGTTGTAGAACGCCGCCAGTTTGGAGGGCTGCCAGTAAAAGGTGATGTCGTTCTGTGAGTCCACGACCGGGCGTTCGTCGAAGTAAGGCGCATACGGAATACTGAGGATGCGCAAGGCGGGGATCAAGGTACTGGTGTTGGTGGTCATCTGCAACTCGACGGAATCGCTGGTCACGCCGCGGGTCTTGTCGTAGATGAGTAAACCGTCCCTGCCGGAGAGGATCTCTTCGCCGTCGATGCGCAGTCCGCGCAGGTCGGAGTCGAAGGTCAGTTGTTTGGAGTGGAGGGAAATGGTGAAGCGCATAATTTATTCTACCAGCCCTCTCCGCCCTACGGGCACATTCCCAAAATACGACAAGAAATACTATGTATGCGGATTCCTACTACTTATCGTCGGATTTTGGGGAGGCTGAGGTGGGGTTCACCATCCACTGGCGCTGAATAACGAATCAAATAGCGTATCCGCTTCTGCGGTGGTCATCGGGCGCGAATGGGCGTAATCGGTGAACTCGATGGGCAGCAGTTCGGTGCTGATGTATTTGCCATCATAGAAAACGTGCAGGTCGATCAAGCCCTGTTTGCAAGCTTCACAATAACTATACTGATCGAAGAACAGATTCCCCAAGCCATAATGGATGAAGGAATTGTTCACGAACTCCATGCCCTGCGGTTGGTGCGCCTGACTGCCGCTTACGATATCTGCGCCGGCATTTGCCATCTGACGAAAACCCTCCTGCTGGTCGGGCTGGGCAAGGTAGGTGTAATACTCGTGATGCTGGAAGGTGGCGATCACCAGATAGCCTTCTGACTTCAGCCGTGTGATCTCGCCTGCCATCCAATCCATATCACATTCAGCGGCGCCAGGCTGCGTGTCACTGGCTTGGGCAAAGGAACCGCCTTTCTCATTGCAGCCGATAAAGGCGATCTTGTTGCCGTGGTCTTCCAGCAGCAAGGCTTTGCGTCCATCGGCGAGATTTTCTCCGCCGCCGTAATACTTCCAATTGCGCTCGCGATACATCTCCAGCGTGTGGAACATCGCAGCGGTGCCCCAATCAGAAAAGTGATCGCCGGTCAGTTCCACTACGTCTGTGCCCACGTCTTCCAGCAATTCGATGTATTTATCCGCACTGCAAAAGCGGATCTCTTCCTGCCGCGGGTTCGGGTATGGGCAATCGGCGGCGAACGGCACCTCATTGCTGATGTGCGTGATATCCGCGTTGATGAGCCAGTTGCGGATGTCTTGCGCGGGATAGGTGTTGCCGCGCTTCTCCATCGTGAAAGCGGTAGCCCGCACCAACGCTGTAACGCCCGTCAATGCCACGACCGTCATTTTTGATGGATCGCGGTTCGATAGCGGGATCGTGAAATTGCTGCGGATCAGGTCCACCCGCTGCTGGTCACCGTTCAAGGAGATCGGGATCGTCAGCCGATACGTTGCCGCATCAAACTCCTTGTGGATGGGAGAAGACCCATCCACAGGCAGAACCTTCCAGCGTGGAGATAGATCGTTAAAGGGGACGACCGCCAGCGTGGGTTGATGCGTCCATGCATAATCGAGCAAGGCTTCCGGGGCGATGACCTGCACATTCGTTCCGTTCGTTGGTCCCCAGAAAGCGGTCAACATGTCGTGCGTGTTCTGATCCATCAGCAGAGGAATACTTGAGGTAGTTCCCTGCCAGCGGGACAATAACTCATCGCCGGATATCCCTTGCAGTGTGGACGAGAATGGTGTCACCAGCGCATACACCCACTGACTGACCACATTCTGATTCCCCACTTCCAATCTGACAGTTGCAGTTGCCTCATCACTTGCGAACAACCCGTGCAAGGAGTCATCCAACGCCGCGCCCATTGTGGTTGCGAGATACGGAGGCACCCACAGAGACACGTTCAACGTCACGGCATTAGGCAGGTTCGTGGGTGTTGGACCCACAGCCTGCGTGGCTAATGGGTTTGGCGGTGTGATGCCCGGCTTGGGAACATAGACGGGCGCATATTGGAGGGCAGTCGGCGTAGGTGTGGATGCGTTGGAGATGCAACTTGATAACAGTGTGACGCACAAGAGCAGAACAAGAAAACGTTGTATTCGTAGGTTCATAGGAATGGTTGTTTGGAGTCTACCATGTGAGCCGTGTGGATGTCATTGCGAGCGAAGCGAAGCAATCTCCTATAAACGGGAGCTCTCTGTCGATGGGTCTCACCCATTTAGAGGAGATTGCTTCACCCTGTCAGGCTCGCAACGACATATCGTGTCTATTGCTTTATACTTGGCATCATGTTCACCATCATAGATATCTGTTCGGGGATATTCTTTCTTGCGGGGCTGGCGATCCTTTTTACAGGGTTCAGAACCTACCAACGCTCGAAGCAGGCTGCGAACTGGCTGACGGTCACGGGGAAGGTCACCACCTCCAAATTGATCAACCCGATGGGCAATGACCGTAAACAGTATGCGCGCATCGAGTACGAATATTCCGTGCTCGGCACGAACTATGTTTCCAACAAGATCAGTTTTTCTCAACTGATGGGGTTCGACGATACTGCTCTGGGCACGGCAGAGGAAAAGGTGAAGAAATTCCCGGCTGGCAGGTCCGTGACGGTATATTATGATCCGCAGGAACCACAACGGGCGGTGCTTGAAACAGGCGGGAACTCAGGGCTGCTGATCCTGGGCGGGTTGTTTCTCGCAGCAGCGCTGGCGTTCTATTTCATTCAATAACAAACGATCGATTAAAAACAGTAGGGGCGGGGTGACCCCGCCCCTACTGTTTACGGCGCCCAATCGCCAAAAGCATAACGCTCGTGTTCCAACAGCAGATGCGTATCGGAGCCATCGGGCAGGGCAAGGTAGATCTGCAGCGTATCATCCGCATCGTTATCGTTCGTGAAGATCAGCGCCTGCGAATCGGGCGACCAGGAAACGTGACTCTTTGAGCCGGGCATATCGCTCACGTTGACCGGGTCTCCGCCCGCTGCCGAAACCACCCATACATTTTCCACCCCATCCAATTCAAAGGTATAAGCAAGCGATTGTCCATCCGGCGACCAGACCGGAGCGCCGCTCGCGCGAAAGCCATTGATGGCAGTGACAAGATGTTGATTCTTGCCATCGGGGTCCATCGCCCATAATCCGGCAGGTCCGCCTTCGCTGGGTTCAAAAAAGGAACTGCGAAAGAAAGCGATCGATTTTCCGTCCGGTGACCAGGCTGGGTAATGATCCTCCCAATCTTCGCCGTTGTTCGTCAGATTGACCAGGTTTGAACCATCGGGCTTCATGACCCACACATCATCCAGCGCCTTGCCGCCCGGTGCTCGATCTGAGACAAAGGCAATGAGACTGCCATCCGGTGACCAATCGGGGAAGGCATCCCAGACCGGCAAATCCTTGGTGAGGTTGACGGTCTCAGCGCTGGAAATATCCAGTACATAAATGTCGTTCTCGCCGCCATCGGGCTGCGGCGCATAATAGGCAATGTGCTGATTGTCAGGCGACCAGCTCAAGAGCACGAAATCTGGCAACTCGGTCACAGAATGCGCATCGGATCCATCCTGCTTCATTACCCACAGGGTCACCTTATCGCGGTCATAACAATAGTAGGCGATCAACGAACCATCCACCGACCATGACGGCAGCGCGCCCAGGCAGTCATTGCCCGTCAGGCGGATATCGTTCTGCCCATCCGCATCCACGGTGTGGATATAAATACCATCAGTATCGAAGAGACTATAGACAATGCGCGATGGATAGCTTGCCTGCGAAACCGGCTCCGCTGTCGGGGAAGGTATCGCTGTGGCTTTAGGAGGAAGACCTGTAAAGGTTGGAGGGACCGTCGTAGCGGTAGGTGTGGCGGGCTGTAATGCATTGCACGCCAGAGAAATAAGAAACACCAGAAGAAAAGGAAAAATCGATTTTGATAACTTCATAGAGAACTCCTTTTTGTATTGTATCTGCAAAATCGGTATATAATTTTTTGAGATCAGTCTGCATACGCGGAGGCAGCCATGGACTACAGCATTCAGATTATGGAAGAACAGAAGTTCATCCATGTTACAAGCATGGGGACATGGGATAAAGAGAAAGATAATCAGTTGATCCAGGATATCTTTAAGTCCATTGCCACAACGGGGATAAAGAAAATCCTGCTCGATATGCGTGGATTGCAATTCGATTTTCAGTTGTTCACCATTTTCCAGCGCGCACAAGAACTACAAGAACAACGCGTAGAAGCCCATGCATTCTCTCTCAAAGTGGCGTTAGTCTATGCGCCTGTAAGTGAAAAAATAAAGGATGATTTTCGCTTTTTTGAAACAACAGCACAAAATCGCGGGCTGCCCTACCGCGCCTTCGAACAAATGGAAACAGCGCTGGAATGGCTCTTATCATAAAAAAAACAACCCGTTTTCAGGGTTGTTGAATATTTCCGACCAGGTCCAACTCAGGTGCGATGCGGCGCATGGCGGTAATGACGTTGCCCACATGTTCCCATAACTCGACGCCAAACTCCTTGGCAGCATGTTCCATCTCAGGGCGGGATGTGCCAGCGGCAAAGGCTTTGTCCTTCCACTTCTTTTTGACGGAAGACGGCTCCAGATCATACAACGAGCGTGATGGACGCACCAGCGCCACCGCGGTGATCAAGCCGGTCACTTCATCACAGGCAATGATCGCCTTGCGCACCAGCGTATCGCGCGGCATCTGCAAATGGTCGCCGTGGCTGAGAATATCCTGGATGATATCTTCGTCCACACCGCGTTCACGCAAGATTGGCGCCCCGGCTTGTGGATGCTCTTCGAGCGTGGGATGGATCTCCCAATCGAAATCATGCAGCAGACCGATCAAGCCCCAGCGTTCCACATCCTCGCCGAACTTCTCAGCATAGAAACGCATGGCGGCTTCCACCGAAAGCATGTGGCGCACCAGTCCTTCATTTTTGACATATTCACGTACCAGGGCTAAAGCTTCATCACGGATCATTCTCTCTCCTAAACATTCACCGCGAAGAGCGCAAAGTTCGCGAAGATTTTTTAAAGGTTTCTTTGCGTTCTTCGCGTGCTTCGCGGTTCAATTTTAAATACTGGTCGAAGTTTCGAGTCCATGCTGTGCGGCGAGTTCGTCGAGCAGGGCTTCCACTTCATCGAGGAATTGGTCGAGTCCATTCACGTGATCTTCGATGCCACTGGCGGTCAAGCCGAGATGTCCGCAGGCAGAGTGCCAGGCGCTCAACGAGTGTTCAGGCAGCACATCTACTGCCAGCGACCAGGTTTGCAGCAGCGACCATAACGCGGCACGCGGATGGTCGCTCTCCAACATGGCACGGATCGCCTTTTCATAATAGTTCAAGCGCAAGGGATTGATACGCACATCCACGCGGCTGTTTTCGGCGGCGGCTTCGAAGGCAAGCTTCCAATCGGGAATCCATTCGCTGATCTGAGAGGCTTCCAATTGGGAAGCGCCCATCAGACCGACCAGCGCCGCATCCATACCAGACCGTTGAGCGGCTTCCGCGCGAGGAGCGAATTCCAGCATCAAACGTCTCTCCGGCAGCGGTGGACCGGAAAGTTCTGCCACCGCGTTGACGGCGTGATACAGCGACTTCATATACTTGACCACATCCTTGGGGGTGACAGTGTCGCCGATCTCCAACAAGTCGCGCCAGATCTGGCGTCCGTGGGCAAGCAGGGCACGTGACCGTGTGAGAGCAGGCGCAGGAGCATTGAATTCAAAGCCTGCCCGCAGACCCGCCTGCACGAACTCGAAGAACTTCTCGCGTTCATACAATAATTGCGGATCGTACATCTCCCAGCCCAGCCACGGATCAAGACGCAGTTCGCGCGGACGTTTGAACTCTGCCCGAGCGCGGTGACCGATATCCAGGTGAAAGTCGGGGGTCAGTTTGACAAACTCGCGGCGGTGCTTGGGCTCCTCAGCATGGACGATGATGATGTCAATGTCGGTGGTGCCGCCGAGCATGGGGTCGCCTTCGTCGGAGGCAAGCGAACCGGTCAGGTAGGCGGCGATAATATCGCGGTCGTTGTAAGCGCGCTCCTGGGCGGTCTCTTTGGCTATTCGGATCAGTGATTTTCGCGTGACTCGCATAATGTAATTCCTCTCGCCCTGAGCGGAACGAAGTGCAGACGAAGGGCGCTTCGACTACATTCCTCGCTTCGCTCGTCATTCCGCTCAGCGCGAAGATTCAGGGCAATGGCAGAACTCTGTTGAAACGGAGGCAGGTTGAGGCTTTGGCGGATGCGGTCTTCCATCCATTTCAAATGCTCGGGGTTCTGGACGATATTGAGGTCGTTGGTGTTGATGGTTAAAACAGGCGTGTGGTCAAAAGGTTTTGAGAAGAAATCCTCGTACGCCAGGTTGAGTTCGTGGATGTAGGCACGTTCCATCTGCCGCTCATAAGGACGGTCGCGCAGGGCGATGCGCTGCATGAGCGTATCCGTGCTGGCTTGCAAATAAACGAGCAGGTCCGGCTTCTGGATCTTCTCTGCAAGAGCTTCATGCACCTTGTGATACATATCGAGCTCGTCGCCTTTGAGATTGATGCGCGCGAAGAGTGCATCTTTAGCAAAGGTGTAATCGGCAAAGAAATTCTTACCGGTCTCCAACATGTCGTGCACGGTGCGCCGCTGTTGGTGATAGCGGCTCAGCAAAAAGAAGATCTGGGTTTGAAAGGCATAGCGTTCACGGTCGCTGTAGAAATCGGAGAGGAACGGATTCTCTTCGAAGACTTCCAGCAAAATTTCGGCGTCAAATGCTTTTTGAAGAAGGCGGACGAGGGTGGTCTTACCGACTCCGATGACCCCTTCGATGGCTACGTACATGAATTGCGCTCCATTAGGTAAGTTGGGTTAAGGATACCATAAACTTTTTGACTCCGCGTAAGACAGGTTCGGTGAGGAAGGGTCAGACGCTTTGCCACAGAGATCACAGAGTCCACTGAGATTTTTATTGTTTCACCAAATTATGGAAGAAGTGAACCAACGCCGTCATGCCTTTTTTCCAGGTGGGCAAATGGATCTTCTCGTTGGGACCGTGCAAATTGTCATCGAACAGGGAGAAACCGGTGAGAACCGAATCAATTCCCAGCGTTTGCTTGAACATCAGCACCGCGCCGATACCGCCGCCTGCCCGTGCAAAGAGCGGACGCTTCCCAAACGCCGCTTCAAGGGCATCTGCCATCGCCATCACTTCAGCAGATTTGCGATTCGTGATGACAGCGGGGTTTCCGTTGAGATATTGCAGCTCCCATGTCACCGTGGGTGGAAGGTGATCCTTCAGGTATTCTCGAAACTGTTGATGGACCTCGTTCGGGTCTTGATCAGGAACCAGGCGGAAGGATAAGCGCGCCGTCGCTTTGGCCGGGATCGCTGACTTAGGCTGTCCCGCTTCGAATTGCAGCACTTCAAACGTGGGACGCGCGCCGATCCTTTCTACGGGAGTGAATTGTTTCTCACCCCAGAGCGCCGGCGCCCCTGAATGCTTCATCAGATACTCGTCATCCATGGGTAGTTCCGCCAACAAGGCGCGATCCTCATCATCCAGCGGACGAACTTTGTCGTAGAACCCCGGCAAGGTGACACGTCCATTTTCGTCGTGCAGGTCCGCGATCAACTTGCTCAGCACATGGATGGGATTTTGCACCACGCCGCCATATTCCCCGGAGTGGATATCCTGTTTCGGTCCGAACACGTTCAGGATAAAGCCGGAGCCGCCACGCAGGGAATAACAGATCGAAGGGGTGTCTGGGTCTAACATGCCACCAGCATCGGTGTTGAGCGAAAAATCGGCAGCGAGCTTTTCACGGTGAGCCATCAAGAATTCGTTGAAGTGCTTTGACCCGATCTCTTCCTCACCTTCGAGCACGAACTTGACGTTGACTGGCAGGTTCTCGGTCTTGATGATCGCTTCCACGGCATTGACCGACGCCAGGGTTTGTCCCTTCATATCGGTGGCACCGCGGGCGTAGAGATTCCCGTCACGGATCACTGGCTCGAAGGGTTGACTCTTCCAATCTGCCAGCGGTTCGGGAGATTGGACATCGTAATGTCCGTAGACCAGCACGGTGGGCGCGGAGGCGCCGCCATTGAGCCATTCGCCATAGACAACGGAATGTCCCTGTGTGGGAAGGATCTCCACGTTGTTCACACCCATTGAACGGAGTTTATCCGCCAGCCAGCGCGCGGCTCGGTCCATATCCGCTTTATATGCTTCATCATGCGAAATGGATGGAATACGCAGAAGTTCGATCAATTCGTTTTGAAAGCGGTCATAGTTCTCTTCGAGATAGGTCAACGCCGGGAATTGAGACATGGTTTTCTCCTCTTTGCAAACAAAGTCTGTTTGAGATATTTCAGCACAAAAATTTCCCTCTTCAGCCATTCGGGCGGAACGTCCGAATCTAACAATTGTTCATTGGCTTGAATTGCCTGATCGATATTGATCCAGATTGGTGTAAAGCCAAGATCCTTTTCATAGTCATCCAGTTTTTGCGAGCCTGCGCCATCGAGAACATCGCAGCGGTAATAATGGGAAACCATCCGGAAGGCATCGAACTCTTTTTCAACGGGCTGGTCGAATTCCAGGACAGAGCCGATCTCGTCACCGACTGACGCGAGCGACATCCCACATTCTTCCTGCACTTCGCGGCGTAGTGCTTGTTCGTGCGATTCACCCTGGTCCACGCCGCCGCCAGGGAACTTGTAATCGCCCACTGCGGAGGAATAGATCATCAGCAGATTATTTCCTCGAGCGATCACTGCTCTCACCGCCTTCCGGTGAATCGTCCTGCCGTGGATATCAACTCCCTCACAACGATGGATCTCGGTCAGGATCGGCATGGGTCCGATTGTATCGCTTAAGGAGATGGTTGAAATTTCCGGTTTCAAGTATGAATATCCAAATAACAGGTGTCAGGTGTCAGTTATGGAGGAAATTTATCGGTGATAGACTTTTTCTGAAACCATTCTCAAGAGGTACAAACCATGTCATCCAAAGTGTTTTTCGGTACCGCGCGTCAGGCGCGGCTCGATGCAAAAGAGACCTTACCCGCCAAGCTCGATTTGATCCTGAATGAACTGCACTTGCGCGACCGTGTCAACAAAGAGACGGTCGTGATCAAGATGCATACCGGTAACAACATGATCTACTCCACCATCCACCCGGTGTTCGTGCGCCGCGTGGTGCAGGCGATCAAGGATGGCGGCGGCAAGCCGTTCGTGGTGGATGTCAACTGGGATACTGCCGGGGCGGAGGCGCGCGGCTATTCCACTGAGGTGCTAGGCTGCCCGGTCTATCCCGCCGCGGGACCAGATGAGAAATATTTCTACGAGCACGAGCGCCCGTTCAAGAACATCAAAAGCTGGAAGGTCGCTGGTCTGATCCAAGACTCCAGCTTCATGGTCAACTTCGCCCACGTGAAGGGACATCCCTCCTGCGGTTTCGGCGCGGCGTTCAAGAACATCGCGCTGGGCTGCATGGCTGGCAGTTCACGCGGCGCCATGCATGATGCCATGCACTATGATCAGTATTGGTTCCCTGAGAAGTGCCCCGATAAAAGCGTGATGCAGCTGATCGTGGACTCCTGCCCGCATAACGGCATTGTCATCGACAAGAACGATCCGAACCAACTGCACATGCACTTCGAAGAATGCAACCAGTGCGGACGCTGTCTCAAGGTCGCGCCGGAAGGCAGCCTGAAGATCGATGCGGTCAACTTCCACGCCTTCCAGGAAGCCTGTGCTATTTCGACGGATATCACGCTCTCGACGTTCGCTCCAGGCAAGGTGACACATCTCAACCTTGCCACACACATGACCCCGGTCTGCGACTGCTTCGGTTTCACCTCCATGCCCATTCTGCCAGATGCGGGCGTGTTCGGTTCGGATGATATCGTGGCGCTCGACCAGGCGACACTGGACGTCATCAACAAGACACGCCTGATCGAAGACAATATTCCCACCACCATGGAAGTCCACACACGCGAGGGACATCCCTTCCGCTGGCTGCATGGTCCGCACAAGGACCCATATCTGGTCACGGAATACGGCGAGAAGCTCGGTCTTGGCTCACGCGATTATGAGTTGGTAGATGTCATGCCGCTGGAATTCCCGACGAGGAAAGAACTGACGTATATTGCTGCAAAGTAGATGGACTCCCCTTCAGAGCACGTATCGTCACCCTACACTCCCTGCAATACCACATCAAGCAAAACAAGCTGTGATTTCTCACTATTCGTTTAGCCTACACTTTTGTCTTGCTAAGCGCAAAGCCAGTCTTTTATTCCATCAATCTCTATATCAGTTGCTTGATGCGGTCGCGTAAATACGGTGATGGGTCATTTTTTGCACGATCACTTAATAGAGATATTGTTTCTTTATTGTCGCGATAATGTTCTGCAAGGGCAGCAATGGCTGCTCTGCGCACATTTTCATGTTCATCATTAACTGCGCGATTTACCAATAGAGGAAACAACTGAGAATGCGCATTGTAGTTTTCTGCTAAATCATCAATGGCTTTTCGGCGCACATATTGATTCACATCATGTACTGCTCTATTGATTAACAACTCAAAACTTGATTCATCTTGAGGATAATGAGAAACAATTTCCTCAAGTGCGATTTGGCGTACATCTGAACCATTATCATTCATGGATCGATCACGCAAGAGAGGAAACGTGCCTGGATGATCTGGATAGTATTCAGCCAAAGCTAAGATAGCGTTATGTCTAACTCTATAACTATCATCATTGACTGCCCTATCCCGAAGGATTTCTAATGTACTAGGATCATTGTTCCACCCTGTTGCAAGAGCAAGCGGAGCAAGAACACGATAATTCTTATTATATGTGTGTCCAACATATTCCAAAACAGCCTGATGAACATCTTCGACCCCGGCACCGACCGAACCAACAAATTTGCCAAAGGCATCAGCGCAAGCCCAAGAATCAGGCTTTGCCTTACGTTTTCTAAGCCACCTGGCAATTAACACCCTATGCGGCCAATTTACACCAATTGCTTCTACAGCAGGAACCACCTGCTCTTTCATGAAATATCTAAGTCCCCATTGGTTTATTGCTTGGTCAAACAGTTCACATACTGCGATCAGCAAGCGTTTCGCAGATTCTGCTACTAAATTCACGTTTCTTACTTCTTGTAAACATTTCATAGAGAGAATTATATTCCACGGCGGTCGAACGCGAAGCGTCTTGGGCCATTGTTGATAAACGACATTAGTGAGATTATCAATAATATCGCCAACCCACCTTTCATCCACCATGCCGCAAATCAATCGCAATACTTCATGCCAACTTTGATCTTCCCAATGTTTTCCATAAACATCGGTTTTCAAGTCTTCAATTGTTATTTCTTTTGTCTTCTCGAATTTCCACACAAAGGCTGAAGCACAAAAATACTCAAGAAAAGCGCGATGAACAAAGCCATATAGATTAGCCCCATAAAGCGAAAGGATGAAGTTTCGCTCGCGAAACTGTTGGATCATTGCATCAGCAATAATCTTGGCTTGGTCAGGCGCTTTACTATAACGGTCTTTCAAGTAACTTTCAAATTCACCCTGCAAGCCTTCACGGTAAATGTAGTTGCCTGGCAGCCCATCATCTCCACTTTGCATGTGATATGCCAGCCGGCGCAACAGTTCTTTCTTGTCATCTTCACCGATAAAGTCTGCCTCGATACGTTCGTCCTTGAGGTGCTTGTTTACATCCCAGTGCTGGATCAACACACTGGCGGCATGATCATATAACTTCCAGCGCTCACGCGGCAGTTCCTGATGTTTCCCGATAATCGCCATGATTGTCAACAGCATGGGATTTCCCACCAGTTGACGAATGGAAGCCGATGCTTTGAATGATTTCAAAATCCGCTCACTGCGTTCCTTTGCCTCGTCGGGGCGCTCACTCATTGCCAGTTCATACCACTTAATGATAAAGGCTTTCACTTGTTTTTCATCCAAATCCTGTAAGGTGAAATGCACAAAACCAGCGTCCCCTAAAATTTTGCGGCGATAACCAAGAATCCGGCTGGTCACAATCACGCGGGCATTGGGGTAAGTATTGGTAAACCCAACAATTTGGTTGGTAATGGTCTCGCGTAGCTTCGGTTCAAAGATTTCGTCCAGTCCATCAAAAATTAGGACCACACGTCCATCATTCTTTAGGTGACTGTGTAATGCAGCCTAAGTCAATCCCCAACCTTCTGTCTTGCCTAGATACTCTAGGAATTCCAACGGTGTCTCGCATTTTTTTTCTGCATACAAACCTGCAAATGTACGCAACTCAATTAATAATGGTAAATAGTCACTGAACGTGTTTCGAATCTTTTCATCAGCTAGTGTTGGATCAATTAAGGAGAGTATCACATATCTTGCTAATGTAGATTTTCCAGATCCTGGATCGCCAAGAATAATGGAATATTGATTACGAGAGTTTGTTAGTGCATCTAACACCAATCGAGTTGGCTTTTGATAATATGATTCGCGTGTGTTACGCACATCATCCAATGTAATACCTGATGGTAAATCTTCCTTGTGAATTTCCTCCTCGCGAGATAACTTCTCCCACACTTCTTTGGGCAATTCCACAGGTGGTGTATCTTCGCGTACGCTTTGCTCCACAAAAACCGAGCGTAAATTGATTTGTAGATACTCTTCCTTTTGTGGCGGAGTTAGTCCCTCCAGAGCGAGAACATTATAGCGTTTGCGTAGGGCTTCAAAATATGTACCCAAATTATGTTCAGGGATGGAAACAGCAATGGGTATTTGTTTATAAATCGCTTCGGCAACCTTGCGGGCTAGTTCATCTGGAGTAGCGAACCAATCGGCAGTATGTTTTGCGCTGGCTGTATTGCGAAGGTTTTCGATTTTGGTGGCATCCTTATCTATATGCTTACGTTGCCACGGTGCGTCATCGCTCAACAGGAAAATGAAACATGGCTTGCCAGATTTTTCCGCCTGGCGAAATTCCATTTCAGTAACAGATAATTTATCGGGATTATCATCTGTCGGCTGCCAGCCATATCGCCACGCATAAATTCCCACGTAAATATCGCATGAAGCCACATCATCGAGACATTTCTTGACAGGGCGGGTGTCCTCAGCAACATAATATTCCATCGCCATGTCAGTATGTCCCATGCGGCGAATTACCTTTTCAACTTGTGCACGATGTTCTTGCAAATCAAGAAAGGTTGAAGAAACATAAATCTTAGCCATAGATCACTCCGCCATGTTATTCAAATCAAGAATTATCCCTACCGTTTACGATTTTACCCCTGAAACAAAAAAACCGACCTGTTGAGGTCGGCTTTTCATTTGCGACTACATTTAGGCTTTTACTTCCTGTGTCACTCGCGGGCGGGATGTCACGAAGTACAACACGGTCAACAACAGGAACACACATGCCAGATACACAGGGATTGCTTCCAGCGAGATGTTCTGTGCCAGCACGCCAGCGAGACTTGGCACTACTGCTGCACCGAACCCAGCCCCAGCGATCTGCATGCCGATGGTGTTGGCGGCGTGGTGTTCACCGACGCGTTCACGTGTGCCCGAGACCAGCGCGGGGAAGATCGGCGCTAGCGCAAAGCCAATGGCAGAGACGGCAATGATGCTTGATGACGGGAATGGATTCCACCACAGCAGCAGCGCGCCAGCCATTGCTAGACCAAAGCCCGCTCTGAGCAGGTTGGCATTCCCGAAGCGGCGGGTGAGTAATCCCGCCATGATGCGACCGATGGTGAAGGTCGCCCAATAACTGCCCGCCCACAGACCTGCCACAGAGACGGGCACACCGCGCGAAAGAGTCAGCAGGGAATAGGTCCAGGCGCCGAAGGAGGCTTCCGCTCCGGTGTAGAGGAAGAAGAGGAAGATGTTGAGCCACACCACGGGTTGACGGAGTGTCTCCCCAAAGGGCGTCTGGTAATCCATTAAGTGGCGTTCCTGCTCGGGAGCGTGCGGAGCGCCGCCATCCTTCCACATCTGGATCGTGATCAGGAAGCTCGTCGCCAGGAGCAGTTGCGCAATACCCACCGCTTGATAACCGAAACGCCACGAAGCAAAGAAGTTCAATCCGGCGGTCATGATGATCGGGCCGAGTGTGACGCCGATGCCGTAACTGGCGTGCAGCCACTGCATCAGTCCTTCGCCGAAGTGCGATGCCACGTAGGTGTTGAGACCGGCGTCGATGGCGCCGGCGCCCAGACCGGCGGCGATGGCGAGCGTCACCATCATCCACCAGACCGGGACGAAAGTGTAGCCGAGTAAGGCAGAGGCAGTGAGCGCGCAGCTGGCGGCAAGTGTGCCACCAACGCCCAGTTTGGAGATAACCTTGCCGCTGAAGAAACTGGAGGTCATGTACCCAGCCGTGGCAGCGAAGAAGAATGCTCCCGCGGCATCCAGGCGCAGGGAAAAGCTCTCACGAATGGAGGGCCAGGCAACGCCAAAGAGACCATCCGGCAAGCCGAGGGAGATGAAAGCGATATAGGCGAGAACGATCAAGCCAAGTTTGGAGCGAGTGGTATTTTCTGTTTTTGCTGTCAAGATGTTTTCCAACCGATCTTATAGGTTTCAAGAAAGTCGCCCGATTCTAACACGAGCAGGGAATCAAAAAGAGGAAGGAAGTCAGACAACGCGTCTTTCTTCTTTCCTCTTTCTTTTTACAGTTATCTTGATTAAATGCGCTTCGTCTGCGCTACGCTCCGCTCAGTGCGACAGTAACTTCTGCCATTTCCTCTTCCTGCTTCTTGAACTGGCTCATGTACAACTCGTAATACACGCCTTGTTTGGCGAGCAGTTCTTCGTGATTGCCCTGTTCCACGATATCACCGTGCTGCATGACCAGGATCAGGTCCGCATCGCGGATGGTGGATAAGCGGTGGGCGATGACGAAGCTGGTGCGGTTCTTCATCAAATTGTCCATGGCGCGCTGGATGAGAACCTCGGTTCGCGTGTCCACGCTGGAGGTGGCTTCATCCAAAATGAGGATCTTCGGGTCCGCCAAAACGGCGCGCGCGATCGTCAACAGCTGCATCTGTCCCTGTGAGATGTTGGAGGTCTCTTCGTTGAGCACCATGTTGTAGCCATCCGGCAGGGTGTGGACGAAGTGGTCCACGTGCGCGGCTTGCGCGGCAACGATGACTTCTTCATCGGTGGCAGTGGGGCGTCCATAGCGGATGTTTTCCATGATGGTACCGTTGTAGAGCCATGTATCCTGCAAGACCATGCCGAACATCTTGCGCAGGTCGCGGCGTGAGAAGTCACGGATGTCGTGTCCATCGATCAGGATGGCGCCGCTGTTCACATCATAGAAACGCATGAGAAGCTTGACCATGGTGGTCTTGCCCGCGCCGGTCGGACCGACAATGGCGATCTTGTGGCCGGGTTCCGCTTCGGCAGAGAAATCGTTGATGATGATCTTATCCGGGCTGTAACCGAAGTGCACATCTTTGAACTCGACATGCCCTTCGACGTTTTCCAATTTGACCGGAGTTTCCGTTTCTTCGACTTCTTCCGATTCTTCCAGGAATTCGAACACGCGTTCCGCCGCTGCGGCAGTCTGCTGCAAAATATTGGAGATATTCGCCAGTTGTGTGATCGGCTGAGTGAACGAGCGCACATATTGGATGAACGCCTGGATATCACCGATGGTAATGGTGCCCTTGATGGCAAGATAGCCACCCAGGATGGCGACCGCCACATAACCCAGGTTGCCGATGAACATCATGATCGGCATCATCAAGCCGGAGAGGAACTGCGATTTCCAGGCAGCATCATAGAGCTTGTTGTTCGAACCATCGAACTTTTGGATGCTCTCTTCTTCACCGTTGAAGGCTTTCATCACGATGTGACCGCCGTACATTTCCTCGACGTGTCCGTTAACGTGACCGAGATAATCCTGTTGTTCCTTGAAGTATTTCTGCGATTGCTTGACGATCAACATGACCGTGACCATCGAAAGCGGAATAATGATCAACGCCACGAGAGTCATCAGCCAGCTGATCGAGAACATCATGACCAGTACACCGACGACCGTCACCAGTGAGGTAATGATCTGGGTCAGACTTTGACTGAGGGTCTGGTTGACCGTATCCACATCGTTGGTGATACGGGAGAGCACTTCACCTTGTGTGTGCTCGGCGCCGTCAAAGTATTTCAACGGCATGCGGTTGATCTTTTCCGAGATATCGCGTCGAAAACGGTAGGCGATATTCGTCGAGACGTTCGCCATGATCCAACCCATCAGATAGGCAAACAACGCCGAAACGAGATACAGCCCGAGCGTGAGCAGAACGACGCGTCCAATGTAGTTGAAATCGATCGAACCGCTTCCGTTCAGTTCAGCCATCACACCTTCGAATAACTTGGTCGTAGCGTTGCCCAGGATCTTGGGTCCGGCAATATTGGCGGCTGTCGAAGCAATGGCGAAGATAAGCACGATCAAGATCTGAAGGCGATAGGCGCCGAGATATTCGATCAATTTGCGCATCGTACCTTTAAAGTCACGTGCCTTTGCGCCAGGCATCATGGCAGCCATCGGTCCACCCATGGGACCGCCGGGACCGCGCCGTTGTTGTCCGGGTCTACCTTGCATCATCATGCTAATTCCTCCTTGCTCAGCTGCGACAGGGCGATCTCTTTGTAGGTGTCACAGTTTTCCATTAATTCATTGTGTGTGCCCTTGCCCACAACGCGACCTTCATCGAGCACGATGATCTGTTCGGCATTTTTGATGGTGGAGACGCGCTGACTTACGATCAGCAGCGTGCTGTCTTTGGTCTTTTGCTTGAAGGCTCTGCGCAAGGCAGCATCGGTCTTGAAATCGAGCGCTGAGAAACTGTCATCGAGGATGTAGATCGGTGGTTTCTTGACGATGGCGCGCGCAATGGAGAGGCGTTGTTTCTGTCCACCAGAAACGTTCTTGCCGCCCTGGGAAATCTCCATCGCCATACCTTCCGGTACGGATTCCACGAATTCCTTTGCCTGCGCGATCTCCACGGCGGATTGCAATTGCTCCGGCATGGCATGCTCATCGGCATAGCGCAGGTTCGATTCGATGGTGCCCGAGAACAAAGCACTCTTCTGCGGAACGTACCCAATCTTGTCACGCAGATCATGCTGGGTCACCTCACGGATGTCTGTACCGTCCACGAGGATGCAGCCGTCACTCACTTCATAGAAGCGCGGGATCAAATTGACGATGGTGGACTTTCCTGCACCCGTTGAACCGATCAAAGCAGTCGTCTGACCCGGTTGAGCGGTAAAACTGATATTTTCGAGGGCATCGGTATCCGCGCCGGGGTAACGGAACGAAACATTGCGGAACTCCACAGAGCCCTTGAATGGAGCCGGGAATTGCTTCGGCTGCTTCGGGTCGTGGATGCGCGGTTCGGTCTTGAGCACATCGTCGATACGCTCGGCAGAGACCGAGGCACGCGGGATGATGATGAACATCATCGAGAGCATCAGGAAAGCCATCACGATCTGCATGGCATACTGCATGAACGCCATCATGTCGCCGACCTGCATATTGGCATCCGCGACCTGTTTCGCGCCAAACCAGATGATCGACAGCATCAAACCGTTCATGATAAGCATCATCAATGGGAACATGACCACCATGACGCGATTGATGAACAAGCTGACAGAGGTCAGATCCACGTTGGCTTTATCGAAGCGCTGCTCTTCAAACTGCTGCATGTTGAAGGCACGGATGACCATCATACCGGAGAGGTTCTCGCGCGAGACCAGGTTGAGGCGATCCACCAGCTTTTGGATGAGCTTGAACTTTGGCAGAGCCAGCGAGAAGATCAAGACGATCAAACTGACCAGCATCAGAACTGCCAGACCGATCAACCACGAAAGCGGAGAATCCTTGGCAACGACCTTGATGATGCCGCCGATACCGATCAACGGCGCATAGAACATCATGCGCACCATCATGATGACCACCATTTGAATTTGGGTCACATCATTGGTCGTACGGGTAATGAGCGAGGCAGTCGAGAATTTATCGAACTCGGTGCTGGAATAACTTTCCACTTTCTGAAAAACACCACGGCGGATATCGCGCGCCATACCAGCAGCGATCTTGGCAGAGAGATAACCAACTATGATGGTACAAACGCCGGACGCCAGAGTGAGAAGCAACATCCATGCACCGGAAGTCCAGATGTAATTGTTCTGGAGTTTATCCGTATCCATGCCGAGGGCTTTGTATTCATTTTTCACCGCGCCGACGGCTGCCTGCACAACCATGGTGTCGCCCAGGGATGCAAATTTTTCATCCATCGAGGCGCTGATCTGTGCACGCTGTTCGGCAGGGAGCTGCCCCAGCATCTGAAACAGGTCCATGCCGGGCGGGAGTTTGCTCAGGTCAAAGCTGCCGAATGCTGCGCCCATCTGTGCTGCTTTGGATGGGTCGGCAATGACTTGCTCGATGCCCGAGACCGCCAGCAGGGCTTTCGCCATGATGGGGTTGATACGATCCATTTCCGCTTGATCGATGTCGTTCAACACGTAGATGGGCTGATCCTTAAGGACAGGATATTTCTCCACGTAGGTTTCGTAGTCGGCGGAGTTCTGATCGACCAGGGTGTAATCCGCGAGTACGGAGGTTTTATCCGCTTCGCTCATGAAGAGCACCACGCGGTTCATCTCACTCTGACGGATGGCTTGCGGCACGGCGTCTTCCACGCCGCCTTGCTGGATGCCCGTGTTCACAATGCGTGACAGATAATCTGGCAGCGCCAGATCAAAGTTTGCCTGCGCAAATAAAAGTGCGATGGCAAGCACCAGCAGCAACCAATAAGGTTTTGCAAATCGAACTAATTTCAGCATTGGCTTTGCTCCTTACACAATAAATTTTCGTTGAATTCCATACTGTTCCTTTCATATCCCGGGTCAAAACACTAGTCCCCGCTGATCTCCGGTTCAACAGAGGTAATATTCAATTCGATAAGTTCGGTGGGCTTGCGCATCAGCCAATCGAGAACAGTGGTGAACATTCGCGAGAGCTTGAACGTTGTCGTCAGCACGGTTACCTGTGATCCATTCTTTCCATCGCTGGCAGAAGAGGCAAGCCAGAGCGCTTTCTGCGCGGGCACATCCGCTTCGTTGCCCCATAACAGGGTCACATAGCGCAGGGGATTCAACCGCTTCTCATATCCGCTGATAGCAGAGATATTACTGAGCATGTCCGTCTTGACCAGACCCGGATTGAAGCCAAAGATATCCACGCCGCGATTGGCATATTCCTTCGCGAGCGCCTTTGTAAAATTGCGCACCCAGACCTTGCTGGAGCTATAAGCATTCTGCAACGGAACTGAGCCGCCATCACCGCGCCCGAGCAGGTTGATCAACTTTCCGCTTTTTTGCGCGGCAAAATAGCGCATCGCCACCACCGATCCGTTATAGGTGCCGGTGATGTTGGTTCCGATCACATTCAAAAAATTATCGCTGGGGATATGAGCGGTCGGTCCGTAGGGAGCGGAGAGTCCTGCATTGTTGACCCAAATATCCAACTTGCCGAACTTCTGAACAGCGAACTCGGCGAGCGCTTCCACCTGCTGGATATCGGACACGTCACAGGCGAGACCTTCTGCCTGTGCTCCGGTTAAGCGAAGTTTTCTCACCGCTTCATCCACCGCCTTCTGTTTACGCGAGGCAATGATGACCTTCGCGCCTTCTTTTACGTAGATCTCGGCGATCGCGTACCCAAGTCCGCGCGAGCTGCCGGTGATCACTGCGACCTTATTCTTTAGAATACCTGTCATTCATTATCCTTCGTGAAATAGAGTGTATGACTTACTTGTGAATTGAATGTGAACCCGGGACGAAAATCGGTAGACAAGGAAACAAGTAGACATGTAAACACGTGCTTGTCTACTTGTGTACCTGTATCTCTTCTGCTGTTGTTTCCATCTCCCGACCCACGCGAGTCATGATGTCGAGCGCTTCGCTGATCTGCGTGCGCTGCTCGGATGTCAGTTTTGCTTCCATTTCTTCCAACCAACGGTAGCGCTCTTGGATCCCATTGATAACTACTTCCCGACCTTTATCGGTGAGACTTAGCAATTTGGCACGGCGGTCGTTCGGGTCTTCCACGCGCTGGATCAACCCACCCTGAACGAGTTTGTCTACAAGTTGGCTGGTGGCAGCGGGGGTGATATCGTAGCCTTCACTGATCCCGGACATCCCACACGGACCTTTGTGGTGCAGCTGCATCAGGATGCTGAACTGCGGCATGGAAAGTCCTATCACTTTGGCATAGCGCACCCACGCGCGCATGGAGCGGTGCATAAAAATATCCATCCACGCACGGACGGATCGGTCAAACTGGGTTTGTTTCATCATAGTTAAGCCTTCTTTTTAGTTAAGCGGGCTTAACTTTATACGCGTGTTAAGTTTTGGTCAAGAGGCACGGAATTAGAGATTTGTTAGAAGTTTTTTCGATCCTCTGCGCGTCGCGTTTCGAAACAGGATATGGTAATATCCAAAGCAGAGCTCACCCACATTGGTCACATCACCAGGGGTATCAGGAACAAGACACCTGTTTTCAACGTTGGGAAATTATGCAGAAGATCTTCGTCAGTTATTCGCGCAAAGACATGGATTTTGCCCGCAAGCTCGCAGGCGATCTCGAAAAAGCCGGCTATGACGTTTGGTGGGATCTTACCGACTTGCGTGGCGGCGAAGATTGGGTTCGGCGCATCCCTGCCGCCATCGAGGAAAGTCAGTTCTTTATCGTGGTGCTTTCGCCGAATTCCATACTCTCCGAATGGGTTGAAAAGGAATACACTCAGGCATTGAGCCTGCGCAAGAAGATCATCCCGGTCATACTCGCTCCGAGTAGTGTGCCCTTTGCGCTCAACACCATTAACTACATCAATTTTGCAGTAGGTGAGTACGAAGATGGATTTAAAAATCTGCTCAGCGCCATGGGATTTACCGGCGAGCCTCCCGCCGTCACACCGTTTCAGAATGTGAAGTTCCCTTTGCCGATCTGGGCGCGATATGCCATTCCCGCGCTCATCGTGCTCATCCTCCTGCTGTTCTTTATTTTCCAACCGCAGCCGGAAACCCCGGATCTTCCTACGTCCACACCTGATTCCACCACAACAGCATCTTCCACACCGGAACCGTTTACCGCCACTCCCGGCGCGACGATCACCTCCTCCGCAACAATGACCGCGACAGAGGTGTCATCTCTGACTCCCACACTCACCACACCCACTCTCACACCCTCCCCCACCAAGCCGCCCTTTGATTCCCTTGGCTTTTGTGTGGTCTCGGTCAAGGATTACCCCGCTATCAACGTGCGCAGCGGACCAGCAACCTATTACACCACCCTGGGCGAGGGCTTGCGCGTGGGGAAATGTCTCACCTTCTCGGGCATCATCACCAACGAAAGAGACGAAATGTGGCTGCTCGTAGCAAACGACCAAAGCGACCCCGCCATGCAGCAATATGAAGGCGGATGGATCCGCCGCGACCTGTTGATCCCTGAGGGTTTGACCGGTTCCATCAACCTGCCGCCGGTGACATTGACGAACACCCCCACCATCACACCCACCTTCACGCCTTCCCTCACCCCCACCAGGACTCCCACTCCGACAGATACAGATACACCCACACCAACAGCTACTGACACAGAAACTCCCACGCCAACTTTTACTCCATCACCGACACCAACAGATACAGATACACCAACGCCTTAACTGAAATCAAATAAAAAATGCGCGGCACCATGCCGCGCATTTTGATTCTCCATCCATTCTATTTTGCTTTGCTTAATTCATTAAGCTTTGCATCTTCTTTGGATTTCCATAACGAAGCAAGAATAGCAATGGTAAGGATTCCCGCCACCACTCCCAGCGATAACCCAACAGGGATCTTGTACAGGTCCACGATCACCATTTTGATGCCCACAAAGGTCAACACGGCTGCCAATCCATATTTCAAATACTGGAACTTATCCATCACATCCGCCAGCAGGAAGTATAACGCCCGCAAACCTAGAATGGCAAAGACATTCGATGTGTACACGATGAATGGATCATGTGTCACCGCAAAAATAGCCGGGATCGAATTGACGGCGAAGACCAGGTCCGTGCTTTCGACCACCAACAGGATCAGGAAAAGAGGCGTAGCCATCCACCTTCCGGCACGGCGGACGAAGAATTTATCTTGCTCAAAGTTTTCAGTTACAGGCATGAATTTCCTAAAGAACTTCACCACTGGATTTTTATCTGGATGAATGTTCTCTTCGTGGTGCCATGCCATACGAATCCCAGTAAAGATCAAGAAGGCACCAAAGACATAAATGATCCAGTGGAATTGTTCGAGCAAGGCTGCGCCAACCGCGATCAATGCACCACGCATCAACAAAGCGCCAAGAATACCCCAGAACAATACATGATGCTGGTATTTCGCCGGGACACCAAAGAACGAGAAGATCAAAATGAAGACGAAAATATTATCAACGCTGAGCGACTTCTCGATCAAATAGCCCGTCAGAAAAGCCAGCGCCGCTTCACGGTTGGTGTAACCACTGTCTGGCACCATCTGGTCCCAAAAGAAATAGATGATGGCGTTGAACACAAGCGAAAGCGAGATCCACACCAGGCTCCAGATCAGCGCCTCTTTGCCGGAAACAGTATGCGACTTTCGGTGAAATACCCCCAGATCCAGCGCCAGCATTGCCAGCACGAACAGATTGAACCCGACCCACAACCAAATTGACTCTTGCATCAGCTTTCTCCTTCGTATGCATTTGGTCGGGGAAATAAAAAACGAGACTCCACGACCTATCGTGGTAGTCTCGCCAGTAGTGTTTTCACACGTACGACCAGCCGAGAGCACGGACAGAATGCCGGCTCTGTCTTGACGACTGACCGATGACGCCTGCAGGCGCCAAGGCTACTCCCTACATGAGTAAGGACATGGTAGCATATTTGGACAATGCTTGTCAAATTAAAATCACATTAGCATGCGACTGTTTCGAAAAAGAAGCGTATTAGTAGTATAAAAGTACAGACTATACTTTTCATTTTTTCAGGAGAAACCCATGAACATTGAAATTGTGCATCGCCCGTCTTATTCGCTGGCTGTGGCAACCCTTTCGCCCAATGAACGCATCCGCGCCGAAGCCGGCGCCATGGTCAGCATGAGTGGCGGCGTCAATATTGAGACTAAGGCAGAAGGTGGGATCCTCAAATCGCTGGGACGTGCCTTCCTAGGCGGCGAATCCTTCTTTCAGAACTTTTTTGTTGCCCCGGCTCAAGGCGGCGAAGTGACCCTCGCTCCCGAACTGCCCGGTGACATGATGTTGATCGAGCTCGCCGGAAAGAATTGACGCTGCAGGCTGGTTCTTATGTAGCATCAGAAAACGGCGTGGAACTGACCGCCAAGGTCAGCGTCAAAGCTTTCATGTCTGCCGAAGGCATATCCATGCTCGAAGCATCCGGCGCAGGCAAATTGCTCGTTTCCTCATATGGTGCGATCTTTGAACGCACGATAGGTGCCGGTGAAAAATACATCGTGGACACATCCCACCTGGTTGCATTTGATGCGAGTATGAGTGTCACTCCCAAGACCGTCGGCGGCATCAAATCCACGTTGTTCAGCGGCGAAGGACTTGTCATCGAGTTGACTGGTCCCGGCACGATCTATATGCAAACGCGTTCCCCACAAGCTTTGATCAACTGGATCATCCCACAATTGCCAAAACCTGAGATCAAGAGTTCCTAGAATCAAAAAGGAGTTGCTTAGTGCAACTCCTTTGTCTTTAAACTCCTGGTCGAGGGCGGCGCATTGGCATGTGCCGCCTCGACCATCTCTCTCCTACCAATAAAGTACCAGTAAATGTAGGCGCATTCTATTTCTTTTCCGATAGCTTTTCAACAGAACGAAAGTACTAAATGTGAAAATATAAACAAGTGAAACGATGCAGCCAACTGCTCACTAACAAGCATGCAACCCAAAATCCTGTGGAATGATCGAATACATGTGCGCATCGTAAACGGATTTTCCTACTACCATGCGATTCAACAGGATGCCTTCATAATGAGCGCCTAATTTCTCAGCCACACGTTTGCTCTTTTGATTCTCCACTGCGATCACGATCTCAGCACGCACCAAGCCAGCGTGTTCAAACCCAAAACGCGTAGCAAGCTTGGCAGCACGCCCGGCGATCCCTTCGCCATGACGCGATGTCCGTACCCAATAACCTACATTACAGAGATGATATACAGGATGAATATGACTCAAGCTGATACCTCCCAGAACGCTTTCTGTTTTCGCGTCCGTGATGACAAAAGCAAAGAGCGTGTTTTCCTCCCAACGTGCGCGTGTAATCGCGATAAAGCTGCGGGCTTCCTCCAGCGAATATTCATCGTGCGCCCAACTCATCCACGGCTTGAGATCGAACAAAGATTTACGTGCCGCCACGCATAGCTCATTTGCATCTTCCATTCTGAACGGACGTAGTGTCACTATTCCATCTGTAAGACTGGTTGAAAGAGACATATCCACTCCTTAAACAAAAACGGAGTCACAGAATTGTGACTCCGTCATCATACATTTTGCGAACTACATGGTTATATATTCACGCAAACTGTGTTCCACAGCATAGGCAGTCTGCTTCTGCGCGGTTATTCACACCGAGCTTCGAAAGGATGCTCGAAACATAATTACGCACGGTGCCTTCACCCAGGAACAACTGCTTGGCGATCTCTCGGTTCGTTTTACCTTCTGAGACCAGCAGCAATACATGCTTTTCCTGCTGGCTCAAATGAGCGAATGCCGAGGCTTCCTCTTCCTTCACCGCGCGGCGCACTTCTTGGAAAACACGCTGCGTTACAGCGGGATCAAGCAGCGCCTCTCCACGCGAAACAGCTTCCAGCGCCTTCACCAGGTCGTCGCTCCCGATCTGCTTGAGGATATACCCTGATGCGCCCGCACGGATGGCGGAGAACAACATCTCATCCTCAGCATACGAGGTCAGCATGATCACCTTGATGTTGGGGTGCTTGGTTACGATCTGCTCGCACGCCTCAATGCCCGAGGTACCTGGCAGGCGAATATCCATCACCACCACGTCTGGCTTGAGCACATCCGTCTTCTCGATCGCCTCACGCGCCGAGGCGGCTTCGCCAACTACATCAAACTGCGGATGGCGTTCAAGAAGGGATTTCAGACCCAAGCGGACGACTTCATGATCATCTACAAGAATAATTCTTTGTTTTGGAGGTTGCTTTGGCATGACCTCGATTTTACCCCAATTTTGCTCCGAAAATATAAAAATCGCGTATTTTTGGATGTCTCGACTCTTTCCAAGCTACAGCATGTCCCTGTTTCTTGACTGCCCCACCCTGACAAGTATGCCCTTAAAAGCAGTCGGACGAGAGTGATCTCGTCCGACAAAAGGTTATTTCGCTTTGATATTAATCGTCTTTGGCTTGACCTCGTCAGCCTTTGGAAGGGTAACGGTCAGGATGCCATTCTCGAACACTGCCTCCGCTTTATCGGTCTTGACGGCAGTCGGCAAGCCAACCGAACGTTCAAAGGAGCCAAAGCGCTGCTCGCGGATATGCCAGGCTTTTTCCTTGCGCTCTTCCTCGTGTTTGACCTCGCCTTTCAGAGTGAGAACATCACCGGTAATGTTGATCTGCACTTCATCCGACTTCATGCCAGGGATGGAAGCCTTCACAACTACTTCATTGTCGGTCTGGTACATATCGATGGCAGGTGTGGACATCGACCAGCCATCATGGATGGACAGCGGGCGTGTGAACGCGTCATCAAAAAGACGGTCCATTGCCTCACGCAGGGTCATCATCTCACGAGCGGGTTCCCAACGGGTTAAGTTTGACATAGGTACCTCCTTTTGTTAATTGAAGTTATGCCCTTAATATAAAAAGCCTGCGTTAAAAAAACGCAAGCTCTTCATAAAAAAATCATATGAACTTTGTAATGCGACATTAATGTCGCTTTATGTTTTTTGTCTCTTGAAATCCACAAAGCGATAACCAACCCCTCTCTCGGTAAGAATATACTTCGGGTTGGCAGGATCTTTCTCTAATTTCTGGCGCAGGTAGTTAATGTAAAGACGCACATAATGCGGTTCATCGCGGTATTCGTAGCCCCACACCTTCACAAGGATCTGGTCATGTGTCACCACCCAGCCAGCATTCTGCACAAGATGATACAGCAAACGGTATTCCGTCGGGCGCAGCTTGACCAGTTTGCCTTCGAGCCACACTTCGCGGCGGTCGAAATCGATCTTGAGGCGATCGTCCACTTCGATGATATCGTGCATGGAACCGCTGGCACCTTCTGTACGGCGGATGACCGCCTTCACGCGGCTAACTAATTCACGCGGACTGAAGGGCTTGGTCACGTAATCATCTGCGCCCAGTTCGAGTCCACGCACACGATCATCCTCCTCCCCTTTGGCGGTGAGCATGATAACCGGCACATTGCTGCCTTCGCGGATGGTCTCCAATACTTCAAAACCATCGATATCAGGCATCATTACATCGAGCAAAATAAGATCGGGGGTAACGTCGCGCAGTTTTTGAATGGCTTGCTTGCCATTGAAGGCTTCGGCAACCTGAAAGCCATCGTGCTCCAGGTTCATTCGTATAAAACGCACCATGCGTTCCTCGTCATCTACAACGAGGATGCGGCGGCGGTCAAACTCTTCAGGCATGTACTATTCCCTCACGAAACCGATCAGGCTTTCTTCTTCCTGGCTTTCGAGCACTTCGATCAACGCAACCTTCGCGAAGGGCCAGATCACCTTGGTCACATTCTGTTCCAAATAGTGAACATCCTTGCCATCGCGCAGGCGCGGATTCGTCAGCGTGATGATATTATCCGTTGGTTTGGGAAGTTCTTCGATCTCGCCCAGGATCGATGCTTCGCCAGTGATATGTAGAATAATAGTGTACGCCATGGAAGAAAGCCTCGTAACGATTAAATATTGCGCAGTAGGATCTGGATCTTTAGCTTGCCCACTGCTACGATATCGCCATGGTTGAGCGGCTCTTCCACATGCGGGTTGAGGCGGCGACCATTGAGATAGGTCCCGTTCGATGAACCAAGGTCCATCACCAACACACGGCTACCATCCCGCTTTACCACGGCATGTAAACGAGAAACACCCGAAGCATACGCCTGATAAGGTGTCAGGTCGATATCAGGCATGATGGGCTGCCCCTCGCTCAATCGCCCAAGGGTAAATTCATTACGCGATGCCAGCGGCAAGATCTTTCCACTATCCATCAAATGCAAGGAGAGCCAGCTATTTCCCGGCGCAGAAACGGAATCGGGGCGAGGTGCCTTCTTCTTGAGTTCCTCCGCGATCTGTTCGTCGGTAATGGCTTGCGTGACCAGCGTTTCGATGCCATCGAGTTGCGCGCCACATTCAGCACAAAACATTGCTCCCGAAACGTTTTGGTGTTGACAATTTGAACAAACTATCATGAGACCAACTCCTTCTTAGGCGGCGCAATAAAAAGAGCTCGCGTGCCATATTTGATCTTTTTGCTCCCCTCATCCGAGAGAGCATTTTTACTTTGCAGGTTATCAACCTCCAGCATGATCGTTTGTGCCAGACTGCGCTCACCTTGCGTGAGCAGATTCGATGCCAGAGTTTGAAGATGACGTGTAGCCGTGTCAATATGTCCTTTTTCGATCTCTTTTCGCGCCCGTTCCTGCATACGGTAGAGCATGAGCCGCGACAAGGCTTGGACAATTTGTGGTGGTGGCGGGTCAGACTCGGGTGAGTCTGAAACGAGCCGGGTGAGGCGCAACCGGTACGGTGGCACAGGAAGCGGTCGGGATGCAATCGAAACTTTTAGGTTCCCATCCAGGAACATCATCTTCTCTGATTTTACCGCTTTTGGCTGAATAATGTATTCGAAAAGTACGCGAGTGGAAGTATCCTGCAATATTGGACCCATGCGCAGAACGTTTCCATCCAAGATCACGGGAGATGGATCAGGCTGGAGGCGGAAGGCGTAGGTCAGATCTACACCTTCGATGGGTGTCAGTTCCAGTGTGATATCTTCCGCATAGACCTGAGAAAGTGAATTGAACTTCTCCAGTAACAGCCGTTTAATATCCTGAGGTTGAGCGATATAAGCACTACTTCCGCCAGTGCGGGTAGCAAGCACATCCAGAAAAATATCGTTCCATTCCTTGCCAATGCCCATGCCACTGACACTGATACCACGTTCTGCAAGTTTTTTTGCAAGCGCCAGGCATTCTTGCTCATCGCCATAGGTGTGACCATCGGTGAGAAGCACAATGTGGTTAATGCGCTTTGAATCGATACTGCGCAATACCTCTTTGGCAGCTGCCTCAAGTCCTTGGTAGATTTCTGTAGCCCCCGAAGGTTGAATCATTTGGATCTTCGCTTCGAGGCGGGCTCGCTCCTGTTGGAACCCGGCAGGAATGATCACTTCGGCACGATCGCTGAACGTTACGACACTGAGAATATCCTGCGGTCGAAGGTTGCGCAACACCTGTATGGCGGTTGCCTTCACCATATCCATCTTCTCGCCTTGCATGGACGTGGACCGGTCGAGTACCAGACACACATTGAGAGGAATGGATGGTGTCGTACGCGCCTCCGCAGGCGCTTCCAGATCAAGGATAATATAAAGCATTTGCGCCTCATCCAATTGGATGAGGTTGGGTCTGCTGTAAATAACGTTCTGTTGATAGGGAAGAATGATCCGTTGTTCAGGCGGAAGCGTCGCATCATATTGGGCACGACGCTTCGGGTTGGAGAGCGTTTCGTATGCCTGTTGAACGCCTAGAAAAAGTTCTGTTTCCCCAGCAGCCGTATTCTTATCAGGATGTAATTTTTGTGCGGCTTCGAAGTAGGCGCGCTTAATACCCTCCTGCGAGGCATCCCGCGGGATTCCAAGAAGAGAATAATAATCCTGCTGGCTGGAGGGCATGATTATCCGATTAATTGTGCAAGAACAACACTAATATTGTCAGGACCACCCGCCGCATTTGCTGCACTGACCAAATTCTGACAAGCCCGTTGAAGATTTGGTGCATCGATAATGGAACGGACCAGGTCCTGCTCTGCAATAACACCCCACAACCCATCGCTACAGATCATTAAATAACCGGGCTGCGGGAAACCAACCGTAAAAATATCTGGGTCAAGGATCTCACCCTGACCGAGAGCACGATACAACACATTGCGATGTGGATAATTCGCGGCTTCCTCAGGAGTGATGTGACCCAATTCCTCAAGGCGTTTTACAAGCGAATGATCGCGCGTGATCGCTTCGATGCGCCCATCAGGGAAAATGAAATACGCGCGGCTATCACCCACATGTGCCACCGTCATCTGTTGACCAACGACCAGCACAGCGGTAAGGGTGGTTCCGCTTCCGGGTGCTTCGCGCTGAATGGCGCGTTGAGCTTCCCCTACTGCCGTTTGCATGATCTCCTGAAAGGACTCATCCATCGTATCGGTTTTGATCTGAAAAAGATAAGGATGAAACTTACGCAGAACATATCCAGCCACGGTACGAATGGCAGCATTGCTTGCCACTTCACCAAACTGATGCCCGCCCATGCCATCTGCCACAATATAAAGTCCAAAAGGCAGGTTCCCTGAATTGCCCGCCATCGTGGTCGTTAACGCCAACAAACTATCTTCATTCAGCTCACGCTGCTTGCCAACCGATTGTCCACAAGCCGCAATGAGCTGCTGTAGATCAAAACGCGGGTTTTGATTATTAACGATCGCCTGGATCTGCGACTCAGAGAGCGGAGCGGTGTTGGCTATATCTGGGCTCTTGGTTGAGGTTTGTTGTTTATTACCGAATAACCAGCGAAAAAATTTATCCACAAAGACTCCTTCTCACGCGAGCAAAGCGTAGACCTGATGATCGGTGGAGCCGATGTACACAATATCATCATACACCAATGGTGTGCTGGTGATGGCTCCCTCTGTTCCGAATTTCCAGCGTAAGCGTCCCGTCCGATATTCAAGACAGTACAAATAACCATCCACTGAACCACAATACAGTGAATCTTTATAAATGACAGGCGAACCGTTCACTTGATGTTCGGTGCGGAATCGCCAGACCTCTTTGGAAGTCTTTGTCTCTACAGCATAAATGAAACCATCAGCAGCACCGACGAACACCATATCGTCAACGACACAAGGCGTGCTGATGGAGGCTTTCCCCAAACGGAAACGCCAGAGCACCCAACCATTACGCGGATCCAGTGCATACAGCGTCCCATCCATGGATGAGAAATAAATGGCTTGTTGTGTTCCCACAGTAGAGGAAGTGATCGCGCGTTTCGCGCGGAAGCGCCACTTCAAAGCACCACGGAAATCCACAGCGTAATAATCGCCCGTCTCACAACCAGTGTACACCAGTTCATTCATCACGAATGGCGTCGAACGGACCGGGTCTGCCGTTTCGAAGCGCCATACCATGCGTCCCGTGTTGAGGTTGACCGCATGGAGATAGCCATCATCGGAACCGACGAAGACATGTCCCTCCGCGATGCGCGGGGAAGAACGGACCGGTCCATCGGTGTAGTACGTCCACACCACCTTGCCAGAGCGGGCGCTCACCACATGCAGACGCTTATCCTCGGAACCAATATAAATATTGCCTTCGAACACCGCCGGGCGTGAAACGATCCCGCCATCCGACGGATACTTCCACTGGAATTTTCCATCAGCGGCATTCAAGGCATATAGGTTATTATCATAGCAGCCAATGAACAACGAGCCCTGGAAGAATGTCGCTGAGCCGCGGATCTCATCCTCACACTTGAATGACCATAATGGTTTGATACCATTCGCTTGGGTAGGTCCGGTCTGGCGCAATGCACCACTGCTGGGATTGCGCATGAGCACACCGGTCTTACGCGCCACGTTCATCAAAGCCATCTTCATATCCGCAGCGGACTTGAAACGACTCTCAGGGGCGTATTCCAACGCGGTGTTGACAACAACCTCCAGCTCGGCAGAGACCGCCGGGTTGATCCGGCGTAGTGGACGCTCCGAGAAGGAGAAAGGCGGCTCAAGGCGCGGGTCACGCCGCGTCAGGGCATGATGAATGGTGCCGCCCAGAGCGTAGATATCCGCTGCAGGCGTGGCATCGCCGCGATATTGTTCCGGAGGAGAATATCCCTCGGTGCCGATCATTGTTCCTTTGATGCCCGATTGAAAGACCTTGGCAATCCCAAAGTCGATCAGCATCACATCGCCGTTCGAATTGATCATCACATTCGAAGGCTTCATATCACGGAAGATGATCGGGTCTGGTTTGTGACTGTGCAAGTATTCCAGCACATCACACAACTCAATTGCCCAGGTGAGGACCTGATATTCGGGGAGGAAGCCATTCGTCTCGTTAATGATCGCTTCCATATCCTTACCATGGATAAATTCCAACACAAGGTACGAGCGGCTTTCCAGGGAAAAATAATCGAAGATACGGGGAATGGAGGAGTGGTGGAGCGTGGCAAGCAGGTTCGCTTCCCGCTCGAAATTCTGGACGATGGTTTCACGCACCAATGGATCGGGAGCGGTGTTGATCATTTCCTTTACCGCTACCAATTTGGTCACGTTGGGGAAGTGCATATCGCGAGCGCGATAGACAGAACCCATGCCACCGATGCCGATCACTTCCTGAATCGCATAACGACTGGCAAGCGTAACGCCTGCTTGAAGTTGACGCGGTGCCGATGAGCCTTGGTCACCCCGATCGTCTGATAATTCAGGGAATATTCTTGTTTCCAGAGAATTTCTCCTATTCGGTAAATTATAGTTTGCTGTGCTGTGTTTGACAACCACCTAAAGGAGTTTTTTTCGTTTTTCCTCCTGGCTCTACAGCTTTGTCAGGAAATCCCTTGTCGGGAACCCGGTTCTAAGGCACAATTTATCCTTGTGAAGATCCTTGCGGTCAGTGACGAAGTCGTGGAACGTTTATACACCCTGAGTAATACCGGGCATTTCCGTGATGTCGATTTGATCGTTGGGTGTGGGGACCTGCCCTATCCTTATCTGGAAAACCTGGTCTCTTTTTTGAACATTCCCCTGTTGTACGTGCCAGGAAATCACGACCCACTCTACAACCCCAATCAGACGCTCTCCTACGTGGAAGGCGGCTCTAACGTGGACCTGAAACTGGTGCGGTTTAAAAAGTTTTTGGTTGGCGGCTTCGGCGGGTGCATCCGCTACCGCCCGGATGGCACAAATCAATATACGCAATTGGACGCCTATACTAGAGCGATGCACCTGCTCCCCAGACTGCTGATTAATCGGATACGCTATGGCCGCGCCATTGACATTCTCATCACGCACTCGCCGCCGTTTGGTATCCATGATGAGGATACACCTGCCCACAAAGGATTGAAAGCAATTAACTGGCTGTTAAATGTGGCACAACCACGCTACCACTTCCACGGGCATACACACTTCCAACGGCGTAATTTATCTCCATCTGAAACTACCCTCGGTCTGACCAAGATCATGAATGTTTTTCCTTATAAAGTGATCGATGTCAACCACTAATGTATTTAGAAGAAACTTTTGATCATGAGTGACCCATCTATTTTTGAAGATCAGGTGCGCGCCGACTTTCAGCGGGCACGGTTCAAAGCATTTATGAACCGCGTGTGGGGAACCCTCTCTGGTCAGCCCACCAACCTCCTTTCGTATGACGAGATTAAAGAAAAGTTGCATATCGGCGGTCCCATCTATCGCGAAGTGCAGACCGTCCGCGTGGATCAGATCGCGGGGAGCCTGAACCGGTATCACGAGTTTGACCGCGTCTTCCTGCCAGCCACCGATAAACTCGCCAACCGCTGGCAGAGTGTCAATCGCGCTTTCTACCAAGACATTAGTCTGCCGCCGGTTGTGCTCTACAAAGTGGGGCAGGTCTATTTCGTCGTAGATGGACACCATCGTGTTTCCGTCGCTCGCGAGCAGGGACAGATCTATATCGAAGCTGAAGTGCGCGAGTGCCTTACGCGTGTCAATATCACTGCCAACATCAAGCCGGAAGATCTTGAGATCCTTGAAGATAAAGTACGTTTTCTCGAGCGCACCTCCATTGACCGCTTGATCCCTGAAGCCAATATCAAACTTACCATCCCTGATGGTTTCGAACGCATGCTCGAACATATCGCTGTACACCGTTACTTCATGGGCATCGATTGGAGCCGCGACATCTCCGAAGAGGAAGCCATCCGTCACTGGTATGAAACGGTGTATATGCCCATCATCAATGTCATTCGAGAGACGAACATTCTCAAAGATTTCCCCGATAAAACAGAGGGCGACCTTTATTTATGGGTGCTCGATCATCAGCATTATCTGAGCCAGGAGGAAGGCGCACAACTGCAACCCCCTGAAGAAGCGGCTCGTACCTTCATAGAAGAAAAACCGGCGCGCAAAACGCGTTCAGACAAAGGTAAAAAGAGAAAGCCATAAATGGCGGACTGGAGAATCCCATGACATCATCCCATCCACTTGCTGGAATCTATGCAGCAGCGGTCACGCCGCTCCATGAGCACGATTCAAGCGTTGACCTCGAGTCGGTTCCCGTTATCTTGAAATTCCTTGCATCTCGAGGCTGTCACGGTGCGGTTCTCTTCGGCACCACTGGCGAGGGACCATCCTTCTCACCGACCGAACGTGAAGCCCTGATGCGCGCTGCCTGTGCCTATCGCGATCAATTGCCCAGTTTCCGTCTCATCGCAGGGACCGGGACTCCCAGCCTCGATGAATCCATCCAGTTGACCAAGCTTGCTTTCGATCTGGGGTATGAAGCGGCATTGGTAGTCCCGCCATATTACTTCCGTAAAGCGACCGATAATGGTCTGTTTGCCTGGTTCAGTGAACTGATCAAGAAAGCGGTCCCATCTGATAAATATATTCTTGGCTATCACTTCCCAAATGTGGCAGGGATCGGCTTCTCTCTCGATCTGCTGGCTCGTTTGAAAGATGCCTTTCCCGTTCAATTCGCAGGTATCAAAAACTCCTCTCACGATGCCGATCTCACGCGTACCCTCGGCGCAAAATTTGGCTATGACCTTGTTGTGCTGAACGGCACCGATTCCTACCTGCAACTTGCTCTGGAAAACAAAGCCGCCGGAGCCATTACCGCTCCTGCCAATCTCATCTCGCCTGACCTGCGCAAAGTGTGTGACGATTTCAACGCAGGCAAAGATGTCGCTGAAACCCAGAAACGCGTGGATGAGCAGCGGCACATCCTTGAAAAATTTCCACCTTTTCAGCCGACCATCAAAGCGTTGCTACACCGCTTATATGCTTTACCGCGCTGGGGCGTCAAACCTCCGCTCGAAAAGATCAAAGCGGAGGTAGAAGAGCAGGCAGTGAATGAGATGAAGGGGTTCGCCTAAACGAAAATCTCCCGCACGATGCGGGAGATTTTTTTCTCATCAAGAGGCTGCTTCCGGCTGTTCTTCGGTACGTAGCAACAGGTCAAAGCCCTCCTTGCGGATGCGCAGATCATAGTAGATTAAAACTTGCACAGCGATTGTGAACGGCAGAATTAAGATCTGCCCCAATTGCTGCACCACCACACCGATCAATTCAATCGCTTTGAATGAAAGCCCTGTCAACCCGAGCAGATAATTCAGGAACAACACAGGGATCACCATCAAAAGGATCGCCAGCAACTGGGCAAGAAAAGATGTACCAAAGACACGCCAGAAGAAATCAGCGGTCAGATCCCAACTGCGTCTCAACCCCGCAGAGGAACCATTATTTTCTAGAACGATCGCCGAGGATGTCACCGACCAACGCGTGGAAATAAATATCGCTGGCGGAATGAACAATAAGATGATCCAGAATGCACGGGGAACCGCGGTGACAACACATATTCCAAACAGGATCATCGGTACCGCAATTGCCAATCCGATCAAAAAGCTGGCTCCGATCACGCTCCAAAAATGTTTTGTACCCTCTGAATATGCCGAACGGATGGTGAAATCCTTCCCAAGGTTCACATTCGATATGGCAACGATCAACGCCACCATGGCAAGGTTTTGAAAGATCAAACTGGTGAGGTTTTGAACAATACGCGTATCGCTCAAATAGAGCGTGGAGATAAGTAACAAGATCCCCTGCGGGATCATCATCGCCGCAACGATTCCTAACAAAGATATGAATTTTGCGCGATAGATGCGTAAAGCTCGATCCAATATCTCACTGACTTCCAGCGCTCGCAATGTAGGTTGTTCCATTCCCAACGTCCTCCTTGATAACCAAGTATCCACCTATGTATCTATTATACGGCAAATTGACATCCTCCTCTCTTGGTACAATACTCTCATGACAACCTGGCGACTTCTCATCACTCCTCCTACACGCGGCGCATGGAACATGGCTGCCGACGAATTGATCCTTGAACATATCGGGCGCGGCGAAGCGCTTCCAACCCTACGACTCTATGCTTGGAATCCTCCATGCCTCTCACTGGGACATGCCCAACCCTTCTCAGATGTGGACGTGAACCGACTCCGGGAACGTGGCTGGGAAGTTGTGCGCCGCCTCACCGGTGGACGCGCCATCTTGCATACCGACGAACTGACCTATTCGGTTATCGCACCACTGAGCGAACCGCGCGTCGAAGGCAGTATCCTTGAAAGCTACAACCGCCTTGCACAGGCATTATTGCTGGCAGTGAAAAGTTTGGATATTCCTGTGGAAATGAAAGAAGGCAAGCCAAACAATTCCGCCATGCCCAACCCTGTCTGCTTCGAAGTGCCATCCACGTATGAGATAACGGTCAATGGGAAAAAGTTGATCGGCTCTGCACAAGCCCGCAAGAAAGAAGGCGTTCTCCAGCACGGATCACTTCCGCTGACTGGCGACCTGACACGTATCTGTCAGGCGTTGAAATTCGAAAACGAACCAGCACGAGAGAACGCCGCGAAACGGCTGCTCGAACGGGCAACAACCGTGGAATCAGCTTTGGGACAAAAGATAAGCTGGGAAGCCGCCGCGCAGGCATACATCCAGGCGTTTGAAGCGCAGTTGGGGTTACATCTGGAAACGGGAGAGTTGTCGAAGTCCGAATCCGAACGGACGGAAGAACTCGTCAAGGAAAAATACGCTCATCCAACGTGGACAGAGCGCATTTAAATGCGCTGCGGGGCTAGCGCCCCGCAGGAACATTTCTACCCTTGATCGTGCGTAAAGATCGTATTGGGGAAACCAAGCGCCGCAAAGAACTTGAGCAGATACGCTTCCGCATTCGTTTGGGCATGTTCGAGAATGCCATCTTCGAGCGCAGCTTTCAGTATCTCTTCCTCCGCCTTTTGGCGCACGAGCGTTTCAAGGTTCGGGTCGGGCTTGGTCAGAATACCGGTCTGACGGTCGTACACGTAGGATTTGTCATTATCAAGCGTAGCAATAAACACTTCGGCGGGCGGGAGTTTTACCGTCAACACTCCATTCTCAAAGCGCATGTCTTCCGGTTTCAGTTTATCCATGTCAATGCCCGCGATCACGGTGCCATGACCGACGAACAGGATCTTATCGCCGAAGAACGTATCGAACGTGCCGCCACCCATCTCACCAGTAATGACTTTCTCAACGCTGTATTGGATCGTCTCCAGTCGCGCCAGCGCGCGGATCTCATTGATGTACGTGATCGGATCGGGAATAATGGTCGGCGTGGGATTTCAGCAAATTAGACATTTGTGTCTGCAAGGCATGGTTCTGTTGGTTCAAACCCTCGAACGGTGCCTTTGCTGCCTCAGACGTCTGCTGGACCGTTTTTACGATCAAATACGCCGCCGCTACCAGCACAACCAGTATCAAAAAGGAGAGCAGGCTGTTATTTTTCATGGGCGTATTATAATCTCAACGGGGACCCTATGAATTGTAAATATTTCCTACCCCTCTTACTCTTAATTGCTTCCATAGTTTTATCGGATTGCTCGCTTCCACGCGCTCTAACACCTCCCACCGTCACACCGACATCTTCCCCTATTCTGTTCACTCCAACGGACACGCCTCCGGCTCTTTCCACGTCCCAGCTGGGTCTCGTTGAAAATCCCATTATCCTCGCCTTACCCCCTGCCGCCAACTCTGCCGAACAGATCACTGCCGCACGTTACATCGCAGATCAATTCAACAAGCGCACCGGCTACGCTGTGGTGACGGTTAGCCCAAACTCCTACAGCGAACTTGTGCAGGCATTCCAAAATGGAAATGCTCATATCGCTCTACTCACGCCGTATGCTTACACACTCGCCTACCAACAAGGATCGGTCTACGCAGCCTTCGCTACATTGAAAGATGGTGACGACAAATACGGCGCCCAATTTCTTGCCACACGCGACGGCGGATTCAAGTCCTTCGTTGACCCCTTGACTGAAACAAACACCGCCGAAGCAAACGTGGCGTTATCACAGTTCACCGACAAAAAACCTTGTTGGAGCGATGAAACATCTCCATCCGGTTATGTCATTCCAGCGGGCTATCTGATCGCCAACAATATCATCACCAAGCCTGCCGCCTTTGTAGCAGGGCATCCCACCGTGGTGCGTTCGCTATATGCCGAAGGCATCTGCGATTTTGGCGGCACATATATTGATGCCCGCAAGTTCCCTTCCCTCGAAGATGAATTCCCCGATCTCATGGAAAAAGTTATTCTCGTGTGGCGTATCCCTGAGATCATTCCATACGATCTGATCGCCTTTTCTTCGCAGATGCCGCAAGGCATGCGCAATCTTTTTAGCGATCAAACCCTGGCGCTGCTACAAACTACAGAAGGCTTTGCAGCGTTCAAAACAGTATATGGCATGGAATCTTTGCAGCCAGAAAATGATGCTTACTACGAAGATTTCAGAACCTATGTAAAAGCCTCAGGGGTGGATATTTCAAAGCTGTTGGATAATCCAAAATAATTTTAACCAATCGTCACTTGTTTAAATTGCCTAATCGCTGTATTATCATCGGGTCTGGGAACAAACCCAAATCCCACAATTTTCACCAGGAGAAGAAAATGAAGAAGTCACTGCACATGCTTTTTGCTGTAATGGCGATCGTTGTGTTGGCAGTCTCTGCCTGCGCTCCCGCCACTCCAGCACCCACCGAGGCACCTGTTGTTGTTGAGCCCACGGAGGCTCCCGCCACTGCCGCCCCGGAACCCACCGCCACCGCCGTCCCTGAATTGGGAACCGCCGAGAACCCTCTCATTATGGCATTGGCACCCTCCGCTACCACCCAGGAACTACAGACCGGTGGACAGGCGATCGCTGACAAACTGAGCGAATTAACCGGCTACACCATTACCGTCACCGTTCCCACCAACTACGCCGCCATGATCGAAGCCATGGGCGCCGGCAATGCGCACATCGGCTGGCTTGCTCCCGTTCAGTACATCGTTGCTCACGGCAAGGGATATGCTGATGTCGGTCTCGCCACCATCCGCAATGGATCCAACCACTACGCCTTGCAGTATGTTGCCAACGCAGAAGCCGGCTTTACCTCCTACTATGATGAAGCCACTGCCAAAGACACCGCTGATGCCCCTACCGCTCTGGCTCAGTTCGCCGACAAGAAACCCTGCTGGACCGACCCGCTTTCCGCTTCCGGTTACATCCTTCCTTCCGGTCTGTTGAAAGCCAATAATGTTAATGTCAAAGCCGGTGCATGGGTACAGGGTCATCCGACCGTCATCAAGTCTGTATATCTCAGCCCCAAGGGCGAGATCTGTGATTTTGGCGCCACCTTCGTTGATGCACGCTCCAACGTAGCTGCCGATTTCCCCGATGTCAACGACAAGGTTAAGATCATCTGGGTCTCCGATCCATTCATCCCGAACGACAATGTTTCCTACTCTGCCAACGTTCCCGCTGACATGCGTGAGAAACTCAACCAGGCTCTGCTCGATCTGGCTTCCACCGAAGATGGCATCACCCTGCTCAAGAATGGTGGCTACAGCATCCAGGGTCTCGAAGTCGTGGATGACACCTTCTATGATGATTTCCGCGTCTACCTCGAAGCCTCTGGCATCGATCCCACCACACTCTTCAAGTAAATCGCTCTACAACAAAGAGGGAGGACGATATGTCCTCCCTCTTTTCTATCTGTATGTCCCACGGAGCGACACTTGCATGCAGTGCAAGTGTCGCTCCGTATGACATATCAATGGAGATACCATGCTCAGAATTCAAAATGTTACCAAAACGTACCCGAATGGCACACAGGCTTTGAAGAACGTATCCTTTGATGTAAAGGACGGCGAATTTCTCGTGGTCATCGGTTTATCAGGTTCGGGAAAATCTACACTGCTTCGCTGCATCAACCGACTGATCGATCCTACCGAAGGCAAGATCTTTTTGGATGATATTGACGTTACCGCGGCTGCCCCTACTGAGCTGCGAAACATCCGCCGTAAGATCGGCATGGTTTTCCAGCAATTCAATCTGGTCAAACGCTCGAGTGTCATGACAAATGTTCTATCGGGCAGGTTGGGATATGTCAATCCGTGGTTGAGTCTCATCGGCATCTGGCCCGAAGAAGAAAAGCAAAAAGCGATTAAATCACTGGAACGCGTAGGCATTGCCGATAAAGCCTATAACCGCGCGGACGCCCTCTCCGGTGGACAGCAGCAGCGTGTGGGGATTGCGCGCGCGCTCATGCAGGACCCCAAGTTGATCCTCGCCGATGAGCCAGTCGCCAGCCTCGACCCGGTGCTCTCACACTCGATCTTGCAATATCTTGAACAACTCAACAAAGAAGGGATCACCGTTATCTGCTCGCTGCACTTTTTGGATCTTGTTCATCGCTATGCTACGCGCGTAGTAGCGCTCAAAGATGGGGTGAAGGTCTTTGAAGGCTCGGCAAAGGAGATCGACCGAGCCAAGTTCAAGGAAATCTACGGGGAAGAAGCGCAGGAAGTCCGCGCGGCATCCTTCTAAGGGGTGGATATGGAAAATAAAACGACAACCAGCCTCCGGCTTGGTATGAGCGGATTTTTATCCGCATTGATCCCCGGTTTGGGACAATTCATCCGCGGGCAACGCTACCGCGGTGTGTCCATCCTGCTTGGCTTTTTGGTGATGCTCGCAACTGTGGTCTGGTATGGAAATCCGCTCTGGTATGTGTCACCCATTGCGATCTGGCTATGGAATATTTGGGATGCTGCCAGTGCCCGTGCACGTTCAGTGTTACTTCCCGTGTTATTCGGCTTGATCGCCGCCTACAGCATTGGCTGGCGCGTGGTGGGAATCGACTTCAGCAAAGCAGATATGAACCGCGCCGCTATGATCGTGCGCCCGATGGCTCACCCCGATTTTATTCAACCCAAACAGGAACATAATCAGATGTGGGTCCCCCTACAGGTGCCTTGTGCGCCCGAGCCGCCCAAGGCTGTTCGTGAAGACGGCGGCAAGAAAGCCACCGCTATTCCCGATTGTGGAGCGGTAGGCGAAACCTTCATTGTCTCTGTGAGCGGATTATGGCCCAACGCCGATACAAATGTGGTTTGGCAAAATCCAATTGGTAACCCAATGATGCTGGGAGAGGGTGAAACCACCATGTTGGTGTTGAAAACTGACAAAACTGGATCGCTGACCACAGCCATCCATGTGCCGAGCACGGCGCTGGTTGCTGCGCCCGACCCGACTCTCCCGCAGTTACATCGCGTGTATTTTGATCAGTATCGCCCCATCGGCGGATATGAGTTGTCGTTCATCGGAAACGAGGTGGTAAAAGGCGCTTTCACAACGGTTGCCATGGCATTGATCGCAACATTTCTGGCAGTCTTTTTTGCCATTCCCTTGTCATTTCTCGCCGCACATAACTTGATGAGTGGTAATCCGATCACATTCGCTATCTATGTCGTCGTGCGAACACTGTTGAACATTTTACGCTCCATTGAATCGCTCATTGTTGCCATAGTATTTGTCGTTATTGTAGGGTTGGGACCCTTCGCAGGAGCCCTTGCCCTAGCAGTCCATTCGATCGCAGCTTTGGCAAAACTTTATTCAGAAGTCATAGAAGGTATTGACCCCGGTCCTATTGAAGCCATCCGTGCCACGGGAGCGAATTGGGTACAAACCGTTCGTTATGCAGTCATTCCTCAGATCATCCCGCCTTTCACAGCATTTACCCTCTACCGCTGGGATATCAACGTCCGATCGGCGACCATCCTTGGTTTTGTAGGAGGAGGAGGCATCGGCTTTCTGATCATTGAACTTACACGTGTTAATAACATGCGCGGCTTAAGTTCAGTCTTTATAGCCATTGCCTTGGTCGTTATTACACTTGACTATTTAAGCGCAAAATTACGGGAAAAACTGGTGTAACATGCAACGATCCCGCATCATCCGCAATGTTCTTATATTCGCTTTGCTCGTCGCTGCTTTTGGGATCTCATACAAAGTCACAGGCGTGGATTTTGCCCGCCTGATCCGTGACCTGCCCAAGGGTGGTCCCATCCTCAAGGACTTTCTATCACCGGATGTAGTCACTCGTGAGACAGAGACTCGCACCATTGAGATCGACTTCCCGATCCCCTGCGGGTCTGCATCAGCCAAAAGCGATATCCCAAGTAGTGGACCACGTCTCGTCCCCAGCGTCAACTGCGCGGATGCACGTCAAAAGTTCACACTAGAAGGGTTTGACCTGCAGCCCAACTCAGAAGTGGTTATCCGGTGGGATCTACCCGATGACAAAGTGATGACCGCGATTCGTATGCAAACTGATGCCAACGGCTATTTTAAATCAGAAGTAGAGGCACGTCCCATCGCTTCCACCAAGGATGGTAAACCCAGCCAACTAGAAGTGGACACCAATACCCCAGTCGGCAGAATGAAGCCCAGCCAAGCACTGAAAGATGTGGTGAACGCCATGTTTATCACCATTTTCATGGCATTACTTTCCACGACGATCGCCACCATTGTGGCTGCACCCTTGAGTTTCCTTGCAGCAAGCAACATAACGCGCAAAGGAGCGGCTGGTACTACGGTCTATTACATATTCCGTTCTTTCTTCAATTTATTGCGCTCCTACGATCCACTCCTTATGGCATCGGTTTTCGCGTTTTGGTTGAGTTTCGGCGCATTCCCGGGAGCGATCTCTTTAACTGTGGTTACCATTGCATCCCTTGGAAAATTATTCTCCGAGGCGATCGAAGGCATCGATGCCGGACCGCTCGAGGCGCTGCAAGCAACGGGTGCCAATCCGTTACAAACTGTAATCTACGGCGTTGTGCCTCAGATCGTGCCCGATTTCATTTCATTCATCATCTACCACTGGGATATCAATGTCCGTATTTCCACCATTATCGGTTTCGTGGGTGGCGGCGGCATTGGTTTCTACCTGAGCGAACAGATCAATGGCTTCCATTATGACCGGGCAGGTACCGCCATTTGGGCGATCGTCATTGTAGTGTGGGCAATGGATTTTCTGAGCGCAGAGATCCGAAAACGCCTAACGTAAACTGAATCAAAAAGGACCCCGGAAAACCGAGGTCCTTTTTGATTTAGTTTATCCTGGCAAAGAATTTTGAATGGTGCTGTAGGTATTGCCAAGTTTGGGTCCCATCAGTCGCACAACAGCAATAACGACGATGGCAACCAGGGCAAGGATGATGGCGTATTCCACCATCCCTTGTCCTTTTTCCTGTGGAAGAAATAACATAATAACTTCCTCAAAATAAAAAGGTTCTTAATCTGAGTGCCTCCTCAGATTTGGGACAAACATCAAGCATGAGCCCGTTTTGAACGATCACTACAGGCTTGATTCATAATAAAACATATCATACCAAAAATCCCGCCATATAGCGGGACTTTTTGGTATTACTTAATCAACTACAGCAGGGAATTATTGATGGTGCTGAAGGTAGCGTACTCAACCAAACCTTGACCTTTTTCCTTGGGTGCGAACAACATAATTTAATTCCTTATTTATTATTACAAACACCCCTGGCTGTTGTACCCTTTTCGTTCTCAATGGCAGTAACAAAAAAGCCCCATGAAATCATGGGGCTTTTTTGTTACTCCTGAAATCTTACAGCAGGGAGTTATTGATAGTGCTGAAGGTATTGCCGATCTTGGGTCCGAGCAAGCGCATGACCGCGATCACGACGATAGCGACGAGAGCGAGGATAATAGCGTACTCAACCAAACCTTGACCTTTTTCCTTGGGTGCGAACAACATTGTGGTAATTCCTTTCAAAATAAGTATTGTATTGCCTGAGGACCACCCTCAGAACTTTATTTATTGTATGCGGTTCCCATAAAAAGACAAGTCTTACTAGAAGAAAAAATCTACAGGAATGTTAGGCTAACATTCCTGTAAATAGTATCTGTAACCTTGCTAACGCCAGCATCCTCAAAGCAAATAGTCACAAAAGATACCTTAAAAGTAATCTGTTTCAAACAAAAAAGCCCTATCCGAAGACAGGGCTTTTTTGTTCTCCCGAAAACTACAGCAGGGAGTTATTGATGGTGCTGAAGGTATTGCCGATCTTGGGTCCGAGCAAGCGCATGACCGCGATCACGACGATAGCGACGAGAGCGAGGATGATGGCGTACTCAACCAAACCTTGACCTTTTTCCTTGGGTGCGAATAACATAATTTAATTCCTTTCTGAATAAAAATTTGTTTTGTTTGAGGACTTTCCTCAAACCTATATGTATTGTACTCAGCCTGTGGAATCTTTCAAGACCCAATTTATCGTTTTTCCATTACAGCCTTGTAAACTAAAGATTAAGTTGTCTGACAAATAGAGGTGAGTTTTACAAAATTTAATTTTCTTTCGGTACAATCATCTCATGTTAAAACGGATTTTTTCTTTTCTTTGGCATGCCATCAAAGTAATTGGACTCTTAGGGTTAGCTGGCGTGATCCTTCCACGAATCATCACAACCATCTATTCCATGAATAAGATCTATCAAAAAGAGAATGCCCCGCACGAACGGGTGGCAATTGTCTTTGGCGCTGGGTTGAGGCGCGATGGGACGCCGACCCCCGTTTTGCGAGATCGCGTGGAGACTGCTGCCGAGCTCTACTTCAGCGGGAAAGTAGAAAAGATCCTGATGAGCGGGGATAACCGTTTCGTGAACTACAACGAACCGGAGTCGATGCGGCAGTACGCTATCTCCCTTGGAGTTCCAAACGAAGCCATTGTTCTGGACTATGCCGGCAGGCGAACCTATGATACGTGCTACCGGGCAAAAGCCATTTTCGGCGTGGAAGACACACTGTTAGTGACTCAAAAATTCCACTTGCCACGTGCTCTATTTCTTTGCAATGCATTAGGGGTTAAAGCAGCCGGGGTAGAGGCGAAGAATCGCCAGTATTGGGAAGGCTCCCTTTTCATTTGGAATATTCGAGAGCAGTTGGCAACCGTAGGCGCATTTCTAGACGTCTATGTCAACAATCCACTCCCCGTGTTAGGAAAACCGGAGCCAATCTTTGTGGATTAAATCGGGTCTCTATTCTCCAGATAGTACAAAATGGCTAGCATATTTGGGGGGGTGCCATCGCCTCGGCGTATTGTCCAGACAATGTTTTTGTGGATAACTCCCTTATATCTGTGGATAAGTGGACGACCATGTGGAGAAGTCCTATAACCTAACAGTCATTCGGGATTTCCCTACCCCCATATATGGGCAGTACCCCCATATAAATCCAATATTTAGATTGGGCAAAAGATGTGATTTTTCTGTGGATAAAATGTGGATGGATTTCTCCCGATTCTTTCCACAGGGAGAGTTGGCTCCGATAACGGAAGTTGATCCTACATCCAGAGAGAAGCGGGAATGACGCCCCATATATGGGGTTCAAGACGACTTGTCCACAGTATCCACATCCCCTACTGCTATTACGATTCTCATATCTTATTTATATATTATGCTTGAATTGAATCCCTAAATCCTGTACAATCCTCTTAGACATCTCTTCTCATTTAACATTGCTGGGAGGCTCATTATGGAAATGATCAAAGTTTCAGCCAACTCCCGTACATCTGCAGTTGCCGGTGCAATCGCAGGCGTTGTTCGTGAATTCAAGCGGGCGGAAGTCCAAGCCATTGGCGCCGGAGCAGTGAACCAAGCGGTCAAAGCGTTGGTACTGGCGATTGGTTACCTAAAAAACGATGGTATCGAAGTTGTTTGTTTACCAGAGTTTGTCGATGTGACCATTGACGAAAAGGTCAGGACTGCCATAAAGCTGGTCGTGGAAGTGCGCTGACCAAAGTACCGGCGCTTACCGGGGGAACAGTGGGTATAATAGCATCATCAAGAGATCATCGGATCGGGTATCTGATGAATGATTGATGATGTTTGTTTTAACAGCCTAATGAAGAATAAAAAGAACCCTCTTCGACTGATGTTTTTTTCCTTCCTACTGGTTTGTTTATTAACCGGTATGACGGGTATCCTACGCCTGCCGGAACAGGTGATGGCTGCGCCTTTGATGCAGAGTGGTACGGCTGATCTGGCATTGACGATCAGCGTTAATAATGCAACGCCGGGACCAGGGAAAACGGACAATGTCACTTTTACAATCACTATTACCAATACAAGTACGACCGATGATGCAACCGGTGTAACAGTTCAAGATATTCTGCCTGCCGGGTTGACGTATGTTTCGGATACTAGCGGTGGAGTCTACGATAGTGGGTCAGGAACTTGGACTATTGGAAATCTTGCGGCGAATGGCATTATTTCCCTTGATCTTACAGCTACAGTCGTTACGGGGGCTCCAAAGACTAACACAGCACAAATCACAGCATCGATGCCTATCGATCCTAATGCAGCGAATAATTCTGCCAGCGTAACCGTAACGCCTATGGGTGTAGATCTATCGCTGGCGATGACTGTGAGCAATACAGCACCTAACCGAACAGATAATATAATCTTTACGATCACTGTCACGAATAATAGTGCAACTACGACAGCCACAGGCGTCACTGTAAAAGATCTACTCCCAGCGGGACTGACCTATGCATCAGATAGTGGCGCCGGTACCTACAATAGAACCACCGGCATATGGGTCGTGGGAGCCGTTCCGGCGAGTAGCGCTGTAACATTGAATATCATTGCCAATGCTACAACTACGGGGAACAAAACGAATTCTGCAGAGATTTGGACAAGTGACCAACTCGATCCCAACTCTGTTCCTGGAAATAATTCAACTACAGAAGATGATGACGATTCTAGGATTGTTGACTCCCAATTCCGCAGATGTAAGCCTGACTATGACCATTCTCTCAGGCAGTGCCACACCGAGTATCGGTGACGTTATTACATTTCGTATTGTTGCTAGCAATGGAGGTACCCCTGCAAGCTACCGGTGTAAGAGTAACTGACTTGTTGCCAGCCGGGTTATCGTTTGTTTCTTATACTAGCAGCAGTGGAACATATACTACCAGTACAGGGAATTGGACTGTAGGAACGCTTCAACATAGGCGCAAGCAAAACATTGGATATTACTGTTAGTGTTACCAATACGGCTGCCAAAACCAATGTAGCAGAAGTAACCGATGTAGATCAGTTAGACATTGATTCAGCGCCTGCCAATGGGATTACAACAGAGGATGACTATAAAAGTGTTACTCTAAATTCTCCCAATGCAGATCTTGCGGTTACGATGACGGTAAATAATACAACACCCAACAAAGCGGATAATGTTGTCTTCACGATCACACTGACCAATAACGGTCCGGCGATTGCAACGGGTGTAACAGTAAGAGATCTATTGCCAGCCGGGCTGACATTCGTTTCCTACACCAGCAGTAGTGGAACCTATACCAGCGGCACGGGTGTTTGGGTGTTGGGAACCTTGCCGGTTAGCTCGGTCAATACATTGACCATCACTGCGCAGCCAGCGGGTACTGGTGCAAAGGTCAACACGGTATCGATCTTGACGAGCAACCAGGGAGATACTGTTACCACGAACAATTCTTTCAGTGTAACGGTAACCCCTCGATCTGCTGATCTCAGCATCACCAAGACGGTGGACAAAAATGCTCCGGCACCGGGCGATGTTGTGAAATTTAAGATCACATTGAATAATGCCGGTCCCGCTCCTGCAACGGGTGTCATGGTATTGGATGCGCTCCCTGCCGGATATACATATGTATCCGATGACAGCGGTGGATCATATGACGATTTTACCGGGGTGTGGACCGTAGGCACTGTGGCAGTGAACACCAACAAGGTCTTAAATATAACGGTGCTTGCCACGGCTGCTTCTAATAAAACGAACGGGGTGGAGGTATTGGCAGCCGATCAACTGGACCCGGACTCGACACCGAATAACAGCTCTATCTCAGAAGATGATGATGACGCTGCCCCTAAAGTGGATTTGAGCCTTACCAAGACGGTGGATAATACAACACCGTCAGTTGGCTCAAAGGTTGTGTTTACCTTGACCGTGAGCAACGCGGGTCCTGCCTCTGCTACAGGAGTGACGGTCCGCGATATTTTGCCATCCAACCTTACCTATCAATCCGATACGGGTGGGGGAGCTTATATCAGCAGTACAGGTATATGGACAGTAGGGACCCTGGCAGTAGGTGCAAATAAAACACTGAAGATCACAGCGGTGGGTGCATCGTTGGGTGCATACACCAATTCTGCGGAAGTTTGGGCATCTGATCAGTATGATATCGATTCTGTGCCTAGAAACAACTCCACTACAGAAGATGACGATGCTCAAGTTAACGGATCGATCTCTTATGCAAATAGAACCCTCCTGATCAATGAAGTAGCGTGGGCTGGCACCGCGGCTTCTTCGAGCGATGAGTGGATCGAACTCTATAATCCTGGCAGCAGTCCTATCAATCTAAGTGGTTGGATACTGAAAGCGGCAGATGGAACGCCGTCAATTACTCTCAACGCATTTGTCTTGCAGCCTGGTGAGTATTATTTGCTGGAGCGAACAGACGACACAACCGTATCAGATATTGCCGCCGATCAAATTTACACTGGCGAACTTGGAAATAGTGCCGAGATATTACGTTTGATCGACCCACTGAATCGCATCATTGATACGGCAAATGCCAACGGCGGTCTTTGGCCCGCAGGAAGTTCCACTACCTATGGGACCATGGAACGCCGTGGAAATGTGGCAGATAGCGACACTGCCTGGATCACCAATACTGGCAAAGTTGCCTGGGGTATGGATGCAGGCACTCCCAACAATTGCACGACCACGCCTCCCTGTTTGAAGGCGCCAAAGGTTTTAAAAGGGACCCCAAAACATGCCAACTGGGCATATTCGGTTACCCCAACACCTTCCCCGCGTGCCACCAATACGAAACAACCGACGATTACTATTGTTCCACCGCAACCTTTAGTGGCGATCAATGAATTCGTAGCACGACCAGGGCACGATTGGAACAACGATGGCAAGATCAATACAGGCGATGAATATATCGAGTTGATCAACCACGGCTCTATCGATGTCAACTTGAGCGGCTACCGTTTGGATGATGAAGCCAATATCGGTTCATCTCCGTTTACGCTTCCATCCGTGACGATCAAACCTGGTGAGCGGATCGTCTTCTACGGGTCACAGACTGGACTCCTGCTCAGTGATGGAGGCGATGGCGTACGCCTGCTCAAATCGAACGGGCAGTTGATGGATGCCTTCAATTACACCACGGTCGGTTACCCAGACCAGGCATATTGCCGCCTGCCGGATGATGGCGGCGCGGACGACTGGAACGATTCCTGCTACCCGACACCCGGGCTCAAGAATTCGCGCGGCAGTTTTGGAACGGTGAATAGCACTCCGTTGCCTGATTCACTATGTCCGTTCTCGGATACCGCTCCCGTAGACTTCTCCTATGCAGAATGTGAGCCGTTTGGAAATAATATCTGGCGCCCTGCCTATTGGGATGACCCCGGTTGGTTGAACGGTCAGGATCTGACCAATACCAATAGTAAATGGGAAATGTACGCAGAATAAAAATCAGGACGGTGCAATAAGCACCGTCCTGATTTTTATTAGTCGTCTGCGGAAGCTCTTGCCACTTCTTCCGGTTCAAAGACCACTTCTTCCTTGCCGGTGAGTTTATCCTCCACTTTTTCGAGAATCAACTTCAAGTGTCCGGGGTGGGAGACGAAGTCGAGATCATCTGCCGGAACAGCAAGTACCGGGCAGAGTGTGAAATTGTCGATCCACTGCTCGTAGAGGTTGTTCAATCCTTCCAGATAATCAGGGGCAATGGTGCGCTCGTAGGAGCGCCCACGGTGAGAGATGCGGTTCAACAAGGTGGGAACCGATGCCCGTAGATACAGGACCAGGTCTGGGGGAGGAAGGAAGCGTGTGGTTGATTCGTAGAGAGAGCGATAGGTCTTGAAGTCCCGCTCATTGATGTGTCCCTGCAAGTAGAGGTTCTGCGCAAAGATCTCGGCATCCTCATATACGCTGCGATCCTGGATGACCGAAGTGGGATGCTGCGCCAGTTGATAGTGCGAGCGCAACCGGTTTGACAGGAAGAATACCTGTGAATGGAATGACCAGGCATCCATATCTGCGTAGAAGTCGGCGAGATAGGGGTTTTCGGTCACAGGCTCGTAGAACGGCTCCCAGCCCAGCCGCACGCAGAGTAGTTCCACCAGGGTGGATTTTCCAACGCCTATGTTCCCGGCAATGGCAACAAATTTCTTCATCTTCCCTCCGCAAACATTGGGCGGTCAATCTGACCGCCCATCAAAGTAGGATTATTGAGGAATTTCTCCAGCCAGTTCTTTGTCGATCACTTGTTTGAAAACATCGAGTGGCTGCGCGCCGACAATAGCAAGACCGTTGACAAAGAAGGTCGGCGTGGAGCGTACACCGAGATTGAGAGCAAAATTGCTATCATCCTCGATGGCTTTTTGGAATTTGTGATTGGTGATGCAATCTTCAAAAGCTGTCATATCCAGCCCGAGATCCTGGGCATATTGTTTATAGACTTCACTGCCCAGGGACTCACCGGAAAAGAGCTTGTCATGATATTGCCAGTAGGCATTTTGATCGCCGGCACACATGGCTGCTTCAGCAGCAGGGAGGGCATCTGGGTGGATGGATGTGAGCGGCAGGTTACGGTAGACCAGCTTGATCTTGCCGGGATACGCTGCCAGCAAGGGCTGATACACTTCCTGTTGCCAGCGCCGACAGAAAGGACACTGGTAATCGCTGAATTCGATCAGAGTAATGGGAGCGTCATCGGGACCCAAGGTATGGAATCCATCGGATGGTACATCATAGCGCACATACTGCGGTTCGGATGTGGGAGCCAGCGTTTCCACCGGGACCGCAGCCTGGTTCGCCGCTTGCGGATTTTGGATATTTGCCTGAGCGTTTACCGGTAAATTTGTTGTCGACCCCATACCCCAGACCACGTACCCGAGCAGGATACCTGCCGCAAACGCAAGCACGGTCAATACCGAGTAAAAGTGACTGCGCTTGAACGTGATGGTGTCCTCGTCCGCAGACGGCACCGGCTCTTCCTCTTGATATTCGGGTTCGATCACAGGCTCAATAACGGGTTCTTCTAGTTTTGGGGTTCTTTTGGTTGGCATGGTCGGCATTATAACATGTGGGGGATTTTGCTACTTTAACGATGCGTGGGCGTATACATACATGACAAGTACAGACAGTCATCTATTACTCGGAGGTAGAAATGACAACACAAGAAAAACATATCCCTTGGTATCTTTGGCCCTTTGCGGCGATCTGGAAGTTACTGGCGGTAATCGTTGAAATGACCGGTCGCCTCGTGGCGATGATCCTTGGCATCGTGCTGATGATCGTGGGCGTTGTCGTCAGTTTGACGATCGTTGGCGCCATTGTGGGCGTTCCGTTGGCGCTCATAGGGTTGTTGTTATTCTTTAGAGGAATATTCTAAAACAAGTAGGGGCGGACGGCCGTCCGCCCCTACAGTTTCACCTGGGGGTAATTTCAGTCTGTACTCCGCGCTTTCGAAGCAGAAACAACATCCGATCTCGCAGGGAAGCGATGGAACGTCGTACCGTCGGGATGCGGAAGATCAGGAACAGGATGACGATCAGTCCATAGATCAACGGGCGGATAATGTCGCCGCTCAAGAGGAATATGTCTCCCTTTTTGCTCCAGGCATAATGGAACACGATGAGCGGCGCGATCAAATAAATAAGCTGATGCAGGCGCTTCCAGCCTTTGCCGAGGCGTTTCTTCCAGATATCAAAGGATGTCCATGCCAGGGGGATGAGAAGCAGAAAGCCTGTTGCACCGACAAGAATATAAGGCTTTTCCAAAATATTCTGTACGATCAGACTCCATGCCAAGCCATAATCGGTGATAAAGATCAGCACATGGATAGTTGCATACATGAACGCATACAAGCCCAACGCTCGGCGGCGTTTGAGCAACTCGGGCCATTTAAAAAGCGTGTTGAGCGGCGTGCAGGCAAGCGACAACACCAGCAAGGTAATGGCGTGACGCCCCGTACGCTGCTCCAATGCCTGGATCGGGTTGGCGGTCAGGTTGTGTGTAAAGAGATCGAATACCAGAATGACGAGAGTAGACCATGCATAAATGTGCATGGCGATCTGAAGCGGGGTGTAGCGTTGGAAGAATGTTTTCATGATGTCGCAGGGTGGACGACTCCACCCTTACCTGCATTTGAATCAATAATATTCAACAAGATCCATGCCTTTATATAGGTCAGCCACTTGTTCAGCGTAGCCGTTGAACATCAGGGTTTCGCGGCGGCTGAACTCACCGATGCGCCGCTCACTAGCCTGCGACCAGCGCGGGTGTGGACGGTTCGGATTCACATTGGAGTAGAAGCCATATTCATTGGCGGCGATCGAATGCCACATGGTTTCTGGCTGCTCCGCTACCAATTCTATCTTGACAATTGATTTTATGGATTTGAATCCATACTTCCAGGGCACTACGAGGCGGATCGGCGCGCCGTTCGAGTTGGGCATCGGCAATCCATATAATCCGGTAGCGAGAATGGTCAGATCGTGCATGGCTTCATCGAGCCGCAGTCCTTCCTGATAGGGCCACGGGTAGAACGGACTCTTTTGCCCGGGCATTTCGTCGGGACGATAAACGGTTTCGAAACGCACAAATTTTGCGTCAGATGTCGGTTCTACTTCTTTCAATAAACTGGAGAGGGTGAAACCCGTCCAGGGAATGACCATACTCCAGGCTTCCACACAGCGCAGGCGGTAAATACGTTCTTCCTGGGTGAACTTGCTGAGCAGGTCTTCAATGCCGAAGGTCTGCGGCTTATTGACCAGCCCGGAGACTTCCACGGTCCATGGTTTGGGGTTGAATTTCTGCGAGAGCGGAGCTACACCGACCTTATCTGTGGTGAACTCGTAAAAATTATTATAGTTGGAAATATCTTCCAGGGAATTTGCCGGATCGCCCAGTTCATCCATTTTCGATGGCAGGTTGGGCAGCGGCGTATTTGAAACGCTGGTTTCTGTCGCTTTGGGGGCACAGGATGCCAACAACGCGGACCCGGCAAGTACGCCGGCGGCTTTCATAAAGTCACGCCGAGAGAGATATTGTGAATACGGCGTGATCTCGGAGGATTTGACAGGGATGGATTTGTATTGGTTGTTCATGGTTTTCTCCTATGTGGAATCAGGAAGCTTGCTTCCGCAATTTCGCCAGCAAGCTGGCTGACTCCATATATTATTCTTCTGCCAACAATGCCTGAATATTTTCTTCCGTCTCTTGATAGCTGCCTTCACCGATATGGACGTAGCGAATGTGTCCTTGCTTATCGATCAGATATAACGTGGGCCAGTAATTATTTTTATAAGCACGCCAGGTATCTCCATTGTTGTCTTGTGTTACGGCATATTGAATATCGTTTTTGGCAATAGCATTCTTCAAATTCTCTAGATCGGCTTCATAGGAAAATTCGGGGAAGTGATTGCCGATGATAACCAGCCCTTTGTCTGCGTATTTGCTGTGCCATTCCTTGAGTGACGGCATCACATGCTGACAGTTGATGCAGCCGAAGGTCCACATTTCGACGATGACTACTTTGCCATGCAAGTCCGCGATGCGGAGTGGCGAATCCACATTCAGCCAGGTGGTGTTTGTTAGTTCGGGAGCCGGACCGAGATCCGGGAGAGAGGCGTGTTTTGTCATGGAGGAATCTGATTGAGAGGAGGAAGAGCGAAAAGAGCATCCAAAAAGAATTAAAGCGAGAAATCCAAAGAAAAGTTTTTGCATGGTTAGTTTCCTTGATGCCCCGATTTTAGGAAACCTTCCTTACGAAAAGATTACGGAAGACTGAGAAGTTGGTTAAGGAATGGTGAAAGTGAATTGTGTACCTTTGCCGATCTGGCTTTCCGCCTTGATATCGCCCCCATGCGCACGTACGATGCCGCGTGCAATGGCAAGACCCAAGCCAGCACCACCCGTGCCGCGATTGCGGGACTTCTCACCTCGATAGAATCGTTCGAAGATATGCGGGATATCCTCCGCGCGGATTCCCTCACCGGTGTCGCTGACGGTCACTTCCACGCCTGTGCTTGATCGTCGCACCCAAACGCTAACCCGCCCCTGAGCGGATGTGTGCCGCAACGCGTTGCCGATAAGATTATTGAGCACGCGCCCGATGGCTTGTGTATCCATCATGACCGGGTCTACATCTGCATCGATATTTCCTTCGAGCATGATATTCTGCTGCTTGGCAAGCTCGGTGAAACTTTCGAGAGTATCGGAGACGAGATCGCCTAACGATAACTCGGCGCGATGGAGGGGGAAGCCTCCAGCATCCAACTGTGCCATTTGGAAAAGATCGTCGATCAAGGCAGAGAGAATTCTTCACATCACGCTGCGCTGTGTTGAGATAACGCTTGACCATCTCCGGGTCGTCCACTACGCCATCGGCTACGGCTTCGAGAATCGCGCGCATGGAGGTGAGTGGGGTCTGCAGATCGTGGCTGACCCAGGCGATCAGGTCGCGGCGCATGGTATCGAGTTCGCGTTGTTTCTGGTCTGCGGCTTGCAGCTGCTCCGCCATTTGATTGAATGTGGTTGCCAGAGCAGCGACCTCATCGTGCCCAGTAACAGGCACACGTGTTTTCAGACTCACCGTCTGCCAAATTCTCGGCAGCGTTCTGCAATTGATTGATGCGTTCGGTGATGGTGTTCGAAAGGAAATATCCCATTACCATTGCCATGCCGCCGGCGAAGACGAGTAACACGATCGCCAGTAATAAGTCATGCTGGCTGGCGAACATCATCTGCGCCGAGAACCAGACGTTGAAGAATGTTAGAAAACTGGCAAGAGCATAACCGCCCAGTAATGTCCAGCGTAGCGTAGGTGAGAAGTTGATCCAGCCCAAGCGATAGGCGATGTAGCCAGCCAGGGCTGAGACCAGCGCTGTGATGCCGAGATACAACGCCATGAGCGCCAGTTCCTTCATGGGCGGCAGCATCACAAGGAAGAAAATGCCCAGTGAGATGGCAACGATAAGAAGGATGCCGATCACGAGACGGGCAGGCATGGATGGTTTGGTAAGAGTGGTTTTCATAAATATCTATAAAGGAGTCCAACGACTCCAGTTGTTGGATTGCAAAAGTCGGAGACTTTTGACTCCAGAAAAATTACGGTTCGAATTTATAGCCAACACCCCACACGGTCAGCAACCGCATGGGTTTGGATGCATCGGCTTCGATCTTTTCGCGCAATCGCCGCACATGGACGGTGACCGTGCCGGGGTCAATGTATAATGCGCCGCCCCAGATACGCTCCAACAGTTGTTCACGGGTAAAGACCTGTTTGGGATGTCGTGCCAGCAGGTACAACATGTCAAATTCTTTGGCGGTCAATTCGATGGGGGCTTCTTTGAGGGTGACCACGCGGCTCTTCGGATCAATGGTGATATCGCCAAAGGAAATGGCGCGCTCATTCTCCACTGCATCCTGTTCCCGCCCGAGACGCCGCATCACCGCCCGCACGCGGCTGACCAATTCCTGCGGGCTGAAAGGCTTGACCACATAATCGTCCGCGCCCATTTCGAGCCCGGCAATGCGGTCGATCTCCTCGCGGCGCGCTGTCAGCATGATGATCGGCACATCGGAGCGGTCACGCAGCCAGCGGGTGAGAGAGAGACCGTCCACTTCGGGGAGCATCAGATCCAGGATCACGAAGTCTGGCATTTGGCGTTCGATCATGCCCATCGCCTGGCGTCCATCCGCAGCGACCTGCACGCTATAGCCCGCGCGTTTGAGATACAGGCTCACGACCTCAGCGATGCTGGCTTCATCTTCCACAATGAGGATGTGCTTCGTGTTCATTGTTCACCATCATACTCCAGGGTTTATGAAATGGAGGCTGTGTTCAGATTTTCGTAATGATTTTACAGCCGTTTCGTAAGAATGACTTGCTATCATGCCGAAAATCAGAAAGGAGTTGAGATGAAATCCAAAAAGAATGTGATAACTGTAATATTCCTGTTCGTATTAATCCTGACAGCATGCGGGGGGAAGGCTTCAGAAAGCATGATGGAAGAACCCACTGAGTCTGCCATGATGGACAATCCCACCGAGGAAGCCATGATGCCGCAAGAAACTCCAACGGCTGATGCGATGATGATGAATGAGAACTCCCACTGCTGATGCAATGATGGAACCAACGGATGCAGCCATGATGGAATCTCCTGCATGGTTCAGCACATCTTTGAAGGATGTGCGCAGCGGGGAGACGTTCTCGATCAATGATTTCAGCGGCAAGGTTGTGCTCGTGGAAACCATGGCAGTCTGGTGTTCCAATTGTTACCAGCAGCAAATTCAGATCCAGGCATTGCACGATGCGATGGGCATGCGGGATGATTTTGTCAGCCTCTCGCTGGATATCGACCCCAATGAGGATGAAGCAGACTCTAACCAGTTATACTCAGAAAAATAGCACCTTTGCCTGGCGATATGCGATCACCGGTATTGATGTTGCCCGTGAGATTGGAAGAACTCTTGGTGATCAATTTCTAAACCCGCCTTCAACGCCGGTCTTTGTTGTGGATCGTCATGGTGTTGCGCATGCGTTGCCGTTCGGCATCAAGAGCGCGGATGATCTGATGAAAGTCCTCCAGCCATTTTTAGATGAAAAGATGTAGTTTAATTCTGCACTGCAAGGGGCTGCAACCCCTTGCAGTGCAGATAGGAAATATGGAAACGATCATCACTTCTCTTTCGCTCGGTTTGCTCGCCACCACCAGTCCGTGTGTATTGCCGTTGTACCCCGCTTTCCTGGCATATATCAGCGGTGGTCAGGAAGGTCTGCAAAATAAAGCTGTCCGATATTTTCTTGGGTTCTTTGTGCTTGCCGGGGTGTTGACCATGATGCTGTCGCTGGGTGGAATTATTGCCCTACTCTCTGTTTCGATTGGCAGTGTGTTATCTGTTGTCATCCCCATTGCAGATATTATCATTATTTTGTTCGGGATCCTTTTGTTGTTGAATATCAATCCATTCAAGCGTTTGCCACAAATTCAGGTACCATTCCTTTCTCATCCGTTTGTTAATGCGTTCGTATATGGTTTGTTCTATGGACCTATTGCCCTGCCCTGTTCTGGTCCACTGGTGGTAGGCATCTTTGCCTTGTCATTTACAGCAACAGAGGCGTTGAGCAAGCTTAATATTTTCTTCTGGTTTGGCATGGGATTTGGAATTCCGCTGCTGCTGCTTTCCTTCCTTTCCGGTGCAGCACAGCGATGGATTGCGCGTCAATTTGCGTTGCGTGCGCGTTTGATTAATTTTATTAGTGGGGTGTTGTTACTGGGCGTGGGCTTGTACGACCTGTATGTAAATTGGTCCCTGCTGCAGATCTATCTTACCTGATCTTCGTTTGTTGTTTTTTCAACTATCTCAATTGGCATATACACCGAGACACAATTACGCCCGGAATGTTTTGCCTTGTACAGGGCTTTATCAGCGGCACGAAGAAGTTCCTCTTTTGTCTGTCCATGAGTCGGATAACAGGCGATGCCCATCGAAATGGTGACGGATAAATTGAAACGTCCGTAGGGAATATTCATTCCCTCGATATTCTGGTGCAGTTCTTTGGCGCGCTTGGATGTGGAGTCCAGACAGATGTTGGGCATCACCAGTATGAATTCTTCTCCGCCATAGCGGCAGGCAAAATCACCCTGACGACATTGTTCCATAACTTTCTTTGCCAACGATTTAAGGACGATGTCTCCTGCTTCATGTCCATAGAGATCGTTCACATCTTTGAAGTGATCGAGGTCCATCATCACGATACAAAGCGGATAATTCTCGCGCTCGGCACGCGAGAGTTCGCGCTCGAGCGTTTCATCCAGATAGCGACGGTTGAAGAGATCGGTCAATGGATCGCGGATGGCTTGTTCACGCAGTTGGTCTCGAAGTAATCCGATCTCTATCAACTGGGTGTGCAGGCGGTCATTGGCATAGACCAGATCTTTTTCCACCTGTTTGCGGTCGGTGATATCGCGTGAAACGATGATGCGTCCGGTAAGGCGTTCGCTTTCATCGAAGAGTGGCGTCATGCGCAGATCCATGTAGCGCGAGGGGTCGTGATGCAGGCGTAGTTCGGTGCGTGTGGCATCATTCTTGAAAATAATGCTGTTCATGTCTGTCCAATGGTTCATGATCTCAGAGACGTTTTTGCCTAGTAGGGAAAATGGTTCCCGGTCGAGAATTTCTAGCATGGCAGGGTTAATATCCACAATACGTCCCTGTGCATCCACTACCAAAACGCCATCGCTCATATTCTCGATGAGGCGGCTGCGCGCTACGGGTAACAAATCGAGAAGTTGGTTGCGGAAGAAGGAGTAAACGAAAAGGATGCTGCACAGTCCAAAACTGATCGGCGCCAGGTCGATAATAGACTGGTTATAAAAGAGGATTTCACTGTACAAGCTTGCTGGCATGGGAATCAGAGAAGCCAGCAGGATCTTGTAATAGTGGTTCCTGAACAGGGGACCACTATTAATGGCGGCAGTGAACAGCAATACGGTGCTTAGAATGATGACGACAAAAGAATATGCCAGCCCTACATAAAACCAGGACCCCCGCACGTAATGAAGAGCAAATGTATTATTCCATGGGATGGCTTGATAGTAACGATAGACCAGGTGATGGTATCCATTCGTCCATCGTAGCAGGATGGAGATGACCGGGATCAGCAGCATGAGGCTGATAGATACAGGTGTCAGCCAAGTCTCGCGACGCGTATATTTCAGCACAAAAATCAAATACAACACCGGAACGACCGCCATACAGACGAACGTAACATGCAGCCAGAGTTCTTTGGTTGCCAGGGAGATTCCGGTTAACGAGATAGTATAAGATGCAGACCAGACCGCCATGAAAAACAATAACACTCGTAACGAAAAAGACCCAGATGCAGAATTCTTTCGCGTGATCAGTGACGCGGTGAAAGATGCGAGCGTGGAGATCGATAGGAAGACGATGTAAGGCGACGTCTGAACATGCATAATTTCGTGATTTTCATCTCAATTGTAGTTTCCTCCCCAAATCTATAGACTTGCAAGCTATTTACAACTAAGGGAAAGTTGTTTAGTCCACTTTGGGAAAGGCATGGAAGACAAGAGTGACAATAAAAAAGCTCCTCAGGAGACTGAGGAGCCTGACAGCCAAAGATAAAAATTAGTCCTTTCCAAATGCGTTGACTGCACTATCCACACTTTCATACATGGGGACATTATGCAAAAAGCCGGTGATGCCTAACACGTTATAGATCTGAGCCGGTGCGTTACATAATTTGAGGTGCGACACCTTCAAATGATCTGACTTAGGGGTATACATCTGGTACACCTTTTGGATGGCGCGGATACCGGCGCTGGTCAGCGTGTCGAGCTCGGTCATATCGATCAGCAGGAAGCGTGCTCCCTCTTCGTAGGCGGTGCGCGCTGCTCCCAGCAGTTGCTCCTCGCTTTGAGAATCCAGCCAGCCACGGATGTGGAACACGGTTACCGGTACAGTGGATTGCATATGCTCGGTGGTGATGGTCAGGTCGCTCTTCATAGTCTTTCCTCGTTTCGTAAGGGAAATTCTAAAACCTTCATGGAAGTTTTACAAACTGTGAAAGCACGTACCCCAGCTTCTTGTTGGGTCCGCGCACATAGATCCATTGACCAATCTTGTCGAGCTTGCCCTTGGCTTTGGCATATGGCTCGATCACGATCAACAACATACCAGGTGTCAGATGCATTTGCGAGGGCGCACTATCCGACGCTTTTTGGCGCAGTTCGATTCCGGCAGCACCTGCTGCCTCAGACACCACCAGATATTTTTTCGTTGGATCCATGGGTGGCGTTGGCTCAGGCGTGGTGGGTGTGGATGGTGAAGGTGTTGAAGGAGACGGCGATGGAGAGCCGCGTAGCTTGATGAAACTGTCGTAATGCCCCTTGATCAAGCGGGCGTAAAGATCCGCGTTCCCGGCGCCGTTGTAAATGGTTGCGATCGTGCGGAAGTCGCGATTGCGCAGGGCGTTGGTGGCGGATGATCCGTTGCCTTGTAGAAAATCGAAGAATGCCACCACCTGATTGCGCTCGCTGGCGACGAAGGCGTTGAACATATCGTCTACCGAAGCAAAGCCTAGAATGCCATAGTTCGAGCCAAGCACCTGCGGCAGCCCTATGCTGATGGATTTTTTTGCGGCATCGTCGTCCAGGGTTCGGGCATAGGTAAATACATCCCATTCCGAGCTTTGGCTGGCGTGGACATCTCGCCAGACGCCGTTGGCTGTCGGGCGCCACTTGTGTCCGGTCCAGCGCGGTGAGCCGGTTTGGAAGTGAGCGTTATATACGGTGGGGTGCTGTGTACCCCAATTATCGTAGAAGAGATGATTTTCAAAACGGATCAGCAAACGCCCATCGGCTCCATACGCCTGCCCGCCGGACTCTTGTGCGATGATCGCCACGGCGATAGCGACATCGAACGTCATCTTATTGGCAATGGCGGTCAGGAGTCCGCCATAAGTATTCCAGATGCGTGCCAACAGTCCATTGTCGTTGATGCGCTGATTGGCAGGCGCTGGCATGGCGACATTTTCCAACCCATCACCAATGGATGAGCGAGTACGATGAATGTCGGGAGTGGATGGAGTGCCTGGCGTGGACTCCACTTTTTGCAGATACCACGCCGCTGTGAAACCTTCCTGCCCTTGGGTGGTACGCACGCGCACCCATTGAACGTTCACCCCGATCTTTGATTCATCGGATGCGTTGACAAGCGTGAGCACCGTTCCAGACGGGACGCTGGTGATGATATTTGCATCGCTGGATGTATCTGCACTGGAGCGGATTCGCAGCAACGAAGCGGTCACGCGGACCTGGACCGGTCCTGTGGGAGCGGGCGGTTCATTTCCGGGACCTGGAGTTGGTTCCGGTGCTGGAGCGGGTGTTCCATCTGAAACGAGATCGAGATACCACGCCGCAGCGTAGCCTTGCTTTCCACCTGGTTCACGGACACGCACCCATTCCTGCTTGCCGATCTTCGACGGTCCATCGGCGTCGAGCAGGAGCAGTTCTGTGCCTGCCGGTACGGAGACAACGATATTTGCTGGGCTGGACGAATCTGGGCTGGAGCGGATGTTCAAGCCCCAGGTCAGTTCCGCTTTGGCGCGGGCACGCGGTCCTTCACCAACGGGACCAGGCTGTGGCTGAGAAGGAGCCGTGTCATCTGTCTCATCCGACGATGGCAGGGAGATCGGTCCGCCGGAGGTGGAGCTTTGATAGATCAGCACTTGTTGGATGGCGCGTTTGAGCGGATTGCCGCGGCTATAACGTGCCATGAGCGAATCCTGCTTGTCGGTCCCGGGTGAATAGGGCCAGGGATCGAGCATCAGATAGTCGTCATTGCCTTTGCGGGCATAGATCATCACGTAATGCCATTGCAAGCCGGGCGCGGGCGAGCTATCCACGCGCACCACGACAGGCTGACCAGCATCCAGCGCGGCATTGATCCTGGCGAGCGGGGCATCGCTATTTTCGCAAAGGATATTTTCCTTGAGCGTGATCTCCGGGTGTACCTGTGCCACCACATCCCAGCGAATTCCTGAGCTGACAAAGCCGTTCTTGTTCTTGAGTTTTTGATTGAGAGTCTTGGGAGTTTCCGTGTATCCGTGCCCGCTGACGAGCATGGCAACACTGGTGAGCGCACAACCGTACGTGCCAATGGTATCGCCAGCATCACCAAAGCCGAGCAGATCGGTTTTCCACTGAGGGTCCTGTTGGGAATAGTAAACGAGCTTAAAGCTCATGTATTCTCTCCTTTGGTTGGTCAGGACAACGATGCCTGATTATAACGCCTGGAATGGGTGAAAAAAGAGGAAAGATGGTGGAACGGTCATGAGCCCGCATGTGCGACACGAGCATAGAAGTTGATCAAGTTCCCCTGCGGATCGCGAAACCAGACCGAGCGCAGTCCCCACGGCTGTGTGGTGGGAAGTTTGACCACTTCCACGTTCAGGGTCCTGAGCCGTTCATATTCCATATCCACATCGTCAACTTCGAATTCAAGGAAGCAGTTGCCACCACGCGAATTGATCTCCAGACCGGGCGCCATGTTCTCTGTCAATTGTGTTGAAGAAATAGATAAGCTTATTTCAGGCGTGGAGATCGTTGCAAACGTGCGATCGCCTTCTGGTGTGACTTCCAGCATATGGGCATAGAAATCGCATAAACCCTGCACATCAGGCGTGATGAGACAAATGCTTTTTAGTTTCTTCATGGATGGACATTCCTCTTCCAAGTGCAATGACCGTCCCGAAGGTTTTCTGCGAGCACGGTTGTTTGGGAAGCCAGCCTTCGGAGCGGTTAATGTTAAACATGGCAATTATCTCTTCCTGGCTGGATAGAACTCCGTGAACAAGGATATGTAATCACCCATTCTCTGAAGGCACGGATCATAAAATTCAAATGTATTACCGCTGCATTTCTCGATCAGCCGTTCATCGATCGTGTATGCCTTTCTAAATCGACAGTCACCGTATTTTTCGTTGTGACAATGTTTGCAATTGGCATATTCCCCGACAAATACCTCTTTGATGTGCGACGAGGAGCTTTCGATATACTTTCGGTGGCTATCGATACCACTCAAGAAGAACCGCAGAACTACGTCTTTTTCTCGGATGTACATGCGGGCATAGACTTTTTCACTCTTGCCCCCTATTTTTCGGTAGATGAGCATGTACTTTTCCCAGCAATATCCGCTGCCGATGGTATCGCCAAAGCTGTAGCCAAGCTTCACCATTTCAGCGTCGAAGGCACGGATGAACTGCTTATCGCGCTCAGCGACAAAGTCAAAGCGTTTATCTTGTAGAAAGTCGTTCATGGTTTTCTGCTTTTCGATAATCAAAAGGATGTTGTTCTTATGCAGGTACCTTTTTCCGAGATGGCTTTTGTTTGATCAGGATAAGTTCTTCGATTTCCTGCACATCCTGATGACAAGTCAGAGGGTCCGAGACACGGATGTACATCCAACAACCATCATGATATCTGGTCGTTTCAGTTAACGCCTTGTGCACGACCGAGCCAAAGATCTCAAGCCTTTCCATGGCTTGCTCGAGTTCCACTTGCCCCAGGATCACCAGAGCAGTGAACGAACCTTGTTCAGGGTACATTTCACATAATGGGCGCTTCCCTAAACGGTATTGCAGATTCCAACCATATCGTTTGCCGCCAGAATTAAAGACGGGAATGATGTCGTAGGTTTCTGCCAGGAAGCGTCGCAAGGCATTCCATTCCCCGGCAATGGGCTGCCCGATCCAGTTGGTCATATCCTTTTCCGTGGGCTGGTTAGCCTTATCCATCATACGCTCATGCATGGTGTCCTCCTGTCACGTTTGCGATCAAAAATGCTGACTCGTTATCGATTGTTAGAAATTGCTTTTCTGATAAACAGAACTTTTCAGAAATCCATCTCTCGGAAAATGAATTTCTAAATACTTTTTCTCATGTTCATTCATCGTCCGTGCAAGCAATCTATTCATGATTATTTCAATTTTTTCAAACGATACAATTTGATTTCGGAATCCATAGCGTAAGGGCTCAGGTGGAACTCGCTCCAAATTTTCTGCGATCAAGAATGGGAAACCAGATAAAAATAACCCATCGAAAAACTTTTCTTGTTCAGAAATAAACTCTGTTGAAGAACTTACATCGATTCCGAAAAGATGAATCTGTGATCGTCTTTTCTTTTGTGCCAAAAGAATTTCTTGTTTTATCTGTTCTAAAATAGCGCGCCTTTGAGGAAATTGAACAGCACTATCCACAAATACTATTACAATGTCAAATTCGTGGAGTTTTGGTATTTCTCGATAGTTTTTATAATAGACCTCTTGCATAAGTGTGCCATAATAGGCATATGAAATATGAAACGGTCGAACAACTAAAGGACATTGATTTCAAGCGACTTACAGGTGTTCAACGGGAGACCTTTGAAGAGATGCTCAGCGTGATAGAACACGGATTGGGTACCTTTGGTAGACCACCGAAACTGAGCCGAGCCGATCAACTGCTGATGACCTTGATGTATTGGCGAGAATATCGAACTGAATTTCATATTGCACAATCCTATGGTGTCAGCGAAGCGACGGTCTGTCGCACCATCCGCAAGGTAGAAGATGTGCTGGCGAGTTCGAAAAAGTTTCGCCTGCCTGGCAAAAAAGCGCTCCAACCCAGCAACACCATCTTTGAAGTGATCCTGGTGGATGTCAGTGAACAACCCGTGGAGCGTCCAAAAAAAGCCAGGAACAGCACTACAGTGGCAAAAAGAAGCGACATACCCAGAAAACACAGTTGATCGCCAACCAGAAAACCGCTGAAATTGTGGCAACCGCCTTTAGTCAGGGCAGCAAGCATGACTTTCAACTGTTCAAGGACGACAAGCTCGCGATTGCCCAACATATTTGCATCCTAGCGGATGCTGGCTATCAAGGTTTGGCAGAATTGCATGAAAACTGCCAGACGCCTTTTAAGAAATCCAAATATCATCCTTTGACCAAGAAAGAGCAACTGAAAAATCGGGCGTTGGCTCGCAAGCGCATCGTGATCGAGCATATTTTTCGCAAGCTGAAAGTATTTCGGATCCTCAGTGAGAGGTATCGTAATCGCAGAACTAGATTTGCTCTCCGTTTCAATTTGATCGCTGCTATTTACAACCTTGAACTTAACTGACTTTTGCAAGAGGTCTAATGTCTGTGCAGAAGTACTGGCAAGAAACCGAAGTTGCCTATTTTGAAGAAGTATTTCAAACTGTAATATGCAGATTTTAGATGGGCTGACAAGAAAATGTCATTGAGCGGATAACCGCGTACATCAAAGCCAAAACTCCTGAAAAAGGCACAATTATCGAATGTAGATTGTGGTGGGTCCTCAAGGAGTAATACTCGTTGCGCCATTTTTGTTTCAGTGCCTGATTGTGTTTTGATAGTTAAGTATTAACGGATTATACAACCCATCATTGTTTTACAACTTCTATCACCACCCTTTTCAAACGCGAAGCCTGTGCGCGGACCACTCCGTCCACGCGGACGGTGAGTCCTTGGGAGTAGCAAAATGGACGATACCTACTTCTGCAGGTCTTCCAGGGCTGCTTCCAGAGCAAAACCAGCCTCATTCATTTTGGAGAGTTGTCCCTGGACCGGTCCTTCTCCATAGACATCACGCCCGGCGATGGTTGAAAAATAATTCTTGGTTTCCAACATGTATTGGCGCAGCGCCTCTTTTACTGCGTCCGCTTTTGCGGCGTTGCAGGCAGGGATATTGATCTCACTGGCTCTTGCATCCAGTGTTTCCATGTTGTTCATGACATCGTAGGAATCCGATCGAACGCCATCCTGTATCACGGGGTTTAGCTTCTCGACCACGAACGAATGGATATAGTCCATGAACTGCTGGGTCTGCTGGGAACAAGTCCCACGATAGGAGATGGTGCCGCGGTTGCCGCAAGCAGCTAGAAACAAAATTGCCAGTATGGGAAGAAAAAATCGAAGACGCGCTCTCATGTTGCAGGCTCCGCCAGAAAGACAGGAATGAGACGAGTTGTTTTGGTTTGATATTCCTGATAGTTCGGAAATGCTTTCACGGCGATCTCCCACAGTCGTTCTCGCTCGGCTGGATCGGTCACTTCCCGAACCCGCATCTTGTGGACTTCGGTCTTATCTCGTATCTCAACATTCGGGTCCGCTTTGAGATTGTGATACCACTTTGGATGCTCAGGTGCGCCTCCCTGTGATGCCACAAGGATATAGTTCTTTCCGTCCACCACTCTCATCAGCGGTGTCTTGCGGATCGCGCCTGTCTTCCACCCGCGGTTGGTCACGATGATGACCGGCAGACCCGTATCTCTCAACGTTAAGCCTGCGGTCCCTCCGCTACCTTCATACAATTCGACTTGGTCTGCCACCCATTGCTTAGGACTGGGTTTGTATTCGCTCATTTTCACTTCCTGTTAATTTGATTTACTTGTTTCTTTTATGATTAACTTATCCTGTGAGAAATGTGTTCTAGCGATATTGCCTAATGAAATGTGATACTGTCCCGAATAAACACGTAGGAGACCGATAGAGGGAAGAGGAGGGGAACTCCCATTTTTGATCAAACGCTTAATACGTCTTTCCAATTAGACCAGGTGAGCCTTCTCTTTTTTACGTTCCATTGACCGTTTGGAAAGGAGCCAGACCAAAGCCCCTGCACCAGCGCCAAGTAGTCCACAGATCAAAAAGAAGGAAAAGTTGGATGTACCTGTTCCGGGAGAACTCCATTTCCATACTGATCCATCGTCGAGAATGAGGTAGTACCTATCCTCTGAACTATCAATTCCGCAAAACCGATAGGAAAGCGTATCGATCACCTTGCCAGGTGTCAAAGGAGCAATTCCGAGCGGCGCGCCACAAGTACGGAATGTACCCGGATAAACCTTCGGATCAAACTCTTGGGAAGCTACGCACGGTGAATCTAAATCCTGACACCGATACATCAACCCATCGGCAGCCTCGATATATACCCCTGCAAAGAAATCTTCTTCGTCGTCATGCCCCATGAATTGTAGAGCCTTCGATGGCAATTGTTCATAGTGCGACCAATTCCCAATTGGTAAATACGGCAAAACAAAAACAAATAATATCCCGCCTAGGCAGCCAAGAATAAGTGCAATATAGAGAGTAATAAAGGGTAAGCGTGATCGATGCATGGGATATGATCAATTAATAGAATTGTACGACCGGACATCACACGTGCAACACATCCTTCCACGTCTTCCAGGTGAGTCTGCGCTTTTCCACGTTCTGATTGTAGGGGCGGTCATACAGGATATGTTCCCAGGTGGGTACATCCACCCCGGTGATGTGAGGTTTGTCGTCGATCAGGATGTCACCGCGCACAAGCGTTTTGTCCTTGGTAAGGATGATGCGGTCCACCCAGTGGGCGCCAAGATAATTTTCCACCCATTGATATTTTTCGAGCACGCAGTTCTGATACGTAGAGAAGGGACTGGTGCAGATAAACACTTCAAACCCTAGTGTGTCCATTTCATGCAGCGCCTCGCGTCCGCCCTCGATCGGCATCATCGTGCGGAAGAAATTCGGCTCGAGTAGGATCTCCATCAACTGCGGATGAAACTCTGGTGGATATTGGTCTTTGACGTAGAACAGGGTGCGTTCGTGTATGGGGATGTAGAACTGGTCCGGATAACGTTCCCGCCAGCGTTTGATGAATTCCCCGTCAAAGTCGGCAAGTACGCCGTCCATATCTATGAGGATGCGCATGTTATCCCGCCTTGGAGAGAATCAGTTCTTGTGGAAGCTGGGCGAGGAAACTCTCCGTATCCTGTGGGACGATGAAGACCTTCCCGATGCGTTTGGAGAATCCATTGGGATCTTTGGGAGTCACCAGCAGCCCGTCCTGCGCCTCCTTCGTGCGGGCAAGGACATCCCAGCCCGATTCCGGTTGGTAGCGTGTCTGTTCGATGCAGCGGATCTCCTTGAAGCGTAGGAACAGGCGAAAATCAAGATGACTTGGTACCCAGCGGATCGCGATACCTGTGGATGTGGCGATATAGGTCACCGCCGCACCGAAAACCCTGGCATCCTGATACGTTATATAGAGTGCGGTGAGCATGATGAAGATCTGCACAAAGCTCAGCCCGATGCGCTCCTTCAGCAGGAAAGCGACCAGAGCGCTCCCTGTGAGGACGAACAGGATGTTGCGCAGCGTCCTTGGCAATGGGACCGGCGGTCGGTCGATATGGAACGTTCCGCCCGTGGGGGCATGTTCGCGCCGCATCTGCGAGATCCATGCCGAAGATTGCCAGCGCAGGGACAATATCCCGATCGCGATGACCACCAGGAAGAGTCCCGCAATAGACGGCGCTTTCTGCCAGAACACTACAACAGCGATCCATGCATAAGGATATTGTTTGAGAAACAGGACGGGAAAACCAAGAATGAAGCGATCGAGGAAGGTTCTCATGGATGTGATTATACAGGTGAGATATGCTTTTACTCCACTGAATCCAATGAACGGCTCACCTTGGGTGATCAACTTCCGGTTCGCCCCCACGCAATCTGCTCATTATTATGCCTTGATTGGCGTATCACACCAGGATGTGCAATACAGACCATCTGCTCGAAGTTCTACAATACTCGGGGATGTGTGAGCAACTCGCTCATTGGCAAACGCATGATCAATGTTTTTGAGAATGATCGGCAGCATTGCGATATACAGTCCGCCGTGTGCCACGCATAGAACGTTTCGTTCGGTGTCTTTATTTTGCTCGACCAATTTCTCGATGAATGGGACGAAGCGCGCTTTGATCTCGATCAGGTTCTCTCCGCAGGGCATCTTGCTTTCGGGTTTATCATGGAAGAACCACTCTTCCTGCACCTGGCGATGCAGCTCCCAACCTTTGGGGTCGGTGGTCCCTTCGTAGATGCCCACGTTCCATTCACGCAGCGCTTCGGTCACTTCGACAGGAATACATAATTGCTCTGCAACGATCTGAGCAGTTTGTTGCGCTCGCAGCACCGGGCTGGAATAGATGATTTCGAAATGTATCCTTCTCAACTTCTGCGCCAGTTCCTGAGCCTGCGCGACTCCTTTTTCTGTCAACGGATGTTTGAGCCCGCTGTTGGAGAATTCACGCAGAAGATTGGCTTCGCTTTCACCGTGTCGAACGAAATAGATTTTCATGATGCCCTCATAGGAACCGGAGAGCAAAGGCAACGGAAGCTGCCCATGCCAGCACTTTGAATTCCCCTTTTGTCAGTGCGGATTCGATCTCTGCGCGGCTCAGAAGCACCAGCTCCTGTTCTTCCAGGTCATCGGCATTGCGCGGCGTCACATAGTGCGCACCGCGGGCAAGGAATAGATGCCCTGTGGCGATGCCGCGATTTGGGTCCACCAGATAACTACCCAGCGGCACCCAATCATTGGATTCGTAACCGGTCTCTTCCAGTAATTCGCGGCGCGCGGCATCGAAGGGATATTCGCCTTCCTCCACGAAGCCACCCACGATCGCCAGGGTCATGGCGTCTAATCCATACTTCACTTGTTTGAAACAAAGAAAATCACCGCTCTCTGTCACAGCCACCACATTGACGTAATCGGGCGTGATGATCCAGGGCCATTCCGGGATCAATCTTCCATCCGGAAGTTCCACAGTGTGATGTTCCACTACGAGCCACGGGCGTTGCTGCAAAATGGTCTCACGGCTTTTGGTTTTCCAGAGTTTCATAACAGCCTCCTGAAAAGGATTGTATCAAAACACAAGACCGCGCTCAGCACGCGGTCTTGTGAAAAAATATCGACTCTACCTTTTACAACTCGTCCATGATCCTGGTCCGCTTCTGTTGATATTCAACATCAGAGATGAGATTCTCGTCGCGCATCTTTTTTAGCTCGGATAATCTTTCCATGGCGGAACCAGTTTTCCCCGTTATGGAAGAAGCGCTTCTTTTCTCACGCTGGAGGTCGGTCGCCAGTTCTCCGAAGTTGGCTGGCACTGTGAGAGTCTTCCGCATCCAGATCGCAAGAATGATGAACATGAGCAGCGAGGCGAACAGTCCTGTCACGCCGATCGCAGGGAAGGTGATCTCTTTGCGCGTGCTGCCATTGACGCAATAGATATGTCTCTCCCATCCAACTTGCCCGGGCTTGTAGGAATATTGGACCGACTCCAACTGCACATCGCCACTACAGATGATCGGCGCGGACAGTTTATGCAGGGAGGGAAAGATCGCTCCCACGCCTACAGAGAAAACGACATAGCCAAGGAAGAGACTCACCCCGGCGAGAATGAACAGCATGGTCTTATCGAGTTTCATGGGTGCTCTACTTTTTCTTGCCAAGTTCGGTGAGGCTAACCATCAAGGCATAGGCGGGGTCAAGGATCGCTTTGCCCATCGGTTCATTGCTCAGCGTTTGGAGTCCGCCATAGCCAAAATGGAGTCCGCTGGGGGTGAGCATGTTGAGACGCACATTTTGATTCTCCGGAGGAGCGGGGCGCTCTTGTTCCCACGGACCGATGCGATTTGCAACTGCCTGCCCAGCATCCAGCAGAGCCTTGATCTTGATGTCAAGCGAATCGTTGGGATGTTCCCAGATCACACTGGCGCCGCTGTAATTGATATAACGTGCCGTGCAATCATTGTAGGCAGCGACAATATCCGCGCCGGTCTTCATTCCAACTTCGACCACCACGCCATACACGATCTTGGCTTTATCAGCAGGCGGATGGACTCCAAGCTGGCGCAGAAAATGCCAGGCTTGCAGATAGTGACGCGGCTCCAGCCCCGGCGTTTCTGTGATCTGTTGCAGCACGACCACGGCAGACGATTTGTCTTTTTTGTCGAGAAGATCTCTGGCTTTGATAAACGTTAGCCACGGTTCACCGGTGGCATCCTCCCCCTGGGGCCAGGCAGACATGGGCATGTCGCCAAACAGCGTATCGCGAATGGTGATGGGTTTAACGGTCTCTTTCTTTTTGAATAAGTTGAACATCTCTCCTCCTCACTAAAGTGGTTTTTCCTCTGGCGGCACATTATAGACAATTTGACTCTAAAATAAAAGACCGCGTGATCAATGCGGTCCCATCTTCTGGAGTCAAAAGTCTCCAGACTTTTGACTTTAATCTAACGTCTGGAGACGTTAAATTCCAATTTGTCTCGTCTCTCCGCTCACCGCGATGCTCGACCCGATCTCAGGATCGTACTTCACCAATAGGCGTGATGGCACGCCCATATCCTCTCCCTGTACGATCGTGAAGGTACTTTTCCCTTTCCAGCCGATGTCACGCAGATAACCTGCCAGCGCTGCAGCGGCGGCGCCGGTTGCCGGGTCTTCGTAGACTCCGCCGGATGCAAAGGCGTTGCGTGAATGGAAAATATCCTCTGACTCGTTCCACAGCAAACTGACCGTGATGAGTTCCTGCTCCATCATCATGGCGCGGACGGAGTCAAAATCATAGTTCATCTCTGCCAGAGTCTTGCGATCTTTCAACACAAGGATCAAATGCTTCGCCCCCGCGCTCGCAAAGCGGACAGGAAATCTTGGATCGAGATCATCACGAGTCAAATGGAATCCGGCAAGAAAGTTATCCACACTATCCACAGAAGCATCCACAGAGGATGTGCGCGGAGATTGCAGAGTTGCAAGCATTCCACCGTTCAACTTCGCTGCACGCACTGTGATCTGGCTGTCGTTCAGGATCAACTTGTATTCACCTTCACCGAATCGTTCGCCAAGCACAGCCCCCAAGGCGATGGTGGCATGTCCGCAAAATGGGACTTCGAGTTCCGGTGCAAAATACCGCACGCGCCAATCACTTCCTTGTTTCACGAGAAAAGCAGTCTCTGAGTATCCAACTTCCTTGGCGACTCTCAACATCTCTTCATCGCTGGGCATTGCATCATAAAATGCAACCCCTGCGGGGTTCCCGCCACGTCCGTTTTGAGAAAAGGCGGCTAACTTTAAAACGTTCATAAAATCCTCCTAATACCGATATCTTCTTTCAAGTATAAACAAACCAAAAAGACTCAATAGAGCTATTCTTTCAACATCATCAGTAGCATCATGTATTTTATTGATCTTATATCTTGATCCGGGAAACTTCCTTTTCTTATCGAGAGTTAGAATTTCTCTATCATTGGAATCCCAAATAATAAATGCGGGATTCCAAACTTCCGACGAAATTCGCTCGAAAGGAGTTCCATCAAATAACCCGCCCAAGACTTTCCCCAAAGCTTTTCCTTCCCGGATTTTTAACGTCACATCACCATTTACGAGAACGTTATGCCATGAAGAATAAAAAGAGAAGGGTCGATTCCTTTGTAATACGAATAGAATATTTTCACGGGCATCCATGAATTTAAGAATGGGCAAGACACTTGAAAAGTTCTGGATTTTCATTGTATATCTTTTCCCGCTATAGCCTTTTTCCATGACATCATAACCATTAGCACGGAAAATGACCTGTCCGTCAATATTCTTAATAACAGCTTCAAGCCCTTCAATGGCAAATTCGATAGTCAGAGGATATTTCATTGCTACTGTATTATAAACTTGTCAAAATAAGTCAGGTCCGAGCCAAAATATAATATCAGCAAATATTTCATGAATACCAAGAATATGAAATCAGATGATTTTGTGATCTTTGCCGAACTCAACCGCGATAAATTCGATGATATCGTGCAGACCCTGATGGCTCACTTTGAAAATATTCAATATGGCAGTCAGGGCGATGATTGGATCTGGATTCATCTTGATGGGGACGAAAAGATCGAGATCGACTCTTTCTTTTCCATGGAGTTGGAGGTTAAAGGAAAATATCAGTATCTTCCGATCATTCAGCAGATTCTCCAAATGTTGATATCTGAATTAATCCTCCAGGTTTTCGACCCGCCCAAACTTGATATGACTCGTTAGCTCACATAAAACAACAAGCCGCATCCTCATGGACACGGCTTGTTTACTTGTTTCCCTGTTTACTGTTCACTCCCCGCTTTCCACTTACTACTTTCTATTCCACTTTTCCCGTCAACGTCGCGATCTTCAACTCACCGATCGCCTTGGTGATCTGAATGTCACGCGGACAGGCGTTAGTGCAGTTGTAGATAGTGTGACAGCGCGCGAGTCCGTTCGTTTCGCTGATGATCTCCATGCGTTCGGCGGCGCCCTCGTCGCGGCTGTCGAAGATGAAACGGTGAGCCGCTACCAGCGCGGCGGGACCGTAGTATTCATCGCTCGCCCAGAAGGATGGGCAGGAGGTAGTGCAGGCGGCGCACAAGATACATTTGGTCGAGTCGTCGAAACGGGCGCGCTGTTCGGGTGATTGGAGTCGCTCGCGTCCATTTTCAGGGAGAGGTGAATCGTTGATGAAGTATGGAAGCATCTTCTTGTAGTTATCGAAGAACGGTTCCATATCCACGATCAGGTCTTTGACCACTTTCAAACCCAGGATCGGTTCAACCGTGATCTTGTCACCGATATCGCGCACCAGCGTTTTACATGCCAGCATATTCTTGCCGTTGATGCGCATCGCATCCGAGCCGCATACACCGTGCGCACAGGAACGGCGGAACGACAGCGAGCCGTCGTTGTAGCCCTTCACATGTTCGAGCAGGTCCAGCACGCGGTCATTCTCATGGGCGTTCTCAAGGACATAGGTCTCATAGTGGAATTGCTTGTCCACTTCGGGGTTATAGCGGAAAACTTTTAGGGTTACCTGCATGGCTGCCTCACTAATAAACTCTTGCCTTTGGCTGATACTTCGTGATGACGACCGGCTTGTAATCGATCTTGATCTTGCCATCTGCTTTGCAAGCCAGCGTATGCTTTAACCAATTCTGGTCATCGCGCTCGGGATAATCTTCACGGGAATGTCCGCCGCGTGACTCTTTGCGGTTCAAGGCGCACTCGGCAACAACCTCTGCTACTTCGAGCATGTTGCCTAATTCCCAGGCGTTCAACAATTCTGTGTTAAAGATCCTGCCCGTGTCTGCCACGCGCACTTGCTTGTAGCGTTCCTGCAACGCTTTAACCTTCTGGAGTGCTTCTTGCATTCCCTTTTCATTGCGATAGATACCGACGTCATCGAACATGACCTTCTTCATCTCGGTGGATATATCGAAGGCGTTCTCTTTGCCCGATCCATTGCGCAACGCTTCAAACTGGGACCTTGCGTCTGCTTCCGGATTCTCGGGCAGTTTCTCGAACTCGACTGTTTTTGCATACTCCGCGGCGCGCAGACCAGCATGCTTGCCGAACACCACGAGATCGAGCAGGGAGTTGGTGCCCAAACAATTCGCACCGTGCACCGATACACAGGCACATTCACCTGCCGCGAACAGACCGGGGAAGGGTGTGTTCTTGCTGTCAATGACCACTTCACCGTATTTGTTGGTCGGGATACCGCCCATGGTGTAATGGGCTGTAGGCTGGATCGGCATCATCTGGGTCAACGGGTCCACGCCAAGATATACGCGGCAGAAATCAATGATATCCGGCAGTTTCGCCAGCACTTGTTCGCCAGTGATCTTGTAGGGTGTGCCATCCAAATTCGTGCGTCCGTCCATGGCAGCGTATTTGATGACCGACTCGGGACGTACATCCAGATAGACATAGTTCGAACCGTTGACGCCGCGTCCCTCGCGGATCTCGGTGTAGATCGCACGTGAGACCACATCGCGGGAGGCAAGATCTTTCACGGTCGGAGCATACTTCGGCATGAAGCGTTCGCCATTGCCGTTGATCAGAATGCCGCCTTCGCCACGTACACCTTCCGTAATAAGAATGCCGAGTTTGTAGATGCCGGTCGGGTGGAACTGGAAGAATTCCATGTCTTCGAGTGGCAGTCCGCGGCGCAGAAGGATCGCGGCGCCGTCGCCGGTGTAGGCATATGCATTGGATGTCACTTCGAAGATACGACCATGTCCGCCTGTGGCGAAGATGACTGCCTTGGCATGGAAGGTGTGGATCTCACCGGTTGCCAATTCCACCGCCACAACGCCCGCAGCCTTTCCATTCACGATGAGAAAATCGAGCACCTGATATTCATCGAAGAACGTGACCTTGTTCTTTAAGCATTGTTGGTACAGCGTTTGAAGGATCATGTGACCCGTGCGGTCCGCTGCATGAGCCGCGCGACGTACAGGCTTTCCGGTCACGTTGTTGGTGTGCCCACCGAACGGACGCTGGGAAATTTTCCCTTCTGGTGTGCGGTCGAAGGGTAGTCCCATATGTTCGAGTTCGAGCACAGCGTCGATGGCTTCATTGGTCATGAACTCGATCGCGTCCTGGTCACCGAGGTAATCGGAGCCCTTGACTGTATCATAGGTGTGCCACTCGGGTTTGTCTTCTTCATAGTTGCCGAGTGCCGCGCTGATACCGCCTTGCGCTGCACCGGTATGGGAACGAGTGGGATATAGTTTACTGATGACAGCTGTCTTTGCGCCACGCGAAGCATACAGACCTGCCATGAGCCCTGCGCCACCTGCGCCGACGACAATTACATCAAATTGATGAACATTTGCCATGAATTCTCCTCATTACACCTTAAGGTGCCAATTTATCCGGCGGAACTGTAACGTTGATATTATGGATTCGCCAGGTATCGCCTTCTTTTTCAAGAACCGCATCAAATTTGCCTGCGATATCTCCGGAGTAATAAACAATTCCATTGACTGTAGCAACTTTTCCTTGTGGCAGATTTTGATTTGTGTTCACAGAAGTACTTACCTTGAAATTATTGATCTCGATAGATTGATAACCTTCAAAAAGAATATAGTTATTGCCCTTTATCATCTTCTCAAGCTCGCTGATATCAATTTGCCTGCGAACACGTGCCGAAAATAGTGAGTATGCCTTTTCCGTATCTTTCTGAAGCATGGCTTTCATAAAATCGTCAATAACCGCTTTGACAGGCGCTTGTTCTTTAAATACCGACCCCAAGGCACCTCCTCCTAATGCTACGCATACGCAAACACCAAGGCATACGACAAGTACTAAGCCAGCGATGATAAGTAATTGGTTCCGGTTAGACCTTTTATTGTCCGTAGAAACGGGTGTTGCTGGTGGTGGAGTGACAGGCTCTGGAACAGGTGCCTGCGGTTGGACATTGTCCATTTGAACGCCTTTGTTTTCTACTTATGAGGGCCAGAGAATATTCTGCCAGAGCAGATATAAACCCATCAAACTCATGGAGATCATCATCACAATGCTAATGAAGCGCACAACACTTCGCCCGCGATCGGACGTAATATAATCGTCTGCGATGACGACCAGTCCATGCACGCCATGTGCAACAGCCACGAGCAATAACAGACTTCCTACTACTGCCCAGAAGGGAGTTGCCCATGGTTCCAAGGCTGGAACGTTCGTGCTCTGCACATGATTGGGATTGGGCATGAAACCCCAGCGCAGAATATCTGCGAAACTCATTTCATTGCGCGCACCCATCACCAAAGCACCGATGACCGCGAACAGGATCAACGCATACATCGCCAGTGCAGAAAGACGTGTGAACAACCACATGATCATCTCAAAGGTGAGACCGCGCTTGTTGAGGGGGAGAACTCTCGATTTGATTGCCACATTAACCTCCCAATGCCGAACGGACGATCACCAGCACGGCGATGCCATATACAGGAATAAAGACCGCCCACTCGATCCAGATGGCTTCGCGTGAATGCTCGAGCAATCTTGGAAACAAGTCCAGGATCGTGATGCGCAATCCATTAATGGCATGGAAGAGCACACAGAAGAAAATGAAGATCTGGAATACCCAACTCTCATACATGGTGTTAAGAAAGACACCGATATCACCCCCCAGAAAAGAAGACAAGATGTGCATCGTGACAAAGATTGCCATGCCCAGTCCGCCAATGCGGTGCAGGACATACGTCAGCATGGGACCTTTGCCTTTGTAGCGTAGTCCCGTGGCTAGGCTGACATTCCTCTTCAGGCTCATGGAAGCCTCCTCAAAGTGTTGATTTTTGGCAGATACCACATTATTCCATTCATGCTTTTCTACTTAAAAGTGACAATACTCACAGTGTATTCGTTTCAGACTTCCTCGAAAAAAGAGCGCCTTGACCTTTATAATCCAGAATACTTACGTAGAAAAGCGGTCTTATTCTAACTCAAAATCTGGCGTAGACACATCATTTCAAAGCTATTATTTCTGCTGAAACCCAGCAAGAAATTCGATAATGCACTTGGAGGTGTCATGTCTGAAGTTAGTCGTCGCGATTTCATCAAGGTCACGACCGGTATCGTTGGGGGAATTATCGGCGCAGTGATCGGGCTGCCCACTGTCTATTATCTGATCGACCCAGCGCTGCGCTCCGGGGCAAAAGAAGCGTGGATCCCTATTGGCAAGCTGGCGGATATGGTCATAGGAAAGCCTTACCCCTTCTCCTTTACGCGAGTACAGGTCAATGGCTGGGAACGTACTTCCACGTCCCATGGCGGATTCGTCACCCGCAACTCAGCTTCTTCCAACGATCTTTTCATTCTCAACAGCCGATGCACGCATCTGGGCTGCACCGTGAACTGGTCTGATACCGATCAGGTTTATCTTTGCCCCTGCCACGATGCAAAGTTTGGGCGCAAGGGTGAAGTGTTGGATGGTCCTCCACCTCGACCCCTCGACGAGTTCAAGGAATTCCGTGTGACCGACGATGGCGTTCTCGAGATCTTCTATAAGGAAGGCTAAGCCATGTGGAAAAATATTTTCGATTGGCTCGATGAACGCCTTGGCCTGAACGACATGTACAAGAACCTGCTTGATCGCCCTGAACCCAAGGGCAATTGGTGGAACACGCTTGGCTCTGCAAGCTTGTTCCTTTTTGTTTTGCAGGGATTGACCGGCATCTTCTTAACTGTCTACTACACTCCCTCTCCCGATCATGCCTACGACTTCGATCCAATATATTATGAACGGCGTGGCTTTCGGGTGGTTGATCCGCGGTATCCATCACTGGGGCGCTTCGTTGATGGTGATCATCGTCTTCATCCACATGTTGCGAGTGTTCGTGACGGCTTCCTATAAATATCCGCGCGAGTTGACCTGGTTGATCGGTATCGGTCTGCTGCTAACCACCGTTGGCATGGGCTTCACGGGTTACCTGCTTCCGTGGAATCAGCGCGCTTATTGGGCGACCACCGTTGGCACACAGATCGCTGGAAGTGTTCCGTTCCTCGGCGAGTTCATCCTCAAAGCTCTACGCGGTGGACCTGACCTGAGCGCCCTCACATTACAGCGTTTCTTCTCCGCTCACATCTGGATGATCCCTGCCATCCTGGCTGGCTTTATCGGCGTGCATCTCTTCCTCATTATCAAGCACGGCGAATCCCACTTCCCGACGAAGGAGGATTAAGGAGCGCGCCATGAACAATGAAACCAAAAAGCAAATCAACGAACGTTACGAACGCGAACTCAACAAAGGCGAACGTTTCTGGCCCGATAGCATTTTCAAAGACCTGATCGTCTCGCTCGGCATTTTTGTTGTGCTGGTATTGCTTGCCACATTTATCGGTGTCGCTCCTGAACCCAAAGCAGACCCCGCTGACACATCCTACCTCCCGCGCCCCGAATGGTACTTCCTCTTTCTCTTCAAATTCCTGGCGCTCTATGGACAGATCCCCGGTATCGGCAAGATCGAATGGCTGGCGACGGTATTGGTCCCCGGTATCGGCATTGGTATTTTGACTCTCCTGCCGCTGCTGGACAAATCTCCCTACCGACATTACTCCCGCCGCATCTTTGCTCTGACCGTGATGGGAACGTTCATTCTGGACATCGTGCTGTTGACCGTTATGGCGAGTTTAGCCGTCGCCCCGAGCGCGCAGGAACTTGCTACCTCCACAACCCTGCAAGCCATCGGTGGACTGTGGATTCCCACCTTGGTGCTGGCGCTCCTCGTTGGCTTCTACATTTTCAAGCGCGATATCTACCAGGTGTCGACCAGGCGGAGTCTGCCGATCTGGATAACGGTAGCAGGCGCTCTTGCGATGGTGGCGATGACCGTCGTCATCAGCGTGCGGGCGGCATCTTATCCGAAAGCGGAAGAAGTTGCAGTAGCGAACACGCTCGTCGAGCAGATTGTCGCAGGTCAGGATTTGTATTCTGTTCATTGCGTGGAATGTCATGGTGATGATGGATCCGTAGATGTGATCGAAGGTGTGGAAGGACTTGAAGGCACGGAACTCACGCCCATCAACAGCACGGATGTGTTGTACACCATCACTGACTCGTCCATGTATGAAGTGATCGCCTACGGAAGACCGAACGCCGGTATGACGCCGTTCGGCAAAGCCTATGGCGGTGAACTGACCCGCAGCGAGATCGACAATATCATCACGTTCATGCGCTACTCGTGGGATGATCGTTTCGAAGCGCCTGTCATCCCTGAGTTGTTCCCCGCGCTGGCAGATGGCGAAGTGCCTTCATATGATGTGCATATCGCGCCGATCGTGAAGCGCTATTGTGTTTCGTGTCATCGCTCAGGGAAGGAAAACAATGATTTCCTGATGACCTCCTATGAAGAGATCCTGAGCACTGGCGAGAACAAGGATAAAGATATCGTTGCCGGTGACCCAAACAGCTATCTGCTGCAGGTCATTCAGGGAACTCCCATCCCTGATCCGCAGAATCCGTCCGAAGAGTTGATCGGCGTCATGCCCCCGAAGGGACATCTCAAGCCCGATGTGATCGATGTCTTCCTACGCTGGATCATGAACGGGATGCCGAGGACGGCGGACGATGCAGCGAAGTTATTTGTCGCTCCCACGCCGAAGCCATAGCAGCGTTCATCACTTTCGTATCAACAAGCCGTCTCGCAACGAGGCGGCTTTTGTTTTGCAGGTACAATTGTCCAATACATTTATAAGAATGGAGAGACCATGAAAACAGCAAGCGGATTGGAATATATCGAGATCGAACCGGGTACTGGCAAACAAGCTGAAGCTGGTAAGACGGTCAGCGTACATTACACCGGCAAGTTCCAGGATGGAAAAGTGTTCGACAGCTCTATCTCACGTGGTGAACCGCTATCCTTCCCTCTCGGGCGCGGACGCGTGATCAAAGGCTGGGATGAAGGCATTGCCCTGATGAAAGTAGGCGGCAAAGCCCAACTCATCATCCCGCCCGATCTTGCCTACGGCGAACGCGGCGCAGGCGGAGTCATCCCGCCGAATGCCACGCTGGTGTTCGATGTGGAATTGGTGGATGTGAAGTAAAAAAGCAGAACTCGGAGTTTTTCAGAAACTCCGAGTTCTTTTTTTGATACACCAGTCTCTTATTTGATTTCCCAATACACAGTCGTCTCACCTGTACCGTAAGGAATTTCAATTGCAGGGTACAACGTATTGCCATGGGCGCCTGCGTCGCTGTCTTTTCCTGGTTCGCTGACGGATCGTGTGGCAGTGTCGGGGTTCAGCAATAGCAAATAGATCGTTCCGCAGGAGTTGCCCAGGGGAATGTTGTACCAGCCATCAGCGGAGTCCTGAACAAAGTTGTCCGTATCATAGGGGTTCCCGTTCGTGCCATTGGGGATTTTGAACATAACGGAGATCTTCTCTCCAGTGACTTCCTCCTGCGGATCGCGCGCATCGTTCGCGTTGAGGTCCTTCCAGAGCAGCACCTTTACGGTAGCCGATCCATCGGATAGAGCGGATTGCCAGAATCCGAATTCGGCTTTCTCCTCGCCCTTCATATCGCGGTGAAGCGGAGAGGTGGAATAATAGCCACAGGGAGGAAAGACGCTGACATCGAAGAAATGAGTATAGCTGACAGAGAAATTGGCATGACCGTTCGAATCGGTGAATTTGACCTCGCGATTCATGTGTCCATGCTGGTTCCAGGTTGCGATGACAAGCGTGTCTGGCAGGGGTGAATAGGACTCAGACATCGTCCCACTGCCGCTTTCATCGACAAAGGTGGTGACAATTGCTTTGGCATCCGTCAGAGCTGGAGATGGCGCACACGCTATCGTGGCAAGCAACAGGACCATGAAAGCCAGAAGGACTTGCTTCATCTTTTAGCCTTTCAGAAAATTTCGTGTCTCTGTGATCTTATCCTTGTCTACTTTTCCGTTCTCTTCCCAGTAATCGAGCATTTCAGTGATGGTCAACACCGTGTGCATGGAATAGCCCGCCTGCGCCAGCGACTCTTTCGCGCCGGACTGCCTGTCCACGAGCACGACGACATCTTTCACGACCAGCCCGACGCCGGTCAGTTTTTCGATGGCTTCGAATTTGCTGCCGCCGGTGGTGGCGAGATCGTCAATGACGGCGATTGTCTCACCTGCGTGATATTCGCCTTCGATCTCCGCCTTGGTGCCGTAGGTCTTCACTTCCTTGCGCGGGTAGATCATGGGGTAGTTGCCAGCCAGGGAGATGGCAGTCGCGATGGGAATAGCGGCGTAGGGCAGACCGGCGATCCGTGAAAAGTGGAAAGTGGAAAGTAGTGGAAGGTAGGCTTGGGCGATCTCCGCCAGAAGTTTGGGGTAGGTGATGATCTGGCGCAGGTCAATGTAGATGGGAGATTGCAATCCCGATTTTAGAGTGAAACTACCAAACTTGATGCAGCCTGCTTCGAGCAGACCATCTGCGAGGGATTTTTGTGGGGTATTTAGTTGTGTCATGTTGATTCCTTGTAATTGATTTGATAAATAATGAACCCAATATCAATCAACGTCTACATATCCGCCATACATACCACAATGTAGACATTTGAAAAGAAAAGCGACTGGTGAGCCATCTTTATCTAAAATCTTTAGATATTGCTCCCACTCATTTTCTGGCACAAATGAACTTATTCGAATTGCTTCAATAGCATCTACGCCATATTCTTTCAATTCTTTATATCCTACTGGACCTAGAAAAGCTGCAGCGTCTCCACAATGAGTAAACCAATTCTCTGATTGCCAACTGGCAAAGCCTGGTGTTCTAGAGACAATCTCTTCAATAATTAATTCACTCACTTTCTCCCAACGTCCAAAACCACCAATCCCCATTGAGTCAGTGAATTCTGCATTGAATTTCTTATGTGCACTTCCATCTGCAATACACCAGGGACAAATGCATTTCAAATATTCCTGACGTGCATAAACCGGACCAATATAAATATAACCTCTTATTTGTCCGCAACATTTACATTTATCTTGAGATGGACGAACACTACCTGTGCGTAATGGCTCAGGGTGATATTTGAAAAATGGAAGTTCCATGACTAGTCTATTTGCCTAATTGATTCTTTATTTGCAGGATCTCATCGCGGATCTCTGCCGCGGCGAGACCGGGCTTTTCGACGCGTGAGATGCCACGGGAGATGGGGATGAGCATACCTTTGCCGTCTTTGCGTAGACCAGCTTTGAGCGCCGCTTCCAATTCTCCGCCTTGCGCGCCGACTCCCGGAGCGAGGAACCACAGGTCAGGCGCCGCTGCGCGGACGCGTTTCATCGCTTCGATGTGAGTGGCACCAACGACGAGACCGATGTTGTTTTTTGTGTTCCATTGCTGAGCGAGTTTAGCGACGTGTTCATATAACGGTAGGGGCGGACGGCCGTCCGCCCCTACGACGGATATATCCTGTAAATCACCACTCCCCGGATTGCTCGTCTTACACAGCAGGAAGACTCCCTTTTGAGAGTAGTTCAGGAAAGGATCGATCGAGTCCTTGCCTAGATAGGGACTCAACGTGATGCAATCCGCATCGAGAGTTTCAAATGTGGATTTGGCATACGCCTCTGCGGTGGATGCGATGTCGCCGCGTTTGGCGTCGAGGATGACGGGGATCATCGAGCCCATGCGGTTGGATTCCGCTTGGATGGCGTCGATCACTTCCTTGAGCGCAGACCGACCCTCCGCGCCGAAAACTTCGAAGAAGGCGGCGTTGGGTTTGAATGCCGCAGCGTAGCGGGAAGTCTGTTTCACGAGATTCAGGCAGAAGTCCAGTGCGGAGGCGGGTGAGTTGTTTTTGAGGTCGGAAACGTGCGGGTCGAGTCCAACGCACAGGAGCGAGGAGCAGTCATCGACGCGTTTTTCGAGGAAAGAGAAAAATGATTCCATGTGACTCCAGTTTGAAGGTTTGAAAGTTTGAAGGTTGGCAAGTTGAAACATTCAAACCTGCCAACCTGTCAACTTGTGAACTGCTATGCTTTGCCGAGCACCATCGCCAGCAATGCCATTCTAACGTACAGACCATATTCCATCTGGCGGAAGTAGGCGGCACGGGGATCGTCGTCGAAGTCCACGCTGATCTCGCCGACGCGCGGGAGCGGGTGCATGACGATCATGTTTTGTTTGGCGGCTTTCATGGTCTCGGGGTCGATCACGTACGCGCCTTTGACCTTTTCGTAGTCCTCCGGGTTTTCGAAGCGTTCCTTCTGGACGCGCGTCACATACAGCACGTCGGTCTGGGGCAGCACCTCGGTGAGCGAGTTGAACTCTGCCTGCTGGATGCCTTTCGCACCGACCTCGTCCATCACTTCCTTCGGCATGCGCAGGATCTCAGGCGAGACATAATTGATCTTGACGTTGAATAGCGAGAGCAGGCGCGCCAGCGAATGGACGGTGCGTCCGTATTTCAGATCGCCGAGCATGGTCACGGTCATGCCATCCACGCTGCCGGCGCTGAGTTCTTCGAAGATAGTGAACGTATCGAGCAGCGCCTGAGTTGGGTGTTCGCCCACGCCGTCGCCCGCGTTGATGACCGGTTTGCGCGCCGCTTTCGCCGCGATCGCCGCCGAGCCGGTTTCAGGATGGCGCAGCACGATCACGTCGGCATAACATTCGAGCGTGCGGATGGTATCGGGCAGGCTCTCGCCCTTTGACACCGACGAGTACTTTACTTCGTTGATCGGGATGACCGAGCCGCCCAGCCGTTCCATCGCCGCGGTGAAGGATGACGATGTACGCGTGGACGGTTCATAGAACAGGTTGGCAAGGATCTTGCCTTTGAGCAGGTCGAACGTGCCCACGCGCTCGACCATGCCGCGCATCTCGTGCGCCACGCCGAAGACGTACTCCAGATCAGGGCGTGCAAATTGTTTGACGGATATGATGTCCTTGCCGTACCAGTCGGCTTGCTTGTTCTCGCCGAATGGAAGGTGGGGGGATAAAGATTGAGTTGGCATTGATTTAGTCTCCTGGTCTCTTAGTTTGTTGGTCGTTAGTCTTGTAGTCAGGTAGTCTCTTGGTCTGGTGGTCGTTAAACAATGTGACCACGCGACAATCAGACTATTCGACTACTTTGATCACATGGTTCTACGCTTTCACATTCTCCGCGCGGACGCTTTCTATAGGTGAGGTTGATTCTGTTTCAAAAAGCTTTTACTCGCTTCCAAGTTTCGTCTCGGATAAGATTTTCTGAACATCTGAAAGATATCCATCGCATGTCCAATCAGGATTTTCTATTGTTGGTTTCACGAATTGCGGACAAATTTCATTAAATACCTCTATCCCCTTATCTTGCTTTCCGATTACTGACATATCATATAGATAGCCTGCTAATTTTATGATGTTACCAATATTTCTCTTATCAGACTTTATCTCATCCAAGAACTGATTTGAATCTTCTATTACCAAGTCTGGGTATTTGCTAGTTACTACATCAAATTTTTGTTTTTTGTTCTCATATTGGTAGATTTTTATCGGTGCAAGCCACCTAGTTGCCCCTGCACCACCCACTCTGATTTGATAGTCATAATCCTGAGATATGATTTCAGGATTGCCATCGTTATTGGTATCTAGATATCTCTCAGCACGATGACCGTTTAAACTATCAAATATTCGGTAATTATCTATAGATTTGTCATAGTGAAAAATTTGTACTTTATTAAAACAATATACTCCGCAGAAAATAAGCTCAACAATATATTCAAGCTCACCATCCATATCAATATCGTCAATCCATCGCACGTTTACATCATTAATATTCAGTTTATCGTTGCTTATCTCCGGAAAGGCAAATCTTTGAGAACCCTGATCCATAATTTTATAGGCAATCAGGACATCATAAGTCTTTCCATCTCGTGTGGCTTCAAGCGAAAACTTTACAGCACCAAATTGCCCCACAGGCAATGTTTGAGTAGGGGCGATATCTGAAATAACTGTAGGGTAAGCTGCTGGTGTTTCAACAGGAGTTGCAAGCGGAACAGGAGTAACAGCTCCACATGCTGAAATTACGATTGCTGTTAGAACAAGAAAAATATGGAAGACTTTATTTCTTTTCATATGCTTTTACTCATCCTCATGCCGGTGATGGATGTCGGGCATGTGTCCGGGCTCGTGCTTGGTTGGATTTTGTTGCCAAAAGGCACACAAAGTGCTAGAATGAGCGCATGAAGTATTTTTCTTGGAACGAAGAGAAGAACCAGCTTTTGAAGGAAGAGCGACAGGTTTCATTCGAGGATGTTGTCTTTTATATATCACAAGGCTTCCTGTTGGATGTGCTGGAACACCCCAACCAAGAAAAGTATCAGGGACAAAAGATATTCGTTGTAGAGATTGACGATTATGCATATTTAGTACCTTTTGTCGAAAATGAGCACGAGATCTTTTTAAAAACCATTATTCCGAGCCGTAAAGCGACCAAGCAGTATTTGAAAGGTAGTGACAAATGAGCAACCTAAAACTCCAACAGGATGAACTGGAACTTCTAGCATCCTACGAAGCGGACGAATGGCAGTCCGCGAAAAAGCTGAGCGAACAGAAGGAGCAATATCGAGCGTATGCGCGTGCAACGTTGCGCAAGGATAAGCGCGTCAATATTCGTATTTCTGAAAAAGACCTGCTTGCCTTGCAGCGGCGTGCTGTTCGTCAGGGCATTCCGTATCAAACATTGATCTCCAGCGTTCTGCATAAATATGTCAACGGCGGTTTTACCGAAAAGTAAATTCACCACATTGTTGCTCCATTCACCCGCCCTTTTGTAAGGGCGGGTGTTTTGTTTCATTCATCAAGTCAGCGATATCGAGCACATTTCTCCGCGTGGACGCTTTCTGCGGGTGAGGTTGATTCTGTTTCAATTACTGTTATTACCTTTTACTTCTACACTACTTGGCTTATAAAAAGAAGAAAATAAATAGAGTCCAAGCATTAAGCTGAACGGTATTAAAGGTAATTTGATGACTTGCTTAATAGCCAAATAAAACTGATTTGTTGCTTGAATGTTTTCAAGGATTTTCCACCCAACAGGATACATCAATAAGCCAATACTATTAGCTACTATCCATAAATACCCCTTTTTATTTTTTATGATAAACCATTGAGGGAGTGCAAGTAAAAATCCTGATATAGCACCGTTAAGTATCCTTATCTCAGCTGTGTAAGTTTCTTGTGTGAGTTCTAGAAAAATAAATCCGATTACGATAGCTGCTATCAAGCTTCCTAGAAGTCCTAACACTATCCAATGGCTTGGTAAGTATTCTGAGAATAAAAGCCATTGCATAATAACAATACAGATAAAAGGGAACAATGTATAAAAGAACTCTGGAAAAAAATGTCCCCAAAGCCCTGATTCCCAGTATGGGTCTACGACAATATGAGCCATTGTTTCTCCAGCATGGAACGCCAAAATCATTCCAAAAAATATTTTTAGTAGAAAGGCCTGCTTTGCTGTTGATTTCATCTTTTTTTAACCTTTCGGAAGGTATCACTCATCCTCATGCCGGTGATGGATATCGGGCATGTGTCCATGCTCGTGCTCGGTTTGTGGATGTTCATGTTCGTGTGAGTGGACTTGCTCCTCATGTCCGTGCGGGTGGAAGTCGTCGTGCGAGTGGCGGTGTTCGTGTACGACCGGCATATGGATATGAAAGTGTGCGTGTTCTTCGTTTGCCAGCAGCAGGGCGCCCACCACCATCAATACGGCGGCAATGACGAATAGTATGGTTAATGGATCATGGAAAATGATAATGGAAAGGATGACTCCTGCCAGCGGAGCGGTGCCGTATAAGGCGCTGGTGCGCGCCGCGCCGAGTCCGCGCATGGAGTAGATGAAGAGCATGGTGCTGAGTCCGTACGAGATGAAGCCAAGCAGGAGAATGCTCAGGATGACGGTCAAGGCTGGGGGGCGCTGACCCAGCCCAAGTCCGAGAAGAAGCGAGAAGGATCCGGCGACGAGTCCCTTCCATGCGACGATGGTCAGCGGGTCTTTTGCAGAGATGTTGCGCGTGAAGTTGTTATCCACGCCCCAGAGGAAACAGGCAAGCAAAATACCCAGCGCGCCGAGCGAGAAACTGAATCCGCTTTGGAAGTTGGTCGAGAGAAAAATGCTTGCCAGCGTAATGGCAAGGATGGCGAAGAGCGCGCGGCGGCTGATCGATTCGTGGAAGAAGGCTAAGGCGATGACGGTCGTCCCCACGCCTTCGAAGTTGAGCAGCAGCGACGCCGTGGAGGCTGGCGTGTTCTTCAAGCTGATCATCAGAATGATCGGCGCAAGAATGCCGCCGGTAAAGATCGCGCCTGCCAGCCAGCCCACGTCGGGACGTTTGATGCCGGCTTCGGTTTGATGGTTGGAAAATCGTTGGTAGAGCTTGATGAGCGAAATGCCTGTCCCGCTGCCGAGATACAGAAATGCCGCCATGAGGATCGGCGGCACGTCTCCCAAAAGCAATTTGGCAATGGGAGCACTGGCGCCGAAGAACAGCGCCGCCAGTAACGCCTGAAGGACAAAGCCGAGTTTCGCGTTCATTGCCCAGACATGCTCCGCATCTCAAAGAGATGATTGGCAAGCGGTATCACGTTGACCAGCGGCTCCTCATACGGGTGCACACGGCGGATGACCTGGATGGCGTCGTCCACCAACTCGCGCTTGCAATTGACTTCGATTTTATATTCAATCGTTTCTTTGATGACGCCGATCTCGCCGTCGAACGGGTTGGCTCCCGGCAGCGGTCGGAAAAATCCCTGCACGGGATAGATGGCAACACAATGATCGTAATCCCCGATCTTGCCCACGCCGATCTTTGCCAACTCGTCACGTATCGTTAAAGCATATTCCTGCGGGACAAAGATCTCCAGTTTGACATCAGTAAAGTTTTGCATGATATCCTACTTTCGGATGTTCTCTCCATAACCCGGTTCGACAAGGATCTTTCCATCTTCAAAGGCGGTCTTCCCTCGGAGGACGACCCGCCTCACTCTACCCTTGACCTGCCAGCCTTCGAAGGGAGTCCAGTCGCAGCGAGTGAATTGATCCCGCGCCCGGATCTCGTACGCGGAGTCTTCGTCCACTTCGATGTAGGTTTCCGGTTGTTCGGGAATACGGAAAATTTTTCTTGGGTTGATAACAGATTTTTGGATGATATCGGGAATCGTAAGTCGGGATTCGGAGACAGCGGTGAGCAAAAGTGGAAGCAATGTTTCCAGTCCGGGGAAGCCGGGCGGAGGGTTGGCGGAGTCCTTTTCTTGAACGGTATGCGGGGCGTGGTCGGTGGCGAAACAATCGATGACATCGAGATTCGCCCACAGCACATCCACATCTTCCTGCGTAGCCAACCGCGGACGTACTTCTGATCTTCCTTCTTTCGTCTTTCCTTCTTTCCTCGTCCGCCACTTGCGACACCATAAACAAATGGTGCGGACACACTTCGCAAGTCACTTTGATGCCACGTTCCTTCGCCGCCTTGATGAGCAGGACTTCTTCTTTCAATGAGATGTGCGCGATGTGAACTGGGCGGTCGTAGATGACGGCAAAGAAAATCCCGGCTGCCATAGTCCGGGATTCTGAATGGAGAACGATGGGATAGTCCTTGGGGAACTTCTCGAAATGCGGCATCCACAAAGTCATGTCGTCCAGCCGCAGCTCGCCGAAGGTGGAGTCGAGATACATCTTCAGCCCGGCAGCTTTGGGGGCGAGCGAGGCGGCGATGTCTGCATTGTCTGGTCCCGCGCCGACGAATTGGGCGTAGTCGCAGCGTGCTTTTGCTTTGGCGGCGTCCAATACCAAGTCGAGCGTGGATGCGTCAAAGATTGGAGGTTTGGTATTGGGCATCGCCAGGATCATGGTCACGCCGCCAGCCAGCGCAGCGGACGTCGCAGTATCCCAATCTTCCTTGTGAGTTTGTCCGGGTTCGCGCACGTGGACGTGGGGGTCGATCAAGCCGGGGAGACGTATCATCGTTTCAAATCCCTTTTCTGTTAGGATGCTTTCCCAAAGATGACAATGAAGATGGCGCCGATCACCATGATGGATGCGCCGAGCAATCGCTGCAGGATGTTCTGCTCACGGAAGAATTTGTATCCGAAGAACACACTCAGCAGCGCGGATGTTTGAAAGAGCGCCAGCGAATAACCAACTTGCAGCACGCCGAACGTGTACAGCGTGGAGAACTGCATCAAACCGGTGGTCAGCGCCAACAGCAGGTAAGTGGATGTGCGTTGTTTGACAGTATCGAATTGGTTGAACAACCGTGTCTTCAAGGCGAAGAGACTGAAGATCATGGAAGCCGCCGCTCCCAGAATGCACCAGAACACGAACGTGATCAACGGTGAGGAAAGCAATAGTGCTTTCTTCAAAAAGACGGCTTCCGTGGCGGATAAGACCAGCGCTGCGAAGCGAAGTTGAACGCCGCGGTCTTTGATAAATTGAAGGAATGAATTCTTTTTGCTTTTATCCGTTCCCTGATCGATGAAGAAATAACTTCCGATGAGAATAAGCAAGATACCAACGACTCCCATGATGGTTGGGATTTCGCCGAGCAGAAAAATTCCAAGTAATAAACTGACGATGGATTTGTAGGCGTTGATCGGTCCAAGAATAGACAGGTCGGTTATGCGGAGTGCCGCCACAATGAGTGTGTTCCCGCCGATTGCCAACAGTACGCAAAAAAGAATATTCACATAAAAATCGCGATGGAGTTCAAGGGGAAGAAATTGGAAAAGGATCGGCAGCATCGCCAGCGACAATAAAAGATGCGTGATCAAAATGATGAAGAGCGGGCTTGCCGAATTGCCCGTCAATTTTTTCTGGAAAACGTTCGAGAGTGGATTGGAAACGATGCGGGTAAAAACAAAGAACGAGGAAACCATGTAAGAGATTATAACCTTCGTCTTCATGTCGTTGCGAGGAGCCGCTCTTTGGCGACGAAGCAATCTCCATAAACGGATGATCCTGTCGATGGCGATCATCCGTTTAATCGGAGATTGCTTCGGGCGGAAGACCACCGCCCTCGCAACGACATGCACTAATTACTATTTACCAATTACCGAAATTATCCACCACGGACTTCGGGTGTCTTGAAGATGACGAACACCACGTTGAGCAAAATGCCCAGGATGGCGGCGAAGACGATGGCGGGGATTCCGCTTGGGAAGAGATACGGCACGGGGAACGGGAAGACGCCGTTGGGCAGACCGATGTTGCCGCCGATACCGCAGATCAGAATGACCGCGCCGATGGCAAGCTGCTTCGGATCGAACAGGTTGACCTTCTCCGATTGGATGAGCGCCACACCCTGCATACCGATCACGCCGAACAGGTAGATGCTCAGTCCGCCCACAACGGCGGCGGGCATGGTATTGACCAGCGCCACGAGTTTGCCGAAAAAGCCAAGCACGATCGCCATGACACCGGCGGTCATGAGCACAGCGGTGGAGTAGTTGCGGGTGATCGCCATGAGCGAGTTGTTCTCACCATAGTTCGTGCCTGCCGCGCCGCCGAGGAAGCCGACGATGAGATCATCGGAACCATCCGCGATGAGGTTGAGACCGATGAGTTCCTTGATGTTGAAGGGCTTGCGTCCAAGTTCGGTGGCAAGTTCGTCAATGTAGAGACTCATCTGATAGAGGTGCGCCGTCAATTCAGGTACCGTGGCGATGAAGATCAGTGCGATGCTGAGCGCCATGCCCCATGCTTCAGGATTGTTGAAGGCAGGGAAAGTGAACTTGGGCATCTCCACCCAGTGAGCGCTGGCGACATTGGCGAAATTCACCAAGCCGAAGAAGTTGGCGACGATATAACCGAAGATCGCACCGAACAAAATGGGGAGCATGCCGAGCAGTCCCTTGCCTTGCAGGTAGACAGAAAAGAGAATGGTAGCGATCAATGTAATGAAGGCGACTGCCCATGTCTTGCCAGCGACTTCGGGGGCAGCCCAGTTACCGGCATTTCCGAGGGCGGCGCTGGCGAGAGCTACACCGATGACGATCGCCATCGAACCGGTGATGATGGGAGGCAGGATGCGGTCGAGTGCAGACTTGCCAACACGCATAATAAGCAGACCGATGAGGATTTCGAACACGGCAGTCAGCAGAATACCCACCTGAACGATCTTCACACCTTCCGGGCAGTAGACAGCGGTGGAGTTGAAACAATCGGGTGCGAACTTGCTCATCACGGTGATGATGACCGCGATATACGAGAAGGATGAGCCGTAATACATGGGGATCTTGCGCTTGGAAACGAACAGCGCAACGATGGTGCCGAGTCCTGATGCCAGCAGGGTCACGCCCACATCGAACTTGGTCAGGATGGCGACCAGTACGGTGGCGGGGAACATGGTCAGGAATTGTTGGAAGCCGAGGCTCAGCATGGCGCCAAGCGGCGGGTTGTCATCGGGCAGGTAGCCGAAGACTTGGGGCTTACTTTTTTCGGTCAGTGCGGTCATTGCATTCTCCTCTAGGGTTTGTTGTAGGGGCGACCCGCCATGGTCGTGATCGGAGCGTGATGACCGTGAAGGGTCGCCCCTGCGCGCCGATATAAAAAAAGAGAGCCGCTAAAAGCGACTCTCCGATTTCCGAAAAACAGAAACAATTGTCCCGGCGAAGTGCTGGTGGTGGAACAATCGTTTGCGTTGGGGATGTCTACACATTGGGCGGAATTTTACGCCGATTTGAGAATGTGTCAAGAGGCGGATGAAAAATCCGCTGATCTTCGCAAACACTTGCACCTAACGCAAGTGCAGGTGTCTTCGCTAGTGGGTATGCAGACAGAAAGAATTTGCAGGGCAGTGGTAATTCTTTAACGGAATCAAGTTTCGGCTTGGAAAGAAGCGGGGATTAATTTCAGGAAATAAATTACTAAAGCAAGTCTGGTCACGGAGGTATAATTTCGTGCAACATTTCGCAAGGAGGCACACATGGCATACCAAAACGTCAAAGTCCCAGAGGGTGGGTCCAAGATCTCGATCCAGGATGGAAAGTTGCAAGTCCCCGATAATCCGGTCATCCCGTTCGTGGAGGGCGATGGGACCGGGCGCGATATCTGGCGCGCATCGGTGAGAGTGTTCGATGCCGCAGTGGAGAAGGCGTACGGCGGGAAGCGCAAGATCCACTGGATGGAGGTGTACGCAGGGGAGAAATCGTTCAAGCAATTCCAAAGCTGGTTACCGGATGAAACGACCGAAGCGTTCAGGGAATTTTTAGTCGGGATCAAAGGACCGCTCACGACTCCGATCGGAGGTGGGATCCGTTCATTGAACGTTGCTCTGCGCAAGCTGCTGGATCTGTACGTCTGTTTGCGACCGGTGCGTTACTATACCGGCGTGCCATCCCCTGTGAAGCACCCCGAATACGTGGATATGGTCATCTTCCGCGAAAATACGGAGGACATTTATACCGGTATCGAGTTTGCTTACGGTACAGAAGATAACAAGAAATTCAAAGAGTTGTTTAAGGAAGCCTTCCCAAAAGAATACGCCAAAATCCGCTTTCCTGATACGGCCGGGGTCGGTATCAAGCCTGTTTCAGTGGAAGGTACCGAACGCCTTGTACGTGCCGCGATCCAGTGGGCATTGGATAACAAGCGCAAGAGCGTGAACTTTGTTCACAAAGGCAACATCATGAAGTTCACCGAAGGGGCTTTTAAAGATTGGGGCTATACCCTTGCCAAGCGCGAGTTTCGCGGTCAGATCGTCACTGAGCGCGAATCGTGGATCCTTGGAAATAAGGAAAAGAATCCGAACCTGTCTGTGGAAGACAACGCCAAGATGATCGACCCTGGCTTCGACATGATGTCTCCCGCCCAGCAGGGCGATATCAAGCAGGAAGTGGAAGCAGCGCTGACATTGTGGGATACACACGGTGATGGCAAATGGAAGAAGATGCTGTTGATCAAGGACTCCATTGCCGATGTGAGCTTGCAGTTTACACTCATCCGCCCGAAGGATTACGATGTGATCGCCACTTTGAATCTCAACGGCGATTACATCTCTGACGCGCTGGCGGCGCAGGTGGGCGGAATCGGTATTGCTCCAGGTGCGAACATCAACTATGAAACGGGTCACGCCATCTTCGAAGCGACACATGGTACCGCGCCGAAGTACGCCGACCTGGATAAGGTCAACCCTGGCTCGGTCATTCTCTCCGGTGAGATGATGTTCCGCTATATGGGCTGGGGTGAAGTTGCTGATCTGATCGTCAAAGGCATGGAAGGCGCCGTAGCGGCGAAGACCGTCACCTATGACTTTGCCCGCCTGATGGATGGCGCGACCGAGGTCAAGTGTTCCGAGTTCGGCGATGCGATCATCAATTGGATGGATAAGACTCCGCCCGAGCCAGTTGAATTGGTAGCTCCAGTTACGGAGAAGAAGGTTGTGAAGAAGGCAGCCAAGGTCGCAAAGAAAGTTGCCAAGAAAGTAGCGAAGAAGGTTGCAGCCAAGAAGCCTGCAAAGAAACCTGCCAAAAAGAAAGCAAAGAAGTAGTTGGATGGAAGAGCGTGCTTGCAAGAGCACGCTCTTTTTATAAAGTTCAAAAATCTGCCACAGAGATACGAAGTCATAGAGATTTTAAAAACTCTGTTTCTCTCCCGAGGAATATCGGGACGATGTGTGACTCTGTGGCTAAATATATTGGTCGTAATTCTTTTTCCCGTTTATACTTTCTTTATTCATTTCGCAAAGGATAAAAAATCATGATGCAGAAAAGTGTTCTTTTTGGTGTTTTGATCGGAGCAGTACTAGGAGCTGTGATCGGCGGTGGACTTGGAGCCATCACCACGACCATGAACGGGATTCTTGTTGGTGCGGGTGCGGGACTTGTGCTCGGTATTCTAGATGGCGCTTTGATCGCGGCATTGACCGTCCGCACGGCAGGGACGACAGGCGGCGTCAGCGTGGGTGCGTACACCGGCATGGGATTCGGCGCGCTCATCGGCGGGATCGTCGGCGCGGTGCTGCCAAAGTCTCTGTTGATGAGCGCCAACACCGAAGGGATGCCGGTGCTGGATGCGCTGGTCATCGGTCGCTTTGAGACCATCGTCTTGTTTGCCTTTTTACTATGCGTGCTAGGGACGATGATCGGCGCATGGGTCTCTGGACAAAACCTTTACCCCAAAAACACGAAGAGCTAGTTTTGGAGCTTTTATGATGCAGATCGTTCCGTGCAAGGACCATATCGAAGAACTGGTACAGTTTGCCACGCGCCTCAACAGTGATGATGCTCACCATATTGGATTCTTCGGCGAAGGCGAGGCGGACGTCCGCTCTTCGTTGGCAGAAAGCCTAATCCCTACCGCCGATGGATTTTTGTTGGCTTACGAAGATGAGCGGCTGGTTGGTGTCTTTGGTATAGATGCAGACCCTGCGATCAATCGTGCCTGGCTGTTCGGCCCGCTGGTGGAACATGCAGACTGGCATTCATATGCTGATGCGTTGTATGCTGAAGTTTTGAATATCATCCCGGCAGGTATTCAAGACCGCGATCTGTTCTGCGATGTACAAAATATCCACATGGATGAGTTCGCCTTACGGCATGACTTTCCGGTGCATTCTGAAAATGCTCTGATGACCCTGCTGCGCGAGCGATATATCCCTGCTGCAAAAAGGACAACTTGCATCGTTCCATTCGAAGAGACATGGTTCGGTCAGTTCGAACCATTACATAAGACCCTGTTCCCCAACGGATATTTCACACCCCGCCAAATGGTCGAAAAAATCAATGAGACCCATCGGCTCTTCCTTGCCGTGGAAAACGAAAGATTGCTCGGATATCACTTCTGCAAGATCGACCCCGATGCGGAATCTGGCTATGTGGATTTCATCGGTACGGACGAATCTGCGCGCGGACGCGGAGTTGGCGCTGACCTGCTCGCCTCCGGCGTGGACTGGATGCTGTCTGCCGTTTCGACGCGTAAGATCAATCTGACGGTGAATTCCAGTAATCTCACTGCCAGAAGGTTATATGAAAAATTTGGCTTTGGCACCGAACGTGTTATGCGTGGATATAGAAAGCATGTGGCTTGAAAGGAATTACCTCTATGGCTAAAAAACACACCTTCACTGCTGTTATTAAAACGCGGGCGGAGGCGGTGCCTTTGTGGAGATTCCCTTCGATGTAGAAGAAGCCTTCGGTTCGAAGCGACCAAAGGTCAAGGCACAGATCGAAGGCGTTGAATATCGCGGCACCCTGATGCGCATGGGAAGTGAGTGCCACATGCTTGGGATTCTCAAATCCATCCGCGAGCAGGTCGGTAAAAACTTTGGCGATGAAGTAACCGTCAGTGTGGAAGCGGATACCGAAGAACGCGTGGTCGAAGTCCCTGCAGAGTTGAAGAAGGCGTTCAAGGCGGAGAAGGAAGCGAAAGCAGCATTCGATAAACTGTCCTACACTCACCAGCGCGAATATGTGATGTGGATCAACGAAGCGAAGAAGGAAGAGACGCGTCAGAACCGCATTGTCAAAACGATCGAGATGTTGAAAAAAGGGAAGAAGACGGTTTGAAGGTTGGCAAGTTGAAAAGTTAGCAGGTTTGAACCTGTAAACATTCCAACCTTCTAACTTGTAAACAGATTTTCGGAGGCGAAGTGAAACGACGCGGACAAAGCATGTCCCAGCAAATGAAATATATGAACCGGGCGAATTGGGAAAAGCCCGTGGAGCGTGTGCAGACGTGGTTGGAATTGCCGCGCGGAAACAAACAGGTTTTGCCTTCGAGATTCAGCCGCGATGCGCATGTCCGTGCGGCGGATAGTCTTGTGGAGTATTGCATCAAGGAGTATTCGCAAGAGGGACAGGTGGTCTTCGATCCCTTCGCGGGGTACGGAACCATGTTATTTATTGCCGAAGAACTGGGACGGCTCGGCTATGGTATCGAATACAGCAAAGAAAAAGCCGATTTCGTGCAAGCATCGCTTGCGCATCCCGAGCGTATGATCAACGGTGATTCGCGCAAGCTGAGCGAGTACGATCTGCCGATGATCGACCTGTGCATCACATCGCCGCCGTACACGAACGCTAGCGATACCGAGAATCCATTTGTGGATTACCGCCAGAAGGGATTTGATTACCCATCCTATTTGCAGGAGATGGGACATATCTTTTCGCAAATAGCGCAGAAGATGAATCCATCCGGTCGCCTCGTGATCGAAGCCTCCAACCTGAAAAAAGATGGCGAAGTCACCACGCTGGCATGGGATATTGCGCGCGAAGTCTCGAAGACCTTCCACTTCGACGGCGAGACCGTCATCGGCTGGGAAGAATACGGCTACGGCTATAATCACAGTTATTGTTTAGTGTTTTCCAGAAAATAAACTTTGTACACGGATTTCACGGAGTGAACGGAAAAAACAAAAGGTTTTTCCGTGTTTATCTGTGATGTCCGCGGAGTCCGTGTCCAAACGATTTCAAAGGAGTCGGTATGCAATTCAAAGACTACCTTCAGCATCTTTACGAATACAACTACTGGGCGAACAAGCGTTATCTCACGGTATCGGAAACGCTTGGCGATGAGCAGCTCTTCCGCAAGCAGGGACATAGCTGGGACAGTGTCCACGCTGTGTTCGTGCACATGATGAGTTCCGAACGCATGTGGCGTCAACGCTGGCTGGGCGAGAAGGGTGAGTTTCTTAACCCGAAGGATTTCCCAAGCGTGGCTTCCATCCGCGAATATTGGGTGGATGTGGAAAAGAACATGTGCGCCTTCCTCGCCGAACAAACCGAAGAGTCGCTGCATCGCCCGGTGACCTACATCAATCCCAAAGGTGAAACGTTCACTCTGCCGTTATGGGAAATGGTTGTTCAGCCGCCGAACCACAACACGCATCACCGCGGCGAACTGGCGGCGATGTTCGCCCTCATGAACATCCCGCACCCTGAAGAAGAGATCATCCAGTATCACCTCATCCAGAGTGGACAACGAAAAGAATAAATGCGCCCTGCCCTCGCCTTGCCCTACAACGACCCAGATGGGACGATGCTCCCACACCTGCAAGCCATCCTGCCGGACTTAAAAGCCCATTTCGATCACGCCTACATTTGCCCGCCTCTTTCCACCCGCGAGCTGGTCGAGCAAACGGATTGTTTCCGCGACGATTTTTTCACAGTCTTCTACAATGATGATGACCTCCGCGTCGGTGAGCGGTTTGCTTACCTCTACCAACTCGCCGCGGAAGTTGCTCCCGCTGAGCAGGCAATTCACTTGTGCTACGTGGATCGCCTGTCCTTTGCGCTGCAAGGCAGGTATCGCGATATATTTCTAGCCGATGTGGATTCCCTCTCTTCTGCCGATCTCCCTCTAATCTTTCAACGTTCCCCGCTGGCATGGGATACGCACCCGCAAAACTACCGTGATATCGAAGGGATGGTCACTACTGTGGGACGTCACCTCTTCGGCAGGGAACTGGATTATGCCTGGTGTCATTTGGTCGCAAATGCTGGCGATCTGCGCCGTGTCATTCCGTTGACAAAGCTTCCGAATATTAGCATGGTGGCGGAGATCGTTTATTACTTACAGGACAACATCCACACCAAAGATGTGGATTGGCTATCGTGGGAAGATCCTTTTATCCTGGAGCGTGATGCTTCAGAGCTTAAGCGTGAGCGTGAAACTAGCGTAGAGGAATCTCAAAGACGCCTCGCTTATGCCATCCCGATGATCGATTTCTTAACGCAAAAATCGAAAACCGCAACCACGAAGTAATGCGATTTTCTTTTTATCCTCATTGCAGTAAAGGTAGAACACATGCCCACATTAGCAGCCATCGTTGCTGTCATTGATAATGGAAGAGTACTCCTAACCAAACGTGAGGACTTTGAGGTCTGGTGTCTGCCCGGTGGCGGAGTGGAAGATGGTGAGTCGCTTGCAGAGGCGGCGGTCCGCGAAGCGAAAGAGGAAACCGGCGTAGATGTGGAACTGACGCGCCTCGTCGGTGTCTACTCCCGCATCGGTGGCATGTGGAGCGACGTCCACGCGGTGTTGTTTGCGGCACGACCGGTCGGCGGAGATGTACAACTGCAGCCGGGAGAAACGGTCGAAGTGAAATACTTTCCGTTCGATGAAGTTCCTGAGGATGTGTTGTTTGGTCACAAGAAACGCATTGAAGACGCCATCAACGAAGTCAATGGCATTGCTGTGAAACAGGAATTGAACATGTTCGAAGAAGTGAAGCCGACGAGAAAAGAACTCTACGCCATGCGAGACCGGTCAGGTTTGCCGCGTAAACAGTTCTATCTGGAGCGCATTGCGCGCGCCCAGATCAATGAAACCGTGGAAGTAGGTGAAGGATGAATGCCAAAGCTCCGAAATGGAAAGAATGGGCGCAAGAAATTTTCTCCCTGAGTCAGGCTGGGCTTGCCTATAGCAAGAATGAATTTGACATCGAACGCTATAAACGCTTGCAGGAGATCACCGCTGAGATGATCGCCAACCAGTCACTGTTGGAAACGGCAGCCATTCTGGAAAGTTTTTCCATGCAGGCTGGCTACATCACGCCCAAAGTGGATGTGCGTGACGCGGTCGTCAAAGATGGAAAAATATTGCTGATCCAGGAACGCGCCGATGATCGTTGGGCAATGCCCGGCGGCTGGGCAGACCTTGGCGACTCGCCTGCTGCTGTTGCTGAACGCGAAGTATGGGAGGAAAGTGGATATCGAGTCAAAGCCGAAAAGGTGGTGGCAGTGCTCGATGCGAACCGTATTGATCCATTTGAGTTCTATCACGCTTATAAGCTTATCTTCCTCTGTACGCTTTTAGACGGCGAACCTCGCACGAGTCATGAAACATTGGCAGTCGATTTCTTCGACCCCGCGCATTTGCCTCTTCTCTCGCTTTATCGTACGAATGAAGATATGATAAAAGAAGTCTTTGCCCACATTCAAAATCCAGACCGCCCTGCCGCTTTCGACTAATGTACAAAACCATTCGCAATTATTTATTTCGTCTCGAGCCCGAGACCGCGCACCACGTCACATTACAACTCATGCGCCTCGGCAGTATCGAACCCATCACGACTGTTCTTCGTCTTCTCTATTGGACTCCCTCCAAACCGGTGGAAGCATTCGGACTCAAATTCAGAAACCCGGTCGGGCTTGCCGCTGGCTACGATAAGGATGCCGTTGCCATTCGTGGACTCTCGTCCCTAGGCTTCGGTCATGTGGAAGTGGGCACGGTCACACCGCGACCTCAGCCCGGCAACCCAAAGCCACGCATCTTCCGCCTCGTGGAGGATGATGCCGTTATCAATCGCATGGGCTTCCCGAGTCAGGGATCAGAGTTTGTGCAGATGCAATTGAATCCCTTGTTGAAGGTTGGCTGGGTCGAACAGATCATCGGCATTCAGCCGCGTGCTTTAAAACGAAAAACAATGAAGGTGCATAAAGGCAATTCCATTTTGGGAGTCAACATCGGCAAAAACAAAGAAACTCCTAACGAAGAAGCCGTGCTTGATTATCTGGAATTGCTGCAGAATTTTGCTCCGTACGCTGATTACCTTGCCATCAATATCAGTTCCCCGAACACGGTCGGACTCCGTCAATTGCAAGGACGCGATGCCTTGCATGGACTGCTCACTCATCTCCACGCTCAGCGCAAATTGGAAGAAGAAAGATTGAAGAAGCGAATTCCGCTCCTTGTGAAACTTGCACCCGATCTAAGCGAATTTGAATTGAACGACGCAGTTGATGTGATCATCGATACGCAGATGGATGGCATCATCGCCACGAACACGACTCTTGCCCGCGATGGACTGCGCTCAGATGCTCGGGGGGAGACAGGTGGGTTAAGTGGAGTTCCGCTCCGGCTTCGGAGTGAGGCGGTGTTGAGTCAGATCGTCAAACGTGTCGATGGACGAATCCCTATCGTCAGCGCTGGTGGGATCCATAGTCCAGAAGATACAAAGAAAAGACTCGCCATGGGAGCGAGTCTGGTTCAGGTCTATACGGGGCTGATCTATGAAGGACCGGGGCTGGTGAGAAGGATCGTGAAAAGTCTTAAAGACGGACGCCAACGTTATTTACGTTGGCGTCTATTTTTATTTCGCAGGTCGCAATGCAGGCTGTGGAGATTCCTTGCGACCATCCTCAAAGAAATCCTCTGGTAGATTTTCGATGGGTTTGTAGTTGCCGGGTGTTGTTAGGGAACCAGCCGGCATGTAATAGAGTTCGATCGGTCCATCCAGGATGCTATTATCCTGATACGCAAAAATGACATAGTTTCCGTCGGGGCTAAAGCGTGCATCGCGATAACAACATGCGCCCACCACATTGAGCTTGCTATACGCCTGATGCGTGACCGTGTTGTACAAGTACAAGTTGCCAAACCCGCCGTTGCGTTCATTGCTATTGAGCAGGAAGAGTTCATCGCCATTCCAGTCAATGCTCATGATGTTGGTCTTGAAGGCAAAGCGGGTACCGGGGAATTCATCCATCTTCAGAGGCAGCGAGCCTTCGTTGCACAAATGAATGTCAAGAACGCGTATCGTTTCTGACTGTGCATGACCAGCCACTGCCAAATATTTGATCGCTACCTTTTGCATATCCTTTGACCAGAGCACATCCATCGTTGCCGCTTTGATCAGATCGACATCGTAGAAACAACCTTTCAAGGCGATCAAGTCGCTTCTCTTTTTGATATTCTTCATTTGTTCCAGATCGAACGGCACGATATGCAGTTCACGCTGCAGGCTGATGGCAACCTTTGTTCCATCGGGGGAGACATTGAACGCTTCAAAGTAATCTGCTGAGGCAAAGCTTGTGATGTTCTCCTCAACGCGCGTTTCGGTGTTGATCGTTTTGACGGTCTTGCCGCTGATGAAGAGCAGTGTCTTGCCATCGGGCAGCCATTGCAGGTCGAATTTGGCGGCGTGGTCTACCGTGAGCGAGCGCAGATCACTGCCGTCAATGTTCATGATCCAGATATCGTTCTTTTTGATGAAGGCGATCTTATCAGCTCCGCCAACGACCGGCAGCGGTGGGATAGTCGGCTCGAGTGTCTCTGTTGGCGGTGCAGGCGTGAACGTTTCTGCTACAGCCGTTTCCGTGGATGTAGGTTCAAGCGTGGGTTGGGATGTGAGCGTTGCTTCAGGGGTGAAGGTGTTCGCGAGTGTGGCTGTCGGTTCTTTTCCAAAGAGTGAGCTGTTTCCGTTTAATAAGAAGAATCCTCCACCGATGCCAACGACCAGTAGTGGGATGATCACTGTCCATACATTGAATAATTTCTTCTCTGGTTGTTTTTGTTTTGCGACAGTCGCTTTGGGAACGGTCGGTGATTTTTTGATGGCGGTGCGCTTGGCTGTGGTCTTGCCGGCCGCAATATCACGCGCTACTTCACGTAGTGCATCCACCATTTCATGTGCAGTGGAGTAGCGGTCATCACGGTCCTTTGCCATTGCCTTCTGGATGATCTCTTCGATCTCGTAGGGCAGGTTGGGGTTTGCATCCAGAATATGGGGTACGGGGTCGGTGATGTGTTTGATGGCAACGCCCATGGGCGTATCTGCCTCATAGGGTTGCTTGCCGGTCAGCATTTCATAAAGGATGATGCCGAGCGCGTAAATATCGGCGCGTCCATCAATGGCTGTGCCCTGTGCCTGTTCGGGCGCCATATAGGCAGGTGTGCCCACGATGGCACTGCCCGTCATGGTGTTGGCAGACTGGGTGATCTTGGCGATGCCGAAATCGGAAATATACGGCACACCTTTGTTGTCAAAGAGAATGTTGCTGGGTTTGAAATCGCGGTGAATGATGCCTTTGCTGTGTGCTTCGTCCAACCCTGGTGCGATCTGTTCAAGAATTTTTGTCGCTTGCTCAACGGTGAAGGTGCTGGCTTTGATGCGGTCCGTGAGGGAACCTCCGCCCATGTAACGCATCACGAAGTAGGGCTGGTTGTTTTCCTCCCCAACATCGTAGACCGGCACGATGGATGGATGTTCGAGCTGTGCAATGATCTTGGCTTCGCGGTCGAACCGCAGCCTGAATTGCGGGTCGGCATGTAAGAGTTCGGGCGGGAGAACCTTTACTGCAACTTCGCGTTCGAAACGCGGATCGTATCCATGATAGACCGTTGCCATGCCGCCGCGTCCCAGTTCGGACTTGATTTCGTAGCGCCCGATCTTCTCTGGTTGCATATAGCAATAGTATACCTATCGTATATCTTGTATGCAAGCATATAACATGTCAACTTGGTTACGGGGATGGCTGTGTGGTTATAGAGTAGAGCAATTTTGGAGATTAAAAATTGCTCAAAAAAGAGGTGAAACAAAATTAGGACACAATCCGTCTTGATAATGTCTAAAGATGAGGAGAGACTTCTTAAACGGCAGCAAGTTTTGGGTCCGGTTGGAAGCGCCTCCCGTTGTCATGAATTCAACACATATTCGTAAGGTTTCCAAAATCTCTTTTATGGTATATTGGCGGCACTATGGACGAAAAAATCACGATCATTGAGGGTCCCCCTCCTGTTTTTGAAGCCGTGAACGATGGCTGGGCGCTGGGATTGAACGAAAGCTCTCATTTATCGGTCCCTGCCCTGACGCGCTTGCGGACATTTAATGGTCCCGCACTGGTGGAGCGCTGTTACCGGGCGTGGAACTCTAAATCACCTATTTATCTGCATTATCGTAATGAAGTTGGGGTGGAGCAATCGGCACCCATTCTGGCGGCACGAAATGTGGACACACCCGATGGGCATGTACTGTTGCTCTGGGTCTATCTCGACCACGATAAGGTGGAATACGAGTATGACAAGGGCGATGACGAGACTGACGAAGATAACCTCGAATAAAAAAAGAACCGGACGAAAGTCCGGTTTTTCATTCTCATTCCTTGATGTTTGTCATATTGACGGGCTTATGACTCTCTGATAACCTTAATATGTAAGACAAATTATTGGGTACGATCAAGATGAATCTGTGCATGACATAAACCCGAGTTGAAAGCGGGCTCCCGATCCGGGATGCCCGCTTATATTTTCTCTAAATCCAAACCTCATCAAGGAGAACATTCAATGTCAGGACAAATCAATGCATTTGAAATGGCGCAGAAGCAGTTCGACGGAGTCGCTGGGAAGCTTAATCTCGATCCCGGCGTTTGCGAAGTACTGCGCTGGCCGATGCGGGAGTATTCTTTCCGCATTCCGATCCGCATGGATGATGGCACAGTCCGCGTCTTCCAGGGGTTCCGCGTTCAGCACAACGATGCGCGCGGTCCCAATAAGGGTGGCATTCGCTTCCACCCGGCGGAGACGTTCGATACTGTGCGCGCACTCGCCACGTGGATGACCTGGAAATGCGCCGTGGCTGACATCCCGCTCGGTGGCGGTAAGGGCGGCGTGATCTGTGATCCCGCTGAACTTTCCTCCAATGAAAAGGAACAGATCTGCCGTGGTTGGGTCGACGTGATGTGGAAGAATATTGGTCCACGCAATGACGTCCCCGCTCCTGACGTTGGAACCACTCCTCAGATGATGGGCTGGATGATGGATGAGTATTCCCGCCTCGTCGGTCAGTACACCCCGGGCGTTTTCACCGGCAAGCCCCTTGGTGGTGGCGGATCTGAAGGTCGCACCGAAGCCACTGGTTACGGCGTGATCTACACCGTGCGCGAAGCCCTCAAGCACCTCAAGATGGATTCCAAGAAGGCCGTTGCAGCTATCGAAGGTTTCGGTAACGTAGCGCAATACGCTGCCATCGGTTTTGTGGAACAACTCGGTGGTAAGGTTGCCTGCGTGTCTTGCTGGGACCGCCACGAGAAGAAGTCCTTCACCTATAGCCATAAGCAGGGTGTTGATCCTCGCTTCCTGCTCACCATTGTGGACCAGTACGGCACCATCGACCGCAAGGCTGCGGAAGCCGCCGGCTATGTGATCGAAGACGGCGAAGCCTGGATCACCAAAGAAGCCGATGTTTTGATCCCCGCCGCCATCGAAGGTCATGTCAATGGCGATACCGTGAAGAAGATGTCGAGCCGTATCCGCATCGTCGCCGAAGGCGCGAACGGACCCTGCACGCCGGACGCTGATGAATTCTTCAAAGCCAACAAGATCTTCAATATTCCGGATTTCCTCTGCAACGCCGGTGGTGTGACAACCTCCTACTTCGAACAGGTTCAGAACGATATGAACTTCTACTGGACAAAGAACGAAGTGCTCGAGAAACTTGATACCAAGATGACCAATGCCTTCAATGCGGTCCTCGAGACCAGCGAGAAGGAAGGCGTCTACATGCGCGATGCAGCCTACATGGTAGCGATCTCTCGCGTGGTCAAAGCCATGGAACTGCGCGGCTGGTTGAACGCAACCTGGTAAGCCAGTAATCAGTTGACAGTAAATAGTAAGCAGAGACGCACCTTCACGGGTGCGTCTTTTTTGTTTGTATGGCTGGCGCTTCGGACTCAGCCGGAAGTTGATTCCGATATTTCAGCTCTTATGCGCTTCCAGACAAATGACTCCTTGAGGACCGACCACCGCATCGTGGACCATTCCTGCTGGGAGATCAAGTCGATCACCGGATTTGAGAGTGAGTTGCTGTCCCAGTTCAGGCAAGCCAAAGGTGATCGATCCGCGCACCACGTAGATCACTTTCTCGTACGAATGCATATGAGCGGGGTAAACATCGTGCGGACCGTTGGACCATGGATAGGGGTTGAGTCCTTCATCAGCGCAGAGTTGCCGCAGCGTGGACTCGGTTGGTGAAATAGGAGCAGACCAGGGTGTGACAAGAGGCGTTTCCATTTATCCCTTTGTTTGGTGTCATTGCGAGCGCTTTTTGCGAAGCAATCTCATCTTTCATTGAGGAGATTGCTTCGACGGATGACCACCGTCTCGAATGACATCCTCTTACAGTTTTTCCATTAATTCGATGCGATTGCCGAATGGGTCGAAAACATGCGCACGTTTGTATCCATCTAATGGCGGCTGGGATGTGTCCGTTTTGTAATGAGCTCGTTCGACCTTGGTGATCGTTGCATCCAGATTATCTACGATGAAGGCGGGATGTGCTTTTTGTGCCGGACGAAAGTCAAGTTCCACACCAAGGTGCAGGTGCACATTTTTTGATTCGAACCACGCGCCGCCACGCTTGGCTAACTCGGCAGGTTTCGGCACCTCGATGAATTCAAGCACGCTGACATAAAATGCGCGTGCTACATCTTCTTCACCAATTGGCATGGCAAGTTGAACGTGGTCGATGGAAAGGATAGTCATAGGTTACCGTGTAGCGTAAGATGCCATCTTGCACTACGGTTCAATTGGATACCCTGCGTCAACCCATGCCTGTAATCCGCCAAGGATGGGGGTGACACGTTTGTATCCGTTTTGTAATAGGATGAACGCCGCACGGGCGCTCGTGTGTTCGTTTTGTCAGGTACAGTAGGTGATGATCCACTGATCTTTTTGGAGATTAATCCCGGCTGGGTTGGTTTCAAACTCCGTCAGCGGAATATTGATCGAACCAGCAATATGACTCGCCGCAAAGGCTTCCTTGCTGCGCACATCCACAATGATCGCACCGCCGCCATCCATAGCCAGCTTGGCTTCTTCTGCTTTGACGCGCGGCACATCTGCTTCGGTAAGAGGAATAGACCCTTCGGTGGGAGTTTCCAGTATTTCAACGATGGTGGTTGGCGGCGGTTGTGGTGCGGGCGTGGTTGGCAGTGCCAGCGCGTTGCAGGCAAGTGTGGCTAGAAGCAAAAAACTGATGGTAAAGATGAGTTTTGTTTTTGACATCATTACCTTTCTATATACTCCCGCATGGGCGTAGCCCATGCGGGAGCGGCATTTTATAACTCACAATACCGATCGACGCGCTTGCCGATGATGGCGAGACTATCTGCCCAGAACTTCTTGGTGCGGATGTCGATGCCGAAGCGGTCAGCAAGATCGGCGGCGGTGGCTTCGCCGGTGGAGGCGAGCAACTGCTTGTAATCCTGCACAAAGGCTTCCCCGCGTTCTTTGAAGATGGCATACAGCCCGGTGCCAAACAATAAACCAAACGCATAGGGGAAGTTGTAGAACGACAAGCCTACCGAATAATAATGCGGCTTCCAGGTCCACATGTATTTTTGCAGGTAACGCTCATCCAGTCCATCGCCATAGGATGCTTTCTGGGCGCGTTCCATGATGTCGCAGAAATCGTCAGAGGAGAGTTCCGCTTGTTCGCGGCGCTCGAACACTTCCTTTTCGAAAAGGAAGCGGGAGTAGATATCCACGATCACCTGCGATGCGCCGTTGAGCTGCCCTTCGAGAATGGAAAGCTCCTCCTGCGGGTCGCTCGTCTGCGCCAACAAAGCTTCGGTCACGATGGTCTCGCAGAACGTACTGGCGGTTTCCGCGAGCGTCATGGGAGTATCCTGCTGGAGCATGGTCTTCTTGAACTGGAACGCACATTCATTATGGAAAGCGTGACCGAGTTCGTGGGCGATGGTCGAGATCTGATCCTGCGAGCCATCAAAGTTGACGAAGATACGACTTTCCTGCTTTTCCTGGATCTCTGTGCAATATCCGCCGGGACCTTTTCCATCGCGCATCTCGGCATCGATCCAATTATTGTCGAAGGCTCGTTTGGCAAAGGATGCCAACTCAGGTGAAAAGTTGGCGAAGTTCTTCAGAATGAAATCACGTGCTTCTTCATAAGTAACGCTCTTACCCGCCGATCCCACCGGAGCGAACAGATCCCACCAGGCGAGTTTTTCTTTGCCGATCAACTTCGCTTTATGGTTGAAGTACTTGCGGAACATGGGGAAGGAATCGCGCATGGCTTCCAGCATGGCTTCGAGAGTCTTGCGGTCGATGCGCGCCGCATCCAACGCAGAATGGAGCGCATCTTCGCGTTCGCGGCGTTTGTTCAGGGTGATGACTTCGCCCTTCACGCCATTCATGCAGGCTGCCAGCGTTTCGCGGACTGTATCCCAGGCTTTGTTCTCTGCATCGTACGCACGGTGGCGCACATCTTCATCGGCATGAGTCCGCAAATTGAGCAGGGCGGGCATGGGGAGTTTTTCGGTCTTGCCGTCCAATTCAAAATCAACAGTGATCTGTGATGTGATCGTGCTCTGCAGCTTGCCCCAAGCGCGCCCGCCGCTTAAGGTCAGTTCTGCAGCGAGACCTTCCTCGGGCTGGCTCATCAAATACTTGCTCTGATCGGCGGCTTCCTTCAAATTGAAGGCGTGGGCTTGGGCAGTGTCATTGCAGGAGATGGCTTTATCCAGCACTGGCTGGAGTTTGCCCATCCAATCGGTAAAGCGGACATTCAGCTTGCGCAGCGGAACGGTCGCTTGTTGATATTCAGACTGGGTGCGCACTGCCAGTTTATCGCGCGAATTCGTATCCACCAGGCAGTTGATGTATGGCGAGAGTGTGGACGTTAGCGCATAGACTTTGTTGAATTGATTAACTGTCTCACCGATAATGGCGCCGAGTTGTTCGGCTGGTTTGCCAACATCGGCTTTATCCACCACTTCCACAAAGAAATCCTCCAGATCGGCGATCTGGCTTTTGAGATTGGCGTAGGCAGCCTTGAACTCGTCCGATTCAAGCGACGGATAAATATTGGTCAGATCCCAACGCGGGGCAGGGATAGTCATATACACTCCTTGTTTGAAATAGGGTCATTTAAGTATATCAAATCCGACCGTTCACGTACCCCCACCGAAGAAGCATTTCTTAGCGACAGATCACTGTCGGCACCTTTGATTCTCGCAGCATATGATCGAGTGCGCTGCCCACAAAGACCTGTTGCAGCATCGAACCGCCATGACTGCCCATCAACACAACATCCACATTGCGTTCTTCAACAGTCTTGTTCAACGTGTCCATGGCGCTTTGTTCACTGACGATATACTCCGCTTCCACTTCATGGAATTCGAGATAGCGGCGCACATGGTCCTGCACATCGGATGTGAGTTTTGCATCGACAGCCGTGAAGACGAGCAATTCCGTTTTCCACATTTCGGCAAAATAGGTGGCAACGAACAACGCTTCCTTGGCGCGCTCGCTTCCATCATAAGCGAGCAGTGCTCGCTTAAATTGACTTGCGCCAACAGGCACCGTCAATAACGGACGCGATGACTCCGCCAGAATGGTGCGGAACGGAGATTGCAATGCCGAGAGTCCTGTGCCTGGCGGGTTCACGATCTTCAACACGATCAAGTCGGTTAGCACGGCGCGTTCGAAGATACGCTTGGTCACATCACCTATATCCACGGCGAGCTGGCCTTCTATGTCCGCCTCTTTGCAGGTCTGTTCGAAACGCGCTTTCACTTTCAAAGCTTCTTCGCTCTCCGCTTCCTTGCGGTTCTTCGCGATGTGTAAACCATGCAGTTTGGCATGTTCACGCTGCGCAATGATGATTGCCTGCTCAAGTGCATCCCAGCTCTCTTCATAGCCGCTGAGCGGGACGAGAATATCGGCAAATAAGGTTTCGGTATAACGGGCGAGTGTCCGTGCTTTACGCCAACTCCCCGGCTCGGACTTGGCGCCTCTTTCCAGGATCAAGTCTGTTGCCGCTATATCCGATTGGGTCTGCCACCCAAGCTCTTTCTCCAGTGCAGAGCGGTTCTCCGAGATCCACAAATATAGATCGGTGACAGTGCGATTGGGAAACCAATGCAGCAAGTCGCGGTCACGGATCGCTTCTGCCAGGGGAATGTAGATCGTATCGTACCAATATAAGGCGGCGTCCTCAAGCGAGATATCCTTCTTCTGATCTTCCACGAAGATGAATTTTTGCAAATGGATCTGTGACATCAAAATGTCATATTGTCCCGGCACTGTAACGCTCAGGTCCACGTTCGGTCGCGCTTCACGCAGACGCGTAGTGTTGAGAAATTCCACGTATTCTGCTTTGATGATCAGATCGTCGGGCTGCACATCCGGCGTGAGCGGGATGTCGGTCTGGAATTCGATGACACGCGCCTCGATGGAGATCATCCCTTCCTGGCGTGCGATGGAAACACGGTGATTGCCATCCACCACGAAATACACCTCGCCGACCTTGTACACTTCAATGGGCGGCAACGTCCCTTCGATGAACGCGGATTTGACTCCCACCCAGCGCTCCTGGTCATTCGTGCGGCGCGGCAGGAAGGTACGCGTGAAATCGGTGTAGCGACCCACGCTGCCCACGATCGCGTTTACAGGGATCAGTTGCACACCGCGCTCTGTGCGGGCGCGCAGTTGAAGCTGCTCCGCTACTTCCTCATACGAAAGGAGCTGATTTGATTTTCCCCTGACGCGCGCCAAAACTTCCTGTATGGCAGCACGTTTGCGCGCCGCCTGGAAGTCGTTGACGGATGTCTGGCGTTGATAGGGATCTTGATCCATTGGGAATCTTTCCAGACAAGGAGTATACAGGCTTTAAGAGGCACAATCAAGCGGAAACTATTCTGCTTGTCTTTTCGTCATTTAGCCTATACAATGAAAATCAGACATCGGAGGTTTCCATGAAACAAGACCGTTTTTTGACAGGCATTTTGATCGGGATCGGTTTATTGGTAGTGATCGCTCTGACCGTGTTCTTTACCCGCAAGGATTCGCAAACCTATATTACAGAGGATACGCCGGAAGGCGTGGTGCATAACTACGTGGTGGCAGTCCTAGACAAGGACTATGAGAAAGCCTATGGTTATCTTGCTGACCTTGACCACAAGCCCACATTGGATGAGTTCCGCCAATCGTTTTTGAACGGAAGTGTCAACCCCAACAACGGGGCAGTGGATGTCGGGCAATCGGAGATCAGCAACGAGGAAGCATCGGTGGAAGTGGCGATGATCTATAACCCCAACGATCCGTTCTCCAGTGGCTATCGCGATACCCAGCGTGCATTGTTGGTGAAACAGAACGGCGCCTGGAAGATCTCTTCTATGCCCACGTACTATTTTTGGGATTACGCCTGGTATTCGGAGTCGCCAAAATAAAGCAGAACGAAATTAATTTCGTTCCATAACAACGGGAGACACAATGAAATCCATTCGCCGTTTATATTTTTATCTCGTTGCTTTCATTAGCATCGAAGTTGTTACCTGGGGACTGATCGGACTGCTCCGTTCCATTGTCGATGATGTTGTTTCAGGTGGAGCAGAAGCGCTGGCTCAGGCACTTGCCCTGATCCTGGTCGGGCTGCCGATCTTCCTGATCCATTGGTTGTGGGCACAACGCGCCTCCGCCCGTGAAGAGGAGGAGAAAACTGCCAGCCTGCGTGCAGTATTTTTCTATGCCGTTTTGCTAGCCACGTTGATTCCGGTGGTTCAAAATGTGCTGGCATTCATCAACCGTTCGTTCGTGGGCGTGGCTCATATTGAATATTCCCGCGCCTTGATCGGTGGCTCTCAAACTCTGCCCGATAACTTGATCGCCATTGGCATGAACCTCATCGTAGCTGCATACTTTTGGAACGTACTTCGTGGAGAGTGGAAGACTCTGCCTGAAACCGATAACTTTTCAGACGTGCGCCGCCTCTATCGTTATATCTGGATGCTGTACGGGCTGCTCATGGCGGTCTTCGGCATGCAGCAGATCCTGCGTTTTCTGTTCTATATCCCCGGCAATGTGCTGGGGGAACTCGGAAAGGAAACGGTCGTCAACGGGATCGCTCTGATCTTCGTTGGGACTCCGATCTGGGTTTATTCATGGCGGCTCATTCAGGAATCGCTGGTGGATCGTGCGGAAATGGGCTCGGTGCTGCGCCTGAGCATCCTCTACATCCTTGCCCTTGGCGGGGTCATCACCGTGGTCACTGCTGGCTGGAATGTGGTGAATGTTTTGCTGATGCGCTTGCTCGGGCAGGCGGCTACCTTCCGTGAACTGGTGGATGATCTCGGCGGTCCCATATCGATTGGCGTGCCGCTGGGCGTGGTATGGGCGTACTATGGCTACTGGCTCAACCGCCATATCGAAGCCACTGGCGATAAGGTCCGTGAAGCAGGGATGAAGCGCCTGTACTACTACATCCTTTCGTTCCTTGGTTTGGTTGTCTCTTTCATCGGCGTGGCTTTATTGTTCTCTTTCCTGATCGACATGCTGACCAGTTCGTTCTTCTCGATAAATGACGCCTATCGTTCAAGCCTGGCTAATTCACTTTCATCATTGCTTGTTGGGTTGCCGTTGTGGCTGCTGACCTGGCGACCGATGCAGGCAGAAGCGCTGGCGGAAGGCGAGTTGGGTAACCATGCCCGCCGTTCCATCATCCGCAAGTTCTATTTGTATCTGGCGTTGTTCGCTTCCGTGATCGGCGGTATGGCAACTGCCGTGGCGTTGGTGTATCAACTGATCAATGCGTTATTAGGGGGCTACACAGGTAGTAATTTCCTGAACACCATTTTGAACTTGGTACAGTTACTAATTCTGTTCGTAGTGGTGCTGGTCTATCACCTGAATGTGTTGCGGCGCGATGGAGTTATGTCTCCGGCAGAGGCTGAAGTCGAAGAACAAACTATATTTTCGGTACTGGTTGTCGACTCTGGTGATGGACTGGTTGATTTAGTTAGAACCAATTTGGAAAAATATGGATCAAAAGCTCAAGTGACAGTGATAGCTTCTGGTGAAAATTTTCAAGGTGATTATCAAGTAATCGTTATGAGTGGAAAGTCGATGATGGATAACGCCCCAGATTGGATCCGCTCATTTGGTGGAAACAGGCTTTTCATCGGAAAAGATGCGAAAGGATCTCGTCTGGATGGAAGACCCAAAACAAGCGGTGGAGTCCATCCAAAAGACCGCCGAAGATTACTTTGATCCTAAACAAAAGCGAGGTATGTCTACCTGGATGGTTGTAATCTATGTTTTCGCTGCATTGTTTGGATTGGAGTTGTTGCTTATCCTCTTTGGGCTAACAATGTCACTTATCCTGGGTTAATTCAAAAATCCGACGGCATGACCGTCGGATTTTTTATTTATGATGTAAAATTGAAACATCAACGAATTGAGGAGACGCGACATGAAAGTAACAGTCCTTCAAGAGAATCTCGCCCGTGGTCTCGCCACTGTTTCAAAAGCTGTTTCACCGCGCAGCACACTGCCCGTGCTTGCAAACATTTTGATCGCCACCGACGAAGGTCGCCTGCGGCTTTCTGCAACCAATCTTGAAATGGGAATTACGTGCTGGATCCCCGCGCGCATTGATGATGAAGGTTCGACGACCGTGCCATCTCGCACGTTCAGCGATCTGGTCAGCACGCTGCCAAGCGATCAGGTGATGCTGAAACTCGATGTGCAAACGCAGACCTTGAATGTCCGCGGCGGCACATCCACCAACGACATCAAATGCATCGACGCGCAGGAGTTCCCGCCGCTGCCCGTGCCAGATTTCGACGGCGCGATCCAGATCAACGTAGGTGACTTCCGCGAGATGATCCATCAGGTGGCGTTCGCCGCTTCGTCGGATGAGGCGCGTCCGGTGCTGATGGGCGTTCTCGTGCAAGTGGATAAGGACAAGCTGACGATGGCTGCCGCAGATGGATTTAGACTCTCCGTCCGGAAAGCGGTTCTTTCTGCACCTTCGGCTGCTCCCATTTCCGCGATCGTTCCCTCCCAGGCGTTGAAAGAGTTGGCGCGTGTGGCGACCGATGGCGAAGAGCCGATCTATATGGTCATGCCCAAGGGACGTGGTCAGGTGGTGTTCCGCGTGAAAGATGTGGAAGTGGTGTCACAGTTGATCGATGGAACGTTCCCTGATTACCAACAGATCATTCCGCGTTCATACAAATCCCGCACGTTGGTTTCGACATCTTCTTTGTTGAAAGCCTGCAAACAAGCTGAGATCTTCGCCCGTGAAGGTTCGAATGTGGCGCGCTTCAATATCAAGTCATCACAAGGCGAGATGCAGCCCAGCGAGGTGGAAATCTCCGCGACATCCGAAGAGACTGGCAAGAACGAAACCATCGTCGAAGCGACTGTGGACGGTGGCGGATTGTTGATCGCATTCAATGTGAAGTTCTTGCGCGAAGCTCTGGAAGTGATCCGCACCCCGAACGTAGCGTTGGAAACCTCCGCGCCGAATGCGCCAGGAGTTGTGCGCCCTGTCGGCGATGACCAGTTCCTGCATGTGATCATGCCGATGCATTTGGGGTAGAAAGTTACAAGTTGGAAGGTTAAAAAGCTAGCGGCGGACATTGTCCGCCGCTTTTTTTATGCTTTTGGTAATACTACTTTAAACGTTGACCCGTTGCCTGCACCTTCGGACTCTGCCCAGATCTTTCCGCCTTGCACTTCGAGTAAGCCTCTAGCAATGCTGAGACCAATTCCCAGCCCGCCGTAGCTGCGCGTGTTGGGCGGCTCGATCTGATAGAACTCTTCGAAGACTTTTTCCAATTTATCCACGGGGATGCCGAGACCATGATCCTGCACCCACGCCATGACCTTCTCTCCCTGCTCGATGGCACCGATGACGATCTCACTTCCATCTGGTGAAAAGCGGATGGCGTTGTTGAGCAAATTGACGAATGCCAGTGTTGTCTTTTCTGCGTCAACATTGATATAGATGGGATTGTCGTCAAAGGCAAAGACCAACGCCATATCGCGCCGAGCAGCAGAATACTTGATCTCATCGCAGGCAAAGTTCAAAATATCCTGGATGGAGATCTTCATCGGGCGCATTTCCATCTCATCTGCCTGGAGCAGGGTCAGGTTGTTCATCTGGTCAAGCAGGGACCGCATCTGCGATGCAGCGTTCAGCACCTGCCGGGCATGATCCGATTGCTCACCTTTTGCTTGATCCTGTAAAAAGGTGGCATATCCCATGATGACACCCAATGGAGTCCGCAGTTCGTGCGATGCCAGAGAAAGGAAGTTGCTTTTGATGCTGTTCACTTCCCGGACTTTTTCCAATGCCTGGCGAGTCGTTGCCAGCAAACGTGCATTGTTGATGGCGATGGCGGCGTGTGCCGCTGTGACCGAGAGTAAGGCGATGTCACTTTCGATGAACACGCCATCCTTTTTGTTGATGGCTTCCAGCACGCCCACGGTGCGATCCTTCATGGGCATGGGAACACCGAGCAGGGTATTAACCTTGAATTTGATCGAGTCTGAAACGTTGGAATAGTGACGTGGGTCCTGGTCCGCGTGGTTCAGGATGATGGGCTGATTGGTGCGGAAGATGGTCCCGGCCAGGCTGCCTTCCATCGGAACGGGAATCTCTGCCAGCTTGGCAGGATCCGAGCCGGTGGCAGCGGCAAAGTACAGGCGCGGATTCTTCTCATCGTACAGAAGGATGGATGCAGCTTCACAATCCAATAGCTCGGTGGCTGTGGCGGTGATCTGCTGGAGCAGTTGATCCAGATCGAGCGTTGAATTGAGGGTGACACTCAACTCAACGAGACGCAGCAGCTGTTGATACCGTACGGACAGATCGCGGAGTTGGCCTGTTTTTGTCATGGGGGTAGTGTACTATTTTTAATCCCGAGATTCAAGACCCTATTTCAGAAGTTTAAATACGAGGAAACGTTTGCTCTCGAATACGGACTGAAGCGGCAGCCCGCATTCATCCACCTTATCTTCAGGCACCTGACTGTTCTCTGCAATTTTATTGATCACTACATAATCTCCTCGTGTCAATTCATTGCATGTCAGTGCCATGTACGAATCCCGGTCCGTGAACAAGCGCATGGCGCGCGGCTTGAAGAACACGATGATGCTATCAGTCGCTGTGTTCTCTCTGATAAATTCGTACATATCCATACTGTAGTGGTCGTATGCAGAAGACGGCTGGCGGTTCGTTTTTAGATTTTCGTAGGCTTCACTGCTTGATCGGAAAAGGAATATTCCAATGATGATGATCCAAAAGCCGGTGAATAGTCTTTGTCCCCAAACTTGATACTTCTGAGGAGTTTTCTGAATGACAAATCTGATCCCTTGAAAGACAAAATATACGTAGATCGGGAAAAGCGGAAAAATGAACCGTGGTCCCTGCCATGCGGGCCAAGTGAGAAGTAACAGCATCCAGATCACGAAGAAAACAATGAAGATCATTTCTTCCTTGCGCCTAACCCAAAGACCGATTAAGAACAACAGAAACGAAAAATAGTAGACATAATTCCAAACGCTGCTCCCACCAAAAAATTCACTGAACACGCGAAAATAGGCTATAGTGAAACTAATGGCTCTGCCTATTTGGAAATCTTTGTATTGATTGAAATATGACTCGCCGCCGCCCGGGAATATTAGCGCATATATCAACCAGAGCAATCCGAAACTGACACAGACCCATACAAAACCCCAAACTATTTTCTTCACTGTTTCGCGATCTTTTCTATTTGTCCAAAGATGGAAAAGTTCCAGTGCTCCATAACTTGCTAAAAGGAGAATCCCTTGTGTGCGAATGAAGAAAGCTCCTGCGATAACGGCTCCCAGGATCAACGCATTAAGGGATTTCCGTCGGTCATCTTGTAGCATTAGCCATAGGGAAAGCGTTGAGAAAAACAAAAATGGAATATCTGAAAGGATCTGATTATGAAAATGAGTCAGCAAGGGGTTGAACGCGAATAAGGAAACGAGCAGTAGACTCTCGGTCCGCGTGAGACGATCTTTTGCAATGAGGAACAGACAGACTAAAAATCCTAAAAAAAGAAAAATCCCCGGCAGTTTTAGTGTAAGAGCACTATTCCCTTTCAGTGCATAGGCTGGAACCAGGATCAGTGGGTAGCACCACGGGTAGGCGACCGGTCCAATCTGTATCGAAAATTCCTCAATGGTGAACCGGTTATGCTCGACAAACTCCTGCGTTGTGCCGGTCCAGATACTCTTTGCCTGCATGATGTAGGATGCAAAATCATCACCCCAATCATGTCCGCGATCGAGAACTGCTACACCAAGGATCAAACTCAAAACCAGTATGACGATTAGAAGGGGATCGCGCAATGCTCGCATGTCTCAATTGTATCTTGAACAAGGATGTTGTGATTATGAAATATTTCACAAATAAAATCATCCGCCCGAACTCAGTTGAATCAAGCGGATGACAGTACGCTTCTTTCCAAAGCTTGTAGTTGATTTCGTTATGAAGAATTTTTACGAAGCTATAGCACTTTGCTGCTCTGGCGGATTTATTTCACCCTGTGGGAATCTTGGGCGCAAAAAGAAAATGATCCCAATGCTGATCACTGCAAAGAGCGCAACAATTCCTTCGACAGCTACGGCACCTATCTTCTGACTAGCGTATACAGCAACAGCATCCACAAGCGCGTGCCAGAGTAAAGCCAGCCAGAACCAGATCGCCTTTTTGCTTGCCAGCGCATAAATCACCATGACCGAAAGTGCTATGTGTAAACACATGGCAAAAATGCGTTCAACAAAACCTAATAATGGAACATACATGGGTGCCGCCCAATAGGCTGCAACCTGCTGTTTTGCGAGTTCCACTTGATCCGCTGGAATGCTTGGAATGGTGGAAAGGTCAATAGAGCGATATCCAAGCATGGTCACAAACGCCATTGCGGCAAGCCCCCCCAGGATAAGCGCTTCTGTGCCGCCATGTCCGAGCCCAACGAGAATACCTTCTTTCCAAGATCTGACATTCTTGAGAATGAACTTGAACAGGATATAACGTGATGTTTCCTCGAATATCCCTGCCAGCAAACCAAGGATCATGGCGTTGACCAGCAAGGAATTCTTTGCCATGAGTGGTCCCAATGCCTGTACTAACGGAATGTGCAGGATCTGTGACGCGATGAAGGTTAATCCACCGGCAAGCACCAGCTTCCACGGAAGATTAAGGTTGCGCGTGAAGATGATCCACGCGATGATGGGCAACAGGATCATGCCTAGAAAACCGATTGCATACATACTTGCAAGCATTCTTTCTCCTTCTATTATGACGGTATTGACCGTGTTCGACGTGTGCGATCTGACAATGGGCGTTTGGCGACAATCGTGATCTTGCCGCTTCCCTCAGGAGTGAAGACGTTGATGGCTTCCCAGCCTTCTGCACCCCATTCATCTAATGTTGCTTGAATGTGTTCATCCTTGGTACCAAAGACACCTCCGATGGTTTGAACACGATATTCCCAAAACTTGGTTTCTTCTGTCATTTTGACCTCTTATAGATTTGCGATCAACATGCTTCGTTTGAATTTGCGTACGCCTATATAGATCAATACAGCATCGATGATCCATATCAGTGTGCCGACCAGCATGACCGTGCCAACTCCCAAGTAGAGCACGCCGGTGGCTTGTCCTACCACAAGTGCAAGCACCAGAACCACAAGCGATCCTGTGAGTTGATATGCCTCCATAAATGTTTTGACACGCGATGAAATGATCACGGTGGCAGAAATACCGAGTAGCGCAAATGCGGGAGTCAGCCAGAACATCAAGGGCCACCAGGTTGGTAAGGGAAACCATAGGCGTTGGAACAATCCATAGCTGGCAACGTTGACCACAATGATATATACGGCATATGTTATCCATGAAAGTGCAATGGCTGGGATCACGGCTGCCAATACCTTTCCCAGGAAGAGTTCCAGATCACTGGCAGGGGAGTACAACAGCGCTTCCATGGTTTTGCGTTCGCGTTCACCGACAAAAGAGTCCGCTCCTGCCACAGTTGAAAACATCAGAGGCATGACCAGGAACAGCGGCGCAAACATAAAAGCTGTCATATATAATACGAACATTTGTTCTAATTTCAATCCTTCAAAGATCGCGTGTACATTCGGCGGTAGATGTTTCAACATTGTTTCAATGTCCCCTAGTTCACGTTGCACATCTTCCACGGGGATAAATCGCGGTACGACCGAAAACAGAATAGGCATAAGTACGGCAAAGATCAACGGCAATGCAATTGCCGGCCCCCATGCCATTTTATTTTGTCCTACTTCTTTTAAATCTTTACGGGTTATCGCCCAAATGGATCGCCAGTTCATGACTCACCTGCCTGCAATGCAAAATAAATATCTTCCAATGTGTAATCGCGTGGATTGACTCGCAAGATCGATTCGCCATGTTCTACAAGATAACTGACGACCGAGGGAATTACATCTTCATTTTCCACTTGGACTGATAGTGTGTTCTTTACTGTATTCAATGCGAGTTGAATGATGCCGCGTTGATTTTGAAATTGTTCAATGAGTGTATCTTTTGGTTTCACGTGAAACATGATGTCGACCCATATAACAGGCCACAATTTGCGTGATAACTCATCGAGACTTCCCATGGCGAGAATACGCCCATGATTCATAATGGCGACGCGATCGCACAACCGTTGTGCTTCCAGAAGATTGTGAGTTGCTAGGATCACGGTCTGTCCATCGGTGCGTCCCAATGTTGCGATAAGGTCATCTACTTGTTGGGATGCTTCCGGGTCAAGACCAGAGGTTGGTTCGTCCAAAAATAACAGCGGTGGTTTATGGATCAACGCGCGTGCGATAGCCAGGCGTTGTTTCATGCCTTTGCTGTAGGTTTCCACTTTGTCTTTGGCGCGAGCCGAGAGTTCAAAGAATGTAAGCATCTCGTCCACGCGTGTTTGTAGATCCTTTTCCGGGATTTCCTGCAGTGTTCCAAAGAATTCCAAATTATCGCGTGCAGATAAACGTTCGTATAAAGCCGGTGTCTCAGTCAATACGCCGGTCTTGTGGCGGATGGACTCGCCGTCAATAACGGGATCAAACCCAAACACGCGTGCAGATCCGGCAGATGGAGGCAGGATCCCATTTAGCAAACGCACCGTGGTCGTTTTGCCAGCGCCGTTCGGACCAAGCAGCCCAAAGACTTCACCAAACTCCACGGTGAATGTCATGCCGTCCACGGCTTTATGATCGCCAAAGATACGTTCCAGGTTGTTGACTTCAATGATGGTATTCATAATAGTTTTTGTTTCACGTGAAACGGAGCAGGGGATGCCTGCTCCGTTTGAATTACGACTTTGTTTCTCGCTGGTAGAGTACGTACGAGTAAACGAGCAGGAAGACGGTGGAACCGATCAGCGGCAGGAACAGCAACCAGAAGGCGGTCATTCCACCAAAGATCCCGCCGATGAACGCCAGCGCTCCAGATGCCATGAATAGGATCGAGCCGAGCCGGTGTGTTTCATCCCAGACCCGATCGTTGGAGAGCGTCCACGGGGTGCGGATGCCGATGAAGAAGTTGCGCTTCGCCTTACGCAGCATGAAGCCGATGAAGATGAAGAGCAATCCCATCGCCGGGAGCATGGATGTGCTCATCTTGAAGCCAGTGTAGCCTAGATTCCAAGCCAGTGAAAGTGCATGGACATACAGCATGAACGCCACGATCAGCACGATGAACAGGTTGAACGCTTCACGGAACTGGGCAATGTTCGCCTTGAGCGGATCGATTGATGGAACGATCCAAAACAACAGAACCATTCCCAGTGTGATGAGAGGCACCATGAACACGCCCCAGACTTTGGGCATGTAGCCGTTCACTTGATCATTGATATCCCAGTGAGAAGCCATCTGGTCTGGCAGGCGATTCCAAAGCAGGAGCCCAGCCAGCGTAGCAGTGACGACCAGGATCAAAACGACAATAGTTGTAGTACGAGTATTCATTCTTTTTCCTTCAAGATATCCCGCGGGTTTCAATGCGTTGACTTGTTTCAAATCAGTCTGCGGGACAAAAGTGTGTTACTTGTTTTCTTTTGGCGCGTTATTTTGCGCAAGCGAGACCATTCCACTCAAACCGCCAAGGTTCATTGTGTCGATGGCGGAGCTTGGGACGATCACCAGAGCGCCTTTTTCCTTCAAACCTTCGAAGAGCATGTTCATGGCACGTAAGTGCAGTGCCGTTGGGTTCTCAATATAAGCCTGCGAGGCTTCTGAGAAGGATGTCGCGATCTGTTTTTCGGACTCGCCAAGAATGACGCGCGCCTGTCGTTCACGTTCTGCCTGCGCCTGGCGAGACATGGCATCTTCCAGCACCTGAGGGATGACAATGTCGCGGATTTCCACGGATTGCACGGTGATACCCCAGGGCGTTGTGCGTTCGTCAATAATGTGTTGAAGTTCCTCATCGATAGCAGTGCGTCCTACAAGGATGTCTGCCAGCATCATGCGGCCGATAATGTCGCGCAAAGCGGTTTGGGCAGACCAGGAGATTGCGGCTTGATAATCTTTCACTTCCAGAGCGGCTTTCTCCGCGTCCCAGACGACCCAGAACAGCACAGCATCCACATCCACAGGTACAGTATCTTTCGTCAGGGTTTTCTCGGCTGAAAAAGATGTTACGACCACGCGGTGATCGATCCAGGATGTCACGGCGTCCATGATCGGGATGATCCAAAACATACCGGGACCTTTCAGCCCGTTGAAGCGACCTAGTCGCAGCACCACGGCTTTTTCCCATTGATTGGCTACTTTCAGCGCGAACATCAGATAAGTTCCGATCAATGTCCATACGACGACCCAGCCGCCAATGATCGCATCGCCAAAACGCTTTTCGCCGATGATCGCTCCAAAGATGGCAACGATCAAACAGATGGCGAACAACAATCCAGCAACTGGTGCAATATGCAGATCATCTTGCTGGGCTTTTTTCTTTTCCAACGCGGATTTTATAAATTTCGTGTCCATTCATTCTCCTTTGTTATTCACTATCGGACTTGTCCAATTCATTCCAAGCTTTGATCTGATCGCTGACCATTTGACGTATCTCTGTCTTGGAAAATTCTAAGCGTGTGGCTTCGCTTATGAATCTCTGTGTTAATGCTTCCAGAGTCTCTCGACGCAATTTTTCGTTGACATCTGGTGGTGGAATTTCAGTGATATAGGTTCCTCTTCCTTGTTGTGTCGAAATGATTCTTGCTTCATCCAAAATACGATAAGCTCGTGCAACGGTATTGAAGTTAACTCTCAACTCCTCAGCCAGTGCACGGACTGTTGGCAATTGATCACCGGGCTTGAGTATCCCTGTAGCGATTTGGGATTGAACCTGATTTACAATTTGGGTGTAGATAGGCAGTCCCGAGCGGAAGTCAATTTGGAGTATTAGCTTCTTATTTGCCATAAATGTCTCTTTGTATCATTGTACTAATTGTATCATTGTCATAATTGTATTCTTTAAAGGGATTCTGTCAAGAGGATGAAAATCTATTTCTTGAATCAAAAAGGCGTTCCATGGAACGCCTTCGAATGTTGTTTGATAGGCATCTATTTACGAGCTTTGAACTTGCGCATGGCTATCCCCAACCGCTTGATACCTTCCTCAATATCATCCACTGGCTGGGACACAAAATTAAGACGCATCCATTCATCCCCATTAGCATGATCAATGAAGAAATAAGAACCAGGGACAAATGCCACGCCTTCTTTGCAGGCGATCGGCAATAACTCATTAGCGGATATGCCTTTGGGTAATCGCAACCAGACGAATAATCCGCCGCTTGGTACATCGAAAGAGACTTTCGTTGGCAGATGATGTTCAATCGCTTTCGCCATCGCATCGCGCCGCTTACGAAAGATCTGAGTGGAACGATGTAGATAGGTTTGATATCTACCTACAGTGACAAATGCATCTAGAGTACGTTGGATCAACGTGGACGTAGCGAGATCACTCAAACGTTTGTAATTGAGCAAACTCTCATAGACCGGTCCGTCTGCCACAATAAATCCCACGCGTAATCCAGGAACCAGCATCTTAGAAAAAGTGCTGACATAGATCACCTGTCCGCCTGGATCCAATGCTTTCAGCGAAGGCTGTGCGTGTCCTTCATAGCGCAAGTCACCTACAAAATCATCTTCCAGGATTGGAACGTTATATCGTTCTGCCAACACGATCAATTGACGACGACGCGCACTGCTGAGACAGGTTCCCGTTGGGTTGTGGAAATTCGGAATCGTGTAGATCAACTTGGGATGATGCTGCTGCAACAGTTTTTCCAATTGAACAACTTGCATTCCTTGATTGTCCATAGGAACGCCAACGATCTGATATCCCAGCGTGCGGAACAGATCAATCGCAGCAGAGTATGTTGGGTTCTCGACAAGAACCGTGTCGTTCGGTTTAAGCAGAACTTGCGATGCCAAAAAGATCGCCTGTTGTGACCCAGCGGTAATGAGAATACTTTCCGGGCGAGTCTGCAATCCCTGGCTGGCAAGGATGTGGGCAATGCCTTCTCGAAGCGGACCGTATCCATTCGGGTCGCCGTATTCCAACGCGCCGATCTGATCGCGCCGCATTACAGATTGCAGTGTCTTGCGAAACTCTTCTGCAGGGAACTCGCGCACATCACTGACGCCGCTGGCAAAATTGATTGGGTTCGGATGCCCTCCAGCCTCCAACATTTCTTGCACCATTTCAGAAGTGGATAGCGTGTTCGGAGTATGGAAACTCTGTTGCCACAACGGTAGATGTGACTTGGATTCACGTTCTGGAACATTCGACAGTAAATCTTGTTGCAAAACATACGTGCCGCTGCCCATGCGCGAAAAGACCAGTCCATCCGCCTCTAATGCGGAATAAGCATTTTCCACCGTGGAACGGTTAACGCCTAGATCATTTGCGAGCTGGCGTGCAGCAGGCAGGCGCGTGTCTGCGCTCAGGTTTCCTGTCAGAATCGCCTGTCTTAGATAGCTTTCAATCTGCTGATATAACGGAGTTTCACTTTGTCGGTCGAGCGGGATGCGCATTTTACGTCTCCATGAGTATTGGCATGGTGAATATATCATTGTGTAGGCTTAATAGGCAGATTTGATTCCATCCAATTACCAAAATTACAGAAATTGGCTGGCTATTTAAAGCAATTTATTGGCTCTTAACATAAGCCAATTTTTCCCTACAATTAGCAAGCTGGAAAGATGCCTTGCATAGTTATGGCAAAACTTGAATCATCAAAAAAATTATGGAGTGAAAAATGGAAGTTAAAACTGGTACATGGACTGAGAAAAAAGGTTTGGCGCAGATGTTGAAAGGCGGCGTCATCATGGATGTGGTGAATGCCGAGCAGGCGAAGATCGCAGAAGAGGCGGGCGCCTGTGCTGTGATGGCGCTCGAACGCGTGCCAGCTGACATCCGCGCGAACGGTGGTGTGGCTCGCATGAGTGACCCCGATATGATCCTGAAGATCATGGATGCGGTGTCTATCCCTGTGATGGCGAAGTGCCGTATTGGTCATTTTGTCGAAGCGCAGATTCTCGAAGCGATTGGCGTTGACTACATTGACGAATCAGAAGTGCTGACTCCCGCTGACGAAGAACATCACATTTTGAAGCACAACTTCAACGTTCCATTCGTGTGCGGATGCCGCAACATTGGCGAAGCGTTACGCCGTATTGGCGAAGGAGCGGCGATGATCCGCACCAAGGGAGAAGCGGGCACGGGCGATGTTGTTGAAGCAGTGCGTCACGCGCGCACGGTGATCGGCGCGATCCGTCAGTTGCAGACGATGGGTGATGAAGAGTTGATGGCGTTCGCCAAGAACAACAGCGCGCCGTATGAACTCGTCAAAGAGACCAAGGAACTCGGTCGCATGCCAGTCGTGAACTTTGCCGCGGGTGGCGTGGCGACTCCTGCGGATGCGGCGTTGATGATGCAGCTTGGTGTGGATGGCGTATTCGTGGGTTCCGGCATCTTCAAGAGCGGTGACCCTGCCAAGCGCGCCAATGCCATCGTCAAAGCGGTGACGCATTATCAGGATGCCTCCATCCTTGCGGATGTGAGCAAGAACCTCGGCGAAGCGATGGTCGGACGCAACGTCTCGCAGATGCCCGAAGCGGATAAGATTGCGGGACGTGGTTGGTAAGCTCTAGCTGTTAGCGTTTAGTGATTAGCTTTTTAGCCGACTAATCGCTAACAGCTATTTGCTCAAAGCTAAACTATGAAAATTGGTGTGCTCGCCCTGCAGGGCGATTTTTCTGAACATATTGCGATGCTCAAGCGGCTGAATGTCGAAGCATCGGAAGTGCGTTTGCCTGAGCATCTCAACGGGCTCGATGGTCTGATCATCCCTGGTGGTGAGTTCGACGACGATCGGCAAAATGGCGGTAGCGTACAACCTGATGGAACCGCTCAAGAAGTTTGGCGAGCAGCATGCCATCTGGGGCACGTGTGCGGGCGCGATCTTTCTTTCGAAGGATGTCAGCCGCGACCAACCTTTGCTTGGATTGATGGACATCAAGGTCAAGCGCAACGCGTTTGGGCGACAGGTCGATTCGTTCGAAACGGATCTCAACATCCCCGAGCTCAAACAAGCTACCGGATCGGACTCGCCGTATCATGCCGTCTTCATCCGTGCGCCGATCATTGAATCGGTGGATGGTGACGCAAAGATTCTCGCTTCTGTTTCCGACGGGAGAATTGTTGCCGCGCAACAGGGACATCTCCTCGCTACATCGTTCCACCCCGAACTGACCGGCGATACGCGTTTTCACGAGTATTTCCTTTCGCTGGCTGATTAACTGACGTTTGACACCGTCCCGAAGGTTTCCGTGATTCAATTTTGGATCTCACTTAAACCTTTGGGACGTTTTGTTTAATAATGATAATGCTCTCATCTTGAAGATTGCCATGAGCGAAAGCTCCTGCAGTGACGTATAATTTAACTACTATGCCGATTCGTCCGCTTGCATTGTTGGATCTGCCGTATCTCTATGGTTTTCGCGAAGAAGCCATAGGGCTGGATACCGCACGGACATTGACGCGTGGAAATCCGTTGGGTGCGGTGGGATTGATGGCATACGTCAACCCAGCGCGGCATATTTATTCGGCGATCGCCAACGGTGAAAAGGATTCGGTCTTCGGGGGGATTATTCATTCCCACGGTGAGACCTTTGCCAAGATACTCTATCTTGCTCCATCTACTCAACTGTCACATCCTGAACTCCCTGCATTGATCGAAAATCTTGCGGCGCAGGCGGGGTCTTGGGAAACGTTCCACGTGATCGCCGAAGTGGACGAGACCAGTGACGCGTTTGTCCCACTGCGCCGGTCGGGATTCTCTGTCTACGCCTGGCAGAGGATGTGGGATGTCTCTGAGATAACGGAATCCGATTCTAGCTTGGAATGGATGCGGGTGAAGTCCATCAATCTCCCAGCGGTACAGAGTCTCTATCATCAAATTGTCCCGCCGTTGTTACAGCCCATCGAACCACAACCGCGCAACGCTGTCGGTTGGATGTGCAATGAGGGACCGAAGTGCCACGTTAGCATTTCGCAGGGCGTGTATGGGATCGTGTTAACGCCGCTCATCCATCCCGAAGCGACAGATGTGGGCGCCAAGCTGGCTTCGATGGTGAACAATCTACCGGATCGCCGCAATCGCCCCGTGTACATTTGTGTGCGTTCGTATCAGGCATGGCTGGAGCCGGTGCTTGCCGATCTGGGTGCCAAGGCGGGAACACGACAGGCAGTGATGGTGAAGCATCTTGTCCACATGATAAAGGATGCGGCGCTGGCGCGCGCGACGCAGCCTGCGGGGGTGGTTCAGCCGTCGCGCGTCAGTCGAATGAATGGCAAAAAATAAAGCTACTTTATAGCGTTCTATAAGGGTAGGAATTTTGAAGAGAATGTCAAACAATAAATCCGAATTTCACCAGAATCGCGTTCAAATTGAGAAACTGTCCATCACCGTTTTACTGTCTGGCTTTCTTGCTCTTTTTACTTTTTATACCGGAAGATACACTCTTACTGTTGCGTTCCTTATTGTTTTCTTCTTGCTTGCAGTATATATGGTGCATTCATATACTGAATCGCTTACCATAAAAGACACATCGATCTCTGTCGTGCATAATTTTCGGTCACAGGAAATTACTTGGAATTCCATTGCAAGGATAGAACCCAAATTACAGGGGTTTCTACTTTACGATTTGAGTGAAGATGTAAAAGTTTTTGTAAGTTCGCAGGTCATTAATCCATGGAAATTTATCAACATTGTAGAACAAAAACGACCTGGGTTATTGAAGCCTGAGAAAGACGTTTTTTATGAGAACCCCATTATTTTGATTATCTTTGGCTCCGCCGGAATTTTCATAACTTTTTATTCTATCCAGTGGATGATTGAGAGCGCAGAGTTTTTATTACAAAAAATAGTTGTCCTGTTGGTTGGACTTGGATTTCTAGTGTTGATAGCTTTTTTTTATAAGGTATACATATTTGATGGCGATAAGCTAATAGTCAAAAGTATTGTGCGAAAACGGATTTTTTACCCAAAGACGGTTAAGGTGCATTCATCGAGACTGGCATTTTGGATTTCAAAAGATGGCTATTCTGTAACGGTTAATCATCTGCTTGGTGGAATTCCGGCATTTTTATTGACTTTTTATAATTGGTTAAACAATAGTCGGATTCCTTAATTACCTATTTCTCTCTAGCGCCTCGTAATCGACCAACCATGACCAGATCCTTCCGTGAACCGGAAGGGTTTGTGTTAAGAACAATAAAAATACACCAATTGCTTTATTGAAGAAGATCAGCATAATCAGTCCTGTCGCGAAAAATGCGACCCATAAAACGAACTGCAGTTTTGGCTGTGAGACGGTAGTTTCTGCCAACCTTTTCCAACGTTTAAGCATGAAGACAGCACGCCAGATTAATAAACCTCCACAAACAAGATAAAACAGAATACCGAAATACACCGCGGCAGGGATGTATCCATCTGCAGGCGCACCGCCTGCGATGATAGGTTGGCGCGTGAAACTGAACAGCAAAGCGGTTTCGCCCACATACGGAGCATCGGAGAGATTTCGAGAACATGCGTGGACCCAGTAACGTTCCATTGGGTAGGGGCCAGGCAGCGGCTAAGGCTTCTGCACTCAAGGAATAGGCTTGATCGAAGCGACCATATGTTCGTGAAGTGCCAATTCCGAAAGCGCTGGCGGCGGTTCCATACCCGTTCATAACAGGACCGGCATCTACATCGATGAACCATTTGCCACTGGGAAGTTCCTTTGAGAATTCACGGAAGCCTGCGGTAGCCCATTCTCGCTGCCAGAAGTGATGATCATAGCGTGCATACCAATCGAGCGATTCATTTTGCCAAAGCTGCGGAGACCAGAGCAGCATGAAGGTGATGCCCACGCCACGCGCCGGACCGTATCCCTGACCGGTGTGCGAATCCGCGATGTAGGTGGGTAAACCTGTGAGTGGATCGATGGCATTCTCTTGAAAAGCGCGGATCGCTCTTTGGACGAAGGCGGCGTGATCGGTGCCAAGAACGGCGTCGGCGCGGTGGATGGCGGCGATGGCGGGGAGAATGTCCACGGGGTAGCATTGACCGGGATAATCGTCGAGTAAACCGTATGGGGAGCGGTCAAGCTCATTCGCAAGCGAATCAGCCTGTTCTCGTAGAAGAGATTTGTACTTGTCGTCGCCGGTCAACTTTTGATAGCTGGTCAATCCGCTGATGAGCAGCATCCGATAGAAAAGATCTTCCTGTGAAAGATAATCATCGCCCCAATGTTTCTTGACCCAGCCCGCGTGATTCGGGTCACTGACCAAGGCGGCAGAGGCTTCGATGGTGCCGCGCGCATATTCCTTTGGCGCAACGGAGGAAAGAGACGGATCTTTTTCCCACGTCTCCTGCAGCGACTCGGTTGCCCACAAATAAAAGACCGTGCCGAAGACGGGCCACTCGGTGCCTGAGATATCTTGAATGCTCATGTCCGCGGCTGCCCCCGATGCGACGCGTTCGCGTGCCCAGATCTCATATTTTTTGGAAAGCGAGCGATGCCATGCATAGACAAAACGCGGCGGCGTTTCTCCGCTTTTCAAGCCGGGATCGTTCAGGTAACGGATGATCGTAACAGCAGGATAAAAGAAAAAGTAGAACGCAACGCTTACCAGGATAGCCACGTTAATATAAGTGAACCAGGTCAGTTTCTTTTCCATGAGGAGCGCCTCCCAAGACAGGAAAAATCTTACCATAATCACTTTTGAGGCGAGAAATGCCCTGCTTAACCGCAACTAAATTATCCTGAGGAAATCTCCTATTTCCCGTATAATAGACCCAGAACCTGAAACCCAGAGAACAGGTAGGAACTTTTCCATGGTGAACCGCATCTAATACCTCGTAAGCCGTGCAGACCAGGGATATCGCGGCGCAAGTATTTGATCCCTCCTTATTTAACCCACTTACTGAAAATATATGACTCAACAATTAAAAATTACAGATGACCTCGATGCACTTCTCGATGTCCTGCCGCTTGACATTCGCCACGCTGTGGAGAAAGCCAACAACAGCGAGAACCTGCTTGAGATCATATTAGATTTGGGACGTGTCCCCACCATTCGTTTCGTGGACAACGAACTTGACCTGCGCGACACCGAGATCACCCGCGATGAGATCGACTACGTTGACGAACGCACGGGCGAGTTTGACGCGGATAACCGCGCCGGTATTGAGCGCACGTTGCATCGTATTTCCGCCATCCGCAATCGACGCGGCGCCGTGGTCGGCTTGACCCTGCGCGTCGGTCGCGCGGTGTATGGCACCGTGGATATCATTCAGGATATCATCGAATCAGGCAAGTCTGTGCTGATCCTTGGTCGTCCGGGTGTGGGCAAGACCACTCTGCTGCGTGAAGCGGCGCGCATTCTGGCAGAAAAGAAGCGCGTGGTAATCGTGGATACGTCGAACGAAATCGGTGGTGACGGCGATGTACCGCATCCCGCCGTGGGCAAGGCGCGCCGTATGCAAGTGCGCGAGCCGATGCTCCAACATGAAGTGATGATCGAAGCCGTGGAAAATCACAATCCCGAAGTCATTGTCATCGATGAGATCGGGCGTGAACTCGAAGCCCTCGCCGCCCGCACCATCGCGGAACGCGGCGTTCAACTCATCGGCACGGCACACGGTCAGACACTCGATAACCTTTTACTCAACCCGACCCTCAGCGACCTCGTCGGCGGCATCGAAGCGGTGACACTCTCGGATGAAGAAGCACGTCGACGCGGCACCCAGAAGACGGTTCTCGAACGACGCGCTCCGCCAACCTTCGATGTGCTGATCGAGATCCAGACCCGCGACCGGTTCACGGTCCATCTGGATATCATGGCATCGGTGGATGCGCTGCTGCGCGGATTCCCGCTTCAGCCTGAAATGCGAACACGCGATGAAGCGGGCAAGATCAAGATCGAGAAAGCGGAACCGACTTCGTCTGCGAGAGTGGATGCGAAGGAATCGAAAACGCCTCGGCGCGGACGTCAGCCTGCCCCTGGTATCGAAGAGGTGACACCCGCTTTTACCCCGGCTCCGCCAACACCAACCCCCGCGCGCTTTGAGCCGATCCGCGGTGTGATGCAGACCGTCAAAGTCTACCCGCATGGAGTGGCACGCAATCGCCTGATGCAAGCCGCCAAGCGACTCGGAGTTCCGGCTGTGATCGTAAAAGATGTAAGCGAAGCCAACGCGCTGGTCACATTGAAGACCTACTACCGTGATCGTCAACAGACCATCGTGGATGCGGAACATCGCGGCATGCCGATCTACGTTTTGCGCGCAAACACCGTCGCCCAAATGGAACAGTTCCTGACCGACCTGTTCAACCTGACGCAGGATCAATTCACCTCGTCCGATATGCACGGCGTGAAGGAACAAACCCAGCAGGCGATTGCCGCCGTGCTCAACGGCGAACGCTGGGTAGACTTGCCGCCAGGACCGTCACTGGTGCGGAGATTACAACACGAGATGGCGCGTAGTGCTGAACTGGTGAGCCATTCGTATGGTAAGGAACCAAGAAGGCATGTGAGGATTTTCCGAGAATAATTAATCGGCGGTCAGCAAAAGATGAAAGTCAATTGCTGACCGCTTTGTTTTAGGATGAATATGAATAAAAAGAAAATTGTGACAGTTTCTCTGCTTACTTTGTTTGCCTTTGTCGGCAATTTTCTGGACAATGCCCTGTTCGATAAAATGGATGTCACCAAGAACCTAATAGGTTCATTCACATTTGGAATTGTTATCATGATTATATTGGCGATTTTTTATAATCCAATACATGGTCAAAGTGAAGAGTTCTGGAAAGCTATTCGAAAATCCGTTGGAAAAACTACCAAAGATACTTGAAAATTTGCAGAATCATCTATCACTATTACAAGTCATCTCAAAAATGTCATCCTGAGCGATAGCGAAGGATCTACCACGACAGGTAAGAGACTTTTCGGTCGCAACGAACGCTCCCTCAGAGTGACATGGGTGTTTTTGAGACAAGTTCTAGAAATAAAAGGACGGACACGCTGCGACGTGTCCGTCCTTTTCCATTAAGTGAAGTGAGTGAGGAGAAGAGACCAACTTCACATTTTCTGGCGTACCGATAAATTATTGTTGGGTGTGCTGAGCTTCACCCAGAGTGATCTGCACGGGCATTTCCTTTCCATCGCGCAAGACGGTGAGTGTGATCTGGTCACCGGGTTTGAAGGTGAAGAGCGTGTTCACGTACGAGTGCGTTTCGTCGAGGGTCACGTCACCGACTTTGGTAATGATGTCGCCTTCTTTCAAGCCTGCGGTGCTGGCGGGGCTATCGGCAGATACCTTCATGATGTACACGCCCCATTGCGCGGGCAGGTTATAGCGGGTGGCGATATCGGGTGTGATGGGCTGGAAGTTGATGCCCATGTACGGGCGGGAGAAATATCCCTTTTGGATGATCTGTTGGGCGATTGCCTGAGCCGTATTGACCGGAATGGCGAAGCCGAGTCCTTCAGCGACATCACCCATGCCGCTGTTGCGAACAACGAGCGTATTGATACCGATCACTTCACCAGCCAAGTCCACGAGCGGACCACCCGAGTTACCGTGATTGATCGCCGCATCGGTCTGGATCAAGTCTTCGATCTGGTATCCATTACCGGTGTCGATCGAGCGTCCCGTCGCACTGACCACACCGACGGTGACGGTGTTCTTAAAGTTCCCAAGCGGGGAGCCGATGGCAATGACCGATTCGCCGGGATTTAATTTATCCGAGTTGCCAAGTGCCGCCACTGCCGGGACCTTTCCATCTGTTTTCAAAACAGCGATATCAGAATATTGATCGGTGCCGACGATGATCGCTTTTTGTTCGGTGCCGTCTGAGAGCACGATGCTGACTTCCTTCGTGCCTTCGACCACGTGGTTATTGGTCAGGATGTAGCCTGCATCGCTGATAAAAAATCCGCTTCCGCTCACGGTTTGGTCGCCGCTGAGACCGAAGAATGTTTGCTGTCCCGGAATGGTGCCGACCACGGTCACAACCGCTGGTCCCACGCGCTGCACGGATTGGGTGACAGCGGTCTCCACATCCGTATTGTTGAGGACCAGCGTTTGATTCGAATTGTTGTTACTCGCCGGAATGACCTGTTGGACTGCTTCCGGCAGGCTGGATCGATTTTGAACGGCTTGGTACACTGCGGCGCCGCCTGCGACGGCTCCTGCCAGCGCCGAACCTCCAGCAATTACCACAATGAACAGTGCGTACAAAATTTTCTTGAATGACATTCATGCCTCCATTGGTTCTTTCGAATGTCATTCTAGTATCGGCGTATAACAAATCTATTAAAAAATTATGGAGTAAATGTGTCGAATGGTTTAGAGGAAAATTAAAACGGAGAATGGAAAATGTCGTTGCGAGCCGATAGGCGACACTTGCACATGCACGCGAGTGCAGGTGAGCAATCTCCCGTTTAACGAGATCGGACTGACAATGAGAGTCATCCGTTTAATCGGAGATTGCTTCGTCGGGCTAAAGCCCTCCTCGCAACGACAAACCCTTTCTACCTGTTTACTTGTCTACTTGTTTACTTTATACTTCCACAACAAACGCGGACAAGCATTCGATCGTCAAGGAGAAACACCATGGAACCCCTGCTGAATTTCCTGAGCAATAATCTGATGACCATTTTGGGAGGCGCTGCAGGCGGCTTCCTTGGGCTGCTTGCTTCCTGGAAAGAATTCAGCAAGATCTTTCGCATGGTGCGCACCTCTACCGGCGAGATCGCATCTCTTCCTGCCGATGAGCAGGTAGAGGTGGCGGGTAAAGCCGATGGAGCAGCGGGACTTCAAAGCCCGATCACAAAGACTCCCTGTGTCCTGTGGCAGGTTGTGGTATCAGAAAAGCGCAGTTCCGGGAAAAGTTCCCATTGGGTTACCGTATATAGCAACAGTTCCATAGAGCCTTTTGACGTGTACGATGGCACCGGGCGGATGCGGGTTCAGCCAGGAGGGCAGATGGAACTCGTTCTGCGGGACGATGTCAGCAAAACATCCGGTCTTTTTTTCTCATTGGATGAGCAAACTCAAACTGCTTTGAATGGTATGGGCGTGGATACCAAAGGCTTTCTAAACATGAATAAAAGCATGCGTGTTCAGGAACGATATGTTGAACCAGGCGATCAGGTCTATCTGCTTGGCAAAACGTCATTGGATTCCGGGAGGCGGGTGATGGACAGCGAATCGCCGCTGATCGTCAGCGACCATAGTGAATTGCAGTCTGTTGGGCAAATTCTCCGGACGGGTGATATTGAATGCTGTCATTGGTGTCATCATTGGCGTCGTCCTGATGCTTTACTTTGCAAGCCGATAGATCATAGTTCTTTGGAGCAGCTACCAAATTATGTTTATTACCCTTGAAGGTCCTGAAGGCTCGGGCAAAACATCCCACATCCCTTATCTCGTGCAATACCTCCGCGAAAAGGGACACACTGTATTTCCCACGCGCGAACCGGGCGGGACGTCCATCAGCGAGCAGATCCGTGATGTTCTACACGACATGAAAAATGCAGAGATGCACGCACGCACGGAAACGCTGCTCTACCAGGCAGCACGCGCCCAGATCGTGGAGCAGGTCATTAAGCCGCGTCTGGCGGATGGCGAGATCGTCATCTCTGACCGGTACTACGATTTGACCATTGCTTATCAGGGCTACGGACATCAGCAGGATCTGGAACAGGTCCGCGCATTGGTGAAATATGCCACCGGCGGACTGACTCCTGACCTGACCATTCTGCTCGATCTGGACGTGGAAGTCGGGTTGGGACGCAAGAAGAAAGACAACGAGTGGAACCGCCTCGACGCCTACACCGTGGAATTCCACAAACGCGTCCGTGCGGGATATTTGCAGATGGTGAAAGCAGAACCGGATCGCTGGGTAGTGGTGAACTCAGAGCAGAAGTGGGATGCGGTGCAGGAAGAGTTGAGGAAGGTAATTGTTGAAAGATTGAAATAAATTGTAGGGGCGGACGGCCGTCCGCCCCTACGTTGTTAATTGTATTACAATCCCCCTATGACAGCCGATTCCCAAAAAGATATCGAACACCTCAAAGCTATTGGTCGCATTTGTGCGGAGACACTGCGCAAGATGCAGGGCGCCGTTCGTGTGGGGATGACGACGCGCGAACTGGATGAGATCGGGCGCGCTTTTCTCGAAGCAGAAGGGGCGCATTCCGCGCCGCAGAAGATGTATAACTTTCCTGGCGCTACGTGCATCAGCCTTTCACCCGTCATCGCGCATGGCATTCCGAACGAGCATGCGCTGCGCGAAGGTGAGTTGATCCATATTGATGTCTCTGCCGAGTTGGATGGGTACTACGCCGACACAGGCGCTTCGATGGTGGTGGCAAAACGCGAACGCAATTTCGAGAAGCTGCTCGAAGCGACCAAGTCCACGCTGGCGAAAGCACTCCATGCAGCCAAGGCAGGGAGTCCATTAAACGGGATCAGCCGCACGGTCCAGAACGAAGCGGGCAAGCGCGGGTATAACGTCATCTATAATCTCACCAGTCATGGCATCGGTCACAAACTCCATGAAGAACCATCCAACATCCTGAACTATTATGAGCCCAAAGATCGCCGCATGCTCAACGATGGTTTGGTTCTCGCCATCGAGCCGTTCCTCACCACCGGGCTGGGACGCGTGATGGAAGAACGCGATGGCTGGTCGTTGCGCACATCCGATAATGCCATTGCCGCACAATTCGAACACACCATCATCGTCACCAAGAACGAACCTATTATCTTAACCCTATGATCAATCTACATCTTCTCTCTACGCCGGGCGACCGCGATATTCGCTGGGTGGTGGATGCCGCCCGTCCCTATCTCGCCAAAAAGGATGAGCCGACCATCGCCTTTTTGCCGCAAGCCTGGCTCAATGTAAATCACTGGCTCGACTACACCGTCCGTGAATTTAGCGGGTTGGCGAACGTCGAGTTGATCGACACCGAGCGCATGGACCTGCCTCAAATGGAGTCCATTATTCGGCGCGCGCATCTCGTGTATATTTCTGGTGGCAATACATTTTTGCTCAACCATCGTCTGCACACCAGCGGATTGTTGCCCTATCTGCGCAAGAAGGTCCAGGCGGGATTGCCTCTGATCGGATTCAGTGCCGGAGCCATCGTCTGCGGACCGACCATCCTCACATCAAAGGATCTCAACTCGGTGGCGACGCCTCACTTCGAAGGCTTGAATTTGCTCCCGTTTAATATTGTCACCCACTACGACGCGGACTCCTACGGGCAATCCGTACATGATGACTGGCTTTCCGATTATCATGTCTTTCAAGATAACCCGGTCATCATGTTGAATGATGGCGCTTATATCAAAGTGGATGGAAAGAAAACGACCCTCGTACGCGGCGATGCCTGGATATTGAGAAGAAATGAAGAAAAGGAACGTTTGGAGCAGGGAGAACTTATTACTCTTTGAAAGGAATGAGCTATGACCGAACAATGGGTCCCCGGAGATAAAAAGGAATTGCTGTCTGCCATCGAGCGGGAATGGAAGTTATTGATGGATGTCATCGCCAAGCTCAACGCAACGCAGATGATCGCGCCTGACGCCGGTGGTTGGAGCCCGAAAGATAATCTTGCACATCTTTCCGAATGGATGAACTCATTGATGGGCTTTCACATCGACCGCCGCCCGGCGCATGAAGTGATGCGCCTGCCCGAAGAAGCCACCCAAGGCTGGGATATGGAAGTCATCAACCCGCTGTTGTTCGAGCGGAATAAAAATCGCTCCACAGAGGAAGTATTGGACGAATTGAAGCGGACGTATCTCAAGCTGTATAACAAGCTCGAAGCCATGTCCTTCGAAGACCTGCTCAAGCCGCGCCATACTGATGACCCGGAAAAACGCCCGTTGCTGTTATGGGTGTTGGGTGATACCACCGAGCATTTTTCAGAGCATCGTCAGACGATTGAAAAAATGCTGTAAAAAGCTATACTGTACATACAATCAACTTTGTAGAGGAGAAAACTCATGGACCTAGGCAACATCTCAACGATCCTCGGTGTTTTGGGGGCATATTTTGCGATCGTGTTCGTGCTGGCGGTGAGCGTGGAGACAATCCTCGAGCCATTCACCAATTTACCCTGGCTGAGGAAGAAGTATGATCCTGATGAAATTTTGAATGAGATCAAGCAATGGCTGCCATCTGGTTCAGATGAGGAAGCCAAGGTCACTGCCATTCAAAGCCTGACCACCGATGCCAAGATGACAGAAGATCAATTGCTAAAAGGCGTGCAGGACCTCAAGCAGGTGGCAGACGAAGCCATCCAGGCGCTGGGACCAGAGAGTAAGATCACGCAGGCGCAAAAGGACCTGGCGTTGAAATTTGCCGCCCTGCGCAGAAAATACGCCTTGGATGAGAAACAACGCATTACGTTACTGCGCGTGATCTCGGCTCTGATCGGGATCGTGATCTCCATCATGCTGCGCATCGATACCTTCGATATTTTGGGCGCATTGCTTCCACCGGATGTGCAAGCGATCCTGACACAGCCTAATGCCCAGATCGGCGGTATGCTCATCACCGGTCTGGCGGCGAGTGCCGGCAGTTCGTTCTGGCACGATATGCTCGGACGCGTACGCAACCTCAAGGACACGGTTCAGGGCGTGTCGCAAGTGCAGATGGTGCAAAAGGTGTAGCAATCTGTAACGCGAGATTTATCTCGCGTTTGAAAGGGCGACATAAATCCCGCAAGGGGACGATGTGTCGCGTTACAAAAAGCTCTGGCAGGGGCTTAGCCCCTGCCAGAGCTTTTACATTTTTTTATTCATCCGTTGAATTTGCATTCCCCAGATCAGGCACTTCCTTTTCGATCTCCTCCGGGCTTTGACCTTTTTCAAGACGATCCACCACTTCATTGAATTCTGGGGGAAGGTCCTCGCCCATTTCCTTTCCCATTTTGCGCATCATGCGTCCCATGGCTTTGGGATCGTCCTCCATGCCTTCGATGCCGGAGAAATCGTCTGCCATCGACTCCATGCGGCTTTCCTCTGACTTCGCAATGCGGACCTTGGTCATGCGGCGGCGTACATTCTTGCTGTTGCAATGCACGCACTTCACAGTCTTCTTGCCATATTCGCTGAAGGTCAGGAACACGTCGAAGCGTTGCTTACAGTCGTTACAAATAAAGTCATAAGTGGGCATAAGGCTATTGTAACGGAATCAGACACAGGCGTGGGGAGAGGCGTCAATCCTCGGGCAAGGAATCCTTCCGTGCATAAAAGAAAGAGTCCGTTTCTTCCATGAAATCCGTGTCCCATGTTCTTCGGTTTCCCTCTGGTACAATTTAGTCATGCCATCCTCTCCCGATTTTGAATTCAATGTCCATCATCCGCAACCGCTGCTCATCGTTATCTCGGGTCCATCGGGCGCAGGCAAAGATACTGTGATGCAGCGTATGCAGGAGCGCGGACTGCCTTTCCATTTTGTTGTGACGGCAACGACGCGTCCGAAACGTGCGAATGAGATCCATGGCAAGGATTATTTTTTTGTGAGCAAGGAAGAGTTCGCGCGTATGATCGATGAAGATGAATTGATCGAACATGCCATTGTCTACGGCGATTACAAAGGCATTCCAAAGCAACAGGTGCGTGAGGCGTTGGCAAGCGGCAAGGATGTGGTCATGCGCATCGACGTGCAGGGCGCAGAGACCGTGCGCAAAATGGCGCCAGAGTCGTTGATGATCTTCATCACTACAGAGACCGAGGAAGAACTGGTGCATCGACTCGAAACCCGCAAGACCGAGACCGCCGATTCCCTTGCCATTCGTATCGCCACGGCGCGTAAAGAGTTGAAGCGCGTGGAGGCTTTTGATTACGTGATCGTCAACCGCGACTTTCATTTGGATGAAACGGTGAACACCATTCGCTCTATCATCGATGCGGAACATCATCGCGTAAGCCCGCGCAAGGTGAGCCTGTGAATCAAGAAACGCCTCAGACTCCGCCGGAAGGGACTCCCGCTCCACAGGCGATTCGCGTCGCCTTGCCCCAATCCGCTCCCTACATGACGTATACCATCATCGCTGTGACGATCTTGATCTATCTACTACAGCTTGCCACCGATGCGTTGCTTCAGTACGACATCCCTATTTTGTTCTTTATCAAATCGAATGAATTGATCCGCTCAGGGCAAATCTGGCGTCTGTTGACGCCGGCGTTGATCCATGGTTCGTTCACGCATATTGCTTTCAATATGTATGCGTTGTTTTCCTTCGGTACAAATTTGGAACGTCATTTCGGTCATGGACGTTTTCTGTTGCTATATGTACTTGGAGCATTCACAGGGAATGTAGCATCCTTTATTATGACAGATGCCAACTCGTTAGGAGCATCGACCGCTATCTTTGGTCTATTAGCCGCAGAGGGCGTTTTCCTGGTCCAGAACCGCAAGCTGTTTGCAGGGCAGTTCCGGAGCGCGATCAGCAATATTATCTTTATTGCCGCGATCAACCTGTTTCTGATCGGTTCCATGCCCGGCATCGATAACTGGGGGCACATCGGTGGTTTGCTCGGCGGGCTTGCGTTTACGTGGTTTGCCGGTCCGTTGTGGGATGTGGAACCGGATATGGTCGGCGGCTATCACCTGGTGGACCGTCGCCCGGTCAATGAGATCATCGTCGGTGCGCTGGTTGTGCTGACTGTCTTTGGAGCGCTGGCAGCGTGGGGGATCGTGAAATAGAATGTAGAGAGTAGTTATAAAACCCAGCCGCGGAGTTCACAAGAACTCCGCGGCTAAATTTTTTCTATGGCTTGATCTCGAACACTGCCCCTGCACTTGTTCCCTGCACGTCAGGAAAAAATGACTCCCAGGCGTGGGCAGGCAGCACTCTGTATTCGCCTGCCTGTAAGGGAACGAGGGTGTACGTCAATGTGTAGGTTCCGGCGGGGAGATGATCAGCGGTGAAGAGGATGCCATCATCGTGCACTTGCGGGGCGTTGAACAACCACCAGCCCCAACCGTTGGCAAAGGGATCTTTGTCGTTGAACTGCACTTGGACACTACCAGCGTCAACACCCTGCTGGCTGGTCTTGAGCGCGCGGTTCAATACTTCCATGCCTGCGGGGATGAAGTCCTCGACCATCACGTAGTAGGCATCGTGCGAAAGCGTCAACGTCAGTTGGGCGGTGATTAATTTATCGGTACCAAGCTTGATCGTAGAAAGAGCCGAACAGCCTTCCTTCTGCGATGGGTCACAGTAGACACGTTCCACTTGCATCCCAGCATCCAAGGGCTTGGCTTCTTCCACGGGTTGATTGAGTTTGAGAACAGTGCTGTAGTAGAGACGTCCTGCGCCTTCTTCGCGTGAGATGGTCAGCAGATTGGGCGAGTTGGGCGCAAGATATTCAAGTGGCACCTGCGCTGTGATCGGGGTCAGCACCTGCGCACCAGCTACATCGCCATTCGCCAGCGGACTTCCATTGAGCATGGCGTTGAAGGAGAAGTCGGCGCTCAGGTCACCGAACCCGACCATGGCATTGTTGAGCGCCATCATTGCCCAGGCATTCTCATGACCGATGTTCCATAATCCGTGCGCGTTGCGGTGGGCGGCGAGATAGCGCACAGCGTTGAAGACCAGTTGATTTGCCGAGTTCGAGCTGCGCCAGAACATACACAACGACCGATGTAGTGTACACGGGCGAGCCACGCATAAAGATGTTCGTTTCGGATGTCTCCCAGTGTGCGCTTGTTGCCGTTTGGATGGCACTGCTCTCCAGATTGGAAAGCAGGTCGCGCACACGCTGATCGGCCGGGTTGATCGTATTGAGAATGGACGCGAGCAGCGCGATACTCGATGGACTCAGACGATCACGCGCATCATACAAGGCGTTGATGGTTGCTTCTCTAGAACTGTTGACCTGTGCCAGCACGAATTGAATAAATGTTAGATCATCCAATTGCCAGCCGCGCGTATCGTTGTTGACCGTGAAATCCTGCTTTTGCAAAAATACACCGGCGCGCTGCAACACATCATCGTTTACACTAATGCCAATGGCACGCGCACGTAGCAGCCCGAAGAACACGTAGGCGGTGATATACGGATCTGACTTTATTTCAGTTTCAGGAATAGGCTTGCCCCACCAACTCCAGCCGCCATCCGCGTTTTGAAGCGTTGCCAGACGGCTGACGCTTGTGGCGATATTTTGTGTGACGCGATCTGTCAGTTTGGGGTCGTTCAACCCGGCATTATTCAAAGAGCGATAGACCTCGACATTCGGAAGCAGGTACGAAAGATTTGCTTCCGCACTCAAGGATGAATCGGGGACCTCCATCGCTTCCAACCCAGATAACAAGCTGCCCGCCAACGAGGGGCTTAACTCTAGTTCCAAGCCGCCTCCTGCAGATGGCGTGAACGTGCGCGGAAGTGATATGACTTCCTGCTGAGAGGTTGCACCGCGCAACGCGCCGCCCGAGACGAATGCCTGCGGCGCAGTGTACTGCAAAATAGGCAGCTTGCCCCAGCTTGGGCGAGCCGAATCCTGCAAAGCGGGTGTATCCGTTGTAGTGACCGAGAAGACCAGGTCAGCCGATTCCACCAAACCAGCCTTGCCCCACCATTCGACGCGCGTTCTGCCATGTGCAGGGATATCCACTTGCTGCGTGGCTTTATCGGGTTCATCCAGCACAAAGCCATCATCCGTTTGCAGATTGACGCTGGCGCTTAATTTGTTCGCAGTATTGTTGTTGATGATCGCCGCCATCAAGGCGTGATCGCCATTGACCAAAAAGCGCGGTGTGACTGGGCGGATCAACAAGGACTTGGTCGCCACGATCTCTGTCTCTGCCTGACCAACTTTTGTGTCAGCGGTGAGACCGCGCATATCCACCTTCCAGGTGGTGAGTGAATTGGGCAGAGTCATGGTCACTTGTCCGCGACCTTCGGAGTTGGTGACAAGCGATGGGTTCCAGTAGGCAGTATCGGGGAAGTTCTCGCGTGTGACGGTGGTAGGTTCGCCGCCTCCGCCGCCAAGACCACCGGGGACTGTGACCTGGCGTCCGCTGTAGGCTGCCAGGGAAATGCCCGTATCAATGCCAAGTGGTTGGTTGCTGTAAAAGGCGGGCAAAATATCGGGCGCATTCGGGTCTGCAAGCGCCAGCACAGCTTTATCCACCACTGAGAAAGAGAATTCGCCTTCCACAGGTTGACCGGCATTATCGGTCACCTGCACATCGAAGGTTACATCATCGCGTGGACCGGCTTCTGTCGGGTTCGCCAACACCTGCACGTTCAATTTCTGCGCGTCCGGCGCAACCGGAATATTGACCAACCCGGCGCGGAAGTCATTGCCTTGTCCCATCACTGTCACGCTCACGTAGACATTTGGCGCGTCATCGGCAGTGAGCGGCAGGGAATATTCTTTTCCGCTGCCACTAAGCCGGATCACTTCCGCTTTCGAAACAATGCCGCGTTCCACGGTAACCAATGCCAGCGAGTTGGTGACAAATGGATTCGGGATGAATATCTTCGCCGTATCACCAGCCACATAAGAATCTTTATCTGCAGTAATTTCAAAACGTTGATTGGGAAGATCGGGCCACGAGGCAGAGCCTGCACCGCCGACCCAGATCAATGTTTGTGTGTGCGCGCCTTCGCCTGAAACATCCAGCATGTAGGTGCCTGAATTGGGCGGGACGAACGATAGCCTAGCCTTGCCGTCAGGTGCTGTTGCCAGGTTGCTGCTGCTGACCGATGTGTACACCGGTTTATAGTGAGGGTATCCATCTTTATCAACGGTCTTTTCCCAGCGCACCTGTTTGAACTCTGCTACCAGTGCCTTATCGCCGGAGGGGTTTTGTGACCAGTCCACGGTGTAGACTTCGAAACCAATTGGCGCGTTGACGGTGCCTGTCCATTGATCGGGGTGCACACCAATATAAAAATCAGCGGGGTGCACATGCATCTCGGCACTCGCGCTGACGGGCAGCCCGGATTCATCGGTGGCAGTCACTTCGAGTGTGACGATCTGTCCCACTTCCGATTCAGGGATGGCTGGCAGTTCAATGGATAGAGTCCCATCCGGCGTAGTCTGACCCGTTCCGTCGGCGATGGACTTTCCAAGATAAACGGAACCAAAATCAGTGGGCATGTGGAACACATCCAGCCAGGAGGTGTCGATCACGCCTGTGTTGTAGTTTGGCAGGTAGAACGTATCGGGACGTGTGTAGAGCGCCCAATGTACATCCAGATTGCCTGCCGGAGCATCGAAGAAATAGCGTGCATTGACAGTCGCCTGCGCAGGCGTGCCAAGTTTGATTTTATCGGCAGAGAGAGCGATGCCCAGATCGACCTCAGGCTTGCGATATTCCGCCACCTGGAATGAGAAGTAAAGTTGGAGTGCTTGATTTTGGAATGTGTAATATCCCGGCACAGCATCGTTGGATAATTTGAATTGACCGTTGAAAGTGCCATACGGAGTTAACTGCGCGTCGAACGTGGCGAGGTTCGTGCCATTCGCATCGCTTAGATTGAGCGTGATCGTGCCAACCGTTGGGAGTTCATAGCGTCCGTTGAACGCCTGACGAGCCACGCCGCGGAAATAGACCGTTTGCCCTGGGCGATAAATGGGGCGGTCTGTGTACATGTACACTTCGGTATGCGGTACACGCACATCGCTTTCATAGCCAAAATCCCAGGGGCGCAATCCATCTGCCCAATTGCTGACCGCCAATCCGAAGTTATCATCGCCTGGCTGACCAAGCATTGCAAATAACGGACGGTCTGTAGCGGGCACTTCTGTTTTCCACAAACCATCTGAGTCGGTTGTGCCTGAGACCAGCGGATTCCCGGCGCCGTCATAAATGCTGACCGGTGCGCCGGCGATGGGAGTTTGGGTGGGTAAATCCACTGCCCAGAGCAACGCTTCGGTCGCGCCGAGTTTGAAGGTTAGGTTCACGTGACTCGACACTGTCAGGAAGATCTTTTTTGAATCATCCTTGAACTGTGAAGAAGCAACATTGACATAATAGAGTTCCGGCACCAACTGTGTGCCCGATTGTGCAAGCTTTAACTGCACGGCGCGCGTTTCAGACGACGGCACATTGACCATCTGCTCGTACGTGGATGACTTGCTCGGTATAAACGATTGCTGGTTGTCGAACGAATCGTACATCGGTAAAAATTCAAGCGGCGTGACGGGTGCGACGATGACATTTGCTTTGATCAAGTTCGAAATGCTCACATCCAGCACCGGGTCATCGGGTCGCACAAAAACTGTAGAGGGTCCGAAACGCTGCAGCGATACGGAAGGATTTAAAGGCGCTGTACGGAAGTCCAAAATGAACGGGTCGCCCAGCGACTGTCCCCACTTATCTTTAAGCAATCCTGAAACCTGGATGATGTAATTGGTATCGGGCGTGAAATCGCCGCGCACGATCAAATGGAAACCATCTTCTGATAACTCCACGGCGAAGTTATCCAGTTCCGGGGTCCCGGTCACAAAGTTGGTGTAATCTCCTTCGGGGAGCGGTGCATTGAATGAGATGGTCGTCGTACTGAAATTCGAGTTTGTGGATGTTACGGCAAAGTTGTCATAGGTGCGCAGCACTGCGCCGTAATCTTCACCCAGCGTCATGCCGCCCTGCGACTTGGCGTCTTTGCCTACGTTCAAAATATAACCAACGTTACGGTCCAACATTTTTTCGGGAACGAACGTGAGAACGGTCGCATCTTCATCCCAGGAAATTTTTCCGCCTAGTTTTCCGGCTGTGCCGCTGAATTGGAAGTTGGCGCGCACGCTTTCTTCGTCCATCGGTTGATTGAAGGTCAGTTTAATTTCAGGATCGAGCGGGATGGGCGTCTCTGTGGATGGTTCCACCGTTACAACGCGCGGACGCGAGGTGGTGAAGTTCCACGAGTTCTGCACGCCTCCATCCAAGCCGACGCCTGTCACCGTTTTCAATGCCGGGTTCAAACTGACGGTGTAATCGGTGCCGCCTGCCATGGATGTTTTTGGGTAGAAAATATACGTGCTGGTGTTGATCCACTCTCCGCTGCCTTGCACAGAAGGCTGAATGCTGAAGGCAGCCGGTAAAGAGGACTGGTCAGCTCCAAGCGGGACAACAGGCTGATTGAAAGACGTCACGATCGCCGCGTCCACATTCACATCTTTGGCGTCCACTTTGGGCAACAGATTTGTGGCGCGCAGATAATCTGAAACGGAGTAGGTGAGATCAATCGGCTCAGCAAGCCCAAAACCCGTCACCGATTGAATGGAGTTGGCAATGGAGAGTTTTAATTTTGAATTGGGTGGATATTGTTCGGAAGGAGTAAAGATAACCGTCGCTTCGTCGGTCCATGTAAACGCACCGGCAGGGAACCCGCTAATGGATATTTCCACGGATTGCTTGTTCATCACTTGGTTGAAGTAGAACGTGATCGGTGAAAGATGCCCGATGACGCTGCCCGCCGGAGGGTCGGTCTCGATCAAAGCAGGCGGCACAGCTTGAAGGAACTCTGTAGGTGTGGGAATGGCAGGCGTAGGTGTGGACAGAGTCGGCAGGCCGCTGCAGGATGTAAGGATCAACGAGAGGAGGAGCAGCCAATTCAAAACCGGGACGACGCGACGTTTCATCATAAAGTCCTCAAAAAAGTGATTATGCCGATTTCATTATACACGCACGCATCCGAATTCAAAAAAGGACACGATCACGTGTCCTTTTTGTAGTTTTGGCTTCCCCCTTTGGCACTCCAAAGTCTGGAGACTTTGGAGTCCGGTTTCGTTATTGCGCCGCTGCTACTGCATCGGCAATTTCTTGATAGGATGCGATATAGCCTGGCTGCCCGGCGCGAGTTCCATTGACAAACACACTCGGCGTACCGCTCACGCCCATTTGTACACCCAGATCAAAATCAGCCTGAATGTCCTTCTTGAAGGTGTTGGCATCAAAACAGTTGTTGAACTTGGTCATATCCAGCCCGAGGCTTTCTGCCATGGCTTCGAGACGGGCATTGCTCAAACCGCCCTGGTTCTCGCCATTCCAATTGGTGTACATGATCTTTTTCATATCCCAGAACTTGCCCTGGTCATTGGCGCACATGGCAGCATTGGCTGCCTGATCGGATTCTCCGCCATCGGAAGCTGTGCTTCCATCGATGAACGGATAGTTATGGAAGGTGTATTTTGCCTTACCAGCCTTCACCAAATTCTCGATGATCATGGGTTCGATCTGTTCTGAGAATTGTTTACAGGCGGGGCACTGAAAATCTTCGAACACATCGATCGTAACTTTTGCGTTCGGGTCACCGATGGTCAATCCGTTTGCGTTAGGCAGGTCCACTGGGGTGATGGCAATGATGTTCTGTACTGATTTGTTTTGCGTGGATGCGATCAACAGCACTAAAACCAGTGCCACGAGGACAATGCCTCCGATCATCATTAACCGACTGCGTTGCGCCTGGCTGCGCATCTTCTCTCGCCGTTCCTGGCGTTTACTCATCTTCTCCGGGCTCATGAAAACTCCTTGTGTTGATATATGAAAAATGATGCAGGAATCCTGCATCATTTTACCTTTATTTACTGGGCGTTGATCTCGGTTAGTGCGGCTTCCAATTCCACCTGGAAGGTGTTGAAGGGTTGTGAGCCATGCAGGATCTTCGTCTTGGTCTCGCCTTTGACAGTATATGTGATAACGAAGTATGGCGTGCCGTCGATCTCAGCAGCAGTGGCATCTTCGAGATCCTGCTTTACCTGACTTGCATATTTCCCGCTGTTGTAGCAATCCCGCCAGGTATTTACATCCAGCCCGGGCACGGTCTTGGCGATAGCGGTCAGGCGGCGACCATCGAACGATCCCTGGTCTTCGACATCGCGGCTATTGGCAAAAAGCGCATCGTGCATTTCCCAGAATTTATTCTGGTCGGCGGCACAATAGGCAGCCGCGGCGGAATCCTGTGATTCGGTCTTCGCGGTCGTGTTGGTCGCACGTGCAATATTGTCGCTGACCCAGTTCCCGGTGGAGCGATATGTAAAATGGGCTTTGCCCGGCGTAACATAATACTGGGTAAGCAGTGGTTCGGTCTGATCGAAGAATTGCTTGCAATACGGGCACTGAAAATCGGAATAAACCGTGATCTGGAGCGGCGCATTCGGGTCGCCCATGCTATTGCGATCCACATTCGGGCGCGAGACCGATTCGACAGTGACCACATCCAGGATCGGTTTGACCTGAGGATAGATAAGAGCAAAAACAACAAATAAAGCACCAACGGTGATTAACGCGATCGTGGTAAGGCGCCCACCTTGTTCTTTACGAAGCATTTGTTGACGCCGTTCCTGGCGTTTGCTGATTACTTTGTCGGAATTCATGAATTCTCCTTGGCGCTGAGTATCTTGGGGCTAAATTCTCCCATGCCCAAAAACTTTTGTCTAGGAAAAGGTTAGGATGCTCTTATCATGCCCACGGTCACGAATTGCGCTCTCCAATGTTGAAAAAACGTAATTCGTGACCGCCTTAGATATAAAAACATCGCGCAGGCTCTGGAAGTTCATCAATTGCTTCTAGAGACCTGCGGGACGGTGAAAATCTTACTTTAAGTGATTATCCAGCCATTCGATCATGAATTTGAACACTTCGGCTTTTTCCGGTTCGTTATGGATCTCGTGATACATGCCATCCCACAACTTCAAGGTGACGTCGCGATTCTTTTCACGCGCCAAACTGGCGAAATCCGCACTCCCGCTGGGATAGGTGATCCGATCCGCTTTGCCGTGCATGATGAGCAGTGGTGGAGCAAAGTCTTTCGCACGCGAGAAGCATAAATCCACGGCGTTGATGGCAGCTTTGCCCAAGCCAAGGCTGGTCTTATCGTGCACAAGCGGATCACTGGTGTAGATGCGCACCACTTCAGGATCACGCGAAATGGCGGCGGCTTCCAATCCGCTGGGGATGGTGACGGTGGGAGCAAGGGTGCCGAGTACCTTTGCCATAGTCACTTTCAGTTTCTGCTCCTGCAGCGGAGAACGCAGCGCCGAGCCGGTAACGATGACACCTTTCAATCCGGTGCTATATTGAATCGCATACGAAAGGGTGATCAAACCACCCAGGCTGTGACCGTACAGAAAGTACGGGAGTTCTGGGTAACGCGTTATGATGAACTTAAAGAAAGCGCGGATATCCTGCATGATCGCATCCAGCGAAGGGAAGTGCCCGCGTGCACCACCCGATTTTCCATGCCCGCGCAGGTCGAAGCCGATCAGGGCATAGCCTGCATCGGTGAACGCCTGGGCTACATGAGCGTAGCGCGCCACATGTTCGCCGAGTCCGTGTATGAGCGCGATGATGGCTTTGGGTTTGCCGTTATCCGGTTCCCAGCCCTGGATCAGGAAGGTGGTTCCGTCGCTTGCGTCCCATTTGGATTCAATTGTTTTCATTGTTTTCACTTTCCAGCGATGATCTTGAATTCACAATCGTGATGTCCCTTTGCTTTGCAGGAGGTCTCTTCCACGTCGTAGCCTTTGCCGGTTGCCCAGAACAGGCTCTCGCGGATCATTCCCTGCGTGACGTAACAGATCGGTGCAGACTCGCTGTAACCGTCCGTGGCGGGAGAGGCATGGTCCACGAACAACAGGTCCAGGTCCAGAGTATGAACCGTGATGTCGCCCGATTGATTGCCGATGAAACGCGCCAGCAACTCCAGCGCAGATTTTGGCCGCGCCGAAAGGGGAAGCCGCTTGACCACCGCTGCTTGTGCTTTGCTTGCCAGGGCAGCATCTTCCAAAAGATGATTCCACAAGCGCTGCCCTACGCGCAGCAAAACCCCACGTGCGCCGCGTCCATAATAGGTGCGCATGGCAGATTGAAGGGATGCGTATGTTTTTGCGGATTCAAGCGCATCTGTCTTGGCGAAAGTCTCTGCCTTCGACCATTCTGCAGGAAGTTTTGACAGGGCGAGCATGGCCATGAACTGGTCATGCCCCAGCTCAAGCGCCACCGTTTCGACGAAGCGGCGCAGGATGCGATTGGAAAATTTTGTTTCGCTCACGAACGGGCTTCTCCCACTTCAAATCTACAGTATTCATCGCCTTTTGCCAGACAATGTGTTTCGGTAACAACATATTCCTTGCCGGTTGCCCACTGTACTGCCTCGCTGACCGAACCTACATATAAATGGCAAATAGGTTCTGCGCTGTGACGACCGTTGCAAATGGCACAGGTAGCTTCCACATAGGCGAGCTTGTCGTTGCTTTCATCCACCCAGGCATTCACTTCCGGATTGCTTTTCTTCAATGCATCTGCCATGCCGTTGAGGATGAATTTGATGCGTTGTTTTTCAGGCAGCAGCTTGAGAGCAACCCCCGCGATGCCCAGTAATGCCGATTGTTCGCGCACGCCGTATTGAAAAGATGCTTTGCCGATGCGGCGCAAGATACCTTTGCCGCCGCGCCCATAGAACGCTTCAATGGCTTCATTGAACTTTGCATACTGCGAGGCTTGAATGGAAGGTTCGAGATTGTTGGGCGGAAAGTTTCCGATGAAGCGTTCCAATCCGCAGGTGCGTAGAACGGTGTTTAAACCATTATCGCCCATGACTTCCTGCGCGGAAACCAACGCCTGCCGCACGATTGAATTAATAGTGGTTGCGTCTTCCCTGGCGGTCATCTCGTCCTCCTGGTCTATTAAGAGTTAGGCTTTAATATCGAAAGTATACACGGGATATTGTTCTCCCGTTAGGAGAAAACCCATCTTTTTATACAAACTTAGCGATGTTTGATTGTCGCTTTGTGTGTTGACCGAGAGTCTCGGAATGCCGTAGTGATACAACTTCATGAACAGGTTGCCAAGCAGTGCCCTGCCTACGCCGTGACCTTGCAATGATGGATGCACTGCCAGCCGCGCTAAATGCGCCCGCGAGCGTCCGCCTGTGGAGATCTGGTAACCAACAATGCCGCTGTCATTCTCTGCAACGGTGGCGAACAATGCCTGTTGGAAGCCTCTGCGAAGTGTCTCTAATGGATTCTGCCAGAGCGGAGGGAATGCTGCCGCGTCCGCTTGTTCAACAGCGGGAAGATCCGCCTCTTCCATCTTTCGGATGCGGATACCATCCGCTTCGCGCGACGCCCAGGGCTGGTACTGCCACTCAAGCATGACAATGTTCTGACGGTTCTCGAAGCGGCTTGCGGCAAGTACGTTCTGGAACCAGGGCTGCATGGCGATCGCCGCTACTGTTGCGCCTCCGGCGCGGGCGATCTCCTGATGGGCTGTCTCCCACAACAGGTTCCAGGCATTCTCTGCAGACCATCTGCCTGCATAAACGAACAACCGCACCCAGGCGATGCCCGCTGCTTCCGTGGGACATGCCAGTGCGGCTGTGATCTGCCTGCTTTCCTCGAGCGCCCAATAAAAGGGAGCCCCCAGCCACTCCAGTGGCGTGCGCCAATCCAAGTGACGATGGAGACGCGTCTCAAAAAAGATCAGGTTCGATAGTTGTTGATGATCGTTAATATCTGCCGGGCGAACCAATGTATTGACCAATGTTCACCTACAAAAGAAAATGACAGCCTTTATGAAAGACTGTCACTGAAATTACCGTATAATTCCGATGCGCAGGAGGAACTTCATGATGCGCTGGGTGAGTGTGGGCTTTTCTGCCAGCCGCAGCGAGTCGAGCACATCCATTTGCGAGTCGGTCACGCGCCCGAGTTTGAGATTCAAGTTGGCAGCAGCTTTGCGCACTATCGAGTGCATATCGCCTTCGCCTGCCTGTTCAAGAAGTGCTGCTGCCCGGTCGTATTCTTCGAGCGCTTCCTTGAATTTTTTCATGCCTTCCAAAGCAGCCTGCGCGATTGGCAACAGCAACGCCCTGTCGTTTTACGTCACCTGCCTGCTGGAAGATCGCCTCGGTGCCATCAGTGGCTTGAAATGCTTCCTTGGCTTTGCCTGCCTGGATCAATGCTACGCTTTGATTGTTCTTCATCTCCGCGGCGTTCAATTCATCCTTGGCGGCAGAATAGGCTTGCGCGGCTTGAGAGAACATGGTCGCCGCGATGGAATAATTCCCCTTTTCATATTCCTGCTTGGCTTTGTCTGCGAGTGATATAGGTTGCACGGTATTCACAGTTAGAAGGTGATATCGAGAATATCTTCTGCCACCGAGCGCAGTTTATCTCTAGACATGCTGCTCAACTTCATGGCAAGTTCGATGTATGGGCGGTTGACAGGCAGCGCCACAAACTCACGCAATTCGGCTGGCATGTCCAGAAAGTGCTGGATCGCTTCTTCGCTGATCATCCATTGACCCACGGGACCGGTCCGGTCAAAGAACGATTCCACCCTGCCACCCAATGTCCTGACCATGATCTCCAACTCAGGGAGTGGAATGGGACGTTCGCCCAGCTCGTAGGCTTTGATGCGTGAAGAGGCGATCCCTGTTTCGTGTGCTAGGTTGCGGATCGAGATGGACGCGTTCATGCGCTCCTGCCGCAATAGGGCGCCGATCTTGCGCTGGCGCACAGTCAGCAACTTGGATAGATCGAGCTTCTCATACCGCAGGGCAGCTTCTGATTTTGCTTCACTACCCCAGAAGTGATCGAGCGGGAGATCAAGAAAATAGACCAGTGCTTCCAACTCTGGCAGGGATGGCGCTCGACGTCCCTCCTCATAGGCGCGGAATATGCCCGGCTTCATACCGATCGCCTGGGCGCATTCCTGCACGGTCCGGCGCGCAGTGAGACGTGCGTCGCGTATCAATAAGCCTAGTTTTTTGCTGCGAATAGTAACCTGGGACTTGATATCCATGGCTCCTCGAAAAAGCCTCTTGATAAAGGCGTTGCCCTGATTATAGCAGAAGCAAAGTTGGTTTAATGATCTCTTTGGGCTATGCTGAAGATATAAGTCACAGGGTTCACATCACGTGAACCCTGTTGCTTGTGTGTTTTATTTGCCCGACTTTTTCCCCATTCCGCTCATCCCTGGTCCCATGTTAGGCATGAAGACCTCCGCCCCCAGTTTGAAGCCTGCAGCGTCCAGCCGAGGCATGAAGAGTGGGCGAATGCCCGTTGGTTTCAACTCGCCGATGATCTTGCCATTTTCACCAACGCCGGTCTGCTCGAACTTGAATACATCGGTCAACACCACGGTATCGCCTTCCATACCAGCGACTTCGGTTACGGCAGTCACTTTGCGGGAACCATCTTTGAGACGTGTCTGCTGAATGATGAGGTCAACAGCAGAGGAGATCTGCTGGCGTACTACTTTCAGCGGCAGGTCCATGCCTGCCATCATGACCATCGTTTCGATACGAGAGAGGGCATCGCGTGGCGTGTTGGCGTGCAGGGTGGTCAATGAGCCATCATGACCAGTGTTCATAGCTTGCAGCATGTCGAGGGCTTCTCCGCCGCGGCATTCCCCGACCACGATGCGGTCTGGGCGCATACGCAGGGAATTCTTCACCAGCTCGCGGATCGTGACGGCACCTCTGCCATCCGTATTGGCGACTTTTGTCTCCAGGCGCAGAACGTGATCCTGCTGGAGCTGTAACTCGGCGGCGTCTTCGATCGTGATGATACGTTCGTTCTCAGGGATGAAACTGGAGAGCACATTCAAGAGTGTGGTCTTACCAGAGCCAGTACCGCCCGAAATGACGATGTTCAAATGCGAAACCACACAGGCACGGATGAATTCCGCCATGCCGGGGGTAAGCGACCCATACTTAATCAACTGCTCTACCGAAAGTTTATCCTTTTTGAATTTGCGGATGGTGATGCACGGTCCGTCAATGGAGACGGGTCGGATCACAGCATTAACACGGGAACCGTCCGGTAAACGCGCATCGACGGTGGGACTGTCGGCATCCACGCGGCGGCCCAGGGGTAGGATGATTCGGTCGATGATCCGGTTGACATGGTCGTCATCATCGAAGGTAACTCCACTTCTCGTGACCTTTCCGCTTTTCTCGACGAAGACCTTCTTGGGTCCGTTCACCATCACTTCGCTGACATCAGGGTCATCGAGCAAAGGCTGAATGGGACCGAAGCCGGTCATTTCATCGATGATCTCGTTATAGATCTGCTTGCGAATGTCTTCCGGCAGGGTAACCTTGGTTTGAACATACGCTTCATGCAAACGCTGTTTGATGATCTCAGCACGGTCGCCAAGCTGCAATGATTCACCTTCCAGCGAACGACTGATGTTTTCAACAAGGTATCGCTTGAATTTGAGCAGGTCTGCCGAAGTGAGCTTGGTAAAGTTGGATGAAAGTGGAGTAGCCATTAAGAATTTCCCTGTTTATCTTGTTCCGGAAGGACCCAAATAATATGAGCGCGCTGCACAGCCATGAAGGGCGCCTGGTAGAGCACGCTGCCATCAGTGCCTAGCACGGAAACATCGGTCAATGCCAGGAATTTTTCGTTCCCGTCCAGTTCATCCTTGATGCGTTGGTCGCGGCGGATGTGGATATTCCCGCGTAACAGATGTGTGGTCGTCTGCACGGTAGCAAAAACAGCCACCTTCGAAACGATGTCTGTAAATATCTTGCCTTTGTCATCATATTCAATGGTCATGGTGCCTCTTTTGTCGCGGTGTGTTCCAAGTGTTGTATCCTCCTTGCCAATCTCGGAACACGGTGAAAGAACGGTAGATGGCTGGTGGGCAGCTTCACGGAAGCTGTAATTGTTCAAAGTGTATCCGAAATCCCCAGAGACAAGCCTTTCACTTCCTTAAGGAAGGGACAAAGCGCGCAGGCGGGTGGTAGTCTTAACCATATCGTCGGCTGTTTCCTTCAGAACGATGGAGGCTGTGTCGGTGGGATACTTTATCAGGATAGGCTGGTTCAGATTGTTTGCCAGTGAAAAATTGCTTCCCAAATAGGGCATGGCTTTTTTGATCTCAAGACCGATGATCGTTTCGGCTTCTGATTTGGTCAATCCTTCCAAGCCAACTGCACGATTAAGAATGGCATAGATCTTTTTGGGGTCGATATCCTGTGTTTGCAGATACTCCCAAACGGTCTTGGTCAGTTTGATGGTGCTGAGGTCGGTGGAGACGATCAGGGCGATGAGGTCCGCTTCTTTGATCAGAGGCAGGCTGATGCGGGAGAGTGACCGCCCAATATCCAGGATAATGTAATCGAAAGAAGAGCGGAGTGTCTCAATGATCTCCTCGATGCGGTCCCCTTTAAAACGTTCCCATGCTGCGGGTCTGGAGAGCCTGCCAGCAATTGGAACTTCCACAATTCGGGCTGCGGTAGATTCTCGCGGAAGTATCTCCCGTTCGTTTCTCCAGATGGGAGGTCTGCTACCGTTATCAAATTAAGTTCGCCCTGATAGCCCACGATCTGCCCGATCGAACCGATTGGCAGAACCAGATCCGCGACCACAACGCGAGCCTCTGGCTGAAGCGATTGAATGTTCATCGCCAGATTGGCGCACAAAGAGGATGTGCCTGTGCCGCCTTTGGCACTGAGGAACACGATCAACAATCCGTTTTTTGTTTCTTCTTGGGGGATCGTAGCAACAGGCTGTTCGCCGCCCAGCAGACGGGAGAGCGCTTCTGCCAGCGTGGGAATTGCCTGTGCCGATTTGACAATATATTCATTGACCCCGGCATTCACGCATACTTCCTGGCGTGCAGGTCCGGGGTCACTGGAGATGGCGATCAACGGCGTATGACTGGTACGCACGTTGTTGCGGATTTTTGAGATGAATTCCTCGTCCTTAATGTCTGATAGGACGGGATCGAACAAGATCAGGTCGGGAGCATCCCGCCAGGCAGCGATCAATGCTTCCTTGCCTGATGGCGCTTCAAGTACTTTAAATTGTCTTTCACGCAGCGTGTTTGCAAGAAAAGTACGACTGGCAGGGTTTTCATCCAAAACTAAAATGGTCTTATCAATCACGGGAACCTCCCGGATCGATCACTCCTCAATGGGTGGCATCAGATATCCCAAACCCGAACGGGTCACAATGTGCTTGGGTGTATGCGCGTCATCTTCCAGTTTCTGGCGCAAACGCGCGATGCTTACCCATAGGATCTCCTTGTCGGTGCGATATTCGGGTCCCCACACACTGGTCAGAAGATCTTCAGAGGTCATGATCTTTCCAACATGATGTGCGAACTGAAGTAATAAACGATATTCTGTGGCAGATAAAGAAACAGGTGTTTCGCTGCGCCATACTTCAGCGCGGGCGAAATCGATCTTCAAATTTTCGTGCGTAAAGAAGCGCGATTGTCCGGCTTCACTAGGAGGCTGGGCGCGTCGTAAAACAGCACGCACACGTGCCAACAGCTCGGTGGCAGAGAACGGTTTGACGAGGTAATCGTCTGCACCCAGGTCGAGACCACGCACGCGGTCTTGTTCGTCGCCTTTGGCGGTCAGGATGATGATTGGGATGTTGGAGAATTCGCGGATGCGCTGGGTGGCGCCGAACCCATCCAGCTTGGGCATCATCACGTCCATCAGCACCAGATCGATCGGCTGATTCGAGAATACATCCACGGCTTGGGCACCGTCTTGAGCAGTGACAACTTCATAGCCTTCCGTTCGTAGATTCGCTTCGAGTAATCTCAAATAACGAGGTTCATCATCCACTATAAGAATGCGTTTTGCCATAGGTGGCCTCCTCCAAATTAGACTGATGATGTGACGGGCAGTTCTATGAAAAACGTGGTTCCCTGACCGGGATTCGATTCTGCCCAAATCTTACCACGATGTGCCTCAATTATTTGCTTGCAAATGTAAAGCCCAAGCCCGGTTCCGGTAATGGTCTTTTCATTGCTGCGTACCCGATAGAAGCGTTCGAAGATCAGGGGTAACGATTCGGTCGGGATGCCGGGCCCCCGGTCCATGAAGGAGATGATCAAGCTTTTTCCAACCTGTTTGAGGATAATAAAGATCGGCGTGCTGGGTGCGTACTTGATGGCATTGGTGAATAGGTTCTCAAATACCTGCGCCAGACGCACACCATCCCCATGAATGGGTGGGGCGCTTTGAATATCCATGTTCACATCGAGGTCCTTATACCGTGAGCGAATTCGCTGGACCACATCTCTGATTACGGCATCCATTCTCAGCGGCTGGAAACGAAGCGGAAGCGTCTTGCTTTGCAGGCGCGCTGACTCAAGCACGTTCTCGATCAGGTGGGCGAGCCGGTCAGCTTCTTCATCGATGATCGTCAGGAATTCACGCTGTGTTTCTTTATCCCAACTGGTGTCCTCACGCAGCAAGCTGGTGCTATAGCCCTTAATGAAACCCAACGGCGTGCGCAATTCATGCGAGATGGTGCTGACGAAATCTTCCTGCAATTGCATCTGGCGTTTCAGATCGCGCAGTTCGGCATGTGTCTCTTTCCAGGTCACGCGTTCAAAGACCATCGAAAGCAGGTCAGCCGTCACTGCTGCCATTTTGATATGGCTTTCCTCATACACAGGACCGCCAAAACGCACAAAGATCAACGCGCCTCTTATGCTGCCATCCGATTGCAGTGGCAGCCCAAGTAGATAGGCTTGATGCAAACGATCATCGGGCGGCGCATCGGGTTTGGGGTCTTGCAGTAAAAGCTTGCCTTTGGCTATCACCTGCACGGCAAAGGTCTCACCCCAGTTCGCGTCTGCTTCTGCATACTTGGCGCGTCCAACAGCACGCGCATAGACCACTTCAAGAGATTGCGTGGTGTTATCTTGAAAGTAGACCGCTACATTATCAAAGACAAATTCCTCCCTGACCTTTACCAGAAATTTCTCGATGGCATCACGCGAGTTTCCCGCATAGGCGGTAACTTGCATTAATTCCTGTAAATAGGTGAGAGTTTTAATATCCATATGTTATTTGGATCCAGGTACGGCTAATAATGGGAACTTAAAGGTGGTACCTTTACCTTCCACTGATTGCACATCCAACATGGAACCGTGAGCTTCCACGATCTGGCGCACCAGTGAAAGCCCCAAGCCTGTGCCGCCGTAACGGCGAGTGGTAGAACCATCCAGTTGGTGGAACGGTTCAAAGATATCATCGATGTGAGCGGCTGGGATACCGATGCCTGTATCGGTGACAGAGACGATGACGAGATTCTCACCCTCGCGTTTGACACTGACCACCACGCTTCCATTCGAAGGTGTGAATTTGATCCCGTTATCCATCAGCTGCCCCAATACCCAGGCGATCTTTTGGGAATCCGCCTGAACAAAGGGAATATCTTCATCAATGACAGCATACAGGTTTACGCCACGTTCGGTGGCTTTATTGACCAATGACTTAACTGCCAAGTTGGCGATGCGGCGGATATCGATATCTTCCTGTTTTATGCTCAATTCACCACGGGATGCCAGCGAAACCATGATGAGATCTTCGATCAATGTTTCCAGTCTGGCCGTCGATTGCTGACTGATCTGCAGTGCATGTCTTTGCTCCTCGGTAATGCTCCCGAGTGATTCAGTGACGAGCAGTTCGACATAGCCTTTGATGTGTGTGAGGGGGGTACGCAGTTCGTGCGAAATGTTGGAGATAAAATTTGCCTTCAATTGGCTCAGTTCTGATACTCTTTCGAGCGCTTTCTGCAAATCAGCAGTGCGTTCCTCGACGCGTCTTTCCAGGGTACGGTTGGCAGCTTGCAGTGCGGAGCGTAATTGCAGGATCTGTTCAGTGACGGCTTGGTCTAGCTGGGAGCGCTTAATAAAATTGAGGTCGATCAAAGCCTGCCCCAACAGCATGGAATTCCCTTTGACCATTTCCTCCTGCTGATAGTCGAGCGCCTTTTGCAGATCCTCAGTAGAAACGAGTTCCTTTGTGAACCAGGTATTCCCCCATTTTGGGAACGAGCATTTCGGGTGAGAGATATTGTTGTTCCGCCATGTTGCATCCTTATGATGACTGCCAGACCCAATCTCCGTTCACCATTGTAGCCGAGGATTCGAGTGCAAGCAAATCTTTTTCATCGCAACGGAACGGATCTTTATCAAGCACGATCAGGTCGGCGATGTGGTTGGGTGCCAGCCTGCCTAGGCGATTCTCCATATAGGCGGCGTAGGCAGGACCTAGGGTGTAGCCCTCCCATGCCTGAGCCATGGTCAACCTTTGTTCGGGGTACCAGCCTTCGGCGGAGGGGGAACCGTCGGCGCGCCGGCGAGTGACAGCGGCGTGCAACCCCACGAAGGGATTCGGCGTCTCAACCGGAGCGTCTGACCCGAGGGCGAGGTGCGCGCCGAAATCCAGCTGGGTCTTCGGGGCGTAGGCAAGACGCGAACGCTCCGGTCCCCAAAAAGCATCTGCCATGAACATATCGGAGGTGGCATGGATGGGCTGCATGGATGCAATGACATTAAGCTTGCCCAGACGCGCCGCATCATCAGGGTGGATGACCTGTACATGTTCAATGCGGTGACGCAGGTGCGGCAGGTGATGTTCGCTTTCGTACTGACGGAGTTGTTCGTAGGCGTTGAGCACTTCGTGGTTGGCACGGTCGCCGATGGCATGGACGGTCATGCCGAGACCGACTTGTGCGGCTTTGCGTCCGTGCTCGAAGAGTTCTTCACCATCCATGTTGAGGATGCCGCGATTCTCACCTTCGCCGATGTAGGGTTGGAACATGGCAGCCGTGTGCGGACCCAGAGCGCCATCCATGAAGGCTTTGATGTTGCCGATGCGCAGCATGTCATCGCCAAAGCCAGATTGTAAGCCGAGTTCAAAAGCCTGGTTGAGCAGTTCCACGGGCATATTCTTGAGCACGCGTAATTTGAGCTTGCCTTCACGGTGGAGTTTTTGCAATGCCATGAACGAATCACGCCGGTCGAAATCGTGCACGCCGGTGAGACCCATCTTCCACAGAATAGACTGCGCTTTTTCGATGGCATTGGCAATTTCATCAAGAGTCGGTTCGGGAATGGCTCTATCTACCAGTTCCATCGCAGACTCTAACAGCACGCCGGTGAGATTTCCTTTTGCGTCGCGCTGTAACTGTCCATTTTGCGGGTCAGGTGTGGATGTGTTTATATTGGCAAGTTTCAACGCCTGTGTATTTGCCAATGCCGCATGTAATGATTTTGCTGTGAGGTAGACAGGGTTGTTGGGTGCGATGGCGTCCAGTTCTGCAGTGGTGAGCCACACGCCCCACACGTTTTGATTCCAACCGTGACCCAAGATCCACTCGCCAGGCTTGGATTGTTTAACTCGTTCGGCGACGCGTCTTAAGCATTCTTCTTTGGTGTCGGTTTCGCAGTCGATCTTTTGCAGGCTGAGCGAATAATATTTCAGATGCAGATGCGCGTCGGTAAGCCCTGGCAGGATGACGCGTCCGCGCATGTCTTCTTGTTGCGCGTTGGAATATTGATTCGTTAGATCGTCTGTGGTGCCAACGGCAAGGATGCGTTCACGATCGATCAGCATGGCGGATGCGGTCGGTTGTGAGGGATTTTGGGTATGAATGTGGGCGTTATAAAGGAGTTTCATATGCATTCCATGTAGAGGCGCAGTGTCGCTGCGCCCCTACAAAATCACGATAATTTTTCTAGCAACGAATCCAATTCTTCATCTGAGTAATAATAGATGGTGACCGTGCCGCCTTTTTTGCCGTGCTTCAAAGCGACCTTGGTCCCAAGGCTGGCACGCAGCCGTTTTTCGACATCGTTCACGTCCGCGCTGGAGGCTGATTTCTTTTTCGTAGCTGGTTTCTGCCCGGAATATTTTCTTGCCAACACTTCGGTGGAGCGGACGCTCAGATCGAGGTTGATGATCTGATTCAATAAGGCTTCCTGCGCCTTGGCAGAAAGCCCCAGGATGGCGCGCGCATGTCCTTCACTGATACGACGATCGACGAGGGCTTGTTTTACCGCTGCGGATGCATCCAGCAGGCGCATAGTGTTGGTCACTGCCACACGGCTCTTACCCACACGCTGGGCAATGGTCTCGTGCGACATCTTGAATTCTCTGGCGAGGTTTTGATACGCTTCGGCTTCTTCAATGGGATTCAAATCCGCGCGTTGAACGTTTTCGATCAATGCCAATTCGAGCAGTTGCTGATCGGTGGCATGACGCACCACCACAGGGACGGTCTTCAGTCCGGCTTTCCGTGAGGCTTGTAAACGTCTCTCACCCGCGATCAGGATGTAAATGCCATTTTTTCCTGGCGAGACGATCAATGGCTGGATAACTCCATGTTCGCGGATCGATGCAGCAAGATTTTCCAATTCCTCGATATCGAACTTTTCGCGTGGCTGACGAGGATTGCGCTGAATCAGATCCACGGCAATGTGCGTGACGCCGCTGCCATCTCCTGATGGCGTGATCGCCTGTTGCCCTGCGGGGATAAGGGCGTCGAGTCCTTTGCCGAGACCGGTGCGTTTTGCTGCCATGAGTTCTCCTTACCAATCAATGTACGGGGCAGGGTTACCCCGCCCCTACAGTCAAATTATTTTTCATCGCTTTTGAGCAATTCTTTGGCGAGTTCTTCATAGGCATGTGCGCCGACAGATGATGGCGCATACGCCGAAATCGGAAGTCCATACGAGGGCGCTTCGGCGAGACGGATACTGCGTGGCACCACACTCTTGAATACCAAGCCTGGGAAGTGGTTGTTGACTTCCCGCACCACATCGGTGGAAAGATTCGTGCGTGGATCAAACATGGTCAAGATCACGCCGCGCACCTTCAAGCCGGGGAATAGCGAAGATTGTACGCGCTGGATGGTCTGGGTCAGTTGTCCGAGCCCTTCAAGGGCAAGATACTCACATTGTACGGGAACCAGTACCCCGTCGCGTGCGGCGATCAACCCATTGACGGTGAGAAGCCCCAAGGATGGCGGACAATCGATCAGGATATAGTCGTATTTATCATCCAGAGTACTGAGGGCATCGCGCAATCGAAACTCACGTCCATCCTCCTCCACCAATTCCACCTCAGCACCCGCCAAGGCGGGCGAAGATGGAAGCACGGAAAGATTCAGCCGCTCGTTGACGAGGATGGATGCAGCGGGCGCTTCGCCGTTCAATAATGCATCGTAGGTGCTGCCCTGCACGGCGCGCTTGTCCACGCCGAGGGATGATGTGGCATTCGCCTGCGGGTCAAGGTCCACAACGAGGACACGTTGACCGAGTTGTGCGAGAAAAGCGGCGAGATTGATGGCGGTGGTGGTCTTGCCGACTCCACCTTTTTGGTTGACGAGGGTGTAGATATGTGTCATAGGATTTGTGATTTTAGATTTCCGATGTACGATTATGGTTATTGCCACTTGCGCGCAAGGTTGCTGCTTCCTGGTGCTATTGGTAGAAATCTCGAATAAAAACTTTCTGTGGGTTATTTCGATCCATTATTAGCATGATATCCTGACTAAGTTTCAAAACTTTCTCCCATCGAAATCTGCTAACTCGATGGCTTGAACGGTATATTTGTCCTTGATAAAAGTATTCGCAAGTAACAAGCCCATAGCCTAAACGAAAGTATAAGGCTACAACTTTCCCCTGGATTTCTAATCCATTGTCATAGGATATTTTAGTTTTTCGATAATTGTAGTAAAGAGAAAAGAGTTCCTATAAGCAGGAAAACAATTCCAAGATAAGACCAAATCAGACTTATATGATTTGATGAAATGTTTATATCCTTTAAACCTATATATATCCAACAAGCGCCTATCCCTACCGCTGAACCACTCATTGCCCCAGCAAGAGAGCTTGATCGAACGGTAACTTAAAGAAAAAGATAAATTTCTATTGTTCATAGTTCGTTATTGCAACACTTCCATCTTGGCGGCTTCAATCTCTTGTGGCGTGGGCATGCCGTTCAACCCAACGCGCGTCACTGAATGGGATGCGATCGCCGTGGCAAAGCGTGCGGCTTCCCATGGGTCACGTGTAGTGAAAAGACGGGTGAAGAACGCGGCAGCAAAAACATCACCTGCGCCCGTGGCATCTACTTCCTGCACGTGCGGCGCACGAAAGCGGCGACGGTCACCGTGCCAGTAAAGCACACAACCTGCTGCCGCTTCAGTCACAGCGAGTATTTTGGTTTGCCCTGCCATGTGTTCGATGAGTTCATCGTCACCGCCCACATCCTCGCGGCTGAGCACGACTGCACCAGCCTGTTGCAGTGCAGATTTGGAATCTTTCCATTGTATAGGAGTGACACGACCTTCCTCGTCCCAGTGGCGCATCCAGCCTTGTGGAGTGATACCAACCAAAGATGGCGAAAAACCTTCCGGTAAAACCGAATCTACTTCGCTGGCAATGGGACCCAGATGAATGATCGAAGCCTTCTTCCAAACGTCGGGTACTTGCTTCAAATCAAGACGCGTGGCTTGGGCACGGAGGTATTGAATCCGCCCATGTTCGGTGTAGATATTTTCGTAGGTTGTACTTCTTGGAGATTCAACAGAAACAAGGGAGATGCCGTTTAAAACATCCAAAGATGTTTCGGCGCCTACGGCAGTGAAAATGCCCACTCGATACCCCAGCGCCCGTGCCGTCAACGCAGAGTATGCCACGGTTCCACCCAAACGCCAGCCACCGGGAATCAGGTCATGTGCTACATGTCCTACCACGAGGTAATCCACGGGTTCAAGGGAAGCCAGATCAGGCATGAATGAATTATACCGTGATAAAAAAATAGAGCGAGATATTATCTCGCTCTACAGGGTTAGTCTTCCTTTGGAAGGATCATCACTTTGCGATACGGTTCTTCGCCTGTGCTTTCGGTCTTCACCGCAGGGTGATCGCGCAGTGCAATGTGGATGACGCGGCGCTCCCCGGACGGCATCGGTTCCAGCGTCTGGCGGCGTCCACTCTTGGCGACCTGGTCAGCCATGCGTTTGGCCATCTGCACCAACTGTTTTTCGCGGCGGTCGCGGTAGCCTTCCACGTCCACGGTCAGTTGGATGAACTGCTCCGTTTCCTTGCCAACGATCAAAGATGCAACATATTGAAACGCCGTCAATGTTTCAGAGCGGCGACCGATCAACACGCTCAAGTCGTTGCCGCGAATGTCCACGTGAATCGAGCGGCGTCCATCACGTTCCGTTTCGCCGTAATGGGCAGAGACCTGCGCTTCGAGCTTCAACAAATGCAGCATCTTCGAGACCACCGCTTCGGTGTGATCGAGCAATGCGTCATGCTCTGGCTGAGGTTCGGATGCTTTTCCCGAAGGGGATGCTACAACTGAAACAGGTGCATCCTGAGCGGAGACGAAGGACGGCTTCTTCTCGGCTTTCTTTTCGACGCGTTTCGGCTCCGCTTTGGGAGCGGGAGTTGGTTCCGGTTTCTCTTCCACAAATCCGCCCGGAGGGATCACCGTCAAACGGACGCGCACCTGAGGCTTTCCCAGTCCGAATAGACCTTTGTTACCGCTATCCAACACTTCAACACTGACTGCATCGGCTGTAAGACCCAGTTGAGCAAGTCCCTGTGCGATGGCTTCCTCCACAGTGGGTGCGATGATTTCCAGCGTAGTTTTTTCACTCATACCCGCCTCCTCTATTTCTTCTGTTGATCCTGACCGCCACCCGGCAGCAGGTTACGCCAGTTGGCTTTGCCCATCATGGCATATTGGAAAATACCCAACAAGTTGCTGGTGATGAAATACACAGCCAACCCAGAGGGGAAGTTCAATGCCATCCAACCGAGCATAAGAGGCATGGTCAAAGTCATGGATTGTCCCATGGCGGCGCTTTGATCATTGGGATTCGTGGTGGGCGGCAGGGTCAGTTTCGATTGAATGTATGTTGTCAATGCCACGATGATCGCCAGCGTGGGCAGCGCAAAACCAAGCACGTTGATCGACTCGGGTTGTCCCAGATTCATCCACAGGAACTTGCTATTGAGCGGGATCAGATCCGATACGTTGAGGAACGGGAAGATGATGCTGCGTGAGAGTTTCAATAGATCCAGTGGGGTGGATGCCAGCGCGCGGGTGATGCTCTGGTACAAAGCGATAATGATCGGGAACTGGATAAGGGTTGGCAGACAGGAACCAAAAGGATTAATGCCTTTTTCGCGATAAACGCGCATCTGTTCCTGTGCAAGCTTTTCCTTATCCTTCGCGTATTTCTTCTGAATGGCTTGCCATTCCTTGTCGTTATTCATTTCCTGCATGGCTGCCTGTCCCTTTAATTGTTGTGCGTTCAGGGGCCATGTAACAAGACGGATCAGAATCGTGAACAGAATGATCGCAACACCGAACATATGGGGACCGTTCCCCAGCAGGTCATAGATCCACAACAAAACATTGGCGAAGACAGAAATAAATCTGTCCCAATTTGTGAAGATCAAAACCAGTAACGCAACAATGGCAGCGGTCTTCAGAAACCCTGAAGCGGAGCCTGCCGGCAGGGTGGGTACTTCATTTGAGGAAGTGTTATTCATAATTTCTCTTTATTTTCCTGGCGTAAATGGCGACCAGGTGACTTCGCTTCCATCGCTGGCATTGTATGCATAAAGATAACCATCGGCGCCAAGCGGAGCGACAAGAATCAGGTTCCCAGCCAGGACGGGTGTCGTGTAAATCTTACCACTCTTCTGACCGCCCAGTTTCTTGTTCCATTTGGTTGTGCCATCTGTATTGACGGCATATAGATTGCCAGGGTCTTTATCAGTAGCGCCCGCTTCCGTAGCGAAAAGAATGGCATCCGGCAGCACCAGAGGTCCGGCAGTGATCGCTCCATCGGGTTTGATAGAGGACCAAGTATTCGAACCGCTAGTTGTGTCATAGGCGTATAAATATCCGTTCAGATCGGCAACATAAATACTGTCGTCTTTGACGGCGGGAGAACCCCATAAACGTCCATCGGTGGTTAGCACGGTTTCGTGGTTGCCGGTAGCAGGGTCGATCTTCTCGAAGTGAGAGTTGAGCGTGCCAACATAGAGCATTCCATCCGCGCCGATGACAGGAGAACCAAGAATGGCGGAGGTGAGATCCTGATGCCAAAGGATCTCGTACGTTGCGGCATCAATGGCAGCCACACTATGATCGAGCGATGTCACAAAGATGCGCGTTCCATCGGTGGTCGGCTGCGCCCACAAGCGTCCACCCACTTCGATGGTCTTCTCTGCCACTTTGATGGATTGTCCATCGGTCAGATTCAAGACGTAGATGTTACCATCGCCATTGGCAGCAAAAAGTTTATCGCCAATGATCAGCGGGGCTGCAACCCAATGATCTTTCGCACCTGTGAAGGTCCAGGCTTCTTTGGGGGAACCGGTGTCAGGATCAATATCTTTGGGATTGATGGCAGCCAGAAGATGATTGGTCCCTGCACTGCCCACGATCACAAGTCCGTCGGTGGTGATGGCGGGCGTGGCGTAAAAGAGCTTCTTCGTATCCGCCTTTGCCGGGTAATGCCATGCTTCGGTGCCATCGCTCAAATTAATGGCGTAGACCATAGCGCCATCGGCGAGATATGCCGTGGTTTCACTTGCCGCGAGCCCAGCCCATGTGGTACCTCGCACAGGTCCTGCGCATCCACTGAGGAGGACGGCAACAAGCAGGATCAGGGTCACAAATACAAGTTTCTTTCTCATTGAAAAAATCATGCTCCTATGGAACGGGGTCATAGCCCCCGGGGTTGAACGGATTACATCGCAGTACGCGCCAGGTAGCCATCAATGATCCCTTGAGCGCTCCATGCTTGTAGACCGCTTGATATCCATAGTGTGAACAGGATGGATAAAAGCGACAGGTATTCTCAGGCAGACCCTTGGAAAGGGTCATCTGATATAAGCGAATGAGTGCCAACACTGCAATACGAGGCCAATTCCCGATCGTACGCGGCATATCGCGTAGACGCGGTTCATTGGGGTAGTCGTGCAGATGGGATTTAGGATTCATGGATGGGGGTCAAGATTTGTGCACGCTGTAAAAGGTTGCGCAGAGCCTGGTGAGTTTCCTCCAGAGATGCAGAAGGAAGCCCGGGGCGGGCGATCAAGATCAAATCCAGGTTGGATGCGATGTTTGGGATCAGGGTCCGCATTGCTTCGCGCAAGAGCCGCTTGGCTCGATTCCGGTATACTGCTGTTCCAACGGTTCTTCCAGCCGCTATGCCGATCTTTAAGCGTGGCTGGTCATTCTTTTGCACTATCAACACAACAAGCGGGTGGGCATAGGACTTGCCAGAACGCCGCACCCGCTTGAAGTCTTCGGATCGGGTCAGCCGGAACTTTCTCTGCACCCGTTACCTCGAACACAATCGAATTGAATACCGCTTACCAGCGGAACTCTCTTAACGTGGTTGTTCGATTTGACCGTCAACTGATGGCGGCCGCGTAGACGACGGCGCTTAAGCACAGTGCGACCATCGGCAGAAGCCATGCGTTGGCGAAAGCCGTGCACACGAACACGGCGGCGGATCTTCGGTTGATACGTACGTTTTACCATTTTTCGTTCCTCACTTTGAAAATAATTGCTATTCTCCGGTTTGTGCCCTTCAATACAGGCACGACATTATACCGTAAGGGTTTCGATTCGGTCAATTTGGATTCGGCTCGGGAATCTGGACTCAAAAGTCTCCTGACTTTTGCCGCTTCACACTACGCCGAAACCTGATCCCGTTTCTATTCCTTTTTCTTCCCGTTTCGCATCGGGTAGACCGGGAACGCCAGCAGTTCCGAAAGCTTTTGAACGCCCTCCGGGCTGGCAACGGCGATGATCTCATCTTCGACCTGAAGTTTACTGTCGCCGCGCGGCAGGGTCATCACCCCGTCACGGATGATGGCAGCGATCACGCAGTACTCTGCCAATCCTAGATCCTTAAGCGGAACCCCGATGGCTTTAGCGCCAACCGGAACCTTTTCCTCCACCACCGAGTAGCGTCCACGGCGGATCTTGAACAGGGTCATCATATCGCCCAGAGACATTTCCTCTTCGATCAAATGGGCAAACACATCTGCCGAGTTGAGCGCCACATCTACATGGAACTTTTCATTAAAGAGCCAGGCATTGTTCGGGTTGTTCACACGCGAGATCGTGCGCGGTACTTCGAACATGGTCTTGGCAAGGTAACATAGCGCCAGATTAGTTGAGTCATCGCTTGTGACAGCCGCTACTGCATGCACATCGCGGACGCCTGCCGCTTCAAGGATGCTTGGGTCAACCGGGTTACCTTCATAGATCACTTCGGTCGGCAGTTCCTGATGCAGATGACTGAGCAATTCACGACGATTTTCAACAAGACGGACCTTGTAATTTTGATTGATCAATAAATTGGCAAGACGTGCCCCTGTGCGTCCACCGCCAGCAATTAATACATTCATGTTATCCCTCCGCCTTTTTGGAAAGACGATCTGTCAGAGCACTGATGCCTTCAAATGTGGAACTTACATTGAGGATGTCGCCTGTTCGGAGTTTCATTTCCATCTCTGGCAGCGATGCCCTACCTGCCCGTGAAAAGGCAACGGGGAAACAATTCTTTAATGGTTGGAGCAGTTCACCCAAAGTATGATCATTCCAGTCCTGAGGAACGCGTACTTCATAAACTTCTACTTCTCCATTACCTGCTGAATAAACTACTTTTTGCGCAGGGTTCATCAGTAATTCTTCCACCCGCTGGGCTCCCCAATAGGTGGAGCCTACTGTCTGCAAGCCGAATGCCTCGATCACCGAGCGTAGATTGGGATCGTAATTTCGAGCGACAACATTGGGTACATTATAGAAGGTGAGGGCGATATGTGCCACAACAGCGTTCAATGTGTCTGAGTTGGTGACCGCTGCCAGACCATTTGCTTCGCGGATGCCGGCACGTTCCAATACACTTTCCGCCAACCCTTCGCCTTCCAGAGTACGCCCGCGGAAATCAGGATGCAGGCGGTTGAAGGCTTCCTTACGGCTGTCCACCACCACAACCTGATGCCCGCCTCTGAATAAATGAAATGCGAGTTCCGCGCCAACCCGGCCGCATCCTACAATAATGAAATTCATGAGAATTACTCCTGTTCTTCCTTATGAACGTGATAGGGTACGTCAGTAACGACCACCCCATGCTTTGATAATAGTTCCTGCCGCAGAACCTCTGCGGTACGCATGTGCAGAATATTGTGCCAGCGTTTCGATGGGATGAACTCAGGGACAACCACGGTGATAGTCTCATTCGGCTGGCGATGATCTACGATCTCTTCAATATATTCCAACAGCGGTTCTACAAAAAGACGGTATGGAGAATCAAGAACCACTAGGCGGGTGCCTTCTCCCCACGTCTTCCATTTTTTCTGCACCTTTTCTGTCTCTGAGGGATCAAGTGAGATATGGACTCCCGTTACATCATCAGAAAGCAGTTTGGCGTAGCGCAGCGCTTCCAACGTGCCCTGATGCACACCGCTGACGGGCATGATCACACGATGACGTGCATGGCGTGCAGGTAAACCGCCAAATTTATCCAGAGTAAGCTTCCCAGCGAGATCCTTGTAATGACGATGGACCGTAAAGAACATGGACACCAGGATCGGGATGATGATGAGCACCACCCATGCTCCCTCGCGGAACTTGGTCACTGCAAATACAACCATGACCACTGCCGTACAAATGGAGCCGAAGCCATTGATCAACATTTTGGTGCGCCAGCTCTTATCGTACTGGAGGACCGACCCAGCCTCAGCGATCTGTTCACCTTCCTTCAAGCGACCTATCTTTCTCCAGCGCAATGCCATGCCGAATTGTGAAAGGGTGAATGACAGGAATACGCCGATTGCATACAGAGGGATCAAGCGCGTTACGCTGGCTTTGTTGATAATGATGAAGAGCGAAGCAATGATCGAGAGTGTGACAATGCCGTTCGAGTAAACCAGTCGGCTGCCACGGAACGTCAACTGGCGTGGCAAAAATCCATCGCCAGCAGCAAGCGCGCTCAAGCGCGGAAAATCTGCAAAAGCGGTGTTGGCTGCCATGAGCAGAATGACCGTGGTCGCGCCGATGGTCGCCAGGTAGATCGGACCACGCCCATCGAATATGGTCCGCGCTAATTGAGAGATGATCGTCTCTTCTTCGGAGTAAACGGCGCCGATCTTGCCGGTCAGGTAGGAGATACTGAGGAAGAGCGTTCCCAGGATGATGGACATCCAAACCAGAGTGACGCCTGCATTGCGACTGCGCGGTTCCTTGAAAGCTGTGATGCCATTTGAGATAGCTTCCACACCGGTCAGAGCCGTGGTGCCATTTGCAAAAGCATGCAGGAGCAAAAAGGCGCTCACAGGTAAAAGCGTTTCACTCAAATGAACAACAGGCGGGTCAATGACTGGTCCGAGCGAGTGGGTGAAATAGCGGAATAGCCCTGTGATCACGGTAATGAACATCATCACAATAAAGAAATAGGTGGGAACCGCGAACGCCGCCCCCGATTCTTTTACACCACGAAGATTGATCAGCATAACGAGGAACACTGCCGCGACAGCAACCTCGATCTTATAAGGAGCAAGGTTTGGAAAAGCAGATGCGATCTGCGCTACACCCGATGAAATGGATACCGCAACCGTCAGGATGTAATCCATCAGGAGCGCAGCACCCGCCACCTGGGCATAGGATTCGCCGAGGTTGTCGCGTGAAACGATGTAAGCGCCACCTCCGCTTGGGTAAGCATGGATGGTCTGCTCGTAGGAGATCGTCACAATAGCGAGCAAAAGGATAATGGCAATAGAAATGGGAAAGACATAGCCATACGCAGCAGTACCTGCCGCCGTCAGAACATACAGAATTTCCTGTGTGGCATATGCCGTGGAAGAGAGCGCGTCAGACGCGAAGACAGCCAGCCCCACAGCTTTCCCAATGGTTTGGTGCGGCGCGTCGGCTGTGGATAGTGGTCGTCCGATGAGCCAATGGCTCATGGAGCGCGGCGGCTTGTATTCACTCTGCCGTCGCATGATTTCAGTTGGATCGTTTTCTGGGGTTAACATTCTTTCTCTTGATGGTTACAAAAAGACACCCACGCACGGTGGCGGGGAGCTTTAATTATTATAGTCCAAATTGTAGAAATTGGCGTATGACTAAGGAATCTGATAAGGCACGTCGGTAATGACCACACCAGGTTTCGAAAGCAGTTCCTTACGCAGCATATCAGCGGTTTGCATGTGCAGAACGTTGAACATTTTTTTCGATGGGATGAATTGAGGCACCACGATCGTGATGGTCTCGTTCGCCTGTCGGCTGGCGATGATCTCTTCAAGATAAGCCAATAACGGTTCCAGGAAGAGGCGATAGGGAGAATCCACGATCACGAGCCGCGTCCCACGTCCCCATGTCTCCCATTTTTTGCGGACCTTTTCCGTATCTTCCGGCTCCAACGAGACATGCACGGCTGTCACATCATCAGATAACATACGCGCGTACCGGAGAGCAGCCAATGTACCCTGATGAACACTGCTCATAGGAACGATGACGCGGTGACGTGCAGTATGTGGAGGCGGTTCGCCATACTTCTCGAGGGAAAGCCCTTTTGCCAATCCCTGATAATGACGATGAATAGTTGCAAAGATGGCAACCAGGACCGGCGTAAGGATCAAAACGATCCAGGCGCCATCACGGAATTTGGTTAAGGCAAAAACAAACATGACAATGGCAGTGCAGAGCGCACCAAATCCATTGCTAAACATTTTGATGAACCAATTTTTCTGGTAATGTAATTCATGCGCCTGAGCCGTTGCTGTTTCCTCATTTGGATCAATATGACCCGCACGCCACCAGCGGCGTGCCATGCCTGCCTGTGCAAGAGTAAAAGAAAGGAACACACCAATAGCATAGAGGGGTATCAGGCGGGTAACACTTGCCTGGAAGATGATAATAAGAATGGACGCTACTGCCGCTAAAGAGACAATACCATAGGAATACACCAACCGGCTGCCACGATAAGTAAGCTGACGTGGCATGAAACCATCCTGTGCCAACATGGCGCTCAAACGAGGGAAACCTGCAAAAGCAGTATTGGCAGCCAGAATTAGGATGACAGTTGTGCCTGTGATGATCATCAGGTAAAAAATGCCGCGTCCAGCAAAAATGGTGCGTGCCAGTTGAGAGATAACGGTCTCTGTTTCCGATGGGACTGCCTGGACTTGTTTTGTGAGAAACGATATTCCCATGAATAAGAAGCCCAGGATAAATGCCATCCAGATCAAGGTAATGCCTGCATTGCGGCTGCGAGGTTCCTTGAATGCGGTAATGCCGTTGGAGATCGCTTCCACTCCGGTTAGAGCGGCGGTCCCACTGGAGAAAGCATGCAATAGAAGGAAGGCGCTCACTCCAGCTAAAGTTTCACCCACATGTTCGATAGTTGGCGGGTCAACCACAACTCCCAACGATCTAGTTGCCATGCGGAAAAGTCCCACCATAATAGTCAGGAACATCATAACGATAAAGAAGTAACTTGGGATTGCAAATGCCGCACCGGACTCTCTGACCCCTCGTAAGTTGATCACCATGATAAATACCACGCACGCTACGGAGATGGGCACGCGATACTCAAAAAGATCAGGATATGCTGATACGATCTGTGCTACCCCCGAAGAAACGGACACAGAGACGGTCAATATGTAATCTGTCAACAAGGCTGCGGCGGCGACCAGAGCCGGTTGACGTCCCAAATTGTCGTAGGCAACAATGTAAGCGCCGCCACCATTTGGATAGGCATGTATGATCTGTTCATACGAGATAACTACAATAGCGAGCAAACCAATAATAACGATGGAAATAGGAAATACATAGCCAAAAGCTACACTCCCCGCTGCAGCAAGGATAACAAGGATTTCCTGTGTAGCATACGCAGTAGAGGACAAGGCATCGGACGCAAAAACTGCCAGTCCCACAGCCTTACCAATAGTCTGATGGGGAGCATCCGCTGTTTGAAGGGGACGTCCTATCAGATAGTGGCTGATATTACGAGTTGGTTCCTGCTTGGTTATATGGTGAATGAAAGGTGAATCGTGATCGTCGGGGTCAATCATGTTGGCATTTATTCGTTTGCATATTATATACTGATTTGTACCTTAAAATGCTTTCTCTTAAATCAGCCGACATTAACATAAACAAAATAAAATGCCCCACTCAGGGTGAGGGGGGCACCCTAAATGAGGCACTCTTATTGTGACACAAGTCACATGAAAATACAACTTACAATCACCTTAAAACGAAAATGGTTTATTTTGTTTGTACAAGCGGCACTTGTAAATGGAACGTGCTGCCCTTCCCCAGTTCACTTTCCACCCACACCTTGCCTCGGTGTCGTTCTGCGATCGATTTGACGATCGCGAGTCCCAAGCCGGTGCCGCGTTTGGCAAGTGCTTCACGGTTTGTGCCGCGATAAAACTTTTCAAATAGCCGCGGCAGATCTGTAGCGGGGATACCGATGCCGCTATCTTTCACAGCAAAGGTCAAACAGGAATCATCCGCTTGCAGATCGATAGTGACCTCTCCACCATCGGGTGTGTATTTCAAAGCATTTTCCACGAGGTTGTATAAAGCCTGGTGCAATAAAGCTTGATCTGCCTCGATGGCATGTGGCAGGTTCTTAGGGATCTCCACACCTAGCAAAATACTCTTTTGTTTTGCCTGCAATTGCAATGCGCCAGTGACGCGTTCGATGATATCGAGCACAGGGATATTTTCCAACTGCAAGCCTACGCCGAAATCGATGCGTCCCAGATCGAGCAGGTTGTTGACGAGCTTCGCCATATTATCCACGCCTTGCACGATCATCTTGACATAATTCTTTTGCTGATCGTTCAATGTACCAGCCATCTCCAGCATGGTGGCATAACCGCGCATCAGGGTCAACGGCGAGCGTAGGTCATGACTCACGGTGGAGACGAAATCCGATTTCAGCGTATCGATCTCTTTGAGTTGGGTCACATCGCGCAAAATGCAAACGCGTCCAACGGTCTTGCCATCGGCGCTCATGGGTGATGCCATGGCAAGATAGGTCTTTCCATCGGGCATGCGGATCTCTGCCGAGCGCCGCTCGGACGAGGAAGCTGTCAACAGTTCATTCAATTCCTTGATCTGGATCGTCCGCTCCAGGTCCGACCGTTCGCCGCGGCGGATGACCACGTTGAAGACATAGACCGCTGCCGGGTTCGCCAGGATGAGCCGGTCGGACGCGTCGGTCACTAAGACCGGGTCGGGTGTCGAGTCCAGAATGGCTTCCAGCTGACGGCGGCTCACTTCGACCTTCATGAACAAACTGATATTGGCAACCGCCAGCGAAGATTGACTCGCCAGTGTGCTCATAAAGCGCAGGTCAGATTCGTTGAAGATGTGTTGTTCGCGATATGCCGCCCACAACACGCCATAATATTTATTTTCGTGACGCAGTGCAATGGCGATCAATGACTTAGGATGAGGCAAGCCGGGGTCGAGCGTGAGACGCGTGCGCGAAATAACCGCCATCACGACCTTATCCTGCTGTTCTGCCAGTGACAGAACTTGCTGGTCAAGATGCATGTACAGGTCTTTTTCTGGTCCGTGGGAGAAACGGTGAGGTGTTTCCACAGGGGAAGGGAGCATATCGCGCACCAGGATGATGCGGGCGGCGCTGGCTCCACTTGCCACCACGGCTTCCAATACAGGTTGCAAGGCATCCTTCAAGGTCAGGCTGGAGGCGACGCCCTGGCTGGCAGAAAGCAACCGGTTCAGTTCATCGAGCCGTCCCTGCAGGCTGACGCGCATCTGCTCGAAAGCGCGACGCAAGTCGGCGAGTTCATCCACGCCATCTGTTGTGAGCGGACGGTCGAACTTGCCCTGCGCAATATGCTTGGTTTCGGCTGCAAGGTTTTGCAGGGAACCTGTTACGGTGCGCAAACTCAAACGCAGCGAGATCAATGCCACGAGTCCGAGCAGGATGATCATCAGTGAGATCGGGAAGGCGATATCAATAGCGACTTGCTGAGTCTCCTGTGCCGGGATCGTCAGCACGACCGCCCAGGGGTGACCGGTCACCGGTTGATAATAAACCAACTGCCGGGTCCCGATCGAAGCGGTCTCATCGAAAAAGGAGGGTGTGTCGCTGCGTTGCCCCGTATATGAAGACATGATCTGGTCTGTTTGCGGGTGATAGAGAATGGTCCCTTGATCGTCCACCAATAGACCGGCGCCGTTCAATTCCTGCATGCTATTCAGGTTCTCGATCAGTGCACGTGTGTAGGGATTGGACTCTAAGTCAGTGCGTGCCACCAATACACGTGTTGTGCCGGGAATGGCAGCAAAGAACGAGATGCGTGCGGCTTCTCCCGTTTGCAGTGGAGGAATGGCATAAACCTGATTCGGCACTCCCTGCTGAATGAACTGCAAGCCCGCCTCTTCCTGCTGTGTCAATTGCACCGGCATTTCAGGCGGATAGCTTGCGACTAACGAAACAGAGGCTGTGTCGAATACGATCAGTTGATTGAAATATGGAATCGATTGAATGCGCTCAGAAAGATAGACAGGCAATTCGCTATCGGCGGTTTCGCTCAATTCAGAATCTGCCGCGAGCCGCGATGCCAGGTTCTGTCCTGTTTCAAGGAAGAAGGGTACGCTCTGTGCAGCCGTATGAGCTGTGCTTTCAAGACGATCATGCAGCAGGTCGCGTGCTTTGGCGCCCGCCACGATCCAATCGCCGAGCAGCAGCGTGACCAGTAACAGAGAGATCACGGTTCCTGTGCCAGAGATGAAACGGGTCTCGATGCTCTTTTCTGCGGGCGAAGGCTGTAACATTCCCAGCTCACCCCAATGTGATTTGAAGACAAGAGCAATGACCTGCGCGAACAAACCCGCCAGGAGCATCTCACCGCCGAAGGCAAGGCTTACCATGCCCACATTGCTCAAGGCGTAATCAAGCCGTTCCGTCATGGTGGCGGAGGATGTTACGGTAAAGAGAGAACTCAATACAAAGAAGATTGCGTGCGGGACGATCAATGCCAGGGCACTGACCAGCGGCATACGCAAGGCGCGAAAGATCGGTGTGCGATAACGCTGACGGTTCGCTACCGAGAACAAGACCGCCATCAAACCCAGATCAACGACCGAGAATAGACTGTGCGTATCCCAAACGCCGCGCAGCAATCCACTGAGCATGCCCACCCCTGCCGCGGCAAACGGACCCAGCAGCCCGCCCGCCAGGGTCCAGGGGATGGCAGAGAAAAGCATCATGGTCGAGCCGGATGCTTCTTCGGGCATGCCAGGCACGGGCAATGTCGAGCCGGTGGAAAATTTAACGCCGAGAAATAAAGCGGTGAGAGGAGTTAGAAACAACAGTGCTGCCAGAATTCCCCAGGAACGCTGGTTCCATGCGGGATGATATCCCCGCCAGTTCATTAACGCCACTGCAAGCAATCCTGCGAACCCAAGCCACACCAGCCATCCTGCGATCTGAATGGGGTTGAGGTAGGCAAGATCATCAAACAGTTTCGTTATGAACTGCATAGATGGTGATTATAGCCCCAATGATATACGGTTGCGAAGAGACCTTGCTGCGCAACTTGTTTAGAGAAATGAAAGTCTGGATGATGATCTATTCCGTGTTTTCGGACTCTTTATAAATCCCCCGATAGGATTCAGGCAGGAGGTTTGCCAGCGACTCCATGATCTGACGTGTGCCCTCCCGCATCATTCCTTGGCGGTCAGCTTGTTCCCGTATAAAGAATGGTTCCCCCACTGATAATGTGACGCGTGGACGTTTCCAGCGTTTGAAATTGCCATAGATGTTTTCATTTTCTGTCCCAGTGATCGCCACTGGCACAATAGGCGCGCCCGATTTGATGGCAAGGAAGGCTGCGCCGTCGGTTCCTTCCTCCAACCCGCCGGTGACCGTTTGCCGCCCCTCCGGCGCAAGGATGAGCATGCGCCTTTGTTCCAATGCATCCAGTGCGGCGCGGATGGCTTTACGGTCGGGTTGTCCGCGGTGGATCCAAATCACGCCATAGGCGCGGAACAGCGGACCGACCAGCCAGTGGTCATATAACTCAATCTTTCCGATGCCCTCGGTGGCAAGATAGATGGGAAATGCCGCTGCCAGTAAAACAACGTCGGCATCGCCCAGGTGGTTGAAGACGATTACAGCCGGTCCCTGACGCGGAAATTCTTCCAAGCCCTTGATCTCCATGCGCAGCAGAAGGAACGCGAGCAACTTCATCAAGCCGCGCAAAAATGCACGCGTCAGTTTGCGCATGAATGTCAGTGGTGACAGAGCGACCAGGTCTGGTCGCCACCAATCGGTTATGGGTTTAGGCTGGGAAGATGACTGATCCGGCATACTCACCTCGATATTCCTCAGGTAACAGACCGGCAAGATACGACATGACCAGATCGGCGTTCTTCTGCCGTGCTTCATGTTTCTCATTGCCTTTGGCTGTGATCTGCGGGAGCGTAATGGGTCTGCCAATACGAATTTCAAGCACTGGTTTCTCACCACGTCGGGCGCGCTGCCAGAAGTCTTCGGTGGTGCCTACAAGGGCGGCTGGAATAACGGGCACACCGGTCTGTTCGATGATATACGAGATGCCGGGCATGGCGCGCCGCATGGCGGGCACATGGGAGCGTCCGCCTTCGGGTGCGATCAACAATGGGAAACCAGACTTGATCACGGAAATGATCTTTGTAAATAGCACGCGGTCATATTCGCCGCGATGGACAGGGATGACACCGTAGAGTTTGAGGATCTGTCCCTGACCGGGTTTTTCAAAAACATCCGACGCTCCGATGATCTCCAACTGTTCGGGCCAGAAGGCGCCTGCCAACGGGGGGTCGAAGATCGAGACGTGGTTGATGGCAACCACATACGGCGTGCCGTAGGGAATGTGTTCCTGCCCGCTGATCTTCACGCGCCCAAGCAGACGAAAGATGCCGCGAAAAACAAATTTTAAAATGGGGCGGCTGATCCGAAAGCGGAATGGAACGCGGTACGTTTCTGTCATTTGACCATATCCATCACATGTTCGAAGACTTCCTGTGCGTTGAGTTTATCGGAGTCCAGCACAATGGCATCCTCCGCTGCTTTTAACGGAGCCACATCGCGGGTGGAGTTGATGCGGTCGCGTTTGATCACTTTGGCAAGGATCTCGTTGTAGTCCGCTTTGCCGCCGCGGGCGAGGATCTCGTCGTAGCGTCGTTTGGCGCGTTCTTCGGCGGAGGCATCCAGATAGATCTTCAAATCCGCTTCGGGCAGGACGACCGTTCCGATATCGCGCCCGACCATGACCACATTGCCGCGCAGACCGATGCGTCGCTGCTGTTGGGTCAGGGCGGCGCGCACCCCGCGATAGGCAGAGACGACCGAGACGTTCGCGTCCACTTCGGGAAGGCGCGTTTCCCAGGTGATATCTTCGCCCGCCACCGAGACGTCACACGTTCGCCCATCGGATTGGGATGCAGGTGTGATCTCGATCGGCGTTCCTTCGGCGAGGGCGGTGACCTGCGCTTCATCGCTCAGGTCCATGCGGCGTTTCAACGCCACGTAGGTGACGGCACGATACATGATGCCGGTGTCAAAGAACAAATACCCGAGCTCATTGGCGATGCTCAGCCCGAGCGTGGATTTACCTGACGCAGCGGGACCATCAATGGCAATTATGGAGGGGAGAGTTGAGTGTGTCATTGTTGAGGCAATTATATAATACCCCGGTCGTAATTGTGACCGGGGTATAACCGTCGAACAAAAACGTCCCGAACGTCGGGACGTTTATCATACAACCGATGTCATTGCGAGCGGCGCTGTAAGCGCCACGAAGCAATCTCCTATTAAATGGGATGCTCGTGGCGAAGAATTTTTAACTGTTTAAGAGGAGATTGCTTCGTCGCAAAAAACGCTCCTCGCAACGACATAACATTTGGCTATGGCGTATTCGTACTTTCTCTTGTATCCGGGAACAGGTCATCGCGCGCCCAGAGGATAATGGTCTCACTTTCGAGCGGGACTTTGTGGAAGACGAACCAGCTCAGGTCGTCGCTGGGCAGAAGCGCGTTCCAGGAGGCGCCTTGTCGCCAGGTGAAATCCTGTCCGCGGTAGGCGGAGGGGAGACCGAGATCGTCCATGATCGGGGTAATGACCAACGGTGGCGCCACAAGCGGATCGAGCGCCGTGACCACTTTCACATCGTTGTTGCGTAATAACCATTCAAGCGCCGGTGATTGGATGCCCATGATGGTGACCGGCTGTGAATTTTTATCCCCCGTGCTGTATTCGGAAACATCGCGTACGCTGGCAAGCAGCAGATTTGCCTGCTGCGGTTTTGGGTCGGGATTCCATAATTCCACGCCGTCGGGGGTACGCAGTCCGCTGGCGCCCCAGGCGGAACCGAGGCTGTAGATGACGAAGAATATGGTGAACGACCAGATGCTTCCCAACCAGGCGGTGCGTGAGGACCATCCCACTGCTACGAGGAAGATACAGGCAATAACGATGGCGAGCGACCCAAACAACACGATGGCGCGCGGATTTTCCACGGTGCCGAACAGCGGAACGGTGGTGGCAGTCTGCCCGTAGGGGTTGAGGGCGATGTTGGCGATGTTGAACCAGATGTAGGTCAGCAGGATCGTGATGGCGAGCACCACAACGCCAACTTCCACGCGTTCATCTTCGTACAACTCGGCTGCTTCGGCAAGTTCGGTGGCAGCCAATGCCAGCAAGGGGATGATGACCCAGGTCAATTGCGCGGGTTGGCGGTAGAAGATCGCCAGCAGTAATGCAACTCCCAACCAGATGCTGAATAACAGAATGTTCTTGTCCGCACTGCGGAAACTGCGGATGAGGGCAAACGCCGCTAAAAAGATTCCCAGTGGTTCGTAGGCGAGGAAGGTGACCAGTGTCCGCAAGGGAGTTGTCAACGATGCGGACGCCCAGCCGGTGAGGTAGGCGGGAATTGATTGGAGCCAGGCGCTGAGTCCGTTGGGGGTGGAGAAGAAGAGGGTGCTGGCGAGGAGGATGGTAACAGCAAAAGCGATTAGAGAATCGCGATTGACGACTGACGATTGACGATTGACGATTTTGGGTTGTGGCGAATCCGCTTCGGGTATTTGTTCATCATCAGTAAGAGGTTCTGTTTCGGATGCGGGGCGGGCTGCCATGCCGTAGAGAAGCAACAGGATGAGTCCAAGGATCACGGCGCCAAACCAGATTGAAGGTCCGGAGAGAAGCGCCAATCCGGCGAAGATGCCGAAGGGGATGTCGCGGCGGTTCATCCACATGCCGATGGCAAAGAGGGTGAACGTCACAGCCAGCATGGTACCGTCGGCTTGGCGGGAAATGGCGACCAGCCCGGGGTCGAAGGCAAGCAGGAAGGCGGCGATCAGCGCAATGCGTGGTTTGAGTTGTTCGCGCAGGAACCAGGGCGCAAAAACGATAAAGCTTCCCACCAACGCCGGCAGGATGCGCGCCATGAAGTTGGTGGCTTCGATGACAGAGAAGAAAAGACTCGTGAAAAGGATATAGATGGGCTGCGGTCCGAGGATGACATCCTTGCCTTGGGCGAGGTGGAATGCCTGCAGCGCAAGCGTGGCTTCAGAGTCGGTTAGCGGCGAGGCACCGAGTTGGATCAGGCGGAAGCCGATTGCGATCAGGAAAGCCAGTCCATATAACCAGCCTTCGTATTTGAGTCGGGGAGAATTCATGGAGTTATTTTACCTGCGTTCAATTTATTTCTGTACATCTATAACGATACTCGAGAGGATATCCTTCATGGAGCGAGTGGAGTCCAAAGTCTATAGACTTTGGACTGATAACTTTACACTATCACTCAAAAGTCTGGAGACTTTTGAGTCCAAAACAATTATGGCACCACAAAGATGGTAGTGGTTCCCTGCTGGAAGATCGGTTTCAAGAATTTATTGAACTTCTCTTCGTTGACACGGTATGTGTTCCGTTCGAGGGTACCCACCACGATGTAGCGGATGTTATAGTTTTTAATAATATTCTGCGTGGTAACCCAATCGGGCGTGGAGTAGAGTTCGCTAATGTCCTGTTCGCGCGAGCCGACCAGGGCGTAGTCGCGCCATTGCCCTTCATGACCGGGCCAGCCCAACACGGTGGGCATACCGGTGAACGTGGCGAAGCGCGCGTACTCACTGTATTGTCCGCCGACAGCTTCGGCAATAATACCTTGCTCCTGCTGTCGCATGAAAGCAAATGCTGCATAATCATCGGGCATGTAGGTGGCGAGATAGGCTGCGCCATCGAGTGTGCGTTGCTCGGGATTGTCCTTTTTGAAATTGTCGGTCTTGTTCGGCAAGGAGAAGACGGGGTAGGCAAGTCCCATCACGATCACAAGCACCATGACCGTTGTGTACACGCCGAAGGATGCGCCGCGCAGCTTCGAGAACATCCATGCCACGGCAAACCCGGCTGCCAACGCCAACAATTCCCAGGCTTGGTAGTAGAACTTGAAAATGGTGTTGATGCGATAGCCGAAGTTGTCGCGCAGATAGAAGAAGTCCGGAGCGAGGATGAGGAGCGTGCCGAGAGCGATGAGTAGAAGGGTGAAGGTTGAAGGTTGAAGATTGAAAGAAGAACCTTCTTGAACTTCAACGTCTGTTTCAATATTCGATTGGCGAGTAGTAAATAAGAAGGAGAAGGTTGGGATGAGCAGCGCAAGCAAAGTCAACAACCCGGCGATATTTTTCAAGCGAATGGATAGACTCGCTTTGAGGAAGGCGCTCACGTCCATGTTTTGCATTTGCAGGATCGGCTGGATCAGATCGGGTTTAAGCCACAGCGCCAACAATCCCGCCGCGAACATGGCGATAAATAAAATAAGCACGAACCCCAATGCTGCCAAACTTCCGGTACGCCAATTGGCAGGCGCCTTGTTCGCCCATAAATAGATCAGATACGCAAAGATCGGAATGAACAGCGTGCCCCACATGACCCATAACTGCGCGCCGCGCGTTGGGAACATAAAACTTGGCACGATGCCGCCTGCCTGCAAATCAAAGCCGACGAAGAACGGGAGATACATTACATAAGCAGTGATCACCACCGGGATGCCGAACAACAGGGCGTCTTCAATTCGTTCCCAGTTCCAGCCTGATTCACGGACCTGAGCTAATACGTAACTGAAAACGATCAACGCCGCGCCGGGCAGGATGTCCCATGTGTTGAGGAATGCCAGCCCACCCAAGATTAAGGCACTGACGAACGAATCCCTCCCAGCTGAGTTTTAACTCACCGAAGAATAGATTGATCCGTCTGCGCCAGCCGCCAAGATAGATATTCAATGCCACAGCAACTGCCAACAGCATGAATGGCATAGCCAGCACATGCGGATGCAGGTCACCAAGCAGATAGGAAAAGAACGGGAACTCATCAATGACCTCATGCCAGGTGCCGTTGAATTCGTAATCGGAGATCACACGCGAAGCACGCCACCACCAGAAGAATTCCTTGGGCGCCCAGGTCAGTGTTTGCGGAGGCGGATTTTTCAGATCGACAATATCCAGCCAGTTCCAAAAAGCAGATGTGGCAGTACCGCCGGAATTAAAGGTCCAGAAGAGTCCTTTGTGGTGCAGGGAGTGGAGGAAGCCTTCGAGGTTGGAGATGAGCAGGAGAAAGAGAGGACCGAAGAGAGCAGAAAAAGTGAAGCGTGAAGCGTGAGGCGTCTCCGCTTTGTTGGCGGAGATTGCCAGTAAGTTATAGATAATGCCATATGCACCGATGGCGCTGAGGGCGAAGATCAATGGCAGCATCAGGTTGTGAGCGATGCTGGCGGGTGTGGAGGTGAACATCGCCAACATGCCGGTCAGGATGTAGCCGAAGTGATAATAGGAGATGGCGAAACCCGAGAGCCACGGGTCATGTGGAGGAAAGGTGGGCGAATGCAGGACAGCATTGATGAACGCCACTTCCATCCATTTTTCACCTCCGGCAGTGTTCGTCTCCGGGTTGCTGGCGCGGATGAATGCCATGAAGGCAAAGGCAACGAGGAAGAGGATCTCGGTGGTGAGGATGAGACGTCGATTTTCTGAGAGCCAATGTACGATATCCAATTTACGATTTTCGATTACCGATTTACGATTGAAAATCGTCCATAAACTCAGCCCGAGGACGATGATGAGTCCGAGAAGTAAGCCGCCGATATCATTTTGGGCGAGTCCGAAGTTGGCAAAAAGCCAGAAGACGAATCCCCACGCGAGCAGACCAAAGGCTCGTGAGATGGTATAGCCACGGTCCGCCAGGGCGGGGAAGAGATGATAGGTCAGCGGCAGGGTGATCCAGCCGAGGAGGGTGATGAGGATGTACCAGGAGAGGAAAAAGAGCATTTGATTTTCGATTTTGGATTGGTGATTTTAGATTGAAAAGCTTTTTACCACGAAGGAAGAGCAAAGAGAAACAGAGAGTAGAGAATAGTGAATGGTAATTAGAAGGTGGGCAGGGTGAAGGTGCCGTCTGTGTTTGATTCTAATTCGGCGACTTTGATGACAGCGTTTACGTTGATGGGACCGTAGACGTGCGGAAACATTTCTCCAACGGGGACGCCGGGGGGTGGATTCCCACCCGATGGCGGTTCCCACCTCAGTTCTGAGGAGAGAAGCGTGGGCTCGATCCCAAGCACGATGAGTCCACGCTGTCCCTTGTAGTAAAGATGCGCGACCGGCAGCACCTGTTCAAATGTTGAACAGTGGATGAATCCTTCGATTGGCAGACCTTCGGTACGATATTCGCCGTTTGCCTGTGCAGCCTCCCATGCCTTGCGAGAGGTGATGTGATAGATCATGGCTTACCTCTTTATAGTTAATGCTTAAGTTGTTGTTTATCTTCAGGGTTTTATGTCACCCTGAGCGGCAGCGAAGGGTCTCTACCATTGCATAGAAATCTTCATGGCGTGGAATTCTTCGTCGCTTCGCTCCTCAGAATGACATATCCCTAAGGTACTACTTCGTAAATGGTGGTCGCGCCATCGTGATAGACTGCGCGCCAGTATTGACCGTCATATTGTTCGAACTTGATCAATCCTTCGGGCGTATAAGCAGCCCGTTCCAGTTGACCAACGATGATGTAACGCACATCATATTTTTTCAGGAAGGTACGTGCAAATTCAATATCCACGGCATTATAGAAACTTCCAATATCATCGACACGCGCCTGCACTTCTGTAGACGTGTACACGCGCTGCTGACGCTGATGCCAGTTCCAACCAACCACGCCGGGCAAGCCGGTGTAAATGGTGAAACGTGTGCACCAGTGGTATTCCACACAGTTGGCTTCCACAATGACCGGCGAGCCTTGCACGTTATCCTGCATCCAGCGGATGGCGCGATAGTCTTCATCGAGCACAAGGCGCTGACCGTTGGTATCGTATTGGGCGTACTTCATGTAATACATCGAGTTCGAGCGTGCGTGGGGCTTCCACGATCCAGCGGTCGCGCATCTTGCCGGATGTGCCGCTGACGGTGAAAAGCAATCCGCCCGCGATCAGCAGGATCATCATGGTCTGCCAGAAGGCGCGCCAGCCCGGCAGCCACTTGAAGAAAGCGGGTAAGGTCCATGCCAATGCCGCTCCGCTGCTGGTTGCCAGCAGGAACCAGGCTTGCAGGTAGAACTTGAAGATGGTGTTTTGCCTGCCGATATCGCCGCGCACCACCACAACTTCCACGACGATGGTGATGAGCAGGGCGGTGCCGATCATGAACAACACAAAGCGTTTCATGTCTGGCATGTTCGGGCGCAGCATCAGAATGCCAGCCCAGGCTGCAATGGGAAGCGCCACCCAGCCGACGCTGATCTCACCCGATTTGCGGATCATGAACTGCAATGCCAGCAAGGCAAAGACGATGAAGACCAACCCGCCTTCGATCAGCCAGGCGTAAGGTTTCAATTTGTTCAATGCTGAGACGGGCGTTGACGCCATCCACTCGCGGGTTTCCCAGGTCATCCATGCCACGAGGATAAAGAGGAAAATTGCCCATTGTGTGAAGTAGGCACCGATGGGTGTGTAGGGTCCCTTCCACGGGTCGAGAGCGCTGTATGCCTGCGCGTACCAGGCACGATAGGGTTCATACATCAGGAAGGCAAGTGCCGTCAAAGCGACCACGGCGCCTGCTACAAGAGCAACTTTTATCGATATGGATGGGGTGTTCACATAGCGCCAGATGGCATATACCACCGCAGCGATTCCGATGGGCAGGAAAGTATACATATCCGACAGGTTGGTGGGATACAACGCACCGATGATCAAGCCACCGAGCACGAATCCCAGCCCAGCCGATAGCGGATTCCGCCAGTGAGCGCGTCCTGCCACGATGGCGAGTGCCCAACTGATCGCCAACAGCATGATGAACATGGCGATCATGTGCGCATGCAGGTCGCTGTAGAGGAACGTGAACAATGGGAATTCCGTGATCTCGTTGCCGCCTTTTGGAGGTACAACGCAACTCGGCAGCCAGTACCAGTCTCCGTTCGAGACAATGAACTGTGCACCATTGAATAGCGCCTTCGCACCTGCGACGAACCACGTTAGCCTTTGGCCAATGGTCGAGTTCCAGTCAAAAGCGGGTCCAGCTCCCATTTGCTGGAGTTTGTTGTAGACCAGTTGGATCGTGCCGAGATTGCCGATGATGAGCGTGAGAAAGGATGCAGCCAGACCGGAGACGAGTCCAAGGTCAAATGTTGAAGGTCGTTCATCATCTTCCTTGGAAGATCTATTCTCAACGATGTTCCAGCCAATGGAGAAGGCGTTGATGGCAACGATAGCGAAGAGGGTTGGCAGGATGAAGTTGTAAGCAATGGATGGAACGATGCCTAACAATTTGACCGGTGTGCCAACCAGCACGAAGCCATAATAGTAATAGTTGATATATCCGCCCGCGAACCAGGGATCATAGGGCGGGAAGGATGTGCTCTTGATGACCGCGTTGAAGTACGAGAAATCCATCGGGCGTTCGCCGCCGAAGTTGGGGTGCCAGAGATCGGGGTTGGCGATGCGGATGATCAGGTCGATCAGGAAGAAGGTCAGGAAGATGCCTTCGATCAGCAGGAAGTATTTGCGTTTGTTCTTCCACTCTTCGCGCAATTCGTCGCGTTGATAATATGCCAACGCAATACCTGCAACAATGATCAGTGTTAAGCTGATCGCGATCGTTAGACGCGTGTAGGGAATCTTTACCGAGCCAGATACCCACGAGAGATAGCCAAGCAGCAATAATCCAAGCGCGCGGCTGAGGGGGTACCCTTTATCTGCCAGTCCCGGCAATGCCAAGCGAATGATCGGATAGGTTACCAAGCCCAGTAGGAAGATGAAGATATACCAATAGACCAATCCCAGCCAGGGATAGCGATTCTGCAGCCAATCGTAATCAAATAGTTTTGACCAGGTTCCGCCTGCACGCTGCGTGGCGAGACGGTCACCAGGCAGCATTAAGTTGGTGTAATCACTGAATTGACGCGGCAGGAGGTGGACAACCTTGGTCAGGTCCACGGTGCTGAGTGTGGCGAGGACTTTCTCCTGGTTGTAGTCCGCATTCTTTTTGAAGACCAGCACCTTGGGATGATCGTAAAAGGTGAATGCTTCTTCCGCTGCCTGATCGTTGATGGAGATGTTCCCTAGTGTGGGATAGGTCTCGAAAACCGCCACAAGGTCGAAGCCAAGCCTGCCCTGATAATCGCCTGGTTGTGCCGTTCGATAACACTGGATGATATTTTCCGCGGGCGGGCAGCCGATCAACTCACGATAATACAATGTCATGAGCGGGTAACGCTCAGGCACGCGCGTGATCTGTCCGTATTGATGGTTGGTGGGGATGAGAATGTAATCGGTCTGGTTGAGAATGTCGGTGAAGTGTGTGAATTTATCGGCATTGTCATCCCAGTAGACTTCGAGATTCAAGTCACCGCGGTAGATACCGCCGAAGCCATCATACCCATCCACACGTAAGGGCAGGGTGTAATCGTAGCTGGTCTCGTTGGCGATGGCGGCGCCGGTGATGGTCAGCACACCTGCGTCCACTTGCAGGCGGGCATAGAATTGTTTTCCGTTCGTGACGGAGATGGGTTTGTTGAGAACGAGTTGATACGTCTCACCACGCGGATCTTCCTTTGAAGAGAAATCCGCTTTGACAGAAGCTTTTGCGGGAGCCGTGTCAGAGGTGGGACTCGGCTGTTCGGACAGGAACAGATCAACCGTCGAAATGGAACCGCTGTCGTCTACGGCATGTTGGAGCGTGAGACTGGTGAGAGTCCCGTCCACACGCGGGATGAAAGCGAAATCGTACGGTTGTTCGGCTGTGATAAATCCGCCGGAGGGGAATGGTACGGGTTGGTTGTAGATCTTTCCATCCGCGGTCTGGATTTGCAGATTGATAGGACCGGGAATGTTTTGGTAGACCCAGCGCGAAGCAGCGATGCGCGGTTCAGGGCGGATATAAATGCTTTGGAAGGCAAAAGCCCAGGCAGCGGTCAGAGCTACTACAACAATGCCAATCGCATTGACGGTATATTTCACAACACGTGAGTTGGTGGAGCGCGATACTTCTACGACAAACCAGGCAGCCATCATTGCCAGCAAAGGATAGATGGGCAATTGATAGCGCATGGTCGGATTGAACTGCATGGACTGCCAGAGGAAGTAGGCAGCCGTCCAGCCCCACACAAGCGCATGACGCCATTCGCCTTTGAGAATGCGCCAGCCCATGTATAGGAAACCGATCCATGCCAAAATACCTAGCGGTAGACCGAGTCCCCATTTCGTCAGGTTCTCAAAAGAATATAGATGATTACGGCGCGCCCATTGCAAATTCCAAGGCAGGTCGGCATCGCCTTTTGCCTGTAAGCGCTGCTCTTTGATGTTGTCGATCCATTGCTTGCTGGGGAGCAGACCATCGAAGGCGTACGGTTGGAAGATACGGAAGGAGATCAGTGCTGCAAGTCCGCCCGCGACGAGACAGACGAGAACCAGCGTCCAATATTCGGTGTCCAGTTTTGGGGCGCTGCCTTTTGATCTGTCGATGAAGTATTTGATAATAAATGCGCCTGGCAGCAAAACCGCCAGCGGATAAATGTTGACCTTGGATGCCAGCGCCATACCGAAGGCGAATCCAAAGCCGATGCTCAGCCATACGAGTGGTTCTCGTAGAATGTTGTAAGCGACTTTTGCGTAGTCGGTCTCATTTTGGGGCGTTTCAGCAACTTCAACTACCTCGGCGGTGACCACATTTGCTTGAACGACTTCGACTGCTTCTGTGGGTGGTTCAGGATCTTTTTTCCTGTGGTCGAGAATCAATACCGCAAAATAAATCGCAAGGAACGCGAACGGATTGACGAATAGATCGGTGGTGAAGAAATGTGACTGCTGGATCTGCATCACCGCCAGCGAGGAGAGTAGTGCCGCCAATAAACCGGTGCGCTGACCGTAAAGCCGCGAGACGATAAAGTACAAGATCAGGATCGTGAACAAATCTGCCAGTGCCGAAGCCTGGCGTCCGATCGTTTTGATGTCACCGCTTTCAGACAACTCCACCGCGTAGCGGACGATGTTCATCGGCAGGTTGCCATAAACAAAGAAAGTGAATCCGCGGTTATAGGGATTGAGCGTGGATGTCTTGCTGTCGAAATAATCCCCGATGCTGAGCCAGCGTTTTTGGTCTGCCGGGCAGGCTTCCACCGGGATGGTTGCATCCAGGCATTTGTGCGCCTGCATATTCCCCACCACACCCAGCAGGAAGTTTTCATCGGGATGCTGGTTGCCATCGTCACCCCAGTTCACGCCAGTTAAACGTAAATAGCCCGCCAGCACGAGTACGAGCAGGAGCAAAATATCATAGAGCCAGGAATGCTTTTCGCAATTCATAAATATTGACCTGACAGGTTCTTAAAATAACACATTGAAAGGTTGCCCTTCCCAAAGAAAAAGATTTTCTCTGAAGGTCTCGGGAGAGACTTTCAGTTTATTTACTCCGCTGTCACAAAGTACAGCCAAAAATCATGCCCAACGATATCCGAGTTGTGCAAGGTCAACTTTCCATTCGGGTACAACGATTTCAAGACGTCCAGCGTCTCCTGGTCGTTCCCTGCCGGGTCGACGGTATTTGCCTTTACCATGAACAACTTGGGTCCCTGCACATTCAACGACTCAGACAAGTTCTGTCGCCACAGCGCCATATCGCGGTTGGGGATGCCTGCCCACACCGCCGGAAGACGCGTGTCGACCCAATACGGGAACGGCACGATCCAGATCGTATCAGTCCTGCCATACGTCTGCTCGAACTTTTTGATCTCTGCGCCCATATCAGATGTGTTCCAGGCACCCTGTCGGAATTCTTTGTAGAACGTATCGAAGACCAACGTGTAATTCTGCGAAATGGATGAGTACAACAATAGCCCTGCCACCACCCAGACCAGGACGCTGCGCATCTTTCCACGCCCGAAGCTGGTCAGCAGACCATCGAGCGCCAGCGCCCCGAGAATGAATGCCGGAATGTACGCGCCGCCAGCGCGGTTCAACGCCGGGTTCTCGCCGGGAAAGGCGATCGAAAGCGTGGATGGTAATTGCAGTAATGGAATAGAGACCAACAAGAATAGGTCAAGCCAATGCCTGTTGCGGATGTAACGCACCAGCACCAACACGACCCCGATGATAAACAACGCCGCAGAGACCACATCCAAAGCAGGGCGGTGCGGAATGGAGTTGACCCAGATCTCGCCGTCATCGAAGTTATACATCTTGAGTCCCTTCCATACATTCGAAGCGAAGATGGTCGAGACCGGTTGTGTGATGGGCGTTTCGATACTGCTCAAACGTGAGAAGGCACGGAATCCAAAGGTATCGGGGTTATCCATCCAGTAGCGTAGAAGCGGCAGAAACACGAATAGGGCGGTCAGTCCCAGCATGACGAGCCAGAGTGGCAGTTCCCGGCGTGCGCCTTTGGATTGAGCATGAAGCCAGTAGATGATAAATGCCGCGATGACCACGAACGGAACAATGCGCATGGGGCTGTAGCCATGCAAACCGATCCCCAGGAAAAGCCCTGAGAGTAGAAAATCGTTGCGGTTACGCGTCCGCAAGCCGCGGATGAGGAAGAAAAGCGTCGGTGCGGCGAACAGAGGATAAAGCGGAAAACGCAGTCCGATGCGGCTGATGACGTTGGGCCAATATCCAACTCCGGTCAGGATCAACGCGAAAAGCCCCACACGTTTTCCGCCGATCTCTTTTCCGAGTAGATATATGAAAGGCAGGGTTAAAAAACCGAGGATGGCTGTACCGAGTTTGAGACTAAAGAAGGAAAGGCCCGTGTGGAAGACGTTCGCTACGAGCAGGGTCCAATACATCTGAAAAGCTTCGCGCCCGGTATTGCGCGTGAAGAAGATGTGCGTCTGTCCCTGCGAGACATCGTACACATCCAGGATCTTTTCTGCCTGGTCGCTGAACGGCTCCGGCGGAACGCTCCCCGTTCGATAAAAGCGGAAGAAGAATGCCAGCGCCAGAGCAGCAACAATAAGCAATGCCCAGCGTGAAACGCTGATGGTCCATGCATCACGTTGGAAGAATCTTTTGGTGTTTGTAACGATATCTCTGAGCACAGACCAAAGACTGCGTCCATTCAACCAGAATGCCCACAGAAAAAATGCGATCGCAAAATACCAGAGGATGACATTGAACGTGGTAAAGAGATTGTTGTCGAAACTAAGGAACGCCCAAACGGCAAGAGGAACGCTGATGATCAACGCCAGCCAACGGTAGGATAGCGGGTCGGTGCCTTCGGATGTTTCTTTGAGAGAAGTGAGCGTCCATTCTTTGAGATAGATCGACCAGCCCAGTAGTGCCAATGCTCCCACATAAAAAACAGCCCCAAGTTTCACATTGAGAACGGATGCGTCAAATAATTTCTGTCCGATCAGCGCCAGGAGGAGAGCCAGTAAGGAACGCCAGGGGAAGGGAGTTAATAGGTTGGCAGGTTCCAGGTTTGCAGGTTTGTCCTGAGCTGTTTCAAAGGGTTGAAGGTCTGATGACCCGGCAGGAACCAGTTCTTGTACGTTGGTAGGAGTTTCTTCCTCGACAAAGGCTGGGATCTGGATCCTTGCCTCCCTGCCGAATCGAAAAAGCGACTTGACGTAGTCAAGTACGCTGGGCTCCTCTGGTGGATTGGTCGGTTGTAGGTCTTCGCTCATACGTCTCTCTCAGTTAACGCCTTACAGGTTCGATTCCTTCAACAAAGTTTTCAAGAAAACCTGCAGGACGGTGTATGCAATTCACTGTTTTTTTGCAATTACCAAGATACTTTCACCCCAGCGATATGGCAAAAAGATAACGCCTGTGATCGCCTGAAAGCCACCGAGCGAGCCGAATGCCAATTTTTGGAGTTGCTTGGGAATAAGTGGCACATAAGGAACATCCCAAAAGCCATCAGAGAATTTACGCTGGATATTGAAACCGGCATTCTCGATATAGGAGAACCATTCAGCGGGTCGTTTCAGGGAAATATGGGTCGGGTCCTGATAGCCGATCCATTTCTCACCCTTCCACGGCTTGAGCAGGGAATCGAGATTTGGCGTGGCAAGCAGCAGGATGCCGCCCTTCTCGGTCACGCGCCCGATCTCGTTAATAGCTTTCTGCGGGTCGGGCAAATGTTCTACGATGTGCTTAATAATGACCACATTGAACGCGCCATCTTTATAAGGAAGTTCCTGCGCGCTGGCAGTTTGTAAACTGGTTTTGTCTATCACGTCTTTGGACTGCTTGACCGCCCAGTGATTCAAGTCCATGCCGTAAGTGTCAAAGCTGTCTTCCAGACTTCCCACCAGATGCCCCATGCCCGAGCCGACTTCCAGCAGGCGCGCTCCTTTTCTTCCATAACGGCGCGCTAAAATCCCCTGGAATCGGTTCGACCACCAATACATGCTGTACTTGGCGAAAGTAATATTAGCGTAGGTATGCGTGGAAAAATATTTTTCGTCAAAAGGCATAATAATTATTGTAGTGGGGGCGGGGTGACCCCGCCCCTACATCTTCTGCGCAATATAAAACGTGAATGTCCCGTTATCGATGGCGGCGGGGGATGCGTAGTTGCTTACATATTTTTTCGTGAGCCACAGGTTCCAATCGGTGCGGAAAATGATCCATTTGCCGGTGAGAACGCGGGCAAAGACCGATGGGACGCCAAAATAGTGTCCCCATTCTAACACGCGCATGGAAGCGGGCGAGAAGTAATGCCACCAATGGACCAGCTTGAACCCAGCTTTTTCCAACCGCGCCTTCCAGACATCCGGCTCGTCGGCGTGGTGGACACGCGAGATCTTGCGGAACCACTCTTCGTACGGCTTACCCAACACGCGTGAAATGGAAAGCTCTGAAAAATAACGTGTGTTCGGCACACAGAAATAGAAAGGTGCATCTTTTTTCAACACGCGCGCGGTCTCTGCTAATACAGCGTCAATGTGCGGAATATGTTCCAACACCGAGTTGCTCAATGCGCTGGCAAAATATTCCGAGGGAAAAGGCGATTTCGCGCCATCTGCTTCCACGAGACCTTTGTACGCGCCAAACTTCTTGGCTTCGTGGATCGGTCCATGCCAGGGGTCTAGCCCCACGTCAATTTTCTGATCGAAGGTCAGCGATGCGAAATGACCATCACCGCAGCCAACATCGTAGATGGGCGCAGGCAACGGCAGATCCTGATAATACGAACTTTCCACTGCCCGCAAAAAGGCGCGGAAGTATGGCAGGTCACGGAGTTGTAAGGATAAAAAATCTTTCATTTAGGATTTCCGCCTCTTGAGGCTCTCAAATAATTTTTCGTACGCCACAGCCACTAAATCGGGATCGTAGGATTTCTTGATGGATGCGACATCTGCGCGATATTTTTCCGGTTCATCTAACACGCCGAGGATGGCTTCCGCTACACTGGCGGAGTCTCCGATCTTGGATACTTTTCCCGCGCCGTGCATCAGGACAGGCTGCCTCACCCCCGGCAGTGCGGAGGGAACACACGGCACGCCGTTCATCATGGCTTCGATCTGGACGAGTCCGAAGGCTTCGGTCGAGTTTAGCGAGGGGACAGTTAGCACATCGAGATTGGGATAATACGCCGCCATTTGAACGGGATCGAGATTGCCGAGGAAGGTCCAGTGTCCCGAGACTTCATACTCACGGATCTGTGGAGCCAGACGATCAAAATAAGCCTGTTCGCCCATCACATTCTGATGCTGACCGGCATACAAGACCTGTGCCTTTGGATACTTCTTCAAAATTGTAGGTAGGGCACCGAGGAGAATTTCCACGCCTTTTTCGGATGCGAAACGAGTCGCCATGCCGATGACCGGTTTCCGCTCTTTGACGCGGTGTTCGTCTGCGAAAGCCTGGACAGCGCCCGGGAGTGGACTCGGCAATTCAACCGGAGGCAGGATCGGGGTTAGTTTGGAAGCGTAGTGCGAAAGGTAGGGAGAATTGTCGGCGTAGTCCTGAGTGTAGGTCACGATGTGATTCGACAACATCCCCGCCATATTGTTTTGAAAATTGACAACCGTATTGACCACGCGGTTGAAGAGCCCAGATGGAAGTTGAATGTCGCAGTGATAGGTGAGCACGGTCGGTTTGCCGAAGAGACGTCCGCGCATGGCAACGCCGGGCGCATCGAACTGCGGCAGATGCAGTTGAACGACATCATGCTGCGCCACCAATTTCGTCGCCACCCAGCCAAACGTGGGAGCAATGACACCCTTGCTGATGTGTGCTGCTACCGGCACACGGATGATCTTTACACCATCGCTGATCTCCTCTTCCTTGAGCGAGGGATCGTATTGCGTGGTCATCACCGTGACATCATGTCCGCGTTTGGCGAAGGCGCGCGCAAGCCGCTCCGCATAGATGGTCAATCCCGATGTATGCGGGCGGTAATAGGTTAGAACTGTAAGTATTTTCATAAAGCGAAAAGATTATACCCTTTCGGGCACGCTGTACCTTAGGGAAGTATTAAATTGATACAATCATGCAAACCGAGGTCATCGATGCCGAACAAACAACAAATCCTTCTCTGGGTGGGTGCTACCTTGAGCGAATCCGCCTGGGCTCCCTTAAGCGTAGTTGCCCTTTATCTGCTTGGTCTTGCCTTTCATTTGTACGACTTATTTCCCCCGCTGGATGTTCCTACTCATTTTCTGGGCGGTGTAGCGATTGCGTACTTCTATCGTTCCGCGATCAAAAACTCCCAACGCTTTGCCGGGGATGTGCCTTTGGGGGTACAGGTTTTGCTTGCTTTGACCTGCACCGGGACGACCACAGTGCTTTGGGAGTTCTACGAGTTTATTATGGATACTTACTTTGGCGAGCACATGATGCTGGGACTGGCAGATACCATGAAGGATATGTTCATGGGCTTGTTGGGTGCGCTTGTTCTGAGCGTATTGTACCGTCGCCGTCAGGATCTTCGGTAGGGCGCGTCCGCTTCTTTCAACTTTACTTTCAGTTCATTGAGCATTTCCGCTACCGTTTCCGGCTTGACCTTGACCAGATCGTTCATTTCTTCGGGGTCGGCTTTGACATCGAAAAGGCGCACTACGCCATCACCGGGTGTTTGTTCGTAGCCGTAGTAATAATGAAGCTTGTAATTGTCTCTCACGTGGATGAGTGATGCGATGGTCAGCGGATCATGCCCATCCTCGAATTCGATAACCGCGCACTACATTGATACTCCTCTCTGGAAGTTCTGAGAACGGCGGCAACACTGTGCCTTCTGTCCACTCGGGCGCAGCGTTCCCGGTCAGGTGCGCCAGCGTGGGGACGAGATCCACCGCGCTGGTGTTGTCGTACACGTCCACGCCCTCGCTGCGACCCGGTTCGAAGATCATCAATGGCACGCGGATGACCGGCTGATAGAGTGCGTCGATATTATGAGCGATGAGTCCGCGCTCGAACGATTTACCATGGTCAGAGGTCAACACTATGTAAGTGTTTTCAAGCAGTCCGGCTTTTTCCAGCGTATCATACAACTTGCCAAATTCTTTATCGCAGTACAGGATGTATTCATCATAGATCCTGCGCTTGAGCGGATAATTCTTGTTCCCAGATGTGCCGAAGATGTCTATAGGTTTTTCGATGGGCTTGTATTTGTCGTGCAGGAACGCATCGGCAAACTCTTTGGATGTGTGATAGGGATAATGAGGCGGTAGGAAGTGGAAATATCCCGCAAACGGCTGGGGAATGGACTGAAGCCGCCCGGTGATGTAGTCCACTGCCTGCTCGACCAGAAATCCGTTATCAGAGCCGGTGGTGGGGAGCCCACGCGGGAACTGGTCGAGTAGGTTCTCTACTTTCTTGCGCTCCAGGTCTTCATATAGATGCGAAAGCAAAAGGGAATAGGCGTGTCCCTCTTCGTTGATCTTCATGTTGCGCGTCCAACTGACGGAGGCAAGATCTTCATCATTCCTAAATAACGATTTGATATTGTTGTCAAACGATGCCAGCATGAGCTTTTCAGTGGCAATGTATTCATCCAATTCATGGATGAATTGCTTTAAGAATGTGTTCGCCCAGTTGTTATGAGTGTAGGCAATGCGGTAATGGTCGGGCAGTGCGCTGAAGAGATTGCGGGATGTGTAGAATTCATCCACTTGCGTGTTGGCTAACAAAGCGCGGTGCTTCCATGGCAGAACGCCCGTTAGTAGAGTGCCGGTACCCGGAGTGGTGTAGTCAGATCCGGCGTAGTGATTGTGATAGCGTATGGCACGCTGAGCCAACCGCCGGATATTGGGCGTGGTGTCACGTTCATATCCATAGACGGAAATGTTATAGGCGGACCAGGCATCGAAGACGATGACAAGCACGTTCTTTCCACCTACTTGTTGGGTCGTGCGGAATAAGCGTGGCGCCATCATCCCAAGCGGGAATAGGCTAGCCAGTTTAAGAAAATCGCGTCGGTTAAATTGGTTTTTCATTTTGCCTTACGAAAGATTGCGGATCACAACAATAATGAGACCGATACCATCCAGGAATAAATAGAGCATGCTGAGCGTGGTGAGACGATCCATAAAATCGAGCATGGATGCGAACGTTTTCTCTCGGCGCACGAAGGCGACCATTGGCAATGACACGGTCGGCACAACGATCGCCAGGCTTAGTACATAGAGCATCACGAGCGGGCGTCCCGTGTTGGCGATGAACTGCATGAGGGGGAAGGGCAGCCAGATATTCCACACATACAGCAATTGACTGACCATGCCCCAGATGGATATCGTGAACAGTAAAAGGGTCAGGAATGCAATGCGGCGGTTCACTTCCCAGCGGGAGGGGGTGATCAGACCAACCAGGACCAGCACGCCGAAAATGATCAGACTCTCGAAAAAGGCAAAGACCATGCCATAGGACGTATTGCCGATGGCATCCCATAGGTTGGTGCGGTCGATGAGCCAGGAGATATCACGGAAGGCGAAGATCAACGTCCACAAGTGTTGAGGGAAGACACACATGAGGAACAGGAGCCACAATCCCTGTTTGTTGTATTTGCTGGTTATGGAATGGATCAAGTTGTTCAAGAGTGCCTCTTAGAGATAAGGTTCATCCACCTGTTTGAGTTTGGTCTTCAGCTCATGCAGCAACTCTGCAGTGGTTTCTGGTTTAAGCGCTGCCAGATCGTTCATTTCCTCGGGGTCGGCTTGCAGATCGTAGAGTTTGACCAGCCCTTCATCCGGGGTTTGGCGGTAGCCGAAATAATAATGCAATTTATATCCGCCTCTGACCTGCATAAAAGAGCCGACCGTGAAGGGAGCGTACTTGGCATTATCCACGGCTCGCAGAACATAGAGACTCCGGTCAGGCATTTGCTGGAAGGGAGGCAGGATCACGCCCTCGCCCCACTCAGGGACCGTTTCCCCGGTGACATGCGCGAGCGTGGGAAGAACGTCGATGGCGCTGGTGTAGTCGTGGATATCCATGCCCTCGGTGCGTCCCGGTTCGAAGATCAACATCGGCACGCGGACTCCCGGTTGGTAGAGAGCATTCGAGACGTGTCCGGTGATGTCGCGCTCGAACATCTCGCCATGATCGGATGTCAGTATCAGCCAGGTGTTTTCGAGCAAGCCAGATGATTTAAGCGAGTTGTATAGCTTTCCAAACTCATCGTCACAATACAATACGAATTCATCATAGAGCTTGCGGTCTTTTTGTAGCGTCACTTTTTTGTTGGTGGCGAACACGTCCCTGGGTTTGTGAATGGGAACGAAACCATCCTCATTGAAGTAATCGTAGAACTGGCTGGATGTATTGTAAGGATAATGCGGCGGCAGGAAGTGAAAATATCCGGCAAATGGTTGGGGGGCGGATATCAGACGGCTCACGATGTAATCACGTGCCTGTTCCAGAGTGAAGCCAATATCGGTTTCTGAAGTGGGCAGCCCGCGCGGAAAAGATGGTTGTAGTCCGCTGATCTTCTTCTCCTGAAGGTCTTCAACCAAATGAGAAAGGAAGAGCGAATATGCATCGCCGTCATCGCTCAAGTGAGATTCTCGTTCCCAGCTTACTGCGGCGGCATCGTTGTCGTTGGTAAAGAGCCGAGTAATGAACGTGTTGGCAGAAGGGATTAGTAGCTTTTCGCGCGGGATCAACTCATCGATATCTCTGCCGAATTGTCGTAAAAGAGTATATGCCCACGAGTTATGTGTATAGGCAAGGTTGTAGTGATTTTGAAACGCAGAGAAAAAATTGCGGTTCGCGTAAGGCTTGGCGACCACACCGTTCAAGTCGAAGGCGCGATGTGTCCATGGCAGCACGCCGGTCAACAGCGATGCGGTGCCGGGCGTGGTAAAACTGCCCCCAGCGAAATGGTTGCGGTAGCGGATGGCGCGCGCGGCAAGCCGGTCAATGTTGGGGGTGGTGTTGCGCGGATATCCATACAACGAAACGTTGAACGCGGACCAGGCATCGAAGACAACAATAATTACATTTTTCGCCTGTCCCTGCTGGGATGCATTGTTGAATGCTTTCACGAGACGTGGTGCGGCAACACTAAGCGGAAGCATACCCGCCAGTTTGAGAAAATCGCGCCGATTTATTTGATTCTTCATTGAGATAGGTTGCCGTTCCGAATAGATAAACTAAACGCCTCGATACCTTGCATCGAGGCGTTGCAGATTATAAACTTGAATCATTAAAACAGATTTTGATTTTCCTTCACCCATTTGAACAGCATCTCGATACCTGTTTCGAGATCGATCTTGGGTTCCCAGCCAAGTTCTTTCTTCGCCTTGCGGTAATCGGCATAAAAGACACGCTGGTCGCCGGGGCGCCAGTCATCGCGCGCTACTTCGATCTTTTTGCCGAGCAGGTTTTCCAAAATGGGACCAAATTCCGCCCACACCGCCAGGATATTGCGTGTGCCACCGCCCATGTTGTAGACCTGTCCTTTGGCGACATCGATCTTTTCGATGGCGGCATCATAGGCATTGAGCAGGTCGCTCACGTTCAGTACATCACGCACCTGTTTGCCATCACCGTAGATGGTGATCTTGCGCCCGGTCACGGCGGCGATGATCATCCATGCCAGCCAGCCTTGATCTTCGATTCCAAATTGGCGCGGACCATAAATGCAGCTTTGGCGGAGCACCACAGAACGCAATCCATAAATGCGCGCATAATCGCGCACATATTGATCGCCCGTTCCTTTGGAGCAGCCATACGGCGAATGAAAATCCAATGGTTGTGTTTCGGAGCAGCCATATTCCAATTCGGCATAACGCCAACGTGTGGCATCTTCGAATAACTTCACATCTTCCATGCCGCCATAGACCTTGTTGGTGGAGGCATAAAGAAAAATGGGATCTTTTCCAGATAGTCGCGCGGCTTCGAGTGCGTTGAATGTTCCGAGGGCATTGGCTTCAAAATCGTCTCTGGGGTTTGTAACAGATGTTGTAACGGCGACCTGTCCCGCCAAATGAACGATGACATCTGCCTCTGTGGCGGCTTCCGCTATATCAGCAGCGCTTCGTACATCCCCGACAATAAGCTTGAATCCGTTTTTCCCGAACGTTTCCTCCAGCCAGGCAACATTGCGTGGAGCGCCCGCGCGGGATAAGTTATCAAAAATGGTGACCTTTTCGCCGCGTTGAAGCAGCTTGTGAACGTAGTTCGAACCGATAAATCCGGCTCCCCCGGTGATCAGATAATTTCGAGTCATTTGTTCTCCTGTTTATTATGAGAACGTCCCACAGGACGGATTTGCTACGAATCACGGCGCTGTGGGACGATGAATCTTTTCCCTACTTGCTTGTTTCTGCGTTTTGGCTCACCCTGAGATTTCGCAGTTGTTGATATACACCTGAAAGTGTCTGACCTTCACGCGCAAGTCCGATGCCGCCGATCACGCCGCTGTTGATGTAGTTGTACAGGCGCATCGCCAGTGCTGCCGCCAGGGCAGTCGATTCATCAGGCACAAAGCGGGTCAATGCGAATACGATCGCACCCTCGAAAGTTCCAACCGCTCCCGGTGCGGAGGGGATCGCACCGCCAAATGCTGCTGCACCCAGGCAGAACATTGCCCAGGTCAGTTGCGCATCGGGGAAGAAGGCACGGATGATCAAATAATAGTTGACGATCGCCAGCACCCAGTTCAACGTCATCCAAAACAAAAAGCGGACAAAGAGCCAGCCATCGGTCAGCACGCTCAGCCCGGCGAAGAACGATTCAAGAAAGCTTCCACCAACGCGTTGCAACACGGGCCAGCGCGCGCTCAGTTTGTGGAAAATATCCAACGCCCACTTGTTACTGCGCGCCAGAATGTATAAGAACAGCATGCCAACCACTACTACTGCGCCTACGATAAAACCCACTCGTTCGCTGCCCTTGGCACCCACGACGAACGGGATCACCCCAACAAAGATGATCGCTGTGTAGACCAGGTCGATGGCACGTTCGATGACAATGGTAGGCAGAATTTCCATGAAGGTCATGCCTGATTTGCGGCTGAGCAAAAAGGCACGACCCAGTTCTCCCAAACGGAACGGCAGGAAGTTGTTGAGGATATAGCCTTCACCTACCGACCAGAACGTATCGCTGTAGGATGGTTTGTCGCGCAGCAGTGTGCGCCAGACCTGCGCGCGTACAGCGATCCACACGAAACCGAGAATAAGAGCACTTCCTAATAAGACAAAATTCGCATTGCGCAGCGCAGCCGCTGTTTGCCGCAAGTCAACAAAATACAGGACCGCGGCGATCAAGCCAACACTGATAATGACTCCAGGAAGCCAGCGTTTCCAATCTTTCATAAATGATTCCTTGTAAAAGATGTATACAGGTACACATATAGACAGGTAAACACGTTTTTAGTTGTGTACGTGTTTACCTGTCTACGACCTCATTCTTCATCTAATTGCAGGACTGCCATGAACGCATCCTGCGGGATCTCGACATTCCCAACCATCTTCAAACGTTTCTTGCCCTTCTTTTGTTTCTCAAGCAATTTCTTCTTGCGGGTGATGTCGCCGCCGTAGCATTTTGCTAGCACGTCCTTGCGTGTGGCTTTGACATTGGCGCGCGAGATGATACGTCCGCCAGAGGATGCTTGGACCGCCACATCGAACAGTTGCCGCGGGATCAGCTCTTTGAGCTTGGTGATGAGGCGCTGTCCTTTGTGGTATGCATCCTTCTCGTGGACGATGGTCGCCAGTGCATCGACCGGTTCGCCATTGACCAGGATCTCGAGCTTCTGTAATTTATCCGGACGATATTCCAGGAATTGATAATCGAGCGAGGCATAGCCCTTGGTGCGCGATTTTAGGTCATCGAAGAAATCGATGATGATTTCGGAAAGTGGAATCTCGAAATCAAGCTGCACGCGGTGTGGAGCGGGATATTCCTGCTGTTTGAAAATGCCGCGGCGCTTGGTGACGATCTCCATGATGGGACCGTAATAATCGGTGGGGGTGATGATCTCGATCGACATCCACGGTTCGCGCACTTCGACAATCTTGGATTCGTCCGGCAGTTCGGCAGGTAAATCGACAGGAATGACCGAGTTGTCGATCATCAACACTTCATATTCCACGGAGGGGGCTGTGAACAGACAATCGAGGTCGTATTCGCGTTCGATGCGTTCCTGAATGATCTCCATGTGGAAGAGACCGAGAAAACCAGCGCGGAAACCGAATCCCAGCGCCTGAGATGTTTCGGGCTGGAAGACCAGCGAGGCGTCGTTAAGTTGCAGCTTTTCGAGCGCTTCACGCAGGTTCGCGTGGTCGTCTGCTTCAACGGGGTAGATACCGGCGAAGACCATCGGCTTGGGATGTTGGTACCCGGGCAAGGGTTCGGAAGCAGGTTGTGATGTACGGGTGATCGTGTCGCCGACGCGGCATTCGTGCACGGTCTTGAATCCCGTAGCGATGTAGCCAACTTCGCCGGAGCCCAGTCGATCCACGGGCTTCATGCCGGGAGCGAAGATGCCGATCTCGACCGGTCGCATGTCCGCTTTGGTAGCGAAGAGATGCAGGATGTCTGTGGACTTGAATGCGCCCTGAAAAACACGGATGTAGGCGATCACGCCCTTATAGGAGTCGTAATGTGAATCGAAGACCAGTGCCTTGAGCGGAGCATCATCCGCATCTTTCGGCGGCGGGACGCGCGTCACGATGGCTTCGAGGATCTGATCAACGTTGATGCCTTCCTTGGCGGAGACTTGGATTACGTCGGTCGGCTCAATTCCCAGCAGGGAACCAACATCCTCCGCTACTTCATCGGGACGCGCAGAGGGCAGGTCGATCTTATTGATAACGGGGATGATCGTCAGGTCGGCGTCAAGCGCTTGATAAAGGTTCGCGAGCGTTTGTGCTTCGATACCCTGTGTGGCGTCCACCACCAGCACGGCGCCTTCGCAGGCTTTGAGGGCGCGGCTGACCTCGTAGCCAAAGTCCACGTGGCCCGGCGTGTCAATCAGGTTGATCTCGTATTTGTTATTGTCCTTCGCCGTGTAATACATGCGCACCGCGGAGGCTTTGATCGTGACGCCTTTTTCGCGTTCGAGGTCCATGCTATCGAGCACCTGCTCGGTCATGTCGCGTTCGGAGATGGCGCCGGTCAATTGCAGCAGGCGATCAGCGAGCGTGGATTTGCCATGGTCTACATGGGCAATAATGCAGAAGTTACGGATATGGTCGGTCATATTATGCGTGCGGAAGTATAACCGAGATTCTTGCCACAGAGTCATGGAGACACAGAGCTTTTACTGTGGATGTGCAGAGGGTCAAAGGTGCAGAAGTGTCGGATGATAAACCTCTGCACCTTTATTCATCCTTCAGCATTCCGCCTTCATACTTGTTCTTCACGGCTCCCACACATAATGGACAGTCCCAAACAGATACGGCTGCCCGTTCACGTATTCGATGCGCACCAGCCAGACCTTCCAATCCATTACGTTGGTCGGAGGTTTGATGACCGAGTAAAAGTGGATGTTCGTGTTGGCGTATTGGTATTGCAAAACGTTGGTGTACGATGCTCCGTAGACGATCTCATCACACTTCAATTGATAACCGGAGTTGAGCACATCCACCAATTGCGGCTGGACGATCTCGGCGAAAGTGCCAATATCGTTAGCACCGCTCCCGCCTCCGCTGCCCCAGTTGAGCGATTGTTGATCGGTGAAAACGGTTTGCGCTGTCGTGGAGGTGTAATTGACCGTGGGGCTCGAAGCCCAGTAATTCAAATTCCATCCGTGTTTTGGGCTTACCAGCGAACCCAACAATGCTCCATTTGAAGAGGCTGCAGCTTGTTTCAACTGACCGATCAGCGCCGGAATACGAGCATCGTTACAGAACGATTCTTGGGTTTCGTACTCGCTCAGGTAGTTGGAATTTACCCAGCCTTTGTCTAAACCATTGGTCAGGAGCACTTCGACCCATTCTGCGCCATCGGCTGTTTGGCTCAGACCGGTGCGCATGATATCGTGTGTCTCCCGTGCGAACGAGCCGATGATCGGGTTACTCGCTCCCGCTCCCGAACGGATGTTGAGCATATCACCCGGCGCGACTAGGATGACCGCATACGGTCCCATAAGTTGTACGGGAGTTTCTGTCGGTGTCGTGGTAGGCGATGGTGTGAATGTCAGCGTCGACGGGCAGGGCAGCGGCGCGGTCGGGATGGGCAGCCAGCCTGAATAGGAATTGTTGCTCTCATCACTTTCGACAATCGCAAAGTTCGGGTCAACGATGGCTGTGACTTGATACCAACTGCCCGGGAAGAACAGCAGGATCGTTTCATCGACGCCTAATCCGTTGATAGTTTGCTGCGCATCATTTACCTGGACCGTGAAGCTGGTCGCCACTGCCTGACCTTGATTCGTCACAGGAACTTTAACTCCCATCACATTGCCAGAGGGCTTCAGACAAGTTGGGTCTTGCAGCGTGAGCGCCATCGGTCCGAGTTTCAGATCGGGCAATTGATTCGTTCCCGGCGTGATCGTTCCCTCCAGCCATGCGAAATGCAAGAGGATGTCGTCGAAGACTAACCGCTCCACAGGGTAGTTGTACATCGGCGGTGGAGTGGAGTACGCGCCGGTATTGAGTGAATGCAAAACGAATTCCAGATTGACGCATACATTGCCGCGCATGGTGGAATAAGCTTCCCATTTGTAGAAATGACCGGTCGCTCCTTCGCCTGCTTCCTCCTTCAGAAAGTTGATACCGTTGATCACCACGTTTTGAGAGGTCATTACATTGGCGGCAATTGCCAGCGGGCTGCGGCAGGGATTGGCATTCTCGACCACTATTATGTTCATATACTTCTCGGTCAGGTTGGTTCCCGTTTGGAACGGCAGGTTGATGCGCGCGCGGTTGGCATTGCTGCCTGTGACAATCTCACTGTTATTCGGATAATTGAACTTGAATCCGTATGGAAGGTTGGTGTAGACAGTCCATGTATCGGGAATTGGTGTGACGGTCACGGTGTTTGCGGCGGTGAAATCCAGCGTTCTGTCTTCTCTGCCATGATAATGTCGCCACGAATAAACAGGCGGGTTGAACTCTATCCCTTCCTGTACTGCCCAAATGTTGACCGTTTCATCGCCAGGAATACTCCAAAAACTGGAACGATAGTAACCGTTCGCATCGGTTGTCGCTATCTGTTGACCGGAGTAGGCAGCATAACTGCGATAGATCTGCACATTGGGCAAGCCTACGCCATCCTTGGTGACGCGTCCACGGATGATTAAGCCGGGCTCAGGGGTAATGCTTGGTTGTAACGGTGGAGCCTCGGCGCGCATGATGTATGGCGCGATCCAACGCACGCGGTCACCGGTCGCAGAACCGGTCGCGGAGACCGTCAGAATGAAGCGGATACTTTGCCCTGCCAGCGGGGTCAGGTTCACGTCAACGGTGTGGTTCTGTCCTTCGTTCTGTTCGCGGCGCGTCCAGAAGGTTTTGGTTGAGCCGCTGGAAGTCATGTAATCCAAGCGAAAGGTGACATAACACCTGGCGCCGTATTCACAACCAATGCCTGAGAAGAATCGATCTCCCGGTTGGACGGTGAAAGCGGGATACGTTCCCTGGATGTAGCCGTTGTATTTATTGTTCGGTACCAATAATAAGGAAGGAGCAGGACCATGCATTCCATCTTCCAGGATGGTGGAATTTGCTTTGATGATTAGTCCGTTGGGATCCAGATCCGTTGAACTCGGGCATGGCAATACACCCGCTCCGCTTTTCCATTGTGCGGCACAGGCGTTCTCCCAAAGGTTGTAGCCCTGGCTGTTCAATGTTCCACCGGAGACATTAATCTCAGACCCAGAAGGGTTGGTCAGCATTTTTGCCGATGCCGAACAAGGCGCCGTTGGCGTTGCGCAGGATCCAGTAACTGCGATATTTGCCCTCCGTGTTTGGTGCGACCATGTTCACGATTAGATTAACGGTTTGCCCGGGCGCGACGGCGTTTGGGAGATTAAAGGATGTTGGCGCGTTCATCTGGTCGCCGCTATAGAAAACGAGACTGTAGGATTTTTTCCATGTGCAGGTGCCGGAGTTTTTCATGCGCCAGGTTTTGAGGAAGGTGGCTCCGGGTGAAAAGAGCGTGCCATCTGCCACGGTGACATCCGCAACAAAGGAAGCTTTATCGCAGGCGGAGGGTGAAATGGTTGGCGGGAAATCGAACGGGGTGGCGGTCGCTGTCAATGGCGGGAGCAGGGTCACGGTCGGCGGAGGAGGCGGGGTGCCCGTCCCGAGTCGCAAAATACGCGGTGCTCCCCAGACGGCGCGATCCCCGCTGGCGGAACCGGTCGCCAGTGTCATCAAGATAAATTTGACGTTCTGCCCTGCCAGCGAATCCAGATCGATGGTAGCGTGATAGACCTTGCCCTCGTATTTTTCAGGGAACTTCCAGAGCGTTTTTACAATACCGTTGGAGAACATGGCATCGACACGGAAGGTGGCGTAACATCCGGTGGCGTTGTATTCGCAGTTGACCGTTACGCGCAGGCGGTCTCCCTGTTGCACGAGAAATTCAGGATAGGTTGCCTGAATGTAGCCATCATATTTGTTTTGCGGAATGGTGAGCAAACCGGGCTGTGGATCGAACGAACCATCTTCCAGATGCGGGGTATCCAAAGTCATGGCATAACCGCGGCTGTCACCGCTGGTGCCCGGATAAGGAAGTGTTCCAGCCCCGCTTTTCCATTCAGCGTAGGGCGCATTGGCGACAAAATCGAACGCCACCATTTCCTTTTCGATCACATAGATCGTGACCCAGATGGGCATATTGGCGTTGGAACTAATTCCGAAGCGCACGCCGGATGCATTGCTTAATTTCCACGCGCTGTCGTGGTAGCCGCCCTTTTGCGGTGCCATCATATTGACCGAGACATCGACCGTTTCACCGGGCTTGACTTCTTTGTTCAACGTGACCGGTGTCACCGCGCCCAGCATCTCGCCGCTATAAAAAGCGAGACTGTAGGACTTGGTCCATGTGCATGTACCAATGTTTTGCAAACGCCACGTTTTCACGAACGGAGCACCCGCCGGAAAATAGGTGCCGTCGGAAACGGTGACGTCCGTGATGAACTTTGCCCAATCACATATGCCTGCCGCCGCAGAAGCGTGTGGTATATATTGCGAAAATAGAATGACTACCAATAAGGTTAGAGTAAGGAACTTTTGCCGAAACATCCTGCCTCCTTTCAGCGTGTCCCTCACAAATCAAATGTCCCCATGGTTGATGGAATAACTGTTTCCCCTCCTTTTATCCTAGCGCTTTGCTATTCTTTAAACACTGACAATATCAATGCAATTTTGATGTAGAGGCTCAGAGGGCGCAGATGAACAAAGGCGCAAAGGTAAGATAACCTTTGCGCTTCTGAAACCTTTGAACTTTTGCCCCTCTGCCTTACATCTTGGCGAGTAATTCTGTTTTCTTCTGCTGGAATTCTGCTTCGGAGATAACGCCCCTCTTGCGCAGTTCATCCAATTTAGCGATCATGGACGGGATGTCGCTGCCGGGGCGAACTTGTACAACCGGTTCATCGTAGCCAAGTCTTTCTTTGGCGTTCAACATGGCGGTCTTGAATTTGACCGGTTCGCCGATGCTCCTGAACATATTAACGCCCAACTCGCTGGCGGTCAGAATTTCGATGTCGCCGAAGTCAAACATCCTGCCCCAAAAAGATTGGCTCATTTTCACATCGTTCACTTTCTCAAGTGACGAGTCCACCACGCTTTTGTCGAACACACCTGAGATCTGGATCACGCGCCGGTTGGTGACAATGTAGGCGCGGTTCTGCCAGATCAGAACATCACGTACCATCCCGATCAAGGGTACCAATACCAGAATAAATCCGAACGCTGCCATTGGGTATGCCACAGTCAAGGTGGCGAACAGCGCGACCAGTACAGCCATCAATACGATCTCCAGCATGATATTGCCCAAAAGGATCGACCAATGCTGGCGAGTTACCAATAAAATCCGCTCATTTTCTCCCAAAAGATTATCCAGATAAGTTTTAGCCATTTTGTGCTCCTCTTTCTAAAACGAGTCGAATGTTCTATTGTGATGAATTGTAGCCCGAAAATAGGGAAGATTTACCGCCAAGCACGCGGTACTTGCACCGTACGCAAGTACGGGTGAGATCGCAAAGTTTCATCGTTTTTCTTTTTCGCGTACGTAGCGCGCTTTGCAGTGAAAAATGAAGGTTTTCTGTCTAACCCGTGTCTAATCCAGTAGAATGACCGTCATGGACAGCCACTGGCTTGAACAATGCCGGGAGGGAGATTCGCTGGCTATCGAACGCCTGGTACAAACTCATCAACAAGAGGTGTACCGGCTGGCGGTTTCCATCCTCGACGATCCCGATGATGCCGATGATGCAACGCAGGAGGTCTTCCTCTCTGCCTTGCGTGGCTTGGATTCCTTTCGGGCGGATGCGTCGTTCAAGACCTGGCTGTTCCGCATCACCGTCAATGTGTGCCGTTCCCGGTTGCAGCGACTCAGCCGCCGCGACAGGTTGAAACAGATACTGCAGAGTCTGTTCCACTCGCGCGGCGACCAGCTTTATCCTGAGCGGAGCCGAAGGGACCCTGAGTCCGAAGCGATCCAGAACGAAGCGGATGCGGCGCTGTGGCACGCCGTCCACGCGCTGGATGAGAAACATCGCATCCCTGTCGTCCTGCGCTACTATCACGATCTCCCTGTGGCAGAGATCGCCGAAATGCTCGGGTCCCGGTCGGAACGGTGCACTCGCGTTTGAATCATGCGCGCGAACGATTGCGCGTGCTGTTGAAAGAGGAACGAGAATGAACGGGATCACGCACAAGCAGGCACAGAAATATTTGCGACTTGACCTGGATGGATTGTTGACAGACGATCAGCGCCGGGACCTGGAAACGCATCTTTCTGGATGTGAAGCTTGTCGCGCGGATGCCCAGGCATTTTCCACGCTGACGTTGCGCCTGCAAAGCGGATTCCGTTCCCGATGGGATGCTCAAGACGGTCCTTCAAAAAATGTGATGGCAAACGTTCGTTCACAATCACGGAGGATCATCATGTCGAATCGAATCAGTGTAGGGTTTAAGGCTCTTGGGGGAATCGTTGCCATGCTTGTCTTTGGATCCTTGATCAATATGGTTGTTGCGCAAATGCGCGACCATGCTGTTGCGGCAAATGCAATACCAAATAGTTCTGCTATTTCACCCGATAAGCGATTGCTCGCTTTTGCCTCTGCTGTGGAAAGTGACAATCTTGACATCTACACCATGTACCCGGATGGCAGCGGCTTGACCAACCTCACGAACGATCCTGCGCAGGACATCAATCCATACTGGTCGCCGGATGGAAAACGTATAGCATTCATGAGCGATCGCGATGGCTTTACAGATATCTACGTTATGAATGCGGATGGCTCAGGGCTGACGCGTGTGACAAATAATGACCAACCAACGGTCAATGGGCATCACGAATTTGGGGTCAGCGATTATGGTCCCTGGTCGCCGGATGGGAGTAAATTGCTCTTCACCGAATGGACGCCTGCTACTGAGAAATGGAAGTTATACACTGTTGATAGGTCTGGTCAAAATAAAACATTTGTAGCCGATGTGCCGAATATCTATACCAACCCATCCTGGTCACCCGATGGTAAGCATATTGCCTATGTCAATATGGATGCTGCTGTGACTCATTTATATGTTGTCGGCGCCGATGGCAGCGATCCAACGGATGTTACACAAATGGTATCGAAGGATAAGCAGCTTTTTACTACCAATTACACCTGGACCCCAGAAGGCAATATTCGGTTTGTGACAACGCAGATATCTGAGAACAGCGCCACACCTGACTATACTCTCTATGAAACGACTACCGACGGCGCAACACTGGCGGAGATCATCCATACAAGCACAGGTCCAGCCGAGGACTGGAACGGAACGATCTTTGTTGCAGGTACCAGCACCTTGAACTGGCTGCGTTCCGATGGCAGTTATAGGGAGTACAAGCCGTTCGAGAAATGCCAGATGGGATCGGAACCGCAGTACGGCAGCTTGTATAAAAGATCATCCCATGGGTATCTTTTCTTTGCAGCAAAATGTCCCAATGGCGATTGGTGGTTTACCTGGGCAAGCCCACATGGTACCCAGGCGCAACAACTTTTCGATTATCCATTCCCCGATAGACAGGGATTCTCCAACATCGTATGGTCGTCGGACGATAAATACATTGCCCTCAATGCGGTTTCATCGAACATCACCTATCTCTATGTGATCGATGTAACAGAGGCGTTGAAAGATCCTTCCACACAGCTTGTGAAAATCCCATTGATGGGCGGAGAACAATATTCCAACATCTCCTGGCAGCCCGTCCCGTGAGGAGAATCACTTCACGTTGACAACGCCCACCCAGATCGGTTTGAAACGTCCCTGTGTGCTAAGTGACCCGATAGACACGATCAGTTGTTGACCGGCAGAAAATGCCGCCAATGGTTTTGCGTTGAAAAGAGGTTGTAGATCTGAGACCAAAATCGTTTGCTGGACGGCATTTTTTGCCCAGTCCGTTTGATAGAAAAAATTCCCGGTTACTACTTGTACTGCCATCGGTGTGGATGAGCCGAAGTCATAGGCAGAAGCGTCCAACACGAATCCGCTTCCGGCAGGGATTTGATACTCCAGCCCGGCAGTTGTCATATGTTGCTGGTCTACGCTGACAACAGGCAATGGATCAGGTGTGGGTGTCGCTGTAGTGCAAGAACTGATCATCCACGAGAAAAGGGCAAGTGCAAGAAAGACACGTTTCATTTTTTGTCCTTGAAATGAAAATCTTTTGGCATTGTAGCACCGAAGAAGACGACTGAACTTTCATCTTATCCTGCTCACATACGGGATAGGACATTTATCCATTGTGGATTAGTGTGCTGGATAATACAATCCATTTATGCCGCAAGAACGTGACCGCAAAAGCCTGTGGGCTGTGAATTTGGGATTGGGAATCAATATCGTTTTGTCTGCTGTCAAAACGATATTTGGCGTGCTCAGTCATAGTCCTGCCTTGCTCGCCGAAGGGATCAATTCCATTTCGGATGTTGCCTATTATGTAGTGGCAAGCATCTTTGTGAGGATGGCGAACAAACCGGCGGATACCGAACATCCGTATGGGCACCGTCAGTTGGAGAGCATCGCCTCCCTGGTGGTGGGCGCATTCGTTGTAGCGACCGCGGTCAAAGTCTTTTGGGATTCGGTCGATAAGATCTGGGACATATTGGATAGAGGAGCGGTTTCGCTGGGTGCGCATCCTTTGGCACTGTGGGTGGCGTTGGGAACAGTGGCGCTTAAGATCATCCTGTTCCTTTATGTGCGCAGACTGGGTCAGGAAACGCGCAACCCGGTCGTAGAAGCGCTGGCATACGATCACCGTAATGATATCTTCTCCGCCTCAGCGGCTTCCATCGGTATCTTTCTCGGTCAGCGCGGACTGCCGTGGGTCGATCCGTTAGCGGGGGCATTGGTGGCGCTGCTCATTCTGCGCACAGGCGTTTTCATTTTGCGTGAATCGTCCACGCAGTTGATGGATAATGTGCCAAGCCGCAGACTGGCGAAGCAGATCCGTGTGTTACTGACCAATCTCAACGGCGTAACTCAATTGGAGGAGTTGCAGGCGCATCGCTTCGGTCCGAATATTGTGGTGAATCTGACCATCGGCATTGATGGCAAGCTGACGGTGGAACAAGGCGACCAGATCGCAACCTGTGTCGAAGACGCGATCTACGACGCTTTCCCTGATATCCTGCGTGTGCATGTGCATTATCATCCCGCCGATAAGGAACACGCCAACATGACCATTGACGAGATCCTCTCGGAGGCGCGTCAGCATGTTTCCCCCTATCGACCTGAATACGACAACTAATGAAGATTATTTCGGTAGAGCTTTTTCCACCAGCGCAGGGATATCCGCGCTGGTGTTTTGTTTTCCTAGCCAGACTAAAAATTCAGCATTACCCTTTGGACCCAACAGCGGGCTCTTGATCAGCCCTTGAATCCCAAAACCTTCATTTTGTGCAAAGGTCAACACATCTACCAGCACTTGTTTGTGGATCTCTGGATCACGTATGACGCCGTCGCCGCGCGCCACATCCTTTTTGCCGGCTTCGAATTGAGGTTTGATGAGGGCAATGACGTTTTCCATTGGAGAGGTAGAAAGTGGAAAGTGAACGAACCAGCGCTTAATCACTGGCAACAAAATCTTCAACGATATAAATGACGCATCTACTGTCACCAGTGACACTTCTTCTGGCAGCGACTCCACATAGCGCGCATTCGTCTCCTCCATCACTACCACACGCGGATCGTTGCGAAGTTTCCAGTGCAGGATGCCTTTGCCCACGTCAATAGCGTACACCTTTGTCGCGCCGCGCTGCAGCAGGCAATCAGTGAATCCGCCTGTAGATGAGCCGATATCGGCGCACACGCGTCCGGTCACATCGATGGGGAAGGCTTCGAGAGCGCCTTCCAATTTTTCGCCGCCGCGTGAGACGTAGCGCGGACCGGAATCCACTGTCAGAACGGAATCGGCTGCGATAGCGGTGGCAGGTTTGAACGCCGTCTGACCCGCGACACGCACCTGTCCCGCCATAATGAGGGCTTGGGCTTTGGCGCGCGATTCAGCCAATCCGCGCTCTACGAGTAACACATCCAATCGTACCTTCGTCATGGTTCTATTGTACTGCCCCAAGATAAAAAAGGTAAAATATCCACATGCTCAGAGCCTTAATCAAAGCCATGCGCCCGAAGCAATGGACGAAAAATGGTTTCGTCTTCTTTGCACTTGTCTTCGACAAGCAGTTATTCCATCTCGACGCATTCCTGCGAACGTTGGAGGGGTTCTTTTTATTTTGTTTGATCTCGAGTGCTGTGTATCTCTTTAACGATATTGCAGATGTAGAGTCAGACCGGAAACATCCGGAAAAGAGACATCGTCCGATCGCTTCAGGTGCACTACCGATCAATGTGGCATGGATCGCGGCGTTTGCGTTAAGCATCATCACGCTCTCGCTTTCATTTTGGCTTTCACCTGCTTTTGCAGGCATTCTTGCGATCTATCTCATCACTAATTTGCTCTACTCGCGCTGGCTCAAGCACATTCCGATTCTGGATGTCATCATTCTGGCATCAGGATTCGTTCTACGTGTGGGTGCGGGCGCGTCATTGATCGTGGTCGAACGTTTCTCGCCGTGGTTGTATGTTGTCACCACGCTCTTCGCGTTGTTCATCGGCTTTGGCAAACGCCGCGCCGAGATGACATTGCTCGAAAAAGGTGCAGGCGCACATCGCAAAGTGCTCGATGGATACACCCTGCCCATGCTCGATCAGTTCATTACCATCGTCTCCGGCACGACCATCGTAGCGTATTCGCTCTATACGTTCTCTGCACCCAACCTGCCTGAGAATCATTCCATGATGCTGACCATCCCGTTTGTGGTCTATGGCATCTTCCGTTATTTGCAGTTGATCCAAACCGGTAACGCCGCGGGCGCGCCCGATGAAGTGGCGCTCAAAGATCGTCCCTTGCAGATCACAGCCGTATTGATGGCGATGGTTGTTTTAGTGATCTTCTATTTCTCGTAAAGCGAGATAGTATCTCGTTCTACTTATGTCTATCTCATCTGCCCCTGGCAAGATCATTCTCTTCGGCGAACATGCAGTTGTTTACGGGCGCCCTGCGCTGGCTGTGCCGGTCACACAAGTCCATGCGGATGTCGAAATCTTGGACTCACCCCGCGCAGGCTTCTGGATCGATGCCCCGGACATAAACCTCCACGCCGAACTGAACACGCTTCCCTCCGACCATCCGCTGGCTTCCGTTATTCATAACTTTTTATTTCTCTCGCGCCCATCCCCGTTTCCGAATCTCTCGATCAAAATTTCCTCCACCATTCCCGTTGCATCCGGACTTGGTTCCGGCGCTGCCGTGACCGTTGCTTTAGTTCGCGCTCTTTCCTCTTTTCTCTTTCATCCAATGAATGATGATGAAGTGAATGCTTTTGCCTATGAGATCGAGAAACTTCATCACGGTACTCCCTCTGGCATCGACAACACCGTTGTCACCTATGCCCGACCGGTGTACTTTGTCAAAGGTCAGCCCATCGAGACATTCAGGGTCGGTCATCCATTTACTATTGTCATCGGTGATACAGGCATCTCCGCACCGACGAAAGAATCTGTTGGTGATGTGAGAAAGTTATGGGAAGCGGATAAAGTGAAATGGGAAAAGGTTTTTGACGAGGTGAGTGAGATCGTAGATCAAGCTAAAAGTAATATAGAAAGTGGAAGGTGGGAGCTGCTTGGTGATTTGATGAATGCCAACCATGAACTGCTTCAGAAGATGACAGTCTCCTCATCTGAATTAGATAAGCTTGTTGATGCTGCTCGCAATGCGGGCGCTCTCGGCGCAAAGATGTCCGGCGGCGGGAGAGGCGGAAACATGATCGCGTTGGTTCAGCCTGAAATGGCGGAATCTGTTTCACGGGCGCTGAGAGAAGCGGGCGCAAGGAATACGATCATTACACAAATATCATGAAATGGATCGCGCCAGCGATGGCGTATCTCGCGGTGGGGCTGGGATTATTCCTCTTTCACAACGCATTCAGCGCTCTGATGGGATTCCATATCGCGATCATTCTTTCCCTGTTGATAGCAAAGCCGAAAGTTCCCCTGTCCATTCTTTGGAAAAGCACGAACATCAAGTGGACTCTTTTGAGCATCCTGCTGTGCGGCAGCAGCGGCGTGATGTTGTATTTCACATGGGATCGATTCGGTCCCGTTTCTGATCTGCATTCACAGGTAAAAGGGTTCGATTTAAATTCATCCACATGGATTCCGTTCATTGTTTACTTCACGCTGGTCAACCCGTTCGTGGAGGAATATTTCTGGCGCGGATACCTGGGAAGCGACACGAAATCCCTGCACATCTCCGACTTCCTGTATTCTGGCTTTCACGGATTGATCTTGTTCGGCAAAGTGCGACCAAGTTCGATCCTGCTTTCTCTAACATTGCTTGTGCTGGTCGGGTGGTTCTGGCGGCAGCTTTACCGCGAAGATAAGGGATTACTCGCCCCCGTGCTCGGTCACATGGCAGCGGATTTTACCATCTTGTTGGCTGTTTACAATATGACGGTATAAAAAATTCTGTACACGGCTTTGGCGGACTTCACGGAGTTTTGCGGAAAAAACAAAAAGGTTTTCCGTGGTTTCCGTGAAGTCCGTGTACGAAAAATGCTTTACGGCATCATCAATTTTGACCCGATCAACCGCCGATGCGTGGCACGCATACAGGCATCCATCACCACCTGCAAACCTGCCTCACGCGCCTTTTGCGCAGCATCTTCATTAACGATCCCCGCTTGCATCCAGACAACCTTCGCACCGATCTTGATCGCTTCCTCCACCACCGGCGGGACATCCTCCGGTTTGCGGAAAACCTGCACCACATCTACTTTCTCGGGGATGTCGCTCAGGCTGGGGTAGGATTTCTCACCAAGGATTTCTGCAGCCGTTGGGTTGACCGGAATGATACGGTAGCCTTGCTCTTTTAAATAAGCGACCACATCATAGCTTTCCTTCTCCTGGTTGGATGACACTCCCACACTGGCTATGGTCTTTATTGATAAAAGAATTTCCTTCATTTCCTTGTCGTTATTCATGTTCTCTCCTTGGGTAGGTATAAAGGTAAATAGGTACACATGTAAACAAGTAAACAGGGATCATGCAACGTGTATACCTGTGTACGTGTCTATTTGTCTACTTTCCCGATCTTCACCGGCAACATCACCTTGAACTTTGTCTCACCCGGTTTCAACTCCACCAGCAGCAACCCATGATGACGATTGGCAACAATGTCGTGTGAAATGTGCAGCCCGAGTCCCGTCCCTTTGCCGGGGGCTTTGGTGGTGAAGAACGGTTCGAAAATACGTGAGCGGATCTCCTCCGGGATGCCCGGTCCGTTATCGATGATCTCGACCACCACGTGATTATCCTCTGCATAGGTTCGCAGATGGATCGCGCCTTTGCCATTCATGGCATCAATGGCATTGTCGATAATGTTCGTCCACACTTGATTCAACTCGCTGGCATAGGCTTCGATATGTGGCAGGTTCGGCGCAAAGTCTCTCTTCACAATTACTTTCTTCAACTTGCTATGAAGAATGATGAGCGTGTTCTCGAGCCCTTCCTGCACATCCACTTCGAGCAGAGGCGCCTGATCGAGATAGGTGTACGATTTCATCGCACGTACCGTCTGTGCAATACGCTCCGTCGCGTGTTGGACTTCCGCCAGCAGACCCATCATGATGCACGCTGCCCCCAGCCATTGGACGGTCAGTATAAAGAATGCTGCATCTTTCAATTTCTCCAACGACTCGATATCCCACCCAAAGTTGACCATGGCGGGCGCAAGCTCCCACGCGGACTCGACCTCGTTCGCCTCCAGCCATGCCTGAAGCTGATCCACCTGATCGATGCGTTCCAGCGCCTCCAGCCTTACCGGAGACTCAAAGTGGTGATAGGCATCCTCCATGAACTTGTTCAGCCAGTCAACTTGATTTGCCCTGAACGCTGCCCCTTCGATCTCGTGATTCAACGCGCGCAATTTCGCCATGGCGCGGCTCAACTCCGCTGCGCTTCTCTGCGCCGCTGCGGCAGGATTATTCAATTCGTGCGCCAGTCCCGCGCTCATTGTGCCAAGCGCCGCCATCTTCTCCTGCTGATGCAGCAGGAACTCGTTCTGCGTCAGGCGTGTCATCACCCAGTGCAGTACAGCCAGTGTTGCCGTGGTGCTGGATGAGAGTAAGTTCTCAAACGCGGCTTTGGGGATGCGTAATGTTTCGCTGTCTGTTTTGGCGATGACCGTCGCGTTGCGCGGTCCGCTGGAGAGCAGCGCCATCTCGCCGACCACTTCGCCGGGGCTGCGCACATCGATCTTGATCAGTGATTGCCCGGTCTGCTTCTGCACTTCGAATTCGCCGCGGATGACCACGAACGCCGTATCTCCCAATTCACCTTGTTTGATGAGTATCTCTCCGGCGCGCAAAGAGACTGGCTCCGCCTTGTCCATGAGCTGCTGCAGCTCATCATCGGAGAGTCCTTGAAAGAGAGGGGATTTACGGAGGTCGTTTAAGTTCATATTTGGAGTCAAACAGCTTGCTGTTTGGAGCTGGAGGAGCATACCCTGACGGGCACACGAGCTCCTGCACTCCACATCACAACGTCTTCAAATACTCCTTGATCAACGCATACGCGATCGCGCCTTCACCAACCGCCGATGCCACGCGGTGATTGGTTCCGTAGCGCACGTCGCCAGCGGCGAAGATTCCAGGCACGGAGGTTTCCAATAAAAACGGAACCCGCTCCAGGGTCCAGCCTTGAGGCGGTTTTTTATCCACCAGCAGATCAGGTCCGGTGTAGATATATCCCTTGGCGCTGCACATCACCAGGTCCGCAACAAGTTTGCTCTGTGGGCGAACGCCGATGAACACGAACATCGCCGATGCATTGCATGTTTGGACCTCGTCGTTTCTTGTATTCTGGATGACAACCTGCTCGAGGGTGTTCGTACCTTTTACTTCGATCAGGTCTGTGTCAAGTCGCAGTTCGATCTTGCTGTTGTTCTTCATGGCATCGACCAGATACTTCGATGCGGTCGGCTCGTGCCCGCGGATCAAGACCGTGACCCGGCTCGCAAAGCGACTTAGATACAACGCGCCCTGCGCCGCCGAGTTTGCGCCGCCGACAACGAAGACATGCTGGTCTTTGTAATGCATCGCTTCGGTGTACGCCGCGCCATAATAAATGCCCGCGCCGGTGAGCGAATCTGCACCCGGCATTTTCAAGGTGTGGAACGATGCACCGGTTGCCATCAACACCGCATGACAGGATATCTCTGCCCCGTCCTTTAACTGGACAATGCGATACGCGTCTTTGACTTGGATCTGAACCGCCTCCTGCGCCGACAGGATCTCCACCCCGAATCGTTTTGCCTGCGAAACCGCACGGCGTGTGAGATCATCGCCCGAGATGCCAGTGGGAAATCCGAGGTAGTTCTCGATCTTCGGGCTGCTACCCGCCTGCCCGCCCGGTGCGGACTTTTCGATGACAAGACATTTGTATCCTTCAGAACCGGCGTAGACGGCGGCGGCAAGTCCCGCGGGTCCGCTGCCGATGATGACGATGTCGTAAAAGGGAAGTTCCGCGCGCGTTTGCAAACCGACTTTACCGGCGAGCGCTTGCAAGTTCGGCTCAATGAGTTGTGTGCCATCGGGGAAGAAGATGACCGGGAGTTTTGACTCGCTGGTCACGCCTTCGACAAGGCGGCGCGCCTCCGCATCTTTTTCGATATCCAACCATTGATAGGGGATCTGGTGCCGTGTGAGAAAATCCTTGACCTCATGGCTCGTCAACGACCACAACGTGCCTGCCACGCGAATGCCCTCATACGGCAAGCGGACGTGCGACTTCCAGTCCGCGAGCAGTTCGTCGAGAATGGGATAAAGACGTTCCTCGGGTGGGTGCCACGGCTTCATCAGGTAATAATCCAATCCTACTTCGTTGATCGAGTCGATGGCGGCTTTTGTATCGGCGTAGGCGGTGAGCAGCACGCGCTTCGCCTGCGGATATTGCTTCAATGCTTCCTGGAGAAATTCTGTTCCACTCATCTCGGGCATGCGCTGGTCAACCAAAAACAGCGCAACCGTTTCACCGCGCTGTTCCAGCTTTTGTAGATACTCCAGAGCGGTTTGCCCCGAATTCGATGGAAAGGATGCGGTAATCCTTTCCGTATTGGGCACGCAGATCGCGTTCGACGGAGCTGAGAACGGAGGGATCATCGTCAATGCTGAAGATAACAGGTCTGGGCATTTGGTCTTATCCTTTTGAAAAGGCTTTGCTTAATCGGATAAATTGAGTCAAGTTATTCTATCATCAATGCTGTAATGTCCCTATATTGGATGATAAAAAGGCTATAATTTCGCGGTTATTGCAAACCTTATGAACATTCTTGTACTGAAATTAATTCTCGCGCCGGTCATCATTGGCTCGGCGAGCCTTGCCGGTCGAAAATGGGGACCCGCCGTCAGCGGTTGGATCGTAGGGATGCCGCTCACTTCGGGACCTGTCATCTTCTTCGTCGCACTTAGCCACGATGCGAACTTTGCCTACAACGCTTCGCTCGGCACCTTGAGCGGTGGATTCTCGTTGGTGGCATTTTGTCTCGTCTATGCCTGGTTGGCGCTGCGTTTCAACTGGGTTGTTTCCACTGTGGGGAGTTTGTTCGCCTACGGAGCGATCACGGCATGGATGCAAAACGTGAGCACCCCATTCGCGCCTTTGTTCATTGCAGTATTTATCGTGATCGTGCTTGGTATCCGCTTCATGCCAAAAGAGAAAGAAATGGATCTGGTCGAGTTGAAACCCGGACGATGGGATATTCCTTCACGTATTTTGATCGGCACTTCATTCATTTTATTGCTGACAGGTATTGCACCGTTCATCGGTCCGCGCTTGACGGGCTTGCTCTCTACCATTCCGCTCTATACGGCTATTCTCACGATCTATGCTCATCGCTTGCAGGGCGGCATGGGAGCTGTTCACGTGCTGCGCGGATTGCTACATGGGCTGTTCGCATTTCTGGGATTTTTTATTACGTTGTGTTCGTTACTTCCAGTTGCAGGTATAGCGGTCTCTTTTATCTCTGCGATCATTGTCGCTTTGTTGGTGCAAGGGGGATCGTTGGTGGTGATGAACAAGAGGAATTCAGAAAGTGTAATATAAAAACTCCAAAGTTTTGCGCTTTGGAGTTTTTCGTTCGTTATATCCTTCTTCCTTCTTCGATACTTTCCAGTATCTCGCCGCGGCTAAGATTTAAGTCAATTCCATCTACATCTAAAGGGGAACCTGAAGGTTTCTGGGGTTTGATTACGAACACCTGACCATCACGTCGTTTGATTCGTACCTCACCATATTTGGCAGCTTGTTCCAGAAGAGAAGCCAATTTCTGACGTGCTTCTGTATATGTGTATGTATTCATTCGGATACCTCCAATACCTGTATCTTCTTTTCTTTTGCAACCTGAATCAACTTGCTATCTAAAGTTAATAACGGTAAACGATATTTTTCAGCACAACGCAACAGATAAGCGTCATAAGCATAGATGCCAAATTCATTCGCTAATTCCAATGAATCAGTTAGTTCTACTTCTACGAATCTTACAGGGATCTGCAGATAGATTTCGATTGCCTGTAAGGCTTGTTCAATTGTTACGCGTTTACGTTTGAGAAGGGAAGAAAACGCATTACCCATCTCCCAATGCACTGAAAGGGGAGCTATTAATTCAGTTTCCTTTGTCAGCGCGACAAGTTTATCCTTTTCAGCTTCATTGGCTATGACTGCGATAAGAATGGACGCATCAACTACTATTTCCATCAATGACTCCTGGAGTTGTACATATGTACAGCTCTATTATAACCAGTTTTATGATGGAAAACAACCTGAATGTAATGATTATGGTAATTGATAGACCGATACGCTATTCCCGGATTGATTGACAACGAACATTCTTCCATTCCTGTCGAATGCAATTCCGGTTGGGCGTTTGAACAGCGACTTGGTAATGCTCTTTCCGCCCAGCGCCCACAGGAAGTTGCCATCGTTGTCGAAGATCTGCAAGCGACCCAGCGAATAATCCGAGATGAAGAGGGTCCCATCGGCTGTGACTGCTATGGCTTCAGGAATGCCGGAAACATTGATGTCATCACCCATATTCCAGGTAGAGATAAACTTTCCAGTAGCATCAAATTTCTGCACGCGCTTGTTCTCGTAATCGGCAACAAAGATATTGCCCTGCGCATCAACGACAATACCTGTGGCGTGACTGAATTGTCCGTCACCCGTACCCGCGCCACCAAACTTCATCAGAAAATTGCCGTTGGTATCGAACTTCTGTACGAATGGATTGCCGTCATCGGTCACGTAGACGTTGCCATCTTTATCGGTTGCAATACCGATGGCTCGCACGAACTGACTGTCGCCTGTCCCTTCGCTACCCCATTGCAATAGGAAGTTTCCATCTTTGTCAAACTTTTGGATGCGGTGATTGCCATTATCCACAACGAAGACATTGTCAGCAGGATCGACCGCCAGACCGCCGAATCCCAGCGATTGGAATTGACCGTCACCGCTGCCCTGCGCCTCCCACTTGGACTGGAGTTTGCCCTCGTTATCGAAGACCAATACGCGGCTGTTTCCCGAGTCCGTGACATAGATCGTGCCTTCCGAGTTGATGGCGACCCCATACGGGTCTTTCATCCCATCGGGTTCATTCGTGATCTCGAATAACAATTCAGGTGCCATGGTCGCCTCCGCTGTTGGAATGGGTTCAGGTATGGATGTGGGTATCGGGGTTGGTGCTATGGTGAGAGTTGTTCCCCCGCAGGCATTCAAGAAAAGCGCACTCATAGCGGCTCCTCGCTCTTTGTTTGGCGGGATTATAGGAGAGAAGAATTCTTTGTACACCCTGCTTGCGAGGGGTATTTGCTACGCAGACGTTGAAGATGTTGCCGGACTCTGTTTTTTCTAAAAGGTGGTCATGGGAAGGTAGTGCGGTACACCTGTGCCCCAAGTTCATAGCCACTGACATTCCCTTCGATATACCCTTTTACACTCGTCCAATCTGCCCCTATTACAAAATTTTGAACGATATGGTCATAACACAGCACTTTTATAGCTCCGACATTGGAAGGCACGTTCTTGGCAATTTTATCGTTACCCTTCATCGCCTTCATGAGTACAACGAACATTCTTTCGGGTACACAGCAATTTGAACTGGAAGAACACTCACAGCGCAGATCCACGCGGAATATTTGAGCGGAACTCCCCGGAGCATTTGGAAACGAAACACCGGTGACCAGGTAGTGCGCATCCAGAGTCTTTTCTAATTCGTCTTCCGGCTGATCAACCTTTGAGAGTTCGGCGTTCAGCCATTCAACGATCCTGTTCTCTGGCGGATCGGGTGATGCAGTGAAGGTTGGGGTCCAAACCGAAGCGGTTTGTGTCTGACCAACCGCCGTTCCATCTTGCGGTGAAACAGTACCAGGTAATTCGCCACATGAGTTGAGCACTAAAAGAAGAAAAATAGGAATGACTACGAGGAATCGTTTCATGATTGCCTCCCTTTATAGTTGATCTAATCATAGCGCATTTGCTGTTGCGTATCTTCTACAGTTTGTAGGCGTAAAGAAATGAGGATCATACATCCCTGCGGACCGAGGGCTGGAACAATTTATCCCAGGATGTGTTGAGACGGCGCGCTGCCCATTGCAAGAAGAGCATTGCCAGACCGAATATGACCAGGGCAGAGATGAAACCGGCAGCGATCTGTAGTTTGGTAATGGCTCCCATTAGTTCCACAGACATGTCCTGCTTTTCGCCAGCTTTATCCACACAGTAGGCAGTGACCTGATGCGTTTGCTCGCCTTGAATAAAAACGGAACTATCTTTTTCGATTTCCAGAGAACGTTCACCGCAGATTTGAGCGCCAGCAATGCGGTTCAAGGGCGAGTCTAATGTGTCCAGTGCGGGGGCAATGACGACAAACCCGCAGAATAAGCCGACCGCCAATACCATTAATAGCGTGATGAGCTTTTCTTTCATGATATCCTCTCCTTTGTTCTAAGGTACTATCTGGCAGATCCAAAACGGGTTTGCGGATGAACGAACAGGTAATAGACTGCCAACCCGCCGCTATAGACCAATACAGCAATATATACGATCAAGTTCAGCATGTGACCTGGCTTTACGGTGTTGATCAGCAAAACGAACGGGACGATCAATACCAGATCATATGCCAGGAAGCTCAACAGTTGCCCGCATGCGTTGCCCCAGTTTGGGCGGAGCAAGCCGTAGAGGAAGTAGAAGGCATCCCCAAGGAAGATACAGCCAAAGATGATGGATGAATCGGGGTTTAAATCCAGGGGAAGGTCTGCTTGCGCAAGACCAACGCTCCACCGGCGGGAATAAGCGCGGCGATGAAGATCCCAAACGAAACACGAACCAGTTGCGGCGTTGGACGCGTGTCCATAAGTGGAATTCGTCAACTCCAGAAAAATGTCACCGCGCTGACGAACATCATGAAAAGGGAAATGAGAGCAAAGAGCAGCAGCGTTGAACGTCCCTGGGCAGCAGAATTAAAAAAGTATAGGGTGGATGTCAATGCGATCACGAAAATGTTGAGCGAACCCGCTGGGAGTGCGCCCAGTTCGCCCGTCCAGCCGATCCATATCGCCGCGGCGCTGACTGCCGCCAGGATCGAGCCGATAAACAGATACGAGTAGCGCCCATCCTGCCAGGGCCAGATACTGAGCGCCAATGGAACGCGAAAGACAAAGCCAAATGCCAATGCCAGGATTGCCAACCCACCGAGCAATATAAGAAAGCGTACGATTTTCATGGTTTCACCTGTAAGTTCGTTTTTGTGTTAAACACCGCTCTTGCTATTGCGCCTCATATGATAGATGTTGAGATAAAAAGACCTCTCCTGCTAGGAGAGGTCTTCCATCAACGGCTATTGAACAAAGTAGTAGAAAGCATTGCCTTCGGCGATCCATCCGGTTGTGCCGGTGGTATCGAGTACCTCTACCTTCCAGAACAAGTAAGAGACACCAAGTTCATCAGAAGCTACGCAAGCGGGACCATCTAGAACCTTCAACTGCGTGAACTTTGGCAGCTCCTTGGCATACTCTGATGACATACTAGGGTCAGAGCGTAGTTTCAGCCGGTCATAGTCTTCTGTGATCACGGTGATCTTTTGCCCGACCGAAACGTGGGTTGTCGGCGCTCCGGGGCAGGTCAACGCTGTGGGAAGTTTAACAACTACCGTTACAGTTGGCTGCGGCGTGGGCGCATCTACGAAGTAGTGCAGGGAGTCGCCTTCTGCCACCCAGCCGATCTCTCCAGTGGAAGCGACCTGTACTTTCCAGAACAGATAGTGACCCTGCGTGTCTGTGGATGCAACGCAGACAGGACCTTCGAGCACCTTCAATTGGGTGAATTGGGGCAATTCCTTTACAACAGTATTTTGGTAAAGATCAGGAGTCTCGCGCAATTTCAGTTTGTCGAAATCCTCTACCATAACAGTCACTTGTTGACCGATCATGACATGCGGCGCTGGGGCGCCAGAGCAAGCGGCGTTCGGTGTGGAGGTCGGAAGGGCAAAGGTTGGAAGGAGAACCAGCGGAGTTGACGTAGCGGTAGCAACCGATTCTTGCATATTCAACGGCGTAGGCTGTACTGGCTGAGGTGTGAGCGTCACCGATTGGAACGAACAGGCAGATAGCAGAATGACGGACAAAAAGATCACAAAGAAACGTTTGGACATGATTTGTTTTCCTCTCTTATGCATCGGCGTTGATGAGACGTTTGATAGTTAGACGGGAAAAACAAAAGTACGGTTCCAATTAAGATACAAACTGGCAGATACGAACGATCATGAACAATGTTTTTCCAACCTGCTGTATTCATGGTAGTGTATTTGTTTCGGTAGAGGAAGTGAACAACATCCTCTCTCAAATCCTGTCTTAAACAACAACCCCGCGTTCAAAAACGCGGGGTTGCAAGGTCTTGAACTACACAGCGGCTTTGGATACTTCGCTCAGCCGCGCGATCTCATCACCTGTCAATTCGAATTTCATGGCACCGGCGCTTTCTTCTGCCTGGCTGACCTTGGTCACGCCGGGGATGGTGACGACTGTTTCTCCCTGTGAGTTGATGACCCAGTTGAGAGCGATCTGTGCGGCGGTGACTCCGTATCGGCTGGCGATCTCTTCGAGTTCAGCGACCAGTTTCCGGCTTCGTTCGAGACCCGCCTGTAATTGTGTCCGATAGAATCTGCCTTTGCCGTTCAACAGCTCGGGGTTCTTATGGTATTTGCCGGAGAGCAATCCGGATTCGATGGGGGTGTAGGCAATGATCGTGATACCCAACTCTTTTGCCGCGGCAAGAGTGCCATCGCCTTCGATATTGCGGTGCAGCAAACTATAGTGGACCTGGTTGGATGCCAGCGGGATCCCGTACTTTTGCAGTTGACGGTGAGCGCGGCGCATCTGACTCGCATTGAAGTTGCTCACGCCCACCGAGCGGATCTTCCCCGCTTTGACCAGTTCTGCCATCGCATCCATTTCGGCTTCGGGGGATGAGAAGCTGAAGGGCTGGTGGATCTGGTAGAGATCAATGCTGTAGCCATCCAGAAAGCGCAGGCGTTCAGCGATGGTTTTGGGAATATTGCGCGCGGTGCGGAACAGGGGCCACCATTTTGTGGCGATGATCACATCCTGGTCGTTGACCCCGGCTGTTTTCAAACCAATGGCGAGTGATCGCTCGGAGATACCTGCTCCATACAGTTCGGCGGTATCGAACCAGTTGACGCCGTTATCCAACCCGGCTTTGATGGTGGCATTTTTGACCTGCTGATCGACAATCGGGAAGACGAATCCCATCAAGCCTCCGCCGCCTGCGAACTCCATCATGCCCAACCCGATCGGAGTTACATACATGCCCGTTTTCCCAAGCGGGCGTTTTTTGACTTCCATTTCTGCTGACATAAATCATGCCTTTCATTGTGAACGTTGTGATGCTGGCAACTTGTGATTATATGCCCGCACCAACTTTTGGATGCGTCAGAAATGGAAGATTCGACTTGAAGGATGAATAGGGTTTACAACTTTTTCAATATCTCCTTGCGTTTCTCGTCATATTCCGTTTCGCTGATCAAATTCTCATCACGGAGTTTCTTCAATTCCTTCATGCGTTCCAGCGTGCCTTGCGATGTGGATTCTTCCTCCAACTGCTGCCCGAAGATGAATCGAGGGTCGTTAGACTGTTCGGCTCGTTCGCGGAACTGTTCGGCTTGCTTGCGGAATTGTTCTGCATCGGCGTGGTATTGTTTTGCTCGTTCGAGTGAAGCGTTGGCTTCTGCCAAACGGTCATAACTGGTCGGCGAAGCAGTGCTCGGCGTACGAAGGGAGCGGATGTATAGGAAAAGGTAGATCACAAGAAAAAGAAGAAAACCGTAAATAAAACCGGCGTAGAGAGCCATCGGGAAGATGCCTAGTTCCTTGCGGTTGCCGGAGGCGTCCACACAGTACCAGGTGATCGTGGTAGTTGTATTCCCCGGGTAGGGGCGGTAGGTCTGCGTTTCCAATTCCATTTCCCCGTTGGGGCAGATGAACGGTTTGGTGATGCGGTTCATGGATGGAAAGACCGCGCCAAAGCCGATCGAGATGGCAGTCACCCCCATGAACAGGCACCAGACCAACAACAAAGCGATAGAACTCCCTTTAAGTTTCATCATGATCCATTCCCTTCAACAATAAATTGGATGGATTGCATTGTCTCAATATTTTTGCAGAAAGATAATCCCCCGAATGTTTGCTTGATGGCTAATGCATGGCGGTGGGCTTGCCAGACATCACTTCCTGGCACATCAAGTTCAACCGTTTCTCGAAGGTTTCCGGTTTCTTGGCATCTGCCAGCCACAGGATGTAGGTGCGCCTCAGGGATGGGATAACGTTTTGGAACGCCTCCCACAGCCCCGGCTTGGAGCGAAGCGCCTGCTCGATCTGCGGTGATATTTCTATGCTGGGATGTTTCGTCTTGGGCTTGCTGACGACCACTTCGTTCACATCAAAGGTGACCTTAGCCATGCCCGCATCGGTCATGCGCTTTTCTTGAATGATCTTGAGCACGCGGCGCTTGTTCGTCTCTGACCATTGACTGTCCATGCGGCGCGGATTGAATTTACGCGCATATTTCTCATCGTCTATCTTTTGGATGATGCTATCGATCCAACCGAAGCACAACGCTTCTTCGACGGATGTTTCGTAATCGATGCTGGTCTTTCCGCTGTTGGGCTTGAAATACACGAGCCAGATTTCCTGCTCGCGGTCGTGATTCTTCTCTAGCCACTTGCGCCAGTCTTTGGGATTCTTGGGCGTGAAGGTCTTGGTGAGTTGCATGGATGAATTGTTTTTTTACTTCAGTTCCCGCCGCAATTTCTCTGCCACCGTGCGCAGGGATTTGATGCGCGAAAAATACTTGTCGTTGGCTTCCACCAATGTCCAGGGTGCTTCGGGCGTGCTGGTCTTCAACAGCATCTCTTCGGCGGCGGTGATGTAATCCTCCCATTTGCCGCGGTTGCGCCAATCTTCATCGGTGATCTTCCAGGTTTTGTAATTGGTGCGCGTGCGTTCACGGAAGCGGCGCAACTGTTCCTGCTTGCTGATGTGCATCCAGAACTTGAATACAATGGTGCCGAAGTCGGTGAGCTGACGTTCGAACTGGTTGATCTCGCTATAAGCGCGACGCCAATCGGCTTCGGAGCAGAATCCTTCCAGGCGTTCGACCAGGACGCGCCCGTACCAGGAGCGGTCGAAGATGGCGATTTGTCCCTGCTCGGGCAGACGTCGCCAAAAACGATAGAGGTAATGCCGCTCTTTATCCTCCCCCGAGGGTGCGGAGATGGGCCACACCACATAGCCGCGCGGATCGATGCGTTCGGTCAGGCGCTTGATCGTGCCGCCCTTGCCGGAGGCATCCATGCCTTCGAAGACGATCACCACCGGGCGCTTCTGGGTATAGACTTGAAAGGCGAGCTCATGCAATTCCACCTGCAATGTCTTGAGCTGCTTGTTGTATTCAGCGCTTTCCATGGCTTGTGTGAGGTCGAGTCGCTCAAGCATTGACGGCTCCTTTCATTTCCTTTTGAGGCGCGCCCCTTTGGCTTTCGTCTCTGCGGAGGCGGGCAGCCCAAGACGCGCTTCGAGCGAAGCGATGATCGTTTCAAAAACCTTGATGCGCATGTAATATTTGTCGGTGGATTCGACGATGGTCCATGGCGCGTGCGGCGAATCGGTGCGGGCGATCATATCTTCGACAAAGCCCGCGTATTTTTCGTATTTCTTGTTCTGCAACACATCTTCCTCACCCACCTGCCAGGCGGTCAACTTGTCCTTGCGCAATTTCTTGAGACGTTTGGTCTGGTCCTCTTCACCGATATGCAGCCAGAATTTCAAGATGACCGTTCCATCGGCTGCCAGCATCTCTTCAAATTCGGCAATGTCTTGGTATGCGGAGCGCAGTTCTTCCTTGTTGATGGTCTTGTTCAGTCGGTCGATCAATACCCGGCGATACCAGGATGTATCGAACGCGACCATTTGTCCCTTGGCGGGGATCTTGAGCCAGAAGCGCCACATCCACGGATAGCGCGTCTCGGCGGTGCGCGGCGGTGTGATCGGTACCACGCGGAATCCGCGCGGGTCCAGCCGCTCGGCGAGCAGGCTGATCAATCGTCCCTTGCCCGTAGCTGCCCAGCCCTCGAACAACATGATGACCGGAACTTTCGCATCGAAGACCGCATGCTCCAGTTCATAGAGGCGCTGCTGTAACGGTTCCAGCCGTTTTTTGTACTCTTCTTTCTTCAATGCCAGATCGAGATTGACGTATTCAAGCATGGAGAACTCCCATGTGCCAGTGTTATCTATTCCCAATTATGGCATGGATAGTTGCAAGTTGAAAGGTTGAAAGTTGGATGTGGAAGAAGGTTGCAGGTTGAAAGTTTGAAGGTTGGAAAGTTGGAAGATGGCTCTTTTACCCGTACCACATGCGAGCGATGAGGTTGTCTTTGAGAATGAACTGGTGATAGAGCGCTGCTCCCACGTGGACGGCGATTAGTCCCAGCGCGGCAAACCAACCCGCATGATGAATGGACCCGAGTATCCCGGCTCCGCGGGTGACGGTCCCGTTGCTGAGCACGTATCCGATCAGGTTGCGGCGCAAGGCGATCAGCGCGCCCATTCCCAGAATGAAGAGCATGGACAGATACAGCCCGAGATGAACCCGTCCTCCGAGCCGGTTGAAAAACGGATTTCCCGTCTCGGCGATGGCAGGGATGAAAGTTGTCAGCCGCACGATGACGCGGATCACAAGCACAGCCAATAACAGCGCGCCCAGGATCATATGCGTATTGACCGGCGGTCCGCCGTGGTCGTCCGCTAGAAAGCCCGCGCCGAGCATCAAGAGCACCGTCAGCCAGTGCATCGTTACCAGAAATGGATGATACCGTTTGGGTGTATTCATGGGTTCCTCTATTTTCTTAACGGGAACCATGTGGGCGCTGTATTAAAGGCAGATAACAATCATGCCCGCCCGGACGTTAACGTCCGGGCTAAACAGCTCAATCCCGCTGACCCTAAAGGGTGCTTCGCAAAGCGAACTAGCCGACTTGTGTCGGCTTTCGCTGATAGCACGTGGGATTTACATCGTACCCTTCAGGGTATCCCCGTGCGGATGTGACAGGAAATCGTCACTCGGACGGAAGCCCTGCGGACTAAACGTCGAGTCCGCTGAACTGGACTTCCACTTCCACGAACTGAGGTGGTTGTCGGAGCTCGTCGAGACACAGGGATTTACGTGTGCCCGTTAGGATGTCACGCACCGAGTCCATCGCGGATAAGCCGCGGCTTGATGACGGCTGTCCATTTGACATAGCCTTTTTGGTTGGGATGCAACCGGTCCATGCGATAGAGGCTGCGATCTGGTTTGCCATCTGAACCAAGCAGTTGATCGGTCAGATCGATAAATCGCAGGCGCGAGTCGGACCTTGTATATTCATGGATCAGACGATTGGCTTCGCACGCAATTGGCCAGAGTTCCCAGCGTGAGGCGGAGGGAGTGATCGCCACGTAATAAATGGGCGTCTCGGGCAGAGTGGCGTGAATATGTGTGACGAAGGATACATATCCATCAAAGACTTGTTGAGCAGTCGCCGGTTTGGGCGGGGCGATATCATTCGTCCCGGCAAATAGGACAACGGCACGCGGATGATAGGGAGTCACGACCCGGTTGACGTAATGAACGACATCATTGATCTTTGCTCCGCCAAAGCCGCGGTTGAGCACCGGCAGTGGCGCCAAGTCGCGTTCCATGGTGGACCACAAGGTAAAGCTGGAACTGCCTGTGAACACGATCATGCCCGTGGAAGGGAATTGACGATGGTCCTGTGCCTCAAAGCTGCGGATGCTTGCTTCCCAGGCATCTGGGTCGTTCCGAAGGGATCGAAGTACACCTGAGAACATATTGAACTTGTCGAAGAATTGCTTTTGGGCTTTCTGCCAGATATTCACAAGAAACCTCCTGATTGATCCCGCCTACTATACCTCTCTTTTTGTCTGAAATCCCACTGATACTTTGCAGAGTTGTTCCGCGCCCATTCCCCGCCCGGCGGTAAACCGACCGGGCTATATAGCTCAACCCCGCTGAAGCGGACTAGCCGACTTGAGTCGGCTTTCGCTATTAGCACGCGGGATTTATCCCCGTGCGGATGTGGCGAGAGAGGATCATTCGGTTGGAAAAGACCTTGCCATTGATTTTGTTGTCTCGCGTGCCATTGCCCGCCCGGCGGTAAACCGACCGGGCTGCATAGCTCAACTCCGCTGAAGCGGACTAGCCGACTTGAGTCGGCTTTTGCTGATAGCACGGCGGATTTATCCCCGTGCGAACAAAATGCCCTCTCCTACAGGAGAGGGCAAGTCAACTTGATGATTATGCACTACTCCGGGGTATGCCTCCCCCTCGCCCGTTCGCGCTTCCTTTTGTGATTTCTATAATATCTGCTTTCACTAAATAAGGAGTTCCCTCAAAGACATTGTTACCCTTTTTCTTTACACTTGTGAATATCTCTAAAGTGTTTTCATATAAGTCATTATAAATATTGGTTAGTTGAAATTGTAGTATAAGTTGTACAGTCTGTTGTTTTTACAAAATCGTTATACTTTTCATTAAGTTTATCTACTCCCAAAAGAATACTAACATCTTTGAGTGTATGAATAACCATTCCTGTATTGACTATTGGGGTATATTCTACAAAATCCCCATTTATTTCACTGCCAATAAACCTTGCTGTTAATCTTTTCAGTTCAACGTTCTTGATCAAGTTCCCCGTCTCGTTCCGAACACGAAATTCTATTTTGGCTAAACACCATTTTCCTTTTCCACTTGAAACTCTAAAACCAAGTGTATTTAATGCGATCATTTCAGAATATAAACTCTTAACAAGAAATTCAATTCGAATTTTTTTCTTCAAATCTGTTGTTATAAAAGGCATTTTCCTGTCTTTTTCTATTTTCAACAGATCAAGTTGAGTTTTGTTTGCTTCTTTTGTTAGCACCTCCATAGTTTTGCTAATCTCAATAGACTTTTTGTTTTGTGAATAAGCAATATAACCCAAGAAAACAGTTCCCCCAAAAGCGAAGTACGCACCCCAAAAAGTGAGCCAATCACCGTAGCCTACAACTGTACGTATTGGTTGCCATCCATTAATCCCGAAAGTTAGAAAATAATTAATGATAAACGGTAGCACAAAAAACAGTGCCACAATTATTGTTATCAAGAAAATTTTTCTTTTCATTACACAACTATCTCAGAATTTAAGTTTATTCAATTCTGTCACCTTTAGCACGATTGCAAGTTTGGCAAAGTAATTCTATGTTTCTTGCTGTGTTACCTCCACCCTTAGAGACGGGCACAATGTGGTCATATTCTAGATTCTCTCGACTTCCGCATTTGGCACATTTCCCTTGGTCTCTACGCCAAACAGCAATCCTTACATCTTCTGGAATACGGTTACGCTCGTATATAATTTTCTCAGAATCTTTGCTGGAAAACTTGTTTTTAAGTTTTTCAAATTTTTTACGCTCTTTGTCAGCATATTCTAGAATAAGCATTTTTTGCTCATCACGTGAATATTGTTCCTTAAAGCGCCCGTTATATCCATATATTGCATCTTGATATAGCCAAACATCTTCGAAATTATCTGGGTAGTTCAAGTATGGACCTCGGTATAAAGATTTAAAAGGCTGTCCCTCTACAAGTGCTCGTTCCCCCCGAAAAGTTAAGTCTCTTGAAAAGACAGGCATATACCAGCTATGTCCTTGGTAGGTTATATAAATGGGCTCCATCTGAGACTTAGGTGAATTCTCTAATAAAAACGACTTTAGCCACAGAACTTCTTCTGGGTATTTATCACCTAACGGTTGATCCATTCCTACTTTTATTTGCCATGGGGCAAGTATTCTATTTACTTTGGCTTGATAATCGGTAAAGAGTTTCTTAAGGGTCATAAATAGTATCCTCTACTAGTTTTAGGATGGCGTCCCACCATCTCCTCTATGGGGATGAAATGCCGCTCACGCATCGCGAAGCATCCCTTTAGGGACTACTCACTTCCACTGATCCTACTTTCCTCCCTGCCTCGACTTCCGCTTCTCTTCCTGCTGTTGTTCCAACTGAATTTGTTCCAAGCGGCGTTGTTTCTGCTTCTCTGCCTGTTGCTGCTCCAGTTGTAACTGTTCCAGGCGGCGCTGTTTTTGCTTCTCCGCCTGCTGCTGTTCCAGTTGGATTTGCTCCTGCTGGCGCTGTTTGCGCTTCTCTTCCTGCTGACGGTCCAGTTCCGCTTGGTTCTTTTCGGGCATGATGTTTTCCTTTGTGAAGAGTCATATCTGCGAACCAGACAGGCGCTCCAATGATGGGACAGAACGATCTTTTAGGAAGGATGGCGCCCCCACCCCGACGCCATCCTATGCACTACTCACTATTCACTTGTTCTTACAACTTCGCGAAGCGACTCACCACTTTCGCCGCGCTCGCCGGTCTCTCCGTATTCCCACCCTGATGGATGAAGATCGGAGTACCTTCCTTGACGTAGGCATTCTCCACGTACGCCTGACCGGTGATGAAACGTGCCCCGTCAATGGCGCAGGAGGTGACGAAACCGATGCGCTCGCCATTGGCGTTCATGACCGGGTCGCCGTTGTGAGCCATGCGTGTGCGCTGCTCATCGAACGTGAAGCGGATGACCACGCCCGTGCGTTCCTGCTCGCGTGCCACATAAGCATCGCGACCGATGAACCACGGCTTGTACGGTTTGACGTACGAACCGAATCCGCCTTCGGCGACGCCCAGATCGTGCCCGCCAAATTTGCCCGCGCCCAAGCCCATCTCGTGCCCGTACAGCGGAAGTCCCGCCTCGGTGCGCAGGGAGTTGCGCGCGCCCAGACCGATCGGCTTGACACCGAACGGCTCGCCGGCTTTCATCACCGCCATCCAGAACTCCGCGGCGCGCTCAGGGTGGACGAACAATTCGAACGCCATCTTCTCGCCGGTGTAGCCCGTGCGCGAGACGATCAGGTCAAAACCGCCGACCACTGCATCGCATAACTCGGTGCGCTTCAACTTCATGATGCGCGCCTTCGTGTCGCTGTCCACGCCCATGGCGAGTAGCACATCGCGGCTCTTCGGTCCCTGCAGGGCGATGTCCACCCGCATATCGGAACCCGCCTTCTGGTCGCGCAGGTTGCGGATGTCCGCTTCATAACCGTAAGTGCGTGCCCATGGGCGGGCGTTGTCAATGCAGACCTTTCCATCGCGCACCGATTTCGAACCAGGTGCGGTCCTTGTCATCGTTCGAAGCGTTGACCACCACCAGATACTTCTCCCAGCCGCGGCGATAGACGAGCGTATCGTCGATCACATCCGCGTCGGGGGTCAGGAAGTGCGAATACAAACTTTCACCGGGCAGCAGTCCGCCGCAGTCGTTGCCGCAGATCGTATCCAGGAACGAAGCCGCATCCGGTCCGCGCACTTCGTACACGCCCATGTGCGAAACGTCGAACAGTCCCGCCGCCTGACGCGTGGCAAGGTGCTCCTCATAAATGCCCGTGTATTGCACCGGCATCTCCCAACCTGCGAAGGGGACCATTCTGCCGCCGAGGTCTCGATGGACCTGGTTCAACGCCGTCTTCTTTAACTCGCCTTCGGACTCTGTCCATGCGAAGGACGGCAGCGCCTCACCCTGACCCTTCGAGTTGACTCCAATAAACCAGGGTTTGACTCCGCCCTTAAGCGGCGGCACGGTCGCCTTTAGTAGGGGCACGTCGCGACGTGCCCCTACGATCTCTTGTACCGTGAACGCTCCCGGCATTCTCTTTGCGCTGAAATCTTTCTCGCCATCGAGATCGAACGACGTGTACCCATCCGAAAGATCGCGCAGCCATGTTGCCACGACAGAGACATTCTTAACCGGCACGGATAACTGATACGTGGTGTTATCCACGTTCTTCAATAAGCCTTTGACCACACCCTTCGGCGTGGCAATGGATGTGACCTGTGTCTTGCCTTTGACCAACGCGCTCAGATCGGATGACACAGCGTAATCTAACATCTGGCGCACGCGCTGTCCGCTCAGTTCGAACACACCGCTCGTGGACTTGTCGTCAATGAAATAGAAGTGGGGATAGCCGCTCTTCTTGTACTTGAAGTCAATGCCAGCTTTTTCGGTCAGCTTGCGCACGCGCAGCTTGGCATTTTCCAGCACATTGAAATCCAACTTGGCACGGCGCTGTTTTCCTTTTTTGACCGTATCCACAGCATGCGGCGCACACGCCAGCAAAACATCTGCCATGATGTCGGTCAGTTCGCGCGTCATCTTTTCGTTGAAACCGCGCTGTGTGATCCACGGCGTGCCCAAACGGATTCCGCTCGGGTCCTTCGAATTCTTGTCGCCGGGGATGGTGTTGCGATTGACGACCACACCTACGATATCGAGAATGCGCGCCGCCTGGTCACCGCTCAATGCCACACCTTCAGGCGATTTGACCGTGGTCACATCCACGTTGACAAGATGCGTATCTGTGCCGCCGAACGGGACGCGCAGTCCACGTTTGGCGAATTGGTCTGCCATGGCTTGAGCGTTCTTGACCGTCTGCGCCTGCAACTGCTTGAACTGTTTGGTCTGCGCCAGGCTGAAAGTCAGCGCCAGTGCGGCAAAGACATTGACGTGCGGTCCGCCCTGTTCACCGGGGAAGACAGCGCTGTCGATCTTCTTGGCGATGGCAGCATCCGTGGTTAGCAGCACCGCACCGCGCGGACCACCGAGACTTTTGTGAGTGGTAGACATGACCACATGCGCGATACCGATCGGCGAAGGAACAACTCCCGCCGCGACCAGTCCGCCGATGTGGGAAATATCCGCGAGGAAATAAGCGCCCACTTCATCGGCGATAGCGCGGAACTTCTTCCAATCAGGCACCCATGAATAAGAGGAATAGCCGGCGATGATGAGTTTGGGTTTGGTTTCTACCGCTAAAGCGCGAATGGCGTCGTAATCCAACTTTTCATTTTGGTCCACGGTGTAATGCACAGCCTTGAACCACTTACCCGAGCGGTTGACCGACGAGCCGTGCGAGAGATGCCCACCGTGCAGCAGGTTGAGTCCCATAATGGTTTCGCCCAGCGGAACCAACGCCTGATAAACGGCATTGTTCGCCGGAGCGCCGGAGAGCGCCTGCACGTTGACAAAGATCTGGTCTTCGTTGAATCCGTTGGCGGCGAAGGCTTGGGCGGCGCGTTTGCGGGCGAGCGCTTCCACCACGTCGGCATATTCCACGCCTTTGTAGTAGCGCGGGTCACCGTTGCGGCGATAATGAGCAAGTCGCATTGGATAGTCGAGGATCTCGTCCTCGGTCATCCAACGCGACTCTTCATCGGGGTAGCCTTCGGCGTAAATGTTCTGGAAGGCAGAACTCAACGCTTCGCGAACCGCCAGCGGAGCGGTCGATTCGCTCGGGATGAGGATCAGCTTCCGTGCCTGCCTCTCCGCTTCGAGCTGAGTCAGATCGTACACATCCGAATCGAGATCAGCGAGCGTACCGCGGAATAAATAATCAGCCATTTGTTTTCGTCTCCTATGTGGGATTTTCGGAGTCCAAAGTCTACAGACTTTGGGAAAGCCAACTGCAAAATCTGGAGATTTTGCAGTCCGAAAAGACAATTGAATTGTAGAACGGGTGAGGGGATGGGTCAAGTGAAAAATGACATATAACAAAAGTTCAGTACACGGACTTCACGGATTTCGTTCCGCTCCTTTCAAAGATATTTCCGTAGCATCCGTGTTTTCCGTGTCCCAAAAATGTTCTTGACTTTCCCGTCACTGGAGGGTGTATAACCAGCGTCGAAGGAACCTTCTCTATGATCCGGATCGGAGACTTTTCAAAACTCAGTCGTGTCTCGGTAAAGACGCTGCGCTACTACGATGAAATGGGGTTGCTCAAACCCACCTGCGTGGACGCGTTCACGGGCTACCGTCTCTACGAGTACAGCCAGTTGTCGGTGTTGCATCGCATCCTAGCGCTCAAGGAGCTGGGCTTCTCGCTCGAGGAGATCGGCCGTTTCCTCGATGATGGTCTGTCTGTGGAAGAGATGCGCGGCATGCTCAAGCTTCGTCAAACGGAAGCCCGGCAAAGGCTGCGTGAAGAAGCGGAGCGTCTGGAGCGCATCGAGTCGCAACTGAGACTAATCGAACAGGAGGACAAAATGTCCAAATATGATGTGGTGATCAAGAGCGCGGAACCGGTGAAGATCGCGTCGGTGCGCGGTGTGGTGCCCACGCCGCCGGAACAGGGTGTGCTTTGGGAAGAACTGGAAGGCTATCTGGGGATACATCGCGTGAAACCGTCTGGCGCGTGCCTCACGTTGTATCACGATGATGAACACACGAACGGCTGGGACCTGGAAGTCTGTGAACCGATCGACGTGGAACTCACAGAGTCAAAGCGCATCAAAGTGCAGGTTCTGCCTGCGGTCGACTCGCTGGCTTGCACGATCCATAACGGTCCGTTTGCCACGCTCAGTGAAGCCTACAACGCCATCGGCAAATGGATCAGCGACAACGGCTACCAGATCGTAGGTTCGTGCCGCGAGATCTACCTGCACACGGCAGGAGATGGCAACCAGAACGATCCGAACACAGTGACCGAGATCCAGTTCCCGGTAAAGAAGGCATAAGCGGCGTACCCGCCCAGATCAACAGCCTGACAGGTGCAAACCCGTCAGGCTGTTCTTGTTTTTCATCCCCATAATTTCCACATACCTGCATCACAGACTCTGTAACATGCCCAAACTAAGATACAGGCAGGTTGGTGATACCCCAGCCAACATATCAGTACAAACATATGGAGATAAAACAATGAAACAAAAGATTTGGAAATGGATCGGAGGCTTGCTTGTCGCTCTATTGGTGGTCGGCGCGGCAGGAGACCGCTGTAGCATATGCACAAGCGCCCACGTCAGCTGCTGACATGATCCGCGGGCATGGTGGTCCTGGCGGTGAGCATGGTCCCCTGGGAACAGCCGAATTGGAAGCTGCCGCCAAGGCGCTTGGCATAACCACAGATGAACTATCCACCGCGCTGCAAACGAAGACGCTCGAACAGATCGCCACCGAAAAGGGTGTGGATATTCAAACGGTTCGGAACGCCATTGAAGCGGTCCGTCCTCTCAGGCTCAGTTCCACCGAATTGGATGCTGCCGCAAAAGCCCTTGGTATGACGACAGATGAACTGACGACTGCCATGCAATCGGGCAAGACCCTTGCTCAACTCGCCACCGATAAGGGTGTGGACCTGCAGAAGGTTCAGGATGCGATCAACGCCGCTCACAAAGAAGGGATGCGCGCCCAGATCGATCAAGCGGTCACTGATGGAACGATGACTCAGGACAAAGCCAATTGGCTGCTCGAAGGGCTCGATAAGGGTTATCTCGATGGTCCCGGTTTTCCCGGTTTCGGCGGTCATCACGGCCATGAAGGATTTGGACAGAGCAATGCTCCGGCTCAAACTCCCTCTGCTCAACCGACACAGAATGCACAGTAACGTGATACAGAAAGGATAAACAAAAACAGGTGAGACGGAGGAGTCGTCTCACCTGTTCGTTTTCTTTGCATATTACTTAGGGGATGATGAAAATACCATCCACTTCCACACCATCTCCTGCATCGGGTGGTGTGCCGGGCGAAATAATACGGATGTAGGGGTAGGTGCCTGCTGGAACCACTCCGTCTACTTGGATTGCAACACCCGTAGCATTATATAAAAAGCTTGCATCAATTTCACAGTTATCCGGCTCGCCTGCACACGTGGTTGGGTTGGGCGCGCCTAATGGGACTTGAAGACTTGCATTTGCATCGGCAGAACCATCACCCCAGTTATACACAGTGTACCAATTGCGTCCATCGCCTATCTGAATAATGACCAGGTCCATCAAGACACCTGGGTTGACTCCCTGAGGCCACTCATAATAGACAAAGTCATAGCCTGCGTGCCCATTCACCACAAGTGGAGTACCAAATTGAAGGGTCGCAATTGTATTAGGCGGAATGAACTCAATATTGCCATCTGCACCAGGACCGATGCTGCCTGTACCATATCCGCCAAACGAACTGGCTGTGATCAATTGATCTGTGTCAGTTGCAGAATTGTTGCCTGGTATTGGGTCGGTAACGCCGGCAGGAGGATTGATAGTCGCTGTATTGACCAAACTCCCGCTGGGGGCTGCAATAACAGTAGCATTCACAGTATAGGTGACCCATGCCCCTACAGGAATATTTACAACTGTGTTGTTGATATTCCCAGCGCCGCCAGCCGTACAAGATGCACCACCTGATCCGGTACATGTCCATGTAATGTTGGTCAGGTTTGCGGGGAAGGCATCAGTTACGGAAGCTCCGACGACTCCACCAGGTCCGGTGGGATTTGAAGCGGTAATCGTATAAGTAACCGCCAGGTTGGCAGCGTAGTCGGTGGCGTTATCCGTGAGAGTGATCTGCAGGTCAGCCGAGGCTGGTATGTCTGTATCGGTGGCACTATTGTTGCCGGCTGCCGGGTCGGTTTGAGCCGCGCCCGCAGTGACGGTGGCTGCGTTCGTTAGATTTCCTGTTGTCGCCGGGCTGACCGTGCCGTTCACCGTGATGGTCAGGGAGTTAGCGCCTCCTACAGGGATATTCATACCCGTATAAGAAACAGAATTGCCTGCCGAAGCATTCACACCACAAGTAGCACTTCCACTCGCTACACAGTTGACTGTTACTCCAGTAATCGCAGCTGGTACTGTGTCCGCCAGGCTGGCGCCTGTAGCATTGGACGGTCCGGCGTTTATCACCTGAATGGTGTAGCTGATGGCGCCTCCGGCAATGTAGATTGCGCTGCCATCAGTCTTGGTAATGGCAAGGTCCGTTTGTGCATTTGGCGTATCGGTGTCAGTGGCACTATTATTGCCGATAGCGGTCTCGGTGTACCCGGCAGGCGCAGTGACGGTTGCCGTGTTGACCAGGTTGCCTGTAGCGGAAGATGTGATACTGACAACGGCTGTGTATGTCAGCGTGTCGCCAACAGGAATATCGACCGTATCATTGATGCTCCCTGTTCCATTGGCGGTGCAGGTCGCGCCGCCGGTGGCAGATACAGGACCAATTCGCGGCGGTTACTTGCGCAGCCGGGAAGGCGTCTGTTACTGTCGCGCCAACTACATTTGCAGGGCCGGCATTGGTCACAACCATGGTGTATGTAGTGGATGTTCCAGGGGTATAGGCGGCAACACCATCTGTCTTTGTGATTTGAAGATTCACGTTTAAGATGGGCGTGTCTGTGTCTGTGGCAGTGTTGTTTGCCATTACAGGGTCGGACACTGTGGCTGGCAGTGTTACTGAGGCCGTATTGACCAGATTGCCTGTTGTGGCAGGACTGATCGTTGCATTGACCGTGAACGTGACAGTGGAGCCGATGGGTAGGTTGACCGTTGTATTAATATTGCCGTTTCCGTTGGCAGGGCAGGTGCCTCCGGCTGTGCTGGTACAAGTCCATGTGATGTTGGAAAGTGCGGCAGGGAAGGCATCGGTCACAGTAGCGCCGGTGACACTAGCAGGTCCGGCTGTATTGCGAGCTGTGATCGTATAAGTGATCGTACCGCCAGCCATGTACGTGTTGGAGCCGTCTGTGACCGTGATGCTTAAGTCAGCGGAGACGATGGGTGTATTCGATGGAATGGGCGTTCGTGTGCGAGTCGGCGGGTTGACCACGCTGGTAAAGGTGGGATTGATGATCCTTGGCGTCGCTGTTCGAGTGGGAGTTACGGCAAGGGTAGTGGTCGGAAGGACCGTTCGTGTGGCAGGAGGTGGTTGTGTGTTCTGTATTCTGGTAGGAACAGGTGTGCCTGTTTCGATCATTGCATCGGGAGTCAGATACAGATCCATCCATGCGGGTTTGGTGAGGATGGAAAAATCGATTGGTTCGATAATGCTGTCGGGGCGTGCTGTCAGAAAGCCGCTGACGGGGTCGAGATTCGATTCCATATTGGAATCCAACTGCCAGCTTGGAGAGATGCGCAGCGCCCATCCGCCAGCAAAAATAATGCACAGGAGTCCTAAGAGGAGAATAAGAAGAACGATGATCCAGTCGCGGCGATTGTCTTTTTCACGCGCTTGCATGAGATGCCCCGTTGGTTAATGGCAGGCGAATGAAGACCGTTGTGCCTGGACAGTTCTTTTCATCCTGCCCCGGGCTTTCGAGCCAGATGCGTCCATGATGAGCGTTGATGATGCCGCGCGCGATGGCGAGTCCCAGACCCGGACCGCCTCCTTTAAATTTGGTCTTGCCGGAGGAATGTAAAAGCACTTCACCAGTCTGGAAGAATTTTTCGAAGACCAGTTCGTGATATTGCGGATCGATGCCGATGCCCGTATCTCTAACCTGGATCTCGATCTCGGAGGCTGAGCCATTGTTGTTGAGCAGGCAGGCGCTGACGACAATATCTTTGCCATCGGGCGTATATTTGATGGCATTGCCGATCACCTGATAGAAGACCTTGTAGAGAAGGTCTTTATCGGCAGTGACGGTTGGAAGTGTGGAAAACCCTTCCACATACAGGTTGATGTTGCGGTCTGCCAGCGGCTCTTTGAATACCTTCAGCGCTCTTTCCATAACCTGATCAAGCTGAACATCGCCGAGCACAACTTCCAATAGATTGCTGTCGATACGCGTGACATCCAGCATACCGTCGATGATCTCCACCATGCGGCTGGTTCCCTCAAGGATGCCGCGCGAGTATTTGGCGAGATCATCGTTCCCTGATGCCTTGATCTGCGTCATCTGGGCATACCCCTGCACGAGGGTCAGCGGGGTACGCAGTTCGTGCGCAGCGACCTGGATGAAGCGCATTTTGGTGCGATCCATCTGTTCGAGAATATCGTAAGTACGTTCAAGTTCAAGCGTGCGCTGCTGCAGGCTTTCGGTCATCTCATCGAAGGTGCTGGCAAGCTCACCGATCTCGTCCCTGCTTTTGATATCGGTGCGACGGGTCAGGTCGCCTTCGGCGATGGCGCGTGAGGTGCGTACCAGTTTTGATAAGGGATTGATGATGATGCGCGCGATCAAAAAGCCGATCAGAATGACCGCCGCCATGGCGATCGAATATAAGATAGTATAGTTGGTGCGGCTGGTGGCGCCGGATTCAACGACGAAATCACGAGGCAGGACAACAGCAAACACCGCCAAGCGATCCTTTGCAATTTTGAGGGGACCATAGGCAATGCTATATTGGCGGTTCTTGGCTACGAAGTCCTTGCCCGAAACGCTTTCATCCTGACCGATGACCTGCTGGTAGAAATCTGTAGTGATGGAAATGGTCGACGTAAATAGAGGGTCCATGCCATCGGTGCCGAGGGTGGATGCGACCGCCTGTCCATCCTGGTTATAAAAAACGACATCGGACGCCGATGCATTTTTTAGATAAGGAAGAATGGTATCAAGGGATGTGCCCACCATGATTACACCGACCACTTGCTTATCATTCTCGATCGGGATAGCAGTGAAGTAATAATAGCGCTTGTTGACCGGATCCATGCGCAGTTCGCGCCTGGGCAGGCTGTCAATATTGTTCTCTTCCAGCAGCTCGCGTACCATTGTAGATGTGGATGGCTGACCGATCTGAAGTCACATCCATGAGCGAGTCATCGGCTTGTCGGATCAGGTGGAAGTTTTCAAAGCCCTGGGCATTGTAGATCAGCATATTCTCAGCGGATGTGCCGCCCAATGCGGGCATTGCCAGGACCGCCAGGGTTTCCATGTTCCCCACTCGCACAGACTCGCCCACGCCGCGGGTATACGCTACCAAGCGGGCTGCCTCCAGTTGCGCAATTTCCTGCCGCGCCATGGAATCAGAAACCGCTCGCCCCGCTTCGAGCAGCTGGTTCGAGAGACGTTCCTCCAGCGACTGCGATACCAGACGTGTAACCACGTAAGCACCCGTCACTGCCACGATCAGTGTCAGGAGGAGGTAAGGTACGATGACTTTGAAACGAATGCTCACAAACTGGTCCCTTGGAATACCTGATTATCTCATTATAAGGAATTTATGGGAATTGTATGAGAAAGCTCCCAGACTGATAGATTATTACAATATATCTATCTTTCCTGTATATTATGAGGCGGAAACAGGGGAAAAGTTACTGATAAAACTGTCAGTTGTCTGACCAGTTTCCTCTTTGGGCTGATCTAGAGAGGGGATAAAGAAAGAGCCTCACGTTGTGAGACTCTTTTGTGGGCGCTAAGACTGCTCCCGCCATCGGAAGGAATCCCCAAAGGGAAGGTATAGTGAATAACAGCTTTTTCTCTACACAGCTCTATTTTACTGATAAATTGTGCCAGTAGCCTTTTGGCGGTCAGAATATCGTCGCTCTGAATTGCGGTTTCAATCTGTTGGCGCCAGGCGGAAAACACCACCGCGAGAGCTTCAAGGGATATATCCGGCACATCCACTGCACGTGTCGCTTTCAATTGAATAATACGAGCATTGTATTCATCTCTTTCATGTCGTAGCTGCTTCAGCCGTAGTGCAATCTCCTTGATCTCCCCAAACTCTTCAGCAAGCGATAAAAGGCGGCTAATCGCTCGTTCTGTAGAGCCAAGTAAGGTATTTGTGTTAGAAATTTCTTGATCGATTTTTCCTGTGTCTACCATCTGACTTTGAATTTCACCTAGCAACGACTCCACAAAGGTAGGAGAGAGTATCCGCTTTAACACTGTGTCGAGAACAACTCTGTCAGCTATTCGGGCGTTGACGCTTCGTGCCTGTGTACAATCTTTAATAGCCCGTTGACGATCTCTCTTTCCGCACTGATAGCTTCTGTAATCTCGTGCAGTATGGAGAACCATTGCAGCGCCGCAGTATATGCAAAACGACAAACCGGAGAGCAAAGACGGATGGCGCAATCTTCTGGGGTGATAGGGATTACCTTGAGTACCACGTGTTGCCTGTGAGGGCATAGCCGCTTCTATTTTCTTTACAGCTTCCCAAAGTTCCCATGTAATGATCGGCGTATGGTGATCAGGGATTTCGAGCCCGCCGGCTTTACCAATGCCTAGATAGGATTTGTTCTCAAAGTGACTGGCCCATGAATTCTTGTTTTTATAAATTTTTCCACCAGTCGCTTTGGTGATCTCTGCATATCCCTTGCCTTGAGCGCGAAGTTCCCAGGCTAAAACAACCAGTCGAGCAAGATCCGGATCAGGTTCCCATCGAATCCCAACACGCTTGACACCATTTGCCCTTGTACTCTCTTGGTAATCCCTGATCACCCGATATCCTCGCGGTGCCTGCCCGCCATTGTTGTATCCTTCCTTTACTCTATCAGCGATGCCGCGTTTGATGCTTTTGCTCAACTGTATAGAGTAATCGGCATTGGAATACGCTTTGACGGATAAGACGACTCCACCGGCTAGGCCATCTGGTATTTCTTCAGTCAGGGAATGAATGGTCAAACCTTGTCTAACCAAACCATAAAAGAAGTAATTGAAATCAAACACATCGCGCGAGAAGCGAGAGAAAGACCAAAGAAGTAACCCTGACGGTCGTAGATCTTCATGTGTTGACATTACATCATTGAACATTTGAATAAACTGATCGCGGTTCTTCGTTTTTCTTCCGCTCGCAGTATCCGAGTAAGTCTTTTGCAAGATCAAGCCATATTGCCTGCAATATTCGATGATTGCCCTTTCCTGTTGTCCTATGCTTTCATCTTGCTTGGGTCCACCGCTATCCCGAAGATACGCAATGACCATCGATCCAGGCGAGAGAGATTTCGGTGGCTTGTAGATGTACTCACTCATTCGGTTTGATCCTTTCGGGATTTGGAACAATGCACCCATTTTCGATAATAAGGAGTCCCTCAGCCTGCAGGCGTTTGAATATCTCGGCAAAGCCGGAAGCCATACAGCGCGCAGCGGTTTCCTGCGCCGCTGCAAGATCAGTGATTTGATCACCGCTGATTTCTTCAACCTGGAGAACTGGGGATTTTCTCATGAGCCTGGTAATAACTTCACTCAAATGCGAAGTGCTAACAAATCCCATCGGAGAGAAAATCAGTCAACCAGCCTAACTGCAAAAGTGCATTGGCGTCATACTTAGTGCCGTCAATCTCGGGGCTGCATAATGCATCGGCTGGACGCTTGAGAGTAGAGCGGATCTCTTTTGCTTTTTCCGGATCATCTGCCCAAACAATCACACGTTTATATTCTTGCGCGACTCTCCGGAGCACATCCGTATGGCTTCCGCTTTGGCTGCCGAATGACAGAGCATCGATGTTCATGACCTGACCAGCGCTGACCTGAGCAATGCTCATCGCATTGAATTCGCCTTCCACCAGGATCAAAACATCATGACCGGCGGCAGCATGTAACCCGAAGATGATCGGCTTACTTCCCTCCGCCATCATGAAACGATGACTCTTTTCTTGCTTTGCAAGATCATCAATAAATCGGTACTTGATGGCTGTGATAAATTCGCCATCTTTTCCACTGTCATCGAACCACGGAATGACAATAGCAGGTCGCTCACTCTTTGTTATAAGAGCGAAGCCGAGTCGATACGTCAAGATGGTCGCCCGGGAGATACCACGCTCTTCCAGGTAAATCCTGCCGGCATTTCCATGCTGCCCCGCCAATCGGTCTGAAGCAGCATCGATCCTTCGCCAGGCATTGCTTTGCCAATCTAGATCTGGGAAGATAAAGCCAGGATCGTGCGCAATCATCTGCGTGCGTGAGGAAAGCTGGACGTTGCCAACCAGGGACTCAAGCGCTTGCTTGAAGTTGAGATTGTCACGGCGCATAACATAATCAATGGCGCCGTGATATTTGTCGTCCCCACACTTCCGGCAAAACCATCTCCAACCTTCCGCGGTTTCCTTCAAGTTGAAGCGATCGCGACCACCACAAAATGGGCAGGCTCCAATATAAAAGTGACCGCAATGTTTGAGTTTGGTATCACTCGAAACGAGTGCCAGAAGGTCATAGTTATGGTTTATGGTTTGTGCGTCCATTTTTACCTCTGAAACCCGTAGCCCCTTTGCAACGTGTTACGTGTTTCGCGTTTAAACGCGTAACATGTAAACACGTTGCAATCTGCAACGGGTTTTTTACGAACTAGCATTCTTCCTCACAAAAAGGCGTTTCGTGGATGGTCCCCGTTCTTTCTTCATCTCTTTCTCGATTACAACTTCATCCCTAATAAGTTGATCGATGATCAAATCAAGGTTTGCTCGTTTGGTTCCTGTTTGCATATGCAAATCGATGGCTAACTCCCGACGTGAATTTCGTGTGGATGTTTGCAAACGAGCGGTGATTTTCTCGACCAGCTCATCATCCTCACTCTCGATCGGGACACTAGCGTCTTCGATCATGCGGTGCAGGCTGGCACGATATCCTTCTGTGATCTCCTGTGCCCTGGCCCAATGCTGCAGCTGGATGGTGAGCGGGTTTCCTTTTGCCATGCGCACCCAGTCAGACACTGCTAAAAGCATAGCGATCTTGATCGCTTTTTCATGAAACCGACCATAACAAGCATGTAATTTTTCCGGGACATTCCTTTTGCTGATGATCGCAAACATGGCAGCGTGATAGTTATCCCATCGGCCTTTGACCTCCGGCATAACGGTTGCTTCTACAGCTGGTGGTGCCGGCGTAGGACTGAGAGCACCTTCTTTCGGCATCTCCAGGCGTTCGAAGGTCAATTGATTGACATGCTTTGCGAGAGCAGGAGGAACGGGAAAAGGATCGGGATAAAACACCCTAACAGGTTCAGTATCTGGCGCTACAAGCAAAAAACGGGCAAAGAGTCCGTTTGTCCAATAGTCAGGCGTTTTCAGGTGAGGACGCAATGCTGCCGGCGTGGTGGGTCCGCAGATAGTCAGATAGGAGTTGCGGACAGTTTCCCTACCGCGGATCTGTGTCGAAACTTTGATCCTGGACTCACATTCGTAGAGTCGTAGAACGATCGGCAGAAGGTCAGCAAGGTGCTTCTGCTGGAACTGGGATAACAAGCGTGCTGCCTCATCGATCCACCAGGCACGCTGACCGGCGAACAACCTCTCACGCTGCCATTCATCCTGATCGTCTTTAGACCAATCTTTGAAGTTGTCTTGCGGACGGTTGGATAACTCCGTGATGAGACTCTGAGGTGTCACGCCATCCGGCATCAATAAATAAGACAAACCAGCCGTCTCAATTAACTTCATGGCAGATTTGTAGCCGGTCGTTTTCGTGTACAACGTGGATGGCGCGGAGAGCATGATGTACAGGTTCGGATAAATTGCATTTGTACCTACGCTGATGAAAACACGTCTCGCAACCGCAGTAGACAAGATCGCTAACGCATAGGTCTGATGGAATAAAGGCGGCGACATCGGTGCATCCTTCATTGCAAAAGCCATATAGTCATCGATGAATTTGCCCGCCTTTTTCCCCAGTTTGATTTCGGCATCTGTAAGCTGCGCCACTTTAGGTAGCGCGGGCATACCGGTAGAGACTGTGAAGGTGTTCACGTCTGGATCTTCATCAGATGATTTGACCTTTGCCTTTTCTGCGAGATCCTTGAGCGTTACGCTAGCCATGATTCACCCCTTTGGGGAATGATGTATAATGGATTCGCATCATCTGGCGAGTATCCATCTCCGCCACAAGTGTCTCCAGGTAGCCGCCTGAGGCACTTTTTTTATTTTTTAATCGGGTCGTCATTATCATGTCTCCAATGGTCAATGTATAGTGCAGGGGTACAAAAAGCCCCGCGAGTTTATTGGGTTTGTTGAGCTGGCTTATGATCCGTGTCGCTTACATCCTACCGCGTTGAAAAGGGGGGTGGTATCTCGACCGCTCACTTTCGCCAGCTCTGCCCGATCTGCCTTCCAATAAGGGCGTAAGCGGATACCAAAGGTAGGTGCACTTGCCAAGATCAATTCCCTTCTTTTTCAAAACAGCGATTAAACAAAACGTCCGAAAAGTCATAGAGACTCTTCGGACGTTCACCGTAAGGGTATTCCTTGGTGCTTTAGTTAGCGTATCGGGAATATCGCCGACACGTATCGGTTCTATAATGCTCCCCAAACTATTTTCATGCCGATACCGGAGCCGACACGCGGTAAAAGGACATCCCACGGTTGCTTTATGCAAAAAGCGTGGGAATTTAGATCTGAGGGTGGATGTTCTGCCGCCTACGTTAAATCACGCCCCCTCTACCTATGGGTGAGATTTATATCTATTGTGAGAACTAGCTTTTCCCATTTGGTCAACAATCGGCTTTGGGGCGGCTTTCTTGCATTACTATGTAGTTTTTCCCATTTATCACCAAAGCGCTCATTGTGGGCTTTCTGGTGCGCTTTTTGCCAGAAGAAAAGATCCTCTCCAGATTCCAACAAGGTACACCATGGCTGGTATACCCCCTCGCCCCCCACGGTAGCACAACTGCCGGCGTGGGGGGCATGGGAAACGCGTGGGGGATTTTTACTCCTGAGTTCCCGTAAATAGGGTGGATTCTCTCTCCGCCAGTCAATTCGCTAGAGGAACACGCCACCATTACTAGCCGGTGAACTACTACTTACTTAGATCCAAACTTATTCGATGGAAGCTAGAGCACCAGAGATAACGGTTTGAGAATAAACAACATTAACAAGATAAGCAAACTATAGATTAAGAACTATCTACTTATCTTAATATTTATACTTAAACATCCTCTCCTACAGATTATTTTTATTCGGTTGAAAATGGGTTGTATTTTCTACCGGCTACAAATCCACGACAAAGTTGGCTATGATGTCTTCCGCTGCCTTCCTCATGTCTTCGACATCTTCTGACGGCATGGCATCTTCCAGCATGGCACCGGTGAGCAACCACATGGTTACTGTTCTAAACTTCTGACCATGCGGCAAACTCTGGATCCGTTCATACAGCCTATCCATTTCCGGATCCTGCCCGAGCTGGATATTGCCATCTCCAAGACGTAACCGTACACTCGGCTTTACGTTACGCGGTCGACCAGGTTTTCTATCAGACATGGCAATCTCCAATCCTTGGGTGTCGCCTGCCATTTATCGCTTCATCGTGGAGAGCTTCCATAATCCGCGAGCAATGGAACGGACCGGGTCAGAAGACAGCCAAGCTCGATGACCAAACTGCAGGGAGAGACTTTCCTTGAGCAGGATCGCTCCGCCGCCAGTGATCAGTACCTTCGCAAACCGGCGATGGCTTGTCCCCCATACTTTTTCGATTTCTCCGGTGACTTCTCGAGACCAGATCGGCAGTGTTTTCTTCAGCTCTGCTTTCAGACCGCCGGCGCGGACCATCACATCCAGCTCACCCAGGGAATACAAGCCATCCCCATTGATCAACTCTAATAGGCGCCGAACTCCCAGAGTGTTCCCACGCGTGAACCGTTCCACAGCGCCACCATCTTTCACGACTAACAGCTCTACGGTGTTGAAACCAATGCTGATCACACCAACCTCTTCGCGTGGATCGGCAACTACTTTCAGGTTGTCGTCCAGAACGTAATCGAACAGCGCTCCAACCGGCTGGGATGTCTGGCGAGTTTCATGGACTTCGACACTATAACTCAGGTTATCCACGCTGAACTGATGCTTGCCAGTCAGCCATGCTTTCACGCTGCGCTGGTATTCCTTGGCACTGTCCCCCGTCATCATCTGCAATGGCAGACCAACCATCAGGCTCAGTTTGTCATCGAAGGGCCCGTGCTCATCCTGATATTGTGCAAGCGCTGCATACAACAGCACGCGCATTTCGGGAGCGCCGGTCAACCGGTCAAAGTCCAGAATTCTCTACCGGACGCCCGTGTTCATGCGCCACTGGCCCGACATAAAAAGAGCCGAAATCACCGCTGACTAAAATGGGACGTTTTCGGTTCTTGAGTCCAACGATTCCATCTGACAGGTGCCCATGTCCATTGGAAGCTACCTGACTTACCAGTTCCAGCCCTCCTGGTTTCCCCCAAAGCTTGAGAGCGCCCATACCCATATCAAAACCTAAAGCGATCATGTAAAACTCCTTTTTGTTTGCTTGCATTCATCTGTCTGGTTATCCGCTGTTCTGCAATGCCATACTGTCTCGAACATCGTTCAAGGTGGTTTGGACCGGCTTGGAGCCGGCTTGGTGGAAATCTAAAGGGGTTTGGTGGGCTTGGACGGTTTGGTGGTTTGGTGCAAATTTCGTCATCAGTGTCCTGAGCGATTCTGTAACAAACCGCGCATTGCCCTTGTTGGGATCTTTCTCGAGCCAGCCATTGGCATCGTAGCGTGCCGTCAGTTCACGGGCGGATGGTTCGCTCATACCCCAGCTGGTGAGGATGGAAATCGTCATCCTTCCTTCCGTACTGCTGATGGCGCGCTCAATCAACTGCAATTCGTGGTCAGGAATAGGACAGATCTCGGACGGCAATTTCGCGTCCTGCTTGGCTTCATCCAACAGGTAAAACTGTATGGGCTCGAACTTGTTGGTCTTGAGAACGCCACGCCCGGGAGGACGTCCCTCGACCCATTTGCCCCATTGGTGATTGCGCAGGACAACGGATCCGGAAAGAGAGTTGAGTGCGATGCGTGTCTGGAAAAGATCATTTACACCGCTTTTGATCGTGTCCTTATGCCATTCATGAGCGGCAACAACGATATGTAAGCCGAACTTACGTCCTTCGCGCAGGATCTCAGCGAAACGGTGAAAGATGGCTTTGTTCTCGAGATAGAAGTTACTCTCATCTGAGATAAAGCCGATGCGCTGCAAGGGCTCAATTCCCAATGCGTTGTAGGCATCGATATCCTTTGGAGGACGACCACCCTGCGCTGCTTGTTGAAAGAGATGGACTCTTGTTGCCAGTTCGCTCTCGATGGCATTCAAGACCTTGATCATATCGGCATGGCTGCCAGCTACCGGCATAGCAATACGGTCATTCCACAATCCAGGACTGAAAGTATGCTGTTGCGGGTCAGCGAGATAAAGACGCCAACCGAACACTAACATCTGGTATGTCAGCAAGTCTAGAATGGTGCTCTTTCCTGATCCCTGTGCTGCACCGATCATGACGTTGAGCATCTCACGCGCGGGCAGTGTGATCTCTCCCTTTGCTCCGATACCAAGCTTGAAGACATCGCGCTCATATCCCTGATGGAACGGGAATTTTGCAGAACGCGGCAGGGAAAGAGAACCTTGCATCAAAACCACATAGCGCGTGCCAGTCTGCTTGTTGATATGGACTGGTTTCCCGATGGCATTCTGCAGCCGGCGGGCGATCTCCGGATTTTCGTATGCTCGGAGACTCCGTCCCATCATGAGTGGGTCATAGTGACCGACAAGATAGATGCGTTTCTCGCGCATCTTTAGTTCATATGCCGCAGGCGCCATGAGACCTAACTCATCGATCATCAGATCGTCGATGATGCCGGCGATCTCCTCGGCTTGTGGCATAAACGTGGATAGGTTAGTCATTCTTTGCCTCCTCTAAAAATCCCTGGTCGGCTTCGTCCAGGATGGATGTGGCCGTGTGTGGATCCCCAATGGTCACACGTGCCCGGGATGAATTGAATTCGCCGGTGAGAATTTTGCCGCCGGTCTGTGCGTAAGGTGTCGGCAATGCTGCTATCGCTTCCACCGCTGCCGCGCGCCGGTTGATATCGGATTGTTCCTGTGCATCCATCGGTGCGTAACGGACAACGGCACCATCCCTTTGGATCTTCAACGCAGAAGACTCCATCAGCTCCGGCTTGACCACGATCGTGTCGCCGCTCTCGGTTTTCATCTGGATAAGCGGCACTCTGCCATGTTCATCTCTGGTGTGTACACGTGTCTTGACCCACTCCCCAAACCCTTTGGCGATCACGATGATCGTTCCCACGGTCAGAGTCCATGGGAGAAGAGCATCAAATCCGTTTTTCATCTTCTGTCGGCGGACCGCTAATTCAACTTTATCGGCTTCGCCCTGCTCGATGGTCTGGATGGCATACACGGCGTTTTGTGTCCACACGGCATGAGTAGGCAAGACCTGCACAGTCGCAGCATTCGCTGCCTGATTGGTTGCGTCGATACGGATTTGCATGTCGGTTGTGGCAGTGGCTGCAGCCTGAGCCGTGTTCATGACCTGAGTTCCCTCGGCATTGGCAGTACCTTGCATATAGGTTGCGCGTGCCTGGGCTGTGACTTCGATGCGATAGGCTTCAGCAGTCACTTGAGCGTAATAAGCCTGTGTGGCGGCACGCGCCGCGGCTGCTTCCGCGGCAAGCCGTTCGCGTTCCATCTGCAGTTGATTGGCTTGGGAAGTCAATGCAATGGCTTGCTGTTGTGCAACCTGCGTGCCACTGAAATCCATAAAGGACATTGTTGGTGTCCAATTCGGATTTGGTGTGACCGTCGCTACAGGGACATTGAAGTGCATTCCTAGTGCGGTTGCTGCGATGGTTTGGTATTTGGCAGGCGGGACGAAGGATGGATCTTTGGCATATGCCGTGGCGATTGTGGCTGCTTCCCATTTCTCCTGCTCGCTCATTCCATAGCATCCGGCAAGCAGAAGAATAAACAACCCACACGCAACCAGGACTCTTATTCCTGTTCTAAAGGTGGATATCGATTTCATGATCTGCCTCCTGATCCGGTTGATGGACATGCCGTGTTTGCCGGAGACCGGGCACACGTCCTTGATTTCCCAACATCATGAGCATGATATCTTCCCGGGTCAGTTTAGATACCTTTGGCTCTTGTCGCTGGAATTGTGCATTCGGTCCGGGCTTCCACCGACGGGTAAGTTTTTCCGACCACCAGCGGCGATAGAGCTTTCCGCCTTGAAACCAGACGAATGACAGAACGCCAGCGAGCGTGGCGCCCATAAGCAGTTTTGTGATAAATGCCAGACCCTGATTGAGTACATCCATCGTGACGACCCCGACAGATGTTTCCGAGCGCGCTTCCACAATGGCAGGCGTGATCGGATCCAAATTGCCCAGGATTACCGCCATCACAACCAGCAGCGTCAGAGCTGCAACAAAACCGATAAAACCTTTATTCATATGTCACCTGCTCTGTGAGTTGCGCTTTCATAGATGGGTGACCTTGATGTGCTCGAACTCGTACTCGGTTGGCAGAATGATTTGTGGTGACATAAGATATCTCCTTTCCGGTTGTGTAGAAATGGTCACTAAAATGGTGGGAGCTTTTGTCACCAAAACAAAAACACCCGCCGGGAAATCCGTTGGCGGGTGAGGCTGGATATAATTGCAATAAGCCTGAGACCGGCCGCGAACGGTTAAAGGTGAGGACCTGCGAACTGCCCTACAGTTCGCAGGTCCGATTTTTTTTGAACACGATATTTGATCATTGATAAGTATCCCCACTCACTGGATGCCGTGTCATTCCTGGCTATGCTCTTCACATAATTGCACAATGAACGGTTATGCTATTGTTAATGTTCTGATTGTCTGACGCTATCAGTAAGATACAAAAAAATCTGCCCTTCAATAGGGCAATCTTGCTACTGATAGTGTGACGCTTCTAGTATAAAACTAAGAAAAATACCTGTCAAGAGATGAATGATCAAACAAGTATCAATCCAAATGTTTTCATTGAAATGGTCAGGCATTCAATTGATAAATAAGCTACAAGCTCAGCACGGCGTTTTCAAAAAACTCTATCAAGACCTGTCCCTTTTCCGCCAGATTGCAATCCTTGAGCTTCAGTTTGTTTGAACTCTTGCTTGGCAAAAATTTAATCTTATTCCCCACGGTTTTTATTCACCCACTAGAAGAGGTAGCCTGAACGATGAAGAAATTTAAATCCAGATAGGTCTATTGTGTGAGCGTGTACATACTGCTTTTACAAGCCGCCCTGTTAAAGAATTTAAACGCGAGTTTTCTAACTAGCAATAAAAATACACCGACCCAGCCTGAGGGGGGCAGGTTGGGCCGGTGTGTCTGTATTATAGTCCGATGAACTTGACTGTCAAGATCTCTTGTAAAAGATTGGCAGTTTCATAGTAGGCAATGAATGTAATGTCACGGTGATATCACGATAGCACAAACGATATCACCCCTGCTCATACATTTTCTTTTACAGGCATGGGGGGTAGATGTCTCGCGGTGTCCCAAAAGTGGCTTTGTTGTGTTAGGCGTGGGAGGTGTGGGAGGAAGTGTGGGAGCCGTGGGAGCGAAGCGTGGGAGGTGTGGGAGGAGAAGCGTGGGAGCTTGTATAAACATCGTGGGAGCCGTGGGAGGAAACTTGAGATTCTAGAAACGATCTGATCTTCCTCGGAGAATAAACCGGTCTGTTGTTGCCAACGTTCCTATTCCATAAATTTCTTGTCAATGGTCTGAAATCGCTCTGAAGCGGATTTAGCCTACTGTGACGCCGCTGTGCCGTGAAAAAAGCCCTACAAGCCGCTGTGACAGGCACACTGCCACTATTTTTGACCTGGAGAACAATGATTTTCAGAGGAAAACCCCAATCTGGGGTGGAGTAACTCGCTAATTCAAAGCCCCGTGGGAGCCGTGGGAGGGGATGACAACAATTTCCGGCGAATTCGCTAGAGGAACACGCCACCATTCCTAGTCTGTGAACTACTCTTTAACATGATAATGTCTATAAATGATGCTTTTGACTGATTTTCCAATGAATTCAATTGTTTTTTAGTCTATTTAAAAGTTTGAGTAGATTTTTCATTACATAACTGTAAGATCAATTACTTTGAATTGATTCAAATCTACTATAAACAGTTTGATCATTTTTTCTGACAATTGAACGGGATATAATTACCCTTAGCCGGTCATCCATTGGAGCCTGTACATGTCCCCTGCGAAAAAGAAATCTGAATACAAAACAGCAAGTACCAATAACGGATCTATCCCCGAGCTGATGAAGGAACTCTGGCAGGCGGCGGTCAATTTGCGCGGCTCGATCGAGCCCGCGGACTACAAGCGCTACGTTCTGCCGATCATCTTCCTGCGTTTTCTCTCGATGCGTTATGAAAAGCGGCGCAAGGAACTGGAGAAGATGATCGCCGAGCCGCAGAGCGACTACTACCAAATGGAGATGGTCATCAGCGACCCAGACGAATATCGCAAGGTCGGCGCGTTCGTTGTGCCGGAGGATGCGCGCTGGGAAAACATCCGCAAGCAAGCCAATGCGGACGATATCAAGGTGCGGCTAGACAACATCCTAGAACTGCTGGAGAAAACCTACCCGGAGCAGTTGAACGGACTACTGCCGCGCATCTATGCCGGCTCGAATCTCGAGCGGGAAAATGTGACAGGGTTGATCAACCTGTTCAGCAAGGACATCTTCGAGCGTGATTTTGGAGGCGAAGACCTGATCGGTCGCGTCTACGAGTATTTCATCGGTGAATTTGCATCCTCCGAAGGGAAGCGCGGCGGGGAATATTTCACGCCGTCGTCTATTGTTCGGCTGCTGGTTGCCATGCTGGAACCCAAAAGCGGACGTATCTTCGATCCCTGCTGCGGGTCGGGCGGCATGTTCGTGCAGTCGGACTTGTTCACGCATCACAGCGGGGAACTGGCATTCTTCGGTCAGGAGAGCAAGGACTTCACCTACCGCCTGGCGCGCATGAACCTGTTCATTCATGGCATCAACGGGAATATCAAGCTGGGCAATTCGTACTCAGACGATAAGCAGGAAGCCTTGCGCGCGGACTACATCCTTGCTAACCCGCCGTTCAATGACGGGGCTAAAGGTGAGAACGGCTGGGGGGCAGACAAGATCCCTAACAAAGACCCGCGCTTGATGCTAGGCGGCGAGAAAATGCCGCTTTCACCGCGTAATGCCAACACCATGTGGATGCTGCACTTCCTCTATCATCTCACTGAAGGCGGGACGGCTGGATTCGTGATGGCGACCGGCGAGCTCTCGAACAGCGAGACTGCCCGGCTGGAAGTGCGTAGGGCGCTGGTGGAAGCTGGGTACGTGGACTGCATCGTCCAGCTCAGCGGACAGTTGTTTGCCAACACGCAGATCCCCTGCACGCTGTGGTTCCTCTCGAAAAACCGCAACGGCGAAAAGGGATTCCGCAAACGCAATGATGAAATCCTTTTCATTGACGCCCGCAAACTTGGCGCGTTGATCCCTGGCTCGCGAAAGCAGAAACAACTTTCTGATGATGATCTTGAAAAAGTGGTATCTGTTTATCGCGAATTCAAAACAACAGGAACTCCTGATTCCATCCCCGGTTTCTGTGGCGTGGTTAAGCTAGCTGATGTCCGTGGACACAAATACGCCCTAACTCCAGGAAGATATGTTGGTTTATCAAACGGCGATGAAGATATTGATTTTGAAGAAAGAATGCCGCTTTTGGTTGCCGAGTTGCGTAAGCAATTTGCGGAATCCGATGAATTGGAAGAAGCTATAAATGCTAATTTAGAGGAGTTGGGCTATGGTGGGGGATAATCTTCCGCAAGGCTGGCAATGGACAACGGTTGAAAAGGTTCAAAAGCCAAACAGCAAGGCAATTGTCTCTGGACCATTTGGATCAAATATTGGTACACGCTTCTTTGTCGAATCTGGTATTCCAGTCATCAGAGGCAATAATCTTACAACGGATATGAGAAGGTTCATTGACGATGGTTTCGTTTTCATCACGGAAGAAAAAGCACAAGAGCTCAAGAATTGCGAAGCCTATCCAAACGATCTGATTTTTACTGCTGCTGGAACACTCGGCCAGGTCGGCATTATCCCTCCAAATTCTAGGTATCCGCGTTACATCATTTCCAACAAGCAGATGCGCGCCAGATTGGATGAAAATCTTATACTGCCAATCTTTGCGTTTTATTGGCTTTCATCTCCTGAAATGGTGGAATACATAGAGCAGAGAAACACTGGCTCATCTGTGCCGTTGATAAATCTCACTGTGCTGCGGCAATTGCCGATACCATTACCTCCCAAAAAGGAACAAGAGAAAATCGCCCGCATCCTCGGCGCATTGGATGAGAAGATCGAACTCAACCGTCGCATAAACCATACGCTTGAAGAGATGGCCAGTGCCCTCTTCAAATCCTGGTTCATGGATTTTGATCCTGTCACTCAAAAGGCAGAAGGACGGACCCCGTTTGGAATGAATGCGAATATTGCAACATTGTTTCCATCTGCCTTTCAGGAAACTCAATTGGGAGCAATACCAATAGGATGGTCAATTGGTCGATTGGATGATTTATTGGTTCTCCAAAGAGGTTTCGATCTGCCAACGCCTAAAAGAATACCGGGAAATTATCCTATCCTCGCGGCTAGTGGTTACTCAGGAACTCATAATGAATTCAAAGTCAAAGGACCAGGGGTTACTACGGGGCGAAGTGGCGTAATCGGGAAAGTGTTTTTTGTTCATGATGATTACTGGCCGTTAAATACTTCGCTCTGGGTAAAGGAATTCAAGTTAGCAAAACCTATTTTTGCATATCACTTATTGGAAACACTAGATTTTGAGACTTTTAATGCGGGATCGGCAGTTCCGACTCTTAATAGAAATCATGTCCACAACTTGCCAGTCGTCATTCCTCCGTCTGATGTTATCAGTGCTTATGAAAATATCGCAATACCTTTATTTCGACGTTCGCATCAGAATGGAATCGAATCTCGGATGCTTGCAACGATCCGAGATGGACTAATGTTAAAACTGCTTTCAGGCGAATTGCGCGTGAAGCAAGCCGAAAAGGTCATCAAAAATATATAGAGGGAAACATGCCAGAACGCGGCACCGAATCCACTTTCGAACTCACCACCCTGCAGCGTCTCGACGCACTCAAATACCAGCACGCCTTCGGCATGGATATCGAGCGTCCGCAGGATGAAGTGGTCTTGCGCGATGTGCTGCGTGATTTCCTGAGTGACCGTTATAAAGACCTCCCATCCGCTGCCATAGAACAAGCTGTGCGTCTTTTCAGCAAACCTGAAGGCGTGGATACCCTGCACCGCAATGTTGCCTTCCATCAAATGCTCACGCGCGGTCTGGAGTTGAAGGTCGAGTTCCCCGATGGGCGCGTCGAGCACCGTCACATCTACCCGGTCAATTGGGATGAGCCGCACAAGAACGATGTCCGCGCGATCAACCAATTCCCCATCCACGGTCAGAACGATCGCCGCCCCGATATCCTGATCTTCGTCAATGGCTTGCCGCTGGTAATCTTCGAGCTCAAGAATCCCTATGACGAAAAGCCCACCGTCGAAGACGCCTTCAATCAGATCCAGCACTACACCTACGAGATCCCCCAGCTCTTCGACTTCAACGCTCTGGTCGTCATCTCCGACGGCGTCACCACCCTGCACGGCGTCTGGACGGCGGGGCGAGAGTGGTACAGCCCGTGGAAGTCCATTGACGGCTTCGAGATCGAGCCCAACACCACCGGCTCCATGAAGACCCTCATCGAAGGACTCTTCCCCAAAGATCGCCTGCTCGCATATATCCGCGACTTCATCGTCTTTGAAACGGTCAACGACAAGGTGACGAAGAAAGCCGCGCGCTATCACCAATTCTTTGCCGTGCGAATCGCTGCTGAAAAAGTTTTGGAGACGTACAGCCGCCTCAAACTAAGTCTTGCGGTTGATTCCGCTTCCAAGCCGGATCGCCGTATCGGCGTCATCTGGCACACCACCGGCTCAGGCAAATCCCTCTCGATGGTCTTCCTGGTCGGTCTCCTGCGCCGGCTGCCCGAACTCGATAATCCGCTCTTCGTGCTCGAAGTGGATCGAAACGATCTCGACAAACAGCTCACCGATCAATTCATAGCTGCACGTCAACTGGTTGGTGCTGTCAGCCAGGCAGAGAATATTAATGACCTGCGCGACCTTTTGCAAACGCAGGGCGGCGGTGTCATTCTTACCACGATTGAAAAATTTGCTCTCAAAGAAAAAGAGACGGTTCATCCCGTTCTGAACACGCGCTCCAACATCATCTTGATCGCCGATGAAGCGCACCGTTCCCAGTACGGTTTTGAGGAAGGCTTTGCACGCCAGCTTTCCACAGCGATTCCTAATGCTATGCGTCTGGGCTTCACCGGCACGCCCATCAGTATGAGCGGCGCTGATACGGTCGAAGTCTTCGGCGATGTCATCCACACCTACGACATTCTCCAATCCCAAAAAGACCAGGCGACCGTTCCCATCTACTATGAACCGCGTCAGATCCGCTTGCAGCTCACCAAGGAAAATCTCGATGTTCTCCTGCAGCGCATCACGCAGGGACGCAAACCCGAAGAAGTCAATCGCAACATCTCACGCTGGGCGGCGCTATCCGCTGCGGCGCGTGCCGATGACCGACTGAAAGACCTTGCCAAAGACCTGCTCGAACATTACCTGAGCCGCTCCGCCACGCTCAAAGGCAAAGCCATGATCGTCTGCATGGAACGCTTGAACTGTGTCCGTGTGTATGAAGCGCTCACAGCTTTGCCAGACTGCCCTGAAGTCAAGATCGTCATGACAGGTAATCTCTCCGAAGATCCGCCCCAATGGAGTCAGCAAGGCTATCTCACCACCAAAGCCCAGCGCGAGTCCATCAAGGAACGCATGATCGATCCCGATGATCCGCTGAAAATTGTGGTTGTCTGTGACATGTGGCTAACCGGCACTGACATCCCCTGTTTGCATACCCTGTATGTGGATAAGCCGATGGAAGGTCACAACATGATTCAGGCGATCTCGCGCGTCAACCGCGTCTTCAGCAATAAACCGCACGGCTTGATCGTGGATTACATCGGCATCGGCGACTCTCTGCGTGAAGCTACCAACCAGTACACCAACAGCGGCGGCAAAGGCGAACCCGCACCTGATGTCGAAACCGAGGGCAAGAAGATCTTCGACCAGGCATTGCAGGATGTCCGTACCTGCCTGCCCAGTGGTAGAGATTACGGCGGCTGGCGTGCCATGTCTGACATCGATATGGAAGATTTGTACGCCCTGGTCTACGGCTTCCTTGCTTCAGACGATACCAAGCGCGATGATTTCATCCAGGCAGAAGCTGTGTTGTCATCTGCATTCCTCCTGGTCAAGCATCTCGATGATTGTCGGCAGTTGGCGGATGAGATCATCTTCTTCCAGCGCGTCCGCAAGCAGATCATGAAAACCGCCTCCGGTCGCCGCACCGTCGATCTCGATCGCGCCGTACAAGACCTGGTGGATGACAATATCCACACCGAAGGCGTGGTAGATATTTTCAAAGTTGCCGGCATCGACAAACCCGATATCTCCATCCTCGACGATGCCTTCCTGCAAACCTTCAAAGACCACCCGCTCGAAAACCTGCGCGTCCGCCTACTCGAACGTCTGATGGCGGATGAAATCTACCGCCGCCAAAAGAGCAACCTGGCTCGGTCAAAGTCCTTCCGCCAGCAGCTCGAAAAGACACTACTCGATTATCACAACCGCCTGATCGACGCTAAGGAAGTCATCGAGCAAATGATCGCTATCCGCCAGGCAATGCAAGCTGACGATCAACGTGCCCAAGAATTGGGTCTCTCTCCGGAGGAAATTGCTTTCTACGACGCTGTCGCCGCCAACTTCATGACCATCTACGACCAAGCTTTCCTACGCGATCTGGTTCATGATGTTGTTCAAACCCTCAAGCGCAATTTGAAAGTAGATTGGACGGAACCCTCGCGCGAAGAAATCCGCGCCGGCGTGCGGTCTGCGGTGAAGACAGTTCTTCGCAAACGAAAAGTACGGGAAGAAGATCTAGAGCCGTTCCTTGGCTCAGTCATGGTGCAAGCACAGGCGCTTTATGCCGAGTGGCCACTAGGACAGATTTAGACTTCGATATTCCGACAGGATAAAGACAGCTGAAACATGTCAGTTCAATCGACCCTCAACAGTATTTCCAGTACACAACATGATATCGAATTGCTTCAGCGTCAATTGACAAATGAGTTGAAGAAGTTAGCCGACAAGACCAGTAGAATTGCTCAGATCAATCGAAGCATTACGAAATCAACAAGTCCATCTACCCTTCAGAGTAAGCAACGTGAGATTCAAAATCTTGAAAGGGATATTGTAAGGATTTCAGGAAAAACAAGCTGATCTTACAAAGAAGGTCGCGGATAAAACTGCCCAGCTACACAAGTATCAGCAGCAGTTGTATGCGGAGCAAGGCAAAGAACGTGAAAAAGAACAAAAGAAATTGACTGAGACACTCAAGCGTAAGGATCAAGAAGATAAAGCCAAACAAGATAGGATGTTAAGCGACATTCGTACCCTGTCTCAGATAACACCCATACAATCCAATGCTATGACACCATCTAATTCTCAACCAACCTATGACGCTTTTATTTCTCACGCGACTGAAGACAAGGATGAGCTAGTCCGTCCCCTGGCAGAGTTATTACAACAGAACGGCTTCTCGATTTGGTACGACGAATTTAAACTCCGGGTTGGCGACCGCCTCCGACACTCTATCGATAAGGGACTTGCCAACTCTCGCTTCGGGATCGTAATTCTCTCCCCATATTTTTTTGCTAAGAACTGGCCGCAGTATGAATTGGATGGGCTGTTTGCCAAAGAAATGGCTGGCGGAGAAAGAATCTTGCCGATTTGGCACAAAGTTTCAAAAGATGAAGTAATAAGGTATAGTCCGACATTAGCGGATCGGGTTGCTTTGAACACGGCTACACTTACAATTGATGAGTTGGCTCATAAATTGGGAGAGGTTTTGAAGAAGGATTAGTTTTCTTTTTAAAACTCGATTGTTGCCGTTCCCTTTTAGCATGTGTGCAGATTCGATGTATCTTAACGGCATGACCAGAATATGCAGTTGATCGACGAGCTTCCTTCTCAGTTGGTGATGTGATCAGTCCGATTAGAGCTATTCCCCTGCTTTGACTAACAGAGCAATGATTAGAAATCAATTTACTTGATTCTTGCCCTCTTGACAACTATACGTCAATGGCGTATATATTAGGAAAATTCATCATGATTATCATTGAAACATCTATTTTTACTCGTCGAATTACCCAGTTGCTGTCAGATGATGAGTATCGAGAGCTTCAAGCGACCTTGGTCGAACGCCCAAAGGCTGGCGCCGTAATTCCCGGAAGTGGCGGCATACGAAAATTAAGGTGGAGTGCATCCGGACGAGGTAAGCGTGGCGGTGCTCGAGTGATTTACTATTGGGCAACTGAACAAGACCATCTGCTAATGTTGTTCATATATGCAAAAAATGAGAGTGATGACCTGACGCAGGATCAGATCAAGATGCTAAGGCAGATTGTAGAGAGAGAATATCCATGAAAGAAGAACTGTTTACCGAACTATTGGAAAGTGTACACGAGGGCGGAGCTATACTTCGTGGTGAGAAGGCGCCATCCCGGAAATTTACTGTTGAAAAACCGGATGTGCAAAAGATCCGAGCCAATTACAAGCTTTCTCAAACCGAATTTGCTTCGATGCTGGGCATTAGCAAGGATACCCTGCAAAATTGGGAACAAGGACGGCGACAACCTCAGGGACCGGCGCGTGTTTTGTTACAGGTAGCAGCCAAGCATCCAGAAGTGGTTTGGGATGTTGTCAAACCTAAAAAGAAGTTAGCTGATAAAAAAACATCCAAGAAGACAAAGAAATAACCCCAGCTAATCGGCAGCTCACTGAACCTCTATTTGCCGGCTTAATTAGAAGATTACCTTTGAGATGGGGTGCCATATGACACCCCATCTTTTGGTTTCGATCTCCTAACCCAGGTGTTTTGCTTCAATCCAGCCTCTTTACTTTAGGAGATAGAAAGACGTACGTCTTTCTATCTCCTAAATCATACTTCCGGTTCTTCCCACCCTGCATTCAGTAGAATTCTCTGCCAGTTTCATGGCTTCCCATTTCGAGTTAGGAGAAAATCCAAATTTTGACAATAGTGCCATCAAAATAAAATGCTGCCCTGGTTCACCTTCCTCGCCAGGCTCTGCAGGAGTGCAACTCATTTGATTATCGAGTTCATCCCATTGGTCGCGGTTGAGTTTTTTGTTGATCATGTTTATGGTCCTTCTACTCTACTTTTGCCGTTCCTTCGTTGGCAATATGCGCAGCCTCGATATATCTTAACGGCATGGCTGGACTCGACCATCCGCCCGCATCCATGAGGCGGTTCACCGGTGTCTTACTCTTAGCTTCGAATGTTGCCCAATAATGCCGCCCATCATGAGCGGATAACCCTTCGATCCCGGCATGCCTGCCCAACAGTTCAACCCGCTTTGTCAGCGCGCGCGTTGCACTCAATTCTGACATTTGGCTGGAGAGTTTGCCGGTTCCTTTGCACGATCGGCGCCACAAGATGCCCTCCGCTGGTGCATCGTACTTGAAATAGCTCGCAGCTGCTCTGCGTGTGTCCGGGGTCAATTCGTGCGTTTGAGTTTTGTGGACTTTCGGTCGATAAAACGTGAATGTCCCGGCTCGCATATCGAAGGCTGTACGGGTGAGAATAGCTGCCTCACCGATGCGCAACCCATGATCCAGTAACAGGCACATCAGTAAAGAGTCGCGCCGTCCCTGGGGTGTGTTGGGTTGATTCTTCAGTACCTGAGCGATATCTTCGGGAATGGATACCGCTTCTGCTTTCTTAGTGCTCTTCCGTGTATCCAATCCATCGGCACGCCGTTTCTCATCGATGTGTTTTGCTTCCTTGCTTGCATACCCCTGCACGCTGGCAATCAGGATGCTTTCTTCAGCCGTGATCGCCCCTGCTTTGGCGGCAATCTTCGCGTATGTGCGGACCGTGGAAAGTCTTCCGTTGATGCTCCCAATGGCATACCCGTTTTTCAATTGCCAAACTTTGAATCCCTCCACGAGACCCCAAGTCACACCGCGCCAGGCTTGCGGATTATCAAATAAGGCGGATGCTGGCACGCCGGCTGAATTTAGAAACTGTTCGAATAATGCTAGATCCGCCATCTTACGGCGGATGGTGTTGGTCGCCTTTCGTACGATATGATCATCAAAGACAGCATGTGCTGCAGCTTCATTTGCGGCTTGTCCTGCCTGGTGCATGCTGTCATTCATAGCGATCAACGTCTGTGCAGTAGTGAGTGTGGTTTGTTTTTTCATAGTATGTTCCAAGTTTTCAAGTTCCGATTTGGTTAATTTATCAGTACCAAAAATAAGCCCATTTTAGGGCTTGATCTGCAAGATATATATTTCGTTGAATGGGTACTATTAAGTGCTGCCAGGTTGCCCATCTAGGGCATTTTCATGGAAAAAACAAACTGTGCGAAAGAGGTGTGTTATCGAAATGGAGAAGTATGGAGCCGATATAAACGCTGACAGGGTTTTTGCTATGAAAGGTATGCGGAGTTCTAGCAGTCACAGATGACGATAAGGTTTTGTTCAAGAGTGGAATGATATATTTTTCCCAATAAAGAGCGGGAGAGCGTTTGAGAACCTCTGGCAGTGACCAGTGCTGCGGAGGCGTTTTTTATATCCTTGATTGATGAAAATGCCCTTTCCAAGCATCCCTCATTGAGATTGATATTTGGCTGATACACGAAAAACAGCGCCTGAAAGCGCTGTTAATTTTTGATCATGACTCTTATTTGTCCGACTTACCACCATGTAATTTCAAAGTTCCATTTATATTCCAAGATTTCACCAGACGGTAATTGAATTGTGATCTTTCCAGTGTGCTCTCCAGGCCATAAAAATGGATCAAAGATAGTCGTGAAATAGAAACTACTATTATCCTCTCGCCAGCCTATATGCCCTATTTTCAGTTTTTTCTCATCCATATAGAAGGAAGCAGCATCTACAAGGCGCGGTGTCTCCCCTAGTTTTACAGGCTCTGGGAACTGGTAATAAAGTTCATACACAACCGGAATAGCCGCAATAAATGCTCCTTCTCGAGGTCTATATTGGCTTTTACCTCCTAAAATCGGAATTCCGTCTTCTCTAAAGACATCTTCGGAATAAAATATCTGTGGGGCAAAAGGAGACTTCAGAAATGCCGCCGTATGACAGGCAAATGGGATTTTTGCGTCTGGCCAGGGGTATAAATAGCCGATATAGAAGGGTTTTTGGATTTGAAATGGATAACTGGGCTCAGGGCAACGCAACAGTAAAAGTCGTCCCAAAATTGCCATGCCTACCAAAATGAATATGCTGGTTACCAACTTTTTTGTTTTTCGAGATTTATTTTTCATATTATGCCCATTAGATAAAACATAGTAGGTAGGCTAGCAAGGAATAGCATAAGTACTGCCACCTACTATACGCTTGAACGTCCAAATAAAACATAGTGGCGCCACAGCGACCTTTCCACTATTCACACCAATCAATTGGTCATTGTAGAAAACGGGTCCACCAAAATCTCCACTATTCAAAAGATTGTTTGGATTAACCATCTTTATCTGATAACCATATCCCTTGGCTCTGTCAATCACTGGATTTTGCGTTACAGTCTCCGCACTATGAAGTGTAAAGCCGAATACCTGACCAACTCGATTTTTTGTCGGCACAACATATGTTGTAACCAACGTTTGTCCAACTGCTGCATGATAATCATCTGCCAATTGTGCCTGCGTCACATTAGGGGGAAGTCCACCGGGCAATGTTATGGTTGCTACATCACCGGGCTCAGGACCATGTTCTATTTTTATTTCGTCTATGTTGTATATATAGTATGCATGGCCAACAAAAACCCACAAATGGGTAGCACCCTCATACCCGTAAGCAACATGATCCGCAGTTTTTATCTGTGTGCCATTTACTGCTACACCAAGGCCTTGTGATGAAACAAGATTTGCTTCTTCACCGGTAAGAAGTGCTCCAAAAGTGTCATATTGACTGCTACCTGGCTTCGCGAAAAGAAGCACAACTGCAGAGTCCAGAATATCTTTACTATGCTCATATATGCCACATGTATCCGAATCATTCTCTACGATACAGTGCCCACTCGGGTCAGCAAACATAACAGGTGAGTTATTGACATACGCATATCTGTCATACCCTTGCACTCCGCCAGGGATAATCGTATCTGCCTGCGCGAACCTTCCCAATGAAACATCCACCCAGCGTGCATTGAAGAACATCAAACCGAAGTCTGACTGGTACGAATATTGACCCGTAAAAGTATACTTGGTCGGCAGCGTGGAATTGGGCGTGGAATAACGCACCTCCCCCCAGGCGGTATAACGCGTCTCGATGATGTTCTGCCCATTCGCATCAGTAACCAAACTTGTACTTCCCAAGTGGTCTCCCATTAGGAATTTCAGATCGCCATTGGCACGCATGGCAATCCGTTGACTTCCCGTATAGTAATACTTGGTTACTGCGCCGTTCGCTACTTCGTAGTACGAACCCACAAAGTAAGTGATGGTTGTGGCAATATTGGTTGTCAGAACCAGGTAAATGAACTTATTGTCCCTGTGAGACCAATGGCTCTCACCATTTGACCATAAACGTTTTCACCATCGATTAAAAAGGTGTTGGCCACAAATTGACTGGGGTTTTGATACACGTCGAGCCTTTAGCTTGATTGGTTAAGTAAAATTGATCCACATTCATGTTTATGGCATCTGAGATACGAAGATATTTTGGAAGGATGTTCTTTTCATCATACCCTAACTCGAAATATTTCATGGCATCCGCAAATTCCATTAATTTTAGAACTCTGGTCCCACAAATAAATTCCACCCGCGATATCAAAGCACCCATACACATTTTTATCTTTGATCTCGCCCTCAGCAGCATACTCAAGCAATATTCCCTGCTCCGGATAGAAAAGAAAGATCTCCATGGGGGGGTTATTATTAGGATATTGGTTGAAGGTTGTCATCCAAATTTCAGATGGTTTGTTGTTATTAGTAAAAATATTCCTCAAGGAATAAGCTGACGATGTTTCAGTACCCAAAACACGAATGGACTGAATGACTCCATTTATCAATTGGAAACTTGGTTTGATATACAATTGGTCTGGGGATGAACTTTCAGGCCGTTGAACATACAAATAGGCGCTTGCGAGGGATGGTTGGATTTTGTCCTCTCTGTATCCTGAAATACTTGAAAGTGATTTGACGTTACTAATTTCGTCCCATCTTGAAATTCCTGGAATAATACCCCACCAACAAGGCAGGGTGCAATTGTCATTGGTCTTCATCAACTGCATAATTTTATTATTTTGTTCCAAAGTTAGTGTTGGATGTGGAGTCACCGTAAGTATCGCGTTCAAGACAGGTGTCGGTGTAGCTGTAGGGGACATAACCAAATGGGTTTCTTCCGTGTGCATTGGCGAAGATACGGTTGCAGAAAAGGATATAGATGTCTCTGTAATGTTAGGGTGCTGAGATGTAAGATTCTGGCAACCGACTAAGGATAGCACCGAAATAATTAATATCCAGCTTATTTTTTTCATTACTGTCCTCCAGTTAGCAATATCTCCATATTTGTAGTCATCCATTCGCTTCGAGCATCTGCAACATCAAGATTAGCTGGGTCGGCCCCACTGTACCATGTGTCGAAAGTCCAGCCAAGGAACATGTCAGCGAAAATCTCTTCCTTACTCCCCGGATCCTCGTAAGCCTGTTGCCAGTCGAAAACATTAAACTGACTCCCAAAGCCGTAATAATCTCCAGCACCTCCATTCGTCGGTGTGCCTTCTCTCTTAAGTAAAGGATTAGTTAAAGCTTCGCCAAAGACTTGATAACCTATACCACCTCGATAGTTCTGACCAAAAAGATGGCCCAATTCATGAACGATGTTATTTACAGCCCTCATTGATGCCCTAGACGGATCGCTTCCTCGCATGGAGTCTCCCGACATACTAAGGAAAGCAATTAACTGAATTTGCTGCCCTGATGTGGTAACGGTATTCCCAATAGTGACACCACCTCCCGTCATTCCAAATTGCTTATAAAAGCCAGTATAAACTTTGGGGGATTTATTCCATAAGAATACCAAAGGTCTGATACCAGTACCATATACCTGTTGGAAGGCGCTTGATGCTGAGCCACCTACATATTGTGAAAATTTTGAACCAACGCTGTATAATGCTTGGAGGACTGCTTTTTTATGATAGTCATCCCAGTCTCCTAAGAGTTGGACTCCATACCCATTGATCAAATCGTCTATAGACAGATGTTCGCGAGGAGAACATCTGTCATCATCACCTTCTACCGCACAATGACCACTTGGATCGAAATATTTTACTGGATTGTTGTTTGTATACGCATATCTATCATACCCTTGCACACCACCAGGGATAATCGTATCTGCCTGCGCGAACCTCCCCAATGAGACATCCACCCAGCGTGCGTTGAAGAACATCAAACCGAAGTCTGACTGGTACGAATATTGACCTGTAAAAGTGAACTTGGTCGGCAGCATGGAATTGGGCGTGGAATATCGCACCTCCCCCCAGGCGGTATAACGCGTCTCGATGATGTTCTGCCCATTTGCATCCGTCACCAAACTTGTGCTCCCCAAATGATCTCCCAAAAGGAATTTCAGATCGCCATTGGCACGCATGGCAATGCGTTGACTTCCCGCATAATAATACTTGGTCACCAGACCATTTGCCACTTCGTAGTACGCGCCCACAAAGTAGGTAGTGGTTGTGGCAATATTGGTTGTCGATACCGATTTCACCCGTTTGCCGTCGCCATCTATAGGTAAACGCCATTGTTTGGTTTGGGTCAGAGACTATTTATTCAACGGTTCTTTTCGAAGACCACTACTATTAGAAAAAGTTTCTACAGACTTGAAATTACTGGGTAATCTTCAGGCTATTGAAGAAATCGGCATAACCCTTCTCAAACTCTCCACCGCGCTCTTTTTCTGCAACTTGAAATGTAATTTGATACAGTTGGTCATTTACAACAAAAAATATATCTCTCTCAAACATCACTGAAGTATATAATTCAGAAAAATCTATCCTATATTCAAAGACCTGAGTTTCTCGTCCATCAACAGTAATTTTATATTCGCTTAGTTCCTTTATCCAATTCATGCCACTAAAACCTTCCTTATGAGGTTTTACCAATTCATCTAAAGACTGACCAGATTTAACAGACCAGATCGTTATACTAATTTTGCCGAAATCGTTGGGCGTAGGATGAAAATCATTGGGCACAGGCGTTGCCAATATCTGGAAACGAGGATCTCCGAACGAAAGAGTCATTAGGTCTTTATCGTTCAAGTCACTACCGAACACCCAAGAACTTGGATAGTCAAATTCTAAATGGATATTTTTTCCATTTGGTGGAGTGTAATGAATGTATGGCGCTATTACAGTTGGTGGCTGCGTTGATATGATAGCGGTGCTTTCTGGAAGTCCGATGGTTGGAGATTTTGCCAAAGTAGGAGCCCTTGGTGAATTCTCTGTTCCGCATCCAACAACAAAAACTAAACCCAATAGGAAGATGATCCAAAGTTGAATATTTTGACTTTTATTCATGGTTATTACCTATCCCTATCCAAATCTCTGGCAAGAGGGAACGCTGGAAGTTGATAGCCCAAAGGCTTTGGATCAGAATATATGCTGAGTCCATTATTTTTGAACCATCCCCTTAAATCATTAGCAAGTGCCTTTTTATCAGGATTTTCCAAATCGACAGTAAATTTACTAAGGGGAATTGTTATATCTGATTGACTGCCATGTCCAGCTTGAACTACCTCCGTCATGACCGTAGAGCCAACAAGATATGCAACATACTCTTGGTACAATGAACCGCTTCCAGCTTTGTAATGCATGGATTCATGTGCTATTGTTCCTGCAATATAAACAGGAGACGCAGTATTAGGCACCAAGATCTTTTGTGCGCTTGGGTCTAACTTCCCATATACTGATCCGCTATAATCAAAACCATAACCTTCTGAAACCATCAGATCATAACGAGATTTACCCAATTGAGAATTCTTGTATATAAGATATGGCAACGTCTATAGGTCGAGGGACTCCAGTGGGCGTTGGCAAAGGTGTCTGAGTGGAAGTAGGTGAGGGAGTTGCCGTTGCGGTTGGAGTTGATGTTGGAGGAATTGTTGAAACAGGTACAGTTGAATTTGATGAAGAAAAGCACCAGTCATCTCCATCCACTGCACAGTGCCCAGTGGGATCTGTATATTTAACTGGGTTATTGCTGGAATACGCATATCTGTCGTAGCCCTGAATTCCGTCAGGGACAATCGTATCCGCCTGCGCGAACCTCCCCAAAGAGACATCCACCCATCTCGCATTATAGAACATCAACCCAAAATCGGATGTATAGCTGTATTGTCCGGTGTAGGTGTATTTTGTGGGGGTTGAACCGCTTTCGGAGCGCACTTCTCCCCAGGCTTTGTATCTCAACTCTGAGACTACCGTGCCGTTGGCGCCCGTAGTCAAAGAGGTGCTCCCCAGGTGGTCGCCCACCAGGAATTTCAAATCACTATTATTTCGCATGGCAATGCGTTGACTTCCCGCATAGTAATACTTGGTTACCACACCATTCGCGACCTCATAGTACGCACCCACAAAGTAGGTGGTGGTTGTGGCAATATTGGTTGTCATAACCGATTTTACGCGTTTGCCATCGCCGTCATAAGTAAAGGTGGCATTTGAGAAGATCGGTGCTGTAGATGTGGGAGGGAGCGTCAACGTAGGTGTGAAGGTTGGGGTAAAGGTTGCCGTTGCCGTTGGCGTATTGGAAGGCGTCAACGTTTTGGTGGGCGTATTGGTAAACGTATTGGTCACGATGGGCGTATTCGTCGGTGTGTTGGTACGCGTAGGCGTATTCGTGAAGGTGTTTGTCACAACGGGCGTATTGGTAGGTGTATAGGTACGCGTGGGAGTATTGGTAAAGGTATTAGTTACCACTGGGGTATTGGTAGCCGTCGCCGTAGCTGTGGGCGTGTTCGTTGCGCTGGTAGAAATGTTCCCGCCGCCAAAATCATCCAACACAGCGTTGCTTGCGTTGATGAACCATAATCCAATATGCCCAGAGGCATTGTAGAACCGCCAGGAGCTTACATTACATGTCGAGCCTTGCTTTGCCCCATTCTTATACACTTCTACATCGCCATTGGCGCGCGCCCGTGCCCCAAACTGATCGCCGTTTGCAAAGCCTACAGAGATTGTACATTGTGGCTGCCATTGGACTCCAGGAGTTGGGTCATAAGTCCAGACTTCCACCTGCTGACTGGATGCCTTATATAACACTTCCAGCACGCCATCTCCCCAATCGCTGGCGTTTTGTGACTTGAGCAGTAGATCTTGCTCAGAGGCGGTCGATATTGTGTCCACGGTAGATAATGTAACGTATACCTCCTGATCAGCGCTATAGGAACCACCCTGCCAGTAAATATGGTTATCGCCGGTTTTCACATCAACCTTGTTCGATAAAATATCATATCCTGAAACGACGCCATCCCAGCCGGAGCCCAGCCCGCTGTTATCGGCGCGGTTGAAGTTATCAAGCACAGCTGTGGATGGGAATCCGCTTTGCTGCAGAGGTTGGGGAATGGGCGCATTAAGTGCACGCCCGCCACTTTGTATCTGCGGATCTTGGAAGGAGACAAGATCCGGTTGAAGAGACGCGGGCACGCTACCTAAGCTGCCTGTTCCAACGGAAACCAGACGGTTCTCCGCGTCATAGCCAAGGGTATAGTTTTGGCTGTTCACATGCCTGGAGGTCATATTTCCGTTTGTATCATAGTCATAGGTGTTGCCGTTATCTAAACGTGTCACAGCGTGGGCATGAGTAGGATGTTCGTAGTAATATTCAATTCCGTTTTTCTTCCATAAATTTCCACTAGCATTATATTCATAAGACTCGCCGTATAACCCATTTGTTCCACCGTTCGCCTGGGCGCTGGTCAGCCGGTTAAGGGAATCGTACCCAAAGGTTTGTGTCTGCGGACCTGCAAGCGCATCGTTAATGGTCTGAACGTTGGCGTTCTTATCGTATGTATACGCAAAGTTTTGAATTGCTGTTTGGTCAGATAACCGCGTGGTCACTGCTGAGTTGAGCAAGCCGCCCTGGTCCGGTTCATTCCAATCAAAGTAGGTGTAGGTTTTGCGAATAATGCCCGCGCCATAGTCCATGCTCTCGATGCGCCCGGCTTCATCGTATTTCATGCCGCCGAGGTACGTTGAACCACCAAGACTGCTGGTAACTGTATTTAGTGTGCCATCGCTGTTATAGCCATAGGTGAGAACTTCGCTGTCGGGGTATGTCATGGTCACAGGCAGGTCTGCAGAGTTATATGTCCATGAGGTGCCAAACGACTTAGTGCCGATCAATTTGTTTTCCTGTGTCATCCGTCCGCGGTTGTCATAGACCCAGGAAGTGGAACCGGAAGAATCGCTCATCCCTGTACGGCGACCAATACCGATGTTGCCATTGGTCACATTGTCGTATGAATAGGTAACATCATAGGTGGGTGAAGCCGGGCAGGAACTGTCAGCTCGATAGTGCTTGCCAACCAGACGATTCAACACATCGTAATACAGACAGATATACTGGTCGCGCGCGTCCTTTTGCACCTTGAGGTCGCCGAGGGCATCATAGTCATACGTCCAATAGCCCATATCCGGGTCGGTCATGTTCAGCTTGCGCCCGGCAGAATCATATGTGATGGAAGTTGTCACCCCTCCGCGTGCAGCGCTCAACAGCCTGCCCAACACATCGTATGTGTAGGAAACATCCGGTCCAGTTGGTGCGTCCACCGATGTAGTGCGTCCCCACACATCGGCCGTCGTGGTGGTTGAGTTTGTCTTCGGGTCGGTCACGGTTGTGCTGAGATCGCCATACGAATATTGCACCAGGTTGCCATTCGGCTGAGTAACCGTTAGAGCCCGCCCCAGAATATCGTACTCAGTCAATGTAAATTGGCTAAAATTCTGTGCTACGAACCCCGGCGTATCATCATAAGCACTGGGGTTCGGCACACTCTGCTTTGATAACCTACCGAGGCTATCGTAGAGGGAATCCACCACTACAGTGCTCTGAATGCCATCTACTACTGCGCCCACGGTCTGGGTTTGGATCTGCCGCCCGGCTCCGTCGTAGAAGCGGCTCAAACGGATGACTGCCGTATCACTCACTCGCTGCGTCAGATCGATCTGGAAGGGAATGGTCCCATCGTAATATGTGATCGAGAGCGTAGGCACAGCAAGGCTATCCCCCGGTGCGGCGATCTTGATCATCCTGCCGAACGCATCATAGCCGGCGTAGGTTGTCACCCCATTCGAGTCGGTTACGCTGTCTGGCAAGCCAAGCGCGTAATTGTAGGTGGTTTGCGTGGTCTGTCCCAGCGCATTCCTCACCCACAGCGGATAGGTATGATACCCGTCATTGACACATGCCTGCCCGCCCAGCGTGCCTCCACCACCATAACAGGTATAGGTAGTCTGTGCGCCGAAAGATGGGTCTGTTGTCTGCGTGGCATACCCCGTGTAGGTGGTCTGCGTGGTGGGGTTGCCATAGGTGTCGTATCCAATGTCCACCTGGCTATAGTTATTGCTTTGTACCCAAACACGTTGTTTGGTGGGCAATCCCTTAACAGGCGCAGCAGTATACGAAGTGTTGTTATCGTAGAACGAAATAGACTCTGAAACCTTGCCCGTTTCATTAGTAAAATCACAAGTTCCGCTCGTGCAATCCAGGGTTACTTGTCGCCCAGGCAACCCTACGAGATAGGCTGTTGTCGTATTGACAGGCGCAGCATATTGAATCTTGGAACCGCGGTACAGAGTCCATGCGTTGTTATCGCCTGCATATTCCTGTTGGGTAAGCAGATTGCCGTAATTGGCTGGCGTATCATAGGTGAAGACCTGTTTGGTCCCCACATATCTTGCATCGCCGTTGTAATTACGCTGTTCTACCGAGGCAACCGAATTCCAAACGATCTTCAGGTCTTGAAAAACCGTCGAACTGTAGATAAGGTTGTTGACTGCCGTTACACTGTAATGGATAGTACTGTTATAACGCGTAATCGTCTCTGCGTAGGGAGTGCCTTCAAAGTATGAATCCAGCCAGATCGTCCCACTCTTGACGCGTTCACGGAACGTCCAACTGCTGCCTGTACCCGTGATTACCGTTTCACCAAAGTTTGACGGGTTGTCCAACTGCCAAATGCGCACGCGGGTGCCATTGGTTGAATCGGCAAAGAACATCACTCCATACCACTCACTCTTGGCAAAGTTGGATAACAGGGTTGTTCCATTGCTGGCAGTCGCCGTAGCCGATTGCAGTGTGATTCCCACAAACTGCCCGCTGCCATCCACCAGACCCACTTCGCCCTGGGCATTCGTGCCGATCAACCGCACGTGTGCCACCGCCACTTCCCCTGAGCTGAGGCTCGCTGTATTCCGTGCATAACTTACGTAGTTGGTAGTAGAGCTATACAAACTTGCAGAACAATCGAAATCCACATCCTGATTCAAGTAACCGATAGATAATGCGTTATCTGGGTTTGATTGCCAATCTGCGTTCGATACTTCACAGTCTGGATTTCTCGCGGGATTTGTCACTGTTTCAAAGTCATAAAATTCACCGTCCCGCTTCATCACCAGGGTATCATAGGCGCGCCCTTTCAGATCATCGCTCTGCCAGAACCAGTTCACGGTCGCCAAACCTTCCGGGTTGACCGATTGGGTCATTGCATTTCCACGGAATTCTCGCAAAATGGGGGTATACAGCGTGCCACCTGCAACGTTCGCGGCGGCGGAATTATCGATACTGGCTGGGGATGCATTGTCATAATAGTAGGTAGAGGTGGATGGAACATTTGTTGGTTCGGCAGTGACCGTATGCTGGGTCACACGATAGATCTCCGGCATAAACTGGTATTCCAAATCACGGAAAGAGCAATTTCTGCACTCGATGCGGAACTTCGTTCTGGACGGGTTGTATGTAGCAGGCAAATTCAATTGTTCTTGCACACCTCCGCCTGTGGACGTAATACCAGACCGGGTTACCATCGTCTTTTGGCTGTTATAGCTCATTCCCCAACTAACCGTGGCTGTCCCAGTTCCACTGATGGCAAATACATTGAACCAGAGGTTATATCTTCCGCCGGGTTTTACAAGGTTTTCGGGCATGGGTCTCTCTGCGTAGGAAAGGGCACTGCTACTGTTCCCCACCTGAAGAAGTCCCCCTGTAGGAAACCCAGGTCCCGGATCGCAACGCACCGTGCCTGTGGTACCCAATTTCACCCATGCTGTATCCCCATCAAATCTGCATTCGTCAATACCAAAATCTGATTTCAAACTACGCAGGTCATGGTTCGTGTCGTCATAGTAGGACCATTTCTGATAAGTCATTGTAACAGTCCCACCCTGCCCATTATTCACCTGGGTCAGATGCATCTGGTCCCCATAGGTAAACGTGACTGCGGGTAAAGCCGGGGATGGGTTGTTTGGCAAATCATCCCTTTCAAATTCCTGTACACCAACTAATGTCAAGGTTCTGGCAGTAACACCCGTCCCGCGGCTCCAGGTAAAGTTTGGGTAAATAATATTTGTGGTGGATGTATCTGAAGCATAAGAGAAATCATAGCGACGGATAGTCACATTGTTCTGTTGCACCTTAATCCGATTCAGACGTTGTGTTCCGTATAAGGTATGTGAGTTGTCATATGTCCAGGAATTTTGATAATCGTTCCGACTCCCTTTATTGAAGACGATGGTGTAGCCATTACCATACGTAATGGTAGCAGGGTACACCGCAACTTCATTTTCACAATCTGGTGTTCTCTTAGTTTCATTGTTATATGTATAGGTAATAGTATTGCCATGCACATCTGTTACACTGGTCAAGGACCAACGCCAGGTGGTTGGAGTGGCGGTCGTTGAGCAGCCCAAGGAAAGATCGGTATCTGTGTGATGGGCAAATTCATACTTCGTTCCATCTTTTGTCCAGGCGGTGAACTTATAACTGATATTATCGCCTATTACCTTCGTGAAAGATTGATCTGCCGTGTTGTAAGTGGTGACTTCACCGCTTGCATCTCTGCTAACAGGAAGTAACTGTCCACTGATACCGCCTACTGAGATAATGAATGTATCATCGTCCATCTGCCCGTTATCCGAATCTGTGCCGTGCATGTTACGGGTAACAGAACCAGTATCCAAAGTCCACCCCATGCCTACCCAGGAACTTTGGGAGAAAGCAGACGACTCATCGATAATCTGGCTGTTGTAACTCAACGTCAGCGATGGTTGTAGTCCGCCAGGACCGGGTGGTGTCCAGAGATTAACCTGGTAGGTGCCAGCGCCGGTGAAGTCTGCCACCTTGAAGGCATCCACGGTAGGAACCATCTGGCTCTGCCAGTTGTTGGCTTTGTAATCGAAAACAGTCAGGTGATCGCTCAAAGCTGTAAGTGTATTATTCTTGGTATCAACCGTTGTCTCCATCGGGAACCAGTCGAACTCATCTGGGTCATAATAATAAAGGGTTAAAGTGTTTGGTGTCAGAACCTGTGAGACAGATTAGGGTAAAAAACTAAGGTGTGGTTTCCGGTCATAATGATAGAGCTCAAGGAGTTTGAAATGACCGAAGAGACCAAGACCAGTGTAGAAGCCACAGTGCGCGAGATCCGCCGCGGATCTCGCGAAAATATTCCGCCGAAGAGAAGATGCGGATTGTGTTGGAAGGGCTACGGGGCGAAGATACGATCGCGGAGTTGTGCCGCCGGGAAGGCATTCATCCCAACCAGTATTACAAGTGGAGCAAGGATTTTCTGGAAGCCGGTAAGCAACGTCTGGTGGGCGATGTGCGTCGCGAAGCGGACAGCCAGGAAGTGCAGGAGATGCGCGGGGAGAACGAGCAATTGAAAGTGGTGGTGGCAGAGCTGACCTTGAAGAACCGCGTCTTGAAAAAAAGCTTGGTAGGCAAGGGGATGATGTGGGACGAATGATCCGGAAAGATGAAGCAGAAAAGCGAGAGATCATTCACATTGTGGAACACTCTGCTTTGAGCACAAAGAAAACGTTGGAGGAACTGCAGGTGCCGCGCAGCACCTTTTACCGTTGGTACAAGCAGTACCTGGAAGAAGGTGAGGAGGGGTTGATCGATCATCGTCCCAACCCGCGTCAGTTCTGGAACCGCATCCCAGACGAAGTGCGACAGCAAGTCGTGGAGTTGGCTTTGGAACATCCGGACCGTTCTCCCAGGCAGATCGCCTGGCAATTCACGGATGAAAAAGGCTATTTCCTTTCGGAATCCAGTACCTACCGCATTCTGAAAGGCTTTGATCTGGTGGAAAGCCCTGCTTTCCGGGTGATGAGCGCAGCTGATGAGTTCCAGCATCCGACGCATCGGGTGCATGAACTGTGGCAGACCGATTTCACCTATTTCAAGATCCAGAACTGGGGTTGGTACTACTTGTCCACGGTGTTGGATGATTTTTCCCGCTACATCATCACCTGGAAACTGACACCCACTATGTCTGCCACCGATGTGCAGGACACGCTGCTCATGGCGCTTGTTTCCACGGGATTGGACCATGCTTTGGTGGAACACCGTCCCCGTTTACTTTCAGATAATGGTTCCTGCTACGTGTCCGAGAGCCTGCGCTCCTTCCTGGAGCGCAGGCATATCGAGCATACCCGCACTGCTCCCTACCATCCCATGACCCAGGGCAAGATCGAACGCTATCATCGCTCCATGAAGAACATTGTGAACTTGCAGAATTACTTTCTGCCTGGAGATCTGGAAAAAGAGATCGCCCAGTTCGTGCAGTTCTATAACCATGAACGCTACCACGAATCGTTGAACAACCTGACGCCCGCAGATGTCTACTGGGGCAGAGCCAAGGAGGTGCTCACTCGACGAGAACGCATCAAGCGACGGACCCTGCAGCAAAGGCGATTGCACAACTTGCAGCCGCCCGCAGTATAATTTCTTTAGATTGGGAATTCACACCTTAGCGAACTGCCCTATATGTCCCAAATGTTCTGAGGACGCACAGACAATCATCTGTGACTGCATTAACACATTCACTTGAAGAACAGTATCAAAAACAAATTATTGGGATAGAAGATTTTGACATTGCCCATGAGATTGCTATTTCCGCCGAGGTCGCTGTAGCAGGAATTGTTCAGAGGGTCGATGACTATAACTTTGGCACAAATATTTATAGCATACAATATGAATATTCCGATCCCACGGGCTGCTGGTACTATACAGATATCGATTTAGTAACAGGTGCTATCTCTAAGCACGGATGTAATCCTGGTAATAAGTGAGGATAAATTAAGAAGAGAATTGTTTTGCGTTTTGGTTGATTTAATATGGAGAACATAATTATGAAAAGAATACTTTCTCTAATTCTGTTGTTAGTATTTCTTGGGGTTTTGGGAGTGTTTACTATATACAATAAGCCGGTAGAAAAAACCTTATCAACACCCTCCAAAAATGAGATTAGTGAGGAAACTAGAGAACTATTAAGCAAGATCAGAAATGATGATGTAGTGTGGAGAGGAGGTACATTGGGACTTATGCCGGAGCTTAGTGGCGCTTCATTGATGCTAAGCACTACTCAGGAAAACATCAATCCGTTCCTGCTGGAAGTGATTGTCGATGAGAACAAATTTGTTGCGGCTCATGTTCTTCTTACCATGCGGACACCTGAAACCTTCACCGTAAGTGGAAGCGAATGGAATGGCTTACGAGTTCATCTCCGGTCAAATGGAAAAAGCACATATGAGAGTAATGATCTTATTGAATTACAAAAGTATTGGATAGGGAAATTGAAGCCGTAAGCCCCTCTGGCAGTTGACTTGCTTGATGAGGTCTATCCCCAGCATTCACAAAAACATCAATGCTTTCCAACACCTAGAACTTCACGTCGACGCTGATCACATCCCACATCTATCACGCCGGTTTTCTTGAATACGGCTTTTACCTATGATGGAGACGGCAAGCGCGTAAAATCGGTGCTGACAACCAATATTGCCACAACCATCACCTACTTTGCGGGCGCATACTATGAAGTGGCGAATGGCGTGGTGACCAAGTATTACTATGCGGGAAGTCAACGAATTGCCATGCGGAACAACGGTGATTTGAAATTCCTGTTGGGCGATCACTTGGGGAGCACAAGTTTGGTTACTGATACAAATGGACAAAATGTTACTGAGACACGTTACACCGCTTGGGGTGAAGTGCGCTATGCAAGCGGTACAACGCCCACGAAATATACCTATACAGGGCAATACAGCTACACCGCCGATTTTGGGCTGATGTTCTTCAATGCACGCTGGGTGGATATGTCATTAGGGAGATTCGCTCAGGCGGATTCGATTGTCCCAGACGGAATACAGGGATTGGATCGCTATGCCTATGTCAATAACTCCCCTGCCAAATATACAGATCCTAGCGGTCACAAATGTATACCTGAAGATGAGTGTCGTGCATTGCAAGGTGTGACATATTCTAACAAGCCATCCACTGTGATATCTGAGATTGAACAACCAGATGGATTAACACCTGATGGTCTAATGGGATATAACGGATTAATGTACATCTCAAACATGAAAGACTCTTGGTGGAATGATGATGGAAAATTAACACTTGATGAGGCATTGGCAATGCTTCTTTTCAAAGAATTTAGTGTTGCAATTGGGTATTCATGTGATGAAAATGGCAATTGCCCATTTTCTCTTCCCAAAGACGCTAAGACTGCTGTAACAGTAAAATGGCAACAATATTGTTCCGGTGGTTGGAGTTCTAGTAGTTGTTTTAATGGCTTTTGGGGATATTTCCAACCAACTAGACAGGCTCCTACATCTGCTTTTGTTCGAAATGCACTTCTCGGATATAACATCCATGATCCAAGCCGTTACGGCGGAGGAGTTTATATTCGTGAAGCTAATAGCATTTTAAGCAGCCCTAGAATTCCTATGACAAACAATACAAAGACAGATTGGGCGGCTGTCAAAGTAGGTAGTTCCGTGCATAAAGCTCTTATGGCTTATGGAATAGACACTTACAAATGGTCTGAGGATGGAGTGTCTTGGGTTCTATTCATTGTTTCGCAGGAAGAACAGTCTAATATATGTCAAATGGTTATATCTTCATCTGCTTGTAATCTTTCTACAATACAGTAGGAGTTGAAAATGATAAACAGTTTAAAGCATATTGCACACACTACTGCAATCCTTATTCTGCTGGGCATCATACTTTCGGGCTGTGTCACAGGGGCAAGTGACAGTACATTGGCACCAACTCATGTAGTTGGTTTGACTCCAATAAATAGCCAATTAGTAACAACTACACCTTCTATACCAGAAATTCTGACAGCAGGTTGTCAGTCAGCGAGTTTATCCAATAGTTTCTTAGTAGGCGGAATATTGTTTTATGAGCACAATGTTTCGAAAAATCCTATTACCACCCGTGTATGGCTTTGGTCACAAAACATAGCATTACCACGTTTAATCTTGGAAACAGATTTTACTAGTAGTATTTATCTTTCTCCTGATGGAAAGAAGTTGGTTTGGCAGAAAAATTCTGCCTGGTTTACAGTCTATGATTTAGATTTAAAACAATACGATGACTTTCCAATGCAACCTTCGTGGCAAGGAATTAATGGCTGGACTAGTGATGGGCGCGTTTCAATCAATGTAGATTATCAAGCGACATTCGGAAAGGGTATTACGTCAACAGCTATTTATTATGATATTCAAAAGCGATCCTTCACGACGAATATATTAGATCTTGAGTTACCTGGCTATTCAGGAGATGATGCTGTGTCAGGTCCACTTTCTGGTTTTGCTGCTGCTGATCCAACAAAGTCGTTGGCGCTTTATACTAGCAATGAGGATGGGGTCGACAAATTAATTCTACAAGAGGTTAATAGTGGCAATGTCCTTTGGAAAAGAGACGCTCCATATGCCCTTTATCCCTACCCAGATTGGACATCAGATGGTAACAAGGTTGTCTTTGTGCTTTATGACGATCGTCATGATAATCGCCCGGTCTTTCACTTATTGTCTCGAGCTGGAAAAACAGATGAGGTCATTGGAGAAGGGGTACCTCCAAGAATTATTCGAGATATCAAGTGGTCACTCAGTGAAAATTATGTTTATTATGCATATTGGAATACTGTGAATACGGGTCCAGCTTTTGTTATAGACGTAACGAAAAAAGAAACTAAGGAAATATGCACCCCTGACTTTGCATTTCTAAGTGGACATTGGTTGCCAAACGACCAATTAGCTTATATCGTACAGAAGGGGATGCAACCAGATCAGACATCCCTTCCGGGAATCATTGAACTACGAATCCTAGACATTAGCAGCTGGACAGAAAGAACTATATACCAGGCAGTTACTACGAAGGGACAAATTGGAACTCTTAACTTTCTTGGTTGGATACCCAATGTAAATCAGTGACCAATTTAACTCGAGTGGGCAGTATTTGAAATTTCCAGGCTCCCAGTTGGCTCATTCGGGATTGGTTGTGCAATCTTGCCAAAACATGATCGAAGTCTCCATGCAAGGTATCGGAGACCCAAACCGAACAGATGCAGACCAAAGCCAAGGTGTGCAAGCCTGGGATCGTTATGGCTACGTAACAACAACCCTATTCGGTTTGCCGACTTATCAGGATACGATGAAGAATGTAGTTTGGCTGGTCCGTGTTGTGAAGCTGGTAACTCAAATTCCATCTTCCTACACCTAGTGAAAATCGCACTGGTGACTGTTATGATGCTTACCGGGCCTACCTGGAAGTTGCATATATGTTGGGACGAACTCCGGGTTTGGTTGAAGTTTTGTATGAAGGACTAGCTCGAAATTACTACGAAGCATGTTACGAGCCATGATATGGTCAGCTGTCAGGGCGATGAACTTTACGTTTTTCTTATGATAAGAAACTAAATCCTAATATCCGTGTCGCATTCATTGATCCCATCTATGTTATTCAAATTACTACAGGCACCGTAGATAAAGCGCATCCATCTTAGCGAATGGTCTAATCAAAGTGAGACATTTTGTTTATATAGGTCTTTACGGATAACACTGCAAAAGATTGTTCCCATCATAATCTACCGCCGCAGAGCCTTTGGGTTGTTGCCAAACGTGATTTTATTGTTGTAGAGCATCTTACTCTTATCTAGCAAAACAAAAGCGTCTGCCAAATGACAGACGCTTCCTATCTCTTCAAAGCCTTTCGTCGGAGATCATTCTTACTCATATCCCTTGTCTTATCAAGATACGATTTCACGGCGTATTGCGACAGTGGGACCAGGCGCCTTCACTTCTTCAGGCTGCGTCTTGGATCCCTTTTGTTCATACCCTTTGTTTTTTCTAAATATTCCCTAATAGCCTTTTTCGGTATGAGTATAGATCGTCCAAATCGCTGGCTTTCGAGCTTTTTCTTGTAGACTAGTTGGCGAACTGATTCCACTGTAAAGTCCAAGGCTTTTGCGGCTTGATCCGTAGTCAGAAATTCATCGAGATCCGGCATGGTGGTACTGGCTTCTAGTCCTTGAGTTGCTACGTCCATTTTAGGTTACTCCATACTGACCGTGATTTGATGGGTAACCTTCCGAAAGAGAAAGTGGGCGCTAAGGGACTCGAACCCCTGACCCCTTCCGTGTAAAGGAAGTGCTCTAACCAACTGAGCTAAGCGCCCGTTAAGTAAACAGGTGCCGCTATTATACATCATGTTACACTAGGGGCTGGAGGAAACAATGCGCATTGTCCGTTATGAAACTCAGGATGGTAAAAAACCCAAATATGGATGGCTGTTGGATGACAAGGTCGGCGAGATCGGCGGGAATCTCTATGGACGCTACCGCCGTAACGAAGCGCAAACGCCTCTTTCGGATGTGAAGCTGCTCCCGCCATGTGAGCCGAGCAAAATCGTATGCGTGGGACGCAACTACGTGGAACACGCCAAAGAGTTGGGCAATGAAGTGCCAAAGGTGCCGCTCATCTTCCTGAAGCCGCCTTCTTCCATTATCGGCAACGGGGATGCTATCCTGCTTCCGCCGCAATCGGCTCAGGTGGAGCATGAAGCGGAACTGGTCGTGGTTATCGGTAAGCGCGGCAAGAACGTCACCACCGAAAATGCCAGAAAGTTTATCCTGGGTTACACCGTCGGTAATGATGTAACAGCGCGAGACCTCCAAAAAACAGATGGACAGTGGACGCGTGCCAAGGGCTTCGATACCTTCTGTTCGTTCGGTCCATGGATCGATACCGAGTTCGACCCGGCGGATGCGGTCATCACCTGCCGCGTGAACGGACAAATGCGTCAGATGGCGTCCACGCGTGATATGGTGTTCAATGTGGGCGTTTTGATCGCCTATATTTCCTCCGTGATGACGCTGGAACCGGGTGACTTGATCTTTACCGGTACGCCTTCGGGGGTGGGTGAATTAAAGAATGGCGATAAAGTGGAAGTGGAGATCGAAGGCTTGGGCAGTTTGAGCAACCCCGTAAAGATATAGAGGAGGTTTCATGCGAGTTGTTAAAATTCTGCGCCCTGACCAGGAACTGATCATGCGTTTTCTGGATGTGTTCGGCGGCGGAGCGTCCATTCTGGCGAATAACAGACATGCTAAACCAGGCTTCTTCCTGTTTGCGCATACGTTCATCCACGAATATATAGAAGATGGTTTCTACAAAAAGGAAGATTTGCTGCTGAATGCGCTGGAAGATGAAGGTTTCCCACGCGATGAAGGTCCGGTCGGTTCCATGCATGCAGAGCAGAGCAAGAGTTGTAAAGCAGCGGACCTAATGTTCCGTGCCTCCAAGGCGTGGCAGGCTGGGGACGAGGAAGCACGCATCGATGTGGGCTGGGCAGCCAGTGAATTTTCCTCCACGCTCCGCAAGCACATGGATCGTCTCAAGAACCTGATCTTCCCGCTGCTGGAGCAAAATCTGACTCCCGAAGATGAGCATAAGATCGCAGAAGGATTTAACAACATTGTCTTCGAGGGGACGATGAAGAATAGTTCTGAGAAATATACGGAACTAATTGAAACACTCGAAGAGGAATTGAACAACTGGAAATAATTGGATATTCCTGTTCGCCTTCGCTCCTCTTCCTGCCTTATGATATGAAGGAGTATAGTGATAAGGAACGTTTTAGAAATAGTATTCTTGGCAACTATCTTTACAGTTACATTGGTCTCCTGTTCGTCGAAACGAAGTACTCCCACTGAAACACAACAACCTACCATTTTTCCAAGTCCATCGTCCATGCCTTTTACAAGGAATGGAGAAACAGCGGTGGATATTCCCTACTGCAGCGCGGACTCCGCCCAGAAGATGGATATTTACTTTCCACCATCCGGCGGACCGTGGCCCGCGCTTGTTTACGTCCACGGCGGTAGTTGGATGCACGGCGATAAATCAGAAGCGCTATTGTTCGCTGACCAGATGACGACAGAGGGCTATCTGGTGGTCTCGATCAATTATCGTTTGTATCCACCGGCAACATTCCCTGCCATGATCGAAGATGTGAAGTGCGCCGTCCGTTCGTTGCGGGCTCATGCAGCGGACTATAATCTCGATCCAGAGCGCGTCGGCGTGCTTGGGGTCAGCGCCGGTGGGCATCTCGTTTCCCTGCTTGGAACGACAACCCAAGAGGATGGTTGGGATGTGGGGGAGTATCTCGACCAATCCAGCCGGGTGCAGGCGGTCGTTTCCATGGCGGGACCCATGGATCTCTCACAGAATTTTCCGAATGCCGATATCGAAGCAATGAAGCACGTTGGTTTTGGCGAAGGGAATGTAGCACAAGCCAGCCCGATCACGCATGTGACCTCGGATGATCCGCCGTTCCTGCTCATTCACGGCGACCGTGATGAGTTGGTGCCATACGAACAATCGCAGTTGATGTATGACCGCTTGATACAGGCAAATGTCCCGGCGCAGTTGGTGATCGTGAAAAATGCCAGTCATTCGTTCGTGGTGCCAGAGGAAGATACGTCACCAACCTTCGCCGAGATCAACCAGATCATTCTTGACTTCCTGGCAAAGTATTTGAGGTAAGCCACACCGAGAAAGAACCAATCGTAGGCATGTTCTTTCTATTTGCGCGCCTAGAGATGGCGCTTTTTGATTCGAATAAAGACGAGTAAAATTATATATAATTTGCGAATATGATGTCATTGCGAAGGCGGTGCCTTTCCGCCTGAAGCAATCTCCCGTACTGTGTTTATCTTTGTTTACAGGAGATTGCTTCGCCTCCGGCTCGCAACGGCATGAAAAGAGGACTTATGCAAGCTTTTGAACTCGCTCAGTTGATCTCCCAACGACAAGCCACTGGCAAATCCTACCTTGAATTCTTGCGCGTCCCCGACCTCAGCATGGGACTTTACGTACTCCCTGCCGAGGGAGTCGATCCGCAGTTGCCGCACACAGAGGACGAAGTCTATTTTATAGTGCATGGACGGGCGAAGATCAAAGTCGCTGGCGAAGACCGCGATGTGCAAACGGGATCGGTCGTCTATGTGGCGAAGAACGTGGAGCATCGATTCCATTCTATTGAGGAAGAGTTGACGGTGCTGGTGTTCTTTGCTCCAGCGGAGTATTCGAATACAAAGAGGGCATAATGTCAAAGTCTGGATTTTTTGCAGTTTTCATTTTGTGGAGTATGTTCTTTTCTGCTTGCAGTAACCAGCAATCTGTACAGCCAACTGCAACTCCAACTCTGATCCCCACGCTAGCGCCTACAGCAACTCCAATACCTAATAATTGCTCCAAAGCACAAAAAGAATATAAACCATTTGAAATGCCGGAATCTTGGAAAACAATATCTGATCCGTATGGTGAGGATAATGCTCTCGCATTGACATTTGCTCATGAGTTGGAAGAAAGTCTTATCGGATATCTAAATCATAATGGGACACCTTATCAGCTTTTCAATGATCTGAGATATACGGGTAGTGTTTTATATGCAGATATTCGAGAACATGATTTTGATAAAGATGGAGAGAACGAGGTCTTGATTGCCATTGAAATATTTAAAAAGGAATATCGCGGAATTTATTTACTAATCGCTAAATGCAATCAGAACGAATATCAATTTGTTACAAAGATGGATAATTTTGGCACTCTGGCGTTTCGCCCAAGAATAGTGATGATCAAAGACTTGAACAATGATGGCTACAGCGAAGTTATATTGCAAACTATCTGGGAAGGAAGTGATGCTGCCCCATTTATGTATGTGATGAAATGGGATCAAGAATCGAAGAGTTTTGTTGATGTACTTCATCAGCAAGGGATAATCGTTTTTTATGATGACAATATGAAGATTTCAATCGGAGATGTCGATCGTGATAATCTTGATGAGATTGTTTTTTATGGAAGAATTGAGCACTTTGAGGACAAGAGAGCTACATATACCTATGGTTGGGATGGGTACCAGTACAAACGAATAAAAGAAGAAGTTGTCCAATAGATGAACTATCTATGTTTAATCTCAAAACCACCCACTTCCACTAATAGAGATGAGATACCAAAATGCACCTCGAAGCCATCATCGCTCAATTCGGTTACCCTGCCCTCATCATAGGGCTATTGCTGGAAGGTGAGACTGTTCTAGTCTTGGGCGCATTCATGGCGCACCGCGGCTACTTGAACTTGCCGTTGGTAATCGCTCTGGGCTGTGTTGTTTCCTTTGCCGCTGACCAATTCTTCTTCTGGATGGGACGCACGCAGGGCAGTCGCTTTCTCGAAAGCCGACCGAGATGGAATGTGCCGGTCGGCTTTCGAGAAAGCGCGGTCACTGCTCGGGCGGAATATGAACCTGCTTTCAACGGGAGTCCGCTTCATGTACGGGCTGCGAACCGTGCTTCCGTTCGTGATGGGCATGTCGAAGTTCGATCCGAAACGGTTCGCGCTCTTTGATTTTATTGGAGCATTTCTATGGTCACTGATCTTTGGTCTGGCGGGTCAGTTGATCGGGCAATTGATGGCGGCGGTCTTCGAAGATGTCAAAGAATATGAGATTCCGATCATTATCGGAATCATGATTGCGGGTGTCGCCTTCTGGCTGTATCGCTATTATTTGGGTAAGAGAGAAAAACAGCTAGCCAGTTCTAGCAGTTAGCCGTACTCATGTATGTCAGGAGAATTTATGTTCAATCTCAAAACCACCCCCTTTCACGAACGGACGTCCGCCTTGTGCCAGCCGCAGAACTGGCGCAAGTGGGCGGGCTATTTTGTCGTCGGCTCGTACGAGCATGTGCTTGACAGAGAATACTGGGCGATCCGTAATGCGGCGGCGCTGATCGATGTCACGCCGTTGATGAAGTACATCATCAAGGGAAAGAATGCGGCGGATCTGCTGCACCGCATCACCACGCGCGACATCTACAAGATGAAGGTGGGGCAGGTCGCCTACACGGGATGGTGTGATGAAGAAGGCAAGATGATCGACGATGGAACCGTCTCCCGCCTCGAAGACCAAACCTTCCGCCTGACCGCCGCGGAACCGAATCTGCGCTGGCTGACGATGAACGCCGTCGACATGGATGTATCCATCACCGAAGTGACCGATGACGTGGCGGCGCTCAGTTTTCAGGGACCGAATACGCGCAAGGTCCTAAATCTTGTATCTGAGAAACCTGTGGATGAGTTGAAATACTTCCGCTTGATGAAGAACAAGATCTGCGGCAAGGATGTCACCATTTCGCGCACGGGCTACACCGGTGACCTAGGTTATGAGATCTGGATGGATAACAACGATGCGCTAGCCGTCTGGGATGGATTGATGGAAGCCGGCGCGAACTACGGCATCGCCCCGGTCGGCATCCTCGCCATGGACATGGCGCGCGTCGAAGCGGGTCTCTTCATGCTCGATGTGGATTACACGTCCACATCGCACGCATGGATCGAATCACAGAAATCATCTCCCTTTGAATTGGGTCTTGATTGGACGGTTGCGCTCGATAAACCGGGATACTTTGTGGGGCGGCGTGCTCTCGAAAAGGAAAAGCAGGAAGGTTCATCGTGGAAAATGGTCGGTTTGGAAGTGGATTGGGTGGGCATGGAGAATATCTTCAAACACGTCGGGCTACCGCCGCAAATTCCCGGCATGGCAATTCGCGGAAGTTTGCCTGTGATGGTCGGCAATGTGCAGGTGGGATATGCATCCACGTCAAGCTGGTCACCGCTGTTGAAGAAATATATCGCCCTCGCACATCTGCAAAGACCATACTACGAAATCGGCACGGATGTACGCATGGAGATCACTGTCGAGCATCACCGTCAACATGCTCCTGCAAAGGTGGTCAAACTTCCGTTTTATGAACCCGAGTGGAAAAAACGTTGACAGGTTTACAAGTTGGAAGGTTAGAAAGTTAACCTGCCAACCTTCAAACTTGCCAACTTTAAACAGAGAAAAACTATGACATCAAATACTTACGATGCAATCATCATCGGCGGCGGGCACAATGGACTTGTGGCTGGCGCGTATCTCGCTCGTGCGGGCAAGAAAGTGGTCGTGCTCGAACGTAGACCCATCGTTGGTGGGGCGGCAGTGACGGAGGAGATCTTCCCCGGCTACAAGTTCACCGAGTTTTCGTACGTGGTGAGTTTGCTGCGCCCGGAGATCATCCGTGATCTGGAGTTGCCGAAGCATGGATTGAAGATCCTTCCATTGCCCTCGACATTTACTCCCACAGAAAATGGGGATTATCTCGCCTCCTGGGATGACCACGATCTGACGCGCCGCGAGTTATATCGTCACTCGCCGAAGGACGCGGAAGCATACGATGAATACGCGCGCGTCATGGCGCGTGCCGCGAAAGCGATCAAGCCGATCATCAACTTGATCCCGCCTGACCCATCTTCGATGAGCATTCGTGATTTGGTAGGGCTGCTCAAGGTCGGTCAATTCGCGGCGGGACTCTCCGAAAAGGAACTGTACACCATCGCCAAACTTGCCACGCAATCGTCCGCGGACTTGCTCGAAGAGTGGTTCGAGACCGACGCGCTCAAAGGGACAAAAGCCGCCAGCGGAATCATCGGTACGTTCCTTGGACCTCGTTCCCCCGGCACGGCGTATGTTTTGCTTCATCACTACATGGGCGAAATTGACGGCGCCTTCCGTGCCTGGGGTTTTGCCAAGAACGGATCGGGCGGAGTTAGCGGCTCGATCTTTAACGCCGCGAAAGCGCTTGGGGTGGAGACCAGAGTCGATTGTTCGGTGAAGCAGGTCAAGGTGCGGAATGGACGCGCTGTGGGTGTCGTCCTCGAGAATGGAGATGAGATCGATGCCAAAGTCGTGATGTCTGCTGCCGACCCGAAGCGGACGTTCCTCCAGTTCGTCGAGCAGAAACATTTCCCGGATGAGTTTGTGACCGCCATCCAGAACTTCCGCACGCGCGGATCGTCGGGCAAGGTCAATGTGGCGTTGAGCAAACTGCCGAACTTCACGGCACTGCCCTATAAAGGTAACGGTGCGGACTCGGTTCTGCATCGCGGCGCGGTGTCCATCAGCCCGAGCATCGACTACATCGAGCGCGCCTACGATGACGCCAAGTACGGGCAGATCTCGAAGCGACCGTATCTCGACATGATCTTCCCGTCGATGATCGACCCCGATATGGCGCCGCCCGGACAGCATGTGATGTCCTGCTTCGTGCAGTATGCGCCGTACGATATTGAAGGCGGCTGGGACGATGCCAAGCGCGAGCAGCTCGGTGAAGCGGTCATCGCGACCATCGAACAATACGCGCCGAACATCCGCGAATGCATTGTGGGCATGCAGGTCATCTCACCCAAGGACATCGAACGCATCGCGGGTATCACCGGCGGCAATATTTTCCACGGCGAGTTGCTGCTGCATCAGATCTTCTTCCTGCGTCCCACTCCGCAGTGGGCGGATTTCCGTACGCCGCTCAAAGGCTACTACTTCGGCGCGAGCGGAGCGCATCCCGGCGGCGGCGTGATGGGCGCGGCGGGCATGTTGGCGGCGAAGGAAATTTTGAAGGATGGATTGTAGAGAGTAGGGAATGGAGATTAGAAAGTAGTGAATGGACGGTGGTCGAGACGCAAGAAGTCGAGACCAGTGTGGATGTAGCGATATGGAGTTTTGTTTATGATTTGGACTGGGTATCTGTATTCTTTTTTAAATTCGCGAATAAATGTGACTTGCTATAAGATAGGTACCTAAAACTATAGTAACAATGTTGAAAAAAGATTCTAGAAAAGGATACTTTGAAAAGACGATCAAGGTTAGTTTGCTAAAGATGTCATACGCAACTCGCAAAAGTAAGAAAATGATCGCTCCAATAAAAAATAATTTGATATCTTTCATGAATCCTCCTTTTTGTTGTTCCATTATAAGCCTTCTGGCATGACAGTAGATATAAAACAATTACAACATCATCGCTGTGACAAATCGGTGCGGACTAAAGTCCTGCCTCAGTTCGTGGAAGTCAGCTGAAGCCGACTCCGAGCGTTCGTTGTGAGTGTCAGCCCGCAGGGCTTCCATGTACTGAGCTAGGGCTTTAGCCCGATAGCGTTTGAATGAAGAGTGCAGATATTTATGCAGACGAAAAGAATGTTGATCATGATTTTGATGTGTTTGTCAGTTGTCTCTTGCGTAAAACTGCAAGAGAAAGTTTCTACTTCACCAACAAACACAAACATACCGTTGAACAACTTTTGCTACAGAATTCAAATCAACACAGCCTCCCCCAGCTTTTACAAAAGCCCCTGTTGTTTTGATGGAGGAACGACAACTTGAATTCTTACACAATCCATGTTTGGCGAGATATGTCTTATGGACTTGATACTGTAGTCATCGAGAAAGATGGACAAATTAAGTTTACTAGCGATCCTTGGGCGTGGGTGAAAACGCCTGATGTTAACAATGACACTGAGCCAGAAATTGTTGTTTGGCAATATAGTGGAGGCAATCATGGCAAATTTCAAATTCAGGTTTTCATGACAGACGATAGTTTTTCAAAAATTCTTGAAACTCCATCTTCAATGTGTGAGGGAGAATTCAAAGACCTGAATGATGACGGAACTTTAGAATACCGTACTTGTGATGATGCTTTTGTGTACTACAACTGGCGATGTTCTTTTGCTACTTCTCCATTTGTAAATGCCGTCTACGAGTATGGTGAAGGAGATAAGTACCAATTGGCGAATTTAGAGTTCTCCAAAGTTTACGATGAAGCGATTGCAGTTCACTCTGAAAGAATTCAGGATTTTCAGCCTCTCACATCTTGGTCTCAAGAAATTCTTCATGATGAAACGCAATGCACAATACTTCCTCTTGTGTTGGACTATTTGTATTCAGGTCAACGTGACAAGGCATGGGATATCCTGAAAAGCTATTATCCTTTTCCTGATCTAAACAATTTTGAGTTCTGATATTCTTCAAAAAGCACAAAGCAGTCCGTTTTTTGTGGAGCCATAAATGCTCAAACCTCCCAAACTCCACCCCGGCGACAAGATCGCGACCGTCTCCCTCTCGTGGGGCGGACCGTCTGTCTTCCCGCATCGCTACCAGATCGGCGTCCAGCAATTGCAGGATGAGTTCGGCTTGCAAGTTGTGGAGATGCCTAACACTCTCAAAGACGCGGACTGGCTCGCGCGTACCCCCCAAGCCCGTGCCGACGACTTGATGCAGGCATTCGCCGACCCGACCATCAAAGGCATCTTTGCCACCATCGGCGGCGACGATTCGATCCGCACCCTCCCGTTCATGGATTTGGACATCATCCGCGACAATCCCAAGATCTTCATGGGCTATTCCGATACCACCATCAGTCACCTCGTCTGCTACAAAGCGGGGCTGGTCTCTTTTTACGGAGCCTGCATCATGGTGGAGTTTGCCGAGAACGGCGGCATATTCCCTTACATTGTGCAGTCTCTGCGCAAGACGTTGTTCTCCAGCGATGTCATCGGCGAACTCAAACCCTCCGACGGCTGGACAGTCGAACGACTGGATTGGGCTAACCCCGCCAACCAGAACACGAAGCGCAAGTTGAATCCACAAACTGGCTGGAAGTTCCTGCAAGGCAAAGGCATCCGCCGCGGATATCTCATCGGCGGGTGCATCGAAGTCCTCGACTGGGCGCGCGGACTCGACATCTTCCCCGAGAACTGGCAGGACGCCATCCTCTTCATCGAAACATCCGAAGAAGCGCCTCCACCCGAGATGGTCACGCGCACTCTGCGTGTCTTCGCCGCCATGGGCGTCCTCCAACAGCTCTCCGGCATCCTCTTTGGGCGACCCGGCGGCGAAGTCCCGCCCGAAAAATTCGCCGACTACGATCTCGCCATTCTGAAAGTCGTCAACGAAGAACAGGGTCTCACCGACCTGCCGATCATCACCCACATGGACTTCGGTCACACATCCCCGATACTCACCCTGCCCTATGGCGTGCAGGCAGAGATCGACTCCGACAATCAAACCTTCTCCATCCTCGAGAACGCTGTCAGCTAAAGGAAACCTTATGAACAAATACAACACGATCATCATCGGCGCGGGACACAACGGTCTGGTCGCTGCCGCCTATCTCGCCAAGCAAGGTAAAAAAGTTCTCGTGCTCGAACGACGCTCCATCGTCGGCGGTTCGGTCGTGACAGAATCTTTTGGAGATGGATTTACCGTGGACTCCCTCCACACCGGCGGGACTCTGCGCCCGGACATTATCAAAGACCTCAAGCTCGCCTCTCACGGACTTCGAGTTGACTCTGTCCGAAAACCCTTCATCTCCCTCCATTCGACTCCCCTAACCCTTGACCCTGATCCCGTCAAAGCCGCGGAGTCCATCAAACACTTCTCCGAACACGACGCACAGCGCTGGGGCGAATTCGTCCGCTTCATGGATAAGTCCGCCAAGATCCTCGAGAAAGCCTACGCCACCCTCATGCCGCGTCTGCCGATGAACTTCGGCGTCAAAGAAGGTTTCGGCTTGATGGAACTGGGACTCAACCTGCGCCTCGCTGGTCACAAGGACATGCTCAACTTCATCCGCGCCCTGCCCATGACCGCACAGGAACTCGTGGAAGAATATTTTGAATCCGAAGTTGTCAAAGCTGCCGTCGCCTCCCTCGGCATCCACGGCTTCACCCTCGGACCGATGGGAGCCGGCACCGGCTACACCCTCATCCACAACTGGCTGAATCGCGGCGGGCTCTCGCATGTCAATGTGGGCAAAGCTGGAGAAATAACACAAGCACTAGCCAGCGCCGTCAAAGCCTATGGCGGAGAGATCCGCTGTGAAGCAGATGTAGAACGTATACAAGTAGATAAGTACATATGTAGCGGCGTTGTGCTGTCGAACGGCGAAGAGATTCTCGCCGATCAAGTCATCTCTGCCGCTGACCCAAAGCACACCCTGCTCAAACTCGTCGGCGCCCGCGAACTTCCGCCTGAATATGTCTGGCACGTCCAATCCATCAAAATGCGCGGATCGGTAGCAAAAGTCCACCTCCTCACCGACGGCACCCACGGCATCCCCGATGGAGCTCTTGTGATCGCCCCCTCCATCAAATACCTCGAACGCGCCTACGACGCCGCCAAATACGGCGAAATCTCCGAGAAACCTTACCTTGAAATCACAACTTCAGGCAATGTAGTTTCCATCCACTTCCAATATACGCCTTATCACTTGAAACATGAAACATGGAACCTGAAACGTGAAACTCTTCAATCTTTAGCGATCAACACCCTCGCGGATTACTTCCCCAATCTAAAATCCTCAATCAAAAATCAAAAATCCCTCACTCCTCTCGACCTCGAACAAACCTACGGACTCACCGAAGGCGACCTCAACCACGGTCAGCTCATGCTCGACCAATTTCTCTTCATGCGTCCCATCCCCGGCTGGTCGAATCACAAAACGCCCATTGATAGTTTATATCTCTGCGGCAGTGGCGTCCACGGCGGAGGGGGAGTCAGCGGCGTGGCGGGGCGGAATGTGGTGAAAGTATTGGAGTAAAATCGACAAAACTTTATTGGAGGAAAAATGAAACGTTTACTGGTATTTGTATTGGTGCTCGTATTACTCATCACTGCTTGTGGGAAGGATGAGTTTGCCTACACGGATAATGGAAATCCCGGTCAGATCAAGGCTTTTGTCTTCGTTGACAGTAATCAAAACGGTGTGCTGGATAGTGGTGAAAAGAAATTACCAACGAAGGTTTCGATCTCGCAAGAGGTTTCCTGTCCGCCTACCAGCCAACCGACTTGGGTTGATACTGATGCGAACGGCGAATATCTTTTTGATAAACTAAAACCCGGCAAATATTGTGTGATCCAGCTTTCTGATTACAACATTACATCAAAGATGACCCCGATGGTGTATGTGAGCAGTGACACAACGACCGTGGTCACGTGGACTGTAGCGCCGTAAATTCTTTTTATAAAAACAGAGTCCAAAACGGATGAATAGAATTTCGTAAAATGTTCAAAGATGTATAACGAAAAAAGCGTCGCTCATGCGATGCCTTTTTTTAAACCATAAGAACTATTGCGCTTGTGCATCCGGTCACTATAATAGAACAAAATCATTGGGTTGTTACAACATCCCGGCAACTTGAGAAGCGATCCAATCTACTCAGGAGAGATCTATGAGAGTAATCGGTCCGTTGCTTCCCGAGTTCCGGGAGGTTTTGACTTTGGATGCGCTGCAATTCGTGGAGCAATTGGAGCGTCAGTTCGGCCAACGCCGGCGCGAGTTGCTACAGGCGCGTGCCGAACGTCAGAAAACATTTGACGCGGGGGCATTGCCAGATTTTCTGCCCGAGACAGCCGACATCCGCAATAGCGATTGGAAAGTCGGTTCCATTCCAATGGATCTGCAGGATCGACGTGTCGAGATCACCGGTCCCACCGAACGCAAGATGATGATCAACGCCCTCAACTCGGGGGCGAACGTTTTCATGGCAGATTTCGAGGATGCCAACTCGCCCGCGTGGGACAACCTGATCCGCGGGCATCTCAACCTGTGTGACGCCATCGAGCGCACCATTTCTCTTTCCACGCCTGAAAAGAACTATACCCTGCGCGATGACCCTGCCGTGCTGTTCGTGCGTCCGCGCGGATGGCATCTGACGGAAAAGCATTTTCTGGTGGGTGAAAAGCCGGTCTCCGCTTCGCTCTTCGATTTTGGGCTGTTCCTGTTTAATAATGCCGGGCGCCTGGCGGACAGGAGCACCGCTCCCTACTTCTACCTGCCGAAACTGGAGAGCCATCTCGAAGCGCGCCTGTGGAACGATGTCTTCAACTTTTCAGAAGATACGCTTCACCTGACTCGCGGAACCATCAAAGCGACGGTGCTGATCGAGACCATTCTCGCCGCCTTCGAAATGGACGAGATCCTGTATGAACTGCGCGAGCACATCGTCGGGTTGAACGCTGGTCGCTGGGATTACATCTTCAGCGCGATCAAGAAATTCCACTCGCGCGATGACTTCATCCTGCCCGACCGCGCGCAGATCACGATGACCGTCCCATTTATGCGTGCGTACACCGAGTTGTTGGTCAAGACTTGTCACCGCCGCGGAGCACATGCCATTGGTGGCATGGCAGCGTTCATTCCCAGCCGCAAGGATGCGCAGGTTAACGAGACAGCGCTCCAGAAGGTGAGAGAAGACAAGATAAGGGAATTAGGCGATGGCTTCGATGGAACGTGGGTGGCACATCCCGATCTTGTCCCGGTGGCGAAAGAAGTCTTCGATGGCGTGCTGGGTGAGAAACTCCATCAAAAGGAAAAGAGCAGGGAGGAGGTGAATGTTTCAGCCAAAGAGTTAGTCAACTTCAACATCCCGAATGGAAAAATTACAGAGGCGGGTTTGCGCTTAAACATCAATGTGGCGCTGCAATATCTGGAGGCATGGCTGCGCGGCTCGGGCGCGGTCGCTATTTACAACCTGATGGAAGATGCCGCGACGGCGGAAATTTCGCGTGCACAAGTTTGGCAATGGATTCATCATCCCACTGCTTCCTTTGAGGATGGAAGGAAGATCACTGTTGAGTTATATCGTCAGTTTTTGCCGGAGGAATTGGAGAAGATCAAAATTCTTTATGGCGCGGATGCCTATGCCACCAGCCAGATCGAACGCGCGATTGCTTTGTTCGATAGGCTGGTCACCTCAGAGAACTTTGTCGAGTTCCTGACGCTCGGTGCGTATGAGGAACTGGAATAATTTTCTCGACATGTCATGCTGAGCGGAGCGAAGCATCTCTACCGCCATCGTAGAGACCCTTCGGTCGCAGCGAGCGCTCCCACAGGGTGACATAACCAAATTGAATTTATAAATAAGGAGTAAACATGTATCAGAAGTATCAGCCGAAATCTGTAGATGAACTGAAGAAAGAATGGACGAATGATCCGCGCTGGACGGGTGTCAAGCGTTCGTACACCGCAGAAGATGTGGATAATTTGCGCGGCACGTTCCAGCACGACCACACGCTGGCTCGCATGGGCGCGGAGCGATTGTGGGAATTGCTTCACGGTGAAAAATATATCCGTGCGTTGGGCGCGCTGACCGGCAATCAAGCCGTGGAGATGATCCAGGCGGGATTGAAAGCCATTTATCTCAGCGGCTGGCAGGTGGCAGGTGACGCGAACGATTCGCTGACCATGTATCCTGACCAGAGTCTATATCCGGTCACCAGTGTGCCGACGGTGCTGCGCAAGATCAATAACGCGCTGATCCGCGCTGACCAGATCCAGCACATGGAAGGGCGTGACGGCGATGTGGAATACTTTGCGCCTATCGTTGCAGATGCTGAGGCGGGGTTTGGCGGTCCGTTGAATACGTTCGAGTTGGTCAAATCCATGATCGAGGCGGGTGCGGCAGGGATTCATCTCGAAGATCAGTTATCTTCCCTCAAGAAGTGCGGACACATGGGCGGTAAGGTGTTGGTGCCGATCCATGACTTTGTGCAGAAATTGGTTTCGGCCCGACTCGCTGCGGATGTGATGGGCGTGCCGACGGTCTTCATCGGTCGCACGGATGCGTTGAGCGCCAATTTGATCCGCGGCGATATTGATAAGGTAGATCAAGCGCATCTCTCCGGCGAACGAACTGCCGACGGTTTCTGGGTGGTCAACAACGGCTTGGAATACGCCGTTGCCCGTGCGCTGGAATTTGCCCCATACGTTGACCTGATCTGGTGTGAGACATCCACGCCGGATATTGAGGAAGCGCGTGAGTTTGCACGCGCCATCCACGCTCAGTATCCCGGCAAGCTGCTGGCATATAACTGTTCGCCGTCCTTTAATTGGAAACGTAAACTCAACGATGAGCAGATCGCTTCCTTTCAAGAAGAATTGGGTGAGATGGGATATAAATTCCAGTTCATCACGCTGGCGGGATTCCATTCGCTGAATGCCAGCATGTACGAACTGGCGCACGGGTATGCTCGCAACGGCATGTCCGCGTTTGTGAAGTTGCAGGAACACGAATTTGAAATGGAAAAGAACATCGGCTTCCGCGCCATCAAGCACCAATCCTTTGTCGGCGCGGGATATTTCGATACGGTGCAGATGACCGTCACAGGTGGAGAAGTATCCACAGTAGCGTTGAAGGGTTCTACGGAGGAACATCAGTTCAGCGAATTACCGAATAACACGAATACTTAAAGGTTAAGTAGGTCACGCTTTAAGTGTGACCTACATTTTTCGCTCTGACATACTATATTGTTCTAAGTTGCTAGGAATGGCTGTCTATGAAGAACTATAGCTTTATCTAAAAGCATAGGCACCTGGAGATCCAATCTAAGCAGTCTTTCATTCATGTTCAGGATCGCATTTGGAATGATGGTTTCAAAGGCGCTCTCAGGAGCAACTATTGAAAACCCAATAACAATATGCTCATAAACAAGAAAAACTGTGCAGGTTGCCCCGGTGTCTGTTTTTTCGCACTGATACTGTTGTCTTAGTGGACCTGAGATGTCATTTTCGAAAAGGTCAAAGTCGCCGGTAGTTTGTAGAGCTTGGAAGTTCGAAAGCCCCAAGACCTGATCGATATCAGCGTTCGATACTCGATCTTTTTGTACCCACATATACTCTGATATTTCCATATCTACATGGGAATAGAAATATGTTTCTAAAACGCTGGAATAATATCCTCCACGAAATCTATCAGTTAAATAACCATTGAATGGCAGGTTCCGCTCTTCATTAGCATATTCATTTTGAATGAGAAAATCCATAGGGGAAATTTGCCGAAAATATTTGCAGTCAAGGTCCATGCTGGTAATAAAGGCAGTTCTAAAAGCATTTTCCTTACCAAGTTCCTGAAGATATGTGTAGGCAGGGGGAAATTTACAATATCCTGATTTTGCAGAAAAATAATTTACTCCCCATAGGATGGACAGCCAACCGCAAACCAAAATAAAGAATAGTAACCATCCTGACCCATTTGGGATTTGAATTGAAGATCGATTCTCTTTTTGGAACGAGTGCACATCTATTGCGGTAACAATGACAAGGTATATCATGACAATAACGATGCCAATAAAACTCACCCAAGAGATGATTCTCATACTGTCGAGTAAGAATAGAGACCCTGCTGTGTCTGTCAACCAGGTATGGACCGCCAGTAAGATACTACCAAAAATCAAATGGATCGCTACCTTAAACCACCTGCCCATTTTCATCCAGTTCGTGATGGGTATAACAAAGATCGTAATTATAAGTACCAGCCCTACTAGATTTAGTTCGAGCCGTTTGTCAGACGCATCAACAATGATGTGGAACAGGATGTCATTCAGAGTAAATGTTATCGTTGTGGCTACTACACCCATTAAAGGAATACCCCATGCTGGCCAAAATTCATGTTGTGATGCAGGTGTGTGGTCTTTCAAGATTTCTCCCATGATGTAGGTCAATTAAACGGGGAAGTTCCAAGGCTGTCAAGCAAGAGAGCACGCCAGAGGCGTGCCCTACTTTGCTATTTGATGTATCCACTCAATGCCATTGCCCGCGGATCACGCCCAAAGGCGAGGCGTTTTGCCCAGGTGGTGGGGAACTCCTTGAGGGCGCAGGCATTCATGATGGTTGGATGTTCAAGCTGCCAGCCGGCCCCAAGCAGGTTATAAAAGATGCGGTCTGCTCCCGTTTCGAGAGTTTTGCCAACTTCTGCCAGGGCGCCGCCATTCAAACGCAGATCCAATGATGCATGTGTACATGAAATGGCTTGAAGCCCGCGCATGAACTTTGAATCGCTCGCCAGCAAACTCTCCAGCAAGCTGCCCCACGGGAAGTTGATGGTGATGTGCGTGAACAACCCGTTCAATTCACGCGGCAAGTCCTGTGCACTGGCGATGACGAAGAGCATGTTCGGCAATTTTGCGCGTGAGTGTTCGTGCAGGTTCTCGCGGCACGAGTCCACGCCGATGAAGAATCCGTGCGGACCCCTTTCGGCGAGATGACGCACGTAGCGTCCGTCACCCGTTCCCAGGTCCAGTTGGATGCGGGTGTAGTTTTTGAGTCGATCATTCAATCCAGTTAAATTCAAGTCAAGGGACACTTTGCCCCGAATTGTTTCCATGAGATACCTCCGATCTGTCGAATAAGGTGAATGGGAGACAGATCGGAGCGGGGCGGTCCGCGTGCGTTGGATTTAAACGAAAATAGACGGCAGGCTCGTGCCAGCAGGATGGCGCACAGGCGGCACGAAGCCGCCTGGCTGCGTCAGGCACCGTCGAGATCGTCGGGTGTAGGTTTTTTACGAGTTAGGGGAAATACAAAAGAGACCCAGCGGGTCTTGAGAGATTGGCTTGCCCAAGTATTAACTTAGCAGGGAGGTCGTGCGGTGTTCATGATGAAAAAATTGTAGCACGCAGGCTGGCACGTGTGTATTAGAGTTTGGTATGCGTTGGGGCACGGCACCGCCGTGCCCCAACATTGTTTATTTGAACAACCAGACGATCTCCCATTTCGCGTCGGGACCGGGTTCGGTGTACCAGACCTCGCGCGGCGGTTGACTGGTTTCAAAACCGTTCTTCTGGATCCAATCTGCGGCGGCATCGTAGCCTGCGAGCAGTTCGGGGAAGCGACATTGTTCGCCGGTGATGACGGCGCACGCTGCCTTCCCACCTTCGAGTTGTTTCGCTTCGATGTCCCCCTTTCCCTCCACCCTGCTTTGCACGGCAACACAGGTTTCAATGGGACCATCCTCCTGCTCGTTGATGGCGTTATGGTAGATGCCGAATGGCGCGCCCACAGGAGCAATGCCTGCTTCCTGCGCCAGTGCGAACAATGCCCCGCAATCCTTCTGGATCTGTTCGCTTAATCCTTCCAATTTGTGATGACGGGTAATACTGATAATATGCTGTGTTGGGATGTCTTTGACTTCCACTTCAAGACTCATGGTATTTGCCTCCGGTTTTAATTGTTGAATTAATTGGCGAGCCAGCATTTGGGTCTGCTCCAATTGCCTCGTGCGAAATTCTAGATACTGGCGAACCACCAGTTCGGCTTGCGCCTGTGACACGTCTGCCACGGCAAGCACGCGACGAATTTCAGCGAGCGGCATATCCATATCGCGCATGGTCCGGATCATGCGCGCGCGGAGGAGTTGATCGGGTCCATAATAACGGTACCCGGTTTGGGGGTCGGTATGAAGCGGAGGCAGAATATCCAGCTGGTGATATAGCCTCAACGCTTTGAGCGAGAGTTGAACTCATGTCAGCAAAGGTGCCGGTGGATAACAGATCTTTTCGCTGGTTCATGCTGGTAGTATACAGTCTGCCCAATGGGCAGAGTCAAGAGGCAAATGTATGAAAAGTTGGGGCACGGCGTCCCGCAAGAGGATGATATCGCCGTGTCCCAACAATATTATTTGAACAACCAGACGATCTCCATCTTTTCCTCGCCTGGCTTGTTACTGTGCCAGATCTCCCACGGCGGAGACGCCATTTCATGTCCGTTCTTCTGTATCCAGTCTGCGGCGGCATCGTAGGCGCTCAGGATGGCAGGGAAATCAGTCTGTGCGCCGAGCATCATCACGCAGGCGGCATCACCGCCATCCAGCATCTTCACTTGAATATCCCCTTTGCCCTTGATCTGTCCATTGACGGGCATACATATTTCCAGTGGACCATCCTCCTGCTCGTTGATGGCACCGTGAAAAATGCCGAACGCAGAATCGGATGCTTCCACTTTTTGGTCTTTGATCATGGCAGCCATGCTCGCGCGCGTCTTGCGGATGGTTTCCTCCAGTTTGTTGATCTTGATATGGTATGTGGCACTCAACACCTGTTGTTGTGTGATCTGTTTGATATTCACTTCAGGACTCATGGGGTTTTGCTCCTCTTGTATCTGTTGGATAAACTCCTGGACCTGTTGGCGGATCTGCCTGGCTTGTCGTTCACGCATCTCTGCGTATTCTCCTGCCAGCACTTCGGCTTGTTCTGGCGAGGAAGCCCATGCCGCAAGCACCCGCCGGATGGTGGCAAGCGGCATATCCATCTCACGCATGTTCCGGATCATGCGGGCGCTCGAAAGCTGATCGACGCCGTAGAAGCGATATCCCGATTGGGAATCTACGAAGCGCGGCTGCAACAGCCCCAATTGATCATAGAGCCGTAAGGCTTTGAGCGAAAGACGGGTCAGACTGGCAAAAGCACCGATGGAAAGTAGATCCTTTGGCTGGTCCATTTCGATAGTATAAAGTCTCCCCATGGGGTAGAGTCAAGATAAGAAAATAACAAAATATGCTCACAGATTTCTTCTGTGAGGCGATGTGGTTAAGATAATTTCTTACTGTAGTTGTTGATATACGCGGACATAATCCACGTACATGTATTGCGGGAATTGCGTGGTCTTATCCGGATAACCGGGCCAGGTGCCTCCCACGGCTACATTTATAATGAGGTAAAAGGGATGGTCAAAAACCCATTCGCCGGGAACATCATATGGTGTGAGTCTGAAATATTCCTGTTCGTCACACAGCCAACGGATCTCGTTTTCTTTCCATTCAATGGCATAGACGTGGAATTCATTCTGAAGAGAATCCTCTGAGAGAACAAGTTTCGAACCAATGGCATTGCTGCCGGAATATCCCGGTCCATGCACGTGGGCATAAATAGTATTGGGGGTGCTGCCAACATATTCGAAGATGTCCACTTCGCCGGTGGCAGGCCAGGGAAGTCCGTTATCGCCCAGGATCCAGAAGGCGGGCCAGATGCCCTGACCGAAAGGAAGCTTCACGCGAGCTTCGATGCGCCCATATTGCCAGGAATGAAAGCCTTGGGTCTTGATGCGTGCGGACGTATATTCTTCTTTTGAAGAAGACGAATCCTGCCTGGCTTCGATGACCAGCAATCCATTTTCCAGACGCACATTTTTCGGATCATTCGTGTACGTCTGCCATTCATTATTTCCCCAACCGTGAGCACCGAGATCAAAATTCCAGCTAGTGCGGTCAAGCTCTTTGCCGTCAAATTCATCCTGCCAGACGAGGTTCCAGCCAGGACGATCCCACGGGGCAGGGGTGGGTAACGGTGTAGGCAAATTAATAGCTAAGGTAGTGGGAGATATTACAAGGAAAGGCGTGGAGGATGGCGATGCTATACGGGGAGTGGGCGACGCGATGGTACAGGCTCCAAGCAGGATACCAATGAGGAAGATGAAAAGTAACTTTAAATGCATGATGCCCTTCACCTGCACAGGATTGTCATACAGATGCATTAAACAGCCAATGCGCTAGGGCGTCAAGCAAATTAAGCAAAAAACTGAAACCAAAAGGTTTCAGTTTTTTAGTTTCGTAAATAGACTATCGACTTATGGCGCTACTCGCAGCACGACCCCATTCTGTGACGGATCGTGCAGGAAGAGTCCTGCTTCGGTTTGATTCGACGGGATGCCTGCCGCGTCGACGCGAGCCACCACTTCATCGTAGGCTTGTTGATCGGGCAGGTCAATGCTGAAATAACGGAGACCAACCGCATCGGGCGGAGGAGGCGGAGCACCGCGTCCCTGCCAGGTGTTGAGTCCGAGATGGTGGTGGTAGCCACCCGCGGAGACAAATCCCATCTGGTAGGCTTTGGCGATGCCCATCACATCAAAGCCGATGATGCCGTGATAGAAATCCACGGCTTCTTCCACATCGCGAACGTGCAGATGGACATGACCAATACGCGTCTCCGGTGCGATGGGCGCATCGAGGCGGTCATCTTCCTTGAGATTCTGGAACAGCGCATCGAGATCGAGCGCTTCGCGACCGTCGCTCCACGAGCCATCGGCGCGGATGGATTGGTATTTGCCGTTGGCAAAACGCCATGTGCCGTCTTCGGGGGATTTCAGCGTACAGCTCGATGCCGTTGCCTTCGAGATCATCGAGGTAGGTGGTCTTGGTCAGGATGTGATCGGTAGGCGAGTTGGGATACTTGATGGCGAACAGGCGCGCCATGGCAATGGCAAGTTCACGCTTGTTCGGGAAGACGTATGCCACATGGTACAAGCCCGTCACACCGCGATATTTTTTCAAACCGGGTTCTTCCGTCAGCAGGAGGAAATCCTTGCCGCCCGATCCCAGCCCGGCTTTGTTGCCCTCACGCCAGTGGAGTTGAAACCCCAGCGCTTGCTGGTAGAACTTTAATTGGTTCTCCAGATTGGCAACCGTCAGGGAGATGACTCCCATTTGGGTCTTGGGATGAATGGAAAACTCGGTTTTTGTTTCTGGATTTGGTAAAACACTCATACACGTACTCCTTGCGGGATAAGACGACCAGTTTGGGGTGATTCTTTCTTTTGGACTCCTTGAAATGGCATCCTGAGCCGCGGAGCGGCGAAGGATCTCTCCTCAGACGGAAAGTCTTGTCGTTTATATCAGAGATCCTTCGCTATCGCTCAGGATGACAAATGGTTATCAGAAGCCCAACTCTTCCTTGACAATGATCATCGTAATGCGGTTCGGTCGGATTTCCTTGTTGACGATCAAGACTTTGCTTATGTTTGTGCTCATGTGATAGAGCTGCTGCATGTGTTCTTCTTCGAGCGGCACAACATATTCCTGTATCCGACGAAAGCCTTCATTCAGGTCTTTCACGAGCTTCTGAGAACCAACCACCCAGATGACTTTCCCGGCTCCGGATGCGTACGGTCCAAGCTGACTGCCCGTGTTCGAGGCGATCAGAACCTGCCCATCCTCGGTCACAGCCTGGACACTGCCCGCTGCGAAATCAGGCGCGCCGCCCAGCTTGCGGATCTCACGTCCCTGAGTTTCACGATTCATCGCGAACATCTTGGGGCGCAGTGCCTCATACTTTCCCGATTTATCGATCTCATCTTTGATGCCCAATGTTTCAAGGGTCACGGATGCTCCAAGAAAAACTTCAGAGCCTTCGGGAATCAGTTCGAAAAATAAGCGTTTTGCTTCCGCGCCGTTTTCGGCGACCAAGGTTTGAATGCCATTGGCTGCAAGTGCTTTTGCCGTTCGTGCAATTCTTTCTTCAGTCGCCTGTTTGGTAAATGTCTCGATGGGGGTGACTGCAACATTTTTATTGATAGTGGACATATTTCTCCTATGCGATGATCTTCAACGCACTACCCCAATTCGTGCCGAGCGTACCCTGCAAAACGATGTGCAGCAACTGCATGCCTTCGATCTGGCGTGCACGGCTCAGCGGACCAGCATCCACGGCGCGCATGCCGCCATCGGTCACAATCTGAGCAACCTTGGCTTTGGCATCCGCGTCATCACCGGCGATGAAGACATCCAGCGGCTGACCAGCGACCTGTCCGGCGACGAGGGTGCCGGCGTAGGTGGTGTTGAACGCCTTGACCACTTTCGCACCATTGGCGATCGCCTTTGCCAGATCTTCCGCAGAGGAAGAATCCGGGGCGGTGGCGAGACCGTCATAGGTAGAGTTGAGTGGGTTGGCGATATCCACCACCACTTTGCCCGCAAGTTTGTTGCCGAGCTGTTTGGCGAGATCGATGTTCACACCGTACCAGACGGCAAGCACGACCACGTCACCGAGCTGCGCATCACCGAGGCTGGCGGTCGAAACCTTGGCTCCGTTCTTGGCAGCGGCGCGTACATCCGCGGCGGTCTTTTCCGCGACTTCGGGATTCGCATCTACGAATGTGACCGAGTGTCCGCCCGCAACAGCGCGGGTTCCGATACCGCGTCCCATATTTCCTGCACCAATGATTGTGATATTCATCTTGACTCTCCTTGAGTTATTTGATATTATACAGTTGTGTTCTAAACAACAGATGTTGTGTAGTTTACCAATCTTTCCTCGAAAGTCAACCAACAATGATCTTGAATTGTTGGATAAGCAACACTGGAGCAAAAATGTTGTCTACCCCGAAAGAAGAAGAAAAGCTCGACCCGCGCGTCAAACGCACCCGCAGCCTGATCCTGCGATCCTTTGAAGATCTGCTTGCATCCAAGGGATTCGAGTCCATCTCCGTGCAGGATGTGACCGATAAAGCCGAGATTAACCGTGCCACGTTTTACGCGCATTTCCCCGATAAATATGCCCTGCTCGATTACTCCATCAGCCAGATGTTCCGGCAGGAGATCGACAAGCGCACGCTGAACGTCTGTCATTACACCCCCGATAATCTGAAGAACTTGATCCTTGCCGTGTGTGAATTCATCGCCGGTATGCACAGTGAATGTGCCCAGCCGCACCAGCAGTTTGAGTCGCTGACCGAGGGCACGATCAAGAACATCATCTTCGACCTGTTGTCCCACTGGCTGGAACAGACCAATACGAAGGTCTCCACCGAGATCCCTGCCACAGTTGCCACGTGGGCGATCTACGGGCTGGCGTCTCATTACAGTCACTTGAAGAAACGCCCCGCCCTCGAAAAGTTCGTGAACGAAGCTTTCCCGTTGGTGGCGGTCAATTTGGAACAGTTTGCATAAGTGGTTAAAATAAACTTCCGAAGTCTCAAAGACTTCGGAAGTTTTTCATTTTCAAGGAGACACCATGAGCGGAAGGTTATCAGGGAAAGTGGCGATCATCACCGGTGCGACATCGGGAATTGGGAAAGCGACAGCGCTTCTCTTTGCAGACGAAGGTGCGGATGTAGTGATAACGGGACGCCGCGCGGAATTAGGTGGACGTGTCGAAAACGAGATCCGCCAAATGGGAGTCCGAGGCGTCTTTGTCCAGGCGGATCATTCCCAAGCCGAAGATTGTTCCCGTGTCATCGAGCGGACTCTATCCGAGTTCGGTCGTGTGGATATCCTGTTCAACAACGCCGGCATCGTCACCAAAGGGACGGCCGAGACGACGTCCGATGAAGTTTGGAACGATACGTTTGCTATCAATGTGACGGCGGTATGGCACATGTGCAGGCTGGTGTTGCCGATCATGCGCAAACAGGGCGCGGGTGTGATCGTCAACAACGGCTCCGATTGGTCAGTGGTGGCGGGCACGGATGCGTTCCCGTATGTGATGAGCAAGGGCGCGGTGGGCATGATGACCAAGGCGATGGCGCTCGATTATGCGCGTGAGAATATCCGCGTCAATGCCGTGTGCCCCGGCGATACGCTGGTGGATCGTTGGATGGAGAAAGGCTATTTCGAAGGCTCAGACCCGGTGAGCATCGAAGCCGCGATGAAAGAGTCCAGCGCCTATATCCCGATGGGACGCTTCGGCAAACCGGAAGAGATCGCAAAAGCAGTATTGTTCCTTGCTTCGGATGATTCGTCCTTTATGACCGGGCATTTGCTGTTAGTGGATGGAGGAAATACGGCGCAGTGAGAAGTGTATAATCTTCATTGATCTTTGTCCATCCATAAGAAGTTATATGGGCAAACGCCGTGTAACCACTAGTTAGCCTGCATAAAGGTTTAGTGAAACTGAAATAATTAAGACTTCCGAATGAGAAAGCAATCAATGACTTTTTCCACCAGAGATCACCGTATTATCAAAGACATAGCATTCGTTTTTTGTTTTCTAATACTCTTTACCGGGTGCAAATCCAAAGTTAATACAAGTATTCTGCCACCAAATTTGGATGTTCCCGATAGCGTACTCAATAAGGATTTAAGAGTAATTGCACCACTGGCTGGAACGACCTGAAGAAGGAAGATGATTTCATTTCACTTGAAATCGTCTTAGCTACCAATCAGAAAATTGTCACACAACCAGACTTTCATGCAAAAATCTTCTTATATGATGATGTTGCAAAAGAATGGGAGGAAGTCGAAAATCATGCAAATTACGAAACACCGCCTGATGAAATTATTCTAGAACAAGGTGATAGTCAAATCTTAACCGTCTTGCCTGCTCTCTCACGAGCATCTGTTTCGCAAAACAAGGTACTGATATTCGTTTCTGGAAATGTTATTAAAGATGGAGTAAAGACAGACGATGTAATAGGCACGTATATCATCCTTGATTTAGAATCCTAATCAGAACAGAATGGATTTCTATGCTTGCAAAATGCTCTCTATAATCTATGGAGGCTACCAATTAACAGCAGTGTCAAGAGATGGGGAAGAAAAAGAGTAAAAAGACAGCCAGAATTGAAAAGTGTTTGGAGCATGAAAAGCGAAGGTATTGTGCTAAACCGATTGTTTCGTTTTTTAGCCACTATATAAAACTTTAGGAGTGACGCGATGGATATTATTGATAACGAGATGCTATGGCGACAGTTTGGTGCTGCAATTGATATGTTCGGCGACACGTTGAGAGATTGTCCTGATGAACTTTGGGAGAAGAGATTGTGGGAAGACCAGTCCGATCAGTGGGTAGCTGCGGGTTTTTCCACCTTTTGGTATTTGGGATATCACATGCTCTTCTGGTTAGATCTATATTTGACCGGTGCGGAGGAAGGTTTTGTTCCGCCTGAACCCTTTGACTTGGTGGAAATGGATGCGAACGAATCCCTGCCGCGCGTCTATACGCGTGAAGAATTGCTTGGTTATCTGGAACTTTGCCGCCAGCGATGTCAGCAGACAATACTTTCCATGTCTACTGAACAAGCGAATCGTTTGTGTACCTTTGCCTGGGGAGAAGTGACCTTTGCAGAACTTTTGTTGTATACCATGCGTCATGTACAGGAGCACGGTGCGCAACTGCGCATGTTCCTGGGTCAGCAGGCAGGGAAAAGCGCGGATTGGGCTTCCAAGGCTTAAAGGCACTAATGACACCGTGAAAAACTTTTGAAGTGGATATTGAACAGTTGAATAGAAAACACTTTTTACCTGTACAGGAGAATATTCTTTATGCTTAGCCAGGTCACGATTCCTGAGGCTGCCCCAGCACGAAAAGTAAAAGGCTATCAAATGCCAGAGACAAGCGAACATCTCGTCGCGTGGGATTTCGTATCGGAACAGATGTCCAGTTCCCGGCATTATTGGATCAGCACAGTCTTTCCCGATGGACGCCCGCATGTGGTTCCGGTGTGGGGTATCTGGTATGAGAACCGCTTCCACTTTGAAGGCAGCATGCAAACCGGCTGGGGACGGAACATTTTAAAGAACCCACACATTGCAGTTCATTTGCCAGATGCAGATAAGGTTGTCGTTATTGATGGGATAGCTCACATCATTCAAGATAACGAGATCGACGACGAAACCTGGAATAGTCTCGACAGTACTTTTCAGAAAAAGTACCACGTGGAAAAGGGCTCCCCTTATATCTACGTCGAGCCAAAGAAAGTTCTGGCGTGGAATGGGGAAGCATTGACTACCATGACGCGCTGGCTATTTAAATAAGGATATCCCATGGCAATTTATTTTGATATTCTTGGCTGGTTCGCCGGTCTTGTTCTTTTGGCAGGAATGCTTGTTTTGCTATGGCGAAGAGGGCGCAGCCTCTCTGAATTGCTTTTCTTTTCCATTTTCTGGATCTATCTGCTGGTCGTCATAAAGTTGACACTTTTTCCAATTTATATCGATGCCTTTCGCAGGGAAGTGTTAGGCAGGCAGTTCATGGCGAGCGTGAATCTTATTCCGTTCTACTTTGGTCCGTTTACGAACTGGACATACGCTCTGCCGGGACTTATCCTCAACACCCTGTTGACCATGCCCGCCGGGTTTGGGATCAGCTTTGTTACCCGATTCAAACCTAAAGATTTAGGCTGGCTCCTTTTGGCGTTCGGATTCGGGCTCGAAGGGATGCAGTTGCTCATCTCGCTTCTGTTGGGTTATCCATATCGCACGATCGATATCAATGACGTGATCTTTAACTCTCTCGGCGTGTTGCTGGGATATCTCGCCTTTCGCTTATTCGCCTGGTTTTATGCGACCCTAAGCGGACGCTTCAAGCTTCGCCAAGCTGGTTTGTTTTCCTACATCCATGAAGTTTCTGAACGTGCAGTTTGAAAGACTATAAGTAAATTTTGGAGCAACCATGTCCCCTCTTGTTGAAACATCCACACCACCCAATACGCCCAAGCCGATCGGTCCTTACAACCATATTGCCAAGGTTGGTTCGTTCATCACCATTGGCGGCACAGCGGGAGTTAATCCTGCTACGGGTCAGCTTGCCGGGGAGGATGTCGCTTCGCAGACGAAGCAGATCCTGGATTCGTTCAAGGTCATGCTCGAGTCGGTCGATTCCGATCTGGAGCATGTGGTCCATATCAACATCTTTCTGAAGCACATGAGCGATTTCGAAGCAATGAACCAAGCCTATATCGAGAAGATGGGTGACCATCGTCCCGCGCGGACCGTGATCGGCGTGAGCGAACTCCCAAAACCCGGAGTCCTGCTCACGATGAATCTGACAGCCGTCACTAAAGAATAGAGGCGGAGTACATTGCCTATGTTCAGCAGCGGCGGGATTTATCCTGCCGCTATTTCTTTTTTATAGAACCGGTAGCGTTTATAAATTGTTGCACCCAGGTGGTGGGCAAGGGGCCAGGTATCCACGTTTTCATCTCCGGTCAGGGATAGGTCTGCCCAAGTGTAGCCGCGTGCTACAGCGCGTTTGACCATCTCATCGAATAACAGGACCGCCAATCCCGTATCCCAATATTGCGGTGGGACGGCGATGCTTTTGATGGCGAGACATTTCGGTTTCAGGTTTCTGTATTTCAGATAACGCAAGTAATCCCATGGATAGCGTAAACCGTTCAATTGGATCACAACCTCGTTGAAGTTTGGCACGCCGGGGAAGAAACCTGCCGGTTTGCCGTCCACTTCGGCGAAGAGCACCAGGTCGAGATCTGCCATTTCGATCACGGGGTTGATCATCGCTTCGATATCCTTGCGCGTATAGGGGACAAAATCGGGCAGATGCTTCAGGGCTTCGTTTTGCAGGAAGGTGATGCGGTCGATCTCATTCTCTTTATCCGCCAGGATGGCGCCCCGTACCTTGAAGTTGGGATTCCGTTTGCGGACCTTTTCTGCCAACTGCGATAGGCGCTGAAGTTTCGGGGTATTTGGGTCAAGGTCAACAGCGTAGGCGAGGCCGTCCTCACCGAATTTCTGGAAGCCATATTGTTCGAAGAACGGCTGGTAATAAACGGGTTGATGCCCGCACAAGATCGCCGGCGGACGGTCACGCCCTTCGATGAGAATGCCGCGCGAATCTTCGCGGTCCAGGTTGAACGGTCCATACAGCGACTTCATGCCGTTTCCGCGCGCCCATGTCTCCGCGAATTCGAACATGGCTTTGAAAACATGGTAATCATGGATACATTCCACGAATCCGAACATACATTCCTTGAATCCAAGGATGCGCGTGTTGTTGTAATCCTCTGCCAGGGCGATCGTGCCGGCGGGCTTGCCGTCCTTCCAGGCGATGAAGAGTTCGGCGCAGCCATCTTTGTAGAAGATGCCCTGTGACGGGTCAATGGCTTTGGCACGTTCCGGCAGGATCGGCGGTACCCAGATCGGGTCATTCCTGTAAATATTCCATGGAAATGTCAGGAAGAGGCGGCGTTCGCGTTTTGTGAGAACTGGTTTGATTTCGATCATGGTCATAGCGAAAAGAGTGCAATGGCGACTAAAGCAATAGCGATCCCTGTCCATTGCGGGCGGGCGATCTTTTCTTTTAGGAACACCCATGCCAGAATGACCGTTGCGCCAGGATAGAGCGAACTGAGGATGGCAGCAATATCCAGCCTGCCGGTGTGCAGAGCAAAAATGTAGAAAAGATTGCCTGTCACATCCAACATGCCGTTGGCGATGACCACGCCCCAGGCAGAGCGTTCCACGCGGAACCCTTTTCGCTGCGCGATGACAAAGACGAGCAGCATGAGAGTCCCGGCGGTGCGGGAGGCGATCATCGGGTAGAAGGTGGATGAGACTCCTACTGTAGCGTAGTGCATCAAAATGAAATAGGAACCAAACCCCAGCCCCGCCAGAAGCGGAAGGCGCAGATCGGAGAGACGCTCCAGATGGAAACGGTGCGCCGAGTCACCCTGCGAGATGAGCCAGACCGCGCTGAGCGCCAATCCGAATCCAATGAATTGGATCAGGGATGGTAGTCCCTGTGTGACGGCAGAGACGAAGACTGGCAGCGCCGCGGCAAATAACGCCGAGACCGGTGCGGCGATGCTCATCTGTCCCTTTGCCATGCTGTAGTAAAGAATGAGCAACCCCACCGAGCCAAGCATGCCTGCCAGCCCCGCGATCAACAGCGAGGAAAGCGGAGGAATTTCCTCCGGAGAAACAATGACGACCACTATCAATGCCAGCAGCCCGAGAAGATCGGCGTAGAAGACGGCGCGATAGGCATCTAGTTTGCGAGTGGCTAACCCGCCTGCGAAATCACCCGCGCCCCATGTGAGTGCGGAGAGAATGCCGTAGATGATGGAGAGCGAGAGCAAAATGTTTTCCTTGATGAATGGATGGATAAAAAAACGTCACCCTGATAAGTAGTTGGTCGAAATAGATTATAAGACATGATACACTTTTAGCATGCGAACGGTATACCAACTGAAACCAAAAGAAGTAGCGGAAATCGAAAAAGCTATTCGTCAAGACAAACGAGCAGAAGTCAGGCAGCGTGCGACAGTCATTCGGTTATTGCATTTAGGTCAAAAGCCTGCCACGGTAGCAGAGCAACAAATGGTGAGTGTGCCAACAGTTTATAACTGGCACAAACTATGGCGCGAGCAAGGGATCGAAGGGCTAGCCAACAAAGTGCGTCCGGGCAGAAAGTCCAAAGCCACGGAAACGTATTGTTTGAAACTCGAAGAAGTATTGAGTAAAGAACCATCCGAATATGGATATCGCTTTGCCATTTGGACAATCGATCGATTACGGGCGCACCTGGAAAAAGAGACCGGGATTGCTCTGAGCGAAGGACGATTTCGAGCCTTGCTCAAGAAGAAAGGCTACCGCTATCGTCGTCCCAAACATGATCTCAGTCATTTACAGGACAAGGCTGCCAAGAAAAACGCTGAAAAACTGCTGGAAGAGATGAAAAAAAGAGCCTCCGAGACGATGTCGAGCTCCTCTTTGTGGACGAAGTAAGCCTGGATCTGGATCCTCCCTTACATGCCTGCTGGATGAAACAGGGTCAACAGAAGATCGTTCCTGCTTTGCAACCGGGCACGAAACAACATCGTCATATTTTCGGAGCCTACTCTTGGAAAACGGATCGTGTTTCCTGGCGATGCGCTACCTGGAAGAATAGCCAGACCTTCTTGGAGTTCATCGAGTATTTATTAGTGACGTGTTACCCAACCGGACGAATTGTATTGGTCATGGATAACGTTTCGTATCATAAAAGCGCGGCTGTGCTGGCTGCCTTATCCTTGTTTGAACATCGTCTGTTGGTGATGTGGCTACCTCCTTACTGTCCGGAACTCAATCTGATCGAACGCTATTGGAAACATCTGAAAGCATTAGCCTGTGTCAATAAACTGCATGAACTCGATAGAGGACGTATTGGCCTCTGCCGAATACATGCTGACACAACAGAACCATCCGGCTAGCCCTTTTCGATTATCCTTTTCTAAACTACTTTGAACGACTACTTAACTTCAGGGTGACAGAATTATAAGCCTTGCAGGTTCTACACCCCTCTAGGTCTAACAATCCTATAAATGATGCCAACAATAATGTATAAGAAAATGAAGTTTCTAGCGAGAAAAATAAAAGTGGGCGCATTTGCAGTAAATGAGCCAATCACAAAAAGAATTGTCAGCGCAAGTATGACATACGAAATCCATAAGATAACTCGACTGACCGGACCTGTGGGAACAGCCGTGGCTTTATTTACCGCCTTGCGGCGCTGATCCATGAGAAAAGAAACACCCAAAATTAAAACAAATGCTCCAGCTATTACAACGGTGAAAAGCATGACATCGTTCATGAGACTACCTATCTAAAGTTTCTTTACCAATTCCTTCTTTGTCTTATCGATTCCTGTACGATGCCCACCATTCGTGCAGGATACCGTAGATGATCTCATCGCCATCCTTGAAGCCTTGCAATGGATAATTCTTTTTGTTTTCTGCGAGGATGTTTACGTAATTGGTCACACCATAGCGTCCACGCACTGATTGTATTTTGATCTCACGGATCTCTCTTGCACTGAATTCCTTCTGGGTCAGGAATGATTCGACAGTGAGCTTGTTGGGCTCCACTTTCACCAAGCCGATCTGGATGAAGGGCAGGATCAACATGAGGAAGCAGACCACAGCAATGATACCTGCGCCTAGTCTATGCTCAGGCTCAGTGACGGCAGCTAATGCGGCAAGTGCTCCCAGTGGAATGAGAAGGAACAACAATCCATATTGCCGGATAAAACTTTTCTTGAACGTACGTGTGCCTGAAAACGATGGCGTCGTGCTGGGAATATCATAGCCCATCGAAGGGGATGCACCATTCTCGGCGGCACTCCCGTTGCCCCAGACAGAGGATGGCTGAGGCTGCACCATGCCGAACAGGTCCGGGCGTTTCTGGCGCAGGGTATCCACGATGGCAGGATATCCGTTCACTTGTGTGGTGACCTTGAGTGAGCCGCCTTTTTTGCGGAACAGTTCCAGGTTGCGTTGCATGGCATTGGATTTGATACGAGCGATCTCGTTCCAACCGATCTCAGAACCGATCAACCCGAACAACTGTGTGGCGCGAATCCCTTTCTCGCTCACTTCCACCTGTTTTGAGACGATCCATAGGGCGGGCAGGATCAGAAAGAAAGATGCGCATGGGACCAGTAGATAGCTGACATCTTGAAGAGCAAGCAGGAACGAACAGCTAAACAATACTCCAATAGCATAGGTAGCCACACGTGTGATCGTGGAATATTTATAGATGGTCGGCTTTTCGACACCTGCTTTCAGAGCAGGCTGGGCTTTAGGAGCATCCTCTTTCCATTCTTTGAGGGAGACATGATTCGCCTGTGTGGGAGTGGGTTGCGCGGCGGGGATGGTTGACGGTGCCGATTTGGGCTGAGACTTTGGCTTCGAAACGGGGACTGGCTCCGGCGTGAACGGAGGCGTGCTGCCCATGGCGGAACGGTCCATTTCGAGCAGTTCTTCGCGCGCCAGTTTGTTGGTAGGGTCCAGCGAGAGTACCCGGTTCAGGCATTGACGCTTGCGCTCGGGGTCATCCAGAATGGCAGCCAATACCAGCCAGGCATCGGCATCTTTGGGGTTGGCGGCAAGAACCTCCTTAAGGAAGCTCATGGCTTTGTTTTTGTCACCTTGATTGGCGGCGTCGATCGCCGATTGAACGAATTGATGCATAGATCATTTCCCGAAAAAGTGTTACATCAATTATGACGGATTCCCGCCTGAAAAGATTTATCAATTCCTTTGCAAAATATCACACTTTCCCGGCGGCACGCGCCCGATCCAATACTTTTTGCGCATTTTTGAGCAGCGGCATATCGATCATCTTGCCGTCGAGGGCGTACGCGCCCTTGCCTTCTTTCTGACTGGAGTGGAACGACTCGACGATGCGCCTGGCATACTCGATGGCAGTTTCGGATGGAGTGAACGCTTCCTGCGCCGCCGCTACCTGATTCGGGTGAATGACCTGTTTCCCGCTGAAGCCGAATTCTAGCTCCCTCTTCTGCTTCAGCACGCAGTCCATCCGGGTCCTTGAAATCGATGAAGACGATGTCGATGGCTTGCAGGTCGTTCGCCGCACAAGCCGTGACCACCGCCTGCCGCGCGTACAACAACTCCGTCGCGGATTTGGTCCGCACCGCGCCGATGGATGCGGCGAAATCCTCCCCGCCGAAAATAATGGCTTCGAGACGTTTCTCTGCTTCGGCGATCTCGCGTAGATGCATAATTCCCTTCGCTGTTTCCACGCCTACCAGCAGGCGGATGCTGCCGATGTTCAAGTTGTTCTCCAGTTCGTACGAACTCGATCCGTTCGCTGACCCAAATGACCTGCTCCGCTGTTTCGATCTTCGGCACCACGATGGTGTCTGGTTCCGCCTCCAATGCCGCCGCGAGATCATAGACTTCGAATCCGGAACCAATGCTGTTGATGCGGATACAGCGTTCCGAACTGCCGAAGTTCAATTCTTTCATCGCGTGAGCAATGACATGGCGAGCTTCCGCTTTACGGTTGACCGCCACGCCATCTTCCATATCCATGCAGATACTATCCACGCCGAGGGTGGTTGCTTTTTCGATCTTACGCCGGTCATCGCCGGGCATGTATAACAAAGCGCGTCGGGAATGCATAAAAGTCTCCGATTTCAGGTTGGAAGGTTTGAAAGTTGACAGGTTGAACTTGCTAACTTTACAACTTTCAAACCTGCGAACGTTTTAGAAACATCGCTGTCCGTTCAAACTCCACCACAATTGTACCGTCTGGTTTCTTGCCCCAGCATTTGATTCTCACGATGCCCGCAGTCGGTCGTGACTTGGACTCGCGCATCTCGACGATCTCGCTCTCGGCGTAGATCGTATCCCCATGAAAAACGGGATGCGGATGCACGACCTTGTCATAGCCGAGATTAGCAACGATGGTGCCTTCGGTCAGTTCAGGGACGGTCAGACCGACAACCAGCCCGAACGTGAAGACCCCGTTTACCAGCCGCTGACCAAACTCCGTTTTGGATGCGAAATCTTCGTTGACGTGTAACGGCTGCGTGTTCATCGTCAGCGCGGAAAAGAGCACATTGTCCATTTCGGTGACGGTGCGACCCGCGTGTTTGAACTTCATACCAACTTCGAGTTCATCAAAATATTTTCCGGTCATGGAAACTCCTTGGTCGAATCTCTACCGTCGAACGGTTGACTTTTGACGTTTGACCTTCGACGGTTTCGCCTTCCTCGGTCTGATCAATTTCTTCAACTCACGATGCTGCTCTTCCAAATGCAATTCCAATTCCTCAATGTGACGCATCAGGTTGTTGATCTCCAACTCGGCTTTGGCGTTCACTTCGTGGTCGATCTCAGCGGCGAGTTTGTCCTTGGCAGATTGGCGGTTCTGACTCATCATGATGACCGGTCCCGAGTAGGCAGCTTGGAACGAGAGCATCAGGTTCAGCAGAATAAAAGGATATTTGTCCCATAATTCTGTTTTATATACTAATACGGCAACCACGTTGACGGTGATCCAAATTGTTAGGATAACGGTTTGAATAATAATAAAAGGCCACGAACCGATCGCATCAGCTACTTTATCCGCAATGCGTTGTCCGGCCGTCATCTGCTCTTCTTCCACTTCGTTCACATTGCGGCTTGCCATGCGTCGCAGAACGGCATCGTTTTCCCGGAGGCGTCCACCAAGTTCCACTAATACGTCAATGGCGGCGCTGGTGTGCGAGCGCAGGAAGTTGAAGAACTCATCACGTTCCAAAGCCAGCGTTGTCAGATTTTCCACAGCACGGATGCGCGCCGAGCGCGGCTCGTTGGTGAGCATCGAAAGTTCGCCGAAGAAATCACCGGGTCCCGCCTCATGCAAGATCACGTCCGAACCAGCAGCATCCCGGATGATGACCTCCGCGCGTCCCTCGGTGATGACATAAAACAGGTCGCCAGTCTCACCTTCGCGGATGATGACTTGCCCCGCTTTGAACCGCATCACATCCATGATCTCACGGATGCCTGCCACCTCTTCCTCATCCATTTCGCTGAAGAGCGGAATTTCACGTAACTCGATCTCTGCCATGCTGTCTCCTTTGGGTAAGTGCCTCGTCATTGCGAACCGAAGGTGGGCGTTATTTGCCCTGCGAAGCGGGCGGTTGTTGCCCTGCGCAGCGAAGCAATCTTACAAACAATTATGTATATGTGATTGAAAATAAGATTGCTTCGGGCAGAAGAGCGCTGCCCTTGCAATGAAAAAGTAGTTGTATTACCTATTGATCTGTGTGATCAAGAACTGCGACTCTGAACACGCCAGATCCACACAAAAATAATTAAGCCATACTTCGCCGTTCCCGACCTGAATGCCGTTCGATGAAAGAGTCAAACTCGATTCATCGATAGCGGAAAGAGTCGTCACAAATCCCGAATCGAATATCTTCTGATAGTTCGCCAGAAATTCATCGGAATTCTTGAGCACGATCTCCTGTCCGCTCGACCTCACATACAACGGATAATGGACCCGTTCTGCTATGCCGGTATCATCCCCTGCCATTATCGCCGTCTTGATGATCAAAAAGAACATCTCCGCTTCCTGCATGTCATCCGGCAGGATCGGGCGCACATTTGGCTCGATCGTTGTCGTTGCGGTCACCTGTGGGAATTCCACAATGACGGTCATCGGCGGCGGAGGTGGAAAATCATCCGGTGTGGGAACTAAACTGCATCCCGCGAAAAGGATCACCAACACGAGCAAAATTGTTTTCTTCACTCCACCTCCACGAGAAGCTGCTCACGTTCTACAGTCTGACCTTGCTGTACAAATAACTTCTTCACTACGCCATCGTTCTTCGCCTGGATGCGGATCTCCATCTTCATCGCTTCCAGCACCATCAATGTTTGACCTTTGCTCACGGACTCTCCCTCCTGAACGTTGACGCTTCGCACTACGCCGGGCATGGGTGCCATTAGATCGGACGCATGCTCATGCCCCGAGCTTTTCCTTGCTGCGCCCGTTGACTTGGTCAGCATCAGTGTCTGTCCGTTCACCGTCACCCAACGCTTCGCCCCATCCGACGAAACATAGGCAGTGACAGGTCCACCGTCGATCAGCAGGGTTAACTTTCCCTCTTCCACGCGAAGGACTTCCACTTCAACCGTCTTATCTCCCAGCGTGGCGCGATACAATTTCCCCGAACCGCTGTGAGTTATGTCAATAGTTTGAGATTGGCTATCAAAACTTAGAGTTAGTTTCATCTTGTATTATTGATATTTAGTTTATCTTCGCCATAAAAGAAACGCTTGAATACGTCACGAGTTTGCTTTGAAAACCAAATAGGACTTGGTGCTGCCAGATATGTAATCAAAAAAATCCAATCCATATCAGTTCTTTTTTTCACCAGCATTAACCACCCTTCTAGAAGAGGGATAAAAGTGAAGGCGAAAATCGAAGACCAATAAATGATTTTTTCTCGTGCTGGCATAGTTGCTATCGAGGCAAAGACATTTTCTCTTCCAATCCTTTAGGTTCAATACGAATTAATGATTTACGAAAGAGTATTGTGATGGTTATGCACGATGGTAGTATTGCCCCAAACGGTAATGCTGTTACTTTGGCTATGTAGGTAAAGATGTAAGTCAGGACGATCACAAATAAAACGTTGATGAGAGTAAAAATTGGAGTGGATAATCTTTTATTCATGATATTTCCTTATCCGAAAAGTTTTACCCGTTCTTTCAAGAATGTATCAGCATTGATATAGATCAGAAATAGCCCAATCGTATCGATGAATCCGTGTGTGAGGATGGGCAGCCAGAGATTAAATCCGCTGTCGATAAATAGAACACCGAGAATCGCGCCGACGATGCCTGTGCTTAATACTCCGCTTTTGCCCTGATACCAGTGCGCCAACCCGAACAGTACCGAACTCACGACTACATTAACCGCCAGTGCCGTTTTGGATGTGCCGATCAACTCGGCAATATCGCCCATCATATAGCCGCGGAAGATGATCTCCTCCACGAAAGCTACCAGCAGCCAAACTGTCACCAAGACGAGCAGTAAATTCTTCCAGTTTCCGCGTAAATTGTCGAAAGCGGAATGATCCGTCTTGCTTTTTGTGACCTTATCGGAGAATGGTTCCACCAACAGCGTGGATGCAAAAGCGAGCACTGTTCCCAGCAGCAGGCTCCAGACGATGGTGGTTAACCAATTCTGTGGCGCGAAGAATCCCAGCCGGGCGAGACTGTCACCTCGGAACCAAAAGGTAATGCCAATGATGACCAATGCCGCGATCACACCCATTCCTGGCGCACGGCGGAAACTACTGATAAGAATGACTGCTGAAACAAAGATCAAAACACCTAGTGAAATCATATGCCTCCCACTTAGTTTCTAAACCCGCTTGGATTTTTCCACGGGCTGTAAGGATCGATCTCATTTACGATTTGAGATTTACGATTTGAGATTGTTAAGTCGGCAACGGCGGCGGCGATGATATGGAGTGCAGGAGCTCGCGTGCCCGTTAGGGTATGCCCCTGCCGCGACGCCAGCAAGCTGGCTGACTCCAAACTTTGTTCCACCCATCTAGTAGTGACCTTTCCATCCACGAAATCGGGGTGAGCTAATACCGTTTGTAGAAAATCAATATTTGTCACCACTCCATGCACAATGAAATCCTTCAATGCTGATTGCATTCTCTGAATTGCCAATGCTCTCGATTCTCCATGAACAATTAACTTCGCCAGCAAAGGGTCGTAGAAATGCGTCACTTCAGTGCCAGCGGCATATCCTGAATCAACGCGGATGCCCGGTCCGCGCGGTTCGATGAATTGCAGGAGTTTGCCGGTGCTGGGAAGGAATCCGTTGGCTGGGTCTTCGGCGTAGATGCGGCATTCGATGGCGTGACCGCGCTGGGAGAGTTGCTCTTGTTGATAGGGGAAGTGCTCTCTTGCCGCAACCCGGATCTGCCAGTGGACCAGGTCGAGCCCGGTGGTGAGCTCGGTGACTGGGTGCTCGACCTGCAGACGCGTGTTCATTTCAAGGAAGTAGAACTTGAGCGTGTCAGGGTCAACGATGAATTCGATGGTCCCGGCGTTGAAATAATTCACGGCTTTTGCCGCGGCTACGGCAGCCTTGCCCATTTCTTTGCGCAATTTAGGAGTAAGCAGCGGTGAAGGCGTCTCTTCGATGATCTTCTGGTGACGTCTCTGCACGGAACATTCGCGCTCAAACAAATGGACGAGATTCCCGTGTTGATCGCCGAAAACCTGAAATTCGATGTGATGGGCGTTGGCGACATATTTCTCGATCAACAGGCGCTCATCACCGAAGGCGTGTAACGCCTCCCTCCGTGCGGATTTCGATCCCTTCGTTCAATTCGCTTTCGGTGTTAACGACACGCATCCCTTTGCCGCCGCCGCCCGCGGAGGCTTTGATAAGAACCGGGTATCCGATCTCCTGCGCGGCTTTCTTGAAATCTTCATCTGAGTCAAGACCTTCATAACCGGGAACGGTCGGCACACCGGCCGTCTTCATGGCGATCTTCGACTCGGCTTTGTCTCCCATGGCGCGGATCGAATCTGCCGGAGGACCGATAAAGGTCAGTTTGGCGGCATCAACCATCCCTGCGAAGGAGGCGTTCTCCGAGAGGAAACCATAGCCTGGGTGGATGGCATCCGCTTGAGAAGAGAGTGCAGCTTGGATCAAGACATCCGCATTTAAATAGGATTCACGTGGCGATGCCGCACCGATATGGACTGCCTCGTCGGCGAACCGTGTATGCACCGAACTTTTGTCGGCATCCGAATAAACTGCAACGGTTTTGACGCCAAGCTCTTTGCAAGCCCGCATGACGCGAACGGCGATCTCGCCGCGATTGGCAATGAGGATTTTGTGAATAGGCTGGATTTGTTTTTGGGGCATTTGAATAATAATAAGTGAAACGTGAAATTAGGGGAGAGGAATTTGTTCCAATAAGGTTTCGATATTCAAAGGTACTTCTTGATTTATGTTGTAACTTGTTTTCTCTTCATGGAGTGTCAGCGTTTTACCGCGTTGATGTGGAACCATCGTGAGGAGCAGTTTTATGATTTGTGTGAGGAAGGAAATCCGATGTTGAATAACTTCGTCTTTGAGAATGTGATGGGATTTGTAATACCAATCGCGCGCTTCGCGTGCAGAGCCAAGTGCGTATTGATAATACTGCGCGCGAGCTTTGCCGGTATGCTGTGAATATCCTTCTGCCAGATTAGCGCTAACAGAACCGAGCGCACGATACAACTGATCTGCGATCCCTGTTGTACGCTTATCTTTCATCAACTCTGTGACATCATGCCAGCCGATCTCAGTAGTAAAGAGCGCAAGGCGGTAGGCCTCCATTTTCCAGAGACTATCCCCGGTTATATCTTTTGGGAGACTCGCAACCCATTCATCAAATTTCATTTTGCAAACTCCTCGCGCTGATGCGCTTCACGTTTTACGTTTCACTCTTCACTTCAGCCGCAGGCTCTCCGATTTTTCAACTGAAATTCTGTGTCCGTAGTAAAAAAATCAAACCGATAACATTTCTCATTGACCCAATGATCCGCACCCTGTGTGCCTCCGTCATCCAGCCAACTTGGGTCAGTGGTGCGGACGTTGAAGATGATCTCTGAAAGCAATCCGCCGCTGCCGGGGAAGACACTCACTCGCATCACCTGATATTCCTGAATTCTTCCATCTGCCACGAAGCCATCGAACGTTTTGCTGAAGATGGCGTTTGCCACCGATTCCAGCGCGAAAGCCTGGATCTCGTTCTGACCAATGGCGCCAAAGATGGTCAGGTCGGCGGTGGGGTCGGGCGGCATGGATGCGATGGACGTGGCGGTCGGCGCTTCGGTGGGTGTCTCTGTAGGGGGCGCAAGCGTGGCAGTCCGTGGCAGGAGGGTGGGCGTTACAGGAACAGCTTGCGCCTGTTTCGTGCAGCCCACTAGGACGATGACACACACGAGAAAAAGATGTTTGATGTTTTTCATAAGGGCTTTGTTGAAATGAGATGGAGGTCAGAACAAAAAAATGTTCTGGACGAAATAGATGGCAGTGCTCAGGATCAAGCCTGCAAAGAAGTACAAATAAGCGAGCCGAATGTATTTATATTTTGTTCGTAAGAGATACGTTCCAGCATAATAAATATCTTTTACCATGATCTCATAGGTTTTATCGGCATCGTTCATGGTCTCGAAAAAATCCTGAGCATACAGATCATAATCAATATCACCGAAGTTGCCGAAGAAAAGCGGGCTGTAATCGGGGTCGTTGATGGAATGTTTTCTCTCGTTGAAAACCCTTATTTTGCCGATCACGGTCAACAGCGCGAAAAAGATGGTAATGAGCAGGAACAGGATCAACACTGTAACAGAATATGTGAAATGAGGCTCAGAGAGGCGTGTCATCGAAAGTGACAACAATACCGCCGAGATGCTGAGCAGGATGTGCGCCTTTGTATCCGCCATCTGGCTGTAGTTGACCAGGTTCATGCGGGTCTGCCTGAGCATATGGTCGAGTTGGGAGCGCTGATCCTGAATGTGCATGTCGCTATCCTTTCAAAGCAGCGAGAGCATCTTCCTCTTTTTCCTTTGTTAGACCTGCGCGCCACACATGATCTGCGGGGCGTGCGTTCGCAAATGTCAACGTATCACGTACCGTTTCATCCAACGGGCGGAAGGTCAGCCCGGCGCGGATCGCTTTCGATACATCCATGCGTGAGAAACCCTGACTCTCTTCGTTGTGCGGCACCCACACGGGCATGTCACTCCATTCTTGAATGCCGTGCTGTTTCAAAAAATCTGCCGAAGCCCAGTGAAACTTTGCATCGCTTCCGCTTACCTGCTTGCAGGTTTCGAGCATCGGTCCAAAGGTCAATTCATACTCTGGTCCGGTAGCGTTGTAAATCCCCGCTGCGTTCGTTTCGATCAATTTGACGATGAATTCCGAAAGATCGCGCACATCCACGATCTGTACGGGCACATCGGGTCGTTCCGGTGCGAGCACATCCCCTCCGCGCGCCACACGCACGGGCCAATAGGTGAAGCGGTCGGTTGGGTCGTCTGGTCCCACGATCAAACCCGGGCGGATGACGGTTCCGCGTTCGCCATACAGATCCATGACGGTCTTTTCGCACAACGCTTTGAGTGGACCGTAGGTCTCGCCGGTGATTTCTTCAACAGACTCATCTTCCAGTTTCCCAACCGGATCGGATTCGTCGATGCCGATCTTTTTGAGAATGGAATCGGGATAGACCGATATGGACGAGATGAACACATAGCGACCAACGCTTCTTTCCAAGCCGGTAGCGGAGAGGCGGACGATACGTGGCAGATATCCTGCAACGTCAACGACCACGTCCCATTCCCTGCCCGCGAGTTTCGCGATGTCGAACTCCCGGTCGCCGAGGATCGTTTCCACAGACGGGAACAGCCCCGGGTTGGTCTTACCGCGATTGAACAGGGTCACGGAATGTCCGCGTTTGAGAGCCGAGTCCACAATGTGACGTCCTAAAAACTTGGTACCGCCGAGAATTAAAATCTTCATTTATGCCTCTTGCTATGTCGTTGCGAGTGGCGCTGCAAGCGCCATGAAGCAATCTCCTTGAAACAAATGTAGGGTTGTTATGAGGAGATTGCTTCGCCACTCACGCTGTTCGCTCCTCGCAACGACATGAATATCATTTCTTTACTCTCGTCAAAGTTGCTTCTGTGGCTTTGGCTTCTTCACCCTCAGGAGCGATATTGTATGCCGTGATGACCAGATGATCGTTATCGATCAATTCCACTTCCGTGCGCCAACCCCAGTCCGGTCCGCCAGTGGGATCAGGGTAACTGCCCAGCACGGACAAGCCGTTCTCGGTTTCATTGCCCGTGCAGAACATGATGGCGGTGTTGGTGTGGAACGAGTCCACCCACGAGGCTTCATACCGCTCCAGTGAGGTGTTAAATCCGAAGGTAAACATACCATGTTGCGCTTCGCCTTCGATAACAGATTGATAGAGGAAAAGTGCATATCGTCCATCTAATACGAGTTGAATGTTTCCAACGAGCGGGGCTTCGTTGGCGAGTGTATCGGGCTCTAACCAAAGTTTGGATGGTCCTGCCCAGCCGCCAGCTAAGAGGGATAGAAAGTGATGGGGGCTGCCAGATGATTGAGAGAAAGTCATATGATCTCCGTAATTTGTGATTATGTCACCCTGAGCGCTAGCGAAGGGTCTCTACCGCGACAAGGAAGAGACTCTTCGGTCGCAACAAACGCTCCCTCAGAGTGACATGGTACTTTAATGTCTTCGAGTAAATTCCTTGGCGATTTCCCAACCTATCAGGATTTTATCTTCTGTTTCATTTAGGAAGTTTGATAATTGCGAAAATGGAACTTCTAAGTTGGATGGAATTGTTACTCCTACAAGTTGACTGGATGCAATTTCATAGCTGCAACCAACAGATTTCAATTCTTTTAGGATGATCTGCGCTTCGTCGCTTTGTAAGTCAGAAAATAATAGCCTTATGGTTCCATTCCCGCCATCTTCTTCTACAGACAGTACCTCGTTGAAACCATCTTTATACTGACATGAAACTATGTCGCCTTCTGCGTATCCTTTTGCCATAAAAGGAATGTTACAGATACGGAACAGCCCGCCCCCAACTTTTTCGGACCAGAGGGTTTCACCAGAGAAAGAGCCTTCAGATAATGGAATTCTGATTTTTTCTTTTTCCATTTGATGTTTTACTTTCACATTCTAAACACACCAAAGCTATTTTCTTCCACCGGTGAATTCAATACAACTGACAATGCCAGCCCTAACACTTGTCTTGTATCTACCGGATCAATCACGCCATCATCCCACAATCGCGCAGTTGAATGATAGGGATTGCCTTCATTTTCATACTTCTCCAAAATGGGACGTTTGAACTCATCCGCTTCTTCTTTGGTCATGGCGGGCTTACCTTCGCGTGTAAGTTGCTCCTGCTTGATCGTGAGCAATACATTCGCTGCCTGCTCTCCGCCCATGACGGAGATGCGTGCATTGGGCCACATCCACAGGAAGCGCGAGCCGTAGGCGCGACCGGACATGGCGTAGTTGCCTGCACCAAAGGAACCGCCGATGACGACGGTCAATTTGGGAACGCGGGCCGTTGCCACCGCATGGACCATCTTCGCGCCGTCTTTGGCGATGCCACCGACCTCGGCTTCACGTCCCACCATGAAACCGGTGATGTTTTGCAGGAACACGAGCGGAATTCCCCGCTGGTCACACAGTTCAATGAAGTGCGTCGCCTTGAGCGCGGACTCGCTGAACAGCACGCCGTTGTTGGCGATGATGCCGACCGGGTATCCATGAATGCGCGCGAACCCGCAGACGAGAGTCGTGCCGTAGCGGGCTTTGAACTCGCGGAATTTGCTTCCATCCACGAGGCGGGCGATGATCTCGCGCACATCGTAGGTGGCGCGGAAGGTGGATGGAAGGATGCCGTAGATTTCCTCGGCGGGATAGAGCGGCTCCTCCGGTGCTGACCATGGACCATTGACCGCTGACCATAATGGTCTATCGTCTATCGTCGATGGTCTGGGAAGCGTCTCAACAATCCCTCGCAGCAGCTCGATGGCATGATCGTCATCCTCCGCGAAATGATCTGCAACGCCGCTCAGTCGCGTATGGACATCCGCTCCGCCCAGATCCTCCGCGCTAACATCTTCCCCCGTTGCGGCTTTGACGAGCGGAGGTCCGCCGAGGAAGATGGTGCCTGTGCCTTTGACGATGATGGCTTCGTCGCTCATGGCAGGGACGTATGCCCCGCCCGCCGTGCAGCTACCCATCACCGCCGCGATCTGCGGGATCTTTTTTGCCGACATGCGTGCCTGATTGTAGAAAATGCGACCGAAATGACCCGCGTCGGGAAAGACTTCATCCTGCAGGGGCAAAAACGCCCCGCCCGAATCGACGAGATACAGGCAGGGCAGATGATTCTCCTCCGCGATCTGCTGGGCGCGTAGATGTTTCTTGACCGTCATCGGGAAGTACGAGCCTCCTTTGACGGTGGCGTCGTTGGCGACGATCATCACCTCGCGGTTCGAGACGCGCCCGATGCCGGTGACAATGCCCGCACCCGGAGCCGCCTGCGTATCGCCGCTCGCCTGATCCTCATACATATCCCACGCCGCCAGGGTGGAGAGTTCCAGGAACGGCGAACCAGGGTCGAGCAGGCGTTCGATCCGTTCACGGACAAAGAGTTTGCCCTGCTCTTCCTGTCGCTTGCGGTATTTTTCGCCGCCGCCCTCGCGGATCTTGGCGAGGCGTTGTTTCAATTCGTTGGCAAGTTGTTTGTGATGGAGGCTGTTGGCTTTGAAGTCTTCACTATCGGGATTTATATTGGTTTGGATAGTTTCCATAATTTGAATAATGGACAAATGGTTAATGGATAAGGTTGATTGAGTCTAGCATAAAACATAGACTTCCGACACATTTCCGCGCGGAAGTCTCAATAAATGCTATGTCGTTGCGAGGGCGGTGTTCGTCCGCCCGAAGCAATCTCCTGATATCAATCATACTTTTATAGCGAGGAGATTGCTTCGCCACTCGCTATGCTCGGGCTCGCAACGACATCAAGTTATTTCAAGTTTTCAAGAAATCGTTCCGCCTCCTCATACGCCACCTTGTAATAATACGGCGGACCGTCGCACGTGGCGAGTTTCTTGGCTTCCTCGGCATATTGTTTCGCCTTGGCTTTGTCCTTCTCCTGCTCGAATGCGTATTGGGCGAGGAAGAGATTCACATCTGCGCCTTGCAGGACGTAGCCGCAGCGTTCAGTGATAAGTAAGGCTTCATCTGCGATAGCTTTGGCTTCTTCATAATTCTTTTGAATGTAACGCAGGCGGGCAAGTTCAAGGAGGATATAAGATTTATGATCAACCATGTTAATTGAGCGGTCACGGATAAGTGCCTGGTCTAGATAAATTTCAGCCTTTTCTAAATCATTATTTTCTCTATATGCAGCACCGAGAATCCAATAAGTTCGTATTAAATCACTCATATTAAACTGTTTATCTTTTACTCTTTCTTCTATAAATTCACGAGCGTAAAGCGCATATTTAATAGCTGATTTTTGACTTACCTCCTTGTTTAGCGGATTGCTCCTTATCATTAGAAGAAAACGTAGAGATTTGTACACATTATTGATTCCTAAGTAGTTCTGAGGACCTTTCTGTTCTTCAAAAGACCCTTGGGCTTTATCAAACAAGATTTCCGCCTCTGCAAAGTCACCTCGATAAGATAAGTGTCTTCCAAGCTCCGAATACCTATCAGCACTGTCTTCATCTAAACCCAACTCTTGGTTGATTGAAGTAGATTCGTATAAATTGTGCTCACCTTGGAGAAAGGCGCCAATTTTTAACTGGTCATCAGCCATGTTTATGAGAGCTTCAGAAATGTACAGCCTTTCGTTATTTCTCTCTCGTAGCTTGATACTTTGTTCGAATAATGGTATTGCTCGGTGTGATTGTCCATTTAGACTATAGCTATTCGCAAGTCCATTTAGCACCCAAGCTTGGGAACCTTCATCTTTTAAGTGAGGTAGTTTCGACTCGCCTTCTGGAAATAATGTACTTAGGAGTTCAATAATTGTTTGATAAGCCCCTATTTGATAGTACAAAGGAACCTGTAATCGGTCACTGAAAAGTTGCCGCGCTTCATCAAACTCTCCTGTCCTAACGGTGTGATGATATAACTCAATAACAGGCATGAGATCCTCAATCTTTTCAATATGTTTAGATTTTGGAAAAGATGCAAAGTAATCCCGAAGACGGCGATGTGCAATAACGCGGTCACTAGTGGTTAATTGTTGATAGGCGTAACGACGCACAATTGGATGAAGATCATACTTATTTGACTGCCTGTTCCAGCTCAATAGTCCACGGGTCTCTAAAGTTTGTAAACTTTCATCTAGTTTCTCGTTTAAGCCGAATCGGTTTTTCCGTTTCCACGATGGCTTGTTGATAATAAATTTCAAGGCTTGATAGCTGATTGTTGAGCGAAAACATGCCATGTTGCTTAATAATTTTTGTTGTCCCAATGACAAGGTTTCATATGAAACTTTTAAGACATGATTCTTGTTTTGAATGATGTTGGTTGTAATATCTAACTTATCTACAACTGTTATATCACCAGGTTTTTCTCTGTCACCGATAATCAAACCAGTTAGAATTCTTAAGCTAAGAGGATGATAACCGTAAGGTGCACACGCAGCTTCTATTTCAGAATGTGTACCTTCAATTTTTTGTTTGTGAAAAAAATCTACTGCGTCTGATTTTTGCATAGCATTTAATTCGTCTTCGCGACATCCCTGTAAAGGTTCATCTCGAACTTTGATTGAACGAGGAGAAAGCCGCGTAGTCATCAGGACTTTGCTATTTAAGTTTGGTAAAGAACAAATACCTTTCAATAGCCATTCAGCGTTTATATCTTTACAATCGAGTTGATAATCTTCAATCTTGTGGCCTTCCTCACTTTGATAAACTGCATTCATGTCCCCGTACAAACGCAACACGCGCTCGAAGCCATCCAAAATAATCAGAATTTTTTGTGATTGCAGGACTTTGAGTAATTTGTCTACTTGTAAACGTCCTCCCTGCGGGACTTCGAGATTAAGGTATTTGAGTGTGTCTTCAATAAAGTGCTCGACACTGGCGTCACCTTCGTAGAAGGACCACCAGACGAGTTTTGTCCATTCTGCGGGATTGACGTGCGTGTTGATCCATTGCCAGGCGAGGGCGCTTTTGCCAAATCCGCCCAGGGCGCGGAGAATAAACAAGCGATTGGTGTTATCTACGAGCCAATCGTCGAGCATTTTGAGTTCGTCCGCGCGACCAGTGAAGTTTGGTGGCATAGAGTATGGATGTGCCAAGTGCCAATCAGCAGTTGTTGGAGTTTTGAAAGAGTTAGAAGTCCCACGGTCACCGGGTGCTTGCCCTGTAATTCCGCAATAGAGACGATAAAGTGCTTCTTTATCATCCAGCCCTGAGCGAAAATCTACCCATGTAGCGCGTTTCAAAAAGCGCGGCAAATCTAAATCTTTATTGTCTGGCGCTCCCGGTAAAAGCACCGGAATAACTCGACGGCTTTTGTCTTGTACGCGGTCAGAAATAGCCGAACGCATTTCTTCATTTTCCCAAGGACCGATGCCTGACGGACCCAAAAAGACGGCAAAGGTTTCGCATTCATCGAGAGCATCCTCAAGTGCTTCTTGCCACGCTTCCCCAGGGATGAGATTCCATTTATCCAGCCATGCTTTCAGGCTGTACTCATCGCGTAATAGCCGCGCAATATTTTCAACGGCTGGCTTGTCTTTGCCGTTGTGACTTAGAAAAACATCGAATTTGAATTCAGTCTCTGGCATAACAACCCTCTACGAATTTCGACCTTTGACCTTAAACTTTCAACCTTCAACAGATTGTATTGTACCCCGCCCCATTTCCCCATTCTAATTCATGTGCAGAATCAAATTCCCCGTCTCGTTCGTTTCGACGCGCAGGCGTTTGAGCGGCGTATTCGCGGGTCCGCGGTTGACGTAGCCCTGCGCGTCGAACTTGGAGCCGTGGCACGGGCACTCGTAGAGCTTGTCCTTTTTTTCGACGGTGCAGCCGAGATGTGTGCACTTCAGGCTCATCGCCAGCCACTTGCCGTCCCGGTCGTGGACTACCACGGCAGGGATGTGCATCAGCGTGGTCGTGGAGCCGGGCGGGAAATCGGTGACGGGACCCAGATCATATTCGGATGGTGGTGCCGGGTCCATTTCGTAGGAGAGGAAGCGGATAAGTCCGCCCAGACCGAGGGCAGCGCTCAGTCCTAGCAGAGAGTTGGTTCCGATATGGAGGAAGTCGCGACGCGAAAGTTTTTTCATGGTGCTTGATAGATGGATAGAATGGTCAATGCGATAATGGCGATGCCCAAAAGGGAAAAGATGATCTGCACGATGCGTCCGCCGCGCGGGAACCAGCGACCCAGTTCATTCGGTTGGATATTTCTGAAAATGTAGGGCAGTGCTCCAAGCAGGATAACGACCGCCACCGGGACGAGGACACCTAGCAAGAAAGGATCGCCCAGTTTCAATAATTGTTGCACCCACAGGAAGAACCACGGCGCACTTGATTCCGCATTCATCATGGTGCTCTCGCGGATGGGCGGCGCTAGGGGCGCAGGGAAGTATGTGCAAAAGGCAACTAGCACAAGACCGGCGATGAACATGCCAATGATCTCGCGCTTCAATAGTTCGTAGCGCGAAATGCGCGCGGTCTCTTCGCGTTGATTCGCAGGCGGGACAGCGATGCCTCCATCGCGGCGTACGCGGAAGAGATGCCAGACCAGGAAAAATCCGCCAGCCAGGGCGAGCACAAAGATGTGCCACGAGTAGAAGCGGACCAATGTTGCATCGCCGGGTTGACTTCCGCCCATAGCGAGGATGTAGATCTGTTCGCCGATGTATGGAATGGACTTGAGCAGATTCGTCCCGGCGGTCAGCGCCCAACGGATGCCCTCGTCCCAGCGCAGGATGTAGCCGGTGAAATCGAGCAGGACTATGAAGAGGAAGAGTCCCAGCCCGAGCAGGAAGTTGAACTTGCGCTGCACCCCATATGCGCCGGTGAAGATGACGCGCGCCAGATGAATGAGTGCAACGATCACCAGTAACTGCGCCGACCAATAATGCAGGTTTCGGATCAATGCACCGAACGGCACAAAGTTGACAATGGTCTCGACCGAGATGGCGGCTTTTGCGGTGGTCGGAATGTAATAGAACATTTCGAGCAAGCCGGTAACGACCAACACCAGGCATAGAAAAACTGCCGCTCCACCCGCGCCGAGTGTGTAGCGGAAGCGTGCCTGTCGTGCAGGGATTGACGGGGGATGCAGATGGGCAACGAAGCTCGGTCGTTTAACGGGAGCAGGTTTGAGGTCGTCAGGAGAAGCGGGTTCTCGTCGCGTCACATAATCGCGGACGATGAATCCGATCATCCCGAGGAAGAGAGTTCCAAGGAAGAAATAGATCGCCGGGAGTTGATCGTGCGGCGTGGTGATACTGCGATGGACAGGGATGGCGGAAGCGTTGGTCTCGTTCAGAATGAGCCCATCGGGCAGACCGTTCTTCAGCTTGATCAGAAAGGCAGTCACCTGCCAGGCTTTTTCGGGTCCAAGCGAGTTGGGCTTCCACCACGGCATCATCTTGACCACGTAATCGTAGAGTTGTTGGGCATTTTCGAAACGTCCCATCGCGCCTACTGTGCCAAGCGGAGGGATGGTCAGCTTCTTGGGAATCTCAAAGCCTGAGGGCGGATAATCTTTGCCGTGACAGCCCGACTGCCAGCAGTCTCCATCTTCACCGAACGCACCGAATCGCCATTCATCGGTGAGACCTTGTCCACGGTCACCGTGACATGCCATGCACACGCCCCAGTAAATCAGGGCGCCTTCGTCCACTTGCGAGCGGACCTCTGGGACAACCGGCTGGTCGAGCCGCTTCGGGTCGAAGGTGGGTGTGGGAGCAGGCGAGGCGGTGGGGGTACCCTTTGTTTGCGGTTCGGAGGACGCGCCCGCCGTCGTGGGCAGGAACAGACCAGATACCAGGAAGAGCAGAAAGCCCATCACCATTAAAATGATGGCGCGCTGTAGTATCCGTTTGTTCTTGTTCGAAAGGGAAAGGTCGGTCATGGCTCTGAGTAGGGATTACTTTAGCATGACCAATGCCCGCCGTGAAAGTGAAGAATATCCTAAAAATGTAATTCCGATTTTTAGATTCAAATCATTTTCTTGTGATACGATTCTTGTATGAATTTTTCCCAGATCACCGATGACCTTTTTATCGGCAATATGCCCTTGTTGCTGGAATACGAACAACTGCGCGAACTTGGTGTACGGCTTATCATCAACATGCGTTTCAGCCGCGGACCTTTCACCGATACGCATCACACGCCCATCAAGACGGTCTGGCTGCGCACGCTCGATAATCCCTTTTTTCCGATCCCGATCTCCAAATTGATCATCGGCGCACATACTGCCCTGGAGACCATTCGCGCGGGAGGCAAGGTCTATGTTCACTGCGCCTATGGTCGTCACCGCGGCGTGGTGATGGGTGCTTGCGTTCTGATCGCTCAGGGATATGAACCACACGCCGCCATGGAATTGATCGCTGACCGTCGCGCCGTGGCTGATCCGTATGCCTATTACATCCGCCCGCGTATTTTGAAGTTTGCCGAACAGTGGAAGATGACTACTTCGACCGCATAATCAAAAGGCTCTGCGAGCGCAGAGCCTTTTTGTTTTAAGGGTTGAACATCCCGTTATTCAAATAATAGAAATAAGAACCGAAACTTGTTACGGCAAGACAAAGGTAAAACAAGATCGGCGGTGCGAACGACAAGCCCGAGAGAATCGCCGCCAGCTTGTTTCTGTGACGTGCGAAGGCGATCCATGCAGCGATGACCAATCCGATCGGGATGATGGGGTAGCTCCACACGATGATCACGAACGTCCATGCTTCGGTGCTGACGCCTGAGTCGAACGCCATCACGGAAAGTCCCGCCACCAATAACCAGATCAACAGTGATGCCAGCATCAATAACTGCGAGACGATCATCCAGATAATTAATCCCGTACGCTTCGGCTGCTCAACGACTTGTTCTGCCATTCTCATTCTCCTCACGAATAAAAAATAATGTCATTCTTTTTGAACGTCCGCCCCTTCGGCGTTGACCTTCAACGAGAAGACTCGCGCTTTCAGCCCTTCTGACTCGAACGCACGCTTCATGGATTCCCCGATAGTGGATTCCGTTTTCGAGAACGCGATCAAGCTGGGACCTGCTCCCGATAACGCCACCGCACTCGCTCCCGCCTCCTTCGCCGTCTCCATCGCGGATACAGCACCGGGGATCAACTTCAAGCGATACGGCTGGTGCAATGTGTCGGTCATGGCTTTCCCGAGCAGTTCCAGATCGCCTGTGCGGAAGGCTTCCGTCACTAGCACGGCACGACTGATATTGTGTACCGCATTTTTCATCGGGATACGTTTAGGCAATGCCGCGCGTGCCTGTTTGGTAGGCAGATAAAAATCAGGCAGCACGATCGTGATACAAACATCCATGCGGATGGGGATCTGACGCGCGATGACCTTCCCTTCCTCAATGATCGCCACCACCAATCCACCCAATAACGCCGGAGCGACATTATCCGGGTGACCTTCCATCTCAGCGGCGAAATTCAGGATCTCCTCACGCGAGAGTGGATCATCCAACAAAGCATTCCCCGCCAGTAACCCCGTCAGTATTGCCGCGGATGATGACCCCATGCCAGATGACAATGGTACGCGGTTCACACATTTCGCATGGAAAGGCAACAACGGCTTCCCCACATAGTCTGCCAACTTCTGTGCCGAACGAACGATAAGATTATTCTTGCCCGGAGCAAGTCGATCTGTGCCTTCCCCGGTGACGGTGATGGCAAATTCCTCGTCAGGTGTGACGGTGGTTTCGTTCCACAGATCCAAAGCCAATCCCAGGGCATCGAACCCTGGACCGAGATTAGCAGATGTAGCAGGGACTTTGATGGTGATGTTCATTTTTTGTTGGGGCACGATATACACTTGCGCCTGTGCGCAGTGCAGGTGTCGCGCCTTACCCCAAGATGATCTCTTCCAACGCATCCAACCGCGGCGGGACGATCTGCGGCTTCTGCATATCCTTCGTGATAATGTCAGGATCTTTCATGCCATGACCGGTGCAGATGGCGACGATGCGTTTGCCTTTTGGATTTAACCGTCCGCTTTCGATTTCGATTGCCAGACCAGCTAATCCGGCGGCAGAGGCAGGTTCCACCCAGATACCTTCGAGTTTTGCCAGAGTTTTCTGCATGTGCAAAATTTGCGCATCGGTGGCGGCGATGATCCGTCCATTTGATTCTTCTGCGGCTTGCAAGGCTTGCTCACCGCGTGCCGGTTTCCCGATGCGGATGGCAGTCGCAACCGTCTCCGGGTTATCAACGGGATGTCCCAGCACGAGTGGAGCAGAGCCCGCTGCCTGCACTCCCAGTACCTGCGGTAAATCTGTGGATTTCACTTCGTTGTATTGCTTGAACCCTGCCCAGTAGGCTGTGATATTTCCTGCGTTGCCCACGGGCAGACATAACCAATCCGGCGCAGATTCGAGTACATCGCAGATCTCAAAGGCAGAGGTCTTCTGTCCCTCGATACGGTACGGGTTGATCGAATTCACCAGACAAATGGGATGTTTGTTCGTGATATTCACAACCATGGTGAGTGCGTCATCGAACGAGCCATCAATTTGAATGACCTGCGCACCGTAGGCAATAGCACCCGCCAATTTTCCCGCCGCGACTTTTCCCTGTGGAATTAAAACAATCGATTTCATTCCAGCACGCGCTGCGTACGCCGCTGCTGATGCCGCCGTGTTCCCTGTCGAAGCGCAGATGACTGTTGTTGCGCCGCGTCCCAACGCCTCACTGACGGCGGCAGTCATGCCGCGGTCTTTGAAGGAACCGGTCGGGTTGAGACCTTCGTACTTAATGAAGAGATCAAATTCGCCGCCGAGTTGATGGGATAAACTGTCGGCTTTGATCAGAGGCGTGTTGCCTTCGAGCAGGCTCACGGTGCGAGAATAAGCCGGGATGTTGAGAAGATGTCCGTATTTGTGGATGAGTCCCTGGTATGTCATGCGCCCCAGTTTAACATAAAAAAGTAGGGACACAGCGACGCTGTGTCCCTATAAATCTATTTACCCTTTTAGCGGCGGTGCATCCTTATCGTACACAAAGACCTGAAGATCCAGTCCTTCGCTGTTCAACATATTGATCGCTGGTTGGAACGTGGCGACCTTGATGCGTTCCATATCGCCCGCCGGAGCGTAGACGCTGAGACGCGCTTCCTCATCCGACATCACAACAGTCTTCACCTCCGCATCCTTGCACGCGGATCGGATCAGACCGGTCATTTGTTGAATGGCTTCTTCCAGCTTCATGATTGGCTCCGCTGCAATTATACAATATGTCATTCCGTCATTGCGAGGAGCGATAGCGACGAAGCAATCTCCTCTAAAGTGGTCGAACTCTTATCGATGGGCAAATCCCGTTTAATGGGAGATTGCTTCGGGCGGAAGAACACCGCCCTCGCAATGACATATTATTTTGCGATCTTCGCCACCGTCACGCCTGAACCGCCTTCATTTTCTTTGGGCTCTTCATACGACGTGACATACGGACTGGCTTTCAACGCACCACGCACGGCTTCGCGCATCTTGCCCGTCCCTTTGCCGTGGACAATGCGCACAAACAGCAACCCGGCAGAATAGGCGCGCTCGAGATATTTCTCCAATTCCTCGAGTCCTTCGTCCACCAGCTTGCCGCGCAGATTCAATTCGATGCCCGGCGACTTCGTCCCGCTCAATGCCGTTCGCGGACTGCCTTCTGCTTTCTGCTTTTCTACCGGCGGCTGTTCACTGACGACTGGATCGCCGGACCTTCTCACCAGATCGACCAACCTCGCCCGCACACGCAGACTCCCGATCTGGACTTCCGCATCCGACTCACCCAGAGCTGTCACCACGCCCTCCGCCCCCAGCGTGCTGACGGTGACTCGTTCGCCAAGTTTGACTAATCCCTGTGGAACATCGCGCGCGACATTCGAAGTCTGGCGTTCGACTGGTGCTTCCACTTTCTCTTCGATCTTCTCGATCTTCTCTTCTATGGACTTGATCGCCTCAAGCGGCTGTTTTGCCTTCTTCAACTCAGACTTGAGCGAATCGATGTTTCTCTTTAATACCGCTACTTCCAATTCGCCTTCAGCGCGTGCTTTGGCAAGAACGTCACGGCGTTCGTCTTCGATCTTCTCAAGTCGCTTTTGCAGTTCGGTGTTTTGCGTTTCGAGTTTGTCGCGTGCCTTCTCCAACTTCTGACGTTCACGCGATGTGCGGTTGCGTTCCTTGCGGATGTCGTCCAGCAGTTTGTCGGCGCGCAGGTCATCGGGGCTAATCTCTCCACGAGCGGATTCAATGATCGGCTGAGGCAGACCGAGCCGCTGAGCGATAAGCAACGCGTTGGAACGTCCGGGGAGTCCGATGGTGAGGTGATAGGTTGGGCGCAGGGTTTTGATGTCGAATTCCAACGAAGCATTGACCACGCCTTCAGTGGAATGCGCAAAGGATTTGAGTTCGGGGTAATGTGTGGCGACCAGGATCGTGCATCCGCTTTCGAGCAGGTGGTTGAGAATGGCACGCGCCAACGCCGCACCTTCCTGCGGATCGGTGCCTGCGCCCAGTTCATCGAAGATGACCAGCGAACGCGCGTCGATCTGCTTGAGGATGCGAATGATGTTCGTGATGTGACCGCTGAACGTGCTGAGCGACTGCTCGATGGACTGCTCGTCGCCAATATCGGCAAACACGGAATGAAAACATGGCAGTTCCGAGCCGCTTTGCACGGGAATGTGTAATCCGCTTTGTGCCATCAGCGCGAACAGACCAACCGTCTTCAACGAAACCGTCTTACCGCCCGTGTTCGGACCGGTAATGACAATGGCACGCGTGCCGGGTTTTGGGTCAACATCGATCGGAACGACGCTGGCGGAGTCGAGCAGGGGATGGCGAGCATGAAGCAAACGAATGAGCGTTTGGCTTTTAGCTTTTAGCTCTTGCTTTTCGTTTTTGGCTAATCGCTGACTGCTAACCGCTGAAAGCTGGTGTAATACCGGCTCTGATGCCTTCAACTCCTCCGCATACTTAGCCTTGGCAAAGATGAGATCGAGCATGGCGAGATTTTCCACGCCGTATTTGAGTTCATCGTGGTGTTCACCGATCTGTACGGACAGTTCGTGAAGGATGCGCCGCTCTTCGTCGCGTTCCTGCAATTGCAATTCACGCATAGCGTTGTTGAGTTCCACGATGGGCAGTGGTTCGACGAACAAGGTCGCGCCGCTGGAGGATTGGTCATGGACAACAGCTTTGATCTGTCCTTTGAACTCCGCGCGCAGTGGAATGACGTAGCGTCCATCACGCTGGGTGATGATCGGTTCCTGCAACTTGTTAGCGGACTCGGTCAGATAACGCTGCAAGCGCGACATTAACCGGTCATGCGAGATCTTGATCTCACGCCGCAGGTTGCCGAGTTTCGCAGAAGCGGAATCCAGTACTTCGCCGCGCTCGGAAAGGATGCGCGAGATGGCATCCACGAGACCGTGCGATTCGGGCAATCCCTGCGCCAACTGTGAAAGGCGCGGGTATTCGTCCGTTTTGCGTTCGAGCGAGCGTTTGATCTCACGGCACGAGATGAGCGTAGATTTGACATCCAGCAGTTGCTGCGGGTCGAGCACGCCGCCGCGGGCAGCCAGGTCCACGCCCGGGCGGATGTCATGCGCTCCGCCGATGCTGATATCTTGAACGGAAAATAACTTGCGCGCTTCGGTCGTTTCCGCGAGGCGAGCAAGGGCTAGATCGTATGAATCGGTCGGCTCAAGGGTGAGCGCCAACTCCATCGAAGCGGAGAAATCGCAAAAGCCTTTCAGCCGCTCGAGGATCTTCGGGTATTCGAGAACGTGTAGAGTTTTTGCGTCCATTGTGGGGAATTATAACAACGGATGAAAGTGTAAAAGAGATGAAAATAAAACAGTTTTATTTTGCGTCATAATCAGGGCGTAGTGCCAGTGGGTCGATACTTCTAAAGTACCTTATCGGTTTAAGAATGTACAAAAGCATCAATAAGCTTATATAAAAGGAAATACGTTCTCGAAAGTTCTTAATATTTCCTTCATCGACATATTTTCTCCATACAGATCCGTCTTGTTTGATTTGATAAATTGCCAATCTGTCTGAGTTATAGGATGTACATTCTCCTTGTGCAATAAAATCTTTTGCGTCTGAGAACTCTTCTTCGCCCAGTTGCCATTTTTGTTTTATTTGCTTGGCACACATGATTTTTCTATCTCTTCCGTAGTCAGAAAAAGCATAATAAGAATATTCTCCTGGTCCCCATTGACTTATAGATGGTGATGAACAACAGCTATATATCTTTCTGTCTTCTGAATAAACGTAAATAATAGGCTGGATTTTTTCAGATTGGTATGTGCCAGGTAAATCAACTCGTAGGAGTCGCACGGCTTTTGATGGTGGTGATCCAAGGTTTTTCCACGGGGTAAGGCCGTATTGTATTTTAGAGATATTAATGTTCCATAGAGTCATCAGACATAAGATAAATAGAACTGAAAATACGATAGTTTTCCGCTTGGAATCGATCAACTTCATGAATCGATTGTAACGGTTTTTGCTGAATCAAAAACGGTTCCAGGGGCGCGTTTTTACGCTCACCATAAAAAAGACGGCTTGCAAGCCGTCTTTTTTATCTATCTCTTTGCTATTTCAACTGTTGTACGACAAAATCATCAAAAGTCACGTCACCATGATCGACCTTGGCGCCGCTCCAGGCGATGAGACCAACGGTGCCAGTGGTGTAGGTGTTATCTTTAACGGAGTCGATCATCTTGCCGTCTACGTAGAGGGTGAGAGTGCCATTGCCGCAATCCATGCCGATGCGGTAGGATGACTTGTTCGTTTCGATCAGATCGGAATATCCCCAATCGTCATTGTTGGTGAGAAAGACGTCGGTCTCGCCATCAATCGCCTTGGCGATGACGTATTCGCCGTCTGCAGCGACAGCGACATAATAGAAGGAGGAAATATCCGCTTGCTTGAAACACATGATGCCATAGGATGTGGTATCGCTGCCATCATTGTTGGTGACAGTGACCTCGGCGTGCATGCTGTCATAGTCATCACCGCCGGGAGTGCTCCATACGAACCAATTTTCGTGGAACATCTGCATGCGCAACGCTTCACCATCGTATTCGATGACATTATCGGAATCGGTCAGCGTGCCCCAGATCGTGTCATCGGAGAAGTCATCCTGGAGAAGGACCTCGGGTCCGCTGTCTGGGGTTGCGCTTGGTTCCGTTATGGGAGTGTCTTCGACGGGTGGAACATCGACTTCCGTGTTCGTGGGCACAACTGTCTCTGTTGTACTGCCAAGAGATGCGAGGAAGCCGGTACCAAAAACGGCAACGCCTCCCACGGCAAGCACAAGACACGCCACTGCTACACAACCAATGATCAACCCCGTGGAGACGCCTCCAGATTTGGGAGCGGCTGGGGGAATGGTAGCCGTTCTCCCCGTTGTTTGAAGCGGCGTTGCTGTCGCTATACGCGGAGTAGGTGTAGATGTGATCCGCTCAGGAGGAGTCTGGCGGATCGTTCCCATATCTTCCAGCGCGCGTTTCCAGGCGGCGAGGAATTCGGCAGTGGTGGCATAACGGTCATCCGGCTCTTTGGCGAGCGCTTTGAGAATGACGCGTTCGATGGATTCGGGAATATCTGGTTTTAGGATGGATGGCAGAGGCAGCGGATCGCTGACATGCTGCAAGATGACGGCAAGCGGTGTATCGGCAACAAAAGGCACACGCCCGGTGACCATCTCGTAGAGAATAATGCCGAGCGAATAAATATCGGAGCGCTGGTCAACCGGCATGGCTTTCGCCTGTTCGGGGCTGATGTAGGCAGGCGTGCCCATGATGGCGTCGGTTTGCGTGAGGCGCGGAGAGGCGCTTTCGAGTAATTTGGCGATGCCAAAGTCGGTAAGGAAAATGTTGCCCTGTTCATCGATGAGAGCATTGGCGGGTTTAAGATCGCGATGGATAACACCATGACCGTGGGCGTAGCCGAGTGCGTCTGCCAACTGTGAGAAGATGCGGTCGATCTCTTTAAGCGGCAGCGGACCCGCTTCCATCTTCGTTTTGAGCGTGCCCGCTTCGAGGTAGCGCATCACAAAATAGGAGATGCCGTCGCTCTCGCCGTAGTCGAAGACTGGCAGAATGTGCGGATGTTCGAGACGGGCGATGATGCGCGCCTCTTGTTGGAAGCGTGTGGTGAATTCCTTGCTGTCTGCCAGTTGACTCGGCAGGACTTTGATCGCCACATTCCGATCCATGGATGGTTGATAGGCTTTGTAGACGCTTGCCATGCCCCCTTGACCGACCCTGCCGATAATTCGATACGGACCCAACATCTGACCGGGTTGAAGATTGCTATCCATGCTGCTCTCCTCTGATAAAGACAAAACTAATGATTGCCAATTCTTTTATTGTACGATTAATAAAGTGCGCTCAAATTGCATTTTCGAATGGAAATTATAAACCCGAGAACTGGAGAATTCATTCCTCCACAAGGGTCATTGTGCAGGCTTGCTGGCTTTCAGGGAGAAGAGCAATGGAACCATATTGTGTTCATGGATAAACCGCCAGTAGTGATCTTCCCCTTCGACCATGTTGGGGAATTTGGCGCGTAATGCTACTGGAAACTCGTGCAGAAATTCGATGCGCAGCCCTGCCCCGATCAGCGAGTTGACGACTTCACCGAGACTATGATCCCACATATAGTAGGTTCTGTTTTGCCCAACGAAGTTCGTAGCATAAGAGCCGGTGCTTTCTGCACGATATGGCTCTTCGCTGAAGAAATAAGGGTTATCTACTTTGAGATTTTGTGCGTTCGAGTCGAAGCTGAACACGCGCATGAAGGGATGATCCTCCACGATATAGAAGAAGCCGCCGGGTTTGAGAAAGTGTGCGATGACCTGCGCCCAGCGATTCAAGTCCCTGAGCCAGTGCAGGATTCCATACGAAGAGAATACGATATCGAATTGACCTTGTAAAGCATCTGGCAGAGTCAATACATCAGAACAAACAAAATTTGCCGGGATGTTTAATTCCGCGCTCAGGGATTTCGCCAGTGCAATGGATTCGTTTGAAAGATCCACGCCAGTGACGGTGGCTCCATGCCTTGCCCAGGCAAGCGTATCCAAGCCGAAGTGACATTGTAGGTGCAGCAATGTCTTTCCGTTCACATCACCGACTTCTTCGAGTTCAATGGACTTGAGGCGTTCCTTCCCCGCTTTGAATTCTTCTACTTTGTAAAAGGGAGACTTTTCGTGTTCGGCAGTCCACTCGTTCCATAAGGTTTGGTTCGCTCTCAGAAACTCATCCATAAAACTACTCCTAAAGGTAAGTATACAGATTGTACCTAAATTAAGAACAAAAAGGCGGAGAGTGAGTCCGCCTTTTTGTTGAAACGTGATAGTGAATCGAATTTGTCTCAAAAATGCCATGTCACTCTGAGAGAGCGTTCGTTGCGACCGAAGAGTTTTTACATAGTCGTGGTAGAGATCCTTCGCTAACGCTCAGGATGACATTTTGAGATGATTTTTAATAGACTTTCTTCAAAAGCTCGCGCGCGGCAGTGGGTTTTCTGCGTCTGACCGGCGTCGATTCGATGATTTTTCTGTAATCATCTTCGAAGTAGCTGATGGTGTTCTGTACGCTGTGGTTTTTGACGCGCGCCATACTGGCTTGTCCCATGCTGATCCATTTCTCTTTTTCGTTCAGGATCAGTTCCATTTTGTGGGCAGCATCCTGCGCGTCGCAGGCACGGAAGAGATATCCGTTCACGCCCGGTCTCACCAGCTCAGGCAGTGCACGTGCTCCTGCTGCAAGGATCGGTTTGCCGGATGCCATAGCTTCCAATGTGGCGATGCTTTGCAGTTCCTCCGGGCTGGGCATGACGAAAATATCCGCACTGTTGTATAGAGATGGCAGATCCTCCGGTGGCACGTAGCCGATGAAGACAACGCGTCCATCCAGACCAAGATCGTGCATCTGCTTGCGGAGCAGCGGCTCGTAGAGACCAAACCCGGCGATCGCCAGTTGGAAATCATTGCGCGATAAAAGGGACATTGCATCCAATAGCGTGTCGACTCTCTTCTCTCCATCCAGACGACCAACATAGAGCAGAATGGTCTTCTCAGGGTCAAGCCCGTATTTTCGGCGCATGCCAATGCGGTCCGTTTGCGGGTCGGGACGGAATCGCTGGATGTCCACTCCATTCGAGATGGCATGCACGGGCACAGTGATATTTTGCTCGCGCAAGATGTGAGCGGCGGTATGAGAGGGAGTCGTTGCCAGGTCCAGTTTGTTGAAGACAGCCAGCATCATCTTCCACAAAGGAAAGGAGAGAATCTTTTGCAGGATAGGAAACTTCCTGGCAAACGGGAGCAGGTTCTCGGGCAGGAAATGATTCGTTCCCATCACCGGAATGTGTAATCTACGTGCTTCGTTGACGGCGGCTCCACAGAGGAAATAGTGATCCTGAATGTGTACAACATCCGGCTGAAATTTCTGGAAGATCCGTCGAATGCTCTGAGTGGGGAATGGCGTGAGATAGATCTTGGGATGCAGAATGGATGCATGGATCGCTGGGACGTGTTCGATCTGTACGCCATTGCAAGATGTGCAATAGGACTTCATACTCTCCGCAGGAACAATCACCAACACATCATGTCCTTGTTCTGCCATATTCTCGGCAAGTTGCACGGTGAAACTTCCCTGCCCATTGCCATATGAGTAGGTTTGTGAAACGATGATGATACGCATTTAGATTTCTTCCGTTCTTTGTCTTAATCGTGAGATGTATACAATGACGATCCCTGTAAGAAGCAAGGCTCCTGCGAGAGAAAGCCAGCGCAAATTTGATTCGATCCGCTGTGTGAACGTACCAAAGTAATATCCTGCCAGCACCAGGCTGCCGGTCCAGATGCATTCGGCGCCGAAGAGCACACCGAACCAGCGCTTGAAGGGAACGCGCGCCAGCCCTGCCGCGACCAGGGCTGGGATCACAAGTCCCATGGTCAGTTTTGCGATAAAGAGAACTTTATGGATGTGCTCGCGCACATCCCTTTGTAAATTGGTGATTACATTTTCTTTGACCCCGAATCGGCTCGAAAGTTTCATCACCCATTCTGTTTTTCCAAGATATCCCAGGGAATACCAAAGCGTGTCTGCTGTCAGATTTCCAAGGCTGGCGGAAGCAAATACCAAAGCCGGATTCAATAATCCTGATGATGCAGCAAAAGCACCTGTCAGCGTAGCGATGGGTCCTTCTATAGCAACAAGGATTGCCAGCAATACATATACCCAGCCCGCGAGGGGATGCTGCGCAGTGGTTGCGGAGGAAAGCGAGAGAAGAAAATTATTAAGCATGAGTTGGTCTTTTTAGTTAGACCGAAAAGATGGAAATAAGTTGCATTTGAATATCCACAATTCCTTCATAAAACTTCCAAGCCCAACCATAGCATCGGATTGTGAAATTTAGATTAATGTCGTGTGTTTATATTGTGAACGTTGGATACAGCCTCCTATACCTGCAAAATTGGAAGTTACGCTCCAAAACCATGTGGAACAATAAACTGTGATATACTCTCGCCGCTATAAAAATCTGGGAACTGTTTTGATCACTCTGAACGAACGCCCGATGAACGTGTAGTCGGGCTTTTTTGTTGGGCGAACCGATCTGCAAAGAGAGGTTCTGGTTGGCAAGAAGGAAGTGAAAACGGAGTCATCGAAACATCCCTTTATTTCGTACGGGCACAGCGTCGCTGTGCCCCAACAAAAGGAAAACGATGACAACCGAATTTACCTCCCTCAACCTGCGTGACGAGGTTATGCAGGCAATTACTGAGCTTGGCTACGCTGAGCCCACACCTATTCAAGCGCAAATGATCCCGATCATGCTCACCGGAGCCGATGTGATCGGTCAGGCGCAGACCGGAACCGGCAAGACCGCCGCGTTCGCACTCCCCATCCTCCAAAATTTCCAACCACAGAGACAGCCTCAGGCGCTGGTTCTCGCACCCACGCGTGAACTCGCCTTGCAGGTCGCCAATTCGATGATCGAATACGGCAAGCATCTGCATGTGCGCGTGCTCGCCGTCTATGGCGGGCAGCCTTACGGTCCGCAGATCGGCAATCTCAAACGCGGCGTGGATATCGTCGTCGGCACGCCTGGTCGTTTGAACGATCTGCTCGAACGCAAAGTGCTCAACCTGAGCGAGATCAAAACCGTCGTGCTCGATGAAGCGGATGAAATGCTCAACATGGGCTTCATCGAAGAAGTGGAAAAGATCCTTGCGGAAACTCCAACCGAGCGGCAAACGGCGTTATTTAGCGCCACCCTGCCCGCGCGCATCCGTTCCCTCGCAGATCGATTCATGCGCGACCCCAAGTCTGTTCTCATTAAACGATCGACTCTTACGCTGACAACGACCGAGCAGCGCTACTACCTGGTCCACGAGTCCGAAAAGACCAACGCATTGACGCGTCTCTTCGAGATCGAACCCATCCACAGCGCCCTGATCTTTGCCCGCACCCGCGCAGAAACCGCCACGCTTGCCAATGAACTGGTCGTACGTGGCATCCCCGCCGAAGCCATTCACGGCGACCTCGACCAGAACGCCCGCGAACGTGTGCTGGGACGTTTCCGTGCCAACCAGCTCAAAGTGCTGGTCGCTACGGATGTTGCTGCTCGCGGCTTGGATATCGACGATATCTCGCATGTCTTCAACTATCACCTGCCCGACGACGCCGAAGTGTATGTCCATCGTATTGGTCGCACCGGTCGCGCCGGGAAGACGGGTGTTGCCATCACCTTGATCGCACCGCGCGAGAAGCGCCGTTTGCGTGAAGTAGAAGCTCTAACGAAACAACCCATGATCAAGATGGAAATCCCCACCCCAGCGGATATTGTCCATCACCGCGAGAACGAATTGGTCGAGAAGATGAAGGTCTGGCTCGGTCGCGGACGCTTCAAGCGTGAACTCGAAATGGTGCAGGAACTGATCGAAGCCGGGCATGATCCGTTGAACATCGCGGCTGCCGCGTTGAAGATCGCGCGCGCGGATGAGAAGCAGCGTCCCATTGCCGAGGTCAGTGAGGTGAAGGCTGATCTGAAACGCAGAGATGACCCGCGCGGTGGAAAACGGGAATCGTTCGAACGGCGTGGTGAACGTCCCCATAGCGGAGACATTAAGCGTCGTCGCGGAGGCAATTCGCATGAGGAGGGCATGGTGCGCTTGAAGCTGAGCTTCGGCAAAATGCACGGAGTTCGCCCCAGTGATATCGTCGGTACGATCGCTTACAACGCCAACATCCCCGGCTACACCATCGGCAAGATCCGCATCGAGGACAAGTTCACCTTCGTGGACATTCCCGAAGATGCGCTTGATCAGGTGATGAAGCAAAACGGCAACTACCGCATTGGAAAAGAAAAATTCGCTCTAACAAAAGCTCATTAAAAACTAGTCCCCGAGAAATCGGGGACTTTCTTTTACCGTAAATGCAAAGTGTATGGAGAAACCCACTGGCATGTCATCCTGAGGGAGCGTTTGCTGCGACCGAAGGATCTCTAACATCGTCCTAGAGATGCTTCGCTTTGCTCAGCATGACATGGTGAGCGAGACAGAGTCAATCAACCTTCGCGTCCTTCGCGCCTTTGCGGTTAAATCTATGACACACCTCTAGCCGCCAATGCTGCCCCAACAATTCCCGCTTCGTTCAAGAACTGCGCCGGGACAATGGGTGTCTCGATGGTAAGCAAGGGAATATATTTATCAGAGACCTTGCTGATGCCGCCGCCGATGATAAAGAGATCGGGCCAGAACAATTTTTGCATGGCAGCCAGATACAGGTTCAAGCGTTTGGCGTATTTCTTCCAGGAGAGATCATCGCGCTGACGAGCCAGATCAGAGGCGCGATGTTCCGCGTCTTTGCAATTCATTTCGAGATGACCAAATTCAGTGTTGGGGAGCAGTTTGCCCTGATAGAAGATCGCCGAACCAATACCCGTTCCCAGTGTGAGCAAAATGACCGTACCCATTTGTCCACGCCCGGCGCCAAATTTCATCTCGGCGAGACCGGCTGCATCCGCATCGTTGATCATGGTACAGTCACAGCCGGTGATCTTCGTGAACAGATCATCGGCGTTCGTGCCCACCCACTTCTGCGAAACGTTGGCTGCCATCATGGCGATTCCGCTTTTGATCGGTGCCGGAAATCCGATGCCGATTGGACCATTCCAGTTGAACGACTTGGCGATTTCCTTGACCACTTTCCCGACTGGTTCCGGTTCTGCGCCCTTTGGCGTTTTGATGCGCAGACGTTCCCCCAATAATTGACCTGTGTCTGTATCGACCGGCGCGCCTTTGATCCCCGACCCTCCAACGTCAATGCCCAGCACTTGCATGAGACACCTCCAGATGTTTCAGAAATAAATGCTCTTGCAGCACTAGACGCTGCAAGAGCATTTTGTTTAAAGGAACTGGTTGTATTGTTCGCCGAGTAACTTTTCTAAATACGGTGTGACCTTCCAGAACGATTTCAGGTTGCGATATTCATCCACCCAGCGTGTGTTACCGGGCGCGGATGTTTTCACCGAGCGGATCATGAGAATTCTTGGCAGTGTGTTCGATGGGAACGAATTGTGTCACGTCCGTGCGGTATCCCATGATGCGCAGGATATTGGCACGGAAGGTGTCGGTGAGGATATCGCCCATGCGCTCGAACAGGATACCATCATGGAAGACGGGCAATAACTGCTCAGGCATGGAGATATGGGACATCTGCTCTTGCAGTTCATGCTGACAGCACGGCGCACAAACGATCAATGGACTCTCCCATTGGATGCCTTTGGCGAGGGCATCGTCGGTGGCGGTGTCACAGGCGTGTAATGCAATGACCATATCAGGCATGATCTGTGGTTGAAAATCCGCGATGTAGTCGACATCGAAGGTGAGATGATCCCAGCCGAGGGCTTTGGCTTTTTCGCGGTGGCGCTCGATCAACTCGGCTTTAACGTCTACGCCGGTGACATGCGCATCCAGCCCCAGAATATTGTGCAGATAATGGTAGACGGCGAAGGTCAGGTAGGCGTTGCCGCAGCCAAAGTCCACAACGTGAAACGGTTTCCCGCGAAAGGCTTCGAACGAATCGGTCTCTTCCAGCAGGCGCAGGAACTCGTTGATCTGCGTGTACTTGCGCTGCATATCCGCTTTGATGCGACCATCCTTCGTCAGGATGCCGACCAACTCCAGTAGCGGTGCGGAATTTTCAATGGTTAAGATGCGGCTCTTGCGCCGGTCATGGGATAGATCGCTCGCCGCGGACGAGGGCTTGGTCTCGTTGACCAGAGCTTTACCCTTTTTTGAAATGTTTACCTGCACATTGCCGGCACTGCTCTCGACGAAAATATTGCGGAAGGGCAGCGTGAGAAGTTCATCCACTTTGGCAGCGGCTTCTTCGAGATAATTCTTGGTGATGTCCTTTTTCTCGTCGAAATAGGAGAACTGTAAATGGACCTGTCCCTTGAGTTCCACTGGGCGCACGACCACCTTCACCCATGGCAGGGACGATCCCTTTTGCTCACCGGTAAAGATGGCGCGAATGAGGGATGTGCTGTTGAGAAGTCGCTCACGGACAAGTTGCTTGTAATCTAAATCCATGAACGAAGTATACCCGTCCCGCTCACAATTTGCACTTTTTATTATGCGAGGATGTTCAATTTGTGAGCACGGGTATGATATATCATTTGTGTTTAAGCCCATTATCAGAAGATAGTTTATGGATAATTGGTCTTTGCCAAAGAATAATAACTGCCATGATGATGGTGACGATGGGCCAGATGATAACGAAGACCCAGACGTTGATTTCTTTGTAAGTAATGCCAAGAACTCCTGCCCAATAGACTAGAACATCTACGCACCAATCGAAGATTTGATTCATCATGTTTGCATCCGTGAAGATAGGATGATCTGATTTTATAAAGGATGGGCTTCCAAAGTCTCTCTCAAACTCTCAGGTTGACATCCCGCCTTCTTTCTTCTACACTACTCGAAATTCGAGAAGGAAAGTAACTATGCCGAACAGTAAAACCGTCTGGTCTTCGGATCAGGGCGATCTTCGCAAAAAGGAACAAAAAGCGGCTGGGACAAAGTCCCTGCCGCCTCAACAGCAGACCGCTTACTTACACCGTGACTCAAAAGGTCGTGGCGGAAAATCGGTCACGCTGATAAAAAATCTAACCCTTTCAGAAGACGATATGAAATCTTTAGCCAAGAGAATTAAACAAGATTGTGGCGTGGGTGGAACAGTCAAGGATGGGATGATCGAAATTCAAAGCGAACAGCGCGAACGTATCGCCGAGATCTTGCAGAAGCTGGGATATAAGATCAAGATCGCGGGAGGATGAAAAAGCTTTGGACACGGATTACACGGAAGAAACGGAATATTCCGTGAGTTTACGGAAAAGATCCGTGAAGTCCGCGTCGTCCGTGTCCCAGAAAAAGGCTTAGGTTGAGCATAGATAAATTAAACGGGATCAGCTCGTGATCTGCGGCGGAGTCGGATTGTTATCCTTCCATTCCTTGTATTTGCGCAGGTCGCTTTCGATCAACATGAGACAAGCTGCGAAGACGGCTGCATCGTCGATTTCACCGATGATGGGGAGAACATCCGGGACAAGGTCGAAGGGATTGAGAACATAGATTAAGGTAAAAGCAATGGCTCCGATCACGCCGAATGGGACCTGGCGATAATTTTTTTTCCAGTAATCCTTTGCCATGGCGATCAGTAGCTTGGAATCTTCAATAAAGCGCTTAAGCGGACCGCGCGCCTTGAACTTCTCTTGAATATCTTCCGCTTTGACAACGACCTTTTCCACATCCTTCTCGGTCATTTTCTCGGCGCCTTCTTTGACAAATTCTTCTTGAGCGTTTGTGGGTTGCATATCAACTCCTTGTTAAAAGATAGAACGGGAGCACATGGGATTTGTGATTGTTTTCGGGAATATCCCCTATGATACCGTATTGTCCCTTACGGAATCAAAAACTCACCGATCAGGTGAGTTTTTTGAATTTGTTTGTACTTTTATGCAGAAACTGCTTTTTGCTGCTGTTCCCACAGTTTACGATTTTAATTTTGATTGCGAACTCCAAGCATATTCGACGGGTGCTTCGCCGCGATAGATCAGTTTCGCCAGAACCCAGCGATTGGCATCCAGGAAGAGCCATGCCCAGAGTGTGTACGTGCTGGTCACTATAGCAAGAACAATTCGCAGCCGCAAATCTGCTCGCGGATAAAGTCCGCGGGTGAGGCGGATATAGGCAAGATAGATCGACCAGGAACCCAGGATAATTCCCTCAATAATGATAAAAAAGCCAATGAGAATCGGGAGGGTATTTGGGGTTTCTGTGGGGATCAACATCAGAAGTCCCCAAAGCACAAAGCCCAGGATCGAGAGTTCAAAGAATTCGATCACTGCCAGCTTCTTCAGAAAACTGGGAATGGAAGGCTGAAATGTGGTGTCCATGGATGTACTTCCTCTTTACTGAGATTGATTTGATGACAGCACATATTTAGTAGCTGCCTACCCGATAATTATGATTTTGTTTATCAAATTCATCAATCCACAGTCGTGAAAGGTACATTGCAGAAACCACCCCAGCTATTTTCTTCTCAATCCTTGAACTGTGACATCATCCAGTTCCAACACAAATTCCGTGTAATTCTCAATGCAGGCAAGGATCGCCTCACGCGGACCTTTTCTCCACTCTTCACTGCCATAGAAGGAGTCTTCACTTTGTTCACGGTGGGTGAGACTGTCGAAGACGCGTATCAGATAATAGGAGTTCTCATCGTGTATGGACGGACCATATCCCGCTACATCCACGTTCCAGTGCTGGAGCAGTGGGAGCGCAGCTTCCAAAAAGAGACGATGGAACTCCTCGCGCGTTCCCGGCTTGAGATTGTACGAACGGAATTCAACCAAGTGATTCATGGGATCAAACTCCTTACCAATAAAGATATAAAGGAATTATACGTTTGTTGATTATTTCATCCACGCTTTCAATATCTCACGCACAGAGCGGCGCATCTCCATTGAGAAATCGGAGCTAAATTTGTTCACGTACGTTGCCTTACCGACGGTGGTGAGTCCCTGTTCCATCAGGGATTTGATCTTCTCCAGCCGACCCTGGCGTTCGGTAAACATTTCATTGAACTCGTCCTGTTGAAGGTGACGATATTGATTCTCGAAGACGATGAATTTCTCATCGAAGCGCGGCGTGTACGGAAGATCCAGTTGGTGCTGGGTTGGATAGCCAAAGACCAGCATGCAGACCGGGAAGACATATTGCGGTAGAGTTGAGCATTTCCTTATGTGTCTCGTATCGCTCCATAATGTCGCCGATGTAGCAGGAACCGATGCCAAACGATTCCGCGGCGATAACGGCATTCTGCGCCGCGATCAGCGCGTCGCAGCAGGCAAGGAAGATATCTGCTTCTTCTGGTTTTTGCATGGTCATATTTCTCTGTTCGCAAAGTCCTTCCACGCCCGAAGCCAGGAAGTAATCATACCAACGCTGGTAGTCCGCCAGAAAGATCCAGACCATGGGCGCCTTTGCAATAAAAGACTGGTCATCGCAGGTGACCGCCAGTTGGTCTTTGATCGATTGGTCTGTGATATCCAGGATCGAATACAACATCAAATTCCCTGCCGTGGGCGCGCGCAGCGTGGCTTTCAAGATCTCCGCCCGCACCTCCGCCGGGATTTCCTTCTCTTCATACGCCCGTGTGGAGCGTCGCTTCATCAAAATATCCATGACTTAATTCATTCTGTTCTCCAATTGATTCAAAGTTGAACCAATTCTACGCCCGAGCTCTGAACAGGGTAGTGACGTTCTATAGGCTCTAGAGCGATAGATATTCCTCGTTTGTTTCTTATCGGATACAATAGCGCATCCCTATCTGAGGAGACTTAGTAATGTTGAAACGCATACTCAAATGGATCGGGCTGACCTTGCTCGGTCTCATCCTCCTTGCGTTGATCGTTTACGCATTCCTTCCCAAGGGCGTCCGTGACCCGTTGCCCTATACCTTTTCCACCAAAACCGAAAAGCAACTTCTCATCGCGAATGAATTTGCCGTTGTCGCCGGAACCCCCTGGGCAACACAGGCAGGTTATGACGTTCTTGCGCGCGGCGGCAATGCCTGCGATGCGGCAGTCGCTACACTGCTGACGCTCAACGTCACGCACGGCGAAGCTTCCTCTTTCCCCGGCGTGGCGCCCACCATGTATTACAACGCGCAGACCGGCGAAGTGAAATCCTATATCGGCGCGGGAAAAGCTCCTTCTGCGGCAACCATCGAAAAGTTCAAGGAGCGCGGACTCGAAACCGTGCCCGATCAATTGGATATCTGGTCGCAGTTGGTTCCTGCTTCACCGGATGTCATCGTTGGGCTGCTCACCGATTGCGGAACGATGTCCTTTAGCGAACTCGTTCAGCCTGCGATTCAAATTGCGCGCGAAGGATTCCCGGCGCATCCCATTATTGTCCGCAATCTTGATTTCTCATTGATCGAGCGCATTGGCTTTACGGTCCTCATGCCTGAGAACTCGCGCATCTTTATTCACAGCGAGTGGTGGCGACCAATGCATTTGAACGAACGCATGACCTTCCCTGATCTGGCGAACACGCTCGAAGCCATGGCAAATGCCGAGCAAACGGCGATCCAGGCTGGAGCTTCGCGCGAAGCGGGGCTTCAAGCAGTCCGCGATTATTTTTATAAAGGTGACATTGCACAAAAGATCGACGCGTTCGAGAAACAAAACAACGGTCTCATCACCTACGACGATCTCGCCACCTACAGCGGCGGATGGGAACAGCCGGTCGTCGGTCACTATGGCGAGTACACGTTCTATGCCAACGGCACCTGGTCGCAGGGCATCATGGAGTCGCTCATTCTGCAAACGCTTGAAGGTATTGATCTCAAGAGCATGGGACACAACTCCCCGCAATACATTCACACCGTGACGCAAGCCATTGACCTTGCGATGGCAGACCGCGATGCCTATATTGCGGACTCCGCTTTTGTGGATGTTCCGCTCGACATTCTGCTCTCGAAGGATTTTGCGGATGCGCGCCGCGCCGCCATGACCGACAAAGCGTTCGCTTCTTTGCCTAAGCCGGGGCTGTTGACGCCAACCCAAAGCGGATACAAGCCGAATCGTTTCGCCGGACTTTCACCCGCGCAGGCGTTGATGGCTCTAACCGATTTCCACGTTGGGCAGGATACGAGTCAACTGGTGGTGGTGGATGCGCAGGGTAATGCGGTTGTGATGACACCTTCCGATTTTCCACAGTCGCCCATGGTTCCCGGCACGGGACTCAACCTCGGCACCCGTATGGATCAATTCCGACTCGACCCGAACAGCGTCAACAAATTGGAGCCGGGCAAACGTCCGCGCATTACGCCGCACGCGGTCATCATCTTCAAGAACGGTAAATTCTACATGGCGCTTTCCACGCCCGGCGGAGATATGCAGGCGCAGGCGTTGGTGCAGGTCTTTCTGAACATGCAAGTCTTCGGCATGGACATTGAGCAGGCTGTCAGCGCGCCGCGTTTCTACACGATCGCTTCGCCATCCTCTTTTGCACCGCACGAATCGTATCCAACCCACATCCGCCTTGAAGCCGATCTCTACGCCACCGCCGCCGATGGACTCAAATCCCTGGGCTACACTCCCGAAGAAGACCCCAAATGGGACAAGGACTTCGGTGCCGTCGGTGCGATCATGGTTGGCGAGAATGGAAATCTACTCGCTGGTGCCGATCCGCGCGAAGAGACAACGGCGATGGGAAAATGATAGCTATAAACCCGTGAGGCTCTTCAAGATCTCACGGGTTTTTTATTCCCCAACCGAACTGCAAGCCAAATTTCAACATCGCGTCTTATAATCCAGCCCATGTTCACGTATCTGCGAAACAGCATCAAACTAAAACGCGGCGCCTCCACGCTCCTGCCGCGACTGGCTGTCTATTACGTGACCATGCAATGCAATCTCAACTGCACCTACTGCGAAGATTTCGGTTCGCGGCGCAATCATTTGGTAACACCCAATCCTACTCTGGAAAATGCAAAGAAAATCCTGAAAGTCATCCGCAGCGGAGTAGATCACCTGTGGCTGACTGGCGGTGAACCGTTGATGGTTCCGCATCTTTTGCCCTTACTGGAATATGCGCGGAAGGATCTGAAATTCCGTGGGATCAGTCTCATAACGAATGGGACTTTATTGAACAATGTCATTGCGAGGAGCGATAGCGACGAAGCAATCCCCATTAAACGGGAGATTGCTTCGGGCGGAAGATCGCCGCCCTCGCAACGACATGTTGTCATTTCTAGATCGTCTTATCATCAGCCTTGACTCGATTGACCTGCAAGCCCTGAGTACTGTCAGCGTGCCGGATGCGTATGTGGAGACGGTCATTGACTAATGCGCGAGCAGCGGCATTGTTGCAGAAAAAATATAAGTTCAAGTTGATCCTCAATGCGGTCATCACGCCAGAGACATTGCCGGGTATGGATAAGCTGCTGGCGTTCTGCACCGAGAACAAAGTTCAGATCTCTTTCTCGCCGCAATCGGTGAATAACTGGCCTCGCTATGAATTGATTACGTCAGCGGAATATCGTGCCTTCATCGAAAAGGTCATTCAACTTAAGAAGCAGGGTGCTCCCATTTTGGGGAGTAATTCCTATTTCAAAATCCTTCTCAATCAAACGCCATACGAATGTTATCCAACCCTGATCCCGCGCATCATGCCCGATGGCTGGCTGGCATATCCCTGCCGACCGATGGAGAAAGCCGGTGGCGAGCAGGGCGGACGGGAGGTTAATCTATTGAGTGTCGAATCGTGGGATGAAGCATGGAAGATCGCTCGGAAGAAATACGGTGAAGCGCCGACTTCCTGTGTCTCTTGTTTCCAACAATGCTATGCGGAACCGTCACTGATGCAGACACGTCCGTTGGAATATCTGGTAGAACGATTGCATGGAAATGATGTGAGTGTCTATGCTCCGGGATAGTTCGGCTTTGGAGTTCGAAAGTCTCCAGACTTCGGAATTCCAATGACGGGAGTCGTTGGAGTCCTGATATCATCATCATCGGCGGCGGGATCGCTGGTCTGAGCGCAGCATTGCATCTTGCCGAGCGCGGATTGAAGCCGATCAATTCTCGAAGCGGATGAGAAATTCATTGGGGGACGTTTGGCAGGCGGAGAGACATCAAGATCGGTGAGATCATTCTTTTCGGTTGGAACATGGCGTGCATGGCATCTGGTCGCAGTATCGGAATTTGCAGGCGATGCTGGCGAGACATAATTTGCGCCCAGTGTTTGTCCCGGCTCAGGAAGAGAACTGGATCTATAAAAGTGGTTCGTTCATCGGAATGACGGCGGTAGGATCGGCGATCCGCTTCTCTCTGTTTCCGGCGCCGCTCCATTATTTACAGTTGTTCCTGCGCTGGGGATTCTTGTGGATGCTCGACATCCGTGATTGGGCGTCGTTGTTCAGCGTGTGGGGCGGACTTATTATGGCGGTGGGAATCGATCCGTTCGCGGAGAATCAGCCCATGGAAGGGATGACGCTCGGTTCCATGACCAAGCATTGGTCACCGGCACTTAAGTCGTTCTTCCTTGGTCTGGCTCGCAACGGGTTGTCATCGCATCCGGATGAAGTGTCCATTTCAGGGTTCATTGCCTTTTTGCGTTTTTACACATTGATGCGCCGCGATGCATGGATGTTCTCCTATCTCCCTGACGATGGCGGGACAAGTATCTGTGAACCGCTGTCAGCGAAGGTGATGGAATTCGGAGGCAGGGTCAAACTTGGTTCGCGTGTGAAGCGGGTTGCCAGAGATGGTGAAGAGTGGCGTGTGACGTGGGATTCAGGTGCGGGAGAAGAGTCCACTTGTGCGAGAGAGATCATCCTGGCAACCGATCCGAAAAATGCGAAGAAAATTTTGGGCGCGAGTTTTGGCAGCGTGGATGATTTATTTTTTCCGCGGGCATTGTCGAATGCGGTCATCCGTTTGTGGTTCGATCGAAAACCACATCCCACAGCGGAAGCGGGAATCTTTACGGGTGACTTCACGGTGCATAATTATTTTTGGCTGGATCGGATCTACAATTCATTTCGGCGTTGGGGGCGTGAGAAACATGGAAGCGCGATCGAAGTGCATGTGTATGGTCCGCCGGAAGTATTGGCGGAACCGGATGCTGTGCTGCTGACGCGCGCGATCAAGGATGTGGAGCAGGCGTTCCCTGAAATGAAGGGACATCGCATCGGTCAGCATTTGCAGAGGAATCTGAATCGCATACGCTGCCTGCTGTGGGCGCGAAGGAGAAATATCTCGGCATCGAAACGCCGTGGACGAATTTGTTTTGCGCAGGCGATTGGGTGCGGCACCCGGCGCCGTCGTTCTTTTTGGAGCGTGCTTGTTTGACGGGTATCGAAGCCGCGAATGCGGTGCTGTCTTCCCGCGGATTGGAAAAATGGAAGTTGATAGAGTATCTGCCCGCCGAGCCGTTCGTGGCATGGATCGAGAAGTTAATGAAGAAGGGGAGACAACGAAGGAAAGCGAAAAAGTGAAAACGCCAGTCTGTAGAAGGCTGGCGTTTTGTTTTGATAACAGGTCTGAAATTTAATCCGCTAATCGTTTGTGAATTGTGAATAGATTAGCGTAGATTGGCGAGGATTAGTGTCGGACAAACCGCAGAATGACATGCTGGTTAATTTCTCAACTGACGTCGATCTGCCAATGAAGGCAAAAGCGATGAGCGCCAGTGCAAATGGAATGAACAGAGTAGGATATCCATCTGGTTTTTGCGCCGATGAAATCCAGTCGGGGAACATTGTTGAGCGGACCAAGATACCAGAGTGAGACGTAGATGATCTCGAAGGGTTTGCTGGTTCCGCTCCAGACACCGAGGACGAGTGCCAGCGATGGAATGAACAATGCACCAGAGAGGAAGGCAAGCAGACCGGTTGTGTTTCCGCTGAAGAGGAATTTCAACGCGGCGCCGCTGCCCATTAAGAGTGTGATGATGAATCCAGCGATCCATTGCGCGGGGAGTTGACGCATCAGCGGTGCAGCAGAGGAGAAGGCAAGCTGCTGAACGTTGTCGCGCGCTTCACGGTTGCCGATGGGGGAGAGCAGCAGGATGTGCCAGATCCATGCAAATGGTAAAACGTATTCACGTACTGTTTCAACAGGACTTGTCAGACTGACGACAATAAGTCCGGCGGCACCGACGTACCACCACCAACGCTGCCCTTTAAGCAATAACTTTAACTCGGCGATCAACACGTTGATGAAACTGAAGCGATTCGCGGCGCGGTTTAACGGAGTCAATGAAACGGTGGGGGCAGCTTGTGAAACGGAGACAACCTCAGGCGTAGAAAGAGAACCGTTGCTTTTTATCCTCCGGGGTTTTGCGCGTGAAGGATCGAAGCGGTCGAAGAACAACGCACCGAGCAACGTCACAAGAATCGCAAGACCGATGTAGGCAAAGCGTATGAGAATGACAGAGGATGTCCAGTCGATGCCGTGCCAGGTGAACGTGTCTTTGATGGGCGTGTCTATTCCGCCGAGCATGAAACTGTTGTCGTAATCGGGAAAGACCTGCCGCACTTCCTGTGCCATGTCATCTTTGAGCATCGCCATGCCGAGTGGTTCGAGCGCGGGTACTGTTTTGACGATCTGTGAATCCATGGCGAATGGGATCATCATGACGAAGGCAAAGAAGTAGACGATGTTGCCGAAGCCGCCTGATAAAAACGGAATGGTTTCGAAGAGCACTGCTATCGCTGCGACCACTGCCATGAGCGGCATAACAATATAAATGAACGGCGGTAGATAGGTGCTGAGATTTACCTGCGTGCTTTCGGCGTTGATGAGTTGGATGATGAAACCGAAGACCACAAGAATAACGATCATCGTCATCAGCACGGCAAAGTTGCTGATCCATTTGCCGAGCATGTAGGCAGGGCGTGACATGGGCGTGGTCGCCATGATCTGCCCAACGCCGGTTTCGCGGTCGCGTGCCACCGAACCTTTGACCAGATAAAAACCGAACCATCCTAAAAAGAACGTGGCGATGATCGACATCATTCCAGCGATCCATGCCGAGTTGAACTCGCCGCGATATTCACCCAACTGCAAACGCATGTTGCCGATGGCGGTCTGATAACCGAGCAATACGACCAGACCGAGCATGACCAGAAAACTATAACGGCGGATGCGCTCGAGAAAATCGGCGCGCGCCAAATGATAGATAACTCGTGCGGTTTTCATTGTTTGTTCCCGATGAAAAAGAGATAGGCATCTTCGAGATTGGGGCTCACGCTTCGCGCCGACGCCTGAGGCTGGGAGGCGCTGACCACGCGTACCTGCACCCCGTCGCTTTTGCGGATCGTGCCGCTGACGATGTGCTGCTGCTTCAGCGCAGGCAGGTCATCGCTGGAGACATTCCACTCCCAGACCTTGCCTTCGAGTTCCTTGAGCAGATCCTCCGGTGCGGATTCACACAAGAGTTGCCCCTTGTTGACGAGGGCAATGCGGGTTGCGGTCGCTTCGACATCGGAGACGATATGTGTCGAGAGGATAACGATGCGTTCGCCGGAAAGGTCGGAGAGTAAATTGCGGAAGCGTACGCGCTCCTCCGGGTCGAGTCCGACCGTGGGTTCATCCACGATGAGCAATTGCGGATCGTTGAGCAGTGCCTGCGCGATTCCCACACGTTGTTTCATTCCGCCTGAATACCCGCCCAGTGGACGTTTCGCCGCATCCTTGAGATTGACGAGTTGCAGCAGTTCATCAATGCGTTGCTTTGCTGCTTTTGAATCCAGCCCTTTGATGGCAGCCATGTATTCGAGAAATTCGACCGCATTGAGATTCGGATAGACGCCGAAATCCTGCGGCAGATAGCCAAGCACAGCGCGCAAGGTGTCAGGTGAACGAACGACATCCATGTCGTTCCACAGGATCTTCCCATCGGTGGGTTTGGTGATGGTCGCCAGCATGCGCATGAACGTGGATTTGCCCGCGCCGTTCGGTCCGAGCAAGCCTAAAATTCCTGGTTTGATTTCAAGGGAGAAGTTCTTCAACCCCCATAGGTCACTGCGATATTGTTTTCCGAGATCGGTGACGGTAAGTTTCATAGATAAACCTCTTTGTAATGAAATGTTGTATTGTGTTTACGAGAAATAACGATTCCGGTTGCAGTGTACGGGGAAAAGGCGCGTTCCGCCCTAGCCTGTAGGATAGGTTGTCGCTGGACGAGTGGGCAGTGCTTATTTTCGCGAGTTCTCGAGACAAATTGTGAGGCTGACCATCGTGCCCTGTGCTACACTAGCGGACATGACACTCCCATTCCCCACCAACGGTAAAACCAAAGATGAAATCCTTGCGATCATGCGCGCGGCGCGCGACCATGATGTGCAATGGCAAAAGGGGCGCGCCTTCAGCCTGGTCTATCACGCGGGCGAAGATGTGGATGACCTGTTGAAAGAAGCGTCGCTTTTATTTTTCTCCGAGAACGGACTGAACCCCACCGCCTTCCCGTCACTGCGCAAGTTCGAAACGGAGATAGTTGCCATGGCGGCATCGCTGTTGAATGGTGATGATGAGACAGTGGGCACGGTTACCTCTGGAGGCACTGAGTCGCTGTTGATGGTGGTCAAGACCGCCCGCGATTGGGCGCACAAGCATCGACCGGATATCAAACAGCCGGAGATGATCCTGCCTGTGACGGGACATCCCGCCTTCGAAAAAGCCGCGCACTATTTTGGAGTGAAAGCGGTTTGGGCTCCGGTTCGGGCTGATTTCCGCACCGACGTGGATGCCGTCCGTCGAGCCCTGACTGCCAACACAATTCTAATGATCGGTTCGGCTCCGGCGTATCCGCATGGGGTGGTGGATCCAATTCGAGAACTCGCATCCATCGCGCAGGAGCATGGCATCCTCTTCCACACGGATGCCTGTGTGGGTGGATTTATGCTGCCGTTCGTGCGTAAGCTGGGATACCCCGTGCCTGAGTTTGATTTCTGCGTGCCGGGTGTCACCTCCATTTCAGCGGATTTGCACAAGTATGCCTATGCTGCCAAGGGAGCGTCGGTCGTTTTGTACAAGAACGCGGAACTGCGACGGCATCAAATGTTCGTGTCTACCGACTGGCCCGGCGGCATCTATCCCTCCCCGGCGATGGGCGGGACGCGTCCCGGTGCTCCTATTGCGGCGGCGTGGGCGGTGTTGAATTATTTGGGTGAGGCGGGCTATCTGGAGATGACTGATCTGGTGATGAAAGCGGCGAAGCAATTGCAAGAGGGAGTTGAAGCTGTGCCGGGATTAAAGGTCATCAGCGACCCGGAGATGAGTGTCTTTGCCATTGGCTCGGACGGACTCGACGTCTACGCCCTTGCTGATGAACTGACTGCACGCAACTGGCACTTGGATCGCCAGCAGTTCCCGCCCACGCTGCACATGACCGTGCAGTTCGGGCATATTGGCGTGGTGGATGAATTTCTGCGTGACCTGAACGATGCGGCAAAGGCGATCCGTAAGCCGAGCTTCGAGAAGACGACGAATGCCTGGATGTTGACCATTGCCAATTCTCTGGTGCGGATCCTGCCCGAGAAGTGGGTCACCTCCCTGATGGAAAAAGCATCCGGCTTACTCGGCGGCGGAGGCGGGCTTCCATCCAAAATGGCGCCGATGTACGGCTTGATAGGTTCTCTTCCAAATCGAGGAGATTTGAAGGAAATGGTGTTGGATTTGTTGGACGGCATGACAAGGTATAAGAAGTGACCTCTCGCGCTGAGCGGAAGGACAGTGATCTTCTGTCCTGTAGACGAAGCGCATTTTCCGGCTGAAAGGGCGCTTCGTCTTCGCTATGCTCCGCTCAGCGCGAAACCAACAATTGGAGAATCCATGACAGCGAACATCAAGCAGGGAAGTATTTCATTTTGGAAAAAACTGGCGTATGGCTCGGGCGATTGGAGCATCGCCAGTTTCGGCACATTGCGCCAGGTCTTTTACGCCATCTTCCTCACGGACGTGGTCGGGCTCGAACCGCGGCTGGCTTCCTTTGCGGCGTTGATCGGGATCATCTGGGATGCGATCAATGATCCGATCGTGGGCACGATCAGTGACCGCATCCGTTCACGCTGGGGACGCCGTCGTCCGTTCCTCTTATATTTCTCGATTCCCTTTGGTCTGGGCTTCATGGCGTTATGGTGGGCGCCGCCATTTCAGAATCAATATCTACTGGCGGCACTGGTTTGTCTCACGTTCATGCTGAGCGACACGCTTCAGACGTTGGTCGTCATCCCGTTCTATGCACTGACCCCTGAGATCACACCTGACTATGATGAGCGAACCAGCCTGACTGGTTATCGTATGTTCTTCAATCTGCTGGCATCGTTGGCGACCGCAGTTGCCGCCCCTGCTATCGTGGATGCGGCACTGGCAAGCGGAGCGACCCAACAGCAGGGATATTTCATCGTCTCGGCATTGTTTGGCGGGCTGGCGACGATTCCATTTTTGCTTATCTTTGCGGTGATCCGGGAACGGGAACAACCCGTGGGTGAGTTTGAACCGGATGTTCCGTTTTTGGAAACAGTGCGCACTGCCTGGAAGAATATCCCTTTCCGATATGCGACCGGTTTGTATATGTTCAACTGGATCACATTTGATCTGGTGGCGCTGGCGCTGCCGTTCTTTTTGGCATATTGGGTAGGTAGCGGAAATTTGCTTTTGAAGGCGCTTGGTCTTCCACTCGAATCGGCGGTATTCGCCTGCCTGCTGGTGACATCGGTGATCGTGTTGCCGTTCTGGGTGTGGACGGCGCGCAAGCTGGGCAAGCAGCATGCTTATATGATTGGCATGATCTTTTGGGCAGTGGTGCAATTATTCATCTATGCGATTCAACCGGGACAGGTAACACTCATTCTTGTGCTGGCGGTGATGGCAGGTATCAGCGTTTCGACCGCGCATGTTTTACCGGATGCGATCTTCCCCGATGTGATCGAATGGGATGAGTTGCGCACGGGTCGCCGCCGCGAAGGCATCTATTACGGCGTGAAAAATTTTGTCCGCAAGTTGACCGGTGCGCTGGCGATCTTCATTGCACTGCAAACATTGGGATGGTTCGGATATCAGACACCACCCGCGGGTGCGACACAATTCACGCAGCCTGATTTGGCGCTGCAAGCCATCCGCTTTCTGATCGGACCTCTGGGTGCGCTATTGATTTTTAGCGCTGTAGCGATGGCGTATTTTTATCCGTTGACACGCGAACGCCATGCTCGTATCCGCGCGATGCTGGAGAGGAAAAAGGAACGCGCAATGGCGAAAGAATCAGATACAAGAATTGAGTTCGTGAGACGCATTGCAGGGCGGGACATCAATCCGCCCTGTGCTTTTAACCTGACTTTATACATCCAAATTTGAGTATAGATGACATGGACGCGCGATAGGCAGGGGGTGATACCATGCGTGGAATTTCATTCCGGCACGAAAAAGGTATAGAAGCCAACGATGATCAAACAATCCCTTTCTGGCGCATGGCAGATGCGCGAGTGCGAAGCCAATAGCAGCAAATGGATTCCCGCCACCGTCCCTGGTGGAACATATATGGATTTGCTGACGGCGGGCGAAATCCCCGATCCGTTTTTGGGCGAGAACGAAAAGCAAGTGCAGTGGGTCGCAGAGCGTGACTGGGAGTATTGTCACGAGTTTATTGTGTTGCCGGAGTTGCTGAATGAAGACCGCGTGGAATTGGTCTGCGAGGGGCTGGATACGGTAGCGGAAATCTCGTTGAATGGGCAGCCTCTGGCGCAGACGAATAATATGTTCCGGACGTATCGCTGGGACGTGAAAGAGCGGCTCGTGCCTGGTATCAATGCTGTTTCCGTTATCTTCCGCTCGCCTGTCGCTTATGTCGACTCGCGTCAAAAAGAGCGCAAGCTGCCGACCATGATGAATGGCGGTATGGCGCATCTGCGCAAGGTGCAGAATGACTTCGGCTGGGACTGGGGTCCGCGGTTGGTGACGAGCGGCATCTGGCGCGAGATCAAACTGGAAGGATATTCCGCGGCGCGTCTCGGAGATGTGCACATCCAACAGCATCACGAAGGCGGAAAGGTTTCGTTGACCGCAACCGCTTATGTGGAAGAATGGATGGCAGACAGCCTGGTTCTGCAATTACATCTCACACACCCCGATGGCAAAATGCAGCAGGTGGGTGTGACCGTGAATGGAAAACAGCCGATCTGCCTGACCCTGAACGTGGACTTTCCGCAACTCTGGTGGCCCAACGGACTGGGAGCGCAGCCTTTATACCAGGCGGAAGTCGTGTTGGCAGATAACGGTCTCTGTCTCGATCAGAGAAATTTCCAGGTGGGCTTGCGAACCTTGGAACTGTGCCAGGAACCAGATGCATGGGGCAAGACCTTTACCTTCGTGGTCAATGGCGTGCCGATCTTCGCCAAAGGCGCGGACTGGATCCCTGCCGATTTGTTCCCAACGCGCCTTAACTGCGAGCGCTATAAACGCTGGATCAAAGATACGGCTGCCGCGAATATGAACATGCTGCGCGTATGGGGCGGCGGATACTATGAAGACGAAAATTTCTATGACCTGTGCGATCGCTATGGCATCTTGATCTGGCAGGACTTTATGTTTGCCTGCGCAGCCTACCCGTTCGATGAGACGGAATTCACCGAAAATGTAAAAGTGGAAGTGGAGCAGGCGGTCAGCCGTTTGCGACATCGCGCCTGCCTGGCGTTGTGGAGCGGCAATAACGAGATCGAGATGCTGTGGGGCTTGTGGAAGAAACATAAATCTCTCACCGAAGCATGCGAGTGTTTCTTCTATCACGATCTTCCTGATTGGGTGGCGAAGCTCGATCCCGACCATTCGTATTGGCCCAGTTCGCCGTCCTCCGGCAAGTTCATGGATAAGACCAACAGCGATAATTTCGGTGATACGCACTTGTGGCAGGTCTGGCATGGACTCAAGCCATTCACCTATTTCCGTACACGCTTCACACGCTTTGCCAGCGAGTTCGGACTCGAAGCGCTGCCCTCCATGGATACGATTAACGGCCTTGCCGGTGGCGCGAAGATCGCCATGGACTCGCCGGTGATGCTCCACCATCAGCGCTCGGTCGGCGGCAATGACAAGATCCTGTACTATCTGACAGACCGCTTCCGGCTGCCTGCTTCGTTCTCAGACCTGGTCTACCTGACGCAAATCCAGCAGGCGGAAGTGATTTGCATTGCGGTGGAACACTGGCGGCGCAATCGTCCGCGCTGCAGCGGCGCGTTATATTGGCAACTCAACGATTGCTGGCCCGTGACCTCCTGGGCGAGCATTGACTATGAAGGGCGTTGGAAAGCCTTGCAATATGCGGCGCGGCGTTTCAATGCACAGGTGGCGCTTTCACTGGAAGACGAAGGCAGCCGGGTAAAAGTATTTGTGGCGAACGACAACCCGCAGCCCTGGCAGGGGATGTGGCGCTGGTCGCTCGAAACGTTGAATGGGGAAAAGGTCGAGATGGCGAGCGAGCATGTGTCCGTTGCTCCGGTATCCGCTGCTTGCGTGCATGAATTTGATTTCACCAAAGCAGTGAAAGAACATGGCGCGGCGCGTTTGGTATTTATCGCAGGGCTGTATGATGGTGAGACATGTCTATCACGGCAGACAGCCTTATTTGCCAAAGAAAAGAATATGACCCTGCCGGACCCTGAACTGCGCTGGGACATCTCACAGGACGATGATCAGTTGATCATTGCGATCAAAGCCAAAGCGTTTGCTCGTTATGTTGAATTGCAGCTCGAGAACGCAGATGTGGTCTTCAGCGACAACTTCTTCGATATGGCTGCGGGTGAAACGGTGCAGGTCCGCTGCCCGCTGCCGAATGGCTGGAGCGTGGAGCAAGCGAAAAATGCTTTACGTGTACATTCGCTGGCAGATGTAGCGCCCGGCGGCTCCAGGACATCGGATGTGATCAAACATTTTGTGCTTGGGTTGAAACCTGCCAGCCTGGTCACCCGCGTGATCTTTAATTTTATGGAATAACAATTCAAACCAAATCATAAAAAGTGGAACTGACACTGGTCAGTTCCACTTTTTGATTCACATCTGTCATGTCGTTGCGAGGGCGGTGATCTTCCGCCTGAAGCAATCTCCATCTAAACGGTTGTCTCTTATCGATTAGACTGATTCCGTTAAACGGGAGATTGCTTCGTCGCCAAAGAGCGGCTCCTCGCAACGACATGTATTTATATCCGCCAACTCACCCATGACTTGCTATAATAAATCAAATCCCTTTCTCATTCGAGGTTATCATGCCACATCCACTTGCTGGTCAGCCTGCGCCGCGTGAACTGCTCACCAATATTCCGCGCCTTGTCTCCAAGTATTACACCGAAAAACCGGACCCGGACGAAACGGCACAGCAAGTGGCGTTCGGGACGTCGGGGCATCGCGGGACGTCCACGCAGGGGAACTTCAATGAGGATCACATTCTGGCGGTGTGCCAGGCGCTGGTGGAATATCGCCAGCAGAACGGCATCACGGGACCGCTCTTCATCGGCAAGGATACGCACGCTCTTTCTGAGCCGGCAGAGGCGACCGCTATCGAAGTCTTAGCCGCCAACGGACTCGAGATCCGCATCTCGGATGAGTTCATCCCTACGCCGGTTGTCTCGCACGCCATTCTCAGCTATAACCGCGGTCGCACCAGCGGACTGGCGGACGGTGTCGTCATTACGCCTTCGCACAACCCGCCGGAAGATGGCGGTTTCAAATACAACCCTCCGACCGCCGGTCCCGCCGGACCCGAGATCACGAATGTGGTGCAGAAGCGCGCCAACGAGATCATGCGCGATGGGCTGAAAGCCGTGAGGCGCATTCCGCTCAAGCAGGCACTCGCCGCTCCTACCACGCAGAAGTATGACTTCGTCACGCCGTATATCCGTGATTTGATCCACGTGATCGAAATGGACAAGCTCGGTGGTCTGCGCATCGGCGTCGACCCGATGGGCGGCGCGGCGGTGAATATGTGGGACATCATCGCCGACGTGTACAAGCTGAACATCACGGTTGTCAATCGCGCCGTGGACCCGACCTTCTCGTTCATGACCGTTGACCACGATGGCAAGATCCGCATGGATTGTTCGTCGCCGTACGCCATGGCGGGCTTGATCGGCTTGAAGGATCAGTTCGATATCGCTTTCGGCAACGACCCGGATGTGGACCGTCACGGTATTGTGACACCCTCCTCCGGGTTGATGAACCCGAATCACTATTCTGGCGGTGGCGATCGATTATTTGTACGCAACCGCTCCGGCTGGAGAAAGGACGCGCAGGTCGGCAAGACGCTGGTCTCGTCCTCGATGATCGACTACGTCGCAAAGGACCTGCGGTCGCACGTTGAACGAAGTCCCGGTGGGATTTAAATATTTCGTGGATGGACTCGTGGACGGTTCGTTCGGCTTCGGCGGGGAGGAGAGCGCCGGCGCCTCGTTCCTGCGCAAGGACGGCACGGTCTGGACGACCGACAAGGACGGCATCCTGCTCGACCTGCTGGCGGCGGAGATCACCGCGCTGACCGGGCGCGACCCGGGTCTGCATTACAAGGATCTGACCGCCAAATTCGGCGCTCCCGTTTACCAGCGCATTGATGCGAAGGCGAACCCGGCGCAGAAGAACGTGCTCAAGAATCTCTCCCCCGAAGATGTGAAAGCAGACACGCTGGCTGGTGATACGATCACCGCCCGGCTGACCAGGGCTCCTGGCAACGGTGCATCCATCGGCGGCTTGAAAGTGGTGACCGGCAAAGGCTGGTTCGCGGCACGCCCCTCCGGCACCGAGGATGTCTACAAGATCTACGCCGAAAGCTTCGTGGACGAAGCCCACCTTCAGCGCATCTTCGCCGAAGCGCAGGAGATCGTGAGTGCGGCTTTTAAAGCAGCTGGAGTGTAATGTCGTTGCGAGGAGGAGCGGAGCGACGACGACACCGTACTTGCGCTCGGTGCAAGTGAGCAATCTCCGTTTAACGGTTAACTCTTATCGATAAGGTTGGTCTCGTTTAACGGGAGATTGCTTCGGGCTATCGCCCTCGCAACGACATGATCTAGACAAAGGTAACCATAATGGAACTTGGACTTAAAGGTAAAGTTGCTGTCATCACCGGAGCCAGCGCCGGGATCGGGAAAGCCATTGCGCTGGGGCTAGCCGCAGAAGGCGTGAACCTTGCCATCTGTGCGCGTCGTGCATTTCCCTTGCAGGAAGCGGAAGCGGCAGTACGCGCCAAAGGTGTGGATGTGTTCGCCGCTCCCTGTGATGTGGGAGACGCCAGCGCTCTCGATCAATTCCTTGAAAACGCCAAGGGACATTTTGGACGCGTGGATATTCTGGTCTGCAATGCCTCCGCCTTTGGCTTCACAGACGATGAAGCGAATTGGGAAGCCAGTTTCAATGTGGACCTGCTCGCCTCTGCCCGCGCCGCGCGCAAAGTTACCCCATGGATGACCGAGAGCGGCGGCGGAAGTATTCTTTTTATCTCGTCCATTTCAGGGTTGGAAGCTTCCAGCCAGCCCTATGCGGCGGTGAAAGCGGCGATCATCAGTTACTCGAAGACGCTGGCGGTGCGTCTGGCAAAGCACCATATTCGAGTGAATACACTGGCGCCCGGTTCCATCGAATTCGAAGGCGGACTTTGGGCGGAGCGCAAAACCAACCAGCCCTCGTATTACGATGCGGCGCTCAAGTCCATCCCTGCGGGGCGGATGGGTACTCCCGAGGAAGTGGCGGATGTGGCTGTCTTCCTTGTTTCAGAGCGTGCCAATTGGATCACCGGCGATTGCATCAGCGTGGACGGCGGGCAACATAAGGGGAATTTGTAGGGGAAGCGATTTGAATGGGTGCCGAACATGAAGCCGGAGTTCTCGCTGTGATGCGCCTCATCAAACAGGCGATTGACCCGGAGAATTTGATGAACCTGGAAAGATGCCGCCGGTGTGATTACATCAGTGTGGATGGCGAGCAGCATAAAGGGAATTTGTAGGATTATCAAACTCTGAGTATATGGGTTATAAAGGCTACAAGCTGTGGTGTTGATACACTTGTTTTGATATAAATATTTTATGCAATCCAATCACTCGTTTTCATAGCAAGGAGTTGTAAAAGTAAAAAAACTGTGATGGGCTAATAATACAGATCCACAATTTAACTAATTGGTAGTACCACTATCCGAAATCCAACTTTATTATTTCTGTCAGTTGGGCGGCTATTATTATAGGTAGACACACGGGCAAGATTATGATGATCATCCCATGACCCGCCACGGAGTTCAAGTTTGCCTTCAGACATATTTCCATAGTTCGCTTGCCATTCCCATACATTCCCCCCCATATCCATCACTCCCAAATGGAATCTTTCCAAGGGGATAACTATTTACCGCTACAGTGTGTCCAATACCGATATCACTGTTAACATTTTCGTGCCGCAAAAACTCCTTGAAAGAAGTGGTCTTTTGCCCTGTGCTATCCCTAAGGGTAACGCCTTCTGGTTCTTCATCACCACCCGCTGCTGCTATCCATTCAGCTTTTAGTGACAAGCGTATTGATTTTGGACTTAAAGATGAGTTTGCTTCACTTTCCGAAACGTTATTCCAATTTTGAAATAACCAGTCACAATAAGCATAAGCTTCAAACCAGGAAATTCCCACTACCGGATGATATGGATTAAGTCTCCAAAGACTTTGTCTTCCGGTACCGCGGCCACAAGACATCTGATTTTCCCTGTCTAAGTTCATCTTCCAACCAAATAAAGCCTTGACTTCCCCAATCACCGATTGCATCGCAGTCTACGTTGAATTTGGGAAACTCCAGCCAATGAAATGGGCTAGCAAAGTAGAGGGTAAGAAAACGTTCGTATTGGGCATTAGTAACAGGATATTTACCAACCCAAAAGGGATAAGATATCTTGGAATTGGCTGGAGGTTTGATTTCAATAAAACGGTACAAATCTAAGTTATCAACTGTCGAAATAAACGGCTTTATATTAGGAAGTACTTCTACTTTGTTGTTGGTAGTAACAATGTTCAATGCAATTGCACGAGCCTGCAACGATTTAATGAGTTTGTCATGAGCGTTCGGTTTGAAGTAATCTAGCCACTGTAACTGTTTCAAACGCTCAAATGATGGTGCACAATCATCTAGCCGTAGTGGTATTACATAAATAGCACCCTCAGCTTTTTCCTGTGATATATCTAATGCTTGTCTAATTTCTTTATTAACATCTCCCTCCTTGTGACAGAAACTTTTGATAAGCAAATTATTATAGCATCCGCGTCTCTAGTAGCTTTATGGATTTCAAGGTCAAAATCCTGAGCCAGGTAGCAAGTTTTCTTCATCCAGCCAAGGTTCAATCCAACTCTCAGTAGCTAAAAGGTTATACAGTTTTCGGACAGAAGGTTTATCTTCTGACGCATGGCAGAGAAAAACTCTAAGCGGTCGGAAATGTGAATCATCCATAGTCTGTGACCTGTGTCAAAAAACTCTGAAACGCTCAAAATCCTGATTTAGGATTTTAAAACTTATCGTCATAGGATGTAGTCCATTGTATTACAGGAACTACTGATCGATACGTATAATAGACTGTAAGTGCCGACACGATCATTGCAGTAAACATTGCTGTAGATAATCTGTCAACAATTGTGTGCCATATCCCATCTTTGAGTAACCAAATACTCAATGCTGTCAAAATAAAAAAAAGTAGTAAACCAAAAAACGTGATTAGTATGTCGCGACCAGCGATTGCTTGAGTAGCCTTCCACCAACTCTTAACGACTATTCCGCTAATCGTTAATTCTTCAAGTCCATGCTCGAAGATATTAAATTTGCCCAACTAATTTTAAGCCGTTTGTTTGGGTGCTTGTCATTGTAATCATTTATTTTTAGTACCAGATCTTTTGCACCATCTTGAAGCAACTCGATTTTCGAATTCAAAAGCCTAAACCGGCATTCACTTTCTGTATGTGCAGTGATCATAAATATAGTATTAGACTGAGGTAAATCTGATGCGTATATGATATTCTCTTTTGTAAGTTGCTTTCTCGCTTTTTCTTCCTCAGTATTCTCAGGCATTCGGTCAAAGATGGGACTTGCCCGCCTGAGGCAATATTCTTTGAATTTCTGTTCATCATCGCTAGGCGGCATATCACGTGGACGTAAGCCGATAAGCTGAAGAATTTGATGAAATTCTTTAGTATCAATATATTGTCCGTTTTCGTCAAAAGGTAATTGAATGTTTACAAGCGCTCGCATGATATCCTCCACATTATTTATCAATGAACTATTGAAATGTTGTCTGAAATGTGAAAAATTACTTTAGATAATTCGTTTATTTTTTAGACGTTAAAATGTACCCTAGGGTTACAGTTGACGATCCAATAAGTACCAACTTAAAAATCTGCAAATCGATTACTTGTTTCTTGATGAGTGAGTTTGCCTTCCAATCATTAGCTATATGGTAATCTCCAAATACTGACAGCGATTTCTGCAAGGTTTTGCTGTCTTTCCTGGATTTCTTTTATAGTCCAGTTTTTATATGCTGAAATCTCATTTGTTAGCAATAACTGCGACTTGCTGTAAGCCAGTTGAACCTTCTTCTCGAAAGGATCAGTGCCGATTGCTTTTTGTTAGACTTTCTTTCGATGAGCGTTAAATTTCCAAGTCTGTTTATATGTGCGAGGTATACTGTTTCATCTGGGGCTGCCTTAATCCAGTGACTAGCTCTTGCTTTTGGCATAATATGTTCAAGGGTCGAAATTTTTTCGTCCTCAGTAACATTATGTCCCTATTGATTCTCTTGCTTTTTATTAGCAATTTCAGCTAATATATAACGTGCGAGCTTTGCTTTGCTTATTTCCTTTTCTGCAAAATCTGACGCAAATCGCAAATCATCAGGATATATTCCTTTTAGCATTGAGAATGTTTTAGCTGCAGATTTTGCCTTTCCCTGATCTAATAGCAATTGCTGCATTTGAATAAGCTTTTTCAATATTACCGGGATTTGATGATCCTGAGATGATGCTGTATCGCATTGAAACTATAACAATAATTTTTATTATTTTTGCTACATCATCTTCATCAAATGTATCAAGAGCCGCCAATGCTAATGGACGAAACTGAATTCTACCCAAAAAGCTGAGAGTTTCAGATCTTTTCTGACCGCTGTACCATAACTTTGCCATATTGCGTGGTCAACATTATTTAAGCGGAATACTTGTCTGCAGACTCTCGTAAATCTGTCATTAAATCAAGTACTAAATGGGGGCTCGCGAAATTTCTTTTCATCTCTTTGTATAGATCGCGGTCTCGCACCACACCATAATGGGAAAGCCAGTAATGTCGAAGAAATTGAGCGAGATTTTGTGAACCAAGCAGAAAAGCCATTTCTTGCCATTGGCTTTTGACGACTTCTAGGCGTCTTCCAGCCTTTCCGAAATATGTAGTTCTTGAGTAAATCACTTATTGATAAATCTAATCCGCGGTCATTTCAGGTTTCAAATATAAGGTATGCATCTCCTTCGTCACCTACGGAGACAAGAATCATCACTATTCGATCACGCACATATTCTTCTAATGCCAAGAGAAAGTTTTCATATTTTGATGATGTCTTTGTTTTTTCTCTAACCGTCTCTCGCAAATACAAAATTGCTGTGGATAATAAAAAGTTTGATTCGTCGAGTGTTTTTGACAACGTTGTAGACTTAATTTCATCATCAGACGCGTTTTCTACAATCAATCTCTGAAATAAAGGCTCATTTAGCGCATTTAATGCAAAGCCGCGCTTCAGTTAGTCGGGTTCTTCTTATTACGAACGCCGAGATAATCTTTATATACTTCTCCAGATCTTTCATCACTATGTCTTCGTAAACTGTTCTAATCGCACTAAAAATCATAGAGAGCGTAGCTAATCGCTGTTGTCCATCAATTACTGTACGAATTTTCTCTTCTCTGTCTTCATCAACTACAATGGTCCCTAGGAAGTATTCTGAGCGGTTTTCGTCCATAGCTTGGATGATGTCAAGCCATAATTGTTCAACCTCTTCTTCTTTGTCCAAGAAAAGTTTCTTTGATATGGAGGCACCTTGTATCTGAAATCAGTTGTAAGAATATGTCCCACAGTTTCGAGTTCACTATCTATTTTGGTCTCAGCTTTAGGCATTTTATCTCCTGTACCCATGTTTCAATCGAAATAATACAGCCTTTTTGAATTTTACCTCTTTGCTGGTTTATTATCGCATTTCCTTCTCTTCCTCTTCCTTCGCCTTTTCCCTCTCTTTCCATCTTCCTCCTCAAATGTTCGGGCCATGTATCGAGGTCGTTCCGCCTGCAAGAACAACGGAGCGTTTCCGCTTTGGGTCAGGATATCGCGTGAACGGCAGTTGAGCACTGCCTTCGCCGCGTCGATGCCAGAGGCGGTGACGCTTGCCACGCCGTGACTGAGCGTGCTTTGTCCGCACAGGAATAAGCCGTCGAATTCGGTGCGCGGGGTGAATCGCAGCGGTCCCACCTGCGACGGGCGTTTGTCAATGCCATAGAGATTTCCGCGCGTGGCATTGAGATAATGTTCGTTGGTCAGCGGCGTGCCGAGGGAGTAATAGACGATGTGCTTGCTCAAACCGGGATGCGTTTCTCCAGTCCGCGCACCATGCGCCAGGCAAGGTCTTCCTTCATGGCGTCGTAATCCGTGGGGCGGGAGCCATATTTCGTGTGCGCCCATTTCTCGAATGCGTCATAGCTCACGAAGGCAAACGACTTCGCAGGTGTGATGTCCGGTGTGCATCTTGGATGGGTCTTTCAACGTGGTCACGGTCAGGAACATGCCGGGCGGAGTCTCGTCCCGTAACACGGCATCGGTGAGACCAGAACGATAGATGCCGTCCACGTCGGCGTGGTCGTAGTACCACTTATTGCCCGAGTCGAGTTCCCTCGGCGCGCAGGTCCATGTCGGTGGCGAAGAACAGGCTGAGGCACGAGGTCGAATAGGAAACGGAATCAACCTTCCGCTTGAGACGAGGCGAGAGCTTCTCGCGTCCGATCAACCTGCCGAACGTCACCTCCGGGTCTGCATTGGAGATGACCACATCCGCGCGGATCTCTTCCCCCGACTCCAATTCGACGCCCAAGACTTTTTTCCCTTCGACGAGAATCCGCTTCACTCTAGACTGGAGCCTGATCTCGCCGCCCGAGCGTTTCAGCGCCCTGACGAACGCGCGCGGGATCGTGAACGCGCCGCCCAGCGGATAGTACCCGCCGTTGAGATAATGATCGGTGATGCCTGCATGCATGAACGCACTGACCTGCGACGGCGGCATGCCGTGATCGCCTGATTGCCCGCTCAACACGCCGCGCAGAACGGGGTCGCTGATGTGCGCGTTGATCAGGTCGGCACCGTGTGGCACGCTCCACTTGAAATCACATTGCACACACCTGCTGCTTCGATTGGCTTGTTCAATTTGCCGATATTGCGAAGACCATCGATCATCGAGGTCAGCGTCTTGAAATAACCGTCAATGCCCTGCGCCTCATGCGGAAAATGACTTCTTCAACCGTTCGATCAGATTTTCTTTTCCTTTGGGGAAATCGAACTTTTGCTCGCCGATAAAGATGTGATCATAACCATCGGGGTTGAGTTCTACGAAGCTGAGATCTGGTGAAACACCGAGCCCATCATAAATGCGACGAAGTCCACCGCTCTCCTGCAGGTCACCGATGTAATGTACACCCGGGCTGAAGCGATACCCGTTTCAACGTGAACGAATGCGTCCATCCGCCGGGACGGTCATGCTGCTTCGAGTATCAATACTTTCTTACCCGCCTGTGCGAGTGCGACGGCACCGGTCAGTCCACCTGCGCCGGAACCGATGACAATTGCGTCGTAATCCATGATCATCTCCCTTCTCTCATTTGGGTACTTGACAGCCGTGCTACAATTTTCTGGTATGCAATTGCTTGCTACCAAATCTTAATTTCTACCGGAGGCAAGGATGAAACTCGATGATATTGGTTTCTACACCTTGACGGACGAGAGGGCAATGCATGCAAGCCAGACATCTCCCATGTGGCGTGGAGAGATCATTGTAACAGGGCGGTGTAATTTCAATTGCATCTATTGCCGCAAGCTTTCCCACAAGGATATCGATCAAAACCTGGCGCTCGAAGTGATCGAGCTATGGCTCAAGGACGGGCTCAAGAATATCCGCTTTTCCGGAGGGGAGCCAACCTTATACAGACCATTGCCTTTGCTCGTGCGCAAATGCCGGGAAGGCAGGGTCGAACGGATCGGGCTTTCCTCGAACGGGTCCGCGCCTTTTCATGTGTACGAACAACTCCTCCAGGAGGGTGTCAACGATATTGCCATCTCCCTGGACTCTGTGCTACCCGCTGCTTGCAGATAGTATTGCGCGTGTCAGCCATCAGTGGGAAAAGGTGACTGGAAACATACAACGATTGTCAAAGATGACGTACGTAACAGCCAGTATTGTTTTCACAGAGGAGAATATCGAACAGGCAGATAAGATCATTTCCTTTGCACACGAGTTGGGCGTAGCCGATATCCGTTTTGTTACCGCCTCGCATGGCGAACAGTTGGTTTTGAAAACACAGAATATCCCGTCTGACCTGCTCGATAAAAATCCGATCTTAAGCTATAGGACAAAGAACCTCCATGTGGGTCGCCAGGTCCGCGGATTGCAGCCTTCCGATGCGCACAAATGTCATCTGGTGCTGGATGATAGTGTTGTTTCCGGGAAATGGCATTATCCCTGTGGGGTTTATTTTCGAGAAGGCGGCATGCCGATTGGGGAGGTCGGTCCAGCCATGAGAGAACAAAGGGCGGAATGGTTCAAGTCCACGGATACGCATGCTGAAACGATCTGCGCCCAGTTCTGTTCCGATTTCTATATCGAGTACAACAACCGCTGTGAAGAGTTCCTGCGGGCGAAAAAGAAGCAGCTCTGCTGTGAATGACAGTATCCATCCACAGCAGAGCTGATGTCCGTATCGTCCATGAACGTTCGGCGGAACTAGCCCTTCAATTTATATTTTTCGACCACAGCCTGTATTTCTTTCACCTGCGCCGCGGTCAATGGACCGAACTCCAGCGCTTTTGCGTTCTCGGTGACTTGCTGTACATTTCGAAATCCCGGGATGGGCACCATGCGCTCATCCAGCGCCCAGATGTAGGCGAGCGCACCCTGCGGCATAGTCCGCCCGTTGGAGGTGAGTATCTCGCGGATCGCATCCACGGCTTTGAGTTTATTCTGGAACTCCGGCTGGGAAAAATCCCAATCGGAGCGGTTGTCGTTGGCGGCGAAAGTGGTAGCGGCGCTGAACTTCCCGGTTAGGAAACCTTTGTGCAGCGGATCTTTGTTGATGCCAGCCAGGTTGAACTCTGCGCAGACCTGTCGCATCTCCATGTTGTCATACAGCGCGTTCAACTGGAATTGGACGGATGTGAAGTGTGCATTGTTCGCGGAACCTGCCATGGCGCGGGCATTCTATGGGACATCCGTACTCCAGCCATACCAGCGGATCTTGCCCGCCTTGACCAATTCCTCCAGAATGATCTGCAACTCCAATGCCAGGTTGAGATCGTAGCGACCCTGATGCAGTTGATAAATGTCAATGCTATCGGTCTGCAAGCGGCGCAGGCTGTTCTCCACATCCGTGCGGACGTTTGGGATGATCTGAGCGGGGTCGCCGTAGACCGTCTTCTTCTCTTCGTTGACGATATGCCCGAACTTGGTGGCGATGACGACCTTGTCGCGTTTCCCTTTGAAGGCGCGCCCTAGCAGCATTTCACTGTGACCGGCTCCGTAATTGGCTGCCGTATCGAAGAAGTTGACACCCAGGTCGATTGCGGTGTGCAGTGCGCGGATCGTCTCGTCATCATCCGTGTCGCCCCAGCCCAGCGGGAACCATTCTTCTCTTGGCTGTTCCCACATCCATGGACCGCCGATCGCCCAGCATCCCATGCCGAGTGCGCTGACTTCTAATCCACTTTTACCGAGAGTTCGCTTCAGCATTTCACACCTTCCTTATTACAGATAATTGTATAAAAGTATAACCTGAGTGATACACAAAAACCCATGTCGTTGTGAGCCCATTGGGCTCGCAACGACATGGTAAAAAAACCGCAGGCATGGTTACCTGCGGTCTGCGTTTCTAATTACTTTTGCCCTTACGCTTTATGGCTTGCGATGTCATCTCAACGTCTTCTCATAATGCAAAAACTCGCGGAACAGTTCCGGCACGATCCAGGCGTAGTCTGTCCGTACGGATGGGTCCATGCGGGTGATGGTGGTGTGCCATAACTGTGTTTTGACAATGGCGGCAACCGGGCGTGAGAGAGAATAAGCCTCCAGCAGTCGTTCCTGATCCCCAAAGGCTTTCCAGCGTTCGAGATAGCAATGCAATAGCTTTGTCATCTCTGCTGTAGGCGGAGCATAATCCTCCTCCAGTTCGAGAGCCATTTCCATGCTGACGAACCATGTCCGCAGTGAGACGAAGGGATGGGTAACAGTGGCATCTCCCCAATCGAAGAAGGTAACGCGCCTGTTTTTGAGGAGCACATTTCCATCATGGAAGTCGCCATTGTTGAGCGTTTCAGGAACTCCGAACGCAGCTAGATCCGCACAGATCTTCTCGAAGCGTGGTCTCAGTTCCAGCAGCTTCTGAAAATCAGCGGAGGATAATCCCTTTTCCTGATCGATCATCAGGCTGGTTTCGTCGGCTAGCAATTGGGAATACAACGCGGGAAGTTTCGCGAGACGATGGTCGGGAATACCCAGTGCAAGGATCTCATCCACGTGATCGGCAAGCCCGATCTGCAGATCGGCATATTGCGCGATGACCGGCTCCCACGGCATGACGTCCTTCTTCGGGCGGATGGAGTTGCGCAGCCGTGCGCCACCGTCGCGCATCAGCATCCAGCCGCGCTCGGTATCCACAGCGACGAGTTCGGGCATACGATCGGGGAACCAGCCCGCAAGTTTCTCGGTTAGCGCGATCTCGAAAAGTGTTTCTCCGGCGGTGGCTTTGAAGAACAACATGCCTTGATTGGTTGGCACGCGCATCACGGTTGACCAGGCATAGGCATGGTTCTGTTCAATTTCACCGGCAATTTGAATAGAGTGTTGTTCCGCTTGCGAGCGGACCCACTCATGGGCTTGTTTTTGCCAGTTCGGATCGTGCCAGATAAGTCCTTGATCTGTCATTTATGTCTCCTCTTATTTCTAAAATTATCCAACTATTTTCATGTCGTTGCGAGCCAAAGGTGGGCTTTCTTTGCCCTGCGAAGCGAAGCAATCCCCACTTAAACGGTTGATACCTTTCGATAAACCAATCTTATTTAACGGGAGATTGCTCACTTGCACCGAGCGCACACTTGCCCCGGATGCAAGTGCCGGGGAGTACGGTTTCGTCGGGAAGAGCACCCTTCTCGCAACGACATATGATATTGCTTTGCTCGAACCGCTGTAACGCCGTATAGATCGAATTTGTTCCAAACTCCACCGCTGCCACAGGGATGGTGCCGGTAAAGTGAAGGTCTGCTTCATTGTCTGGCGGGTGTACAGTGCTATATATCGATGTTCATGATGCTTCCCTGCGTTTATTTCTTCTTGAATACATGCTCCAGCGGGTCGAACCAGTCTTCGCGGATCTTCACGCGGAACTCGACCACGTTGCCCTGTCCATCGGTAATGAACGGGATGAAACTTTCGCGCAGCACAGGGTCATCCCAACTGCACAGGAACGTGTCGTACTGCCAGTGTTCCAACGTGCCGAAGATGGTCTCATGCGCTTCCAATTGGATGTGAAGCCGGTCGCCATCGAAGCTCAAGCTTGCTCCCCCTAAAATAGCGGACTCATACTCCCCAGCATATTTCTGCAAGACCAGCGATGGGTGCGTGTCCTTTGCCCGAGTTCTCATCGCGCTTTTGGATCGCCTGCGATTCTTTTTCCTTCATCTCCTTTTCGAGATCAACATAGGTCTGGATCCAATCACGCGAACTCAAGACCCAGGAATTTCTCGGTCAGGAAATGCGGCACTATGACGTACGCCGCGTTGGGAAGTTTGTTGGTGAAGACGGCGATGCCGAGTTTCTCTTCAGGGATCATTACCACGCTGGAGAGCATACCGTCCACGCCGCCGGTGTGACGGACAACGTATCTGCCGTGTGTATCGCTCAGGAACCAGCCAAGTCCGTAGGCGGCGTAATGCCGGGAGGGGAATAACTTCCGTTCCATCGGAGTCAGTCTAATGGGCGTATGAGGCGTGCGCATTTCGTTGATGATGTCTGAGTTCACGAACTGCTGCCCGTCAATGTGTCCCTCTGCGAGTTGCATTCGCAGCCACTGCGCGATATCCGCTGCCGAAGCGTGGATCGATCCCGCCGCGCCGACATGCACATCCATGCGCTGGGTCACGGTTTGCAGTTTGCCTTTGACATCTTCGTGCGGTACGGCAATGTTATTCCGTTCCGGCAGATACCGCGGATTGGTCACACTGTCGGTCATGCCCAGCGGCTCGAAGATGCGTTTCTGAATGAAGTCATCCCAGCTCATGCCGCTGACCTGTTCGATGACATACCCGGCGGTGACGTAGAGCAGATTGCAATAGCCATATCCCGCGCGGAAACTGTATTCCGGCGGAATGTAGCGAAGACGCCGCACGATGTCCTCAGTGGGATATTTGCTCATCAGCAGCATGTCGCCTGCCCAGGTGCCCAATCCCGCGCGGTGGCACAGTAGATCGCGGATGGTGATCAGCGCTGTGGTGTGCGGATCGTACATTTTGAAATCGGGCAGATACTCCGTGACCGGGTCATCCCACTTGACCTTGCCATCCTGCACGAGCAAGCCCATCGCTGTGGCGGTGAAGGCTTTGGTGTTCGAGCCGATGGCGAACAACGTGTGCTCGTCAGTGGTTTCGGGTTTGTTCATCTCACGGATGCCGTATCCCTTTGCAACCAGGATTTCATCATCTTTGACGATCGCCAGCGCCAGCCCGGGCACGTTCCAGGTTTGCATGGCTTGATCAACGAAACGGTCGATTTCTCGTTCCAATTCTGTAGAAAAGGGCATATTTCCTCTGTCTGAATGGGTGGTTTTCGTTATTGTACTCCTGTAACTTTACAGTTCCTTGCGTTTCAAAGATTCTCATTGACACCCTACCCCCATCATGATATCCTTGCGGGCGTAGGATACCAGTAGTTGCTTTGGATTTACCAGGAGGCTCACGGATCGTCCGTGAGCCGCTTTGTTTTACCGCCGTTGAGGCGGCTCCGATGCAATACCAGAAGTACCCTCCATATTTTATCTTTGCCAAGGAGGCAAAAATGTCGGAACGTATCAACGGTACAGTCAAGTGGTTCAATGGAACGAAGGGTTACGGTTTTCTCGCTCGTGACGGCGGACCGGATGTCTTCGTCCACTTCTCCGCTATTCAGGCGGATGGTTTCAAGAACCTGCAGGAAGGCCAGAAGGTCGAGTTCACTGTCGAACAAGGTCCCAAGGGTCTTCAGGCTAGCAACGTCATTGTTGTTAACTAATTGACTACCTAACGACAAAAAATCCCCGGGACAATGTCTCGGGGATTTTTGATTCTGTAAAGAAAAAAAATTAAAACCTTCGAACGGGTTTATACGTGCTTCCACGCAGGGTTGTAACGATAAGCCAGCCTGCCAGCCCAAGCAGGGCGGGAGCCAAAACACATTTCAATGCACTGCTGATCACGTTAAGTGTGCTAATGTTGATGAACTTCCATAGGATCTGTCCGTTCGCATCGATCTGCGCCACCGTGACCTCTGCCTGGCTTCCATCAGCACAATTACCAAAAACCTTGTAATCTTTCGTGTTCTCCAGGGAGGAGGGTATCCCCATAAGTTCCCGAATGCTGGAGTTGCAGGCTTCATTCACGGGAGGAATATCGCTGGGAAATTCCCCCGCCAGGCAGGCAATTCTTTCATCCGTATCACAGCAGCGATGGGGTGTCCCATCCTGCGCTTCTACGTACGCCACCGTCACCGCACAACTGACCGTTTCTCCGCTGCCATCTTCCTTGAAGCCGATCACATTGGGTGTATCGGGAACAAAGTATTGAATGATGGCAGGCTTTCACTGGAGATTCCCCAAAGCTTTTCCAGCCTGTCATCTGATAATCGAGTTTGAAATAATCCAGGGAATAGAACAGGATCCCCGCTGCGATGCATATAATGATGATGAGTCCGTTTTTGTTCTTGAAGAGTTGTAGGTTCATGGATAGCACCTCGCTTTAAAAATTATAGCATCCTCAAAATAAAAAGGCGGACCTTTCAGTCCGCCTGATACTCACTAACCACTATTATCCATACCGGTTCATGAACTTTTCCATGCGATGCAGTGCTTCTTCGATCTTGCTGTATTCCGTAGCGTAACAGGCTCTTACAAAACCATCACCGCCAGGACCGAACGCATTGCCCGGAACCACGGCGACATGTTCTTCTTTGAGTAACTTCTCCGCGAAGGTCTCATCGTCCATGCCGGAGGCGCTGATGTTGGGGAAGGTGTAGAACGCGCCGCGCGGCTCGAAGGTGGAGAGCCCGAGGCGATTAAGTCCAGCCACGAGTAAACGACGGCGGCGGTCATATTCTGCGACCATTTCCTCTACATAGGAATTGCCCTGTTGCAAAGCGACCAGTGCCGCGTCCTGTGCGGTAGTGGGTGCAGACATGATTGTGTACTGGTGAATGCGCACCAGTCCCTGAATGATATCGGCAGGTCCGCAGGCGTAGCCGATGCGCCAGCCGGTCATGGCGTAATCCTTTGAGAAGCCGCCCAGCAGAATGGTACGCTGTTTGATGCTGTCGCTCAACGACGGGAAACAAACGTGAGTGAAATCATACACCAGCCGGTCATAGATCTCATCCGAGACGACCATCAGGTCATGTTCTTCGGCGATCTTGGCGATCTCAAGCAACGTTTCCTTGGTCGCCACGGCACCGGTGGGGTTGGATGGATAACCGATAAAGATGCATTTCGTACGCGCTGTGATCGCTTTGCGAATGTCATCAGGGTCAACCGCAAAATCATTTTCCACGCGCGCGGTCACTTCCACAGGGACGCCGCCCGCCAGGATCACTTCCGCTTGGTAGGAGACAAAACATGGAGTGGGGATGATGACTTCATCGCCGGGATCAAGGATGGCAGTGAAGGTCAGGTACAACGCTTCAGAGACGCCGACCGTGGCGACCACTTCATTGGTCGGGTCGTAGCTTACGTTGTAGAGCTTCTTCAAGTTGTCGGCGATCGCCTGACGCAACTCCAGCTTGCCCCAGTTGGATGTGTAATGCGTCTCGCCATTTTGCAGAGAACGAATGCCCGCATCAAGAATGGGTTTCGGTGTGGTGAAATCCGGTTCGCCGATGCCGAGCGAGATCACATCTTTCATCGTCGCGGCGATATCAAAGAACTTGCGAATGCCCGAAGGCTTGAGCCCCGCTACGCGTTTTGAGAGTCGTTGAACACTTGTTACTTCCTGCATTATGCCTCCTAAATAGGTTGAATTTGCCATTCGTCGGGAACTTCCCGGTAGGTTAGATCAAAAGCCTGCCCATCCGTCGTCTTCACACGAAAGCCGAGTTCGCTCGGTCCACGCCAGCGCGAAACGATCTCCGCGATCTCATAACGGACCCCATCCCATGTCAGAGAAAGCGGACGTTCCGCAAACGTGGAGTCAGAACGACACTCGACCGTGTTCATCATAGCAGGACTTCACTATTATCCCCTACATTTAATTGGATGACGTGCCCATCGCCTCTCCCCTGCACTTTAGCCTGTCTGCCGATCAATGAGCGGGTCAACCCTGAATCCTTGATCTCACAACCCGCCTCGAGAATGCTTTCCGTTATATTGCTGTTGCTGATCTTGCAGTTCTCGCCAATAGAGGCGTGCGGTCCGATAACGGAGTTCTTGATCTCCGCGCTGGGATGCACGAACGACGGCGCGATGATCTCTACGCCGTCCCATTTTTCGTTTTCCACTCGATTCGCCTTGCCTTGATCGAGCAGGATCTTGTTGGTCTCCAAAGTGGCTTCGATCGTTCCCGTATCGAGCCAGGTGCTGATCTCATGCACTTTGATCTTCGTTCCGCGCTCGATCATGATAGACATGGCATCTGCCAGGAAGAACTCGTTCTTGAGAGTCATATTGCGCTCCATTTGTTCTTCAATGGCAGCGACCAGATCCTCACTCTTTCTAAAATAATAACAACCAGCGATGACAAGATTGTTCTCCATCGTGTCTGGCTTTTCGATAAAGTGCTTCACATACCCATCCTCACCGAGCACCGCTACGCCAAAACGCCGCGGATCAGGAACAGGCATCACCCAGGCAACGGAATCAGCTGTTTCGTGAGCAAGAAACGAGAAGTCTGTCTCGATCAGCGTATCCGAGAAGACCATTTGCATCGGTCCGTGCAAATATTCACGCGCCAGCCACATGGCGTGCGATTGTCCTTTCATTTCGTGCTGTACCACGTAATGAGCGTTGATGTCTGGATATTTTTCTTGGATAAATGCGGGGATTTGCATCTCGCCCAAAAACGGGCTGATAATGAAAATATATTCAAGATTTTCCGGGTTCGGCATGGTCTTGAACATGTCGAGCAGATGTTCCAATGTGGTTTTGCCAGCCACACTGACGAGCGGTTTGGGTTTGCTGAATGTGTGGGGGCGCATACGAGTGCCCCAGCCTGCCATGGGAATCACGATTTTGAAAGTCTCAGTCACGGAGTTCTCCAGGAGTGAATTTTTTTAATTCTGACAATATTGTACCAATGAAAAGACGGGAAACAGTGAATGGTTGTTACTGCTCCCGTCTACGGTTTTGAAGGCTGTTAAACGCTCTGTCGGGGGCTTTGCGCAGCACCCTCCCCCGACAGAGCAATTGAGCGGATAAGTATTATGAATGTCCCAAAATAGGATGTGGCTTGTACGGTTCTTCCAGCCGCTTGATCTCATCCTCTGAAAGGTTGATCTCTAGCGCGGCGATGGCTTGTTCGAGATGGTCCATTTTGGTCGCGCCGATGATGGGGGAGTTGATGTGCGGCTTGCTCAGGATCCATGCCAGAGCGATCTGCGAACCGGTGCAGCCGCGTTCCTTGGCGATCCCCCAGGCGCGATCTGCCACGGTGAAATCCTCTTCGCGGAAGTAAAGTCCTTTTGCGAACGGGTCACTGTTGGAGCGGGATGTTGTCCCACCGCCATCGCGTGTGCGATCGCCGGCGAAGAATCCGCGCGCCATCGGGCTCCAGGGGATAAGACCAACTCCCTGATCGATACAGAGCGGGATCATCTCGCGTTCTTCCTCACGGTAGACTAGGTTGTAGTGATTCTGCATGGAGGAGAACTTTGTCCAGCCGTGACTCTGGGCGATGTACTGTGCCTTCGAGAACTGCCACGCGAACATGGATGATGCGCCGATGTAGCGTGCCTTTCCGGCGCGGACCACATCGTTCAATGCTTCCATGGTTTCCTCGATAGGCACTTCATAATCCCAGCGGTGGATCTGGTAGAGATCAACATAATCCATTTGCAGGCGCTTGAGGGATTTATCGATCGAGTCCATGATGTGCTTGCGCGAGAGTCCCTTAGCATTGATGTCTTCGCTCATCTGCCCGTTGACCTTGGTGGCAACGATGATGTTCTCACGCCGCACGCCAAAGAATTTGAGCAGGTTGCCAGTGATCTTTTCGCTTTCACCCAGCGAATAAACATCCGCTGTATCGAAGAAGTTGATGCCTGCATCCAGAGCGCGGCGCACGAAGGGTTTGGCGCCTTCTTCATCTAATACCCACTCACGCCAGGATTTTGATCCATAGCTCATCATGCCCAGACACAAGCGCGAAACTTTCATTCCGGTCTTGCCGAGATTTGCGTATTGCATATTGTCTCCTTTATTTGAACGGTTAAAGCTTTTCTTCCATTTCCTGTATCACTTCTTCGATCAATGTGATTGCGGACTTCAGCGTTTCTGCATCAAAGGCAAACCTGGCTCCGGCTGTAGCGAACAACTGCGGAAGGGGAACTGTCGCTCCCAGTGCCAGCGCTTTTCGATAATCGGCAACCGCCTTCTTCTGGTCACGACGCGCGTTCGCCCAGACTTGTACAGCGCCCAGTTCAGCAAGTCCATACTCTACATAATAGAATGGGGTTTGGAAGATATGCAATTGGCGATGCCAATATGCTTTTTTAAATCCTTCCAGTCCGGAGTAATCAATATCCGGCATGAAACGGTCCCACAGTTCAGCCCATTTTTCTTCGCAACGTGTTGCGACCGAACCGTCCGCGGGGTTCTCGTATACCCAATGTTGAAAGGCGTCCACCAGCGCCATATAGGGCCAGAATGTCGTGATGGTTTCGAGTAACTCGATCATGGCGCGCGCGGCTTCCTTCTCTGTATAGAAGCCGCCATATTCCTTTGTCTGATAAGGAGATGCGATCAATTCCATGCTCATGGATGCGACTTCTCCGAACTCGGCTGGCAGGTATATCTCACCGCGTTGATAGAAGTGAACATGTGCGCGTTCGAATTCATGGAAGGCATGACCTCCCTCGTGCAGGATCGTTTGAACATCCTCAGGAGTGTTTGTGCCGCTCATAAATATGAATGGACGATGAATGGCATGCAATCCCAGGCTATAGGCACCCGGTGCCTTGTTCTTACGGCTTTCAAGATCAAGCAGCCCTTCGTCTATCATGGTCTGGAAGTATTCACCAAACTTGGGGTCTACATGCTCAAAGATCACCCGCGCCTTGGATTTAAACTCTTCGATGGTTTCATAAGGTCTGATCGGCTCAGCACCGAAGGGGCTGACAAAGATATCCCAGGGACGAAGTGAATCAAGTCCCAGCCGTTGTTTGCGCCTTTCATAGATGCGTTTCGCAGCTGGCACGACCACATCTTCAATAGTGGCATGGAAGGATTTGCAATCCTCCGGTGAGTAATCGAATCGAAATTTTTGTTTCCAGATATACGAACGGAAATCGGACAAGCCTGCGTTTTCAGCGATCTTCAGGCGTAATGGTACGAACTTTTCCCAAACATCATTGATGTTCTGCCGTTCTTTTTGCATTTGCGCCTGCATTGCCTCCCAGACGCGTTTTCGGAGTGATCGGTCTCTCTCGAATAAAAGCGGGAACATTTGCGCGAGAGTCCGTTCTTCTCCATCCCATTGAACGCTGATCGAGCCGATGATCTTGTTATATTGATTCGAAAGCTTTTGCTCCTCTGCCAGGAGCGGCAAATTCTTCTCTGTAAAGATCTCTGCTTCGGCTCGCATCATGCGTAAGCCAGTCTCAAAGCTTTTAGGGGAAAGTCCGCTGGCAAGGAGTTTGTCTTTCAGCTTTTGTTCTGCTGTTTTGACAATGGGCTGCAATTCTTCAATATATTTGTTGTAGGCTTCCTCGATTGCCGGGTCGGCGGTATTGACCGTGGTGGCAATGTTCAGCCGCCAGTATTGTTCATCTGCGGTTTGTGCTAACAGAGACCAGTCGTTCAGCCACTCTTCAATATTGCCTTCATTCAAGCTACGCCCTTCCAGGTCGTTGTAATATGGTTCAAGGTCCGTCCATTGAAGTGCAAGAATGGATTTTGTGTCAGTAGGAAGAGTTTGAAAGTTCATGATCCATCTCCTGATAAAAGATAAAGCCGAAGATGGCTCTATCATCTTCGGCTTGTTATAAGATTTTCAGGTTGGCTAGGGAGGCTGACAGCCTCTTGATACCGACGCTGTTGAAAACTACATCCACGATCTCGTCGTTGTCCTGGATCTTGCTGTCGAGCACGATACCCTCACCCCAACTGGGATGTTTGACGCGCGTCCCGGCGCGGAATTTGGTCTCGATAACGGAAGCAGTTCCCGGCTGGGAGCGAAACGACTGCCACTTGGTCTCGGATGGTGCGCCGCGCATGGAACGTCCTGTGCGGGTTTTGCCCACGAGCAGATCCGCAGGCACATCATCCAAAAAGCGGGAGGGGAAAGTCTCTTCTTGTGAACCGCGTCCACCGCGGATGATGGAGCGGATAAGGTAGAGCTTATCTTTCGCGCGCGTAATGCCCACGTAAAAGAGACGTCGCTCTTCTTCCATACCTTCGGGTTCATCGAAGGAGCGGCTGTGCGGCAGAATGCCATCATCGAGACCGACGATGAAGACCGCGCCGAACTCCAGTCCCTTGGCGGCGTGGAGGGTGAGCAGCGTAGGCACGTTGCCTTCGGCAATGGTGTCCTGATCGGAGACGAGTGCGATGTTTTCGAGAAACTCATCCATCGAACGCGTGGCATATTCGTCTGCAAGACGCCGCAACTCAAGCACGTTCTCCCAACGATCTTCGCCTTCCTCGGATTGATCGTCAATGTACTCTTTGAAGTTGAGATCAGTGATGATGCGGTCGAATAATTCGGGGACGGTGAGCGTAAGTGCGGCACTGCGCCACGTGGCGAGCATTCCGCCAAAATCGGCGAGAGACAGCGAGGCGCGTCCACTGAACGCTGACCAGTACGGTGACTCTGCTCCGCGTGCCAGATCAATGAGAACAAATCCTGGCTGGATGTTGTTCTGCCGCGCAATTAAATGTAGCGTGGTCAGTGTCTTGTCACCGATACCGCGCGGCGGGATGTTGATGACACGGTCGAGGCTGGCTTCGTCCGCGGGATTGTGCACGAGCCGCAGGAAGGCGATCATGTCCTTGACTTCGCGGCGTCCATAGAATCGTTGCGCGCCCACGAGTTCGATAGGGAAGCCGCGCCTGCAGGAACGCTTCTTCGAGCAAGCGGGACATGGCGTTGGTACGATACATCACTGCGCAATCGCCCGGCTCGAACTGCCTGGATGCCACGAGCTGCACGATCGTATCCACCACGAACGAGGCTTCGGCGTAATCATCAGGCGCTTCATAGAAGAAGATCTTCTCGCCTGCGCCGCGGTCAGTGAATAATTTTTTCTTGCGTCGGTTATGAGCGCGGTCGATCACGCCCATCGCCGCATCGAGAATGGTCTGCCGCGAACGATAATTCTGTTCGAGCAGAATGGTTTGCGCGTCAGGGAAATCCTGTTCGAAGCGCTGCACGTTGCGCCAGTCCGCGCCGCGCCAGGCGTAGATGGATTGGTCGGGGTCGCCCACACAAAAAATATTCTTATTAAAAGAAGCGAGCTGTTTGACTAACGCGTACTGCGCCAAATTCGTATCCTGAAACTCATCCACCAGCACATGACGAAAACGCTGCGCGTACTTATCCCGCACCGATGGGTTCTCTTCGAGCAGGCGCGCCGTGTACATCAGCATGTCGTCAAAGTCTACGGCGTTGCTGGCGATCAGCCGCTTTTGATATTCGGCATACACGCGCTTCACGATTTCGTCGCGATAGGTCTGCGCCGGGTAATCGTCCGCGCGGATGAGTTCATTCTTGGCGCGCGAGATAGCACCGAGCACGCTGGCAGGGCGATACAACTTCTCGTTGATGTTGAACTCGCGGATGATGCCTTTGACGATGCGTTCCTGGTCATCGGTATCGAAGATCACGAAATTCGATTGAATGGGCAGGTGCTCCACTTCGCGCCGCAGGATACGTCCGCAGATCGAGTGGAAGGTGCCGAGCATGATCCCCTCCACAGCCTGGTCGGGCAGCAGATGCTTGACGCGTTCGCCCATCTCCTTCGCCGCTTTGTTGGTGAAAGTGACAGCGAGAATCTGCCATGGGCGGACTCCCTCCACGGCGATCAGATAAGCAATTCGCTGGGTCAGCACCCGCGTCTTTCCGGACCCGGGACCTGCTACCACTAAAACAGGTCCATCTCCGGCTGTGACAGCGTTCTTTTGTTGAGGGTTGAGTTTATCGAGAAAATCCATGAGATATCTAACGTTGAAGGTCGAAAGTCAAAGGTGAAAGAGGAAAGAATGTCCCGCAGGTTTTGCTTTGTACAAGCACCTGCGGGACGTATCTACCTATGTACTTGTTTACTGGTTTACAACTGTGACGTGCAGTTCGGGCAGCGTGTTGCCTTGAGGGGAATCTGGGTGAAGCAGTGCGGACATTCCTTGGTCGTCGGTGCTGCTGCAGGTGCAGGCTGGCGCATACGGTTGATGGCGCGAACCAGGAGGAAGATAACAAAGGCAACGATGATGAAATCGATGACATTGTTGATGAAAAGACCGTAATTGACAGTAGCGGCGCCAGCAGCTTTTGCTGCTTCCACAGAGGGGTATTGGTTCCCATCTAATGGAATGAATAGATCAGCAAAGTTAACACCACCCAGTAACAGACCGATGGGCGGCATCAAGATGTCATTCACGAAGGATGTAACGATCTTACCAAATGCCCCACCGATGATCACGCCGACTGCCAGGTCAACAACGTTGCCGCGCATGGCAAAATCACGAAATTCTTTTAACATGGTATCTCCTCCAATTGAATTTTTGGAATAAGAGCATTCTACCGTTTGCAAAATCTGCTGTCAACGAGTTTACTAGAATAGGAGAGGGCATAATCACAGAGAGGGGTAATGTACTAATGTCATCATGCTAGGGTATTGTAAAAAACAGTTCTAGAGAACTGTTTTTTAGGATTTTTTATGGTTTAAATGCCGTAAATACCCCCTACTGTTGACGCTCTTGAAGAATTAGGTATAATTCCGCTTGCTTGGCACTCTGGAACTTGATGTTCTAATACTCCACTTGTAGTAAAGGAATACGTAGATGCCCGACTTCATACTTGATGTGCAAGGGCTCGAAACGACTTTTAAAACTTCCGATGGAGTCGTGCACGCGGTAAATGGCGTCTCCTTCGGTCTAGCTGAGAGCGAAACTTTAGGGGTGGTGGGGGAAAGCGGGTGCGGTAAAAGCGTTACCATGCTTTCGGTGTTGGGCTTGATCCCATCTCCGCCCGGAAAAGTAATTGCGGGGAAAGCGATGTTTGCCGGGCAAGATCTCCTTCAGATGTCAAAAGATGAAATACGTGATATTCGCGGTGCTCAGATCGCTATGATCTTCCAGGATCCAATGACTTCGTTGAATCCGGTCTTAACCATTGGCAAACAATTGGAAGAGCCGCTGATGTTGCATGTTGGTATGACGAAAAATCAGGCGCGCGAACGTGCGGCTGAACTTTTGGCTATGGTGGGCATCCCAAATCCGAAAGAACGCTTGAACGATTATCCTCATCAGTACTCAGGTGGTATGCGTCAACGCGTGATGATCGCCATGGGCTTATCTTGCAGCCCGCAGATCTTGATCGCTGATGAACCAACCACTGCGTTAGATGTGACCATCCAGGCACAGATCACCGACCTGGTCAAGAGACTTCGCGATGAGTTGGGCATGGCGATCATCTGGATCACTCATGATCTGGGTGTCGTAGCTGGACTCGCCCGGCGTGTGCTTGTGATGTACGGTGGTTATATTATTGAAGAATCCCCCGTGAAGGAACTATATGCCAACCCGTCGCATCCATATACGATCGGGTTACTCGGCAGCCTTCCGCGTGTAGATGATAATAAGCGCTCCAAATTGTTCTCTATTGAAGGCGCTCCTCCTGTTTTGTATAACAAACCAACAGTGTGCCCATTCGCTCCGCGCTGCAAGTTTGCCATGGAGCGTTGTTGGAAAGAAAATCCCATGCTTGAACCGGTTGCTCCAGAACATCGTGTCGCTTGCTGGGTGGATACCAAGACAGGGAGGCCTCGCTCATGAGCGACAAGGCAGAAGCATTACTCCACGTTCGTGATCTTAAAATGCACTTTCCCATTTACCGCGGAGTATTCCAGCGTCAGGTCGGCGCTGTTCGCGCAGTGGATGGCATCAGCTTTGATGTGTTTCGCGGTGAAACGCTCGGATTGGTCGGTGAGTCGGGTTGTGGAAAATCCACCACAGGACGCACCATCCTGCAATTGTACAAGCCGACTGCAGGTGAGGTGGTTTTCGATAACTCTGATCTCATAAAATTACACGGTGAAGATCTGCGCAAGATGCGTCGTAAGATGCAGATGATCTTCCAGGATCCATACGCCAGCCTCAATCCACGTATGACCGTAGAGCAAATCGTGGGGGAGCCATTGACGGCGCATAATGTTGCCACTGGCAAGGAGATCGCGGAGCGCGTCAAGCATCTTCTGGAATTGGTGGGTTTGAATCCAGCTTTTCTTACTCGTTATCCACATGAATTTTCTGGTGGACAGCGTCAGCGTATCGGTGTGGCACGCGCTTTGGCATTGCAGCCTTCGTTTATTATCTGCGATGAGCCGATCTCCGCATTGGATGTTTCCATCCAGGCGCAGGTTGTCAACCTGCTCGAAGAATTGCAGGAACAATTCAATCTAACCTACCTGTTCATTGCACATGACCTTTCCATGGTCCGCCATATCAGCAAACGCGTGGCGGTCATGTATTTGGGTGTGATCGTGGAATTGACCGATCGGGATGAGTTATATCGATCCCCTCTTCACCCTTATACGCAAGCATTGCTGTCAGCAGTCCCAGTTCCGGACCCGATATTGGATGCACAGCGGAAACGCATCATCCTGGAAGGTGATGTGCCTTCCCCAGCGAACCCGCCCTCGGGTTGTCGATTCCGTACTCGTTGCCCGATTGCAGAATCGATTTGCGCTGAATCCCGTCCGGATTTCCGTGAAGTGAAACCAGGACATTTTGTTGCCTGTCACTTAGTAAAATAAAATAAAAGAATTTGTATTGATAAAGGAGGTGGTTCTCTACTACATCGTGATAATGTACTGCGAACGTTTTGCAAGACTATTGTCAAACCTTTCATATATTTGTGAGGAGAAGAAAGATGCGTAAACTGTATATCGTACTAAGCCTGTTGGTGCTTGCCAGCATGGTTTTGGCAGCTTGTGGTACTCCCGCTGCCACTGAAGCGCCCGCTGCTTCCACCGAAGCGCCCGCCGCTGCTACTGAAGCGCCTTCCTCTACCGAAGCGCCCGCCGCTACCGGCCCGAAATCGGCTGACCCGACAACTATTGTTGTAGCTGAATCCGAAGTTGGTATCGACACCCTCGATCCCGCCCTTGCTTACGACACCGCTTCCGGCGAGATCATTCAGAACGTCTATGACACCCTCGTCTTCTACGATGGTGACAAGACCGATGCCTTCCTGCCCCAATTGGCTGAATCTTGGGACCTCTCCGCTGATGGAACAACCTACACCTTCCATATTCGCTCCGGCGTTAAGTTCCACGAAGGTCAGGATCTGACTGCATCCGATGTGGCGTACTCCTTCCAGCGCGGTCTGCTGCAGGGTGGTTATTCCTCCCCGCAGTGGTTGCTTGCTGAGCCGTTCTTCGGCGTTGGCAATGATGACATCACCATGATCGTGGACGAAGGCGCTTCTGCCGACGACCGCGACGCGTTGATCGCCAATGATCCTGCCGCACTCAAGGCTGCTTGTGACAAAGTCCAGGCTGCGATCGTCGCTGACGATGCTGCTGGCACCGTTACCATGACCCTGGCTCAGGCTTGGGGTCCTTTCCTGCCCACCATTGCCCAGAGCTGGGGCTCCATCATGAGCAAGTCCTGGGTTGTTGAGAAGGGTGGCTGGGATGGCTCCTGCGATACCTGGCAGAACTTCTATGGCATGGCTTCTGCTGACGATCCGTTCAGCACCATTGCCAATGGTACTGGTCCCTTCAAACTCGAGAAATTCGCCAATGGCGAAGAAATTGACCTGGTCCGCAACGATAGCTACTGGAAAGAACCCGCCAAGGTCGAACGCGTAGTCCTCAAGCAGGTTCCCGAGTGGGGCACCCGCTTCTCCATGATGCAGGCTGGTGATGCCGATGTCGCGACCGTGCCGACCGCCAACCGCTCACAGATGGATGAACTCGTTGGCGAGAAGTGCGTCTTCAATCTCGAAAGCAACGCCTACGATCCTTGCGAAGTTGTCGATGCGAGTCTGCCGTTCCGCGTCCGCCTTGGCCGCCCGCAGATCAGCCAGGATGTGATCCTCTACAACTGGGCGATCGCCTCCTCCGAAGATAGCCCGAACCCCTACATCGGTTCCGCCAAGCTCGATGGCAATGGTATTCCTTCCGATTTCTTCAGCGATGAGCATATCCGCAAGGGTTTTGCTTATAGCTTTGACTGGGACACCTTCATCAGCGATGTGTACAATGGTGAAGCAGTTCAGTCCTTCCAGTTGCCTCTGCCTGGCATGCCTGGTTACTCGCTCGATACCCCGCACTACACCTTTGACCTCGAAAAGGCTGCTGAGGAATTCAAGCTCGCCGACGTGGACAAGGACGGTATCCCGGCTGGTGAAGACCCCGAAGGTGACGTTTGGACCACTGGTTTCCGTGTCCAGATGGCTTACAACCAGGGCAACCCCACCCGCCAGACAACCGCTGAAATCCTGGCTGGCAATCTTGCTCAGGTCAATGAACTCTTCGGCGTTGAGACCCTCGGTCTGCCGTGGCCTGCTTACCTGCGTGCACAACGCGCCAAGCAGATCCCGCTCATGACCGGTGGCTGGCTCGAAGACATCCACGATCCGCATAACTGGTATCAGCCGTACACCACTGGTACGTACGGTGGCCGCCAGTCCCTGCCCGATGATGTCAAGGATCAATTCAAGGAAATCCTGACCCGTGGTGTTTCCGAGACCGATCCCGCCAAGCGCGCTGAGATCTACAAGGAAGCTAACCAACTGTACTACGATCTCGCGGTCGGAACTCCGTTGGTCCTGCCCACCGGCCATGCCTTCTCGCAGCGCTGGCTCGAGGGTGTGGTTACCAACCCGATCTTCCCCGGCTTCTATTACTACACAATGTACAAGGACTAAGAGCCGGATTTAAGGTAAGTTTTCCGGGGGACCTGAAAAGGTCCCCCGGATTTCCTCTCGAATTCTGGGTTGTTTAGCAGGAACGAACCATGCGTTATTCCTGCTAGAGAAGTCAGAATAAAAACCCTCAGGAAAAGAGGCCGTTACAAATATGGTCAATTACATCATTCGTCGCCTTTTGCTGGTGCCAATCCTGCTCATCGGCGTTACGATCCTCATCTTTGCGATGATGAGCCTGCTTCAGCCGGTCGAGCGCTTGGCTCTTTATATGCGTGATTTTCCAAAGAATGAGGCAGCCATTCCCGCGCTTATTTCAAAGTATGATCTGGATAAGCCGATCTATATTCAGTATTGGAATTGGCTGGTAGGCAAAGTGGATAAGGCGACTGGCGTCCGTTCTGGCGGTATTTTGTTCGGTGACTTTGGTTATTCGCGTTCTGCCTCACAGCCTGTGGCAGAGTTGATCAAACGCCGTTTCCCCGCTACGCTTGAGTTGACGATCTGGGCAGTGGCGCCCATGATCCTGGTGGGGATTTGGCTGGGGGTACAGGCAGCAGTACATCATAATGGGTTTGTAGATCAAGCGGCGCGTGTTTTTAGCATCATAGGTACATCCTTCCCCACATTTGTCTTCGGTCTATTGATGCTGATGATCTTTTACGCTAATTTGCAATGGTTCCCCCCTGGGCGTCTCTCAGATGAATTTTCACGGATCGTGGAATCGAGCTGCCTTCCATCGATATACGACTCTCATTACGATCGATGCTTTGTTGAATGGTCGCTTTGATATCTTCATTGACGCACTAAAGCATCTGATCATGCCGATCCTGACACTTTCCTACATCAACTGGGCCACTTTCCTGCGGGTGACACGCGGCTCCATGCTCGAAACGCTGCGCATGGAATATGTAACTACTGCACGTGCCAAGGGTCTGCCCGAACGCGATGTGATCAATAAACATGCTCGTCCTAATGCCATGCTTCCTGTAGTGACCTTGGCAGGCTTTAGTGTTGTCGGTCTGTTAGCCGGTGCGGTGATCACAGAAACTGTGTTCAATTATCCCGGTATTGGTTCAGCGGCTGTGCGCGCTGCTACCAGTCTTGATGTGGTGGCTATGCTCGGTTTTGCCCTATTCGATGGTTTTATTCTGATTGTAGCTGCGTTGGTCGTCGATATCTTATATGCGTTTGTTGACCCGCGCGTCCGTCTCTCGTAGAGAAAGGAATTTACCATGGCTGAAATAATTCCCTCTGGCGATAACACCTTACTTAAAGATGCGATTCCTGTTCGCAAGATCGGTCGTGTGGAACGCTTCCTTGGACCGGAGAACTATCGCATCCTGCAAGGGATGATGAAAACCCCGGCTTCGATTGCCGGTTTTACCCTGGTCCTGTTTTTTGTGTTGATCGCGATCTTTGCTCCCCTTATCATTCCTCCGGTGGAAAAGGATCCGTATTCCATCCCACGCGATGGTTTCAAATCCGATCCGCAACCCATGGGAACGGAATGGAAGCGTAAGGCTCCTGAAATCCCCTTCTGGTATAAAGCTGTTACTGGCAAGGATAAATGGGTGCATATCTTCGGCACCTCTGAAGGGCAGTATGATATCTTCTACGGCATCATTTGGGGAACACGTACAGCCTTCTATGCAGGCTTGATCGTAACGATTTCCACGCTGTTGCTTGGTATCATCTATGGGTCTGTCGCAGCGTTCTATGGCGGCTGGGTCGATATGGTTATGATGCGTATTGTGGACGTGCTCTCCATTTTGCCCGGTGTGCTGGCTGCGTTGATCCTGGCTGCCATTCTGACGCCAACGATTGGGAAAAGTACAATCCCGGTCATGATCGCCCTGATCGCTTTTGGGTGGATGGGGTACTCGCGCTTCATCCGTGCAGATATACTCTCGGTACGCGAACGTGACTATATCTTGGCGGCACGCGTTGTGGGTGTGCCAGATAGTCGTATTCTCTTCCAGCATATCCTGCCGAATGCCATTTTCCCAACCCTGATCCTGGCATCCATGGCGATCGGTGATGTGGTTTTGAGCTTTGCTGGTTTATCCTTCCTCGGCGTGGGTGTGGAGATCGGTTATGCTGACTGGGGACAGTTACTCTCGTTTGCTCGTAACTGGATCACCAGTCTCAATACATACTGGTACATCATTGCCTGGCCCGGAATCACCCTTGTGCTCTTCGTGATGGGCTGGAACCTGATCGGTGATGCTCTCCGCGATGTTCTTGATCCACGCATGCGCGGAAAATTCTAAGGCGTTGTGCGAAGAACACTAGTATTCAAATTTACATTAATTCCACTTGGAATAGCCCTGCTCTTTGCAGGGCTATTTTTCGATGCTGGTAACGCGCAGTCATCCTTGCAAGCCACGCCCGCGCCAACACTGGATCGTCTGGCGGAGCCAACCCTGCCACCTCAAGCTACACAGGCAGATCGAGGGGCGCAGGTCTACTGGTTATCCTGCCTGCCGTGCCACGGTGACAGGGGGCAGGGACTTACCGATGAATTCCGTTCCACATATCCACCTGAAGAACAGTACTGCTGGGAGCGCGGTTGTCATGGCAAAATGCCCTATGAGGATGGCTTTACGATCCCGATGACCATTCCCGCAGTGATCGGACCGACAACATTGGGGAAATTCTCCAATGGACTCCAACTATATGGGTACATCCATCAAGCCATGCCGTTTTGGAAACCTGGCAGCCTCTCGGAGGAAGATGCCTGGAAGGTGACCGCCTTTGTTCTTCGTCAAAACGGTTTATGGAGCGGCACCGCTGATCTAAGTGAGATCAACGCAGAAAGTGTGCTTATTCCGCGTCAAATGTATGCTCCAACAACAGTAGTACCCCAGAAGACCGAGGCTCAGCAGAAAACGGGAACAGTCGGATGGATGATCCTGATCGGTTCTCTGGTAGTGCTCATTGTGTTGGTATTTGTCCTCAAAAAATCCAGAAATACGACTACAATCTAGGCGGAGGCTGCATGAAAAGAACTTTGATAAAGGCTCTGACCGGTCTTATTACTTTTGCTTTGATCCTTCCGGCCTGTGCGCCACAGGAGACGGAAGTACCCACCGTCCCTCCCGTTGCGACAGCGACTTCATCGCCTCTCTCTACGCCTACGCCCGCCTCCCGTTCCCTGAACATCTGCCTTGGCGATGAGCCGAGCACTCTCTACCCATATGGCATATTGAACTCTGCAGCGCGCAGTGTGCTTTCTGCCATCTATGACGGACCCACGGATATCGTTGAATATGGGTACAAATCCGTTATTCTAGAAAAGGTACCGAGCCTCGAAAACAAAGATGCCCAGATCGCGGCGGTCACCGTCAGCGCGGGCGATCAGATAGTTGATGCCACGGGGAACATTGTCAGCCTCACCAACGGGACCAAGGTTCGCCCCAGCCAGTGCCGCGGCGATGATTGTATCGTCACATATGATGGCTCCAGCAGCCTGCAAATGGACCAGATGGTCGTGACCTTTACCCTGCGTGAAGGATTGTTATGGTCTGATGGCACCCCTCTCACCGCGGATGACTCGGTCTATTCCTACACTCTTGCTTCTGATGAAGCCACTCCCGGTTCAAAATTTTTGATCGACCGCACACAAACCTATGAATTTGCCGATGAGCAGACCGTTCAATGGTGGGGCATCCCTGGTTTCATTGACCCTGACTATTCAACGAATTTCTGGATGCCCCTACCCAAACATGCCTGGGAGCAGCTTTCTGCAGCCGACCTTCTGAAAGCCGAAGTATCATCCAAACTGCCTATGGGTTGGGGTGCCTATATCATGGATGAATGGGTACCTGGCGAAAGCATTCATCTCATCAAGAATCTGAATTACTTCCGCGCAGATGATGGATTGCCGAAATTCGACGAACTAACCTTCTTAATTATGAAGGATCCCAACGCCGCCCTGACCGCATTGATGGATGGCACATGCGATCTGATCGACCCATCGGTCAGGCTCGATGGACAAGTGGGACTGCTGCAAAAGATGCAAGAGCAAGATCAGTTGAAACTGATAACCGTACAAACCAGCACCATGGAATGGCTTGGAATTGGGATCAATCCCGCCTCCTATGATGATGGCTACAATGTCTCTGCCAAGCAGGATCGCCCCGACATCTTTGGCGATGCGCGTACCCGTCAGGCGATTGCCTTGTGCCTCGACCGTCAAAAGGTGGTAGAGACTGTGCTCTTCGGGCTTTCTCAGGTTCCCGATACGTATCTCCCATCGGATCATCCGCTGCACAACGGCAATGTTCAAACCTACACGTTCAATCCCGTTTCTGGAAACCAGATCCTCCAGCAAGCCGGTTGGGTAGATCATGACAGCAACCCGTCAACGCCGCGTCAATCGGTCGGCGTGACGAACGTTCCCAATGGCACGCCTTTGGTCCTTAATTATGTGACATCCTCTGCCACGCAGCGCCGCCAGGTGGTGGATATCTTTACACAATCGCTGGCACAATGCGGCATTGGCTTGAACCCGATCTACGACACCGCTGTTGATCTCTATGCGCCGGGACCCGGCGGACCACTATTCGGTCGCCAGTTCGACCTTGCTGAGTACGCCATCAATATCAACAGCCTCGAGCCACAGTGTGGATGGTTTACCAGTTCGCAAATCCCGTCAGAAGCAAATCATTGGGTAGGCACGAATGTGAGCGGCTACAAAAACTCTACATTTGATTCGGACTGCATTCAGGCGCAGCAAGCACTTTCCAGTGAACCGGAATATGCGTTGCATCAGGAAGCGCAAGCGATCTTTGCTACAGACCTGCCGTCCATCCCGTTATATTTGCGGCTCAAAGTGGCTGCTACGCGGCCTGATTTCTGCGGCTTCACGCTTGACCCGACCTCCTCCTATTCCCTGGCTGGGATCGAAGGTTTCGATTACGGAGAGTCCTGCAAGCCTTAAGGGACGCTTCGCTTCTTTCCACATTCAAACGTGTCACCGTTATGATGACATTCACTTTGCCCTAATCAAAGTGCTGTATGTTCCGTTTGAAAGTTTGCTATAATGCAATCATTCCTAAAATTTGGAGAGAGAACTGCAATGAGCAACAACAAACCCCTGTTGGAAGTGAAAGGGCTCAAGACTTACTTCTACACCGAAGATGGTGTTGTTCGTGCGGTGGATGGAGTGAACTTTGAAGTGTTTCCGGGCGAAGTGCTCGGGTTGGTTGGAGAATCTGGCTGTGGCAAGAGTGTTACATCGCTCTCGATCATGAGACTGATCTCGAAGCCTGGGAGGGTGGATGCGGGGGAAATCCTATTGGATGGTGAGGACCTCTTAAAGTTACCAGAAGAAGAAATGATCAAGGTGCGTGGGAATCGCATCTCGATGATCTTTCAGCAACCGCAAACCGCGCTAAATCCTGTTTTCAAAGTGGGCGACCAGCTTGCTGAAGTATTGAACGTCCATCAGGATATGGGCAAGGAAGCCGGATGGAACCGCGCTGTCGCCTTGCTTAAGATGGTGGGTGTGCCCGATCCCGAGCGCCGCGCGGAAGCGTATCCGCATGAGTTGTCGGGTGGTATGGCGCAGCGCGTCATGATCGCCATGGCGCTTGCCTGTGTGCCTGAACTCTTGATCGCCGATGAACCCACCACCGCGCTGGATGTGACCATCCAGGCGCAGATCCTCGACTTGATGCGCGACATGCGCAAAGAGATGGGAACCTCTGTCATCCTCATTACGCATGACCTTGGGGTGGTGGCAGAAATGGCAGAACGCGTGGCGGTAATGTACGCAGGTGAGATCGTCGAGCAGACCGATGTCAATCGCTTGTTCGATGAACCGCTGCATCCATACACGCAAGGCTTGATCGGTTCGATCCCCATCCTTGGTGAGATCAAGGAAAAATTGGATGTGATCCCCGGCTCGGTGCCGAACCTCGTCAACCTGCCGCCCGGATGTCGTTTCGCTCCGCGCTGTCAGGCGCGTGTCCAATATGGTTTGAACATCTGCACCCAGGTGGAACCCGAACTGGAAGACATCAAGCCGGGACACAAGGTGCGTTGCTGGTTATACACGAGCGCGGAGGGTCATACCGCTCCGCTAAAAGTAAGCTGAGTTCCCCTTTTGGAGTATTGCACATGGAACAGAACACATACAACAAAGGGGAGACCCTTGTAGAAGTAAACCATCTCGTAAAATATTTTCCTGTTCGAGCTGGGTTGCTCCAACGCGTGGTCAATCAAGTCAAAGCGGTGGACGATATCAGCTTTGCCGTGAAGAAAGGCGAAACGCTGGGTCTGGTGGGAGAGTCTGGTTGTGGCAAGACCACCGTTGGGCGCACCATGCTGCGCCTGATCGAACCCACCGCAGGAGAGGTCCGCTTTGAAGGCAAGGATGTGCTTTCGCTCAAGGGCAAGGAACTTAAATCCGTGCGCCGCGATATGCAGATCATCTTCCAGGATCCGTACGCTTCACTCGACCCGCGCGTACCAATCGGTGAATCGATTATGGAAGGATTGCATATCCATAAGGTCGGCACTCCCCGGGAACGTGTTGACATCATGTTGGAGACCCTCAAAAAAGTGGGGCTCGAAGATTACCATGCACGACGCTACCCACATGAGTTTTCTGGCGGTCAGCGTCAGCGCATTGGTATTGCCCGCGCCCTGGCACTGCGCCCCAGTTTCATCATCTGCGATGAACCTGTCTCGGCGTTGGATGTGTCTATTCAGTCGCAGGTGCTGAACATTTTGCGCGATCTGCAAAAAGAATTTGGACTGACCTATTTGTTCATCGCTCACAACCTCTCGGTGGTGGAGCATGTCTCTGATCGTGTCGCGGTGATGTATCTTGGCAAAATGGTCGAGCTGACTTCACGCGATGAGTTATATCGAAACCCCATGCATCCCTATACTCAGGCGTTAATGTCTGCCATCCCGGTGCCGAACCCGCGGCTCAGACGTCAGCGCATTGTGTTGAAAGGGGATGTGCCCAGCCCGCTCAACCCGCCCAAGGGTTGCCGCTTCCACCCACGCTGCCCGGTTGCCATTGAAAAATGTTCGCAGGAAGAACCGCAGTTCCTGGAAGTGAATCCCGATCACTGGGTGGCTTGCTGGTTGGCAAAATAAAGTTCTAACGCCATGGCAAATCCCTGCGTTCTTCTTGTTGATGATCAGCGTGATATTGTCCGTTTGCTTCATTCCACGCTGCAAACGCTTGGTCATCCCATGGATCTGGTGGATGCGCCCTCGGGGGAAGAAGCGCTGCTCGAAGCCTCACGCCGCAAGGTGGATCTGTTGGTCACAGATTATCTCCTGCCCGGTATCTCTGGCGTGGAGTTAATGCGCAAGATACGTGTGCGCAGCCCGGAAATGAAGGTGATCTTTATTTCTGGCATGACCGAACGCAAAGCACGCGACGAAATGTTGGGCGCGGGAGCAGTTGCCATTTTCGATAAGCCGATCCCATTGGCTGATTTTCTGGATGCGGTTGAACGCAGCCTGGGATTGGTGCGCACGATATTTCCTCCTGAAACAAGTAAAGAAGCTGAAGAACACCGCCAATCGCTTTCGGAGTTGTTGGTTGGTTTCCGCCAGAAGATCAAAGCTGATGCGGTCTTCCTCATCAGTGATCGCGGTCGTGTGTTGGCGCGTGCAGGGACTCTGTATGATAGCAGTATGGAAGTCTCGCTGCTCTCTGCTTTGATGGGCATCTATGCCGCAGGCTTGAAAGTTTCACGCATCATTCGCCAGGAACATCAAGATAATTATCATGTCTTCCGCGGCGGCGACCATGACCTGATCCTCATCCCAGTTGATTCGCTGCATGCGCTGCTGCTGGCAGGCAAAGGACTTGCCAACTCAGACCGCATTATGCAGACCATTGATGGAATGCTCTTTGTGCGCGGCGATGTGGCGAACGTGCTGCAATCGCTGGGAGTTTCACCGGTGCCTGTAATAACGGAACCAGCTACCCCTGTGAACGAAGCGGGTGTGGGTGCTCCAGTCTCTGTTCCGCCCTTTGTCGAAGAAGAGGAAGAATTAGAGCCCGAGTTGAATGTCGATCTGGACATCCTGTTCGGCGCTGCAAAGAAAGCGGAAGTAAAGGACCTCGACGCGTTCTGGGATGATGCCGTGGAGAAGACAGCGGGCATTCCGACCACTCCCGATGTGATCACGTTCGAAGAAGCGCGTAAGTTGGGCTTGGACCCCGGCAACAGTCAGACCATTCCGCTGCGTCAAACGGGTTCGTTGAAAAAGAAATAGGTTCCCAAGCCGCATTCCTGTGATACAATGTACCCCCGTACAGGGGCGTGGTGCAAGGGCAGCACACCAGCCTTTGGAGCTGTGGATCTTGGTTCGAATCCAGGCGCCCCTGCCATATATAACCCGCGAAGGCGGGGCTTAATCTCGAAACAGGCTTCGCTGACATCACGCGGTGAGCCTGTTTTTATTTTAGGAGGTTTATGAAAGTAACGGCTGTTTTGCTTGCAGCGGGTCAAGGTACCCGCATGAAATCATCGTTACCGAAGGTGTTGCATCCGTTATGCGGCAAGCCAATGTTGTGGCATGTGCTCGAAGCATTGAAGGAAGCTGCAGCGGAGAAACCGGTTGTTGTGGTGGGACATGGCGCAGAAGAAGTAACCAAGTATTTGGGCGATTCGGCACAAACTGTTTTACAGGAACCGCAATTAGGTACGGGACACGCGGCAATGCAAGCCGAATCCCTGTTGCGCGGTCAAACGGATTATGTCATCGTGACATATGCGGATATGCCGTTATTGCGCGGCGAAACTTTCAAGCGACTCGTGGAAACGCAGCGCCTCAACCCCGGACCCTTGAGCCTGTTGACCGTTATTGCAGAAGATCCGCGCGGCTTCGGGCGTATCGTGCGCAAAGCGGATGGGACGGTGGCAGCCATTGTCGAGGAATATGTCGCTACACCCGCGCAACAGCAGATCAAGGAATTGAACGTTGGCGCCTACTGTTTCAAAGCGGATTGGTTCTGGGATACGTTGCATCGCATTCAGATGAATCCCAAGAAGGGCGAATATTATTTGACCGATATTGTTGAGATCGCCGTGAAGGATAATTTACCGGTTCAGGCGGTCGTGCATGAGGACTTTATTGAGACTATCGGAATTAACACACGTGTGCATTTGAGCGAAGCAGAAGCGGCAATGCGTCAGCGTATCAACCGCGAACATATGCTTAACGGCGTTTCCATGATGGACCCGGCATCGACGTATATCGAAGCGGGCGTGAAGATCGGCAGAGATACGACCATTCTGCCGAACACCTATATTCATGGCAAGACCGAGATCGGCGAAGGAAATGTCATTGGTCCCAACTCGATCATCCGCGATACGAAGATCGGCAATCGCTGCAAGATCTTATCCTGTGTGATGGAAGGGGCAGTGCTCGAAGATGATGTGGATATGGGTCCGTTCGCGCGGCTGCGCAAGGGTGCGCATTTGAAGAGCCACGTCCACATGGGGAACTTCGGCGAAGTGAAGGATTCCACGTTACACGAAGGTGTGAAGATGGGACATTTCTCTTACATAGGCAATGCAGATATTGGTGCGAATACCAATATTGGTGCGGGAACGATCACCTGCAATTACGATGGCGAAAAGAAACATCCCACCGAGATCGGAGAGGATGTCTTCATCGGCTCGGATACGATGCTGGTCGCTCCGTTGAAACTTGGTAATGGCGCACGGACGGGTGCGGGCGCGGTGGTCACCAAGAATGTGCCAGAAGATACGCTCGTGGTGGGTATCCCTGCGCGAGCCATCCGAAAATTGGAAAGAAAAAGCAAGACAAAATAGTCTATGACATTAGGAAGACGCAGAGACAGGTATACTTCTCTGCGTCTTATCATCTCTGAATACGGAAATCACAGTGAGGTTTTCTATGACCGTGACCCAGGAAGAAAAACAATCGTTGATCGATCTGGCGAATGAAGCTCGCAAGCTGGCATACGTGCCGTATTCTCATTATCCAGTGGGAGCAGCGCTGCGCACCAAAAGTGGACGCATCTACACCGGAGTGAATGTCGAAAATGCAGCGTATCCGCAAACCATGTGCGCTGAACGGGTGGCGGTCTTCAAAGCGGTCTCAGAAGGCGAGATGGAATTCGATGCCATCTCTGTCGTGACCGATAACGGCGGCTCACCTTGCGGCGGATGTCGTCAGGTGCTGGCGGAGTTTGGTCTCGATACGATCGTTTTGATGGCAGATAAAAATGGTCATCTGGTCAAAGAAGCAACGGTTGGAGAATTGCTGCCTGAGGCGTTCACGCCGGAGAAGTTGGTCAGGTAAACACGTAGACAGGTATACAGGTACACACGTGTTTACGTGTTTTCCTGTCTACCTGTATACTTCCTCCCATGCCCGAAACCAAATTCCGTTCCTTTCGTGTGGATGCTGTTGTGCTTCGTCACAGTGATTACGGCGAGGCTGACCGTCTGTTGACGCTGTACACGCGTCAGCTTGGTAAGACACGCGTCATTGCCAAAGGTGCGCGCAAGATCGCCTCGCGCAAAGCGGGGCACATCGAGCCGTTCACGCATGTCCGTTTGCAGCTTTCGAAAGGCAAGGATATGCTCATCCTTACACAAGCCGATACTGTGGATGCGTATCTGCCGCTGCGCGAGGATTTGCTCCTCACCGGACAAGCTGCATATGTAATGGAACTGCTGGACCGCTTCACCTATGAGGATGAGAGTGAGAATCCGTCTACGTTCCGTTTGTTGACGGAAACCCTCTCCCGTCTCGCATCCAAAGCGGACCCGTGGCTGGTGACCCGTTATTATGAGATGCGCCTGCTCGATCACGTGGGGTTCCGCCCGCAACTCTTTGAGTGCGCCAACTGCGGACGTGAGATCAAGCCGGAAGACCAGTTCTTCTCCTACATGGCGGGCGGAGTCATTTGTCCGCGTTGTGCGCAGGGATTGAAACATCTGCGCAAAATCTCCATCGAAGCGTTGAAGTATTTGCGTCATTTTCAGCGTAGCAGCTATGCCGAAGCGACGCGTGCCCGACCCGCTTTGGATGTGCAGCAAGAAACGGAAACCCTCATGCAGGGATACTTCACCTATTTGTTGGAGCGTGAATTGAATACGCCGGGATTTTTGAAAAAGATCAAAGAGTAGGGGCAAAATATATTGTGCCCCTACGATCGAGGCATTCTCTTCCCCCAATTCAGCACAAAGATCCACGATACAACGATGACCACTGGTTTCATGATCCTCCACAAGAGGACTTGGAACCATTTCCATTTAATGGGATAGATGATGTAGGTAATGAACCAGCGCGCTAGTAATGTTTGTCCCAATGGGCTCATAAGCACATGGGTCTTATAGTCGCGGAACGAAAAGTCATTTTGCTCGAATGCTTTCTTGATCTCACGCGCTGCAAGGTTGCCATATCCCAGCGCGATGCTGATGCCTTCGCCGAAGATCGGGTCTGCGCCGATAGCATCCCCTACCAATAAGACTTCTCGGAACCGACATCGGGTTATCCGGGCTGAACCAGCGGATGGGATGTCCCTTGATCTCGTAATCGTTTAAGTTATAGCCTTGTCGTGCCATTTCTTCAGCCAGCGGATCTTTTAACTGTGGGCGTTTTCCATTGGATAAAAGGTTAGTATCGTAAATGCCCCAACAACGCATCGGCTCCCCTTTGATCTGCGTGGGAAAATCCCAGACGTAACCAGCGATGTTATCCGGGACGGGAAAGAAATCAAAATACGCCCCATCCCGTCCTCCCCCAAATTCGACGAAACTTTCGTCGAATTTGGGGGAGGTGCCCGAAGGGCGGTGGGGGTGGGATGGCGTAATCACTTCCAACACTCGCGCAGTATATACGGGAGCATTGGGAAAGATACTGCGACGTGTAATGCCGTTCGAGCCGTCTGCACCGACAACGACTTGTGCGTGGAATGTGCCGTTGTCTGTTTCAACAAGAACGCGGTCATTCTGCGGAATAATATTTTTTACTATTACCCCTTGCCTGATCTCTATTCCTCTACTCTCTGCCTTTTGTGCCAGCCAGTTATCAAATTCATCGCGACGGATGACGCGCAGAGCGTGCTGCTTGGGCATGCGGATGTTCAAGCCCTTGGCTTTAAAATCAAAATGGATATTCTCCGCATCCACATGCGGGACTTCGGTCACATCGAGCCCAAGGCGCTGGAGAATGACCTCCGCGTCGAAGACGAGTCCGCCGGCGCAGAGTTTGAGGCGTGGATAATGCGCTTTTTCGAGGATCAGGATTCGGGTAGCTAGATGCGAAGCAATCCGCTGTAAATGTAAAGCGGTGGAGAGTCCACTGGGACCTCCACCGATGATGATAATGTCACGATCCATAGGGAGAATTTAGGCGTACGTTCCAGACCATGTCTCGAACTGTCTGCCTTCCCTTTCACCATCCTTATAAAAAGCGAGGTAGGTAAGAGTTTGGTAGGGGATGAATTTTTGTTGCTTGGGGTCTTTGGTGGCGAGATCGAAATAGGTATGCCAGGTGCCGGTATTGAAATAGATCTGATCCTGCACTTCAAAAAGCTGATCATCCGAGTTGAGAGAGATGACTTCGTGATGATGTGTGTGCCCATATAGGATATATTTGGCGCTCTTGTTAAGGAAAGCTGGTTCCTCCAAAGCATGTTCGGCAAATGAGCGTTCGCCATTGGATACTTTGTTGCGGATCCAATACACCAGATCGTTGAGCGTTTCGAAGGATGTGCCTTTAGCGATCTTGATGGCGATCTCCATGGCATCCACAGTATCGAGCACGAAGGGTTTATCCTGTGCGCGCACCACTGGAAGCTGGAGAAACTCATCACAAACTTTGTCCCACACTTTTTTGAGGTCGGACTCAAGAGCAGCATTTCCGGCGTACCGCTTGAGTTGACCGCTGATCCAAAGCGGAGTTGCCAGCGCCGGGCGGACATTGGTGAGTTTGCGCAGACTATCGATCAGACCAACTGGAAGGGCATTGCCAAAGTGCTGTTGCACAGCGACCGGATAGCGGTTGAGCACTTCCATGGTGAAAACATCGCCGAGGGCACTGTAGTCACGCCCCTCTTTGGGGTTGAAGTTGAAGTGATCGAAACAATCGCCATGACGGGCATAGACTTTGTACTGTGCCAACATCTCGTTGAGTTCGGGATATTCGCTCACGTCAAACGGGAAGTTATCCACCGGATTGCATAGTCCCAATGAGTTGATAATGTTCCGACGGATGTTATCGAAGGCTGGACCTTTGAGATGGAAATACCAGTCGTGATTGCCAATCATGTAAAAAATGCGGACTTTGACCTTTATGCGTTCCTGTGTGGAATGATCGGGTCTGCCCTGCATATTAGCGGGCGGTAAGTTAATAAGCTCACCGCTGGCGAAGCGGCGCAGCACTTCAAGTGACTCTTTGTTCTCGTCGAGGATAGCTTGCGTAGTTTGGGCAAGCTTCGCCGGAAAAAGAGGAGCAGTAATGCTGGTCCAGGGTCGGGTGTATTCCAGGGCTGAGGGTGCGGTATCCAGCCAGAGCGTGGAATGAAGCGGGTCGAGAACGTCGCCCATCAAAAGCAGGTCGAGAGTCTCGATGGGTTTATACGTCCCATCCTTGCGGAAGGAAGCGAAATAGGCGGTTTCACGGAGGCGGTTAGCGAATAAATGAAAGGCGTTGGCGGGGATGGAACTAGCGGTGGAGCCATCTCCCAAGTGAAGGTCACTGATGACGACGAGCATGACATCCTCCTCTCTCACTGATAATTGCGTTGATTATAGTCTGAATATATAGGGGTGTATATTGATTTACATCGGCAATGCCTGCGCATGGATATTGGCGTATAATTTTTTTACTTTATGCCCCAGCACAATGCTTCTCTCAAAGTCTTTCTATATCATATAGATGAAAATTCCCTCCCCGTTCAGGCTCTATATACGCGCCTTGTGTCGAACGGGATCGAGGTTCGGTCTGTGGACAATGAAAGGTTTTCGTCTGGTCAGGAAAGGGATGATGCACTCTGCGGTGCCATAGAAGAATGCCATGTTGTACTGATCTCTCTTTCGAGAGAATCAGCCAACTCCTTGGATGAAATCAAATTTGTTGTTGATAGGGCAATAAAAAAGGCGCAGGGGGAGATGTTCCTGCTGCCAATCCGTTTCGATGTGTGTGATGTGCCTGATAGTTTGAAGCGATGGCAGGCAACAGATATGTTCGAACAGGGCGGTTTTGGGAAATTAATGCTGTCGTTAAAGCTGCGCGCAGAACGTCTCGGAATCACTTTGAACCCACGAACTGATTGGGATAAACCGTTGCAGTGGAGTAGTGACGAATCAGCTTTACCGACTTTAGAAGAAGAAAAGCCGGGGTCGAATATTCTGTTTTGGGCAGCCGGTGCGGTAGTGCTGGTACTTGCTTTGATGGTCCTTTGGCAACTCCCTGGAAGGATCAAATCGGTGGCAAAAACAGATGTACCGGCAGATGTTATGATCCAGAATTCGACGCAGAGCGCCATCGAGCAGGCAAGGAACCGTTCGATGACACAGACTGCCAACGTGGAAATTGTCCGCGCGCCTCTGACGCAAACAGCCGCCATGGAAGAAACACTACAAAACCCGGCTACACCTACGCTGCAGTTCCCGACCATCATGGCGTTGCCCACCGAGATCATTGACCCGGGTAACATTCGCATGGTCTATGTGCCTGGTGATAATTTTGTGATCGGCGGTGGAAGTGATTTGCATACTATCTATGTAGAACCGTTCTATATCGATAAATATGAGGTCACGAATGTGTTATACCAACTATGTGTGAACGCCGGTTCATGTGAACCGCCGCAAAGCGCCAGCTCTCAAACGCATACTAATTATTACGGGAATCTTGAGTTCAATGAGTATCCTGTGATCAATGTCAGTTGGATCATGGCAAAGCAATATTGCGAATGGCGTGGTGCGCGGCTGCCGAGTGAAGCGGAATGGGAAAAAGCAGCGCGTTCTCCCGACGGGCGAACCTATCCCTGGGGTGAAGAGGCTGCCTGTTCCTTTGCAAACTATTCAGATGCTGGCGGAGCTTGCGTGGGCGATGTCACTGCGGTTGGCAGTTATAAAGATGGACAAAGCTTGTATGGGGCGTTCGATATGTCGGGCAATGTAGCGGAGTGGGTCAACAGTTTATATTGGACATATCCTTATACGCCTGCCGATGGACGTGAAGCGACAGATACTCCCGGACTCCGCGTCATACGCGGCGGAAGCTGGTTCTCACCACTGGGGGAAATCACTACCTATTACCGTTTTGGCATTGACCCATCTTCCTATGACCCGTATACTGGCTTTCGATGCGCGCATGACGCTAAATTGTGATCGTAAGGGCGGAACTCCATCAATGCATCAAATTGACTTGTAGGAGGCAGTGATGGGACGAAAAATTTTAGCCTGGACTCTCATTATTCTCAGTTCGATATTCCTTTTCGCCAGTGTGGTGGGGATTGGCGCCGCTTGGGGCTATAACGAACCGTTGACGCGCGAGGCGGTCAGTCGCCTTACGGAGATCGATGGGCAACTGGCACAGGTGCAAGCTACTCTCGAGTCATCTCGTTTGGAGCTGGAGCGTGCCCTGCGTATTCTCGATGCCACTGAAACGGCATTGCAAAAATTGGCTGAAAAATCTACGAGTGCAGAGAATATCCTGGGCGGCATTCAGGATACTCTGGATAACAGATTACTCCCCGAATTAAAGACCACCCGCGAGCGGATCAATTCCGCGCGTACAGGGTTGGAGAATTTGCAATCGGTGTTGGAAGGTATTGCCAGTTTCATCCCCGGTGTTGACTTAAGTGCTCCCAAAAAGATCGTGACCGACCTGATCGACTCCGCCAAATCCATTGATAGCGAGATCTCTAACGCGGAAGATCTTGCCAATCAGGCTTCTACGTTCGTTGGCGATACATCTTATCTATTGGGTGGCGACTTCACTCAAACGCGCGAAAGCCTGCAGAACTTTATCACTTCTATCCAGGACTATCAGGTGCGTGTTGGCAACTGGAGAACGCAGGTAGCGGATTTGATCAAGAATGTCCCGCTCTGGATCGACCGCGCATCGATCAGTATCACCATCTTTTTACTGTGGTTCGGTCTTTCCCAGTTTGGGCTGTTCCTGCATGGACGCGCCATCCTACTCGGAGAGAATCCACTGGACTTGCTACGGGGATGATGCAGTGGGGAGCTTAAGTACTGCTTGACTTAGAACAATTGTTCTAATAAAATTTTGTAGATGTCCATTCGTGATCTTTTAGCGCGTCTTTTTGGAAAACGTTCAAAGCCTCACTCTCGTTTCTATGAACTCAGCGAGAGTTTACAAGTGAGCCTTTCAACCATTGCGCGTCATGAAGGACGTTTGGAACATGAAGTACTCCCCGACCTGGTTGCAGCGGGGCTTGATCGATATCGTTCGACAGACGAGTTGTGGCGCATCTGGGAATCACTTTCCCCTCGAGAACAGGATGTAACGGCTCTGACCTGTTTAGGACTAACCAACCGTCAGATCGCTGTACAACTGTATCTTTCTCCCGATACGATTAAAACGCATATCCGTAATGTATTGTATAAATTTGCTTTGAACAGCAAAAAAGAATTACGCCATATCTTGGCTGGCTGGGACTTTAGCGCTTGGATGTAGGTCGCCCCAAGGTTAACCCTCTTTTCACCTTTAAAATCCCCGTGCAGGGGATTGTTTTTTTAATTCCTTTGCGCTACTGTGGTCAATACGACTTTTCACAGATCAACAGAATTAGGGTTACATATGAAGCAACCAAATCAACCATTAAGAATTTTTCTTATCCATGCTCATGCCGATAGGAAACCTGTTCACAAACTCTATACTCGTCTTATCCAAGATGGTCTCGATGCCTGGATGGATATAGAAAACCTCCAGCCCGGGCAGGATTGGCAGAATGAGATCCGCAAAGCGATCATCCAAGCCGATATTGTCTTGGTGTGTTTGTCAAAGGTGTTCAATGAACAGCAGGGGTACCGTCATGAGGAGGTGAAGCTTGCACTGGAAAAGGCAAATTTCCTCCCTGAGGATGTAATATCCATTATCCCCATTCGATTAGAAATTTGTGATATGCCCGAGTCGCTGTCTCATTTGCAGCGTGTAGATCTGTTCGTTGCTGGCGGCTATAAAAAATTGATCAAGAGTTTGAAAGGAAAGGTCTGATCAGATGGAAGACGTTTTCGGACCGTCCGATGTGCTGTTGAGCTTCTTTGACCGTTTCTGTTCATACATGATCGCATCTGCCTGGGAGAGCATGGCTTCGATTGTGAAGGTCGATTTTAGGTCGATCTGAACCACTCCCAGGCTGAAGGACAGGTTGTATCCGCGAACAGATTGGAGATTATAAGCATCTACATTACTTTGCAGACGTGCCTGAATCGTGGCAATATCCTTCTCCTTCGCATCAATGGTGAGCACCACAAATTCATCCCCGCCCATGCGCCCAATGACATCAGAATCGCGGAAGCTCTCGGTCAGGATGCGAACGAAATGTGTCAATGCGAGATCACCTTCAGAATGCCCAAAGGTATCATTGACCTGTTTTAGACAGTCCATATCGATATACAGTAAACAAAGTGGATGGTTGGCGCGGCGCGCAAACTTCAACAACCCTGCTGCTAGGATCAGAAATCCGCGGCGGTTATTTAAGCCGGTCAATTCATCGGTCAACGATAGGTTACGCAAACGCTCGTTCGCTTTCTCCAGTTCATCCACCTTTTGATAGAGCTTGTCTGCTAGGAATTGCAGATGTTCGCGCTGGAGTTGCCCGGTTTGAGGCAGGCGTGAGGGAGTGGTTGGTCGCTTGAGCGCTTCATGAACCGCCCGTAGAACTTCCTGAGGCTCGGCAGGTTTTCCAAGAACATGACGGACGCCGCTGTTATTTGCCAGTTTACGAATCTCTTCTTCGTTGTTGGCAGTCTGAAAGATGACCGGCACCCCAGCCAAAAGCGGTTCGGAGCGCAGGCGGCGTACCAGCGTGAAGCCGTCCATGTTCGGCATGATCACTTCGCTAATGATCAGGTCAGGGAGCTCGATACGAGCCATTTCCAGGGCTTCGGCTCCATCTTTCGCTTCCAACACGCGATGATCAAAATTATTGAGAAGCGTGACAAACATGCGTCGGTCAGTTTGGTTTGTATCAGCAATAATGATGGTGGACACGGTGTTCTACTCTATGATTATCTTCTGTCCGCTGAGGTATAGTGAGCTTTCTCTGCACCCTGCCTCAGATGTCTTGGAAAGTTCATTGTAAGGTAATAGTGGCTTTCTGTAAAACAACATTTGTTTGGATTTCGCGCTTTACCTATCCCCCGGAATCATGTCTGCCAAAGTGGGTTTTACTCTTTAAACGGGAATTGTTCCAGCAGTTCCCAGCGTTGTGTTTCTCTTTCGATGGTCCATTCCAAATGACTGATCCGTAAGGTGATCCCACTGCTGGTGCCAAAGAATGGATCCTTGATCTGGGTGGACGTGTTTTCCGGAAGTTCGACGATCTTTATATGAGGTAGCCAGTCCTGAGCTTCATAGGAATAACTGTCACCGCCCATTTCCTGTGCGATCTTGCTGATCTCCATATACATGCTCTTTAGAAATGGAGTTTTTTCTGCCAAAAGCCATAACCTGCCCTGCTGATTGTTGATATTCATCCTGGCGATGTGTTTGACAGTGACCTCGAACGGGGATAAGGAATTGGAAAATAACTGCAGACGTTCTTTGAGTGCTTCAAAATTTTCTACATGTCGGATGGCTTGTATGGTCAGGTGCAGATCCATGATCGGAGTTCCATTTACCACGCGTGCAGTTTCCTCTGAAAGCTTGAATAACTTATCGTAGTCTTCGCTTTCAGGTCTGACGATGATAAAGGTCGACCTACCATTCGAACTGGACATTTCTATACTTTCTATTTCTTTCAACCGATTCTTGTACAGGTTGACATGCGCTTCTGCATCGTTTCGACCGACACCGTAATTCCACAGCAGCAGTCCTCGATGCAGGTCGCTGCCCCAAACCGATTGGACCCTGTCTTCAAGTTCGGCGGGGTCATTCCTGGAGGAGACGATCTTAAATTCATCCCCTGCCCGTTCGGAACGAAAGACCAGATATCCCTCATCTTTGGGGAAACGGCTCAACAATACGTTCGAGAACCGTCTGAGGTCCTGGTCTATGGCGGCGCTGCCATACCGACTGTTACCTTCATGCATATTGAGCATGTCGGTCAGCGCCACGCTTTTGACGATCTTATTGTTCAGGTACCATTTCGCCGCAAGTCCGTTCAACGTGCCTGTTAGGGTCTCTCGTGTTACGATGCTTTCTACAATGTTCTTGGTGATCTTAACTTGCTCAGCAGCTTGTTGTTCCAGCTTTTCAGGCAATTCCAATGAACCGATTCTATCTACAAGCGCATCGTAGGGCATATTAAACTCATTCCAACTTTGATAACTGGTGCTCTCCTCCATGTGTCTGGGAATTTCAGAATGACTTTCCAAAATGGTTTGTCGAAGCACTACAGGGCGGAATGCCTTGCGTTGCTTTTGTAATTCGTTCTCTGACTCGGTTTCTGTCAACCCAACGCCGAAATCCCAGGTCAATAACGAATCGGTTTCCTGCCGCATATACAATTTTGAAAGGATGCGCTTGATAACAGCCGGGGTCTTGGTCGTGGAGTAGATTCTGAATTCATCACTACCCGGAGATCGGCGGACAAAATCACCTTTATCCAGAGTGAAGATGGACATGAATTGATACGCCAATTTGTGTAATTCCGAATCGACTACTGAAATGCCATAGACCTTGTTCGCCTGACGCAGGTCATAGATATCCACCTTTGCCATGCCTTTGATCTGATCGATGGGAATCAACCATTTCCCTGCCCGTGAGTTGAGTGCGTGAGTGATCGAGTCGTATAACGCCAGACCCTTGGCGTTCTTTTGAATACCTGACAATTGTCCTTTGAGTGCTTGAAATTGGTCCTCTTTGATCGGCAACGCCTTAAATAAATTCTCCAATTCCTTGAACGATTGCAGGAAGATCTTTAACTCGTTATCCATTAGTCTGATGTCAGTATTCCGGGTTGTGCTTTTAGGATCTTTTCGCGCAGCGCCTGGCTCTTTTGAATTTCATATTGCATGCCCAACTGCTGAAAACTTTCAATGGAGGTCGTGACCAGCAGCAGTCCATTCTTCAAGTCTGTGCCGGTCTCTAGATAGACAGATGCCAGCCCAAGCTGCCCGCGCGCGATTTCATCGACACGCCCGAATTCCTCCGCGGACTGAATGCCCTCCAGGAAAAGTTGTTTGGCGTCATCGAAGCGTTTTTCTCGCAAGGCAACAAATCCCAGACCATTCATGGCGAGGCTGATATGACGGATCGGGTCTTTGCGTGTGGGGTCCTGCCAGGTACCTAATGCCTGCTGGTACCATACCCTGGCTTTGTGGGTATTGCCTCGTTCATATTCGAGGTCGCCCAACCCATATTGGGCGAAACCTTTGCTGTAGATACCATAATCGTCCTCTGCAAATTCATTGCTGGTCTTGAGCACTTCCAGTAGCAGTTTTTCAGAGCGATCAAAATTGCCCAGCCGTAATTCCACGCTGCCCAAAGAACGTTTGGCGGCAGCGATCAGCAGGGCATCTGCTGTTTTGGTGGTGGCATACAGGGCTTCCTCTGCCCAATGCAGTGCCCGCAGATAGTCCCCCTGGTAGAAGTAGATCCAGGCGATGTTACGGGCAAAGGTACTGACCGACTTCCAGTCAGGGATCAGTTTGGCGGCATGCAGGGCGGCATGTGCCAGCGTCATGCGGTCGTACCAATAGGCGCGCTGCCATAAGACACTGCCGAAATGATTGCCGATCTGCACGAGCATTTCAGCGATGCCTTTGGTCTGTTTGGTCAGCGCACCAGATTTGCCCTGCTTTTTCTGCACCGATTTGTAGCACCATTGGGCAGCCCCAAGGATATTGTTGCGGTCGAGCAACAATTCATCGTAGCCGCGCCATTCCTTGAAACTGCTTTTCTGTGAAACAAGGTCCACATAATAATGTGCTGTCTTCAACTCAACTTGCTTGACGAACTTGCGATTACTGCCGAATTGCGAACGGATAAAGCGCCGCGTCAACGGCAGGATGCTGAGATAGTCACTATCATGTTCATGCTCGATCAGTGACAACTGCACCAGTTCGCTGACGGCGTTCTCAAAACTGTCATTGCTTTCAATGCCACCGATCTCGCGCAGGGCGGCGCGTGACACCGCATCGGGCTGGAGCGCTAGGATAAATAGTAATTTCTTGGCATCCTCGTTCGCCAGCAGATTCCAACTGTGGTTGAAGCAATATTGCAGGATGGGAATATCCACATCGAGGCCGAGTTTATCGAGTACCTGGTTGACTGAATATCCAAGCACGGCGATCTGTCCCTGCACCCACAGCAGCGCTAGAGGGAGTCCGCCGGTAAGATCGATAAGGTATTTGCTCTGTTCCTGAGTGAGATGGATATGCTTTTGCTGGGATTCCCAATCGAGCAGGGCATTGCTCTCCTCAAACGAGAGTCCCTGCAAGCGGATGATCTGTCCGTCGGAGACGCGTTCACGCGAGGTGATGAGCACCTTAAGCGTCATCGGTGAGCTGCGCAGAAAATCCAAAATATCGTGTTGCTCGCTGCGGGAGAGCGATTCGAAGTTATCCAGAACGAGCAGCGTGGTCTGCCGCGCGATCAGGTTGTAGGCGCGCTTGATCTGATCTTGAATGGAGAGATTCCCGATGGTGGGGTTGCCCAGATTCGTGCCGATCGTAATGAGAATATCGGAAAGGGATTTGGCTTCGGGGATGATCGGCTCGATCCCATGCAGGGTGAGGATGGCTTCCTTGGCGGAGATCCAGATCACAGCTTCGAAAAGATCGTCTTCGATACAGCGATAACTCGTCTCGATGGCAAGCGCCGATTTGCCGACTCCCCCGATCCCCTCAATCCCGATGATGAACGTCCGGCTATTGGGCTGCAGCGACTGCATGATGGACTTTAACTCATGTTCCCTGCCCACATAGTAGGGGCGACGCGGCAGTTTTGCCAGGGCAGTCGATTTTTCGTGCTGTTTTCCGCTGGAGGTAAGCGTTTCGATCTTCTTGGTGTACCGAAGGATCGCCTCTTTCTCCATGGTGACGCTGTTGATCAGGTGCAGAGGTTGGTCGGTACCATAACGTGCCAGCATCTCTTCAAGAATGAAGAGGTTCTTCTTATGCAAAGAGATCATCGTTTCGAGATGACTGATTTCTTCCTTATTGTCTTCCATGTGCCCAGCCTGGTTCTATTGATTAACGCGAATTTCTTTTTTATAGACCTTGGAAAGAATTGTTTCCAGCCGCTGTGTGGTCTTGAGCATGGAGTTTTCTGCCTCGGTCAGGTTATGAAGGATGATCGGTGGTACCAGAGCGCTGCCCCACTTTGCGTATTGCTCCTTTGCCAGGTGATAGTTGCGCGAATAGGTTTCCAGCAGCCGCACCAAATGCTGAACTTCCTCTTCATTATCCCGCCAGGAAAGTTCATCTACTTTCGATGTAAGCAGTTCCTGTTTGTTCGTTTCTTTTTCCTGGACTTCCTCCACCTTTGCCGCTTCTTCCACTGGGGGAGGTACCTTCACCGGTTCCGGATCCGCGCTGACAGGCGGCGCGTCCTCCGCCCTTCGGCGTTCGCGGCGTTCTTCCAGAATTTTTCGCCCTTCGTCGAACAAGAAATCGATAGCTTTAAGCAAAATAGGGATTTGGATGGCTTCGATCATGGTATCTATCTCCTTCCCACGCAAGTATAGCATAGGCGGTACTCAGGTACTACTGCCTGTCAAAGCCGTCGATTCGATGGTTTTAGCATTCCAAAGCTGAATTTGCCTTACTTAGTCTATATGTGCCCCAAAACCCTTGTAACAGGGAAAACCCTGCATTTTTTAGTTGTATAATCTTCTCATCATCACACTCCATCGGGACGGATATGGCTGAACACATCGATAAGCACAATGCATCACTCCATCGACCTCTCAAGGTTTTTCTTTCTTATGCATCGCAAGATAAACCAGCGGTACGGAAACTCTCAAGCCGCCTGGTAGGAGAAGGTTGGATCGAGACGTGGCTGGACGAAAAGAATCTGCTCCCAGGGCAGGATTGGCGTCTCAGTATTGAAGAAGCAGTCGAAACATCGGATATCGTGATCATTTGTCTATCCAGCCATTCTGTAAGCAAAGAGGGATATGTACAGAAGGAATTACGCTATGCCCGTGAAATTGCGTTGGAAAAGCCTGAGGAGACGATCTTTCTGGTTCCATTGCGTTTGGATGAGTGTGAAGTTCCAAGAGGCTTACGCTTTTATCAATGGGTGGATTATTTCGGAAAACAGAAGGAAACATCGTATGCTGCTCTCATTGCCTCTTTGAAATTGCGCTATGAGCAGAAGTTGAAACTGGATGCAATGGCGTTTCATACTACTCAGGAATCAGAGCATCCAAAACAGGACAGTGCTGCGGCAGTCATAATAGAGAAGTCGGAAGGAACAAGAATAGTCAATGAGCTTGCTCCAGATATTCCGAAGGAACAAAAAGTCGGGAAACCCAGGGAACATCTTCCGAAGAAAAAGAAACGAAGCCTGTCAGAAGTCTTATCCGGCTTTTTTACATCACTGAAGCAAAGGCTTCCCAAGGCGAAGCAGTTCCTTAGAATTGCAGGCATCACAGGTTCCTTCATCGCTCTGGTCTGGGCTGGCTTATGGGGTATCCCTGCCATCATCCAATTGTTTCCAACGGAAACTCCCCTTGCTACACCGACGGTACCTCTTACAAAAACAAAAACCAGAACAAGCATTCCTCCAACACAAACGTTGAGACCGAGTGCGACCCCTGAAAAGATAAAGACGGCTGTCCCTACACAGCTATTGACCCGGCTCACAGATGCAAAAGGGGCTCAGATGGTGCTGATACAAAAAGGCACTTTCAAGATGGGCAGGGATGGAGCAGATGTGAATCAAGGTCCTTTGCATGATGTGTATTTGGATGCTTTCTATATGGATAAGTATGAAGTGACAAATGCACTGTATCAGTCTTGTGTGGATGCAAATGCATGTTTGCCTCCCGAAAAGACGAGCGCAGATACTTTCCCAAAGTATTTTGGCAATTCCACCTATAACAACTACCCCGTTGTGTATGTCAATTGGAGTATGGCGAAAAATTTCTGTGAGTGGCGCGGTGCGCGCCTGCCAACGGAAGCCGAATGGGAAAAAGCAAGCCGGGGAACCAACGGATGGTTATTCCCTTGGGGAAATGACTATATCAGTGGAACGAATAATATCGGTTTCACCACCGGTCCCAATGTTGTGGATGGGAATCCGGCGGATGTAAGCCCTTATGGCATCTTCGATATGGGCAGGAATGTTTTGGAATGGGTCAATGACTACTATGGTTTTTATCAGGTTTCTGATTCGCCCAATCCTAAAGGACCCGATGATGGAAGATACAGAGTTGTTCGCGGAGGAGACTGGAATAATATCGGTCTCTGTGGAGAGATAACCTGTCGCTGGAAACAAGATCCGGTAAACACTTCCTCGATCATTGGTTTCCGCTGCGCCAAGGACGCTCAATAATGAAATAACAAAATCCGCCGCAGAGATTTTTATCTCTGCGGCGGATTTTTCTTTAAGTGTTAAGGCAGCTGCAAAAGGACCGGTTGATCGGCGTAAACATCCTGATAGCTGATCACGAGTTCCGTTTCTGATTTGGGCACGATGAAAAGCAGAACACCCTTCTGGGTGGTCCCGCCATCAATATCGATGGAAGTATCCCAATCATCCACGCCTTCGAGGAAGGTTTGCAAGTCGCGTGTAGACCCGTCGCTGAGGTGGATCTTCATCACGGTGGGAAAGAAACGACAGGGAGTCCCGACATCATTGGCGCAATCCACCTGTACTTGGACCTGAATGTACTCCTCTCCCTCGGGAGCAGTGGTATTGAATGAATTGCCATTCGCCACGATCTCATCTGCCGGGCGGGTGACGCCGAGAATGGTGAGCGTCATCTTGTTGCCGATATCCACCGCGGAACCAACGGCGGCGGCTTCTGTGGTCAACGGATTATCACTTCCCTGTGCGGGTACTTCTGTAGGCAGTGGAGTTGCCACTTCAACGGTCACCACTTCGACTGGTTCCTGCGTGATGATCGTTGTAGATGAACTGACCGGGACGAAGAACATAAAATAAGCAACGCCGATCACGACAACACACAAACAAAGCGCGGCGATGGCGCCGAGAATGATGAATAGCCAGGGTGTCTTCTTGGTGGGGGTAGGTTGATCTGTCATGGATTCTCCTCAAAATAACGAAAATAGCGTGCGGACCATGCCAACACGCCCGCATAGACCGTTTTCGTTGTCAATTTGTTCCCAATTTCAGACGCGAGTAATGGTGGTAATGATCGGTCCCCTCGTGTGCAAAGGATGCAACTCTATAAGAGAGGAGTCATCGCAGTGACAGACTAGTGCAGGAAAGTGTGTATATAGGAATCTGAATGACTCTTCGTTTTGGTCAATTCGTCTTATAATCCACAAAAAGCCATAAAAAGAATAAGCAGGATAGTGATATGGGCCACGTCTTTGTCAGCTACAGTCATAAGGATACCAAATACGCTCACAGACTTGCGGAGCACCTGCAACAAATAGGGATCGATGTTTGGATAGACGAGCGGCTTGATTATGGCTCGCAATGGCCGAACGAAATTCAAAAGCAGTTGGATTCCAGTGATGCTTTCATTATCATCATGTCGCCGCGTGCATTTGCATCAGAGTGGGTGCAAAGTGAACTCCAGCGCGCCAAACGAAAATTAAAACCCATCTTTCCATTACTTCTTGAAGGGGATGAGCCGTGGCTTTCGGTCGAATCGACCCAATACTATGATGTACGAAATCAGGAACTACCTGACAATAAATTCCATTCGGCGCTGAGACGGGTACTATCTGTAGGGGAAAGTGCAAAACCATTTACACCGCCTCCAAAAAAGAACCGAGTTTCTGCCCCCATTATCGTCTTTGCAGCCATTATAGGGGCAACTTGTATGATCGTCAGTGTTGCTCTGGCAATAAAATATATTTATTTGCCATCTTTGGAGATACCAAACCCTACGACTGTAACAGAAACGATCCCCGAGCCTGTCGTGGATCATTCCGCGACGCAAACTGCCATGGCAGTCACGCAAGGCGCCATGGTTGAATCTGCCGGGCGAACAGCCACTGCCGCCTGGCTGAATGCCGATGATGATGGAGATGGTCTGACGAACGAGAGGGAAATGAAGTTGAACACGGCGCCAAACGTACGAGACACAGACGGCGATGGGCTGGATGATGGTCCGGAGGTAAGTACTTTCTTCACAGACCCGCTGAACCGCGATACCGATGGCGACGGGCAAACGGATGCACAGGATGATACGCCGCGCATCCCTTCCACACCCACACCAGACGCCATGGCTACCGCCAGAGCGGAAGCCTGCTTCGAAGGGGATTGGGGACCAAGGGAGTTCGCCGGTGACCTGCAGCTTTTGCAGATCAATCGAATAAACAAGGACAACTATTCATTCCACGGCACTGGCGGCTGTGCTTCCAATTGCGATTGGGGTGTGATCGATGTCCCGTCCAATTGGCCCATCCTGGATGGCACCTTCCCAAAAGTTCGATTCGTCGGTTCGGTAACCGTGGAAGTTACATGCAAAAGCGAGGATCAACTCCAAGCGACTATTACAGAAAAAAGCACTTCAGGCGATGGTGTCGTGACACCGAAGGTCTACAACGTGATCCTAGAGCGCTGCAAAAGTGTGACCTTTGGATGGTCCTGTTCCTTTGAGTGATCTCGCTGCTTCTTTCCACCATTATAGAAGCTTGCTCGAATATCAACCGCAGGGATAACTTCCCTGCGGTTTTCGTTTACATCTTCACCAAACTCCCATAAACGGACCTTCCAGCGGACTCACAGACACAAACGGACAAGTCCGTGCGAAGCGTCCGTGAGTCCGTGGCAGAGTCCATTGACAGCATCTACGCCTTCACCAAACTCCTCGGCAACTCGTCCCACGTTCTGCCTTCCAGAATTCTCCCCGCCATCTTTTTCTGCCCGCCGCCCCATTGCTTGAAGAAAAACGGGACCTTGACTCCCAGTTAATCATCCTGGCTTTTCCTAGTTGGACATATAATTCGCTCATGAAATTCGATCCACAAAAACATCATCGCCATAGTATTCGCCTGATGGGATATGATTATTCCCTGGCAGGCGCGTATTTCGTGACGATTGTTGCCTGGCAACGGGAAATGCTGTTCGGGGAAATTGTGAATGGGGAAATGGTTTTAAATGAATTTGGTCAAATCGTTTCTGAGAAATGGCAATGGTTGGAAACGCAATATCCATATGTGGCATTGGGCGCATGGATCGTCATGCCAAATCATTTCCATGGGATTTTGGTGATTCATGACGATGGTAGGGGCGGATCGCGATCCGCCCCTACGCCGATCAAACGTAAACCATTGGGTGGATTGATCGGTGCGTTCAAAACGGTTTCAACGAAACATATTAATTTGTCGCGGAACACGGAGGGACAATTGGTGTGGCAGCGGAATTACTATGAACACATTATCCGCAATGAACAAGAAATGGATCGTATTACCCGATACGTTGAAGCCAACCCATCCCTGTGGGCTGAGGATGACGAAAACTCGAATAATGTTCGCCTGTAGGGGCAGGTCGCGACCTGCCCCTACAGGATTACGCCTTCACTCATCCCATGTTCTGCCTTCAAGAATTATCCCTGCCCTCTTCTTCTGCACGCCGCCCCATTGCTTGAAAAAAATGGGATCTTGGCTCTCAAGCACTGATCCCGAATATCCGTGACCCATTATCCATCTTCCATTAACCATCAGTTATAATCCCCTCCGCACAATCGGTCTCGGTACGCCCTCTACGATCATTCGGGCTACTCGACCACCAAAATCTGAAATCGAAAGTTAAACATGGCACAGAAATCTTCCTTCCAGGAAATCATCCTCAAACTACAAGACTTCTGGGCATCGCACGGATGCCTGATCACCCAGCCCTACTACACCCAGGTCGGTGCAGGGACGATGAATCCCAACACTTTCCTGCGCGTGCTCGGTCCCGAGCCGTGGAATGTGGCGTACGTGGAGCCGTCGGTCCGCCCGGATGATGGGCGCTACGGCGAGAACCCCAACCGCTTCCAGAAGCACAGCCAGTATCAGGTTATCCTCAAGCCTGATCCCGGTAACCCGCAGGAACTGTATCTCGAGTCGCTCAAGGCGCTGGGTATCGATCCGCGCCAGCACGATATCCGCTTTGTGGAGGACAACTGGGAACAACCCGCCATCGCGGCTTGGGGTCTCGGTTGGGAGGTCTGGCTGGATGGGCAGGAGATCACGCAGTTCACCTACTTCCAGCAGATGGGCGGCGTGACGCTCAACCCGGTCTCGGTCGAGATCACCTACGGTCTCGAACGCATCCTGATCGCGCTCAACAACGCCAAAGCCATCTGGGATGAAGAGTGGGGTGCGGGCGTGACCTACGGCGAGATCATCCGCCGCGAGGAGTTTGAGCATTCCAAATATTATTATGAGGTCGCGGATGTCGAACGTGCCCGCCAGATGTACGATCTCTACTCCGCCGAAGCCGATGCCTGTCTCGCGCAGGGACTGCTCGTCCCGGCGCACGATTACGTCCTCAAATCCTCGCACACCTTCAACATCCTCGACGCCCGCGGCGCGATCAGCGTTGCCGAACGTCAGGCGTTCTTCCGCAGAATGCGCGAACTGGCGCGCAAAGTTGCCGAAGGGTTTGAAGAACAGCGTAAGGAATTGGAATATCCGCTTCTCAAAGTTGAAAGTTCAAAGTTGAAAGTTGAAAGTTCAAAACCTGCAACCTTCAACCTGCAACCTGCCAACTTCCTTTTGGAAATCGGTGTGGAAGAACTCCCTGCGAACGACGTCGACGTGGCTTACGAGCAACTCAACAAGCGGGTGCCGACTCTGCTCAATGAACTGAATCTGACCCACGGCAACGTCCGCGTCTTTGCTACGCCGAGGCGGCTCGTCGTTTCGATCGACTCTCTCTCCCCGAATCAGCCTGATCGTGAAGACCTGGTCAAAGGACCTCCCGCGGATAAGGCGTTCGACAAGGATGGGATCGCTCTCCCCGCCGCGATGGGATTTGCCAAGAAGAACGGTGTGGACACCAAAGCGCTCGAAGTCCGCGAAGAAGGTGGAGGCAAGTATGTTTTTGCCGCCGTCAAACAAAAGGGACGCCCGACTCCCGAAGTGCTAGCCGAAGCCTTACCGAAATTGGTCGAGAGCATCAAGTTCGAGAAGTCCATGCGTTGGAATGAATCGGGTGTGGCGTTCTCGCGTCCGATCCGCTGGTATGTGGCGCTGCTCGGTGATATGGTCATCCCATTCGAGTATGCAGATGTCGTCTCCGGCAGCGTCTCACGTGGACTGCGCCCATACAACTCACCTGAGATTAAAATACCTTCTGCAGACAAATATTTTGATGTCATCCGTGAAGCAGGCATTGTTCTCGATAAAGAAGAACGCAAGGCATCCATTGTTGCACAGGTCAAAGAAGCCGCGCATCTCGTCAGCGGCGAAGCCATCATCGAGGATGGTCTGCTCAACGAAGTGACCAATCTGGTCGAGATGCCGACTGCCATCATGGGCGGCTTCAATCCCAGAGTCCCTTTCCTTGCCGCGAGATGTTCTGATCTCAGTGATGAAGAAGCACCAACGATACTTTCCAGTTCAAGGTTCAAGGTCAAAGGTTGAAGGTGGACAACCTTCCAACCTGCAACCTTCAAACTTGCTACCTCACTTTATTGCCATCAGAAACGGTGACGATATTCATGTTGATATTGTCAGAGAAGGAAACGAGCATGTCTTGGGCGCGCGCTTTGCAGATGCGAACTTCTTCGTGCGCGAAGATGTCAAACTCAAACTGGAAGAATACCGCCCACAACTCTCGAAACTGACCTTCCACACCAAGCTGGGCTCCATGCTCGATAAATCGGACCGCATGTTGAAACTTGGCGCGGAAGTAGCGGACCTGCTGCACATCAAGGATGCTGCCGCGATCAAAGCGCTGGCGCGTGCGGTCTATCTTGCCAAAGCCGATCTCGCCACACAGATGGTGACCGAGATGACTTCATTACAGGGCATCATCGGCGGTGAATATGCCTTGCGCAGCGGCGAAATCAAAGGAAGTAGCGCAGGCGATCAGCGAACAATATCAAACTGTGCCGCAATCGGTGCCAGGATTGGTCGTTGCGTTGACCGATAGACTTGACTCGTTGGTTGGTCTCTTTGCGGCAGGGTTGGCTCCCACCGGTGCGAAAGACCCGTTCGGTCTGCGCCGCGCTGCGATTGGTATTGTGCAACCGCTCATTGAGCATGATGCCGATTTCGACCTGGTCGAAGCGGTCAAACGTTCTGCCAAAACACAGCCCATCGAAGTGACAGCAGAGGCGCAGAAACAAATTCTCGATTTCCTTGCCGGTCGTTTGAAGGTGGTATTGAACGATGCCGGGTTTAAGTACGATGTCGTTGACGCAGTCCTTGCGGAGCAATCCGCTAACCCGGCGGCATCTGCTCGTGCGGTGAAACAGCTTCAAGCGTGGGTCGAACGGGCGGACTGGTCGACGATCCTGCCCGGGTACGCGAGGTGTGTGCGCATTCTGAGAAGTCAATCAGTAGAAAGTGGAAAGTGGAAAGTAGACGAGAGTGCGTTTGTGGAGTCGCAGGAGAGAGACTTGTATGCGGCGATCCAGTCTACGGTGAAGACACAACCGGCTACTGTGGATGAATTGCTGAACATGATCGTTCAACTCATCCCGTCTATCAACGCCTTCTTCGATAAGGTGTTGGTGATGGCGGAGGATGAAAAGGTCAAGCAGAACCGATTGGCTTTGGTCGGGCAAATTGCCAGCCTGTCGAAAGGTCTGGCGGACCTGAGTAAGCTGGAAGGTTTTTAGTCATCAAGCGGCAGTCACAAACGACTGCCGCTTTTTTTGTTGGAACCGAAATCAGGCAGCGTGCGTTATGAAGAGTTTAAGCTTAGTTTATCGAGGAGATTTTTATGCGTCGTTTGTTGCTTTCGCTTTTGCTGCTCGTTTTACCCACCATGGCTTGTACGTGGAGTGTGCAGACGGTCCAGCCCACTGTAGGAATACCAACACAACCTCAACCGGAAAATCCAACGGATGTCCCGAGCCCTGCTTCGGTGCAGGACTTGGAAGGACCGGATATTAATTACAACGGTATCCGTTTTACTCTCGATCCTGCATTTGGCTCAAGTCTGTATGTCTTTACTGACGAGATCACGTTAGAAGGTAAGACGGCGCATTCAACCCGCTTTTCTCTGACGCCGGAGGAATTTTGCAAAACCTGGTGCGTGACGGTGTATCCCGTAGCGGAGTTCGAGCAGGCGTTTGGGACATTTGTCTTTCCGCCCGCCGGGTATCGAGGCGGAGCGGCGATCGTTTTCGGTGCACAGGTGAAGGCACTCTCCTTTCAGAATGGCAGCGGCAATCGTGGGCTGGAAACCTTTGGGCAGACCAATTATGCCGTTAGTAATGAAGAGTTGAAGTATGCGTTCCGCGGCTATACCATGGATAAGCGCTATGGCATTTATGTGCAGGCACCCATGCATACATCAGCTCTGCCGGATGTTGCCCCCGCTCTGGATTTCAATTCACAGGAAGTCTTTGATTACAATCAGAAAATGACAGAAACTCTGAATGCTCTCACACCAGCCGATTTCACTCCCAATCTGGATGTGTTGGACGCGTTGGTTGAATCTATTTCTGTAGAAGCCAAATAGTTGGACACCATCATAAGCCACAGAGTCACAAAGACACGGAGAAAAGAACTTAAAAAGCTCTGTGACTTTGTGTCTCCGTGGCGAAAAGATTGAGTCAATCTCGATGCACAATCTGCGCAAGACTATTATGAGGGAGTATGATCGAAGTCACACAACTCACCAAACATTTCAAAGTGGCGCTGCCAGGGCAGGGATTGGGCGGCAAGCTCAAGAGTTTCTTTGCGCCCGCCCATAAGATCGTCAAAGCTGTGGACAATATCAGCTACAGCGTGCGGGCGGGCGAGATCGTTGGGTATCTAGGTCCGAATGGGGCAGGGAAATCGACCACCATCAAGTTGTTGACCGGCGTGCTGGTACCCACCGGCGGATCGGTGACGGTCAATGGTATTACGCCGTACCATGACCGCAGAAAGAATGCCTACCAGATCGGGGTGGTGTATGGTCAGCGCAGCCAGTTGTGGTGGGATCTGCCGTTGCTGGATTCGTTCGAAATTCTGGCGGCGATGTACAAGGTGCCGCAGACGCGTTACAAGCAGAACCTTGAGTTCCTTGTTGATCTGCTGCAGATGAAGGATTTTCTCGATCAGCCGGTGCGACGGTTGAGCCTGGGTCAACGCATGAAAGGGGATATTGTTTCAGCACTGCTGCATGAGCCGCCGCTGTTATATCTCGATGAGCCGACCATCGGCTTGGATGTGGTGGCGAAGAATTGTATTCTGGAATTTATCCAACAGCTCAACACGCAAAAAGGGACGACGGTCATTCTGACCACGCACAACCTTTCGGATGTGGAACGCATCTGTCCGCGCATTATGATCATTGATAAGGGCAAAGTGGTGCTCGACGATTTGCGCGGCGCGATCCTGAATCGTTTCGGGCGTATGAAGCAACTGGTGGTGGAGTTCGAAGAGAAGATCGAGCCGATCCAGATCCCTGTGGGGAAGGTGGTGAAGGAAGAGGAGAACAAACTCACCATCGAATTCGACCGCGAACAAATCTCCGCATTCGACCTGATCGTTTCATTGAAAGAGCACAAAGGCATTGCGGATATTTCGATCAAGGAAGAGAATATCGAATCGATTGTGACGCGCATCTACGAGGGGGAACGATGAACGCGTCGGGCGTGGTGAAGGCTGTGTATAACGAGACCCAGCTCGGCGGGTCGTCTGATGCGGGCGTCCATCAAGGAGAAACTCGTCTATCGCTTCGATCTGCTGGTCGGCTTCCTGCGCACGTTCATCCTGATCTACGTCTTCCGCTATTTGTGGCTGTCGTTGTACGGCGGCAGTGAGTCGATCGGCGGCGTCAGCATTCAGCAAGCTATCACATATGCCACGTTGAGCATGGTCATTGTGCCGTTGTTCCCGAGCAATCTGGTGCTGGATGTGGGCGCGCGCATGCGCACGGGAAATATTTTGTTCGACATCATGCGACCGCTCTATTTTGGGAATTTGCTGCTCTATCAGATGACGGGACAAATGATCGCGGCTCTGGCGACGTCTGCCGCGCCAATGTTTTTGCTTTCGTTCGTTTTTTCGGAGATCGTTCTTTCCACCTCGTGGCTGGTCTGGCTTTCGTTCGGCGTTTCCATCTTCCTTGGCTTTCTCATCCACTTCCTGATCGACTTCATCACCTCCATGAGCGGATTCTGGCTGACGGAGACGTGGGGCATTTACTTCGCGAAGTGGAGTCTTGTGGATGCGTTGAGTGGAAAATATTTGCCGCTGTGGATCTTCCCGCCACTGCTGAAGAGCATCGTTTCGGCTCTGCCGTTTCGCGGCATCATGTACTCGCCGCTGGCGATCTTTGTCGGGCAGATACCGCCTGAAAGAATACTGCCCGAGCTTGGCTTTCAAGTTTTGTGGATCATCGTGCTGGCACTGATCGGTTGCTGGGCGTACGATGCTTCGGTGCGCAAGCTGACAGTGCAGGGAGGTTGAGCATGAAACTCTTTTTGTTGCTGCGGCTGAAATCGTTCAAAGCGGAATTGCAATATCCCGCCAACTTTATCTCGGGCATGTTGGGTACCAGCCTGATCGGTGTGATGGATATCTTGATGCTTTGGGTGCCTGTTTCTGCTTTTAAAACTATCGGCGGCTGGGACTTCTGGCAGTTGGGATTCATGTTCTCGCTGTGGAAGATCTCGCATGGATTGCATGAAGCCTTGTTCATCCCGTTTCGCGGCAGACACGATGAGCACATCCGCATGGGAGATTATGACACGTTCCTGATCCGCCCGATGCATCCGATTTTGCAGGTGTTGGGGCGCAGTGAGTTCGTGCTGGCGAACACACTCTCCGAATGGATTCCCAGCGTGACCATGTTCTTCATCACAGCGCCGCATGTCACCGCTCCGTGGACGGCGGGAAATATTCTCTTTTTATTGGTTTTGCTTCTGTCGGGCGCTGTGATCGAGTGGGCAGTCTATCTGTTCATCTCCAGTTTTGGGTTCTGGTTTGTGCGCACCAATGCCTTGCGCGGCATCGCGGGCGCATTCCTGTTCCGCGTGGCGAACTATCCGCTGCATATTTACGGGCGCGTGTTCCCGTTCGTGATGACGTTCATCTTCCCGTTCGCGTTCATGGCATATTACCCGACACATTATTTCTTCAATCAACCATCCATGCTGTTCTCGCCGTGGTTGCCGTATCTGACTCCGCTGGCGGCGGTGATCTCGATTACCATCGCGTGGAGTTTTTGGTCGTTCGGAGTGAAGCATTATCAGAGTTCGGGAACGTAATTTGACAAGATGACTGATCGAAATGGTCGCGGCGATAGCAAAGTCAAAACTCTTCAACGTAAAAGACGCGAAAGAAACGAACTGCGCGAAATTTCAAAGTAAATTCGTGTCTTTCGCCCTTTTCGCGAAATTCGCGTTCCAAAACAGTTTACCCATCAAGCGACTTAACTACAGTAATATCGAAATGATTCCCCGTTTTCTGGCGAATTGGACGTATTGAATTGGAACCGCCGATAAAGAGGAATCGTTATATCCGTATCTTAACCATAAGCGAGGAAACCATGAAAGCGAAAAATTTTCTGGCAATGCTTCTTTTATCGGTGAGTCTGGCTGCTTGTTCATCGTTTACTTTTGAATTTGTCACCCCGGCGCCGGCTGTCACAGCCACTTCCGAATCACAAGCGATGGAGATGGCGCTGGCAAGTCCGACTGCATGGGTGGGTGGAACGCAAACGGCTCAAGCTGTTGAAACTCAAAATGTGCTTCCTGCTGAAGTTACACAAGAAGTGACTGAAAAGCCGGTTGGCTTCACGCCAGTGCTATATGGCGGGAAAGGCTATGACTCGGTATTTTTCTTTTTGCTGGGAGGCGCGAGCCCTGAAGGGTGGATTTCGCCAGAAGAAAGTGTTTCGCGTTTCTCCGGTGAAGTGACCTACAGCTTGAGCAATATGACAGTGCAAGCCAAATATTTTCTGTGGGGGCAGTCACCACAATCCTCAACCACCTGTAAAGCCTATACCATTCGCAGTGATGCAGGACTGACTGAATCTGGCTTTGTCGGCGTTGTGGATGGTTGGGCGATCACGAAGCGCCCGATGGAGGAATTGTCTCCAGACAGTGAAGTCTATCGTCAAGCCGTGATCGATTGGCTGACGGAGCAGGGCGTCTCCGATCCGCAATTGGATGTGGTCCACCTCTACCGCGTGGATCTCGAAGGCGATGGCTCAGATGAGATCTTTATCAGCGCAACGCACTTGGACGATTCACAACACACAACCAAGGCAGGTGATTATTCCATCATCTTGATGCGCAAGGTGATCGGGAACGATGTCGCCACAAAGTTGGTCGTTGGCGATATCTACAAATCGAAAGAGCTTGAAATAACCTACCCCAATACCTATTCGCTGGCGAACTTTATCGACCTGAATCAGGATGGCGTGCTGGAAGTGATGGTCGAGTCCACGCACTGGGAAGGTTTCGGCGCAAGTCTGTACGAGGTAAATGGTGAAAATGTAGAGCAGGTGCTGAGTGCCTCTTGTGGTTAATCGTAGGCTCATTCAACTGAGCGCTCTCCTATTGGGAGGGCGCTTTTTATTTAGAACAAATAAAAGGTCACAACGTTAAACCAGTAAATGACTTGAAGGAGAGAAAAATGAAATGTTAGTGATAAGAAAACTGTTTATGATCTTTGTTTTACTGGTCAGCTTGGTTGGCTGCACGCGTGGACTAACGCCTACAATACCGCCGCCTCCACCAACAATCACTCCTTTAAGCGTTGGGACACAAACGCCGCAGGTGACTTTAACATTAACACCAACCCCTTTATTTTCAACCTTTCCCACTGCTATTATTCCAACATCTTCCCCAGCACCACTTGAATCCACGCCATTGGCAACCACATCAGGACAAACGCCCGCCGATTTTTCACCGATCCTCTATGGAGGAAAAACCGATCAAGGGACACTCCTCCTTTTACTGGGTGGCGTAAGCAAAACGGGCTGGCTCTCGCCAGAGGAAAGTGTTTCTCGTTTTGCTGGAGAATCAAAGTACAGTTTGAACTCAATGATTGCAGCCAATAGGGCATTGCTCTCAGGCAAAACCCCTGAATTCTTCCCGACCTGTAAAGCCTATGGTATACGCTCCGATGCGGACCCTGGCGAATCGGGACTTGTCGGTGTGAAGGATGGTTGGGCTGTGACGAAGTATCCGATCACAGAACTATCGTCTGCGCAGGATACATTCTATCATCAGGCAGTGTTCGACTGGTTGCGCGGTCAGGGAATGACCAACCCACAATCGGGAACTGTCCATATCTTCAAAGTGGACTTGGAAAACGACGGCGTGGATGAGGTCTTTCTCAGCGCCACCCATCTCAACCCATCACAGAATACAGCGAATGCAGGAGATTACTCTGTCATCCTGATGCGAAAACTTATTGGAAATAATGTTACAACAACGTTGGTGGCTGGTGACTTGTATAAATCGCAAACAGCAGAAGGGACGAATCCCAACACGTATTCACTGGCAAACTTTATTGACCTGAATCAGGATGGCGTGATGGAAGTCGTTGTGGAGGTCAAAGCCGGGGAAAAGGCGGGCGCGATCGTGTACCAGATAAACGGTCAAAATGCCCAAAAAGTGCTGAACACCATCTGCTAAGACAACTCCCACATCGAGGTGGCTCCCGCAAGAGCCACCTTTCTTTTAAAGCATCCTTTTGTAACTTTGAATATATCCTGCCGTCCTTACTATAAATGTCTGCATCAAAGTTATCATGGATTCTCATTTCTCTCCTGATGGGGATGCTGGTTTTCACCAGCTTCCTGTCCATCCCTGTGCAAGCCAAGTCAGGGGTGGGTGAAATTCAGCAGAGCAATGATCCTGCCGGAAAACCGCCGACAAAGACCAAACGTCCAAAGTCACCTCCCAAGACAGCAACACCCAAGCCCGCGAATACTATGGTCGCCAAACCGACAAATACTGCTGCACTTCCCATGGCTACGACGGTAGCCCCTGTCAGCACGGGGACGCTGATGGAAACGGGAACAGCTGTCCCTGAGACGGGAACCGCGGTTGTCCTTCCAACTTATACGTTTTCGAGTGAGATGAATACCGTGGTGGCACAATTAACCGCCACGTCGGGTGTCGTGTATATGACATCCACATCCATGGCGTTGACCGCATCCACTACTCCGACAAATGCAGGTGCACCTACATCGACGCCCAATGCTTTGGAGCAGACTGCCACCTCCATTGCGTTAACAACCGTTCCGATGGGAGCGTTTGGATATCCAACAGTGACTCTGTTGGCGGATGCCACAGCTATCGAAGGTGCTCAGATTCCAGTCACTTCTGGTGAACCGGCAAATGTTCGAGTACCAAGAAAATTGTTTTGGATTCTGGAAGTTGGTCTGTTGATTCTTTTACTGCTGTTTTATTTGCTGAATAGAGAGCTAAAAAGATCATCTATCAAAAGCAAGTAATAGCTTTTCTAGAAAAGCGGTAGTAGGGAATTGCCTATTTTTTATTAGGGTGGTCAAGGGGAGTAGGGGGAGCTAAGTATGATTGCAAACTGGATATAAGTAGTTATAATTCCCTAATCCGTCGGGGGCTCCGTTTTCTTACACAGCAACGAACTTACCAACTAAATTTAGAGATAATAGAGTAACAGAAAGGAGACGATGGTATGTCCAAGACAATTACTCGTATTACTTTTTCCGTATTGATCAGTCTTCTGATCATAGGAGGCATATACACTACTGTACTGGGAGCTCCGCTTGGAATACATAAAGCGGGCACTCACGTAGTCAGCGGCGCAATGGCGAATCTGGATCATTTCCGACTCTCCGTTGCCGACCAATCTACTTTCGGCGCGTACGATAGCCTTTCCCCTCAACAGGAAGGTGGTCACGGCTGCGGCGACAATCAAACGAGCAGCCCTTCAGATTAATGTTTGTTCCCTTACCGGTTGAAAGCTAAAAGCCCGGCAGTAAAAGGCAAGCTTGATCTTTTGAAAAATTAAAAGAAAGGAAAAAAACTCCTCGTTCGCTTATTTCTCCATTGTGTACTAGGTGTTTGAAGGTTAATTACAGTGTTTATTTTTGTACGGCTGGCAGAGGTGCTCTGCATAACACAAGCCAAAACCCTCCGTTTAAAGTAGTGTGCTGTGAGAGAAAACTTAACAACAACTCACTCTAAAAGTCCATTACCTGAAGAACGGCAACTGGTGCAAAAAGCCAAATCTGGTGATTCGGAAGCTTTTGCACGGTTATACGACGCGTATGTAGACCGCATTTATCGTTACATCTACTTCCGCGTCTCTGACGATGCCTTGACTGAGGATCTCACGTCACAGGTATTCCTGAAAGCTTGGGAATATCTTGATAGATATCAGGCTGGCAATTCGCCCTATCTGGCTTGGTTATATACGATCGCAAGGAATCTTGTGATCGATCATTATCGTACGAAAAGAGAAACTGTAAATCTCGATGATATCGTCCATATTACTGGCAATGAGCCCAGCCCAGACGATGAAGTGCAGAATCGATTTGAACTGCAAGAAATGCGCGATGCCCTACAATTTCTCACCGACGAACAACAACAGGTTTTAATCTTGCGGTTTATTTCTGGGTTATCCACTGAAAATGTGGCTGAGATCATGGAGAAGCGCGAGGGCGCTATCCGAGCCCTGCAGATGAGAGCCTTACAGACCCTTTCAAAGTACATGATGGAGAAAGAAGCAATATGACCAATGTAGATGATGTTCTGGAGCAATGCCTGACGGATATTCTGACTGGCGCCTCAACTCTGGAGGAATGTCTGGCGCGTTACCCCGAACATGCAACACAACTCGAGCCTCTTCTGCAGACAGCTGCCCGTGTAGAAATGGGAGCCAGGGTTCGCCCTTCACCTGCTTTTCGTGCCCGCGCACGCGCCAAGCTGACCATGCACATGCAAGCCTACCCTCACAGGAGAGTAGGCTCTCGTTTTCCCTTTGGACGCCTTGTTACAGCGCTGGTTACAATTTTGTTGACCTTGTTTGTCACCGGCACTGTGTACGCCCAGGGCGTTCTGCCTGGTGATCCCTTCTATCCTTGGAAATTGACCAGCGAACGTGCCTGGCGTCTCATTTCCTCTGATACAGTAAAAACAGATCTCGAGATCGCCAACCGGCGTATCGATGAGATGACTGTGACGGCAAAGGATCATGCCCGCTGGAAACGGAGCTCTAGAGGGCTACTCTGAGGTGAGGACCAGACTCGAAAAAGAAGTTGACGAGCAAACGCTGAACACAATTCTGCCGCCCGCGGATACATTCATATATCCTGATTCTGCTACCCAGACACCGGAGCCTGTAGCTGAGCCGAAAGAGACAAAGGCGCCGAAAGACAAGGATAAAGATAAGGATAAGAACAAAGATAACGGGAACCAGAATAATAATAATGGTAATAGCAGCAATAATGGGAACAACGGAAACAATAGCAATGATAAGGATAAGAACAATGCTCAGGACAAGGGACAGGAAGATGATATCCCTGCACCTGTAACTGATGAACCAAAAATTGATCCGACCATTGAAGTTCCGCCTCCCATCCGATAATAGCTTGGCGAAACGGTAAACATAGAATGGGCAGCTCCTACGAGCTGCCCATTTTGCTCATAATATCAATTGCGCTTATAATCTTAAATCCAATGTCCACGATTGATGAGATCAAATCACGCATAGATATTGTTGACCTCGTCTCTGAGGCGGGTGTCAAACTGCGTCATGCGGGTAAGAACTATACGGGCTTTTGTCCGTTCCACGATAACAAGCATACGCCTGCTTTCGTGGTCTGGCCCGAGTTGGGGACCTGGCGCTGCTTTGGTCAGTGCAATGAGGGCGGTGATATTTTCAAGTTCGTGATGAAGAAGGAAGGCATTGACTTCAAGGAAGCGATGCAGAAACTAGCTGCGCGCGCCGGGGTAGAGATCAAGGAATATCAGCGCGAGTCACCGCAGCAAAAAGAAGCCTATGAACACCTGCGCAAACTGCTTGAAGACGCGGTTGTTTTTTATCGCACACACCTGTTCAATCACAAAGAGATCCTCACTTACCTGCGTGAAAAACGCAAGCTGACCGATGCCACCATCGAGACCTTTGGCTTGGGCTATGCACCGCTGGGATACGACAATGCTCTCAAACATTTCACCCAACGTGGTTACTCCGAACATGACCTGATCGATGCCGGGCTTTTATCGGTCCGAGATGCAGATGACTCACGCTCCACATCGCACGCCTCACGCACCTACGATCGTTTCCGCCATCGCATCATGATCCCCATCCGTGACGAGAACGGACGTATGGCAGGTTTTGGTGCGCGCATCGTGGACCCGGATGACATTCCAAAATTCCTGAACTCACCGGAAACACCCATATTCTCCAAGGGACATTTGCTCTACGGCTTGGACCGCGCCCGTAAAGCCATCCGTGCGGTGGACCAGGCGGTGATCGTGGAAGGCTACCTGGATGTGATCGCTTTGCATCAGGCAGGTTATGAGAACGTTGTCTCACCGATGGGTACGGCGCTGACCGAAGATCAGATGCGCCTGCTTAAGAAATTTACGCGCCGCATCGTGCTGGCGCTCGATCCGGATACTGCTGGTCAGAAAGCAGTGCTGCGCGGTTTGGATGCAGCGCGCTCCGCCATGGATAAAGAAGGCGAACTCGGTTTTGATGCGCGCGGCTTGTTGCGCAATGAAGCGCGTTTGCAAGCTGATCTGCGTGTGGCATCCATGCCTGATGGGCTCGACCCTGATGAGATCGTGGCGCGTAACAAGGCAGAATGGAAGTCGTTAATTGATAATGCCAAACCCATCGTTGAACATGTGATGGTCTCATTGGCAGAAGGTAAGAACTTGGATGACCGCCGGGTGATCAATGAAATTGCCGGTCAGGTGTTGCCGCTCATCAGCGATCTGCCAACGCCCGCCGATAGAGAGTTCTTTACGCAGAGATTGTCGCGTTTCCTAAAGGTGGACGAACGCGCATTTATCGGCGTGCAGTCTCAAGGTCCGCGGGTGAAGCGACCGAGACAACAGCCGTTCGAGAAACGCCAGCCCGTGGAAAAATCCACGGTGGCGGTCTCGGTCTCGTCCAGCAAGATGGTCGAGGAATATATCATCGGTGTGTTGTATCGTAAGCCTGATTTGTTGTATCGCCTCGACCGCCGTTTGCAGGAGTTTGGTCTGTTGCCGTTGAATGTGCAGGATTTTGATTTCACCGATAACCAGCTCCTCTTCGGGCTGATCCGCGAATCGGTGGAACAGGATAAGACCGAGCATCACGCTTTCGTAGCGGCATCTCTGCCCGAACTCGTTGCAGGGACTTTCGCATGATCTGCTCGAACAAACAGAAAAGATCGAGCGTGTGGAAGGCAAGGTGTTGGAGGAGTTATTGCGCGGCGTCATCAAACTGCGGCGTGTGGCGGCTGGCGAAAATCTGAATCAACTGCGTTTCCTGCAGGAGGAAGCGCATCATGGCGGCGATTTGCGCGCAACATCCTATACCGATCTGGTGTTAAAGCACACAAAGTTATTGAGGGAGTTGGATCAAGCGTATCGTAAGATGTCTCAGAAGCGGCTGGAATCCTAGGACGTAACAATTATTTTGTAGTAACGTCTGGTAGGAGAGGGAACATGGTTGTGAAAAAGAAACGTTCTGCAACGCCGAAAGAAAAACGAAAGACCGTGGTCAAAACACGTCCGTTGCGTGGGAAGCGTAACGCGTCTGCTGCCTCTGTTCCTGATGAACCGAATGAGAGTATGGAGGAGAGCAACTTTCCGGATATCGCGTTGATCGGCGATGAGGTGGGAGATCCCGATGCAAGCGTACTTGCCCAGCAAGAAGAAGAATTGGATGATGAACTCGGGCTGAAGAGTCCCGAAGTTGCCACCGAACTGGCAGAAGACCCGGTGCGCATGTATTTGCGCGACATCGGTCAGGTTAAGCTGTTGAATTCTGATAGCGAGTTCCGGCTGGCAACCATGATCGAAGCCAATCGTCTTGTCGTAACGCTGCGCCGTCGCCCGCTTCGCAAGGGGATGAGCGCCGAATGTGCCATCTATCATTCGATCATCACCGAAATGCTCACCACTTGGGAACGCCTGGTCGAAGATGCCGAACGCCTCGAGCACGGCGCGCCCGATCTCGGCTTGATGCTCACCGAAGCACAGGCTTTGCATGCCGGTTGGGAATCGGATGCACCTTCGTATCTGCGCGCCTTTTTGGATAACGGGATGTGGGGAAGCGACCAGCTCTGGGATAACATCGCCCGCAAATCGTACGCGGTCTTTCTAAGCCTATACCTGCTTCCGTTTAGCTACGCGGAGTGGCTGCTGAAACATCTCAACCAGCACCACCATTTGCCGAACCAGCGTACCATGTACAGCAAGCTGTGCGAAGGCGAAGAACTGTTGGGTGAAATGGAAGCTGCCAAAGCCCGCGCCGCCGATGCCAACCAGGCGCTTATCCGTGCCAACCTGCGATTGGTGGTCAGTGTTGCCAAACGCTATTTGGGGCGTGGCATCTCGTTCCTCGATCTGATCCAGGAAGGCAACATGGGATTGCTGCGCGCGGTCGGCAAGTTCGATCCGCGTCGCGGATTCAAGTTCAGTACCTATGCCACCTGGTGGATCCGGCAGTCGATCAACCGCTCCATTGCTGAGCAGGCGCGTACCATTCGTATTCCCGTACATTTGTTTGAATCAATCACGCGTATTCTGCGTGCCCAGCGTCAACTCACCCAGCAACTGGGGCGCGATCCTACCAATGAAGAACTGGCGCTGGAAGTTGGCTATCTGCCCGCCTCCGACGTGCAAGCTGTGCTGCGTGCTCATGCGGAAGATGTACCTCTTGCGCCCGACCTGCAAAACCGGCTCGACCTCGCCACCCAAAAAATTGACCGTGTCCTGCGCACCGCCGAGGAACCCGTTTCCATTGATGGACCGGTGGGAGATGAAGAGTCCAGTTCACTGGGTGATTTCATCGAGGATGAAGACGCCCCCTCACCCATGGATTCTGCGGCACGTCAGATGCTGCGTGAACAAGTACAAGCCGCTCTCACCGCCCTCTCGGACCGTGAACGCGAAGTGCTCGAACTGCGTTTCGGTCTCGTAGATGGCAAGGATCACACGCTCGAAGAAGTGAGCCGCTTCTTTGAAGTCACGCGCGAACGGATCCGCCAGATCGAAGCCAAGGCACTGCGGAAGTTGCGGCACCCCTCGAGGAGCAGGCAATTGCGGGATTATTTGGGGTAGGGCAGATGATAGAGAATTAGAGAATTTTGTAGGTCGGATTGTCAATCCGACCTACTTTTTTAGGGGAGCCAGACGAAATCAAATGAGCAACATTGATATGGGGAGATGATGTCAATGTCCGTTGGTATTCCGCTTGGTATAGATAAATAAGTAATTATGCCTACTTTACCCTCAAACTGATTATATAGAAACACCCCTTTGGAATCTGGACTCCAAGCAATGGCATTGGCGCTTGCATCCCAGGATTTTATAAGTTCCAGGTTTTTAGAATAAAGTTCAATTCCTTCGTCATCACTGATCAGTATCCATTTACCATCTGGCGAAGGGATAGGTGGGCGAGAATCATAGACACTTCGTGCAAAATTTTTGATAATGCCATCAGTGGAAATGCTTACGAGTTCATTTCTTTGATTTTCTATGCCATCCAGCCCAAAGTATATATTCGGTAAGTTTTGATATTCAAATGGATAATAGAAATCAGAAGATATTTTCTTGTAGCTTCCATCCAATGAGACAATGTACATTCCTTTGGTATCTGGAATTTCAGATTCTGGTATGCCAATTAAGACTTGCTTGTTTAGAGGATTAATAACCACAGTGTTTGCTTCATTAGCCCAAATTACCTTGGTTTTAGATGTATCAGTATTTATATAACGCACACCTTGCGGCGGACCTCCCTCGCCTCCACTGGAAAGCAAATATAAATTATCATCTACCCACCCGTACTTTAGCCAGAACAATCCACCATCCAGTTCTTTTGGATTTTGAATAGCATTGTTGCTAGGGTCCACGATATGTATTGTTCGACTTGTGTACACAGTTCCTGGCTGCGATGTTTCATACAGTATTTTCTTTCCATTTGGTGCCCAGTCAATTTGGCGAACATTTGCCAGCTCGTTGGTAAGTCAACGGATTGATTTTTCCTCGATAGTGTAAATATAGATGTCAGCCGATGGTCCATCGATCTGAGCCGCAAATGCTAAAGATGTTCCATCGGGCGACCAAGAAAGTGATTCGATGCCATTCTCAAATTCAGACCTCAACAAGGCTTAAACGGCAGCGTGGATCTTTTTTGCAATCCGTGTCATATTCTGTAAAATAAGCAGTTTCAGTGACTGGTTCAAGGTTTTCTGGAAAGCCAGGTGCAATGAGATTTGAGATCAAAAATGAGGTTTCACCTTCCAGATTGAATAGATTAAGCGCTAAATCATATGGCTTACTTTTCGTGCCAGTGAAGTAAGCGATCCATTTGCCGTTTGGGGACACTGATCTCTCTAATTCTTTCATATACCCACCACTTGGCAATTGGATCTGTTTTCGTCCACTGCCATCTGCGTCCATGATGGTCAGAGATTTGTGGTCGCGCGTGTAGAGGAGATAGGGTCCCTGCGTGTGGAGAGGCGGATAAGGAGTGGCGCTTGGTATTAACGTGGGCGTTGGCGACAACGTTGAGGCTGGGATGACAGTTGGTGTAACGGTGGCAACTACAAATGATGTGGGTGAAGCGGCGGCTGGTGCGCAACTTCCGAGAAGGAAGGTGGTTAAGATGAATAAGAAGGCGAGTCGTTTCATAATGTCCCTTTTCTGATAACGCCAGTATAGCATTGGCTATTAATGTTAAACCAATATGACAATTATCATCATTTTTGTGAAAAGTAGCACTTTTACTTGCCCATGCTCACCTTTTTTGTTATACTACGCCGAATAATCCGTGCCTAAAAGCACAAACAACACGTCCCGCCAAAGGCGTTTTCTAAAAAACAAACCTGCACCTACGGTGCCGGGACTATTTGAGGTGTCTGCATGATCGAATACGTTGCAATCGGTCTTATGATCGTACTGTCAACGCTTGTTGCGTTGATAGCGATTGGCTTGGGGTATTTATTCGGACCAAAGAAAGACACACCAGCAAAATCCATGCCCTATGAATCGGGTATGAGCCCATACGGTGAAGGGACGCGGCGTATGCCGGTCCGCTTCTATTTGATCGCGGTCTTGTTCATCCTCTTCGATATCGAAGTGGTGTTCTTTTTGCCGTGGGCGATCACCTTCCGTAAACTCGGCTTGTTCGGGTTGATCGAAATGGTGGTGTTCGTCGCCATCTTACTGGTTGGATATGTGTACGCCTGGAAGAAAGGAGCATTGGAATGGGAATAGAGCAGAAACTCGGTAACATGGGTGTGGTGACCACCAAATTGGAAGAACTCGTCAACTGGTCACGCACCAACGCCATGTGGCCGATGCTGTTTGGTCTGGCTTGTTGCGCTATTGAGATGATGGCAGCGCAAGCCTCGCACTATGATATGAGCCGCTTTGGTATGGAACTCATGCGCGCCAGCCCGCGTCAGTCGGATCTGATGATCGTGGCGGGGCGCGTTTCTAAAAAGATGGCGCCTGTATTGCGTCGTCTGTACGATCAGATGCCTGAGCCCAAGTGGGTGATCGCCATGGGCGACTGCGCCTCCTGCACCGGTGTCTTCAATAATTATGCGCTCGTGCAAGGTGTGGACGAGGTCGTGCCAGTGGATGTGTATGTGGCAGGCTGCCCGCCGCGCCCCGAAGCGTTGATCCACGGTGTGGTGACGCTGTATGAGAAGGTTCACGCGGAAAAGTTGATCAAAGCCGCGAATGGATAATATTCGCCCTGAGCGGAATGCCGAGTGATTTTCGAGGCATGAAGACGAAGGGCGCTTCGTCTACGCTAGCGCTCCGCCCAGCGCGAGGGTAACAATTATGGACAATAAACTCGAAAAGATCGTTCAGGATTTGCAGGAAAGGTTCGGTTCTTCTCTTGAAGAGTTCCGCGGCGAGACGCATGTCTTCGTCAAAGCGGAACAGATCATTGAGGCGCTGACCCTGCTGCGTGACAAGTACGAATTCGAATTGCTCTCGGCGATGACCGCCTCGGATTATTATCCGCAAACCTCGCCGCGCTTTCATGTCATTTATCAGTTGTCTTCGTTGGCGAGAAATGCCACAGTGCAGTTGAGAGTCCCGGTGGACGGAACCAACCCCCAGATCCCGACCGCGACCGGTGTCTATAAAACGGCGAATTGGCGCGAGCGCGAGATCATGGATTTGTTCGGCATCGTTGCGGTGGGACATCCCGATCCGCGCAAACTGTTGCTGCCCGATGATCAGGAAGGATATCCGCTGCGCAAGGACTTCCCGCTTGGGTATGAGGAAGTCCAGTTCACCTTCAATTTCGAAGATATCGATTTGCGTAAGCCGTATGCAAAGGAATAGCCATGACGCAGATTGAAGAAGTCAGTATCGATAAATATAAACATCTGGTTTCAGAGCGTGCGCTGACCGGCGAGACCATGCTGCTGAACATGGGACCGCAGCATCCGTCCACGCACGGCGTGCTGCGCCTGTTGCTGGAACTAGACGGCGAGACGGTGGTCAATGCCATTCCGGAGATCGGGTATCTGCACACCGGCATCGAAAAGAACATGGAAGCCAAGACGTACGTCAAGGCGGAAGTGATGAGCGACCGCCTCGATTACATGAACAATATGGGCAACAACCTTGCCTATGTGATGGCAGTGGAAAAGCTGATCGATCTGGATGTGCCTCCGCGGGCGCAAGCCATCCGCGTCATTATGACCGAGTTGGAACGCATCAACTCCCACCTGGTGTGGATCGGCACCTTCGGCTTGGACCTGGCTGCGATGTCCATGTTCCTATATGCCTTCCGCGAACGTGAGATGATCCTCGACATCAAGGAATTGATCTCGGGTCAGCGCATGATGACAACCTACTTCCGCCCGGGTGGATTGTGGCGCGATGTGCCGGTGGAGTTCGAGACAGCGGTGCGCAACTTCCTCAAGATCTTCCCCAAGCGCATTGACGAATATGAAGCCCTGTTGACGAAGAACCCGCTCTTCCTCGACCGTTTGTACGGCATCGGCAAACTGGATGCGAAGACCGCTCTGCAGTACGGTATCACCGGTCCGATGCTGCGCGCTTCGGGCGTGAACTGGGATCTGCGCAAGGCGCGTCCGTACATGGGCTATGACCAGTACGATTTCAACGTGCCAGTTGCCACTGAAGGCGACACGTATGCGCGTTACATTGTCCGCGTGCAGGAGTTTCGTGAATCGCTCAAGATCATCGAGCAGGCGTTGAACAAACTGCCAATGGGACCTGTGCGCAGCGACAATCGCAAGTACGTCCCGCCGCCACGCTCGGAATTGGGCGTGAGCATGGAAGCGTTGATCCATCACTTCAAGTTATGGACCGAAGGCTTCCCCGCACCGAAGGCTTCCATTTACAGCGCGGTTGAGTCACCACGTGGTGAGTTGGGTGTTTACCTGGAAGGCGATGGCGGACCCAAGCCGTATCGCGTGCACTGGCGCACACCTTCCTTTGACAATCTATCTGTGCTGCCCGAGATCGTGAAGGGACATCTGGTCGCCGATCTGGTCGCCATTCTCGCTTCCGTTGATATTGTGCTCGGAGATATTGACCGATGAGCCTCGCAAAACAGTACCCGAAAGAAGTAAAACAGATCCTCTCTAAATATCCGCCGGAGCATAAACGCTCGGCGGTCATGCCGCTGCTGTATCTGGCGCAGCGTGAAGAGGGCTACATCAGCAAGGATGCCATGCAGGATGTCGCCGGTATCGTCGGCATCACCGTAACGGACGTGGCTGCCATCGTTGGCTTTTACACGCTCTATCACGACCAGAAGGCTGGCAAGTATCGGATGCAGGTTTGCACCGATCTGCCCTGTGCTCTGCGCGGTGCGGATGAGTTCATGAACAACCTATGCGCCAATCTTGGCATCAAGGTTGGGGAAACAACGCCCGATGGCACGATCACTCTCGAAGCCGTGACCTGTCTCGCCGCCTGTGATAAGGCTCCCATGTTCCAGACGCAGGGACCGGATGGCATCAAATATCACGAGAACATGACCATTGACCGCACCATGGAACTGGTCGAAGCGCTCAAGAAATCTGGCACGGAGGTGAAGTAATGGCACACATTTTGCTTCGCCATCGTGAGATCCCCGATATCAACAAGGTTGATGTCTATCAAAAGAATGGCGGTTTCGAGGCTTTCAAGAACGCCGTCACCAAGATGAAGCCCAATGAAGTGACCGATGTGGTCAAGAACTCCGGTCTGCGCGGGCGCGGTGGAGCGGGTTTCCCAACCGGCATGAAGTGGTCGTTCATTGACAACAAGGTTTTCCCGCATTACGTAGTTGCCAATGCAGACGAGTCCGAGCCAGGCACCTTCAAAGACCGCGAGATCATGGAAAGCAATCCGCTTCAATTCCTCGAAGGGCTGGCGATCGCTTGTTACGCGGTTGGCGCGAATGCCGGTTACGTGTATCTGCGCGGTGAGTTCTGGCAGGTAGCAGACATTCTCGATCAGAAGATCGCAGAGATGGAAGAAGCGGGTTTACTCGGTGAGAAACTTTTCGGCACCGATTACTCGCTCAAGCTTTATACGCATCTCGGTGCGGGCGCATACATCTGCGGCGAAGAGACGGCTTTGCTCGAATCTCTCGAAGGCAAACGCGGACAGCCACGCGTACGTCCTCCGTTTCCTCCGGCGGTTGGTCTCTATAACAAGCCGACCATCATCAACAACGTGGAAACATTCGCCAACGTGCCGATGATCATCGCCAACGGCGCGGATTGGTACAAATCTCTCGGTACCGCCGACAGCGCGGGCGTGAAGATCTTCTCGCTCTCCGGTCGTGTGCGCAAACCTGGCAATTACGAGTTGCCGTTTGGTACCACCTTCCGCGATCTGATCTACAAATACGGTGGCGGCGTACAGGATTCGCGTTCTGTTAAAGCCATCATGCCCGCCGGTGCTTCATCCTCGTTGATCCTGGTCAATGATGATAAAGTGCTCGATACACCGATGGACTATGCCAGCGTCCGCACGATCGGCGGCGACCTCGGGTCTGCTTCCGTTATCGTGATCGATGACACCGTCTCGATGGATTGGCTCGTCAACAAGACCATCCACTTCTTCCGGCATGAGTCGTGCGGTAAATGCACCACCTGTCGCGAAGGTACCTACTGGATGTCTCAATTGACCGAGAAGATCCATCACGGCACGGGCAGTAAATCAGATGTTGATCTGCTCTTAAACGTAGCCAAACAAATGCAAGGCAAATGTCTGTGTGCGCTGGGCGAGTTCTCGACCATGGCAGTCGTCACAGGCATCGAACGCTTCCGACAAGACTTTGATAAAGCGGTAAAAGCATAATGAGTAAACAAGTCACGCTTACCATTGATGGAAAACAAATCTCGGCTCCCGAAGGGATGTATGTTGCCGATGCTGCCAAGTTAGCTGGCATCGACATTCCCGTCTTCTGCCATCATCCCAAACTCGAACCGGTTGGCATGTGCCGCATGTGCCTCGTGGAGATCGGTCGCCCGATGCGCGATCGTGCCACGGGTCAATTCGTGATGGAGAACGGCGCGCCCAAGATCCAGTTCATGCCCAAACTCGAAACTGCCTGCACCAACAAAGTGGAAGATGGCATGGTGGTGCTGACCCAGTCCAACAAGGCGGTGGAAGGGCAGCGCGGTACGGTCGAGTTCCTGCTCACCTCGCACCCGTTGGATTGCCCGGTCTGCGATAAGGGTGGGGAATGCCCGTTGCAAAACCTCACCATGGCTCACGGTCCGGGAAAGAGCCGCTTCCTGTTCGATGAGAAAAAGCACCTCGGCAAGCACGTCCCGCTGGGTGATTTGATCCTTCTGGATCAGGAACGCTGCATCCAATGTGCGCGTTGTATCCGTTTCCAATCGGATATCGCCGGGGACTCGGTCATCGGCTTCGATGAACGTGGACGCTCGACCCAGATCGTCTCTTTCTCCGACCCCGGGTTTGATTCCGTTTTCTCGGGCAATACCACCGATATCTGCCCCGTCGGCGCGTTGACGACCACAGACTTTCGCTTCGAAGCGCGTCCGTGGGAGTTGCAGTCTCAGGCTTCGATCTGCACGCAGTGCCCGGTGGGATGCAATACCACGTTGAACACACGCCGCGATGCGAAATCGGGCGGTGACATTATCGTGAAGCGCGTCATGCCCCGCCAGAACGAGGAAGTGAACGAGATCTGGCTGTGCGACAAAGGCCGCTTTGCATATCACTATGCCGAGAGCAAGAAGCGCCTGAGCAAGCCGATGGTGCGCAAGGATGGCAAGCTGGCGCGTGCTTCGTGGGATGCCGCTACCAAACTCGCTGCCGAGAACTTCGAAAAGGCGAAGAAGAATTTCGTCATTCTGGCTTCGGGCAGACTCTCCAATGAAGACCTGTTCAATCTGAAGTCGCTTGCCAATCACTCCGAAGGGACAGCCTATCTCTACTCCGATATGGCGGGTGGTGAATTGACCTCCCTGGTCGGCGTGAGCGAAGGCACGAACTTCGGCAAGATGGGCGCAGGTACGACCATCGTCGTCGTTGCCTCTGACCTGTATCAGGAAGCGCCGCTCTGGTATCTGCGCATCAAGCAGGCGGCGTTCCGCGGTGCGACGTTGATCGTGTTGAACGCGCGCGAAACCAAACTTGATAAACATGCTTCCTTTGTTGTGCGCTATGCGTATGGCGATGAAGTCAAATCTGTGAATGACCTTAGCAAGAAGAGCAAGATCGGTGATGCGGTGACGAAAGTCGAGAACCTTGTCGTGCTCTTTGGAAGTGATGGACTGGGCGTTTCCGGTACCGCTTCGGTTGCATCTGCCTGCGCCAAGTTGCTGCAGGAAAGCGGACACGTTGGCAAGCCCAACAACGGACTGATCGGCGTCTGGCAGCGTGCCAACGATCAGGGTGCGTTCGAGATGGGCTTTGAAGTGGCAGATGACCTTGCCAAGGTGTTGCAAGGCAAAGCGGTATACATCGTCGGTGCTGACCCGGTGGCGGATGACCCGAAACTGGCGAAGGCGCTCGAAGGTGCGGAGTTTGTCGCCGTGCAAGATGTGATCGAAACCGCCACGACCGATATCGCGCATGTCGTCCTGCCTGCGCAAGCGTTCACAGAACGCGAAGGTACGCTGACCTCCGGCGAGCGACGTGTCCAGCGCTTCTATGCGGCGGTACCGGTGACTGGCGATGCGAAGCCCGATTTCGCCATCACGTCACAGATCGCTCGTCATATGGGTGTGGTGCTCGAAGGAACTTCGTTGACCGCTGTGTTCTCCATTCTGGCGGACTCGGTCAAATCGTTCGAGGGCTTGAGTTACACGAGACTTGCCGAAGTCAAAGAGCAGTGGCCCATCGTCGGTCGCAGTGACATGTACTACGGCGGCACGACCTATGAGAACAAAATGGGCATGGGTGCTCACCTGTCAGCGGCGGCAACGCGCGGAGAAACGGTGAACCTCTCCAAGGCTGAGACAGAAGCGGCTCCCCGTCCCAAAGAAAATGAATTGTTGGCGGTTCCCGTCACCAAGTTGTATGATCGCGGCACCACTATTATGCAGTCCGCGAATATGCTGCGCGATTGGATCGGTGGACCAACCGTCTGTCTGCATCCCGATGCCGCCAAGAATCTGGGCGTGGAGAACGGGCAGGTGGTTACGGTCAGTTTCAATGGCACGAGCGGCGAAGCCAAAGTACAACTCGACGATACCATCTCGGTGGGTATTGCTCTGATCCCGCGCTCGATGGGACTGGCGATCCATGAACCGATCTCCGCAAAGGTGAAATGATGCTAAACGATTGGACTTTCTGGCTCGAATGGGCTATCAAATCGCTGTTCGTCATTTTTGCGCTGTTGACGGGCTTTGCGTATTTGACTTGGTATGAGCGCCGGGCGCTGGCTCGCATTCAGGTGCGCATCGGACCGAACCGCGCGGGACCGTTGGGTTTGCTTCAGCCGATCGCCGACGCGGTGAAGTTGATCTTCAAAGAAGAACTGACCCCCGGCAAAGCGGACAAAGTGTTGTTCTTCTGGGCGCCGGTCATCACGATGGTTCCGTCGATCATCATCGCGGCGGTCATCCCCTTTGGTCCTGATACAGTTTTATTCGGGCGTAAGATTTCGCTTGCCGTGGCGAATCTCAATGTGGGCGCGCTCTATCTAACCTCCATTGCATCCATTGCGGTGTATGGCATCGTGTTGGCGGGTTGGTCATCGAACAATAAATATGCCATGCTCGGTGGTCTGCGTTCCTCTGCCCAGATGATCTCGTATGAACTTTCACTGGGGCTGATGTTCGTGACTGCCATCATCCTGGCTAACTCGATGAACCTGCAAGATATCGTAAACCAGCAAAAGGATATGTGGTTTGCTGTGGCTCAACCGGTAGGAGCACTGGTCTTCCTGATCGTGACGCTGGCGGAAGTGAACCGCGCTCCCTTCGATATGCCGGAAGCAGAACAGGAATTGACCGCTGGGTATCATTCTGAGTATTCGGGCATGAAGTTCGCTCTGTTCTTCATGGCGGAGTATCAGAAGATGATCGCGATCTCCATGATCGCAGCGACTCTGTTCTTCGGCGGCTATCGTGAGTTCTGGTTCCTAAAGGATACTTTCCTTAGCGTGGACCGCTTCTGGTGGCTGGGACCGATCTACATGTTCCTGAAAGTAGTTGTGTTGTTGTTCTTCATGATCTGGATCCGTGCCACCTGGCCCCGCATTCGCTATGACCGCCTGATGGCGTTCGGTTGGAAGGTGCTGCTGCCGCTTTCATTGGGCATCGCCTTCATCACTGCCACCGGCATTTCCCTGAATGTGATCACGGGAAGTAACTTGTACTATTGGGCGATCCCAGTGGTGTCGATCATTGTTGGTGCACTTACTGTTGTGTTCATCTATCGTGAATTGAGGAGAAAAGCGTATGAGCGTGCTTGATCCTGTTGTTGAATTGTTGCGTGGTCTGGGAACGACCTTCAAGATGTTGATCGAAGGTCCGGTCACCATCCAATATCCCGAAGAGAAACGGGAAGTGCGTCCGCGCTTCCGTGGTCGCCACGTGTTGAAGCGTTATGACAATGGACTCGAGAAATGCATTGGATGCTCGCTGTGTGCGGCAGCCTGCCCAGCGGATGCGATCTTCGTGGAAGCCTCTGAGAATACGGATGAGAAGCGCTTCTCTCCTGGAGAGCGCTACGCTTCCACCTACGAGATCAATATGTTGCGCTGCATCTACTGCGGATACTGTGAAGATGCCTGCCCGACCGAAGCGATCGTGCTGGGCGATAATTACGAGCTTTCCTTCTACGACCGCCGCTCGGCGATCTACACCAAGGAAAGTCTGCTGGAACCCGTCCCAACCGTGGATATGACCACACCGCGCAAAGTGGAACCCGGGAAATTTGACAGGCGCTCGGTGCCTGAAATGAAAGACCCTGCCGATTAACGATTTACGATTTTGGATTTTCGATTGTTTCGTAAATCGTCAATCGAAAATCGTAAATGGAGAATTATGACTCTTCCATTAGTCACCTTCCTCGTCCTTGCCCTGGTTGCCGTCGCGACGGCGATCGGCATGTTGTTGAGCAGGAACGCGGTCTACTCCGCACTGTTCCTCGTCATGAACTTCATCACGGTGGCGATCTTCTATTTGCTGTTGGGAGCGCCCTTCATCGCCATGGCGCAGGTCACGGTCTATGCCGGCGCGATCATGGTGTTGTTCCTCTTTGTCATCATGCTGCTGGGTGCGGATGCGCTTCCTAGAACAGGGGTATTGCCCTGGCAGAAACCGCTGGCAATTGCCCTGGCAGTTATTCTTGGTCTCGAATCGGTCGTATATCCTGGTCACGAAGGCTCGTCCCAGCGGTGACATCGTTCCGCCAGCCGATACTGCCAATACGATGGAGAACCTGCGCCAATTAGGCAGTGTGCTCTTCCAGCAATATCTTCTGCCCTTTGAGGTTACGTCCATTTTGCTGCTGGTAGCGATGGTTGGTGTGATCGTGCTGGTACGCAAAGAGAGGAGGGTGCATTAGTGGTTCCGGTCAATTACTACATCATTCTTTCGGCGGTCTTGTTCACCATCGGCGCGTTGGGCGTACTGATCCGCCGCAATGCCCTCATCATCTTCATGTCCGTGGAGTTGATGTTGAACTCTGCCAATCTTGCCATCGTGGCATTCAGCAGTGTTCTCAAATCCTTTGAAGGACAGATCTTCGTATTCTTCGTCATCGCGGTCGCGGCAGCGGAAGTGGCGGTGGGGCTGGCATTGATCGTTGAGATCTTCAAGTCCAAGCGCAGCATCGACGTAGACCAGATGAACGAGTTGAAGGGATAGTCATGTTCTTACAAGAATCAACTTCTTCCGGATTATTCTTTTTAGCACCGTGGCTGGTATTCTTCCCGGTCATCGGTTTGCTGATCAACCTCATCTTTGGACGTAGGTTCAGCGAGACGCTGGTGGGAACGGTCGCCAGCCTGGCATCGGGCGCAGCATTCGTTGTCAGCGCGCTGTTGGCTTGGTCGGTGGCAGCAAACGGGGGTGAAGCGGTGAGCGTGCCGTTCGCGGAGTGGATCCACATCGGGACGCTGAATCTCGACTGGACGTTCCGCGTCAACTCATTGTCCACCACGATGATGCTGGTCGTTTCGGGCGTCGGGACTCTCATCCACATTTACGCCATCGGCTATATGCACGAGGATGTGCGCTACAAGAACGATGTGGGACGTTTCCGCCGCTTCTTCGTCTTCCTGAACCTGTTCATCGCCATGATGATGATCCTGGTCTCGGGCGATTCCTACCTGATGCTCTTCGTCGGTTGGGAAGGCGTGGGACTTTGCTCCTTCCTGTTGATTGGTTTCTGGTATGAGATGGATACGCTGGCGCGTCCTTCGTGGGCGAATTCGAACGCCGCGAAAAAAGCTTTTATCGCCAACCGCGTCGGTGACTTCGGTTTCCTGATCGCCGGTTTCATTATGTTCTGGGCATTTGGCAGTTTCCAGTTTGACCAGGTTTTTGAAGCAGCAAAGAGTGCCCCTGATGGCGTCATACTTGCAATTACGCTTTTAATGCTGGTAGGTGTAGCTGGTAAGTCTGCGCAGATCCCGCTCTATGTCTGGCTGCCAGACGCGATGGCAGGTCCGACACCGGTTTCGGCGTTGATCCATGCCGCGACGATGGTGACTGCGGGCGTCTATCTGGTCACCCGCTCAGCGGAGTTGTTCACACTTGTTCCACAGGCGCAGATGATCGTTGCGATGGTCGGCGCAGTGACAGCACTCTTTGCCGCGTCCATTGCTGTCGGTCAATATGACATCAAGAAGGTGCTGGCGTACTCGACCATCTCCCAGCTTGGATTCATGGTCGCTGCGGTGGGCATGGGAGCCTTCGTGGCTGGGATGTTCCATCTCATCACTCATGCTTTCTTCAAGGCGCTGCTGTTCCTCTCTGCCGGTTCCGTCATCCTCGGCATGGAGCGTGGACATCATCACCTCGCTCATGCGCATCATGATGACCATGGCAAAGGTAAGAAGAATAATCACAAGAAAGAAGAGCATCACGAGGAAGAACACGGCGAAGTGTTCGACCCAGGTGATATGCGCAACATGGGCGGACTTCGCAAGACCATGCCGGTCACGTTCTGGCTCTACATGATCGGAACGCTGGCGCTGGCAGGTATCTTCCCGTTCGCGGGTTTTTGGTCGAAAGATGAAATTTTGCTGGATGCTGCAAAGCTTTACCCTGTGGCGTTTGTCCTGCTGTTGATTGCAGCCTTCTTCACTGCTTTCTATATGGGACGTCAAATCTGGATGGTCTTCTACGGTACGCCTCGTCACGAAGCCGCGGCTCATGCGGAAGAAAGCCCGAAGGTTATGACCGTTCCGCTGATGGTGCTGGCGGCATTGTCTGTTTTGGGCGGCGCGTTGAATCTGCCCGGTGTTCACACTCTCACGCACTGGATCGAACACACTGTGGAAGTTGTCGAGCACGAAGTACATGTTGCCGCTTGGCTGGAAGTTTCCTGGGGTGGACTGAATCCGATCGTGGCAATCGCCTCGACCGTTCTCGCTCTGCTGGCGATCTATTTCTCCTGGCTTCTCTACGGACGCAATCCGCTCAAGGCTGGTCAAATTGATCCGTTGAAGAAACCATTGGGTGCTGTCTTCACCGGCATGGAGAATAAATGGTTCGTGGATGAGATTTATCAGGCGATCATTCTCACCCCGTACAACAAGATCTCCTACTTCCTGGCGGATGTGATCGACTGGAAGTTCTGGCACGACTGGTTCCATGAGACGGTCATTGCCGGAACGTACAACTGGTTGAGCAATATTGCTCTCAATGAATATGCCGATCAAAAAGGCATCGATGCCTTCGCCAACTGGCTGGGCACTGCCGCGGACTGGTTATCGGCGACCATGCGTAAGGTCCAGAACGGATTCGTGCGTTCGTACGCGCTGTCCGTTTTATTGGGCGTTGTCCTTATTGTCGGGTATTTGATTTTGAAATAATCTCCCTGCTCCCAAGCTCACCGAGGCTTAGCCCCCGGTAGAACACGGAGCAAAAGAGGATGGAACATGAACTTTTTCCTGCAACCACTTACACTGATGACCTTCTTCCCGCTGGTTGGGGTGCTGGTCCTGCTCTTCATTCCTGCTGACAGAAAGAACGTCATCCGCTGGGTGGCGCTCGGCACGTCGCTGGTTGTATTTGGGATATCACTTTGGGTGCTTAAAGCTTTCATTGACGCTGAAACGAATGGGGCTGGAGCACTTCATCTCATTGCCCAATACAACTGGATCACCGTCGCCGGATGGAACATCCAATACTATCTCGGTATCGACGGTTTGAGCATCCTGCTTGTGCTGCTGACTAGCTTCCTGACGCCGATCTCCATCCTCTCCACCTGGACGGCTGTGGAAGACCGCGTCAAGGATTTTATGATCTTCTTCCTGCTGTTGGAAGTGGGCATGATGGGCGTCTTCCTGGCGCAGGATCTGTTCCTGTTCTACATCTTCTGGGAATTCACGCTCGTGCCGATGTACTTCCTGATCGGCATCTGGGGCGGACCGCGCCGCATCTATGCCGCCGTGAAGTTCTTCCTCTACACCATGGCTGGTTCCATCCTGATGCTGCTTGCCATTCTGTGGCTCGGCATCTACGGACAGACCTTCTCGGTGCCTGACCTGATCGCTCAGCACAATATCCCTGCTAACGTTCAGTGGTGGTTGTTCTTAGCCTTTGCCGCAGCCTTTGCCATCAAAGTCCCGATGTGGCCCCTGCACTCGTGGCTGCCCGATGCCCACGTGGAAGCGCCGACTGCTGGTTCGATCATCCTTGCTGGTGTCTTGCTGAAGATGGGTACCTACGGTTTCCTGCGTTTCAATCTGCCGCTGTTCCCCGAAGCCGCCGTCAAAGCCGCTCCGTGGATCGCCCTGCTTGCCACCATCGGTATCATCTATGGCGCCGCCGTTTCCTACGCCCAGAAGGACGTCAAGAAACTGGTCGCTTATTCCTCCGTCAGCCACCTCGGTTTCGTGATGCTCGGTTTGTTCGCGCTGAATCCTCAAGGTGTGGCGGGCGCCATTTTGCAGATGATCAATCACGGCTTGAGCACAGGAGCGTTGTTCCTTCTCGTCGGTATGATCTACGAACAGACCCACACGCGCGAGATCAAAGTCTACGGCGGTCTGTGGAAGATCACCCCGGTCTTCGGCACCATCATGTTGATCGTCTCGCTCTCCTCGATGGGCTTGCCGGGTCTCAATGGTTTCGTGGGTGAGTTCACCATTCTGCTCGGAGCGTTCGGTTCGCAAGCCATCGGTAACACTGTCTATGCCATTCTTTCGGCACTCGGTGTCATCATGGCGGCGGTCTATATCCTCTACATGTTCCAGAAAATGTTCCTCGGTCCGCAAGGCGAGATCGTGGACGAAGTCAAGAAGCACGGACACGGCATCCGCGACCTGAACTGGCGCGAGATCGTCACTGTTACACCGCTCTTGATCTTCATCTTCTGGATCGGTCTGTACCCCAAACCTTTCTTCGCCCTCATGGCGCCTGCCGTTGAGAACCTGGTGAAGATGTTGCCGCTGTAACAGCGAGCGGAGCGGTCATGACGCTAACATCTCTCGATTACAAGGTCATCACGCCCTATCTGGTTCTCACCGTGTGGGCATGTGTCCTGTTGCTTGTCGATCTCTTCCTCCCGAAGGATCGCAAGGGCATCACGGCATTCCTCGCAGCATTGGGGCTTGCCATCACATTAGGACTTACCCTTACACAGATCGGCAGTGAAGGCTCAGGCTTCATGGGCATGGTCACACTCGATGGTTTCTCGACCTTCGTCAATGCCCTGCTGTTGGTCAGCGGTTTGCTGGGTGTCGGGCTCGCCTACGGTTATGTCAAACGCATGAATATCGAACGCGGTGAGTATTACACCCTGCTTCTGTTCAGCGTCACCGGCATGATGCTCATGGCACAGGCTGGCGACTTGATCGTGGTCTTCATCGCCCTCGAACTTCTCTCCATTCCGCTGTATGTGCTCGCCGCCTTCAACCGTCCGAAATCGGAATCAGAAGAAGCCGGACTCAAATATTTCCTGCTCGGCGCTTTCGCTACGGGATTTGTCGTCTACGGGACTGCTCTTGTCTTCGGCGCGACCGGCTCGACCAACCTCTCCGCTATCGTGGCAGCCGCTTCCACCGGGACCTCGAACCTGCTCCTGACCATCGGCGCTGCCCTGATCCTCGTCGGATTTGGCTTCAAGATCGCGGCAGTTCCCTTCCACATGTGGACTCCCGATGTGTATCAAGGCGCTCCCACTGCGGTGACGGCTTTCATGTCATCCGGTGCCAAGATCGCCGGGTTCGCTGCTCTCCTGCGCGTTTTCGCTACAGCTTTCCCCAGTCTCGCCACCGATATGACCGACGTGCTCTGGGCACTGGCTGCGTTGACCATGATCCTCGGCAACTTCATCGCCATCTCGCAGACCAACATCAAACGCCTGCTTGCCTATTCCAGCATCGCGCACGCCGGATACATCCTGATGGCATTCGTGCCCTATGGCAACCCGGCTGTCCGTGATGTCTCCGTTGCGGCGGGACTTTTCTACCTCGTCTCCTACGCTGTGACCAACTTCGGCGCATGGGGTGTGGTGATGGCTCTCGAAAAAGCTGAAGGCAAAGGACTTGAGATCGCCGATTACGCCGGTCTCGGAAAGAAATATCCTGCCCTCGCCGCCGCCATGACCGTCTTCATGCTCTCGTTGATCGGTTTCCCGCCGACGTTGGGCATGGTTGGGAAGTTCTACCTCTTCCGCTCGGTCATCTCCGGCGGCTTCACCGGGCTGGCGCTCATCGGTGTGTTTACATCGCTGGTCTCCGCATACTACTACCTGCGCGTGGTCGTCACCATGTACATGCGTGATGGCGAACCGGTCACCGAACGCGAGACTTGGATGACCATCACCACTGCCGCGACCGCCATCATTACGGTCGTTGTCAGCCTCGTCCCGCAATTCTTGTTTGCCTGGGCGAGTGAAGCGGTATTAAAGTTATTCTAAGTTTGGAGTCAGCCAGCTTGCTGGCGTAATTGGATGATGCAAACTTCCGAAGCGCCAAGAAGCGGCGAGACTTCGGAAGTTTTTTGTCGGAATCAAAACGGGACTGTGGATATATCACAGTCTCGTTCGTTTTTCTCTAGCTGTTGAGCTGATAGATCTGTATCAAATTCCCACAAGTATCATTGAGTATGGCTGCCGTGGTCGTGCCCATGTTGGTGGGTTCCATGGTGAACTCTGCCCCCAGCTTTTGTATCCGTTCATATTCGCTTTGCACATCATTGACCTGAAACGCTGTGAACGGAATCCCATCCTTCATCAGGGATTCTTTGAGAGCCTTCATGGCAGGGTAAAAGGCATTCGGTTCCAGAAGTAACTCGGTACCATCTGGTTCCTCGGGCGAGACAACCGTGATCCAGCGGATACCTTCTCCGAGCGTGATGTCATGTTTCAGGACAAAGCCCATCACTTCGGTGTAAAACTTCAACGCTCTGTCGTAATCATCGATCGATACACTGCTAAGTTTGATCTTCATTTGTGCCATCCTTTATCTCTAAGAAGTTGGGTGGCTAACGTGAAACCCAGTTGACGGAACTCGCTTGGGCTCACTCCATAATGCTGCCTGAACGCCTTGCTGAATGCGGCGTGTGAGTCATACCCTGCTGCCAATGCGATCTCTGTGATATCCACGGCGCCCATGCGGAGTTTCCGCCCGGCGCGTTCCATTCGTAAGCGGCGTACATAACTTGCCGCGCTTTCGCCCACCTCCGCTTGAAAGATGCGGTGGAAGTGTGGCACGGAGAAGCCAGCCACCTCTGCCAGCATTTCCCGGTTGAGTGGCTCGCAAATGTGCGCACGGATATACTGCATCACCCCCGCGATTGGCTCAGAATATTCCTGAACGAGTTGCACGTCGGTCACCATGGATAAAATATAGTATAACAGAACGCTTGTTCGCTATTCCAAATGTATCATAATGTGATGCCTCGCGCTGAGCGGAGCGCTAGCGAAGACGAAGCGCCTCTTATAAAATCAAAACGGGACTGTGGCTAAATCACAGTCCCGTTATTTCTCCTAAAAAGCGATCTTACTCTTCATATCCATTGGGATGCTTCACGTGCCATGCCCAAGCCATCTCGATGATCTGGCGCAGGTTTGGATAGCGCGGTTCCCAGCCGAGTTCTTCCATGATCTTGTCACTGCTGGCGATCAGGGTGGCGGGGTCACCGGGGCGGCGGGCACCGACGACGGTCGGGATGGCATGACCGGTCACTTCGCGCGCGGTTTGGATCACTTCTGCCACGCTGAAGCCTTGTCCGTTGCCGAGGTTATAGGTGCGGCTGCCCTGGTCAAGGGCACGCAGCGCTAGGATGTGAGCGCTTGCCAGATCCAACACATGGATGTAATCGCGGACGCAGGTGCCATCGGGTGTGGGATAGTCATTGCCGAAGATGGTCAACTTTTCGCGCTGACCGAGTGCCACCTGGAGAACGAGCGGGATGAGATGCGTTTCGGGGTCATGCATCTCACCCAAGTCCTCGTGAGCCGCGCCGCAGGCATTGAAGTAGCGTAGGGCAGCGTAGCGGAATCCGTAGATCTTATCCATCCAATACAGGAAGCGTTCGATGATGAATTTGGATTCGCCATACGGGCTGCCGGGGACGATGCGTTCGCTGGCTTTGATAGGGATCTCTTCCGGGGCATCGAACAGGTTGGCAGTGGATGAAAGGATGAAGCGGCGCACACCGTGATCTACGGCGCTTTCGATCAGGTTGAGCGCGTTGCGCACATTGTCGGAGAGATAGAGGAAGGGCTTCTCCATCGATTCGCCAACAAGTGTATTGGATGCGAAATGCATGATGCCATCGGGTTTGTGCTTGGCAAGTGCTTCATCGATGACGGCGCGATCTTTCAGGTCGCCCTGGATGAATTCCGCTTTGGGGTGGACAGCGGCACGATGCCCCTGTTGGAGGTTGTCAAAGACGACGACCTCATCACCGGTCCGAATGAGTTCAGAGACGACGGTGCTGCCGATATATCCGGCTCCGCCTGTGACGAATACTTTCATGGTTTCACCTTTTAATAAGAGATTTGTTGCGCGGAGTTTAGAGAATGGATTGAAATGCTCCGCAGCGAAAAGAAGCCGATCCTGCTCCCCGAATTCTAACCGATTACCGAGATCCACTTGTTTTCGGTGTCAATAACGGGTTGCTGTAAATCCTGACTATAATCGAATAAAAACGTTACAGGGAGACTCCATGTCTGATTTTGCACCGTTGCCTTTTCCTGAAATGAGAACTTCAAATCCTGCGATCAATCGCGCCTATCGAACGGCGCTGGGCGACTTGCTCGGGAACGTGCGTATGTTTCAGGATGGTTTGCTGGATACGCCGCAACCGGTACTGCTGGCTGGTTTGGATTACGATACACCGTGGACGCGCGATGCTTCGATCAACATCTGGAATGGATTGGGATTGTTCTGGCGCGATGTGGCACAGAATACGCTGCTTTCTGTGCTGGAACATCGACAGGGTAAAGTTTATATTGGCGGGCAATATTGGGATGCGATCATCTGGGCGGTCGGGGCGTGGACCTATTACCTGCATACCGCTGATCGTGATTTTCTGTCTCTGGCGTTTGATGCCGTTAAAAATAGTCTGGCACATTTTGAGCGAGAGGAATTTGATCCCCAGATCGGATTATTCCGTGGACCAGCAGTCTATGGTGATGGAGTGGCGGCGTACCCAGATCGATATTCACCGGGTGGCACAAGTTTCATTTTGGATTGGGAAAAAACTAATCAGCAGAAGAAAGCCCAAAATGGGTATGGCATGCCCATGATGAGCCTATCTACGAATTGTGTATATGCACAAGCCTATCGCATTGCCGGTTGGATGGCACGCGAATTTGGAGACGACAAAGATTTTGTCTATGAGAGACACGCTGCACAACTCGATGAGAATATTCGCAAACATTTTTGGAATTCAGAATTGGGTACGTTTAATTATCTGTTTGACTCAGAAGGAATATGTGACCATCAAGAGGGATTAGGTCATGCGTTCGCTTTGCTTTTTGATATAGCAAATGATAAACAATCAGCCAGTGTTCTTTCAAAACAATATAGTACGGATTTCGGAATTCCCTGTGTGTGGCCCACATTTTCACGGTATTCTTCTTTGGGCGGATACGGTCGTCATAGTGGGACGGTGTGGCCCTTTGTCTCTGGATTTTGGGGAGAAGCAGCGTTGCAACATGGACGCGCTGATCTCTTCGAGCGTGAGTTCATGTCGCTGACAGATAATATCAACCGCAGCAACCAATGTGCCGAGATCCATCACCCGGATACTGGCGAGGTGTACGGCGGGTTGCAAGAGATGGGAAGCGGACCGAATAACATGGATTGGACTTCATGCTCCCGTCAGAGTTGGTCTGCCAGTGCGTATGTGAGGCTGTTGCTCAATGGTTTGTTCGGAATGCAATTCTCTGCGGAAGGTGTCCGCTTTTCGCCCGATCTTCCGGCTGGTGTGGATAGAGTGGAGATCAGTGGGATTCGTTACAGGGATTGTGAATTGAGTTCTGATCGTGGAAGGACGCGGTGGAAGGATCGTTGAATTCCAGCGCAATGGGGAGCAGGCATCTCCGTTCCTTGCGGCGGATGTGCGTGGGGAGCAGAAGGTCCGAATTAAGGTGACAGTGTAGAGAACATCTTTTGACGCGGTATCAAGGAACGGCTTGGTGAGAAGCGGAAATTTATCCAAATAAAAAAGCGGAAGTTGTTGTCTTCGCTTTTCAGTACGCGTGCAATTGCGCCTGCCCTCTCCCTGCGCTTTTGGCACTGTAGAGCGCTTTATCTGCCTGGCTGAGCAATTCACTGATAAAGCGAACCAACATGCGGTTTTCTTTTGTGGCGTATGCAACTCCAATGCTGCACGTGACTTCAATGGGACCAACATCGCTGCTGATCGCATAATCGGTGACGATCTGGCAAATGCGTTTGGCAACCAATAGGCCGTTTTGCGGAGTTGTTTCAGGCAGCAGGACAACAAACTCGTCGCCGCCATAACGCCCGGCGATCTCCGTGATGCGGAGCGTGGAGCGAATAACGTTGGCGACTGTGGTCAATGCCTTATCTCCGGCGGCGTGCCCATGCTGATCGTTGATCTGTTTGAAGTGGTCCACATCCAACATCAAAGCACACAGTGGATGGTTATAGCGCATCGCGCGTTTCCATTCCTGCTCGGCAAGGGTTAGGAAGTGACGACGGTTGAATAGGTTGGTGAGTGGGTCGCGCGTGGCGAGGTCTTCGAGAATGGCGTGGATGCGTTTATGTTCATCCAACTCCACTTGAAGCCGTTCCTTTTGCAGGCGATGGATCTCTGCATCGCGCTGTGCGGTTTCGATTTGGTGCGAGACTTGCAAAGCGGCGATCTGTTTAAGCGCGCCTTCGCCAGAGATACTTTCTCGTAATGCCTGGAATTTTTTATAGTGTTCCAGAGCCTTTTCAAATTGAGCGCGCCGCTCATAGATCTCGGAGAGATAGAGATGACAACGTGCCTGCTCGTTTCGCATCTCCATTTTTTCTGATACTTCGAGTGCTGTGTAGAGCACTTCTTGCGCCTGATCGAGGTTATTTTGTTCGAGGTGGACTTGTCCCAGATTAACCAGAATATAAACCGAGTCTGATATCACGCCCATATTCATCGAACAGAATTGTTGCGTTGTGGAGTTTGGTCTGTGCTTCTGAAAAGTTGCCCATGGCGGTGAGTATTTCACCGATGGTGGCGGTCACGTTGATCTCATCGCCTTTGAGATTTATTTGCTTTGCCAGTTCCAGGCTTTTGTAAGCCATTACGAGCGCATGCTCATACTCTTCTGACTCCTTCAGAGAGTATGCCCAATTGTTCAGAATACGTGACTGCCCTTCCATGAGATTTAGCTTTTTGAAGATTTCGTAGGCTTCACGATACATCTCGACGGATTGAACAGGATCCTTGTAGGTGCTGGCTACAAGGTCCAAACACCATGGCTGGCACTCTTCGTTCTCGATTTCACGGGAGAGTTTGAGGGATTTCAACCCGAATTCCAACGCTGCCGGATAATTGCCCGAGTAAAAGTATGCCCAGCCGAGGGTGTACCAGGCATGGATCAATGTTTCTGGATGAGGCTGATCTTGGAGATATGATAACGCCTCCAGCGCATGAGAAAGGGAAGTATCAAGTTTGCCCAGTTCGCCCTCAACAAATGAAATAGTGACCAGGCTGGCAGCCATGCCAGGTGCATAAGGACCTCCGTTCTCCCCGCAGAACTTTGACTCGTTCAGTGCCTTCTCGCTAAGTTCCAACGCACGCACAGAATCACGGATACGCAGGCTCCATGCCAGTTTGTTTGTCAGGTTGATCTTTTCCTGAATCGAAATTGCCTTTGCGATCTTTTCTTCTAACTGCTGCACGGTAAGGACGGGCTGTCCGTTTTCCAACTTGGTATCTTTCAACATTAGAAATTTCCGAGCGTATCAGGATGGGGCGATGGAGCGACCAATAGTCTATTACGATGATTCCCTGATGAAAAGTATAGCATATTTCAATTGACAGAAAGCTATGACAATTGTGAATATTCCCCTACTGTGCGGATGCTCTGCCACGCGGACATTAACACGACAGGAAGCGGTTCTTTCCCCCCGATTAAGGTACCGTTACCAGGGCCATTCCTGCTCTTCGAAATCCACCATGACGAGTTCATCTTCATTGCGTTCACCCAGCAGAATGGGAATGGCGCGCGCGGCGGCTTCGTCTGCATCCATGGCGCCAGTCGTGTTCATGTAGGAATGGACATTGCCGGGGTGATAGACGCGAAAAGTAAATCCTGCAGGATGCAGGTCGTTGAACAGAAGCTTGACTGCCATATTCAGCACCGCTTTGGACATGCAGTAACTGAACCAGCTTGTTCTTTCCGCACGGGTGATGCTGCCAGCCTCCGAAGATACGAAGCGCAAGCGTTTTGCTCTTCCGCGATCCATCAAAGGCAGGAAGACTTCGACCATGCGCAGCGCTCCAAGGGTATTGATATCGTAAAGGCGATGCATCTCCGAATAATCTTGCGGCTCGCGGATGTGACGCTCTTTTGTGGATGAGGTGACCCCTGCATTGTTGATCAACACATCCAGATGGTTGCTAAGTGCTTCCACCTTCTGCACTGCAGCTTGAACCGATTCCATAGAGCCGACATCCAGCGGGATCAGGTGAAGTGTTTGCGGATATTGCTCTGCCAGAGAAGAAAGGTCACGCCACTCAGGCATGTATTGACCGGCAAAGACGTTCCAGCCTTGTTCAAGTAGACCCGCGCACAGAGATAATCCTAACCCGCGGTCGGCGCCGGTGACGAAGATGTTTTGTTGCATTGTTGGCTCCTTGAATCTTAGGATATTTTTCCACACCAACGCAGGGAATTGAGTAACAGCGTTTGAAAATCGGGATGCTGCCACACGTCCAGGTTGTGACCGGGAGTCAGAACAGCAACGCGACCATTGCCCTCGGTGCGTCTCCAGCCACTCGGTTGCTTCCCATGTTTTGAGCTTGTGGTTAGGAAGATATCTGCTTGTGGATCATCCATTGCCATGTGGTAATGTTCATCTATCAGCATGAAGGAATTTACTCCTTCTGTAAGTGAATGCCCTGCCTTCGGTTCCATCTTGACCAGACATTGCTCCGGATGATGAGTGAAGACGCCGCCCAACAGGCTGCGTAACACAGATGTCTGCTCATAGCCTGCTGTTCCGGAATGAATGGCAAGTAGCCCACATCCATTGTGGATGTGGTTTTCAAATGCCTCTTGCACTTCCTCGGTCATCCAATTGCTGCGGTCAGAGGAAGAGACATGATTCGATTTGGTCAGAATCACCAGCGGATAGGATGCCATCCGCTCCGCTGACCAATCGTGGGCATTCTCGATCCAATCGAAGGGGAAATCATTTTGTTTTAGCGCCGTCAACCCTTCGCGCGGAATTCGTGCGGGATGCCATTCATCATCACAGAGAACCAGAACTCGTTTTGCTTTCATCTATGGCTCAAATCTGGCATATGCCCAAGTAGCGTGGTCACATTCATAATTATCATCACCGCGGTCGACCTCCAACCTCAAAATGTCTCCTCCTATAACTGCCACTTCTACATGGAGCGGAGGACCAAAACGTATCAACCCCGATTCGAGTTGGATATTATTATTCACAAAAACGCGGAACTTTACGTCACCGCTGGATGTGCAGCCCGGATTTTCATCCTGACGTGCAAGTCCGGCTAATGCTGCAAATCCTGTATACCCATCAGGTACTTTATAACTTACAACGCCAATACCAGACTCTGGAGCGTGCATTCCCAACCCTTTTGGATAATAGACACCATCGATCCATATTTTGGGCTGCCAAAACACACGATCTAATGCCAGTCCGCCGAATACATTTTTAGGTCCGCTGTAGGGTTTTATGTCAGAAAGGAATAACGAATTTGGGCTCACAATATACGTAGGTGTGTACGTTACGGTTGGAGGAGGTGATTTTGTAGGAGTAAAAGCGATCGTGGATGTTGGTACTAGTGTATTTGTTGGCTGAGCCTCAACAAGAGCATGCGTTGGGGTTTGTGTAAAGCTTGTTGTGGACGGTGTGCATGCGAAAAGCGCGAAAAGGATTAGTAGAATGGATAGAACGATCTCTAACTTTGGGTTCAATGTATCACCTTCCTTCGAATATTATGATTTGCCACATTCAACTAATTCGCGGATATAACAAATACAGTTTACACGTTGAAACTTACCTTCTCTTTCAACACATTTGGCAAGTCGGGCAGTTTACTGCGCTCGATCAAAAAGGTTGCCACCTCTGTGATCTCGCGGAAGGCGTAGTGCTGACTCAAGGTCCCTTCCAAATAACCCGCTCCACTCGTGCCGCCTGTCCCGGCGCGGATGCCGATCATGCGGCGTACCATCGAGAAGTGACGGTAACGCCAGTTGGAGAGCAGTTCATCAATTTCGGAGAGCGTGTTCAATAATTCGAACGGCAATTGGAAGATAGGCAGGGCGCGGTACAACGTGATGAATAGTGTGGATTGCATAGCACGTGGAGAGATCTCACCGCGCCCATATTTGAAGAAGATCTTATCGAACTCTGCCAGCCGCTCACTTTCGTTGCCAGAAAGACTCGATTGATATGCCTTGCGATAATCGGACCAGAACTTATCGGCGTTCGCCTCGCTCGTGGATTTATATCCCATCCAGTAGCGTTCATCGAAGAACGGCATGCGTTCCAGCCACTGGATGATGAGTTCTTTCAAGGTCTGTTCGTTCTCTGCTTGCGCTACATCTTGCAAATCGCTTTCAGAGAGAGAACCGCGGCGCGTGGTCCTGTAATATTCGCGCTTGTAGCGCTCCTCCATTTTTAAACCGAGTTTGGCTTCGATCAGGCGAAATTGCTTGCTCTGAAAACCCGAAGCGGGCAGCAGGTAATTTCTGAACTCAAGAAAATCCAACGCGGTCATGGTTTCGAGCACACTCACTTGTTGATTGACCAGTTCCAAGATCTTGACGATGCGTTTCAGCTTATGCACCACGTTGCTCATATCGGGTGAGTTGTCATTGATATTGCCGCGCACGAAAATGTTTCGTACCAGATCGAGCTCGAAGAGAATTTGCTTGAACCATAACTCATAGGCTTGATGGATGATGATGAACAACATCTCATCGTTGCCATCTTCCATCTTCTCGAAGCTGCGCGGATGCTGGCTGTTCAGGATCGTATCGAGTTCGATGTAATCGGAATAATAAAGGTCATCCATAGTTACTCCTTTGGCTTATGGAGTCCAACAGCTTGCTGTTGTGACGGCAGCGGCTTGCCACTGGACTCCAAACGCAGTATAGCACGTGTTAAAATCGCCCCCATGTTAAACGCTCTCATCTTCGACTTCGACGGTCTCATTCTCGACACCGAGACCCCTGAATATAACGTCTGGCAAGCCATTTATCGTGAACATGGATTTGAACTTCCGCACGAGGAGTGGGGCAAGATCATCGGCGGATACGGCATTTCTGATTTCGATGCAGCCGATCACCTCTCGCTTCTCTCTCAGGGACGGCTGGATGCCGTTTCATTAAGGGATCGTCACCGCTCAGAGAGTAACGCGTTAACTCTCAGCCAATCCGTGTTGCCCGGTGTGCTGGACATCATCCACGCTGCCAGACGACTCGGACTGAAGGTCGCCATTGCTTCCAGCTCTCCGCACTCGTGGGTGGATAACCACGCGAAACGACTCGGTATCTTCCACCTTTTTGACAAGGTCATCTGCGCGGACGATGTGGCGGTTGGCAGAACCAAGCCGAACCCCGATCTATTCCTCAAGGCGCTTGACCAGCTTCAAGTCCAGAAAGAAGCGGCGGTCGTTTTTGAGGATTCTCCCAATGGCGTGCTGGCGGCAAAACGGGCGGGTATCTTCGTGGTGGCGGTCCCGAATGCTGTCACATCTACATTAAAGTTCGAAGGCGCGAACCTGATTGTTAAGTCTCTTTCAGATTTGTCTATGCCGGTCTTATTGGATACAGTAAAATAGCCCAACCTAACCAAAGGAGAGCGTATGACAACCCAAAAATTTAAATGGCAGGGGATCGTTTCAAAGTATGCATTCCCCGAAACGTGGCGCAGTGCCTGGCAGGTGGCGAACTCGGTCATCCCATTTTTCGTGGGCTGGTACCTGATGTATCGCAGCCTTGAGATAGGTTACTGGCTGACGTTACTGCTGGCGGTGCCCACGGCGGGATTCATGGTGCGATGCTTTATCATCTTCCATGATTGCTGCCACGGTTCGTTCTTCAAGACCATCAAAGCCAATGACCGGCTGGGACTGGTACTTGGTGTGCTGGTGTTGACGCCTTTTTATCAGTGGAAGCACAGTCACGCTATCCATCACGCCACTGCCGGTGACCTTGATCGCCGTGGCGTGGGTGATGTGTACACGATGACGGTGGAGGAATATCTCGCCGCGCCGTGGTACAAAAAGATCGGTTATCGTATCATGCGCAGTCCGTTCATTCTTTTTACGGTGGGAGCGGTGATCGTTTTTGCCATCACACATCGTTTCTTTGAAAAGGAATCGGGCAAGCGTGAACGCAGCAGCGTGATCTGGACGAACATCGCTCTTGCGGCTGTGATCGGTTGGCTGGTGATCGAGATCGGCTGGGCGGCATTTTTACTGGTGGAACTTCCCATTTTGCTGATCGCTTGCGGTTCGGGGGTGTGGCTATTTTACGTGCAGCACAACTTCGACCCAACCTACTGGGAACGCCATGCGGAATGGGAGTTCTTCAATGCTGGCATGGACGGCAGTTCCTTCTACAAACTTCCCAAGCTGCTGCAGTGGTTCACGGGTAATATCGGTTTCCATCACATCCATCACCTCAGTCCGCGCATTCCCAATTACAAACTGGAGGAGTGCCACAATGAGAACCCGGCATTCCAGATCGAGCCGTTGACCTTCCGCCGGAGTTTGAAGTCATTGTATTTTAGGCTGTGGGACGAGAAGGAAAGAATGCTGGTGGGATGGAATCAGTTGAAAAAGTATAGGATGCAGACGTTCAAAGTGAAGTCGTAGGACGTTTTCAAATAAAAAGCCAACCGCAAACCGGTTGGCTTTTTATTTGTATCAGTAACGCGAGATTTATTTCGCGCGTCATGTGCGGTAAAAAACTAGAATGAAGCTACTGCTTCATCAACCGTGGCATACACGTCAATAAACTGGGTGATACCGGCGATCTCCAGCACATCGTGCATGGATGACGACAAACCGGAGAGCCGCAGGTGTTTCTTCCCATCTGTCGATAATAATTTATGAACGATGACAAGCGCCCGCACGCCGATACTGCTCAACGCTTCGATCTTGCTTAAGTCGATGACCAGGTCACGTGTACCGGCATCGTATGCCTCCTTGACGATCTTCTCCAACTCTGCGAAATTTCCCAGATTGATACGGTCTACTAATTCGAAGATGGTCACAGGGACACGCCCCTGTCGCTGCAAAACGTTTATGAATGCCATGATGAGTCTCCACAATAAAGGATGTAGTGAATAATAATCGATTCCCCCGTCAAACGCATATAGTTCAATAGTTCATCCGATTAATTTCAGCACGAGTAACGTGAGAAACCCGCTGAACAACATGACCGTGGAAAAGATACTTTCCTCCGCCTGAATGGTTTCCACCAGTAATTCCTCCGCAATCAGGTAGATCAGTGCCGCCGAACCAAACGACAGAACGATTGCCAGGGTGGCATTACTGGCATCCGCGAGCAGAAAACTTGCCAGCGTAGCTCCCACCAGCAAAGAGAAGGCGATCCCAAGAGTGAATGCCAAAGATTGCCACGCTTTGAGATTGCTCTTGCGGATCTCTACGCCAACTGATAAGGTGAGAAAGAAAAGTTCGAGTCCCAAGGCGATGGTCAGGATCGTTCCCAGTTGTGGGGTAGTGGAAAACCCGGCGCTGATGATCATGCCATCGATCAGTGTATCCATGGCGGCGGCAGCAGGCAGCCCAACCGGGAAATTGCCTTTGCGGTCTTTCTGCTTCTCGATCCTAAGCACGATCCACTTGAGCGCGACCATGGCACATCCGCCGGCGATGAAACCAGAGATAATGCCTGCGAAGGTGCCGGTCCGCTCGATATCGGGAACCACATTGGATGCTATCGCCGCCAGGACCGCTCCCGCCGCAAAATGCTGGATCGCACTGCGCGCACGTGAACCCGGACGCCAGAACAAGGCGATCACACTGCCGGCGATGCCTGCCCCTGTCGCCAGCAGAATGTACGGAAGCATGGAAAAATATTGATCGGACAAAAAGGAGTTTTCTCTGAATATTAGCGTAACGATAAAACGCTTACCTTGTAACGACTTGCTAAGTACATCAAGAATGAAACTTATGGGAACCGGGCACCCTGAGTAGCTCCATGATCCGTGGTGACATCGTAGTTGGTGTCGTTCAAGCGGATGCCATCCAGGATTCCCTGTGCTGAGGCTTCTGCCGTGGAACAGGATGCACGACGGATGGTATTAATTACAACGGGCAAGTTGGCGATCACGTTATCCACATGTACCTTTTCATGCGCCGCCAACGCCAGAATATAGGCGTTCCACTTTTCGATCAATGCTGGTGATACATCCTGTGGTGCGTCCCAACGCGGCATGGTAACCTTGATATCGTAGGTGGCGCTGGCAGAGCGCAGGTCGCAATCTTCTGAGCCATATCCGTCCCATGTCCAGCGGATGTACCAGCTTGTCAGCGCATCGCCTCGGTAGCCATCAGGTCCTGTGGGCGCCAGAGAGTTCATTTGTTCTCGCAGTTCAGTTTCTGTGGAACCGTTGATATCGTAGTAGATCATCTTTGCATACGGAATGTCTACTGTGCTGATGGATGTAGGCACTGGAGTTACCGTGCCCAGGTTTGGACTCAATCCGTTACAAGCAAGGATGAGCAGGATCAGGAGCAATGCTGGCAGGATGCGTTTCATGGATCGTAAAGCCAACTCGGTTTGAAGTGGGTTGGCGATGTGGGGTTATATTTTTTGTCAATCGACACTGAGCATGGCAGTCTCGCCCTCGGGAGCTTTTTCTTGTAATTCCTTGCGTGGAGAGAAAAAGGTGGAGAGCAACCCCAACAGGGCGGCAACGAAGGCGATGATGAACACCAGGCTGATGGCATTTGCCACGGCGATGCGCGCCCCCTCTGCGATGAGCGCTTCGGAGCCAGGCAGTGGATCGAGTAACGCCTCCACCAGGCTCGGGTCCAGACCGGAGGCGCTCAGGTTCGCTGCCAGACGCGTACTCAAGGCAGCGCCCATCACGCTTACGCCGAGCGTCCCGCCAATGGATCGGCTAAACTGCATTGTCGAGGTAGCGGTACCAAGATAACGCCGCTCCACGCTGGTTTGAACGGCGATCAGGAAGGGCGGAATGGAAAATCCCATGCCGATGCCCATCAATGTGACGTAGACCATCAAGAATCTGACTGGTGTTCGCATCCACGCGCGACATGAAGAACGATCCGATCACCAGCAGCGATGTGCCAAGGATCGCCAACGAACGATAACCGACCTTCAACAATAAACGTGTGCCGATGATGCTTGCCATCACCCAGCCTAATAGCATGGGCGAAATGGTAATGCCCGCCTGTGTGGCGCTCGTGCCCAGCACCGATTGCACGAACAACGGGATGAACGAAATGCTGCCGAACATTGCCCAACCCGTCAGCACGCCGTGTGTGACCGAAACGGCGAACAGTTTCTCACGAAAGAGATGCAGCGGAAGGATCGGGTCCGCGGCGCAGCTTTCGACCCAGAGCAAGGCGATGAATAACGCGACCGCGGTCAGGATCAAGATCCAACTACTGGATGTCTCACCCATGAGACCCAGCAAAAGCGAGATGACGCTTCCCGTTAAAAGAGCCGCACCGGCATAATCGACCACGGGTCTCACATGACTGTGAATTTGGTCCCGCCATGCAAAAGCGACCAGTCCCGCGGCGAGCAATCCCGGTATGATGTTGACGTAAAACACCCAGCGCCAGGAAAGCTGGTCCACAAGAAAACCGCCCAACAGCGAACCCACGATCGAAGAACTCCCCATACGCCCGAGAAAAATCCCTGCATGCGGGCGCGTTCCTGCAGAGTGAACATTTCGCCAATAAGAATGAACGCCAACGGCATGATGCCGCCTGCGCCGACGCCCTGTAATCCGCGTGCCAGGATCAATTGAGTCATGCTGTTCGCCTGTCCGCTGGCGATACAGCCGAGCAGGAACAATGCCATGGCGAAGACATATAATTTGCGGCGACCATACAGGTCGGAGAGTTTCCCGTAGAGCGGTACCGTGGTTGTGGACGTGAGCATGTATGCCGAGAAGACCCACGAGTAATGTTCCAATCCCCCGAGTTGCCCCACGATGGTCGGCATGGCGGTCGAAACCACCGTTGATTCCATCGAGGCAAGGAACAGGCTGAGCATAATGCCCGCCGTGACCATAATGATACGGTTCCGTGACATAGTATCCTTTCGAAAGTAAACCTAAAGTAGTTCGGCAATCATACTCGAAAAGAAGAACAGACCGGAAAGGTGCCAGTCTGTTCTCATAGAAAGCTCTAAGGTGGGGGAGTTTTTATGTCTTGTTCAGTGCGTATAACAAAGTCGGCTCGCCGTTCACATCACCGTCAATTTCGAGTTTCATACCCATTTTCTCTGCCACGCGGACAGATGCACTATTGCCAGGATTGATGACGCTGATCAGACGTGATAAACCAACCGTTTCGAATCCGTACTGAAGAATGGCACGCGCCGCTTCGGTTGCCAGTCCCTGCCCCCAGTATTGACTGTCCAGCATGTAGGCGACTTCGATCTCTTCCTTGCCTTCGATGTCCATGGGACAAAGTCCACAGCGACCGATGAATCTGCCAGTTTCCTTGAGAATGGTTGCCCACATGCCAAACCCGTATTTGGGATAGCACTCATCCACGATCCATTCCAGTTCGCGGCGCGTCTCTTCGTAGTCCGGGATGCCTTCGGAGTAATACTTCCGCACATCGGGAGCGTGATAGAGCGCGAAAAGATCATCCAGATCGTCCATGGTCAAAGGACGGAAGGAGAGGCGTTTGGTTTCGAAAATGATCGGTGAGTTGTTCATGGGGAGAAATTATAACGGCTTGCTCTATGTCATCCTGAGCGTAGCGAAGGATCTCTACCACCACCATGAGGTCTTAATAGTTATGGTAGAGATTCTTCGTCGCTCCGCTCCTCAGAATGACATGAGTGGCACTGAATGATTCATGTCATTGCGAGCCCGATAGGGTGAAGCAATCTTCTCTTAAACGTTATGCCTTTTTAATTGGAAAATCCCGTTTAATGGGAGATTGCTTTGTCGTCGCTCTGCTCCTTCTCGCAACGACATAATACTTATTGTTTGACAGCCTCTTTCCCGATGCGGAGGACTTCTCTTGCCAACAAGTCAAAATCTTCATTCGTGCTGCGATGGTTGGCAATGGCGATGCGCAGGCAGTAACGCTCCCCCAACGTGGTGTAGGATGGCGCGGCGATGCCCTGTTCATGCAGGCGGAACAAGATTTCCTTGTTGACATCGTTGAGTTTAAACTCATCCAGCCCGCCGGGATTGAAGCGGAAGCAGACAATGTCCATGCCGATGGGGGCGAGCAGTTCGAGATTGGGATCTTTTTCGACGAGACCGCCGAAGTAATGTGCCTGATCCACGTTGCGGGCGATCATCCTGCCGAAGCGGTCGAGACCGTGTTCCTTGATCGACATCCATACCTTGAGCGCGCGGAATTGACGTGACAACTGCAAGCCATAATCGCTGAACCAGATATGACCGGCAGCCAGTCCGCGGGTTTCGTGGGCGAGATACTCAGGCGTGAGCGAGAACGTGCCGCGGTGCGCTTTCTCCGAACGGACAATAGCGCAGCCCGCCTCAAAGGGAATGTGCATCCATTTGTGGAGGTCGAGCGCCACTGAGTCGGCGCGTTCGATGCCTTTGAGTTGAGGTTTGACATTCTCCGCCAGGATCGCCACGGCGCCGATGGCACCATCCACGTGGAACCAGAGATCTTCCTTATCGCACAGGTCTGCCAGCGCATTCAAGTCATCCACCGAGCCAGTGTTGATCGTACCGGCTGTACCCACCACACAGATCGGGCGGTGACCTGCCTTGCGGTCGGCGGCGATGGATTGTTTCAAGAGTTCTACATCTAGAGTGTAATCATCCTTCACGGGGATCTTGCACAGGCTGACCTTTCCCATGCCCAGCAGTTCCACTGATTTTTGAACGCAACTATGCACTTCCTCCGAAGCGTAGACCATCAAGCGCTGCGGCGCGGCTTGCATGCCCTCTTCGCGGACATTGAATCCCGCCTTGACATTGCGCGCCACAGCCAGACCCACAAAGTTTGCCATCGAACCGCCGCTGACGAGTAATCCGCTGGCATCGTATGGGAAGCTGATCATCTCCTTGATCCAGTTGACGACCTGTTCCTCCACGAGATTGGCGGCGTGATTCCCGCCTCCCAAATTGGAGTTGAGCGTGGACGCCATGAGATCGGCGAGCGCACCCAGCACAGTCCCTGCTCCCATGTACCAGCCCCAAAAGCGCGGATGCGTCGTCCCCATCGGATAAGGCATGATGGTAGATTTAAATTCCTCGTAGGCTGATTCAGCTCCGGCTGGAGAATGAGGCGCCGCTTCCTTGAAGTGATCCGCTATTTCGTCCGGGATCGGCTTCCAAACGGGACGTTCGCGCGTCGTTTGAAGATAGGTGATGGCGTCATCCACCATGCGGTGGGCAAGGGCACGCATGTCATCCCAATTTTCGGGGTCGAGGGTTTCATACGGTTGAGAGTTATCCATTAAAGTCTCCTGTAAAAATAGAACCATCAAAGTTTTGGCAATCATACCCGAATTTTTTGCCATACATTTGCACCGCGAAGTACGCAAGGAGCGCCACACTTGCCCCGGGCGCAAGTGCCGGGGAGAAAACCTTTAAATCTTTGCGTTCTTCGCGCTCCTGGCGGTAGAAAGCTCTAAAATAAAATGGACTGGCAGTTCGCCAGTCCCAGTTGCTATAACTCTGCGGACGGTGGTCCGCGGCGGATACGTTCGACCGCGATCTCTTCAGTTGCATCCCACAGACCATCGATCCACCATGTGGCGCCGGCATCGATCAGCGGCAGGAGTTTGTCTTGCAGTTGGGATCGGTTCAAGCTGGCGACGTTTCCGTTGAGCACGATCTCGAAGGGCGTGGACTCATTTCGATGCGCATCCACGAAGGCTTTGATCTCACGCAGATCCTCCGCAGGGACATCGGTGCCTCGCTTTTCGACGATGATGCCATCGCATTTCAAGGTGCGCTGCAATGACTTGGAATGCCCCACCAGACCCACACACCACAACGGCACGCGCGGCTGCTGCACCGGCTTGGGCGGATAATGCTGTATATCCATTTGTGTCAACTTGAGATGATAATGCTTGCCGCCGTAATCGAACTGCTTACGCTGGTAGAGCAGTGTCAGGATGTCGATGGTTTCATCGAGCATCTCGGCGCGGGATTTGGTATCGGAGATCTCATCGGGGAAGGCGTGCCAGCCCATCCAAACGGCGCCCGCTCCCAGTCCGAGAATGAAGCGTCCCTCTGAGAGGTGGTCCAGCGCCAGAGATTCGCTTGCCAACTTCCACGGGATGCGCAGCGGCGCGGGCGTGATCATCGTCCCCAGCCGGACGCGCTTCGTAACCATCGCTGCCGCCGCGAGACCGATCATCGGATCCTGACACCAGATGGCGTCGCCGAGAAAAACACCGTCCCAACCAGCTTCTTCCGCCAGTTGGGACAGCTTCGCAACCGTTCGTGCGTTTGCGTAGGGGAGTGCTATACCGTATTTCATGATGATTTCCTTGCGTTTAATTTGCTGTCGTCATTTAGAACTTACGCAAACCTTCAATAATAGAATTGATTCCCATTACTGAATAAAACATTCCGGCAATAGTAATAACCCATAAAAAGAGCTTCAATACAATGCCAGTTGGATTTTCAGATTTTTTATTTTTTTGAAACCCAAAGTATGACAGCGTTAAGTGTAGTATTCCAATAGCTGCAGTTGTTAAGCCGTGACTGACCTGTAAGGGTCGCATGAACTTTGAGAATTCGACCTGGTTATCAATAGGCGATGGCGCTACAACATTGAAATAGACATAGTGAAATGCACCGCTCAAAATAACCAAAATACCGCTAATAACAAGGACAATAGAATAAAAGGAAAAACGCTTCTGCCATATCGGCAAAATGATAGCTGCTGCCAATAGAAGTGTTGCTATGTATCCATCAAGGAAATATGTAGAATCTGATACGATAGCAACAACGCCGATGCTTATGCAAGCTATAACGGCTGTAATAACTGGTCGGATTTGACTTGATACATTGGTGTCCACAGCATACTCCTATCCCTTTTCTATTGGATGCGATATTCCTCAATGAATTTCCAACTGCACAGTGACTTCCTCTCCTTCCTCAAGATTTTCCGCTTTGCGAACGGCTACTTTGAGGGGTACAAGGTAGAGTCCATCTTTGGGAAACAACGAAGTCGTAAATTCCGTTTTGCCGATGCGCGCGTGGACGGGGATCACGCCCCAGCCATACGTCACGAGGTTCGAGATGGCTTTGATGTTTTGACTCTGCTCCGCCGGAACGGCTACGAAGAAGAAGGGAGATGGTCCGCGCCAATAGATGATCGTACCGGTAAATTCGAAGTCCATTGGGATAGTATATCAAAGGGGTAAGGAAACAGAAATCTGTTTGTTGGGACGATATGTTTTATTATGAAACGGCATATATATCTACATCCACGTGAGCCTTTAAGGAATTTAAAAAGATATGTGCTCAGGTTCAAAATGTAGACTTGGGACGCCAGTATCATCATCTATCCATACTACAATTTGTAGTTCGACAAGGATTGCCGCTTCATAATATTTGCGAATTGATTCGTCTTCCGTCACATGGCGGAACAATCTGCTGAAAGCTTTATCATAACCTTCTTCGTAAACTGTTTTGTCTACAAGACGTACAATATTTTCTGTATAAAGTTTTCCCGTTTTGGGATTTTGAATTTCATCTTTCTTTTTTACTTAAAATATTGGGGGCAAGACATCTGCTTGGACCATTTCGTCTGGTAGACCAAATGCTGCAAGTTTAACCGTGTATTTACTCATAAATATGCCTCAATTGATTTTGAGAAAACCCTTTTCACAACTCTGAAACAATTCCAGTGACCCCGCGTGCTGACAGATCGTCAGCAGTCGAATACGGACCAGCAGATGTCATTTCTAAGCCGCTGGTCATCCAGTACAAGCTCGCGGATCGCATCTGGCAGCTGTTCACGCTGCCATTCACATTCCATGCGACCGGCGCTTTCCTCTTCCCCCTGCGATGCCGCCGCACGCACAGCTTTGATGGCATACGCCGCAGCACCCAGCTCGTGTGCAGCGACGTGCGCTACCGCCGCTGCCTGTCCCGCAGCAAAAGCGGCATGCCGAGCAGCTCCACTTAATTCTCTTGCCGCTGCCTGGGCATGACCAGCCGCATTGCGAGACTGAGACATCTTGATCTCACCACGCGCCCATGCCCGCGCCAACTCGATCGCCTGGCGGGGGCGCGGATCTGATGGCTGCACGGACTCAAAGAGGGGAAGAACATGCTCTGCGCAGGCAGCCGCCCATAAGGCTAGAAGCTGATGGTCTGAATCGGTGAGCGTTCCACCGCGGCGGATCGTAATAAAGCGAGGGTCACGCACCTTGGGAAGAATCATGGCTGCATCTTTGTTGTTATTTCTGCGAAACTAAGGAATTGTACAGATTATAAGCCCCAAGAATGAACGTCCATTACGCTCCTGCTTCCTCGACGGGGAAATCCATGCTGATGCGTGTACCTTTTTCGGGTGCCGAGTCCACTTGCATGGAGCCGCCCATCAGCTCGAGGCGGTCGCGAATGACCATTAAACCGTGAGCCACCTGAGGGTCGTTCAGAACCGTCTGCGCGTCGAATCCTTTACCGGGATCTGTGATAGTGATCCGGGCACGTTCACCCAAAATTTCGAGAGTGACTGTTGCTTCCAGAGTCCCCGAATGCTTGACCACGTTGAAAAGCAGTTCGCGCACCGCCTGAAAGATCGTCACGCGGATCGGGTCGGGCAGATTTCGCAAGTTGTTTTGGGCGTCCAGTTTCACCAGCAAGCCATGCTGCATCTTCATGCGCGATGACAACCAGCGGATGGCTTCGATCATGCCCTCGCCGCGTAAAACGGACGGGCTGATATCCACGCTCAAATTGCGCGTGACCGTGATCGCATCCGAGAGCCAAGTCTGCGCTTGATGCAGCGAAGCCGACATACCCGGCGTCAACTGGTTGGCTTCGCTGGTTTCCGTTATCAGCGAAAGCTGCGCCCGAACGGCAAAGAGACGCTGCTGCAGGTCGTCGTGCAGCACCTGAGAGATGCGCAACTGCTGCACCTGCTCGGCATTCGTTAACTCGGATGCCAGCGCGCGGATCTTTTCCTCTGCCTGAATTCGCTCGGTGATATCGGTGGCGATGACGGCAATACCGATCACTCCATCTGCCTGCAGTGGATACATCGAAAGCTGTACGCGCCGGCAATTTCCCTGAGCATCCAGCAAACAGAACTCACCACGCGCGCTCTTTTTCATGGCAGTCTTCAGCATTTTGTTGAACGCTCCCTGCTGGTTTACTTCGATCAGGTCCTGCATGCTCATTCCCACCAGAGTCTTGTCTTTCCTTTGCACGATCTCACTGAAGCGTGAATTGCAATAAAAGATCGTTCCATCGGGGATCAAGGTTACCGCACCTTCATTCATCGATTCGACCATCAGACGGTAGGGGAATTCTGCATCGCTGAGCGTCACCACCTGCGTGTCGCTTTCGCGCGTTACAACGAACGCATCCACCATATACTGACGGATGGCGCGTAAAGTCTCCTCGGTTTCCTCCAACTTGCTCTTCAACGCCAGCGTTTCAGCTTTCTCTTGCCGGGTACCTGTTTTTTGTTTCGCCATCCACTACCTCTGAGTTTATGCACATTCAGTTTTTTACTTCGGGCGTAAGTTCAATCCGACCAGTACGCGCTCCGTATCCGATAAGTCACCTATAATCTTGCGGATCGGCTCGGGCAATTTCCTCACCAGCGTGGGAATGGCAAGGATCTGATCGCCGCTTGCCAGCTTGGGTTTCTTCAGCAGATCGATCACCTCAATGTGATATTGCCCTGCCAGATGTTCGTCACAGATCTTTTTGAGATTTGCGAACGCTGCCAAACTTTTCGGAGTTTGCCCGGCGACATATAAACGTAATTCCCAAGCTTTGGATTTCCTCCGTGCCTGGGTGGGGGACTTTGTCTTTTCCACTTTCGGATTCCTTTTTGTCGTCATAGGGATGAATTTCCGCTTCTTATGAAGCCTGCTCTTGATTCCGCTTCCTAGATAGAGCCATGTCTCCCAGCTTGATCCCATTATCGGTCAAACGAAAAGAGCGGATCTGATTCGAATGCGCCATGCCGCGCGATTTCAAGACGAACAGACCGCGATGACGTTCACCATTCATCTCCAGGTTGCGTAAGCTGATCCATGCATCGATAAGCGACGAAACGCCCACGATGGATTGATCGGCGCTTTCCTCTTCGGACGTGGTGCTGGTGAACAAGACGGTGATCTGCTCGGTCTTGAGAAAGTCAATAATGCGTGTGATAGCAGACTTGACCTCTGCTACGCTCCCTACAGCGGAAAAATCGTTGATCGGGTCGAGCACCACCACACTAGGTTGAAATTCGTTGATCAGGTCATACATCGTCACCAGATGCATTTCCAACCCGAAGACCGTGGGACGAGTGACATGGAATTGCAGCAACCCCGTTTTGACGTAGGGTTCCAGGTCGACGCCGATCGAGCGCATGTTGCGCTGGATCTGTGCTGCCGATTCTTCAAAGGCAAAATACAGGCAGCGTTCGCCGCGTTCGCAAGCCGCCTCCACGAACGATGAGACCAGGCTGGTTTTGCCGGTACCCGCCGTCCCTGAGATGAGGATCGTGCTTCCGCGGTAGAAGCCTTTGCCGTCCAGCATGTCATCCAATTCGCGAATGCCGGTGGAAATGCGCTTGCTGGTCACTTTATGTTCGAGATTGAGGGAAGTGATGGGCAGCACCGAAATGCCGTTCTTGCCGATCAGGAACGGATACTCGTTCGTGCCGTGCAGCGTGCCGCGATATTTGACGATGCGCAGTCGCCGTGTGGAAACCTGCTCGGTCACACGGTGATCCAGCAGAATGACGCAATCGGCGACATATTCCTCCAGCCCGTAGCGCGTCATCGTTCCGTTGCCACGCTCAGCCGTGACGATTGCCGTCACGCCTTTGTCCTTTAACCAGCGAAACAGGCGCTGCAGTTCCGCCCGCAGGATGCCCTGGTTGGTGAGCGCGCCGAAAAGCACCTCGATCGTATCGATCACCACACGTTTGGCGCCGATGCTATCAATGGCACTCCCCAGGCGGATGAACAGTCCTTCCAGGTCATACTCTCCGGTTTCCTGGATCTCTGTGCGTTCGATGCGCACATAATCGATGTTCAACTTCTTTTGCCGACGCAGTTTGTTCAGGTCAAAGCCGAGCGATGCGACATTTCGCGTCAGTTCATCGGCATTTTCCTCGAATGCCAGAAACACGCCCGGTTCGTCATAATGAACCGCTCCATTGACCAGGAACTCCATGGCAAAGAGCGTTTTGCCGCATCCTGCGCCTCCAGCGATCAACGTGGGTCTGCCTTTTGGCAATCCGCCGCCGGTGACTTCATCTAAGCCAAGAATCCCTGTGGGAGATTTTGAAAGGAGCCTCACTGGCTGCTTGCTTTGTTTTGCAGATGTCAAAAGACACTCTCCTGGAACGGTTTAATACAGCGTTACTCGAAACGCCCAAAACACATACGGGATGTGTCGAATAAATCTGCTACGATGCTGTTTGAATGGGGTAATGAATGTGGGGTGGAAAGTCTGGCATATGCCTTTCCTTACCTGCCAGAAAAATCCTGTGGTTATATGAAATCCATTATATGCTTATCAGGGACAAAAGGCAAACAAAATAAGACAGAAAATTTTCTCTGAATCTTTTGATCATGTGAGAGTTAGATAAGATTATGTCGTACGTTCAAGATCTTCGATAGTAGTCGCAATTGAGCGAATGGTTCCAAAACAAGTGTATGGTCGAACTGCGCTTTCAGGATCGCTTCTCCTCCCTGAAGCAGATACTGCTCCAGGGTAAGGGACTCATGGCACAACCGCTGGACATCCTGCTCTTTGAGCAATACCAATCCCTTCACTTCAGAAGATGGCGCAGGATTTCCTTCCGCTTCTGCCAGATACATCAACGAGAGCTGCGTTCCTTCTTTCCGGCGATACGAAACGACCAGACACGGATCACATTCTTCGCCCGTGCTTGATGCCCATTGAATTTGCTTTAACCCAGCCTCGATATTGTCACCCTCTGCCCAATAGGTTGTTTCCGGGATACAGGGCTTGATGCGCAATTGAGACTCCTCATATACTTCCCGTTCAGCGCATTGCCAGCCGGTTTCATTTCCCTCACGATGACCACCCAGCCGCACCACAGGGATATGTCCATGATGTGGGCGGATACCAAGAGCAAACAAATAACAGCCTCCGATGCGCACATACGCACCGGCGGTGTTGACCTTGGCATTTTGAAGAGCAGTTATCGTGTGCAATTTGCGAGTTCTCCACCGCTAACACAGCGCTCTCATGACGGGGATCTTGCGCAGCAGGGTAATGGATACAAAAGACAAAATGAATGTCAACAAGGCGAGCCCGGGGATATAGATCAGCCCGTGCGAAAAATAATCGGGCGCAAAATTGTAAAACATGCCGTTGAATATTTCATGGATCAGATACATGCCAAAGCTCGCCTGTGCTATGGCGGTGATTAATTTGTTTTCTTTCAGGAAATGAGATAGTCTCTTTGCCAGCAGGAACACCAGCATCGAAAGGAGAAACACTGAGCCGCCCAGTTCGCTGACGAGGAAAGCATCCTTTTTGATGCCCAAAGAACTGACAGAGTAATAACCAAGTGTGGCATTGATCAGGACGATAATAAGAATGGATGCTGCAATGACTCCATTACGTATCGGGATTTCATCGGAATATCTATCAAGGTAATAGCCTGCCAGGAAATAGACCATATACCAGGGAAACAATTTAAACCATTCCATCTGCAGGTCGTATACATGGTAGGCAAAACTGGCGATTGTGTTTAGAACAAAGAAGGGGAACGTTATTCCGAGCAATATACCTAGGTCACCGGCGGTGGGCTTTTCTCCACGGACGAACATGTTGATAAAGGGCACGAATAACATCAGGCAAATGAACATCGAAATGTACCATAAGTGAGGAGCAACAAATCCATTGACGATGATCAGCGCTTTGAAATTCCAAAGAACTGTTTTAAGATCCATGCCCTGGTAAATATAGATCCCCAGATAAAGCAAATTCCAAAAGAGGAGTGGGGGGATCAATCGCACAGCTCTTTTTTTATAGAACTCGACGGTAGACCAGGATCTGTCGAGCAGCAACGCGCCAGATGCCATGACATAAATAGGGACAGCAAATCGCAGGGAGGCATTGAGAATATTGGTCAGCCACCAATCGGCAGGAGATACCTCACCATATTTGTGGTAGAAATCCGCAGCGATATGCCCCATAATCACCGCCCCCAACGCAATTACACGCAAATAATCGATCCATGCTTTTCTCATAGTTCGCCCGCACTCCTACAGCGTTAATATTTAAATCAAGGAATAATTAGAGTTATTAAAACTTCGTGTTAAATATCACATGATTTCCCATCTGTCATGACGGACAATGGTACGGGTTCGTTACTGAGAGGTACTATCCTATCAAATAGGCACTCTATTTGATGATATGAACAAAAACTCCCGCCACCGATAAAGATAGGCGGGATGGGAGAGTGTTGCAAGCGTCTATGCGAGTGATGTTATAGGTGCTGTTTTTGAATTCGCTTTTTACTGATCTGTGGATGCGTGGTAGATGTTGCTAGCTTTCGTTCGGAATAAGACCAAGCTTCTTCATGGTTTTCATAAACGCTTCGAACCCGGTGTAAACCTCCGCATTCCACCCATACGCGTGGGCTGCTGTCACATTGGGTTCAAAATCGTCCCAGAACAAAATGGACTCTTTTGCCACTTGCAGCACTTCTTCGATGTGCCGGTAATAAGCGTGATCCGGTTTTTGCAAACCGATCTCACAGGAAAAGAATAGATGGTCAAACGCCGTCTGGAATCCCATCTTCGTTCTCATGTACTCAGCGCGATTTTGTTCCTGACTGGTCGCCAGACAACAGATGATCTGATTTTGCCGTAAGCGTTGAATTACATTGATCATACGATCATCTATCACATGGTCATACTTAAGCCAGGTAGCGATAAAGTCCTCCGTGGAACCTTTCCACTTCCAGGTTTCTAAAAAGGGCGACAAAACGTCCTTTAGGTCAGCCTTTCCGGTCAGACAATCGTTAAATACCTCGCCAAAGAAACCGTGTGTCATTTCTGGAGAAATGCCATGCGCCTCTTGCAGATGTTTGGAGAACTGCTTTTGAGGGTTGACCACAACCCCATCTGCGTCAAAACAAATTGCTTTAATGTCCACAATATATTCCTTCTATTTTGTAATTGGCACTGTACGGCTTGCATGAGTCATGCCTGGGGAAGAGAAGAAGTGGTGAGCCTCATTTGTACGGCGCAGGCTTTGTTATGTGCTTTGTGTCTTGAATGTGTTCCAACGTATTGGTAGGAACATCGGCGTTTTTTGACGATAGACTTCGTATTCATCGCCAAATTCTTGTGTTAAACCCTGATCTTCCTTTCGAGCTAGAAAATAGTACATCACTGCCAATATCGGATACATGATCAATGTTAATGTGGTTTCCCAGTGCAATAACCAACCCGTCATGACCAAAAAGAACCCTGTATATTGAGGATGACGGATATATTTATAAATTCCCCAAGTGACCAAGCCTTTTGCTCGATGTATCTGATGCCAGCCAATGATTACAAGGATCATACCGATCAAGGTCAACCATACACCGACCACTGCGCCATTCCAACCAAAGATGAGAGGATTGTTGAGCCATCCGCCATTATGCTTGTCGTAATAAGAGATGTGCATAAATGGAGAAAGGATGAATAGCAGTAGAGGAATACCAAACATCTCTGCAAATAAAGCCAGGATAAATGCCGCAAAGACGCCTTTTGAACGCCATTCAACCTTTGTTCGATAGGACAGAAATACCAGGAACAATAGGAAAATACCGGCATTTACCGCGATCGTCCAGACGGTTGCCCAATTCGACATAAGGAAGTAGCGAACAGGGGTGGGTAGGATACTCATATCCAGGAATGTTGGAATACGTGTGGAAAGGAGATACCGGATGGCAGGTGGTACTTTTTCTATGCCCCAAAAACGTGGAAAGTACAAGATCACAAATCCCCCGATCAGTAAGACGCCTAGCAGGTAAAAAACGATTTCCTTTATGGTTTGAAGTGTTTTTGATTGAGTGTTCATATGTTTTTTATCCATACCAATCAAATAGATTATTTTGCTTTCAGAGGGCTACTTAGGGTAATTGTTTTTCACCCAATAACAGCTTGTCGTCTACCAGTTATCACAAACAAAATGGTTTTGTGGTGAACCAGGAGGATTTACTTTGTAATATTTGAGATCATGTACGCTAACAATTCCATATTTATACTTACTCCCGCCAATACACTCGGAATTTCCATCGAATGGTTGTCTTCTTTTCACGTTTCAAATATTCAATCGCCTTCTTACCAAAAATAAATCCATACGTGCTTATGATATGTTCGATGGTCCCGTATTCCTGCTCTGAGAAGATATCCTGGTAAACAAAGCGGAACTCCTCGAGAAAAATACGATCTACTTCGTCGTCTACTTTTTCCACATTTTCAATTACATCGTGCAGATCACCCCCATACCAGCCAGGCGAGATGCCCACATAGATCACTGCTCCCTTCGCCGCGCGCAATCCCTCGTGGATAAAGTCGCGGTATTGTTCTGGCGGATACAAAGCCAATGTGATGCCGGTGACAAGATCCACGGCATCCTCTGCCAACGGCAGTGCCCGCGCGTCTCCGCTCACAAAGAGGGTTTGCGCCGACGCATCATCTTGTGCTTTTTGCTGTGCCTGCCGCAGCATGGCTGGTTCGCGCTCGATGCCGACCACCTGCTGCGCGGACCGAGCCAACGCCAGGCTCGAACTTCCCGTTCCTGCTCCCACATCCGCGATGGACTTGCCGTGTAGACCAATGATCTCCTGCAGTTGGTCGTAAACGGTTGGGTGATAAGGGACACTTGAAAACGCCTCATATACCTCCGGGTAATCCCGGTACAGGATATCCCAGCGGTTCTCGATCGACTCGGGTCGTGACATGATATCCTCCTTATAGTGCAAATTGTTGCCCCTCTTATCTTTACTCACAGGTGCTTTAGAAATCTAAAATAGAAGGCTATAAAAACCAGAACAATACCGATATTCGCTATCAGACGCTCCAAAACTCGATTCCGAAAGAACAGCAGATCTACGCTAACAATAAGAGCTACCATTACCAAAGCGAAAAGCACGATATAGATATTTTTGGACATTTCAATCATCTACATCAAACATATTTGCAGACATCTTTTCATCCAGCCAGCATGAGAGCGTGGACTCGTCACCGAAGCGGAAAATCCAAATTGATGTGGTGCATCCCAAGTCGGCTCACACTGTGTTGGGCAGGTTTTGGGTTCAGCGATTTATTGACACAATAATTGACCATCTTGACGAAGAGGAAAACCACTTACTTTGGCTGATACATCCCTTTCCCGCAAAAAATAATAATTGTCACCAGTGCTAATGTCATTTTTCGGTTCTTTTCCCGTTTTGATGCCATCGCAAAAATCCGAAATAAAGTCGCTCGAAAATTCTTCATGCGTGATGTATGGAACAGGAAATAAGTATCTTCTTTCTCCCCAGTATACAGGAATAAGTGCTTGAGGAAAGCAGTACAAAGGTGATGCTTCCTTACTCTGTTTTGATGGTATCAGAAAAAAACGTCCATTCGCAAAGAAAAGATTACCTCCAAAATTCATAAACCACCCGACAGGAGTAAAGATATATTCTATGGAAAACGTCGCGTCATTCTTAATTTCAAGTGTGCAGGGAGATGCGTTTGTATCGATAAATTGATAAGTTCCTACAAAATTCTGAATTAAGGCAGGGTCAGGGGTGAATAAAACCGGCGGAGTGTATGTGAGCATTTGGCTGACTGTTAGAGTTGGTGTAGGTGTTGCTGTGTCCACAAGAGTTGGCTCTGGTGTAAAAGTCCGAGATGGCGATGGAAGGCTGCTAGTCCATTCGATGCTTTGTGTTGGAACTTGAGCAGGAATTAACGTGCAAGCAACCAAAATCCATATGATGAAAACGGTGCCAATATTTTTGATTTTCATACTTTATCAATGACTATCTGCCCGACGACTTGACGTTTCCCATCCGGCGCAGAAGCGTGGACTCACCACCGAAGCGCCGCACATCGGTCGACGATTTCTATAACATACACTGATACAAGGACAGTTCTCCATCGCTGTGGATGACCGTCTCGACGAACTCCCAACCTAATCGTTCCAATATCCCGGCTGCCGCCACTGTTGTTGCATAGACGGTTTCATACCCTTGTTCGCGGGCTACTTGCATGCCTGCTCGAACTAATTCTGTAGCAATACCACGACCGCGATACGACTCAACAACATACAATCCTCCTAGTTCGGGTTCATATGGCAGCATCTCCGTTCCATCGTCTCGCAGGACAATTGTGCCAGCCAGATTGTTGGACTCGAAGGCAAGTAGACGAATGGGCAGGTGATCCCGGTAAGCATCTGTGACGAAATCTCGTTCTATCTCTTCCAATGACCTATTAACATAATAATCGGGCCATTGGCTGAGAAACCATTTTGCCAATGTGGGTATGGTATTAGGATGATCTGCGAGAAGACTAATTGTGATCATAACAATGGTAAACAGATTATATGCCTGCCGCTAGTCAGTGACAACAAACAAAAACTCCCGCCGACCATCCCAGTCAAACGGGAGTTTTCACTATTCACGTTTCACTATTTACTCACCACCGGCAACACTTCCCCATACAATTTCCGGTGCACCACACTCAGCGCCCGCACCTGCTCCGCTGCGTGGTACGACGACCTCACCAGCGGATTCGACTCCACCCACTGGAAGCCGATCTCTTTGCCATAGTCGCGCAGTTCGGCGAATTCTTCCATGGTGTAGTAGCGGTCCATGGGCATATGCTTCTTGCTGGGCTGCAGATACTGACCGATGGTCAGGATGTCCACGCCCCACGAGCGCTGGTCGCGCATCACGGCTTTGACCTCATCCATGGTCTCGCCAAGTCCGAGCATGATGCCCGATTTGGTCAGCACTTCGGGGTCAAGTTTCTTGGCGTTGGAGAGGGTCGCTGCTGCCCACTCATAGTTATCCTGCGGTTGGACGGTCTTGAACAATCTCGGAACCGTCTCCACATTGTGGTTCAAAATTTCAGGTCGTGCATCCATGACGATCTTCAAGGCTTCGAGCGAACCTTTGAAATCGGGAATCAACACTTCGATCGAACAACCCGGCAGCAGTTCACGGATGCGGCGGATGACCATCGCAAAGATCGGAGCACCACCATCGCGTCGTTCGTCACGGTTCACCGATGTGATGACCGCGTGCTTCAACTCCATGGCTTTGACGGCTTGCGCCACGCGCTCCGCTTCGCCCCAATCGAGCAGGGCGGGCTTGCCGTGTTTGATATCGCAGAAAGCGCAGGTGCGTGTGCACACATCGCCCAGCATCAGGAAGGTGGCGGTGCCGCTGCCCCAGCATTCGCCAAGGTTCGGGCACATGGCTTCTTCACAGACCGTGTGCAGCTCTTTCTTGCGCATCAGTCCGTGCAGCCATTCGTAGGTTTCGCCCGAGGGCGCGCGCACCTTGATCCAATCGGGGCGGCGCAGCGGGCGAGAATTCGTTTCAGGGGAGACTCGGTCTCTCGTAGGTGTAACAGGCATAGATCCTCTTGTGAACCGTCATTGCAAGGACACAATCCTTCGTCCCAATACATTATTTTTTTCGTACAACCAACTTCAATCCATCCATTTTGACAACTTCGATTCCGTCGCCCTTACGGATGGATTCCGATCCTTCGGCTTTTTCGGCGCTCCAGAGTTCACTATCCACCTGCACCTGACCGGTCGCTTCGTGCCAGATTTTGGCGGTTCCCGTCATACCGATATAGGATTCCGCCCCCATTTTGATCGGAGTGTGCTGCGCGCGCAGGGCAAGCATGAGAATGCCGAAGAACAGCAGCCCCAGGAAGATGCCCACGCTGATCACAAGCGGAACCGACACACGCTGGAACTGCGGCACACCCGGCGAATTGAACAGAACCAAGGCACCGATAATGAACGATGTGACGCCCGCGGCGGTCAACGCGCCATGCGTAGGCGCTTTAATATCCAGAATGAACAGCACGAAGGCAGTCACCAGGAAGAGACTGCCGAACCAATTGACCGATAGCATTCCGGTGCCGTACAGCGCCACCATGATACACACCACGCCCAGGAAGCCTGCCACCCAGCCGCCGGGACTCGAGATCTCGATCAGGATCGCCATGGTACCGACCGATAAGAGCGAGAAGACAATGTTCGGGTTGGTGATGAATAATAACAATTGTTCGATGAACGTCATCATCAGTGACTCGGTATGCGCGTGTGCCGTGTGCAATGTGCGCGGACCGCTATCCATGCTCACTGTGAAACCATCCAGTGACTCGAGCAGGTCATCGACATTATCCACCACGAAATCGACCAGTCCCACTTTGAGCGCCTCATCAGCTGTGGCAGCGGCGGCTTCATCCACCATCGACTCTGCCAGCTTGAGCGCTTCCTCACCGCGCGGTTGCACAAACTCGCGGATCTTGGCTTTGGTGGCATTGGATGCCTTGGCTTTGGCATCTGAGTTCAAGTTCTCGCCTGTTTCATTGATGGGCGTGGATGCGCCGAGGAAGGTATCGGGCGCCATGGCAGAGGCATGCGCCGAAAAGGTGATTGGCGCGCCGGCGCTCCCGGCATAAGCTCCCTTGGGCGATACGTATACCACGACCGGCACATTACTGGCGCGTATCTCATCGATGATCTTGAACATCGTGTCAAGACTTCCGCCTGGCGTTTTGAGTTGGATAACGAGCGCTTCGGCGTTCTCGCGTTCTGCCGTCTGAATGCCGCGTTTGAAGTATTCCAGCATCGGCGGCATGATCGGACCGTCTGCGGTCAATACAATGACCAGCGGTTCATCGCTTTGTGCGTGCGCCGTCTGAAAGGCGAACGAAAAGACAGTGAACAGGACCAGCACCAAAATGAGCTTGTAGCGAATGGGTTTCATCACTTGTACTCCGTCTCTCCATCATTATAATGGTTTAAGGAGGAAAGCATGACAGCTCAGGCAAGGTTTCTAAATCCGAAAACGGTTGTGCAATTGATCATCGTTGTTGTGGTCATGCCGTTAATGCCCATGCTCATTTCCGGCGTCTGGAAGTGGTGGGGTGCATGGGCGTGGGCAGTTGTCAGCATTCTGGGCTTCATTATCAGCCGCGGACTGGCGTCACGCCGTCACCCTGATATTATGCAGGAGCGTTCCCGCTCCATGGAGTTGAAAGACACGAAACCGTGGGACAAATTCCTTGCACCTGCCATGGCGCTCGGCTCCTTTGTGATATTGATCGTTGCGGGGTTCGATAAATTGAACGGTTGGACTTTGCCCTTTTCAAATACCCTCAAGATTGCGGCGTTGGTGGTGATCGTCATCGGTTATGTTCTGGGTACCTGGGCAATGATGGAGAACAAGTTCTTCTCGGGTGTTGTGCGCATTCAAACGGATCGCGATCATCGTGTCGTTACCACGGGACCCTACCGCTTCCTCCGCCACCCCGGATATGCCGGAACGTTGTGGGCATATCTTGCCATGCCCATCCTGCTGGATTCGCTTCCGGCGCTCATCCCAAGCCTGTTGCTGCTCGCCGTTACCATTGCTCGTACTTCGCTGGAAGATCGCACCCTGCAAGCTGAACTGCCTGGCTACGCAGAGTACATCAAACAGACACGTTATCGTTTGTTGCCGGGCATTTGGTAGAAATAACCCCGAAGGGGTGGAATGATTCTAGCTTCGGAAATATCTTGAAAAAATAATCCCGAAGGGATGACATAAAAGTTATGTCATCCCTTCGGGATTTGAAATTGTTTGTCCTGTTTTCTATAATCCTGTCATACCTTCGGCGTTTACTGTCTCCTGCGCCTGAGCCAGTCGGAACCTAAGACCAATATCAGTGAAAATAATCCCAGCAGCAACGCGGCACTATAGGCACCAATATATTGACGTTCATCGAGGGCGCGGTAAATGAACAGGGTGGCGGTTTCGGTGCGTCCCTGCACGCCGCCGCCGATGACCAGCACCGCGCCAAACTCACCCAGGGCGCGCGCAAAGGTCAATGTGATGCCGTAGATCATGCCCCAGCGCAAGGCAGGGAAGGTCACACGCCAGAAGGTTTGCCAACCGTTGGCTCCGAGGGTGGCAGCGGCTTTTTCCTGCCGGGTGTCGAAGGCTTCCAGCACCGGGATCAGTTCGCGGATCATGAACGGTGATGTGACGAAGAGTGTCGCCAGTACCATGCCTGGCATGGCAAAGGCAACTTGGATTCCCAACGCATCGATCAATGGAGCCAGGAAACCATTGCGCCCGAAGATCAATAACAGCATGTAGCCTGCGACAACGGGTGAGATGGCGAAAGGCATGTCCACCAAGCCATTGATCAGGTTGCGACCGGGGAATCGATGGCGCACAAACACCCAGGCGACCAGTGTGCCAAAAACCGCATGGATTGTGACTACTACAAGACTGATCCAGATGGTGTTCCAAAATGCTAAAAAGACTTCAGGATGATTTAGAGAAGCAATTGCCTTGCCCAATCCCTGCTTGAGAGCGCCTACAGCAAGCCCCGCAATGGGCGCGACGATCAGGAATGCCACATACGCAACGACGACTGCGATCAGAGTCCATTTTGTGAAATCGCCCTTGTTGCGATCCCACCAGTCAACGAACGGACTTTGTGGTTTTATAACCAACCTGCGAGGAGATTCGGTGATGTTCATGCGATCTCCTTTTTCGAGTTCTTGCCGCGCCGATTTCGCAAATATTCAGCGAACATAAGCAATCCGTAAGCGATGGCGACCATCGCGATGGAAACGGCACTGGCTCCCAGCCGGTTCTCCGATTCCACTTCACCGAAGACATACACGGCAGCTGTCTGCGAACGGAAGGGAATATTCCCTGCTACGATCACGATCGAGCCGAATTCTCCGATGGCACGCGCAAAGCTGAGCAGCCCGCCGGTAATAACGGGAAGCGTGAGCGGTGGGAGAATGATGCGGCGGAAGATCGTCCAGCCTCCGGCGCCGAGGGTGGCGGCAGCGCGTTCCTGTGAGAGATCCAGATCCATTAATACCGGTTGAACGGCACGCACGACAAAGGGGAAGGTCAGAAATAACAATGCCAGAATAATTCCAGGAGGCGCGAACATGACCGAAAAATCGAATTTGTTCTTCAACCACGCGCCTAATGCCTGCTGCGGTCCAAAGAGAATGACCAACATCACGCCGGTTACGAGGGTAGGGATCGCCAACGGCAGATCGATGATGCCGTTGAGGATATTCTTGCCGGGGAATTCGTAGCGTACCAGCACGAAGGCAGTCAATGTGCCCATGACGATGTTGATCACAGTCATCACAGCGGATGTCCACAATGTCAGCTTCAAAGCGGACCAGGCAGCCGGGAGTGATACTTGATGCCAAAACTCACCGAGCCCTTCACGTAAGCCATCCTGCAAAATGATGATCAATGGGATGATCAGCAGCACAGCCAGATAACTCAGCGCCGCAGATCGTATGCCCCAGCGACCCCACGGGATGGTGAGAGTCCGTTTTGTGTTTGTTTGCGTGGTAGTTGTTTGTACTGTCATAATCTTGTTCACACCGTCCCGAAGGATTAAACGAAGTCCAAAGTCTTATCATCCCCGTATGGGACCAGACTTTGGAGTGGGAAACGAACGTTTGGAGACGTTCGACTCCACACGAACATTGCTCCCGCCGCCTCGGCGGCGGGAGCAATGTTTTGGAATACTATTTACTCGGCAACCTGAATGCCTTGTACCTGCGAGAATATCTTATAGAAGGTACCTTCATCACCGAAGAAGGTAGGTGTGGCTTCCTTCCAGCCGCCGAACTCGTCGATTGTGAACAGATCCTGAATGGGCGGGTATTGAGCCGCCGTCGATTTGGCAACCTCTTCATCCGGTGAGCGCAGTCCGTGCTTGGCGAAAACTTCCTGAGCCTGCTTGGTGAAGAGGAAATCTACAAAGGCTTCCGCCACTTCACGAGTGCCATGCTTATCTACATAAGTATCCACAACTGCCACCGGGTTATCAATGCGGATGGTGGATGTGGGCAGCACCAACTGGTAGTTCACGCCAGCCTGTTGACCGACCAGCACTTCGTTCTCATACGTGATTGCCACATCGCCCACACCCTTTTCAAAATTGGTGATCGATTCGCGTGCGCCCTTGTCCATGACGGTCACGTTCTGCAGAACCTTGAGCAGAAAATCCTGCGCTCCGGCGTCATCGGCGCTGAAGCCTTCCACGTGTCCGCGTTTGGCTGCGCCGTAGAGCGCCAGCACGTTCCACATTGCGCCGCCGCTGGTCTTGGGGTTCGGGGTCAGGACTTCGAGACCGGGCTGGGTCAGGTCAGCCCAATCTTTGATGTTTTTCGGATTGCCTTCACGAACTGCGAACGCGACCACCGATGTGCTGACGATGCCGCCAAACGGTTCGGTGCGCCAGTCGTGCGTGATCAAACCTGCTTTTTCAATGCGGGTGACATCCGCTTCGAGGGACAGCGCGACGACATCCGCTTCGAATCCTTCTGCAACCGCACGTGATTGCGCTCCGGAGCCCTGGTATGACTCTTCGAACGTTACCGTTTGACCAGTCTTCTCTTTCCAGTACGCCTGGAAGAGCGGAATGATCTCACCATACGCCTCACGCGGAGTGGTGTAACCGGCGAGCACGAGTTTGACTGATCCGCCGTCGCTTGCCGGAGCTTGCGTGGCGTTATTCCCTGTCGATTGACCTGCCGAGCAGCCTGTCATAACGATGGCGAGCAGCAGGAATAAGATCATGATGGTTTTTGATGACTTGTGAAACATGGTTATCCTTTCGTTTGTCATGTCATTCTGAGGAGCCCGTAGGGCGACGACACTTACACCTGACGCACACTTGCCTCGGGCGCAAGTGCCGGGGAGTGCAGGTGAGAATCTCTACACTTGCTAAGAGCTAATCCATTTTAGGCAGAACCGAGACCCTTCGCTACGCAGAGCAATGAACGCTCACTTCGTTCAGGGTGACATGAATATATTTGGCGTATAAGACTTTAATCTTCACCGGTTGTGTTTCCGTGATAATTTGACCGAACGATCAATACCGAACAATTGCCTGTATTCTTCATCACGCCCTCCATGGCTCCCTGGATGGCGATGCGACCGCCTCTTTCACGCAGCGGCGCGCCGAGAACAACCAAGTCGAACCCGCCCTTTTTGATCTCTTCCACGATTTCTGTTTGCGGGTCTCCGATCTTGATCTCGCTTTCTGTAGGAACGCCGAACATTTCCAGACTGTGCACGCCGCCTGCCATAAAGCGTTCCACCTGGCGAGTCTGATATTCGTTCATCTGGTTTGGTGATACGGTGAATAACTTCGCGCTGGCTCCAAGATGGCGAAGCAAACGACCAGCGAATAAAACATCATCTTTTCCAGGTTCGCCGCTGGTGACACATACCAATGCTTTCTCGATCCGCGCTCCTGGACGGGCTGCCAGCAGCAGATGATGATCTCCTTTACGGAGAATCTGCTCGGCAATTTCCACGCCTTCCATCGGTCGCCAACCCACGATCACAAGGTCAACTGGTACCTTCTCCACAGATTTCATAATGGCATCCGGCGCGGACGCTCGATCGGTTCTCACTTCGATGGATGCCATGCCGCTGCCAATTTGCTTGCGTGCATCCTGCAGGTATGTGTCCAAAAGCGCTTCGTCCTGCCCAACACCAAGTAGAGTCATGCGTGCATGTGCCATGCGTGCCAGATAACTTCCCACGCTGAGCGCGGACTGGCTGCGCAGCGAACCATCGGTCACTACCAGGAAATTCAAACCGGGATGCGAAAGAGCGTGGATGCGGCGAATCCCCACCCAGGCTTTTTGGTCGGCACACAAAGGGAACGTTGATGCCTGATCTGGTGAACGGCTTGCATCGATGATGATGTTCTGACTCCCGAAAGGCACGGAGGGCGCAATGGCTCGGACACCGGGAATCGACGGCAGTTCCAGCCGGACGCGTTCTGTCGGACCGTTGAAGCCGACGCTGGTCACTTTCCCTTCACCGAGCGGCATGCAGTCCAACTCGTCCTTGGTTTGGACAAGGGCGATATCTTCCGGGCGGAAGACCACCTGCACGCGACCATCCGTGCTGAATTTGACAGCTTCCTTGCCCGATTTGAAAACATGCGGACCGATCTGGATGTGGTCGCTTTCCGTTTTGCCCAACAGGATATTTGCCGTTCCGAGGAACGATGCAACAAATTCCGTTTGCGGGCGTTGATAGAGATCCTGCGGCGAACCGACTTCGATCAACCTGCCATAACTCATCACACCGATGCGATCGGCAAGATCAAACGCTTCTTCCTGATCGTGCGTGACCAAAATGGTCGCCACACCCAATTGACGTTGAATGGCTTTCAAGGAGCGCCTCAACTCCACGCGGATCTTGGCATCAAGCGCCCCGAGAGGCTCATCGAGCAAGAGAACATCCGGTTCGAGGACCAGCGCCCGGGCGAGCGCGACGCGCTGCTGCTGTCCGCCCGAGAGTTGACGCGGCATGCGGTTGCCCAATCCCACTAGTCCGACCAGTTCAAGCAGTTCATCGCGTTTGAGTTGTCGTTCTTTCTTGGAGACTTTGCGAATCTGGAGTCCGAATTCGATGTTCTCGGCAACGGTCATGTATTCGAAGAGTGCATAGTTCTGGAATACGAATCCGACATTGCGCTTGCGGGTGGGCAGGTCTGTCACGTCACGTCCATGCAAAAGGACACGTCCTTGTTCCGCATCTGCCAAACCGGCAATGATGTTCAAGATGGTCGTTTTTCCGCTTCCGCTGGAGCCGAGCAGAACGAAAAATTCGCCATCTTTGATCTCAAGGGAGACGTTATTGACTACGATTTGTTGGTCGTACCGTTTGATTACATTTTCGAGCAAAATGGACACGTTCGCCTCGTGGGTGGAGATTTCCCCAACGATACCGGTGAGGCGTGACTAGCTCAGTGATATTAGTGTGACAATCGTGTGATAATTTTTAATTCAGTTTGCCACAGAGAGCACCGAGAAAAACCTTTTTTAAATCATCTCAAACATGTCAAGCTGAACGAAGTGGGTGTTTATTGCCCTGTGTAGCGAAGCATCTCTACGACGGTGGTAAAGACCCTCACCTGCACTCCCCGGCACTTGCGCCCGAGGCAAGTGTGCGTGCATGTGCAAGTGTCGGTCGTAGCGAACGCTTCCTCAGGGTGACATAACAAAAATAAGTTATCGTTTTAATTTTAAATGCATACCCAAGCCCGGGCAAATTCTGAATGAATTGTGGATTAGTCGAATCCGCTTCTATCTTGGAGCGCAGACGCTTCACCAACTGCCGCAGCATTTCAGTGCTGCCTCCGCCGGAGCCCCAGACATCGCTGATCAAATCATCGGATGTGAGCACGTGACCAGAGTTCAGCATTAACGACTCCAGCAAACGGCTCTCCAACTGTGTCAGGCTTTTTGTCGTTCCATCGGCGAGAGTGATTTCCCGGAGTTTGGGATTGAAATCCAAACCTTCGATGGAAAATGTCGATGGACGTGAAGAGTTGCTTGTTTGGGAACGCCGCATCACCGCTTCGACACGCGCCATCAATTGGCGCGGACTAAATGGCTTGAGCACGTAATCATCTGCACCCGCACCCAGTCCGCGGACGATATCTTCCTCTTCACCGCGCACGGTCAGCAGGATGATCGGAACATTCGATTCGCTGCGGATACGCTGGCAGATCGCAAATCCATCTGCCAAACCCGGAGCACTCGGTAAATTGATGTCGAGAATGATCAGGTCAGGCTGGTCTTCCTGCCAGCGGCGTACAGCGCTGGCGGCATCACTCGCAATGACGGCTTCATAGGAAGCGCGCCGCAGTGTGAAAACCACTAAGTCTGCGAGCACGCGATCATCGTCTACCACTAAAGCTTTCATAGCGTATTCCGTAATGCGAGATTTATCTCGCGCGTTCTGCGTAAGGGCGACATAAATGTCGCGTTACACAAGCGCGCACTATTTTTTCTGTCTAACATCAACTGCCGTTCCCATCTGCCAGCCGCAGCGTGAACCAAAAACAACTGCCACCTTGTGGATAATCGGTGATACCCACTTCTCCCTGCTGTGCATCGACAATTGCTTTGACCACCGAGAGACCAATTCCCGCACCCGGTTTGACGCGTTCAGCACCTGTGCTCACGTGCGAAAAGCGGCGGAAGAGATTGTCGCGCTGTCCGGTGGGGACGCCCACGCCCTGATCGATCACTTCCACGCGGAGTTTGTCCGCTTCGACAAATTGATGGATGCGGATGGTTCCATTCGCCGGGCTATGCTTGATCGCGTTCGAGAGCAGGTTGACCAACACCTGCACAGTCCGCCGTTCATCTGCCATGACCAGGAAGGACTTCTCCGCAGGAGATGCTTCAAGTTTGAGCTCATATTTCTCGATCAACGGCTGCATGATCTCCTGCGCTTCGTTCAAAACTGCATCTACAGGCACGGACTGGATCGAAACCTTGAATCGCCCCGCCTCAATGCTGGCGGCTTCTATCAAGTTATCGATCAACGTCTGTAAATTGATGATGCCCAGATTCAGGGAAACCAGCAGGTCTTTGGTCTCTGCCTTCGAAAGGCTATCCAGATTATCCAACAGCAATTCAGAGGATGCTTCGAGTGCCGCCAGCGGTGTACGGAATTCATGTGTGATGTTTGCCATGAAATCACCCAGCAGACGATGGATATATTCCTCGTTCGTCACATCGCGGATGACCAAGGCGCGATCTGCATCGCTTGCCACCGGAGGGACTAGATTTGCCTTGGAAATGGAGAGCAGCCGTTCCTGTCCATTCTTCAATTTGACCGACACTCTGCGCTGCTGCCCCGCACTGGGAAGCTGACCGCTGAAAGGAATTTCTCCTTCTGTGGTCAAAAAGATGTCATCTACTTTGTGATCGATTATTAACTGAGGTTCGCTTTCGATGATCTTTCCGACCCCAGCACTGGCAAATGTGATGCGGTTATCGTGATCGAGAGTCAATGTCCCTTCCACGATGGAATTGAGCACATGCTCGACCCATGCCTTCTCCGCCTGTAGCTGCTCCATAGAATGTTGCAGCGCGATGCGGGCATCTTCCAATGTGTTTGCCAGTTGACTGATCTCAAAGACGGATGATCGCACAGAGACGGGCACGTCCAGATCTCCCTGCCGGAATTTTCCTGCCGTATTTGCCAGCTCCACAATGGGACGGCTGATGCGCTGCGATTGCCACACGCCCAACCCAAACGCCGCCAGCACGATCAGGAACAATACCAAAATCAGTGTTCGGTTCAGTCCCTGTTGGATGGCGATCTGCTCATCCACGTTCAAGGCGTTGATCAATTGGATATCTAATGATGGATCGACAGGTAATGATCCGAAAATATAAGAACGTGAATTCAAGTCAACGGCACGTTGTGCAAGCGACAAACCGGGTGACTGCGCCAACTCATTTTGTAGATTTACTCCCAGTGCAGGCGTGATGTTCACGTCTGCATCGCTGGAGAATATCGCCCGATTCCCTCGTATCAAAAAATAAAGCAATCCGGTTTCTTTTTGGAGTTCGGTCAGGATCAGCGATATGCGTTTCCCCACGATCACTCGATACGCCGATTTCTCCGTCGATGTCAAATCTGCAGAAGTGTAGAGATAAAGATCATCACCCGAAGAGTGCCTCGCATATCCTGACTTCGCCTCAGCACCGCAAAGGTCACTCATGGAGATGTCTTCGCCGATCCCCTTTAGTTCGGTCTTATCTGTACAAACAAGGATCATATCCAGATTCACGCTGACTCGCAGCGTTTCCAGATATCCTTCAAGAGAGGAGAAATCCTGTTCATCCAATAAGCGGATCAACGTAGGACGCTGTGAGACAAGCAGCGCCAGATTTTGCAGGTCCGATTGTTCGCCTGAAAGGAAAGCTTGTGTGGTCAGCGTTGCCTGATCGAGAAGAAGTTGAGCTTGAGAAGATGCCTGTCGGTTAATGAGCAAAATGGCGGGCAGCCCCACGGCAATCCCAACCCCCAGAGAACTTAGTAGAAAGATCAACACCAGTTGCGATGTTAATCGGCGTAGACGACGGTCATGATACATATCACACACCCTGACAGGAAAGAGTGATGTTGATGATAACTGATTTCCCCGATTCGTGTCATTGCCTCCCTGTAATGACAACTTGCTGGCGGAGCGAATCCGCTGTTCGCGTGGAAACTATTTGGGTTTCGGAGTCAGGTAGTTATCGAGGCTGAGGCGCTTGAAGAGGCGTTCGCGCACATCCTCGGGCAAGTCCGCTTTTTCGGCGGGAGCGTGAACGAGGTCAATGGTCCGCTTGGTGGTGTTGAGCACGACGCGGCAATCGTCACATCCAGCGAGATGCTTTTCGAGTTCCTGACACAACTCAGGGCTCAGGTCACCATCGATGTACGAAGACAGCGACCCCAGTAATTCTTTGCAATTGTTGTGGACGTGTTCACTCATCTCTCACTCCTCGATCGCTCGCTCACCATAATAAGTCGAAAGTTGCTCGCGTAAAAACATACGGGCACGCAATAAACGGGTCTTGACGTTGGTCTCGGTCAGGTTCAGGGCTTCAGCGGTCTCTCTGATGGAAAGCCCTTCGACATCTCTCAGCAGAAAAACAATGCGCATGGATTCCGGCAGCGTTTGGATGGCGCCATCAAGGATGCGTTTCCCTTCGCCCGAAAGGAGTTCATCCTCGGGACGGGCGCTCCAATCTACGATCTGAGCTGGTTTCAGACCTTCATCGTTTCCGTCATCCTCCGCCTTTTCCAGATCAACCTCCGGCTTGCGTTTGCGGATCATCATCAACGCTTCATTCGCAGCGATGCGATACAGCCACGTGGAAAGGCTGGAGCGACCTTCAAAGCTGGAGAGGTGGGTTAGCGCATTGAGGAACGTATTCTGAAGTACATCCTCCGCATCCTGCGGGTTGCCCAACATGCGCAGCCCAAGCCGGTAAATGGGACTGGAATAAGCATCCACAAGCCGCGCAAACTCCGCGCGGTCTCCGGCTACGATGGCTTCCAGTGAAATCTCGATTGACATTGTCTTATTCATTAGATGCAGTCTACGTTGAAAAGTTGCACGATTTTGGTAGGGGCGGGGTCTCCCCGCCCTTTGTTATTTTGTAAGCAGCAGTATACATCGCGTTTTGTGAAATTTGCAACTTTTTCTGATCACACGCATCCAATGGATAGTATCAAAAAAATAATACGTTGGTGGAGTAACCGAAACCGCCATCTAGAAACAAGGAGTACTTTCGAACATGGAAATGATCATCGATTTCCCCGGCGGCGCCCGTGTAGACGCCCACTTCCGCGGTCACACCGTCGCCACAGACCAGCCGCCCGCTGACTCTGCGCCGATGCCTTTTGAGATCTTCCTCGCATCCATCGGCACCTGTGCAGGCATTTATGTTCTCGGCTTCTGCCGCCAGCGCAATCTGCCCACGGAAGGTATCCGCATCGTGCAGCGCAATCACGCTGCCATGAACGGCATGGTGGAAAAGATCGACCTTGAAATCCAAGTTCCGCCCACCTTCCCGACACAGTACTACGATGCGCTCGTCCGCACCGCGGAGTTGTGCAAGGTCAAGAAGACCCTTGAGCACCCGCCTGTGTTCGAAGTGACCACCAAAGCGGTCGAGGTAGCGTAGGTTTGGAGTCCAACGTCTCCAGACGTTGGAACTCAAAAGTCTGTAGACTTTTGAGTCCGATCAACTCAAATTACAGGTATAGGAAATTAAACAATGGAAAAAGTTCTCAACGACCAGATCGTCAAGCAAATTCAGGAAGCTTTCGCCGAAGTAAAGGAGCCCGTGGAGGTGTTGTTGTTCGGCTCCAAAGACAATTGCGACTACTGCAACGAGACAAAGCAGCTGTTGGAGGAGGTCACTGCCCTCAACGACAAACTGTCCCTGAGCGTGTACGATGTTCAGGACAATGCAGATGTCGCCAGCAAGTTCAACGTGACCAACGCTCCGGGCATCGTTATCGCCGCCAAAGATAACGCCGAAGTAAAGAATCTGGGTATTCAGTTCTCAGGCATTCCCTCCGGTCACGAGTTCAGTACGTTGATCAATGACATTCTGATCGTTTCCCGCCGCGAATCGGGACTGGACGAAAAGACGCGCCAGTATTTGAAAAATCTCGACAAGCCGCTGCACTTGCAGGTGTTTGTCACGCCGACTTGTCCGTACTGTCCGCGCGCGGTATTGCTTGCTCATCAGATGGCAATGGAGAATCCGCAGATGATCACTGCCGAAGGCGTCGAAGCCACTGAATTCCCCGAACTGGCGAACCGCTTCAACGTCCGCGGTGTGCCGCAGACCGTGATCAACTCCGGTGCGGGGAGCGTTGTCGGTGCAGTGCCGGAACAAAACCTGCTGGCTGAGATTCGGAAGGCGTTGTTGAACTAAACATAAAACGTCCCGCAGGTTTCTGTGAAAGACGATGTTGTTCGATCAAACCTGCGGGACGGTGTATTGATAAGCCATGACAAAGAAGAAATATCGCCGCAAACATCAAAGACCATTTCCTGTCATTCCATTTGCGCTGGGGATCGTTCTGATCGGTATTGCGTTACTGGCAATGGTCAAGCCGAAAACTGACAGTACAAATGCCGGCAATGATTCCAATTCCGTGGTGCCGTTCGCTGTGGAGTTTGCTGCGCCCGAGCTCTCGTTACAAAATATCAAAGGTGAGACCGAGTCGCTGGCAGATTACCGCGATAAGGTGGTGCTGGTTAATAACTGGGCAACGTGGTGCCCTCCGTGCAAGGCAGAGATGCCGACTCTGGTAGCCTATCACAATGAACACACCGCCGATGGATTTACCGTCATAGCCGTGGAAGCGGGAGACCCCGTGGACACCGTTTCACCATTTGTCGAGAGTTTCAAAATGACGTTCCCCGTTTGGCTTGACCCGGACAATAAATCACTACAAGCGTTTGGAAACGGCAGTTTACCCAACTCCTACGTGATCGACCGCACAGGGACCGTCCGCTATGCGTGGACAGGTGAGATCAGCAAAGCCATGCTGGAGAAATACGTCACGCCGCTGATCGCGGAGAGCAATTGAAGCAAAAAGCAAATCGGCAAATGAGCAATTATGCAAAAGACCTTGCCTGTAGCGGTGAGGTCTTTTGGTTCTTGTTGTTCCTCGTCATTGCGAGAAGGAGCGAAGCGACGACGAAGCAATCTTATGAACAATTAGCGTACAAGATATTCATCGTAAAATTGCTTCGCCGCTACGCGGCTCGCAATGACGGGATGGACTATTTCGCAATCTTCAAACTGAACGTAAACGTGCTTCCCATCCCCTCCCCTTGTGACTCTGCCCAGATGCGTCCGCCGTGGGCTTCGACGAGGTGACGGGCGATGGTCAGACCGATGCCTGAACCACCGCCTGCCTGGCGTGAGCGGGATTTGTCCACGCGGTAGAAGCGGGTAAAGAGATTGCCGATGTGTTCGGGCGGGATGCCGATACCGGTGTCTTTGACGGAAATTTGAACTTCATCATTCACACGCACAGCGGAAATGGTCACGTCACCGCCTTCAGGTGTGTACTGGATGGCGTTCGCTGCGAGATTCACCAGCACCTGCGTGATGCGGTCCTCGTCAGCGAGGAGCGGCGGAAGGTCAGCGGGCAGGTTCGAGCGTAGGGTGATGCGTTTGGCTGTCGCTTGAGGAGTGAGACGCTTAACGGTGGTCTGCACGAGATTGGAAACGGTCACGGAGCGGAGATCCAAAGGATAGGCTTTGGCTTCGACGCGGCTCAACTCTTGCAAGTCATCAACCAAACGGGAAAGCCGATCGGCTTCGCGATGAATTTGATCGAATGTTTCGGGTGTAGAGTGAAGCACGCCATCCACGAGACCTTCCATGTAACCCTTGATAGACGTGAGCGGCGTGCGCAGTTCATGCGTGACATCGCCGATGAGCTGGCGGCGCATGGACTCAACTTGCTCCAGCTGCACCGCCATTTGATTGAAACTTGTAGCTAATTGTGCGATCTCATCAGAGCCATCCACTTGCACGCGTTGATCGTAATGTCCCTCGGCGATGTTTTGCGATGCGATACTCAAGGTCTGCACCGGCGCAACGATGCGTCAACTCAAGAACCAACTGACCACCAGTGCTGCCAGCACCGATGCCGTGACTGCATATCCCAGTGACTCGAACATACTTGAGCGAAAACTTTGGAACAAGGTCTGACCATAGCCCTGACCTTGTCCCTGTCCTTGCCCCATCATGTTGCCCATTCCTGTTCCGTTCATCATGCCCATATGCCGGTAGAACACGGCAGGAATGGTAATTTAAATCGTGATCGCAAGAATAATAATGCCAACAAAGATGACAACAAGATTGGCGAGAAATAATTTTGCACTGAGCCGTTCACGAATGTAGTTCATAATTGAAACCTTCTTTTGTACACGGATCTCACGGGCGATTCGCACACGGATTTTTTAAATTTTCCGTTCAATTCCGTACGATCCGCGTTGTCCGTGTCCAAAAGGGATTTAGAGTGGTTCATCCTCAAAGCGATATCCCACGCCGCGCACGGTGGCGATGAGATTTTCATTGCCCAACTTCTGGCGCACGTGTCCGAGGTGCACATCCACCACGCGCATCTCGCCGAAATATTCAGCGCCCCAGATCTTTTCAAGCAGCTGTTCGCGCGAAAGGACGCGCCCGCGATTCTCTGCCAGCGCGCGCAATAGATCAAATTCGATGGACGTCAATTCCACGGCGTCATCATCCACTGTGACCGTGTGTGCCCCCGTGTCGATGCGGACATGCTTGAACGAGAGCACGCTTCTCTCTTCATTTGAGGCTGATCCCGTTTTGATGCGCCGCAGCGCCGCCTTGACACGTGCCGTCAACTCGCGCGGACTGAACGGCTTCGTGACATAATCATCCGCTCCGACCGACAACCCGATGACCTTATCCGTTTCATCGGTGCGCGCTGTGAGCATAATGACATACACATCCGACTCGCGGCGCAGACGGGTGAGCAGTTCGATGCCGTCAATGCCGGGCAGCATCAGGTCAAGGACGATCAGGTCTGGTTTGAAAGCGCGCGCGGCTTTGAGCCCGGCGTTGCCATCTGCCGCGGTGAAGACTTCGTAGCCCTCCGGTTTGAGATAGGCACTGACCAGATTGGTGATGGATGGTTCATCGTCGATCACGAGAATTTTTGTCATGAGAATTCCTGCTTGTAGATCAATGGTACCAAGTGTAGCTTCACTTTATAACGAAGAGTCGAACGTTTTGTAAAGATTTGGTAAAGAAAAAACCGCAGGAATATCTGCGGTCATCACATTTCACTTTTCACTCTTTCGCCAGCAGGTCGACAATCTCACCGTCGCTCAACGCCCGCCTCAGACTCATCACTCTTCAAAATGATCGCCGTACTGCGGACTCCCGACCCGATGGACACTTCCTCCTCTTTCAGGACGCTCGCATCGATCAACACCTGAACCGGTTTCCGTACCCCAAACGGATTTACCGTCCCGATGCGATAGCCCGTCACATCCAGCACTTCCTCCTCGGTCGCCATACGCACGCGCGAGCGTTTGACGTACTGACGCAGTTTCTTCCAATCGATCTGATCTGGTCCTGCCACGAGCACCATCAAATACTCCTCCGGGCGGATGTTGAACAGGATGCTGCGCACGATCTGCCCCGGTCTCTGACCCCGATCCGCGGCGGCTTGCTCGAACGATGTCACTGACGTTTCGTGGACAAACACGCGATGGGGGACATTCAATGCTTCTAAAACGATACTGGCGGGTGGTTTACTTGTGTTCGATAAAGTGGACATGTTGTTCATGGAATAAAGTATATCCTCACTGTATGTGCTTTTACTGATGGTTTATTCTCTAAATTTCTGACCTCTTGACGAATACTCCAAGTTTGGATAATATATCTATTATAGATATATCTATAATAGATATAAAAGAGGTCCTTATGCCCCACAGTAGCTCATTTCTAGTTCCAGGACAGCCGATGACACCGGCGGTGTTCCATATTCTGCTGGCATTGGCAGATGGCGACAAACATGGTTATGGCATTATGAAGGATGTGGAGAATCAAACAGCCGGGCGCATCAAGCTCGGACCCGGTACGCTGTACGGGACGATCAAACGCCTGCTTGCCGCGGACTTGATCACCGAGGTGGACGAACGTCCCGATCCTGAGCTGGATGACGAAAGACGTCGCTACTACCGGCTGACAGCGCTCGGTCGCAGACTGGCAGTGGAGGAAAATGAGCGTTTGACACAAGCCGTGAAAGCCGCACGCTTGAAGCGCTTGTCAGAAGGTCCACTCAGCTAAGGAGCCACAAGAATGAAAACGAATCGTTGGATCGAATCGTCGCAGCGTCTGTATCGTCACTTGCTTCGCTTATATCCGCAGGCCTATCGTACAACCTATGAAGAAGAGATGTTCCGCTTTTTTACCTCCCAGTGCCGGGAAGCCTATCAACAACGCGGCAGGCTGGGAATTCTTTTATTGTGGTTAAGAACCTTTGTGGATGTGGGGAAGACGGTCGTGATCGAACATCTCAGCGACCCCAATGCCAAGGCAGGGCTACTGGAAGCAACGCCAAATACTCCATTGCCCTGGAAAGGCGTGTTTCTTGTGCTAATTCCCGGTTTGGTTTTCTTTGTCAGTCAGATCGCGCAAGTGACGACAGATAAAGATTGGTTCTTCTACGTATATTACCGAGCGGCTTTCTTCTTGATCGCGCCTGTATTATTGGTCTGGATTCTTACCCGCCGGTTTCCGATATGGGGATTGGTCCCGCTGGGTCTGTTGTTCGGGACCTTACAAAAAAGCTACAGCCCGGGCTACCTGCTCCGTAAAATTCCGTTCCTGACCCATTCCGAAGTCATGTGGAAGGTTTTTGGCTTTGCTCTAGATCCATATTACATTGTGCCGATCTCTGTGTGTTTGGCGTTTCTTTGTATATTGATCTGGTATGCTGTGCGGAGCCGCCGATTTTCCATGCCAGTTTGGTTATGGCTGGCTGTATATATGGCATTGATTATTTTTCAACTTTTAGTGGTGATTCAGCGCGAGTATAGCCAGAATGTCGCCGATGGCTTTGACTGGCGTTATATCAAATTGTTCATTGCTCAAGTACCTCTATTGTATTTGTATAATTCGCTCCCATTTCTGTTATTGGTGTTCATTGGCTACTTGTTCGTTCATCGACATCGCGGGCTGAGCTTTTTATTATTGTTGGGATATTTGCTTCCCACCATTGTTATTGGGCGATATGGAGAAGGAATAGATGGACTCCCTTTTTCTGCTGTCGTACTTGCTGTGCTGGTCTATCGCATTATTGTGGCGTTGGTCGCGCCGATCTGGCTGACACGTGCCGTATCCTTTCCCGGTCAGCGGCGAGCGGCTGCCATTCCTATTGCTATGGCGGTTTTCTGTCATATGTCTCTTAATATTATTTTAAATTTGGCATTGGCAAACCAATACACCTATCAACTCAGTTTGCTTGATTATGTATCGAGCATTTGGAATCAATTGATTGTTGTTTTTGGTATAGCGCTTGCTGTGCAACTTTATTTTCCCGTTCAAAAGGAGAATGCAATATCTCTGCCTCCTGCGGCAGTGACAGGGTAGTTTTGAAAAAGAGTCAGTCGATACGGGCTGGCTCTTTTTTCATATCTGTGCTTTCGAGTAAAATCGTGCCATGTCGAAACTCAAATCACCACTTACACTGTTCTTCGTCTCTGTAATTGTAATAGCACTTCTGGCGTTATTCGGACCCGAAGAGCAATCGCTCGGCTCCAACGTGCGGATCGTGTACCTGCATGGCGCCTGGGTGCTCGCCGCGGAATTGGCTTTCGTGGCAGCGGCGCTTGCCGGGCTGGTGGCACTGATTACAAAGCGTGATGCGTTCCATCAGTGGTCTGCCGCCCTCGGTCGAACAGGCATCTTCTTCTGGTTAACTTATTTGCCACTTTCGCTTTGGGCGATGCAAAGTAACTGGAACGGACTTTTCCTCTCCGAGCCACGCTTCCGTCTTGCCGTGATCTTCGCCGTGACAGGGATTCTGCTGCAGGTGGGGTTGTGGCTCATCAACACGAACTGGATCACATCCGTTGCTAATATCATCTATATTGTTGTGCTGCGTGTAGTATTTTCGACTGCCAGCAACGTTATGCATCCCCCTCCCTCGCCGATCTTCAACTCAGGAAACTTCGCCATTATCGGCTTCTTCCTTGCCTTGATCGCGCTCACTCTGTTGGCAGCATTCTTCCTGACAAGATGGTTCCTGACCTTTAGCAAACAAGCTCAATAAAAAAAGACGCCCGCCAGGGCGTTTTTTTCATCATACCAGGGGACATAAATACAAAAGCCTCAATTCGTTTGAAATTATTCGTAACTTCTTCTGTGATATTCTTTCCCAAACTTCGGGTTATCACATGCGCCGACAACAGACTATTTATTTTTACAGCTATTAGAACCGTCATCAATACATCCTTTCGGATGATCTATCCGTTCCTGGCGGTGTTTGCACGCGGACTGGATGTGGATATCAGCGTGGTCTCGAGTATGGTGGCAAAGCGTGCCCTGATCGGTGCAGCTATCCCGTTCCTTTTTCCGCTCATCGAGACGCGCGGACGCAAATTTGGCATGTCGCTTGGGTTGGGATTGTTCGTATTATCCATGAGCTTGGTGGCGCTCTTTCCCAGTCTCACCACGCTGGGCATTGCCCTCATCCTTGCCATGATCGGCAAAACCATCTTCGACCCGTCAATGACCTCCTACATTGCGGACCACGTTGCGTATGAAAAACGCGGCACCGCCATTGCCTTCTCGGAATTTGCCTGGTCGTTTGCATTCATTTTGGGAGTTCCATTTGTTGGATGGCTCATCGCCAGATCCAGTTGGTCTGCGCCATTTTGGGCATTGGGGATTTTGGGACTCATCGCCCTGACTTTTATTCTCATCACGTCTGCGGGACTCGACCAAACCCGCGCCTCACGCCGACGGGGTATTTGGTTCCGTTAAACAGATCATTGCCTCCCCTGTGGTCTTGGTCGCTTTTTCGATCGGAGCCTGCATCACCTCTGCCAACGAAGTGGTCAACTTGATGTTCGGCGTCTGGCTGGAGGACTCGTTCAAGCTGCAGATCGCGGCACTGGCAGGTGCCTCTGCTGTGATCGGTTTATCCGAACTGGGCGGCGAGGGATTGGTCGCCGTGTTCGTAGATCGCATTGGCAAGGTCCGTGCGGCGGGAGTGGGCATCATCGCCAACTCCATCGCCGCCATTCTGCTCCCGATCATCGGGCGGACAGAACTGGGCGCGATGGTGGGATTGTTCTTCTTTTTTATCACATTCGAATTTACGATCGTCAGCATCATCCCATTGAACAGCGAAGTAATGCCATCCGCGCGAGCGACGACGCTGGCGCTGGCAGGTTCTGCCAATTTTATTGGTCGTGCCATCGGTGCGACCTTGGCTCCCAAGTTATATACTTTCGGTTTTGGCGTTGTGACAGGCACAGCAGTGATTTTCAACCTGTTGGCATTGGTCGCAGTGTGGTATGTTTCAAAGCACCATGACTGATGTTCTCACTCTCGCTGCATTCTTTTTCTTCATTATCTTATTCATCATTGGTTTGTTGTGGGTGCTTGTCCCGGCGATGTATGGTTTGCCCTCCCGCCCGACCCACCCGGAAAGAATCCGCAAGGCATTGCAGATGGCAAACCTCAAAGCGGATGAACTTCTCTATGATCTCGGTTCCGGCGATGGACGCGTGCTGGTAATGGCGGCGCGTGAATTTGGAGCCAAAGCCGTGGGCATCGAGATCGGTCCGGTGCAGCGGCTTGTCAGCAGAGTAGCGGCTAGAAATAGCGGGGTCAGTGACCGGGTCCGCGTGGAAGCGGGGGATTTTTACAAGTCTGATGTGAGCAAAGCAGATGTTGTCTTCATCTATGCCACATCCACCGAAGTGACGAAACTCGCCTTGCATTTGGAGAAACAGATGAAACCTGGTTCGCGCGTGGTATCCATCTCTGCCGATTTCCCCGAATGGGAGCCGAACGATTTTGATGAAGACAAGTTGATCTTTCTCTACCAGATGCCACCCAAGCCCGGAAGTTGGACAACGTATTTGCTAAAAAAGTAATTTAGTCTCGTCATTGCGAGCCGCCATCATCAGGCGGCTCTTTTGATTTATAGCAAATTCGGTCAAGTATTTTCTTCTCATTTGAATACAATAAAATTCATGGCTATGAAGAACAGTTCTCTGCTCGATGAAATGGCTGACCTGCTTGGCACGACCCTGGATGAACCGGTGAATGGTGATGTGCTTTCCCGGGAGGCGCATTACAGCCGCTTTCATTTCCAACGCATGTTTCGCGACATAACGGGGGAAACGCCGAGCAATTGTCAACGCAGGGTGAGGTTGGAGCGAGCCGCACATCAGCTTCTGCAGACGGATCGTTCGGTGACAGAGATCGCTTTCGAGTCAGGTTTTGCTTCGCTGGAAGGTTTCTCTCGCTCTTTTCGAAAGCTGGCAGGTGTTTCGCCGCACCAATTTCGAAAATCTCACTTGGTGAGCTGGTTCTTCTCGACGCCAAACGATATCCACTATGACCCTGTTGTAGGATCCGCCATTCGGCTGACGCAACAGACCAGACAAGGAGAGACCATGAACCTTAATGATATTTTGATCGAACATGACCTGTGGTTGACGCGCCGTTTTCTGGAAAAGGCGCAAATCCTTTCGGATGCCCAATTGGATGAACCGTTAGTGGGGATCGGCAACCCTCTGTCGTACCTTGGCGAGGAAAAGACGCTGCGTGAGATGCTGCATCGACTTGTGTTCACCAAGGAGATGTGGATGGATGCCGTGCATGGACGAAAGGAAAAAGAGGGTCCCGATAAATCCATGACTGGGATGCTTAAACGCCTAGACTCTGCTTTTGGCGAGTTCAGAATACTGGCTCGCAAAGTGCGCGACGAGAATCTCTGGGAGACTAGTTTCATCGATATGGTATGCGAGCCGCCGGAGACATTTACCTATGGCGAAATGCTTGCTCATGTCGTGACATTCTCAGCATACCGTCGTACAGCCGTGATCGAGGCATTCGAACACTTTGGCATCGAAGATTTTGGCGCCGGTGACCCGATCGAGTGGCAAAGGAAGCAAACGAAATAGAAGATATGATATAAAGAGCCGTTCTGAAAAGGGCGGCTCTTTGTTCTCCAAGGTAAGGATGATGTTTTTCATCCTTTGTTTTGTGGTACATTCGCCTGCACTATGCCAATCTTCGCCGTTCTTCTTCTACTTTCCTCCGCATCGCTGCACGCCGTTTGGAATCTTTTGCTCAAGCAATCGCAGGAAAAATATATTGCCATGGGCTGGCAGGTGCTCATCAGCGGGATCTTTGCCGGGCTGCTGCTGATCTTTACCGGTCTGCCGCCGCGCTCCATGTGGTTGTTCGCCTTTATCAGCATGTTCCTGGAAGCGATCTATTTCATCCTGCTTTCGAATGCGTACAGCGACCATGATTTCTCACTGATCTATCCCATCGCACGTGGAACGGCGCCAGCCTTGTTGATGATCTGGTCGGTGTTGTTCCTGCATGAACAGCTTACCTTTTGGGGTATTGTAGGGATTTGCCTGGTCGTTTGCGGGATGATCGTCATCGGCGCGACCAGCCTGCTGCAGAACCGCGGGAGCAAATTCCATTTTAAAGGGGTGGCTACAGCCTTGTCAGTGGCACTGATCATTTCACTGTACACGCTGATCGATGGCACCGCTGTCAAACACGGACCTGCCCTGCCGTATGCGCTGACCATGTTCATGTTTGTCCCGGTGCTGACCACAACCTACAACGTTCGCCGCTTTGGGTGGCAGCACTTCCTCTCCGCCTGGAATGGACCACGCATCCCTTTGATCGTTGCCGCCATTCTGGGTGTAGTAGCCTATCTGCTCGCCCTGTTCGCTTATTCCTTTGCGCCGCTCAGCTATTCCGGCGCGATCCGTGAGATCAGTGTGGTGATCGGATCGTTCCTGGGCTGGTGGTTCTTGAAGGAGCAGATGGGTGGCGTACGCGTCGTGGGGGCGAGTATCATCTTTACCGGCATTCTCATCATTGCGATATTAGGATAGTTCGATGGCTGATCAACTTTTCCCCGAACCAACCGTTGGTGTTTTTATTTTCAATCAGGCTAATGAACTTCTGCTTTTGAAAAGTCACAAATGGCCCGGCAAATATGTGATCCCGGGTGGGCATGTGGAGCTGGGCGAACGCCTGGAAGATGCCGCCATCCGGGAGACCAAGGAAGAAACCGGGCTGGACGTTTACGACATCGAATTCATCAACTTCCAGCAGTTCATTTACGACCCATCCTTTTGGAAGCCGAGACATTTCATCTTCTTTGATTACGCCTGCAAAACGGACTCGGTCCATGTGCAGTTGAACGATGAAGCCGAGGAGCATCTTTGGACGCCGTTGGAAGCGGCGGTCCAGCTTCCGCTGGATGTGTATACGCGGACATCCGTTGAGATATTAATAGAAAGACGCCAACGCAAAAACGGTTAGAATGGAAGTGAATACTCTGTGGGAGAGGATGACATGGAAACACAACCACTTGCAGGAGAGAAAAAGAGCTTTCTACAAAACGACCGGCTCCTTGTTTGTAGTATGTTGGTCTTCTATGGAGTTTGCATCTTGGGGGCGATCGGCGCAGCGTTTTTCTGGGTGCGCTGGGACAGCCAAAGGGCATCCACGAACGCGACGGCAACAGCTGCTGTTGTCGCGACCAAGCAGGCACAGATCACTGCCACAGCCAATGCTCGTCTTGCCGAACAGGATCAATACGAATACATTGAGCGCTTTGATAAGATCTCTGGTGATTGGTTCGTTGGGGAAGACAAAAGCCGCTACGGCGATGTTATGGTCTCTATAAAAGATGGAGTTTATGTTTGGGAGATCAATGATGCCAAGGGCTACATTCAAGGGGAGGATTTTTACCGGAAGTCCACCGCTCTAAAAGACTACGACATTTATGTGGATATCAAATTCGAAGATACCGTCCGTGCAGAAGATACCTGTGGCGGGTTAACATTCCGAAAATCCATTTCTGGATGGGATGGCGGGGTATACATCTTTTATATTTGCGATGATGCCTATTATGGGGTTGAATATTTCGAGAGCGACACCTGGGACACCATGCAGGAGCCTACATATTCTGATGCCATTCTGACCAGGGGATGGAACCGCATGGAAGTCAGCGCCATTGGCGATCATTTCATTTTTACCATCAATAACAGGAACGTTCTTGAAACCCGTGACACACGCCATGACAGGGGTGGTGTCGGTCTGTATATTGATGCTCCTGATGGTTCGCCTACAGTCGTCCTGTTCGACAATTTTGGATTCCAAAGCCGCTAGAACAAACCCAACACCCACACGATCAGCGGGGCGATGAAGACTGACGGCAGCATGTTGCCGATGCGGATCTTTTTGATCTCCAACATGTTGGAAATGCCGATACCCATGAGCAGGATACCGCCGGTGGCGGTCAACTCGTTCATCATGGATGTAGTGACAACGGAATTTAACTGGGCTGCTCCCAAACTGATCGCACCCTGATAGACCAGGATCACCAGCGATGAGAACGCCACACCGATGCCCAGTGTGGATGCAAAGGCGATGGATGCGAAACAGTCAATGATCGATTTGACGATCAGCAGTTTGTAGTCGCCACTCAAGCCATCCTGGATCGAGCCGAGGATGCCGATAGGTCCGATGGCGAATAAAAGGGATGCGGTCATGAAGCCGCGGATGAAACGGTTCGAGCCGTCATCTGCTTCACGTGAGAATTTGCTTTCCAGGAAAACGCCGAGACGGTGTAAGCCATCTTCGATGCGCCACCATTCGCCGAGCAGAGTACCGATCAATAAAGCGCCGAGAACAACAATGGAATTCTCGGTCTTGAGGAACATTTGCAATCCCATGGCAAGGATGAATAATCCCATGCCGGAGATAATGGTGGATTTCAATTGATCTGTAAGCCGTGCACCGAAGAGTAAACCGAGAAGACTTCCCCCAACAATTGCTACTACGTTGATGATTGTGCCTGTCATGTATTAATCCCGTAGGGGCAGGACGCTACGCAGCCTGCCCCTACATTTTTATTGATATGTTTTGAATAGAACGGTGATCTACTCGCCGTATGCCTCGCGCTGCATCAATTCCCAGAGCGCCTGGACGTGCTCGCGTTCGGTGGACAAGGAACCAATGGACACACGCACCATCCAGCGCCCGTCGAGAACGGATGGTGTCAGATAGGCGCCGCCGGAGTTGTTGACACGTTCCACCCAATCTAATGTGAATTTGTCGAGCGATTCCCCTTCAAGACCGGACGGTTCGTAGCGCACACAAACGGTCTGCAGCGGAACAGGAGCGAGCACGCACCAACCGGGTGTGGACTTGACCTGTTCTGCCAGCCATTGCGCGTTAGCCATGTCGCGCCGCAGGCGGGCTTGTAGTCCTTCCACACCTTGCTCGCGGATCAGACACCACAACTTCAACGCGCGGAAGCGGCGTCCGAGCGGGATGCCCCAATCGCGCAGGTTCTTGACTTGAGTATCCACGTTGGTCTGCAGGTAACTGGGATTGGTGCTCATCACACGGATCAAGTGCTCGGGGTCGCGCACGTAATAGAGCGAACAATCGAACGCTGCGCCCAGCCACTTATGCGGATTCAAGACAAGCGAATCCGCCATTTCGATGCCATCCCACATCCAGCGACATTCGGGCAGGATCATGGCGGAACCGGCGAGAGCGGAGTCGACGTGCATCCAGATGTTGTACTGACGGGCTACTTCTGCAATGGCTTTGATCGGGTCGAGGGCGGTGGTGCCGGTCGTCCCTGTCGTGGCGACAACGGCACAGGGAACCAGACCACGCTCGAGGTCCGCTTGAATCGCGCGCGCCAGCGCATCCGCTTTCATGGCGTAGTTCTCGTCAACGTCCACGAAATGGAGATTGTCACGTCCAAAGCCGGCGAGCAGCGCAGCTTTTTCGACTGAGCTGTGACTGTGCTTGGAGACATACACGATGAGCGGATGTGTCTCTCCCTGCAAGCCGCCGCGCGCCAGGGAATAGTTTGATGCCTTCTCGCGCGCAGACATCAAGGCGACCAGGGTACAGGTGGAAGCAGTATCCTGAATGACGCCGCTCCATGCATTTGAAAGACCGATCATCTGGCGCATCCAGTCTGTAACGAGTTCTTCCAACTCGGTGAGCGCCGGGCTTGATTGCCAGGATAAACCCAAAGCGCCGAGACCCGTGCTGAGATAATCACCAAGAACCGACGAGAGATCGCCGTTGCTGGGGAAGTATCCGAAGAAGCTGGGGTGCTGAAAGTGAGACAACCCCGGCAGAATGATCTGGTCGAGGTCGCTGAAAATGCCGTCAAATGACTCACCCAGCGCGGGCGGAGTGGGCGACAGTTGCGCGCGAATCTCACCCGGTTTCACTTGAGCGCGAACCGGCAAATCAGCGACATGGGCGCGATAATCAGCGATCCAATCGATTAATTGATGACCATATTTGCGAAATTCTTCTGGGTTCATGGGATGTTCTTTCTTTATGAAAATTACTCGCGCTGACCGAAGGGGCGTTCTTTGCCCTGCGGAGATGATAGCCGAAGTCGAAGCGCAATTTCAGATAAACACTCTATATCTTGATAACTTTCTTTCGACTGCGCCCCACTGGTTTCGATACACTCGTTCCGCTCGCTACTCAACCAGCGGGAAACTGCTCAGGAAGAATTATCTTCCTTTGCCAGCGATGTTTGATGCCCCGCCGCTTTGTTTTCCAGCAACTCCAACACAAAACATAACGAAGACAAACGGTTCAGATAACGCTGCAGATCGGGGTTGACCACTTTTTGCTCATCGTGCAATTCGACCACGCGCCGTTCTGCCCGGCGGATGACGGCACGTGCCAGCGAAAGTGCCGCACCTGCCAGAGAATCGCCCGGCAGGATAAATTCCTTGGGCATCTCAACGACCGCGCTCAAGGCATCGGTCTGTTCCTCGACCCATTTCACGCGCGCCTCGTCAATGAAATGGAAGCGCCCCGCGTTCTCGGGCGTTGCCGCCACTTCTGCCATCAATTTGTAGAGATCGCGCTGTGCTTCGAGCAGGATCGGACCCGAACGTTTATCCAGGCATTGGGCGCGTGCCAGCCCCAGCGCCGCCGAGGATTCGTCCAGCGTTCCCACCGCTTCGATACGGGCGTGATATTTCATCACCCGCTCATCCCCCAACAAGCCTGTAGTACCGTCGTCACCTTTGGATGTGTAAAATGTCATGGCGGCATTATAACGCTGGAAACCTATTTACCGCTAAGAGCGCGAAGCACGCAAAGATCTAAAAGTTTTCTCACTTGCCCTCCCTGGCACCTACCGCCAGGGCAGGTGTGCGTTGAGTGCAAGTGTGGCGGCGAGAGTCCCTTATAACATACCCGAATGGGTATAATCGGGCAAATGTTGACACAATACCATGCCGAAATCATGAACTCATCGCTTGGCAACCGTTTCAGCCCGCGGGCAATGGCAGCCATCATTCAAGCCAACGTCAAACAGGATCGCCTTGCCGGGCAGATCGGTCATGACGAATTTCACTTCGACAACAACGCTTTCGATAAATCTTATGCCTATACAGAACAACAGCGCGCTTTGACGATTTCTTCGTTAAACAAAAAGGACGCGCTCGCCGCATGGTCAGCCTTTGGCAGGATGACCCACACTGCGCAGGATTTCTACGCCCATTCGAACTACATTACCTTATGGGTTTCCCGTTATGATGGGCAGGCGCTTCCGCCGCCGCCGGAAGTCGACCCCGTTGACCCGAGCCTGCTCCACAGCCGGGAGTTGCACTCAGGTAAAGTGTATCTTCCGTTCGAATTGCTATATTTCTTCCGCCCTACAAAAGCCTTCGCCCTGCGTCATCTTCCGCGCGACTCTCACGCCTGGATGAATCTCGACACCCCAGAACAGGGCATTAAATTCGACTACGCCATGCAAGCCGCCATGAAGAAGACGGTCATCGAGTTCGAAAAGACAACCGCAGGATTGTCAGAAGAAATGTGCCGATTATTTCTCGATACGTAATTATTACTACAACAAGACCACCCAATACACACGGACGATCTGAAGATCGCTCTACAGCGACTATCATTGTTCCGGGCAATGGACAAATGGTTGTAGGTCTCTTGCAAGAATATTTTATTGGTAGGGGCGAGGCTCCGAAGCGTCTCGTCCCATATGCGGGCAGGGAGACCCTGCCCCTACGGAACAAGAGAGATGCCAAGACGTAAATTCTCGGAAAACACGTCCACAACTTCGTTTGGGTCGCCAGGACGCGAGGGACATGATTCCTCATCGTTCTATGGAACGCGTCTGTATCGGGATCAGCCTCAGGTGGAGCTCGAAGCGTACGTCGAGAATCAGATCGCCGATCTGGATGTCATCTATAGTCATTCATCTGAAGAGATGAAGGAACTGCCGGATAATTCCGTCCATCTCATGGTCACGTCGCCACCCTATAATGTGGGTAAGGAGTACGATGATGATCTGACGCTGCGCGAATATCTGCGATTCCTCAACCGCATTTGGAGAGAAACGTATCGCGTGTTAGTTCCTGGCGGGCGGGCTTGTATCAACGTGGCGAACCTGGGGCGCAAACCGTACATTCCGTTGAACGGATTGCTGGCACGGGAGTTGATCAGCCTCGGCTTTTTGATGCGCGGTGAGATCATTTGGGATAAAGGCGGCAGCGCCAGCGTCTCCACTGCCTGGGGCTCGTGGCAATCGGCGTCGAACCCAACCTTGCGCGATACACACGAATACATCCTTGTCTTTTCGAAAGGCAATTTCAAACGCGAAAAGGTCGAAGGACGCGAGAACACCATCACCAAAGAACAATTTCTGGAATTCACCAAATCGGTTTGGGCGTTCATATCGGAATCGGCGAAGAAGGTGGGACATCCTGCGCCGTTCCCGGTGGAACTGCCGTACCGGTTGATCCAACTTTATACGTATTCAAATGAAGTGATCCTCGACCCGTTCATGGGCAGCGGACAGACGGCTCTTGCCGCGCTCAAAGCAGGTCGCCGTTATGTCGGCTTTGAAACCACCGAGGAGTATGTGAAGCTGGCGCAAAGCCGCATCGAGCAGACCAAAACTTCGGACACGGATACCACGGATTGAACGGAGGCTCACGGATAAAGTCATTTTTATGTCATGCTGAGCGAAGCGAAGCATCTCTTCTCCCGCTGAAGGTCTTCTTGACTGGGTAGAGATTCTCCCGGCACTTGAGCCCGAGGCAAGTGTCGCCGCTCCGCGGCTCACACCGTCCCGAAGCGGTGTCCCTTCGGGAGAATGACATGGTAGACTTTTCAAACGCGCTTTAAGAAATCAGTTCTATTCCGTGTTTTCCGTTCGACCTGTGTACAAAAAGGGTGTACGATAAGCAGACAAATGAGTTCTATACCAAACCTATAAAAGAGGAACTATGCAATATCGCGAACTTGGACGCACAGGCTGGAAAGTGTCCACCGTCAGTTTTGGCGCGTGGGCGATCGGTGGGACATGGGGCAATGTAAAGGATGACGAGTTCGATTGCAGCGCTGCACCGCGCGCTCGATCTGGGTGTGAATTTCTTCGACACGGCAGATGTGTATGGCGACGGGCACAGTGAGCAGTTGTTGGCAAAGCTGCGCAAGGAACGTAGTGAACCGTTCTATGTGGCGACCAAAGCCGGGCGCAGAGCAGATCCGCATGTGGCAGGTAGTTATACCAAAGCAAACCTGACCGCTTATGTGGAACGCAGTCTGAAGAATCTGGATGTGGAAGCGCTCGATCTGCTGCAATTGCACTGCCCACCTACGGAAGTGTTTTATATGCCAGAAACCTTTGATGCGCTGGATGGATTGGTGAAGGCAGGCAAACTTCGTTATTACGGCGTGAGCGTGGAGAAAGTGGAAGAGGCGCTCAAAGCCATTGAGTATCCCAACGTGCAAAGCGTACAGATCATCTTCAACATTTTCCGCCAGCGCCCCACGGACTTGTTCTTCGGCGAAGCTGTGCGCCGCAAGGTGGGAATTCTGGCGCGCCTGCCATTATCCTCCGGTATGTTGACCGGCAAGATGAGGCGTGAAACCACCTTTCAAGAAGATGACCATCGTCACTTTAACCGTCAGGGTGCATCGTTTGATCGTGGCGAGACCTTCTCGGGCTTCGATTACGAGACCGGTTTGCAGGCAGTCGATGAACTGCGTCCGCTGGTGCCGGAGGGGATGTCGCTGGCGCAGATGGCGATCCGCTGGATCTTGATGCACCCGGCAGTGACGTGCGCCATACCCGGCGGCAGGCGTCCCTCTCAGGTGGAGGAAAATGTCCGCGCGGCGGATCTGCCTCTGCTTTCGGATGAGACGATGGGGCGCATCCGGGAAGTATACGAGCGCTTAGTCCGCCCGCTGGTGCAGCATTATTGGTAGGAAAGTAGGCAGGTAGACACGTACACAGGTATACAAGTGGAACGTGTCTACCTGTGTACGTGTTTCCTTATTTATCTGTATACCTCTTTTTCTACGGAGAACCCATGATCGCATCCACACAACTGTATTTCTTCATGGCAGCAGCGTTAGCGTTATTACTTGTGCCGGGGCCGGCGGTATTGTACATCACGGCGCGCAGTGCATCGCAGGGACGTATGGCGGGCATCGTCTCGGTGCTTGCCATTGAAACGGCGAACTTTTTGCAGGCGGTGGCAGCGGCATTGGGACTTTCGGCGATCTTGTTATCGTCCGCGCTGGCGTTTGATGTGGTGAAATATCTTGGTGCGGCGTATTTGATCTATCTGGGTGTGCGCAAACTGCTCTCCCGCGAGGATGGAACAGAAAGGGAAGAAGTGAAGCGCGAGAGTTTGTCACGTATTTACTGGCAGGGATTCTTCGTCAACATTCTCAACCCGAAGACGGCGTTGTTCTTTTTCGCCTTTCTGCCGCAGTTTGTAGACCCTGCCAAGGGAAATGTCGTCGGGCAAAACCTGATGCTGGGTGCGATCTTCGTAGGTATGGCGATCATCACAGATAGCTTGTATGCGTTCGCTGCCAGTTCGCTGGCGGAGCGGCTGGGAAAGAACAAGAATTTTCAAAAGGGAGGGCGTGTGTTCGCCGGGTTGATCTATATCGGGCTGGGGATCACCACGGCCCTGGCGGGGGCAAAGAAGTAGGGATGTAGAAGCTGCCTGGATAGACCCTGCATTGCGCAATGTCTCTGCAGTGAGTGCAACAAGCAAAGTATTAAAACAAAAGGTTTATTCGTAATCATATGGGAGAATTATGACAAACTTCGATGAACGTGCAAAAGACTGGGACTCCGACCCGAAAAAAGTGGAGCGTGCCCGCGTGGTGGCAGATGCCATCCGCAAGGCGCTTCCGTTGACCGAAAAAATGTCCGCGCTCGAGTATGGCTGTGGCACCGGTTTGCTAAGTTTCGCTCTACAATCCGATCTGGGGCAGATCACTCTGGCAGATACATCACAGGGAATGCTGGATGTTCTGGGCGAAAAGATCGCCAGTGCGGGCGTGACCAATATGCATCCGGTGAAGCTCGATATGGCAACCGATCCGCTTCCTACCGAGCGATTTGATCTGACCTACTCGTTGATGACGCTGCACCACATCCACGGTACAGACGAGATCATCCAGAAATTTTGTGAGATATTGAAACCGAACGGCTATCTGCTCGTCGCCGATCTGGACAAAGAAGATGGCACATTTCATACGGATGGTTCGACCGATGTTCATTTGGGGTTTGACCGGGAAGAACTCCAGAAGAAAGTGGAATTTGCCGGGTTCGGAAATGTCACATTCTCAATGGCATACGAGATCAAAAAAGCAGTGGCAGGTAAGGAAAAGGTGTTTCCAGTTTTCTTGATGGTGGCACAAAAGATATAGGTGGTTGTAGTAGTAAAATATTAAAAACCAATGTCGTTGCGAGCCTTCGAGAAGCGTCAAAGGTCGCTTTGTAACAATCGCTCGCAGCGCCATGAATAAGGAGAAATAATGGCAGAAAATTTTGATGTCGTTGTGATCGGCGCGGGACCTGCGGGATACGTAGCCGCCATCCGTGCTGCGCAACTGAAGCAGAAGGTCGCGATCATCGATAAGCAGTGGATGGGCGGTGTGTGTTTGAATATTGGTTGTATCCCGTCCAAATCCCTGCTCAAGAATGCGGAGGTGGCACACACCCTGCGTGAACGTGGCAAGGATTTTGGATTCTCGTTCGACAACTTGAAATTGGACTACAGCGTGGCGTTCAAACGTTCACGACAAAATTCGGATCGCCTGACCAAGGGCGTCGGATTCCTGATGAAGAAGAACGGTATCACCGTTTACATGGGAACGGCGCTTCTGACCAAGCCGAATGCGCTCACCGTTACCGATAAGGAAGGCAAAGCGACAGAGTTAACTGCCAAGAACATTATCGTCGCCACGGGTGCCAGCGCGGCGCAGCTCCCCGGCGTGACCGTGGATGGCAAGAAGATCATCACCTACGTGGAAGCGATCATGAGCGACAAACTGCCTGGATCTGTGGTGATCGTGGGCGGCGGCTCCATCGGCGTGGAGTTTGCCACCATCTGGCATTCCTATGGCGTGGACGTGACCATCGTTGAACTGCTGCCGCGCATCCTGCCGCGTGAAGATGAGGAAGTCAGCAAGGAATTGACCAAGGAATTCACCAAGAGCGGTATCAAGATCAAGACCGGTGTGAAGTTCGAGAGCATCGCCGTGAACGGTGACAAGGTCACAGTGAAACTCCCGGGCGAGACTTTGGAAGTGGATCAGGTTTTGGTAGCGACCGCGTTCACGCCAAACAGCAAAGGCCTCGGGCTTGAAAAGGTCGGTGTCAAACTCAGCGAGCGCGGCATGGTCGAGATCAATGAAAAGATGCAGACCAACGTTCCCGGCATCTGGGCAATTGGCGATGTGACCGGCAAACTGATGCTGGCGCACGTCGGTTCGGCGATGGGCATCATCGCTGCTGAAAATATCGCCGGTGCAGAGACGACCACGCTCGATTATGAAATGATGCCGCGTGCTACGTACTGTCATCCGCAGGTGGCGTCATTTGGCATCACCGAAGCACAGGCAAAGGAACGCGGCATCAACGTCAAGATCGGACGTTTCCCCTTCCAGCCCAACGGCAAAGCGCTGGGACTTGGTGATTATGCCGGGTTTGTCAAACTCGTGGTGGATGAGAAGTATGGCGAGATCCTGGGTGCACACATGATCGGTCCCGAAGTGACCGAACTGCTCCCCGAGCTCGACTCTCGCTCACATGATGGAACTGACTCCGCACGAGATCGCCCGCAACGTCCACGCCCACCCCACGCTCTCCGAAGTGCTGATGGAAGCGGCGCATGGCGCAGAAGGTACGCCGATACACTTGTAAATGATGAAGTCAGAAGGATGAATGATGAATCAGCCCTGCATAATCTGCGAGGCTGATTTTTTTTATTCGCTCTGTAGCGCTTTGATCAATGCTTGTGGGTCGAGAATGACACCAAACTCGAATTCTTTCTTATCGTGTTGAAGTTGAATTGTCTTTCCCGTTTTTAACGCAGTTTTCCAGAAGTATTCTGGTGTGATATCGGGTTTGACTTGTACTGCCAGGGCGTACATCCCAGCCAGATAGGGCGTCGCCCAGCTCATGCCTCCCAGGCGGTAATATACATATTCGTTCGCGCCGGTTTGGCTGGCGGTCGTGCGCGACCCCATGGGCACCCATAGTATGTTCGGCGGAAAGCCTTGTGTGAAGTAAAGATCCTGCAGCCAATAAGCGGGCGCATATGATTCGAAATCGTTGGGGTCAGATAGAGGATCACGTTCCATGCCGAGGAAATGCCAGCCATCGGTGTCATCCAGGCTGACGCTGATGACAAAGATACCCGCCTCTCTGGCTTCGTGTATGGCGGCAATAATATCGTCATACCCAGATGCGGTAGGCGGGAAGCCCTGACTGATGGAAATCACTCGGATCTTTTGACCCTCAGGTAATTGTTCATTGATCTCAATAATGCGCCGAACGGCTTGAGCTGTATAACCAAGTTTCAGGTCCTCGCTGTATGGGTTAGAAAGGTCAAAGGGCCAAGCGGCAATATAGTAAAGGTTCGCTTTGGGTGCCACGCCGATCGTCTTGCCTACGGCAATGGATGAGACAGCTGGTCCATGCATGGTTGATGCTTCATCAGGCATGATGTTGGTCTCATCATAGAATCGTATCTGGTCTGCATATTCTATGTGTTCAAGAAGCAGCGGCTGATCAATAATGGCGATATTGACTCCTTTGCCTGTGATGCCTTGTTGGTGCAGGTTTCGGACGCCTAGCCCTGGATCTTTTCCATTTTCCATGATCTTTGACCAGTCGAAGCCACTAGGCATTTTCGCTTCGGGGGCCATACTGTCCGCGTGTCGAAGGCGGCATAGAGCAGGTCATCCCCTCCACTCGAAAAGTCAGATGCCGATACATCTTTGGATCGTAGATCGATCTGTAAGGCATTTTCTGACGCAGGGTCGTACTTGGGAAGGACATAATAACCGCCAGCTACGATATTGTCTCCCGGGGCAGGGTGCCGGACTATATAGGTTTCTGGCAGGCTTGGTTGTGCGGTCGGCGATGGGATAGGTTGGCGAGTAGGGGATGGAAGGATCTGAACAGCGGTTGGCGCCGTGCAAGATGCGATCAATGCCATCAAAACAAGTATCACGAACATTCGATGTAGCGTTGACATTTGTTTCTCCTGTCTGGTCGGTTTGCAGACAGGCATCATCCTACTTCTCATGCACAGCACAATCAATAGTACCTGGAGAATTCAAGCCGGAAATGAGGTGTTTCCGACCAGACTTCCGAAGTCTTAAGACTTCGGAAGTCTTTTTGTCTCAGCGGGGGAGATGCCTGAGAACCGGAGCCAGCTTCGATCGGAGAATGATGCGTTTCTTTCTGTGGGAAATATCACGAGCCTTGACATCCTGCAAGAGCGGTCGTAGAATACTCTGTATTACAGAGTTCTCTGTACAAAGAACTTGAAGGATTAATTTATGAACATTTCCCCATCGGAAGCAGAAGAAGCTTTGACCGCCATCCAGACCATCGCGCAAAAGACTCGCCACTCGATCGCTAACGGAGGCGCGTCGATTTCGCTCATTGTTACCGGGATCGTTTGGCTGATCGGATTCACGAGCACTCAGTTCCTGACGGGTCCCATCGTTGCCTGGATCTGGTTTGCAGTCAGCATTCTGGGTAGCGCGCTGGCGACGTTCATGGGCATCAAAGCAGGCAGACGTGTGCGAGCTGCGTCCTCTGCTGTGACGGGAAAACGCATTGTGACCTTTTGGGCACTGCTGATCTTGTTCGCTGCCGCAGCCATGCTGATCGCCCGCCCAAGCGACCCCAAGCAGGCGACCATGCTTATTATCCTGTTTGCGATGATCGGACAAATGGGCATGGGCTTACTGCTCTCGTTCTCTGTCACATGGTGGACGGTGCCGGTCGTTATCCTGGCACTTATCGGTTATTTCTTTGTATCGGCATGGTTCTATTTGTGGATGGCGGTTCTGGGTGGCGGCGTGATGGTCCTGCTGGGTTCGTACATCCGCTACAGGTGGTGAGCCATGGCTGAACTGAACGAAACCATTCATCAGCCGGTGCGTCTGCGCATTATGGCATCGCTGGTCACGCTGGAACCAGGCAACGAAGTGGATTTCACCTACCTGCGTGAACTTCTGGATGTGACCGACGGCAACCTGGGCGCTCACCTTCGCAAACTGGAAGAAGCTGGTTATATCGCTGTGAATAAAACGTTTGTGGAACGTAAACCGCGTACCTTTGTCTCCGCCACGCCAGAGGGACGTCGGGTTTTTCAAGAACATGTGGCGGCATTGGAATCGATTTTGAAACGCAAGTGAGGCAAAAGTGAATACGATTGTGCAAGTGGGTGGGTTGAGAAAGACCTACGGCAATACCACTGCCGTAGATGGGATCTCGTTCGAAGTGCAGGAGGGTGAAATTTTTGGAATGGTGGGTCCGAACGGAGCGGGTAAGACCACGACCATCGAATGCCTGGAAGGGCTGCGCAAACCGAGCGGGGGGACGATCCGCGTGTTGGGTGTTGACCCGGTGCAGGAGAATCATATCATCCGCGAACGCGTAGGGATGCAGTTACAGCAATCCAACTTACCGGACCGTATGAAAGTATGGGAAGCGTTGGATTTATACGCTTCTTTCTACCCGAAACCTGTTGACTGGACCCGATTGTTATCTCAACTGGGACTGGATGAAAAACGCGACACTCCATTCTCAAAACTCTCCGGTGGGCAAAAGCAGCGTTTATTCATCGCGCTGGCGCTTCTACCGGACCCGCAGTTGGTCTTTCTCGATGAACTGACCACGGGTCTCGACCCGCAGGCGCGTCATGCGATTTGGGATCTGATCCGCGATGTGCGTGGGCGGGGCAAGACCATCTATCTTACAACGCATTTCATGGAAGAGGCAGAACACCTGTGTGACCGTGTCGCTGTGCTGGATCATGGTCGTATCATGGCGCTGGATGCCCCGGCGAATCTGATCCGTACTTTGGGCGCGGAGGAGCGCATTGTCTTTAGTGTGGATCGTCCGCTACCTCTCGGGTTTGAAAAAGCCTTATCGGGTGAAGTGCGGGTCGAAGTCCAGAAAGAACGGGTGATCGTCCACGGGAAGAATCACCGGCAGGTTCCACTGGTCAGTGAAGTGGTTGGCGTGTTGACCAGTCAGGGAGTCCCATTCCATGATCTGCGTACCGAGCAGCCGAATCTGGAAGATGTCTTTTTGAGTTTGACGGGTCATGAGATAAGAGAGTGATGTGTGCCATGAAAAGCTTGTTGAAAATGACCTGGATGGAAGCCAAATTATTCCTGCGTGAACCGGCGAGCGCCTTTTTCACGCTGATCTTTCCGTTGATGATGTTGTTCATTTATGGAACGATCTTCAGTAATGCACCTATGCCATCCGGTTCTGGCAGCAGCCAGAATGCGATCGGTAACTTGATCCCCTCTTTCACCGCCATGAGTATTGGGATCGTTGGGCTGATGCCTGTTACTATCACATTAGCCACATATCGCGAGAATGGCGTTTTGCGCCGCCTGCGAACCACGCCGGTCCATCCACTGGTGGTCATGGCGGCACAGATCATCGTGGTGTTCGTCATGACCGTCTTGGGTGTTATGCTGCTCGTTGCAGCAGGGAAACTGATCTACGATGTGCAGTTCACAGGCAATGCCTTCAGCGTCTTTGCTGGGTTCATCTTTGGCAGTTTGAGCTTCTTCGGAATGGGCTTTATCCTGGCTAGCACGATGCCTACTGCACGCACTGCCCAGATCGTAGGGATGGTGGTGATGTATCCAATGTTGATCCTCTCGGGGGCTGGCTGGCCGCGTGAACTGATGCCCGGCGCCGTTGTGAAGATCTCAGAGTTCCTGCCATTGACGTACGTGGTCAACCTGCTGCGTGGACTGTGGATCGGTGAAACATGGGGACAACATACCATCGATATTATTGTGCTGGCGGTCATGTTTCTGGTCGGCGCGTTCGTCTCGGTCAAGTTGTTCCGCTGGGAATGAATTGTATTTGATCAAGTAATGATTTGGGTGTATACAATGATCAACCTGGCAGGGTTTGCCAGGTTGATTTTTTTAAAGAGTGACCTCGGTAGGGAGGAAGCTACAACCTGCATAGATCTGGGACGCGAGATTGAGTAACTTTGCGTTAGATGGAAAATTAGGAATTGATTAGACCTATTCCATTTGTATTGACAATATAGACAAAAACTGTAAAATATGTATAAATATGTACAAAACCTGTGCATAAAATATACAACTTTAGAGCTACAAGGAGATAAAGAATGAAACGCACGAAATTCGCATTATCTGTACTTTTGGTCCTGGTATTTGCGCTCGCAGCCTGTGCGCCTGCCGCAACCCCCACTGCCGCGCCGACCGCCATGCCTGAACCGACATCCACCCCGGAGCCCACAGCCACTCCTGAGCCAGTGCTCTCGGATATTGTAGATACCGCCGTTGCCGATGGACGCTTTACCACGCTGGTCGCTGCCGTGCAGGCTGCCGAGTTGGTTGACACCTTAAAGGGTGAAGGTCCATTCACTGTGTTTGCCCCCACCGATGATGCCTTTGCCAAACTTCCCGCTGGCACCTTGGATGAACTGCTCAAACCCGAGAACAAGCAGAAGTTGAGCGATATTCTGCTCTACCATGTGGTTTCCGGTAAAGTGATGGCTGCGGATGTAGCTGGAATGACCAGCGCCACCACTGTGCTCGGCAAGGATGTCACCATCAAGGCTGATATGGGTAACGTATACATCAACGATGCCAAGGTCATCCTTACCGATATCGAAACATCCAACGGGGTGATCCACGTTATCGACAGCGTCTTGCTGCCTCCGGCTGATGAAGCCGCCGCGATGGACAAGAAGGATATTGTGGATACTGCCGTAGCGGACGGCCGCTTTACCACCCTGGTCGCTGCTGTGCAGGCCGCCGGTCTGGTGGATACCCTTAAGGGTGAAGGTCCCTTCACTGTGTTCGCTCCCACCGACGATGCCTTTGCCAAGCTGCCCGCCGGCACGCTCGATGAGCTGCTCAAGCCCGAGAACAAACAGAAGCTGACCGATATCCTGCTCTATCACGTGGTCTCTGGTAAGGTTATGGCGGCGGATGTGGTCGGCCTCACCAGCGCTCCCACCGTCCTTGGCAAAGATATCAAGGTCACGGTCAACGATGGCAAGGTCTATCTGAACGATACCGTCCAGGTCATCATCACCGATGTGGAAGCATCGAACGGCGTGATCCATGTGATCGATGCGGTTCTGCTCCCCCCTCAATAAGAAATCATATCCTTTCTCCTCCTGGTGTGATTTGAATGAAGACAGGACAGGCAATTGCCTGTCCTGTCCGATTTAAGCCTAAAGAAACCAGGATGGGAACTCCGTACGGTCAAAGCCAGTCTTATGGGTATAATTCTGTGTTACTCCCATAAAGCAATGCAATGAAGTTTCAGCATTTTTTGTCACAGTAGGGAAAGGAGGTTGATAAATGAATCAAAACAAAGCTGGTCCCCCATCACCCACGGTACCACGCAATGGTCGTGGGCATACTAATGGACATGTTTCCCAAAGGGGGTTGTTGAGTATAGCTATGCTATTGCTAAGTATGGGTGCGCTCGGAATTGCCATGCTTGGTGGAATGAGACTCATTCTGGACGTGTTCGGAGCCGGATTAGAAAAATCCATTGGCGGTATTGGAGCCAAAGTGATCGTCATTGGGTTGGCGTATATGGTAGGCTGGCTGGCAGCCATGATCGCAATACGCATCTATGGCAACCTGGTTCTGCCCCTGTTGATTTACGGAGCTACCTGGGCTTTTTTGATCGGAATATGTGTGCTTTATATTTTGATCCTGCAGCGTCTTTATAACCAGGGCTATGATCTATTACACTATTTTGCTTATCTGACCGTAATGGCAGCGGGACTTGTCGCCATGGTTGGCTTGCATTTGATTATTGAGGATCATGATTTGCGTCCTTTTGCCATTCCACTATTGATCATCAGCCTAATCCAATTGGGTTTGATAGTCATCCGCTATGTGTTTACAACATCAGCTAATGCCAGTTATTTGTGGAAAGATATTTTTTTCTTCATTGCAATGTCTGTTATTTCTACGTTGATGTTGGCACACCTCGGGATTCTTGAGCCGCTTCGGGGTCAATTTACGAGTTTCTTCGATCGGAGCAGTAAATCGATTCACACTCAAGACTAGCCTGTTCCCATTATATGAATAGTTACTAGCTGAGGCAAAACCTCCGAGTTCTCTATGAACTCGGAGGTTTTATTATCTACTTTGCCAGCGGGATCTGGATGAAGAACGTGCTGCCCGGCAGTTTTTCCTCATCGTAGCCGGGACTTTCCACCCAGATCTTGCCTTTATGCGCCTTGATAATTCCTGCCGCAATGGCGAGACCCAGACCCGGTCCGCCGCCTTTGAACTTGGTGCGTCCCGAAGAATGCAATTCCACTTTGCCGATCTGATACAACTTCTCGAAAATGATCGTGTGATTCTCTGCGGCAATACCGATGCCCGTATCCCTCACACGGATCTCGCATACGTCACCGCGCCCTTCCACTTTGACAACGTGTGCGCTGACGAAAATGGAGCCACCATCGGGTGTGAACTTTAATGGCGTTGACGATGACATTATCCAACACCTTCTTCAGTAGTTCAGAGTTTGCCAACACGGGCGGAGCCGAGTTGACCTCAGCATCGAGCTGTAGGTTGATGTTGCGTTCCTTGAGATCATCTGCGTAATCCTTTTGGATCAACCGCAACAGCGGACCTAATGTCACTGTTTCAAGATGCGGCGTCAGCACCTGGTTCTCGAGCCGTGCCACATCCAACATGCTGTTGACGATCTGATGCAGACGGTTGGTACCCTGGATGACACCATCCATGGCTTGGGAGAGCATGGCAGTTTCCTGCACCGCTGGTGCGGCTTTGATCATGCCCATGTAGCCTTTGATAACCGTAAGCGGAGTGCGCAGCTCGTGCGCCGCCACCTGAATGAAGTCGCTTTTATTCTTATCCAGTTTTTGCAGCGTGTTATGAGCGCTGCTCAATTCGTTCACCCGCTGTTCAACCATGCGTTCCATCATCTGATTGAAGCGGTTTACCTCATCGTACAGCTTGGCATTCTCCAGTGAGATGGACGCCTGTACAGCAAACGTTCGGGCGAGCAATACATCATCCTGGTTGAAGGCACCGGGCTTGCTGCGGCTGAGGGTTAACATACCGCTCACTTTATTTTTGGAATATAACGGCACACCCAGCCAGGAACGGTCCTTGGGGTGCCAGGCAGGCTGCTCCCAGCTTTGCATATTCTCAATATCACCGACCACTGCTGGTTCTGATTGTTTTGCAATGCCATGATAAACATTGGCACCTTTGACCGCGTAGATCAAGCCATCTACAACTGCATCTTCCGGGAACCCGTAATGCGCATGCAAACGTGGGACACCATTCACATCTTCAAGGAACAACGCGCAGCGGTCCACGGCAACCACCTGTGCCAACTGTGTAACGATCTGTTGCGGAACTTCTTCCACTGTACCCAACGAAGAGAGCTGACGCGATGATTTTGCCAGCGCTTCTGCGGCGCGGCGGCGTGCCTGTTCACTCGAGTATAGATTGGCATTTTCAGCGGCGGTTCTTTCCGCAAATTCCTTGGCAATGGCTAGTTCGGTGGTTCGTTCGCGCGCTTCTGCCAACAGGCGTTCTACTTCCTTTTGCGCCTGTTCCCTTTGCGAGACCAGCATGGTACGCAGCAACGCACTGCTCACCAGATTACGGATGCGAACGTAGACCTCCCAATCCTTGGGACCCATCTCGACCCACATGAAACCGAAGCGGTTACGAGCGAGGGAGAGCGGCATGATGATGGCTGTATAACGATGGTCTTCAGGAGTCTTTCCGCGTGGCACCAATTGACCGGTGCCAATAGGAGTTTGTTTGCGGGGGATCTCGAACTTTGCGCCTTCGTATTGGAACAGCAGTTTATAGCTCTCGGGCGGCGGTGATGAAATGGATTGCGGCGCGGTCACATCGCTGTAGAACATCACGTACCAGCGCTCGATGCCCATGGCGGGGAAGTGTTCCGAAATGGCGCTCCCGATCTCATCCAGCGTCATGGCGGGCGCCATCGAGAAGCTGAATCCCTGCAACACGTTTTCCTGTTGTTCGAGCACCAATCTGTTATAAGCTTGAGAACGCTGCGAGAGTTCCCCCGCCAGCAAGCGCGCCTGCTGGAACAGGTTTTCGGCTTGCAACATGGTATCGTGCGATGTGATACCGCTCAAGGCATACCGCCGCATCATCGAAATGACATTGTGCCATACCGATGGCGTCAGGTTATTTCTCTGCATGAGTTCGATCAATGTATTGATGGTCTTGAGAAAATCATCGCTGGATGCCTTCTCGCCCAGTGAAAGCAGGAAACCATCCCAGGCGCGCCCAAATGCATCCCTGAATTGGGGCAGGGTAGGGTCTTGTTCTGTGATGCCTGCTGAATTGAGCAGGGCGCGTAACGCGGCTTCCCGTTTATTTTCCAGTTTGCCGGTCTTTGCCACATCGCGCGGCGCCACGGCTGCCTGGCGTACATTTTCCGGCAGACAGCCGCATGACCAGCGGATCAATAACTGTGTTGGGATAAATGTTGTGTGCGGAGTAGTTTCACCGTTAATACGCCGAAGCAGTGCATCCAATGCCTGCCTGCCTGCGTTGTAAAAGGATTGGCGGACCGTGGTCAGCGGTACGCCAGTTGCCTGGGCTTCGCGTAAATCGTCGAAGCCGGTGACCGCTACATCGTCCGGAACGCGGATGTTGCGCTGTTGAAGCGCCTCCAATGCACCGAACGCCATGCGGTCATTCGCCGAAACGACCGCTTGAAAGCGCAGGCGGCGTTCATCGAGTAATTTATAGATGGCGTCGCGTCCACTTTCCTGTGTGAAATCTCCATCCACGACCAGGTCTTCATCGTAGCGCAGGTCGTGTGCGGTAAGTTCATCTTTGTATGCCTGAAAACGCTGTTCCGCATCGATCTGGTCATAGAGACCGCGGATGAAGGCGATACGTTTGTAGCCATGCTCCTCGATCAGGTGACGTACCACAGCACGCATCCCTTCGATATTGTTCGGGATGAACATGGATGCGCCTTCGATCTGAACAGACTGTGTCACGATGGGCATCGAGGCATACACCTTGCGAAATGCCCTCAGGTCCTCTGCAGCGGCAAGATATCCAACATCACTGGCTAATACCAAACCATCCAGTTGGTCGGGCTTGGCCAGATCATATAATCCGAAAGAAACCTTGCTTTGGTCGGCAGATGTGAGTGATGTGATCTTTCCCCCGATGAAATGTACCAGATTGACATTATGTTCTTCTGCGGCAGCCGTAACCCCCGCGAGAAATTCCGTACCCCATGCGCGCCCCACGTGGGATGCGAATACGCCGATTGTTTTTCGTTCCGAAGATGGCTTTGTTCCAGACGGCATTACGTGCGTCCTCCAGCATAGGATGTGGGGATTATATCCTTGATTTATTTTCGCCGTACAACAAAAGAATGACAAAAGTCCTATTGCGTAGCAGGATGAAGAACTACGCTTCGTTCCAAGACGGAAATGGATCCTGTTTAAGATGCTTCGATCTGTGCTGTAAGATCTATCTGATCACACCAGCCTATACCCCTCCGGGAGTTTCGCTACAGGTATCAAAAAATAAGCTTGCAACTCATCTGCCACTGCGACAGTTCTTCCTTTTGGAAGCCGGCTTGTTCAAAAAGTTTTGTGAATTCCTCCGGGAAGATGGCAGGGACATGCCATGTTTTCCCGGGGTGATTGGCGAGGATAGTTTGCAGCATCTGTGCACCGAGATTTTTCCCTCGCCCTTCCGGCTCCACCAGCACGGACCAGACCACCACGTGTTCTACATTCGGGTTCGAGATGACAACATACGCAGGTCCGCTTTTATAAGCGCGGGCGGGCGGAGTTGTCTGGGCAATGGATTCACCCGATAATTGCCAGGGCAGGTCAGGTAAGCCAAAATAGGAGATCAGATTGCTTACGGAGCGGATATCAACTTCTTGGAGCCCAAAGTCTTTGCGAAGCACTCCTGTGGAGCCGACTTTGGTTGCTTCGGCTGCAAGGTCAGGAGACTTTGCGCTCCGTTCAAACCCCACTAATCTGCGCACGATCTCAAAACCTGCTCGTTTATATAATGCCACAGCAGGTTCATTCTGCTCGATCACTTCCAGGACCATTTCATGTTCGCCGCGTTCACGTGCCTCCTGGACCAATCCTCTCATGAACCATGACCCAGCACCTTTACCGCGGATGGGGCTGGAGAGTCCCATCGCCGCCAATCGACTCGTCCAACCACGGCGGGCGATCAAGGCTATGCCGGAGGGAGTTTCATCTGCCAGCAGCACGCGGCTGGAGGTTAGGTCGATGCCATCTTTCCTTACCATGGATAAGAACTGCGCTACATTGAAGTGGATGGGTACGAAATAATTCTCGAAGCCCTGATTTAGCCAGGTAACGAGATCAGCCAGGGGGTAGTCGGAAGCGGGTTTAAAGTCGAAGTTCATGGTTTCTCTGATATCCAATTCTACTCTTGTCCCGCGTATAATCGCCACGGTAGAGAGGACTATTTCATGACAGACTTTAAGCGTACGGCAAGGAAGATCACCTGGGTGTTGTTTGCAAACCAAAGCTTGGCTTCGGCAGGGTTTATTGCTTCTGCAACGATCAATTCGATCCTGGGGGCACAGTTGGGCGGCAGCGATTATTGGACCGGTGTGCCTTCGGCGGTCTATCTTTTAGGCGCGGCGTTCGCTGCCTCTGCCTGGGGCTATGTGTTCGATCGCATTGGTCGCCGAAACAGCATGGTGATGGGATTGCTGCTGGGTGTGGTCGGGAATGCTTTGGTTCTATATGCGATCAGTAGGACATCACTGCTCTTGTTCCTGGCTGGTATGCTGCTGATGGGCATCACCAACGCTGCGGTCGTGTTGGGACGTTTTGCCGCTGCGGAAGTGAACCCGCCACAGGAACGCGGAAAAGCCATCTCCCTCGTGGTGTGGGGCGGAACGTTCGGCGCGGTATTTGGTCCGCTATTGGTGGGACCGATGGGAAAGTTTGCGACTACGCTTGGCGTGAATGAACTTGCCGGAGCGTATATCTCCACCTTGATCTTGTTCGTTATCGCTTCGCTCGTGGTCGCGTTGGGACTCCGCCCCGACCCGCGCGAACTGGGCAAGGAAATTGCCGCCCAATTTCCTGAGTTTACGCCACATGGAAAGACACGCCCCGTCCGAGAAATCCTGGTTCAGCCAGGTGCACTGACCGCTGTGATCGCCATGGTGCTTGGGCAGGTGGTGATGGTGGGCATCATGGTCATCACTTCACGACATATGAATCATTACCAACATGGGCTGGTGGATATTTCGCACGTGATTTAATCACACACCATCGGTATGTATGCTTTCTCGGTTGTCTCTGGGTATCTTGCAGACAAATGGGGGCGCGGACAGGTGATCCTTTCGGGTGCGGCGATGCTGTTGCTGGCGTGCGTGCTGGCACCGCTTTCGCCAGATGTCATTCCATTGGCGGTGGCGTTATTCTTTCTGGGGCTCGGCTGGAGTTTTTGTTTTGTGGGCGGTTCTACGTTATTGGCAGATCAACTCTCCCCAGCGGAGCGCTCTCGCACCCAAGGCTTTAGTGATCTCCTGGTGGGGCTTGCCTCCGCTGTTGCCAGCCTCTCCAGCGGATTTATCTTTGCGGCGACAAACTATACGATCATCTCGATCGCCGCGGGTGGGTTATCTCTGGTTCCATTGGCGATGGCAATATTTTGGTTGAGGAGAAAGAAAGCCGTCATTATGACAACATAAAATTGTTGTTGCGATTGGTTGTGGATGTCATGCTGAGCGAAGCGAAGCATCTCTGATTTGACATAAAGTCTTCATGGCTCGTTAGAGATTCTTCGCTCCCTGCGGTCGCTCAGAATGACATGTAAACAATAAACAACCCGCAAAGCGTAGTGCTTGCGGGTTGTTTATTGTTGATCACTCTTTACTTCCGTATCATTGTCAACAACATCTTGAATCGCTGTATTGCCTTCAATGCATGTGGATCATCAGCAGGCATAATGATGGCATCGCCTGCTTGTAACTGGAATGGTTTGCCAGAGATGCGCACCTCCGCTTGCCCTTCCAGCACGTGGACGAGTGCATCGAAGGGAGCGGTATGTTCGCTCAGTTCCTGATCCTTATCGAAGGCGAACAATGTGACATTACCGGCATCCGCTTTGGTGATCTGCCGGCTGACGACGGAACCATCCTGGTACGAGACCAGATCCGCCATTTGCAAGACTTCTGATTTTGGTGCAGTGGACATGTTACCCTCCGGGTGTAGACAGGAAAACAGGTACAAACGTGTTTTCCTGTCTACTTGTTTGCTTGTCTACAATTCTACTTCACTTCCACCTGATACGGCGCGGCGATGGTGGTGAAGCGTGTCATACCGCTGACGATCAGGATGGCTTCTTCGCCATTCTTGAGTGAGAGAGGAATGTCCGCGGTTTGATCGGCGTTGAGCTCGATGTTGGTCACGGTGGTGGTATCGCCCTTGATGATGAGACTCAAGCGATAGACCTGCGGCAGAGAGTTCTTGATGCGCACAAAACCTGCGCCATCCCAACCGCCATTATCCGCTTCAAGATCGGATGTGTAGTTGATCGCGTCGATTGTGATGTCATCCAGCATCAAGCCTTCCTCGTTAACTGCCGCATCGGTAACATATTCAAAGCGCAATTGCACTTTCTTTCCAGCGTATTGAGAGAGGTCTACTTCTTCCTGCGTCCAGCCATTGGATGAACCGGTGTAGCCCCAGCCATAGGCGTTGCCCGATGGATTGGAATCGGTACCGGAGGGTGTCTTGAGGATATCCCAGGTCTGTCCATCGGTGGATGCTTCGAGATAGAGATAATCCCATTCTTTTTCGATGTTGTACCAGGTCTGGTAGCTGATCTTGATCGGCGCGCTGACGTTGGTGAAATCGAACTCATGCGTCATGGTCATATCGGACTCGTCGCCCTTGTTCGACCAGAATACATAGTCACCAGAATACGGTTTCTCAGGCAGCAAACCAGAGACAGTCGAGCCGCTGAAATGGATGGTGTGGTCGCCGGCACAGTTGATGTTGATGTAGTCGATGCCATATTGGTTCACCGAGCGGTCCAGCACGGAAGACGGGCAACTACTGATCTGTTCGGTGTCAGCGGTTTGCGGGGCATCGGTGTAGTTGTGATAGGTATAGCGCCCATCGCCTACACTTTCATCATGCAGATACAAGGCAGCCGCCCAATCCATGAAGACATCGTCAGCCGTGACAACTTTTCCGGTCTGTGGATCGGTGATGTTCAGATCGGCGAGAGTCTTGTCGACGCTGGGCAAGCCATTCTCGGGATTGGTGTTCAAAGACTTGGTGGCTTCTTCCCCGAAGCGATCCAGGAAGTAGGTCAGGTATAGGAACGATTGTCCATAGTGCGGACCATTGGTGCCGGGTTCGGCATTCCAGTCGTTTAATTGCAGATCGGGTTCTCCCGCGTAGGCAAAATCCCAGCCGCCCACGCCGTAGCCATTGATGAAAGCGCCCACTTCTGCAAAGCCTTCGGTCATCCAGGATTCGTCATTGCGGTCGGTGGGGAACTGGATCATGTGTACGAATTCATGCGCCAGCGTGGCGTAGGTGTATTCGTCGCCCAGATCCTGGGTGATGCTGACCATAAAGCTTTCATGGGCATTCGAATATTCCTTGATGGTGGGGCTGAACGAATCGGTGGAGTTGAAATAACCAGCGGTGCTTTCGCCCAATCCATCGGCGTAGACCACGTAGATGTGCACGTCGCCATCGATGCCGGGTGTCCATTCGCTGCCGAAGAACTCGCGGTCTTTGGGGTAGATGTTGTTCTCGAACGTGTCCATCAACTTCTTCATATCATTCTGATTCACGTCCGTACCATCCTGTGCCCAGAAATAGGTATGCGGAGTGATGTAGAGCAGGGTGGCATCCACCTGATGATGTTCCACGGTGTCACCGTTCAGGATCCAGAACTTTTCCTTATCGCCAACTTTATAGGCTTTGCCGGGAACTTCCTTGGTGACATCACAGATCTTTTCGAGACGACACGCCAGCTCGTACGGATCATTCTCCGGGACCAGGGTCTGGTTTAACGCGTCCATGGTCTCAGATGTGACTGAGTCTGAGGGCGGGCGATCCAGCGTCGGCACGGGTTGAGGCGTGGACGTCTCCCCGGTGGGAGGAAAGATCTCGGTCGGGATCTCTATCGGGGAATTCTGATAGGCGCGATAAATAAAAAAGCCGGCGGCGAGGATCGCCACACAGGCACAACAAACGAGGACAGCTACAATTCCTCCTACGACTTTTGGTACAACGGATGATTGATTATTGGGGTTTGATTCCATCTGAGTAGTTTCTCCTTTAATTCCCTGCATCTTACCTTGAATCAATGAATAATGGATTAGGAAAAAGGTTCATAAAAAAAACAGGGGCGGGTCTCAGACCCGCCCCTATGAGGCGTTAAGCTTCTATTTGCTGTTTGCTTTTCTTCTTCACCGGTTCGGACGTCTGGAATTTGATCTTGTTCTTTTCCTCGTCCACATCTACCAGCACGGTGGCACCGTCTTTGAACTTACCGCCGAGCAATTCCACCGAAAGCGGACTTTCCACATTCTTCTGGATCGCCCTGCGCAGTGGACGGGCACCGAACGCCGGGTCGTAACCTTCCTTTGCCAGCCACTTGCGGGCAGCATCGGTCAACTCGACAGTGATGTTGTGCTCGTTCAAACGGTCCTGCACTTCCTTCATTTGCAGGATGACGATCTCTTCCATTTGCTCAAGCGTGAGCGGTGAGAACATGATGATCTCATCGATACGGTTCAGGAACTCAGGGCGGAATGCGCCTTTGAGCGCCTTCTCCACTTTGGCGTGAGCTTCACGGTCTTCATCCGAAGCCTTGGCTTGCAGGAAGCCGAGTGTGCCGCCCTTGCGGACATATTCCGTGCCGAGGTTCGATGTCATGATCAACACCGTATTGCGGAAGTCGACCACGTTGCCCTGACCATCGGTCAGACGACCATCGTCCAGAATTTGCAGCAGCGCGTTCCAGACTTCGGGATGCGCCTTTTCGATCTCATCGAACAGGACGACCCGGTACGGACGCCTGCGGACGGCTTCCGTTAATTGACCGCCTTCCTCATACCCAACATATCCCGGAGGCGCTCCGAAGAGACGGCTCACCGTATGTTGTTCGCGGTACTCGGACATGTCAATACGCACCAGCGCTTCTTCGTCGTCGAACATGAACCAGGCAAGCGCCTTCGCCAGTTCGGTCTTACCTACACCCGATGGACCAATAAAGATGAATGATCCAATGGGGCGTGACGGGTCAGACAACCCGGAACGGGAACGGCGGATCGCATCCGAAATGGCATGGATGGCTTCCTCCTGCCCGATGATGCGCTCATGCAAACGCGCTTCCATGTGCAGAAGTTTCTCTGATTCCGTTTCCATCATCTGCGTGACCGGAATACCCGTCCACTGATGGACAACGGCGGCGATATCTGCCACATCCACCACCTCATCGAGCTGGTGTTCGGATTCCCATTTGTCGCGCTTCTCTCGATACTCCTCGTCGAGTCGCAGGCGTTCTGATTTCTTCTGCGCCGCGCGTTCGTAATCGCGGTTCAGACCAGCCTGTTCCTCTTCGGCTTGCATCTTCTCGATCTCGGTTTTCATCGCCTTGAGGTCAGCCGGCATGGAATAGAGCGCCACGCGCAATTTCGCAGCGGCTTCGTCCATCAGGTCAATGGCTTTGTCGGGCAATCGCCGGTCAGTGACGTAGCGTTCTGCCAGACGAGCGGCAGCGACCAACGCATCATCTGCAAAGCGGACTTTGTGATGCGCTTCATAGCGGTCGCGCAGTCCGTGCAGCATCTTGATCGTGTCGTCCACGGTCGGTTCTTCGACGTAGATCGGAGCGAAGCGGCGTTCGAGGGCGGCGTCCTTCTCGATGTGTTTGTGGAACTCATCCAGGGTGGTGGCGCCGATACATTGCAGTTCGCCGCGAGCCAGTGCCGGCTTGAGCATGTTGGACGCGTCCATGGCGCCCTGTGCCGCACCTGCACCAACAACCGTATGCAGTTCGTCGATCATCAAAATGATATCGCCCTGAGCACGCTGGACTTCTTCCATCACGGCTTTCAGCCGTTCTTCGAATTCACCACGGAAGCGCGAACCGGCGATCATCGCACCCAGGTCCAGGGCGACGACTTTCTTTCCGCTCAAAATTTCGGGCACGTCATTGTTGGCGATCTTCTGTGCCAAACCTTCAGCGATGGCGGTCTTACCGACACCGGCTTCACCGATCAACACCGGGTTGTTCTTGGTGCGACGGGACAAAATTTGGATCAGGCGTAAAATTTCATTGTCACGCCCGATAACGGGGTCCAGCTTGCCTTCACGCGCTAATTGGGTCAGGTCGCGGGAGTATTTCTCCAGCGTCCGGTAACGGGATTCAGCCTGGGGGTCTGTGACGCGCTGCCCGCCCCGCAGGTCCTGAATGGCGGTGTACACGCGGTCACGCGTCAGCCCGGCGGATTCCAAAATGCGAGCCGCGGGCGTATTCCGCTCCGTCAGAATGGCGAGGAAGATATGCTCGGTGGAGATGTATTCATCCTTGAGGCGGTTGGCTTCCTCGTTGGCGAGGTCGATAATGCGCTTGACGCGCGGCGTGATAAAGATCTGTCCCGCGCCGCCGCCGAAGATGTTGGCTTTCGGGCTGGCGCGCAGGGTGGCATCGAGACGTTCGGTCAGCGCTTCGGGGCTGACGCTCAGTTTTTCGAGAATTTGAGGGATCACCCCGCCCGGCTGCTCGATGAGCGCCAGCAGGATGTGTTCGGTATCGATCTGGTTATGGCCGTAGCGCTGGATGATCTCCGCAGCGCGTTGAGCGGCTTCCTGTGCTCTCTCAGTAAATCGGTCAAATCTCATCATAAGAGGTTATTCCCTTTCTAACAAAAAGACCCCTGCGGTCTCAAAGACCGTCAGGGTCTAGTGTGACAAGGGGCATTATAACAAAACCACATAGTCAGTTTGTCTGTGGGGCGTAAGAGGAATATTAGATTCAACTGCCTACCCACATCACATAATGGTACTCGTGCCTGTTCTCAAAACCGAGCGTTTCTGCCAATTTTACAGATGGGATGTTCTGTTTCGCGCAATCCCACCACGTGGAATAGCCTCTCGCTTCACACTCCACGATCAGGCTGGCACAAGCTATCGAAGCCAGTCCACGCTGACGGTGGGTGGGCGCCGTCGTCACGCCGATCTCGATGCGACCGTGTGTTGGTGCGCCGGTCGCCGCCTCGCAAACCACGGTCTCGCCATCCAGGATCATCATGCCCAGAGTCTGCGCAATGACCTGTTCCAGTGTTCCGAAGGAAGCAAGTGTTGATGCGTAATCAAACGATTTGGTGAATAGATGCGCATCGCGCTGGGCAAGCGTCAGTCCGTCGGGCAGGTTTTGAATTAGCGGTTGAAGTTTTACGTGCTGGGAGCGCTGCGGAAAGTAATAGGTGAACCCATCGTAATCCGGTTCGGGCGGCAGCATCTCATTGAGCGGATCATCCAGCCAACAGCCAATGCCTACATCGCCGAACTGTCTAAATTGCTCGACCAGCACATCTAGCAGAGACTGATCCACATGCCCGCCGAAGTACAGCGTGCCGAACGACCCTTCATGGACCACCGCCAGCGTGGGGTGTGCCGGATCGTCCACCAGGACCGTTCCACGGGCGATGCCATCCAGCACATTGAAGGCACGTGGCATAGTTGGTTGCGTGATGTCGAACAGCGACCAGATATCAGGGGTGACATCCTCAGGCGTGATCTCGATCATAAAAATATTGTACGTCAAAAAATACTATTTCGTCATTGCGAGGAGCCGCGGGTCGAGTAGGTCGAGTGCTTTTCTCGACCATATCGAGACAAGGCGACGAAGCAATCCTACAAGAAATAGTTTACATGCAATCAATAGTGAGATTGCTTCGCGGTGCTAGCGCGCCACTCGCAATGACGAGGTACAAAAATTCACTCACACAACTTGCGGACAGCCTCCGCCATCGCCGCGTTGACCTCAAAATGCTCCTCCAGAAAGGACAGGATCGCCAGCGTCGATTCGCGGTTCCGCTCATAGCCCTGCACCCACGATGGTAATTCTTTTGCCACGAGCGGATGACGCGCCTCAAAGCGCCGTTCATTGACGAAGATATCGCGTGTCACATTCTGTTCCGGCTCGATGTACTCCGCCAGTTCCACCAGCCGATCGACAGCATAGCCTTGAATGAAACGTGATGCAGAAAGTTTCTCGCCGCGTTTGTCGCGTCCCATGCCCACGTAGAGATTCGTGATCGCTTCGCCCACCAGGAACTCCTTGCTCTTCCGCGCCGCATGGATAGGTTCCTTCGCCGGGCGATGCAGGTTCTCCAGCGCATCCTCCCGCTTCCAGACGATCCGCCCGGGAGCGAAGGGAATTGTTTCCAGTTCCTGCAGTTCAAATACGGCAAACTCGCAGAAGATGCCGTCGGCAAAGAGCAGTTTGTATCCGTCCGGTGAGTTGAGAAAATGATAGGCGATGGGATTGATATTGCTCAGCCAATCGAGGTCATCGATGTAGCGGCGCTTATAGCCAGCTTCCACGATGACGAAGAAATCCAGGTCGGAATATTCATCCATGCGATGCAGTTCTTCGCCGACCGAGCCGAGACCGATCAAGGCGAGTGCGTGTCTGCTTTGGGCGAGGGATTGTCCGATTTCATTGAGACGGTTAAGAAGATGCTGTGTGGGCATTTGATTTATGATTACTATGCAGGTAAGTTGATTTTCAGGAAGAATCGCGAAATACTTCCCAAATCCGCTCTCTCCAAGGTTTGAGCTTTTTTACGAGAAACATTAGCCACTCATCGAAGCCTGCTTTGTTTGATGGCATATATGATAGTTCGAACCCACAGGGAACTACTGGATCTGGAAACACACCGCGGTAGAAATTATTGGGAGGCGGACCATTGTGAGTGATATAGGTATGTACGCGTTCGGCAGCTGGGGCATCAAGTGTAAGCCATAGATCAACCCGTCGAACATCCATTAAAAGATACGATGTAGCAACCTCAAGATTTATTTTTTGTCCTTCTCCTATGACAAAGAAGGGAGATTTTTCCGTTGTGAATTCAACGCCAGCAGCGGATATTCGAGGGTTATACCCTCCAATATCGTTTCCCCGTAAGACGGCTGCGGCAATGCCTGCCACAACGCCCCTGGTAGCAAGTACAACTACATCGAGATGAAGTGGAATGCTCAAAGTTCCTGACCTTTCGTGTTACATCTTACGAAATGACATGTTTCGTAATAGAAAATATTCTACAAATGCCCCACTGAAAATGCCAAGCGTGTACGCGGCAATATCTGACCAGAGGAAAGTATACCCAAGGAGGAGAGCAAACATTTTAAAGCTCCTGAGAGTTTCGAGCCACTGTGGATGGAACAACTGGGATACTTCGATGCTGTATGCGAACAGCAAAGTGATCATGGCTACTTGGACAGTGCTTTTATTTTGGAGAATCAGCGCAAATACAAAGAATAGTAACATTGCCCATAAATAGTCCCCGAAATATTGCACGTACCAGGCTGGTAACCGATCCTGGATCATCCGCGCAGGTAAGCCGAATGCTGTGATCAATATCAGGATAGGTAAATAGAGTCTTACAGTTCGCCTTGTTTTCATCCTACCTTACCCATGGGCGTGGATTTGCTTCGAAACGAAAAACAAAGCCACGAAAATGCACAAAACGCCATACATACCCCCTATCCGCTACCTCCGGTTGCTTGATTATTATAATTCAATTATGAAACGATAAAAATATATTGATAAACGATAAATATTCTGTTATGATAGGATCATCTACTCCTGAATGAGGTATTACGTATGAAGCGAAGCTCAACAATATTTCTCCAGATCGTCATTGTGTTCATCGGCATCGTCGCTCTTGCTCTCTTGCTTTGGGAACCTCGCCTCGAGGGCAGGAACGCGCACGCCACGAACTTTGAAATTTACTTCAAAGATCCATTTCTGATGCTTGTATATGCAGGGTCTATCCCTTTTTTTATAGCACTCTATCAAGCCTTTAAGGTGCTGGGATATGCCGGGCAAAACAAGGTATTCTCACCCCAGGCAGTAAAAACATTGCGGACAATAAAATACTGTGCGCTCACCATCATTGGTTTTGTGGTGATAGAAGAAATTATCATCATGTTGACCCATGGTAGTGATGATGCTGCAGGCGGAGTTTTTATGGGCGCTATCATCACCTTCGGCTCGATCGTGTTTGCCGCCGCAGCAGCGATGTTCGAACGGATCTTGCAGAATGCCGTGGATATAAAATCTGAGAACGACTTCACAGTGTAATGAGGCTGGCATGGCAATCATCATTAACATTGACGTCATGTTGGCGAAGCGGAAAATGAGCGTAACCGAACTCGCCGAGAAAGTTGGCATTACGATGGCTAATCTTTCCATACTAAAAAACGAAAAAGCAAAAGCCATTCGGTTTTCAACGTTGGATGCGATCTGTAGAGCGTTAGATTGTCAGCCGGGAGACATTCTGGAATATAGAAAATAACGCAACCATTCATAGGACAATTGTCCTATGAATGGTTATACACTATGCTGGGTGTTATGTAGGCGGCAGCCCCAGTCCCAGCTTCGGCTGCCATCCAGTGCGCGCATTATTAGCCTGCATTCTGAAGCGAGATAACTTTCAGTGCTTTGGACTCCCATACAGAAATGCCTGCGACCACGAGCAGATACGTCAGAAGAACCGGCAATGAATAACCCAGAACTGGTTGAAAAAGAGGACTATTTTGATTGACAAGTTCCCGAACCCATGGATCAGCGATATTCAACAAAATTCCAGTCACGATACTACCTAAAATAACAGACAATAACCATTCCAGCCTAATACGCCAGGAATCTAACTGGCGGAGACTGAGTACAAAACACAGGAGAAACGCAAGTCCAAAGGCAACTTCTACAATACCTTTTGAGATCCCTGCCTGAGAGGCGATGTCAAACTCATCACCGATCATGCGTAAGGGACTCCGAAGATAATACGCGCTCATGCTAAATGAAGTAGTCAATGCCAACATTAAGCCGATCTGTTTGTGTGTTCTCTGACAATTCTTGTAAGCGATCCATAGTCCCACGATCGTACTAATTAAAAGATGCTATAGGTCCAGCCGCAGCCTCCAATATCCTTTCTGGTTTACTATTCGGTGATGAACCCAGGCGTAACCAGCCAATACTCCCATCAGGAGCACTGATCTGAACCCATTGATGTGGATTAATGGGTTTCTTATCCCAAATTTGAGCCAATCCAATAAAACCCCAAGTGGGTTCTCGACGATACACATGATAAATAATCATATGTCCTGTCTCATGAATTGCCTGGGCGAGAATACTAACCAAGGCAGCCAACGCGAGTAATTGAGTGAAACTTATTTTGGAAGTGTACACGATATACCTTTTAGCAGGCTAACGGCGTGCATTAGCGGCTGGTGCGCGGAACGGGATAATGCTATTTTATCGGAACCAATTTCAAGCTACACAAGCTGTCTGAAAACGCGCAAACTCATGCACATCAGGTGCATACTAATCCCGATGATCTTGCGGGGCGCTGTGTTTGGCAGCTCTTGACCTTAAGACTCATGGGCTAATCTTGCCGTCTATCATTTGAGTCAAATAATCTTTAATGGCGAAATATGCTAATTTGGGTTTCATGTTCTCGTCAAATATTGTGGCTCTAGTATCTGCCCCATGAAAGCTAAATTTATCACTGTAACCATCCCAGAAACGAAAATCTTTGCAAACGCCAGACTTTACACAGGCGTCAAGCATTTGAACTGCTACTTCTGCTTGGCGTTGTTGAACTTCTAGATCGGTACCGTTTACATTCTGGCTTTCAAATGTTGCAGAAGTCACGATGAGGGGTAAGTTCCAACTCTGCATTGTGGCAATTACTTCTTTCTGATCAGGTGGGTTAGCTACAACGATATCCGTCATCTGAATTCCAACAGCGTCAATTAAACCGGAACTTGCCAACATTCGTATTTTCTGTAACGCGTAAGGATAACCATAACTATTCCGAGTATTTAAATCGTTATCATTGTAAAACAATCGGGCATTTGGATCAGCATTTCGGGCTGTTTCAAAAACCATTTTTACAAATTCATCATCATTGTTGAAAATGACAGAATATTTGTCAGGTCTTTCTGTGTTTTTCCCCCGCCATTCATTGAGAACACTATATTCTTGCAATTTACCTCGGAAGTGAGTAACCACTTGGGTGATATGGTTCTTTACAATCGTTTCAAACCTTTGTTTTATTTCCTCGTCAGTTGTGCCTTGATTTCTCAATTCAGTTTCCAACTTCCCCAAATAAGCATAATCAAAATCCGGAGGTCCATAGATTAGATCATCACCTTCAGCGGTCATTCCGTTTGCCATGGCAAGGTCAACCGCTTCATCGGCTCTTATAAAATCAAACACTCCTTCTTGGGATTCTGTAAATGCCCACCCGGCTTCCATAATGATTGCGTGATTGTATTCTTGAATGACAAGCGCATTAATTCTCTGCACGTCTGAATGGGAGAAAAGTTGATTGTTTGGTGAGTACAGCTGTGTACCCATTGTCATGCCTACCACATCCGCTAAATCTCGCAAGCCCACAACACACCAAGACATTTCACCAGTGTTTGGATTTACACGGGTTGCTAAAACGATTTCATGGTTTTTGGGATTTCGCCCAAACACAATTTTCTGATTCGGATGGTTTTTACTATCGTGAACGTCAAATACCAATTTATTGACATCAATCTCTTGCTTAATAACGCCAGTTTCCAAGCCTTTCTCAATCAAATCTTGTGTCGGTTGAGCAACTTCAAAGTAGCCATTTGAAAATCGGTCTTTTGGAATTAATGGGATTGATGTAGCCGTTGTTGCTGTTGGAGCGGGCGTAAAAGTTGACGAAGGCATGACCGTTTCTGTGGGAACGACGGCAAGTACTGGTGAACATGAAGCCAAAATATGAGCGACAAGCAACACTGTGATGATTGGTTTTGATTTCATATTTCCCTTTGCTTTGCAAAGAACTGCCTAACGGCTGCACCCTAGTTTAGGCTGGGAGCGTGGACTTGCCTACGAAACGGAATTCCGTTCAAGCCAGGAAAATGCTCCAAAAATGGGAGCGTACCCAAGTCGGATGCATACTTATCTCGGTGATTGTCCGGGACGCTTTGTTAGCCCGCCATCCTTGCTTACAAGCCTTTACAAGGTTTGAATTCCTCATAGTTTTCATAAGTCATTAGTCTCGAAAAAGGACAATCTGATAATCTCTAACCCACATGCCCAAAATCAAAAACATACCAAACATGGAAGTGTAAACAAACAATTCCATCTCGCGTGTTGCAAATAGTCCTGTCAACACATGGGTCGAATCACTGATTGCATAGGCATAAATCGGGAGCACACATGCCAATAACAACAATCTGCTTATCTTGGTGTATTTTTCTCCCCTGTTGACTAAAACCAGCCACATGAACCAAATCGGCGCAGAGATCAAGAGCGACCAGCCAACGACCCTAATGTCGTTTGGAGTTTCTGACATCGACCGCCAAACATAAAACAACCAGGGAAGGGAAAGTGCTGAAATAAACCACCACAGCACATTTCTGATTCTTTTTTCAAAGTTACTCTTCGAAAAAAGAAGGAATGCCATCAAGCCTGCGAATATAGGGAGACTATATATAGTGGTGGTAAGGAGTTGATTATTCATTATTTTGAGCCATCGATGGTTATTGCTTTTCTGTGCTGCAATATTCCAATTCTTTAACTTTCGGTGTGCTAACGGTCTGCGTTACCCGCTTGGGGTGGGAGCGGAGACTCGCCATCGAAACAGAACTCCGCCCAAGCCAGGAAAAATGCGCGAAAACGGGAGCGTACCCCAAGTCGGGTGCACGCTGTGTTAGCCCACGGTTGATTTTGAAGAATTTAGTCTTTCAATTGTAGCCCTTTTTATTTGCTGAAACATAACAACAAATGCGCCTACTTCTGCACACATACCCATCAAGAAAACGAGCAACGTTTCATAATAGACCTCTTGCAAAAGTCAGTTAAGTTCAAGGTTGTAAATAGCAGCGATCAAATTGAAACGGAGAGCAAATCTAGTTCTGCGATTACGATACCTCTCACTGAGGATCCGAAATACTTTCAGCTTGCGAAAAATATGCTCGATCACGATGCGCTTGCGAGCCAACGCCCGATTTTTCTGTTTCTCCTTTTTGGTCAAAGGATGATATTTGGATTTCTTAAAAGGCGTCTGGCAGTTTTCATGCAATTCTGCCAAACCTTGATAGCCAGCATCCGCTAGGATGCAAATATGTTGGGCAATCGCGAGCTTATCGTCCTTGAACAGTTGAAAGTCATGCTTGCTGCCCTGACTAAAGGCGGTTGCCACAATTTCAGCGGTTTTCTGGTTGGCGATCAACTGTGTTTTCTGGGTATGTCGCTTCTTTTTGCCACTGTAGTGCTGTTCCTGGCTTTTTTTGGACGCTCCACGGGTTGTTCACTGACATCCACCAGGATCACTTCAAAGATGGTGTTGCTGGGTTGGAGCGCTTTTTTGCCAGGCAGGCGAAACTTTTTCGAACTCGCCAGCACATCTTCTACCTTGCGGATGGTGCGACAGACCGTCGCTTCGCTGACACCATAGGATTGTGCAATATGAAATTCAGTTCGATATTCTCGCCAATACATCAAGGTCATCAGCAGTTGATCGGCTCGGCTTAGTTTCGGTGGTCTACCAAAGGTACCCAATCCGTGTTCTATCACGCTGAGCATCTCTTCAAAGGTCTCTCGTTGAACACCTGTAAGTCGCTTGAAATCAATGTCCTTTAGTTGTTCGACCGTTTCATATTTCATATGCCTATTATGGCACACTTATGCAAGAGGTCTATTGTACTTTCGATAATTTGGCGTTGACAGTGAGTGTACCCTGTAGCCCTCGACACATGATGTTACCACCCTCAGGGACAAGAACCCTCCAAACGTTAATCAGAAAACCAAGTACTATTACAGCGATTCCTGTAATAATGAAAGCTTCGATCTTTGGACGGCTATTCGATAATGTGAACCACCAAATGTAAACGCCACAGATAAATAGAACAACTGCCATCATAACCTGTCCTGACTGGGTCAACCCCGTTTGCCATAGAACAACTCTTTTGTTTAGATTCAGTGTAATTTGTTCCAACCTTTCATCGCTTCGTGAACGCTTTACTACAGAAGTCAACTGTTCAGGACTACAACTTTGCCCATTATTCGAAAACAGCACTTGGCGCAAAATGTATGATTTACTTTCTAACGAGTTCCCCAAATTAGTTGTCCAAGTTGGATTGATATGAACTTCGGGTGGAAGATCTGTAGTGATTTCACTGATTTGCCAATCAAACAATGGCATTATTACTGCCAGAGCGATCAAGGTGAAGCTCAGGCTGACGAGGAGGAAGGGAGTGAAGCTTCGGAGCATTTTTGTTTGAAAAGCCATTTGAGAAGTGGGCTAACGGTTTGCGTTACCGGCTGGTGGGTGGGACGAGATAACGCTATTTTATCGGAATCAACTTCAAGCCACGCAAAGTGCCTGAAAACGCGCAGACTCCCACCAGTCGGGTGCACGCGGTGTTAGGCGGCGTTTTGTACTTTCAGTTGTATTTTCTTCACAATAGAGACCATTGCATATATCAGAATAATTAAGATTACCGTAATTACGGGAAAAACAAATGTAGAGAACCAGAACAACTGATATCGTTTTACGGAATTGCTAGCGATATGCCAATAGTAAATCTCGCCATTAGTTCCTAACGCGAAGTATCCATAATGCTTTATATCACTTATAAGATAGCTGGTATAGATACACTCCTCGATTGAGCCGTGGGGGTTGAATGGGAAAATGCCAGCGTGCAGTGTTCTACAATCCTCGCCTTTTTTGTAACGGAAGAGGATCGCTCTGCCTGCCCTGGAACGTCGTTTACCGATTTCCATTCGATACAGAAGTTTTCACAACCAAACCATAAGGGTGCTGTTAAGACTGTTCCATCTCCCGACTCGACCCATACTTGAGCAAAATCAGCTTCTAATAGATGCGTTACTCCTGATGGCGGACTCGGCAAAACATACCAGCCAGTGAACATGCCGAATTGATACAAGACCGTGATTAGATTCATAGCAAGGCAAGAGAATATAGCACCAAAGAAAACAAGTTTCGAAATCATTGGATTGCTTTGTTTTGTTTCTGGGAGACTCTATATTCTTTTCTGTTGTCATTTCCCTATCCTATGTGCATAGCCGCCTAACGGCTCGCGTTACCGGCTTGGTGGGAGAACCAACTATCGAAACGGAAAGATGTTCTCGCTTGAACCAGCTTTTTGGGCGGGGCCCACCACCAAGTCCGGTGCACGCTTTGTTGGGCGCTTCCTCTTTGCCATTTCGTCGGATAACTTATCGAACGCACCCATCATGGCAATTCATCTTAGATTAATTAAATTTGATGATGTCGTTCCTGTTCTTGTAAGATCACATTCCTGAATTGATAGTATTTAGCACGTTCACTCTCGGAAGGGGCGGCGGTAATAGCAGAATTGATCGCTTCCAACGCTTTTTTATATTCCCATTGGCAAAATTTACACTGCGCTATAATGAAATATTCTTTATCATCTCGCACTGACCGCTGTGCTTGTGTCACAATATCAAGCCCCTTTTGTGCAATTTCCTTATATTTCTCAATTCTTAGAAAATTATCCCTGGGAAGAGCTGGTGGTGGTGCTGACTTCATCCACAATGCCCAATCACGATAAAAAGATGCAACGCTCAATAACACATTACGATCACTACGAACCCAAGTTTGCAATGACATGACATATGTTTCCATTTGTTCATACTTGGGTTGGCTCAATTTGCTGTTTGCCTCAATTAATAACAAGAGTACAATCGGCTCATTATTATTATTATTATCTTGTTTTAGGATATTTTGCAGAATGCCAGTAGCTTTCTCATACTGGCGTTGTTTCACCAAAAACGAAGCGTAATGGTAATTTAGTAATTTGGCATCCTTAAATTCAGATAGCTTTTCTTGAATAAATGCTTGTGCTTCTGAAAGATTATCTTGTTGAATATAAGTCTCAAACATTTTGACAGCAATTAGTTCTTCGCTGGTAGCTTCAAAACCAAAATTGGTGGAAATCATTATATTTTGTTTTAATTCCTCCGCCAATTCCCGGTGTTCTTGGCTTATTGCACGTGCAAAATTAGCAATTTCCCGATTGAGTTGATATTTTTCTATGCCATTCTGATAAACAGTTTGAACGCATTGAAAACGGGACAACTGGGCGATCCTGTCTTCAACTTCGTGCTTGGGAACATTGAGAAGCTGCAATAACTTATCAATCATCAATGGTTGATTGACCAACTTAAGCAATAACAATATTCTTAAACCTGTCTTATCATTCTCTGATTCGATGTGCCCAAGAATTTCTTTATAGCTGAACTTTACAATGTCAGAATCATAATTGGCAAGCTCACGTAACACCTGAGAAATTGGTTTGCGAAATTCGAATAACTGACCTAGACAATGTTTGATAACAATTGGGATGCCCCTCGTGGACTCTATAAATCTCGTTTCGCTGCGTTCTAGTCAAACTTTCACTGTACCATTCGAGCCAGTTATCCAACAATTCATCTGCTTCTTTAGGATCGAGTCCTTTTAGGGCCATCTGTTGAAAACCGCCTGGAATTTGTTCGCGCGATGTAACTATAATCTTGTAATTATTAGGGTAATTGCGAAGGTAACGTTTTACCTGTTTCCCAAAAAAATCAGCTATTTCTACAGCTTCCTGAGGTGAATTGTATTGAATCGTTTCAAAATTATCAAGAATCAATAGGGTTGGATTGTCAACAAAGACATCAAGAACGAGCTTTTTCTTTTCTTCAAGGCTATAATCATTAAGAGTTTCAAGCTCAAAGAATTCAAGTATAGCTGTAACAATATCATCGAAGGAAGCGAAACTGTATGCCTGTGGTTCAATTGTGCCGCTATGTGGATCATAGAGATCCGTTTTCGCTGAAACCCAAATGATGTTTTCGGGATTATAGCGGGCATATTCCGGATCTTCAAACAAACACATGCTGATCTTTTGCATAAGGGCTGTTTTTCCAATTCCTCCTGGCCCATAAATAATGCCGTTTTCGTTGGGCACTTCAAGAATATCCTTTAAAATTGTTTCTTGTTGGACTGTGCGACCAACAAATTTCTCTAATCCCTCTTGTGGAATGTTGGCTCTGATGCCGGTGATAGGATTTTTTGTTGGGGGTACTGCTGTCCAAAAAAGCTCTTGATGAGCACCTGTTCGAAAAATTGAATAATACAATTTCTTTTTTGTCCGCTCGATGTGAATTCGGTCTTGAACAACTGAGTAGTATTCATATCCAGCAGACCGCGAACGCTTATATGTGTATAGCGCGTCATCCTTGACGATGAACATCGGATATAGTGGTACTAACAAATTTTCTTCCAATTTCAATAAAGTTGTATGGATTGAGCCATCATCTAAATCACCGGGTGCAAGCGGTATTAAATCTCGGCTAATTGCATCCCCATATGTGACGATTTCAACATTGTATTCACCGCTAATTGGATCGACGTATTGCACATTTCGAAAAATTATCTCGTGTGACAGGATAGGGTTTGAAATTGCAGTAAGTTCAACAAGTGCTTTGTACCATGTCTCGGTTGAAATTTTCCCATTCTCTAAAAATGGTTGTGAAACGGTTGCTAGATCTTTATCTGAGCGTTTCTCATATGAGGCCAACTCCTCAAAGTAACTCAGCAGATCGTCGCGTCGAGCGGCTTTGTTAAGGTAAAGTGGTTTACCTTGGGGTGGTGGATACATACTTTCTAAATCTTCAAGTACTTGACCTAAAGAGTTTAATACAAATACATTCTTGAACATATCGCGAATCTGTACTAATGCTTCGGGAGCAGATTTGTCAACAAGGTGAAAACACTTTTTTGCAAGTGAAATCGCTGTTTTTAATGAAGGATAAAAATAATCTGCGTTCAGAATTTTTTTGATATCTTTGGCTTTACTTCGAAGTTCTTTTTCCTCGGTGATAATTTGTTTTTCATAAACGCGGAGTGTTGCGATAGAGAAAAGTTGCAGGATCATCTGGCTTAACTGAAAAAATCTATTGTTGAGGATACATAGTTGTTCTTCTTGTGGAGAAGCGGAGAGACTTTGAAATAAATAATCAAAGTCGGGCAGATAAACTGTATTTGCAGAGCGGGTCGCTCTAATAATTTCGGTAAGAATGTCAAAGATAGGTTTGAATGGAGAAAAGTCAAAAGGAAATACATCTGTAGCAACGGCGTCTGCAAAATCTGCTTTTGTCATTGCGATATTTTTGTCATTTTGATCGTAAACTTCCGAATCAACGATCTTTGTTTCTTTTGTTGCAGTGGTATTTTTGAGCTTTGCTTTGTTAGCAATGCTCAGTGTCTTATCTTCTCGATGTTGACCGGATACAGGATGAAATTCGGACGTAAGATACAAACGCCTACTAGAACTATCCTTTGTAGAAATTTCACTGTCAGTGTAAAACATCTCGATGCAAATATTAGAATATCCTTTGCGGTGGGCTGGAACTGGAATCGCAAACGAATAAACTTCATTACCCCAGCTTTTGTATGAGTTAATAGGATCGCTCACCTTGGGGATAATCTGAGTTGTCACGATCAAAGATAAAAACTACAGGCGATGCCTTTTCCCGCTTGGCGAATGTTTGACACATATCTAGGAGTGTACTGTCTCCCATCGGTTCTTTGTTCTCTCGAAACACTATAGGAAGCTGCAAGCCTAACTTACGCATTGCCGTCTTCAAGTGAATCCAGTCTGTCTTTCCTTCTGTCCAGACTTCTAGTGTATGGGGGTAACTCTGTGACATAATGCATCCCTTTTGTTTGTATTGCTCTCTAGCTATGTATTGTAATCCCATGCTATCCAAGTCAGCACGGCCTTATGCTTATTGCTGTTTTCTATACAGATCACGAAAACCATTGCCGGTTCTAACGAACCTCAAGCGCCCAACGGCTGGCGTTACCCGCTGGTGGGCGGGACGGGACAACACCATTTTAGCGGAATCCACTCCAAGCCACGAAAAACGCCTGAAAACGCGCAGACTCCCACCAGTCGGGTGCACGCTGTGTTGGGCAACCCCACCGAACGCAAGACTTTGAGCCTAAAACGGCTAAACTCATTCTGAAAATGCTCTCAAACCAAGTCCTAACAACATTGTCACCAACTGCAAGGGCGGGATAAGTCTGCTTGCGATGGAGTAGTATCTTTGTTGCTTCAGATCCTCAGCAACAACTTCGAGTATATCTTTTCTAGAAGAAAACAGCACTTGGATAGAAGCCGCGATCGCGATTGGAGTAGCACAGAGCGCAATATCACCCGGACCAAACCATGAATGCCCCAACGTGACAAGCATCAGAACAAACGAAATAAAATTTACAACAAATAACCAGATAATGTGAAGCATAGAAAGTCGTCTTTTCTTTGCGGCAGCATTCAAAACTAGAACGGCACCAGGACCTGGAACTACCAAAGGGACGAGGAGGTACACCAAGAATTCAAAAAGAAAGATCATGGAGTAGTGTGCTCAATGTGGATCATCAAACTCATTCTTATGCCAACATTCATGGCTCTTTCTGGTTGATGGTCGGTTGCCCAACGGCTGGCGTTACCCGCTGGTGGGCGGGACAAGATAACGCCATTGTAACGGAATCAACTTCGAGCCACGAAAAGTGCTTGAAAACGCGCAGACTCCCACCAGTCGGGTGCACGCTGTGTTGGGCGCATTTTGCCACCTCATTGTTTCTCACAAATAAATGCTGGAAGGATTGAATTCTCAGTTTCTTCATTTAGAACTATGTTATCTAACACTGCATATAAACCGTTTAGCCTTGTACCGCTATTTGGGTATACTGCCTCTCGAAAACTTCGGCCGCTAATGACTTCCATCTTGTTATCTTCGGTAATTCTTCTAAATTCCCAATTTTCATCAGGTAAACCGATATCATAGCATTCAGTTTCCCATAATCTATCTGATATTATGAAAACCCACAACTCATAATTGCCTGCTGGAATATCTTCGAATTTAAACCAGGGAGAGTCTTCGAAAAATACGGGATTCTGATTATTAGGCTGATGTAGTTCAACCGGACTGCTAAGCGGCCAACCGCCATCTACACCAGGCACGATTAACCAAAATGAACCTTCAAGGGTAATCTTGCTAGTAGCCACTTCTGTTGACCGAATACCGCTGTAAAAAGGCAATGTTTTAATTTCAATTGACACTGATAGCAAATTGTTATGTTCAGTTGAACTAGAGTTTTCTAAGTTGATTTCTGCGTTTTGATTATCTCGATGAAAAAACAAAAGTATGCGATATGATTCAAATGATGCATAGTTAGCATAAGTCCATCCTTCTTTTTCCATAGCGTCCAAATAAAAGTTTTTGGCTTCATCAATAGAAATGTCAACATAATAGGAATAACTCAACTCCGCTAATTCGCCATCAATTGCCCCAGATATTATTGAAATTCCATTCCAGGATGAAATTGATACTTTTTTATTCGAAATATCTTCTGTCGGAATGAAGGTTTTTGTCACTGCTGGTGTTGGTTGAGATGTTTGAGTAGCATTTGTAATAGGCATTGATTGATTGCAGCCTGTTGCGTTTACTAAGAGTGTTGTGCATATAATAAACAGAATTAGAGTCTTTGGGTTCTTCATAGTTTGTTTTCATGTAGTGTTTCTTGAGCGCCCAACGGCTTGCGTTAGCGGCGGTGGGTGGGAGGGTGGACTCGCCATCGAAACGGGAAAATCTCAAAGCCAGAAAACTGCTCCCATAACGCGGTGCGTACCAACCGTCCGCTGCACGCTGTGTTAGGCACGGTTTCTGAAACGCCTTTATCTTTGTCCAACTATTTCGCCACTCATACAATCAACTGCTTCAATATTGCAACCATTAAGTCTTAGGGGTCCAACCTAAGATCGATATAAGAGCCAACCTTTTTTGAGGCTTGCCCATTCTCCATTAAAATCTCCAATAATGAAGATTCTCATATTGCATTGAACTGAGAAATCAAGTAAGTCAGGAAGGACAAATGTCGATGCAGTTTTATCTGCATACCAGTTTTCAGAAGGATCAATAGTAAGTAAGTCATTCTCATATATCATCTTGTTTTCTACCTCGATCCACTCTTTTTCTGAATAGACAAAAATCCTTGCACCTAAATCTGGATCAAAAGTAATCGGGTTTTGCGAGACATTTCGAACCATAAGCGAAACTGGTTCACTCGTCTTAAAGGTATTCCAACCCTCAGGAGCGATTACTTGTAGATATTTGTCCTTTTGAACATCAGCACCAATATCGGACGGCGGGATAGTAAACTTCTCTGGGGAATTTGCTAAGCGACAAGATGACAAGAAGATTATAACGATGTTAACTAAAAAAATTGTGTATGGTTTCATCTTCATCTAATCAAAAGAACTTAAAGTGCCTAACGGCTCGCGTTACCCGCTTGGGGTGGGAGGGTGGATTCGCCCTCGAAACGGAAAAACTCAAAGCCAGAAACATGCTCAAAAAACGCGGCGCGTACCCCAAGTCGGGTGCACGCATTGTTAGCCCGCATTTTACCCTTTCATGGTTCAATCCAGCGGAAAGTTGCCAAGATCGCTTCGACTTCATCGAGACCTTGATCTTCTTCTGGAGGGAATAGGGGATCATCCTGTTCCCAAGTTGAGAAACCTACAATAAAGTCAAAACACACTTTTTTAGACCTGTTGGCAATCGCGTAAGACTTCCAGGCATAAACGACACCGGAAGGCTCATAACCATCTCGAATCACAAAATTATGTTCGCCAATCTGCTTGGTTTCGGCCTCTGTTGTAAAGCACCACTCGGCATTCTGACCCGTAGCGATTGATATAAAGCGTTCTATACGAGGGTTGGCTGGACTATTTTCCAACCAAATATCAACGACCGCATTTGTAGTACCAGCGGCTTGTGCTGTAGAGGGCAGATGTATGGTAAAGCCATGAGTTTCATCACGGCAATCCCATCCATCAGAGGCTGTGCCATTTGACTCAACACAAACGAGGTTGGGCACTCTTGAAGGAGTAGGTGTTGGAATTGACGGTGTAACTGAGGGTATCGATGTGATTGTTACCAACAGTTTCGGAGTTGCGGAAGCTAAAATTGGTTGTACAGTCACAGTCATGGTTGGTGGAGAATTTACAGGAGCAACACTACAGGAAACCAACGTGACACAAAGAATGATGAAGAATGCTAATTGGATTGTTTTCGTCATAGGCTGCGTTGTTTGCCTGGAAAGCGATTAATCCTTTGGGTTTGCGGGCTAACGGTATGCGTTACCTGCGTGTGGGCGGGCGTGGACAATGCTTGGGAGCAGGAAAAACTCGAAGCCAGAAAAATGCTTGAAAATGCCGCAAATCCCACACGTCAGGTGCACGCTTTGTTAGCCCCCTTTCGGTAGATTAGATTTAGATTTGCCAAGTGCCTTATTTTTTTGCTTTTCTATTTGTTTTTCCTTTTGCTTTTCTCTTTTAGTTTTTGCTTTCATTTTCAATTGGCGATTATAGATGATTGCAAAGGGAATAAAACACACGATATATATTGCAGAAATTAATGTGATTCTTTTTTTAGTATTAAAGATTTTTACTTCATCAGTTTTTTCCTAAATCGCTACACTTTGTTTGTCCATTTCAAGCCCCGCTTCTTTTGAAAAATTACCCAACCGTACATAAAACCCACTGATTGATTCGGTTGCGCTAGATGATTTGAAGTTGGCGCTTATGTTTAGCGCTTCTTTGGCGTCTCCCCGAATAAGTGCCAAATAAAAAGATTCGTAATCTTTCAAGTAAGTTTCCATTAATGTTAAATCTTGCGCAAAACCTTCTTTATATTTGTTTAAATCTTGCGCAATAAAATTGACACCATTTATAACACCACGAGCAGATGCAGTGCCAGACAATACATCTGTAACTTGCTTATACCCTTTGGCAATTACTTCTGGTTTCACTGTGTCATAAGGGTATTTGTCACTAAAATTTTCCAAAAAATAAATTCTTACTTGGATGGCTTCTAGAATTTGTGGGCTTACAATGTCATATACTACGAGAGAGTTTTGGTAATCAGCGTCACTTGAGTTCATTTCAACAAGGAAATTTGCGAATTTTGCATTTTCAGCGGGGTACGATGGAATAAAAAACAACATCCAGCCAATTGCACTAATAAATAGCGCCCACGCTAAAGCCATTTTTTTGTTTCTTACAAGAAGGGGGAAATATTTTTCAATCGCTGAATAAATCAAGTTCATCGGATATTGTCCTGTCTGAAATAATTCTATTGGCGGAGCGGGCTAACGGCTGGCGTTACCCGCTTGGGGTGGGAGCGTGGATTCGCCGCCGAAACGGGAAAAACTCAAAGCCACGAAAAAACTCAAAATAACGCGGCGCGTACCCCAAGTCGGGTGCACGCTGTGTTAGCCCGCTTTTGCCTCATAGGGAACATGACAAAAACAGAACCTAGACAGGACAACCGATCATTTTCCATTATATATGAAGTCGATTTGCTCACTTCCTGACGGTTTCATAATCAACTTCATAATTTGTCTCAGTACATCGAAAAGCCATAAAATCACGATACCACCGAGTATGCCGGTGTAGATCGCCATAACAACCCACCAACCAACTGACAGTTTTATTCCCTGGACAACCTGCCGCTGATACAGCCAATACGGGAAAAGTAAATAAGTGCCGCAAGTTAGTATGGAAATTATCATTCCATCGACGATAGATCCAGAAAGTGAACTCCGCCCTGTGATCAGATTACTTATTGAAAGTATAGCGGAGAGGAGCAGTCCCGCGCCATAAGTGCAGACCAACCATGCAAATTTGTTAAACCGGGACAACGATTCGGATTGAGTTGGTAATGTGGTCATAGTCTTCTGTGTTTAGGATTTCTTCAGTATATAACCTGTGAAAGAAGTAGCATTATTTTGTCAGTATAAGTTTCCGCCGATCATTATCAAAGTTTCTGCTCAATAAATCTACTGTATTGCGGGCTAACGGCTTGCGTTACCCGCTGGTGGGTGGGACAAGAGAACGCCATTGTACCGGAATCAGTCTCAAGCCACGCAAAACGCCAAAAAACGCGCAGAGTCCCACCAGTCGGGTGCACGCTTTGTTGGGCGGCGGTTTTAGAATGGTTCATCGCCATATAAGACTTCTCACAGCCTGATTGTAAAGAACAACTTGCGGAAGAAACAGTAATGCGAAGTTTACAATCGCAATCATTATGTTGAGGGAAGGCGACGGTTTTGCAAAAGTCCACATTGCTATCAGTAAAACCAGACTGGCAAACACACCGGCAACAAAAGCTGGAAAAAAGTAAAACAGAGGAAAAAGGCTACGATCAAAACGCGGTTGTTGATTGTGATCACGGTATCGGTAATACTTTCCCCAAGTGTTGAATAATGTGATTGGGGAAGACTCCAAATTCGGGATAAAGGAAATTCCTATAACAACATAGCTAAAAATTAGCCATAAAGTCATTAACGCGCGGACTACACGCGCAAATGAAGACCTATCAAGTATAGAAGAGAAATATTCTGGAAGGACGAATAAGGCAAGTCCAATCAAGATTGGAAAGAAGCCACAATACAAAATGGGTAGAACACGTCGCTTGAACATCACTGTCACTTATCTATTTTCTGACCGAGCCGCCCAACGGCTGGCGTTACCCGCTGGTGGGCGGGACGAGATAGCGTTATTTTATCGGAATCCACTTCAAGCCACACAAAATGCTTCAAAACGCGTAGACTCCCACCCGTCGGGTGCACGCTGTGTTGGACGGCGATCTGCTAACGAGTGGACTCCCTGACATATGATTCCGTGGAGCAGTTGCGCCAGCATGGTTTTGAGTCACCCGAGAAACCATGCGCAGCAAGTGCGGACGAGCCCATGATAAAACCATCAGGAAGCACACGCCGCGTCCGTTGCGGGGTGTGCGCTGCTCACTGGAGCCAAGCGACACAACCCTCAAACAGAACTCACGGTATTCTACTCGCCGCCCAACGGTTTGCGTTAGCGGCTTGGTGGGGGGACCAACCAACGAAACGGAAAAATGCTTTCGCTTGAACCAACTCAAAAAGCGGGGCCCACCACCAAGTCCGCCTGCACGCATTGTTAGGCGTTTTCGTGTTGCGCCAGATCAGATCTTGGACATCGTTCATATCTTAATCAGCGTGACCATATTTTCTGTAATATCGCTCGACCGTCTCGACCATATCATTGAAGCTTATATCCAGGGCATGCGCAGAAATGTGGATGGGACTGTTGAAAAAAGTATGATTGATTCTCTTGAAAACACGACTGAGCAAGTTACCTTGCTTTAGATAAGGCTCAGGGTCGTGAACTTCAATCGTCAGAAATTGCACAGAACGATGTTGAGTAACATACATTCTGCGGATATTCTGCCAAGAGATTCTCCCCGCAGATACACCAGTTGTATTATCTATAATTCCTGAAGGATTAATCACCAAGCCCGGGGACTTACTCAATAGCATTATTGCTGCAAATATGAATGAGGAAGCCATGAAGGCAATCATGAGAGGCGAAAGTATCAAAATAATGAATTGTTGCCCTTTGGGATTTTCGGTGAATATTCTAAATAAAATAGCCAAACATAAAGATTAACACAACCTGCGCCACCATACGCGGGATTATTTTGGTTCTGTTTAGCGGGAAGATTATTTCTTGTTCCATGTTCCTAACGGTGTTTTGCACGTCAAACGCCTAACGGTTTGCGTTACCCGCTGGTGGGCGGAAGGAGGCAACGCCATTTTGCCGGAACCAGCTTTGAGCCACGCGAACTGCTTGAAAACGCGCAGGGTCCCACCAGTCGGGTGTACGCTGTGTTGGGCTGCTATTGGGACTACCCAGTACTTTGTTTTAACTGAGCGGGCAACCGTGCTTGAATAATATCTACAATTTCCTGAAAATCACCTTTGTCTGGAAACCAAGATTTTGTGATCGGATATTTCTTGTTGCCTACGGAAACTTGGAAAATTGTGTTTCCCTGAAATTCTAAAAACTCAACATCGCTGACTTCAGAAAAGCGAACAAAAGTATGTCTTTGGGAGTTCCAAGCTAATGGAAGATAAATTCCTTCCTTCGATATCATAAACCTTAATTTGCCCTGAATATTCACAATCGTTATCCAGACTCCCAAGAGAAAAAAGCATAGGAAGAACGCTGCAAGGAACCAAAACCAAGCGATATTCTTCGATAATGCGAGCCATGCCATACCGAAAGCGCCAAGTCCTCCTACCGACAAGACAATAAGAGTTTGCGACCACGCACTCTGATATAGATATTGTTTCTCAATGGGATTTTGGTGTGAGGATGAAATCATTGTGGTTCTATTTTATCAATTTTGAATATCGACCTTACCCTTGAAGTGGCAGCCCAACGGTGTGCGTTACCGGCGGCTGGGAGAGCCGACTGACAAAACGGAAAAAACTGCTCGCTTGGATTCGCCTTTTTTGGCGGGGCCCACAAGCCGTCCGGTGCACGCTATGTTAGCTGGCTTCTTTCATGAAGACTTAACCATGGCATCTGCATCATTTGGGGTTATCGGCATAAAGATTCTCCTAGTCTCTTGTTGAGATAGAAAGACTATCGTTAGCAAAGCAAATACGATCCAGATAGTCAAGAAAATTTCAGACGCATAAGGATTTGCGATACGAGCAATTTCTTTATCAAGGAAGTACCAACTTGAGCTAACAATTTCTTGTTGGCGAGACATGAGCCAAACTATGAAATACAGATTGATTGCTACACGGACATACAATAAACCAATTGCAAATTTCCGTCCAAACTCGGCTAACTTCAACAACTGAAATCCGATATACAATGCCAAAGTGCCCCCGATGAGCCAAGTTAAATCCAAGTTGATAAATCCCGGTGTAACCGATGCAAGGTGTAAGAACAGGATAATATCCCACAGACCGCCGATTATGTAGAGTATCGAAAGAGCACCGATTAGTTTTCTTCTTATCATCTACTGAACCTGTTGCTTCTTAGACTTTGCTTTGTTGTTTCCCGATTTTGCACGTGCCAGCTAACGGCTTGCGTTACCCGCTGGTGGGTGGGGCGAGACAATGCTATTTTATCGGAAACAACTTCAAGCCACGCAAAGAGCCTGAAAACGCGCAGACTCCCACCAGTCGGGTGCACGCTGTGTTGGGCGCATTTTCTCATGAAACAAATCCAAGCACTTGAGCTAATTGATAAGGCTCAATCCGATAAGGACTCTCTACCCCTTCAAAGAAATGATGCTCTCGAATGAGGTGAACAATCAGCCCAGGAGCAATTATAAATTCTCCTGTTTGACGATTTAATAATAAAAAATTAAAACTGCCCTAATCAGGTTGTTTGCAGTTCCAGGGACACTCTTGAAACCCTCTAGACTGAGCGAACAGCACTTGATATTCATTTTCAATCAGATAACCAACTTGGGTACTTGGCAGGTTGTCGGTGGAAAATTTGGGAATGGAACGAGCTTGATGCCAAAGGCTTGAGGCATATTCCCGTTCCTTAAGTTCTTGAAGGTCCTTGTATACCCTTTCATGCTTTTGTCGTAACGCATCACTTATGAGTGTTTCCAAAGCTCCTGCCAGTTTCTCATAAGTAAGATCTAACTGCCGCAAGGCGAGTTCATCTTGGCGTAAAACTTCTTCCAATGATTTATTCATACCAAGAAAACCAACGATAGAATAAGCGCCAGGGCGCATTCGATTTTCTAACTCGTGGATGGGAATAATGTTTTCCATGCGTATTTAATGACTCGGCGCCCAACGGTGTGCGTTACCGGCTGGCGGGAGAGAGGAGATAACGCTGGAGAGCAGAAAAAACTCAAAGCCAAAGAAAAGGCTTGAAAACGCGGCGCGTACCCGCCAGTCCGGTGCACGCTTTGTTGGGCAGATCTTAGCCTATCAACACGATCGCTAGGAATGAAAAATAAAGCAGTAAAAGGTTAGTAGTAACAAATGCCAAGTAAGCAAACACTTTGCTTTTGCTACTTTTCACTGTCTGGGTTTCAATGCTTTTCTCGGCTCTCCAAACGCGAAACGTCCAAAGTATGTCATAAAAGAGATGCCCTGCAATGGGTGCCAAAATATTACCTGTTCCAATTGCCAACCCTATAAACAACAACGCTAAGCTGGCTTGATAAAAAATATACCTTACTTTTCTTCCTTGATACAAGTGAATGATCACAGAAAGAATAACCGACACGATGACCCACGGAAGAAAGCTGTGGCTCTTGTTACCGAACAGCAACACGAGATACCCACGATAAATCAGATCTTCGGAAATCACCAATAAGGGTAAAACGGTTAGATAAGCCAATCTCTCAAGTAGGCTTTGATATTGATAAAGCCCTGTTACGGCTGGATTCGATAGGTCAACTTCTTTTTCTGGAGTTCTCTTGCGAAGGTGATTAATAATCTTTTGAATTCCCATCATAACAATGATGAAAATAGATACAAAAATAACCCCTAATTCAACAGCGTTTTCATTATTGCTTATTGCGTTGAGACCTGTCACAACGCCGATTGAGGCAAATCCATTCGGTTGGTCTATAGCTACCAATAAAACGACGACAATTGCCGAAATGGAACCAACCCAATTTCCAAGCAATCTTTCCGTAACTGTAACTGACTTATGATATTCGGGACGTTTGGAATAGAACAATGCCCCAATCACATGATTGAGAATACCCACAAAAAGAATTGCTGCGAACTCCAGAATAGGTTTCATAATGATGTCAAAAATATCCTTCCTGAAGGGACTGCCCAACGGTTGGCGTTACCCGCTGGTGGGTGGGACGAGACAATGCCATTTTATCGGAAACAACTTCAAGTCACGAAAGCTGCTTGAAAACGCGCAGACTCCCACCAGTCGGGTGCACGCTGTGTTGGGTGCAACTGGAATGCCACAGCTTCTTACACACGGGGCAAAGCTTTCCAATAGTCGTGTACAAATGTGGAGTATTGTTCCCATAAATCTTTATGGCGGGCATCAAAAATATCAAACAATCTCAGAGCATAGGTTTCCCAAATTGTTGCATGCAAAAGGGTATCTTTCTCTGGTTCAGACTTTATACCCTGGACTATAGCCGATTGTTCAAACTCCTTGATCAATCCTGGATCTTTTGCATTTCTAGCTTCTTGTGGCGATAATCCATCTAGAAAATAAAGTGGGACGCGAACACTGTGCCAGTAAAGATGATAGTTTCCTGGATTTGTGCTGGTAAGAAGAGAATTTGCAGTATCCGGAACTTCTAGCCTTCCATATTTGATATTGATGGTACGCTCATATTCTCTCGAACTCCACGAATAATCAACCCTAAGACGACACTTTTCCGAATCATAAAAAACGATGGGGTAACCAAGCCCGTGATAGTTTTCTGCGCTCAGCACTGAATCCCACTTATTGGAGTAGTAGATGTAGTGGGCACTCATTCTGAAATCCCATTGGGTCAATGGTAGCAAACGATCTAGAAGCTCGATAAGTTCAAACAGATGATGATCGTTTTCTACTCTTATTCCCCCGGTGATTTTCCAATAATCCAAAGAAGCACCTTCAATCAAATCAAAAGTCGTGCCACATTTGCATTGTACAGCAGGGGTGATGGATAAGCCACCTATAGCCGCAACACATTTGTTGTGGGGGACTTTAAATACTCTCCCACAATTCTGACATTCTGCGTTGATGTATTGATGATCCTGTGAGAAGTATTTCATCAATTCGCTCTTTTGCTCTTAATCCAGCACCCAACGGCAAGCGTTACCCGCAAGTGGGTGGGACGAGATGACGCCATTGTAGCGGAACCCACTCCAAGCCGCGTAAACTGCCTGAAAACGCGCAGAGTCCCACTTGTCGGGTGCACGCCTTGTTAGCCGCACTCACGGAAGGCCGAGTAACTAGCTCGAAAGAAAGTACCAAACCCATCTTGAAATATTTTACCTACAACAATGCTTTTCGCAATCGCCAAAAAAGAGTCAAACCCACCCTGAACTTGACAAAGCAAATCCACTGACAAAATGAAAAAACAACTTTTTGAATCACACTCGATGGAACCTGCCAACCCCGACACCACCCAAAAGCAACTTTGTTTTTGAAAACGACCTGACCCATAAACATAAAACCATGACGAATCAGAACACGTGGATGCAAGACAAAGGAGAGGGCGGGCAAAGCGACACGACCAAACAACCAAAGATGTATCTGCGGCGCAGAAGCAATGAGCCTAAAAAGATTCGACAGTATTTGCGACGCAGGTACATCTCCTTGCAGGCGAAGGCAAAACCAACCACCGAGCAGCACACGCTGTGTGCATACACAGGGTGTGCGGGGGATGCAGAGGCTTTACACTATACAAAGGATTTATGTAAAAGAGCAACTCAATCTTTGGAAGATCTTACAATTCAATTTCTCATACAAGCCAAAACGCTGAAACCGCATTTGTGCGGCTAACGGCTCGCGTTACCCGCTGGTGGGCGGGACGAGGTAACGCCATTTTATCGGAAAGAACTCTAAGCCACAGAAACTACCTGAAAACGCACAGAGTCCCACCAGTCGGGTGCACGCTGTGTTGGACGGCGATCTGCTAACGAGCTGGACACTCAAGAACATGCTTCCGTGAAGCAGTTGCGCTAGCATGGTTTTGAGTCACCCGAGAAACCATGCGCAGCAAGTGCGGACGAGCCCATGATAAAACCATCAGGAAGCACACGCCGCGTCCGTTGCGGGGTGTGCGCTGCTCACTGGAGCCAAGCGACACAACCCTCAAACAGAACTCACGGTATTCCACTCGCCGCCCAACGGTGAGCGTTACTGGCGGCTGGCGAGAGACAGGCTCCGAAACGGGACCGTCTCAAAGCTCAGAGAAATGCTAAAAAACGCACAGCCCACCAGCCGTCCGGTGCACGCTATGTTAGGCGGCATTTTGCCTTAGAGAGCTATAGCTTTCTAAAATCGATACGGGCAGATGGTCTTTGTTTTCTGATAACCATTTCAATACATTGAGATTACATCTTGCGGCTGCCTCGGCTTGTGTTTCAAAACTGAAGGCAGCAAACAAAAGCTCAATGGCTGCCAATATCCCAGGCAAAGCTTGTATCTCGGAAGGAGAAAGTGGAGAGATTTCTTGATACCCTTCTAGAAGCGAGGCAAAAAGTGTGAGCCAAGTCTGCATCTTCGCTGAATTTGGGTATGCACCCACCAATAAGCTCGTACCGCAGTAGCATACATCAAAGACTTCTGGGACCTCTCACGACGATTTCAAAATCGATGAAACCAGTTATGTGTCCTTCATCAAACAGCATATTCGCGGGATGTAAATCTCGATGGATCAATTGCATGGGAAGTTCAGCATATACAGAGTCTAAATCTGCTTCTTGCCAGATTTTCTCGACCGCGTTGGCTTCACTCGCTGTTATATGCTGTCTAATGCATGGGATTGCCCAATTGCGAATCTGTTCAAGTAGATGAATATCTGCATAATCACTGATCTCATCACATTTTAGAAAACAAGAATGTAAGAAACCAATCGCTTTGCCAAACATTTCTGCTCGTGCCCTTGCATTGCAAGCGTAATGTTCTGCAATGACTTCTCCGCCAAGTTTCGGATAAAGACAAAAGATCTTACCGTGCATTTCGGCATACCAATTTGCATCGATAGTAGGAATGGGAGTCTGCCACGGGAGTGCCAACTTTGTACAAACTGAATAGAAGATTGGATTCCTTCTCCGTCTGTAACAAGTCTGACTTTTCTTTCAGGATATAATACTTATTCCCAATCGTTTTGACGAAGGATGCCTTTCCTGAATAGGAATGGATGGGCTCAACGGCGGCAATTTCACCAATATCCCAATGTCGTAGAAAATCTTTCATAGTGCAAGGTATTCCTATGCTTGCCGCCTAACGGTTCGCGTTACCCGCTTGGGGTGGGAGGGTGGAGTCGCCCTCGAAACGGGCATAGCCTAAAGCCAGAAAAATGCCTGAAAACGCGGCGCGTACCCCAAGTCGGGTGCACGCCTTGTTAGCCCGCATTATGCCCTGAAGACTTTTCTGCCACTGGAAATGAACTTAATCATTGCTGCTGCTTCCTGAGCGAATACTGAACAACGTCTCTTCGGGATAGTAAAAATAGAAGGTATCTATCCAGTAATCATCTCCTCGCAGATCATAAAAACATCTAAAATAACTATACCCACTCGCTGGCAAATCGACAACCTCTTGACACTTAATTTTATATTCACCAATTATATTCTCAACTTGTTGGAAGGTAATCGTTGCACTATTTTTTGGAGTTTCCATCGCATCTTCGAGCGGAAAATATTCTCTCAAAACCTGGCTAAAATCGTAGGCGTAAATTCTCTTGGATGGATTACACACCTGCTCACTTTCATCTAGAGAAAGGCTTTTGCATAGCTTGTCTATCGTTTCTCTTGGTAATGGCGAGGTTTCTTTTTCCCAATTCCTCCTATATAAAAATCGTTCTGCCGAAAGCAAAATAGCAGCTACTGCAATTAGCATCATCAGAATCGTGACAGGTTTTTGTCTACTCATCTTTGGTTCACCCTCTAATCATCCTTAATCATGTCAGTGTTTTCGGTTTTGCGAGAGCGGGCTAACGGTTTGCGTTACTTGCTGGTGGGCGGGACGAGATAACGCCATTGTAACGGAAACAACTTGAAGCCACGCAAAGTGCTTGAAAACGCGCAGACTCCCACCAGTCAAGTGCACGCTGTGTTGGGCAGTTTTTGACCTTTATGGATTTGCAAATTTCATAGTGTAGCCTGTATCAGTACGGAACACAGCAATGTTTATGCCTGTATGTAGCCAGTTTTCATGATCAACTTCTCCAGCCCAAGGCGTCCAAAAATTAGGATACTGTACAAGTTTAACTGAAAACTGTACGACCCTCATAATGTCACCTTTCGGTTCTAAAGGCAAATAAGGGGTACGTTCATCGTAATAAACCTTTTCAATTGTGTAGCCGTCAATTCGACAATAATTGGGGGCGTCTGATGTGTTGAAGTATTCCAACCATGATTTCATCAAACCTTGAGTGACTTCGTCATCACTCCATCCCTGGACATCAGACTTCGATAAAAAAACATCTGGAGATTTGCAATATTCATGATCAACTGACAAGTCATTAATCTCAAATACGGGCAAACCATTTTGAGTGGAGACGGGCAAGAGTAGTGGATTTGGTGTGTCCGTTGGAATTTCTGCTGGAGTGACAGGGACACACGAAATGAGAGCTAAAACACCAAGGAAAACAAACCTCCTGAGTTTCACTTTCATCATGTATCACTCCTTGCAATGAACTGCCCAACGGCTTGCGTTACCCGCTGGTGGGCGGGACGAGATAACGCCATTTTATCGGAAAGAACTTCAAACCACGCAAAGTGCCTGAAAACGCGCAGAGTCCCACCAGTCGGGTGCACGCTGTGTTAGGCGGCATCATCACCTCAAATCCACTCTGTTCGTTCAAAAGCCAACTCAATACTGAAGACGATAGTCTCTAACACTGTGGTCCGCAAGGAGGGGTCCCCAGTATTGTTCGGCAAAGTTGAGATGATTGGGGTGCGTGTTGAAGGTTTCTAGGGCTTGCTCATCGCGAAATCGAATTCGCACATACCATTGAAACGGCTCATCGGCGGATAGTGCTATTCCAAATGAAACTGCATCTACACCCGGAATCGCTAAAAGGAGCGCTTGCCCGACTTCATTGGCGGTTGCCAGCTCCTCGGCAGTGATATCCGCACGCGGCTTGTCAAGAATAATCCGTTCAATTACTTCGGTCATAGTCTTTTCCTCCTCAAGACTAGATGTACAACGCAAATCACTTTACCTAGGCTAAAACACCAGGGGGCAAGGTACGTCACCCAGAACAACAGTAGGTCTTTCCACTTTGCCTACCGGACTGTAAATTTTCAGCCGCCTAACGATTGGCGTTACCCGCAAGTGGGCGGAGCTGAGATAACTCTATTGTAGCGGAAACAACCTCAAGCCAAGCAAACTGCTCGAAAACGCGCAGAGTCCCACTTGTCGGGTGCACGCGGTGTTGGGCGCAGTCTATAGAAAGTATATCAATTGACGCTCGGACTGCATATTAAAATCGCCATAGTTGTCTTGCCGTCTATTGCGGTTAATCTTCCAGATTTCCCAATCGAGGACGAAATGTAGATCGCGGGCTAAGCACCAAAAATAAAAATTATCAGCCAGGCGGTAATACAGCTACTTATTAATAGATGCACTTGGGCAAGGACTACCGCTCCTACAACCTTCCTTTTCTCTTGTGTTGCAAACGACGCGCCTATAGAAAAATAGATAGGGCTGGCGATGATCAAACCTAGGAACTCAGCAAAAAATCGTAGCAGTGGTCCTGATGCATAAGAAAAGTTCGTGAGATGTGCAATCAAGAACATAGCTATCACATATCCCCAAGCATAAAAGAATTTTAGTACCCAATCCCAAAAGCTCGTGGGGAAAGATTCATGTTTGATGATGATCTCAATAAACTGGGCTGGTAAGATGAATAACCACAACAATAAAGTCATCAAAGCTCCCCCAAGAAGCCTGTCTGGAGCATTCGGAAAAAGTTTTTTCAGGAAGTGGATAACTGCCAAGAGCTTTTCCTTTACTCAATATATCCTACCACCAGGCGCCCAACGGCTTGCGTTACCCGCTTGGGGTGGGAGGGTGGACTCCCTGTCGAAACGGGATAAACCCAAAGCCAGGAAAAAGCCTGAAAAACGCGGTGCGTACCCCAAGTCGGGTGCACGCATTGTTGGGCATCTTCGAGGGGACGACTACAAATACTTCGAAAAGCAGAAATCATTGATCTCTAACCTAACGTGCAGCTTTTCCATGAAACATATCAAAGTCTTATGGCAAAACGATGTTGACGTTTCACCCACATAACTAAAACGCCTACTGCAAATCTGTTAGAAAGCTTCGTATTGCTGGTCGCGTATACGTTTCAACAGGGTCTTCGCCTTCATGGAGTACACACTCGCCCATGTCGAATGCACCATAAATTGAGAATGCAGGTTCGGCAAATGGATTGACTTCACCATTTCCTGCATCCTCCACCATCATACTAAATATAGCATTCATCGCTGTATCAGCATCTTCATAGGACATGATTTTGCTGTCAAAACGTTTTGCTATAACCAAGGCAATTTCATTATACAGTTGTCCAACCGCAATGTCTCGGGACTCACAAAGCATTTCGACATCTTGGCGAACAATCTCGTTGTTAATCGCTTGACTGATTATTAATTCAAATTGATCCATATGCTTATAGATGCCCAACGGCTTGCGTTACCCGCTGGTGGGTGGGACGAGATAACGCTATTTTGACGGAACCAACTCCAAGCCACGCAAACTGCGTGAAAACGCGCAGACTCCCACCAGTCGGGTGCACGCTGTGTTAGCTGGCGTTTGCAATCACAAGAATATACTTTGAGTAGACGTATCAACACCCATCTAGGTTTCCATGAATTCTAAAAAATAGTCATATTGCTTAGCATAATAGTAAGCAACATAAACATACCTACAGATGCTAAGCCCATTCCTACACACCAACCAATCACATTGTTCAAAAATAAACGCTTGCCGTTGTCGTCGGGTCGTGTCAGCCACCAATAAGCAAGACCAATAAATATCCCAGGAAACAAGCCGATACTCCCGCCAGTAAAAAATCCAATCCAGACAGCACTCCAGATGAGGCTACCCCAATGTCCTGTATTAAACGCTGAATTAATCAACGTCTCCATAGGCTGATCAAGAAGGTAAATCAGGAGAAAGGAGATTGACCATCCAACCATGCTACCGAATAAGAGGTAGAGAAGCCAGCGAGATACTTGGACCGGAACAGCCTCCTGGATAATAACGATTTGCGTCCAGCAAGTAAAGAGGCTGGTCATAAGACATAAAACTATGGCACCACCACCCACCAACAATGTCAAAAATACGCCAATAGCAACAAAGAGAATTGTAGCCCAAAGCCACTTGGAAAAATTAACTGAAGATATTCCTTGAGCATACTGTGTAGTATTCACGCAAAGTCTCTTTCTAGTATAGCCAGCTAACGGTTGGCGTTAGCGGCGGTGGGTGGGAGGGATGACTCGCCGCCGAAACGGAGAAAACTCAAAGCCAGAAACATGTCCACATAACGCGGTGCGTACCCACCGTCCGCTGCACGCTGTGTTGGGCAGACTGCCTCTGGGTCAACTCTTTCTGCATTGTACTTTAAGTTTCATAATGAATTAGTCCTTGGAAAGGATAGTGTTGAAATCCGATACAAAAAATCGTTCACCTTTAACGAAACCCAGATAATATCCCGAGCCATCCGCTAAAGCAAAGATCAGAAGAATGAACACGAATAGCTCAAAACCAACGCGTAGACCGATAAACAATCCTAATAAAAAGAAAAGATGATAAGCGATGATTGCTACAGCATCAAAGCCTTCCAGAGAAATAGTAACAACGATAACGGAACCATCTGGTGTAGGATATATATTGCCGCGGAATGTTGGAATCCAAAGATTTTTTGGTGTATGCCCCCATAGCCTTTTCAGACGGAAAGAGTTGGAGGAGAGACTGCCAGAATACAGTTTCCCGGCAGGAACTTGCCATAATAGAAGTATAGGAGAAGGTGGTGCTAAAACAATCTCAATCAGGCGCTTCTTGAGATTTTCTGGAGTTAGCCTTGAATTGATTGAGAAGCGACGAAAGGGTATCGTGAACATAGTAGATGTTTTTCGGATTGTCTGCCCAACGGCTCGCGTTAGCGACGGGTGGGTGAGACGAGAGTCCCTGTCGAAACGGGAAAAAGCTCAAAGCCACGCAAAAGGCTTGAAACCGCGGCGCGTACCCACCCGTCCGCTGCACGCTGTGTTGGGCAGTTTTTTGAACAGAGAGCTTCAATCCCATTTGAGTGCATGAAAATCCGCTATTGTAGCTACAAAGAATTTGTCTGGTCTCTAAAGACGCTCTTTGCCACGTTCGAGGCAAGAAAGCCAATCAACAAGAATCCCAAAAGGAGAACGCCAAAAGGGACCATGTTAAACAAATTGTAATAAGATGCGGCATTTGCGGATGAGAGCTCGCCATGAAAGGTCCAGATTTCCCACGCAAATTTTGAACGTTGAGCCGTCAAGGAAGCTCTCAAGCTCGTAATCATGAAAGGAACGATTGCTAAGATTACTATAGCCGACCATTGTCTCCCAGTACGATGTAGACGGACCAGTTTGTAACCAGCAACGATGGCTGCCCCTGCGATAAAAACTAGGATGAAGTCGTACCTGATGTCTCTGAATAAAGCGCCAGGCAACTTATTGGAGAATGATGTAATCGTAATTACGCCAAATAAAATTAGCAATAAACCAAGGGTCAGCATGAGTAGGCACAATGTGATTTCTTTCAGTTGTGATGACTTATTCATGAATGCTCAATTTCTTTGCTTTACAAGGAACTGCCCAACGGTGTGCGTTACCCGCAAGTGGGTGGGACGAGAGAATGTCAATTTATAGGAATCAACTCCAAGCCACACAAATTGCTAAAAAACGCGCAGACTCCCACCAGTCGGGTGCACGCTGTGTTAGCCCGCGTTTTATTGCTACACCCTTGAAATTAGTTGGTCAATCAAAACTAATATTATTGGTTCCGTACTTTCGCCTGAAATTCCTTGTTCATCTCTAATTGATCGAACTTCATCAAAACTTGTTTTTACTCCAGATTGCACATCTATAAGTACAGTAAGTAGCTCTTGTTTATTTTTTTCATATGCAGATGAATATTTGGATGCTGTTGCCAAAGAGAATGTTTGAAACACCAAAGGTAGAAGAGATTTGTACAAATCGCTGTTTAGTAGTTTTTCAATCCTAACTAAGTGCAATGCAATGTCGTTCTTAACGAACTCTTCGAGAATTCTGTCTTTTGAAGATGTTTCTTTGCTCTTCTTCTTAAGCATCGAGTTTCGTATTTCAACTTTTTGGCTGACTTGCTTCATCTCTTTGTTAAGTTGCTCCATCACTTTCAAGTATTTGTCAACATACTTTTGAAGAATATCGCTGCTTCTCAATCCATACAGCGCAATATCTATTTGGTCTTGAGCAGTCTTTGCGCTTATGCGATCTAATGACAAATCCCTGTTTATTCTTATCAATTGTTCAAGGATCGGCTTCTTGAGTGGTATCGATACTAATAAACGAATCAAAACGAATGCCGCAACTGCCAATGAAAAAACACGAACATCAAATATAGTAAAGACTTTGATGCCGCCTGAATTTGACACATATCCGCTTGCTATGAAGAGACCTGTAAAGGTAAATGCCCCAGCAAAGAAGCCTACTGATCTGCGTCGTGAGGACTTAGCTTCACTTTCACTTGTCGTGAACATTCCAAACTCGTGGATAACAAAGTCTAGAAGAAACAACAAGAAATATATGCTCATGACGATATAGGAAAACAATTCGTAAGGTTGAGTGCCTCCAGTGTCTAGATACTTTGTAATTAGGAATCCGCTAGCATAGAGAAAAAGGAGCAGTACTGAAAGCGACACATTACGGTCGGTTCTTGAGTAATAAAACCTGTCGTTTGCTAAGTAAGGTGTGAAGGGCATTCTCATTAAAGAAACGAAGAAAAAACATCGATATGAATGGAAAAACCAAAGAGAAAATTAACCATAGGGTTAAGATCCTGATTACATCAAATTTGCCAAGTTCGATTTCGGAATACATAAGCCATGCTACAGTTGCAATCCCACCAATAATCGCCCAATTAGTCCATCCTGGTCTTGTAAACTCCGCCTGAATATGATCGATTTCTTTGCCGAGAAAATCTAATAAAGCCTTTTTATCGGGGACGTTTTGTTCTATAGGCTGATTGTTTAGTTCCATAAGATAAATTTCCTTACGTAGATTTGACATTGAAAGATCAGCGGGCTAACGGTGTGCGTTACCCGCTGGTGGGCAGGATGAGATAACGCTATTTTAACGGAAACAACTTCGAGCCACACAAAACGCCTGAAAACGCGCAGAGTCCCACCAGTCGGGTGCACGCTGTGTTGGGCGGCGTTGTGGGATTTTGCGAATTTACCTCTATTTGCCAAAACCCTTTCGAAATCTTTGCCCATAAACCGCTCCCAACCATTTCATCAGCAACTTGAAGAATTTGTTGGATAAGGTCCAAAATATCTTTGTCTCCCGCCCAATGGCGCCTGACGATTTCGGGGTTAGTTTTATTAATAATGTTATTTAAGACGAAAGCTGCCATTGCAACATCATCAATATACCCAAGTGGGCCACTGAGAGCTTCGGGTAGAAGATCAACAGGCGAAATGAAATAGACAATCGCTGCTGCAAGTTTTGCTTTTTCTTTAACGGGGACTTCTTTGTCAATCGCCAGTTTACAAAGCAAATGGAATAAGTCAGGCGCAGCAAGGAGATAATCTGCAAATTGGTAATTAACGCCTTTGCCTTTGAGCCAAACCCGAATACTATCTCGCATCTGCTGGTAGAAATCAAGTTGATTATCTGGAAGTGGATTTTGTTCGGACATTTGCAAACTCCTTTTGATGCTTAATGTAATCGCAGATCGCTTGATTACCGAGCGGTTTTGCGTGTTGGATTTATATGTTAGCTTAATCAAGCCGCCCAACGGCTTGCGTTACCCGCAAGGGGCGGGTGAGATAACGCTATTTTATCGGAAACAATTTCAAGCCACGCAAAACGCTTGAAAACGCGCAAACTCCCCGCAGTCGGGTGCACGCTGTGTTGGACGGCGATCTGGTAACGAGCGGGACTCTCAAGAACATGCTTTCGTGAAGCAGTTGCGCCAGCATGGTTTTAAGTCACCCGAGAAACCATGCGCAGCAAGTGCGGACGAGCCCATGATAAAACCATCAGGAAGCACACGCCGCGTCCGTTGCGGGGTGTGCGCTGCTCACTGGAGCCAAGCAACACAACCTTCAAACAGAACTCACGGTATTCCACTCGCCGCCCAACGGCTTGCGTTAGCGACGGGTGGGTGGGACGAGACTCGCCGTCGAAACGGGAAAAGCTCGCAGCCGAGACAAAGCTCGAAACAACGCGGCGCGTACCCACCCGTCCGCTGCACGCATTGTTAGCCTGCTTTTCGTCTTTGCAGTACATTTCTAATCAGATAGCTCATTGAAATGACGACCGCAACAAGGACTGGAAGGATCACAGTTGAAAAAATGAACGAGCCGAAGAAGCCTAGAATCCCATTTCCATGTCGCCAGTATTTTACCGTGCCGTCTGCCATCAGAGCAAAGTAAGTTTTATATCCCCATTCTGGGTCTGGAACACCATACGCGGTAGCAAGAATACATTCTTTGATTTCAAATTTGGATGGAATGCTTGGCGAAAAGTTTCCATCCAAGCTTGAGCAAGTTTCTCCCCGTTTGATAGGCTGGTACTGCAATGGCATAATCTCTGTTGGTGAGACAATTTCTATCCATTGATTACAGTTCTCTGTCTCTTTACACATCAAAGCCGCGGTGTAGATATCTCCGTTGCTTGTTTCGACCCATACATGATCCGGATCTACCTCTACAATATGAATAGCTTTCGATGGCAGAGCGGGCAATGATTTCCAAGATGTAAACATACCAGATTGCATAGGGAAACTAATCGCATTTGCCAGGATGCAAGTTAGGAGCATCCCAACAAACAAGACAACTCCGAAGGGAACATTATCCTTCGATGGCGATTCTTTTTTTACACCCATATTCGGTTTCATTTTGTTTTGTTACTTGTACTCTGCGAGCAGGCTAACGGCTTGCGTTACCCGCAAGTGGGCGGGTTGCGATAGCGCGATTTTAACGGAACCAACTTGAAGCCACACAAACAGCTTGAAAACGCGGAGAGTCCCACTTGTCGGGTGCACGCCTTGTTAGCCGCACTCGCGGAACTCTTATTGACTAGCTCGCAAGAAATCATCACCAAACCCATCTTGAAATATTTTACCTACAACAATGCTTTTCGCAATCGCCAAAAAGGAGTCAAACCCACCCTGAACTTGACAAAGCAAATCCACTGACAAAATGAAAAAACAACTTTTGTGAATCACACTCGATGCAATCTGCCAACCCTGGCATAACCTAAAAGCAACTTTGTTTTTGAAAATTATCGAACCCGTAAAACCATGACGAACCAAAACCCATGGCTGCAAGACAAAGGAGATGGCGGGCAAGGCGACAAAACCACGCAATCAAAAATGCATCTGCGGCGCAGAAGAAATAAGCCTGAAAAGATTCGACATGATTTGCGCCGCTGTTGCATCTCCTGGCAGGCGAAGGCAAACTCGACCACCGAGAAACACACGCTGTGTGCATACACAGGGTGTGCGGGGAATGCAGAAGCTTCACGCCATGCGAAAGATTTATGTAAACGTGCAACTCATTCTTTGGAAGATCACACAATTCATTTGTCGCACAACTCAAATACTGAAGCCGTTTTTGTGCGGCTAACGGTTGGCGTTACCCGCAAGGGGCGGGACGAGATAAAACTATTTTATCGGAATCCACTTCAAGTCAAGCAAAGCGCTTGAAAACGCGCAGACTCCCCGCAGTCGGGTGCACGCGGTGTTGGACGGCGGCACACCTTGGCAGGCAAGACGGTGAGCCTTCGACTCAAAAAAGCATTTGCGGTGCCCGAACCCGAGCCGCTCTTGGGATGACACCAGGCGGATGACGGACACTACCGTCCACCGACGACTAGCGCCGCAATTGCTTCTGCTGGCGGGCAAAACAAGGACCTATTGCGCCACGAGCACTCGACGCGCCGGAGCACTCCCTCTTGAATCAGATTTTACACTGTGCGGCGCGTGGAGTGCGTTGTTCACTGGAGCCAGGCTTCACGACTTGCGAGCAGTTTTTTTGCATGAGATCCCGCCGCCCAACGGCTCGCGTTACCCGCTGGTGGGTGGGACGAGATAACACTATTTTATCGAAAATCACTATAAGCCACGAAAAGAGCTTGAAAACGCGCAGACTCCCACTCGTCGGGTGCACGCTGTGTTGGGCGGCATCGAAACTACCCTGGCTTACTTTCCCGGACTTCCCATACGTCATCATGTTTTTCTGAGAACCAAAGTTCTACGTATTTTAAGCGCAACTCTGTTGGCTCATCGTTTCCGGTTATCGTTGAATACGAATAATGAATTACTGGCAGATTACATTTCTCTCGATGATCCTTCATTTGGTGATGTAGTTTTGCTATATTTCCCATTGTGGTTGTGTTAGGACAGATGCAAACCAATATACCCGTATAGTTCAACTCCCCAAGCAATAAGTTTGCAAAGTCACGATAACTTGGCTGAACATCGTCAAACTGAAGGATTTGGTGTCCATCACATGCTGTTGACAGCGGTGGTCCAAAGAAAATCACATCATCGTTAGTGAATTTCTGTAATATTGTTTTATCCAAAGCATCACCGCAATAACATTCTATTTCTCGTTTCTGGTTCTCAATGACGATGCTTGGTTCAATATCGAGTCCACGATAAGCCCGTACATCCAAGTGTTTTGAATACAGATCAAACTGCCTTGTACAATCACCACAACAAATTTCTGCAATTGTCTTTACAGGGGGAAGTAACTCCTTCAAAAGATCAATTCTCTGAAGGATGGTCTGTGAATTTGTGCGAGCGAAGCTTCGCCTGTTCAGATCTGGTATTCGATACATCGCGATTTATTTGCTAGTCTCACAATTTTACTGTACTTGTTCCTGCGCCGCCCAACGGTATCGCGTTAGCGGCGAGTGGGGAGAGTCGAGCTCTCGAAACGGAACCAGATCTCTCGCCTGAACCAGCCTTTTTGTCGGAGCATACCCACCGTCCGCTGCACGCAGTGTTAGAAAGCCAGGGTGGGAACAGAACCGATTCCCAGTCGAGACAAAAGCTCGGGTGCGGACGCTCGAAACACCGCTGGCAAGACTCCACGACAATTATATCGCTCAGCAAACAGACAACATTTCGAGCAAGTTGCCACCGCTTACACAGACACCGAACGCGGCGAGACAAAACCAACCCGCGCCACCAATGACCAACCCACATGGCGAAAAAAGTGGCTCAACTCATCATGACCATTTTAAAGAAGACACCCTCACGGATAAACCCCAAGCCGATAAAACACATTGTTGGCAAAACTGGACAATTGGCGAGACAGAATTACAAAATCCCAATCGCAGAGAAAAAGCCCCTGGTCTTTCTAACGGCTGGCGTTAGCCGCTTGGGGTGGGAGCGTGGACGCGCTACCGAAACGGAAAAAACTCCAAGCCGCGAAAAAGCTCCAAATAACGCGGCGCGTACCCCAAGTCGGCTGCACGCGGTGTTGGGCGGCTTGTCATATTTCCTTAGACCAATGTTATCCGAACCTTTTCTATCTTGTTGGTAATGCACCACTCCAGCATTTTGACCATATCTAGCGCATCTTGGCGGAAAGAACCATGCGTGAAATATGGATCTTCAATTTTCAAATCGGAAAATATGTCTGGATGGCTCTCTAGCGTGTTGATGAGAAGTGTTAGGGTATTGACTATAATTTTGGGTGATTGCCATGCTGCTTCTCGTTGCGCTTGGCGCTTATGCCAATCTTCTATTCTCTCTTGATTGTTCGAGTACATAGCAATAATATCCTCTAATGTCTCATTCTCGGTATAAACGATCTTGCTTTGACTTAATGCCTCCAGATTTAGGTGAAAGTGGTTAGCTATCTTATAGAGCGGCTCATCATCATACTCCTCAAAGGTCAAGAGTTGATGTCTCAGAGCTTTGCTGTCTGAATTTGTAAACCAAAAGGGTATTTCTTGACCCGTGATTGTTTCAATGCCAATTATGAAGCCCATCATTTCACCTTGACGAAATCATTGTTCGGAAAATCTATCTGACTGCCGCCCAACGGTTGGCGTTACCCGCTGGTGGGCGGGACGAGATAACGCTATTTTATCGGAAACAACTTCAGGCCACACAAAACGCTTGAAAACGCGCAGAGTCCCACCAGTCGGGTGCACGCTGTGTTAGGCGCTGTTTAACTTTAAGCGGTATTTCTTATTTACGATGACTTATTGGGTTGGCGAAGTTTTTTCGCCAAAACTTAAGAAGAGCCATGCCGATCGGAGTCATCAAAATAATAAAGAAAAAGGTTACTGCCCAAACTATGCCAGCAACTTTTACAAAGTAAGTCCATGAAAAAATTGCCGACCTTGGATCCATTAACATTCCTAAAAGTGATAGCATAGCACCTGAGAAACCAAACCACCCTGCTAATATTATGAATGCAGAACGTTCATTCTGCTCGTAACGATAAATGATAAAAATGCTACCACCAACTATAGTAATAAGCCCAACCGAAACAAACAAGATGCTTCTTAGTGTATTCGCAATGCCAATAAGCCAACTACAAGCCGTCAGAATAACCACAGTGAGAAGCACAAAAATTATTCGATTCCTTAGCAATCTGGTTTTGTAATCCACTATTTTGCCCATCAGAATTCAGATTTTACAAGGTCGAAGTTTATCAAGCCCATTTTTACGGCAAACAATTTTTTCGGCGAAGCGCCTAACGGCTTGCGTTACCCGCTGGTGGGCGGGACGAGATAACGCTATTTTATCGGAAACAACTTCAAGCGACGCAAAATGCTTCAAAACGCGCAGAGTCCCACCAGTCGGGTGCACGCGGTGTTGGACGGCGATCTGCTAACGAGCTGGACACTCAAGAACATGCTTCCGTGAAGCAGTTGCGCTAGCATGGTTTCGAGTCACCCGAGAGACCATGCGCAGCAAGTGCGGACGAGCCCATGATAAAACCATCAGGAAGCACACGCTGTGTACTCACAGGGTGTGCGTTGCTCACTGGAGCCAAGCAACACAACCTTCAAACAGAACTCACGGTATTCCACTCGCCGCCCAACTATGTTTTATACAGCATTGTGCTGTAATTTGTCCCCGTGCGGGGTGTTATACAGCGTACTGCTGTATAACAGACTATCTACAGATAGTATTGTACTCCTTATTCCCCTGCCATCGCCTCCTGCGCGGACGGCGTGCTCACCAGCAACAGAATGATCATCAACACCGCCGAAGAAATGCACCACATGCACGTTGCGCCGATGACAAAGGGTTCCAAAAAGGTCAGGTAGGCGGAGAACAACACTCCAAACACGCACATGCCCCACAGCGCCAGCACTGCCATCCGCTGAATGGAGCGCGGACCGTACTGCCAGGCGAGCCAACTCACCACAATGCCAATGTAGCCCGCCAACCCCAGCATGCCGACCGGCAAAATGCCGAAGAGAACCGCGTAGCGGCTATTTTGCACGTCGATGCAGCCGTGTAGGGATGGTCCGCACACGACCGGGGTTCCGGTCGCTTCGACGAAGGTCAAATACCCGGCAACGGTCAACCCGCCGATCACCGAGAGCGGAACCGTCCACTTATACCAATCCGCAATTGAAATGGCGGGAAGTTTCCCCAGGAGTTTCAAGACCGGGATCAGAATGTTCAGAATGAAAACAAGAAAAACAATAGCGGCGAAAAAGAACGTCATCCCTTTGGTTTGCAGCAGATCCCATGTGGCGGGGAGACCCAGCACACTAAAGAGGGGCAGCAGCCAGGCGAACCATCCCTTTTCTGTTCGAACAGAGGTATCGCCCATGCTCAAGATAATGGATATAAGCCAGCTAACGATCAATGCCCCCAGCGTGAGAACAGCCAGTGTATTCGGTAATGGAGATTTCATAAAGGTAGCGATCATAAATGTCCATCCTTTTGCAACGATGTAGTATGCTCTGGTACCATTATACGCCAGCAAAAAGCCAGCAATTGCGACTATAATTTCGCCTAATGAGTTCCATCACGATCCCGGTTAAGACCAGCGAGCATCCGCATCTGCGACCGCTCAACGTGCTGCGCGACCTCTCCGCCGTGGCAGATCTGATCGAACTGTGCTTTTCTCCCACCATGGATGCCGAAGGTCAGCGCTATCTGGCAGATATGCGCCGCGCCAGCCGTGAAGACAGCTTTTCCAATTGGGCATCGCGTCTCAATGAGACCGCTTCCCTGCCGATGATGGGCTACGTTTGGGACGAGGGCGGAAAGATCATCGGCAACGCCAGCCTCATTCCCTTCCGGGACAACGGCAAACGTATCTACTTGATCGCCAACGTGGCAACGCACCCCGATCACCGCCGGCGTGGCATTGGGCGCGCCCTGACCGAACGCGTCATGAAACAAGCCCGCGACAAAAAAGCCTCTGCCATCTGGCTGCATGTGCGCGATGACAATCCCGGCGCCATCAAGCTCTATCAAGATCTGGGATTCCAGGAAATCGCCCGCCGTACCACTTGGACGGCTGTGCCCGATTCCTTCTACCCGCAGCCTGCTTCCGATATTCAGATCGTTTCGCGTTATTCCCATTTTTGGTCCCGTCAACAGCAATGGCTGCGGCGCAGTTACCCCGACTTCATCGACTGGTACCAGCCGCTCAACCTCAACGCCCTGCGCCCCGGTTTCATGAATTGGCTCTATCTGCTCTTCGTGGATTTCAACATCACGCAATGGGCAGCCGTTCACGGCTCTGAGTTGCTTGCCACGCTTTCCTGGATGCCGCATGGCGGTCGGACCGACTTCATGTACGCGGCGGTCCCTCCCAGTGGACTCGACGCTCGACTAACAGAAGGTGCACCCAAAGCTCTTACCCAGCTCCTCATCCATGCCCGTCGCACCCTTTCCAGCCGTGCCGCGCTTTCACTCGATTTTCCCGCCGGTGAAATGACCGAAGCCATTACCGCTGCCGGTTTCAGACTCCGCCGCACCCTGCTGTGGATGAAAGCCTAACGCAACCAAATCCCTGTTTCTTCGTATGATTATGTGATCGTCATTGCGAGGACGGTAGTCCGAAGCAATCTCCCATACTCATGAGATTACTTTGCCTTGCAGGCTCACAGTGCTGATAGAAATTAATGAGGAGACAAAATGACAAAATTCATTCTACGTTTGGTGATCAACGCCATTGGCTTATATCTGGCAGTCTTGATCCTGCCGGGCATCGACCTGCGCAGTAATCTGGTTTCGATCGTGTGGCTCGCCCTCATTTTCGGCTTGGTCAATGCCCTCGTCCGCCCGTTACTCAACTTGCTCACCTGCGAACTCATCGTCCTGACCCTGGGTCTGTTCACGCTGGTTATCAATACCTTCCTGTTCTGGCTGACCAGCGTCATCGGTCAACAGTTCGGCATCGGACTCATCATCAGTGACCCCGTCTGGCTGAACGCTTTCCTTGGCGCACTGATCGTCAGCGCCGTGAGCATCGTCATGACCATGGTGCTCAAGGACGAGATGAAGGGACATCGGAAGTAATTTCTACTCCATACATCAGAAAACAGCAACCCGTTTCGTGGTTGCTGTTTTTGATTCCATAGTGTGTCAGTTGGCGTAGAACGGCAGGGTTGTTTGGATCATCAATTGGATCAAGCTGAGATTTACATACGCTACGCATCCAAGAAAGACGATAAATAGAATCTGAAGCCATTTTTTATCCGCCCATTTCTGGAGCGCGTAGGCGACAAATAGCACCAGCGCGTATGCCCAATCAGGCGAGTAGAGCATGGGATCATCTCCCCAGAAGGTATGAAGGAGAAGGTTGAAACCCATGCAAAGTACAAGTCCCAGCGGTATGATCATTTGCTTGGGCGATTTGATCAAATTCCATACGAAGAGTACACAGCCGACAAAGAGAATGACCATCCACACTTTGACGGTCAGATCAGAAAATCCCGTATATCCGGCTACATGGAATTCTCCGATCGTGATTTTGAAAACGCTAAAGGTGGGAAGGATCGTACCAATTTCAGTGGTCAGGATAAATGGCTTGGGCGCAACCACAGCATAGAGTAGGATGGAGCGAACCATCAGCCAGAAACGCCCGCTGAGTACCCAGCCATGTTCCATAAAGTTGATCGTATATTTTTGCTCGAAGATCAAGTCGTTGAGATCGTAGAGAGCCTTTACATAGTGATAGACCTTTACTTGAACGATGTTCAAAATAAGCGTTATGAAAAGGACTGCCACGATATATTGAAAGATCACTTTGATGCGTGGTTTTTTGAACAGGTATAGGATGCATGTCTGGACTATGTTGGTGATTGTGATTCCAAAGACCAGTATTCCAACAGGGATGGTGTACTTCAAGTCCGTGCGGTCAGACACAAGCAGATAAACAAAAAGAATGAGCGCAAATGCAGAATACGCGTAGGTTTCGATCATAGAACTGAGCAGCAAATGGGGAGTTCCGATCCCCAGCAGGAAAGCGATTATCAAACTAAACGGTGTGTTGTCCGATATTTTCTTGGCGGTAAGCCACATCAGGAACACCCCGGCTGCTCCCGTGCATGTATTGAGGAGAAAGACCGCTTGGATTTTGTCTCCATGTAGAAAGATAGCGATTAGTTCCACCAAAGGGCGCAAAAATATTAAGATGGCAGGGTGGACTGCTCTTGCCATGAACTGTTTGGGTGTGATGTACGCCAATCTGGAGAGCCACTCGGAAATATCGGTGTCAAAAAATCGGTCGACGGTGTTGTAGCCCGGAAAATTGATGCACTGTGCCAGAACGAAATAGAGGAAGAAAAAGGAAACTGCCAGAAGGATCCCAGGCAGGTTTTGTTGAATAAATTTCCAGAGACGTATTTCTTCCATGCGGATGAAATACCCGGATCGCTGCATCCATTGCGCAACGAACGCCGACCCAACCATGGAGGGGATGATCAGAGCGGCAAAGCGGGCAAATGATGCTGCCTCCATAAAGATGATCCGTTGGTTAAAGAGATTGGGGAATCGCAAAACTAATCGTGTTGCTGCAATATCAATGGTCACTGCAAGGCACAAGATAAGCACGGTCGTCCAATTGCTGCGCCATTGAAAGTCAGAGCGGGCGACAGCTTTCTCGAGAAGAACATACGCAGTCAGTCCACAAAGGCATTGGAAGATCAACCCGATGAATAGGAATTGAAATAAAGTGGAAAAGAAATAAGAAAAATAGCTTGTAAGAAAATAGGCTGGGAACATCCCTATCAGCCAATAGAGGAGAAAGTTCTTCCATGCAAAGGCGATGGAACTGGTTTGTTGAAAGGCTGGTGACTTCATCGATTACTGGCTGATCCCATAGAACGTAAAATGTACTTGCTCAAAAATCGAAATTTATTTTGTCGCTCTTCACTACTCCGCGTAGGGTCAGCGAAGAGCGACATAGATTCGTAAGAAAGAATGTAGCGCTACCTATTGATTATCCACTAAATCCTGGCACCCCGCCCGCGGACTTCGCCGCCTTCACCGCGCGGATGACCGCCTCTGCCATGGCTTCTGCCGCGAACGCTCCGATAGTGGAAACGTCTACTTTGCGCGTGCCTGTGGAGAGTGCAAAGATCGCATCGCCATCCAGCATGGTATGTGCAGGACGCACTGTACGTGCGATGCCATCTTGCGCCATCTGTGCCACTTTGGTGGCTTGCGCTTTCGTCAGCCCGGCATTGGTCGCTACCACACCGATGACCGTGTTGGCACGCGCTGCCAAGGCAAGCAATCCGCGCCCGGTGGGAGATTTCATCATGGCGAGCGTATCGGCAAAGGGTTGATCCTTTTTCCCGATCCGCAGTGGACCTGCTTTGCCGGAACGCAGACCCGCGATGATCTGCCCCGTTTGTGGATCGATCACATCGCCCCAGCCATTGACCGCTACCAGCGCACCCACGCTGATTCCGCCTCCGATGTTGAGGCTGGCTGTTCCCAGTCCTGATTTCATCGCCAACCCCATGCCGAACATCTTACCGACCGTTGCCCCGGTCCCTGCACCGACATTGCCTTCCGCAACCGCATCAGAAGAAGCGGAGGCGGCAGCGGCAAATCCCATAGCGGCATCAGGTCGAACGTCCGCGCGACCGATTCCCAAGTCGTAAAGAATTGCCGAAGGGACGATGGGAACTTTCGCAGCGCCGGTTTCGAATCCGATCTTGTGTTCTTCAAGATAGCGCATCACGCCGGTAGAAGCCTCCAGCCCAAAAGCGGAGCCTCCTGCGAGCACGATGGCATGCACCTTTTGTACAAGATTAACGGGGTCGAGCAGGTCGGTCTCGCGTGTGCCTGGTGCACCGCCGCGGACATCTACCCCAGCGACTGCACCCTTGCGGCACAACAGAACAGTACAACCTGTGAGAGCTGCATCATCCTGTGCGTGCCCCACCTCAATACCGCGCACATCGGTGATGGTGTTGTTGAGTTTCATAATTCAAAATGAGCCACGGAGCTCACAGAGTTTTTGAGTTTAAATCTCAATGGTCTCTGTGCTCTCTGTGGCAAAAAGGTTTTATGCAGGGCTATTTCAAATTGCGAACCAACTGCATGAACTCTGTCCATTCCTCTTCGAAAAAGTGGACCGTGACATTGTTCAACTCAATGTGATAGGTGGTCTCGCCATCGGGTTCTTCCGCTTTCCATGCCAGGAAGTTATCGGTCTCTGCCATGGTCTCGGTCTTGGGTTCATTATGATTACTGCTCATTTTCATTCTCCTTGGAAATAATTTTTTCGTTCTGTGTCTTCTCGTAGCGCGATAGCACGAGGCGTTTCAGACGCAAGATAAATTCGGGGGTAACTGCAGGTGGTTCAGGTGCCGCGGGGGGCCAGGGATTCATATCGAACATCTTGCGCATCACGTATCGCCCGATCAAAAGGACGGTCGCCAGGAAGGGCGCAGCGATGACAACCCCCAGCAGTCCCAACAGGTTTGCCGCGATCAAGGCTGTGACCAGTACCGCAGCAGGATGTACCTTCAGCGTACGTGCCATGATACGCGGCGCGACAAAACTATCGATGATCTGGTCGATGACGAGCGTTGTAACGACCACGATCGCTGCATACAGCCAGGGGCGGTCTGCGAACGGGGTGGTGGGATAAAGCAGTGTCAGTAATGCCATCACCACCCACGTAATGGCAGGACCGATATATGGCAGGAACTTTGCCAGCCCTGCCATCAGTGCGATGCCCAATGCATAGCGCACGCCAAAGGCAGGCAACAATACCGAGTAAATACCAGTTGCCAGTGCGAAGATGATGATCTGCCCGCGCAGAAAGGCGTTCCAGATGCGGCTTAGTTCATTGCCAAGACGCTCGATATCTTCTTCGTAGCCCGGGATAGTGAACTTGAAAAGATCCCTTCGCAATCCACTGCTTTCGATCATCACAAAATAGGAAACGAGCAGTACAAAAAAGGTCTGTCCAAAGATCTCGGCGGCGCCGCCGGCGATGGTGCCCACGAGAGTGCCGGTGCGACCGAGCAGCGGCTGGATGAAGGAAAGCAGTTCCTGGCTGATGGTGTTGAGGTCAAGTTGCAGGGATGACATGTCAAAGCGCCAGGGACCGAATACAAAGACGCGTGTCGAGAAGTCCTGTACATAGGTGGGCAGGTTTGCTACGATATCCTGCACCGATGCGATCAGGCTTTGCACCTGTCCTACCAATCCCACACCGCCCCAGGTCAGCAAGCCGATCAGGATCAACAGGATCAACAGGTAAACAACGTTGACGCCTGCCCGCCAGGAGACATGCAAAATGCGCGAGATCCATCCTGCCACTGGATGCAGAAGATAAGCGATGATAACAATGAACAGCAGCGGGGCGATCAAACTGGAGAATCGATACAATAGGAATGCAACAATTCCCACGAGAATGAAACCGATCAATAATTTGGTGGTCGAACCCCAACGTGGTGATGTTTCAGAAGGTTGAGTCATAGCCATGGCTCCGTATAAAATAGGTAATCTTATTCTAGCGAATCAGGATAGCTTTTGCAATATAAATAAACCGTCCCGCGGGTTCCTATTATAGCCTTGAGAGTGGCTCAAACCTGCAGGATGATGCGAATTACTTAAACAAAACGCCCCCGCAAGACGATGCCTGCGGGGGCAAGAATTCAATGCTCAACAACCGCCGAGGAAGGGGAAGAACGTACACCATAAGTAATTGGCATCGATGAACCAAAGGATTCCACCACAGATACAAATGATGAACAGAATTCCTGCACCGATCAAGATCGGCGTAATATTCATTTTCTTTGGCGCAGATACCGAGGAAACCGGCATGGGGTTGGCGGGAATGCTGCCAGCATATTCAGCAGGTGCAGGCGGCGGGGGAGTTGCCGGGCGCGGAACGGATGGAACAGCCGACGCCACTCGCGGAGAAGCCACTGTCGCGGCAGGGTCGAAGTTGGATGCTTCGAACACCAGCACGATCTGCTCGCCGAAGGAGACCACTTCACCCGCCTTCAGAACGCGGGGTCCTGCCAATCGCTGTCCGTTCACAAACGTCCCGTTGGTGGAACCGAGATCCTCCAGAACATATTTCCCACCCTGGAAGGTCAGGCGTGCATGACGGCGTGAGATCTCTGCATCATTGATCACGATCTCATTTGTCGAATCACGTCCGATCGACATCTGATCGCCTTCCAGTGTAAATGCCGCCCCGGGTGTAGGTCCCGTCCTCATGATCAACTGAAATTGAGACGTCATAATTTCTCCTCTGAAAACGTGATAGTGCATCAAGTCTACAGGTTTCAGGCAAAAAAGTCAACGGCAACGAATTGAGCATCCATTACAGTCCGGCGCTTGACATTTTATCAAAACAGGTTATATTAAGTGTATTATGAACACTAAGTATCCTGGCTACGAACAACCTGCTGTGACCGTTGATATCGTCATCTTCACGGTTACCAACGATACCCTCAAAGCCATGTTGGTAAAACGGGCGGAAGAGCCTTTCGCTGGGCTCTGGTCCATTCCCGGCGGGTTCCTCAAATTGGGCGAATCTCTTGAAGATGCTGCCATGCGCGTGCTGCGCGAAAAAGCTGGTGTAGAGGATGTCTATCTTGAGCAACTCTATACCTTCGGCGATCCCAACCGTGATCCGCGCGTGCGTGTTATCACAGTTACGTACTTCGCACTCATCCCTTGGAAAAATTTGGTCCAGCCAGATTCAGAGAAGGTCACCGACCTCACCTGGGCTTCCGTGGATCGCCTCCCGAAACTTGCCTTCGACCACAAAAAGATCTTGAGCTACGCGGTTCAACGGCTGCGCGCTAAAGCAAGTTACAGCAACATCGTCTATGGTCTCATGCCGCCACAATTCCGTCTTTCAGAACTTCAAAAGATGTATGAGATCATTATCAACGGTACTCTCGATAAACGAAACTTCCGCAAACGAATGCTTGCCACCGGGTTGCTGCAAGAAACCGGCAAGAAAGATATTGCTGGCGCACATCGTCCTGCCATGCTTTACCAATTCAAAAAAATGGAAATAGCCTTTTTGGATTAATGGATTGAAATGGAGAAACTATGACTGCCTCAAATTTACCGATCCCTGATTTTTTTGATGCGACGAAAACCGCTTCCCTCTGGCGGATTCCTTACGAGGAACGCGCTGTGCAGGCAAGGGACTGGGCGCGTCTTCATAAGCTGGAGCCTGCCTCCGTTGATTCGACCAAAACCTGGCTGATGCTGATCGACGTGCAAAACACCTTCTGCATTCCCGATTTCGAACTCTACGTTGGCGGTCGCAGCGGACGTGGTGCCGTGGAAGACAATGTACGCCTGAGCGAATTCATTTATCGTAATCTGGGCGCTATTACACAGATCACCGCCACCATGGATACTCATCTGACCATGCAGGTTTTCCATGCCATCTTCTTCGTCGATAAGGATGGCAATCATCCATCCCCGTACACCGATGTTCATGTTGATGATCTGATATCTGGCAAATGGAAATTCAACCCTGCTCTCGCACCACAATTTGATGTTGCGCCTGAATATGGTCAGCAAATGATGATCCATTATGCAGAAGAGTTGGAAAAGAAGGGTAAGTATGCGCTTACGGTATGGACCTATCACGCCATGCTTGGTGGAGTGGGTCATGCTTTAGTCTCATCCATTGGTGAAGCGCTTTTCTTCCATTCCGTGGCGCGCCTCGCCCAGACCGACTTTGTTATCAAAGGCGATACAACTTTCACAGAAAGCTATTCTGTTATCGGACCTGAAGTGTTAACCGGTCCGATGGATGAGCCATTAGGTGTTCATGATCAAAGGTTTATCCAGAAATTACAGGAAGTGGATAAGCTGATCATTGCTGGTCAAGCCAAGTCCCATTGTGTCAATTGGACGATCTCTGATCTGCTGGATGATATCAATTTGGCTGACCCCGCCCTCGCTAAAAAAATCTATCTGTTGGAAGATTGCACGTCTCCGGTAGTTGTCCCGGGCGTGGTCGATCACACCGAAGCCGCGAATGCAGCCTACGACCGCTTTGCTGCGGCTGGAATGCATATTGTCAAATCGACAGATGAGTTTTAGTTGTAACTCCAAAATCATAAAACACAAATTGGAAATCCTATGAGCATCTTTGATCAAAAACGTCTTACCAATGAAACCTTCAAGCTCGATATCGAACGTATGCGTCGCGGCTGGTATTCAGACAAATACTTCGAAAATATCGGGCGCATGTTGACCGTGCTTGCCTCCGAGGGATATACCTACTCGGGCAATCATCATAACCTGCCTGTGGGTGTATCTCCTGACGATATCGCGGTTGGTGATATCGAAGTGGAAATGCAATGGTTCACGCGCCGTCCTGGCAACACGATCGTCGTTGGCGTCGATAAGACGCTCGCCATGCTCCGTCACTGCACAGGATATTGGGAAGGTGACGACTTTATCGATACATCCGATAATCTCGAAGTGTGGGCGGTCCATGATGGGACCATGGTCAAGTCCGATGGCAATCCGTTGAATGTAGAACCGGTCATCAAGGCGCGCGGGCGCTATCGCGATTTTGCTTTATTGGAGACGCCGTCTTTGGGCGTGTTGACACGTTCCAGCCGCGTGGCGACCAATGTCTACGAAACATTGATGGCAGCACGGGGCAAACCGGTCCTGTTCTTCCCGGCACGCTTCGATCTGCACGAAGTTCAGGCGGCGGATGGCTACGCTTATAACATTGCCATCCAACGCTTCAACGATGATTTCTCCCATCAGATCGGGTCATTCGTTTCCACCGACGCACAAGGCGACTGGTGGGGTGGCGCCGGTGGTGGGACGGTGGCTCATGCGGCAATTGCATCTTTCCTCGGCGATACGGCTGAAGTGATGATGCAGTTTTCACGTGTGCTGGATGCCAACATTCCACGCATTGCGCTGGTGGATTTTAATAACAATTCGGTGCGCGATTCCTTGCGCGCGATGGAAGCCATGTTCGCCAAATTCCGCGAATGTACAGATGCCGGGGATGCCACGGAAGCAGCAAAGTATATTTTATACGGTGTGCGGTTGGATACCAGCGGAAGCTTGCGTGATGTCTCGGTTGAACCGCTGGGTGACCCTGCTTTGGATCTGGGCGTGAATCCGCGGCTAGTATTCAATGTCCGTCAGGCGTTGGATTCTGCCTGGGAACATTGGAGCATCCCAGATGTGTGGAAAGATGCGGCGCGTGAATACTGTCATAATGTGAAGATCGTGGTCTCGGGCGGATTTAATCCAGATAAGATGAGAAAATTTGAAAAGCTGGGTGTCCCCGTGGATATTTACGCGGTCGGTTCATGGCTGTTCAACAACAATGGCGGCACGGTGACAGATTTCACTGCCGATGTGGTGCGCGTCAAAGTCCATGGCGAATGGATCGATATGCCCAAAGTGGGGCGGCGTCCGCTGGCGAACCCGAATCTGGAACGGGTATGGTAGAGCAAAGAATGCAGCAAACGCAAAGCCACATGAGCCAGTGGCTGAAGCCAATGTACTTGGGTTGGATTATCGTCGTGTTGGGTGGTCTCTTGCGTGTGCGGCAATATTTTTCCGGGCGTTCCTTGTGGAGAGACGAAGCTGGTCTCGCTTTAAACATAGTAGGACGCAATTTCGCAGGCTTGACACAACCTCTGGGATACGAGCAAGGCGCCCCTGTTGGTTTTCTATTCCTTGAGAAGATCCTGACCCTTTTATTTGGGAATTATGACTACGTGATGCGGCTGATCCCATTGGTCTCAGGTATCTTATCGGTATACTTTTTTTACCGTATTGCACAAGTGCATATCAAAGGAGCGTTATTCGGCACACTGTTGTTTGCCATTAGTTTTTCGCTCGTTTATTATTCATCAGAACTAAAACAATATTCTAGTGATGTGATGATCGTATTATTGCTTGTCTTCCTTGCGAGCCGTTGTCTGAGACAAGAAGCGAACTCAAAGGATTTTTTAACTTTGGGTATCATCGGCATGATATCCATATGGATATCACATCCAGCTGCTTTCGTTTTAGCGGGAATTGGGCTGGCGTTGTTTCTTGCTGTAATTACGAAAAGAGCATTCGTATCAGTCAAATGGTTGTTTATCTTGGCTGGGATGTGGGTACTTTCTTTTGGATTGGAATATCTGATCTCTCTGCGTTATCTGGCAGCCGATGATTATCTACTAAATTACTGGGAAAATGCTTTTATGCCCCTTCCACCTGGAGGAACGCGTGCCTGGTTTGTGAGAACCTACGGTTCCTTCCTGCTCACAACATTTAACCGAACCGACCAAATTATTTCTCTGCTCATGCTGATCCTTGTCCCGGTTGGAGCGCTATCGTTGCTGTACCGCGATAAGGTTATCGGCATTATTGTAATATCTCCTTTTTTTATAGCTCTATTGGCTTCTGGGGCGCATAAATATCCCCTGTGGGGCAGGCTTACGTTATTTTTAGTACCATTCGCATTGTTACTGATCGCGGAGGGGTTGGGGGGGATATATTGGTTGATTGCAAAATGGAATATCTGGCTTGCGCGTGTCGCTTATGCTCTTCCTGCATTTGTTTTATTTTTTCTCCCATTTACAGGAACATGGGAAGCTTTTCTTCACCCACCTGTAAGTGAAAATATAAGACCCGTTTTGCAATATGTTGCTGAGCACTATCAAGAGGAAGATATCTTGTATGTGTATCATACATCTGGGTCTGTCTTTGAGTATTATGCTCCATTTTATGAACTTGAGCATATAGATGCTCTACTAGGAAGAAATGATCCTGCAAAGCGCATTGCGCTCAAATATTTTTATGAGGATGCAAAAACGCTTAAAGGACAGGATCGGGTTTGGTTCATTTTCTCAGGTATTGTCGACTGTGGCGGCTGTGAAGGAGATATGCAAGCCTTTTATGTGAATTATTTAGATGAGCGTGGAACTATGCTGGATCACGTAGAAGCGACCGGAGCGAACGCGTATCTATATGACATCAACCCTTGAAAGAGGAATATCACTTTAAAGAGTGCTGTAGCGAGGAGGAGAGAAAAAAGACGCTTTCATCTTTCTTCTCTCCTCCTCTCAGTTAGTAGTTAAATTTTGACTCTCTCCACCTTGAATGGCGTTCCTTCAATTTTCTCCTCGTCAAATTCCTGCGCTGCCAGATGACCGGCGAATACTGCCTGTGCGATAACATTTGGCGCTTCGGCATCACCGATGATTCGCAGGGATTGAATCTTTCCTGCTTCCTGAGCGAGTTTGAGCGGTTGATATAATGAATCGTTTGGCGTGCGATCGCTTACAAGCACAACCCCATCACGTGGCAATTCAGTAACGTTCCCTACAATAGAGTCGATTATCTTAACCGAGTCATCGCATATCTCACTCAACGTGGATCGCGTATACAAGGTCACACCCAGTTTGGTCAACTTGTGCTGGATCTTTTCCTGTTCCAGCGTGAACTGTGACCAATAGGAGATCATCGGCGCGGGGGTGACAAGGGAAACCTTACAGCCCTGTTCTGCTAGTAATTCAGCCAACACCCCACCCATGTAGTAATGGTCATCGTCGTAGATCGTAATTTGGAATCCAGAAGCTTGCTTCTGAAGTTCCAATGGCAAGCCATTGGAGTCCATAATGTCATCTGGCGTAAACACATTTTGCAGATCATGCCCAACAATTGGCTTCCACAACGTGCGTCCCACGCCATCGCGTCGCCAGGTGGCACCCGTGGCAAGAATAATATTCTGTGCGCCCGATTCGAGAATATCCTCCGCTGTCATTGGGCTGGAGGGATACATCGCCACGTTCTTCATCTTCTTGAGCTGGGTCAGGCGCCAATCGAGCACGCGCCGCCATTCATTCAGACCGGGCAACGCCGATTCCCGCAGCACGCGTCCACCGAATTCTTTGTGCGCGTCGAGCAGTGTGACATCATAGCCGCGCTGACCTAATGCCCGCGCCGCCTCCAACCCTGCTGGTCCTGCGCCAATGACCATGACTTCCTTGTCGCTCTTCTTTGGCGAAATGATCTCGGGATGCCAACCGCGCCGCCATTCTTCGCCCATGGTGGGGTTTTGTGTACAGCGCAGTGGAACATAACGCATATCGCCGGTCACGCAGATGTTGCAGCCGATACACTCGCGGATGTCTTCGATACGTCCCTCTTTGATCTTGGCCGGCAGGAACGGGTCGGCAATGGACGGTCTTGCCGCGCCGATCAAGTCCATCACGCCGCGTTGGATGGCAGAGACCATCGAATCGGGTGACGTGTAGCGTCCCACGCCGACGACCGGTTTGGTGGTCAACTGTTTGACGAAGGAAATGTATTTCTCCTGATGTCCCTCCTTGCCAAAACGCGATGTGACCGAGTCATTGCTCCAACCGCTGATGTTCACATCCCACAGGTCAGGAAGTTCGGCGAGCATGGCGACTACGTCATAGCCTTCGCCCTGGTGGGTGATGCCATCTTCTCCAAGCAGTTCGTCCACCACGAAACGGACTGCCACCGCGCACTTGTCGCCGACGGCATCTTTTGTATCTTCTATGATCTCGCGCAGGAAGCGCACGCGATTTTCGAGCGAGCCACCGTATTCATCCGTGCGGTCGTTGTAGCGTTTCATAATGAACTGCACCGCCGCAGTCATGCCATGCGCGGCATAGCAATAGATGATGTCAAAGCCGGCACGTTTGGCACGGATCGCTGCCTCGCGATGCCATTTGCGTACATTGCGGATATCTTCCTTGTCCATGCGGCGCGATTGGACAGGTTCAAAGCCTGAGCCGCCGATGGAGCCCATGGAACGTGGAGCTAACGGTGGCACGCGCGTATATAGATTCGATGCATTGGCGCCGTTGTGCGCCAGTTCGATTCCTGCCAGCGCGCCGTGTTTATGAACCGCCTCCGCCATCAACGCCATACCGGGAATATCGTCATCGTTCCACAAGCGCCCTTCGAAATAGGGAGCCAGATCGCTCGAATGATGGATTTCGGTCTCCTCGGTGCAGACCACGCCCCAGCCGCCCTCGGCTTTCATGCCGCGCATGGCGGCGAGTCCCTGCGGCATGCGGTGACCGAAGCCGTTACAGTGGGGTACTTGATAAAAACGGTTCGGGGCAGTCACAGGACCGATCCGAACCGTTTCGAAGAGGATATCGTATGGATTGTTCATGGGGCTCCGTGTTGGTATACAAGTAAACAAGTAGACACGTATACACGTGCGGAATCCCCTGTTTACTTATTTACCTGTTTCCTTGTCTATGCTCTTAACCAAACCTGCCTGTCACGTAATCTTCTGTCCGTTTGTCTTTGGGTGTGGTGAATAACGATTTCCCTTCGCCGTATTCCACCAGTTCACCCTGTAAAAAGAAGGCGGCGTAATCGGCGGTGCGTGCGGCTTGCTGTACGGAATGCGGCACGAGGATGATCGTGTATTCCTTTTTGAGTTTCTGCAATGCCGCTTCCACTTTGCTGGTAGAGATCGGGTCGAGACCAGAGGTCGGTTCGTCGAGCAGGACGATCTGGGGTTGCAGTGCCAGGACACGCGCCAGACAGATGCGCTGCTGTTGCCCGCCGGAGAGGGCAATGGCGGGATCATCCAACCGGTCTTTGACCTCCTCCCAAATGGCTGCCAGCTTCAGGCTTCGTTCGACCGCTTCATCCAGTTTGGCACGTCGCTTCTCGCCTGCGAGTTCCAGTCCGTAGGTGAGATTTCCGCGAATGCTCAACGGCAGCATGACGGGGCGTGCAAAGACCATGCCCACTTTACGGCGCAGGGCGATGACATCGATCTTCGGGTCAAGGATATTTTCGCCGTCGATCAGGATCTTCCCAGTTGATGTTTTGACTTCGGTCAGATCGTTGAGACGGTTCAAGCAGCGCAGCAATGTGGACTTGCCGCCTCCTGCCGGACCGAAGAGGACGGTCACCGCATGTTCACGGATTCCCATGCTGACATTGCGCAGCGACTCGACGCCGTCGGAGTATTGAAGCGAGAGATTTTCGATAAGGATCTTATCTACCATTGTCGTTTTGCCCTTGCCCTTGACCGAATGATCGTTGCAACAACGTTCATGGTGAGTACGAATACCAGCAATACAAGCGCTGTTCCATATTGGATCTGTATCGGCATTTCCGGCACTTGTGTGGAGATAACAAATAGGTGATAGGGTAATGCCATCGTGGCATCGAATGGGGAGTGCGGTAACTGCGGTAGAAAGAACGCGGCACCCGTGAACAAGATCGGAGCGGTTTCTCCGGCGGCGCGTTCGAGTCCGAGGATAACGCCCGTGAGAATACCGGGCAGCGCTTCCTTCAATACGATGCGTTGAATGGTCTGCCATCGGGTAGCGCCGAGCGAAATGCTCACGGTGCGGAAACCCTGTGGCACCGAACGCAGCGACTCTTCCGCGGTGCTGATGATGACGGGTAATGTCATGATCGAAAGTGTGAGTGATGCCGCAAGAATGGATGTGCCAAATTTCAGGAAAAGTACAAACAAGCCAAGACCGAACAAGCCGTATACGACCGACGGAATACCCGCCAGGTTGATGATGGCGATGCGGATCGTTCTGGTCAGCGATGTATCGGCGGCGTATTCAGCGAGATAAATGGCAGCGGCAATACCAAGGGGAACAGAGAAAATAGCTGTGCCTACCGTAAGATAGATCGTACCGATGATGGCTGGCAAAATGCCACCGGCTCTCATTCCATCATGCGGAAAGCCCGAGAGAAATTCCCACGAAATGGCAGGTCCGCCTTTGATGAGAATGTAAATGACAACGGCGACAATGGGGATGACAGTAGCAAATGCCATCACCGTGATGGATGTAAATCCGATGCGCTGGACGAGATGACGATTGCGGGCAAGGAGGGTTTTCATGTTACGACAAGATCCTCTCCGCACGTTTCTTGGTGCGGAACACCACCGACGATGCTGCGATGTTCACACCCAACGAGATCAGGAACAAAACCATGCCGATGAAGAACAGTACATGATAATGCGTGCTGCCGTTGGCAACTTCACCCATCTCTGCCGCGATGGTAGCGGTCATGGTACGGACCGGGGAGAAGATACTGCCCAGTTTCAGCGCCAATACCGGGGCGTTACCGGTGACCATCATCACGGTCATGGTCTCACCGATGGCGCGTCCCACGCCGAGCATGACGGCGGTCAATACACCGGATTTGGCTGCGGGTAATGTCACGCGCCAGATGGTTTGCCAGCGCGTCGCTCCCAGTGCCCAGGCACCTTCACGATACGAACGCGGCACGGCATCGAGTGCATCTTCCGCAACGGACACGACCGTCGGGACCGCGATTCCGCCGAGGAGGATGGAACCGGTCAGGGCGGTCAGACCCGTTGGCAGATTGAGAAAGACGCGGATGAACGGGGAGAGAACGAGGATTCCCAGAAATCCCAGCACGACGGAGGGAAGTCCACCGAGCAATTCCACGAGAGGCTTAAGGATCTCACGCATCCAGCGCGGGGCGATCTCTGAGATGTAGACTGCCGTCCCGATCCCGAAAGGAACCGCTATCAATCCAGCGCCGATGGTTACGATCAGCGAACCGGTCAGCAAAGGCAGGATCCCAAAATATTCTTCAATAGGATACCAGCGCAAACTGAGTAGAGAGGACAGATCCACTTCGGTGAGGGCAGGTACGCCTTCGCGGATGAGGAAGAAAAAGATCAGCGCCACGAAAATAATGGCGGAATATCCCGATGTTTGAATGAGACGGGTAATGACGAACTCGCGCCAGGTTAAAGATTTTTCCATGATATATATCCATAAAGTAGGGGCGGAGCGCCGCTCCGCCCCTACAAAAATTAATTCACAGGCACAAATCCGAGATCAGCCACGATCTGCTGCGCTTCCTCGGACAGGATCCAGTCGAGATATTCTTTCACAATTCCAGTTGGTTCTCCGTTGGTGTACATATAAAGATCACGCGCAACCGCATAACTCTTGTCATTCACCGTCGCGATGGACGGCAGCACGTAGGCGCCACCCACTTCTTTGGCGATGGCGATCATCTTCAGGTCTTTGGGCACATAGCCGAGACCGTCATAGCCAATGGCATTCGGGTTCTGGCGCACTTCCGCGATGATGCCTTCCGATGATGGCAGCAAAAGTGTATCCATCGAGAAGAGGGTTTTATCTTCCTTGCTGCCCAGACGCAAAACCGTTTCGAGAAAATACACGTGCGTGCCCGAATTGGTCTCGCGCGAAAGCCGCACGATCGGGCGGTCTTCTCCGCCCACTTCCTGCCAGTTGGTGATCTTGCCGCTGTAAATGTCGGAGATCTGCTGCAGGGTCAGTTTGGAGACGGGATTTTCCGGATTGACGATCACCGCGATGGCATCCCGGGCGATGATGTGCTCGACCGGGTCCACGCCATTGGACTTCGCCTGATCGATTTCTTCCTGCTTGATCTGACGGGAGGCGTTGGCGATATCTACAGTTTTATTGACGAGGGAAGCGATTCCCGTTCCGGACCCTCCGCCTGTTACCGATATTCGAATATCCGGGTGCTCCGCCTGATACTTTTCTGCCCAGGCAAGCGCCAAATTGACGATGGTATCTGAGCCTTTATTTTCAATGTAAGCAGTGGTGGAATTTGTTTCGGTCGTGCTTGTGTTGGAAGAACAAGCCGTAAGAATAATAAGAGTGAGTGCAAAAGCAACAAGGAGCCGTTTCATCGGGCTGAATTATAAGGCATTTGTCCCTGATGAGTCTGTCTAGGTGACAAGTGTAATGACATCCATCCATTGCGCGTGACTGCTTCCTACAATAAGATGATAGTGAGATTGTGATCATCACTGGAGGCGTCATGGTAGGTCTATTGCAAATTCTGGGCGGATTAGCTCTGTTCATGTATGGCATTCGCATGCTCAGCGCGGGGATGGAAAAATTAACAGGGGAACAGATCCAAAAATGGCTTGAAAAAATGACCAGTAGCCGGTTACGAAGTGCCTTTTTCGGTACCGCCGCTACTGCCTTGATCCACAGCAGTGGACTGTTGATGGTGACCATGATCGGTCTGATCAATGCCAATTTGATGACGGTCGAGCAAACCATCGGCGTGATCATTGGTCAGGAGGTGGGCACCACTCTGACGGCGCAGATCGTTGCCTTCAATATTGGCAACTTCAACATGCTATTCGTGGTGCTGGGGGTGGTCTTCTTTGAGTTCTTCAGCAACCGGGAGTGGAAAAAGTACGGTGAGATCAGCTTTGGCATCGGCATTGTCTTCCTGGGCATGACGGTCATGTCTGGGGCGTTGAAAGACTTGATCGCCATCCCGTGGGTGGAAAACAGCCTGACTACGATGGGGCAATTCCCGCTGGCGGGCGTCTTGGCAGGTTTCATCATCACTTCCATTGTCCAAAGCAGCACCGCGGTCACAAGCATGACTGTGGCGATGGGCATGAGCCATGTCATTACGTTGGATGGGGCAGTTGGCATCATTCTGGGCGCCAACATTGGTTCTTGCGCCACCGGCTTTATCGCTTCCTTCCAACTTTCGCGGGCGGCGCGACAGGCTTCGATGGCTCAGATCATTATCAACGTATTGGGAGTGCTGTTGTTCCTGCCATTCATTGCGCAGTATTCAGACATGGTCGGACGCACCTCCTCTGACCTTGCCCGTCAGATCGCCAACGCACACACCTTTTTCAACGTCACCGTCAGTCTGATATTGTTCCCGTTCGTGAAGCAGATCGCCTGGCTGGCAGACAAATTGACACCTCAGGAAAAGAAATCTGAAAGGGAAAAGTTGACCGTCTATATCGATGACATGCAACATAGCGTTCCAGCCGTTGCACTAACAGAGGCGGCGCGTGAACTGACACGATTGGGAGAAATGACAGCCTGTATGGTAGAGGAAAGTTGCCGGGCACTTCTAACAAAAAATACACAAGCGGCAAGTCACGTGCTCGAACAGGAAGATAAGTTCGTTGACCCGGTCTACAAGACCCTGGTGGACTTCGTCAACCGTTTAATACAGGAAGACCTGAGCATCACCCAGCAAAAACGCTGCTTCCAGATGAAGAACTTATTGATCGATATCGAGCGTGTAGCGGATATGTCGGAAGATATTGCCCAGTACACGATGGAACGGGTCAAGAACAATGTGATCTTTACCTCGCAGGCGGAAGAAGAGCTGGATCAATTATCGAAGCATACTCTTTGCACGTTCACGTCTGCGGTCAAAGCCTTTCAAGAGAACGATAAGGCGCTGGCGAAACATGTCTGTGAGATGGAGAGTGAATTCGACCGACTGTATCTGCAGACACGTCAGCGGCATATTGAACGTCTGGAATCTGGTTGCTGCAGCCCTGAAGCCAATGTCATGTTTACCGAGGTCTTGCGCAATCTAGAGCGGATCAGCGACCACGCCGACAATCTGGGCGTCAGTGTGATGCGTGCGTAGGATGATAAAATAAGTGCCATGACTGACGTTCAACCCGCCTTCTCCGTCCAGCACATGGACTTTTATTACGGTCCTAAAAAAGCTTTATCGAACATCACGCTGGATATTCAACACCGCAAAGTCACGGCATTGATCGGTCCCTCCGGCTGCGGCAAATCTACGTTCCTGCGCTGCTTGAACCGCATGAATGACACCATTGCTGGCACGCGTGTAGAAGGCAAGATCCTGCTGGATGGCAAGGATATTTATAGTGAAGACATGGATGTGGTCACGCTGCGCCAAAAAGTGGGGATGGTGTTCCAGAAGCCGAACCCGTTCCCGCAATCGATCTTCGATAACGTGGCGTTCGGTCCGCGCGTGATGGGGATGAATGTGAACCTGCACGAAGTGGTGGAGCAATCGCTGAAGCAAGCCGCGTTATGGGATGAAGTGAAAGATGACCTCAAGGCAGATGCGCTGGGATTGTCCCTGGGACAACAGCAGAGATTATGCATCGCGCGCGTCGTTGCTGTGCAGCCGGATGTGATCCTGATGGATGAGTCGACTTCGGCGCTGGACCCGATCGCTACTGCCCGTGTGGAGGAATTGATCGCTGATTTGAAAAAGGATTACACCATTGTGATCGTGACGCACAATATGCAGCAGGCGGCGCGTATCTCGGATTATACAGGTCTATTCTGGCTGGGAGAACTGGTTGAATTTGCACCAACCAATTCCATGTTTACCCGCCCGAAACAGGAATTGACGGAAGCGTATCTGACAGGCAAGATGGGATAACAAAAAAATCCGCCGAACAATTCGGCGGATTTTTCTTTACTCGGTTTTTCGCTGGCTCCAGAATTCATCATCTGTGGATTTGATCTCTGCCATTTCACCGGTCACGATGAAGACCGTGCGTTCGCAGATGTTCGTCACGCGGTCGGCGAAGCGTTCCAGGTTGTGGGCGACCCACAACAGCCAGTTGGCGCGCTCGATGGTTTTCGGGTCGGCGATGATGAAGGTCATCAGTTCGCGGTAGATCTGGTTGTAGAGCGCGTCCACTTCATCGTCTTCGACGGGAAGCGCCTTGGCAGTCGCGATATCCTCATTGACGAAGGCGGTCAGGGCGCGGTGTAACATGTCAGCACCCTTCTGCGCCATTCGGGGCACATCAATGAGCGGCTTGAGAAGAGGCGTGTCTCCCATCCGGATGTTGATGTTGGAAATGCCTTTGGCGTAGTCGCCCATCCGTTCCAGTTCGGAGATGATCTCCATGGTGGATGCCAGCAGGCGCAGGTCGTGCGCCATGGGCTGCTGGGTGGCGATCAGGATCATCAAGTGATTTTCGATCTCGAAGCGTTTCTTGTTGATCTCAATATCTGCCAGGAATAATTTTTCGGCGGCTTTGATATCGCGCTTCTTGAGGGCTTCGACCGAATCCAGCAGCGCTTTTTCCACCATACTGCCGAGAATCAGAACATCGTCCTTTACCTGCTGAATTTCAGACTCAAACGTTTTGCGTACCATAGATACCTCACGGTGAGATTTTTCAATTATACCCATTAACCAAAGCGCCCCGTCACATAATCTTCGGTACGTTTGTCCTTGGGATTGGTAAAAATGCGTTGCGTTCTGTCGAACTCGATCATGGTGCCCGAGCGTTCGCCATTGCCGGAGAGCATCATCATGGCGGTGTAATCGGAAGCACGCGCGGCTTGCTGCATGTTGTGGGTGACGATGACGATGGTGTAATCCTTTTTGAGTTCCTGCATCAACTCTTCGATCTTAAGCGTGGCGATCGGGTCGAGGGCAGAGGCGGGCTCATCCATCAGAATGACCTCTGGTTTGATCGAGATGGCGCGCGCGATGCATAGTCGTTGCTGCTGCCCGCCGGAGAGCGACAAACCGGATTGATGCAGCTTGTCCTTAACTTCATCCCACAACGCCGCTTGACGCAGAGAGTTCTCTACGAGTTCGTCCATCTTGCCTTTGAAGCCGTGGATGCGTGCCGTCCATGCGATGTTTTCGTAGATGGATTTGGGAAATGGATTTGGCTTTTGGAAGACCATCCCGATCCGATAGCGGACTTCCACCGGGTCCACCTCACGACTGTAGATATCCTCACCATTGAAGGTGACCTGCCCCTGAATGGACGTCCCAGCGTACAACTCGTTCATGCGGTTGAAGGCGCGCAGCAGAGTGGACTTTCCGCAGCCAGAGGGTCCGATAATGGCGGTGATCTTGTTCTGTTCAACTTTCATGTTGACACCGGTCACGGCTTTGAACGCGCCGTAGTAGATAGCAAGGTCGTGGGTTTCGAGAATGTATTTGGGTTCGTTGTTTGTGGTCATGCTTAATATCTCCTGCTGAAGCGATTCCGCAAAAAGATGGCGGAGGCGTTCAGACTGAGCAAAAGGACGAGTAATACGAGGATGGATGCCGCGGCAAGCGCGCGAAATTCATCCTGCGGACGGGCTGTCCATTGATAGATCTGAATGGGCAAAGTGGTGAACTTCGAAAATGGGGAAGTGGGGTCGAAGTTGATAGCGGTGGAGGCGCCGACCACCACGAGCGGAGCGGTCTCGCCGATAGCGCGCGAGATGGCGAGGATGGTGCCGGTCAGAATGCCGGGCATGGCGTTGGGCAGGACGTGCGACCAGACCGTCTGCCATTTGGTCGCGCCGACGCCGAAGCTGGCATTGCGCAGGGAACGCGGCACGGCTCTTATCGCCTCCTGAGAGTTGATGATGATGATCGGAAGCACGAGCAAGCCGAGGGTGAGTCCCGCAGCGAGGACAGTGCGTCCGTTGGCAGTGCTGCCAGCTTCCGCAAATCCAAAGAGTGCGCCGCTGGTGAGGGGTTCGAGAGTCCGCACAAAGATCGCCAGTCCCAGCATGCCGTAGACAATGGATGGGACACCGGCGAGGTTGTTGATGTTGGTCTGGATGATGCGGTTGAGCCAGTTATCGCTGGCGTATTCTTCGAGATAGATCGCCGCGCCGACGCCGATGGGGAAGGCGATCAGAATGGTGAAGAGGATCGTCCACAGTGAACCGAGGATAGCAGTGCGGATACCGGCGGTGACCGGTTCGCTGGACTGCGGGCGCGAGACAAAATCACTCGTGAGCCACGAGACGAATTTGAGTTGCGCTTTGGGATGATCCTGCGCGACGGTGGCTTTGATCTGGTTGGCTTGCGTGAGCGATTCCCATAACGTCCAATTATCTTTCACTTCCAAACGAACGACACGTTCCAGCACGAGTTGATAGATCTCGCTTCGAGAACGTTTTGCAAACGGTTCTTCCGCATCGAGTTTGTTATAAGCGCCTTTGGAAAGTTTGCTTTGTAACAGGGCAACCAATTGTTCCTTGCTTTGCTGTTCAATGGGGATGCCGTTTTGTGTGAGCGTGGCAGGATCGATGCGTCCTTCATAGGCTACATATCCCATCGAGCCGTTGATGATGTTCAACAACATGGCGATCAATGCGATGATGCCGACGATGGTGGATGCTTGAAAGACGAGATTCCATGCAATGCCTTTGCGGTTGCGAGAATCTAAATTCGGTGCAAATTCGGGCGGGGTCGGTGATACCTTGTTCATTCGTACACCTCACGGAAGCGCCGTACGATCTGCTGGCTGATGATGTTCAAGGTCAGCGTGATAAAGAACAACAATAAACCGATGGCGAAGATGCTGTCGTAATCAATGGAGTCGTAGCTGAGGTCGCCGCCCGCAATGCGGACAATATGACCAGTCATCGTTTCTGCACTCTTGAAGGGATTCAGCGTCAGGTTCGGACCAGCACCCGCTGCCAGTGCGACGATCATGGTCTCACCGATGGCGCGGGAGATGCCCACGATGATGGCGGCGGTCACACCGGAGAGAGCCGCAGGCAGAACGATCTGCACGGCGGTTTCGAATTTGGTGGCACCGAGTCCGTAGGATGCTTCACGCAACGATCGTGGAACGGCGCTCAGCGCATCCTCTGTCATGGATGTGATCAGCGGCAGGATGAGGATGCCCATCACAAGCCCGGCGGAACCGGTGTTGTAGATGTCCACCACGTCCGCTCCGAAGATCGAGCGTAGGAGCGGGGTCATAAAGGTCAGGGCGAAATATCCATATACGATGGTAGGGATGCCTGCCAGTATTTCAAGGACCGGTTTGACGATATTGCGAGTCTTCGGCGTTGCATATTCGCTCAAATAAATGGCTACCGCCAGCCCAAGCGGGATGGCGATCAGCATGGCGAAAAATGTGGTGGTGAGTGTGGCGGTCACCAGTGGCAGGATGCCAAATTCTTCGATGGTCGGTTGCCATTGTGTACCGGTGAAAAATTCCCACAGGGTCACTGCTGGGTTGCGGAAGAAGAGCAGCGCTTCTTTGCCCAACTCATAGACGATGCCGATGGTGGTGAATATCGAAACAAAACCACTAAAAAATAAAAGTCCCTGAATGATGACTTCTCCGAAACGTGTTTTGCGTTTCAGACTTCTTTTGGGGCGCATGACCTCAACCCTGTCTTTTGAAAGAACACTCATAGCTTTCCATCTCCACGATCAATACTTCTCATACTCAGCAAGATACCTTCCCTCTCCCAAATGGAGAGGGAAGGCATAATTCACGAACTTATTTCTTTGATGGGCTTACTGCATTCCAACAGCGGCATTCCATGCAGCGAGTGCTTCATCGAGAGCGGACTGGCTAGCAGGGAAGTACCCAACGCTGTCGATCTCATTGTTCACATCGGTAAGGAAGAAGTGAATGAAAGCGGCAACCTGCGGTTTTTCCTGCATGATCTTCGCATCACTGTAGACAAAGAGCGGGCGGGAAATTGGGTAGGAATTGTCTTCAGACTGTCTTTTCATCGGGTGTGACACCATCCACAGAGAGCACGTTCAACTTGCTGGAATTCTCGTTGTAGTAGGCGAAGCCGAAGAAACCGATGGCATACTGGGAACCTTCTACGCCCTGAACGAGCACGTTGTCATCTTCGCTTTGGTTGAGGTTAGCAGCCTTCAAGAAGACTTCTTCACCCTTGGCGAGATCAGCTTTGCCGTCCGCGCCGGGGTTGGCGGGTCCCATGATGGCTTCGACGAAGTAATCGAACGTACCAGAGTCGGTGCCGGGAACATAGCGCAGGATATCTTCCGTGGGCCACTCGGGGCGAACATCAGACCATTTCTGGGCGGTGGAGAAGATCAGTGCAAGTTCTTCCTTGGTGACGTCAGTAACAAAGGTGTTTTCCTTGCTCACGACCACAGCGATGGCATCTGTGCCCACGCGGAAGGCGATCGGGTCACGACCAATGGCTTTGCAGGATTCCACTTCGGAGTCCTTGATCTTGCGGGAAGCGCCGGAAATATCCGTTTCGCCAGTCTTGCAGAAGCGTTCGAAACCGCCGCCGGTACCGATGCTGTCATAGGTGTTGTTGCCAGCATAGCCTTCTTCTTCGAAGCGCTGCTTCATACGCTCGTAAAGTGGGAAAACGGTGGACGAACCAGCAGCGACAAAGTCACCGGTGGCGGCATCGGGCATGTACATCGCCATCAGGTCAGCAGTAGGTTCAATAGTAGGCTCTGCAGGGATAGCGGTAGGTTCGGCAGGGGCAGTGGCCGGCTGTACGGCGGGAGTCTCCGCGGTGGGCGAAGCACAGGCTGCGAGAACAAGGCTTGCCACAATAAACACGAACAGTAAAGAACGAACAGTTTTGGTCATTTCTATTTTTCTCCTATGTTTTTTATACGCTGTCATCTTATCAACGCGGTTTTAAGGACAGGAGAAGAACTGGTTAACGTCTTGTTAAGGGTTTGGAGTCAGACAGCTTGCTATTTGAGCTGAAAATGAAATGCCCGTCATCTCACCAGATGACGGGCATCGTCTCCAAAGGAGACCGATCAAGGAGGAGAAGATCTTCACCTAACTCATTTTTCTTTCTTCAAGTATTCAACGCGCTTGTTTCGTATGTCTACTGCGAAAACGATTAGTAAACCAATGACCATACCTGTCAGAGCGATTGTGTCCATTTTTATCTCCGGTACTAGGCTACACCAACAAAGCGGACAAATGCACTGCTCAGATAATTGATTACCCAACTCCCAAGGATGTGAGCCGAGTTCCATTCCTTTTGCTTGCGGATGCGTACATTTCCTGTTTGCAGTGCGTTGATCAAATGCTGCGCGGTGTGACCGTCAAATTCTGTTGCACCGAGACCAATGGCTTCGACTACGTGAGCGTCGCTGCTTCCGGTGTGAGCAATATCCAATCGTTCCGCAAGGATGCGGGCGTAGTGATTGCTCATTTTGTCGATAGCAGTGGCGTTGTATGCTTCGATACCGATCAAGATGCGAGAGACTTCTTTATTGCGAAGCGCTCTCAAGATCGAATAGGCACTCAGGCTTTTCATTCCCAGCCCTCCTGCCATGGGATGCGGAGCGATGCAGAAGCCGCCCAGTTCACCAACCTTCAAAACGGTCTCGATCAGCGGTCGGGCGGGTGGAACTTTTTCAGTGATATTCAAGGCGAGCAGGTCGCCCTCGGCGGTGGTGATTTCGCTGCCGGGGATCACTTCCACGCCATAGTTGGGCGCGAGTTCTCAGGGCTTTGATCGCTCCGGCAATTTCATCGTGATCGGTAATGGCGATCACATCCAGCCCGATCTGGCGGGCGCGTGTCAATACAGCCGGTACAGACGCTGTTCCGTCGTAGCTGTAAATTGTGTGTAGGTGTAAATCGGCAAGTCCCATACTGTTCTCCTTTCGTCAAAAGCGATCTTTTCAAGAACGCCTTTTTATAGTCTAGCAGTCCAATGTAGCAGCGTTGTGAAGAAGGTATGAAGAGATTGTAGGAATTATTCCTGGCAAACCATCTTCCTTTGCTACAAAGACAGTGTAACAAGGAGCCATTAAGGGTACATCAAGAGCCGTTTAAGATTAAGTTAACAGTTGTATGGGGAAATACATGCTTTAAACGACAAGAGCCCGGGAGGAGACCGGACCCTTGTGCGGAGGAGAGAATGAAACGATCTTGGTCGCGCTATTTACGCCGGATGATGTCTTCCTGCTGGCACAGGAAAACATGGCGCTTCTGCTCTGTATCGATGATAACCACTATTATCATTGCAGCGATTGTTGCGGCCAGGAAGATTTCCATGCCCCTAGGATAGCATGGACTCATAAAAACGTGCTTTACAGCGGGTTTGCCATCTCAAAACAATTATGCAAAGGCAAATTTGGGTGGAATTGTCTGGAAAATCCTTTTACCAATCGTTAACCTGCCTTTCTACGAGTGTTAACTGTGCCGTGTTAAAAAGTAACCTAGCCCAAATCTCTAGTACTGGACAATACCATGGTACGTGACACCTTTCAGCAGGAAATGCAAGAGATCAAAACTGAAGTGCTACTTCTGGGAAGCATGGTGGAAGAAGCTGTTATGAGGTCGGCGGAGGCGTTCAGGGATAATGACACGGAACGGTCTCGGCTTGTGATCGCCAACGATGCCTATATCAACCGCAAACGATACGAGATCGAACTGTCAGTCATGATATTGATTGCCACACAGCAACCTGCCGCAGGGAACCTGCGCACGCTCGCCGCCAGTTTGGATATTTGTGCCGAACTGGAGCGTATTGGGGATTATGCCAAAGGAATTGCCAATATCAACATCCGCTCAGGCGGTTTGGGGATGCCGGTCATTCTCAGGAAGATCTACGCCATGGCAGATAAATCGGTCGATATGCTGCACCGTGCCATGACCACCTTTATAGAAGCTGATTATCGCGCGGCTCACACTATCATTCAGGAAGATGACCTGATTGACGAGTGTTATACCGAGTTGTATCATGATGCTGTAAATGCCGTTATAGGTAATGCAAGCAATATCGAACGCGCCAACTATATTATCTGGACGGCGCATAATCTGGAGCGGCTGGGGGACCGCGCCACGAATATCTGTGAACGAGTGATTTATATGGTGACTGGAGAGCGCCCTTTTACGTCTCTGACGATGGGACAACTGAGTCCCCTGCCTCCGACAGCCGGATAAAGAATGTTGAAAATATCTGCAATTGATGTTGGTTCCAATGCCATGCGTATGGTTATAGGAGAGGTGGATGAATCATGGCGGGTACAAGCATTGGAGAATATACGCTTGCCGGTACGGCTGGGACAGGATGTATTCAGCAAGGGGATACTAGAGAAGAACACTATTCAACAATCCGAAGAAGCGTTTCGACAATTCAGACATACTGCCGATAAATACGGCGTGCAAAAGTTGCGAGCGGTTGCCACCAGCGCCGCACGTGAGGCGACGAATTCACGAGCTTTGATCGACCGTGTCTATCGCACTAGCGGCATCGAATTAGAGTTGATCAGCGGGGAAGAAGAAGCGCGGCTGATCCATGCGGCGGTTGTCCATGCTTTGAATGTGAAGAACAAGCGCACGTTGCTGATCGATATCGGCGGTGGCAGCGTGGAAGTGACCATTTCCACGGGCGAGAACATCATCTCTACCGAAAGCTACGATATGGGAACTGTGCGTCTGCTGGAAAGATTGGATGCAAAAGATAATCCGCGTCACGCCTTTGCAAAGCTGGTGCGTGAGTACGCGGAAGCCGCGCGGTTTCGCATCGAGCGCGATATCGGGGATGAGAAAATTCAAATTTGTGCGGGAACAGGCGGAAATGCGGAAGAGATCGGGCGTCTCCGTCAGAAACTATTCAAAGCGGAGAGCGGAAATTTCATCCGCTTGGATGAACTCCATGAGCTGATCGTCCGCTTGGATCGGCTCAGTTACCAGGAACGAATCCGCAAATGGAAACTGCGTCCCGACCGCGCGGATGTGATCCTGCCTGCTTCTATTGTCCTGCATATGATCGCTCAGGAAGCGAAGGTCAAACAGATCGCCATTCCGAACGTTGGGTTGAAGGATGGCATCCTGCTCGATATTGCCGAAGAACTCTCGCGCAGTCCGCGCCCGCATCGCGGTAAACAGGCATGGGAATCGGCTCTGCACATGGGACGCAAATATCAGTTCGATGAAAAACATGCCCGTCTGACGGCGGCATTGGCTGCGCGGATTTTTGAACAAACCAAACCGCTTCACGGATTGGAAGATGACGATCTGCTGCTGCTCGAGATGGGAGCGCTCCTGCATGACATCGGTCATTTTATCAACGCAGTGGATCATGAAAAACATGGCTATTATCTTTTGAACGCGAATCGTCTCATCGGGCTGACGCAGCGTGAACAAAACATTGTCGCCGCCATTGTGCGCTATCATCGTAAAGAGTCGCCGGGCGATGATGGTTTCAAATCGCTCACGCAAAAAGATCGTTTTCTCGTCAATAAACTCACTGCCTTACTGCGCCTTGCCGATTCGCTGGACGTCAGCCACACCAACCCTGTCACCCATGTGACTCTGCGCGGACAGAAATCAAATTGGTACATTCATATATCAGGCAAAGGTGATCTGATGCTGACCCATTGGGCGCTGGCGAAACGCAAAGCACTCTTTGAAGAAATCTTTGAGATACGGCTTGAGATTGAATGACGGAACAACCATGACCACACCCCTGATCGAAACAGAAAGCAGTCCAGACGCAGGAAAACTTTTACTTGTTGCGTTGGAGGAACGCTGGGAAAAATATCGTACCGAGCTAAAGCGCTGTCGCGATGAATTTTCCAATGAAGCGGTTCATGACCTGCGCGTTGCCGCGCGCCGTATGCTTGCTCTTATTAAATTATTGAATTCGATTGATCCACACCCGCGCCTGAAAAAGTTGAGCCGTGCCTTCAAAGACCAACTTGATGAGTTCGATGAATTGCGCGATACCCAGGTCATCCTTGCCGAGCTTTCCGAGATTATGCAGGAATTGCCTCAGCTTCAAGATTTCCAGAAATACCTGCAGTCTTCTGAAGAACGGTTATTGCGTGAGCTTCGAAAGACCGTTAAACATCTTGAAACTTCTGAGATCACTAAACGTATCCGAAAGACACAGGAAGCCATCGAAGATGGGGAGAACGATGAATTGGAATCGCAGATCCTGCAAGCAGTGGATGATGCCTTTCTGCACGTTAGGCAGCGGCTAAGCAATGTTGATTTCGCTCATCCTGCGACCATTCACCGTGTGCGTGTGGCGTTCAAATCCTTTCGCTATATGGTCGAGATCGCCAGCCCGTTGTTGCCGGGATTCCCTGAACAAAATTTCAAACGTATGAACGACTACCAATCACTGATGGGGGAGATACAGGATGCGGAGGTCTTCACGCAAACTCTCTCGGACTTTATCAGACGCCTCGCTCTTTCGAACCCTGCGCCCGTTCGCCGTTATGAAGAACAGCGCCACGCAGACGTCCTTTCTGCGTTTAAAAAGAAAATGCAAAAACTCGATACCTTCTGGCGTGTATCGCCAGAGCAACCTTTCCCATGGGAGAAACCTGAATGAAACTCTATTTGATCCGTCATAGCAACGCCATTGATCCCGGAACGCCCGACTACGAAGACGATAGTCAGCGCCCGCTCACCGAAAAGGGACGTGACAAAATGTACAAGATCGCTTCGGCTCTGAAAGAATTGGGCGTGAAACCCGACCTGATCGTTTCCAGCCCCTACATCCGTGCCCGGCAGACAGCGGACATTCTGGCAAAGGTGCTAAAATATAAGCCAGAGCTAACCATCAGTGAAACGCTTATTCCAATGGGCAACGCAGACGATATCGTCGGTGAGATCAACGAAAAATACAGCGTGGACGAATTGGTGCTTATTGGTCACGAACCATCCCTTAGTGGACTGATCGGCACGCTCGTCGCGGGCAATCCCGAGATCGATGTCAATCTGAAAAATGGCGGCGTTTGCTGCCTTTCTGCCGACGATCTGCACACTGACCGCAAAGCTGTTTTGGAATGGTTACTCCCGCCCAAGATCCTAACCGCGTTATCCTAAGCGGATGATATCGTTAACTGTATGATAAAAGAGACAACTCTCCACCCGACCAATTTATTTCTTAATCGCGAACTTAGCCTGCTCGAATTCCAGCGCCGCGTGCTCGACGAAGCGCTAGATGAGCGCAATCCGCTTCTCGAACGCCTGAAATTTCTCGCCATCTTCGGCTCGAACATGGACGAGTTCTTCATGGTGCGCGTTTCGGGCATTCGCAAGCAGGTCGAAGCGCATATCATGGAAGTCTTCCCGGATGGCTTGACCCCGCCTGATGTGTTGGCAGCCGCGCGGAAGACATCTGAAGAGTTGTACAACACCGCCCTGCATTTTTTCAATAAGAAACTGCTCCCCAAGTTGGATAAAGTTGGCGTCCATATCATGGACTACAACAAGCTCAATGCCACGCAGTTGGAGAAGGTCAACGCGTATTACAATGAGATCGTCTACCCGGTGCTGACGCCGCTGGCGCTCGATTCGGGGCATCCCTTCCCACATATTTCCAATTTGAGTCTCAACCTTGCCATCGTGATCAGAGACAGCAAGGGACGTGAAAAATTCGCCCGCGTAAAAGTACCTGATACCTTGCCGCGACTTATCCCCATCAAACGTTCCTCCGGTGCTTCACGCAAGGATGGTACAATTCCCTATCACCATTATTTTGTCTGGCTCGAACAGGTCATCATGGCGAACCTGGCGCCGCTCTTCCCCGGCATGGAAGTGGTCTCGGCGCATCCCTTCCGCATTATCCGCGATGCCGATGTGGAGATACAGGAACTCGAAGCGGATGATCTGCTCGAAACCATGCAGCAAAGCATTCGCCGACGCAAGTTCGGTTCCGTGGTGCAGGTGAAGATCTACGATAGTATGCCGCAGAATATTCGCGAACTGTTGATCGAAAATCTGGAAATTCGCCAGAACGATATTTATGTCACCTCGGCTCCGCTTGGCTTGAGCAGTTTGTGGCAGGTGTACGAGAATGTCGAACGGCATGACTTGAAATTTCCCATTTATCATCCATCTGTGCCAAAAGTGTTCGATAACGCGGTGCTGGCAGGCGATATCTTTGACATCATCAAAAAGCGCAACATTCTGCTGCATCATCCCTATAACTCGTTCAGCCCCGTCGTTGATTTCCTCAAAGCCGCCGCGCGCGACCCGCACGTGCTGGCGATCAAACAGACCCTCTACCGCGTGGGGCAAAATGCTCCTGTGGTCGAAGCCTTGCTCGAAGCCAGTGAAATGGGCAAACAGGTGGCTGTGCTGGTGGAACTCAAAGCGCGTTTCGATGAAGAGAGTAACATCGGTTGGGCGAAGATGCTGGAGCAGGCAGGCGTCCATGTGGTGTATGGATTAGTGGGACTCAAAACACACTGCAAAGTGACCATGGTCATCCGTAAAGAAGGCGATGGTATCCAACGCTACCTGCATCTTGGCACGGGCAATTACAACGCGGTCACGGCACAGATCTATGAAGATATCGGTCTCTTCACCTGTGACGAAGCCATGGGCGCCGATGTCACTGACCTGTTCAACTATCTCACCGGTTATTCCACAAAACAAAGTTTCAAAAAATTGTTGGTTGCTCCCATCAACTTGCGTCAGGGACTCGAGAAGTTAATTCGTCGTGAGATCGGTCATGCCAAAGACGGGCATCATGCGCATTTGATCTTCAAGGTCAATTCTGTGGTTGATCCGCAGTTCATCGAATTGTTATATGAAGCGTCACAGGCGGGCGTCAAAGTGGACCTGCTGGTGCGTGGCATGTGTTGTCTGCGCCCCGGTCTCAAAGGTATAAGCGACAATATCAAGGTCATCAGCATCGTCGGGCGCTACCTCGAACACAGCCGTGTCTTTTACTTCCACAACAACGGCAAGGAAGAGATCTACATGGGCAGCGCCGACCTGATGAGTCGCAATCAGGATCACCGCGTCGAGGTGGTCTTCCCGGTCGAAAGCAAGGAACACATCGATTATCTGCGCCACGGTATGCTGGCGACCTACTTCAGCGACAACGTCCGTGCCCGTGTGATGAAACCCGATGGCACTTACGTGAGATTGAATCCGCCCAGCGAGAACAAAGCCGTGGATATTCAAGTATGGTTGATGAAGAATAATTTCAGGATAAAGAAACCGAAATAAAAATGTCCTGCTAAAAAGACCGTCCCGCAGGTTTTCTCGAAAAACTTTGTTTTGAGATCAAACCTGCGGGACGTTTTTATGCTACTGGCATCGTGAAATAAAACGCACTGCCTTTTCCTTCCACACTCTCCGCCCAGATCTTTCCCCCGTGTGCTTCGACAATATGTTTTGCGATGGATAATCCGAGTCCGGTTCCACTCCCTGCTCTGGATTTATCGACCCGATAGAAGCGTTCAAAGATGCGGGACACATCCTCCGCTGGGATTCCGATCCCCGTATCCCGAACCGCGAATCGGACTACGCCCGGTTCTGGTTCCGCTATAAGGACGATCTCTCCGCCCGCGCGTGTGAACTTGACCGCGTTGTGGATGAGATTCACCAGTACTTGTTCCAGTCTTTGTGAATCAATTTTGATTTTTGGCAGATTATCCGCACACTCCACACGCAGAGTCAATCCTGCGCGTTCGGCTTGTAGTTGCATCCGTTGGGAAGCAGAGTCCAATAACTCGAATGGCGAGACAGGTTTGAGTTCCAGAGAGAAGCGTCCCGATTCGATGCGCGAAAGTTCCAGTAGTTCGGTCACCATCTGGGTCAGTGCATCCACTTCCACTTGAATTTGATCCGTGAATCGACGCGCAGCCGGAGGGTCATCCAACGCTCCGTCCAACAGAGTTTCGGTGAGCGCTTTGAGAGATGCGAGCGGAGTACGCAGTTCGTGCGAGAGATTGCTGATGAAATCGCGCCGCACCGTTTCTAGACGGCGGATGCGTGTGAGATCCTGCACCAACAGCAGACTTCCGCTCGAATGCTGATCCGGTATAACGACGAGTTGCAAATATTGATGGCGCGTGGGCAGTTCAACCGACTCGCTTTGCATCTGCCGCGTCTGCTGACAGCGCCGCCACGTTTCGACAAGCTGGTGGTTGCGGATCACTTCGGCAAGACTGCGGTTGACCGGTTCGGAGGCTTGAAAGAGTCTCCCTGCGGCAGGGTTCGCAAACTGAACAATACCTTGCGCATCCGCGATCAACACGCCGTCGGTGATCTGGTCGAGGACGGTGGCGAGACGGGCGCGCTCGGCGTCGAGAGTCGAAAGTCGAAGGTCAAAGGTCGAAATGAGCGAAGTGATGGCGCTGGATAGATTTTCGAGTTCTTTGATATTGGTACTGGTTATTTGATTGCGTGCCTGCCTTGCAAATTCATCCACCTCACGGCGCAGTCGATAATATCGCCACGCAAACCATGCCGCGACTATTAGAAAAATTCCTGCCAGGATGATAGGGTAATTCATAAAATCTTAGCCACGGATTTCACAAATTGGCACGGATTTTAAAACAGTCCGTGAATATCAGTGCAATCGGCGGCAAATATTCTTCAATCGTAAATCCAAAATCGCAAATCGTAAATTGCTTTATCCCTCAAATCGATACCCCCCGCCTCTCACCGTGACGATCCGCTTTGGATCACTCGCATCCTCTTCGATCTTTTGCCTGAGCCAGCGCACATGCACATCCACGGTACGGCTGTCGCCGATGAAGTCCCAGCCCCAGACGCGTTCAAGGATGAATTCACGCGAGAGCATTTGTCCTTTGTGTTCGGCGAAGAAGACCAGCAGCTCATATTCCTGCGGCTTGAGTGGAATCGGTTCTCCTTCGAGTGTCACTTCGCGGCGGGTGAGATTGACAATGAGATTCCCGAATTTGAGTTTCTCCTGTTGTTTCTGCGTCGGTTCCGCTTTGGCGAGTTCTTCACGCAGAAGACGCGAACGCCGCAGCTGTGCTTTGACTCGCGCCATCAACTCGCGCATAGAAAAGGGCTTTGTCAAGTAATCATCTGCACCCACCTCGAGACCCACCACCCGGTCGATCTCGTCATCGCGGGCGGTGAGCATCAGGATGGGAGTGGTCATTTCCTTGCGTAGGATGCGCGCTACTTCGAAGCCATCCAGTTCAGGGAGCATGATGTCAAGCAGGATCAGATCAGGCTTCAGTTTGCGAGCGGAATCGAGCGCGGAGCGTCCATCACCGACCGCTTCGACGGTGAAGCCGTCCTTTTTGAGATTATAGGAAAGGGTCTCTCGCAGAGCGAGCTCATCTTCTACAACAAGAATAGTTTCAGGCATGGGTTAACAATACCACGAAACTATTCTTGAGTTCGTTAATGGAGTGTTAAGGGCACGCTACCTGACAGTAATGATCTCTGCGTCAGATGCACAGTCGGTATCTCCTGGACCTCGACAGACTTGAACCACAACTTTGTAATCCCCTGCATTCCCAAAACGGTAATTAAACAATCCATTTCCGCTCCGTTCGGGGTTGTTGAGCAGGTTGGAGCCCTGATACACATACCAGGTGTAGTTACATACTCCGCAATTAAAGGTGGTACCGCTGGCATCAATGAAAAAAGAGCTTCTAGCATCAAGATTTACTTTTAGAGGATGTTTTCCATCTGTCTTATCTGCGTATAACTGCACATCCATTCCTGTGCGTAAGCCTGAGGTAATTGTTTCAGGTGTGTTTTCTGGTGTTGGAGACACTGGTTCCTTACTTGATGGGTCATTATTCGTTTCGGTAGGACATGGAAGTTGGGTACTGCCTCCGGATTCTATTTTAAAGTTGGAACGGTATCGGAAGGGAATCATGGCTTGCTGTCCGCCAACAGTTACAATAGCCTGCCCAATTTCCCAAACTTCCAAATGTCGAATTGTATGCTGCATATTGGTACCGGCTTCTGCTTTTACCGTTATAGAATGAGTAATGGTTTCAGATGTGCCATAAGATTGACCGAACTGGGTTGCGACAGTAGCGCCGAGTTCGACATCGGTCCCAGCAAACCCGAGTTGCCCGTTGGCATTTACAGACATCCCATTTTGCACTTCCATAACATATTCAATGGTCCTTGATTTTGACACCTCATTTTCTATTTCAGCAGTGCCTCCACAGTTGTTTTGAGATACTGTTTCTGTGCCAACTTCATTTGTCTCTGATCCCATCGTTTGGATTTCAATATTCACATTGGGATTAATGCCTGGAGTTGCCACAGCAGGCGGTTGGGCAGTACCACAACTTGCGACGATAAAAGGAAATAGGATTAACAGTGTCAGAAGTTCTTTTCGTTTCATTTTGTCCTCCTTGATGCGGTGTAGAACTTTACTGTGCTTGAGTGGGCGACCAATGCCCCGTATTGGATGGTCTTCAACTATCCATAAACCTTTCACGCTAAAATATCCGTTAGCTATTGTAGTACGATGAATAGCTTTGTCAAGAATTTGACCCCCAGAATGAAACTAATTCTTAATTCTCCTGCAATCTTTTTTAGGTAGAATCTATCCAGTTTCCAGCATCTATTCATCCAATGGCAAAAGAATTCTATTTTTCCTGGCAATGGGATCTGCAATCTCCCCCTGAGACGATCTGGCAATACGCCTCAGATACGAACCGTTTTAACCGCGACACCGGTCAACCTGAGATCGAGATGCTCAGCAACCTAATGGGTACCAAGAAATTGCGCATGAAACTCCCTGTCCTTCAGGTGGAGTGGGAGGAAGAACCTTTCGAGTGGACCTATCCGTACTCCTTTGGGGTTGTCCGCAGGTATGGCAAAGGTCCGTTGCTGGAGATGCGCGCGCAGGTGAGCTTGGATCCGCTTCCCAATGGCGGTACCCACCTCCATTACCAGACGTGGATGGTCCCACGATACTTCTTTGCACGGTTGGGTATTCCTTTTGCTATTGGTGTAGTTGCTAAAAACAGGTTTGAGAAAGCCTTCCGTTCCTACGACCGTGTTGCTAAAAAAGGTGACCTGCTGTTTACGCCAAAGCCTCAGCGTGGAACTCACTTCCAGAGGGCGAGCCAGGTTCAGGTCCGAGAGTGAGGCGGTGGTTCGTCAGGGTACGGAGCGGGCGCTGGTGGAACGTCTCGAAGAGTTTCTCGATCAGGCTGATGAGTTATCCCTCCACCGCATCCGTCCGTATTTGCTTGCCGATAGTTGGAAGGTAAATCGACGCGTGGCTCTCGAAATGTTTTTGCGTGCCACACGTGCAGGTATTCTGGATATGTCGTGGGACTTGCTTTGTCCATCCTGTCGCGGCACCACGGAGGGACATACCAATCTTGGCGATGTACACGGAAGCTCCCATTGTCCAACGTGTCAGATCGATTTCACAGTGAACTTCGATCACAATATTGAAGTGGTCTTCAAGCCGAACCCATCGGTGCGGACGGTGGAATTTAGTGCAGCATTTTGCATGGGAAGTCCGCAATTACAGCCGCATGTTGTGATGTCGCAAAGTGTTGCACCGCTTCGTTCTCTGCCTGTGCCGCTTCAACTCGAAACCGGACGCTACACCCTGCGCGTCTCGAATGCTCCTGGTTCTACTTCTTTGTATGCCGATGCGGATGGTGGAGCGAAAGCAGACCTGCGCGTTTCTCAATATGGATGGTCTCCCGACGGGCAACACGTCTCGCTTCTTCCCACCCTGAACCTGATCAATGCTACGGAAGCGGATCAGACATTTCAGTTGGAGCGTACCGCCTGGAGCGATCAAGCCGCGACCGCTGCCGATGTGACTGCCTTACAGGTCTTCCGTGATCTGTTCGCCACCGAAGTGGTGCGACCTGGCGAGGAGATTTCCATTGGCTCTGTAACGTTGATGTTCACCGACCTGCGCAACTCAACTCGTCTCTATCGTAAGATCGGCGATGCTTCTGCTTTTGGACGTGTGCGCGAACATTTTGATGTGCTGGAAAAAGCGATCGCTGAAGAAGGCGGAGCGATCGTCAAGACCATGGGTGACGCGGTCATGGCAACCTTCCGTCATCCGATCGACGCGCTGAAGTCGGTCTGGAAGGCGCAAACCGAGATCGCCAAGTACGGCGAGCCTATGCTCTGGCTCAAGGTGGGACTGCATAAAGGTCCATGCATCGTTGTCAATTTGAATGATCGTTTGGATTATTTCGGCTCGACGGTCAATACCACGGCACGATTGCCTGGCTTTTCCAAAGGCGGCGAATTGATCTTCTCAGAAGAGTTCTACAACGACCCTGAGATTCGAAATTTTATAGCGCAGAATATTTCCCCCAACGCGCTGACTCAATTTACGGGCGAATTGAAAGGATTTGACGAACCATTTAATTTGTGGAAGTTGAGAGTATAGGGGCGGGGTCTCACCGCCCGTATTGTCGTATTCTGATTTTTGTGAAGTGAAAGATGAAAGAAGAAAGGCGGTTGTCTTCTCCCCTCTTTTATTGTTTGCCGATGACTTTTCCCATTTGCAGTGCGATGACAGCAAACAAGACCATCGCAAACGGAGCGATAGCCAGCAATATCCATATCTGTTTCCAGGTGATGATGTTTTCGAGCAGCGCGCGTTGGCAAATATAAATTGAAAATGGAACAGTGATCAACGTCGCACTGACAACTCCCGGGCTATACATGCGAAACAGAATGGTGGATCCTATGTGGGGAAGGAAGGCATTAAAGAATAGAATCGCTTGAATTCCAAGTACGATCAAATAGCCAGTTGTATTGTGCAAATATTCAATTCCCCAGTATGCAAGTAGGAATCCACCCACCGTTAGGATGATCACGGCAATGACGAATTGCCGCGTGGAGTAACTGACCGGCACTTTAAATGGCAATCGCTTTGACCATCGTTCCATGAACGGCGCTTCTTCCATGTTGTGAAGCGCGAAGAAGATCGGTACGAGCCAGAGTAAGCGTTCGAACGAAATGGAATTCATCGGCGGGAAAGTAAATAGAAGGAGCCGCTTCCAGAAAGAGAAGCTCCCAGTTTTTCGGAATCCACGGACATGACTTTGCTGTTGGCAAAGAAACCGAAATCGAAGTTGGTCTCATCACCAGCTTTTTTGCCCGGTATGGGCATTAGCCGTGCTGTGAGAGGTTTATCAAGACGCAATGCCAGGGCGCACAAGTCCAGCAGCAGGGGAATCAACTGTTCTGATGTTATGTCTCCTGGCAGCGGAACAGTGTCCAGCCCAGTTCCGCACACCGCGGAATAGAGCAGCGCGTCTTTGATGGTAAGCGTCCCTTCAGCAGCGCGCTTGGCGAGGACCGAGTCTTCCAGCACCGGCTGCATGAAGCCACTGAAACCTGTGAGCGGAATGTTCGCACGGGATACGGCTTCGGTCAGAATGGCGGCAGCTGCCAGCGAGCCGTGCAGTCCGATGCGGGGTACACCCATCTTTTCCACGGCGTTACCAAGCGAATGAGCATCATCTGGGAAGGGAGCCAGTGAGAAGTCAATGCCATAGAATTTTACGCGCAGCGATTTGGCGATTTCAGTTAACTTCTTGCCATGTTTTTCAATTTCACTGACAAGAGCATTTCTGCCTTCTTCCACGCTCCTGGCGTTTTCAAAAGCGTTCACTGCCAGATCTGCGGATTCGGTAGCAATACCAAAAGCTGGTTTATTCTGATTGTGATACGCCGCCGGGAAGAATGGCGCTCCTGCCTCCACGTTTGCCAGCGCCGCAAATTGCAAGTTGGCAAATCCATTTTCCTCCAGGGTTGCAGATTTAACGATCACCTCTGCACAGGCATGGATGGCAGCCAGGTCAATGCCGCGCGTTTTATCTGCCATCACGCCGCCGAAGAAAACATCCTTCGAGACAAAAATAGAATCAGGGATGACTTCGTAACTGCGCGGCATATCGGGCAGGGCAGGACCCAGCGAGACGTACCCAATGTTGATCTGCTTGGCGATGTCCGCAATACGGCTGGTATATTCCGGCAGCTTGCCAATATTTTCTTCGCCCAAAATTTTGGGAAATGGAATGGTCGCCAGACGGACGGTCTGCACTTCATATCCCGCCGCTTCATACGCAGATTTTGCCTTGGCAAGAAATTTTCCCGCCTTTTGCAGGATTTTTTCATCGAGAGGGTATGTTGGATTGCAAAAGTAAGTGATGGATCGGATTTTCATATTTTTACATAAATAGCTGAGTAGGATAATGCCAGTATCGAAACTACTTGTACATAAGATAGTATACGTTTACATAGGGCTTGTTGGTTTTGACACTTCCCGCAGATCATGCAGGATTGTTCAATCAGCGAAAAATTTTCTCTGTCTCACCACCTCAAACATCAACACCGACCCTGCCACCCCGGCATTCAGCGACTCAACATTCCCTGCCATCGGGATGCTGATTTTTCCCTTTGACAATCTACGTGCCTCATCACTTACCCCTTCTGCTTCACCGCCGACGATCAATGCCAATGGCTGACGCAGGTCCATATCCCAGCAAGAAGTTCCGTCCATGTCTGCGATGTACGTTTGAACGTTTGCTGATTTGCTAACCTGCTCGATCTCATCCCATTGCATGGAACAGATCGGCAGTCTGAAATGCGCACCCATCCCAGCGCGGAGAACCTTTGGTGCAAAAGCATCCGTTGTCTCAGGTGGAAGTAGAACTGCCTGAACACCCGTCGCTGCCGCGGAACGGAGCAATGTGCCAAGATTTCCCGGGTCACGGACTTGATCGGGGATCAGAACAAAATCCAGCGTTTCTGGTAAAGGCAATTCGCTGTAATCCAGAACAGCTATCACGCCTTGTGGTGTCTCGGTATCGCTGAGCTTTTGCAACAAGTCACCGGCAACTTCCTCGGTGTCAATGTGATTGGAGAATAATTTATTGAGCAGACTTCTGCCGCGGTCACTTAAACCATCAGTATACAAAGCAAACTGAAATTTCCAGCCTGCATTGACGGCTTCTTCGACCAGCCGTACGCCTTCTACGACAAAAGCGTTCGCTTCACGGCGCTCCTTGGCGCGTCCCATCAGAGAGCGGATAAGTTTGAGTTTTGGGTTTTGGGATGAAGTGATCATGAATGATGGTTAGTGGAAAATGGAAGATGGTTGTGGAGCATTAACCATGATCCATGTTCCATTGCTTGACGAATGCATCAACGGTGGGGGTATCGAACAACATCAGTTTTACCACCTTGAGATTGGACGAATTGTCCTCAAAGTAATTTTCAATCGCGGAAAAAATGATCCCTGCCGCGCGCTCTTTTGGAAAGCCGAAGATACCGGTCGAGATGGCGGGCATGGCGATGGATGCGCAGTTCAATTGATCTGCCACATGTAGGGAACCTGTTACAGCATCGGCTAATTTTTTATCCTCATCGCCATCGCCCCAAACGGGACCTACAGCGTGGATCACATATCTCGAAGGCAGGAACCCGCCCGAGGTCCATGCCGGAGCCGAGTGGGAGACGGGGCCATGCTTCTGAATCCATTCGTTGGATTCCTTCTGGATCGCTGGTCCGCCTTTTTTCGAGATCGCCCACGCCACTCCACCTCCATGCTGGAGACGTTCATTTGCCGCATTGACAATGGCATCCACGGCTTCTGTCGTGATATCCCCTTGAACGATTTGAAGCATTTGCCCGGTCGAAAGAGTGCGCTCTACCAGAACGGTGTTCATTGGATAGAAATTATTTCAACGTAGAATACGGAAGAGGAATGTTGTGTCTGTTCAGCGTTGATTCATAATGTGATACTAATTTTTGCAGGCTCTCTTGAAGTTCAAGGGATGTGTTGATCAGTTCTGTATCGGCAGTTCCCAGTGCCTTTTCATGGGTTATCTTTGCCAATTTCAACAAGCCTGATAATGTTTCGCCCTGCAAGACAATGCCTGGGAAATTCTGGCTCGGCATTTTGACGACACCCCGGTTGATCGACTGGGAATAGACTTCCAGTTCCATGTATTCCATTTTTCCACTCTTTCTAGTGCTGGTCTGTTGAACAACTACCTTGATAATTTTACCCCGTTAAACAGGTAAGGGCGGGATTGACCCGCCCCTACAAAAAAATTCGGTCGGGGTCAAACCCCGACCGAGCAATTATTTACTTCGTTTGTGCAATCACCGCAGCAAATGCCTGCGGGTTGCGGATTGCCAGATCAGACAACATCTTGCGGTTTAGCTCGATGTTCGCCTTCTTCAGCGCTGCTACCAGCTTGCTGTAGGTGGTGCCGTTCAGGCGAGCCGCGGCGTTGATGCGGGCGATCCACAATTTGCGAAGATCGCGCTTGCGCACACGGCGATCACGGGTCGCGTACCAGAGGCTCTTGAGCATTGCCTCATTGGCTCGCTTGAACAGACGGTGCTTTGCGCCGCGCTGTCCCTTTGTGATCTTCAAAACTTTCTTGTGACGTAGATGCCCTTGCGGGCCTCCTTTAACGCGCATTTCTTAGTACCTCCTGCAAACTCGCGGGCGTCGGCAGGTCATGCCAGTTGCGTACACCCGAAAGCCGCAAATAATGATGAATACGATTTACCGGAGTAGGGATAAGCCTTGGCTTATCCTTATGCTTCCATGTTGGGCGCCAAGCGTTTCACGCGCTTGATGATCTTGCGGCCCTTTACTTCATGCATTTCAGACAACTGAGACTTGGTGCGCTTGGAAGTGTTTCGGCGCAGGTGGCTCTTACCGCCTTTGGTGCGCACGACCTTGCCAGCGCCGGTCAGACGAAACCGCTTGGATGTCGCCTTGTGGGTCTTCAGTTTGGTCTTGCCAGCTTTTGCTTTGCGAGGCATTGCTGATTCTCCTTTCAAAAAATTTCGACAAAAAACCGCGGACATCTTACTACCCGCGGACTTTCAACATCTTTGGGACTTTCTCGGGGACTAGGCTTGCGTTTCTTTCTCAGCCGGAGCCTGGTCGCCCTTTTCTTTCTTTTTCGGTGCTCCGCCTTTGGTCGGCGCCATTACTACGAGCATCGTGCGACCTTCCATTTGCGGTGGGACTTCGATCGCTGCCACATCAGCTAGGGCAGTGGCGATCTCTTTCAGGTCTTCGAGCGCGATCTCAGGGTAATCCATTTCGCGTCCTCGGAACTTGATCGTCACGCGGACCTTATGTCCCTGCAACAACCAGCGGCGGGCATCGTCCACCTTGAAACCACGATGCGCTTCGTTCGTCTTTGGGCGCAGGCGGATTTCCTTGACCTCGATCTTGGTCTGAGACTTCTTCGCTTCGCGGTCCTTCTTTGCCCGTTCGTAGATGAACTTGCCATAATCGATCACACGGCAAACAGGCGGAGTGGCGTTTGGCGAAACCTCCACAAGATCCAGCTCGGCGTCGCGTGCGATCTGGAGAGCCTGGCGTATCGGCACAACGCCGACATTGCTGCCATCCGGCCCGATCAGTCGGACTTCCGCGACGCGGATGCCCTCATTTACTCGAAATTCTGTAGCGCTGATATGCTTCTCCTATTTCATAACAGTTGACCAGCCCACGGCTGGTTTTTTAGCGGGCTGATAATACCATAAAGGCAGTGGAATCGTCAACAAAAGCGGGCATTTGAGTCTAAAAAATGGCATCAAAATCCCCTACAAACTCCCCCTATAGCCTTAAACACACAGACGATGGGCGATCAAAAATCCTCCGTCGCTCATCGTCTACACATATTGTACGACGTGGGCGCGCGTCTGACAATACTTTCCCCAACCTTTTCAGGTATGATCGGATATATAAAGTGGTGGAATACTCCTCCTGAGGATAATGTGGAAGAGAAACAGGCGATTCGAAGATTAAAACGCGGCGATATTAGCGGGCTAGAGTTCCTGGTTAATCGCCATCAAATAAAGGGTGTACGGACTGCCTATCTGATCACGCGCGATCTTGCGCTAGCCGAGGATGTGGTGCAGGAATGCTTTGTGCAGGCATATCGCGCGATACATGGCTTCGATGCAATGCGCCCCTTTGAACCGTGGTTCATGCGGAGCGTGGTCAATGCTGCCGTGAAGATAATGCAGAGGTCCGCGCGGCAGGTTCAGGTGGGGGATGAGGCGGCTGAGTTTCTTTTTGCAGAGTTAATTTCCAGAGTCGAATCAGTCGAAATGCAGATTGAGTCCAGGGAAGTCCAGGAAGAAATCTGGGATGCGATGCAGAAGCTCTCGCCACGTCAACGCGCGGTGATCGTACAGCGATATTTTCTTGAGATGAGCGAGTCTGAAATGGCGAAGGAAGCCGGTACGGCAGTTGGCACGGTGAAATGGATGTTGAATGCGGCACGTGAGCGATTACGCAGTCTGCTTTCGGAAAGGAGCGATGAATGAAAATAAATCGCATGAAGGATGTGTTGGAAAGCATCGCTCATAATGCTGTGCCCGAGGATATCAATCTAATGCCGGGTATCGCAGTTCGATTGGAGAGGAGACCATTCATGATAACTCTTCGCGCCAAACCAGTTCTGATGATCCTGCTTGTCTTGCTGGCTCTTACGCTATTAAGTGGTGTTGTATATGCGATCGGAAAATCGATGGGGTATATTCCGGGCATTGGGTTGATAGATCAAAGCACGCCTTTACGTATGTTGAGTGAACCTGTCACTATAACGCGGGATGGCATCACGTTGACGGTGGAACAGGTTGTAATAAGCGCTGATAAAACAGTGGTTATTTATAAAATGGAAGGTATACCTGCTAATGCGTATGAAAGCGATAACCAGACGAACGAATCAGAGAACACTGTTTCAAGTTATTCATCCTCCATCACGATCCCATTGGATGGAACGACGGAAGCCCCATCTGTAGATAGCGAGAGCAAGGCGATTTGTTTTAGTGATGAAAAAATAGTATTACCAAATGGAACTACATTACCTCTGCAAACAGGGGAAGGAAATGGCTGGTCTTCGGGGTTTGAGAGCCGACATATTTTTGGAACTATTCCGGCGGAGATAGATGATGCTGCTTTCCTAATTTCTTGCATACCAGAGACAGAGCCGGGAATATTACCGGAAAATTGGGAAGTCACTCTGCATTTTGTGCCTGTCCCATCTGACATCAATATCCTGCCTGCGGCTGATGTTCGCCTTTTACCATCTGGTAAGTCACAAAGTGCCATGACCTTTGAAAAGGTTATTGAGACCAATGATGGTTATATTCTGGTCGGGAAGTTTCGCTCCATTGGTTTGCCGGAATACGCATTGGCTTACGGAGAAAGAAAATTCTTGAAGATCACAGATGCGAATGGACAGCTCATTAAATCTACTCACGCCAATGGCATTGATATCGATAGTCAATTCGGCGAATTCGGTTTGGCATATGAGATTAAAGGGAAACAACATGCCTGGCCCCTCACGCTTACCTTGGATGAAGTGGTTGTACAGTTTAACGGGCAGTCGATTGAATTTGAGTTTGATACTGGACCGAATCCGCAAGTGGGACAGGAATGGCTTCTGCATCCGGATGTTCAACTTATGGGATATACCATCCATGATGTGCTGATAGAACGGACGGAACGCGGCTATACTTTTACGATCCAATCTGCCCCGGATGTGCTCATGGTCAGCCCAGAGATAAAGGACTTTCCCTATAGCAGTGCTGGCGGTAGTGGTGATGGATTTGGAAAAGGGGAAACATATTTTCACATCGAATATAAAGGAGAGCCACCCTCGGGAAAATTGGTGATCAAATTGAGTGATTTACTAGCCAGGTTACACGGTCCCTGGTATATCCAATGGCAACCGGAAAATAATTCCAGCCCGAAGTAAGAAATAACTCTGAAAGCATTATAAAAAGTGGAGAACCTTTCGGCTCTCCACTTTTCTTTTACAACTCACTTGCTCTGCGTGAAATCCTGTCCTTCGCGCGGACAATGAACTCGTTCAGCGGAATATTGTTCTGCTGGCTTCCATCTCTCACGCGCAGGGAAACCAACCCGGCGTTCATTTCATTCTCACCAACGACCAGCATATACGGCACTTTCATTAACTGTGCCTGCCGGATCTTGGCGTTCATACGTTGGGCGCTGATATCCGCATGGACGCGGATGCCGTTCTCGCGTAATTCTTTCACGAGTTTCTGGGCATACTCGTTCTGCGCATCCGTGATCGGGATGACGCGCACATGTTCCGGTGAGAGCCAGACCGGGAAGTTCCCGGCGTAGTGCTCGATCAGGAACCCGACCATGCGCTCGTGCGTGCTGAGCGGCGCGCGGTGGATGCAGAGCGGAATTTCCTCATTGCCTTCGCAATTCGTGAACTTCAGGTCGAAGCGCTCGGGGACAGCAAAGTCTACCTGATTCGTGGCAAGCGTGAATTCACGCCCGATGGCTGACCAGATTTGCACGTCAATCTTAGGACCGTAGAAAGCGGCTTCATCATCCACTTCCACGAACGGGACTTTGCCATTGATCATGGCGCGACGCACCATATCTTCCGTCTTGATCCACAAGCGTTCATTGTCCACATACTTCTTGCCAAGTCCCGCCTTGCCGTGCAAGGACAGACGCATGACGTACCGGTCAATGCCAAACAGATCGAAGTATTTCTTGTAAAGGTCGATCACACCCATGAACTCCTGCTCGAACTGTTCCTCCGAGACGTAGAGATGGGCATCATTCATCTGCATCGAGCGGACGCGCATCAAGCCAAACAACTCGCCTGATTTCTCGTAGCGGTAGCACGTCCCGTATTCCGCAAGGCGGATGGGCAGGTCACGATAGGAGCGTCCTTTCGATCCAAAGATCTTGTGGTGGAACGGGCAGTTCATTGGCTTGACGTAATACTTCACGCCTTCCAATTCCATGGGCGGGTACATGCTCTCCGCATAATAGGGCAGGTGACCCGAGCGCAGGAACAGATCTTCCTTCGTCACGATCGGCGTGCGGACGCGTAGATAGCCAGCCTGCTCTTCCAATTCTTTGGCGAGCCTTTCCAGCTCTTCGATCATCACGCCGCCGTTCGGCAGCCACAGCGGCAGACCCGGACCGACCTCATCATCGAACATGAAGATCTCCAGATCCTTGCCGAGCTTGCGGTGATCGCGTTTCTTGGCTTCTTCGAGTTGGTGCAGGTAGGCTTCGAGATCTTTCTTGCTTTCCCACGCCGTGCCATAAATGCGCTGGAGCATCTTGTTGTTCTCGTCGCCGCGCCAATACGCGCCAGCCACGTTCATCAACTTGAACGCGTCCTGCTTGATCTCTTTCGTGCTTTCGACGTGAGGTCCGCGGCACAGGTCCGTGAACGTGTCGTGCTGGTAGATCGAGATCTCCACTTTTTCTTTCAGCGGATTTCCGTATTCATCCATGCCGCCTTTTTCGAGACCTTCGATCAACTCCAGTTTGTAGGGTTGATCGGCAAAGACCTTCTTCGCTTCTTCGGCGGAGATGACCGTCTTCTTAAATTCATGCTTGCCCTGCACGATCTGGCGCATACGCTTTTCGATCTGTTCCAGATCTTCGGGCGTGAGATTGCGCGGCAGGTCAAAGTCATAGTAAAAACCATTTTCTACCGGAGGTCCGATCGTGACCTTGCCATCGGGAAATAGTTCCAACACTGCCTGCGCCATGACATGCGCGGCGGAATGACGGATCTTATAGAGATGCAACTCTTCGTATTTTTCTTGGACTGGTAGTGACATTTTCGCTTCCTTTTCTGGATGTATGGTTGGTTGCCGCTTCGATTGATTTTCGCGAACCCGGAGAAGCGGCTAACGACCTCCGAAGTCGCCGACGAGTGTGGGTAGTCATAGCGACCTCCTTGCTTGCGGACTCGAAAGTCTATAGACTTTCGAGTCCGCAAGGCACATTAACAAAAAAATTCTCGCCCACGTACGGGGCGAGAATTAAATTCACGCGGTTCCACCCGAATTGTACGTCGAAATTAATTTCAACGTACAACTCTTAAGCCGATAACGGAGCAACCCGTTCCACTTACTTGCTAACAGCTAATCGCTGAAAGCTTTCTGCATCACGCTCGCGGGTGGTTTTCTGCGGGGTTTCTGGTCGGGGCTCTCAACTGTCAGCCCGGACTCTCTGTCAGAAACGGGAACCGCTTACTCGTCCCGGTCGAAGCGTTTGATTATGTCCGTTATTATATGCCGCCCGTTTGGATTGTCAAGCGGACTACTACTGTCCTCCGCCCATCGTGGCGGGAACCCACTTGCTGAAGCTTTCCAGATGTCCCCAAAGGGAGCCGTAGAAGGTCACAGCCCAAATTCCAGCAGTGGCGACGAGCAGCAGAACACCGATCAAACGGACGGTGCGGTTATCTCGGAACCATAGAAAGAACGGTGCGGCGCCGACGCCGCCCAGTCCTGCCAGCACGAAGCCAACAGCAGAGATCAATGGCTCTTTTGTGAGTTGCAAACTAAAGATGCGCAGACCAACGATGATGGCGTCGAGCCCGGCGAAGAAGGCATAGATCGAGACGGGAGTCAGGTTCCAGCCGTTCCAGAGGGCGAGTGCTGTGGAGAGAAAGACCACACCGAACAACGTGGTCGCGTCTCCGTAGCCGACGTTATAACTTCCCGGCAGGGGCCAGTTGAAGGAAAGATGCAAGCCGGTAATGAGCGAGAGCAAGCCAACGCCGAAGAATGCCGCAGCATACGGACGCTGGTCTGGTTCATCGATACCGCGCCACAGGTAGTATGCCAGCAACGCGGAACCTGCGACGAGGTTGATCATGATAACGGTAAGGTAGTCAATAAACATTCGTTGTCTCCTAACAGTAAAAGGTTTTATCTACTTTCAAGCCTATTGTCCGACTTTTGGCTTGGCTTGGCTTTAGATGCAGATTAGAGAAAATTTATGATATGCTGCTTTTATGAATATTCGCCTTGCCACCCCTGTAAATTCACTTCTGCTTTCAAGCCTGAATATAGATGTACAAAGGCTGCATGCCGAACAACATCCTGAATTTTTCAAAATGCCTACAAGGGATGATTTTGCTGCATCTTTTTTCGATGAAATGCTGGCTAATCCTGTGGTCAGTATCTTCATCGCCGAAGAAGACAGGGAAGCTTTGGGATACATTGTTTGTAAATTGATGGAGCGGACAGAAAATCCTTTTACGTTTGGGATGCGTTATCTGCTTATTGACCAGATCTCTGTTCGACCGCAAGCGCGCGGACGTGGGGTAGGCACGGCATTAATGAAACAGGCTGAAATTCTGGCAGGAGAATTAGGGGTGCAGAAAATCTGGTTAGATTCTTGGGGTTTCAATGGGAACGCACATGCTTTCTTTGAAGGTGCCGGATTTATGAAATTCATGCACCGTTTTTGGAAAGAACTATAAAAGCAAAAAGTCCCTGTGAAAGGGACTTTTTTGTGGGCGAAATAGGGCTCGAACCTACGACCTCTGCTATGTCAAAGCAGTGCTCTAACCAACTGAGCTATCCGCCCGAAGGACTGACATTATAACGAGGGTTCCCAAAATTGGCAATGCCGATATAACGGTCGATATTCTGCCCTGCGGTATAATCCCATCGCCATGCCGAGACGGAAATCCCCTGAAGACTTGTCTGTCGAAGAGTTGCGCCGGCTGCTGATCGAGAAGCGGCGGGGCGCACGTCGTGAGCGGCTGGAGCACTTTAAAAGAACAGGACGTGTCGTGGCTGTGGAGCCGGACACGTTGCCGAGGTCCGCTGCGGTGGTGGATACGCTCGAAGGAAACGGTGACCAAGCCGAAGTCCCGGTATCGAAGCGCCGACGGGTGATGGATCGTTTCCTGTTGGTGGTGGAAGTGCTTGCCGTGGTAGGACTCGTCGGAGTTCTGATCAGCGGATTTGGGATCCTGCGCGACCTCAACGCGGAGATGCAATCGGCTCTGATCCAGGAAACGCTCACGCCGACACCGCTGGTGATGGCGGTCGTTCTTCCGTCGGGACATCTGCCTCCGGACGCCCAAGGGAATACACGCCCGAACGACGCGGAAATCCCGGCACATTTGCAGCCCATGGTGCAGTCGCTGGCGAACCTTCCGCTCCCGACCGCTGCGCCGGATCAGGCGATCCGCATTCAGGTGCCGTCGATCAACATCGATGCGCCGGTGGTGCAGGGCGATGGTTGGGAGCAGTTGAAGAAGGGCGTGGGAACGAGCCTGAGCTCGGTCAACCCTGGGCAGAGCGGGAACATTATTATGTCGGCACATAATGATGTGTATGGCGAGATCTTCCGTTATCTCGATAAGTTGGTGCCGGGCGATCAGGTGATCCTGTACACGCAGCAGCGACAGTATGTGTATGTGGTGGATCGCACAGCGATCGTCGAGCCGACGGCAGTGGAAGTGATGGCGAGCACGGGCAGCCCGACAGTGACGTTGATCTCGTGCTATCCGTATCTGGTCGATAAACAGCGCATTGTGGTGTTTGCGCGATTACAGAATTAATTATGTCGTTCCTCGGAATGACGGAATAACAAGGAGTAAAAAAGAACATGGCAAAGAGCAAACGAACATCGGTGAGCGTGACTTCCTCTGCGAAGGGCGCTGAGTTCAACCCCGATTACAGCATCATCAAGCGCGACCTCGGTCGCATTGGGACGCTGGCAGGTTTCTTCGTGGTTGTGCTGATCGTTCTTTCGTTCATTATCAAGTAATGAAGAAAGGATAGGGCGACCCGAGCGGGTCGCCCTATTTGATTCTATGGACTATGAAGTTTCTTTGACCACACTCACCTACGGCGGTGACGCCATGGGACGGCTGCCGGATAACCGAGCAGTCTTTGTCCCGTTTGGGTTGCCGGGGGAACGTGTGCGTGTGCGGTTGACGGAAGAGAAGAAGAATTTTGCGCGCGGGGAGATCGTTGAGTTTCTTGAAACATCTCCCGAGCGGATCATCGCCAAGTGCAAGCATTTCGGCGTCTGCGGCGGATGTCATTATCAGAATTTGTCGTATGAAAAACAATTGGCAGTTAAAGCGGATATTTTGCGCGACCAGTTGACACGTATCGGCAAGATCGAGAATCCGCCGGTCAAGCCGATGATGGGATGTCCGAGTCCGTGGAATTATCGGAATCATGTGCAGTTTCATTTGTCGGGAAATGGGAAACTGGGCTATGTGAAAGCTTCGACGGGGCTCAGCCCCGTCGAGAGCGGTGGGAATATTTTAGAAATCACCGAATGCCATCTGCCCGAGCCTTCTATCAATGATCTCTGGCATCAACTGGAATTCGAACCTGAAACGGATGTGGAACGCGTATCCCTGCGTGCGGGCAAAGAGGAAGATATCATGCTCGTGCTCGAATCGGATTCGCCCGATGCGCCCGAACTCGAGGTCGAAGCCGGGATTTCTATCGCACATGTTTATGAAGAGCATGCGGTCGTCATCGCAGGGAATGACCATATCATTATCAACGTTTTGGGACGCGATTTCAAAGTCTCTGCACCGTCTTTCTTTCAGGTGAATACGGTCATGGCAGGAAAGATGGCGGAGCACCTGCTTACGCGTCTACCTGTTTCCCTGTCTACGACTTTACTGGATGTCTACTGCGGAGTTGGTCTGTTCAGCGCCTTCTTCGCGCCGAAATGCAAATCGGTGATCGGAATTGAAATCTTCGGAAATCGTCGTGTGAAGATTTTGCCGTCAATTTGGATGAGTTTGAGAATGTGGAATTGTACGAGGGGTTGGCGGAGGAGATATTGCCGGAACTTGTAGGTCGGATTGTCCCCTACGGGGATGCTAGCGCTACCAATCCGCTCCACGTTTTGGTTGACCCTCCACGCGCAGGGTTGGATAAGGCAGTGGTAGATGGCATTCTCAAGCTAAGTCCGCAGATGATCGCGTATGTGTCATGTGACCCATCTACGCTGGCGCGGGATGCGGCGCGGTTTATCAACGGGGGATATAAGTTGAAGGAAGTCACGCCATTCGATCTGTTCCCGCAGACGTATCATATTGAAAGCATCAGTATCTTTGAACGATAAAAAAATCCCTCTCATTCGAGAGGGATTTTTGTTGTAAACGTAGGGGCGACCCTTCCTTGCTATCATGTGATCCATTTGCTTTGTGAACTTGCTGAAGCGTAACTGGATCGTGCTGGGCGGGTCGACCCTACGTCGGGTAATCGATTAACTTGCCGGAGGAACATCAACAGGCGGTTCGATCTTCGGTGCTGCCGCCGCAGCCACGGGCAGAGCTTTGATCTCACGATAGGTGAGTGTCCATACTGTTGACGTGTACACTGCCTGCCAGCTTCCGATCAAGACCCACGGGGAGAAGGCGATGGTAAAGAACAGCGGAGCGATAAAGATCGCGCCAGCAACCCATGGGAGCCAGCCAGTCAGGAAGGTGCTGAAGATACCGGCGAATAACAGGTAGGGTAGGGCAGAGACCAACGCTGCGATGACCGCCGTTACGATCACGATCGGGATGCTGACGATGATGAGAATGATGGACACGAACGCCCAGACGATTCCCAGACCGATCATCACCAGCCACATCAAACCGACATTCTTCCAGTTCTCGAGCACAAACGTCCAACCGCGTTTTAGCGATTCACGCACACCAAGGTCTTCCAGCACGCTGACCCGCCAGAAGAAGTTGCGCAGCAGATTCAACACAATGCTCAAGATCACGACCACGAAGATGGTGATGAACACCAACACAACGGTTGCTATTGTGCTGAAGGTGGCGAAGTTCGCCGTCCCATTGACCCATGCCAGATACACACCGATACCTGCGATGAGCAATACCAACATCAACGCGATTGCTGGAAGGTTCACGATCAAGTTGATCAGGAACAGACGCCAAGCCTTTTTCGACCAGCCGAGGCGGAAACCTTGTCTCACGGTCATCTGATTGCCGGTGGATTCGTAATCGTCCACCATCTTGATGACAGCGGTCTCCGATACGTAGCGTGCAATCGCCATTACAATGCCGACCAACATCATCACCACAATGAAGGCAACGAACAACCACACGAAAGCTCTGACCGATTCGCCTGTGATATTGAACTTAGGAAAACCTTGTTCAAAGGCTTTGCTTATTTCTTGTTTGAATTCCTGCCAGCCCAGCTGCATATCATGCGGCGTCAATTGCTGGTTTTGTCCCTGCCGCTGTTCGTATCTACTATTATTCGAGCCGTGACTGCCTGCACCACCCGCAGCCAGCGCAATGATCAAACCGAATGCCCACAGAGCACGATAACTCCACAGGATAGTCCATGAACGTTTCAAAATTTTGACGGGATCCATTCTTTCTCCTTGTTGCTTCTTTCTTTTTTATTGACACCGTCCCGCAGGTTTTTTTCGAAACCTAATTTGACGGATAGAAACCTGCGGGACGTTTATTGACGTTTATTCGCTTCTTTTCTGGACTTCGAGCTGCCTCAGCCTTCGAGCAGCGGATTACTCAACTGACGCGTATGCCGCGTCCACCAGACCGCGATCCATGTGAGATACAGGAGCGCCACCGCAGCTTGCAGAACGATCTGCGGTAACCAGCCTCTGACAAAGCTTTCGGTCGTCTCTGCCCAGCGGATTCCATTTCCTGACAGCATTCCGAACTGCCCAAGGGATGACGATACATCCACCATGCCGGAGGGAGCGGAGATGAAGGATGCGGTGGTCTTATCCAGTAATCCAAAGGTCTTCGCCACATTGACCGCGTCGCCGAGCAGGATGGCAGTGCTGATAAAGACCCACACTGCCACCAAGCTTACCGGGATCATCCACCAGCTGATCTCGAAGAGAGAACGCTGCGGAGGGGGAGTCCGCTTTTGAGGCAGGAGCAGGTTGACCTAAGTCGCGAAGCGTTCTGGTGAAGGGAAGTCCGGTAATGGGACTTCTTGCAGCAATCCCGAAAGATCGCTCAACGCTTCCAATTCCTTCTGGCAGGATTCACACTCGGCGAGATGCTCCTCCACCTGTCGCAGCTTTCCGTTCTTCAACTCACCGTCGAAGTAGGCATTCAACCATTCGGTCACGTGGTTAGACATGTTCTACCTCCATTGCTATAAATAATTTTGGTTCCAACGTTTCTTTCAATAATTTGCGAGCATAATTCAATCGTGACATAACCGTTCCAATGGGAATGTCGAGCGCATCAGCGATCTCACGGTAGGACATTCCTTCGTACTCTTTCAGCACCAGCACCGCGCGGCTGGCATCGGGCAGGGACATGACCGCTTTCTGCACCAGTGCCGTTCGTTCATTCTGCGATGTCTGCGATTCGGGGCTGGGGCGGTCATCTTGTAAATTCAGATCATCGATGTCGTTTGGCAGGATGCGCTTCTCTTTGCGGAGCATATCCATGCCCGCGTTGAAGGCGATGCGGTACAACCAGTTGCGCATGGACGTTTGCGGGCGGTAGGAGGCAATATTCTGCCAGGCACGGATAAAGGTTTCCTGTGCCGCATCCTCTGCGACCAGCGCATCGCCGCACATGCGGTAGACAACATTGAACACACCACGGGCGTGGATACGAACCAGTTCGCTAAATGCGTTTCGTTCGCCGTTCTGTGCGCGTGTGATGAGCTCTCGCCTCATTGACCGCCGTCGCTGCTACATAATGATCCATTCTTGTTGATTGCCTTCGTCACGTAGTTAACGGGGATGTGCCCGTTTTTATTCGAAACAATTTTGCGGGTAGACAGGTAAACAAAGTACACAGGTAAACAAGTCGTTGCCAACTATGTCTACCTGTGTACTTGTCTACTTCTGTACCTGTGTACTTTCGCTTTTACTCTTTCTTATCCGTTGACTTCCCGCTCATGCTTTTGCGAATTTCGGCTCGCAATTGCTCGACCTCTTCGGAGCGTACACCTTGAGCTTCCTTGGAGAGCGCACTAAAGCGGTCGGAGAGCAGCATGGTGAGCAGGGCTTCCATCACATTGCCGTTGCCGCCATCTTTGCTCGCACCGACAACCACGCGCGGCACCACATCCACTTTCGATTGTTGGACGGCTTCGGAGAAGCGGTTGAGCACCTGCTGCGTCACCTGGAACTGCGGTCCACCATAGGCGCGGACTTGTTCCTCGGTTGCCAGAGCTTGAGCGATACCGATGCGTGCCACCTTTTCGGCTTCCGCTTCGGCAAGAGCACGGATCTGCGCCGCCTGTTGGATGGAGCGCTGGTATTCAGCCTTACCCTGGTTGGACTGGATCTGGATGTTCAATTCTGCCTGGGTCATGCTAGTCTGCATCTCGGCGCGGGATTCCGCTTCGCGCAGTTCGCGTTCCTTAATGGCAGCTTTTTCCTGGCGGTCGTAGGTTTCGATCTGTTCCGCCGCGATCTGTCGCGAGCGCAGCTGTGTAAGAATGGTTTCGATCTGTTGGTCGTTCTCAGGAGAGGACGGTGTACCGATCAGCACTTCTTCCAGTTCAAGATTGTAGTGTTCGAACTTTTCCTTCATCTCTTCGCTGGCGATCTTTTGGATGTCACTGCGTTCCTGCAATAACTGGATCAAGGTGCGGGTCTGACCGATGTTCTTAAAGTACGCTGCCACCATTGGGTCGAGGGTTTGCTCGACGAGGCGCTTGATGTCACCGAAGCGTTGGATGACCAGCGGAGCTTTTTTGTAATCAATGTGGACGACTACTGAGAGCGGCAGTGAAGGTTCAAACGCGTCCTTGGTGATGAGCGAGACCTCTGTCAGGTTTTCATCGAACTTGTGCGCGCCACTCTGACTACGGATCCATTTGAGGATAAAGTTGGTCGTAGGGACGGAGACCACTTTCCCGGCGTAGGTATTGAACGGATATTTACCGGGCAACAGCGCTTCTTCCCACACACCGCGTCTGCCGCGCGCCACCAATTCACCGTGGCGGTATTCCGAACCGGAAAGATCTTCGCCTGTTTCACCGGTGTAGGAAACGACCACACCTACATTACCGACTTCGATCACGGTCTTCTGGATCATTTCCACGGTGGCGAACAGGCGGTTGACGTAATAAGTACCTTCTACTAACACCTGCAACTGGCGACCACGGAAGCCGCCTGCAAGCAGGAATTTATCAGGATCCTGGAACTTGTTATGATAGGTTTCAGTAACTTTTGGATCGTCACCAACAACAGGGGCAATGATCTCACCCTGCGCCAGGGAAGGACCGTCGTGGACGGTGGCGATACCGATCTTGTCATCGGTGTCCTTGATGATAACGGGGGTAAAACCGCCGCGTTCTCCGATGACCTGCGCCATGCGATGAATGACATCCTGTTCCTCACGGCTAAGAGGCAGCGAGTAAACACGTTCATCCGTCAATACGATAAACTGCATTAAGTTGATGGCATAGGTACCTTCACGCAGCACACGGCGTTGCGGTCCACGTTGACCGCCATTCTTGAGGAAGCTTTCCACATCCTGGAAGTCGAAGGCGATATCGTTCGAAGCCAACGCCTGGGTTGGTTCCAGTAATTTACCGTCACGAGCGAAGATGTAGCCGATCTTGCCCTGTGGGATGGTCACCAGAGGAGCCAGCCGCACTACATATTGGATGGGCATTAAGTAATGTAGACCACCTCGCAGTACCTTGGGTTGAAAGCCAGCTTCGCCATTAAGGGCAATAAATCCGCTTTTGACGGAGCCTTTTCCGCTAAAGCGCTTTTCCACAATGCCGATACGAGTGTTGGGAATAAAGCGGATGCCAGATATGGCGAGCAGCAGCAGGATAGCCCCCAAAAATACAAAAACGAGCATTAGAAAGCCTAAACCGTTCATTTTTTCTCCTTTGCATGTTTCAATGCCAGATAATTCTACGCTGATTTCGGATTCTTAGGTTGCGCATTTTAAAGGAGAACCTCCCCAATTTATCTGGGGTTAGCCAGAAAATCGGGGAGGTATTTCAGGCAGAGAAAGGATCAGTTCTCCGAGATCACGATCACTTTGTCTTGTTCGGTAAAGGTCACGTTTTGAGACTTTTTCGGGTTGGTATGGACACCATATCCTTTGCCCGCATCATTCACTTCGGATGCGATACGGTAACCGAGTGTCGTCTCGCCGCGCGCCTTTGCCGCCTCCACCACTGTGTAGAAGTTGACCGGCTGCCCAGTGACAACATAATCGCTGATGGGCTTGAGGTAGATCTCAGAACCTTCCGGGTCGAAGATGTCGGTGAAGACATCGAACAGGTCGGCGTTCTCCGAAAGCTGCGACATCATCAAGCTGACGAGATGTTCGCTGACGATGAAGTCATCCACTTTGGTGGCTTCGGCGAGTTCACGATTGCGCAGGTCGAGCATTTCACTGACGATGGAGAAGGGCGTGTAGTCTTTATCTGCCATGTCGCGCAGATGCAGCAGTGTGACCAACGTCTTTGCATCTGCTTCCTGCGGTTCGAGCGTGCTATATGCCAATACGATAACGTGATCGTAATCCTGCACGTTGAGTGAGTCGAGCAGGTCACGGTCTGTGGTTTCGCCTTCCATTACTTCCAGTTTTTGGTTGACCAGTTTGCCACCCTGGGCGCGGATCTGTTTTTCGATGTTGTAGACATCTGCCACCACGGTCACTTGCGAACCTTTGGGCACGTAGTTATCCAGTTCGTGCACGATGGTCGTGCCGCTGCGGTTCCAACCAAGGATGAGGCATTTTTCCGTTTTGGGTTGAACCGGAGCGCCGCTTGAGCGGATGAGCGCTTTATTTACCGGAATCGAGCTCTGGCTTGAGAGACGAATCGTGTCGTCATCCGCAGAAAGTGCGAAGATCTGGTCGCCTTTTTCGATCAGCGAATCCATGGGTGGGTTGAGCAGGATCCTGCCGTCCGCTTTGCGTAGACCCATTACACAAGAGTCTTCGTAGGCAAGCAAAGTGTCGCCGTAGGTTTTTCCTTCGAGCGCCTGTTCCTGCTTGAAATAAATCTCGTCGCCGCCGAAGTTCATCAACTCTGTGTAGACGAGCGAGAGACCCGACTGACGGGAGGTCTGTGCCACCACGCGGGCGATCAGGTCGCCAGTGAGCACGGCTTGTACATTATCGTTGGCACCGACCATCTTCAGCACGGCGAGATTCTTTTCATTGCGGATCTGCGTGACAATGTGATATTTCTCCGCGCGGCGGTTGGGATTGTTGGTGATCGCCAGCACGGTCTTGATGACATCGGTATCGGGATCTTCGTTCTCCGGAGGCAGCACGATGATGGACTTCGCTTCATGCGGACTGGCGATCTCGATGTCGTTCGGGTCAATGGGACTTCCGTTGCGGCAGATGATGCGCGTCTTTCCTTTGACCTCGACCCGCTCCCGTATCTCGTCTTCCATCTCCACCTTGTCTTTATCCGCCAAGATCACGATAGAGGCATTCTTCTGATTTTCGTTCGCCAACATCAGTTCATTGAGCACGGTAAAGATCTGGGATGACCAACCAAGGATGAGCGAGTGGTTGTTCTCCAGCACCTTGGAACGACCCTTGCGGAGTTCGTTCATCTGGTCTTCGATGCCGTTGTTCAGCACACCGATCAGGGCGCTGACGACGAAGATACCGCCCATGGTAACCACCAGCATGACAATGCGGAACGCTGTGCCAGTATCACCGCCCATGGTGCCGGCGTCGAAGGTGCGCATCAGGCTTTCCCAGGCAGCTTCGCCAAAGGACAGGCGGTCGCCGCCATCTTGCGTGATGCCTGTCAGGGTGAGAAATGCGCCTGATACAAAAATAATGACGAGTGAGAACACCAACAACATGCCGATCATGGCAGATGTGCCGCGTGACATGAGGTTGTCGAACCTGTATTTTAATTTCTGAGTTAATGTGGGTTTCATGATATCTCCCGGGTGAAATGATTCGCTGATTATAGGTTTATTCCCGCTACTTGCCAACAGGACGAAAGTTTTTAGCAAGTAGACTGTAATGTCCGAGTTGCTTGTATGAGAAGCAGCCTTGATGCCATCTACTCTTTGAAGGTTTGTACTTCTGAATTGACTCTCCCTCTATTTTGCCTATACTAGAGTCATTCAACTTTTCACAGGTTTTTGTACGATACGGGCGCGGAAACCAACCTGTGGGACGGTTTATACGAAAGGATATTTTTATGACTGATAAACTCACGTGGTACGGACATGCCACCCTCGGGCTCGAAACGGGCGGACATAAGCTGGTCATTGATCCCTTCTTCAGCGGAAATCCCGCGGCTCCCATCTCCGCCGATGCCGTGCAAGCGGACTTCATCCTCGTCAGCCACGGACATGGTGACCACGTCGGCGACGGCGTGGAGATCGCCCAGCGCACGGGAGCCCTGGTCATCAGCAATTTCGAGATCGCTGCCTGGTTCGAAGGCAAGGGTGTGGAGAAGGTTCATGGTCAGCATCTCGGCGGCGGATACAAACACCCCTTCGGTTATCTAAAACTCACCCTGGCGTTACACGGATCCATGCTGCCAGATGGACATTATGGCGGCAATCCCTGCGGTTTCCTGCTTACCACGAATGATGGCAAGAAAATTTATCTGGCACAGGATACCGGTCTGTTTGGCGATATGAAGTTGATCGGCGAAGAGGGATTGGACCTGGCGGTCATTCCCATCGGCGATAACTTCACCATGGGTCCGGACGATGCTCTACGCGCGGTCAAGATGCTACAACCAAAGGTGGTGATCCCGATCCACTACAACACATGGGACTTGCTTGCTCAAGATGCGAATGCCTGGGCAGCGCGGGTGGAGAAGGAGACTGGCACGAAGGCAATGGTGTTAAAGCCGGGGGAGAGTTATTCTTTCTAAAATGTATTTTGCTTTGGCGGGGGCTTAGCCCCCGCCAAAGCAGGCGAGCGGTTGCTAGATAAATACATCTCTTACATCATCGACAGGAATTACTGAAGGTTTATCCAATAGGTAAAATCATGCGCTTGACCAGGGATAGTCTTCAGGTTGTTCCACCAGTTTCCATTGTGACTGACAAGGATTATGGTGAATGTAATCCATCTTTTGTTGAAGGAATTCCGGGGAAAACACATCTCGGGCATCGTAACTATCTTCCCAAACCTTGTACTCTTGCCTGTTATCTTTGTTCAATTGTTTCAATAGTTTTAGAACAGTTATTTCGTTTTCTGCCAATAATTGACGGATGATTAAACGTGCTGTGTGCCTTTTAAAATCCCGCATCAAATCTGAAATCGTATATTCCTTGTTGAGTTTACAGATCAGATGAATATGGTTTGGCATAACCACAAAGACGAACAATTTCATTTGACGATTTGTGCGGAGAAAATGCAGGCTATCAAGAATGATCCGAATGATCGACTCACGCTTGAAAATGTGAACATGTCGTTCTGCCTTGGTGGTTACGAAATACAAGTAATCTGGATTGAAGTTGGGATGAATAGGCATAATTCCCTCCTAGACCCGCAGGGGCTCAGCCCCTGCGGGAGCGAAGTAAACACTACTATTTCAATCGTGCAAACGCACGCACAGGGAATGTTCCAACGCCTTTGAACTTAGGGGGTAACGCCGTAAAAGTAAAACTTGCATTCGGAATACTGCCCAGATTGCACAAGTGCTCGGCGATCAAAATATCCGCGCGCAGCAGTGTGGAATGAACGGGTCTCGAGTTTCCACGCGTATCGTCAATGTTCATCGAATCGATACCTACCAATTTGATGCCTGCATCCCGTAAATAGACTGCCGCGTCTTCCGTGAGAAAGGGATGGTTCTCGAAATATTTATCTGTGTCCCAGTGCTCGTCCCAACCGGTATGCACCAGCACTGCCCGATTGCGCAGTTCCAGCCCGTGGAAGAAACTCACATCCACAGCGAGACCGGCGCGATGGTCGGCATGGACCACGATCCCATCCAGGTCGGTGAAGTTTTCGATCTCCACCTGTGAGAGATCCTTTCCATCCTCATAGCGATGAAAGGGACAATCGACATACGTGCCCGTGTTCGAGATCATCTCGATCTTGCCGATCTGAAATTCTGTGCCGGGAGCGTAGCGTTCGCGTGATGCTTCTCGGCTCAAGTAATCACAAATGATCGGCGCGGGCAGTCCCTTATAGGTGACCAGTCCATCGTAGATAGTATGGCTCAAGTCAATATACTCTGATGAATCGGGAACGATCTCTGTTGTACGCTTGTGTGTTTCGGTGATGATCTCTTTGTTCAAAATGCGTACGTTGCCCACCATCAGAAGCCGCATGTCGTTGACGATATAGTCCGCCAGCTCTTTATCGGAAATGTTATCCCCGTTGATATCGAGGCGGAAATCCTGTCCCTGAATGCCACCGCCATTGGTGAAGTCGATCTCAAAGTCAAATTTGACGCGCTTATTCATCGTATCTCCTTTTAAAATTAAGTCTTCAACCAGCGTACCAGTAAAAAAGCGATATTCTTCATCACCACTTTCAAGTTGATATCAAAGACCACTGGTGCGGCATGATCGGCGACATCGGTTGCGCCGCGCAATTCCAGATAAGGAACTTCGCTGAACGCACAGGCTCTTGCTCCGCCCACGCCTTCCCATGCGACCGCCAGCGCCTCATGGGCTGTATGTAATTCTTTTCCACGTGCCACATCGATCACATCTTCGTCGCCGCCTGCCATGATGCCAAAATGAACGCCGAACTTCGCACGAGATAGATCCAATGCTTTGATCTGCTCAATGCTTTTGACATCCCCCGCGAATTGAGGCTTGGCACGTTTGGAAAATTTGTTGTTGTAATCATGTTCGATCGTACAGGCAGAAACGATCAAGTCACCGATCTTCACCTGTGGTGCCAGAGCTCCCGCCGCACCCGCGCAGATGACCAGATCGAACTGCGCGTGGTCAAGCAGATATTGTGTCTGAATACCAAATTGAGTTTTGCCATGTCCGCCAAGGGCAAGAGTGACATGGAGTTCGGGGAAGTGGTGGACATCCAATTTTCCGATCCTGCCTGGTTCTGCTTTCAGCCGGTGCTTCAACAGACTTTTATACAAGTCTTCGTATTCTTTTTTCAGCGGAGTAACGATAAGGATATTGGGCATTCCTGCTCCTAATGAAAACCTCGGCGTGTGCCGAGGCGATTATTTAGTTCACTGATTGTAGCACTCGCAGTGCCCGCAGCGTAACCCATTCGTTCGGCTCCTTCATTTTGCCGAAGCGCATCCAGGTCTTGCCGTCATAATTGTATTCGAGCAGCCAGCGTCCATCTGCATCCTGTTTCGAGCGGATGAGTTCCAACGTATTCTCTAAGCGCGGGTCTTTGCCATATCCCAATGCGACCAGCGCCTCTGCGATCTGCAAAATGTCGCTGACATAAAAAACGGGGAAACCGAACTTCCACCAGTTACCGCTCGGTTTGGCAGCCCATCCATTGGGATACTGCGCCGTGGACGGATCCACGCTAAAGAAGAATTCCACACCCTGTTGGATCGCCCGTTTCACCAGATCGCTTCGTTTCTCCGCCGGCAGCTGACTCAGCGCCAAAAGAACTTTGACTCCACCCCAGGCGCACGGCAGCTTGTTGTTCGCCCCACATGCGAACGTCGGTCCGCACTTGCCCGCAAAATAACGGACTTCCGCATGTTTCTCTTTCATGGGCGCCACACCCTCGCCCGTGAGCGTGCGCGCCATCCACTCGTACGCCGCATCCATGCGTTTATCTTCGTAGCCCAACGTCATCAGTGACCAGAGCATGTTTCCCTGCAAACAATCAATTGTCCCAGAAGGGGAGTTGTTCGTCATCGCGGAGACCTGCCCGCCAGGATTCAACGCATGGTCGAGATAATACTTACACGCCAGCCGGATGCGCTTATCCTCCTTCACCGAGGCGCCCAACTGCGCCAGCAAGATCAACGCCCACACCGTGGACTTGTACTTCGGACCATAGCCCGTCCCTGCCCTTTGCCACCAGCCCTCCTCATTCATCTTCGAAAGCACATGCGCGATCGGACCCTCTTTATGAGCCAATTTTCGCGCCGCTTTCAAATTCTTGTCATCGGGAGAAAGGTCGAGCAGATCACGCATCGCCAGATAGCGCACGCCAAGATTCTCTGAATCGAGCAGCCACGGCAGCGAGTCGCTTCGTAGTTGATCCTTCCAGGACATGTGTGCCTCCTTTTGAAAACGGATGTCCCCCGTGTCTAAGAATAGTATAGCACTTTACGATACTGGGAGCCCTCAATGATTAGTAGAATTGTGTTGTATAACCAAACCAATTTTTGTGATAAGAAAACCCGTTATTTCCAAAGAATTAAATCCCCTTTCGATATTTTTGTGTTTTTGTTGAGCAATGACCCTCTCGTTTTTGTTGGCTTATTGCGCTCAAACTCAGTCATATCAGGTGTGGGTTCTTTTTCGATTTTTGAAATAATTCCGATCAAAAACTTAGCTAAGTAGTTGGTCGAAATAGATTATAAGACATGATACACTTTTAGCATGCGAACGGTATACCAACTGAAACCAAAAGAAGTAGCGGAAATCGAAAAAGCTATTCGTCAAGACAAACGAGCAGAAGTCAGGCAGCGTGCGACAGTCATTCGGTTATTGCATTTAGGTCAAAAGCCTGCCACGGTAGCAGAGCAACAAATGGTGAGTGTGCCAACAGTTTATAACTGGCACAAACTATGGCGCGAGCAAGGGATCGAAGGGCTAGCCAACAAAGTGCGTCCGGGCAGAAAGTCCAAAGCCACGGAAACGTATTGTTTGAAACTCGAAGAAGTATTGAGTAAAGAACCATCCGAATATGGATATCGCTTTGCCATTTGGACAATCGATCGATTACGGGCGCACCTGGAAAAAGAGACCGGGATTGCTCTGAGCGAAGGACGATTTCGAGCCTTGCTCAAGAAGAAAGGCTACCGCTATCGTCGTCCCAAACATGATCTCAGTCATTTACAGGACAAGGCTGCCAAGAAAAACGCTGAAAAACTGCTGGAAGAGATGAAAAAAAGAGCCTCCGAGACGATGTCGAGCTCCTCTTTGTGGACGAAGTAAGCCTGGATCTGGATCCTCCCTTACATGCCTGCTGGATGAAACAGGGTCAACAGAAGATCGTTCCTGCTTTGCAACCGGGCACGAAACAACATCGTCATATTTTCGGAGCCTACTCTTGGAAAACGGATCGTGTTTCCTGGCGATGCGCTACCTGGAAGAATAGCCAGACCTTCTTGGAGTTCATCGAGTATTTATTAGTGACGTGTTACCCAACCGGACGAATTGTATTGGTCATGGATAACGTTTCGTATCATAAAAGCGCGGCTGTGCTGGCTGCCTTATCCTTGTTTGAACATCGTCTGTTGGTGATGTGGCTACCTCCTTACTGTCCGGAACTCAATCTGATCGAACGCTATTGGAAACATCTGAAAGCATTAGCCTGTGTCAATAAACTGCATGACTCGATAGAGGACGTATTGGCCTCTGCCGAATACATGCTGACACAACAGAACCATCCGGCTAGCCCTTTTCGATTATCCTTTTCTAAACTACTTTGAACGACTACTTAGCTTAGCCATTATCTCTAAATCAATCATTCTAAAGTGATTGATTTTTATATCGATTAAATCAGCATCCCGCAAATTTGCGCCTCTTAAATCAGCACCACGCAGATCTGCACCGCGTAAAATGGCTCCGGTCAACTTTGCATTCCTGAGGTTTGCTTTATATAGGTCAGCTCCTGTCAAATCTGCGTTTGTTAGATTTGCATGACTTAGATTTGTTCCTACAAATTTTGCTTCAGCAAGGACTGCATTGCACAGACTTGCCTTAAAGAGAGTTGAGTTGTCAAATACTGCATTTGAGAGCTTAGCATCATCTAAGATTGCAGATTCTAAATTGCAATTTTTAAACTGAGCATAATCCCCATAGCTTGAAATTAAGTATGAATTACTTAAGTTAGCATCATGAAAGATTGCATTATGCAAAAAAGATTTAGACCAAACAGTGCCCTGTAAGTTACTTCTACTAAAATTTACCCAATCGAAATCCATTTCTGAAAGATAGCATCCCTGTAAGTCGATATTTGATAAATCTGAATGATTTAGGCGAATAATTTTCGAAAACGGAAAAATCAGGTGCCCTTCTCGTAAAAAAGAGAGCAATAAAGCATTTCTTGAACTGTTGATGCTTTTCATCGCCGTTATTGTCCGAATGCGAGCGATATTACTTACTTCGGTATCTGGTTGGGATTCGCGTAAATTCTTCTCAAGGAGAAGGCTAGTCATGTAATCAATATAAGATTGAAGCGCTGATTCATAGAGACGGTCAAGAGCGATTTGTTCTTCGTATTCTCTTCGCTTGTTTGCCAATTCAACTTCAGTTTTTCGTGTTTGCCAGTTGAATAGTAACGCCCCTCCAGATAGCACTGCGGGTATAACCAATAGTTCTAACCAGTCCCATAGAGTCTTGGACGCTAAACCTGTTGTTCCGGTTTGGATAAATATTCTTAATATCCATGCCATTATGAATACTATCGCGGTGAGCGAAATAACAACAAATAATTTCCGAAAAACATCTTTCATTATCGACTCCCTGATTTTTCCTGTTTGGCTTACGACTATATACTTTACCCTTGCATCTTCTCCCACTCGCCTAACTTCTCATCCATTTCCTTTTGCACGCGTTCGTACTCGATCCCCAGCTTGGCGGCTTCGGCGGGCTTCACAAAGGGACTCTCCAACTGCGACGTCAGATTCGCCAGCTTCGATTCAAGTTCGGTGATAGTGTTCTCCAACTCCTGCAGCTGGGCGATCTTTCTTCTTTCCTCTTTCGAGGAAGCGTTCCTTGCCTTGCGCGCTTCAGCATTCGCGTTGCGCGAATTCAGGCTGCTCCGCTAGCAATGCCGCGAGTCGCGCCGCTTCTTTCTCTCTTTCCTCTTTCATCTGCGAGTACGTGCCATTGAAGGATGTCATCCTTGATTCGTCCGGGTTGATCTCCCAGATCTGGGTGGCGAGGGCGTCGATCAGGTAACGGTCGTGACTGACCAATAGTATTGTTCCCTCATATGAATCGAGCACAGCTTGCAGCACTTCCTGCGATGTGATGTCGAGATGGTTGGTCGGTTCGTCGAGCAGCAACAGGTTCGTATCTTGCAGACCAAGTTTGGCAAGCGCCAGACGTCCGCGTTCGCCACCGGAGAGCATCGAGACAAGCTTGAAGGCGTCATCACCAGAGAAGAGAAATTTGCCGAGATAGTCGCGCGCTTGATAGGGGAGCATTCCGGAGGCTGCGACGATCTCTTCGATGATCGTTTTCTCGGGGTCGAGTCCCTCATGGGCTTGCGCGAAATAGCCGACGTGTAGACTCGCTCCCAGGATCACCTCACCAGTCAACGGGGAGAGAGAACCGAGGATCGTCTTGAGGAACGTCGATTTCCCGGCGCCGTTCGGACCGATGAGTGCGGCACAGTCCAAACGTCTGAGTTCCAGATCCGGTGCTGTGAACAACATTTTTTCAGGCTGTCCATTTTCGGGAGGATATCCCACGGTCAGATCCTTCGAACGGATGACCAGATCGCCGGAACGATTCGTCGAACGCAGATGCAGATGCAGATCGGGCGAGATGCGCTGCGGAGGTCGCAAGCCGCGCACGCGCCGCTCGGCTTCCTCCACGCTGAACGGGCTGGTGGTGGTCTCCACATCCAACTGCGACCAGTTCGACGCGACCACCGCGCTCATGCCCACCTGTTCGATGGCTTGCACCACGCGCGTGAGTCGTTTGAGTTTGCCTTTCGCCTGCAGCGTGTTCTGCCCCGAAATATTTTTCTTGATGTACTCCACTTCCTTCATCAATTTTTCTTGCTCGCTCGCGAACACTTCAAAGCGATGCGCCCAGCGGATCTCGCGCTCCTGCAGATAGGTGCTGTAGTTGCCGCGATAGTATTCCGCGCCGCTGATCGCCATTTCGAGCAGGGCATTGCAGGCATGGTCAAGAAAATAACGGTCGTGCGAGACGATGACTGCCGCGCCTTCCCATTGCGTCAGATATCCTTCGAGCCACTCGACGGCTTTGATGTCGAGATGATTGGTCGGCTCATCGAGCAGCAGCAGATCGGGATTCGACAACAGCAGACGTGCCAGATGTGCACGCGTGCGTTGACCGCCGGAGAGGTGATCAAGCGACATGTGAAAATCATCGGGATCGAATCCCAGACCGGTTAGCACCTGCTTAATGCGAACTTGATAGACGTATCCACCGCGCCGCTCGAACTCGTGCTGTACGCTTCCATACCGGACCAATGCCTGCTCCCGTTTATCAGGCTCAGACATTTCCGCTTCGAGCCTCTCCACTTCCCCCTGCATGCGGATGAGCTCCGCGAATGGCTCAAGGCACACATCCCAGAGCACGCCTTCGAGAGCAAAGTCCGCTTCCTGCGAGAGATAGCCGATGCGCAGACTCTTGGCGCGCGTGATTGTCCCGCCAGAGGGTTCTTCCTGCCCCATGATGATACGGAGAAGGGTGGTCTTGCCGATTCCGTTCGGACCTACGAGCGCGAGACGCGCTCCTTTGGCAACCGAAAACGTGACGCCGGAAAACAGATCTTCCGCGCCGAAGGATTTGGAGAGGGAGGAGACAGTGATAAGAGACATAATCTTGTGCTTGGGCGCAATATATTGCGCCCCTACGTTTTCATTGGATTTTCTTCATCTTCCGCCCACGTGGACGGGTTGGATTCTATGTACCTGTGGATTCTATCCCATTCTTCATGGTTTCGAATCACATGCTCGTAATAATTTCTTTGCCAGATACCTGTTGCATTGTGCTCGCGTCCGATGCGGCGCGTAACTGCCGCCTTGAACGTTCGAACAATTGTTGGTATGGAACCCGGTACGGGTTTTTGAAATTGCTCGGTAGGGGCACGATATATCGTGCCCCTACGTTCGGACGGAAATGTATCTATGCTGGCGGGATCGTTTATGACCAAAATCCCATGCACGTGATTCGGCATAATCACATATGCGCCCAATTCAATATTTGGAAAATGATCGGGGACTGCATGCCAACATTCATCAGCGATTTTGCCCAGATCATTCAATCGCATTTCACCATTCACAATTTCCCCAAACAAACAATCGCGTTGATACGCCACGATTGTGATGAAATATCCGCCCGGTTGGGTGTAATCGTATTCTTTCAATCGTATCGAACGGCGATGATGCTTTTGTGGGTCGAATTTCATAAATAAATTTATAGTTGGGGCACAGCGGGACAATCATTCGTCGAAAGATCTTGCAGGGCTTCGCTGTGTCCCTACGGACAATTTATATATCTATTTCTCTTCTTCGTCCGCCTCATGCAAATGACCGGGCTTTTCCTTGCCCAACTCCAATGAGCGTTGATACGCTGCCCACACGGCGCGCGAGATCGCGGTACGGAAACCTGCCTTTTCAAGATAATACAACGCCTCTGCGGAGGTTCCTCCGGGGGATGTGACCTGATTCCGCAGTGTGGCGGGGTGACGTCCTGCCGCTTCATAGAAAGAGGCGGAGCCTTTGAGCGTTTGCAAAACGAGTTGCTCGGCGATGCGGCGTGGGAATCCCATGTGGACACCAGCGTCGATCAATGCTTCGGTGAAGAGGAACACGTACGCAGGACCGGAGCCGGAGAGAGCCGTCGCCATGTCGAGATAACCTTCATCTTCGACAAAAACCTCTTCGCCCAATGCGCCAAGAATGTTGCGTGCCATCCCCTGCTGCTCAGCAGTGACTTCCTTGGATGAAGTCCAGACTGTGATCCCTTCGCCGATCTGCCCCGGCGTATTCGGCATCGAGCGGACAATGGCTTTATGTTTCAGTCCCGTGCCGATCTTTTTGATATTTGCACCCGCAATAATGGAAAGGATGAGAGCATCGGGACGAATACCTTTCAGTCCCTTCATCACCTCGCTCAACCGCTGCGGTTTGACTGAAAGCACCACCACGTCCGCATGTGTGACGGCGGAGGAATTATCCGCCGTAGATCTGATGCCGTACTTCTTGCTGAGTTCACTTCCACGCTCTTCGCGCGGACCAGCGGCGGTGATATTTTCCGGCTTTGCCAGCTTCTTATTTAATAATCCTGCGACCATAGCTTCTGCCATCACGCCGGGTCCAATGAATGCGATCTTATTTTTTAGCATGGTTAAGTTTCCTCCGAGTGGTTAAGGTGACAGTCACTTTCTAAAGTGACTGTCACCTTGCTTATTATAAACAAATGAGCGGACGAAACCGTCCGCTCATTGATTACCGTTTACTGTACACTGGCTTTAGCTGTACGCCATCTGTTCCACTTCCACGCGCTGCTTCTTCAACTGTTTCTTTGCCAGTTTAGCAGCCAGCATGGTGGCTTGTCTCTTCTGTGCTGAGCGGGCGATCAACTTCAAGAATTTCTTGTGGTTGTAGACCGGGTCGTTCATCAGCGAAAAATCGGCGGAACCCGGTTCATCCGGTGCGTAGAAGATACCGCAGTTCGGGTTGATCTCGAGCATGTAGATGGTGCCGTCGGCAGCCATGCGGTAGTCACAGCGGGCGTAGCCGTTGCCGTCCATGGCTTTGAAGAGACGGGTCGTCTGTTCGCGCAGGGTCTTCTCGATCTTCTTATCAGTGACCGCTGCCACAGACATCTTCTCGTATTCGACCCATTTCATGTCATAGTGCTTGAACGATTCACCATTGGGGAAGATGAATTCCACTGGCTTGAAGGTGATGGGATCATCTGCATCATCCGGATTTTCCGCGATGAGACAGGTGAACTCACGTCCTTCGATGAACTCTTCGAGCAGGGCGCGACCGAACAATTCAAGTTCTTTTGCCACCTGCACTTTGAGCTGCTCCACGTTCTCACAGCGTGAATCGCGAGTGATACCGACGCTGGCATATCCATGTGGCGGCTTGACCAGCACCGGGAAGCGAAGTCTCTTTGAAACACGCTCCACATCTTCGACGCGATCCACCATCACCCAGCCTGGCGTGGGAACGTTTGCTTTCTTCGCATACGATTTCATTTCCTGGCGGGAAGGGTCGAAGAATTTTGAATCGGCACCGGTAAAAGCTGCGCCCATTTTTTCGAGCAGTTGTACAAGTCCGATCCCTGAGAGTGCATCGTCGGGCGTGCCGTCGCAGAGATTGAAGAACACATCCACACCTTCGTTCATCAACTCGCGAATTTGTTTTTCAACGTTCTTCGGGCTTACCGGATGATGTTTCCATTTGAGCCCGGTCATGTGTGGCGATGGATCGTACGGTTTGTCGTTGGGGTCGTCCGGCGTACTTGATAAAACACAGAGATACATTGTCGAGTCCTTTTCCTTCTTTACAATCGATCAAGACGAATACATTGATGTTACTGATTCTTGATCGCATCACATCATCATGATCGTTCTTGTTGATTTGATTCTGGCGTATGATTTAAAAAGATCTTTAAATCATACAATCATGATATATGATATGTAGATTGTATCTATTATTCATTTTATGTAAAGGTTTTTTGATGATGATTAACTTTAAAATTTTGCAAATCGAATCATCATCAATTTAAATTTTTGATTCATTGAATCGATGAATGCTTCATTGATGTGCCAATACGAATCTTTTTTGAATCATGTTTGATGTATGTTGTTAATGTTCACCATCATATACGAATGACTATCATACTTGTTACGATGCATTGCGCTTGTAAATGTTGATCAACAACGTAATTTGTGTGTAACAAATTCTTAAACGACGTCTCCATTCAAGTCAATTATCAATGCAAGACCGGAGTACAATTACCGCAAGAGGAACCTATGACACTCCATTCTGAAATCTTTGAACAACCCGAACGACTTGCTTCTCTGCTTGAGAATCAAAAACAAACCGTGATGGAGATCGCGAAAGCCATCCAATCACGTAATGTGAGCTATGCCTTTCTTGCTGCACGCGGAACATCCGATAACGCCGGACGCTACGCCAATTATCTGTGGGGCGCACGCAACCAGCTTCCGCTTGCGTTGGCAACTCCTTCCTTGTTCACGTACTACCAAAAGCCGCCGCGTTTGCAAAATGCGCTCGTCGTTGGCGTTTCGCAATCGGGACAATCACCCGATATTGTCAGTGTCGTGGAAGAGGGACGCAAACAGAACAACCTCACGGTCGCCATCACGAACGAGCCCGACTCTCCACTGGCGAAAGCCGCTGATTTCGTTCTCGATGTGCAGGCGGGGTCTGAAAAAGCCGTCGCTGCAACAAAAACGTATACGGCTGAGTTGATGTCCATTGCCATGTTGTCCGCTGCGCTGAATAATTCAGATGAACAATGGAGCGAACTCGCATCCGTGCCGCGTTGGGCAGAACTCGCCCTTTCGCTCGATGAAACCATTCAGCAGATGGCACAGCGTTATCGCTACATGGATCACTGCGTTGTGTTGGGACGTGGCTTCAACTACGCCACCGCATTCGAGTGGGCGCTCAAACTCAAAGAACTGACCTACATCATTGCCGAGCCCTATTCCTCCGCTGACTTCCAGCATGGACCGATCGCCATGGTCGAAGGTGGTTTCCCTGTCATGGCAGTTGTACCCAAGGGTAAGGTGCATGACTCGATGAAGGATATGTTGGCTCGTTTGCGCACGCAGCGCAACGCAGAACTCGTCGTGATTTCGGATGACAAGGATACGCTCGCTCTCGCGCAGTCGCCGATCAAACTTCCGCCTCAGATGCCCGAGTGGCTGACTCCGATCGTGAGCATCATCCCCGCTCAATTGTTTGCCTGTCACCTCACGCAGGTCAAAGGCTACGACACCGAATCCCCGCGCAATCTCACGAAAGTGACCGAAACGCACTGATAAAAAAGAGGAGCCAACCGGCTCCTCTTTTTGTTTACTTCATCTTCAACCGCAACGTCATGATCTGATACGGTCTCAAATTTAGGATGACATCTCCGGACTCGATCTGCAATTGGGATTGATCCTCCTCGAGCAGATTCGTCTCCCACGCGGACTCGATCTCGGCTCCCCCTCTCACCTTGACCTGTCCCCGTTTTCGCTGGCTTTCATACAAGCGGACGATGATCCCATTCCCATCTTCAGCTTGTTTCACAGTCTCAATAACAACATTCGCTGAGTCACAACTGACAAGTGAAACGTGATGCGTGACATCCGACCTTTGACTTTCAACCTTCGACCTGTAACTGATGATCGGGTCATTGAGAAGATATGCTTCGCGTTGAGTTTCTTCATCCCATGAACCCGTGTGCGGATACAAGCTGTACTTGAACTGATGCTCACCGAAATCTGCCATTGGGTCGGGCATGGTGGGGGAACGCAGTAGAGTGATGCGCATCACGTTGTCGTGAATGTCATGTCCGTACTTGCAGTCGTTGAGCAGGCTGACACCGTAATCTCCTTCGGAGAGGTCGACCCACTTTTGCGCGCAGGTCTCGAAGCGAGCCCAGTCCCAACTGGTGTTGCGATGAGTGGGTCGCTGCACGTTGCCCCATTGAATTTCATACGTGGCTTGCGGAGCGAGAATATCCACCGGGAAAGCGACTTTGAGCATGGTGTGGCGTTCCATCCACATAATGGAAGTGTCGAAGTCCAGCCTCGGGGAGTTGTGGTTGAGCGAGATACGCTGCGTATATTCGGAGTTCTGGATCTTGCGTTTGACCTCGATTGTCTGCCTTAATGCCCCAAATTCGACGATTTTGACCGATTCTGCGGGCTCTGCCAGCCACATTTTGTCATCGTAGAAGATGTCCACATCCCATGCATCCCACGATTTCGGGCGGTCTTCGAAGGCTTGGAGTTGGTTGGCGATGGTATTGGGAGAGAGAATTTCGCGCTTGGCTTTTTTATCGAAGATGCGGGTGATGTCGCCGGCGGGGTTGAATTCGACGCGGATGTAGTCGTTTTCGAGAATTGGGTGCGAAGTTTCAGGTTTCACGTTCCATGTTTCAGATGACGACTGATCACTTGTCACTGATAACTTGTCTTCTTTCCTGAGCCCAATGACACTATAGGGCGCGAGTTCACCGGCATCCACCCACAGACCCGAGTCCGCTGGTTGAACGGGAACAGAGTGCCCTTCGAGAGAGAAGCGCTGCAATGAGTTGCCGGGGATGAAGACCAAGCCTCGTTGCGCGAATGAAGTTGGGTTGACGAGGATCAAATCCCCATCCAATGTTTCTGAGATGGCTTGCAGGGCTTCATCGCGAAGTTGAGTCACATCGGTGGCGAGTTGCGCGTATTGTTCCTGCGACTCTTCGTAGACGGGTCCGATGCTGGAGCCGGGTATGATGTCGTGGAATTGGTGGAGGCAGATGGTTTGCCAAGCGGCTTGGTAATTGGTAAGTGGATATTGGTAATTGGTGAGGAGCGCGGCGTAGGCGGAAATGAACTCGGCATCGTGCAGTAAAAATTCTGATTTGCGATTGGCGCGTTTGTTGCGGGCTTGTGTGGTGTAGGTGCCGCGGTGATATTCGAGATAGAGTTCGCCGTTCCAGACGGGCATCATCTTTGAATCGGTGAGCGGCTCGATGCACTCGAAGAATTGCTTGACACTCGACTGCTTGACCTGTGGCAGCGCGGGGAAGTTTTTCATCGCTTCGATGTTCTCGAGCATCTCGCGCGTGGGACCTCCACCGCCATCGCCGAAGCCGTATGCCATGAGCATATTTTTGTGCAGTTCTTTCTGCTGGAAGTTCTGCCACGTGCCGAGCGCCTCTTTGGCATTCGCCATCGAGTTGTAGGTGCTGGCGTATTCACTGCCGAACTCTTTGACGGTGCTGAAGTGCGTGAGGATCTGCGTGCCGTTCAACTCCCTGCCACATGAAAGTATCATAGGGCAGGCGGTTGTATTGACTCCAACCGATCTTGATGGTCATGAAATATTTGAGACCAGCTTGTTTGATGAGTTGCGGAAGCGCCCATGCATAGCCGAAGACATCCGGCAGCCACAACACGGGACTATCTGCATCCTTGCCGAAGTGTTCGCGGAAGAAGGAGCGACCAAGCAGGAATTGACGTGCGAGCGATTCGGCGCCGCTGAGATTGCAATCTGCTTCGACCCACATCCCGCCCATCGGTTCCCAGCGTCCGTCTTTGACGCGCTGTTTGATATCTTCGAAGAGCTGCGGTTGATCTTCTTTGACGAATTGATAGACCTGCGGCTGCGATTGCGAGAAGTGATACTCAGGGAACTGTTCCATCAGGCGGATGACACTGTGGAAGGTGCGTTCGGATTTGCGGCGGGTCTGACCGAGTGTCCATAACCATGCTACATCAATGTGAGCGTGTCCTGAGGCGTGGATGGTGGCATCCAGCGGCGCACCGGCTTTGGCAAGACCAGCTTGCAGTGCTTGCATAGCGGGTTCAACACTGGCATAAAAACGTTCATCGCCGATGGGGTCGCGCGTGTCGAGAACGCTGAAAGCATCGTTGAGTGCGTTGTAGATGTGATGCTTGGCGGGGTTGTTGTCGTCTATATTGCTGGTGGTTTCGAGTGCGATGCGTGCCAACACGACAAAATCGCGCGTTGGTTGATGAAGCTGTACGAGCGCGCAGGGTTTCATGTATAGTTTGGTGAAGGCATCGCCGTTCGCAAATCCGCCGAGACCTGTCCAGCCGTGAAGAGCGAGCGTGTGTTCCTTACCGTCGAGCCATGCGGGCTTGAGCAAGAATTCTTGATGATGACGATCGCATGTTGCGTAGGGTAGACCATCAATGTAGGCGAGACATTCCGGATGAGAGAAGTCACCTGCATCACCGAGTGGAAGATATAACGCGATAGGCTGCGTTGCATCCATGTATTCAGGGAATGTGAATGTCGTTCTCAATACGAAGTCTTGCATCCACGAGCCCCAGTATTCATTGGATTCAATTTCTTTCCATGATGAATCATCAATGCCCACTTCAATAGGTGGATGTGTTACTGCGTTCGCCAGTTCTTTGTATCGAAACGAAGGTAATGCTTTGCGTTTAATGTAGACCAGCGGTGAGATGAGGTCGATACGTTGTTTGATCTTGTCTGGTGTCCAGCGTTGACGATGGTACATAATTGTTCCTTTTGTTGTGGATTACTTCAATAGTAGTTGCGCTTCGTCTTCGCCTACGGCTCCGCTCAGCGCGAGAGAATCTATTTCACTCTCTTTGACATGATGATATCGGGCTTGCCGCGTCCATTGGCATCAGGGACGACGCCGGTGATGACATATCCTAGCTTTTGATAGAACTCGAAGGGATGCCCTTTGAAGTTGCGGATGTTCTTGATCTGATCCCAGAGATTTTCGTAGAGATCGACATTCGATAAGGATGTCATGTTGTCTTCATCATCGGAACCGAGCGTGATGGTCAGTCCGCCGCGGGCACGGACTTGTTCTTCGAAGTCTGCGACCAGTGCGCGACCGATGCCTTGTCCCTGCATGGATGGCTGCACTGCCAGCGGATGTAATTCCCAGACGTGACCGTCATAGCCGGGGATGCCGCCGATAATGCCGAGCAGGTTTCCGTTTTCATCGAGCGCCACGCGGCAGATGCGTTCTGCTTCGAGCATTTCGTGGAGTTCTTCCATGCCGGCATCGAACGTTGTCCACGCGTCAGCCCAGTGTTCGCGGAAGGCGTCTACGAGGAGTTGTGAGGCTTGTTGAATAATTGGTTGGTTATCAGGTAAGAGGGTAATGATTTTCATTTACGATTTTGAAAATGTCACCCTGAGCGGTAGCGAAGGGTCTCGATTGAGTCAGTAGAGATTCTTCGCTTCGCTCAGAATGACATGCAGATTACTGCCAATATTGTGGCAGATATTCTTTGAAGCTGGTCAGGTAATCGTCGAGAATCTTTCGGGCGGTGTCGATATCCGTGATGACGGGGTCAAGCAGCAGGCATTGCAGCGCTTTTTCACGTGAACCTTCCACGGCAGAGTCGACGCAGAGTTGGGCGGCGGTGGTTTCGCGCTGAAGCAGGGCAGCGATGGGTGTGGGCATGGCTCCCATGTGGACGGGTTGGATGCCTGCGCCGTTGACGAGGACGGGAGTCTCGACCGTGCATGTGAGCGGCAGGTTGGAGATTTGTCCGACGTTGGGAAGATTGGCGGCGAGATGATAATGGGTTGTAGCGCAGACTTGATTCTCGATCATTTCGAGTGCACCCTCAGAGTCAGTTTCCATCAAGTGTTCAATGGTCTGGTTGCCGAGCGCCATCTCGTTGAGACGATCCAATTCGAAGTCGCGGACGGCTGCCATCATGTCCCAGTCGTAGAGGCGGATGTTGTATTTGTCCCACGGTTTGGTTTGCGCGTCAGCGACCCACGGCAGGTACTCGCAGAGATGTGTGTCGCCGGGGATGGGGAATAATTCGAAGGCGGAGAAAACGTCCCTCGTCAGCGGTTCAAAGCTCGGGTCCAGTTCGAAGAAGCGCTTTCTAAATAACGGATACAAGTCCTCGCCGGTGCGGCGGTCATGGATGGAGAGCATCCACGAGAAGTGATTCAATCCAGCGGCGCGGATGTCCACGAGCGGGACGATCTGTTCGCGTACGCGATGTTGAAACGGATGCTGGTCAACGGCGGCGTGCATGCCGGTGAGCCCATCAGGGACTTCGATGCCGAGATCTTTTGCCAGTGCGACGCCGACCATGGTATAGCCTGCATATATCTGATGACATAGACCGACCGCTTTGATCTTGCTGTGACGGTTGACCGCGTCGCAGATGCGCACCATCGGGTTGGTGAAGTTGACGAACCACGCATCGGGACACGCCTGTTCCATATCGTGCGCGATCTGCATGATCGGTGCGATGTTGCGCGCGGCGTGAGCGAAGCCGCCGGGACCTCCGTTTTCGGCATAAGGTTGTCGGACGCCGTATTTGATTGGGATCTCGAAATCCTGCTGCCAGAGATTTTCGCGCGCGCCGACTTCGATGGCGTTGACGACGAACTGACTGCCGGGAAGCGCATTCTGATGACTGATGTGAGCGGTGATCGTGAATTCCGCGTCCCACTCACGATTGAGCCTGTTCGCCAGCCGTTGGACGATATCCAGCGTTTGGGGATTCCGGTCAACCAGTGCGAGCGTGGAGCCTTTCAACTTTTTCGAACGTACGAGGGCGGAGAGGGTGTTCTCGCCGAAAGAGGCAGAGCCTGCGCCGATAACTGTGATCTTGGTGGGGGGCATGAGAGTTCTCCAATGGTTGTCATTCTGAGCGGAGCGAAGAATCCCTCCTCAGACGTGGAGTCTTCCTTGCAAAGGAAGAGATCCTTCGCTAGCGCTCAGGATGACACGGTAAAGGTAGTTTAAAAACAAAGTGACGCGGAGATTATAAATCAACCGCGTCACTGTTCATTATTCACTCATCACTGTTTTATTCGTTGATCGTCACTTCCGTGCTCATGCCCCAGAGTAGACCTTCGGGCTGTTCGTCAAGGGCGATAGTGATTTTGAATACCACGTCGCCGCCGATGGTGTTCCAGATAGGCGAGATGGCGACCACTTTGCCAGTGATCTCTTTGTCGAGCGGTTCCACGCGGACGGTGGCGGTCTGTCCAATTTTGACTTTGGTCACATCGCGTTCGCTCAGGTCTTTGGTCTCAACCTGCAATTGATCGAGCGTAGCGATGGTGACGACAACCTGCGCCACGTCCACGCTTTCGCCGGGTTTGACATCCACCGAGATGACGGTGGCGTCCATGGGGGAGAGCAGGGTTGCTTGCGCCAGTTTTAATTTGGCGATCTCGATCTGCGCGTCCGATTGGTCGAGACGGGCTTTGGCAAAGATGCGGTCTTCAGGCAATTGGAAGCGGCGCGGTTGCAGTTGGTATTCCCATTGGGCGAAGGTTACTTCGCGGTTGGCGGTGGCAAGCTGCACGGCGGCATCCAACTCAGTTGAGTCAAGTGTGACGAGTGTTTGCCCGGCAGTGACCTTGTCACCTTTGTTGACCAACACTTCCTTGACGCGACCGGAGATGGTGAAGCTCAGTTCTGTGATCTGCGCCGGCGCCACGTTGCCAGAGGCGATGATCGTTCCAGATTGGAGTCCGCTTTTGACAACGGAAGCAGAGACTGGCTGGGCAAGAAGCGAGAAGCTAAGGACGAGTAACGCAGCGAGTGCGATCCAGCGTGTGCGGTTCATCGTCCTACTCCTTAGATTTCACGTCGGCGCTCATGCCCCAGCGTAAGCCTTCGGGTTGTTCGTCCAGTTCGATGGTGACCTTGAAGACAATGTCGCCGCCGACGGTTTCGGATTGCTGCGCGATCTCGACCACTTTGCCGGTGAATTTCTGATCGAGCGCTTCAATGAACACGGTGGCGGTCTGACCGACTTTCACCTTCGGAATATCCACTTCGCTGAGGTCAGTGGTTTCGATGCGGAAGGTTTTTAAATCGGCGATGGTGATGACGGCGCGTCCGGGGGTGACGGTTTCACCGACGCTCACGTCCACGGCGGTGACGGTGCCGCCCACGGGTGCCACCAGCGTGGAGTTGGCAAGCTGGGCTTTGACCGAGTCAAGGCGGGCTTGAGCGCTATCCACGTTGGCTTTGGCGATCGAGCGATCGCGTTCGGTGGCAACGTTGCGGGTTAATTTGTCGAGCGTGGATTGCAGAGCCTGCACGTTGAATTCGGCTTCCTTGATCTGCGCTTCGATGATGGCAGTGTCGAGCTGAACGAGCGTCTGCCCGGCAGTGACTTCATCCCCGACCTTGACGTTCACTGCGGTGGCGCGTCCGACGGTGGTAAATGCCAGTTCAACGTAATCGACCGGCACCACAATGGCGGAGGCGTTCACACCTGATTTGACAACCGGGGTGGGCGTTGCCACGGCGGGGGTAGGGGTTGCCTTGGGCGCGCAGGCGGAAATGCCAATGGCTAGAATGCTGACTACAATCCAGAGGTACTTTTTCATTGCTTTTACTTCTCCACGATGTACAAGTTTCTACAAATATTATAACGGCTTGTACATATTTTGCAAAGGTTATTTCTATATTTTGCCTTATGCAGATTTTGCCGAGTCTTTCACGATTAGACCGTCTTGCAGGGTGACGATGCGGGTGGCATAGCCGATCACGCGCGGATCATGCGTGGCGAACACAAAGGTGACGCCGGTCTCTTTGTTGAGCTTCTTCATGATCTCCATGACCTGTTGACCGTTGGTGGTGTCGAGGTTGGCGGTCGGCTCGTCAGCTAGGATCAGCTTGGGATTCGGAGCCAGCGCTCGGGCGACAGCGACGCGCTGTTGTTGTCCGCCGGAGAGTTGATCGGGGCGGTTATTGGCGCGGTCGGCGAGGTCGACAGCCTTGAGCAATTCCATGACGCGCTCTTTGCGCTCTTTGGGAGTGTGTCCGTTAAGCAGGAGCGGCATCTCCACATTTTCATAAGCGGTGAGCGTGGGGATCAAGGCAAAGAACTGAAAGATGAACCCGATCGTTCCGCGGCGCATGTCGGCGCGCTGGTTGCGATTGAGGGAGGTGACTTCCTTGTTGTTGATGAAGACCTTGCCCGTGCTGGGCTGATCGAGACAACCGATCATCTGCAAAAGGGTGGTCTTGCCGGAACCGGAAGGTCCGACGAGTGCGGTAAATTCTCCGCTTTCGATGGAAAGATTGACGCCGCGCAACGCCTGCGTTTCGACTTTTCCGATCTGATATGAACGAGTGACGTTTTCGATTTTTACGACTTCCATGTTATTACTCCTGACCTATCCCCCCGCCCCCTGCCCTTAAGGGAAGGGGGTGTCCGAAGGACGGGGGGTAGGTCCATTATTTATTTTTCTGCACGCAGGGCTGCAACGGGTTCGAGGCGCGAAGCCATGACTGCCGGATAGAGCCCGGAGAGGATTGTGGCGATAAAGGTCAAGATGGTGACCCGGATGATGTTGTCCGCTGTCAAACGGGCGCGGATGGTATCGGAGACTAACATGCCGTTCAATCCCATATTGCCGATGTAGTAGCCTTTGATGTTGAACAGGTACACACCGAGCAAGCCCAGTGCCAGACCCATAACGATGCCACCGATCGCCAGCAGGAAGGACTCCGAGAGGAATAAGCCCATGATGCGAGCGCCTCTCATGCCGATGGCTGCCAGGATACCGATCTCGCGCGTCCGTTCATAGACCGACATGATCAGGGTATTGATAATGACCGAAACGGTGATGGCAAGGATGATCATGTAAAAGATCCCAATGTAGCTGTTTGCCAAGGTCTCGAACTCTGTGAGCAGCGCGTTCAGATCTTTCCATGTCTTGACTTCCAGACCGGCTGGAACTTTGATCTGACTTGCAATGCTATCGGTCAAGGATGTGTCCTTGAGAATGACGAACACGGTACTGGCATGATTTTCAGTCTGTGTGATCGCCTGTGCCTTTGCCAGCGGTAGAAAAACAGTACTGCTATCAAAGCCATACGTATTTGTCGTATAAATACCGCGGATGGTGAAGGTCTGTTCCTGTACATCGCCATTGGATGAGTTGACGGAAAGACTAACCTTGTCACCGGTCTTCAAATGGAGTTTCAACGCGGTCGGTTTGCCGATCAGCAATCCATCACGGTCATCGGCGGTCAGGAAATCTCCTTCGACAGTTCCCTGACGATACGGATCATTCGCCGCCGATTGCGGATCGATGCCCACGATTTTGACACCAGACGATTCGTCGCCCGTGGAAAGGAATCCGCTGGCGAACAGACGCGGTGTTGCCGCTTCTACATCACCATTCCTGGCGATGTCACTGGCGATCTGGTCTGGATTTTCAACCAGATCTTCCCACTTAAGACTGGATTTGTTCTCATCGTACGATGAGGCTCGTACTTGAAGATGCCCTGATTGCAAGTGGATGGCTGACTCAAGAGCACTGCCAAACTCTCCCTGAATTACGGAAGACATCATTATTAACAGAGCCAAACCAACCGCTACCGCCAGTGCAGAGAAGAAACTGCGGCGCTTGTTACGACCGAGATCACGATAAGCCATTTTCAAAATTTGGATCATGGTACACCTATACAAAATGCAGGGCTTCCGCAGGCTCGCGGCGACCCGCTTCAATAGCCGGGATCAGCGCCGCAAGCGCAGAAATGATCAAGGTCATAGAGACCCGCATCGTTATTTTTTCAAGTCCCAGAGTGGGGTAGACCTTATCCTTGACAAGTGCCATATAACTGGCAGCCTGTGTCATATTGCCGAAATCCATCCCAACCTTCCCCAGATAACCGTTGAACGCCAGCCCCAGCGCGATGCCCGCGACAACACCGACCAATCCGATCATGATGCCTTCGAGAACGAACAGCACGGAGATCTGTCTCGGGTAAAGTCCTATTGCGCCGAGCACGCCAATCTCACGAGTCCGCTCGTAGATCGCCATCAACAGCAGGTTGAGAATACCGACACCTGCGATGGCGATGATGATCACGCTAAAGACGTTCATCACACCGGTCTTGGAAGTGATGGCATTGGCAAGATCAGGATAGTTCGCCTCGAACAATTCGATCTCATACCCGGAGAGCTTAGAATTCAATCCGGCAATGACTCCATCTTCCTGACCCACATGCTGGAGGAAGATCGCTACTTCCGTAGGAGCGGTCATCTCGTAGAGCGACTTCGCTTCGTTCAGAGAAATGTACACGGTCTGCTTTTCGATATCCGCCATGCCGAGATCGTAGATGCCCACGATGGTCATCGTGCGCTGACGCATCTCTTTGTGCTGGGAACGTCCCACCATCGTAATGCGGTCGCCGAGCTTGACGTTCATGGCGTCAGCCAGTCCCTTGCCGATCAACAGGCTGTCGGTGTCATCGCTGGTGATGTTGCGTCCCTCGGTCACATACTGACCGATGATGTTCACCTTGATCTCTTTTTCAGGCTCGATACCGGTAATGCCCACGGCAAAAGCGCCTTCGCGGCTGGTGACTAATCCGCCGGTGGTAATGCGTTCTGTTGCTGCCAGAACCAGTGGGTTCGATTCCGCAGCGCTGACCACAGACTGAGCGTCTGCCAGCGGCAGCAGGGGAGTGGAATTCGCCTGAGAGCGATACCCTTCGGCATGGACCTGGATGTTGCCACCCATCACTTTCACGGCGTTCCCGTAAATTGCATCGGTGAAGCCATTCATCAATCCGTCATACCACATCATCAACGCGAGCGTTAACGACATGGCAAGGACGATGATGACTGTCCGGCGTTTGTGCCGCCAGATGTTGCGCCAGGCAAGGCGCAGATATAGATTTATTGCTGTCTCCTTTCGAACGTACTTGCTAAATTTTTCATTTTGTCTTTCTTTCAATATCCTACATAAGTAATTCTTACTTAGCCACAGAGTTCACAGAGATCTTTGACACCGTACCTGCGGTCGGCGCAGGTGGAAAAATCTCTTTCTCTCTGTGTTCTCTGTGGCAAAGAAACTTCATTCATAGCGTAATGCTTCCACAACATTCATTCCCGCCGCCTGGCGTGCAGGGATGAATGCCGCGAAGGCACCGAATAACAAACCAATGGCAACGCCTGCCAGAATGCCGCTTGCCGGGAAAACGTATCCCAAGGGAAAGATGTCTTCCATGGCAACAACCAGTACATAACCCAGATAGAGACCACCCAAAATGCCAAGAGCGGTACCGATGGCAGCCAGCAACAACGCTTCTGCCACCACCATCGTGCGCACTTGTTTGCGCGTCCCGCCAGCCGCACGGATCATGCCGATCTCGCGCGTGCGTTCGATAACGCTGATGGTCAATGTATTGAGCATGGCGATCAAGGATGGGACCGCCAGCAATAGGAAAATGAAATACAAGCCGCTAAAGGCTGCATCCATTTGGGATTTCAAGGAGTTGTAGTACTCTGTACCTGAAACGACTTTGAAGGTCGGGTAATTTTCAGCCAGAGCGCGAATCGCTGAATCGGCAGCGGCACGGTCGGCGTTCTGTTTTAAATTCAGTTGAATAAAGACATCCTCTGTCACGCCAAAATCTGTTTGCATGTTGTTTTGCGAGATGAAGCCGGTGACCACTTTGGCATTTAACATGTCGGTCGCTATGGCAACGATCTGATAAGTTAACGTGCCATTGGGAGTGACGATCTCGATCGTGTCGCCAACTTTTTTACCGAGCGCGTTGCTCATCGCTCCATTGATGATCATATTGCGTCCCTCGTTCAGGGAAGCATAAGTGGATCCCTCTCCAGTGTAGCGAGAGTCCTGGAAGTAGAATCCGGATACATCTGGGTAAGAAGCGGGGTCAATTCCCAGGATGGAGATAGCCTGACCGTTTGCCGTCGCACTGGCAAAGCGCAGAGAACTGACCAGGTCCACGCCTTCCACCGCTCTAAGTTGGTCGGAAAATTCCGATTTTGCGGGCACATTGCTGCCCCAGATGGCAATTGAGGGCGGCACAAAGATGTAGTCGCTGCCGAGGTTGTCGCGGGTGATTTCGTAGATCACGGTTGTCAGGCTCGAGATCATGCCGCCGATCGCCACAATGATCGCCAGTGCCAGCATACTCGTGCTGGCAGTGACCGCCACACGTGAAGGTTGTCGCGTAACGTTGCCCTGCGCCAGTTCACCGATGCCTCGTTTGGCATAGAACAATGCGATCACACGACCAAAGACCAGCGCAAACGGACGGATCAACGCCGGGGCGACTAACACCAAGCCTAATAGGAAGAACAATCCACCGGGCAGAATGAACACAGGCTTGCCGCTGAGGATGGCAAGGATGGTAAGGATGATAATGACCATGCCTCCTGCGAAGCCGAAACCTGTTTGCCGTTCAAATTGCGTTTCTGCCATCAAGGGACGCAACGCTTCGAGCGGAGTCACCTTGCTGGCGTTGAGCGCGGGGATCAGCCCTGCGATGACAGTGACGCCCACGCCGAGGAGAATCGAGCCGAATAGAAGAGTGGGCGTGACGACAGGCGCACCGAGATTCAAGTTTACGAAGTTACTCATGAATGGCTGGACGATGCGCGTGGTACCTAATGCAAAGAGATATCCGAGGAGCAATCCAAGCACTGTACCAGTAATGCCTTGCAAAAGTCCTTCTGCTAGGATGATGCCGATCACCGTGCGGCGATTGGCTCCCAGGGCGCGCAGCAAACCGATATCACGGCGACGTTCCGCAATGATGGTGCGGAAGGTGTTGAAGATGATGAAACCGCCCATAAAAAGCGCCAGCACACCAAAAATGTTGAACATCGTTTGTGCCAGTCTCAGCGAGGCGAACATTTCTGTTCCTGAGAGCAATGTGCCAACATGGTATTCATTGCCCAAGGCAGTTTCGATATTCTTTTGCACTTCGGCGCGGCGTGCTTCCATTGCCGTTGTTTCGGTGTTGATGCTGATCGTGTTGACCTTGCCGAGCGCATTGGTCATGGACTGTGCCTGCGGCAGATTGACCCAAACATTTTCATTGCCGGGTGTGATCTGGGCGGGCAGGATGCCAACAACGGTTAACTCTGTTGTGCCTTCCACGCTGGGAATGCGGAATGTATCGCCAACGTTTACTTCAAGTGAGTTTGCCAGCGTGCGTGAGATCAAGGCAGAATTGGTATCGCCCGTTTCGAGATAACGTCCTTCGACCATCGTGAAGGCACGCAGGGAGCGTTCCATTTCGGGTTCAATGCCCACGAGGGAGAGGACAGTTACAGTATCTGGCTTGGTTGAATCTTTATCGAAGAAATCTGCCGGGATATTGACTGTGCGCGTGAGGGATGGCGCGTACACGCGGACACCATCTACTCCTTGCAGTTTGTCTGCCATAGCTTGTGGGAAGGGTTCACCAGAAACATGGGTAACACTGTAATCGACGGCGCCTTCCGCGCCCTGCACATTGACCTGTAAGGCGTTGAGCATGGTCGGCAGAATGAGATTCATGCCAAAGATCACCAGCACACCGAATACCACGGCGAGGGTGGTCAGGAACGTGCGTAATTTACGCCCGTTCAAATAACGAGCGGCAAGGGTCAACTGGAGATTCATGGGTAAAGTTCTTTCGTAATCAGGTAGACAGGTAGATATGTGGTCTTCGATCTTCCCGTGTACGAGTTTCCTTGTTTACTTGTCTAGTTTCCTTATCTTGTCCACAACTGTGTCAGCATTCTTTCCGCTGTTGCCATTCTTACGGTCAAGGAAGGTTTCATCCACCACCTTGCCATCTTTGAGGAAGATGATGCGGTCGGCATAGGCGGCGATGCGTGGATCATGGGTGACCATGACTACAGTTCGTTTGTATTCTTTGGAGACATTGCGCAGCAGACTGGCGATCTCATCGCTGGAGCGCGTATCGAGATTGCCGGTGGGTTCGTCAGCCAGGATCAGGTCCGGTTCAGCGACCAGGGCGCGGGCAATGGCGACGCGCTGCTGCTGTCCACCGGAGAGTTGATCGGGACGATTGGCGAGTTGATCCGCCAGCCCAAATTTGGTCAGCCATTCGATGGCTTTTGCTTTCGCCTCCGCCGGTTTCACACCATCCAGCGTGACCGGCAGCGCGGCATTTTCTGTCGCATTCAAAACAGGAATGAGATTGAAGAATTGGAAAATAAACCCGATCCTGCGTCGGCGCAGTTCGGTGAGTTTGTCATCGTTGAGGTCGCTCAGGTTGTGACCGCCGATCAGAACCTGACCTTCACTGGGTTTATCCAATCCACCGAGCAAATGCAACAGCGTGGATTTCCCGCAGCCGCTGGGTCCCATGATGGCGACGAATTCACCTTCCTTGATGGTGAGGTTAACGTGATCGAGCGCCGTGATAGCGGTCGCGCCGGAACCGTAAATTTTTGTCAGTTTTTCAACTTGCACATTAGACATGGTCTTTCTCCATCGTAGAAATAAAAAGCAACGTTGTATCTCTCAGTCAGTCATTCCATTACCGTTCCCGTTGGGTGGAGGATAGGTCGATCCGCTATCCACTTTCTTGGGGCGTCCACGTTTGCGGATCTCGGGCTCAGGAATCGGCTGGTCTTTAATGGCTTCCAACCGCATTTCGATCATGTCGAGCCAGCGCAGGTCCGCCTCGAGATGCATGATGGCTTTATCCACCAGCAGGATCTGTGCCATCTCCATTTGCGGGTCGAATGCATCGCGCTGGGTAGTCGCATCGTGCAATTCCTGATACAACCGTGAACGCTGGGTCTGGATGACGCGTGCCGGGTCTGCTTCACCTGAGACCAGTCCGATCATCAGTTTGACAAAGAACTCGTCACGCTGGTGTTCGGTTGCTACACCCTCATCGAACCAGCCTTTCAGGGCATCACGACCATCATCAGTGATGGCGTAGATGCGGCGGTCTGGTTCGCGTCCCTCGCCGAGATCGGACTCGGTCGCTACCAGTCCTGATTCTTCCAACCGTTCAAGCGTGGTGTAGATTTGCGCCGGCTTCACATCCCAGGTTGCTTCGCCGACAACCGCCGAGAACGCGGCATGTAATTCATAGCCGTGACGGGGTTTTTGAGCGAGTAATCCCAAAATGGCGTTTCGTACAGACAACTGATTTCTCCAGAAAATAAATAGTATACAGGTTACTAATTATCAAACGAGCAAAATAATATACGAGTTACTATTTTTTGTCAAGGTGATTAAATACACATTTGGACGTTTTTTCTATAAATTCCCGCCTTTCTTCCACCTCGTTCCCAGGCGAAACGAAAAAGGTCTTTGAGTAGGAAACTACTCAAAGACCTCCAACAATTAATTTGTCTTACAACTTGTAATAGAGCAGCCGATGCGCCTTGTTGGCAACTTCAATATTCCGCGTCAGACGGAACATGAAACGGTAGAACCAATCCAGCCGGTCGAGATCCGGGTCCCTGCTGAAGAACCATTCTTCTTTAAAATGGATGCCCATTCCCCAGCCTTCTATCTCACGCGGATCATCGATCCCCCAATGGATGGTCGCTCCCGTCTTCTTGAGAGATGGATGCGCCTGAATACGTTCCACTGCCATTTTGCTGAAGGCGTCGAAGACCATCTCACAGCCGGGGAATTTCTCCTGCAAGCGCAGGAACAACGCACTCACATCGCTCTCATGCAGGTACATCAATAAACCTTCCATGACAACGAAAACAGGTCTGCCTTGCGTATTGACCTGATCCATCCACGATAGCGTGGTCACTGACGAAGCGATCATGCGATAGGACTCAGTCTCGGGATAAAACTTTTTTCGCAGCGCGATCACATCCGGCATATCCAGATCGATCCACTTCGCAGAAGGATGTGTCACCCGTTCGCAACGACTGTCCAATCCGCAGCCGAGATGCAGGATCAATGCATTTGGGTGCGCCGCAATAAATTGACGCGTATATGCATCCAACTGCTTGGCACGAATGCGCAACGTGACAGCGGTCTTCTTCGGAGTCTTGAGCAGCGCAAAATCGTAGTCGACACTGTTCAGTATCTGACGTGCTTTTACATCATCGAACAGCGGATTGTCCTGCGCCTTGGAATACAACGGAATGAGCAAGGTCTCCTGCTCTTTCGTCAAGGTAACTTTTTCTTTGGTGTTCATAATGGTGACTCCTTCCTAGATGATATTAAGAATAACGTATAACGAGTTTCCTGAGACTGTCCATTAGGATAGGTGTAGTCATTTAATGGAAGACCAAAGCTGGTACTACGTTGATAGTTGAGATGGTTTTTAGAAGTTATACCGCAGCATCAATCCCATATTCTTCAACGCGGGGATCAATGCTAACACGCGCAAGACTGCCTTCATGCCACCGGACATCTTCTTGATGTTCGGGAAATCCTTATCCATCACGCTCAAATTGGTCATCAACTTGATGCGCGGATTCCACCTCTCCAACTCGTGGACATCGTCAATTCCCCACCACATTCTGGCACCGGTGGCACTGATGCCCACGTTCGTCTTTTGCATCTTCAAATAGCGTTTGCTGATGGCATCGAACATGATCTGCCCGCTCGGGAAGCGTTCCACGATGCGCTTGACCAACGATTGGACTTCGTCTTCTTTCAAGTAGTACATCAACCCCTCGGCAACCACCAGCGTCGGGCGGTCAGCAGGGGCTTGATCCAACCAATTCGCTTCCGTGACCGATGAAGCGATCATCTGATAGCCAGTTCGTTCTGGGAACAAGCGCTTGCGCAGATCGATAATCTCTGGGTAATCCACATCGAACCACAGCACGTCCGCAGACGGGTTCACGCGATAGATGCGGCTATCCAATCCGCAGCCGAGATGCAACACATTCGCTCTCAGGTTCTTCGCCAGAAACTCCTCCGTCCAAAGATCGAACATCTTCGCCCGCGCCGCGATGGCGAGCCGATCATTCCATTTCACGTTGAGATGCTCAAAATCGTAATCAATGCGGCTGACAGCCTCTTTTGCTGCCGGGTCACGCAGAATGGGATCTTTCTCTTCCGTCTCCAATGCCCGTCCATACAGCGTGACGAGCATGGTTTCTTTTTCTTTTGTAAAGTGAACTTTTTCGGTTTGCATAATCAGTCTCCGACGGGCGAGTTTAGTCACTTTGGATGGTTCAGGCAAGGCACATATTAATGAGGGGATGGATGACCATCATTCGGAGAACAAACCACGCCTCTTCCTGCGCTGGAACCTGCTGAGGCTTCGAGGAAGCGAATCTACCCTTTTCTTTGTTCTGCTCTTTCGCATCGATAGGGAATCCCATATCGGCAGGGGGAAAAACCGTATTGAAACATCCCCGCTTAACCACGAAAATGAAATTGCCCCAAAAAATAAACTCAACGAATAAAGGAGTGATGCCATGCTCGATCTTGATGAGAGAAAAGTTGCGCGCAATGAATTCGGTCTCTGGCTGGGTTGGACTCTTGCCACAGGGTTTGGAATGCTGCTCGGACTTCTTACCTTCGTTCCATTTCTCGACCTGCTCGATGCAGGGATCGCACGCGTTGTGATTCCTCTCTGGGCAGGCTTTCTTGTCGGTACCTTTCAATGGTTCGTTCTGCGCGGATTCCTGACCCGCTCCGTCGATTGGATCCTGAACGGCGGTGCTGGCTGGGCAATTGGCTTTGGTCTGGGTTTGATCGTCATCCAAGCGCTACGTGATTATGCATGGGGAGCCTTGGTTGGTTATGTCTTATTTGGCATCATCATTGCTGTTTTTCAATGGCCCGTGCTGAGACGCGAGATTCCACATGCTATCCCATGGATCCTTGCCAGCGTGATCGGGTGGGCAGCAGGAGCCTATCTGAGTCAGGCTGTCCTTGATCTGTTTGTTACAGGTAATGCAGTACCGCCAGTTCTAAGTACAACCATCATCGCAGGCACAACCGGATTAGTGGCTGGCGCGATCACTGGTTTGGTGTTGGTCTATATCGCACGTCAGCCAGAAAAAGAGGACTTGATAATAGTCACGGGAGATAGAAAATGATCTTAGGACAACGTCCAATGTATTCATCTCGCAGAGGCGGCTCGTGTTCGGGTCGCCTGCTCATGGGATTGCTCATCGCGGGCTTTTCCCTTTTTTCGTATTTCAGTTCACGGCAACAAAACCCGGTCACAGGGGAGACACAATATATCGATATCACTCCTCAACAAGAGATCACATTGGGTTTGCAAGCCGCGCCTGAGATGGCACAAGAATTTGGCGGCTTGGACGCAGATACCCAAGCCCAAAATATTGTCGATCAAATTGGGTCATTCGTTGTGCGCAGTTCGCCAGCCTCGAACACCCCTTATCAATACGAATTCCATCTGCTGGCAGATCCGCAGACAGTCAATGCCTTTGCCTTGCCCGGCGGGCAGATATTCATTACCCGCGCCCTGTTTGATCTTTTAAGCACAGAAGGCGAATTGGCTGGTGTATTAGGTCATGAGGTGGGTCACGTAGTGGCGCGCCACTCGGCTGAACAAATTGCCAAAGCCAAATTAACCGAAGGTTTGACAGGCGCCGCCGTCATTGCTTCGTATGACCCGAACAATCCCAGCAGTGCGCAGGTGGCGCAGATGGCTGTGCTGGTCGGTCAGGTGATCAATTTAAAATATGGAAGAGATGACGAGTTGGAAGCAGACACTTTTGGCGTCTGTTTTATGCGGGATGCCGGATACGATCCTCAGGAATTGATCAGCGTGATGCAAATTCTGGAACAAGCCAGTCAGGGAAATCAGCCGCCGGAATTTTTGAGTACGCATCCCTCTTCGGCGAATCGTATTCAACAAATTCAGCAGGCGATCGACGATCCAAGCCTGTGCCCTTAGAGAGTGTTACTCCAGTTCTTTTTGGGCACCGATTGCACTGATATAACGGATTTACACGGAAAAACATAATAAAAATCCGCGCCTAGCCGTGTGATCCGTTTACTCCATGTACGGAAAGTTAGTTTAGTCACCAGCAACTTCTTCTGAGCGGGCATGAATGAGTCTTATTTTTCCCAGCACCATTTTTGCAACCAAACCTGCTCGCCAAAAAGCGACCGCCGCCATTCCATGCGCCAACACCGCAAAGAGTGGCGGTTTTTGCATGGTGTAGTAGACCCAGCATTCGCGCGTGGTGCCCCAAAGTTCGAGGAAGTATCCAAGTCCCGCTCCGGCGAGGAAAGTTAGAAGGGCGAAGCGATAATCTGTAGGGGTGAGAATTAAAGAGGATGCAGAGAATTAACGAGAGCCAGGTATAGGATTTGTCAAAGGTTGGAGCAACGAAGATCAGCATCAGGCTTAGAAAAGAAGCGAAGGTGAGCCAGTAGAGAGTGCGTATTGCGGAGTCCAAAATCTCCCGATTTTGGACCAACGACTGGAGCCGTTGGAGTCCATAATCCAGTGTACGCGTAATGCGATCGATCGATAGGGATGCAATGGGCCAGGCGGGGATGATCCAGAGCGGAGGACGTTCGGCAGTGTAATAGTGCCAGAGATTCGTTTGCGTGCCCCACGATTTAATGGCGAGTCCTCCGCACATGCCGACAAAGACGATCAAGACGTCGGTCTTGAGATCGGCGCGGGCGATGATGGTCAGGGACATGAAACCGAAAATGCCCAACAGCAGCCAGTCCATGTACAACCACCAGGGACCATTCCAATCAAAGTAACCAAGCGCCTCTTCCGCCAGCGGCCACCAAATGTAAACGATCAGGATGCAGACAACGAAGAACCCGCCCAGCAAGATGCTGCTGTCGCGGGTCCAAAAGTGTTTGATGGCGGCGCGGAGTTGGCTCATGATGAAATTATAGCAGGGCTTAAAATTTATCGAGTAGGTTACAAGTACCTTGTATTTTTAACCAGCCTCTCATAAAATCATTGGTAGTTGAATAAGGTGGGTGTTCTTCTCGTCCGTACTCATCAAACTTCTGGCAGAGTTTAAGGAGGTGTTCGGGTCATTGTTCAAAGATAGGCTGGCATGTTAGACACATCGTAATTCAACATCTTTAGGTCTTTTGTTTGAGGAGAACAAACATGACGAAAGCTTTTTCAAAAGCGTTTTCCCTAATAGCGGTACTGGCATTAATGCTTGCTGGCTTGCCGATGCAAAGTGCACAGGCAGCCACTCCCACAGAATTATTCTTTTCAGAATATATCGAGGGGAGCAGCAATAACAAAGCTCTTGAAATTTACAACGGCACTGGCGCTGCGATAAATCTAGGAACAGCCGGATATAGCGTCCAGATGTTTTTCAATGGTAGTGGCTCTGCCGGATTGACGATCAACTTGACAGGTACTGTTGCAAATGGTGATGTGTTCGTTCTTGCCCAATCATCAGCGAACGCCACCATTCTTGCCCAAGCGGACCAGACCAATGGCTCTGGTTGGTTCAATGGCGATGATGCCGTTGTCCTTCGCAAAGGTACAACCGTGGTCGATGTGCTGGGGCAGATCGGATCTGATCCTGGGTCGGAGTGGGGAACTGGGTTTACCAGTACGGCAGATAACACTCTGCGCCGCCAAGACACGATTTGCTCGGGGGATCTAAATGGTACCGATGCTTTCGATCCATCCGTTGAGTGGGATGGTTTTGCGACGGACACATTTGGTGGACTTGGCTCTCATACCACCAATTGTAATGCTCCCGATGCAGCGCCAGCAGTGGACGCAACCAATTCGTATCCTCATGACGGTGATGCAAATGTTCCGGTCAATGCAAATATGACCGTAGCTTTCACCGAGGCTGTTAATGTGACCGGTGCATGGTACACCCTGGCATGCTCAGTAAGCGGTTCGAAAACGGGAACTGTCAGCGGTGGACCAACCACTTTCACGATCGATCCAGTGAACGACTTTATTGGCGGTGAGTCGTGTACATTGACAGTTAGCGCTGCTAACGTTAGCGATCAGGATTCGAATGATCCACCAGACACAATGAGCGTTGACTTTACAGTGGGCTTTACCGCGTTCAATGTCTGCGCTCAACCCTATACCTCCATTTCTGCTGTTCAGGGAAGTGGCGCCAACGCTGCTATTACGGGGAACGTAACTACACAAGGTGTTGTCGTTGGTGATTTCGAAGGTACCGCAGCCAATTCTGGTTTCTTTATTCAAGACCCAACCGGTGATGGAAATCCAAATACGTCGGACGGTATCTTCGTCTACACGGGCAGTTCCAATCTGGTGAGTGTTGGACAGTTGGTGCGTGTGACTGGTTATGCGCGTGAGCGTTTCAATCAAACCACGCTCAACGGTACGAATAGTAACTCTTCCGCCGTACCGGCTGCTAATGTGGTTTTGTGCGGTACTGGCTCTGTTACACCGACCGATGTCACAATGCCTTTCACGATGGTGGATGAACCTGAGCGGTTCGAGGGCATGCTGGTCCGCTTCCCGCAATCTCTGGTCATTTCGGAATACTTCAATTTTGACCGTTTCGGCGAGATCGTCCTGGCATTGCCTTTGGATGGCGAGACCCGTCCGTTTACCGGAACTGCTGTTGATGAACCAGGCGCCCCAGCATTGGACCGCGCTTATCAAAACAGCTTACGCCGTATCACGCTGGATGATGTGCAGAGTGCTCAGAATCCTCCTGTTCTTCGCCACCCGAATGGACAACCATTCTCGCTGACCAACCTCTTCCGTGGTGGTGATACGGTTCAGAACGCGGTCGGTGTGCTTGGTTATGATTTCAGTCTCTATCGCATCTACCCAACCGGACCCGCTGATTACACCCCGGTAAATCCGCGCCCGGCTGCCCCTGAAGCAGTCGGTGGGACTGTCCGCGTGGCAGCGATGAACACCCTTAATTTCTTTGTTACCCTTGATGCACTCGACGATGACTCCACTGATAACCCCGCCGATAATGTTTGTGGTGGAAATGTCAATCAGGATTGTCGTGGAGCTGACCTCAGTCAACCGAGCGAATTTACCCGCCAGCGTGACAAGCTCCTTCAGGCTCTTTCCGGTCTCAATGCCGATATCATTGGCTTGAACGAGCTGGAGAACACACCGAATGTTGAGCCGCTTGCTAGCATTGTGTCTGGCCTGCCTGGGTATGCTTATATCGATACCGGCACCATCGGCACAGATGCCATTAAAGTGGGCATGATCTATCGCCCAGCGGTTGTGACCCCGGTTGGTTCTTACAAATTGCTGACATCGGCTGTTGACCCACGCTTCATCGATACCAAGAGCCGTCCGTCCTTGGCGCAAACCTTTGAAGTCAATGATACAGGCGCACGTTTTACTGTAGTAGTCAATCACTTCAAATCTAAAGGTTCTGCCTGTACCGATGTGGGTGATCCCGACCTCGATGACGGACAAGGCAACTGCAGTCAAACTCGCCGTGCCGCCGCCGAAGCCCTCGTGGACTGGCTTGCGACCGACCCAACTGATAGTGGTGATCCTGATTTCATCATCATGGGTGACCTCAACTCCTATGCCAAGGAAGATACCATCACAGAGATCCAGGCAGGTTCTGATGACGCTGCCGGGACAGGCGACGACTTTACCAACCTGATCTCTCACTTCCATGGCGCCTATGCCTATTCCTATACATTTGATGGACAGGCTGGCTATCTCGATCATGCCCTGGCGAATGCAAGTTTGTTACCGCAGATCACTGGCGCTGCCGACTGGCACATTAACTCGGATGAGCCCGATATATTGGATTACGACACATCCTTCAAGCCTGCTGCCCAGGAAGCTATTTACGAAGTGAACGCCTATCGCACCTCTGACCACGATCCGGTTGTGGTTGGACTCGTCCCCAACGCGGCTCCTACTGTCGATGCGGGCGGACCGTACACGGTCAACGAAGGCGGTTCGGTCACACTCAATGCGGTCGGCTCCGACCCGAATACTGGTGATACCCTCACTTATGCCTGGGATCTTGACAACAACGGCTCCTTCGAAACCAGCGGACAGAGCGTCTCGTTCAGTGCCACATTGTTAGATGGACCCACCAGCGCAACGGTTAAAGTGAAAGTTACCGATCAGTTGGGACTTTCGGCTGAATCCACTGCGACTGTGAATGTTGCCAACGTAGCGCCAATGGTTTCTTACTCAGCCGCTTCCGGCAACCTCAGTTGCGGACCTAGCAATGCGAATTACTCGATCTCGTTTGCCGACCCGGCTCCTGCGGATACGCATACCGCTGTGGTCGATTGGGGCGACGGGAACACCGAGAACGTGGGTAGTGTTGGGAGCACCTTCAATATTTCCCACACCTATGCTCTGGCTGGTACCTATACCGCAACCGTCACCGTCACCGATGACGATGGCGGCGTGGGTTCCACCACGATCACCAAGACCGTGAACTACAACACCAGCGGCGTTTTGCAGCCGATCAACGTCAATGGGAACAGCGTCTTCAAGTACAACAGCACCATCCCGGTCAAGATCAGTTTCACGAACTGTGATGGTTCTATTCCGAGCAACCTTGCTCCGACCATCAAGTTGACCATGGTCTCTGGTTCCACTCCGGGCTTGGAGATCAACGAACCTATCTCCACCAGCGCAGCGGATACGAACGGCGTGATGCGCTTCAGCAGCAACCAGTACATTTACAATCTGGCAACGAAGCCTCTGCCCGATCCTTCTGCAACCTACAAGATCATGATCACTGTCCCATCCACCGGGCAGACGGTCACTGTGAACTTTGGACTCAGACCATAATCGATAGCTTGTAAGATAAATAAAAGCCGGACCTGTTGATAGGTTCGGCTTTTATGTTTTTTGTCGCGGAGTCGAAAGTCTATAGACCTTCGACTCCAATACCTAAGTTATTTATAAACCTGCGGGTTGACACAATTCGGCAAACGTTCCCCTTTAACCCAGCGATCAAATTCTGCGCCGCCATCCAGGACATTTTGTCGCGTGTGGCAGTGCTGGCGCTGGCAATATGTGGCATGATGGTCACGTTATCCAGAGTCAATAACTTGTGATTCGCAGGGAGCGGTTCAGGGTCGGTCACATCCAACCCGGCTGCAAAGATGCGTTTATCTTTCAGCGCATCATAAAGTGCATCCATATCTATGATCGGACCGCGGGCGGTGTTTATCAATACGGCATTTGATTTCATCTTCGATAAAGCTTCTGAATCGATCAGGTGACGCGTATCCGCTGTCAGCGGAGTGTGAAGCGAGACAAAATCTGATTCGGCGAGAAGAGTCTCAAAGTCCACGCGTGCCGCGTTGAGTTCAGGGTGTGCTTCCTTTTCATTCGGATCATAATAGAGCACGCGCATATCGAATCCTGTTGCGCGGCGAGCCATTGCCTTGCCGATGCGACCGAAACCGATCAACCCCAGCGTTGCCCCTTTCATATCTGCACCAAGCAAGATCATGGGACCCCATGTCTTCCATTTACCATCGCGTACATAACGATCTGCTTCCAGCACGCGGCGACCCGCGCTCATCAACAATGTGAACGCAAAATCTGCGGTGGCATCGGTGAGAACCTCGGGCGTATTACCCACGGGAATGTTGCGTGCTGTGGCAGCGGCTACATCAATGTTGTCGAAGCCCACGGCATGATTGCTGATGACCATCAACTGCTCGCCTGCGATATCCATCACTTCGCCATCGATGCGATCGGTGAGCAGACTCAAAATACCATCCATGCCCTGCACATGCTTGAGCAATTCTGCGCGACTGGGCGGCATTTCCTCTGTCCACAGATCCACGTCACAAAAATCACGCACCAAGTCCAATCCCTTATCGGGGATGATTCAAGTCACAAATACTTTTGGTTTTGCCATGCTATCTCCGTTTTGTTCTTCTGTTATGATAACAGAAATGGACGCCAACCGATTCCTCACCCACAACTTGCACGATCCGCGATTACTGCGAATTCTCGCTTCTGCTATTGATGCAGTGGACCCATACCAAGCCGTGCAAAAATATTTGCCGAAATTAACTGGTCATGTCTTTGGATTGGGAATTGGAAAAGCTGCCATCCCAATGATGGATGCTCTCACCGAGCGGATTCCCCTCTCAGGCGGACTCGCCGTCTGCAAACACGCCTCAGGACTCAGCCGCAAATTGTTCACCGTTATCGAAGGCGGGCATCCTGTCCCGGATGCTCGTTCGTTAACCGCGGGCGAACGCGTGTTGGAGTTTGTTTCTTCTTTGAACGAAGATGATACGTTGGTTTGCCTGATCTCTGGCGGCGGCTCCGCGTTAGTCACATCACCTTACGTGCCGCTGGAAGATATGCAGGCACTAACCTCATTACTTCTGGCAAGTGGCGCGCGCATTGACGAGATCAACACATTGCGGCGGCAACTTGACCGCCTCAAAGGCGGAGGCTTGGCGCGTGCGACAAAAGCCAGGATCATCAGCTTGATCCTTTCTGATGTAGTTGGCAACCCATTGGAAGCCATCGCATCTGGACCAACCGTCCCTGACCCGACGACGAGGGAAGATGCTCTGGCGATATTGAAGAAGTATGATCTAGAGAAACGAACGTCAGCTTCGATTGTGAATTTTTTGGAATCAAAGAGCTCGCTCTTTGATTCTGAACAGCTAGCTGTTCGACTCCAAAATCAGACAATCATCATCGGCGATAATAAGCTTGCCGCTGAAGCCGCTCTGGAACAATCTCAACACGAAGGATTTCACGTTTCACTCATCACGAATCAACTCCAGGGCGAAGCACGAGAAGTTGGCGTGACTCTGGCAAAGCGACTACGAGACGAAGCGACCATGCGACAACGTCCGTTCTGCTTGATCGCGGGCGGCGAAACAACGGTCACTATTAAAGGAAATGGCAAAGGAGGGAGGAATCAGGAACTGGCGTTAGCCGCGGTGAATGAATTGCGCGATGTAAAAAATGTGGTGTTGATATCGCTGGCTACCGATGGCGACGATGGTCCCACCGATGCGGCAGGCGCGGTGGTGACAGGTGAATCCGCTCGGAGGGGAGAGTCGCTTGGGTTGGACGTATCAGCCTCACTCGTGAGAAATGATGCGTATCCGTTTTTCGAAGCGTTGGGGGATTTGATCAAGTGCGGTCCCACAGGAACGAACGTCAACGATCTTGTATTCCTGATCGCTATCTGAGGGCGTCTTCCACAACCTGTCGCAGTGAAGCGGTATCCAAATCCTTTTTATCCAAAAAGGCAACAGCTCCAGCAGAAAGCGCTCGCCGGTGAAATTCACGGTCGGGGTAGGCGCTGATCAACACCATGCGCGTGGATGGGGAAATGGTCTTCAAGCGGCTGGCACATTTGATGCCATCTTCATCTTCCAAGACAACATCGATCAGCCCCAGATGCGGCTGGGCTTTTTCTGCGATGCGTAACGCCTCGGCTGTGTTATCCGCTTCGTAAATAACAGATGTGGGTGTGATCTTGCCGATCAAATGACAAAGCTGATGCCGGTAGCGCGGATTGTCATCCACCACCAAAATGACCAGGCTGTCAGCGCCGCGGGTTTCAGATTCCATATCCACCATTTCCTGCCCGTTGGATGCGAGCACTTCGGGATGGTGGATGGTGTAATTTACGGCTTTCAGGCGGCTATCCACTCCCAGGGTTCGATAGAGGGCGGTGAGGTGGTTCTCCACAGTTTTGACGCTGATCTCGAGTTCGGCGGCGATGGTGCGGTTGTCGGCTCCCTGCGCCAGAAGGCGGAGTAGTTCGCGCTGCCGACGCGTGAGAGATGTGACCGCTGTTGGGTGGGGACGAGGCGGTTCGGCGTTAGTGAGGCGACTCAAAAGCGAACTGGTGATCCAGCGTTCCCCGATCAGGATGCGGTTGACAGCCAGGCGCAGATCGGCAAGCGGTTGATCTTTCAGGTGGTAGCCATCTACACCTGCTTTGAGCAATCCCACCACATAGGTTTCGTCGGCGTAGGCACTTACTATCAGGATCTTCAAAGCAGGATAATTCACCTTGATTTCTTTTGTCGCTGAAATGGGCTCGAAATCAGGCATGTTGGCATCCATAACCAACAGGTCCACATGCGAATTGGCAAGCGCATCCATCAGTTCCTTGCCATTGCCCACTTCACCGATAATTTCGATCTCGGGCATTCCACCTAATGCATTGCGTAAACCGGCGCGGACGACGGTGTGATCGTCTGCCAGAAGGACTTTTGAGAGAACCATAATGCGACTATTATGCCGTAAGAGGCGTTAACTGACAAACCGTCTAATAGCATGTTAATTGTGAGTCGCCTCCTGGCGCTTTCAAAACCGGGTTAAAATCATTCCATGTCAGCTCCCTTTCTGCTTGCCGAAAATCTGTCGAAGAATTTCGATCGACTGCCTGTTCTAAAGGATGTGACCTTCTCCGTTTCACGCGGCGAAATTGTCGGTTTGGTAGGTCGTCAGGGAGCCGGGAAATCCACCCTTTTCCACTTACTGAACGGAGTCATTCCGCCTACCTCCGGGAATATTTATGTAGATGGTGTTCCTCAGCGATTGACAAGCCGTTCCCAGGCACAGAAGTTGGGGATCGAAACCGTTTATCAAATTTCCAGTCCGATCGATCAGTTTAATGTTACGTTTGGTTTTCTCTTTGATAGGGAAGTGGGCAAGGAAACCACGCGGCGTACTTCCGGGTTGGTGGAGCATTTCGGCGTTGTCGAAAATATCATGCTAGGGCGTGAAGCGACCCGCTCCTCGAAACTTGGGATCATCAATTGGGATCGGATGAATAGCATTGCCATCCGTCTGTTGGAAGAGTTCAATCTGCCGCCCAGCTTGATCCATGAACAGGTGCGTAATCTTTCGGATGAACAGCGACAATTGCTGACGGTAATTCGCGCCCTTTATCGTCCGTCCCGTTTGTTGTTACTGGACGATATCATCCCGGTCTTAAGTTTCGAGCGCCAGAAGATCTTAATGGAAAAGATCAAACAAGTTGCTGCGCAGGGCACAGCAGTCATCATCAGTAGCGACGATCTCACACATTTGTTTACCGTGACTGATCGCATCCTCGTCCTTTATGAAGGCAAACTTGTTGCCGATCGCCGCACAGAAGATGTGGTACCGAAAGAGATCGTTGAATTGATCGTAGGTTCGTCACGACAGGAACAAGTCACGCCATTGATCTGGGCGTTGGAAAGCTTTCATTCTGCCCAACAACAAGCAGAGGAATTGCGTCGTACTCAGGCGACGTTGCAGGAAAGTCTCGATGCGCGCACTTCCCTGAATCGGCAACTGTTGGAGAGACTCAAAGATCAGATCGGCTCACTGGGGCAACTCACGGCTGCTTTGCAAGCCACACAGCGTCGCTTGATCACAGAACGAGAAGATGAGCGCAAGTTGCTGGCACGCGAGATCCACGACCAGGTAATTCAAGATCTGTTAAGTTTTAATTACCGTCTGGAGGAGATCGAGGGGGGTGTTGAAACTTCAACGGTGCGGCAGGAAGTAGAAGCGGTTCGCGAAGGGATCCGGGATGTGGTCGGCGAATTAAGACAGATCTGCAGTGATCTGCGTCCGCCCACGATCGATCATCACGGGCTTTCGGCTGCCATCGATTCTCTGGCGCACGATTGGGCAAATCGCAACAATATCGAAGTTCACTTGGAGATCGATCCTGCTTTAGGGCGCTTACCTGAAACGATCGAGCTCTCCGTGTTCCGCATTGTCCAGGAAGGGCTAAGCAATATCCGCAAGCATTCCTTTGCCAGGAACGTTTGGTTATCTGTGCAGCGTACACCTTCTGCCAGTTTGCTTGTCCGCTTGGAAGATGATGGGCAGGGGCTTTCTGTTCCGCCCGATCTGGCATCGTTGACGGTTAACAAACACTTCGGTCTGGTGGGTATCAGCGAACGGGTGGCACTACTAGGCGGGCTGATGAATATTGAGTTATCCAAAGATGGAGGGGTGGTTTTGCAGGTAGAAATCCCCAGTCCGTACCCAATTGTGGCATAAATCTACGCAAATAAGAGTCGGATTAGCCTGAAATTAGGGGGTTTCCCCTTACCCAAATGGGGGATAAAGGCGCTTAAGTCAGTAATCAAGTAGTTTACATTTGCCCTAAAAAAAATAAAATAAGAGAGTGAAACCAAGCCGATCTTGGGATAGGTTTGGGACCATTTTGTGTCTAACGCCGAATTACAAATTAAATACACACCTAGGATGTCCTTATGTCTGCCATGCGGGAATCTATTTTTTCCATCGTGGCGTCGGATCATGAGATCTATATGCATCAGCAAATTGCACGCAGTTGGATTTCGATCATTTTGTAGCGAAGATGTCCGTTCCTCAAGAACGGCTGACTTCGCTATTTTTATCCCCATCCTTACTTTAGAAAGGAGGTGGTTAAAGTACATACTCTGATCGTAATGTTCGAAGCCGATAAGACTACCAACTAGGAGAAGAAAAACATGTCCAAGAAAGCTTTATATAGTCTGATTACCTTGCTTGTTGCTGTTACCATGATCCTTTCAGCTTGTGGTCCTGCAGCAACTGCTACACCAAGCTCCTCCGTTTCCGGCTCTGTCGGTATCGTTCTGCCGACCAAGGATGAACCGCGCTGGATCCAGGATGAGACCCGTTTCAAAGAAGCTTTTACCAAAGCTGGCTATGATGTAGAGATCCTCTTCAGCCAGGGCGATTCTGCCAAGGAAAAAGCCAATGTGGAAGCCCTCATCACCAAGGGTATCAAGGTTTTGATCCTGACCCCGCAGGATGGTGCTGCTGCCGCTGCCGCCGCTGAAGCCGCCAAGGCTGCAGGTGTCAAGGTCATTTCCTATGACCGCTTGATCCTGAACACCGATGCGGTTGACTACTATGTGACCTTCGACAGCCTCGCCGTTGGTGCTGCTCAGGCTCAATACCTGGTCGATCATGCCACCGGCACAGGCAACCCGCTCTATCTGTATGCTGGTGCCGCTTCCGATAACAACGCCTTCATCTTCTTCCAGGGTGCCTGGAATGTCCTCCAGCCGAAGATCGCTGACGGCACCTTCGTTATCAAGAACTCCAGCGAAGCTGTTGCTCTCCAGGACAAGGCTGAACTGACCCGTGATGAGCAAGCCAAGATCATCGGTCAGATCACCACGAACTGGGACTTCAACACCGCCAAGAGCCTCGCCGAATCTAATCTCACCGCTACCACCGCTGCGGACAAGGGCAATGTGTTCATCCTCGCCCCGAACGATGGTACCGCTCGCGCCATCGCCGACGCCTTTGGTGCTGACAAGGATGTCACCAGCTATATCGTGACCGGTCAGGATGCGGAAGAAGCGTCCGTCCAGTACATCATCGATGGCAAGCAGTCGATGACCGTGTTGAAGGATGTCCGCACCCTCGTAGCGGATGCCATCAGTGCTGCTACCGCTTATCTTGAAGGCAAGACCCCTCCGCAGACCAACACCTACAACAACGGCAAGATCGATGTTCCCGCCAAGCCGTCTGAGGTGGTCACTGTTGATAAGGCAAATGTCAAGGCCGCGATCATTGACTCCGGCTATTGGCCCGCTGCTGACTTCACCGGCCTGGATGCTTCCGCCGCAACCGAAGCCCCGGCTGCTGTTACCGGCTCCGTCGGTATCGTTCTGCCGACTAAGGACGAACCGCGCTGGATCCAGGATGAGACCCGCTTCAAAGACGCTCTCACCGCTGCTGGTTATGATGTAGAAATCCTCTTCAGCCAGGGCGATTCTGCCAAGGAAAAAGCCAATGTGGAAGCCCTTATCACCAAGGGCATCAAAGTCCTCATCATCTGCCCGCAAGACGGTGCTGCTGCTGCTGCCGCTGCTGAAGAAGCTCGCGCCGCTGGCGTCAAGGTCATTTCCTATGACCGCTTGATCCTCAACACCGATGCAGTTGACTACTATGTGACCTTCGACAGCCTCGCCGTCGGTGCCGCCCAGGCTCAATACCTGGTCGATCATGCCACCGGCACAGGCAACCCGCTCTATCTGTATGCTGGCGCTGCTTCTGATAACAACGCCTTCATCTTCTTCCAGGGCGCCTGGAATGTGCTCCAGCCGAAGATCGCTGACGGCACCTTCGTGATCAAGAACTCCAGCGAAGCTGTTGCTCTCCAGGACAAGGCTGAATTGACCCGCGATGAATTGGGCAAGATCATCGGTCAGATCACCACGAACTGGGACTTCAACACCGCCAAAACATTGGCTGAGTCCAACCTTACCGCTGCCGCTGCTGCGGACAAGGGCAATGTGTTCATCCTCGCCCCGAACGATGGTACCGCTCGCGCCATCGCCGACGCCTTTGGTGCTGACAAGGATGTCACCAGCTATATCGTGACCGGTCAGGATGCCGAAAAGGCTTCTGTGCAGTACATCATCGATGGCAAGCAGTCGATGACCGTGTTGAAGGATGTCCGCACGCTCGTGGCGGATGCCATCAGCGCTGCGGTCGCCTACCTCGAAGGCAACACTCCTCCGCAGACCAACACCTACAACAACGGCAAGATCGATGTTCCCGCCAAGCCGTCTGAAGTGGTTTCTGTGGACAAGGACAACGTCAAAGCCGCGATCATTGACTCCGGCTACTGGCCTGCCTCCGACTTCACTGGTCTACCGTAACAAAATCCGTACAACAAGAATAGTGGTGGACTAGTCCGCCACTATTCTTGTATAATATTTCAAACTTTTAGTTGCCCTGGAGACAATATGGATACTCCCATCCTGGAAATGAAAGACATCACCAAGGAATTTCCTGGCGTTAAGGCGTTAAGCAACGTCAGCTTCCGGGTGAAAAAGGGTGAGATCCATTGTCTGGTAGGGGAGAACGGGGCTGGAAAGTCCACTTTAATGAAGGTGTTGAGCGGGGTCTATCCGTACGGTTCCTACACCGGCGATATTTTATTTGAAGGCGAAGTACAGAAATTTTTCAATATCCGCGATAGTGAAAAGGCGGGCATTGCCATTATTTATCAGGAACTGGCTCTGATTCCTGAAATGACTGTATATGAAAATATTTTTCTGGGGAACGAGATCAAGGGCAATTTTATTATCGATTGGAATGAGACGATTAAACGAGCAGGGGAGGCGTTAAAAAAGGTCAGGTTGAACGTGAATCCCGAAACCCAGGTAAAAGATCTAGGTGTCGGGAAACAGCAGTTGGTGGAAATTGCGAAGGCGTTGAGCAAGGATGTCAAGTTGTTGATCCTTGATGAACCCACCGCCGCTTTGAATGAAGATGACAGTGAGAACTTGCTAAATCTCTTGCGGGAGCTCAAGGATCACGGTGTGACCTGCATCTTGATCTCTCACAAGTTAAAAGAAGTCATTGAGATTGCGGATTCGGTTACGGTTCTGCGTGATGGACAGACCATTTGTACGTTGGATGCATCCAAAGGGGAAGTGACCGAGAGCCGTTTGATTAAGAACATGGTCGGACGCGAAATTAATAATATCTATCCTCCCAAAGAGCAGAGAGAATTGGGCGACGTGGTGCTTGAGGTGCGGAACTGGAACGCATACAACCCGAGTTTAGGAAGGGTTGTCCTCAAGGACGTAAATATCAATGTGAGGAAAGGTGAGATCGTCGGGGTGGCGGGTTTGATGGGATCAGGGCGCACGGAACTGGCGTTGAGCATTTTTGGCAATCCGGTCCACTATCAGCTTCAGGGTGATATCTACATCAAGGGAAATAAGAAAAGTTTCCATCACCCGCAGGATGCGATCAGTGCTGGGATTGCGTATGTGACCGAAGACCGAAAGGGGAACGGGCTGATCTTGATCCAGGATGTCAAACAGAATATTACGCTTGCCAATCTGCGTGAGATCGCGAATCGTTCTGTGGTCAACGACAATATGGAAGTCAAGGTAGCGAACGAATATAGAACCTCTTTGAACATCAAGACTCCCACTGTGGAACAAAAGGTTATGAATTTGAGCGGCGGGAATCAGCAGAAAGTGTCTGTAGCAAAATGGCTCTTCGTCAAGCCAGATGTGCTGATACTCGACGAGCCCACCCGTGGCATTGATGTGGGAGCTAAGTTCGAAATCTATACGATCATGCGCAGGCTGGTCAGCCAGGGCATGAGCATTATCATGATCTCCTCTGAATTACCTGAAATTCTAGGGATGAGTGACCGAATCTACATCGTTTCCTCCGGCAGGGTCATGGGTGAATTGCCCATCGAGGAAGCCACTCAGGAAAAAATTATGCAAATGGCAACGAATTGAGGAGTGAAGCATGTCATTTTTCTCCGATCTACAGAAAACGCTACGACAAAATATTCGCGAATATGGCATGTTCATCGCCCTGTTCGTGATCATGGCGATCTTTACCGCCACGACAAAAGGCGTTTTCATCTCTCCGCGTAATATCAGCAATCTTTTGAACCAAACGGGGTATATTGCGGTACTGGCAGTGGGCATGACCCTGATCATCGTTATCCGTCACATTGACCTTTCTGTGGGATTCCTGGCAGGGTTCCTGGGAGCTATCGCTGCCATTGCTCTTGTCTTCTGGAAACTGCCGATCTATGTGGTGATCCCAATGGTGCTGGCGCTCGGAGCGTTGGCTGGCTGTATCACAGCTTTCCCGGTGGCACAATTGGGAATTCCATCGTTCGTGGCATCTTTGGCAGGCTGGCTGATCTATCGTGGTGCAATCCTTCTCGTTACATTGAAGACCGGTACCATCATCATTCCAGATAAAGCATTCAATGCCATCGGTAATGGATATATCCCCGACATTATAGGATTGGACGGTTTCCTGCCTGGAATACATAAGTTAACTTTATTGCTTGGTCTGATCGCCATCGTTTTCTACGTGATCGGTGAACTGAACAGCCGCAAGAATAAGATCGCCTATAACTTTGAAGTTCTTTCTCCTGGTGTATTCACGCTGAAATTGGTCTTCATCTCTGCCTTGGTGGCGTTGATCACCTGGGTGCTGGCTGGCTATAACGGTTTGTCGTGGACTGTAGTGATCGTGTTGATCGTGGTAGCCATTTATCATTTCGTCACCACTCAAACCGTACTCGGACGCCATATCTACGCCATGGGCGGAAATCCCGAAGCAGCGCAGTTGAGCGGTATCAATGTGAAACGCCTGGTCTATGTGGTGTTCGGATCGATGGGCATGCTGTCTGCTTTGTCGGGTATTCTCTTTGCCTCCCGCCTCCAGTCAGCCACCACGACCGCTGGACAATTGTTCGAGATGGATGCCATCGCAGCGGCGTATGTAGGCGGTGTCTCCGCGGCGGGTGGTGTTGGTAAGGTGACCGGGTCCATTATCGGCGCGTTGGTGATGCTCTCGCTGACGAGCGGTATGAACCTGATGGGTATCGATATCTCGCTGCAATACATTGTGCGTGGTGCTGTGCTGGCTTTGGCAGTGATCTTCGATGTAGCAACCCGCACCAGCGGCAAATGATTTCGGTCAGCTTTAACAGTATCTGTATCAGAGACAGAGACACTTCATAGACGGTACCAGGGGAAGGCTTAGAAAGAAACGTGCGATCGTCTGAAGCGTCAAGTCATCCAAGAGAATATACATGTCCCTGTCATATTCGGCAGGGACATTTTTTATGGGGCGTTTTTTCTTATAATAGAGAGATGATGTATAAGGAGAAAATGATGATCAAGCGCACGCGGTACGCTCCCGCCCTTATGGTTTTATCTATAGTGCTGATCCTTTCTGCCTGTGGCGGTGGCGGGAACAAAGTGGAAGTTTTTCCGTTCTGGACCGGTAACGATGTGAAGAGTTTTGATGCGTTGGTGAATTCATTTCAGGAGGCATATCCAGATATTCAATTTGTCAACGGAGCTTTAGGGATTGGTCCGGGGGTGGATACACATTTCGTGTTGAATACATTGATCAAAGCGGGCGAGACTCCCGATTCATGGCAGGGGATTGCGGGTAAAACATTGACTGATGAATATGCCCGCAGTGGACAGATCCAGCCGTTGAACGATCTCTATGAGGCAGAAGGCTGGTTCAACGCAATGCCGAAGAACCTGATCCCATTGATCTCTGAGGACGACAGCATTTATTCAGTACCGATCAATGTTCATCGCACAAATGTGCTTTGGTATAACCCGGCTATTCTCGATGCAAACGGAATTGCTGTCCCGAAAAATATGAATGAATGGTTCCTTGCCATGGATTCCATTAGCGCAGCAGGTTTCACACCGCTTGCGATCGGCGATCAGAGCACAAAGATGATCCTGTTCGAGACCGTTCTGCTGAGCAATCTCGGATCGATAAAATACAACAGCTTATGGACTGGAACAGTGAGTTGGGGTGGGGATGAGGTGCAGAACGCCCTGGAGGATTACCAACGCTTGCTCACCTTTATCGATAAAGGCACCGATGCATTATCCTGGCAGGAAGCCGCTGAACTTGTAGCGAGCGGAAAAGCAGCGTTCATCGTGATGGATGATCGTGCAAATGGTTACTTTCTCGAACGCGGCAAAGCGCCAACCGTTGATTACAACTGGGCGCCTGTCCCGGGCACAGATGGCGCTTTTCAGTTCTATTCCGATTCGTTCGTGCTTGCAGAGGATGCCCTGAACGAGAAAAATGCACGAACATGGCTGGCATTCGTTGGCTCCCAAAAAGGGCAGGAGACCTTCAACGTAAAAGCCGGCACGATGTGCGCCCGGGTTGATTGTGATCCATCGCTCTTTGACAAGTATGTGCAGTCATCCATGGCGAGTTGGCCGAACGATGCATTGGCGGGTTCCCTGTCCTACGGCATGGTTGCCAACGCTAGATGGAAATCTGAGATCGATGCTGCCTTGACGACCTTTTTGCAGAACGGCGAACTAGGCGCTTTTCAGGATGCACTGGTGGCAGCCTGCAAGAACGCTGGTCCATGCAGGTAAAACTTTACATCCCAAAAACAAATGAGCTTTATAAGAGCTTTTTTGTTTGACTTTTTATTCTTCCTCGTCTACACTTTTCTCATGTTGGCACGAGTTTTCTCCTGCGCAGTTATCGGCCTCGAAGGCGTCATCGTCGAAGTGGAAGTGGATTACACCAATGGGCTTCCCGGCATGACGATCGTTGGCTTGCCCGACGCTGCGGTGCAGGAAAGTCGTGAGCGGGTGCAAACCGCGGTCAAGAATGCCGGTTTGCATTTTCCCCGTCATCGAATTGTCGTCAATTTATCGCCTGCTTCCATTCGCAAAGAGGGACCTGCCTATGATCTGCCCATTGCGTTGGGCGTCATCATGCTGGCGGGCCATCTGCCGCATGATGTTGTCGATAACACACTGGTTATTGGGGAACTCTCACTCGATGGCGTGGTCCGTCACACGCGCGGAGTGTTGCCGATGGCAGCCACCGCACGCGCCAATGGATACAAGCGCATGTTCGTCCCGGAAGTAGATGCCGGGGAAGCGGCTCTGATCCCAGATTTGGAAGTGTATCCCGTTCGAACGCTTGCGGATCTCTACGACCATTTGTCTGGTCGCCGTTTGATCGAGCCGTATCTCCCCTCTGAAGCAGATGCGCTTGACCCGCTCTTTGTCCCCACTGATTTCAGCGAGATCAAAGGACAGGAACACGTCAAACGTGCTCTCGAAGTTGCCGCCGCCGGAGGACATAATGTTTTGATGGTGGGAAGCCCCGGCTCAGGCAAGACGCTACTCGCACGTGCCATGCCTGGCATTCTCCCCGAAATGTCCATTGAAGAATCGCTAGATGTGACGCGTATCTATTCCGTTGCCGATCAACTTCCGGCAGGAACGCCACTCATCAAGCACCGTCCTTTCCGCGCGCCACATCATACGATCAGTCATGCAGGTCTGGTGGGCGGTGGAAATATTCCCAAGCCGGGTGAGATATCGCTGGCGCATAGAGGCGTTTTGTTTTTGGATGAATTTCCTGAATTCGGAACCAGAGTTCTAGAAGTCATGCGCCAGCCAATGGAAGATAAACTTGTTACCATCAGCCGTGCCAAAGGATCACTGACCTTTAGCGCGAACTTTCAATTAATTGCTGCAATGAATCCCTGCCCTTGCGGATTCTACGGAGATTCTCAAAAGCCCTGCACCTGCGCGCAAGCCATGGTGACAAAATATCAAAAGCGGATCTCCGGTCCGCTGCTGGATCGTATCGATATCCACATCGAAGTCCCGCGCGTGGATTATGAAAAGCTGAGCAATGATCGAATGGGGGAGTCGAGCGAATCGATCCGTGCACAGAGTCCAGGCAGCGCGAGATATTCAGCAGAAACGATTTGGAGTCCGAAGTCTCCCGACTTCGGCGCAACGTCAGGAGACGTTGCACTCCGATATTATCTGCAACGCGGATATGCGCGTGGGGGAGATACGCCAGTTTTGCAAGCTACAGGAGGAAGGTCAGAGCCTGATGCGTGCAGCGATGAGCCAGCTCAATTTATCGGCGCGCGCGTATCACCGCATCCTGAAATTAGCACGCACGATCGCTGATCTGGCAGGGAGCGAAGAGATCCAGTCCGCACATTTGGCGGAAGCGCTGCAGTACCGTCCCAAGTTGATGATGGGATAAAAGTTATTTTTGTGTAGATTGCACCCAGACGCGCATTTCGCCGGGCTCACGATTGTTCCAGGCATAATAGGGAATAGCTGTGATCTCAACGGGATGCGATGAGGCGGGGACGCTTCGGTACAGTGAGCCACTCCATTCTTTTTCATCTACAAGAGAAGCGGTACCACGCAAAACGGATACTCCACCAAGCAAATCATTCTTATGTTCGACTTCAAATTGCCCCGATAGAACTTGTTGGGGATTCAGCATAATGTTATCGAGCGGAATGCCTTGATGGTCTACGCTTTCAATGCAGTACACAAGAGGACCGCGTTGTAATGCAACCTTTCCTTGCAGAAAACGGACAGAAGGATGTGCCCAAGTGACTTGCACTGGCATCTGCATCGTAAAATCGACTACATCGCCGTTTTGCCAGTTGCGCTCGATAGAAAGATATCCATTTTGAATGGGCGTGTTTTGTGCAGGAGCGCCATTGATGGTTAGCTGCAAGCCATCACACCAGCCGGGTACGCGCAGATTGACAGCAAAGGTTTGAGGCTGTTTCACACCGATCTCGATCTTGACATTCCCATCCCAGGGATAGTTTGTTATTTGATGCAGGTTTATTTCTTCATTGCCTACGTTCAAGGTAGCTGAGCCTTGCGCGTACAGGTGGACCCACACGCCGTTTGAACCTGTGGAATAGAAATATTGACCGAGGCTTGCAAAGGTGCGTGCCACATTTGGCGGGCAGCACGGACAAGTAAACCAAGCCTCTCGTTGACGATCACCGGCACTTGCCAATGGATTTTCATAGAAGAAGCGGTCACCGCTCAAGGAGATATTGCTCAGGAAGCCGTTGTAGAGTCCGCGTTCGATCACATCGGCATATTTGCTTTCCCCTGAAAATTGCAGCATACGGTGATTCCACTGGATCAAGGCGATGGTGGCGCAGGTTTCAGCATAGGCAGTATCGTCGGGCAGATCGTAGTCGTTGGTGAAGCCTTCGTTGTGAGCAGAAGGTCCAATACCGCCTGTCAGGTACATGCGCTTGGTAACCAGGTTTTCCCATAAGCGTTCGCAGGTTTCGAGCAGGGTGGCATCATTTTTTTCATGGGCAATATCTGCCACTGCACTTAAAAGATACATCGCGCGGACAGCGTGCCCGACCACTTTGCTCTGTTCACGGATGGGCAGATGCGCCTGGCAGTATTCATAGTTCTTTGCCCAATACTTGGCAGGGTCATCTCCGCGTTCACGCGCTTCGATGTCGTAGTAGTGAGGCTGCGAGCCGCGTTCATCGATGAAATAGGAAGATAATTCCAAATAGCGGGGATTATTCGTGGCGTGATACAGCTTGACCAGCGCCAATTCGATCTCAGGATGCCCAGGGTAGCCGCGCTTTTTGCCGGGTTCGCGCCCAAAGGTTTGGTCAATATGATCGGCATAACGGGATAATGCGTTCAGGAGTTTGGGATCGCCTGTTGCCTGATGGTGTGCTACAGCGGCTTCCATCAAGTGACCGGCGCAGTACATCTCGTGCCAGTCACGCAGATTCTTCCAACGCATCTTGGGGTCGGCAACCGTGAAGTGTGTGTTCAGGTATCCATCCGGTTGTTGAGCGTGGATGATCTTATCTGCCATTCGATCCACTTGTGCAGCGAGAAGCGGGTCTGGATGTGTTGCCAGCGAGAGGGATGCCGCTTCCACCCATTTGGCAAGATCCGAATCGCCAAAGATAAAAACGATGGGGGCGGGAAGCGGGCGCTGGAAATCCAGATCGAAGGCGCTGATCCGCCCGGTTGCTTCCAATTGCCTGTAGATATGGGGAATCGTCACCGTCCGATTGGTTTCGAGACGCGGAGACCAAAAGGCATCATTGAATTGAATTTCAGTGTAGGGAACAGGTTGAAGCTGGCGAGAGATATTTTTCATTAGAAAATTGCCTCAGGTGTTGGGTTTGGTACGAAAAAATATTGACTCTTGTGCAATCGTATGTTAGCATACGTATTACCGCATACGATTGCATAAATTATAGCATATCCTATGACACACTCACCCAGAAAAAAACAGTCCGCCACAGTGACCATGCGAGATGTAGCCCGGGCAGCGAATGTTTCGCAGAGCACGGTATCCCGAATCTTAAGCCCGGCAGCCTCCAGTTCCAAGGTGTTGATCAGCGAGGAAACTCGGGAAAAAGTTCTGACAGTTGTAAAGGAACTGGGCTATCACCCGAACCAGTATGCACGCAGTTTGAGGGGAAAGAAAAACCACATGATCGGGATGTTGATCGCGGATATCAGCAATCCGTTCTATCACCCGATGGTGCGCGCTGTACAAGATGTAGTATCGCAATACCATTATAGCGTCATGATCGCCAACTCCGATCACCTGCACGATAAGGAAATTCTCTTTTGTGAATCGCTTCTGCGCCGTCCGGTGGATGGCGCGATTATTGTTCCCTATCACCTCACTGATGATGATTTTCAAGAGTTGATCGAGCGCACAGGCGTGGCGATCAGCGCAATCGGGAATCATATCCAGCACCCCGAAGTGGATGTCACGTACGCTGACGATACCAAAGCCAGTTATGAAGCCGTGCGTTGGCTGATCGAGCAGCGTGGACATAAACGGATTGCCATGCTGCATTCAAGTCTCAAGTATCCAGTTACGATCCGACGCCAGGATGCGTTTCGTCAGGCGATGCAAGATGCAGGGTTATCTGTTCCACCTGAATACATTGTGGAGGGGGATTGGTCCACTGAATTTGGACGCACGGCGATTGCCTCCCTGATGAAGTTACCTGAACCTCCGACCGCCATCTTTGCTGCAGCCGATACGATCGCCATCGGTGCCTTGGAAATGGCGGAAGAGATGAACTACAGAGTCCCCGAAGATATTGCCATTATCGGCTTCGATGATATTCCCGCCTCTTCGTGGGTCCGCCCGCGTCTTTCTACGGTGGCGCAATATCCCGGTGAAATGGGCACGCTCCTGGCGAAAGCTTTGTTCCAGCGTATTCTGGGCGAATATAGTGGACCCAGCCGTCGTTATGAAGTGCCATGCCGTTTTATTGAGCGTGAGTTTGCCTGATCGTTGGCTGCTATTGAAATTGGTATTTCGTATCGGTAAAGCTTTATTGTTCTGGTTGGATTTGGTTGCAGCGCAGTACGTCTCTGCGTTTCTCAACAGGTAGCAAATTCCATTTTTAGTTTCCAAAAGGAGAGAATACCATGAACAAAGCAAGTAGCAAGAAAAGGGTATGGTTGATCTGGAGCCTATTGGCGATCGTGGCAATGGTTCTGAGTGCGTGTGGTTCTGCCGCGCCAACTCAAGCTGCTGAAGAACCAGCTGCGACAAGTGCGCCGCAGAGTTCTGAAGCAACAGAGGCACCTGCTGCTTCAGAACCAACAGTGGATCCCAATGCTCCCGCACCAGAACCCACCCCTATTGTAAACGCCTTTGGCACGTGTGACGACCCGCTCATTCTGTGGCACGGCTTGACCGGCACGGATGGCGCTGTCTTCGCCACTTTGCTTGAGCAGTTTGCAAAAGAGAACCCGGATGTCTGTCTTCAATCAGAAGGCATTCCGTGGGATACCTTCTTCCAGAAATATCCCACCGCTACAGCTGCAGGCAGCCCGCCAGATATGGTCATTTTCCACGCTGCGGAAGTACAGCAGATGGCTTCCCAGGGTTTGATGACCCCCCTGGAAGATCTCATGTACGCCGATGGGACCGTCAAGAAGAGCGATTACAACGCCTCGTTGATCGAGCAGATCACCGTGGACGGTCAGACAATGGCAGTGCCGTTCGATAACCATGGTTGGATGCTTTGGTACAACAAGAGCTTGATCACAGCCGCCGGGCTCGACCCCAATGCCCTGCCCAAGAACGGTGCAGAGTTCATTGAATGGGCGCAGAAGTTGACTACTGATGTCAACGGCAAGCATCCGACCGACGTCGGTTTCGATAAGGATAACGTTCAGGTGTGGGCGCATGAATTCACCTGGACCCGCTATACCGAGCCGACCACCATGTGGCAATTCGGCGGTGGAGTCCTTGCTCCCGATAACAAGACCGTCATTTTGGATAGCCCCGAGTCGATCGCTGCGATCCAATACTGGCACGATCTGATGTACAAGTACTATGTGGCTCCTCCGGCTGTCCCTGGCAAGATGTGGGCAGGCGACCTGTACAAGAACGACCGCCTGGTCTTCATGTGGGAAGGCACCTGGACCATGGGCTTCATGAACGACAACCCCGATGTGTGGGCGAAGACCGGTGTCGGTTTCATCAACTCTTTGGCTCCGGATGGCAAGCAAGCGGTCAAGTTCGACTCGCACGTTATGGTTGTTCCCGCGGGCGTGGATGAGGATGGTCAAGCCAAAGCCAAGAAGTTAATGGCGTGGCTTGCAAGCAATGGCGCCGCCTGGGCAAAGTCCGGTCAGGTGCCTGCCAATATCCAGGTACAACAGTCTCTTGACGAAGCAACCTATCCATCTGTCGTAATGGCAGCCAAGCAATTCAACGAGATCGGTCGTACCGATATGGCTAGCAAGTATTTCATCGAGATCCAGACTGCCTATGAAACAGCCATTGGGAATGCGCTCGCTTCTCCCGATGCTGATGTTGCGGCAGCGTTAAAAGCAGGGGCGGAACAGATCCGAGCTATCGTCGCTCGTCCATAGAACCAAGCAAGGTATGGAAAAGCAGGTCGGTGTGTTTCAAAGATGTCACACCGACCTGCACGTTATATCAATTTGCCTGTAAAGGATGTCTTATGGCTCAACTTCCTTCTTCCCTCAAGATCCCTGCTTGGAGCGCAACATGGAATTGGAAAACGTTGCGAAAGCAACTCCCCAATTATCTCTTCATTTTGCCTCATTATTTCTTCTTTGCCATGTTCCTGCTGTATCCGATCTTTCGGGGCATCCAGATCAGCTTGTATGACTGGAAGATCATGCTCAAGGAACAGAAGTTTATTGGCATCGCAAATTATGTGGCATTGATGAAAGATAAGATCTTTTGGGAAGCCCTGGGGAATACGGGAATCTTCATGATCATCACCGTAACGATCAACATCGTCCTGGGATTGCTCGTTGCTGCCGGGTTGAAGCACAGGTTTTTCGGAAGGGATTTCCTGCGCGTTCTGTTCTACGCCCCGGGCATCCTGTCCGTTTCGGTGCTGGGCATTATCGGTATTCGCATCTGGGATACACAACTCGGAATTATCAACTACTTTTTTACGACCCTGCTGGGAGGTCCGCGCATTCCCTGGCTGGGAAATCCTGACACGGTGATCCCCGCTCTCGCCGTCACCACCGTCTGGTGGACATTTGGTTTTCCCATGCTGGCGTTCCTGGCTGGCTTGGAAAATATTCCTGAACCATTGTATGAAGCCGCGAAGATCGATGGGGCGAACTCATGGCAGTCGTTCCGTTACATTACCATTCCATTGATCATGCCAACCATGTTGTTCGTTACAGTCACACAATTCATTGCCCACATGCAGGTTTTTGCCCAGCCTTATATCATCACCGCTGGTGGTCCGGGGAATGGCTCGCGTACCGCGGTGATGTATTTGTATGAAACCGCCTGGAAGTATTTCCGCTTTGGATATGCATCTTCCATTGCGGTGGTCCTTGCCGTGATCATGATCATCGTTACTGTCTTTCTGTTCTATTTGATGCGCCATCGCGCTGAATTCTAGGTAAGGACATTCCCATGAATGACTCTGACTCAACCTATGTAAAACCAACCTGGTACAACAATCGCAAGGTATGGAAGATCGTGGGACTGTGGCTGGTTTTCCTGCCGCTTATTTTTGTGATCATCGTTCCACTGCTCTATATGTTCTCCATGGCGTTCACCCATGAATCGAACCAGTTGAATTTTCCCATCGAGTGGATCCCCAAGCCAATTACGATCGCCAACTTCACCCATATCTTTGCAGATGTGACCTTGCCTATCGTGAAGTGGTTTACGAATAGTCTTATCATTTCCTCCGTGGGCACCGTGATCGTTGTCTTCCTATCCTCATTGAGCGGTTATGCATTTGCACGCCTGGAGTTCCCCGGCAAGAACTTCTTGTTCTCGTTGTTGCTCTTTAGCTTGATGATCCCGTCGGCGGTCACGCTGATCCCGTCCTTTTTATTACTGCGTGACCTCAAATTGCTCAATAGCTACCACGCTATTTGGTGGCCCAGCGCGGCAGGCGTGTTGGGCATTTTCCTGATGCGTCAACATTTCTATGCCATCCCACGCGATCTGGAGGATGCCGCTCTCGTGGATGGTGCCAGTCGCTTTCGAATCTTCTGGCAGATCTGTCTGCCGCTGGTTCGTGGGGCGATCGTGGCTCTTTCGATCTTCACTTTCCTCGGCATGTGGAATGACTTGTTCTGGCCCCTGATCGTGCTCAGTGACCGCGCGAAATTCACCTTGCCCGTGGGGTTGGTCATCATCCAGCAGGGGAGCTACATTCAACGCGGACTTGCCTTCGCCGCCGCCTTTATTGCATCTGTGCCGGTGTTGGTTTTCTATGCCATTTTCCAGCGCAAGATCATCGCTGGTATCACAACGACAGGCATGGCTGGGCAATAAGATCTGCCTGTCTGCTTCGTTTCACCTCACGACGAAATTACATTATGGAATAGGTTCTGAAATGACAACTCAAAAAGCTCAAGTTTTTCTCGACACGCATCGGACGATCGCGCCGATCTCGCCACTCTTGTTTGGTGGATTCGCCGAACATATGGGGCGCTGTGTCTACGAAGGTATCTACGATCCCGCCTCGCCTCACGCGGACGAAAAGGGTCTGCGCAAGGATGTGATGGAAGCCTTGCGCGATCAGGCGTATACCGTCATCCGCTACCCGGGCGGGAACTTCCTCAGCGGCTACAACTGGCTGGATGGCGTGGGACCGAAAGACCAGCGTCCGCGCCGCCGCGAACTTGCCTGGCAATCGGTGGAGACCAACCAGTTTGGCACCAACGAGTTCATGGACTTCTGCAAAAAGATCAACGCTGCGCCCATGCTGGGTGTTAATATGGGCACTGGCACCATCCAATCCGCTTCGGATCTGGTGGAGTACTGCAACACGCCTTCCGGCACCTACTGGTCAGATCTGCGCATTCAACATGGAGCCCGCGATCCGCACAACGTGCGCTATTGGTGCGTGGGCAACGAAATGGATGGTCCCTGGCAGATCGGTCACTTGGATGCAGTTTCCTACGGCAACAAAGCTCTCGAAGCAGCCAAGATGATGAAGTGGATGGACCCGTCGATTCAGACCATCCTGTGCGGTTCTTCTAACGATCAGATGCAGACCTACCCCGAGTGGGACCGCACCGCGCTCGAGATCACCTGGGAGCAAATGGATTATCTCTCCATGCATTATTACGCCGGCAATCGTGCCAATGACACCGCCAGCTATCTTGCCAGCGCTGTTGGCTTCGAGCGTTTTGTGGACACGTTGGATGGCACGCTGCGCTACGTCAAAGCAAAAAAGCGCAGCAAGCACGATGTCTATCTTTCCTGGGATGAATGGCAGGTTTGGTATAAAGGCGACCCGATGCAAGGCAACTGGACCGAAGCCCCTCATCTGGCAGAGGAAATGTACAACCTCGAAGACGCACTGGTTGTCGCTCAATGGTTGAACGTCTTCCTGCGCAAGAGTCAGGTGCTCAAAGTCGCTTGCGTGGCACAGATCGTCAATGTTATCTCGTGGCTGCACACCCGCACGTACAGCATGCTTAAGCACCCATCGTATTATGCCTTCAAGTTGGTCAGCAATCACGCGCGCGGGGATGCGCTCGACGTATTGGTCAAAGCTCCGCAGGTGGAGACCAAACAATACGACGCAGTTCCGATGCTGGATGTCTCTGCCAGCTACGATGCCGAAACCGGAAAGGGCGCACTCTTCATCGTCAACCGTAGTGAAACGGAATCGTTATCCACTGATCTGATCTGGCAGGACGGAAAAGCGGTTCAGATCGACGGCGCATGGCAGATCGCAGGCACGGACCCGAAACAGCTCAATACCTGGGAAGCGCCGGATCAACTCGTTGCCAAGTCGCTTGAAGCACCCGCTATTGAATCGGGTTGTGCAACGGTCACACTGCCGCCACTTTCCTTCACGGTGTTCACGACGCATACAGCATGATTTACAATGTTTCCTTATGACTAACAAACTCTCATTAGACGGAACCTGGGATTTTCAGTTCGATCCCCAATTTGACAAAGACGCCACTCCTCAAGGGGAGTGGCGCTCTATTCTTGTACCCAGCCCCTGGCAGGCGCAATTCGATGATCTGCGCAACAGCAGTGGAACGGCTCTCTATCGCCACCGTTTTACGGTCGCCGATATCCCTGCGGACAGTGCCGCGATCCTGCATTTCGGCGCAGTAGATTATCACGCCACGGTCTGGTTGAATGGCAAGCAGATCGGCGAACACGAAGGCGGTTACCTGCCCTTTGAATTTGATGTGGTCGATTCATTGCAAGCGGGCGAGAACGAACTGACCGTAAAAGTGATCGACCCGACCGATGACCGAGCCACCTATCCTGAGTATCCATTCAGCGAAATTCCACATGGCAAACAAAGCTGGTACGGATCTCTCAGCGGCATCTGGCAAAGTGTTTGGCTGGAGTTTCGACCAAAAACGAATCTTGCCGACCTTCGGCTTGTTACCGACCCCCAGAACGGAACTATCGCTGTGGAGGTTTCTCTCAGTGCCAAACCGCAGAGTTCCTATCAGATCATTTGCGATGTCAAAGCTTCTGATGGAAGAAAAGTTGGCTACGCTACATTTGATAGTTTGCAAGGCAAAATCCAACTCGATAAAGCCCATGCCTTGTGGAGTCCTGACTCACCGAATCTCTATACCGTGACAGCCACTCTCCAAGTGGATGGTACTCCTGTTCATAGCGTGGAAAAGACCTGCGGTTTCCGCACCGTTGAATCGCGTGATGGACGCATTTATCTCAACGGCAAACCCATCTACCTGCGCGGTGTGCTCGACCAGGGATATTACCCCGAAACCATCTACACTCCTCCCAGTGTTGAATTTCTTGAAGATCAAGCACGTTCGCTAAAAGCGTTGGGCTTCAACTGCTTGCGTATTCACATCAAGGTGGAAGACCCGCATTACTACGATGTGGCAGACCGTCTCGGCTTGTTGGTGTGGAGCGAGATCCCCAATTGGGCGCTGCTCACCGAAGCATCCATCCAGCGCGCCAACACAACTTTTGAGGGCATCCTTCAACGCGATGCCCATCATCCATCCATTATTATCTGGACGCTTATCAACGAAAACTGGGGCACAGACCTCTCCCACAATCCTGAGCACCGCAAATGGCTGGCGGATTTCTATCATCATGCCAAAAGGCTCGACCCCACACGTTTGATCGTAGACAATTCCGCTTGTGACTGGAACGCTCATGTTGCAAGCGATCTCGAAGATTTTCATCACTACAACGTTCTGCCCGACCACGCCGAAAATTGGGATGCCTGGGTGAAGGAATTTGCCGAACGCAATGCGCCGGTCTGGTATGACGATTATGAAAATGAGCGGCGCGCTGATTTGCCGCTGCTCGTTTCTGAGTTCGGTAACTGGGGCTTGCCGAATCCTGATTCGATCCACGAACATGGCAAGGAGCCCTGGTGGTTCGAAACTGGTTTCCAATGGGATAGCGGCATTGTGTATCCGCACGGTGTGCAGCATCGCTTTGAGTTATCGGGGCTGGCGCAGCTTTTCCCATCCTATGCCGAGTTTGCGAAACATGCCCAAGCGCACATGGCACGCAGTTTGCAGTACGAGATCAGCAGCATGCGTTTGCATCCGCCGATTGCAGGTTATATCGTCACCGAGTTCACCGATGTCCATTGGGAATGCAACGGTCTGCTCACGATGCAGCGTGAGACCAAGCATCAGCTTGACCCACTGCTCAAGAACGTGAATCAGGATCGGGTGGCGGTGATGCGCCCCTCCCGCTGGAGCGGACGCTTGGGCGATGTGATCGAAGTCCAGGTGAAGACGTTCGATGAAACTCATCCCGAAAAAAATGGGAAGGTGGTTTGGCGAACGGAGACACAATCTGGTGAACTAGCGACGCCAGAGGCGACCATCCAATTGAAGTTGGACACGCCCGGTGTAGTCACGCTTCACACCACCTGGCTTGCGGACGATGGGACTCAACTTGCCGCGAATCAAGTGGATGTTACCTGCGTCTCTTTCTCTCCGACGCCTGCTTCGCTGCGAGTGATCGATTCCAAGCCGGTAGCGGATGCGCTCCGCGCGCTTGGATATCGCGTTAGTGAAGGAGATGTGTCTGGCGCAAAAGAAGAGATCGTTGTTGCGCATTCGTACACTGCTGAACTGGGAACATACATTCAAAATGGCGGGCGTGTGATCCTGTTGGCTTCAGGTGATGAAGCGATGGCGCTGCCTGTTGGAACTATCACGCCGCGTGCAGGCACACCCTGGCAAGGCGATTGGGCAAACTCCCTGGCATGGATCCGCAAGCAGGGACCATTCACACACATTCCAGGTGATCCGCTGCTCGAAATGGAATCTGCCGCCGTGATGCCCGATGCCGTGATCGCGAATCTGCCTACCTGGGCACAACTCGATCATAGTTGGGCAGGGCTGACCGTGGGCTGGATACACAAAACGGTCTCGTTGTTGAGCGTGCTGCCGTACGGTCGCGGACAAATTGTGGTCAGCACTTTTAAGCTCAATGCGACCACGCTTGCGAACGATGCCATCGCACAAGCGCTCTTCGATGGGATGCTCAAGCTGTTATGAAATTTCGGTTCATCCTCTTAGGCATTCTAATAACCACCTTGATCGCAGCTTGTCAGCCTGCTACAACGGAACCAACTGCCACCGTAGAAAAGACCGCCGCCAACACACCGTTTCCTACCTATACCGGGACAATGCTCGAACCGCAGGGATTTGTCCAGCGCACGCATGATCCGGTCATCGCTCATGAAGGCGATACCTATTATGTGTTCTCGACGGGCAGCCGCATCCCTTTTATTTGTTCGAAAGATAAGATCAACTGGGAATTCTGTGGGCGTATCTTTGACAAAGACCCTGCCTGGATTCGCGATATCAACCCGAACCTGGTAGATATTTGGGCGCCGGATATTTCTTTTTTCAACGGTCAATGGCATCTGTATTATGCCGCCTCGAATTTTGGCAGTCAGAATTCTGCGATCGGTTTAGCGACCAACGCAACGCTCGAACCGAATAGTCCCAATTACAAATGGGAAGATCACGGCATCGTGCTGCATTCACAACCCGGTGATAAGTGGAATGCCATCGACCCCAATTTGGTGATCGATGAGAATGGCGAGACCTGGCTGGCGTGGGGCAGTTTCTGGCAGGGACTGTGGATGCACAAGATCGACTCGTCTACGGGTTTCTTCGATGAGAAAGATACCGAGTTTTATCATCTCGCTGATCGTTCCACCGGACCTGGAAGCACAACCGCCATTGAAGCGACTTTTATTGTTCAACGTGAAGGCAAATGGTATCTATTCGCTTCGTTCGATCAATGCTGTCAGGGCATCGACAGCACCTACAACGTGCGTGTGGGTCGCAGCGACTCGCTGACCGGTCCCTATGTGGATCGTGACGGCGTTCCCATGACAAAAGGCGGTGGAACACGCATCCTTTCTACTTATGGTCAATGGGTTGGTCCTGGTCATAACGGCATCCTCATCGAAGACGATGTCTATTGGATGGTGTATCATGCCTATGATGCCAAACAGATCGGCATTCCAAAACTGCGGATTGAATCCATTTCATGGGATGCGGAGGGGTGGCCGTCATTACCGAGCCAGACAAAATAAGATATAGGAGTTGATCTATTAAACCAAAAGCCTCTTGTCTTAGAACAAGAGGCTTCCGATATTTTTTAGCCGGGCACCTGTTAGGAATGTTTTTTTCTCATGTAGAACAGGCTTTGAATTCCGATAAAGATCAGCGTCAGCACACCTACTCCGATACGCGTCCACCAGGAACTCAATGTACCATTGAATTGGAGGATGGATACGATTGTGCCGTTGATCAGGACCCCGAACAATGTGCCGATGACATTCCCAACACCACCTGTCAACAGTGTACCGCCGATGACCACAGAAGCAATTGCATCAAGTTCCATACCCGGAGCATAGCCGCCGTATCCGGAGAGCAAAGAAATGCTCCATACCACTCCCGCTAGGGCGGAACAAAAGCCGCTGAAGGTGTAGACGATGATCTTGGTTCGCCCAACGGGCAAACCCATCAACCGCGCGGATTGTTCATTATTGCCGATGGCATAGACAGTGCGACCAAAACGTGTGAAAAAGGAAATATAAATTACAACCAATAACAAAATCGGACCGATCAGGGAAGCGGGGTAAACATAGGCTTTGGCAAAGAACGGGATATGTACCTTGGTCAAAGCCAGAAAACGGTAGGTTGGGTTATCAATAGGCAGGGCTTCCAGGGTGACGATATAGGCCATACCGCGAGCGAAAAAGAGTCCCATTAGCGTGACAATAAAGGGCTCCACCTTGAAGAAGTGGATGATGCAGCCAAGGGTAAAGCCGAAAACGATTCCCATCAAAAGCATCGAAGGCATGACTACCGCAGGGCTCGCCCCTTTAGCAAGAAGCGATGCAGATGCGGCAGATGTCAACGCGATCATGCCTGCTACGGAAAGATCGATGCCTTTGGTAAGGATCACAAAGGTCATTCCAATGGAAACGATCATCAGGCTGGCTGTGTTGATGAATAGGTTGAAAAATACCTGTGGCTTTTGCATGGCAGGATACAGCCGTCCGCCAATAAAGTAGACAAGGATAAATATTGTTATCGTTGTCAGCAGGGGACCATTGTTCAACACGAAGTGCTTAATTCGTTGCGCCATGTTGAGAACCTTTCCGGTCAGTGAATCGATTCAAGAAGCGGCGGGTGTAATCAGAATAAAGAACAATTACCACTAAAACCAGCACTGCCCTGCCAGCCAGCAAAGCGTTGGCAGGTACACCAAAGGTATACATGGTAATTGTGAACGTCCAAATGATCAGTGCCCCAAGCACACTGGCAAAGAGGGAGAAGCGTCCTCCCGTCATGAGTGTGCCACCGATGACAACGGAAAGAATAGCATCCAATTCATAGTTGAGTCCGTTATTATTGCCATCGGCGCTATGAACATAGGAACTCAAGATCAGCCCTGCGATGGCAGCGCAAAAACCGCAGAAGGTATAAACGAACAATTTAATATTCTTCTCGCTGATACCGCTGTAATAGGTGGCTTTGGCATTGACTCCCACCGATTCGATGAAGAGACCAATGGAGGTTTTCCGAACCAGCACCCAGGCAAATAAGAACACGACCGCTACAATATAAATAGACACCGGCAGCCCCAGGATAAATCCGTTTCCAAAATAGAAGTAGGGCGTGTAATAGATGGTCATGATCTGACCGTTCGTGATCAACTGGGCAATTCCGCGTCCAGCCACCATCAGGATCAGCGTTGCCACCATCGGTTGGATCTTCCCTCTTGACACTAACCAACCATTCCAAAGTCCACAGAGAGTCCCTGCAGCCAAGTCGGCTAAGACAATTAACCACAGGGGCGTATTTGTCATATCCTTGGTTAGAACCTCATTGCTGATGAGTTTCGTGCCCAGAGCCGGGTTGATCAGCACTGCTCCCATGGCTGCGGAAATGGCAATGACCGCACCCACCGAAAGGTCAACGCCTCCGGTGGCAATGACCATCGTCATGCCAATCGCCACCAGCATCAGAGGAGCGGAATTATTGAAAACGTCGACTAGATTTCCAAAAAGATGACCATCCAACACACCAATCTTGAAGAATCCAGGGGCGAAAATGGCGTCTGTGATGAGGATCAAAGCCAGGGCAACAAGGGGCCAGAACAGGCGGTTTTCGCGAATGCGTTTGAGTAATGGGATATTGTTTTTCATAGATTTCCTGCCATGGTTTGGATAATCATCTGGTCATTCACATCGCCAGGATATTCGGCGGCTTTCTTATGATCCCGCAAAACGATTATGCGGTGACTGGTACGCAGCACTTCTTCTAATTCGGACGAAATGAATACGCATGATTTCCCTTCTTCAGCCAGCTTCAACACTAGTTGCTGGATCTCCGCTTTAGCGCCTACATCGATGCCGCGCGTGGGTTCATCAAGGATCAAGACCTGTGGATCGGTGGCAAGCCAACGCGCCAGGATGACCTTTTGCTGGTTACCGCCGCTCAAATTCTTAACCAGTTGATCCGGAGATGGGGTGCTGATCCCCAATAACCGGATATATTTTTCAGCCAGTTCGTACTGTTTCTGAGTGCTTAGGAATTTGAACCATCCATAACGAGCCTGCAAAGCCAGGATAATGTTTTCACGAATTGTTAGGTCCCCCACAATTCCCTCTGCTTTGCGGTCTTCAGGGCATAGGGCAATCCCATTTTTAAGAGATTCCAAGGGCGAAAATTTACTAACATTACTTTCCTTCAATGTGAGAGCGCCTGTATCGGGGGTGTCAATACCAAAGATCAAATTGGCCATTTCCGTTCGTCCAGAACCCAATAAGCCAGCGATACCAACTACTTCATTAGCATAAAGCTCCATATCAAAAGGTTCAAGCGCCCCTGCGCGCCCGAGTCCTTTGACTTCGAGTAAGAGTTCTTTGTTGTCTTTTGTTTCTCCGGTAAATTTGGCTTTTGATACTTTATCGAGATCCGTCACGCTGCGCCCTAACATTTTGGCAATTAATTCCACCCGTGGCAAGGAAGACGTATCGTAGGTGCCGACCAGTTTGCCGTTACGCAATACTGTGATCCGGTCAGAGACTTGGTAAACCTGATCCATAAAATGAGTTATGAAAACAATACCAATACCTTCGCTTTTTAGTTTTTGCATTACTTCGAATAGTCGATTTACTTCATTAACATCCAAGCTGGATGTAGGCTCATCCAGGATGAGAATTTTCGCGGAAAGAATTTCAAGTGAGCGTGCAATTGCCACCATTTGCTGGATGGCTACAGAAACATTTCCCAACGGTTGTGCTACATTAATATCAACATCAAGCCGCTTCATGGCTTGCTTGGCTAGGGAGTTCATCTTTTTCCAATCGATACCGCCGAAAAAAAGATGAGGCTCATGCCCAAGCATGATGTTTTCTGCAATGGAAATATTCGTACACAGGTTGATTTCCTGGTAGACCGTGCTGATACCCATCTCTTGCGAATGTTGCGGCGAACGAACCTGGACAGGTTTGCCATCCAACTCAATGGAACCGGTATCAGGGTGTTCCACACCGGTCATTATCTTAATGAGGGTCGATTTCCCAGCACCATTCTCTCCCACCAAGGCATGAATTTCCCCCCGCTTGAGGGAGAAATCAACATTTTCCAGGGCATTGACACCCGGAAACGTTTTTGAAATATTCTTCATGGTCAAGATGAAATCATCAGCATTTGTCATTGGCTCTGTCCCTTTATAGGGTCCTGCTAATTTTGTATGAGAAGCGACACCCACCTTGCCGCTTCTCATCCTATTACTTTACCTATAGATTGTCACAAGCATCAAAAACTCGTGCACAAACTGATGGTTTAATACTGGCGGGTCGGGAGCAGTTCGGCAGCCTTGTCAGGATAATAGACGCTCTCGTCGGTGAGGGCTTCGTGAGCAACAGTTTCGCCGTTCGCCAACTTGAGAGCCAAGTCCATGACCTGCGGTCCGAGCAGAGGATTGCATTCTACATCCGCCTGGAGCCAGCCATCGATCATGAGCTGGAAACCACCACGAGTACCATCAATGGATACCATCACGAGATCACCGGGCTTGATGCCTGCGGCTTTGATGGCTTCGACAGCGCCGATCGCCATATCATCATTGTGGAAGAAGACACCGTCGATCTGTCCTTCATATTTCTTCAAGAAGGCTTCCATAACGGGCTTGCCTTCGGCGCGGGTGAAGTTACCGGTCTGTGAATCCAGAATTTTGATGTTGGGGTTAAGAGCTTCGCGGAAACCCTTGGCGCGACCGACAGCAGCGCCGGAGCCAGTGGTGCCGGAGAGTTCGAGGATATTGCCACCATTGGGCAGCAACTTATTGAATTCTTCTGCAGAGCGCTTGCCTTCGATTTCCATATCGGAACCGATATGAGCCGCATACAGAGAAGGATCAGCTGTGACGGAGCGGTCAACAACGATGACCGGAATATTGGCATCTTTGGCTTCCTGAAGAACAGCATCCCAGCCGGTTTCAACGACAGGCGGCAGAGCGATCACGTCAACACCTTGCGCGATGCAGGAGCGGATGGCAGAGATCTGATTTTCTTGCTTCTGCTGGGCATCGGAGAAGATCAATTTGACGCCTAATTTTTCCGCGGTTTCTTTCATGGAGGCGGTGTTGGCTGTGCGCCAGTCACTTTCGGCGCCGAGTTGAGGGAAGCATACCGTCAGGTCTTTGTAGGTCTTCTTGGCAGCTGCGGGAGCAGGAGCCTGGGTGGCTGCGGGGGAACCGCAGGCGGTGAGTACAATGCTTGCCAGAATCATTACAGCTAAAAAGGTATAAAGCGGTTTCTTAAACATGTTCTTCTCTCCTTTAGAGCAATTATTTTTGTGTATGAAACGTGAGTACGCTATAATCAGGACACGCGAAGGTGCCTTCTTTGAGAGGTCATCTCTCGCCGGGAAGTGCCTGCTTGGAGACGCCAAATCAAGAAGCGGACACTTCCCTCTTTGTTTGCGCTTTCATGAATTCCCTGCTGGTACACCTCCTTCCTATCTCATTCTCAAGGAGAAGAATAAGAGTCCAATATCACACATCTGTTACTAGGTGCTGCGGTGCTTATCGTTAATAGGGTACTCCTACTGAATTTAAAAATCCATGATTTCCTTTTGGAAGGAAGTTTGTTTTTTCATTGCATACACAAATAAAAAATTCATTACCCATTTGGGTAATGAATTTTTTTCGAAATAAGTTAAATTTTTTTCGATGCGGGTGAGCGGGCTAGTATTTGCGTGTTGGCAGGATCTCAGCCGCATTCTCGGGAAAGAAAACATTCTCCACAGAGGGTACCCATTTGGGGATCTTCTCACCGTTGACGACTTTCAGAGCTAGATCGAAGAATGCCGGTCCCAGCAGGGGATTGCACTCTACGGTTGCGTTCAGTTTCCCGGCAATCATCGCTTCGAACGCACCCCGGGCTGCATCCACCGAAACGATCTTAATATCCACTCCTGGACGGAGACCGAAATCCTCGATGGCTTCGATCGCGCCGAGCGCCATATCATCGTTGTGGGCATACACGGCATTGATATTTCCGCCATACTGTAGCAGAAAAGATGCCATCACTTCCTTGCCTCTGGCATGAGTGAACTCGCCCGATTGCGAATCAATGATCTTCATACCCGGATAATCTTTCAAGACCTCCCGAAAACCCGTGTAGCGGTCGTTGGCAGGAGCAGAACCCACATTACCCATAATTTCGACTATATTTGCTTTTCCACCAACCAGATCGACCATGATGTGCGCCGCCTTGCGCCCTTCATCTAGAAAATCAGAACCAAGATAGGATACATATAGGTCGTCAGGGACATCTGCACGTCGATCTACAAGGATGATCGGGATGCCCGCGTCTTTCGCCTCCTGGAACACTTCATCCCACCCGGTTTCGACGATGGGTGAGATGCCAATAACATCCACTTTCTGGACGATGAACTTGCGTATCGCCAGGATCTGGTTCTCCTGTTTCTGCTGTGCATCCAGGAAGCGCAACTCCACACCCAATTGTTCTGCCGTTTCTTTCACGGAGTTGGTGTTCGCCACACGCCATTCACTTTCTGCTCCCAATTGGGCGTAGCCAACGATCAGGTCCTGATAGGTTTTCTTTTTCTGGATCTCCTCTGAGGGAGGCAGCGCTGCTGGAGCTGTACAGGCAAAAAGTCCAAGAAGGGAAGCGAACGTCAGAATACAGATCAAGATGTGGGAAGTCTTCATCAAATCTATCCTCAAATTTCAGGCAGCGCTTCTTTTTCTGGACCATCTATCTGATCCTGCTCTGGAAGAGCTGTCTCTAATTTGGCAGGGATTACCAGTGTCACACGTGTGCCGGTGGTGTATTCACTTTCGATGAAAACTCCATACGGCTTTCCATAATACAAGCGGATGCGCTTGTTGACATTGCCAATACCAAAGCCGCTTTCGAGTTTGATATCACCGCTTTCATCCTCCAGCTCGGCGCGGAGCTGAGCCAGCTTTGTAGGCGTGAAGCCAATGCCATTATCCTCCACCTCCAACTGGACCTCATCGTTTCCTTTGCGTTTGGCACGCACAATGATCGTTCCACCCTGGCGTTTGTTCTTGATGCCGTGATACAGAGCATTTTCCACCAGCGGCTGGAGGATCAACTTCAAAATGGTGTTTTCCATAACATTTTCATCTGCTTCAATACGGAACTTCAAGATATCGCGATAGCGCATCTGCTGGATGATGAGATAACTGCGAATTCGTTCCAGTTCCTCTCCAATGGTGATCCAATCCATGCCTTTGCTAAGACTGATGCGGAAAAAACTGGAGAGTGCGGTCACGATCTTGACGACATCATCAGTCTTCTTGGATTCCGCCATCCAGATGATGGTATCGAGCGTGTTATACAAAAAGTGTGGGTTGATCTGCGCCTGCAGAGCACGCAACTCTGCCTTTTTGAGGTTCTCCTGTTCCTTGATCTTGGAATCGAGCAGTTCTCTGATCTTGCCGATCATAATGTTGAAACTCATGCCGAGTTCGGTGATTTCATCCACATTATCGCTTGTCATTAGGGCTTGCAGGTCATTCCTGGTAATGGTCGTGGTCACATCATGGAGTTTCTTGATCGGCGTATAAATACTTTTCGATAAGCTCCAGGCTGCCAGCACGGAAAATGCCACGGAACTAAACACCAGAATAATGGAGAGAATTTGCCAGCGCACATAACTTTCGCGCATTACTTGATATTGGGTATTGGTACGGTTCACTTCATATAAAACATAATTCTGGACCACCTCTTCCATGACGGAACTGGCAAAGCGGATGTCTTCGAGAACCGCTTCATTTTCTGTTGCGGTGCTGTTATGAGCGATCTTGTCACCCATCTGATTGACATAGTCCCTTAGAGATTGAAGAGTTCGCAGGATCAGATCTAATTTAACGTGAGCTTGGGGTGAGTCAGTATTCTCCATCATCCAGCGCACTTTTGTGTTGGCGTTGTCAAGGATTTCGTATTGTTTGCCTTCTGAAAACTTAACTGCCCCCGAAACGATCTTCCACATCTCATTGTCGATATCGGGTTTGATACTGCCGCTGATGCTGTTGGCGGTGGTGATATTGGTGATGATGGCGTCATACTGGCGGCTGTAACTGAGCACTTGCAGCATGGAAAAGACATTCGCCGTTCCCATCAGGAAGATCACAACACACAAGGATGCCAGGATCTTGGCGCGAATAGACAAATTCACTCCGGCGAGGAGATCGGAAAGCTTCCCTAGAGATTTGAGAGGCAGCCTGCTAGTGAAACTGGCTTGTGAAGCGAGCCGGCTGAAAAACTGCTTGAAACCTGGGGTTGCTATTTTTTGAGTCACATTGTGCTCCTGCCGTAAAAGCTACACCTGCGAACGAAATTCAATAGGGGATAAACCGGTGTTCTTTTTAAACACGGAACTGAAATAGTGAGGATCGTTATAGCCAACCTGGTAGGCGATCTCCGCTGATCTCAAGGTTGTCATACGCAGTAGTTCCTTGGCTTTATTGAGGCAAATCTCTGTCAGATATTCCTTGAAGGTCTGGCTGGTTTCCTGGCTGAATACCACGCTAAAGTGACTGGCACTTAGGTTGGCTTGCGCAGCCACTTCATTCAGAGACAGTTCAGGGTCGGCATAATGCTGCTCGATATATTCTTTTGCCTGGCGAATCACGTGGGTATGTTGACCATTCAGCTGGTTGTCACGATATGCCAACCCAAGCGAGATGATCGTATAGGCTTGTTCGCGTAGTTGCTCTACTGTTTTGACATTGGACAGGATCGTTTCAATGGAACTCAATTCAGGTACAACGTTCTCGATCTCGCCGCCCAATTCATGGATCAACCTGGCTGTCGCTAGAATGAGATCTACAAAAATGTAGTTCTTGATCAGCTTTGATTTCAATACGGTTTCGCCCAGAGGACGAATGTAGGCATCAAAGAACTGATCGAATTCATCCCTTGCACCATGACGAAGGTAATTTTCCACAGCGGCTTTATCCAACTTGAGCAATTCCTTGCGCTCGACCAACTGCATCGAAAGTTCTCCAGTGCTTACCGGATTCTGGAAACGCATCAAAGCATCGATAAAGGATTGGTGGATATCTGCGATACGCTCTTTCGTTGCCCCAATTCCAACCGTGACCTGATAGCGGGTTCTGCCAACAGTCTGTTGGATCTCTTCAAGCAGCAGGTCGCGTTCTTCTTCCATGTATTCGCGCGTATTTCCTTTCATAAGCAGGATCATATCGCCCCAATCCCGTTTGAGCACAAAGATGTCAGGATTTCTCTCCGCCAGTTCCGTCAACTCATTTTGGATCTGTTGATAGTCATCGTGATCATAGTGCTCGGTACGATCACCCAATTCCAATTTCAGAAGCACGACCAAATAATGCCTGGCGATCAGATCCAAGCCTAATGCCTGTCCCTTTTCAATGGCTTCGGCAGGAGAGACGGCTCCCACCACCAGCTTGAACAACAACCGCTCCCGCAGTATGGCGCGGTTATCTTCCATTTGCTCCTGGAGCTTTTTCAACTCTGCCTGTTCTTTTCGTTCCTTGTCCAGTTGAACGGTCAGTTTTTGCAGGGCGGTTTGAAGCTTCTGAACAGTGACCGGTTTGAGCAGATAATCGGTTACCCCCAGACTGATGGCTTTTTGGGCATATTCAAATTCGTCGTGTCCGCTCAGGATGATGATCTTGATCCAAGGCATGCGTTCGCGCACGATCTTGCTGAGTTGCAGACCGTCCATGAACGGCATTTTGATATCGGTGATCAATACATCCGGTTGGGTTGTACGCAATAAGGGAAGAGCCATTTCCCCGTCTGTGGCTTCTCCGCAAAACTCAAATCCGCTGGCGTGCCAGTCTACATTATCGCGAATCCCTTCGCGAGTGATGATCTCATCTTCTACAAAGAATACTTTGTATGCCATAGTTGTTCTCCGCAACCTTGAACATTTTACTCCATCCAAACGGTGCGGAGATAAACCGGGTGGTTGAGGAGAATAAGCAAGAGTGGGGATGCTATTTTAGCGGTAGCAGACTCAAGGTGCGGGTAGATTCGAGTGTTTTGCTTCCAAGTTGAAATAGGAAACCAATCATCATCCAATGGGTTTAATAAGTTTAAGCGGTTTTTGAAAAGAGGGGAAATCTTGAACAGCGATTTAAGCTGTCATACAAATAGTATAATTTTGTCATTATTTGTTCGGCAAAAGATACTCTAAATTGGTGACCACTTGTCGTAATTTTCCCTACAATATATTCTAACTACCCATTTGGGTACTATCAGTGGATGTAATGTGATGATTACTTTTACCACCCGCCAGCGTGAGATCCTAAAGATCTTGCTCGATGCCAACAGACCGATTGGTTCTGTCGAATTGGCAAAATTGCTGCATATTACGCCGCGGCAGGTGAATTACAGCATGAAAGGTGTGCGGGTTTGGCTGCGGGAGCATGGACAGGATCTTAATGTTTTGCCCGGTTCTGGTTTTGAAGTAACACTTACACCCAGCCAGACACAATCGTTGTTCCAAAAGATCAACGTTCACACCGATGTTCAGATCGTGCTATCTGTGAGTCAACGTCAGCAATTGCTGGCGTTGTTTTTATTAATGCAGACAGAGCCTGTGATCCTTGCCCAGTTGGAACAGCTTTCGCATGTTTCGCGGATGACGATCTTGAAGGATCTGGATGAGATCGAAAAGTGGCTGGAGTTCGCAGGATATCCGCCTCATTCGCAAGCCGCATTTTGGCATTCTGGTGAATGGGCTGGAGCACAATTGTCAGCAGGCGCTCGCAAAGTTATTGTGGGGCGAGACCCCCTTCAGTTTGAACCCTGTGACGCTTACTACCCATTCAGATGGGTTGACCTTCTACCTCAAGGATGATGCGCATCTTTCACCGTTAGTGGAACATATTGACAATTATTTTTCCAATTTCCACCTGCGCCGAACAATTGGATTGGTCGCCAAAGCGGAGGAGCAGTTGGGTGGTCGATTTACGGATGATGCGGTTCTGCACCTGGCTCTGGTCTTTGCCATCCGCTCGAGCCGCATCCACGCTGGAAACCATCTCGTGGTGAACGATACACTCCTGGCATCGTTGAAGGAAACGAAAATGTGGTCTGTGGCGACATATGTTGCCAACCGCCTTGGACGCGAATCACAATCCATTTGGAAACCCGCCGATATTGCCGGTATCACCATGGAAATGATGTCTGCTCCTAGAAATGATGCCTTCCCCGGCGAATTGGAACGCGAGAGTGATTTCTCCGCTTTATGCGAGCGGCTCCTGGATCACATCAGCCAATCCTACGGTATCTCAAAACTGAAACACGACCACACACTTCAAAATGGGCTGCTCAATAACATTGTGCCCGCTTGTTTCCGTCAACGCTATAACTTGTGGTTTCCAACCGCTTTGAACAATGCCGGGCTCCCGGAAGTTTCGTACGAAAAGGAAAATTCAGTTGCTAAAGAGATCTCGATCCTGGTGCGCGAGTTTACCGGCGTGGAACTTCCTGAAAGCGAAGTGAACAATCTTGTAGTGCTGTTACGAGCCGCTTTTATCCGCAACCGAGCCTATCGCTTTGACCGCGTGTTCGTGATCTGTCCCAGTGGGATGGCGACGGCTCAACTCCTGGTGGCGCGCCTGCACGCCCGTTTCCCGAACCTTAGCAATCTTGAAGTCATCTCATTACGTGACCTGACCCCTGCCCTTGTTTCATCAGCCGACCTGATCCTTACAACCGTTCCCTTGCCAAGACAGTACGCCAACCACGAAAAAGTCATTCAAGTTCATCCTTTATTGATGCCGAAAGATATCGAGACCATTACTCAATACTTAAGCTGATCCTCTTTGTTTCGGTTACCCGGTAACGTTCCGACCGTTACCTGTAATGGGAGACTCCTCAAAAGCCTCCAAAGTCCGTAAGAGCCTGAGTTTCAGGTAAACACATCAAAAGGAGAAATGAAATGCGAGAAAAAATGCAACAATTGGGAGGCTTTTTGGCCGGCATGGTTATCCCCAATATCGCCGCCATTCTAGCCTGGGGCTTGATCACAGCCCTGTTCATCCCAACCGGATGGATCCCGAACGAAACGTTTGCCAAGTTGGTTGGTCCGATGATCACATACTTGCTGCCTCTGCTCATTGGTTATACCGGCGGCAAAATGATCTACGGTCATCGTGGTGGTGTAGTTGGCGCAGCTGCAACAATGGGTGTTGTCGTCGGAGCCGACATCCCGATGTTCCTCGGCGCCATGATCATGGGTCCCCTTGGTGGTTGGTTGATCAAGAAGGGTGATGAACTCTGGGAAGATAAAATCCCCGTTGGCTTTGAAATGCTGGTGAACAACTTCTCGGCTGGTCTGTTGGCTATCGTACTTATTTTGATCGCCAATGTTGTGATCGGACCGATCGTGGCTGCGTTTAGCAGTGCGGCTGGCAAACTCGTGGATTGGCTCATCCAAGCCCGCCTTCTGCCGTTGGCTGCCATCTTCATTGAACCTGCCAAGATCCTGTTCCTCAATAACGCTATCAACCACGGTGTGCTCTCTCCGTTGGGTGTGGCTGCTTCGCAAGAGACAGGTCGCGCGATCCACTTCCTGCTCGAGACCAATCCTGGTCCCGGACTCGGTCTGCTGATCGCCTTCTATGTGGCTGGTAAGGGCATGTTGAAGGAAACTGCTCCTGGTTCCATGATCATTCACTTCCTCGGTGGCATTCATGAGGTGTATTTCCCCTACGTGTTGGCTCACCCCATCATGATCCTGGCAATGATCGCCGGTGGTTTTGCGGCTGATCTGTGGTTCGTGATCTCTGGCGCTGGACTTGTCGCGGCTCCCTCCCCCGGATCGATCTTTGCGTACTTGCTGGTGATCCCGCCCGGACAGCACTTCGCAGTTTTGACCGGTGTGTTGATCGGTGCAGTAGTTTCTGCTTTGACTGGTATCTTGATCCTGCGTGTCAACCCGGTCAAGGAATTTGCAAGTGAAGAAGAGGCTGTCGCGGTAGCAGTCCCTGGCCTGAGCTAAGCGCCACTTAGAGTTAGGTCAATTTCAAACGGCAGGTGCGGCAGCCCCTCTTCAACCGCACATTATAACCGCTGTCGCATCTGCCGAATTTTTCGCAAGGAGAGTACAAATGTCCCAGTCAATTTCTGCCACGCAAGTAAAGACGATCATCTTCGCATGTGAAGCCGGGATGGGTTCCAGTTTGATGAGCGTGAACTCTCTCAAGAAGAAACTGAAAGCTGCACAGATCTCCGATGTAGTCGTTGTTCACAAGCCTGCACGTGAAATTCCTGCCGATGCCCAGGTAGTGGTTGTCCACAAGGGACTTGCCAAGACTGCCAAGGCAAAAGCCCCGAACGCTGTGGTTGTGGCGTTCAATCATTTTTTGAATGACCCTGTGTTCGATAAACTGGTCAAATCGCTGGTCGATAAGACCGAGATCGTGACCACGGAAGCGTAAGTTTGTAATTCAATTTGTCCACTGTTCTAAAGTTTGAAAATCTCAGTAAGAAAAAAGTCCCTCGTTAGGAGTGGCTGGAATATGCGTCTCATTTTGATGGGTTGCCTATCTAAGTCACAAGAGGGGTGTAAGACTAACAGGTGATGAAATGGCTATTCTTTCCAAAGATCGAATATCTCTTCAGGCAAGTGCAACCGATAAAGCAGATGCCATCCGCAAGGCTGGCGAATTATTGGTGACATCGGGTTGTGTGTTGCCTGAGTATGTTGCTGGTATGTTGAAGCGAGAAGAATCGATGTTGACGAGTTTGGGAAATGGGGTGGCGATCCCGCACGGTGTGTATGAGAACAAAGAGCACATCTTGAAGACGGGGCTGTCTGTATTGCAGTTGATCAATCCTGTCGAATGGGAAGACGGCGATACTGTGTCGCTGGTGATCGGTATCGCTGCGTCGGGGGATGAACATGTGGGAGTGTTGTCGAACCTGGCAGAAGCGGTCGATAATGAAGAGACCCTCGCCGAACTGCTCAAGACAGATGACCCCAATGTGATCATAAAATATCTAGGCGAAAAAGAATTTGCCTAACTTTTGAATCTTCGCATGGAAGAAAGTCTCCATGCAGAATTGATAGAGTGTTCCATGAAACAAGTAGAGCTTGTCATTCAAAATCAGACCGGCTTGCATGCGCGTCCCGCCAAGGTGCTGGTAAATCTTGCCAAGCAATATAAATCGAATATCAGTCTTCTGTGTGGAGCGAAGAAAGCCAACGCCAAGTCGATGGTCTCGGTGTTGACGTTGGGCGCGGCGAAGGGCAGCAATATCACGCTCACCGTCGATGGCGCGGATGAAGATCAGGCGCTGGTGGATATCGAAGCCGCGATCCGCGCGGGGTTGGGGGATGAGGATCACGAATCTGCTCTCGAAGCGAAACAGGCTCCGGTCGAGAAAGAAGCGCCGACCGTCGTCCAGCAAACGGTGGAACCTGCGGAGCCGGGAGTCATCAAGGGTGTGGGTGCAGCTCCGGGAATCGCGGTCGGTCCTATCTTCCATTTTCAACATGCGGAACTCGATATTGAAAAGGCTGAACCGGTAATGGGTTTGGATGAAGCGCTGACCTGCGCGAAGGATCAGCTCACGGTTTTGCATCAGCAGATGACAGATAAAAAACTGGGCGCGGAAGCGGCGATCTTTGAAGCACATCGCGAACTGCTCGATGACCCTGAGTTGCTGCAAGCTGTGGAGTCGCATACGAAAGCGGGCGAACTGCCGTTGAAGGCGTGGAAGTCTGCCATTGATGGACAGGCTGCGGTCATCGCTGCGTTGAATGATCCGCTGCTGGCGGCGCGCGCGGATGACCTGCGGGATGTGGGCAAGCGTGTGCTGCGGTTGATGCTGGGTGTCAGTGAAAAGGCGACTGCCATGCCGACGACTCCGGTTGTGATCGCGGCGCGTGAGTTGTCTCCATCAGATACGGCTTCGTTTAAGTCGGAGTTCGTGTTGGGATTTGGCGTTGTCGAAGGTGGACCGACATCGCATATCGCGATCCTTGCGCGTGCGCTTGGTCTGCCTGCCATTGTCGGTGTAGATGAGGCGATGCTGGCGTTGGAAGAAAAAACGCCGGTCATTTTGAATGGTAACGATGGAACGCTCACGGTCAACCCGGTGCCAGATGTGTTGGAACGAGCCAAGCAATCGCAGAAGCGCTATCTGGAGTATCGCCGCTTCGCGCAGGAACAGGCAGCGCTGGAAGCGGTCTCGCAAGACGGCATCCACGTGGATGTGACGGCGAATGCTGGTTCTATTGCTGATGCGGCGGAAGCACTGCACATGGGCGCGGACGGCATCGGTTTGCTGCGAACCGAATTCCTCTTCCTGGAGCGTTCGACCAAGCCAACCGAAGATGAGCAATTTGCCGTGTATAACGCCATTGCCGAGACGATGAAGAGCAAGCCTGTCATCATCCGCACGCTGGATATCGGCGGCGATAAACCGTTGGCATACATTCAGATGAAGCCCGAGTTGAATCCGTTCCTGGGCGAGCGCGGCATTCGTCTGTGTTTGAACCGACCGGAGTTATTCAAGGAACAACTGCGTGCTATCCTACGCGCGGCTCCTTCCGGCAATTTGAAGATCATGTTTCCGATGGTCAGTGATATTGCGGAACTGCGTCAGGCGCGCGTCATCATCGAAGAGTTGTGCCGCGAATTGAATTTGCCTGAGGTAGGGATCGGCATCATGATCGAAGTTCCCTCCGCGGCGTTGATGGCAGATGTGTTCGCACCGGAGATCGATTTCTTCTCCATCGGCACGAACGATCTCACGCAATACACGCTGGCGATGGATCGCGGCAACTCGGCGCTGGCATCGAAACACGATGGTTTACATCCCGCCGTTCTGCGCTTGATCTCAATGACCATTGACGCGGCGCATAAATATGGAAAGCGTGCCGATATCTGCGGTGAGCTTGGTTCCGATGCAGCAGCCATTCCCATTTTGCTTGGTCTCGGCATGGATGAGTTGAGTGTCAGCATTCCATCGGTGCCAACTGTTAAAGCGCAGGTACGCGCACTAAAGATCGAAGATTGGCGTGCAACAGCACGCGAAGCGTTGAATTGTTCTACGGCAAAAGAAGTTCGTGAACTGGTAAAGAAACAACTGGCATAAATTATTTGTAGGGGCGACCCGCCCGGGCATAACAGTCAACATTGATGGCGAGAGAGTCGGACGGATCAGTGTGCTGATTGACCTGGAAGGGTCGCCCTACTACATTGCAAATAGAAAGGAAAAATATTATGGGCGAAAAATATCAAGCCTATCGGAAGTTGAACTACAACATTCCCGACAAATCCTACACATGGAATCTCTACGGCGCGGGCATCGAAAGCCTCGGACGCAACGGTCAACCGGAGGCGTTTGAGATCCCCGAGCCTAACGACGATCAACTGCTCGTGCGCATCGACTCGGTTAGCGTGTGTTTCTCGGATGTGAAGATTATGAAGCAGGGCGGCAGCCATCCTAAGCTGTATGGTCGCGATCTGTTGAATGACCCGACCCGTCTCGGTCACGAAGTGGCTCTCACCATCGTCAAGGTTGGCAAGAATTTGCAGGGACAATACCAGCCCGGTCAACGCTACGCCGTCCAGCCCGATATCTATCAGCAGGGCAAAAGCACCGCCTACGGCTACACTGTCCCGGGCGGCATGATCCAGTTCCACCTCATCGGCGATGAAGTGCTCAAGACCGACGCGGGCGCCTGTCTGCTGCCGCTCGAAGATGGCATGGGTTATGCGGAATCCTCCGTGCTCGAGCCGTGGGGATGTGTGGTGGGCGCCTACACACAACGCCGCCGCCTCACGCCCAAACAAGGCGGGATCATGTGGATCATCGGACAGCCCGGCGATGCCACCTCCTACACTTTTTCATCTGGACTGGAAGCCCCCGCCTCGTTCGTTCTGACCGATGTGCCTGCTTCCGTTAAAGAGTTGGTCACTGCCACTGGAGCGAAGGTTATCGAGCGCAACGGCTTGACTCCCGCGGACTACGAATCCCTCAGCAAAGAACTGACGGACGGTATCGGCTTCGATGACATCGTGATCCTCGACCCACGCTCCGCAGAAACTGTCGGCAAGATCGCACGCTTCATCGCCCGCCGCGGAACCTTCAACCTCGTCGGCACCAAACCGCTCGATGGACTTGTGGAAATTGACTTCGGTCGCCTGCACTACGATTACATTGCTTTGATCGGCAACAACACAACCGACATCGCCGCCTCCTACGGCGAAGCACGCAACCGCTGTGAACTACGCCCCGGCGGCACAACCGTCTTCATCGGCGCAGGCGGACCGATGGGACAGATGCACGTCCAACGCGCGCTTGAACTGTCCGATGGACCCAAACTGGTCATCGCCACTGAGATCAGCGATGAACGCTTGCAGACCTTGAAGGATATGTTCACCTCGCTGGCGGATAAGAACGGACGCAAACTGCTCTTCTTCAATCCCAACACATCCAAGCAAACCTTCCATGACTTTGTGATGGAAGCGACGAATAATCAAGGCGCGGACGATGTTGTGGTCAGCGTGCCTGTCGCTGCCCTGATGGCAGAGGGCGACACCGTGATGAAGAAGGATGGCATGATGGTGTTCTTTGCCGGCGTTCCGAATGGCACGATGGGACCTGCCAACCTGAGCAACGTCTATCTCTCGAATGCCCAGTACACCGGAACCTCCGGTCTCACCATTGATGATCAAGCCTCCGTCATGGCGCGAAGAATCGACGGAAAGTTATCGCCCGGTCGTTCGGTGGCAGCTATCGGTGGGTTGGAGACGGCGGCGGAAGCCATCGAATCCGTGCTCGAAGGGAAGTATCCCGGCAAGGTCGTCATCTTCCCGCAGATCCACAATCTGCCGCTCACCGGACTCAAAGAATTGAAGGAAAGCCTTCCGGATGTCGCTGCCAAGTTGGGCGAAGACAATATGTGGACGAACGAAGCGGAAGAGATCCTGATCGAGAAACTCTGGAAGCAGCCTTAATCATTTGGAGTCGAAAGTCTATAGACTTTCGACTCCGTTTTGAATACCTATGATCTACACACTTACACTCAACCCCGCCGTTGACCGCGAATTGACCGTGCCTGCCATGGAATTCGATTCCGTGCTGCGGGCGAGCGAGTCACGCATCGACTTTGGCGGCAAGGGCTTCAATGTTTCCCGTCTGCTCAAAGGGATGAACGAGCCAAGCACGGCTGTCGGTTTCCTCGGTGGCAACGCGGGTGAACTTCTACAAAAAGGTCTACAGAGCCTGGGCATCGGCACAGACTTCGTCTGGGTCGCCGAAGAGACGCGCACGAACGTCAGCATCGTCACGCAATCGCACGATCACTACATCAAGGTCAACGAAAAAGGACCGCTGGTGGATGAATTCAAGCAACAGGAATTGCTTGCCAAGATCGAACTCACTGGCGAAGGCAGGCGATTGGTGGGTGCTCGCGGGAAGCCTGCCGCCTGGCGTGCCCAACAATATTTACGCTCGTGTGGTCAACGTGCTCAACAAGCATGGCGCAAATGCCATTCTCGATACCTCCGGCGAATCGCTGAAATTGGGCTGCTTCGAAAAGCCATATCTGGTTAAGCCGAATGCCGAAGAAGCGCATGGACTCACTGGTTTGCCAATGAACACACCCGCTGAGATCGCCGCCGGTGCGGCTGAGATCCGCCGCATGGGCGCGCAGAATGTGGTCGTTTCGATGGGCAAGGAAGGCGCATTGCTCCACACAGCCGAAGGGACATGGCTCGTCCACACGCCGACGATCAAAGAGAAAAATCCCATCGGTGCGGGCGACTCGATGGTTGGCGGTTTGGTCTGGGCGTTGACGCAGAATATTGCTCTAAAAGAGTCACTCGGCTGGGGCGTCGCCAGCGGCGCGGCAACTGCCAGCCTGCCCGGCACCGAAGTGGGCACGCGACCGTTGATCGAGGAACTTTACTCGCAAGTCCGATTCGAAAAACTCGAAGCCGCGTAAAAGCGTCCCTTCGAGATGAGGCGAAAATGGGAATCATCATCAGTCCGGCTGTCGCCTATTTATTGATCTTCATCGGCGTGATGCTGTTGTTGGTCATGTTCAACGATACAAAATACTCATGGCAAAAAGTTAGTGTTATGGCGTTTTGTATCCTTGCTGGCCTAGCCGAATTCATCTACCTGCACGGAAATCCCTGGGCATTTCTGGTCGTCGTTCTCAGTCCGTTGCCGTTCTTTATTGCCACACAGCAGGGGCGGCGTAACAACCCGTTATACATGTTGACGATCGCTATGTTGACGATCGGCTCTGCGTATCTTTTTACAGATAACCTTTATCGTCCGCTTGCCAAACTTGGACCTGCTGGAATGCTATCCGTGTTTGGCGGGTTGTTCATCTGGATACTGGCATTCCGCGGGCGGATGAATGATAACGCGCCGATCATCGGCGATACGTTAGTCGGAATGACGGGAGAGGTCTTCGTCGAGATTGAGCCGTTCTCGCTGGGGTCCGTAAGGATCGAAGGAGATATCTGGCAGGCACGCAGCAAAGAGACGCTCCCGGTTGGGACGCTGGTACGCGTGCTCCGTCAAGATGGAATTACGCTGACAGTCAAAAAAGTGGAAAATATACCAAGCACGAAAAAGTGAGGTTTGTATGCCATTTGAACAGCATAAAGAAAAGAATTATCCAAAGGATGCGCAAAGCATCTATGACGCAGCGCTCAAGACGACTGCCAAGTTGAGTGGAAAGATCATTTCGTCCAAGCCGGAGGAATTCCGCTTCACCGCCCGATTCCCCAAAGAGATTCTGGGAAAGCTGCTCGGGGAGCGGACCGAACTCTCATGCTCGGTTCGTGCCGACGGGGAGGCGGGTACCGTTATCGTAGACGCTTTCCCCTCGACGCGGTGGAACGCAAGTTGATGTTTGGGGCGCGACCTGGTGTGACTTTGACCGTAGTGACATGGTTCATTGCACATCTGGAAAATAACCTCGGCATCCCGCCTGCTGCGTAACGAAATCAATTCACCCAGATATGGCTTGATTCTCTCAAAGATGATCAAGCCATATTTTTGTTTGCTTGATCCTTGTCGGGCAGGCGAAGGATGTTTATCGGTATCAACTTTAGGCTTGATGTGATGCGGTGATCCGTTGCGCGCAACTAGATGCATCTGGGATGTGTCGAATCTCATATTCAATAGTTATAGATATCCTTGACTTTAAAAAAGGTTCTATGTAGAATGTTATCGTTCCCGTTATCGGTAACGGGAACGATAACACTACCTTATGCGTCCAAAAAACGTGCGTGCAACGATCAAGGAAGTCGCTTCTGTGGCAGGGGTTTCCACACAGACTGTGTCACGCGTTATTAATGAAAGACCAGACGTTTCCCCAGAAACTCGCAAAAAAGTACAGGAAGTTATTAAGGCTCTGAGCTATCAGCCAAGCGCGCTTGCCCGCAGCTTGATCAGTCAGCGCAGTTTTACCCTGGGCGTTGCCACGGCTGGGCTCCGGCATATCGGTCCGTCCCGCACCCTGAGCGGAATTACCGCAGCGGCTGAAGCGGCTGGGTATTCCATTCTGCTCAAGGAACTGCCCGACTATGATACAGAAGATGTACAGCCCATTTTTCAGGCGTTTTTTGCCCGGCACGTGGATGGCATCATCTGGGCGGTTTCGGAAGTGGGTGAGAACCGTAAATGGCTGAATAACCCGCCTGTCGATATCGAGATCCCGCTGGTCTATATCACGATGGAACCGCGCGAGAACCTCTCGATGGTGACCGTTGATAATTATCTTGGTGGGCGAATGGCGATGTCCCATTTACTGGAGCAGGGATATCGGAAGATCTGCCACATTTCCGGTCCGCTGGAGTGGTGGGAAGCCCGCCAGAGAATGGCTGCTTGGAAAGATGTTTTGACCGAGAACGGGCTTGCTCCTGAAGATCGTCAATGTGTGGAAGGAAACTGGTCATCTGCCAGCGGCGCGCTGGCGATCGAAAAGTTATACGATCAATTCCCGGAAATGGATGCGATCTTTGTCGGGAATGACCAAATGGCACTCAGCGTTCTGCAATATTTTGTAGAGAAGAAGATACGTGTTCCTGAAGATGTTGGTATAGTCGGATTCGATAACATTGTCGATTCCGCTTTTTTTTCTCCAGCCCTTTCCACAGTGCAACAAGACCAGCATCATGTGGCAAAAGTGGCTGTGGAAGAGGTTATCAAGATTATCGAAGCCGGTTGGCAGGGACTGGAGCCTGTGGAACCACGCTCCATTATCCTGCCACCATCATTGGTAGTACGACAAAGCTCATTGCGAAAGGAGGTGAGACATCCGGAAGTTAAATAACAATATTTGCAAAACGGTTGTATGCAGTGGTAGTTGCATATCTATGTTGGTGCATACTTCCAGGTGAGGCAGACGTATCGTTGATTGATAGTCTAATGCTCTTACCAAATCGAAACACTACTACAGTACTCGAAATATTCTCAAGGAGAAGAAAATGTCCAAGAAGTTGATTTACACCCTGGTCGCCGTTCTTATGGTTGCCAGCTTCATTCTCTCAGCCTGTGGCGGCGGCGCTGCTCCCGCTTCTGAGAAAAAATTAGTTGGCATTTCCATGCCGACCAAGACCTCCACCCGCTGGATTTCTGACGGCGAGAGCATGGTCAAGGAATTCCAAGCTCTGGGCTATGACACTGACCTTCAGTTTGCCGACAACGACATCCAGAATCAGTTGTCCCAGATCGAAAACATGGTCACCAAGGGTGCCGATGTTCTCGTTATCGCAGCCATTGACGGAACGACCATGTCTGACGTTCTCCAGAAGGCTCACGATGCGGGCGCCGTTGTAATCTCCTACGACCGCTTGATCACCAAGACCCCGAATGTTGACTACTATGCGACCTTCGATAACTTCGGCGTCGGCGTTATCCAGGGAACCCAGCTTCTCAATGGCCTCGGCCTGAAACCCGGCGAAGCTGCCCCTGCTGGCGTTGGTCCTTTCAATGTCGAACTGTTCGGCGGCTCCCCCGACGACACCAATGCCTTCTACTTCTATAACGGCGCCATGTCCGTCATCCAACCGTTCATCGACTCTGGCACAATCGTTATCCCCAGTGGACAAATGGGTATGGACAAAGTCGGTACCTTGCGCTGGCTCGCTGCCACCGCTCAGGCTCGCATGGACAATCTCCTCAGCGCCTACTACACTGACAAGAAGGTCGATGGCGTTCTCTCCCCGTACGATGGTTTGAGCATCGGTATCCTCTCCTCCCTCAAGGGCGTTGGCTACTGCACGACTGATCTGCCGTGCCCCGTTGTGACCGGTCAGGATGCAGAAGTTGCCTCCGTTAAGTCCATCATCGCCGGCGAACAGCGCTACACCGTGTTCAAAGACACCCGTGTTCTTGCCAAGCAGGCTGCCAAGATGGCTGACCAGGCTCTCAAGGGCGAGACCGTAGACGTCAATGACACCAAGACCTATGACAACCTCGTCAAGATCGTGCCCTCCTATCTTCTGACCCCCATCAGCATTGATATCAACAATTACCAGAAGGAATTGGTTGATACGGGCTATATCAAGGCTGAAGACCTGAAGTAAGTCGCTTTATTATTGCTGTGTGAAGGCGTACGCCTTCACACAGCAATCTTTTAGCTGGCAAGATGTTTGAAGTAAAATCGCAGAAAATATTGATTAAGGAAAGATACCATGTCTGATGTTATTCTAGAAATGCGCAACATCACGAAGACATTCCCTGGCGTGAAGGCTCTCGATAATGTGACCTTCAGCGTAAACCGGGGAGAGATCCATGCTCTGGTAGGCGAAAATGGGGCAGGGAAGTCGACCCTGATGAAGGTGTTGAGTGGTGTCTATCCATACGGTTCTTACAGCGGGGAGATCTATTTTGAAGGCAAAGAGTGCCGATTTCAAGATATCCATCACTCTGAGGAAGTAGGCCTTGTTATTATTCATCAGGAACTTGCACTGGTTCCTTTTCTTTCCATCACAGAGAACATGTTCCTTGGGAACGAGCAAGCGAAGAACGGTATCATCAACTGGAACGAATCGATCTCCAGGACCAAAGAGTTATTAAACCGTGTCGGGCTGCACGAATCGCCGAACACGTTGATCACCAATATGGGGGTTGGTAAACAGCAGTTGGTCGAGATCGCCAAAGCCTTGGCAAAGAAGGTAAAACTTCTTATCTTGGACGAACCGACTGCTTCTCTTAACGACGACGATAGCGAGAGATTGTTGAAACTGTTGCTGCAATTTTAAAGAGCATGGCATCTCTTCGATCCTGATCTCTCATAAATTAAGCGAAGTCAAAAAGGTGGCTGACTCTATCACCATCCTGCGTGATGGCGCTACGATTGAAACCCTGGATTGTCATAAAGATAATATTTCCGAGAACCGCATTATCCGCGGCATGGTAGGAAGGGATTTGACACACCGTTTCCCGCCGCGCAATTCGAAAATTGGGGACGTGGTCTTTGAGGTGCGAGATTGGAATGTTTATCATCCGCTTCATGAAGACCGCAAAGTCAGCAACAATGTCAATCTCAATGTTCGCAAGGGTGAGATCGTGGGTATCGCAGGGCTCATGGGCGCCGGTAGAACTGAACTGGCAATGAGTATTTTTGGACGCTCCTACGGTACCCGCATCAGCGGTTCAGCTTACAAATCGGGCAAGCAAGTGGACATCAGCACCATTGATAAAGCGATCGAAAATGGTGTTGCCTATGCCACCGAGGACCGTAAAGCCTACGGTCTGGTCCTGATCCAGGAGATCAAAGACAACATCACGCTCGCGAAATCTGGAAGCTATCTCAGATGGCGGGGTGGTTATCAATGAACCAAAGGAAATGACCGTTACGCGTGAATATCGAGATAAGCTCAATATCAAATGCTCCAGTATTCGGCAGTTGGCGCTTAACCTATCGGGTGGTAACCAGCAAAAGGTAGTGTTGAGCAAATGGCTGTTCGCCAACCCCGATATTCTCATCCTCGATGAACCGACACGCGGTATTGACGTGGGCGCCAAGTATGAGATCTATACGATCATGAATCGCCTCGCCAGCGAAGGGAAAGGGATCATCTTCATTTCATCTGAACTGCCGGAGATCCTTGGGGTTTGTGACCGTGTCTATGTTATGCGCGAGGGCAAGATCGTTGGCGAAATGCCTGCCAGCGAAGCATCGCAGGAATCCGTAATGAAATACATCATGATTGAAGAAGAGGAAGTAGAGCAATGAAGACGCTGACAACACTTTTCAAGAACAATATACGCGAATATGGCATGTTGATCGCGCTCATCGCGGTCATGCTGTTCTTCCAGGTGCTCACGAAAGGTATCCTATTCAGACCTGTGAACATCACCAATCTGGTCCTCCAGAACAGCTATGTGATCACCATGGCATTGGGCATGCTGCTGATCATCGTTTCCGGGTGGATCGACCTCTCGGTGGGATCGGTGGTCGCGGTTGTTGGTGCTTTGGCGGGTGTCTTGATCGTGCGCTATGACTTCAACTGGGTTTTGGCTGTAGCCATTTGTCTCCTACTCGGTGCAGCCATTGGAGCTTTCCAGGGATACTGGGTCGCTTATGTAAAGATCCCGGCATTCATCGTGACACTGGCAGGCATGTTGATCTTCCGCGGTCTAACGTTCGTCCTGCTTCAGGGTGAGTCTGTGGGTCCCTTCCCGACCGGCTTTCAAAAGATCAGCTCCGGCTTCATTCCAGATTTCTTCCACATGGAGGGGTTCCACCTCACGACCATCCTGATCGGTATCCTGCTTTCGATCGTGTTGATCTTTTTGGATTTCCGCAACCGCAAGAATCAGGAAAAATACGGCTTTGAGGTCACTCCCTTCTACTTCTTTGTAGCGAAAAATGTCATCATCACCGGCGCCGTGATGGGATTGTGCTTTTTGATGGCTTCCTACAAGGGACTTCCGAATGTGCTCGTATTGCTCGCTGTGCTCATTACAGGATTTGCCTTTGTCACCAGCCAATCGGTGATCGGACGCCGTATCTATGCGATGGGTGGCAATGAGAAAGCCGCCAAGCTCTCCGGCGTCAACACCTCACGTCTGTTGTTCTACACCTTCGTCAACATGGGTGTGCTCGCTGCTCTGGCAGGTATCATCGTGGCGGCGCGCTTGAACAGTTCCACGCCCAATGCCGGTGACGGTATGGAATTGGATGTGATCGCAGCCTGTTTCATCGGCGGCGCCTCTGCCAGCGGTGGTATTGGTACCGTTATCGGAGCCTTGGTCGGCGCCTTCTTGATCGGTGTACTTAATAACGGTATGTCCATCATGGGCTTGGGCATCGACTGGCAAAAGGTCGTCAAAGGTATGGTGCTGCTCATCGCGGTATTCTTCGATGTCTACAACAAGAAGCAGAGTGATTAACGAACCAGCTTCTTCGATACGTTACTAGTGAATGAATTGATATTGGGAGACCACGCTCCAACGGCATGGAACTCCCAATATTATTATAAGGAACTCTCATGGATGACATTCTGAAGCAGTTGTTACAGGAAGAACAGGAACTTCAATTTGTGAAGTTCAACGAAGGCGATGCCTGGAAGCTGGGTAGCTTATTGGTGGACATGGCTCGCAACAGAAACCTGCCGGTTGCTATAGATATAACTCGTGGTACCCACCAGCTTTTTCATGCCAGCTTGCGCGGAACATCTCCCGATAACGATGAGTGGATCAAGCGTAAGGTGCGAACCGTTTATCGTTTCGGTCACAGTTCCTTTTATATCGGACAATCACTGAAGAGCAAAGGCAAGACCATTGAACAATCCTCCTTGGTCTCTGAGAGCGAGTATGCTCCGCATGGCGGCTGCTTCCCGATCATCGTCAAAGAGACCGGCATCGTAGGTACGGTTACTGTTTCAGGACTTCCTCAGGAAGAAGATCATAAGCTGGCAGTAGAAGCGATCCGCAGTTATCTGGCAGAGGAGAAATAACATGGCACTGAATCCTGTTATTGATATGCTCGGACGCAAACTCCGGCTCGCTGTCATCGGTGGTGGACCCGGCTCGTTTATCGGAGCCATGCACCGGCAGTCGGCACGACTCGATGACCGTTATGAGATCGTGACCGGCATCCTGTACATCCGATCCCGAACGCTCGAAGCAGTCGGGCAGGGAGTTGGGATTTGCATCTGACCGCTTGTATAACAACGTGATCGAAATGCTCGATGCCGAAGCCACACGCAAGGATGGCATTGATGCGGTCGCCATCATGACGCCCAACGACAGTCACTACGACTATTCGATGGCGGCGCTTGAACGCGGTATTGATGTGATCTGCGACAAGCCGATGACGAACACCATTGAAGAAGCGGATGCGCTATACAAGAAAGTGCAGGAGACCGGACTGGTCTTTTGCCTCACGCACAACTATACCGGTTACCCCATGGTGCGACAGGCAAAGGCGATGGTCATGGATGGACAGCTCGGAACCATCCGTCTCGTGCAGGTTGAATATGTGCAGGGCGGCAAAGCTGACGAGACCAAAACATTTTCTTCTGATAATTGGAAGTTTGACCCAGTGCGCGGCGGACCTTCGCGTGTGATGGGCGATATCGGCACTCATGCTCACAACCTGACACGCTTCATCACCGGCCTGGAAGTGGACGAGGTCGCTGCCGAGATCGGTGCCATCGTCCCGAACCGCGTCATTCATGACTTTGGCGGGGCACTGCTCCGGTTCGATAACGGCGCCCGTGGAAGTTTCTGGGTCACGCAAGCAGCAGCGGGCGTCGAGAATTGTCTGCGCATTCGCGTTAGCGGCAACAAAGGTTCACTCGAATGGATGCAGGAAATCCCGCAGGCGCTGACCTTCAAACCGTTGCAAGGACCCTCGCAGAACCGCACGCCGAATGGACCAGGAACCCTGCCGCTCTCTGCACGTTCCACGCGCCTTGTCGCCGGCCACCCCGAAGGTTTTCCCGATGGTTTCGCCAACATCTATTCCGATGCAGCCGAAGCCATTGCCGCGCGTCGTGCTGGTAAACAAGCCGACCCGCTCGCGCTGTACTTCCCGAACGAAAAGGATGGATTGCTGGGTGTGCGCTTTGTGGATGCGGTCATCCAATCCAGCGCTGCGAACGGGCAGTGGACGAAATGTTAATGGACAATAGACCATGGACGATGGACAATAAAGAATGGTCAATGGTCGATTGTCCATGGTCTGAAAGAAGATAACCATGTCCAACATGATTCTGGTTACCGGCGCAACTGGCAAAGTGGGGCATGCATTCATTGATCGTCTATTGGCAGATTCCAAATTCGCTTCATTCAACGTGCGTGCATTGTGCCACAACCGCGAACTCGAATCACACCCGCGCATTCAAAATATTCATGGCTCTATCGAACACCGCGAAGATGTCGAAAAAGCAATGGATGGTGTCACTCACGTTCTGCATCTTGCCACTGTGAAAGAAATTCCCGAGCAGATCATGGATGTGGCTGTAAAAGGACTCTTCTGGCTGCTCGAAGCCTGCCGCACCAGCCCAAGTTTCAAGCAGTTCATCATGGTTGGCGGTGATGCGGGCATGGGTCACTTCGTTTATCCCCACCCGCTGCCAGTGACCGAGATACAGAAGCATTCCGCTTATCAGGGCTGCTATGCACTTTCCAAAGTTCTCGAAGAGGTGATGCTCGAACAGTATTACATTCAGTATGACCTCAATGGCTGCTGTTTGCGTGCGCCATGGATCATGGAGAAGGACGATTTCAAATATCAACTCTCTTTTGGGGATGACGTCTTCGGTGGGCCGCGTTGGCGGGATCTGGTTGACGCTCAAAAGGCAGATGACTATCTGCGTACCCAAACCATCCCGGTCATGTTGGACCCGGAGGGGAATCCCGTTAAACGAAACTTTGTCCATGTCGAAGATCTGGTCAGCGCGCTGCTGCTGGGAGTCGATCATCCCAAGGCGCGGCAGCAACTCTTCAATATCTGCATGGACGAGCCTGTCGATTACGGCGAGATGGGAAACTACATAAGCAAAACACGCGGTTTGCCAACGGTTGGTATCAAGACGCCTTATCACTCCACATGGCTCGATAACAGCAAAGCAAAATTTCTGCTGGGCTGGCGTCCGGAATATGACCTAAAGAAAATGATTGACTCTGCATTTGACTATGTGCGCGCAGAGAATGACCCACGAAAGGTTTGGTATCCAGGCTGATTTTATGAGAGATGCAGTCACAAGTAATCGTATTCACATCGGTTCTTCTTATTATCCCGAGCATTGGGATGAATCTCGATTGGGCAAATGACATTCATTTAATGAAGGAAGCGGGTTTCACTGTGGCACGCATGGGCGAGTTTGCCTGGTCCACCATGGAGCCATCACAAGGCGAATATATCTTTGACTGGCTGGAATATGCCATCGCAAAACTTGCCGATGTAGGGATCGCTTCGGTGCTGGGCACACCAACGGCTGCTCCTCCAGCATGGTTGGTTCAAAAACATCCTGACCTGATGGCCGTTGATGAACATGGGCATCGCGTTCAGTTTGGAAATCGCTGTCATTATTGTGTGAATTCACCAGAGTTTCATGAAGCGACAGGGCATATCGTGGCAGAAATGGGGCAACGCTTTGGCGCGAATCCAAATGTCATCGGTTGGCAGTTGGATAATGAATACAACCGCGTCTGTTATTGCGAACGCTGCCAGAAATTATTTCAGCAATTTTTGAAAAATAAATACGATACGTTGGATGCGCTGAATGACCACTGGTCCACGGCGTATTGGAGCCAGACCTATTCAGCGTGGGAACAAATTCCCATTCCAATCGGCGCGCACAACCCTGCACTGATGCTGGAATTCAAACGGTTTGTTACTGATAGTTATCGCAAGTTCCAGAAGATGCAGATCGATATTCTTCGCCAGCATGTCCCAGCGAAAGTGTGGATCACGCATAACTTTATGGGTTGGTTCGATGGATTGGATCATTATTCCATGTCGGAAGATCTCGATATGGTTTCATGGGATTGGTATGTAGGAACGGGTCATCACAATCATCTGGTGTCGGGTGCCATTCACGATCTGACACGTGGGTTCAAACGAAAGAATTTCTGGCTCATCGAAACGCAGCCGGGGAATGTCAATTGGTCCTCCATTAATAACGTAGTCAATAAAGGCGAAGCGCGCGTGATGGCCTGGCATGCCGTAGCTCACGGTGCAGATGCCGTGCTGTACTGGCAATGGCGCTCGGCATTGGGCGGGCAGGAGCAATATCACGGAACGCTGGTGGATCAATCCGGTCAGCCGCGCCCATTTTATGAAGAAGCAAAACAACTGGCCGAAGATTTTGCAAAGACATCGAATGTTCTGGCCGGAACAACCCCTGTTTCTGATGTTGCGTTATTGAATTCTTATGACAATCGCTGGAGCATACATGCCCAGCGGCATCACAAGGATTTTGATTACGTCGCACATTTCAATCATTATTATCGAGCGTTGGCGGTACGCAATATTGCGACCGATGTTCTGTCAGTGGACGCTTCACTCGATGAATATAAGCTGGTCATCGCTCCTGCTTTGTTGATGCTGAATGACAAGCGCGCTGCGCAGTTGAAAACATTCGTTGAGAATGGTGGACATCTGGTTCTAACGATTCGCTCGGGGATGAAAGATGAGTTCAATGCGTTATTGCCGCTTCGCCAGCCTGGTATGCTCGCGGAAATCTCTGGCGTGGAAGTGGAGGAATATTATGCACTGCTTGATCCATCACCAGTGACTGGTGATGAGTTCAAAGGTGAATCGCGTATCTGGGCGGAACGGGTGAAATTAAAAGATGATGATACGCAGGTGATTGCCCGCTATGGCAAGTCGAATGGCTGGCTCGATGGTCAGGCTGCAATTACATCGCATGCTTTTGGAAAAGGCTGTGTAACGTATGTGGGCGCGTGGCTCGACGATATCTCACAACAGAAGTTGATTGATGACATCGTGAGATCTGCTGGCGTTGAACCTGTGATGAAATGCCCAGTGGGTGTGGAAGCCCGCAGGCGGGTAAATGAACAGGGACAGGAAGTATTCATAGTGATCAATCATGAACGAACTGAAAAGAGGATAAAACTTCCCTGGTTGGCTCATGAACATTTGACCAGGTTGGACATCAGCGAGCTAAAACTTGAACCGTATGAAGTGGCGGTTCTCACTCGCCTGGAAAAGGACAGCAGTTCATGAACTTTGTTCGCCTTACATGGGCTTGCCTGGTCTTTATGTTGTTAGTATCAGCCTGTGGATCTTCACAAGCCACGCAGGTACCCACGACTTCACCAGAGACACCCGAGTGGTTCAGCATGGAAATGACCGATGTTCAGACTGGTGAGACATTTACCATAAACGATTACGCGGGGAAGGTTGTATTGCTGGAGACCATGGCTATCTGGTGCCCCAATTGCCTGATCCAATCGGGACAGGTGCAGAAGCTTCATGAAGCGCTGGGAAACCCGGACGATCTGATTTCGGTCAGCCTGGATGTGGATTCCCACGAGGACAGTGCCTCCCTCAAGGAGTATGCCCACGTATATGCCTTCGAGTGGCATTTTGTTGTTGCGCCAATAGAAGTTCAGCGTGCATTGGGAAATTTGTATAGCGCCCAGTATTTGAATCCACCGATCTCGCCGATGATGATCATCGACCGCAATGGAAATGTTCATCATCTGGAATATGGTCTTAAAGAGGTGGATGCGTTGAAGAAGGCTGTTGAGCCTTATCTGGCAGAAAAATAAGAATGTTCAGGGTAGCGCTCACATCCATGTTTCTTGGTCTGCTGACGACCACCAGTCCCTGTATCCTGCCGTTGTATCCCGGCTTTCTGGCTTACCTGAGCGGGCAGCAAGGAGTCAGGAAGAAATAAGTATTTCCTGGGATTGTTCGTGTTGGCGGGTGTGTTGACCATGATGCTGTCGTTGGGTGGTGTGATCGCTTTGCTGGCGGTCCCTATTGGAAGTGTACTGGTGTATCTCCTGCCGTTGGCAGATCTGTTGATCTTCGTGCTTGGACTTATGTTGTTATTCGATACCAACCCGTTCAAAATGCTGCCACAAATTCAGGCGCCTGTTTTGAGACATCCCTATGGGAATGCCTACGTGTATGGTCTTTTGTATGGACCGATCGCGCTTCCCTGTTCAGGACCGATGGTGGTCAGCATTTTTGCACTTTCCTTTACCCTGGGAGAAGCCTTCAACCAGTTTTGGGCATTTCTCTGGTTTGGGTTGGGACTTGGCATTCCGCTTCTTGTTCTTTCATTCTTCTCGGCTGCGTTCCAAAGACAACTCACCCAGCTGTTTGCCCGTCATAGCCGGGTAGTGAATGTGATCGGAGGTTTGCTCCTCCTTGGAGTGGCACTCTACGATCTTGCCAAGAATTGGGAATTGTTACGACTATTTTTGTTTGTGGATAAGGTGAAGTAGATGAAATCAGTTCGCTTGCATGGGACAGGTGACCTTCAGCTACATGAAGAGAACACTCCAGTAGCGGAAGCGGGGGAGACGTTAATCCGTATCACGTCAGTGGGTGTGTGCGGTTCGGATCTTCATTGGTTCGGGGAAGGTGGGATCGGAGACGCCAAGCTCGATCATGCTTTGGTGCTGGGACATGAGATGGCAGGAGTGACGGCGGATGGTCAGCGTGTGGCAATTGATCCGGCGATCCCCTGTGGAACTTGTGAGTTTTGTTTAGCACGGGCACCCCAACCTTTGTTCGAATTTGATCTTTGCAGGTCATGGAAAAACAGACGGCGCGATGCGTGAATGGATGACATGGAACGCCAAATCCTTGTTCCCCATTCCCGAGTCGCTTTCTGATGATGATGGTGCGATGCTGGAACCGCTGGGGGTTGCCATTCATACTGTGGATCTTGGGCAAGGTCAAGCCGGGAATGAGTGTGGGCGTGTTCGGATGTGGTCCGATCGGATTGCTGGTGCTTCAGATGGCGAGACTGGCGGGCGCGACGAACATCATCGCCACAGATAAACTTCCGCATCGCATCGAAGCCGCGAGAGGAACTCGGGCGAGTCACGTTTTTGATGCCGGAGACAGTGACCGGCTGAGTCAGATCCGGGCGGCGACATCGGGACAAGGAGTCGATGTTGCGTTTGACGCGTCTGGTTCACCGGAGGCGGTTGAGGATGCGTTCGCCGCCGTTTCCGTCGGTGGAAAAGTTATCCTTGCCGGAATCCCGGATGAGGATCGAACGTCATTCACCGCTTCGGTGGCGCGTCGAAAAGGATTGACCATCAAAATGGTGCGGCGCATGAAGCACACTTATCCGCGTGCGATCGAACTGGTCTCGAAGGGATTGGTGAACGTGCGTTCGCTGGTGACGCATCGCTTCCCGCTGGAACGATCTGCCGAGGCATTTCGCGTGGCACAGCGACGGGAAGGTTTGAAGATCATCATTGAGGTGTCGAAATAACGATGGGAGATGAATATGGATCATAATGAAATCCAAAAAGCAATTGAAAGCGGAAAGACCGCGCTGGGTATTGAGCTTGGTTCGACCCGCATCAAGGCGGTGCTGATCACAGAAGATCATACACCGGTCGCGTCGGGAAGCCACGAGTGGGAGAACCAGCACGAGAACGGCGTGTGGACGTATAGCCTGGATGCTGTTTGGAATGGCTTGCAGGATAGTTTTCGAGATCTGAGCAAGCAAGTTTCTGAAAAGTACAACGTGCCTCTTAAGAAGATCGGCGCGATTGGTTTCAGCGCCATGATGCACGGCTATATGGCGTTCGATAAAGATGGGAATCTGCTCGTGCCGTTCCGCACGTGGCGCAATACCATTACCGGACAGGCAGCCGAAAAACTCACTGCGTTGTTCCAGTTCAATATTCCGCAGCGCTGGAGCATTGCACATTTGTATCAGGCGATCCTGAACAAGGAAGCGCATGTTCAATGATATTACGCATCAGAACACGCTGGCGGGGTATGTCCATTGGAAGTTGACGGGACAGAAAGTGTTGGGCGTAGGGGAAGCGTCGGGAATGTTCCCCATTGATAGCACGACCAATAATTATGATGTGCGCATGCTGGGACAGTTCAATGAACTTTTGAAAGCAGAAGGGATCTCCTGGAAGCTGGAAGATATTCTGCCGAAGGTTCTTGGTCGCAGGTGATGCGGTAGGAACGCTGACCGAAGAAGGCGCGAAACTGCTCGATCCTTCGGGAGAACTGCAAGCGGGCGCTCCGCTTTGTCCGCCGGAAGGTGATGCAGGGACGGGCATGGTTGCAACCAACAGCGTGGCGATGCGAACGGGTAATGTTTCTGCGGGCACATCGGTCTTTGCAATGATCGTGTTGGAGAAGGCTCTCTCGAAACTGTATCCCGAGATCGACATGGTCACCACACCAACGGGTAAACCGGTGGCGATGGTACACAGCAATAACTGCACATCCGATCTCAACGCCTGGGTGGATGTGTTCCAGGAATTCACGAAGGTGCTGGGTGTGGAGATCAGCGAATCAAAACTGTACGAAACACTTTACAAACAAGGATTGCTGGGCGATGCCGATGGCGGCGGATTGCTCGCCTATAACTATGTCTCAGGCGAGCACATCACGCATCTCGAAGATGGACGCCCAATGTTCGTCCGCACACCAGAGAGCAGGTTCACGCTGGCGAACTTCATGCGCACGCATCTGTTCTCGTCGCTGGGCGCGTTGAAGATCGGCATGGATATTCTCTTCGAGCAGGAAAAAGTACAGCTCGATCAACTGCTCGGTCATGGCGGCTTCTTCAAGACCAGAGAAGTCGGTCCACGCATGATGGCGGCGGCGATGAATGTCCCCGTGTCCGTGATGGAGACGGCAGGTGAAGGCGGCGCGTGGGGCATCGCTTTGCTGGCAGCCTATATGCTTTATAAGCAGGGCGAACCGCTGGAAGAGTATCTCACCAATAAAGTCTTTGCCGGGCAAAACGGCGTGACGGTCGCTCCCGATGCAAAGGATGTGGCTGGCTTTGCGACGTTCATGGAACGCTACAAAAAGGGACTTGGCATCGAGCGCGCGGCGGTGGAAGGAATGAAGTAATAATTGGAGTCCAACGTCTTACCATCCCCGAACGGGGACCTGACGTTGGCGTATCGAAAGTCTGGAGACTTTCGACTCCGATTTTGGAGATAATCATGTTGAAAAAACTAAAAGAACAGGTATTTCAAGCGAATTTATTGTTACCCGAGCATGGACTGGTCGTTTTCACTTGGGGCAATGTGTCGGGCATTGATCGAAAGAAGGGTCTCGTCGTCATCAAACCCTCCGGCGTTTCCTACGAGAAGATGAAAGCCGAGGATATGGTGGTCGTGGAGTTGGAAACGGGCAAGGTCGTGGAAGGGAAATTGAAGCCTTCCTCCGATACGGCGACGCATATTGAGTTGTACAAAGCGTTTCCCAATATCGGCGGTATCGTCCACACCCACAGCCGCTGGGCAACGACCTTTGCGCAGGCAGGTCGCGGCATCGCGGCGCTAGGCACAACGCATGGCGATTATTTCTACGGGGAAATTCCCTGCACACGAAAGATGACCGAGGCTGAGATCGAAGGCGAGTATGAAAAGGAAACTGGAACGGTGATCAAGGAGACCTTCCAGGGCAAAGACCCCGACGCCATCCCCGCCGTTCTCGTTCACAGTCACGGACCGTTCGCATGGGGCAAGGACCCCATGGATGCGGTCCACAATGCCGTGGTGTCTGGAAGAAGTCGCGTTCATGAACTTCCATACCTTGATGCTTGAACCGGCGATCCCCTCCATGCAGCAGGAATTGCTCGACAAGCATTATCTGAGGAAACACGGCGCTAACGCATACTACGGACAATCAAAGGAATCATAAAAGGAGACATCACGATGATCGATCTAAAGCAATATGAAGTTTGGTTTGTAACGGGAAGTCAGCATTTATACGGTCCCAAGACCTTGGCGACGTCGCCGAGCATTCGAAAGAGATCGCGGCGGCATTGGGCGCATCCGCGCAAATTCCGGTGAAGGTCGTTTTCAAACCGGTGTTGACCACGCCCGAAGATATTCATACCCTGTGCCTGGAAGCCAACTCGACGAAGAACTGCATCGGTCTCATCACCTGGATGCACACCTTCTCGCCTGCCAAGATGTGGATCGCGGGTCTGACCACGTTGAAGAAACCCTTCCTGCATCTGCACACGCAGTACAACCAGGAAATTCCATGGTCAACGATCGACATGGATTTCATGAACTTGAATCAAGCCGCTCACGGTGACCGCGAATATGGTTTCATCGGCAGCCGCCTGCGCATCAACCGCAAGGTGGTGGTGGGTCACTGGAGCAATGAAGATGTCCAGTGCGAGATCGGCGTGTGGGTACGCGCCGCCTGCGCGTGGGCTGATTGGCAGGGAGCCAAGGTCGCGCGCTTCGGCGATAACATGCGCGAAGTGGCCGTGACCGAAGGCGACAAGGTCCAGGCGCAGATCGAGCTTGGCTATGACGTCTATGGCTACGGCGTGGGCGACCTGGTCAAATCCATCAACGGCGCGAGCGATGATGACGTCAAGAAGATGACGCAAGCCTATCTCGATGAGTACGATGTCGTCCCGGCGCTGCAACCCGGCGGCGAGAAATATACATCGCTCATCGATGGCGCGCGCATCGAAGTGGGCATGCGCAACTTCCTCGCCAACGGGGGCTTCAAAGCCTTCACGACCACCTTCGAAGACCTGCATGGCATCGCACAATTGCCCGGTCTCGCCGTCCAACGCCTCATGCGCGATGGCTACGGCTTCGGCGCGGAAGGCGACTGGAAGACCTCTGCCCTCGTGCGCGCCATGAAGGTCATGGGCGAGGGGCTCAAGGGCGGCGTCAGCTTCATGGAAGATTACACCTATCACTTCAGCCCCAAGGGCGACAAGGTGCTCGGTGCGCACATGCTCGAGATCTGCGAATCGATCGCTTCGACGAAGCCGCGCCTGGATATCCTCCCGCTTTCGATCGGCGGCAAAGCGGACCCGCTGCGCCTCATCTTCGACGCCAATCTTGGTCCCGCTATCGGAGCTTCGATCATGCACATGGGCGGACGCTTCCGCATCGTCGCCAATGTAGTGGATGTGGTGCCGACCGACGAGCCGCTGCCCAACCTCCCGGTGGCGCGTGCCCTGTGGATCCCGCGCCCGAACCTCAAGGTCGCTGCCGCGGCATGGATCTTCGCCGGTGGTGCACATCACACCAGCTTCAGCTACTCGGTCACTGCGGATCATTTGCGCGACTTCACCGAGATGGCTGGCGTGGAATTCCTTGTCATCGACGAGAACACCAAGGTCGAAGAGTTCAAGGACAAACTGCGCTGGAACGATCTGTACTATCATCTGAACAAGGGTCTGTAGTCTGATGAATTAAGAAGTGCCTCTTGTTGGAATCCAACAGGAGGCACTTTTCGAATGAACGGAGGAAATAGTGGATAAAAGGATTTTGAAGAATGATTTTCGTAGAGATCGAATATCGGATGGATGCCCTTCGTATCAGCGGTATCACTCCTGCCGGAAAATCCAATCTGTTGGTAGATCTCGCAGATATGCCGCCTGTAGAGACACCCTACGGTGACTATCGTTTCCTGGGTGGGCACCGCCTCTGGCATGCACCGGAAGCCTTGCCTCGCACGTACATTCCTGATACCGAAGTTCAGGTCTCAGATGTCCCTAATGGTGTATTTCTTGGAACAGATACCGAAGCAGGTACCGGACTCCAAAAATGCATGGAGATCCGGTTGTCTCCGGTCAAACCTTCTTTGACCGTGACGCACACGCTGATCAACAATGGGTTGTGGGCTGTTGAATTTGCTCCCTGGGCGATCACGCAGTTCCGCCTGGGTGGAACGGTCATTCTGCCAATGCCGGTGGGAAATGCAGACCCGGCTGGGTTGCTGCACAACCGTCAGCTTTCCATTTGGCCCTATACACGTATGAGCGACCCGCGTGTGAAATGGGGAGATGAATATATTTTGTTTAAGGCAGATGCACTACTGCCGCCATTCAAGATCGGCTACTTTAATCCGCACGGCTGGATGGCATATTGGATGGATGGTATTCTCTTCCGCAAAACATTTGATGTGAAGACTGGGGCACCACATCCCGATAACAACTGTAACTGCGAAATGTATTGCAACCATCAGTTTGTGGAGCTTGAGACGATTGCTCCCTTCGTCACGCTGGCACCGGGAGCCTCGGTCACGCATGTGGAAACATGGGATCTCTTCACGGATATGGACGTCCTGCCGAAAGAAGTACAGCAGCAACTGACTGCATAAGCAAAACGTAAGCGATAAAGCGGAGTTGGAGTGTTCCAACTCCGCTTTATCGTGCGGGGACAGAAGTAATGTAGAGATCAAGATGGCGCACAGTTTGGTCGATTCTGTTCGTGTAAATGACACGTTGCCCGTATTTTATGTTGTTCCGAAACCTGCTTTTCCTACTTGAAATTTGTATGACCAGTGTACGTCAACCCAGCTATTAGAATTCGCTGTCGTAATGCGATACTTATCGCTAAATCAATGACCTTGTGACGAGTGGTTCGTGGCTGATAACACACCGATTCATCCGGTTGACGCGGAAATCGTTGCTACGCGGCACCTATCCTTGGCAGGAGGAAAGTACGGCTTGCATGTATAGCAGAATAGTTGTATAGTTTACGAAATTCAGATACTTTCTGTCTGAATTTGCGTCGCACTCCTCCACCTTTCTTCATCCCTCATTTCACCCAAAAATTCTAATTTTGAAAGCCTAACCCTTAGGTTTAGGAGTCTTTCATTATGTACTCTCTCTGAGGACTTCAACGGTTTGTGAAATTAACACCTCGCTTTACGCTTGCCTTCATCCTATTTGCTTCGGCACTCTTACTGGGCGTTGGTTTATTCGCCTATAGCAGTGGCCGGGCTTTGTTGCGTTCTACCACTGCCTCTGAATTGGAAGGCGCGGCGCTGCGAAAGGAAACGAACTTAAACAACTGGGTCAATACAAAAGAAGAACTGATCGTTGCCATGGCTGCTGACCCTACAGTGATCGATGCAGCCTCCAGATTGCTTGCAGCAAGACCAGCGTCCGCTGAGTTCAGAAATGCGCATGATCTATTTCTGGATTCGGTCATGCCACGCATGGCAACCAGTGAGTTCTTGGATGTGAGCCTGCTCGATCCAATCACTGGACAGGTGGTCGCCTCCACATCTTCAAAAGAGGAGGGAACGTTCAAAGACAAACAATCTTATTTTTTGAACGGTAAGACTGGACCTTATATTGAAGATCCCTATTATTCGGATGCGCTCCAAACTCTTGCAATGATAGCGTCCACGCCACTACGTTCCGATAGCGGAGGACTGATCGGAGTATTAACGGCACGGCTTGATGTGAAAAGTTTGAGCACGGTTATTCAGAGACGTACGAATGTACATGAAACGGATGAGTCGTATCTGGTGAATTCATCCAGTCATTTTGTAACCCCGCCGCGTTTTATCAGCGTACCTGCGGCGCTTCAACAGGAAGTACGTACGGATGATATTGTTCGTTGCTTGCAAGGGGAGAGCGGCGTGATCGAAACGGTTGATTATCGAGATGTGCCTGCCTTTATGGCATATCGTTGGCTGTCCGATCGCCAGTTGTGCCTGGTCGTGAAGATAGATCAGGCAGAGGCATATATTCCCATTCAAGCCTTTGGCGTGCGGATTACGGTGATCAGCGTCATTGCTCTGTTGGTAGCGGGGGCACTCGCCTCTGCGTTATCACGTACGATGACGCGTCCTATCTTGGTGCTGCAAAATGGTGTAGCACGTTTTGGAAAAGGCGATCTGGGACTGCGGCTGGATCAATCATCGGGAGATGAATTGGGAGAACTGGCTGGCGAGTTTAATAAGATGGCAGATGCATTGGTGGAGCAACAGACGCATCTACGCCAACGTGCCGAGGAGTTTTTCAATCTGACTTTGGATCTGCTTTGTACTGTAGATGCTTCCGGTCGTTTGCAGGATTTGAATCCGGCTTGGGAACAGACGCTTGGGCATTCAGTGGATGAACTTCGCGGACAAATGCTTGTGAACCTTATTCACCCTGACGATCTGAATGGCGCTACCACCGCGCTCCGCCGTGTGGCGAACCAAAAGACCGGGCATCTTGAATGTCGCTGCCTGCATCAGGATGGAAACTATCGTTGGCTTGCCTGGTCGTTCGTATTTTCTACCGAGGATCAACTTCTTTATGCAGCAGCGCGTGACATCACAGAGCGTCGATCGTCTGAAGAAAAACTTCAACGACAGACAGATGAATTGGAACGATCCAACCGCGATTTGGAACAATTCGCTTATATCGCTTCTCATGACCTTCAGGAGCCTTTGCGAATTGTTACTAATAATGTTCAACTGTTGGCAAACCGTTATCAGGGGAAACTGGACAAGGATGCAGATGAGTTTATCGGGTTTGCCCTGGATGCATCCAGCCGTATGAAGGGTTTGATCGGTGACCTGCTGGCATATTCACGAGTAGGGGCACGGAGTAAAGAATTTACCCCGGTAATTTTGGAGAAAATATTTGCACGAGTAATGGAATATTTGAGACCGATGATCGAAAGTACGCATGCCATTGTGACGCATGACCCTCTACCTTCGGTATTGGCTGATAATGTACAGATGATCCAACTCTTTCAAAATGTGGTCGAGAACGCCATTAAGTTCCACAGTGTGGAGACGCCGCGCATCCATGTGGGAGTTCGACAGCTGGGAGAGCGCTGGTTGTTTTTCGTTCAAGACAATGGTATTGGGATCGATCCGCAGTATGCGCAGCGGGTCTTTGTCCTTTTCCAGCGTTTGCATAACGAGCAGCAATATCCTGGTCGTGGAGTAGGGCTGGCGATCAGTCGCAAGATCGTTGAGCGTCATGGTGGGAGCATCTGGGTTGACTCGGAAATGGGCAAAGGCACAACCTTCTATTTCACGTTAATGCCAGCCGAACGTTGGATGCCAGCGCTTGTACCGCCTGAAGTTGTTAAACCGCGTAAAGATACAGTTATTGATCGCGCAACCGATTTGATCTAGGAGGAATTATCAATGAATGAACCTACACTGCTGTTTAGTGCACTGTTATCTGCCTTATGCGGGGGTATTTATTATTATGTAGGTCGTGTATTGATCCACAAGAATTCACTCTCTTCTGATTCCCGCCTGGCATGGCATTTGTTTGTGGTATGGTGGTACGCGTTGGCTGGAGCCACCTTGGCTAGCGCCCTGTTGAGTCTGTTGGGGGCGTTAGGAATCACGAATCTGCCCTTGTTTGTCACGCTCACTCTGATCAACCTGCTGGCGACCTGTGTTGCTTTATTCGGGTTGATGTATTATCTGTTGTATTTATTCTCGGGCAACCGCCGCTGGCTTACTCCTGTGGTGATATTCTATATTGTGTACTATATTTTTTTACTCTATTATGTAGAAGCAAGTGTGCCTGCCAGCGTATCGGTTGAGCCCTGGAGGGTTCGTCTTGTGTATCAACAGCAACTCGGCGGACCTTGGACGATGATCCTGCTGCTCTTACTTTTATTCCCACAGATCATTGGTAGTCTGGCATATTTCACGTTATATTTCCGTGTAAAAAACCCCACACAAAAATATCGTATTGTGCTTGTCTCGTGGAGCATCGTGATTTGGTTCTTGAGCGCCTTTCTGGGCAATCTTGTTGGACTAAACCAGGTGGCTTGGTGGCAGATCTTTACCAGACTGATCGGTCTGGCTGCTGCCCTGACGATCCTGATCGCCTATCAGCCCCCAACTTCGCTCAAGCGCCGTTTGGGTGTGGCTTCCATTTTGGAGGATGTTTCCTGAGAATAAAATGAGTTGCAGATAGATAACAGTCCCTTTTTATATTCTCACTTTTGCCCAGAAGATGTAAAATAGATATAGATTGTCTCTTTTTTGACAAAAAAGCTTCTCGTTCCCATTTCTATGGCGTGGATGCGTGGAACGAGACATTTCTCCCCTCAACATATCCAGCTATCCATATTTTTTGAGCAGTACCGGAATGGAATCGGTATGAGGATGTTTGTTTTTTGTAGAGTAAATGTCCAAGAACGTATGCTCAGGCGGCGGATATAAATTATATGGTACTTGGACAGGTCCCCCATGAAGCCTCAGACCGTTTAGGCGGATTTATAAAGCGGCTAAAGCGTGATCCCTTACTACTTGCTACTCTTGGCACGGTAGTGTGTTTGACGATCCTAGTGATGGGAATGAAAGCCTCTTGGTGGGTGGGACCAGCATTAGGCGAGCTTCCTTGGTATATCCCTTTGATCAGCGCCTTTATAGTGTTGATCTCCATCTGCATTTCCTATCTTTCTTTCGGGCGCTATCAAGTTTTACGCGACGCACTTTCCTTTTGGGTTGGCAGTGGATTTGCGTTGTATGCCATTGGACAAATATTTTTTGCTCTCACCTGGCCCAGTGTACTGCCTACAGGCGCTGCCATTCTTGCACGTCTTCCCGGCACTTCAGCTTGGATCGGGCAGCTCAACTTGATCATTTTGGATATCTTTCTCTTGGCTGCAGTGCTGGTGCGTTGGCCCGATGCAAAGAGTTTGATGGAAAAGCGCTGGATCTGGTTCGTAGTGGGGACAGCTCTGGAGGTTATCTCCATTTTTGGATTGCTGATCCATTTCGAATCATCCCTCCCGGTTATGGTTACGGACCAAGGTGTGTTTACTACGCCCCTACGTTTGTTCGTAAGCATTCAGATCGGCATGTTTGCTCTGGGTGGTGTTTTGTCTGCACGGAGATATTACCGCACCAGCGATAAGCTGGCAGTCCTGATCTCCTTCCCTCAAATTGCCCTGACCTTTATTAGCATGATGGCTTTGATCGGTGGCAAGCGGTATGACTTCTGGTGGTATGTGCAACAACTTATACAAGTGGCTGCTCTTTTGGCGGTCTTATTTGGTTTGCTGCGTGAATATGTGCGCCTGTTGCAGCGTGAGAGCGAAGGTGTGAGGCTGCTCGAAGCGATCCTGGAAAACGTTCCTATCGGACTCACCATTACGGGTGGACCACCTGATTTTCCGGTTACGCGTGTCAACCGGCAGGGCTTGGAAATGAGTCAGCGTTCACTCTCCGACCTGATCGGCGTTCCTTCCGGGAGGCATCAAGTCGTTTGGCGTATCTTCCTGCCAGATGGCGTCACCATGCCCGAGGCTGAGCAGATGCCTTTGTTTAGAGCCAGCCGCATGGGAGAAGAGAGCCGCAATGTCGAATTCGTGATGGAGGCGCAGGACGGGCATCAGGTCCCGGTGTTGGCGAACGCAGCACCCATTTATGATGCACAGGGAAATATCATGGCAGCGGTCAGCACCTGGCTTGATATCACGGACCGCAAACGCGTCGAGAAGATCCTGCAAGATAGCGAAGCATTGTATCGCGCCATCGCTCAGAATATTCCGAGCGGTGGTGTGTTTGTCGTGGACCGAGACTTCCGTTATCTGATCGCGGAAGGGCAGGTCATGAAAGATTTCGGATATTCACGTGAGATGCTGGAAGGGCATATGATCTCAGAGGTCTTCAGTGCAGAGACGGTATCAAAAATGAAAGCCCGTTTCCAGCGTGTGTTGGAGGGGGAGACCATCAGCTATGAGACCGAAAATAATGGACGTATCTATTGGACACAGAATGCCCTGATGGAAGGGTCACTCGGTCACATCATTATCATTACCATGGATGTTACCGATCGCCGTCTGACAGAGAAGGCACTCAATGAATCGGAGCAGCGTTTTCGCGCCATTGTCAGTCAGGCGACTGCCGGCATCATTCGCTCTACCGTGGGCGGTGAATTGATCTTTGTGAACCAGGCACTGTGTGACATGCTGGGTTTTATGGAAGATGAATTGATCGGTATGACCATCTGGCAGTTAACACATATCAATGAATATGAAGAGAACAAAAGATTATTCGACCGTATGATGGAACGGGGCATACCCTTTCAGATGGAAAACCGCTTCATTCGCCGTGACGGAGCGAACCTGTGGGTGAACGTGAGCGCCTCTCCCATTTTGGATTCCACCGGCAAGCCTCAATCGGCTGTTTCTGTCGTGGTGGATATTACCGACCGCAAGGAAGCGGAGGAACAACTCCAGCAGTTGAACTTACAGTTGGAGAACCGTGTTCGCCAGCGTACGGTCGAATTGCAAAGCGCCAACGTGGCTTTGATGGAAAGCCGCAGGAGATTGCAGATCTTATCCCAGCGGATGGTGGAAGTGCAGGAGGATGAACGCCGTGCCCTGGCGCGTGAGTTGCATGATAGGGTCGGGCAGACCCTTACGGCACTTAATCTAAACCTGACCATCATTGGTAATCAAGTGAACGATCAGCTTGCTCCCACGGTGAGCAGCCGATTGGGCGATTCCATCAAATTAGTCACTGAAATGATCGATATCGTGCGCGATGTCATGTCGGATCTGCGTCCGGTTGTGTTGGACGAATATGGATTGGTGGCAGCCTTGCAGGCGTACCTGGCGAGGTTTGAATCGCGCTATGCCATGCATGTGGAGTTTGGCGGCTCGGAACATACGCTCCCACGTTTGGGAGATGCGATGGAAATGACAGTCTTGCGCATTGCCCAGGAAGCTTTGTTGAATATTGCGCGGCATGCACAGGCGAAGAAGGTTTCTGTCTCTTTACGATTGGAAAAAGAATGTATCTTTCTGACAGTCACCGACGATGGGATCGGGATGCAGGAGGAGTATGCCACGGGACGTTCCGGCATGCATGGATTGATGATCATGCGAGAACGCGCGGAAGCCGTTGGGGGCACTTTGAAGATATCCTCCACTCCAGAAAAAGGCACCACGATCGAAGCCAGCCTTCCGGTTGGAAGCAACGCTAAAATTGGTTCTGAAAAGGATAAAGAATGATCAGAGTTCTTCTTGCAGATGACCACACTGTGATCCGCGATGCGCTACGCTATCTATTGGAAGCGCAGGGAGATATCGAGGTGGTTGCCATGGCAGCAGATGGGCAGGATGCGGTGGAAAAAGCCCGGATGGATTGCCCAGATGTTGCCGTGATGGATATTTCCATGCCGCGTATGGATGGAATTGCTGCCACAAAGCAATTATGTGAATACTGTCCCCATACGCGTGTTGTAATGCTCACCATTTATCAGACCGCAGAACATATACAGCGGGCATTGAATGCCGGGGCGAGCGGTTATGTTCTCAAGGATTCAGCCGGGCAGGAACTTGTAGAGGCGGTCCGTACACTGAATAAAGGTGGGCGTTATTTCAGTTCGAGTGTGGCTGAGATCGGCAACCGCTTCAAATCGTAGTCGTTTCAACCGTACATGGTGAGTGGGAAAACTGTATGTTTTATCACCCACACTATTTCGGTAGAGCTTTACTGCCTTTAAGTAAGGCGACACTTTCAATCTTGACGCTGTCAAGATTTTCTTCTATACTGCATTCTATAAGGTAGTTTTTTTGGACTCGAATGACTCCACTCATTCGAGTGTGGATATCCAAAGTCTGGAGACTTTGGAGTCCGTTTGACACATAGAGGCGGGGTTTCCTCGCCCCCACATTCACACCTGCACTTGCATCAGGTGCAAGTGTCCTTCATAAATCATCCTTCATCCTTTCCCCAATGTCTTTTCCCCAATTCCCCAAAAACTTTTTGTTCGGTACCGCTACCTCCGCTTTTCAGATTGAAGGCAGCCCCAGCGCGGATAATAAAGGCAAGTCCATCTGGGATACGTTCACGCTCAAACGCGGAAGGATCCGCACAGGCGAGAATGCAGATGTTGCCTGCGATACCTATCTTCATCCTGAGCGTGATATTGATCTGATGTGTGAGCTTGGCTTGAACGCCTATCGTTTCTCGGTTGCGTGGACGCGTGTTCTGCCCAATGGGCGTGGACAAGTCAATCAAAAGGGACTTGATTATTACCGTCGTCTCGTGGACTTGCTGCTTGAGCGGAACATCACGCCTTTCATCACACTCTTTCACTGGGATACACCGCAAGCTCTGCAAGATCTCTGCAGCGGATTCGCCGGTCGCGACATGGCAAAGTATTTTGCCGATTACGCCGAAGTGATGATCAAGGTGTTGGGTGACAGAGCCAAGAACTGGATCACGCTCAACGAGCCGTGGGAACATGCCGCTCTCGGGCATTTTCTCGGACTCCACGCGCCAGGACACCACAATCCGTTCACGTATTATCGCGTGGCACACCATCAACTGCTCGGGCATGGACTTGCTCTTGAACGCATCCGTTCCATTTCAAAGGACGCACGCGTCGGAATCACCCTCAGCCTGACTCCGATATATCCAATAACGAACAACCCGAAAGATATTGCCGCCGCACAGGTGGCAAACCAGTTCTTCAACGATTTCTATCTGGACGGCATTTTCAAAGGCACGTATCCGAATCCGTTGTGGAAGCAGGCGGGGATCGCACGTCCGAAGATCGGCGCGGACGATATGAAGATTATCTCCCAACCGATGGATTTCCTTGGCATCAACTTTTACAGCCGCGAGTTTGCGCGGGCTGCGTGGTATGTGCCATTCTTAGGTGCTTGGGTGGATGAAGTAGATGTCAAAGATAAAGAGACCGTCATCAATGGAGCCCAATACACCAACTTCGGACGGGAAGTCTATCCGCCAGCATTCTATGAGACGCTGATGCGTTTGAAGAATGACTATGGCAACCCGTACATCTACATCACCGAGAACGGCGCCTCTTTCACGGACGTAGTCGAGAACGGACGAGTCCATGACCCGCTGCGAGTTGCTTTCCTTGAAGGGTACATGGAAGCCGCCGCGCAAGCCATCCGCGATGGAGTCAATTTGCACGGCTATTTCATCTGGTCGCTGTTGGATAACTTCGAATGGCGCGAAGGATTTGCCAAACGATTTGGTCTTATCCATGTAGATCACGATACGCAGCAGCGCATCATCAAGGATAGCGGCTATTGGGTGCGGGAGATGATCCGCGCACAGGAACAATAGTTGAGAAGTTTCTCATGCTCTTCGACAGTCCACTGCTTCGGTAGCGGACTGTTTTTTTGTCAGCGTAGACTCACGCCGATTAAGTGGGAACAGCCCCCGGCTTTGTAACGAAGCGGGGACAATGCCCGTTAAGCGGTATGCAATGGGGATGGACATGAACTTTTTAAATGGAACCAAGTTCGGAATGTCCTTCTCTAAAATGAGATTTTTATAAAATGAGTAACGATAAGGAATTTGAGCAGATCATGCAGGAGTTGTGTGAAAAAGCCTTGAACGATGCGAAGGAGCAATTGCATCCGTTGTTGCGAGAGGTGGAGTTGGATCGACTCGATAAACGGAAAGAATTTATGGAGGCGTTCAAGCAGGCATTGGAATTGAGGATCGCGAAGAAGTTGGCGCTGTGGCAGCCGACCGTGCAAGCAATCTTCAAGTTCGATGAATCATGGATGGAAAGCCGCAACGCATGGGACGGTTCGGTTCACCTTCTGGTGAAAGTGCCGCGTATATCGGATAGGTTCAAATCACTGGAACGGCGCTTGAACGATTATCTTTTGAAGTATCTCAGGCAAACGGGCTGGTCACGTTTTCGAAAGAAGAAGGCGATCCTGGAAATTCAGCAAGTGACATTGAATGAGCTTCGTCACGGTATCGGGTACGGAGCAATGTTCTCGGCGGTCTATAGTGCGCCTATCAAAGTCTGGTCGCGCTGATTTTCTCTTTGTTGATTGACAAGAGCCAATGTAAGTACACGGAGTGGACGGAATACACGGTCAAACACGGTTTTTAGAATTTGTTCTTTTCGTGAGAGTCCGTTAAATCAGTGAAATCCGTGTACTAAAGGTTTTAATAGACCATAAACATCGGAGAATCCCTACGTTCAATTCCGGCTCGTTCAGGCTACAATAGAAGCATGGAAGAGCCATCGGATAGTAAGCAAAAAAATGGCGGATTTCTAAATCTCAATCGAGTAGCACAATCTAATCCAGCGCGTTCGTGGCGCACGTGGCTGTTGGGAAGTCCACTCCCGACAGCAGCGGCTCCGCATCAGACCGTCAGCAAAATGGTGGGGCTGGCTGTCTTCGGCGCGGACGCGTTATCGTCCATTGCTTATGCTCCGCAAGAGACGCTGGTCATTCTCGCCACGGCAGGGACGCAGGCGTTCGGGTATGCCTTTCCGATTTCGCTGGTGATCACGGGGCTGTTGGTCATCGTTTCCATTTCTTATTTACAAACTATTCAAGCCTATCCAAGCGGCGGTGGGGCATACACGGTCGTGAAGGAAAATCTAGGAATCGCACCCGCTCTAGTCGCTGGCGCGGCATTGCTCATGGATTATATTTTGCTGGCAGCAGTTACCGTTGCTTCGGGTGTAGCACAGATCGTTTCGGCGTTCCCAGCGTTGTTCCCTTTGCGTGTTTGGGTTTCCATTGGTCTGCTGGTCTCTGATCGCCGTCGCGAACTTGCGTGGTCTTAAAGAGTCGGGCAACATCTTTGCCATCCCTACTTATTTTTTCTTGACGATGACCACGGCGACCGTGGCGTTCGGTTTCTTCCGTTATTTCGCCGGGACTCTAGGGGATGTTACGGGTCCTCCCAAATTGGAGTTGATCCGTGTCGAACCGCTGACTCTCTTCCTATTGCTGCGTGCCTTTTCCAATGGCACCACAGCATTGACTGGTGTGGAAGTGATCGCCAATGGAGTGCGTTCCTTCCGCGAGCCACGCACACGCAACGCTGTCATCACGATGATCTGGATGACTATCATTTTGGCGGTGTTGTTTCTAGGCGTGGTGTTTCTCTTGCGCGAGATCGGCGCCGTTCCTTCGGAATTTGAAACGGTCATCTCTCAACTGGCGCGGACAGTCTTTGGTAACCGTGGATTGTTCTATCTGGGGACGATCACTGCCACGACCATCATTTTGATCCTTGCAACGAATACTGCTTTTGCCGGTTTCCCCTCCCTGAGTGCGATCATCGCCTCTGATGGATATTTACCGCGTCAACTGACCTATCGCGGCAGCCGACTTGTTTTTTCACGCGGCATCATCAGCCTGACGGCGGTCGCATCCTTCTTGATCTTCATCTTCAACGCCAGTGTGACGGCGCTTGTACCGTTGTGGGCGGTGGGAGTGTTTCTTTCGTTCACACTGTCTCAGGCAGGGATGGCGCGTCACTGGTGGAAGAATCGTCTGCTTGAAAAGAATCCTGCTGATAAATCAAAGCAAAGCTATGACCGCGGCTGGATGTGGAAACTGTTTATCAACGGCTTGGGCGCAGTGACGACAGCCATCGTCACTCTAATCTTCGCCATCACCAAATTCACCGACGGCGCGTGGATCATCGTCCTGTTGCTTCCAGTCATGGTCTTTGGCTTTTTTGCCATTCATCGTCATTATCAAAATCTGGCACATGATCTTTCGTTGAACGGTTTTGGTGAAGCGCCGCCGGCAAAGCGTCACCGTGTGATCGTGACGTTAGCCGGAGTCCATCGCGGGGCGTTGGAAGCGTTGGATTATGCCCTGTCATTCTCCGACGATGTGACTGCTGTCCACGTGGCAGTTGACCCCGATCAAAAGGAAGCCATTGAAGAACGATGGGGAGTGTGGGGGAAGGGTGTGCGACTTGTCGTTATTGATTCCCCCTATCGGACATTCCTTGAGCCGTTTCTGGAATATGTCGATCAAATCTTTGCAGTGCTGCAACCCAACGAGCGACTGACCATCGTCGTGCCGCAATTCACGCCAAAACGTAGTTGGCATAATTTATTGCATACCCAGACCGCCTTCTGGCTGCGCTTTGCCTTGTTGAACAGGAAAGGGATCGTGATCATTGAAGTCCCGTATCAGGTGGAATAACAACATGTCGTTGCGAGGAGGGTGATCTTCCCGACGAAGCAATCTCCTCTTAAACGGAAATCTCCATCGATAGGTTGACCCTATTTAACGGGAGATTGCTTCGCCCCTATCGGGGCTCGCAACGACATCTAGTGAGTGTTTGTATTCATCCTTCGATAGACATCTTTCATCTGCTTGTAGATCGTCTTGAAGATATCGAACTTCTCATCATATAGCGCACGGTTCTGCGGCTGGGGTTGATAGATATGCTTGAACTGCACCAGTTGCGGGATATCGCTATATTTGATCTCGCCCAGACCCACCGCGCCGATCCACGCGGCGCCGCGGGCGTTGGCATAGATCGGGTCAGCGACCTGCTTGATCTCCACGTTCATCACATCCGCAAAGATCTGGCACCACACATCCGACTGTGCCCCGCCGCCGACGATGTTGATGCTGTTGACCTTGCGAGCAAGGAATTTCTCAACCGGTGACAGCAGCCAGCGTGTGTTGAACGCAATGCCTTCCAAAAATGCCCGGATGATGTCCTCACGCGTATTGTTCAGAGACAAATTGTAAAGTCCGGCGCGAAGCGTGCGGTCTTCCACCGGAGCGCGTTCGCCCCAGATCCACGGTGTGTACATGACGCCGTTCGAGCCCGCAGGCACGCGATCCGCAATTTGGTCGAGCACCTTGAAGATGTCGGGCACGTCCGCTTCTTGCAGCAGCTCATCCTTGTGATAGATGACGTTGTCGCGCAGGAAGGTGAGATTGCCGCCCGCGGTCGCCTGCAGCGCCGTGAGCAGATAGCGTCCCGGCACCGCGCACGGAATGGACGCCAGACTCGAGGCGATGTCCGTTTTCTTGTACGGCACATGCGCCGCCATCCACGATGACGTGCCGATATAGAGATGCATCGCGAAATCATCGGTCGTTCCTGCACCGATGGCCGCAGCAGTATTATCGATCGCGCCCGCCACCACCTTCACATTGGTCGAAAGCCCAAGCGCGCTGGCAACATCGCTCCGCAAACAGCCGAGCACTTTCGTACACGCCACTACATCGGGTAGCTTTGCCTTATCAATTCCCAGGGTGCGGATCAACGAATCGTCGTAATGAATTCCATCCGGGTTGCGATTGTCCGTGACCCACGATGTCAGGATCGAATCATACGTGGCAACGAATTCACCGGTCAGCCGCAGGTTGATGTAATCGAGCACGTTCAAAAATTTATACGTGCGCTCGTACAACCCTGGCAGCGTATCGCGGATAAACAGCATGTGCGCCGACGGGTCTTTGCCCGTCATCGAAGGCATCCCGCCGGTCAGCCGCACGAAACGCAGCACCTTCGAAATTCCCGCGCCATCGATGTTGATCAATCCATTTAGCTGCTTGCGCAGATGTGGTGCGCCGCGCATGTCCATCCACAGGATGGCGTTGCCCAGAGCGTTCCCTGCCCGATCGACCGCCACCGTTCCCTCACCCTGAGTGGACGCACAGACAGCGATCACATCCGAAGCCGACTCTTGATTCCGTTTAATGAGCCGCCCCGCCGCTGAAAGGAACGCCTGCCACCACTCGTCCGGTGACTGCTCCGCGCCGCCATCCGGTGTAAGGATGAGCCGCACCGGCTCCGACTCCCAGCCCAGCACGTGTCCGCTGACGGTGATCATCGCCACCTTCATGCCGGATGTTCCAAAGTCAACTGCAAGGATAATGGGTTCTGTCATGGAATGAGACCTCAAAGTTCGACGACGATCGCCGGATATTCTTCCATCAAAGTAAGACCTGCTTTGCGCGCGGTCGCACCGGATGCTTCATTGCGAGTCCAGCAATCCCAGCCAACGCGTGTATATCCACGGCGATGTGCTTCGGCGAGGAATGCATAGGTGGCAAGCGTAGCAATCCCCTTGCGCTGATGGTTCGGAGCCGTGGCGATGCCGATCTCACAGCGCTCCCCGACATTATATTCAGACATGCACCAGCCCGCGATCTCATTTTCATAGACCGGGCAGATGCCGAAACTGCGAGACAGGAAATCCTCCACCGATACACGCTCCGAGCACATCTCCTCACGTACGGCATCCAATCCTTTGATTTCGCTGGACATGAACTCAGGTGTGATCAATTGCATCGAAAAGCCAGCCGGTAATTGCATATCTGATTTCGGACTGAAATCGTTGATCTCGTAATATTGCCGGTTGCCATGATACAGCGTGCGGGTAGGGAAGATGTACTGCACAGCATCCTTCCATCCATCCCCCGAGCCATACACAAGATAGGCGTCATTTCCGCGAGCGATGTGAGCAGGAATCAATTCATTGGAAAAAGTCTGTTCCATCTCATCGAGAAAGGCGGTTTGGGATGTGTCGCCAGCGCACAACACCCGACTGTTGCAGACGATCATTCCCGTTTTGGGTGCGGCGGTGTCGTCAACGAATAATCGTGCTGTGGCATTTCCTTCAAAGAAGGCTGTTACTAGTGCGTGTGATCGTTCCAATTCATGGAACAAGAGGCGGGCAAGTGAATTATCAAGTGGGGAAATTTCTGGCATACGTTTTTACTCTAACAAAAAGACCTCACAGGTTTTAAAAACCTGTGAGGTCTATCTACTCTATTGATGATCTTTTATCTGCGTGACAAGCAATGCACTAACCACCAGTAATCCAATCGCCATCAGCAAAGCGGGCGTGAACGAACCATCCGAAGACTTCAATGCTTCCATGATGTATACGAACACCACCGAAGCCTGACCGAACAATTGGATCAATCCATTCGATGTCCCTTCAGGTGTGGGATGTGTCACTTCCGCGGCATACTGCATCCCGATCGGATTGGTGCTGACGAGGAAGAATCCCATCGCGAACGCGGATGCGAACAACAGCCATGAAGTTGTGGCATAGGTCAACCCGATCAACCCGGGGATCGCCAGCAATAAACCGAACAAAATATAGGGCTGGCGTTTGCGCTGTTTATCGGAGAACGGTGGAATGGTTACCGCTCCCAGCACGCCGCCGACCAACATCAACGCGCCGAGCGTGCCTGCATCGGTGGGAGTAAATCCACGCGGGCGGATAATGTTCTCGACCCATGTTGTCACGCCGTTGAAAATTCCCAGACCGATAAAGGAAACGAATAAATACAGCCAAAACGATTTGACCGTAAGCGCATGTTTGAGCCCGTCCAACATCAAAGCGCGGACTTCGCTTCCGGCAGGTCCCGGCGGGGTGGGTGGAGTCTCTTTGGCAAGCAAAACGAACAAGACCGACGAGAACGCCGCGATGCCGCCATAGATCAACTGAACGGTAGGGATGGAAATGGTTTCGGTAAGAATAGGAGTAAGAACCATTCCAAGTGCCGTGCCAACCAGATTGGCAAGCGTGACCAACCCCACGGCGGTAGCGCGCTCTTCGATGGCAAACCAATTGGCAGGGACTTTTGTCCATGCGTTCAGCAGGAATGGCTGCGCCGCCGCGATACCAACCGTGCTCCATAGAACAAGCGAATAATTCGCCCCAGCAAATCCACGCAGCAGACCGAAGATGCCCATCAACACCGCACCAATGCTGACCGCGAGTTTGAATCCGTATGTGTCAATCACCCACGAAACTGGAATGGACAGCGGAATGAAAGCGATCATGAACGTCATCGCAAGGAAACCGATCTTCAGATCGGTCACGCCGTAGAACGCAGCCGCCGGTCCGGTGATTGGTGCGTACGTGATCCACAGCATCTGGATGGTCAGGTTGATGAACATGAACACACCCAGCACCACCCAGCGATAGCCGTACAGTTTGTAGTTGTTTGCCATGAAGTTCCTTTGACCTATCCCCCAGCCCCTTCCCTGAAGGGAAGGGGTGACGCCGAAGGCGTCGGGGTTAGGTAAGTCTTTGATTACTTACATTCGCTCAGCACTGCCTCAAACTTGTTGAGCGCCTCATCGATGACTGCATCCGTATCTGCCATGGATGTGTACATGCGTGAGCCAGCCAGCGTGATCAGTCCCTGCGACATGTACGCCGCGCCCATCTCTTCGATCATATGCTTGCGCGGTTTGAGTTCCTTCGCCAGACGGATGGGATTGCGCAGGTCGAGCAGCATCACACCAGATGTTTCCAAATGCACGATAGAGCCTTGATTATATGCCACAAAAGGCAGCCCATATTTCGCGATAATGGCTTGCAGCCCCTTGGTGAGACGGTCACCGGCGCGCCCGGCGATGACAGGGGCATTGGTGCGTTCCATCTCCAGCAATGAGTAATAACCCGCGACACAGGAAAGTGGGTTCGCAGAAAGTGTCCCGCCCACGTACGCGCGTTCGCCAACGCCGCCGATGCCAGCCGCGAAACGCATGATCACGTCCGCTTTGCCGCCGACGCCGCCCGCCATGGGATATCCGCCCGTGATGCATTTGCCGAAGACTGTCAGATCGGGTTTGACGCCGAAATAGCCTTGAGCGCCGCCCAAACCCACTCGGAAGCCGGTCACGACCTCGTCAAAGATGAGAAGCGCACCGAACTCATCGCACAGTTCCCGCACCTTTTGGTTGAAGTCGAACGGGACGGGGCGCGTGCCGGATTCCGGTCCCAGTGGTTCGACGATCACTGCGGCGGTTCCTCCGATCAAGCGGTTGAAGATCAGGTGACGTTTCAAGGATGCCAGACTGTTGGGGAAAAATTCCTGCGTGGATGCGCTTCCGCCTCTGGGAATGCCTTTCGCCTCGAGCCGACCCGTACCGGGAACGTGTAGAGCGTAAACCATCGGGTCGCTCCAGCCATGATACGCGCCGCCGACTTTAATAACGTATTTTTTCTTTGTATAAGCTCGCGCCGCACGGATGGCTGCCATCACGCTTTCGGTACCCGAACCCAACATGCGGAACATTTCTACGTTGGGCATGAAGCGATTGACAAGCTGCGCCAGCTTCAATTCATATTCATGGAACAGACCGGTGACGGGTCCGCACTCTTTCAACATCTCAAAGACTTTTTCACGCACCGGGTAATAATTGCTGCCGAGCACGGTCGGTCCGCCCGCTTGGAGGAAGTCAATGTACTGGTTGCCATCTGCGTCCCACAAAAAAGCGCCGTCTGTTTTTTCGATGGCGATGGGGAAGGGATAGTTGAACGCCAGATTGTGCTGCACGCCGCCGGGGATGAACTTCTTGGCTTCGTCGGTCAACTGCTTGGAGCGTTTGCACTGGTTATCAAAGTAACCGAGAAACTCCTGCATCTTTTCAGGTCGCACGCGGCGCATCGGCTGGCTGATGAGGTTGTTCAGTTGTTGGTAGACTTTATTGGTATCGTGATATTCGCTGATTGCATATTCTTGAGTCATGGTTGTTTCCTTGGAAAGTGGAAAGTAGAAAGTGGCGAGTTTAAAACTTTCCACTTTCTACTTTCTATTTTTTTATTCACCGCTTCTAACTTCCTCACCCTTTTCAACCTTCTTCTGATCCTTGCGTAATTTCGAAAACGCCACTTCGCGCACTGCCAGCGGGATCTTGCTGATCTTGCGTTCACTGCAGATCGCCAACAGATATGCCATGGCACATTTTTCCAAAATTTCCACGTTGTGGATGGCACGCTGCATATCGTGACCAAAGACCAGTGCGCCGTGGTTTTGCATCATAAAGGCGTTGTTGTGATTCTTCACGTGCTTTGCCACCGTGTTCTTGAGCATGCCCGTCCCAGATGGGGCGTAGGGGATAATTTCCACGCTGCGACCGAGGAAGCGCGCCTGCTCATCGAACAGAGCCGGGATGGGTGCTTTGATCAAAGTCAATGCGCTGGTGTAGACCTGATGCGTATGGATGATGGCGTTCACATCCGCCCGGGCTTGATAGATCGCTCCATGCATAGCGGATTCAACTGACGGCTTGAGATGACCGTCGATCATCGTCAGATTGAAGTCCAGAATGCAGACGTCCTCCGGCGTCATCTTCATATAATCGTAATTGGACGGGGTGATGGCGAACGCCTCCTGCCCGGGAACGCGCACGGAGAGGTTCCCTCCGGTCGCCATTAGGTATCCTTTGCGCACCAGTTCGTGCGCGGTTTCGACAATTTGTTTTTTCTGTTCGTCAAACGTGCTCATGAGCCCTCCGAAAACTAGACAGTGACAAGATTCTAGAACATTATCTTGACACTGTCAAGATTTAGATATAAGATGGGTCCATGCCACGCAAAAATTATCATCACGGTGACTTGAAGAACGCGCTCATCAAAGCAGGCGTTGAAATCTTGTCGAAAGAGGGGATCGAAGGGCTCAGCTTACGGAAGGTGGCGCAACGGGCGGGTGTTAGTCATTCGGCGCCGTACGCTCATTTCCCCGATAAGCAATCACTGATCGCGGCGATCTCGACCGAGGGCTTCCATCAACTCTATGCCGAGTTGGATGCTGCCATTCTGGCGAACTCGAAGAGCCCGAAGAAGCAATTGCAGCAAGGTGTGCGGGCATATGTTCAATATGCATTGAATAACACCGATACGTTCAAGATCATGTTCTCGGGAGTGCTGGAGAAGGAAAAGGATTACCCTGCCTTCGTGGAAATTTCATCAAAGACATTTCAGCGCGTGGTGGATGTGGTGCTGGCATGTCAGCAGGCGGGCATTCTGCGTGCCAACTCTGCGGAGATGATGGCGGTAGCGGTATGGGGACAGGTACACGGGATCATCTCACTTGCCTTTGAAGGGCAGATCCCGCATACGGCTTTGGATGGGCAGAAGCTTGATGATGTGGTGGTGTTTGCTATCGAGCAAATGATGGTGGCTTGATAGGATTGGAATCCATTACAATTCACCCGACCGAACATTGGTTCTCGTTTAATAAGCGGAGTCTACGCTATAGCCATTCCCGCTGAAATGCCTCTTCCTGCTCAATTTCGTCTGTATCTTCCTTTTGGATAGTTTCGAGAATATGCTTCTTGATCAGCGCTCCAACGGCATCCCATGAAAAACGTGTTTGGGCAAGTTGGTACCCTCTTTCACCGAACTGCTGACATTTTTGAGGATCTGCGAGCAGCTTCGACAGAGCGCTGGCAATACCTTGTACATCTCCCGGATGTATCAGGAACCCGGTCACTCCATCCTGCAAAAAATCGGGGATCGCTCCAACGTTAGATGCCACGATGGGGAGCTTGCTTAACATGGCTTCCACGAAAACAACTCCAAATGGCTCCAGGCGAGTAGGCAGGCAAAAAATACTGGCTTCTTGAAAATACTTGCCCACCTGATCTACTGGAAGCAAGCCGACCACCCGGCAGTTGGGAACATCCACGCTGGGAGATGAACCGACGATGGTCAGCGTGGCATCGGGATGTGAACGCTGCACCAGCTTGAACGCTTTCAGCAGATCCAGACCGCCTTTCCGTTCCCAGTCAATACCAACGAATAGAATATCCTTATTCTTATAACGGTCAGGATTCCCATGCCCGGCATCCTGCCTGACCGCGTTACTTCCCGGATAAACGCATACTGCTTTTGATGAGTGAATTCCGTAATCTTGTAGGACCGAATCAAGAACATTGGTACTCCACACGAAAACGCGCGACGCATTCTGATAGATCGTCTTCTCAAGATCGATCCATTCCTGGCTGTAGAGTCCCGAACGGTCAAAGCCCGGATAAGAAAGATTTGCCAGGTGAGTGTGATCGGTGTACAAGAAATGGGGAATACCAGGAATGCTGGCATCGAATAGCGATTGCATCTGGAAGGTGAATACGTAGGATTCATCCATCAGCGCTTCAAGGATCAATTTTCTCATTTGACGAAAGATAAAAGGGGTTCTCCAAAAACTGCGCTTGAAACGTTTTTTTCGGGAAAGGATTTGCCGACCATATATCTTCACCACCTCCAGGGAATTCTGTATCATGATCTTTGGCTGCGCCTTGACCATGTTATATACATTCAAAACTGTGAGCTCATGATCGGGGAAGGCATCCTGCAGAACCTGGATCATGCGCACATTCGCATACGGCCAGGGCTCCGTTCGAATGAAAGCTATCTTTTTGGGCATTAAGCACTATTATTCCTTTCAAACAATACTCTGCCAGCCTTGATCTGGCAGGTTTGGTTGTCATCGCACGAATTTCTTTTCGTCTTGGTTCACTATGAATGGATAGACTCCATGCGGTTATCATTTCAATGATGAATTGAACTTGGAAAAGCTATTCAAGCTTCCAAATCAACGACACTAAGGCATCATCGAAGAAACGCATCCCGGCGTTTGGCTGCAATATACGATATTAGAATGATCTACATTGGGGGAAATATTTGCTCAAGGTGTTGCAATGGGGAGACGGCTCGGAAAGCTTAAGTGTCTGAAGCATGGATATAGTTCATCCGACTTTTGCTTCCGTTCCTATGGTGTATCCCCTGATTTTGTGTTGTTGCTGCCTTGAAGCGAAAGAAATTATGATAATGACAGATTTAATTGTACAGACCTTTATTAAATATTTCCTAAAAGCGTATGGGTGTTTTCTCAAATTCAAAAGGTAAATAACTTGAATTTATTTCACAATGGAGGTATAGTGTAGAACAACTGTGCTAAAATTTATCTGAATTCCCCAAAATATGTAACCAACTTTATAGATAAGGAGAGATGTAATGACAGGTACTACCCGTTCAAATTCCCTTGTTGCCCCTTCTATTTCGGAATTGCGTGCCCTCTTCAACGGACGTGTGATCGCTCCAGACGATGAGCGTTATGAAAAAGCGCGGACCGTCTTCTACGGTGGACTTGACCGCCGCCCGGCTGCCATCGTGCGCGTAGCGGATGCTGGTGACGTGTCTCGTCTCGTTTCTTTGGCGCGCGAGACCGGCGTGGAACTTGCTATTCGCAGCGGCGGACATAGTGTGGTCGGATTCAGCACAACCGACGGCGGCATCGTTCTAGATCTCTCGGATATAAAGGGATTACAGATCGATGCGAAAAATCAAACTGCATGGGCAGAGACGGGTCTGACCGCTGCCGAATTTACGAATGCCGTTGGTGAGCATGGTCTGGCTGTTGGTTTTGGTGACACCGGTTCGGTGGGCATTGGTGGCATTACGCTCGGCGGCGGAGTCGGATATTTAGTCCGCAAATATGGACTGACCATCGATAGCTTGATGGCAGCTGAGATCGTCACGGCCGATGGGCAGCTCTTACACGTAGATAAAGACTCACATCCCGACCTCTTCTGGGCGATCCGCGGTGGTGGCGGGAATTTCGGGGTTGTGACGCGTTTCCAGTTCCGCTTGCAAACAGTGGACAAGGCGGTTGGCGGCATGTTGATCCTGCCCGCCACAGCAGAGACCATTGCCAAGTTCATGGCGGAAGCCGAAGCTGCGCCGGAGGAACTTTCCAGTATTGCCAATGTCATGCCAGCTCCGCCGATGCCGTTCCTGCCTGCGGAGGTACACGGCAAACTGATCATTTTTGCCATCATGATGTATGCAGGTGATATCCAATCGGGTGAACGTGCGCTTGCACCGTTCCGCGCGATCGCAACGCCACTGGCGGATATGCTCAAACCGATGCGCTACCAGGAAATTTACCAACCCAACCCGGAGGATTATCATCCAATCGCTGCTTCACGCACCATGTTCGTTGATCGGGTTGACCATGCTATGGCGGAGACGATCCTCAATCATCTTCGCTCTTCAGATGCGATGATGAAAGCCGCACAACTGCGTGTGCTGGGTGGAGCGATGGCGCGTGTGCCAGCCGATGCCACAGCCTTTGCTCACCGTAACTCGAAGATCATGGTCAATCTTGCGGCGTTGTATGCCAAGCCGGAGGAAAAGCAAAAACATGAAACGTGGGTGGCGAAGTTCGAAGATGCCATTCGGCAAAGCGACCACGGCGTGTATGTCAACTTCCTGGGTGATGAAGGCGAAGAAAAAATTCGCGCTGCGTATCCAGGTGTAACTTGGGATAAACTTGTGGCGGTCAAGAAGCGTTATGATCCGGATAATTTATTCCGCTTGAATCAGAATATTCCACCACAATAAAACTTTTGCATAAGTATTCTCGCCGCAGTTCCCAGCGGCGAGAATCCCCTCCTCAAACCATGCTTGTTGACTTTTGCACGAGGTCAAATAAAGTGAGAAAATGAATATCGAACTTCAGCCCTGGGCGGATGGCGACCTGCCATTGCTCGAAAAACTTCTCGGAGATCCGGCGATGATGGAGCACCTCGGCGGACCCGAAACGGAAGAACAGATCCGTCAGCGTCATCAGCGTTATCTTCAACTTCCCGAAACAGACCGCATGTTCAAGATCGTCGTAGCCTCCACATCAGAGTCCGTTGGAAGTATCGGGTATTGGAAAAAGCAATGGCATGATCAAATGGTCTATGAAACAGGTTGGTCCATCCTGCCGTCCTACCAGGGGCGCGGTATCGCTACGGATGCGGGTGAACTTGTCATTGCCCATGCACGCCTGGAAAATCGATATCGCTTTCTGCATGCCTTTCCCTCCGTTGATAACCCCCCATCAAATGCCATTTGTCGTAAATTGGGATTCACCTTGCTCGAAGCCTGTGACTTTGAATATCCTCCGGGGCATATGCTTCGCTGTAACGATTGGAGATTTGATCTATCTCCGGCAGTATGATCGCTTTGATCGATAGGGAGAATAATGACCATTTTCAAAGACAGCCCATTTCACCCCACTCCGAGCGTTTCCCTTTATCAGGCGTTGTATTCGCACATGCGCGGCGCCATCCTTTCAGGCGAACTCAAAGGCGGGATGAAACTCCCCTCCACGCGCGCATTGGCAGATGAGTTGAGTATCTCACGTAACACCGTGCTCAGTGCGTATCGTCAACTTTTAACAGAGGGATATTTAGAAGGGCGCGAAGGCAGCGGGACGTTCGTCGCAAGTGTGCTGCCGGAATCGTTACTGACTGTTTCGCGTCTCCCTAAGCCGAAAGTCGATTCCGTTAAATCAGCCGAATCTCCTCGACCTGTCTTCTCCGACCGCGCCCGCGAACAGATCGCTGCTGCCCAACCTCCCTCGAATGGACAGGTACCGCGCCCATTCCTCGCCGAAGCCCCAGCTCTGGATGTCTTTCCCTATAAGTTATGGTCTCGCCTGGTTGTACGGCAGGCACGGCGCACACCGGTAAATCATTATGCCTATCAAGACTCGGCGGGATATCGTCCGCTGCGGGAAGCCATCGCCGCGCATGTGACGGTGTCCCGTCAGGTGCATTGCACGCCCGATCAAGTGGTGATCGTGCCCGGGTCACAGGGAGCCCTCGACCTGGCGACGCGGATGCTGGTCAATGCTGGCGATTCCGTTTGGGTGGAGGATCCAGGTTACCCCGGCGCGAGAGGCGCTTTTCTCGGGTCGGGAGCGCGCCTTGTCCCGGTTCCCGTCGATAGCGAAGGATTGATCGTCGAAGCGGGAATCAAACGGGCTCCCAAAGCTCGCATGGCATATATCACGCCTTCGCATCAGTTCCCGCTGGGAGTCACAATGTCCATCCCGCGGCGGCTCGCATTGTTGGGTTGGGCGAAACGCGCCGGTGCGTACATTCTCGAAGATGACTATGATAGTGAATTTCGGTATGCCTGTCGTCCGCTTGCCACCTTGCAGGGCATGGATACGGCCGAGCGCGTGATCTACATTGGCACCTTTAGTAAAGTGCTGTTTCCATCTATTCGTGTTGGATACATGATTTTGCCTTTGCCGCTTGTAAATTCGTTCCTGAAAGTGCGGCGCATGATCGATATTCACAGTCCTATGCTGGAACAGGCGGTGCTTGCCGATTTCATTGAAGAGGGTCATTACCTGCGTCATCTGCGCCGCATGCGCACGTTGTATGCCGAACGACGCGAAGCGTTATTGAACGCCATGAAAGACCTGCCCTTGGAAATGGACTCACCTGAAGCCGGTATCCACTGCGTAGGCTGGCTGCCAAAAGAGATGAACGATCAAGCCATCGTCCGCAAAGCCAAAGACTATGACCTTGAACTCACTCCCATCTCCACCTTTGCCATCGAGCCAATGAAAGACAAAGGCTTTTTACTTGGTTATGGCGGGTATAGTGTACAAGAGATCAAGAAAGCTGCGAAACGGTTGGGGAGTTTGTTAGGCTAAAGATGATGTCGTTGCGAGGGCGGTGCTTTCCCGCCCGACACTTGCACATGCACGCAAGTGCAGGTGAGCAATCTCCAGTTAAACGGAAATTGTCTATCGAAGAGAATCAACCATTTAAAAGGAGATTGCTTCGCCCTATCGGGCTCGCAATGACATGAGAAAAGTGGCACCATGAATTGTTCAAGGACTGGTGCTTGAAGGAATACATCCGCACTCGTATAGTTGCTCTTATTGGTGATGCGACATTTATGTCGCTCTTGCCTGAAAAGCGACATAAATGTCGCATTACAGGCGCCACATCGGAGGAGCAAATTAAATGAACGTTGTGCGTTTACACATCCCAAATGGACCAGCGGGGCTGGTCTATGAACAAATTGAGATTCCCCAACCCAAAGCAGGTGAAGTGCTTGTCCGCGTGCATGCGGCGGCAATTACCCGCGATGAATTGGATTGGCCCGTCAATCGCCTGCCTGCCACCCCTTCCTATGAAGTGTCTGGTGTGGTGGCAGCGCTTGGCAAAAATGTCGAAGGGTTTACCCTCGGCGATGAAGTCTTTGCCCTAACCGCCTTTGACCGCGATGGTGCGGCGGCAGAATTTGTCATCGTTCCGCAGGGATTGCTTGCCCACAAGCCAAAAACACTGGACCATATCCAAAGCGCCGCCATTCCTATGACCGCACTGACTGCCTGGCAGGGATTGTTCGAACATGGACATTTGGAAAAGGGGCAGCGGGTGCTCATCCATGGTGCGACCGGCGGGGTGGGTCATGTTGCGGTCCAGCTGGCACGCTGGTGCGGAGCCCATGTGATCGGGACAGTTTCATCAGAAAATGTTGAAATTGCACGGAACATTGGTGTGACGGAGATCGTCGATACATCCACAACCCGCTTCGAGAGTACGATCCACAATGTTGACCTCGTCTTTGATACGGCAGGCGGGGAGCGCTTGGAACATTCACCGGCTGTGATACGCAAAGGCGGCAGATTAGTTTCCGTAGCGACCGAGCCGCCCAAGGAGTACGCGAATTCGTTGGGGGTGGAGGCTCTCTACTTTGTCGTTTCGCCCAACCGTGAGCAATTGAACGAGATCGCCCATCTTGTGGATGACGGCTGCCTGCATCCTATCATTGCTGAAGTATTTCCTTTGTCTCGGGCACGCGAAGCTTTTGAAAAATGTCAAACCCATCGCGGGGTTGGCAAGATCGTTCTGCAAGTTGTTGAAGAGTAAAAAATTTAGGAGTATGTTATGAAAGCAAAACACTGGATCGTATTTCTATTACTAGGCGCCATATGGAGTTCATCCTTCATGTGGATCAAGATTGCCGTGCAGGAAGTGGGACCGATCACACTGGTCGCCTTCCGCGCTATATTCGGATTGTTATTCGGTGTTGTAGTCATCCTCATTCAACGTGTCCATTTGCCGCGCACCTTCAAAGAATGGTTCCCGCTTTTAGTGGTTGGTCTAACGAATATTGCCATCCCGTTCTTCCTGATCTCATGGGGTGAACAGCATATTGACTCAGCCGTCGCTTCCATTCTAGATGCTACCGTGCCGTTGTTTACCATTCTGCTCGCGCATTTTATGCTGAACGACGACAAGATCACCTTGCCCAAACTATCAGGTTTGATCGTTGGTTTTATCGGCATTGTTATCCTGATGAGCAAGGACCTGGGTGCATCTCGCAGTTCTGTGCTGGGACAATTGGCGGTGATCGTCGCTTCACTGTTCTATGCCATCAGCGCGGTGTACGTGCGTAAAACGACGGTCGAAGTTTCAGGCGTTCTGCGCAGTGCGGGTCCGTTGGTGTCTGCATCGCTGACGATGTGGCTCGGTGCCTTCGTGTTTGAAGGCCCGGTCACATTGCCTCATCTCACTATTACCTGGGTGGCGCTGTTGTTCATGGGCGTTCTCGGTTCAGGGCTTGCCTTCATCATGGCGTACTACCTCATCCATGAGATCGGACCAACGCGCTCGACCATGGTCACCTATCTTTTCCCGCTGGGTGGCGTGATCCTGGGAGTGTTCGTACTGCACGAACAATTGACTTGGCATGTCATTGTAGGCGCACTGTTGATCATTGCCAGTCTCGCCGTTGCCAACTGGGAGCCCAAAAAAGAAATACTGAATGAAAGAGCTCATGCAGCTACGGATTAAGTGATAAACAAAAAGACTCGCTTTCAAAGGCGAGTCTTTTTTGATTCTATTATCTCGTCATTGCGAGCCCGATAGGGCGAAGCAATCTTATAAATGATTAGCATAAATAGTATTATTTGTAAGATTGCTTCGTCGCAACGAACACTCCTCGCAATGACGGAGGAAATTACCTGATCAATTCTGCTCCATTGGAAGCGTGGGTGATGTAAATTTCAGGGTGAAGCCCCGTTTCTTTTTCATAACCGGTTCGACAACTTCTGGGCGAAACCGTCCGCTGCTTCTTTTGCCACTAAATTCACGGTACAACCACCGAAGCCTGCGCCGGTGAGACGTGCTCCATAACAGCCATCCAGCGATTGAGCGACATTCACCATCACGTTCAATTCAGGGCAGGAGACTTCGTACAAATCGCGCAAACTGACGTGGCACTCGTTCATCAACCTGCCGAACTCCTGGACGTTCTTCGCGTCCAACAACGCCTCGGCTTGGTTCGACCTCCCGATCTCTTCCACCACGTGACGCGCTCTCTTTTCTACCTCATCCGGAAGTTTCGCCGCGTACTGGTTGAACTCTTCCACACTGACATCGCGGAGGGACTTGATGTTTGGCAGATCTTCCTTGAGCAAACGGACTGCTTCTTCACAGGCAGCACGACGATTATTGTATTCACCGGTGGTCAACTTGCGGCGCACCGTGGTATCGGCGATGACAATGGATACATTCTCGGGCAGAGGAATCGGTTTCCATTCAAGGGAACGGCAATCGAGCAGAAGCAATTTGTTCTCCACGCCACAGGCAGAGGCGAACTGGTCCATGATGCCGCAGTTGACACCGACATATTTGTTCTCGGCTTTTTGCCCGAGCAACGCGCGCTTCATGGCGGGCAGGGTCCAGCTGCCGAGCGTTTGCCAGGCGCTGATAAATGCCAACTCCACCGAAGCGGACGAGCTCAAACCCGATCCGCGCGGCACGTTGGAGGAGAAGACAGCATTCAATGCAGGGGTGGAGACGCCTTCTTCCATTAATGACCACATCACACCTGCAGGATAGTGTGCCCACTCGGGCAAAGGGGAGCCATCAGGTTGGGTTTTCGCGGAAATGGTTTCAGAGGAGAAAGAAGCCCGTTGATTGAAATCTCCCGCCACGAGCGTGGACTGAGCCGCATCCGTGGGGGAGAAGGCGACGTAAGTGGCGCGGTCAATGGCGGCGGGCAGGACGAATCCGTCGTTATAGTCCACGTGTTCGCCCAACAGATTGACGCGTCCCGGTGCGCGAGCGATGTGTGCGGGCGCATGTCCGAAGGTTTCTTTATAGGTACTTGTGACTCGGTCGATGATGTTCATGGGTGTTTATAGTGAATGTCTGAAAGGGAGCGTAATCGTTCGGCGGCGACTTCGGGCGTGATGTCGCGTTGGGGCATGGCAAGCATTTCGTAGCCGACCATGAATTTGCGGACAGTGGCAGAGCGCAGCAGCGGCGGATAAAAATGCGCGTGCAGAGTCCATTCGGGGTGAGGTTGGTCGTCGAAGGGCGCTTGATGAAATCCCATCGAGTAAGGGAAGGAAACTTCGAAGAGATTGTCGTAGTGGGTGGTGATGTATTTCATCGCCTCTGCCAGAGCGCTGACTTCAATAGGTGTGAGGTCGCTCAAATAGGAAGTGCTGCGATGAGCAACGATCATTGTTTCGAAGGGCCACACTGCCCAATACGGGACAAGGGCTGTGAAGTGATCGTTGGTGAATAAGATGCGTTCTTTGCGCTTGTGCTCTTCTGTCAGGTAATCAGAAAGCAGTGTGCGTCCGTTGGCGTTGAAGTATGCTTTCTGGTGTTCGAGTTCCTTGGCGGGTTCATTGGGGATCAGCTCGGTGCCCCAGATCTGGCTGTGTGGGTGCGGATTCGAACAGCCCATCATGGCGCCTTTGTTCTCGAAGACCTGCACGTAATGGACAAAGTCCTTTTGGCTCAGGTCAACGGTTTGTTCGGTCCAGGTGGCGATGACTTTTTCGATGGCGGGAAGATCTAGTTCGGGGAGGGTCAGGTCGTGGCGCGGGGAGAAACAGACCACTCGACAAAGTCCACGCTCAGAAACGGAAGTAAGCAGCGGGTGGTCTGAGCCGGGCTCGCTAGATTTATCCGGCAGCAGCGCGGCGAAGTCGTTGTCAAAGACGAAGGTGGATTTGTAATCCGGATTCACCACTCCGCCGGCGCGTTCGTTGCGCGGGCAGAGATAGCAGGTGTGATCAAAGCGCGGAAGTTGTTCAACAGGGGGCTTTTCGAGTTGTCCAAGCCAGGGACGCTTGGCACGATGCGGGGAAACAAGCACCCATTCTCCGGAGAGAGGGTTATAGCGACGATGAGGGGTATCAAACATGTTCAGCTTTCCAGGTACAGAGTTATCGGTGCGATCAAGTTGCATTCTACCATGTGGAAATAACGCTTGTTTTGAAGATTTGCTGGCTTTCTTTGTTTATTAGCGGGATTGTTAGGATTCCCTAACGTCTCGCATGGGAGTTGGTTGTACAATGGAGCGGTTTATCCAAAACATCGCATCCCATTCCTTCACGAAAGCAACTTGAACCATTAATATGAATCGTATCGGTACATTTCTAAACACGCTCATGGAAGGGGGAGATTGGACAACGTCACTCTCAACAGAAACTCGTCGGAATCTGCGCTGGTTTTGGTCAGATGGTTTGTTTGCTGCTGCCAGTGACGCCATCCCTTTGACCTATTTCACACTGTATCTGCTTGCCATTGGTATGACCGCTACTCAGGTGGGGCTGTTGAACTCATTGACGAACCTGTCCTCGGCGCTCGTGCTGCTCCCCGGCGCTTTGATGGTGGAACGCTTCGGTCATCGTAAGGAATTGGCTGTCTTATTTGGCGGAACGATCGCGCGCTTTCTTTTAATTGTGCTTGCTTTGCTGCCTCTTGGTCTGGTGGGCAAAGGACTTATTGCGATGGTGATGGTGGTATCCATCATCCGCTCGATCGGTGGCAACCTTACCTTCCCGGCGTGGATGTCACTCTCAGCGGATGTTGTTCCTATGGCAGGGCGCGGACGCTATTTCGCCTCCCGCAACCTTGCTATGAGCGCGGCGTCCATGCTGATCACGTATCTCGCTGGGGAGTGGATCACGCAAAGCAGTTCACTGCAAGGGTACCAACTTGCACTGACCGCCTCTTTTGTCTTTGGTATGGCATCCACCTTTTCGTTCAACAGGATCTGTGATCCGCGTCCGGGTCATCGTGCTACCGAGACCTTTTCCCTGCGTTCTGCCATTGCTGACCTGCGCACTTCGCCCGCCTTCCTTGCCTTGTGTGCCGTGGCTGCCATCTGGAATTTTTTCATCAATTTGTCGGGTCCATTCTTCTCTATCTACATGGCAGAGGAGTTGCATTTCACGGCTGCCATGATCGGCATGACTGCCATCCTTCCCAGTGTTACCAGGATCCTTACTCAACGTAAAGCTGGAGAACTGACAGACCGGTTCGGACCCCGCATTATTCAGGCGGTGTTGATGTTTCTGATCCCATCCCTTCCTTTTGCCTGGATCTTCACACGCAGTTATGCAGGAGTGTTGCTTATTCAAGCGGCGGGCGGAGTCTTGTGGGGCACGTTCGAGTTGGTATCTTTCAATGTATTGCTCGGCATCCTTCCGCAGAATCTACAGGCGCGCTATTCAGCGATCTACCAGATCATCGTTGCCCTGGCGTTTTCTGCGGGAGCGGTTGCCGGTTCAACCGTGTTAGCCCTATGGAGCTATCGTGGGATTTTCATCACGACCACGGTTGGGCGCCTGGTCGCTGCGGTGGCATTTGTGATCGTATTGCGTTTGATCAAGTTCGATACGAGTAAATAGTGGTCATCCGTTTTCTGGAACTGGCATTTCGTTTAGGAGCGGGGAGTTTCGGTTGTGGTAGGATTTTTCTCTCCAAAGTCTGGAGACTTTGGACTCCAGATTTAGCTATTCACATCCCCAGTCTGGGTCTGTTCCATACCAACGCAAAATAAACTACCCTCCCAGGGAGGTGGCATATTCATCCTTTGGTCAGTACACTGCCAGTACGGAGTTTGTGTTCAGGAGTATTCCCTTCTCCTTTGACGGATGGATAAGATACGACAAGACTGACCGAGGATGTACAGCATGTTGACCGAGAACCTGCCCGATTTTGATTCCCTGTGGGATTATGCCCAGCCCGACCAAACCGAAATAAAGTTCCGTGCCATTCTTTTGCAAATTCCTGAGGATGACCCGGCATTGTTGGAATTATTGACACAGATCGCTCGTGCCCAGGGATTGCAGCGCAAATTCGAGAAAGCGCACCAAACGCTCGACCAGGTCAAACGCAGACTGGGTGGTGTTGCATCCCGTCCGCAGATACGCTACTTGCTGGAGCGTGGACGTCTCTACAATTCTTCCGGTGATCCTGACCAGGCGCGTCCCTGCTTCGAGCAGGCATTGAACTTGGCGTCTCAGCTCAACGAAGACTTTTATGCCGTGGACGCCCTGCATATGCTGGCAATTATTGCTCCGCTCGATCAAGCTCTGACCTTGAACCGGCGCGCCATTAAACGAGCCGAGTCCTCTGCCGATGCACGCGCGCGGAGCTGGCTGGGTTCGCTCTACAACAATCTGGGTTGGAATTATCATGACAAAGGGGAGTATGAATCAGCGTTGGCATCTTTCGAGAAAGCGGAAGCCTACCGAAGGGCGAAAGGCAGCGCTCCCGAGATACGAGTCGCTGTGTGGTGTGTGGCACGCTGCTTGCGTTCGCTTAAGCGTTTCGAAGAGGCATTATCCAAACAGATGAATTTGAAGGATGAATTTGAGAGGGTGGGAGAAACGGACGGTTTTGTGTTTGAAGAGATCGCAGAGTGTTTGTGGGCTTTGAAACACACGGAACAAGCCCGTCCTTATTTTGCTCAGGCGTATGAGGTTTTGTCGCAGGATGTCTCTTTTGCCGAGCAGGACCCCGAACGATTAGCGCGTTTGAAGAAGCTGGGCAAGCTGACCAATTAGATCAGTTGTGCGTGCGGGCGGATTTGCAAGACGACCACATCGCAGCGTTTGGGCTGGGTTAGTACGTAAAAAATGCTGGCGGCGATATCTTCCGCTTTGAGCATCTTCATCTCTTCCTCCATCTGACGCTGCTTTTCAGGCGTTTCCTTTTGCATATCGGTGCCGACGAGACCCGGCTCGATCAAGCTGACACGGATACCCATTTCGTTAACCTCTTTGCGAAGCGAAATGGAAAATCCCTGAATGCCTGATTTAGTTGCCACATAAACAGAGCTATTGGTTTCGTAGACTTCTGCGCTCATCGAGCCGACGTTGACGATCTGACCGCTGCCCTGGGCTTTCATGCGCGTGATGGCTTCGTTTGCCATTGCCATATAGCCCAGCAGGTTGGTTTCCACCACGTACTTCCAATCCTTGTACTCACCCTTCATCACAGAGTTATAGCCGAGAGCAGCATTGTTGATAAGAATATCAAGGTTACCCATTTGTTCATCCACTTGTTTAAAGACGCGCTGAATGTCTTCAGGGCTGGATGTGTCGGCGGTGAGTCCGCTCACACTGCCGCCGGTCATTTGAATGTCATGGATGGCATCCTGTAACTCCTGTTCATGTCGTCCAAAGATCATTACATTGGCGCCCTGTGCCGCCAGCAAAATGGCTGTGGCTCGCCCAATGCCGGTGGTACCACCGGTGATGAGAATATTCTTGTCGTTGAGGCTTTCGACTTCATAATCGAATAAATGTTTTTCCGGTCTATTACGGATCGCTTCTTGCATGAGTTTATTCCTTTCCATCTTTTGAATTGCTTTTCTTCTTTGACCAGCGTATCTCTACGCTTCGGTCAGCCAGTAGTTCATACTCGATATGACCTTCCACGGTCTTTATCCCTTGGATGGTTTCGGTCTTTCCCTGAAAATGAGTTTGTACCTGGAACTCTGGCAGGGACTTCCTGCCGATGGGCATAAGACGCATACGGCAACCGAGTTTTTGATCTCCGACCAGATAAAAGGATGCAAGACCCGGCTCGTTCTTGAAATCGCGTATGGGGTATTCAACGTAGACCATGAATCCCTCATCGGAGAGGCGGCGATAGTGACGCGGCACCAACCCGAAGGGTAGTCCGGACCCGTAGACTTCCTGTCCGACCTGTCCCGCTTTTCCCCATCCAGCATGAAGATCTTCCAAAGGAATCCAGAGCTTGCGGTCGATCTCGCCTGTGCGCGGCTTTTCTGAGATCATTTCTTCGGGCAGGTTGGCTGGGTAATAGAAGCTGGCTTTATACAGCATCGCACGGATGAACTCGGGGATCAGAATGTTCAGCCATTCCGGAACCTTATGATCTAACAGCGAGAGATATTCATGGAAGGCAGCGACGGCTTCTATCTCTTCGTATACCGCTGTGTACTCGGAGTCCTTTAAAGGAAAGAGAGCGAAAAAGGTTGGATGATGTCTGCCGTAGCCATAGTCGCATTCCCATAGCCACATATTGTTGAAGATATTGGCGATTGTGAGATAGCTGAGTTCGAGATACAGGTCATCGCCAGTTTCCTGCCACAGACGGATCAGTCCTCCGGCGGAGAAGAGCGTCGAGTTTGATTGGTAAAGCAGTTTGAAGCCAAGCCCTTTTAGGGAGTTGGCTGCTTTTTTGGCTTCTTCGATATAACTGTCATCGCCCGTTATTTTTCGGGCTTGCATCATCAGATGAGTGTATTGACCCGCCACATCCAATTCGCCACCGGCACCCTCTTTTGCTTCCGCACGGACGACTTCCAGGGTATCGATGTTATACATCACAGGCCATTGGTATTTAAAATGCCTTGCCACGTTGGTGACGTACTCCAGGGAATCGACAAATAATTTCTTGGCAGTTTTGTCTCCGCTTTCTGCCAGCCGCGAAAGGTTGAGCAGGGAATGGTACAGGTACCACGAGTCCATGACGCGTGGATTTTTATGTTCTTCGGAACCATCCAATTGATCTGCTTTGGAGATCAACCAGCGCCCATAAACCTCGGCTTCTTCATCGAAGAACTTTGATAAATTGGATTTCAACTCGTTAACGAGCTCGATCTCTTCTCCACTCCATTCGGAAAACTCAAGAATAGGGAGCAGGACAGAAAGCTGCACCATGCTCTCGGGAGGCGTTTCTGTATCGCCGACGTAGGCAGTCAGATAGCGGTTTGTTCTGACGGTTGTCCAACACTTGGGCGATTCCTTCAAGTCGCGCAGTGATTTCTGCACAATATCGGGCCAGTGGATATATTTCGTTTCCATGCGCGGCAGGTAGAGGTAGATATTTGCCAGCGAATCGAGAAATTGTTTCGACATTTCGAGATCGTCCTGCGGTCTATCATCATGAACGTACATAAAAATGTCGGAGACTGTGATCTCTTTTCCGGCTTCCAGTGGCTTTTCCAAGGCGGGTGGCAGGGAAAATCCCAGTTCGGGCCATTGCCCACCAACCACATCTGCGAGAGATGTGTTGGTTTGTTCGCAGTACTGGTTCAAGGAAGTGAGATTTTGGAAGTAAAAGACCGATCCGTTATAAGGTTTTGAAATGCTGAAATAAAGGATGCCCGAACGCGGTCCGACCTGAGATGTATAGATTGTCCCTTCCGATTGACTGATATCTTCCTCGTCTCCGAGAGGAAAAATATCACGTGGCCAGAACGGGATGAATAGCGACGCGGAGGGGGTCAAGGTTGTCGTGCAGTGCAGGAGTGGTTCCTCTATGGATGGGAACTCGATGTGTATATGAAAATCACCGATGGCAGATTGGATTCGTATCCTAAATTCGCGCTCATTATTGTTTTCGATTCCATCATCGGGATGCAGGATCTCCTCCAGGAAAAGATCGTTATCCGGGCAGTAGGCAAGGCGCAGAGCAACTTCTCCACCAGAGGGGAAGCGGGTAATTAGCCATAAGGATTGCCGGCCCTCTACGAGTGCAAAGGAGAATTCCTGCAGGGCATAACTCCAGATGGCATTTTGTCTTTCTGTACCCAATTCCTTTTGTAAGGAAAGTGCCCAGGGAGAGATACCTTTTGATTTTTGTATTTCAAATCCCCTTAGCTCTTCAAAAGCGGTCATCTGTTCCATTATTAAATCCTTATATATCAATACATCTCTCTTTAATGAGCAATATGCTAATTTAATGAAGTGGTTGTGTTTATTGTTTTAGTCTTCCCCGTGATAGATGAGTTTACTCATGAGTATAGAAGCACGCTGGAATGGCTGCAAGTAGGATTTACCCTAAAAGAATTCTAAGTGATACTCCCAACCATATCGATGAATGTAATGTTAAGTTACTGACAGCAATAATTACCCAATTCGTGGTATATTTCACGAGCCGGGTACGAGCATTCAATCTATGGAGGTGATCCCCTGGGGCTAGGAAATGGCTCCGGGATTATTGTAGTGGAGACCCTTTAATACGATGGAAAGCATTCAATATGGTTTGTTTTTATTGGGGGCGATCGTTTGTGCGTATCGTGCGATAGTAGCCAAAAGAATTTTGTCAGCGACAATTTATCTGGCGTGTATCAGCGCACTCGTATCGGCTGTAATCTATCTTCTGGGTGCGGCTCAAGTGGCTGTAATGGAATTGTCTGTCGGCGCGGGACTGGTGACCGTGCTGCTTGTCTATGCAGTCAGTGTAGTCGGTGATGATGCGATGGATCCGGCTTCGGTGATCCCGAAGCCTCTGGCATTTGTACTGGTGGGAGCGGTCACGATCCTGGTGGGATTTATGGCATTCCCTGCTGTTGCAAAGAATATAGATACTTCCTCTCTGGCTCTATCCATCTCGTTATGGCAGAACCGTGTGTTGGATGTATGGATCCAGATCGTATTGATATTTTCGGGTGTGATGGGGGTGTTAGGTTTGCTCTCAGAGAAGACGCCCAATAAATTTGAGGAGATTTGTAAATAATGCTTACGCCTTTGAATGTAATTCTATTGGGCGTTGTTGCGCTCCTGGGTGTTGGCTTTTATGGATTGCTGATCACCCGTAATTTGATCAAGGTGGTAATGGTCTTGCAAATATTGGTCAAGGCTGTCATCCTGGCTTTGGTGCTAGCCGGAAAATTGAGCGGCAATATGGGGTTGGGGGTTTCCACTGCTGCGACCGTCATTGTGGCAGATACCATTGTTGCCGTAGTCGGACTCGCTCTGGCTGTGCAAGTCCGCCGCCGCTTTGGGACCGTGGACGTTCCGAAGATCGCCACATTACGAGGTTGATATGGCAGCCATACTTATCACCCTCGTTATCGGACTTCCCTGGATCGGCGCGGTTGTTGTCTGGTTGGCACGTGATGAACGCCCAAAACTTCAGCATACAGTAGCTGTTACCTCCAGCGTTCTGACCGCGATCACTTCCCTCGTGCTTTTGGCATTTGCGAATTCAGAAGCTGCCATCACGCTCTCGATGGGTGCTTCCTTTGGAGACCTGACTTTCGTCCCTGATGGTTTAGCCATTTCCTTGACTGCCATCGCGGCAGTCGTTGGCTCGCTGGCAGTGGTTTTCTCGGTCGATTATATGCATGGCGAAGCACAGCTTGGACGCTATTACTTCCTGGTCTTATTCTTCATTGGCGCCATGATCGGGCTCGTATTGAGCGGCAATCTGTTGTTCATGTTCTTCTTCTGGGAGATCACCGCGCTTTGTTCTTATGGTTTGATCTCGTTCTACAACGATGACCCAAAGGCTGTCGCAGGCGGTATGAAGGCGCTCATCATCACGCAAGTTGGTGGGGTGGGGCTGTTGGCAGGTGCCCTGATCGCTTATGTCAATCTGCACAGTTTCCAGATCTCTGTTTTCTTGAAGAGTGCTTCCGCCATTCCTGCTGCATCCCTTTCTTTCATTGCATTCAGTTTCCTGGTTGCTGCTGCGGCAAAGTCAGCGCAGTTCCCGTTCCATACTTGGCTGCCCGATGCCATGGAGGCGCCGACCCCTATCAGCGCTCTCATCCATGCGGCAACGATGGTCAATGCGGGTATTTATTTGCTGGCACGTTTTTACCCGGCATTCGAATCCGTTCCCGGCTGGACTATGTCCGTGCTGCTCGTCGGTCTGATCTCGGCGTTCATTGCGGCACTTTCTGCACTCATTGCCACGGACCTCAAACGCGCACTGGCGTATTCAACCGTGAGCCAGCTTGGCTACATGGTCTTTGCCATTGGCGCGGGCGGCGTGTTCGCCAGTCAGTTCCATCTGCTGAGTTATGCGGTCTTCAAGGCATTACTCTTTTTGGCCGCAGGTTCTGTCATTCATAGCGTAGGCACACGTGACATGCGCCGCATGGGCGGGCTTGGGCAGAAGATGCCCTTCGTGCGCAACGTGTTCATCATTGGTGCGTTGGCGTTGGCGGGTGTCCCGATCCTGAATGGGTTCTGGAGCAAGGAACTCATCCTTGAAGTGGGTCTTGAACATTCACCGATCTGGGCATATGGCATCATACTGCTTGGCGCAGGTCTCACGGCATTCTATACCTTCCGTATGGTCTGGCTGGTATTCTTCGGTGCGCCGCGGGAGGAATTACATGTCCATCGCGCAGGGAATGCAATGCGCATTTCACTTGGCATTCTTGCTGTCGGCACCTGTGTCACGTGGCTGTTCTTTGGGGGATTGAACGGCCTCTTATCCACAACCTTGCCTTTCCATGAGATCGAGCATGAATCTCTACTGGAGATGATCACTGCGGTTCTTTCGGCACCCGCAACCTGGTTCGCCCTCCTGGTCGTTGGACTTGGCATAGGCATCTCCTACATTCGTATGAAAGGCTTCAAATATTTCGGTGGCGGATGGCTGCAGCCGTTCGTAGATACATCTTTCGGCTTTGATGCGCTCAATCAAGTTGTCGTTCGAGCTGTCTCAGCTTTTGCTGAACGCCTGCGCGCCACGCAGACTGGCGAACTGAATTGGAATATTTTCGGCATCATCGGCGGTTTGCTGATCGTGATGATCTTCTTGTGGATGGGTGCATAAATGAATATCTATAGTTTCCCTGGTTTGATCGCCATCCCACTTGTTTCATCTCCCATTGTGTACCTTGCAGGTCGTCTTGGAACTCGCGAGACCACATTACACGGACGTTCCTATTTTGTACGACTGATCGCTTTGATCGCGGTACTTCTTGCCTGGGTTCCGTTCCTCTTCTCGGCGCAGAGTTTCCTCGCGACTGGGATGCAGGAAGTCAGTCTGGAGACCATCCGCTTGCGCGTGGACGGGATCAGCCTGCTGATGGCAGGAACGGTTTTACTGCTGGGTACGCTGGTTGTGCTATTCTCCGGTTCGTACATGATGGAGGAAGTGGGCGAAGAAAAATACTATGCCATGCTGCTGGCAATGATGGGATTGATGATTGGCCTTGTCACAGCCAGCGACCTGTTCAATCTGTGGGTCTGGTTCGAAGGTATGGCGATCTCATCCTATTTGCTGGTGGCGTTCTATCGTGAACAGTCCGCATCGCTGGAAGCCGGGATGAAATATCTCGTGCAGAGCGCGACCGGGTCTGTGCTGGTATTGATCGGTATTGCTATTGTGCTGGCACAAGCTGGAACGTTGGATATGGCTCAAATAGCGGATGCAGTTTCCAACTCCGGTGTGAACCGGCTTGCCATCCTGGCGGCGGGGGCATTGTTCGTGATCGGTTTTGGCGTCAAAGTGGCGTTAGTCCCGTTGCATACCTGGCTTCCTGATGCGCATTCGCAGGCACCCAGCGGCATCAGTGCCATGCTCTCTGGCGTGGTGATCGAGATCGGTCTTATCGCCATGCTGCGTGCATTGGCGGTATTAACAGGAACGGCAAATTCATGGGGCTGCATCCTGCTGAGCTTCGGCGCCTTGAATATTTTGTACGGCAACTTGATGGCACTGAGACAAACAGTTGTGAAACGTTTGCTGGCATATTCAAGCTTGAGCCATGTTGGATACATTCTCGTGGGGCTTGGCATTGCTTTGTACGCGGGCGTAGCTCTTGGCGCGCAGGGCGCGTTCTTTCATGTGTTCAATCATATGCTCATGAAGGGACTGGCATTCCTTTCTGTTGGCGCTTTGATGTATGGCGTGTTCCTGCGAAATGGTTCACATGCTTCTTTGAAAGTGGCTGACCTTGCAGGAGTTGCACAGAAATATCCGATCGCAGCGCTGGGATTAAGTATCGCTGTCTTGGCATTAGGTGGCATGCCGCCGCTGGCTGGCTTTATGTCGAAGTGGCAAATTTTTGTCGCAGGGTTTCAGACACAAAATGCATGGATCATTGCCTTGATGATCTTCATGGCGCTCAACAGTGTGATGTCACTTGGCTACTACGCGCCGCTTGTGAACTTGATGTACCGCAAGGAACCGTCTGAGGCTGTGCTGGCAGGCAAGCCGCTGACATGGACCATCTCATTGACGTTGATCGTCATGACGGCGCTGGTGATTTTGCTCGGTTTCTTCCCGACCTTGATGAATTGGCTGACCGTGCCGGCTGCGCGGCAGTTGATGATGATGTTCCGGTGATCCCTATGAAAAGTATTTTACTCTCTCCTCTTGTTGCATTTCTGATCTACTTTGCAGTTGTTTCCATCATCTCCGGGTTGGGACGCTTGTCCTCGCCACAGGGTCGAAAAACTGAATTTAAAACAGCCACGTATGCCAGCGGCGAAGAGAACGATCCTGTGCCGGCTGCGCCGGGGTACCGTCAGTTCTTTGTAGTGGCGCTGTTCTTTGCAGTGTTGCATCTGGGTGTGCTGATGATCGGCAGCAGTGACCTCTCTCCCGTGACCGGGATATATCTGTTAGGTTTGATCCTTGCCCTCGTGGCATTGATCCTTGGATAGGTGACCTATGAATATTAATAACCCATTCTGGATGCAGGTTGCCGATAAAGTGCGTGCGTGGGCGCGTCTCAATTCGATCTGGGCGATCCATTTCAATAGTGGTTCATGCAATGGCTGTGACATCGAGATCCTTGCCACGCTCACCCCGCGTTATGACGTGGAACGCTTCGGCATCAAGCTCGAAGGCAGTCCGCGCCATGCGGATGTGTTGATCGTGACTGGACCCGTGACCCGCCAGGCGCGTGAACGGTTACGTCGTACGTATGAGCAAATGCCGGAACCTAAATTTGTTATTTCCGTTGGTTCGTGCAGTATTTCAGGTGGCGTTTTCGATGGTTGCTACAACGTTGGCAGTGCTGTGGATGAAGTGGTGCCTGTAGACGTGTTCATCCCTGGCTGCCCGCCGCGTCCCGAAGCCATTGTGGACGGTATTATCCAGTTGATCACTCATTTGAAGGAAGGGAACCTGCCTCCATCGCAAATGAAAAAACGTACTGAAAAGGTTTCTGCATGAACACAAAACAGAATTTAGAAAAAGCGGAGTGGTTGCTTAGCAATTGGAATAAGGGGACGGGATATCCGGAAGCGAATCGTTTGGATGTTGTTGTCACGGCGGAAGATCTTCGTTCGGCAGTTTCCACGCTGCATGAGGCGAAGTGGGGGTACCTTTCCGCGATCACCGGTCTGGACCTGGGAGTTGAATCCGGTCAATTGGAAGCACTCTACCATTTTTGCGATGGACCGGCGATCACGACCTTGAAAGTCCATGTGCCGCGCACGGGCGAAGCATGCCTGCCGACCATCGAAGATATTATCCCCTCCGCTACTTTTTTTGAACGCGAAATGAGCGAAACGGTCGGTTTTCAGATCACTGGCGCAAGAAGCATGGACCGCCTGTTCATCTCGGATGATTGGCCCGAAGGCGTTTACCCTTTGCGTGCCGATTTTAAAGTTGGAACAAGCGGCACCCGTCAGTGACCGTGCTGTCGAAGAGATACCAGAGGAAGGTGTGATGCGTGGGAACACATTTGTAGTTCCCATCGGTCCACAACATCCGGCGTTGAAAGAGCCGGGTCATTTTGAATTCACTGTAGATGGTGAGGTGGTCACCTCCGCCCGTATGCGCCTCGGCTATGCCCATCGCGGCATCGAGAAAGCTGCCGAGAGCCGCAACTGGATCCAAAACCTGTATCTCTTTGAACGCGTCTGCGGCATCTGTTCGCACGTTCATACGATGGCGTATGCCATGGGTGTGGAGAAGCTTGCCAATGTGGAAGTTTCGATGCGCGCACACGCGATCCGTCAGATCGTGTCGGGACTTCGAACGTATCCATAGCCATTTGCTGTGGTTGGGAGTTGCCGCTCACGAAGCCGGCTTCGATACGTTATTCATGTATTCATGGCGTGACCGTGAAACTGTGATGAATCTGCTAGAACAGGTGACGGGGAATCGTGTCAATTACTCTGCGAACGTGCTGGGCGGCGTGAAATGTGATATTGGTCTCGAACAGGCAAAGGTCATCAAGGAAGGGCTCGACTTCCTGGAAGGACGCATTCGGCATTATCTCGAAGTAGTCACTACCGATGCCATGTTCCTCAATCGCACTCGTGGTGTTGGCACCATTACGCGCGATGAAGCAGAGCGCTTTGGTTTGCTTGGTCCTACAGCGCGCGCCTCGGGACTTTTGCGTGATATCCGCGTGGAAGCGCCCTACGGTTCCTATCCTAGTTTCCCCATCAGCGCCGTGACTGCCAACAATGGCGACCTCGAAGCGCGTTGTGAGGTCCGCTTGAAGGAATTACTGGTCACCTGCTTCGCCATCCGCATGTTGATCGATAACCTGCCCGAAGGTCCATTGACTGTGAAGATGCCCCGCAAGATCCCTGCAGGGGAAACGATCTCACGTGTTGAAGCGCCGCGCGGCGAATTGCTTTATTACATCAAGAGCGGAGGCGGTGAAAACCCGTTACGTGTGCATGTGCGCACGCCGAGTCTATGCAATTGGGTTTCCGTGCTCGAAAAGGCGGTCGGAGGTCAACTAGCAGATGTGCCTATGTTGATCGCCGGAATGGATCCTTGTTTCTCGTGCAACGATCGTGTAGTCACGGTCAATCATTCCAGTGGACAGAAGACCTGGTCGTGGAAGCAACTGCGCGAATACGGAATTGAGTATTACAAACGATGAACACATTACCTTCTTTTGTTTCCATATTGCTCTTCCCTGCCGGGTTGACGTTGATCTTCACGGGTATGTTTTACGAGTGGATCGACCGCAAGCTGGTGGCGCGTTTCCAGAACCGCATCGGTCCGCGCTGGTTCCAGCCCTTTGCAGACGTGATGAAACTCCTTGCCAAGGAGCAGATCACGCCCAGGCTTGCCAACCCTGTACTGTTTTTTGGATTGCCAGTAGTTGCCATGGCAGGCGCGTTGACATCCGCTTTATATGTGCCGCTCATGGGGCTTCAACCCGCCCATAGTTTCCCTGGCGATCTGATCGTCACGATCTATTTGCTCAGTCTCCTGACCATGTGTATTGGCATTGCCGGTTGGAATACCAGCGGGCGTTTTTCGTTAGTCGGTGCTACCCGTGCGCTCACACAAATGTTTGCTTATGAAGCTCCCTTCCTACTGGCATTACTAGGTCCGGCATTGGCAGCGCGCAGTTGGCAGATCAGTGAGATCAACCAGTACGCACAAAGCCATTGGATCGTCATTCTTCAACCAGTTGGCTTTGTAGTGGCATTGATTGGCTTGATGGGCAAGCTTGAATTACCTCCCTTCGACTCCCCCGAAGCCGAGACCGAGATCGTGGCTGGTGCGCTCACCGAATACAGCGGTCGCGGACTCGGCGATCTTCAAGATCGGCAAATCGATCGAGTTGATCGTGGGTATCACCTTGGTGGCAGCGTTTTACCTGGGTGGCGTAAATGGCGTATTGCCTTTCCTGCTCAAGACAATTATCGTTCTCTTGTTGATGACCGTGCTTCAAACTTTGTTGACCCGTCTGCGCATCGACCAGACGGTGGGTATGTGGTGGCGCTTTGGAACGATCTTCGTATTGCTCCAGATCCTGCTCATTATCTTCCTAAGGAGTTACCCGCTATGAAGATCGGAACCATGTTGAAGGATATTCTTGAGTCCTTCTATAAAAAGCCCGCTACACAAATGTACCCTGAGGAGCGGATCGCTCCGCCGGGACGGTATCGCGGAGAATTGTTTTACGATCCAAAAGCTTGTACAGGTTGCTGCCTGTGTACCAAGGATTGTCCGTCCAAAGCCATCGAGCTTGTTACGCTGGACCGGGCTACCAAACGCTTTGTGCTGAAATATCATCGTGATCGCTGTGTTTATTGTGGTCAATGTGTGGTCAACTGCAAATTCAAATGTATGGGCATGTCGAACGAAGATTGGGAACATGCCGCACTAGCGAAGGAATTTACGGTCTATTATGGAAAGGATGACGATGTTGCACAATTCCTGGCAAGCCTCGCTCCAAAGCCTGCTGAACCAACAGAAAGCTAATTCTAAAATCGCCATTGTCGGGATCGGAAATGCGCTTCGCTCGGATGATGCTGCCGGTGTGCTCGTAGCGCGTTCTTTGACGACATCCCGCCTCTTGCCGGACCCGAACCCCGTCCTCGTTATCGATGCTGGTCATGCCCCAGAGAATTGCACCGCACAACTCCGTCGCTTCGCTCCCGATGTCGTCCTGCTGGTCGATGCCGTGGAAATGGGCGAAGCGCCCGGTCACATTCGCTGGGTTGAAATGGACGAGATCGAAGGAATGAGCGCTTCCACGCATTCCCTGCCGCTCTCCATGTTGGCGAGTTTCCTCAACTGGGAGCTCAAATGCGAAGTAACGTTGCTGGGCATTCAGCTCAAATCGAACGCTGTCGGCGAAATTGTCCATCTGGATGTACTGCGGGCGGTGAACGAGATCGTCAGCACCATCACAGAAGCGGTCAGCCCAAAACTGATCCCAGCCTGACAGGTATCACAAAAGCTGTCTAAATCGGAGGAAAGTTGTCCACTAAGCGGATGACTTTCCTCACTCCATTAATAAGGGGAAACAGCGTTTAATTAGTGTGGAAACTTTATGCATGAACTAGCCGTTACTCAGAGCATTTTGGATATCTCCCTGCGACACGCCAACGAAGCCGGCGCCAAGCGCGTCATCGATATCAACCTCGTGGTGGGACAGTTCTCCTCCATTGTGGACGATTCCGTGCAGTTCTACTGGGACATCATCGCCAAAGAGACCATCGCGCAGGGAGCCACCCTGCACTTCAACCGCATCCCCGGCGAAATGACCTGCAGCGCCTGCGGGCATATCTTCCGCCCCAGTGATGAAACCTTTGCATGCCCTTCCTGTTCCAGTTCGCAGGTAAGGATCACCAAAGGCGAAGAGTTTCGAGTCGACAGTATTGACGTTGAATAAAACATGTCGCTGCGAGCGAAGCGAAGCAGTCTCCTCGATAAATGGAGATTGCTTCGTCGGGAAGAGCATCCTCCTCGCAACGACATAAATTGGAGTCTTATGACCACACGTATCCCCGTTGTTGAAAATATCCTTTCCGCCAACGACCGCATGGCGGCGCGCAACCGTGACATGCTCGAGCAATCGGGCGTATATGCCATCAATATCATGGCATCGCCGGGTGCAGGTAAGACCAGCACCATCCTCAAGACACTCGAATATTTGAACGGACGCTTGAAACTCGGCGTGGTCGAAGGCGACCTTGCCACATCGATCGACGCGGAGAAAGCCGCTGCGGCAGGCATGCCCGCGGTGCAAATTAACACTGGTGGCGAATGCCACCTCGATGCTGCCATGTTAGCGGATGCGCTTCCCACACTGCCTCTCAGCGATATCGACCTCGTGCTGGTTGAGAACGTCGGCAATCTTGTTTGCCCAGCGAACTTCCAGATCGGCACGCACTTGAATGTGCTGATCGCATCCATCCCTGAAGGCGACGACAAACCCTATAAATATCCCGGCATGTATCGCGGCGTACAGGTGCTCATCATCAACAAGACCGATCTCCTGCCGTATGTGCCTTTCAATATGGACTACTTCAAACGCGGTGTGGAGATCCTAAATCCGGGTGTTGTGACCTTTGCCGTTTCGAGCAAGACCGGCGAAGGCATGAACGAGTGGACGGATTGGCTCGTTGAACAGGTGAAGACCAACAGGAAGTAAACATGGAAACGACAAAGCGTATCCACGTGACCGGTGTCGTGCAGGGAGTGGGTTTCCGTCCGTTCGTGTACGGATTGGCAACGCAGACTCCTTCTGCATGGTTGGGTGTGCAACACCTCCGCCGGTGTGGATATCGTGGTGCAGGGCGATCACGAACGCGTCAATGCCTTTGTCGAAGCGCTGTCAGCCAAGGCACCGCCTCTTGCACGCATCGATCAAGTATCGGCGTGGGAGGAAACGGGCGACGACTATTCCACGTTCGAGATCCGGGAGTCCGAATCCGTTGAAGGGGCGTTCCAGCCTGTTTCACCGGACGTCGCCATGTGTCCCGATTGCGAACGCGAATTGCTCGATCCCACTGACCGCCGCTATTTATATTCCTTCATCAACTGCACCAACTGCGGACCGCGCTTCACCATTATCAAAGATCTGCCGTACGACCGACCTAAAACGACGATGGCGGATTTCCCCATGTGCGAGAAGTGCCGCGTCGAATACGAAGACCCGACCAACCGGCGCTTCCATGCTCAGCCGGTAGCGTGTCCCGATTGTGGACCGTTCATCCAGCTTCGAGATTCTGGCTCGCATCCGTCGTCGGTGGTGAACATCGAATTGCGCTGGTCTGCCATTTTGAAGACGCGCAGACTGCTGAGCGACGGCAAGATCATTGCCATCAAAGGCTTGGGCGGATATCACCTTGCGTGCGATGCGACCAATGAACGAGCCGTTGCCGAACTGCGGCGTCGCAAAGGACGCGCGGGTAAACCGTTTGCCCTAATGTGCGCGGATTCAAAAACCGTTCACCAACACTGCATCGCCAGCAAATCAGAAATGGATCTGCTCAACGGGCACGAAAAACCGATCGTGCTCCTCACACGACGAACCGGCACTGGAATTGCTCCATCGGTTTCACCCGATATGGATTCGCTCGGCGTGATGCTGCCGTACACACCCATGCACCATCTGCTGTTGAATCAAACAGACCCAACATTGTCACGTGAACCTGTTCCATCCGTGCTCGTGATGACCAGCGGCAACTACAGCGAAGAGCCCATCGCCACAGAGAACACTGATGCCTTCGAACGGCTGGCTCCTCTTGCCGATGCGTTCCTCATTCATAACCGTGACATTCATATTCGCTGTGATGATTCGGTTGTGCGCGTGGATCATTGGCAGACTGGAAAAAAAACAAGTACTCATCAGACGCCGGTCATTTATTTACGGCGTTCGCGTGCGTACGCACCGTACCCTGTTTCGCTGCCGTTCGAGTCTGTTCCATCGCTGGCGGTGGGCGGTGAACTCAAAAATACCTTCTGCCTAACGCGTGAGCACTACGCTTTCCTCAGCCAGCACATCGGTGACATGGAGAACGTGGAGATCTATGACTCCTTCGAGAAAGGTGTTGAGCATCTTAGCCGCCTCTTCCGCGTGAAGCCCGAACTGATCGCGCATGATATGCATCCTGGTTATTTCACGACGAAGTATGCCGAAGGTATTGCCAATATTCCGCGCGTTGCGGTGCAGCATCATCACGCACACATCGCCGCAGGCATGGCAGATAACGGACTCGCTAACCGCAAAGTGATCGGCTTGTCATTCGATGGAACCGGATACGGCACGGATGGAAAGATCTGGGGCGGGGAAGCGCTGCTCGCCTCTTACGCGGACTTCGAGCGGGTAGCACACCTTGAGTATCTCCCGCTCCCCGGCGGTGACTCTGCCACACGTCACCCGTGGCGCATCGCAGTGGGCTATGCCGAAGCGCTGGGCTTGGATATCGAAGGCTTGCCGTTCCTGCAATCGCTGGATGCACAGGCAGTGGATGTTGTCCGCAAGCAGGTGCAGAAAAAACTCAATGCACCAGAAACCTCCAGCATGGGACGCCTCTTCGACGCGGTGGCTTGTTTGACGGGCATCCGCAACGACGTCTCGTATGAAGCGCAGGCGGCGATGGAATTGGAAGTGTTGTCGAAGTCGGCGGTGATGAACGCCAGTCCGTATCCATTCGAGATCGAAGGCGAGAATATCCGCCTGATCGAGTTGTTCCGTCACGTGATCGAGGATGTACGCAAGAACAAATCTGCTGGCTTTATCGGCGCGCGCTTCCATCAGACCATGAGTGAGATGGCATTGAGAATCAGCAAGCTGATGCGCGAAAAGTTTGGCATCAATGAAGTCGTGCTCTCCGGCGGCGTCTGGCAGAATCAAGTATTACTCGATCTGGCGCGCACGGCGTTGACACACGATGGCTTTATCGTATTCACTCACCAACAAACACCTGCCAACGACGGCGGTCTCGCTCTCGGTCAGGCAGCGGTTGCCAGCTTCAAAATGAAATCATAAAGACATTTTTCCGCTAGTCCGCGCTAATCCTCGCGAATAAAAAATACAATTTGCGAAGATTAGCGGACTTAAAAATAAAGGTTAATTAAGGTTATGAAATACGTTGATGAATATCGTGACCCCGTGAAGGTCAAAGCATTACTGGATGAGATCAGTAAAGTTGTTACACAACCGTGGGTGTTGATGGAGATCTGCGGCGGGCAGACGCATGCCTTCCTGCATAACGGACTCGACGAGATGCTGCCCAAAGAACTCGAACTCGTTCATGGACCAGGCTGCCCGGTCTGCGTCACTCCGCTCGAACAGATCGACCGTGCGTTGGCGATCGCCTCCCGCCCCGAAGTGATCTTCACCTCCTACGGTGACATGTTACGTGTCCCCGGCTCCAAAGTGGATCTGTTCTCTGTCCGCGCCAAAGGTGGGGATGTTCGCGTGGTCTATTCGCCATTGGAAGCGGTCAAGCTTGCGGAAGCAAATCCCGATAAGGAAGTGGTCTTCTTCGCCATCGGTTTTGAAACGACTGCCCCGCCAAATGCAATGGCAGTGCTGCAAGCCAAACAGCGCGGCATCAAGAATTTCTCCGTGCTGGTTTCGCATGTTTGTGTTCCGCCCGCCATGGACGCGATTCTCGGCTCGAAGTCCAATCGTGTGCAGGCATTTCTCGCTGCGGGACACGTCTGTGCGGTGATGGGCTATCACGAATATCCGCGTGTGGCTCAGCAATACAATGTACCTATTGTCGTTACCGGCTTCGAACCCGTGGACTTGTTGAAGGGTGTGCTGATGGCGGTCAAGCAATTGGAAGCAGGCAAAGCCGAAGTGGAAAATGCGTACGAACGCGCAGTCAATTTTGAAGGTAATGTGCCCGCGCAACAAGTGATGAACACCGTCTTCCAACCCGTTGACCGCAAATGGCGCGGCATCGGAAGCATCCCAATGAGCGGGTTGGGCTTACGCCCCGAATTTGAAGCACACGACGCGGAAAAGAAATTCGCAGTGGGTGAGATCGTTGCACAGGAATCACCGTTGTGCATAGCGGGTGAGATCCTGCAAGGATTGAAGAAGCCACCACAATGCCCGGCATACGGAAAGCAATGCACACAGCAAACTCCGTTGGGTGCACCGATGGTTTCAGCAGAAGGCGCTTGCGCGGCGTATTACCGCTATCATCGAGAAACGGTAGAATAATATGGAGTCCAACATCTCCAGATGTTGGATTTTCAAAACCCCAAAGTCTGGAGACTTTGGACTCCATTTTGAGGAATTATGACTGACGATTTTGATTTCGAAGGCTATACCTGCCCGGTTCCGATCCAACCGCGGGATACTGTGGTGCTGGGACACGGCTCCGGCGGCAAGTTGAGCCATGACTTGATCAACCGGCTCTTTCTCCCTGAACTGGGAAAAGCAGCGCCACGCGCTCTGGACGATGCGGCGGTGGTGACCATCAACGGGCAGCGGCTGGCGCTGACAACGGATTCGCATGTCGTGGCGCCGTTGTTCTTCCCCGGCGGAGATATTGGCAAGCTGGCGGTGTGTGGCACGGTCAATGACTTGGCTATGGTTGGAGCCAAACCCTATGCACTGACCTGTGGCTTTGTTGTTGAAGAAGGTCTTTCGTTCGAAATTTTGCAACGTGTTGTACAGTCTATGCGAGAAGCAGCGGCAGAAGCTGGTGTCTTTATCGCAGCAGGCGATACGAAGGTTGTGCAAAAAGGCGGCGCGGATAAACTCTTCATCAACACATCTGGTGTAGGATTGGTAGAAGCAGGTGTTGATATCTCTGGCGAGAATGCGAAGGCTGGAGATGTGGTCATTGTTTCAGGTACGTTAGGTGACCACGGTATTGCGGTCATGTCCGCGCGCGAAGATCTGGGTTTCAGCACTGATCTGCAATCGGATGTGGCGCCGCTGAACCATCTGGTCAGTGCCATGATGAGCGCGGGTGAGATCCATGTGCTGCGCGACCCAACTCGCGGCGGATTGGCAACGACGTTGAATGAGATCGCCAAGCAATCGAATGTAGTGATCGAATTGCAGGAGACTACTCTCCCGGTCAAGGCGCAGGTGCATGCTGCCTGTGAGATGCTGGGGTTTGATCCGCTGTATGTGGCGAATGAAGGCAAGCTGATCGCCTTCGTCAAAGCCGAAGATGCGGATAACGTGTTGGCGGCGATGAAGCAAGTCAAGTATGGCAAGGATGCGGTTGTGGTTGGCAAGGTGATCGAGAGTGGTAAGGCTCAGGTGAGAATGAAGACTGCGATCGGCGGGACACGTCTCGTTGATATGCTGCCGGGTGAGATGCTGCCGCGGATTTGTTGATGAATTTTGTGTCATATCACCTTGAGCAAAGAGTCTCTACTTTGTTGGTGGATAGAAGATATGCACTACAAAACAAAATCAAAGTTTAAGTCATTCACCCGAGCGTTAATGACTGGGATTGGAATTTTCTTTGCATCTGAAATTTTGGGGAATATAATCGGTGCCGTAGTATTTATTGTTTCCTGGGGATCAATAGATTTTCGCTTGCCAGTGCCATACCACTTTCATGTACCAGTTTTTGTTCTAGGGTTTGTATTCACTACTCTTAGTTTTGGAAAAACACTACATCAAAGATTAGAGAGATTTGTTGTACTTGCCGTACTGTTTGTTGGGTATTTTGTGATTTTCCCCTTCGGATGGATTTACGGTATTTCTCATGGGCACCCTTCCATAATCATATCGAATTTGTCCAACTTGCGACAAGTTTTGGTGGAAGCGAATACTTTTATTGAAGACGAAAAGGTTTTGGAAATACCGACTGAGTTTGGCACTTATAGATACCGTTCCTACTATAACAGGGAGATAGCTGAATACATATATGAAATCTGGAAAGAAGATGAGCTAGTCTATACGGAGAGCATCTATTCGTTCACTCGTAGATGCTTGAAAAGCACATCTGAAATATGTTTATATGTAACAACCCCATATACTGTTGTTGATGTTGATTTAGATAGTGTTAAAGTGGATTATGAATGTGCAGTAATTACTTATCCAGGAAAACTAAAGGATATCAATGGTGACCAGATTATTGATTTGGTTATTCATGTGTATCCTGGGAATGAAAAAGAAATCTATTTCAAAACCTTCTCACTAGGGGAAAATCTGGAAATTGAGAAATTACCAGCGGAGGAGCCAATATTTGGGGGTGGGGATTGTTAATAACCATGGGTAAATGGAAATGCCAGACAAGCTTGTTTAACGATTAGTCATTCAACAAGAACCTCCTTTGCGCGGCAATGGCAATTGCTACCGCATGGGAGTCGCTCCTTATGGAGATATGTCTAATGTTAATTTCATGATATTCAAGAGAATGTCCTCTCAATGATTGAGAAAGTGGCGTATAAATTAACGCGTAGGCGACGTTAAAGCCTATGAAACGGGATTCGCTTCGGGTGAGTTCGACGCGGTCCATATCCCAAAAAGAATCTGGTTGGTTCATGTCTCAAATTGGAATCACTTTTCTATTTGTCGGAGTGGCAACTCTGTCTGTTGTTGGGGAATATCCTTCGTGCAGATATCGTTGCATTGATGTTGATGCTGGCGTTGGGGTTGAGCGGCATTCTTACACCACAGGAAGCATTTTCAGGATTTAGTCGTTCGGCGGTCATCATTATGATGTCGGCATTTGTGCTGGCAGAAGGATTGCGGCGTTCGGGAATGACCGAACGCATCGGTTCGTTCATCCTGCGATTGTTCGGCAAGGGCGAAGGACAGTTGATCTTCGGCGTGATGACGGCATCGGCATTGCTGTCGTTGTTCATGAATAACATCGCGGCGGCGTCCTTGTTGTTCCCGTCGCTATCGGGCATGGCGCGGAGATTGAAAGTATCGCCGTCGAAATTGCTGATGCCGCTGGCATTCGGCTCGATCCTTGGCGGCATGGCAACCTTATTGACTACAACGAACATCATCGTCAGTGGATTGCTGCGCGATGAAGGATTGGCGACATTTAAGTTGACCGACTTCATACCGCTGGGCATTCCGCTGGCATTGACCGGAATCCTGTTCATGGTTTTACTGGGGCGAAGGTTATTGCCAGAGCAATCTCCTGCGGAACGACTCGCCGACTTAGATGGATCATCGGCTGACCTGCTCAGCACATATCAAGTCTCAGAACGATTGGTGCGGGCAAAAGTTTGTAAAGGGGGCAGCCTGGATGGGGTGATGTTGTCGAAGAGTAATCTGCGCGATAAGTACCACCTCAACGTGATCGCGATCCAACGCAATAGGCAGACGGTGTTGGTGAACGCAAAAACAGAACTGAGGGGCGGCGATATTTTATTGATCATGGCGCGCCCAGAGGACAGCGTGCCTGAGTTTTTGAAAGAGATCCTGGAGGTCGTGCCATCCGGTGAATGGCAGCGCGATTATCTTTCCACGCCGAACCTGATGTTGATCGAAGCGGCGGTTGCACCGCGCTCACCACTGGCAGCTCAGACCTTGCGTGATCTGCACTTCGAACAGAAATTTGATGCTAAAGTGCTGGCGATCTGGCGGCGTGGACGTTCCATCCGCACACGGCTGGCGGATTTACCGTTGGAGTTTGGCGATGGTTTTTTGATGCAAGGCACGGCGAAAAGTCTGCGCCTATTGCAGACCGAACCAGGATTGATCCTGCTGGCTGAGTTGGCGCCCTCCGTGCGTATGACCTTGCGCAACTGGCTGACTGCGCTCGTCATGTTCATCACGCTGACGCTGGCAGTGATCTTCCCAACCTTGATCGCGGAGATCATGTTGACCGGCGCGTTGACCATGGTGTTGATCGGTACGATGAACATGGATCAAGCCTATGGCGCGATTGACTGGCGGAGTTTGTTTCTGGTCGCTGGCATGTTACCGGTCGGTGTGGCGCTCAGTAAAACGGGTGCTTCTGCGATGCTCGCCAACGGATTATTGTCTGTTTTAGGGAGCGGCGATCATCGCGCGTTGCTGGCAGGCTTTGTCTTTCTCACCGTAGCGCTTACACAGGTTATCAACGGGGCGGCAGCCGTAGCGGTTGTCGCTCCCATCGCGATCACGGCGGCGCAGCATGTGGGCATTGATCCACGCAGTTTTGCGATGGCGGTGGCGTTGGCTTCGTCCATGGCGTTCATTTCGCCGCTCGGACATTCGGTCAACGTGATGGTGATGGGCGCAGGCGGTTATACTTTCAAAGATTACGCGCGTGTGGGCATTCCGCTCACGCTGATTCTGATGGTCATTTTATTGTTGCTGCTTCCGATGATGATGCCGCTTTAGAGAAGGACAAGATCATGACAGATACTCCACCTAATAAAAAGCAAATGTTCGATGAGCCCGTGTGGACGTATCGGGGCTATCAACTTAAATCCAGCGAGTTCGTGACGGCGATGGTGCATTTCTTCCGTGCGGAAGTGCATCGAGCAAATGTATGGCGTATGCGTCTTGATACGACCACCAACTGGGCAGTGGTTGCCACAGGCGCAACCTTGTCGATTGCCTTCAGTCAGTCGGAGGTGCATCACGGTATCATTTTGTTGAATACATTGCTGGTGTTGTGGTTTCTGTTCATCGAAGCGCGGCGTTATCGCTATTACGAGTTATGGAGTTACCGCGTGCGCTTGATGGAAACGGATTTTTATGCCGCCATGCTGGTGCCGCCGTTCCATCCCTCACCGGAGTGGGCAGAGAGTTCTGGCGGAGAGTTTGCTTTCGCCGAGTTTCCCCATTTCCCTGTGGGAGGCGATGGGACGCCGCCTGCGCCGCAATTATCTTTGGATTTTTCTCATTCTATATGCTGCCTGGGTGGCGAAGATATGGCTGTTCCCCGTACCTCCCGCAGATATGACCGAATTTATCGGACGCGCTGCCGTTGGACCTGTTGATGGCAACATCATGATCGGGCTTGGTTTCGCTTTTTACTTCTCGCTTTTTCTGCTGGCGGTTGCGACTTTCACTATGACACGCGCCACCGGGGAAGTGCTGCCACGCTTTGGAGAGGAAGCCTCCACAGCGACATCTGCAGAAGAGCGCCCTCGTGGCTTGCGCGGGATGTTCGCCCCGCGGCATCAGCGCAAACAATTGCTGGCGATCATTATTACCGAGCAGCCTGATCCCGTTTCCAAGCGCATCCTAGCGGACGTCCATCGCGGTGTGACCGCCATGACAGGCAAAGGCATGTACAGCGGCACTGACCGTTCTGTTCTGATGTGCGCACTGACCGTGACCGAAGTCCACAATTTGAAATCCGCCGTGGCGAAGGAAGACCCAAATGCCTTCGTGATCGTTTCCCCCGCGCAGGAAATATTGGGAAGAGGCTTCAATCCGCTGGCGGAGAAATAACTGAACTATTTCTATCCGTTCACTTGTGATTTAAAATGCCCATTTGCGCGGCGATGGCGATCGCCCCTGCGCGCGAGTCAACCCCTAATTTTTCATAGATGCTGGCGAGATGCGCCTTGACCGTTCGCTCAGAGATGCCGAGCTGAAGTGCAATCTCCTTGCTTCGTTCGCCGCGTGCCACAGATGTTAGCACTTCGAGTTCACGCTCTGTCAGGCTGACCGTCGCGTTCGATCCCGTTTTGGGTTTATTGGCTTGTGAAAGCACACGCGCCATGATCTCAGGTTTGAGCAGGGTCTCACCGCGTGCAGCCGCACGGATGGTGTTGAACAGCGTTGAGCGGTCTGTGTCTTTCAATAAGTAGCCGCGCGCGCCTGCCTGCAATCCGCGGAACATCAACTCATCTTCGTTGAAGGTGGTGAGAATGACGATAGCGATCTCTGGTTGTTCGATATGTAATTGTTCGATGGCGGTCAAGCCATCCATGTTGGGCATTCTTAGATCCATCAACACCACATCGGGGCGGAGCTTTTTGCACAGGTTCACGGCTTCGGCGCCATCAGAGGCTTCACCCACAAGTTCGAGATCGCTTTCCGTTTCAAGGATCAAGCGTAGTCCTTGACGGATAATGAGATGGTCATCGGCAACGAGGATTTTGATCATGGGGATTTCGCCCTCGCTCTAACCTTCTCTCGCCAGGAGAGGAACGGGTACTTCAATTTTCACGGCTGTGCCTTTGCCATTCTCGCTATGAAGTTCAAAACTGCCGTTCACTAAACGGACGCGTTCTTTCATTCCGAGAACTCCATAATGACCGGATGGAATGGTGGACGCATCAAACCCACGACCATCATCCTGGATCGTGATCGAAAGGCTTTTATCTTTCACCCCAATACTGACCTCTACATTCTTTGCTTGGGCATGATTCGCAATGTTGGTAAGGGATTCCGCTATAGTGCGGATGACCGTCTCTTTGACGGGGTCAGGCAGAGGCGGGGTTGGATCCGAGTGAAAGTGAATGGTGAGTCCGGTCGCGTTCGTGAAACGATCCATTTCAAGGCGCAGGGCAGAGTCCAGATCATCCTGAGATGGCTGGCGCAAGTCGTCAATGACGCGGCGGGCATTGGCGAGTGTGGAGCGGGCTTGTTCCATGGCATTGGCAACAATGGACTGCGCCCTTTCGCTGCGTTGATGGGTGAGATGTGCATCGGCGGCTTCGAGCTGGAGAATGACCCCTGCCAGCCCCTGCGAGAGGGTGTCGTGCAGTTCACGCGCCATGCGTTGACGTTCATTGGCGATCGAAAGGTCTTCGACGCGTGTAGCATACTCCGACAACTGACGATTGGCTGACTCCAGTTCGTTCGCAAGAGCCTGTGCTTTTTCACGAGCTTCTGCCTGCCGCAGATACATGGTGACGTACATGCCAATAAAGATGACAGTGGGAATGATGGTGAAAAGCCAGTAGGCGGCGTTTTCGAGGTTGGTGAAGATGATAAAGTTAGTTAGGGAGAGCGCCAGATAGTAAAGGGTGGAAAGGACGCCCCAGCGGTTGACGCCAAGAAAGCCAATGGTCTCGCCGATAAGTGCCATGTAAAGCGCAAATACCATGCCGGTGTTACGGGAAATATGGGTGAGGATGAAGGCAAGTACGCCCTGCCCGAGTATATAGATCAGCTTGCGTTTGGATGTTTGAATAATAGGGATAACCATCCAATGCAGGGCAATGTGAGCGACCATCAGGACTGTGAACAACAGCGCCATGAAGGGCTGTTGCAGGGTGGGGTTTTGAATTAGGGAAAGGATATAGACGCCGATCAAGACCAGCGTCATGAAGGCAAAGAAAATGCGGTAATCCTGATCGATCTGTAGGCGTGTTTTGGGCTGCATAGTGTTTTCATTGTATCGCAGGCTCTACGTGAATACCATCATTCGTGCGTACAGTGTACGAAGGTACAGTGCACATTTTCCCAAAGGCTCACTGGTGACAGAACCGGGTGCTCCATATACTGAACGCATACTGAAGAGACTGTCCACTTGGATAGGTGGAGACTGACCTAGTGGAAGATGTTTATTCAGGATGACGATCTTATACTGGTCGAGAATAAAAAAAGGAGAGTGTATGAACGCGATCGAAGTCAATCATCTTAAGAAATCATTTGGCGATTTTCAGGCTGTGCAAGGTGCCTCTTTCAAAGCGGAAGCCGGGGAAGTGTTGAGCCTGCTGGGTCCGAATGGAGCGGGGAAGAGCACGACCATTTCCATGCTTTCTGGTCTGCTGGCGCCCACGGAAGGCGATGCCTGCATCATGGGGCATTCCGTCATCAAAGAACCGGAAGTAGCGAAGAAGAGTCTCGGCGTGGTACCACAAGATATCGCGCTGTATCCTGATCTTTCGGCGCGCGAGAATTTGGTCTTCTGGGGCAAGATGTATGGATTGCGCGGCGCGGCGTTGAAAACCCGCGTGGACGAAGTGCTGGAGATCATCGGTCTGACCGACCGCCAGAAGGACCACGTGGGCAAGTTCTCCGGCGGCATGAAGCGACGCGTCAACATCGGCGCGGCACTGCTCCACAAACCGGACGTGGTCATCATGGACGAACCAACCGTGGGCATTGACCCGCAGTCACGCCGTCACATTTTGGATAACGTGAAGGAACTCAATCAGCAGGGCATGACCGTGCTGTACACCACCCATTACATGGAAGAAGCCGCCGAGCTTTCGCATCATATCGCCATCATGGACAAGGGCAAGGTCATCGCCTATGGCACGCATGATGAGTTGATCAAGATGGTCGGCGAACAAACGCGCATTGACCTGATGTTGAACGCTCAGGCAGAGAAAGTGCTCGAAGCGTGGCGATCTACTCAGGGCGTGGGAGGAATCGACGCGACGGATGGCAAAGTCACTGTTTTAGTGGATGACTCCAATCGCGTCCTGCCGCGCTTATTCGAGGAGGCATCTAAAGCGAATATCCGCATCACCTCCGTGGATATTCAGGAGCCGAACCTTGAAACGGTGTTCCTGCATCTGACGGGTCGCGCTCTGCGCGACTGACCGTGGACCATAGACGATGGACCATGGTCAATGGTCTATCGTCCATCGTCAGGAGATTATATGAAAATTTTAGACATTGCCTTCAAAGACCTTGTCCGTTCGACGCGGAGTTTGTTCCTGATCGGCATGGCATTTGCTGCGCCGTTGTTAATCACGGCGTTGATCTATTTCTCGTTCGGCAGTATCTCCAGCGGAGACGTGAGCATGACCGCCATCAAAGTGGGTGTGGTCAATGCGGACGTGCTGCCCGCGGATGCTCCGCTCGATGCGCCGCTGGGAGACAATATCCGCAGCATGTTTTTCGATGACAGCGTCAAGTCGTGGATCACTGCCACGGATTACGCCGACGAAGCCGCCGCGCGCGAAGCGGTGAACAAGCAGGAGATCGGCGTGGCGCTGATCATTCCAGAGACGTTTACTGCCGACCTTCTCGCTGGGAAGAAAGATTCAACCATCACGATCCTGCAAGACCCCACCCTGACCATCGCTCCAACCGTGGTGCGTGACATGGTCACATCCTTGTTGGATGGCGTGGCTGGTGGTGGCGTAGCGTTCAAAGTCATCAACGAACGCACGGAAGCCAACGGCAAGACACTCGACCCGGCGATCATTCCAACTGTGTTCGAAAAGTATTCAACTTGGTATGCGGACTTCCAGCGGAATTTATTTCATCACCCGGAGAAAGCCGCGCTGGTAGTGACCACTCCCGCCGTCGCGGGTGAGTCGGGCAACTCGGTGCAGAATATGATGGGCGCCATCATGGCAGGGCAGTTGATCTTCTTCTCGTTCTTCACCGGCTCGTATGCGATGATGTCCATTTTGCAGGAAGCGGAAGAAGGCACGCTGGCGCGCATGTTCACCACACCTACCAACCGCACAACCATTCTGGCAGGCAAGTTTTTGGCGGTGCTGTTTACGGTCATGCTGCAGGGAGCGGTGTTGCTGACTGCCGGTCATTACTTCTTCAAGATCAACTGGGGTGAGACAGGTTCCATTCTGTTCGCCTTCTTCGGGCAGATGTTCGCCTCCGTGGGGTTGGCAGTGCTATTGGTGTCGTTCATCAAGACCAGCAAGCAGGCAGGCGCGATCTTCGGCGGTGCACTGACTACGCTGGGAATGATCAGCGGTCTGTTCACGACCAACATCCCGATCCCTGCCTTCAAGCTCATGGGCAACTTCACGCCGCAAGGCTGGGTGCTCAAAGCCTGGCAGCTTTCGCTCGCCGGTCAGCCCGTTGCTGAATTGATCGTGCCGTTCCTTGTGCTGGTGGCGATGGGTGTTGTCATGTTTGGCATCGGCGCGGTTTTGTTCCGGAGACGGTTTGCGTGATGTTGTAGGGGCACGATATATCGTGCCCCTACGGAGATATGAAATGAGAATTATCGATCTTGCTCTCAAAGACCTTTCACAAATATTTCGTGATAAACGTTCGCTGTTGTTCCTCGTGGCGATGCCGCTGCTCTTCACGCTCTTCATGGGCTTTGCCTACAAAAGCGGAACGGACAACGACAAAACAAAAGATGCCCGCATCCCGTTGGGTTTCGTGAACAATGATGCGGATGGTGTGGTGTCGCAACAATTATTCAAGATGCTTTCGGAGTCCGATTCCATGCGTATGGTGGAACTGGCGCCGGAAAAAGTGGATGAATCGATCCGTAAGGGTGATGTGGCTGGGGCGTTGATCGTCCCTGCCGGGTACAGCCAACAGGCTCAGGCGGGGAACGAACCGCAGTTGACTTTGGTCGCAGATCTCAACTCCACATCAGGACAATCCCTCTTTCAACTGCTGCGGACCCCCGTTACAAAGCTGATGAGCGCTGTGGAAATCTCGCGGCTGAGTTCGGAAACGGTCGGCAAAGCGGATGACGCCTCAGAACGGAACGAGTCGTTTGTTTCCGCTTCACAGGCGTGGAGCGAAGCTGACAGCGCTTCGCTGGTCAAGGTGGAGATGGCGGTATCGCAGGAGGAAGACTCCGGCGATTGGTTCGGCGATAATCCCTACAACCAGGCATCGCCCGGCATTCTGGTGCAGTTCGCCATTATGGGACTGGTCTCCTCAGGACAGATCCTTGTGCAGGAACGCAAGACGCGCACATTACAGCGCATGATGTCCACTTCGATGCATTCGTGGGAGATCGTTGCGGGACACATGCTGGCGCTGTTTGCAACGGTGTTTTTGCAGATCGCACTGCTAGTAGTTTTCGGTCAACTTGCGTTGAGTACGGATTACATGAACGCGCCACTCGGTACGCTGCTGGTCTCTGTGGCGTTGAGCCTGTGGGTAGCAGCGATGGGATTGTTGATCGGTACGCTGGTGAAGGATGACTCGCAGGTGATCCTGTTCGCGCTGATGGCGATGTTCATCTTTTCGGCGATGGGCGGAACATGGTTCCCGCTGGAAGTAGCCAGCGGCACATTTGCCACCATCGGCAAGCTCATGCCATCTGCCTGGGCGATGACCGGCTATCAGAACATCCTCATTCGAGGACTTGGTACATCGTCTGCCTGGCTGCCCTCCTTGATCCTGACTGCGTACGCGCTCGGTTTCTTCGGGCTGGCAGTCTGGCGCTTTCGAAAGATGGAAGTGTAAAGGGAAGTCTCACTGAAATACACCGTCCCGCAGGTTTACTCGAAAGGCTCACTGCCTTTATGAAACCTGCGGGACGTTTACTATCCGACCGGACAGGTACAAACCCCTCTTTCGTATGAGGCGATTCTCCTGTAAAAGCGTATACTGATTATGGCAATAATTCATATCATGTCACCCTGAGCGACAGCGAAGGGTCTCTACCGATGCAGTAGAGATGCTTCGCTTCAATCCGAATGACAGGCAAAAGCATCATACGGAGGTTTTGAATGAAAGTTAATCGATCGTCTCTTTTCTGGGGCATCCTGTTGATCGGCGGCGGAGCGCTGGCACTCGCTGAGCAGATGGGGTATCTCAACCAGTTGCCCGATAGCGTTTGGATGTGGGTCTTCGGATTTATCAGCCTTGTCGCTTTTTTGAGTTACGCCTTGAGCGGATTCAAGGAGTGGGGCTGGCTCTTCCCGGCAGGTATCTTTGGCGGTCTGGCTGTGATCGTTGGTTTTGCTGTCTCTGGCTACGATAACCCAGCGATGGCATCACCATTATTCTTCGGCATCATGCTTCCGTTCGCGGCGGCGTATCTGACAGATCGTGCAAAGAACTGGTGGGCGCTTATCCCCGGCGGCATCATGCTCTTCCTGGCAATGGTCACACTGTTAGTGGATAACGTTGGCGGGGAGTGGGTTGGTTCGCTATTCCTGTTCATGATCGGTGCGAGCTTCTTCGTGGTCTACTGGAGCAACCGCACGCGCTGGTGGGCTTTGCTCGTGGCGTACATCATGTTCGTGTTGAGCATTGCTCCGGCGATGGCATCTTTTGGCGGGAACGCTGCGGCGTACTTTGGTCCGATCTTCCTGCTGGCAATTGGTATTCCCTTCCTGGTGGTTTACCTGCGCTCCGCACAAAACTGGTGGGCATTTATCCCGGCTGGGGTCATGGCTACTCTGGCGATCATTGCCATGTTGGGCATTTCGGGTTGGATCCGCGATGAGCGAACCGGTGGAATTTCCAACGCCATCCTCATGGGCGGACTCGCTGTTACGTTCGCGGTAGTCTGGTTACGGCACTCCATGAATTGGGCGAAGATCGTAGCGGTCATTCTTGGATTGCTGGCAGTTGCTTCCCTTTTCTTCGCTTCCTACGCCGAGATTTTCTGGCCCGTGGCGATCATTCTGGCAGGTGGATATTTGCTCTACACTGCCATGCGACCAAAGGCTGTATAGTACGTTGCCTGTCCATTCGGACAGTGGAAGACTCCCCCAGTGATGGGGGAGTTTTTGTTTTGCCATTAGTAAGATAGTACTACTGTAGCAAACAAATCTCTATCAATGCGTAGGTATAATGATGAAAAACACAAAAGAAGATATGGGATTGGCACCCTACATTACCAAAGCTGCCAGCTCACAGACGTTTCACACCATTCGCTATTTGGTGGATAAAGACCGCATCGCAGACGCCTATCGGGCGTATGCCTACTTCCGTTGGGTGGATGACTCACTGGATGCGGATTCCGTTTCAAGCGTGGAACGAAGCGCGTTTGTTGAGCGGCAAAAGTCCCTTTTGGAGAAATGCTACCGGGGCGAAACGCCTCGTGATGCAGACATCCACGAACAGATGCTTGTGGATCTGGTTCGCCGCGACTTGGAAAAGAACAGCGGCTTGCAGATCTACCTGCGCAATATGATGGGCGTGATGTCGTTCGATACCGCGCGACGTGGACGGTTGATCTCGCAGGTGGAGTTGAATGAATATACTCATCTGCTCGCCAGCGCTGTGACGGAGTCCATGCATTATTTCATTGGGCATTGTTGTGCTTCACCGCATGACGATACGCGTTATCTGGCGGTGACCGCTGCGCACATCACGCATATGCTGCGCGATACGTTCGATGATGTACAGGCAGGTTATTTCAACATCCCGCGCGAAGTGCTGGATGCGAACCATATTTCGCCGTTCGATGTGCAGAGCGATGCCTACCGTTTATGGGTGAAGAGCCGCGTGCAACTGGCGAAGAAGTATTTCGCCACTGGCAGGGACTATCTCAGCCGGGTGCAAAATCCGCGCTGCCGGTTGGCGGGGTTTGCTTATACCGCGCGCTTTGAATGGCTGCTGGATACGTTCGAGCGGGAAGGCTATTTGCTGCGCCCGCAATACGAAGAGCGGAAGAGTTTTGGCAGGTGTGTGAGCATGATGGCATCTGCTTTCTCTTCGATGCTGCCATGGCGTAGTGTGAAATTGGGTGAAAACATTCATGTCGTTGCGAGGGGCGATAGCCCCGAAGCAATCTCCCGTTAAATGGGATTAACTTATAGAGTAGAGTTTGCCGTTTAAGAGGAGATTGCTTCGTCGGGAAGAGCACCCTCCTCGCAACGACATTAAAAAGGGAAACCATGAAACAAAAATCAGTCATTGTCATCGGTGCAGGAATCGGCGGGATCGTCGCTGCCACGCATCTTGCAAAACATGGAATGAAGGTCACTGTGATCGAGAAGAACTCGCACGCGGGTGGTCGCTGTGACCGCATTAGCCGCGATGGTCACCACTTTGATACAGGACCAACCTTGTTAGTCATGCCATTGTTGTACGAAGCGGAATTTCAGGCATTGGGCACTTCGATGCGCGAGATGCTCGATCTACAGCGCGTCGATCCAACCTATCACTTGGCGTTCGATGATGGCAGTCAACTGGCGCTGACGTCCGATATGAAATCCATGCAGGAACAGTTGGAGAAATTCGAGCCAGGTAGTTTTGATGGTTTGCTTCGATACCTGACCGAAGGTCACCGTCATTACACCTTGGGCATCGAGCGGTTGGTCAATCGCGATTTCCGCAAGGCATCCGATTTCTTCTCGCTGCGCAATGTACCGCTGATCTATCAGGTCAAGCCGCTGGCAAATCATTATAAAAATATGTCAGCGTATTTCGATGACGACCGGCTCAAATCGGCGTTCACCTTCCAGGATGTGTACATGGGGCTGAGCCCGTTCGAAGCGCCTGCCACGTTCTCGATGATGCCGTACACCGAATTGGCTCACGGCGTCTGGTATCCGCGCGGAGGAATGTACAGTGTGATCGAAGCATTGATGAAGTTAGCACAGGAGGCTGGCGTGGAATTCATGTTCGACACATCGGTCGAGCGTGTGGACGTGAACGCCTCACACGCCCGTGGAGTTGCCCTCGATAACGGACAATTCATCTCCGCTGACGCCGTCCTCGCCAATGCCGACCTGCCGTACATCTACAACGACTTACTGCCCGATAAAGATATGGCAAAGTCATTGGCGCGCAAACGTTTCTCGTGCTCGGTGATCAGCTTCTTCTGGGGCGTGGATAAACCGTACGAGTCGCTGCCGCCGCATACGCTTTACCTGGCACACGATTACCGCGATAACTTCAAGAGTATTATCGACGATCTGGGTTTGCCGGAGAATCCCAGTTTGTATGTGCATGCCCCGGCGCGGCTGGACCCATCCATGGCGCCGCAGGGACAGGATACGGTCATCGGGATCGTTCCGGTGGGGCACATGTCTGAAAACGGCGACCAGGACTGGGCGAAGATACGAGACGAAGCTCGTCAGCACGTCTTCCGCCGCCTGGCGAGTCAGGGCGTCACGGATCTCGAATCCCATATCAAGTTCGAGATCAATTTCACGCCGCTCTCATGGAAGAAGCGCTACAACTTGATGAAAGGCTCCACACATGGGTTGTGCCACAACCTGACCCAGCTTGGATATTTCCGCCCCAAGAACAAGCATCCGCGTTATGGCAATTTATATTTTACTGGCGCGAGCACGCATCCCGGCACAGGTATGCCTACAGCGATGATCTCAGGTCGCCTCTCGGCGCAGAGAATCATGGACGATCTTGAAATGTAATTCAAAAAGAACTCCCCGATTGCGGGGAGTTCTTGATTGATATCTGCTGGCATTATGCCTTTGCTTGCGATAGGAATCGTTCGATCTTGTTTATGAATGTAGTTGTGCCTTTTTCGATCGTTGAAGTCAATCCTTCTGTGTCATTGAGATCGAAATCCTTCGCCAGGTCGCACTCAAGGATCGAGTCAATGCCTCCTGCCGGAGCAACGATACGATATCCATCCCAATGACTCTCCTTAAAAAGCTCCCAGTATTGCCGCTGAACCTTGCGGTTGCGTGCTGCAAGCCAGGCTTCAAAGCGGAAGGCATCGTAGTTGAATACAATGGCGATCTTCAGATCGCGTTCTTTAAGAGAAAGCGGGAAGATAGCAAAGTACGTCATGTCCATGTATCCTTGATAGAGACCGGAAACCAAAGCATCCCCGTACTTGTTCGCAAAGTGAGTTCGCAAACCCATCATGTAGGAAAGAATGGCGCGATATGCCTTTTGGATCGATCCTTTCCCAAGCTGCTTTCGCAATTCTTCAACATCTTTTTGAATGTTGTGCATATTGTCCCTTTGATAGTGATGAAGAATATAAAGTAGACGTGCTGTGTCGTGAGCAGAATTGGCTGTCTATGGCTTCCAGGTAAACTCGAAATTGGAACTGGTTAATATGTCTCCCTGTTGAATATCTTCCTTACCGATATCCCTAAGCAGTATACCGACGTTGTCACCAGCTCTGGCTTGATCTGTCACTTTGCGGAACATCTCAATGCCGTTGACCATGGCTGTTTTGCTGCCACTTTTGCCCTGGACCAGGATCTCATCCCCAACGTTCAATGTTCCACTCTCGATACGACCGGTGACGACGGTTCCTCTTCCCTTGATGGAAAAAACATCTTGTACGGTCATGCGGAAGGCAGGGTCAGTTGACATAGGCTGTTCTCCGAAGTTCCTTTTATGAGCGGATAAGTAACAGGGCGGGAAAGGAGCTTGTTTGTCAAATCGATATACCCGAGTTTACTCCTGTCGTACGATATCGACCGAGATCTCCACGGCTGGGATCGTTCCTTTGTTCTCCAGCCAATGCAGGGTGTTCCGATCTTCGGGCCAGCCCACTCCCGGTCCGTAGTCGGTATCAACGCCGTCGCGATGATCAGTGATCGTCCCTTGCAGGATGTAGACGATGCCGGGTCTGTCTTTATGATCGTGAAGTGGACCAAAGACACCTCCTGGTTCAATGGTCACCATGCGCATCCGAAGCTGTCGCCCTGCCATACCCTCGATCTCAGGACCCAGGTCCACCGTTGACAATAACTTCACCGTAACACCTTTGGTCTCAGGGACTATATGTTCGTTACTCATCATACTCTCCTCTCTATATATCTAAAGTCTAACGATTTATACCGGTAATTTAAATATCTTCTTTTGGTAGGTGGTGAACGCCACTATTACTTTTATTTTGTCAGGCAGAGCAAAATTATATAATCACCCGCAAGCGAAGTGGTTATACATAGAGAATCTCGTATCGCGATATTACCCCTGGCGAAAAATGCATTAAACCTTATGACCGGGTCGCCACGGCTCAGCCACGTGCGTAAGCCAGACCAGTTCGGGGTCGAACGCATGCACCCGCAGTTGCCCTTCGGTGTGAGGTTCGTCGAGCTCGCCGAACCAAACTGCCACATCGCCGCCGACTATGATCGGGTTCCCGCCAGTCTCGATGACTACCATTTGCATCCCGCGTGTATGCCCTGGCGCCGGGACGAGCCGGAGTCCGGGAAGCAGTTCGAACTCGCCGTCGACCGGCATATACTGCACGCCGGGTGCATCGACCCACTCGCGAATCGTGTAATCGTCCTTACTGTGCGCCTCGTCAAGCTCCAGCTGCTGGACGTAGATCGGTTTACCGGCGAAGAGGTGATTGCCACCACAGTGGTCGAAGTGCAGATGCGTATTGACAACGATATTAACGCTGGCAAGGTCGAGATCCTGCTGGCTCAGTGGAAACAGGCGGGGATCCATATCAGCTACTGCCGGGTGCAGGTCCGTCATGCCAGTATCGACCAGCACCCGCGCATCGGGATGGTCGATCACATGCACGTAGACCGGCATTAGCTCGCCCTCGGCGAGCAGATCGGCAACGTGAACTGGCGTAATGGTGATTGTCTTTTCCATGGTTCTTATTCTACCAAGTATGTAACATGCTGATTGTTGCTGCCTATCCGCTGGCGATATATCCCTGCAGGGGGACTTGGGGTGGGAGCGTACCTCAAATCGGGTGCAGACGTATCCCGATGATCTTGCGGGACGCTGTGTTGGGCAGGTTCGACCTTCAGTTTTTTGGCGACCAAGCGGGTGAAGCGTTTTCAGGTGCACTATTTGTCAACTGTGTTTGTTCTGAACCATCCATATTCATTGTGAATATTTCATAACGACCCGTTCGATCAGACATAAAAACGATCTTTTTCCCATCAGGTGACCAGGAAGGCCAGACATCATCACCTTTTTCATTTGTAATTCTGGTTTGACCCGATCCGTCAGAACTCATTATGTAGATTTCTTGTTGACCGTCACGATTAGAGGCAAAGGCAATATGTTTTCCATCTGGAGACCATACAGCCGACCCATCACTACATGTGTTTTTCGTGAGTTGAGTTTGCTCAGAGCCATCTACATTCATCACGAAAACTTCATCGTCTCCGTCGCGATAACTGCCATAGGTAATTCTTTTTCCATCCGGAGACCAGGTTGGAAATCCATTATAGGATTTATCGTTTGTCAATTGGCTTCTTCCACTGCCATCAATATTCATAACGCAGATTTCACGCAATTTGGATGTAGGAGTTAAAATAGCAGGCAAATGCAATGCGCGTTCCATCAGGAGACCATGCAGGAAAGGAATTGCTTGTTTCGGTGAGACGAATAAGGTTTGATCCATCTATGTTCATAATGTAGATGGCGGGATTGCCATCCCGGTCAGAAGAAAATGCAAGCTGTTCACCATCAGGGGACCAGGTTGGAAACCAATCTTCGGCTGAATTATTTGTCAGGTTGGTTTGTTCTGATCCATCACTATTCATCACATACACTTCTGCATTACCATCACGAGCTGAAACAAAGGCTATTTTCTGGGCGATGACTGGAGTGTTGGTTATGGAAGCCGTCGCCGAATTTTTTGTTGGCTGGCAGGCTGTGGATGTGAGAATTAGAAGTAGGCTGGTCAAATATTTACATATGTTGGATGGAAGGTTAGTGTGCATTCATGTTTCTCCATCTTTCGATCCTTGACTGTTTCATGATTCGCTAACCGCTGGCGTTAGCGGCTTGGGGGTGGGAGACTGAACTCGCCATCAAACGGAACTCCGCCCAAGCCAGGAAAATGCTCCAAAAGCGGAAGCGTACCCCAAATCCGGTGCATACCTATCCCGATGATCTTGCGGGATGCTGTGTTGGGTTATCCTACGCCAATCGTAATCCATCGACTTGAAGAACAACGCGCTCAGCGCGCCAGTGAGCCCAGATTGTTACTGCACCGTAGATCAGTAATACAAAAGGTAAGGTCACAATACTCGCCTTAGACAAACTATGTGCGATTGCCCCTGGCAAAATCGAATGAGTCCAAACCCTTATCAAGGTGAATACGAAAGCTAAGCCAAACAGATTGAGGAAGCGTTGAAGGAATTGGTAACCAATCGGAAGCGAAGGGGAGCCATGCTGAGTCAGAAACCCGGGCTGGAATGTCTGTGTATGCGCTAATGCAAATAGTAGCGATGATACGATGGCAGCCCAGAGCCAAGGTCTGTGCTTGTTCCGAAATAGCTCTGTGAAGAGAACAAACAGAAAACCGCGGAAGAAGATCTCTTCACCCGTTCTAGCAAATGCTTCCATCAGAGCACTTTGCCAGGTAACCTTGTCAGTGGAAATGCTGTAGGCGCACATGGCTACGATCAGCAAGGATGCTACTGCAAGGAACGGATTGAGAGTAAACCCGAACTCTGTGACTTTCCAACCGGCGACAACAGGTAAGATAAGAACAGGGAGGTAAAGCAAACCCCAAAGGATCAATGCCCGAAGATCAAAACTGACAACTGGATCGTACGAATATGGCTCGGTGTAGTTCAAATAGCATAGGATAGCCAAAAGAACAGCTACGTAGATGCTACTCCAAACCAGCCAAGGTCTGCCACCTGCTTCGTCTGGTCTATTATTCATGACGCCTCTTTTTACTATTGTGCAGCTCAACGGCTTGACGATATCATCCTTGCTAAGGGACATCGTCCTCTTTAGGGGATACCCGCTTGGGCTGGGAACGTGGATAAAACTTCGAGAGCAGATTCTGTTCGGGTGTAGATCATACTAATTTTAGCTACTAGTGAAGCTCAACATTATCACCTACAGGTACTTCTTCTACCTCATTACGATTTTAGGACAGGATACCTTATCCGCTCTTTGACGAATTCTTAACCACCCCAAAGATAAATAGCAGCTGACAAGAAAAGAAGAAATAGCCCCATAATTATTTGCCCAATTCCCTGGGAGGTTGCCTTCCTTCCGGAGACTCTACCTATGAATCCACCCTTTTTTCCGTAGGCAAAATATCCTTTTCTTACGATAATTACAGTTCCAATTGTCAGAGACAACAAACCTATGAAGGCGCTCAAAATGATTGCCCATACTCTTTGCATCTTCTCACCTTTTGTTTACCTACTTGGCTTTACTCTTGCTGGCTAACGGCTGGCGTTGCCGGCGGCTGGGAGAGAAAAAGGAAAACTGCCAAGGTCCAGAGCCATACTCAAAAAATGCACAAAGTCCCAGCCGTCCGGTGCACGCTGTATTGGGTGACATCCTAAGGCTAGCGCAGGTATCGGCTCAATGGCGATCTATCCCCTACGAACCAAATATGCCCAAATGGATCTGTAAAGCCACCCTGACGATGATTTCCCCAGGGCATCTGATGATTCTTGATATTGTCAAGGCTACCTATCGCGCCCGCTTCCAAAGCATGCGCGATCAGCGCGTCAGGATCATCACAGAATAGCTCAACGCGTGCCGATGTGATTCCCAACGTGGAAGGACTTTCCCAACCATTATTCGCTGGCTCACCCAAAAAGAACGGTGCACCAGCAATCTCTAAGCCAGCCACTGATCCTAGATTCCACAAGACTGTCGCGCCGAGTGCACGCTTATACCATTCGACAGCAGACGGCGTATCAGCAACCGCTAGCATCACAGATATGACTGGTTCTTTCGTTTGCTTCGTCACAGCTTCTCCTTTTTATTAGCAATAATCTTCGTATCGGTGTGCAGTTTCGATCTACTGAAATTGTAATCGTGCCGCCCAACGGGGTGCGTTACCCGCTTCGGGTGGGAGCGTGGCATTCGCCGTCGAAATGGAAAAACTTCAAACCAGGAAAATGCTTGCACTAGCATAGGCTTATACATTAATTCCGCACTATGCTAAATAATTTGCGAGTAATCAATGGTTTGAAATGGATCTGGTTCATCTTCAAGCTCTTGCCAGTTAAAGTCATAGCGTAAATCTTCAGACCAATCGTCGGGGAATTTCACTCGAAAATAATCACCAATACCACTTTCCATTCCATCATTAGGACCTTGAAGCGCCAAAAGTGAGCTTCCAGGTGAAAAATCCTCTCTATAAAACTGCGCTGATAGAATTATTAGCACACCGCAACATGCGTCGAGCAGATGGTCAAATGTTGCTTCTTTAAACCCAGAGAGCCGATCGTGTTTCGTTGTATTGTATGCTTCATACCAATCAAGCTTGCCGCCCGTTGACCAGCTGGAAAAAGGAGTTCGTAAAACTTTCGACCCATTCCAATAAGGGACTTTTACCTGATAGGATGATAGTCGATGAGTGACATTAATTTTTCTGTAATCTATCATATTCATATCAACATCTCTACCCTTTTTTATCTTTCTTATATCCATTTTCTTTCAAGATAGCTTTGCAATTTGCTTCTACTTCGACACAGGCACGAAGTAATAAAGCATGGATACGATATGAATAACAGGTGAGGTTTTCATCGGCTGGCTCAATATAGTCGAAAAGCTCCTGCAAATCCTTTAAAAGGAGCATAAACGCACGAATATAGTGTTCGGGAGATTGTGCGAATTTTGGATGATTTGCCCTACTTGCCATGATGATTTCATGAGTAGTTGCCCAACTATGGCTTAACCGGATTCATTCTGGTTAAGCCCCCTATTAGATGTATTAGGCGGAAAGCTTCCGCTTAAGTAGCCTTTAGGCTGATTATAAGACGAATACCAAGATCCACCCTATCCACCCGGATAGCGGAAACTCCCCTCCCGGCAGGGGAGTTTTTGTTCGAGAGCGGCTATCCTATGCATCGGAGAAGAGATGCCATGCAACCCACAACCTTCCCTCACGTACCGACCTCTGACCACAACTCGTTGATGCTTGCCTCCTTCGTCATGCAGGATGTACATCGCACCCTTGCGGGAGTTCACGGTATTGTGGCGGTTTTGCTGCACTATGCGCTGATCGGCGCGACCGTGACGAACAATTTGATCGAACTGACCGCTGAATAAATAGAGAGTATCATCCAGAGAGAACTTCATGAAACCAAACCTTCGAACCTACCGAGACGAACAAGATTACTGGCAGATCCGCGAATTCTTGCGCGAAGTATCCCTGCTAAACGAACGCCACGATTATTCCTGGTCGCTGCTGCGTTGGGATTACTGGGTCTGGCACGTCAATATGAACATCTTCCACTTCGACCTGTGCGAAGCGGTCCACCTGTGGGAGGTGGAGGGGCAGATCGTCGCGATGCTCAACCCCGATAGCCGCGGCGAAGCGTTCTTCCAGTTCTATCCCACCTATCACACGCGCGAACTTTTTTCCGAAATGCTGGATGTCGCCGAAGCGAAGTTCCCCGAACCGAATGAGGACGGCAAAAAGCAGTTGATCGTCTGGGTGAATGCGGCGGACGACCTGGTGAAGGGACTCTTCACCGAACGCGGATACGCACGCTCGAAGTTTCTCGCCGAACACATGCGCCGCCGCTTCTTCACTACGCCTGCGCCTGATCCCGTTATCCCGAGTGGATACTCCGTCCGCGCCCTGGGTGACGAAAGCGAGCTGCCCGCGCGCAGTTGGCTCTCGTGGAAAGCCTTCCACCCCGATGAGCCCGATGAAAAATATCAAGGCTGGGAGTGGTACAAGAATATCCAGCGCGTGCCCATCTACAACCGTAACCTTGATATCGTCGCCGTCGCGCCCGATGGTTCACTTGCCGCCTTCTGCACCGCCTGGGTAGACGATGTGACTCGCACCGTCGTCTTCGAACCGGTTGGCACCCATCCTGACCACCAAAAGCGCGGACTCGGCAAAGCTGTAATGAACGAAGCCCTGCGCCGCGCCGAAAAACTTGGTGCTACACTGGCAACGGTCAGCTCCTACGGAAAAGGCGCCCACGCCTTATACGAATCCCTGGGCTTCACCGACTACGACCTCCTCGAACCGTGGATCAAAGAATGGTAAAACTCGTGGGGCGGGATGCCATCCCGCCCTACCCCTCTCGTACACGGACAACACGGATTTTTCCGTGATAATAAAGAATCCTCCGTGCCGTCCGTGTCCCAAAAAAGAAAAGGAACCCAAATGACCTCCAACGACGAAATCCGCCAACTCATGCAAGCCTTCCAGGAAGGCTACACCCACCGCGATGTGACCCAAGCCGACGCCTTCATGCAACTCTTCACTGCCGACGTCGAAGTCATCGGTACGAACGGACTCAAACCACGCGAAGGCGAATGGTACATGGACCGCGCCTCCTCCCGCGAACTGGTCGTCGGCGACTGGGAAACCTGGGGCGATGTGCGCCTTGATCTGGAAAATATGTCCGTTCACAGTCTAGGCGATGCAGGCTGGGTGGCAGCCTTTGCCACCGTGACGAAGACCATCGGCGAAGAGAACTACGCTTCCTACCTTGAATTCGTCAAATCGTTCATTGACGACCCAAAAATGAGCGCCGAACAAAAATTGCTTCACATCCTGCGCGGCGGCACGAACACCGTCTACGAACTGCGCCGCGGCGAAACATTCGTCTGGGCACTGCGCTTCACAGCCGTCGTTGTCCGTGAAGCCGATGGCTGGAAGTTCGCGCAAATGAACTTCTCCTTCCCCACGATCTATTTCCCGGATGTGCGTCTGCTTAAGTAACGCGACATTTATGTCGCTTTTGCCCACACGCGACATAAATGTCGCATTACAGTTATCGCCAAGCCGCTAGTCGCTTGCAACGCTGCGGAACAACATAATGATGGAGATGAATATGAATCCAACTCTAGATTACTTCGCTCAACAAGGGACGATCTCAAACCCCGGAGCCTTCACCCACCTCTTCAATGACCTGCCCACCTCCATCGCGGACCTGGTCAAGCTGGTGCAGGGCGTCACCATCCATGTCTTCTGGACGGAGAGCTACGGCTTCAAGCCCCCGCTCAACCGCATGGACGAGTTGCAACTGCGCACGATGGAGAAACGCCTGGGCCGTACGCTCGAACTGGATGCGCGTCCGTTGAGTGAGCCGCGCTATCCCGAGACCAAGTTGCTCGGCAACTGCCGCGATCATTCCTTGTTGCTGGTCGCGATGCTGCGGCATCAAGGTATCCCGGCACGCGCGCGCTGCGGCTTCGGCGCTTACTTCATGCCCGATCACTTCGAAGATCACTGGGTGGTCGAATATTGGAACTACGACCAATCGCGCTGGGTATTGGTGGACGCTCAGTTGGATGAGCTTCAGCAAAACGCGTTGAAGATATCCTTCAACCCGCTGGATGTGCCGCGTGACCAGTTCATCGTGGGTGGCAAAGCCTGGCAGATGTGCCGCTCCGGCGAACAGGACGCAGACAAGTTCGGCATCTTTGATATGAAGGGACTTGGCTTCGTGCGCGGGAAATCTTGTCCGCGATGTGGCATCGCTTAATAAAGTGGAACTTCTGCCCTGGGATTGCTGGGGCGTTATCCTGAGCAAATCATTGGATAACCCCGATGACCTCTCCGCGCTGGACGAAGTCGCTTCTCTCTCCGCCGTAGATGTCCCCGATTTCGAAACCCTCCGCCGCCTCTACAAATCTGACTCTGCGTCTGCACGTAAATGGTTCCCTGCTCAGCTATGTCGATGGCAAAATGGTGGAAGTCAGTTTGGCTTGAGATTCCAAAAAATCTGCCACAGAGTCACGGAAACACGGAGAATTTTAAAAACTCTCTGTGACTGTGTGTCTCTGTGGCAAAAGACTTTAACTATGCCGAAAACAAAACTCATCCTCTTCGAAGGCATCCCCGGCTCGGGGAAATCTACTGCCGCGACTCATCTGGAAGAGTACCTCAAATCTAAGGGACTCACCGTCCGCTTCTGGCGCGAAGGGAATTTTGACCATCCCGCCGATTTCGAAGGCGTTGCCCGTTTGAGCGAATCAGGATTTCAAGCTCTCCTAACACGTTACCCCGAATGGACTGCATTCCTCCATGAACAATTAACCATCCGCGGCGCAGACTATCTGCTCAAGTACCGCAAGCTGCAACACTTGCACCCGCAGGAAATCCCTCCCTCTCTCATTGATGAGTTATCTCACCTCGATGTCTACGATGGCTTGCCAATGGAAGAATACTGTCGTCTTGCCCTCGACCGCTGGCAGGATTTTGCCCGCGACATGGAAAACTCCGGTCAGATCACTTTGCTCGAATGCTGCTTTTTGCAGAATCCGCTCACGGTGATGTTGGCGCGGCATGACGCTGATCCGCTACTGGCGCGGAAACAGATCGCGGATATATCCGACGTCATCGCCCCATTGAACCCGCTGGTGATCTACCTCCATCCGCAGAACGTCAGGACAGCCTTGGAACATGTCCGCGCCGAGCGACCCAAGGAATGGGCGGACTTTGTCACCTGGTATCTGACCGGGCAAGCCTACGGCAAATCCCATGACCTTCACGGCTATGAGGGCGTGATCCAGTTCTACGAAATGCGCCAGAAACTGGAAGTGGAAATTCTCAAGAAACTTCCAATTCCCTCTATGGTGCTCGAACACTCCGGCGCGGACTGGGAGCACAATGATAAAGCGATCATCAACTTTGCTGAACGCGAGTAGATTTTCAGCTATCACTATAGTTCACCATCTTCATTCACAATGTTATGCCCCAAGATGGTTGAAGTGCTTAGCTTCCTATTTCTCAGCTAGTACGAACTGAATGTGGATGGGCGTATGATCGCTGCCCAGAAACGGACCGGTAAAGCGCTTGACGATCATAATTCCTGGACTGTACAAACAATGATCGATGGGGATTGTAAATAGCGCTGGCAAACTCGCGGGCCACGTTGGTTCCAGCCCGAAGCCTTGTTCCGAGTCGAGCAGTTGTCCCGCTTGCTGAAATTGACGGAAATTCCTGGACCAGGATGTCGAGTTGAGATCCCCCATGATAAGGACGGTCTGTCCCTGCTCCTGCTGCTGACGGCTCCATTCCGCGGCGGAGGCAAATTCGATCTGCTGAAAATCGGTGTTCCACGCACTGACCGGTCGGATCACATGCAAACTCAAGAAGGCAACTGAATATCCATCGATATCGAGCATTGCCTCGATGATCGGGCGAACGGAATAATCCGGCAAATGGATGATATCTGCCGAATGCACTTCGATCCCAGACGTAACCGACACCAATACAGCGGAACCATGCGAATTCGTCATCGGGTGCGAATAGGCGATCACATATCCGGGGAGCTCTTCGGTCAATCGAGCAGCCACCTCCGGCGTCAACTCCTGCAAGGACAGAATGTCAACGGGATGGTTGCGCAGATAGTCAAAAGCGGCGGCGTGATCGGGAAGTGTGTTATCGAGATTGTAGTGCAGCGCCGTGTACTGCCGCGAAGTCGAAACCGGATCATATTGAAGCGGGAAATAAAGCGAAGCAAATGTACTGACGTTTAACAGTAAGGGGATCAAAGCCAGCCAACCTGCACGCCGGAAGCGCCACACAAGGAAAGGCAAACAAAGAATCAAGGCAAATGCATACTGTGGACGCAGTTGGCTAAGTGTTTCCCCCAGCCACCAGTATCTGGCGGTGAAGCCTATCAACGTGAGAACGGTGACTACCACAGCGCCAACGATAGCACCGAGCAGGATGAGTTTCAGGGACGAACGCAGGAGTGCTCTCATGTTTTGTTTGGGCTTTTTACGATTTCGTTGCAGATTTTCAACTGACTCATCGAGCTCAAGTTATCTTTGCCAAACTTCGACCCGTAATGTGACTTTCTTGAAAACGCTCTGTTGAAAGGGAGAGTTTTGCTCATATTCTACGTGCAGGATTTCTGCTTCCATCCGTATTTCTTTCGCCTCGATGGCTATTTTCTCTCCATCTCAAATCAATATCACCTCACCCTTTTGCTCCAACTCGCCTCGCAAACTATTCTGGCTGAAACAGTAATTGCTTGCCAGTATTTTAGAGACGGTTTGCTTACTTTGCGTTTCGAAAAGCCAGAGCTCCAGCGCGGTGGCTTGATTCGATTTCACATCCAATTCTTTGGCGATGGTGACGCCGCATTCACCGAAATAGTGGGAGGATCTTTCGATCTCGAACGATAGATCGAATAACCTATCACCGGCAACATATGTAACTTGGTACTCAGTGATCGGTTTTATATCTTTCCCGGTCACTGGCTTTGCCTCCTGTTTTACCTTTTTCAGGGCAGGGGTTGAAGGTTTGTTGTTGGACGAATGCTTCCTTTTGAATGGAGCTATAAGTTTGTAAGGGGCGAATAACCGGAATAAATAGAAAAATACTAATAATCCAATAAGCACGATTGGGGCGTAAAAGCACACAAGGATAAGTTGCCGAATCGAATTATTTTCGTTCGAAGGTTGGACTGGGACTGAGCTTCCCTCAGATATCCATTGCGCTCGCCAATCTCCCAGATCGCCAAACATCGGACCTGATAACGTTCCGCCTCCAGTCCCTGAACAAGCGGCTAGTTCACTTTCCATGACCCCTGTACCGTAGATGCGACCCTGTTCGAGATCAAGGGTGAAGTTAAGTACTTTGCCGTTGAAGTAAAAGGAAACCGGGTGGGATGTTCCATTTTCCTCAACCAGATTTCCTTCGAAGCTGGTCCATTGGCTGGAGCCAAATGCAATCTCTCCCGAAAGGTTGAGATTGGCAGAATCTCCTTGACGGACAGATATTTGAAGGTCCATGTTGCATGTTTTTGATGCAGTGACGCGATTGCTCAGGGAGCATGAAGACAGCAAAAGAATGAAAACGAGCAAAAAGACAGACATGGCTAATTTATTCATATTGATTTCCAACCCGAAGAAGGATTCTCTATCTGGGCAAGTATGCTACATCAACGCATATTCTACGGCACTTTCAGCATGGATCTTGGTCGTATCGAACAACGGTACCTGACTGTCTTCCTGATGAACCAGCAGCCCGATCTCTGTACAACCCAGGATAATTCCCTCCGCTCCTGCGCTGACCATTTGCTCCATGATCTCAAGATAATTTTCCTTGGAGCGTCCTTCAATCTTGCCGAGTACCAACTCATCATAAATCACCCGGTGGACGGTCTCACGTCCCGCCGCGTCCGGGATGATCACATCCAAGCCGAAATTCTGCGAAAGCCTGCCCTTGTAAAAATCCTCTTCCATGGTGAAGCGCGTGCCCAACAGCCCGATCCTTTGGATGTTAGACTTCTTCACGACTTGTGCTGTTGCATCTGCGATATGCAGGAACGGGATGCTGATACCAGCCTGGATCTCCTCCGCGGACTTGTACATCGTATTCGTGCAAAGGACGACAAAATCCGCGCCGCCTCGTTCCAGGCTTCTGGCTGCTTCCACCATCAAAGCGGATGCTTCACCCCAGCGACCTTGATGTTGCAGCACTTCGATCTCCGCAAAGTCCACGGACACCATCAGGCTCTTCGCCGAATGGAGCCCGCCGAGCTTGGCTTTGGTCAACTCATTGATAATGCGATAATACTCGATGGATGATTCCCAGCTCATCCCGCCGATCAGACCGATTGTTTTCATAATGATTCCTTGAACGATGTTATACGCGCGGATCAAATCCAAAGGTGTTTTCGACAACTCCATCCAGCACCTTGTAAATGGACTGACCGATCGCGCTTTCGAATTCTTTTTGAATTCCTAAAAATGCTTTCCAGCGCGGCACACTGAACTCATTGACTCCGCGCCTTAATGCTACATCCATGAGACGCTTTTCAACCAGACAGTACCCCGATGGCAGGGCGATGGCGTCACAGAGTTGGATCAGCCTGTCATAGTCGTCAAACTCGATACTGGAAAGATAGTCCTCCAGAAAATCCATTTCCTGTTTTGTGCAGTCCCATTGGCCGGCAACTGACTGTAGTTCTCGCAAAGGGAATACATGCGTTATGCAAATCCGAGCGGCATCCTCAAAACCTTGTTCCATCAGGAAGGTATAGCCATCCAGAGTATGGCGCATATCGGTAACGCCAGCCCGCCGCCCAATATCATGCAGATAGCCCAAAGTAAAAGCAGTTTGTGCGTCGAGCTTCGGATGATGGGCCGCAATGGCTTCTGCTGCCTTCCCCACATAAAACGAATGCTGCACCCAGGGACCTCGGATTCAAGTCTTGCGCTTCCTGTATGATTTCTTCAGCTCTTTCACGAGAAGGGATGTTCATATTGTTTTAGGAGCTGGAAGATATTTCTGGAGGTTCAATCACAATAACGGTATTTACGTCGGTAACATCATACTCATAGGAGTACACCATGTCTTTCCCTTCGAATGCCTGAGGTGTGATCTGAAGAAGAGGATCGGGTGTCGCCCAGGCTTGAGCAGAAAATAACCCGCTGACCTGCATTTGAATTTTCATGCGCAAGATGACAGGCGGCAAGTCAGATCGATTGGCAACCCAGATATCTCCCAGCATATGCACGGTCATGTTTTGATAATTATTAGAACCCGATATTTTCAAAGCATCTTCGTCGACAGTGTAGTGTATGCAGGGGATCTCATGAACGATCTCATCGCCGACGAGCTTCAAACTCTGCCAATCGGATACGGGGCTTGGAATACCATTCTGCTGATTGATGGATTGCTGGTAATCCATTCGTACCCAGTTGTCTTCGCTTTTCATCCAGGCTGTTTTGTCAATGACGACGGTTTCCATGTTTAAGGCAGGCAATTGGTCAGATCCTTCTGTACCTGCAGGAAGCGCCAGATCTTGAATTGACATGATCATACGCTGTGCCAGAGAGGCTTTTACCCATTCCTTGGTAAACTCCCATGTAAAGGATGCGGAGTCAGAACTCTGCTCCCATGGTCATTGTCCCTTGCAATCGATAGCTTTCCAAAGCTTCCAGAGGCGCAATGCCTGTTGGGGATAGTGTTGCCGTATTCGTGCTTGTGGGTAATGGACTTGGAGTAACAGTTGCTGTGGCAGTAGGGATGGGAGATGGGGTTAATGTAGCAGATGGGAACAAGGGCAGTTTGGCAGCGAATGCAGGGATTTGACCTGTTCTCTCCAGGTAGAGGACAGAGATCATGCACAAAAATAAGAACGCTCCCATTCCTGCAGCAATAAACCAATAGAAAAAATTTTCCCCGGTATTTCGTTTTCTTCTGGAAGCGGGCAGGGCTTTCTTTGCTTTTACAGGAACGGCACCTTGAGTGGATGAAGGCCGTAATCCCGTTAATTTTCCCAGTGCCTCACGGGCGTGGATATTGTTCGGGTTGATCTGTAGCGCTTTTTGCAGACAGTACCTTTTTTGTTTAACGTCATCTACACAGGAATAAAGCCACAGCCAGGCATTTTCATTCTGAGGGTCTGCTTGAATGATTTCTTTCAAAATAGGCAAAGCAGCTGGTTTATTCCCCGCTTTGATAAATGCGATCGCCTGATTAAGTTGTTCCGATGACATGCTGCCTCGATGTTGCTATGGTAGGTTGTTCAAGGTTATAGCACCCGCCTGCGACTTAAACGGCACTTGTTCCGTATAAGTACCTTTGTAGTTGATTATAAAACGATTTAAAACACGAATGAGGACATCATGATGAAGAAAGCCCATGCGAGGAGACCTAGTAGAATGCCTACTGCGCCGATACTGATCCCGAGCAGGGTGAACTTCTTTTTCAGCACGTTTCTGGAGCGTGCCCAACTTCCGACGATCACATCCAGCAGACCCAAAGGGACCGCCAGATAAAGCCCGCCAAAAAAGACAGCATTTTCCACGGTTGTGTCAGTGACACCTGTGACAGGGTCAGTTCTGCCCGCCCCGCCCAGCATGGCAATGATCCCAACGATGATCAGCAGGATCGGAATGCTCGCTGCAATGAGCACTCCGCCTGACCAGTTGCTTTTCGAATTTTGTTTGGCATCCATGGATTCCCTCCGCTGACTGTTGTTTGATAGTTTGTGTTACTCGCTTGAGTTGGGAGTGTGAACTCGACGCCAAAACGGAAGCGAACATCCAGTCAAGTGCACGCTGTTTTGGGTGCATTTGGACAACGTACAAAATGTGCGATGTCTCATTGGTCGAGAATTACTATTTTCAAAGCTATAACTTGTGCCGGGTCAGTTATGAAGATAAAACCATTCCATACCACATTTATATGTTGATTTTCTCGAAGTCGGCTGTAATTAACAATTCTTTTTTGCCCTTCGCTAACCTGCTCATAAACTAACGTGTCAGTGGTTATATTTACAATGAAAACTGGCTCTTGTGGATCAAGATTTCTCTCTACAAGTTCATCAGCTGGTAGATCTACATGTATTCTTAAGGAGCGCTCGTATCCTAAAATCGGACTCGAATAAATACTAGAGATGGTTCCCGTCATCTCGGGAGGTTGAGCGATCCAAGCAAAATAAAGTAATCCTATGTTGACTAATACTCCAATGATACTCATGGCTTTTACCACTACTGCAAATGCAGATTTTATTGCCTTGCTGTTCCGCAAAATGGGCGAACCACATATGATGCCGGTAATGGTAAGAAGAAAGATTGATAACTTGAACTCATTGGAAAATCGGAAGGCTGCAAAAAACTCTTCAAACGCCAAAACGACGATTGGGATAAAGAGCGATAATAAAGCGAAAATGATGCTGTGCGCGATGTGCCTTGATTTTTGCATAGTATGTTTTACATTTTACTTATGAAAAGCATCCGACGCCTTGACATCACCCGCTTAGGCTGGGAGTGTGGACTCGCCTTCGAGACGGATAGACAAGAATAACGCGGTGCGTACACCAAGTTGGCTGCACGCGGTGTTAGCCCACCACCGATATTGAAGACTCTCTTCTGGCTATTGTAGCCTTTTTTATTTGGCGGAACATCAAAATAAACATTGCTAGTTCCGAGCAAATACCTATGAACAACAAAAATGGCATTTCATAATTCACTTTCACTAATACAGCGTCAATTGTTACCGTGCCATGACAATCCGGCACTCCTGCTAGACTGAACATAGGAAAATGACCAATATCTGGACCAATCAATCTTGTGACCAATGCCAGAAAAACACAGCTACATGCAACGATTACAGTAAAAAGAGCCCAGCGATCTTTATACTCTGTTGCATACCACCACATATATGTTATCGACAAAACAATTCCAACCCTACTCAATCTAAATGCCCATGAAATGTTATTGTAAATGGTTAGTGATACGCGATCGAACGTTTCGTCTCCTTGTGAACGCCTCAGAATGTACTTCAAAGTCTCCGAAGAACACGGCGGTTCTGTATAACCTAACAAAGGAGGTCTGATGAAATATGGTGCATTCAAGTCTAAAGGTTGCCCAAAGGGAGCCTTCCAATCCTCTTGTTCATAACGCACCCTGTACGTTGATTGTGAACCTACAACCGTTTCAGTTAATTGCCACTCAAACAATGTCTTACTATCGGCAGACGAGAGAGCCCAAAATCCTAAACACGCTAGAAGGAAAGGGAGGAGACTTCGATGCATTGATTTTGGATAACCCTTTCGAAGAGTGGGCTAACTATGTCTTATGCGAAACAACTTTGCTTAAACACCTTTAGACTGATTATAAGACGAATACCAAAACCCACCCTATCCACCCGGATAGCGAAAACTCCCCTCCTGGCAGGGGAGTTTTTATTTCTATCAAAGTATTATGGGCAAATCGAAAATAAACAATGAACGTTTGACGCTGGCTTGTACATCTTTTCTTCAAAGCGAGCGTAGATATTAACATCGAAGGGAAATCACTATGTCACAGATCCTTTTCTCTCTGTCCACCTGGCTGCATGCCCTGGCTACTGTCGTCTTTATCGGACATTTCTTGTTGCTCAGCTTGATCTATCTGCCCGCTTTCGGGAAGTCAAACGCCGAGATAACGGGACCCATCCTCAGCGAAGTCTCGAAGCGCAGCCGTCCGTGGCTGTACGTCTCGCTGGTCATCTTCATGGTCACGGGTATCTATCTGATGATCGTCGATCCCAATTATCGCGGTGTCGGTAACTTCGGGAATCTATGGGCGGTCGCCATGCTCCTCAAACATATCCTGATCGTCGCCATGATCGGTATGGGATTTGTCTTCAATGCCCTCCTGCGCGTCGGACCGATGATGAGCTCGAACTCGGGCGCAGAAGCAGCCATTTCTCGCTTTGGCTTGTACTCCAGGCTGATGGCACTCTGCGGAGTACTGGTTCTTCTCCTGACTGCCCTGGCGCAGTTTGAGTGATGATATCCACTTGGATACACTATCCACTCGGATAGTGGAAACTCCCCCCTCGGCGGGGGAGTTTTTTATTGTGCAACGCTATCATACGGACGAAATCAATCTTCACGGAGAACATCATGGCACTGCTCACCAAATCCATTCGCGTATTGCTGATCGCCCTGTCCATCCTGCTGGCGCTGGCGGCGTTCGAAGGCGGCATCCAATTGCTCGTCGGTTTCTACACTCCGCCGGTTGAAATACTGAACGGCATCTTCAAAGATTACACCATCCCCGGGCTGTCGCTGGGAATTATCGTGGGCGGGAGCGCCCTGTGCGCCGCCATCCTTTCCATCCGCAAGAATAAGTTTGCGCTGCTGGCAACCATCGCCTCCGGGCTGATCGTCATGTTCTTTGAATTCGTCGAAATGTTGGTCATCGGTTCCCCGGCAGGACCGGCACGTTTCATGCAGATCTTTTTTGTACTGATGGGAACCGTGATGATCGCCGCCTCGCTCGGTCAATGGTTCTTTGAATTAGTGGCTGAGAAAGCCTAACAGAAGGAGATCGTCATGGCTCGAACGATCATCATTACCGGCGCAAACAACGGGATCGGATTGGCGATGACCCAAGCTCTGCTGGAAATGGGAGACTGTGTCGCCGCACTGGATCTTTCTTTGGATAATCTCGGTCAGACTCCCCTTCGACACGCTCAGGGCGGCGACCCGAACCTGCTCCCGTTTCGATGTGATGTGACTCAGCCCGAGCAGATTAAAACTGTCATTGAGGAAATTATCTCCAAATGGGGTAGAGTCGATGTGTTGATCAACAACGCCTGTCTCGCGCTTTTCATCCCATTTGAAGAACGCTCGCTCGATGATATCCGCCGTGAGTTTGAAGTGAATTATTTCGGCTATCTCAACATGATCCGCGCTGTGCTGCCGGTCATGAAAAAGCAGGGAAGTGGTGTCATCCACAACTTTAGTTCGGGAGTCGGTTTCACGGGCATCCCTAGCATGACGGGATACACATCCACGAAAGGCGCGATCGAGTCAATGACCCGCACGCTGGCGCTGGAATATGCTTCACAAGGAATCACCTTCAACGTGATGCACCCGCCGCTGACCCGTACGAAATCCTCCTCCGGCTTGGGCGTTCCGCCCGAGATGATGGCAGACCCCGTGGTAGTGGGGCGCAAGTTGGCAAAACAGGTTGGCAAGACCTCACCGGTTTTGACTCCTGATTTCAGCAATGCTCTTCAACTCTGGGCGAGCTATCACTTCCGCGTGCCGATGGGAAAGCTGCTGGCAATGATGACCGAACGGGCAAAGAACAACCGATCGTCATAAAATAAAAAAACTTTTGATACTCTCAAGTCTGTTTACGAAAGCGAAATAACAATGCAAACAACATCACAACCTTCTATTACATCCTCCTCCAAAGTGAACTGGTCTCACGTTGCCGCCTTCCTCGGGCTGACCTTTGCCCTGACATGGCTGGCGGATCTCGCTCTCTATCTGAACGGCGGATTGAAAAGCCCCATCGCCTCAGTGCTTCTGCAATTCCAAATGCTGCTGCCGGCTTTCTCCGCCATGTTCCTAGGCGTTTTCTTCTTCAAGGAAAGTCCAATTTACTATAAGTCCAACAGCACCAAATCGCGTTGGTTCGTCTATTTCTACTTTGTGCTTACCTTCTTGTATTTGGTTGGGTTGGTTGCTGGTTTCATCCAGCCCAAGCAGATCGTGATGATCGCTTCGCTTCTGCTCATTCCGAGTGTGCTCGGCTTGATCCTGTTGATCGTGCTGCGAGTAACGAAGGGCGGCAAGGAAGCCTTTGCCTCTACCGGGTTAGCTGGCGGCAAATGGTATATCTGGCTGCTCTATGGGCTGGGATTTGTCGCCTTTTATGGAATCCAGTCCTTCCTGAACTATGTCTTCAAGCTGGGTACGGTGGTGGATGTGCTAGCCGCCTACCCTCAAGTCGCGGCTATGAACATGCCGGCTCCGGTCTTCATCCTCGTAACAGCCATCAACACTGTGTTGGTTGGACCTTTTCTCGGGTTGATCATTGCCTTCGGTGAGGAATACGGCTGGCGCGGTTACCTGCAAACGGAATTGATCCGCCTGGGTCGTGTGCGCGGTGTATTTCTGTTGGGTGTGATCTGGGGCATCTGGCATTGGCCCGTGATCTGGATGGGCTATAACTATCCCGGTCAGCCAATCCTTGGGTCGATCGCAATGGTGGTGATGTGCGTTATTCTGGCATATGTTCTGGCATATGCTGTATTCAAATCCAATGGCGTTTGGAGCGCAGCATACCTGCACGCACTCAATAACCAGACGCTCAGTTTCTATGTGATCACCCTGGTTGCGCCGACCAGTGTGCTCTGGTCCTTTGGGATCGGTGTTCCCAGTATGGTGCTGGGCGCGATCGTTGTCCTGCTGATCCTGCGCGACCCGGTATGGAAGGTCACAGAAGAGCTATAGTAGTAACGACTTCAGTAATTACCTCAAATGCAAAAGCGACTATTGTACATTTCCAAGTTATTCGAGTGATAAAGCTGGTCTGGAAGAACCAATGCCTAACCACTGAGACACGGAGACACTGAGAATTTTAAACTCAGTGTCTTAGTGACTCCGTGGTTCAAAATGATCTGAACGGATCACTTGATTTAAGTATCGATCTGCAAAAGTCGCTGCCATAAAACTAACATGAAACTTTGGAGCATCCTATGAACAACCGCAAGCAATTCATGGTCCTTCTCGTTATGCTGGTCATATATGCGTTTTGCATCTTCGCAACCTATGCCTTTTTTGCTGACCAGATCGCAGCCAGTGCAGGCGTACCCATGCCTGAGATGCCTGCTTCCAATGCCGTCATGGGACTCGCCAGCGCGGGCATCTATATCGTCCTGTACGGCTTACTGGGGTTGGCAGGCTATTGGTTCGCGCGCAAACTCGGTCTCCCCGGCATCTTCAGCGAAGATGGGACCTGGCAGCGTTGGTTTATCGTTCCATTGCTGCTTGGGTTGGGATGTGGTGTCGTATTGGTTCTCGGTGATATGTTCTTCGCCAGGATCAATGGCTTCGGTCCCTTTGTGCATCCACAATTTCCGATGTCCATTTTTGCATCGGTCACTGGCAGGTATCGGCGAAGAGATCATATTCCGTGGATTTGTCTTTGGCTTATGGGGATTCATCCTCCAATGGCTGTTCAAGCGCTTCAACGGACGCACCGCCGCTCTATGGATCGCCAACGTGATCGCGGCGCTGGCGTTTGGCGCCGGGCATCTTCCCGCTCTCTTCTTTTTGACGGGCGCTTCTTCCCCAGCCGACCTGAATCCCGTTTTATTAGCGGAGGTCTTCCTCCTCAACGGAGTCATCGGTCTCGTTGCCGGTTGGCGTTATATGAAAGATGGCTTGGTTGCCGCCTCTGGTGTACACTTCTGGACCGACATCGTCTTTCATGTGGTCTGGGGATTGATGTAAATCACGATTGATAATCAAAGAAGGTTTCAATGAGCATTCAAAGTGAACTTTTGTATTTTGTAATGAAGAACCGCCATATCTTGCGGTTTCGTCTGAAGCCGGAAGTCTGGGATGAGAATACCTCCATCCCTGCCTTTCGCGCCCTGGCAGGTTCCACCAACAGCAAGATGGAAAATAATTTACCCGCAGGTTTGAAGGTCATTCCCTGTGATATTGACGGCATGTACGCCGAATGGCTGGTCCCTGCCGGAGCTGATCCAAAGAAAGCGATCTTCTATGCCATGGGCGGTGGATATGTCAGCGGCAACTGCGCTGACCACCGCACACTGGTTGCCAAAGTGGCACAAACCAGCGGTGTCTCTGTCTTGATGTTCGATCATCGTCTCGCGCCGGAAGATCCATACCCGGCAGCATTGGACGATTCCCTGAAAGCCTATCAATGGCTGCTTGCACAAGGCTACCAGCCACAGAACGTTCTCATCATGGGCGAATCTGCCGGCGGCGGATTGTGTCTGGCGACCTTGTTGGCACTGCGCGATAAAGGATTGCCTCTCCCTGTTGCCGCGGTAGCGCTTTCTCCGTGGACCGATCTCAAACTGACCGGCGATTCCTACCGCACGAAAATGAACGTCTGCATCTCGCCTCCGGGCATGAACGTGGTATGCAGCAAGTATTATGTCGGCAATCACGATCCTACCGAACCGTGGATCTCTCCGCTCTACGGTGACTTGCACGGATTACCGCCGCTGTATATCAATGTCGGTGAATACGAAACTATGCTGGATGACTCCACCCGCTTTGCTGCCAAAGCAAAAGCCGCAGGTGTGGATACCACGTTGGTCGTCGGCAAAAAGATGATCCATTGTTATCCGCTCATGGCACCCATGTTCCCTGAAGCCACTCAGGCATTGAACGATGTCTGTGATTTCATCAAAAAGCATCTCGAAAAATAGTAAAACAGCCCCTATCCACTTGGCTAGTAAAGACTCCCCCAGCGACGGGGGAGTCTTTTTGTATCAAAAGATATGATGTGACATATCAGACATTATCGAGAAAGGCTTGCTTTTGTGACCACATCGAACATTTATCAGTCATCGTTCATTCCGGTATTCACATCGCCCGAAGGAGAAAAGGAGATCCTGTGCTCCTATGATGCGCTCATGAGCCACTGGGTAGTTCCCTATCGGGAACTAAAGGTGCCCACCAGTTTTGGCGAAACACACGTTATCGCCAGTGGACCGGAAGGTGCTCCGCCCGTGGTGCTGCTCCATGCCCTGTTGGCAACGGCAACCTCCTGGTATCGGAATGTGGAAGCATTGAGCCGTACGTATCGTGTCTACGTGGTGGATGTCATTGGCGAAGGGAACAAGAGCTGCCCGGTCAAGCCAATCAAATCGATGAATGATTTTCTACAGTGGTTCACCGAGTTGATCGATGGCTTGGGCGTTGATACGTTGTATTTGGTGGGGAATTCGTATGGCGGTTTCACGGCAGCCTATTACGCTATGAAACTCAAGGAGCGGATTCGCAAGTTAGTGCTTATCGGTCCTGCCGCAACCATCGCGCCCATGGGACCGTTCATGCAGCACATGTTTATTCCAAAAGCCATTTATATGTTCCTACCCAAATTGCCGGGACGAAAACGCCTCATGCGCCGCAGCGTGAATTGGATGCACAACGGGCTGACGCCCGATCCGCTTTGGGAACCGGTGTTCTATAACACCATGGTCTATGGCGGGTTGATCAATCAGGTTTTTCCACGCCTCTATTCGAAGGATGAGTTCGCTCAGATCACGGCAAAGACACGGCTCATCCTGGGCGAAAAAGAAGCCATCTACAACGATCTCTATTCTGCCATTCAAGCTGCACGCAAATTGATCCCTGGCGTTCAAGTGGACGTGATCCCCAGTGCTCATCACATCACAGCGCTTGCTCAGCCGCAGAAAGTGAACCAATCTTTGCTGCAATTCTTTGGGGATGAGTAAATTCGATTTTATTTTGGATAGTTATTCGAATCGAAACCAAGTTGGTAACGGATTCCGTTTTCAGAGTGGATGCCTCCTCTGAAAACGGAATCCACTTTTTACCCCGAATGAATTGGGCGCTTACGGTACAATCCAGTTATCGGTAGAATTCACCGTCCCGCAGGTTTTAAATAAACCATGTTGAGCTATCCAAACCTGTGGGACGTTCTGAGAGGAGTGAGATATGTCCGACTTTGACTTGTTCGGTGCAAAGCAGTCGAAAAAGAATTATTCATCGCTCGATGAATTGTTTGCAGATATGAAGAAGATGAAGAACGATCCGCTGGCGAAGGCAGGGACGAATATCGTCATCAGCCGCGGAAACCCCGAAGCGAAATTATTGATCATCGGCGAAGCTCCGGGACCCGAAGAAAATGTGAAGGGTAAGCCGTTCGTGGGGCGTGCCGGGCAGTTGCTCGATAAGATATTGGAAGCGGCGAAGTTCGATCCTGAAAAGGATGTGTACATCACCAACTCGGTCTTTCGCCTGCCGCCCGGGGAAGATGGCAAAGCCTTCCGCAAACCGACCAATGAAGAGATCGATTTTTATCGTCCGTTCGTGTTCGAGATCATTCGTTTAGTGGATCCTGTCATCATGCTGTTGACCGGGAACGTGGCATCTCAATCGGTGCTCAACAAGACTGGCATCACCAGCCTGCGCGGACAGTGGTTCCAAGCCGATGGACGCTGGATCATGCCGATCTATCATCCATCCTATCTGCTGCGGAATCCTTCAAAGGAACCGGGCACTCCCAAAGCGCAAATGTGGGATGATATCCGCAAGGCGCGCAAGAAGTATGATGAGTTAGTGGGGAAGTAGGGAAATTCGCGCTGAGCGGAGCGTCCTTCGTCTACGTTCGTCGCAGCAATCGCTTCTCACTCCGCTCAGGACGAGATTTCTCTTGGAAGAAGCGAAGACGAAGCGCAGAGATTGCCAGATGTAACTCTTAATACGCAACCTGCGGGACGGCGCGTTACTTTTTCTTTGCTGTCAATACAAATAACGTTTTGCGCGGTTCGTGCGTACGTCCCCATTCGATCTGATCGAGACAGAACTGTACATCGAACGGGTCGATGTCGTTTTCGTGTTCATAGCGGACAAGTTCTTCATAGATGGCGTCAGCATCTTCAAGTTCGCGGCAATGCTCGATCTGCAACATGCCCGATGATCCGAACAGGTCACGCCACCAAGTATCTGTGTGCTGCTTTTTGAAGTCCCCATCAAAGACATCCACGTGTTCATTGGGTGCGGGCAATTGAAAGGCATACACATAGGGCGGATTTGACAATTGTTCCTCCGTGAATTCGGAGGAGAGCACTTCCGAGCCGATGCAGATCTGCCCGCCCGGTTTGAGATGTGTAAGCAGGCGTTGAATAAATTCGGTAGTGCCGCCGTAGAAGTTGAACGAGTTCATGCAGAAGATCGCATCGAAATATTCGGCAGGAAAAGGCAGCGGCTGCGTGGCATCCATTTGGATGGGGGTGATGCGGTCGGAGAGTCCACGCGCGGAAAATTTCTGTTCGAGAAATTCAGCAGATGTCCACAGATCAAGCGCGGTCACCTGAACTCCATACTGTTTCGCCAGAAAAACGGACGTGGAACCTTTTCCGCAGCCGAGGTCGAGCACGCGGTCTCCCGGTTTCAGGCGCAGCGTACGCAGCATGTGGATCGCCAGATACAATCCGCCACCGCCGAAAAAATCTTCATAGATCTCATTGCGGGAATATCCCTGCAATTCAGGATATTTGTTTCGATCAGGAGCGCGGAAGCCGGAAAGGATGCGTTGAATTTCTTCCGTGGAACGGTTCACAAGCGGGTTTTCCTTTTACTTTTCCAGTTGCGATTTCAATTCGAGGTAGCGCTTTTCAGAATTCATCCAACCGACGAGCAGGATCACCGAGAGCACACCAAGGAAAATTGCCCCCATTGTGTCTTTCACCGTCACGGTGACCGGGCTATAGTTGCCCGGACTGACAGTGGGCGTTTGATTTTCTGAAGTTGGGACAAATTCATTATCTGACATGGGATTTTCCTCTCGTTGAGTGATTTAAGAGTTTGATGGCAGAAAGCCATCCGCCAAAACTATCCTTGATGGTTTTGGCGGATGTAATGATATTGCTAGATCTGTTTTATGACTGCCCGAGCATGGCGTTGAGCAGAATACCAATGCCTGCCAGGATGATCAGCGCCGGTCCGAAGTATGCCCAACTGAGATCGAACAGGAACATGATAGTGACGAAAGTTAAGATAATGCCCACTCCCAGCGAGCCGCGCGCGGCAGCGTTCCACTGCTCGCCTGCATGGCGATACATACGCAAGGCGCTGTCAATAGCGCCAATAGCGGGGATCAGGATAAAGAGCGCCCACCAGTTCTGGAGCGGAAAACTGAAGTTACCCATATTCCGCATCAGGAACATGCCACCCAATAGGATCAAGATCAGTCCAACGGTCCAACTACCGGTGCGGGACGGATCGGCAAGTCGTGCTTCACGCCGTTGTTGACGGGCTTCATGGCGGTCGAGCGGTTCGGGATCGTTGATCGGTGTTTGTTCGTTCATGGTTGTATTCCTTTCTTTTGTTACCTGCTACTATCTTATCTTGGTAGAACAAAAAACTCCCCTGTCGCTGGGGGAGTTCTCACTAGCCGTTTGGATAGGTTTAGTTTGGTGCATCCACTGTAAGTGTTTGAACCGAACGTTCTGCATAGCGCCGCGCGATCTGGATCGTTCCCCACAGCCCGATCAATCCGCAGATGATGATCGTGCCTTCAATGGTCCATAACTTGGCAGCCGTGCCTACGCCCCAAAAAGCGGCAAACCCGGCAGGTGTATCGAGCAGCGTTTTGTAAAGGATTGCCAGCCAGCCCCATTTCGCTTCTTTGCTGTTGATGGCGTGGAAGATCAAAACACAGGTGAAGATATGAGCCAGGATCACGAATAGGCGCTCAACGATGGGAGCCAGCGCCATGGAGAGCGTGGCGTTACTGGCAAGACCACCGAGCGCTGACACAGGCAACACATCCGGGGAGAATATGCCGACCAAAGCAGATGCCATATCGGTGATGCCCAGCAGGAATGCTTCGATCACGCCGAAGCCGATACCAAAGACCAGCGCCTGATTCCAATCCGCTTTGCCCCAGCGGGTCTTGCTCAAAATGAGCCATGCGAGACCTCCTTCGAAGATGCCGGTCAATGCGCCGATATAAAGATAGTAGACCAGATTTGCAGGGGAGAAAAGATTTTCGTACGAGACTCCCAACAGGCGGAAGAGAAGCGGGTTGACCGGAATGGCAAAGATGAATTTAGCGGCAACGGTCAGGACCCAGAACAACGCTCCCATGCCGAGATGTTTCCATCCCAAGATCTTTTTGCCGGCAGCGTAGATCACAAAGGCGAGCGACACCACGATCATGCCAAGTCCTGGCAATAAAACGGATGGTCCCAGACTGGATGGCATGCCAGCCCAGGTTATAGGTGGCAGATGTATTTTCTCCATACACCATCCCAAGCTGATAGGTTCCGGTTCCACCTACAGGGAGACTGTATTCCGTTTGAATGGAGAAGTCACCCAACCCGATCGTTCCCGAATTCCAACCCACCTGTCCCTGCGGATCGCGCAGTTCGAAGCGTAAAGAACCACTATTAACATTGCCGCTTAGTTTGATCTTGATCGGCGTGCCCGCTTCGATCATGCCATCATCCACCAGAATGTTGAAATAGAATTGTTCTCCGGCTTGAACTTCATTTAGCTGGCTTCCTTCCACATTTGCCCAGCGATAATTCATCGGCACAGAAGAGTTATCTGCTGTGCAGCCGGTCAACAGGGATGCGATAAGAAGCAATCCCACAAAATAAAGTACACGTTTCATTTGTCCTCTTTGATGTTGCAAAATGACGGTAAAGGCTCTCCTATTAATAAGAAAGCCTTCACCATCTGTTCAGATAATGCTTTACGGGTTCACATTCATGGATTGGATCAAAGCGTCCAACTGGCTGAGCGTGGGAGTAAAAGACTCGGGAGATGTGTTGTTCAAAAGATCGGTGACCGCGCTGTAATAGCCTTGCCAATCGGCGTTGGGATCGTTGATATCGGGAAGCACGATTCCGCCCGCAGGGATGGCTGCTCCCGCTTCGCTGGTCTCTGCCAACACGGGAGCAGTGACCGGCAAGATGGCGATGATGTAATACTCGCCATCACTGCTAAATCCTTGAAAGTGATAGAACAATTCATGGTTGTTGACCGGCGCAGCGTATTGGGCATATTCTGTCAGGAAGCGTACCCCATCCCCATTTTGGAATGTGATAGGCTGAACATTTGAAGCGAAGACCTGGGCAGCATTGAAGAACGGCACCCCAGGAAGCTGATCTGGAGTGATCGTTGCGCCAGGGTTCATTACGTTGCGCAAACGGTGCATGCTTTCAAATGCAGCCGGAACCAGTTCCACATAGGGCATTGCCGGAAATACGTAGATCTTCGGCGTATGGAACTTTCCTTGCAGGATGTAGCCTTCCAATTCCAGTTCGGTGTGACCGGGCGTTAACTCAAAATAGGGGAGATCCTGCCCATCGGCGCGCGGAATTTGTGCGCCGCGTGCACCTGTGGCTAATGTGGTCGGCAGAGAAACGGTTAATGGGGGAACAGAGACCTCTACAGATTGCGCTATGGTGGGAATCTCAGTGGCTGGCATCGCCTGAGTGAGAGAGATAAATATCTCAGGAGTAGTGGTGGGAGGTTCTACGATCTGTGTGGGAGCTTGTGTCGCTGAGATGGTAGGCGCCACATCCACCGACAAAGTGCATGCCAATGAAAGAACGATGAATAGGGAGAGGAATAAGAATGCTTTTTTCATGGTAATTTCCTTTCCCTATCATCTTATCCAGCGGGAATAAAAAACTCCCCTGTCGAGAGGGGAGTTTTCACTGTCCGAGTGGATAGTGCGTCCGCTAAGAGTATGGAATGGTAATAGTAACAACTGTCCCTTTGTCCGGAGACGATTGTACGTCCATCCGCCCGCCGAAGAGGCCCAGTTGGTGATAAATGGTCGGCAGTCCGAAACTCTGCGGGCTGCCTCCCATGATATTTAATGTTTGCCACGGCAATTTACCGATATCGAATCCTTTCCCATCGTCACTTACTTCGACGCGCAGATCAGTCTGCACTCTTTCTAGCGATACCTTCGCCCGATTTCCACCAGAATGTTTGATGATGTTGAAAAGCAATTCCCGGATGCAGTTGAAGGTAAGCACACGCAGGTCCTCATCTGTCGTGGCGAATGATTCTGTTGCCTCTAATTCCACCAGCAAACCATATTGCTTTTTCATTTGGGATGACAGCCATTCCACGGCTTGTGTCAAGCCTTCATCGTGCAGGATCGGTGGGCTCATATCAATGCTGAGATGTCTGGTGAGCAGTACCGCCTCCTGCAGCTGTTTGCGGATGCGTTCGAAATCCTTTTGTTCCTGTTGTGTATCTTTTCCGTATCGATCTGCGAGCGATGCAACCTGTATTTGGATGGCATAGAGACGCTGCTGCAAGTCATCGTGCAGGATGCGCGCCACCCGAGTCCGTTCGCGTTGTTCGGCACGCGTCAGATCAGAAGCGAGCTTACGTATCTCTGCTGTTTGTACCTGCACTTTATGTTCAAGCGTTTCGTTCAAGACCTGTAATTGTTTACGACTTTCCAACAGGGCTTCCTCTGCCTGTCTGCGCTCTGTAATATCGAAAGCCGTGCCGCCGATCAATACTGCCTTGCCAGCCGAGTCTGGGATGGGGAACTTGCTGACAAGAGAATAGTGAATACCATCTTCTTGTTCAAGAGTTTCGACGACTTGTATGCCTCTGTTCTCAGTTAATGCCAGTTCGTCGTTCGCTTTGAACTGGCTGGATATTTCCGGCGGAAAGATCTCTTCATCGCTCTTGCCATACAGCGTTTCTCTCGGGGTGTTGAACGCCTTTTCCGCCGCATCGTTGGCATAGATGTAATGCCCCTGCACGTCCTTGATCCATGCCAGACCGGGCAGATGCTGCATGAACTGGGTGAAACGTTCCTGGCTTTCGCGTAAAGCTTCTTCCGCGCGTTTGCGTTCGGTAATGTCAATTCCGATGGCGATGCCGGTGACAAGTTCGCCATCTGTCATAATGGAAATGTTCGACCACAGGGAATCTATCGTGCCGCCATCACGCCTCTTTACCCGTACTTCCACCCAATCGTTTTTGCCAGCAGCTGCCATTTGTTGTAAAACATGATTGCGATAGTCAGGATCTGGATACAAGCTTTCCAACAGCGAGGTGACAGTCACCTCGCTGCTTTTCCAGCCGATCAATTGCTCGAATTGGGCATTGAGCCGCATGGACTTTGTAGCAGCATCATACATTGACACCATGACCGGCATGGTCTCAAAGAGCCGTTCAAGAAGCTCGCGTTCACTCTGCAGCATTTTTTCTGTGCGTTTCCTCTCGATGCCAAAAGCGATCTGATGCGCAACGGTCAGGCTGAGATCCAGGTCGTTCTCGCTAAAGACATGCGCTGTGTTGAAGTACACCATAAATTTGCCGATCAGTTTTTCTTCAAAGATTAACGGGATGAATGCCAGGGAACCGATCCCCTCTTCCTGGATGATCGTTTTCAATGATTCGCTTAAGTCGGCTGTGCGAATGTCGTTGTAGTAGATAGGCGTTGCGTTCTTTTCATCGGGCTTCCAGGGGGAATGACCGTCAGTCGCCTTACGATAGGCGTCTGACAATCCGCGCCAGGCGACGAAGCGCATGACCCCGCCATCGTCAAAAAGCAGGATCGAGCCGCGGTCACATTGGATGGCGTGGATGATCGCATCCAAAGCGGCGTCGAACACTTCTGCCTGAGAGTTGGTGCGGTGCAGTTTGTCTGCCAGTTGATAAAAGGCTGTCTGTTGGCGTGCATATTCTGCCAGCGCCAGATCGTCGCGTTTGCGTTCGGTGATATCCTGCACGGCGATATTCACACCCAGCACTTCGCCGCTTTCATTTCGTAATGGGTACCAGACCTCCAGCCAGGTGTGCGGCACACTCGGCTCAGCTTTGGTCTCTCCGATGATCTCGATACCATATTCGGCCTGACCAGTTTCCATGACCTGATAGAGTTTTTCTTCCAATTGCGGTGCCAGGTCGGGGACAATCTCAGAGATCTTTTTGCCAATATGTTCCTTTACAGGAATGCCGTTCATTTTAGCAAGGGTTTCATTAACTCGGATATAGCGCAAATTGCGATCCAGTTGGATCATTCCGATAGGAGTTTGATCGTAGGTTGCCTGGAGTTCAGAGAGCGCCTCCTCTACCTTTTGATAGAGTTGAGCTCGCTCCAGTGCCTGAGCACCCTGCTGAGCAAGGTTCAGAATGAAATTCTGCTCATCTTCTGTAAACTGCTGTGTGTTCTCAAAACTGAGCGCCAACGTGCCAAGCACTTTGTTGTTCACTTTCAACGGGATGGCTGCTGCTGCATCCAATCCCCATTTGCCGATCGACTCGACCAAATTGGGATAGCGTTCCTTATATTCCTGCTGTGACCTGATCCAGATCGGATGCCCAATGACAATCGCCTGCCCGGCAGGAGTATCGGCAGAGACTGGTAAATGCTGAAATGGGCGCGTTACATTTTCGTGAGCCGATGTGTAAATATTTTCTAATGCTGTTCCGTCTTCGACAAGCAGGAAGATGGATCCGCTGAATGCATTCAATGCGGGCACACCCTGCTGAATGATGGTCTTTGCCACTTGCAAAGGTGTCACGGCTTCTGATAATGCCGCGGTAACGGTTTGTAATCGTGTCAAATGGTCAGCACTTGTTTTCCGGTTGCTATTGTCCAAACTGCCTTTATCAGCGAGCGTCAGGTCACTTTCTAAATGGCTTCGCCCTGTTACCTCGCGATGAGTTGCTGCATACCCTGAAATGTTTCCATTCTTATCGAAAACAGCCTGACTGACAAATTCAATAAAAAAGAATGAACCGTCTTTGTGGCACGCACGATATTCGCCGCGCACGGTTTCCCCCTATCGATTTTTGTTTGAAGATCCTTTTGTTTGAACTCTTCTTGTGGCGTGCCTGTAAACCAGAATAATTCTTCCGCTGTCTTACCCAATGCTTCTTTGGATGTCCAGCCGTAGAGACGCTCTGCTGCCCGATTCCAATAGGTGATACGCCTCTGCGAATCAAAAATCATCATCGCCTCGAAAGCGATCTCTCCCAGAATAGGTGGATTCACTGACAATATCGAAACGGCACCCTTGGCGTGGGCGCTCTGCTCTTTATGTAGAGACATATTTCTTACCTTTATTTACTTGAAATGCTTCGGTGGGGGAGTATTGAACGGAATTTCTTGTTTGATTATACCCGTATTGATGCGGCACGCCGGTTGAGTTTCAACGAACGGGCTCTGCTCGATGCCTGTTTTTCTTTTGGATGCTTTCCCGCTTCCTTCTCTGCCGAAGCTGATTTTGTTATACCAGCAGGATACTACGTAGATGAGTTTGTCCGTTAAATCCATACTCTGCATAAAAACTCCCGGAGAATTGAACTTCTCCGGGAGTTGACTTGTTTATTCCGCAGCGAACAACCTCTCAAAGCCGGGATAGGCTTTCAGCGGAATCAACTCGAACGCGATCAGCTTGTTCTGCACGAACGGCAGCGTGGCTACTCTCTCTTGCGCTTCCTGGATCGATGCGCATTCCAATACCAGCACTGCTTCCTCACGATCCGCGCGGAAATAGAGTTCACGCAAAATACCCTCCTGATGCAGGTTCCACGCCTGGCGTGCTTCCGCTTTGGCATACTGGCGGAATTGTTCCGCGGTTGCATTTGGCAGTTCATGTTCGAGGGCAAGGATCTTCATGTTTATATTTCCAACTTGAAGTTCTATTTACCTTTTCGTTGGATGTACTCTGTTACATCCACATTGTATTTCACTTCTTCAAGCGTAAAAGTCGCCCAAGGTTTGCCTTGGTCAAGCCAGGTGGCGGTGCCGACCGCATCCAATTGGGTGCCTTCGATCTTCTTCCCAGATACATTGCGAGTGATCCAAAGAATCTTCTTTGCTGCGGGTCCGCTGTCACGATAGCGCATAGCTTCCATACTGTCGAGCAGACCAGTGTCAGGGTTGAAACGCATGACGAAGTTCTCTTCCTTGTCACCAAACGGGATGAACATCAGTGCGGTGTTATCGTCTACCGATTCCCAGCGCACGCGCGGGTCGGTGACCCAAATGGATGGGAACCATGCCGCCTCTGCCCACACAGCGAGATTCGCGCCTTGATTCGTGCTGGGGTCATTATTGATGGTCCCTACGACCGGCACCTCGAAGTAGCTTTTGCCATCCAGATAACTCTCATTGACCTTCATGAGCGGGAAACCGAACCAAGTCGCTTCAATATAGTGACGATAATCCTTCCCGGCGTTGTGGACGAAGAGAAAACGCGCTGGCATTTTCACACCGAACGGACTGATATCTGCTCTGCCTTTGATGACAACCGTGTCGATGACAGGGATCGTATTGCCATAAACAGTGTGATAAAACCGCTCAACAGGCGCAGGTAAGCCGGCAGGCAATGCAACAGTTTTCAATTCGGGCGTATTTTCTGGATACGCCTCAAAGGGTTTTGGTTTGATCTGAAACCCCAGCCAACCCAGAAAGAGCAGGGCAGCCAAGATACAAAGGATGATAAGTAGTGTTTTCATAGTTTTTTCGAGCCGCGATTGTATAGCGTTAATCAATTTGTGTAAGGTGTGTAAAGTCACCACTTCTTTGGATTTTTACCCATTCAGAGTAAGGGCGTAGAGAAGCACTGCTGAACTGTGATCACAAAAGCTTTTCCAGTTCCTTCACTTCATCGCGCCAGCGATAGATATGCCGCAAATTTTCTTCGAGCTTTGCTTTATCTTTTTCATAGCCCTTTGCCAGCTCAGCCAGATGATCGTAATATCCTGCCAGCTTTTCAAGCGGAAGCGGCGTGACTGCGCCCTCGCCATGCAAGTTGTCATTTAATTGTTTCAAAGAAGTCAGCCATTCCTCCACCGGCATACCGGCGGTCTTCTTGAAATCGCGGATGACCCATTGACGCTCGAACAACGAACGATCCTTCCAGCCATCGGATTGTTCCTGGAGAGTAAAGAGTACCGCTTCACACCAAGTCTGAGCCTGTTTCCGTTTATCGGCGTTCATTTCGGATGTAGCATGCTCCGCTTCCGTCGAGCCGAAGTTAATATCCGCTGCCTTCAACGCCTGAATGGATGAGATCTCCTGACCACGGAATTTCTCTGCGAAGACCACCGAGAGCGCAAAACCGACGCCTGCTTCTTCCACCGACAGCACCGCGCCCTTGTTCCTCTCGAAGAACTGCTCCACATTCATACCCATCTGCGGCGCAAGCTGACCGACTGCCTTCGAAGCGGTTTCAGTTGGAACAAGTCCGGGTCCAATTGTGTATGCGATGACATTGGTCCCTTCGAGTTCGGCATCGAGCGTATTAGCCAGATGCACCTGCGCCGCTTTGAAGGTTTCATAGCCGCCAAGATAGGCTGTCCCCGTGGAGGAAACACAGGCAAAGACGCCATGATTCCGTTTGATCATATCGGGCAAAAATGCCCTTGCCATTAGCACAGGTCCGCGCAGGTTGACGCGATAACTCTTATCCCAGTCTTCGATGGGCAGATCAACAACATTTCCCAATACAGCAATGGTGGCGTTGTTAATAACCGCATCCACTTTATCGAATGCCATCACAGACAGCTTATATAGATTCTTTACACTGGCTTCATCGCCCACGTCCGTTTGAACGAACAGCACGCGATCTTTGCCGAATTCTTTTTCCAGCGCCACTTCTGCCAGACGTCCGTTTTGATGGTTGATCTCGGCAATGACCACACTGGCACCCAGCCAGAGCAAGGCGCGCGCCGCTTCATAGCCGATGCCTCCGCCCGCGCCGGTGACAATGACAACTTCATCTTGCAGCGCGTCGGGTTTAATTCCAAGTGTTGAAATGAGCATGGTCATATCTGCCACCATCTGTTTTTATCGACTCATGAGCTTTTCAAACCGGCGATGCCTTCGATCTGAATACGGCAGTGATCGTCCACGAAGTTACTGGTGATTGTAGTTCGCACTGGGTATTCATCAGAAAAGACTTTTTTCCAAGCTTCGTGCATGGCATTGAAGTCTGTGATGTCTCGCAGGATTACCGTCACTTTGAGAAGATCTTTCAAGCTTAAGTTGATCTCCTGGAAAGCCCTCTCTAAATTCTTGAAGGTCTGGATGGTTTGTTCTTCGACAGCGAGAAGTTTGTTCCCATTATCGTCATACGAACCGCCGAAGTGCCCGATGTAGACAGTCACACCGTGGATCACAAAGGTCGAGACGTCATAGGTGTCGTACGGTTTGATCACAATTCGTTTGGTCATAGGGTTTCCTTTTCATGTTAGAGAGGATGATCAACTATCAGTTTGGGAGACTGTTTCAGGCTTCGCGCGAAGTGTGGTTTTTATCCACGGGGAGCGTAAGCGATTCGACCATCTCGTAGAGCAACGCGTCGCGAAGCGGATTGGAGTCGAGCAGTTTTGAATGTAGAGTTCTGCTTTTGTCATTATTTATTTTGTCTGGAATGTTTCTTGTAGTATTTGGATGCCAACCAGACCAGTACGAACATCAGAGCTAGCGCGTCAATAAAACCAAGCGATGCAGCGACGGGCAGAGTTAGACCGTCTTTGATCAAAGTGATCAACTGTCCCATGGGTTGGAAGAAAGGATAGAGAATGAAAATGTTCCTGGTGATTCGGAATACAACTGCGAACATGACACCGATGAAGAACAGGAATATCATTTCGCTAGCGGGCATGCCGTAGCCGATATGATAGGCGGCGTATAAGGCAGAGCCTAAAATGATCGCAGGAATCATGCCAAAGGATTCTTCGAGACGGAGCAAGACCCATCCGCGCCAGAAGATGGCTTCGAAAAAGCCGATGCATAATGCCAGTGTAAGCAGCGGCAGGAATGTCTCGAAGGAAGGAATTCCTGTTTTTGCCAATGTGCTGGCAAATTGAAGCCCCGCAAAAAGTAATTGCAACGTGATGCTGAGACCGAGTCCGCGGGTGGTAATGCCTAGGTCAGAGAGCGGGCGTTTTTGAATAACGACAATCCAATACAAAGGCAGACCAACCCCGAATACTGTTGCGCCGAGAATGGCATACAAAGTGAAATATGCCATCCCGCCCCAGACCTTATCTCCGATGATGACAGTGGCGGTATAAAGACACGCAACAACCAAAATCCAGGAGAGAGCGACAATGGCAAGGTCTTTGCTGGGTTTCCAGCGAATGGCGAAGACTTGCTTGAGTGTAGTCGTCATGGCGGTCATATGTAGATTCCTTTTCTGAGTGAGCTATCTTCATAATAGTAGAAATCAAATAGAAACTCCCCTGTCGCCGGGGGAGTTTTCACTGTCCATTCGGATAGTAGCTGAATATGATCACTGCGGGCGGAAGGCGACACCGCGCAAGGTGCGAGCCAGTTCTAGAAACTCTTCGTAGGTTGAATTCCACTTCCAGCCGGGAATGCGGCAGACGATTCGGCTGAAGATCGGATTTTGCCTGCAATAGCCAACGAATGCTGTGGCGATCTCTTCTGGTGATAACGTTCGTTGCTGTGGAACATAGTGAACACGTCCACTTTCCACTTCCATGGCTGGTTTTGCCTGAATGTTATAGTACCAGTCACTGCCTTTCCAGGCGGAGACAGCCAGGAGTTCTTGCGTTTGTGGGTCAAAGCCCAAGACCACCAAAATAGTCTTGCGGACCTTCCCGCTGCGGCGACCGATATGAGTGATCTGCATGAAGCGATTGCCCAACAGCCAGCCCAATTTGATTTGATACAGGAGAAGCGGCAGTTTGAAGAGCGGCACCATGAACGAGGGTGCTTTTTCATTCTTCTTGACAGAGACAGTTTGGACCTGTGAGTTGGACATTTTATTTCTGCCTTTCCGTGTATCAATCTAATAGTGGGGCGGCAGTTGCATGACCGAAGCGGGTCCATGCAGGACAGCAGCAATATGCATGGCAATATGACTTAAGATTGCAGCCAGCGGATTGCTGGTGAGCAAATAGCCAAGAGTCATTGAGGTATTGCCGATGACCGGTCCGCGCATCCCTTGCCCGCGATATTCTGGATAACCAACGTGGTAAACGGCGGTGACAAGGATGCTGGCGATCATAGCGATGATGCCAACCAAGATCTTGCCAAATAAGGTCCCTGTCCAGTTCAAGGCATTGAATGCCTGCCATGTGGCTGCCACCGGCAATACTGTGAGAAGCAATGCATCTGTCAAACCGTAGGCGACGCCTGACCAAAGCAGGTCGCCGAAGAGTGAGAGACCGTTCGAGCGCGTGGAGAGTGGTTGCGAGAGTACATTCTTGATCGTGAACATAGCCAGCAATACTGCGCCGACCAAGCCCCAGATCCAATTGTGTACGAGCAAATCAACGATGGACATTCCACTCCAACGGACATAGACGTAGAGGAATGCAGTCGATAGCCCAATGTAGGGAATAAGGAACAGATTGCGTGGCAGATGGAATATGCCTGCAAAGATCATCGAGACAGCGAAACCAACAACTCCAGCCGCAATGACCCAACCAAGATAGGTGTACCAGGCGTTCATTTGATATTCTCCTTATCTTCTATGATCAGGCGCGTGAGAACAGATAATGGATGACGGCGTTCACGATCTTGAGACCTACTAGAATAGCCATGGCAAGTAGTGCCTGCTGATCGTTCGCAATGTACGGAAGTTTCCAACCGACGAGGACCGCCAGCGTGATGAAGAGGATGAGTCCGCCGAGGATGTAGCCGATGATCGCTTGGGGGTGAGTCCACTCGCCTGTGGCGGCGACGCGTCCGATTCCACCCGCTGTGCACATTGCCATGCCGAGGATGACGAGCAGGATGATATCCACGCGGATATTCGAGAGTAGGGGGATCTTCTTACCGGTCACACCGATGAAGACAACGATGGTGGCAAGAACAGCGAGTCCGATAATGCCAGGAGTAATAGCGGGTTGAACGATAGTTTTCATTGTTGCGTTCCTTTCTTCCCACATAATAGTTCTCGTGAAATAAAAACTCCCCTGCCAGGAGGGGAGTTTTCACTATCCAAGCGGATAGGATTTATTATTGACGATCACAACTTTGGCGGACCTTGTCGAATCCGCTCGCGAATGAGAATAGTCGCTTCCGGTGCCCAGGGAACTTCGTAGCTCCAGCCGAAGCGCCATGGATCGACCGGTTCGATCCACCAGGTGACGCCTGCTTCCGCGTATGGTTGGATTAATCTGCAGCTTGGCTCAGATCATCCCCAGGCGTTGTGCCTGTGTGGACTGCATCGAACGGCGTTGGGCTGGTGCGATGTTGTTGAATGTAAGCCAGCATCTCCCGCCATTCCTCTGGCGTGATCGAGCTGCCCCATTTTGCCGGGCACACACCATCCCAGCGGGCGGCGCGGCGCAAAGGTGGTTTGTTGGGATACCATCCGCCGACCCAAATGGGAATGCGCGGAGCCTGTACAGGTGTCGGACGGAAGGTCACTTCTTTTACGTTGTACTGCTCACCTTCATAATGGAACGGTTGGGCACTCCATAAGCCTGTCAACACATCGAGCCCTTCATCGAGTTTGCGCGCACGCGTTTTGGGGTCGGTCTCCTCATCAAAGAAACCAAAATCCCATTGAGCAGGATCACCCAAACCCACCCCAAGTGTGAGGCGTCCGTTCGAGATGCGATCTACTGAAACGGTTTCCCGCGCCAGCTTCCACGGGCGTCGTCGGGCAATGGGCGTGATCATCGTTCCGATCCGCATCGTTTGCGTGCTCAATGCCACCGCCGCCAGTGCCACCCAGGTATCTGCGATGGGATGAAAGGTTGGATCAAAAAATATATGATCCCAGATAAAGAAACCATCCCATCCTGCTGCCTCCGCTTCCCGTGCCGTTTCTGCCAATACACGCGGATCACTAAAATCTGCAAAAGCCGGGATACAAATTCCAAAGCGCATGGTCACTCCTTTTTGAAGAGCGTCATCATACTGCATATGTTCAATTTCGCCCTAGAGGTTGGGTGAAATAAAAACTTTTCCGTGCTGACCACTGCTGTTTTCACTATTATCGAGTTTATATTTGCTCCGAATGATCTTTGATATTCCCAGTATACCCAGACATATTCCGATCAAAAGCAGGGGAACGGAGAAATCCGGGCGGAAGAACAGAATGATGTTCCAACGTGTTTTGAGCACCGACGGCAGTATAAAAATGCCAATCGAAAGGAGGATGTCAAGAACGATTCCCAGCCAGAGGATGATCCGCTTTTTTGTCTGGGCGTTTCGGTACTGAATTGACCAACCCTTCCAGCGAAGGATCTGCCAGAGGATGCTGACAATCAATATCACAAGAAGGAGATCCAGGGCGGCGTAACCACCATAGAATACACGATTGGACGGTACTTCATACGGATAATCGATGCTCATGCGAGCGAGATTGAAAGCGATCTCATTCGCCGATGGACCGGGAATAAGCTGTTCCAGACGAGTGTTCATCAATATCACAACGCCCACTCGGTGAAACGGAAACAGTTGAATATTTGTGTTGATACTGTTATGTCCACCGGAAAAGCCGATGGATATATCGTCAGGCATACCTGTGTGCCAGTTCCAATAAGCATCGTACCATCCAAGACCTTCACTGTTTAGCAGAGCGTGTCTGTTGTATTGTCCGTGGTTGTAGTAGGTGAGGAGATAATGGGTCATATCCTCTGCCGAGGCGCTGAGGTAGCCGGCACTTCGTGTGGCAGGGGCAACCTTTTCATTGTATGGAACCGGTATGCCAAAGACGATCAAATTTCCTGTCGCAACGCCGGGCAGAGTATGATAGTCGGCAAAGCTTGCACGCGACATTTCCAGCGGGTTGAGAATATTATCTTGCATATATTCGACATAGGTTTGACCACTGGTGCGTGAGATCACTTCACCGAGCAGAGCGTAGTTCCAATTGCTATATTCATAAAGTTCACCGGGTTCATAATCAGGGCGATAACGAGCCAATTGTTTCAAGGCACTGTCAAATGTTGCCCTGGACGAATGAAGGGAAGGTTGCGTCCCTTCAATAGTGGAAATTCCACTGGTGTGATCGAGCAAATGACGAACGGTAACCGTTGCTCCGTTGTGTTCATCGTTCAGCCGAAAATCAGGAATATAGGTTTGCACAGGTGCGTTGAGATCGATCTTCCCTGCTTGGGCGAGTTGTTGAACTGCCAGAGCGGTGAACGTTTTGGTAACGGAAGCCAGCATAAAGGGCGTCTGGGGCGTGACTGGGTCGCCGTCCGCGTTGGCGGTGCCGTATCCCTTCAAATAGAGGACTTTGTCGCCTTTCACGATCCCGACTGCCATACCGGGAATCGGAAAGCGCTTCATTGTCTCCGTGATGTAGGCGTCCACCTTTTCTCCGAGATCGTCATTCATTGGACGCGCCCATGCATGCGTTGTAGTCGTCGCCAGAGTCATGACAAGCATGGCAAGCAGGAAAATGCGCAAATTTGTTTTCATACTTAAATGATATTGTCGTGGCAACAAAAACTCCCCTGTCAGGAGGGGAGTTTTTACTAGCCGAATGGATAGGGACAATTGGTTATCATGAATTCCCACATGCAACTGTCATCGTTACCTGAAGTGGCTCACAGGGAAGACATGATTTTCTGAAAGGGGGCTTCATCGATGTTTTCCATGCAAATACCCATCTCGTCCAATTCGGTGGATGAGAAATAGGTCAGTGCCAGCGGCAGGGATGCGACCGGGAGAAGAATAAGGGAGATAAGAATGAATGTGAACATGGCAGCCTCCATTTGTAAACCTTGTGTCTTGATCGCTATCTTATGCCCAACAAAGCAAAAACTCCCCTGTCAGGAGGGGAGTTTTTGCTGTCCAGTAGGATAGGATGAATTGGATCAGGCAGTCTTTATGCCGCGCCTGTCAGCGGCAGAACCTTGTAGCAGATAAAAGAACCGGGTTCGATCGGTTCGCGCGGATAAAGGAACAACGCAATTTGTTTGGCTGTGAATGATAGGTCTATTTGTTTTTCTGATAACGCTTCGTAGAATTGTTTGAATGGATTGATCTCGCCCACCTTACCAAGTTCCACGGTGAGGTGGAAGCGGTAGTCGTCACCATCATGCGGCGCGATGGGATCTGTGAACAACTCTTGGAGTTCGCGGTTGATCTGGTTATGCAGGGAGCGCAAAGTTGGAGTTTCCAGCACTTCAAAGCCAATGATGGCTGCGTCGTCCCATTGGCTGTAATAGACACGCTCCAGTTGAACGTGGAAGGTATGTACTTTTTTGCTGAACGATTTCAAACCACGCTTCCAATGTGTCTATGTTGTCAAAGGGGAAGGGTTGCTTTAGGCTGACATGCGCAGGAAGCTGGGAGCCGAAGAAGGCAATATCAGCCAATTGGTTGATGTCATAAACCATTCGACGGGCAATGTTCTGAACGTGATAGTCAGCCAGAATGGCAATTGCAGCTTTCATGATGTATGTGTGATCAATCCGATCCATTCACTGTCTGGAGTATACGGCGTGCCGGTCAGGTCGCCCCAGAAGCCATCAACATCGAATCCGTTTTGCGATAACTCTGCGGTGATGGTTTCAGGTGTGTAATCCTGGAACCAGTTGCGATAGACGGAGACCTTTCCATCTACTTCGAGGGTGGTGTACTGGTCGAGCCAGAGAGATTGTTCAGGGTAATCGAAGCCTTCTTCCAACACAAGATGTGGACCGGGTTTCCAAAAGCCGCTTTGGACGGCGTACCATCCGTTCTTGTTACCATATTTTTTGCGGAGTTCACGGGTAGAAACATCCAAGACGAACTTGCCATTTGGTTTCAAAGCACGGGAAATATTTTGTAAAAGCTGCTTGCGTTGTTCCGGGCTGAGCGGACAGAAATCGCCATAGATCAGGAAGATAGCATCGTAGCAATTCTCATCGGTTAGGTCAAGGTAGTTCTGATAACGATAGTTAATGTTTAGCGCATTTTCACTGGCGTACTTTGTAGCGTATTCGATCGAGCGGCGCGAAAAGTCCAGTCCGTTGACGTGGAATCCGGCTCGGGCGAAGCGAGAGGTATATAAGCCGGGACCACACCCGAGGTCAAGAAGGGAAGCGCCGGTCTTTAATCCCAGCGTTTCAATGAGCCAATTCACGGTGCGGTCGATTATCTCCGGTCGACGGCTGGCGGCTTCTGTGTCCGGGTCCAGATGAAATTTGAGCATCTGACTGGAAATGTGCGGGTCGTTCCAAAAGAGAGGTTCGCCGGGGGTGAAGGGCGCGGGTTTTTCTTGCAGGGCGATCAGTTGCGGAAGGATGGATTGCATAGAAATTCCTTTTACTTTAATTGGTCAACGATGTTGTGAAGGACCAGGTGCCAGCGCACATCTTCATCTTTTTAGTTTTTGCGGCATGGGCTATTCCTTCGTTTCTATCCAGGTATCTCGTAATAAAAGTTTTTGACCTCATCAATAGCGCCGATGGAGCCATATAATGCAATAGCTGCTTCACTGTAGCCTGTGATATAGGCATTGTGGATGCCCATGGCTTTTAGCCGATAGAGACATTCCTGGATGGCGGCGCGGGCAAATCCGCGTTTGCGGAAGTCGCTATGGGTGCAGACGCGTTCGATATCCGCTTCGAGTGCCGCGGCGTTGACCAACGCTTCACAGCCGGAGGCAAAACGCCCATCGGGCGCTACGACGCAGATATCGGTATTGGGGTGATAGAGCGGTCCGTTTTGGTTGTAGGTGGTGAACCAAATGCGCTCCTTCAGTTCCTCTTCGGTCAGTTCTTTGTTTTGGAAGGCATTGGCGCGCAGCACACCTTGTGCGCGGATATCCGGATTCTGTTTCATATCCACGAGGGTAAAGCCCTCTTCAAGGGGAAAACGCGGAACCAGGTTTTTTGTAAGATCAAATCGACGCGTGAAAAAGGTGACCTTGGGGATAAAACCGTAGCGTTCTATGATCTTGATCTCCCATTCTTGATGTTCTGTCAACTCTGTCGATAGATTGCATTCGGGCGTTGCTCGACCCTTGAAGGTTTCCATTGCCCATTCCATCATTTCTTCGAATAGGAAGCGATAGCCATCGAAGGTGAGGACGCTAAAGGTGGCGTCGCCGCTTTCGGAGAGGACACAGCCAGCTAGTTCGCCAAAGCCGTCGAACCAGAGGTGCCCATTCTCCTCGCAGAAGTTGGCGAAGGCGCGTTTGTTACCGTACAAACCGTACTTCCAATCCACAAAGCGACCGAGACACCAGGTGGTGTACAAGCGCCGGTTGACGGGATGAGATGTGAATAGTTTGGCAAGCCGGGTGAAGTCACCTTGTTCTTCAGAGTAATTGCGATGAGTCGTTTTCATTTTATCTCCTCGTAACAAAAACTCCTCAATGGTGGAGGAGTTTAGGACAATAGGTCAATTCGTCGGCGGGAGCAGCTCGTTCGAGGCGTTTTTCTTCCAAGTCAACAAACCAGAGAATGACAGCACCAGAAAAGTGCCTGCTGTAATAAGCAGGAGAAGGATGATGAAGTTGACAATATTGGTGAAGACGACTTCAAAGAATGCGCCAAAGACAATGAAGAGGATCAAACCGATCTTCATGAAACGCAGCCCGGTTTCTTTCTGCTTCTTCTCGCTCGAGTGCCACCCCATAATATAAATACCCGCGCCAAGGAACAGAATGATCAGTGTCCAGAAGTAGGGCGCTACATTCCAATGGCGGGTAAGGGATTGGATCAACATCACGAGTCCGACTCCGCTGACGATGGTTCCCGGTATGGCAAGGGCAGAGGCGCGTTTTTGAGAAGCAACCATGGCGATAAAGAAAGATATTCCTATCAAGATGACAATAAGAGACCAAAGAAAAGTTAAGTTCAATGAGCGGAATAGTTGAGATACCAGAGAAAAGAAGCCGAATATGATCAGGACTGCGCCGCCGATACATATTCCTATGTTGGAACGGATGGTTTGCATTGTATTATCCTTGCTTCGTTAAAAGTGGTTTTAGGATGGCGATCAATTCATCAGGGGAAGCCCCTTTGTAGATGAAATCTGCTCCGGCAGATTTTGCGGTCCCCTCATCATTTGCATCCACGCTGAGCAGGACGATCTTCAACTGAGGATAAGCTTTTTGAAGCAGGAGACAGGTTTCGGGTGCGGGAGAGCCGTAAAGTCTCCAATCCAGGAGCAGAATATCGGGAGAAGAATCCGCCAGGGCGCGTATGAGCGTCTCCACATCCTGGACTTCGATGATGCTGTAGGCACCGAGTTTGTGTTGTAGTAAAAGCGCGAGAGCCTTACGGGTTGCGGAATCTGGATCAGCGATGAGAATACGAATCATTTGGACCTCGCCTGTAGTGTATGACAAGCGAGGTCCAAGGGTATCTGACGATGGTATGGTTTTACCCTAGCCGAGTGGATAGGTGGGATTACACAAGTTTCTGTTCGATCGCCATTTTGACAGCTTCGACGCGGCTATCGACGCCGAGTTTGTGGAAGATGTTCGAGATGTGGAATTTGACCGTACCGAAACTCACCACCAGCGCTTCGGCAATCTCGTTGTTATTGAGCCCATCGACCATGCACTTGAGCACATCACGTTCGCGCTCGGTCAACTGCTCCCCGGCAATCTGCGGCTGGGCGACAGAGTTTGCCAGCACCTGCGTTGCCTCAGGCGAGAGTGTCATTTTGCCTTCATACGCAGAGCGGATGGCATTGCCCAATTCCTTGGCGGTGACATTCTTTTGCAAGTAGCCGATGGCGCCTGCTTGCAAAGCTCCCTGCACCATGTTTTGTTCGGCAAAGCTGGTCAAAGCAAGCACTTTTACCTGCGGGTATTTCTGGTGGATCTCGCGCGTAGCAGTGATGCCATCCACTTCAGGCATCATCAGATCCATCAACACCACATCAGGCTTGTGAAGAGAAACCATCTGCACGGCTTCCTTACCATTGGATGCTTCGCCGACAAGTTTCAGGTCTTTGTTGACCATGAGGAATTTCGATAAGCCGCTTCGTACGACGGCGTGGTCATCAACGAGAAGGATCTTGATGGTCATTGTTACTCCTTTGTGCCATCCCTGCTCTGTCGGGGGCTTAGCCCTCGATAGAGCAGAGTGAATTTATAAAACTCTTAATTTGAAATGCGGATCTTCATGCCAGGTCACAGCAACACACGTTCCCTTACCGGGCTGGCTGGTGATCTCAAGTTCAGCGCCAATGGCTTCGGCGCGTTCACGCATGATGCGCATGCCGAGACTGGTAGGTTTGGCAGTGGACATATCGAAGCCGATGCCGTTATCGCATGTCTCAAAATGGACGTTAGACGATGAGAGAAATAGATTTACCTTAACTTCCGTTGCACGCGCATACTTGAAGACATTGTTCAAACTTTCCTGGGCGATGCGGTAGAACGCCACCTGCACTTCGGGTGGTAGTTCACGTTCCCCTTCGATGCTCATGGTGATAGGCAAGCGTGAACGACCGATAAAGGCTTCACAGAGTTGTTTGATGAGGTCGCTCAAACGAGCCTGTGTCAGTGTGGACGGACGCAGTTCAAGCAAGAGCGTGCGCATCTCTGCCAGAGCGCCGCGCGTAAGTTGACGCAATTCCTCAGTGGATTTTTTCGCTTCTTCCACATCCATATCCCAGAGATCAGGTAGTACTTCCGCTGTGAGGCTGGCTGAGAATAAGGTTTGGGTCACGGCATCATGCAGGTCACGTGCCAGACGGGTGCGGTCAGCTGCCACGGCTTCTTCAGCAGCTTTCTGTGACAGTTCCTTTTCTATCTTGGTACGCTGTTCGATCTCTTTTTGCAGGAGTTGGTTGGCGTCTTCCCATTCCTTTGTGCGCTCGTTAACACGGTGCTGGAGGGTGAGCAGGTAATCGGCTTCCTGTTCCGCGAGCCGTTCTGCTGAGCGCTTTTGTTCATCGATATCTTCGAGGATACCAATCAGATAATCCGGTTTGCCATCGAGATCACGCACCAGCGAGTAATTGATGCGCGCCCAGAATATCCGTCTGTCTTTGCGGCGGTAGCGCCTTTCCATTACATAGGAATCGCGTTTGCCTGTCACCAATTCTGGGAACCATTTTTCATCAATGCCTCGGTCCTCTGGAATAGCGAGTGAACGCGGATCGGCATTTTGCAATTCTTCCGCGGTATAGCCCATGATCCTTTCGGCTGTCGTATTGAATGAGATCGGCTTGCGTTCGAGGGTCATCACGGCGATCCCTACCGCCACATTATCGAAGATCGCCTGGAAGCGTGCCTCAGACTGTTTCAATTCATTGGCAGCACGTTTTTCGAGTTCGGCTTCAGCACGCTTACGTTGTTCGACTTCCTTTTCGAGAAGCTTGTTCGTCTCGCGCAGTTCGGATGTGCGTTCGGAAACCTGCGTTTCCAAATAGACGTTCTGTTCGCGGATCAGACTCAGCCGGTACCTGAATCCGCCTGCGAGGAGCGCTGCCAACACGACGCTAAGCGAACCGATAAACCACCATGTCTGCCAGACGGGCGGCGTGACAATGAGTGGGATGGATACACCTGTTTCGTTCCATACACCATCGCTATTGGCTGCTTTGACACGGAAAATATAGTTACCACCAGGCAGGTTGGTATAGGTGGCATAGCGATGATTACCTGCCAGGACCCAGTCGTCGTTGAAGCCTTCCAATTTGTAGGCATATTCGTTTTTCTCAGGAGCCTGGAAATCGAAAGCAGCAAACTCAAAGGAGATGACATCCTGTTTGTAACTCAGGTGAATCGGTTCTTTGCCGGTCAAGTCCACTTTGGCGGGTTCGTTGAAAATATCGAAGCGGGTGATCACCACTTCAGGGGCGTTGGGGTTGGGCTCGATATTTTCCGCATGGAAGGTGTTGAACCCATTGACACCACCGATATACATCGTGCCATCGTGGCTGCGGTAGTAGGCGTTCGAATTGAACTCATTGCTTTGCAATCCGTCAGAAGCATCGTACGTTTTGAACGTTTCCTCCTGCGGATCGAACTTGGCGAGTCCGTTATTGGTCGTCATCCACAGGTTGCCCTCGTCATCGCCCAAGATGCCGAGAACGACATTGTTGGGCAGCCCGGTTTTCTCGGTGTAATGTTTGAAGGTCCTGGTGTCTGCATCGAAGCGATTCAAGCCGAGTTGCGTGCCAAGCCAGAGAACTCCATCGCCAGTCTCGTAAATAGACCAGATCGAAGTCTTCGCTGAGGCTGGATGAGTCGTCCGCGTTATGGTTGTAATGGATAAAGGCAGCAGTTTTCGGGTCGGTGTGAAGCGGGTCGTTCAAGTCCAGTTGATTGAGTCCGCCGCCCCAGGTTCCGATCCAGAGGTTGTTCTTCGAATCGATATACAGGCTGACAACTTTATTATCGCTCAGGCTCGCTGGATTGTTGGGGTCATGACTGTAATTGGTAAAGATGTTCGTGTTTGGATCATAGTGCGACAGACCGCCGAAGGTGCCGATCCACAAGCCGCCTTTGTTGTCTGGAATCACAGCGGCGATATTATCATCTGCGATGCTGTTGGTATTCTCTGGATCGTGGAAATAATGGGTTACGCGGTTTGTGGCAGCATTGAGACTGTTCAACCCTTTCCCCAGGGTACCTGCCCAGACGGTGTTGTAGTTATCGACATACACATCCATGAACAGGTCATCGGAAAGGCTGTTGGGATTTTCTGGATCGTGGCGGAAGTGTTCGAAGGTTCCGTTGCTCGGATGGAAGAGATCCAAACCAGCTCCCCAAGTGGCAACCCAAATATTGCCGCGTTTATCCTCTGCAAAGGCTCCAACTGCGTTGACACTGAGAACTCTCTGCATTGCTGGGGTTGTTGCGATACAGGCTGAACTGTCCGGTTTGGGCAGAAAGTTTGTTGATGCCGCTATGCGATGTGCCGATCCACAAGATACCAGAACGATCCTGGAATAATGCCCAGACCTCATCGCCGCTCAAGCTATCAGGAAAATAAGGATCGTTTTGATAGCGGGCGAAGTATCCCGGCTTGGATAAACTCATGCGATTCAAACCGCTTGCCCAGGCGCCGATCCATAAGGTGCCATCGGGATCGAGACTCAGACTCATCAGATCGTCGCCGCTGAGGCTGTGTTCACTATTGGTATTGAAGGTGAAGTGTCTGGCTGTTCCTGTACGTGGATTGAATTGATCGAGCCCGGCGCCACGCAGGCTGAAACCGCCGGTGGCGATCCAAAACATTCCATCGGGCGCCTCAACGATCGAAGCAATATTGTTGCTGCCAATGCTATTGGAGTTGGAAGCATCGTGCTGGTAACGCTTGAAAACCCCGGTGGACGGATCAAAGCGATTCAAGCCTGCGCCTTCGATGCCATTTGCGCCAGTGCCGATCCACAGCTGTTGGTGTAAGTCTTCGAAAATGAAGGAAATAATGCTGCTGCTGATGCTCTGCGGGTTGTTAGGATCGTTGCGGAAATGTTCAAAACTCTGACTTCTAGGGTTGTAACGATCCAAGCCGTTGAGGGTGCCGACCCACAAAGTACCACTTGAATCCTGTTTAATGGTGGTGATGGTTCCATCACTTAGGCTGGCAGGGTCCGCCGGGTTGTTGAGATAGGAAGTAAATGTTTCGGTGGCAGGGTCAAAACGGTTCAGTCCGCCTCCCCAGGTTCCGACCCAGAGAAAACCATCTGAGTCTTCTGTAATGGAAAGGATGCTGTTGTTGCTTAGAGAAGTAGGATCGTCCGGATCGTGCTTGAAAACCTTGAACGAGTACCCGTCGTAGCGGTTGAGACCGTCCTGGGTTCCAATCCACAGATAACCTCGGCTATCTTGAAAGATGGCTAATCCAGCATTTTGAGAGAGTCCATCCTCGATATTAAGATGTTCGAATTGGATGATGCTGCCAGGAGCAAAGTACTCGTCTACATCAGCCTTTATTCCGGCTGGTGTTGCTGCTGATCCGCTGGCAGATGGGATGGAAAACAGGAGCATCCCGGTGGTAATGATGGCAATAATGATGCGTTTCATGATGAGTGATCCGTTGGGTATGTAACCGAATCATTCTAGCATCGTGCCATCCCTGGCTGATACTAACAAGTATCTTAAATTTGGGGACAGATGTAATCCAGACAAATTTGTACTATTCCCCGCAGTGAGTGGCTTAGGCATTAGTCTTCTTGAATCATTCAGCCGCAGGTTGAGCATGGATGCGCTCGACCTGCGGCTGATCTTGAGTTCATTCCGTTTCTCTTTATTCGCCAAGCAGTTTGAAGAAAGCTTCTACCACGTCCGGGTCGAAATGTTTGCCCGATTGTTCACGGATATGAGCTAGTGCTTTTTCTTTTGACCATGCTGGGCGGTAGGGGCGGTCGGATGTGACGGCATCCCACACATCTACGATGGCGAAGAGACGGGCTGCCAGCGGGATCTCGGTGTTCTTCAATTGGCGTGGATACCCCGTGCCGTCCCATTTTTCGTGGTGGCAGTAAGGAATATCCAGTGCTGGTCGTAAGTAGTCGATAGGGTAGAGCATATCATAAGCAAACTGAGGGTGCTTGCGCATGATCTTCCATTCTTCATCGGTCAATTTATCGGGCTTATGCAAAATGGCATCGGGAACCCCGATCTTGCCCATGTCGTGCAGAAGCGCACCACGCTTGATGTGATGGATCGCCTCATTGTCCAGCCCAAAGGCTCCTGCAAGTTTAACAGTCAGATCTGTAACACGCTGGCAGTGCCCTTCTGTTTCGCGGTCGCGCAGGTCCATGGCATGAGACCAGCCTTCGATCGTGGCTTCATAAGCGGCAAGAAGTTGCGTGTGCGCCTCCTGTAATTTGGCACGCTCCTGGGTGAGCTTGTGATAGCGGTTCAGGCGTGTGATGCCGAGTACGCGGGCACGCAGCTCGAACCGGTCAAATGGTTTGGAGATAAAATCATCTGCTCCGGACTTCAACCCACTCAACATGGATTCGCGGTCATCGAGAGCAGTGAGGATGATGATGGGAATCTCTGCCAATTGTGGATCAGAGCGGATGCGCTGGCAAACTTCAAAGCCGGTCATGCCTGGCATCATCACATCCAGGAGGATGACATCTGGTAAAAGTCTGCGGGCTTTTTCGATGGCTTGAAAACCATTCTCAGCCAGCTCGATTTGATAGCCTTCGCCTTCGAGAACTGACTCTACTGTCTGCCGACCCGATTCTTCATCATCAACGATCAAGACTGTACTGCTCATAATAGTACTCCTTTGGATATAAAACATTGCGCCTTGTACTCATCTACATAATAGCAGGGGAAATCATTTGCCTGTAGGTGGCACCCATTGATTTTCAATTATCTACTTCATGAGTTGAGGTCAACAAGATGATATTTAACCGCCAAGCGTACCAACCCCGCCAAATTGCGAACGTTCAATTTCTCCATCAGCCTGGTACGATGTTTCTCGACCGTTTTTTCGCTGATGAAGAGCAGTTTGGCGATCTCCGGGCTGGTGTGTTCCTCAGCGATCAGTTGCAGGATCTCTTTCTCACGCGGCGAAAGAGTTAAAAGGGGATTACTGTTCCGTCCGATGGGGTGCGAATGGGCAACGCTTTCCACCACGATCTCAGAAATCGGGCTGCTCAAATAGGTCTTTCCGGCTGCCACGGCGCGCAATGCCCAGATTAATTCATCGCTGATGGATGATTTAAGCACATACCCTTTTACTCCACACTGTAATGCCTGGTAGACGAAACCTTCATCTGCATACATGGAAAGCAGGAGGATGTTCGTGTTGAGTTTTAGGTCTCGGATACTTTCGGCAGCCTGGATACCATTTAGACGCGGCATCATAATATCCATGATCAAAACATCCGGTTTGAGCATCTGTGTCATTTCAACGGCTTCCTGTCCGTTGGAAGCTTCTCCCAGAATATGAATATCGCCTGCTTTTTCGAGTAGAGCGAGGATACCTGCGCGTACCATGTGATGATCTTCTGCGACGATGACACGTATCATGATGTTGTGCTCCCTGAGGTCTGTCGGGTTGGTAGTGGTAACTGGGCCGTGAGTATGGTGCCGTTGTTGGGTCTTGAGTCAATGATGAGCTTGCCTCCCGCGATCGTCAGCCGTTCACGCAAACCGGAGAGACCGATACCGTTGGAGCCTCCAGGCTGGATGCCCTGCCCATTATCCTGGACCATAAGTGAGAGCGATGCGTCTTCCAGACTCAATTCCACCCAGATTTGTGTGGCTTGAGCATGCTTGGCAATGTTATTCAGCGCCTCTTGAAGCACACGATACAACGTCACATTGTAGATATCTGACAAAATGGGAATGGCTGGTTCGATCTCCAATTCGATCGGCAAGCGGGTGCGACGCGTGAACTCTGTGCAATAGGTTTGCATGGCAACTTTTAGCCCAAGCGCATCCAGAATCGGCGGTCGTAGATCATGAGCGAGTCGCCGTATCTTGATAGCGATCTCATAGGATTGATCATACAACGCCTGCATCCTTTCGAACAACGTCTCCATGGGCAGGGTCAGGTCGCTTTGTAGATCGCGTAATGAGAGCAGGTGGGTGGTAAGCGCCTGCCCGAGGTCATCGTGCAGTTCGCGCGAGATGCGCTGACGTTCCTCTTCCTGCGCGGTAACGACCCGCTCTGCCATTTGCCGCAGGCTTTCGCGCTGTTCCACCAGCTTATGATAGCGATTCAGTCTCGTGATCGTACGGACACGCGCAGCAAGTTCCTGCCGATCTACGGGTTTGCTAAGGAAATCATCGGCACCCGCCTCGATCCCCTGCATGAGAGAGGCGCGGTCATCGAGGGCGGTGAGAAGGATGATCGGCACCTCCGCAAGTTCAGGCGTGGAACGGATGCGTTTGCAGACTTCGAAGCCGGTCATGCCGGGCATCATCACATCCAGCAGGATCAGGTCGGTCTGCAAATGTTCCAGCATTGTGAGCGCCTGCAAGCCGTCCTTTGCTTCTTCAATTTGATACCCTGCTCCTTCCAACATGGCAACGGCGGTCTGACGGGCAGTGGGATCATCGTCAACGATCAGAATGGTACTCATCGAGGTCGGGTTTCCTCCTCTCGCAATGATAAGTAGTTTTGGATGAGTTTTATAAGCCCTCGCAGGTTGACGGGTTTGCTGATGTATTCATCCATGCCTGCTGTAATGCAGCGTTCACGGTCATTTGGCATAGCCAGGGCAGTGAGAGCAATAATAGGAGTGTGTTTGAATTCAGGATCCTGGCGGAGTTTTTGGGTTGCTTCGAGACCGTCCATCCGCGGCATTTGAACATCCATCAAGATCAGATCGGGATGATGGAATTTTGCCTGGGCAATGCCATCCAAGCCATCCTGCGCTGTGGCTACTATGTAACCAGCGATCTCAAGATAATCTTTGAGCATCATGACAACTTCCTGAGTGTCTTCGATCACGAGAATGGTCTGTTGGACCTTACCAGGTCGAATGGTGCGGAACTGGCCGGTCACTTTCATCCTTTCGACAGCATCGGCTGCCAAAGCAGGTTCCCATGGCAGAATAATTGTAAACCTGCTTCCTTTGCCAGCGTCGCTTTCCACGCTCACACTCCCGCCATGCAGGCGCGCCATTTGTGCTACCAATGCCAACCCCAGACCTGTACCAGAAGATTCGCGTGCCAACCCTGCATCCAATTGCACGAATGGTTTGAACAGGCGCTCGAAGTCCTCTTCTTTGATTCCGATTCCCGTATCCCAAACTGTGATCATCACCTTATTATCATTTTGATTTCCAGTGATCTGCAAGCCAAGCTTCCCGCCTTCTGGAGTGAACTTGACCGCGTTGCTCAGAAGGTTGACGATCATCTGTTTCAAGCGGCGCTCATCTGCCCACATTAAACCTACTTCATCGTCAATATCCACTACCACTTCCAGGTTCTTTTTCTGTGCCAGTTGTTTGATCATGCGCAGGCTTGCCTGTGAAACCGAATGGACATCCACCTTGTTGATATCAAGCGTGATCTGCCCAGCTTCGATCTTGGCGAGATCGAGAATATCGTTGATAAGCGATAACAGGTGGTGTCCGCTTTCGCTGATGGTGGTGAGATATTTCTGCTGTTTCTCGTTGAGCGGACCAGCGGTTTGCTCGCTCAAACTTTCTGAGAGTCCCAAAATGGCGTTGAGCGGTGTGCGCAGTTCATGGCTCATATTGGCGAGGAACTCATCCTTTACCCGCAAAGCACGTGCGAGATTCGAATTGGCACGACTAAGGTCAGATGTGCGTTCCTCCACACGTTTTGCCAACTGGTTGCGTTCTTCGGCGATCTCGATCACCATTTGTTTTCGTTCGATAACATCCCAGGCGTAATCGGCAAAACGTTCAGTGATCCCAAGGTCATCGTGGTTGTAATCCTGCGGTTTGTTTCCCACACCAACGACCGCCACGATCTTTTCGTTGCGGATGATGGGTAAAACAAGTTCGCGCGTGATGGGTGTATGACCTTCAGGCAACCCTTTTTTCTCGCTCATGGAGGCGTAGTCATTATGGATGACTGCCTGCCGTTGGCGAACCGCGTCTGCCCACACTCCGGCTTGATCAATCGATTTGTGCATGAACTCCGCCTGAGAGGCATGGAAGTCGGATAAAGTACCTGTGGTCCAGACCTGGCTATCGGGTGTGTTTTGATCGTCCTTCATGAGTTGGAAGAAGCCGATGGGACTGTGGGTCCATATACTGAGTTCGCTGAGGACCTTATGCATCAATTCATCCAGGCTGTGGTCTGAAGAATATTCCATTAGCTCAAATCGTTTTTGCATCAGTGATTCGGAGCGTTTGCGTTCTGTGACATCCTTGGCAACAACTGCCACTCCACGTGTGGAGGGGTAGGCAGTGATCTCAAAGTCACGCGGCATGTCTTGAATAATGAATGTTGTCCCAAATGTACGAGATACATGCTTTTCAAGTACATCTCGGTAGATTTTTTCATTCCTTTTCTGATCTTCGGATGTACCGAACACATCTGCCATGGTCTTGTTGATGGCATTCTTTGCTGAAACGCCGGTCAGTATCTCAGATGCCTTATTCCAATGCGAGTAACGCAGGTTCTGGTCGAGTTCGAAGAAGATATCGGTGATGCTGTCTGCCAACTCGCGGTAATGGATTTCACTGGCGCGCAATTGTTGTTCGAACCCTACCCGTTCTGTGATATCGGTACTGGTAACGATCACACGCCCATAATCAGGTTCATTGTTATTGGCAGGGATATAGATACGCTGAATGCCGGTGATTATCGAACCATCCAGTTTACGGCTGGACATTTCAAACCCGAAGGATGTATAGCCTTTCCAGATCAGGTCCAATTCGTTCATCATGATGGATGATGGTGTTTCCTCCATCATAAGCTCGTGGATTTTCCCTATTAGTTCTTCTTTATTGCGAGCGCCGTTCATCACAACGGCGGCGTGGTTTACATCGATGATATCGATCAAGCGTACGCCCAAGCGGTATTGTTCCGGGTTTTTCTCCAGGTACCCTCTCAGGTTAACAACGCCCTCATCCCTTAATCTATCCATCCAGGCGATAACCGCTGAAAAGTCTTCCAGCCAGGTGGCTACGGGAGTATTTTCAAACAGTTCCGAAAATCGCTCGCGTTCCTGTTGATTTGTTTGATACAGGCGTGCATTTTCAAATGCCACAGCCGCCTGGTTTGCCAGCGTAGCCAGTAGACGTTCATCTTGCGGCGTAAAGGCATTGGATTTTTCACTTTCCACGCTGATGACCCCCAGAACCTGGTCGCCGATCTTGAGCGGCATATAGAGTCCCGATTCAATACCTGCGTAGGTATCAACGTATTGTGGAGATTCATGCACATTGCCTGTGCGGAACGGTTCGCCGGTTTGAGCCACCCATCCGCTCAAACCTTGTCCGAGTCGACTTATGAGTTGGAAACGGTGTTCGGAGTTGGTTCTGGTATCCTGATTTGTATCTGGAATGTTGAAAGCGATCAGTTCCAAGATGTCGCTTCCTGGTTGGAGCAGACGAATGGCAACATGATGCCAGGATAGATGACGGGCAAAGGTTGAGATGATGCGTTCACCGATCTCACGCGGGTTTAGCAAGCGCCCCAGAGCGAGACCGTTCTCGTAGAGTGCCTCCAGCTCTGAAAGATGGCGCTGTGCATCAGCTTCACTAGACTTACGTTCGGTAATATTCTCTTTGATGGCAAGGAAATGAGTGATCTCTTCACGGTCATTGAAGATCGGCGTGATCGTGACATATTCCCAATACAACTCGCCGTTTTTCTTCTTGTTCATGAATTCCCCGTGCCACTCTTGCCCGTCCGTGATCGTTTGCCACAGGTGTTCGTACTCCTCAGGCGTTGTGAAGTCTGATTTCAGGATGCGTGGATTTCGTCCCCTGGCTTCCTCCAACGTGTAGCCTGTAGTCTCAGTGAAGCGAGGATTGGCATATTCGATGTTGCCATCTGTATCAGTGATAACGATCGTGGATGCGCTTTGTTCGACGGCGCGTGATAGTTTGCGGAGTTCCTCATCTGCTTTTTTGCGCTCGGTGATATCGATGAAGGTAACGGCGAACTGTCCCTGTTTGGGGGAATAGGCATTGATTTCGTAATACTTGTTCAGATCCCTGGAAAATTCCTCCAGATGGGTAAACTCTCCGGTCAGCGCTACCCGCCCATAGATCGGAATGAAACGTTCATTTTCCAAGCTGGGTAAAACCTCTGTTGCACGCCGTCCGACCACTTCTTTCGCTTTTATTCCGGTCAACTTTTCGAACATGGGGTTGATCTCAAGAAATGTGTAATCAACCGGTTGCCCTTCCTCATCCGTAATGATCTCGTGTAAGGCGAAGCCGATCACAAGATTTTCGAACAACCCTCGATAACGGTTTTCACTATCACGCAGTTCTTCTTGAGCCCGTTTTCGTTCTGTGATATCCGCGGCGATACCTGCTATGCGGATCACTTGTCCGGCTTCATCAAAAATTGGGAAGGCTCGATCCCAAACCCAGTGCAATGTACCATCAGGATGTATGACGCGGTATTCCATTTCAACCCGCGAGCCACTTTTTTCCTTAGCCACTTCCTCCATGACATGTGGAAGATCCTCGGGGAAAATGCTCTCGAAGAAAATATTCTGGTCACTCAACAAGCTGTTAACAGAGCGCCCCCAGATCTTTTCCCCTGTTGGGCTGATATAGATCTCCTCACCAGTGATGGCATCTGTCATCCAAAAAGATTCTTCAATGTTTTCTGCCATTTGCCGGAAGCGCTCTTCGGACAGACGTAGTTTATCCTCAGCACGTTTCCGTTCGGTGATATCCTCCCCTGAACTGAGTGAGGCGATAACCTTTCCATCACCATCGCGCACCAGTGTGTTATGCCAGGCGATCATGCGTTGTTCTCCGCTTTTGATGAGAACGGGATATTCGTACGATTCTGATGCACCGACGACATCCTCTATCAACCTCTGGAAAACATCCTCCACGTCTTCGCGCATGGACTCTGGTATGAACGTTTTGAGCCAGTTTTTACCAACAATCTCATCATTAGAATAGCCAAGGATCTCACATCCCTTTTGATTGATGAGAGTAACGTTTCCTTCCCGGTCAAGAGCAAGCATCGTGACCCCGGCAATATCCAGATATTTTTGTGCTTTCTCCTTCTCTTCCTTTAATTCCTTTTCTGCCTGCTTACGCTCTGTGATATCGGAAATGATGAGTAGGATATTCTCTTCTTCATTAACGATAAAGCGAGTAAAACGCGCAGAGACCCAAACATCTTTGCCAACAGTGCTGATGTGGTGAATATCGGCGACCGCCATTTTTTCACTTTGGGCGGCTTGTTCTGCAAGATCGTACAACCCGGAATGTTTCCAAGAGTCGAGACGCTGATAATTCTGCGACATCAGACCTTTTACATCAATCCCTATAATCTGTGACGCATACTCGTTTGCGTAACTACATTCACCTGTGCGTTTATAGGTAAGGATCCCAACTGGCGAGTTATTGAGAATCGTGGCGTTGAACGTAAGAAGTTCACTGACTTTTGCCTGCGACTGTTTGCGTTCGGTGATCTCTTCCTGAGCTTGCTGCAACAAACGGGCATTTTGAATGGCAATAGCAGCCTGACTGGCAAACGCTTTTAAACGTTCTGCATGGGTGGAAGTAAAGAAGTCGGGCGTTTTGCTATCCAGCAAAATGAAGCCGACCACCTCATCATGTAAGGAGATGGGAGCGCCTACGTTGGAACATAACCATTCTGTGGAGTTTACGATCTTCCAGCCAGGATAGTTCCTCGTATCAGATACAACGATAGGTTGTCCGCTTTCCACGATCTTTTGCAAGTTGACGGCTTCCTGTAGAGAAAGTTCAATGCCCATTATTTCCGTATGGAGTCCGCGTTCTTGATATCCGCGTGCACGAGCGACACGCGCAATCCCCTGGTCGAGCAGCAAAATGGTGGCGGCATCGTGAGGCACAACCTTTTCGACAGCCGTCAGAATGTGATCCAGCACTTCTCCGTATTCAAGAGTGCTATTGAGCGTCTCAGCAGTATCGAGTAAAGCTTCGGCAAGCGCTCGCTGTTCACGTTCGGCAGATTCCATGCGCTTGCGCTCTGTAATATCGATGGTCGTGGTGATGACTCTTGAATAATCGTTCTCATAGCCAGGGACTACAGACCAGCTTAGTTCGATGACGATCGGTCTGCCCTTGCAAGTTGTATCAGCGCCTTCCCAACGGTTTGAAATTCTTCCATCTGCAATGGCAAGAATGTCTTCAAGGTTGTGTTCTCGTTCACCTTCGCTCAATTCTTCCAGCGTGGTCATGATCAGTTCCTGTTTGTCAGCTGCCTCGAACATTTGCACAGCCGTTTGATTTACATCAGAAATCCCGATCATCTGGGTGCACCGAGCTAATGCATCTGGATGTGTGGAAAAATACTCACGGAAATTAGTGATGCCTTGTTTTTTCAACGTGTCCAGGTAATTCTTGATCCTCGAATAATCCTCCTCCCAAACTGCAATGGGCATCTCTTCGAACAGGGCGCGATAGCGACGTTCCCCTTCACGCAATGCTTCTTCCGCCTGTTTACGATTAGTAATATCACGGTCAATTCCCAGAACCATTTCCCTTCCGCCCACCGTGATCAGGGAAGTAGAGACCTCAATAGGAAAAACAGTACCATCTTTACGTCGATGTCGATCTTCATATTTTAAGATTTTGGACGCTCGTATCCTTTCCAGATATTTTGCTCGTTCTGTCACTGTGCCTGGAGTGGTATTGATGATTCTGATAGGTTGTCCGATCAATTCATCGCGGGCGTATCCGTTCATCTGGCAGGCTGCTGTATTGCAACCTACGATGGGCCATTCTCCCTGTGGCTCGATCAATAAGAGCGCATCGGGTGATGCCTCGAAGAGAGTTTGGAATTGGTTACTCGTTTCCTTCAAGGATTGCTCGGCTTTTTTGCGCTCGGTAATGTCGCGGTTAACTGCTACGTAGACTTGTTCACCATCTTGATTTATTAAGGAAGATATGCGCGTCTCAATATCGATTTGACCCCCATCTTTGCATGTATGAATTACCTCAGCTTGGTATTGTCCCGCGTTTCTTAATTGTTCGATGGTTTTCTCTTGTGTTGCATCAAAAAAAATAGCAGGTAAAACTTCTGAACCAAACTTTCCGATCACTTCCTCCGCCTTCCAGCCGTATAGTTTTTCCGCAGCATGATTCCAGGATGTAACTATAAAATCTTTATCAAAACTGACCACGGCATCGTGGATATCTGAAAGTAAATGCGCCTGATGGGCAACTTGTGCCATTGCTTTTTTTTGTTCGCTGATATTCTCATGCGCCAATACCACCCATATGTGCTCCCCGTCATCGAATTTGGTGATCCGCAGGATAAACCAACGCTTCTCTTCTGGACCGTGGCATGGATACTCCAACTGAGCCTCCGGCCTCTTCCCAGTGATCACCTCCCGGATCAGCCTGGCGGTCTGCGAGGCGATTTCCGCCTCTGCGCCTGTTGTGGCATCACAAATTGCCAGATAATTCAAGCCAATACCATAGTGGGGGTGTTGTAGATCGTTCTGCTCGCCAAACTTCCGCCATGCTGCATTGACTTGAACGATCATTCCCTCTTCATTCAAAATGGCAATACTGGCGGAAAGAGCATTCTGAACGCTTTGCAGGAAGGACTCTGACCGGCGTATCTGTTCGTTTGCCTGCTGACGCTGGATGGAAGCTGTCAACTGCTTGCCAATGTTTTCCATGCGCTCCAGATCATCCTCAGTAAACATCCCAGCACTGGAGACATCCAGAAGTCCGATGGACTTACCATTCAGCATGAGCGGTATGGCAATAGTAGACTTGATGTTCAAAAGGTCATAGAGCTGAGGAATGAGTTTGCTGAGGGCATTCTTTGCCAAAGGGGGGAGGAAGGGGGTATTAATGAATTCCGCCAACCAGCTCTCGATCTCCTCCCGATCACTGGTGATGTATCCTCGCTGCGAATCTAGGACCTTATGGAAGAAACCGTCCTTCTGAATGGGAAGTTGGATCAATGGGATCGTACTCCCTATTATTTTTTCGACGCGGCGTGTGACCTCCGGAGAGAGGTGATATTGCTGCATTGTCAATGTCGTACCATCCGGGCTGAGCGTATAAAACGTGCTGCCCGAACTGTTGAAAATACGCTTCAGCTCTTTTGACAACAGGCTTACAATTTCATCCAATTCTGCGTTCCGAAGCGCCATTTCATTAATCGCATTGATCAACTGTAGATCATCGTTCTGTTGTTGTATCTTGATCTCTGTCAGCTTGCGTTCTGTTACTTCACGATAATTGATCACCACGGCGTTTACGCTGGAGTTATCCAACATGTTGGTGGCAGTTGCTTCGATCCATCGCCATGTACCGTCATGGTGTCTCAATCGGAATGTGCCGCGTCTCTGTTCATGAGGCTGTCTGGATACTTTCGCGAACAATTCACTTGTCCACTTCATGTCATCCGGATGCATTAATTCAAAAATGTTCCTACTGACAAATTCATCATGCCCATATCCCAGAGTACGATTAACGGCAGGGTTTTCCCACAGTAATGTGCCGTCTGGTGCAAGGAGGGATATATTATCCAGGCTGTTCTCGATCAAAGCACGGAAACGTTCCTCCGAATCACGCAACTTCTCTTCTGCCAGCGTGCGTTCGAGAAGCAGTTGTCTCTCCTCCACTGCGTGGATGACCGCGGGTCCCAGACGCTTGAGGTTCTCCTTCAAAATGTAGTTGTTTGCTCCGGCTTTCATACATTCCACAGCCACATCTTCGCTTAAGGAACCGGTCCAGATGATGAACGGTATAAGGGGCATATGTTCTTTCGCCAGCTTCAGCGCAGTCATACCGTCGAAGTGCGGCAGACTGTAATCGGAAAGGATCACATCCGGCTGAAAGGTCTCGAGTGCATTCAGAAAATCCTGCCGAGTCTCCACCTGCTTGAATATGCAATTTGCTGCAGATCTGCGTAATTCAAGCTGCGCCAGTTCGAAATCTGACAACAGATCTTCAACGATCAATATGCGGATTGGTTCACTCATTCAGACTTCCTTTCGATCTTTTCTTGCCGGTCTTGATACCACGAAAAAATAATGTACCAAGTCGAACTTTGTTTCTCTGTTGTATCTTTTGATATCTTTGCTTTTATTTCTGATGCCGATTTACCAAAAGCCAGTACAGTCCAAGATGGCTCATGGCATTGACAAATGAGTCGAATTCTACGGGCTTCACAACATAGCTGTTGGCGCCCAGTTCATACGCGGTTTTAATGTCCGGATCTTCCTTGGAAGATGTCACCACAACTACAGGGATGTGCTGGAGGGTAGGGTCAGATTTAATGGCTCGCAGTACTTCCAGCCCATTCACCTTGGGGAGTTTCAGATCCAACAACACCACACGGAGATGTTGTTCGATATTCCGCCCCTGGTAACTTCCGCGCCCAAATAAAAAATCCAGCGCTTCTGCGCCATCCTGCACGTGGATCAGCTGATTCGAAAAGTTGTGCTTTCGTAACGCACGCATCGTTAATTCAGCATCATATGGATTGTCTTCCACTAGCAAAATCTCAATGGCATTCAGATCGTTCATGTTCAATCATTCCTTTGTGGCAATACGAAATGGAAGGTGGTTCCTTCGTTTACCTTGCTTTCCGCCCATATACGCCCGTCATGACGATGGATCACCCTTTGCACGATCGCTAGTCCAACGCCTGTTCCCTCGAATTCACTCTCACCATGTAGACGTTGGAATACTCCGAATAATTTATTAGCGTATTCCATCTCGAACCCGGCACCATTGTCCCTCACCGAATAGAGCACTCCCTCTTCACTTTCAACGCTATCCACTTGGATGAGCGCCCGCGTCTTCTTGGATGTGAACTTGATCGCGTTCGATAATAAGTTGACCCACACCTGACGCAGCAATGCCGAGTCGCCTGTGACAGCCTGAAGATCGCCCACATGGATATCGAAACGGGAACGGTCGACCCCTCTGAGCAATTCATCGAGCACGGAATCGACCATTGCCTTCATATCTATTCTTTGGAAGTAGATTTCCCGACGACCCATGCGTGAGAAGGAGAGTAGATCATCGATCAATCTACCCATGCGCTTTGTTTCACGGCTGATGATGCCGCAAATGCGTTTCCCTTCTTCATCCAGGATCGTTTCATAATCCTCCAGCAGGATGTTGGTGTAGCCGTCGATGGCGCGCAGTGGCGCACGCAGATCATGTGAAACGGAATAGGAGAAGGACTCGAGCTCCTTATTCGCGGCAGCCAGTTGCGAGGTCCGTTCGATGACGCGTGCTTCCAGATCTTCGTTCAATTGCCGGATCTGCTCCTCCACCTGTTTCTTTTCGGTGATATCGATAAATGTCGAAAGAATACTTTCTTCCTTATCGTAAAGGATCGGTTCCATGGAAACCATCAAGCTCTTGTACTCACCTGATTTACTGTGAACCAGCAGTTCATGGTTTCGCACCCTACCATGTTCCCGTAACTGACTGATCAGCTGGTTTCGTTCTTCAGGATTGACGTAAATATTCAATTCTGCTACCGAGTGCCCCAGGATCTCCTCAGGCAGGTAGCCCATTACATCGGTATAACTCTCGTTGACGATAAGGAACTTACCGTCCTTAACATGAGTGATCGCCAGGGCTGCTGGATTGGAGTTGAACGCCCGGGCAAAATTCTCCTGGGATTGGCGCAAAGCATCCTCTGCCCGTTTGCGTTCGGTGATATCCACGCCGACTGCCAGAATCTCGCTGACATTTCCATTTTCATCGTAGGTGGGTTTGTTGGTCCAGGTCATCCAAACCCGGCGACCATCACGACAGACATTTTCATTGACCACGTTGACAAACTGTTCGGGATGCTCAACGATACTTTCCACGAGCTTGGAAAGATCCCCCCCTGTGGTTTCCATTGGTGGGACAAGGATGTTGATGTTTTTGCCAAGGATCTCTTCTGGGCTATATCCAAAGAAGGACTGGGCGTATTCGTTAAAGAGAGCAATAGTGCCGTCGCGCTTCCAGCTGATAATGGCGCTGTTAGCATTTTGTACCAAATCACGATATCGGCGTTCGCTTTCCAGTACATACTTCTCAGTCTGCTTGCGGTCGGTGATGTCTGTCGAAAGGATGAAGATGCCTTCCTCGGCTGGCTGGATGCTCAATTCGAACCACCCAATATTGCCATCTGGGAAGATGAACGGGTTTTCCATCCTTTTGGCTTCCCGGTCCTCCATACAACAGCGCAGTGCATCGAACAGGTCGGTCTGTTCAATGCCAGGGTATATCTCCATCATGGTGTCGGTTTAACAATTCCTGTGGCGTATGTTTTCCCTGTTTTGCCACTACATCGTTGACATACACATACTTCCAGTCGAAGTCAATGATCTGGCAGCCTTCCATCATTGCGTCTAGCACGCGGTGATAGCGCAGTTCACTCTTAAAAGCATTCGCCTCCGCCCGTTTACGTTCCGAAATATCCTCAGCGGAAATGATAATTCCGCCGATTTTCCCATGTTCATCTTTCCATGGGGCAATTGTCCATTTCAGCCAGTTTTTTGTCCCGTCATTCTGCACCCACAGATCATCGTCATTTTTGAGCACTTTACCGGACAGCCCTTTCTGATGGGCTTCTTTCCACGTGTCGGATACATCCGGGTTTACATCGTAATGATTGAGTCCAACCAAATTAGTATGCCCTCTGCCATAATGGTGGATCCATCTATGGCTGACAGCCAAATAATTCATCTCGCGGTCAAACATGGCAACACTTAAAGGCGCTTGCTCGATAAAGGAAAGGAGTTGCTTATAACTTTGCTGAAGGATCTCCTCTGTATGTTTGCGTTCATTAATGGACTCGAATAGAGCCACGAAGAATCCTTTTTCGAAACTATAGGCGGAGACTGAAAACCACATGCCAGAACCCAAGCCTGGTACATACGTTTCAAACTGTTCCGAATGCCCGGTAGCTGCCACCCTTCCATAGAGTTCGATCACTTCTGGATTGGATGTTTGAATATTCGGTATCAATTCGCTGACACGCCTGCCAAGCACATCTTTTAGTCCAATTATCTTTTTGAAGGCATTATTCACATCCAAAAAAATGAAGTCATTTGGTCTGCCTTGCTCATCGTAAAGCATCTGGCAGCGTGCATAACCGTTTACCATGTTTTCAAATAGCGAGTGATAGCGCTTCTCGCTTCGAATCAGGGCATCTTCGGTGATCTTCCGCTCGGTGATATCACGCACGATCGATTGGAAGGAACCGTCTGGCAGCATCTTGCCGCTGATTTCGCAGATAATACGCGATTTATCTTTGCGCAGGAGGTTGCGTTGTGAGCGGACGGTTTTGCCGCTGCGGAGTTCATCGATACGTATTGGGTCATTCTCCAGTTCCTCTGGAGCGATCAAGTCGCGCATGTTCATAGAAAGAATTTCATCTTTTGTATAGCCTACCAAGCGGCATCCCTCTTCATTAACAAGGGTATAACGTCCCGTAGTGTCGGCAACAAAGATGCCATCAGATGCCTGTTCGATCAGGTCCTGGAAGCGCTTTTCACTTTCGCGCAGCTTTCTCTCTGCTTGTTTGCGTTGGGTAATATCGCGTGTTACCCCAATAACCTCGACCTCGTTCTGACTATTAAAAAGTAAGTAGTGGTTGCCTCTGTTGAAATCAGGGATCCGTCTCGATGAAGATAGACAATTTCATCTGCATAGGAAACTGTGCCTGAGCCCTTCGCCTGAAACAAGGAGAAGCGCTCCTGGTTTAACCTGTTCAGCTGTTCAAAGTCATCGGCGGGAAAGGATGCGCTGAGTGGTTGGGACATGACTTCTTCTGCCGTGTATCCTCGTAACCTCAAGATCGAAGGACTGATATAGTTCAATTTATTCCGGCTGGGGTTATATAACCAGATCACATCCGATGAATTCTCTGCGATTAGTTTATATCGTTCATTTGCATCATGGATGGTTCTGGCATAACGGCTGATTAACCAGTAAAGCAGAATGGCAGTAACAAGAACATATCCCCAGCCTTTATAAATGCCGATCTGTGAAAGTGCATTTGCATTAGGAGCCATGCGTGCAGCAAGCTTATCGGAAAATAGAATCCATAAAACTCCAAGTAATAGGTACCCAGCAGCGATTTGGAGTGAGCCCCATTTGCTATGGTCTGGAGAGGAAGAGGCGGTTCGATGTTTCATTAAAATCTCCTAATACAGATAGAGTTGTTTAGCGTGAATGACCATGTTGACCAGACAAAATTTATCCAAAAATTCCAAGTTAATTTTCGCCGTGCTTTATTTTTATGCACAGGGGGGGATTCCCTACCCCTGAAAATAGGGGATATTTTTTCTGACTTTGGGGGTTTTTGGGGTGCAAGGAAGGGAATCTGCGGCTGACCAACCAAGCTCCTTGAAGAAATAATTGCAGCATGAACATCTTGTTCCGATTTCTATTACTGGCTTTGACCATTGCTGCGATAACCTATACAACTGTCGCTTTTGCATCATCTCAAAGCGACCAGCAGATGGGTGGAGAAGGAATGAGCTCGATCAGTGGTTGGGATGTCTCGGGTGTCCATTATCTGCTGGCAAATGATCCCAGCAAGCTTGCTGGAGTGGAATTCGACCTCAGTGGTCCTGCAAACACGGTGAAGGTGCATGTGAGCGCAGCTAGTATGTTCTGGACTTGTCGGAATACAGGCAGATATCACTGGGTATGTGATGCCAATGCCACTGTGTCGATTTCGGAAATGAATGAACTGAAAGTGATCGCTACTGGTCTATAAGAACATAGTGATAAATCCTTTTTTATCAGCAGGGAAAGGGACCACCCCTTCCCTGCTGACGTTTTTACGAGGCATACTCTATATGAACTGGGGCAATGAGGATATTCTTAAATGCTTTTAGCGCAGATATGTAGCGGATTCCCTTGTTGGACAGAGAAAATGGCATATAATGAAGTCAATTATCGGCGTAGGGTGACGCGGTCGGTATTTCCGTATCTATTTCCAATTTACCGGGTTTCCCTTAAAACGTTAATCCAAATGCAGTCCCTCATCGGTCGGGTAGGAGACGTATATGCATTGTATGGTCTGGACTGAACGTATGATCTCATGGGCGGTATTTTTGATTCCTGTTTCCTCCCTGCTAGCCGGAAGAAAGGAGACCCAAACCCACATTTGATTTTGTTTTCTGATTGGTCTGTTTCCGTCTATTAATTTCTAAGGAGGAATGCATTCTATGGCCAAGAAATCTGAAAGCAAGTCGCGTGAAGAACTCATCCAGCAGGATGTAAAGGACCTTCACAAACTGGGATATGCCCAGCAGTTGTTCCGCGAAATGGGTGGTTTTTCAAATTTCGCTATCTCGTTCTCGATCATCTCGATTTTGACCGGCGCCATGTTGTTGTTTGGCTACGGACTTAAGTTCGCCGGACCGATCATCAATACGATCGGATGGCCAGTCATTAGTATTTTCACCATGATCATCGCGGCGTCGATGGCAGAGATCGCCTCTGCGTACCCGACGGCGGGTGGTCTGTATTTCTGGGCTTCCAAGCTCGGTGGTGTGGGCTGGGGCTGGCTGACCGCCTGGATGAACATGGTTGGGCAGATCACCATTACCGCCGGTATCAATATCGGCGCAGCGATCTATGGGATGGGGTTGCTCACCCGTATGTTCGGCTGGGACCCGGCTGCCCCCGCACTCGGCGGCATATTTGGCTGGACGCTGAGCAGCTGGGGGTTCTACATTTTTGTCATGGTGATCATCATGATCCCGCAGGTGTTGATCAATATCTACGGTATCAAACTGACCGCCATGCTGAACGATTTCAGCGTTTACTGGCACATTGGCGGCGTGTTGATCATCGCTCTGCTGCTGGCTTTCTTTGGGAAGCATCACCAGCCGCTTTCGTTCGCGATGACAGCGGTCAATACGGTGAACCCGTTGGACGCCTCCTCTGCCACCTTCGCGGATGGGACTACCGGTCCTGCGCTTGTTTTCGGTACCTGGGTGGTCAAGTCCCCGTTCTTTGCCATGTTCCCTGGCATTGCCAACCTGTACAAACTTGCACCATTCGGGTTTGTCTTTGTGCTGGCTTTCCTGCAAGGACAATGGACCTACACTGGTTATGATGCCTCTGCACATGTAGCGGAAGAAACCGTGATGGCTCGCTTGAACAGCGCCTGGGGGGTGTTCCTTTCCGTGGCTGTCTCGGCAGTTGTTGGTTACATTGTCTTGATGGCGTTCACCCTCAATATTTCTGATATAGCTGCTACAGCCAGTGACCCTTATCCGGTTTTGTACATCGCCTACCAGGGTCTGTCCACCTATCTGGCAGATGTGGTGGCGATCATCGTCTTTGGCGGTATGTGGTTGTGCGGACTTTCCACGGTCACGAGCATGAGCCGCATGTTCTTTGCCTTCGCCCGTGATGACGGTATGCCATACTCTGCAGCGTTCCGCTACATTCACCCGACCCTGCGCACACCGGTTAAGTCGATCTTGATCACGAGCGTACTGGCTATCCTAGTGTGTATGTACTCGGCTGCATATTTTGTGGTGACATCCATTTCCACGATCACACTTTACATCGCCTACAACATCCCGGTCTTTTTGAATGTGCGTAACAAACTATCAAAGAAGGGCACATTCACCACGCCGGAGAATGCCCCCTGGAATCTCAAAGGATGGGGACCTTTCCTCAACGTGATCGCGGTAGTGTATACCTTGTTCATCTGTATCCTGTTCGTGCTCCCGCCAAATGAGCTTGTGTTATGGACGATGGTGCTGTTCGGTGCGATTTTGGTGGTTTATTGGTTCGCGTATGCCAAGAGTCACTTCAAGGGACCCAAGGCTGCTGATGAAGCAGAACTGCGCCGTATCGAAGGGATGCTGGCTGACGCTGCCCACGGCAAGGGTAACAACTAAACTGCTGTATTCTGGGGATGGATAAATTCTGATACAATTTATCCATCCCAACTTCATGAGGCGAACATGCAAATCGCACTCGTCATCGGTTCGACCATTTCAACGATCAAGGATGAATCCATTCGCGGACGGAAGCTGTTGATTGTCCGCAAGACGGATACGGCTGGGAATATGACAGGCGAGCCATTCGTCGCCGTGGATACGGTCAGTGCGGGGACGGGAGACCTGGTGCTTATTACCGACGGTTCATCCGCCCGATTTACCACTCAAACCAACAACGCGCCCGTGGACGCGGTCATCGTAGGTGTTATCGACTCGCTCGAACTGGGCGGGGATGTGACGTACCGAAAGTAATAGTTGGGGCACGATATATCGTGCCCCAACGTGTTTACTATGGCTGACTCTCGCGATCTCCTCTCCGTCGGTGTGGATGTTGGAACTACCACCACGCAAGTGATCTTTTCGCGTCTCAATTTGCAGGATGTCTCGCGACCGGGTCAGATCCCGCGCATCAACATTACCGACCGAAAGGTCATTTATCAAAGCCCGATCGTTTTTACTCCGCTGTTGGATTTTGAAACGATCGACGCCGATAAACTGAATGAGATCGTGCGTCGCGAATACTCCACTGCGGGCGTGGACCCAAGTCAGGTAGAGACCGGAGCGGTCATTATTACCGGTGAGACGGCAAAGAAAAAGAACGCCGATGAAATTCTCAGAGCATTATCCGGTCTGGCTGGCGAGTTCGTGGTCAGCGTTGCCGGTCCGAACGTTGAAAGCTTAATAGCTGGCAAGGGCGCAGGCGCGGCAGGTTACTCGCAGAAAAATTATGCGGTCGTGACGAACATCGACATCGGTGGCGGCAGCGCGAACAGTGCCACCTTCCGCACGGGAAACTTGATCGGCGCCGCGGCGATGAACTACGGCGGTCGCATCATGGAGGTCGAGCATCAAAGCGGACGCATCCGTCATCTGGCTGTTCCCGCGCAGCACATCCTTGCCGATATCGGTTTGAGCCTGAGCGAAGGCGATACCCCGTCGCTGGATGACTTGCGTCGCTTCACCGACCGCATGGCAGATATGACCGTCGAACTGATCGAAGGCACATCGTCATCGCTGGCGCAGAAGATCTATCTCACGCCGCCGGTGGGCGAGTCGGGCAAAGGTTCGGTGCTGATGTTCTCGGGCGGCATCGGACATTATTACTACAATCCGATCCCGATCAACTCGGTCAGCGATGTGACGATCCATGATGATGTCGGTCCGCTGTTGGCGGAGTCGCTGCGCAAACATGTGACGCTGAACACGTACACCATCGTCCCGCCGTCGGAGACAGTCCGCGCGACGGTGCTGGGAGCCAGCACACAGACGGTGACTCTCTCCGGCTCGACGATCTGGGCGGAACGGGAGATCCTGCCGCTGAAGAACGTTCCGGTGATCCGACCGTCGCTTCCGTCCACGCTCGAGCCTGCTTCCGTTTCGAGGAGCGTGAGCGAGGCTGTCAGCCGCTGGGATGTCAACCTGACAACGGATGCCTTCGCCGTAGCGATCGAGTTGGAAAAGTCGTTGGATTATCAACTGCTCACCCAACTCGCCAGCGGACTGAAAGATTTCGCCGATACCATGCCCGGCGACCGCCCGCTGATCGCCATCATCGAACGGGATTACGCTCAAGCACTTGGTCAAACCGTGAAGGGGCTCGCTCCCTCGCGCGCATTATTGGTCATCGATCAAGTTGGTTTATCAGAAGGCGACTACATTGATATAGGCACCCCGCTCATGGACGGACGCGTTGTCCCGTTGAGCGTGAAGACGTTGATCTTTTATCATTAGGCATGATGTAGGGGCGACCCGTCATGGTCGATCAAGGATCTAATCGTTCCTGACGGGTCGCCCTTACAGTGAAAAGCGGAAGGATTTATTGGTATGAAAATTAGCGCAAAAGTAGAGAACAGCAAGGACAATCACCAGATCACCTTGCAGACGAATGACAATGTCCACTCCATTGTTATCCCGCCGAAACCAACCGGCTACGGCTCCTCCGCAAACGGAGGCGAGTTATTATTCTTAGCGCTGGCTTCCTGTTACTGCAACGACATTTATCGTGAAGCCGCCAAACGCAATATCAAAGTGGAACGAGTGGAAGTCAGTGTGGACGGTGATTTCAGCGGCGAAGGCAAGCCCGCTACCAATGTGGTGTACCACGCGAAAGTCTACGCCGATGCCTGCGAAGACGAAATTCGCGAGTTGATGAAATTTACTGATACAGTTGCCGAGATACAAAATACATTAAGAATCAAAACGCCTGTTGTTCTGACCGAGATCGAAGCAGTAAAAGTTTGAGCGTGATGGATTGTATTTATGAAGTCTAAACCAAGAACATGCCCATCTTGCAATCATAGTTTTATTCCATGGAAAGTTTTTCTTATCACCAGATGGTCAGCTATTTCGTGCCCAAATTGTGGCGTTCCATTAATTCGGCATATTAATCTTCAGTTTTTTGGAATAAGTCTGTTGTTCGCGATTGAATATATTGGGTTATATATTTGTTTTGACCTTTATGGAGCTTCAAAAATTTCGATCATCATCGTGGGTTTATTAATGATGATGATTAGTTGGATAATCGACGCGTTGACGGTTCATCTAGCAGTAGCTGGCAAACAAAGAGGGTTGCTAGGGTATAAAATCATGTAACCTGTTTACATTTCGCTTTCCTCTAGCATAAATAAGGACTCATTATGCTCCTAAGAACCAAACTGCACGGTAAAACCTACGAATTCCCTGATATCCGTCTCCTCATGGGCAAAGCCAACGAGGAGAAATCTGGTGACACGCTGGCGGGAGTCGGCGCTGCCACCGCTGCTGAACGCGTCGCAGCGAAGCTGGTGCTGGCAGAAGTTCCGCTCTGGGTGCTGCGGGAAAATCCTGCCGTGCCGTATGAACAGGACGAAGTCACGCGCGTCATTCAGGATGCTGTTGACCAGTCCATCTATAACGAGATCAAAGACTGGACGGTGGGGGAGTTCCGTGAATGGATCCTTGCCGACACCACCTCCACAGAAATGATCCAGCGCGTCTCCAATGGCTTGACCGCCGAGATGGTTTCCGCTGTTACGAAGTTGATGTCCAATATGGACCTGATGTACGGCGCGAAGAAAATTCCACGTACGGCATATTGCAACAACACGATCGGGGCGCCGGGAACGCTCTCGTCACGGAACCAGCCCAACCACCCGACTGATTCGCCCGAAGGCATCCGCGCAGAAATTTACGAAGGCTTATCCTACGGCTCCGGCGACTCCGTGATTGGTATCAATCCTGTTGACGACTCGTTCGGTTCCGTCTCGCGCCTGCTCGACATGACCTATGATGTCATCAAGACCTGGAACATCCCCACGCAGAACTGTGTGCTGGCGCATGTCACCACGCAGATGAAATGTATGCAATCCGGTTCGCCGGTCGGGCTGGTCTTCCAATCCATTTCGGGTTCGCAGAAAGGCAATGAGTTGTTTGGCATCTCCGTCGGTCTGCTCGACGAAGCGTACGAACTCGCCAAGAAGCACTGCTTCCCGAAGGGACCGAATTTCATGTACTTCGAAACCGGTCAGGGCTCGGCGCTCTCTGCCGACGCGCACAACGGCTGGGATCAACTCACACTCGAAGCGCGCAACTATGGGCTCGCCAAACGCTGGCATCCGTATCAAGTCAACACTGTGGTTGGTTTCATCGGACCCGAATATTTGTACGATGCGCGCCAGATCCAACGTGCCGGTCTCGAAGATCATTTCATGGGCAAGCTCACCGGCATCCCGATGGGCTGCGACGCCTGTTACACCAATCATGCCCGCGCCGACCAGAACGCCATCGAGAATCTCGCAGTCATGCTCACTGCGGCGGGCTGCAACTACTTCATGGGCGTGCCGATGGGCGACGACTCGATGCTCTCCTATCAATGCACGTCCTTCCACGATGCGCCCTCGCTTCGCCAACTTTTCAACCTGCGCCCCGCGCCTGAATTCGAAAAATGGATGGTCGATCTGGGACTCATGAAAAATGGGGTCCTGACGGAAAAAGCCGGCGACCCGTCCTTCTTCCTCAAGAGGTAAATTATGGATGACGCCAAACTTGCCGCGATCGTAGATGCGATAGTCCGCGAACTCAAAGCCTCTGGAGCCGTGAAGACGAACGGTTCAGACTCAGGGACGTCTGTTTCCATTTCATCGGTTTCCTCCCCCGCTTCAGCGGTCCCCGTCAAACCGCGCACAGCGACCTCCACCGCCAACCTGACCATTGACCTGCCCGATCCAACGCTTGACCAATTCCGCTATAAACCGCGCGTCAAGAATCCCAAAGACGCCAATGGTGTGAAAGCCTTGATCGAATCGACGACCGCTCGCATCGGCGTGGGACGCGCCGGTCCGCGTTACAACACGGCATCGCTCCTGTTATTCCAGGGCGACCACGCGGTGACGCAAGATGCGTTGTATCGAGATGTTGACCAGAAACTTCTGAATGAATTCAATCTGTTCACCGTGCAAACCAAGATTACCGGCGGCAAACAGGAATATCTGCTTCGACCTGACCTTGGACGTTCGCTCAGCGATGAAGCCAAGCGCACGATCAACGAGAAATGCCAGAAGAACGTCAATGTGCAACTGTGCGTCGGTGATGGACTTTCCGCTGCGGCGATCGAAGCCAATCTGCGCCAGATCTTCCCGGTCATCAAGCAAGGCGTTCAACAAGCAGGACTTACCTTTGGCACGCCGTTCTTCATCAAATACGCGCGTGTCGGTGTGATGAACGATATCGGCGAACTGATCAAACCGGATGTGGTCATTTTGCTCATTGGCGAACGTCCCGGTCTGGGACGCGCTGAGTTCGATGAGCGCCTATATGGGCTACAAACCCAAATACGGTGACACCGACGCCGACCGCGATGTGGTCTGCAACATCTTCGAGAACGGCGGAACGAATCCGCTCGAAGGTGGAGCGTTTGTGGTACAAATTGCCCAGAAGATGCGCAAACATCAGGCTTCTGGCGTGAAGTTGAAGACAGCAGGATAATCGATATGGAGTTAGCCAGCTTGCTGGCGAAGTTACGGGAGCAAGCTCTCTGACTCCAAAAGAGAGAAACATATGGCAATCCTCGACCCTCTACACGGCACTCCGCTCGCAGTTCAACTCATCCCGCAAGTGGATCGCAACTTTGCGGCGCAACTGAAACTGCGCGACGACCAGCGCTCCATCGGACTCATCAGCGTGGATAACGACGATGCCACCTATACCGCCATTGACGAAGCCACCAAAATGGCAGACGTGGAAGTGGTCTATGCCCGGTCGTTTTATGCTGGTGCGAAACATACATCGGGAAAATGGTCAGGCGAGATCATGGCAATCTTGGCGGGACCAGACCCCGCTGAGGTCCGCGCCGGACTGGGAGCCGCCGTCGATTACATCAAGACGAAAGCCATCTGGTATTCTGCCAACGATGATGATTTCATTGCCTTCTTCCCTCACGTGATTTCTAGAACAGGTTCTTATTTATCTGGCGTATGTAATATTCCATTAGGTTCTCCAATAGCATATTTAGTCGCCACACCGAACGAAGGTTTGGTGGCGCTCGATGCTGCGTTAAAATCGGCGGATGTCAGCATTGTGGCATTGACCATGCCGCCCTCCGAAACGAACTACATGGGCGTGATGCTGACCGGTGATCAACCCGCCTGCCGCGCCGCGGCGATGGCTTTCCAAAATAAAGTGTTAGAGGTAGCGGCAAACCCGATCAATTTCTAAGTATGGAGTCAGCCAGCTTGCTGGCGAAATTACGGGAGCACACCCTTTCGGGTACACGAGCTCCCTGACTCCAAAAAGGTATTCCTATGGCTGAACTCGACAAAGACCTGCTCTCCATTCAAGAAGCCCGCACACTTGCCACCCAGGCGCGTGATGCACAGCGGCAATTTTTGAAAGCCACTCAATCCGAAGTGGATCGTATCTGCGCGGCGATGGCTCAGGCTGCTGCGGATGCTGCTGTGACGCTCGGCAAAATGGCAAGCGAAGAGACGGGCTATGGCGTGCCCGAACATAAGACGTTGAAGAATTTATTGTCATCGCAATTGTTGTGGGAAGCCATCAAGGATATTCCGACGGTGGGCGTGATCCGCAATGACCCGCAAAAGGGGACATATGATATCGCCTGGCCGATGGGCGTTGTCTGCGCGTTGACGCCCTCTACGAACCCAACCTCCACGACGATGTTCAAGACCTTGATCGCCGTGAAAGCCAAGAATGCCATCGTGATCGCTCCGCATCCCTTTGCGGCGAAGTGCTGTGCGGAGACCATCCGCATCATGGCAGAGGCGGGGGAGCGGGCGGGCATGCCGAAGGGATTGATCTCGTGCATGACCAACGTGACTTTGCAAGGCACTCAGGAATTGATGAAGCACAAATACGTAGCGCTTATCCTTGCCACGGGCGGCTCTGATATGGTGCGCGCGGCACACTCAGTTGGAAAACCGGCGTACGGCGTAGGCCCTGGCAATGTGCCTGCGTATGTCGACCGTTCTGCGGACATTCCACGAGCGGCGAAGTATATCGTCGCTTCCAAGGCGTTCGATCATTCTGTGATCTGTGCGACGGAGCAGGCGGTCATCGCGGATCGTCCGATCGCGGCGCAGTTGGAAGAGTTGATGAAGGCGGAAGGCGCGTATTTTGTCGATGACAAGATCAAGCAAATTCTGGCGAAGAATTTGTTCATCGGTCATCTGCCGAACCCAAAGGGAGTGGGGAAGAGTCCGCAGCAGTTGGCGCAGATGTATGGCTTCAGTGTCCCCGATTGGGCGCGTATTCTGGTCGTGCGTTTGGACAGCGTGGGACCCGATGAGCCGCTCTCCGGTGAAAAGTTGACCACCGTCCTTGGCTGGTATGAAGTGGACGGTTGGGAACAGGGCTGTGAGCGTTCGCTGGAAATGATCGCTTATGGCGGGCGCGGACATTCGCAGGTCATCCATGCGCGTGATGAGAACGTCATTATGCAGTTTGGTTTGCAGAAACCGGTGTTCCGTATCGTAGTGAATACGTTCGGTACGTTGGGGACGACCGGTTACACTACCGGCTTAATGCCTTCGATGACCCTTGGGTCTGGCGGCGTTGGCGGCGCGATCACAGGCGATAACATCACTGTCCATCATATGTACAACATCAAGCGTCTTGCGTATGAAATTCGCACGGCACCGGATGCGGCGTTCGCGCCCGGTTCAACAGATGACCCCGCGCAGAGACGCAACTTCGTCGGCGGAGCGTCTACTCTGCCGTCGCCCGCACCATCTGTTTCGACAGATTCGCAGGTGGAGGAAATTGTGCGGAGAGTGTTGTTGGAGTTGAAAAAATAAACAGACGATAGACGATGGACAATAGACCATGGTCAATCGTCTATCGTCAAACATTAGACGCCCGATTTGAGTGATCGAGTCTCACTTGATCCCTCACATCCGATGTCTAGTCGGAACAACAAACCTTATTCAAAAGGAGATGTAAGCCATGCCCGTTGATGTTTCTATGATTGCATTAGGAATGGTTGAGACCAAGGGTCTCGTCGGCGCGATCGAAGCTGCTGATGCAATGGTCAAAGCCGCGAATGTCACTCTCATCGGCAGTGAATATGTCGGTGGTGGATATGTGACCGTGATGGTGCGCGGTGATGTTGGTGCTGTGAAGGCTGCCACCGATGCAGGCGCCGCGGCTGCCAAGCGCGTTGGTGAACTGGCGTCTGTCCATGTGATCCCGAGACCGCACAGCGATGTCGAAATGATCCTGCCGCAGAATACGCGTGGATCGTTCGGTGGTCGTAACAAAGAGACCAAGTAGACAGGTAAACAAGTACACAAGTAGAAGGTAAACACAGCGCACGCAAAACGTGTGTACGTGTTTACGTGTATACCTGTCTACCTTCACCATGCCGCGTCAATTATTCACTGCGGAAGATATTCGCCGTCTCGCACGCGAACGTGTTGAGACCTTGCTGATCGCGCCAGATGACATTGTCACTGCCGAGGCAGCTGATACGGCGTTCTCTTTGGGCGTGAAGTTGATCCGCGAAACGGAATCAACTTCCGGCTTGGGGAGAAGCGCGCCTCCAGTTGCGTCCAATCTCCCGCCGCTGAAAGTCGTCAAGATGTCGAGCGTGCAGGTCGAGCCGTTCCTGGAAGGCAAGACCACGCCGGGCACGAACGTCTGGCTCAAGGATGTGGTCGTCACGCAAGACCGGTCGCCGATGGGTACGGGGTACATGTCGCTCGATAAGGGCGAGATGGCGTGGACGCTGACCTATGACGAGATCGACATCGTGCTCGAAGGTGAATTGGTCATCACACGCGGCAGTGAGCAGGTGCGCGGCAAGACAGGTGACGTGATCTACATCCCGAAAGGATCGAGCATCACGTTCGGGACGCCGAGCTGGACGAAGTTTGTCTACGTGGTGTTCCCGGTCAACTGGAATGAGAAATGAGTGGATGAATCCGAATCTGGATGAACTTTTAAAACAGACAGACCGCGTTATGAACTCAGCCGAGAGTTGGCGCGCCGACCCTGACTCTTATCGTGCCCCGAAGGTTCACGTCGGCGTAGACCTGGGAACGGCGTACACCGTGTTGGTTGTGTTGGATGAACAGTTCAAACCGATCGCCGGCGAATACCAGTTCGCGCAGGTGACACGTGACGGGCTGGTCGTGGACTTTGTCGGCGCGGTGGACTTGTTGAAGTCAATGAAGGCGCGAGTGGAAAAGAAGCTTGGCTTCGAGTTGACTTCGGGTGCGTCGGGGTATCCGCCTGGTGTGCCGCAAGCGGAAGTGCGTGCGACAGCGAATGTGTTGTATGGCGCTGGACTCGATTGCACAGGTCTCATCGATGAGCCGACCGCTGCGAACAACGTGCTGCAGATCAAAGACGGCGCGATCGTGGATGTAGGCGGCGGCACGACAGGCATCGCCATTTTCAAGAATGGTGAGGTCGTGTACACCGCCGATGAACCGACCGGTGGAACGCATTTCTCGTTGGTGATCGCGGGTTCGACGGGAACCACGTTCGAGCAGGCGGAAGCGATGAAGACGAACCCGAACGAGCAGCAGCGGTTGTTTCCGGTCATTCGCCCGGTGATGGAGAAAGTTGGAGCGATCGTCAACCGTCACATCGAAGGTCATCGTGTGGACCGGTTGTATCTGGTGGGCGGCACGTGCGCCTACCCAGGCATGGATAAAGTGATCGAAGAATATACAGGCGTTGAGACGGTACTGCCGGGAAACCCGCTGTTCGTCACTCCGCTTGGGATTGCGATGAATAACTAACTCTGAAACATGTCATGCTGAGCGCAGCGAAGCATCTTTACCTCAGTGTAAGAGACTCTTCGGTCGCGGCGAACGCTCTCTCAGAGTGACATAGACAATGGAGCATTATGGCTGGTGATTTTTCTTTACGTGTGTATTCCTATCTTGACCGCATGCAGCCGCAGTACGCGGCGTTCGTCGGTACGATCACGCAGGGCGACCTTCCTACGGAGGGCATGGCGTCTCTTTATGTAGAGGTCGCCCCGGGCAATGAAGTGTTCCGTCTCGTGGACATCGCGGTCAAGTCAACGGAAGCGAGACCGGGCGCGCAGATCGTTGAGCGCGAATTCGGTATGTTCGAGCTCCATTCACGCTCCCAATCCGAAGTGTTGGAAGCAGGACGTATCGTGCTCGACCGTCTGAACCTGAAACCTGAGGAACGCATCAAGCCGTACCTGAGCTCGGTGCAGATCATTACCAATATCGATCCGTACCAGTCGCAGTTGATCAACCGCTTCCGCCGTGGCTCCATGCTGGTGCCGGGTGAAACCATGTTAGTGCTGGAATGTGCTCCGGCGGCGTACATCAACTACGCGGTCAACGAAGCAGAGAAGGCGACAAGTATCAAGCTCGTGCATGTGTCGTCAGTCGGTCGCTTTGGTCGCATGTGGCTCTCTGGCTCCGAAGCGGAGATCGTCTCAGCGCGCAACGCGGCTGTGTCGGCACTGGAAAACTTGGACGGAAGACCGGAAAAATAAAATCGGTGGTCGAGTGCCGAAGGCGTATCGAGACCACACACTAGTAATCAGTAAACAGTAATTGTGAGATTGCTTCGTCGGGCTTAGCCCTCCTCGCAATGACGAAGGATGTGTTATGGCAAAAATCTTCTATACCGAACGCGACATTGATGATATGAAGGCGCGCGGGATCACGTCCATTGACCTGACGGACAATATCGTGATGACGGATCTCGCGTTGGAACGTGCCATGCGCTATGAGATGAAGATCAAGCGTGTGGAACAGTCCGCGCCGAAAGCGACGTATAGCCCATCGGTGAATATGGTCGCCGCCTATCAACGTGAAGTGCTGCGCGAAAGCGCATCGGATGCGGAGTTGAAGCAGAAGATCAAATCGCTGGTGCTGGCGAAACTGGATGGGCAGGTGGATGCGGCGCTGCTGGATGCGGTCATTACGCGGGTGTTGAATGGAATGAAATAATTATTTACAGGATGTCTGGATGGAATTCACACTTTCTTTAGCCTTATTGGATTTTGTCCCCGTCTTTCTTACTGCGTTTGGTTTTATCTATCTAATTCGTCTGACCTTTTCAGTCCTTCCCGCACAGGGAAGGATTGCTTTTATAGGCGGGGTGTTGGTTGTGGCGGGCGGACTCTTCAAAGCCACATGGAAATCGATCATGTCATTATCGCATGGAGCGGTGGATATCCATTGGATGGAGAATAGTTTGTTCGTGTTGATGACTCCCGGTTATATTCTGTTTGCGTGGAGTATGTGGCAGGTGGCGCGCGCTGTGCAGGGAAAGAGAACTTTCCATGTGTGGCTGCTGCCCACTCTGGTCAGCTTGGGTGTGCTGGGCGTTTCCTTTTACTTGTATACCTCTGTGCCTGATTCACAGGCTTGGAAACTTGTCCTTTTGACTATTACAGTAGTGGGGAATTTTGTCAGCGGGATTCTTCTGATCGTATTTGCATTCCGCCAAAAGCTGACGCTGGCAGGTTGGCTGTTCCTTCTCAATCTGGTATGTGTGTTCGCTTTGAATGGACTTGCTCGTGCTTCGCAAACAGTCCTGATCCACTGGATCGCAGAGATCGTTAATACGTTTTCCTGTCTTGGGTTTATGCTAGCGGCAAAGTTCCTTTATGAATATGCCCGCGCGCATTTCGGTGTGGACGCTGCTGTTGCGGCGCGATTAGCAAGTACTTAAAAGTTCAAAAATAAATCCAAGTTGTCTCAAAGTATGTCGTCCTGAGCGAAGCGAAGGATCTCTACCAGGGGAGTAAAGACTCTCACCTGCACTTGCGTGCATGTGCAAGTGTCGGTCGCTATCGCTCCCTCAGAGTGACATGGATGAGAGATATTATTTCGACAATTCCACCATCAAGCCGGGGGTGAGCAGCCATTCGAGCGTGGCGCGATGGTCTTCAAATAAGTTCTCTGCAACAAGATAAGCGACTCCGCCCTTTTTGAGGGTGATCTTTGAGTCGTTATTGCCGGTGGTCAGCCAACTGATGAATTGACTGAGCATGGGTTCGTGCCCGACGAGGGCGAGATTATCCACGTTGTAGCTGGCTTGAATTTCTTGAATGAGTTTTTCGAAATCGCCGGGGGGAATCAGATTGTCGGTGAAGGCGACCTTATCCTTGCGGTCGAATCCCTTTGCCAGAATTTTCGCCGTATCACGAGCGCGGACGTAGGGGCTGGTGAGGATCACGTCAAAATCCACGTCGAGTTGGCGCAGTCCCTTTACGATCTTTTTCATCTTTTTGATTCCGCTATCCGTGAGCGGACGCTGGCTGTCGTCTTCGTAGCCGGGCGTTCCGCGTTCGACAGCGATGGCATGACGGACAATATATAAGTTCATATTTTTCCTCTATTTCACTTCGTCATTGCGAGGAGGGCGATAGCCCGACGAAGCAATCTTATAAGTGATTTCATGTATGCTAATCTCTTGGAAGATTGCTTCGCTTCGCTCGCAATGACGGAAAAATGCTACGGCTGGAGCCGTTCTTGAAACGGGAACAGGCATTCGGGAGAATGAAGCGGGTTTATATCCAAAGCGGTGTTCCCGTCCCTCATCCAAACTCCTGCGGGGATTAACGTGATCCTCCATTCTCCATTATCAATAAGATGTCGTATTGAGTATGAGTCCAAGCTAAGTGTTTCTCATCTTTGGTATTGATCCTCGTTAAAGCTATCAGGATTATTTACAGGTATGAAGGAGAACAAGATGGCGAAAGCACAGGCAAAAACAAATCCTGTTAGAGAAATAAAAGTGGAGGGGAAGAAAGTGGCGAAGCAAGCTGCTTTCAATCCGTGGATGGAACGACTAACGCGCTTGGGGTATGCCGTTAAGGGATTTCTCTACATGGCGATAGGGATTATCTCCATTGCTGGTGCGCTCGGTAAGAGTAATACTCCAGCTGACCAGCTAGGAGCGATCGTGGAATTCAGCAAACTTCCGTATGCAGAGCCGGTGATGTGGATACTTCTCGTAGGGTTGGTGGCGTATGCGTTATGGGGAGTGATCCGCGCGATCTTCGATCCGTTCCACAAAGGGACGGATCTAAAAGGTTGGCTCACACGCGGCGGTTATTTGATCAGCGCCGCAACATACGCTTCGTTTGTGTACCCAACCTATCAGTTGATCGCCGGCGCACGCAGGGACTCGCCAGGCAACGGCACGGAAAAATTGGTCAGCCAGATCATGAACATGCCGATGGGACGCTGGCTGGCGGGGATTATCGGATTAGCAGCGGTTGCCGCCGGGCTTTACCAGATGTACGGCGCGATCAAGATGGACTTCGACAAGCAGTTCAAACCTTATGCGCTGACCTCTGACCAGCGCAGGACTGCCATCCAGATCGGACGCTTCGGTACATTCGCCCGAGGAATCGTCTTCGCTATCGTAGGCTTTTTTATTACACTGGCAGCGGTTCAAGCTAACCCCGGACATGCGCAAGGTGTAAGCGGTGCGCTCGATTATCTGGCGAAGCAGCCGTATGGCATCTGGTTGCTGGGCTTCGTAGCAATGGGATTGATCGCTTTCGGCATTTATTCTTTGATGAGTGCCATGTGGTTCCGCTTTCAGCGATAGACACTTTAGCCACAGAGCACACAGAGATTCGGTGAAAAATCTCAGAGAGCTCTGTGCTATCCCCCGGACTCCCTGGCGTCGAACGTCAGGACGGTGTGCGGCTCGGGGCAAGTGTGTGGCTAAGCAGAAATGATGATTGAGGAGAACTTTAATGGTAACCAAAGACGCAGCGCGACGGGTCAAGTTGATCGCCAACCCTTCTTCTGGAGGCGATCCGGCAAAAGCGACGGAACGACTGGAACGGGTCACCCGTTGTTTGCAGGATATGAACGTCAGCGTGGATGTGGCGCTGGCGCATCCGGTAAAGGAAGCGGTGCCCATCGCACGCCGTGCGGTGAAGGATGGCTACTCAACGGTCATCGCCATGGGCGGCGATGGAACTATCAGCGCCGTCATCCGCGGACTGGCTGATTCGGATGCACATCTGGGCATTATCCCTGCAGGGACAGAAAATGATATCGCCTACAGTCTCGGCATTCCCGAAGACATTGAAGAAGCCTGCAAACTCATCGTCTCTGACCACACCCGCAATCTTGATCTGGCGCAGATCACTACCAAAGACAAAAAGAAATTTGTCTTCTTTATGGTCGCGACCATTGGTCTGACCACCACGCTATATCCCGATATCAAAGATGTTCCACATGGGGATTTCTCGAACATCAAAGACGCGGTGCTGAATTTCCTGCATGCGAAACCAGATCCCAAGATCTATTTGACACTCGATGACGAAAGCAAGATCGAATTGGAGTTTATGCTGGTGACGATTACCAATACCCCCGTGATCGGAGCCAAGAATCTTGTCGCTCCCGACGCATCCACAGAAGATGGCTTGCTCGATATTGCTGTGTACCCAAACTTTACCAAAGCGGAATTGCTCGTCTATTTCGCACGAACTGCAGGCGAGCAGAAAGCTCCGGACGGCAAGATCCAACGCTATCGCGCGCGCAAGATCAAGATTAGAACGGAACCGAAACTGGATATCGCCGCCGAAGGCGTCATGCTGGGAACCGGCAAGGCGAAGATCAAAGTCCTTCCGCAGGCATTGCATGTCATTGCGCCAGATCCTCACGTTGCCGGGGCTGAAAAACCTGTGGAAGAGACGGCGCAAGAACTGCCTGCTCCTGTCTCCATTACGGTAGGTGCAGATGCTGAATCACACTAACCAAACTTCTGAAGTAGGAGGAATACTTCGAATGTCACGCAATCGTGCTCTCGCGGCTCAACAATCTAGCGATCTACAGTCTCCCGGTCTGCTGGCGCGCCTGCCCATCATCGGGATCTTGATGGTTCTTATCGGTGGCAGTATTTTTGGCGCGCTGGCGTATAACGTGCAAACGCATGGACCTCTGCTGCAGTGGGATGCTCCGCTGGCAAAAGAATTCCATGCCGAAGCCGTGGATACACCTAACCGCATCATTGAATTTTTGATCTTCGGTTTCTTTGTCGGCAAGGAATTGCTGCAAGTGATCGTTGTCATCCTCAGTTTGTATTTCATTTATAAAAAGTTATGGGCGGAACTTGCCATGCTGTTGATCGGCGCGGGTGGAGGAGCGCTCATCTGGTATTCCATCATTCCCATTTTCAACCGTACCCGCCCAGCAGAGCAGATCGGCATTGTAGTGCACGATCCATCCTTCCCCAGCGGACATACCATCAGTGCAGTGCTGTGTTATGGCTTGCTGGCATATCTGCTCGTGCCGAAGATGCCCAACCTCTTTTGGAAATGGGTCGTTGTCCTCGGTGCGATCCTGACCATAGTATTTATCGGTTTCAGCCGCGTCTTCCTCGGCGGTCACTACCTGACCGATATCATAGCTGGCTACGCCCTCGGCATCGCGTGGGCTGGGCTGGTCTACACCTTGATCGAAAGCCTCTTCCTAAAAAGAAGAAGTACCACTCGTTAGAAATTCAGGAAGCAAAAATGGCTACCCAAAACGCTGCCCGACTTCATGGTCAAGAGAACATTCAACATCAGAATGTGTTCCGCGGACTTCGCTCGCCGGGATGGTTCGCTCAAGCGCCATTTGTAGGGATCATGATGTTCCTGCTGGGAACGATCCTGTTCGGCGCGCTGGCATACGGCGTGACTACCAGCCCGGCGCTTCAGCAATGGGATCTGGCGACCGCCAAGGCAATTCACGCCTACGCAAAAAACATTCCTTCCGCGCTGATGGAATATGTCGTCTTCGGGTTCTTCATCGGCAGGGAACTCATCATTGTGCTGGGTCTCATGCTGGCGCTCTATTTTCTCCATAAACGTTTCTGGCGCGAATTCACCATGCTGCTGATCGGTTCAGGCGGCGGTGCGCTGCTCTGGTATTACGTGAGCCTATACTTCAACCGTCCACGCCCAAGCGAGCAATTGGATATTCCTCTGGCGGGACCCTCCTTCCCCAGCGGGCATGCCTTGAGCGCGCTCGTCTTTTACGGCTTCGTCGCCTATCTGCTGATCCCCAAAATGCCATCGCAATTTTGGAAGTGGGTCATCGGCATCTTGTTGGGCTTCCTCATTTTCTTTGTCGGGTTGAGTTGTTTGCTGCTTGGTGGACATTACGTGACGGATGTTGTCTCCGGCTACGCTCTTGGACTCGCGTGGGCGGGACTGGTTTACACGCTGGTAGAACGGCTCTTCCCTCGAACCGAGCCGGCTCCCGTTATGGAAGAAGTTTCCTCCGCCGGTCTTCGGTCGCCGGGCTGGTTCGCGCAATGGACAATGTTCGGCGTCGTCATTATTCTATTGGGCGTTCTCAGTTTCGCTGGGTTGAGTTATTCGTGGATGACGCGCAGTCCGCTCGTGCAGATGGATCAAACCATCTATACCGATCTGATCTCTCAGGCAGGGACGACGCCTCCTCGTATCAATGAACTCATGATCTTCGGCTTCTTCATGGGGAAACAAATCATTTTGTTGATGGTTACTATTCTTAGCGTCTATTTTGTCTACAAACGCTACTGGCGTGAACTGGCGATGATCCTGCTCAGTTCCGCGGCGGGCAGTTTTGTATGGAATTATTTTGTCTACTACTTTGCACGTCCCAGACCGTCGGTGCAAACGGGACTGGAAGTACACAGCGTCCCTTCCTTTCCCAGTGGACATGCCATGAGCGCCATGATCGTTTATGGCTTTCTGGCATACCTGTTGATCCCCAAGATGCCAACGCGTTTCTGGAAGTGGGTGGTGGGTATCACAGCGGCGGCATTCATCCTGTTTGATGGTTTCAGCCGCATCTATCAAGGCAGCCATTATTTGACCGATGTCTTAGCCGGTTATGCCCTCGGCATGGCGTGGGCTGGATTGGTGTACATGGTGATCGAAAAACTCTTTTGGAAAAGGAAGGTTTAACAATGTCGAAGAAATCGAAAAAGGAAAAGTTAATTCAGGCGAAATTAATCGCTAATCCCGGTGCGGGGAAGCCGGAGGAATCGCCCAAGCAATTGGAACTCGCCACGCGCTTTTTATTGCAGCATGGTATCGAAGTGAATGTGGCGCTCGCCAAGCCCAAGGAAGAAGCCACGCCTCTAGCGAAGAAAGCCGTGAAGGATGGCTATGACATGGTCATCGCCATGGGCGGCGATGGAACTCTGGAAGCGGTTCTGCGCGGCATGGTAGGCAGCAAGACGCCGATGGGTATTATTCCAACCGGGACACAAAATAACATTGCCAAAAGCCTCGGCGTTCCGGAAGATATGGAAGAAGCCTGTGCATTGATCGCATCGAATCACACTCGTAAGCTGGATGTTGGCAGAGTCAAGGTCAAGGGCGGAAAAAAACTCTTTTTCTTTGAATTAACCGCAATTGGGTTGGTCGCGGCTCTTTATCCCGAAGCAAATAAATTGTCAGATGGAAAATTATCCAAGCTGAAGGATGTGGCGTTGACGCTGCTTCATCAGGAGCCTGACCCGGTGGTGTATCTCACGCTCGACGACGAGAGTAAGGTCAAGCTCAAGACCATGCTGGTGGTGGTTTCGAACGCGCCCATGTTCGGAGCGAATTTTTTGGTGGCACCGGATGCTTCGGTGGGGGATGGGTTGCTTGATATCTCGGTTTATCCCGATTTCAGCAAGACAGAGTTGCTGACGTATTATGCCCAGATCCGCTCGGAAGGATTCTCGGCAAATGAAAAGGTTCAGCGTTTTCGAGCCTCCAAGATGGAGGTCAAGACGGAACCTAAGATGGATGTGATGGCAGATGGTGTGATGCTCGGCAAAGGCAAAGTGGAGATCAAATGTAAAGCGGGTGCGGTGTGGATGATCACTCCAGAAGATCAGGTGGCGCCTCCGGCGTTGGTCAAAAATGTTGAACTGCCTGCACCGGTCGCTCCCGTTCCGACCAAGGAGCCAACGCCGGCATAATGATCGTTTGATGAAGGAGTCGTATGGCAGAAATTTCAGGCAATAAGCCTGTTGAAAAAGCAAAAGCGGCAGCTGAACAGGTTGCCAAGCAAGAGGTCACTTCCCGCCCCAAGCGGGAGTATCGTACGTACCTGTTTCAGATCGCTCTGATGGCGACCATCGGTGCGTTCACCATGTTGATGATACTGGTGGCGACCACGCCGTCCTTTCCGATCGACCTGGCGATCACGCGAGCTTTGCAATCGATTCAATCACCCGTTTTTGCATTCCTGATGAATTTCGCCAGTTGGCCCGGATTTGCGCCGCAAAGTCTTATCATTCCGCTGATTATTGCGGTGGCATGGTATGTGTTCGGCTTTCACTGGGAAGCAGTCGCATCCATTTTCGCGGCGCTTTTCCCGCCGCTCGTCAATGTGATCGTCAAGGACTTTGTCCGCCGCCCGCGTCCTGGTGTGGACTTGGTTCACGTTTTTAGTGTTCTCAATAGCTACAGTTTCCCTAGTGGACATGTAATGTTTTATGTGGGCTTTTACGGATTCATGTGGTTTCTGATATACACCCTGATGAAACGTTCGCCCATGCGAACAGCTATCCTGGTTTTTCTTGGCGCGTTAATTGTGTTGGTAGGCCCTTCGCGCATTTACTTAGGTCAGCACTGGGCAAGTGATGTGCTTGGCGCTTATCTGCTTGGCAGTTTAACCCTTGTGGTTGTGATCATGTTCTATCGCTGGGGAAAGAAGCGCTACTTTGTCCGTCAACCTGTCGCGCCAGAAAAGCCAAAGACCTCCGCACAATAAAAAATCAGACCTTCAATCGAAGGTCTGATTCCTACTTTCCACTCACCACTTTCTATTCTTCTATCTCCCGTATCTCTTTCTCAACTCCTCTTCCGCTGTCTTCAACTCTTTGGCATTCGCCTGGATCTTCTTGATCGCAGCGACGGCATCGTCCACGCCTTTTTGTCCGGCGCGGAAGACATTTTCATCTAACCACACCGATTCCTTTTCCGCGGCGCGCGTGGCTTCGGGAAGGTTGATCTTGGAGAAATCGAAATATTCAGGGAAGGCGTTCGGTACCGCCAGCTTGGATTTTTGCGGTTGGAACAGGTCATAGTTGTGCATGGGTCGGTAACCGAGTTCCGCGTCCACGCCTTCGGCTTCCAGTGCGCCGACGAGCAGTTCGTGTTCCACGCCGAACTCGTCCGGGTGGATGGCGAAGATATAACGGTAGAAACTGCGGGTAGTGTGACGCGGATCCCGTTTCAAGAGTCGAATGCCGGGGATCTCGCTCAGACACTCATCCATATAATTTGCCATTGCTTCCCGTTCCTTTGCCTGCGTGGGGAAACGTTCGATGCCGGTCAACGCCAGCGCGGCATGGATCTCACCCAAACGATAATTGCCACCCTGAATGGCAAGCCCGTTGTTGTCTTCTCCGCCGCCGCCCAACGCATGCGGACGTCCGCAGTCAATGATGGATGCAGCCAACGCAGCATGTTCCGCCGACTTACACAACAGGATGCCACCTTCGCCAGAGGTGAGGATCTTCGACGATTGGAGCGAGAACGAACCGAAGTCGCCGATCGTGCCGGCGCCCACGCCGTTCCACTTGGCACCGTGAGCGTGAGCGCAGTCTTCGATCACGATCAGGTTATATTTTTCGGCGAGCGCCATGATGGCATCCATGTCTGCCATGTTCGAGCCGAGATGCACCGGGATGATCGCCTTGGTCTTCGGCGTGATGGCTTTCTCCGCGGCTTTCGGATCGAGACAATAATTGTTCGGGTCAACATCCACGATGACGGGGATCGCGCCCGCGCTCATTGGAGCGGAGGCTGTTGCCTGAAAGGTATAGCCCGGCACGATGACTTCATCGCCCCAGCCGATGCCTGCCGCGCGCAGAGCCACTTCCATGGTGACGGTGCCATTGATCATCACCACAGCATATCCGCCGCCCTGCATCTCAGAAAATTTCTTCGCCAGTTCTGCCGTTTTCGGACCAGGATACGGAAACCCGCCCCAATGCCCAGACTTGACCACTTCCACCACCGTATCAACATCGCGCTGATCCCACACGGGCCAACGCGGATAAGGCTCCGTGCGCGTTTTCGGTCCACCGAGAATTGCTAACTCAGACATAGGTACCTCCAATGAAAATTATTTGACAAGTTCTTTCGCTGTGCGAACCATCACATCGCGCACAACGTAGCCATCGAAACCAGCCTGCTCCATTCCAAGAATGACCGCACCCACCACGGGCGGACCATCGAGCCGCATCAACTTCGCGTGTGGGCAATGCTTCAGCACCACATCACGCATCGGTTCCGTGATGAGTTCGCCTGCATCGAAGACACTGCCCGCTTGAATGATCTCCACTTCCTCATTCTCCATCCCGATCTGACGCGCCGTCGCCACTGCCAGCCAACCGAGTTCTTCACCCGCCCAACGCGCCACATCACAAGCGGCGGCATCACCCGCACGAGCCGCATCCAATATCTTCACCGTGAGAAATGGATACAAATGATACTGACCGTTCGAGAGTCCTTCCATCAGATCCATTTCGTCTTTCGCATCGAACGCGTCAAGAAAGATGGCGGTCAGCGCCGTGGGCGGGATGCGTTTGATCCACGCGAAGTTCACCATCTGTAGCGCGCGATGGACGATCTCGATGCCGCCGCCGTTCTCACCGAACATCGCGCCGTTGCCAACGATGCGTCCTTCCTCGCCGTGCCTGCCGCGCCCACGTGCATTATTGGATGACCCCGCCGTGACGTTGACCCCGATCCCGCGCGTGGCACCGGCGAGCAGACCATTTGCTCCATCGTTGACGACATCCACCGGGCAGGATAATCCCAGCGTGGATATGGACTGCAAATGCTCCGCCCGATCCGACGGGAAATCGTATCCCGCCACGCCGAAGCCTGCTCCCGCTATCGAAGCCTTATCCACCCCGGACATGCTCAGCGCACCCCCGAAAGATTCCTTCAACGTTTCCGTCAGCCCGTCATAGCCAACACCCTGATGATTGCCTCCGCCCGCCTTGCCAAACCCCAAGCATTGACCAGTTTCATCCACGATCAAAGCGTGCGTTTTCGATGAACCAACATCGATACCCAAAAAATATTTCATTCAATCCAACTCCGTCTTTCCAATGAATTCCGGTGTCCATTCCTGCGGAGCAGGCTGGAGCACGCCAAATGCTTTATAACCATCTTCGATCATCTTCTGCACAGCCGATTGCATTTCGATCTCACCACGCTCCGAAGGTTTCACATCTAAAAGATAATCCCAGATCGCAGGCGGGAAGATAAACAAAATTGACGCCGCATACGGGCTCATGATCTCATCGCGTTTCGGCTTCTCGATGATGCGCTTCACTCGCCAGTCGGAATCCACATCTACGCTGGAGCGGGCGGTCAACTCTTCGATGGGACATTCCTTCAGGCTCATGGTGATGTCGGCGTGATGCTGTTGGTGAGCCTGAACCAGTTCGAGCAGGGAATTCTCTTCGAGAATGTAATCCGTTGCCACGACCATGACGGGTTCATCACGGATCCAATCTTTGGACACAGAGAGTAACGCATCACCATTTCCGCGCAGTTCATTTTGATGAGCGAAACTCGCAGAGAGATTCCACGTCGAGCCATCGCCGACATACTCAAAGATCTGCTCTTCGAGATGATTGGTCACGATGCAGATTCGTTCCACTCCTGCTTTGGCGACAGCAGTGAGGACGTAATCGAGCGTGGGACGTCCATTCACTGCAAGAAGAGGTTTGGGCGTGACGTCGGTGTAGGGGCGCTGGCGTTTGCCGCGTCCGGCGGCGAGGAGGATGGCGGAGCGGATTTCGCCCTCATCCCCAACCCTTCTCCCGCCGGGAGAAGGGAGTCTAGAGTTCCCCTCTCCCAGCGGGAGAGGGCGACCCGTAGGGTCGGGTGAGGGAGATATCCCATCTCCCATTTCAGCCACAAAGACATTCGAGTGCAGTTCAGGGTGTCTCGCCGCATATTTCTCTCTGATTTCAGCGCAAGCTTCCTCAGCCAAACTTCTTTTTGCCAATGCAACCACACATCCGCCATACCCGCCTCCGCTGAAACGGCTGCCGTAGATTCCACTTGTTCCGCTGACCAGTTCATGCAGTTCGATCAAGATATCGCTGCCTGATTGATAGTTGTTGATCGAAGAATGGCAGGACTGATTCATCAACTGCCCAAATTCTTCCAGCTTTGCATCTTGCCAAAGTTCTGCGCCTTGTCGTACACGTTCAGTTTCTGTGAAAAAGTGTGTAGCTCGCTTGCGAAGATTCTCAGGTAACGAGTTCTTTTTGTCTTCAAATACTTCACGCGGCACATCGCCAAGGATGTGTGCGTCCTCTTTCAATGACGTTGCCGCTTCGTGACACTCCGCCACGCGGACGTTGAATCCGCTTTTGGTGAGTTCGCGCGAGATGCCTGAGTAGGCGATGATCCACGCGGTATCGGCGGAGGGGGAGTCGGGGATCGGTTTAACGGAACCAGTTACCGCGTCCATGAAAAGAAGCGCGTCCTTTTTTCCGTAGACGATCGCCATCGGGTCTAGCAGTCCGTTTTGGAGCCCGAGTTGTTCGCGTTCGAGCTGGAAATCCAGTTGCACCAGTTGTTCGGCGCTGAGTTCGATGTCGTTCACATCGGCGAGCGCTTTGAGATAGGCGAGTCCCACCGAAGCGGAGGAACTCAGCCCCGAGCCGATCAGCGAACCGGTGACGTACGCCTGCATGCCGCGTTTGGGTTTTAAAACATTTGCCGCTGCCTGTGCATAGCGAACCCAGTGGGCGCGGTCGAGTTCATCGATGAAGAAGATCGCTTCACCGAACTGATCGCTGGTGATGCGGATCTCATTGGACTCGAGCGGCTCGTAATCCAGCGTCGTGCCACTGTTGAGCGTGCGCCCAAGCATCACACCACCTTGATGGTCAACGTGCGCACCGATGGGACAAATTCGATACGGAGAGAACAAAGTGACGTGTGTCGAGTGACGAGTGACGGAAGACGGCTTCATACCTTTTTCGGTTTACCTTCGATAGTGTTAATTGTGGTTGTCAGTCCACCGATAATTTGATCGAGAATCGTGCGGCGTTTGTTGACTGTTTCAAGTGGAAGAAGAAATCTCATGCGCCAGTAACGCCCTTTGCTTTCACGTGCTTCGCCACGGGCGATTTTGAGATGTTGTGGATTTTCTTTGTTGAATCCACGACCATAGCCTTCTTCAATGTTAGCGCAAATGGAATCAAGGCTGCGTGTCTGTTGCTTGACTAATTCTCTGCCACGCTCATCCTTCATGACAATTTCCGAATCTGCCCAGAAATCATCAAATAACTGAGACGCTAATTTGTAAATTCCAAATTCTTCTAACCGATCATATGCCATGATTTCACCTTATCATTCAAATGTGACACGTTTTTCCGTCACCCGACACCTTCGTCACTCGTCACCTGCCTTTTGTTTTGCAGGGTATCTTTAATTTCTTGCAAATATTTTCCGTGTAATGGATACAGCCACAATAAAAATATCGCCAGCAAAAATCCAATGGTGGTGGGAACGGTCAGAAAGATGCGGAAGCCGAGATTGACGCTGGCTGGCTGGATTTCCAGCGCCGTATCATAACCGAAAGCGGGCATGAGCAAACCGAAAACGGATGAAACGAACAAGCCGCTCAACGTGATGAGGAAACCGCTCATGCCGAAGTACATACCGGCGCGCTGGTGACCGGTCTTGACCTCATCTTCATCTACTACTTCTGCCATGATGACATCACCGATCAGGATCAAGCCGCCCAGACCGATGCCGAGCACAATGGCGGCGGCGTAGGTAAAAGTGATGCTGGGCGAGAATCCCATCGGTACGATGCCAAGGATCATGACCGCGTTGGCGATCATCAACGTGCGGCGCGAATCGAGTTTGTTCGCCACCCAGTTGCGCCACGGATAGAGCGAGAACATCGCCACTAAAAAGGCAATACCGAGAATAACCGTACTCAGCCCGGTGTCCACCTTCAGGCTGTATTTGAGATAGAACAGAATACCTGTTTGCAGTGTGCCTGTGGCGACGAAGCGCATCATTTGTGCACCAGCGGCAGTGAGATAACTGCGATTGTAGAAAGTCGCTTTGAGTGCATCACCGAGTGGGAAACTGGTGTCGGTCTTGAGGTCAGTGCGTTCGAAGAGTGATGGGTAGCCAACATAGATGGCGATGACCGAGATGACCGCCAGCAGCGCTGCCATGCCCGACCAACCAAGTATGTTCGCTAGCATAGGCGGTAACGCCGCGCCGATGACCAACGCCACGGTTTGGAAGATGTTCATCTTGGCAGCGACATCCGTCCGCTCGTCGTAATTGCCAAACATTTCGGGAAGCAGACCATAATAGCCGGTGGCAATTGCCGTGTACAAACCTTCCCAGATGACGATACATGCTCCGAAGTAGACTAGCAGCGCAACAGGATTATCCTTGCCATCGAATGGTGCCGTGAAGAGCAGTGCGAAGGTTACTGCATAGGGCAGACCCGTGAACAAAATATACGGCAGGCGTCGTCCCCAGCGTGAACGCGTCCGGTCGGACATGTATCCGAGCACCGGGTTGTTCACGGCGTTGTACAAGGTGTAGACGAACCAGAAGGCGGAATACCATGTCACGGGCAGGTTCTTCACGTCCACGATGTAAAAAGCGATCACACCCGATACCGCTTCGGAGATCGTCGCCACGCCCAGACTGATGAGCGAGTACATGAGGCGAGTCTTTGTGCTGGTTTGAAATTGTGAGGTCGCAGTCGATGTTGTCATTGCATCTCCTCAAAGATCGAAAGATGGAAGAAGAAAGATGAAACTATGCTCTCATCGCATTGCGAATGGAGCGATAGCCGATCAACTTGATATCTTCGCTCTCCAAAAACTTTTTCATCTCATCGCTCATGAAGGCATTGTAGTTTGCCACGCGCGCGCTCCAATCGGGTGCAATGGCGCGCAGCTCCGGCGTATCCACCGACGGGTGGAAGATGAAGTGCGTGATGCCCACCGGCAACTCGCCGAGCATTTTCTTCGCCACACCGATATGATCCTTATCGTGTTCGAGCGGCATGCCGAGCAGACCATCCATCATCGGGATGCCCATCGACTCGAGCATATCCATGACCGGCGCGTACGCCATCATCTCCGCTTCGCCGATGCCCATCTTCTCGACGCCTTTGGCGGTGAGACGCGGCAGCATGCTTGGCAGTAACCGGCTCGACGCCGCCTGTACATACGATTGGATGAACTTCGGATTCATGATCGTGCCCATGTGCGTATCCACGTGCGTGACGTCGATCCCTGCCTTGAGCGCCTTTTCGATCTGTGCATTGACCTCCGCATCGACGGCTTCGGGTGTGGCATTGTCGTAGACTGCCTGATGTCCGCGATGGAGATAGCCCGCTTCATCCATCAAGCCGGAAGCTGGTTCCGTTGTGGAGACGGGCGCCCAGCGATAGTTATCCCACTCCGCGTTCAACGTGGCATGGACTCCCATATCCATATCGGGATTCTCTCTGCACATCTGCGCCGCCGCCGGGAACCAAGCACACGGCACCATCGTTGCACCGGAGGAAATCGTGCCGAATGCCCACAAGTCCTTGTACGCCTGAATGGAGGCGTGACACATGCCAATATCATCGGTGTGGATGATGACCGCTCGGTCGTTATCGGAAAGCCCGAGCTTTTTGAGGAATGGATTTGGTTTCATGGTGTTCCTTTTTGAAGTTATATCGTTGGTCGTGTGAAGTTTTCAAGTTGCCAATGCATTACTATTGATTTGGTACAGTAAGCTCAACTTTACTTGAGATTATTGAAGTGCCAACCCAGGCATGTAAATCTGCAATTTGAGAACTGGGATTGGTGAGAGTTCCAGCGCTTACAGGGGGTATTTGATAGCCAACAGCTTCGTTACCATATCCTACAAAAAGAATATAGTTCCCTGCTGGAAGACTTTTTGCAGATGTATCACCTTGAGAAAATATCGAAGGCAATTCCTCAACGAATGTGTAGGAAAAAGTTTCTCTGCTTTCGAGAGTGACAAAATCCTCTGGTAAATGGAACAAGAAAATACTCAGCATGTCGCTCGCCGGAAGTCTCTCAATAAATTGAGTAGTGCCAAATACATTCATAGGGATTCCATCTTTTCTCTGGACAACGACACCTACATCGTTGAAGATTACTGGAAATCCGCCAAGTCCTTGGCTAGTAAAACCTGTGCTTCTAGGTTTTTTAAAGACTATGGAGTGGTCAGAAATGTTTCGAAAGGTAATATCCAAGCTGATGACATGCGAGTCGTCAGTATTGAGCTTCTTCGCAACTTCGATGCTGTTAATTTTCACTGATAGGGATAGAGTGTTTTCTGACTCTTTCACTCGATCCGGCATCAACGCATCAATTTCATCCCTTGTGTACACTGTGGGAGTAACTTCAGTGGCAGTATTTTGTTGACTGCAATTTGTCAACAAAAAGATCCCCAGAGTGGATATGAGCGCTAAGATGCCAAGCTTTTTCATTTCAAAACTCGTTTTTGTCTTTCAATAATCTCATCTTCCCAAGTCAACTCATCCGAGTTGGGGATTCTGCCTTCGCGTTCCATCACTTCGAAGACCTGCGTCATTCCCTGCTCCAACGAGATCTGCGGATGGAACTCAGGTACATGCTTGAACAATTTCTCAGAGGAATAATAATCATTGAAGGCAAACTCATCTTCCAGAATGCCGATGTGCGGCACGTTGAGTTTCCTCAGGTCTTCGAACGGCACACCGACCAGTTCCACTTCTTTTCCAAGTATCTTTCCGGCGAGGCGGTGATACTCTGCCCACGTGATAAATCCGCGCTGGACAGCGTTGTAGGTCTGACCGATGGTATGTTCTTTGCCGATCACACCAACAAAGGCTTTGGCGATGTCGTCCACGTGCAGATGTTGGTGAATGGCGAACCCGTCGCCGCAGACGATGATCGGTTTACCCTTTTTGACACGGTCGATCCATGAGAAGTCCCAGCAGATCTGGCGCAGCATTCCCTGCATGGGACCGTATGTGGTTGATGGCTTAATGATGACGACTGGGAATTTCTCATGGTGATAGGCTTCGAGATAGACATGATCCGCTGCGACCTTGTTGCGTCCGTATTCGGTGTTCGGGCGCAAAGGATGTGTTTCGTCAACGGGGAGGTAGTCGTAGTCTATGCCATACGTGCAAGTCGTGGATGTCTGTACGAACCAGCCCACGCCGCGAAAGGCGCGTACGCTGGATGCAGCATCCCCTGCCGTGAAGCAGATCATGTCGATGGCGGCGTCGAACTTCTCCGCTTGCATCTTCTGTTCAAAGTCTTCGCGATTATGACGGTCACCCACGATGATGCGTACCCCTTCCGGTGCCTTTGCTCCCTGCCCGCGGTTGAAGAGCACGACTTCATGTCCCTGTTCGAGTAACAGCTTGACGATGGGTTGACTGATGTTTCCTGTTCCACCAACGATACCGATTTTCATGATGATCCTTTCTTTCTCGCGCTGAGTGGAGCGTTAGCGTAGACGAAGCGCCTCTTGCCAACAATTTCCCTTCGTCTACGGGATTGCAACGAGCATGCAATCCCTCCGCTCAGGGCGAATCTAAAATCCGCAGTGCAACGCGCTGGGATGCAGCACCTTCAGCGGCTCACCGCGCGCGAACGATTGTCCCTGCGCGACTTGTTGGGATTTCATATCCAAAGCAAAAATCAATTGTTCCATGCTGTCTGGCGTGAATTGTGCTTCATAGCATTTTACAGCCGCGATCTTCTCCTCCCACGTGGATGTGACATCTGCAATGTAGTTTGGTTCGCGCGTGTAGTAGAGCGCGACGCCATCGATGGAATGTCCCTCGTAAGCGGAATCCACTTCGGGGTCGGAGGAGGCGATCTTCGTCAAGCTCGCGAACATGACCGCTTCCACGGCGGCGAGTCCGGTTTGGATGTGGTCGCGGTGACCTTCGTAGGTCAGCCATGCATCGGGCACAAAGACGAAGTCCGGTTGGATGGCACGGATGTATTTGAGAAAATCGCGGCGCAGATCGAAGTAATTGTATTCGCCCGCGTCAGGGTATCCGCACCACGCCTGTTCCTTAACACCGACGATCTTTCCCGCCGCAAATTGATCGCGCTTCAAAGCGTTTGCTGCTTCTTCATCAGAAAGAGAAGTGTCCACCACGCCCATGAGATCGTTTGTGGCGGTAAGGTAGAACAACTCCGCGCCGTTCTTCGCCAGTTGTGTGAGGATGCCTGCCGCGGCGATGTCGTTGTCGTCGTAGTGCGGTTGAATGCAGAGAATGCGCTTTGCTGAAAAAATATCGGGAATGGCGAGGAGGGGATTCGATGGTCATAGTTTTTTGAAATGATGAATGCTGATTGATGAATGATGAATGGAGAACCATACTCATCCTTTGATATCAACGGCTTTCCCAGTTCTTGAACTTTTATAGGCGGCGTCGACTACCTTCATGTTCGTCCAGCCTTCCAGTCCGCCGGGGACAGGGGTTTGATTCTTCTCGATGCACTCGACGAAGTATTTTAGTTGGGCATCATACAGGCTTTGGGGTTGATGTGATTCGCTTGTGCCGAAGTTGCCGTCAATGACATCAATTCTGTGTTCTTCTGCGTTCGGTAATTCCAGTTTGGTGGGAAAGACCGAGCCGAAGCCGTTGACGCCGTAGAGCTGCGCGCCTGCTTCGGGGCTGTCGGAGTGGGGCTGCCACCAGCCGGTTTCGATATAGGATGTTGCCCCGTTGTCCCATTCGATGATGATGACGCCGGTGTCATCGACATCGTAATCGCCGTAGTGTGTGCCGATCCTGGCATAGACCGAGACCGGCTGCGGATCGCCGAGCAGGTAGCGAGTGGTATCTAGTGCATGGACTCCCATATCCGCCATCGCGCCGCCGCCCGCAAATTGTTTCTGCGCGAACCAGCCAGACGGTCCCCAATGGACATGGACAGCATACGCCTTGGTTCGGACGATCTTGCCCAGATTGGATGATTGTTCCTTGAGCCACTGCACTTCGGGGTGGAAGCGCCAGCAGTGTGCCACCATCAACAGTGCACCGGATTTCTCCGCGGCTTCACATATCTGCTCCGCTTCCTGTGCGTTCATGGACATGGGTTTTTCCACCATCACATGGACTCCCGCTTTTAGCGCGGCGATGGTTTGCGGCGCGTGCAGGTAGTTTGGCGTGCTGACCACGAGCGCGTCTACGTTGCCGTCTTTGAGCAAGACTTCTATGGTGTCGTATTGGCGTGTGATGCCGAATTCCTGTCCGAAGGCTGCCATGGATTCAGGTTTGTGATTGACTGCCGCTACAAGTTCGAGACCAGCGTTTTGCGCGGCGCGCGCATGGACTTTATTGATACCGCCGGTTCCGGCGAATGCGATTTTCATAGTTTACTTATTCCTTTGTGAATTCTAGATATGCATCACGCAGTTGTTCAGCATAGCTGGCGACGACTTCGTTTGAATAACTTTTCTTCAAACCAATGGCATTTAGGAAACCAAACCACTGGTTTAGCCACAGGTTCGGAATATTCCCGGCGGGCATCTTTGGCATGCGGGGAAAAACATGCACATGGATGTGTTTGACGTCTTCGGCGTAGATACCGAAATGGACTTTTGCAGGTTGCAGAACTTTGTTCAAAACCTGTGATGTTAATTGCATGAGCTGACCAAGCGCTGCGCTTTCTTCTGAACTTAATTCTGCCATATCTTCGCAGTGCCGCTTCAAAATGAGCAGTGGCAAACACGGAAAACGGACGGGATTTGCTCGCAGGACAACCATCCAATATTGATCTTCAAACACAACACACCACCCGGCGGGACGAACGAACCCGAGACTGTGGCGCAGGAAATACAGTTCTCAACTCGATCCATTCGCCTTGCCTTCATGGAAGATGTGCAGGGAATGTCCGGTCAAGACGAAGAATCGTACCAACTCACTTTTGGAAATGACCAACGTGGCAGTGTTGACCAGCGGATGGCTCAGAAAGGTTTCTCCCTGCCAGATATCGGCGTCGATCCACAACTCCACTTGGTGTTCGGTGTCGTTGACCAGTCCCATCATGGTGACGGAACCGCGCGTCACGCCGAGCAGGCGCGCCAGGTTTTCTTCGGAACCGAAACGCAGATGCGCAACATTCAACTGCCCTGCCAGATCACCCAACTTCACCATCTTTTCACAGGATGTCACGGCGAGAAAGAAACGGCGCGCTTTCTTATCGCAGAGAAAAAGATTCTTGGTGGGAACAGCTTCCAGCGTAGGGCGATGCGCTTCTGCTTCGGCGCAGGTGAAAACGGCGGGATGCTCAATCCGCTGATAGGCGAATCCGTTTGCATCCAGAAAATCCAGAAATTCCTGTTCGGAGCGGATCATTCTTTGGAACCGGTCAGCTTGATGCCTTGGATGAAGGTCTTTTGCGCGAAGAAGAAGGCGACGATGATCGGCACGGTGAAGACGACCGAAGCAGCCATCAGTTGATTCCAGATCATGCTGCGCTGACTCTGGAAGTCTTGCAAGCCGAGCGCCATGGTGAAATTCTTGGGACTGGTCAGGAAGAGCAGTGGACCGGTGAAATCGTTCCATGCCCAGAGGAAGGTAAAGACTGTCACGGTGGCGAGCACGGGCACCGATAGCGGAATGACCAACTGCGTGAAGATCTGCCATTCGGATGCACCGTCCACGCGCGCGGCGTCACACATCTCTTCAGGAATGGTGCGGAAGAATTGTCGCAGCAGAAAAACATCGTAGGCGTTGGCGAAGAAAGTGGGGATGATGAGCGGCAGGAACGAGTTGCCCCAGCCGAGAAAATCGTTGAAGAACAAATAAATGGGAATCATCGTGACCTGATACGGCAGCATCATGGTCGCAAGGATGATGATGAAGAGAATATCGCGTCCTGGGAATTTGATGCGCGCGAAGGCATACGCGACCGGCGTGTTTGAGAACAGCGTGCCAACGATGGAGAAGAAAGCAATGATCAAGCTGTTTCGGAAATACACCCAGAAGCTGGCACCGATGCCGGGACGACTGCCGCGCTCCATCGCGTCGGGGAAATTCTTCCAATTGAATTTGACGCGCATGATCGGTTCGGCGATGACGGTGGCGCCTTGCTGGATCTCGTACTGCATCAGCTCTCTTGGATTTTTCGGATCGACGAAGGTGCCGACACCTTCCACGATCTTGACCGCCGCCAGTTGTTTGATCCCGTTATCGGTTTTGACGTTGTACAACGGAAGCTGTTCACCGTTAACTTCCACGGTGGCGTTGTCGTAGGGCAGCCAGCGCGGAGGCGTGTGAAAGACATCTTCATTGGATTTGACCGCGGTGAGCACCATCCACAGGAAGGGGATCAGAAAGAACAGCCCGACAACGTTGATGATGGTGTGGCTGAACAGCGAGCGGAAGAAATTTCGGATCTTGGTAGCGCGTATGCGCTTGTTGGTTTTTTCTTCTTTGGCAGCAGGGAGAATGGATGAAGTGTTTGTCATGGCATTACCCTGCGTAGTAGGTGAAGCGTTCGCTGACGCGTAGCAACAGAATGGTACAGATCAAAATGATGATGAATAACACCCACGCCATCGCGGAGGCGTATCCCATCTTGAGCCAGAGGAAGCCATTTTGATAGAGATAGACACTATAGAAAAGGGTGGAGTTCAACGGGTAGCCGAGTCCATGCGAACCGCGGAAGACATACGCCTGCGCAAAATACTGGAACTGCGCGATGACGCCCGTGATCAGGTTGAACAAAGTGATCGGTGAGACCATTGGCACGGTCACATGCCAGAGTCTCTGCCACCAACTCGCGCCATCCAGTTCGGCGGCTTCGAGCAGGGAGGTGGGAACGTCCTGCAACCCGGAGAGGTAGATGACGATCGTTCCGCCCATGCCCCACATGCCGAGCAGGATCAAGCCTGGCTTCGACCAGACCGGGTTGCTCATCCAGTTAGGTCCCTGGATGCCGAAATTGCTAAGGACGGTGTTCAAGATGCCCGTGTTCGGATTGAGGATCCACAGCCAGAGGATGGTGCTGGCAACCGTTGGCACGATGGAAGGTAGAAAATAGATCACGCGATAGATGGATTGTCCCCGTACTTTCAGGTTCAATAATACGGCACAGAAAAATGACATGAGTAATGTCAGCGGCACGCCGATCACGACCATGTACAGCGTGTTGTACAGTGACTTCCAGAATAGATCATCTTTCAAGAGATCAGCATAATTTTGAAAACCCACCAACTCCAGTGGCGCTTTGGGATGATAGATGCTGAAACTATAAATGAACGAAGCCGCCATGGGATAGAGAGTGAACACTAAAAAGCCGATCGTCCACGGCAATAGGAACAGCATCCCGATCTTGAAATTGGAGCGCTCGCGAAATCCCCATTTTTGGAATTTGGGCGGCCAGGTCCATTTTCGTCCGCTCATGCGTAATTCATCCATGTCAGCCTCCGTGTATATGGAGTTCCATCAGCTTGCTGATGAACCCGTGATCGACGTCTCAAAAGGTACACGGATTGCACTGATCTCACGGTTTGGCACGGAAAAAATAAATAAAAATCCGTGTTCGTCCGAGGTATCCGTCACATCCGTGTACAAAAGAAAGGGAAGAGGGCGGCATTATGCCGCCCTCTTTGGGATCAAACGTTACTTCAACGCTTCTTGCAATTTCGGTTCGAACTCTGCCTGGAGTTCATCCATTACTGTCTTGGGATCTTCTCCGTTATGAACAACTCTTTCATAGGCTGTCCCAAGGGCAGTGTTGAATTCGAGCGAGATGGGGGTCGTGATGATATATTCCGCATTCGGGCTCGCCATCAGATCGGTGAACACTTTGAACTTCGGGTTCTCGGTGAAGCATTTATCTTCGGCAGCCTTCTTGCTGGTGGGTAGGTTGGCATTGAAGCAGAACTCTTCCGCAACGATCGCCGGGGACATCATCCACGCCAGCAGTTTGGCGGAGGCATCTTTGTTCTTTGCACCTGAAGGGATCACAGCGACCGTTCCACCCACGGTGGCGGTGTTCGCGCGCTCGGGATGATCCGCCGGAGGCGGGAAGGGAGCTACGCCGTAGCTGGCTTCTGGTTTGAAGGCGCTGATGAAGTTGGGACCAGTCATCCATTCACCGTCCACGTACATCGCCATTTTGCCGGTATAGAACGGATAGTCGGCGGACATGTAGGCATCGCCCCAGCCGGACGATAATGCCAGCACTTTGTCGCCGCCATATTTTTGGTAGAACTGCTGCTGCCAGGTGAGGGAATTGATCATGGGCTGGCTGTTGGCGGTCACATGCTGACCATCTTCGCTGTACCAGAATCCGCCGTACATGCGCACGTATAACTCGTCATGAGTTCCAGCCTTGATCGGGCAGGAAGCCGACCTGCGTGAGGTTGCCGCTCGCGTCGGTCACGGTTAACTTGTCGGCGAACTCAGCTAACTCTTCCATGGTCTTGGGAGGCGTATTCGGGTCGAGTCCGGCGGCTTCGAACATATCCTTGTTCCAGAACAGCGCGTACATATCCGTGCCCCAGGGCAGGCACAGAATCTTGTCGCCTGATTTGCACTGCTGCAATGGCGCCTCAAAGAAATCGGTCAGGTCAATGCCGCCGGTCTTGATAATATCGGAGAGTTCCGTCACAAGACCTTCCTTGTAGTACGACTTCACCAGATCTCCGCCGGAAAGTACCAATACATCGGGCGGTTCCGAGCCGGTCAGTGACGGCAGAAGCTTATCCTCTTCGAGCGGTGCGGTCACTTCCACTTTGATGCCGGTCTCGGCGGTGTACTTATCGAACAGGGTCTGGATCTGCTGCGGGTTGTCGCCCCACTGGATCCATACTTTCAACACTTCCGGCGCGGCGGCGGGTGTTGGCGTGGCGGCGCTGCCGCAGGCGGTGAGCAGCATGGATGCTACAGCCAACAGTCCAAGCAATTTGAATAGCGTGTTTTTCATCTGTTCCTCCGAAAAGATTTTGGGTTGAACGATCGTCTCACAGTGGTCATGGTTTTCTGAGCTATTACCTCCTTGTGGATGAAAGCAATTCGTCAGATGGATTGGTATCACTGGATGTGCATCCGCATGATTCGCGGATGACCAACTCGATGCGCATCAGAGTCAACGCCTGAGCCTGTTCGCCGTTCATCAAGCGGGTTAACTGGCGGACAGCTTCGCGTCCGATCTCCTCGATCGGAGCGCGTACCGTTGTCAACGCGGGGGAGAGGTAACGGGAGAAGGGAACATCGTCGAAACCGGTAACAGCTACATCTTGTGGAATGAGGCGTCCTGCCATCTTAAGGGCGCGCATCGCTCCGATGGCAGAGTCATCATCACCGGCGAAGATCGCGTCAAAGTCCACACCATCCAATAGCATTTGTTGAACGGATGTGAAGGCTTCGTCCTCGTCGAATTCTCCTGAACCGATGAGTGTTTCGTCAAAGGAAATCTGATGGGCTTCGAGCGCTTCACGATATCCGCGCTCGCGCCAGACCGAATTTTCGTGTCCCTCGGGTCCGCGCAGAAAAACGATCCGGCGCCGTCCATGCACTTCGATCAAATGTCTCATAAGCATGGCGGCGCCGTCTTTATTTTCGATGGTGATCACGGGGATATCGAGCGCATCGGGCGGAGTTTGGTGCAGCAGCACGATGGGGAAGTGGATGTTGTGCAGGCGATGCAGTTCGCGGTGATCGAGACTGTCGGTGAAGACCAGCAAGCCGTCGGTGTTATGTTCGCCCAGCGGACGACGCGTGGGTCCCTCTTTTTTCGTGGAGTGGATGAGCAGATCGTAGCCCGCCTCGTGCGCTCCCGCTTCGATGCCCTTGAGCATGGGCGGGAAGAACGCACCGCTGATCTCGGAAAGCACCAGCCCGATGGTATGCGTGCGCTGGCTCGCCAAAACGCGCGCGGCATGACGCGGTACGAATTGGAGTTCATCCATTGCCAGGCGTACGCGTTCCGCTTTTTCGATCTGAACCGGAACCGTGCCATTCAACACGCGGCTTACCGTGGCAATGGATACCTTTGCGCGCTCGGCGACATCTGCAATTGTAGGGAGGTTGTTTTTGGAAGGCATGGGGTTTCTCTGAAAACGCTTTCAGAAAACGCTTTCAGAGTATACAGAGATTCGCGGCAGGAGTCAACGGATTTATGAATTTGCCACGGAGGGCAAGAAGATTTTGAGAAAACCTTTGAAATTTATCTTTTCAGAGGCAGTGAAAAGAATATTATTGTGGCCAATTGGGATTTTCCGGGTTTTTTCCTGGTCCGGAAAGTCGTCTTGGGTTGCTGCTTGCTTCAATGATGATCGGTGATGCGAGGAGTAAGCTGATGATGGCTAACAACATTATTCCTTCAATCTGGGTTCGATGTACAAGTATCCATGTTGCCCACCAAGATTTGCCTACGCCAAAAATCAAAATGAGCAGCGCTATGATCAAAAGGGTGATCAATGAAGTTAAAAAACGCTTCACAGTGTGAGCGATCTGTTTTTTCTGTTCACGAGCGTTGAGACCTTTTTGTTTTGTGAACATTTGATATCTCCCGGCAATCGAGTCAAATCTGATTTTCGACAAGATGCTCAACAAAAGATTATACGGCAGTCAATCATTAATTGTTTGTGCAATTTGACTACGATATATAACCGTTCGTATCTTGCTGGGTAGTGGACTCTTTGCCTGCGGGTTGACCCATGCGATAAACGAGTTCCTGTCTGTTCCCCGCACGAGAATTTCGCTCAAGCGTCCGTAATAGCGGAAGAATTCCGCCCGGTCGCGGAAATGATAGCGTTGGAAAAAAGTTTGGTCAGAACGTTCTGCCCGTTGCTGCATGCGCAGCATCGCCGCGCGAACTTCGTCCTGAGTTAGCGACAAAGCATCCATGCCGACAAGAACGATATTGCCTTGCTGATGGATCAACTGTCCCAGCTTGCTGCAAATGGCGTCTGCCAAGCGATCACCGATGTTGTTCGCTACATCATCGGTCGATTTTGGATTGATGCGCAGACGTGTCACTTCCAGCATGAAGGTCAAGCTGGTGGTGTAGCTGACCGCAAAATCCGGTGAGCGGACTTTCTCCGCCAACTGCGGTTCGTAGACGAGGGACAGTGTCTTTTCTTGCAGCAGCAAATAAGCCGTTTCCAACTCAAGACGGATGTCCAGAATCGTTTCAGGGTCTTGTGTGACGCGGATCTTCTTGCGGATCTTGTCGCGGAAGGTGTCCACGAAGGCGGCGAAACGGCGCGAGGAATTCAGCCAGGTTCCCACAGGTTCGGCAAGGAGGTGCGGTCCTCCATCAAAAAGGTAGGTAAGTAATTCACCGATAAGCATTTCTATTCTCGAGTGATAATAGTGACATTCTGGGACGAAACGACACTTGCTTAGCCACAGAGATCACAGAGCACATTGAGATTTTTGCCTTAGTAGAACTCTTCTACGCAGGCAACATCGCTGACGATGTGTGTGCTCTGTGGTGAAATGGTTTACCCAAGTCCTTATGAAAAAGTGTAACACAGGGAGCGTGTAGGAAACATGGCTGTATAATTTGCATAGGCGGGGAGAAAATGGCTGGGTCTGGCAAAGTGATGTCGATTTTGTCCTTTCTTGTTCGACGTATTAATAGAACGATACATTTTATCTGGTAGAAACCTGAAGGAGAAAACCATGTCATTTCAAGCGTATTTGGACAATGTGGAAGAAAAGACCGGCAAAACGCCGAATGATTTCATCGCCGAAGCAAAACAGAAGAACATCACCGAATTCAAGGACATCCTCGCCTGGCTGAAGAAGGATTATGAACTGGGTACGGGTCACGCTCGTGCGGTTGCTTATGTTATCCAGCATGGAGCGGAGTTTACTGTGCGCCAGACAACGGGTACCCACCGCGATGCATCCGGAACTTTGCAACTCGATGGCAAGAATTGCCAAAAGTTCGAAACCAAAAAAGAAATAGCCGAAAACTCGTGTCGATTCCGTCGTTCCTTGTTCGACGTATATATAGAACGCTGTAAGGGCGACCCTTCGGGATCGATAAGTATGTTCCTCCCGCCAGGCGGGTCGCCCCTACAAACAAATACTTTATAGGAGATAAAAATGAGATACATGATGATGACCAAGAACGACCCGAACCACCCGATTGATCCTCCCACGCCAGAAATGTACGCTGCCATGGGCAAACTGATCGAAGAGATGACCAGAGCCGGTGTCCTGCTCGCTACTGGTGGGCTGGCGCCCAACCCTACGCAAGTCATTTCCTCTGGCGGCAAGGTGAACATCACCGACGGTCCGTTCACCGAAGCGAAGGAAGCGGTTGTCGGTTTCGCGCTGGTTGAAGCCAAATCGAAGGAAGATGCGATCGAATTCTCACGCCGCTTCTGGCAGGTAGCTGGCGACGGCGCGGGCGAGATCTACGAAGTCTTCGGCGGATAGGTTCAGATTTACCGCAAAGAGCACAAAGTACGCGAAGCTTTAAAAAGGTTTTCTTTGCGGTCTTCGCGTGCTTAGCGGTTGAAAAGATATGGCTCTCCCTGATATTCAGCGCACGATCGATGCAGTCTGGCGGGTGGAATCCGCCAGACTGATCGCGTCTCTGACGCGGTTGACACAGGATGTGGGTCTTGCCGAGGATCTAGCGCAGGGTGCGCTTGTCGCTGCCCTCGAACAATGGCCTCAAACCGGTATCCCTGAGAAACCGGGTGCGTGGTTGATGACGACCGCCAAACATCATGCCATCGATCAGATCCGCCGTAATGTGCGCCTCGAACGCAAGACCGAAGAGATGGGACGTGACTTGGAACTGGAGCAGTCCATCGGCGTGCCCGAAAAAATGGATGTGGATGACGACCTGGGCGATGACCTCCTGCGGCTGATCTTCATCGCCTGTCATCCGATCCTCTCGAAGGATGCCCGCCTCGCTCTCACTCTGAGGCTGCTCGGCGGACTAACGACTGATGAGATCGCCCGAGCCTTTCTCGTTCCTGAACCGACCATTGCCCAGCGCATCGTCCGTGCCAAGCGGAACTCTCTCCGAGGCGCAGATCCCGTTCGAAGTGCCGACCGGCGGTGACCGTGCCGCGCGTCTCTCGTCTGTGTTGGAAGTGATTTACCTGATCTTCAATGAAGGTTACTCTGCCACCTCCGGCGAGGACTGGGTGCGCCCGGCGTTGTGTGAAGATGCTCTGCGTCTCGGGCGTGTCCTTGCTGAGTTGATGCCAAACGAACCGGAAGTCCATGGTCTTGTGGCGTTGATGGAGATCCAGGCCTCGCGTCTGCGGGCACGGATTGGTTCATGCTGGGTGAACCCATCCCGTTGCTGGAGCAGAATCGCGGGAAATGGGATCAGCTCCTCATCCAGCGTGGATTCGCGGCGCTGATACGGGCGGAGAAAGTTGGTGGGGCATTGGGTCCATATCGCTTACAGGCTGCCATCGCTGCCTGTCATGCGCAGGCGCGTAATCCCGAAGATACCGATTGGGAAAAGATCTCCGCCTTGTATGATGCGCTGGCGCAAGTAGCGCCGTCTCCGAGTTGTAGAATTGAATCGTGCTGTTGCTGTAAGTATGGCGTTCGGTCCCGAAGCGGGACTTGAGATCGTTGACACATTGACCAACGAATTATCGCTCAAATCCTATCATTTATTGCCGAGTGTACGCGGGGACTTGCTCGCCAAACTCGGTCGCTATACAGAAGCCTGTGAAGAATTCAAATGCGCGGCAGAACTGACGCGCAACACACGTGAGCGTGAACTTTTATTGGAACGTGCTGCCGCCATGACAAGAGGAAAACCGATATGAAAAAGACAGATACAACCGATACGTTAACTCCTGCTCAACATATTGATACGTTTATAAAAGACACGTCCGATTGGCGCGGCAAGATGCTGGCGAATCTGCGCAAATTGATCCATGAAGCCTCGCCAGAGATCGCCGAGGATTGGAAATGGGGTGTACCTGTGTATGCCGCAAAAGGGAATGTTCGTTGCGACGGGTATTTTCAAGGATCATGTCAAACTCAACTTCTTCAAAGGAGCCTTGTTGGATGACCCGAAGAAATTATTCAATGGCGGGTTGGAAGCCAAGACATCCCGCAGCATCGATCTGAGTGAAGGTGACAAGATAAACGAAGCTGCATTGAAGGATCTTGATCCGTGCGGCAGTGGCTTTAAATGTCTCTGGTGGAAAGAAGAAATAACTTTAACGGAAAGTCGAATGACCTATACCCTTCTCAATCGTGATGATTTGCCTTTTGACGATGGCACCTATGAATTTATCGGCGCTCACCATCAAAACATAGATGTCTCTTTTATCTGGGTGGACATGCCGCCGGGTGGAACTGTCCGTTTACACAAGCGTCCCTACAAAGAGATCTTCATCATTCAGGAAGGGACTGCCACGTACACGGTGGGGAGCGAAACGTTGGAAGCTCATGCTGGGCAGGTCATTATTGTCCCAGAGGAAACGCCTCATGCGTTTAGGAATACAGGCGGTGTGCCACTGAAACAGGTCGATATTCATCTCAACAAGGAGTTCATCACAAATTGGCTGGAGTAGGTAAAAATGGGGAAGTGGTTTCGAGAGAGCGGCGGAAGCCGCTTTTTTATTTTGAAAGGGAGTGTCTAGTTTCGTGGGCTTAGCCACAGAGCTCACAGAGAACTCAGAGTTTTTTTTTCTCAAATCTCTGTGAACTCTGTGGCAAAAGAAAAGGCGAGTCCATCTTTTGGGTACTCTCCTGTGAAATTGCCTCTTGAAATTTGTCTGAAAAGTGCTATGATTGATTGTGAGCGATTTTGATTGATTATGAGCGAATTTACCCCCACCCCCGAACGACAGAAACAGATCCTTTCTTTGCTTACCCGGCAGGGACGCCTGAGCGTGAGCGAGATCGTTGAGCAGTTCTCGATCAGTGAAGCCACGGCACGGCGTGACTTGGAAACGCTGGCATCGCAGGGTAAAGTCCAGCGCGTGCATGGTGGCGTGATCGCTGTGGAGAAAGCTCCGCCTGAACTGCCGATCTTGGAGCGCGAGAACGAACAAGCGGAAGAGAAGGTCCGCATCGGACGTGCCGCCGCTGAACTGGTCGCCGATAAGGAAACTGTATTTCTTGGCTCGGGTACGACCGTGCTCGAAGTAGCACGCAATCTGCGAGATCGAAAAAACCTGACCGTGATCACCAATTCGTTGCCAGTGTTGAATACACTCGCAGGACTCAAGGAGATCACGGTTATTGCTTTAGGCGGGATGTTAAGAGATAGCGAATTGTCTTTTATCGGTCATATTACGGAACAATCCCTGGCGGAGTTGCGCGCAGATAAGGTGATCATTGGTGCGCACGCCATAAGTCTTGAACACGGATTAACAAATGATTATCTGCCGGAAACGCTGACCGACCGTGCCATCCTAAAAGTGGGTCGTGAGGTCATTCTAGTGGCGGACCATTCCAAGATCAATCGCGTCTCCACAACGTTTCTTGCACCACTAACCGATATTGACAAACTTGTAACGGACAAACAAACACCACGTGCATTTATCTCTGCCCTGAAGACTCAGGGAATTGGCTTGATTGTTGTTTGATCAAGTGTTTAACCGGACGGTAAATCGTCCGAAACATAAAAGGAGAATGAAATGAGAAGATCGCCCTACTATTTGTTCGTTTCGTTATTGCTCGCATTGAGTTTTACGCTGGCATCCTGTGCTCCCGCCGCATCTCCTACAATGGAAGCGACACAGCCTCCCGCCCAGGCTGAAACGATCACTGTAATTTTTCCAAAACACGAAGCCGACCTGAACGGCGCTTTTGAAGCTCGTATCCGTGAGTTTGAAAAGCAGTCAGGCATCAAGGTCGAGTTGATCCAAAGTGACTGGGATTCCGTGGCGAACCGCATCCTGCCTGAGATTTCCACAGGAGGTTCTGCCTATGATGTAGTCGAATTCGATAACGGCTGGGTGGCGGAATGGTGCGGAGCCGGGTGGGCAACGCCTCTCAATGACTATATGCCGGCTGGCTATACCGATGGCATGATTCCTGGTTTGGTGGATCTGTTCACCTGTCCCGATAAAAAAGTTTATGGCATCGTCTGGAATAATGACACGCGTTTCTTCTATTACAACGCGGAGAAACTGGCAGCAGCCGGTTTTAATGAAGCTCCCAAAACATGGGATGAATTCAAACAGATGAGCCTTGCTGCCAAGGATAAAGGCGTTGTCTCCTACGGAATGGCTCCATTCTGGAATCAAGAATGGTCGCTGGGGAACGAATTCCATTTCTGGACGTATGCTTTTGGCGGGAAGATCGTGGACGAGAAAGGTTGTTTCCTGTTCAATAAGGACCCAAATACTTTGGCAGCCTTGCAATATATGATGGATAGCCTCAAAGACGACGTTTCCAACCCTGCCGGTATGACCTACAACCAGGCTGCCTCACAGGATGCCTTCCTCAAAGGCGACTCACTCTTCATGCCGCAGGGCATCGCTGGTTTGATGGCATACACCAAGGACACATCTGTCTCCAAGGTGGATGGGCAGATCAAGGTTGGTTTAGTGCCTGGGGCAAAAGCAGGTGAAAGCGCTGCATTGACCCTGCCGGAAGCATACGCCATTCCAGCGAAATCGCAGCACAAAGAAGCGGCTTGGAAGTTCATTGAATTCATGACCAGCAAAGAAACCAACAAGGCGTTGGCTCAAGAGATCGGTGTTCTGCCTATTTGGGTTGATCTATACACCGACAAGGACTTAACCGCCAAATACCCCTTCTGGGCTGATTTCCAGGCACAATTATCTACTGCACACGGTCTTTCCAAACTGACCTGGTATGGTGATTTTGTCGATATCAGCACCGCCGAAGTTCACAAAGCCCTGGCTGGTGAACAAACTGCCCAACAAGCGCTGGATAATATGGCTTCAGGCTTGTCTCAATTTTCCTGTAAACCCTAAATAAAATCTCATAAATTGTGGATGCCTGCTTTACCACCAGGCAGGCATCCCTCCATAAATATGCAGATAACCAGACCTCATTCACGTTCGGTATTCGATGATCCTCGCATCCTGGGATTATTGCTTATCTCTCCAGCCATGCTGGCGATCTTTGGCGTGGTTCTATTTCCAATGCTGAACTCCTTATGGCTAAGTTTTCAGCAGCATGACCTCTCGCGCCCACAAGAGGATGCTTTTATTTGGTTTGGAAATTATATTGATTTGCTGAGAGACCCGCGCTACTTGAATTCGCTTCAGGCCACGTTGAAATTTAGCCTTTTCTCTGTCATTATTGAATTGATCCTTGGCGTGGCGATTGCACTGGTGCTCAACCAGGAATTCCGCGGGAGGGGCTTTGTACGCGGTTTAATGATCCTGCCCTGGGCTATGCCATCCATCGTCAATGCTGCCATGTGGAAGTGGATCTATAATGCCGATTACGGCGCATTGAATGCATTATTATCCCAACTTCATTTGATCGACCATTATCATGTCTGGCTCAGTGAACCCGCTACAGCCATGTTCCTGATTATTCTGGCAAACGTCTGGAAAGAGACACCCTTTACTGTTATTCTGATCCTGGCTGCATTGCAGACGATCCCTGACGATCTGTACGAAGCCAGCCGCGTGGATGGCGCGACGGAGTGGCAATCCTTTCTGGGTATTACGTTACCGTTGATCATGCCTGTCCTAATGGTCGCTGGTTTGCTGCAATTTATCTGGGGCTTTCAAACCTTCGAGTTAATTTCCATTGTCACAGGTGGTGGACCCTTTAGTTCAACAGAAATGACAAACTTGAGAGTCTACGCGACAACCTTCCGTTCCCTGCGCTTCGGTTATGGCGCGGCGATGGCATATCTGACGAGCTTGATCATCTTTATTCCCGCAGTGGTGTATATCCGTTCGGCATATCGAAAGGTTGTGGAGGTTTGATATGCCATATAGGTTGAAACGTTTTCTCCTTTATTTGGCGGTTGTTGGCATCGTGGTTTGGACTGCCGCACCGTATCTCTGGTTGATCATCTCATCCCTTTCCTATAAGATCGACCTGCTGGATGTGCCTCTGCGCTGGATTCCCCGACGCCTGACTCTGGAAAATTATTATTCCCTGTTCTATATGCGTGGGAGCGAGTTCGGTCAATGCACGTCTGTTCTTGCAATCCCTTGGAAATTCAGCCATCATATCTTTGACCACGATGTCCATTTGTTTGATCCTGGGTGTTCTGGCTGCATACGCGATCGCCCGGCTTAAAGTTTAAAGGCAGCAATACGATGGTTCTGTTGATGATGGCGACGCAACTGGTACCGCCGATCGTTCTGGTCGTGCCGCTGTATGTGGTCATGCGCAGAATGGATTTGCTCGACAAATACATCGGTTTGATTCTTGTAGACATCAGTATCGTTCTTCCGTTGGTTATCTGGTTGATGCGCGGATACTTCGCCTCCATCCCATCGGAACTGGAGGATGCTGCCCGCATCGATGGATGTACTCATCTGGGAGCGCTGTTCCGGGTGATCCTGCCGCTGGCAGGTCCCGGATTGGTGAGTGTGATGATCTTTGCTTTCATCGCTGCATGGAATGAATATTTGTACGCCTTCATCTTCACCAACATCAATGCCAAGACGCTGCCTGTGTTGATCGGAGAATTTAGCACCAAACTAGGGCTCGAATATTTGCGAATTGCCGCGGCAGGTGTATTGGCAAGTTTGCCGCCTGTTCTGCTTGCGCTGATCTTCCAACGTTTCATCATTCGCGGATTAACATCAGGAGCCATAAAATAATGCTTCTCGAAAACTTTCGCCCGCGATCAAAACTTGTCACAAAAATAACATTGGTCGACAAACCGAAATTCCCGGTCATTGACGCGCACAATCATCTCGGTGTGCCGTTCGGCGGCGGATGGGATAGCAAACCGCTGCCACAACTGCTCGATCAGCTCGATGAAGCGGGCGTGATCCGCTACGTGGACCTGGATGGCGGGTGGGGTGAAGAGATTCTGTATGCGCATCTGAAGCATTTCAAGGAACCGGCTCCAGAACGATTTCAAATCTTTGGCGGCGTGGATTGGTGGCAGTGGGAAACCATGGGCGACGCCTTCCCTGAATGGGCAGCGAGCAGGCTGCGGGTCCAGAAAGAAGCGGGTGCGCAGGGATTGAAGATCTGGAAACCGTTTGGTCTGCATGTCAAAGACCATAAAGGGGAGTTGGTCAAAGTGGATGATGCGCGCCTCACCCCGATCTGGGAGACAGCGGGTGAGCTCGGTTTGCCGGTGCTCGTGCATGTGGCAGACCCGGTGGCGTTCTTTGACCCGATCGATGAAACCAATGAGCGTTGGGAGGAGATCGGCGCGCATCCCGATTGGGCGTTCACCAGTCCGCCGTTCCCACCGTTCATGGAGATCATGAACGGATTCAGGAATCTTGTCATGCGACACAAGAACACTACGTTCATCGGCGCGCATGTTGGATGCTACGGCGAGAATCTCGGTTGGGTGGGGCAGATGCTGGACGATTGCCCGAACTATTACATCGATATTTCCGCGCGGTTGGGCGAGTTGGGACGACAGCCGTATACAGCGCGCAACTTCTTTTTGCACTATCAAGATCGCATTTTGTTCGGCTCGGATATGAGTCCTGATCTGGATGCGTATCGTTTGTGCTACCGCTTCTTGGAAACAGACGATGAATATTTCAATTACAACACCAGCGAAGTCCCAGGACAGGGACGCTGGTATGTATGTGGTTTGTATCTTCCGGATGATGTGTTGAAAAAGGTGTACCAGGATAATGCCAAAAGAGTATTGGGACTGTGATGCAACATGGAACTGAATTTTCTGACCATCGCGGATATCCCTGAAGACTTGAATCCTTTACGTGGAGTGCTGGCTTCGTTTGAACGTGAAAAGGAGCTTCAGGTCTCACTGCGCCGCGTGGGTTGGGATCGGGCATGGCAGTCGTTGTTGATGGATGCGGTCGAGGGTAAGGGTCCGCATGTTTCGCAGATCGGTTCAACGTGGGTGGCAACGATGGCAATGCTGGACGCTCTGCGCGTCTTTTCACCGGATGACGTTTCTGCCATTGGAGGAGCGCATCGTTTTCTACCCTCTGCCTGGGAATCCGTTAAAGTAGCCGATCGGACCGAAGTGTGGGCGATCCCATGGTCTATCTATACCTTCGTTCTTTATTATCGTCCCGACCTGTTGGCAAAAGCAGATATTGACCCTGCTACGGCATTTGCAACCACAACTGCCATGTGCGAAACCTTCGCCCAATTAAGCAAGCATGGGATCGCGCCATGGGCATTCCCGAGCTTGCATCCGTATGCAGATCTCGTTCATATCGCCTCTTCATGGGCGCGTGCCAATGGGAGCGATTTCATGAGCCCATTTGGACGCGAGCCGATCTTTGCACGCCCCGAAACAAGTGCAGGGTTGATGGACTTCTTTGAGTTGTTCCCATTCATTCCTCCGGCACTGCGCGGTATGAATGTGGATGCCTGTACGAACGCCTTTGCGCGTGGAGAAGCTGCTGTCTTGATCGGGGGCGTTGAGATCGGTAATGTCTTGTTGACCAGCCCGTATGCTTCACAGGAAATACGTGAGAACCTAGCGGTGACCACTTTGCCCGGCGTTCCGTGGATCGGCGGCGATCATCTTGTAGTGTGGAAAAATGTGCTCGCAAACCCTGAACAGGAAAAAGCTGCGCTGGAATTACTTAAGTATCTAAGCCAGCGTGAAACACAGATCGAACTGTACAAAACCCAGGAAGTTTTACCCACACGCAAGGACGCCTACGAAGAATTGACCTTCCCTTTGGCAACGACCAAACCGGCATTGGAAAAGATCTTGCAGATAGGGCAGCCTCACCCGGCACTGCGTTTGTGGCGGCGTATCGAAGCATTTCTCGATGAGATGCTGTTGGATATTGGCACTTCGGTTTTACGGCAGCCTACCATTTCCGCATCAGATATTGCATCGCAGATGCTGAACGAGTACGAACAGAAATTATCAGCGGTGCTCAAAGGATAACTATGACATCATTGCAGGACTACGCAACCTATCGTGAGATCAAATCACAACCTGAAGCCTGGGCGCAGGCGTTGGTGGAAGTGGCTCGCATCAAATCCATGCCGAACGCCACGGAATTTGACCAGATCATTTTCACGGGCTGTGGCTCGACCTATTATCTTTCGCTGGCAGCGGCGGCGTTGTATCAGGAGCTGACCGGATGCGCGGCGCGCGCTGTCCCGGCGAGTGAGTTGTTGTTGAATTCAAAAACCGTGGTGCGGGATGGTATCCCGCAAATGCTTGTTTCTATCAGCCGTTCAGGGACAACGACCGAAACAGTCAAAGCGACCGAGAAGTTCAAGGAAGAGAAACGCGGACCTGTGGTGGTCATCAGCAATTATGACGAAGTGCTTTCGAAGTTGGCGGATGTGAACATCGTTATCTCGAAGGGACAGGAAGAATTGGTGGCGCAGACTCGTTCCTTCGCTTCGATGTATGTGGCGGTGACAGCATTCTGCATTCGCATGGCGGGGCGCTGGGATCTGATGGAAACGGTCAATGGCTTGCCAAAAGTGGGGGAGAAGTTGATCGAGAAGTATGAAGCCTATGCAAAATCCATTGGCGAAAATATGGATTTTGATCGTTTTTATTTTTTGGGTTCCGCTACTCGTTATGGGCTTTCCTGTGAAGTAAATCTCAAAATGAAAGAGATGACTTTCACGCACAGCGAACCCTTCCACTTTTTGGAGTTCCGCCATGGACCGATGAGTATGGTCAATGAGAAGGCGGTCGTGGTGGGAATGTTGTCGGACACGAACCGTGTCCACGAGGCGAAGGTGCTCAAAGAGATGAAAGCGCTCGGGGGTACGGTGGTAGCCCTGGGGGAGTTTGATGCGGATGTCCAGTTTGAATCGAATATTCCGGAGAGCGTACGTGGAGTTTTGTATCTTCCTGTTTTGCAATTGATGGCGTTCTATCGTTCAGTGGCAAAAGGTCTTAATCCCGACCGTCCTGCGAATTTGACGGCGGTGGTCAAATTGGAGTTTTGATAATGGTTGATGGACAAGGAGGTAACAGCCTTATTCGAGACATAACGTGTTTGCCATGCATGTATGGCGAGCGGCGGGGTGCGTCCAACTCGGTAGCCGCGTTCCCTGTCTGGCACGCGCGCGAGCGTGGTGTCGCGGCTATCACAACCGAATGGAGAAGAAAATGAAAAAACTATTCTTTGTACTTGTGGTTACCAGCCTGATCCTGGCGGCTTGCGGTGCAAAGCCTGCGGAAACGGGTCCTGTGGATATCACGTTCACTATGTGGGGCGCGCCGGAAGAGTTGACGGTCTGGCAGGCGGTGGTGGATGACTTCCACAAGTCGAACCCAAACATCAATGTGAAAGTGGATGTCTCTGACTGGGATTCCTATTGGACAAAACTGAATACGCTGATCGCTGGCGGAACACCGCCCGATGTGTTCGCGATGGATGCTCCGCTCTTTTTGGATTGGCAGAGTCGCGGCGCGTTGCTGAACCTGCAGCCGTACATTGACAAGACACCCGGATTTTTGGATGGCTTGTACCCGCAGACGTTGACCGCCTACAAAGTGTCGGACGGCTATTACGGTCTGCCGCGCGATTTCCAGACCATCGTGTTGTTCTACAACAAGGATATGTTCGATGCCGCCGGTGTGGCGTACCCAACCGCGGATTGGACCTACGAGGACCTGATGGCTGCCGCCAAGAAGTTGACCATCGACACGGATAACGATGGCAAGATCAATCAATATGGGCTTTGGACAGATACCTGGGATATGGAACTGTTCTGGAGTGAAGCGATCTGGGCAAACGGCGGCGAGATCATCAGTCCCGATCACACCAAGACCCTGATCGGTGAAGGCGGCGCACGCGATGCCTGGGCATACATTGACAGCTTATATAAGGAAGGTGTCATGCCCACGCCAACGGCTTCCGGTGAATTTGGCGGTGATTTGTTCCAATCGGGCATGGCAGCGATGACCACCATCGGTCACTGGGCGGTGCCTGGATACGTGCAGGCTGGCATTAACTTCGATGTTGCGCCAATGCCGAAGGGACCTGCCGGACAGGCAACCAGTGTCAACAGCGCAGGCTTTGTTGTTTCGAAAGATTTCAAACATGCCGATGCGGCGTTTGAATTTATCAAGTTCGCTCTGGGCGAAGCTGGGCAAACCAAACTGGCTCAGCTAGGATTTGCCATTCCTGTGCTCAAGTCCGTGGCGGAGAGCGATGCGTATCTCAAGCAGCCGGGTAGCTTGAACCAGAAGGTCTTTCTTGACTCGGTTGCTTTTGCACACATGAAGCCGGTCTTCAAAGGTTATGAAGAATGGGCAGGTGTGGTCGGTGATGGATTAACCCCGGTGTTCGACGGCGAAGCGGAATTGACTCCAACGCTGGATGAGATCGTCACTGCGGCGGATGAAGTGTTGGCTAAGAATAAGTAACCTAACCCCCTCTCTTCCCCTTCCCTATCAGGGAAGGGGGAGAGAGGATAGGTGGTGTTTATATGGATTACGGGCTCAAACCTCTCGGACGGGAAAAATGGTGGCTGTGGTTGATGCTGCTGCCGACCATCATCGGTCTGCTGTTCGGCACGATTGGTTCGCTCTTTGCCACGCTCGGGCTGAGTTTCTTTAACTGGGACTTGATCAACGCTCCCAAATGGGCGGGAACCGAGAACTACGTTCAGTTGTTCCAGAACAAGGATTACATCGAAGCGTTCACCAACACCTTGAAATTTTCCGCGTTGTATGTGCCGGGCGTGGTGGTCATTTCCCTGCTGTTGGCGGTGCTGCTCAACCGCCAGATCCGTGGGGTTGGCTTTTTCCGTACTGTGTATTTTCTGCCGACAGTAACCTCCGCTGTTGCGACCGCGCTGGTGTGGAACATGATCTACGGCAAAGAGACCGGCATCCTTAACTTCTTTTTGGAAGGAATGGGTTTTTCGCCGATCTGCTGGCTGTGTACCGATCATGCCATGATGTCCGTGGTCATCGTCAACATCTGGGGCGCCATCGGTGAAGGGATGATCATCTTCCTCGCCGGGCTGACAGCCATCCCGCGCGATTATTACGAAGCCGCTTCACTGGATGGCGCTAATGATTGGCAGCAATTCTTCCGCGTGACTGTGCCGCTGATCACACCCAGTATCTTCTTCCAGACCTTGATCTCTGCCATCAATGCCTTTCAAGCCTACGATTACATCTATATGCTGACGCGGCGTGGGCAGGGCGACAGCACTGTCCCGGTGGCAGTGTATTCGATCTACCGCAACGCCTTTCATTTCTTCCGCATGGGAGATGCCAGTGCACAAGCCATCCAGCTTGCCTTGCTGGTGGGTGTCTTCATGCTGATCATGTTCTGGTGGGAACGCCGTTACGTGGTGTACGAATAGGAGCCAGCCATGTCGAAACGAACAACAAAAAATATTCTCGATGTCCTCTCCTATGCGGTGCTGATCCTCGGCGCTCTGACCATGCTCGTTCCGTTCGTGTGGATGATCTCGGTCTCGTTACGTATGCCTGCCCAGCAATTCTCGCGGAACATCATTCCAGACCCGGTCACGCTCAAAAATTATCTCGACCTTTTCAAAGATCTGCCCGATCAGGCATTTCTTTATCTCACCTACAACAGCTTCAAGATCTCCCTTCTGACCGTTATTGGTCAAGTGCTGACCTGTGCCATGGCAGCCTTTGTTTTTGCCATCGTCAAATTCAAAGGACGCGACTTTCTCTTTGCCCTGCTTGTCGCGACTTTGATGATCCCCTCGCAAGTTTCGTTGATCCCCAACTTCATCATCTTCAAATATCTCGGCTGGATCGGGACTCAACTTCCGCTCATCGTACCCGCATTCTGGGGAGGCGCCTTTGGCACTTTCCTACTCCGACAATATTTCCTCACGATCCCACGCGATCTGGTAGATGCCGCCCGCATGGACGGCGCCTCCCTCTTCGATATTTTCTGGCGCGTCTACATGCCGCTCTCGAAACCGGCAGTGGCAGCGCTCTCGATCTTCGTCTTCAAGGACGCCTGGAACGACCTGCTTCATCCGCTGGTGTATTTGCCCACCGATATGCACCAGACCACCCTCACGGTGGGATTGGCATTCTTCCAGCAGCAACTTCAACTCGGCGGCAAGTTCACCGTGTTGATGGCGGGCGCGTTCCTGTCCATTCTGCCGTTGCTCATCATCTTCTTCATTGCCCAAAAGCAATTCATCGAAGGGATTGCCCTGAGCGGCGTGAAAAGATAAATCCATGTCGTTGCGAGGGCAGCGCTCTTCTGCCCGAAGCAATCTCCCCTTAACAGGAGATTGCTTCGTCGCAACAAACGCTCCTCGCAACGACATAATAAACTAGGAGATTACATGACCAAAATAACATTCATCGGCGCAGGCAGTTTAGGATTTACCGGCGAACTCGTGCGCGACATTCTCACCTTCCCATTATTAGAAGATGCGACCATCTCGTTAATGGACATTCATGAGGGGCGGCTCGAGTGGGCAAAAAAGGGAGTCGAAAAACTGGTAGCGGCGGGCAACCGTCCAGCGAAGGTCGAAGCGACGCTCGATCGCGCAGAAGCGCTCAAAGGCGCGGATATCGTTCTGACAACGATCCTTGCCGGTTCCACCGAAGTCTGGCGGCACGACATCGAGATTCCCAAAAAATACGGCGTGGACATCAACGTCGGTGACACACGCGGACCGAGCGGCATCTTCCGTTTCCTGCGCACCATCAACCCCATGATGGACATCGTCCGCGACATGGAGAAGTACTGCCCGAATGCGGTGCTGTTGAACTACACCAACCCGATGGCGATGTTGGTTTCTGCGATTTAAAAACAATCCTTTATTTCCACAACGGGTCTCTGTCATTCCGTACAGGGCACAGCCATGATGCTCGCCGAATGGATCGGTGCGCGCTACGAAGACATCGATTATCTGTGCGCGGGCATCAACCATCAAGCGTGGTATCTCGAGTATAAATGGAAAGGCGTGGATGCGTATCCGCTCATCCATAAAGCCATTACCGAACGTGCCGAAATTTACAACGCCGAACCCGTGCGCAATGAGATGTATCTCGCCATTGGCAAATACGTCACCGAATCGAGCGGGCACAACTCTGAATACAATCCGTGGTTCCGCAAGCGCCCTGATCTGATCGAAAAGTATTGCACGCACGGCACCAACTGGAATCCTGGTGAGTACGCCTACATTCTCAAGGAATACCAGCACAACGAAGCCACCTGGCAGGATCAGGTCAAGGAACGACTCGCACAGCCGCTCACGCCCGATGATCTGAAGCGTGAACACGAGTATGCAGCCTACATTATCAACGCGCTCAAAGGCGGCGAACCGTTCAAATTCAACGGCAATGTTCGCAACACGCATCTCATCACCAACCTGCCCGAAGGCGCCTGCGTGGAAGTGCCCGTGCTGGTGGATCGCGCTGGTTTCCACCCGATGCATGTCGGCGCGCTGCCGCCTGAGTGTGCGCTGCTCACGAGTCTTTCCAGTGGTATCGAAGAACTCGCCATCGAAGGTTCGCTGGCGGGCGACCTGGTTGCCATCTATCGCGCCATTGCGCATGACCCGCTGACCTCGGCAGTGCTCTCGTTGGCGGAGATCCGCGATATGACCAACGAACTCTTTGCCCAACACAAGGACTACCTGCCGCAATTCAAGACACACAAGGTTTAACTCGCTTCCATATCACTTGTATCTGATACCGTTTCAACGAAAGAATTGACCTTAATGACATCTCCCGTTTCCCCTTCTAAGAATTGGTGGCGTCCTACAGTGGGGCTCACCTGGCAATGGCAGCTTTCCGAACCACCCGTGGACACCTCTGTGGATGCCGAAGTGTATGACATTGACATCTTCGATAACGATGCTTCCGTTGTGGCTGAGTTGCATGCCAAAGGACGCAAAGTCATCGGATATATCAGCGTCGGTTCCTGGGAGGATTGGCGCCCCGACAAGGATCAGTTTCCAACTGAAGTATTAGGCTCGAACTATGATGGCTGGCCCGGGGAACGGTGGCTTGATATTCGTCGATTGGATCTGCTCGCGCCGATCATGCGTGCGCGCCTGGATATTTGTAAAGCCAAAGGGTTTGACGCAGTCGAACCCGATAATATGGAAATTCACAGCAATGGCTCAGGCTTCCCGATCACCTATGATGATCAGCTGAGCTATGTGCGCTGGCTGGCAGACGAAGCCCACCGGCGTGGAATGGCGATCGGAGTCAAGAATGCTGCGGATCAGGTTAATGACTTAATCGACCATTTTGATTTCGCCATTGTAGAAGATTATTTCTTCTATAATTTGCAGGACAAAATGCTGCCGTTTATCAAAGCTGGCAAACCTGTCTTTGCCGCAGAGTATGACGATACTGGAGTTGACTTCCCAGCGGCTTGTAACAAAGCCAAAGAACTTGGCTTCAGTATCATTCAGAAGCATCGTATTCTCACGTCCTATCGAGTGACCTGTCCATAATCAACAAGGAGGTGACCCAGCCAATAACAACCCGGTGGATGGTTTCATATTGTTAGCGCGTGGCGGGGTGCGTTCCGTTCGTGTCCATGTCCCTGTCAGGCACACCGAAAGGCGGTGTCGTGGATACAGCACTCTCGAAGAAAAGGAGAACCTTATGATTCGGCGCATGAGATTTGTATTGAGCATTCCGCTCATCATTTCGTTGTTCGCAAGCTTATGGATGATGAACCTGCCTCGCGTTGAAGCGGCTCCAAAACCGACTGCCACGTCTTCCGTACCAACTGTCACCCCTGTTCCAACGGTCCCGCCTGGGAACTATTATGTTTCCGTCAGCGGCAATGACGCGAACCCCGGTACATTTGCCGCGCCCTGGCGGCATATCCAGTATGCTCTGGATCGCGTCGGTGCGGGAAGTACGATCAATGTATTAACAGGTGTGTACAACGAGTATGTCACCTTCAAGGGTTCAGGGGCAAGTGGAAACTACATCGTCCTGCAAAACTACACGGGCAACACTCCCGTTATTGATGGAACCGGGCTTCCCATCAGCGGGGAAGTGGGACTGGTCAACATCGTCAATAAACAATATGTAAAATTGATCGGTTTTGAGATCCGCAACCTGAAGGCAGGCGGCGTTTCCTCCGCTTTCCCGCATGGCATCTCTGTACTCGGCAATGGCGCGTTCATCGAGATCCGCAACAACAAGGTGCATGATATTGAGAATAGTTGCAGTCGCTGCGGAGCGCACGGCATCGCTGTCTACGGGCGCGATCCAAATGCGTCTATTCATGACATCATCATCGATGGCAACGAAGTCTATAACGGCAAGTTTGGTTGGAGCGAGTCGATGGTGTTGAACGCCAACGTCGAGAAGTTCGTTGTCTCGAATAATATTGTCCATGATAATGACAACATCGGCATTGACTTCATCGGTTATGAGGGAGAAAATCCCAACTCAGCGGTGGATCGTGCTCGCGATGGAGTTGTGTTTGGCAATTTGGTGTACAACATCAACTCCTACGGTAACCCCGCTTACGGAAGCGAACGGAGTGCCGGTGGCATCTATGTGGATGGCGGTACGAATATTATTATCGAACGCAACATCGTCCATGATTCGAATCTTGGGGTGGAACTTGCCAGTGAACATTCCGGTAAGAATACCAGTTACATCACGCTGCGCAATAATTTCTTCTATAACAACTCGCAGACCGGTATTGCCATTGGCGGCTATGACAAGCGTCGCGGTTCGACCGAGAATTGTGTGATCGTCAACAACACGCTCTACAACAACTTCACACAGCGTGATTGGGGCGGTGAGATCTACATCCAGTTCGACACGCGCAATAACATCTTCAAGAACAACATCATCTTCGCCAACGATGCGCGCATGTTCATCAACAACTGGAGCGGAGTGATGACCAACAACGTCATTGACCGAAATCTGTTCTTTGCAGTCGGTGGCGGATCGAACGGCACATGGATCTGGAAGAATGTGACGTACACAACGTTTGCCGCGTACAAGACAGCATCCGGCAACGACACCACCAGCCTCATCGGTCTTGACCCGCTGCTCGTGAATCCGGCTGCAGGCGATCTGCATATCAACACCGGCTCGCCCGCCATGAATGCCGGCGAGAATCTGACCGCTGCACAAATGGGCACACTGGATATTGACGGTGACCCACGTATTCTCAACACAACTGTGGATATAGGCGCTGACGAAAAGTAACGCCTCTTTCCCAGCCTTACCATGGGAGGCGTGCCCTGTGCGCCTCCCACTCTGATATCTGGAACATCATACATGAAACCAATCACCATCGGCAAATTTCGCGGACTACAACAGATCACATCCAAACGCGGCACCATCACCGCACTCGCTCTGGATCATCGTCAAAACCTTCGCAAAGCGAATCCTGATTTTATGGATGACGCCGAACTCTCCCGCTTCAAAGTGGATGTGACGAAAGCGGTCGCTCATCGAGCCACAGCTGTTCTGCTTGACCCGGAAGTTTCCGCTGCTCAAGCTATTTCCGCGCGTGCCATTCCCAGTAGTGTGGGACTGGTCGTTGCGGTGGAGTCCACAGGCTACACTGGCGATGCCACCGCCCGTCAGGCGCAGATCATCCCCGACTGGACGGTTGAAAAAGCCAAACGCATGGGCGCCAGCGCTATCAAATTGTTGGTCTACTATCATCCCGATTCACCCACGGCAAAAGAGATCGAAGATTTCGCGGCGAACATCGCACAGGAGTGTAAGCAGCAGGATCTGGTTCTGATGCTTGAGCCGTTGTCTTATTCGTTGGATGAAGGCAAAAAGCTTTCCTCTGAAGAAAAGCGATATGTGGTCGTTGAAACTGCCAAACGCCTCACTCCGCTTGATGTGGATATCCTCAAAGCCGAGTTTCCTCTCGATGTGAACGACATGGACGAATCGAAGTGGATGGACGCATGCAAGGAAATTTCCTCCGCCTCCATCGCGCCGTGGATATTGCTCTCCGCTGCGGTCGAGTACGATGTGTTCCTGCGTCAGGTCACGGTGGCGTGCAATGCGGGTGCGAGCGGTATCGCTGTCGGTCGCGCGGTGTGGAAGGAAGCGGTCACAATGCAGGGCGATGAGCGCATAAAGTTTCTGCGCACGGTCGCGAAGTATCGCATCTCGCGGCTCACATCGCTCTGTCATGCGCTGGCGAAACCGGTCACTGATTTTTATCAGGCGGATGCGCCGTTCGATTGGTATCGGAATTATTAGGGAAAGAGGTATACAAGTAAACACGCAAATATGCCCTGTCTACCTGTCTCCGTGTTTACTCCCAGACTATGAAATCTTATGACATCCTCGTCGCCGGTGAGATCAATCCCGACCTCATCCTCTCCGGCAACGTCACCCCTGAATTTGGACAAGTTGAAAAGCTGGTTGATACTGCGGCGCTGACCATTGGTTCATCCTCCGCGATCTTTGCCTGCGGCGCAGCGCGGCTGGGATTGAAGGTCGCGTTCATTGGCGTGTGCGGCGACGATGTCTTCGGTCGCTTCATGCTGGATGAAATGTCGAAGCGCGGCGTGGATGTGAGCCATGTCATCGTCCGCGCGGAGGGACAGACAGGACTTAGCGTGATCTTCAAATCAAGGCTCTGACCGCGCGATTTTGACTTACCCCGGGCTGATCGCTGAACTAGGAGCATCAGATATCCCTGACGAGTTGCTCCGCCAGTCAAGGCATTTGCATGTGGCGTCATATTTCCTGCAAACAAAACTTCAACCGGAATTGCCGAATCTTTTCAAGCGAGCACGTTCACTCGGATTAACTACTTCGTTGGATACGAACTATGACCCCTCTGAAAAATGGCTTGGCTTCGATGAATTGCTCTCTGTCACGAACGTCTTTTTGCCAAATGAAAAGGAAGCGGTATCGCTGACAAGGCGAGTCTAATGTCAATTTGGCGGCGGATAGGCTTGGTTCCCGAGTCGAAGCGCTGGGAATTAAATTGGGTGCAGAGGGGGCATTGGGAGTCTGTAACGGTGCGAGAGTCAGAGTCGCTTCGATCCCCATAAAAGTAGTTGATACTGTCGGTGCCGGTGACTCGTTCGACGCGGGTTTCCTGTATGGATATTTGAATGATTGGAGTTTGGAAAAAATCTTGCGATTAGCGTGCGTATGCGGAGCATTATCCACACAGCAAGCGGGCGGGACGAACGGTCAGCCTACGCTTGAGCAGGCGCAGACGTTTTTGGACGCGTGAGCCAAAGGATCAACACGGCAGTGCCATATCCGACAGCCGCGAACGCATACAGCCAGCGCGCACCGACCGCATCGAAGATGGCGCCGCCAACAGGTGCCGCAAAGATGTTGACCAGCCCCGCGATGGTGACGGAATACAAAGCCAGCACCGTTCCCGTTTCAGATTGATTCGTGCGGCTACTGATAAGACCGATAAATGAGATGGTGTAGAAACTGAACGTCACACCGCCGATAAAGCGGATGATCATGATGGTGGCGATGAACGGCAGAGCCAGAACGACGAGACGCTGGAGCATGGTCATGGCGAGAGCGATCATCAACATGCGATGCACGCCGACGCGATGGACGATGCGGTCGGCGTAGAGCATGAATGGCAGCTCGACGATAGCGCTGAGCGTCCCTGCCACAGAGATGAGCTGCTTCGATGCGCCCAGTTCGGCGAGGAAGACGTTCTCGAATTGGAGCGTGCCGCTGTTGAGGAAACCGATCAGGATCAGAGCAAGTGCGAAACCGATCAGCGTTTTATCCTGTAGCACACGTTGCACGGCGAGACGGATGTTTGATCTGGGTTGATCGGGTTTGCCGTGCGTGGTGAAGTAGCGCGGTTGGATGAAGAAGATCAAGGTCGCGGCGAGCAGCCACATGATCGCCACGCCGACGAAGGCGGCGATATAGCCAAAGCGAGCGACCATTTGTCCTGTAACGAGCACCGAGAAGATCCAGCCGAGCGATGCCCAAACGCGCACACTTCCATAGCCTTTACCTGACTCCTGCGAGATGGTAACCGCCATCGAATCAGAAAGCGGACTGATGCCTGACACAGCCAGCGTGAACAGGAAGATGATGAGCAGAACGGCAAAGTAGTTCGTTTGATGTCCGAGAAAGTAGTAGCTTGTTGCACCAAGGACGATGGCGATCTGGAAAATCCGCTGTGCATGCGGATGTCGCTTGACGTAGCTGACCCAGATCGGAGAGACGATCATGGAGACGATGGCGCCGGTCGACGCGATAAGACCGATCTGTTTCCCGCTAAAGCCAAGACTGACGTAGAAAAGGTTCAGGAAGGGATTGATAAATCCCGACCCGCCCATGAAAGTGAAATAGTATAAACGTGCAAAGAGTAAGTCTTTTGTGGAAAACTTGGAATACAGGTTATTCATTGGAAGAAGTCCGGCGAAGTATATCACCCTACTTTAAGTTGACAGGTTTGCAGGTTGGAAGGTTACCATGTTGAGTGTATTTGATGAAATGATTTTGGCGCAGAAACATGGTGAGGCGAAAGGAATCGCTTCTATTTGCTCGGCGCATCCGTTTGTGATCAAGCAGGCGCTCAAGATGTTTGATGCCCCGTTGATCGAAGCGACCTGCAATCAGGTCAATCAGTTTGGCGGGTATACCGGCATGACGCCGAAGGATTTTGTCGCCTATGTGCGTGGCATCGCGGAGGAGAATCATTTCCCCTTAGAGAAAGTCGTTTTAGGCGGTGACCATTTAGGTCCGAATGTTTGGCAAGATGAGTCGGCTGAATCTGCCATGCAAAAAGCGGAAGCATTGATCCGCGAGTATGTGGAAGCTGGATTTACCAAGATCCATCTCGATTGCAGTATGCGATTAGGAGATGACCCCGCAGGCACGTTGAGCCCGGATGTCATCGCTCAGCGCGCGGCACGATTAGCAAAGACCGCCGAAACAGTAGGGGCGGAGCGCCGCTCCGCCCTTGCACTGCGATATGTCATCGGCACAGAAGTCCCCATCCCCGGCGGCGCGACAGAGCACGAAGAAGGTGTCCGCGTCACGCAGGTAGAAGATGCGCAGCAGACCATAGAATTGACGCGGGAAGCGTTTTACCGCGAAGGATTGCAATCCGCGTGGGAGCGGGTGATCGCGGTGGTTGTCCAGCCAGGCGTGGAGTTCGGCGATGACTTTGTCCTGCCGTATCGAGCGGAGTCCGCGTGGGAGTTGTCGCGTTTCATCGAAGGGCAGTCCATGGTCTACGAAGCGCACTCGACCGATTACCAGACACCTGAAGCGCTGGCAAATCTGGTGCGCGATCATTTTGCCATTCTAAAGGTTGGTCCCGGTTTAACGTTTGCTTTTCGCGAAGCGGTCTTTGCACTGGCAATGATCGAAGACGAGTTGATCGTTACAGACCAACGCTCGAAGATCGTTCAGATGTTAGACGATGTCATGCTGAAACATCCCGAACACTGGAAGAAATATTATCGCGGCGATGAAGCGGAACAAGCCTTCAAACGGAAATACAGCCTGAGCGACCGGGCGCGCTATTACTGGGTACAACCGGAAGTACAGGATGCTTTTACGAGATTGATGAAAAATCTTGGAGAGAAGACTTTGCCGTATTCGCTGTTGAGTCAATTTGTGGGGGAGATGGGTCTCAATGCAGAACAGGTCATTGAATGGAAGATCAACAAGGTGTTGAGAGATTATTTAAGTGCTTGTGGAAAAACAGCCTAATCACTGAGACATAGAAGCACAGAGATTAAAACATGTCATCCTGGCGTGGAAGGATCTCTCCTCTCACTGAGAGTTCTTAGCGTGGTAAATTCTCACCTGCACTCCCCGGCACTTGCGCCCGGGGCAAGGTGGTGCGGTGAAGTGTCGTCGCTCCTCAGAATGACATACTCTCCGTGCCTCAGTGGTTAAAAACACGGAGCGACTGATCGTCGCTCCGTATTTGATTCGTTCTTCGGACTATTTATCGCCCCTCGAATTGACTCCGCCCACGCCGCTGACGTTCTTGCTCACACTGGGCGAGCCGTAGTAATTGACCGAGCCCATGCCAGAGACATTGGCATCGAGATCACTGTCAACCCACACCGTGGCGCTGCCAAGTCCGCTGATGTTGACGGCCGACCGTCTGGCTGTGCAGGTCTCCGCCGTCAAAACTGCCTGCGCCGCTGATGTTTACGTCGAGCTTGTCGGTGGTGCCGGAGGCGTCCATGCTGCCTGCGCCGCTCAGGTCGATCTTCAGGTCTTTGGTCTCGATGTCGTTAACATCCACTTTACCTGCGCCGCTCAAGCTGAAATCGAGCGAGTCGCTTTTTACATCGTTGATGGTCAATGTGCCTGCGCTGGAGAACTGCACATCATCCAATTCCTTGACCACGATAGTGATCTTCACCGGCTTGGTGGAATTGACATGTTTGCCGTTTTCTGCCTTATAAAAGATCCTCAGTGTGCCGTTTTTGACTTCGGTCTTTAGACCAGGAAGAACATTATCTTCCGCTTCGATCTCCAGGGATTCCTTGCTGCCTTGCGAGATGACGATCTCGCCCGGGTAGCTGATATCAACGGCATGGAAATTACTGACTTCACGAGTCTGCATGATCACCTTTCCTGAACCGCGTTCGCCGGGTCCAAAATACATGTCGCCGTCATTGAACTGGAACACACCAGCCATAGTGGGACCATCCCATTTTAATTGAGGGGCGAACCAAATGGCGAGAACCGCTCCGCCAACAATGACCACGTCCATCAGGGCGGTGGAATATTTCCAGTAGGGGCGCAGGAGCAATCCTACACCCGCGCCGATCAGGATGAAGGGCCAGAAGTGAGTGAGCGCCCAAAGATTGCCAGATGGGATCACATTCATGCGAACCATTAGCCAGATCATGCCCGCTGCGATCAGCGTTAGGGGCCAGAATAATGAAGGTCTACGTTCCATTGCTTTCTCCTTTTGTTTCCAATTCCTTTGATTTCAATCTATGAATGATTATGAAGCGGGCGGGATGATGTCGTCGCTTTTGATTTCGCCAGCGTCAGAGTTCCGCTTTCCAAGCAAGCCTGTTCGTGACAGTACCAGATAGGCACCCAACAGGATCAGCAGGATCGGGAAGATGAGATTGTTGAACGATGAGAAGATCAGGATCTCGAAGAAGGCACCGAAGATCACGAACAGAATGATGCCCACTTTCATCACGCGCCAGCCCGAATTCTTCTGTCCTTCATCGCTGCTGTAGGCTCCCATTATGTAAATGCCCAGACCAACGAAAATAATGATGAACGTCCAGAAGTACGACATCGACTCCCAGTGCTTGAAGATGTTCTGGAAGAGCAGCACCAACCCGATGCCACTGATGATGCTGCCGGGGATGGCGAAAGCGGCGGTCTGCTTTCCACCGGAGAGCATGGCAACAAAGAAGATGCCGCCAACTCCCATCACGATGAAGGGCCACACAAAGCCCCAGTTGAAATTATCAAAAATGCGGCTAGCCAGGGAGAGTACACCCACGGCGATCAGCACAGCACCGGCGATCAATCCGCCTGCATTACGATTTGTATTCATAACTTGCTCCTTTCAAAAATTGCTTCTATCCTGTTTTAACACGCACGTGACTTCATGTCCCTAGCCTGTCGGACGGTTTTATTACCCGCACTATCTCTTACGCATAAATTGCCGGAACGTTGCGGAATAAACCAGTTCTTGGGAGCCATTAATATGGATAAAGTTCCGCTTCTTTCTACCCAAATGCTTTTCCCGTTTGTTGACCGAGTCCCCGCCCGAATGTTAAGGTCTTGTAAACGACTTCAAACTTGCCGGGTGAAAAAGCGTAGAATAAAGTGGAGGAACAAATGATCCGAAAATTTTCCCTGGCTTTCACAATCATTCTGCTCTTTTCGTTGTTCATTGTCAATCCGGTGCTGGCGGAGAAGTCCTACTCTGCCGACCGCTTTGACGTGCAGATCGACCTGCAGGAGGACGGATCCGCGCTTGTCACCGAGACGGTCGTTTTCCGCTTTCAGGGCGGGGATTTCACCTACGTGTTTCGCGACATCTCCGGCGAAGAAACGGACGGTCTCACCTTCCTCGATGCCAGCATGGACGGCGCCGCCATGCCGCAAGGGACTGGGGCTGGGCAGGTGGAGGTCGAGGCTGGCGATCCGCTCAAGGTGACGTGGCATTTTCCGGCTTCGACCGATGCGCACACGTTCGTCGTCCGCTATCGCGCCGATGGAGTCGTCCGCAAAGGTGAGGCAGATTCGTTCATTTGGCGTGCCATCCCGCCGGAGCATGAATATCCCATTGCCAGTTCCACCGTCACGTTGACCTATCCTGCGAAGGCAAGCCTGCTTGAACAGCCGAGCCTCAGCCGTGCTTTCCAAACGGGTTCTGCGGATAGCGCGATCAGCCTGACGTCCACGAACATCGCCGAAAATGAAGGGATGATCGTCACCGCCCGTTTTGCCGCTGGCAGCTTGACCTCAACGACGCCGCAATGGCAGACGATACAGACACAACGCGGTGCTGCAGCACGTACTGCTCTACCGGTTGGGCTTGTGACGACGCTCATCGCACTTTTGTTCGGTGGATTTGGTCTCGCTGCCTATGCCCGCTCGAATTCGCGTGAGCTACCCGTTATGTACCAAGGCGTCACCGCGACCCCGCCAGGAAATGTGCCTCCCGCCGTGGTTGGAAAACTTACCGGGCAAGGGAATGGCTTCATGGGCACCATCTTTGATCTGGCGCAGCGCGGCGTGTTGGAGATCAAAGAGGAAAAAGGTTTTCTCGGTTTTGCAAAACATATTCTCGAGCGCAAGGAAGTAGGCGTTCCCCTGCGACCGCATGAACAGGGTCTGTTGGATGCCATCTTCCATAGCGGTGAGAGGCAGATCCCGTTAAATGAAGTTGGTTCGCGGTTTTCAACGAGGAATAAATTCTTCGATGAACCGCTGGAACGCGAACTTGTCGAACGCGGCTGGCTCGATCTCGACCGTAAGCAAAAACGCACAGCGCAACTATCACTGGCAGTGCTGGGAATGGTCGCCGCCCTGGCGGTGGGTGTCATTTGCCTGTTCGGGTTCGGATCCAGTTTTATGGGCAGCAACCTGTCTGCAATGGCGTTCGCCATACTGCTCGGTATCAGCGCGGCTGGTTTTATCCTTTGCCTGATCCTGGCGATCTATGCCGCTTCATACTCTGCGCTGACGCCCAATGGCGAAGAACAAGCCGCGCGTTGGAAGGGCTTTGCCAAATATTTGCAACAGGTGACTTATGGCAGAGAGTCTGCCATTCGCCCTGACCTGTTCGAGATCTATTTGCCCATTGCGGTGGTGTTCGGTCTGGGCACGCAATGGGCAAAATACTTCGAGCAGCTTGGGCGGCGTGCCGCTGCCCGTCTGGTTCCACGCCATGGCAGGTTCCGATGGCGATTTCGGAGCGATGGTGGCGGTGATGTCCTCCTCCGATTCCGCGGCGGCTGGCGCTGACGGTGGAGGTGGCGGGGGAGGCGCCTCAGGAGGCGGTTCCAGCGGCGCAGGCTGATAATTTATGAAGAGTGCGGCTTTTGGGTGGGGAACCAGAGCCGCACTCTTTCCGTTTAAGTCGTATGAAGCCAAATCTGGGAGGCACGATGCATACAAAACTACATCCGCTGGTCGGCATTTCGCTGATCGCTATTTTCATTTTGGTGCAATGTTCGCCCGTCACGCCCGCGCCGACGGTGCGCGAAACCACCACGCCGGAAACTCAGCCAACGTTACAGGTGGATGTCCAGCCGGTGGGACCATATATCGTGGGACAAAATCCGCCGGAAGGTCAGCGACTGGAACTGAATCCCACACTCGAATTCACCTTCGACCGGGACATGAACCCCGACAAAACGGCGGATTCATTCACGCTTCTGGATTCCGATAACCAGCCTGTCCCCGGCAAATATGCCTGGCTCACCCCGAAAACCTTTTCCTTTAAACCAGACTCCAAACTGGAGTCATCCTCCGCTTACAAAGCAAACTTCTCCACTTCTGCCGTTGCAGAGGATGGCGAGTCATTGCAGGAGGAGATCAGCCTGGAGTTGGAAACTATCGACGCCTTAGCCGTATCCCAATTCTTCCCCGCGGATCGAACGGAAGAGATCGACCCCAAGTCGAATATCACCGTCATCTTCAATCATCCGGTCGTGCCGCTGCAAATTAAAGAAGAACAAAAGGACTTACCTCAACCGTTGACCTTCTCCCCCGAAGTGACAGGGACGGGCGAGTGGATCAACTCGTCGGTGTATGTGTTCCAGCCAGAGAAAGCTTTATTAAGCGGAACCAACTACAAAGTGAGAGTTGAATCGGGACTCAAAGATACCAACGGCGAATCGTTGGAAAGATCCGTTTCGTGGAATTTCTCCACGCGTGCTCCGCTCATCGGCAGTTTCCTATTGAAGGGCAGTTATGCCAATCCACCGGAGAATATCGAAAACGTTTTATTGGATCAGGCATTTATTGTTAATTTCCTTCAGCCCATGGATGAAAAGAGCGTGCGCGAGTCGGTCACATTGATCAACCGCGAATCGGGCGAAGCCTTCCCGATCAAACTGACCTGGGACAAAACCTTTACCACGCTGACCATCGAGCCGGTGGGGCGGTATGCCATCGCCAGCTTCTATGACTTGAACATTTTGGATTCCGCGCAGGCTATGGATGGTGGCAAACTCAAACAGGGATTGCATCTCAAATTTGGAACCGTGCCGCTGCCAGCCATCAAGAGCATTTTCCCCGAGCCGAATTCGGAAGCCAAGTCCTTTGATTCACATCTGGAGATCGCCTTCGCTTCGCCGATGAAACTCGATAGCTTGAAGGACAAGATCAAGATCACGCCTGCAGCCCAAGAACGATTTGCAGTGGTATTTCAACGATACCAACTTCACGCTATACGTGTATGGACTCGACCCCGCCACCGAATATGTCGTGCGTATTCTGCCAGGTATGGCTGACTTGTATGGCAACACCATTCAGACCGAGATGTCGTATTCCTTTATCACCGGCGATATGATGCCGTATGCGCGGCTCGTCATGCCGTGGACTCCGCTGGTCTATCGTGCCAATGGACCGCAGGACGTGTACTTCGAGCACATGAATTTTGATTCGGTCAGCGTTTCGTTATATGAAGTGGATTATTCCCAGTTCAGTATCATGCTCTCCGGCACAAACAACACTGTGTTCTTCAATCCACAGGCTGAACCGCTGCGTGAATGGAAACCGGATGTAGATGTGCCGCGCAATAACACGAACTACGAGCACTTTGAATTAAAGGATATGCATGGGGATGCCCTGAAACCGGGCTATTACTTCATCGGTGTAAAAGGCGCGCCGCTTGATTACAAGAGTTGTTTCTATCAGGGAAATCTGTTCATCGTTGCCACCGACAATATCACGCTCAAGACGACTGCCAGCGAAGCCTCTGCCTGGATCACGGACCTGGAAACAGGCAAACCGCAATCGGGTGTTTCTGTCACGTTCTATGATAGTTATTGGAAGAAACTGGGAAGCGCCACCACCGATACAGATGGAATTGCCTTCATTAAAGATGTAGTGAATCCCATCTACGCGCGCGTGGAAGGGAAAGATCACGTCGCCTTTACCGCTATTGATTGGGGCAGCGGCGTTTGGGCGGGTAACTTTGGCTTATATGAGAATTTCTACTACAACCCGAATCCGTATTTTGGGTATGTGTATACCGACCGACCTGTTTACCGACCGGGACAGGATGTATTCTTCAAAGGCATCGTCCGCACCAATGACGATCTGCATTACAGCCTGCCCAAGACCGACAGGGTGTATGTGACCATCGAGCAGGCGGGGGAGAGGATCTTCAATGACGATGTACTGCTTTCGGATCTGGGCAGTTTCGATGGCAAGTTGAAGCTTGCCGATGACGCTGCGCTCGGAACCTACGATATCTTCGTGCGCCGCACCCCGGGCGCGGATACGTTTGCCTATCTATCCTTCCGTGTGGCGGAGTATCACAAACCGGAATTTGAAGTGAACGCCTCTTCGGATAAGGGCAATGTGCTTGCCGGGGAAGAGGTGAAATTCAGCCTCGACGCGAAATATTATGCGGGCGGCAATCTAGGCAATGCGAATGTGGAATGGTTCATGCAAGCTTCGCCGTATTACTTCCTGCCATCTTCGAAATACCAGCAGTTCAACTTCATGGACTGGGACCGCGATGAGTTCTGGTCCCCTGAAAAAGAACGGGGCATCGGAACGCTGGCAAATGGCAACGGCGTCACCGATGGCGCAGGTCATTTTGAAGTGACTCAGACCCTCGGCTTGGATAAGAAGAATGTCAGCCAGAATATCTCGTTCAGCGCCAACATCAGGGATGTTTCAGGGAATTACGTCAGCGGAGGTACAAGCGTGACCGTGCACCAAAGCGAACTGTATGCGGGCGTCCGCTCGGTCAGTTATGTGGGCAAGCAGGGAGAGGAACAACCCTTCGAAGTAGTTGTGTTGGATTGGGATTCGAATCCCGTGGCGGATAAAAATGTCTCCGTCAAATTTGTAGAGCGGCGCTGGTTCAGCGTGCAGACTCAGGATAAGCAGGGACAGTTGCGCTGGGAGACATCCGTCAAGGAAATCCCTGTTTCGACGGTCAACGCGGTTACCGGCGAAGACGGCAAATCGACCGTGTCATTCACTCCGCCCAATGGTGGCGTCTATAAAGCCATTGTCACCGTGAAAGATACCAAGGGACACACTCATCAATCATCGGCATATATGTGGGTCTCGAGCGATGATTACATCGCCTGGCGCGAAACCAATGACCGCACCTTCAATCTGGTCGTGGATAAGGATTCCTATACACCTGGTGATACGGCGAAGATATTGATCGCACAACCGTTCGATCACGACGTCTATGCCCTCGTCACCTACGAGCGTGGACATGTCTATAAACAAGACGTCATTCTTCTGAAAGGCAACTCCACTACTTACCAATTACCAATTACTTCTGAGATGGCTCCCATCTCGTATGTCTCGGTGACCGTCATCAGCGGCGCGTACAAAGATGACTCGCCTAATTTCAAGATCGGCATGGCAAGCCTCAACGTGGATACGAGTCACCAGACCCTGGATGTGAAGATCACGTCTGACAAGAAATCGGCTGGACCCGGAGATACTGTCACCTACACGATCGAAACCAAAGATTACAACGGCAAACCTGTCTCTGCGGATGTATCGCTGGCGGTGGTGGATAAAGCGGCGCTGGCGCTGGCTCCGATGAATTCTGCGCCGATGCTAGATGCGTTCTATCCTCAGCAGGCGTTGGCTGTACGTACGGCGCTGGGACTGGTCTCAAACGCCGATGATTTCAATGCGCAGTATCGCGAGACTATCCCGACCGGTGAAGGAGCGGGCGGCGGTGGCGGAGGTCCGAGTTTGGGTGTGATTTCCACGCGCAAGGATTTCAAAGACACGGCGTGGTTCGAAGCAAATGTTGTCACCGATACGGATGGCAAGGCACAAGTCAAAGTGACTCTGCCGGAAAATCTCACCACGTGGAAAGCGGATGTGCGCGCGGTCACGGCAGATAGCAAGGTGGGGCAGACCACGAGCGATCTGCTCAGCACAAAGCCGCTCTTCGTCGAGATGCAGACACCGCGCTTCTTCACGGCGGACGATAAAGCCGTCGTCGGCGCGACGGTGCACAACAACACCGATAAGACGATGAAGGTGAAGGTCTCGCTGGATGCGCAGGGTGTGGAACTGCTCTCGTCCGCGGCGCAGGAAACGGAAGTGCCTGCAGGGCAGCAGGCGTATGTGAAATGGAATGTCGCCGTCCAAGGGGGAGCGAAGCGTGTGGATTTCACCGTCCAGGCGGTGAGCGGTGATTACGTCAACTCATCCAAACCTGCCCTCGGTACACTGTCCGATCAAGGCATCCCGGTCTACAACTACACGGCGGTCGAAACGGTCGGCACGTCGGGCATGATCCAAAACGCGAACTCATCCACCGAAGCGATCCAACTGCCGCAGTCAATGAACTTTGCTGATGCGCAGCTATCCATCGAAGTCTCGCCGTCGCTGGCTGCTTCCATGCAAAGCGGTTTGACCTATCTCGAAGATTATCCGTATCTGTGTATGGAGCAAACCGTCTCGCGCTTTTTGCCGAACGTCATCACGTCGCGCGCGCTGAAGAATGCGGGCATCGATAACGGACATCTGCAAAAGGAACTCGACGGGCAGGTCAACACGGCCTTGCAGCGCATCTATGCCAAACAGCATTACGACGGTGGCTGGAACTGGTGGGACGGCGAACACAGCGATCCGCAGACGAGCGCCTATGTGGTGTATGGTTTGATCGAAGCCAAAGAGTCGGGTTATGCGGTCTCTGAAAATGTACTTTCACGCGGTATAAAATTTTTGGAAGAGAACGTGCCAAACCTGAAACGCAACGATGCCACGTGGCAATACAACCGCACGGCATTCATGCTCTACGTGCTGGCGCGTGCGAATGAACTGCGACCTTCGCAAGTCAACTTCATCTACGAACACAAGACGTCGCTCAGTTTGTATGGGAAGGCGTATCTGGCGCAGGCGATGTACATGCTGGATAAAGAGGACGAGCGGACGCTCTCGCTTCTTTCTGACCTTGAGTCGGCTACCGTGTTATCGGCAGCGGGCGCTCACTGGGAAGAATCGACTAAAGATTACTGGAACTGGAACACGGACACGCGTACGACCGCCATCGTGTTGAATGCCTTCACCCAAATGGAAGCGGCGAATCCGGTCACGGCGCAGGCTGTCCGCTGGCTGATGGCTCACCGCGAAAGCGGACACTGGTACACCACGCAGGAAACCGCCTGGTCGCTAATCGCTCTCACCAATTGGATGAGTTCATCAGGTGAATACGATACGAACTACAACTATGCGGTCGGCTTGAACGGCGCCATGCTGAACGAAGGCAACGCCACCAAAGAGAACCTGACCGATACCATGAATTTGAAAGTGGAATTGAAGGACCTGCTGAAAGATGCTGCGAATTATCTGGTCTTCACGCGCGGCGATGGGACAGGCAACCTGTATTACTCTGCTTATCTAAGCACAGAACTGCCCGTCGAATCCATCGAACCGCTCGATCAGGGCGTGAGCCTCTCCAGGCAATACTTCACTGTGGACGATAACAAGAATCCCATCACCGAGATCCAGCGCGGCGAGTTGGTGCGCGTGCGTCTGACGGTGGTCGTCCCTGCGGCGGTGCATTACATCGTGGTGGACGATCCGCTGCCTGCCGGTTTCGAAGCCATCGACGCCTCCATCCAGACCGACACAGTTGTACCCGAATCGTACACCGTCACCGACTACAACGAGCGTGGCTGGGGCTGGTGGTATTTCAGTCACATCGAACTGCGCGACGAAAAGGTCGTGCTCTCCGCCGACTACTTGCCCGCCGGAACCTATGTCTACACTTATCTCGCCCGCGCCAGCACCGCCGGGACGTTCCAAGTCATACCGCCCACGGCGAGTGAGTTCTACTTCCCGGATGTGGGAGGTAGAGGGGCAGGGAGTGTGTTTGAGGTGAAGCCGTAAATTCGTCGGACTAAAGTCCTGCCTCAGTTCGTGGAAGTCCGCTTAGGCGGACTGGCTTGTCAGCCCGAAGGGCTTCCATGGGCTGAGGGAGTGGCTTTAGCCCGCCCGTTCCGGATGTGGGAGCGTATAATGCAACTACATAAAGTATTGGATAGATTGCTGTGTAGCACTTTGTTTCGGTGGCAAGTTATTCAAGGACTCATTTATGATCTGCCTAAATTGGTTACAGCGAATAATTGGGGTAATACTACTTCTGACTTTGTTAGGATGTGTCGCTCCTGCATCCCCAACTCCCACACAATCTCAGGCAATAATTGAAAGTATTGTGCCTACCCAGACTGAGGCGATGATCATCAGTCCGACTTCAACACAGTTACCCATTACCAGTTTTGAAGGATGTGTTAGTTTGGGTAATCCTATTCAAAACACCTTTCCTCGCCAATGTACTGATATGAATGGGCAAGTATTCAAAGAGGAACTGCCGCCAGGAGTAATTTTTGGAAAAGCTTATCTTGAAGATGGTCGTACGGAAACAGTGTATTCTATTATTTCAACTATAGATGGGGGCTACATCATCACAGGACAAGCTAATCGTTACCAATGTTTGATACGGAAAGTGGACTCCTACGGTGAAACGCAATGGGAATATGCTTTAGGTTTGGAATTGAGAGATGAATTTCAATTCACTAATGGTTTGTTTACTTGTTGGTCTGCTAGACAGATACTCGATGGTGGTTATGTGATTATCGGTACAGGGCATCAGGAAATGAGCATAAAGAGCAATTCCTTTCTCCTTATGCTAGACCGTGATGGTAATAGAAAATCAGTAGAAGAGTTTCGTTGGAAAGATGGAATGAGTCTGCAGTTGGGTCAGGAAGGCAAGCCATTTTGGCTGAGCTTGTTTGGATTAGCAGGAAAACTCATGGAAACTTCAGATAATGGTTATGCTGTGGTTGGAAGGATTTGGATTGATGCACCAAACGATAATATGCATCTATTTAGAGCAGATGCAAATGGAAATTATTTGTGGGAGAGGAATTTGTGTAGGGATGAAAAAATTACGGAGGCATGGGAAAAAGAAATTGTCTGTTCAGACAATAATCTCTGGAGCGGCATTCAATCCCAAGATGGTGGTTTCGTGTTTACAGGCGGCTTTAATGAAACATGGTTGGTGAAAACAAACTCTGATGGTTTCGTTGAATGGGTAAAAACTTTCAATGAGGCAAGCGGTCATGCAGTGATCCAAACACCGGATGGTGGATTTCTAATTGCTGGGGGAAGTGGTGATGGATTATTGATCAAAACAGATAACGCTGGAAACTTGCAATGGTCAAAAACCTATGGGGGAGAACAATATGATAGGTTTACCAAGATGATAATAAACCCGAGAGGTGAAGTCATTGTAGCTGGCTCAACCGAGTCCTTTGGTAAAGGATCAGAAAGTATTTGGTTGTTAGGATTTGACCTTTCTAGCCTTGAATAAGGCGGAATATCGACAAAATTTTGCCGCCGAATAAAGTAGTGCTTAACAGCTGAATACATAGCAAACAAGGCTTCCGAACCACTTCGGAAGCCTTGTCTCTTTTCAGGCGGCTGTTTCTATTACTTGGTTTCTACCGCAGCCATCATAACATGCCGCGTGACCATGGGAATCTGCATTTCCAGCCAATCTGCCATTTCCTGTTCTTCGCGCATGATCGAGTCGCAGACCTGAGCGATGTCTTCATGTCCCAGCTCGCGGGCGGCTTCGGCATTCGCCATATAGGCAGAGATCTCGAAATACTCGATGGCATAATTCGCCATGGCATTCTTCAACATCTTGTCATTTGCCATTGCTGTGGACATACCCTGTATGGCTCCCAGCATGTTGGCGAGTCCCGATTTCACATGCGACACGTTATCGCCGAGACGTTCCACGCAGCCCTTCACGCGGTCGGCGTGGGTCTTGGTCAACGCCAGATGTTCGCGCAACTTTGCCTGCGCTTCGGGCATATCCTTGGCTTGATCGATCTGCCGCTCCAAGATTTCCTCGATCCCTTTTTCCATAGCATAGGCATCTTTCAGCCATGTGGTCAATGTGTCTTTTCGATTGTCGTCCATACGATAAACCTCCAAACTAGACTGTCTCGTCATTGCGAGCCCGGTAGGGGCGAAGCAATCTCGTGATCAATAGCTTGGATGAATATTTATTGTAGGATTGCTCACTTGCACCGAGCGCAAGTACGGTGTCGTCGCTACGAACGCTCCTCGCAATGACGGAAATACTCAATTTAAAGGTATGTCTCTACATTGAGATTGTCCTTAAACGCATGTAATAACGGGATGAGAGAAGATGTCGTTGCGAGCGGCGCTGTAAGCGCCGCGAAGTAATCTCCCGTTAAAGGGTATTGTCCTATCGATAAGATACTTCCGTTTAAGTGGAGATTGCTTCGGGCGGAAGATCGCCGCCCTCGCAACGACATGAACGGAACAGTTCTATAATGATGGTATCCAACCTGAATAGAAAGGGACATACCATGCTGCATGAACTCTCTCGCATCAAGGATCGAAAGACCGGTCGCTTCTCTTCGTGGGATACCAGCGGACGCAACGCCGACTTCTGGCGGATCGAGCCGGGCGAGGCGCGTGTCCTTGCCGATATCTGCGGAGCCGGGCAGATCACCCACATCTGGATGACGCAGCCGGATCACTACCGCGAATGCCTGATCCGCATTACCTGGGACAACGCCAAAAAGCCAAGCGTACTTGTTCCGCTGGGGGATTTCTTCGGTCTTGGGCACGCGCTGGTCAATTCGTATCAATCTGCCTTATTCTCCGCCTCGACATCTTCTCCCTACCAATTCAACAAGGGTTGTGCCTTGAACTGCTATGTGCCGATGCCGTTCCACGAACGGGCGCTGGTGGAACTGGTCAACGAGAGCAATGATCCGCACTTTCAATATTTCTACGTGGATTACGAGACTTTTGATGATCTGCCTGAGGATGCGGGCTACTTCCATGCCGAGTTCAGGAGAGTCAATCCGTTTGGTGGGTGGGGAGCGGAGATCGCCTCCAACAAAATGGGCTCGCACCTGTCGAACGCGGTCAATAAGGAAAAAACGGCATGGGAAGATAACTTCGTTATTTTGGAGACGAAGGGCAAAGGTCACTACATCGGATGCAACCTCAGCGTGACCAACTTCCGTGGCGATTGGTGGGGCGAAGGCGATGACATGATCTGGGTGGACGGCTATAAATGGCCTCCCGACCTGCACGGCACCGGCTCGGAGGATTATCTCAATCAGGCGTGGGGCATGCAGGAGAACGCCTTCCTGCGCAACGGTAGTTCCCTGTTCGAGGGGCGTACCACGCTCCCGCCGACGAATGTCTCTCCGTGGTCGCAAGGCGCTTATCAGACCAGTTACGTCTATCATCTGGAGAATCCTGTCCGCTTTCGGGAATCCATCAAGGTGACCATCGAACACGGGCACGCCAATCATCTGGCGAACGAGATGTCCTCCGTGGCATATTGGTATGCCGAGAAACCGTCCGCTGCGGTCAAGCCGCCGTCGGTCAAGAATCGCATGCCGGTTCTGCGTGATGAACAGGGACAATGGATTCTTGATAAGAAGAATCAGCTCCCCGGCAAACCGGTCACGGTCAATGCGGAGAGAAAGAAGATGAAGGCTGAGTGGAAGAAGGGGTTTAGTAAATAACACACTTCCGTCATTGCGAGGAGGGTGCTTTTCCGACGAAGCAATCCTATAACGAATACCTTGTATGAAAATTGTTCATAGGATTGCTTCGCCACTTCGTGGCTCGCAATGACGGAGAATCACTCAATTCCCTATGCCTGCATTCAGAGTCTGGGTATACTACGAATCATGTCCGAATTGAGCGCGGATTTTAGGACTCTTCCGGAAGAATATCAACGGATCATTCACCTTGCGCAGGAAACGCATGGGATCACTGTCGCGCCGCTGCAGGTGTTGGTGGGAGGTTGGTCGGGGGCGAACGTGTATCTGGTTAGCATCTCGCACAACGCGACCGGGCGCACGGAGCATGGCATCCTCAAGCTGGATCACAAAAGTAAAAATGCAAAGACTGACGAAGTGACACGCCACAACAGCGTGATGACCAAGTCTACGCCTGAGTTTGCGCGCGAGCATGTCGCGGAACTGGTCTTTGACCGCGTCGAGCAGGACAGTGTCATCGCGATCTTTTATCGTATTGCGGGACAGTCGCTGCTCCAGTATCGTCCGCTGGCGAAGTATGAACGGCAAAACCAACTGCAAGTCCTTTTCACGGAAACGAACAAGATTCTCCTGAACGAGTGGAATAAAAACTCGAGTTTCAATCAGGCTGTTCATCCGCAAAGCGTGCTGCAAAAGTGGTTGGGCTTCCGTCTGGACGCGGGCGGGAACATCGAGCACTTTCTACAAGACACATGCCGAGTGAATCCGGATGTGGCGGGGCTGTTGATCAACGGACATATATTTCCAAATCCTTTGGCATATGCCCGCAAAGCTCCAGTGTGGGGAAAGGCACGCTCCATTGATATCGCTACCGGTTTTATCCACGGTGATTTGAACGCGAATAACGTACTGGTCAAATTCAATGAGGCTGGTGATGCGCTGGATGGTTATTACCTGATCGACTTTGCCCTCTTCAAAGAGGACATGCCGTTATTGTATGACCAGCGCTATTTGGAGATGTCCTACCTGACTCATGCGATCTCGCAGATCTCGTTTGCGAAATGTGTCAGTTTCCTCACGCGGCTGGCGGTAGCGGACTCGCCCGATCCGCATAAGGTGGCGATCGAATTGTCTGGTGTCAGTGCCGTGATCGGGTCGGCTCGAAGCGCATTCGCGGCGTGGGTGGATGCGAGTCATCCCAGTCTGCGCGATGACCTGTGGGGGCAGTACTGGCTGGCAGGAGTCGCGGCGGGATTAACCTACACTCACAAAGCGGGGATGTCTGACAAACAACGGTTGGCGGGCTTGATCTATGCCGCCGCCAATCTCAGACGCTACCTGACGATGTTCAACCTGCCGCTGCCGACGAATGTTGAACTTCTCTACGATGAGAATGAATCCGATTCCGATTCGCCCGGTGCCCTGAAACCAAAGCGAGCCAAACACAATCTGCCTGTTCAGCGCACGCCGTTCATTGGGCGGGCGGCGCAGGTGACTGCGATCAAGGAACTGCTTCAACAGAAAGATGTTCACATCGTCACATTGCTCGGGCTCGGCGGCACGGGTAAGACGCGCTTGAGTTTGCAGGTGGCGCAGGAACTCATCGGTCAATTCCGCGATGGCGTTTTCTTTGTCCCGCTGGCAGACGATACCAATTCCGATCAGTTGATCTCACGCATCGCCCAGCAGCTTGAAGTGAAAGAAGGCGGGCGCCCGCCGTTGGAGACCATCAAGGATTATCTGCACGATAAAAATCTTTTGCTGGTGCTCGATAATTTTGAGCAGATCGTTTCCGCTGCGCCAACCGTTGCGAAAATATTGGACGAAGCACCTCAGCTAAAAGTGCTGGTCAGCAGCCGCGTGGCACTCAATTTGCAAGGCGAATATGAAGTCCATGTGCCGCCGCTGGATCTGCCGGAAGCGGAAAATAAATCAGCGTGGGAAACGCTGCTCGAAAACGAATCCATCCTCCTGTTCGTGGAACGGGCGCGGGAGGCGCATCCAAAATTTGCTTTGACAAAAGACAACGCTTCAGACGTCGCCGCGATTTGCCGCCGTCTCGATGGGCTGCCTCTTGCCCTTGAGCTTGCCGCGGCGCGCGTCAAATTGTTATCGCCGCAAGCGATCCTTTCACGTCTCGATGACAGTTTGAAACTTCTCACCGGTGGCGCGCGTGACTTGCCGACACGTCAGCAAACACTGCGTAACACGTTGCAGTGGAGTTATGACTTGCTGGATGATGATGAAAAGATTCTGCTCACGCGGCTCAGCATATTTGTAGGCGGCTTCACGCTCGAAGCCGCAGAAGCTGTCTGCAATGCGGAAGGAACTCTCGACATCCTCGATGGGCTGACGTCGCTGGTTGATAACAGCCTGCTGCGACAGGAGCAATTGGCGGACGATGAGCCGCGCTTTGGAATGTTGGAAATCATTCGTGCCTATGCTGCGGAACGACTCACCGAACGCGGCGAAATGGAAATATTGCGCGGACAACATGCCAAGTATTTTTGCGATGCGATCATGAACCAGATGGGCTTTGCGCAACTCTACTCTTCGAACGCTACGCATTGGTTGAACTGGCTCGAACGTGAACACGATAATATTCGAGCCACACTGGCATGGGGTTTGACCACTCCGCAAGGCGTTCATATGGGAGCCGGGTTGGTCATTATTTTGTTTTGGTTCTGGTATCGTCGCGGATACTTTAGCGAGGGTCGCATGTGGTCGGAGCGGTTACTGGCATCCCCTACATTGCAGTCGCCATCTGAGTATCGTGTGTTCGCACTGGGCGCCAGCGGGATGCTCTCGATCTGGCAGGGCAAACAGGATATCGGATTGGCGCAATTGCAGGAATGCCTGACGATCCAACAAAAACTTGAAAACGGACAAGCGCTGACTCCCTTGATGCTCATGGCGAATGGGGTGGCACTGATCAACATGGGCAAGGATGACGCTGCGCAGCCTTTATTCGAACAAGCTCAAAAGTTATTCAAAGAACAGAATAATCCCTATTTCCATGCTATTACACTTATCCATCTTGGGAATACGGAACTTGGATTAGGAAATCTTCAACAGGCGCGCACCTACCATGAAGAAGCCCTTGCCCAAGCCCGCACGATGAACGAGAATTGGATAATTGCCTTTGCGCTCAACAATCTCGGCGAAGTAGCCCGCACTCAGGGTCAATTCGATCGAGCGCGGAGTTACTATGAGGAATGTGAAATATTGTTGAGTACCACTGGTGACCGCGGCGACATTCCGCGCTTTGTGCATAATTTGGGATATATCGCCCAGCACGAGGAAAATTTTGAACTGGCGGAATCGCAATTTAGAAAAAGCCTGAAGATGTTCAGGCGTTTGGGCAACCGGCGCGGAATTGCCGAGTCGCTGGCAGGTCTGGCTGGCTTGAAGGCACAGCAAGGACAAACTGAATGGGGAGCCACCTTGCTCAGTGCGGCTGAGACACTGTTGAAATCTACAGGTGGTGCCTGGTGGCCCGCCGACCGCGTGGAGGTAGAACGGAATCGTGAGATGATGCGAATTGCGCTCACTCCCGATGATTTTGCAAGAGCACAGAAGATCGGTGAGGGGATGAACTCTCGATCAAGCCATCGCCTTTGCATCCAATGAAGCCTGAACCTGGCGTTGGCGCAACGGATAAATTAAGTTTGCGTGTCAGTGTTGCTACGCTGGTGCGAGTTCTTTTCAAGCATCCAAACAGCGGCGACAAGATGCTGGCATTGGAGTGCAAAGCCACTCTCCATGAATTCAAATATCGAAATAAAATCCCAACCCTTCGGCGGAGCGGTCCGCATTTTAGATGTGGATGCGATACACGACCTGCTCGGGGATTTTCACTTCGACAGCGAACGCTCCCGCGCCGAACAGGACTTCCGCCTCTTCATCCGACCCGCAGCTTGGTCCACGCTGCGGGAGTTTTGTCTACGCCATATTATTCACGACGATGACCCCATTCTCGAAACCAGCCCTGAAAGGGAATTGGTCGAAGAGTTTTATGACACGCTCAAGGTCGATTTGAAACCTGAGCAATATACCTGCAAGCCTGTAGCGACTTTGGATGAGAATGAAGCTTCAGTCACGGAAAATGTTCATGCAAAAGGATATCCCACTGTCAGGGTTTATCGCATTTTCGAAGTACTTATCACAGACACTTTTCTAGCTAATGTAATGTTGAAGGAGAGCGAAAGAGTATCAAATGATACGTTGCATTCACTTGCGCTGGAAAATATCCAGAATGGCGGAAGGGGTTGGGCGAATGCCATTTTGACACTGCCGTTGAAGCAGGTCACAGATGCATATCGATCGGTTTCACCTGCCCAACGAAATTTCCCCATTCGTTTTGAAAACAATCTGTTGGATGAAACGGTCTCGGCGGTATTGGAAGGTGTTGCTGCTCCCAAGTATCAAATTTTGGGTCCCTTGTCCGAAAAAGGACATCTTGCAAGCGAAGGATCTCTCCAGTCAAGAACTCTTCGGTCGCAGCGAACGCTCCCTCAGAGTGACATGTGCTTTAGACTCTACTTGACGACATTAATCGTCACAACTTCACTTTTCACTACTTCACTATTCACGCCCACTCCCTCCACCCAAAACTGATGCTCCCCCGCGGACAATGTCCACCATGCTTCGTAAGGTGTAGAGGAGAGTGTGGTGAGTGGATTTCCATCCACGTAAAAGGTGACTTGAGTGATTTCGTTCCCTGCAGCGGCTTCGATTTTGATCTGCTGCATGGATAGATCTATGTGTGGGTCAATGCGGTAGGTGGTGTTGTTATGTGGGGAGAGCAAAGTTAATGTGGAGTCGGTAGCTTGCTCCCGTGAATTCGGCAGCAAGCTGCCTGACTCCAGAGAGTAATCATTGAGTAATAAAAAACCTTGTGTGCGTGCCCATGCTTGTGCTTCAATGGGGAGATTCATCATGTTGATGGATTGACGCCGTTCCATAGGAGTTGAATCAGTAGCAAGAGAGTTGGTTAACGTATCGATCCAGACTTGTTGATAAGTGGAATCCGTTTGCGTGGGTTCGGTGCCCGCGATGAACCATTCCGCATGAGTATTTTGGCAAGCGGAGGTGGGAAGTAATCCAGAAACAGCGCAAACTTGCACAATATCCAATCCCTCCGGTCGCGTGAAGGGCTTGTCGGGTTGTGCCCTGCAGCAGTCCGCGCATGACTTCGTGCCAGATGGGCGCGGCACCGGTCAAACCGGTAACGTTGTGCATGGCTTCGTATCCGCTGTTGCCGACCCACACGCCGACCAGCAGATCGGAGAGTGTAGCCGATCGTCCAGTTGTCATGGAAGTTGGTGGTGGTTCCTGTTTTGACGGCGGCAGTGCGGTCGAGTTTGAGTGTGCTATCCAAGCCGAAGCCGGTGATGCGGGCGTAGTCGTCGCTGAGGATGTCGCTGATGAGCCAGGCAACGCGCGGATCCAGAACTTGACGTGCAGGTTTCGATTCTGGCTGATAGAGCAGAGTCCCATCTGCATCATGGATATCCAATATTGAAGTGTTGCCAGTGTAGTTGCCATTATCTGCAAGCGCTGCAATATGCCGTGGAAAGTTCGAGCAGGCTGACCTGTCCGCCGCCGAGTACGAGCGAGAGATCGTAATCATTGGCATTGCTCAACGAAGTAATGCCCAATCGGTGCGCGAGATCGATGGTACTTTCAATGCCAACGGCTTGCAGTGTTTTCACAGCGGGGATATTTAATGAAGAACCGAGAGCCATTCGAACAGAAACAGGTCCATGCTCGAGACCATCGTAATTGACCGGCGTGTAGGGTGTTCCATCACGCAACGTAAAGGTGGTGGAGACATCAAGAATGGGAGTTGCAGCAGTCCATGCGTTGGGGGATGCAGGGTCAAGCGCGAGGGCGTAGACGAACGGCTTGAACGCCGAGCCAGTCTGGCGTGGAGAGGTAGCCATATCCAACGCGCCGTCGATGAACTCGTCGAAGAAGTCCGCGCTGCCGACGAGTGCGAGAATTTCTCCGGTATGTGGATCCATCGCCACGAGCGCGGCATTGTTGACGTTGTGACTTAGCGTGGAATCCTCTTGTTTGAATTGATCGATGCGGCACTGTATGGTTTCTTCTGCGAGATGTTGGGCGTTGAGATCAAGTGTTGTCCGCACTACAAGACTTTGACGTGGGTTGAGAATTCCATCAGATATCAATTGATCGAGTTGATCCTTGATGAGCCAGATGAAATGTGGCGCTTCGATGGGGTAGGGAGCCGGGTTGAAACTCAAGGGAGTATCTTCTGCATTGAGGCGTTCTTCGTGCGTGATGTAGCCCTGCTTTTCCATCAACCCAAGCACAACACTTTGTCGCTTCTTTGCCAGATCGGGATTCGTGAATGGATTGTAGACACCCGGAGCCTGTGGCAAGCCTGCGATCAGAGCGCACTCCGGTAAAAGCAATTCATTGACGGGTTTTCCGAAGTAGGTCTGTGAGGCGGCTTCCACGCCGTATGCCATACCCCCGTAGTTGATCTGATTCAAATACAAGCCAAGAATTTCATCTTTTGAAAGTTTCTGCGTCATCTGCCAGGCAAGGAGCGCTTCGCGCAGTTTACGTCGCAACGTGCGTTCGGTCCGTTCATCTTCGGTCATCAGTAGATTGCGCGCTACCTGTTGCGTGATCGTGCTGCCTCCGGCGATGGTCTCGCCTCCGCGCAGGTTGATCCACAGGGCGCGGGCGATTCCGGTCACGTCAATGCCGGGGTTGGTGTAGAAATATTTATCTTCGACTGCAATGGTGGCATCTTTCAAGCATTGAGGAATGTGCGCGATATCGAGGACCGTGTTGCGTCCGCCCGTTTGCGGAAGGATCTCATATAGCAGGCGTCCGTTCCGGTCCGTGATACGCACGCTGGGAGTCAGGTAGGCATCAGGAATCGAATCGATCGAGGGCATATCCCAGAAGGTGTAGGTGAGGAGACCCGCAGAGAGGAGCAGAAGTCCGAGCAGAGAATATCGGACGAGTTTCAATTGAAAGATGCGAAATAATTTCATGTTGTGGTTTGTAATGTCATCCTGAGCGTAGCGAAGGATCTCTACCTAGACGAGAAGAACTCTTAGCCTGATGAGAGATTCTTCGCTCCCGATGGTCGCTCAGAATGACATGATTACAGCTAAGATGCTTTCATTTCATTATAAGTTCCATATGCTACGATGGAATTCAGACAATTCCTCTCTTGACAATCCAGAAAATGTGTTCTAAAATACAGACATTGACATATTCCTATATAGGAATATAATAGAAGTCATGGCACGCACTCCCACCACCCATGACCCCTTCAACGCCATCGCCGAACCCAAGAGGCGACAAGTCCTTGAGGCGCTGGGCGTGGGAGAACTTTCGGTCAATGAGCTTGTTCGAAAACTTGGCTGGACCCAGCCGATGGTGAGTAAACACCTGGGGGTGTTGAAGCAGGTTGGGTTGGTGAGCGAGAGGCGGGTCGGACGTCAGAGAATGTATCGGGTCAACGCGGAAAAGCTGCGTCCCATCTACGAGTGGGTGGCACCCTTCGAACGATACTGGAGCGAGAGCTTTGACCGTCTTGATACGATTTTAGAGGAACTGAAAAAGGAGAAATAACATGTCTGCTAACGCAAAAAATAAAACATTGGTTACCGCCGAGCCTGGCAAGCAGGAACTCTTCATCACACGCGAATTCGACGCACCGCGCGATCTGGTCTTCAAGGCGCATATTGATCCAAAGTTATATGTCCAATGGCTTGGACCGCATGGCTACGAAATGATCCTTGAGCAATTTGAGCCGCACAGCGGTGGCGGTTATCGCTACATTCACAAAGACAAGGATGGGAATGAATTTGTTTTCTACGGCGCTTTCCATGAGATGACGCCCGAACGGATGATCCAGACCTTTGAATTTGCAGGATATCCCGGACACGTTTCACTGGATACGGCGACCCTGGAGGAATTACCCGGAAACCGGACACGGATCACGATTTAATCTGTGTTTCAGTCTGTTGCCGATCGAGATGGCATGGTCCAAGCTGGAATGGAGACCGGCGTCCGCGAAGGCTATGAACGTCTCGATGAGATCCTGGAGACGATAGCTCAGCCTCAGAAATAACAGGGAACATCATGAACAAACATCGTACGGTTGTCGCAAATATATCTCTTTCTCTGGATGGGCGGACGGCAGGTCCAGGCGGTGAATATGATATGGGCTGGATCGTGCCGCATGCCATTACAAATGGAGCGCGCGATCACATGATCAACGTGACCAGCCCCGCAACCACAGTGCTTTTGGGCAGGAAGAACTATCAAGGTTTTGGAGGATATTGGCCATCGGTGGCTGACAATGCCGAAGCTGATCCACGTGACCGTGCATTTTCCAAATGGCTCAATTCCGTGGAGAAGATCGCATTTTCTTCCACAGTTAAAGATGCTGCTTGGGCGAATTCTCGGGTCGTGAATGATGACCCTGTCAAAGTCGTTGAAGAATTGCAAGGGCAAAAAGGCGGCGACATCATCGTGCTTGCCAGCAGCAGCGTCATCAAACGTCTGCTCGAAGCGGATGCTTTAGATCGCTTGAGCATTACCTTGTGCCCCGAGATCGCTGGCGGCGGGGCTCGTTTGTTCGAGGATGGAATGCCTCCTTCCTCCTGGAAATTAAGTCAGAGCACAGTGACGGAGAGTGGCGCCCTGTGCCTGCTTTATGATCGCATCCGTGACGCAAATTAAAGTAGTTAGGGGACCGGTCATTAACGATGAATGCAGAACAGTTTCTCAAACGACTCAAAACACTTAGTTCAGCCAAAGTCGCCAAATCCCCTGGACATTTGGCAAGCGAGGAAAGTGAAATTCTTGGCGTCCGTATGGGACAGATCTTTGCACTGGCAAAAGAGTTCATGGATATGGATCTGGACGAAGTGGAGAAAATGCTCCAAAGTCCGTTCCACGAGATGCGAGTGGGAGCCGTCAGCATCATGGATTTTCAGGCTCGCAGTAAAAAGACCTCGGAGAAACGCCGCAAGGAATTGTTCGATCTCTACATCAAACGCCATGATTGCATCAATACCTGGGACTTGGTGGACCGGTCCGCTCCGTGGGTGGTGGGCAGTTACCTGATGGAGAAATCACGCAAGATCTTGTATAAGCTGGCGAAATCCAAGAAGATGGCAGAGCGACGAACTGCCATTGTCAGCACGCTTTATTTCATCGGTAAGGATGATGTGGAAGATGCCTTCCAACTGGCGGAGATCATGCTGAACGACAAAGAAGATCTGATCCACAAGGCGAACGGGTGGGCGCTCCGTTTCGCAGGCGACAAGGATCGTAAAAGGTTGATCGGATTTCTCGATCAATATGCCGCTACCATGCCGCGCGTCACTCTCCGTTATGCCACGGAACATTTCGATAAGAAACTACGCGATCATTATTTGAATCTGAAGAAGGCTGGGTAGGAAGGAACCACGATGACCACTCAATATCTTGTCCTGCTGCGCGGCATCAACGTTGGCGGAAAGAACATCATCAAAATGACGGACTTGAAAGCATGTTTTGAATTGATGGGTTTTTCCGATGTGACCACCTTTATTCAAAGCGGAAATGTTTTGTTTAAATCCGCTGAAAAAGACAAGATCAAGCTGACCAAAAAAATCGAAAAGATGTTGTCTGAAACATTTCGCTATACATCCCGCGTGGTAGTCATCTCACATCAGGAACTGAAAAAGATCGTCCAACAGGCTCCCAAGGGATTTGGCACAGAACCCGATAAATACAGATGTGATGTCATTTTCTTGAAAGCACCGCTCACATCCAAAGAAGCCATGAAAGATGTCAGTTTAAAAGAAGGTGTCGATTCCGCTCATGCAGGGAAATCTGCTCTCTATTTTTCCCGTCTCGATAGCAGAGCATCGCAAAGCCGTTTGACCAGGATCATTGCACTGCCTGTCTATCAGAATATGACCATCCGCAACTGGAATACGACAACCAAACTGTTGGCATTGATGGAGCAAAAGAATGAACAGTAAAAAAAGCTTTTCATCCATGGATGAGTATATAGCGACCTTTCCTCCTGATGTACAGAAGGTGTTGGAAGAATTACGTAACACGATCCGCGTTGCTGCTCCGGATGCGAAAGAGACGATCAGTTACAACATGCCCACCTTCACGTTGAACGGAACGTATTTGATCTATTTTGCAGGGTGGAAGAAGCACGTTTCCGTGTACCCGATTCCGGCTGGGAGTGAAGCGTTCAACAAGAAGATAGCGAAATATGCCGATGAAAAAAGCACGGTCAAATTTCCGCTGGATAAACCCATCCCGTTTAATTTGATCACTCAAATGGTCAAACTGCAAGCCGCAAGTAATTTGAAGAAAACAAGCTATAGAATTAAAGGAGATAAAAAATGAAAAATATAGTTCCGTTCTTATGGTTCGATACGCAAGCGGAAGAAGCGATGAACTATTATGTTGATACGTTCAACGGTTCGCCGTACAAGAAAGGCGAATCCAGGATCGAGAGCATCACCCGCTACGAAAAGGGCATGGAGGCACCCGGCGCCGATCAACTGGAAGGCAAGGTTATCACCGGTGTGTTCGAGCTGGCAGGACAACGCTTTATGGCGTTGGATGGGGGACCGGTCTTCCAATTTAATGAAGCGACTTCATTCTACGTCGAATGTGAAGACCAGAAGGAGGTGGATTACTTTTGGAAGAGACTCTCTGCCGTTCCTGAAGTTTGAGCAATGCGGCTGGTGCAAGGATAAATTCGGAGTGTCGTGGCAGATCATCCCCAAGCAACTGGGCGAGTTGATGGGCGACTCCGATCCTGTCAAATCGAAACGAGTTGTCAACGCCATGCTCAAGATGCATAAGATCGTTGTCGCTGACCTGGAGAAGGCATATAACGGTCAATAAATTGGATAAATTCTGTCTTGACCATGTAGAGCATATGTTCTAAAATCAGAACAGCACTTTACAACGGGCGGGTGAAGGCGTTGCTTTTGCCCGCCTGTTCTATTTCTCAGAGGAGAGTTATGAGAAAAGTGATCTTCTTCAATTTGATATCGCTCGATGGGTATTTCGAAGGTCCCAACAGGGATATTAACTGGCATCATGTGGACGAAGAATTCAACGATTTTGCCATTCAACAAACAGGCGAGTTTGGGGCGCTGCTCTTTGGCAGGGTGACGTATGAACTGATGGCAAGTTATTGGCCCACGGATGCCGCTAAACAGGATGACCCAACGGTAGCGGGATTAATGAACAGCTTGCCAAAGATCGTTTTCTCGAAGACGCTGGATAAGGTCAATTGGGAAAACACCAGACTCGTCAAAGATAATTTTGTAGAAGAAGTCACGAAATTAAAAGAAGAATTGGGAAAAGATATCGCCATCTTTGGCAGTTCGGACCTGGCGGTCACGTTCATCGACCTGGGGCTGATCGACGAGTTTCGGATCATGGTAAACCCGGTCGTGTTGGGAAGCGGGAAGCCGATCTTGCAGGGAATCAAATCTCAATTGGAGTTGAAACTCCTTAAAGTAAAAGAATTCAAATCGGGGAATGTGCTTCTCTATTATGAACTGAAGAAATAGACGATGGCTAGATAAGAATTAGATAAGAATGCTCTTGATATGTCATTTTGAACCTTTTCCACACGACGTTAAGATAGAATGGCAAAAATAAGCCATAATCCAAATCAATATGTGGAGGTTTCTATGAGTTCAAAGAAGGAAACGCAAAAATCTACAAAGGACACCACTGCGGCCAGCAAGAAGTCCTCGGGATGGACGGACGATGAAAAAGCCGCGATGCGGAATTCGCGCTAAAGAGTTGAAAGCGGAAGCGCGTGCGGAGAAGGACAAGGCGGCAGGCGAAAGCGCCGCGCTGGATGCGATCTCTGCCATGCAGGAACCGGATCGTTCCATGGCGAAGCGTATCCACGCGATCATTAAAGAGGACGCTCCAAGCCTCTCTGCCAAAACTTGGTACGGGATGCCTGCCTATGCCAACAAGGATGGCAAGATCGTCTGTTTCTTCCAAACAGCGAAGAAATTCAACACCCGCTATTCGACGTTTGGCTTCAACGACTCGGCGAACCTGGACGAAGGCGAGATGTGGCCCGTCGCTTTCGCGCTGAGGAAGTTGACCTCCGCTGAAGAAGCAAAAATCAGTTCACTTGTGAAGAAGGCGGCTAGCTAAAGCGAAGATGTCGATAATCCGTTTTGAAACTGCACCCATTAAGATCGGCGACTGGACCATTCTTAAGTTGCCCGGGAGCGCAAGTGCCAAGCTCCCTTCGCGCGGCATGGCGTTGGTCGAGGGTACGATCAATGGATTCCCTTCTAAAATTGTGCTCGAACCCGATGGCGCGGGGAGTCATTGGTTTAGGGTCGACTTTGCTCTGCGCAAAGCAGCAAGGATAAATTCAGACGATGCCGTGACAATGGAATTTGAGCCGTCGAAAGAGTGGCCCGAGCCCGATCTGCCTGCGGATCTGAAAAAAGCTCTAGCGTCCGATAAGGATGCGAACGCCCTGTGGGTGAAGATCACACCCATGGCGCGCTGGGACTGGCTGCGCTGGGTGCGTGCTACCAACAACCGCGAAACGCGAGACCATCGCATCGAGGTGGCGCTGTCCAAACTGAAGTCTGGCGAGCGAAGACCTTGTTGCTTTAATCGTAACCAATGCACCGAACCTGAAGTCTCAAAAAATGGCGTGCTCATTGGATCGGCACAAGCAACCAAGCAACGAAGTGCTTATTAAGGGAGACGAAGGCAAGCATGAAATTTCTGCTCACATCCGCTGGAATCAAGAACGCAAGCATCAATGCTGCACTGGTTGACCTGCTTGGCAAGCCGATCTCCGAGTCGAGCGCCCTCTGTATTCCCACTGCGATCTACCCATTCTCCGTTGGTCCTTCTATGGCATACCGGTTCATCCGCGGATTAACGGCTAGCCCTCTTGCTGAATTAGGTTGGAAATCTCTGGGCGTGCTGGAACTTACTGCACTACCCAGTATCAAGAGAGAGAATTGGGTTGCTCCTGTCAAGGAGGCTGATGCCCTATTAGTGTTTGGCGGCGATGTCATATATCTTACCCGCTGGATGTGGGAGTTTGGGTTGGCAGACCTGATGCCATCGTTGAGCAAGACAGTCTATGTGGGGGTGAGCGCTGGCAGTATCGTGACGGCTCCTACTTTTGGAGAGACATATGATGACCCGCCCTTCATCATCGAGAAGGGACTGGGGCTGGTTGACTTTGCGTTGCTTCCGCACGTGGATCACAAGGATCACCCGGAAAGTTCCATGGCTAAGGTGGAAAGGATGTCTGCCGAGGTACCCGTGCCGCTCTATGCGATCGATGATGAGACCGCTATCAAAGTGAGCGACGGAGCGGTGGAAGTTGTCTCCGAAGGTCATTGGAAACTTTTTATGCCTAGATAAGATACGGAAAAGGCATCATGAAATTTCTACTTACTTCTGCTGGCATCAGGAATCCGAGTATCCACAACGTGTTGCTTGACTTACTGGGCAAACCCATTGCCGAGTGCAGCGCCCTCTGTATTCCCACTTCATCGTATGGACATCGCATGGTCAGTCCTGTGCAAGCCTGGAAGTTCATCAGCGGACAAGAACCCAGAACTCCCATGGTCGAACTTGGGTGGAAGTCTGTAGGAATCTTGGAACTCACCGCTCTGCCCAGCATCGATGCTGAACGCTGGAGCGCCTGGGTACGAGAGGCAGATGTTCTGCTGGTGAACGGCGGCGATCCCATGTATCTTTGTTACTGGATCCAACAATCCGGATTGGCAGATCTTTTGCCATCGTTGAGCAAGATGGTCTACGTGGGATTGAGTGCCGGAAGCATGGTGATGGCGCCCAATATCGGGGATGACTTTGTTGGCTGGCGTCCGCCCATGGGTGGCGACCGAACATTGGGACTGGTTGATTTCGCGATCTTTCCGCATCTGGATCACCCGGAACTTCCGGAGAACACCATGGCTGACGCCGAGAAGTGGGCGGCTGGTATGACAGTTCCAGCGTACGCGATCGATGATGAGACCGCCATCAAAGTAGTAGATGGAACCGTCGAAGTTGTCTCCGAAGGTCATTGGAAATTATTTACGCATTAATAGCGAAAGTGAAATTTTATGGAAGAGAAATCTGCATCCCAACAGATCGATGACATCATCAAAAAGACGGATGGCTGGCGTGGCAAGAAGTTGTCGCAGTTGCGCGCTGCGATCAAGAAAGCCAACCCTGCCATTGTGGAAGAAGTGAAGTGGAAGAAACCATCCAGACCAGAGGGCGTCCCTGTTTGGTCGCATGATGGAAATCTTTGTATTGCAGATACGCTCAAGAATGCCGTGAGGCTGACCTTTCCTAAAGGTGCGCAGATGAAAGATCCGAAGAAGCTTTTCAACACGCGGCTGGATAGCAAGACAGTCCGTGCCATTGATTTCTTCGAAGATAACAAGGTAGATGATGCAGCGCTCAAGGCGCTTGTTCTTGAAGCAGTGAAGTTGAACGCGCCTAAAGCGAGTAAGAAATAAAAGAGTTGACTCGCCATAGTAGGCGACCTTCTCGGGTGGGTGAGAGTTCTGACTTTTACCCACCCGTTGCGTTAATGGCTGACAAAAGAACAGAGGAGAGAAAATGCCGCAGGAATATATTGAGATCCATGGCGCACGCGAGAACAATTTAAAGAACATCTCGCTGCGCATCCCCAAACGCAAGATCACCATCTTTACCGGCGTATCCGGCTCAGGCAAATCGTCCATCGTGTTCGACACGATCGCGACCGAATCCCAGCGCCTGCTCAACGAAAACTTCAGCGCCTTCGTGCGGACGTTTCTACCGAAATTTTCCCAGCCCGAAGCGGACTCCATCGAGAACCTGAGCATGTCCATCGTGGTGGATCAGAAGCGGATGGGCGGCGGCTCCCACTCGACCGTTGGGACTGTCACCGATATCAATACGATCCTACGCCTGATGTTTTCCCGCATCGGACAACCGCATGTGGGACCTTCCAACGTTTTCGGCTTCAACGACCCGACAGGCATGTGCCCGAACTGCAACGGACTCGGTCGCAAGCTGGATGTGGACATGGAAAAGTTTTTGGACACATCCAAATCGCTGAACGAAGGCGCGATCCTCTTCCCCGAATATGCGGTCAACAGTTGGTATTGGAGCAATCTCATCAACACCGGTCTGTTCGACCCGGATAAGAAGATATCCAAATACACCAAAAAGGAAATGGATGACCTGCTGCATAGCCCGCCTCTGAAGGTCAAAACCAACATTGGTGCAAAAGATTTCAATCTGACCTTTGAAGGCATCATTGACCGCTTCACGAACAAATACATCAAGCGCGACCTGAAGACCATGTCCGAGCGGACTCAAAAATCTGTGGAGCCGTACATGACGATGGGTACCTGCTCGATGTGCAAAGGAACGCGTTTGAGTCAGGAAGTCTTGAAGTGTAAGGTCAACGGTTACAACATTGCTGACCTGACGAGCATGGAGATCCCTGAACTGATCGAAGTCTTGAAGAAGTTCAAAGAGCCGGCTGCCGCGCCGCTGGTCAAAGCGCTTGTGGAACGATTGCAGTATCTGGCGGATATCGGGCTGGAGTATCTTAGTTTGAGTCGCGAGACCGATACGTTATCGGGTGGAGAGTCACAGCGTGTGAAGATCGTCAAGCATCTTGGTAGCAGCCTGACCGATGTGATCTACATCTTCGACGAGCCGAGCGTGGGCTTGCATCCGCGTGATGTGCATCGCATGAACGAATTGTTACAGCAGACTGCGCGATAAGGGCAACACGGTCATCGTCGTGGAGCATGATCCGGATGTGATCAAAGTGGCGGACCATGTCGTGGATGTGGGGCCGCATGCGGGTCCGCAGGGAGGCGAGATCGTCTTCGAGGGCACCTACCCCAGTTTGCTGAAAGCGGATACGTTGACGGGCAGGCACATGCAGCAATCCGTCCCGTTAAAGGAAAATTTCCGCACGCCGAAAGGGAAACTGCCTATCAAACATGCGAAAGTCAACAACCTGCAAAATATCAGCGTGGATATCCCGGAGGGCGTCCTGACCGTGGTCACGGGTGTGGCGGGGTCAGGCAAAAGCTCGCTGATCAATGAAGTGTTCCAGCACCAGCATCCCGATGCGATCGTGATCGATCAATCGGCGGTAGGAGTCAACAGTCGTTCCAATCCCGCCACGTATACGGGCATTATGGATGACATCCGCAAAGCCTTTGCGAAGGCGAACAAGGTCAATGCCGCGCTGTTCAGTTTCAACTCGAAAGGCGCCTGCGAAAATTGTCAGGGACTTGGCGTGATCTACACTGATCTGGCGTTTCTCAACGAAGCGAAAACTCCTTGCGAAGTCTGCGGCGGTAAACGATTTAAAGATGAAGTGCTGGCGTACAAGCTCAACGGTAAATCCATTAGCGATGTGCTGGCTATGAACGTGGGGCAGGCGTTGGCATTTTTTGAAATTCCTGAAGTGGTCAAAAAATTACAAGCCATGAGCGATGTAGGTTTGGATTATCTGGGACTTGGTCAGCCGTTGAGCACACTTTCGGGCGGCGAATGTCAGCGCATCAAACTCGCCAGCGAACTGCACAAAGAGGGAAGCATCTACATCATGGACGAACCAACCACCGGCTTGCACATGTCCGATATCGGTCATCTTATGCAGGTTATCAATCGCCTCGTGGACACAGGTAACACGGTGGTGGTCATCGAGCATAATCTGCACATCATCAAGAATGCGGATTGGATCATTGACATGGGTCCTGAAGGCGGCAGCAAAGGCGGGCAGGTCATGTTCGAAGGCACGCCGAAAGAATTGTTGAAAGCGAAACAATCCCTTACCAGTGCATATTTGAGGAATTGAAAATGAACGCTGCGAAACAGACAACTAGCGATCTGCCCAAAATCGGAGCACCCGCCACACGCGCGCTTGAAAGTATCGGTATTACGAAACTTGAGCAATTGACCAAAGTCACAGAGGCGGAACTTTCACAACTCCATGGCTTTGGACCGAAGGCGCTGCGCATTCTTCAGGAAATGCTTAAAGCAAATGGACTGGTTTTCAAGACGAATGATGGAAAAGAAGTCTCTACGAAGAAGAAAGCTTCCCCGGTCAGCCGCACCGATAAAGTGGATGAGTTTATGGCAACTCTCGATCATCCCCTCAAAGCGGAAGTCCAAAGGCTTCGCGATATCATCAAAGGCGCCAACAAAGGGATCACCGAGGAGATCAAATGGAAGGCACCATCCTTTAGCTATAAGGGAGAATATCTGGTGACGTTCAATTTGCGGGATATGTCACGCGTTCATTTGGTGTTTCATAATCCACTGCTCCCACAGGTAAAAAGTAAATTATTGGAAGGCGATTACGTTGACAGGCGCATGGCATACTTTGCGGATATGCGGGATGTGGAAGCAAAGAAACCTGCTCTGCAAAAGGTTCTGAAAGATCTGATCAAATTGATCGGGAAATGATCGAGACCGAGTGTGGAAAAAGGTGTAAGATTCAAAAAGACTTTAGCGGTAAGTAGGGAACCCTTTAATGATAGTTGACCTTGCTGCAAGACCATCAGATGTTCCATTTGTTCAGGCTGTCTACCAGGCGCGCAGCCTTGGCGGCGGTTCCTTCACCTCCGCGGCGGCGAGTAATTGGGAGATGGTCATCACCCGGCAAAAAGACCAGATCACGCTCAGCATTCGAGGACCGGAAACGAAAGCATCCCTTGCGCCCATTCCCACGGATGCCGAGTTTTTGGGAATCATTTTCAAACATGGCATGTTCATGCCCAACCTGCCCGGAAGTAAACTGGTGGATACAGAGATCCATTTACCGGGTACAGGGAAAAAATCATTTCAGCTTTTTGGTGAACAATGGGAATTCCCCACTCTTGAAAATGTGGACACGTTTGTCAATCGCCTACTCCGCAAGGAACTGTTATCGCATGATCAGGTCGTGGATGATGCACTGAGCGGTAAAACGCAAGATATTTCTTTGCGCTCTATTCAGCGCCGCTTCTTGCATGTCACCGGGCTGACGTATAAAGGCATTCAACAGATTGAACGCGCACGTCAGGCTGTAGCCTTGTTGCAAAGCGGTACGCCTATCCTTGACGCGACGTATCAAACGGGATTTTTCGACCAGGCACATCTCACGCGCTCGTTGAAACGACTGTACGGTCAGACGCCGGGTGAGATTGTCAAGTCAGCCTAAATGTCATTCTGAGGAGCGAAGCGACGACACTTGCTCCTGCATGCAAGTGCAGGTGAGAATCTCTGATTAGCCTTTGAGTCTTCATAGCGTGGTAGAGACCCTTCGCTGTCGCTCAGGGTGACGTGCAGATAAGAAAAGTAGAATAGCTAAAATTTTTTCAATTCGAATTATTTTTTCAAGGACGGTACTTACAATGATCAAAATTTCTCCGGTCACATTAGAAGGTCATGGCATTCGCTTGGAACCATTGACCCTGGAGCATGAGGAAGCGTTAACTGCTGCTGCAACGGATGGGGAACTTTGGAATCTATGGTTCACGTCCGTGCCGCGACCGGATGAGACCAAAGCTTACATCACCAACGCGCTGGCTGGATACCAAGCCGGTCACATGCTCCCGTGGGCAGTCCGCGAGTTGACATCGGGCGAGATCGTGGGAACCACGCGCTATCACGATGTAGTGGCAAGCATTGACCGGGTCGAGATCGGTTATACCTGGTATGCCAAGCGCTGGCAGAAAAGTCATGTCAATACGACCTGTAAATTGCTGCTGCTGACGCATGGATTTGAGACACTGGGCTGTCAGGTCATCGGTCTGCGCACGGATAACTTCAATTTCAATTCGCAGCGTGCCATTGAAGGATTGGGTGCAAAGAAAGATGGCATCCTTCGTCATCATCAGGCGCGCCGCGATGGAACCGTCCGCGATAGCGTGATGTACAGCATCCTGCTCAGCGAATGGAACGATGTGAAACGTCATCTTGAATTTCGCCTGGCGCGCCATGCCAGCGCTTAAGAATCGATTCCGCTAATCCACGCTAATCTGCGCGAATATAGATTAGTGAAGATTGGTGCAGATTAGCGGATCGAAAAATCGGCGTGTCGTTTTTTTACAAGACGTAACTATTTTATAAGTGTATGATGTGGTTATCACTTTACGGATAAAAGGAGATCAACCATGAGAAAAATAATTGTTCACGAGTTCATTACATTGGATGGCGTTATTCAAGCGCCGGGCAGCCCCACCGAAGATACCGATGGCGGTTTCACCCACGGCGGCTGGACGCTCCCGTACTGGCACGATGAGATCGGCGCTCACTTCGGTCAGATCTTTGCGGATGCTGATACGTTGCTGTTGGGACGCAAGACCTGGCAGATGCATGGTGAAGCCTTCGAGCCCAATCCGGAGGGAGACCCATTCAGCGGATTTAAGAAGTATGTGGTTTCCAATACACTGAAGTCTGCAGATGGTTGGCGCGATTCAAGCCTTATCAGCGGTAATGCGATCGATGAGATCCGCAGGCTGAAGAGTCAGCCCGGCAAGAACATTATCATGGATGGCAGCAGTGTCCTTATCCATGACTTGATCGAGAACGATCTGGTGGATGAGATCTGCCTGCACGTTTATCCGCTAACAGTTGGTGGTGGAAAGAAATTATTCCCAGATGGGAAACGCGTCAATATGAAACTGGTCGAATCGGTTGCGCTTCCGACCGGAGTTATCTATCAACGATATCAGCCTGCATAGTAGAGGTGGCAATATGAAAATAGTCGTAACCGAGTTTATAACCTTGGATGGCGTGATGGAGGCGCCTAACGAATGGTCATTCCCCTATTGGAATGATGAGATCGCCAAATTCAAACTGGATGAAGTGTTCGCCGCTGATGCCCACCTGTTAGGACGCATCACCTATGAAGGTTTTGCTTCTGCATGGCCCTCACGCACTGATGAATCCGGTTTTGCCGACCGTATGAACAGCCTGCCCAAATATGTGGTCTCATCCACATTGAAGAAAGCAGAATGGAATAACTCACACATTATCTCTTCCAATGTAACCGAGGAAGTGAACAAACTAAAGCAGCAGCCCGGTGGTGATGTACTGATAGCAGGTAGTGCGACACTCATCCGCTATTTGATGGAACATGGTCTCGTGGACGAATACCGATTGCTGACCTATCCTATCATCGCAGGAAAAGGGAAACGCCTCTTTCCCGAAGGAAAATCTGTTCCCCTTAAACGGACAGAGTCCAAGCCTTTCAGTTCCGGCGTAATTCTGCTCCGTTACGAACCAGAATGACAATATAAAATGTCCCGCAGGTTTTATTCGTCAACTTCACGACTAATGAAACCTGCGGGGCGGTGACTTCGCAAAAGGAGGTTCATCCAAGAAATCATGAAGACCTACATCGTTCTATTGCGCGGCGTGATGCCCACCGGCAAGAACCGAGTGCCAATGGCGCAACTGCGGGAAGTGTTAGCCGATGCCGGATTTGGCAATGCACGCACCTACATCCAAAGCGGCAACGCTCTCGTGGATACGGACATGTCCGCGAAAGATGTGGAAATCTGTATACATGACCTCATCAAAAAACATATTGGAGCTGACCTGGCTGTTGTAGCTCGCACGGCAGCGCAGTTACAAAAGGTTCTGGACGAAAACCCCTTCACGAGTGGACGTGATATCTCCAGGGTCTTCTTTGTTTTCTTTGCAGAGCCTCCCTCCGCGCAAAAGGTCAAGGAATTGCTCGCGAAGGATTATGCTCCGGAGGAGCTTGCGATCACAAAGAATGCCGCTTACATGTTTATCCCTGGAATGTACGGCAGGAATACCCTCTCTGGCGGTTTTCTTGAAAAGAAACTGGGCGTTCCCGCCACCATGCGTAATTTCAATACCACAAATAAATTGATCGAGATGAGCCAATGAAAATCCACCTTGTTGACGGTACCTATGAATTATTCCGCGCCCACTTTGGCGCCCCACCGAAGAAGGCTGCTGATGGCATGGAGATCGGCGCCACGCTCGGACTTGTCCGCAGTATGATGCTGCTCCTGAGCGACCCGCAAGTAACCCATGTTGCAGTTGCTTTTGACCATGTCATTGAATCATTCCGCAACAAGATGTATGCAGGCTATAAATCAAGTGAAGGCGTGGATCCGGTCATCCTCGCTCAATTTCCGCTCGCTGAAAAGTTGATATCCGCCCTGGGAATGGTGATCTGGCCCCAAGTCAAGTTCGAAGCGGATGATGCCATTGCCACGGCGGTAGCGAAGTTTAAGAAGGTCAAATCGGTGGAGCAGATCGTCATCTGTTCTGTCGATAAAGATCTGACTCAAATGGTGGATGGTGATCGTGTCATATGTTGGGATCGTCGCCGCGAGATCATTCTCAATGAAGGCGGCGTGGTTGAAAAGTTTGGTGTGAGTCCCGAATCGATCCCCGATTATCTTGCTCTCGTCGGCGATTCGGCGGATGGTTATCCTGGCGTCAAAGGCTGGGGAGCCGCCTCCACAGCAACGGTGCTGGCGCAGTTCAAGCACATCGAGTCCATTCCTAAAGACCCGGCAAAATTGGGCTTGGGGCTGGGTCGCGCTACCACTCTTGTGGAAAATCTTCAGGCAAACTTCAAGGATGCTTTATTGTTTCGTGAATTATCCACTCTGCGCACGGATGTTCCGCTCAAAGAAAATCTTGCCGATCTCAAATGGCAGGGAGCCTATCCGCGTTTGAAGAAACTGTGCCATGAATTGGGCGATGAACGCATCCCGGAGCGTATTCCGCTTTGGAGATAGTCTCAGCTATCTACTTCTCTACTTTCCACTTTCTACGCGTTCAGCGCCTGATCCAGATCCCAGAGAATATCTTCAATATCTTCCAATCCAATGCTCAGGCGGATGAAGTCCGGGCTGACGCCAGCGGCGATCTGTTCGGCTTCGTTCAACTGCGAATGAGTTGTGCTGGCGGGATGGATCGCCATGGATTTCGTATCTCCCAGATTTGCCACATGGCTGAACAGATGCAGGTTGTCGATGAAGCGTGCGCCTGCTTCCCGTCCGCCCTTGACGCCGAATCCCATCATGGCGCCGGAACCTTTGGGGAGATACTTTTTCGCTTTTTCATTATCGGGGTGATTCGGTAAACCAGAATACGTGACCCATTTAACCTTCGGATGGCTTTCCAAAAATTCGGCAACACGTTGTGCATTCTTGCATTGCTGTTCCAGCCGCAGAGAGAGTGTGTCCAGCCCCAGCAGGAACCACCACGAAGCGATCGGCTGTTGACTGGCTCCGAAGTCGCGCAGCATCCCTGCACGTGCTTTGGAGATGAAGGCGGTCGGTCCAAAATCGTCAGCGTAGACAACGTTATGGTAGGCGGGATCAGGCTCGGTGAAGTTGGCGAAGCGTCCGCTTTTTCTCCAGTTAAATTTTCCGCTATCAACGATGATCCCTCCGATGGACGTGCCATGTCCGCCGATGAATTTGGTCGTTGAGTGCGTGACGATATCCGCGCCCCATTCAAAGGGTCGACACAAATACGGTGTAGCAAAAGTGTTGTCGATCATCAATGGGATGCCAAATTCTTTTGCAATAGCAGCTACTTCTTCAAATGGAAAAACATTGACCAAAGGATTGCTGATCGTTTCACCGTAAATGATCTTTGTGTTCGGCTGGATCGCGCGGCGGAAATTCTCCGGGTCTTTCGGGTCCACCAACGTGACCTGGATCCCCAACTTTGGGAATGTGTATTTGAACTGCGTGATCGTTCCGCCGTAGAGCGTAGCGGATGCCACAATATGATCGCCAGCTTCGCAAAGGGTCAGGATGGCGGTCATCTGCGCGGCATGACCGGAACTGGTTTCCACTGCGCCAACACCACCCTCCAGACTCGCCATACGCTGTTCGAATACGCTCGTGGTCGGGTTGGAAATGCGCGTGTAGATGTGTCCTGTTTCCTGCAAGGCAAACAAGCGTGAGGCGCGTTCCGTACTTTGCAGATCGAATGCAGCGCTTTGATAAATGGGAACCGCGCGGCTGCCGGTGGCAGGGTCTGGTTCATAACCAGCGTGCAATTGACGAGTGGTAAAACCAAATTTGCGAGAGTTCTTCATGGTATTTACTGCCTGGGTGTTATCTTGACCGGGATCTCACTTGGGTCGAACGCGGTGGCTTGATACACATAATAATTCAACCAGTTCGAATATAACAGGTTGGCATGTCCACGCCAGCGGACGTTGGGGGTCCTGGTCGGGTCGTCGTTCGGATAATAATTTTTCGGGATGTGGATGGGCAGTCCCTTATTGACATCGCGGTCGTATTCCCCCTTGAGCGTGAACGGATCGTACTCCGAGTGACCCGTGACGAAGATGTGACGCCCATCCTTTGATCCGGCGATATAAACGCCCGCTTCTTCTGACTCAGCCAGAAGCTGGATCTCGTTAACCTTGGCAACATCTTCGCTGCGAATCTCAGTATGACGAGAATGCGGCGCCAGGAAAATGTCGTCGAAACCGCGCAACAAGTTTTCTGTCCGTGAAAGAATGTTGTGCTCGAACACGCCGAACATCTTGCGCGGCAGGTCATATTTTGGAATACCGTAACGGTGGTACAACGCCGCCTGCGCTCCCCAGCAAATATAGAAATTGGATTCCACGTTTGTGTCCGCCCAATCCAAAACCTGCGTCAATTCCTTCCAGTAATCCACCTCTTCGAACGGCATCTGTTCCACAGGAGCACCGGTGATGATCAGTCCATCGAACTTTTCGCTGCGAATATCATCGAACGTGACGTAGTGATTAAGCAGATGATCAGCATCTGTGTTCTTGGATTCATGCGTCGCCGTATGCAGCAACGTGATCTCCACTTGCAAAGCGGAATTGGAAAGCAATCGCAAAAGCTGTGTTTCGGTGGCGATCTTTGTTGGCATGAGATTTAGGATGGCAACACGAAGTGCGCGAATATCCTGATGCAGTGCGCGATCTTCGTCCATGATGAAGACATTTTCCGTTTCAAGCGTGGCACGGGCGGGGAGGGTGGTAGGGATTTTTACGGGCATGGTGTAGGTATCCAGGTAGACAAGTAAACAGGTAAACAAGTACACAAGTAGAACGTGTATACGTGTCTACTTGTGTACTTGATACAGCGCTACGCGCTGAGCGCCTGATCCAGATCCCATAGGATATCGTCAATATCCTCCAGACCAATGGACAAGCGGACAAAGTCAGGGCTGACACCGGCAGAGACCTGCTGCTCTTCGCTCAACTGGCTGTGCGTGGTTGTGGCGGGATGGATCGCCAGACTGCGCGCATCACCCACGTTGGCAAGGTGGCTGAAGAGTTGCAGGCTTTCGATGAACTTCTTGCCCGCTTCCACACCGCCCTTGATGCCAAATCCGAGAATGGCACCGGCGCCCTTCGGCAGATAGCGTTTCGCGCGCTCATAATCGGGATGGCTCTTCAATCCCGGATACTTCACCCATTTGACCTTCGGGTGTTTCTCCAGCCATTCTGCAACCGCCTGCGTGTTCTGCACGTGGCGTTCGATGCGCAGATTGAGCGTCTCGATGCCGAGCAGCGTCTGCCACGAATTGAACGGCGACTGGCACGCGCCGATATCGCGCAGCACATGCACACGTGCCTTGATCGCGAACGGAGGCAGTCCAACGCTCGAAAGTGTGGAATACACCAGTCCATGATACGAAGGATCGGGCGTGTTGAAATTCTCGAACTTGCCGTTGCTCCAATCGTAGTTGCCGCCATCCACGATCACGCCGCCGATGGATGTTCCGTTGCCGGTAATGAACTTGGTGGTGGAGTGGGTGATCACATGCGCACCCCACTCGAACGGGCGGAAGAGATACGGCGTGGCAAAGGTATTGTCGATAAACAGAACGAGCTTGTGCTTCTTGGCGATCTCCGCCACTTCTTCGAACGGAAACACAGCGATATCCGGATTGCCCAATGTTTCACCATATAAAATTTTTGTATTGGGCTTGATCGCGGCTTCGAAGTTCTTCGGGTCGCACGGGTCAACGAACGTGACTTCGATTCCCAGCTTGGGCAGGGTGTACGCGAACTGGTTGTACGTCCCGCCATACAAACGCGACGACGACACGATATGGTCACCTGCATTGAGCAGTGTGAAGATCGCCTGTGCCTGTGCCGCATGACCGGAGCTTGCTGCGAGCGCCGCAACACCGCCCTCCAATGCGGCGATGCGCTGCTCGAGCACATCCGTAGTCGGGTTCATCAAACGTGTATAAATATTTCCCAACTCTTTGAGTGCGAACAGATTCGCAGCATGTTCCGTGTTCTTGAACTGATAGCTTGTTGTTTGATAAAGGGGAACGGCGCGACTTCCCGTAGTGGGGTCGGGGTCATATCCCGCATGAAGCTGGCGGGTTGCAAAACCTAACTGACGTCCTTGGATTGTTGTTGCCATTGGCGAAACTCCTCTTGTTTATAAATTTACCCGCCCTCCAGAAGAGATCTCTTTTAGCGCTAAAAAAAGAAAACCTCTTCTGAAAGTACAAGAAGAGGTATACGTCTACACCATCCTCTCATCTTCCAGATACGAATGGCAGTTGCCATTCCTATTTGCCGAACTTGGCACCGGAACTTTCGTTTGGTTGCCGAGGCTTCACAGGGTCGGTCCCTCAGCCTCTCTGGATAAGAGCGAGTATTTAGTTTTGTTCTTAGCGGCGGTTTATATCACAGCCGTTCATCTCGTGTCAATACCCAAACGGGTAATCTTACAACAAACCTTCATTCACCAACAACTCGGCATTATAGATCGATGCTCCCGCCGCGCCGCGGATCGTGTTGTGAGAAAGCACAACGAACTTAAGATCAAGGATGGGATCGCGCCGTACCCGACCGACCACGGTCGTCATGCCATTTCCGGTTAAGCGGTCGAGTCTTGGCTGAGGGCGATCCGCTTCGTCTCTTACGCTGATCACGGGTCGCGGACTCGACGGCAGTTCCCTCGCTGATTTGAGTGCGCAGTAGTCACGTAAGGCTTGTATCGCTGCTTCAGGCTCAACGGGATTCGCAAAAGCAACGCTGGTACAAACGGTATGCCCATCAATGACCGCCACGCGATTCGTGTGTGCACTGAATTGGATATCTGCCAGATCGATCTTGTCGCCGTTCAATTTGCCCAGCATCTTGCGCGGCTCCCATTCCACTTTTTCTTCTTCGCCGCCATTGGCAACGTTGGGGATGACATTGTCCATAATGTCGAGCGACGGAACACCGGGATAGCCAGCCCCCGAAAGCGCTTGCAAGGAAACCGCAAAAACCTTCTTCACGCCGAAAGCATGATCCAATGCTTTGAGCGCGATAGTCATACCCGTGCTCGTGCAATTGGGATTTGTGACAATGCATCCGCTCCAGCCCTTATTCTTGCGTTGCTGTTTGACAAGGTGGATATGATCTGCGTTGATCTCAGGCAGCAGCAACGGCACATCTTCTCCGCGCCGGTACGATGATGCGTTCGAACACACTGCTGCACCTGCCTTCGCAAAAGCAGGTTCCAGTTCGTTGGCAATTTCCGTATGCAACGCAGAAAAAACGATCTTCGCCTGCACAGCATCGGTATTCGCTGGCACGATGACCATATCCTTGGCATACTCAGGCATGGGAACATCCAGCACCCAGCGCGTGGCTTTCGAATATTTTTGTCCCGCTGAGCGGTCGGATGCCGCCAGCGCAACCACCTTGAACCACGGATGATTATCCAGCAGCGAAATGAACCGTTGACCGACAGAACCTGTCGCGCCGAGAATGGCTACGGGGATGGGGGATGATGACATAATAATTTCTCCTTTTTATGTGTCGTAGGGGCACGATATATCGTGCCCCTACGGATTATTGAACAATTAACCCATGCAACGCTTTGACCGCGTTCTCGGTATCGGAATTGTCCACGACGAGACTGATGGATACCTCCGACGATCCCTGCGCGATGGCAAGGACATTGACGCCGTTGTTGCCAAGCTGGTTGAAGACCTTACCTGCCACACCGACCGTGTGTCGCATCCCTGCACCGACAACGGTGACGATAGACACATCGCTTGTTGACCAGACTCGGTCAATGTCTTCGTCTTCGATTTCGTGGACGAAGGCTTTTTCCAGCGCATTCAGCACGAACGGACCAGCTTCCGCAGGTACGGCAAAACAGATAGATTGTTCGGATGACGCCTGCGTAATCAGTGGCACGCTGGTTCCTGTGGATGCCACTGCACCAAATGCCCGTGCCGCCACACCCGGAACGCCCAACATGCCCCGCCCTTCGATGGTCACTAATCTCTGCTTGCGGATGGCGGTCACGGCTTTGATGATCTTCTCCGGTTTGCCGTTGTGACCGTTGGCATATCCATTGGCGATCAGGCGCGTGCCGGAGTGCGATGGGTTGAACGTGTTGCAAATGCGCAGTCCGATGCCAGCCTCCACCACCGGGCGAATGGTCTTGGGGTGCAGCACTTTTGCGCCGTAGTAAGCCAGTTCGGCAATTTCGCCGTAGCTGATCTCAGGGTAGTGTCTGCGCGTCAGGTGCAATTCTCGGATCGGTGGTCATGACACCGTCCACATCCGTCCAGATCCAGACGTCATCGGCGGGGAGGACGGAGCCGATGATGGCGGCGCTGTAGTCGCTGCCGCCGCGTCCCAGCGTGGTGATGACTCCTTCGGGAGTGGCTCCAATAAAACCGGTTGTAATGGGAATAATTCCTGCATCCATCAAGGGATTTAATGCCGCCCTGGTCTTTGTCTGTCGTGACCCGAAAATCGGGATGTGCGTGTTGGTAATGATCGTTCGTGATACAAATTCTTTTGATTCGATTGCCTGCGCCTGAAGTCCTGCTTCCTGCGCTACTGCCGCCAGCAAACGGACGCTCATCCGTTCGCCGAGCGATGCCACCGCATCCATCGCCCGCGGACTGGCTTCGCCGAGAACTGCAATGGCTTTGCACAAATCCACGAGGGAGAGGATCAAGACGTCGATCTCGGCTTTCACTTCTGCACAACGCTGCGGGTCGTGGACAAGCGCATCGAGGGCGGAGAAGTGTTTTTCTCTCAGCGTAGATTCCGCCTGGGGTAACGAATCAACTTTCCCCTGCGCAGCGAGCGACGCGGATCTCAAGGAGCAAGTCCGTTACGCCAGACATCGCCGAAGTGATGACCACCACGCGTGCAAATTCATCCCGCGCATCCCGAATGATCTGAGCCGCCTGTTTCAGCGCATCCACCGATCCAACGGATGTGCCTCCAAATTTCATCACCAATGTTTGCTGTTTCATGACTTGCTCCTTTGTGCGCCCTTCTTCTTAGGTAAAAAGGACGAGGGTAATAAAAACGCCTCACGTTTCCGTGAGGCGTTGTGTGTACTGAGTTACCGTCTGCTTCGGTTACTTCTTTCCATGCACAAATGCCTCACGGTTGTCACCGGAGGTAGTGGTCATGGTCATAGTACCGAAGCCGTGCTTGTTCATAATTGGGCGGTATTCTATGTCAATGCTCGGAATGAGTCAAGGTTAATCATCGGTGCGGAATGTCTTGAGCGTTTCAAGATAATAGTCAGGTAGACCGATGTCGTAGCGTTTTCCGTTGATGACCAGACCATGGAAGCCATCTTCCTGCCGCAGTCGATCGATAGCGGAAGTGAGTTGGAATTCGCCTTTCTCGCGTACATTGTTATTGATGTGCTCTTCGAGATATTCGAAGATCTTCGGTTTGATGATGTATTGCCCGAAGAGAGTCAGGTATTCGCCTTCGGGTAGACCGGGTACAAGCAGGTGTGTGCGAGCGTAATCAGTATTTGGCTTTTCGGCGAATTCGGTCACGTTGAGCAGTTCATCGTCCCTGAGCCATACGCCTGCCACCGTGCCGAACGCCGCGATCTGCGACTCGGGCGTGCGGCGTAGACCCACAATGCTGGTGCCGTGCTGAAGGTAAGCGTCCATGAGTTGTTGTACACAGTTTCGTTCGGTATGAGAGCGGTAGATGTGGTCGCCGAGCATCAACAGGAAGGGTTCATCGCCGATCGCTTCGCGCGCACTGTACACCGCATGACCGAAGCCTTCCTGCCGGGTCTGTGTGACAAATTTGATATGCCGTCCAATTTCCAACAGGTAACGGGCGTACTCTTGGAAGTGAGTGGGGAGCTTGTTGTAATTTTCAATAGAGATCTGTTCGTTGAAGAACGATTTGAAATCATCCAGATCATCCTCTTGCACGATGATGATGACATCTTCGATACCTGCCTGCAAAGCTTCTTCCACGATCAGAAGGATGGCTGGCTTGGCGATGCCATCGCTGTCGATAATGGGAAACAGTTCCTTCTTGGTTGCCTTGGATGCGGGAAACATGCGTGTGCCATATCCTGCCGCGGGGATGAGCGCCTTGCGGACTTTATGCGCTGGTTTCAGCGATAGTTTAAGACAGGACATTTTCAGATCGCGTTCGATGATTTCGATCACGGCTTGTTGATCATCGGCGCTGCGTGCCAGAAATTGGGCGGTACCGTCGCCTTGAGACCCAACTCCCTTGCCGCCCCAGATGTGAGGTTTCAACGGTTCGTAATTTAACACCTGATGTAAGACAGGTGCATTCAATTCTTCCGGGCAGGCGGGTGCGGCATATTTGTCGAAGAATGCTTGTGCTTCGGTCATCAACGCGCCGAGTTTTTCAGCATCGCTGGCACGGAGAGCCTCCATTGCCTGGTGAACGATGCGCTTGTTGATGGGTCCCAGCACTTCCTGCACGTTGCAATCCACGTCATTTTCGGCGAAGGGATAGCTACGGTTCAGCTTGGCAAGGATTTCCATCGTGTCTTTTTTTGCTTGCAGATCAACGATGACATAATGCAACTCAGAATTCACCTGAAGTTCTTCGGTATCCAGACGGTCGCCATCGAACGTCATCAACACGGGGCGGTTGCCAAACGCACAGCCCTGATCCATGCGACCACAGCGGGAAGGGGTGGTGATCTCACCCTGATAGGCAAGTTCCATTTCGCCGCGGACGGTCATCTTCAGGTCGTAGACACGATTGAAAGCACGCGCAGTCAACACGCAGATGGCAGCGCTGGAGGAAAGTCCCTTTTTGATGGGGAGGTCCATTTGATAATTGTCGATCACGAGTCCGCGGACACGGTAGTTGGTCACAACCTGATAGGCTACCCCGGCGGCATAACTCCAGAACGTTCCTTTACCTGCCTCTTCGAGCAGTGCCTTCGGTTCCATGGGGATCTCATAGGGTCCTACTTTTTCGCCATTTGGCATGATGGTGGAAAGGACGAGTGAGTTTGGATGAGGAAATACATCCGCGTGGATGCCTTGATCGGTGCCGCAGATCAAGGTATAGCCTTTTTCAATTTCAGCATTGATGCGGCGGTATCCGCCTGCCCAATCTGAGTGCTCGCCAAACAGACAAATGCGCCCTGGAACGAAGATTTTCATTGTGAGCTTCCTTGTTGATGATTTTTGCAAGTGTAGCCGTGACGGGGGGATGCGTCAATCATTACAAAACTCACCCCCTAATCTCGGTGGGTGGTTTTGAAAACATAACGCCTCATGTTTCTATGAGACATCATGTTTTTCTTCGATGTATTTATACAGATGGACGTTTACACTTGTGATGGTTTATGTCGATGGCGAGTTTTAAGGAAGTACCCAAATGGGTACTCTTTCAAAATTGGTTATTCAAAATCATTAGACTCATTTCGCATTTCGAGTAGAATACCGCCCAATATGTACTACCCATTTGCGCTACCGCGTACACGTCGTCCGAAGCCTACTTCTTTCGAGAAGGTTGGGTCCTTTTTGTTTGGATGATGAAAGTACACGCAGCGTGAACTGACAGACACGTATAAGTCAACCAAAACAGCCCGCCTTCAAAGGCGGGCTGTTTTTATTTTTTTAATTTGGAATCAGCCAGTTTACTGGCGAGGTCGCAGGAGCAAGCTCCTGCATTCCAAAATCAATAAGGAGTAATCAATGAATCCAAAACCGAAATCGCAAGTGAAGAAAGTTGTATTAGCCTATTCCGGTGGGCTGGATACCTCTGTGATCGTGCCGTGGTTGAAAGAAAATTACGGTTGTGAAGTCGTCTGTTTCTGTGCCGATGTGGGGCAGGGCGATGAAGATCTTGCGGGGCTGGAGCAGAAAGCGATCAAGAGTGGTGCAAGTCAGTTTGTTATCCATGATATGAAAGAGGAGTTCGCTGCTGATTATCTCTTTCCTATGTTGAAAATGGGGGCGGTGTATGAACACAAGTATTTATTGGGCACATCAGTTGCCCGTCCTTTAATTGCAAAACATTTGGTGGATGTCGCTCATGAAGTAGGCGCGGATGCTGTGTGCCACGGCGCGACCGGCAAAGGCAACGATCAGGTTCGTTTTGAATTGACCGTAATGGCACTTGACCCAAGACTCAAAATCATTGCTCCGTGGCGTGAGTGGGATATCCGTTCACGTGAAGATGCTATCGCTTATGCAGCGAAACACAACGTTCCTGTGACGGCAACGATCAAATCCATTTACTCGCGCGATTCCAATCTCTGGCATCTTTCGCATGAGGGCGGCTTGCTCGAAGATCCGTGGAATGAACCCGAAGAAGTGATGTATCAAATTTCCACTTCACCCGAGAATGCACCCGATGAAGCAGCTTATGTCGAGATCGAATTTGAAAGCGGTATTCCTTGCTCTGTGAACGGTGAAAAGCTTTCACCAGCCAAGATCGTGGAAACGCTGAATGCCATAGGCGGCGCGCACGGCATCGGGCGCGTTGATCTCGTGGAAAATCGTCTGGTGGGCATAAAGTCGCATGGTGTGTACGAAACTCCCGGCGGCACGATTCTGCTCTACGGCCACCGCGAACTCGAGTCGCTGGTGCTCGACCGTGAGACGCTGCACTTCAAAGAGATGGTGTCGGTCAAATATGCCGAGCTTACCTACAACGGACTCTGGTTCACGCCGCTGCGCGAAGCACTGGATGCGTTCGTCGATTCCACGCAGGGACCGGTGACTGGCACCGTGCGCCTGAAACTCTACAAGGGCAACATTATCGTTGCAGGTCGCACTTCGCCATTCAGCCTCTATCGCGAAGACTTTGCTACGTTTGGCGAAGAGGATGTCTACGATCAGAGTCACGCCGAAGGGTTCATCCGCTTGTATGGGCTCAGCCTCAAAGTCCGCGCGCTCAACGGTCTGCCCGTTTCCGGCATGAACATGCCGAAGCCAGATTACTCACGCTTCAAGAGAGATTAATATCGCTCCTTTCGGGGCTAAGCCCCGAAAGAGCATTGGAGAATATCTATGACCCTCTGGGGCGGACGCTTTTCAACCAAACTCAACGATCAAGCATGGGATCTCAACACGTCCCTGCCTGTCGATAAACGCATGGCATTGCAGGATGTGGACGGGAGCAGGGCGTGGGCGGATGCGATCCATAAGGCTGGCATTCTCTCGGATAAAGAGCACGCTTCCATCTCCCTTGGGCTGGATATGGTGCGAAAAGAGTTTTCTACGGGACAGTTCACCTTCGCACCCTCCGACGAAGATATCCACACGGCCGTGGAGCGCCGCCTCGGTGAGTTGATCGGCGACGCGGCAGGCAAACTCCACACGGGACGCAGCCGCAACGATCAGGTCGCCACCGATTTCCGCATGTGGATGCTGGCAGCAATTCCCGAGTTGCTCTCTGCACTCCAACTTCTGCAAACTGCCATTGTTGAGCAAGCCGAAGCCGCAGGGGTGACCATCATGCCCGGATACACCCATCTGCAACGGGCACAGCCAATCTTGCTGGCACACTGGTGGCTGAGTTATTTCTGGTCTCTGCAGCGAGATGTGGAGCGGTTGAATGATCTAACGGCGCGAGTTCTCTGTATTGCCGTTGGGCTCGGGGGCATTGGCTGGCGTTCCGTTCGAGATTGATCGAATTGCGTTGGCGAAGGCACTTGGTTTTGCGGAAGTTTCCCAGAACAGCATTGATGCTGTTTCTGATAGAGACTTCGCCGCCGAGTATTTGTTCTGCGCCACGATGACCGGTGTCCACTTGAGCAAGCTGGCGGAACAGATCGTGTTGTACACGAGTGCCGAGTTTGGCTTCTTTGAGTTGTCGGATGCGTTTTCCACTGGCTCCAGTTTGATGCCCCAGAAGAAAAACCCTGATGTCTTTGAACTGACTCGCGGCAAAGCGGGAACCTTGCTGGGCTTGCTCACTGGCTTGCTTGCCACGCTCAAAGGATTGCCGTCCACGTATGACAAGGATTTGCAGGAAGATAAAGCGCCCGTCTTTCAAGCGACGGATACGTTGTGCGCCATCCTGCCCGTCCTTGCTGGTGCGCTGCGGACGATCACTGTCAAAGCCGAAAAAATGCGCAATGCCATTGACCCAACCATGATGGCAACCGATCTGGCGGATTACCTTGTCAACAAGGGAGTTGCGTTCCGCGAAGCGCATGCGATGGCAGGAAAAGCTGTCCGTGCGGCGGGCGAAAGGGAAGTGTCGTTGGAGAAAATGTCCCTCGAAGCGTATCAGGCGATCAGTCCCGTGTTCGAAGCGGATGTTTATCAGGTCTTCGATCCGATGAAATCCATCGAAAAAAGAAATGCGATTGGCGGTACCAGCCTCCAGTCGGTGAAGAATCAATTAGCTGAAGTCCAACGACTCCAGCCGTTGGAAACTGAGTAGTTGGTCGAAATAGATTATAAGACATGATACACTTTTAGCATGCGAACGGTATACCAACTGAAACCAAAAGAAGTAGCGGAAATCGAAAAAGCTATTCGTCAAGACAAACGAGCAGAAGTCAGGCAGCGTGCGACAGTCATTCGGTTATTGCATTTAGGTCAAAAGCCTGCCACGGTAGCAGAGCAACAAATGGTGAGTGTGCCAACAGTTTATAACTGGCACAAACTATGGCGCGAGCAAGGGATCGAAGGGCTAGCCAACAAAGTGCGTCCGGCGAAGTCCAAAGCCACGGAAACGTATTGTTTGAAACTCGAAGAAGTATTGAGTAAAGAACCATCCGAATATGGATATCGCTTTGCCATTTGGACAATCGATCGATTACGGGCGCACCTGGAAAAAGAGACCGGGATTGCTCTGAGCGAAGGACGATTTCGAGCCTTGCTCAAGAAGAAAGGCTACCGCTATCGTCGTCCCAAACATGATCTCAGTCATTTACAGGACAAGGCTGCCAAGAAAAACGCTGAAAAACTGCTGGAAGAGATGAAAAAAAGAGCCTCCGAGACGATGTCGAGCTCCTCTTTGTGGACGAAGTAAGCCTGGATCTGGATCCTCCCTTACATGCCTGCTGGATGAAACAGGGTCAACAGAAGATCGTTCCTGCTTTGCAACCGGGCACGAAACAACATCGTCATATTTTCGGAGCCTACTCTTGGAAAACGGATCGTGTTTCCTGGCGATGCGCTACCTGGAAGAATAGCCAGACCTTCTTGGAGTTCATCGAGTATTTATTAGTGACGTGTTACCCAACCGGACGAATTGTATTGGTCATGGATAACGTTTCGTATCATAAAAGCGCGGCTGTGCTGGCTGCCTTATCCTTGTTTGAACATCGTCTGTTGGTGATGTGGCTACCTCCTTACTGTCCGGAACTCAATCTGATCGAACGCTATTGGAAACATCTGAAAGCATTAGCCTGTGTCAATAAACTGCATAACTCGATAGAGGACGTATTGGCCTCTGCCGAATACATGCTGACACAACAGAACCATCCGGCTAGCCCTTTTCGATTATCCTTTTCTAAACTACTTTGAACGACTACTTAAAAGTCCAAAGTCTGTAGACTTTGGACTCCAAAACAAAAACAACAAAGGAGTTTAATCATGTCTACTGTTACCTGCCCTGAATGTGAAGCCCAGATCGAATTAGCTGCTGGAACCGAAGTCGGTGAGATCATCGTGTGTTCGGATTGCGGTGTGGATCTTGAAGTGGTTTCGCTCGATCCTGCCACTGTGCAGCTCGCGCCCATGGAACAGGAAGATTGGGGAGAGTAGGGGCGGGGTCGCCCCGCCCCTACGGAGATCATTATGCAACGACAACTCAAACTTGGTGTTTTGTTTTCCCGCGTGCGCGTTGAAGAGAAGTGGATCTTCGGCGCGATGGAGAAGCGCGGCATTGACTATGAACGACTCGACGATCGTGCCATCCATTTTGACTTGAATGACCCGACGCCGTGGCAGCAATATGATGCGGTGCTGGAGCGCAGCATCAGCTATAACAGCGGACTATATGCGCTGCGACTACTGAACGCGTTCGGTGTGCCGACGGTGAACACTGCCTCTGTGGCGGAGATCTGTGGCGATAAATTGATGACGAGTGCGGCTCTGGCTCGGGATTGTGTGCCACAACCGCATAATGCCACGGCATTCACACCCGAAGCAGCGCTCGAAGCTGTTGAAGCGTTTGGCTACCCCGTGGTGTTGAAGCCGGTCGTTGGTTCGTGGGGACGGTTGCTGGCGAAGGTCAATGACCGGGATGCGGCGGAAGCGGTGCTGGAACACAAATCCACGTTGGGGTCGGTGCAGCATTCTGTTTTCTACATTCAGGAATACATCGAGAAGCCGGGACGCGATATCCGCGCGATTGTTATTGGTGATAAGGTGTTGACGGCGATGTATCGCAAGTCAGAGCATTGGATCACGAACACGGCACGTGGCGGGGAAGGGGAGTTGTGTCCTATTACTCCCGAGATCGAAGATCTGTGTCTGCGTGCGGCGAAGTCGGTTGGTGGTGGCGTGTTGGCTGTAGATTTGGTGGAGCACCCCGAAAAGGGATTGGTCGTCAACGAGATCAACCACACAATGGAATTCCATACCATGCAGCCTGTGAGTGGAATTGATATTGCAGGCGAGATCGTGGAATATACGATGCAGGCAGCAAGGGTGAAGGCTGAAGTATGAATTCTGAATTGAAAACAACAGTATCTATCATTGGCGGTTCTGGGTATGGAGGGGGAGAATTGCTGCGCTTGCTGTTGGGGCATCCCAATATGGATGTGAAGCAGGTGACGTCACGTTCGCATTTGGGTGAGTATGTCTATCAAGTCCACCCAAATCTGCGCAAGCGGACGCAACTCAAGTTCAGCGATCCGGCTACGCTGGAACCGGTCGATATCCTTTTCCTTGCCCAACCGCATGGACAGGCACAGCATCATATCGAAGAGTATGTCAAACTCGCGCCGAAGATCATCGATCTGGCAGCGGATTTTCGTTTGCGGGATGCGGCGTTCTACGAGCAGTGGTACGGAGAAAAACATGCCGCGCCGGAGTGGTTGAGCAAATTCGTGTACGGTTTGCCGGAACTGCATCGCGCCGAGATGGCATCGGCATGTTATATCAGCGGAGTGGGGTGTAATGCCACGGCGAGCAATCTTGCGCTGCTGCCGCTGGTCAAAGCGGATTTGTTGGACGTATCATCCCCGATTTTTATTGAAGTCAAAGTGGGTTCGTCGGAAGGTGGCGCGGAAGGAAATTCCGGTTCGCTGCATGCGGAACGCGCCAACGTGATCCGTACTTTTTCAGCGTTCGGTCATCGTCACACCGCCGAAGTGATCCAAGAAATGGGCGTGAAAGATGTCTCACTGACGATGACTGCTGTCGATCTGGTGCGCGGTGTGCTGGCAACCGCTCACGCCAAGGTGAAACCGGGTGTTGCCAACAAAGATCTGTGGAAAGCCTATCGTGCAATGGCGAATGAAAATCCGTTCGTGCGGGTAGTCAAGGAACAGCGTGGCATTTATCGTGTGCCAGAGCCCAAAATCCTTGCCGGGTCAAATTACGCCGATCTGGGTTTTGAACTCGACGAAAGCAACGGTCATATCGTGGCAATGTGTGCGATCGACAATCTCATGAAAGGCGCATCGGGCACAGCCGTGCAGTGCATGAATTTGATGATGGGCTGGGAAGAGACACTAGGGCTCGAATTCATGGGGCTTCACCCGATCTAGAATGCAGAAGTCAGAATGCAGATTGCAGAATGAAAATTCATCATTCAGCATTCATACTTCTGCATTTTCTTCTTACCCATTTGGGTACTCTTTTTGTTGAAAGACGGAAATTATGAATAACTCAATCATCGTAGTGAAACTCGGTGGCACGGAAGGTGTTGACTTCTCAGCGATCTGCACTGATGCAGCTGAGTTGTTGAAACAAGGCAAACAACTGGTTCTTGTGCATGGTGGTTCTGCGGAAGCGAATGCGCTTGGTGAAAGCCTTGGGGCGCCGCCGAAGATGATCACGTCGCCTTCGGGATACACATCGCGATACACGGATCGGAAAACGCTTGAGATCTTTTTGATGGCTGTGAATGGAAAGGTTAACTCACTGTTAACCGAACAATTACAAATGCTGGGAGTCAATGCGTTAGGATTATGTGGACTCGATGGCAGGTTGATGCAAGCCACGCGCAAAGATTCGGTTCAAAGCATCGAGAACGGCAAGCGCAAAATTATCCGTGACGATTACACGGGCAAGATCGAAAAAGTGAATAGTGAATTGTTGATGATGCTGCTCAATGCCGGTTATTTACCCGTGATCGCTCCAGTTGCCGTTAGCGAAAAAGGGGAGGCGCTGAATGTGGATGCGGATCGCGCTGCGGCGATGGTCGCGTCCGCGCTCAAGGCAGAGATGCTGCTTCTTCTCACGGCAGTGCCCGGGCTGATGAAAAACTTCCCGGATGAGTCAACGCTCATTCGGCAGCTGCCGCAGAGTCAACTTGCGGCGGCGAGTGAAGCGGCGCAAGGTCGCATGAAGAAAAAAGTGCTGGGCGCAGAGGAAGCGCTCAAAGGCGGTGTGAGTCAAGTCATCATCGCGGATGGTCGAATTCAAAATCCGATCACGAATGCTTTAGCAGGAAATGGAACGGTAATTCAATGAACACAGAACAAATTTTAGAAATCGAGACAACACATTCGGCAGGGACATATGCCAAGCAGCCGCTCGTCATCGTGCGTGGACAAGGTGCTTCGTTGTTCGATGCGGACGGCGTGGAATATCTGGATTGTGCATCGGGACACGGCGTCGCCAATCTCGGTCATGCCAACCCGAAAGTTGCGGATGCAATCTATAAGCAGGCGTCTACGCTGATCACGCTTTTTGAGTCGTTCCCCAACGACAAGCGCGCCGAGTTGATGCAAAAACTCACCTCCCTTGTGGATGGACTCGACCGGGTCTTTCTCTGCAACTCCGGCACGGAGTCAGTCGAAGCGGCGTTCAAATTTGCACGCCTTTCCACCGGACGAAAAAATATTGTCGCAGCGATGCGTGCTTTTCATGGACGCACCTATGGCTCGCTCTCTGCCACCTACAACAAAAAATATCGTGAAGGATTCGAGCCGCTCGTGCCCGGGTTCAGTCATGTTGCCTATAACAACGTGGAAGCGTTGGAAAAAGCAGTGAATGAGGAAACGGCTGCTGTGATCTTGGAAGTGGTGCAAGGCGAAGGTGGAGTTTATCCTGCTACCGCTGAATATATTCAAGCGGCACGCCGCATTTGCGATGAACATGGCGCGCTGTTGATCCTAGATGAAATTCAATCTGGCTTTGGGCGTACCGGCAAGATGTTTGCCGTCCAGCACTTTGATGTAACGCCCGATATGTTGACGTGTGCCAAGTCACTGGCGGGCGGCGTACCGATGGGTGCGGTGTTGATCGGTTCAAAGGTGAAGAATCTCGCACCGGGAGTGCATGGCTCGACGTTTGGCGGGAATCCGCTTTCGTGTGCGGCGGCGATCGCGGCGTTGGGTGTGATCGAAGAGGAAGACCTTCCGCGGCAGGCGTTGGTCAAGGGTGCGTACTTGATGGATCGGTTACGAGAGATCGAATCTCCAATCGTCCGTGAGGTGCGCGGCAAGGGATTGATGGTTGGTATCGAGTTGAAAGAGAAGGTCGCGCCGTATATCAAGGAATTGCAGGAACGCAATATCATCGCCTTGAACGCGGGCATGACTGTGATCCGTTTGCTGCCGCCGCTGGTCATTACCTATGGTCAGATCGATCATCTGGTGAATGTTCTGGCGGAAGTGTTAGGCGCGGAGGCTGAAGCGGAAAAACAGTTGGAACCGGAACTCGTCAACAAATGAGTGAGTTCGATACACTGGTTGGTTTGGTGTCGCAGTACAGTCCATCGGGGCAGGAGCGGGGGGCGGTGGAGTGGCTGGTGGCGCGGATGAAGGCGCTGGGGTTCGATGATGCTTGTGTGGATGGCGTTGGAAATGCTGTTGGCGTGATGGGGAAGGGGGCGAAGCAGGTGGTGCTACTGGGTCATATTGATACGGTGCCGGGAGAGATTCATGTTCATGTTGAAAATGTAGGGGCGACTGGCCAGTCGCCCCGACTGTATGGACGTGGTTCGGTGGATGCGAAGGCTCCATTGGCGTGTTTTGTGGATGCGGTGGCGAAGGCGGGCGCGAAAGATGGATGGCAATTTGTTGTCATCGGGGCGGTGGAAGAAGAACGCGATTCGGAAGGGGCACGATTTATCGTTGATAAATACAAGCCTGACTTTGCTATTATCGGTGAACCGAATCAATGGGATCGGGTAGCGTTGGGATACAAAGGCAGCGCGTGGGCGAATGTGACCGTCACACGTGGACAGGCTCACACAGCCAGTGGGGAAGAGACGGCGGCGGAAGCGGCGGTTGAAGCCTGGATGAAGATCAAGTCGCATGTCGATTCGTTCAATGCTGATAAGCAAAAGGCATTCGATAAATTATTGTTGACCTTGCGCGGTATGGAATCGGACTCGAATGATTTTGAACAGTGGGCGCGGCTGAAGGTGGGAGTCCGTTTGCCGGTGGAAGTTTCGCCGGAGGAATGGTATCAGAAGTTGGAAGAGATCGTCGGGGACGCGAAGGTGGAGCGGATCGGATTCGCTGTCTCTGCGTGGGGATGTGAGAAAAACACGAAACTGGTGCGCGCTTTCTTAAACGGGATCCGGTCAAATGGTGGAGAGCCGCGCTTTGTCTATAAAACGGGAACGGCTGACTTGAACATTGTCGCGCCGGTGTGGAAATGTCCGGCTGTGGTGTATGGTCCCGGTGATTCGAGTTTGGATCATACGCCGAATGAACACATTGATCTGAATGATTATCAAAATGCAGTGAACGTTTTAGCAGATGTACTGAACCGGATACAAGCATGACTGAATCGGAAAACTCATCCTTGACTTATTTCCGTTTCTGCCTATAATCGGGCGAAATACCTAAAGCCAAAATGAACTCGATCTTCGCCCTCTCCCTTACCGTCGTCCTTATTGTAGTCCTTATTATTAAGGACTTATATGTGGTTAGGATGGCACCGGAGAGAGTGAAATAAAACTCTAGGAAAACGCAAAGAGCCGCCCTAACCACGGGCGGCTTTTTTGTTACCACAAAGGAGCCTCATGCGATCAGACACTGTCAAAAAGGGATATGAGAAAGCGCCGCATCGTGCATTGTTACGTGCGACCGGTTTGCAGGATGAAGATTTCAATAAGCCGTTCGTTGCCATCGTCAATTCGTATGTGGATGTGGTGCCGGGACATGTGCATTTACAGGAGTTCGGCAAGCTGATAAAGGATGCGGTGCGGGCAGCGGGTGCCGTGCCGTTCGAGTTCAATACCATCGGTGTGGATGATGGGATTGCCATGGGGCATATGGGGATGAAATATTCTCTGCCGTCACGCGAGTTGATCGCGGACTGTGTGGAGACCATGATCGAAGCGCATCGTTTTGATGCGATGGTCTGCATCCCGAACTGCGACAAGATCGTGCCCGGTATGCTGTTGGCTGCGATGCGAGTCAACATCCCAACCATTTTTGTTTCGGGTGGCGCGATGAAAGCGGGGATGACACCCGAAGGGGAAGCGATTGACCTGATCTCTGTGTTCGAAGGCGTGGGGGCTTATTCAGCCGGAAAGATCGACGATAAGCGTTTATCCATTCTTGAAAAATTTGCGTGTCCCTCCTGCGGTTCATGCTCAGGGATGTTTACTGCCAATTCGATGAACTGTCTCATGGAAGCGATCGGACTGGCTCTGCCGTACAACGGTTCTGCGCTGGCGAAGACGAAGGAACGCGAAGATCTGGCGCGCAGTGCTGCGGCACAGATCATGACCTTGATCGAACGTGACATCAAGCCGCGCGACATCGTCACGCCGGAAGCGATCGATGATGCCTTTGCATTAGACATGGCGATGGGCGGATCGTCCAATACCGTGCTGCATACATTAGCGCTGGCGAACGAGGCAGGTGTGGACTATCCGTTGGAACGCATAAATGCCGTGGCGGATAAGGTGCCGCACATCTGCAAGGTCAGCCCGGCGGGCAAGTGGCACATGGAAGATGTCCATCGCGCGGGCGGAATCCCGGCGATATTGAACGAGATCCAGTGGGGGACGGGCATGCTGCATTTTGACCGCATCACCGTGACAGGCAAGACCTTGGGGGAATCCATTCAGGGCAAAGATATCAAAGACGAAGAAGTCATTCGCAGATATGACAACGCTCATTCCAAGCGCGGCGGATTAGCGATTCTGTTTGGTAATCTGGCTCCGAAAGGTGCGGTGGTGAAGGTCGGCGGCGTGAGCGCAGCCATGATGAAGTTCGAAGGTCCGGCGGTGATCTTTGAATCGCAGGAAGAAGCCATGGCTGGAATTTTGGCGGGCAAGGTCAAGGCGGGAGATTGTGTGGTCGTCCGCTATGAAGGTCCGAAGGGTGGACCGGGAATGCAGGAGATGCTTTCACCCACGTCCGCGATCATGGGGCAGGGATTGGGCGACAAGGTGGCGTTGATCACCGATGGTCGCTTCAGCGGCGGGACGCGCGGCGCTTGTATCGGTCATGTGTCACCAGAAGCGGCGGCACGCGGTCCGATCGCGGCGTTACAGCCCGGGGATATTGTCGAGATCGATTTAACGGAACGCACCCTGAATGTGAGATTGAGCGAAGCGGAGATCCAGAGTCGGCTGGATGCGCTGCCTCCATTCCAATCCAAGACCAGGTCCAAGTGGTTGAAACGCTATTCGCATTTTGTCACCAGCGCGGACACAGGTGCAGTTTTACAGAGTTAATTTGGAATCAAACAGCTTGCTGTTTGGATTGCAGGAGTATCAATCTTGCAAATTCGCCAGCAAGCTGGCTGACTCCACAAAGGAGCAATCATGAAACTAAAAGGTGCAGAAATTGTTTGGGAGTGTTTGGTGCGCGAAGGGGTAGAGGTGGTGTTCGGGTATCCAGGTGGAGCGAACATGCCTATCTATGATGCGATGTTGAATTATCCGATACATCATGTGTTGGTGCGACACGAGCAGGGTGGCGCACACATGGCGGATGGATATGCTCGCGCGTCGGGGAAGGTTGGAGTAGCGATGGCGACATCGGGTCCCGGTGCGACGAATCTGGTCACGGGCATTGCTACGGCGATGATGGATTCCGTTCCCGTTGTGTTCATCACCGGACAGGTTGCCGCGCATCTCATCGGCGGCGATGCGTTTCAGGAAACCGATGTGACCGGTATCACGCTGCCGATCACGAAGCACAACTATCTCGTCACGCGTGCGGATGAGATCGCCGAGACTTTGCGCGAAGCGTTTTACATCGCACGCAGCGGACGTCCCGGTCCCGTGCTGGTGGATATCTGCAAGAACGCGCAAGTGGATTCGTGTGAGTTTGAATATCCTGAAGAACCGAAACTGCGCGGCTATCAACCTGTGACTCGTTCGCCGCGCAATCTGTTGGATGATGCAGTGGCATTGATCGAGAAGGCGCACAAGCCCATCATCCTGTGCGGACATGGCGTGTTGATGTCTCATGCAGAAGAAGCCTTGATGCAGTTTGCAGTCAAGACGCAGACTCCTGTGACGAGCACATTGCTGGGACTCGGCGCGTTCCCCGCTTCACATCCGTTGAGCCTTGGCATGATGGGTATGCACGGTGAAGCATACGCCAATCTTGCGATCCAAAACTCAGACTTGATCCTGGCTTTTGGTATGCGTTTTGACGATCGTGTGACTGGAACGCTCAAAACCTACGCGCCGAAAGCGAAGAAGATCCATATCGAGATCGATCCCTCTGAAATCCATAAGAATGTTTTCGTGGATGTTCCTTTGGTCGGTGATGTGAACAATGTGGTGAGCGATCTGATCCCGTTGGTGGATGAATATGATCACGACGAATGGCTCAATGAAATTCAAAGCTGGAAGAACGAGACCAATTCACGTGACATCATGAATTGGGAAGATGACGGCAAATTGTATGTAGCGCATCTTGTTGCCGATATCTGGAAGGCGACTGGTGGCAACGCCATCGTGACCACGGACGTGGGTCAGCACCAGATGTGGACCGCGCAGTATTACCAGATGGAAAAACCGAATCGCTGGCTCACTTCGGGCGGCGCCGGAACGATGGGCTTTGGTCTCCCCTCAGCGATTGGTGCGTGGTTTGCGGCGAAGGATCAGGAGATCTGGGCGATCGCGGGTGATGGTGGTTTCCAAATGACCGCCGCTGAGTTGACCACTGCTGTGCAAGAGGGCGCGAACGTGAAGATCGCCATCATGAACAACAACTTCCTGGGCATGGTGCGCCAGTGGCAGGAGTTCTTCTTCGATAAGCGCTATTCTGCCGTGAACATGCTTACGCCTGATTTTGTGAAACTTGCTGATGCGCATGGAGTTCCGGCACGACGCGTGACCACCCGCGAAGAAGTGGACGAAGCCATTGAATGGGCACGCAAGACGCAAGGTCCCGTTGTGCTTGAGTTCAAAGTGGAAAAGGAAGATGCCGTATATCCGATGGTTCCCGCCGGTTCGGCGCTGCACGAAATGTTGAGAAGACCTGTAAAGGCAAAAGCATAAATCTGGAGTGCTGGAGCTTGCTCCAGCAACTACGACAGCAAGCTGTCTGACTCCAAAAAAGGAGAAAGAAATGAACTACACCTTCATCGCATTAGTAGAAAACAAACCCGGCGTGTTGAACCGCGTGGCTTCTTTGTTCCGCCGCCGCAACTTCAATATTGAGTCGCTCGCCGTCGGGCGGACGGATAACCCCGATGTCTCCCGTATGACCATCGTGGTCGAGCTGCCCGAATGGAGAGATGGATGCACACCGTATCGAAGCTAACTTGTACAAGCTGGTCAACGTGATCGATGTGCAGGACGTCACGCATCAACCTTCGGTGACCCGCGACCTGGCTCTGATCAAAGTGAAAGTCGCACCCGAACGCCGCTCCGAAGTCAACGGGCTGGCGGATATCTTCCGCGCCCGTATCGTGGATGTGGCGGCTGATTCGGTCATCGTGGAGATCACTGGCACGGAAGATAAGATCGAAGGCATGATCGAACTCCTGCGCCCGATCGGTATCGTGGAAATGGTCCGCACCGGACAGGTTTCGATGACGCGTGGTGTCAATGAAGGCGTGCGTCGCATGCCGGGCATGAGCGACCGTCATTATGAGGATGTGTCGCTCGAGGCTATGGTGCCGTAATTAGACGATGGACCATGGACAATGAACCATGGAAAATCAAATATGGTCGATGGTCCATTGTCTATGGTCAGAACATGCAATTATTCAAGTAATCAAAGGAGATGAGAAATCGTGGCAAAAATTAATTTCGGCGGTACGGAAGAAGAAGTCGTTACGCGTGGAGAATTCCCTCTGGAGAAGGCGCGTGAGGTATTGAAGGATGAAGTCGTGGCGGTGCTGGGTTATGGCGTTCAGGGACCGGCACAGGCGATGAACATGCGCGATAACGGTGTCAAAGTCATCGTTGGGCAGCGCAAGGGAACGAAGAACTGGGACAAGGCTGTGGAAGATGGCTGGGTTCCCGGTGAGACCCTGTTCGAAGTGGAAGAAGCGGCGGAAAAAGGAACGGTCATCCAATATTTGTTATCAGATGCCGGTCAACGCTCGCAGTGGTCGAAGATCGTGGAATGTTTGGACGAAGGGGACATGTTGTACTTCTCGCATGGTTTTTCTGTGACATTTAAAGATGATACCGGTGTGATCCCGCCTCCGCACGTGGATGTGGCACTGGTCGCACCCAAGGGATCGGGACGCAGTGTCCGCACGAACTTCCTCGATGGTTCCGGTATCAACGCTAGTTTTGCCGTGCATCAGGACGCAACCGGTCGCGCCTACGAGCGTACCATCGCGTTGGGAATCGCTATCGGCGCCGGCTATCTCTTCCCGACCACCTTCCAAAAGGAAGTGTATTCCGATCTGACCGGCGAACGCGGCGTCTTGATGGGTGCTCTTGCGGGTGTCATGGAAGCGCAGTACACCGAACTCCGCAAGCATGGACATTCTCCCTCAGAAGCATTCAATGAAACTGTGGAAGAACTGACCCAGTCCCTGATCCGTTTGGTTGGGCAGAACGGAATGGATTGGATGTACGCCAACTGCTCCACCACCGCGCAGCGCGGCGCGCTCGATTGGAAGGATAAGTTCCGCGATGCAGTGGCACCGGTATTCAGTGATCTGTATCACAGCGTTGAAACCGGCAACGAAGCGCGCATCACGCTCGAAGCGAATAGCAAGCCTGATTATCGTGAGAAGCTCGATAAGGAACTTGCCGCCATCCGTGACTCGGAAATGTGGCGTGCTGGGGCGGCGGTTAGATCGTTACGACCGGAGAATTGGCAAAAGAGCTAGGGAGTAGATGATTGGAGAATAGAAACTAGTCTCTATTCTCCAATCTCTAATCTCTTCCCCGAAAGGAAGACCTTATGACAAAAAGCAACTACGTCAAAATGTTCGACACAACATTACGCGATGGCGAACAATCTCCCGGCGCGACGATGACTTCTGCCGAAAAGTTGGAAGTGGCGCGCAATCTGGCACGTATGGGTGTGGATATCATCGAAGCGGGATTCCCTGCTGCTTCGCCGGATGATCTGGAAGCTGTCAGACGGATCGCGCTCGAAGTGGGCAGACCGAGCTGTCGGTGAGGAAGATGCGAGAGTCCCCGTCATCGCAGGGCTGGCACGCGCCAACAAGAACGACATCGACAAAGCGTGGGAAGCTGTCAAAGATGCACAGAAGCCGCGCATCCATACCTTCCTTGCCACATCGCCAATCCATATGAAGCACAAACTGAAGATGGATCCTGAAGAAGTGATCCAGCGTGTTTCTGAGATGGTGGCGTACGCAAAAACGTTTTGTGAGGATGTGGAGTTTTCACCGGAAGATGCCGGTCGTTCCGATCCTGAATTTTTATATGTGGTTCTCGGTGAAGCGATCAAATCGGGCGCAACCACATTGAACATCCCCGACACCGTTGGATACACCACGCCAGAAGAATATTATGCGTTGATCAAAGGCATTATCGATAACACGCCGGGCATGCACGATGGCATTACGATTTCGGTGCACTGTCACGATGATCTGGGCATGGCAACGGCGAACACACTGGCGGGTATCCGTGCCGGTGCGCGTCAGGCAGAAGTGACGATCAACGGTATCGGCGAACGCGCTGGTAATACGTCACTCGAAGAAGTCGTGATGACGTTGAAAACGCGCAAGCCAATCTTTGATCTTGAAACTGGGATCGATACGCAGCAACTCTCGCGTGTCAGCAAACTCGTCAGCAATTACACCGGCATTGTTGTGCAGCCGAACAAAGCCATCGTCGGCGCGAATGCCTTTGCACACGAAGCGGGCATTCATCAAGATGGAATGCTCAAGCATCAGACCACCTATGAGATCATGCGCCCCGAAGATGTTGGCGTGAACCAGACCAAGCTCGTGTTGGGAAAACATTCCGGTCGTCACGCGCTGCGCAACCGTCTCGCCGAAATGGGACATTCGCTCGATGACGTCGAACTCGATAAGGCATTCGCTCGCTTCAAGGAATTGGCTGACCGCAAGAAGGTCATCACCGATATTGATCTCGAAGCGATGATCGCTGATGAGTTCTATCGCCCGCGCGACGTTTACTATCTCGATGGTATGCAGGTCACCTGCGGCACGATGGGCATGCCTACGGCTACTGTCCGCCTCAAAGGTCCCGATGGCAAAGTGCATATCCATGCTTCGATGGGATCGGGTCCGATCGATGCCGCGTATAAAGCGATCGACGCCATCGTCAAAACACCAGCAACACTGCTTGAGTTCAACGTGCACGCCATCACCGAAGGTATTGATGCGCTCGGCGAAGTCACTGTCCGCGTGCAATCGAAGGATAACGACTCAAAGACCATGGACGCGCAAAAGGAAATTCCCTACTCGCGTGTCTTCGGTGGTCATGGCGCGGATACCGACATCATCGTTGCCAGCGCCAAGGCATACCTCAATGCCCTCAACAAATTGATCATCGCGCAAACCGAAGGGCTCAATCCCACGCCTGCTAATCAAATGCACGGCGTGATGCTCGGATAACTGTAACGCGACTTTCAAGTTGCGAACCAAGTGTGACACACAAAAGGAGAAATCGTCATGTCTAGCCCGAATGAAAATCAAGACTTCAACTCCGCCTACAACCCGTTCCCCGAACCTCAAACTATTCCATCCGGATGGGATTACAGCGCGCTCACGTCTATGCCGCAAACTGATTCCGTTATGGATGAGGACGACTCTGTCGAAAGCTAATCCTGCGAAAGGTACACAAGGATACAGGTAGACACGTAAACAAGTTTCACCCATGTGTTCCTTGTTTACATGTTTACCTGTCTATATTAACCATGCCAAAAACTCTCTTCCAAAAAATCTGGGACTCTCACGTTGTTGCCGAACAACCTGACTCTCCCGCCATCTTATACATTGACCTTCACCTCGTCCATGAAGTGACCTCGCCTCAAGCGTTCACCGGTCTTCGCCAGCGCGGACTCAAAGTCCGCCGCCCGGATAAGACTCTCGCCACGATGGATCACTCCATTCCGACGACTCCGCTGGATGTGCCGATCTCTGATGCAATGGCATTGGCGCAGATCAAGCAAATGGAAACGAACGCTGCTGACTTCGGCATCACCCTGCACGGCATGGACAGTCCGCACCGCGGCATTGTGCATGTCATCGGTCCCGAATTGGGACGCACGCAACCCGGCATGACCATTGTCTGCGGCGACAGTCACACTGCCACGCATGGAGCTTTTGGTGCTCTGGCGTTCGGTATTGGCACCTCCGAAGTGGAGCATGTCCTTGCCACGCAGAGCCTGTTGCAGAAGAAACCGAAGACCTACGAAGTGCGTGTCAACGGTTCGCTGCCGCAAGGTGTCTCTGCCAAGGACATCATCCTTGCCCTGCTCGCCAAGATCGGCGTCGGTGGGGGAACGGGACATGTCTTCGAGTACACCGGCGATGCCATCCGTGGACTGTCGATGGAGCAGCGTATGACCATTTGTAACATGTCCATTGAGGGCGGCGCACGCGCCGGCATGATCGCTCCCGACGACATCACCTTCGAATACCTGCATGGACGCGAATTCGCGCCTAAAGGCGAAGAATGGGACAAAGCCGTTGCCAAATGGCGTGCTTTGCCATCCGATGAAGGCGCCACCTATGACAAATTTGTGACACTCAATGCGGCTGATCTCGAGCCAATGATCACCTACGGGACAAATCCCGGCATGGGCATGAGGATCACCGACCGCGTTCCAACCGCTGATATGTTTACCGAAGCATCGCAGAAATCTGCTTTTGAAAAAGCTATGACCTACATGGGCTTACAGCCAGGTCAATCTCTGCTCGGGCAAAAGGTGGATGTGGTCTTCATCGGTTCCTGCACTAACTCGCGCATCTCTGACTTGCGTCTGGCGGCATCCCTGCTCAAAGGTCGCAAAGTCGCCGACGGGACGCGCGTCATGGTTGTCCCCGGTTCGCAGGATGTAAAGAAACAAGCCGAACAGGAAGGGCTCGACAAGATCTTCAAAGAGTCTGGCGCAGAATGGCGCGAAGCCGGCTGCTCGATGTGTATCGCCATGAACGGCGACCAACTGCAGCCTGGTCAATATGCCGTATCGACCAGCAACCGCAACTTTGAAGGTCGCCAAGGCAAAGGTGGACGGACGTTCCTTGCATCACCACTGACTGCCGCCGCAACTGCGGTCAACGGCAAGGTCACGGATGTGAGGACGATGTTCTCGTAAACAAGTAGACAGGGAAACACGTACGTACGTGTCTACCTGTCTACTTGATTACCTGTTTACCCAAAGGAACCCATGGTCACTGACGAAGTTTGGAAACAGTCCGCTGTTGTAAACCGCTATCTATCCTCACGGGTTGCCATTCCCATGGTGCCGGAACAGATCGGCATTATGATGTCGATCCTCAAATCACGACAACAACCAGTTCGGAACTTTATTGACCTTGGTTGTGGTGACGGCATTTTGGGCGCGACGATCCTAAATGAATATCCGTCCGCTCGCGGCGTGTTGGCGGATTTCTCTGAACCCATGCTGGCACAGGCACGCGAACAACTCAAAGGATTTGCATCACAGCTTGCATTTGAGAATCTCGATTATGGTGACCCTGCCTGGGTGAGCAGAATGCAAGCCTATGGTCCGTTCGATGCAATTGTTTCCAGCTACTCGATCCACCACCAACCAGATGTACGGAAACGAGAGATCTATGCAGAGATCTACTCTTTGCTGGAACCTGGCGGATGGTTCATCAACATCGAGCATGTTGCATCTGAAGCGCAACTGACCATTGACCTGTTCAATAAGCACATCATTGATCATTGGTACGAACAGGAAAAAATAAAAGGCGGCACAAGAACCTATGAGGAAATTGCAAAGACTTTCATGAACCGTCCTGACAAAGATGCGAACATCCTATTATCGGTGGATAAACAATGCAATTGGCTGCGTGAACTCGGTTACGAACAAGTAGACTGCTACTTCCGCATCTATGAGTTGGCTGTATTTGGCGGAAGGAAACCGAAGTAAAAACGTACACAAGTAAACAAGTAGACGCGTACACATGCTTACCTGTCTACTTGTATACCCAAAGGAAACTATGGCTCAATTTACAAAACTAACCTCCCATGTGATGCCTCTGCCGGTCAATGACATTGACACGGATCAGATCATCCCAGCGCAATTTTTGAAAGTGACCGATAAGAACGGTCTCGCCGATGCGCTGTTCTTCAACTGGCGCTACAACGACGACAAATCTCCAAAAGCGGACTTTGTCTTGAACAAACCTGAAGTCACAGGGTTGTCAGATCTTGTTAGCCGGAGACAACTTCGGTTGCGGCTCGAGCCGCGAACATGCGCCATGGGCGCTGACGTCCTACGGATTCCGCGCGGTGATCAGCACCTCCTTTGCAGATATCTTCCGCAACAACGCACTGAAAAATGGACTCATCCCGATCATCGTGGATGAAGAGACGCATAAGATGTTGTTCGATTATGTTGAAGAAGTGCCGAACGCTGAGTTCACGGTTAATCTCGCGACGCAAACGCTTTCGTTCGCGAACGGCTCGGTGCAGTTCCCGATCGATCCGTTCAACAAGACCTGCCTCTTGAACGGCACGGATGAGCTCGGCTACATCATGAGCTTTGAAAAAGAGATCGCTGAATTTGAGGCGAAACTTACGTAGGGGCACGATATATCATCGTGCCCCTACACAAACGGAAATCTTATGTCACGAATCCAAATCTACGACACCACCCTGCGCGATGGGACGCAATCTGAAGGCTTCAGCCTCTCGGCAAACGACAAAGTCCGCATCGCGCAAAAACTGGATGAGTTCGGTGTTGCCTTCATAGAAGGCGGCTGGCCCGGCTCGAATCCAAAAGATGTTGAGTTTTTCGAGCGTGCTCGCGACATGCAATGGAAGAATGCTCTCATCACTGCGTTCGGCTCCACCTGCCGCGTCAAAGGCGGACCGGAAGATGACGCCAATATCAAAGCGTTGATCGACTCTCACACGCCGGTCTGCACCATCTTCGGAAAGACGTGGACACTGCACGTCACCGATGTGCTGCTGACCACGCTCGAAGATAACCTGCGCATCATCGAGCAATCCGTGGCATATCTCAATGCCAATGGCAAGCGCGTTATCTACGATGCCGAGCATTTTTTCGATGGCTACAAAGCGGACTCGTCCTATGCGTTGGAAACCTTACGCGCGGCAGTTCGCGGCGGTGCGGAGACGGTGGTGCTCTGTGATACCAACGGCGGGACGATGCCGTGGGAAGTGGAAAGCATCGTTTGCGAGTTGAAGCCTGCGCTAAATCATCCATTTGGTATTCACACGCACAACGATTCGGAATGTGCGGTTATCAACTCATTGACCGCGGTGCGTCAGGGCGCGATCCAAGTGCAAGGCACGATCAACGGAGTGGGGGAACGCTGCGGTAATGCCAACCTGTGTTCCATTATTGCCGATCTCGAACTCAAGATGGGATACGAATGCCTGCCCAAAGGAAGCATTCAGAACTTATACGATCTTTCTCATTTTGTCGCGGAAGTAGCGAACGTCACTCCTGATGAACATTTGGCATTCGTGGGTAAGTCTGCCTTCGCGCACAAAGGCGGCGTGCATGTGGCAGCGATGCGGCGTAGTGCACAGTCCTATCAGCATGTGTCGCCAGAGAGTGTTGGCAACAAGATGCGTGTGGTCGTCTCTGACCTTTCCGGTCGCGGCAACCTCTTGAGCAAAGCTGAAGAACACGGCGTGGAAGTCGAAGGCACGGAGGTCGTTCCTGTTCTCAATGAGATCAAGGAACTCGAAGCACGCGGTTTCTCCTTCGAAGCGGCGGAAGCATCGGTAGCGATCATGCTCAAGCGACAGGAATACGGATATAAGCCGCCGTTCGAATTGATCGATTTCTTCGTCAACGTCGAGCACCGTCAGGGACGCGGTATCTTTGCCGAAGCGATGGTCAAGGTGCGAGTGCAAGGGGAAATTCTGCACACGGCTGCGGAAGGCAACGGTCCTGTCAACGCGCTTGATCTTGCTTTGCGCAAGGCGCTGGTCGGATATTATCCGCGCCTCAAAGATTTTCATTTGTCTGATTACAAAGTCCGCATCCTGGATTCGGATCATGGCACCGAAGCCATCACGCGTGTGTTGATTGACACGCGCAATTCCACTTCCCGCTGGAGCACGGTCGGCGCAGGAACGAACATCATCGAAGCCAGTTGGCGCGCGCTGGCGGATTCGGTGGAATATGGATTGATGGTGGCGCATTGATTATTGGTAGGGGCACGATATACACTTGCGCCTGCGCGCAGTGCAGGTGTCGTGCCCCTACGGAATGGAAAACACATTGAATTTCAAAATCACTCTCTTACCCGGCGACGGCATCGGACCGGAAGTGGTCGCCGAAGCCGTTCGCGTGCTGGATGTCATCGCCAGCAAATATAACCACACGCTCAATTTTCAGGAACGCCTGATGGGCGGATGCTCCATCGACAAGTACGGTTCTTCTCTGACCGAGGAGACACTCGCCGATTGTCAGGCATCGGACTCCGTTTTGCTGGGTGCCGTGGGCGGACCGAAATGGGATGATCCCAACGCCAAGGATCGCCCCGAGCGTGGATTGCTCGCCCTACGCAAGGGACTTGGCGTGTTCGCTAATCTGCGCCCTGTCAAGGTGCACCCGGCGTTGATCGACGCTTCTCCGCTCAAGCCGGAGAAACTCAAAGGTGTGGATATCATGGTCGTGCGCGAACTGACCGGTGGCTTGTACTTTGGTTTCCCGAAGGGACGCGATGTCAAAGACGGTCGTGAGCGCGCAGTCGATACCTTGGAATATTATGATTACGAAGTCAAGCGCGTGGTCGAATTGGCATTCAGCCTTGCTCGCGGACGCAAGAAGAAAGTGACCTCCGTGGATAAAGCCAATGTGCTGGAATCATCGCGCTTGTGGCGTCAGATCGCGACGAAAATCGGGAAGGAGAATCCCGATATCGAGTTGGAGCATACGCTGGTAGATACCGCGTCCATGCGACTGATCACCGGTCCGGCGTGGATGGATGTGGTCGTGACCGAGAATATGTTCGGCGATATTCTCACGGACGAAGCGTCTGTGTTGGCGGGGTCGATGGGGATGTTGCCGTCCGCAAGTTTATCGGGATCCACTGTCGGGTTATATGAACCGATCCACGGGTCCGCACCGGATATCGCGGGCAAGGGAATTGCCAATCCGGTTGGGACGATCCTGTCATCTGCCATGATGTTACGTCATTCATTCAAACTGGAAACCGAAGCAGAATGCATCGAGCAAGCTGTCGAGCAGACCATCACCGATGGCGCGCGCACGGCGGACCTCGGCGGAAAATTGTCCACCCGTCAGATGACGGACGAAATTATCAAACATTTGTAAACTTTGGAGTCCAACAGCTAGCTGTTGGAATGCAGAGGCAAGCCCCTGCACTCCATAAATCGAAAAGGAGAAATCATCATGGGAATGGAATCCAAATTCATTTGGATGAACGGTGAGATGCTGCCGTTCGAGAAAGCGACGCTGCATTTTCTCACGCCGGCGCTGCATTACGGCGCGGCGGTATTTGAAGGCATTCGTGCTTATGACACGCCGAAGGGACCGGCGGTCTTTCGTCTGACCGATCACATCGAGCGTTTGTTTGACTCGGCGCGTGTGTTCGGCTTTCGCGAATTTCCGTGGTCGGTGCAAGACATCGCGGCGGCAGTCAAGGATGTGGTGAGGGTGAACGGTTTCAAGGATTGCTATATCCGCCCGTTGTTGTATTTGGATCAAGGTGGCTGGAACCTGAATGTGGATAACGGCAAGCCTTCGCTGGCGATCGCGGCATGGGAATGGGGTAACTATCTCGGAGAAGAAGCGCTGGCGAAGGGTATCCGCGCCAACATTTCATCGTACACGCGCCATCATCCGAATGTGTTGATGACCAAAGCCAAGGTATCGGGCAATTATGCGAACAGCTTCCTTGCCAAGACCGAATCAGAACGGCTTGGTTTTCAAGAAGCGATCATGCTTGATCCGCAGGGATATGTGGCGGAATGTACGGGCGAGAACTTGTTCCTGGTGCGCCACGGCAAGATCGTGACGCCAGTCACCGCGCCGGTGCTCGAAGGCGTGACGCGTCATTCCATTCATACCATAGCCAAGGATCTTGGTTATCGCATTTTGGAGCAGCCCATCTCACGTGACCAGCTTTATATCGCCGATGAAGTCTTCGTTTGCGGTACCGCTGCCGAAGTGATCGGCTTGAGCGAGATCGACTTCCGTAAGATCGGCGAAGGCAAGACCGGCACCGTCACACGCAAACTGCAGACCACATACCATGATGCCATCCGCGGCAAAGTTCATAAATATGAAGAGTGGTGTGAGTACGTGGGATAACGAATGATCTGGCTGTGGAAAAGAAAGAGCGATAGAACCAACTACACGGCGACGGAACATTTCCGCCGCCGTGTAACTTTAATTAATCTATTCGTACTTGACTTTCGAAGTCCCGTCATTATAATGTTTACAAAATTAGAGTATTTTTATCTTATTTGACAGCTTGACATTTTATCTAAGCGATTTAGATGGGCATGTCGGAAGAAAATTTGTTTGCCCTTATCGGTTGCTACTTGATACTCTTCACTGATCCCCGTTTTTATACAGGCAAATCTCTTAAATAAGACACACAGGCTGTGTTTTGTTTGGGGTTGAATTCACCCTTGAAAGGAGGTAGTCTTTTCTCATTGGTATCAAACTTCATGTGGAGAAGATCTACGAAATTCGTATTGAGCGAATACTTTATTTTGTTGAGGAGAAAATTATGAAGCGATCCGTTTCTATTACATCCCGAGTTTTGATATTGACCTTGTTGGCAGCGATGCTGGGTTCATATTTTAGTGTGTCGGCAGCTTCGAGTGTTCTCGACGTGCCAGCTTCAAATACACCAACTGACACACCAACCAATACCCCGACAAATACGCCAACAGATACACCAACCAACACCCCTACCAATACTCCAACAAATACACCAACGGACACTCCTACGAATACTCCGACGAATACCCCAACGGATACACCGACCAACACGCCCACAAATACCCCGACAAATACGCCTACAGATACCCCGACTAATACCCCTACAAATACCCCAACGGATACTCCAACGAACACTCCTACAAACACGCCAACGAATACACCCACGGATACTCCAACGAACACTCCGACCAATACTCCTACAGATACGCCGACGAATACACCTACAAACACGGCTACCAATACACCAACGAATACACCTACTTTCACGCCAACCTTTACTCCCACTCCACTGCTAGAGGGGTGTACACCAGGCTATTGGAAACAATCTCAACATCTGGATTCGTGGATCTTAACAGGATATTCACCCAACCAGACCCTTGAAAGTGTCTTCGATATACCCAATTCCTATGGTTTGGATAATTACACTCTGCTTCAAGCTTTGAGCTTCAAGGGCGGCTCAACCATCTCTGGCTCGGCACAGATCCTCTTGCGTGCTGCCGTTCCGGCGCTGCTCAATGCGGCTCACCCCGATGTGGATTATCCGCTCACGATAGCGCAGATCATTTCCCAGGTCAATGCAGCACTTGCCAGTGGTAAGCGGAGCACGATCCTTGCTCTTGCTGCCACGCTGGATCAATATAACAATCGTGGATGCCCATTGAATTAGAACGGTGACAGATCATGTAATACATGGCGATGGAGAGATCCATCGCCATGTTGCTTTAACGGCACGATGCTGATAAACTCGGCGCTTAATTTTAGGAGCATTATGAAGCAACTCAATCTTCAATTCGACGAGATCCGTCAATCTGCCACCGTGGCGATGTCTGACCGTATCAACGCAATGAAGGCAGCTGGACATCAGACTGGTTGGTCTCCAGGTGGGCGACCCGGATTTTGGGACTCACCCTGCGATCCTGGATGCGGCGATGAGCGCCCTCCAAAAGGGATTGACTCACTACGGACCCTCGCGCGGCTACCCGGACCTTTTGTCTGCTACCGCTTCCAAGCTGCAACGCGACGAAGGTGTTTCCTACGACCCTGCTTCCGAAATTTTGATCACGCACGGCGGCATTCATGCTTATTACACTGCCATGCAGTCCATTTTGAACCCGGGTGATGATGTGCTCGTTCCCGATCCCTCATGGGCGACTCATTCCAATATGGCGATCATGCTGCGTGGAAATGTCATCCGCGTGCCAGCCCCCGCTGAGAATGGATTTATCCCGCCCTTCGAAAAATGGGAAAAGGCACTAACCCCTAAGACGCGTGTCATCGTGTTGAACTATCCATCCAACCCGACAGGCGCGTACCCCACGCGTGAATATCTGCAAAAACTGCAAGACTTTGCTAAAGCGCATGACCTGTGGATCGTCAGCGATGAAGTGTATGGAAGTTTATATTACGGCGAGCAACCCACCTCCGCTGCGGCATTTGAAGGTGCGAAGGAAAGAACGCTTCTGGTCAACAGTCTCTCTAAGTCCTATGCCATGACCGGGTGGCGGGTGGGCTTTCTTGCCGCGCCGAAAGCGGTGATTGACAATGCTTTGAAGGCAGGACAAAACTCCATCACCTGTGTTGCGCCGTTTATCCAGAAAGCTGCGGCATTTGCTCTGACCAACCCGGAGATACAACAAGTCACGGCGAACATGCGCGCCGCCTATGCCCGTCGACGCGAGCTGATTTTGCGGCTCTCTCATGAATTGGAAAGTGAGAAAGTGCTTGTCACGCCGCCGCAGGGAGCGTTCTATTTCTTCCTCGATTTCCGTCCGCTGAAAATGTCCTCGCTGGAAGTGTGCGAACGCATTCTCAACGAAGCCGGCGTGGGACTGGTCCCTGGCTCGGCGTTCGGGAGTCAGGGTGAAGGATTTGTCCGTATGACGATAGCAGCCTCGGATGAAGATGTCGAAGCGGGCTTTCGTAAGATCGTCGAATGGGCGGAGAAGCAGTAGATCGTCGAAGGTCAAACGTCCAAAGTCGAACGTCCCAGCAGGAATCGAAAGTATAATTTTGTGCATCCCGTATTTGTAAAAGAGGTTCGATGAGTTGTTTGCTCAAAAATGAATGGACCATCTTCGTACTTGCATTGCTTGCCAGCCTCGTGACGGCTGTGCTTACGTTCGCTGGCGCCAATGCGGTGTTGATCTTTTTGATCAGCGCGGTTGCATTGGCGACGCTTGCTTCAGTGGTAGGGCAGGCGACCGAACAACTGGGGAATTATCTTGGACCGGGACCGACCGGCATCTTACAGGCGAGCGTGGCAAGCATGCCGGAGTTGTTCGTTAGTTTTTTTGCGTTGCGCGCCGGGCTTGTCACCGTGGTGCAATCTGCCATCGTGGGTTCTATTTTGGCGAACACGCTGTTGATCATGGGGTTGGCGTTCCTCTTCGGCGGATTGAAAAATGGGACTCAGCGATTCAGCTCCGAGCGTCCGCGTGCGATCGTCATCCTGATGGTGCTGGCGGTTTCTGCTTTGGTGGTGCCCACACTGGCACAGAGCATCCACACACCTGCCAGCGCTCACGAAGAGACCTTGAGCATTGCATCTGCTCTTGTTTTGCTGCTGGTTTTTGCTGCAAGCATTCCTTTTTCGTGGAAGAGCAGTCCTTTGGGTGACGATGTCTCTGCCGCCGATCTGGGTGAAGAAGTGTGGTCGATCCGGCGTGCTGTTACTGTGTTGATCGTTGCTGGTATCACTACTGCCTTCGTATCCGATTGGTTCGTGCAAGCGTTGGAGCCCACCATCGAATCATGGGGCATCTCTCAAGCCTTTGCGGGATTGGTCGTGGTCGCCATCGCTGGCAACGCCGTGGAGAATGTGGTGGGGATCCGTCTGGCGATCAAGAACAAAGTGGACTTCGCCATCAGCGTCATTATGAACAGTTCCCTGCAAGTCGCTCTCGCTCTAACGCCGATCCTGGTCCTGCTCTCCTACTTTTTCACCCCCGTGGCGTTGACTCTCGTTCTACCTGAACTTCTGGTCGTTGCCCTGGCATTGACCGCCATCCTAAGCGCTTTGATCGTCTACGATGGCGAATCGAATTGGCTCGAAGGTGTGGCGCTGGTCGGGTTGTACATCATGATCGCAGTTTCGTTCTGGTGGGGATGAGTAGAAAATAGAAATTGTTGCCGTAGGGGCGACCCGTCAAGGTTTGTTAGAGAGTCTGATAAATCCTGGTGGGTCGCCCCTACTGTTAAGAGGAGATATTCATTCAATGAAAGTAGCATTTCAAGGCGAACCCGGCGCGTACAGCGAACAAGCCGTCTTCAATTATTTCGGTAAAGTTGAAACCAAACCATGTGAGTTATTTGACGTTGTTTTTGATTCCGTTGTTTCCGGCGAATGTGAGCAAGGCTTGATCCCCATCGAGAATTCGCTGGCGGGCAGCATCCACCAAAACTATGACCTGCTCCTGCGGCATGACCTGCACATCGTGGGGGAGCACCTGCTGCGCGTGCAACATTGTCTGATCGCTTTGCCTGGCGTGAAAAAGGAAGAGATCAAGAAAGCCATTAGCCATCCGCAGGCATTGGGACAATGTGCAGCGTATCTCCGCAATCTTGGCATCAAACCTGAAACGGTTTATGACACCGCCGGGAGCGTGAAAATGCTCAAAGCCAGCGGCGAGCGGACCACCGCCGCTATCGCCTCCCGTCGCGCCGCGGAACTGTATGAAATGGAAATCATCGAAGAAGGCATCGAAGATAACCCCGAGAATTACACGCGCTTTCTTGCGATTTCAAAGAATGCTATTCAGCCGGAAAGTGAAGCGAAGACATCCATTGTGTTCACGTTGAAGAATCAGCCCGGTTCCCTGTTCAAAGCCATGAGTGTCTTTGCTTTACGCGATATTGACCTGACCAAGATCGAGTCCCGTCCACTGCAGGGGAAACCGTGGGAATATCTTTTCTATATTGATCTCATCGGCGCGGCGCAGGAAGAAACTGTCCGCAAGGCACTGGATCATTTGAGCGAGTATGCCTTGATGGTGCGGGTGCTGGGCTCGTATCCGAGATACAAAGGGTAGAACAGACTTCGGAAGTCTCAAAGACTTCCGAAGTCTTATTTATGCTATATACTTGCCGCCATGAAAAATGACCCCTGGCTCGACAAATGGCTGGACTTGATCAAGCAAAGATCAGCGAACGGGCTGGTTCTCGAACTCGGCTGTGGTGACGGCTGGGACACGGTTGACTTGCTCGCCGCTGAATGCAATGTTATCGCGGCAGATATTTCCACGAAGAATCTTGGAGAATCTAAGCGTTCTGTTCCCGGTGCAAAGTTTATCCAACTCGATAATGGACAATCTCTCCCGTTTGCTGACCGTAGCGTTGACGTGATCGTCGCCAGCCTCAGCTTGCACTACTTCACATGGATAGTTACTATGCAGATCTCCTCTGAACTTCGGCGTTGCCTCCAACCAGATGGTATACTGCTCGCCCGTTTCAACTCCACCCATGACTATAACTATGGCGCCTCGCCCACATCTTCAGATATCGAGCCAAATTTTCGTCTCGTCGAAACAAGCACCAAACGCTTCTTCGACGAAGAGAGCGTGCGGACGTTCCTCCAGGGCTGGGATATTCAATTTCTGGAAGAGAATACTATTCACCGCTATGACAAGCCAAAATCGGTGTGGGAAACAATGGCGGTTGCTCATGAATTTGGTTCGGCGGACTACCCTTGACAGGGTGCTTCGCAAAAGTCCTGCCTCAGTTCGTGGAAGTCCGCTCAAGCGGAACTCGTTGCGTCAGCCCGAAGGGCTTACACGTGCTGAGAGAGGGATTTACGCGTGCCCGTCAGGATATCCTGCACCGATTTCGCCGCGAACTCAACATTTCTGGAATTACGGTGTAGTTGTTGCAGGTGTTGCCAATGGATTCTGAACAGGTGCGCCAGGGTTGGCGCCTTGATAATAAGGGAATGTGACCGGTAGATCAAAACCGAAATACGCCGAGACGCGTGCCACGATCTCACCAGCGATCTGTGCCCGGCGCGTGTTGTACGCCTTGACGGCATCATTCCAATCGGTACCAGCCAGTTGAATCGTATTCATGCCTTCATCAATCGTATCGCCCAGTGCCAAAGTCACCTGCGGATCAGGCACCGGCGGCGGCGCTTGCGTAATGGCATTGACGTACAGTGTAAAACCCTGCCCCAATCCATTTGGCAAGGCTCCCTTATTTTGCAGATCGTTCAAATTAAGCTTGCTGGGATCCAATGGCTGACCGTTTTCGTCTCGATAGTTTTTCAGCAGATCGGTCAGTGCGTCCGCTTGCGAACGGAAGTTGCCCGTCCATACCTCACCGCTGTTATTGACCGCGTTGTAATAATCTTTAGTGATCTGTGTTTTCGCCTGGATCTTTGCATACTGCGTATCCGTCACCAATTGGAAATTGGATGCCGCCGACTGCACGCCCTGCACCAGCGCGACCAACTCGTTATATTCATTCGTGCCAGAGTTTATCAATTTGCAGCCGCTCAATTGGATGACGATCAACAGCGCGGCAAAAATGGACAGCGAACGATTAATAAGGTGTTTCATCTCTTATCTCCTTATGGATTAATTCGTGCGACCGGAACGACCGCTCCCACTACCCCCTCTTGTGCGCGAACTCGAACTGCCTCTGCCTCCTCTGGAGCCAAAGCCTCCCAATCCGCCACCGCCCCATGAACTTCCACCCCACGAACCTGAACCGGGACGATAAAACCCACCTCCACCGCCTCGAAACAGGCTGGATATCCAGATAAAAAGCAAAAATAGGAAGAGTCCTACACATACCTGACCGCACAAAGCCAGAGTCAACGGCGTTCCCGTAGGTTCATTCGCAGGTTGATTTCTGGGCTTTGGAGTCTGCGCGGACGAAGGTAAAGGTATATAGTTATTGCGCGCGACGGTGTTGAACTCATTTGCCAGAGTCAACAAAGCCTGATCTATGCTTTTGGTGGATTGATAGGTATCTTCCGCGGCACGGTTGATATTGGTCAATTCGGGAGCGGTCAATGCTGGCAAGCCCAGCCCTACAGCGTAATGGACATCAATGCTATCCGGCTCAACAACGATCAGGAAAACAAAGCCGTTATCCTTGCGTTCGCCGGATGGCAAACCAAGCTTCATATATCGTAGGAAATGCACCGCGCAGTTGGGGCGGATACCGACCTGTTCTTGCGGCAGGATAAGGATCATCGTCTGCGCAATGGCATCCTCATTCAGTTGGTCAAAGATAGTGTCTACCTTGTTGACGGTCTGCTCGGATGCGTAGCCTTCCCAGCTAACTGTCCAATGGGGCTGAAGCAACCGATACGAGAAGCCATAATCGGGCGGCGAACCATTCCCACACAGCGAATCAGCCGCAATCGTCTCAGCCCGAGCCGGTGAATATTAACTCAACAAACTAAAGGTCAGCCCGATCATGGCAACAAGTCTATAGACCCACAGGGCTGATTTATGTTTCAAAGAATTCTCCTTTTTTGTAAAAAATATAGTATCGGGAAACCAGTACACGGGCAATCAGGAATCTCCCTAAGCAGTGGGGGATGTCTCCGCTGCTGTTTTGGCGGACTAAAGTCCTGCTTCAGTTCGTGGAAGTCCGCTCAAGGGGACTCGTTGTGCCAGCCCGAAGGGCTTCCATGTGCTGAGGGAGGGATTCATCCCGCACCGTTTATAGAAGCCAAGTCCGTTGTGGGAGGGGTGGCGATTTACACACCTGTGGGATGAATTTGTTTGGTTGTATACTTGTTTTACAAAACACAAGGTAAATGCTTATGTCTTCTTCACCATCTAATGAAAACAAAGTGGAACAAGAGAAACTTTATGAAGAGTGGAAAGCTGCTGCGCCACATCGAAAGGAAGCTTGCCTGAAGGCAACGAACCAATTACGAGAACTTTTGAATACAGATGTAAAGCCTGATGAAAAGCTACAGCAAGCCATCAGGATTATTCACGATAACCTCAACCTATATCACTTGGCAGTTTATTCCGTTCAAGACGACTGGCTGGTGATTTATGCTGGTGCTGGTGAAGCCATTGAACGTATGTTAGCGAGAGGGGAAAAGCGAAAAATTAAACCTAAATATGGAATCGTTGGACACGTTGGGGCAACACGAGAAATGCATCACGCGTGGGATCTAAGTCCAGAAGATCCCATATATTTTGTAGGTCCAGATCTAAACGCTACAAAATCGGAAATCACTTTTCCTTTAATAGCAGGAGAAAAACTAATAGGTGTCTTGAATTTGCAAAGTACCATTCGTTGTGATTTTCGGGAGGAAGAAGATGATGCATTTCAAAATTTGGCGAATGAGTTTACTAATATTTTGGCAATGAAAATATAGAATTTCCTCTTGACATCATCCACCCTCCGTCATAGAATACCGACCAACATAATCCAAAAACGCTGACGAGGACGAGTACGTTTCAAAGCGATTTCCAGAGAGCCGAGCAGAACTGGTGAAAGCAAGGCAAAAGCGCAGAAGTCGAATGGACCTCCGAGTTGTGAAGAGAAAGCCCAATGGGCGAGTACCAGAGACGGGAACTGCACCCGTTACCCCGCAGAGTTACTTAGAAGGATAGTGACTGGAAGACCAGGAGACTATCCAACTAGCTGACTACAAAGTGACGCTGGCTCGCATCCCTGTTGCATCACACAGGGATTTTTGTTTAGTAGGCGTTAACTTGGGTGGCACCACGAGACTCCCCTCTCGTCCCAATTGGACAGAGGGGATTTTGTGTTAATTCAGAATGATGAATGCAGAAGTCAGAATATTCATCATTCATCAATCTGCATTCTGCATTCAAAAGGAGAGAGTATGTTACTCGAAGCCACCACAACCCAGACAATTATTCGAGAGATCAGCGCCGATCTCGAAACGCCCATCAGCGTGTATATGAAGCTGCGCGGCGAAGGCGCGTCCTTTCTGCTGGAGTTTGTCGAAGGCGGGGAGCGTATTGCGCGCTATTCGTTCATCGGCATCAAACCCAAGGCGCAATACATCATCCGCGATAACGACATCGAGATCAAAGACGCGGATGGAATCCGCACCACGCAATACGCGGGCGACCCGACCTACTTCCTTCAGGAGGAAATGAATCGCTATCAATCACCTGCACTTGCGCCAGGTGCAAGTGTCACGCCGCAAGCGGGAGTGCCGCGCTTTATCGGTGGGTTGGTGGGCTACCTCGGGTACGAATCCGTTCGGTTTTTTGAACCAACCCTCAAGTCCAGAATGAAGCGGGCGGCGCTTCCGGATGGCATCTATCTCCTCGCCGATACAGTCGTCGCGTTCGATCATGCTCGGCGCAGCCTGTCCCTCATCGCCAACGTGCTCGACGGCGATGCCGACTCCGCTAATCGCAAGCTGGACGAGATCGAGGCGCGCATCCACCAGCCGCTTCCTCCCGCGCAGCCTCGTGAGGTCAAAGCCTCCAAGACGCGCTCGAACATGACGCAGGGACGTTTCGAAGACATGGTGCGCGATGCCAAGGAGCACATCGCGGCAGGCGACATTTTTCAGGTGGTGCTCTCGCAGCGATTCACGCGTGAGACCAACGTCGAGCCGTTCGATGTCTATCGCGCGGTGCGGCGGCTGAACCCTTCGCCGTACATGTTCTTTTTTGACTTCGGCATCGTGGACGATGAACCGTTATATCTGGTTGGATCGTCGCCTGAAATTTTCGTCCGTTTGGAGGGACGAACCGCTTCACTCCGACCGATCGCCGGGACACGCCCTCGAGGAGCCGATGCCAACGCTGACGCCGCTCTCGCCCAAGACCTGCTCGCCGACCCGAAGGAACGCGCCGAGCACGTCATGCTCGTGGACTTGGGTCGTAACGACCTCGGACGTGTCTGCGAATATGGCACCGTGCGCGTCTCGGATTTCTTCACCATCGAAAAGTATTCACACGTCATGCACATCGTCTCACACGTCGAAGGCAAACTGCGCCCCGACCTGACCGCCTTCGACTTAGTGCGTGCCGCCTTCCCTGCGGGGACAGTCTCTGGCGCCCCGAAAGTGCGTGCCCTCGAGATCATCTCTGACCTCGAACCCGATGCCCGCGGAGCCTACGCCGGCACGGTTGGCTACTTCGGCTTCGACGGTAACATGGATACCTGCCTCGCCATCCGCACCATGGTTGGGCGCGGTAACACGTTCACCGTGCAGGCAGGCGCCGGCATCGTCGCGGATTCAAACCCGAACACGGAATATCAAGAGACCGTGAATAAAGCAACAGCGATGTTGAAAGCAATTGAAATTGCGGAAGAAAATAAATGATGAATGATGAATGCAGAATGATGAATTTTTCATTCTTCATTCTGCATTCTGACTTCTGCATTCATCTTTCACGTTTTTATGAAAGGAACATAACTTATGTCAACCAATACTTCCAAGCCCCGCCTCCTCACCGGTGATCGCCCAACAGGACGCCTCCACCTCGGTCACTACGTCGGCTCACTGGAAAATCGTGTGCGTCTGCAGCACCAGTACGAATCCTTCTTCATCATCGCAGACCTGCACACGCTGACTACCAAGCCCGAGCCGCAGTACATCAAGGATATTCCAACTTACATCAAAGAGATCGTGTTGGATTATCTCTCCGTGGGTATTGATCCGAACATCAGCACCATCTTCGTGCAATCGGCGATACCCGATACCTATCAATTAAATCTGTTGTTCGAAATGCTGGTGACTGTGCCGCGTTTGGAACGTATCCCCTCGCTCAAGGATATGGCGCGCGATGCGAACATTGACTCGATGCCGTTCGGCTTGCTTGGCTATCCCGTCTTGCAGGCAGTGGACATCCTGCTCCCCCGCGCGGAAGTTGTCCCGGTGGGGAAGGACAACCAATCACATGTCGAACTGGCGCGTGAGATCGCCCGCCGTTTCAACAATCTCTACGGCGAGACCTTCCCCGAACCCGAAGCCATCATCGGCGATGTGCCCACTCTCGTCGGCACCGATGGACAGAATAAGATGAGCAAGTCACTCGGCAACGCCATCTATCTCTCCGACGATGCGGATGCGGTCAAGCAAAAAGTGATGAACATGTACACTGACCCGAAGCGTCTGCGCGCCACCGATCCCGGAACGGTCGAAGGTAACCCGGTCTTCGTCTACCACGACGCCTTCAACCCATCGAGAGCCGAAGTCGACGATCTCAAAGAACGCTATCGCGCTGGCAAAGTCGGAGACGTGGAAGTCAAGCAAAAACTCGTTGTCGCCATCAACAACTTCCTCGAACCTTTCCGCGAGAAGCGCGCCTACTTCCTTGCTCATCCCATGATCCCGAACGACGTCCTTGCCAACGGCATCCACCGCATGCAAACCGAAGCCAAACAAACCATGGAACTCGTCCGCGAAAAAATGGGACTGTCCTATTCGATGGACTTGTTTGTCGATCAGGTTGATATCTTCGGAGAGTATGACGGTTAGTTTGAAGGTTGCAAGTTGGAAAGTTTACAGGTTTTCAACTTTCCAACATTCAAACCTGCTAACCTTCAAACAATATGGAGTTTAACTATGCTAGTCTTGATTGATAATTACAATTCGTTCACTTACAACTTGGTGCAATACTTCGGCGAACTCGGCGCGGATATCAAAGTCTTCCGCAACGATCAGGTCACGATGAATCAACTCATCGCCCTCAACCCGTCGCACCTCGTTATCTCCCCCGGACCCGGCGAGCCGCTCAAGGACGACGGTATCTCCTCCGACGCCATCAAACACTTCGACGGCAAGATCCCCGTGCTCGGCGTCTGCCTCGGACATCAAGCTCTCGGCGCAGTCTTCGGCGGCAAAGTGGATCGTGCCCAGCGCCTCATGCACGGCAAGACCTCCAAAGTGACTCACAACGGGCAGGGCATTTTCAAAGACATCCCCTCACCGTTCGAAGCCATGCGCTATCACTCGCTCGTGGTTTACGATCCCATCCCTGCCGAACTCGAAGTGACCGCTGTCACTCCCGACGAAGAGATCATGGGACTCAAACACAAAGAACATCACACCTACGGAGTGCAGTTCCATCCCGAATCCATCCTCACCGAACACGGCAAGCAGCTTCTCAAGAACTTCCTCGACTTGAACCCTGCTCCCGCCGCGAAAGGAGAATTATCCATGCTAAAACCCTTTATTGCTAAAGTCATCAACCGCGCGGACCTCACTGCCGAAGAAGCCGAACAAGCCATGACCGTCATCATGACCGGTCAAGCTACGCAGGCGCAGATCGGTTCCTATCTCACCGCTCTTCGCATGAAAGGGGAGTCTATCCCTGAGATCACCGGCTCCGTCCGTGCCATGCGTAACGTTGCCATGAAGGTCAAGCTCGACACGACCGAACCCCTCTACGATATCGTCGGCACCGGCGGCGACGGCGCACATACCTTCAACATCTCCACCGCGGCAGCGTTTGTCGTAGCCGGCACAGGACGCAAAGTCGCCAAGCATGGCAACCGTGCCCAGTCCTCCCACTGCGGCAGCGCCGACGTCCTCTCCGCTCTTGGCGTCAATCTCGACCTCACTGCCGAGCAGGTTGCGCAAGCCATCCAGCAGGTCGGTATCGGCTTCATGTTCGCCCCCAAATTTCATCCCGCTATGAAGCACGCCATCGGACCGCGCAAAGAGATCGGTCAGCGCACGATCTTCAATATCCTCGGACCGCTCACCAATCCCGCCGGTGCGAACATCCAACTCACGGGTGTCTACGATGCTAAACTCACCGAGCCACTTGCCGAAGTCCTCAACGAACTCGGCTCCAAAGCTGCCCTCGTCATTCACGGCGCCAACGGTCTCGACGAACTCAATACCACTGGCGCGAACCGCGTCAGCCACCTCAAGAACGGATCGGTCGAAACCTACGATCTCCATCCATCCGATCTCGGTCTCGGGCAATCTACCGTCGCAGACCTACGCGGCGGTACCCCCGACGAATCCGCTCAGATGATGCGCGATCTTCTCTCCTGCAAACTCAACGGTGCTCGCCGCGACGCCGTCCTCCTCAATGCCGCCGCCGCCATCGCTGCCGAGTCAGGTGATTTCAAGTACGCCCTCAACGAAGCCGCCACTGCCCTCGAGAACGGCGCTGCCCTCAACAAGCTCAACGCGCTCGTCGAATTCACCCAAAAATTCCAGACGATTTCGTAGGGACACAGCGCCACTGTGTCCGCTCTGTGCCATTTACCATGACAAACATTCTCGCCAAGATCCTCGACCAAAAGAAACTGGAGATAGCGGCGCTCGACGCCCCGTCCCTCCGCCGCGCCGCGGACTCTTCTCCTGCGCCCCGAAATTTCCTTTCCGCACTCAAGCGCCGCCGCTTCGGGACTCACCCCAGCCTGATCGCTGAACTCAAGCGTGCCTCTCCATCCAAAGGGATTCTCGCTCCGCACCTCGACCTCTTCCAAGTGGCAGATATCTACACCCAAAACGGCGCCTCCGCTATCTCGGTGCTCACCGATGAAAGGTTCTTCATGGGAAGTCTCCAAACCTTACATCGATTGCGAATTACCAATTCCCAATTACCGCTCTTACGCAAAGACTTCATCATCGACGAATCCCAGATCTACGAAGCCCGCGTCAATGGCGCCGACGCCATCCTCCTCATCGCCGCCGCCCTGCCCGACGACAAACTCTTCGCCGACCTCCACGCCTGTGCCATGAGCTTAGGCTTGACTGCCTTGGTCGAAGTCCATGACGAAGCCGAAACCGAGCGTGCCCTCAAAATTCCAAACATCCAACTCATCGGCATCAACAACCGCAACCTCGCCACCTTCGACGTCACCCTCGAAACGACCGAAAAACTCCGCCCAATGATCCCTCATGAAATTACCGTTGTCGCCGAAAGCGGAATCTTCACCGCCAGCGATGTTGACCGCCTAACCAAAGCCAACGTGGATGCGATCCTCGTCGGCGAAGCGCTGGTAACATCAGAAGACATCCCTGCAAAGGTCAGAGAGTTATCAGGTTTTCGGGTTGAAACGTTGGAACGTTAAAACCTGCGAACTTTCAAACCTTCAAACATTCAAACCTATGACAAAGATAAAAATCTGCGGAATCAAAACTGTGAATGATGCTCTCGCTGCTATTGATGCGGGTGCGGATTTGATCGGTTTCAACTTCTACCCCAAAAGCCCGCGCTATGTGGAAGTTGGCGTGGTTCGCAACATTATGTCAGTGATGAGAAGAGTTGGACGTGTGACCTGCGTAGGCGTATTCGTCAACGCTCCCGTTGCAGAGATCCTTGCAACGATGGATACGCTTGGTTTGAATCTGGCTCAACTTCATGGAGATGAAACGCCTGAAATGTTGAAAGCATTGGATGGCAAAGCCTTCAAAGCCTTTCGTGGCATTCCCGAAAATATTGCTGGCTTTGAAAGACAGAGCGCTCCCACTTTCCTTGTCGACGCCGCTGTGAAAGGTGTCTACGGCGGGAGCGGAGTCACTGCTGATTGGGAGGGTGCTGCTACCTTAGCGAAGAAATATCAGCTATTGCTGGCGGGCGGGTTGACCCCCGAAAATGTCGCGGAAGCGATTCGCCGAGTCCAGCCGTGGGGCGTGGATGTGGCATCAGGTGTGGAATCCGCTCCGGGGAAGAAAGATACGGAGAAAATGAAAGCATTCGTGCAAGCAGTACGAGAGGAGTCCAAAGTCTCCTGACTTTGGCGTGAAAATCCAACGACTGGAGTCGTTGGACTCCAAGAAGGATTTATGACTACTTTATTACCCCACAAATTTGGTCCCTACGGAGGACAGTTCGTCCCCGAAACGTTGATGCCCGCGCTGATCGAATTGGAAGAAGCGTTCGTGGCGGCGAAGGCAGACGTTGAATTTCAAACGGAGTTCAACAAATTGATGGCGTCATTCGTAGGGCGACCCACACCGTTGACCTATGCCAAGCGCCTCTCGGAAAAATTGGGCGGGGCACAGATATATTTGAAGCGTGAAGACCTCGCACACACTGGTGCGCACAAGATCAACAACGCTCTAGGGCAGGCACTGCTCGTCAAGCGGATGGGGAAGCGGCGTGTCGTAGCTGAGACCGGCGCGGGGCAGCATGGCGTTGCCTCGGCGACAGCGGCGGCATTGCTGGGACTCGAATGCGTGGTGTATATGGGTTCGGTGGACATTGCCCGGCAGGAGCCGAATGTCTTTCGCATGAAACTGCTCGGCGCAGAAGTGCGACCAGTGGAGTCGGGGACGAAGACATTGAAGGATGCCATCAACGAAGCCATTCGCGATTGGGTGACGAATGTGCGCGATACACATTATCTGCTTGGCTCAGCGCTGGGACCTCATCCGTACCCGACCATTGTGCGCGAGTTTCAGTCGGTGATCGGGACGGAGGCGCGGGAACAGATGTTGCTGGAAGTGGGACGCCTGCCCGATACGGTCATCGCCTGTGTGGGCGGCGGGTCGAATGCCATCGGCGTTTTTAGCGGATTTGTTGACGATGAGCAAGTGGAGTTGATCGGCGTCGAAGCAGGTGGGAATGGTATCGAAACCGGCAAACATGCGGCGCGCTTTGGCGATGCCAAGAAAGCGCGGGTGGGTGTAATCCATGGAACTCGCACTTATGTTTTGCAGGATGAAGATGGTCAGATCGCAGAGACACACTCTGTTTCGGCGGGGTTGGATTATGCGGCGGTTGGTCCGGAACACGCCATGATGCGCGATAACGAACGGGCGTTTTACACCTCCGCAACGGATGCGGAAGCGTTGGGAGCCTTCCAGACCTTGTGCCACACCGAAGGAATCATCCCGGCATTGGAATCGTCTCACGCGGTAGCCGAGGTCATCAAGCGTGCACCCACGATGAGGAAGGATCAGATAATTCTGGTCAATCTTTCTGGTCGAGGTGACAAAGACTTGAATACCGTGATAAAGGAATTGGGCACGGAGATTTAAACCGCTAAGAGCGCAAAGAACGCAAAGAAAACCAAAAGATTTTTCTTAGCGCACTTAGCGTGCTTCGCGGTTCAAAGAGGAATGTGAAATGAACCGAATTGAAAATGCCTTCAAGAACAAACCTATCTTCATGCCTTACTTCCCGTTGGGCTACCCTGGTCTGGAAACGTCTATTGATGTGATCGAAGCGCTTGCCAAAAATGGCGCGGACTTGATCGAGGTAGGACTATCTTTCTCCGATCCGCTGGCAGATGGACCAGTGAACCAGCACGCGATGCAAATCGCCTTGGAAAAGGGAATTACGATCAAGAAGTCGCTGGCGGCTGTGAAGGAATTGCGCAAGCGCGGCGTGGATATTCCGCTGATCCTGATGGGATATTACAATCCCATGCTGGCGTATGGATTGGAGAAGTTTGTCAATGACGCTTGTGATGCAGGTGCGGATGGATTCATCATTCCTGATCTGCCAGCAGAAGAGGCAAACGAATTTAAAGATGTGGCGAGCGACATGCCATTGATTCCTATGCTTGCGCCAACGTCATCACCAGAGCGTATGGAACGGATCGCTCGCCATGCGAAGGGGTTTATCTATCTCGTTTCGGTGACGGGGATCACGGGGGAGCGCAAATCTTTAGCGGAAGGACTTAGTGATTTGGTTGCACAGGTGCGGGAACATACGTCCGTGCCTGTGTGTGTAGGCTTTGGTATTGGTACACCCGAACAAGCGAAGGCGGTGGGGAAGATGGCGGATGGAGCCATCGTTGGGACGGCTTGTGTGAGAACGATCGGGGGGAGTCAAACGCCTGTTGAAACCGCGAAAGAATTTGCGGCTGTATTCCGAAGCGCTTTGTCAGAGTTGAGAAAATGATTCTCGAAGTTGCCATTCTCAGCGTCATCCCCGGTCGTGAAGCGGAATTTGAATCTGCTTTCAAACAGGCATCGCCTATCATTGCCAGCATGAAGGGCTATATCTCGCATCAACTACAACATTGTGTTGAAGCATCGAACCGTTATCTTTTGTTGGTGCAGTGGGAAACGTTGGAAGCCCACACAATCGGATTTCGCGGATCAGCAGAATATCAAGAATGGCGGAAATTGCTCCATCACTTTTACGATCCGTTCCCGACCGTTGAGCATTACCAGTTGCTTCAAGATTACTCCGCTAGTAATGGTTGATCATCTCGTCGAGACGCCGCTGAAGATACGCTCGTTCGGTGGGATTGCTGCATAGTTCGATCGCACGCTGATAGGCGTCTGCGGCGGCTTCGCGCTGGTTGGTTCGCCGTAGAAGATCGGCGCGTGCTGCGTGATAGGGGTAAAAAGTATCCGCTTGATCATTGAGCTGCAATAACAATTTCATGCCCTCTTGCAGACCACGCGCCATCCCAATGGCAACGGCGCGATTGACTGCGACCACCATCGAAGGTGTCATGATTGCCAGTGTGTTGTAGAGAGCGGCAATTTGATTCCAATCTGTTTCTGAAGCGGTGCGTGCTTCGGCATGGAGGGCGCTGATCGCCGCCTGGACTTGATAGGCTCCGGGATCGCGAAGGGTCATTGCCTCATCCAGAATAGCGATGCCTTCCTGGATCTTGGAAGAATTCCACAGCGTACGATCCTGTTCTTCGAGCAGGACCAACTCTCCCTTTGGAGAGAGCCGAGCTTCTCGTCTTGAATCGTGTAGTAACATCAATGCCAGTAATCCACGTGCTTCGGCGCTGTCCGGAAGCAAATCCACCAACACGCGACACAGACGAATTGCCTCTCCACATAATTCGTGACGGATGAGCGAATCGCCTGAGGTCGCCACATATCCCTCGTTGAAGATCAGATAAATAACTGCCAGCAAGGCGTCCAGACGTTCGGGGAGGAGGTCAGCAGGCGGCACGCGATAAGGGATGCCCGCATCACGGATCTTTCTGCGCGCCCGTGCCAGTCGCTGTGCCATCGTCGGTTCTGAGACGAGGAAGGCGCGTGCCACCTCCGGCGTGGATAACCCGCCGAGTGTATGCAGCGTGAGCGCGACCTGCGACTCCAAGGCGAGGGCAGGATGGCAGCACGTGAACATTAGCTTGAGTCGATCATCGGGGAGGGAGTCATCCATCTCGGGTTCCTCTTGCGCAAGGGAATGGGGAATCTCAGCATCGGGATCTTCGAACTTCGTGCGCCGTAGCCGGTCGATGGCACGTCGTTTGGCAACGGTGGTGAGCCAGGCACCCGGACTGTGCGGAACACCGTCCACTTTCCAGCGTTCCAGAGCATTGACCAATGCGTCCTGCAAAGCGTCCTCCGCCTGCTCGAAATCTCCAAGCTGGCTGATGAGGGTCGCCAGGACGCGCCCATGTTCTTCGCGGAATGTTCTTTCGATCTGTGATTCGGTCGTCATCCTAGTCTCAAAATTATCACACCTCTGACCACAGCGGACGGACTTCTACCGAGCCATACAATGCATGAGGGATCTTTTCTGCCCAGCGCAGCGCTTCATCGAGGTCTTTGCAATCCAGCAGGAAGAATCCGCCTAATTGTTCGTGCGTTTCGGCGAAGGGACCATCGGTGATCAATGGTTTGCCCTCTCGAACGCGCACGGTCGTCGCAGTGGCTGTGGGGGCAAGTCCATTCTGTGTTATGAGCGCGCCAGCGTCTTTCATTTCTTTCATCAGCGCAAACCAGACATCCTGTGAAACTGCTTGTTGTTCCTCGGGAGTGTTCATCTCAAGTGACTCATTTGCGTACATCAATAACATGTATTTCATTCGGTCATCCTCCTCGGATAAATAAATATTAAACCCGACTCAAAAGCACCATGTCACTCTCCCGAAGGGACACCGCTTCGGGACGGTGTGAGGGAGCGTTCGTTGCGACCGACACTTGCACCGAACGCAAGTACGGTGAGTGTCTCTTACTCGTCGTGGTAGAGACCCTTCGCTATCGCTCAGGGTGACATTTCAGAAACTGTGAGATGTGTTAATCATACCGCTTTCATAAAGTTCGAGGGCAAATAATTATCTATTGCGAAGGATCAACTTCTGCAGAGGGAAGGGATAAGTCTCGGAAGGTTGGTGAGGCAAGTCCACTCAAGCCGACCAGGATACAGGCAAAGGCTGAAAAAGCAATTACGATGGTAGATGGTACGAAAGCCAGCAGGATTCCACCGGTAGTCAAACCCAGCGGTGATCCGCCGATCAGCAGGGTGGAACGGGCTCCAAATACCCTGCCCAGTTGTTCCTTGGGAACGTTACGTTGCAACAGAGTTGTCTCCATCGGCGTGTAGGGTCCCCACATCAACCCACCCAGGAAAAGAAAGCTGCAAGCCAGCCACAATTCATGGATAAAAGCCATGGGCAAAAGACTGACTCCCCAGAGCAATGCGATCAGCGGCAAGGCAACACCTAAACGCAGACGTCAACTCAGCATAGTACTGCTCAGCGTTCCGATCAAGGCGCCGACCGCCAATGCAGACCATAGCAACCCATAACCCTGAGCGTCTGTTTGAAGGATCGCATTGCTATACAGTGGCATGGCAGCCTCGAGAGGACCATAGGAGAAAAAGAACACTAGGCTGAGCATGGTGGTGTATCTCACCACTTTCATATCCCAAAGTTGACGCAACCCCAGGCGTTCTGAGATCGGGACTTCTGCTTTTGTGTTATTGCGTTTGAGGATGGGAAGTGTAAAAGCGATGATTGCCATCACAGCAAAGGTCCCGGCATCGATGAGTAATACGGATGGACCTCCGAAGGATGCGACAAGCAGCCCAGCCATTGCCGGTCCGATGACGAGGGAGAAATTCGTGCTGAACGACCAGAGCATATTCGCGGCATCCAGATCCTTGTCTTCTACAAGTTCAGGCAGAATGCTGCGTGACCCAACTTCTGTGGCGGGCGCTATCATGCCAGCCAGGAAGGTGAGCAGGAAAAGCAGCCATAGTTCCAGCAAACCGAACCAGTATAGGAGAGGGATCAGAGCAATGATGAGGGTGCGAAGTCCGTTATCGATCGTGATAATCGTGCGGGGTTGAAATCGGTCTATCAGTGAGCCAATGAACATGCTGGTGAGCAGGGCAGGAAGTTGCAGAGTGAGGAGAATACCAGCTGTTGCGGTACCTGATCCCGTGACTTGTAAGACGAACCAGGGGAGTGCGATCATAGTGAAAGCATCACCAAACAATGAAATGGTTCTGCCAACCCAAAGCCGACCGAATGCAGGGTAATGGGACAGCAAGCCGAACACTTGATAGAGTTTTTCTTTCAATTTGCTCTCGTTATTAGAAATCACTTGCCTCGAAGATTTTGCCTTCACGATCGTATCCATTGTTATATCCTATAAGTTGATTTATCTTGGCAGTTCAAAGATTTCAATGGTGAATTCATTCGAATCCTGATCCAGATAGGGATGGTCCTTCACCAACTCTTTCACATCATGGATAGTCTCAGCCTGGATAATGCTGTAACCATTTAGGTTTGTTGCAGAGTCAACTTTTGATCCATCGCTCTGCAGGCAGAAACCATTTTCCATGGGCGAGCCGATGCTGACGAGTTGAGCTCCGAGCTTGTTAAACCAGGCGGGCCATTTCTCATGCGATGCATTAGGCGGTGTGGCGAGTCCCTTATAAAGCAGCATATACTTTTTCATCGGGTTTCTCCAATCGGTAAATTCTTTATTCATCGAGAGGCTGTAAAGCCTCTCGATGAATAAAGAACATGTTCGCGTTTCTTATTGCTGGGCAAAACTCACCTGGTTGCCATCCGGGTCCTGGAACTGCAGGAACTTTACGCCCGAGCCAGGACCATACAAGTCGTCCCTGATCTCACCCGTATTGATACCCTTTTCATTGAGTTCCTTGTGTGCAGCTGCGATATCGGACGTTGAAAAATAGAATGATACGGTGTTGGGTTTCGGTGCTTCATTGTGCGTCACACTCGACCTCGCCAGAGTAATATTCGCTCCGCCCTCGGGAAGGGTGAGCGTGACCCACCAGTTATTATCGTTTCGGCGGTAGTCCGTTGCGATTGCCAAGCCGAGTTTCTCGGCATAGAATTCCTTGGCTTTATTCATGTCGCTGACCAATACAGTGACCATTGTGAATTTGTTGGCGATTTGCATTTTATACTCCTGTTTTATGGATTTTTGACTTTCTATAAAGACGTCGCAGGAGGAAACGCCAAAATGACAGATCAAGGGGATTCTTATCTGTTTCTCATTTTCGATGTTCAAAGGGATATTTATATGGTCAGCTCACCGCGCAGATTGGTTTGCATCAAGCGCTTGATTTCATCCACGGGTAGATTTTGGCTGAATAGGTAGGATAGTTTCGCCAGCGCGGCTTCGGCGGTCATGTCGTATCCGCTGATGACTCCGGCTCGGGCTAAGGCGGAGCCTGTCGCGTAATCCCCAAGGTGGACACTACCCTTCAAGCATTGTGTGCAATCCACGATCACGACGCCGCGTGCGGTGGCTTCTTTCAACGCGGAGAGAAAGTCCGCGTTGTTGGTGGGTCCGTTGCCGACGCCGTAGGCTTTGAGGATCAGTCCCTGCAGCGGCGGCTGGAGGAAGTTGCGCACCACTTGTGCTGAAATGCCGGGCCACAACGGCAAGGCACCAATGTTCACCTGTTTCAACTCATGGACATACAATGTGGAATCGGGTGGCGGTGCATGCAAAACCAGATCCCAATGGATGTGGATCCCCACGCCGATGTCACCGAGAGATGGAAGATTGGGCAAGTCGAATGCTTCCAATCCGTCAGCACTGATCTTGACGGAGCGGCAGCCGCGCAGGAGTTGATTCCCAAAACACAGACATACTTCGGGGATGGGAAAATTGGCGGCGACGGTCAGGGCGGTGATGATGTTGGCGCGCGCGTCGTTGCGCACCTCACACAGTGGGATCTGCGAACCGGTCAGTACGATGGGTTTGCTCAAGCCTTGCAGCATGAACGGCAGAGCGGAGGCGGTGTACGACATCGTGTCGGTGCCGTGTAAGATGATGAAGCCATCGTAGTTCTGATAATGCTCACCGATATCGCGGGCGATCTTGTACCAGTCGGCGGGGGTCATGTTCGCTGAGTCGAGCAGTGGATCGTATTCCTGGATCTCTACTTCAGGCATGAGATCGTTTGCCAGTTCAGGCATCGCCATGATCTGGTCAGCGAGATAACCCGGAGCGGGAGCATAGCCTTCGGGAGTGGGGCGCATGCCGATGGTCCCGCCGGTGTAGATGATGTAAACGCGTTTTTTCATGAGGTGATTGTTTCCGTAACGGGATTGTACCAGCCTCAAATAATGGTATAACACGCTATGTAAGTCTTCATTTCCCAACAGAGAGGTGATTCAATGAAATATATCAAAGTCCCCGGAACGGACATGAACGCGTCGGAGATCTCGCTGGGGTGTATGCGCATCGCCGGCATGGATGACCGAGAGATTTTCACGTTGGTCCACACGGCAATGGACCAAGGCATCAACTTCTTCGACCATGCCGATATTTATGGCGGTGGACGATCGGAGTCGAGATTTGCCGAAGCGCTGGGCATGAACGCCAGCCTACGCGAGAAGATGATCCTCCAGACCAAGTGCGGCATCCGCAAGGGATATTTTGACTTCTCGAAGGAACATATCTTGGAAGCGGTGGATGGAAGTTTGAAACGCCTGCAAACGGACTACATTGACGTGCTCCTGCTGCACCGCCCGGATGCGCTGGTGGAGCCGGAAGAAGTGGCTGAAGCATTTACGATCCTGGAAAGCAGCGGCAAGGTGAAATATTTCGGCGTCAGCAACCAAAACCCGATGCAGATCGAACTGCTGACCAAATCTGTGAAGCAGAAGATCCATTTCAATCAGCTGCAGCTGAGTATCACCAACACGGGCATGATCGACGCCGGTATCAATGTCAATATGCAAATTAACCGCTCTGTGGACCGCGACGGCAGCATTTTGGATTACTGCCGTTTGAAGGACATCATCATTCAACCCTGGTCGCCATTCCAATATGGATTCTTTGAAGGTGTCTTTTTGGATAATCCCAAGTTCCCGGAATTGAATGGGAAGATCAACGCTATTGCCGCGGACAAGGGCGTGACCAACACCGCGATTGCTGTCGCGTGGCTTCTGCGTCACCCGGCTCGCATGCAGCCGATCCTCGGCACGACCAACCCACAGCGGGTGAAGGATTCGTGTCAGGCATCGGGCATCACGCTGACGCGCGAAGAGTGGTATCAAATTTATCTGGCTGCAGGCAATGCCTTGCCATAATGATGTATACTGTACTAGATGGAGGTACCTATGCATATTTTAAAGTTGATCGAACATCGTTTCCCACAGCGTAAAGCGAGTATCGTTGCTGCACTAGTGTTTGTATCTGCCAGTTTACTCCTGTTGGGAATAGGCTTAATGTTTATCCGATAGCGAGAAATAAGAAATATAGGTTTATGAAAAGGACACATCTGACCGGATGTGTCCTTTTGTTTTCTTCAAAACGGAATACAGTTTTCTACAGGTTATCGGTCATCTCGGCAATTTCGATCGTTTGACCAGGCTCAAAATTACCTGTGAATCTTCTGTAGGCTTCCTCGCGGTCGGCTCCGCCTTCATCGGTCAATAATAATTGCTCTGCATAGGCTGCCAGGTCTTCGATCACGCGTTCATAACGAAAGTATGCCATCATCTTGAAATCAATATCCGTTTTTCCATAGCCATCATAGAAAACAGATTCGTCCCGTTTGCTTTTCCAAATATCATCAATACCACCGCCGATGAACATCAGGTCACGCTCTTTGGGGGCGAGCAGGGGAGCGTCCCAGTCCACGATATAGAATTGGTCGTTGCGGGCGATCAAGATATTGCCACCATGAATATCAGTGTGACATAAAACCAATTTGTGAGATTTGGTGTGGAGTTCTGAAGCCAGTTCTTCCGTGCGTTCGATCAGATGGTCAATGCCCTGTCGTCGAGATCGGATGAACTCAGCCAGTTTGGCAGCATTTGGATCGTCAAAGCTGGTATTCTCAACCTGGTTTTGAAACACCCTCACCCGCTCGCGCCATTGGGGAGAAAATGTTTCCTGTGGAATCATTCCCTTGAGTTCAGGAGGAAGCTGCGCTTTGTGAATTTTTTTGAGGGCTGCGCCGAACGTCCACTTGTGGGAATCGGATAGCTCCATTTGAAATCCATTTTTGCCTTCGATGAACGGATACAGGATCATCTTATAGTCGCCAAACTCTGCCCAACCCTGCCCGGACCGAGTCTCGAATGGAGCGATAATTTCTTGAATGCCCTGTGACTTGAGAAAGAGCGGGACAGTGACGACGACTTCATTAAAGCCTTTTCTCAATTTCAGGAAATAAACGGTGCTATCCTTTGTGATGACGCGGTAAACGACAGAGCCCATGTCCGCGCCGATAGGGAGGAAGGTGATGGAGGAAACAGGAAGCGAGTATTCCGTTTGTAGATGCGAGATGATGAGTTCATCTGGAATATTGGGTTTTGTGAGCATTCCGTTATTTTAAAGCAAATCGGTGGTCGAGAAGGTATCAAGACCACCGATCGGTACTTATTTTCTTTTATTATTCTTTTGGATGTTCGGTCAGCGAGAACCAGTTTCCGCAGCCATCCCGAAACAGGGCTTCGATGCCGTAGAATTCTTTAGTGGGCGGCTTGATAAATTCTACTCCCTTGGCTTTGAGTTCTTCAAAAGTCTTTTGGCAATTGTCCGCTTCCCAGACGCCTCCGCTCATGGCATCTCGATCCAGTAAGGCGCGAACATGCGGAATCAAGTCCGCATCGAACATCGGCTCAGCGGGTTCCGAGAGCACAACTTCCAGGTCTGGTTGATCGGGCGGGCTGACGGTCAGCCAGCGAAAGCCGTTATCCATGGTGACGTCAGTATGAACCTTGAAGCCAAGCTTATTGACGTACACATCGTACGCCTGCTGTTGGTTGCGCACCATCAATCCGGTATGAGAAAGTTTTTTGATCATGGTTACCTCTGTACATTTATAGTTTCATCTATCAGCTGATGGCAAAATAATAGCACTTTTGTTCTATGAATGCTTCTTGAAAATTGCGCTTTTATCCTCAATCATTTCATTCCGAGGAGCGGAGCAACGACACTTGCACCTGGTGCAAGTGCAGGTGAGAATCTCTGATTTGCCAGAAAGATTTAAAGACTGATAAGAGATCCTTCGCTATCGCAGGGCAACAAACGCCCACTTCGTTCAGGATGACATATTCAAAAAGACCAGAGGACTTTACTCCTTTGGGTCTGAAACTCGAATGCCGTGCATGATCACATAACAGTTGGGAATGAACTTGAGCGGATTCTTGCGCATCTCCCAGGCTCGGGCACGATAGATCGAAGGCGACCAGCCAACGATCTTATGAAAGAGCGTGCTGAACGATCCAAGGCTTTCAAAACCTACTTCGAAACAAATTTCCGTGACCGTGAGTTTGTCTTCTGCTAGTAATTCTTTCGCGCGTTCGATGCGTTTGCGCGTGAGATATTCGTGTGGGGTGGCGTGGAAGGCACGGCGGAAGGCGCGCAGGAAATGGAAGCGTGAAAAATTTGCGGTTCGTGCGAGTTCATCGAGATCGAGAGGCTGGGTATACTGTGCGTCGATCAGATCGCGCGCTCGCAGCAAGGATACGTGGTCAACGGCTCGTGCCATAGTGACTCCTATTCTAAAATAGACACTCGACGTAAAAATGGATATTGATAAAGGACTCAGGGGAGATGATGCTCTTTAACCAGATTCAGCTACCGGGATGGTAAGAACGACGCGCGTCCCTTTCCCAGCCTCCGATTGGATCTCTATCCGACCGCTAAAGAGACTTAACTGGTAGCGGATCGTGGGCAGCCCATAGCTGGTGGGTATTCCATCCTCCTCGAACTCCGCTTCATGCTCCAGTTGTCCTATCTTACTGATCGGGAAACCCTTGCCATCATCACTGACCTCGATGCGAAGGTTGCCATCCATCCATTGCAGAGACACTACAGCCTGGCTGGCTTCTGCATGTTTGACTACATTGAAGAGCAATTCACGGATGCAGTTGAACAAGAGTACATGTAATTCTTCATCTGGGATGATGAACGAGTTCTCTGCTTGTAGGTCAATTTTGATTCCATAGCGTTGGCGCATCTGGGCGGCGAGCCAGTCAATGGCATGTGCCAGCCCTTCGTCGCGCAAGATCGGTGGACTCAGGTCGATGCTGAGATGACGAGTGATCTTGAGGATATCTTCGACTTGTTTCGTTATATTCGCCACCTGCTTTGAAAACCTCTCGTTCACGGGCGCGATGTCATCCTGTAAAAAGTTTAATTGCATTTGGGTAACGTAGATACGTTGTTGCAGGTCATCGTGCAGAATATGGGAAATGCGGTGGCGCTCACGTTGCTCTGCCCGGATGAGGTTCGATGCGAGTTGCCGAACTTCCGCGGTTTTCTCGTGGACCTTGTGCTCCAGCGTTTCATTCATGGCTTGCAGTTGTCTTTCGTTCTCGCGCAAAGCGATCTCTGCCTGCCTGCGCTCGGTCACATCCAGTACAAGCGAGAGAATGGAACGCAGTTTTCCGTTTTTATCCTTCAGGGAAGAGTTGTACCATTCACAGTAGGCGATCGAACCGTCTTTGCGGTAATTTCTGTTGGCTGAAAAGCTCTGTATATCGCCGCCGCGTTGCAGATCTTTGGAAACTTCGTTGACCTGCTTGGTGTCCTCTTCAAAGACCCATTTCAGATTTTCTATTTGTTTGCCAAGTACTTCTTCGGCCGTCCAGCCAAACATCCGTTCGGCTTCTTTGGACCAACGGGTGAGCCGCATATCAGGACCCCATTCGATCACCGCCAGCGGGGAATTGTCCACATGATAGGTCAAACGCTGGGATAGCTCAAGCAGTTGTTCTTCCGTTCGCTTGCGTTCAGTAATGTCTCGATTAACGCTGACAAAACCGATGGTCCGTCCATCTTGATCACGAAGAACCATGGAAGACATCTCGACGGGAAAACGGGTCCCATCTTTGCGCTGCTGGATGGCTTCTCCACGCCAGTTCCCTGTCTCTTCGATCATGCGCCTCATTTCGTCTGCATCTTTCTCCGCCCACTCCGTACGCATGATCTCCACCCCATTACAACCGAGTACTTCGTCCGCTTTCCAGCCATATAAGGTTTCTGCAGCTGCATTCCAGGCAGTGATGCGGTATTCAGCATTTGAGGCAACGATGGCATCATTAACCTGGGATAACAAGGTAGCCTGATAGCGCAACTGTTCTTCCGCCTGTTTACGTTCTGAAATATCCGTACCGAGAAGAGTGATCCCTTCCTCTGAAGGGAAAACTCTCATTCGATACCAGGCATTGGTATATTTTCCGGAGATCTCGAAGCGGCGTACTTCCCTCTTTTCCATGGCGGCGCGCAGATTCTCCTCGAACGGCGTTCCGAGATGTTTGGGGAACATTTCCCAGATGCTGTGACCGATGAAGTCTTCCGGTTCTTTCCCCACCTTGGATGTGAACAGGCGGCTGGCGTAGACAAATTTCCAGTCGTGGTCAAGCACGTAGAAGTCATCCTGAATACTTTCCAGGATCTCATTCAATTTTTTGTTGTTCTGTTCCAGTTGCTGTTCTACTCGTTTGCGATTGGTAATATCCTGTGCCGTGTTCAGGATGTACTTTTCCCCATCGAGTTCAACGATCTCCATATTGGTAAGAAAACTATGCCATGTACCTGATCTTGTCCACAGTTTTAGCTCTGCATTATGGACGGACCCCGTTTCTTGAAGTTGGGCAAAGACACGCGCGCGACTCTCAGGGTCTGGATTGATATTGAGTTCAAGCGTTGTCTTGCCGATGGCTTCTTCCCGGCGAAAACCGAATGTGTTGACCCATGCCTCGTTGACATCTATAAGGACACCATCTGGCAGGCGAGATAGCGTTACAGGAATGCCGATCTTATCGAACAGTTTAGAAAACTTTCGCTTGTCCTCATTCGATGAAGCATTAGCTGCACTCATGTTCAAGACCCTTTGGATTGATATTTGGAAGTCAGAGAATCAGAGAATAAGAGTAGATGCCCTTCCCATTTTCATTATACTCTTTTGACCAACTCGGTGGTTGAGTAGCCGCGAAGCGGTACACTGAAACCACCAGCCTCAAAGGTTCTATTGTTACAAGAATTGCTTTACGGCGCGGTGGTTTCGGTACGGGCGAGAAGAGCGCTCGCCCTACTCAACCACCGATGACTGGTTGTATGCCTTGATCGCCAATCCTGCCACCACGCTGCTGAAGGCGTTCGACGCTTTTACTTTCTCCGCACCGAAGAGACGAGCCAACATGCCCGTGAACAGCGGAATGTTTGACGAGCCGCCGGTCTTCACCACCGCGTCAATTTCTTTGATGTCCAACCCTGATTTGGCAATGGTCTCCAGGATGATCTTTTCCACATCGGTCACGTAATGCTGGATATCCGCTTCGAACTGGCTGCGCGTGTACAGTTCCCAGAGAGCGATATCTTTATCTTCCATACTAATGACCGTCGCGCCATCACCAGATAAAGCGATCTTCCCGGCTTCGACCCGGTTGTAGAAGGTAAATGCCAGGTCGTTGTAGATCAGATGCTCCAATGCCTTCAAACGGACAGGCACCACCTTTGCCTGAATTGCTTTCTCCAGAATATTCTTGTTGATGGGCGTGCCCATTTCAGGCAGCGCCATCCAATCGGGGACGGCATGGACCATCTGCATGATCTCGGGATGATGGTTTACTTTCCCGAAACCGAAATGTGGCAACATGCGTTTCTCGATGATGGTGCGGTCGAAATCTGAACCAGCGATGTCCACACCGCCGCTGGCATAGACCTTGCGAGTCTTTGGGTCGCCGAGCCGCATCACGGCGATATCGAGCGTGCCGCCGCCGAAGTCGAAGATGACCACGTTCTGCGTCTTCGTGATGGATTGCTCGTAATACAACGCCGCGGCGATAGGCTCCATTTCAAAGTCCACTTCTTTGAAACCGGCATCATGCGCCGCCTGTCGCAGCGTCTCCTGTGCTTTGTGGTCCAACTCTGGCTTTTCCGAGAACTTGACGGGGCGTCCGAGCGTCACTGCCTCGATGGGTTCACCCAGCACATCTTCGGCGCGTTTCTTCAACAGGCTCAAATATGTTTTTGCCAGTTCGCCCACCGAGTAATAGCGTTCAAAAATTTGCGTGCCCTGATAGCCATCCTTGCGCAGAGCGGTCTTGAGATATTGCAGCAAGCGCCCCGGCTTCAACTCGTCCACGTACACAAAAATGTCGCGCACATAATGCATGTCCGCGCCCCGATAATCGATCTCGCCTGCCCACTGCTTTACATAACGCCGCTGACGGTTCACGTTATCACGGTAATACGTCTCGACCGCTTCCTGTCCGAGATAGGGGCGATAATCTTTCGTAATGTAGAGAACAGTCTTGATGACTTCAGGCAGAACATTTTTTGGATCGACCGGAAGCAGCCTGACCTTTTGCCCATCGAAGACTGCCACTCCCGAATTGGACGTACCGAAATCTATGCCAACTTTGAGACTCATGGCTGCGCCTCCTCCTACGCCTGAGCCTGGATCACGCCGATGGACAGGATCCAACCCTCGGCTTCGATCGAACCGGCGCCGGTCATGGTTCCCGCTTCGAGGATCTGGAGTCGCCCCGTCGCATCCAGCACGATGACCGAGTTTGCATTCTTGACCGCCGCCGCTCCCATAAAGCGGACTCCCTGCTCGAGCCGCGAAGGCGGAATGAGCGACTGTCCCCTTGCGGTGGATGATTTGGATAGCTCGATGTTCTTGCTCTCGCGTTGGATCACCTTGCCGTTCTGGGTCACGCACAGCAGTGTGGTGTCTGTGGGAGCGGTGAAGGAGGCGATGACGTAATCGGTGGCGGTCAGGCGCACGCGCTCATCGGTGGCATAGGAGAGTTCGTCCACATCGAAGCCGATGACCTTGCCCTCGTAGGTGACGAAGGCGGCGCGGTCTTTCTTGTGCGCCAGCATCAGGTCGAAGGGCTGGTCAGATTTTTGGATCGAGCCTTTGCCGATGTAGTGATTGTTGAGGATCGACTGCGCCATGGATGTCATGGTCTTTTTGGCGCAGCCACGGCGGCTGACCTGCAGGAAGAAATCGGAGAGGGGGAGCTTTGAGAAGGGTGTGACACATGCCAGCGCTTCCCCGGCATGAGGTTCATCAGGCATGGATGCCTGACTCCACTCCCATGCGCCACCCAATTCCACGGTGGGGATGTTGCTCACCGAATAGGTGGCAACGCGCCCGGATGTGAATAACAGCAGCACATCTTCGTTTGACGGCACGGCAACGATGCGCGGCGGCTCCAGATCGGTGACCATCTCGCCCAGGATGCGACCGAGTTCTTTGGACTCGGCGCCCAGTTCCAGGCGGAAGATGCGACCGTGGGCGTTGTAGATCAATACGCTGAGCGTGGAGGTTTCTGCTGGCGTGGTGGGGAGTTCCACCAGTGACGCATCGTCCACGCCGATACGCCGTTTGAGCAAATCCAGTTGATACTCCAGGTGCGCGATGCGCTTCTGGTATTCTTCCACGCGCGAGCCGTTCTGCAGGGCGATATTTTCTGCCAGCAGTTCCTCATCCCGCTCACTGAGCTCGCGCAGACGCCTGGCGATGAGTCGCACGATCGTAACCGCAGACTCAGGTCGCTCTTCGGCTTCTTTCATCCATTCGTCGATTTTGGTTGTGAAAGACATTTTTTGGGATTCCTCGAACTGGTGATTATATCAAGAGAGTGTGTCACAGTTCAATGGTTTACCGGATTTTCATCTGTTATGTCACTCTGAGGGAGCGTTTGTTGCGACCGAAGGGTCTCTACGACGGCGGTAGAGATGCTTCGCTACGCTCAGCATGACATGCCGACTTTAAGCCTTGATCGTCACCTATCTATTTCGGCGGATTTAGCTAATGCCTTTAGCCGTGTATATCTTTGTTGTATACTGTCATCATGCCTGCAAATAAAAAACCTGTTTCAAAAACCAACTCACTAAAAAAAATGGGCGAATTCTGGGATAAGTACGACTTTACCGAATTTGACGACCCAAAATCACCCGATGTTAAATTTCACTTCAAGATTGCAGTTTCCGTTGAGCCTGATTTATTCTCTGATATTGAGGAATTGGCTCATATCCGCGGTATAAATGTCGAGACTTTGGTTAATCTCTGGTTGAAGGAAAAACTTGTAAAAACAAAGGTGGGATAGGCATTTTGGTCGTGTACATCTTCCTATGTTACAATTTTCAACGTGAAAATCAAAGATAACCCCATTAAACTTACCGAGCCATATTATCAAACGAAGTATGGTGCAGCCTATCTTGGCGACAGCTTGGATTTACTCAAGAAATTGCCCGACAAGAGTGTGAATTTGGTCGTTACATCCCCACCTTTTGCATTAACTCGTAAAAAAGAATATGGTAACAAAAGTGCCGATGAGTACGTTGAATGGTTTCTTAAGTTCGCTTGCGAGTTCAAAAGGATTTTGAAAGATGACGGCTCTTTTGTTCTTGATTTAGGTGGAGCTTATTTACCCGGATACCCTGTTCGAGCTATTTATCAATTTGAACTTTTGGTAAAGCTGTGTAAAGATTTGGGCTTTTTCTTAGCTCAAGATTTCTATCACTATAATCCATCAAGACTTCCCACCCCAGCAGAATGGGTTAATATTCGGCGTGTAAGAGTAAAAGATTCTGTAAATGTGGTTTGGTGGCTATCAGTTACTGAAAATCCAAAAGCGAATAACAGAAAGGTTCTTAAACCATATTCTGAAAGCATGAAAAGCCTTTTGGAAAATGGTTATAAGGCGAAGCTACGTCCGAGCGGGCATGACATTTCCACTAAGTTTCAGAAAGATAATAACGGTGCCATTCCGCCTAATTTGCTGACGATCGCCAATACGGAATCTAATAGCGCTTATCTGAGACGTTGTAATGAGGCTGGTATAAAACCCCATCCAGCTAGATTTCCTCTTGATTTTCCAAAATTCTTTATTGAATTTTTGACTGATGAAAACGATGTGGTCTTAGACCCGTTCGCTGGTTCTAACACAACTGGTCAGGCAGCGGAACTTCTGAAACGGAGATGGCTTGCCTTTGAGATTGATTCAAACTACCTTCAGGGCAGCGTCTATCGTTTCCAAGAGGTAAATGATCTTTTTGCAGTGAGGGATTCCAATGGCGCGACACAACAAGTACGATCTCCTCGAAAAAATAGTAAGCGCAATAAATGATTCTGGTTGGAATGTTGCTTATCTGGAAGATATAAGTCAGCATCCTTTTTACTTGCAAGTTTATCGCAATGAGGAGAGCTATCGTGTCAAGATATATGTTTGGCACTTGACACATGGTGGCGGAAAAGCACGCCCAAAAGATGAATATCGAATTCAAATCACAGGCGTTGATAAATTTGAGCCATTACACGGTGGAAAGACGCTAATACTTGGATATTGGAAAGATGCAGATGTATTTGCTGGTTTTGATATAAGAAAGCACCTAGGTAAGTTAGGCTCTTCTCCTTCTATTCAAATCAGAGAAGATGCCCTGCGCAAGGCTTATATAAATGGATTTGAACCCTGTGATAAGGGTAACAAGGAAGTGGCGATTGCTTTTCGTCCCGACTTCTTTGTTGATTACTTACAAAATTTGGAACCTTTGCATGATTTTGGTCAATCAACAAAGGATTTATCTGTCCTAAGTGAAATTGCCCAGAATCCAGAAATAAATGTTGCGGATATTCAGATTCAGAATGCTGTTAGAAAAACAACCGTTGTTACTGTTAGTAAGAAATTGCGGGATGTCGGTTTTAGAAAGCGTGTTTTAACAGCTTATGGCTTTCATTGTGCTGTCTGCGGTGTACAACTTAAGTTGGTTGAGGCTGCACACATAATCCCTGTTAATCATGACAATGGCACAGATGAAACTCGAAATGGACTTGCACTTTGTGCTTTGCACCATAAGGCTTATGACCAAGCGTTAATAGCTGTGTCAGAAGATTATTCTATTCAAATAAACCGAAATAGAGTTTCCGAATTGCAAAGTCAAAAACTGTCTGATGGCTTAGCGAAATTTTCTCAAGACCTAAGACCTATAATTATTCTTCCCCCTGCTGTATCTGATCGCCCACATATTGAATATATTCGGATTGCAAATAATATTCGTGGTTGGAAATAAAATCCCCTTGATAAATCGCATCCCTGAAGTTGTCGCTCCTGCACTTGAAAGCTATTTTGCCCAAATTAACCATCGTCTGCCCGGTTTTCTGGAGGCGTTCTACATCGTTGGTTCGATCGCGCTGGATGAGTTCAATCCGCATTTCAGCGATGTGGACTTTATCGCTGTGACAAATCATCCTGCGACGGAGCAGGAGAGCAAAGCTTTGTATGAGATCCACCAAAAAGTGGAGAGCACGTATCCGCACTGGAAATTGTCCGGTGCCTATTTGCTCGCTTCCGATCTGGGCAAGCAGAGCCGTGAGATCGGCGAGCGGGTCGTCTTCCACGACGGCAAGCTTGATCTTCAGTCTGATTTCGAAGCGAATCCGGTCACGTGGTGGATCCTGAAAAATTATGGAGTCCCAGCTTTGGGCGTAGACCCGAGCGGGTTGTCCATCCCCGTGGATGAGAATTATCTCGTCACGTGGACGCTGGGCAACATGAACACCTATTGGAAGAGTTGGACGCAGCAGCCCGGTAAACTTATTTCCATGCTAAGCGATTGGGGCATCCAGTGGACGGTGCTGGGAGTCGCTCGTCAGTTTTATACGATCATGGAAAAGAAGGTCATTACCAAGAAACGTTCCGGCGAATATGCGTTGACGGTCTTCCCTGCGCAGTATCACCGCATCCTTCGCGAAGCTATCCGCCTGCGGACGAAATCGGACGGTGCGCTGTACCGCTCCCGGCTTGCACGGATGCGGGAGGCGGTCAAATTCATGAAATATGTCTTTCAGGTCTCGAGTGAGCATGTCAGAAAGCTGCAGGCTAAAGGGGCGGGGTAGGGTATATTCGCGTATTTTAGGCATCTCCCTAATTGACAGGCATGGGGTAATTTAGATAATTGATTCTGAACGGATCGTTTGTTCCATTTGAACTGGGAACGACTTTGGTGTCGAGCATGTCTCGAGACTCTCATTGATCTGTCCTCACCGGGCAGGTTGAAAGGATTTTAGAAATGACTCCTGTTACAAACTGGGGTGCGGCGATCATGACGTCCCTGACTGCCGCATTAAGTATGTTTCTGGCAGCCATTCCGCGTATTATCGGCTTCCTCGTTATTCTTATCATCGGTTGGCTGATCGCGGGTGTGCTTGCGGCTGCGGTCGCTGCCCTGTTACGCATGGTGCGCTTTAATGATCTGGCACAGCGTTCCGGGCTGAGCGGCTTTGTCCATAACATGGGTATTCGCAAGGATACGGCTGGTGTGCTGGCGGATATCGTCAAATGGTTTGTACGCCTGATCGTGATGGTCGTCGCCTTTGACGCGCTTGGTCTGCCGGCGGTATCCTCGGTCTTGCAGCAGTTCCTGCTGTGGATCCCGAACCTTGTCGTGGCGGTTGTGATCCTTGTGATCGCAGGTCTGGCAGCGAATGCCCTGGGCGACCTGATCCGCGGCGCGACGGCGCAGGCTGGATTCAGCAACCCTGATCTGCTCTCGACCATTGCGCGTGTAGCGGTCTGGTCGTTCGGTATCGTGGTGGCTGTCAATCAGATTGGAATTGCTCAGACGCTGGTCAATACGCTCTTCATGGGCTTCATCGGCGCTCTGTCGCTGGCGGCTGGTCTGGCGTTCGGTCTGGGTGGACGCGATACCGCGGGTCGTATCGTGGATGGCTGGTACCGCCGCGGAAATGAAGTCCGCCCGAAGGTGGAACGCGCCGCCGAAAACGTGGAGCGCCGCGTCGAGCGTGAACGTGATCGTGGTGTCCCGCAGACGCGCGGTGCGGATGATTAACCTGTAAAATTCGCAACAGTGAAAATAATTCGGCTGACTTGCTTTCGAGTGAGGCAGCCGAATTATTTAACATGGTCTTCCTGCTAAACAAGGACTACGCAGGTACACGGACAACACGGAAGTCACGGAACTCTCCGTGAGAAACGGAAAACATCCGTTGTATCCGCGAAATCCGTGTCCCAAAGGATTGAGTTTAGGTTTGAGAAAATCATGGATCGTTTAAAGTCGCTCTTGACGTATCACGACCAAACGCATAGAATTGCGCCCAATATGTCCAAGTCTACTCGTTGGTTTGCGTATTATTATTTTACGGCTCCGAACTCGGTTGCCGTTGGTGGCGCTTAAAGTAGACAGAACCTAACTCTGGATGCAAAAAGAGCGAGACCACACGGTCTCGCTCTTTTTTATTACTTATTTTTCTCCGCACCCCTCCTCATCCTGTTCTCCTCCGGGATGGGGAGGGGCAAGGGGAACACTCAAGGAGCTATTATGCCGATCCGTGGAATCCGTGGCGCGACCACCGTCACAGCCGATGAACCAGACCTGATCCTGCAAGCCACGCGCGAACTGCTGGAGGAGATCCTTGCCGAGAACGAAGGCATGCGCACGGATGATATCGCCAGCGCCCTCTTCACCGTGACGGAGGATCTCGCTTCCACCTTCCCCGCGCAGGGTGCCCGTCAAATGGGCTGGGGGCTTGTCCCGATGATGTGTGCCCGCGAAATCCCCGTGCCCGGAAGTTTGCCCCGTGTCATCCGCGTGCTCGTCCACTGGAACACGGAACTTGCTCAGAACCAAATCACACACGTCTATTTACGTGACGCCGTCAAGCTGAGACCTGACTTAGTAGCGGCGCAATAGACCGTTTGAAGGTTGGAAGGTTTACAGGTTTCAAGTTGATAACCTTCAAACCTGCAACTTGTAAACTTGAAACTCAATTAGGAGAAACCACCATGATGATCATAATGAAAGCCAACGCCACCCCTCAGCAAGTGGAAGCGGTCATTGCTTCCATCAAATCCGCGGGGTTGAATGTCCATCTCTCACAGGGAGTTGAAGCGACGATTATCGGCGCGATCGGTGAGACGCACAATATTCCGCTCGAGAGATTCGAATCTCTTGAAGGTGTAGATCTCGTTCAGCGCATTACGCAGCCCTATAAACTGGCATCGCGTCAATTCCACCCGGAGAACAGCATCTTGCCCATTGACGGATTCACGGTCGGCGGGGAAGAGATCGCTGTCATCGCCGGACCATGTTCCGTGGAGAGTCGCTCTCAGATATTGGAAACAGCTCAGGCTGTGAAAGAAGCGGGAGCGTCCGCTTTACGTGGTGGTGTCTTCAAGCCGCGCACATCTCCGTACTCCTTCCAAGGTCTGGGCGAGGAAGGGCTCGAACTCCTTGCCGAAGCGCGCGAGAAAACGGGACTGCCCATCGTGGTCGAGATCATGTCGCAAGTCCAATTGGATGTGATGGTCAAATATGTGGACGTGCTGCAGATCGGCGCACGCAACATGCAGAACTTCAACCTGCTGCGTGCTGTCGGCGAGACACGCACAGCCGTACTGCTCAAACGCGGACTCTCCGCCACCATCGAAGAACTGCTCATGTCTGCCGAATATATTTTGGCTGGGGGCAACCAGCGTGTGATGTTGTGCGAGCGCGGCATCCGTACCTTTGAGACTGCCACACGCAACACGACCGATATCAACGCTATCCCTGTTCTGAAAAATCTCACTCACCTGCCTGTCATCCTTGACCCATCGCACGCCACCGGTCACGCGGATTATGTCGCTGCCATTGCACGTGCCGGCATCGCCGCTGGCGCAGATGGACTCATTGTCGAAGTGCATCCAGATCCTGCGCACGCAGTGTCCGATGGCAAGCAATCTCTCAAACCTGAAGCCTTCGCCAAAATGGTGAATCAGGTCGGGCAGATCGCCCAGATCATGGGGCGTAAACTCGCCGTGGCGCAAGGCGAATATGTGAAGCAGGGTTGGGCATGATCGACGTAAACACGTAAACAAGGAAACACGTACACACGGCGCTACCATGACCTGTATACGTGTCTACCTTTGTACTTGTATACCTGCCTACTTTTTCATCCTTCCTAATTCATCCTTCAAGGAGTTTTCACTATGATGATCATCATGCACCCCGGTGCACCCAAAGAACAGATCGACGCCGTCATTGCCGAGATCGAAAAGCAGAAATTATCCGCGCATCCCATTTATGGTGCTGAACAAACCATCATTGGCGCAGTCGGTGACGGACATTACGTCCCTAAAGAAATCTTCGAAGCATTCCCCGGTGTATTGGAAGTCCAGCGCATTTCGAAGCCGTACAAACTCGCCTCTCGTCAGTTCCACGAACAAGATTCCGTTTTCAATTTAGATGGCTTCACCGTCGGCGGTACAGAAGTTCCCATCATCGCTGGACCCTGTGCAGTTGAATCGCGCGAACAAATTTTGGAAATTGCACAGGCAGTCAAGGAAGCAGGAGCGAACGCCTTGCGCGGAGGTGTCTTCAAACCGCGCACGTCACCCTATTCCTTCCAAGGACTCGGAGAAGAAGGACTTGAATATCTAGTCGAAGCGCGCGAGAAGACTGGCATGCCCATCGTGGTCGAAGTGATGGCAGTCTCTCAGATCGAGATGATGCAAAAATATGTAGATGTCTTTCAACTCGGCGCGCGCAACATGCAGAACTTCAATCTCCTGCGCGCCATTGGAGAGACGCGCACACCGGTGCTCTTCAAGCGCGGCATGTCTGCTACCATCGAAGAGATGCTCATGGCAAGCGAATACATCCTCAGCGGCGGCAACACGCGCGTGATGTTGTGCGAACGCGGCATCCGCACTTTTGAAACTGCCACGCGCAACACCACCGATATCAACGCCATCCCTGTCCTCAAGAAGCTCACACATCTACCCGTCATCATTGACCCGAGTCACTCGACCGGCGATTCCGATTTTGTTTCTTCCATCGCGAAGGCGGGTGTCGCTGCCGGCGCCGATGGTGTCATCGTCGAAGTTCACCCTGATCCCGCACACGCCATCTCAGATGGCAAGCAGTCCCTCACGCCCGAAGCCTTCGCCAAAATGGTGAGGCAGGTCAAAGCAGTTGCAGAAGCTGTGGATCGCAGCTTGGTTCCTCAACATGAACGAGCCTGACTTTAATCTCGCAGAGTCCAAAGTCGCCATCATCGGACTGGGATTGATGGGCGGCTCGCTCGCATTGGGACTGCGTGGGAAGTGTGCCACCCTCTATGGGATCGACCCGCATCAACCCACGCTCGAGCTTGCTCTCTCCCAACACATCGTGGACTACGCTGACAGCGATCCCGCCAAACTCCTCCCCAAAGCGGATCTCGTTATCTTGTCCGCACCCGTGCCTGCGATTTTGACTCTGCTCAAGCAGTTGCCGTCATTCACGTCCAATCCCTGCATCGTTATGGACTTGGGCTCCACGAAAAAGCAGATCGTGGATGCGATGTCCTGCCTGCCCGACCGCTTCGACCCCATCGGTGGGCATCCTATCTGCGGCAAAGAAAAACTCTCCCTTGCCAACGCCGAACGGACTCTCTACTACGCCGCGCCGTTTTTGCTGACCCCGTTGGAGCGCACATCACCGCGAGCATTATCCGCGGCACATCAGATCGTCGAAGCACTTAGCGCGAAAGCAACCATTCTAGACGCGACCGAACATGACCGCATTCTCGCATCCACGAGCCATTTGCCGTTTCTACTTGCCTCTGCACTGTCACTCGCTACACCGACAGATGTCGCCGCTCTTGTAGGCACCGGCTTCAAATCTACAAGTCGCGTAGCTGGGACTCCATCTTCTATGATGCTGGGCGTTCTGCAATCCAATCGCGAAAATGTCCTAAACGCCTTGCATGGTTTACAAAGACAGTTGTCAGAAGTTGAATCTGCTCTTGCATCCGAAAACTTCGCACAACTCGAAACCATCCTCAACCAATCCCGTTCCAGCTACCAAACTCTGATTGGCAACTGATCACTGATTACTATTCACTGATAACTTCTTTCATGACCACTCTCCCGCCTTCCCTCCGTATTACCCCGATCAAACATCCTCTCAACGCCACTGTCCGCGTCCCTGGCTCCAAGTCGTTGACGAACCGCGCCTTGCTCATCGCTGCTCTTGCCCATGGAACGACAAAACTAACCAACGCACTTTTCTCCGACGACTCGAAATACTTTGCCAAAGCGCTCCAGACTCTCGGTTTTGATGTTCAACTCGACGAAACCAACCACGAAATGACAGTCACCGGCTTGGGCGGAAAAATCCCTGCCAGGAAAGCTGAACTCTTCATCGGCAACGCGGGCACCGCTGCCAGATTCCTTTCCGCATTTCTCACTCTTGGAAACGGTGAATATATCATCGACGGCGAGCCCCGCATGCGTGAACGTCCCATCGGTGACTTGATCGATGCTCTCAACCAATTAGGCGTGGAGATGGAAGCGAAGAACAACTGCCCGCCTGTGGAGATCTTTGCCAAAGGGCTAGCGGGCGGGAAAACAAAGATCGCTGGAAATATCTCTTCCCAGTTTTTATCCGCATTATTGATGGTTGCCCCCTACGCCCAGTCTCCCATCGAGATTGAACTCACCACCGATCTTAACTCCAAACCCTACGTGGACATGACCATCTCCATCATGAAAGACTTCGGTGTCCAAATTGAACGTGACCAATATTCACGCTTCACTATTCATCCTGCTACATACTCACCAATTGCCAATTACCAAATCAAGTCCGACGCCTCCGCCGCCTCCTACTTCTTCGCCGCCCCAGCGATCTGCGGCGGGACAGTTCGCGTGAAAAATATCTCCCGCAACTCTGTACAAGGCGACATTGCATTTCTCGATGTCCTTGCTCAAATGGGATGTGATATTAAGAAGGAGAGAACTATATCGAAGTCACCGGTGCACAGAATTTACGCGGTGTTGATGTTGATATGCGCGATATCCCCGATACCGCTCAAACCCTCGCGGCAGTCGCTCCCTTTGCATCATCTCCAACCCTCATCCGCGGAGTTGCCTCCGCTCGTGTGAAAGAAACGGATCGTATCTCTGCTACTTGCAGTGAACTAAAGCGCCTTGGTGTGCAGGTCGATGAGCATGAAGATGGCATGACTATTTATCCGCGCCCAACCTTCCAACCTGCCAACATTCAAACCTACAACGACCACCGCATGGCGATGGCATTCTCTCTCATCGGCTTGCGTTTCGATGGTGTCACGATTGAAAACCCATCCTGTGTCTCAAAAACCTTTCCCAATTTTTTTGAAATATTGGATTCCTTGCAATGACCAACCTGCAACCTTCCAACCTTCCAACCTTCAAACTGGGATTGATCGGCTACCCTGTCAGCCACTCCCTCTCACCCAAGATCCAAAACGCCGCCCTCGCCGCCTGTGAATTGGACGGCGACTATTCCCTATTCCCCATTCCCCCCGATGACATTCAAGGATTAAGAGACCTGCTCGCCCGCGTCCGCTCCAGCGAGATCACCGGACTCAACGTCACCATCCCACACAAACAAAATGTGATACCTCTGCTCGACGAATTGACATCCACTGCTCAATCCATTGGCGCGGTCAATGTCATTTATATGAAAGATGGTAAGCTTATTGGCGATAATACTGATGCACAGGGATTCTTGTCGGATTTGAAGAAGTTTATGGCAGGAGCCCCCTCTCCTGTTTTTTGGGATGATGTAGGTTCAGTGAGGGAAAAATCAGCCTTGATCTTAGGCGCCGGAGGCTCAGCCCGGTCGGTAGTTTATGCGTTATACAATGATGGCTGGGATGTCGCTGTAAATGCCCGCCGTATCGAACAAGCCGAACAGTTGGTCTCTCAGTTTAAAGGGGTCAAAGCAAGTAATTTGAACTTTGAAATGCTTCCACCCTTCAACAAGCTTAAAATAACACTTTCCAACTTTCAACTCATAGTTAATACTACTCCAGTTGGTATGACGCCAAAAATTAATCAATCTCCGCTGCCTAGAAATGTCTCCCCTTCAAAATATACAATGATTTATGATCTAGTCTACAATCCACGTGAGACCAAATTGGTGCGGAATGCCCGTGCAAAGGGAAATCATGCCACAACCGGACTAGGTATGCTCATCGAACAAGCCGCCCTCGGCTTTGCCATTTGGACTGGACGTATCCCTCCGCTTGAAATTCTCTACCAAGCCGTTCAAGAATAATTCTTTCTTCTTTCATCTTTCTTTTTACTTGGAGAACTCAATGCCTTTACGCTTTCTAACTGCTGGTGAATCACACGGACCATCGTTGACCGCCATCCTCGATGGGATGCCTGCCGGTCTATCCATTACACCAGATATCATCAATAAAGAACTGACTCGCCGCCAGCAGGGATATGGTTCTGGTGGTCGTATGAAGATCGAGAAGGACACGGTGCAGATCCTTGGCGGAGTCATGGCTGGTGAAACGACTGGCGCGCCCATTGCCTTGCTCGTGCAAAACGATGACCACATCAAATGGAAAGGTAAAGCTGTTGAGCCGATGACCGCTCCGCGCCCAGGACATGCCGACTTAACTGGCGCGGTGAAGTTTGGCTACAAAGATCTGCGTCCCGCCTTGGAGCGTGCATCTGCGCGCGAAACAACTATGCGCGTCGCAGCGGGAGCGGTATGTAAACATTTCCTTTCACAGTTCGGAATTATTGTTGGCGGATATGTTGCCTCCATCGGAGAGATCACCGCTGATTTTGGCAACATGCCCTACGAAGAGCGCTTCATCCATGCCGAAGGGTCGGATGTGCGCTGTCCGGTGGAATCGTCCGCGCAGAAGATGCGGGATGAGATCGAAAAGACGATCCACGGCAAAAATACTCTTGGCGGAATTCTTGAAATCGTTGCGTTGAACGTTCCAGTCGGACTAGGCAGTTTCATGCAATGGGACAAACGCCTCGAAGCAAAATTGGCGATGGCAGTTATGTCCGTGCAGGCAATGAAGGGAGTGGAAGTTGGTGATGCATTTGAGAATGCAAAACTTCCCGGAACGCAGGCACACGATGCTATGGCACTTCATTCTTCACTCATTACTCGTCACTCCAATCGCGCTGGTGGCACCGAAGGTGGAGTCAGCAATGGTCAGCCAATCATCATTCGCGCGGCGATGAAGCCAATTGCTACAACACTGACTCCTCAACAAACGGTTGACTTTGCCTCGGGCGAAAATGCTCCCACTAAATACGAGCGCTCCGATTTCTGCCCAGTGCCGCGTGCCGTCCCCATTTTGGAAGCGATGGTTGCTTTTGTTCTGGCGGATGCTCTCATTGAGAAGCTAGGAGGTGACTCGATAAATGAAATGAAGCCGCGCTTCGAATCCCTGCGCAAAGCCACACTGGAAGATCTGCCAATGGATAACATTCCGCACGTTTTTTGGGAATAAATATGAGCCATATATTCGTTTATGGACCGTCTGGTGCGGGTAAATCTACTATTGGAAAACAACTAGCGGACAATCTCCATTTGCCGTTTGTAAACTCCGATCAAGTACTTGAAGCGAACGCAGGCATGACCATTCCTCAGATCGTTGAAGCGGATGGGATGCCCAAAGTGCGCGAATGGGAAAGTGCTGCTTTGAAACAGATCATCACTGGTAAAGAAAGTGTTGTCGCGTTGGGTGGTGGAGCATTGCTCCGAGGCGAAAATCGTGCGCTGGTAGAAGGGAACGGCACAGTCATTTTGCTCACTGCGGAATTGGCGACGTTAGTTGAACGGCTGAAAAAGGAACCGGATACTCGTCCATTGCTGGCGGGTGATTTGGAATCGAAGCTTACTTCTTATCTCAATGATCGTGCCCAGCATTACGCCTCTTTTCCGTTGAAAGTTCAGGTGGATGGAAAAACGTCGGAGCAGATTGCTTCTGAAATTCAATTGCAGTTGGGACGGCATCATCTTTCTGCGATGGGTGAGTATGATGTGCGAGTAGGGCAAATTGCCAATTTGCCATCCTCTTTAATAGTGACCGACGAAAACGTGGCGAAGTTTCATCTTGAGCGAATAAAAAAAGCGGTTGGGCAGGATGCCAAAGCGGTCATAGTTCCGGTAGGAGAGGAACATAAAAATCTTGAGACGATTTCATTCATGTGGAAATCCTTTCTCGAAAATGGACTAGATCGCAAGAGCACAGTCATCGCCCTTGGCGGCGGCGTGGTCGGTGACATGGTGGGGTTTGCTGCCGCTACCTACATGCGCGGAATCAATTGGATCGGCATCCCAACAACTTTACTTTCGATGGTGGATGCATCTATCGGCGGGAAGACTGGATTTGATCTACCAGAAGGAAAGAACCTTGTCGGTGCATTCTATCCGCCCAAAATAGTGTTGGCTGATCCATCGTTATTGAAGACATTGCCCGAACGCGAATTGATTTCCGGTATGGCGGAAGTGGTCAAACATGGAATTATCTCTGACCCTGAATTGTTCGAGTTGTGTTCACGCGGCATGGATTGGGTAAAAGAAAATCTCGAAGAGATCGTCAAACGCGCGATGGCGGTGAAGATCAAGGTGATCGAAGATGATCCGTACGAAAAGGGAATCCGCGCGGCGTTGAATTTGGGACATACGGTTGGACATGCGGTGGAATTGGTCAGCAAGTTTGAGTTGCGGCATGGAGAAGCGATTGCTATCGGGACTGTGGTGGAAGCAAAATATGCCGAGCGGATCGGGATTGCCTATAAGGGTTTGACAGATAAGATCGCTGCAACACTTTCTGCGCTTGGGCTGCCGACTTCAAATTCCTGATGCAATGCTACGCGGAGAGATCATCCGTGCCATGCGAGTGGATAAGAAGAAGAATGCGAAAGCGATCCGCTTTGCTTTGCCTGCTGAGATCGGCAGGGTGGAGTTGGTGGAAGTGAGTGATTTGGAAAGTGTGCTGGAATGACCAGACCATGGACGGTGGACTATTGACCATGGTCAAAGCAGTATGGTCGATGGTCCATTGTCTATCGTCCCAAAGAGAGGAATTATGAAAATACTTGTTTTGCACGGACCGAATTTGAATTTGCTTGGCACTCGCGAGCCTGAAGTCTATGGCTCGATGACTTTAGTAGATATTGATAATAAATTGAAGGAATTGGGGGGAGAATTGGGAGTTGAAGTGAGCTCTTTGCAATCGAACCACGAAGGGGTTCTAATCGATGCGTTGCATGACGCACGGACATTGGTGGATGGCGTGGTGTTCAACCCGGGCGCATACACTCACACATCCATTGCGCTGCGCGATGCAATTTCAGCGATCCAGATCCCGGTGGTGGAGGTGCATCTTTCGAATGTGTATGCTCGTGAAGAATTTCGCCATGTTTCGATGATCTCAGCCGTATGCAAAGGAAAGATCTCGGGGTTTGGATGGCGTTCCTATTTGCTGGGGTTGCGGGCGTTAGCGGACGTTCTTTCCGATTAACGAAAACCAATTTCAGGGTGGGAGACGTATATATTAAACGAGAGCAGGTATAGGCTTCGCGAAGCGTGAGCCGTAGGTCAGTCGTCAGGTAAGTATCTTTGCACGAATGCCGTCCATATCCCTAATCAGCCGGTCTCTCAGTTTTTTCTCATTGAAAGGCTCTATAGTTGGAGTAAGTCTGTTCGGTAAATTTTCTCAACTATTCGTTGAATGACCTTTTTGGTTAGTGATGAATGGAAGGCGATGAACGAACCGTCTATTTCAAAGAGTAGCCGCTTTAGTCGTATGCGTGAACGGATTCGGGGGATGTTGCCGTTCGCGTCTGGTGTGATAGCGACGTTGCTGGCTCTGGTCCTTTATAGTTTTCTTTTCCCTGACAGGCAATTGACAAGTGCACAAGTGAATACTGCGATCGCGAATGCGATGGCTTCTGCCACGCCGCGCCCAGCGTATTCTGAGGAAGTGTATCGCATCATCCAACCGTCCATCATTATGATCCAGGCGGACCTGGCGGATGGTGAAAAGAGTTTGGGAAGCGGTGTGATCATCGACGATGCAGGTGATATTCTGACCAGCCTGCATGTTGTGAAGGATGCGACGAAGATTTCAATGGTTTACGCGGATGGTACGCATTCTGATGCCACCATCGCGAATGCTCAGCCAGAGATGGATATTGCCGTGTTGCAGCCAGTGACGCCACCTGCGCAATTCGTGCCCGCTATTTTGGGTAACCCGGGTGCGTTGCAAGTGGGTGATGAAGTATATGCTGTTGGGCATCCATTTGGGTTGTACGGCTCGATGAGCGCGGGTGTGGTTTCAGGTTTTGATCGCACGTTCAGACCAAAAGGCGCTCAGAATGAACTGCAGGGATTGATCCAGTTCGACGCGGCGGCAAACCCCGGTAATTCGGGAGGTCCACTGTTGAACCGCGAGGGGCAGGTGGTAGGGATCGTGACTGGCATCGTGAATCCTACCGAAGATAGTTTCTTTGTCGGCATCTCGTTCGCTGTACCGATCACGACCGCAGCGGGCGGTGCGGGGTTGCCGCCGTATTAATTGTTCTCATGCTCTGTAGGGGCTAAGCCCCTGCAGGAGCGGTAGAGTTTATATAAAGAGGAGAGATTCTATGGTTCTTGAGAAGACACCCGAAAACCGGACTCCGATGGAGAAGGTCTTATATGAAGTAAAGAAGGTCATCGTCGGGCAGGATCATTTGCTCGAGCGGATGATCGTGGCTTTGTTGGCGCGCGGACATATCCTCGTGGAAGGTGTGCCAGGATTGGCAAAGACAATGGCGATCAAGACTCTTGCCGAGTCCATTGGCGGGGACTTCAAGCGCATCCAGTTCACGCCGGATCTTGTTCCTGCTGATCTGGTCGGGACTCGCATCTACAACCAGAAGACCGGTTCTTTCGACACTTCGCTGGGTCCCGTTTTCACGAACCTGCTCCTCGCCGATGAGATCAACCGCGCCCCCGCGAAAGTGCAAAGCGCGCTGCTCGAAGTCATGCAGGAGCGACAGGTGACCATCGGACGTGAGACACATCAGGTGCCGAGTCCGTTTTTGGTGTTGGCAACTCAAAACCCGATCGAAACCGAAGGGACGTATGCTCTGCCCGAAGCGCAAGTGGATCGCTTCATGCTCAAGGTGTTGATCGGATATCCAAGCCCCACGGAAGAGTTCGTGATCGTGGAACGCATTACCGGCGCTTTGCAAGACGTGCAAAAAGTATTGACCACCGACCAATTGCTTGACTTGCAGAGACAGGCAGACAAAGTCTATGTTGACCCTGCCTTGATCGAATACGCCGTCCGTATGGTCAGCGCCACCCGCAATCCGAAGGAAGTGGGTTTGCCTGACTTGCAGAAGTACATCATGTTTGGAGCCAGTCCGCGTGCTTCGATCAACTTGATCCTCACCGGTCGTGCGCTCGCCTTCGTGCGCGGACGCAAATATGCCTTGCCGCAGGATGTGCTCGATATGGCGCTGGATGTGATGCGGCACCGTGTTGTCCTCTCGTATGAAGCGTTGTCTGATGGCGTGACTGGAGATACTATTCTCGAAAAGATCCTTGACCGCATTCCGATCCCTGTGGTGCCATTGCATGAACACACTGACATCCGCGCAAACGCCTGAGCGCGTTCTGCTGCGCCTCGATTGGAATGTTATCCGCCGCTTGGACGGTTTGCTCCAGGGTGATTATCGTTCCCTGTTTTATGGTTTCGGCGTTGACTTTGCCGATCTGCGCGAATATCAACCAGAAGACGACATCCGCTACATCGATTGGAACGTCACCGCCCGCATGGATACTCCGTATGTGCGGCAGTATCACGAAGACCGCGAAGTGACGGCATGGTTCCTGCTGGATATGAGTCCGTCTGTGGATTTTGGGACGCTGCAAACACAGGTTGAGAAGCGCACGATGCTCGTGGACTTTGTCACGGTGCTGGCGCGTTTATTGACTCGGCATGGGAACCGCGTCGGGGCGATGATGTTTGGGAGCAAGATCCAGCACACGATCCCAGCGCGAAGCGGAAAGGTGCAGGTGTTGCGACTGCTCAACGATATGCTGAAACAACCGCGGCTTGATCACGTCCCGGCGACGAATCTCAAATCCTTTTTGGATGGCGCGTTGAACGCACTGCGGCGAAGGTCGCTGGTGTTTGTCATTTCTGATTTCATCAGCGAGCCTGGTTGGGAAAAGCCGTTGAGCTTGCTGGCACAGCGGCATGAAGTGCTGGCGGTGCGCTTGTTCGATCCGCGTGAACGCGAGTTGCCCGATGTGGGCATGGTCGTGATGGAAGATGCCGAGACCGGTGAGCAGATGTTCGTGGACACACACGATAAAAAGTTCCGCAAGCGATTTGCCGAAGCGGCACAGAAACGTGAACTCGAGTTGAACGCTGCGTTCAAACATGCCGGTGTGGATGTGTTGCCGCTTTCAACGGAGGATGATCTCGTGCGACAGATCGTCCGTTTTGCGAAGAGACGCGAACAGGTGAGAAGATAATATTCCGCTAATCTGCGCTAATCCTCGCGAATAAAAAAGATTAGCGCAGATTGGTGACGATTAGCGGACTCTATTTATGTCGTTTATCTGGTCTTCCCTACTTTATTTACTGATACTTGTCCCGGTGCTGGTCTATTTGTATTTTAGATCGCAGCAGCAGCGACAGGCTGTGGCAGCACGCTACGGCAGCTTGGGCATTGTACAAGCGCCAACCAAGAACGCAGGCAGACGGCGTCATATTCCCGCGCTGTTCTTTTTGCTGGGCATTACAGTGTTGATCACTTCCGCAGCGCGACCGCAGGCGACGGTGATGGTGCCGAAACTCGAAGGGACGGTCATTCTCACCTTCGATGTCTCCGGCAGCATGGCAGCAGACGATATCCAGCCCACACGCATGGAAGCTGCCAAGGCGGCGGCGCGCGATTTCGTGAACAGTCAGCCATCCAATATTTCGATCGGTGTGGTGGCGTTCAGCGATGGCGGCATCACCGTGCAGCAGCCGACGAGTAAACGAGATGAAACACTGGAAACGATCGAGCGCCTCGTGCCTCGGCGTGGGACCTCGGTGGGAAACGGGATTCTCGTAGCGTTGAACACGATCGTGGTCAGCGAAGGTGGCGAATCCTTTTTGAATACGGATACGCTCACGGATCCTTCCACCGAAACGCCTGCTTCCGTTCCCGAAGGTTGGTACCCCTCTGCGGTTATTGTCCTGCTCAGTGACGGTGAAAACAATCAGGACCCTGACCCGGTAGCGATTTCTGATCTCGCTGCAAATCTGGGAGTCCGCGTATATACGATCGGCGTGGGTACAACGGAAGGGAAGCCGCTCAAGGTTGAGGGTTTTACGGTCGTTTCGCGTTTGGATGAAGCAACACTGCAAGCGGTTGCCGATAACACGGGAGGTCAGTATTACAAGGCTGCCAGCGAGGATGATCTAAAACGCGTGTACAGCGATTTGCAACCCAAGCTATCCATCAAACCGGAAGATATTGAAATCACATCCCTGTTTGCCGGGGTGGGGATGCTGCTCTTTTTACTGGCAGGCGCGCTCTCGCTCCTGTGGTTTGGACGGGTACCATGAGTTTCCAGTGGTCCTCTTTACTGTATTTATTGTTTCTGATCCCGTTGATCGTTGTAGCTTATATTGTCACATTACGGCGACGTAGGCGCTATGCTGTCCGCTATTCGAGTCTATCGCTGGTGCGCGATGCGATGGGAAAGCAATCGTGGCTGCGAAGACATCTTCCCTTTATATTTTTCTTGCTGGCAATGACCAGTTTGATCGTTGCCTTTGCGCGACCCACCGCAACCGTGATGGTGCCGTCCAACAAGGCGACAGTCATCCTTGCCATGGATGTTTCACGCAGTATGTGCTCCACCGATATCGAACCAAACCGTCTGAAAGCCGCCCAGGATGCTGCCTTGGATTTTGTGCGGAACGACAGGTCTGGCAGGAAGATCGGTATCGTGGCGTTTGCCGGTTTCGCCGAACTGATCCAGCCACCGACGGACAATTTGGGCGACTTGGAACGCGCCATCGATAGCCTGGCTCCGGCGCGGCGTACTGCTATCGGGAGCGCTATCCTGCGTTCCATTGATGCCATAGCAGAGATCGACGAACGCGTCAAACCCAGCGACTTGAATTTTGGTCAAATAGGTCCGGTAGAAACTCCGAATGTAGATGCCGTTCCGCACATCATTGTCTTGCTGACCGATGGCGCAAGCAATGCGGGTCCGCTGCCGTTGACGGCGGCTGCTCAAGCCGTGGACCGCGGTATCCGCGTTTACACAATTGGCTTTGGTACGCTGCACAACACCTCCCCGATGAATTGTGGCGATTCGTTTCAGGAATTGGATCCATTCTTTGGCGGTGGATTCGGCAATCCATTTGGTGGCGGCGGAGGCGGTGGTGGTTTCCGTCGTGAATTGGATGAAGATACTTTGAAACAAGTTGCTACCCTTACCGGTGGCACATACTATGCTGCCACAAGTGCCAGTGAACTGCTCGATGTGTTCCAAAAACTTCCGACATACCTGATCGCGACGCGCGAGAATATCGAGATCAGCGCTTTCTTCACGATCTTCGCTGTGCTAATGGCGATCCTGGCGATGGTGCTGTCCTTCCGCTTGTATCCGTTGGGGTGAAAAAACATTCAGTACGCGGATTTGACGGACCGCACGGATAAACACAGAGTTTTTTAAATTTTCTTTCCGTGAGTATCAGTGAACTCCGTATAGTCCGTGTCCCCATGGTGAATTGGGAAACGTTTTTATAGCGGTGGCAACTATCGGCGTAGAGAGAAGCGGATCTTCCTCCTGTATGAAATAATTTCGTAAGAAATGGGAGGAAATTAAACGCGTGGGTTATGTCGTCTTATCCCCAGAAAGAGAGGAAAGACCATGACCGAACCCAAAGTCACTGTATATGGCGCGTATTGGTGCCCCGATTGCCGCCGCTCAAAGAAGTTTCTGGGTGAGCAGTTTGTTCCGTTTCGCTGGGTGGATATCGAGCAAGATAAAGATGGAGAGATGTATGTTCTGCAAAAGAACAATGGCAAACGAATTATTCCCCTGATCCTTTTTGAAGATGACACATTTTTAGTAGAGCCGTCGAATGCTGAACTGGCGAAAAAGCTTGGGCTCAAGACCGAAGCGAAGAAAACCTATTACGACCTGATCATTATCGGTGGCGGACCTTCGGGCTTGACTGCTTCGATCTACGCCGCGCGCGAAGGTGCGGATGTACTGTTGATCGAGCGCTCTGGTCTCGGTGGGCAGGCAGGCATCACGGTGGGATTGGATAATTTCCCCGGTTTTCCCGAAGGTATCAGCGGACAGGAATTTTCGGAACGTGTGGTCAAGCAGGCAAAGCGTTTCGGCGTGGAAATTTTGCAGGCGGTGGATGTGGAACGCATGGCGTTCGAAGATGGATATCATGAAGTGTATACATCGGACGGAAAACATTATCATTCATCAGCGGTGTTGATCGCCACGGGCGCATCGTATAAACGGTTGGATGTTCCCGGTGAGGATGATTTTATCGGTGCTGGGATTCATTTTTGTGCCACGTGCGATGGTCCGTTTTATAAGGGTGCAAAGGAGATTGTGGTAGTTGGCGGCGGAAATTCGGCTGTGGAAGAGGGTCTGCATCTCACCACCTTTGCCGAGAAAGTGGTCCTGCTCGTGCGCGGTGACAAGTTGACCGCCAGTCAGATTGCCATTGATAAGGTCAATGAGCCAGGTTCCAAAGTGGAAGTGCGCTTCAATATAGTGGTGGATGCTTTCGAAGGAGAGAACTCCAAACTCAAGACAATCAAGTACCACTATAAGGATAGTGACAAAATGGAAGAGATCCATCCTGCCGCGGCATTCATCTTTATCGGGCAAACGCCCAACACCGCTTTTCTCAAAGGCTATGCCGAACTCGATCAATATGGATTTATCTTGACCGGTCATGATCTGCGGCACACGGTGAACGGCGATATCGAGCCACTTCCGTTCGAGATGAGTATGCCGGGATTGTTCGCAGCAGGTGATGCTCGGCACGGCAGCACGAAACAGGTCGCTTCAGCGGTAGGAGAGGGAGCGGCGGCATCCATTTCGATCAGGGAGTTTTTACGGAGAAGCCAGTAATGAAATCGCCCCGGTATACCGGGGCGACTTTTGTTTCTATTATGTTCTGTGATGATTAACTTCTACGCGCGAATCTCCACCAGAGCAATCCGCCGACTCCGATGACGATCGTGGACAGTCCTACGATCAGCCCCATGCCTGATTTGACCGGTGTAGTTGTAGGAGGGGGAGTGATCGTCGGAGTTGCAGTTTCCAGCGCTTGCGTAGCGGTTGAGGATGGATATGGTGTGGATGTTGCTGGCGCAGGTGTGGATGTCGCTGTGGCAGGGGGAGCAACAAGCAGCAACAACTTTTGTCCTGGGCGGATGACGGATGTATTGTTCATTCCATTCCAAGTCATTAGATCGGCAAGGGGGACGTCATATAGGCTGGCGATCCACGAAAGCGTCTCGCCGCTCTGCACCGTGTGATAGTAGTTGCCATCTGCTTCGGGGGTCAACTTCTGGATAGCGCTCAATGTGGCGCTGGGCGTAATGTTGCCGGGCGAGATAACAAGCTTCTGCCCGATCTGAAGGGGCCAGTCTGCTTGCAATCCGTTCAGTGCCAATATCCGGTCTACCGGAACATGATACGCTTCTGAAATAGTTATCAATGCCTGATATGCCTGCACTTCATGGACGATCTTGCCGTCTGCGTCTGGGGATTGGGGCACGATCATACCCAAGGGAGTTGGTGTGGCAAGCCCATCCGTTTCTTTGTTCGGGATATACAAACGCTGCCCGGCTTTCAAAGGGGTCGTACGAGAAAGGTTGTTCCAAGCTTCAATATCATGAATGGTGATCTGATAAGCGATCGCGATCGACCAGAAGGACTGTCCAGCCTGGACAACATGATAGATCTTGCCATCCGCGTCTGGCGTGGCGATCTTCACCGGCATGATCAACTGTGATACTGGGTTCGAAATCGTACCAGGTTGGGAAGTACCTCCTCCTGTTGATGGAGAAGACGAACTTCCGCATTCTCGTCCGGCAACATAGGCAGCCTGTAGAACATAATAGATCCGTCCGTTTGCCTCGGCTACTCCGGCTCCTATATTGCAGTAAGCAGCCTCCACGGCGGGGCGCATGTGGTCGGGGTCTGCCCAGATCGCCATGATCTCATCGATGCCCATGCCATTCATGCTCATGGCAAAATTCTCTGTCGCCCACACAGTGCCGCCGTTCCCGTACCCGGCAGCCGCTATGCGTCCGCGCACATCGCCGATGTGCCACGACATACTGTTCGCCGCCATGATGGACGCGGTTGATTGAGCAACGGCATCCACGATCGGGTCCTCGATCAGAGCCGGGAGTCCGTAAGAGACTCGCAGCGTATTCATCGCGATGATCAGATCATAGGCACTAGCCTGGTTCGATGGAACAGGTTGAGTCTCATCCGCCTGAACAGGTTGTGGGCGATAGAATGCTCCTGTGACAAGCAAGATGAGCAGAAACCAATGAGTGTAATGTTTGAAGTGCATGGGATAATTATAATTCGATGCGATTTTTCATTTAATTTTCTAATCTATGGGGATTGCGCAGTATCAAAATCAATGATATGTAGCAACATCGGTTAAAATCGGCGGCATCGAATTTGCTGCCAAGTGTTTTCCTGCTACTATACAAATATCTCATTCCCACATTAGGTAAACATGAACGAAAAGACCAAAAACTTTTGGGCAGGTGTCCGTGCAGAAGCCCCGTTACTGATAGGTGTATTTCCATTTGGAATGATCTACGGGGCGCTTGCACTCAACGTGGGATTATCCAAACCTGCTGCACAGTTGATGTCATCGATTGTATTTGCAGGCTCGTCACAGTTCATCACCGCACAATTGATCCACGACTCGGTGCCGGGATTTGTGATAGTGCTGACCATCGCAGTCGTGAACCTGCGTCACATGCTGTACTCCGCTTCTCTCGCCCCGTATGTTGCTTCCCTTCCCACGCGTTGGAAAACACTGTTAAGTTATCTGCTCACCGACGAAGCCTATGCTGCCACGGTGATCTATTATGAACGGGAGGGTGTCACTCCATTTGGGCATTGGTTCTTTCTCGGTGCGGGATTCTCGCTCTGGTTCACCTGGCAGGTCAGCACCGCACTGGGAATTTTCCTCGGCACTGCCATTCCGGAATCCTGGTCATTGGATTTTGCCCTGCCGCTGACGTTCATTGCCATGGTCGTGCCAGTTCTGAAGAATCGAGCGGCTGTTGCTGCTGCATTCTCTGCCGGAGTGGTCGCTTTACTGGCATATTCACTTCCTTATAAGTTGGGGTTGATCCTTGCCGCATTGGTCGGGATCGTGGTCGGGACGCTCTTGGAGAAAGATGCGGGCAATGAAATAGTCGCTGTCGAGAATGCTGCGCAAAAATCTGGAGGGGAAGAATGAATATTTGGTTGATCATGGTCCTGGGTGGGTTGATCACGTTTGGGATCCGGTTCTCGCTCATTTATTTGTTCGGTAAACTCCACATCCCAGAAACGATGCGTAAAGCATTACATTATGTTCCCCCAGCGGTATTATCTGCGATCATCTTTCCTGAACTGTTCTTAAAAGATGGCAGGATGAATTCTTGCCCCTGATAATTATCGTTTGCTGGCAGGGTTATTTGCCATGCTGGTGGCATGGTTTAGCAAAAACACGCTGCTCACGATCATCGCCGGGATGATCACGTTATTTCTATTACAGATATTCTTCTAAATTGTTTGGGGCTAGAGATAGATCGTATAGACCTGATTGCCACCTTCGCGTTTTGCCTGTAATACAGCCTCATTGGCTTTGCGAACGAGCGTTTCGATCTCTGTAGTAGCCGTGATAAGAGTGGAAGAGGCGATACCGGCGCTGAGACCGATCTGCAGTGCGGTGCCGTTGTTAAGGGAAATATCGGTGTTGTGGATTCCTTTGATGATGCGGTCCGCGATCTTCTCGGCATCCTGACCGATAACACCGGGCAGGATCAACATGAAAGTATCTCCCTCGTAACGACCGACGCCATCGTAGGGTCGGCTTTTTTCATGGATTCCCTGGGCGATCAGCCGCAGCACATCGTCGCCGATCTCTTTGCCGTACTGATCGTTGATCATTTTGAAATGGTCAACATCCAGTGCGATCAAACTCAACGGAGATTGGGCACGTCGTGCCCGCTCAAGTTCTCCCACTGAAAGTGCCAGAAACGCCTTCTGAGTTAGCACCTGAGTGAGCGTGTCATTCGCGGCTGTCTGTTCAAGATTACCCCTTGCCTGCACCAGACTATCGCCAAGGATAAGAATACGCTCACCGATATGGACACGTGACTTCAATTCCACTGGAATGACCGGCTTATGTAAATAATCATCCGGTCCTACGCGCGGAGATGCTATATCCGTTTCCTGTACTTTTTCGGTGATCAGAAGGATGTAAATATAGTAGGGAGGTCGAGCCTCGCGGACTCGTCTGATGAATTGCTTTTCTTCAATATCGGTTGAAACCCGGTCGGCGATAATGAAACGGATCCCGCCTTCCTGGAGAATCTGCATAGCGTTATCACTGTTTTCGGCGTGTATTAACTCATGACCGTTCCGCTGGATTACTTGCTGGATGATGGTCCGTTCCATGAGGTCGTTGCTGAGTACGAGGATCTTCATAGTAGCGTGTTTTTCTGGTTTTAATTATACATTCTTTTGAAGCATATGTTGACAAACACCCCCACCCATAGTAATATTTGCCCCGCTTTACCCATGCCGAGGTAGCTCAGTGGTAGAGCAGGGGACTCATAAGCCCTTGGTCGGGAGTCCAAATCTCCCCCTCGGCACTAAATATGGTACGTGCAGATGGGTTTACCTCCCATATATGGGGGTAAACCTATTTGCTTTAAAAATTGGTATGCCAATGGTATGCCAAAAGTATGCCGTATAGAATTTTACTGGTATGCCAAAAGTATGCCAATCGATTTGCATACATTGGACAGACTAGACATTGTGGAAATGGCAAAACTGCGCTCTTTTTGAACAGGATGAACGAAAAATAAACAATTTACAGGGTTGAGCAGGAGTCCAAAAAGCCCTTGGTTATATAAAAAGGGTGTCATGCAATGACTTCATTTCATGACATATATTTCATTGCGATGTATCTTTTACAGTAAGCGAAGAGCCTCAAACACTCAACTTCAATGTTAATAACATTGAGCAACAGCCTAATGAGCAGGGGCTTTTGGACTCAAAAAGCCCTTGGTTACATAAAAAGAGTGTCATGATTTGAGTAAGTAAATTTGTGTAACAGTCCAAGAGCAGCGGTTTAAAAGCCCCTGCTCATATTTATTGTTTGCTATAATTCTCTATTAGTAAAAGGGATAACAACAATGAACCAAGAAACCGCTTACAACGAAGTCGAACGTCTTGTAAAAGATTTCAAGAACATGCCGTCTGCAAAACGCAAAGGCATGAATGAGATGCAAACAAGGCTTGGGTATATCCTGCCTTTGTTCCGCGCTCTTGGTTGGGATATAAACAACATAGACGAAGTTACCCCGGAAGAAAAGGTATCGCGTGGTTGGGTGGATTTCTCCTTTCGGCTTGGCAATGTGCCACGCTTTTTCTTGGAAACAAAACGAGCAAACGAGGATTTAAACAATCCCAACTTTGTAAAACAAGCCATTGACTATGCTTGGACAAAATCGGTTACGTGGGCGCTGCTTTCGGACTTTGAAGGCTTGCGTGTGTTCAACGCGGAATGGAAGGAAAATGACCCGTTCCGCGCTCAATTCGTAGAATTCGATTTAGACAGCTATCTTTCGGATTTTGGTCGGCTCTGGTGGCTCTCAAAACCTGAGATTGCCGCTCGACGCTTGGATGCGGAAGCGGAAAAAGTTGGAAAGAAAATCAAGCGGACGCCTGTCAGCCAGCATCTTTTTGATGATTTGAGGAGATGGCGAGAAAATCTTTTCAAAAGCTATAAGGGTTTCAATCTAGGGTATTCAACTGCTCAAATCGATGAGGCAGTTTTGCGCTTGCTGAACCGTCTCATCTTCATCCGTACCGCCGAAGACCGAGAAGTTGAGAATATCCGGCTGCGCTCTCTGGTTCGTGAATTGAAGGACAGAAAGAAAATCAGTACTCTCGACCGGGAACTTGCCGGACTTTTCCGTGAATTGGATGGGGTCTACAACTCAGAGCTATTCGCAAGGCATTTCTCGGAAGAATTGCAGATACCACCTACTGACTTAGAAGAAGTCATAAATGGACTATATGAGAAGAACTTCACGCGCTACAACTTCAACGCTCTGGAAGCGGACGTTTTAGGCACAGCATATGAGCAGTATTTAGGGCATGTTGTTGCGGAAGGGGAGAGTGAAACGCACGTTGAGGAAAAGCGGACAAAGCGCAAATCACAGGGGATTTACTATACACCTACGTTCGTTACAAAATACATTGTTCAGCAAACGGTGGGCAAGTACCTTGATGAACATGGTTATAACCCCTCTAAGCCGCCGCGTGTGCTGGATATGGCTTGTGGGTCGGGTTCGTTCCTGATTGAAGCGTTTGACATGATCGACAATTTTGTTGCCAAGCAACGCGGTCAAACGCAAAAGAGTGAAGTTGACATTTTTGACCGTGCCCGCCAGATAGAAGTTTTACAGAATTGTATTTATGGTGTGGACAAGGACAAACAAGCTGTTGAGGTAGCGCGGTTGAACCTGCTTTTGCGGGGTCTACACTCACGCGAAAAATTGCCGATGTTGGAAAATATTGCAAACGGCGACAGTTTGAAAATTGATACGTACGCTTCCCGTTTCTCAAATGTTTTGCAACATGGTGGTTTTGATGTAATTGTTGGTAACCCTCCTTATGTGAGAATTCAGACTTTAGACAAGACTGAAATTGATTACTTCAATCACAATTTTGAGTCATCCACTGGAAACTATGACATTTATGTTTTATTTGTAGAACAAGCCCTGAGGCTACTGAAACCAGAGGGAGTTTTAGGACTTATTCTTCCCAATAAGTTTATGCAGGTCGATTATGGCGAGGGCTTGCGAAAATTATTATCTGAAAATCAATACGTGGAGCAAATAGTCGATTTCAAATCTTTTCAAGTTTTTGAAAACGCAACAACTTATACATGTCTCCTATTCTTGAAAAAAAAGCAGAATCAGACTTTCAGATTAGTTGCCCCTGTTGCTCCTGATGAAAGAACCATTAATATATTCGATGTTAGTCCATCAACCGTTCCAGCCAGCAATTTAACTACGAAAGCATGGTCTCTTTCTGATGACCGCTCAAGTATTTTATTAGAGAAACTTAGAGGAAAAAGCACAGTTTCACTTCTTGAACTACCCGCTGATATGTCGCGTGGTTCAAGTAGCGGCGCTGACAACGTATTTATCTTGAAAAAAGTAGGTGATAGCCGATACAAAACCAAAGATGGTGTTGTTGTTGAACTTGAAGAATTGCTGTTGCGTATTCCGCTTTACGCAACTGATTTTGGAAGGTATCAATTCCGACCCGAAAGTAAAGAAAGGATTATTTTTCCTTATAATGTCTCTTCACAAGGATATAAGTTAATTGAGGAAAAAGAATTACAAAAGAAATATCCCAAGACCTTCACGTATCTAAATAGCCGAAGACAAGAGCTTGAAGAGCGCAAGGACTATAAAACTTGGTTTGCCTTTAGCGCACCAAGAAATTTACACCTTCACGATACTGCTCAAATTATCGTACCATTACTTGCGGATGAAGGTTTATATGCCTTGCTACCAGATAACAAGAGTGACTTTTGTCTAATGGCAAGCGGTGGTTTCAGTATCTCTGTTTCTGAACACGATATTTCAACAAATTATGTTCTAGGTCTTTTAAACTCAAAAGCATTGTTTTGGTATTTAAAAAACATTAGCAATGTGTTTCGAGGTGGTTGGATTACTTGTACAAAACAGTATGTAGGACAACTCCCCATATATAAGGTTGACCTCAATCAGCCCAACGAGAAACTCGTATACGATGAGATAGTTAGATTAGTTGAGAGAATTCTGACTTTACAGAAGGAACGTCTGACAATATCGCCACTTGAAGCATTCGACCATGCGCGCGATCTCGACCATGAGATTGCAGATGTAGACTCCAAAATTGATACACTGGTTTATAACCTGTATGGTCTCACTGACGAAGAAAAAACGATTATCGAGGGAAATAATTCGTAGTAAGGTTGACTTTTCTCGCCAGTAGGGGAGGCTTGTGTTATCATAGCCCGCGTGCCTGATAAGGGTAGGTGGGTTGTTTTTCGGGGGGCTGGAAAATACGATTTGCCAATTGATACGAAAGACTTGATAAGAAGAAAAATTGAATAATTGTTTCTTACAACCTCGACTCGTGCATTGACAGTAATTGTCTTGTACAGATATTTTCGTATCTCAAGGAGGGCAAAATGTGGAATAAGTTCTTATGGTGGTTACGGTGGAATCATCCCTTATTGTGGGAATTGTGGTTAAAAATACTATTTGTGGAAGACAAGCATATGTTTTGATTGCCGCAAAAGTATTGATAATTTACAAGAATATGCTTATATAGTCAGGAAAGATATATGGATTTAAGTTGGAGTGGGTAAAGGCGTTTTGTGCATTAGCTGCCTAGAATTTAGGCTCGGAAGAACCTTAACTAGAGATGACTTTGAATTTGGGCGTGCGTTTAAGCTGGTCGCCATTCTATGAAAGAAGCGAAAGACTATTGAATAGGTTATGCAATGTACCTAAGTCTATGATAGTGGAAAGAGCGAAAAAAGATTTGGAAGCAGTAAGCGAAATTCTAAAAACACTCCATGAAGAAGATGCCGATAAGCATTTTTTTGAATGGGTAATCGAGATGTATGCAGAACAGGACAATCCCTTTGAAGAACTTCTAGCTGCGTATACCGATTTTCAAAATGAAAGCAAAACTCCCCTATAAGAAGGGGAGTTTTTATTTCCATTCTATGCTCCTACTTTAGCTTTTCTGTTTTTCTTTTCTGTGCTAACAGGCTCTACTACCGTTTCTTCTTTGTCCAAATCTTCTGGATTGCCGCCTAACTTTATAAGTTTTTTGACGGCTTGCTCTCTAAATTTATCGAAATCCTGTAGATAGCCAAACGCACTCAAAATCCGGCTCGCCATAAAGTAAAGAACACCGAGCAGCAACAATCCAATGATTGTGAATAGTGTTCGCTGAAAGATAAAAGAAAACATGAACATTGTGCCTAATATAGCTAATGCCCCCATCACGAACGAAAGAATAGCCAACATCAAAGTTATAGGGTTCGCTTTGTAACTCTTATATAACTTATAAGTATTGATGGCTGTTTTTATTTTCTGTTCTTGTTTAGAGAGGGAACGATTTTTTAGATAAATTCCAAGTGCAGGTGTTGTCAAGTTGACAAAATACGCTATTGGAATTCCTAAAACTAAGCCCAATACGAATGTAACCCAATTATTCATTCTAGCCTCCTTGCATCAATATACCAAGATTTTACTCGCTTTAAATAAAGGAAGCCTCCAAAACGGACTGCCTTTGTTAAAGAGCATTATTTCTATGTTCAAAACAGACGGCGGCAAGTGTTTTGGTATGCCAAAAGTATGCCATACACGTTGATACATAGCGGAAATAACGGACAGAACGGAATTTAGACCTCAAAAAAACACTAAAAAACGGGGAAAAATGGACAAAACAGACACAAAAGACGTATTGGACAATTGAAAATCGCTTCACCAAGCTTCTCATAAGCCCTTGGTCGGGAGTCCAAATCTCCCCCTCGGCACCTGAGACCGCCATTCAAGGCGGTCTTTTTATTTCCCTATTTTACAAGTAACCCTCTAAACTTCTCAAATAGTAGTTTTGGGAAGCAATGCGTAGGCTGGTCTTGGTAGGCTTGAAAACTCTTCAACCACAGAGTACGCTGAAAATCGCACTTTTTGCTGATTTCTTCTCAAATACGGTAATGATATTTGGAGCAAAAGGTCATAATTCATCCATGACCTCTATCACTTGCCCGTCTCAGACAGGGAAAATAAAATCGTGTTTAGAGACAAGGATTCTCTAGTTTTAGAGAAGGAAGGCAATTATGCAAATTACTCGTCAAGCAGACTATGCAGTTCGCGCAGTACTACACCTGGCTCGCGTGGGGAACAGCGAGCGCTCCGCAACCAGCGCAGTTGCCAAGGAACAGAACATTCCCCCGTCATTTTTGGCGAAGATCATTTCTCAGCTGTCCATCGCAGGTTTGCTCCATACTTCGCGCGGTGCACGAGGCGGTGTGACCCTGGCACGGGAACCCAAAGATATAACCCTGCTCGAAGTAGTCGAAGCGATCGATGGACCCATCCAGTTGAACGAGTGCGTTGGTAATACCGGTGCTTGCACGTTCGATGAAAATTGTCCCATCAAACCCGTTTGGTGCGATGCGCAGGATGAACTGGTAACCCGGCTTAAGAGCACAAATTTTGCTCAAATGCTCGAACAAAGTAGGTAAAAGAAGTATTTGTACGAATCCCTCTTGGCTCCAGTGGCTGGGAGGGATTTTCTTATTCAGGAGGAAACCATGTTCAAGAAAAAAAGCTTTCAAGTAATGTCGATTGTAGTAATCGTACTGGCGTTGGCAAGTATTTCCTGTGGTGTATCAAACCTGCCATTTCTTGCTACCGAAACGCCCACACCCACCCAAACGTTCACTCCTAGTCCGACCCTAACATCCACTCCCAGCGCTACACCGACTCCAACTGAACTACCGACAAATACGCCCCAGCCAGCCGGTATACACACGGAGGAACAGACCGACGGTTCTACTATCATTAATGATTACGACAATAAGTATCAACTTATAGTCTCTGGGGAATGGGTTGCCATTCCATTTGATCAGGATGAACTTGGTAAGTTGGTGGAGGAAGTTTCGAAGAATAATCCTCAATTTAAGGAAGCTGCCGCTGCCCTCAAGAATCTTGATCCGGATGTATTCCGCTTTGTCGCGTTGAATCAAAACAAAAATTATTTTAAGAACGGCTCGGCTCCCAATATAAACATTACAGCCCTCGATAATAAGATTCTAGCAACCATGCCCTTGTCTTTTGTGACTGGCGCTTTGGAAGAGTTGCTCGCGCAGAATGGTGCAAAGGTAGTGACGGATGGTGTTAACACCATTGATAATCCGAATGGCGTGGAAATCGAATTCATTGAGGTGCAGCAATCTGTAAATGGAATTAAGATCGCGCAGCGTGTCATTGTTTTTCAGTCAAATGATAAACTGATCATGCTCACCATAACTTCACCCGAGGGTGTCAAAGCCGATGTTTTCAAATCAGGGGATGAGATCGCGGCATCGATCCAACTTTTCAAATAGAGCTACTGGATAAAGTATCGTGATCCCTCCCGGCGTATAATCGGGAGGGATTTTTCATCTGATCAAGGAGACCGCATCATGTCTGGACCCAGAGTTGTTCGCGCCCCGAGGGGCATTGACCTCACCTGCAAGAACTGGCTCAGCGAAGCCGCCTACCGCATGATCCAAAATAATCTCGACCCCGAAGTAGCGGAAAAACCGGATGATCTCGTCGTCTATGGCGGGAGGGGAAAAGCTGCCCGTTCGTGGGAAGCCTTCGACGCGATTCTCAAATCGCTTAAGAATTTGGAAGAGGACGAAACGCTTCTTGTGCAGTCGGGTAAACCCGTAGTTGTATTCAAATCGCACAAGGATGCCCCGAAGGTGCTGATCGCTAATTCCAACATCGTGCCACACTGGGCAACGTGGGAATATTTCGATGAACTCGCCAAAAAGGGACTTATCATGTACGGGCAGATGACCGCCGGTTCATGGATCTACATCGGCACACAAGGCATTCTGCAGGGCACCTACGAAACCTTTGGTGCGTTGGCAAAGCTCAAAGGCTGGGGTTCCTTGAAGGGGAAGTTCGTGCTCACCGCCGGTCTCGGTGGGATGGGCGGCGCCCAGCCGCTGTCCATTACCATGAATGAAGGTGTGGGACTCATCGTGGAAGTGGACCCCGAACGCGCCGAGCGCCGTCGCTCCATCGGCTACGTGGATATGGTTGTTGATAACATTGAAGAAGCGATGACGCTGGTCGAAGAGTTCAAAGAGAAAGGCATTCCCAAATCCATCGGATTGATCGGCAATGCAGCTGATGTGTATCATGAACTTGCCGAACGCGGCGTGATCCCCGATGTGGTGACCGACCAGACCTCCGCCCATGAGGCATTGTTCTATGTTCCATCTGGGTTGTCGGTGGTAGCGGCGAATGAGTTGCGGAAATCTGACCCGGAAAAATACAAGAAGATGGCGATGGACTCGATGTCGCAGCACGTGCGTGCCATGCTGGCGTTCCAGCGTGCCGGTGCGGAAGTGTTCGATTATGGCAACAATCTCCGCCAGCAGGCATACAACAACGGTGTGAGTGATGCGTTCGAGTTCCCCGGTTTTGTTCCAGCTTACATTCGTCCGCTGTTCTGCGAGGGTAAGGGACCGTTCCGCTGGGTGGCGCTTTCAGGCGATAAGGAAGATATCTACGAGACTGACCGCGCCATCATGGAGTTATTCCCTGAAGATGACCATCTCAAACGCTGGCTGAAGATGGCGCGTGAGAAAGTTCCGTTTCAGGGATTGCCCGCGCGCATCTGCTGGCTGGGATACGGCGAACGCGTCAAAGCGGGACTCAAGTTCAACGAACTGGTCGCCACGGGCAAGGTCAAAGCGCCGATCGTGATCGGACGCGATCATCTGGATTCTGGTTCTGTTGCTTCCCCGAACCGCGAGACCGAATCGATGAAGGATGGCTCGGATGCCATCTCCGATTGGGCGATCCTCAATGCCATGATCAACGCGGTGGGCGGCGCGACGTGGGTCTCGTTCCACCACGGTGGGGGCGTGGGTATGGGATATTCTCAGCACGCGGGACAGGTCATCGTGGCGGATGGAACCCCGGAAGCAGCTCGCAGGTTGGAACGAGTCCTGACAACGGATCCCGGAATGGGTGTAGTCCGACACGCTGATGCGGGCTATGAGATCGCTGTCGAAGCGGCGAAACGTCACGGTATCAAGATGCCGATGTTAAAGTAGACATCCAATGAATTATCGCTTGGGCGTGGCGCTCGCCGTGCTTTTACTGGTAACGCTTGCTTGCGAACCTGTGTTTGCCATCGGTTGGCAAGAATTCTTGATCTTGGTCGTCTTCATAGGATTTTTGATCGGTCCACCTATTTACCGGTTCTTTCGCTGGCTTGAAAAGGTGCGCGACAGAAAAAACAAATAATGAAACAGGCGGACGTTACGTCCGCCTGTTCGTTTAAGCCGTATGGAATGTTTTTTGTATCCCCAGCCGAACCAGCCAGCCGCCGTAGGCTCCGATGGCAGCGATAAGCACGATCACCGCTGGGAAAAGGATCAGGTTGGGCAGGGAAAAGTTGTGCGACGTGTAAATCTCATAGACCGGCAGCCACAACCCGACCGCCAGCGCGATCAACCATGGACGGCGATAGCCGAACAGTGTCAACAAGCCGGCGCTCAACAGGATGGCGCCCGCTGTGATACCGGTGTCATTCCAGTTGGGGCGCGAGTCGATATAGGCGATAAATAACCCCGCAAGCACAGCCAACGCTAAAAGAAACTTTTGCATCAGGGTGTTCCTTTCTTTTTCAAATGCCAGCGAAACGAGAATGCTGGCAATCATATAACTATCTGTTTCAGAAGCCGAAGAAAATAGTTCTGTCGTACTATACTTTATATCTTGACATACTGTATATCATACAGTATAGTATGAGCTATAAGGTGAGCTATGGAAAATGATGAACTTGTACAAAACATGTTGTTGGAACTGCGACGCGGCACCTTGTCTATTGCGGTGCTCAGCCAGTTGAGCAAGGAAGAGTACGGATATTCCCTGCTTAAGGCGCTGTCTGACCAAGGTTTGGAAGTGGATCAGAGTACGCTCTATCCGCTGCTCCGCAGGCTCGAGTCGCAGGGACTGTTACAGTCCGATTGGCGCATTGTGGATGAAGCCCGTCCGCGCCGGTATTACGTGATCAGCACGCAGGGCAAGGCAGTGCTGGCAAAGTTGAAAAAGGAATGGTCCTCGATGGCGGAGACCATGTCCAAGATGTTGGCGTAAAGCAAGGAGAGAGTGATAAATCTTATTGATAGATATATAGCAGAGGTCGGCAGGTATTTACCTGAAAAGAATCGTTCTGATATCGAAGCGGAGATCCGCTCAATGGTAGAAGATATGCTTGAGGAGCGTGGTGGTGATGCGAAATCCGCTGGTGATAAGGTGATCGCGGAAACTCTCGAAGAACTGGGTGACCCGAAATTACTCGCTGCCAAATACGCGCCTCCCAAGCGATATTTGATCGGACCGGGCTGGTATGAGATCTACCTCCAGACCTTGCAACGAGTGCTGTACATTGTGCTTCCGATCTTTGCCGTGGTGACGTTTATTCTCAGCATGGCGAAGGCACCGTTGGACTTCGTTGATGCGCTGGGCAATGCGTTTGGAGGCGCGTTCGGTGTGGGTGTGCAGATATTTTTCTGGATCACAGTCGTCTTTATTCTGCTGGAACGCTCGGATGAGGTTCCTGATACGTCACTGGAACGCCATCCGAAAAAATGGACCGTTGCCCAGTTACCTGAATTCCCTGGGAAACGCCAGATCAGCGTTGGCGAGACGGTGACAAATATTGTCATGGAACTCTTTGTGCTTCTGTGGATTTTCCTGCCGATGTTTCAGGATCGACTACAAGGCGACTTCAGTAATGTGCCATTCCTTAATCCTGGTTTGCGGAACGTCTGGCTGCCTGTCTTTGTCGTGCTGATGGTCCTGAGCCTGATCCTGGAAGTGTTCAAGCTAAAGATCGGCAAGTGGACACCCGCACTCACCACATCGAATGTAGTCCTTTGCCTTGTTTCGATCATTTACATTGTCTTGCTGGTGACCACGCAGCAGGTAATCAACCCTGAGTTTCTGAAGACACTTGATCCTGAACAGATCGCAAGGTTGAAAGATGTATCAACCTGGGCTACATGGTCTGTGAATATCACTACTGTCATTATTGTCGGCATCCTCCTATGGGATATGGTCAATTCCATTTTGATGGCAAGAAAACTCAATGAACAACCAGGCATGGTTGTCGCTAAGAAGAATGTTTCGTAACGCAAGGAGCATGAAATGAATCTAATTGATAAATATATCGCTGAAGTTGGCAAGCATTTGCCGCGCAAGAACCGGGCGGACATCGAAGCCGAGATCCGTTCGACGCTGGAAGATATGCTCGATGAGCGGACTCAAGGCAAGGGCGCTGTCCTGAGCCAGTCGAAGGATCCGGCAGATGAAGCGACGGTCATGGAATTATTGAAGGAATATGGTGCGCCGCGTGAGGTCGCTGCCACGTACAAACCGCATCCGTATTTGATCGGTCCGCGCATGTTCCCGATGTTCGAGATGATCCTGCGCATTGTGTTCGCTGTGGTGATCGGTGCTTCGTTCATTGGTCTTGGCGTGAACTTGAGTAAGACAGGATTATCCGGTCCGGAATTCGCTTCTACCCTGGGTGAGTGGGGCACCGGTTTGCTGGGCGGGCTGATCACAGCCTTTGGGAATATCGTGCTGGTCTTTGCGATCCTGGAGCGGACGAAGGTCGTTAATGATTTCGAAAAGGAGATCAAGGAATGGGACCCGAAGGAATTGCAAGCGGAACCTGACCCCGACCAGATCGACCGCGCTGACAACATCGCCACCATCATCTTCACTGTGCTGGGATTGGTCGTGCTCAACCTGTACCCGAACCTGTTCGTAGTCGGTTTTTCGAACAATGGCAACTGGGTCTCGATGCCGATCCTGACCGATGTGTTCTTCCGCTTCCTGCCGTGGATCAACGTGATGGGTCTGATCCAGATCGCTTTCAATGTCTACCTGCTTGGGCAGCGCGACTGGCAGCCGCTCACCCGCATTCTTGACATCGTGATCGATGTCGCTGGCATGGCACTGGCGGTCATCATCCTGCGGACGCCTGGCATCTTCGATGTGACGACCGCATCGCTAACTAAACTGGGCATCACCGAAGCCGCCGGTACGCTGGCACAGTTGTTCAACTTCGTTCCGACCATCATCATCATCGTGGTTGTGGTGGTCACAACGGTGCAGGTGATCAAGAATCTGATCCAGTTGTTCAATGTGCGATCAAGAATGCCATACCCCGTTGCAAAATAAGTCTCCCTAAAAAGAACTCCGGTCAAAGCCGGAGTTCTTTTATTCTACACGTCGAAGTACAAACTCATCTCGTACGGATGTGGGCGGTTGCGCACCGCGAAATATTCGGACTGGCGTTTGTAGTCCACCCACTGCTTGAGCATCTCTTCGCTAAAGACGCCGCCTGCTGTGAGGAAAGCATGATCTTCTTCCAAAGCGGACAATGCCATATTCAGGGATGACGGTAATGGCTTGATCTTCGCTCGCTGCTCATCGCTCCAGGTGAAGATATTCGCATCGAACGGACCGAAGCCTGATTCCGTTGGATCGATCTGATTCTGAATCCCATCCAATCCCGCCATCAACTGCGCGGCAAGCATGAGATAGACATTGCCCGTAGCGTCGGGTGGACGGAATTCCATGCGGGCGCTATCGGGCTGAGTGGCGTATTTCGGGATGCGCACGGCGGCGCTGCGATTGCCGAGCGAGAAGAAAGCATTGACCGGTGCTTCGTAGCCCGGCACGAGACGCCGATACGAATTGGTGGACGGGTTGGTGATGGCGAGCAATGCCGGTCCGTGTTTGAGCAGACCACCGATGTAGTAGAGTGCTTCCTTGCTCAGGCAGCCGTAGCCATTCGCATCATAGAAAACATTCTTGTGCTGTCTGAATAAATGTTGGTGAAAGTGCATGCCGCTGCCTGCTTCGCCGAACAACGGTTTGGGCATGAAGGTGACGGTCTGTCCGTTCTCGTGGGCGGTCATCTTGGTGACGTACTTGATGATCATGGTAGCGTCGCCCGCCTGGATGAGCCCCATCATGGGTGTTTCGATCTCACATTGACCGGGTCCGCCCACTTCATGGTGGTGGTATTTGACCGGTACGCCCATCTTTTCCATGTGGTTGGTCATGCGCGTGCGGATCTTGTAGAGTTGATCTTTGGGCGGGATGGCGTGATAGCCGCCGTGCAAAGGGATGTAATGTCCGTGCCCGCCGCCGGCGTTGCTGTTCCAGTCCGCTTCGCCACTTTCGATGACGTAACCGGAGCGGTTGACACCGTTCTCATAGCTGATGCTGTCGAAGATGTAGAACTCGAACTCTGGTCCCCAGCGGCTCTCATCCGCGATGCCCGTGGACTTCATATATTCTTCGGCGCGGATGGCGATGTTGCGCGGGTCGTTGGCGAAGATCTCGTGAGTGTCCGCTTCGAAGGTGCGGCAGATGAAGCTGAGCGTGGGTGTCTCCCAGAAGGGATCAGGGAAGGCGGTGGTCAGGTCGGGGATCAGCACCATGTCCCCGGCTTTGACGGATTTCAGCCCCACGGAGGAGCCGTCGAAGCCGATGCCCTCCTCCATCAGTTTGGGAGTGAACTGGCTGGCAGGGATGGTCAGGTGGTGCCAGCGACCCCACAGATCGCAGAATTTCAAGTCGATGGTTTCGGTGCTTTGATCGACAATATATTTTTTCGCCTGGTCAAACGTTTGGAACATGGACTACTCCGTGATGATTGGATTGGTACGCTAACCATAGCACGGAGGGGGATGGGGGATAAGTGTGATTCTTCCCAGAGAGGGGATTACAAGTCATGGACGTATTTCACCGCGAAGCATGCGAAGAGAAGAAGGAAAGTAGAAAGTAGAAAGAAGAAAGAGAACTCCGAAGGAGTGAAAGGATTATAGAAAGACAATTAATTGTTTGATGAACCCTGGAGGGGTGATATAGAGTTTGAGCGGAGTCGAACGTCTCCAGACGTTCGTTTCTCGCTCCAAAGTCTGGTCCCCATGCGGGGATGATAAGACTTTGGAGTCCGTTTTCATCCTTTGTGTTTAGTGCAGGCGGGTTATCAACCCGCCCCACGAATTGGTTTATGTAATGCGACATTCAGTCGCTGTTGTAAAACGCGCGACATAAATCTCGCGTTACGGCTTAGGCTTTGGGTTTTCTTCGCAGGTATATTCCCAGACCGGCAAGGATGGCAATGACTACGCCGACGATGGTGAGGAGGAGTCCATTGTTTCCTGTAGCGGTTGACGCTGGTGTGGATGTGGACTCTGTGGCGGCGGGGGCGGGTTTGTTCTTTTCGATGACGAAGACCGCGGTGGTGCGAGCGGGGATGCTGAAGGTTCCGTTCGCGAAGGTTGAACCTTTGACGACTGTATCAACAGAGTTCTGCTGTACCGAATGCAGTGTGTACGCGCCGGTGAGTGTCGCATCGCTGAAGGTGATGGCATCCGGGCGGGCGTTGAAGAAGACGATGATTTCCTGGTAGTTCGGGTCGATACCAGAGCTGTCTTGCAGACGCATGACGATCAAGCCGGGAGTCTGTTCCGCGCCAGTATTGAGGAAGGAGACATCTTGTTTGATCTGTGACTTCGGTCTCCAGACGGAACAATTTGGAACTCTTGCGGATCTGCAGGAGTTCGCGGAAGAACTCTGCGGCGAAGGTGATATCTGATTTGGCGGGAACAAGCTTCGGGTCCGCAAGAAGCGGTTTGTAAATATCCCATTGACCGGAGCCTTCTAGCGGAAGTCCCACGCCGAAGTTATCGGACTCGTAGGTCCAATCCAGTTTGTTGTACCAGTCGCCGGAGTTGTAGGAGTTGGGGTTGAAGGACTTGGAGCGCAGGATGTCGTCGCCGGCGTGGAAGAAGGGCACGCCCTGACTGAACATGACCACGCTGAGAGCGAGGTTGTTCATGCGGACACGGTCTTGCATGGTGGCGTCGGCGGGCGCTTTGGCTTGGATGCCATCGAAGAGGGTCTGGTTGTCGTGCGCGGAAACATAGACGATATTTTCCTGCGGATCGTCGGTGTAGCCAGCGGGCACTTTGTTGTAGGAGACGAGCCGACCGGGTACTTCCTTGCCATCAGTGCGGACGATCTCATAGCTGGCAAGGTTGCCTGCCAACCCGAGACGGATCCAATCCATATAGTTGTTGAGCGTTGTCTGTTGGTCTTCGGTATCGCGCTTTTCATTGGCGTTGTTGTCGAGCACGAGACCCGTGGCGAAGCCCTGATCGCGCGGATCGCTGAAGGGACTGCCGCCGCGCACGGCATCGCGCAGGCGGTCGTTGAACACGCCGATGCCGGTGCCGGCGATATTAAGCTGCGTGGCGTTCTTGCCGCGCGCATTGTTGGCGACTTCGCCGAAGTCCCAGCCTTCGCCGTAGACGTAAATGGATTCTCCATCCACGCCGTCTTTTTCGAGCGTGAGCGCATCCAGCGCGGCGCGGACCGCTTTCATATCGTCGAGCATGTGGTGTCCCATCAGGTCGAAGCGGAAACCATCGACTTTGTATTGCGTCGCCCAGGTGACGAGCGAATCGATCATGAGCTTGTGCATCATGTCGTGTTCGGTGGCGGTGTTCTGGCAGCATGTGGATTGTTCCACGGCGCCATCGCCATTGAGACGGTGATAGTAACCGGGCACAATGCGGTCGAGCACGGAGTTGTCGCTTTGCCCGCTAGCGTTGGTGTGGTTGTAGACCACGTCCATGACCACGCGCAAGCCGCTTTGGTTGAGCGACTGCACCATCTCACGGAACTCGACAATGCGTGGCGTTCCATTAGGATCTGTGGCATAGCTGCCTTCGGGTGTGGTGTAGTGAAGCGGATCGTAGCCCCAGTTGAAACCGTCCGAGCCGGTGATGGCGGCTACCGCGATGGACTGTTGATCGGAATCGGGCGGATAGGTCTTGAGCTTGGCTTCATCCACGGTCTGCCAGGTGGACTTGTCTTCATTGACGCTGGCGATATCGAAGGCGGGAAGCAGGTGAATGTGGGTGAGTCCCGCTTGCGCTAGCGCGCTGAGATGCTTCATGCCGTTCGAGTCTTTGACGGTGAAGGCTTTGTAGGTGCCGCGCAATTCTTCGGGCACGGTCTGGTCGCTGATGCTGAAATCGCGGATGTGCAATTCGTAGAGAACGATATCTTCGGGTGCGGCGAGAGCCGGCTTTTCGACTTCGTCCCAACCTTTAGGTTTGAGCGCGGCGTCGTTCAAGTCCACGACCTGGCTGCGGGTGCTGTTCATCGAGAGGCTGAACGAATACGGATCGGTGACGAGATTGGTCTCGATCTTACCGGTGGAAGGGGCGAAGACCTTCACTTCATATAAATAGTATTTGCCCTTCCAGGTTTCGTCGCCGATGAGGCTCCAGACACCGGTGGCGGCGTCCCACTGCATGGGAGTCTTTTTGGCGTAGGAGGCTTTGTCGGTATCGTACATGTAGAGAGTGACGGCTTGCGCGGTGGGCGCCCACAAGCGGAGCGTGGGAACTGCGCCGTCGAAGTTCACGCCGAGCGGACCATCGTATTTATACAAGTCATCCAACGCGCCAGGGATCTGGACTCCGGTCGCATCCACATCCACGCCGGATTGGGTGCGTGCTACGACGGCGACCTGCCCCTTGAGGATGTCTGCGACATTGGATGTGTCGGTCAGCTTGAACATGGCATATCCGCTCAGGTAGGGGAAATCGCGGAAGATCTCCATGCTGGGTTTCTCGGCGATATAGGTGAGCGGGATCTCGGTGCCGTTCAGGATGCCATCCGGGCTGAGTTCGAGCGAAGCATCGGGCGAGTAGATGAGAGCGTACTGCAAGCCGGTAGCGCCGCCGATCTTCCAAAGAATGGTGTCTTTATTGACCCAAATAGCACGCTGTTTGTTGAGATTGCCGACGGGAGCGCCAGAGGTGGAGATGGTAAATTTATTATTCACAGGATCATATCCCAAATAGATTGCGTCGCCGTCTTTGGCAACAGTAAAAGTTTGCGGCTCACCAACCACCTGGCTGGCATCTTCGTTGAGGGTGAAGGTGACGTTGTATGTGCCGGCTTTCATGACGCGCACGGTGGTGTCGTACACGCCGTCGCCATCGGGGTCTTCGAGCCAGGCACGCAGACAGGTTGCATCGTTGTCGTTGAGACAACCGATCTGTTTCTGAAAGTCACCCATCGCTACAACGATCTTGTTGTTGAAGCTATCGGCGACCCAGTGTGTTTTGTGGTCGTAATAGAACTTGACCTGCGTGGACTCGGTGACGACGAGCGGGATGTCGGGTCCGTTCAATGTGGCGTTAGCGCCGTAGTTCTCGCCCCAGCCGCCGTTGAGCGCCACTTTGTAGCGCGGTCCCTTTTTGTCGTCATCGTTGGCGGGCTGGATCTCGTAGGTGCCCTGATAGACATCGTCTTCGGTGTCCAGGGTCAGTTTGGTGTTCTCGCATTCGGGCTGCCATTCGCCGGGACAGCCCAACTCGTCCTGGTGCGTGCCGGGGATGTTGACCAGCGTCGGTGTGGATTGGGCATGGGCAACGGTGGCAAGGGAGGGGAAGAAGGAGGCGAGGAGGGTTGTGATGATGAGGAGGATGGAAAGGAATTTGTGTCGCATGGGGTGTCTCCATATCTATATGTCGTTGCGAGCCCCGATAGGGGCGAAGCAATCTCCGATTAAACGGATAATCATCTTCGATTGAATAATCCCATTTAACGGGAGATTGCTTCGTCGCTCCGCTCTTTCTCGCAACGACATATGTGCATGACTATTGTACAGTAAAATCCAGATATGACTACATGGACACTTGTACATGGAAAACTTGCACAGGGATACCGCGTCGCTTCGGGTCCTTCGGCGGATTATCCGTATGGAGCATTGGATAAACAGCGTCCATTGTTCGCGAGGCGTGGGTTTGATCTGAGCGGCTACTTCAATGGTTCGCTCAATGTGGATATTTCTCCGCGCACGTTCAAGATGGTCAAGCCGCAGTACACCTTTCCGCTGGTGGAGTGGACGGACCTGCATCCGCCGGAGACGTTTTCGTTTTCGCGTTGTCGGGTGATCTATCAGGGTATGGAGTATGATGGCTGGGTGTATTATCCGCACCCCGAAACCAAGAAGCGTAACTTTCAAAATCCGTCACTGATCGAAGTGATCGCGATGGAGATCCCCGGCATTCGCTACGGCGATGAATTGGACCTGATGCTCAACCCGGATGAAATCGAAGTGGACGCGACTGCATGAGGAGTCCGCGCCGTTTCATCTTTATTGGACTTAGCCTCCTTCTGCTGCTGGCATGTCAGGTCCCGGCTCTCACTACGCCGACGCCTGTTCCCCCTACCGCGACCTTTCCTCCCACCTCAACCTTTGCTCCGACTTCGACGGCGACTGCCACAGCAACATTCACTCCGTCCGTCACAACGACTCCGCTTCCACTCGCACGCCGCGTGTTGATCCTATCCATTGATGGGCTGCGACCCGATGTGATCGCGCTGGCGCCGATGCCAAACCTGGAAGCGCTTATGACAGGTTCGGCATATACGCTGCACGCGCAGACGGTGTACCCGAGTGTAACGCTGATCTCGCACGCCTCGATGCTGGTGGGGGTATGCCCTTCCAAACATGGCGTGGATTGGAACGACTACTACCCTGATAGAGGCTACGCCAAAGGTACAGACCTCTTCGACATTGTGCACGCCGCTGGGATGCAAACCGTCATGTATGTGGGCAAGGAGAAGCTGCGCCAGATCACCGAACCTGCGAGCACCGATATCTTCACTTTCATCAATGACCGTGACCTAGTGATCGCGGACCAATTGATCGCTAATTTCCCGCAGGATTTCCGCCTGCTGTTCATCCACTTCGCCACCGTGGACGATATGGGACATGAATATGGCTGGATGTCGCCTGAGCAAATGAGTGTGGCGTATCGCGCCGACCAGGCGCTGGGAAAGATATTGGCAGAGTTGGATGCACGCGGCTTGCGACAGGAGACGCTGGTGATCGTCACTGCCGACCACGGCGGGCACGATACCACGCACGGTTCACACCTGCCCGAAGACATGACCATCCCGTGGATCGCTAGTGGACCTGGCATCAAACTAGGTCAACTGATAACCCAAGTCCACACCATGGATACCGCCGCCACTGCCGCCTTCGCGCTCGGCTTACCCATCCCCGCTGAATGGGACGGTGTGCCGGTCTACGAAGCGTTCGGCTTGCCGGTGGAGAAACAATCCGCTGGGTGTAAGTGAGGGAAATTCTAGGAGCATAATTATGATCAGAAAAATTCTGAAGGTTATGGCTTCGTTCATTATCGGGTACTTTGTAGGTTTGCTGTTAGGCGGTGCTCTTGGGGTTTTGATCGGACTAATCCCCAGTTTTTTCTTTTACGAAATCATGAATTTAAATTTATCCATCCTGATGAGCTTTCTGCTGTCGGTGATTCTCGGCGCTTTGTCTGGTTATATTGAAATACGTATCTATAATAAGATGTTTGATGTTGAAGATGATCCTATGTTTGGAGCTTTCATCGGAGCTATCATTGGTTTGGTCTTCATAACCTTTAGGAATGGCATTCTTGATCTATCTAGTTCAGAAACTTTCAATCCAGGATTTCATGCTGTCTCATTGATATACAGCGGCGCACTTGGAAGTCGAATTGGCGAGATCATATTTTCGGTCTTTGTTACACTTCAAACGATTCGAAGAATAATCCAATCTTCTAAGGTGGTGACATTGACTGGCGTTAAAAGACTTTAGCCCGCTGTGTACTACCCTGCTCGAGGAAGGACAGTCCGCGGGGTGTGAGTGAAGAAAAATGCCATTGGGGGTAGAATATTCGTTCGAAATCATCTTGTTTCAATGGAGAACATCTGTGAAGAAGGTTTTGATCCAGTTACGTAAACTTGCCTGGGAGATGGTGACCGCGTTCGTGCCTGCCTTGTTGATTGCGCTGGTCCTCCGCGTGGAAGTGGCGAAGGCGGTGGAGATCGAGGCGGGTCCCAGCATGCAGCCCAATATGTATCAGGGCTACCGCTTCATGGTGGAGAAGGTGAGCTATCAACTTCATCTTCCGCGGCGGGGTGATATCGTGGTGGTGGACCGACCCACAGGCGAAGTGGATCTGGTGAAGCGTGTGATGGGATTGCCCGGCGAGATGGTCGAGGTGCGAGGCGGGCATGTATTTATCAATGGGCAACCGGTGGCAGAGCCATGGGTGCGCTACTTCGGCGGTCCGGACTATGGACCGGAGTTGATCCCAGATGGATACATCTTCATCGTAGGGGATAACCGTCAGAACTCGCGTGATTCGCGCTCCATCGGTCCGGTCGCTTTGGATACGGTGGAAGGACGCGTGTGGCTGGTCTATTGGCCCCTGGATAAGATGCAGTTGGTGCCATGAGCGAACGTGGAAGAGTGAAAAATGAGTGATTACAACCGTACAACACGAGTTTGTTCTGTAGATCAACTCCGCCCGGAAATGTTGCAGGCAATTCAAGACTATTTTCAAAAGAACGAATTAGGTGATCTGCAGGCAGAGACCCTGGCATGTTGCGAGACAGTTTCTACGAAGAAAAAAACCGGCAAACTGGCTTTCTGGCTAACTGGGAATCCGGACACAACCATCCATGTGGATATCGTGCTTACCCCTGAGTTTCTCATCTGGGTTCACCTCGGCGATAAAACCGGAATGCGGGTAAATGGCGCCAGCCTGAAAAATATCCGCACCGAATATTACATGTCTCTGTCCAAGCAGGAGGCGAATCTGTCCATTATGGGGTTTATCAGTGACGCCAAGTCTGGCGTTCGCGGTACGATTGCCTTGGGACCAGAACCGGCAGCGGAGAAGTTCTGCGAGCAAGTCAAACAGGCGATCTTGAAAGTAAGTCCGCCTGCGAAGAAAAAAATCTTTGGGATACCGTTGGAGTAGCAGGTGGTGGAAAGTTTTAACGGAGTAAAATAGTGCGCCAGACTGATCTTTGACCGTGTAGTTTGTGGTCGGGAAATTTACCCTGTATAGAGGCGGTAACTCATGAAAAACAAAATAGCATTCATTTCATTGATCGTGTTGATCACTTTTTTTACTTCCTGTTCCAATCAACCGGAAACTCAAACCGCTGACATTGTTTCAGCGGAAACAGTGGTAGCCATGTTCAATGCTACAGTAGCGGCGGCGCCAACAGCCACAGCGACTGTCATCCCGACAATCACTGTCACCAATACAGCCCAAATAGAAGCTACCGCTACGGTGCCCACAGCGACAAATGCACCGGTCAAAGTGCTTGTTCCATTATATTGGGAGGCTACCTGGGAAAATCTGGGACGAAAAGACATGGAAGTAACAGTCAATGAGGCAACCTATGAGCGAGTTACCTTATCAGGATATTCTTATCGAGCATCTATCCCGTCAGAAAGCATGAAAAAAAGGGCAGATGAATATTATTTCATGGACAACATGAAGAACCTGGGCTGGCAATTTATATTGGGTGCAGGAGGCAAAGGCATACTGATCGAGTATTACAATGAAAATGGTTATTTCCTTATGATGTGGTCTGAGGGTGGCGATTCCCCATCAATTACTGTTTGGATCAGTGATGAAACGACGGTCGTTCCAGTAATCCCTACTCCTCAGTGAGTGTGCTGTGCGAATAGGATGACTTGTCTGTGGAGTGACAGTCCGTGGGGCGGGAGAGACGTAAAACAAAATGGAACTCGTATTTATCTTTAACCGTCTAATTTCTGGCTAGGCTTTCCATACATAAAAACACAATGAACAAACCAAAGTTGATTAACAATGTCACAAGTTGCCAAAAAAATAATTTTGCTGCTTACACTGTGCTTTCTGCTGGCGTCTTGTAGATACGGGGTTAATACCGTTTCACCAGCTACGACACAAAACTCCACAGTCTTATCTGTGTCTCAATTACCGGTACAGGGCAGCGTTACACCGTTAATGAGCACAGCTGTACCGGAATTGACGCCCACCCGCACACCTGTTTTCTATGACCTTACTGAATGGCCGCTAGCTTCGTATACATCGACAGCTATCGCTATGCCAGAAATGCAAAACAATGATTTTAGTCTTCAAAGCTGGAATGAGACTGATGCAATAGAACTTATTAAAGTGATGGATGAATACGCACGTGATATGGATATCCCAGGTCCATCCTTGAGTTGTGGTTATTTTGAATGGGCACAACGACCTGTTGAGTCTGCTGTTGCAGGAAACGATATCTCGTTTCCCGAATTCATCAAATTCTGATGCGTATAAATGGCACCTAGCTAAAGTGCGTGCAATAATTGGTAAGCGAGATTCGGATAATTGGATTATCTCTCAAATTCAAAAAGAGATTCGGTCAGAAAGAGTGACCATAGATACCCTGAATAATTTCTTGATACCCAATGGCTTTTTTGTTAAAACATCCAAAGGATACAATGTGTTTGGCGATAATCGACAAGTATGGGTATTACAAGTCACATTAAATATAGGGAATAAAAGAGATGGTCTCTTTCTTGTGGTGAAACAAGATGAAGATCTAAAATATATTGTTTATAAATTGGGGTCTTATTGGAGTTTTACAAATAGTTATTCGAATGTTGATGCGGTTGGAGATTATAACAAAAATGGATACGATGAGGTTTTAGTGAAAGTTGGCTGGCATAGCGGTACCATCTGTGGGAGTCGGATGAGAATGTTTGAATGGAATGGGAATGATTTTGTTGATATAACAAGAGGAGAAATTGCTTACGATCATTGTGGAGGTAATTTCGAGTTCGGCCCGGATACTCAAGATGGCGCGACTACTGTACTGATAACCTTGCCATTAGAGAATAGTTCTCAACTGAGATATATATGGAACGGACGATCATATATATTAAGTAATGTTGTTAACTCGTCTGTCTGGGAAACATGGAAAGACTCTGTTCGTATTGGAATACTTTCATATCCCGCAGAAACACAAATGCTGAAGGATTTGTTGAACTCAAAAGAGATTAATAACAATGGGAGTTCTTATCCTAATTATCTGCGATACCGTTTAGGAGTTGTTCTTGCCCTGCAGTCAAGAAGGACGGAAGCTATTGATGAGTTTGAAAAAATAATTGCTTCTTCGTCTAATCGATCTGATGATCTTTTTCCACGCGTGGCAAAATCATTTATTGAGTTGTATCAAGACGATACAACACTATACCGCGCTTGTTTAGCAACAAATCGAATCTATGAACGACTGGTGAAGGCTCAAAAAAGCCCTAATGGCTCTATTGATATTCTAAAGGTCGAAGGTATAAATCTAGAATGGTTCGACTTGACTTATTCGACACCACTATGCGATTTGAATGCTGCGTTTACGAAAACTTTAAATACCGTTCCCTCGGATGATACTAATCTTATAGCATCCTTGGATTCTCTAGGTGTTGAAATACAATCTCTATACCAGGTGGATCTGGATACGGATGGTAATAACGAATGGCTCATCCGACTCGACCCTAAAATATGGGCCATAGTCTATCAACGGAATAATAGGTATAGTTGCGTTATCTTAAACAGTTTTGGGTGGACAAACGGCTTTATACAGGAGATTGAAGACGTTCATGTTTTCCAAGTTCCCGAGAGTAGCAAGAACTTGTTTCTGCTTCGTTCCGACGATTCGGTGTGGTTGTTTGAAGTTGATGATGACTTTCAAATGACATACATTCAATCAGAATATAGCGTTGAAAACCTCAGTTTGGAGCAATTAGATGGGATGTTGGTTTTACAACTATTCCCCAAAAAAAGTTCTTCTGAATTTACCTTTTGGGAAGGTTGGCGCGGACTTCGATGGAATGAAGATGAAAGGGAATTTACTGATGATTTACTAGAATATCAATTGTTGTCCGTAAACAGGTTTGATTTAGCTAAAGATGAAATTACTGATTTGCTTCCATACTATCCACAGATGAATATGATTAGAAAATTGACCGCAGACCCAGCCCGTTATTGTTATCTTGCTGCTTTGGCATCCGAATTAAGTGGAGATAGTAAAAATGCCGTAGATATATATCGACAACTTTGGCATGATTTTCCTGAGAAGTCCCTACGCGATCATGGCGAGGTATAAGCTAACACGGGAAAAACCATAATCAATCTGTAAAAGAATATCATATTCCCTTTTTCCATGGCACCCATTTACGTGACATTCGACTGTCACGTTTTGGTTTGAACGGGGTTCATTTGCAGTAGAATTAATAGACAATATAACTTATCACGGCAGGAAGATCATGACGAAACGAATTGGAGTACTTACCTCGGGCGGCGATGCCCAGGGGATGAATGCAGCGGTGCGCTCAGTAGTGCGCACGGCGTTGGACCGGGGGGCGGAAGTGTATGCGATCTACGAAGGCTATCAAGGTCTGGTGGACGACGGTGAATATATCCGCAAGATGGATTGGGATTCGGTGGGGGGCATCCTTCAATTAGGCGGGACCGTGATCGGGTCCGCGCGATGCGATGCCTTCCGCACGCGGGAAGGTCGCAGGCTGGCGGCGAAAAACCTGATCAAGTCAGGCATCGACGGGCTGATCGTCATTGGCGGCGACGGCTCGCTGACCGGCGCCAACATCCTAAGGCAGGAGTGGCCCAGCCTGATCGCCGAACTTGCGCAACTGGGCGAGATCACTGCCGAAGATGCTGCGGCATACCCGAACTTTTCGATTGTGGGATTGGTCGGCTCGATCGATAACGACTTTACCGGCACCGATATGACCATCGGCACCGACTCGGCGCTGCACCGCATCACCGAAGCTGTGGATGCCATCACCAGCACGGCAGCGAGTCACCAGCGTACGTTCGTGGTCAAAGTGATGGGACGCAACTGCGGCTATCTCGCCTTGATGGGAGCGCTGGCATGTGGGGCAGACTGGGTACTCATCCCCGAAGCGCCACCCGATGTGGAAAACTGGCAGGATGTGCTGATCGAACGCCTCCGCGCCGGGCGGAAAGCGGGTCGCCGCGATAGTATCGTGATCATCGCCGAAGGGGCTCGTGACCGCAACGGACAATATATCGGTTCGACCGAAGTTTCGCGTGTGCTGGAGGAAAAACTCAAGGAGGAAGTGCGCATCACCGTGCTTGGACATGTGCAGCGCGGAGGCAAACCCAGCGCCTTCGACCGCACCCTCAGCACCCTGATGGGACACGAAGCTGTCAACACCATCCTGGCTGCCAAACCGGAGGATGAACCGGTCGTGATCGGCATCCGTAACAACCGCATGACGCGCCTGCCGCTAATGGAAAGTGTCCGCAAGACACAGGCGGTCGCTGAAGCCATCAACGCCGGGGATTATGAACGCGCCATGTCGCTGCGCAGTTCTTCCTTCAAAGATGCCTTTACCACCTTCAAGACCATGGTGCGCGCCTTGCCGCATCCGATCGACCCGGCGAAGAAGCGTTTCCGCATCGGAGTATTGAATTCGGGCGCGCCGGCTCCGGGAATGAACACGGCAGTACGTGCCATTATGCGTCTCGGGCTCGATCAGGGGCATATTATGCTGGGCATCCATAATGGTATCGAAGGTCTGATCGAAGGTGATGTGGAGGAAATGAACTGGATGAGCGTCAGCGGCTGGGCAACGCGCGGCGGCTCGATGTTGGGAACGACGCGCCGGGTCCCCAAAGGACGCGACCTGTATGCCATCGCCCGTACCATCGAAGACCACCAGTTTGATGCGCTGCTCATGATCGGCGGCTGGAACGCGTACGAATCTGCTCATATCTTGTTGACCAACCGCCCGAACTTCCCTTCGTTCAACATCCCGATGATCTGTTTACCGGCATCCATCAACAACAACCTGCCCGGTTCCGAGTTCAGCATCGGTGCCGATACGGCGCTCAACAGCATCGTTGACGCGGTGGATAAGATCAAACAATCGGCGGTGGCAACGCGGCGATGCTTCGTTGTCGAGGTGATGGGGCATTACTGTGGTTATCTCGCTTTGATGGGCGGCATGGCGACCGGTGCGGAACGCGTCTACTTGCATGAGGAAGGTATCAAACTGCGCGACCTGCAGGTGGATGTGGAAAAATTGCTGGCTGGATTTAATACCGGCAAACGCCTCGGGCTGATGATCCGTAACGAGCGCGCGAACGAGGTTTACACCACCGAATTCATCTGTGCCTTGTTCGAAGAGGAAGGACGTGATGTGTTCGATGTGCGCCCCGCCATCCTCGGACATTTACAGCAAGGCGGCGACCCCTCGCCCTTTGACCGCATCCAGGCAACGCGCCTCGGAAGCCTGTGCCTCGATTACCTGATCGATCAATGTGATAAACAGCAATTCGATAGTTCCTTTATCGGTATGCAAAACGGACAGATCGCCTTCCATGATATGCGCGACTTCGACCGCATGATCGATGCCGAATACCAACGCCCGAAGAAGCAATGGTGGCTGGAACTGAAAGGCATCGCCGCCCTGTTGGCAAAACAAAGCCCTCAGCATGTTGGGTAAACGAAACCTCCGAGATCCTGATCTCGGAGGTTTTTATTATTGTTCTTCGTTATTGCAAGGAGCGATAGCGACGACACCGTACTTGCGCTCGGTGCCAGTGAGCAATCCTCTTAAGTACTATCTTGTATATTATTGATTATAAGATTGCTTCGTCTTCGCTTCGCTCCTCCTCGCAATGACGGTACAATGATGTGAGAAAGGAGATTTCCCATGCCTTTGATCTATGCTTGCATTGCACCTCATGCAGGTGATTTGATTCCCGAAACCATCTCAGACCAGAATATAGTGAAGACCACGCGCCAGTCCATGCGCGAGATGGGGGAGCATCTTGAAGCGTTGGAACCGGATGTGATCGTGATCGTCAACCCGCATGGCTTCCGCGTGCAGGAAGCTTTGAGCATCGCCATTGCTGAACGCGCTACGGCAGATTGGTCCGCAGAGGTGAAACTCGATTTCGAAATGGATGCCGAACTTGCTCACCAAATTGCCGACGAAGCGAACATGGCGAATGTGCCGGTGGTCCGCTATCTCTACGGTGCGGGCAGCGGACCGGATTGCTACATCCCATTGGATTGGGGCGCGGTGGTGCCGCTCTACTTTATGGGGCATCGCTTCTCTCCTAAACCGAAGTTGGTTCACATTAGCCCGATGCGTTATCTCCCCTTGTCCACTCACTATGAATTTGGTCGCGCACTCGGACGCGTGATCCAGGGATCGGATCAGCGCATTGCCTTGATCGCGAGCGCAGACCAAGGTCACGCGCACAACGCGGATGGTCCATATGGGTATGATCCCGCCTCTGCGCAGTACGATGCCTGGATGCAGGATGTCATCCGCAACGGGAATCTCGATGATCTGTTATCGGTTGACATGGCGTTGGTGGAGCATGGCAAGCCCGATAGTCTGTGGCCCACGTCCATCCTGGCGGGCGCACTCAAGGAAGTGCCGATGAAGGCGCACTTCCTTTCCTATGAAGTAAATGTCTATTTTGGGATCTTGTGCGCGGAGTTCCAACCATAAATCCCCTCTCTCTGGCAGATCAGGCTCCCAACCCGTTCTTTAAAGCATCGATCACCTGATCGAACACTTCGCCAACTTCGGGGAGTTCGATCCAATCCCCTTTGCGTTTTGCATATTTCGCTTGCAGAAATGGACCGAGATCGTTCATCAATCCTTGCACCATAAAGCTAACGACGGCAGGGTCAAGGTCTGGGTTGATCTGACCAGTCGTTTGTGCCTGTGCGATCATCGCCTGAAAATGTTCTTCGCGCGTCTTTTTTACCTTCTCAAAGATGGCATCCCGAAACGGCAATGGAGACGTATAAGCGCGGCGAGCCAACCTGGAATGGATGGGAAATTTTACGGCTGCCTGTACGGTTACAGACATTTGCCAGCGCAGGAGCGCGAAGAAACCTGCGCTTGGGTTTGGGGGCAGAGTTTGCTGGATGTGTGTCATCATTTCCTGATTAGACACATCCAGCAGGTACATGAATAGATCCTGTTTGTCTTCAAAATATTGATAGACACTACCCTTGGCAATACCAGCCTTTTCCACGATCTTTGAAATGGAAGCAGTGTTGTAATCGTTGTTCGCAAATTCATCCAGAGCGATCTCGATGAACGCTTTACGCTTTTCTTCCGATAGATTCAGGAACGTTTGCTTCGGCATATTGTGATTATAAAGGCTTCCTGGTGCGATGATCGATGGCAGGGGATCGGTTATGCAGGGCTTTCTCAAATTAATGTCAGACAAAATTCCTAAACCGCGAAGAGCGCCAAGAGCGCTAAGAAAACCCTAAAAAACTTTGCGATCTTTGCGAGCTTCGCGGTGAAAATTGAGAATACGCCGACTTTGAGAAAACCATGATCGGTTACGCCGGGGCGCTTTGAGGCTGTTTTCGTTTGTGGATGTATTTCACACCGAAATAAACCGCCAGATCGCAGACGAACATTCCGATCAAGGCAGGGATCAACACCGCCCAACCCGATTGCCCGCCTTCAAAAACGCTCCATGCCACCTTGCCTAGGGCAGCCATGTTGATGACCGCCACACCCCACCACCAGGAACGCTTCCAGAAAGAGAGTGCCAACAGAAAGAAGAATAAAGGCACTGTGAACCACAGAAAGGCTTTTTGTGCGGTGAACGGACCGAGAATAAATTCCTTTTCGGCTGCCAGGAATTGTGAGATGGCGGGGTCAATCGTAGAGGGGGCAGGGAACCAGAACATGCTGGTCGCTAATGCCAATAGAGTGACGAGCATCCCTTTCCAACTACGCTTATAAGCGAAATAGACAAAGGGGATGATAAATAAGGGGCGGATGTACCAGCTTAATACGTTGTGATGACGCGCCCATGCCCATGCAAGAAAGTCAAAAAACAGTTCCATTGGTTTCACCTTTAATAGTAATGTGACTAGGTAGTCATGTGACTGACTGGTCACATTATAGGCGAAATTGAGACCTTGTCAAGAGAATGGAAAGGCATTTGTAGTCCTTTCATTTTGAAGTGTCTAAAAGGATGGGCTAACAGGAACCTAGCCACAGAGATCACTGAGTTCTCTGAGAAAAAACTCAAAGGTCTCTGTGTGCTCCCCGGCACTTGCGCTCGGGCAAGTGTGTGGCTAAGCCCGCTAGATTGGTCACTCTCCTTAATTCTGCTTCATTCGAATCGCTGTACAATGGATTTGGAAGGAGCTTCGATGAATCCAACTATCACCCCGGACGAAAAAGTATCCTGGCAGAAGATCGTTTCTGCGTATGCCAAGCCAGACCTGCGGAAAAGTATCTGGCAGCTTGTGAATACCCTGCTCCCATTCTTTGCATTGTTCTATCTCTCGATGCGCAGCGTGGAGCTTTCGCTGTGGCTGACCTTGCCGTTGACCATTCTCACAGCGGGATTCCTGATCCGTTCCTTTATCATTTTTCATGATTGCGGACATGGTTCGTTCTTCAAATCGCAGCGCGCCAATGACTGGACCGGCATCCTCACCGGATTGCTGGCGTTCACGCCCTATTATCGCTGGAAGCATGAACACGCCATCCATCACGCTACCAGCGGTGACCTGGACCGGCGCGGCGTAGGCGATATATACACCATGACCGTGGGGGAATATCTCGCTTCCCCCCGGTGGAAAAAGATCGGCTATCGCGTGATGCGCAATCCCTTTGCGATGCTCTTGATCGGTCCCACCATCGTGTTCGTTTTCGGCGAGCGCCTCCCGCCAGCTACAGGGAAACGTGAGATCGCCAACGTCTGGTGGACGAATCTTGCCCTGGCGGTGATCGTTCCGCTGATGGGATTCACCTTTGGTTGGAAGGAATATCTGATCACACAATTGTTGGTGCTATTCTTTGGGACAGGTGCAGGGGTGTGGCTCTTTTACATCCAACATAACTATGAAGGAGTGTATTGGGAACGCCACCCTCAATGGAATTACTTCCAAGCCAGTATGCAGGGCAGTTCATTCTATAAACTTCCGGCGCTGCTGCAATGGTTCACCGGGAATATCGGTTTCCATCACATTCACCATTTGGGCTCGAAGATCCCCAACTATAACCTGCCTAAGGCATATAAAGAAAACCCGATCTTCCACGTTAAGCCGTTGACCATTGTCTCCAGTTTGAAATGCCTGAAGTGGCGTGTCTACGATGAAGCCAATCGCAGGCTGGCAGGCTGGGAAGTGTTGAAACAATACCGGCGTAAAACAGCAACAGTCTAATCATGAGGAGCGACTTCTTGTAAGTCGCTCTTTTTATCTGTGAACGATACAGGTTTCTTAAAAAAGGCTCATCTAAAACGTTGTGTAGTCGTCAGGTTTGCGTAGGAGATGCGTCCAGCATAGTTTGAGAAGAAGGATTAAAGTTGGAGTCTCTTCTTCTCCTTTTGAAATGGAAAGAGCCGGGTCGGGAACCCCGGCTCTTTCCCGTTAATGGAGATATGCCGACGATTAAAAAATAGTTCCACGAGCAGTATGTATCATGCTTCTGCCACGCTCACGGTGTTTTTGGTTTTTTTGGAATGGTAGAGCGCCCGGTCTGCATTCTTTAGCAGTTGATCGATCTGATCGGATGAATTTGCACAGGCAACCCCGATACTGACCGTAATACCAAACGTGCCCTTGGCGTGACTGTAGTGTGTGTTGGCAATTTCATTTCTTATCCGCTCTGCCAGCATTTTGACATCGCACGGACCCGGCACGATGACCAGAAATTCCTCCCCGCCCCAGCGTCCTACCAGATCCTGTTTGCGGATCATGGATTGCAGGATACTGGCGGTTTGCACCAAAACATCATCACCAGCGGCATGCCCCCAGCGGTCATTGACCTTCTTGAAATTATCGATATCGATCAACAGGACCGTGAATTCACCCTGGGTCCGCTGTGCACGGGAAAGTTCCTTTTCGAAGAATGTCTGTGTGGCGCGCCGGTTCGGGATGCGGGTCAGCACATCTATCGTGGCGACCTCCATCAGGTCATTTCTGAGGCGCTGACTGACCATCAGAATAAAGCCCATGGACCAAAAGAAACTAAGCGCGAATGAGAGCAGGTAGGTTGCCGATTGAGTAAGAGATAGATTGGAGGTCGCCTGCGGGGGATCGAGCATGAGGCTGATCGTCCTGATGGTCAAAAACATGCCATGGATGAGAAAAATGCCCAGCATCAGGTTCACGCTGAAACGCAGGGATGTTTTCCGCGTTCGCCAAAGTCGTACGATGAGAATAAAGACCATCGCAGCAGAACCCAACGACAGGGCCAGGATGCGCTTTGCGATATCGTTTTCCCAGTACCGGAAGTAGATGATAAAAGATAAAACGACCGCAATGATGCCGATCACGATGGTCTTGCTATAGGGGAAGCCGGTCAGTTGACTGATGGCAACGTAAAAAAGACCCGGTCCCATCAGGAATAGCACATTGGATACGATGACGATGAAAAAGTCGGGCAGCCACTCTGAAAATAGACGTAGTAGCAGACCCACTGCCATGCACAAATTCGCCAGGAGCGCCGCCCCTACACCTCGATATTGTTTTAACTCCCTAATCAAATATGCCTGGGCGCCAATTGCAGCAGCCTGGACAAAAAAAGCCATACCGACAAAGAGGGCAACGGTGCGTACATCAAATTCGAAAAGAATCTGCATCCGATACCTTTTGCCTGTACATCATATCGTAGTTAAAGTTTGGGAGATAGAGGGTGATATCCCTATATCAATGGAATACTTGCTCCAACCGATGACAGGTACTTGTTATTTCGCGTACAGGATCAATTGCGTACAACGGAACAATGCCATTGTTTTCCCGTTTTCATCGCTGACAGTCGCATCCCAAACCTGGGTGGTCCGCCCGCCATGGACGCGTGTCGCGCTGCACGAGATGGTCCCTGCGCGGGCAGTGCCGAGAAAGTTGCTCTTGAGTTCGATGGTGGTGAAGTTCTGCGCGCCGGTGGGGAGGTCGGTAAAGGTGCCATATCCGCAGGTGGTATCGGCGAGGGCGATGATGACAGCCGCGTGTAAATATCCGTTCGGGGCGAGCAACTCCGGGCGTACGCTGAGGCGGCTCGTCAATCGTCCCGGCTCCATGCTCAGGAATTCGATGCCCATCAAGCCGGGTAAATATCCTTCGCTGCGTGCGTTGAGTTGATCGATGGTTGTCATGGGCGGGAGTATAGCGATTCTTAACCAGCTCGTAAGACTTTCATAATCCTTTTTGCATGGTTTCATAATCTCTGTTCTGTACACTGGGATCATCGCATTGGGCGATAGCGGTGAGAAGTTCACCGCCCACATACTCTCAGAGAATAGGAGATTTAGTCATGAAACGAAGATTAGTTGTGTTGTTTGCCGTATTGATGCTGGCGCTTTTGGCGACCGTCCCGGCGTTTGCCAAGGGACGTGGACATGGCGCGCTGGGCACGATCTACGTCACCAGTCAGGGACTCTACTATGATACATTCGTCAGCGCCGAGACCCTGCCCATGCAGGGACCGTTCCAACTGCTCGTCAACCACACCACGGAATTTGGTCCTGGCGACCCCGGTTACTTGGGCGGACGCTGGTGGGTGGATGCGAACGGAAACGGCATCCAGGATGAAGGCGACACGTTCCTGCTCTGCATGTTGCTCGGACCGGGACGCACCACGCCGTAACGGTTGCAGCTTGCGACTGAAAAAGGAAGAGTGACCTGTGATGGGTCACTCTTTTTCGTTACCTCTTGCCAGGCAGGGTACACCCCGAATCATGGCAAAACTTGCCGAAAAGGCACAAAAACGTATCTGCTTAAAAAGGACTCATACAAAACACCGCGTTTCCGTCAGCCGCGCGTAGGGTGCGCGTCAAGCAGTGTGTGCGCGGGCATGATACAGTTACGTCAACGGGGCAAATACTTCTCCTCCTAACATGTGCCAAGATGGAAAGAGTCGGACCTGGGAGATCCGGCTCTTTCCAGTTAATAGAGTGGGTACCGTTTCTTACAGCGCGTCGAAGGTCTTCATGAATTCTGCTGCGGAGTATGCGGAATCGACGTCGTAAAGCGCAGTGTTTCCATCGCTTCCCTCGCCCGGTTGGATTTTGGGGCTATAGTGCTTGACGTTTAGTGCGCCGCGCCATATAATTACCCATGTGATCAAAACCTTCAAAGACGCTGAAACAGAGAAGATCTATCAACGCGAGCGGTCACGAGAACTGCCAGCCGATATTCATCAGGCGGCATTGCGCAAATTGAGGATGCTTAACAATGCTATCAACCTCAATGACTTGCGCGTGCCTCTAGCAAATCGATTGGAAAAGCTTAGCGGTGACCGCACTGGACAGCACAGCATCCGCATCAATGACCAGTGGCGAATCTGTTTCGAATGGCGCGGTAGTGACGCGTTCAATGTCGAGATCACGGATTATCATTAGAAGGAGTAAGTATGACCGATAAACTTTCCCCCATTCACCCCGGTGAAGTATTACTAGAGGAGTTCATCAAGCCAATGAACTTGAGCCAGAACCGCATCGCCATTGACATCGGCGTGGATGCGCGCCGTATCAACGAGATCGTACTCGGCAAGCGCTCCATCACTGCCGATACAGCGTTGCGTTTCTCTCGTTACTTTGGTAATTCCCCATCAATTTTGGATGGGGTTACAACTCAATATGACCTTGATATTGCCGAAGACCACCTCGGCAAGCGGCTGGACCGTGAGGTTCGCCCATATGCGATGGTTGGATGAAACAGAGAGCGACCTGCGATAGGTCGCTCTTTTCATTTCACTATCATTTCTTTGATCTTCCCCACCACCGCGGACAGGTTCCTCAGCACCTCATCATTCCGAAACCTGACCATCCTCAGCCCCATCTCAGTCAATACCTTTTCCCCCTGGCATCTTCTTCCTGCTGTAGATCGTGGATGTCTCCATCCAGTTCAATGACGAGCGCCGCTTTGTGACAGTAGAAATCGACGATAAATCCCTGAATAACTTGCTGTCTTCGAATGCGAACTCCTAACTTCTTAGCGCGCACTTGCTCCCAGAGTAGCTTTTCGGTGGGAGTCATTTCACGGCGTAATTCTTTGGCGCGTTCGAGTTTTTCTTTGGTGACTTTTTGATTCGTGAGAATATTCTTGACCGACATGGTGTGTTCATTGTACTTCTGTTAGATGAAAAGATAAGCTTACAAACCCCTCTCCCGTCTACCACTCCGCTACGCTGCGGGTACGATGTCCCCTAATGGGGAGAGGCTAAAACCATCTTTGCATGGACATTCCCCTTGGCGATCACACATTTAGCTCCCTTCCCTTTAGGGAAGGGCGGGGGGAAAGGTTCAACACCAAAACCCCTCTCCCTGAAGGGGAGAAGCTAAAACCATCCTTGCATGGACATTTACCCTGGAAATCACGAATTCAGCCCCCTTCCCTTCAGGGAAGGGCGGGGGGAAAGGTCTCTCCTCCTCCTCCCACTCTTCCTCCCCCCGTTTGGATTACAACTCTTCAACAACCATATATGTGTATTACTAATAGTCTACTTCAAACTCCTTTTTCATTGCTATCTGAGCATTTATATAGGGCTCCAATCTTTTGTAAGCGGATGAGAAACGTTTTTGGCGTTGATGCATTGTCAAAAGGAATAATCGATGAATTCAAAAGATTTGTCCAGAAACTTTCAAAAGAAGAAACTTTTGTGAAATGCTCTATAATTTCTCGGGTGCTCTTAATTAAAAATAATCATGTGTGATTTCCGAAAACCCTGTTAACAGCTCTTCAGTATCTGGAAATTTATCAAGAAAGTACCACTCAGCCAAAATACATGGCCGTTGGTCATGATTCGAATCACATTGTTTTCTGCAAACTTAACAAAATCGAACTTGCTTGGACTACAGTCCCCAAATTTCCATAGAATCCAATCTTTATTGCTCCACTCTTCGTCACCTACTATATCAATATTCTCTTTTGACCAAAAAGGTTGAAAACCTGAATACGATGAATGTTCTTCTGCCTCCTGCAACATACGAACAATATTTCTTCCAACTAAAATACGCGCACCTGGTTTGTATAATAACTGATGCCGACGAATTGAATGCCAATGAAGAACATTATTCTTAACTTCCGCAAGATGCCCCAAGATTTGGTTAAATCCATTTACTTTTCCATTTAAAAGCATCTGTGTATTTTTTAATGTAACCAACCAAGATTTCTTTAGGTGTGAGTGTTATTTCAGGTAAGAATATTGATGTTTTTTTTCTGAAAAGATAATTAACTGTGTCAAAGTGGTTCTTCTGAGGTAGTACCAGTAAATCCGCACCTGACAATTTTAAACCCCCAATAATTATTCAATCCAAATCCTTCTGTTGTTGAATACCAAAGCAATTCTTGATCTTCAATCCGAAAGCGTGGCTCTCTCATTCCATCATAGTGATATTGAAAATACCAACTAAAAACATTTGTATTTGTTATTGGATGTCTTGGACCATTTACGAGAAAAAACGCGATGAAATCACTGTAAATACTTTCATTAAGGTCTTTTTGAAAGGGAAATTCTGCAGATGTCAAATCTGTCCTTTGTAAGTTCAATGGAAGGCGAGCGTCAAAATCAAAAACAGAAAGTTTAGGCGTAAAAAATTCTATTTCACCGTCGACATCATTCGCACGTCGAAAGCTTCTGGACGGAGAAATTTTCACCTCAATCCCGTTCACGCACATACCCTCTCCAGAGAACGACCATTGAATGTCCGCGTAATCTTTATGATAAATTCTATCATAAATCAGGTAAGGTTTGGCTTAGATTGGGATAACTGGTATTTTTTTCAAGTTCTTTGTTGTTTAATTTCCGTATCACAACAGGTTCATCTAAATGGTTCCCAGTTCCAATCATTTTGTTGTTCCTAGTTTGCTAATCTCATCGCTTATCTGCACCCGGACTGTAGTACCAATGGCTCGTTCAATTCGCTGAAATTCAATTGCGTCCGTATCAAGTTGGGATGTAAATTGAAAGCCATATCCAGTCTTGTCAGTAATATGTCTTGTTGAAACATATAACTCATCCCCAAGTAAAAAAGTTGCCAATGCCCCTACCCCAAATCGACCAGATCTTAAAACCCTAGATTTACCATCATCTTCGAATATATTTTTCCAAATTTCGCTTCGGCGTAAAGATGCTCCCGCTTTGAGAAAATGTCGCGGAGCGTATCTGGCGACATTCCTATCCCTTTGTCACTAACTTCAACGTACCATTTTTTATCTGGCTCTTGGTAAATTGAAATTAATATTCTCCTTCAAAACCGGGCATTTTGATATTTTGCAGTTCAGGGCGCTGTTTTTGGTATTCTTTTGAAATTCTCTGACAGCGTCTAAAGCGTTCTGAAGTAACTCCCTTATTCCTATTGCAGGATCGTCTCCGTACAAGGGTGCAATTAGTAGTTTCAATAAATCTGTATCTGCTACTCAAAAGAGGCATGTACTGGCAGGTATTGAACTCGCTTGTTAAATTGCTCGATATCATCAATATTTGAACGGATACGTCTTATTGTTAATCCAAATTCTCTAAATTTATTGTCAAAGCTATAAACCTCACCAACAATAGTCCATGAGTTATCCAATTCTCTTTGAATTTGGTAGAATTTCCAAATCTTTAGATATGTTTTCACATTCTTGGGATCTGCTACAACAAGGACGGTCTCTGGCGGGTCGTTGAAAAACGACATCTTTTATCGCTTGATGCATTTTCCATTCAGCCGAGGAAGCAGGGCTGTTGAATTTTGAAACCTTCTGTATCTGTTTGGGTGCGCGATCTGGTTGGATTTGTAGAATGTCTGCAATTCGCAACAGAGCCATTATATAAACAGGATGACCTAACTAATTTCACATTAGCATACTCATTTTTCAGGTAGTCAAAGCAATCACAAATCGATAATCCGTGGCTTCGAGCTATAACGCCTGCCAGGTCAACAATATGCTCAGTATCATCAGCTTTTTCAAACTTCAGATTGTTTTCTGAATAGCCCGGAACGCCGAATACTGCAATTTCATGGGCAAGTCGATGATGATGTCTTCGTAAAAATTCTCCACACAGCAAGAAGTCTTTTATGTTCATTTCTTTGGAGTTAATGGAGGATGCCGCACAGGTTCCGTTTCTCCAAAGAGAGCCATAAGTTTACGACCGCTAAATCTTCCTTAGAATTCCGCAAGAAAATCCAGCCACATAACATTCCAAGAATTATCACCAAAACCATTAATGACTTTCTTTCGTGTCTGATCAACGGGTAAAAACCCATCAATATCGACATGCATAGCACTGTCGTGGAGCAAAGTCGATAATATTAGTGTTGCTACGTCAGCAGGAGTAATTAATTCTCGACATTGTTCTCAAATCAAGTCATTTGCTGTTTTCAGAACAGTCTCGATATGATTTAAACTATCATCGGTATATTCAGTAAAGAATATTGTCCTGTTTCGACCAAGCCAAATCCCAAAATCACTAATAGTTCTATCAACAAGTGCTGCATAGGCACGATTTTCATCTAGTTTTTCTTTAAGTTCTATTGGTATAACGAAATTGTTCATGTAATTTATCCCTTTTATAAAAGACCTTTAGTAACAGCAACTACAATTCCTAATCCATAAACAATATACAAACTAACAAAAATTGTAGGCATCCTTAGACTCTAACTTAGAAAAGCTTAATCTCTCCTTTAAATTAACAGGTTTATAAAATTCTTCCCATTCCTTCATGTGCATCTTATATGAGCTCTTTATGTTTTTTTCCATTTCCCTTAGTTGTTCATACTGCCATCCAATAAGCTTTTCAAATTCAGATATTATCCTTGCCCAAGTAAAACAAACTATTACTCCCACAAAAAACAGAGGAATTATTCCGATTAATGAGCCCCATCCGCTCAATCCGAAATCCTTAATCAAAAGAGCTATTAGACCAAATATTGCCGTATTTACCGTTAGATAAATTTGACTGGCTTGTTGACGTCTATCTGAGCGATGTTGAACTCGTTCAGTAAAAAACTTATACTCATCAAATTTATCCATACAAGCCTCCTGATATCTTATTGAATTCTATGATTGTTCACTATAAATAGCAAGTAAATCCTAATTTGACTTTCTCTGTTAAAGTCACTTCACTATGAGTAACGAAACCACCCAAGTCATCTACTCTATGAACCGTGTGGGCAAAGTTGTCCCACCGAACAAACAGATCCTGCGCGATATCTCGCTCGGCTTCTACCTGGGCGCCAAGATCGGCGTGCTGGGACTGAACGGCGCGGGCAAGTCCACGCTGCTGCGCATCATGGCGGGCGTCGATCAGGATTACATCGGCGAGATCTCCCAGTCCAAGGGCTACACGGTCGGGCTGCTCGAACAGGAGCCCAAACTCGACGAGAGCAAGACCGTCATCGAAGTCGTCAAGGAAGCCGTGCAGCCGGTCGTGCAACTGCTGGCGCGCTTCGACGAGGTTAACGCCAAATTCGCCGACCCCGATGCCGATTTCGATGCGCTTGTCGCTGAACAAGCCAAATTGCAAGAACAGCTCGACAAGGTCGACGCCTGGAATCTCGAATCGCATCTGGAAGTCGCCATGGAAGCGCTGCGCTGTCCGCCCGGAGATATGTCCGTTAAGGTGCTTTCCGGTGGAGAAAAGCGCCGCGTCGCTCTTACCCGCTTGCTGCTCACGGAACCAGACATTCTCCTGCTCGACGAGCCCACCAACCACCTCGACGCCGAGTCCGTGGCGTGGCTGGAGCATCACCTGCGCGACTACAAAGGGACGGTCATCGCTGTGACGCACGACCGCTACTTCCTTGATAATGTCGCCGGCTGGATCCTCGAACTCGACCGAGGCTACGGCATCCCCTGGAAAGGCAACTACTCCTCGTGGCTCGAACAGAAACAGGAACGCATCCGCCTCGAAGAGAAAGCCGAATCGAAGCGCCAGAAGACACTCCAGCACGAACTGGAATGGATCCGCATGTCGCCCAAGGCCCGTCAATCGAAGGGACAGGCGCGCGTCAGTGCCTATGAAAAACTGTTGAACCAGGAAGCCGAGTCCCGCCGCGAAGACCTGGAGATCTACATCCCACCCGGACCGCGTCTCGGCGACATCGTCTTCGAATTCAAGGATGTGACCAAATCGTTCGACGACCGCCTCATCCTGGAAGATTTCTCTGCCACCATCCCGCCTGGCGCGATCATCGGTATTGTGGGTCCCAACGGCGCGGGCAAGACCACTCTGCTCAAGATGATCATCGGCAAAGAGAAACCTGAAAGCGGCGACATCAAGATCGGTGAGACGGTCAAGATGGCGTACGTGGATCAATCGCGCACGCTCGACCCCGAGAAGACCGTCTACGAAGAGATCTCGCAGGGCGCCGACACGCTCGAACTCGGCAAGAAGAAGATCAACGCGCGTGGATATGTGTCCACGTTTAACTTTGCAGGGTCAGACCAGCAAAAGAAAGTGGGCATCCTCTCCGGCGGCGAAAGGAACCGCGTCCATTTGGCGAAGACCCTCACCGAAGGCGCGAACGTCATCCTGCTCGATGAACCCACCAACGACCTCGACGTCAACACCCTGCGCGCCCTCGAAGAAGCGCTGGAAGAGTTCGCCGGAACCGCACTGGTCGTCAGTCACGACCGCTGGTTCCTCGACCGCATCTGCACCCACCTGATCGTCTTCGAAGGCGACTCGGTGGCGAAGATGTACATCGGCAACTGGTCTGATTACGAGACCATGATGCAGGAAAAATTCGGCAAGGATCTGACTCCGCATCGGGTGAAATATAGAACATTGAAACGGTAACGGTATCGTAGGGACACGGCGGCGCCGTGTCCCTACGATATAGGAGAAATGGAGCAAAACCATCACGCACCCATCGAGTAGAATATCGAACATTCAAGTATAAGCAGATCGTGCTCCCGGGCGGACAACTTGTTCGCCCGTTTGTTTATCTGAAAAGAGGCGTCATGAAACGAAGTATCACTTTAATGGTGGTAACGGTCACACTGCTATCTGCCTGTGCAAGCCCTGCCGCGCCAACCTCCCTGCCTACAGAACAAACCAACTTAATAGCCACCTCTCAGCCTGTGGCAGATACTCCCGTGGCAAACACCGCGACCGCCACACCCGTTCCCGAAGCGACCAGCACATCCACGCCCGCGCCTGTATCAGCACATTGGTATTGGGCGGTGGATGTGGATGCGGCGAAGATCGTTGCTGTGAACCAGCTCGGCGAGAGGCGCGAGATCGGTGATCTTGATCCCGCCGAAAATGAGACCACCTCCTACCTCGCGATCGATCATGAGCGCGCCCTGCTCTTCCTGGATTCTAATAACGAACTGCGCCTCTTTCTGCTCACCCCGGATGGAATGCAAAAGATCGCACTGCCTTCCGAACCCTTTTATTTCGACAGCGCCTCCTGGCAGCCCAGCCGCGCCATCCTTGCCACCTATGAGGATCATGTGCTCTTCTCATATGTGACAGAGGGCAATAGCAACATTATGCCTGATCGCGGTCCCATCCTGCTCGTGGATCTGAAAGCGCTCACCGCCACAGTGATCGATGAGTCGGTCAGCCGCGGTCCCCACAGTGACAACCGCGCCTGGATGCACGTTTCATCGGATGGTCGCATCCTGCGTTATTTGAGTGGTGATCGGTCAAAAATGGACATCCGTGAATTGGATATGGCGACAGGCGAGGAGCATACACTCTTCACAACCACGGGTTCATCCTATTCCATCTACGCCTCGCCTCAGGGCGATCTGTGGTATTTGAGCAATGCGAACCTCATTCAGGACCTCGCTGGAAAACAAAAAGAATTCACCGATACGTCGCTGACCTTTCGTCCGTTGAAAGATGGCAACGGTATTCTGTATCCGCGCGATTGTGTGGATACGTGCCAGATCAAGGTGATATCTCCATTCGAACAGGGAACGGAACTCACCTATGATTTTCCCTGGAGGGTCGAGTCTGGCACTTTCTACGCTGAAGTCGGGCAATGGCTGCCCGATCAAAGTTTATTGCTGGCTGGCAAGCCATCTGCCTATTTCTCGAACCCACCCGCCGCCGCAGAAACTTATCCTTCTCTGAGGGGAAACGATAGCCCGCTCTTCCGTCTCACCCCTGACGGGCAAGCGCATCTCGTGGGCATCTACATGGGCAGTGTCTCAGACGATGGAAGATACATGCTCCTGCGATCCGCTGATCAGACTTCATTCTTTCTCTACGATGCTGTTGCCGACCGTCCGCTCTTTGATATGCCCGCCGACCCCGGACTGGAAAACTTTCTCCCCACTGTCAAATTTCTAGATACCGGCATTTTGGTCAATTTGACTGCCTCTGTAACAGGTGACAAGAACGCCTACAGAAGCTTCTATTACGCCTACTCTTACAAGACATCCACTGCACAGTCATGGGAAGATGTAAAGCTGGAATACAGCGGCTGCCCCGACCTGCTGGAAGATGGCTCCGTTATTTGCTGGCGCTATCGCACGGACCTATCCAATTTCGATCTAATCCGCTACGATCCTGCCTCTGAGACACAGACCAGCCTGCTGGAAAATGTCTGGCTGATCGATTTCACGCCATGAGACGGAAAATTCGGCAAGGACCTGACCCCACATCGGGTGAAATATCGAACGTTGAAGAGATGATGTCGTTGCGACGACACCGTACTTGCGTTCGGTGCAAGTGAGCAATCTCCTCTTAAACGGTAAGTCTCATCGACAGGCGAATCCCGTTAATGGGAGATTGCTTCGCCTATCGGCTCGCAACGACATGTAGAATGGAGGGACGGGTCTCGCACCCGTCCCTTTTTGTTTAAAAATAAAAGAACGCGTCCACACAGGGCGCGTTCTTGTTGATCGAACTGTTTTCTTTACAACATATTGGCAACAAACCCGCCGATGGCGTTGATGATGAAGGAAACCACCGCCACGACCAGGGCAACGATCACCGCATTACCAGTGGAAAACTCAGCTGCTTCACGGATGCCGATCACATAGCCGATCAGGCTGAGGATCAGGGCAGCAAAGCTGATGGGGGTGGTCAGGCAGATCAGCGCAGGGGAGATCAGGGCAAGGACCACCAGAACGCCGACCAGTTGGAAAGCGTACACATAACCGGTCACGCGCAGCATTTCATTGATATTGGTCTTGCCGCCCATGGCATTGGCGACCGTAGCCAGCAGGAAGGCTGCCACATACCAGGTGATCAACCCGAAAATGATAGCGATCACGCCGCGCAGCAATCCGCTGACAAAGGAGCCACCAGTGATCATTTGTGTGGTCACCCCACTGATGAGACCGGTCAACACCGCTACAACGATGACGATCAGCATGGCTTCCTGGGTCAGGCTTTCATCTTCTGCCACGGCTTTATAAGTCGCGGGCTTGAGCGTAACAATTCCCATAATTCGGTCGAACATTGCATTTTCTCCTTTTTGATATAGTGTTTGGATGACAGGCATCCGGTGCTGCTATTTGTTATAACAATAAACGTTGAAAACAGATGCTCTTATTTTTGACCTTTTTGGTCAATATCGATCGGCTGTACAGTGACAGAAAGACTACCTTGCGGAGTTGATGATGTGGACTCAGCCGCCTTCAAGTAAAATTGTGGAACGAACAAATTGGGATTCCTGGTCATCTCCTCCCAGCAATACAAAGGCAGGGGAACCGGCACGGTTTTCGGGGGACGCGCTGCTCTTTTTAATGGCATTTGACGGGTTGTCCTTATCACGGATATTTTATGACGCTCGCATTGGTCGCATCATTGATCGCATTCGGCTCGTATGGCAGCCTGCTGATGCTGTTGTTTCGTTCGGGTATAGGGAACCGGGCGCGCCAGCTTTTCTTTTTATACCTGCTGGTCATGCTGATGATACAAGGGACGTACCTGATGGTGTCGCTTGCGCGCGAGGAACAGTCAGCCTTGTTCGGGTACATGATCAACATTCCCTTGTCCCTTGGGCAGGCGGGCGTCTATTTCTTTTTCTCAAGAGCTTTTCTGGAAAAGAAAATTCCGCGGGCATTGCCGCTGGTCAGTGTATTGCTCTGGGCGGCGATCGTTGTCGTTTGTTTAACGTTTCGTACGAGCTTGATCCCCGGCATTTACCGCGATCCATACACGGGGCTGTTTGTCCCGCAGATAGGCGGGCTGGCATCGGTGCTGTCCATCCCGGTACTGCTCGTACTTGGCATTACCATCTTCGAACTGGCTGGGGAATATAAAAAAAGTCCGCCGCTTCAAAAAGTGCGCATCCAATACCTGATACTCGCCATTTCCATTGTCTGGCTGGGGATGCTTGCCAATAGTTCCTCCGCGCTGCGTCCCTATCCCATCGATGTGACGGCGAATATCATCAGCGCGGTCCTGATCGCTTTGGCGATCCTGCGCTACCAGCTTCTGGATATCAACATTGTTATCCGTAAGGGGATGGTGTATTCCGTATCCGTTCTGATTATGGGCGTTGGATACTTTATAGTTGTGTTTCTTCTAACGCGTCTGTTTGTTCTCGATCGTTCGAACACGCTCTTTCTCTCGATCATCGCGGCTGTCATCGTTGTAGGAATATTGACCCCTCTGCGTGATCGCATTCAAGTGCAAATTGACCGCGCTTTGTTTCGTGAAAAATATGATGGCATGGCGATGATCCAACGCTTGAGCGATACCATAGCCTCCATCCTGGAACTTGACCGGCTCGCGAATACGATCCTGGATGACATCACAGAGTCGATGCATATTCAATGGGCTGTGCTGTCTCATAAGCAGGGAAAAGGCTTTCTTCCTGTGGCAGCCCGGGGAGTGGAAACCCAATATCAATGCATGCTGAATGAAGACCATCCGGTTTTGCTTAACCGCTCGAACAAGCGCGGGGTGGTCACTACCAATGATATACACGAGATGCTGGGACAAGGAAGACTTCCACGGGAACAGTTTGACGCGCTGACTGCTCTCAATATCCAAATGATCATTCCGTTACAGACGCGTCACAGACTGGTGGGTGTGCTTATTCTGGGACCCAAATTATCACAGCAAGTCTATTCACCGGATGACGAACTGGTGCTTGCAACGCTTGCCAATCACGTGGCAGTCGCCATGGATAATGCGCGCTTGTATGATGCTCTGCAGCTTGAATTGACCGAGCGTGAGAAGCTCATCGTACAGCTTAAATCAACCAATGCTGAATTGGAAAGTTTTACCTATACGGTTTCGCATGATCTCAAAGCGCCTCTGATCACGATCAATGGCTTTCTGAACTTCCTCGAAAAAGATGCACTATCGGGCAATGCTGCACGTATCAAAGCCGATATCGTACGCATTTCTGAAGCAACAACGAAAATGCATCGCCTGTTGACCGAGCTGCTGGAACTCTCGCGCATCGGTCGCATGATGAATGAGCCGGAAACCATTCCTTTTGCGGACCTGCTCAACGATGCCTTGAGCTTTGTGCATGGGCGGCTGGAGGCGGGACGGATCACGGTTCAGACGCAGCCGAACCTGCCCATCGTTCGAGGAGATCGCCGGCGTCTGACGGAAGTCCTGCAAAACCTGCTCGATAATGCTGCCAAATATATGGGCGAGCAGCCCAATCCGTGCATTGAGATCGGTCAAAGAGGTGAACGATATGGCAAGCCGGTCTTCTTCATCAAAGATAATGGCATTGGTATCGCGCCCGAACATCATGACCGCATCTTTGGTCTCTTCAACAAACTGGACCCCACCAGCGAAGGTACCGGCATCGGTCTCGCCCTCATAAAGAAAATCATCGAATTTCATAAAGGCAGGATCTGGCTTGAGAGTGAAGTGGGGAAAGGATCCACATTCTTTTTCACGCTGCCGAAAGAATAGGAATGAACTTAAAAAAGAAACTACCCAAGCATCTCTTCAATCTCTTGTTGATTGTATTCATATTGCTTGTTCTAACCCAACTCCAGCCGTGGATCGTTAGGCGTGCGGGTGGTGTGGCAGGTTCCTTTGGCGTGCGCTCGGTTACGCACGCTTGTCTTGGGATCACCTATGAAAATGGAATTTTCCCGCCGGGTGCAATGCAGTTCACGTTGGGCTATTTCCATTTCCGCTATTCTGTTGACAAGGAGGACACTCGTCCCCTCTGTATAGGGCAGGATATTTGGTACGGGGAATGATCAGCACCACTATCTCGACATGTCATTTCTGTAAATATGCGTTGGCTTGTATTCCATTATCATCATCACTGTATCGCGTAAAAAACATGCGTGAGGCGCAGGTATGGACACAAAATGGAATGCACCAGAACCAGAAAAGGAACTACCGGAGGAATTCTTCCAGAACATCTTCTCGCAAGCCGGAGATGGTATTTTCCTGATCGATGAGCAGGGTGTCATGGTCGAAATGAACCCACGCGGTTGCGAGATACTGGGATATTCTCGAGATGAATTACGGGGAAAGCCTGTCTTTCAATTTCAGCCTGCCGAGGAGATCGATCCCGTCCTGAAGAAACTGGGACAGCTTGCCGTAAATAAACTGGTGACAGCCGAGAGCGTCTTTATTCGAAAGGATGGCGTCCGTATCCCTGTGGAAATCACCGGGAAGCTGCTTTCGAATAATCAGATCATCGGCATGTTGCGAGATATCACTGAACGCAAACAAGCCGAACAGGCATTGATCGAAAGTGAGCAGAAATTCCACAGCCTGGTGGAACATTCTCCTGATGGTATTGTTATTGTGGATGAAAAAGGCTCGATCATTGAGTGGAATCGTGGACAGGAGGAGATCACAGGCTTGAAACGTTCTGAGGTGATCGGCAAAACTATTTGGGATACCCAGTTCCTGTTCGTTCCGGAAAATCTCCGTTCCCCTGCAAATCTGGAACGTATGAAATGTGTAACTCTTGAGATACTTCGCACAGGTCATGGACCGGAAATAGGCATACCGTATGAAAGGATGCTTCAATTGCCAGATGGCAGGCAGCGCAACATTGAGTTCATGACCTATACATATAAGACCAGCCTGGGCTATCGCATCGGCAGCGTGGCACGTGATACTACCAGGCGCAAACAGGTTGAATTATTGCTGGAACATCTCGCTATGCATGATCCGCTTACTGACCTGCCAAATCGACAACTCTTGCAGGATCGCCTCGAACACGAATTGGAGCGGGCAAAACGTGAACAACGCGGCACAGTGGCTGTCATGATGTTGGATCTGGATCATTTCAAAGAGTTAAATGATACCTACGGTCACACCCATGGAGACCAAATATTGCGGATCGTTGCCCAGCGTCTGCAATCCTGTTTGCGTAAGTCTGATACAGCGGCACGCATGGGCGGTGATGAATTCATATTGATCGTGACAGAAATTCATGGTCCTGAAAGCAGTATGCAGGTTGCCCAAAAAGTGTTGGATACCCTTTCAATCCCCATGGATGTGGACGGACGAATATGTGTGATCACGGCGAGTATTGGCGTCAGCCTATTCTCTCCCGAAAATATGGAAGTAGCCAACCTTCTGCGCCAGGCGGATCTTGCCATGTATCGGGCGAAGCAGGTGCGTAACTGCTGCAAACTCTATAACGCTGCCGATCGTTGATGCTGGTATCTGCTTCATCCAAATCCCTTGCAAAACCCTTGCATGACAACTCTGTAAATCAGTAGATTGATGGGAACCAGTAAGATTGACATAATAAACGGAGGTCATCATGTCATTTTTCGATCTGTTCAAGAAATCCCCTAAAAAAGAACCTGAGAAAACAACTGCCAGTAAAGCAGCGAAGCCATCCAGCGATGAAACGTTCATGTCGCCGGAGATGCAGAAGAAACGCTATGACGCTGCCATGGAGTTCTTAGAAGCTTTCCAGGACCGGATGCCGTTGGTGAACGGTAAACCTCATGCTGGGACAGTTCTATCTGTGGCTGCCCGCCTCGCTGGAACCAGCCTCTACCGTTCGCTACATTACAAGAATAACGCTGTGCCGGGTGTGGTGGTCCTTTCGAATGAAGTGAACGAAGCCTGGTCCCAACTGGCAAACTTGTTTGCCTTCTACTGCAAACAGAACGGCTTCGACATCATGGCAAAGCCCATGGTCACGCAGTTTCCTGAAAAGGACAAACCGCTCATGAGCGTGGACCAGGTCTTGCAGGAATATCAGGATCAATTCCACGCGATCATGAAAAAGCATGGATTGGATTATCTGAATGGTGCGCGAGCGGGGATCGTGGTCGCTTCGATCATTTTTCAATATCATTGTGCCAAGGTCAAGGATATTGCCCCTGATGTAGCAGCGGGTATTGTAGCCATGGGCATCGTGGAAGGCGCCAAGACCGCGCCTCCGCCTCTCAAATCCGCGGGGGGCGTTTCTGCGATGCGGGCAGGAAGCGCTCCACAGAATGATCCGTTTGCCGAGCTATTAAGAAGCGTTGCTGTTAATTCGACGGATGGTTCTGGCGCGCGACTGATCCTAGGGGAAGGCATGGACGCCATGAAAGAATCATTGGCGAGCGGTGGAAAATATATTTTGGTCCATCCGGCTGTAGCGGCTCAACTGCAACAAACGAATATCGATCCCTATCTTATTTATGAGTCTGCCATGCGTATTGAAATGGAGCACAGAATTCCCCGCATTGATTTTGTGAATACAGAGGTGGAAAAGCTGCTCAAAGAATGGCACGGAAAATTGCCCACGCAGGCACCTATTCATGTGCGCCTGCTCTCCTGGTTAAAAGAGAATGCTCACACCTACAGCTATGAACAGAATGGAAATAGCTGGGTCTTGAAGGATTGATAGCATAATATGCATTCAGTGTGGGATTATCACGAGTCCAGTGATTAATGCCCCAACTGCCATCTTCAACGAGTTGTTTCAATGTCCAGACAGTCCCTTTCACGCCCGCTTCTTTTCTTCGCTGTCCTTTTTGGCGCGTTTGTGCGCATCTATCCGGTTTGGATGGCAGGCTTCCCGGTCAATGACGGAGGCATGTTTTACCAGATGGTGCAAGACCTGGTCTCTGCCGGGTTTCGGCTTCCCACGTACACAACCTATAACCAGCTAAACATTCCATTCGCTTATCCGCCGCTTCCGTTTTACCTGGCTGGTTTTGTTCACCACTTTTTACAGATCCCATTGATGGATGTGATCCGCTGGCTGCCGATGCTGGTCAGCATCCTTACCATCCCCGCTTTTTACTGGCTTGCCCGCATCGTTCTTTCCAGCGAGGACAAGGCAGTGATTGCAACCTTGTTTTTTGCCTTCATGCCGCGCTCGTTCGAATGGTTGATCATGGGCGGCGGGTTGACCCGCGCTCCTGCTTCCCTCTTTTTTATTCTTTTTGCCGGTTCTTTGATCAAGGCGTTTTGTGACCAGGAAAGAAAGTACACTTTTTACACCATCCTCTTTGGTGGGCTTGTTTTGCTTAGTCACCCTGAGCGCAGTTTACATGCGCTGACCACAGGATTGCTCCTTTTCCTTTTCTTTGGTCGCACAAAACGTGGACTTGTCGAGACGCCCCTGATCGGAGCCGGGGTGGCTTTGCTTTCTTTTCCCTGGTGGGGTATGAGCCTGCTCCGTTTTGGATTGGAACCTCTTCTGCAAGCCAGCCGCGCAGGAGGTGACAGGGCGCTCTTTTGGTCGCCCTTGTTGCTGTTAAACATCACCGATGAGACCATTGCTGTCACAGCATTGCTGGCTGTGATCGGTGTCATGTTCGAATTATCAAGGCGGAGATGGTTTCTACCGCTATGGCTGGTCCTGACCTTTGCGACGGACCCGCGCAGTGCCCCTCATGTGGCACCCATCCAACTCTCACTCCTGGCAGCTATCGCATTGATGGACGTGATCTTGCCTGCACTTGTCTCGGTCACCCCGGCAGAAGGACATCTCAACAGCAAAGCGGGAAAAACGCTCGTCCTCTACTTCCTGGTCATCGGATTGGTCAATGGGCTTTCAAGCGGTTTCACATTAGCAGGGATCCATGTATCGGAACATGAACGCGATGCCCTGAAGTGGATTTCCCAAAATATATCTTCCTCAGGAAAGAATTTTTTGATCTATCCGCGTGAATCCGATGCGGCGCTTTCACCCATGTTGGAATGGTTCCCGGCGCTCACCAAACAGACAAGTTTATCCACTTATCAGGGGCGCGAGTGGCTGGATGGACAGCTTCATTCCGATGCCTTTTTTGAGACTCGCAATGCCTGGTTGTCGTGTGAGAACAGCAATGAAAAATGTCTTGATGATTGGATGAGTTCGAGTGGGGCGGATGTGAATTACGTTCTGATCGTTTCAGATACCGAAAAAAGCGTCACTGGGCTATCTGCATCTCTGGCAAACTCTTCCCAGTACATTTTGATATACCAAAATGCTGAAGTGACCCTCTATCAAAGAACGCCTTAGCCTTTATAGAATTCCACGATCTGTTCGGCAAAATCGATCAAGCTTTTTCGCAGCGTTTCAGGCTCCAACACTTCTACAGCGCGACCCAGTCCCAGCAGCCGTGAGCGGGCTGCCACGAACGATTTCGAACGGCAGATCGAGCGTGACCCAGCCATCTTGATCAGGGATGTGGGAGCGAGGGATCTGTCCACGAGCGCGGTCGCCAACGTATTCTGCCAGTATCGGAAGTGCCTCTGGCGCGACTCGCACGCGCGCGCAAAACGGAGGCTGAGACTCATACTCTTTACACCAACCCTCCCAGAACGCCTCCAACTGGAACTCGGGCGGGCGCGAAAAAACTCTCGGCATTACCTCCGCCTCGGCGATCTGCGAAACGCGTGTCACATGCGGAGTCCCGCCGCGACCGTAGACGAGATACCAGATATTGGCTTTCGCTACCAATCCATATGGATCAGCTTCCTGTTCGAATTCTGTGTTGAAAAATTCCCAGCGCACTTTGATGTGCAAACGACGATCCTGCCACAGGGCTTGTTGAATGGTTTGCAGGCAGGGAACATCCTGCTCCGATTGAAACCACCAGGATGAATCAAGCAGAATGCGCTGACGCGTGTGCTCTTCTTCGGCGCGGCGTGTATTGGGCAGGGAAGCGGAGAGCTTGAGGCGTGCGGCTTTGAACGACTCGTCCATGCCGAGTTGTGTGAGCGGGGCAGGGATATTCATCATGAATAGGGCGCGTGTCTCGTCGGGCGTGAGTCCTGTCAGCGTAGTCCGATATTCCTCGATCAGCCTCACCCCGCCTCCGGGTCCGCGTGAAGCGTAGACAGGGATCCCAGAAGCAGATAGGGCAGTGATATCCCGGTAGATGGTCCGTTCCGAAACTTCCAGTTCATCCGCCAGGTCTTTCGCAGACATTTGTCCGCGGGTTTGAAGCAGCATCAAGAGGGAGAGAAGTCGGTCAGCACGCATGTTTCCATTCTATCAAGAATTCCTGACATGAGATGTCAGGTACTCTTGATAAGATACAAACATCTTCGAAGATATATTTTGAAACGGAGTAAAAATGACCGACTTGGATGTTCGTGTTGCGAAATTACCCGCCATGCGCGTGGTATGTGTGAATGGCTTTGGAGACGATCCGGAGGGAAAGGCATTCGATGCGATGCGGGAATGGGCGAAGGCGCATGATCTGCCGAAGAGTGAGAACCGTATCTTCGGCTACAACAACCCTGACCCTGCGCCCGGTTCCCCGAACTATGGCTACGATGTCTGGCTGACCGTGGATGAGTTGGTGCAGGCAGAGGGCGATGCACGCATTATTGAGTTCCCTGGCGGCTTGTATGCAGTGACGCGTATCGAAGTGAAAAGCCCCTGGGACGATATTCCCAGCGCCTGGCAGAAGCTGGTGAAATGGATGGAAGCCAGCAAGTATCACCATGGCAGGCATCAGTGGCTGGAGGAGCACATTGGTCCGCTGGATGGTACGGTGAACGAACTGCCATTCACGCTTGACCTGCACTTGCCGATCACAGAATAAAGCAAAAGAGGCTGTCGCCCACAAGGTGACAGCCTCTTTTGCTTTTAACGACCTTGTAATTAAATTTTTCTGTTATTCTTCTGGTGAAATTGTATAATAAAGTTATAAGACATTATTGATTGCTACAGGTATGAAACGGGCGGGGGGCATGATGGTTTTGAGTTATAGCAAAATAGCACTGTCTGGTGTAAGCAACTGGAAAATCAATGAAAATCGTACTAATCCATTTCCAATAAAGGATAATCGAACATGCTATCCATACCTGTGATCGCCATGGCGAGCATCTCGTTTTATGCAGGTCTATATCATCTATGGATCTATGCCAGAAGTAGACATTTTCGCGCTCACCTTACTTTTTCCATTCTTTGTTTTATAGTTGTTGCCTATGATGCTTTTTGCGTAGGTCTGTATAACTCGACATCCTTAATGGAAGGGGCGTATTGGCAGAAGCTGCAATTTATCGCACTGGCGCTCTTTGTTCCGGCATTCCTCTGGTTCGTTGCTGACTACACAAATCAAAAACCGGGTCGCGCCATTTATATTTTTTCCCTGTTTTATGCGATTGCCTTCCTTGTCCAATTAACAGATCGCAGCAGCCTGACTTTTTTACTCGACCAGCCTTCGATCAAAGATTTCACTTTTTCGGGGTTTTCCGTTACTTATTACGAGGTGACACTAGGTCCATTTTCCAGCATGCAAAGTTTTATGGGGTTAATCGCCACTATTCCGATCCTTGTGATGGGAGCCCGTCACTTCAAAAATGGACACAGAGGTGAAGCCACAGCACTGATCATCGCCACTGGTCTCATGTACGTGGCAGGGTTTCATGATGTATTGGTAGGGAATGGTGTATACCATTTCGTATATTTGATGGAATATGCCTATCTGGCTACGATCCTTATGATGACGTCTTTGCTTACGCGTTCTGTTATTGATGCAGCCATCATTAAAGAGGAATTGCGAAAAAGCGAGGAATGGTTCCGATCTCTGGTGGAAACGACCAGTGATTGGGTGTGGGAGATGGACAAGAATGGAAAGTATACATATGCCAGCCCGAAGGTTCGGGAGTTATTAGGGTACGAACCCACAGATGTACTTGGAAGAACACCGCTTGATTTTATGGTCCCTGAGGATGTTCAAAAGGTCGGTAACATCTTTCAATCGATCATCAAGAATTGACAGTTGTTTGAACGATTGGAGACCGCAAACATTCGTAAGGATGGTCAAATCGTGGTGTTGGAGACCAGCGGAATCCCATACTTCGATGAAAAAGGGGAGCTTCTCGGATATCGGGGAATAGATCGTGATATCACAGAGCGCAAACGGGCAGAGGAAGAGCTTCACCAGAGTCAGCAAATGCTTCTTACCATTTTGGATCAATTTCCCGGAATGGTCTATTGGAAGGATCGTCAATCGGTTTTTCTAGGATGTAATCAAGCATCTGCTATCATGGCTGGTCTTGCCAATGCATCGGAGATCATAGGAAAGACGGATTTTGATCTTCCATGGGTAGCCACAGAAGCCGCGAAGTACCGGGCTGATGATATTGCTGTGATGGAAAGTGGTCAGCCTCATCTTGGCATTATCGAATTGCAACATCGGGCAGATGGCAGTGTTGGTTGGTTGGATACAGCAAAAGTGCCGTTGAGGGGCGAGCAGGGCAATGTGATTGGCATATTAGGGACGTCTCGCGATATAACAGATCAGGTGCGTACTCTGCATACGTTGCAGGAAACTGAGTTCTTTCTCAATCGCTCTCAACAAATAGGGCGGATCGGTTCCTATAAATTCGATGCGCGCTCTGGTTTATGGGAGTGTTCATCATCTCTGGCAGAGATCCTCGGTATAGGCCAATCCTTTTCGAAGGATGTGGATGGCTGGTTAAGCTTGGTGGACACAGAAGACCGCGACATGATGCGAGACCACATGCTGCATCATGTATTAAGGGATCGTCAACGTTTTGAGAAAGAATATCGTATTGTTCGACCGTCAGATGGCGAGACGCGTTGGGTGTTCGGGTTAGGGGAATTGGAATTCGATGATACAGGTGAACCCATTCGGATGATCGGGACGATCCAGGATATCACTGACCGTAAAAGGGCAGAAGTGGCTTTACAGCAAGCCACTTTGATCGTGGAGAACAGCCCGGTGATGTTGATCCGCTGGCGAGCTGCTGAGGGATGGCCGGTTGTATTGGTGTCACAAAATATCACTCAATTTGGATATACCCCTGAGGAGTTCTTAAGCGGTTCGATACAGTTTGTGTCCATTGTGCATCCCGACGATCTGCAGCGAGTTGGTCAGGAAGTACAAGACTATACTGCTAGCGGAGTGGAGCGCTTTTTACAGGAGTATCGCATCCTTACCAAAGAGGGACAGGTCCGCTGGGTGGAAGATCGAACCATGGTCGAGCGCGATGCTGACGGATTGGTTACACATTTCCAAGGTCTTGTAGTGGATATTACGGAACGTAAACAGGTGGAAGAAGAACTCCGCCGCAACCAGGGGATGCTGCGTACCGTTTTGGATCAATTCCCTGGTGTAGTGTTCTGGAAAGATCTTCAGTCAGTATATCTGGGATGTAATCAGGCATTTTCCATGGCAATCGGTTTGACCAATCCTACAGAGATTGTGGGGTTGACTGATTTTGATATGCCTTGGGCAACAACCGAAGCGGCGGCATATCGATCCGATGATCAGGCTGTGATGAAAAGCGGGCAACCGCAGCATGGCATTATCGAACCGCAGCACCAGGCAGATGGACGCCTTGCCTGGTTTGATACGGTTAAGGTCCCACTGATGGATGAGGCTGGCAATGTGATTGGTGTGCTGGGAACCTCACGGGATATCACAGAACAAAAACAGATCGAAGATAGATTACGTGTGAGCGAAGAACGCCTACAGCAAGCCATCCGTATTTCAGATATCGGCATTTTTGACCACGACCAAATAACCGATGCCATCTATTGGTCTCCCGAAATACGACAATGTTACGGGCTTTCTCCAGACGAACCTTACAGCCTGGCAGACTTTGTAAAACAACTGCATCCTGACGACCTTGAAAAGACCGGTGTTGCGATCAGACGAGCTCATGATCCCACCGGGGATGGTTTGTTCGATGTCGAATACCGGTTTATCCGACGTGATGGGAAGATGCGTTGGGTTGCTGCGAAATCAAAAACGTTCTTTGCTGGCGATGGATGCGCAAAACGCCCCGTCCGCACTATCGGCGCTCTAATGGATATCACGGAACGTAAACGTATCGAAGAGGAACGTGAGAGTCTTATCAAGGAGTTGGAAGCCAAAAACGCAGAACTTGAACGGTTTACCTACACGGTGTCGCATGATCTGAAGTCACCGTTGGTCACCATCAAGGGCTTTTTGGGGTTTATCGAGCGGGATGCCCTCACAGGAAATGTGGAAAGGCTCAAAGGCGATCTCCTGCGTATCTCCGATGCTGTGGAAAAGATGCGATTACTCCTGAATGACCTGCTCCAGCTTTCACGGATCGGGCGCTTCTTCCAACCTTCAGAAGTGATCCCGTTTGATGAACTGGTACACGAAGCTCTGGAAGTAGTGGATGGAGCCATCCGGGAGCGAAATATTACGGTCAATCTACAACCAGGCCTGCCATCCGTTTATGGAGACCGCCAGCGTCTGGTGGAAGTCCTCCAAAATCTGCTCGATAACGCTTCCAAATTTATGGGAGGGCAGCCCTCTCCATGTATTACTGTTGGACAATCTGGAGAGGAAAATGGCAACCCTGTGTTCTACGTTCGTGATAATGGTATTGGGTTCGCATCTGACTATCGTGAGCATGTTTTTGGGCTCTTTAATAAATTGGACCCCAAAAGTGAAGGCTCTGGTGTAGGGTTAGCCTTGGTGAAAAGAATCGTTGAAGTGCATGGCGGCAGGATCTGGGCAGAGAGCGAACTGGGAAAGGGCTCCACCTTCTACTTTACACTAGCACCCGGGAAACTGGCTTCCTGATTATTGGTTCCGATAGGGTGTCTATAATAAAAGTATAATCTGCCCATGCCAACAACAAACCCTGTGGGACAGGAATTGACCATTGTCATCCCTGTTTACAACGAAGCAGAATCATTACCGCGTTTCTTGCCAGAACTGATCAAGACCTGCAAAGCCAAAGGCTGGCAGCTGATCCTTGTAAATGATGGCTCTAAAGACGACTCAGCTAGAATCCTTACACAATATAATGAAGAAGCAGAGGTAAAGGTATTACATCACAAGGTCAACCGTGGATATGGGGGGGCACTGAAAACGGGCTTGGCGGCTGCAAAGACACGCTATGTGATAACCATGGATGGGGACGGACAACACCAGATTGCGGATGTAGAAGCGATCTATCAATTTGCCATCCAAAATGATGCCGATATGCTGATCGGTTCCCGTTCCGAGATGGAACACGTGAATTGGTACCGCGAGTTTGGCAAATGGCTCATCCGCAGTTTTACTCGTATTTTGGTGCCACTGCCGATTCATGATCTAAATTCGGGGTTCAAGCTGTATCGCACGGAATTGGTACAGCACTACTTGCATCTTTGTCCTGATGGTATGGCGTTCAGCGATGTGATCACACTATTGTTCCTCAACCAGGGACACCTAGTCTTGGAATTCCCCATCTCGGTCAGGAAACGCATTGCTGGTTCCAGTTCCATTGGAACTCATACAGCATTCCAGACCATCATGGAGATCTTAAACCTTGCGATGTTGGTTAATCCGCTGCGGATCTTCCTTCCGCTTTCGATCTTTTGTATATCGGTTGGGCTGTTGTGGGGGATACCGATCGTGATCGCCGGGAGAGGTGTCAGCGTCGGTGCCATGTTGGCGATCGTGCTTGGTGCCTTGTTCTTCTTTTTAGGCTTGATTGCCAGTCAGCTTGCATCCATTCGGTTGTACCTTGCCCTGAAAAGCGGGGAAAAACGTCTCGAGTAGTTGCGGCTTATTTTTTCCAACCGACATATACATAGTTCATCCCCCATTGCGTTACGAACGGCGTACGTACCACATCCTTTAAACCGGTGCGTGCCAATCGTTCACGAATTTCCTTTTCAGATAAGAAATACGCTTCTCCTGTTTCCATGCCACGCTCAGAGTCCATATCTACACGGGTACCGAGAAAGCGGTCATATAGCCATACCACACGATGAACAAGTAACTCAACAATGGGCAATCCCATGGTCAGGATGATGTTACCGCCTGACTTGAGTACACGCCATGCCTCTGCCAATTCAGCGTCGCGCTGGTCTTCCGGGGCGTGATTGATGTTAGCAATGAACGTGACGGAGTCGAATGTTTCATCGGTAAACGGAAAATGACGCAAGTCGGGGATGACATTTTCTTCCGTAAGTCCTTCATAGGGAAAGTAGATCAATGCCTTTGCCGTTCCCATTCAGATATTCCTCCACGAAACGGTTGCCATATCCGCAGCCTACATCGAGACAATAACCGCTCACCTGTTCTGCAACATAATCGAACCGCTCTGATGCTAACGAGGAAAGCCCCCAGCGATCTTCATGGAAAAGAGTGAAGGCACGCAGCGGGAAGGTGACAAAGTCTTTTATCTTCTGAGCATTATTTCGGCGCATTTGAGTATCTGAATTTGGAAGGAATACTCACATTATAATGTAACAACATACTTCAACAGAGTTTCAAAGAGGTTGGATGGGACAATCCCGAAACAGAATTAACAAATGTAGTGAACATGAATACTTGGATCGTGCTATTACTATGCCTGAGTATCGCAGCTATATGGATTTTCTTTGGTTTTCACCGTGGCAGGCAGTTTTGCAGGATCTAACCTGGCTCAGATTGGGGATCGCCTTGCTGGCTTTTATGGTCCCAGGTATATCTATTTATGTGCCTTCTTGCTGGACGGGATCCTCCAATTGGGGTGATCGAATTACATTTGGATTTGTACTCTCACACTTGTTGATCGCTCTATTGGGATGTGCGGGGCGTGTTTTTCATTTCTCTTTTGATCTTATCAAGAACTCGTTCATGGTTCTTGGGATCGTTTTCTTGCTCCTAAGTTTCTATCCCATCCTTGCACGCGGATTTTCCTTCCGAGTGGATCGGACTACCTTCAGGAACATCGCCTCTTTCTGGACCGTGGGGTTGGTTGCCGTTTTCGTGATCTTGATCGTAGTTCGGCGCGAATTCTCCGATGATGATCTGAGCTATTTAGCTTTTCTCAACAATACCCAGTACTCTGCACAACTGAGTTTCAACGATATCTTCTTTGGGCTTGCCCAGCCGGTCTCTTCTCGATTTTGGTTGATGAGCGCTCCGTTTGCCCAGGCATTTCTTGCGGACTTGGGCGGTATACGGGGCATCCTGCTCTTAAGCGGATATTACGAACCATTTCTTGCCGTGATTGCTATCATATGTTGGTATGGATTGGCGCGTGCGCTGAAATTGTCCCATCAGGCAGCGAGCATGACTGTGATCCTGCAAATTCTGTTCCTGCTCCTGCTGTCAGAACATTTGCACCCTGGCGCACCGTTCTTTCACCAGATCAGCGCAGACAAAGCTACCGCTACATTTATTCTTGTGCCTGTGTTTATTCAAAGCGAGATCTGGCTGCTTGGAAATGCGACCAGAAAAAATGGGGTCCTGTTTTTGTTATGCGGTTTAAGTCTTACGTTCATGCATCCCATTGCCTTGGCGTACGCGGCTATTATTGGCGGACTATTGTTAATCCTTGATATCGATCGAAATACTATTCGAACACGCTGGGTTCCTGCGCTTGTGATTGTCATTTCGCTTCTTCCGCAGGTTGCTCTTCGTTTTGTAAATACACCCGATACACAAAATGTACCCTATAGCCTTAAACTCGATCCTTAGCCAGAACGGTATCAACAATATGATCACGCTCTGGCGCGGCACACCATTTTACGGTTTTAATCTACATTCTCTGGAAATGACATTTCCCTACAGTTCCAGGTTTCCATTTTCTTCCAGCCGGTCTTGAATTGGATGTGGTTGATCGTTCCGCTGGGTACATTGTTCTTTGCCATTCGAAGACTAAAACAAAGCGAAATAGCCCGATATGTTGTTTCGGCATTCATGTTGTGCGCTTTGGTCGGGATCCCGTTCACGGGTTGGATCGTTGGATATTTCCTGTCTGCGTGGGCGTTGGAACGCGCACTTTGGTTATTCCCTTTTGGGCTGAGCGCTGTTTTCTTATTGCTGTCCATACGGGATGAGACGGCTCTTGGGCTACGCCTTGGCAAGTGGATGGATGATGTAGAGTCAAAATTCAAATTACCGAGCCTGCCGCTACTCTGTAGTACCCTTCTTACTGCAGTCATGCTTCTGCTATTTATGCGTGAGCAGGGCTTGCCAGATTTTCCCGGTTTCGAATTCGGATACTCGCCGTTTTGCGGATATTGCCCGAGTTGGACAATATTTGGACCGCCACATACCCGAACAGGCATTCGTAATGGGGTCAGATGTTCTCAATGATCTACTACCGGGCGTTTCCTCAAAGGCGAAGTTGATCACGTTCCGCACCTCGGATTATTTCAATATGGCTCTCTTTCCTGTGGAAGAGATCGAACAGCGTATTGCTGATAGAAAGACGCTCTTCTCAAAGACTGCTTCTCCTGATGTGAAAATGAATTTGCTTAGAAGTATGATGTCCAGTTTATTGTTGTTACGTCTTCAGACCGTGATCTGTTTGTTGATCTAATCGCAAAGTATCCTGATTTAGTGAAGATGGAAAAAGTAAATCAGATTCTTTGTGATCCAGATCAAGTATGAATAGCACGGTTTGGATGAAAAACCCGTCAGCGGGTGAATTGCTTCATAAAATGGAATTAGCTTTATCGTTGGAAAGAGCCGGGGAACATTCCGGGTGAAGAATGCGTCCGTCAAGAGATCCTACAGGAAGAGGTGAGTTGATGTCCATCCCATTTTTCAAAAAAGCCCTGATGATCTTTCTTCTATTGAATATGCTGGCGTGTAAGGCGCTGACTCCCGGTCCGAAAGCAGATGCGGCAGATATCGAGCGAGAGGAGCAGGCGGTGTATTCTGTCGTGGTGCATTCCGGCGGTGGACCTGCTGTGCTTTTGCGCGAAACGACTGCCGATATTTCCAATGATGACCCAGCCCAAAGTTTGGATTACATTAAGTCGGGATTGCCCAGCGCTTCAAAAGAGACGCTGAACAGTTTTGTGGATCGCAACAAGGAACCTACCCAGCTTGCGCCCGATATGCAATTGGATATAGAGTATGTGCTGTTGAGCGACGATGAACAGCATAGTATTTTTACGCAAGCCGATGGGTGGGATACGTTTTATGAGAAGTATCCGGGTTCTGGCGGGTATACGTCGCTCTCACGCGTGGGTTTCAACAATACACTCGATCAGGCAGTGGTGTACGCAGGCAATATGGCTGGACCGTTGATGGGCGCCGGTTTTTATTATCTGTTGGAGAAGGAAGGCGGCGAGTGGCGTATCATCGAACAGATCATGGCGTGGATCTCATAACGATGGGCGACCTTCGGGTCGCCTTTTTTGTATCTTTTTCTCATCAGATGCGTATACAATAGTGTATATCCCATTGCATTATGGAGAATTTATGTCTGAAACTCTGATCCAAACACGTTCCCTGCTAAAGACATACGGGGATAAAGTGGCTGTGAATGATGTCAGTTTTGACGTGTATGGGGGAGAAGTGTTCGGTTTTCTGGGTCCGAACGGAGCCGGGAAGACTACCACTATTAAAATGATCGTCGGTCTGCTCAAGCCGACCTCTGGTTCCGTTAAAAGTAGCCGGGTACGATATCCAGACGCAGCCGATGCTGGCGAAAGCCTCCAGCGGGTATGTCCCCGACACCCCCAACTTATACGCCAAGCTGACCGGACGTGAGCTGCTGCGTTTTGTCGGCGATCTGTACAACCTTGACCGCTCCCAAGTGGCGCGGCGTATCGATGAGTTGCTGCGCATGTTCGATCTGACGAATGCGGCTGATGATACGGTCGATGCCTATAGTCACGGTATGCAGCAGAAGGCTTCGCTGGCGGCAGCGCTGATGCATGATCCGAAGGTGTTGGTGCTCGATGAGCCTACCGTAGGACTCGACCCCAAGTCTGCGCGCTTGATCAAGGACATTCTCCGCCAACTGGCGGATCGCGGCTCGGCGGTTATGCTTTCCACGCACATCCTTGAGATTGCCGAGCGCATGTGTGACCGTATCGGTATCATCAACAAAGGGCAACTCGTAGCGGTAGGAACGATGGATGAACTCCGCACACTCGATAAAACTGGTCAAGCCAGCCTGGAAGATATCTTCCTCAACCTCACTGGTGGTGCGGAAGAAACCGAAATCGCTGAAGTTTTAAAGTAAAACCCTGAACCACGGTGCCCTTCGGGCATAATAAGACACGGAGACACTGAGAAAAGAATTTAAAAAACTCTGTGCTCTCTGTGTGCTCCGTGGCTGGGTCTTTTGAATGTATTGAGATCACTCATGAATATTTCTGGTTACTCATTAACTCACGCCCCTGACCCGCGCATCTTCCCCGCGGTATGGAAACTGTTATCCCTGCGTCTGCGCATCACATGGAATAGTTTTCGTCACGCTAAATTGCGTGCCAAGATCGGTCGCGTTTTTATCTGGGTCATGCTGCTGGGCTTTGCTGTTTTCATCTTTTCGATGAGCCGCCTGCTGTTAAGTTTTATCCATTCACCCGACTTTGCCCGATATGCCGGTGTTGACCTGGAGCCGCTGCTTGCATCCGTCCCGGCGCTCACTTTGACCACACTCTTTGTCGGTACGCTCATCACCAGTTTCGGCGTTCTCCTGCAAGCGTTGTATCTCTCCGGCGACATGGACTTTTTGCTCGCCACACCGGTGCCGATCCGTGCGGTGTTTGTCGCCAAGGTTTTGCAAGCCGTATTACCCAACTTCGGCCTGATCTCGCTCTTTGGGTTACCTCTGCTCTTTGGGCTTGGTTACTCGAACGGATATAACTTCCTCTATTATCCACTGGTTGTTGTTGCGATGGTTCTGCTAGCGCTCGCTGCGGCAGGTATCTCGTCGCTGCTTGTAATGCTGGTCGTGCGTGTGCTGCCTCCGCGCCGCGCCGCCGAAATACTGGGTTTTATCGGCGCCATGTTCGGTTTCCTTTGTTCGCAATCGGGCAACTTTGCCAATTCGTTCGGCAAGGATATTCACATCTCGGGAACACGCATGGCTGGGTATATGCTGATCGCCAACACGCGCTGGCTGCCGTTGAACTGGGCAGGGCAGGGCTTGGTCGCGCTGGGCGAAGGTCACTGGCTGACCGGAATACTGCTCCTGACTGCCACGCTTGGTATGGCAGCTATTGCCTTTTGGTTTGCGCTGGTCACCGCTGAAAGTTGGTATTATTCCGGTTGGGCGGGAATGCAAGTCGTTGCCCGCAAAAAAGTGATCCGCTCTGCTCGACCAGCGAGCGTTGCTTCGAACGGCATTTCACTCGGACTTGCCCGCCTCCTTCCCAAGCCGGTGCTTGCCATCGTTCAAAAAGATTTTCTCACTCTGCGACGTGACCTGCGTAACCTCTCGCAACTGGTCTCGCCTTTGATCTTCGGTGTGATGTACACGCTATTACTGCTCCGCTCGGGCGGTGACGCGCCCATGGGCAGGGGAGAAGCGCCCACCTGGTTCACGAACTCATTCCAGCTTGTATTTTCGTACAGTAGCGTGGGCATGTCCCTCTTCGTCGGCTGGATGCTGCTATCGCGTTTATCAGGTATGGGTTTCTCCCACGAAGGCAAGAATTACTGGATGCTGAAAGCATCTCCGATTCGTACATCCTACTTGCTGGCGTCTAAATTCATTGTGGCGTATCTCCCTGCTCTCGTGCTCGGACTGGTCTTCCTGACCGTGATCTCCTTCATGCAAGGACTTGCTGCGCTGCAATTCCTCTACAGTCTGCTTGCCATCATCATGTGCCTGGCGGGTATGAACGGCATTCTGCTTGCGTTTGGCGTTGCCGGTGCCAACTTCAACTGGGAAGATCCACGCCGCATGAACGCCGGAGCCATGGGTTGCTTCGGTCAGATCGTGACCATGCTCTTCGTGCCGATCAGCTTCGGCTTTTTCATCGCCCCGCTGGGATTTGCCGAATTCCTGAACTTTCCCATTGCGTATGGCTATCTCTTTGGTCTGATCTTCGGCACAGGCATCGCGCTGATCGCCGCTATTGTGCCTCTTGTGCTGGTACGAAAACGGGTGGAAGGATTAGGTGAATAAACAGTAGGGACACAGCATCGCTGTGTCCCTACGTTGTTACTGCAAACTCTCAGCGTACAAGATCAAATCTTCCTTGTTCGTAACCAACGCCGCATCGCCAGTAATAGTAATATGCATCCAGATGTCATCTTCTTCCCACAAAAGCGTTTTCTTGGGTGAGGTTGCATCCCACACTTGTTTTCCATCCTCTGTGGTGACATAGTCACCAACAATATACGTTCCTTTCGTATTCCTCACCTTTACCCGATCTGTATACTTGCGTGGGGTGTCAGGAATATATTGACGTATATCCGTTTTGCATTGATTGATCTGCATCGTGCTCTGATCTCTCGTAGATGTATACATCAAGACAATACACTTGGTATAAGGACTACCCCAAAAGTTATAAAACGACCATCCTTCTGGCGATTGTGAAAACTTCCTAGCATCGATACCGAGCGCCTGTTCATACAGAATGATCTGTGTGTAGTTCTTCTTCCCTTTTGCTCGGAAGTCATCGATATCTTGCATACTCTCGGCAATAACGATCAATTTCTCTTTGTCGATTATTGTTCCAAAGTATTGATAGAAGATCATTTGGTAATTCATTCCGTCCTTGTACCACCAGAGGACCAGACGATCAGACGCATCTCCGTTGGAAGAACCATAGAATGCCTTCCCTCCCTGAACAGTTACGGTCTCATACTCTGTGTTAGGGGTATCTACCACTTCATGAAATTGAATGGGTTTACCAGACCATTCTCGAATGACTAACTCACTATTAACACCGTATTCAAGCTCAACTTGTTGGGTGAATGGTGTATAGCGGGCAGACGAAAAATCGATATCCATGGGGAGAATGGTAGGGGCTTTCAAATCCAGTCCGGAAAGTCTTTCGGCATCCGAAATGGAATATACAGTGGATGACGGCGCATCTGGATCGAGCTGTTCTCCTTGAATTTGTGGGGTTTTTACCATGCTGCCAGCCAATTGAATTAATTGATCGCGGTTAAGGTAACCTGCCTTGCCTGGAAACATGTACGATTCGAACAGATACCAATAGGTTCCATCACTCCAGGCAAGCCTTTGTTTGACATCCTGATCTGACCATACCCATTCTGTTCCACCTTCTAATAAGGTGAATGACCCCGAAACATATTCCCCATCAAAGTTCCCTATTTTCACCTTTTCCACTTTACCTGCTGGAGCCAATTCCCAGGCTCCATATTGCCCCGGAACTTTCCCCAACTCTTGAGTGATCCGTAAGTCCATTCCAAATTGACCGTATGTGATTGACGAAGCTTTTATGTTCGTATAAAGTTCTACAGATTAAATTCCAAGTCCTGCGGTTTCTCAGATAATTCCATCAAGTCAAAATTGAGTTGTGACTCTGCGTAAGCAACCTGACAGGAATACGACTGAGCTTTTGCTGCTGTTTCGCAGCCCGGAATGGATAACATCTCAGTAGGTGGTGCGGAAATGATCACGGGCATGAGTGGCAGATCGTACGTTTCGGTGGGGGCATTCCACTGCTCTGCTTCTTTCTTTGAAAGTGGGATAGTAGTGACATTGACCTGTTTGAAGAATTGGACAGCCTCCTGTGCCCAAGCGCGTCCCTGTGGAGTGGCAGCCAGCATTGCCAAGATAGCAATTACTATCATAGAAACAGCCACCCTCATTCGAAAGGGAATCAACTTTGGGCGGCTTTGTTTTCCCAGCCACGGAACCTGTTTCATCTTTTGATGAAATTCCTCACTTGGTATTGGCTGGATCTTTCCCAGCAACTCTTCAATTTTGTTCTCATCAGGCAAAACTGATGTATTTTGCTTATTCATTATCTTTCTCCTGCGATCCTGACCAATCGCGTTGTAAACTCTTGATCGCCCGCCGTATCGTCACGCTGACATTGTTCTCGCTCATCCCCAAATGTTCGGCGATCTGTTTCACTTGCCATCCGAGCATGTAGCGGAGAACAAGCATTTCACGCGTTTCTTCGGGAAGAATATTGAGCATCTGCCAGAGTCGTTTGATCTGTTCCCGCTCGATGACATCTACTTCTGGCGAAAGCTTTGGGTCAAGCAGCAATTCCACATCGATATCATCCTCCACCGTACGGACCTTACGTCGGCGCGAGAGATCGATTGCCAGGTTCCGTGCGATGCGCAAGAGCCAGCCAAGCGCCGCTTTCTGATTCCCGTGGAAGGTTTGACGTGTTTTCCAGGCTCGTGTGTAAGTTTCCGCAGTCAGATCTTCCGCTTCCTGGGCTGGTCCGCCGCTCAAGCCGTAGATGTAGCGAAAAACTCTGAGATGCGTCTCTTCGTATAGGCGCGTGAACAAATCCGCATGGGCGAGTGGAGATTCATTTTCTTTGGAAAACCATCGCCTAATGGAGCGTAGTGCAGTGTTTTCGGTCAACGAGTACCTCCCAATCAATTTGTGTGCACACTCACTATAGGAAACGCAGGAACACCCCAAATCTGACAGAAGTATATACCCGGGAATCAAAAAGACGGAGACAAAAGCCTCCGTCTTTTTTTGTCATTCTCTGATCTTACTCCATGCTCTCGGCGAACTTCACTAGATCTTCTTTTGTCAAACCACTGCCTTGATACACGATCTCAACGAACAATTTATCTGTCTTCCAGCGCAGGGTCTTTAGGAATGGCTCCGCTCGCCAGACGGGTCCATTATTGGTCAGTTCCCAGACGCCTTCTATGTACTCGCCTGGAAGTCCACCAACTTCCACTTTCTCGATCGGAGCACTGGCTCCCACGACTCCTTGCAGAGGATAGATATCTTCAGGCGCTTCCAGTGGCTGCTCACTGAGCATAAAACCTTCCCCGGCGGTATTGGCATAGAACAGCGAGACCATTTTATTTTTCGGGTCATATGTCGCGCCATTGAACTGGAACCCGCTGGTAGCCTCCTGGCTTGGTACAAGCAGTTCATATCCAGCCAGGTCTGTTGCCTCTGCGATACTTTTTATCGGGTAGGGATCGGTGTTGGCTTTAGCGGGGGTGGAGGTCATATTCTTTGCCAACTCGATCATTTCTGCCTGACCGAGATATTCGATTGGCTCGACATCTCCGAACTTGGTCATCTCGAACCACATGCCATCTTTGACCCAGCGCAGGCGCAGTATGGCGGCATCTGGATTCCAGGTAGCCTTGTTGTCACCTGCCACCACAACGAACGTTCCTTGAGCGAACTCGCCATCCAGGTCACCGATCTTCACAGGGATGACCAACTCCGCCGGGACTTTATCCCAATCGGACTGAACATAGCCTTCTGGAGACTGCATGATGATGAGATTGCCTCCGCCATTATCTGCCTCATATTCCAGGCTGATGGCTTTCCCATACAATCTTGCTCCCAGGAAATTAAATCCTTGGGGAGTGGAAGAGAGTTCTGAGGCATCAAAGCCAGCCAGTCGTTCGGCGTCACTGACAATGGCGATTAACGGCATGGGAGGCAGAGCCGTTGCATCGACCTCCGTACCATTCATATAGACGCTTTGCCAGGGCTGTAAAGGCAGTGTGTCGCTTTCGGCGCGGGTGAAGAGCTGTAAGACACTTTGCGCGAAGGCGCGTCCCTGTGGGGTGATGAAAGCGGCAGTTAGTAACGCCAGTACAGCCATGGCTGAAAACGCCAGCCGCTTCATGGAAATTCAATTCATTTTTTCTCCTTGTTGACGTTGATATTTCTTTCCCGCAACAAGGCGTGACTGCACAGCAGATGCCAGGTCGATCTCTGAGGAGGGGATGTCATTCTCCAACGCCTCCTCCAAAACGGATCTGATGTTCTTGTTATCCATGTTCATCTCCTAAGCCGTCCTCAACCTTGGTCGGCTCAAGCAAATTGCGCAGGCGTTGGCGTGCATCTCTCAGCCACCATTTGATGGTGCTCAACGGACGCTCCATTTTGGCAGACATATCCGCTTCACTCATATCGAGAAAGTAGCGCATGACGATCACCGTGCGTGCCTCCGGAGTCAGCCGTTGCATCGCCCGTAAAATGGACTCACGCATTTCTTTCTGCTCCATCAAGGGTTCCGGTTTGAGAGCCGGGTCGGTGAGCCACTCCGCCAGTTGCGCGGCAGGCTCATCCAATTGCTCCTCCAGCGACACGGTCCGTTTTCGTTTTTGAGCCGCCTTGATGGCGTCATTGACAACGATACGAAAGAACCACGGACCAAATGGACGTTCTTCATTGAATTGATGGATGCGTTCGACTACCTTGATAAAAGCGGATTGAGCGATATCTTCCGCCAAAGCGCGATCATAGACGATGGCATACGCGGCATGCACAGCCTGAACCTGATACCGTTTTATCAACGGTTCCAAAGCTGATAGGTCACCTTGTTTTAAGCGGGAAATTGCGATTCGATCTTCCATGCACGGATCTTTCGATGAGAATTCTCTACATAATAATATCCCCAACTGCTAAAAAAGATAGTAGGGACACGGCGTCGCCGTGTCCCTACTATGTCTCTATCCTACGGGTTATTAAACGACCGCCGCTTCAACCGATTGAATGGGCGGCAAATAATCTGCCAGCATATCCCAGCTATCGCCGTTATCGCGGCTGTAAAACAATTGACCCGTGTTCGTGCCGACGTAAATCCCGGCATCTTCGAGCGTATCGGTCGCCATGGCTTCTCGCAACACAACGAGATGCGCCTGCTCAGGCAAACCTTTGGTCATGCGTTCCCACGAGTCGCCAGCATCGCGGCTGCGCCACACGGAGAACTTCCCATCCACGCTCATGCGGTATTCATCGCTTTCTTCGAGCGCAATATAAATTGTTTTCGGGTCGTGCGGATGTACTGCAATCGGGAAGCCAAAGCGAGCCGGTAATCTACCTTCTCCGATATCGATCCAATCATCGCCGCCATTGTCGCTGCGATAGACGCCGCAGTGATTTTGCTGGTAGATCAAATTCGGCTGAGAGGGATGCATCGCCATCTTATGCACGCACTGCCCGAACTCGGGGAACTTATTCGGGCTGAAATCGGCGCGCACATTTTTGTTATAAGGAGCCCATGTCTTGCCGCCGTCATCGGTGCGGTAACAGCCGGCAGCAGAGACGGCGATATACATGCGCTCTAAATTCATCGGGTCAAGCAAAATGGTATGCAGAGTCAAACCACCTGCGCCCGGATTCCACTGTCCGCGCTGGGGGTGGTCGTAGAGCGCTTCGTTCAGTTCCCACGTCTCGCCGCGATCTGTGGATTTAAGAAGGAAGCAGGTTGGGCACCGGCATACAAGACATTGGGTTCTTCTGAACGACCCGGTTTGATATTCCAAACCTTGATCATTTTCTCGGGAACTTCTTTGATGCTCTCACCGCCCTCGGAGCGAAAGGCTTCGTCCACGGTGCTGGCGGGTCTGCCGGATCTGGATGAACGCGTGAGCAGCGGAACCTGCTTCGCCTGAGCCCACGTTTTGCCGAGGTCATCGGAATAGTGGGTGGTGGGTCCGTAGACGAAATGACTCGTCGCCGCGTGCAGCCGTTGATCGCGCGGATCAAGCTGTATGTGCATCACGTTCCAGCTTTTAAATTGTATGTCGTCCTTTTGCCATTTCTTGCGTTTCTCATTGCTGGAGAAAATAAAGCCGCCCTTTGTCGTGCCAACGAAGACCTTTACCTGCTCGCTCATGGATAAAACTCCTTTCGCTGATACCAGAATAAATGTTCTATGATTGTACCATGAAAAAATATAGGGCAATTGTCAGATTGCCCTACGGGAAATGATCAGGATTGACTTATCTTTTATAACGGAGGCAGCTTAAGGCTTCGTGAGAAGCGTCACTTCACTTCGATCTCCTCATACTTAAAATTATCGTATGCCACAGTCATCGAATGGAAGCTCATTGCCAGTCCGGCTTGTGTGGGTTTGGCAGGCTGAGAATAGAGAACATACATCACGCCGTTATTGATGTGGAAGTACACATCCACAAGATTGGGCTGGACGGAGGGCTTGACTTCAATTTCCAGATGATTGGATGCTGTTGTTGGATTCAGATAGCCGGTAACATTCGAGTTCAATTCTTTGAGCGTTGAATCCTTGTAGTCATAATCTCGAATCGTGTACACCTGCCATGTGGATGCGCCTAAATAGATGGCGCGATTCAATGTGGTCGATGTCGCGTCGATCAATCCTACAATTCCGTAGAAGCGGTCTGTGGGACCTTCCACGTAGGATACATCCACGCTCAGACGATAATATGTGTGTGCGCCACAGCTTTCGCACCACACGATGCTGAACTGTTCGCCAATATTATTTTCCGGCTCGAAGGGACCGAACAACAACCTGCCGCCATCCACTTTGCATTTCTCGCAGCTAAAGTGACCCAACGCGCTTGCATCTGAAAAATCTTCGAGATAGGAAAAAGGACCTGGGGTAGGTGTAATGGTCGGTGTATCGGTGGGCAGCGGACTGGGCGTAAAGGTTGGGGTATCGGTTGGTGTGGAGGTAGGTGTGAACGTTTGAGTGGGGGTGAAGGTCAGTGTGGCTGTTGGCGTTTCGCTGGGGAAGAGTCCGCCAATGACCGGCGCGGATTGCAAATTGCAGCCACTGATGAGCAGAACGAGTAAGGTGAGAAAGACAAAGTATCGTTTCATGTTGAAATTCCTCCGCTGTATTTGGGATCAGGCGCGTTGCGATTATAGTCTACAAGATACATCCGAAGAGCTATTGCCTACAACATTTCTCCAGATTATGATTTTTGTCTCAAAGGAGGAGAAATGAGAAATCATCTTTGGATCGTGCTTGCTGCTTTAGTGTTGACGTCGTGTAACCTGCCCGCTATTGGGACATCCTCAACGCCTCTTCCTACGCTCGAACTTGATACGCCGAACTCAAGTTCTTCCACGCCCACGCTTATTCCCATTGAAACGCTGCTGGCGCTTCCCACTGCTACCTTCGCACCGACTTCCACCTCGGATGTTGCCAGAGTGTTTCCAAAAGATGAGCCTGTCAATTGCCGTTATGGACCCAGTACGGCGTATTCCATTGTGGGCGGCTTGGACCTGGGGAAGCAGGCAGAGATGCTGGGGCGCAGCGCAGATTTGCAGTGGTGGTATGTCAAGAATCCGAGTAACCCATCCATCAACTGTTGGCTCGCTGCCAGCGTGACTGAAACGATCGGCAACATGGATGCGCTCCCGGTGGTGGACGCGCCGCTTGCCATCGTTACCAAGATCGAGGTCACGGTGGATCCGTCGTTGATGAATGTATCGTGTGATGCCTTTCCCAACTATGTCACTGCCACGGCTGAAATATTCACCAATGGACCAACGAACGTGATCTGGCGTTGGGAATCGAGTGATGGAGAAGTTTTTGATAAAGATCCTCTCCTCTTTCTGGAGGGAAGTTCACAGGCAGTGCAACTCTATTACAAGGTAAAAGGCGCCAATAGCTATTGGTTGGGAGTACATACTCTTTCTCCTAATGACACTACGGGTAGGGCATATTTCAAGATCACTTGCGTGCCTTAAAATATGTTCCACTGCAGGAAAGAGTTCAAGTCTCAGCCATCATTTCTATACTGTAATGGGCTGAGACTTGATATATAATGCCTTTGCAGGAGGCTCCAATGATGAGAATTGCACAAACTTGTCTTTTTGCTGCATTAATTCTTGCCGCCTGCTCTCCTGGATCTCTTCCTCCAACTGAACAAACTGATAAATTGGCTGAGATAGTGGCGCGTGGCACTTTGATCATTGCCACTGACGCTGATTATGTTCCTCTATCAAAATTACTGCCTAATACATCTCCTGCTGCAGAGACCAAATGCAGTCCTGTGCAATACACTGCCAATCAAATGATCGGCTTTGATGTGAGTGTAGGCAAAGAGATCGCTCAGCGCCTGGGCGTGGAGCCATGTTTTGTAACTCCTCCGTGGAGTCAGTTGGTTGCTGGGAACTGGGGAGATAATTGGGATGTCCATGTGGGATCTGTGGCGATCACCTCTGACCGGATGAAATGGTTGTATTTTTCCCAGCCGTATTATGCAACACCCACGGTTATTCTGATCCATAAAGACAATGCCGCATTCACAGTTCCCGAAGACCTTTCGGGGAAACGTATCGGAGTTTGTGTTGGTTGTACCTTCGAAGCCTACTTAAAAGGAATGCTCCAGTTGCCTGCTCAGTCTATCGAATACCGCATTCAAAATGCAGAGATCGTTGGATATGAAAATGAAGACCCTGCCATTCAGGATCTTTCAGAAGGCGATGGTGTCAAACTGGATGCTGTGATCACACTCTTACCAGTGGCGAGGCAGGCACTTAAAGCAGGCTACCCGGTAAAAATTTTGGGTGAGCCGTTATGGTTTAGCTACGCCTCCGTTACGCTAGACCGGTCCAGCCGCCGAAGTCAGACGCGATTATTAGAGACGATCTCCAAAATTATCCGTGAACTTCATGCGGATGGCACATTGAAGAAGTGGTCGATCGAATATCAGAGTATCGATCTTACTCAGGAAGCCGCCTTATTTGATATCAGTTCCCTGAAACAATCTCCTTAACCATGATCAATTTTCTCAAGAGACTGCAAAGTTCCAAGATCCAGGTACGACTGATCGTTTATTACACTGTTTTCGCTATTACGATCGTGGCGTTTGTAGCCTATATCGCATATGTACAAGCTGCGAATTCCCTGCGCTCAACGGTGGAAGATAAGCTGAATACGGTTGCTGAACTGAAGATGGAATTTTTGAACCAGTGGGTGAACGATCAGCAACGCAATGCTATCTTTCTAACCAGCCTGCCGGAAGTGCGCGCCCTAGCGGGTATATTGCTTAATTCAAAGTCACAGTCTGCAGAGCGGGAAGATGCGCGAGATGAACTTACTTCTCTTGTCAAATTGATCGCCCAGCGTTCCTCTGATATTCAGGATGTTCAGGTCTTGGACCCAAGCGGGGTGATCGTCGTTTCTGCTTCACCCACCAATGTGGGGAAATCGCAAGCCGACCAGGCATACTTTCAAGAGGGACAGACAAAAACATTTACACAGCGTTTTTATCCATCTGACCTTTTTAATGAAACAGTGCTGACGATTGCCACCCCACTTTTTAATAAGGATGAAAAGCGGGTAGGCGTGTTGGTTGTCCATTTAAATATGCGGCAGGTAGATAACATCATGTTTGTCGGTCAGGAAACAGATAAGCCTGTAAAGAGTTATCTGGTCACCCAACAATATAAGCTCATAACAGAAGATCCGATCGTTCTCAATCGTTCCACACAGGTGCGTTCTCCTGCCATTGATGTGGCAGTTGCTGGGGGAGAAGGGACTGCCACATATAAAAACCATGAGGGGCTGGTTGTTATTGGCAGATATCTCTGGCTCAAAAATCAAAATGTGGCATTGATCGTGGAGATTGACGAGACCACTGCCCTTTGGCCCGCACGTCGTCTGGCGATCGTTATCCTTGTAACCGGTTTGATCTTATCCATTTTCCTGGTGCTTATCGTCATTGTACTTGCACAGCGCATCACAGCTCCTTTGCGCTCGTTGACGCGGACGGTTTCCCGCATCTCTTCGGGCGATCTGGAAGCTTCCGCTCCGGTGCTTTCCGACGATGAGGTTGGCACCCTCGCCCAGGCATTCAACTCCATGACGGAGAAACTCCGCCAAACGCTTGCCGGGTTACAACAAGAGTTGCGCGAACGCAAAGTAGCGGAATCAGCTCTGATTGAGAGCGAGGAGCGCTTCCGAAAGGTGTTCGATTTCAGCCCCATCGCGATCTGTATTACCTCTCTTTCTGATGGTAGATTTCTTGATGCCAATTACGCCTACTGGGACCTCTCTGGGCTTGACCCAAAAATTGCGTTAGGTAGAACGTTTGACGAATTGAAGATCAAAGAACGTGATGGTGACCGCAGCGCTTTCGTGGAACGTCTCAAGGAACGAAGCTCGATCTATGATGCGGATTACATTTTTGTTGACGTTCGCGGAAAGCATAAGCCTACGCTGGCGTTTTATGAACTGATCCAGCTTGGCGGCGAGGAATGTGTCCTTTCCATGTTCTACGACATGAGCGCACAGCGCCAGGCATTACAGGCGCTGCGACAAAGTGAAGCTCGTACACGCGCCCTCCTGGAAGCCTTCCCCGATATGATCATGGAAGTCTCTCTGGGTGGATTGATCTTGAATATGATCCCACCCAAAGGTATGGAAGCTACTATGCCGGTGGCAACTTTTGTGAGCAAACAAATACCATCTGTTTTTTCGAAATCAGTTGCCTCACAAGCTTTGTTCGCTGTCAAGCGGACTGTCGAAACGGGGCATATGAACATCTTTGAATTCGAAGAGCAGATGAATGGGGAAAGCCGTTTCATGGAAGCTCGCCTTGTTGCCAACTCTTCCAATTCTGTGTTGATGCTAATACGCGATATTACGCAGAGAAAGTGGTTGGAGATGGAGCGTGAAAAAATCATCGAACAACTGGAAGAGAACAACGCTGAGATCGAGACTATGCGTGAAAGTCTGGCGAGCATCGTCAGCACGTTCGAGTTCTCTGAGATCATTCAGCGCATTCTTGATCAGATCCGGCGTGTTGTTCCGTACGATACCGCTTCGGTCTGGCGCGTGGATGGAGATCGTCAGCGCTTCATTGGCGGGCGTGACCTGCCTTCGGGAATCGAATCCAATATGGAGTTTCTAATCGACCGTTCCAATTCGGCTGCTCCGATCATAAATGGAGAAGTTTCCTATATTTTGAATAATGCCGTTCAAGATGAATTGTCTGATTTTCAAGTACCCCCACATACCTATGTGAATTCATGGCTGGCGATTCCTTTGAAGACACGTGGTCGTGTGATCGGTCTGATCGAATTGGATGGGAAGCGGCGAAACCAGTTCACCAACCATCACGCAGAACTGGCGGTGAACTTTGCAAATCAGGTCGCCATTGCACTGGATAATGCCAGTCTGTTTACTAACCTGCAATCTGAGCTTGAACAACGCAGGGAATTGATCGAAGAGTTGCAGTTGATCAATGCAGAGACAGAAACCTTGCGTGAAAGCGCTGCCATTGTGGCAGCTACCCTCGAGAAGGATAAAACGATTGAGCTCATCCTTGAACAGTTGAAACGTGTTATTCCCTTTGACAGTGCCTCTGTTCAGCTTGTCCATGATGGCACGCTCCAGATCGTGAGTGCGCGCGGCCTTGCTTTGAATGATTTCAAGCCAGAAGATGATGTGTTTCAGCTTAATGAAAATGAACCAGCTTTTCCGGTCTTGAATGGTGATCTGCCGTATGTACTATTTAATGACATTCAAGCCTCCTTCTCAACGTTTTCAGAGTATCCGCATAACAAGATCCACGCCTGGATGGCGATCCCACTGAAAGTAAAGGGTAGGATGATGGGCATTATTGCTCTGGATGGTTATCACGTCGGTCAATTTACCGAGCATCATGCCCAGTTAGCAGTGACCTTTGCGAATCAAGTTGCCATTGCCCTGGAAAATGCCACCTTGTTCACTGATCTTCAAAACGAATTGCAGAACCGGCAGAGGCTCATTGCTGAATTGGAAGTCAAAAACATGGAATCGGAGACCATGCGCGAAAGCCTTGCCAGCATTTTGGGAACTCTCGAGTTTTCAGAGGTGATCCAGCGCATCCTCGATCAGATCCAGCGGGTGGTGCCCTACGATAGTGCCTCTGTCTGGCGGCTGGAGGAGAACAAACAGGTTTTGATCGGGCAGCGTGGTTTGCCCTCTGAACTCGGACCAGATCTCGCTTTCGAGATCGATGAGCGTAACCAGGCTTTGCGAATCTTCAACGGAGAGCTTCCCTATATCATCAGCGATGACGTGCAAAACGAATCGGAATTCACCCGCTTCCGCGAAAAGCCGCACAATTACATCCACTCGTGGCTGGGAGTCCCATTAAAAGCCCGCGGTAGCATCATCGGCTTGATCGCCTTGGATGGCAAACAGATTAGACAATTCAATGATGACCATGCCCAACTAGCTGCAACATTTGCCAATCAAGTTGCCATTGCTCTGGAAAATGCACGCCTCTTTTCGGACCTTCAAGCGGAACTCGTTGTCCGAAAGGAACTCATCGCTGAATTGGAATCCAAGAATTCAGAACTTGAGCGTTTCACATATACAGTCTCCCATGACCTGAAATCACCTCTTTTCACGATCCGAGGTTTTCTCGGATATCTCGAACAGGATGCCCTTTCAGGAAATCATGCGCGCATGAAGTCTGACATGCAGCGCATCAGCGATGCCACCGAGAAGATGCAGCGACTGTTAAACGAACTGCTCGAACTCTCCCGTGTGGGCAGGTTGAGGAATGAGCCGGTATATATTCCGTTCGATGAATTGGCACGGGAAGCTATCGAACTGGTACATGGACGTATCTCGCAGCGGGATATTACCATTTGGATTCAGCCCGATCTCCCAACCGTCTATGGCGATCGGCAGCGCTTGGTGGAAGTGGTGCAAAACCTGGTCGATAACGCCGCCAAATTCATGGGCGATCAGGTCGACCCACGCATTGAGATCGGGCACGATGGAGAAGATAATGGCAGACCCATCCTTTATGTGCACGATAACGGCATTGGTATTGCGTTAGAGCATTACGAACGGGTATTTGGTCTTTTCAACAAGTTAGATGTAAGAACAGATGGTACAGGTATCGGATTAGCTCTGGTCAAGAGAATTGTGGAAGTTCACGGAGGCAGGATCTGGGTTGAAAGTGAAATGGGAAAGGGCAGCAAATTCTGCTTTACTCTGCCGGTGGCTCCTATTGCTGCATCTAGGGTCAGTGGAGTCTGATCTGTGAAGAATAGGATCACACAATTCCTAAAAGCGCCGCACTTCCTCGATGATGCGGAAAAAACTCGTCAGGCACATGCCCTCAATGCTTTGCATTTGAACATGGGCGGCGCCATCCTGATACTGGGCGTTTTGGGCGTTCTTTTTTTCTTCGATGAGAAACTGGTAAGTTCGGTCGTTATGGGGCTAGGGTTGATGACGGTCATAGCTGGAATGTTCCTAAGCCGGCGCGGATCTGTGCGGATAGGCAGTATCCTGACCCTTTTCATTCTATGGTGCCTCACGATCGTGATGACGGTATTTTCGGGGGGAATGCAAAGTCTGGATACTATCTTCTTTGTGTCGGGTACGGTAGTGGCAGGTATCCTGTTAGGCGCCCGCAGTGCTTTCCTGTATACAGGGATAAGTTTGTTGAGTGGGTCGGGTGTGATTTTGTTCGAGAAGCTTGATATGAATAGTGAAGGCACCGGTGTGGGGCTTGCCCTTGTAAAAAGGATCATTGAGTTCCATGGCGGGAGAATATGGGTGCACAGTGAAGTAGGCAAAGGTTCTATTTTCTATTTCACTCTGGGAAAGGTAGATAAAGGACAGGAGGGGTAGAATTTCAAGTATCGAATCACATTCAACGAACTTCGGAAAGAAAATGCTATGAACACTCCATCTTTTGATGACACGCCAAAGGGGATTCCGCTGAGTGAAATGTATGAAATTGCACCTTTGGCGGCGACCATCCTTAACTGGTTTACAACCTTGGTACTTGTGGGAATTTTGGCGGGCATACTCATCTTATTCCCCAAAAATAATATAGTCCTTGTGCTTGTACTGATCGTCAGTCTGCCGCTTGTATTTGCATCCTATTATTTCATTCGAAGGCAGAAATATGAATTGGTTGCTGTAGGACTGGCGCTATATCTTCTTACCTTGAGTACGGTTCTGCCTGGCGACGGGTTGGGCATACATAGTATTAATATTATTGCCTACCCGATTATCCTGGTCATTGTCAGCATGGTCAGTCGGAAACGCATGGTCGTTTTTGTGACGTTGTATACGCTTGCATGTGTGGCAAAGCTGGTGATTGGGGAAGCTGCCAATGGCTACGCTATTAATAATCAAGTGCATAGTATTTTGGGAGACTTTGTCACAGCGGCGATCATTCTTATCGCAACAGTTTTCATCGTCAGCAAACTTTCTGATACGCTGCTGAACAGTCTCTCACGACTGCATACAGATGCTCAAGAGAGAAAGACGATCGAAGAAGATCTGCGACAGCGCGAGATGATCCTGGAGGCGGTTACTTTTTCCGCAGAACAATTCCTCAAGATGCCTGCCTGGCGGTCTAATATTGATCTTGTGCTGGAAAGGCTGGGCAAAACGCTGCATGTGACCCATGCTTATCTCTTTGAAGATCATCTGAGCCCAACGGGGGAGGCACTTACCTCCATGCGCTATGAGTGGACTGCGCCGGGGTATGTAAGTGATCTTGACGGTGAATACTTCCAGAATTCTCCAGTAGAGAAAAAAGGCTTCGAGGAACAGGTGGCTGCATTAAAAAGGAGAAGCACGTATTGGGAATACTTCTACGTTCAAGGGCATTGAGAAAGAGGATTTGGAGTCTCTGGGGGTGAAGTCTCTGCTGGAGGTTCCGGTTTTTGTCAACGGAAAGGAGTGGGGGGCGATTGGTTTCGATGATTTTGTCCAGGAGCGGACGTGGAGCGTTGCTGAAGTGGATGCCTTGAAGATCGCCGCGGGGATTCTTGGAGCAGCGATCCAGCGTGAGATAGCGGATTCCACTGTGCAGGAGTCGGAGCGGATTTATCGTCAGGCAATCGAGGCGGCAGGGGCTGTGCCTTATTATCAGGATTACGAGAAGCAGAGCTATACTTTTTATAGCAATGGCATCGAACAGATCACCGGGTATGCGTTGGATGAGATCACCCCTGCACACTGGGATCAGATGGTTCAAAACGTTGTTCTCCTTGGCGAATTGGCTGGATTGAGTGAAAAAGAAGCTATCACGCGCGTACGCTCGGGGGCAGTAAAAGCGTGGAAGTGTGATTATCAGATCCTGACACGTGATGGACGTATGCGTTGGGTTGCCGATACCGCCATCGAACTGTTCGGGGAACAGAGTACATCCTATGGATCCATTGGCATTATGCAGGATATTACGGACCGTAAACAGATCGAAGCAGATCTTCGCGCGCGCGAGGCGGTATTAGAAGCGATCACCTTTGCAGCGGAAAAGTTTTTGAAGTCGCCTGACTGGCGTGAATATATTGATATTACACTGCAAAGGTTAGGAACAGCACTGAATGTAACCCATACCTATTTGTTTGAACATCACCTGGATGAAAGTGGCGCTGATGTTTCCTCCTTGCGGTTCGAGTGGACTGCGCCAGGTTTTACTAGCGATCTTGACAATCCACTCTTCCAGAATTCTCATCCGATACAGGATGAAGTGAAGAGCACGGACACTCTCTTGCGCCAAGGGGAAGCATTCATCGGTAACACGTCTACATTCCCGGATGTCGAAAAGGGGCGCCTGGCGCAACTCGGTATTAAAGCCATGGTGGAGATGCCATTGATGGTCAATGATATCTGGTGGGGGACGATTGGTTTTGATGATATGGCTAGGGAGCGCGATTGGAAACCCAGCGAGATCGACGCGTTGAGAATTGCAGCCGGCATTCTCAGCGCGGCGATCCAGCGCCAGATGGCGGAGGCAGCTGTTCGTGAGTCAGAGCGGATCTATCGTCAGGCAATTTCAGCGGCGGGTGCAGTCCCGTATTACCGTGACTATGCAGAGGAACGGTATTTATTTATGGGGGATGGGATCGAAAGGATCATCGGCTATAAATCGCAGGAAGTTACGATAGAGCTCTGGAACAGTATCCTGCAAGAGCAAATCCCGCTGGCAGATGCAGACAGGTCAAAGAATATACGGCATGCGGATACACGTGTTATTGCCCGAAATGGAGAAGAACGTTGGCTCACGGATAGTGCCGTTGAATTGGTCAATGATATTAATGTGGCATATGCATCGGTGGGTATTTTGCAGGATGTGACCGACCGCAAAACGACAGAAGCAAAACTGCGAAAGCGCGAATCGATCCTTGAAACGATCACCTTTGCAGCAGAACAATTCTTGAAAACATCTCATTGGCGTGATGCGATTGATAGTGTTTTGCAGCGATTAGGGGAGGAGTTCAATGCCTCTCATGCGTACTTGTTCGAGAACCATGTGAGCGTGGATGGCACTCCTCTTTCCTCCATGACGTATGAGTGGACGGCGCCCGGTTATCCAACTGATTTGGAAAATCCTTTATTCCAAAACATGGCATCCAGCCCGGTGGCTTCTGACCGTATGTCTGAAATATTAGATAGCGGGGAACCACTCATTGGAAACAGTTCGTATTTCAATGAAGAGGAAAGAGAATACATAAATTCCATAAGCGTCAAAGCATTGCTTGAAATGCGTATTATTGTCAACGGTGAACACTGGGGTGCGATCGGTGTTGACGATACGACCCACAACCGTGAATGGACCAGCATGGAGGTGGATGTTATCCGTGTGGCTGCCAATGTGTTGAGCGCCGCGATTCAAAGGCAGATGGATGAGGATGCGTTGAAGCGGGAGCTGGCAGAACGCAGGCGAGCAGAACAGGCTTTGAAACTGTCCGAAGAAAAATTTTCAAAAGCGTTCCATACTACTCCCGTTTTTATGACGATTGAAGATAGCCGGTATCGTTTCATCGATGTGAACATGGCGTTTCTGAATGGGTTTGGATTCAGCCGAGAAGAGGTGATCGGGCACAGGGCATCTGAACTGAAAATGTTCTTTTCAGGGGAAGATACGGTCCGTTTACGGCAGGCAATTCGGGAAAATAATGGACTTTTAAGGGATTTTGAAACGCAATATTGCCGAAAATCAGGGGAGACAGGGTTTATGCTTCTCTCTACAGAAAAAATCAATCTAGAGAATGCTGAATATATTTTAACATCGGGCTTAGATATCACTGAACGAAAACTGGCTGAAATAGCGATCCAACGCCAGGCAACTCGTGCAGAAGTGCTGGCATCACTTTCACAACTGCTTACTACGGTCACGCACGATCGCCAGTCGGTCTTTGACAGTATAGTTCGTCAATGTGCAGAATGGATCGGTGATGGGGCGAGCATCCTTCTATACTCCCCTGAGAATGAGTTTTTGGAGCTTATGTCTGCCTATAACCCGGACACGGATGCCATGCAGATTTTTCAAGAGGAGATCAAGGCGCGCCCGATCCGCTGGGACGAGGGACCGTACGCCAAAGCCATTGGCGAGAACAAGCCAGTCCTTGTGCCTCATGTCGATGCGAAAAAGTTGATCGAGAATGCTCCTTCTGAGCGGCAGGAATATTATCAGAAACTTCCGTTTTACAGCATTATGTTGGCACCCTTACACGGACAGGGAAATGTGATCGGTGTTATTGGGATGGCCCGGCATGCTCCCGGCAGAGATTACACACCAGAAGACCTGACCTTTTTGCAGGACATTGCTGACCGGGCGGCTCTCGCCATGCTCAATGCTCAATATTATGAAGAGCTCGAGCAGGAACTGGCAGAACGGAAACGTGCAGAACAGAAATACCGTGATATTTTCAACAACTCGATCGAAGGGATCTTCCAAAGCAACGAAGGCGGACGCTTCCTCAGCGTGAACCCTGCTATGGCACGTATCTACGGATACGATTCTCCAAAAGCCATGATCGAAAGTGTGAATGAAATTGACAGACAGATCTATGTTTACCCCGAGCAAAGGAATGATGTGCGCCAGCGGCTGGCATCGGGTGAGCGATTGATCGGATATGAATTGTTGGACTATCGCAAGGATGGCTCTACATTCTGGGCATCCATGTCGGCTCAGGCTATTTTCGATGAGAACGGCAATGTCTTATATTATGAAGGGAATTTGGAAGATATAACTCCCCGCAAGAAAGCCGAAGTGGAGCGTGAGACGCTCATCAGGGAACTGGCAAAGAAAAATGCCGAGGCAGAAACACTGCGCGAAACGACCTCCATCGTTACATCCACATTGGATGTAACCGGCGCGGTGCAGCGTATTTTGGAACAACTCAAGCGGGTTGTTCCGTATGATAGTGCTTCTGTTTGGTTGTACGAGGGTGAGGTAGTTCGGTTGGTGGGTGCGGATGGGCTGTCTAGTTTAATCGATAGAGAAATGTCATATATCGCTAATGAGACGGAGCCGGATTATCAATTCCGTGACCAGAACGTATCTTATATCTTGCTTGATGATGTTCAGGAACACTATTCGCAATTCAGTCAACCGCCCAGTGATTACATTCATGGTTGGTTGTCTGTCGTCCTAAAAGCACGTGGAAATGTGATCGGCTTTATTTCCCTGGATAGTCGTACACCCGGCAGGTTCACCGAACTTGATGCCCGCCTGGCGCTCAATTTTGCCAATCAGGCGGCGGTGGCATTGGAAAATGCGCGTTTGTTCTCTGACCTGCAAAAGGAATTGGAAGAACGCAAGAAATTGATCGAAGAACTGGCGAAGAAGAACGCGGAACTGGAACAGTTCACCTACACCGTCTCGCATGACTTAAAATCGCCATTGGTCACTATCAACGGCTTTTTAGGGTATCTGGAACAAGATGCACTTTCTGGTAATACCGAGCGGCTGAAAAAGGATATGCTCCGTATCCAGGAGGCAGTCCACAAAATGCAACGGTTGCTCAATGAACTCTTGGAACTTTCACGCATTGGCAGGATGATGAATGCGCCAGAAAGTGTCCCGTTCAGTGATCTTGTTGCGGAAGCCATGGAGATCGTTCAGGGCAGGATGGAAGAACATGGCGTTATGATACAGATATCTCCTGATCTTCCACTGGTCTATGTAGATCGCCCGCGCTTGGTGGAAGCCCTGCAAAACCTGATAGACAATGCCGCCAAATATATGGGCAGCCAGCCTATGCCACGCATTGAGATCGGTCAGCGTGGTAACGAAAACGAAATGCCGGTGTTCTTTGTGAGGGATAACGGCATTGGTATTCCACCCGAACATCATGAACGTATCTTTGGTCTGTTCAACAAATTGGATGCCAGAAGTGAAGGCACTGGTGTTGGGCTTGCCCTCGTGAAAAGGATCATTGAAGTACACGGAGGCAGGATCTGGGTAGAGAGCGAAGCGGGGAAGGGATCCACATTCCTGTTCACGCTTCCCTCGAAGCCGAAAATTGAATCCGTTATATAATATTGTCATCTCATCCAAGGAGCTCGTCATGAAAAGAGCGGTAAGCATCAGCATTGGTTCATCCAAGCGCAATAAAGCAGTGGAAGTAACCCTGCTTGGCGAAACAGTAAGCATCGAGCGCATCGGCACTGACGGCGATATGGAAGCTGCCGCCCTGAAGTACAAAGAACTCGATGGGAAAGTGGATGCCTTCGGTGTTGGCGGCGCAGACTTGGGGGCACTGGTGGATGGCAAATTTTATCCGTTCCATTCTGTTCAACCTATGGTGCGCTATGTGGAAAAGACTCCGCTGGTCGATGGTGGCGGGTTGAAGAATACCTTGGAAAATAAAGCGCCCGGTTTTCTCGATCAAAAGCTTGGTGAATACATCAAGCAGCACGGACGCAAAGTCTTTGTAACGTTAGGCGTGGATCGTTGGGGGCTTTCCAGATCCTTTGTTGATGCGGGATACGAAGTCGTTTTTGGTGATCTCATGTTTGCGTTGGATATTCCGATCGCCATCAAAAGCTTGAGTGGACTGCGCACGCTGGCAAAGCTCATGATCCCCATCGTGACACGCTTTCCCTTCGAATGGATCTATCCGACCGGCGAGAAGCAGGATGAGCATAAACCCAAGTTCGAGAAGTGGTATCAGTGGGCAACAGTCATTGCCGGTGACTGTCACTACGTAAAGCGCCATATGCCATTCAACATGCAGGGAAAAGTGGTTGTTACTAATACCACTACACCCGATGATGTAGCGTTCTTCAAAAAATGCGGAGTGAAGTATCTTGTCACCACCACGCCTGTCATGGATGGACGTTCGTTTGGCACGAATATGATGGAAGCGGCGCTGGTTGCCATCTCTGGCAAGGGGCGTCCACTGACATGGCCCGAATTGAATGAGATGCTCGATAAGCTTGGCTTCGAACCGCAAATACAGGAGTTGAATTAACCATGGATGCGATCGTAACTGCTGGTGGTATTCCCCAGCCGAATGACCCCTTATACACTTATTCTCATGGCGATTCCAAGGCATTGATCGATGTGGCTGGCAAGCCCATGGTCCAGTGGGTGTTAGATGCTTTGAGCGAGGCTAAAAATGTAGATAATGTCATTGTGATCGGGCTCTCGCCGAAAAGTGGAGTCACCTGCAAAAAGCCTGTTCACTTTATTTCCAATCAGGGACGCATGCTCGCCAATATCGTTGCAGGTGTGAATAAGTCACTTGAGCTGAATAAGAAGAATCAGTATGTGCTGATCGTTTCCTCCGATATCCCCGCGCTCAAACCCGAGATGGTAGATTGGCTTGTAGATACCTGTATGGAAACACAGGATGATCTCTATTATGGCGTCTGTCCGCGCGATGTGATGGAAGCGCGCTTTCCCAATTCCAAACGCACCTACACTAAATTGAAAGGGATAGAGCTTTGCGGTGCCGATATCAATGTCTCTCATGTGCGCATGGCAACAGAACACCTTGATATGTGGGAATCCTTGATCGGCAACCGCAAGAGCCCACTCAGGCAGGCGGGTCTTATTGGTCTGGGAACGTTACTACGGGTTGTCACACGCAGTATTACGCTGGATGACCTGGTTGAAACGGTGTGCCAACGAATTGGCATTAAGGGACGTGCGATCCAATGGCCCTATGCAGAGGCTTGTATGGATGTGGACAAACCACATCAACTCGAAATGCTGCGTGAAGATATGGCCAAGCGGCAGCGCAGCGAAGAGGTCGCCAAACCAAAACGCGCTACTGCCCGAAGCAATGGCGCGAAAACAGCAAAACCTGCCGCTAAACGTTCCAGCAGTACGAAAAAGGTCACCGCAGTGACAGCCGCCAAAACACCCGCCAAGCCGAAAGCGACACCCAAGAAAAAATGAATTTCGAATCCGTTCTTGCATTGGATGCACGTCTTTCGAACCAAATGCGCGTGGCTGAAAAGCCAGGCGCATTGCGCGCTATTGCAGTCTTCTTTGCACATTCCGGTGACTCGTGGTTTTGGGGCGCTGCCTTGATCATTGCCTGGTTCCTGAGTAACTCCTCTTGGCGCGAATGGGAGGCAGTGGAATTTCTCGGCATCAGCTTGATGGCAGCCCTGGTCATGAGCATCAAATTCCTCGTGCGCAGGAGGCGCCCGGAAGGGGAGTGGGGTGGTATCTATCGCAACACCGATCCGCATTCGTTTCCATCCGGTCATGCTGCGCGGGCATTTCTGATCGCCACACTTGCGGTGGGATTGGTGCCGGGTTGGGTGGCGGTCCTTTTATGGGTGTGGGCGCCGTTGGTCTCCATTGCGCGTGTTGCGATGGGCGTACATTACGTCTCTGATGTTGTTGCGGGTGCCGTGCTGGGTGTTGTGTGTGGAGTGATCGGTCTTGCGATTTACGAGCCGATCTTTACTTGGGTTACCCACCTGATCGGTTTTTCATTCTGGTAAAGAAAATGTCCTGCTGTTCAACAGCGGGACATTTTCTTTGATCATCGTTTTCCATTTTTCACAGTTTCGATATGTTCCTCAATGTGGGCAAGACCTCGTTCCACCCATATTTGTAGTGTAAAGCCGCTTCCCATGATGGCGTGACGTGACTCGCGTGCCCACGCTTCCGGGGGCAATCTGCGCAGCATCGCGGCGAGCGCTCTCACATTTTCCACAAGACTGTTCAATATCTTCTCCAGCGATTCGGTCCGGTCATACTGTTCTGCCAAATAAGTTTCACTATCGAAATTCGGGAATTCAGGATTCTCCTCTTCAGCGGTTCGACGCGCACGCGCCCCGTAGACGAGCATTTGCACATCGCGCGTATGTACCGCCACCTGATGCACATTCCAACTGCCAACTCCCAACGATGCGTAAGGATCTTTCACTGCCAAACATGCTTCACGAAAGCGTGCGGCTGCATCTTCCAGTTGAGCGACCAACTGCCTGCGGTACTCGTTCAGCTCCTTGGTCATTTTTCCTCCACTCCGTCGAGCAGCGTAAAAACACTTTTTACTACAGCCTGACCTTCCACTGCGAAGACCTGGATTCCATGCGGACTTAATTCACGCGCCGCCTGACGTGCCAGCCCACGCACGCCGTCCATGCTTGCGACAAATGCCGCTTCACTTTTTTCATCACGAGTTGGCTCCGTTATCAAGAAGATGACCACCCCTGAACCTTTTTCCCGCATCACGCGCCCGGCAGATTGGGTCATCAAAAATGCGCCCGTGAGATTGACATCCAGCACGCGATGCCAATCCCATTCGTCCATGTTGAGCAGGGGAATGTGTGGTTCAACGGTGGCATGATGAATGAGGATATCAAGTCTGCCGAAGTCATCTTCCACTTGATTGATGATATGTTGGGCACCCAACTTTTTGGCAACATCTTCAATATAAGCCTTGGCGCGCCCGCCTTGCTGGTTGATTCCGTTCACTGCTTCTTCGACATTGATCGGTGAAATATCGTTGGCAGCCACGATGGCGCCACGCTGAGCGAACGCCTCTGCCAGTGTTCGCCCGCACCCTTTACCGGCACCTGTGATGAGGATAACTTTATCTTTCAGATCAATCATGTGCTTTCGATATGCTCCGCTACTTAACCAGCATTGCCGCAAACTGGAACTTCATCGCGATTCTCATTCCCATTCAAGGGTAGCCCCAAATAGGGAGATGGATCAAGTGTGTTGTTGATATCCAATTCGTTCATGAACTTTCCATTGCCATCATCCTTCACAATGGAGAAATGTAAATGGATTCCCACCGGATTACCCGGATCGCCGGAATAATTTCCCTGATAGCCGAGCAGTGTGCCAGCCTCGATGTACTGCTCTGATGTGCCCGCCGGGAATTCAGAGGAGATAAATGAATTGCCTTCATTATCTGCCATGTGGGTGTAGTACAGCCAGATCTGTGTGCCGGGATTGAGTGGGTCACTGGGCACGCGCACGATGACAGAGGACTTCCAATCGGGGAGGCGCGTGAGATAACCAGGATACGCAGCGACGACATGAGTTATATTCACATCGGTACCGGCAAAGACGTCAATGCCTTGATGTCGATGTAATTTTCCCATCAGGTCGCCCCACAAAAATCCTGCCATGCCATCGGTGGGGAAGAGGAACGGGGCGTCACCACATTGGGAACCGGCGGCCAATTTCCAGTCTGGGTGTGAGGCGGGGGCATCCATCCACTGCCTAAATTTGTTCACGCGGACGAGGTTTGGGCGGTAGGTGTAATATGCAGTGATCCCAGCAGTGATGACTGCTACAAGTATGATCGAGATGATAAGGGTTCGTTTGGACATAAGGCACGATTATACCGCTGTAACTTTTTATCAAAAGATCACCCATCCGGTGTCTTGTCTTTTTTATCTGGCAGACTATAATTACGAACACCTCGAAAAGGCAAACCCACCGTGAGATGGGGGCGCAAAGTTATGGATCTTCCAAACTGCTGCGTAGAACTTGGAAGACCGCCAGACCGCCGAAGACATTTGTCGGCGGTTTTTTGTTTACAGCCTGTAGTTCATGGCTGTAAAAAATGTTTCGAGTATTAGTGAAATTTATCACTAATAAAACGATTTGCATCTATTTTGTGGAAATTTTAGAAAGGAGGTGCTGGGAAACCCTGTCTGTCCGTACAGTTCTTGTCTGACCATTGTAACAATTCATATCATAGAGGAGATTGTATGAAACATAGATTATTAGCTATTCTTAGTGTTCTTGCCATTATTGGCATGTTGCCTGGAACTGCATTTGCCGCGACCAAACCCATTGATTATCGCCCCGTGGATGCTGGACCCATCATTCGTCAGATGCCAGCTACCCCTGAGATGATCAGCAACACACCTGCTGAGGCGGAAGCGGAAGCCGCAGCGGCTGCCAGTACTCCCTATACAGATTGTGTTTTGGATACAAAATCGTGGATGATCCTGGCTGGAGATTCCTACGGATTTGCCACATACTATCTGGTCGCAGAAGGTCCTCTGGCTCAGATCTGGGTGCAGAAAAACCTGGCATGGCCCGCCGGCGATCCTCGCCCTACTCCAGAAATTACCTGCGAACAGGCTCAGTATTTGCTCGGCGAATTTGAAAACAACATGTATCCGAAGGAAACAACCTTCTTCGGTATGCCTGACACACATGATGGAACCAATTCGCTGCTCGAAGCCTGGGAATATGTTGACCCGGGATATTACTATGATGCAGCAGGTCGCCAGGTGGTGCTTGTCTCGAACGTCCGCGATGAGAACTACTACGATTCCACCTATCCGATTTATACGGCTGGTTTTTATTCGCCGTCCTATGAACAATACTTCGATCGCAATGTGATGACGATCGATGCCTTCGATTGGTTGAATCGCACGGGTCCAAATGCAACACGACCCTATCTCTATGAGGGTATTTTTGCTCACGAATATCAGCATCTGCTTCACGCTGATTATGATCCAGACGAGGAGAACTTCATTAACGAAGGTATGTCTGATCTGGCTATGGATATTGTGGGCTATGGGGTCGCTGTAAAAGGACATTTGGAAGATGCAGCGGACTATCCAGAGAATTCTCTAGTGCTCTGGGGTGACCAGGGTGATCTGGAGATCCTGACCGATTATGGACAAGCATTCCTCTTCCAATACTATTTGAGGGAGCAGTTCGGCGATTCCTTCATTCAGGCGTTGTTCCACAATGAACTGAACGGTATCAGCGGTATCGAAAGTACATTGACTTCCGTAAATAGCAAGAGAGATTTTGCTGAAGTATTCCACGATTGGTCGGTGGCGATGCTACTCGATGCAAAATCCTTTGGGAATCGCTACCTGTTCAGTGGGTTGGATTTCAAGTTGAACATTGGAACGCCCGCTTCTCCGAACACCGAAGCATTCAGCACTCCCGGTGCTCCACCTTGGGGAACTGACTATATCTACATTAACAAGGATCTAAAGAAACTGGCAAAGCTCACGTTCAATGGTCTTGATTACTCCATGTTCCCGACAGCCTGGACTTCCGATGGAAGCTTCCTTTCTGCCGGCTCTGGAGATCTGATCGACAACTGGGCGATCTTTGAGACCACGGGCGGCGGGACCTTAACCTTCGATACCAACTACGATATTGAAGAGTACTGGGACTTTGCCTTTGTTCAGGTTTCAACCGATGGTGGTCAAAACTGGAAGAGCCTCTCGAATGCCATGACGACAGATTTGCACGACCCCAGTGCTCACCCGAAGATCATAGCCAACCTACCCGGTCTGACCGGTTCGAGCGGCGGTTGGGTGACCATGTCCTATGATCTAAGCGCCTATGCCGGACAGAACATCCTGGTTGGGTTCCGCTATGTGACTGACTGGGCGACTTCGTTAACTGGCTGGTCCATTGACAATATCTCTGTCGATGGAACTCTGATCTCCGACGGTACAGATGCTTCTGTTTTCAAGGACATCACCGAGATCGTACCGATCAACAACGACTTCACTGTTACCTTCGTTGGACAAAAAGGTACAGGCAGGAGAGTTGTTTACAACGTGAAGACCATGCGCCTCAACCACAAGACCGAAGATGGACAGATGTGGCTCAAGGGAATGCTGCAATGGGCTGACTCGGTCGTAATGCTTGTAAGTTATGATGCTGCAGAAGGCACGAACTTCTATGCAGATTACAAGTACGAACTTGCCTATAAGAGCGCAAAGCCACGGCACCGCGCACCAGTCCATGGACACGGAAATGGTACGCACTTTAATTTCCCGCAACATCACGGTTTTGGACACTAACCCTTGATTTGGTAAAAAGAGCCCGCCTTCAAGGCGGGCTCTCCTTTTAATTGACAGGTACCCAGGGTGTAGTATCTGTATCACTCCCCGGTTTTCCTGGCAGGGTGGGGAGGGGGGCTCCGATCGGATAATCAGTTGCGCAAAGGGTGAAATATTCCCCGTCATCAACAATATGATATTCGTATATTTGACCCTCCGCATCCAATTGGACCTGGTACCCGGATATGGAACCCTGAATATATACCTGGTCTGGGAGCGGGCATCCTAACCCAGAATCGGACCAAACAGCGGATTCAACCGAAATCACGCGAATTGCATCCGATGCGATGGGAATGCGCTTGGAGAGGTCCATGACAACCACATCGGTCAACATTTCTGAAACAGGTTCAGGAGTAGTGGGGAGCGAAGTTGGTAACGCGGATTTCTCAATACTTGTGGGTGCAGAGCTATCCTGAGGTTGAGGTGTTTGTGATGTGCAGGCTGTCAGCCATAGCAAGAGTATTAAGATAAAACGAAATTTCATACTGCCTCCTGATCGATTGACGATGAGTATATCTTGAAAGTTCCTGGAACCGACGAATGCACGATTTGTAACCTTTTCACAGTGAAACTATCCTTATTACTTCTTGTCATTTCGGATACTTTAACATATTATTGAAATCGTTATCGAACGGGCAAACCCATCGTGAGGTGGGGACGCAAAGTCATGGATCTTCCCAGCTAATGCGTAGAGTTTGGAAGACCGCCAGACCGCCGAATTACAGTCGGCGGTTTTTTGTTTACAGCCTTTAGAAAGTGGCTGTAAAAAATTTTTCCGATTGTTCGTGAAAAAAATCACTAATAGTACGAATTGCATCATTTTTATCTAGATTGATGTAATACACATCAGGAGGTTCCCGGTAAAAATTTTTCCACTATCTGCCACGTCTGTATGTAAGCTGACCATATCGACACATAAATAATCAAACTATGAGGAGAATGATTGATGAAAGCAAAATGGTTTAGCGCGTTATTGATCGTAGCAATACTTGTTATTGCAGTGGTGCCAGTCGCTGGCGCGGCACCAAGACCGTCTGGGGGAATGTATGACGACCCTGCCTTTGTGCAAAAAGAAGACAATCGTCACGATGCTTTGACCGACAAACAACTGGAACTGAGGGAAAAAGCCCTGGATGCCAAATTAAATGGCAAAGGCACTGGCAAGGTGAAAGAAGTTGCTCGTGGGCAATTCGTTGAACTTGCCCGCGAGGGACAGGATCCTGTGTGGACCGTTCTGGGTGAATTCAGCGACATGGCTCACAATACCATGCCTGAGCCGGATCGCAATGTGAACAACTCCACCATTTGGGTCAAAGATTTCAGCAGCGACTATTTCAATGAACTGCTCTACTCTGTGGGACCCAATGTTAACTCAATGGCGCAATATTACATCGAGCAGTCCTCGAATCGCTATACGGTCTTTGGCGAGGCGACCGAATGGGTGACTGTCCCCGGTGAAGCCTGGTCATATGATGATGATCTTGAGAAGTCCGCTTGGCGGCAATGCGGTTTGGTACTTCCTCGATGACTCCATAGACGGCTGGTACGATATGCAGATCGCTTCCGGCAAGACTCCGGAAGAGATCAATGAGTACCTAAAGGCATACGATGTCTGGGACCGCTATGACTATGACATGGACGGCAATTTTGATGAGCCCGATGGCTACATAGACCATGCCCAGTTCGTCCATGCAGGTGAAGGCAACGAGGCGGGTGGCGGTATTCTCGGTGATGCGGCGATCTGGAGCCACAGTTGGTATGCGTTCTCCGGTTTGTTCGGTGAAGCTGGTCCTGCCTTCAACATGTCTGGCGGCGTTCAGATCGGTGACAGTGATTACTGGGTAGGCAAATATACGATCCAGCCTGAAAATGGCGGCGTGGGTGTCTTCACACACGAGTACGGTCATGACCTGGGGTTACCTGATTTGTACGACACCACGAATGCGGCTACGAACTCGACTGGCTTCTGGACCCTAATGTCCTCCGGTTCCTGGCTGAGCGATGGCACCGTGGATATTGGTTCCAAGCCTGGTCATATGGGCGCCTGGGAGAAATTCCAACTGAGCTGGCTCAATTACGAAGTAGCCTCTTGGGGTAAGAAGTCTGAGCACAAGTTGGGACCTGCTGAGACGAATACAAAGCAGGCTCAGGGTCTGTTCGTAGTACTGCCCAAGAAGTCTGTGACAGCCAATATCAGCACTCCGTTCGAAGGCGCAAAGTTCTACTACAGCGGCATGGGTGATAACCTGGACAACTTTATGTACAAGTCTTTCAACCTGCCCGCTGGTGCCACCCTGAACGCAAAAGTAAAATTCAATATCGAGTTGGATTGGGACTATGCCTATGTGGTCTATTCGACCGATAACGGCGCTACATGGATGCCGGTTGTGACCAACCTCTCGACCTCCACTGACCCGAACGGTCAGAACCTGGGTAATGGCATTACAGGCAGTACCGCTGGACAGTGGGTTGACCTGACCGCCAACCTGCCCACCGGCAATGTTCTGCTTGGCTTCCGCTATTGGACCGATGTCGCTGCTAGTGAGATAGGCTTCATGGTGGATAACATCCAGATCACCGGCTCCGCTTTGGATGGCGCTGAAGCCGATGCTGGCTGGACCTTCAAGGGTTTCCGCACCACCACTGGTGTTGAAAGCAAGCTGTACAGTCACTATTATGTGGCTGAATTCCGCCAGTATGTTGGCTACGATGCTTCCCTGAAGACAGCCTACAATTTCGGTTTCCTAGACGATCCTGATTTGTATAACAAAGTCGAATGGTACCCATACCAGGACGGTTTGCTGATCAACTATTGGGATACCTCCCAAAAGAACAACAATGTCAGTCAGCATCCGGGCTATGGCCTTCTCCTGCCCATCGATGCCCATCCGAATATCCTGAGAAATGCCGCTGGTGCTGCTGTGAGTAACCGCATCCAAACCTTCGACTCGACCTTCAGTATCGAGCCGACCGATAAGGTCACGCTTCACTTCAACAGTATGCCAATTACCTTCCCCAGCCAGAAGGGTGTCAAGGCGTTCAATGATCTTACGCAGTATTACAATCCTGCGCGCTTGACCATGGGTGTGATCAACCCGAATACTGGCACGATCATCGAGATCCGCTCTTACAGCACACTCGAGAACTTCATGCAAGTTCAGGTTCGTCCGGCGAAGTAGAAGATAAAGTAAATTGTCTAGATGATAGAACCTGCCATTTGGCAGGTTCTATCTATTTTCAAAGCAAAAATAACAGGAAAGATAACGCTGCTGTGATGGTGTAACTTTTTCATAACTAATATATGTGCGCAATTTCTTGCCAAATTAGGTCAACTAAAATATGATGGGCGTGGTCAACGAAAGGGCAAACCCATCGTGAGGTGGGGACGCAAAGTCATGGATCTTCCAAGTTGATGCGTAGAGCTTGGAAGACCGCCAGACCGCCGAATTACAATCGGCGGTTTTTCATTTCACGGAGGAGGCATCCACTAAATACCATTTTCCTCACACCCAAAAAATCAGCAACATATTCTTGAAGAGGAGACAAGATCATGTATCGTAAGGTGCTCAGTGTGTTTTCGATCATGCTGGTTATGGTAATGGCATTTTCTGCCGTATCACCTGCGTATGCCCAGCCAAGTCAAAAATCAAAAGGTGGGGATCTCACAGAAAGTGCGAATGGGGTCTATGTGGTACAGATGGTAGACCAACCGGTGGTAGCCTATCAGGGCGAAATCAAGGGGCTAAAAGCCACCGCTCCAAAGAATGGTCAAAAGATCGACCCGTTTGGTTCAGATGTTGTCAATTACGTATCTTATTTGAAGACGAAGCATGACAACGCCCTCAGCAAGGTTGGCGGTCAGAAACTGTACGATTACAACTACAGCTTCAACGGTTTTGCTGCCAAATTGAGCCTTGAACAGGCGAATAAGCTCGCTACTGTGGATGGCGTTCTGGCAGTCTCTTCTGATGCGTTCTATACCATGGACACATCCTCTACTCCAACTTTCCTTGGTTTGGATGCTCCTGGTGGTTTGTGGGAGCAGTTGGGTGGTGTTGGAAGCGCTGGCGATGGCATCATCATCGGTGTCATTGACTCCGGTATCTGGCCCGAGAGTTTGAGCTTCTCTGACCGCACTGGTCTCAATGGCAGTGAAACCCAGGATGGTAAATTGGATTACCAGCAGATCCCCGGTTGGCATGGCAAATGCACGCCCGGTGAGGATTTCAATGCATCCATGTGTAACCAGAAGTTGATCGGTGCCCAGTGGTTCAATGCCGGACAAGGCGGCGACGCGGGTATCGATGCTGCCAAACCTTGGGAATTCAATTCAGTGCGTGACTACAATGGTCATGGTACTCACACGGCTTCCACCGCTGGTGGTAACAATGGCGTTCCGACGACTGGTCCTGCCTCCGTGTTTGGAACGATCAGTGGTATCGCTCCGCATGCTCGTATCGCCATGTACAAAGCCCTGTGGTCCACACAAGATGCTTCAACTGCTGGTGGCAATACATCTGATCTCGTGGCAGCCATCGATCAGGCTGTTGCCGATGGTGTGGATGTGATCAACTATTCGATCAGTGGTACGTTGACCAACTTCCGCGATCCCGTTGAAATTGCTTTCATGTATGCTGCCAATGCTGGCATCTTCGTGGCGCAGTCTGCTGGTAACAGTGGTCCTACCACTTCAACAGTTGCCCACCCCAGTCCCTGGACAACGACCGTTGCAGCTGGCACCCATAACCGCGATGGAAAGGGTTCCATCACCCTCGGCAATGGCGCGACCTATTTGGGCGCTTCCGTCGCCACCGCAGTTGGTCCTGCTCCGTTGATCGATGCCACCGCTGCTGGCTTGCCTGGTGCTGACCCCACCAAGGTTGCCCTGTGCTACTCGGCAACGGATAATGCTGGCGTAGCCGTACTCGATCCCGCACTGGTTGCAGGCAAAATTGTGATCTGCCAACGTGGTGTAACCGCCCGTGTTAATAAGAGTTTGGCAGTTTCGGAAGCAGGCGGCGTGGGTATGGTGCTGTTCAATAGCCCCGATAGCTCACTCAACGCTGATTTCCATTTTGTACCTACTGTACACGTTAGCCTGGCAGATGGTACGGCGATCAAGGCGTATGCTGCCACGGCTGGTGCAACGGCTACTATTAACCAGGCTACGATCATCTACAATGCAACGGCTCCTTTAACTGCTTCCTTCTCTTCGCGCGGTCCTCTGCAAGCAGGTGGCGGCGATCTGCTGAAGCCTGATGTGATCGCTCCAGGACAGGACATTCTCGCGGCTGTTGCACCTCCAGGGAATGCCGGACGTGACTTCAACCTCTACAGTGGAACATCCATGTCCAGTCCGCATGTTGCTGGTCTCGCAGCCCTGCTTAAAGACCTGCATCCTGACTGGACGCCGATGATGATCAAGTCTGCTTTGATGACCACCGCCTATGATATTTTGGATGGTCCAAACACCAACCCGCTCGTGATCTTCCGCCAGGGCGCCGGACACGTCCGCCCGAATAGCGCGGCTGATCCTGGTTTGGTCTATAACTCCAGTTGGAATGACTGGCTGGCTTTCATCTGCTCGAAGCAGCCCCAAGGACTTGAGGCTTCGACCTGCACTCCTTTGGCGAACGCGGGCTATTTCACAGACGCCAGTGACTTCAACTCGCCCTCCATTGCGATCGGCGATCTGGCTGGCATTCAAACTGTAAAGCGTACGGTGACCAACGTGAGTGCGAAGGAAACCTATACCTTCTCGTACTCCGGTTTGACTGGCATCACCGTGGCTCCGAGCGTTACGTCCTTCACCGTCAACCCCGGCGCATCGTTCACCTATAAGGTTAAATTCACCACAGCCGGCGCGACTCTCAACTCCTATGTGGGTGGTTACATCACTTGGACCGGTACTCTGGGGCATGTAGTTCGCATTCCGGTTGTGATCAAGCCTGTTGCCCTTGCAGCCCCCGCTGCAGTTTCTGGTAACGGTGGACCTATCGGGTACAACGTAATCTTCGGCTACAACGGTTCCTTCACAGCTACTGCCCGCGGTCTGGTACCTGCGGCTATTACGGCAGGTGTTGTTGCTGATGACCCAACCGACGGCTCCTGCTCGTTGACCGCCCCGAACGCTCAGTTGATCTCTGTTGCTGTTCCGGCTGGCACAACCTATGCGCGCTTCTCCTTGTTCGATGCCGATGTAAACCCCGGCTCTGACATTGATATGTGCGTGTTCCGTGGCACTACCCAGGTTGGCAGCAGTGGTTCTGGTACTTCAGCAGAAGAAGTGAACCTGCTTAGCCCGGCAGCTGATACTTACACTGTTGTCGTTCAAGGTTGGGGTGTGGCTGGCTCAAGCCCGTTCAAACTCCATACCTGGCTGCTTGGTTCAGCCTCCGCTGGCAATATGACAGTTGGTGCTCCGGGAACTGCCATGATCGGCAGCTCGGGAGCGATCAGCCTTACCTTTAGCGGATTGGCTTCTGGCACCAAGTATCTTGGCAGCGTGGTTTATGGCGGCGCCTCTGGCATGCCCAGCCCGACAATTGTCCGTGTGGATGTGCCGTAAGCTCGAGTAAGTTTGTTCGATAGGATAGAAAACAGGCTGGTGGAATTTCCACCAGCCTGTTCATTTGAGTACGGAATTTTTCAAGTATTACCGGGGTCAGCGGGAATAGGGGGGATGGGATTTGGGCAGTACGTTACTTCTGATCCCTTGCCTGCGTGATATTCATATCGAAGGTTGCCATGCTCCAATAGGATCAAGTAGCCAGGTGTAAGCACTTGAGCATAAGCGTATCCCTCTTGAGGGCAGCCCAGGCTTGCATCAGACCATGTTACTGCTTGGGCAGCAACAACTCTGATCTCAGTGGTTGGAATTGATAGTCGATTCGCCAGATTTTCTTTGGCGAGGGAGGTCAGGTTTTGGAGAGTGGCAGAAGATGGCATGGGAGAGGATTCCTCCTGGGGTGTAGGATCAGGCTGAACCGTGGAAAGAGACGGGGTTGATGTGGTGGTGACATCTGATCCAGCGGGTCCACCGGATGGTTTTCCACAGCCTGAGCTGGTCGATATCCAAAGCAAAATCAATAAGAGGATAATATTTCGTAAAACGGATAATGAACTTCCATTAGTCATGCTCATAAGAAAATTATATCGGTAAAGCTTAAGAAAAAAGTTACAACATACTTGCCTTATTTAGGTAATTAATATATTATTAATCGGTATTGTAAAAGGCAAACCCATCGTGAGGTGGGGACGCAAAGTCATGGATCTTTTGATCTTATGCGTAGAGATCGGAAGACCGCCAGACCGCCGAAATTTTTGTTTTCGGCGGTTTCTGTATTCTGGAAAGGAGGCTTTCCCAAAAGTAGAAACGATAAACTCTCTGGTTATTCCACAGTAGCGCTAGTTAACTATTTAAGAGGAGATATAGTTTATGAAAGCAAAGTGGTTTAGCACGTTATTGATCGTCATCATGTTAATGGTGGCATTGGTGCCGACTGCCGGTGCAGCGGGCACACTGCCCCCCGACGAATCAATTGGTACGAACAGTGATAACGGGGAGCACCCGTTGGGGGAACAGCAAGCCATGCTGATGGCAAAGGGATTGGATGCCAAACTCCATGGTAAGGCGACTGATAAAGTTCATCAGGTTGCAAAAGGTCAATATGTTGAGCTCGCTCGTGAAGGGGAAGATAAGATCTGGAGCGTTTTGGCTGAGTTTGGTACGCAGATCAACCCTGTTACGGGTGGTACCCCGGGTCCTCTGCATAACCAGATCCCTGCGCCCGATCGTTCTGTAGATAACACCTCCATTTGGACTGCTGATTTTAATAAAGCCTATTATCAGAATCTGCTCTTCTCCAGCGCGCCTGGCGCCGTTTCCATGCGGAACTTTTACATTGAGCAGTCATCCAATCGTTATACTGTGAACGGCGATGTGACGGACTGGGTACAGGTTCCATTTAATGAAGCCCGTTATGGCACAAACTTGTGCGGCAGTATTGTTTGTTCCACGGTCTGGCGTTTCGTGAATGACTCGACCGATGCCTGGTATAACTCCCAGCTGGCGGCCGGGAAAACGACCGCAGATCTTAACGCTTATTTAGCCCAGTATGATGTTTGGGATCGCTATGACTATGATGGCGATGGCAACTTCAATGAGCCGGACGGCTATATCGATCACTTCCAATCCATTCACGCGGGTACTGGTGAAGAGACCGGTGGCGGCGCTCAAGGCACGGATGCCATCTGGAGTCATCGTTGGTATGCTTATTTCAGTGCGAATGGACCTGATGGGGTTGGACCTCACGGTTTAGGCGGGGTTCGCGTTGGTGGCACCAACTACTGGATCGGCGATTACACGGTCGAACCTGAAGATGGTGGCGTTGGTGTATTCTCCCATGAGTTCGGTCACGATCTCGGTCTGCCCGATCTCTATGACACCTCCGGTAACACTGGCGGTGCTGAGAATTCCACCGGCTTCTGGACGCTCTATTCCAGCGGTTCCTATGGCAGCACTGGTCTCCCGGCAGATGGTATCGGTTCCAAACCAATTCCTATGAGCGCCTATGAAAAGATCTTCCTGGGTTGGTCGAACTACCAGTTGGTTGGACCTGGTCAACAAGCTTCTGTAAAGCTTGGTCCGTCGAATGCGAACACCAAGCAGGCACAACAGCTTGTGGTGCTCTTGCCTGATAAGCAGGTCACTTTCACTATTGGTGATCCGTATGCAGGCAGTTACTTCTATCACTCCGGCGCCGGAAACGACCTGGATAACAATATGACACGCTCCGTTACATTAGGCGCGGGTCCGATCACGTTGTCCTTCCAGGCGCGCTATCAGATCGAGACTTGTTGGGATTACGCCTATGTGGAAGTTTCCACCGATGGCGGTGCTACGTTCCAATCTGTTCCGACTTCTGCTTCTACGAGCGATAACGAGAACGGACAGAACTTTGGGAACGGTATCACTGGTACATCCGGTTCACCGAAAGTCTGTGATGCTCTTGGCACACCCGTATGGGTCCCGGTCACCGCTGACTTGAGTGCGTATGCCAATCAGACCGTTCAGTTGCGCTTCCGCTACTGGACCGACGGCGCGGTCGCGGGCGATGGCTTCTCTGTTGATGATATTGCCATCACCGGACTTGCTACCGATGGCGCTGAAGATGAATCTGCTGGTTGGACCTATGCTGGCTTCAGCCGCACCACCGGTTCTACCGTCAAGTCGTTCTTCAATGCGTACTTTGCGGAATTCCGCATTTACCAGGGTTATGACACCGGACTGAAAACGGGTCCTTACAACTTCGGCTTTGGCGATACGAAACCCGATTGGGTCGAGCACTTCCCGTATCAAGATGGTCTCCTGGTCTGGTACTACGACACCTCCTTTGCGGATAACAACGTGGGTGACTACTGCGCCTCCGGTCGCTGTGGTGGTCTGTACCTGCCTGTGGATGCTCATCCGGATCTGCTGCTCCGTCCGGATAATGGAAAGGTCTGGCGACCGCGCATGCAGTCGTATGACTCCACGTTTGGTCTTGAAAAGACCGATGTGATCTGTTTACACACCAGCACGAACGTTTCTCAGTGCTATGGTGGATTACCAGCCAACCCGAAATTCGATGACAACCAGAGCTATTGGGTTGCTCCAAATCCTGCCATTGGGCATCTCGGTTGGGCAGGCGTGCAAGTCCCGCATACTGGTACGACCATCCGTGTTGTAAGTGTTTCCTCTCAGAACACCTTTATGCAGGTGACGGTAAATAAATAAGCCCGATTTGGACGAAGATTTGTTAGAAGGATCCCCTGCAGAATTTCTGCAGGGGATTTCTTTTGGTCACTTATCCAGTATCATTTCCTCCCTTTCAATACATTAGTTTTTAATTAGGGGATGCCAGAGGCTGCCATGGGTAGCCCTCTCTTTCTTAACTTATCTAGAAATCTCTAATTCATTCCTAACCAAAAAATCTGTTATTCGCGAGTACACTCGCGCCCTCTTGAAAGAGCAAACCTGTCGCAAGGCGGGGCGCAAGTCACAACAATACAGCATATCTACTCACCGGTTGACCTCCGCCAGACCGCCGAAGTCTTTTTTGCTTTGGCGGTCTTTTTTTGCGGTTTGCTGGAAAGGAGGCTTGCTCCAGATTGTTTCATTCGTATGCACGACTTTACCTATTCTAGAATTTTAGGAGAACATAAGATGCATAAAAAAATGTTGTTTGCTGTCTTCTCTGTGATCGCCATTCTGGCAATGGCGGTCAGCCCGGTGTATGCCATTACGGGCAATTGGGTCGAAGATAACGAACATCCTTTTGTTGGGCTGGCTGTGTTCTATGATGCCAATGGCGATTTTATCTGGCGCTGCAGCGGTACGTTGCTGTCGCCCACCGTATTCCTGACCGCAGGACACTGTGCCGATACCGAGGGTGGGGCGGTGACGGCTCGCGTCTACTTCCAGCAGGATGCCGGTGTGAATTATGATCCAACCACCGAGGTTGATCCTGTTACAGGCTATCCGGAATATTGTGCAGCAGGAACCGAGGGCGTTACCTGCGCCACTTCAGATGAGATCTACAACTATGGTTATACGGGTTCTTTGACCCTCCCAAATACACACGATGTAGGTATATTGATCCTCGACCAGCCGATCTCTCTGCCTGAGTATGGTGAGCTTCCTGAAGCGGGATTGCTCGATAGTCTGGCAACTTCCCGTGGTACGCAGGATACGATCTTCACGGTGAGCGGTTATGGACTTACTTACAAGGAACAAGCTCAGAATGGTAAGCCGAACATTTCGTACCGTGAGCGCCTGATGGCAGAAGCAACGTTGGTGAACCTGAATAGTGCCTTGAACGCTGGTTTCAACCTGCAGACCAACGGGAACGGAGCAGGGAAGGGCGGCACCTGTAATGGCGATTCGGGTGGCCCGGTGTTCCTGGGCGAATATAGTTCGAACCTGGTGGTGGGTGTTACTTCCTTCGGTTTGAACGCCCTCTGCCGTGGCACCGACTTTGCCTTCCGTATTGACCAGCCTGATGTTCTTGCATGGATTCAGAGTTTCTTATAAGAGCGCACAAAGCATAAGATTAAGCACCCTCCCCGCAGGTCAAAACCTGCGGGGATTTTTCTTATACAATTTCTATGTGGCTTTATCTTTTTTCCAACACTCTCACAATAAACTTGGTTCAATTCAATTAACAATCAACTAAGGAGATAAACCATGACCTTCTATTTGCAGTCTTACCCGTATAACCATGTTCAACTGAGACCCGCACGCCGGGTTGTCCGCCGCTGGGTGGAGAACGATCAGCCCACGCTGGGGATCAATGTCCGCGAGGATGAGGATGCCTATGTTCTTTCCGCACTTGTGCCGGGACTGAACGCTGAGGATCTCAACATTCAAGTTTTGGAAGATGTGGTACGTATCGAAGGCGAGTACAAACTGGAGGATGCCCAGTATCTTGTTCGAGAGCTGCCAAACGGCTCGTTCAGCCGGACCTTGCGCCTGCCCACCGTTATCGACGCGGAAAATGTCGATGCGAAGATCGCAGACGGTATTCTGACGCTGACCCTGCCCAAGGCAGAATCTGCTCGACCGAAGAAGATCAGCATCAAGGTCAAGTAAGAGCCGGATTTTTATCCAAAAGAGATCGTGCACATAGCGCGGTCTCTTTTTGTTAACAGGAGCGCTCAACGTGTATAATTTGTCCATTCCTGAATTTGGAGAACACCCGTGCGTTTAAGATCCATCATCCTTTTGGTTGTGCTCACTTTGGTAGTGGCAGCCTGCGGTTCCAATACACCTGCTCCTACGAACACACCTGTACCTACTGATACACCGATCCCTCTGCCAACATTGACGGCGACCGCCACTGTGCCTCTTGCTGTCCTTGTCCTTCCCAATACCCTGGATCCAGATACATCCAACTTGTATCAAAAAACTGTTTACGATCTGGCGCAGGCTTCTGGCTTTCGCTTTCAAGTTCGTAATACGCTGACCGCTTCCGATTTCGAACCGGGTTTGAAGATCGTGATCGTTCTGCCGCCGGACCCGGGTATTATGGCACTGGCTGCTGCGGCGCCAGATGTGCAGTTCCTGGCGATCAACGTTCAAGGCATTACCCCGGGCGGAAATGTCAGTGTGTTGGGGAGTGGTTCACAAGCCGAGATCGCCGCATTCCTGGCAGGGTATACGGCTGCACTTGTTACCGATGATTACCGCATCGGTATGATGATACCCAAGGACAACCCAGATGCGATCCGTGCTTTGAATGCGTATGCCAATGGTCGCACGTATTACTGTGGCACTTGCCGTCCATTTTATTATTTGAATTGGAGTTTTCCTCAATACGTGGAGATCCCTGCCGACCAGGATAAAGATACCTATGATTCGTTCGCCGATATTCTGATGCTGCAATACAAAGTGCGCACGATCTATCTCTATCCCGATATTGCCATCCCTGAGTTATATAACTATGTGGGTACAACGGGTACCTATATGATCGGCACGATCACGCCCGAGCAGCGTCCTGCCGGATGGGTGATGACGATTACACCGGATGTGATTAAAGCGATCCAGAACGCCTGGCCCCAACTTGTAGCAGGACAGGGTGGCATCACGGTTCAATCTCCCCTCGGCTTGAGCGATATAGACCCAGACATTCTCTCCTCTGGAAAGCAGCGACTCGTCCAGCAGGTTCTCGATGATCTGCAAGCTGGGCGCATCGATATCGGGTCAACTCCCTAATAAAAATCACAACTCCCGTCGGATGCGGGAGTTGTGATTTAAAAGGAGAACAGGAACGGAAAAGGAGAGAGACTCTATGCTGACGCTTCCACATTCATCATGGCGGGAATGCGTTCATTCCGTTCGCCATGTCCAAGCCAAGCCATTGCTTTAACCACTAGGACAGCCGGGTTGACCGGTTTGATGAGGCATTCATCGGCCCCTGCCATGTTCGCTTCGAACACTTCCTGTGCTGTACTGGCTGAGATCAACATAATAATGGGACCGCGGCTCGCTTCACGCAGCTCTTTCAATAAAGAGGTACGTTCACTCTTGGTCAATTGCAGATCTACCAGCATCAAGGATGGACCCACGAGGCGTGCTCCCTGCAGCGCATTGGAAATATTCGATTCACAAAGGACGATGCAGTTCCTCTGGTTGAAAAGAGGTTCCCAGATCGTTGCCGTATTCGGCTGATCGGAAAGGATGAGTACTGTGTGGAGGGGGACTGTGTCAATGTCTGTGGTCGCGGATACCATTATTTTTCTACACCTTTCAGTCAATTACTTGACGGAAAATGATACCGCATGTTACACTCCGAAACGTTCAACAGAATTGCAATGAACAAATCTGAAAAGAAAGGAGGCGCACGAACAATGGCAATGAGCAGATTTACGATCTTTACGGAATTGCACAGCATCCAAAAGGGTGCCAGTGGTCTCATTCCTTGTCGTAGTGCGCCTACTGCTCGTTAATTTACACGAATTCGATGTGATTAACAGCCACGGTGCACTCGCCCGTGGCTGTTTTCTTTCTTCCTCCAAGCCAGCCATGGGCAAGATGCCTGTGGCTTTTTTATTTATCCATCACCCCCGTTTGACTGTGCTGACGCTCAGCGCGAATTCAAATCAGGGATGATGAGTAGAGGAGAAATGAAATGTTCGACATCCAAACTCAATTGTTCGAAAGCGATGAGGTCCGTTTTGGTCCGATCGATTATGAAAAGGACCCGGAGATCGAATCGAAGTGGACGCATGACGCCGAATTCATGCGCCTCTATGATATTGTCCCGGCGCGCCCACTTTCAGTGGCGATGGTCAAGAAACAATACGAGAAGCTTGAAAAGCAGCTTGATGAGAATAAGAACGAATACTATTTTGCCATCCGCGCCAAGGAAGATGACAGGCTGATCGGCAAAGCCAGTATTTTCTGGATCGAGTGGGCGAACGGCAATGCGAACATCAAACTGGGCATTGGTTCGCCGGACGACCGCCACAAAGGATACGGTACCAAGGCGCTGCAAATGCTGCTCCGTTTCGCGTTCGCCGAATTGAATCTGTACCGTGTCTCCGTTGCCATTCCGGAATACAACGTGGCAGCCATCGCCTTATTCAAGAAAGCCGGTTTCGTGGAGGAAGTCTGCCGCCGAAAAGCGTTGGAACGTGATGGTCGCCGTTGGGATATTTTCATGTTCGGCTTGTTAAAAGACGAATGGTTGAATCAGGTCAAAGCGTAGGAGGAAGCGATGAAAGATTTATTTCGTGGAAAACTTGTGCGGTTGACATCCGAGGAACCGGAGTTTCTGGCAAAGAACGAAGTCCGCTGGCAACGTGACTCGGAGTTCCGTCGTCTGTCAGATAGTGATCCCACCAACGTGACTTCAGAGAAGAAGATCAAGGAGTGGATGGAAAAGCGTATGGAAGAGCCAAAACCGGATGGCTTCCCGTTTTCGATCCGCACATTGGAGGATGACAAACTGATCGGCTTCATCGGCTTGTGGACGAATCCCGTCCACGGTGAAGGCTGGGTCGGCATCGGGATCGGTGAGCGCGAGTACTGGGGCAAAGGTTACGGCACGGATGCGATGCGTTTGATCCTGCAATATGCCTTTACCGAGATCAACCTACAGCGCGTTTCGCTTGCCCTGCACTCGTACAACGAACGCGGATTGAAGTCCTACCAGAAGGCAGGTTTTCAACTCGAAGGGCGCACACGCGGTGACCAGCATCGCGAAGGCAAACGAACCGATACGTTGTGGATGGGCATCCTGCGCGATGAGTGGTTTGATCTCGGTACATCCCGCTAAAGAGCGCGGGACTACTCAATCACCGACTTACAGAGGAAAAATGAACGATATTCTAAAAGGCGAACTGGTACGTTTGAGCGCATTGGACGCCGATGAAATAAGCAAGGCATTTGCCCGTTGGCGGCGTGACTCAGAATTCATGCGGCTGCTCAGTTGGAGTCCGAATCAGCTGCAGTCGGACAAAGCCGCAAAGAATTGGCTGGAGAAAGAAATCGAGGAGCAATCCGTCAACCAGCACTGGTTCAGTATCCGAACACTTGCCGATGACAGGCTGCTCGGTGATATTGACCTGTACGTCTACAACTGGCCCGGGCGTGATGCGTTCGTTGGTCTTGGTATCGGCGAACGTGAGTTTTGGGGCAAAGGCTACGGCACCGATGTGATGCGCGTCATCCTGCGTTACGCCTTTACTGAAGTGAACTTGAACCGCGTCACGCTGGATGTCTTTGAATACAATCCACGCGCGATCCGCTCCTATGAAAAGGCGGGCTTCCGCCATGAAGGACGTCAACGCCAGATATTGAACAAAGAAGGCAAGCGCTGGGATATGCTCTTTATGGGCATCCTGCGCGAAGAATGGATGGAACGTTACGGAGAACGTGCTTCATGAATTTTCGTCCGTATGAAGGTCTGCACGATCTGCACGCCATGCTCGATCTCTTGTCCGATGGCTGCAGGGCAAAGAACGGCACACACTACGCCCATCGCGGCGACTTGCAGTGGTGGCTGTTCTACACGGATACGCCCGAAGTGGTCTGGCGTCCCAACATCCGCTTGTGGGTGGAGGGGGAGCGGCTGATGGGTTTCGCACTGCTCTCTTTCGAGGAAAAGACGTGCGATGTGTTCATCCACCCGGAATTGCGCGGTACACAACAGGAACGTGAATTGATGTCGTACGCGTTGAATGAAATGTCCGCAGTGGAAGACCTTCAAGTGATGTGGATCAGCGATCAGGATACTGTACGGATCCGCTGGCTCGAACAAAGCGGATTTGCCTGCCAGGAAGAGTACTTCGTCTATTTCACACGTTCTTTATCGGATCCTGTGCTTGCTCCCGTTTTACCAGCTGGATTCTCCCTGCGTCATTCGCACGGAGAAGAAGATGCAAAACTCCGTTCTGTGGCATCGCATGCTGCCTTTAGCCAGCACAGAGACTTCGAAGGCTACTGGCCTCGTACGCTGCGATTTATGCAATCGCCGGTCTATGTGCCTGAGCATGAACGCTTTGTTATTTCGCCGAACGGTGACGTTGCATCCTTCTGCATCCTATGGACAGATGAGATCAATAAGCTTGGTCACTTCGAACCGGTTGGAACACATCCCGACTATCAACGCAACGGATTCAGCCGGGCGCTGCTGTATGACTCGATGCGCCAATTGCGATCCGAGGGCATGATTGAGACAGATGTTTGCACGACGAGCACCAATCTGCCTGCCATCCATTTATATGAATCCGTTGGTTTTACACTGACAAAACGACTGCTGGAATTTCGAAAAAGGAAATAAAGAATGGATACGTTAGAAAAAATAACGAACGGGGTTTTGCTTGACCCGTCTTTATCGTTACGTTCTGCACGTTGGAGCGATCTTGATGCCGTGACCAAACTCATCTACGATGTCTGCGCGGCAGATGGAGATGAAGTCTTTGCACCAAGCGCCGAAGAACTCAGCCACGAATGGAAAACGGAAGGCTTTACGCTGGAGAAAGATGCGTGGGTGGTCACCGCTTCTGATGGGCGAGTGGTTGGTTATGAAGAATTTGTCAACCGGCATGCACACGCTTCTCTGCAGGGCGATGGATATGTTGCTGTCGATATGCTAGGCAAAGGCATTGGTACTGCCATGATGCGGGCACTGGAAGAACGTGCGCGTGAGGAAATTCCACTTGCCGAACCTGATCTGCGTGTCTTTATCCGCAATCATATGAGCATGGGTGATGGCGACAAAATAGGGCGCGAGATGCATGAGCATGAAGGCTACAAAGCCATCCGCTATTCGTGGCGGATGCGGATCGATCTCGATGGTCCGCCTCCTTTACCCGAGTTCCCGGAAGGAGTTGAACTGCGTCCTTTCGACGAAGCCGAACATGCCCGTCTCGTCTGGGCAGCGGATGAGGAAGCCTTCAGCGATCACTGGGGACATACCCCAACCTCGTACGAGAAATGGCGCGAGAACTTCATCGACAACAGCAATTATGATCCCAAGCTCTGGTACATTGCCTGGGATGGCGATCAGGTTGCCGGTCACGCGCTGTGCCGTTATCGTGCCGATATTGGCTGGGTACGTCATCTGGCGGTGCGTCGTCCGTGGCGTAAAAAGGGATTGGGGCTCGCCTTGCTCTATCACTGCTTCAATGAGTTCTATACGAGCGGTATGCCCAGCATTGGTCTCGGCGTGGATGCATCTAATCCGACCGGCGCCACGCGTCTCTACAAGAAAGCCGGAATGAAAGTCACTGGCGAATACGTGATCTACGAAAAAGAACTCCGCCCGGGGCGCGATCTAGACGAGGAAGAATAATTCTGTTTACCGCGAGGCACGCGAAGTCCGCGAAGGAAAACCAAAAGAAGAATCTTTGTGATGAATCCTTTGGCGGAGATAGAAAATTTATTGGTACAAAAGGAGAATGGATTTATGAACACAAGACTATCACAGGACGAAGCGCTTCTCGACCCAAGCCTGAAGTTGCGCGCGCTTAAATTGAGCGATGCTGAGCCGGTAGCGCAACTGATCTACGATGCCTGCGTCGCGGACGGGGATGCCATCCTTGCCGAATCGCCTGAAGAACTCTTGCACGAATGGCAAAATCCCGGTTTCAACGTGGACACCGATGGCTTCATCGTGGAGACAGAGGACGGTCACATCGTAGGCTACAGCGCGGTCGTGGACGTAGCCGAAAATGCCGTCTTTGAGATCCTCGGCAATGGGCATCCCAATTTCAAAGGACTCGGTATTGGCACGACCATGGTACGTTGCATCGAGAAACGTGCCAGCCAAATGATGGCTGGTGCCCAACCAGACGTGCGCGTGGTGCTCAAGACCACCATCAATCAAAAAGATACTGCGGGAATCGCTCTTCTTCAGAATGAAGGGTATCTCCCGGCTCAATATCACTGGCGCATGGAGATCAACCTGAAAGATACACCGCCAGCGCCGAACTTCCCTGCGGGAATCGAACTCCGTCCGTTCGTCCAAGGCGAACAAGATGAAGCGATCTTGCGAGCACACAACGAAGCATTTCGTATACATCCGGGTCATGTAGATATGTCGCTCGAAGAGTGGAGGCGCTACCGCTATGACGATCCAGAATTTGATCCGACACTTTGGATGATCGCCTGGGATGGCGGCGAGATTGCCGCATATTCCATTAACCGCTATCGTACCGGTATCGGCTGGATTCGTAGCCTCGGTGTACGTCCTGCATGGCGCAAACATGGACTGGGCGAAGCGCTGCTCTATCAATCGTTCGGTGAATACTATCGACGCGGCATGAAAACCATCGGCCTAGGTGTTAACGCCAACAACCCCACCGGAGCCACACGCCTTTACCAAAAGGTCGGTATGCACGCTGCCAGCGAACACGTCACCTACGAAAAAGAACTCCGTTCGGGACGGAAACTTGAACAATAATAAGTTTAGCCACAGAGAGCACACATCGTCCCGATGTCCTTCGGGAGAGTTCTCTGAGTTTTTAAAAATCTCTGTGCTTCTCTGTGAACTCTGTGGCTAGATAAGGTTTTTGCACGAAAGGAAATACCATGAACGCACTGGCTGTAAAGCAAAACATCCTTCTACTGCCTGCGGGATACACTGCCCGCCCCGGCAGCATCGAAGACTACAAGATAGCCTTCGATCTACTCAACATCCATTCCATGAAATTGAATGGACACATTGACCTGCTCGACCCGGAATTGATTCGCATCGACTGGCTCAACGAAGGTTTCAACCCCGAAACCGATATCCGCATGGTCTTTGCACCGGATGGAACTCCTGTCGCTTTCGTGGAATGCTGGCAGACACAGGAACCGCCCGTCCACCCGTGGATCTTCGGGCAGGTTCATCCTGAGCACTGGGGTAAAGGCATTGGCAGTCATCTCGTGAGCTGGGCAGAAGAACGCGCCACGGCTGCACTGGAAAGATGCGACCCCGAATTGCGTGTGGCGCCTAAAAGCGGAATGCTGGCTCACAACAAAGCTGCAAAAGAATTGTTCGAGAGTCTTGGCTGGAAACATGTCCGCTCGTTCTACCGCATGATGACTGATCTCGATTCAGCGCCAGAAGTCCCGCAACTACCTGAAGGTATCACCATCCGCGCCTATGATCCGGAGAGCGAACTGGTAGCAGTCTACAACACCATGTGGGAGTCTTTCCGCGATCATTATGGTGTCATCGTTCCGCCGTTCGAAAAGGGACTGGCTGAATTCAAGCACAACTTCATCGAAGTGCCCGGGTACGATCCGCGCTTCTGGTTCGTAGCAATGGATGGTGATCAGATGATTGGCATTTCCATTTGCCGCCCCGTGGACGATGAGGACCCGGACTGCGGCTGGGTGAACGAACTTGGCGTACTGCGTCCATGGCGCAAACATGGCATCGGATATGCCCTGCTCAAATATTCCTTCGCGGCATTCTACGAAGCCGGGCGAAAACGCGCTGGCTTGGGCGTTGACTTGCAAAACCTCACCGGTGCTTTGCGCTTGTACGAACGCGCAGGAATGCATGTCCAGCGGCAGTACGATCAATACGAAAAGGAATTCCGCCCCGGCAAAGAGTTGGCGACTCAATCGCTATAGCAATTTGGACTCCAACGACTTATCATCCCCGAATGGGGACCAGACGTTGGAGTTCTCTTTGCGAAGTCTCTTTCCGATAATGACTAACCACTGAGACACTGAGAAAACCTTTTAAAAAACTCCGTGCTTCACATCGTCCCGATGTCCTTCGGGAGTGTCTCCGTGGTTCAAATCTGTAAATGGCTTCACGCCAAAGTCTGGAGACTTTGGACTCCATCACGGCGCGCGAGAATGGGCTATACTTGGCATGAAAAGGAGACACTATGAACATAAAATGTTCTTTTTGCCAGACACCCTTTACTCTGAGCCGCGTCGCCATGCTCGATGCATTGCAGGAGATGGACGCGCACAAGCTGACCCACTACGATGCCCACTGCCCGCGCTGCCGACGTGCCACGCCGATCCAGCGCCAGAAGATCGAAATGTTCATGCCGAAGTGGCGGGATGAGTTGAAGAAGTTCGAAGCGGAGATGAAAGAGAATCCGCAGCAGGAAGCGCCTCTTCCCAAGCCGGAAGCGGTTGCCGTTGCTGAAGCGACACCTGCGCCTGAGCCGAAAGTTGAGAAGCCCGCACCCAAGGCAGCCAAGAAAGAACCTGCGGCAAAAGCCAAACCTGCCGCGAAAGCAACCACCGCTAAAGCGAAAGCCGCCCCTGCGAAGAAAACAACTGCCAAGAAGAGCAAATGACGATTCGTGCAGTTTTCTTCGACCTTGGTGGCGTGATCGTGCGCACCGAGTACCAGTCGCCGCGTCAACGCTTGGCGGAGCGATTGGGCATGGAATACGATGACCTCGTGCGGGTGGTGTTCGACAGTCCTACCGCGGTTCAGGCGACCGTCGGCGGCATGACCTCCGATGAGCACTGGGCTACGGTGATGAAGCGTCTCAAGCGCGATGCCGCCGAGACTCAGGCCATCCGCGACGAGTTCTTTGCGGGTGACATCGTTGACCGTACCATCATCGCCTTTCTACGCTCCCTGCGCGGAAAGTACAAAGTAGGTCTCATTTCCAATGCGTGGAGTGACCTGCGTGATTTCATCATCAAAGAGAAGTTCGATGACGCCTTCGACAAGATGATCATCTCGGCGGAGGTAGGGGCAGCCAAGCCTGGAGCGAAGATCTACCAGATTGCTTTAGAGCAGTTTGGGGTGAGTCCGAGCGAAGCGGTCTTCGTCGATGACTTCATTGACAACATCGAAGGCTGTGAAAAGGTCGGCATCAAGGGCATCCACTTCAAGGATCCCGAGACCGCCCTCCAGCAAGTCAAAGCTTTATTATAGGCAACTGTCCTATCGGGTAGGACGTTGCCCGATAGGACAGGTATGTTAACTCAAACCAAAAACATCATTCGTGATCTTGGCGATGGATTGATCCTGCGGCATGGATCGCCGGAAGATGCCGATGCACTCTGTGCGTTCAATGCACGTATTAATGGCGATGACGAAGAAGACGGAAGGCGCGTCGCCGCATGGACACGTGACCTAGCCTCGCGCCCGCATCCGACCTTCAAGCCGGAAGATTTCACCATTGTGGAGGAAGTCGCCACCGGGAAGATCGTCTCGTCTCTGAATTTGATCCCTCAGACATGGACGTATGAAGGCATCGAGTTCGGCGTGGGGAGACCTGAGTTGGTCGGTACTGACCATCACTATCGCGGCAAGGGACTCATTCGCATCCAGTTCAATGAGATCCACAAGTGGTGCGAAGAACGTGGGCTGATGGTGCAGGGTATCACGGGCATTCCGTATTTCTATCGCCAGTTCGGGTATGAATACGCACTTGATCTCGGCGGTCGTCGTTTCGGATTCAATGTGCCAAAGTTGAAAGATGGGGAAGTGGAGAAGTTCCGCTTTCGCGCGGCAGAGGAAAGAGACATTCCTTTCCTGCTGGAAACGTATGCCTGTGGGCGTAAGCGCAGCATGGTCAGTTCAAAATGGACGGAAGAGTTATGCCGTTATCAGCTTTTCGGAAGAAGTAACGAAAGTATTTATAAGGCTGTGTATCGGCTCATCGAGCGTATTGAAACCGGAGAGCCTGTTGGATTTATCGCGTATCCACCGTATCTGGGAATGACCGGCGCGAACATGTACGAGTATGAATTACAACCCGGCGTTTCGTGGCTGGAAGTAACTCCTGTAGTGACGCGTTACCTGTGGGAAGTGGGGCAGGAGTACGCGAAGGTCGAGAACAAGCCTGCCATCAGTTTTGGATTTATGCTAGGCGCGCAGCACCCTGCCTATGAAGTGTTCGGAGACCGGCTGCCAAATGTGGTCAACCCATATGCGTGGTATTTGCGTGTTCCGGACTTGGTTGGATTCTTGAACCACATCAAGCCTGTGCTCGATCAGCGGCTGGAGGAGTCGGTCGTCTGCGGGCACACTGGAGAATTCCTGATTGGCATGTTCCCGAAAGGAATCAAACTCACCCTTGAACGCGGACACATTGCTGGGATCGAAGCATGGAAACCCAACAATGCCGAGCATGGTAACGCCGGTTTTCCAGAGTTGACCTTCTTGCAGATCCTGTTCGGCTATCGCAGTTTCGATGAACTACGGCACGCCTTCCCCGATTGCTGGTGGGATGGCTATGGCACGCGTGCGGTTGTCAATGCGCTGTTCCCGAAGAAGAGTTCAGGTCCGCTGGGTGTTGCGTAAATGGATTCACCGTCCCGCAGGTTTGATGAGATCGTCAAATCCTTTCCGGAAACCTGCGGGACGTTCTTTATTGATAAGGAGTTCTAAATGTCAGTCTTAATCTTCAACCTATCATTTGGGCACGGAGGAGAAATCCCTGCCTGTTAATATTCTTGTATTGTATACATAACAAAAGGTAAAAGATGTTTCGTAACTTAAAGTTAAACGCGCGTTTTGTTTATTTGTTCATTCAATTCAGCACATCGATGTTCTTCTCGATGATGTTCGTGGTCACGTCATTATATGAAGCCACGGTCGCGGGGTTGACGCCAGTCCAACTCATTCTTGTCGGTACCACGCTGGAGATCGCGGCGTTCGTGTTCGAAGTGCCGACCGGAATCGTCGCAGATGTCTACTCGCGCCGATTGTCCATCATCATCGGGTATTTGCTGATGGGGTTGGGCTTTCTTGTCGAAGGCTTTTTCCCGTCGTTTGTGCCGATCCTGCTGGCGCAGGTCATCTGGGGGCTGGGTTACACCTTCACCTCCGGCGCTACACAGGCATGGATCACGGATGAGGTTGGCGAAGACGATGCCAACAAGTTGTTCCTGCGCGCTACACAGGTTGGCTTGGTGGCGTCGCTGGTTGGTATGGGACTTTCTGCTCTTGTCGGTGCAAGCAATGTCGCCATGCCGCTGCGCTTTGGTTCGCTCGGCGTGATGTTGATCGGCGTTGCGTTGATGGTTATCATGCCCGAAACGGGATTTCATCCCACACCGCGCGAAGACCGCAACACGTGGCAGCACATGTGGCATACGTTCGGTCAGGGTGTGAAGGCGGTACGCGCCAAACCGCGTTTGATGAGCGTGGTCGGCGTTGGACTGTTCTACGGCATCTACAGCGAAGGCTTCGACCGCTTGTGGGTCAAGCATTTGCTTGATACGTTCCAATTACCGATGATCTTTGGTAACAACCAAGTGGCGTTCTTCGCTGCTTTGCGCATCGCCGCCGCGATCATCACGATCTTTGCCGTCCGCTTCGTGGAGAAGCGCGTGGATACTAGTAGTTCGCTCGCCATTGGACGTGCGATGTTGCTTGTGACGGGACTCATCTCCGCTTCACTGCTTGGATTTGCGCTTTCGCCGCTTCTCTATCTAAGCCTGGGCTTGTATCTGACCATCAGCGTTTTGCGCAGTGTGGCAGAGCCTCTGCAAGGGGCGTGGGTCAACCAAAAATTGGATTCGAACGTGCGCGCCACGGTCCACTCGATGTTCGGGCAGGTGGATGCGATCGGTCAGGTGGTGGGAGGTCCGATCGTGGCGGGGATCGCTGCGATCAGTTCGGCTGTGACGTCGCTGGTCACATCGGGAATGCTGCTCGTGCCGGCGCTGTTCTTCGTAAGCCGAGCCAACTCCCATTCTGTGGATGAGGCGAGAGAGCCCAAGGAAACGGAAACAGTTCCAGCAGATTAGAGTCCGCTCATTGACAGAGTCCTTTTATCCAAAACATCCTCTAAAAAAATCTCAGGGGATGTTTTATTTTATGTAGGCGATTTTTCAGCGTGTATTAACTCTGGGTTCATTTCACGGGTATGTCCCCTGTATGGATAGGCACATCCCCTATTGAATAGCCGCGCGCTCGTCTGTATAGTAAGCCATATCCATTTATGGAAAAGGAGAGAGAAATGAAATTGAAAAGTATGTTGGGAGTTGCGTTTGTGGTTATGCTGCTCGCCGCAGCTTGCGCACCTGCAACCCCGTCCCCGACGGCTACGTCGGTACCAACAATGGTTCCAACTGAAACGCAAGTTATGGAAACGGAAACCCCAGCAGTTACGGAAACAGCGGCTGCTACTGATACTGTGGTGGCAGATACGCCGACAACCGGCGCCCCTGGAATAGGAGCCACTGTGAATGTGAGCGAGTCCACCTCTGGTTCGATCCTTGTCGATAGTCAGGGACGCTCCCTCTATGTCTTCACTGATGATACGCAGAATGGCACTGCCAGTGCCTGTACGGCTGACTGTGCTACGAACTGGCCCCCATTGCTTGCTACGGAAGCTCCAACAGGTGGCACTGGTGTGGATGCTGCCATGCTCGGCACGATCACTCGTGACGACGGAACCACACAGGTGACCTATAACGGTTGGCCTCTGTACCTTTACAGCGGTGATACGGCGCCTGGCGATATTACAGGTCAGGGTGTTGGCGGCAAGTGGTATTTGGTAGCGCCGGATGGACAGATGATCCAGCAGTAAGTTGACCAAACCCTCATAGAGTGAATTCCGCCTGGGCGGGGAGTCTAACGACCCCGCCCAGGCTTTTTCTTGGAAAAATACGGCGGTCATCTCAAGTGACCGCCGTATTTCAATTTATTTTGGATTCCATTTCATCTTCATATATGCATTATGAAAGTAATCAGGCATTTCATAACGAGGGCGTGGCGGCATATCGACCTCCTACATAGGCACGACAGCGATCGCGTCCATTTCAACTAAAAAGTCAGGATGTGCCAACCCTGCCACGAACATAGCAGAGATGGCAGGCGGGTTGGGACGGTTTCCCCACACACGCTGGAAGACCTGGTAACCTTCCCGAAGATCTTGTCCATGCACAATGTACAGATTCCATTTGACGACATGTTCCGGTTGAGCGTCAGCAGCAGCCAGCGCTGCCTGAATATTTTTCAAGACCTGTTCGGTCTGCGTTTTTAGGTCCCCTTTGCCGACAATGTTTCCCGAAGCATCGAAGGCGTCCTGACCTCCAATGTAGATCGTTCGCACGGGTCCGCTGGCGATCACCACATTGGTGAATGCCGGATTTTTATTGAGTGTATCGGGGTTGATGTATTGAACTTGTCCTTTTGCATCTGGTACTGTCATTCGTCAACTCCTTCTAAAGAAAAATCAAATAGTAGGCGATCAGATTTCAATCAAACACAGATCAAGGCTGAATATTCCCGATCACATTGCCATCTGCATCTGTTTTGAGAAGACCGTTGCTTGTATCGAGCATTACCAGCGGATTACCCCATGGGTCTTCCACTACAACACAGCGACCGATTTGGATATCGAAAGGCTGGACAATGAAATGACTTTGCCACCTGCCTGTTCCATGATGGATGCCGCTTCCTCTGCCGAATCCACCAGCAGGTCAACTTCCTGGCTTTGGTATTCGGTTTGGATGACGAGTTCCGCTTCACTTTCTGGCAAGCGCAAGCCTGCAGCTGTTTGAGTGCGCCAGATCAGTTCGTGACCGAGATGGTCGCGGTAAAAGGATAGTCCCGCTTCCAGATCGGGGACATACAGCCGGACACAATCCACTTTGCGGAGTAGGGGCATGGTTTACTTCTTCAATGTGCACAACGCCTGGCGGATCTCCCCTAAATGATAGGCAGTGTGCACCACAATCGACATCGCGCCGCCGATGGTATCTTCATTCCACATCTGGTTCTCGCGGAAAAGTTTGTCAATGCGCAGATAGGTGTCTTTCAGTTTGCTTTTGTAGTTCTCCCATTCCTCCGGCGTGACCTTTTCCACGGTACGCCAGATGTAACCCCAATCGCGCGGGCTTTCATCTCCTTGCAGCGCATAGCGTTCCCACGACTCAATATAAAAAATAACGTGAGCCACCTGGGCAGCGAGTGAGGCGCATTTGCCTCCAACCGGTATCGAAGCCTCTTGTGCGGAAACCGTTTCCAGCGTTTCAAAAAGAGACGTGCCTTTATCCAGAAAGATGCCTTGTACTACCTCAAGGGTCTCTTTCAGGAAAGCCATTAAATTGCTTTTAAAATCATCGGATGTTGTCATTTAACCAGCTCCTTCATATGCAGATTTGATCCACGCAACCAATTCAGAATCCACTTCTTTAACATCGGTCAGACTCACGATGTAGTTGCACATGCTTCCCTTGGGCTGTTCAGCCAGCCGGGAATTTTTCTTAAGGTCTTTGGCGTTGATACCTACTTCAAAACGCGTGTTCGTTTTGGGACCGATCATGGCAAATTGTTTCTTGCGCCGCAAGCTGATATATCCTTTTTTCGGTACGATCTCAAACTCACCGAACTTATTCACCTCTTTTATCAGCTCTTCATGGATGGGGCGGAAGCCTGCTCCGGAATAGATCTCATCCAGCACGGCATCATCGCTTTTACCTGTTGCTGCGCGTGTGCCATCGGATTTCAGCACAGCATGGACAAGCGAATTGGCATCGCCGTGACCCAGCCCAAGTTTTTGCTTGAGCATATCGCGGATCTCACCATGTTTGGTCAGCCCGCTGTTATTGACGATGGTAGACAGTTCATCGAACGATTTGCCGGTCTTCTTTTGGATGTTGTTGATCTGGGTTTGGACAGCTTGATCGAGAGAACTCATGGGCACATCTCCTTTGGCTAAATTGGATAATGACCCTCTGAATTATAGAACATTGTTTCTAAGAATGCAATTGAATTTTGGACACGGAATGAACGGAAATTTCATTACTCGCGGAGAAATTCGCAGATTCAGTCGCCTGGAAGTGAGCGCGGATCGAAGTGGGATGACTCTTCAATCAACTGCTTCAGATCGTCCCACGGCGCATCATCATACGATTTTAGCTTGATAAAGCGTTTCGATTTTTGAGCTCCTTCGAGCAGTTGCTTGGGATCGGAGAGATGGATGCCATGGATAAAATCCAACCGGACGTATGTATCGTGGATGCCGATCTGACAGATCCCCGCGCTGACGATCCCGCCTCTTCCTTCATGGAAGTAGCTGATACCACCCCAACGGATGACCTCCACTGCATCGGGAGAAACCGAGATGATGATACTGCGGAGTTCCAACACAATATCCTGTAAATGGGTGGGGACGCGCTGCAAGAATATCTGGATCTCATGGGTGGGGAGCATTTTGCCTACTTTGCCAGCAGCTTTTCCAATTCTCCCGCCAGATACGCGCGACTGCGGAAATCAATGGGAGAGTTGAGATAGCGCCGTAGGATTTCTTCGCTGAGGTCTTTAACGTAAAAATCGCGATACATCTGAATAAGAGAAATGGTCTCACCGCTATATTTCTCAACCGTGACTGGATCACTGGCTTGGACAACACCTTCCTTGAGCACGCGGCAGTACAGACCAGGCTTCTCTGCCGCTTTGAATTTTTTCACCCATTTTGGATCATCCATGCGCGTGGCGAATGTACCGCATGGGATGCGCGGTGCGGTGACTTGCAGGGTTACTTTTCCGATGTGGAGATAATCGCCGATGTTGAACGCGTCGCTTTCCAGTTCACTGATGGTCAGGTTCTCGCCGAAGGTGCCGGGCGCGAGTTCTTTCCCCAACTCCTTCGACCACCATTCATAATCTGTGCCACCGTAGATGTAGAGCGCCTGGTCAGGTCCACCATGATTTTTCTTATCGCAGATGACATCCTGCTCGATGCCAAGCGATTTGATCTCTACGGGTCCATCTACAGGCATTTTGTATATGCCTGTCTCTTCCACGTAGTCTTTGCGTTGTTGAGTGCGTTTTTGTCCGATATTGATGCTGAGTAATTTCATGATATCTCACTTGGTACATCCAGAATTCGCCAGCTAGCTGGCTGACTCCATAGGGTGCAGTTGATCGACGGTGACAAATGCAAAGGTTCGGCTTTTCAGGCTGGGAATAATCATATCAAGGATCTGTGCCACTTTGGTGCCGTGTCCGTGACCGTCGTGCAGGACAATGACCGAGCCGGGGATGGCATTTTTCAAAACCTGTTGGGTTGTCCAGTGGAGCGGCTGCATCCAATGCGGCGGGATGCTGTTCCACATGACCAGATGATAGCCCCACTCGTTGAGCAGGGATAGTGTCTGTTGAGTGAACGCGCCATATGGCGGGCGAATATGACAAATTGTTTTCACCGAACTGCCACAAGCCTCTACGATGGCATTTCTTGTACGGTCGAGTTGTGCTTGCAGTGTTTTCGGCTTTTCCAGTGGGAATGGGATATGCCGATAGCAATGGATACCGAGGTAATGCCCGGCTTGGTGGATCTGTTGGACGAAATGCGGATATTGCTCGACATACTTTCCGACCAGAAAGAATGTTGCACGAACTTCATGCCTTGCCAGCCTCTCCAGGACTTGTGGAGTGTCCTTCGGGTGCGGACCGTCGTCGAATGTCAGCGCGATCTCGCAGCGGGAACCATCTCCCTGCCAGAGGATGGAAGGGTAACGCTTTTGTTGAGCGCGATAGTAACGCAGGAGAAAGGAATATTTATCCTCGATCATTAGAGCGTACAGAGGATGCGGTAAACACCGGGCAGGGGTTTGTATCCAAGCTTGCGGTTGATCGCCAGCATGGGGGCGTTATTCGAGTTGTTGTGCGTGCGGATGTAGCGCATGCCTTCCCGTCTGGCAAGCAGGATGGTTTGGAGTTTCAATGCCTGGGCGAGACCGCGTCCGCGATAGTCGCGCAGAACGCCGGTGAACGCGTTGTAGGCGTGGTTATCTTCTTTATAGACACCGATGGCAGAGAGACCTACCCAGTCATCGCCATGTGCGGCAAGGATCTGTGTGTCAGCACGAAACCAGGAGGCTTCGAACACATTTTTTGAAAAGGCATAAAAATCGGGGAAACTGCCGTTGCTGCCAGGGTCATCCAACGAGGAAGCGCGGTTGACTTCGTAAAGTTTGTGTTTGTTCTCTTCTGTGACTCCCGCCTCCGCCAGGGAAAAGAATCGGAATCCATCTGCCTGGACGCGTGCTGTCAGATCATCAAACTGATGCTCATCGAAGGACGCCAGTTCAAGCGTGGATTCGAATGCATGAAACTGGATCTTGAAGCCGCGTTTCTCGACGAAATGCAGCGTATCGGGGTCATCTTCACGGATGCTGCTTTCCAGGTGCGTGGCGCCCTGAGCATGAGCTACATGGAAGGCAGCATCATACATCTGTGATCCCAGCCCTTTGCAGCGGAACTGCGGCACGATGATGATCTTGAACCAAAAATGACCGGGCTTCATCCAGGTTTCGTGTTCCACATCCCAGTAGCCGATAGCGGTGTCTGTTTCATCGAACGCCAGGGTGGTGGCGCGGAATTCGCCTTCGCGCGGCGTCCACCATTCACGGGCAGTGGCTTCTGTGATCGGTTCGGGGATCGTGCAGCTATAGATGCGAGCCATATCGGCTGCATCGGTTTCAATGTTCAACGGACGAAAGGTGAACATGGTTCCTTCTCTCTCTCTCGTCATTGCGAGCCCGAAAGGGCGAAGCAATCTTACAGTAGATACCTTGATGATAATTACTTATATGATTGCTTCGGGCGGAAGAGCATCGCCCTCGCAATGACGGTACAAAAATTTATTCTCCGCCAAAGACTTGCAGTAACTCCACTTTCGCTTGTGGAGCGATGATGAGCGCATGGTTGCGCATATCTTCCAAATGTTTTGTTATTGTTTCTGCTTTAATACCAGCAGGAGCATAGACCGTGAACACAACACTTCTCGTGTTCGCCTGGATCTGTGTGCGCTGATCGGGACCATAAATAATATCAGAGATGACCCCGGCTTTATCGCTGATGAACATGTCATCAGGTTTGAGCGTTTGTTGATCGCCGCGCATCACGGTGTAGACTTCACTGCCTCTCGATACATCCAGCGTGAGCGGCAATTGCAGAACATCCAAGTCATGACCGGCGGTGAGCAGCATGTTCTTGACCTCTGCCATGAACATGGCTTCAACCAACGCCGCCACACTGGGAATGGACTTGCCTTTCATTACGATCGATTCCAACTGCAATTGTACGTGATAGGTCTTTTTGAAGCGTTTGTAATACTCATCGTAAACCTGTAACACAGGATGTGATGACAAGGCGGCTCGATCCTGCCCTTTGAATTGTTCCCGCAGCCCGGCTTCCAACTCCGCTTTGAGTTTCTCCAGTTCGGCGTGGTGGGCGGGGTTGGTGACATCCCTCATTGCCAGCACACCAACATGGGCGCCTCTAAATGCTGATTTCCATGCGGTAGTGACTTCAAACATCTTTACCTTCCCATTCATTCATGAACTGATCAAGGAATTGCACCATTATCTCGTGACGTTGTTCGGCGATCCTTCTCGCTGTCGTGGTATTCATCATGCCTTTGAGTAAAAGCAATTTCTCGTAAAAGTGATTGATGGTGGCGCTTTTGCTGTTCTTGTACTGCTCAAAGGTCCGATGCATCTGTGGGGGAGAGTCGGGGTCGTAGAGCGGACGATCCTTGTAGCCGCCGTAGGCGAAGGCGCGCGCGATACCGATGGCGCCGATGGCATCCAGCCGGTCGGCATCTTGTACGATGAAACCTTCGAGCGAGTCCATTTTGTTTTCAACGCCCGCGCCTTTGTAGGAGATGTGCATGATGATGCGGCAGACTTTGTCAGTGATGGCGGGGTCGATCGAAAGCGAATCAAGCCAGGCTTTGGCGCGAAGCGGGGTTTCGTCATCTGCCTCGTTGAACTTCCAATCGTCCAGGTCATGCAGTAGGGCGGCGAGTTCCACGATGAAGGAGTCCGCTTTTTCGCTTTCACAAAGAGTGATGGCATTTTTCCAAACGCGGTAGATGTGCCACCAATCATGACCGGACGAATTGCCGGAAAATTCCTGCTTGATGTAATCGGCTGTTTTTTGGATGACTTCTTGTGGGTTCATAAGCTAATTATATCTTCGGCATAGCATCCGATTGGTCGATTCGTTAATCCAGATGATAGGAAGGTCCTTCTAGAGAAAGGAGTGGCAGGTGCATATCACTTGCTTTAATTGTAAACATATATGGGATGTTCCGGTCGGGACACTGCTTCGAGCACAACTCAGGTTCGGGTTAGGCGCGCACGAATTTAAGTTTATCTGTCCGCAATGCGGGGCGGAGAACGTGCTTTCAAAAGATAAGTTCAAAGCCGCTGACTCACAGATCCCTGTTCCAGCCGATCTTACAGACGAAGAGGCGCCGACCCAGCCTCATCCGCGCCGTGCGGATAATGATCCTGCCGGTGCGCCGACAAACCCGGTTCCCTTTCCAGAGCCTGGACCGAATCAACTTCACGCGATCGTGCTCGATAGAGGGCTGCGCTTGCTGCGAGATCACAACCCGATGGCAGTGGAGATGGGCAGCATCCATAAAGGAGAGCACATCATCATTCTGGACACTTGGACGAACGGAGAAGAGTTCTGGGTTCAGCTTGGACCGGAACGCTGGGCAATGGTCGAAGAGAATGGTGAAGCGTTGATCCGCTTGTTAAATGATTAGCGCCCGAAGAGATTGATCAGCGCGTGCAGCAGGAATGATCCGTGGGCACGTTTCGTAATTCCGCGTGGAATACTGACGATCAACCCAATAACGAAGGTGGTGATGAACTTGAAAAGAAAAAATTCACCCCAGTTCGCGACGGGACGTATAGCATTCATCTTGAGCAGGTAAACATCTATATAGCCAAAATGCCAAATACCGAATAGGAGGGAGATCACCAGTCCATGGACGATCTGGGAATATTTGCCGATGTCAATCTGTTCCAATTGTTTCCAGCCCCAGCCACGAAAAATGGACTCTTCGAACATCGGCAGGAGGATGACCGTGCCGATGTCGGTGACGAGGATGTCTGTGTCCCATAAATATGGATATGCCCACCAGCAGAAGGATCAGCCCTCCACCCGCGAGATAGGTGATCCGTTCCCAGCGTGGAGTATTCGTCCACTCAAGACTTAATTGTTCGGGCGATGGAGCGAAGAGTAGAAGTAATCCTTCCCCGACAACACAAAAGGCGATCATATCCATAATGACCCATTGGATGGAATCGCCTTGGGGCTGTAAGACCTTCCACAGACCGGTGAAGACCAGCCCGCGCGCAAGCTGCACGCTGACGATCAGGAGCAGAAGTTTCCCGACCTGTTTGAGATAGGGTTTCATAGGATGGAATTATTTTATTCCTGCCATTGGGATGGCAGCGATGATGGAGATCGCGGAAATTATTCCGCCTAGTGTGACTCCAGCAACAACCGAGATCAAAACCGCAATCACCTTGTTCCAATTCCATTTATTGATAGCAGAATTTGCCAGCCAGTAGGAAAGTATGCCCGCAAGGATCATTCCCAGTCCCTGACAGCCGAGCGAAATGCCCATGGCGGTCATGCCCTGATTTTCGTTGGCGCCGTTGAGCACCAGCATTTGCGTGAGAACGGATAGCACAGCAAATACGATCAGGATGAGGATCGTGAGAACGGTGGAAAGGATGGCAGGAGTTCTTGTTGGGCATGATGTCTCCGATAAAGGTTTGTTGTGATTATATCGTTTTGGAATCCGCTTGTTTCTTGATATGTCGTGCCTGCCCGGGAATCAATCCCCGGGCTATTCCTACGAAGCCCGCTAAAGCGGACTAATCATCCTGCAAGGGAAGCCTACATAATTTGCTCGATCATTTTGCAGGCGCACGCAATCGGTAGCGGATAAACTTCTCGCCGCCGACTTCCATCTCTCCATCCGGTTGGAACCCGAGACGGAAGATGCCCTTGATGCGTGTCCGTGACGGCGGGAACAGGATCGTGACCGAGTCCAGTCCCATTTCGCCGAAGGCACGGCGGATGATCTCTTCGTAAATGACCTTCCCGTAACCCCAGTAATCGGGATGCAGCACCAACCCGAGATCGGCATCGCCTTCCTCCGGCTGCAAGCCGCCCCAGCCGACGAACTTCCCGTCAATGACGAATGCCCACGGACCGTAGCCAACCTCCTCCCAGATTTTTTCCTTGCCTTCGATCCACGCTTTGCAGGCTTCGTCGTCAAAGTCACTGCTGCTCAAAGGCATCTGCTTCATCACCAGCGGATTGGTGTTCAGCGCAATATATTCCGCACGATTAATTTCACTCATCCGTTTGAATTCAAGGTTCATCAGTTACCTCCTAAAGATAAATTGTGCGGAGTAGACGAGATGCGTTTGAGAATTGTTCCGTGGTTGAAATTCATTATTATGGGGCTATCTTGGACCTAAAAACTTGTCTCCATTCATGTGAATCATGTGCGAAGGCATTTCAGCAATCCAAACTTCGGTATCCCATGCAATGTCGCTCGCGTATTTTTTGTAAGTGGCAAGGTCAAGAAAAGCCGTTACATAGATTTTCCCTGCCTTGCACTTTTCAAAAAGGTTTTCCAGTTCAACTTTTCGTTTAGGCGAGACAGGACCATGCGAAGTCACCGCTTCAATCAGAAATAGCCATTTCTTTTTTGAATTATACAAGATCACATCAGGGAGTTTACCGTGCTGAGAAACAGGAATGCCAAGTTTGGTGAATGCAGCCTCATCAAGCAACAACACTTTTTTTGCAGTGTCACCAAGGTAAATAAGTTTGGTTCCGGGCGCAAAGCGTGGACAAATTCTTCGACGATTGCTGTTTCGAGTTTGTTATGCTTACCCGGCGACAATTGGTAAACTTTTCCATCTGCAAGTTGCAATGGTATTTTGTTTTGCTCTCTGACTTTTTGATACACTTCCAGTAATCTACCCTGCTGATCAATAAAGTTCTTGACTTTTGCTTTCCACTTTGAAGTCCCATAAGAACGGATAACATCCAAAGCCAATTCTGACAGCCTGTAGTTATTCAACCCACTATTTGTTGGGCGTGTCGGGTCATCAGTATTTTGAACTGCGATTCCAGCCTGTACAAACTGGTGTAAGACTTTGCGGCGAATTGTCTCACGGCTATTTTCGGCATATATACGACCATATCGTTGTTTGATTTCAATCAAAATATCGTGGACGCGTAGCATCGGATTTGATGCATCTTTCCAGACGCTTTTCTCTGATAACTGAGCCAGTGCCAGCAAGGTCAATGCAGAGACTTCATTTTGTTGCGCGGATGGCAAACCGAGCGTTTCCAAAATCTCCTGCGCCTGTTCGATTTTTCCCATAGTGATTCTCGTCTCCTGTATCATTGGAAATTCTTCGGTGAGCAGATTTGACTCCCAAAGCGTCGAGAAGATAATGTTCTCGATGTTCTCAGGTGCGTTAACCTGTTCTTTTTGGATTTTCTTACCAATGTTATTTATTACTTCCAACGGAGGAATAGGTAAAATGCGCAATTCTGCTGCATTGGCTTGAGTATTGCCGTTTACGATCCGAAAATAGCGGTCAATGATTGCGCTATTCAAGATGGCAGATAGCCCAATTGTTTCAGAAGGGGAGAGCATTCCCTTCTTTCTGAAAATTACATTCAAATGGTTCTCAAAGCCGATTTGCTCGAAATCAAATTTCTCCCCGATAAACGGCGCGGAGATCAAGCGGCGTTTGTCTTCCTTTGCACTGAACCGACGAAGCAAAACGTAGTTTGTATTCGGTACAAGCAATGATGGATCGTTTGCCAAAATTCCTTGCGGCTTATCGAAACCATCCAGTGGATGTTCAATTTGATATGGTTTGACGTTTTGCATCCACAACAACGGGACAGTTCCGTTGCCCGTTTCGGCTTGTTCTTTCAATAATCCCTTTGCCCGAAATGGTACAACTCGACCTGTTGAAACCTGAAAGCCGTATTTTTCTAGCGAACCATCCCATTTATCGACCGTTTCAAGGATTTGCTCATCAAGTATTCCGGTTGGCACGCGAAAAAGGAGAAGCCCGTCGTGATCATTTAAAAAGTGTTGATAAGAGACTTTACGGGAAATGATGCCGTTATTCAGATCTTTATCATCCTCAGATGAGGAGATGCTTACACTTCCAGTCCAATACCGATGTTCCTGATGCTGTGATAGCTTTTCAAAGGAAAAGATCATGTTTTCTTGTAGTACATCACCAAAAACATCGTTGCGGGATTGAAAAACATGGAGAGCAGTGGGGGTAACATCTTTGAGTAGATCGCGGCGAAATTCTGTGAAATAAACGCCTGAACAGAAACTACGCGGCACAATAAAACAGGCTTTTCCTTGCGGGGCAAGCAATTTTGCAGAAAGTGCCATGAACAAAGTGTAAATATTCGTGTGACCGTTCAGTTTCCCTGACACAGCCTTGACATGTTTGTCCTCCACATTGAGTTTGAAATAGGGAGGGTTGCTGATGACATGAGTAAACACTTTGTGTTTTGATTTATTTGAATCAAACAAAGTTGGTTGCTCATCTGGTAGACAATCGAGGACAAAATCATTCTGTATTACCTGCCAGTGAATTTTTATTCCATTCTCTTCTGCTTTTTTGCATGCCATCCCCAATATTTCACGGCTTGTGTCGCACAGTTCTTTGTCTATTTCATAAACAGTAATTGATATTTCAAGGGGATTTTTCTCGGCAATCAGACGTTCGATTACTGCACAAACCAAAACTCCTGAACCGCAAGCTGGCTCTAATAATGTATCTCCACTTTTGAACATCCCCAATTGTTTTGCCATATAACGAGCAACACTAGGAGGCGTGAAGAATTGACCATGCTTCTTGAGCGTTTCTGGCGACTTTGCCTCAAGAACACGTTTACCTTGCTCGTAACTATAGAGCACTAAATCTTCCATCATTGAAATTATACTCTGCCTCTCTCATCAGACTTTCATTAACCTCCCCCTTCTTCCAGTTGCGAAATTAGTCTCATAGTCGTATAGTCTGGTAGTTGGCTGGTCAAAACCTTTACCGTTTCCCGACTAACCGACCACAAGACGATCAAACTACTCGACTACCCAACCAGGAGACTACAAAACTATGCACGGATACGGCTGGTTTGCTTACATGCGCTCGGGTGACGAGAAACCTAAAGTCACACGCGAGCTTTTACTGCGAGTCCTTTCCTACGCGCGCGGATATTGGTGGCATATCGCCGGGATGCTCGTGACCATTTTATTGACCACAGGCTTGTCCCTGCTCACGCCGTTGATCTTCCGCAACATGATCGATGTGGTGATCCCTGCCAAAGACACGCAGCGGCTTATTTGGCTGGCGTTGGCGCTGCTGGCGATCCCTGCCTTTTCTGGCGTGGTCAACGTCTTTCAGCGACGGCTCAATGCCGCGGTGGGGGAGGGTGTCATCTACGACCTGCGCTCGGCGCTCTTTGCCCGCTTGCAGAGAATGTCCCTGCGCTTCTTCACTAATACCAAGGTCGGCGAGTTGATGTCGCGCCTCAACAATGACGTGGTCGGTGCGCAGAACGCGATCAGCAATACCATCGTCAACATCGTGACCAACCTCATCGAAGCGGTCGCTCTGCTGATTGTGATGCTCACGCTCGAATGGCGGCTGACGTTGGTCAGCATTGTCATCCTGCCGTTGTTCATCATCGCTGCGCAGCGGCTCGGCACGGTTCTGCGCGATATCGCCCGTCAAGCCATGGAGAACAACGCGCAGATGAACGCGCACATGAACGAGACCCTCAACATCGGCGGCGCGCTGCTGGTCAAACTCTTCGGGCGCGCCAACGAAGAGGAGAAACGCTTCCGCGAACGCGCTGCCAACGTCCGTGATATCGGCATTCGACGTGCCGTGGTCGGCTCAACCTTCTTCGTCATCTTCGGTCTCGTCAGTGCGGTGGGTACGGCGCTGGTCTATGGTCTCGGCGGCTACTACGTCATCACCGATGTCTTCACGGTCGGGACCATCGTGGCGTTCGGCTCGTATCTCGGTCAACTGTATGGATCGCTGCAAGGTCTCGCCGGTGCGCCGGTGGAATTTTCCACGAGCATGGTTTCGTTCGAGCGCGTCTTCGAAGTCATTGATCTTCCGCAGGATATCATCGAGCAGCCCGATGCGTACATCCTCACCGACATCCGCGGCGAGCTGGAGTTCGACAACGTCACCTTCAACTATCACGTGGACGAGTCCAAACTGCTCAAGGATGTCAAACGCTACGGTAGCATGGATAACGTTAAGGCGGTGATGTCGTTGGCAGATAAATCGACCATGGACGATGGACGACAGACCAAGGCTAAGGGTGGGAATGGTCAATCGTCTATGGTCAATCGTCGGGAAGATGGAAACGGTTCGGACTCCTCCGAAGCGGATCCCACATCCCAAGCCCGCGACGTCGCCCTGAACGGGATCTCCTTTACCGTTCATCCCGGTGGCTTGGTCGCGTTAGTCGGTCCCTCCGGCGCCGGTAAAACCACGCTGACGTATCTCATCCCGCGCCTCTACGATCCCACCGACGGCTTGATCCGCATCGACGGGCGTGACCTGAAAGATGTGACGCTCGATTCGCTTTCGTCTGCCATCGGCATGGTGACGCAGGAGACGTATCTCTTCCACGATACCATCCGCACCAACCTGACCTACGCCAAAACCGACGCGACCCAGGCAGAGATCGAGAACGCCGCCAAAGCTGCCAACATCCACAACTTCATCATGGACTTGCCCGACGGTTACGATACCATCGTCGGCGAGCGCGGCTATCGTCTGAGCGGCGGTGAGAAACAACGCATCGCACTGGCAAGAGTCATCTTGAAGGACCCGCGCATTCTTGTGCTCGATGAAGCGACCAGTCATCTCGATAGCGAATCGGAATCTCTGATTCAAGAAGCGCTGAAGCGAGTTATGGCGGGACGCACGAGCATCGTCATTGCCCATCGCCTATCCACCATTCTCGCGGCAGATCTCATTTTAGTCATGGATCGTGGTCAGATTGTCGAACGCGGCACGCATGAAGAATTGATCGCGCTGGGCGGTTTGTATTCACAACTGTACGAAACGCAGTTCCGAGGGGAACGCGTGTAATGTTTTGGACTCCAAAGTCTCCAGACTTTGGGCGCCATTATGCGGAACACGTCTAAATCAATTTGATCCCGCCTTGCAACCAAGGCGGGATTTTTCTAATCCTTAGCTAAGATACTTTCAATCCGATCCCACGGCGCAAGGCGTACTCCTTCTTGAGACCAAATTTACATGTAGAAGGAGAGACACATGAAAACGAACCGTTTTGTTTTAAGCACTTTGCTTGGTTTGATATTGCTGATCACGGCATGTAGTCCGCAAGCCACGCCTACCGCAGCACCGCCGCCGACTGCCATGCCTGCGACTCAACCCCCCGCGGCGACATCCGCTCCTATCATGGGAACCGCTGTCGATCTGGGAAAGAGTGATACCCTTGGCTCTATCCTAGTGGATGATAAAGGCATGACCCTTTATCTCTTCACTAAGGATACGCCCAATACCTCTGCCTGCTATGACAAATGTGCCACCGCCTGGCCCCCGCTTCTCACGACAGGCGCACCAGTCGCTGGCGATGGCGTGGACGCATCCAAGCTTGGCACAACCACTCGTACGGACGGTACCACTCAAGTCACATATAACGGCTGGCCCCTATATTATTACGTTAAGGATCAAGCTTCCGGCGATGTTGTCGGTCAGGATGTTGGTGGCGTTTGGTACGTTTTGTCTGCTGCCGGTGAGAAGGTGGAAACCGCTGCGGCGGCTACTGAGATACCTGTAACAGGGGCTGGCGCAGCGACCGTCAGCCTGGGAACGAATGACACCCTGGGTACGTTCCTCGTTGATCAAAATGGCATGACCCTTTATCTCTTTACCAAAGACACCCCCAACACAACCACTTGTTACGACAAATGCGCCACCGCCTGGCCCCCGCTTCTCACCACCGGCGCTCCAGTCGCTGGCGATGGTGTGGATGCTTCCAAGCTCGGCACGGTCACCCGTACCGACGGCACCACCCAGGTCACATACAACGGCTGGCCGCTCTACTATTACGCACAGGATAAAGCTCCTGGCGATGTTACCGGACAGGATGTTGGTGGTGTGTGGTATGTTCTTTCACCTGCCGGTGATAAAGTTGAGGAACAAGCAACCCCAACGTCAGCGTATACATATTAATTCATAGATATTGGATATATAACTGGGCTCCAAAGTCTTAAGGCTTTGGAGCCCGTATATTTGCTTCGGGAGATATATTACGCCTGAGTCACCTCCCTGGGCGGTTCCCATAATGGAAAGTCACGGAATTCGCGGCGATGCGTGGCTGATAAGGGTTGTGTGCATGCGGCGGTAAATCCCATCTCATCATCTGGTTCATGGAAGACAACGAACCGAATTCCTTTTAAGCCGATCCTTTCCAGCGTAGCAAGTAAGTGCTTTTCCGACTCAATACCAACCACTACCAAATGGATCGTCTCGTCTGGTCTTTTGAATTGAAATCCTCCTTCCAGACAAGCATGACCGATCTGAACGATTTGGTCAGCATGGGGAATATCCTTTCGCACCAGTACATATACATAGACCTGATGAACCTACTGGTCAGTCATTTGTATCTTCCTTCTGGATATGAACAATCGCAGTGATGGAATTCCTTTCGGAATAAGCATCGAATGGGAAAGTTCCATCGGCAAACTCTGATGGCTTGTAAGAATATGCATTTACCACCGGTAGGAAGTTCCTGAGTTGAACTAGCATATCTGTTGTGATCAATCCATCAAACGGCGCGAGTAATTCCTCCTCCTTGAATTTTGCATGGATGGAGTACAGTGCGCTAAACATTTTCCAACCCCAAAACGCACCATTATCCAGTTTGCGCTGGTTGGTGGGTGCCGTAAATGCCTTACGCCAGTCTTTACCAAGTAGAGTAAGATAAAGAAGGTGGTGTGCAGCCGTAAGCTCATGCTTGCGTTCGGAGTTTATGAGGTCACTCCATTTTTTACGGAGTGCGTTGTAAGAATCAGAATTGGGGAAAAAGCGGGCAGTGATCGCCCGAGAAAGTGTATTCATTTTGTATCTCCTTATAGTTTTGAATTAATGAATCAGTAAAAATAGAGATACAAAACGGAGGGGCTCTTGGAAGATAATTAGCCTACAGCATGGTTTATCCTTTCGTGTGCGCCATGTGAGAATTGAACTCACTTCAAGCGGGTTTAGAGTCCGCCGCCCATCCAACGAGCATATGGCGCAAACTTGAGATCATTGTACAAAAGGTGTATTGGATTTGTGTTAGAAGCGAATTATGTTTTTGTGCGAACTGGAGTCCAATGTCTATAGGCATTGGACTCCATAGCGGTAGCTACTTTACTTCGCGACCATGCATCCATTGTGTATTGACAAGGGCATGCGACGCTTTGATCTCGCCAAGTTTTGAATTTGGAGAAATGTGGCGAATGGTCACATCCAACATCACAAGGGCGGAGTTAAAACGGTTATTTCCAACGCTCATCAAAGTGCCGTTAAAGAGGTAAGGACCGAAATAGAAAGTCCCTTGTATAGCATGCTTGTAGGCGAGATAACTTTCATACTGCATCATTCCGGTAGGATCCTTACGGGGAATCATTGCAACGATCGCATCACCTTTAACTTCGAACTTGTCCATAGTGCGGACAGGAACATCCTGCCAGCTAAGTGTGGTCAAGGTCACGTTGCTTAATTCAATCGGATACCAATATTCTGTTCCAGAGGGGATGAAGAACTGTTGATCGCCCTTGGCAGTTCCCTGCATGAAATATTCGGTGGTCAATATGTCGAGCGCAAACGGGGACTGTGAAGCTGCTTTTTCTGAGTCCTTTTTTCTTGAGAACATAGCGTCTCCTACCGATAATTGATTTGATATTTTTCTTTGATCCGATTATAGCCGTAGATCGGCTTCCAAAGCCTTATCATTCATGCATAGGGACCAGGCTTTGGAAGCCGGTTTAATATCCAATGAACTTTAGTAATGCTGTATTTCTGTCTTTATTTACCCACAAGAACCAGAGGCTTTGACTATCCTTGTGCTCCTTGAAGTACAGCAGCCATTCTTGATCTGGATTTATATCGGGAAAATACTCGAACGGAGGGTCATCCTGAACGATGTCGGTTGTTTCTGCGCTTGATCTTAACTCGTTTTGACGTATAACAAAATCAATGGCTTCAGCAGTGGTTTCAAATGCCAACCCATATTCCACGTCAAATCCACCCGAATCATCGTACGCGCGGATGTTTGAAATCCCAACAGGGATTGGGTCACTCAAAAGTCGTCTAAAAACGGCTTTGGGGTTTTGATCATATACTAGCAAACTGAACCATATGCTAGCCAATAAGACAGGGATCAAAGCAGGCAATATGGACCGGCGTATACCTTGGAACTTTTGTTTGAAGGCAGGGCGCGTAAAAATGAACAATGCCAATGGAGCACCGCATAGCAAAGGCATCACTCCACTGCATACTCCTACAATGCCAGGTCCGCCTTTGAAAAATAATATACCTGCCGAAACAACGACTCCCAGAGCAGTCAAAAAAACAAATACAAATGTTTCCATACCATTCCTTTATGTTGTGATCATTAACGTATTCCCTATAACGCATTTTTACAGATACTCGTTCCATATCCTTGACAAACTTACTAATTAGTAAGTAAAATTAGACCGATATGGTCAAGATTGAAAATTCCAAGCGCACGATCATGAACATGGCGGAAGCCTTATTGCAGGATAAAGGCTTCAATGGTTTCAGCTACGCTCACATCGCTTCGGAACTGGGGGTGAAGAATGCTGCCATCCATTATCACTTCCCGACCAAGGAAGATCTGAGCATCGCGGTTATCCGTCGCTACCGGGAACGCTTCCAACTGTGGATCAATAACTCGCGTGTCAAAGATCTGGCACCCGAAAAGAAACTGGACTGGTTCTTCGGCATCTACTCCGACATGCGCGCCGACCAGGGCAAAGTCTGTCTTGTTGGTTCGATGGAAGCGGAGTTTAATACCATCCCCGAAGGCTTGCAGGTGGAGGTGGGCGCCTTGCACAAGGAACTGCTCAAATGGTTAGAGTCAACTTTGAGCGAAGGGAGAGAGGCGGGTATTTTCCAGTTCAACGGTGAACCTGCCAACAAAGCCGCATTGATCCTTTCCAGCGTGCAGGGAGCGCTCCAGATGGCGCGTGCTTTGGGCACCAAGAAGTTTCGTGATGTGGTCGAGCAATTGAAATTGGATCTGCTCGCCTAAAATTTTTATCGTCAAAACTTACTAGGTAGTAAGTATTTTAGTGATAAGGAGAAACCATGACCACGTTAGACCCAACCACAGAAAAATATCAAGCCATCGTCAGGAAAACCTATCAGGCGTTTTTTAGCCCCACTCGTTACGAGGAGAAAACAACTGACCGTGAAGTGATTGAATGGGGAAACAATTATCGTCTTCCGTTCGATGGCGGCGAATTGGCGGTTACAACGTGGGGAAATGCCGGTCCGGCTGTGTTGTTGATGCACGGCTGGGGCGGGGCGCGCGCGCAAATGACCGGCTTTGTGGATCCCCTTTTGTTTGCCGGGTATCGCGTCGTTGCCTACGACCAACCCACGCACGGCGAGTCGGATGGGAAGATGACCAACTTATTGGAGATCGCTCCCACCATGGATCTGATCGCCGAACAGGAAGGACCGTTCCATGCGATCATCGCCCACTCCTTTGGGACTCTCATCAGCTCGTATGCTTTGGTCAAGCGGAATTTCACTTCTCCTTCCAAGCTGGTGTATTTCGGCGCGTTTAACCGGCTTTTGGACTCCCTGCCGCGTTTCCAGATCATCGCTGACCTGCCAAATGAGATCATCAATGGACTGCGGAATATGATCTATGAGAATTTTGGGAAAGATGTGCTGGATGCAATCGTGAATGAAGTACTGACGCCGCAGATCCATGTCCCTGCTTTGATGTTCCATGATGTGGCAGACAACGTCACGCCTGTAGAAGACAGCCGTGCCATCGCCCGCGTCTGGAAGCAAGCCCGCTATATCGAAACGAATGGATTGGGTCACCGCGGCGCACTGCAGTCCAAGCCCATTCACGAGCAGGTGGTAAGGTTTTTGAAGGAATAACTATGTCATTGCGAGGAGGAGCGGAGTGACGACGAAGCAATCTCCCGTTAAACGGCGTTAGCTCATCGATGATGAACTTCCGTTTATGAGGAGATTGCTTCGCACGATAGTGCTCGCAACGACATTTAGGAAATTGATTGTTCCCATAATTGACGTGTCAACTGTATCTGTCCCAGATGAAGAGTGGCATGTTCCAGTGCATGCAGCAACGCCCATGCCACGGTGGTCTGACGACCATCACTGGCTAACACTCGTACTGATTCCAGATCCTGTAGTGTCAACATCTCGAAAACCTTCTGAGCATATTCCAGATTATCAGCAAGCCGTTTTCGCAAAACATCAATCTCTACACCGCTCACTTTGAACTCCGCTTCACAGATCGCGGTTGGATGATTCCTGCACGGCAACGTCACCGATCCAATAGCGGACGGAGCCGGTGGTATGAAAGATCAGCACATTGATCGAATTCATATCTGGTCCAGGACTCCAATCCAGCGCACCGGAGGAGAGTCCATCTATGGCTTTGAGAATATCTTCGTGACATTTTTGCAGAATGGAATAATAGTCAGTAAAAAATCGTTCCATACTTTACCATCGCTTTCTGAAATAGTAGGAGTAAATTGAAACCGATGATTCATTATAGCAGTACAGTATGAAAGCAACGGCACAAGGATTTTGGCACTGAGTTTCACTTTTGTAACATGGAGTCCAAAGTCTCCAGACTTTGGACTCCATCGATTTGTAGGTCGGTTACAATCCATGCATGAAAATCGCCATCATCTTTTTCTTTGCCGTGCTCAGTGAAGTGACCGCCACCACCGCCCTGAAACTCTCAGATGGATTTACCAAACTTGTCCCCAGTATTGTCGTTGTAGTGGGATATGGACTGTCGTTCTATCTGCTTTCGCTCAGCCTGAAAGTAATGCCCATTGGGATTTCGTACGCGCTCTGGTCAGGGATCGGGATCGTGCTGACGGTCATTGCTGGAATGATCTTGTGGCGTGAGCCGTTGGATTGGGCACGCGGTGTGGGCATTCTTCTTATTATGGTGGGGATCGCGATTATCAATCTGTTTTCAAAATCCGGGGGGCACTAAGGCACGCAATTCCACACATAGGTTGGTTTGTTGTCTGCGTAGGGATAATTGGGAGAGCCATACGATGCGCCAATTTGAGCGCTCTCAGGGATGAAGATAAAGCGCAGATCGCTCAACTCTGCTGCGGAGGGAATGTCGAAGCGCAGCCAGCCATCCAATTCTTGGGCAGGGGAGATGGTCGTTCCGAGCGTGGAATAGTCTGTGTAATTTTGGCGATGACCGTAGGTGGGTTTCAATTCAGCGGCGGCGTATAGAATGCTGAAATGTTCCAGGGCTGGTAAATCCATTTGGGTTTGTCCCGTGTTTGCTGTTCGTATATGTACCCAAAGAAATTTTTGCCCATCCGGTGGGACTCGGCCGGAACCATAATCCGTTTGATATTGATCTGTGATCTCAAGCTGATCCATGGTGACTTGCAAACTGTCCCATAGGATGGAATCGGTTGGTGAGGTGGGTGTGGGTAGCCGGGTGGCTGTCGCCGTGGGGGATGGTGGGGCAGGTGTGGCAGTGAGAAGCGGCGCCTCGCTCCGAGTAGAGCATGCAGAAAGAACTATAAAACTGGTCAATAGCGCAAAGCATATTTTGGTGGGGTACATGTCAACTCCGTCCACCTTTAATACGAAATACGCGATGGCTTGTTTCAGATCTTCTTTGCTTCTTCTAATAGCCACGTTTCCAACTCTTTTATCCCTTCACTGATGCGTGCCGCAGCAACAATGGGCAGCCAGCGGCGGTATTCCTGCTCGCCGCCGGGTCGCAGGCGGAAGTATTCCTTCAAATAGGTGGAATGAAACCCGCGGATAAATGCTCGAAATATAGGATTTGAGACTTTTCCGCTTTCAACTGCGCCGGTGAAGATGATCGTGGTCCGCGCTACATCTGCCAGCGGATTGCCGGGTGAGGCATCGATCCAGTCGATGACGGAGTCACCGGTCGGGGTAACGAGCACGTTCGCTGGGTGGAAGTCGCCGTGACAAACGCGGTCACCATCGGGCAGGGATGCGAGTCGTTCTAGCAATTTCACGCGCAGTGATTCAGGCAAGGCTTTGATATGTTGAAGGCGATGTTCCAGTTTGCTGCGCTGAGAGGGGATATCGGCTGTAAAAACATGTTCATGCATCTCTGCATGGAGGCGGGCGAAACGTTTGGCGAAGGTGAAGACCATCCACATTTGGCGCGGCATGAGATCCAGCATGGATACGCCGTCTACGCGTTCATAGATCAAGCCGTTGCGACCTTCCACTTGTACGATGTCGCCGATCACATCTGGTGCACTGATTCCGCTGGCATGGACGGCGCGCGCGATCCGTTGTTCGTATTGAACATTCTCGAGCGAGAACCAATTATGAAAGAGCTTAAGAATTTGACCATCTTCCCATTCGAAGACATCGGCGGTGCGTCCGCGAGCGAGAGGCGAGTCGAGCGAGATGTTGTTCATGGTATAGCGGTCAGCCTTTCACTAACGTCCCAGAGTTGCTTTGCCAGCGCTTCATCATACGAAAGCGGAGCAGACTTCACCGCCTTGCGTTTGACGAAATAGTTGCCCGTGACCCCTTCTATATCTGCGGAGGTGGAAAGAAAGATCATGGTATCGGCACCCTCCTCCGGTGTGATGGCGCGGCGGGAGATGATCCACTTGATGAACGGACCGAGAATTCCGTAGTTTCGTCTAAAGATGTCTGTGGCGATCAATCCTGGGTGCAGGGCATTGACCGTGATAGTCGTGCCTGCCAATCTTCTTGCGAGTTCATAGGTGAAAAGAACGTTGGCAAGTTTGGAACGTTGGTAGGCGGTGAGCCCGAAATAGAATTTGCTGAGGTTCAGGTTATTGAGATCGAGCTTACCGCTGTAGTGTGCGTTGGATGAAACATTGATGATGCGCGCATGCTCCTGCATATGATTAAGCAGCAGGTTAGTCAGCAGGAAGGGTGCGAGATGGTTGACGACAAATGTTTTCTCTGCGCCGTATTTTGTTTTCTCTCGTTTGCCAAAATAGGTGCCAGCGTTGTTGACGAGTACATCCAGCTTCGGGAATTTCGTTTTGACTTGATCTGCGAGCTGTCGTATTTGTTGCAAGTCTGAAAAATCGGCGAGCAAATAATGAACATTGTTATTGCCCGTTTGTGTGCGGATATGTTCCGCCGCTCTTTCCGCCTTTTGTTGGTTGCGCCCGATGATGATGATCTCGTGTCCCTGCGCGGCGAGAGTTTGCGCTGCTACTTCTCCGATGCCTGCCGTTGCCCCGGTGATCAGAATCAGCTTTTTATCCATGAACATAGTCTTTCTGCTTACTAACCACTGAGACACGGAGACACTGAGAAAAGAATTTAAAACTCCGTGGCTCAGTGCCTCCGTGGTTCAGATGATCGTTACGTTAGTATCCAACTGGTGCCTTATCGAACCACGGCTTCTCTTTTTCAAGCTGACCCGCTAAACGGAACAGCGTTGCTTCATCGCCCCACTTGCCCACGAAGTGCATGCCAATGGGCAGACCTTCTTCATTCCAATGCAGAGGTACAGACATGGCGGGCTGTCCGGTGACGTTGAAGACCGGTGTCCACGGGACGAATTCGTACGTGCGGGCGGCGATCGGTTTGATGACCCCCATCGCTTCCAGGATCCATGTCGCGCCGGTGCGTGCGATCAACCTGACCTGGTTCTCCTCCGCTTGGGATAGTTTTAGTGAACCGATCTTGGCGGGCGGCTGACTCAGTACAGGCGTGAGTAAAACATCATAGTTCTCAAAGAAACGCCCGATATCGCGTGACACCATTTGCAGATAGCGAATGGCTGTGGCATAGTCGGAGGCAGTCAGCATCGTGCCGAATATGCCTGTGGCAAACGTGATCACGTCAAAATCATCGAGCGACACTTTTTTGCCGGAGATGCGGCAGATCTCTTCGATGTCAGCGCGCATTTGCCCGGCGATGATGGTCAGGAATTGCAGGGAATATTCTTCGCCATTGATGACGGGCGCATCTTCGATCACTTCATGCCCGAGCGATTTAAGCAATGCCACGGTCTCTTCCACGCCTTCGACACAATCAGGGTGAACATTCTTGCCAAGCATCGGTTTGGTGGAAAAAGCGATCTTCAGTTTGCCAACACGCTTGTCAACTTCATTGGCGAACGGACCTGCTTCGGGAATCACATACGGCGCGCCGACATCCGCTCCCTGTGTGGCATCCAGCATCGCCGCCGAGTCGCGCACGGAGCGAGTCAATACGTGCTCAATGGCAAATCCCTGCCAGGCTTCGCCGATGATCGGACCTGTCGGAGTCCGTCCGCGTGTGGGCTTGAGCCCGAACAGACCGCAGGCAGAAGATGGGATGCGGATCGAGCCGCCGCCATCACCGCCGGTGGCGAACGGAACCATACGCGCCGCCACTGCCGCTGCCGAGCCGCCGGACGATCCGCCTGTGGTGCGGGTGGTGTCCCACGGGTTGTGTGCCGCGCCAAGCGTGTTCGATTCGGTGTAAGGGGTGAGTCCGAACTCGGGTGTGTTGGTCTTGCCGACCACGATGGCGCCGGTGGCTTCCCAGCGCTTTGCCATTTCAGAGGTGAGCGTGGCGGGAATGTTTTTCCACAATTTGTTGCCGCCGCTGGTGGGAATGCCTTCCAAAGTGGCGATCAGATCTTTCATCAGGAAGGGCACACCTTTGAACGCACCCTCTGGCAGATCACCCTTTGCCATTTCACGCGCGCGGTCATACAGCTTGTAGACCACCGCATTCAATTTTGGATTATGAGCTTCGATCCTTGCAATTGCTTCTTCCACCAATTCCCCCGGAGATACTTTCTTTTTATGAACCAGTTCTGCCAACCCCAATCCGTCATAGTTGCTGAATTCAGTGAAAGCCATGAGATGCTCCTATGCTGTATCGAAATGTCTTTCGCATTATAGCACTCGCCTTGCCGAGCGTTCTATCGGGGGGCTTAGCTCCCGATAGAGCTTTCTACCCATTCGGGGCTTGAAAATTTAATTTGCTTGGTTATACTGTGCATCATCATGGAACTTACACAAAACATTCATCTGCTGGGTGATCTGCTTGGCAAGGTCATCTCCGAATTGGAATCGCCGGAGATCTTCGAGACCGAGGAACGCATCCGCGCATTGGCGAAGGCGCGTCGCGGCGGTGACGTGGTGGCAGCACAAAAGCTGCATGAGGAAGTGGCGGCGCTGCACGATGAAGATGCGCGCGTCATTGCGTCTGCATTCACGACCTATTTCGATCTTGTGAACCTTGCAGAGGAGAATGAGCGCGTGCAATATCTGCGGGAGCGAGCAGATGCTTCTTACCCCGAACCAACTCCGGAGTCGATCGGTGAAGCGGTCCGCACCCTGAAAGAACGTGGTGTGACGCCCGAGCAGATGTCCGCTTTGTTGGATGGATTATCCATCGAGTTGGTTCTGACCGCTCATCCAACGGAAGCGCGGCGCAGGACGGTGCTCTCGAAAACGGAACGCATCACACTGCTCCTGGATCTGCTCAATCAGAATTCGATCTCTCTGCGCGAACGGGAGGATGCCGCCAAATCTCTGCATGCTGAGATCTCCGCGTTGTGGCTTACCGACCGTGCCCGCGCGGACAAACTGACCGTCACCGACGAAGTGAAGACCGGCTTGTATCACGTGGATGCATTCTTGTGGAATATCATCCCGCGTTTGTATGACGATATGAATGTTGCGCTCGAAAAGTATTATCCCGGTTTGCAGGCTCCGCGCACATGGTTGAAACTGGCATCGTGGATCGGTGGCGACCGCGATGGGAATCCCTTCGTTACTTTTGAAGTGACCGCCGAGACGCTGCGCCTGCATCGTGGTCTCGCTGTCGAGAATCATCGGCGTATGTTTCAAGAACTGGGACGCCGCTTGAGCGTCAGTTCACACCGCATCCCGCCTCCGCAAGCGTTAATGGAATGGATCGAAAAACGACGACCGTTCCCTTCGCATGTGGCATTCATTGAACAGCGTTACGCCACTGAGCCATATCGTTTGGTCTTATCCCTCTTGGCGAACGATCTTGCCGAAGCCTCACGTGATGACATGACTGCGCATTTGCTCTCGCGCGATCCGCACCACGCGCTGTTGACTGAGAAGACACTGCTGGAGCCCTTGGAGTTGATCGCTTCTGCCATGCCACAAACTCTGGCAGAGGATGAACTGAAGATCGCTTTACAGAAACTACGCATCTTCGGTTTGCACGTGGCACGGCTGGATATCCGTGAAGACTCAGGACGCTTGAACGCGGCGTTGAGTGAGATCCTGCGTGCGTTGCAAGTGGAAGCGGATTTTGAGAATCTGCCGTCTGACAAACGCGAAGCTCTGCTCACCAAATTGCTCAACGAACCCCGACCCAATTTCGCTCGCCGCCCCGGCGTGACCTCTCCCACGGCTGAAACGTGGGCATTGTTCCAATTGATCGCCCGCACCAATGACGTGTATGGAAGCGACCTGCTCGGTCCTATCATTATTTCCATGACCCACACCGCTGCTGATGTGTTGACCGTGCTGCTGCTTGCCAAGTGGGCGGGCTGTAAGACCGTGCCGCAGATCGTTCCGCTCTTTAAATCAGTGAAGGATTTGAAAGACGCCGCGTCCATCCTTGAACTGCTGTTCACTTCCGATGTATATCGCGCTGAGCTGAAGAATCACAACGATGAACAAATGGTGATGATCGGCTATTCCGACAGCAACAAGGATGGCGGCTATCTCATGGCAAACTGGGCGCTCTACCTGGCGCAGGAAGAGATCACCGTCATGGCGAAAAAGCATGGCGTCAAGCTGACCATTTTCCACGGTCGCGGTGGGACGATCGCACGCGGCGGAGGTCCTGCCAATCATGCCATCCGTGCCCAGCCTGCGGGCAGCATTAACGGTCGCTTCCGCGTTACCGAACAAGGCGAGATCATTGCCTCGCGCTATGCCAACCCGCATCTGGCACATCGTCACCTCGAGCAGATCGCCAACGCTGTCATCCTTGCCTCCGCGCCGCAAAAGGAAGAGGTCATTCCACAAGATTGGCGCGATGCGTTGGATGAGATGTCCAAAGTGTCGATGCATTCGTATCGCCGCTTGGTTTATGTCACTCCAGGATTTATTGATTTTTGGGCATCTGCCACGCCTCTGGATGAGATCAAACGGCTGCAGATCGGGTCGCGTCCCGCCGCGCGCGGCAAACAAGGAGCCGTGAATCAGATCCGTGCCATCCCGTGGGTCTTCTCGTGGATGCAGAGCCGCTTCAATCTCCCCGGTTGGTATGGTCTCGGTACCGGGCTTTCCTCCAACACGGATTTGTCCCTCTTACAGGAAATGTACGATGGTTGGGCGTTCTTCCGCACGCTGCTCAACAACTGCGAGATCTCCCTGCTTAAAGCGGATATGGAAATCGCTGAACTGTATGTCTCTCTTGTCCCCGATAAAAAGCTGGCATATGGACTCTTCAACACCATCCGTACGGAATATGAACGTACGCGCGAAGCCGTCCTTGCCATCAGCCGCCATAAAGCGTTGCTTGAACTGGAACCGGTCACGCGGCAGGCGGTCCAACTCCGTAACCCGTACGTGGACCCGTTGAACTACATCCAAGTGGAAACCCTGGGGCGCTTACGATCCTTGCAAGATCAAGAGGGTGAAGAAGCCAAATCCCTGCGGGAAGTGATGGCATTGACCATTAATGGGATTGCAGCGGGGTTGAGGAATACAGGTTGATTTGCTCGGGCGGGAGCTAAGTCCCCGCCCGAGTTTTGATATTTGTTACCCAATCTTTGGCGTATCGCCAATAATTTCCCACCCACGTTCCAGCGCGATGGCTTTCAACTTTTTATCCGGGTACACCGCCACCGGATGATCGGCATGTTCCAGCAAGGGGATATCCAGCACGGTATCACCGTATGCCACATCCACGCGATCTACGGCGAGACGGCTCAGCACTTGCTCGATCTTCTTTTCACTTGCCACTAATTCCCCGACAGAGACAACTTTCCCATTCTCGATCTTTGTCGGCGTGCCGATGTATTTCACGCCGATGCGCCGCGCGAACGGCTCGATGAATGGTTCTACAACGCTGCTTGCAATATAAACATGTGCTCCGTTCTCACGGTGCTTGATGAGACGCGAGATCACATCCTCGCGACGCTTACGCCAGAAGTCATGCTCCACCACCCATTCAGAGACCTGCTGCAACTTTGTTTCGTCTACATTCTTGATATACCCCAGACTATCGATCATCAACTTCTGACCCCATGATTGCCAGTCAATAATTCCATTCTTTGCCAGAAGATAAGCAGGCATTATGGATGCCATGGTCAAATTCGCCTGCAGCTTGCTTTGATTATGCTTGACCCAATCCACTACGCCCAAAAACGGCGAGCCGGTGGTCAACGTACCCATCATATCGGAAACGACAATCATTTCTCCTCCAGTCTACGAATAATTCCCGCCATTATAGCATTGGGGCGTGATGATACAATCACCGCATGGGTACACTCTATTTGGTCGCAACCCCCATTGGGAATTTGGAAGATATGGCGCCGCGTGCGATCCGCATTTTGCGGGAAGCCAGCCTCATCGCAGCCGAGGACACGCGGCACACCGGCAAACTGCTCAAGCATTTCGAGATCGAGACGCCGCTGACAAGTTACTTTGAGCACAACAAGCTCAACAAGCTGGATTTTATTCTAGAAAAACTTTCAAGCGGAGATGTTGCGTTGGTTTCGGATGCAGGGACTCCTGCTATTAATGACCCTGGATTCGAGCTGGTCCGCGCCGCTCTCGCCTCCAACTACGATGTTCGACCTGTTCCCGGTCCCTCGGCACCAGTCACCGCCTTAGCCGTCTCCGGTCTGCCCACGGATGCATTCCTCTATCTGGGATATCTTCCCGCCAAAACCAGCGAACGGCATAAGTTCGTAGGGCAAATTGCCAATTTATCCTATACGTTGATCTTTTTGGAATCTCCTCATCGTATCGTCGAATCATTGGAAGACCTGCTCCTGCTGCTCGGCGACCGAAAGATTTGTGTTGCTCGCGAGATGACCAAGCTGTTCGAAGAATATTGGCGTGGGACGATACGCGGCGCAGTGGACCATTTCAAATCGCAACCCGCGCGTGGAGAGTTCACGTTGGTGGTGGAAGGAAAATCGAAAGAAGAAGATGCCGTGTGGACGGAAGAAGAAGTCCTTACCGCCATTGACCGGGAACTGCTCACGGATAAATCTGCCAAAGAGATATCGGCGAAACTCGCAATAGAAAGCGGCTGGAGCAAAAAGGAAGTTTATCGGCTGATCAATCGGGAGGAGTAATGAGCATCGAGCCAGCACTAGAACAAAACGAAGTACAGAAACAACCTGTCTCTTTACCCTTTTCCTCTTCAATAGCGGGACGTATCGTATACGGGTTGTTCTTAACCATAATCCCTGCATTTTCATTCTTAGCTGTGCATTTGCTGGAGCCAGAATGGCAAAATGGGAAACTTTCCTCCTATGTGATCCTGTCACTTTTCCCAGAGGCTTCCATACTCTTTGTCCTGCTGTTGATCTATTCGATTGTCTCTTATATTTTCTTCTTAGTTAAACCGTATCAGTACTCACACTCGATCATTGTCCGCATAGGGATTTACACCGGAATATTACTGGCATTGCAGTTCAGTATTGCCATGCTTTTATTTTCAACAGATGGCTTTATTTTCATATTGATCCTGGCGTGGGCTTTACCGATCCTAGTCTCGTTGATTTATCGCTGGAGCAAAGGGAAGTGGGCTATTTGGAAGATCAACATTACTATAGCTGCCATTTTGTTTGCTATTCTTATTCCTTTATCAATATACGAATCCAATGCGACTCTGATTCCAATGGCAGTTCTTGCAGGCTTACTGGTTGCAGCTCCTTTTGGTCCTTTTTAATTGCCTTGCGATCAGCGATCTGGTTATTTAAAAATTATGAAACCAAATTGACTCCTATACATGGTATGGGTCTAACCGTTTGGTTCGCTACATATGCCATCGGATGGCGGTATGACATTCTCAAAATGTTCGAGCTCTATGCAGCTTTGCCAAAGCAGCCACCCGATTGTTATATCGCCACCGCCGCCGCGCAGGGACATCCGCGTATTGTGGGTTCGCATTCGGTTCAACGTGTGGATGGCTTGTCTATGCCGGTGAATGGGCAGTTGCAGCGCTTGAAATGCGCTGAGCTGGCATTGATGGCGATTAGTCCGTGGCTGCATAAAGTGCTTCGGAGAATCTACGATGTGGTGGGAAAATCTCTGGCGCGTCGCATGACCAATCCGTTCATAGCGGATGTCGCTTATTTGCTGTTGAAACCAGTGGAATGGTTCGCTATGTTTATTCTCAAGAAGATTGTGCCTGAGATTGAGACTGTTTCAAAGAGAGTGTATGTGGACTCGAACATCTACAGATGTTCGAGTCAAAAGTCTGGAGACTTTTGACTCCATGGGGAGGAAATCATGGCTAAGATCGGTTTGTTCGAAAAGTTCTATAACTGGACGGAAACCACGATCATGGACAAGTTGGTATCGCAGGATAGCCCCGGTCCGGTTTTCAAGTGGATTTTCAAGATTCCTATTTTGCAATATAAGCTGGGACTCGGCTGGCTGACCGGCAAATACATTTTGCTGCTGACCACGACCGGTCGCAAATCTGGCAAGCTGCGCTACACGCCGTTGGAATATATTTACGATAAAGAAAATGACCGATATCGAATCTCTGCGGGCTGGGGCGGCAAAACGGACTGGTATCGGAATATCAAAGCGAATCCGTGCGTCCATGTGCAGGTGGGAAGCAGGGCGTTCGATGCGGTGGCAGAGATCGCCTCCGATAGGGAAGTGGCGGAGTTCATGATGCATGTCTCCAGCCATCACCCGAACATGGATAAGGTCTGGAACCGCTGGTCTGATACGCCAGTGGATGGCACGCTGGAAAGTTATATCCATGCCGCGAAGTTCTTCCCGTCGGTGTGGTTGAAACCAAATAAGGGTTAAGGACTCGAACATCTCCAGATGTTCGGGTCAAGATCAAAATCTGGAGATTTTTGACTCCATGAAAAAACGCGCACGCAAAATTGGAATTGCACCCGGAGTTCTACCCACAGGAAAATGGAACTCCATCACGGATGTGACTGGTGTAAAGGTCGGTCATGTCACATTGATCGAAGGGGAGGATGTTCGAACGGGTGTGACGGCGATCCTTCCGCATGATGGGAATATCTTTCAGGATAAAGTCCCGGCTGGGATCGTGGTGGGGAATGGATTCGGTAAGTTGATGGGTTCTACCCAAGTGGAAGAGTTGGGCGAGATCGAAACGCCGATCCTTTTGACGAATACACTGTCCGCTCCCGTTGCGGCGGAGGCGCTTATTGAGTGGACGCTGTCGCAGGCAGGCAATGAAGAAGTGCGGAGCGTGAATCCTGTGGTGGGGGAGACGAACGATGGCTGGCTGAATGACATCCGCAAACGGGTGGTGACGAGAGAATCGGCTTTGGAAGCGCTTGAAATAGCGGAATCAGGTCCCGTTGTGGAAGGATGCGTTGGTGCAGGTACGGGAACCGTTTGCTTCGGGTGGAAAGGCGGCATCGGCACGAGTTCGCGCGTTCTGCCGAAATCGCTTGGTGGGTATACCGTCGGAGCATTAGTCCAATCCAATTTTGGCGGCGTCCTGCAAATGGATGGCTTGTCCCTCGGTAAAAAGCTGGGTCAATATTATTTGAAAAAGGAACTGGATCACGCCTCTGCCGATGGCTCGGTGATGATCGTCATCGCCACCGATGCGCCGCTTTCGGATCGTAATCTCAAACGCTTGGCAAGCCGCGGACTGTCGGGTCTGGCACGCACAGGTGCTTCCATGAGCAATGGCTCGGGCGATTATGTCATTGCGTTTTCAACGGCGGAGGAAGTGCGCCGGACTACAGAACGGCGCAAGAAAGTGTGGTCATATCCCGAAGTGCCGAATGAAATGATGTCCCCGCTGTTCGAAGCTGCCATCGAAGCGACGGAGGAAGCGATTTATAACTCGTTGTGCATGGCAGAGACGATGACCGGTCATCGCGGTAGAACGGTGAATGCGTTACCGATCGAAGAGATCCAAAGGTTCGTTCAGGAAAAAGGGTTGTAAAGAAACGCTCCTTAAGACCCATGTTGGATTCTTGGAACTTCCGTACAATTTGATAAAAACAGGTTCTACAGCAGAGAGGACAACGTTATGGCAGACGAAAAGAAACCCGAAGAGAAGCTTGCCCTGAGCAAGGTCGAAGGGAAAGAAGAAAAGCCAAAAGCGGAAGATAAGCTGGTGGTCTCGAACCACTCCATCAAGATCGGCGGCAAAGAGCTGAAGTACACTGTCACCGCCGGGACGATGGTGCTAAAAGAGGAAACTCTCGATCGCGAGAAAGAAGCGGAAGGGGAGAAGCCACGCGCGCAGTCTCTTTTACGTGGCGTACACGAAGGACGGCGTGCGCGATAAATCGAAACGCCCGATCACATTCTCGTTCAACGGCGGACCGGGCTCATCGTCTGTATGGCTGCATCTGGGTGTGCTGGGTCCGCGGCGTGTGGTGCTGACCGATGACGGGGAAATGCCTCCACCGCCATTCCGTTTGACCGATAACGAATATTCCATTTTGGAAGAGACCGATCTTGTTTTTATTGACCCGATGAACACCGGGTACAGCCGTCCCGTGGAAGGGGTCAAGCCGAAGGAGTGGCACGGATTCAAAAAGGATATTGAGTCGGTCGGTGATTTCATCCGTTTGTATGCCACGCGCAATCAGCGCTGGCTCTCGCCGAAATTTTTGGCGGGTGAAAGCTATGGCACGACGCGCGCCGCGGGTCTTTCGGGATATTTGCAGGAACGGCATGGTATGTACCTGAACGGTATCATGCTGATCTCTGCTGTGCTCGATTTCACAACGATTGATTTCAACATCAACAACGATCTCCCGTTCATCATGTTCCTGCCGGGCTATACGGCGACAGCGTGGTATCACAACCTGCTCCAGCCGCATAAGCCGCTGCAAGATTGGTTGCATGACGCGGAAGAGTTCGCCGTGGGCGATTATGCAAAAGCTCTGCTCAAAGGCAGTGCGTTGACCAAAGAAGAACGCGCCGATATTGTGAAGCGCATGTCGCAGTTTACCGGCATTTCGGAACAATTCATTGACCGCTCGAATCTGCGCATCAATGACCAGCACTACTTCAAAGAACTCCTGCGCGAACGCGGATTGACCGTTGGCAGGCTCGACAGCCGTTTGATCGGGCGTGACCGCTTGGGAGTGACCGAGCACGCAGAGTTCGATCCATTGCTGACCAATGTGATGGGTCCATACACGGCGGCGTTCTACGATTACATCCGCGGCGAGTTGAAATTTGAGTCCGACCTGCCGTATGAGATCCTGAGCGGATTTGTTCATCCATGGTCGTACAAGGAATTTGAGAATCAATATGTCCACGTGGCGGAGACTCTTCGTGCAGCGATGACGTATAACCCCTATCTCAAAGTTTTCGTGGCAAATGGTTATTACGATCTGGGCACGCCTTATTTTGCCACCGAGTACACCTTCAATCATCTCGGCTTGGATGAGAACTTGCGCAAGAACATCTCAATGGAATACTATGATGCCGGGCATATGATGTACATCCATATGCCGTCGTTGAAAGAGTTGAAGAAGGATCTGGGAAAGTTTATAAAAGAGTCGATGGGGTGAACAAAAAAGCGACCGCTCGTCGGTCGCTTTTTTGTTGCCATTCCGTTCCTGTCGGGGCTTTGCGAAGCACTCCGAAGGAGAAGCCCCGAACAGAGCAGATGGTAGATAAATTATGGTTCCCACACAATTGTGATCACACTATACAGATAAGGTTGGTTATTGACAAATTCCACTCCAATCAACAGCGAGCGGAAATCGAAAAAGATGTTCGGCGTGGCGGGTTTGTAGATGTTGTAATAGCGGATGGTGTGATTGGGCCATGGGTCAGAGAGCGGGAAGACCTTGGTGAGATTGTCGCAATAGAGTTCACGGTTGGGTGCATTCAACGCATCCAGATAATTCGGCTTGACCTCATTACTGAACGTGCCCACATCAGGAATACCGCTGGGTCCGCCGCCCCAATCATAGGAAGTAGTACTGGTGAAAATATCCTTTACGGTTGTTGTTGTGAAATCGACGCCGGCAGAATATTTCCACAAGCGGAAGTTGACTCCATGCGTGGGGCTGACCAATGTGGAAAGCAGGTTGCCATCAGAAGAGTTCAACGCCTGTTTGAATTGGTCCAGCAACGGCACGATGCGCGAATCGCCGCAGAAAGTATCATGTGTCACCTGCTCGGTCAGGTAGGATGAATTGACCCAGCCGACTCCGCCGCTTGGATTCTGGACTTGCACCCACTTGGCTCCTTCTGCGGTTTGAGTTGGTCCCGTCTTCATAACATTCGTCGCCTCTGCTGCGAACGACCCAACGACTGGATTCGTGCTCCCTGCCGCTGAGCGGATATTCAACGTGTCATCTGGCGCCACGCGGACGACGGCATATGGACCTGAAAGTGTGACTGGCGCAGTAGTTGGAGATGGCGAAGGTGTTGCCGTGGCTGCATCATGGATGAATTTCGTTGGCGCAAAGAGCATCCCGAAGAAGTAGAAACTCCCATCTGCCTTTTTGACAACATAGAAGATCGCTTCCGACTTGCCTTCTGGACCCAGACCAGAGACAAACAGTCCGTAGGAATTTGCCGGATCGAGTCCCATAATGCCATAGGGGTTTAATCCGCCTAGCAGCGAGTTCAGATCCTTGTTGGCGTCAGATGTCAGCGGGGTCGAGCCAACGTAGAGATTTCGGAATGCATCGATCGCCTGGTCGGGTGTGGAAGAAGTTCCCTGCGATTCCCAGAAGCCGGTGGCGAAGGTTTGTCCCATTTTGGTTTTGACGGCGTCAAAGTTTCGCGCGTTCAACAGATCCACGATGGATTGAGCGAACGCTGAGGCAGAGTTTGGAACAGGCGAGGCTGTAAATGTAGCGGTTGTCGTTGCTGTAGGAATGGTGGATGCAGTTGTCGATGTGTTTGGCGCGGTTGCGAGCCAGCCAAAGGACTGCATGATCTGTGCGAACACCGCTGATTCTGCGGCTGCATCGTAGGCGGGTCGGGGCGGCTCAAAAGCGCTGGCAGAATGCAATACGAACATAAAACTGTAACACAAGTTGTTGCGCGTGATAGTGTACTGCGTAACAGCGCGTGTCTAACTCATTCCACCATCCAACCCTGTGTCTTTGAGCCAGGTGGTGCCGTTGATTATTACACTCTCGGGCAGCGGAGTTGAACCCGTGGTTGGATCAGCACAAGTGGTAGCGTTTGGAACCACGTTGATGCTGAGATATTTCTCAACCAGGGTTGTCCCTGCCGTGATCGGCATGTTGATGATGGCGCTTTCTGGTACCGAGTTATAGACCACTGATCCCGGCGGATACTGGAGGTTGAAGCCATATTGCGGACTGGTGAAGAAGGGCCAGTCGGATGTTTGGGAGGTGGGACCCGCTGTCGGCTGAGTAGGAGGCGGGACCGTGACTGTTACCGGAGTCCCGGCTCCGGCACGGTAGATACGTGGAGCGCTCCAAATGGCACGGTCGCCAGTCGCGTATCCCGTGGCAAGGATGGTGAGAATGAATTTGACTTTCTTCCCAGCGAGCGGAGTCAGGTCAACATCGGCGGTGTAGTATTTACCGTCGTTCGATTCGCGCCATTGCCAGAAGGTGCCGATCCAGCCGTTTTCGGTCATGTAGTTGAGACGGTAGGTTACGTAGCAGTTTTGACCCTGCTGACAGCCGACCTTCGCCTGGAAGCGGTCACCCGATTGCACGGTGAAGTCAGGATAGAAGCCCTGGATGTAGCCGTCATATTTATTTTGAGGCATGGTCAACAATCCCGGCGCGCCAGTAGAACTATCTTCTAGGACTGGTGCATCGAGTTTGAGTACGTAGCCGATTGAACTGCCATCTATACCTGGGCAGGGAAGGATGCCCGCGCCGCTCTTCCATTGTGCGGCACAGACGTTGGCAGTGAAGTCATAGGCGGTGTTGCTGGGAGCGTCTCCAACAACGGCAATATCCGCCCAGAACGGTTCATTGGAGTTGGCACCAATGCCAAACAGCGCGCCGCTGGCATTGCTCAACATCCAGTAACCGCGGTAATGACCGGCAGTGGCAGGTGCGGCGAGGTTGACGGAGATATCCACCGTCTGATCGGGCGCGATGCTGTTCGTCAAATTAATCGAAGCGGGTCCGCTCATCTGTTCGCCGCTTTGGAAGACCAACTTATAGGCATTCGTCCAGGTGCAGGTGCCGGAGTTCTTCAAACGCCAGGTCTTGGTGAAAGGTGTGTTGGGAGCAAAGGTCGTTCCATCTTGAATAGTGATATCCGAAACAAAAGTTGCTTTATCACAAGCGGATGGCACCGGTGTATCGGTCGGTGTTCCTCCGGGTTGGTTGGAGGAAAGTAAATTCCATGTTGCGCCGCCATCTGTAGTTTTGTAGAGCGATGTGGAATTATCGGGATGGGTTTGGATCACCCAGCCCGTGGATGTGGTGACAAAATCCATGCCGCGGAAATCATTGCCGAAATTAATGTTCGGTGTGACCGTTGCCCAACTGCCTCCCGCGTTGTGAGTGACCTGGAAGATGCCAGAGTGATCCCACGTAAAGCCGTCTTTGGTGGAGACATAATCTACGAACTCTGCCCCTTTGGCAAAGCCCGCGGACTTGGTCCATGAGATACCGCCATTGGTCGTTACATACGTTGCAAGATCACGACCTTCTGTGCGCCCTAACCACACGGGCAGCAGGGCATTATATGTACCAAAGAAAGTAGGAGATGTGGTCGTCACGATCGCGGACTCATATCCTGGAGGCAGAGTCAGTGTTTGCTGCGCCCAGCTCTTTCCGGCGTCGGTGGTTCTGAATAAATAGAAATATGCATCCATCGGGATATCGCCGCCGACCCAGCCCGCCAGTGAATCGCGGAAGGTCATGCCGTTCTTGTGTCCGCTGAAGGGCAAACTCGTGCCGGGGTTGGGAAGGTTGGGTGCATTGTCGTAATTTTTGATCCAGGTCGCACCGCCATCGTTGGTCTTGTATAAAGCGACGGCTTGTTTGTTCATGCCTGAGCCTTCACCGTTCAAGACAAAGCCGTGAACCGTATCGGTGAACTGTATGTATCCGCTGCCAAAGGGCACGCTGTAGGCTGTCCACGTAGAACCGCCATTGGTGGTGCGATAGAGTTTGCTTTCGCCAGTCAGTAACCAGCCAGTGCTGGAACTGGCGAAGTAGCCGGTTGCTCCCGCGGAAAGAGTCGCATTCTGCGGCGTGACATTAGTCCATGTGGTGCCGCCGTTGGTGGTGCGCAGCAAATAGGAATCGCCGATCGCCCACCCATTGAAGGTATCTTTCATCAACAATTTGCGGATGGTGGGATTCGCGACCACACCTCCAGAGGAGGGGGGCTGTGTCGGACCGGGACCCGGCGTCACCGTGGGAGGCACCGTCCCCGTAGGAGGAACCGGAGTCGATCCACCGGTGGTGCGGACGATGTGCGGCGCGACCCACAGGGCGCGGTCACCGCTTGCCGATCCTGTGGCGAGCGTCATAAAAACAAATCGCACGGCTTGTCCTGCCAGCGGAGTCAGATCAATGCTGGCGTTGTAGAAGCGTCCGTCAAAGGCTTCTTTCCACGACCAGAATTTGTATTGCGCCCCGTTGGATTTCAGGTAATCGATGCGAAAGGTAACATAACAACTTTTGGCATCGTATTCACAACTGACCAGCGTTTCGAGTTTATCGCCCGCTGAGATCAAGACGTTGGGCGATGTCATCTGAATGTATCCATCGGTCTTGTTCTGCGGCGCCATCAATAGACCTTTGGACGCGCTGAACGATCCATCCTCCAGATGAGGCTGGTCTACAAAATTGGCGAAGCCACGGCTGTCATTGGTCGTGCCGGGAAAGGACAATGCGCCTGCACCGCTCCACCAGGAAGAGCTGGCTGCATATTCGAGAAAATCGAAGGCTGTCCAGGTTGTAGCAGCGGCGACATTTTGGACAACATTTTGCACAGTGGTGTTATCGACCACGTTGATATCTGCCCAAAAGGCAGTGTTGGCAGAAGTACCGATGCCAAACTGGACTCCCGATGTGTTGGCGAGTTTCCACAGTCCCTTATAATGACCGGTCGCGCTTGGCGCGGTGAGATTGACTGATAGATCAATGGTTTGCCCCGGTGCAACGGTGGATGTTAGATTGACTGTATCTGATGCGCCAAGCGAGTCACCGCCTGCCCATGCCAGGCTGTAGGATGTATTCCAGGTGCAAGTGCCGATATTTTTTAAACGCCAGGTTTTGGTAAAGGTCGCCCCTGGCGCGAACGAAGAGCCGTCCGGAATAGATACATCCGAGACAAATTGTGCCTGATCGCAAAGCGATTGCGCAAATACCTGTGCTTGTGGAATTGATTGGGTTACTACTATTCCCACCAATAAAAGAGTGCCAAGAAGCCGTTTGAACATTGGACCTCCTATGTCTTGCAAACACAACGAATCCTCCCAACTGGGCGGACTCACACTCATCCTAGCGCTAAAACGTCCCGACCACATTAAAATGTTCCCTTCCTAACCTGACAATATCAATGCAAAATTTAGAGCCAAAGTGTTGTAAAATTAATTATCCCACCTTCTGGAGAACTTATGAATCTTGATGATCTCGCCCGTTTTAAACAACTCGACACCCTAAATATGCTGGGTGAAATTGATAACCTTCCCGACCAGCTCGGCTATGCCTACCAATTGGGTATGAAACACCCACTGCCTGATTGGAAAGGGTTCAAACAGGTGGTCATCGCCGGCATGGGCGGATCCGCCATCGGTGCGGACCTGCTCGCCGCGTACAGCGCTTCTCTCGCCCCGATCCCTGTTTCCGTTCATCGTGACTATGGTCTACCCTTATACGCGCGCGGCGAAGAGACGCTGGTTATTTGCTCGTCGCATTCGGGCAATACCGAAGAAACGTTGGATGCCTTCGCAGCCGCTCAAAAAGCTGGATGCCGCATCGTTGTGGTTTGCACTGGCGGCAAGCTTGGTGCGCTTGCCAAAGAAAACAACCTCCCGTTGTGGACGTTCGATCACGCCGGTCAGCCGCGTGCCGCGGTGGGATTCTCCTTTGGCTTGCTTCTGGCGATGTTCCAGCGCCTGGGATTTATCCCTGAACAACGCGATGCTATGGATGATGCGCTGGCAGCCATGAAACGCTCGCAGGAACACATCAAAGTGGATGTCCCTGCGGCACATAACCCCGCCAAACGCTATGCCGGTCAACTGATGGGGAGGTGGGTCACGGTCGTTGGTTCCGGTCTGTTGACCACGGTTGCCCGCCGCTGGAAGGGACAGCTCAACGAAGTGGCGAAAGCCGGCGCGAATTTCGAGTTCCTGCCCGAAGCCGATCACAACACCCTCGCCGGAACGATCAACCCTGAAGAAGTGCTGAACCCGCACACCATGACCATCTTCCTGCGTTCGCCGTCGGACCATCCGCGCAATCGTCTGCGCACCGATCTGACCAAGGATGCCTTCATGCTCGAAGGGATGAACACCGATGTCGCGGATGCACGCGGCGACACTCCTCTTGCGCACATGTGGACGCTCATCCTCTTCGGCGATTACATGTCCTATTATCTGGCGATGGGCTACGGTGTAGACCCCACTCCGATCCAGGCGCTCGTCGCTTTCAAGCAGGCAATGACAGACGCGAAATAGATAGATCAAAAAGAGCGACCACAAAGGTCGCTCTTTCTTTTACATTCATTTGGAATGGGATAAAATCCATCCGTATTCTCACCAACTCATTCATTGACAACTCGGGAGCGGACGATGACCGATCAACTGTATTTCCAATGGCAAAATGATGTGTTACGGAAGAGCATCTATCCTTTGCGAGAAATGAAACTGCGCGATTTTCTGGTCTATTACAAGGAGATCGACCTGTGGGCGGAATACAAGAACAAAGACATCGCCGGGGAAATCACAGCCTATCATGCTCAAAAGAAACAAGCTGTCGAAAAAGCGGTGCAGTCATATTACCAATATCGCAATTATTTTTTGAAGGAAGATGTCCGCGCTGAGTATTTGAAACTGTTCAATCCGGTTGATGAAAGCGCGTTGGCGGATATCCACGCTTTTCATAAAACCTTTGCCACCTATCTGCCGCGAGTCAAAGACCCGCGCAATGAGACCTATTTTGTTTCCCAGCAAGTGTTGTACTGGCAGCAATTCCGCAAGGATTATTTGAAAAGGGTTGTGACAAAGGAACGCCGCGTGGATATCATGAAGCGGCAGACTCCGCCCAATCCCAATGTGCCGAAAGAGGAGAAGGAATTGGCGACGCTTAAAAACGTGGCGTTCAAGATGGTGGACGAAGAATTGAACCGTCTGTATGCCTTCGTCTCTGCTTCCAGCAAGATCGAAAAGCGCAAGGTAGATATTCATCGTTCGATGCAAACCGCCATCAAAAGTGTGGATGCGTTAACGCCTCAGCTTCAAAAGATCGAATCTCAACTCGAAGCTCAAAAGGGGATTCAAAGAAAGGCTGCGGATGAAATGGCACGCCTCAAAGCTCCACCCACGCTGGCTCCCGTTGAATCCTATTTCACCACGCCGGATGTTTCGTCGCAGATCCGCGCCAAATATCCGCAGGCAAGCCAGCCGTTATTGGATACAGTTAATAGCATTCACAAGGACTTGAAGGATCAGCTTGGCTGGTCAAAATCAGATGAAGCAAAGTTGACGGTCATCAAAAATGCCTTATTCAAACTGGGGCAGTTTCAACGAAACTTCGAGAACGAGATCAAGAAACATGAGACCGACCTGCGCAACATGGGACCCACATGGAGATTCAAAGCAGAACGCGAAGCCCTGCGCGACAATCTGCGTGATGTCAGCGTGAAGGTAGTCATTGATGAGATCGCTAAGCTGTCCGATTTTCAATCCGCGTTCGAGTATGGGAGGAAATCAAAGGATGAGATGACGCGCCTGACCCAGGCGAAGGAGCAGGAACTGGGCAAGATCAACGGAACCCTCTCCCAGCTTGGCAATGAGGCGAAGTCCATCCAGGATCAGATCGATGCCTACGATGACTTACTCCTCGTCACAGAAGATCGTCAACTGGCGTTATATGTCCCGGATCCTACCAAAGCGGTAACGGTCAAAGATATTGTCCAGTTGAAGGTGGATGAATACAAAGCCTCGCTGGAAGGGTTGGAACATTATCAGTTGTTGGAATTGGTGGTGAAGCGCTTGAGGGAAAAACCTGATCGCTTCCCGAAATGGCTTCAATATATGGTGGTCCATTTTTCAGGGATGCGCTATGCCAGCGCACACGGTTCGTGGGCGGACCCCAAAGATCTGTTGGCGAATTTGCAGGCATCCTTTCTGGCAAAGGACTTGAAGAAAATGGACGATGCCATGGTGGAAGCGTTCTGCCGCGATGAGTTGGAGTGTTATGAGCCTACCGGGGCTTCCACTCCTCCGCAGCACAAACCAGAACTGGCGGTTGCCACAGAACCCGAATGGAAGGATCGCATTGCCGGGCACGTGAAGCGTATCAAACGAGCGCTGGAGATCGACAGCACATCCTATCAGCGCAGCGGGTTGTTGAATTTGCGCATCGATGAAGAGAGTTATCGTATCGATCATCTCAAGCCGCCCCAAGTGATGGAAGAGCTTTTATCCTTTAAAGATGAATTGCCTGATTGGATGTGGAAGGAAATTGTCAAACTCACTGACCTGCGTGTGAATGAGGTGAACGATCCCAATTGGGAAAAGCTCACACCCGCCGAGCAGGCGCAGCAATACTCCCAGCAGGATGCCGAGTTCCGCAAGATCATGGACGATTGGAAGCAGAAGTTCATCACGGGCTGGCGCGAGGAACATGATAAGTCTGATCAGTTGATCGTCACGCGTGCCGTCTGCAACGAAGTAGCGGAACACATCCAGCACCTGCGCGGACATTCTCCATGGGGTGGCTTGACCCCCAAACCGAAATGGTATCAAAGCAAGGAAGCCGCTGACCCGACGCATGCCTACTTTGTCAAACCGGAGAGCGGAACCGATTACAAGAGCGGCGCCAGCATTTTGTGGCTGCGTTTTGTATGGAAGGAACCCAACGATTGGCAGATGGCGCATCCCATCTCCACGAAAAAAGGCGGCTTTGGGCTGCTCCCGCCGGAATTCGGCGGCAAGCGACAAGCACAAGCCAACGGCACTACACCCTGGGTGTACGACAGAAGCGACCCGATCAAACGCGCCCGTACGTTTGTCAACCCGAATAAAGTGAAAGTGCATCAGGATGAATGGCTGCGCTGGATCCATGAGGCGACGGTGGTGGAGACGGCTGAAACTGCCAACGGAACGGTCGTGCTCACGTTCGAAACCGCTTTACCCAGCGATGATCCGCGGCTATCGTCGATTGGCGTGTTCAAACACTATTTGAGTGATCTCCTCTCGGATGGGGAGGAGGACAGCTATAACCGCTCCTTTGTCGGCTTTGTACCTGAAGGTCAGGTTCCGATGGATAATTTGAAAGATATGCTGGACTGGGAGAAGATCTTGTACAAGGCTTAGTGGGCTGAGAGAATAGATGAAGGTCCTGTTCTTCGGTATGACCATTTTGCGCTGGTTTTACTGATTTTGACGCCGAAATAGTAGCTTTTCTCAGAAAGCGACATTAATTTTGGAATCTTCACCTTGAAAACAACTGATTAACAGGCTTGTAAAGCGAATTCTGTTTCTCCAATGATATAATTTTTTTACTGGTTTCAATGCAGATAAATGAGAATTTGTCTCATGCCTGGAACAAATTCAGCCTGCATACATTATTTTTTCCAAGAAAGGAAAGGCTATCATGTTATTCGCTCCCAAGGAAAAAGGTCAGGGGTTGGTTGAATACGCTATCATTCTTGCTTTGGTCGCCATTGTGGTGATCGCAGTCATGAGACTGCTGGGACCCAAGATCGGCAACACCTTTAGTACCATCAACAGGTCCTTGCTATAGTGAATGTCCTACCCCGAAAAGAGCTGCATAAAAGCGGCTCTTTTTGTTTAATAAGACAATATTGCAGCTTGTATTAAAGTCAGATACCATAGTGTCATCTGGCTTGATCGGAGGCTCTTATGGCTCGTCTTGGCTATATCGTTTCCTTGTTGGTCATTTTGTCCCTGGCTTGCTCAACATTATCTGCTCCACCAACAGCTACAGCGATTCCCCCTTCTGTTTCAACTTCAGTACAGCAGAGTGTTCCAACACTACCCAACTCGGACATCGTGGATTTCTATGATCCGTTGCGCAACCCTGCCAATGATCTGGCGCAAGCCATCCCTGTGGCGCAGGCGGAGAACAAACGCATCATGCTCGAACTGGGCGGTGATTGGTGTATCTGGTGTAAATATATGGATGACTTCTACGCCACCCACCCTGATATTTTGCAATATCGCATGGATCACTACATACTGATCAAGGTCAATGTCAGTGAGGAGAATGCGAATGAAGGCTTTCTTTCACAATATCCTGCTGTGGATGGCTATCCTCACATTTTCATTCTGGAGAATACAGGAAAACTCTTGCAGTCTCAAGATACAGCAGAGTTGGAAGATGGCGAGAAATCCTACGTTCCGGAAGTGTTCATGTCATTTTTGGAGAAATGGGCTTTGCCTTCTCAATAAGATCGTTAGGACACGGACTGCACGTATATCTTTAACGGATTCTTTTCCGTTCATTCCGTGTAATCCGTGTCCTATGCATTATGGACTTGCAAAATCAACCGTGTAATAACTTCCTGCCGAACTATCGGCGTTATAAGCGTAGCCTACACCCATCTCAACAGCATTTGGATTCAATATCTCATTGCGATGGATCGTGTCACTCATCCACCAATCGAAAGCGGTTTGTGGATAGCCGCCTCCATAAATGATCTCAGATGAATACGAAGGCGCATATCCCGCCGCGACAACGCGATCATGCACGGAGGATGCATCTGAGCCGGTGTGACTGAGCAATCCATGGCAAGCCATGTCAATCGAATGACTCTGTGCGGCGGCAGTGAGTTGAAGATTGACCGATAAGGCGGGCAATCCATTTTGGGCGCGGGCATCGTTGATCAAATTGGCGATCTCATTCTGATAGGATGGACTGCCCGAGTAACTGCAACTAGCTGGACCCTTTGGCTGGCTAACCGCCGTATTGTTGGATGGAGAAACCGCTACCTGCGGGACTGTAGGCACGGTCACGTTACCGATCGCTATCTTCACCCAGAACGTGTTCCCAATTCCGACCGAAAGCACATCTCCATTTGCTTTGCGTAGTTCAAAGACGCCGGTGTAAACGCCATCGGTTGATGGAGCGGTTAGATCAACGGAGACATCCACGGTGCTGCCTGCCTCTGTCTGCGGAACGGGTGCGGAATCGGGCGAGTCCATGCGGTCACCGGAGGAGAAAGCGATGGTGTATCCGATCCAGTTGCAGGTGCCGGTGTTCTTGAAGCGCCAGGTTTTGGTAAATTTCTCACCGCGCGGGGCGGCAGTGTTATCAGGGTAAGTGACATCCTCCAGCAGCACGGCGCTGTCTTTACAGTTTGGATCAGATGATGGGATCGGTGTCACATCCAGCGTTGGAGTGGCGGGGGACGGAGTCACTGTCAGCGTGGGTGGGGCTGATCGTGTCGGGGGCAGGGTGGAGGTCCGAATGAGAGGTGGGACGGGCGTCGGAACCTCTTGTGAGATCTTGATGCAAGAGGTGAGAAGGGTCAACAGTAAAAAGAGTGAGATCGTTCGTTTCTTCATAGTCCTAAATTGTACTCTGCATTGTTCATGTCGTTGCGAGGAGCGACGACACTTGCACCTGGCGCAAGTGCAGGTGAGCAATCTCCCGTTAAATGGAATCAACTCATTGATGAGAGTTATCCGTTTAAGAGGAGATTGCTTCGGGTGAAAACCATCACCCTCGCAACGACATGCTTCCGGAGAGGGTTGAAATCTGTTCTTGATTATGCTACACTATTTTCAATCTCACGTGAAAGGAGGTACGTCCCATGAAAACAAAACGAAATAGTTTGGCGAAGATGCAAGTACCTCCTTCCGTCGCGTGTCGATAAACCGTTTTCCGGTTTCCTTTGTTTCGTGACCGCAGGTCTTGCATAGCCTGCGGTTTTTTGTCCCATGGAACCAATAGGGACGGTCATACGTCTACCCTCACCACCGTACAGGCATAAACTATCCAACAAGCTAGGGAACCTCTGGAGGTTTCTGCATAGAATCTCCAGTTGTTTCAAACCCTCCATTTATAAAGGTAAACCATGTCAGTTATTGAAGTAAAACAATTAACGAAGGTTTTCAAGATCCCTAAAAAGGAACCGGGCTTCGGCGGCGCCGTGCGCGGACTTTTCCGCCCGCAATATGAAAACAAAACTGCGGTGAACAAGATCAATTTTTGCCTGGAGCCGGGAGAGATCGTCGGTTATATCGGCGTGAACGGTGCGGGTAAATCCACCACGATCAAGATGCTGACCGGTGTGCTCATGCCCACCGATGGCAGCATCAAGGTGCTGGGGCGTGACCCGCACAAACAGCGTGTGGATAACGCGCGCGATATCGGCGTGGTCTTCGGTCAGCGCACGCAGTTGTGGTGGGACCTGGCTCTGATCGAGTCGCTCAACTTGATCGCCAAAATGTATGATGTGCATCCGGTCAAATACAAATTGATGCTCGATCAATTCGCCAAGACGCTCGAACTTGATGAACTGCTTAAGACGCCCGTGCGCAACATGTCGCTGGGGCAGAAGATGCGCTCCGAATTGGCGGCGGCGTTGATCCACGAGCCCAAGGTCGTTTATTTGGATGAACCCACCATCGGCTTGGACCTGATCGTAAAGGAACGCATCCGCGATTTCATCAAAGCGGAGTGCATCTCCAAAGGCATGACCGTTATCCTGACCACGCACGATCTGGGCGACATCGAAGAACTCTGCCAGCGCGTCATCATCATCGACGACGGGCGCATCATTTACGACGGTCCGATCGATACCATTAAAAGAGATTCGGCAAATTTCGAGAGATCACCTTCGAGACCGTGGAGCAGATCAAGACGCTGGATGTGCCCGAAGGCGCGCAATTGCTTTCGACCGACGACCGTAAAGTGCAGATCCGTTTTGACCGTACCTTGAGCAGCGCCAGCAAAGTGGCTGGTTCTGTAATGAACCAGATCGAAGTGCGTGACTTCTCGCTCTCTGAGCCGGAGTTATCAGATATCGTCAAACAGATTTACAACGGCGCACTGGATGTGGAGGCGCGATGATCAGCACAACACGAAGACATCTTTCAGTCTATGCGGCGTTGTTTGGGATGATCCCCAAACTGTTCATGGCGTATCAGATCTGGTTTTGGGTCGGATTGGTGTTGAACATTATCAGCATGGCGATCCTGGTCTTTTTCTGGCGCGCGATCTACGCTGATACCAGCACGATCTCCGGGTTGGGTGAGAGCCAGACTATCACGTATATCCTGCTGGCATATATCTTTATGCCGCTCGTGGACAGTGACCTGGTATGGGAGTTCGGCTCCAATCTGCGCGAAGGGATGATGATCCATCACCTGCTACGCCCGATTAACTTCCAGGGCATGAACTTCGCTCAGATGCTGGGAGGCTTGGTCACAAAATTCGCCTTGAATTTGCCTACCGTGTTGGTGGCTGTTCTGGCATTCGGTCTGCGCTTTCCCACCGACATTCGTACCTGGCTGGCGTTTCTAGTCTCCGCCTTTCTTGGCTTTACCGTGATGTTCTTCTTCAACTGGTTCCTGGCTTGCTTTACGTTCTATACCACGGAGATCTGGGGACTGGGCGTGTTGATCCAGGGCATCACCTTTTTCCTCAGCGGTGCCTTGGTTCCGCTCGTGATGATGCCGGTGTGGATGCGGACCATCGTGTTGAGCGTTCCCTTCGCACAGGCCCTGGCGGTGCCGGTCGGGTTGCTGGCGGGTATCACGCCGCTCGGTGATGCGCCGCGCATCTGGCTGATCCAGATTTTGTGGATCATCGGCATGTGGGTGGCGTCCACGGTGTTCTTCCGTGTGGCAGTGCGAAAGATCACGGTGCAAGGTGGATAACTTCTCGCGCTGAGCGGAGCAGAGCGAAGACGAAGCGCAGATAACATGACATATTTTGCTTACTTTGTAACTCGCCCTTCGCCTACGCCGCACAACAAACATGCGGCTCCCCTCAGGACGAAAGGAACTTTATGACACGATATTTAAACCTTTACTGGCTTTTTCTCATTCAGCGTCTTAAGGTGTTGATGGAATATCGCGCCAGCTTTATTCTGGGTGCGTCGTCCACTATCGTATGGCAGGCGTCCAGCATTGCGGCGGTGTGGGTGGTGATGCAAAAAGTACCGAGCCTGAACGGCTGGAGTTATGACGAAGTCCTGCTCGTGTATGGTTTGGTCACACTGGCGAAGTCCATCAATCACATGTTCGCCGACAACCTGTGGACGCTGGGACGCGTCTATATCCGCTCCGGCGGCTTTGACCGGTTCCTCGTTCGCCCGATTGATCCTTTGTTCCATTTGCTGGCAGACCGCTTCTGTCAGGATGGTGTGGGGAACTTCCTCGTCGGTGTGGCGCTGGTGGTCAAATCGTCCATTGCTCTGGGGATTGACTGGACTCCCTCCAAACTATTGATGCTGGTCGTTGGCGTGCTGAGCGGCGGATTCATCTTCATCGCCCTCAACCTCATCACCTGCGTCGCTTCTTTCTGGATCGTGGACTCGGTTCCGATCACACGCCTGGTCTTCGATAACCACCTGTTCGCGCAATATCCGCTGACGATCTACCCCAAAGCGATCTCTATCCTGCTGACGTGGATCATCCCATACGGATTTGCCTCCTTCTACCCGGCGAGTTATCTGCTCGGGCGCGATGTGGGCAACATTGCCTGGTTCGGTCCGTTCGTGGCGGCGTTCCTGCTGTTCATCGGCTACCGCTTCTGGCAGTATGGATTGAAATATTATTCTGGTACAGGAACATAAAACAAATTGGGCGGACGGTTGTCCGCCCTTTTGATTTACAATTCAGGAATACTGCTCTTTCAAGGTTGGTCAAAATGAAAACAGCAAAAGTGCTTCTAGCAATTCTATTTCTGTCGAGTTTTTTGAATTCCCTCTCAAAAAGCACGGGCAGATATTTCTCCTCCACCTGCACCACAGCTAGGAGGGCTGGAACCATTTCAATACCAAGAGACAAACGTGCAGATGGTTTATGAACGGGTGGAAATGGAGATTCAATCCTTTATAAAAGATGATTCTGGCTCTTATTCTTACCCTGGAAGCCGCGTAAATGTTACTGCTTATTTCACGATGCATAACAGAGGAAGTTCTATTGAGTCGATGCAAGTAATTTTTCCTCTTGAGAGTTTTTCGAACTGTCGTTGGGGCTATGGTGGTGGGAATAGCTATACTCAATATTTTGTCCAGGAAGCTTCTTTTGAAGCAGTTGTCGATGGCGCTATTGTTCCTATTCAAAAGGTTGTGACAGACCATCCTTATAAAGTAATTCCGATTGAAGAGTGCGAAAATATGAATTGGGCAGGTTTTAATGTTACCTTTCCAGTGGGTGAGGATGTAGTCATTCGAGTACGATATGTGATGGAAGCCGATAGTGCAGATTCTATGCAGAATATTGAATATATTTTGGAAACGGGAGCAGGTTGGGCGGGACCCATTGAGCGCGGTTATGTTATTGTCAAATTTCCATATACGGCTACGAGAGAAAATATCCTATCAGAGTCCACTACTCCTGGCTATCAATTCTTGTATAACGAAGTCTTTTGGTCGTTTGGAGATCTCGAACCCACTGATGAGAACAATATTAATGTGTCTATTGTTTCTCCATCTACATGGGAAGAAATCCTATCTTTGCGAAGGTCGCTACAAGAGAATGATGAATTGCCCGAAAACTGGATAGCATTGGCTTCCATATACAAGGATATTTCTACATGGCATGCATCAAATTTGCGGAATTCTGAATATCGTCAGAAAGCCTTTTCTACTAGACCTCTTGCATAAGTGTGCCATAATAGGCATATGAAATATGAAACGGTCGAACAACTAAAGGACATTGATTTCAAGCGACTTACAGGTGTTCAACGAGAGACCTTTGAAGAGATGCTCAGCGTGATAGAACACGGATTGGGTACCTTTGGTAGACCACCGAAACTAAGCCGAGCCGATCAACTGCTGATGACCTTGATGTATTGGCGAGAATATCGAACTGAATTTCATATTGCACAATCCTATGGTGTCAGCGAAGCGACGGTCTGTCGCACCATCCGCAAGGTAGAAGATGTGCTGGCGAGTTCGAAAAAGTTTCGCCTGCCTGGCAAAAAAGCGCTCCAACCCAGCAACACCATCTTTGAAGTGATCCTGGTGGATGTCAGTGAACAACCCGTGGAGCGTCCAAAAAAAGCCAGGAACAGCACTACAGTGGCAAAAAGAAGCGACATACCCAGAAAACACAGTTGATCGCCAACCAGAAAACCGCTGAAATTGTGGCAACCGCCTTTAGTCAGGGCAGCAAGCATGACTTTCAACTGTTCAAGGACGATAAGCTCGCGATTGCCCAACATATTTGCATCCTAGCGGATGCTGGCTATCAAGGTTTGGCAGAATTGCATGAAAACTGCCAGACGCCTTTTAAGAAATCCAAATATCATCCTTTGACCAAAAAGGAGAAACAGAAAAATCGGGCGTTGGCTCGCAAGCGCATCGTGATCGAGCATATTTTTCGCAAGCTGAAAGTATTTCGGATCCTCAGTGAGAGGTATCGTAATCGCAGAACTAGATTTGCTCTCCGTTTCAATTTGATCGCTGCTATTTACAACCTTGAACTTAACTGACTTTTGCAAGAGGTCTACTTTTGAGCAAGGTATCAGTGCTAATCCGAATAATGCAGCTATACATGCGAATTATGCTCAGTATATATTTGAAGATTGCTGTGGCTTTACATTTACAAGTGACAAGTTGCCAGACTCGAAGTCCAAAATCCTTGCGTTGTTAAATCGTGCCTTAGCTCTTGACCCCAAAAATGAAATTGCTCTTAGCCTGATCAATTCACTGAAGTCTATTGATCCTGGTTTTGAATATACTCATCCTCAAACCATTCCTCCCACTCCAACTTCCCTTTATACAGCTACGCCATCAGTAACTTCCACAATAGCGCCGACGCATCTGTCATTGCCGCAACCAATAATTGTCACTTCGATTGTGACAGTTATTCACACGAAAATTGTTAAACTGCCAACATTGACACCCATACCAAGTCCTACTGGTCGGATTTCACCAACTGGACTGGATAAGCCAGTAGATAAGAATGAATCAAGTACCGCGAATTTCATCTTTGGCGGATTAGTTGTTTTTATAACTGGTATTGGGGCAGGGTTTTATTTTTCGAAAAGAAAATGAAAGAGAAAAAGTGGGCGGACAATTTGTCCGCCCACTTTCATTTTTACGGGCTGGCAAAATCGACTGTGAAATACCCCCCGAATTGACTCGCCTCTGAATAAACATATCCCACACCGATGTCTTTCATGGCTGGGCTGAGCACCATGTCCCAGTGCGGCTGGTCGTTTTGCCATTGATCCATGGCATCCTGTGGGGAGCCGATGGCGATGATCTCTTGGTAGCTGTAGGTTTCGTAGCCAGCTTCTTTGAGACGGTCGCCAACCCACGAACCGTCCGAGCCGGTGTGGCTGAGGAAGTTGCCACATGCCATGTCGAGGCTGTGCGCCTGTGCAGCGGCAGCCAATTGTGCGTTGACAGTGAGCGGAGCAAGATTGGCATTGGAACGTGCCTGATTGATGAGTGCCACCAACTGCTGAACGTATCCGGCGTTTTCGCTGTAATCACATTGGGTGATGTCAACCGGCTTTTGCGTGGCAACCGCGCCTTCCGCGGATGATTCTCCGCTGCCGACGATGATCTTCACCCAAAAGGATTTCTCCGTGCCGATGGGTACAACATCTCCGGCTGCATTGCGCAGTTCGAAGATACCCGTGAAAGTACCGTCGTTGGGCGGGGCGACGAGATCGACGGACACATCCACGCTAGCACGGGATTCGGTATCCGGTATCGGTGCGGAGTTGGGTGCGCTCATGCGGTCGCCGGAGAGGAAGGCGATGGTGTATCCGCTCCAGGCACAGCGACCCATATTCTGGAACTTCCAGGTTTTGGTGAATTTCTGTCCGCGTGGGACGGATGTGTAATCGGGAATGGTCACATCCTCGACCAGGATGGCGTTATCGCGACATTCGGCAGGGGATGTGACGGTGGGAGATGGCGTCATCGGGTCGAGCGTGGGGGTGCCGGTTGGCGGGAGCGCTGTCGGCAGGGTCAAACCCTGTTTTGTCGGAGGCAGGGTCGAGGTCACCAAAAGAGGCGGGGCTTCCTGGGTAGGGTTGTCCTTGACGGTGAGACAGGATGTCAGCAGGAAAATGGTCAGCAGGATGAAAATCCAGAGTTTCTTCATGGGTTGATTCTACTTGAAATAACAAAACGTCCCGCAGGCTGCCTGGTTTGAAATGTATCAGACCAAACCTGCGGGACGGTGGTTATGCTTGAAACGACTAGGGTGTGGCGAACACGATCACGTAATAACCAGTGTTGTTGAAGAAAGCATAGCCCACACCGATGTCAATATAGGTATCGCTGATCAGGTTGAGTTTGTACTTTTGATCGACGGTATTGTTGATCCACGAGTTGACGGCATCCTGCCCGGTGACGGGTGGATTACTGAAGTATAGATTTTCTGCAGAGAATGCCGCGCTATATCCACTTGCCTTGACGCGTGCTTCCACCGTTGAACTGTTGGAGCCGGTATCAGTTGTCAGGTTATTGCATGCCATATCGTTAGCGTGAGACTGGGCAGCTTTTGCGAGCTGTACATTGACCCGATAGGCAGGCAGTCCGCTTGGGGAGCGATAGGAATTCACCGCGTTGATCACTTGCAGTAGCTTTGATTGATCGATGCTGAAACTGCACGTAGCGGTGACTAGACCAGGTCCGCTGGTTGTGCTGGTGTTGGTAGGTTGGACAGCAGCAGCTTGTGTGTTCGTCGGAACCACGGCGGCTGTCGGAGCCACGGTCGGCGCGGCAGAATCTTTCACTTGAATGATGAGCCACAAGCGTGAGTCATCGTTGACTTTGATGATCAGGTCAGCCGGGTTTTTGATGACAAAGTTGGCGCGATGTGCACCGACCGTTTTGGGCGCGGTCAATGAGATCGTGATATCCGCATTTTGCCCGGGGAAGGTCACTGGGATGGGAATGGATGTAGGCGCCCCCATACGTTCATCGGAATAGTGAACGAGCTTGTAATCGGGTCCCCACACACAGGTGCCTGTGTTTGCAATGCGCCAGGTCTTCACAAACGTGGAACCGGCTTCGATCTCCGTGTTGTCGGGGACGGTCACATCTGCTACGAAGGAAGCGCTGTTCTTGCAATCAGGCGGGTTGGTAGGGCGAGGGACATCCGAAGTGGGAGAAGCCTCCAACGTTGCTGTGGGAAGGTTGGGATCAACGGTAGCGGTCTCAGCAATTGTCGCTTGCGGTTCAGTTGCAATGATTGCTTGTGTTTCAGTGGGCACCGGGGTATCCGAACTGACTGGCGCGGGCGTGGCAGTAGGAGCCTTTGCGCCGCAGGCAGAAAGGAGTAGGGCGGTTAGTGCAGTGACGAGCATCAGTCTTTTGATCATTATGAACCTCCGTAACGCATTAAACGGACTGTCCCCTTTCTTTGTTCCATGCCTATTTTATTTCAAAACATGATCATCTGGGATTTGGATTTTTCCAGCGGGTCGCTGGCGATCTGTTCTTCGAAGGTCTCACGCGTCAGAACCGGGACCTCGACCAGGGTGCGCAACAAACGATATTTCACTACCCGATAGGGTTTTAGGCGCGCTGCCAACGCAGGATCACGCTGCGATTTATAGCCTGCTAATGCGGCGCGTCCACCGGGAATGACGATAAGCGTCTGTTCAGGCGGATAGGGAGTTTCGGCGATGGCACGCCCCACTAACGCAGAGGCAAGGATGTAGAACGCGTATCGTACCTGTCCGTTCTCTTGCCAAAGATAATTCTTTTCTTCTTTGCGCGTGGTGTATCCCAGTCGTTTGCCAACGATCTCGATCATGGCTGCGATGGTCACCATTTCATTACGCCGCGCTGTCGCTTGGTCTTCGTGACGTAATCTCCATGCACCAGCCTCTTTTTCTGCATAGGAATGTAACACGGCGTAGATCATCGCTTTCGAAGGCGTGAGCAACCCAGGAAAACGCGGATACAGATCGTCTTCAATTTCCAAATAAATGCTATTCGGATGTTTTTGCAGGAACGTGACGATGGCAACTTCCACTTGGTCAGATAATGATTCTCCCTGACTGAAGGGGCGTTCGCTGCCTGCGGAGCCGCCGTTCGTTGGCGGCGTAGACGAAGGGCGTTGCGTGGATAAACCCCATGAACCTGTCTCGATCCCATCGCCCGATGAATGATGGACAAAGCGTTCATCCTCCAATGCATCTTGCATCACTGTTTGTGTGGCACGCAGCGCCTCATCGAATTCCTGTCCCTTTTGTTTGAGTGCGTGTGATGAAGTAAGAGCGATCAAGCCTGCCGCGTGCAGGTGCAAATAACTTGCCGGTTCGCCGCGCTCGATCAAATGGGTGAGCATGGCATCACGTACGTCATCTACATTTGGCAGAGCAGCTTCTCGTTTCAGATGCTCGCCGCGTTTCCATACGATCTGCACGGGATCATGTTCTGTTCGCAGGGCAAGCGATTGCAGGTCAAAACCGGCGGCGCTCGCCGCGGTCAATGCCGAAGTGAGAAAAGATGGTTCTGCTTCGGGCAGCAAGCCAAAGAAAGGTGTGCCGAGTGGCAGCAACTCAAACATGTGTGTGTAAGCCGCATTCAGCGCCGTAGCATTCCATGCCCAATCATAGCGCCGCCTGCGCAATGCCTGTTTATACGGCTCAACGGCTTCGCGCCCCCACAACCAGCCAGCCCACAATGCGGAAAGAGTCCAGAATGCCTGATTCGGACGCGGCACAGCACCGATCACCGCGGCAATCGGAATCTCCTTTTTGACTTCGTGTGCCAGCTCTTTGAGACGACCCTCGTAGATGACGATGCCACCATTCTCTGGGATTTTATGGGGCCACGCTTCACACGCTACGCCAGAAGCTGTCTCTGACCAGAGAGCGAGTCCACGCTCGAGCATCATCCACAGGTTATGCTCGCGAAATTGGTTTGGGATATTGAGTTGTTTCGGTCGCGGACGTTCAGATGGATGTCCCCACAAGGTGTTGCCCGCGTCACAGGCAACAAGAATTAATGCATCCAGCGCACGTCTGCGTTCGGGTGTTAAGTTCAAACTGTCGAGCCGGTTGATGACTGTGGTGAGAAAGTAAAGTGGTCGCGGCAAATAATGGGCAATGGCTTCTTCCGCGTAGACACGATCTTCATCATCAAGTTTTGCCACGCGCTCAAAGGCACGTGAACGATGCAAGCTGTCGGTGGATGCGATCCGTTTGGCGCGCTCGATGTCCTGTTCGGTAGCAAGTCGTTCGCCTTGATCCTGACAATGCGGACATTTGTAAATGCGTGCATAGGGCGCATCTTCCCCTTTACGCCACAGGAAGAACTGCGCTTGAATTTGCTGTTCACACTTTTCGCAGGTGGTGAGATATAACGATTGCAGATGACCTTGCAGCCGTTCATCCCCTTTTTTGACGACAGCCAGATCTGCCAGTGCGGCTTTGAAGTCCGCTTCGGATGGGGGATTGGCAGACATCTCCAGGAGGAAGCGAGTGATGGGATTGTTCACCGTCACCAGCACGCGATAGCCTGCCCGCGCGGCTTCAAGCACCAGACGCGGTGAGAATCCGAATGGGTCCAGCAGCCAGCTACCGGGCTTGCCCTGAGCCGCGGCGAATGGGGGGGCGTGAAGCGGCAGCCACGCGGAAATAACTCCCTCTTCGAGTGGCGGGATAAATCTCGATAGCGGACCCGGGTCCGCAGGGCTCAATCCCGGAATGTAGGATTGTTGTTCCATCTTGTGTTAAGTATACATCCCCCTTGTATTGTTTGGAGTTAGGGTGCTCGCCTTTGTTTTTCGCCAGCAAGCTGGCTGACTCCATATTTATGGAAGTGCGCCCAGCGTTGGCGCACACATAATGTCATAATATTCGAGTTCAGTGGCTTTGTTTTGATTGGCATACGCCGCGGCATCATTGCCCATGTTGCGGACCTTATCCAGTTCGGCGCGCACCTGGTAGGGCCAATAACGCGGAATGACCATGCGTGGATCGTTGACGAAGCCTTCTGCGATGTATGCCGGGCGGCCCGCATCATTCTGATCGGCGAGTGGGATCCAGTTGAACATGACCGGTCCACGCGGGTTGGTGGTGAAGCCTAAGCGATAGCCATATTGACGTGCAAATTGAACCGGGCGGAGTCCGAAACCACCGCCGGGCCAGATGATGGCGACCGGCGTCTTGTGGAAGTTTGTTTGCAGATCGGCAATGGATTTCTCGAATTCGGTCTTGATGAAATCATCCGTGGATGCATCGGTCATGTTGACATTGTGAACATAGCCATGCGATTGATGGTCCACCCAGCCTTCGGCTTCCAGGTTGACATTGTCTTGCAGGTTGAGCGTGCGGATCGAATCATCCCAGCTGATCCAGGCGTTGACCACGGGCCAGCCCCACTGCTCGTGATACGGTCTGAAATGGTCGTTGAAGTTTTCTGCCGTACGCCGATCATCCTGAATGAGCAGAACAGAGCGCTGGGGGATCTTGGCGTTGTGGTCGATGAAGTCTGCCATCTGGGTGGCGTTGATGGCTTCAAAGCCCTGGTCTTTCAGATCGTTCATCATCTGCTTGAAATCTTGCGCCGTGATGTCGTTGGCGGTTACATCTGCCGCATCCTTTTTGATGCCATGCAGCATCACTACCATCACAATGGTTCCCGGCGCAGCATTGTTCGAGTTCCATTTATCGTAAAGATATTGGCACGAGTCTTGAATGTAGGTATGCGGTGTATCCAGCGGATTGAGTTGATTTGTGCTGAAGATGGCAGGGAGCGCCGGCGGCGTACGTGGAATAGTCGCTGTGGGCACAGGCGTATCGGTCGGTAGGGGAGTGGTTGTAGGCTGTAACTGTGCCATGGCGGTACCAAAGGCTTGGGTCATGGCACCACTGAGATCGGGAGTGGGGACTGGCGTTGAAGGGGCACAGGCACCCAAAATGACGGCGAGCAGGATAAGGGTTGAGAAGATGCGGGTTGATTTTTGCATGGGCAGGATTGTATCTGAAAATAAAAAGTTCGGCGGGGGTCTCAGACCCCCGCCGAACAGGTGGTTAGTGCTATTCGTTGCTTTCGCCTTTGATGTAGGATTCCACTTTGGCGCGGCAGATGTCGTCGCGGAACTGTTGGGGAGGCGTCTTGAAGAAATAGGAGGATGGACCAATGATGGGTCCGCACAGTTTGCGGTCGAGGGCGATCTTGGCGCAGCGGATGGCGTCGATCATCACGCCTGCAGAGTTGGGACTGTCCCACACTTCGAGTTTAACTTCCATATTAAGCGGTACATTGCCGAAGGTAGTGCCTTCCATGCGGACATATGCCCATTTGCGGTCGGTCAGCCAGGGCACGTAATCGCTTGGACCCACGTGGACGTTATCCTGACCGAGATCGTAGGGGATCATGCTGGTGACTGCGCCGGTCTTCGAGATCTTCTTGCTTTCCAGACGTTCACGTTCGAGCATGTTGAGGAAGTCGGTGTTGCCGCCGAAATTGAGCTGGTAGGTGCGGTCGATCTTCACGCCACGGTCCACGAAGAGGGTGGCGAGTTGACGGTGCAAGATCGTGGCACCGACCTGCGATTTGATATCATCTCCCAGAATGGGAAGTTTCGCGTCGCGGAAGCGCTTTGACCAGTATTCAGAGGAAGCGATGAAGACGGGGATGCCATTGACGAAGGCGCAGCCCGCCTCGATGGCTTGTTCCACGTACCATTTGGTTGCCATCTCGGAACCAACCGGCAGGAAGTTCACCACCACATCGGTTTTGGTATCTTTGAGCAATTTGACGATATCGGCGGTGGGTCCGGGGGCTTTGGTGATCATGCCTTGTAAATACTTGCCGAGCCCATCGTGGGTCATGCCGCGTACCACTGGTACGTTGAGATGAGGAACATCCGAAAATTTATAGGTGTTGTTGGGTTCGGCGAAGATAGCTTCTGATAAATCCTTGCCAACCTTGGTCACGTTCACGTCGATGCCGAGCGTGAATTCGATATCGCGGATATGGTATCCGCCCAGTCGCGGATGCATAATGCCGGGAATGACCTCATCCTCGGCGGCATTCTGGTAGAACTGCACTCCCTGCACGAGGAGGATGCACAGTTGCCAACTCCAATGATCGCGACACGTACTTTTTTGTTTGCCATGAACTTTATTCTCCTTGTGTGGCTGATTTTCTTGTGATTGGATTACGGTTTCGAAACTGCTATTTGTGTTATAGCTTCCGTGTTGTATAATCTACTCAATGATCAACAACGAGCGGATTGACCACCTTGAGCGCCTGCTTGAAGTGGTGCGGGGATTGACGACCGCGCCCGATATAGAAGCTTTTCTCCAAACTGTTATTACCGAAGCCAGCGAAATGACCGATAGCGAGCTCGCCTCGATTCTCGAATATGACGAGACCGCCGAGGAACTACGCTTCCTTGCCATGCACTGGTTTCAGCGCGATATGCTTCGTCCGCTGGGCGTGCCGCTTGAAGGCAGCGCTGCCGGGTGGGTCTTCAAGCGCGGACAGCCTCTTATTATTCAAGATGCCAAGGCAGACCAGCGTCATTTTAAAGTGATCGACCGTGTCACGAATCACCAGACGAACTCTCTGGCGGCAGTGCCCCTGATCGTGCGCGGTGAAGTGATCGGCGTTCTCGAAACCCTCAATAAAAAAGACAATGCTCATTATACCGAAGAAGACCTGACCATTCTAGCAACGCTGGGCGCTTTGGCGGCGCAAGCCATGCAGAATGTGGACTTGCAGCGCAAGGTGCGTGTTGCCAGCATCGAACTGGCAGAACTCGAACGCCTCAAAACGGACTTTATCGCGGTCACGTCGCATGAACTTCGCACGCCTCTGGGGCTCATCCTTGGTCATGCTACCTTCCTGCGTGAGCTGGCTGGCGATCAATATGCCGAGCAGTTGAATGCCATCATCCGCAATGCCACGCGGCTGAAAGAGATCGTTGAGAATTTATCCGATGTGGATAATGTGCAGACCGGCGCGGCGCGGGTGCGCAGCCATCAGGTATCGTTGACCAAGATCGCCGAAGATACCGTCCTAACGTTTCAAGACGAGGCTGCTGTCCGAAACATTACGCTTAAACTGGATGTGGAAGAGAACAAGCCTTTCTATGTGGAGGCAGATGGTGTCAAGATCAGTATTGCCCTGAGCAATTTGGTGAAGAATGCCATTCAATTCACGGAGAATGGCGGGCATATCACGGTCAAGATAGGGGAAGATTTGGGGTATATGAAAGTCTCTGTGGCAGACGACGGCATTGGTATCCCTGCCAGAGACCTGCCGCGCGTGTTCGAACGTTTCTTTCAGGTGGAGACGCATCTTACACGACGGCATGGCGGAATGGGCTTGGGCCTTTCGGTGGCGAAAGCCATGATCGAATTGCACGGTGGGCGTATTTGGGCGGAAAGCTATGAAGGCAAAGGCAGCATGTTCACGTTCCTGTTACCAGTTACGAAGGTACAGCCGCCAGCTACTTTAACCAGTCCGTTTATCGAAGAATGATCCGCCGTAAGGCGGATTTTTTATGCTCTCCCTTATACCATTGCAATGGGTAATATATAATTGTAGTACACATGACGCCTGATTTCCTTGTCTTTGGTCAACTCACGCGCGAATATCTTTTACCTCTCACAGGTTCGCCTCGCCTCGATGTAGCGGGCGGGAGTTTGCTTCAGGCGGCGGCGGGGCTTAGGGTTTGGGAATCAAGCATCGGCTTGGTTGGACGCGTAGGGAATGACTATCCGCGCGAGTGGTTGAATGAGGTCAAAGCGCGCGGCTTCGATACGACGGGTGTGCGCATCCTGCCGGAGAAATTGGATGTACGCGACTTCCTGGCGTACAACGATTCCTTCGAGACGAACCGGGTCAATCCCGTATCGCATTTTGCCCGCCGCGAAATGACGTTCCCGAAAGCCCTGCTTGGATACCAGCCGCCCGACGAAAAAAAAGTGGACGGAGCGCGCTCGATTCTGGTAACGGATATTCCCAGCGATTATCTTGCCGCACGCGCTGCCTTGATCTGCCCTATGGACCTTGTAACTCAGACGCAGTTGATCGCAGGGATGAAACGTGGAGATGTGCACACGTTCGTTCTTGACCCGGCACAGGCTTCCATGAAACCCAAGGCGCGGCGTGAACTCCCGGCTCTGCTCAACGGAGTGACAGCTTTCATCCCTTCACAAGAGGAGATGGGAAATCTGTTTTGGGGTGAAACCTATGACCCGTGGAAGATGGCAGAGGCGGTTTCTGTCTATGGATGCGAATATGTTATTATCAAATGTGGCGCGCGCGGACAGTTATTGTATGATACCGAAACAAAACGCAAATGGGAGATCCCTGCCTACCCCGCACGAGTTGTAGATCCCACTGGAGCAGGGGATGCTTTTTGCGGCGGTTTTATGGCGGGTTATTGCAAGAACTATGATCCACTCGAAGGGGTGTTGTACGGAAACGTTTCTGCTTCCTTAAAGGTGGAGGGGAGTGGCGTTTACTATCCGTTGGATGTGTTACCGGGTCTGGCGGAGGCACGCTTGAACGTGTTAAGAAGCATGGTCCGAGAAATCTAGCCAAAGGATGAAGGATGAAAAACATTGCAGAGCGCGTTGTCGAGAGAGCGATCGAGATCCAGCAGATCCCTGCGCCGACGTTTGACGAGTCGCAGCGGGCGGAATTCGTACGGGGTCAGTTTCTAGCAGAAGGATTACAAGATGTTTCGGTGGATGCAGTGGGGAATGTGTATGGAATGTGGAAAGGGGAAAGGGAAAAGAAAAAAAGCAGACCTTTGATTGTTTCGGCGCATCTGGATACGGTTTTTCCAAAAGCGACCAATTTAGAATCGAAGCGCGAAGGTGAAGTAGTCTTTGGTCCCGGGCTGGGAGATAACTCGCTTGGGGTAGCGGCGTTGTTTGGTTTGATCTGGTCTCTGCGGGAGCGGAAGGTCGAATTGGGTGGTGACGTGTGGTTCGTAGCGAATACCGGCGAAGAAGGACTGGGTGATCTGCGCGGCATGAAGGCGGTCGTGGACCGTTTCGGAGCGGATGTGCTTGCCTATCTCGTGCTCGAAGGCATGGCGCTGGGGCATGTCTATCATCGTGCTGTGGGGGTCAAGCGGTACCGTATCACCGCACGGACGAAGGGCGGGCACTCGTGGTCCGATTATGGGCAGCCCTCGGCAGTGCATGAACTGGCAAAATTGGTGGTGCAGTTGACATCACTTGACTTGCCAAGAGAGCCACGCACCACTATGAATATAGGCAAGATCTCTGGAGGCACATCGATAAATGTCATTGCCGCAGAAGCCTCCATGGAATTGGACTTGCGCTCGGAGGGACAGCAATCATTAGCAGATCTGGTTTCCGCGGCGGAGAAACTCATTCAACGGGCGAATCGATCTGGGGTGAGCTTTGAAGCGGAAGTCATCGGTCAACGCCCTGCGGGGGAGATGGATGCAGATCATCCGTTGTTGAGATTGGCGGGAGAATGTTTGCATGAACAAGGCTTGGATGCTGTGCTGACCATGGGCTCTACCGATGCGAATGTGCCGTTGAGTAAAGGTTATCCGGCATTGGTGCTGGGCGTCTCGCGCGGTGGCAATGCACACACCGTGCAGGAATACATCCACACCGCGCCGGTGGAGCAGGGCATGGAGCAGTTGGTCAGTTTTGTGGAGAGGGTGTTTCAGTAAGAAGTGATTAGTAGGAGTGTAGAGGAAGGAGACACAAGATGGTAATACAAAATCAGAAATTGACCAGACGCGAAAAAGAAGTTGCTGGGCTTCTTCTCCTTGGTAAGAGTAATAAGCAAATTGGTCAAGCGCTTGGAATTTCTGAAAATACAGTCGAATTTCATTTGAGAAATTTATATGTCAAACTTAAAGTGAATTCCAGAATAGAAGCAGTATTAAAGCTGGGGGAATCCGTAGGGACTTTTGAACAAATACCTAAGGAATCCGTAGTTGAAATAAAACATGGGCGGGACGACAATGAGACAAACTATTTCCTGACGGAGGCTGTTATGAAAAAACGTTTGTTTTATTACTCTCTTGCCGGTGTAATATTTGGGATGTTTTACTGGCGCTATCTAAATGGCGCTGCTGGCTTTTTTAACCAGATCGGCAATACGATGGATCCTAATGCTGCTGGTGGTATAAGCGTATGGGTGTTCGTGTCATTTATTTTCCTGGTAATTTTCGGGGTGTGGCTAATTCCAACGGTAGTACCTGCTGTTCATGAATTCCATCATTCGGCAAGGGTTTCCCATTCCGTATTGGCAGTTATTGATGTGTGGGTGAGCGCTGTATTTGGTTACTATCTAGCCTATTTTCTTTTGCTTGGTTTCTTTGGACTCCCAAATATGGAGCACTTGCTTTTCTTCGGTGAGCGTTCAAGCACCTTCTGGCGGGAGTGGGGTATTGCTTTTAGCAAGCTGATTCTCTTTCCCTTCCTAAAGTGGACGATCGTCGCTATAACCGTCGGTGGATTGTCAGGACTTGTCACAAGCTCGATATATTCGTTTTGGCGAAAAAAGACAACTGTATTATTGCCCTCGTAAATGTCACTCTCTCAATTTGAATGAGGTCAGCAATTTTCTTGCTGACCTCTTTTTGATGATTAATCGACTAACAAACTATCCAACTACCAAACGAAATCACTTCAAACCCAACACCTCAAATACTTCGAGAGGAACTGTCTTGCCTTTTGCCGCAATGGGGGTAATGGGTCTGACTTCTATTTCGTCCTTCACGCGGTCATACGCCATGCGGCTGATGATGATCTGGTTCTTGGCAGAATTTTCCTGCAAACGTTTGGCAGTATTGACGCTGTCGCTGATGGCAGTATATTCCAGGCGGCGGTCGGTGCCGATCAAGCCCAGGATCGCATCACCGTAATGAATGCCGGCTCCAAAGGCAAGATGTGCCTCTGGGGGAAGTTCTTTATACAGGACATTTTCCACGGTCTCGCGAATGGCAAGCGCAGTTTTGACGGCGCGCAGGGTGTGATCCTTTTGCGTAACAGGCGCATTGAACCATGCCATGATGGCGTCACCCATGAACTTGTCGATAGTGCCTTCCTGTGAAAGCACTGCTTCTGCCATGGCGCCAAGATAACGGTTCAAGATCGAAACGAGTTTTTCTGGCGATTGAGTTTCACTAAAAGAAGTGAAGCCGCGTACGTCTGCAAAAAGCACGGTGATATCAATGCGTTTGCCGCCCAGTTGCAGGCTGTTCGGGTCGAGTTGATCGATCACGGCAGGCGAGACCATACGTTCGAAAAGTCTGCGCTGTGCCTGAAGACGTTTTTGTTCCGTCAGGTCATCGAGCACAATGGCGATGCCTTGTGTCTTTTGCCCCGCATCTTTCAGCGGAGAGAAATTCAGGCGCCAGTCCACACTGCCGCGTTCAGGTAGCTTTTGGCTGAATTCAAGCCCCACAATGGGCTGGTCATTCGCGCGGATAGCGTCAAGATGTGGCACGATATCGCCAGCGAATGCCGGGACGATCTCTTCGAATTTCCTTCCGACGATCTCCGCGGAGCTTTGCCCCAAAATGGACGCGGCGGCTCGATTACACAGGGTGATCTGATTCTGCACGTCAGCTGTGATCACCCCTGATACGATGGACGCGAAAACGTCATCCATCAGGTTCTTGAGTTCAGTTACTTCGGCAAGGGTGCGTTTGAGGGAGGAGAACAAGCGAGCATTTTCGATCGCAACAGCAGCCTGGTTCGCGAAGGCGATCAACAGGTCGCGTTCCGATTCAGAGAAGATGCCAGTGCGGATGCGGTTATCGGTGTAGATGACACCGATCAATTCGGTTTTGACCATGAGGGGGACACAAAGAATGGAGCGCAAGTTGAAAGCGATAATGCTTTCCTGCCCGCCGAAACGTGGATCTTCGCGTGCGTTGGTGGTGAGCACCGCTTCGCCACCCTCGATCACACGCTGTACCACCGAGCGGCTAATGGATGACTCGCTCTGGTTGATGGATTCCTGTTCCCAATTCCGGGCAGTGCGGATCGCCATTTCGCCGCGTTCATCGCGCAGCATCAGGAAGCCGCGTTCCGCTTCGGTGAGCCGTACGATGGTGTCCATCACGATCTGCAGCACCTCATCCACTTCGAGCGTAGAGTTGACGACTTGACCGATATTTGCTAGTGCTTGCAGGTGACTGAATTGTTGTTCGTACGGGACCAGGGTCTCGCTCACGCGTACGAGGGCACTTTCGAGAGCCTTCAAAGACTCAACAGTATCGTGATTGGTCTTTTCGTCCAGCGACCTACGCAGTTTGGCGGCCTGCTGGGTGATCGAGATCACCTGGTCATTGATGGAAACGCGTTTGGTCCTTGCTGTAGCCATTGTGCTTCCTTTATCCCTCACAATGACATGGCATTGACGAGGGGCTTATGATCGGACGGCGTACTCGCCGTTGAAAAAGTGACGGATAACGGCAACGATCGTTTGCATACGAATGGTGAGCGCGGAACGTCTCGCCTCATTTACATTCGCTATTCTGAAAGTATAAAGGGATGTCTGGTGTTCGTCCAGAAGGACTTTTATCGGATCGTTAAGATGAGGCAGGATCTGAGATAGGGCATTAGCACGCTCCACAGGCGTGGAGGAGATGGGGGCTGGTTGTTTTAATAAGCGCAGACCAAAGTTGATACTCTCAAAGGCTTTGGCGATAGGGGAGATGCTGCTCCAATATTCCCAGCGAGTGACCCAGGTGGGCACGCGGAGTCCGCTCCGTTCGAAGGTTGCGCGCACAAAGACGGGCACCTGCGCCTGAAGGTTGTAACGCCGTCCAAGGAAATATACCAGCGCGGCAAGAGCAATAAATGACGGGATCAGATACAGGCTTGGGTTGATCGGGTTGGTCTGCTGTTCATCCTGAACGACACCTTCTTCATCCAAGGCGTCCCTTCCGGCAAAGTCGTTGTTATCTTCACTGCGCAGCGGAAAATTGGGTGCCACAGCGCCATCGGCAGGATTCACAGGTGGCAGCGGGCGTGAGAGTGCCGCCTGGCTGGCGGTCGGTTCGAACTCGGTCCATCCGATGCCAGGGAAATACACCTCGGGCCAGGCATGTGCATTCTTCTTTTGCACGGTGAAGGAATTCGAAATGACCATGTTCACCCCTGAGATTTCGTTCTTGACCTCGGTGGGTGTTCCCTGCGCAAAGCCAACTGCCATGCGGGCAGGAATGCCCAGCGAGCGCAGCATTAGCACTTCCGCAGAGGCGTAGTAGACACAATAGGCTTTTTTGTAATCGAAGACCACCCATTCCAATGCATCACGGTTACGTGGAGGGAGTGGCACGGTCGGTGCATATTCAATTTCAGTACGCAGGTAATGAGTGATCTCTGTCGCCTTGTCGTAGGGGTTATCTGAATTGGCAGTAATATCCTTTGCCAATTGCGCAAGACGCGGAGAAAAACTTTGAGGGAGCTGCAGATACTTATCCTTGACCCAATCGGGGTAGTCCATTCCTGACTCGCGTAATTGCGCAACGTTCGGGTTTTTCACCACAGATTGGACTTCGTAGGTTTCACCTGGCAACAAGGATGGCGCTGCATTCCATGTGACAATATCCTTATCTGCCCTTTCGACATCTGCCGGTGCGCCCAGGTAGGAACCCGGTCTACTGTACCAGACTGGTTCCGAAGGTCCATAGAGCAGGGAAAAGCGAAAATCGCCAACCTTAAAGGAGAACTTTTGTGGGTTGCGTTCTTCCGTATTGGGTACGATAGGTCCATTGCCGCGCGGAGAAAAATCAGCGCGCGTTGTGCCGGTGATATACCATTGTCCGCCCCCATAGAAATCATAGGTACGCCCGCGCCAATAGTAACGCGGCGGTTTTTCCTCGGTAGAAAGATCGGGAACGCGCACTTCGAACATGACTGCATCAGAAAGTGGGAAACCGCGTCCTAATTGCAGTTCGGTTCCGTAGAACTCTCCGGGAGAACTGCTACTTGGCGCATCGACCGCGCTGACGGCATTCTCCATTTTCTCTGTGATGTTGTGCCAGGGTTGGGTAAGCCGGTTCCATGCCTTACGTGCGCTATCGACGCTAAAACGGGAAGCAGGTACCATAAAGGCAACAAAGATGATCAACCCGGCAAGGATCGCCATGCCACCTGCCAGATCCAAACTGTTTTCCGCTGAGATAAAAACGCGGCGTGCACGCCAGGAATCCTTGTTCTGTAAATAGTGCAGTCTTCCCAACAGTACGAGCGCCAGAAAGGCAAAGAGTCCCAATCCCCAAATGCGGCTGGCTACCACGTTATCGTAATGTTGAATGACCACGATGCCGATGGCAGCCGGCAGAACGACACGCAGATAGTTTTGATTCCGCGTCAGCGCAAAACCGGCTGAGGCACAGACGATCCAAAATGCCAAAGACATCACCGCTACAAAGAAGATCGGGTCTTCGACCGGACGCTTAGCGATCAACTCAGAGACCGAAAAGAACAAGCGCCCCCAGACACTGGACAGTTGTTCCTCCAGTGATACTTCCTGATTGATGATCAAAGTCCACTGCAGGGGCAGCAGAATTAGCATGTAGAAAAAAGAAAGAAAGCGAGTCACGCCGCGGGAGAAATGGCTGTACCCCAATATCAAACCGATAATTACAGCCTCCGCCGCGAAGACCTGCGTGAGATAGAGAAAGGGCGTCCAGGATGTATTCACCAGGCGCGAAGCCAACGTTTGAAGCAGAAGAAAAAGCAAAGCGATGGATATCCAATCCCACCATCGGGGGGTAGTAAGTGACTTTTTCATAACCTGAGTGTACAATCAAAGGGAGCGTATCGTCAAATACTTCAGAGGGGTTTTTTAATGGTAACGCAGTATGGAAAATAAGAGTTCCTTCATTTACCGGTTGAATCCCACAATCATCAGCAGGAGGCTTCCTTGGATCAACTTATTCAACTCGGCGTGCAGTGGATCATTTCAATCCAATCGCTGGGCGGCTGGCTTAAGATGCCCATGCAGTTCTTCACCTTCCTCGGCTCGGAAAATTTCTTCTATCTAGTGCTGCCTCTCATCTATTGGAGTATTGATGCAGTTCTGGGGTTGCGAGTGGGCTTCATTCTCATTGCCAGCGCTTCGTTCAATTCCATGGTGAAAGCCTGGTTCGCGGGTCCGCGCCCCTATTGGATCAGCGATAAAGTGATTTCCTATTCGGTGGAAAATTCATTTGGCGTTCCATCGGGTCACGCACAGAACGCGGTCAGTGTATGGGGCATGATTGCTGCATCCATTCGCAAGCCGTGGGCGTGGGTTACTGCCTCAGCGCTTGTCTTCTTGATCGGCTTTTCACGCTGGTATCTGGGCATGCATTTTATCCACGATGGCATCCTTGGCTGGCTGATCGGCATCTTGATCGTGGGAATGTTCATCCGCTTTGGGGATGCGGTTGCAGCATGGTTCAAGACGAAATCATTGGGGCAGCAGATAGGAATTGCCTTTGCTGCTTCTATTCTGTTGATTCTATTGGGATGGGGGAGTTCGTTACATTTAACCGGCTACACCTTCCCTGTGGAATGGGCGAACAACGCGCTTCGTGCCGGACCGTTACCTGCTCCCGCTTCGATAGAAGGATACTTCTCTCATGCCGGTACTCTTTTCGGGTTCGTCGTCGGGTTGGCGTGGTTAGCCACTCGAGGCGGGTACCAGGCGTCAGGTCCGATAGAGAAGCGTGCGATCCGCTATGTGATCGGTTTAATTGGTGTCGTGTTGTTTTGGAAAGGTCTGGATGTGATCTTTCCGGCTGGCGAAGATTTCATCGGATATTTCTTCCGCTATTTGCGATATAGTTTGGTGGGTTTGTGGATCTCTGCTGGCGCGCCATACTTGTTTTTTCATTTCAAATTAGCTGAGAAGCCCAAGATGTAGGGTTTCGGTCTGTTATAATCCCAAGTCTACGGCATAATTCCCGGGAGTATTATTAACTCAGATGACCCTCGAACGTGGCGCATTATTGCACAAACGATATCGTATTGTTGAGATCCTAGGGCAGGGCGGCATGGGATCTGTTTATCGCGCTGTGGATGAAAATCTCGGCGTGGATGTTGCTGTCAAAGAGAACCTATTCACGACAGATGAATACGCACGTCAATTCCGCCTGGAGGCGGTGATCCTCGCAAATCTGCGTCACCCCAACCTGCCGCGCGTGACCGACCATTTCGTTATCGGCGATCAGGGACAGTACCTCGTCATGGATTACATCGAGGGCGAGGATTTGCGTCAGCGCATGGAGCGCCAGGGCAACATCACAGAGGACGAAGCCATCCTTCTTGGCGCGTCCATGTGTGATGCGTTGACCTATTTGCACACACGCAAGCCTCCCATCCTTCACCGTGATATCAAACCCGGCAACGTGAAGATCACACCCGATGGTCACATCTTCCTCGTGGACTTTGGTCTTGCCAAAGTGCTACATGGAAGCCAGGCAACCACGACGGGCGCACGTGCCATGACCCCGGGTTATTCGCCTCCAGAACAATATGGCACAGCTCGTACCGATCCGCGTACCGATATCTACTCCCTTGGTGCAACTATTTATGCGGCATTAAGCGGCATCATTCCTGAAGATGGTCTTGCCCGCGCCATGGACAATACCCAACTGACACCGTTACGCAAACGTAATGCGAAAGTGTCACGCCGGTTGGCAGCTGCCATTGAAAAAGCCATGGGTATCGATCCTGCTGACCGTTTCCAGAACGCGGATGAATTCAAGCGTGCTTTGCTCGGTTCCAAATCGAAGACGCAGCGTTTGCCCGGTGATTACGTGATCCAGCCAGCGCCGGACGCGGAAGAGCCGAGATTAAATCCCATTGAAAAAGAATCTCAGCCGCTTAATGAGTTCAAGGTAAACGGGAAGAGTAATCCTCCGCAAGAAGCTCCTGTTTTCAAACCTCCGAAGAAGAAACGCAAGGGACGCAAACTGATTGCTACCTTGTTGTGGATATTGTTGATTTTGGCATTAGGCATGGTAGCATTTGTGCGCTTCCTGCCTGCGCTTGTTCCACCAGTCATTATGGATATTCTTGAGCCGATCAATAATATTCCGCTTCCATTTATTCTTCCTGCAAACAACACGCCAACCTCAGAACCGGTAATTCCGTCACCGACAACTGCCTCTGTGTTGCCAACCGAAACTGTTCCGGCGACCATAGAAGTGGTCCTGCCCTCTAACACGCCAACTGTTGCGCCGACTGCGACGAAACAGCCCATCCTTGAATCGACAGCTACCCCTCAAGGCGGTGTTGACACTGGTCCTGCTCCGTTAGGCGGTGGCGGACAGATCGCATTTGCCTCTACGCGTTCGGGCGTGCCACAGATCTACCTGATCAATGTAGATGGCACTGGTCTGACTTTGCTCACGAATATGGAAAATGGTTCCTGTCAGCCTTCATGGTCGCCAGATGGCAAGCAGCTCGTTTTCATTTCTCCCTGTCGTGGACGTGGCGACTTTTACGATAACTCTTACAAAGACTCGAGCCTGTATCTGATCAATGTAGATGGCACGGGGCAGCGAGCATTGACCACCATCCCTGGTGCAGATTTTGACCCTGCCTGGGCTCCGGATGGGAAGCGCATCGCCTTTGCATCTTTGCGGGATGGTCGCAAAGAGATCTATGTTCTCAATGTTGATTCTGGGGCGGTCACTCGTCTGACGAACACAACTGGCGATGTAGAGAACTCACAGCCTTCCTGGTCGCCGCTTGGGAATCAGATCGCTTACACGGTAAAACGTGTTGGAGCGTACCAGATCTGGTCCATGTCTGATACGGGGCAGGGGAACGTTCAGATCGTGCGCAGCGGACAGCAGCTTTGGGACTTTGCTCCAGTCTGGATGCCGGATGGTGAGACGATCCTATTCAACCAGCGTAATCTTGGACCCTCCCAGCCATGGTTGATGACCATCCGCTTTGAAGATCGCGAAAAGGTAGACCCAACCATGCTCGATTGGCCCACACCGATCGAGAACGTCCAATTCTCACCAGATGGTTTGTGGATGGTCTTTGAAGGTCAGAATGATCTAGGGAATCGTGATATCTATTTTATGACCATCACTGGTGGCAATCGAACCCGCCTGACCAATGATCCCAAGACCGATTTTGACCCGGTTTGGAAACCAGTAGCTCAATAAAGAAGCTAATGCCCATCGCTGCCAACAGTGATGGGCATTTTCTTACACTCCTCTTATTGACTTCCCTCTTTTGCACATGTTATTATTATTCATCTTAGAATAGCACTCTCGGGCTGAGAGTGCTAACTATGTGAGACTATGATAGACCTTACCGAACGACAGAAAACCCTATTGGTGTTGATCATACGTGATTACATTGAATCTGCTCAGCCGGTTGGCTCGAAGCGGCTCATGGAACACTATCACATCAACCTCTCGTCAGCCACCATCCGCAATGAAATGGGCGCGTTGACCGAGATGGGTTATCTGCGCCAGCCTCACACCTCCGCCGGGCGCGTACCGACCGAGGAAGGGTATCGCTATTTCGTCAGTCAGATGATGAATCAGGCGGAACTGCCTGTTTCGGTGCAACGTACGATCTCGCACCAATTCCACCAATCCCGTCCGGATGTGGATCAGTGGATGACGCTGGCGGCTTCGATCCTTGCGCATCAATCGCAGGGCGTTTCGATGATCACGGCGCCGCACGCGCAGAAGGCAAAATACAAACATGTGGAATTGATCTCCACGCAGGGGCGTCAGGTGTTGATGGTGCTGGTCATGGCGGGAGGGGAAGTCAGCCAGCAGATCCTGACCTTGGCAGAACCCGTTTCCCAGGAGCGACTCAGCCAGACGGCGGCGCGTCTCAACACGCTGTTAGCTGGTCTCGCTGTGGACGCCATGGCGGCGCTCCCGACCCGTTCCGATGCGCTCGATCAGGATATCCTGACCCTCATCGTGCAAGACATTCGCCGTGCGGAAGATAAAGGCTCCGGTGAAATTTATACCGACGGCTTGACCAATGTCCTCTCCGAACCTGAGTTCGCGGAATCAGATGAAGCCCGTCGTGCCTTGAAATTATTTGAAGAACGCTCCACCTTGCAAGACTTATTAGCGCGGACTACGACCAACAGCAATGTCGGTGCGCTGCAGGTGTTGATCGGTGGAGAAGGGGAGTGGGAAGAATTGCGTCAGTGTTCGATCGTGCTGGCACGCTACGGTGTGCCGGGCATTGCGACCGGAACGCTGGGTGTGCTCGGTCCCATGCGCATGTCCTATGCGCGGACGATCCCCACGGTCCGCTTTGTGGCTGGTTTATTAAGTGATCTTGTCAATGACACCATCGCTGGTGAATAACGTATATGGAATCATCTGTTCATAGTTATCGTCCATTAGCTCGTTCAGTCCAGTTCTGGTTATTTAACTTGGTCGGATGTTATTTTATTCTTGGTAGTTTTTATGTCGGCTTTAGTTCGTGGTTTATCAATATGTTTGGTAATTTACTTGGGTTTTTATTTTATTTTGTTTTCGGTTTGTTTGCCTTGTTTTTTGGAAACATGTTTCCTGAAATAATTTCTGATAAAGAAGGATTATTGGTTCAGTTCCTTTTCTGGCGGCTTCGAATTAAGTGGCAAGACATAGTTGAACTCAAGAAGAATTCTCTTTTAAGTTCTTTAGGAACTTCCCGTTATGTAATAAAGACAAAATCTCTAACTCCATTACATTGCTTTTATGGATTATATGCTTTGTCTTTTGCTCCAAGTTTTATGATAAAGTCTGATATTAGTGATTTTTCTTTGTTACTAAAAAGAATTCAAGAACGTAAGTTCGATCTAAAATAATTTATGTAAGGTGAAGAGAAGTATGACTGAAAAGAAACATCAGAAAGACCACAAACACGAGGAAGACGTTAACGAGACTCCGGTCGAGGCCGTGGCAGCGTCCGATAACGGCGAACAAGTTTCGGCGGAGATCGAAGCGCTGAAGAAGCAGCTCGAAGCGGCACAGGCTCAAGCGTCCGAATACAAGGATAGCTGGCTGAGGTCTCAGGCTGAATTCCAGAACTACAAGAGACGCCTTGAACGCGACAATGAGTTGTCTTATGTCTCGATGAAGGGCGACATCATCAAGAAGGTTTTGCCCGCGCTCGATGACCTGGAACGCGCTTTGCAAAACCGTCCCGCCGATAACGGCTGGGCGAACGGCATCGAGTTGATCGCGCGCAAACTGCAGAACATGCTCGACGTGGAAGGTGTGAAGCGCATCGAAGCCGAAGGGATGGAATTTGATCCCAGGTTCCACGAAGCGATCTCGCACGAACCTGCCGACGGCGTGAAAAGCGGATTTGTCATCGCGGTCGTGCAAAACGGATATATGCTAGGCGAACGAGTGATACGACCTGCCCTTGTGAGGGTGGCGCAATAGTCTGCAAGTTGGAAGGTTGACAGGTTTTCACGTTGAACCTGCAACTTTCAAACCTGCCAACCTGAAAACTATCAAACGAGGAAATCATGGCAAAAATTATCGGGATAGATCTCGGCACGACAAACTCCGTCGCGGCAGTCATGCAAGGCGGCGAACCGGTGGTGATTCCCTCCGCAGAGGGCGAGCGACTTGTTCCGTCTGTGGTGGCGGTGAATAAAAATCATGAGCGTCTGGTCGGGCGTGTGGCGCGCAATCAGGCGATCACCAATCCGATGAACACCATCTTTTCGGTGAAGCGCTTTATGGGTCGCAAAGCCGATGATGCTGAAGTGGAACGCACCACAAAGCGCGTTCCTTATGCAGTCAGCGCCGCACCGAACGGCGATGTGCGCGTGACGCTCGATGAAAAAGAATACAGCGCGCCGGAAGTCTCGGCGATGATCCTTGCCAAGATCAAGCGCGATGCCGAAGCCTATCTTGGTGAGACGATCACACAGGCGGTCATTACGGTGCCTGCTTACTTCAACGATGCTCAGCGCAATGCGACCAAGGACGCTGGCAAGATCGCGGGTCTCGAAGTGCTGCGCATCATCAACGAGCCGACCGCTTCGTCACTGGCATACGGTCTCGATAAAAAGAAAAATGAGATCATCGCTGTATACGATCTTGGCGGTGGTACGTTCGATATCTCCATCCTTGATGTAGGCGATGGCGTCTTCCAGGTGCGCGCCACGAGTGGTGACACGTTCCTAGGCGGTGACGACTTCGACCTGCGCATCATGGATTACCTGATCGAGCAGTTCAAGAAGGACAATGGCATTGACCTGCACAACGACCGTCAGGCGCTGCAGCGTTTGAAGGAAGCCTCCGAGAAGGCGAAGATCGAACTCTCGACCACGATGCAGACCGAGATCAATCTGCCGTACTTGACGGCGGATGCCAGCGGGCCCAAACATTTGGTCATGACGATGACCCGCGCCAAGCTCGAACAACTGACCGCGGATTTGGTTGACCGATCCATTGCTCCCCTTAAACAGGCGTTGTCTGACGCTGGTTTGACCGCCGGTGATATCAACGAAGTGGTCATGGTTGGCGGTATGACGCGTATGCCTGCCGTGCAGGATCGTGTGCGTGCCTTCTTTGGCAAGGAACCGCACAAGGGTGTCAACCCCGATGAAGTGGTTGCCATTGGTGCCGCCATTCAAGCCGGTGTGCTCGGAGGCGAAGTCAAGGACATTCTGCTGCTCGATGTGACCCCGCTCACTCTATCCATCGAAACGCTGGGCGCGGTTGCTACACCGCAGATCGAACGCAACACGACCATCCCGACTCGCAAGAGCCAGATTTTCTCCACGGCAAGCGACAGTCAGACTCAAGTTGAAATTCACGTGCTGCAGGGCGAGCGCCCAATGGCAGCGGATAACAAGTCGCTGGGCAAGTTCATTCTGGATGGTATCCCGCCGGCACCGCGCGGTGTGCCACAGATTGAAGTCACCTTCGATGTGGATGCGAACGGCATTTTGAAGGTCAGCGCACAGGATAAGGCAACGGGACGGTCCCAACACATCACCATCACCGCTTCCTCTGGTCTCTCCGACTCGGAAGTTGAAAAGATGCGCAAGGACGCCTCCGCTCACGCTGAAGAAGACAAGAAGCGCAAAGATCTGATTGAAGCACGCAACCATGCCGATAACACAGTCTATGCTGGTGAGAAAGCCCTGCGCGATCTGGGCGATAAAGTCCCAGCGGAGATCAAATCAGAAGTGGAAGCGAAATCCGCAGAGGTGAAGAAGGTTATGCAGAATGACGATGTCGAGGCGATCAAGTCCGCGACGGAGGCGCTCGGGCAGACCATCCAAAAGATTGGTGCCAGCGTCTATCAGCAGGGACCAGCTGCGGGTGGGGGGGAGCCGGGAACCGGCCCGTCATCCAATGATGCAGGTCCGGATGTGGTCGAAGGCGAAGTTAAAGAATAATGTTATCAAGTTGGCAGGTTTGAACGTTCAAACCTGCCAACCTGTAAACCTGGAAACTAATGAGTAATCGCGATTATTATGAAGTCCTCGGCATTGGACGGAACGCGAGCGATGATGAGATCAAAGCTGCGTTCCGTAAACTCGCGCGCCAGTATCACCCGGATGTGAACAAGGAACCGGACGCCGAGGAAAAATTCAAAGAGATCAACGAAGCCTACGGAGTACTGTCGGACAAGGACAAGCGCGCCCGCTATGACCGCTTTGGCAAGGAAGGTCTTGGCAACATGGGCGGCGGCGGATTCCACGACTACACCACCGACTTCGGCGACATCTTCGAAGAACTCTTTGGACAGTTCGGGTTTGGGACGGGGCGAGGTTCTTCCCGCCGTTCGCCGCGCCGTGGACGCGACTTGCAGATGCAGGTCACACTCACGTTTGAAGAAGCGGTCTTCGGCGTGGAAAAAGAGATCGAATTCCAGCGCGAAGAGACTTGTTCGCGTTGTAACGGTAATGGCGCGGAACCGGGCACAACTCCGCTGCGCTGTGCCACCTGCAACGGACAGGGCGAAGTGCGTCAGGTGCGACAGACCTTCCTCGGTCAGATGGTGCAGACGGCTCCATGCCCGACCTGCGGTGGTCGCGGCGAGACGATCGCTTCACCGTGCAAAACCTGTCATGGAAACGGTCTGGAGCGCAAGACTGTCAAAAAGAAAGTTCAGATCCCAGCGGGTGTAGATAACGGTACGCAAATCCGCCTGGCAGGGGAGGGCGGACCCGGTACGCTGGGCGGACCTCAGGGAAGCTTGTATCTGGTGCTGGATGTCAAAGCACATCAGTTCTTCAAGCGCCGCGAGAATGATGTCATCTTGAATCTCGACATCAACGTGGCTCAGGCAGTGCTTGGCGCGGAGATCGATGTCCCAACATTGGACGGCGAAGAGAAATTGAAGATCCCCTCCGGAACTCAGCCGGGCAAGGTCTTCACCATGCGCGGCAAAGGGATTCCGTATCTGCGGCGCAAAGATCGCGGCAACCAGTTGGTGATCGTCAACGTTGCCATCCCGACCAAGCTGACGAAGGAACAGCGCGAGTTGTTCGAGAAGTTGGCGGCATCACTGGGAACAACGGTCAAGCCGCAGGAAAAGGGTTTCCTGGATTGGTTGAACGAGGCGTTGGGCGGGTAGTTTTTAGTGAATAGTGGATAGTGATCAGTAAAACCATAGGAGAATCGTCATTTGACGATTCTCTTTTTTTATCGTAAAATACTGAATACTTGAGCAAGTATTCATATATTTCTAATGTTACTCAAAGAACCTGCTTCCTCTCATTTAGCTGACCTGTTCAGCGCCCTCAGCGACCCGACCCGGCTGCGCATCATCTCCGTTTTGCTTGAGGGGGAGATGAATGTGGGCGATATCGCATCACAGCTTGCCATGACCGAATCGGCGGTATCGCATCAGCTACGCGGACTGCGGCACATGAAACTTGTCCGCGCCCGCAAGAACGGACGGCAGGTTTATTATGCGCTCGATGATGATCATGTGACGAAACTCTATCGTCTCGGTCTTGAACACGTTGAGCATGGATGAAAGAATGTTTACCACGAAGGTCACCAAGGTACACAAAGGAAAATCCTCTTGTTTTTTTCTTTGCGCTCTTTGCGTGCTTCGCGGTGAAAGATCGTAGATAATGACTCATTCCCACTCACATTCTCATCTTGGCGATGTCGCCAAACAGACAACCTCCCGCATCGGGCTTTCTCTTGTGCTTACGCTTGGTTTCGTTGTCATTGAAGCCGTTGCCGGTGTCATCGGCAACAGTCTCGCCCTACTCACCGACGCAGCTCACAACCTCACGGATGTCATTGCGCTCGGCTTGAGTTGGTATGCTATTCGTCTCACGTTGCAGCCTGCCAATTCGCGCAAAACCTACGGCTATCACCGTGCTGGCATTCTCATTGCATTGCTCAATTCAACAACGCTTGTCATCATTGCGCTTGGCATCTTTTACGAAGCCTATCAGCGCTTCATCAATCCTCCGGAAGTTCAATCGGGCATCTTGATCGGCGTTGGGGTGGTGGCTGTTATCATTAATCTGGTGACAGCCCTGCTTGTCCGCAAAGGAAGCGAGAGCGATCTCAACATCCGTGCGGCGTTCGTCCATTTGATGGGTGACGTCCTGTCCACGGTGGGGGCGGTCATCGCGGGCGTCATCATTTATTTCACTGGCGCCAATTGGCTCGATCCGCTCGTCAGCGTGTTGATCGGTTTTCTCATTCTATACAATGCTTGGGGTATCTTGAAAGACGCGGTGGATATCCTGCTCGAATCCACGCCACGAGATGTGGATACCAGCAAACTCGTGCGCGATGTGCTGCAAGTCAAAGGTGTGCTTGGACTTCACGATCTGCATATCTGGAGTCTCACGCAGAATCTGCGCACCATGTCTGCTCACGTTCTCACCGACGATGTGAGCATCAGCGCAGGTGCGGACATTCAACATCAGATCAACGATATCGTCTATCACCGCTATAATATTGCTCATGCTACGCTGCAACTCGAATGCGTAGACTGTTTCCCTGATTCGCTTTATTGCAATCTCAATGGACATGCTCATGCCGACGAAGAGCACGCCTCGACTTCAAGCCGGTAACTGATTCCCTCAAATAAAATTTTTCCATGCCTTCGCTTCTCTCCATTTTCTACGTCGCCCTCGGAGGCGCACTGGGTTCCGTTTCGCGTTATCTCCTCGGCACATGGACTCAATCCATCAGCAAAAGCATTGACTTTCCCTACGGCACACTGACCGTCAACCTGATCGGCTGTTTCGTGATCGGATTCCTCTCCCAGCTTTCCGAGTCGCGCGGCGTGTTCACACCTGAATCCCGTGCCCTGGTCTTTGTCGGTATCCTCGGCGGATTTACCACCTTCTCCTCCTTTGGCAACGATACGATAAACCTCCTGCGCGATGGCGAGACCGTCAACGCGTTGGCAAATATTGGCGCGAATGTTATATTCGGATTAGCCCTCGTCTGGCTCGGACGCACTGTCGCGTATTGGATTTGGAAGTAATTTGGACTCAGCCAGCTTGCTGGCGGAATTTCGGGAGCGAGCTCCCTGATTCCAAAGGAGTATTCCCATGCAATTGCCACAAGATGGAACCCTTCTCCGTATCTTCATCGGTGAAGCGGATAAATTCCAGGGAAAACCGCTCTACGAATGGATCGTCCTGCAAGCACGAGAACAGGGCTTGGCGGGCGCCACTGTCCTGCGCGGCATGATGGGCTTTGGCGCGAACACACGCAAGATCCAAACCTTCCGCTTCGATACGCTCTCAGAAGACTTGCCCGTTATCGTTGAAATTGTCGATACACAGGACAAACTGGAAAAGTTTCTGGATTTGGCCGAGCCACAGATCAAAGCCGGGTTGGTAACGATCGAAAAAGCTCAGATCAAGTTTTATCGCTTTGAATCGTAATTATCTGTGGGATAATCTTCCCTCATGCTAAAAATCATCCTGCTCAAAATCTGGCGGGTGTTCCCCGGCTGGCTGCAAAATATCGCGGCTCGAATCATTCGTCCTTTGTTTCAAGTCTTTTCGGCAGGAGTCGTCTTCAACGAACAGGGGCAAATCTTGCTCGTGAGAATGACCTATCAACGCTTTCATCCCTGGGGCATTCCCGGCGGCGGACTGGAGTACGGCGAGCAGCCGGAAGTAGCCGTGGTGCGTGAGATGTTCGAGGAAACGGGAATGAAAGTAGAGATCAAGAAACTTCTTTTTGCGAGGAGCTGGGTACCAGCCCGTGTCGGTATGTATTATCTCTGCCGAATCATAGAAGGCGAATTCCAGCCGAGTGATGAAGTGGATCAGATCGGCTATTTCTCGAAAGACAACTTACCCGATGTCCGCCCATTGGATGTCGGTTTGATCAATCATATTTTCGAAGTGGTGAACAATAATGAACTGGCTTGAAGTATCCATGACTGTTGATGGCGAACTGGCTGAATCGGTCGCCGATGTGTTTGCACGTTTTGCGCCCAACGGTGTGATGACCGAACAGGGTGTCAAATATAATGATGCCGAAGATGCCGGCACGCCCACTGGACCGATCACGGTCCGCGCGTATCTCGAGATGAATGACCAGATCGAAGAGACGCGACAGAATCTCGAAGAGTCCCTTTACTATCTGGGGATGATCCGTCCGTTACCTGCTGCAACCTACAAGCAGATCGCGGATCAAAACTGGATGGAAGCCTGGAAGCAATACTATAAGCCGATCCTCATCGGACAGCGACTCCTGATCCTGCCTGCATGGATGGATTCTCCTGTGCCTGAGCGCATTGCCATCAAGATCGATCCTGGCATGGCGTTTGGGACGGGGACGCATCCGACGACGCAGTTGTGTTTGGAGTTAATGGAATTGGCATTCGCCACACGCCACACGCCACACGTTATTGATGTTGGCTGCGGATCGGGAATCCTTTCGATTGCGGCATTGAAGCTGGGCGCAAAGAAAGCGCTTGGCGTGGACATCGACGAAGAGTCTGTCAAGAACTCGCGTGAGAACGCGGATACGAACGGAGTGGGGGAGGAGTTCATTCTGGGTGTTGGTTCTGTGCAGGAGATCCGTGATGGGAAATTCGAATTCAGTAAAGCGCCGCTGGTGGTGGCGAATATTCTCGCACCGGTGATCATCCGCTTATTTGATGCGGGGATGGCAGACCTCATCGAAGAGAACGGTGCGATTATCTTAAGCGGGATCCTGCAAGAACAGGAACAAAACGTTATCGAAGCGGGACAAGCGAAAGGCTTGAAAATGAACGAGCGTCGTCAAATGGGAGATTGGGTAGCTTTGACGATGAGTTGATAAATCCAAAGAAAATCACCCGTAAGTCTGATTGTCTTTTTGTTTCCGGTGGATAAAATCCACTCACTTTATGTATTCAAAGGAGAATCAGACATGAGAAAATATAATATCCTGTTTGTGATCGTAGCATTGTTGACATCGTCATTGGCTTGCAGTGTGTTGTCTGCTTTGCCCGGAAGCAGCTCACTGCTGGAAGATGACTTTTCGAGTGGGGAAGGTTGGGGTACACGCACAGATGCGGACAGTTCCATCGAATATTCGGATGGCGGCTTGCGGATGCAGCTCTTCAAGGAAAACTATTTCGTGTGGAGTACGCCGAACGCCGAAAAGTATGAGAACCTCCATGTAGAAGTGACCGTGAAGAACAATAACACGCCTGCCACAACGGCGTTCGGCGTCCTGTGCCATCAACAGGTTGTCAACGATTCTTTTTATTATTTTGCGATCACACCTGCGGGTGAATATGCCATTGTAAAAGCGGCGTTGGCACAGACCGATGTTTTTCTCACCAATAACGATCAGTGGGGAACTTCTGATCTGATCACCAAGGATGCAGCTTCCTATCGCGTGGGCGCGGATTGTGGTACCGGCACGCTGACCTTGTATGTGGACGGTCAGCAGATCGCTTCTGTCTCTGACAGCACGTACACATCAGGGGCTGTCGGTTTGCTGACATGGAGCGGGGAAAACGCCACGTCCGCCGATGTAACATTTGATGATTTTGTAGTAACGAAACTTCAACAGAAGTAATAAGTTGAAATAGATCCCGCGCTCGAAAAGAGCGCGGGATTTTATTTGGCAAATTCTGCGATACTCTGTAATTTCAATTGTCGAAATTCTGTGCTATGATTCAACCACAATGGATCGTCGAAGACTCGTCTTTTACCTGCTGCTCAATGTCTTTATCTCAGCCTGCGTGACGGGCGCGATCCTGTTCTGGTACGATCGAAACTATCGCTCGGTGGCTCAACCCGCTGTGCAGCCGGCGGTGCCGGTAAATGCTCAGGGAGCCGCTCCAGCAGCGACATTCGACCCGAATATAGATATCCCGGTGGAGATTGTCAGCGTGATCGGTGCAGGGACGTTGAATGCCGAGTGGGTGGTGGTGCGCAATGCCGGGACAGAACCGCTTAACCTGGCGAATTGGCAGTTAAAGAACTCGGATGGCAACCTGTTTACCTTTCCCAACCTGACACTCAACGGCAGCGGCGCGGTGCAGATCCATTCCATTACCGGGACGAATACCGCCATTGACCTCTACTGGGGTGAGACCGACCCGATCTGGCAATCAGGCGAAGAAGCGCAGTTGCTCGACCCGAGCGGAAATGTCCGTGCTGTGTATAAAGTGCCGTAAGGTTTTACCTTTCAAGATGGGCGGGGAGACCCCGCCCCTACTAATTGCTGAAAGCTAATCGCTAACCGCCAAAATGACCCAAGCACTCTACCGAAAATACCGACCTCAATCATGGGACGCTGTTGTGGGGCAAGATCACGTAGTCACAACGCTCAAGAACGCTATCGTAGCGGATCGTGTCGCTCATGCCTATCTCTTCGCGGGTTCGCGCGGAACGGGTAAGACTACGCTGGCACGCCTGTTGGCGAAAGCGGTCAACTGCACCAATCCTGATCCAACCAAGCGTCCATGTAATGAGTGCGACAACTGCAAAGCCGTCAGTGAAAACCGTTTTATGGATCTGATCGAGATCGACGCAGCCTCTAACACCAGCGTGGACGATGTCCGTGACTTGCGTGATAAGATCAATTTCTCACCATCGCAGGGCAAGTACAAGATCTACATCATCGACGAAGTCCACATGCTTTCAACGGCGGCGTTCAATGCGCTGCTCAAGACGCTCGAAGAACCGCCTCCGCATGCCATCTTTGTCTTAGCCACAACAGAAATTCACAAGATTCCTGCCACTGTGCTCTCGCGTTGTCAGCGTCATGAGTTCCGTCGTGTGCCGGTGGATGAGATCGTCAATAACCTCAAGAAGATCGTCAAAGCCGAGAACATTCAAGCCGACGATGATGCGCTGCTCCAGATCGCACGACAGTCCGCGGGTGGGATGCGCGATGCACAGTCTCTGCTCGACCAGCTTTCGTCCACGGGCGATAAGATCACGCTCACGCTGGCTCAGCAGGTTCTTGGCACGGCAACGAGTCAGTCTGTGTTGGCGATCGTCAGCTCTGTGATGGAGCATGATCCTGCACACGGGTTGGAAACCATCCACAAAGCACTTGATGCCGGGGCTGATCCGCGCTCGCTGGCGCGCCAGATCGTCGAGTATTTGCGCGGGCTGATGCTGATGCAGATGGGCAACATCAACCAGGTCGAAGCCACGGCAGAAGTCAAGAAGCAGATGCAGGCGCACGCCAAGTCCTTTACCACGAGCGATGTGCTGCGCATGACCAAAGCCTTCAACAACGCCGCAACGGATATGCGCGGCGGCTGGCAGCCCTCTCTGAGCCTGGAACTTGCTCTAGCGGAAGTAATGGATGCTCCGAACGAAAGTGTTCAGCAGATCGCCGCACCGGTTCGACCGAAGCCTCAGCCTGTTTCCGTTCCACAAACGGAATCTAAGCCTCAACCTTCCTCGCAGAACGCAGGCGGAGCCGCAGTCGAAGCGGCGCCGCATCCGGTCGAAACAAATGTCCTCAGCGCCGGAGATATCATCAAGGCATGGAAACCCATGTCCGCGGCGCTGCCGAAGTCACAGGCGAACTTGTCCGCGTTGATGAACTCGGTCAAGATGATCGATGTGCAAGGAAGTACACTGGTGCTCGGGCTGGCAAGCGACGTGCTGGTCTCGAAGATCGATAAGCCTGACCAGATCGACGTGATCCGCAAGCTGGTGAAAGACCAATTTGGCGTGGATGTAACCGTCCGCTGCATGGTGACGAATGCCAAAGGCAAGATCCCGTCCAATGTGGCGCAAGATGGCATGGTGGCGACGGCGATCCAGCATGGTGGCGAGATCGTGGATATGCAGGATTAATGTTTCATATGGTGGTCGAGTAGGGTTGAGCGAAAGCGAAACCCATATCGAGACCACATTGAGTACTTGGTAAGTGGTAATTGAGGTTTAGTAATAAACAAGAAAGAAGAAAAAGGAAAGAAACGCAAGGATGTGAAAATTGAGTTTGTCATTCCTCCTGAGCCTCACGTTCCCGATAAACAAATCAGCGAAGTCCAACAGATACAGCTCGATATCATTGCGAAAACCAATTTCAACTATTTCAACGGTAAAAAGATTGCCGAATGGTTGAAAGAAAATCATAAAATGTGGCGTGCAGTTCTATTGCCACTGGATTTCATCTCACTCCGTGATATGGCTGATGGACACTGGCACGCAGATACACTTTATATTTACCCTGAAGACGGCTGGGGCTTCGAACTGGAAGAGATCATGAAAGAGCAATTCCACGCTGATGAGACCAGTTGGATCGGCGGCGAAAGCGCAGGCGACCTGCTTGGCGACTCCGATGTAGATGACCAGTCCCATGTAATCTTGGAAGCCTGGTGGGATTGAATTTGATAAGAAATAATTTTTTATAGGAGTATCGTATGGCAAAAGGATTCAATAAAGGACCTGCAATGGGTGGGCAGGGCGGCATGATGCAGCAATTGCAGCGCATGCAAAAACAGATGGAAGAAGCACAGGCGAAATTGGCTGTGGAAACTGTCACGGCAACAGCAGGCGGCGGTGCGATCAAGGTCGTGATGACTGGTGACCAGAAGTGCCAGTCCGTCGAAATCTCGCCAGATTTCATGAAGGATGCCGATGCTGAAATGCTGCAAGATATGGTCTTGTCAGCGGTGAATATGGCGCTTGACCAATCGCGCGAGCTTCAGCAGAAGTTGATGGGTCCGCTGGCGGGTGGTTTGCCCTTCTAGTTATGGAAGATCTGCTATCCAGGGACAGTCTGGCATTACAGGACCTGCAGGCTTTTCACAAAGCGTTGGACGAAGAAAAGCAATTTGATAAAGATATTTTTAGAAATGTCGCTTATCTCAGCGGTGAGATCGGCGAATTTGTCTCTGCAGTTAGAAAACTTCGCAAGATAAACGATGTACAAGAAGCGATCGATGCCCGTGAACATGTCGGTGAGGAGATCGCGGATTGCTTGGCATACGTGGTGAAGCTGGCAAATTATGCCGAGATCGATCTGCATGAAGCATATGTCAAGAAAATGAAACGAAATCTAAATCGCGAATGGCACCCGGCGGTACGATGATCCTTCCCGAATCTATCCAATCTCTGATCAATTCCCTTGAGCGCTTGCCTGGCATCGGACCCAAGTCCGCTTCACGGCTGGCGTTCTATCTCTTGCGCGCTACCGACGATGTATCACAGGATTTGGCGACAGCATTATCTAACCTAAAGGCGAAGACTGCCTTTTGTCAGGAATGCTTCAACATCACCGAAGCAGGACGCGAACGCTGTGAGATATGCGAAATCCACGAAGCGCGACATCGGAGTGATCTGTGTTGTCGAAGAAGCGTTGGATGTTTTAGCTTTGGAACGAACCGGGGGCTTTCAGGGCAAATATCACGTCTTGCAGGGAGTGTTATCTCCCATCGAAGGGATTGGTCCCGATGATCTGAAGATCAAACAATTGGTGGCACGTGTAGCGAGAGGGGGAGTGAAGGAGATCATCCTTGCCACCAATCCCAGCATGGAAGGGGATGCGACAGCGTTGTACCTGCGTCAGCAACTGGAACCGCTTGGGGTGCGTGTGACCCGTCTCGCCCGTGGACTTCCCATGGGGGGCGATCTGGAATACGCTGATCAAAATACCTTGCTGCGGGCGTTATCCGGACGTCAAGAGATGAGTTAGCTGTATGCTAGGGGGATAAAATAGTATAGAGTTGTTTCCATAATCCAGGATAAAAGTTCCTGTACATGGCTTTCCACAAGTCAGGGTTGAATTCCTTGAATGCGTCTGCATGAGCTTCAAGTCCTAAAGAGATTCCGACGATGATCGAAAAGAGAATCAAAATGATTCCCAGGATTATATATGCTGTTCGCCATGCTGTTTTAGCTTTAAGGAATTCATAGCCTTGCCAAAAACCTATCACACTGAGAATAGCAAGAGGTGGCATAAAATCGGCGAAGAAGCGTGTCTCCACCCAAAAATAAGAAACAAATGGGATGAACTCAGCAAGGAATATTCCAAGCAGAAGAAGTAGCAGCCATCCAAACGATGTAGTGTTTTCGATTTGCGCTTGAGCTAATTGCTTTTTGCGCGATATCAAGAGCATGCCAGCAAATAACACAAATGGGGTGCTATACAAAATTCCAGTCAAGTTGCCGGTGTAGTAAATACGAGGCAGATGGAGGGATGAATAGATGGTTTCCCCGAGCCCTTCTGTTGAGCTCAACAGCGGAAACTTCTCGATTAAGACCGGTTTGTTGATGAAGTAGTTATACAGATTGGGTAAAACATAAACTGTTGAAAAGAGTTTGTCGTGATTTCCTTGAAGATCAGGTCCTGCCAATTGATAGGAGAATCCGGTTTCAAGAGGAGAATCGAATCGTGCCCAGTTGTACCAACCTAGGATGCTCATACCGATAACAAACGGTACAAAAGCAATCCAAAACGGTGAAAGAAATCGTGCAAGCTGTTTATGTTGTAAGTAATTTCTGTATTCCAGAAACAGAAACAACAAGACGGTGACGCCCATAGGCACGATCTGTGTTGGACGTGATCCTATCGCCAATGCCCAAAATATGCCTGCCAAAAGGGGTTTCCATTTCGAATGATATCTTTCTGCCTGTGCAGTCAATAGAAAATATAATCCCAGTAGAAAAAAGAATTGTCCGCCCGTGCTTGCCGCTTCGAAAAATCTGGCACGTGTCAATATCCATGGAAAGGGAGAAATCAAACCTACAAAGAAAATCACCAATGACAATAACCAGGCGGGGAGATTTGAGAAGTACCGTTTCCAAATCCAAACGAGCAATAAAGCTTGGACTAAGAAAATCCCGCAGATGAAACCAAAAGCGGGATACTGATCACCTTTGGTTCCAAAGCCCACAAGTTTGCCGATCGCTAGGAATACGGCAGGAACTGGTCCGAAGTAAAGATAAAACTTACCTTTGTAGATGGAATAATCGGTTGGAACATTGATCCCGACCCATTTGGAACGATCAAAGGGATTTTCAAGCGCGAGCAGAGCGGGATCAGGTTCTTCTTCCAACGCTAAACTTCCGTGATTGAAAGCAGTTGCCAGTTTGTCGTAATAGGCTGTGATTGTTGGCAGATGGTTGAACAACCCAAAACTTCCAAACCATAGATAGGAGAATAAGACCAAAACAATACTGATGGCTGCCAGGATGTTGACTTGATTTGTTCTTGAAACTGGGAAGCTTTGACGTGTCATATTTGCTGAAATTTTTGAAAATAATTTCGGGGCCCAAAGATTATAAGCCAGGGATTTGGATAATTACACCTGAGAAATTCGTAGCGCATCCAGGATCTCATTCAGACTTGGCGAATCAAACTCACCCTTGGCTGCTGCCATTCTCCGATAAATTTCCGCCGCTGATTCGTGGAATCCGTTCGGCAGCCCTGCTTCCTGAAACGTAGATGCGATCTCGTGCATCTCGCCTTCGAATCGCCATGCCTTGGCAATGACACGTGCAACTCTGCCGTTTACTTGTTGAGAGAAATTCGCGTCGTCCGTATCCCATTGCTGATAAAGATCCTCCCGTACCCCAAGTGTATTTGCTGCGGCAAGAATGGCAGCGAGTAGGGCAGTGGTCCCTTTGGAATAAGCCGCATAACACATTTTTAGTGCAGATGCTTTTCCAATTTCCTCGCTGATTATTTTCGTTTCAAGCGTTCCGCCGTAGAAACAGTCAGCGACAACCTGAGCATCCTTGCCTGATAAATAAAGCCACGTTCCCTTCGGAGTCCATGCTGGGCCGCCGATGATGCTGCCATCTATGAAATGAATATTATTTGTGCTCATCATCTGTCCAATTCTATGAGCGCGTTGAGGAGAGATCGCGTTTGCATCGAGATAATACCCTTTAAATCCCAAGTCGCTTACTGACTTGGCAACATCCTCTGCGGCATGAGGGGGACAAATGCAAAGAATGATTTCTGCTGTTTGACACAACTGTGCCAATGATCCAACGTCAACAAGCTGATATTTATCGGCCCGCAGACGTGTCTTGTTACTGCGAGCATTTGACGCCCAATGAACTTCATGTCCACTGCTAACAGCTGATACAGCTACTGAGATCCCCATTTCACCTGGATGCAAAATTCCAATTTTGGTCATCATGGCTCCTTGTTATTGGGCAGTATAGCATGCCTTCCAGAGTAAAATCGGCATCATGAGGATTACAATTCTTACCTTTGGATCGCGCGGTGATGTTCAACCTGTCCTTCCCTTATCGGTTGGGCTGATGGCGAATGGGCACATAGTCAAGCTGGCGGCGCCCTCCAGATTTAAAGGACTAGTTGAAGGATATGGAATTCAATTTATCCCTTTGGCTGGTAACCCTGAAGAGTTAAGCCGTCGACTGAACAACTCGGGATTCAATGGCATTAAATTACTCCGCGATATTATGGAGCATGCGATTGAGATCGGTGCCGATATGCTACGCCAGACAGAAGAAGCCTGTAGAGATGCTGACATCATCATTCACACATTTGCTCATGCTGTTGGTGCACATACCCTGGCACGGGAAATGAATATTCCAGATATTCACATTCAAGGTTTTCCCATGTTTACTCCCACAGGTGATTATCCTAATGTTACCTTGCCTGATCTGAAGGTACGCGCAGCGAATCGCCTTACTCATATCATCTCTCAAAAGATCGCCTGGTGGACTTCTGTTTTTGGATATGAACAAGTTCGTCGCCGGGCTGGGCTCCCCAAACGAAAGCTTTACTTTCCCTTTGACGATGATCGGCTTCGCCCACCAACACCGATCTTGTGCGCGTGGAGCCCAAACGTTCTTCCACCCTCCAGCGATTGGAAACCAAATGTCCATGTAACCGGATATTTCTTTTTTGATTCGAACGTTTCTTATCAACCGTCTGCCGAATTAAGAAAATTTTTGGACGCAGGTGAACCCCCAGTATGTGTATCATTTGGGAGTATGGTTAATCGGAATGCAGAACGAATTGACAGAATCATTTGTGATACTTTGCAACATACCAAACAGCGGGGGATCATCCTTTCAGGATGGAGTAATATAAATCAAATAGCATCAAAAGATTTGTTTTACCTTGAAGCCGCTTCGCATGATTGGCTATTGCCGCGGTGCAAGGCAGTTATTCATCATGGTGGGGCAGGGACGACTACTGCTGGTTTGCGAGCAGGGATTCCCAATATCGTTATTCCTTTTACGGCTGATCAACCATTCTGGGGTAACCGAGTTTACGAAGCGGGTGCTGGTCCAAGACCTATACTTGTTAAGAAGCTCTCCGTTGAAAATTTATCACGTTCGATTAGCGATGCAGATGATCAGGGCGTTCGGAAGACTGCAGAGAGTATTGGTCATAAAATTAGAAATGAAGATGGCGTAGGTCAGGCAATCACATTGATCGAATCTCATGTTTCTCAACTTTAAACCCGAGCATTTTTTAAGGTTAAATTGTCTGATAATCTATTGACAAATCGAAGCGAAAACATATAATCACGGCTCGCAACTAGATGCGAATGTGAAGGTCAATGAATGACCTGCATATGTAAAAAACGAAAGCACGATTTTGCAAGGCAAATTGTCTGATAACCCTTGACAAATCAAGCCAAATGCATATAATCACCATTCGCCAGTAGTTATACACGATCTCGTCCCCCTGACAGATCATTGAAAACTGAGTAAGTCTCTAGTCAGAGACACAAGCCTGTGGGTTTTGCAGTCTGACGAGCCGATGTCGAAAGACAAAAGACATCGGTGTTTTTGTCTGTAAAAAACCTTGACAGGCCAAGGTGAGACGTGTAAAATCCGTCCGCTTTGTTACCCGAACTTTAACAACTGAACAGTGATAGGAAGCAACAACTCTGTCGATCCAGTAAAAAATCCGCAACTTACACTCGCAAGAGTGAAAAATTTTTTGTGGAGAGTTTGATCCTGGCTCAGGATGAACGCTGGCGGCGTGCCTAATACATGCAAGTCGAACGAGGTGCTTTTGTAGCAATACGAGAGTATCCTAGTGGCGAACGGGTGAGTAACGCGTTGGTGACCTACCCCAAAGTGTGGGATAACAGTCCGAAAGGATTGCTAATACCGCATGTGGTCTTCGGATTTAGAAACTGATGACTAAAGGAGCAATTCGCTTTGGGAGGGACCTGCGTCCCATCAGCTAGTTGGTGAGGTAACGGCTCACCAAGGCGACGACGGGTAGGGGACCTGAGAGGGTGGCCCCCCACAATGGAACTGAAACACGGTCCATACACCTACGGGTGGCAGCAGTAGGGAATATTGCTCAATGGGCGAAAGCCTGAAGCAGCAACGCCGCGTGCGCGATGAAGGCCTTCGGGTCGTAAAGCGCTTTTCTGCGAGATGAGAAAGGACAGTATCGTAGGAATAAGTCTCGGCTAACTACGTGCCAGCAGCCGCGGTAAAACGTAGGAGGCGAGCGTTATCCGGATTCACTGGGCGTAAAGCGCGTGCAGGTGGCGCGGTAAGTTGGGTGTGAAATCTCCCGGCTCAACTGGGAGAGGTCATTCAATACTACCGTGCTTGAGAGCAGAAGAGGAAGATGGAATTCCCGGTGTAGTGGTGAAATGCGTAGATATCGGGAGGAACACCAGTGGCGAAGGCGATCTTCTGGTCTGTTTCTGACACTCAGACGCGACAGCTAGGGTAGTAAACGGGATTAGAGACCCCGGTAATCCTAGCCGTAAACGATGTGAACTTGGCGTTGGTGGGTTAAACTCCATCAGTGCCGTAGCAAACGCGATAAGTTCACCGCCTGGGGACTACGGCCGCAAGGTTAAAACTCAAAGGAATTGACGGGGGCCCGCACAAGCAGCGGAGCGTGTGGTTTAATTCGATGCTACACGAAGAACCTTACCCAGGCTTGACATACAGGTGGTAGTGATCCGAAAGGTGACCGACCCGCAAGGGAGCCTGAACAGGTGTTGCATGGCTGTCGTCAGCTCGTGTCGTGAGATGTTCGGTTAAGTCCGCTAACGAGCGCAACCCTCGCTGCGTGTTATACGTGTCACGCAGGACCGCCGGTATTAAGCCGGAGGAAGGTGGGGATGACGTCAAGTCAGCATGGCCTTTATGCCTGGGGCTACACACACGCTACAATGGCCAGTACAATGGGTTGCTAAACCGCGAGGTGGAGCCAATCCCCCAAAGCTGGCCTCAGTTCAGATTGCAGGCTGCAACTCGCCTGCATGAAGCCGGAGTTGCTAGTAAACGCGCGTCAGCTATAGTGCGTTGAATACGTTCTCGGGCCTTGTACACACCGCCCGTCACGTCATGGGAGCTGGTAACACCTGAAGCCGGTAGCCTAACCGCAAGGAGGGCGCCGTCGAAGGTGGGGCTGGTGACTGGGACGAAGTCGTAACAAGGTAGGTGTACCGGAAGGTGCGCCTGGATCACCTCCTTTCTAGAGTACTTGAGCAATCTCCCTCACGAGAGATTTGCTCCACTCATTTATGTGCCTTACGGTGATGAGGCGCTGGACACAGAGGTAAGTTTCCTGTCACTATTCAGTTGTTAAAGAAAAATATCGGGCTTGTAGCTCAGTTGGTTAGAGCACTGTGCTGATAACGCAGGGGTCACAGGTTCGAATCCTGTCAAGCCCACTACCCAGGTAGATCTGGGGATGTAGCTCAGTGGGAGAGCAGCGCCTTTGCAAGGCGAAGGTCGCGGGTTCAAATCCCGCCATCTCCACTGAGTTTGTTGGAAAGTATTGGAGTAAAGAGAGAATTTGGTAAACGGTACACAAACATCATAAGCTTGAAAATAGCACCGCATGAAATGAAGGTCGTAAATTCCGACCCGGCGGTGTGTGCCGGGTCGAATTGTCTCTAAAAATAGAATATGTTGAAGGGTGAACGATGCCCTGGATTAGATCGAGAGCATCGTTCACTGGTCAACCAGTGAGTTTGTACCTTAATAACTGAATAGTAACTGAAAGTAAAATTCCTCAAATATCTTTTTGAATATATTTGTAGGCCGAAAGTGATTTTAGAAGAGTAATAAATTCTCCGCATCACGTGGAGAAGCTACTAAGGGCTTTCGGTGAATGCCTTGGCGCCAAATGCCGATGAAGGACGTGAGACACTGCGATAAGCTTCGGGGAGCCGTGTATAGGCTTTGATCCGGAGATTTCCGAATGAGGAAACTCACTTGAGCGAACCTCAAGTATCCTCCTGCTGAACACATAGGTTGGAGGAAGGGCACCCAGGGAACTGAAACATCTAAGTACCTGGAGGAAAAGAAACAATTCTCCTAGTAGTGGCGAGCGAACGGGGAATAGCCCAAACCATCCATGCTTGCATGGGTGGGGTTGTAGGGTCTGGCATATGGAAGTTACAAAACAGTCAGTTAGCGGAAAGGTGTGGGATAGCCTGCCAAAGAGGGTAATAGCCCCGTATGCGAAAACTGATTGACTTCCGCTAGATACCTGAGTACTACCGGGCACGCTAATCCGGTAGGAATCTGGGGAGTCCACTCCCCAAGGCTAAATACATTTGGCGACCGATAGTGAACAAGTACCGTGAGGGAAAGGTGAAAAGTCCCCCTGTTAGGGGAGTGAAATAGAACCTGAAACCGAAAGCCTACAAACAGTTGGAGGGCTAACAGTGAGTTGAGCACTGTAGAAATACAGACGTTCCTCACTATGCCTGACAGCGTGCCTCTTGGAGAATGAGCCTGCGAGTTAATCTCAGTGGCGAGGTTAAGGAAGTAACATCCGAAGCCGTAGCGAAAGCGAGTCTGAATAGGGCGTATAGTCGCTGGGATTAGGCCCGAAACCGGGTGAGCTACCCATGTGCAGGGTGAAGCGAGTCTAACCACTCGTGGAGGCCCGAACCTACTAACGTTGCAAAGTTAGGGGATGACATGTGGGTAGAGGTGATATGCCAAACGAACTCGGAGATAGCTGGTTCTCCCCGAAATAGCTTTAGGGCTAGCGTCGTATGTTTAGTACTGGAGGTACAGCACTGAATGGGCTAAGGGGCTTACCGCTTACTGAACCCAATCAAACTCGGAATGCCAGTACTCCATAATACGGCAGTCGGACTACGGGAGATGAGTTTCGTGGTCGAAAGGGAAACAGCCCAGATCATCAGCTAAGGTCCTTGAAATCTACACTAAGTGGGAAACGAGGTGAGGTTACTTGAACAACCAGGAGGTTGGCTTAGAAGCAGCCACCCTTTAAAAAGTGCGTAACAGCTTACTGGTCTAGTGACCTTGCGCGGAAAACTTAACGGGGCTAAGTGTAGTACCGAAGCTATGGGTCTCAGCGTAAGCTGGGGCAGTAGGGGAGCGTTCCATCAGCGGTGAAGGTCGATCGATAAGGGCGACTGGAGCGGATGGAAGTGAGAATGCAGGCATGAGTAGCGTATAAACACGTGAGAACCGTGTTCGCCGTAAATCTAAGGTTTCCGACGCCAGGTCATTCCGCGTCGGGTTAGTCGGGTCCTTAGCCGAGGCCGAAAGGCGTAGGTGATGGACATCCGGTCAACATTCCGGAACCGCTTTGAATGAGTGATGAGGGGACGCAACGAGGTAGGTCAGCCCATTATTGGATTTGGGTGCGATCCATCTAGGTGTTGAGACTGGTAGGTAAATCCGCCAGTTGAGCTGAGGTGGGAGCGAGCCGTAAGGCATAAGTGATTGAGCCTTGTTGCCGAGAAAAGCCTCTAAACGTTGATTTCAAAGTGCCCGTACCGCAATCCGACACCGGTAGATGGGTAGAGTATACCAAGGCGAACGGGAGAACCCTTGTTAAGGAACTAGGCAACATGACCCCGTAACTTCGGGAGAAGGGGTACCTTCTGATGTCAGGGTAACCAAAGCATTGGAAGGTCGCAGTGAAATGGCTCTGGCGACTGTTTAACAAAAACACAGGTCTCTGCTAAGCCGTAAGGCGATGTATAGGGGCTGACGCGTGCCCAGTGCCGGAAGGTTAAGGAGAGAGGTTAGCGCAAGCGAAGCTTTGAACCGAAGCCCCGGTGAACGGCGGCCGTAACTATAACGGTCCTAAGGTAGCGAAATTCCTTGTCGGGTAAGTTCCGACCCGCACGAACCGCGTAACGATCAGAGCACTGTCTCAACAAGGGACCCGGTGAAGTTGAAATGGCTGTGAAGATGCGGCCTACCCGCAGCAGGACAAAAAGACCCCGTGGAGCTTTACTGCAACTTGGCATTGTGTTTGGGTATGATCTGTGTAGCATAGGTGGGAGGCTTTGAAGCTGGGGCGTTAGCCTCGGTGGAGCCGTCAGTGAAATACCACCCTGATTATATTTAGACCCTAACCTCGCACCATTATCTGGGCGAGGGACCGTGCCAGGTGGGCAGTTTGACTGGGGCGGTCGCCTCCCAAAGAGTAACGGAGGCGCCCAAAGGTTCCCTCAGGCAGAATGGAAACCTGCCAAAGAGTGTAAAGGCATAAGGGAGCTTGACTGCAAGACCAACGCGTCGAGCAGATACGAAAGTAGGGCTTAGTGATCCCACGGTACCGAGTGGAAGGGCCGTGGCTTACCGGATAAAAGCTACCCCGGGGATAACAGGCTGGTGAAGTCCAAGAGTTCACATCGACGACTTCGCTCGGCACCTCGATGTCGGCTCATCGCATCCTGGGGCTGGACAAGGTCCCAAGGGTCGGGCTGTTCGCCCGTTAAAGCGGTACGCGAGCTGGGTTCAGACCGTCGTGAGACAGGTCGGTCTCTATCCGCTGTGGGCGTAAGGGATTTGAGAGGAGCTGCTCCTAGTACGAGAGGACCGGAGTGGACTGACCTCTGGTGTGCCAGTTGTCGCGCCAGCGGCATTGCTGGGTAGCTACGTCGGGCAGAGATAACCGCTGAAAGCATCTAAGTGGGAAACTCGCCTCAAGATTAGATCCCTGTATTCTGGTTAACAGAGTAAGACCGCAGGTAGACCACCTGCTATATAGGCAACAAGTGTAAGCGCAGTAATGTGTTGAGCTAAGTTGTACTAATGGTCGAGGGCTGAATCCCGTGATGTGGAGAACTTATTACTCTTCCGCACAAAAATACTTTTCAGTTGCTGTTCAGCACTAACCATGTGAAATAGTCCCTATGGTGATTGGAGCGACGAGGATACACCCGGTAACATCCCGAACCCGGCAGTTAAGCTCGTCAGCGCCGATGGTACTTGGAGGGCGACCTCCCGGGAGAGTAGGTCATTGCCAAAGGGACTTTTCTATTTAACATTGTGCGTGGTCTTTTCATCCACGCTTAAATCATGTATAATTATATTTGCAGGTTCGGTTCACAGATGTGAGAACATCTGACTTTACAAAAGAGGAGTTTGAAGCGTTCTTCTTGATCCATCGATCATTTTGTCGTTTCTTCTTGTAGATATACCCCTCGGCCGAGTCTGCATATCGGCCGATTTTTTTTATCGGCTACTTCCATGCGGAAAGGAGGTGACTTGTTATGACAGCTGTAAATTTACGCAATGGTGAGTCACAGGACTCCCTCCTTAAACGTTTTCGCAAGAAAGTGGTGAAAAGCGGTGTTTTGAGTACAGTGCGCCGCAAACGCTGGTTCGTTTCCAAGAGCGAACAGCGCCGCATGGAAAAGAAGAAAGCAATCCGCCGCATAAAGCGACGCTCGTTCGATAGAGCTAGTGAATAAAAAGAGGTAATATGGCAAAAGAAGAAGATAAAATTCGAGCAGAGGGTGTAGTTGTTGAAGCTTTGCCTGGTACGCAATTCCGAGTGAAGCTGGATAACGGCCATGTTGTATTGGCATATCTCTCGGGCAAAATGCGCAAGCATTACATTCGTATTTTGCTGGGCGATCGTGTCGCCATGGAAATGTCACCTTACGATCTTACACGTGCCCGAATCACCTTCCGTCAGCGTAAGTCGGCTCCGGCTCCTGTGGAAGAATAATTGCCATAATTACTTTGTAGCAATGAAAAAGGCTCTCGATTTCGAGAGCCTTTTCTGTTTTCTTAAGCTGATTTTATGGAAGATCGCGGAAGGAACTCAATACCTTCATGTAGTTCGCACGCTCAAAGGCAGCAGGCTCTTTTACTGACTTTTGACTCATGCTGCCCTGCATCTGCTGGATGGATTCGTAGTCATGTTCCTTCATCCATGCTGCGAGAGCGCTCAACATCGGACCGACAGACTGTTCGCCGTTATGCAAAAGCCCCGATGCCATCATGGCAACCTTTGCACCAGACATCATAGCTTTCACGGCATCAGTGTGAGAGTGAACGCCACTAGTTAATGCAAAATCTGTCTTGATCTGCCCGCTCAAAATGGATATCCAACGGAGGGGGAGACGCATTTCAGCAGGCGTACTCAGATCCAGGCTGGGGACGATCTCCAGTTCATCAAGATCAATATCGGGTTGATAGAAGCGGTTGAAGAGGACAAGTCCGTTAGCGCCAGCATCAACCAAACGCTTTGCAAAGTTTGGAATGGATGTGACAAAGGGACTGATCTTCACGGCAAGTGGGATCTTGATGGCAGACTTGACTTCTGCAACCAATTCGACTTGCATGTCTTCGATATCGTTAGATGTCAGGTTAGGATCGGTGGAGATGAAGTACAGGTTCAATTCAAGTGCATCGGCTCCGGCTTCTTCGATCTTACGAGCGTAGTTTGTCCATCCGCCTTTGGAAACACCGTTAAGCTTCCAATCACAGGGACGCTTACAGCCTTCTTGATGCCAGCAACCTGACTCAAATATTTCTCAGGGCTAACAGCATACATGCCTCCATCCGGCAAATATGACATTGCTTCTGGGAAGGAGTCCGTACCACGAGAAAGATAGTGATCTAGTTCCAGGCTTTCCTGAATGATCTGTTCCTCGAAGAGCGAGAACATCACAATGGCGCCAATGCCAGCTTCATCCAGCTTTTTGACGCGGTCTAGTTTCTTTGAGAGAGGAGATGCTGAGGCTACGATCGGGTTCCTTAATTTCAGACCCAGATAAGTTGTAGAAAGATCGGTCATGTTAGTCTCCGTTGGATTTAAGTTGGCGGCGGTGTCCTTCGACTACCGCCGCCATATTGTAGCTTATTTGTTGTTGCTGCCGTTACCGTTATTGCCGTTATAGTGCATTGCTGCCATCTGTTGATACAGTGTCCAGCGTGACTTGGCATCGTGCTCGGCTTCCTTCATCAGGGCTTCCGCACGTTCTTCATCCATTTGTGTCAGCATCTTATAGCGGGTTTCGTTATATGCATACTGCGAGAATGGAATGGTCGGATCCTTGGATTCGATCACGAGCGGATTCTGTCCCTGCTCAGCGAGACGTGGATCATAGCGGTACATCGGCCAGTGACCGGACTGCACTGCTAATTTCGCCTGCTCAAGGCTCTTAGCCATATCGTAGCCGTGCGCAATACAGGGGCTGTACGCGATAACGAGAGATGGTCCATCGTACGATTCGGCTTCGAGCAAGGCGCGCAGGGTTTGCTGGTCATTAGCGCCCATGGCAACACGTGCCACGTAAACATAGCCGTAGGACATAGCGATCAAACCGAGATCCTTCTTGGGAAGTCCCTTACCGCCCATTGCGAACTTGGCGACTGCAGCGCGCGGAGTGGACTTGCTCGCCTGACCACCGGTGTTGGAATACACTTCGGTGTCGAGTACGAGAATGTTGACGTTGCGTCCGCTAGCGAGCACGTGATCGAGCCCACCGTAACCAATGTCGTATGCCCAACCGTCACCACCCATGATCCACACGGATTTCTTGACCAGACTGTCAGCAATGCTGACCAGATCTTTGGCACGGGAGTCGCTGGATTTTCCGAGTTTGCTCTTCAATTCGACAATGCGTTCGCGCTGAGCATCAATACCAGCTTCATCGTCCTGATTGGCGTTCAAAACTGCATCCACGAATTCCTTGCCAAGTTCCTTTTCAAAGGAGGCGAGCAATTCGCGAGCATATTCATTCTGCTTGTCGATCGTCAGACGCATACCGAGACCGAACTCTGCATTATCTTCGAACAGGGAGTTCGACCAGGCGGGACCGCGTCCTTTGGAGTCGACAGTCCACGGGGTGGTGGGCAGGTTGCCGCCGTAAATGGACGAACAGCCGGTCGCATTAGCGATCACAGCGCGGTCGCCGAACAACTGCGAGACGAGCTTGACGTACGGGGTTTCACCGCAGCCTGCGCAGGCGCCGGAGAACTCAAACAACGGGCGCAACAACTGCGAATTCTTGATGGTGGATGGGTTGACCAGCTTGCGGTCGAGATCGGGGATATCAAGGAAGAAGTCCCAGTTCTTAGCTTCAGCTTCACGGAGAGCCGGCTGGGGAGCCATGTTGAGGGCTTTTCGACCGACCTGAGTCTTGTCCTTGACCGGGCAGACTTCCACGCACAGCGTACAACCGGTGCAGTCCTCGGGAGCGACCTGAACAGTGTAAGCGTAGCCAGTCGAGAATTCTTTGAACTTGGAAGGCATGTGCTTGTAGGTCTCAGGAGCATTTGCCAGCAGTTTCTCATCGTAGACTTTGTGACGGATGACGGCGTGCGGACAAACCATTACGCACTTACCGCACTGGATACAAAGCTTTTCGTCCCAAACGGGGATTTCGAGAGCGATATTGCGTTTTTCCCACTGCGTGGTGCCAGTCGGGAAGGTGCCGTCGACCGGGAAAGCGGAGACGGGGATGTTATCGCCGTTGGCGCCGATAATCTCACCGAGCACATTGCGGACGAATTCAGGCGCAGCAGCCGGGACCGCTTCGCGGCGCGTCATCTTGGATGTGATCTCAGCCGGGACTTTGACCTCATAAAGATTGGCGAGGGTGCTATCCACAGCGTCGAAGTTCTTTTTGACCACGGCTTCACCGCGCTTGCCATAGGTTTTCTCGATCGAGTGCTTGATCTCGGCGATGGCAGCTTCACGCGGAAGGATACCGCTGATGGCGAAGAAGGCGGTCTGCATGATGGTATTCATACGGTTGCCCATGCCGGTCTTTTCAGCGACTTCGTAACCGTTGATGACGTAGAATTTGAGCTGCTTCTCGAGGATATCCTTCTGGACTTCAACGGGGAGTTGATCCCAGACCTCTTCAGGACCGTACAGGCTGTTGAGCAGGAAGGTTGCGCCCTTCTTGGCGTACTTGAGCATATTGACGCGCTCAAGGAAGGAGAACTGGTGGCAGGCAACGAAACTCGCCTGGTTCAATTCGATGAGGTACGGAGCGCGGATGGGGGTAGGTCCGAAGCGCAGGTGGGACATGGTCACAGTGCCGGACTTCTTGGAGTCGTAGTAGAAGTAGCCTTGAGCGAAGTTGTCGGTCTCTTCACCGATGATCTTGATGGAGTTCTTGTTCGCGCCGACCGTTCCGTCTGAGCCGAGACCGAAGAATACGCAGCTGACCACGCCTTCGGGTTCGATCATGAAGGAAGGATCAAACTCGAGGCTGGTGTGAGCTACATCGTCGTTGATACCGACGGTGAAGTGGTTCTTGGGTTCAGCCTTGCAGAGTTCATCCAGCACGGCTTTGACCATGGCAGGAGTGAATTCCTTGGAGGAAAGACCGTAGCGTCCGCCGATGGTCTTGATACCGGGGCGGTTGGCTTCCACGAGAGCATTCACGATATCCAAATAGAGCGGTTCGCCGGATGCACCCGGTTCTTTGGTGCGGTCGAGCACGGCGATAGATTTGACGCTCTTGGGCAGAGCCTTGGCAAAGTGTTCGACAGAGAACGGGCGGTACAGGCGGACGAGAACCGCGCCGACCTTCTCGCCTTTGGAAGCGAGATACTTGACGGTTTCGACCACAGTTTCGCCACCGGAACCCATAACAACTACCACACGCTCGGGATTCGGATCGCCGTAGTAGTCGAACAGGTTGTAGTGGCGTCCGGTGATCTGGGCGAACTTGTCCATGGCTTCCTGGGTGATGCCGGGGACAGCCTCGTAATAGGGGTTGACTGCTTCACGCATCTGGAAGTAGACATCCGGGTTTTGGGCGGAGCCGCGCAGAACGGGGTTGTTGGGGTTGAGGGCACGCGCCCGGTGAGCGCGGATCAACTCCTCGTCCAGAATGGAGCGGAGATCTTCATCCGAAAGCTGGAAGATCTTGTTGACTTCATGGGATGTGCGGAAACCGTCGAAGAAATGAAGGAACGGGACACGTGCCTTGAGCGTGGCAGCCATCGAAATGGCGGCGAAATCATGCGCTTCCTGCACGGAACCGGAGGAGAGCAGCGCCCAACCGGTTTGGCGGACAGCCATCACATCTTGATGGTCTCCATAAATGGATAGAGCGTGCGCGGCGATGGCGCGCGCGGCAACATGGAAGACCGTGCTGGTGAGTTCACCGGCGATCTTGTACATGTTGGGGATCATAAGCAGCAGACCCTGTGAGGCGGTAAAGGTGGTGGTGAGGGCGCCGGTTTGCAGAGCGCCATGCACGGCGCCCGCGGCGCCGCCTTCAGACTGCATTTCGATCACGAGTGGGGTGGTACCCCAGAGGTTCTTCTTACCTTTGGCTGACCATTCATCCGAAAATTCGCCCATGCCGGAGGACGGAGTGATCGGGTAGATCGCGATCACTTCGCTCATGCGGTGAGCGACGGAGGCTGTGGCTTCATTGCCGTCGATCATAATTACTTGTTTTTTCATGCTAGCTCCTTCTGAATCAGGCATCAAAAATACCTGTGAAATGTCATATCCTTACAAGTTTATCCCCTTTGAACAGTAGCAGTTAGTTATGAATTGCTTAAATCCCTGTGCCTGTTGTCACATATCGGACAAACTTGGTAGGAATGAAAAACAGGAGCTTTTTAGCTCCTGTTTTTGCGTTTTTTTCTATTTTGAGGGTGGAATTTCTTCCAAAGTTGTGTAAACTTGCAACCCATTTTTTCGCGCTACTTCTACCATTAGATCGGCACCTTTGGATTCGCCACCCACTCGCAGCACCGCATCACACTTATCCTGAAGCCGTTCTGCAATGGGATGGAAAATCTCATTGAACGCTTCATCCCCAATTTGTTTGGATCCCGCTAAATGGACGAGTGGCAGTGCGAACCATTCGCCCAAAACGGGTATATGTCCCATGCGGAATATGGGAAGGGCGTACGCTTCCATCGCCCGAACGTTTGCTTCCATTTTTCGAGGGTCATCTCCCGTCCCAGAGCGATATGGACCTGCGATCAGGATCATCATAGATTTAGCCAAGGTATTCCTCCAAATAAGGTCTTGCCATTAATAAAGCTGCCAAAGATTTGGCGTCCGGCATCTCGCCGCGTTCTGCCATTGCAAAAGCTTCTTTCACCGATAATTTTTCTACAGTGAGAAATTCATCCACATCCGGGTCAAGCGGATTGTGTTTCAGGTCTGTCGCAAGGAACACTCCCATAAATTCGGTGGAGTATCCCGGTGCGAGATAGAACATGCCGACCTTCTCGAGTTTTCCCGCTTCCATACCAGTCTCCTCGCGGATCTCACGCGCGGCACATACTTCATACGGTTCATCACCATTGCGCGTCCCGGCAGGAAGTTCCAGCAAGTCACCGCCCGCGGCATGACGATACTGGCGCACGAAGAGCATGTTGCCATCCGCATCAATAGGGATGAGCACCACCGAGCCGCCGTGCTCGATAATATCGAGATGCGTCTCGAGCCCGTTCGGTGTTTTGAGATGATCGCGCCTGAATTTGAAAACGCGTCCTTGTAGAAGGGTTTCTGATTTGATCAATTCAAATGGCATGTAAAAATCCTTTGTTTAGATCGATTATAAAAGAAAAGCCTGAGCAACCTGCCCAGGCTTTGATAATACAAGATATTATGTTTACGGAATGGTTAATTTCTGACCTACGGTCAGCGATGCATTCACAGAAAGTCCATTGGTCTGTGCGATCAATGCGGGGTCGATATCACCGTAGTAACAAGCAATACCAGAGATCGTTTCAGAGGAAGACTCCACTGTCCATGTATCGGGATGGTTATGGTAGACGCGGCTGCCGGGGAAGGGATTTCCGCTTTGTGGGATCTTCAGCACTGTTCCGGTGGAGAGGCTGGATGCTTGGGAGCTGGATAAACCACTGGCGGCAAGCAATTCATCAGGGTCCACATTGAAGCGGCGTGCAATACAATATGGAAACTCACCGGCCTGTAACGTATAGCTCGCAGGCTTGGAACCAGAAGGGATTAAGGTCGCAGTGGGTCCGGATGCTACAGCAATGGTGGCAGTGGGCGTAATCCCTACTGCATTGGTGGGTAAGGCAACAGCAGGCGTAGCTGTGTTGGTGGCAACCTGCGGTGTGACCCCTGCAGGTGTGATGCTTGCAACCCCTGGCACGGGCGAACCAGTTAGTGCAAGTGCTGTGCCGGTTCCAAACAACTCAACATCACTCATGCTGGGAGTGGTAGCGAGCGGTGTGGTGAAGAAATTTTGTCCTGGGGCAATCGGCGTATTGGTTGTAGCTGGCTGGGTTGAATATCGCATGTCACATGCCGAGGCGGTTACCGCTACCAGCAAAAGGATGGAGGCGATAAACGCGCTCCGTTTGATTCTTGCCATAGATGCTTCTCCTCAATCTCGAACAAAGTTTCGGTGATGGTAGCATATGAGCATTAATGCGTCAAGTTTTGCGATAGGGCTTTAGTTGGATGGTAATGAAACGCAAATCTTTCTTATGCTGTGAACGATTTCAAATTTTGACTGGATGTTTGTGGGACAAGATCACAGCCGGGCCAGACGGCGTCCACACCCGCCTCTTTCGCCCCGCGAACTGCCTCCGTTATGGACGCTTCCTCTCCCCTCCACAGCAGTTCCACCGGGTCAATGTTCCCGAACAGCAGTGACTTCTTCAACACCGTACGCGCCGCCTTTGCGTCCGTCGTCTGGTCAACGGAGATTGCCTCCGCCCCAGTCTGATCCAACAACTCCAGCGACTTGCTCACATTCCCACACACCGATAGCACCCGCGGACTTGGTAACTTCTCGATCAACAGCTTCTCCGCTGGCAGAACGAACTGCTCGTACTTGGCGGGTCCAATGAAAGCGGGGGAGCCGCCCATATCGTGGATGGTGATGAAGTCTGCGCCAGCGTCGCGGTAGGCGTTGCCGATCTCGGCAAGGAAAGATGAAAGATGAAAGAGGGTGTCGTTGACCGAAGCAGGCTCGCGCTTCATCCCAGTAAATAACCCTCCCGCTTCTACTAGATATAACAGCAATGTATATGGACCGGGAATAACTCCGCTGATGACGACCTCGTTTCCTACATCTTCCTTCAACAAACGAATTGCCTCACAGATCAGCGGCAGCCTGCCTTTGTGAAGGAAGTCCGCGCTTTGGAAATATCCTTCGTTCAAATATTTTGCAGTGGCGAACAATGCTTTTTTCGGTTGTGGAAATAAATTGGTGATGCCTTCGTAGAAATTCAATTCTGCCCCCAGCGCCTCCGCTGGTGCACACAGATCCAATGGCAGCGCCGCGGAGGGGATGCCCGTCAGCTTGAAGGTACTCGCCGCGGCTTTCGCCATCTTTGACAAATCGTGATGCGCTTCATGCAACGCAATCCCTTCACTCTCCAATCCTTCGGTTGTGACATGGAGCAACCCGCTGAATGAAGGTTGAGAATCAATCTTTTTTCCAGAAAGTAAGTCTAAAATAATTTGTCGCATAGGCACATTATAAATTACCCCGCCTACAAATCGTGCATGTCTTTAAAAAATACGGGCTACGAAATCACTCGTAGCCCATACCCAATTACCAATTACTATTTGACTGCTTTGGCAATCGCCGCCACATGTTCCGGTGTGTTTCCGCAACACCCGCCGACGATCTTCGCTCCCAATTCCACATACTTCCTGGCATAGTTGCCCATGTCTTCGGGAGTCATATCGTAAATGCCTTGCTCGGTCTCGATATCCATATGCGGCACGCCAGCATTGGGCTTGACCCACAACGGGAAGTTCGGCATGGTCGCGGCATATTCCTTGACCACCGCTTCCATATTCTCCAGTGTGGTTCCGCAGTTCGCACCGATGACCACCGCGCCCATTTCACAATAACGCTTGATGACATCCTTCGGCTTGACGCCCATCATTGTGCGTGTCCCGCGGTCATAGCTGAACGAGACGATAACGGGGAGATCGCTGACAGATTTAGCGCCTTCGAACGCAGCAGTTGTCTCTTCGAACGAGAACATGGTTTCGATCAGCAGCAAATCCACGCCGCCCTCGGTCAGAGCTTTAGCCTGTTCTGCGAATGTGGCTTTGACATCCTCTGCATCCAGCGGTCCGTACGGCTTGAGCAACCCACCGACCGGTCCCATCGAACCAGCGACCATTACGCCATCGCGAGCGGAGGCAGCCTTGCGAGCGAGTTCTGCCGCCTTGATGTTCACTTCAGGAGCGCGGTCTTGATATTTCGAGTCCTTCATGCGCATGCGGGTGCCACCGAAGGTGCAGGTCAGGATGATGTCCGAGCCAGCTTCTACGAAGGCACTTTCCAGCTTGAACAAAATGTCCGGGTTGTCAATGATCAGGTCTTCGGGAGGCTGACCCGGTCTTAATCCCATCTTCTGCAAATTCGATCCGGTTGCCCCATCCGCAACCAGAATTTCCCCGCTGTTCAGTCGTTCTAGGAATTTATTCATCGATGTCCTCCGTAGGGGCACGATATATCGTGCCCCTACCATTTATTTCATAAAATTCTTCGCGATCGGGTCCGCCACGCGATGCGGGATCAGATGCGCGATGTGTTCGAAAGGTTCATTCATGTGCGGGAAGCTCGTCGCCAGCATGAAGTTGTTTTGAAAATCGGGATCAGTCGGCAGCTCGAAACGTTCCACGTTACGCGTGACCGAATCGATCTCGTTGCGTTTCTCCACATTGAGGAGCGCAATGCGTGCGCCGTCACCCGCGGCATTGCCGATGGCATAGACCTTGTCGAGTTCGCAATCGGGGATCAACCCGATCAGCATCGCCTTCTCTTTATCGATGTAACTGCCGAAGCCGCCGGCGAGAATGATTTTATCAGGGCTTTGCAAATTGCTGCGCTTCATTAATGTAGTTGCCGCCACATAGAGCGCCGCCTTCGCAAGCTGGATCTGACGTACATCCTGTTGGGTCATGGGGATATCTCTTCCGATGGATGTCTCCTCAGCCCAAGCGATGACATACTCCCAGCCCTTTTCCCCCTCTCGCACGCGGTTCGACTCTAATCCCTTTTTGAATTTGCCCCGAGAATCGACGATGCCCGCTCGGAACAATTCTGCCACCGAATCAATGATGGCGGAGCCGCAGATGCCTTTGACGAGTCCTTTGAACTCGGCGTGATCGGTGTTCCAGCCCTCCACGCCGATGACTTTGTATTTCGGTTCGAGAGTCTTCTCGTCAATCTGCACACGTTCGATGGCACCGGGTGCGGCACGCATGCCGTATTCCACGTGGGCACCTTCGAGGGCGGGACCCGTCGGCGTGGACGTGCAAACCAGTCGTTTGCGATTTCCGAGCACGAGTTCAGCGTTGGTGCCGACATCGATCAACAGCCAGTTCTCATCCTGCTTATGCGGTTCCTCCGCAAGGATGACGGCGCTCGTATCCGCACCGACGAAGGATGCGATGGTGGGAAGGATGTGAATGTTACCCGACGGATTGATGTGCAAGCCTAGTTCGCGCGCTTTGATGTCCAGAGACTCATGAATGGCAGGCACGAACGGAGCCAGTCCTAGATCTTTCGGATGCAAGTTCAGCACGATATGATGCATGGTTGAATTGCCGACAAGCACCATTTCGAGAATATCATCTACTTTTATGTCGCTGCGAGGGCGCTCTTCCCCGAAGCAGTCTCCTCATCAACAGGAGATTGCTCACCTGCACTTGCGTCAGGTACAAGTGTCGCTATCGCTCGCAACGACATATTGGCGGATTTAACCGCTTGCTTCAACAACTTATTAAGCGTGCCGATGATGGCTTTGTTCAATTTCTCCAACCCATCGGGATGCTCAATGGTGTACTGAATACGGGACATGACATCTTCGCCGTACACGATCTGCGGATTCATCTCCAATTCGGCGGCGAGTAATTCGCCGGTGCGGAGATTGCACAGATACAACGCTACCGTTGTCGAGCCAATATCCACTGCCGCGCCGTAGCTGTCTTCCACGTATCCAGCCTGAACTTCGATCACTTCCTTATCTTGCCACACGGAGACGGTGACATTCCAATTGGCATCGCGCAGGGTCTTCGATAACGTGCGCAGGCATTGATAGTCAATAGACAGATCATGCCAGCGCGGAACATCTGCCTCTACACCGCGTACCAACCGCATGGACGTTTCGAGTCCCTTGGCGAGACGTTCCCAGTCCGCGATGGGGCGTGCCAGATCGGGCGGGCTCATCGAGACCAGATATTTGCGGATGGACGGTTTGACTTCGATCTGACGTTCCTTCGCGCTCTTGCGGACGATCTGTTTGTTACCGCGGCTTTCCTCTGGAACGTTGATGAGCACATCGCCCATGATCTTGCACTGACACGATAAGCGGACTTGTCCGATCTCCCAGCCTTTGTCCTTTAATAACTTGGGTCTGCGTTCGAGGTAAGCGCGTTCGGTGGCTCCAACAGGGGAGAGGTTTTCACGCTTCGAGTCGATGTTGTACTTCTCGAAGCGACCTTCCTCTACAAGTACCATGCACTTGCCGCACGTGGCATTCTCGGCGCAAATGGATTCGATATCCACGCCGAGTTCACGCGCCGCCGTGCGGACGGAGGTGCCTTCGTCCACTTGTCCGCGCCGCCCGGAGGGTTGCAGGATGATGGTGTGTTTTTTCGTCATATTATTGGTAGGGGCACGATATATCGTGCCCTTACGATGGATTCTGATTCCGTTTCGGAATCTCTATTTTAGCGAACTCCATTTCCAGCTCAGAAAGAAGCGCATCTGCTACTTCTTCGGGAGAGCCGTCGCGTTCAACCCAGTCGCCGCGCTTGTATTGGGCGGAGTATTCATCCGTTCCGGTTAAACCGGTTGCCATGGCGTAGGCATCAATAGCGTTCTGAATTCTTTGCGAGAGCTGTTTCTTGACCGTGCGTCCATCTCCTTCAACAGTAAAAGAGGAGGGGATGTGTTTCCAATAGAAAATGCGATAGCGAGCCATGTGTCAGTTACCTCTTGAATTATATATAATAACAGTCTGTGATTTTACGTGAGGTTGGAAGGTGGGTCAATGTAAAAAAGAACCCCGCTTGCGCGGGGTCTGTTTCAAACTAGAACGGGAGCAGGTTTCGTTCCCATAAGATCAACCACGCTGCGAAAGCAATGAAGAACAAAATGAGCATCACGCCTGTCGCTGTCCAGCGAAAGTTCTTGGTGTAGGTTCGTGTGGGATAGGCGCCGAAGCCGCGTGAAGTCGATGGCGAGGGCGGTGCTTTCCGCTTTGCGCAGACTGTTGACGATGACCGTGAACATGTAGCGCTGCCACAAACGGATGCGGTGCCGAATGGGGGAGTTGGAAGCGCGTCCGCGGATGGCGTGAGCGGCTTTGACCGCGTCCACTTCCTGCTGCACGATGGGCAGGAAGCGCAGTGCCAAAAAGATGGCGAAGGCATAGCGATACGGCATGCCAATGCGCACGAGACCCGTCATCAGGTCGCGGATGTCGGTCGTCCAGATGAAGATGAAGGACGCCAGCACCATGATCGTGATGCGCAGGAAGAATTCCAAGCCCCGGTCGAAACCTTGCTGCCCAAAGGTGAAACCGCCGAATTGGAAATAGGTAGTGGATGGCGTGGTAAAGAGATTGACCACGAACAGAAGCGCGCCCATGATCAAGATGACTGGCGCCGCCTGCCAGACCGATTTGAGCGGAACTCTGGCAAGGATGATGGTAATGATGATCATCAACCCGAGCATGATGGCGCGTGCCAGATTGCTTTGCAATTGGAAGGTGACCACAATGACGAAGACCACCCAGATCAATTTACTGAGCGCATCGATGCGGGTGAAGAAGGAGCCGTTATCAATATAGCGCAGAGAATGTTCGCTCATTGCATGGCTCCAATAAATTCGTCGACGGTGTTCAAGCCATCGGGCACGGATACACCGCAGGCGCGCAGTCCGTCCACAAGGCGGCGCAGGTTCGTGGTGCGCAGGGATGCGCGTTCCAACACATCGGGTGAGTTGAACAACGAGTCGGGGCTGCCGTCGAAGATCTTCTGTCCATCTGCCATGACGATAGCACGGTCGATGTAAGCATCCACCAGGCGCATATCGTGCGTGATCATCAGGACGGTGATACCTTCCTTGCGCAGGTTGTTGATGAGGTTCATCAGACTTTCAGTGAGACGGCGATCCTGACCGTAGGTCGGTTCATCGACGATCAGGAGGCGGGCACTGCCTGCAATAAGCATGGTCGCCACCCCGAGCCTTCTCTTGGTGCCAGCGCTCAACGAGAAGGGATGGCTGTCCGATGACTCGGTAATTTCCAAGCGTTTCAGCATTTCCTGCACGCGCGTGGCGACAACGGTCTTATCGTCGATGCCTTGTGCCAGCAGGCTGTATTCCAATTCTTCGCGGACGGAGTCACACAAGAATTGATGTTCGGGGTTTTGGAAGACAAGTGCGATCTGTGTGGCAAGGTCTTGCACTTTCCACTGCCGGGCTTTGCGACCGAACATGGTCAGTTCACCGCCGGTCGGTTTGAGCAGACCGACGAGCATCTTGCTCAAGGTGCTTTTGCCGGCGCCGTTCTGCCCAACAATGGCGACGATCTCGCCTTGCCGAATTTCAAAGGAAACGCCGCGCAAGGCTTTGAACTTGTTGCTGTAGGTATATTCCGCGTTTTGGGCGTGGATCAGAACGTTGTCTTTGCGTGCCACTCTGGCGGTGACTTGTGGAGCGAGGAATTTTGTCTCCGCAAACACTTTGACCGCTTCATCCACTGTGATGGGAATGTCCTTAATAGGTTTGCCCGCCGCTTTCAAACGCAGACCGATCTCGGTCGTTTCGGGGAGCCAGAACTCCCAGGTCAAGGATCTGCTTGCCGTGTTTGGAGACCACGTCACGCGGTGCGCCCTGAGCAACGACGCGTCCGTTCGCGAGAAGGATCATGTCATCGGCTTCCGCCATGAACTCGTCGAGATCTTTGGTGACGAGCACCACGGTCTTGCCTTCGTCACGCAGGCGCAGGATCAGTTCATGGACGGAGTGGGTGGTGGCGGGGTCAAGGTTGGCGGTGGGTTCGTCGAGAACGATGAGGGGCGTTTCCATCGCGATAACGGAAGCAAGCCCGAGCTTCTGGCTTTGACCGCCGGATAACGCCCAGACGAGGTTCTTGCGCAGATGTCCCATCTCTACGAAATCCAGCGATTGTTCTACGCTTTTCAAAATGTCCGCAGGTTCGCGGCGCAGATTTTCGGGTCCAAAAGCGACCTCTTCCTCCACTTTTAGGGTGGCGAACATCCACTCAGGGTCCTGAAAAAGCATACCCGTGGATTTGGCGAGTTCCTGCACAGTGGTGTTGGAGACATCGTGCCCGTCAACGGTGACGGTGCCGTTCAATTTTCCGCCCAGAATTTGCGGAATGATGCCGTTGAGCAGCATGCACAGCGTAGACTTGCCGGAGCCCGAAGGTCCGACCAGTAACGTGAAAGACCCGCGCCGCACTGTCAGATTGACATCCACCAGTGCAGGCGTGGGCTTTCCGTAATGTTGATAGGTGACCTGATCAAACTGGACGAGAGGTTTGTCAGTTGAGGGGTTGGTTCTCGTCACAAAACTCCTGAGCTACACTTCTCTTCGGGTCGCGCGCAGCAGACCGGTGTTCTCGATCATCTTACCAAGACCGAAGCCAAGTAGACCCGAGAAAATGAAACCTGAAATGAGATTGATAGGAGCAGCGATGAGGTAGTCGGTGAGCGAGCTCCAGCCATACAGGAAGAAGCTCCAGAAGGTGCCAGCCTGAGAAGAACCGGCGCCGGCGAGGGCAAACACCAGCCAACCGAATTTTCCATAATTGCAGAACCACATTACGATCTCAGCGGCGAGACCCTGTGTCACGCCCCAACCAAGGGTGTTAAGACCCGCCTGGTTGCCGAGCAGTGCTTCTACAGCAGATTCGATGACACCGATGATGAGCATGGAGCCGGATTTGCGGACCAGGAAATACGCCAAAATATAAGCCCACATGAAAGTGCCTTGCAGAGCTGCGCCATAGATCGGGTTGATGGTGCTGGCGGCATACCAGACGTTACCCATCCAGGTGTTGATAACGCCTGCCAGAGCGCCGAGTACTGCCATGATGACGAGGTCGGAGGTGGTGTAATTGAAATTGAAGCCACCTTTGCCGGTGGGATCCGATTTGACCACGCGGGCGATCAAACCAAGAACAGCGAGAATAACGAGATTGATGATAAGGATGGTTGGCCAGTTCATTACGTTCTTCCTCTCTTAGAGAAATAGTTTTTTTCAGGGACACGTCCCTGAAGTTGCCTTGTGAATTCTATAACTTTAAACCCATTTCCTTCAATTCCGTTTTGACTTCTTCGTACATTTTTTGCCAGAAATCCAGCGGTTCGACCTTTTGCAGGTCATAGACTTCCTCGAACGGTTTGCCGGGGTTGCCATTCTCGGCGGCAAAGACGTGTTCGTACTTGGGCAATAACTGCTGGACAAAGGCATTCGCCTCTTTTCTGGACATTTTCATGCGGTGCGATGCCAAAGCGACCTCTGCCATCAAGCGCGCTTCCAGCCCCGAGCAGTTGGGGAGGTTGCCATCGGCGGAACCGCAGCCCTCGAGATGACCTCCGCTCACGGCGTTGACGATGGCGTTGGCTGCCGTTTCGTAGAGCAGTTCCTTCGTCCCGGAGCCGGATTTCGGGTAAATATCTGAGACAATGATGGTGGGGGCGTGACGGGCAAACGCTTGCGCCGTGGCGTTGATAACCCACAACACTTCCCGCGTGGAGGTGGCGATGTGCCGTACATGGATGGGGTGCAGGATGTGATAATCCGCCAGGCAGGTGAGATTGGCGATCAAATACGAAGCGACGTTGATGACCGCTGAACCGGCAGGTCCGCCGCCGAGACCGCCCACGATGACGCAGGGCAGGGAGGCGTTGACCATGCCGTATTCCAGCGAGTTGACGGCGCGCGAGATGTTGCGGTGATCCATCTTGAGTTCGTTCAAAACGGGCACGAGATGCGAGTCACATTTGCGCAGATAATCGGGGTGCGCAGCTGCCAGATCGCCCAACTCTGAAACTGACGATTGTGCGGCTAACATGCCCATGCCCGCGCGACCGACGCGTTTGAGTCCCTGGCGCATGTATTGCAGTTCGCGGCGGGTGGAGACGATCTCGATCGGGTTGCCGGTGCGGACCTCGCGTCCGTCCACTTCGACGAGCGTGCCGCAGGTGGCGAGATCGATCAACGGCTCCTGCATGTAGGACATGACATTGGCGAGGAAGATGCGCTCGGGAACAGGCGTTCCGGGGGAACCGCCGAAAAATAACGGAGCCCGCTCATCGTCCAAGCGACGCGCATAAAGAGTCCGGGCATCCTTGCCTTCGCCCATGACCACTTCCTGCGGCATGTTGCGGATGCCGTTATCAATTTCATCCTGTGAAATTTCAATGATGCGCTCGGTGGTACGACTGTAGGAACCGACCGTCACGGCTAGTTCATAGCCCGCATCAAAAATGGCTTTGGACAGAGCAGGATCATCGGTGACGAGCTCTTCCTTGTTCCATTCAAGTTTGTATTTCTTGACCAGCCGTTTGGTGGTCATGGCGATCTTTTCGAGATCCCAGTTCTCCTCAGAGAGATAGGGTCCATTATGTGCGCGGTCGAGAATGTCGAGGTAGTTCAGCATGAATGTCTCCAATAAATAACAGGTAGGGGCGGACGGCCGTCCGCCCCTACAAATAATCACATACCAATCTTTTCGCGAGCCAGTTTCACCGCATCGGCGGCATTCTTCGCTGTGCCATCGGCGCCGATGGCTTTTGCCCAATCGGGGGTGACGGAGGCTCCGCCCACCAGAATGATGTATTTCTGGCGGATGCCACGCGCTTCCATCAATTTGATAAGATCCTTCATGAACGGCATGGAAGTGGTCAGCAGTGCGGAAAGGGCAATGATGCGCGCTTCGATCTCTTCGGCTTTATCAATAATGGATTTGATCGGAACATCCACGCCCATGTCGGTGACTTCGAACCCGGCGGCGGTGAGCATCGAGGAAACGATGTTCTTGCCGATATCGTGGATGTCGGTCTGCACGGTGGCAGAAACGACCTTGCCCTTCATCTGGCTGTCAGCGGCGGAGTACTTCTCGATCAGCACCGGCTTGACGACTTCCATGGCGCCTTTGAGCGCGCGCCCAGCTAACATGAGTTCGGGTAGAAAATATTCGTTACGTTCAAAGCGTTTCCCCACTTCATCGGCGCCGTCCATCAGACCTTTGTTCAAGATTTCCATCGGATCAATGTTGGCTTCGATGGCTGCTTGTGTAGCCGCGGCGGCGTCTTCGGCTTCACCGTCTATGACGGCATTGGATATTGCTTGCAGATATGCATTCTCAGACATGCCTTCTCCTGACTAATTTTGCATTGTTGTAAGGATTCTAAGTTAGTTGCCCCTTGTGGTCAATTGACAATTCCGTTAGGTAGGGGCGGACGGCCGCCCGCCCTTACAGACATTAGCCACAGAGAACACAGAGAAGCACAGAGAGTTTTATTTACCCTTACCCTAACCCTCTCCCAAAATGGGAGAGGGGACTCCCTTCCCTGTTTATCGGGGAAGGGTAGGGGATGGGGTAGATTTTTATTCTGCCAGCGCCGTCCCTGCCAGCCAGCCGGTGGTCCACGAGGATTGGAAGTTGAAGCCGCCGGTGATGCCGTCGATATCGAGCACTTCGCCGGCAAAATATAAATCATCCACTACGCGGCTTTGCATGGTCTTGAAATCCACCTCTTTCAAGTTTACGCCGCCAGCGGTGACGAACTCTTCTTTAAAATTGTCCCTTGCCGGTGATATGGAACTCGCCCGCGGTCAGTTCCTGCGCGAGTTGGCGCAGTTCTGCCTTCGACATATCCGCCCAATTCTTTTCACCGATGAACTCTGTCAACTGTTTCCACAGCCGCAGCGGGAGCTGTGAAAACGCCGGGGTAGTCCCGACCTTCTTTTTCAGGTTATCTTTCCATTCTTTATTGCGCGTCAACACTTCCAGCGCCTTGTCGAAGGTGTAGTCGCCCAGCCAGTTCACGCTCAAATTTGCCCGATATTTCTTTTCGTGCAATTCACGCGCGCCCCATGCAGAACAGCGCAGCACTGCCGGTCCGCTCATGCCCCAGTGGGTGATGAGCAGCGGACCACGCGCGGTGACGGAATCCATTTTGAGGGTCACATCCTCCACCGAAACGCCTGCCAATCCGTCGATGCGTTTGTCTTTGACATTGAACGTGAACAGCGACGGCACCGGCTCCACGACCGAATGCCCCAGTGATTGGACGATCTCGCGCGTCTTGGAATCGCTGCCCGTGGCGATCAAAACCTTTTTTGTTCGGATGGTGAAAATCTGCGCTTCTTGCCGCACCTCAAGCCTGAAACCGTTTTTCTGAGCTTTTTCCACCTTCAGCAGATTCGCTCCGAGCTGAACCTTCACCCCGTTTTTTTTCGCCGCCTCCCGCAGGGACTCGGCTACCGTCTCCGACGAATTGGTGACCGGGAACATGCGCCCGTCACTTTCCACTTTCAACTTCACGCCGCGGCTTTCAAACCATTCCACGGTATCCTTTGGTTGAAAACGGGAAAAAGCCCCGCGTAACTCATTCCCTCCGCGCGGATAGAACGTGACCAGCTTGGCGGGGTCGAAACAGGCGTGGGTCACGTTACAGCGTCCGCCGCCCGAGATCAACACTTTCCCCAGAGTTTGACTCGCTTTTTCGAGGATGAGAATGCTCAGGTGCGGATTCAACTCTGCACAGCGGATGGCGGCGAAGAATCCCGCCGGTCCGCCGCCTGCGATGACAACATCCCATGCTTTGTCGGTGAAGTTTGGAGACATGCGTTGAAGTATATCGCAAAGGAAAGGCGGTTATTCACCGCGAAGCCCGCTAAGGACGCCAAGATTTAAAAGGTTTTTCTTAGGGTTCTTTGCGCGCTTAGCGGTTAAGTTTTTCCCTTTAAAAAATTCGTGCAGGAGCTTGTGGCTCCTGCACTTCCGAATTATGTCGGGCGAAGTGAATGTTCCCCTTACCAGTAAAACTACCTTACACCTAAAGTTGCCTCTGGGATTTCACTTTAGCCTGTTGTGAGGGATATTGTCTTGTGAAAACCGATTAGCGATCGCTGTTATTCTCGCTGTCGATGATCAGTTTGATGGCGGTCCGAGCTTTGTGCTCAATAGACACGTCTGAGAATTCCGGCACAACGAAAACGTTGATGCCATCGCCCTTGAGATATCCTCTGGCGAGGATCAGGGCTTTTACAGCCTGGTTCACCGCACCGGCGCCAATTGCCTGGATCTCGGCATGACTGTTATCGCGGATCACTCCGGCGATCGCCCCTGCCACCGCCGACGGACGGGAGTTCGCTGCAACTTTGATCAAATCCATGGTAGCCTCCTGTGAAATAACACTCTCTCTGAGTTGGGGATTGTTCCTGTCTTGATTGTTATTCAAAACAGATTACAATTACATTGTACGAGACGAGAGATGAGGATTTAATAGCTTGGCATAGACATTTGTACTGAGTTTGTAATGGTGCTACTTAACTACGATTTTTATTGATTATCTGAAAATAATTTAATGTAGGGAGTCACGCCTTGCCCATTCAAAAAGTACGCGTTGCGATCCTTGACGATCATCAAAGTATCATCGATGGTTTTACCTACCGCATCAACAGCACAGCGGGTGTTGAGGTGGTGGCAAGCGCTTTGTTCGGCAAAGAACTGAATGCCATGCTGCGCAGGAATTCGGTGGATGTCTTGCTGATCGACTTGAGTGTGCGCACCTCGGCAGAAGATTCGAATGCCTATCCCGTTCTGCGTACCATCCCCCAATTATTACAAAAGTATCCTGATCTGAAAGTGGTAGTGGTTTCCATGTATGGCGGTCCCGGCTTGATCCGCATGATCATGGAAGCAGGGGTCAGCGGGTATATCACCAAGGACGATTACGAAGCCTTGCGCGATCTGGGCAAGATCGTTCTTTCCATTGCAGACGGGCACATCTACTTTACCGATAAGGCGCTCAATCTCTATAAGCAGGGGGAAAATGGCAAGAGCGGAGGGGACACTCTGTCCCCTCGGCAGATCGAAGCGTTATCGTTGTGCGCCCTGCACCCGGATCTGGGAACCGCGGATCTGGCGCAGATGCTGGCGGTCTCCAATTCCACGGTGCGGAATCTACTCTCAAGCGCCTACGTCAAACTCGGCGTCCATTCGCGTACGGCAGCGGTCGAGATGGCGCGCAATCTGGGCTTGATCACGCCTAATGCATCGGATGGAGAAGAGTAGAATCTGTAACACGAGATTTATCTCGCTTTTGAGGCGCACCTGGCAAGGGCGACATAAATGTCGCATTACGCTGTAACCGCCCTCGCAATGACATACTGTCAGTCGTCCGTAATATCTTTGCTCATGTAGATTTCCCCTCTCAAAATTCGATTGATTCCTTCAATAATGCCGCTGACGCTGTCTTTGACGGCGTAGCCGCGCGCGCCAACTTCCACTGCACGGCGGGCGTAGCGGCGGGACACGTGACCTGAGATCACCAGACAGGGAATCTCAGGTCGCTGCTCGTGGATCAAACTAACAAACTCGATGCCGCTCATCTTGGGTAAAGAAACATCCACCAGGATCATATCTACGTTCAGCTCGGGCACCAGTTGAACGGCTTGTTCTGCTGAGTTGACCACATTGACCGATGTAATATTGCCTCGCTCGCGCAATGCCTGCGAAAGCGCCTCCGCAAAAATAGGATGATCTTCGATGAGTAACAGTTTGGTCATGAGCTTGACTCTGTCTTCCGAAGTGGAACACCGATGATCGCGCGGGTGCCATTGCCGGGTGCAGAGTCAAATTCAAGGGTGCAGTCAAATAAGCCGAGTTGATGGCGGATATTGGCTATTCCGCTGATATGCTCAGCGCCATTTTTTGATTTTCCAGTAAAGCCTTTGCCGTGATCTCTGACCACGATCTGGATCGCCGTTTTATTTTTCCGTTCCAGGCGGATGGTCGCCTCTTTCGTTCCGGAGTGTTTGACCACGTTGAAGAGCAGCTCACGCATGGATTTCAGCAGGACCTCCAATACGCCGGAATTCAATTTGGGACGAATGCCGTTCTCCTCGAAGCGCGTTTCCAGTTGGTGCTGTTCCTTCATGTCATTGATCAGCCAGAGAATGACCTCAGAAAGCGTGCTGCCCACAATGCTGACCGGGTTGATATCGGAACTGAGCCGGCGCGTCATGGCGATGGCTTCCACCAGCCAGGTCTCCAATTTGGCAAAATCTTCCTTTGCCGCTTCGGCATCATGGTTTTTGAAGCCCTCTTCCAGCCGCTCCAGGTGCATTTTGATGGCAAAGATGCGCTGCTGCAGGTCGTCGTGCAGAAGTTGAGCAATGCGCCGGCGCTCGTTCAATTCGGCGGAGATGCGTTCGCTGTTGAGCGTGCGGTTCTGGCGTTCGATATCCACGCGTTCGGTGATGTCGGTCAGGGTCAGGAGCAGGGCATCTCCGTTTTCGATCTGGATGCGCTGACTGGAGATGAGGATCGTTTTCTTCTCGCCAGATGGCAAGGCAATATCCATCTCGTTGTTGCGGATGTTCCCCTCGCGTAACAGCTTGAGTGATTCTTTAGAGAGTGTCACAAATGACTGAACGCTCTGCCCGACTACATCCTGCTGGGTAAGGTTCATATAATCGAGGAATGCCTGATTGACATTCAGGATGCTGTTGTCTTTCAGGCGTGTCAACAGCGTGGGAATTGGACTGGTGTGGAACAGCGTGTAGAACGACTTGTAATTTTTGCGGGTGAGTTCTGCGTTCTTGACATCGCTGATATCCACAAAGCTGATGACCACGCCGTCGATGCGGTCATCCACGGTGCGGTAGGGGCGCAGGCGGATCAACAGTGTTTCACCATCCTGATCTGTGGCTTCATGCTCGATGGTGACCAGCTTTTGCAGGACAAGGCGCGCATCCTCCACGAGGTTATCGTAGTTCAGTTTATGCGTCAGGTCAGAGATGGGGCGTCCGCGGTCGGTAGCGCGGATGTTGAAGATTTGCTCCATGCCCGGTGAATAGCGTTTGATCTTCAGATCGCGGTCCAGGAAGATGGTGGCGATCTGCGTGGCGTTCATCAGGTTCTCGAGGTCGCTGTGGGCGCGGGACACTTCCTCGAACTTACTGCGCAGTTCGTTGTTGACCGTCTGCAATTCCTCGTTGACCGATTGCAGCTCCTCTTTGCTGGTCTCCAATTCCTCGGTGGTGGAGCGGTACTCCTCATTGATGGATTGCAGTTCCTCGTTGGAGGCTTTCATCTCCTCGCTGGAACTGTTGAACTCCTCCACCGTGGCTTGCAGGCGTTCACGCAGGTGCTGCACTTCCTCCTCCAACTGCTTGACCAGCGCATCGTTGTGCGACTGGCTGCGCCTGTCGGAAGATTGCGGCGTATCGTGGGACGTTTCGCTCTCATCCTCGAGGAAGACCACCAGCGCCTTTTTGCCATGTTCCGCATTGGTGTCTGCATTGCGTTTGTCGGGGCGCACGGCGATCAACACGCGGTGAGGATGCCCATTGAACTGCACAAAGACCGGCTGAGAAAGAACCGCTTTGCCCTTGTCGAATGCCTGGAAGAGGGCAGAACGCAATTCGATCTGCAATTCGGGACGCACCAGCTTGAGCAGGTCGTTGGTCACGGGTCCGCTGGGCTGGTAGAGGAAGCGTCCCGCCGTCTCCGAAACGTTCAGGATCACATAGTCATCGTCCACCCACACGCTGGGCGGACCGAACGTTTCGAGCGATTTCATGTGCTGGTCTTCGAGCGGAGGCATGCCCGTGACGAAGCGCCGCTGGATCGGGTGGGCGGGCACATAGGTATCGTACTTTCGCGCGGCGAGCGCTTTCAGTGGCAGAGCCGGAACATGCGGATTATCCCCAGCCCAGGGTTTGGCTTTGTAGATGCGGTGTCCCTTATCCATGGTTTGGAAGAGGTCCTTGACCGAATCAGCCGATTCGGAACCGCCCAAAAAGAGATATCCGCCGGGGTTGAGGGCGTAATGGAAGATATCCAGAATGTTCTCGTGCATCTCGCGCTGCAGGTAGATCAACAGGTTGCGGCAGGAGATGAGATCGAGCTTCGAGAAGGGCGGGTCGCGCAGCACGCTGTGATTGGTGAAGAGCACAATATCGCGCAGTTCACGCCGTACCTGATAATGGTTATTTTGCTGGTTGAAGAATTGTTCGAGCCGCGTGGCGCTCACATCCGCTTCGATGGCGGCGGGATAAATGCCTTCGCGTGCCTGCATTAAAGCGTGATCGTCGAGATCGGAGGCGAAGATCTGGATCTGGTAGCGCTTATCGAGCGTGGCGGCATGTTCGAGCAGCAGGATGCCAAGCGTGTACGCCTCTTCTCCGGTGGAACAGCCGATCGTCCAGACGCGGATCGCATCGCCCTCCTGTTTGTTCTCGAACAAAGCGGGGATGACCTTCCGCTTGAGCGCGTCCCACGAAGCCGCATCGCGGAAGAAGTTCGTGACGCCGATCAGAATGTCGTTGAACATGGCGTTGGCTTCGTTGACGTTGTGGCGCATGTAGTCCAGGTAGGCTTCGAGCGTATCGAACCCGCTCAACTGCATGCGCCGCTGAACGCGGCGCAGGACGGTGGTGCGCTTGTACTGGCTGAAATCGTGACCGGTGCGGGCATGCACATGCGCCAGGATGCGCTGCAGCGCTTCCTGCTGCTGGGGTGTTAGATCTTCCGGGTCGCGCGGCAGCGGCGCGGGGCGCTGGGCATATTTCACCAATGTCTCTGCCAGTTCTTTGACCGGCATCACGGCATCCACGATGCCGGTGGCGATGGCGGCGCGCGGCATACCATCGTATTCGGCTTCCTCGGGCTGCTGGCACATCAGCAAGCCGCCCTTTTCCTTGATGGATTTGATGCCCACGGCTCCATCGGTGCCGCTGCCCGAAAGGATGATGCCCACCGTGCTGGCGTGCGCATCTGCCAGGCTGCGGAAGAACAGGTCCACGGGAGTGCGTAAACCGCGCGGCTCATCGAACTTGCGCACGTCCAGTTTATGGTCTGCTATGAGCAGACGACGGTCGGGCGGGATCACATAGACGTGATCGGCTTCCACCGGTACTTTGCGGGTGATCTGTTCGACTTTCATCTCCGTATAATTCTGCAGGATCTCCGGCAGATGACTTTCGTACTCAGGGTGTAGATGTGTGATGACCACAAATGCCAGACCCGGCTTGTCGGGCAGGGCTTCGAAGAACGCTTGCAGCGCCTTCAGCCCACCAGCAGACGCACCAATGCCCACCACAGTGAGAGGTTGTTCCTGTGGCAGAACGGGAGCTTCGGGTTTCTTTTTTTGTTGTTGGGGTTTGGTGCGAGGTGTTTTTTTTGTGCTTTTGGGGGGAGTTTTACTTGCCATTAGGGAAGATACCTTCTTCCTGATCTACAACTGAAATTAGGATGGCACTGACAGATTCATTATACTCCTGTGGTGGGAGAGGGCAAGTGAAAAATAGAAATTGCCGTTCTCGTAGCCACGGAGCGCACAGAGAGCACGGAGTTTTAAAATTCTCAGTGTCTCCATGTCTTATCATGCCCGAAGGGCACAGTGGTTAGGCTGTGAAGTATTTAAAAACAAATCCGTCTGTGTGGTGTCAGACTCCCTGACCCTGCTTACCTTGGCTGTCGCAAAGCCCAGGGACATGGTTTTGATTTTAAGGCGCAAATGGAACGCGAATTCCGCCAATTGGCGAATGACGCAAATACATCACATCAAATTCGCGCTATTCGTTCTTTCGTGACATTTGCGTTTAAGAATTTTTCGACTTTGCACAAGCAATGCTGCCTGCTGCTCTTCACCACTCTTACATGAAAATGATACAATTCAACCCGGTGGTGTCATAATTAATTCATCCTTCGCCAGCAACCAAACCAAGAGGCATGCATGAAGAAAGTGGAAATCGTAAGCCAGCGCTACCTGCTCGATGATTTTTTCAAAGTGGAGGAAGCTTATCTGCGCTTTGAGAAATTCGATGGCACGATGAGCGAGTCCATGCGGCGCTTGAATTTTGAACGGGGCGATTCTGTTGCTGTACTTGTCTACAATCTCGACACCCAAAAACTCCTGTTGATCGAACAGTTCCGTTATCCCACCTACCCCAAGGGACCCGGCTGGGTGATCGAGACTATTGCCGGAATGCAGGATGGGCAAGAACCTCCGGAAGAAACGGCGCGTCGGGAAGCGAACGAAGAAACCGGTCTCGAAGTGGAAGCGGTGGAACGCATCGCCTCTTTCTACCCGTCACCGGGTGGCAGTTCCGAACGGATCCATCTCTACTATGTGGAGATCTCGGGGAAAAGGCGAAATACAACAAAACCGGCGGGCTCGCCTCCGAGAATGAAAATATCCGCACTCTCGAACTCTCGTTGGAAGAAGCACTGCGAGACATCCAAAATGGGACCATTCAGGATGGGAAGACCATTCTGGGAATTTACTGGCTGCAAAATCGTTTGTTGAAGAAATAAACGACGAAAGGGAAAATCCATGCCGACCAAACCTGCTCGAGGAACATGCTTTGTCATCATGCCGTTCGGTGATAAAACCGTTGACGGGGTTGAGTATCATTTCGATGATATCTACAACAACTTTATCAAAGCGACGGTGTCTTCGATGAACATCGATTGTGTGCGCTGTGACGAGATCGGCGAATCAGGCTGGATCCACACCAAGATGTTCACCCACATCTACGATGCCGATGTGGCGGTAGTGGATATCACCTCCCTGAATGCGAACGTGTTTTACGAACTGGGGGTTCGCCATGCTTTGAAGAAAAACGTTACGGTCATTATCCGTCAGGCAGGCACCAAACTACCGTTCAATATTTCAGGCTTTACCGTCATTGAATATAAGAGCGATGATCCGGTCAGTCTCAAAGACGCGGCGGACAAGATCAAAGAAATGATCGAGAGCGGGCTGGCAAAGGTCAATAATATAGATAGCCCGGTGCACACCGTGCTCAAAAGTTTGAAAGTCGATAACAAACAATATATCAAGAAGACGGACACGGTCCTATTCTCCCTCGAGAAATACCCGGAGAAAAAGATCGGCATCGTTACGGGCGACCTTCAGAATGTCAAAGACATCGATGTGTGGGTTAACTCTGAGAACACCAACATGCAAATGGCGCGTCCGTACGAAATCTCCATCTCCGGGGTGATCCGTTATATGGGCGCTACGAAAAGTAAAGCCGGCAAGATCAAGGTGGATACGATCGCCGACGAATTGAAGGCTGCCTTGGAAGGGGAGACGAGTGTCGACCCTGGCTGCATCCTGTACACCAGCTCTGGAGAATTACTGGAGACCAACGGCGTCAAGCGCATCCTGCATGCTGCCTCTGTAGTGGGGCAGGTGGGACGCGGCTATAGTCCCATTGAAGAGTTATCAGAATGCGTACGAAACTCCCTGGAGACGCTGGACGACCCGAAAAAGTTGGCAGGCGAAAATCTCAAATCCATTCTTTTCCCCTTAATGGGCACCGGTACATCGAATAAGAACCCGCAAGATGCTGCTGAAGACTTGGTCAATGCTGCTATCTCCTACTTTGAAGAGAATAAAGGCAAATCCAACGTGGAGGCTGTCTACTTCCTGGCGTTCAGCAAACAGGACCTGGTGCTTTGTCAGCGCATCATGGGTTCGCATGAAAGTTTGTGTACTACGGAAGAGAAAGCCTAGTTCAAAACAGAACCGCTGACGAGAAGAGCCAGCGGTCTTTTTTATAGGTCATCATCATCTTCGTCATTGAAGTCGTCGCCCAATTCCATGCCACCCAGAATTTCACTTGGGTCAAACGGTGGTTCATTTGGGTCATATCGCTTCAGCGTGGATGGCGTCTCAATATTGCGTGTGTACTGGTGCAGTCGGATCATCTCATCGATCATCTCTTTTGAAGTTTCATCTTTGTCCTTGAGACGCTCCAGCCGTTTGATCTGTTTCTTTGCCCACTCGGGGAGTTCTCCCGGTTGACCATCATCGTGGTCGAGGAAACTCCAATCCACGAGCGTTACGATGGGTGTGTCCTTTCTCTCCGGGATAGCTTTTAAAGAGACTCGCCAATCTCTTATCGATACTGGGACGATACGGCGCGACGCGTTCCTTCTGGTTCTCGTTGCGTATCCGTTCAATCGAATCCTTTGTCTTTGGCGCGGTTGGGTCGATCATTTCCATCATGTGGTCGTAGCGTGAACCGTCTCCCTCGGGCGGGATCCACGGGATTCGATGAGCATTGTCCCGCCACCAGACCACTTCCGCGAGCAGGCGTCTTGCCCTCTCGTTGTTGAACCGGGAACACAATTCACCCAGCGCTTCTGCCGCGTCAGCAAAGAATCCCAAGTCCGCATATTGCCAGCCGATCCAATAGAGTGTCTTGCGCGGATCTTTGGCTTTTTGGATGGCATCCGCAAAAATGGACCAGGCGTAATCGGTACATTCCTCATCGCCCAGGCAGTACGCGCCGAGCAATTCCATTTTGCCGTCTTCGAGAATTTTGCGCACATCTTTCGGTCCGCCCTTGTCCATGATCATATCGCGCTTCCCATCCCATCTGCTCATGAAGCGGTATGAAAGCGCCAATCTGCGCCGCTGCTGCCAGGGGCGGTCATCCCATTCGTCAATGTTCTGCTGCAGGGCAACGCGGTTGTCATAGATGGTCCATTCATCACAGAATAGCTCATAGACCAGATCGCTGGCTTCCTTGCAATCGGGGAACAATGCCAGCACATCGAAACACAAGGCAGCAGCATCTGACTGTCCGCAATACCATTGACCGATATCGCGAGCACGTGCCAGCATTTGATGAACATAATCGGGATACGCGGACATTTGGTTTTCTCTGTTCTCGGAGTAGTAGAAAGATTATAGCCTTAGAATAATCCCGAAGGGATGGCAGGATTATAGCGTTACAATAAACAAAATAAATAACCCCGAAGGGGTGTCATACACTTGCACTGTCTATGACACCCCTTCGGGGTTTATAAAGCCACATTGAATATCTATAATAATTTCACTCCTTCGGAGTTATTCTTGCTAGGGAGACGAAAATCACTGCTTGGCGATCAAATACATCAGGCGTAAGACTTTCAATTCATCATAATTCAATACGCCGTTCAACTTATCGAAGGTGGGTTTCAAATAGGTGATGCCAAGTTCATCAAAGGCGGCGAAGACAGTTGCCTGTTGTTCGGGTGTGGCGGATGGTAAAGATTGTACGTCATCCCCTTTGCGCAAGGGATTACCTGCCATTCCAAATCTCATCAGATGCTCCAGGATCGTGCCTCTTGTTACTCGATGTTGTTCCATTAATGACTGGATGGTTTCACCGGAGTTGAATTGTTCGGCGATGAGGCGGGTGCGGGCGGGGATTTCGCCCTCATCCCTGTCCACTCTCCCAGTAGCGGGAGATGGCGATTCTGCGCGTTTTTTGGATGAATTCGGGCGAGCGATTTCTTTGATATTGTGTTTTTGACAATATGCAAGAATAACTTCTAAAAATGCACCGCCATATTGGCGTAACTTTGCCTGTCCAACGCCGGAGATATTCAACAGACTCGAAACGGATTGTGGATAATACGCCGCCATTTCGACCAGCGTTTTATCGGAGAAGATGACATACGGCGGGACTCCCGCTTCATCTGCCATTGCTTTGCGCTTCTGGCGGAGCAGGGCAAAGAGAGCACTATTGTATTCGACCGCCTCTTTTGTCTTTTTATCTCGCTTGATCTTGACGCGTTCCGCTTCTTCTACAACGCCGAAGATGGTTTCCCGTTTTCGCAGCGCTTCCAACGCCCGGGAGGTGAGGCTCAGGGTGTGGAACTCGCCCTCCTGTCGGACGTATCCCATCGAGAGCATTTGACGGGCTATGTGCATCCACTGCTTCTTGGTCAGTTCCATGCCGATGCCATACGTGGATAGTTTGTCATGTTCCCAGCGCAGGACTTTCTCGTTCTGGGAGCCGAGCAAAATATCGGCAATGTGACCAGCACCGAATTTCTCGTCCGCGCGTTTGACGCAGGAGAGGAACTTCTGGGCGTAGATCGTGATGTCGGTCAGCGGGGTCGGGGCGGAGGTGCAGTTGTCGCAGTTGGAACAATTACCGGCTTCGTAGGATTCGCCGAAGTAGGTCAGGAGCGGTCTGCGGCGGCAGATCCGTTCATCTTCGGCGTAACGCGTGATCGCGTTGAGATGTTCAATGGCAACGCGTCGTTCACTGCCCTCTTTCTGGTCGATGAAGTAGTTGAGCTTGGCGACATCCCCGTAACTGTAGAGCAGCAGGCAGTGTGCGGGCAGACCGTCACGCCCGGCGCGCCCGATCTCTTGATAATAATTCTCGATGCTCTTGGGCAAGTCGAAGTGAATGACGAAGCGTACGTTGGGCTTGTTGATGCCCATGCCAAAGGCGATGGTGGCGACAATGACCTGCGCGTCGTCGCGGATGAAGGCTTCCTGATTGCGCTTGCGCTCGGCATCCTCCAACCCAGCGTGATACGGGCGGACCGAGTATCCGCGCAGTTTGAGATAGGCGGCAAGTTCGTCCACCTGCTTGCGCGAGAAACAATAGATGATGCCCGATTGATCCTTGTAGCGTTCGAGCATGTCAATGGTCTGGGCGTAAGCGTCACCCTTGGGCTTGACTTCAATGTAGAGATTCTCGCGGTTGAAGCTGGCGATGAATTCGTTGGTGGTGGTGAACTTGAGCGTGGTACGGATATCGGTGCGGACGCGCGATGTGGCGGTGGCGGTCAGCGCGAGACAAACCGCTTTCGGATAGCGCTTGCGCACCTCCACAAGCTGACGGTACTCCGGGCGGAAATCGTGACCCCATTCTGAGATACAGTGCGCTTCGTCAATGGTGATGCAATCCACTTGCACCGAGTCGAGCAGCGAGAGAATGCGCGGCATGAGCAGCGTTTCCGGCGCTACATAGAGAATCTTCACTTCACCGTGCCGGACGTAGTCCATATTCTCTTGATATTCCTGTGGGGAAAGCGTGCTGTTGAGAAATAAGCAAGGAACGCCATACGCGCGTAACTGCTCCACCTGATCTTTCATCAAGGCGATGAGCGGAGAGACCACAACTGTAAGCCCATCGAACACCAGCGAAGGGATCTGATAACACAGCGACTTGCCTCCACCCGTCGGCATCACCGCCAGCGTATCGCGGCGTGCCAGCACGTTGTCGATCACTTCCTGTTGCAGTGGACGGAACGTGTCGTAGCCGAAGGTCTCTTTGAGGATGGAGGCAGGAGCGAGCATGGGCGCAAGTATAACGAAGAAACTTTAATTTTTGCTTTGCACTCTAAAAACAAATCTACCATGTCGTTGCGAGCGAAGCGGGCGGTTGTTGCCCTGCGAAGCGAAGCAATCTACCGTTAAACGGGATTACTCTATCGATAACAATCCTCCATTTAAGAGGAGATTGCTCACCTGCACTTGCGCCAGGTGCAAGTGTCGTCGCCCTTTGGGCTCCTCGCAACGACATGATGTGTTTCATACGTCCATCCACCTCGCGAGGTGAAATTCATCCCTGATAGAGAAGGCGGAAGTATGGGAAAATCAAACCTATGTTAGTTAACCACCCCCTCATTCAAACCCTGCGGGAGCTGAAAGGCAATCCCCGCGTCACCGTGCTGACCGAGGTCATGTTCGGGATTCCGTATAACTTATTCATGCCGTTCGCTTCCGTTTATATGCTGGCGTTGGGACTGAACGATAAGCAGATTGGTAGTATTGCCAGCCTGGGATTGGTGCTTCAGATATTCACCGCTTTATTAAGCGGAGCGCTAGTGGATAAATTTGGTCGCCGCCTGACACTCTTCATTGCCGATTTGTTGTGCTGGGCGGTACCCTGCCTGATCTGGGCGGTGGCGCAAGATGTCAATTACTTCATTGTTGCGGCAATGATGAACAGCCTGTGGCGCATCTCGCACACTGCTTGGACGTGCCTGATGGTTGAAGATGCCGAGGAGCGTCACCTCGTTCACATCTGGACGTGGATCATGATCTTTGCGGTCTGTTCGGCGTTCTTTGCTCCGCTGGGCGGCTGGTTCGTAAATCGCTACGGTCTCATCCCTGCCGTGCGCGGCTTGTATCTGTTCGGCTTTATCATGCTGGCTGCCAAGGCGCTGGTGCTCTATGTCTATTCCCACGAGACCGACCGCGGCGTGCAGCGCCGTGCCGAAACAAGTCATCGTTCCATTTTCAGCCTGCTGACGGAATACCTTGGTGTGCTAATCCGGCTCATTAAGAGTCCTACCATCATCACTCTTCTTGCCGCCTTGTCTCTAATGGTTATTACTAACATTTACACCACCATCAGCGGCAGTTTCTGGGGTGTATTGTTTACATCAAAACTTGGTTTTACCAATTCAGAGATCTCGACCTATGTGGCGATCCGCTCCATTGTCATGACGCTTGCCTTCTTCTTCCTGGGTCCGCGCCTCACCAATCTGCGCCGTTTCCGTTTGCCTTTGTGGGTGGGCTTCACTGCCTTCCTGGTCAGTCAGTTGCTCCTGGTTGTCATGCCCCCGCGCGCCATCGTATTGGTGGTGACCAGTGTAGTGTTGGAGGCAATTGCCTCTGCGCTGGTCAGCCCGATGACTGAATCCCTGCTGGCGCTTTCGCTCGAATCGGATGAACGGGCGCGTGTCAGCGCCATCGTTTACGTGGTACTCATTTCCTTGATATCACCTTTTGGTTATATAGCTGGTCGACTCTCCACGATCGACCGCTCATTACCGTTTGTTCTAAATATGGGATTGTTCGCCATTGGTCTCATTCTCGTGTGGATCATCGGCAGACCGGGATTCCTGCATCTCACACAGGAGACGCCCGCACAGGAAGCGGCTGCGGATTAGGAGCACGCATCGCTTTCTGCCCGCTAGTTGCCCTCGTTAAATGTGGAGTCCAAAGTCTATAGACTTTGGACTCCGTTTGGTTAAGCCTTCGGGAAGACCGTCACCCGCAACTGCGTAGCCGCATAGGGGATCAACTCGATCATCTCCACTTCTTTGCTCAGACCAGCTTTCAACATCTTCTTGTCGGGCAGGTCTGGCGTGAAGGTGAAATCACCTTTGATCGTCCGCCAGCCGCGCATGAATTCGGTCGCCTTCCGTCCAGTGACCGAACTGCTTGATCTTCTTGGCGCGGACAACCTTCCAGCCGCGTACCTTTTTCGCAGGGACGCGCACCTTCAAGGGCGGGTTGGATGCGTCCAGCGGGTCGGTACAGGAGTCGTTCCATTCGACGATCAAGTTCTTGAGCGAGTCTTCATCCAGTTGGAGAGCGTAATTCCACGCGCCGTCCGGATATAAATTCCACGCCGGGAACTCTTCCTTCACCACGATGGGACGCGGCACATATTGTTCGCGCATCGTTTCCTTCTGCTGGCGTACGGTGGAGTTCTCGGTCTCGATCTCGGCGCGAGTGGGAATGGGGAACGCCAGCGTCAGAGGTCCGTAGCGTAGGCTGATGCCGTTATCGGGGAAATGTTCAATGGCGAGCGTGAACGGCATTTCCAACTGCACTTCGTCGCCCGGTTTCCAGAGACGTTCCAATCGGAAGAACGAACCGGGTCTCAACTTTGCCTGGACTGCTTTGCCATTCACTCTCAACTTTGCCTTGCGACACCATTCTGGGATGCGCAGGTAGAAAGCGAACCTGACCGGCTTTTCCGGGTCAATGAGGAAATTGATCTCCTGCTGATATGGATAATCTGTGGTGGCGCTGATCGTCAGCAGGGTTTGTGATTTGCCAACCGTGGCGTGTAGGTCGCCGGGACCATACATAGCTGCCATGATGCCGCCATCTTCGGCGCGCATCCACATGCGGTGGATGAAGTTGGGCATGGTGCGATGCACGTTGCCGGGGCAGCACTGCACTTCGTGATCGGGGCGATAGCTCATCCAGTTCAACCCGCACATGAAGGGATTGTGACTCGAGTTGCTGGTCACGATGACTTGATTGGGCGCGGAGAAATATTGCAGCGCATGGAAGTCTTTGGTGATGGAGCCGGGCAGCGCATTGAAAACGATCTGCTCGATCTGGTCTGCGTATTTGGCTTTGCCGGTGGCTTGCAGGAGATATGTCAGCGCCCACGTGTGATCGGTCAGGTCACAGGTCTCGTGCATATCGAGCGCGGTCTTGCCGTGGATGTGTTCCGATGCAGAGTGCAGTCCGTCCGCGAGACGGGCATTCTCATAGAGCTTTTGATAGCCGTGCTCTACTGCACGCAAATATTTCTTCTTGCCGGTAGCAGTGTACAACATGGCGGCGAGCTTGGCTTCTTCGTTGAACGTCACACCGTGCTCGCTTTGTTCTTTATCAGAAAGCAAGGTTTTCAACGCGGCATCATGTTCGGGCCACTTCCTGTTGAAACTTTCATAGAGCTTCTCTGCCATTTCCAGCAAATCCGCTTCACCGCTTTCTTGATAGAGATAGAGCAAAATTTCCACGCCGGTCACATCGCGATCCCAGCCCATCGGGTGCGGCATGGAGCGGTAGTGCTTGATCAGAGCGTCAATGTATTTGTAATCGCCGGTGATCTCATATTGTGCCAGCACTGCACGGAAGAAAACGGCATGTGGCCAACGGTCTTTGTCGCGCAGGCTTTCGGGTCCGATGAAGCCATCGGCATCGGCGTGTTCGATGGCAAAGTCCACTTCTTCGAGCGCTTGATTGTACAGTTCATCTGCACCCGCGAGATACCCGGCTTTCAATGCGCCATCGATCCAGTAGGCGGTTTGTTCGTAGGGCCACCAGGCGGAGTAGGAGCCTTTGGTGTCGTCCTCTTTCGTGCCCCAGAATTTGTAGCCATACGGGTAACCCGAAACCGCCACATTGCCGGTCAGCCCGCTGGCTTGGCGTTCGAGAAAATCCTGCAGCCAGCCGGAGGGGCGAATGTCGCGAAGAGGAAAGAATGATGTGGTCATGATGTTTCCCTTGGTAGGACGAAATTAATTTCGTCCTACGATAGCGCGTCTTTGAGCGCGGCGAATTGAGATTCCTTCAGATAACTGGCTGCCTGCCCGAGTTGATTCGGTTCCATCAGCAGATACGGCAGAGATTGATCAATGCGTTGCTTGACAATGCTTTCCAAACGGAAGGCGCGCAGCATCTTGCGGACTTTTTGCTCGCGCAGATCACGTTCCCCGAGCAGACTTCCTTCGCTGACGGTCAACTCGACATCCAGACGGTCGCTCGGACTCAGTTGGGGGCTGGTCACCGTTAACAAAGCCTTTGCCTCATCCCACACGGACTCCGCTTCCACCACCGCGCCGTTGACCCATACCTTGACTGTTTCCGGTTGACGGAGTCCGTAGAAGTGCAGATCAAACTTCCGTAACGGAGGCAGGTGTCGGGTGTCGCCTTGAGCCGCTTCGATGCGGAAGGTGAGGCGACTCTGGTTCCAATCCTGTGCCATGCGAGTTCTCGCTGCTGAGCTCCATCCAGATAGGAGCCGCTTACACCGTCATCTTCGTAGAGCAGGAACTCACCGTCCATGCCGGGGAAGATCTTTACAATGAGATGATCCGGCACCGAGACATCTGCCGATGCTGAAAGCGGAACGATGGCTCCGGCGCGCGCGAAGATGGGAATATCCTCCAGTGTGCCGTAGATGGTGTGCCAGCGATTTCCGCTGAAGCGTTCGCCGTCGAAGAAGTTGAACCAGTCACCTTCAGGCAACCAGACCAATTCTTGCGCGAGGTTGGTGTCTTCATTGTGCGGTGTGACGAACGGCGCTGCCAGCAATTGATCGCCGAAGAAATACTGGTTGGGATCTCATGTAGGCTTCTTCGTTTTCGGGATAGGCATAGTACATCGGCGCGCAGAGCGGGATGGCGGTTTTGGAGAAGCGCCACGCCATGGTGTAGATGTACGGAATGAGCGCATGACGCAGCTGCATGGCGGCGCGATTGATCGGGAAGGCATCTTCACCAAACGACCACGGCGCGCGGTCTTGATAGGGATTCTTGGTGCAGTGCAAACGGAAGATCGGGCTGAACACGCCATACTGTACCCAGCGCGTGTAGAGTTCCGCTTCTTCAATGCCGAACATGTGACCGCCGATATCGTGACTCCACCAGCCAAAGCCCACGTTCGCCGCCGTGGAAGTAAATGTTGGCTGGAAGGCAAGTGATTTCCATGATGTGACGCTATCGCCGGAGAAGCCGATGGGGTAGCGGTGGTTGCCGAGCCCGCCCCAACGTGAGAAAACGAAGGAACGCTTCTTGCCTTCGCGACCGAGATCGTGAAAATGGAGATGATTCAGCCACCACAGCGGGTCGAGCACTTCGCCCACGGGATGGTTGGAATTGGTGATTTTTTTGCCCTGCTGCCAATCCATCCACCAGAAGTCAACACCCATCTCTTCATACGGATGATGAAGAATTTCAAAATAATGTTTCGCAAATTCCGGGTCGGCGATATCGAACGCGACCGGGCGTCCGCTGGCGGGGTCAATGCCCATCATCTCTGCCAACTGCGGATACTGATCTTCGTGAGACCACACGCCATCGGCAGGATGCAAGTTCATGGCGGTGCGCAGTCCCATTTTGTGCAGCCACTCGAAGAGAGCTGGCGGGTTGGGGAACCATTCACGATTCCACGAGTAGCCTGTCCAGCCGCTGCTGGCGTTGCCGGTCTTGGTGATGTGCCAGTCCATGTCGATGATGCAGACCGAGAGCGGAACATCGCGGTTCTTGAATTCGGTCATCAAGTCCATCAGCGATTCTTGTGTGTATTCCCAGTAGCGGCTCCACCAGTTGCCAAGGATCCAACGCGGCACGAGTGGAACATTGCCCGCGACCTTGAAGTAATCCTGCAAACAGGCGGCATAGTCGTGACCGTAGCCGAAGAAGTACAGGTCGAGATTGCGATTCTTTTCGGATGTCCGCGCTTCGAGCCAGCCATCGGAATCAAAGACGAGACTCTGCGAATCATCCACCACGGCAAAACCTGATCTCGATACCAAGCCTTGCTCCAAGTTGATAGCGCCGTCTGCTTCATCGAGCGTGCGACCGGTACCTTTCAGGTTGTACCAGTCGTTATCGCCATAGCGCCAAGTCGTGCCAGTCGCCTTGACATCTATACTGAGTGTCTCGCGTGCGAATCCGCGTGGGGTGATCTGGTAGACCAGATGCAGTTCACCCGTGTCAATTTCAATCGACTGTTCGTTTTGGGTCAGCTTGAATTGCGACACCGGCTGTTTGCGATTCCAAAATGCCTGACTGGGACGATCTTCGAACTTATCCTCCGGGCTGTACTCCATGCGGATGAGGCGACTCGTCAACACACTAAAGCGGACGTGTTCTCCGCATACAACAGCGGCAGAGTCCGCCACCGGTTCAAAAGCAATGATTGGGATTTGGAAGGTCATAGGGGTAGTTTCCTTTTATAAGCGAACGCCGAAGGTGTGAAATGATTATAGATTTGGATGGAAATATTGGGTAAACCCCGGAGGGGTGTCATAACTTGGCGTAATATGTCATCCCTTCGGGATTTGGAAAACGTTGGTTCTTTTTCTATAATCCTGCCATCCCTTCGGGATTGGGAATGTGCAAGGTGCTGTCAGATTCTTTTGTGATGAAAAATGTCCCACCGATTCTGATTTGAAACGATGGGACTTGTTATTCAGTTATTTCTACAGTGTGATGATGCAGCCTTCGTTGGCGCGCAGGGTGAAGTTCGAGAGGTCAACTTCATCTTCGCGATCCATCATCGTGGAGAGGATGACGCGTCCCTTGCCCAGACCGGAGAGACTCAGCTTCTGCTCGTCTCCTGAGAAATTGAGCGCCACGATTAAGCGCTGACCTTCTGCCTGCCGCTCGTAGACGAAGCAGGTGTCCATCGTCGCGGCGGGACTGGTGGTCAGCGAGCGGTAGTCACCCACTACCAGAGCAGGAGATGCCTTTCGCGTGGCGACCAACTTGCGATAGAAGTTCAGGAACGAGCGCGGGTCTTCCAGTTCGTTTACAACGTTCTTCTCCTTGTAGTCCGGCGCCAGAGGCAGCCACAGATCGTCCACGGACGGGGCGGCGAATCCGGCGTTGACTAAATCGTCCCACTGCATCGGTGTGCGCTCGGGATCGCGTCCCACGATGTGAGCGATCTCCGGCTGGTTGACCGCAGGCGGATCCTGGATCTTGTGCGCGGGGATCGGCACATTTTCCATGCCGAGTTCATCGCCGTAGTAGCAGGTCGGTGTGCCGCGCAGCGTCAGCAGCAGCATGTTGGCGACGCGCGCCTGATCTGCCCCCACACGCGTGGCGAGACGATGCTGGTCGTGGTTGCCGAGCACCCAGTTGGGCCACGCATCCTTGGGCAGCACGGCTTCATAATCATCCACCATCTTGCGCACTCCGGCAGCCTTCCACTTGGCAAGGATGAGTTGGAAGTTGAACGGCAGATGGATCTCGCGCTTTTCCGGCGTGCCGTAGTATGTCATCAGCATTGCGTTGGGCACGTAGGTTTCACCGACCATCATGCGCTCGTTGTAGGAATCGAGCACTTCGCGCATCTTCTGGATCAAGCCGTGCACTTCCGGCAAATTCTCCGTGTGTACATGCAGCAGTCGGGCATGCGGATTGACGCCATCCCAATCGGGGTTGAGCGGCTCATCGCGGAAATCGGGGTCTTTCATCATCAAGCCGATCACATCCACGCGGAAACCGTCCACGCCCTTATCGAGCCAGAAGCGCATCGTATTCATCAATGCTTCGACTACTTCGGGGTTGCGGTAGTTCAGGTCAGGTTGCTGCTTGACGAACAGATGTAGATAATACTGCTTGGTGTTCTCATCCCATTCCCAAGCAGGTCCACCGAAATAACTCAGCCAGTTGTTTGGCACGCCGCCATCCGGAGCCGGGTCGCGCCAAACATACCAATCTCGCTTCGGGTTGTCGCGGCTGGATTTGCTCTCCAAGAACCACTTGTGTTCCGAGGATGTGTGATTGGGCACAAGGTCGAGGATCATCTTCATGCCGCGCTTGTGCATCTCTGCCAGCAGCACATCGAAATCTGCCATCGTGCCGAAGGTCGGGTTGATATCGCAGTAGTCTGCCACATCGTAGCCGAAGTCATACATCGGCGAAGGATAGATTGGCGAGAACCAGATCGCGTCCACGCCGAGCGTGTTCGAGAGGTAGTCCAGCCGCTGCGTGACGCCTTTCAGGTCACCGATGCCGTCCCCGTTGGCATCCATGAAACTGCGCGGGTAAATTTGGTAGACCACCCCGGTCTGCCACCACAAATGTTTGTTCGTCATAGGAAAACTCCGTTTCTTGATGGATTGATTTTAAAATTTGGTTGGTTCTATTTACCAGACAGGTCAATGATACAGCCTTCATTCTGTTTTAGGGAGAAAGTGTTCAGAATGACATAACGGCGGAATTCTACAAGAAGATCAAACAGCCCTCATTCGGCTGCAATGTGAAATCGGACAGATTGACATCACTCAGGAGATCCATAGTTGTGGAGATGAGAATCTTCCCGGTGCCAGATAACGGCAGTTCTATTCTCTGCTCCTTGCCCGAGAAGTTCAGCGCTACCAACAGATGCTCGGTATCCGCTTTGCGTTCGTAGATGAAGCAATTCTTCTTTGCTTCCTCCGACTTGGGATCAAACGAGCGGTAACTACCGACCTTGAGCGCCGGAGACATTTTGCGATAGTCCATCAACGCGCGAAAGAAATTCAGGAAGGACTTTTTGTCCTTCAACTGGCATTCCACATTGACCGTTTTGTAGTTCTCTGCTAGCGGCAGCCAGAGACGTTTCACATTGGGTGCCGAGAAACCGGCGTTGGGCGAATCGTCCCACTGCATGGGAGTCCGTTCAGGATCGCGACCAAACAAATGAGCGATCTCCGGTTGGTTGACGGCGGGCGGGTCTTGGATGTACTCTCTCGGGATCGGAACATTCTCCATACCGATCTCATCGCCGTAGTAGCAGGTCGGCGTTCCGCGCAGGGTCAGCAGCATCATATTTGCAACGCGTGCCTGCGTGAGGGTGACGCGCGTTGCCAGGCGATGCCGGTCGTGGTTTCCCAGCACCCAATTGGACCACGCATCCACAGGCAGAGAGGCTTCGTAATCATCTACCATCTTGTGGACGACAGCCGCATCCCATGGCGCGGCGATCAATTGGAAGTTGAATGGCAGATGGCACTCGGGCTTTTCTGGCGTGCCGTAGTATTTCATCAGGTCTTCGTTGGGCAAATAAATCTCGCCGACCATCATGCGGTCATCGTACGCGTCCAACACCTTGCGCATCTCTTGAATCAGCGGATGCACCTCTTCCATGTTGGATGTGTAGATGTGCTGAAGGCTGAGGAAGGGACGAACGCCATTCCAAGCGGGATCAGGCGGCTCGTCGCGGAAGAGCGGGTCTTTCATCATCTTGGAGATAACGTCCACGCGGAAACCATCCACGCCTTTGTCGAGCCAGAAGCGCATCACATCCAGCATGGCAGCCAGCACTTCGGGGTTGCGGTAGTTAAGATCGGGCTGCTGTTTGGCGAACAGGTGCAGGTAATACTGACCGGTCTTCTCATCAAACGTCCATGCCGGACCTCCGAAATGGCTGAGCCAGTTGTTGGGTGGAGCGCCCTCACCCCCAGCCCCTCTCCCAGTAGCGGGAGAGGGGAGTCCGTCACGCCAGATGTACCAATCGCGTTTGGCATTCTCGCGGCTGGAGCGGCTTTCCAAAAACCACGGGTGTTCATCCGATGTGTGGTTGGGCACCAGATCGAGCAGCAGCTTCATGCCGCGCTTGTGCGTCTCTTCGAGCAGCCGGTCGAAATCTGCCATCGTGCCGAAGATGGAATGAATGCCGCGATAGTCGGAGACATCGTAGCCGAAATCAGCCATGGGGGAGGGAAAGATCGGCGAGAGCCAGATCACATCCACGCCGATGGTGTCCGCCAGATAATCGAGCCGTTCGATCACGCCGTTCAGGTCGCCGATGCCGTCGCCGTTGCTGTCCGCAAAACTGCGCGGATAGATTTGATACACCACCCCGGTCTGCCACCACAAGTGTTTCTTTGCCATCGGATCTACCTTTCGCCAAGAGCTTTCAAAATATCGGATACATGCACCCCATCGAGATTCGGCAAAACGAACTCTGCCTTGCCGACGCGTTCGCGTGGTCCCAAGCCGACGGATCGGAATCCACCCGCAAGCGCTGCTTCGATCCCCGCTGCCGCATCCTCCACGACGACGCATTCCGCGGACGGTAATCCCATTTGATTCGCCGCGTGCAGGAACAGATCGGGTGCGGGCTTTTGCCGTTCCACGCTGTGACCGTCGGATATGGCATCGAACAACTCACGGATCCCAAGCCGCTGGATAACATCCGGTGCGTTCTTGCTGGCGGAACCAAGCGCGTTCTTCATCCCTGCGGCGCGGATTTCTTCGAGTAATCCCTTCGCGCCGGGCAGCAGATCGTTGGGTGTGATCTCTTTGATGAAGGCAAGGTAATAATTATTCTTGCGCTCCATCATCTCCAGAATTTGTTCTTCGGAATATTCACGTCCTTTGGTGATCAGCATCAGCGACTCGCGCCGGGCGACGCCGCGCAAATGTTCGTTGTCTTCGCGTGTGAAGGGAATGCCCTCCTCGTCGGCAAGACGTTTCCAGCCACGGAAGTGGTATTCGGCAGTATCGGTGATGACCCCGTCGAGGTCAAAGATGAAAGCTCGTATCATGGGATTCCTTTTTTAAAATAATTTCATGTCGTTGCGAGGGCGGTGGTTGCCCGCCCGAAGCAATCTCCCGTTAAACGGGATCAACTAATCGAAAAGCATCATCCGTTTAATTGGAGATTGCTTCGCCCTATCGGGCTCGCAACGACATATGTGTTATCCAAACACCAGAAAATCCAGCGGCTCGATGGTGTTGCTTTGACTCGTGCCGTGCAGGTGTTTCTTGGTGTGAACGGCGTATTGTTCGAAGATATGCGCCGGGATAGTTTGTGGCGTCTCGGAGAAATTGGCGAAGATGACCGCACGATGTCCCGCATGGGAACGTGTGAAAGCAAGGACGTGCTTGTTCATGGTGTGGATGACATCCAAGTCACCGCCGGAGAAAGCTTCAAGCTGCTTGCGCAGAGCGATCAATGTTTGCAAGCCCTGATAGACACGCCCTTCGATGCAGTTGATGTTGTTGCGTCTGGCGTACGCATCCCAATCCGCGCGTGGACGATGCACCCAGCGGCTGTCGCGTTGGTGAGCGGGATCGTCGCGGTAGGTGTAGTCGTTGAGCGTGCCAATCTCATCGCCTAGATATAGGAGGGGGATTCCGCCTGCGGCTAAGATGATGCCATGAATGAGCAGAATGCGCCGAATGGCAAGCTCCACTTCGTGCGAGCCTTCTTCCTTGAGCGCTTTCTCCAAGCCCGCCAGTGACGCGCAAGTTCCGCTGATACGGCAATCGCCGGTCTTGGGATTCTCCTGAAAAGGAAGTCCGCGCGCGAAACTGCCTTCGAAGCGACCACGGTAGAATTCGTTCAAGAAACGGCGATGGTCGTAGCCGTTGATGCCTAACTGCGCCGCATCTTCGTCGGAGAACGTCCAGCCGATGTCGTCGTGGACACGGACATAATTGACCCACGCTGTGCCCGGATGGATCTTGAACCATTTGGCAAGCGCCTGCGAGAGCAAGTCCACGTTGCGGGTGGCGAGCGTGTTCCATAACAGTGCCATCAACAGCGGGTTATAGGAAACCTGACATTCCGCCGGGTCAATGTATTTGGCAACGTCACTCGGATGCACGATGGCTTCGGATTTGAACAACAATGCGGGAGAGGCGATGCGTGCCACAGCATTGAAGGCGCGGATCAACTCATGCGCCTTCGGCAAATTCTCACAACTGGTGCCCATCTCTTTCCAAATGAACGCCACCGCGTCGAGTCGGATCACTTCCACGCCTTGGTTGGCAAGGAACAACATCTCCTCTGCCATGCGATTGAAGACGGCGGGGTTGGCGTAGTTCAAGTCCCATTGATAGGAGTGGAAGGTTGTCCACACCCAGACCCGCTTCGTCTCCGCTGGCGCTCCGCTCAGCGCGACTGAAAATTGTGTGAACGCGCCGGGATGTTCATCGGGAAAGATCTCCCGGAGAGTCCGCTCGTAGGCATCGGGCAGCTCCCGGTTGGGAAAGATGCGGTAGAAGTCCAGGAACTCCTCATTGCCTGCTTTGGCGCGTTCCGCCCAGAGATGTTCATCCGATGTGTGATTGAAAACCAAATCCAGCACGAGGCTGATGCCCGCCGCACGGAATTCGCGCGAGAGCGACGCCAACTGCTCCATCGTGCCAAGCGGTGCATGGACTTCGCGATAACTGCTGACTGCGTAGCCGCCATCGTTCTCGCCTTCGGATACTTTGAACAACGGCATGAGATGCAGGTACGTGAGCCCGAGCTCTTTGAAGTAAGGGATCTTGGACTTCACGCCTTCGAGGTTGTCCGCGAACAGATCGACGTAGCAGACTCCGCCCAGCATCTGGTTCGATTGAAACCAGAGCGGATCCTGTTCCCGAGCCTGATCCAACTCACGCAGATCGGCGGCACGCGCGAACCACGAGCGGGCAAGGCTCACAAGCAGGTCTTCGAGATGGAAGAAGAAATCGTAGCGCTCGCCGTACAAGCCGAGATAGAGATCGAACAACGCTGGGAAATTTTTTTGCAGGCGCTGCTTGAACTGCTCCCAGCCTTGCGGATCAGCAGTAATGGATTCCGTCAGTTCCTTCTCCGCGCGCGGGAGCAGACGCTTCAAGGTGCGATTGGCTTCGCGTTCCACATCGGGTGTGATCATGATTGATGCTCCTCAAATGTAGCAGGATGAAGATGGAAGATATCGAGCGAGTGGAGAATGACTTCTCCCTCCGTAAAGATTTCCAAACCTTGACTTGCTTCGTCCGGAAAGATCTGATCGGTGATGACGGTCAACCCATCATTGGCAAAGACTTCGACCGAGCAGTTATCCACGAAGATGTGCAAGCGGATCGTGTTCTCGATGGGGGAGAGAGCCGCCGAATGAGTTTTGGGGAAATCCTCATGGAAGTCCACCTGCCCAGAGTTGCGGCGATCAAGGCTCAGACGTTTTTCTTTTACCGAATAGCGGATGTCCGTATGTTCGTTCTCACCGACACGCAGGCGGAAGCCGAAATCTTCTGTTGTGTCTGTGATCTTGAACTCGGCGATGATCTCCAGTGCTCTGCCTTGAACGCCCGCCAGCAAATTCGTATTCGATTGAATGACCTGTTCCTGCCAGTGTTGATGTTCTTCGCGCAAAGACTGCAATTCCGAGATGGGCTTGTGGATGAGACGGATTCCATCTGCTGTGCGGCGCAGGGACAGTTCACGGATGACGCTGAAGGCGCCGTTCCAATCGTCGGTGGGGACGAGGCGGGCGTACTGCCAGTTGTTCATCCAGCCGATCATCAGTCGGCGCTGATTCGGTTCGTCGCTCCACGATTGAGGGGCGTAATAGTCAGCACCGAAATCTGCCCATAAAACGGTATCCTCCGGATTTTCGGAAGTGAACGTTTTCCCGTCAAAGTCACCGATGAAATATTGAGTCCCTGAACCACCCGCGATGTGACCGGCTCCCACACCGACGGTCAAAACCCAGCGCGTTTCGTCCGTGCCTTCTACCGGTAGTTGGAACAGGTCTGGTGTTTCCCAGACGCCGTCGGTCGAGCCGTATCCATTACCGAAACTTCCGCTTTGTTTCCAGAGTTTCAAGTCGGCGGAGACATAAAAGACAACCTTGTTTCCAGCGGCGAGCAACATCACCCAATAATCATGGTAGCGGATCACCTTCGGGTCGCGGAAATCTGCGGGCGGAACCGGAGCCGGAACGATGGGATTGTTCGCATACTTTGTCCACGTGCGACCATTGTCGGTGCTGTACGCTAGATTTTGCGACTCTTTGTAATCTTTGTTGTAGGTGAAGATGGCAACCAGCGCTTCCTTGCCGAAACCGGCTGTATTATTCCAGTCCACGATGGCGCTGCCGGAGAAGATCATGCCGGACTCATCGGGGTAGAGCGCGATCGGCAGGTGTTTCCAGTCCACGAGATCGCGGCTGACGGCGTGTCCCCAGTGCATGGGACCCCAGAGCGTGCTCTCCGGATGATGCTGATAGAAGAGATGATATTCCCCGTTGTAGAACACGCAACCGTTCGGGTCGTTCATCCACATGTTAGGAGGAGTGAAATGGTATTGGGGGCGGAAAGTGTCTGTCATGGTGTCCTAAGGGAAGTTATATGAAAAAAGCAATGAGTTGAACAAGATAGCCAAGAGCGATCAAACTGATACTGATCAGAATGAATTGGATGAAACAGCCCAGCGAACTTCGCCCGGATTCTGCAATGCGTTTCAGGTTTTCTGACATATCCCCCGCGCCGGATAGAGAAAATGCCTGAATATCCTGCGACCTCGAAGCGACTCCACCTATACCCATCAGTGATGTTAGGATCAGTACTGCCGCTCCCACCCAGACCAGCAACGTGCCATACGCTTCGAGTGTATAAAGATCGAGCACAACGCAGGCGACCCCTACAACCATGGCAAAAAACAGGTCTGCCATCAGAATGGTACGCACCATACGCCATAAGAATGGGGCAATTTCATTTTTCTGCATGGTTGCCTCCAATTATAAAGAAAAGACAGTCACTTCCCAAGTGACTGTCTTCTTAAACACACTATTGATTTTGGATATCCACCTCGTGCAGTTTGCCGCGATGGAAGAACTTGAATGCCAGCCGTTTCCAGTTGTGCGGCAGGCGCGGATTTGTCGTCCATTTATCGGGGGTGATGCGCAGACCGCCGAAGCCGAAGACCACCGATTGCCACGTCCCGCCTGCGGAGGCGGCGTGGATGCCATCTCCGGCATTGCCGCGCACATCGCGCAGATCCGCGCGCACGGCACGGATGAAGTGCTCGTAGGCATCATCCGGCTTGCCCACGTCACATGCCATGATGGTCATGATGGACGGACCCAGCGAGGAACCATAGGTATGGTCGGTGCGCGGCATATAGAAATCGTAGTTGACGCGGACAGACTCATCCGTGTAGTGATCGCGCAGCAAGTATTGCATCATCAGCACATCTGGCTGTTTGAGCACCTGTGTCTCGTTGCAGCCCTCGATGCCGAAAATTTCCTGTGCAGACTTGGTGCGCGGTTCCATGGCTGGCAGGTCAACGAACTTGCGCTGGTAGAAACCTTCGAATTGTTCGATCAAACCAGACGGTTCGATGTGCAGATAGATCTTCTCGATCACATCGCGCCATTTCTCGAAGCGTATCTCATTCAGGTCGAGACGTTCGGTCAGTTCCTTTGCTTTGGCAGGCGCGTGTTCTTTCAACCAATCCAACACTTCGAAGGCGGTCTGCAAATTCCATTGCGCAAGACGATTAGTGTAGGCGTTGTTGTCTACGTGCTCGTGATATTCATCGGGACCGATGACATCGTTCAGTTCGTAGCGTCCAGCCTCCGCGTTCCATTCGGCGCGTGTGCCCCAGAATTTGGCGGTGTCGAGAATCAACTCACAGCCATAATCAATGAACCATTGATCGTCGCCGGTCGCTTGCCAGTATTGGTAGGCAGCATGCGCGATATCTGCAGAGATATGAATTTCAATATCGCCCGTCCAAATGCGGACGAGTTTCGTGGGGTCGGCAAAATGTGTCACCCATGTTGGCGTCACTTCGTCGCCGGTGTCCGCGCTTTCCCACGGGAATTGTGCGCCTTCATAACCGTTGCCCTTGGCTTTGCGGCGTGCGCCTGCGAGATTGTTATAACGGTACATCAACAAATTCTTGGCAATGTGCGGCGCGGTGTAGATGAACAGCGGCAGCATGAAAATTTCTGTATCCCAAAAGGCATGCCCGCGATAACCAAAACCGGAGAGCGTCTTTGCCCCGATATTGACGCGGTCATCGTGACGCGGCGCAGCGATCAGCATCTGGAACAAATTGAAGCGGATGGCGATCTGCGCTTCGTCGTCGCCTTCGATGATGACATCGGTACGCTTCCATTCCTCCGCCCATTTTGCTTTGTTCATCTCATAGGCTTCGTCCCACGCTGGAGCATTTCGCGCTTTATGGATTGCCACCTCAAGGATTCCCGCTGATAAAATATCGCGTGATGTCTGGACGGCGACGCGCTTCTCGATTCCAACCTCCTGACCGGGTACCGCTTCCAAGCGGATCATGCGGGTGGGAACATTCTCCACATCCCAATCCTCGCTGAGGAGTTCTTTGCCGCGGATGCATTCCACGTTCATGGCGTTGACAATGTCTATGCCCGATTTGCGCGTGCGGTTTTGCAAATAGAGAATGCCATCGCGATTGCCCTGTCCCTGCCACTGCCAGTGGACGAGTCCCTCGTTGTGCATGTTGCCGTTCAACCCGGCGCGGAATTCGACCGTTCCGCTGAATTCAGGCGTCACACGGCAGCGGATGTAGAGCAGGTGCTCGCCTGCCAGAGCGGTGAAGCGCTCAAAGGTAACGGTAGCAGCCGTCCCTGAGGGAGAACGCCATTTCACGACGCGGGATAACGTCCCAGTGCGGAGATCCAAATTGCGACGGTAGGACTCGATCGTGCCGGAGTCCAATGAGAAGCGCTCGTTATTGAGGTAAATGGTAATTGGTAACCAATCGGGCGAGTTGGCAAGTTCGGTGAAGACGATCGGCGCCTGGTCGAAGACGCCGTGAATGAACGTGGCGCGGTGGTCGTTAGGGTAGCCCTCTTCGAATGCGCCACGCGTGGAGAGGTAGCCGTTGCCGATGGTGAAGACCGTTTCCTTGTGATGCTGCTTTTTGGGATCGAATGAGTTTTCCGTGATGTTCCAGAGGTCAGACATGGAGCGTGGTTCCTTTTGTAAATGTTGTAACGCGAAATCTATTTCGCGCGTGACATGAATGTCGCGTTACAGTTAGCAGTTCAGTGTGAAATCTAACAACTCATCGAGCGCGCAAGTGGCGAGACCGATGACGTGATCGGCGCCACCATAGTAGATATAGACCTTGCCATCCACGACCGGGTTGGCGCAGGAGAAGACCACGTTGGGCACATCGCCGCGCAATTCCCACAGTTCGCCGGGTTCGAAGATGAACTCATTCGGGCGTTTGATGACCTTCGACGGGTCATCCAGATCGAGCAGGCAGGTACCGAAACGATAGACGTGTTTGTTGTTGTAGCCGTGATAGATCATCAGCCAGCCTTCTTTGGTTTCGATAGGAATGCCGTTCGAGCCGATGCGTTTTTCCTCCCACGCGTTTTCCACGCGCGGTGCAAAGATGGGGCGCATGTATTCCTCGGGCCAGTGGATCAAATCTTCGCTCTCTGCCAGCCACACTTGTGGCGGACGGCGATGCAGCGCCACGTAGCGCCCGTTGATCTTGCGCGGAAAAAGCACATGATCCTTGTTATCTTCGCCGACCACGATGGAACCGATCCGTTCCCACGTGATGAGATTATCGCTGACCGCGATCATCGGGGTTACTCCGCCACCCAGATGGGTGGGTGGAATGCCGGCGGGCATCCCGCTACTGTAAGCGGTGTAGCACATATAAAAGCGACCGTCGAGTTCGGTCACACGTGGGTCTTCGATGCCGCGCGCATCGGACATATCCTGCGGCGCAAGCACGGGCTGCTTCATGCGGTTCCAGTTTACGCCGTCGGCGCTGACGGCATAGCCGATGCGGCTGACCCAATCCAACCCTTGCGCGCGGTAATGCATGTGGAAGAGTCCCTTGTGATAAATGACCGACGGGTTGAACACGTTATATACTTCCCAATCGTTGGCGGGATCGGGGATGAGTAGGGGGTTGGCGGGATGTCGCTGAAGTTTCATTTATTTTCCTCTTGGATAAAGATCGGCGGTTCATGGCTACGGTTTGTGCTGTCGCCGTTTAGTGTAACGATTTTACACGGAGGTTTTGTTCCGTTAGCCTCCCGAGCTCGAATAACGCTGCATAGCGGAGCGCCACACGATCACCGTTAAACCAGCGAGCAGCAGGGCGACGATTGGGGAGAGGAATCCGATCCATGGTACGCTGGTCTTATCAAGCTTCCCTAACAAGATCAGTGCGGGATAGTAATTCATGAATGCCACCGGCAGGAAACCGGTCACCACCACGCGGAACCATGTGCTGAAGATATCAATGGGATAATGCTGTACCAGCATGTTGAATTCCATGATCATATCCAGCGCGATACCGGAGCGTCCAGTCCAGAACGAGATGCACGCCATCATCAGGTTAAGTGTTGTCTCGATCATGGCTCCTGAAACAACAATAACAGGCAGGAAAAGCCATAGTGACGGACTCCAATGCAGCCCGAGCTTGATGTAGGCGAGGGACAAACCGGTGATCGCCACGAACATATCTGCGAAGCCGATGTACTGCACTTCACGTCCGATGTACTGAATGAAGACGCTGGCAGGGCGCAGCAAAAACTGGTCGAAGGTGCCGCGGATCAGGTCTTCTTCCAGATCCCAGAAGTGCCAGAAGAATAGACTATAGATGCAGTGCCCGAGCAGCCAGAGACAGTAAAGGAAGAACAACTGCCAGATGTTCCAACCGTTCAAGGCTTCGAAGCGATAGACGAGGATGCCGATCAGTGACAGGCTCATGACGTTCATGGCGATGACGCTGAAGGCACCCGTGAAGAAATCCGCGCGGTATTGCAGGCGTGCCTGCATCGAGATACCTACGAGCCGCAGATAAAGCCGCAAGGGATTCATGGCTAACCTCCCTGCACCACGAGGCGGCGATGCGCCCAGGTCCACAGCAGACGGCTGCCCACCACCAGCGCCACCATCCAACTGAACTGTGTGCCGAGGGCTTTGATGATATCTGCTCCGGCGATCTTGCCGATGTAGATGGACATAGGAATGGCGAAGGTGCTTTGGAACGGAAGGAAGTTGGCAACCATCATCAATGCTGGCGGGAACAACCACAACGGAACCCACTGTCCGCCGAAGAAGCGGGTGATGCTCATGTATGCCCAACTGATGTGGCGGATATCGAGCGTGAAGACCGCCATCATTCCTAGTATGAAATTGAGATGGAAGATCACCATGAAGCCGAGCACGATGCTAATAAAGAATGCCACAGCCGCTGTGGGGTTGGCGGGCAGGCTTACGTCCAGAAAAATGAACGAGACGATCAACGCTGGAAGCGCCAGCACACTGCCGATGATCGTTTCACCGGTACTGCGCGCCAGCATGTGCATGTGAAAGTCCATGGGTTTCATCAGGTCGGTATCGATCGCGCCCGATTTGACCTGATTGGCAATGTACCATTGTACGCGCGACCACATGAAGATCTGCATCGCCACGCCCAGCACACCGTAGGTGATCATCTGCTTCATGTCCACACCAAAGGCGCCCGGTTTCTGAGTGTAAAGGATGCGCCAGACCCAGTAGACTCCATACATACGTAGGAAGGTCAGAAAGATCTCCACGAAGAAATTGAAGCGATAGACCGAAGCGAATTGGAACGCCTGGCGGATAAATGCCCAGAAGACCTTCATCGCTCCACCTTTTCTGTGGAAGCAGGCAGTTCTTTGTAGATCGTCCGCACGATGGATTCGATCTCCGGTTCCTCCACTGCCAGATCAAGGATGGGATGTTGGGCGCTGACATAGGCGATCAGCGTGGATGGATTCGTCTCGAAACGATTGAAGGCAAACCATTTCTTTCTGCCTTCTGTTTTAGTCAACGTGGCGTGTGGTACGGAGAAGTCTGGTACGTCTTCTTCAAATTCCACCACCAGAGTGCGCTGTGTGCCGTATTGACCGCGCATCTGCTCGATGTTGCCGTCATAGACAATATGTCCGTGGTCAATGATCATGATGCGCGAGCAGACCTTTTCAATGTCGGTCATGTCATGCGTGGTGAGCAGAATGGTCACCTTGCGGTCGTGGTTGATCTCCTTGATGAAGGTGCGCATGCGTTCCTTGACCACCACATCCACGCCGATCATGGGTTCATCCAAAAACAGCAGGCGTGGATTATGCAGCAGCGCCGCCGCCAGGTCCGCGCGCAGGCGTTGACCGAGACTCAACTGTCGCACCGGCGTATTTTGAAATTCATGCAGGTCGAGCAGTTCGTTGAACAAGTTCATGTTGCGTTTGAACTGTTCATCCGATACCTTGTACATATCACGGAAGAGACGCAACGATTTAATGACCGGCACATCCCACCAGAGTTGTGTCTTCTGCCCGAAGACCGCGCCGATCTGTTTGGCGTTGGTCATGCGTTCCTTGTGCGGCACCAATCCATTGACGGTGATGTTGCCGCCGGTCGGCACGAGAATTCCGCACAGCATCTTGATGGATGTGGACTTCCCTGCGCCGTTCGGGCCGATGTAGCCGACCAGTTCGCCTTCTGCCACATCAAAAGAGATATCATCTACTGCGCAGGTTTTTTCATAGTCAGTGCTGAAGAGGGTGCGTACGCCGCCGAGGAATCCCTCCTTGCGTTTGACGCGTTGAAACACTTTTGTCAGATGTTCAACATGGATCATGGTTCACACCTCCATACCTGTAAATTCTGATTTGAGTTGTCGAGCATTAGACCCAAATAGTGCGCCGGGTCCAATGGGGTTGCAGATGTACTACTCTCAGGAAAGGATGTCTCTTCGCCTGCTTCAAAAGAAGTGTTGCGTCGGAAGGACTTATATACTTTATTCCCTGCAATACTATCTGTCAATACATAGGATCGATCAATAACAGTGTGCATTTCCGGGGTCCAGCGTTCTCCTGACCATGCGTCTAAAATGATAATGGCAGAAAATTCGTAAATGCGAATGCTTTCAATCAAAGGTGTTTGGTCCCACGTACCATCACGGGACATTTGCGTGACTTCGAATAGCTAGATATACAGCGCACGACCCTTCTGAGATTGTACTGTTGGTTTATTGGACATTAAGAACAGTGACGACTTTCTTTCGAAAGGCTGAACGATTGTTGATAATAGTGAGAACAAAGGCAGTGAACATCAGCAGGATGATCATGATGAAGGCTTTTTGCAAGCCAAAAGCATCGGCGAGTTTGCCGAGGGTGAGAGGCATGGACAAGAGGGCAATGCCCACCGCCAGTGTAACGCGGGCACTGGCTTGATTGGTCTTTTCTCCGGCGGCGCTGAGTGCCATGGACATGGTAAGCGGGTATTGGTTGGCAACGCCGAGCCCGGTGATGAATAGACCAAGGATGTTGAGCGCCGGGATGCGCGCCAACCAGAAGAGGGGGAGTCCGATGAGGGTTAAGCCGAGGGCGGAGAAAAGCAATGTGAGGGCAGACCAGCTTCGAGTGAGTTGTGAACCGGCGAAGCGTCCGGTCAGCATGGCGGCGGGAAAGGCTCCAAAGGCGAGAACGGCATCTGCGCGGGATAATCCCACTATACTGATGAAGAAATCGGTAGACCAGACCGAGAGACACATTTCAGCGGCGACCATGAAGAAGAGTACGATCCAATAAAGCCAGAAGGCAACCGGAAGACTGCCAGCTTTGCTGGACGCGGTGGCGGCGATCGGCGCGCTGTTGGGAATGCGTTCGCGTCGGAAGGAAAATGACAGCAGCGCAAGGATGATAATCGTGATGATGGCGATGGCTCGCCAATCAATGCCAGCGCGCTGTAAGCTGCTGAGGACAAGCGGGGTCAGTGTGCCGCTCAAGCTGGCAGCCACGTTGGCTTCGGTGAGAGCGATGGCTCGTTGTTCACCGTGTTGGTCGGAGAGGATCGCCTGGATCATGACCTGCGCCATCGAGCCGCCAATGCCCATGCAAACGGTGGCAAGCAATGCCAGTTCGAAGCGGTGACTGATGCTGAGTGATGTGATGCCGATCGCCAGTAATGTGCCACCGCTCCAGAAGAGGATCTGGCGCGGGATGCAACGGGTAAGCCCTCCGGCGAAGAGACCGGTGAGGATCAGTCCGCAGGCGATGGCGGCGGAGAAGAAGCCGCCCTGGGTGTAGTTGAGGTTCAGTTCGCTGCGCAGGAACGGCATGAGCGGACCGAGGATCGCCTGTGAAAATCCGATGTATGCCAGCATGAAATATGCCAGCCAGGTAATACGCGTGCGAATGAATAGGTTAGATGTGGTGTTAGACATTATGTTGGTTGTGCGGGTTTTGCTTTACGTTTGATTTTTGTGATTTTCGGTTTGTAGGCTGCCAGAATATCCTTATGTAGTTGGATATTCTCCAGATAGGTTTTTCGGAATGGACTTTTGGCAGGTATGAGCTCGTACTTGCGCATCATTTCTTTATAGGCGCGTTCCAAAATGTTGGATGCTTCTTCGGTGCGTCCATTGGCTGCCAGCGCCTGACTGTGACGGAAGAGGATTTCCTCGCTGGTGCATTCCACGATTTGCACGAAACCAAAATGATAGTAAAGATCGAACGCATTTCCTGAAGATTCAAGCGCCCAGGTGAGATGCTTTTGCGATTCACCCGGATCGAACTCTGTATATAGCTGAGCCAGCTTGAGATGTGTTTCAGATGCTTCACAAGTGGCAGCCATGCGATATTGCTGGGAAACTAGGTTATAAGAGGTCATCTGATGAGTTTGATCCACCAGGTCGAGCGCCTGCCATAAATGGTCTTCATCGCCCATAGCATTACAAAGGATGATCTCGACCAGTGCCAGTCCTGCACGACCAATATCCATGACCACTTTTTCAGCTAAAGGGCGTGCAGCCTCAAGGAAAGTGGATGCTTCTTCATATTGTTTCTGAGCCGTCAGGATCTGCGTGATGCGCAGCAGAGAAAAAATTCGACCCGTGAGGTGTTCCCAGAGTTTCAGCACCTCTTTTTCGTGCCGCAGCCCTGTTTCGTAGTCACCCAGATAAAGCGCCTCGATCTGCCCGCAGGACATCAGCGCATTGCCTTCCACATAACGGTTGCCGATCTCTCGCGCAAGGGAAAGGCGTTTCTGTTCATATTGAGTCAATTGACGGTGATAATCGCCATCGCGTTCGAATTGCCGCCCGAGAGATTTTAGCAACAGAGCTTCGATGCGTTTGTCGTTCAGCGATTTTGATTTTGCCAATGCCGCTTCCAGATATTCGCGGCTGCGAGAGAGATTGTCCATGCCATAGGCGTGACCGATGCGCAGCAGGATATTCACTTCGGACGACAAATCGCCCAGATGACGCGCCAACCCCAAAGCCTCTTCTGCGATTCCCAGGGCATTTGCTTCCCGCAGTGCCAGGCGGATGCGTGCTACGCTCATCAGACTGGCGAGTTCTCGGCGTGTATCTCCTATTTCTCGCGAAATATCCAGGGCGCGTTCCGCCATTTGCAGATCGGGTCTCAACTCTTCGCGATTGTTGGCAGGGAATTCTGCGCTTGCCAGCAAAGCATCGGTCAACCAGGTACGGTCTTCCGGCATTTCCTGCGCTAGCAATAAGAGTGCCTGAGTATCAGAGCGTGCAGCTTCAATATCTCCCAGATCAAGATGAACGGCACGACGCCCTTTCAAGACTTCAAAACGCTGAGTTTGGATCGAATGCGCCAGGTCTTTGGCAGATGGGTCTGCTTCCAGCAGGTCCAGAAGTTCAATGGCGCGGTTATAGCGTTGGTGCGCTTCGGCGTTGGCGTAGATCTTGCGTGCCTGCTCGGCGGCAAGGATGGTGTAAAACAATTCCTTGCGGTGGTCACCTGCTTGTCTATAATGATAAGCGAGCATGGCATCGTATCCTTCCAGAATATCCGGATCGGTACGTGTTTCAATGTATTCTGCGGCTCTTAAATGATAGGCTGTCCGCTGTACGCTTAACAAGCTTTCATAGGTTGCATCGCGTACCAACGGCGACTTGAAGACATATTGCATCCCAAGGTCGGGCATACGCCCAGTCTCTTGAATGAATTGATTGCGCTGCAGGGCAGCCAGGTCTGCCTTGAGGGTAGGATGGTCGTTCAACAGTGCTTGCAAAATGTCGAACCAGAAAACTGACCCGATCACTGATGCGATCTGTAGCGCCAGCCGTTCGTGATTGGCGAGACGGTCAATACGCGATAATAAAAGTCGCTGCACACTGCCGGGCAGGTCGAGCGTTGTCACATTGCGTGTGGCTTGCCAACTACCATTCTCCGGGTCACGTACCAGGATGCCATTGGCGATCAAGGCGCGGATCAGTTCAACGATGTAGTGTGGATTACCTTCTGCGTTATGGATGATCAAAGAGCGGGTTTGTTGGGAGAGCGTTTCTTTACCGATCAAATGCTCGATCAAATGAGTACTCTGTGTCTCGGTTAGCGGCGGCAGGTCCACTTGGGTGGAGCGGTGCGGAAACTCCTCTGCGATGAAATGATGAAAATCCCATACAGATGTAGTTCGTTCCAGCCGATAGGAGAGCAGCCAAAGCATGGGCTCGCTTTCGCACACAGGCAGACAGAAGCGTAACAAGGCAAGCGACGATTTATCTGCCCAGTGCATATCGGAAAAGACCAGCACAACTGCACTCGTTTTGGCGGCGGTCTCGATCCAGCTTCGCACAGCCAGGAAGTAACGCTGGCGTAAACCTTCTGCATCCAAATGGCGGATCCTATCTTTGTACTCTTCTTCTACAGACAAGCCAAGGAATGTTGCAAGATAGGGGTAATGCTCCTCAAAAGCATCTTCCCACAGTGCCTCCGCATGATGCCGTAAGTGCGTTCGCCGCTCCTCTTTGGACATGTCGGGGCGCAGTCCCAGCCAATTACGGAATAAATCGAACCACATGGAATAGGGCCATGCTTGAGAATACGAACGGCAGCGCCCACTAACCCAGCGCAAGGGCGATTTTGTAGCGGAGTGACTCTCCACCAGCAACGTTTCACGGTGTTCGAAATATTGTTGGATCTCTTTTAGTAAAAAGCCTTTGCCGGTACCTACATCGCCGGTCAACAAAGCAATATGACCGCGCCCATCGAATAATCCATCCACACATTTTCGAAGAGAATGAAATTCAGCTTCGCGCCCAATGTGCAGAAAGAAACTGGGTAATGCCTGCTCTTCGGGAATACGCTTGTCATCAATATGGGTGAGTGGACGATACACAGCGATCGGCTGGCTGACCCCTTTAACCATGATCTCGCCCAGCGGCTGCCAGGTAAATTGCGGATGGGCTAGATCATGCGTGGACTGACTCACTAATACCGTGCCGGGTTCTGCCGATGTTTCCATGCGGGAAGCCACAGACACAGCCAGCCCCATCACCGCCTCTTCCCACTGTTGGCGATAGATGCCATTGGCGACCACCACCTCGCCGGTGTTAATGCCGACGCGCATTTTCAACTCTTTGGCTTCGGGCAATGGGAGTTCGCGCACATGCAGATCGAAGACGCGCTGCATCGAAAGTGCTGCCAGCACAGCGCGTTCGGGATCATCTTCGTGGGCAGAGGTGGCGCCAAAGAACGCGACCAGCCCGTCGCCGCGGAATTGTCCGATCTCGCCGCCAAAGCGGTTGATCTCCGTTTCCAGAATGTGCAAGATGCGGTTCATCAACTCAACCCAGCTCTCTGTTCCTACCTTTTCAAGCAGGGGCGTGGAATCGGTCAGATCACTGATGAGCACCGTCACCTCACGACGTTCCCCTTCGATTAGCGGCACTTGAATGGGAGAAAGGGACGCGTCCGACTCCACTGGGAGTGGAAGAGGCGGAAGAACAGTATCCGCTTCACCGGGAGCGAGACGCGTGCCACACATCCCGCAGAAACGGTAATGGATCGGGTTGGCAAAAGAACAATTGGGGCATTCTACGGTCAGGCGCGTTCCACAAGCCCCACAAAAGCGCATTCCCGGCAGGTTATCAAAACCACAAGCTGGGCAGATCATTCAACATCTGCCTGAAACAAAGATTGGGCGCTACTGCATGAATTCAGAGCGCCCACCAGAACAAACGAACATTTTATTCAAGGTTGATTTACAAGGAGTTCTAGTGCCCGGCGGAAGCGCTTGGCGAGTTCCTGAAGGATCACGATGGACATTTCTACATCGGCTTCGCGCAGTGCGGTCAGGAAATCCCAGCGGGTAAGTGCCAGACATTTGGTTGGTTCCACCGCTGTCACAGAAGCGGTGCGCAGACCACCATCATCGAGCAGAGCTAATTCGCCGAAGAAGTCGGTCGGTCCAAATTTATTGACTTCCACCTTTTCGCCATCGGCACGCTGACGGAAGGCCTCTGCTTTGCCGGAAACGATCACAAAGAAACCTTCGCCGCCATGTCCCTGTTCCACGATGGATGCGCCGGCAGCATACTCACGCTCGATCATGCGCTTTGCCAGGTGTTCCAGGTGGCGGTTATCGAGGTTTGCAAATAATGGCACGTTCTTCAAAAATCCTACAGTTTGTTTCAAGTCGCTCATAGGTATCGCCCTTTCTTTAGGAAGAAGTCAGTTCGATAATAAGAATTTCGAACGGTTCGATCATCAAATTATTAGGAGATAGTATCTCGTTACCAGTTCGATGTGTTGAGTAGACACATTGTAACGCATTTGCGTTGAGTTCGAAATCAATTTTTTGAGGTTCTTCAGAAAAATTGATCACCACCAGGCAGGTCTGTTGTGGGGAAGTGCTTTGCCGCAGGAAAGCCAGATATTTCTCAGATGATTCGTGAAGCGGTTGATACTCTCCGAATACCAGCGCCGGATTTTCCCTGCGAACTTGCAGCATCTTCTTATAGAAGTTCAACATGGATTTCGGATCATCCTGCTGATCGGCAACATTCAACCCTTGTGCATAATTCGGATTGACCGGAAGCCACGTTCGGACTCCCTCTGGGCTGAACCCGGCATTGGGAGCATTCCTCCACTGAAGCGGAGTTCGGCAGCGGTCGCGAGAATCGTGTGCCGCGCGGATGAGCGCTTCGGCGGGTGCGATGCCTTTCTCTATCTCTTGATGATAGAACGAGATGGACGGAGGATCAACGAATAGGTTGATGTCTGTCAGATAATAATCAGGCATGCCGATCTCTTCACCGTTATAAATGAAGGGAGTTCCGCGCAAGGTCAGCATCAACGCCAGGGATGTGCGTGCAATGGCTTCGTCGTTTTTCCCGTCACCAAACTTGGTGCGCAGACGCGGGGTATCGTGATTGTTGAGTGTATTGCAGGGCCAGGCTCCGGGCGGCAGAGTAGCGAGTCGTTCCTTTTGGTTGGCGCGTACCCAGGCGGGTGTGAGACGCTTGGTCCGCATCAACGGGAAGTTGAATACCATGTGCAGTTCGTTATCACCATCGCCGTGGTAGCTGATGTCACTATTCTCGCCGACCAACATACGGTCTGGGTATTCATTGATAACCTGGCGCAGTTCCTGCATCAGTTCGTGCACGCCGGGCTGTTCATGCTGGTATTGGTAGATCTTCTCCCAGGCTGCAGATACTTTTTTATCCGAGCCATCGGGGAATCCGTGGTGCAGGGCGCGGCGCAGTTCATCGGTCAACTCGCCCGGATGTTCAGGCATGTCGGGTCGTTCGAAGATGGTGCCGATGGCGTCGAGCCGGTAACCGTCCACGCCCAGGTCGAGCCAGAAACGGGTCGCATCCCACATGGCTTGTTTCACTTCGGGGTTGCGCCAGTTCAGATCAGGCTGTTCCTTGAGGAAGTAATGATAGTAATACTGGTCGGTCGCTTCATCATATTCCCAGGCAGAACCGCCAAAGGGGGAGAGCCAGTTGTTCGGTGGTCCGCCGTTTTTGCCATCTTTCCAGATGTACCAATCACGTTTGGGGTTATCGCGGCTGGAGCGGGAGTCAAGGAACCACTGATGCAGATGGGATGTGTGATTCAATACCCAGTCCAGAATGACGCGGATGCCGCGCTCGTGCGCTCCATCGAGGAAACGCTTGAAGTCTTCGAGTGTGCCGTATTCCGGCGCCACGTTGACATAATCCGAAATGTCGTAGCCCACATCGAACTGCGGAGAGGGAAAGTGCGGCGAAAGCCAGATGGCATCGATGCCTAAATCCTTGAGGTAATCCAATTTCTCTGCCATGCCGATAAAATCGCCGATGCCGTCACCATTGCCATCGGCAAAGCTGCGCGGATAGATCTGGTAGAAAACGGCTTTCTGCCACCACTTTAATTCAGACATGTAAGGAAGGCTCCAGTTAGAAGATGATATAGAGAATGTAGATCAATATCTCGACTGCGAACGTCCACGCGAATAAGCGCCACGATCTGGGCGTGCCGTAATGTTTGGCGTGGAATTCAGTGGCTATGATGATAAAGATCAAGAACAACAGTCCGAGGATGTACACGCTCGATAGACCAGCATTTGTGGCTACTGCCAGGCTTTTACTCTGGTGTAGAAACCACAAAGAGATAAGTTCCTTGACGGCGTAAATATCCTCCAGTCCCAGCCCAAAGGACAGGAACCAGAGGATAATCGCCACGATCCCAGCCGGGATCGATTTTTTCGGCGTACTTTCGTTCACAGAGTTATATTCCTTCGAGGGTTAATTCCTCCGCCCGGTGACAGGCTACAAAGTGATCCGGTTTGAGTTCGCGGAACTCAGGCGTTTGCAGCTTACAGACTTCCTGAGCATAGCGACAACGCGGATGGAAGTAACAGCCGCTGGGCGGGTTGGATGGATCTGCTACGTCGCCTTGCATGACGATGCGCTCGGACTTGTACATCGGGTCAGGTTTCGGCACGGCGGAGAGCAGCGCTTCGGTATATGGATGCAGCGGGTGAGAATACAGTTCATCTGCGGTCGCGATCTCTGCCACCTTGCCAACATACATGACGGCAACGCGGTCGGAAATGTGCTGCACCACGCTCAGATCGTGCGCCACGAAGATGTAGGATAGGTTGAAGTCCTTTTGCAGGTCTTGCAGCAGGTTCAATGTTTGCGCTTGGATCGAAACATCCAGCGCGGAGACAGGCTCATCGCAGATGACCAGTCTTGGGTTGAGAGAGAGCGCGCGGGCGATGCCGATGCGCTGGCGCTGTCCGCCGGAGAATTCATGCGGATAACGGCGCAGGTGATCGGGGCGAAGTCCCACGCGTTCGAGCAGGCGGACAATGATTTCTTCTGTCTCGCGCCCATTGTCCAATCCGTGGATCGCCATCGGCTCTGCCACAATATCTGAAACGGTCATGCGCGGGTTCAACGAGTTGATCGGGTCTTGGAACACCATCGAGATCTCTTTGCGCACGGATTTCATCTCCTCGGGTTTGAGATCGAGAAGGTTTACCATTTTCGGGTTGCCTTCTGTGCCCAAAAGACGCGACTTAAAGAGGACCTGTCCGGCAGTCGGTTCATACAGGCGGATGATCGAGCGTCCGGCAGTGCTTTTGCCGCAGCCGCTTTCGCCGACCAAGCCGAGAGTCTCTCCTTCGCGAACGAAGAAGTTGACATCATCAACAGCCTTTACATGTCCCACTACCTTGCGGAACAGTCCTTTTGAGATGGGGAAGAACTTCTTCAGACCCTTCACTTCCAGAAGGTTGTTATCAGTTTTTGTTTGGGGTACGGCACTCATGCTTATACCTCCTCATAAAGTAAACAACTGGCATAATGACCATCACTGATTTTCTTCCAGGTGGGCGCGATCTTGTCGCATTTACCCATCATTGCCGCAGGACAGCGCGGGTGAAAGACACAGCCGGTGGGTAGGTTGAAGGGATCAGGAGTCATACCGGCGATGGATGCCAGTCGTTCGCCAGCTTTTTTCTTGCCGAGTTTCGGAATGGATTGCAGCAGGGCTTTGGTGTACGGATGTTTGGGATCCTGGAATATCTCCAGCACTTTGCCTTGTTCGACTACCTTACCCATGTACATCACTACGATTTCCTCTGCCATGCTGGCGATCACGCCGAGGTTATGAGTGATGAACATGATCGCCATATTGGATGTTTCCTGCAGTTCGCGCATGATGTCAAGGATCTGCGCTTCGATGGATACATCCAATGCCGTAGTCGGTTCGTCGGCGATCAACATAGCGGGTTCGCAGGAGAGCGCGACCGCGATCATGACACGCTGACGTTGCCCACCGCTTAATTGGTGTGGGTAGCTGTCGACGCGTTCTTCCGGTTTCGGAATACCGACCCGGCGCAACATGCTAATGGCGATCTCGCGCCCTTCTTCTTTTGTTACTTTGCGGTGAGATGCCACCTGCTCGGCGATCTGGTCCCCGACCTTTTTGGTTGGCGTCAAATGGTGAAGGCTGACTGCCTCGAACACGTGAGTGCCTGCCGTATACACAGGCGTTAGGGAACTCATCGGTTCCTGGAAGATCATGCCGATCTCGCCGCCGCGGATCGAGCGGATCACCTTGCCATCGGGCTCGGTCTTGACCAGGTTGATGATGTCATCCAACTGGGGTTGACCTTCTCTTCGCAAACGCCGATGATAGATGATCTCGCCGCTGGTGATCTTGCCCGGCTTGGGGATCATATTGAGAATGGCACGCGCTGTGACCGATTTTCCGCAGCCGCTTTCGCCGATAACGCCCAGCGTTTTGCCGCGGTTGATGGTCATGGTGAGCCCATCTACTGCCTTGACGATTCCCGCGCGGACATCGAATTCCACTCGAAGGTCTTTGACCTCGATCAAAGGTTCATTTGTAGTTGTGGTTGTACTCGTGGTCATATCTGTCTCCATTTTAGCGGGCGCCGTAGGGGTCAAGAGCATCACGCAAACCATCGCCCAGCATGTTGTAAGCCAGAATGGTCACGAGGATGAATGGCACGGTCCAGAGTTCCCATGGAGTGGTATGGATCGCGCGCACCGTGGCGGCATCCTGTAAGAGTACACCCCAGCTTGTGAGAGGTGGGCGCAAGCCAAGTCCCAGCCAGCTCAGTGCGGTCTCTGCCAGGATCATGCCCGGGATGGACAGGGTGGCGATAACGATCACGTGGCTCATGGTACCGGGCATCAGGTGCCGGAACATGATGCGGGAATCCGATGCACCGGCGCTCTTGGCTGCCAGGGCATATTCGCGCTCACGCAGGGAGAGGATAAGTCCGCGCACCTGGCGAGCCAGACCTCCCCAGCGCACGAACGAAAGGATGACCGTGAGCATGAAGTAGACCGCGATGGGGGACCAGAAAGTAGGAATGGCAGCCGCCAGCGCCATGAACAAGGGAATATCCGGAATGGCGCTCAGGAATTCCGTTGTACGCTGAATGACGAGGTCGACCGTTCCACCATAGAAGCCAGATGCCACTCCCAGCACGACACCGAAAATGATCGTCATGAACTGACCGATCAAACCGAGCATCAGGGAGAGACGTCCGCCATACAGAATGCGGGTGAACCAATCGCGACCCAGCGCATCTGCACCCATGATCAAGATGATGGCTTCGGGGTTGTTGATCCGATCGACGCCATACAAATGAATATTGGATGGGATGAAGCCCAGCAGTTTATAGGGGTCGCCTTTTATGAACAAGGAGATGGGATACATCCGGGTGGTATCTTCTACATAGGTGCGTGAGCGGGTCTTAACATCGACCTTCTTTTCCATTCCGTACACAAAGGGCTGTAGGTGGAATTTGCCGTCTGCATCCACGAAATGGATGCGAGTGGGCTTTGCCTCCACATATTCCGATGTGGTTTCCAGAGCATAGGGTGATATGAACTCTGGAACGAACACGAAGGAAAAGTAGAAGAGTACGAGGATAACTCCGCCGACGACCGCCACGCGATTGCGCCGGAACTTCCACCAGACCAGAGCCCAGTAACTCTGGCTCACTTGTTTTTTGGGTTTCATGGTTTTTTCCATGGTTTGTTCTGCGACAGCCATAGTCTCTTCTCCTATTGGTATTCAAGTCGAAGATCTGATTCAGCGGCCTCGACTGGCGCGCTGTTGTGCCAACAATTCATAAGGATAAGGCAACGACAGTTCGCCTGCCTTGTCCAGCCGGTTAACCTGCTCGTCGGTTAATGACCAGCCGGTTGCGCCGAGATTATCTTCCAGGTGTGCTATCGTACGTGCACCGATGATCGGGGCGGTGATAGCTGGTTTTTGTAACAACCAGTTCAAGGCGATCTGAGCCGGCGTCTTTTGCAATTCTGCCGCGATCTCTGACATTGTATCGATCACGTACCACGTGCGTTCAGTTTGCGTACGTATCCCAGGATTCGCTCCAGCCACGTTTTCCAGCTTCCTCGATACGGGTATCAGGCAAAGGCTTATCCATGCCGCGCTGGTATTTTCCGCTTAACCACCCGCCGCGCAGCGGACTCCATGGGATGACGCCCAAGCCTTCCGCCTCGCAGACCGGTCCAAGTTCCCATTCAAAGGAACGGTCCAGCAGGTTATAGAGCGGTTGCAGGCAGACAAAAGCTTCCCATCCGTAGTGGCGGCTGAGATCCACAGCTTTTTGAAGTTGATATCCGGCGTAATTGCTTGCACCTACATATCGTACCTTGCCATCCTGCACCAGTCGATTCAGGGCATCTAGTGTTTCTTCCAGGGGTGTACCTGGGTCCCAGGCATGTACCTGATAAAGATCGATATACGATGTATTCAGGCGGCGCAGGCTCTCCTCCACAGAAGCAAGGATATGTTTCCGGCTCAGCCCAAGATCGTTTGGACCCGAGCCCATCGGGAAACGCACCTTCGTAGCGATAATAAAATCATCGCGACGTTTATTGCGGAGCCAGCGCCCCAGGATCTCTTCCGATATTCCCTGGGAATAGACATTCGCGGTATCAATGAAATTTCCGCCAACCTCGACGAATTGGTCCAGCATTTGGAAACTGACCTCTTCGGTCGATTTACGACCAAAGGTCATTGCGCCAAGACACAAATCGCTGACTTTCAATCCGCTTCGACCAAGGTAACGGTAGTTCATCACTTCGAATCTCTCTTTGCTATTCCAAACGAATGCGCGGATCGACCCACGCCAGGGTGATATCGGCAAGCAGGTTACCGATTAGGGTCAGGAGGGTGATCAGAACGATACACGTTCCAGCCATGTACATATCCAGTTTGCGGAGCGAGTCAATGTACAAGGGGAAGATGGTTGGCAGGTTTAGCACCACAGAAACCAACCCGCCTCCAGAGATGATGCCTGGGATTGCTTCCGAACCGAGAATGACGATGAGGGGATTGATCGCGATGCGTACTGCGTGCTTCCAGATCACTGTTCCGTTCGCCAGACCACGGGCGCGTGCTGCCTCGACAAAGGGTTGTCCCAGCGTGTCGAGCAAGATTGCCGCGCATGATGCGGGTAAGACCGCCCACACCGGTAATGGCGCTAATGATCGCCGGGATCCAAAGGTGGTTCATCAGGTCGCCGACGCGTGCCCAACTCCATGGAGCGTCCACGTATTCAAGCGAGAAAAGCCCGGTAGCTTCTATATTAAGGACCGTGATAGCGTAGTACAAAATGAGAAGAGCCAGCAGGAAGCCTGGCATACCGAGCCCGATGAAGCTTATCGTTGTGATCAGTTGATCCCCCAGTGAATATTGTTTTACAGCGGAATAAACCCCCAGTGGAATGGCGAGTATCCAGACCACGATCAGGCTGGCAAACCCCAAGATGATTGTCATCGTGACACGCTCGCCTAGCATCTCGCTGACGGGGCGTTCGTATTCAAAAGATTCGCCGAAATCACCTTGAATGAAGTGTACTGCCCAGTTCGTGTACTGCCACATGAAGGGCTTATCTAGGTTGTAGCGCTTACGGTAGGTCTCGATCTGACCTTCTGCACTGCGATCACCGCGCGCCCGCAGTTGTTCCAGCTTTTGTGTCAGAAAGTCACCAGGGGGTAGTTTAATGATGACAAAGCTGACGAAAGACACCAGGATGACCATGATGATCGCATATGCAAGCCGCCTGATGATGTAGTTGACCATAATCACCTCTTTGTTCAACCCGGACAGGTTTCATGAAACCTGTCCGGGTTTTATTGGTGAGAGTGACGGGCAGGGCAATCCTGCCCGTCATTTTAATTGTACAAACTACTTATCCATCCACCACAGAGCGGCAATCTGATTGCCAGGAGTGGCGGGCGCCCATGGACCGACGACACCGAAGTCAAGAATATTCTTCATGTAGTTCTTGACGATGATGGGCATCGGTTGGTCACCAGCAACGCCGATCACGAATGGACCTTGGTCGACATGGACGTCCATCGCCTCACGAACCACTTCGTGGCGACCTTCTTCCGTTCCGGTCTCGCGAGCCTTGTTGTACAGGGCTTGCAATTGCTGAGCCGGGCTGCCATCTTCAGGCTTCAAACCACAGGGGTAAGCATTGCCTTCAGCGGGCTGGTCAGTACAAGCGTCACCGCCCTTGGCGAACCAGCGTCCTTCCAACGGGAAGTAGTAGCGGTTCACAACCGGGAAGAGCCAATCGGGGTAGGTGAGGATGTCGATCTCAGAGATGTGCGCGCCGCGGAGCATGTAGTAGCCTTCGTTGGTGCGGGTATCGAGATCAGGTTGACCCTGCAGGTTGTTGATCTGGACCTGGATACCGAGATTGGCTTCCCACTGCTTCTTCATTTCATCAGCCGCATCGACCTGGACCTTGAGGCTGCCGCCCCAGTCAGAGATATCGATGGTCATGACGAACGGTTCGCCACTCGGGAGCGTGCGCCAGCCATCGGCGCCCTTCTTCATTCCAAGCCCATCGAGCAGGGCATTGGCAGCTGTTGCGTCAAACGTGATGGCATTCTCAGCCATCTTCTTGTACTCAGCCTGACCAGCGTCACCAGCATAGTGCCAGGACTGCGGGCTCAAGGTGTAGTTTTTGATATCGGCGATACCGCCCCAGGCAACGTCGACCACACGCTGGCGGTCGAAACCGGTGGAGAGCGCTACGCGGAAATCCTTATTGCGCAGCAGGGTGCGGATCTCGGTAGCCTTTTCAGGAGTATCGTTTTCGTAGTTCTTGCCGCCTTCAACATAGTCTTGGTTGACCATGTAGCCAGGCCAGGCGCCAGCACCGTTCATGTAGTTCTCGAGGAAGTGGTAATCACCCTTCTCAGCATTTTCCTGCAGGAACGGGATTTCGTTCGGTCCACCGCAGATGCGGAAGGCGGTATCGTACTTGCCCTGCGAGCAGTTCAGGATGCGGGTCTGTTCGTCGGAGACGATCTCAACGTTGATGGCATCCATGTAGGGCAGCTGGTTGCCAGCGCTGTCCACACGCCAGTAGTACGGGTTGCGTGTGAAGGTATAGTTCTGACCATCAGAGGAAAGGTCGGTCAAACACCAAGCGAAGAGGCAGGGGTAACCGGGGGTCTGCCACCACTTATCGATGTTGGTGTAATCTTCCCAGGTCTTGCCGCTGGTTGTGTACTTGGGGTGATATTCCTTCAGATAGTGCGCAGGTTTCATGAAGTTCTTGGCGAACTCCCAGTAACCCTGTGCCATGAAGTAGGGGTCAACCCACAGAGCGCGATCCTTGGATGTCCACACAACAGTGTATTCATCGGGGAAGGTCATATCGATCGGGGAGCCATCGGCATTGCGCAGGTAAGCCGGGATGGTCCAGATCTTCTGATCGGGGTTCTTGGCGAAATCTTCCCACCAGTACTGCCAGTCAGCAGAGGTGTAGGGCTCGCCATCCGACCATTTAAGACCAGGGCGCATGTGCATGGTGAAGGTCTTGCCATCAGCAGACCACTCATAGGATTCGACCAAAGCCGGTTCGTAACCAGTCAGGTCAGCTTTCCATTTGATCGGGGCTTCGACGGCGAAGTATAGCTGGACGTTACCAACTTCAGGCCACCAGGAGGCGCTGTGCAGTGTGCCACCGTATTTACCAACCTCAGCATAGTCAGCTGTGGTTACAACGGGGGTGTCGGGGAGGCGTTCTTCAACAGCGGGGAGCGTTCCGGCTGTGACTTGGGATGCCAGATCCGGGGCTTCGCTGTATTTGCTGGGGGCAGGTGCCTGTGTAGCAGGTGCCTGTGTAGCGGGTGCTTGGGTAGCAGGTGCCTGGGTTGCCGGAGTCCCACCGCAGGCGGTGAGGATCATGCTGGCAACTACAAACAAACTAAAGAGCAGTGTTAGTTTCTTCATGGTCTCTTCTCCTAAATGGAATGGATTTTTTTGAATAGGACTGATATGTTAGATGTACTTCAATGTTCGGGATATGATCACCTCCTTTATGAAATATTGGATTGGGATAATGATTCGACTTCCGCAGTTGTACTTTTAGGAAATCGTGCTTTGCGCTCAATGGCATCATGGATGGCGATGTTGATCGCCTGTACCAGAGCGCCTATCAAGGACGAACGACGGCCGAGCATGGCAGTGGTGATACGTACAGCATGTTCGGATGCTCGAAGGGAGCGTTCTCGCACTTCCTGACGGATGGGACCCGTCAGCAAGTCACCAACCTGTGCAACTCCTCCTCCGATGATGACGATACTTGGGTTGATCATATTGATCAAGTTCGCTATAGCGATACCGATAAATGTCCCTGAACGTTTGATAATTTCCTGTGCTGCCAGATCGCCGCGGCGGGCGGCATCTGCCACGTCACTTACGGTGATTCTGTTTTGGCTTGGTTTTGCCAATAGAGTGCGCTTTCCGCTCTCGACAAGTTTTTGTGCCTGAATCTCGATGGCGCTCCCGCTGGCAAAGGCTTCCAGGCAACCATAGTTACCGCATGTACAAAGCGGTCCATTTTTGTCGATGGTTAGATGTCCTATTTCCCCGGCTGATCCAGTAGAACCGACATAGATTTGTTGATCGATAATGAGACCTGCACCAATACCACTTCCCACCTTGATAAAAGCTAGATTGCGCTCTCCACGCCCGGCGCCATATGCCCACTCACCCAGAGCACCCAGATCGGCATCATTGTTGATCGTAACCGATACTTTCCACGACTTTTCGAGCGTGTCACGGATAGGGAAGCGGTCCCAGCCGGGCATGATGGGTGGTGCCATGACCATGCCCGCGTCCGTCACTACAGGTCCGGGGACGCTCACTCCTACTGCCGCCAGATCTGTGATGTTGATCCCGCACTTCTCGACGATCGCTTGGAGTGCCTGGCTGACCTCGCTCAGGCATTTTTGGGGACCATTATCTATTCGGAAGGGCTGTTCAGTTTCCTGGATGATGCGTGCTGAAAAATCCGCTATGGCAACACTGAGGTGAGTAGCGCCCATATCGATGGCGGCTACCAAGCCATACTCTGGATTCAACTCAAGGACTACGGGTGGGCGCCCACTCGGTGTAGATCGGCTATTTGTTTCAAGAATGATCCCACTTTCGAGTAAGTCATTGACAATGATCGTTATCCCCGCACGTGTAAGCCCCAAATTTTCTGCAATATCGGAGCGAGAAATGCTTTTCCCAGCAAAACGAATCAAATCAACAGCAGCGTGTTTGTTAAAACTTTAATGTTGTGATTTGCGGGGAGGAAGTAAAAAGCGGACAAGTAGAGCCTCTTGAATTCTAGTGACCTAATTTTTTATTGGTTTAATCCAATCGTGCTAATTATTCGCTGAAATATCCTGCAAAATTGCACATCAAATCCACTGGAACCGGCTAAAATGACGAAATCCTGAGATTGATCAATTAGGAACTGCCCTGAATTCAAAAAACAAGGCCTACTGAATTGTAAATAATTAAAAGTATATTAGCATGACAAAAAACGTTTGTCAAGTACTTTAACAAGAGATTCGCTTTTATTAATTTTCTAATATTTTTGTTCAGACAAGTTGTCAGTCAACTTGAGCAAGATAGTTTGAAATACCAGTTGTCAGGGTTAGTTGTTTGCATGGAACGTAAATTCTCCATCCCTGAGAATGACGCGTTGACTTTGTCCTAAGTCGGTATGCTGGGGAAAGTCAAAACAAAATGCGGCGAGAAACTTTCTCGCCGCATTTTCTAAAGAACAGGTTTGTTTAGTAGCTTAAGCCGAACCCAAATGGATAAAGCGGATTTTCCGAGTCATGCGGGACATCCGCTTTTTGGTTGCGCACTGCTTTCATCGAGGATGGGAGTTCAAATGGCAGTTTGCCTTCCGGTTTGGATTTGCCAAAGATGACATTCAAAACGGCCTGGTCACTGGCACCGTATTCGCCGATCAATGCTTTTGCTGAAGCCCTGATCTCGGGGATCACCGCTGGCCGATCCAAGTAAATAGTGACAATAGTTGGTACTTTCTGCAACAGGGCTAGGATCTCGGCTTTTGCCTCTCCCTTGAAATCCAGGTCACCATGATGAAAACCTTGAGCAAAACGATTCTTTGTCTCAACAGGCACCCAGGGAGTTTCCAGGCGCAAGATGGCAAAATCTGCTTTCTCTGGCGAATCAACTACTTGGGCATATTCTGCAGCAACGGCCGGATCGATATTTTTGATGAAGATTTTCGGTCGGTTCTTCAGCGGCAGAACATTCTCCTCATTTTTCAGTAGTGTCATGGCACGTTCCTGCGAGACGCGTCCAGCCGTGATTGATTTAGGGTTTCCAAATATCTGTGGCAGTTGACTTTCATCCACGAATGGATTGTCGAATAACCCCAGTTGGAATTTCAAACGCAGCAACCGTCTCACAAACTCGTTGATACGTTCCTCAGACACGCGACCTGACCGTACCAGTTCCACCACATATTCCGAGCAGTTCTCGCCGCCAAATTGATCGACACCGGCTTCGATGATCTTCAACACACGTTCGATTGTACTTAAGTGTTCCACACCCCAGGCACGTGCAGGCCAGATGGTTTCTCCCATATTGGCATCGGTAAGCAGACCCCAATCGGTGCATACTACGCCATCATATTTATATTTCTCGCGCAGTAAGCCAGTAATGATCATCTTGTTGTATGACATACCCACGTTCTCATCCGTTTGATCGATGGGAACGCCGTAGTAGGGCATGATGGCGGCTGTGTTGGCTTCGAAGGCTGCCTCAAATGGGATCAAATGGTAGTCAAAATTCTTACCGGGGTAGATCTGTCCTTTTTGGAATTCGAAGTGCGGGTCCAAGCCTTCGTTCTGTGGACCACCGCCAGGGAAATGTTTTGTCATGCACGCCACACTATCAGGACCCAAGGTTTCACCTTGAAAACCTGCGATGTATGCTTTTACTAAGCGTGCCGAAACATGTGCATCTTCACCGAACGTGCCGCTGATGCGGGGCCAGCGCGGCTCGGTCGCAAGATCGATCTGCGGATGGAGTGCGACGCGAATGCCCACTGCCAGATACTCTTTCCGGGCGATCTCTGCAAATTGGCGTACCAACTCCGCATCATCCAATGCGCCAAAGCCTGGTGTTTCACACCACTGTGAGAAATCTACAGCAGCCATGGAGAAGATGTTGCGGGTGAAATGATTGCGCGGATCGGATGCGATCGTGATGGGAACCCCCAGGCGAGTCTCTTCGGCAAATCGCTGCAGCTTGTTATACCAGGCAGCTACGATCGCTGCTCTCGGAATGCCCCATAGGTTGAAGTGATTCAATTTCTGGTTTGTCATTTGCCGCGAAGCGACCAGTGCGTGGGGAGCAGCATCTGGTTTGGCTTCGATGGAACTGTCTTCGTTCACTTCCGAGCCGTGGATAAACATGGTTCCGGCTTTTTCCTCCAGCGTCATTTGGCGCAATAGATCTTCCACACGCGCTTCGATGGGCTGGCGTGGATCTTCGTAGATATCCAATTTGCCGTTCTTGTTTAGATCGCGGAAGGTGAAACCATCCTCCGTTTTGAGCAGACTAGATTGCTGCAAGGTGGTTGCATTGATGGGATTCTTTTGAGTTGCTTGCATGGATTTTCTCCTGAATGTTCGAATCTTCTCTTCAGTTATACCATTTGTCTTTTGAATCAGTTCCCGTTGGATAAAGATCGGTTCTATCTCTGTAGAATGAAATCTGACCATACACGTGATATATGTCATTGACTGTGATTAGAATCATCCCTAGTATTTTGCTCCGATTTGTCTTACATTTATTGAGGATCGCTGGATATTCTGTGTGATATATTGAAAGGAGTCATAATGACAACACTACTCGAAAAAGGTTTCCTTGCAGGCATCGGATTACTCTCCATGACCCGTGAAAAGGCTGAAAAGCTCATTGACGAACTCAGCCATGAAGGTGAGCTTCAAAAGGGTGAGGTAAAGCAGTGGGTTGACAAACTCTCTGACCGGGGTGAGGAGGAACGTCAAGCCTTGCGCAAGTTGATCCGCGATGAACTGAAAAAAGCTTTGGATGATATGGGCGTAGCCACTAAGGAAGATATCCAAAAACTGCTCGAAAAACGGGATTAAGAGCTCCAGATTGCTGCTGAAGTAAAAGTAAATGTTCAACTCCAGGCGCTCGATTCGTCATCTGCAACGTTACAGCGAAGTCGTTGCCATCTTTGCCCGGCATGGTTTTGGGTTCCTGTTTAACCGACAGGAAACCGGCTCGCGTGCCTGGCTGAGAGCACCATGGCGTTCTTCGGAAGAAGATGTTCCGTCTCAGTTCGATAACCGTGCCGTTCATTTTCGGCTGGCATTGGAAGAGTTGGGACCTACTTTTGTAAAATTTGGGCAGATCCTTTCCACCCGTGCGGATTTGCTTCCGCTCTCTTACATCACTGAACTGGGCAAGCTGGTGGATTCCGTCTCACCGGAACCGTGGGATGTAGTCCATGCGCTTCTGACTCGGGAACTTGGGCAAGATCCGGAAAAACTATTCGCCTCTATCGACCCGCAGCCTATCGCCTCCGCCTCTCTGTCACAGGTCCATGCGGCAGTGCTGCCTGATGGGCAGGAAGTGGTCATCAAGGTCCAGCGTCCGAATATCAATACCGTGATCGATACTGATCTTGAGATCATGGCATCGCTGGCGGCAAGAGCGCAAGCCACTTCGTTAGGAAAGGTTTCTGACTTTGTAAGTATCGCAGACGATTTCAGCTTTACATTACGCAACGAACTCGATTATCAACGTGAAGGACGCAATGCAGACCGTCTCCGTGAGAGTTTTGTCGATACGCCAGACCTTCTTTATATTCCGAAGGTGTACTGGGAATTAAGCACGCGGCAAGTGCTGGTGATGGAACGCATCAACGGCATCAAGATCAGCGACATCTCTGCGCTGGATGCCGCCAAATATGACCGTCATAAGATCGCGCTCAATAGTGCCAGCGCCACGGTCAAGCAGGTGTTGGAAGATGGTTTCTTCCATGCCGATCCTCATTCGGGGAATTATCTGATCATGCCCAATGAGGTGATCGGACTTGTAGATTTCGGCAAGGTGGGTTATTTGCGAGACAAGGATCGGATGGATTTGATCCGTCTTATGCTTTCTGCTGTAGAGATGGATGTGGAAGGTTTGATCGACCAATTGGCTCGCATGGGCGCTGTGCAAGAGGATGTAGACCGTCATAAGCTGGCGCACGATTTCCATCGCCTGCTCAACAAATACAATGGTGTTCCCATCAAATATATTCGTGCGCGTGAATTGATCGATGAGATCACATCCATTACATTTCGACACCATCTGCGCCTGCCATCCACCTGGTGGTTGGTGGGGCAGACTATTGTAATGTTGGAAGGCATTGGTCTGCAATTAGACCCTGACTTTGATGTTTTCAAGGCAGCAGAACCTCACATCAAGCGTCTGATGCCAAAACTATTTCTGCCTCATGATGGCTGGATCCGCAGCGTCCTCATGGATGGCGCGAACTGGGGCGAAATGCTTCATCGCCTGCCTCGCGTCGGCAATCGCATGCTCGAACGTCTCGAACGGAACGAAGGTTTCCGTATGGAGATCAAGGATGTTGATCACATTCTGAGCAGGGTAGACCGCTTGGTAACGCGTCTGGCGCTCAGCGTTCTGGTCGCCGCTTTCGTTATCGCCCTGCCGATTTTGCTTCAACTCACTGCACCGGGCAGTTTGCCTAGATGGTTGATCTTGGGCAGCCTGATCCCGATCCTTGGCACGGGAGTATGGCTTGGGATATCTCTGCTAAACACTCCGAGGAAATGATTTTTGCCAATTGAAGATTTTCCCTTGAAATAGCTGACAAAAACGCCCTGGCTTTCAAAAAGCCAGGGCGTTGCTAATCTACGAATAGCTTGAGTGCCTGTTATGCAGCAACTGCTGGTCGAAACTTATAACCGTATGCCAGATTTATACCGCGTGGGCGTTATTCTTGTCACGACTTGAGCATAAATCGCGGTTTCGACGGAATTAGGGGCGACGTATAACTACCTGGGCGCTTAGTAAATTCAATAGTTATCTTATTATAGTTGTGCAGTGAACCCATATCAATGTCCAATGCAGCGTGCAACAGCGCCAACTTACGATTTGACATGAATCGCGGTGAAACAGCTTGATGAGACACAAGTATAATAACTCTGTCCATTAAGACATGTGGCATTCTGCAGAATCCATCAAATCAAGGAGATTTCTATGGCATACACATTGGATACAAAAGTCGGAGAGCTTTTGAAGGACAGTGCAGCAGTGAAGATTTTTGAAAAACACGCTCCGGGCGTCTCGAAAAATCCCATGATCGGGCTGGCTAAGGGAATGACTCTCAAAACTCTGATCTCCATGCCACAGGCCAAAGAATATGGGATCACTGAGGAAATGATATCGAAAGTCTTGGACGAGATCAACGGCAAGAAGTAATCCATTTCGTCTGAGTAAAACAACTGAATAGATCAAGCAACTCCACCTGGCTCTATGAGAGCTTTGAGCGCCATCCCTAGCGCTCTTCTATTCCGGACCCTTGCAGAAAAAAACTCGTTGCCTACCTTGTACAACATCTCCATTCTGCCTATAATAAAATCAAAGCCAACTTGGTTTAACCTTCATTTTCCATAAACAAAAGGAGTCCATCATGGCAGGAAAATTCACGCTCAAAAAAACGGATAAGGGAAATTTTGTCTTCAATCTCAAGGCTTCCAATGGGCAGGTGATCCTCAGCAGTCAACCCTATTCAGATCGACGCGGTGCTTTGAATGGGATCGAATCGGTGCGCAAAAATGCCTGCGACGATGGTCGCATTGAGCGACTCACAGCAACTAATGGGAAACCGTACTTCGTCGTCAAAGCCGCCAATACCCAGGTCATTGGTACAAGTGAGATGTACAGCGCGAAAGCATCCCTGGAAAACGGGATCGCCTCAGTAGTCAGGAACGCGCCTACCGCGGTTCTCGAAGACCTGACAATCGAATAAGATGGCTCGGGCGAAGAAACTATATCTCAAGAGGATCAATCCTCTGTGCAATGTTTGAGTGATAAAAGAAAATCTCCGAATTCGGAGATTTTCTTTTATTTTACTTGCGCTTATTGTCCGCGATGTGTGATGCCATACTCACACGGAGGACATGGTCGTCCAGCTGCTGCCCGTTGAACATCTCAATCGCCTTTTGCGCTTCCACTGTGTTGTTCATTTCAATGTAGGCGAACCCCTTGGAGCGACCACTGCCCTGTTCCTTACTTAGCCATACGGAGTTGACAGTGCCGGCACGGCGGAACAACTCCATCAACTCTTTCTCCGTAGTCAGAGTGGACAGATTTCCAATGTACAGCTTCGAGTTCATTTTGATTTTACGAGAGAAGCGAACATATCACAAATCCCACTTGTGAAAATGGTGCAAACCGTCTAACGTCAGAGAGACATGCTGGACGCACATCTCTCTCTACACGATTCAGACAACCATCAGCGGCGGAACAATCCTACTACAAAGAGCAGGACGATCGCACCGACAATCGCGACAAGCAGGCTAGGGATGTTAAAGCCTGTCACTCCCTGCGCACCAAACAAACTCATGATCCACCCTCCAAGCAGCGCGCCGACAATGCCTACTACAATGTTGGCGATCGCACCCATTTGTTTGTTCTTTCCCATGACGATGCTTGCGATCCACCCAGCAAGAGCCCCAAAGATGATCCAGACGAGCCAGTTCATTTTTGCCTCCTTGAGATATTGGATTTAGCCGTCAACTTCATTATACATCTACTACTTAACGTAATGGTGATTTTGAGATCGTTGCAGGCTAAGGATGTTGAAGAAGGATCGACACGTGTGAATTCACGCCCGCAGATGTATTTGTTGTATACTCTGAATGTACAGTAAGTGCTAGGTTGATTTCATCGGCGTCATACCTATCTGGAGGAGTTGAAGACGCAGGAATCATGTTTCGGGCCATCCTAAGGCATCACGGCATTATTCGTACCACCATTGCAATCACGTTGATTGCCGGTGTACTCTCATTGGCTATTGCCTGGAGTGTCCATGCGCTTGTTGCTGACGCTCCGGACCCTGAAGATCTGTGGATCGCGTTCGCGGCACCGCTGGTCATTACGCCGCTTGTAGCTTTCCCGATACTTCGATTTCTCCAGCAATTGGATGAAGCTCAACAACGCCTGCAAGAACTATCTTACACCGATGAGCTAACCCAGATCTATAACCGGCGTTATTTCCTTCAATATATCGATCAAGAACTGAAGCGGGCACGGCGGTACGGAGAAACCTTTTCCATTGCGATCCTGGACATGGACAATTTTAAGCAAATCAATGACCGGTGGGGGCATATGATAGGCGATCAGGTACTGAAGGAAATGGTCCAATTGGTTCAAGGATTGATCCGAGATGGGGACATTTTTGCACGTTATGGCGGCGATGAATTTATCATTCTGCTTCCGGAGACCGATCAAAAGAAAATTCAGGACTGGGCAGACCGAATCTATGACGCATTTGCAGCAAAAACGATCCATGTGGATAGGCTGGAATTCCAACTGCGTTTCAGTTTGGGAATCGCCGTTTTCAACCCTGCAATGAAAAACGTGGATGATCTGCTTGCACAGGCTGACCACTGTCTATATCAAGCAAAGCGCAACGGAGGCAATCAAGCATCATATAGGCAAGATCGGTAATTCCTCTGGAATTGAAGCGCCGCCAGGTTAAATCACATGCATTCAGGTTCATCAGAATTTCTGCAGCAACGATAAAGGAGAGTTGTAATGGACAGAAAGAATATCGAAGCAGAACGACGTCGTAAAGGCACACCACCCACAGGGCGGGCAGATGCTCCTCGCCGGGATACAGGTGGAAGTTCTAGTGGAGGCGGAGGATTCCAATCTCCTGTGGGAGGCGAATTCCAGCCTCCATCGGGTGGAGGGCTTTCCTCACGAGGCAAACAGGTTGGTGGCTGTGGTTCGATCCTTATTTTTATTGTTATCATCGCCATCTATATTTTTTCCAAGGGGGCCATCGATTTGACAGGAGGCGGATCAGATCAAACGTCCGAGCAGGATCCGTACGTCGAGCAGCCTCAACAGTCCGAGCCTGATTCACCTCCCGTTTCCAACTTCACGCCTCCTGCGCCCGCCTCCGGTTCCGGGCAGACCTGGACGATCATGCTGTATCAGGATGCCGATGACAAGATCCTGGAAAAAGATATCTTTGTCGATTTCAATGAAGCGGAACGCGTCGGCTCCAGTGACCGCGTTCGGCTCGTTTCACAGATCGACCGCTTTGCTGGTGCGTTTCAAGGAGATGAAAATTGGACTGGAGCGCGGCGCTATTATTTGACGCAGGATAACGACCTGAGCCGAATCAACTCGCAGACGGTACAGGAACTCGGCGAAGTGGATATGGCGAACGGGCAGAGCCTTGTCGATTTCGTTCAATGGGCCGCGACGAATTACCCCGCCGACCATTATGTGCTGATCCTTTCTGACCATGGCATGGGTTGGCCCGGCGGCTGGAGTGATCCGGACCCCGGTGGCAGGGATTCCGGACGCTCACCGCTGGCCTCCCGCCTTGGCGCAAACATCTACTTGAACGAACTCGATGATGCTCTGGGTCAAAGCCGCCAGGCAGCGGGCATCGACCAGTTCGAGATCATCGGTATGGATGCCTGCCTCATGGCGCAACTGGAGATCATGTCTGCTCTCCAGCCTCATGCGCGCTATGCAGTTGCCTCTGAAGAGACAGAGCCATCCTTGGGGTGGGCGTATGCTTCATTTCTTGGTGATCTCGTAACCAATCCCGATATGGACGGCGCGCAACTCAGCAAATTGATCGTGCAGAGCTACATTGCGGATGACCAGCGCATCGCTGACCCGGCGGCCCGTGCCAACTTCCTCAACCAGGGCTCGCCCCTAGGAGGAATCTTTCGGCGGCAACACGAGTTCTGCCGACCAAGTCATCGCCCAGCTCGAAAGGAACATAACCATCTCGGCTATTGATCTTCAAACGCTGCCAGACCTCATGCAAAGCACGAATAACTTTGCCTTCCAACTGCAGAACGAAAACCAGCAACTCGTTGCCGAGGCGCGCAGTTATGCTCAATCGTATACAAGCATTTTTGGGCGCGAAGTTCCACCCGCTTATATTGACCTGGGTCACTTTGCTGCCCTTGTGGCAAATAATTCATCGGAAGCCAGTGTGAAACAAGCTGCAGAACAAGTCCTTTCGGACCTGCAGAATACAGTGATCGCCGAAAGACATGGGAATGGGAAAAAAGGCTCAACAGGACTCGCCATCTACTTCCCGAATTCAACCCTCTACTCCTCGCCTCTCGCGGGACCTCAATCATATACTGCCATTGCAAACCGCTTCGCGTCCGAATCGTTGTGGGATGACTTCCTGGCTTTCTTCTACATGGACCGGAGCTTTGAGCCGCAGACACGTGAGCCGTTCGTACCAAGTGGTGGATTCTCCGTCCGTGCTCCGGGACAGGGTAATATCAGTGTTTCAGAGATCACAAAGTCAAGTGATATAGCGGCGCCGAATCAACCTGTCCGCTTGAGCGTGGATATCAGCGGAGAGAACATCGGCTATATCTATCTCTTCGTTGGCTACTATGACTCGGCGTCCAACTCCATTGCCGTGCTGGATACAGATTTCCTGGAAAGCCCCAATACACGTGAACTGAACGGTGTCTTTTATCCTGTCTGGGATAATAACTTCACCCTCTCCTTCAACTGGGACCCGACGGTATTTGCCATCAACAACGGACAGGATCGCCCCACCGCTCTCTTCATGCCCCAGACCTACGGTGCTAACTTCGAGGAAGCCACGTATACAGTGGAAGGCATCTACATCTTTGCCGAATCGGGCAAGTCGGTCAACGGACGTTTGTATTTCCAGAATGGGAATCTGGTGCAGGTGTTCGGCATCACAGGTGACAATGATACAGGTGCGCCGCGCGAGATCACCCCACAACAGGGTGACACTTTTACACTGCTGGAAAAATGGATTGATGATCCCAGCGGTAACCCCAGCATCATATATCAGAATGGCACGAACTCTTGCCTTTGGTGGTCAGCCGTTCCAATGGGAGCAGCTCTTTGCCGCCCAGGGCGACTATGTGGTTGGCTTCATTATCGAAGACCTGGATGGAAATCAGTATCCCGTGTATACACAGATCACTGTGCAGTAAGCCATCCATTTCTTGATGGCAGCTAGCATGCCTGCACCAATTGGGAAATGAACAGGCAGCCACGGCGAAAGTGGCTGCCTGTTTTCTGAAAAAATGATAGCGAAAACCCAATCGGTTTGGAAGGATTACCTTCTCCTTGTAGAGCCTTCGTAGATGGTACATGATCTAGTTCAATTCTTTCAGTAGAACTGAGTATAAGGAAAGTACGCGGAAGAATTTTTTGAATGCAGCGTTTAGCTTATAGTTCTAGTTAATATTGTTATGGGTTTCACTAATCAGTTATAATGAATCTGTTGAATGGAGGGGATCATCACAGTCATCATTGCCTCTCCACTCCCATATCCCTTACATGGAAAGGATGGAAGAAAACTCATGAGTTTGTTTGGAAAAATTCTCGATAAACTTGGATTGAACAAAAAAAAGGAAGCCGAGGAAGAACAGGCAAAAGCGTTGGCTGAAATGGCCAAAAAGGAAGCTGAGGCTCGCGCAAAGCTGGCCGCAAAACCTGCGGCGAGCGCCCCTGTTGCGAAACCCGCCACTGCGGCGCCCCAGCCCGCTGCTGCGCCTAAAACGGCCGCCCCGGCTGCGCCCGTCGTTGCAGCACCAGCTGCTCCAAAGGCAATCTCCGAAGTGGATGTTGTCAAGCAGCTGGAGCAAAAAGCAAAAGGCACGGGACTGAACTGGAAGCAATCCATCGTGGATTTGCTCACCCTCCTTGACATCGATCACAGCCGTGATGCACGCGTCGAACTCGCAAAAGAGTTGGGCGCTCCCGAAGAAGTGATGGGTGATTCCGCCAGGATGAACACGTGGCTCCACAAGACGGTGTTGAAGAAGATCGCCGAGAACGGTGGAAACATCCCTTCCAACCTGTTGGACTAAAACGATGGAAATTAACTGCGCAGGCTCTCGCTTGCGCAGTTTTCATGATCGAGAGCTTGTACGAATCCAGCATGTCTTCTTGCAACAGCTCTGTCATCATGACTCACTTGAGTCTCATCTCACCACATCTTCAACAGGAGGCTACTATGGCAAGGATCGTCGATATCGAAGGAATTGGCCCGGCACAGGCTGAGAAGCTACAGAAGGCCGGCGTGCGTTCTACGGCTGCGCTGCTCAAGCGCGGTGGAACTGCGAAGGGTCGCATGGAGCTGGCAGCCGCCACGAACATCGATGCGGCAAGGCTCCTGAAATGGGTTAATCATGCTGATTTATTCAGAGTGCGGGGCATCGGGTCAGAGTACTCGGACCTTCTCGAAGCAGCCGGCGTAGATACTGTACCCGAGTTGAGGCAGCGAAGTGCCAAAGCTCTGCATGAGGCATTGGTCAAGACGAATGAGTCCAAGAAGCTGGTCCGCAAGCTGCCTACGGCCGACCAGGTGGCAGACTGGGTGAAGCAGGCGAAAACCCTGGCAAGGGTGATTGAATATTAATCAGTTCGCAACCAATTCAAAAAGGAGCAAACCATGGCACATACGATTGAAAGTTTGATTGCAATGATCCCCAAGGAACTGCCGGGCGAGAAAGGCAAGAAAGTAGATACCGTCGTGCAATTGAATGTGACGGGTTCGCAGGCCGGGCAGTGGAACGCTGTCATTAAAGACGGAAAGGTGACTGTCGCAAAAGGTGTTCATGCCGCCCCTGAATTAACCATTACAGCAGACACTGCGGATGTTCTGGCGGTCGCGGACGGAAAGCTGGATCCTACACAGGCACTGATGCAGGGCAAAGCTCAGGTCAAGGGTAATCTGTCTGAAGCGATGGAGGTCGCGAAAGTCTTCATGCCGTAGCAGCCAACGGCCGACAAGTGAGAGAAGAGTTGACGTTGCCAGGATCGCCCACTGGTCAACTGTAGTAAGCAGAAAAGCGCCCATTCGGGCGCTTTTCTCTTTGACATGCAGCCATCACTCATCCAGGATGAATGTGACCTTCAACTGCACCCTGTATTCGGCAATATTGCCATCCTCATCAATGCTCACATCCTGATTGGCTACCCAGGCAGACTTGACGTTCCTGAGCGTTTTCACTGCCCTCGCAACACCTTGACGAACGGCATCATCGAAACTCTTTGTGGAGGACGCTTTGATCTCACTAACACTTGCGACTGACATGGCAGACTCCTTTCTAGGGTTTTGATAGATGGAAGGACAAGCCTGTTCGAAAACCAGGGTTGTCCATAAACGCCAGAATGTTCTCTTGTTCTCTTACCGCCTCTGTGACATGCCGGCAATGGCCTGAAGCAGGGCATTCGCCACCACTTGTCCGGACTGCTGGCGATGGGGTTTCTGTGCCATCGGTCCAGCCGACATGAGAGCACTAAGGGCCGCCTGCAAATTATCCTGCCCCTGCTGCTTGGCGTTCATGAATGCCATGCCAGCATTGAGCAGGTCACCCATATCAATCCCATCCGATAACCCTCCACCAGCTGACTGCGATTGCTGGCCGCCCAACAATGATCCAAGCAAATCGCCGCCGGACTGTGGAGCAGATTGCTGGCCGTCCATCAAGGCTCCTAAGAGATCAGTTCCCGGCTGTGACGCAGTTTGCTGTCCACCACCAAGCAGAGACTGGATCAATAACATGGCATTATCCGGGGTTATGGACTTCTGTCCCTGTAATTGTTGGGCTGCTTGTGCCAATCCCTGAGCGTACACTTGTCCCGAGCCGCTTTGGGCATTTTGTGCGAGATACTGGCTGGCATGCTGCAACTGAGCGGACGGAGCTGTTCCGCGTTGGTTAGCCATCGACTGCGCGATCATGTTGAAGGTTTGCACCATATTATCGCCGTGATTCTGGTTCTCAGTATCTGCCTGATTGAGAGATGACTGATTTGCGGCCAATGCTTGCGCAGCAACATTGAACAGCGCAGAGAGATCAGTTCCGCGCTTCGCGGGTCGAGAGGGCTTGTTTGCCGATGTTTTGTTCATGGATGTTATCCTTTCCGGGTGTCAAAACTTCGTTGGTTAGGAAGAATTCCGTTCAGGTAAATTCTACCAGCAATGATGAAGGGTGCTGCATTGTGAGATCGGAGTTGCCGGGTCGTAATAGGAGGAGATGCTTTCATGCTTGCGGGCGGTTCTGCAAGACTTGTTCCATAAGCGTGACCCTAAGTATAGTTCAGTGTTGTTTCTAGTAGATCCAATCTCACAACGATACGGGCCAATCGCAGAAAACTATTTGCTTCACCAATCGGACGAAAAGGAGAATCGCAATGAAACTATCTGCACCAAAGAACATCACCTGGTGGATCGCCGTCATCCTGGGAGTACTCGGTTTCCTAGGTAATTTTGTGGCCTTGCCGGTGATTGGCGGGCTCAGCTTTTGGCTGCTTTTCCTCGGGTTTGCCATCCTCGCTGTAGCCACTATGGTTGACGGTCTATAGTCTTAGAATAACATTCAAATGCTGGCAGATCTGGCCCAATCTGCCAGCGTTCAATTTAAGAGTAAGAGTCACACGCTCATGGAGCGGGTTCCAAAAAGTAGCTTGGGCTGTTCAGTTGGGTTTCTGCTGACCATCCTTCCGTGCCATCTGGCAGGCGGATTTGCCACCACTGGTAGGCGCGATTTCCTACCGGGGTGCATATCGGACCGCCAATGATTTCTACCTGCGTACCGGTAGAGTTTGTCTGAATAATGCTCGCATTAATGGATGCTTCAGTTCGCATATTGAGCCTCTGAAGGACACGCGCGGTTTGCCCAACACTTAGCCGGCTGGGAACGATCGTGTTGCAGGCTGCATCTGGCGCAGCTGTTGTAGTTGCTTCCGTGACAAGTGTTGCAGTTGCCCCAGTCGCTACTGGTGTAGCAGTTTCTGTGGCAGCCACAGTAGTAGGTGTACTGGTAGCCTCGGCAGTAGGAGAGTGGGATGGGGCTACCGTTTCCGTAGGCTCTGCTGCGCTTGACGTCTGGGATGGTGGCGGTGAGGTCGGTTGAACTGCAGTTGCCTGTGGAGACTCGATCGCCTCCGCTGGAGCCTGGGGAATCACATTGGTCGCGCATCCACGCAGCAACATCAGAAGCAGGATCACTACAAGGATAACGGCGACGATCGATTTAAACCGATCGTATTCGGGAGCGCTGGCGCGGTTCATCGTGCACCTATTTCCTGCGAGCTAGGTCGCGTGCTTGCTGGAGCAAAGATTCTTCGTTTGCCAGGCGCTCGATCGCAGTACCTAAAATTCGCCGCAGATCGGCAGGTGTTAGGTTGCCAAGCTGCTCAAAGGTGTAAATTCCCGCTTCGTTCAATTTGCGTTCAATGACTGTCCCGATGCCTTTAATGATCTTTAGATCATCCGGAGCAGCCTGGACAACAGGCTGTGGGTCTATATCTGGCATAACAGATGGACGATTTCTCTCCACCTGTACAGCAGTAGCATTAGACCGTGTTTCTCTTTCGGTGTAGCGTCTGCGCCAGTAGAAGTAGTCGATCAACCATTCGATCAGCCAACCAATCAGTAGACCGAGAACAAAGGTAAATACTGGGCTCATATCTCCTCCGATTTCGACAAGTTTGATGGCAAGCAAAAAAACTAAATGCTGCCCGACTGCCATATCGATTCTCTTCGAAGTGAAATGTAGCGCATCATCGCAATCTCTGGAAGCGCACATTTATTGTATAACAAGGCAGGCGCATTTACAATCAACGATCGATGATGCGATCAACAAACCATCTGAACTCTGGCTATGCAAGGGTTCGGAGCAATATCGTAAAAGTAAGAAGCTCTACAATGGCACAGTAGAGAAAAAAGTTTACCGCCTTGGCATCGCCCCTTCGATCCCGGAGAGGGATCTTCAAATTGAATCGTGATATACTTTTAAACATGGCTGATATCAACTCTCGCATCCAAAAGTATGTTGGTCAAATGACTGGCAATGAGGCGCTGCTGGAAATGCTTGAGGCAGACGCTGCCACCGAAATGCTCCAATGGGTAACTGACACAGTAACGACGCTTGTGAAAAAGACAGAAGGCATGGATGACGCGACAGCGGAACAGACGTTGGAGCCACAACTCAAAGCCGTGCGGCAAGCGGTGCGCTCCGGCGGAAATTGGGCAGCCGGTAAGTATCCTGACCCGGAAAGTCGGGCAGCCCTGCAGGCAAAACTAGCCGAGTACCGCTCCGTGATCTCTGGTGAACCTGCAACGCTACTACCGAATACGGCGCTGGTTTCCATGTTGAATCAAGTGGATGATAAAGGCAAATCCCCTCTTCAGTTAGTTCAAAGCTTCAAGCGGATTATGGGGTAAGTCCAATTGAATAATTGGAGCACGGTAAGCAATCTCAACCCAACGAAGGTTGCTTTTCTTTAGTTTCTATAGATCTGGCGTTTTGTAAGATTGATATAAAAGAAGCGGTTCATCACCGCTTCTTTTTTGTTGATCGCAAAACGCCTTCACAGATAATCCCCAATAATTCAATCGCTGTTTACCAGGCTGGAGTTACAGTTCCCTGCTCGTCCTGCCAGTAGGGCGCCCAGGCAAGCGAGACCAATTGCACCTGGATATCCGTCTTCTTGGGTTTGACCGTCACCGTCTCCAATACTTCCGTCAACGGATCTACTTTTTCAGCCAGCGCATTCGACTCGGCTTCAAATTGCGCTTGTAGGTCGGTCAACTGCTGTTGTATCGACTCGACGGTGTCATTGGCGCGCGAGACATCGCCACTTTCCTCGAAGGCACGTCCAGCCTTGCGTGCCGCGCCCGTCGCTCTGCTAATGGTGCTGCTGCTGAACGTCTTGCGTCCTGTGAACGCGCCGAGCAATGTCGCACCGAATGAAAGTGCGGTCTGCATCTTCGCCTGTCTAGCCTGCTCCTGTTGTTTTTCGACCGCGGCTTGTGCTTTGCGTAAACGTTCCTGCAATGTAGCGATCTTGGGTGCGTATTTCTTGCGTAGTGCTTCCACCAGTTCATCCCGTTTTTCGCGGGCCACCTGTCCTGCGCGGATGCGGAAATCACGTTCATCCTCGCCTGGTTGCGAAACCAGTTTCAAACTAGGGCTCTGAAACAGGTTGACCACCTGTGTCCCGTACAGCCAGTTGGCAAAGTCCTTGTTCCAGGCCGCGTAATTCTTTGCCTGGCCGGCAGAGGGTGGCAGTTCACTAAACTGCGCTCCGCCTTGCGCGGATTTTTCCAGATCTGTGGCAGGGATGCCGATCTCCTCGGCATTGTCCCACGTTACAGGGATGGCATCGTCCGTAATCGGCGTGAGATACACCTTACTCTGCGACGTGCTGACTTTTGTTTTCGTATCGGCGAAATTCACTTTTGTCACGCCGACGATCTTTGGCTGATAGACCAGTTTGTTTCCACCGGATGTACTTCCACGAGTTGGAAGGAAGAACGCTTGAACGCCAGGTGGCAATGCAGGTTGACCTGTCGAAATAGAGGAAGCAGCAGGTGTGGTCACAGTGCTGCTGCTGTTGAAACCGGAACTGCCGACGGCGAGGACGATGACACGTTGCTGCGAAGTGGGTCCATCAACACCTTGATCTGATCGCGTGTCAACGGACCTCTGAGGTACGACATGACCCAGCGAGTTTGCATCAGTTCAGGCGCATCTTCATGTGTATTGTTCATCAGGAACACGCGGTTACCAAGGCTGGACAGGATTTTCTCGATCTGGGAGCGGTTGAACTGCGCGCCGGCCGCTGCACTCTCAAGCCCATCGAGCAAGCGTTCCTTATCGCGTTCCGTCTGCAAGCGGCCGATGAACCATGTACCAATATTCGAAAGCGCCTTGTAATCGAGGTCAACAGGATTTTGGGTGGCGAGTACCATTCCCACGCCGAAAGCGCGTGCCTGCTTGAGCAGCGTTAGCATGGGCAGCTTGGAAGGTGGATTGCCCAAGGGCGGCAGATAGCCGAAGATCTCATCCATATAAACCAGCGCACGCAGGCTGGTGGTGCCTGATTGCCCACGCATCCAACTCAAAACTTGATTCATGAGCAGCGAGACGAAGAACATACGCTCCGGATCGCTGAGATGTGCAATCGAAAAGATCGCGACGCGGGGTTTGCCGCTTGGGGTATAAAGCAATTGTCCGATATCGAGGGGGACACCATTCAGCCAAGCGTTGAAACCTGGTGAGGCAAGCAGATTGTTCAGTGCCATCACAAGACCGAAACGTTCCTTCTCCGGGTAAAACGATTCCAGGTCCAACACGCCGATCTTGTTCACGGGCGGCTTTTGCACTTGTTGGATCAACGCGGCGAGATCCATGTCGACTCCCTGCCGCCAGGTATTATCCAGGATCGTCGAGAGCAGGATGTGTTCGCGACTCTGAACGGGGTCAGCTTCGATCCCTACCAGTCCGAGGAGGCTAGTCGCGGTGGTGCTGATGCGCTCGCGCAACAAGTCGTTATCATCGCGGATGGCGGGCGCAGGCGCGGCGAACGATTTCAAAATGGAGACTGGAATACCAGCGCTGCTGCCCGGAGTGTAAATACGCAGATCTACCGCGTCACGCAATCTCTGGATGCGTTCCCCACTTTGCAACCAGCTTGCCAGACCGTTCTTCCATGTTTCTGCCTGCTTGTTGGCATAGTCTTCCTCTGTCATGCCTTTTTGTCGGGCATCATCTTGATTGATCCAGGGCAGGAAATCCTGCCCTTGCAATTGCGGGAATGTCAGGAGAAGATTGGCTAAGTCCCCTTTTGGGTCGATGAGTATGGCTGGTACGCCGTCGATGGCTGCTTCTTCGATCAGCGCCATACATAGGCCCGTCTTGCCTGAGCCGGTCATGCCAACGCAGACCGCATGTGTGGTCAGGTCCTTTGAGTTGTAAAGTAATAATTCGTCTTTTGCTTTTTGTGCATCCAGATCATAAACCCGCCCCAAATAGAACGAACCCAGCTTTTCGTAATCATCCATGGGTCTCTCCTGTTGATGGATATTCGGTATTGCGAGTTTATTGTACAACAAAAGTGGGGGTTGGTTAACCATCGTAGATGGTGTTGCATGACACATCGACGGCGCAGCACAGGTAGTATTCTTATTTGTCCCAATGCTACCAAGAATAGATGCCAAGCGCACTGGTAAGCTTCATAACACCTCGTTCGAGGCAAAAGTCAGATGCTTGCGAATGTGGAGAGCCAGGTTAGGCAGCGCTGATTCCTGTATAACTCTTGATGCGCTCTCCGCACAAGAAGGTTTGTCGAAGCAGCTTTGCTCGTACCTTTCATCCTACAACATTAATCATGATGATGAAGGCGATCAGAGATAGACCTGCAAGGACGAGTCCGGCAACAGCCCAAATAAGGCTAGAGCCTTGCTTCAAGCCCATTATCCCGAATCCGACTGAAAGAATTAGTAATAGCGGGAGTGGTGCCATCGTGGCGATCCGGAACCAATCCGGTGGATTGAATGCTGTGAAGCTCGTGAACCCGATCATTGCAACACTTCCAGCGGTGGCAATTGCCGTTAGAGACGAGAGCACGCCAAAAAGTGATCCATTTTTCTTTGAGGTCGTTAGCTCGTTAGTTGTCATATGAAACTCCTCTCTCAAACGGTTGACTTGCTAAGCCATCTCTGAAGGTTTCCGCCACTTCCAATCGGCATAGAACAGCGATGCAATGAGCAGGATGGGAAACACAAAGAGCAACAGGTTTGACAGGGCGTAAAAATCACGCACGAAGAAAATGGTAAAGGCAACGCCGGCGATCAAGAAGACAACAAAACCAACAACTGGGTGTTTCCAGGCGAAAACTAGGAATAGGATCATGACCAATGATGGAATATTGTGCATCAGGAAAGCGCCCAGGACCTCAAGAGGGGAAGCTCCCATTCCAAACACATCCAGGGAAAACAAGCTCATGAAGAAAATGATCATCATGGCAGCAACACGGGGAGCCCAATGGATGATCTTCGCCAGGCGGGGACTGACATTCCCGAGTGTGGAGCGCTCGTGCCAGCCCCTCACCAATACATAGATTGATCCATAGAGCAGCACGAGAGGGATCGACAAGATTATTAAATTCAGTGGGATCATCCACCACTTTGTAAGTTCCGGTTCGGAAGCCACTGTGGGATAGCCAAAGACTGCAATGGTGAGCACATACAGGACAACCACGGCAATCAAGAGGTTGCGATTGAATTGAGATTTTTGAGTTTCCATGGCAAAACCCTCCATTCCACTAAGCAGGTATTCCCCAATGTCTGCAACAATGTTATTGTAGTACCCAAGTCTTGAATTAGCAACCGAAATAGGATAGAGTTTGTTGGTCTAGCACGATGATTGATTTTTTGGAAAAGTATCGATAAGTTGAGTATTAATACATCCATGTCACTTGAATATTGAAGTCTGTCCCCCACCTTGAAATTTGGAATAGCCACAAACATATCAGTATATTGTTTTTGCGTAGCAACCCGGAATCTGCCGGTAGTTCATAGTGTCAGCGTAATATTTCCTACCGACACGTTGGCACCACGCTTTGCGTATCTTCGGTATAGTTGAACTGGAAAGCTCATTATTTCTTTCGCAAGGGAACTCAAATGACTCGAAGAGCCGTAATTTACATTCGGACTTCTTCCGACGCCCAGGGTGAGAAAAACAGTCCAGTTGAGCAGGAAGCAGATTGTTGTCACTTAGCCAAAGAAAAAGGATTGCAAGTGGTTCGAGTTTATCGTGATGTGGAGAAGTACCGGGTTGGCAACCGATTGGTGGAGCCATCAGGCACTCGCTCAGACCGTCCCGGTCTAGTGGCGATGCTCAAGGATGCTACCAGAGATAAATTTGATATCGTCATCGCCTGGCGCGAAGACAGACTGTATCGTGGAATACGAGCGATGTTGACCGTCCTGGAAACCGTCCAGGACTATAAGATCGAGATCCTGCTGGTAAAAGAAAACTTCGATTTCAGTATTGCTCCTATCCGTGCCTGGGTAGCTCAGATGGAACTGGACGGGATGAAAGAACGGATGGAGATGGGTGTCAAAGCACGGCTGAAGGCAGGGAAAGCAAATACGGGTCAAGATCGCTATGGGTACATACGTATTGGTGAAGCAATCCACTTTGTCGAAGAGGAAGCAAAGTGGGTTGAGAACATCTTTGAATGGTATATTCAGAAAACCTCCCTCATGCAAATTCGAAAACGCCTGATCGCTGCCAACGCTCCACAAAAGGGGAGCAGTATCCCCCGCCGCATCCAATGGGCTCGGTCCAGTATCCAGGCTATTCTCAGGTCTGCCAGGGAGTATGCTTATGGTATCAAAACTTATTCGCGTGCCGGGCAGACCTTCCCTATCACTGTAGAACCCATCCTCGATATTTCCACCTATGAGTTGTTTGTAAAGATGAGAGAAGAAAACAAAACCTACCCAAAACACCGCAGGCAAAATGATTACCTGCTCGCCGGGCATCTGAAATGTGCCTGCAACCTGACCTGGCGGGCACGTACGGCAACGCATCGCAACAGTCGCAAGGGGGAGTGGATTGAGCGTAAGACCCCGATCAGTACCTATTTCTGTCCACAACCCCATAAGGAACTCAGATCGCCAGAATGCCCCAAATCCGTGAGCGCCAAACATGCAGAAACACAGGTCTGGGGGAAGTTGTATGAGTTCGCCATGAACCCGGATTTCTTGCATGCGCAAGCCAAAGACCTGGTCAGGCAACTCCAGCAACGGTATGAACACCTGCAAAAAGAACGGCAACAGCTTCTGGAAGAACTGAAAAAAGAGACTGTCAAACGTCAGCAATTTATCACGGAAGCTCGTAAAACATTGAGGGATGATGCTGATTTTGATGAGCAGATGCAGGAACTGAATAATATCGATGAGCGATTGAGGCGCAAGCTGACAGCCATCGAACAAGAAATTGACACCTATACCAGGTTGGATTGGGAGGAAAAAGCCAGGACTTATGTGACGGATCTTCAGGCAGGGATTGAAGAATTGAACCGCGCAACTCCGCAGGCTCCCGAGGAACAACATCGTATCTTTGTGATGAAAAAACAACTGGTGGATGAGCTGGTAGCCGAAGCGAGGATCGATGGCAAGCGAAATATCCAAGTGGAGTTTCGAGCCCAGATAATGGATCTGGCAGTGTGTCAACAACTACTGGATTTTCCGAATGGGGGTGAAGTTGTAGTTCGGTTGTAGAGAGCGACTTCTAATGAAAAAAACAATGCCCTGACAATCCTGCGAAGGGGAATGGATTGTCAGGGCGTTGTTCGTTTAAATACGCACTCCCAAGTGTAAGTCACCTGGGAACTGCAGCATGATCGTTTTTGAGAAAATTCCTATTCCCGTACACGATCAATCAGCCATATGGAGAACTTTACGCTATTCTTAGCATCCCGTGTCCATATATAGGGGTGGGGTGTGGTATGTATTAAATGTGGTTCAATGTGGGTCGAAACTTATACCCATATACGATCAGACCGCGCTCATCGCCGTCATTGCGCATCTTGCGGGTAACCATTTCAACGGGCATACCGATCTGGACGTCGCTGTTGTCCACGTCGGTGAGTTGGGCGGTGACCATCGGTCCCTCTTCGAGCTTGACGAGCGCCACCGTGTAAGGGGCGTTGGCGTCGAAGCCGCTGGGGGCTTCGTAGACCGTGGTGTACGAGTAAACTTCACCTTTACCGCTAAAGGTGTATTGTTCCTTGGCTTCGTCGCCGCAGTTCGGGCAGACATCGCGCGGGGGGAAGATCTTGTGATCGCAGTGAGGGCAAACCTCGCCGACCAGCCCGTAGCGTTGCTTCTTGAGTCTCCAGTGTCTTGGGATTTCCATGGTAATAATCCTTTCTATAATAACTTTCTGCAAGGATAATTCTATCCTGCGGGGCTATCAAAGACTTCAGACTGCCCTCTTTACGGAAGTGTAATCCGGTGCGGATGGTCAAATTAGGGGAATTCCCCCGGAAGAAGAGAGACATTTTTCGAAGCGGACCCGGTTCCGGCTTAGCCTGAAGCGGATCAACATCCCAATGCTATAATCTCCCACCAATGAGAATCCTATTAATCAATCAAGTCTTCGTTTCTCCTAATGAGCCGGGGCATACACGCCATTTTGAGATGGCAAAATTTTTGCAGTCGCGCGGACATGAACTGGTCATTGTTGCCAGTGATATGAACTATCAGACCGGGCAGCGGACCGTGGCGCGACGCGGCATGTTTGCCGAGCAGGTCATTGACGGAGTGCGCATCCTGCGCTCCTATATTTACCCGGCGCTGCATCGCAGTTATTTTTGGCGCACCATTTCCTTTTTTAGCTTTATGTTCAGTTCGGTGTGGACCGCGCTGCAAGTGCGCGATGTGGATCTGGTGATGGGCACCACACCGCCGATCTTTCAGGCGGTCTCGGCATGGTTCGTGGCGTTGGTGCGTCGAAAGCCGCTCCTGCTCGAAGTACGCGACCTGTGGCCCGAATTTGGCGTGAGCATGGGCGTGCTGAAAAACCCGGTGTTGATCGCGCTGGGGCGCTGGCTGGAAAAATTCTTATACGCTCGGGCGACCCACATTCTAGTGAACTCCCCTGCCTATAAGGAATATATGATCGGCAAAGGCGTGCCTGATAAGAAGATTACGTTCATCGCCTATGGCACCGATGTGGACATGTTCAATCCCCAGACCAATGGTTCGCCGATCCGCGCCGAGTTGGGATTACAAGATAAATTCGTAGTCTTGTATGCCGGGGCATTGGGGCAGGCGAATGACATTGACACGATTTTGCGCGCAGCACAGCGACTGAACGGCGAAGACAAAATCCGTTTTGTCCTGTTCGGCGATGGTAAGGAACGTCCGCGTTTGCAGAATGAAGCGGAACGGATGAAACTTTCGAATGTGATTTTTGCGGGCGTGCGCGCGAAAAAGGATATGCCATGCGTGGTCGCTTCGGCAGATGTGTGTCTCGCGGTCTTGCAAGATATCCCGATGTTCCGTACCACGTACCCGAACAAGGTTTTTGATTACATGGCAGCGGGGCGCACAACGGTATTGGTTATCGACGGCGTTTCGCGCCAACTGATCGAAGCCTCCGATGGGGGGATATTTGTCCAGCCTGGGAATGACGAGTTGCTGGCAAAGACCATTCTCGAATTATCGAAAGATCCGGCACGTGTGAAGCAGATGGGTATCAATGCCCGCGAATATCTTGTAAAGCATCTTGACCGCCGCGACAAATTGAACGAAACGCTCGACTTTCTCACAAAGCTGGTGAATGAATGAAGGTCTTTGTAACCGGCGCCACGGGATTTACCGGTTCGCGAGTCGTTCCGCTCCTCCTGAAAAACGGATTCTCTGTCCGCTGTCTCTATCGCCCTACAAGCGACCGCTCGCTTCTCCCTCAAGCAGAGATTGAGTGGACATTAGGAGATGTCTCCAACTCTGAGACATTATCCGCTTCGATGCAAGGGACAGATGCTCTCGTCAATATTGCCTCTCTCGGCTTCGGTCACGCGGACTCGATCGTCCATGCCGCTCAGAACGCGGGTATCAAACGTGCGATCTTCATCAGCACCACGGCTATTTTTACTCAACTAAATGCCAAGAGTAAAACAGTCCGCATGGCGGCGGAACGTGCCATTGAAGCCAGCGAACTGAGATACACCATTCTCCGCCCCACCATGATCTATGGCAGTCCGCGCGACCGCAATATGTGGCGGCTAATCCGCTTGATGCGTTATACGCCAGTAATTCCCATCTTTGGTGATGGCAAATATTTACAGCAACCCATCTACGTGGACGATGTGGCACAGGCAGTGGTCAAAAGCCTGGCAAGTAATAGCACTATTTGCAAAAGCTACAATATTGCAGGGAAATTTGCGCTGACCTATAACGATGTCATTGATACGCTCTCCCGACAAATGAAGAAACGCGTTTGGAAGATGCACATTCCATCTAAACCAGTTGTTTCTTTGTTGGGATTATTTGAGCGCATGCGGATTCCTTTCCCCATCAAAGCGGAACAAGTCCTGCGTCTCAATGAGAACAAGGATTTCAGCTATGCCGAGGCGCAAAAGGATTTTGGGTTCAATCCCATTTCGTTCGAAGAGGGGATAGCTTTAGAGTTGAAATCCCCATATTAAAAGCCAACAGGTTGGAACCTTCAAACGTTCCAACCTGCTAACCTGTCCACATAATTACTGCTGTGGCTGGGAAGTTACCTGCTCGGGGACAACGATCGCCATGATCAGGTAGACCAGCGCGATCCCACCGAAGCCGGTGAAGAACGCCAGCACTGCCAGTAAGCGGACGATGGTCGGGTCCATACCGAGATATTCACCCAAACCGGCACACACACCCGCGATCATGCGATTAGATGTGCTGCGGGTCAACGCTTTATAGTTGTTCATGATATTGCACTCCTTTCAATGATGTCTACAGAAACATACGCAGGGGATTGAAAGAAGTTGCAGGTTTCAAACAGTGATAGAGTAGTTCCGCGTGATCTTTGTGGAACGTATCGAAACCACCCATCTATACATTACTTATATTTTCTACTCTCCCAATAATTTGCCAGCGCTGCCCACAATAACGCCAGCCCGATCAACACATAGACGACCGCCTGCAAGCCCAGCCATTTGAGTTGAGATGCGCCAAAGGCGGTGAACAAAATTCCTACCGCGCCGTAAAAGATCGTATTCCGCACATAGTCTGAGCCGACGCGCTTGGACTGCAGAATATTCTTCTGCATTAACGCTTCCATGGCGCGGACCTGTTCATCGTGCAAGCCTCTGCACGCCAGCGAGTCACCGGCAGGAGCAGCACATTCGGAGCACAGTCCGCGCTGGCAGTATTTGCAGAGACCAACGGCTGATTTTTTAGGGTGATAGTAACAGTTCATTTTTTGCTCTGGAGTCAAAAGTCTCCAGACTTTTGACTATTGACTCCAACGACCGGAGTCGTTGAAGTCCAAATCCTACGCCTTCACAACCGGATGCCGTAGCACCGTCTTCATCTTATCCGGCGCAGCTTTACGTGGGTCACTCAAGTATATCTCGTGATGTTTCCCACCCAGCGGACCTACTGCATCTTGGTAACCGTTCTCTAGTGCGAAGGCTCTTATCCGCTCCACAGTGGCTGGTTCGGTTGCATACGGACCAATATGCATCACCTGAACGCAAACTCCTTCTTCAAAATGAGCCAGCCGCACGTTTGCAAGCTTTTCACTGTCTCCTTTCTTCTTGCGGACCTGTTCGCGTGCTTCCTCGAAAATCTCCGGTGTGACGATGTCTGGCTGCATGATCATCAGGGTATAGAACCAGTTGTCTTTCCTGAATATCTCGAAGGTACCGTCCTCCACCCACCACAAGCCCTCCAGTGCCATAACAGGATAATCAATGGGGTTGGTCGTACGTTTCTTGAAGGTGAACTTGAGCGTATAGGACAGGCTGTACAGCGCCTGCGTTGCCTCCGCAAAGGATGGCGATTTCCCCGGCTCCGATCCCTTTTCGATGGCGCCATCGATCATGATGAATTGCAAGTTCGGTACTTGAATGCACTCGATCTTCTTTGCCGAAGGCTGGTAAAGGTGCTTATATTGTTTCTTGAGATCTAGAACTTTCATACGCTTCCCTTTCATTTATATTTCATTCGAGTAGTGTCCAGCCAGTCTGCGACCATGGTTCGTAGTTCTGGCGGTTCCAACACTTCCACGGCTGGACCATATGCCAGCGTTGTGCTTGCTGCCCATTCCAATGTGGGGGAGAGGAACGTCACTTCTATCGCACCATCTGTTTGTGGCTCGACCGTCTCCCAATAGGATTGATTCCCAGAAACGATGTTTGCAAAACCCAATTCGAAATCGCAGACGTGCTGTGATCTGTGGCTGGGATTGCATTTCCTTCTTCAAATAATCTTGCAGGTCGAAATCTGATACTTGATCGAATGTCTTCTCCAACAAGCTGATGTCTGCGATCCGATCCACGCGGAAGGTGCGAACCTCTTGATGCACATGACAGAACCCGATCACATACCACCAGCCCCAGCGATGAACGAGCGCGTATGGATCCAATTCACGTTGAGTAGGGTGAGGCACCTGACTGGTCTGATATTTCATCTCCACGCTGCGATGTTCACGGATGGCGCGGCGTAGTTTCTCCAAAATCGGTGTCAACGCTTTCAAGTCTGAGCGGTTCATGCCGGTAGCGATGAGCGAGCTACGCGCCCAAGCAACCTCACGCGCTTGTTCTTCGGGGAGAAGGTTTTCGATCTTTGCCAAAGCCCCGCGCGCGGACTCACGATACAGTTCGCCCCACATTTCCTCCACGATGCCAGTTCCCAGGACAATGGCAACTGCTTCTTCCAGTGTAAAAACCAACGGCGGCATTTTATAGCCTCGTACGAGCGAGAAACCGCCGTACGGTCCGCGTTCGGAGTAGACGGGAATACCCATTTCGTCGAGCATCTCGAAATAGCGGTGGACCGTGCGCAGCGAAACGCCAAGCTTCTCAGCCAGTTCGGATGCTTTTTGGTTGGGCTGATTCTGCAACAGGAAGATCAGCGTGATCAGGCGGGTAGCGGTGTTGGTCATGTCAGATCCTTTGCAAATATAAACCGGGAATATGTCAAATTATGACATATTCCCGGCAGGGAATTTTCGTCAATTTCACCATTGATAGTGGTAAATACGTACACATGGAAACAATTAGCCAGGTATAAGCCTTTCACCTGTATACGTGTCTACTTGTATCCCTGTCTACTTCCCTCTGTGAATCACATCTTTCCCATATTTCTCTTGCAAGATATCCAGCACATCTTGCAGCTTGCGTGACTTTTCCGAATCAAAATCCCACAATCCCAGTTGCCTCACGGGTTGACCTAATCCGCTTACACCCACGCCGATCAGTCGCACGGCTTGATTGGGTTTTCGCACAGCATTCAACAACTCCAACGCGCATTTTGCAATTTTATCTTCCATATCGGTGGGACTATTCAACGTGGCTTGGCGTGTCAATGTGGTGAAATCGGGCCAGCGGATTTTCAGCTTGATGGTTTTGCCTGCCAGATTATTTTTTCGTAGCTGCCGTGCCACCTCTGCCGATTGCTCGCGGATCGTTTTTTCCAATATCTTATCGTTGCGCACATCCACTGAAAAGGTCACTTCCTGGCTGATGGATTTCGTCTCATGCTCGGTCACCACAGGTCGATCGTCGATGCCTTTGGAATGACGCGCCAGGTCGCGCCCATTCTCGCCGAACAAGCGGACCAGTTCATTCTCGGGCCACTTGGCGATATCGCCGATGGTGTAGATACCCAACTCGGTCAGACGTTTGGATGTCTTCGGACCGACGCCCCACAGCATGTCAGCGGGCAGTGGATTTAAGAACTCCGCTTCTTTTCCTACGGGGACGATGGTTACCGCGTTCGGAGGCTCGGTCAACCCTTGAGCGGTGATTCGTTTCAGTGCCAGAGCCTTGCCGACTTCGGTGGCGAGTTTCGCCATCAGCTTGTTTGATGCGATCCCGATCGAGCAGGGGAGATGCAGCTCGTCGCGGATGCGCGCCTGAAGTCCGCGGGCGAGGCGTTCGGGGTCATCGCGAATATCCGAAATATCGAGAAACGCTTCATCGATGGAGATCTGCTCCACGAGTCCTGTCACAGAATGAAGGATATCCATCACCTGACGCGAGATCTGGCTATAGACGTGGTGACGCGATGGAACGATGATCAGCCCAAGGCTGAGTCCGAGCGCTTTTCCCATTGGCATGGCGCTTCTGACCCCGTGACGGCGCGCAGCGTAGGAACAGGAGGCAACCACGCCGCGTTCCTCCGGCCTGCCTCCCACCGCAAAGGCTTTGCCGCGCAATTGCGGATTGTGGATCTCCTCCACAGCACAAAAGAAAGCATCCAGGTCAAGGTGCAGAATTTTTCGCGCCATTTTTTACAATTATAGTGCAATGCAAAAGCGAAGATTCACTATCTTATACTAGTGATAAGTGGAAAGGAGAATACGATGAGATATAGGTTTTTCAGGGTTATCACTTTTTTATTGGTGGCTTCATTTTTAGTTATAGCGCTTGGCGACCCCAGCCAGACCGTTGCTGCACTGACTTATTGCGATAAGGCACAGTATGTTGCCGATGTGACCATACCGGACGGAACTAATTTCTCTGCAGGCACAACCTTCATAAAGACCTGGAGATTGAAAAACGTCGGAACATGCACTTGGACAACCTCCTATAGCCTTGTATTTTATAGCGGGGAGAAAATGGGTGGTCTTGATTCGGTGCCCTTGCCATTATACGTGGCACCCGGGCAGACGGTGGATGTTTCGCTGACTTTGACAGCGCCTATGGCGGCTGGCAGTTATGGTGGCTTTTGGATGCTGAGGAATGCCTCGGGGTCAGCCTTCGGCCTCGGCTTAACAGCCAGTAATCCCTTCTGGGTAAAGATCAACGTTCTCAAACCCTTTGTAACTGCTTATGATTTCACATCTGATCCCTGTTCTGCCACCTGGCATTACAACGGGGGACCGATTCCATGCCCGGTAACACGTGATCGTGACAAAATTTACGGCTATATGGAAAGATATGACAATCCAATCCTGGAAGACGGCACTGCCGCAGGGAAACCTGGCTTGTTATATATTATGGAAGATGGGTATAGCAAATATATTCAGGGCGTCTTCCCGGTGATGGATATTTTCCCAGGTGATCATTTCCAAGCCACTATCAGTTGTGAGGGTGGGGCAGTCGGTTGTTATGCGAGATACCGGCTTGAATTTATGAATCCTGCCACCAAGGGGCTGACTACGATCTGGAGTTCGATCGAAAAATACGATGGCAGGTATGTGGATATCGATGTTGACCTGAGATCGTTTGCCTGGAAGAAAGGTCAGCTCGTGCTTTCGGTTTATTCCTATGGACCAGGCAAGGGCGACCGCGCGTTATGGGTGGCGCCGCGTGTGGTGCGGCAGGTGGATGTAGTACCGATCCCAGTTACAATGTCTCCCACTTCAACCTTGGTGCCGACGAAAACCCCAGGTCCTAGCTGTACAGATCGTGCGAGGTTTATCGCCGATGTCACTATTCCCGACTGGACAACGCTCGCTCCCAATACACCCTTCACCAAGGTGTGGCGGTTGATGAATGTCGGTACCTGCACCTGGACGACTTCTTATACATTGGTGTTTTTTAGCGGCAACCAGATGGCTGCACCTGAGATCAATCCTCTGCCGATCAGTGTGGCTCCGGGTGGGATGATCGATATTTCCCTGAATATGGTTGCGCCGTCCACCCCCGCTTCCTACCTGAGTTCTTGGATTTTGAAGAACGAGAAAAAGGTCAATTTTGGGGTTGGTTCGAGCTATGATACAGCCATCCTTGCTGCGATCAAAGTGGCAGGAACACCGTTGGCAACTGTAACGTCCTCTCCGATCCCGGCGCTGACAGCAACTCCAACAGTAATGCTATCGACCGCCGTACCTCCAACGCTTGAACCTCCAACCGCTATCCCCCCAACATCCGTACCTCCCACCTCTGTGCCCTCCGACAGCGGTGCCATCGAATGCGTATATCAACTCGAAGTATGGATTTACATTCACGAAACCCACTGACTCGGTATTTACGACCTTCTCTGATAATCGGGCACGGCTCCTGTTACCCTTTACTGCGGGAACAAACCTGACGGAGAAATACCTGGATGTGGTTGTGACGGAGGGATTATCTCCATGCAAAGCGACCGGATTCACGAACCCCCCATCCACGTTGTCAAGTATCACTATCAATGGGATCAACTTCCTTGTGGAAAGTGGAACAGATGCGGCGTTGGGAAATAGCTACGAATGGGTATCCTATTCCACGCTCCGTAACAATGCTTGTGTGAATATGAATTTTGTCCTGCATTCTGCCAATAACGGCGCGCCGGCTTTCGATAAAACGGCTGAGTCGGCTGTCTTCCGGACCGTGATGTCTACCTTTGGATGGACAAATCCATAACGGAAGTTTTTTACTATGAAAAGATGGAGGTGTGCCCTGCGCGCCTCCATCTTTTTATTTCCACTCCAACCCGATCAACTCTGGAGTTGGATTTCGTTTCAGCCCCGGAGCCTTGCTGCTGTAAGACAGTACCCTGGGGTGGCATAAAAGCTGGCACTCAGTCGGAAGTGGATAATGCTGTGATAAGGAAAAAGAGTCATCTTTTTGTATTGAACAATTGTTCAAGAAAAGTTATACTTGAGGCGTATAGTCACGTGCCAGTGATTAATTAGTGACCACTTTCCCACTTAAAACAGTGGAACTTTTGAAAAATTTCATACGTCGTACTTAATTGGACTTATTTGAAGTTGTCAGAATTTGGATGGAGAAGAGGAGAATCCTATGAAACCGCGATCCAAAATGCTATCAGTTATGATGCTGTGTGCTTTGGTGTTGTCCATGGTGCCAGCTATGGCATTCCCGGCGGGGGCTTCTGCTGCGACATGTGATGCCGCGCAGTTCGTCTCTGATGTGACCGTACCCGACGGCACAAAGTTCGAACCCGGTACTGCCTTCAAGAAGACCTGGCGCTTGAAGAATATCGGCACCTGCACCTGGAGCACATCCTATTCGCTCGTTTTTGACAGCGGCGAAAAGATGGGCGCTTCCACTTCGATCGCTTTCCCCTCCAGTGTAGCTCCCGGTGCGACCGTTGACCTGACCGTGGATATGGCCGCACCGACCGGCGCTGGTCACTACATTGGTTATTGGAAGTTCAAGAACGCCTCTGGTACGTTGTTTGGCATCGGTATTAACGCCAATAAATCGTGGTGGGTCGAGATCAATGTGACAAGTTCCGCTCCCACAGGCAGCGTTGCATTTGACTTCGTCACCAGCGCCAAAGATGCCACCTGGTCTAGCGGCGCGGGCGGACTTTCCTTCCCCGGCACTGATGGCGATGCCAAAGGCTTTGCCCTGACCAAAGATAAACCGAAATTCGAGAGCGGCGTGGAAGCTTCCAAGCCCGGTTTGCTCTTTGTCCCGCAGAACGTTACAAACGGATTTATCCAGGGTCGTTACCCTGCCTTCAAAGTGGAAGGCGGTGACAGCTTCCAGGCGACCATCGGTTGTGAATCTGGCGCAACCACTTGTTATGTGGCATATCGACTCGACTACGAAGTCAATGGCGCGATCAAGACCTTCTGGACTTTCCGCGAAAAATTTGAAGGTCTGACTTACAATGCCAACATCAGCCTGGCTCCGTTAGCCGGACAGGAAGTCAAGTTCATCCTGTACATCTCCGCGTACGGTTCACCGGCTGGAGACCGCGCCCTGTGGGGCAACCCGATGATCACACGCAAGGGTATTGTGCCTCCGCCTGTCACCGTGACTGGTACGCCTCCGACTGCCACCCCAAGCAAGACGCCCGGACCCGTAACGGTAACTGTAGCTCCTTCCTCCTGTGACAAGGTTGCGTTCGTGTCTGATGTCAACGTTCCCGATGGAACCACCATGCAGCCCGGTGCACAATTTACCAAGACCTGGCGTTTGAAGAACGTTGGTACCTGTGCATGGAGCACATCCTATCAACTTGCCTTCTTCAGCGGCGACCAGATGGGCGCTTCGGCTACGGCTGCCTTCCCCAAGAATGTCGCTGTGGGCGAGACCGTGGATATTTCCATCAATATGACTGCTCCAGCTACCGCTGGTTCTTATCGTGGCTACTGGATGTTCAAGAATGCCAGCGGCACCTTCTTCGGTATCGGCGCTCAGGGTAACAAACCCTGGTGGGTTGATATCAAGGTGGCTGGTCCCACCGTCACCCCCGGCGGACCGACCAAGACCCCGACCGCGACCGCGACCGTTACTCCTGGCGGACCTACTGTCACACCACAAGCAGGGACCGCTCTCGATTTTACCGATGCCTGTAAGGGCACCTGGTATAGCGGAGCGGGTCAACTTGCCTGCCCTGGCAACGATGGCGATGCCAAAGGCTTTGTGTTACAGGTTAGCAGTTCCAAATTGGAGAACGGCGCCGTGGATGGACGCCCTGGTATCCTTACCTTCCCGCAGAATGTTCAGAATGGATACATTCAAGGTTTCTATCCTCCCTTCAAGGTTCAGAGCGGCGACCGCTTCCAATCTTTGATCGGCTGTGCTAGTGAAGCTACCACTTGTTATGTGGCTTTCCGCCTTGATTACCAGACCGGCACCGATCCTATCAAGACCTTGTGGGGTCCGTTCCTGGAGAAACATGAGACCGCAGGTCAGAACTATTCAGTAGATATTAGTCTGAACTCGTTAGCTGGCAAAGATGTGAAGTTCATCCTCACTGTCCTCGCCACAGGCACAGCCAGCGGTGACCGCGCCATGTGGATCGCTCCGCGTGTGTCTCGTGGTAGCGGAACCGTGGCAACGGCTACAAATACACCTATCACGCCGACTGCCACGACGCAGCCGAGCGCCTCAACCTACCAGAATACAAAATACGGATTCAAGTTCACCCTGCCAACAGACGCAACGATCGCGAGTTAATCAGATGCCTATGGAAGAGTTAACTTGCCGATCGCAAAAGGCACGCTCCTTTTAGAGAAATATATTGAAGTGACTGCCAAGGAAGGGTTAGCCACGTGCAAAGTGACGAGCATGGAAAGTGTGGCATCCTCTGAAACGGTTACGATCAACAATGTTCAATACTTGAAAGAAACGGGTGTTGGCGCGGCGGCTGGAAACGTCTACGACTGGACTGGATATTCCACTACCAAGGGCAATGCCTGTATCAGCATGGTGTTCATTCTCCATTCTGCCAACCCTGGCGTGTATACCACTCCGCCGCCGGACTTCGATAAAGCGGCCGAATCCGCTGTCTTTACAACGGTCATGTCCAACTTCAGTTTGCAATAGGACAGATCGCTTCTTTCTACCGAAGAGCCTGGTCCCGTTGACCAGGCTTTTCTCTGACTGATACATTCGCGCAGAGCTGAGTGCCATGTTCCTTGGCACGTAGTCGAAGCGCCTACGCTTGTGTAAGAAATATGCCACTAGATAGACCCACCCTCCTCCTCGCCGATGATGATCCCACCATTGCCGACAGCCTCGCGCCATTCCTTGAGCGCGCAGGCTTTCATGTGTTGGTTGTCTCCGACGGCGCCAGCGCACTGGAAAAGGCACAATCTCATCATCCTGAATTGATCATCCTGGATGTGCTCATGCCTCGTATGGATGGGCGCGAAGTGCTGCGACGTCTGCGTCGCTCGAATGTCTGGACTCCGACCATCCTACTCACACAGGTCGGTGAAGCTTCTGAGCGGGCGCTGGCTCTCGAAGAAGGGGCGGATGATTACCTCAACAAGCCGTTCGATCCGCATGAATTACTGGCACGCATCCGTGCAGTGATACGACGGGCGCGTCCAGGGGAGAGGTCCCTGACAGCAGCATGGTTATTGACAGCAAAAGACCTATCATTGGACCGTCGTGCCCGCCGCGCTACCTTAGGTGGTAAAGTATTAGATATGACCCCCAAAGCACTCTCTGTGCTGGAATATTTGATGACCCACCCCGATGAAGCCGTATCACGTGAACGGCTGCTGGAAGTTGTTTGGGGCTGGGAATACCCCGCCGGGACTCGCACCGTTGACACGCGCATGGCAGAACTGCGCCGTGCCTTGAATGACGATCCGGCAGAGCCGCGTTTCATCGAAACGATCCCTGGGGAGGGCTATCGTTTCATCGCCCAAGTCCACGGGGAAGGATAATTGTTTTATGTTTCTGAAGAACAGATGGAAAACTCTGTTGCTCTGGTTTTTGCTGCCGTTTTCGGTCGGCTTGTTTTTCTTTGCCATCTTTCAAATTTTCTTATCCAAAGTTCCACCGATTTTTCGAGCATTGATTTTGGCATTGCCGCGATTGTGCTGGGTGTGACCTTGCGGTCTCCTGGCGTTTTCGCCTTTCTATTTGGCTTTATCGTCACCTTGATCGGTATTGCGATCTATACCTGGGATAAACGACGTATGTGGGAGGGCACAATCGTTATATGCCGATTATGTACACGATACTGCCCAGAAGCGCCGTTCCTTTTTGCGCAGGCTCGATCATGAGATCAAGAATCCGCTGACAGGGATGCGCGCGGCGCTTGTCAATCTCAAAGAGGAAAAAACGGAAGAGGAATTCCAGCGCGCGGTGGGAAATGCCAACCGTGCCGTGGAACGTCTCACACGTTTATTGACCGATCTGCGCAAGCTCTCTGACTTGGAAGAACGCACTATCGAGCGTTTACAAGTTAACGTGCCGGAACTGCTCGATGATGTGGTCTCCGCCATTCGTACCCTTCCTAACTGTGAAGGACGTACGATCACCTTGTTGATCCCAAAGATCCCTTCGCCGTTCCCAATGGTCACAGGCGATCGCGATCTGCTTGTCCTCGCTGTGTATAACCTCGTTGAAAATGCACTCAAGTTCACATCCGCGGAGGATTCGATCGAAGTCCGCGCATTGGAGGATGGGACGCTCGATCCTGATCGAAGTGGCTGATTTAGGCATAGGCATCCTTCCAGATGATCTTTCCAAGATATTTGATGAGCTGTACCGTGGCTCTAATGCGCGTGGCACGGAGGGAAGTGGCTTGGGTTTGGCTCTGGTTAATCGTATAGCCGTACTCCACGGCGGTGGAGTTGGAGTGCGCTCCAGCCAAAATGAGCCCCGTGGAACCGTTTTCACCCTTCGTTTACCGAGAAGATAGTGTGGAATCAAGGAGCTTGCTCCTTGATTTTCCAGCGGCAAGCCGCTGGACTTTAGAAGGGCATGTTACAAAACTGTGACATCCCTGCGACAAGCCCGTAACATGGGGGATTTATTATATATGTATGAAGAACATAACAGACACCGAGACCATGCTCATTCGAAAAGCGCAGCGCGGCAATGTAGATGCCTTCAACATGCTCGTGCTGACCTACCAGGACATGCTGTACCGAATTGCCTGGCGAATATTGCACGATGAATTCGCCGCGGACGATGCCACGCAGAACGCCATGATCCAGGCATTTAAAATATTAAGTCGTTCCGTGGTGGTTCGTTCAAGAGTTGGCTGGCGCGCGTGACGGTCAATGCCAGTTATGATGAATTGCGTCGTTGGAAGCGGCAGCCCTCCATTTCGTTGGAGCAGGTGAACAATGAAGGCGATGAGATCGAGTCCCCGCTCTGGATGCGGGATCCGAACTGGGGTCCGCAGGAAGCGACCGAAGCCTCTGAGATGAGCGATGCGATCCAGTACTGTCTGCAAGGGCTGGTCCCAGATTATCGGGCGGTCGTCGTACTGGTCGATATCGAAGGTTTATCCTACGAAGAAGCGGCGCAAGCGGCACGCATCCCGGTGGGAACGGTCAAGAGCCGCCTGGCACGTGCACGTATGCAGCTGCGCAAGTCGCTGCGCTCGTTCGAAGGTCTGCTGCCGGTTTCGTATCAAATGGAGATGTCTGCTTTTGCCCCAGCTTAATGGTTTGTTCAAGCGATGAAACGCGTAGAACTTTTGGTTCTGCGCGTTTTTTATTTCCGTAGCTATAATTTCATCGTCCTGTGGTTTGAAAGAAAAACTTTACTTTTCACAGAAACCTGCGGGACGTTTTATACATAGGAGATTCCCATGAAACGCTGGCACGGTTCTTGTCTTGGTGCATTTCTTGTTTCATTAGTTGGTGCAGTTCCGATGATCTTTATTGTTCTCTTTGGAGGAGCAATGATCGCTGGGATGCCGCCTGTATACGATAAGTTGACCGCCTATGTTCTTTGCCCAGATGCAACAGATTACACGTATACGGATTCTGGTTTCGGACAACAAACCACCACCAGTCCCAGCGGTGGAACGGGTCATTACACTGAACTAACTTGCACGTATAAAGATGGTTCGCAGAAAATCTTCCCTAATGAAGAGGTTGCCATCAAAGGACTTGCTGCTTCAGGCGTTGCCTCTGCGGTCTGCGGCGGAGTAGGACTTCTTGTTTTTTATGATACTTGGTGCGATCATCGGCGCAAGATTGGTTAAACCAAAAACAAATTGAACTATCGATAACGACAGTAAAGAAAAGCGATCTGCCAGAAACATGGTTTTCTGGCAGATTTGTTTTAGAATTTAAGATGGAGGATAACATGCAGGCATTCATTAAACCACCGAAACGTATCCCTCTCATCCTTGAACTTGGCATTTGGTTTTCCGAAAAGATCACCGGCAGGATTATGCTCCCCGCACGCATTCTGGCGTGGTATCCCAAAGCCGCCATAGGTTCCGGAGTGATGGAATCCCTGGTCGCTCATGAAGATGGACAGATGAATGAGCGGATGCTCAAGCTCATTCGCATGGCGGCTTCGTATGCGGCTGCATGTCCGTTTTGTGTCGATATGAACTCCCACGAACATCGTCGTGTTGGGATCACCGATGAAGAAGCAGAATCCCTGCGAGGCGATATTGAAAAGGTGGGAAGCTTTTCGGAGAGGGAGAAACTGGCGATCACGTATGCGCGCCTCATTTCGCAAACGCCATTGAAATTTCATCCTGATCTTGTAGAGCGGGTGAGATCAGCCTTTACCGAGCGGGAATTTGTGATCCTTGCCAGCACCGCCGCCCAGGTCAATTATTGGGCTCGCCTAATCCAGGCGTTGGGGATTCCGCCTGCCAGATTTGGAGAATAAAAATGAGCACGGAACCAATAGTTCCGTGCCCCAACTGTTTATCCATTCATGATCTTGAATAGGATCTCCATGTGCTTCGCCGCCAGCGGGACAGTCATGAGCGGCTCAACTTTCCCGTCCAGATAATCCAGGAAGTGGGTCGTGATGGCGAGACTATCGTTTGGTTCCTTCGACATATCAATGGTGAAGGTTTCCTTGCGTGGCTCACCATTTTCCGTGGTGAAGAATTCGATCTCATTCGAATCCCAGCTAAAGTGCTGGAAACGCAAACCACCTTTTGTTCCATAAATGCGCGACTCGTTGGGCGTCTCATTGTGCACGCCCGAACCGCTCTCATAATAATACGTTAGCCCCGTATCAAATTCCATCCATGCCGCACCATGTTGTTCGATATCGCTGAATGCAACCCATTTGCTCATATCGCGCAGGTCATTGCGCGTAAAACGCTGCATGGATCTCAGATTCGGAGCATCATTTAGCAAGCCAAGATGGAAAGATAGATCATACACACCGCGATCTGCAAACGGACCGCCACCGGCGAGTTTCTTGTTCATTGCCCAGGCGCCGTTCGGGTTGTATTCAATAAATGTCCCACGCCCGAGGGTGTTGTGGTGGATGTGATAGATCTCTCCCAACTTTCCACTATCGATCAGAGATTTGATGAACTGGAATTTGCGCGTCAAACGCGTATGACGGCAGGACGCTTCCAGCACCTTCAAGCTTGGCGCAGCCTCCACGGCTTTGACGATCTTAGCAAGACTTCTCTCTGGATTCTGCGATCGGTTTTTCGAGCAGGACATGCTTTCCCGCAGAAAGAGCCGCTTCCAATTGTTCCGCATGGACAAAGGGTGGGGAGACGATGACTACCGCGTCCACGCTGGGATCCGCCAACACGTCGCGATAATCGGTGGACCATTTTTCCACGCCGAATTCTTCCGCTGCCGATTTGGTAGTCGCTTCACTGGCGCTGTTGACCCAAACGATGTTGGCACGTTCATCCTGTTGGAAAAAACGCATCAAGATCTTGCCGTACATGCCTGCACCGATAATGCCGAGATTATATTTTGTCATCTTTTACTCCAATGGTTTATTTTGCAATTTGTGCGCAGCGGAACCCACGATTGAGACCTGCCGACTCTGGTTGGTGACTATAGCGGACATACACCGCGATCTCGCGTTTATTCTCCACATAAGAACCTCCGCGTAGAGATCGTTTCTTGCCGGTTTCGGGTCCTATAGGATTGTAGTACGGTGAATACGTATAGTACGCCTCATCGAACCAATCGGCAACCCATTCGCGGACGTTGCCCGCCATATTCAGCGCCCCAAACGGACTGGCACCCAACGGATAACGATAGGATGGCACCGCCTCCATGATCATGGTCTCGTCAAAATTTGCCAGCCGTGGATTTGGCGATTTATTCCCCCAGGGATAGCTGTTCCCGTTAACGCCGCGTGCCGCCTTCTCCCACTCTGCTTCGGTGGGGAGCCGCCGCCCTGCCCATTGGCAGTACTCCTGCGCCTGATCCCAAACCACGTAGATCATCGGGTAATTGCGATAGATCCATTTATCGTAATAGATATTATCTGTCACCGGGTCAGAACAACCGCCGGCGCGGATGCATTTGAGATACATGGCATTCGTAACCTCCACCTGATCGATCCAATAGGCATCCAGATACACTTTATGCTGCGGCGAGTTGGAAAACTTGTACTCCTTCTCAACGCCCATCAAAAAATCCCCTTCAGGAACATAAACCTGAACCATGCCATCTACAGAGGATGTTCTCATGTCCATTGGGATAACAGATGACTTTCTGCCGATGTCAAAGGATGCCAGGTCAAGGCGGAACTTTTCCATGGTCAGCGTACCATTCTGGTACGAATGAAAGGCGCGCAGAAACAAATCCCAGTTGGCAGCGATTGGACTGGCAAGCAAGAGTACCCCAAGAAAAGTAAAGGTGTAGAAAATGCTATTTTTGAAGAGCGTTGTTCGTTTCATCAAGTGCAAGATTATACCAACAGGAACCTACGCATTTCCTCGTATACCAGCTCTTCCTGCTGAATAAAACAATAATGATGTCCACGTGGGATCTCAACGATCTTGGCATGTGGAACGTTCTGCAGGAACAAGTTGATGCTTTCCCATGTCCAGAGATCTTCTCTCAATTCCACGTGCTCCCGAAACAAGGCTTTCTGATCTTCCGTCATCCAGTCATCGGAAAGGGTGTTCAATCCTTTGGACAGCGAGAAAAAAGCCAGAGTTGGCACTTTTATTTTCGAATCTTCCAGTGCAAAGCTGGTCAACGTATCCAGGATGGCTTTGCTGACCGTGTCACTCATTTTGTTCGACGATCTTCCCCTCTGGCGTTTTGTCAATCTCGTGCAGGGATTGCTGCATCATCGCTTCCGTCCAGATCAGTTTGAAGGATGGATAGGCTCTCTTCATTGCCGCGAAATAATCTTCTTCTGTATAGTAATCCACATCCAATCCCGGCGGTTGAAATTTCTTCCACGGGCTGTTTTCCACCATGTTTTTGTAGGTTGCAGAATGCCGGTCATAGGCGGCATCTAAAAAGATCAGTTTGTTTACTCGTTCGGGATACAGTGCATTGAAATGAGATAGCTCCACATTCGCCATGGAATGCCCTGCCAGGATTGCTTTCTCGATCCCGAGCGCATCCAGAAATTGACGAATATCCTCGGTCAGCGTATCGACATCATAGCCTGTTTCAGGATGATCGGATTCGCCGTGTCCGCGGCGGGTGAGTGCCATTACATGGAAGGCATCTATGAAACGCGGAGCGAGGTCATCAAAGATGTGAGCGTTACATCCCATGCCTGCCAGGAATAGCAATGTATCACCATTACCACCCCAATCGAGATAATGTAAATTGATCCCGTTTACGCTGACAAAGTTGCTTTTGTGCGGTGACCTATCCATCTTTCCTCCTGCATGAAAGCCAAGTTAGTGTAGGGAAGAATTCCCTTCGCATTCTACGACTTTGTTCTCTCGAATAAAAGTATTCTTTTTCCGCATTGCAATCGCCTTTGGAATGTTATACAATAAAAGCGTAGAACAATTCTGAACCTTCGATCTGCCCGCTCTAGAGGCAGATTTTTTATCGGTAAAGGAGAGAGTTGTATGGAGAAAAAGGATGTCTGGGCGAGCGGGGAAAAGTACGAGCCGTATGTCGGTCGTTGGAGTCGGTTGGTAGCGAAAGAATTCCTTGAATGGGTCAACGCCCCAGTAGGGATTCGCTGGTTGGATGTAGGTAGTGGAAGCGGGGCATTGAGTTCAGACCATTCTCACGTTGTGCGATCCCAGCAAAGTAAAGGGCGTTGACCGCTCGGATGGATTTGTCGAATATGCACGAGTAAAGATACTTGACCCAAGAGCCACGTTCGAGACAGGCGATGCACAATCCTTGCCTGTGGATGACAATGAATTTGGCGCAGCAGTTTCCGGCTTGGTATTAAACTTTGTTCCCGAACCCGAAAAGATGATTTCTGAAATGAGACGCGCTGTCGTGGATGGTGGGATCGTCGCTTTATATGTTTGGGATTATGCCGGTAAGATGCAATTTATGCGTCATTTTTGGGATGCGGTCCCGACAGTTGACCCGGGTGCACGCGATCTCGATGAAGGAACGCGCTTCCCTATTTGCAACCCGAATGCTTTAACCGAATTGTTTCAAAAGGTGGGATTGAACGATATAGAAACGCGCGCCATCGATATCGAGACACATTTTAAAGATTTCGGAGATTATTGGAATCCATTCCTGGGCGGGCAGGGATCGGCACCAACCTATGCCATGTCCCTCAATGAGGAGAAACGCGCGGAGCTACGCGAGAAGATCCGCGAGGGATTGCCGTTCGCAGAAGATGGTTCGATTCCGTTAATTGCGCGAGCGTGGGGGATAAAGGGTGTTAAATAAAAAGTAGGGACACGGCATCGCCGTGTCCCTACAAAACCATTATTTACCCAATTTCTTTTTGAACGCTGCCGATAACGCTGGCACGATCTGGAAAAGATCATCTACTACTGATTACGCTCGCGTACTCTGCTATTCATTTTGCACTTTCACCAGCACAGCGCGTAGTATACGGCGGAAGAGATAGGAGCCGTGGGTTGGATCATATTCTTGGCACGTGATCAAGGTCAGGTAGGAATGACCTTCCAGATGTTCGAAAGCGGATTTTGTATCGGATGAACGCACTGTAAGAGAGTTGCGAACTTCAAAGATGTATTTCTGCCTATTTATATGGATAATGATCTGCTCGCCATATTTCAAGTCTTTGATATTGGCAAATGGACCGGGAAGTCCATTAGCATCCGTGACATGTGCTGTGATCACGGAATTCCCTTCCCAAGTGGGAAAAGCAGTGCCGTTGAGCCAACCAGCATCCTTTCCGAGCCAGGTCACATCCCAATTATTATCGATCTTCGGCACCCCTACGATGTTGGTTTTTATTTTGAGTGACGGGATCTCTAACCAAATATCACCTGTTTTTGCATAAGCAAGGTCAGCAGGTTGTGGTGGCAAGTAGGTACGATGGTTCGGTGTGAAGCCCGTTGATGGGAGATCTGGTCCGGTCGTATTCGTGTTGTTGGATGTGTGGACTACAAAGTCGAAAGTGTAGTCCGTGCCTGATAGGCTTCCATTGCCTGCGAGAGGATTGCCTGCCAGGTCCACGATGGATGTGGTGCCACAGATGAAGAGACGATAAGTGCCTACAGGAGGAACGACGCTTAAGCTGACAGTAGCTTTCTTGGAAGAATAGATCACAGTTGACGTAATAATCTGCGTGTCGTCGGAAAGGACTCCACCCAGGCAGGACTTGGTGTCAAAAATGCCGTTGCCCCCATCTTCCACCAGCAGGTAGTTGTTAGGATTGGTGACATCATCGGGATCGGAATTCCCAATGGGATCAGACGCGTTGTCATCAAAGGTGACTGTGAAGGTGACTGGTCCCGATGTGTATGTGGGAGACAGAGAAGTGGTTAAGATCCCGAATGCGATGCCATCAATCACAATGTTATGTTGACCGGCGATCGATATAACTTCTCCAGGGGCAGGTAATGTCAAAATGGCGGGAGTAGAACTGCCAGAGAGAATTATGCCGCCATTAAGAGCCAGCGCTGCCGTGGATTGATAGTCAAGGTCTGGTGAAGCGTCGCCTGCTATAACAACGTATTGAAACGTTAATGTGTTCGTGCCTGAACCTGAAATGTATGATGCAGTGTGATCGGTTGTGCCTGTTTCCAGCAAAATGCTGGGAATGCCGACCGAGGTGTTTACGTTAATAGGCTGATCAAAGGTGATTGTTATGAGTATCTCATCGCCAATTTTATAGGTGCCATCTGGATTGGTGGTATGTACGCTTGTAACTACAGGAGCAGACAAATTCACAGTAATGTTGAATGCATCTGTTACCGTTCCACCATTGCCATCATCAGCGATCACATCGATCGGAACGATGTCAGTATCTCCAGTTGTGGGTGTACCACTAAAGGTGCGGGTAGTAGAGTTAAAGGTTAACCAGGCTGGGATTGCACCGCTGCCCGTCAATTGTGCGGAGTAAGTGAGTGTGTCACCTACATCTGGATCGCTAAATGTGTTTACTGGGAATTGATAGTTGAATGCCTGGTTTGCGGTCGCATTTTGATCAGGAATGGGGTTGGTAATGACGGGCGCATCGTTGGTATTCGCTATTACAATATCGAAAGCCTCAGTGACCGTTCTACCATTGCCATCGTTCGCGATCACGTCAATGGAAACGATACCCACGTCTGAGTTCAATGGTGTGCCGCTAAAGGTACGAGTGGCAGCGTTGAAGGAAAGCCAGGCTGGCAAGGGACTCCCGCCTGCCAATTGTACGGAGTAGGTGAGCGTCTCGCCAACATCAGGATCGCTGAAGGTGTTGGCAGCGAATTGGAAGTTGAACGCGGCATCTTCGGTCGCATTCTGATCGGGGATTGGGTTGGCAATGGTGGGCGGGTTGTTTACGTTTGTCACCGTAATATTGAATGCGTCAGTGACTGTTCCGCCGTTGCCATCATCGGCAATCACATCGATGGAGAGCATACCCACATCTCCATTGGCAGGTGTGCCGCTGAAGGTACGAGTGACAGGGTCAAAGGATAACCAGGCGGGTAATGCTCCGCCGCCGCTTCGTTGCGCAGAATAGGAAATGTTGTCACTGACATCCGGGTCGCTGAAGGTGTTGGCAGCGAATTGAAAATTGAAAACCATATCCTCGGTCGCGTTTTGATCGGGAATTGCGTTGGCGACGAATGGAGCATCGTTGACGTTGTTTATAGTAATGTTCACAGCATCAGTATCGATCAATGTCCCGCCGATACCTGTATTCCCCAGATCATTTGTTGTAAACGTTAATACGGCACTTCCATAGTAATTGACTATTGGGTCAAATGTAAGCGTACCAAGTGCATTGTTGATATCGGTGAGAGCGCCCTGGAAAACCATGGAAGTATCCGCGGCGCCATCGCCTGTGGTGAAATTTAATCCTGTTGTCCCGGCAAGCGTCACTGTGCCATTCGTGGTCGAGAGTGTGATCTCAAGGCTGTCTGTATTTACATCCACATCATTGACGGAGATCTGATTGCCGTTCCCCGCAGAAAATATGAGAGCGGTGTCCTCATCCATGGTTTGTGTGCCAGGGACGCTATTCACTGGAGAATCATTGATCGCTGTGATCGTAATGATCGCTGTATCGCTTCCGGTGGAACTTCCATCGTCGGCGGTGATGGTGATGGTTACATTGGCTGTTGGGGTATCGTCATTGAGGAGATAAGAGAAGGTACTACCAAGATTTCCCGCAAAGAGGTTGTTGAGTTGTGCGACACTTCCGGTCAGCATCAAACTGTTCGTTCCATTCCCAGAGGAGATCACTGCACCTGTGCTGCCAGCATTGGCAAAGATTTGACTGTTTGCGTCTGTTGTTGAGACTGTGACCGTTAGGGGATCGTCGTTGATGTCGCCGACACTGATGCCCGTGCCATGTAAGTTGAGGGGAATTTGTTCATTGGCATTATAGCTAGTTGAGGTAATGACAACTTTCGGCGTATTATCGTTGAATTCGACTGCTCCAATATCACAAATGGCTCCCCCTATAACATTATCGTCAATAGGACGTGTTACGCCGCGCTGATCGGTCGAAAGGCAGGCGTTCCCGCCGCTGCCCGGAGCCGCCGGATTCCCCGCATCCATGGCGGGGCTGCCCCATAGGAGGTTATGTGTAAAAGTGGGCCCTCCGTTATCTTGCAAAGGTCCCAGTTTTGGATCGATTGGAGAGAGGATTGTACCGACCAAGTCACCAGTTGTGGCAGAGAATGTACAGCCTGAACTATTTCCAATGAGATTGTAACCAGTGCTGGTAAGGGAACCAGAACAGTCGTAACCTGTATTGTTGGCAATAATGCTATTCATTAGATTTACTTTGGAATAAATAGATGAAATTTCGATACCAGATTTATTATTACTGATAGTACTGTTGTTTAGGAATAATGAGCCACTAGCTATTCCAATACCAATGCCTGAATTGCTACTAATAGTACTGTTGTTGATTGTGATACTCCCATTAGAACCATTAATACTATCCCTATTAATATTGCCACTTACTGTACTGTTGTTTAGGATGAGAATATTAGAGATGTTAATCGTATTAATAGCACTACCGTCGAAGAAACCTAAAAGGATGTTGTTACTTATAGTGCTGTTGTTTATAATGGCGGTGCCGCCAAAATTTTGGATGCCTCCACCTCCACCACCGCCAGACCATGAGAGATGCCCAGCAGTATTACTGTCTATAATAGTGCCGTCTATTGTTAATATTCCAAGGGAAAATATTCCACCTCCCATCCAGCCACTTATATTATTTTGGATGACACTGTTTTTAACAGTAAGTGTGCCATTGTTGCGGATACCTCCTCCTTGATTATCATGATACCCATTTTGAACTTTAAAAGTATGCACTGTTGCAGTTATTCCGAGAGGCACCGTGATTCCGCGCCTCGCTCCTTGACCATCAATAATGGACATGCCGCTTTGTGCAGTGAAGGTACTATCCCATCCGCCTGAGAGGGCGAGGCTTTTGTTAATTAGCACGACCTCTGCGCCGGAACCAGTGTAAGTACCTGTTGCCACATAGACCGTGTCTCCACTTGCTGCTTTTCCTATTGCGCCGTTAATAGTCAAACAAGGGGAACCAATCGTTGTGCAGGAGTTAGCGTCATCCCCGGTAGTTGTCACATACCAGATAGTAAAGGTAGCACCCGTATACTCAAAAGCACCGATATCACAGTTCGCGCCTTGAGGTCGGGTGATGCCCCTTTGATCAATGGAGGGACAAAAACCCGCTGAAGCTGCGTTAATCGCGGGACTGCCTGTGATGAGTGCGTGGGTCTGTGTTGGGCCACCATTATTTGCCAGTGGACCGAGGTTTGGGTCGGAACCGATGATGTTGCCGTTCACGTTGTCTGTCAATCCACAGGCATTCGTGGTGTCCTCTATTAGGTTGTTGATGGACGGTGCCGTATTAGTTCCAACACAATCACCACCGGTTGTGCTGTTGGCGATGATTGTATTTGCCATGGTCAGTGTGCCTAAGTCATTATTAATTCCGCCACCATTAGTTGCACTGTTGCCAGAGAAGGTACTGTTCTTTATGATCAATATGCCACTACTATTGTAGATTCCGCCACCATTGTTATTTGCGTTATTGCCAGAGAAAGTGCTGTTTGCCAGAGTTAATGTACCATTTATGTTTTCTATACCACCCCCAAAGTAGGCACTGTTGCCAGAGAAAGAACTATTCGTCATATTTAGTATGGCAAAGTTTGTGATTCCACCGCCACCATAGCCTCCACTACTGGAACTATTGTTGGAGAAAGTACTATTTGTCACGGTTGCTGTAGAACCGCCGTTATTGACAACACCACCGCCAAAAAAGAAGGCACGATTGCCAGAAAAGGTGCTAGTGTCCAAGGTCAGTGTGCCTCCGTTATAGATGCTGCCGCCATTGGCTGCACTGTTTCCGGAGAATTCACTGGTTGTCACATCTATCGTAGAACCACTTTTGTTGTAAATACCGCCGCCATCAGCTGCGCTGTTGCCGTTACCAGAAAAGGTGCTGTTTGTCACAGTTACTACGGAAGAGTCTGCTGTTGTAGATGCCACCGCCGAAGGCTGAGTTGTTGCCGTTATCAGAAAAGGTGCTATCGGCCACGGTCAGACTGTTGAAGTTGAATATTCCACCACCAGCACTGGAACTGTTACTGGAAAAAATGCTATTCGTCACAGTTGCTATACCATTGCTGGTATTGAATAGTCCGCCGCCAGAATTGCTTGCACTATTCCCTGAAAGGGTGCTGCCCGTTATGCTCACAGTGCCATCATTGCGAATCCCTCCACCTGTAACTCCTCTATTTGTAGAAAAGATACTGTTCTCTACTGTCGTGATTCCTGTACTGGATGTGTAGATTCCTCCACCGGAAGTACTTGTGGTATTTCCGGAAAATGTGCCATTTGTTACAGACATATTACCTGAATTGGCAATTCCTCCACCAAAGGAGGCACTATTTCCTGAGAAGATGCTGTTTGTTACAATCAAAGTATGATTGAATGTGGTGTCGATCCCCCCTCCAAAAGTGCTTGCCAGATTTCCAGATAGAGTACTATTTGTTACAGTTAGAATACCTTGATTAAGAATCCCACTGGCACCATTGGTGATTGTTGAAGAGCATCCGCCAGTACAACGTCCATGGCGTATGGTCATTCCATCCAAGGTCAGGCTAGCACCGTTGGCAACTTCAAATACACGATTCTCATGAGTGGCTACGGCTGGCAAGTTAGTGACGGGGTTATTTGCATTCGCCTGAATAATAGTATTTGCCATGCCGTTACCATTGATAGTAATGGTAGAGGTAATGGCAGGTAGTTGACTTCCGGCGAGCGTGATTGTGTAGTTTCCAACAAAAGAGATGATATCAGCGCCAGATCCTGCTGCGCAATCAGAATAGGTCGCTGCATTGTTATTGGCATTGACGATGGCTTCGCGTAAAGAACATAAGCCCTCTGCAACTGTATTGTCTGCATTCGTGTTGACAATCAGACTTGCTGCGTAAACAGGTTGAGTAGGGATGAAAGTACATATAATTAAGATCAGCCCTACTAAAAAGGAGAAAATACTACGAAATGATTGCTGTCGTTGATCCATGTTGACCACCTTTGATTTCCTCTTGCAGAAGACCATCCCTTTTGCAAATGGCTTGAATTATTTCGTTCTTTTTATAGTGATGTTTTCACATGTAATATATTCGTGGCAATCTCGGAGCTTGTACGTTTCACCCTTATTGATAAGACTGGAATAATGAGAAGTTTGAGACTATCGATTTATTTTACTTACCCCTACTCTAAAATTCAATCGACGAATGTAACATAGAAAAAGACCTCGAAGTCATATAAACTTGGAGGCCTTTTACGTATATTAATTAGTACCTAGCTTTACTTCCCTAATTTTTTCTTGAACGCTTCTGACAACGCTGGCACGATCTGGAAAAGATCACCAACCACACCATAACGCGCCTGTTTGAAGATGGGGGCATCGGCATCCTTGTTGATCGCCACGATCACCTTCGCATTCCTCATGCCGACTAAATGCTGGATCGCGCCGGAAATGCCGCAGGCGATGTACAGATCGGGAGTAACGACTTTGCCGGTCTGCCCGACCTGGTGGGAATACGGAATGTATCCGCCGTTCGACCGCAGCACGGGAGGCGCCGACCGCGCCGCCGAGTACGTTGGCGAGTTCGGTGACGAGCGCAAAGCCTTGCTGGGCGCGCCATATCTCGGCTTGCTTGTCGTCGAGACCGGCAGGCGGCACCAGCGACGGGTTGTTCGAGACGCCGCGTCCGCCCGAGACAATGACGCCTGCATCGCCCAGGTTCACGGCGCTTTCCGATTGAGAATATCCTTCAACGGTAGTCAACGCATCGGATTTGACTTCCACCTTTGTTGCCGTTCCCGACTTGCTGGTGTCAGCTTCTGGTTTGGGAAAGGCACGTCCACGCACGGTTGCCATGACAGGCTTGCCCGAGCAGACGGTCTTCTCCAACACTTTGCCTTCGTAGATCGGGCGGGTCGCAACCAACTGATCGCCATTCGCTTCGAGCCCTGTGATATCGGTCAACACACCGGTGTTCAAGTCCACAGCAGACATGGCAGAAAGCTCACGCGTTCGAGCCGTTGTGGGGAACAGGATCAAGTCCGGGCTTTGAGAAGAAGCGAGCACCGAAAGGGTGGCAGCATACGGTTCGGAGCGGTAATCCGTCAGCACGGCGTCATCCGCAACGAAGACTTCGTCGGCGCCATGCTCAAAAGCCGCCTTCGCTACCGCATCCACGCCAGCGCCGAACACAACTGCACTCGCTGTGCCAAGCGATTTTGCTAATCCGAGAGCCTCCCATGAAGCAGGCTGCACGTCACCTTTGAAGTGGTCAATGTAAACGAGAGTTTTCATAGCACCTTCTCCGCAAGGATCTTTTCGACGAGCGTTTCGGCGATGGCTTCAGGGCTGTCTCCGGAGATGATCTCGACCGCGGTCTCGCGCACAGGCGGATTTATCAATTCGCTGCGTTTGACAACAGGTACGGGAGCAGCGATTCCCAGATCAGCCAATGACCAAACTGGGATGGTCGCTTTCGAGGCTTTACGGATGCCCATGAACGACGGGTAGCGCGGCTCGCCAATGCTTTGGACAACGCTCAGAACGGCGGGCAACTTGGCGCTGACGTTCTGCCTGCCTTCTTCGATAACGCGTTCCACGCTCACGCTTCCATCCTGGACCTTGATCTGACCAGCCAGCCCAAGCATCGGCCACCCGAGAACGCGTGCCGTCTGTGCTGGGGTGATGCCTGCGCCGTTGTCGAGCGTCTGCCGCCCGAATACGACCATGTCCACGCCGCCGATCTTTTGGATCGCCGCTGCAAGGACACGTGCCGCGCCGACCGTATCGAGTTCGTTCAGAGCCGGGTCAGAGACAAGCACAGCGTCATCCGCGCCCATGGCAAGAGCGTGCTTGGCGGCGATGTCCTTCGCGGCATCTCCCGCAGGGACAATGCACAGTGCCGTGACCGTTCCACCGTTCGCTTCCTTCTGCTGGAGCGCGCCTTCGACCGCATACTCGTCGAATGGGTTGATGACCAGCGGCGCGTCCCCCCACGTGACTGCTCCTCCCTCGGCTTTCACCTTCGCTTCCGAGTCGGGTACTTGCTTGATACAGGCGATGATTTTCAAAGTGACTCCTCCATAAGTTATGGGATGATTATTTGACCATCTTTATAATCGAAAAGCTTTGGCAAGGTGTTTACTATTTCCCAATTGCTCCAAGAATAGTTTTCATAAAGCTGACGATAAATAATTATACTTTTATCTGTATCTTCCAGTTTCCACTTACTGGAGTAATCAAGGCTTGTTGACTGAGAAAAATTCTTTTGATTTGCTTGGTATAAAGTTGCTAATGCAGTAACTTGGGTCTCATAGTTCTCAAACGATGGGGAGTATCTTCCTGCTTCTTTCCAAGTTAAGCCTCCATCAAATGTGGTGATGAAAGATAGATTATCGTTCAAGCCACCCATTGTTGCAATCACCATTTGTCCATTTTTGTCGTCAAAAAAGAGCATATTTGCGGGAACTGAAAACCATTCTTGCTTTGGGATTTCAGATAATTTTCTCCATGTTGCCCCATAATCAGTCGTATGAAACAAAATAGGAGTTCCAGGCCCTTCCACTGTCCACATTATTAATGCCCAGCCTTCTCCAGTTTCGAGTATTTGAAAATCAATAACATCACTTCCTTTTTGAGGAGACATTACTTCTTGCCAGTGTTGTCCATCATCAATTGACCGCAGTAAGACGGATTGTTGATTTCCACTTGATGATCCAATAGCGCCGATGAGGAAAGTAATCTCCTTGTTCAAAGCATATATACCTACATTGAGTATCATACTCGGTTCATCTTTATCAAATAAAAGATTAGGAGACAAAAACTTGATAATCGGCTCAGGAATTAAAGTCGCAGTTGCTGTAGGAATAACAAGTGTCATGGTTGGCACTGGATGAACTGGCGTAACAGGTCCGCACCCAATGAGTAGAGTTGTGACAACGAAAAACAAGAGCAGTTTCTTGGTCATTTTCAACTTTTATCTGCTACTCCACCAAATTATCAATATCTGCCTCACAATGACGATGTTATTGCATATATCCCATCACCACCAACACATCCGCCATCAAAACCGCCACGATTCCCAGCAGACTGAACAGCTTTTGCCAAAGAACCCAACTCTGCTTGTTCTCCATGCGCTTGAGGAAGAAATCCTTGAAGGGGTAGAGCGAAGGCTGGGCAGTGAGACTATTATAAAGGTCCTGATAGTACTGATCCGTTTTGAACCAGAGTTTATAGGAATTGGAGAGGAAAAGCAGGCTGAAGATCAGGAAGACGATGACGAAGCCGAGAGATGGTTGGGTCATGATTTTTATTTCACTACAAAGGACACGATCATGAACAGCAAATAGCTCACTCCGCCAGCCATGGCGATCATGTTCGCGATGCCGTTGAGTTCAGGGTTGATCCCGCGCAGGAAAAAGTTGAGGGCGAGCAGGATCCACGTCAACGCATGACCCCAGCGGACGATGAAATAGCGGAATCCCGAATCCGCAGTCGCGGCGGAGTGGGGCCATACAAAGGAATAGACAATCGCCACGAGGAGGGCGAGTTCCTGCCCAGAGAAACCAGGGTAGATTGAGGAAGCCTTTAACCATATTCCCTATGCTGCTGTGTAGATTGAAGTTTAGCGAAAACGTGTTTTGCTGAGGATCTTTCCTGTTTGCATATCCAACTCACAGGCGTCGCTGCTAAGTGTATAGGTGGATAGTGTCACACCTGCGTCATTGATCTTCACCCGGATATACAGCGTGTACGATTTGGGTTTTTCTGCTATCCAAAGTAGCTTTCCGTCCAAGGTAAGACAATAAAGGTTGCATTCGTTTTGAGGAAAACCATCTGTACTTTCTAATACGACTGTCCCATAGACCGTTTGGATCGATTTCTCGACTCTCGTATGAATGGGTTTGATGTTTTCAAACATGTTTTATCCTTGCCAGAATGCCTCGTCATAGGCAGGCAGTTCACAGCGTAGAGGCTTGTCGGTCCGTTCTCCTAACGCGTAGCCAGCCTGGATCAGTGTCTGTATCTCTGAACTACCTTCGTAAATGACGGCACCCTTCGAATTTCTCAAATATCGTTCCACGTCATATTCATCGCTAAATCCATAGGCGCCGTGGATCTGAATTGCCTCATTCGCCGCGCTGAAAGAGGCTTCCGTTGCAAACTTCTTGGCAAACGATGTTTCACGCGTGCAGCGCTTGCCCTGGTTTTTAAGCCACCCCACCTGATAATATAACAGACGTGCCACTTCATAGTCCTGGGACATTTTGGCTATTTTTTCCTGGATCAGTTGATGCTCGGCGATGGGCTTGCCAAAGGTGGTGCGTGTCTTGGCGTACTTCACACTGGCTTCCAGCGAAGCGCGGATGATGCCCGTCGCGCCAGATGCCACGGTGTAGCGTCCGTGGTCGAATCCGCTCATCGTGATCTTGAAGCCTTCACCTTCCTTACCGATGCGGTTCGCAACAGGTACTTTCACGTCGGTGAACGAGATCCAGCCGGTAGAGCCAGCCCGCACACCGAGTTTGCCGTGCAGGTCGCCACGTGTCACGCCGGGGGAGTGCAGGTCAACGATGAGGGAAGTCAGCGCGGAGGAAGGTTTCGAGGAGGCAACATCTGTTTTAACGGTGACAAGCGCCAGGTCCGCTTTGGATGCGAGCGAGATCCACATCTTTTCGCCGTTCAGGATGTAGAAATCCCCGTCCCGTTTGGCGGAGGTACGCATCGCGGCTACGTCCGAGCCCATTCCCGGTTCGGTGAATGCCCCACATCCGATCTTTTCTCCTTTTGCAAGCGGCACCAGGAACTTCTGCTTCTGATCCTCTGTACCCCACTGGAAAAGTGTCATGCCGCACAACCCAGTATGCACCGACATCACCACGCGCAGATGTGTATCCATGGCTTCGAGTTCCTCGCACGCCAGCCCCCAGGCGAGATAATCCATACCCTGCCCGCCGTACCGGACGGGGAAGGGCAGCCCCAGAATGCCCAGTTCGCCCATGCGCTTGAGCATGAATGGAATCGGTTCTTGTTTGCGATCGTATTCCTTGATGACAGGCGCGATCTCTTTTTGAGCGAAGTCGCGTACCATTTTCTGCGCCATTTGATGTTCGGTGGAGAGAGAAAAGTCCATGGATGCTTCCTTGTTGGGATTTTCTTGATTATACCTTCTGGATTTCTATATCTTTACTCAGGTAGGGACATCCCGCCTCGTTCCCAGCCGAAGGCTGGTGCCGATTAATAGCCCCGGTTTTGGCTGACAAACCGTCCATTAAATAAAAAATGCCCGACGCTGATACTTCAGCATCGGGCTATGGAATGTGGGTACCATCCATCATGGTCATGACTTCTTCTCCACACCCATGTTGCTCAACTCATCTGAATTGATATTCTCGACGAGTAAGTCGGCGCTTGCAAGTGCGGCGAACACTAGCAAACAGAGAACAACGGCTGCTACGAACATAGGCTTCTCTCCTTTCATATTATTGTGCAACTACTATAACCTCTTTCCTATCAGTTAGTTGTATCCCCTAACAGTACTGAAATCGATTTGATTTTCAACCCTGCAAGGATAACTACTAGACGTGAAACTTCTTGTTTTGTTCCACTTTTTAATACGTTTGTAATGAAAAGATGTTGCAAATATTTTATACACTTGAATAGAAACATCTATCATGGAAAACCAGTAATGAGGTCCCAACTTTCACGTACTTTAAGGGGTTATGTTATTTTAGTACATATGTTCTAGTTTTGAAATCACCTTTTCTTCCTATTATTTGTATACTGGATCACGCGAGTTCTTATATTGACCTGCTGGTTGATATCATATCGTTCCTTCAACGTATGGACAATCCGCATTGTTCCGTATCTTTTCATGCCAGAATCTCCCTCTAGAGAACTGCTCAGGCGATGATTCGATGACCATGTTCGGTTGACAAAAAACATCTTTGGGATAAAATACACTCCGCCATACGAAATGCCGAAGTGGCGGAATTGGCAGACGCGCTACGTTCAGGGCGTAGTGAGGGTTCCCTCATGTGGGTTCAAGTCCCACCTTCGGCACTAGATTGCCCTGAAAGAGACTCGCAGAAACGCGGGTCTTTTTGTTTTACTTGTACATTGTTCCCGTTTTATAACTCCGTAATAATATAGGCAATGCTGCAAATTACGTCGTCACGTGGGGATAATTTCTGTCAGTAAGAGCAGATATTTCTTCTGCCTTGGAGAAATTTCATCAATCAAAAACGGCTCGCAGAGCCAAGCGGAAGAGGGGCGGAGGTGGTATAATAAGAGTAAATTAGGCACATTCTTCATTAGTTAAGACGCGGAGTCGCGGAATCACGTTCTTCGTGTCTTTTTTATGCCTTTACCCCTTTTTAAAGAGAATTCTCATGGTTGATGATAATCTGAACACAGAAAACACCACAGACAATTCGGGAAATATTCAGCAAGTCGATATCGATTCTCAAATGCGGGATGCTTATCTCGATTACGCCATGAGCGTGATCGTGGCACGCGCCTTACCCGATGCTCGCGATGGCTTGAAACCTGTCCACCGCCGCATCTTGTATGCGATGTCGGAGCTTGGCATTCGTTCAAACACAGCCTATAAGAAATCTGCTCGTATCGTAGGTGAGGTACTCGGTAAGTTCCATCCACATGGCGACTCGGCGGTCTATGAGACGATGGCGCGCATGGCGCAGGATTTTTCCATGCGCTACCTGCTCGTGGATGGACAAGGCAACTTTGGTTCGGTGGATGGCGACGCTCCCGCCGCCATGCGTTACACCGAAGCCCGCCTCCAGAAGTTAGCGGAAGAAATGCTTGCCGATCTGGACAAGGATACGGTCGATTTTGGACCCAATTTCGATGACACACTGGAAGAACCGCTGGTTTTGCCCTCCCGCGTGCCAAACATGCTGCTCAACGGTACTGCCGGCATTGCCGTTGGTATGGCGACCAATATTCCGCCCCATAACTTGCGTGAATTGACCAGTGCCATCATCTTCCTGATCGATAACTATGAGCGCATGGATGACATTCCTTTGGAAGAGTTGATGAAATACATCCAGGGACCGGATTTCCCGACCGGTGGCATCATTGTCGGGCGCGATGGCATTGAAGCAGCTTATGGGACGGGACGCGGACGTTTGGTGGTACGTGGCATGGCACACATCGAGGAAAGCAAGGGTGGGCGCTTCGATATTGTCGTCACCGAGATCCCTTATCAGGTCAATAAAGCCAGCCTGATCGAACGTATTGCCGAACTGGTGCGCGAAGACAAGATAGACCAGATCTCTGACCTGCGCGATGAATCGGATCAACGCGGTATGAGCATCGTGATCGAGCTAAAACGCGGTGCTCAGCCGAAGAAAGTGCTAAACCAGCTATACAAGTATACATCCCTGCAGACTACATTCGGTGTGCAGTTACTTGCCCTCGTGGATGGGGAGCCACGCACCCTGTCGCTCAAACGGTCTCTGCAGATCTTCATCGAGCACCGGCAGACAGTCATCGTCCGCCGTTCGAATTTTGAGCTGGCAAAAGCTCGGGCACGACAGCACATCCTGGATGGCTACCTGATCGCCCTGAACAATATCGACGCCGTCATCAAAACCATCCGTGAATCGGAAGATTCCGATACTGCCAAGACCAATTTGATGACCCGCTTCAAGTTGAGTGAACTCCAATCGCAGGCGATCCTGGATATGCAGTTACGCCGTCTCGCCGCGTTGGAACGCTGGAAGATAGAAGAAGAGCACAAACAGGTTGCCGAGCATATCGCCTATCTGGAAGATTTACTCGCCAACCCGAAAAAGATCCTGGGACTGATCCAGGACGATATGCGTGACCTCGCCGACAAGTACGGTGATGACCGTCGTACCCGCATTGCAGCGGAGGCAAAAGAAGAATTAACGGTAGCAGACCTGGTCCAGGATGAAGCGGTGCTTATCAGCCTCACGGCGCGCGGTTACATCAAACGCGTGGCGGCGTCTGCCTTCCGGTCGCAGAGTCGCGGCGGCAGGGGAGTGATGGGGCACACGACCAAGGACGAGGATGAAGTGGTGGCACTGATCCCGGCTCGCAGTTTGGATACGATGCTGTTCTTCTCAGACAAGGGAAAAGTCTACTCGGAGAAGGTTTACCAGATCCCCGATGCGGACCGTACCGCCAAGGGCATCCCGTTGGTCAATGTGCTGTCGCTCGGACCTAATGAACGGGTCACGGCTGCTATTGCGGTGGCAAACTTCTCCGATCACGGATATTGTGTGCTGGCAACCGTGCGTGGCAAGGTAAAGCGCGTGGTGATGGAAGAGTTCGAATCGGTCCGCCCCTCAGGCTTGATCGCGATGACCCTGGACGAGGGCGATGAACTGAGCTGGGCGCGCCTAACCAGCGGCAAGGATGAGGTTATCTTTGTCACTGCCCATGGACAAGCCCTGCGCTTCAGTGAAGCGAAGATTCGCTCGATGGGACGGCAAGCGGCGGGTGTACAGGCGATCAAACTCAAAGCGGAAGATTCGGTTACTGCCATGGACGTTGTCGAAAAAGACGGCTCACTCCTAGTTGTGACCTCCACCGGCTTTGGCAAGCAGACGCCTTTGAAGGAATATTCCCCCAAGGGACGTGCTACGAGCGGCATTTCCACCATCGACCAGAAGGCATTGAAGGAAATTGGTCAGATCGTGGCAGCGCGTGTGGTGCAAAAGGATGATGACCTGACGATCATGACCGCTGCCGGTGTTGCCATCCGCATCAAGAACAAAACCGTCAAGCAGGCGGGACGCTCTACGAAGGGTGTTCACCTTATCAAGCCGCAGGATGGCGATTATGTGGCATCTGTGGCGCGTATCTCTGCTGAGGACTTGAAACGTGCCGGAGCACAGATCAGCGAAGAAGAGAAAGTAGAGCCACAACCGCAGTTGATCTAACGAAAACGTCCCGAAGGTTCAAAACCTTCGGGACGTTGCTTTATACGAAATGGGGATCAGATAGACATTCTTCCAAGGATGAACATTGCCAGCGTGCCCATGATACAAACGGTAAAAAACAGCATCAGTGAAAGAATAAAACGCTGTTGTGCCGACAAACCGAGGAAACGTCCAGAACTGCGTCTCCTTTTGGGGGCAGCACGAGCCGCTACCGGCTTGGCTTCGGGCTCTTGATAAAGATCATTTGGTTCCTCTTCGTAGAAGGATGATGATTCAGCAGAGTCGCGTAAATTATCAAACATAGTATCCTCGGGCTAAAGTATATCATGCGTAGGGACGCAGGCGCACATCCCCGAAGCGTACTGTTACCAATTTGCCATTCTCTTCGCGTAAAACCAGACTGCCGTCTGATTCCAAGCCTGTTACCCTGCCGATGACGGTTTGCCCGCCGCCCATATCCACCTGCACCTGCCGACTCTGATAGGCGAGCAGCTTTTCCCACTCATGGATCAACTCATCGGTACCCAATTGGGGGCGTAAGGCAACAAAATTGGCTAGAATATCATGGAGAACTTCCGCTCGATCCACGGGCTTACCGAGAGCATCCTCCAGGCTGATGGCAGGAAAGCGCAAGATATCTGTCGATGGCACGGAGCGTTTTGTAATGTTGACGCCCATGCCGATAACGACATTTTCAACATCTTCTCCAGACCATACCAGTTCGATCAATACCCCTGCCACCTTGCGGCGACTGAGAAGGACATCATTGGGCCACTTGACTTCAGGGTACAGTCCGCGCGATTGGATGGCTTTGGCGATCGATAGGGCGGCCAGCCCAACCAGCCGCGAAAGATGCGGTCTTTCTTCCAGCGTGGGATGAATGATCAGGCTAAATGCCAGAGCAGTGCCGGGAGGCGTGAACCAGGGGCGGTCATATCTGCCACGTCCCATGGTCTGTTCGTCTGCCACAAGAAGTGACATATCGCGGGCTCCGCTTGTGGCCCAGGCAAGCGCCTCGTCGTTTGTGGATCCGAGTGAATCGAAATAACGGATACTTCCCAGTTTTAATTTCGATAGCAGCTTGTTCAGTTCATTCTGATCCATGGAAGCCGCTTTTACGGGAGCACGAACCACGGATTGATAAAGCCGCCGTTTTGACGGACTTCAAAGTGCAAGTGGGCGCCTTGTGAGTTACCGGTATTACCAGCTGCACCGATCCATTGTCCCTGGCTTACACTGGAACAAACGCTAACACCGATCACGCTCAAGTGGGCATACAGCGTAGAGTAGCCATTGCCATGATCGATCTGGATCACGTTTCCATAGCCGTAGTTGTAACCGCCTTGTGCCATGGTCACCACACCGCTATCGGCGGCATAGACAGCGCCACCTTCACCATCGGCAATATCAATACCGAGGTGCCCTGACCAATAATCATTGCCAGAGAGGAAGTGATTATCAGCGGGCCACATAAAGCCGCCACCGCCTACAGCGCCACCAGGACAGGCACTCTGGCTGGTGGGTGATGTACCCGATGCACCGCGTGCCACCGTGGGAACGATCCATTGCACGAACTCACGTTCGCCGCCTGGGATCATTACCCAGGAACCGGATTCGATCTTGGGGTCGGTCAGGTCAATATCATTGCCTGGGTAGTTCAAGATATCATCGATACTTGCCTTGAACTCGTTGGCAACCTTATCGAGCGTATCGTTCTCTTTCCATTGATAATAAATGCCGTCGGTCGGCGGGATCTTCAAGACCATTCCAGGTGCGAGGCTGTGCGGATCGTCTTGTAATACATCATAATTTGCCCACAGAACAGTTTCTGGCTTGAGCTTGAACGATTCAGAAATGGCGAACACCGAATCACCACGCGAAACGCGGTATTCCACCGGTTTGTAACGCGGCTTATCGGCGGGGATATTTGTCTTGATCTGAATTTCTCTTTGGATGGATGTGAACGCTTCTACTGCGCCTAAAACAGCAGGCATTACTACTTGAGGCGGATCAGCGTCTGGAGCGACGGTCGGAACCGGTACAAGCGCTTGTTCCGTTGCCTTGGATTGTTTCCACATCCAGGCGCCACCAGAAATACCAGCCACGAGAGCAAACGTGACAGCCCAGCTGACGATATTGAAGAGATTATTCTTGAAGATCGAAGGTAATTTGGACATTCTTCAGTAGTGTATTTATTGTTTTCCCAAGAGGGTTAGTCGTCCCTGCCAAGGTTCTCGAGGAATTCCTGGTTGTTTCGTGCACGGTCAAGACGGGTAATGATAGCTTCTGTAGCAACCGAATTGTCCATGCCGGCGCCCTGAGGCTGCTGCGTGGTCATCTGGATGAACATACGACGCATCAACCAGACACGCTGTAACAGATCGGGTCCCAGCAACAGGTCTTCGCGACGTGTGGACGAGCGCTCGATATCCACAGCGGGGTAAATGCGGCGTTCCTGCAATTTGCGGGAGAGGTGCAGTTCCATATTGCCGGTGCCTTTGAACTCTTCGTAGACCACATCATCAAGGCGGGAGCCGGTATCCACTAAACAGGTAGCGATAATGGTCAAGGAACCGCCTTCCTCGATATTGCGCGCTGCACCGAAGAAACGCTTGGGCGGATACAACGCCGAGGGGTCCATACCGCCGGAGAGCGTGCGCCCGGAGGGATTGACAACCAAGTTATAGGCACGCGCCAGACGAGTGATCGAGTCCATCAAGATTACCACGTGACGACCGATCTCCACCAGCCTCTTAGCCCGCTCTAAGGCGAGTTCTGCTGTGCGGACGTGAGAGGTAACAGGCTCATCGAACGTGGAAGCCACCACTTCGGCATCTACCGAGCGGTCCATGTCGGTGACTTCTTCCGGGCGTTCGCCGATAAGCGCTACGATCAAATGTACATCAGGATATTTCGTTGAAATAGAGTTCGCGATCTGCTTGAGGATCGTTGTTTTTCCCGCTTTAGGAGGTGAAACAATAAGTCCGCGCTGCCCCCGTCCAATGGGAGCGATAAGATTGATCAAACGAGGGGCGAGCGTATCGTGGTCGGTTTCAAGGTCAAAACGTTTGTCTGGGAAAATTGGGGTTAGGTTCTCAAAAACGGGGCGGCGGGAAGCGTCTTCAGGATCCACGCCGTTGATCGATTCCACCTTCAGTAATCCAAAGTGACGTTCACTTTCACGCGGCGGCCGGACTTGTCCGATCACCAGGTCGCCAGCCCGCAACTCATGGCGGCGTAGCTGCGCCTGTGAAACGTACACATCCTGGTCGCTGATCCTGTAATTGGTGGCTCGCAGGAAGCCGATGCCTTCACTCATGATCTCCAGGATACCGCCGCGCAGTTCTATGCCTTCTTTCTGCGCCTCTGCCTCGCGGATCATCATGGCGAGCGTCTCTTTCTTCAGGCGGTTGGCGTTGGGAATATTGAGTGTTTTCGCCATGCCGCGTAGTTTAGTAAGAGGTTCGTTCTCAAGTTCAAGTATTTTCATGTTTTCTTCTCGATTTGGGTGGAATGATGAATTGAATGCAACCAAGCCGCCAGCCATATGGATGAGCGGGTTGGGGAAATTCCCTTAGGTTGTGGGGGGATGAGGAGTTTCTTCCAAGTTCGTGTCACGCGGAACTTGTGCAGGTTAAATCGCCGTGCAACAAATTACGCAATAAAAGGGTCTATCAAGCAACGGGGGAGTTGCAGATATTATAGCATGTTCAAAATGGCTGTGCAAGCAAAGTAGGTTACATCTTTTCCAGTCGGACTTTCAGATTTGTGAGCAAGGCGCGCTGTGCATTGATCGCCTGATTAAAGACGTAGCTTTCCAACAATGCGTTCACTTTTTCAAAATGGACTCTTCTGGATTACGATGGGTACGATTCCCTTCATCGCTTTCATTGAAGAAATAGCGATAAACGATGGTGGTGCCAAAATGTCTGAAAACGTGGAGTTCCAATTCTTCTTTGGGACGGGTTAGGTGGATAACAGAATAGATGCGACTCCGGCGGTATGGAACACCCAGCCAGCGGTAGGTCTCCACCATGTAAAACGGGCGAAGCGCGACCTTATTAGCATCCTTTTGTTCCTTCAAAATATCGATTGTTGTCATCAAGGGCTGAAGCCCGATCATATTGATTGGTTCGGCAATGTGTTCATAGACTTCATCGCGCGGGCGGTCTATAAAGATATTTAGTTCGAAGGTTCGCATAACTCAATTTTACCCTGTTATATCCTTGTCAAGGATCTGGTTTTGCAGATTCCATAAACGACGGTACAGTCCATTACGCGCCAACAGATCTTGATGCGTACCACGCTCGACAATTCTGCCGTGGTCCATCACCAGGATCTCATCGAGATTTTCCAGCCCAACCAGCCGGTGGGTGATCAGCAGCGATGTTTTCCCGCGCATTGTTTCAAAGAGCGTTTCCAGCACTTGCTTTTCTGTCATTGGATCCAGATTGGCAGTTGGTTCATCGAAGATCATAACGGAGGCGTCCTTTAGCAGGACACGTGCGATCGCCAATCGTTGGCGCTCCCCACCCGATAGTCTTAGACCCTGTTCTCCGATAAAGGTATCATATCCTTTGGGGAAATTCATGACAAATTCATTGATGTGTGCGGCATGGGTGGCGGCCTCCATTTCGACCTGTTTCATGGATGGAAGCGCCAGTCGCAGATTCTCGCGGACGGATGTATTGAAAAAATAGCTGTTCTGTGAGACTAAAGCGCATCTCTTCCGAACCTCATCCTGATCCAATGAATGGAGTGATTCTCCGCCCAGGCGGATCTCGCCAACTTCATATTCCCAAAAGCGGAACAAGAGATTGGCAATGGTACTCTTCCCAGCACCGCTCGGACCAACAATAGCCACCGATTTTCCATCGGGTACGGTAAAGGTTACATCTTGCAATGCCGGTATGGATTGACCCGGATACGCAAAAGTAACATCGGTGAACTGAATGGATGCAGAAGCGCCGGTCTCGAACTTGTGTCCCTTTGATTTCCTTGACCACAGGTTCTGTATCAACAACTTCAAACAAACGTTTTGCGGCTTCACGCGAAGCATTCCACATTTGGGCGGCGAGAGGTAAAGGATTGACTGCTTCGAACGACGCGAAAGTCATCAATGCGAACGTGCCCAACATCACGCCCTTGATATTTCCATCAGTTACTTGCGGGATAACCATTACAAGCATCAGACACAAAGCAAAATTGGTGAGCAACGTTCCCAGCGCCGAATGGACTCCGCTAATACCTGCCATCTTCCTTTGAGTGACGCCATATTGCCTTCCTATTGATGCAATTTGTATGGCGCGGTCTTTTCCGCGACCGAAAGCGATGAGATCAGCCAGACCTTGGATCCCGTCCACAAGCTGGGATTGCATATCCGCACGTTGGTTGATGAGACGCTGTCCCGGTTCACGGCTGACGATCTGGGCGAGGATTGGCAGAACCAAGCCGAGGAGTAGGAAAAAGCCGACTAGGGTAAAAGCAATCGGCGGGTAGAACGAAGCGAAGAAGATGGCAGTGAACAGTCCAACAAACACGGCGGTCAAGGAGGGCGAAACGACACGTACGTAGAAATTTTCCAGCGTTTCGACATCCCCGATGACTCGGGCGAGCAGGTCACCGCTTTTGTATTCCATCAGGCGGGCGGGGGCGAGGGGTTCGAGTTTTTCATAGAACCAGACGCGCAGGCGGGCGAGCAGACGGAAAGTAACGTTGTGCGAAACAAGCCGCTCGGAATAACGGAGAATGCCACGCATGATACCGAAGAAACGGACGCCCACGACCGACACGCCGAGATCCGCCACGGAGGGATGCAATGCAGCCGTCGAGATGAGCCACGCCGATGTGCCGATGAGCGCTACGCTGGAGCCAATGGTGAGGGCGCTGAGCAGAATGGAAAGGGCAACCCAGTTCCAGGAGCCGTTGAGAAAGGTGAGGAGGCGGAAAAGAATAGATGATTTACGATTTACGACACTTGCACCTGGCGCAAGTGCAGGTGTTGACGATTTACGATTGAACTCGGGTTGGACATCGACGCTTGCACCTGGCGCAAGTGCATGTGAGGTCGAAGGTTGAAGGTTTGGAACTTGTTCCATTTGACCTTCCACTTGAAACTTGGAACTTTCAACCTGGTATGCCTTGACCATCTCTGCATATTTACCACTTTGTGCGAGCAGTTCGCGGTGCGTGCCGTGCTCCACGATGTGACCGGATTCGAGCACGATGATCTGGTCAGCTCTGAATATGGTGTTGAGACGATGGGCGATGGTGATAACGGTGCGTCCCTGCATGAGGCGGCGCGTGGACTCTTCGAGCATGGATTCGGTCTCGGGGTCGAGGCTGGAAGTGGGTTCATCGAGAATCAAGATCGGCGAGTTCTTGATGAAGGCGCGCGCCAATGCCAAACGCTGCGCCTGTCCGCCGCTGAGACGGGCTCCGCTTTCGCCTATAACGGTCTCGTATTTTGCGGGGAGTGTTTCAATGAATTCGTGCAAATGCGCGGCTTTGGCGGCTTCGATGACTTCTTCCTCGGCGGCGTCGGGTTTGCCGAGACGAATATTGGCGGCGAGCGTGTCGTGGAAGAGATGCGGGCGTTGAGGAACCCAGGATATGGAAAGAGTGGAAGGTGGAAAGTGGAAAGTAGAAGACGATGAATGGGTTGTGATTTGTCCGGTTGTGGGTTGAATAAAACCAAGCAGAAGATTAACGAGGGTGGATTTGCCCGCGCCACTCTCGCCAACTAAAGCAATTTGTTGCCCGGACTGAATTTTTAGATTGATATTCTCAAGGGCGGGCGTAGTCTCATCTGGGTATGTAAACGTGACGTTTTCGAAATCAATGGAAGAGACTTGTTCACTGTTGACAGATGACTGTTCACTTTTTGACGGAATGGGAATATCCAGAATTTGGAAGATGCGTTTCGCCGCCGTTGTCCCCGACATCCCTGCATGGAAACGGGCGCCGAGCATACGGAGAGGCATGTAGAATTCCGGGGCGAGGATGAGTAGGAAGAAGGCTTCACGGAATTCCATTTTGGCGTAGAGCAGGCGAAATCCGATCTCAACGGCGATGATGGCGGTGCTGAGGGTGGCGAGCAATTCCAGTGCCAGCGCGGAGAGGAAGGTAATGCGCAATACGCCGAGCGTGGTATCGCGGAATTGGTTGCTGATCTTTTCGATATTCCTGGTATGCGATTTAGAGCGACCAAAAAGTTTGAGAGTGGTCAATCCCTGCAAGCTGTCGAGGAAGTGAGCGGATAAACGGGATAAGGTCTCGTATTGGCGTTTGGTGACGGCTTCTGCTCCCTTGCCGATCATGATCATGAAGAAGGGAATCAACGGGGCGGTGATGAGCAGAATGAACCCCGAGAGCAAGTCCATGGGGAAGACGAAAATCAGAATGCTAACCGGGACGAGGGTGGTGATGACCAACTGCGGGAGATACTGGCTGTAATAGGCGTCCAGCGCTTCAATGCCTTCGATGGCAGCGGTGGTCAATTCTCCGGTGCGTTGTCCGCGAGTATAGGCGGGACCGAGCGCCAGGATGTGGTTGAAGAGCCGCTCGCGCAGGTCAGTTTTGATCCTGACGGCGACCGCGTTGGCGCTGACTTCGTTGACCCATGTCAGCAGTCCACGCCCGGCGATGATGAGCAGGATCAGTTGCAGCCAGTGGAATACTTGGGATAGAGTTTGCCCTTCGAGGAATACTCCGTTAACGGTACTGCTCACGAGGTAGGCTTGTCCTATCGTCAACAGACCAGCTAAAAGTCCGGAAAGAATCGTTAAAAGCAGGGAGAAGCGGGTGTCACGGGTAAGGGTGAGAAGTCGGCGATGCATTTTTGAGTTTTGGTTCCAGATGTCGTGTAGGGGCGACCCGTCAGTGTCTTATCAAGCGCACAATTGATCGAGAAGGGTCGCTTTTAAAATTCTGGGAGGCTGACGAAGTGCCTCCGTCAACCTCCCAATTATACAGGCAGTGAGTTATCTCCACTTGCTTTGGACGGCGACGGTGTAGACCTTGATATTGAGGATGATGAAGCGCCAGAGTTGGTATAGCTTGTTGTTCATCCAGAACTTTTCAGATTTTGAGAATTCCTGTTCAGACATGGGAGCCTCCTATTCGGGGATCATTTTCCAGCCGAAGCTGCCTTTGAACTTCCAGAGGAAGGTGTAGTGCAGCATGAATTTCATCCACGCGCCGCTCAATCCCATTTCGAGATGGGAGACGAACAGGTCGCGTCCAAATTCATTCTGGTATTTCTTGCGGTCAGGAACCACGGGACGCATTACGATGGTGACGGCATTGCCATCCCAAAGATTGTCGCCCATGGATGCGATACAGGCGGCGACCATTTCGGTCATGCGTTCGCTGTGAGTCATCTTGCCGGTTTCGATCAGGTCGGCAATGTTCATGGCAACTACACGTCCGATCACGCCGCTGACCATGCCGGTGCGCGGTGGGGCAGGGGCGATGAGCAGGTTGTTCTTATTGGTGAACGGTTTGGAGATAGGTCCCGGAGGCGCAAACGCGATGCCAGCCGCGAACATGTTCGGGTAAGTGGGATTGTTGTAGTGCTCGGGCCAGGCTTCGGGTGTTTGAGCAAGCTCGGGGTAGGGCAGACCGTACTTCCCATCCACGAGAATGAAACCGGCGGGATTGGTCACTTTCGAGGTGATGTCCGTCCCATCTTTGGCGACGAATTTGAACGGCTGTCCCTTGAACTGCGGGATGAGCATGGAGAAATCGAACTCGGTGACGCCCTCTTCGCCCTCGTAGTTCTGCCAGTAGATCTTGCCTTCTTCCACTTTCGTCACGCCGGTCTGCACCTGCGAGCGGATGCCGTGATCGTTGAAGACCGACTTGATGAACTCTTCGCTCTTCTGCACGATACCGTTGCGTTTGATCTGCACGCCGTTGACGCCGAAATCGCCCAGCGCGGGCTCGTTCGAAAGCCAGAGAATGTCGGCTTTGTCGCGCAGTCCCTTTTTGACCAAGTCCTTGTGAACGTTGACGATATATTCGAACGCCGCACCCTGACACGTCGCGCCGGGGTGACCGGTTCCGATCACGATCTTGACCTTCTCGCCCTTCTTCATGCGTTCGCACAAAGCGAGATAGGCATCGCGCGTTTTGACGGCATGTGGCAGTGAGCAAATGGAATGAGTGAATCCATTTTCTGGTCCGAGACCAGGAGTGCCGGCAAAATTCAGCAGCGGACCCGGAGCGACGACGAGATAATCGTAATCGAGGCGGACTTGATTCCCGCTCCCGATCTCTTCTCCCATCACATACTGGTCATCGGCATCCGGATGAATTTCCTTCGCTGCGGCGTGAACGAACTTCACGTTCTTGCGTTTGAGCACAGGCTGAAGTTTGAAGATGGTCTTTTCCGGCTTCATGTGTCCGACACCGACCCACACCCATGAGGGGACATAGCCGAACACATCGCGGTTACTGATGACGGTGATCTCGTGCTTTTTGCCGAGTTTGCTTCCCAGATACAAGGCGGCTGTGTGACCTGCAAACCCCGCCCCAATAACAACGATCTTAGCCATTGTATTTTCCTCTCTTGCCAAAAACAGTGACGAAAAAAGAACCGGAGCAAGCGTTTGTTTCGGGGCGCTTGCTCCGGTCTGAGTGACTTAGTAGACCAGTGACTTCTTGTCGTTACTGATGCGCTTGCGGAACATGTAGTACGTCCAACCTTGATAGGCGAGCACGATCGGGACGAAGATCAAGGCGACGATGGACATGACCGTCAACGTGTATTGCGAGGAGGATGCGTTGTAGATGGTGAGGCTGTAGGCCGGGTTGGTGGTGGAGAGCATCACGTTGGGGAAGGTCATTGAGAAGAACGTGACCTGGGTCAACACGATGTTGAGCGCCACCATGATGAAAGCCCAACCTTCCATCTTTTGATTGATGAAATAGCCAGCGACCAACAGGACAACCACTGCAGTGATCGGTACGATACCGGGGTTGACGATGCCACGTGCCCAGAAGCCAGCCGCATAGGTGAAGACGCCGAGAGCGATGTACAACACGGAGGTGGCGATCCAGAGTTTCTTGGCGAAACCATTGACGCGTTCGCGCAGTTCACCTTCGAGTTTCAGACCGAGGAAGTTCGCGCCGTGGAGCAGGAAGATGGACACGGTTGTCACGCCACCGAGCAAACCGTAGGGGTTGAGCAGGGTGAACAGGTTACCTGTGAACATCATGTTTTCATTGATGGGAACGCCGCGGGCAAGGTTTGCGAACGCTGCACCAAGCAGCAAGGCGGAGAGGAAGGAGCCGATGGCGATCATCCAGTCGAAGCGGTTGCGCCAGGAGGGTGCTGCATCCTTGGAGCGATATTCCAACGAGATACCGCGCAGGATCAAGCCGACCAGCAGCAGGAATAGAGCGAGATAAAAACCGCTGAACATGGTGGCGTACCAGTGCGGGAAAGCTGCAAAGGTCGCGCCGCCAGCCGTGAGCAGCCACACTTCATTGCCATCCCAAACGGAGCCGATGGAGTTGATGATGGCGCGGCGTTCTTCATCTTTTTTGCCGAGGAAGGGCAGGAGCATTCCCACGCCGAAATCGAAGCCTTCGAGGAAGAAGAAGCCGATCCACAATACGGCGATCAGGATAAACCAAAGGGTTTGGAGAAATTCGTAAGACATGTTATGCCTCTATTCTTAGTCTTGTGCGCCAACGGGAGCGGGTTCACCGAAACCACTTTCGGCAACGTCAACCGATTCGTGAATGGCGGCTTCGGGTCCGGCTTTGGCATATTTGACCATGAGTTTGACCATCGCAACGGCGAGCGAGCCGTACACGACCGTGTAGCCGATCAGGGAGATGAGCAGATCAACAGGGGTGAGATTTGGGGAGACAGCGTCTTCCACTTTGAGCAAGCCGTAGACGATCCAGGGTTGGCGACCCATTTCGGTCAGGATCCAGCCGCTGGCGTTGGCAAGATACGGGAGAACGAGCGTCAGGGGGACCCACTTCAGCCATTTGGCTTTGGTGATATCGCCGCGCATGTTCGTCCAGAGGAAGAAGGCGGTGATGAACATCATTACGAAACCGAAGCTCATCATGATGCGGAAGGTCCAATAGGTGACAACCATCAGCGGGATGTAATCACCGGGTCCGTACTTGCCTTCGTATTCAGCTTGAATGTCGTACACGCCGCGCACTTCGCAGTTGAAGTTGTTACAAGCCAGGAAGCTCAAGACCTTCGGCATGCGCCATGACCAGACTTCCTTCTTGCCGCTCAGGTCACCGATGGTGAGGATCGAGAAGGATGCAGGCTGGGATGTTTCCCAGTGCGCTTCGATGGCAGCGAATTTCATGGGCTGGTTCTCGTACATGTACTGACCCATGGTGTGCCCACCGAGGAAGACCAGAACGCTGGCGATCAAACCGACCAGCGCGCCCATTTGGAAGGAACGTTTGAAGAAATCCACATTCTGCTTGCGGACAAGGTGATAAGCGCTGACCGCCACGATCATCATGGCTGCCATTAGCAGACCATCGGAAATGGTGTGCCAGAAGAAGATCCAACCTTTGGGGTTGCCGATCAGGGCAAAGAAGTTCACCAGTTCAGCGCGCTGATTGGCTTCATTGATCACATATCCCACGGGGTGCTGCATCCAGCCGTTTGCGAGCAGGATCCACAGAGCCGAAAGGTTCGAGCCAAGAGCCGCCAGCCAGATCGCGGCGAGATGCACCTTCTCAGGAACTTTGCCTTCGCCGAAGATCCAGACGCCCAGGAAGGTGGATTCCAGGAAGAATGCCAGCAACGCCTCAATGGCAAGTGGAGCGCCGAAGATGTCACCCACGTAGCGACTGTATTCACTCCAGTTCATACCGAACTGGAATTCCTGTACGATACCTGTCACAACGCCGATGGCGAAGTTGATCAGGAACAACTTACCCCAGAACTTGGACATTTTGTACCAGGTCTCATCCTTGGTCTGGTAATAGCGAGTCTGCATGAACGCCACGAACCAGCCCATCCCTAGTGTCAACGGAACGAATAGCCAGTGATAGACCGTGGTGAGAGCAAACTGCAGTCGAGAAAGTGTAACGAGGTCCATAGATTCTCCTTCAGAAAATTATGTACGCGCCCTCCGGGCGTACGAATTCACTACACAAGACTTGGCATCACCATAGGGACGCCAAGCGATTCCTTTACTAGGTCTTCAAATGTGATGGATGCCATCTCGCGCAACATCGCCACCTGCACGCGTCCCCATTTCGGGCGGACCGGACAAACAGCCTGGAAGGGACAGTCATCTTCCCCTTTAACCTCCAGACATGCCGAGAGCAGGACCGGTCCTTCGAACGCTTCCACGATGTCTTTCAACGTGATCTGCGAGGGGGGGCGGGGGAGCATTAGTCCGCCGTCGCGCCCAGGGAAGGTATTGATCAAACCACTACGTGATAATTGGGCAACGATGCGAGTCATAAATGCCTTGGGAATCAGCATTGTCTGTTGAATCTCTGTGCTGGAAAGACGAGCACTCTCGCCACGTTTGGCAAGGGCAAGGACTACTCTAACGGCATAATCGGTCTGACGGTTGATCTTGAGCATATGGTTTCTCTGTAAATGCTTACTCAATTAGTAAACGCTGACATTTATTGTAAGCATTTCGCATTAATTACAAATGTGTAAATTGTCACAAACGCCGTATGACAGATGTAATATGAGAAACATTCCTTACATTATCAGGAAATTAATGGCAAATTTTCCAAGATACAAGAGTTCGTTTTGCTCACCGCCTGTTTTCATTAACCATTTATGTGCGGATATATTATTTCCCCATCAACAGGTTTATAATGCCTGAAATTAATTTTTCAGAGGTGTACAGTCAATGATTGACCCCATTATCTTTACGATCAAGATCGGCAATTTCGCCTGGCCCGTGCGCTGGTATGGCGTGATCGTCATGGTAGGAATTATTGTTGGCTCGCTGATGGTCGAACGCGCATTAAAACGCCGCGGCGAGAACAGTGAATTGATCTGGGATGCGTTAGTTTGGATATTGTTTCCCGGGATCTTAGGCGCTCGTTTATGGTTTGTTGTCAACGCCACATTGGGTGGTGATCCCACTTACACACAAAACCCTGCGGAGATCATTCGAATTTGGAATGGCGGACTTCATATCTTTGGTGGTTTGGTCTTTGGCGGCATTGCCTTGATCACATACCTGCGCTGGAACAAACTCGATCCATGGCTTTTTCTTGATGCTGCTGGTCCTGCCATGTTGGTAGGGCAGGCGATCGGACGCATTGCCAATTTCATTAATCAGGAACTATATGGACCGCCGACGACCCTTCCGTGGGGGATCAAGATCGAAGCCTCCCATCGCTTGCAGATGTATTCGGACCTGGTCAAATACCCGGTGGAAACGACGCGCTTTCACCCAACCTTTGCCTACGAGATGCTTTGGAATTTCTTCGCGGCGGGACTCCTCCTTTGGCTGTCGAAGCGTTATGAGGAGGATCTTAAACCGGGTGCTTTATTCTCCGGTTGGTTGGTGCTGGCAGGAGTTGGACGTGTCATCATCGAATTCTTCCGTCCTGATCAGCCCAAGATCGCCGGGTTGGGCATCAGCTACTCGGCACTTGTGTCAGCACTGATGGCGATTGCTGGCGCCATCATGTTGATGGTTCGCTACAAGGCAGTAAACTGGCAGGTCGCTGATGAATGGGAAGAAGAATATCATCTCTCTACACAGGCCGATCAGCCTCAGGTAGAGGATGTGGCTGAAGAAGATGTAGAGGAAGAAGTGGTGGAAGAGAAGCCTATAAAGCGGACTTCGACGAAGAAGGCGCAAGCTGTTGATGCTGAACTGGAAGCAGAAGTGTCAAAGAAAACTCCACGCGCAAAGAAGTCTTCCTCCTAAAGCATTTGCCAAAATAAAAGAAACGTCCTGAAGGCTCAAAAAACCTTCGGGACGTTTTATGTTTACAGTGGGAATGCTTAATCCGTAGCGGGGATTTGAGCAACGTGTTGCTCTACTTTCGAAGATATCGGTTCGCGTTTGTCAAAACCAAAGCGCTCGAAAATATGGGCGTACATTTGGACGATCATTTCCCGGGTGAACCCCATCTCTTCGTAGGAATAGGCGTGATCGCTCTTGAAGGAAAGGGTCTCTTTGACGGCTTCATCCACAATACCATCGAGACCAGGTTTATCGGGGTAACCGAACTGTTCGTAGAAATCGCGCAGGACCGCTTCCGGGCGTTGGATCAAGTCATCGTAGTTGAGGATCAGGTGTCGGGGAGAAGGATGCGAGTCCAGATAGCGCAGCGGATGATCGTACCAGTGGCGGGTCATATCCACGATCTCATCCACGTACAGCCATTTTTCCTTCGGATCGGTGAATTGACGACGGGCATAATTGATCCATGAAACGGTGGAAGGGAGCATATCCAGCGGATTGCGGGCGAGGTAGATAATGCGGGCATCCGGGAAGAACTCTACCAGTGTTTCGATCTTAGGGCTGAAGGCAGGATTCTTTGCCACGAAATGTTTTTTGCCGGTGGCGTACATGTGTCGCTGCAGCATGGATTTGTAGAAGGTCATGATGCGGCGTTTGTGTTCGGGCGAAAGCGCTTCGTCGAAGTGCTGATAGTTGGGGAACTCATCCATGAACGGGAAGAGGAACGTGACGAAGTAACCATCCCAGATGTGCAGATGAATGTTCTCATCTTCTTCGGGTTGGAAGAAGGATATCTGATGAATTTTTATTTTGCCAAGCGTCGCGCGGTCGAAGGCGAAAAGGATGCGATGCACAAATCCGCCTAGATATTTTTTATCGAGGCGCGAACAAACTTGCGTGATCTTTTTTTGCGTGACGGAGGGGGTGAGGTAGATATCCCAGGTGGTCAGGCTGGTGAAAGTTTCTGAATCGCGTGAAAGCAAACGATGCAGGAATGTTGATCCGCTGCGCAAATTGCCCAGAATGAAGAGAGGTTTATTAAGGGGTTGTGTCTTATAAGCAGGGAAGAGGATGTCATCGAGCCAGAAAAAGAACCAATGAAACAACGAGCCAATGGGCCAGACCAGGTAGAAAAGCGCCAGGAAGATGATCCGTTTTCGAGTAAGTCGAGCGGGGGTGTTTTTGGAAGCGAAGAACGAGCGATAGAATGTTCGCCAGAACAGGCGGAAGTTATAGTGCATGAAACAGGGTATCCTTTAATAGCGATGACCTACTCTTTCGGCGTCTTGCATAGCCATCACTATGGTTTACAAGCAAGAAGCCCGGTGAAGGGCTTCTTCTGTGGTTATTCTATCAGCAAATCACTTTTTTTGGATTAAGGGCTTGCCCTACTCTCGCTGCCAAGCTCCCTGCGGGCTTCTCCTTCGGAGTGCTTCGCTTAAGCCCCGCAGGAGCCTAGTACCAAGTTATTTCAACTCGCTCAGATACTCCACCAGCAAGCGCACGCCAAATCCGCTGGCGCCGCGTGGGCAGTAGGGCATTTCCTTATCCCAGTCGGAGACGCCGGCGATATCGAGATGCGCCCAAGGTGTTTCATCGTTGACGAATTGTTTCAGGAAGATGCCGCCGATGATGGGATGCGCTTTGCGGACACCGGCGGAGTTCTTGAAATCGGCATCCACGCTCTTGAGCAGTTCGAAGTAATCGTCATCCAGCGGCAAGCGCCAAAGTCGTTCGTGAACCTGTTCACCGATGGCGAATAAGGTGTTACTGAGTTCATCGCTATTTGACAAAATTCCGGCACGCGTATCGCCGAGGGCAACGACCACGCCGCCGGTCAGGGTGGCAACATCGACTACGGCACGCGGCTTGAATTGCTGCTGAGCATAGGTCAGTGCATCACACAATACGAGACGTCCCTCGGCGTCGGTGCTGATGATCTCGACCGTTTTGCCGGAGAGCGTGGTGAGAATATCGTTGGGACGGTATGCCACATCAGAGATCATGTTCTCTGCTGCGGCAAGGACTGCCACTACAGGCACGGGAAGTTTCAAACGGGATGCCGCGACAATCGTGCCAAGCACAGCCATCGCGCCACATTTGTCGTACTTCATGCCGACCATGCCATCCGTGGATTTAACGGAATATCCGCCCGTATCGAAGGTGATGGCTTTACCAACTAATGCTACGGGTTGCGCTTCGCTCCCAGCCGGAGGTTGATACTCCAACACGATCAGGCGCGACGGGTTGGCGGAACCCTGTCCGACCGCAACGATGGCTCCCGCGCCCATTTCTTTGAGCTGGGTATCATCCAAGACTGTGCATTTGAGTCCTTCTTCTTTTGCCAGTTCCTGGACACGTTCCGCGAGGGTCACTGGGTTGATAATGTTGGCGGGTTCATGTGCCCAGGCGCGCGCCAGATTGACAGATTCGCACAGGATGGTGACGCGTTCGATGACCGATTGCAGACTCTCATCAAGGAAATAAAGGTTGACGGGAGTTGGTTCGTCCTTTTTACTTTTGTGCTTCTCGAAGCGGAATGAACCGAGCAGGATCCCTTCGGTGAGAGCAAAGGCGATTTTATCGGGAGTTAGACCAAGGTCCGCGAAAGATACGGTTTCAATCCCTGCTTCGGTCACTTTATTTTTGGTGATCCATTTGGCGATGGCGCCACCCGCACGTCGGATCATCTCCAGAGTTAATTTTTCTTTGGAACCGACAGAGACGGTGGCGGTCTGATTGGATGGGTTGAAGCGAACATCGCCGACTTCTTTGCCTGCGGTAGCGGGAGTCACTTCGACGGGCGCAACGGCAAGTACGATGTGAATACCTTGTACTTCTGGCTTGGTACTGAGTGAGATATGGGTCATGGCAGCCTCTTTTAAAAAATTAGGTGACTGTCATCTTCAAGATGACAGTCACCTTTTATCTTTCCGCGGGGTTCTTACAGCTTTTGCAGATACCTACCTGTTTCATACCGGTGATTATACTGTAGGACGAGTAACCCTTCGACAAGCTCAGGACAAGTTTTGTCCTACAGGGCTTCGATCAATACTTTGAATCGATCCATATCCTTTTGCGTGTTGGTGGCAAATCGCTTATTCATGAATGGACCAACCAGCCTCATCATGGGCGTTTTGAACTTGAACTCCACTTCCACTTTCCAGAGCGTGGCGTTAATTCCACTTTCGGTGAAGGTGTTTATATTGGTGTTCTCCGCAAACTGGTTTTGATAGCGCTGGTCAAGCTGCTCTGGCTCAGCGCAGTAGGTTACCTTCTCGATCAATGAGTATTCCCGCTCACCATTCTTGTAGGTTAGTTTTGCGACCGAGCCAGTCTGACCTGTTGTCCCTTCAAGTTGCTCAACCTTTACGAGGGAAGGTTGCCATTGGTCCAGTCTGCTTGGGTCGACGAACATTCGCCAGACCTCGGCGCGTGGTTTGTTGATGGTGAGTTCCAGGGAATATTTCATTTTGTTTTCTTCTTTGAGCCCTTGATGTTCAAGCGCATGATGAGTTGCGTCTCAGAAGCTTGTCCGACTTCATCAAACCCAAGAGTTCGAAAGGCAGATACCACACCCATATATCCGCTGTAGCTCCCGAAGGTTTGCCCTGCGAGTTTGGGTGATTGCATATCGATGGGGTACGCTTCCACGATTTGCGCACCGTGCGATTTGGCGTGTGCCACAGCTGCTTTGATCAAACCTTCCATGATGCCCTGTCCTCTCGCCTCTTTGTTGACATAGAAACAGGTGATCGACCAAACGGGCTTTTCATCCACGCGCTTGAGGATGCGTGAATTTTCCAGCGCGATCAGATTCTCGCGCGGCGCGATGCCGCACCATCCCACAGCTTGGACTCCATCATAGGCAAGAATACCCGGTTGCTCATCCGCTTCCACGATCTGTTTCAGGATCTGACGATTGCCTTCCCCTTTTGTCTTTTTGAACATGGAACGTTCCAGCCGCCAGAACATGCACCAGCAACCAGCATTGGCGCCATTTTTGCCAAAAAGCGTTTCCAGATCGTTCCAGCGATCAGGCGTTACAGCGTGAAATTGGAAGGGTGTCATAGTTACTTTTTCAAGAATTCAAGCGTGCGCTTCCAGGCGAGATCGGCTGCTTCCGCATTAAACTCAGGGCGGTCATTCTCAAAGAACCAATGACTGGTGTTGGGGTAGGTATTAAATTGCACCTTCAGCCCGGCGGCTTTCATGCCGTCTTCCATGGCGCGGATATATTTCTCATCCTCCCATTCATCCTTTTCAGCGAAGTGACCGATGATATCTGCCTTCACTTTGGAGTAATCCGCTTCACCGGCGCCGTAGAACATGACGATCTTTTGGATGTCTTGCGGACGCTCCTCTGTCAGAACAAGTGCCCATGCCGCGCCCATGGAGAATCCAATAACGGCGAACGGTTCATTCCGCACCCCTGGTTGGTTCCGTAAAAAATCAGGCGCTGACGTGACTACGTTATATTTCCGCTCCCCGTCTAACTTCTCCATGGTCTGTTTGGCTTCATCGATGGTTTTCGCTACGATTCCGCTGTTGACATCAGGAGCGAAGGCAGCGAAGCCTTCTGCGGCGAGTTTGTCGCAAAGTTGTTTAAAGATGGGATTCAATCCCCACCAGGCATGGAGCACGAGTACGCCCGGCGCGTTCGAACGATCTGGCAGAGCTAAATATCCTGCCGCTGGCTGACCCTGCACTTCGAAAGTAACATCTTTTCCACTCATAGTTAAATCTCCTTTTTAAATTGGTCAACACTTTTTCGAGTCAAGCTGGTAAGTTCATTGAATAATTCGGGCTCGACTTTTTTAAAATTGAAACAGGACTTTCCCTGCATCCGTTTTTTCAACGCCGGGGAAATGTCGTTGAGCAATTCAGGGAACATATACACGGGCATCAGATAGAACGAGACATAATTTTTCTTGATCTGTACCGAACTGAAGAAGATATTCCTCTTCCATTTCTCACTGTAACCACCTTCCAGCGAGTAGGCTTGAGGCGTCTCCGCGGTGACGGTCATTTTTGGCGCATATGGTGTAAGGATCTTTTTAAGTTCTTTGAATACTGCCGGAAATTCAGTTTCACTTGCCATGCACTCTCTCCTTGCTTTACGAATAAAAATTTCAGACTCTTTGCGTATATGACCAGTGTGTTTGGATGATCTGCCAGCGTTCACCATCGCGGCGGTAGACTTCGGTACAGTTCCAGCGGGTTTCTGTTTCGCCGACCGATGAAACATAATTAAATGTCAACACGGCAGCATCGCCGATGACCTGCACTAACGGATTGAGAAGTTCGAACCGGTCAAGCTGGATCTTGCCCCACAGTTCTTTGTAGAGTGCAGTCAGGGCGTCGAGTCCGTCGATCCGCGTTTCGCGGTAAGGGTCAAAGTAGACGACATCGGGAGCGCAGATCTCAAGAAAACCGGATGGATCACCGTGGATCCAACGTTCGAGGGCGGCGCATTCCATCGCGATGATGGTGGATGAGATATCAGTTTGATTGAGTCATAGTTTGTTTTGCTGTGGATGAATTGGTGTTCGGTGTGGTTACTGAATATTGACCTTGATGTAGATCGGGTCGCCGAAGGGAGTTCCATCGGGCGCAACTGCCTGCCACTCGCTGACGAAGAAGTCTGTGCTAAAGGGGGCAGTGAAGAGAATGCGCAGGGTGGCTTGCGTCCCAGCGCGGGCGGGGTAGAGGGCGATCTCTTCGGGGGCGCCGAGGGCGTTTCCGTTCGTGTGGCGCAGACGGTAGTTCGAGTCCCAGCTGCAGGTGCCGCTGTTCTCAACCAGCCATTGCTTGTCAATGAGTTCCCCTTGATTGAAGATGGAGTTATCGGGAACAGTTGCATCCGTGACGAAGGTCAGGTTGTTGGTGCAATCTGCCGGGCTGAGTGTTGGTGTGAGCGTGGATGGAATCTCGATGGTCGGGATGGGTGAAGGTTGGACGATGACTTGTTTAGTGGGTTGGATGATGAACGTCGGTTCGATCAGCGGAGCCGGTTGTGTAGGCGGGATGAAGGGCGTCGCTGTGGGGAAGGGGGAACAGGCTGAGGTAAAGAAAAGAATCAAAACAACAGCGAGCAGGCTTCGGCTTGGAAAGAGGCGGAACTTCGTCATAAAAAAAGAAGGGCGACCCGTTGCCGAGTCGCCCAACGGGCTATCTTATGCTTCGTCGTCCGATGATCCGCTGCTGCCGCCGTCATCGCCACCGATGTCGAGCGGAAGGGCGATCTCGCCGCTGAGGGCTTTCTGGCGGATGACCGCGTCGATCTCGTTCATGAGATCGGGGTTCTGGCGCAGGTAGTCCTTGGCGTTCTCGCGTCCCTGTCCCACGCGGATATCGCCGTAGGAGAAGAAGGCGCCGCGCTTCTGGATGACTTCGAACTTGGTGGCAAGGTCGAGTATATCGCCAGCCTTGGAAATGCCTTCGTTGAACATGATGTCGAATTCGGCGGTGCGGAAGGGAGGCGCCACCTTGTTCTTGACAACCTTGACGCGGGTACGGTTACCGATGACTTCGTCACCGACCTTGATGGCTTGGATGCGGCGCACGTCGAGACGTACGGATGCGTAGAACTTGAGCGCCTGTCCACCCGTGGTGGTTTCAGGATTGCCGAACATGACGCCGATCTTCTGGCGGAGTTGGTTGGTAAAAATAACGGCTGTTTTAGTCTGGTTGATCGCCCCGGAGAGCTTGCGGAGTGCCTGAGACATAAGACGTGCCTGCACGCCCATGGTCGAGTCGCCCATGTCGCCTTCGATCTCGGAACGCGGAACGAGCGCGGCAACCGAGTCGACGACCACTACATCCACGCCGCCGGAGCGGACGAGTGTCTCGACGATCTCGAGCGCCTGTTCACCGGTATCGGGCTGGGAGACGAGCAGGTTGTCGATATCCACGCCGACGCGTGCGGCATAGATCGGGTCGAGGGCATGTTCCATATCAATAAAGGCTGCCACGCCGCCCATTTTCTGCGCTTCGGCGATGATGTGTTGACAAAGGGTCGTTTTACCGGATGATTCTGGTCCATAGATCTCGGTAATGCGTCCGCGCGGAATGCCGCCGACGCCGAGAGCAATATCGAGGGAAAGCGAACCGGTGGGATAGGCTTCGGTCTGCATGTGCTGGGCTTCACCCAGGAGCATGATCGAGCCGTCACCGTAACGTTTGAGGATGTCGCCGACAGCTTTATCGAGAACGGCACGCTTGGCGCCATCTACATTGCGATTGGCTTGGGCTTCCTCCATCGCTGCGGCTTTTGATTCTTTGTTTGATTTTCGAGGGGACATGGTTTATTTCTCCAATACGAGTGTACAGGTCTAAAAATTGTGTGTAAGGGCGAGTATAGCACAGATGTTCTGTCCGTCAAGAGAGAAAGTGACAGATTTTGTCACAAAATGAAGTGTCAAGTTTCAAGTGTTAAGGGAGATTGTCTGATTTGTGGGCCGTTGAACTTTTCGAAACAATATAATGCCAGTGGTTGTTCCAAGTAATAATTCGAATACAGAATAGTTTGTTCTATTTCGAAGTGAAGGTCTGGTATTGGGTAACCAGCTATTGCCCAGAATATTTTATCTATTATGACTTCACTAAAGAAATATGCAAGTCCCCATGTGATCATATTGATTAATATCCAGTATGCGATCTTTTGATTAAATCTCTTTTTCAAAACAATCCCTTGGCATAATCCAATTATTATTCCTAATAGCAATCCAAATAATGTATAGCCTAGGGAATAATGTAATTCCCAATATGGTCCACGTACATCAATGAGAAACGACGCTATAGCCCAACTTGCCTCTTGACTGATTATGAAACCTAATGCCCAACCGCAAATTGTGGCTAATGTCCATGATTTTATTTGAAAGTCATACCTCTTTAGTATGAACTGTTGTAATGATCCAATCATGACCCCTTCAACAACGAGACTGACCAGAGATGTCCTCAAGTTAGTGAAATTAACATAGATATCCAAAAGCAAGCGCCCATATTGTGTGTACATCTGTAAAAAATGATTTGGGTATGAAAGATAACTCGAACTCTTCAAGAAAAATGATTGGAAAGAGAAGTAGGAGAAAGATGATGTCACCTATAAACCCGCAACACTTGCAATCAGCCATTCGATGCCGAAGTTTTTAGTAGTTCTTTTCTCTTGAATGACTGGAACATTTCGGAACTGTTTAAATTTTGTCTTCCAGTTTGTGTTTACCTCTGAATTTGAATTAATGAGTTTGACGGATGTAACTCTAATGCCATATTCCCTTGCGGAACATCTAATCCTTCAAGGATCTCTCTGGCAACTTCTCGAAAATCTATATTAGGGTTTTCCAGGGCATTGATCAAGTAATTCAATCCACGTTCATCTTCTAGCTGCACAAGAGCTTCTGCTGCGTCAAGAGCGAGCATCCAGTTATGGCTATTGTTGAGGATACTGACTAAACCTTGTGTATCGCCTTTCTGTTTTAGCTTTTCTACTTTTGTCATTTACCCTCCCACAACTATCTACACTTCCAATTGAAGCATTACTCCGAATCACGTAAGGGAGAATGGAAGCTAACGTTCTTTATCAGATTTTCCCTGGATGTACCCGTAGTATTTCGACATTTCCTTCAAAAGATGCTCCAGCGTTTCGGCATTGCGTACAACAGCCTCGATCGCTTTGGGATGATGTTCCCTGGCTTCTTCTTTGGAAAGAAGTGCTGCATAGCCCTTTATCACCTGGACAGGGTTTCGAAGTTCATGGAGCATGAAAGAAATAAATTCTTCAGGAGTTAATAATTTCCAGGCTTCAGAACTATTTTCTGAATCTGAATTGCGTTACTTTTTCATCCATAAATTCTCCTTATGGTACAGCTGTTCCCGGCAGAAAATCGAGCGTAGGTACAGGCGGCGGAACGATCTTGAAACCGTCTTCATCGGTGAAGGTGAAATAAGAAACCTGACCGGGATAAATGTTGATCCAGAATTGTTGATCCTTGCCTTTGTAATTCAAGAGCACTTTATATAACCCGGCGGGCAGATCGCTCAAGACTAAATTTTCCTGGTAGTACGGGTCGGGGTTGACCACGCCTCCGGCATAGGTACGCACGGTGCGCAGTGGCACTTCTGACGGCATGGGGCGCACTTCCACGGGGTACATATTGAGCAGGTCGCCTTTTTCATCGGTCAGGCGTCCGACCAAAATACCCCAGCCTTGCGGCGGAGCGGTCCATAGCTCGGGGTTGAATGTGCGATAGAACGTATTCTCTCCCCAGCGCACTTCGAAGTGCAAATGAGGTCCTGTAGTCGCGCCGGTCTCACCAACCAAACCGATCACGTCGCCTGTTTCCACATGCTGTCCTTCGTAAGCGATGATCTTGCTCATGTGAGCGTAGATGGTGAAGATGGGCAGGTCTTTGTAGCCGAAATCATGTTTGATCACCACCGCTTGACCGTAGGGATCATTTTCATTTCCGGGTGCTTCGGTATAAAGCCCCCAATCTGCTTGGATGACGGTGCCGGGTCCGGCGGCGAGGATGGGCGCACCCATTTCGGCGTCAATATCCACGCCGGTGTGGACAATATTCGGCGCGAAGAAGACGCCTCCATAGCGGTAATCCGCGAGGGGCCAGTTGACATGGTCCGCTGAGATGGGACGGGCGAAGTAAAAATGATCGTACGCGGAAACAGCCCACGGCACAGGATAGAGAGGCGGGCGCCATCCCGAAACGGGTTCCGCGCCGGGAGTGGGGAGGACGAATCGGAACGGCGCGATCGTAGGAGCCGCCTCCGCTTCATTCCCAACCGGTAGCTGATCCACCGTTTCCCCGGCGATGACCGCTGTTGGAGTGGATTCCGTTAATGGTACTTGCGTGGGTTGTGGCGCGGCGCAAGAGGCGAGAAATGCTAACAGTAAAACAACAATGAATATGTCGTTGCGAGCCGCGAAGCGGTGAAGCAATCTCCTGTTTAATGGGCGATTCTTATCGTGAAGATTCATTCGTTTAAGCGGAGATTGCTTCGTCGCCCTATCGGGCTCCTCGCAACGACATGATTTAAGAATCTTCATGGAATAATCGTCGGCGGAGTACTAGACGCAGTGGGCGTGTTGGATGGCGTTGGTGTGTTCGATGGTGTAGCTGTGTCACGCGGAGTGCGTGTGGGTAGGGGAGTCCGCGTTGCGGTGGGGGTGCGGGTCGGTGTGCGGGTGGGAGGTAGTAATGGAGTGGCAGTGACCAGCACATCGGGCGGGTACAACTGTAGCATGGCGGAATACCAATCGAGTTTGTCGGTGAGGGCAAATTCGGTAAAACGTGCACCACGATAGAATGTGCGCCAGTTTGGCAGAGCAGGAACTCGATCCCATCCATATTGTGAGGCGAGGGCGGTTACATCCACCCAGTAGCCATCAGGAACGGGATTGTACTTGCCGCCTTGTTCATAAACTCTGGGGTCAAGGTTATAGCGGGCAGAAAGATCCCATGGCAGATCGTGCAAGGGGACGCCGTGAGAACCGTCCTGTATTTGAGCACGCAGATATAAACGCCAATAGGTTTGTGAACCATAATCTTCGCGCACGGCGGTCATCCAGCCGGCATTCGTCATCAGGGAATTGATGGCAAAGGCGCGACCGGTATACATCCAATCTTCATTGAAGCCAGGGTCAAGCTTGATGGTAAGAGGTACGAAGGCATTTTCCAGGCTTGCCAGTGCATCCCAACCAGTTTCTCGCGCGACACGTTCACGCAGAGCATTGAAAGCTTCATCGGCGAGATCATGCAATTGTGGATACGGCGCTTGCACGCCTGGCAGATCGACCACTGACCAGCGTTGACTGACTCCATTACTGACAGGTGAACCGTTTGCCGCCCACAACGGAGCGGGAGTCAATTCCGCAGCCTGACGGAATTCTGTAGGCATGGGATTAGGCAACACAATATTCGCCCATGCCAACCCGCTCAGCCTGGCAGGGAAGGGAGTCAGCGGCATCAAGAGTTTTCCATCGATGGAGTAGATGCTGAAATAGTTGGCGTTCGGTGCGCTGATGGTGGTAATGATCTGATCGCCGCTGGCATTCCATGCGGGATATTCTCCATCGCCGACCCAAATGGCAGGGACATTGCGTGTGGCATCCCATACGTAAATTCCACTTTGACCGATGCTTTGCGAAGCTGATGCCCAAACGATATGCTTTCCATCAGGCGACCACAATGGATGTGATTCAGATGCAAGATCGGTTCCACTTAAGTTTTGGAAGCGGCTGTCATCGGTCTTATCCAGATCTGCGAGAATGACATCACCGTCAGAAATGAACACGATCTGACGTCCGCCCGGCGCCCAGGATGGAGAGTGATCGGCAGCAGGAGAGGAGGTGAGACGGACAGCATTGTTGGCTGGGTCATTGACCGGTCCCACCGCGATCTCAAGGTTATTATCGATATAGGTTTCGTAAGCTAAGAATGTTCCGTCAGGGGACCAGGTGGGCGCACCTTCGTAGGTGGGCGTATTCGTCAGCTGGGTTGTTTCGCCGTTGACTAGATTGAGGAGATACAAATCCCAGAAACCTTTGCGATTGGATGCGAAGGCAACTTTTTCACCATCGGGACTAACAGCGGGTGTGATGTCATCCCAGTCACCGGAGGTGATGCGCGTGAGCGGCATCTGTTCCGGAATGTAGACGAAGAGATGGGAATATCCGTCCTCTTCATAAGAAAAGATAACAGTCTCTTTTGCGTCTTCCGGAACGACTGGAACGAATTCTTCCGTCGCGGTCGAAGGGACCAGCGACGGAGTTGAGGCTGTACCGGGCATTTCTGTGGCAATCTGGCGCGAACAGCCGAGAACAGACAGCCCGATCAAGAAGAAGATCATTGTCAGTGCGGAGAGACGGGATAAAGTTTTTGCCATGGAAATGTTGGTTAAGCGGAGTCAGACTCAGATGTCGTTTGAGGCGGTGTTACGTCAAAGGTAAATGTCTGCGGCTCGGCAGAGGGACCATCAGGATAAAAAAGTTTCGCCGCAAGCGTGTATGGATTATTCAACTCTCCGCGAATGTGCATGGTGAACTCGATCTTCCAGCTCATAGGTTCGACAATGGTCGTGGATGCAACCTCATTATCGTCCGCATCGACCAGTACCACTTCGAGATGCGGTCGCTTTTGGAAAGGTGTCATCTCGATATTGACGTGTAAGCGATATCCATCAGGGTAGGGTTGCGCGGACAATGCAGTGATGCGTGTCTCTTCGGGAGTTGTTCGATTGAGGTTGTCTTCGGGGAAAAAGAAATCCATCCGCTTATTATAACCAAAAGGAACTGCCCGCCTTCGGTTTGAAAGCGGGCAGTTGGATTACAGATTACTAATGTCGTTGCGAGGGCGATAGCCCGAAGCAATCTCCTCGTTCTATCCAACAATTGTTTGAATGTTACAGTAGGTTGCTTCGCTACGCTCGCAACGACATGGTTGTTATCCGTTCTTCTTCTGGAACTCTTTCATGAACTGGACGAGGGCTTCGGCACCTTCGATGGTCATGGCGTTGTAAATGGAGGCGCGCATACCGCCAACGGAGCGATGTCCCTTGAGACCGATCAGGTCATTCTTCTTGGCTTCCTTGGCGAACTGATCTTCGAGTTCTTCGCTGGGGAGGCGGAAGGGGATGTTCATAACGGAACGCGCTTCGGGCGCGGCATGACCGCGGTAGAATCCGCCGCTCTGATCGATGGCATTGTAGATCGCATCCGCTTTCTTGCGGTTGATCTTCTGGATCTCAGCCAATCCACCGAGCTTCTTCGCCCATTGGAAGACGAGTCCAACAATGTAGATGGAGAAGGCGGGCGGGGTGTTGTGCAGGGAGCCGCTGGCAGAGAGGGTCTTGTAATCGAGCATGACGGGCAGGTTGGCAGGAGTGCGCTCGATCATGTCATCGCGCATGATGACGACGGTCACACCGGCAGGACCGGCATTCTTCTGCGCACCAGCATACAGCATCGCATACTTGGAGATATCCAGCGGGCGGCTGATGAAATCTGATGAAGTGTCGCAGACCAGCGGAACTCCAGCGGGTGGAACGGGTTCATTGACAAATTCCACGCCGTGGATGGTTTCATTGGAGGTAAAGTGCAGATAAGCAGCATTCGGGTCGAGGTCGAGCTTGGAAGGCAGACAATTGAAGCCTTCTTTTTCTGTGTTCGCAGCGGCGCGAGCGGTGCCGAGCTTCTGGGCTTCCTTGATAGCAGTCTTGGACCATGTGCCGGTGACGATGTAATCGGCAGAGGCGCCAGCTGGGCGCAGGTTCATAGCCAGCATGGCGAATTGCAAAGAAGCGCCGCCTTGCAGGAACATGATCTTGTAGTTGGCGGGGATGCCGAGCAGTTCGCGCAGATCCGCTTCAGCAGTTTGGATGACGGCTTCGAATTCCTTGGAGCGGTGACTGATTTCCATCACAGACATGCCGGTGCCCTTGAAATCCAACAACTCAGCTTGTGCCTGTTCCAGCACTTCGAGCGGGAGGACGGCGGGACCGGGATTGAAATTGAAGACACGTTTGGGGGTAGACATGGACTTGAACTCCTGTTAGATGATTTGAAAATCAACTCTGAAGAATCACCCATTTGGGCGAAAACATCCTGACTTCATTTTATTATAATGGTTTGTCAGACAAATCCCAAGAACGATTAGCACGATTCGCACCTGATGTATGTCGTTGACAAGGGGATTTCCAATAAGTAAAATGATTTTAATGGTTAAGTACTCTTTTCAAACAGAGACCAGCCGATCATGAGTCGGGCAGGTCTCTGTTATTAATTTCCGTTCCCATTAAGGAGACTATTCAATGAAGATTTTAGTTTGTGACAAGACCGAAAAGGAATACATCGAGCAGATGCGAGCCGCAGGATTGACCGTGGATGTGCGCGACGATATCACCCCGGAAGATCTCATGACCGTTCTCCCTGCCTATGACGGAATGATCGTTCGTTCCCGTACCAAGGTGCGCCAGCCGTTGATCGACGTTTGCCCCAACCTGAAGGTGATCGTGCGCGGCGGAGCCGGACTCGATACCATCGACGCCGAGTATGCCAAGTCCAAGGGCATCACCGTCATGAACACCCCGCATGCCAACTCCGCTTCCGTGGCGGAACTTGCCATCGGTTACATGTTCATGCTGGCTCGCAACCTGTACAAAGCCTCCGCAACCATGAAGGCTGAAAAATGGGAAAAGAAAGCTTTCGAAGGTGTGGAACTGGGCGGCAAGACGCTTGGTTTGATCGGCTACGGCAAGATCGGTCACATCACCGCCACGCTCGCTCTGGCGCTTGGCATGAAGGTCGTCGCCTTCGATCCGTACGTTCAATCCATGAACGGCGTGAAGATGGTCACTCTCGACGAATTGCTGGCTGAATCCGATTACATCAGTCTGCACACCCCCAAGACCAAAGAGACCACCAACATGATCGGCGCAGAACAGTTTGCCAAGATGAAGACCGGCGTCCGCATCATCAACTGCGCGCGTGGCGGCATCATCAACGAAGATGCCTTCTACGAAGCGCTGACCAACGGCAAAGTCGCCGGTGCTGCCATTGACGTCTTCATCGAAGAACCGCCCACAGACTGGAGACTGGTCAAGCTCGATAACGTCATCGCTTCGCCGCACATTGGCGCTGCCACCAAGGAAGCCCAAGCCCGCGTCGGCGCGGAAGTGGCTGAGAAGTTGATCGACTTCGCCAAGAAAGCCCAGCCCGCGTAATTAATTCATCATGTCGTTGCGAGGAGCCCGATAGGGCGACGAAGCAATCTGCGCTTAAACGGATAAAACTTCACGATAAGATTTTTCCATTAAACGGGAGATTGCTCACCTGCACTTGCGTGCATGTGCAAGTGTCGGGCGGAAGAACACCGCCCTCGCAACGACATATTCTTTTTTAAAAGGATATATTCATGAAGATCATTAGCGATATCGGCATTCAGATCCCGCAAGTGTATCTCCCCAAGAAAGGCACAGACCTGACCAAGTGGGCGGTCATTGCCTGTGACCAGTTCACCTCCCAGCCGGAATACTGGAACGATGTGGAAAAGATCGTCGGTGACGCACCTTCCACGCTCAACCTGACCTTTCCCGAAGTCTATCTGGAGAAACCGGGTGGGGAGGAGCGCATCAAGAATGTACAAGCATCCATGCGCAAGTATATGGAAGATGGCGTCCTCCAGCCGCGTGATGGTTTTGTTTACGTCGAGCGTACGGTGGATGGCAAGACCCGCAAAGGCATTGTGCTTTGTCTTGATCTCGAAGCCTACGATTACAACAAAGGTTCCTCCAGCTTGATCCGCGCTACCGAAGGGACGATCGTGGATCGCCTGCCACCGCGCATCAAGATCCGCGAGGGCGCGACCTTCGAGCTGCCGCATATCCTTGTGCTGATCGACGATCCGAATCGCACGGTCATCGAACCGGTCGGTGCGGCGAAGGCGAGTCTCGAAAAGTTGTATGATTTTGATCTGATGCTGGGAAGCGGTCACCTTGAAGGATACGCGGTCAACGCCGAGTTCGAGAACAAGGTCGTCGAAGCCCTGCGCGGACTCGCCAAGCCGGAGACCTTTGCCGCCAAGTACAACATCGGCAAAGATCAACCTGTGCTGCTCTTCGCGATGGGTGATGGCAATCACTCTCTTGCCACGGCGAAAGCCATCTGGGAAAAGAACAAAGCCACGGTCGGCATGGATCATCCTTCCCGCTACGCGTTGGTCGAGATCGAAAATGTCCATGACGAAGGGCTTGAGTTCGAACCCATCCATCGCGTGTTGTTCGGCTTGAAGAAAGATCTCTTTGCTGAACTCGAGAAAACCTTCGGCGCGAACTTCAGGTACAAGCCTGTTGCTAGCGCGGAGGAAATGGTCAAGGCGGTGGATAATGCTCAGGGTGAGAAGCAACTCATCGGTTTGGTCGGAGGCGGAAAGCAGTTCGGCGTGATCGAGATCTCCAACCCGACATCCAATCTGCCCGTTGGAACCATCCAACCGTTCATCGATGCCTTCTTGAAAAACGGTGGCGCCGAAAAAGTGGATTATGTCCACGGCGAAGATGTCACCGTGAAGCTTGGAAGCCAACCGAGCAATGCCAGTTTTTATGTGCCGGGCATGTCGAAGTCTGACCTGTTCAAGACGGTCATTCTCGACGGCGCTCTGCCGCGCAAGACCTTCTCGATGGGTGAAGCGCACGAGAAACGCTTCTACATGGAAGCCCGTAAAATCGGTTAATCGGTTTGCAGGTTAAAAGGTTGGCAGGTTTGAACGTTCAAACCTGCCAACTTGCTAACTTTAAAACTTCTTCGAAATCAGCGGGGTGGGGGGCGGTGAACTTCATTCTCTCATTCGTCATCGGATGGATCAACGACAACGTTTGCGCATGCAAGGCAGGACGCGTGATAACCGGTGTTTCCTGTGCGCTATACAGGACATCACCCACAAGCGGATGTCCCAACGCATAGGCATGGACGCGGATCTGGTGCGTTCTCCCCGTCATCGGCTTCGCTTCGATCAACGCCGCATCCTGATACCGTTTAATCACGCGGAAGTGGGTCTCCGAAGGTTTCCCGTTTTTGTCATCCACGGCGGTGCGGTGCTTCTTTCCAACGTTCGCGCGTAACGGAAATTTCGTGACCTTCTCATCCCACTTGGGGTTGCCTTCGACAATGGCATGATACGTCTTCTGCGCTTCATGCGTCTCAAATTGAGTGTTGAGTGCGCGGTGGGATTCGGCATCGCGTGCAAAGACCATCACTCCGCTTGTGCCTTTATCCAGCCGATGGACAACCCACAGCTTGCCAAATTCCTCTTCCAACGTTTTGACAAGATACGGCGCATCCTGCTCCCAGCCATCCGGCAGGACGGGAATCCCGGCGGGTTTGTCGATGACAAGAATTTGTTCGTCTGAATAGATAATGTTCATTATGGTTTTTTGTAAAGAAAGCTTTTTTGTAATACGTCTTCAATTTTTAGTTTTAATTGCGCAGCATCTTCGGCTGAGTAATACTGATCAATGAAAGCCCATCCCTTTTCGGCTCTTCCAGAGTAAATGTAGCAAAGTGCTATATATCCAACCAAGTCGTCCAAGGATTCACTTTTGGTGTCCCTTGTGTTGATCTTTTCCTGAACTCGAGAAATATTCCTATCATAAAAGTCCTGAAACTCTGGGCTGGCAATAGTGTAACCTGTTTCCGGCTGATATTTTAGGACCACAGGAATTGGCTCCATACATGCCATACAGGTTCCGACAAGAACCAAATTCCAGTAGTCGAATGCAATATATTCATATATCCCATCATTGTTTAGATCAAGGAAGTAGCCTTTTGCAGTTCCAGCCTTAATATCCATTATCTTTCTTGGTTCCTCACCAAGACTGTAGACAATCGTAGAAGTGCAACAAGTGTTTCCGCCACTATCAATTCTAATAATTAAAGATTGGGAACCCTTCGTTTATAACATCAATACCTGTTAATTCATCAACATAAAGCCATCTTTCTTCCAAGGCTATTTGAGGTTGACCAACTTTTGCGATAGTAATGGCATTTAGATCAGTAAAGGGATCATGCCAATCTCTAATTACGTATTTGCCGATAAATCTGATAGAACTGTACGTATAGTGTTGATTGCCAAATGGGGGAAAAGGAGTGGCATAACTTTGTGGCGCAGTAGGCAAAGGATAGGTTTCTGCGGAGATAGTCGCTATATCGGCTGGCGAGTAAGTTGGTATGACTGGAGTAAACGTTGATGTTGGTGCTGGCGTGAGAGATACAGTGGATTCTGCCGTAATCACATGCGGCGCACTAACACAGTTTGATATAAACAAACTAAAAACAAATAATACAAAGACGAGTTTGATGGATTTGGATTGTTTCATGACGCCCTGTTCATTCTATCATCCTTGAAATATGCCTTACAAACACAATAACGGTGGTATCTTGTTTTGTGTTCCATGTAAATTTCATCTTCTTGACACATATTCTGTAACCGCATATTATCCAACTATGAATGAACAACGCCCCAACGAACCCTACAATCCCTTTTTGATCGAATTCCCTCAACCATCCGCTGGCGCATCCCATTCGTCAGCTGCTCACGCGCGAAGGTAGGCGTGACCTCAACCAGATCCTCATTGACGATGAAGAGAATATCATGCAAGCGCTTGACGCAGGCGTGGAAGTGGAATCTCTTTATTTTGCCGGTGAAGAAGTTGTCTCTACCGAACTGCGGAATAAACTCACCCCCGGTGCCACCATTCATGAGGTGGCGAAGCGCACCACGAAAAAGCTTTTCGAGAACGACAAGATCTCACGCATGTTTGCCATCGCCGAAACGCCCAAACCCAAAGGGCTTGAGTTGTTGAAAACCATCAAAAAGGATATCGTTGTTCTGGAAGACCTGAGCATTTCCGGCAACATCGGCAACATCATCCGCACCTCGCTGGGGTTGGACATGGGTGGCATGATCCTCCTGAATATGGACCCGCTTGACCTATACGACCGACGCCTCATCCGTGCCAGCCGCGGATACATGTTCACCCTGCCCATCATGACTGCTTCGACGCAGGATTTCATCAATTACTGCAAGACCAACAACGAAACCCTGCTCGTCACCGCTATGGAAGCCGAGAAAACCGTGGACGAGATCGCCTCCATCCCGGAGCGCCTGCTGATCGTCTTTGGCAGCGAAAAGGAAGGCTGCTCGCCCGAGATCGAGCAAGCCGCCACCATGCAAGTGCGGATACCGATCAGCGACAAAGTCGAGTCGCTCAACGTCTCTGCCGCAGCAGGGATCACGTTGTTCAATCGGGTGAAGTTCAATCGGGCGTAGATTTGGGTAATAAAAGCAGTAGGGCGAGATATTATCTCGCCCTACTTTGTTTTAACTACTTGCTCCGCTATATCGTTTCAATCCTGCTTTCCACACTCTGGATGCGACCAGAAAGCTCACCGCACTAATACCCAGGAACATCAGCACGCGGGGCAGTGTCAGGTCTCCGCGCAGGGCTTGGAGCGGGATGGTGGTTGCCAGGGCGATAGGAATGATGAAGGTGACTATGATCCGCAACCAGACGGGATAAACTGTCACCGGGTAGCGACCCGAGTCGAGCAGCGCTTGTAGGATGGTGACGTTGTTGTCGAACTTGGTGAACCAGAAGGTCAGGGCGATGAGCACGATCCACAGGCTGTAGAGGATGAGTGTGCCGGAAATAACGAGCAATAGGAAGGTCAGGATGCTGAGCGGGGTGGCGGTGTCACCGGAGATGTTGATGCCCGCTACGATCAAGACGATGGCGAGTACCAGATCCCAGACGCGCCAGACGCTCATACGTGTGAAGGTGACCAAGAACATACTGTTGACTGGCTGCAGGATGGTGTAATCCATGGAGCCGTCGCGGATGGACTGGTTGAACTTCTCTGTGTTGGGCCAGATCAAAGCGATCATGAAGGTGTTAACCAAACGAAAAACTCCCAGCAACGTGATGAGTTCGCCGAAGCCCCAGCCGCCCAGAGAACTTGTGTTACTGAAGATGATGTTCAAGCCGAGCAATTCCCAACCAAGCCACATAATGTTGAGAAGGATGTTAACGATTGTATCTGCCCGATACGCCAGCGACATCTGGATGTTGACCTTGAGAAAGGTGTTGAGCAATTTCAGGTAATACATGGTTACGCTCCCACCGCAGAGAACTTCTTCACGCCATTGCGCCAGATCCACTGAAAGAACACCAGAGAAAGGATGAGCCAGATTCCGGCGGTTACATATCCTTGCGCGATTTGCGCTGTGGATAATTTCCCTAGCGTTACCTGGATCGGAAAGTATATAAAGAATTGGAAGGGCAGATATTGGGCAATATTCTGGATGATCTTTGGCATCAGTGGGAGTGGCACGAACTGCCCAGAGAACAGAAGAATGAGCGCGTAATAGAATTCGTGGATCGAATAGACACGCGTCGTCCAGAACGCCAGTGATGTGACTGCGGCAGAGAGTAGAAAGCAGATAAAGAAACCGAGTATCGCGGCGGGGGCTGCCAGCAAAATCCCTTGCCAGGTAACGGAAGCAAAATTTGGCTTGAAGAGAAGCGCAAGCACGATCCAGATCGGGGTGAGCCCCATGATGGTCAGCATCTTGAACGCGATGTTGTTGACCAGTGCATTCGTCAACATCGGGTGAATGGGTCGGATCAGCTCACTGGAAAGAGTCCCATCTTGAATCTTATAACCAAAAGTGTGAATAACGATGTTGCTGGTGATCTGGTCTACGATCAACAGGGTCATGTAGTAGGTGACGAAGTCGTTGGCGGTAAAACCGTTGACGCTGCCCTTGCTGCTGGCGATGCTCGTCCACACAGCGAGATAGATGATAGGGGAGACCAGCCAGTAAAAAAGATACATGAGCAGGTTGGCGCGATACTGCCACTGCTCCGCCCAGTTCACTTGCCAGAGACGTCTGAAAATTAGAAACATATAAAACTCCTTATGTCGTTGCGAAGACGGTGTTCTTCCGTCTGAAGCAACCTCAGTTTAAACGGCAGATGCTTGTCGAGAAGATTTTCCCATTTAACGGGAGATTGCTTTGCCCCATTCGGGGCTCGCAACGACATGCTACTGGTTAAACGCTCTCTCGATCACATCTTCGATCGGTGGGTCGGCAATCGTGATATCGTGGATGGGAAGCTCGGTCAGCATCCGGGACGTGACTTAAGTCACATCTTCGGCTTTAACCTGGACATATTGCTTCTCCAAATCTTCCTCATTTTGAACGGGGTCGCCATACTGAGATAAGTTGTGCCCGTTCGATCCTGCCAACTGAACCCCGATCAACTTGAAAGGCGCGATCCTGCGCGAGAGATCGTTGATACCGCCGTCATATTTGAGTTGCCCATGATGGATGATGATGATGCGTTCGCACAGCGCCGTGACATCCGCCATGTAGTGACTGGTGAGCAGGACGGTGGCGCCCGTGCGACGGTTATATTCTTTCAGGAATTCGCGGATGCGTGCCTGACCGGTGATGTCGAGTCCGATGGTGGGTTCATCAAGGAACAACACTTTTGGGCGATGGAGCAGACCCGCCGCGATCTCGCACTTCATACGTTCACCGAGCGAGAGATTGCGCACAGGCTTTTTCATCAGCGGTTCGAGTTCGAGAAGCTCATCCAGTTCTTTGTAGGTCTGTTTGTATTGGTCATCGGGAATGCGGTAAATGGCTTGGTTGAGCAGGAACGAATCCGCAGCGGGGATGTCCCATGAGAGACGGTTGCGCTGTCCCATCACGAGGGTCATCGAGAGCAGATAGTCGTTGCGCAGTTCCCAGGGCGTGAATCCGAGCACGTTCGCCTTACCGCTGGTGGGATGCAGCAGACCGGAGAGCATTTTGAGCGTGGTGGTTTTTCCGGCTCCGTTCGGACCGAGGAAGCCGACGATCTCTCCCTGTGCAATTTTGAAACTGACGTTTTGTACCGCTTTCACATCTTTATATTTGCGTTTGAAGAAACTTTTGATTGCCGCGCTGAAATCCACCTTCGCGCTCCGGCACCTGATAGGTCTTGCTCAGATTATCAACGATAATCGTCTCCGGGGACATGGGCACTCTCCTCTGAATTTGAAAGAGTACAATTTTATCATTCTTAGAACATAAGTGCTAGGCGAGTTACAGAGCCTAGCCACAGAGCTCACAAAGAACTCAGTTTTTTTCCACCTGCCCAGACCGCAGGTGCTGGAGCAGCATCTCTGTGTTCTCCCCGGCACTTACCGCTCGGGGCAAGTGTGTGGCAAAGAAATAACCCATTGAATTCTCATCTTATTGTCCTATAATTATTTCCTGCAACGGAGTAACGAAATCCCCGCTTCACTACAACGCCATATCACTGTTCCTCTTTGTTCTTCAACGGACTGACGTTTGCAGTAGTTTATTAACTACCCTATGATAACAGAGGAGAATTGCCATGCTTTCAAGAACACTGGCGGGAGTGATTTGCCTCATCCTGATCCTTGTTTCATCCTGCACCCGGCAGGATGGCAATCTGCATCCTGCCACGCCGATGCCTACGCTTCATCTTCCAATAGCCACTGCAACGACAACCATGGGAGCGCCAACTCCCACAGAAACAGCGACCATGCAGCTTACGCCCTTACCATCCGATGGCATCAACGTGGAAAACCTCGCCGATGTGAAATTGCTGCATCAATACTGGTTGGTTGTGGCAAATGCCGCTGGTGTTGACCCCTACGAAATGGATATTTCTGCCGTGGCAGCCAGTCCCGATGGGAGCTTGATCGCCGTGGGCGGTTGTTCGCACCAACTCAAATCTGATCTGCGCAGCGGAAGCGTGTCTTGCGACAGCGGCGATAATCAAACTGAGGCAGGAATTCCTTTCCTGATCGTGGTAGATGCGGATTCGGAGGAGGTGATCAGCATCGTCCCTGAGAATGAACCGGATACTACAGTTGCGACGTTGGCATTCACACGCGATGGGAAGAAAGTGATCTACGGCGTCCAGCCTGGAAAATTTGCCGTTTGGGATATCGCATCCAACCAGATCGAATCGGTTTTGTGGGAGGGTGAGATGACCATGCCACGGATCGCCGTCAGCCCGGATAGTAAATGGATCGCCCTCAAAACTACGGACAAGACTCAGATCTGGAGCACAGAAACGAACGAGTTCGTTGCCGAGCTTCCAGCATTTTATCGCCCCGTATTCAGCGCCGATAGTGCGCGCATTGTGGTTTATAACGATGATGAATTTGTTGTCTACGAGACTGGCACGTGGGCAGAGTTATTCCGTTTCGCCAATCCCTGTGACTGCGTCTATGCGTTCTCACCGGACCTCTCGCTCTTTGCCGCATCTGAACGTGCTCCCTCTGAAAAAGCGCCGGTAGTGATCTGGGATACAGCTACAGGCGAACAGCTCCAGTCCCTGGAAGCGGGGAGAGGTTTTACCTCCGCGCTGGCATTTACCCCTGATGGAAAAATGCTCTGGCGCGCCGGTGACCGCGGCGATCTCTCTGCCTGGGCAACGGATGATTGGCGTTTACTCGCCGAAAATATCGGCACGTTTTTGCCGATCACCAACCTGCACGGCTTCCGTTTTGTGGATGATGGCAAGCACTATCTGCTCTACAGCGACCAGCATCTTGGGTTATACGGTGTACCCTAGCTCTCGAACGCCGATACGCGATACCACACATCCACATTGACCTGGATCGTCTTGCCGTGTTGGATATCCATGCCAAGGCTGGGTTCGGGCACTGCTGCCTTGCCGAGGGATCTCGTTGCTATTGCCTGTGCAGCAAATGGCATATAGGGCATTTCTTCATCGAAACTGCTTTCGATCAGATCATACACACCTAAGATTTTTACGCCTAATGATTTTGCCACTTTGTCCGCTTTGCTCTTTGCTTTTTCGAGCGCAGACATCAATCCGCGTTCGCGTGCTTCGTCTTCATTGTACTTCCAAGCCGTGCGTTCGAGAGATGCATTCTTTTGCGATGAAATGATATCCAGCACTTCAGCAAATTGATCCAATTTCTCGACCTGGATCTTCAACCGATACGTGGCGCTGGATGACTTGAGCAACGCTCCGCTCGACGACTCGATGTGGACTCCCTGCAAATGGATCGCTTCTGGACTCAGCCCATAGCTGGTCAGCGCTTCGACAAGCTGACTCACCTCTTTCGCTTTTTTCATCGCCTGGTCTCCGCTAAAAAGCGATGAGCCTCTCACGGTCACGAACAAGTCCACGCGGTCCGCGGAAATTTCCTCCCGCTGCAACGCACTCACTTTAATTGTGTCAGGTTTTGTTTCCATGAAAATCTCCTCAACAATCCCGAAGGGATGGAATGATTATAGAACAATGTCAAATATATACCATAATCCCGAAGGGATGACATAGCGACTAGCCGTATGTCATCCCTTCGGGATGTAGGGACATGATTATTTATCTATAAGAATATCACGCCTTCGGCGTTTTGGGGTTAAACGTAACGCGACATTCATGTCGCGTTACAGCTGTGCTACTTATTCTTTTCCAACCAGCGTAGCGCCAGCCAGTGATAGGAATCTGGTTTTGCCCAGGGATGATGTTCACGCACGCGTTGGAGCGCCTCTTCTGCGGAGAGCCCTTCGAGCTGCATCAAGGCTGCGCAGCAAATTGTCACGGAGCGGTTCATGCCTGCCACGCAATGGACCAAAACACTTTCCTTTTTTTGCAGACGCTCAACCACCCAATTCGCCTCGGCAAGGATCTCCTCCACAGACATGCCCAGCGTGCCCTCGCCTTTTTCGACTCTTCGGTCATTGGCGTGAAGGTCATTTCCTTTTACCCATAAGCTAGGCTGCTCGCCGATGTTGAGCACGGCATCTACTTCACTGGGGCGTTGGTTGGGTTGATTTTCCATGCCGCCGACGAAAAGCTTTTCTTCTTGAAGAGCCCCATCCACTTTGATGGTGACCGGGTCACCGCCGAAGCGCGGATAGAGATCAAAATACTGTGGAACCAATCCCTCGGGCATGGGCGGCGCGGGGGACCAGTCGCGTTCGATGGTAAAGGGAGTTCCGATTTCCCCTTTTTCAAAGCTGACTTCGTTTGCTAGAAAATTCATGGAGGCGTTCACCGGCTCACGTAGTTTGAAGATGTAGAAGATATCCTCCATGCCGGGCTGCTGCCAGGAGTGCATGTAGAAGATGATGCGCGATGGGTCGTCAATGGGGTAGTCTGCCAGCGAAGTGAAAAAGTCAGCGCGTTTGAGCGGGGTGACTTTAGTGAAGGTCAATTTCAGTGGAACATGAACACAGGTGGCTCGCTCGACGATCTTCCCATCCCGCTGGAGCAGTTCGGATAGGTTGACCTGCAGTCCCTGCACTTGCATAACCAGTTCCGCTCCGTTTTCCTGGTAGGAATCCAGCCGTGCGCCTTGCATGAGATGTGCAAAGGCGGGTTCAACAATGCGGGTCTGGGCGGGTGTTGGACTCATGCCTCTAGAGTTGACGTATGGTAATGCAGAATGATTTTTCCGTTGCTGTTAATTTGATTGCGGATATTCTACTCTTACTCTGATTACGTAACGGTTAATTTCTGTTGCGGGTAATTTTCGTAGCGTTTCTCTTCCATGACGCGTTTGATCCTGTCGAAGCATTCCCAGATCTCGCGGAAGGATGTGTACAGCGGTGCAAATCCCAGGCGGATGTTATCGGGTTCGCGGAAGTCGGGGATGACGTTCATGTCTTCGATCAGAGCGCGGTTGATGCGGTAGCCGTCCGGGTGGCGGACAGAGATGTGGGAGCCGCGTTTGGCGGCATCACGCGGGGAGCCGAGCGAAAAGCCCAAGGGCGCAAGCAGTTCATCGGTCAGAAAAGAAGCGTAGTCCGTCATCAAAATGGATTTGGCGCGGATGGCGTCCATGCCCGCTTGCAGAGTTGGCTCGAGCCCGGCTTCCATCGTCAGGAGTGAGATCATTGGCTGCGTACCGACCAAAAAGCGTTGTGGACCGGGAGCGGGGGTGTAGTCGAGACCGAAGTCGAAGGGATTTTTTTGCCCCCACCAGCCCCAGATGGGCGAGGAGAGTTTTTCTTGAATGGCTTTGTTGACGTACAGGAAACCGGGCGCGCCGGGACCGCCGTTGAGGTATTTGTAGGTGCAGCCAATGGCGAAATCAGCGTTGCAGTCGTCGAGGGCGATGGGCACGGAGCCGACCGAGTGGCTGAGGTCCCACAGCACGAGCGCGCCTTTGGCATGGGCAAGTTCGGTGACGCGACGCATGTCGTAGAGATAGCCGCTCTTGAAGGTGACGTGCGAGAGGGTGACGAGCGCCGTGTTCTCGTTGATAGCGGATTCGAGTTGGGCGAGGTCGGGGGTGAGGTCGTTGTCGAGGGATGAGATGTAGATGATCTCATGGCGCTCACCTGCACTTGCGCTAGGTGCAAGTGTCGTCTGCGCTGGCGCTCCGCTCAGCGCGAGCAATTCTGTAATGCCTTGTAAGATATACAGGTCAGAGGGAAAGTTGAAGGTGTCAGTGATGATGCGCGTTTTGTGAGGTTGTAGCGTGAGCGCGGAGGTGGCGAGCTTGAACAGGTTGACGGAAACTGTATCGCAGACGATCACTTGTCCCGGCGCAGCGCCGACGATCTGACCGATCTTATCGCCAACGCGCGAGGGAGCCTCCCACCAGCCTTTATTCCAGCCGCGGATCAGGTCGCTGCCCCATTGCTCGTCGACAATTTTCTTGGCACGTTCCGCCGCAGCCTTGGGCATGCGCCCCAGCGAATTACCGTCTACATAGACGAGATCGGGGTCAGTGATGACGAATTGCTCGCGGAACGAAGCGAGCGGGTCTTGTGAGTTCGAGCTCACGGGAAAAATCGGAAGTAGTAGAGAAATTAGTCATACTCTTTTTTACCATGAAGTGTTACAAGGAAAAAGAAGAAAGATGGTGAACACCTGTTTACTTGTCTACTTTCTTGCTACCTCACCAGACAGGAATCTGAACGGAGAGGATGTGTAATAGATCATCCACTCTTCACTTTCCCGAATGATTTCTTGCAGATCATTATGCACTTCAAATTTCTTTTCTCCCAATGAGAGATGCAGTACACGGACATCATCATATGGGCGTGCACTATTTCCAGGATTGCGAACGCGTTTCGTGCCCCAGGAATAGGTGGTTTTACCTGCCGCACGTTTGACAACGATATCCGCTTGTTTGCCAGCGCGCACCGCGTAGATAATTACAACAACGATAAGGATAACTATGATTGGGATGATCCTGATCACTCCACTTCCGGATGTAAGAGAATCTGTCAGAGAGGAGCCTCCGGCAGGGAGAATTCTGGATAATACAAGAGCAGGTATGCCTAAAAAGAGCAGGAGTAAAACCCCGCCTACACCCAGGTAAACATTTTTCTGACTTTTATGCTCACCCACAAGGAAAGTTCTTTGCTTTTCGCTAAGTTGACCATTACGATTGGCGGCAAGGTCGGCATCATCGAACTTCCAAAATTCCTTCAAAGCTTCGCTCATATATGTTTCTCTCCTCTTTATAAATTTGTATTCCTGTGAACGGGTCTACTTGCTCACTTTTTTTCTATTTTACTCATCGCATACTCCGCCAGCGCGGTGATGGTCAGTGACGGGTTGACTCCGGGGTTGGCAGGCATGATCGAGCCGTCGATGATGTACATGCCTTCGTAGTTATGTACTTCAAAGTTTTCGTCCACCACGCCTTCGTCCGCATCTTTCCCAATCGGAGCACCTCCGAGAATGTGCGCCGTAGTGGGCAATCCCAACAAGTTTTCACCGACAGAACCGAGCGCCACGCCGTTGATACGTTTCGCAAAATCACGTGTGATCTCGTGTGAACCTTCGACTTGCGCGTTGATCTCGTAACCGGGTTCTTCTTCCGCGACCATGCCGGTGCGGAAGAGCGTGAACAGGCTGCGACCGATGCGGAAGCGCATGCGATTATCCGCGTGCTGCATAACGAGCAGGATGGTCACATTGTGCGCCCAGCCCGGCAGGAACAGCGCTTTGCCAAAATCAATGGGATGCGTCAGCGCCCACCCAGCGAAGCGCAGCAAGCGCACCGGCACGCTGACATCCTTAGCGATCAGCGGCGCGGCGAGAAAGCGCATCAGCGACGAACCATCCGGGTAGCGGACCGGCTCGATGCGTGTCATCTCATCGTGATTGTAGATGGATGAGATGGCGACTCCCTCCGAATAATTGATATCGGACTTGCGCGCCACGCTTCCCAACAACCCCTCCGAGTTGGTCCTGACCATCGAGCCGAGTCTCCCCGACAACCTGGGCAGGGACTTCTTCACATCGCGCAGGTTCAACAGCAATTTCATCGTCCCCATCACACCCGCGGAGAAGATGACATTCCTGGCATGGACGACAGAGTGACGGGTGACGAGTGACGTGGATGTGCGATAGGTAATTTCATAACGGGAACCGTCGAAGGTCGAAGGTCGAACGTCGGTTACCTCCGATTCAGAGATGATGTGTGCACCATTCTTTTCAGCGAAATATAGATAATTTTTCGGCAGCGTGTTCTTGGCATTGTGCCGGCAGCCGACCATGCATCCGCCGCAGTGTTGACATCCGGCGCGGGCGGGACCCTGTCCGTTAAAGTAAGGGTCTGGGACGGTGACTCCCGCCTCACCGAAGAAAGAACCGACCTCCGTCGCGCGGAAGGTATGTCCCATGCCGCGTTCGTCCGCCATTTGCTGAAGGACGAGGTCCGCTTTCCAAAGTTTGGGATTGCGCGCCACGCCGAGCATGCGCTTGGCTGTTTCATAATGATAAGCCAGCACTTCTCCCCATTTCACATTTTGATTCCACGCCGGGGTGGCGAAGGTCTCTGCGGTTGGGACTTCGAGCACGTTGGCGTAACCCAGACTTCCGCCGCCGACGCCTGCTCCGTGCAGGACCATCACGCCTTTGAGTAGACTGATCTGCAAAATGCCGTGCGCGCGGACAGCTGGCAGCCACAGATATTTCCAGAACTGCCAGTTTGATTTGGCGAAATCGTTGTCGTCGTAGCGTTTGCCTTTTTCGAGCACAAGGACGGAATATCCCTTTTCAGTCAGACGCATGGCGGACACACTTCCCCCAAAACCGGAACCGATGATCACATAGTCATAGACCTGTTGCATGAATGCTGCCCTCCGCGGCGAATTCGAGTAATTATAAGCGGAGAGCGATTAGCAGTTAGCGATTGGCTGTTAGCTTTTGGCTAATGGCTAACCGCTAAAAGCTAACAGCTATCGAAACGGACAAACATCTTCCGCTACATAAGTATGACTTTGCGACCCGTGATAATCGCTCCCGAGCGGAATCAGGATCTCGGGGTGTTCATCCGCATATTGGATCGCTGCCGCGCAGCTATCGTACATTTTGTGTGTGGACTGATAGACATCCCAGAATACAGTTGCCATTTCGACGTAGGGACGCCCGTTGGGGTCAGCGCCGAATTTTTGCTGCAGGGTATTGTAGACCGTGCCCGCATCCGATTCGTAGCCGCGGACGGTGTGGATGAGCATGATGCGGTAATAGGCGTAGGCAGCGAGTTTGGGGTATTCTGTGGAATCGGGATTCCCTGGAGCTGGAGTTCCTAAAGCAGGGTATCCTTCTTTGCCTAACTTACTGATGGTATCGGTCTGCCGTTGTGAAGACCACCACTCTAAATTATCGTTAAAAATAGCTTCTTGATATGACTTTAAGGCTGCATCAAGATTTCCAGATAATGTTTCTCTATCTCCATCTTGCACCGCTTGAAATCGAAATTGTGGAGGTTCATACTTTATTGAACGTACAGCGAAGGCAATTCCATCCCACGCTACTATTTGTGTTTCAAGGCGCCAAGGAGGATTAATAATATAGGCGCCTAATGCAGGAACACCTCCCGTCATCAATACCTCAAAAACTCCATCATTGTTTAAGTCTTTGATCTCAACTTTTTCCAATCCATCCATTTGTTCTGCATACTGTGTTTCGGAATCCAGTACTTGAAACGTGTTCCCGTTCCACTCTAAAATGTATATTGAATAACAGCCACTTCCAGAACATCCTCTATGGTAGAGTATGATTTCAGGTATACCGTCTATATTAAGGTCTTTCACATCGACAATTTCGGTCTCATGACCGAAATAATTAATTCTGGGAGAGTGCAGGATGTATTGACCTTCTGAGCAAGAATAAATGTAAAAGACTTGAATAGGCTCAAAGTTGATAAATAACAATTCTGGCGTTTTATCTCCCGTAACATCTTGCGCGGTAATCACAGGAGTAGATGTTGGACTATTCACGATGCTAGATATAGCGTTGAAGGATGCTCCTTTATTCAGTAAAGCAAGGATTTCTTGAGGATCAAAGAGAGGATAATCATGGTTTTCTGTGAGAGTAAATGATAAATTGTAGTCTTCCTTCGGGCACTCCGCCGGGGATGCGGGCGTGACGGTGACAATGATCCGCGCGTCGAGGGTTGGGGTGAAGGTGGGAATGGTGGGCAGGGGAATGATGGTTTGTGTGGCAGGAATAGTTGTTGATATAGGAGTCGTCGTTTGACTTGGCTGTGATGTGGCAGAAGGTAAAGTTGTAGGTTGAATGCTTTCTGTCGGCAATGGAAAATCGGTAGCAGGAGTTTGTCCGCAAGCAGTCAAGATGAATATAAGTGTAAAAATGGATTGCCAGAGTTTACTTTTCATGCAGAAACCTCCCTATCGAAACGGACATACATCTGCGGGCACATAGATGTGACTTTGCGAGCCGTGGTAGTCGCTCCCCAGTGGGATCAAGATCTCGCGATGTTTCGTAGCATATTGGATCGCCGCCGCACAACCATCGTACATTTTGTGCGTGGACTGGTAGGTATTCCAGAAGGCAGTAGCCATTTCGGCGTAGGGGTGCCCGTGGGGGTCAGTGCTGAATTTTTGCTGCAGGGTATTGTAGACCGTACCCGCATCCGATTCGTAGCCGCGGACGGTATGGATGAGCATGATGCGGTAATAGGAGTAAGCGGCAAGTTTGGGGTATTCGGTTGGATCACTTGGGTAAGGTGTAGGTGTAGGCTTGACATCGCCAATTTGAGAAGCCCAGTTCTCCTGTAGGTTTCTTCGTATTTCGACAGAGTAATCTTTCAATTTGTTGCTGAAAATGGCATCTTGATATAAAGATAGAGCTTTTTCATATTCAGACTGGTTCATCGCAAGATCGCCATCTTGAACAGCCTGAAATCTAAATACTGGAGCAGCAAATTCATCATGCATGGGCGCATAATCTTGTCCATTCCATTGGTAGATAGTTCGTTTGTTTCTCCAGGGAAATCCTGAATAGTAGGTTTCCCATACGGGAACCCCGCTGTCAAGAATTAATTCATCGATGAAGTCATGATTTATATCTTCATAGTGAATTTCACCGGTTGCTTCCACCCAAATTCCTCCTTCTTCGGGATAATCAGAAGTGTCGGGCGGTAAAAGGTTGTGAAATATTTTTTGATCCCATTCATAAATTGCGTATGTATGCCCCCCCTGGGACATAAAACCCAATAGCATTGTTAATTCTGGGATACCATTACGATTATTGTCCTTTACTGAAAAGATAGTGGGTGGATGTAAATACCCGTCAGGCTCGAGTTCAAATAGGTTGATGTATTGTCCATCTTGACAACCAAAGATATAAAAAGAAGTCAAAGCGATCGCGAGTTCTGGAATTCCATCATTTGTAATATCCCTATAGATAAAATGCGTGCCCTCGGTTCCGTAGTTGTATCTCAAGTAATTTACCAGTGGTTGAGTCCCGTATGTGTTGAGGAAGTTAAGTGTATTTTCTTCTTCTTTTACTATATTGTCCCAGTCTAAACCGAGTTGTAGATTGAGGAAATCAAAATTTTGTGACTTTGCTGGTTGGGAAATTGGACAGCTTGCTTGCATACCAGGTGTTAGGGTGACTATTCCCTGTGGGTCAAAGGTTGGGGTCAGTGTTGGGATGATCGTCGGGGTGATCGGTGTATTACTCGGCTCACTCAGCCGACCATGTAAAGCATCACTTGGCGTATTCGTATATCGCGGGATGGGGGTGGAGTTATCAATAACGGAATCAATCGTCGGCTTATCCTAGCCGTGTCGAAGGGCGTAGATTGAGCCGTAGTCCCTCCACAGGCGGAGAGGAGGAAGGTCACCGCCAAAATAATGTGAAAAATGATCCTTTTCATATAACCTCCTTCTTTCGCTGACAGCTAACTGCTGAAAGCTATCGCTATCCCCTAAAATCCAAATCGCTCTTTCATCAGCTTGAAGGTTCTCCCGGCATTCTTATATGGACCTTCGCGTCCAACGTAAACGATGGGGTCGCGCACATCGTAGGTGTTGCCGTCGGCGATGCCGACGATCCAGTAGATGCCGGTGCGCTGGATGTTCTCGATGTCGTTGACCATATCGCCTTCGGGCAGCACCAGTGTGATGGGTCGAACGCCGACCGCATCTTCGATCTTATCCATGCTGACCGTGACCTCTTGATAGACCAGCCTTAGGGAGGCTCGCTCCGCTTTATTGAGATTGCTGTGCGTGTCGGTGTGTGTAGCGATCTCCCAACCGGATGCGACCAGTTCTTTCAGAAGAGCGACATTTTTCGGATCGGGAACGTCTGTTTCTGTGACTACGCCCAGCACGGCGGGGTACCCTGCTTCGCGCAGAAGCTTGATCATTTCAATCACGCGCTTGTCGATGGGATATGCCAGGAAGATATCGTCAATGGTGATGATAAAGAGTTTCCCTTTGTCGATGGCGGTGATATCAGGATGCTCGGAAATGTAACGGTAGGTGACGACCTCCATGTTATTTAGCTTGAGCAGTTGGATGAAATCCTTGAGAAATGCCAGCGAGTTGAAATTGAGATTCGGGCGGTGCAGCATGAGCGTGGGCGGTGTGCTGCGGACCGGGCTAAGCGTTGGGAGGGCGGATGGGGTGTAGAGGGGTGTCGGGCTCGCTGTGACGGTGGCGAAAACATCGATCGTGGGTGATGAGACAGGAGTTACCGTTTTTATAGACATGGCTGTCCACGCCACGGCTGGGACGGAGGATGGCGTTCCATTTGCTGCGGAGATGACCGGCATGGGAGCCACCTGAGCGATAGGTGTACAAGCGTTTAAAAGAAAAATTGCGGTAAGAAGAGATACTGCGATGCGTTTCATGGAGTTTCCTCCCGTTTGGAAATTGGTATTGATTAGACGGGAGTTTTTATTTGATTGTTCCAATAAATTATAAAGCCGCCAGATTAATCCGACGGCTTGGAATACTTACACATTCATGTCATTGCGAGGGTGATAACCCGAAGCAATCTCTCGTAAAACGTGACTGATCACTGCTTACTGTCTTACTCCCGCCTTCCCTTTGTCACGATCCGTATTGGCGTGCCTAAAAATCCATATTCCGCGCGGATCTGATTTTCGAGATAGCGCAAATACGTGAAGTGCATCAGCTTCGGGTCGTTGACGTAGATCATGAACGTCGGCGGGTCACTGCGTACCTGTGTGCCATAGAACATCTTCAACTGACGTCCGCCGTGCGACGGGTGCGCGTGATTATCCTGCGCCCGGTGAATGACCTCATTGATCTTGGATGTGGTCAAGCGCGCGAGTTGTTCCTCTTGAACGCGCAGTGCCATCGGCATCACCTGTTCCACGCGCTGACCGGTCTTGGCAGAGATGAACAACAATGGCACGTAATCCATGAAATTGAGATCACTGCGGATCTTCTGCGTGAACTCCTCCATCGTGAAGGCGTCCTTCTCGACCGCGTCCCATTTGTTGACCACCACCACGCACGATTTCCACTGTTCCAAAATGAATCCGGCGATGTGCGCATCCTGCGACGTGATGCCGGTGGTGGCATCAATCAACAGCAGCGCCACATCCGCACGCTCGATGGCTTTGAACGACCTCAGCACGCTGAACTGTTCCACGCCGCCATGATCGATCTTTCCGCGTTTGCGGATGCCCGCCGTATCGATCAGCGTGACCTTCAATCCGTCCACTTCGATCATCGTATCGGTCGCATCGCGCGTCGTACCGGGGATGTGACTGACGATGGCGCGTTCTTCACCGACCAACTTATTCAACAAACTGGACTTGCCCGCATTCGGTTTGCCGACCAATGCGATCTTGATGTTCTCATCTTCGGCTTGCGCTTCTTCCTCAGGGAAAGAGGCTACCAATATATCAAGCAGGTCACCTGTCCCTGTGCCGTGTACCGCGGAGACCGGGATCGGATCACCGAGTCCCAACTCGTAGAACTGACTGGCGTTATCGCGTCGTTCCTGTGATTCACATTTATTGACCACGACAAAAATTGGGGGCCAGAACGTCCCATCTTCGAGCTTTTTCTGCGAGCGGCGCAGGATGGTCGCCACTTCCAGATCGGGTGAAGTGACGCCTGTCTCGCCGTCATTGACGAAGAGCACCGCATCCGCTTCATCGATGGCGACCTTCGCCTGCTTGCGGATATCGTCAATGAAATCGGCGGAGCCCACTGAGAGTGGAGTTTTGCCGCCGTGGGTGGGGTCAATACCGCCGGTGTCCACTACGTGGAATCCGCGTCCGTTCCATTCGGCTTCCCCGAACAGACGGTCGCGTGTGGTGCCGGGCGTATCATCCACAATAGCGAGACGCTCACCGACCAGGCGATTGAATAAGGTACTTTTTCCGACGTTGGGTCTACCAACAAGGGCTACGATTGGTTTAGGCATTTGCGATTTCCGATCCTACGTTGGTCGAGTAGTGGCGCTGTTTTTGCGCTACATACCGAGACCAATTGTTTTCAAGATAATAATTATTTATTTGTAATCAGATGGTCTCGGTACGTCCCGCGAAGATCATGCAGGGTTACTTGACCAGCGTTATTTTTACGGCTTCGGCGTAGATGGCGGCGTGATCGGTTGTGACAGGACCACTTCGATCGTGCCGGGCAGCATGGATTCTACCAAGACATTATCCACCAGCAGGTTCACTTTGGGAGTCAATTGGTGAACGCCAATATCCAGCCCGGTGACATCGACCGTGATGGAGATATCCTGCGTGGTCAGCACGTCCAGCACGGGCAGCGGACCCGAGAGTATAACATCAACGGTCTGCGGTGAGATCTGTGCGATCATTCCTGTTGGTAAGCCGACCACACTGATCTGCTGGTTCAACAAGGTCAGGCTGGTCTGGATGGGGGAGATGCCCACTTCCACCTGCACGGTCTGTGCGCCGACGATGGTGATGTTCTCTGGTAGGTTCAACCCCAGCCGGGTGCTGATCTTGTCTTTCGCATCGGTGATATCCAGCGGCTGTGTTTCGATCACACCAGAAATATTTTTGATCAACTGCGGATCGGAGGCAAAGACCGTTACCACCGGCGGGAAGACCGAGATCGTTTCGAGCCGGTAGCCGGGAGCTTGCTGTCCCTGCACGACGACTTTCAACCGCCACATCGCGGAATCCACCTTGTTGGCTGATGGGTATGTTAATGTGGATCGTCTGCGGGGAAACGCTCACCCCATCGATAGGCGCATTCTTTTCATCCAGGATCTCGACCGGTATGGCTTGATCAACACTTTCACGTGTGCCACTCAAGTTGACTTGTACGCGCGCCCGTTTGGCAAGATCTACCAGCGATTTGGGACCGGAGATCGTCACTTCCGCGGGGTCGAGTGCGGCATCTCCGGCGCGATAACCGGTAGCGGATTGCCCGCTGAGCGAGAGGTTGACGGGTAGAGTTTGAGTGGCGTACGGTTCCAAATTAACGGTGGTAGTTGTCGGGTTGATAAGAACGATCTGCGTCGGGCGTTCGGTCACCTGCACTTTGATCTCCACATCGTGCTCACCGGCGCTGAGTCCCGAAAGATCCAAAAAAGCACGCACTGAGTTTTCGTGAGCGGTTAGTTTTTCCCAGGTGGATTTGGGCGCGCGCAAGGTCACTTCGATGGTGGATGGAACTTTGCTCGTCAGCACGAGGGCATTATCTCGTCCAACGATCTCGACCGGCACCTTAATGGGTGCGCGGACCTCATCCGGGTCTGCGGCTGTGACGGCAGAAACCCAGACGGCAACCGCCAAGACAAGTGCCAAAAGAAACGTACGAAGGTTAGCAGCAAAATTACGCATGATTTATGATAAGCGGCAAGTCTCCCTGCCCGATGCGGGGCGAGATGACCTCGCCTCTACTCATCTTTCCTTTTAAACAAATACGGAAAATACCGTTGCAGCCAAATGCGCTGCGGTGTGGTGGCATCCGGGCGGAAGAACGCCGAGAGGATATTTTCCAACCGCTCCGGTTCGATGCGGCGGATCATACGTCCCGCATGCGAAATGGAGATGGAACCGCTTTGCTCCGAGACCACCACCGAGACCGCATCACTGACCTCTGAGATGCCGAGAGCGGCGCGATGACGAAGTCCCATTTGGCGTTCGGGGGTCTTGTTGAGCACGCCGGTGGCGGAAAGCGGCATCACGCAGGCAGCTGCGACCACACGTCCGCCGGCGATGATGACGGCGCCATCATGCAGCGGCGTATCAGGGAAAAATATCTGCAACAGCAATTCTGGCGTCACGTGGGCACGCATCTGCACCCCTGACTCAATGTATTGATCCAGTGTGTCCATGCGCTGCATGACGATCAATGCTCCATGTTGGCGCGCGGAAAGCCGTGCCGCGGCTTCCACCACGGCATGGATCACTTTTTGAGTCTCTTCATAGGGCGTCTTGTTCGGCGTAGGGACGAAGGTGCCGGCGCGTCCCAACCGTTCCAGCGCGCGGCGGATCTCCGGGGCAAAGATGACAGGGATGGAAAGCAGCAAAGCAGGTAACGCGCTGCGCACCAGCCAGGAGAAGGCGGGCAGTTCCACGAGTGTAGTGAGCAACACGAGCGCGACGACCAGGAAGATCACACCTCGTAACAGCACCATGGCTTGAGTATCGCGCAGGGAATACAACAACAGAAAAAAGATGAACGTGACGAGCAGAATATCAAGTACGCTCAGCCAGTTCAGGCGTTCGAAAATGAAAAGGAGGTTGTTGAGAAAATTCGCCATGCTGAATGTGCCGGTCAGTATAGTATACCCGGCTGAAATAGGGATTAAATAGCAAAATAGAGTTGTATTTAACCCATAGGTTGAATAACGATTTTCCGCCCTGATTTGTTTCAAACTTCGGAAGTTTGTCAGTCTTCCGAATTTTCATGATTAGATAGGGCGGAGCACCCGGTCGGTGCGAAGCTGTTTAAAGAATAGAGCCGATGCCTTGGGCATGGACTCATTGGCGGCGTCCGTCCAGGCTTGGACGCCGAGGGTATCAGGAGAACGTCGTTCGTAGCCAATATGCTTCCAAACCGCATCGAAACCAACCAATTCCATGGGCGGGAAGACCAGCGAGGCTTCACATTGCAAGTCACTGGAGGCGCGCTCCACTTCTGTTAGAAGGAGGGGCAATGCCTTATCGGCGGTGGCTCGCGGATCGAGGTAAAGATCGGTAGTGCGCGCTACCAGATTTTCCACCTGCCAGCCGGCAACACCAACAAGTTCCTCACCTATTAATAGCAAGAGAAAGGCTTTGTCGCCAAAGGCTTCCATTACTTCATCTTTGGACATCTTGTGTTTGCCCTTGCTCAGGCGCGTGATCAGATCGGCGATCTTTTGTGAATCGCGCGGCTTGCCGCGCTGAAGTAAGAAGTTCCCTATCGCGGGTTTGGGAAGCACCTGGGTAGCGGGTTCCGCCTCCTGCGTAGGTGCGATGCGTTTCCAGGCGTCGTTGACCTGCTTCCACAGATCGTCATATGATCCGGTGTTGGTGATGATGACTTTCGCGGCGCTGAGTTTTTCCTCTTGGGCTGATTGCGAATGGATACGCTGTAACGCGTCTTCGCGGCTGATGCCACGCTTGCGGATGAGCCGTTCGATCTGCACTTCCACCGGCGCGTCGGTCACCCAGATCGAGTCACATTTATTGCGCAGGTCAAACTCGAGCAATTTGATGGCTTCCACGACCACCACGCTCTGTGTCGAACGTTTGACGAGCAATTCCACAGCCTGGGTCACATAGGGATGAATGATATCTTCGAGCTGTGCCAGAGCCTGCCCATCAGAAAATACAAGCCTTCCCAGTTTGGTGCGGTCGATCTGCCCATCTTTATCAAGCAGCCAGTTGCCGAATTTATCGAGTACGGGTTGATAGCCAGGCGCCCCTTTGGAGATGACGCGATGAGCAATCGCATCGGCATCAATGGTGTATGCGCCGAGGTGTTCCAACATGCGGCGCACCACGCTTTTGCCGGTGGCGATATTGCCGGTGAGACCAATGATTGTTTTTCCGGGCAGAATAGTCACGATAACTCCGTCATTTCCACAAACTGACTTGCAACAATTCCTATTTTAATGTCTTTTAACCAAAACTCCAACAAATTCCTCATTTTCAATTATGTCGATTGCTGTTGACGCACGGTTTCCTTGCGTGTATGATGATGAAGCCTCAGGTCGGTTGGGCGATCGCGGTCCTGCGTTGTCGGGATCGAGGAAAGTCCGCACTCCATAGAGCACGGCGTCGGATAGCACCCGGGGCGGGGAACCCTCCGAGAGGAGCTAACCTGCCGGACAAGGGCCACAGAAACAAACAGCCACCCTTACCTCGCAAGGGGTGAGGGGGTGATGGTGAAAAGGTGGTGTAAGAGACCACCGGCATCTGCAGTAATGTAGATGGTCCAGGTAACCCCCGCCGGGAGCAAGGCCAAGCAGGGACGAAGCCATCTGCGGATGGCGGGAAACGGCTCGTTTTCATATGTACCCTTTCACGCGGTGATTGGGTCAGTCCCGGGTAGGCCGCACCGAGCGGCGCGGCGACGCGCCGCCCAGAGAGATGATCGCACAGGCAAGATCACTTGCCGGACAGAATGCGGCTTATAGACTGGCCTGAGGAGCTATTTTTGTAAAAGAACCATGCGCGAAATTGAAACCATCCGTTCCATTCTTGCACAAGTTCTGCAAAAAGCCGATTCACATCCTGTAAAGGATGTGAATTTGGTTTTGGGCGAGATCGCCGACCTCGACGATGCAGCCATACAGAAATATTGGAAGGAACTAAGCAAAGATACACTTGCGGAACAAGCGCGGCTGCATTTCCGTTTTATCAAAGCAGAAGTGCAATGCATGGCTTGCTTCCAAAAATATCATCCTTTGAATAAAGAGATCCACTGTCCTTATTGCGGAAGCTATGGCGCAAAAATATTGTCTGGTGAGGAGTTCCGCCTTGAAACCATCGAATTGGATACCCAATAGGATCAGACTCGTTCTGACATTTCTTTTTTTGCTCTCGATCGCGGGATGTAATCTGCCCGCTTCCTCTCCAACCCCCGACCTGTTCGCCACGCTACAAGCCGCCACTCCGCTGGGAGTGACGCCGGTCGCTCCTGCCACCCTCGTCTCTACACCTCCATTCCAAGAGTCAACCAACCCTGCGGCGCCGACTCTAAATACTGTTCTACAAACCCCGCTGATGAACGGAGAGATTCCCGCGCCCTCCTCCGCCGATGGCTTGACGGGACACATCGTCTTCACCTGTCAGGTCTACAAAACCCAATTCGCCGACCAGATCTGCATCATGAACGCGGATGGAAGCGGCTATCGTCAGATCACCGATAAAAGCGATGTGCGTAATTTCTATCCATCTCTTTCGCCCGATGGAAAATATGTTGTGTATTCCCGTTTTCGCCAGGAGAACATCATCGAGATCCGCGAACAATATCTCGCCGATGGCAGCGAAAAACGTTTGACCGATAAATTGGGTATTGCCACCGCTCCCGAAATTTCCCCCGATGGAAATTCGATCGTGTTCATGCTGTGGACCGCTGCGACCGACCAAAATCAGATCTGGGTCATGGACCGGGACGGTTCCGATCCGCATCGTATCCGCAAGATCCTCGGCTGGGACCCCACCTGGGCGCCTAGCGGAAACCAGATCCTGTTCGCCGCCACCGACCCAAATGACGGTACCAATCAATTGTTTGTCATGGATGCGAACGGCGCCAACAGATCGCGCATCAGTGACCTACCCTCTATTCGCGGGCGCAGTGACTGGTCTGGCGGCGGGCAATATATTGTCACCTATTCCGGCGAGCCATGGCATCGGAATGTCTTCATCATGAATTCAGACGGTTCCGACAGTCATCGTCTCACACCCGATGGCGGCAACAGCCAGGGACCGTCCTTCTCGCCAGATGGCAAATGGGTGGTCTTCACCGCCTATTACGACAAATACGGCGATGACCACGGCTGTGAGCTCTACATCATCCGCACCGACGGCACGGATCTGCGCCGCTTAACCAACAACGATTATTGCGATTATCAGCCGAGATGGGGACCGTAATTATTCCCTACCTTAACCTCTTGCTTGTCCGGTATATTTTGACCGTCTAAATATTAAATCAGAACTTACTAAGGCGATTTCTCATGGTAGGAAAACAGACGAAAGCGAAGGGCGTTCTTAACATACTGATATTACTATTCCTTGTTTCAGCACTATTTGTTTTTAGACTTTTGCATGATAGTAAATTGCAATATCCATACGGTCTCTCAAATTTTGTAGACAGAGGTGATTACAAAATCGAGCCAAATTCAATTCTTCAAGATTTAGAACGAGGTGAAAAAGATGTTTTCAAGCCTGGCACTAACATTTCCCTAGAAGTCAACAGTGCTTATAAGGTTGATTCATTCTCTTGGCAACACTCAGATTATATGGAAGTGGCAAAGGCACTACACCAGTTTGTTTGGAATGAAACCCTAAATGATTGGAAGATGTATGGAATGATCTTCGCCAGACGTTGTCAAGACAACCCTCGAGGCTTCGAAGGCGCTGATTTTACATTTTACAAAAATAATAAACGAGGTGGTTACACAGTTCACGAGATGGACTTATATCCTGGGGATAGTGGAGTTAGTTGGGGAGGATCTGATAATTGGTCTCGCCCATTATTTGGATGGACAAGCATTAATTTGCAGAGACTTAAGATTACGGCTGATGATGCCTTACAAATAGCGGAAGAGAATGGGGGTACTGAATTTCGGGTAAAAACAAGTAATATGTGTGACATTCAGTTGGTAATTAAACCAAATCCAGATGGCGATAATGATTGGATTGTTGGTTATTATGCTAATAATGGCTCAGAACATTTTGAAATCCAGATTAATCCTTATACAGGCTGGCACTAGAGTTGATTTTGTAAAAGCTGCCTATCGATGAACAGTAGTGTCAATGCGTGAAAATAAAAGATTGGCAAAACCATCAGAAATGGCAAGTGGTTCGGATGAAGCAAAATCCGAACCACTTTTTTGTTACGTGGAGTCCAACGTCTCCAGACGTTGGAGTTAAAAAGCAATACTCCAAAATCGGGAGATTTTGGACTCCGGCTAATCCGGTATTCCCGCCGGTTTCACATCTTTGAGATTCAATTGCAGGGAGGTGCGCCCGTTCCATTCATTGGCTTCGAGGGTGAACAGCGCATCGATCTGCGCCGGTAGGGTGGAGAGCAAATGCCCCAGGCGGAAACCAATGGAATCGAACGCGGTGTTATGCTCATCGGCAAGAGTCAATTTCAAATGCTTTCCATCAGAGCCAACCGTGCGCGACGCTTTGACCCTTATGTTACGAGCCACGAAGACCGCATCCGGGTTACCATACCCGGTGGGTTCGAGATAGGCGAGATGTTTCAACACCTCAAAGTTCAATTCAGAGAGTGATACTTCCATATCAGCGGAGATGGTTTGGCGTAGATCTTTTCCATCCAATTTTTCTTTGGCGATGGATTTCAAGCGGCTTACCAACTCAGGCAGGTTTTCGTTCTTCACGGTGAAACCCGCCGCCGCGGCATGACCTCCATGACGGACGAGCAAGTCCTTGCACAGGTCTAGCGCGTCGGTGATGTGGAACTCGGGAATGGACCGGCACGAACCGCGTGTCTCTTCGGCGCTTTTGGCAGCCACGATGGAGGGACGATAAAACATTTCGGTAAGACGTGATGCCGCCAACCCAACCACGCCGGGATTGAACTCTTCGTGTGCTGCGAAGAGCAGGAAAGCATCCGGGTCATCGCCCATGGCGATCTCTTCCGCTTTTGCCTGCATTTGCCGGGTGATGGATTGCCGCTGGCGGTTCTGCACTTCGAGCTGCTGCGCCAGTTGACCGGCGCGCATGAAATCTTTTGTGGTCAGCAGCTCGAAGGATGCCAGCGCCGATTCCAACCTGCCGGAAGCATTCAGCCGCGGACCGAGCATGAAGCCGATATTTCCTGCGGTGACCTTGTCGATCTTCATATCGGCAACGCCTGCCAGGGAGTAAAGTCCCTGCCGCTTCGTTTCGCGGATCTGCTTGAGTCCCTTGCGGACGAGGGAGCGATTCTCGCCGACCAGCGGAGCAAGGTCCGCGACGGTGCCGAGGGCGACCAGATCGAGCAGGCTTTGCAAATTGTAGGCGGAGTTGGGCTGAGAACTGAAGAGCGCTTCGGCTATCTTGTAAGCGATCCCGACTCCAGCCAGATCTTTATCAGGGTAAGGATCGCCGTGTTGTTTGGGATTGATAACTGCAAGGGCGGGGGGCAGGTTCAAACCATCAGGGTGGTGGTGGTCGCTGATAATGAGATCCAGCCCGATGGTCTGCGCGTGAAGCGCTTCATCCGGGGAGCGGATGCCGCAGTCCACGGTGATGACCAGTTTGACGCCATCCGCTTTGAGAGAGTCCAACGCATCCTTATTTAATCCGTAGCCTTCTTCGAAGCGGTTGGGGATGTAGCCGCGCACATCTGCACCAAGTCCTTCGAGCGCCTGCACGAGCAGCGCCGTGGCAGTGACGCCGTCCACATCGTAATCGCCGTAGATGGCTATCGGTTCATTATGGTCGAGAGCGAAGCGGATGCGATCCACCGTGGCTTGCATACCGATCAACTGGAAGGGATCAGTCACCGCGCTTGGCTCCGCTTTGAGGAACACACGTGCATCGGCATCGGTGCAGATGCCGCGATTAAAAAGGATCTGCCTTAGAATGGGCGGGAATTTGGTCAGTTCTTTTTCTGCTGTTGGAGTAATGGGCGGTTGGACCACCCAGCGTTTGTTATGCATCTACAATAGGCTCATTTCGAGTAGTTTTCAAGGTTGAAAGTTTCGGTCGAGTATAAACGGGGAAAGGGGTAGCAAGCAAGTGTATAATGGATTTTAGGAGATAAGATGTACACGCCTACCGCCGATGAAAAATTGACTCCCGTCATGCTCTATACGCCTGATACGGTTGTACGTGGTGAAGTGGTTACCAAGGAAAATGTTCACCGTGTCAACATCTGGCTGCGAACAGATGGAGCGCCAAAATATATGCACATTCTGCGATCGCAGGTGCTTGTCTTTGGCGGAAGCCCCGTGAAAGCTTTATCATACTCTGAAATTTACTTTCCCACTTCTCAATTGATCGCCTTCCATACTCTGCCGCCGACCAATGAAGTGTTGGATTACGATGAGAATGAGTTGAACCGTATGATGCAGCCTGTGGATGTTAAGGTAGGGACCTTTATCATGCGTGGGAAGATCCGCATCTCGACTCAAACGGATGTTGGTTCCAGCCTCGAGGTGGCGCGCGTCTCCTGGATGTCTCTCTATGATGTCGAAGTGACGAATCCGTATCTGCCACAGATGGCTGCGCTACACATTCCCATGGTGCTGATCAACCCGACGCATGTAGCGTTCGCGTTCGCATAGTTCTGGTGGAGTCCAAAGTCTTTAGACTTTGGACTCCATTCTTTTATACCGCACTCGGACACACATTGCGCTTCGTTAGAAGGTGGAAAGCGCAGTGTGTGTCCGTGGGTATTATATAATACAGGGGTGAAACGCAGGACTTTTTACCAACTCTCTCTTTCTTTGCCGTATATCCTTTTGATCGTTACCGGGGCGTTTACCTATTTTGCCGATGGATTGAATGTCTTTAACGATGTGCCTGATTCTGGTTTGAGCATCATTACCGGCATGATGGTCTTTTACACCATTGCAGGCATTGTCTGGGGTCCGCTTTATACGTGGATGGTAGTCGTAATGCTGCTGTGGGGCAGAGGCAGAAGCACAGAGGAGATCCGACGGTTATATTTGCTTTCCCCTGTCTTACTGGCTTGCTCGATGGGTATTCCGGTGCTGATCACGGACCCTGCCAGCTCAGGGCGATTCTTTCTGGAAGGCATTCTGCGCATGAACAATATGGGATTTGCCGTGCCTGCCATTATCGTGCAAGGGTACGAGGAATCCTCCTCTGTAATTGGTTTTGCCTGGCTATTCATGGCGGCGATCTCGATCCTGGTGGGCTATATCTTTGTGGGTATTGCTATGTGGCTTGAGCGCGTACTGACGAAGCGGGGTAAGTTTAAAGAAGAAACAGACATCCTACCAACGACAACCTCTTGAAAGAAAGATATAAATCATGGAAATCAATCTCACTACCCCCGCTTTGTTGTTCCCGACCGTGTCGCTGCTCATGTTGGCGTACACGAATCGCTTTTTGACGATTGCCACCATCATCCGTAATTTGCATGACCGCTATAAGGAAAACCAGAGCGAGAATCTGCTTGGGCAGATCGCTAACCTGCGGAAACGTACCTACCTGATCCGCAACATGCAGATCTTCGGTGTGCTGAGCCTGTTAATGTGCGTGGTCAGCATGTTCGCGCTGTTCGCGGGCTGGGTCACCGCCGGTCAATGGAGTTTTGCCGTTGCTCTGGCATTGATGATCGTTTCAATGCTCATTTCTCTGCGCGAGTTGACCATCTCCGTTGGCGCGCTCGACCTGCTGCTCTCGGAATTGGAAGAGCATGAGCGACATGGGATGTAATTCTCGATTATTTTGCATCGGTCAGCTTTGAAAAGTCCACGGGCTTGCTATCTGTGGACTTTTCATTGTGGCAAGAACTCCGAAGGAGTGTAAGGATTATAGAATGGATGTGGGCTGTTTCCCAACCCCGTAGGGGTGTCATAGACGCTGTGCTATGTCATCCCTACGGGATTTTAGTAGAAATCAATTTGTGAGGAGAAATCCGATTTTGTTAGAGAAGGCGGGATGAATCATGGAGCAATGACATATTGTCTTGATAATCCAGAATGTCTATACTGACATGGAATGAAATTTTCTCTGTGGGAGGGATGTTTCCATGTCAGTATTTGATTTAAATATCAACGGTCAGCAAGTTACCGTTGAGGCAGAGGACGCGATGTCGCTGTTGTGGGTGTTGCGCGATCTGCTGGGTTTGATGGGGACAAAGTTCAGCTGTGGAATGGGCTTATGCGGTTCCTGCACGGTGCTGATCGACGATGAGCCGACCCGTTCCTGTATCACCCCTGTTTCGCAGGTTGTCGGAAGATCCATTTTGACCATCGAAGGGCTTTCGGAAGATGTCAGTCACCCAGTGCAGAAGGCGTGGCTGGAGGAACGCGTCTCGCAGTGCGGATATTGCCAGCCGGGGCAGATCATGAACGCGGTGGCGCTGATCAAGAAGAACCCGAACCCCAGCGATGACGATATTGATGCGGCGATGGGAGATGTGCTCTGTCGCTGTGGGACGTATCAGCGTGTGCGTTCTGCCATCCATCGTGCGGCGCAGGAGGCTTGAGATGAATAACCAAATTTCACGCCGTGATTTTCTCAAGCTTTCCGGCATTGCCGGTGGCGGATTGGTGCTGGCAATCTATCTGGAAGGATGCGCTTCGGGTACGCCTACGCCGACGATCGTTCCGGTTACCCCGGAAGGGACGGCGACACCGATCCCGCCGTTTGATTGGCAGCCTACCGCGTACATTCAACTCGATCAAGATGGCATCCTGACCTTTACTGCCTTCCGCTCCGAAATGGGACAGGGTATCCGTACGGCGCTTGCCATGTTGGTGGCGGAAGAAATGGATGTTGAATGGTCATCGGTGCGCATCATCCAAGCGGATGCCGATTCGCGTTTCTGGGATCAGCAGACGGGCGGCAGCGTCAGCATGTCCACGTATTACAGTGTCATGCGGCAGGCGGGAGCAACCGCGCGGCAGATGTTGGTCGAAGCGGCGGCAAAGGTCTGGGGCGTGGACACAAGTCAATGTGCGACAGAGGCGGGGCTTGTCATCCATCCTGATGATGTGCAGAAACTGTCCTATGGCGAGCTTGTGGAAGCTGCATCCAAAATTGATAAGCCCAAGAAAGTGGAACTTAAGAAATCTGAATCGTTCGACATCGTTGGGAAGACGCTCGGTCATTGGGATGCGCCGCAGATCGTGAGCGGTAAGGCGGTCTACGGTTTGGATGTGCGCCTGCCGGGGATGCTGTTTGCCGCCATCGCGCGCTGCCCAGTCTTTGGCGGGAAGTTCGCCAGCTATGACGACTCGGAAACAAAAGCCATCGCGGGTGTGAAGCAGGTGGTGGAGTTGCGTGATCGTATTGCGGTGGTCGCTGAAAATTCTTGGGCAGCGATCCGCGGGCGCAATGCTTTAAAGGTCACATGGGACGAAGGTCGAAACGCGTTGCTCGATAGTCAAGAGATGATGACGAACGCGGCGGCGCGCTTTACAAAATCCACGAAGGCGAATGTTCTCGATGCAGTGTATTCAATACCCTACGAAGCGCATACCACAATGGAGCCGATGAATTGTGCTGCGCATTTTCACGACAATGTATGTGAAGTCTGGGCGCCGACGCAAAGTCCGCAGGATGTGCAGCGGGCGGTATCAAGCACCTGTAAAATTTCGACATCGGATGTGACCGTGCATGTGCCGTTGATCGGCGGCGGATTCGGTCGCCGTTTGCAAACGGACTATGCCGAAGAAGCGGCGCGTCTTTCTCAGGCGATAGCGGCTCCCGTTCAAGTGGCGTGGACTCGTGACGACGACATTCAACACGATTTCTATCATCCGTTGGCGGTGCAGTATGCATCTGTCTCTTTAAACTCGCCAAAAATTCCAGCTATCAGTGGGGGAGGCGGATCTGCAGTCCCGACCGGTGCGTGGCGTTCGGTGACCGAGTTTACACGCGCCTATCCTGAGCAGTGTTTCATTGACGAAATGGCTTTGGCGCTTGGGCGCGATCCGCTCGATATGCGATTGGAACTGTACAAAAACGATGAACGCGCCTTGGGCGTGATTCAGCTCGCCGCAGAAAAATCGAATTGGGGCAGTGCGCTCTCCGCCGGGCGGGGACGCGGAATGGCGTACTTCGCCACCTTCGGCGTGACGCACGTTGCCGATGTCGCCGAAGTGACCGTGGATGCGAACGGAAACATCCGCGTGGATCGCGTGGTCTGCGCCGTGGATTGCGGAGTAGCCGTGAACCCGGATAACGTCATCGCGCAGATGCAGGGTGGCATTGTCTTCGGTCTGACCGCTGCACTGAAAGCGGAAGCCACTATCAAGAACGGACGCGTACAGCAGAGCAACTTCCACGATACTCCGATGCTGCGCATGGACGAGATGCCGTTGGTCGAAGTGTATGTTGTCCAAAGCGATAAATCCCCATCGGGGATTGGCGAGATGGGTGTGCCGCCTGTGGCACCGGCGATCGCCAACGCGGTCTACGCCGCGACGGGGAAGAGAATTCGTCATATTCCGATCAAACCGGATGATTTGAAGGCGTAAGTAAAGTAAACACCCGCAGACTCAAAGTTTGTGGGTGTTTTATAATTCGAATATGAAATATTGGATCATTGTTGCATCGAAAGACCACCTCCAACGCGGAGTGGCGGGTGGATTTATTCAGGCGAATCACGGCAAAGCTGCTCCGCTGCAGAAAATGCACGCTGGAGATTGGGTGCTGTTCTATTCCCCGAAACTGGAATATGAAAAGCCTGAGAAATTGCAGTGCTTTACCGCCATTTGCACGATCCTTGACGAGACCATTTACCAGCACGATATGGGTGGCGGATTTGTTCCCTTTCGGCGCAATGTGCGCTTTTTGCCTACCAAAGATGTTCCGATAGTGCCGTTGATCAACGAACTGACTTTCATCAAGGATAAAACCCATTGGGGCGCGCCGTTCCGCTTTGGAACGCTGCAGATCCCTGAACAGGATTTTCGCCTGATCGCCAGCCAGGTGGTGGAAGATCAGACTCTTTTTGAAAGATAGAAAACATCCGCAGGCAAATCGTCTGCGGATGTTTTATTCTTCAAACAACTCCGAAGGAGTGAAAGGATTATAGAACGGATAGGAATTGGTTTTCAACCCCGCAGGGATGTCATAGACTTTGTGCTATGTCATCCCTACGGAGTTTTGCTTTGGACTCAACCAGCTTGCTGGTTGAGTCTACGGGAGCAAGCTCCCTGCCCCAAATCCTTAATACAAATCAACCAACGACTTGACCTGTAACGCCTGCTTCGCCTGCTCCAACGTCCAGCCTGTTGGCAGGGAGGCGGTGATTTTTACCGATTGCCCGGCGGGGACATCGAAGTAGTTGTCGCTGAAGACCACGTCCACGCCATCGAGGGCGAGTTCGACGAAACGGGCAAGCGACTGGGCGCAGACGTTGAAGGTGAGGGTGTCTTTTTTCAGTTCAACGTCCACGGTCAGTTCGGGCTGTTTCAGTGCCAGATGTTTGATCGGCGCAAAGGTGGAGACGCTGGTGGCGAGTTTCTCTTTGCCTTGAGACAACTCCGCGACGAAGACGAGATCACGTTTGTTTTTATCGGAGACTTTGTCAGCGAAGTCGAAGGATGCGACAGCGGTATCTGCTAACGGCTTGGCAGTGACGCGTTCCTCACCGGATTGGTTTACGTTTCCGTTGATATCTTCCAATCGCCAGCGGACGAGTCCTTCCCATTTCTTGGTCAGGTCACTGGTCACATGGATCGACATGCGTGTACCGTCATCTTCCACTGAAAGAAGTACCGGCGCATAAAAACGCTTGGCGGCATAATGCAGCGCCTTCCAGCGTCCGAAGTAGTCGAGCGATGCCCACGAAGCGACGGGCCAGCAGTCGTTAAGCTGCCAGATGAGCGTGCCGCTGACGCGGTGCATGTTGCGACGCCAATGCTCCACGCCATAACGAATGCCTTCGGCTTGCAGCAACATGCTGAGATAGACGAGCGACTCGAAATTCTTCGGCATACGGAAGGTGTCGGTCATTTGATGGATCATCAAGCCATTGCCCGAGCCGCTGCGTTGATGATGTTCCATGATGTAGGATGTCATGTTTTGGTCTTCGGTCGCGGCGTAGGTTTGTACGGTCTTATAAGTGGGCAATGCCTGGAAGCCGAACTCGCTCATGAAGCGCGGGAACTGCGTGCGATAGGCAGTGAATGGTTTGCGTCCGTGCCAGACATCCCAGTAGTGCATGTCGCCGCGCTGCATGCCGTTGGGTTCCGCGAAGGGGATGCCCGAAGATGCCGAAGACGGCCAATACACGCGATCAGGATCTTCCACCGCAACAACCGAAGGCAGTAAACGATGGTACATGCGGTCGTAGCCGATCTTCAATCGTTGGTTCGTGTTGTCGGCGGGTTTGTTCCAGCCCCAATCGCTCCAGCCTTGTTCCATTTCATTGTTGCCGCACCACAACGCCAGCGAGGCGCGGTGTCGCAGGCGGCGCACGTTCTCAATCGCTTCCACGCGCACGTTCTCGGCGAACTCATCATCTTCCGGATAGACACCACACGCAAACGTGAAATCCTGCCAGATCAAAATTCCGAGACGGTCACACAGGTTGTAGAAACTTTCGCTCTCATAGAGTCCGCCGCCCCAAACGCGCAGCATGTTCATGTGCGCATCGGCTGCACTCTTGAGGATGTATTCGAGATGCGCGTCGGTGATGCGGGTGGGGAAAGAGTTGGTGGGAATCCAGTCTGCGCCTTTCATGAATATCGGCGTACCGTTGACGACGAATGTGAACGACTCGCCCCATTCATCGGGTTCCTGTTTTAACTCGATGGTGCGCAAGCCGAGTTGGTAGGTACGAACATCTAATTCGGATGTGTCCGACCAAAGTATGACCTGTAGCATATACAGCTTCTGGTCACCATAGCCGTTCGGCCACCACAATTGTGGATCTTTCACAACGATACTTGCTTCTGTCAGATCTGCCACTTTTACGGTGATCGTTTGCTTCGTTGCAAAAGGCGACACGAGAGTCAAAGTCATGGTCTCTGCCTTCTTGTTCCATGCTTCAATCTTTGCGCTTACACTGACCGTGACCTTTCCATCTTCATGTTTCTGCCGTACATGCACATCCTCAAACTTTGCGGAGGAATAGCCCTCGAGGCGGATATCCTTCCACACGCCGATGGGCGGCAGCTTGGGACCCCAATCCCAGCCGAAGTGACAGGGCGCCTTGCGCAGATGAGGTCCACCAGGAATGTCACCGCCGCCCCAGAGCGGTTTCACCTTTTGCTGTGCAGTGATGTATGCCACCGGTCCGCGGAATATGATGGTCAGTTCGTTGGTCTTCTTGAGCAGACCGGTCACATCCCACTTCCACTGACGGTAGAGATTATTGGCTTTGCCCAGCAGCTTTCCGTTGAGCGAAACCTCTGCCAGCGTATCGAGACCATCGCATACCAGGAATTGTTTTGCTTCTTTCAAGACTTCCTTCGAAGCACTGAACGTGGTGGAGTATTCCCAATCGGTTTCAGCGATCCATTGCACCTGCTTTTCGTTGTCACCAAAGAATGGGTCAGGGATCTTGCCGAGCGCGAGCAAGTCGGTATGCACCCCGCCCGGAACAGTGGCGGGCATCCATTCGTTCTTGTTGAGTTGATGAAACTTCCATTGACCAGAGAGAGATTGTTGTTGCATAGTGTGATTCCTTTTTATTTTATTATTCGCGCTGAGCGGAGCGCCAGCGAAGACGAAGCGTCGTGCTGTCCTTCGTCTACGTTCGTCGCAGCAATCGCTCCTCACTCCGCTCAGGACGAGATACTTCTACCCTACGTTCACATCCCCACAGAGATGGACGGCAATGCCCATCTCGGCGAACATGGCTGCTTTGGCTGCGAGTGCTTTTTCAGCCATTTCTTTCGATGGCGCGTACACCACTTGAATGTGATTGGCTTTGTGGCGCCCCATGTGTTGATCGCGGCTGATGCCATGCAGCACCGCACTCATGATGGGCCACTGCGGCGTGGTGGATTCCCAGCGCCTGTGCATTTCTTCCGGCGGAAGCGAGATGACGCTGGCGAGCCCCATATCAACATGCAGAGCGGCATCCTGTACATAGACGCGGCTCCAGACGATCTCGCCGGGTTTGCTCTCGCCTTTGATCGTCCCCCCACCCAGCGGGAAATATATGGGAGGTTGACGTTCACTGACTGAACCGGCATATCCGCCCTTGAGATGAGAAGGCGGCACCGCGCCGGAGATCTCGAATACCCAGACGAAATTATCCTGATACTGTTTGCCCCAACGGATATCGTGCAGGGTGGTGGCGGGGTCGAGTCCCATGGCAGTCCAGACGCGATTGGTGACGAGCGCATCCACGGCGGCGCCTTCGTCCACTTCGTTGAAGTGGGGCAGAGCTTTGCCGGGGAATAATTCCTTGCCGGCCTCTTTGTGATAGACGGGTGGACGCTGGACGTTGTTCAAGAGTCCTTCCGCGAGATCGGAGGCGGGAGTCATATCTTTGAGTCCCTGCTGGTATTGGATGCCGATGGCGTCACAACCAAAAGCATCGGCGATGCGTACGGCAGCAATGTACATTTTCAGTTGTTCCAGAATTTGAGCATCGGTCAGCTCGCTGGCATCGTCACTGCCGGTGTGGAATTTCATGCCCTGTTCATCGAGCCATGTGCGTGCCGCTTGGGCTTCCTGCTCGGTTACGTTGCGCATCTCCGCTACCAACGCGGATTGGCTGAAACGTTCCTTGTAGATGCCGCAGAGGTTGAGCAGTTCGTCGTCAATAATGGCGTTGTACATGCCCATGCAGCCCTCGTCGAAGATACCGAGGATTGCTTTCTCGCTTTTGATTTGTTTGGCGAGGGCAGTTCCCAGCTGCGATTCCGCTTCGGGTAACTGAGACAGCTTCAAGTCCCGAACGTGGCGCGCATCGTGGGTGATCGTCCCCTCACGCAGCCATTGACGAATCCCATCCAGGAAGAATTCGTCGGTGAAGTCTTCGCTCCAGATCGTGCTGTAGCGGACTCCCATCTTGGTCAGCGAGCCGTTGAGATTGAGCAAGCCGACCAAGCCGGGCCACTGTCCGCTCCAGTTGGCGACGGTCAGGATGGGACCACGGTGGTCGCGTAAACCGGCAAGGACGTGGTAGCTGTATTGCCAGACCGCTACCGCCACGATAAGCGGCGCATCTGCTGGAATGGAGCGGAAGACTTCCATGCCCATGCGCTGATTCCAGATGAAGCCGTGCTGCATGGACTCATCGTAGGGGTGCGCGCGTTTCACGGTGATGCCTTCTGTGGAGAAGGCGGCGATGATCTTTCCCTCCATATCGGCTTGGGCGGGCCAGCAGGTTTGATTGGCGGAGAGGCGCAGGTCTCCGCTGGCAACGAGGTAGGCTTCATTGGGATTTGCCACGGGAACGGATGCGAGTTGTGGGAGTTGGTACGTGGTCATGGGCGGTTCCTTTTGGATGAGATCCAATTCATTGGCTGATGATTTAACTATATCATCGACATGGCTTGGCAACCGATTGCCGCTCGACCAGCGTGGGATGTACCACCAATGTGACGCGCGCGGCATCGGGTCTGTGCTTGCGCATGGATAGAAGATGCACGGCGCCATATCCCATCGCGACCGTGTCCACATGCATGGTGGTCAGGGCAGGGGAGAGGCTGGTGGCAAGGTGCGTATCATCATAGCCGATCACGGATAGATCATTTGGAACTTTTATGCCCAGCGCTTGTGCCGCACGGATCGTGCTCACGGCAATGTTGTCATTGATGCCAAAGATAGCAGTGACCTGCGGGTTTTCGCGCAAAAAGCTTTTTGCCCGTTCCTCAAAATTGCCACTATTGATAGTGAAGTCTGCACTGTAGGTCTGAAGTCCGTGCTCTTTCATGGCGCGGAAGTATCCATTGCGTCGTTCCTGCAAACTCGGATAACAATTCGGTTCGCCGCCGAGCAGACCGATGTGTTTGTGCCCCTGTGCTATCAAATGCTCTACCGCCTGATATGCCGCGCGGAAATTATCGGATATGACCATGTCATAACTTTCAGTATCGGAATATCCATCTACAAGCACGATGGGCACATTCCATTTGTTGAGCACAGCGGAGACGGTCTCATCTAAAAATGTACCCACCATCAAAAATCCATCTGCCATGTTGCTCTTGATGAAGTTTGGCACTTTGTCGGGGCGGTTGCTTTCGTCCACGGGTAGCATGGAGAACAGGATGTTCATGCCCAGGTCTTTGCAGGCTTCGTCCACACCGTTGATGATCTGGGAGTAAAACGGATTGGCAGGCGGGAGGACGCCATTATCGGTCTTGACCAACATCCCGAGCGTGTTCAACTTTCGTTGTGGAAGCGATCCCTGCCGGGGCTTGGAGCGGATCTCATATCCCATCTTTTCCGCCATCTGAAGGATCTGATTGCGGGTGCTGTCGGAGACTCCTGGTTTATTGTTCAGAACAATGGAAACCGTTGACACAGAAACTTTACATTTCTCTGCGATCTGACTGATGGTGGTCTTGGCACGCATGATGGCTCCCGTTTGGTAGAAATTTTAGTAAATTTTAGTTCTTCTTGATTATTTCCTCAAGTGTGAAACCTCATAAGCAATTGTCATCCCAAGCACTTTGATAAAGGTTTCGTTGGTTTGTGTTCCCTGCTGAGAGTAACGATATGCAGAAGGTCATCGTATAATCAAATAGTCCACTTCAATTCAAAACAACCCAGAGCAGACCCGTCGCTTGAGCGGAAACGATCTCTTCATTGATGTAACGAAGGACTTTGTCAGTATTTAAACGTTTGGAGGTAGATATGAAGAAATTACTGGTTGTCAGCTTATTAGCCGTTGTTTTGCTTGTTGGTTGTGCCCCCGGTTCCAGCGTGGAAGTGACCACGCCCGAGACCACGTTCCGCCTTACAGCGCCGGGCGTCAACCCCGAAATGAATCAGCCCGATGCGGCAGGACGGATCTTCAATTTCCTTGGCGGCTTGTGGCACGGCATTATCGCGGCTGGAACTCTCTTCATCTCATTCTTTAATCCTGCGGTCCAGATGTATGAAGTCCACAACGATGGCGCTGGATACAACCTTGGGTTTCTGCTTGGTGTGGCGATCGATTTTGCTATCCTGGCGTTGCTAACTCGTATCCGTCGGTAATAACACTTAAATAGCTTTGGGTAGATGAATACTGTTTATCGGGGAATGTTTTATCGCGTCTGTAGGCAGGGAGATATAATCAGTTTATTGTTTCATTTCAAAACCAACAGACAAATCATGCAGGGAGTTCCCATGACAATAAAGAAATTTAGATCAGTTTTGATTCTGTTCTTCCTGTTTGTTTCTCTTTTGCCTGTGCAAACTGTATTGGCAGACACAGGTCCCAAGCCGACCATGGATTTCAACTTCAAGGGCTTGGACGATGGCGAGTTACAGATCATCTCGGGCATTTTGTATGAATGTGACCAAGCCGATTGCAGTGATGCAAAACCCTTGGAGGTACTAGGTCCACAGCGCCTGACCTGTACAACAATAGGCTGCCATGCTCTTGCGTATGGTTTTGCTCCCTACCACATCCTCGAAGTTGAATTTTCGGATGAAGTAACACGCCGCAGCAATATCTTTGAAACAGCCGGATTCGAATTTACGTACAACGTGACGATCCAGCCCAATGATCTGCTGGTGGAAAGCCAATTCAGTCTGGGTGTGATTTCTCCCTATACATGGCTGCTTGTCGTTGTCAGCTTGTGTTGTCTGGTGGGGTTTGGTTTGACCGTTGGAATAATCATTTTCGTTATGCGACGCGTCGAAAAGAAGTGATCGTTACCATGCCTGCCACCATCCTGGTAGAAGGATGCGTGGTGCTCGTGTATTCTGCTTTGCAAAAGAAACCTGCTGGAAAGTTGCTTCTGGCGAGTTTCGTGGTCAATGTGGTGACTCAATCCATGCTGTGGCTGGCGCTGAAGATATTTTTTCAGCAGTATCTTGTCACATTGTTCGTGGCAGAGGTTTTGATCTGGTTGGTGGAAGGTGTCTTGCTCTACTACCTCACTGGAAAGCAGTTGACTCCGCATGCCGCGTTGATCCTGAGCCTGTGCATGAACGCGGTCAGCTTTGGGGTGGGGTGGTTCTTGCCAGTGTAAAGGTCTGGAGCCGGCTTTAGTTGACTTTATAGGAATAGCCCGCACGGTTCACCGTCGGGCGGCGCATGGGATGAGACAAGCACCTATCAAAACGGGATCCACTTCAATCGTAGTTCGAAGCGGTTTTCCGATCCACACATGGAACTTTCTTCCTCTGCACATCGTCTGTCTCGCGGCTCCGAGGGACAGGTCCTTTATTCCTATTCGACTCAGCAGGGATTACAATCGGGACTTAAATTTTTGGAGCATTTAAATTCAAGGAGAATGCAATGAGCAACACCAAGTCAAAGGTAGCTGTTCCGGTCATTGGAGGGATCGTAGCGGTATGTCTTGCCGTTACCTGTTGTGTGGGCGGCGTAGGAATGTATTTCGGTGACCAGTGGTTATCGAACATGCTCTTAGGACCTTCCGAAAGCCCGACCCAGCCCGTGGATGTGCCGGTGGATGTGCAGCCGACAGCGGATACATCCGGTTTGCCCGAATGGACAGTGATCGTGTATTCCGCGGCGGATGATGATGTGCTTGAAGAAAGCATGGTCTTCGATGTTAACGAAATGGAAATGGTCGGTTCCAACCCGAATTTGAACATCGTGGTGCAGATGGATCGCTACGCGCGTGGCTTTACTGGCGACGGCGATTGGACCGATACGCGCCGTTTTTTGATCCAGCAAGATAATGACCTTAATAACATTACTTCACCGGTGGTCGAATCGGTTGGTGAAGTGGATATGGGCGACCCGCAGACGCTGATCGATTTTGTGGATTGGGCGATCCAGAATTACCCGGCGAAAAAATATGCGCTCATCATGTCGGATCATGGCGGCGGATGGACCGGTGGTTTCTCCGATAAATCGGCGCCAGACTCGCTTCTGACCCTGCCCGAAATTGTTTCCGCTATTGAAAGCGTTCGCCAAACCACCGGCGTGGATAAGTTCGAGGTGATCGGTTTCGATGCCTGTCTGATGGGGCAGATCGAAGTCTTCGGTTCGTTGTATCCGTATTCAAATTATATGGTCGCCTCCGAGGAAGTCATCCCCGGATACGGCTGGTCGTATGCCGCCTGGCTTGGTCAGCTCGCGCAAAACCCGGTAGTGGATGGACGCGGGGTGGGGCAGTCCATCGTTTCGACCTACGTGGTCAACGACACGTATCTCACTGAAGTAAGGGCGACTCCTGATGATATCCAGCAGGAAGAAGCCACCACCACATTGGGTGCCATCGAAAGTGCGCGCATGCCTGATGTGATCGGCGCCATGAACCAATTTGTGTCGGCTATGGCATCCATTGACCAGCCTACAGTGGCGAAAGCACGCACGTATGCACGCAGTTATTTCAACTTGTTCGGTGAGGATGCTACTCCGTCCTTTATTGACCTGGAGAATTTCTCTGAAGTAGTCGCAGACATGAGCGGTGATGCTAGTGTTCAGCAAGCGGCTGCTCAGTTGAAGACAGCGATCGCTTCTGCCGTTGTCTCTGAGAAGCATGGACCAAACATGGCTGGCTCGAACGGTATTTCTTTCTTCTTCCCGGATTCGGATATTTATAACTTCACCGAATTGAACTCGGATTTCCCACCTTACTATGCGGAGTCATCTTACAAGTTCCTGGAGCAATCCGACTGGGACGAGTTCCTTGCGTATCACTACACAGGCGAAGATTTTGTCCCGCAGCAGGGACAGACCACTACGCCGTCGCGCTCTGCGACCATTGTCGCACCGGGTGCTTCGCAGATGACCATCGCCCCGATCCAGATCTCGGATAAGGATATCTCTGGCGATGAAAAGGTCACGGTCACTACTACGGTAGATGGGAACGTTGCTTACATCCACACCGCGCTATATTTCTGGGATGAAGCCAGCCAATCGTATTGGATCGGTGATGTTTCCTATTACATCGCGGAGAACACCACCACCGTGGATGGCGTGAACATGCCTGATTATGGCGCAAGCCCGATCCAGGTGAGCTATGAGTGGGACCCGTCGCTCTACGCTATGACGGATGGAACACATGATGCGTTCGTTCTTTTGGAACCATACGAATATCTGAGCGCGGATGGGAAGACGGTCTACACGGTCTACGGTCAATACACAGATGTGCTCACCGGCATCGCTGTGGAAGCCTCTCTGTTCTTCGACGCGGACGGAAATTTCCTCTACGCCTATGCCTACCCGGATGCAGACAACAACGGCGCCAGCACGCCCGTAGAGATCACGCCGCAGATCGGCGACACCTTTACCGATTACGTTCAGTACTATACCTACGACGCCAACGATAACCCGGTCTATAACTACGAGCTGAGTAATGATGTCTTTACCTGGGGTGAGCAAGGTTTCTCCTTCTACGCCAGCTACCTTGCATCTGGTGATTATGCTGTCGGCATCATCGCCTACGACTTCGACGATAATTTCGTGGCGAGTTACGAGACGATCACGTACACGAGATAATCAAGTGGATATGAAACCGCAGGTGATGAGCCTGCGGTTTCATATTTTGTGAGGAGCGCTATGAATAAACTTCGATTCTCCCTTTTCCTCATTGTAGTTTTCACATTGATCTTTGCTACACAAGTTGTGTTCGCAGCGGATATTGGTCCCAAGCCCACGATGGAGTTTGATTTTCAACAGGATGCCTCTGTGGGGAAAGTCTCGATCACGTCTGGGATTTTATACGAATGTAATCAAGCCGATTGCAGTGACGCGGCTCCGTTGGAAGAACTGGGTCCGCAACGCTTTACGTGTGAGGAATTTCATTGCAGTGCCCTGGCGTATGGATTTGCCCCGTATCATCGCATCGAACTTCAATTTTCCGATGGTAAGACACGTCAGAGCAATATCTTCGAAACAATAAACTTTGACTCGAACTATCGTGTGATTGTCCATGAGAATGATCTGACTGTAGAAACCGTTTCCGGTTCACCAGCTCCTACAGAGGAAGCATTTAGTCTACTTACTCCTTCTCCCATAGCCTCTCCGGAAGAGTCAGACTTCGCGCCAAATTTCTTAATTGGCTTGGGAGGACTTTGTTGCTTAGGATTGGTTTTTCTCCTATTTGTTGGTTTGGTGGTCCTGTTTAATTCCAACTCCAGAACGAAGTGACTTTTGCTATACCTGCACGGGGATGTATGGCGATGAATCCCTCTAATTCTCCTCATACATTTCCCTAACCATCCTCCAACAAACGCCTCCTAGAATTAAGAATTGGGGATGACCTCATTTATTCGTACTGTCAGGAGGTACTATGGATCTCAACAAATATACACAAAAATCGCAGGAGGCGATCCTGCATGCGCAGCAACTGGCTCAGGACTTCAACCATCAAGCCATCGAACCTGCCCATCTTTTGCTGGCATTATTGCAGCAGGACGAAGGCGTGGTCCCTGCTATTGTGGGGAAGGTGGCGGGAAGTGTCCAGTCACTGCGAAATGAGTTGACGCACGAACTGGAACGGCGACCAAAGATCACCGGCTCGAACGCGGACGTGGGCTTGGCTCAGCCAACCTCAGACGTTTTCAAAGCTGCAGAGCGCTACGCCAAAGGCATGCAGGACGATTATGTTTCCACGGAACATATCCTGCTTGGATTAACTGAATCAATTGAAGGAAAGCGACTTGCTTCCTATGGCTTGACCAAGGACGCGATCCTGAACGCGCTCAAATCGGTGCGCGGATCGCAGCGCGTCACATCGCAGAATCCCGAGACCACGTATCAGGCACTGGAGCGCTATGGTCGTGACCTGACCGGTATGGCGCGGCAAGGGAAACTCGATCCCGTCATTGGGCGGGATGAGGAGATTCGGCGCGTGGTGCAGATCCTGTCACGGCGTACCAAGAACAATCCTGCCTTGATCGGTGAGCCGGGCGTGGGGAAAACGGCGATCGTCGAAGGCTTGGCACAACGCATCGTAAACGGAGACGTGCCCGAAGGCTTGAAAAAGAAGCGCCTGGTCCAGTTGGATATGGGCGCGTTAATCGCGGGCGCCAAATATCGTGGTGAGTTTGAGGAACGTCTCAAGGCGGTCCTGAAAGAGATCACCGAATCAGAAGGTGAGATCCTTTTGTTCGTGGATGAAATGCACACGGTCGTTGGCGCCGGCAAAGCGGAGGGCGCCATGGACGCGGGCAACATGCTCAAGCCAATGCTGGCGCGCGGTGAGTTGCATTTGATCGGTGCGACCACGCTCGATGAATATCGCCAGAACATCGAGAAAGACCCGGCGCTCGAACGGCGCTTCCAACCTGTGTTGGTGGAAGAACCAAGTGTTGAAGATACCATTTCGATTTTGCGTGGACTCAAGGGACGGTACGAAGTCCATCATGGCGTGCGCATCACAGATGCGGCGGTGATCGCCGCGGCGACACTGTCACACCGTTATATTACTGACCGGCAATTGCCCGATAAAGCCATTGATCTGATCGACGAAGCCGCCGCGCGCCTGCGAACTGAAATTGATTCGAAGCCGCAGGAATTGGATGTGGTCGATCGTCAGATCATGCAATTGGAGATCGAACGTGAAGCCTTGAAAAAAGAAAAGGACAAGGCGTCGAAGGAACGGCTGGGCAAGCTCGAACAGGAACTGGCGGATTTGCGCGAGTCATCGAAGGGACTGTCCGCGCGCTGGCAGACCGAGAAGCAAGCCATTTCGCAGTTGCGTGACTTGAAAGAAAAACTCGAACAGATCAATGTGGATATCGAACGCGCCGAACGCGACTCCAACTTGGAGAAGGCGGCGCGTCTGCGCTACGGCGATCTGCGCGATATAGAGCAGAAGATCCAGACTGCAGAAAAGAAGATGAAGGATTTGCAGAACGAAGGCGCGCTGTTGAAAGAAGAAGTGGACACCGAAGAGATCGCCTCCATCGTGGCACGCTGGACGGGCATTCCTGTGACGCGTTTGCTCGAAGGCGAGACGCAAAAGTTGATCCACATGGAAGAACGTTTGCATGAACGCGTTGTCGGGCAGGATGAAGCGCTGCGGGTTGTATCCAATGCGGTGCGCCGGTCACGTGCTGGGTTGCAAGACCCGAACCGACCGATCGGTTCGTTCATTTTCCTGGGTCCGACCGGTGTCGGTAAAACGGAACTGGCGCGGGCGCTGGCAGAATTCCTCTTTGACGATGAGCACGCCATGATCCGCATTGACATGAGCGAATATCAGGAGAAGCACACGGTCTCGCGTTTGATCGGTGCACCTCCGGGATATGTCGGTTATGAAGAAGGTGGACAACTGACTGAAGCTGTGCGGCGCAGACAATATAGTGTTGTCTTATTCGACGAGATCGAGAAGGCGCACAGTGAAGTGTTCAACGTGCTGCTGCAATTGCTCGACGATGGTCGTCTCACAGATGGTCAGGGGCGTACCGTTGATTTTCGTAACACGGTTGTCATCATGACATCCAATCTTGGCAACCAGTTGTGGGAAGGGGAGCAGGATGTGACCCGCGACGCAATCAACCGCGTACTGCAAAATCACTTCCGCCCCGAGTTTCTCAACCGTATTGACGAGATCGTGGTCTTCCATCCGTTGACGAGAGACCAGCTTACCGAGGTCGTGGACTTCCAGTTGAAGCGTGTCAGTCAATTGCTTGGCGATAAAGGCTACTATCTGGAGGTGAGTCCTGAAGCGAAGCAATTCCTTGCGGAGGAAGGCTATGACCCGGCGTTCGGAGCACGTCCGCTCAAGAGAGCGATTCAGCGCGAACTGCAAGATCCGCTGGCGTTGAAGATCCTTGCCGGTGGATTCCGCGAAGGAGACGTGATCAAAGTGGATCGCGGCAAGGATGGTTTGGAATTTTCCACGGCTGTACAAGGGGAAGTGGTAGAAGCGTAAAGCAAAACTGCAGGTGATGAGCCTGCGGTTTTTTGTTGCATCATGGGATCCCGATGGGAAAAGTAGGGGCGACCCTTCCTTGCTTTCGTTGTATCGGTCAGCGGCAGTCTTTGCAGGAGCTTTTACCTATTTTGCCTAGCGGGTCGCCCCTACTGTATAATCAAACCCGATGTTTGAATTCCACATTACTTCCAAGAACAACCGCGCCCGCACAGGAATCTTCTCCACTCCACATGGCGAACTCATTACACCGGTCTTTGCACCGGTCGGCACACAAGCAACCGTCAAGACGCTGACCCCCGAGCATCTCAAGGATATCAATGCTTCGCTCGTATTGAGCAACACCTATCATCTCTATCTGCGCCCCGGCGATGAACTGGTGCGCGACATGGGCGGCTTGCACAAGTTCATGCAGTGGCATCGCCCCATGCTGACCGAACTCGGGCGGCTTCCAGGTTTTCTCGCTGGCGCAGACGCGCAAGATTGATGAAGACGGCGTGACCTTCAAAAGTCACATCGACGGTTCGACTCATCGCTTTACGCCGGAAAAGTCCATTACCATTCAGGAGAATCTCGGCGCGGACATCATCATGGCATTCGACGAATGCTCCGATCCCAACGACAAAGCCTACAGCGTCCTCGCCATGGATCGGACTCACCGCTGGGCGGAACGTTCCGTCAGAGCGCAGACGCGCCGCGATCAGGCTTTGTTCGGGATCGTCCAAGGTGGCGTTCAAGCGGACCTTCGGGCTGCTTCCGCCAAATTTATCGCTTCTCTTGATACGCCCGGCATAGCCATCGGCGGACTCTCTGTGGGCGAGACCAAACAGGAGATGCACGACACGCTCGATGTAGTCACTCCGCTGTTGCCGGAAAACAAACCGCGCTACCTAATGGGTGTCGGCACCCCCGAAGATCTGATCAACGGCGTAGCGCGCGGCGTGGATATTTTCGATTGTGTCCTGCCGACTCGTCTAGCCCGCCACCACTCCGCTTTTGCGCCCGAAGGACGTCTCAACCTGATGAACGCCACCTTTGCACGCGATGAGCGTCCTATCGATGAGACCTGCGATTGCTATGCCTGTCGCACCTTCACACGCGCCTACATCCGTCACTTGATCGTGGCAAAGGAAATCCTTGCCGGAACGTTGATCTCCATTCATAACCTGCGAGCGTTGATCCGCTTGATGGAACAGATCCGGGAATACATCGCCGAAGGGACATTTGAATCACGCGTACCGGAATTGCTCGGTCAATGGGCGAATAATGCTAAGCGGGGAATGGTGAATAGAGAGTAGGGAATAGGAGCTAGTGTGACATCCGATAACATTCAAGGACTTGAGACTCTGGAAGCGTGGAAGCGCGCAAAAGACTTTGCCGTAAAAGTGTGTAAAGAAATTTTGCCTTTATTACCAACCGATGAGAAGTGGAGTCTCAGTCAGCAGCTTCGACGAGCCGTTCAAAGTGTCCCTGCGAATATAGCAGAAGGCTATGGGCGGTTTTACTACCAGGAAACCATTCGATTTTGTTATATTGCGCGCTGTTCTCTAACGGAAACATATACACATCTCACAATTGCTAGTGAATTGGGTTATATTCCACAAAATGTTTATTCTGATCTACGAAAACAAGCGGAGGAACTTATTCGAATTATCAATGGCTATATAGCCTATCTGAAAAGAGCTAAAGTTGGCGCAAACGAACCTGGGTCCATTTACACAGTTCGTGATGCTTTTACACTTTATTCTGCTGATAACCCAGAAGATACTAAGTCTTCAGCAGATCAATAATCCTATTCTCCTATTCACAATTCCCTATTTCCTATGACCATCCTCCAATCTTTCCTCCTTGGCATTATCCAGGGACTGACCGAATTCATCCCCGTTTCATCCACCGCGCATTTGCTCATCGGGCAAAAATTGCTTGGCATCCCTGCTGATGACGCGATGTTCTCGTTCCTTGTCATCGTACAACTGGGGACGATCCTCTCACTGATTGTTTTCTATTGGCAAGACTTGTTAGGATTGGTCAAGGCATTTTTTGCTAAACCATTCTCGACACAGGAAAACAAACTGGCATGGTACATCATCATCGCCACCATCCCTGCACTCCTGGTTGGTTATCTACTAAAAGATGCCGTTGAAATGTTGTTCAAACAGCCCATGTTGGAAGCTTCCATCCGCTTATTCTCTGCGGCGATCTTGCTAACGCTAGCAGAGTTGCTAACCAAAAAGAATCGTGATCTTGCCTCCATGACATGGTTGGATGCGCTGATCGTGGGCTTGTTCCAGATCGTTGCGGTCTTCCCTGGCGCATCTCGCAGCGGATCGACCATCAGCGGTGGCATGTTCCGCGGGCTGGATCGTCCCTCTGCGGCGCGCTTTGCCTTTCTTATGTCCGTGCCGGTGATGCTGGCGGCGGGTGGATACCAGATGTTGGATGTGATCCGTATGCCGGACACTCGCAGCTTTCTGCCTCTGCTCGCGGTCGGTTTTTTCACCGCCGCTGCTGTGGGCTGGTTCGCCATCAAATGGCTGATCGGTTATTTGAGCAAACGCTCGTTGTATGTCTTCGCTGCCTACTGTGCTGTGGTGGGCGTAGTTGTTTTCGCCTTTTATTTGATTGGCTAAGATTTGTTCCATGAATTTAAAATCCCTGCTCAAAACTCTGGTTGAAACCGAATCACCTTCGCACGATAAATCCGCCGTGGATCGTGTCGGCGCGCTGGTCGCGGAAGAAGCCCGCAGACTCGGCGCAAAAGTAGAGATCATTTCCAATCAAGAAACGGGTGATCATGTGCTGGCTCGTTTTTTTTCCGACCTGAGACCTTCAACATTAAACCTGCAACCAATCTTGCTCCTCTGCCACATGGACACGGTCTTCCCTCTCGGCACGATCCACAAGACTCCCTTCCGCGAAGTGGGTGACAAGATCTTTGGTCCCGGCACGTTGGATATGAAAGCTGGAATTGTCATCTCACTGGCTGCCATTAAAGAAGCCATTGATCAGGGATTGAACCGCCCCGTCACTCTGCTATGCACTTCTGATGAAGAGATCGGCAGTCACACCTCACGCGAACACATTGAGCGTTTGGCGAAAGAGTCTGCGCTGGTGCTGGTGATGGAAGGGGCGCTGCTCGACGGCTCGCTCAAGACCTGGCGCAAAGGGGTGGGTGAGTTCATTGTCACCACACACGGACGCGCTGCCCATTCCGGCGGCGACCATCAAGCTGGGCGCAACGCCATCGAAGAGATGGCGCATCAAGTCATTGCCATTCAAAAATTGACCGATTATTCGAAGCAGACCACGCTCAATGTGGGCGTGATCCAAGGCGGGACAGTTTCAAATGTGGTTCCTGAGGAAGCGCGCATCGAAGTAGATGTGCGTGTGATGCAGCCGGGAGAATGGGAACGTCTCGAAGCAGAGATGAGCAAACTCAAGCCAGTGCTGGATGGCACAAGCATCGAGATCGCGGGCGGATTGAATCGTCCGCCGATGCCGTTCGATGATAGGATGAAAGCCACGTTCGAAAAAGCCAGGTCCATTGCTGCGGGAATCGGCATGAACCTTACTGCAGGTGGAACCGGCGGTGCTTCGGATGGGAACTTCGTTGCGCCGTTGGGTATCCCAGTGCTCGATGGCATGGGCGCGGTGGGGGAAGGGTATCACTCGGAACGTGAATACATTTTCTCTGCCAGCTTGGAACAGAAAACGAAATTGGTCGCAGCATTGTTGCGTGAGTGGTAGGGATTTGTCTGAAACAAAAACGAGTCAGCGCCTTCAGCGTTGACTCGTTTCTATTTAGCGGGGCCAATTTGAGTCGTGGAAGTGATCCGCGTTCGAGCGCAGGAGCAGATATTGTTCCAAGCCTCCCCATGCGACCAGCAGGTAAGCGATCAGGTACAGTGTATCCGCCAGCAGAGCGATCGAGATTCCGCTCATCACGTAATCATAAACGCCGGATTCTGTGAGACGGATGTAGATGAAATCTGAAATCACGAAGGATGAGATCGTCAGCCAGGGAATGGCGAGGGCGCGCCCGCGGAAGGCATACACCAGATAAAGCGCCAGCAACCCGATAAGAGCATCTGCCAGCAGATAAAAATAAGAGAAGAAATCTGCCAGTGGTGTTTCACTGCGGATTACAAGCAGAATTACTGTGATGACGATCAGAAGCGCCAACCATACGCTTAGCGCCACCCATGCGATCGTCTCTTTTTGGGCAAAAAGAACCAGCCGGAATTGGCGAGCAAGAGAAACGGTCAGAGCGATATACCCCGCCAGCCAGAAAATATCGGCTATAGAGAAGACAGGCACCTCGCCATCTCTTATGTAAAGATATCCCCAGATGGCTTCTGCAACTACCCAAAGCCATAGACAAACGGCAAAGGATGTCCAGATCATGCGCGGCGGTTCTTCTCGGGTAAAGAAGGCAGGGATAAATGTAAAGATGACTGCCGCGATCAATGCAGAAAGTGTTGTCCCGCCGTTCAGAATAAGGGAATTAACGAACTCTGAAAAAGGCGCTTCTGCAAAGGTCCAGGCAAAGAATACAGTGATCAAAAAGAAGAGCAGAGCAACAGGGAGCCGGAAGTTTTTTACATGGAAACGTTTCATTGGGCATCCTCGATCAACTCAAAAACTTCCTGAATGGTTCTGTAAGTGCCTCGTGTTGCTTCCGTGGATTGTTTGACCAACATACTTGTGAGAGAACTTCCAATAACAGGCTCAATGCGCAACCGAACTATAGACAACATGCTCCTATAGGCATTTCCCGTGTCTGCAGCGGTAGGGAATAATGAAAGATCATGCAGGTTCTGTTCTTGTGTAGAGATGTTCCACTTTCGGCTCTCTGCCAGCATGGAGAGGCTTTGCAAAATGGATCGCACCATTACTTTGCCAGTAAGTTGCTTATAGTAGTTCAGCATGTTTTGAGCGTACCACTCAAATAAGATGTTCAGGTGAAGTTCGAGCCATGCCTGGTTTTTGATATCCCCGCGATAGATGGACACATTACAGCGCGGCTCATCCCAAATCGCCATATGCTCATGTGCCAGGTTTCCCTCCTCTACCAAGGATGGAGTTATGAACACAGATTGGCGGATAGGAATATGCCCTCCCGCCACAAGCACATACCCTTCTGCCTTTTCCCAGCGGATATGGAATAGCGTGGGATTCGGGTTGTGTTCTGCCAGGCTAACCATTGTCTTAAGTTGGTTGGTGCCGGAAAACTGCGGTTGAGGAGCTGTGATCTCCTCACGAATGACTTTTCTGAACATCAGCGCGCGTGCAGGCAGTGGCTGGATGATTATTGTCCCACGTCCAAAGCGCGCCAAAGGAGATTCCCAGTTGAGAGTGGGCAAACGGTGATTGTGCACATAGAGACACTTGACCACCCCATTCAAAACGAAGATCGATTCAGTGCGACTATTGGTGAACGCGATCTGAATTTGCCCCGTGAATTTATTGCTGAGTGCCTGCTGGATCTGGAATTGCAATTCCCATTCAGCCAGAGGGATGGGCGATGATGAAGAGGTGATGAGTGTTGGAGCGTGCATGTAGCTTGATTGTATGTAGTTTATGGAATTGCTTCAAAACAATTGCATAGCCGTATGTTACCATGTATTGCCTAAAAATAGATACTATCTGGTTACATGGAACAAAAAATAGGAGCAAGTGCGTCTTATTTATATTGTGAGGAAACCCAAAATAGACAGGTGAATTTCATGCGTAAATTTTTGCTCTCCGCTTTGACCCTTTTCTCCCTTCTTCTTTCTTCCTGCGCGACAAGCACGCCTCCGCCTCCTACGCCGGTCGTTGTTTCCGTTTACTCGACCGCCGCCGCTGAAACCTGGCTCAGTGAGCTCTATACCTGTGGCGCTGAGCGCAATGCCACTCTCTCCCGCGTGGACGACCCTTCCACGGCTGATATCTCCCTGCGTGTGGGCGAGCCGCAAGTATTGACCGTTCCTGCTTTTCAGATCGATACGGAGGAAATATTGATCGTCACACATCGGCAAAGCCCTATCCAAAACCTCACGCTCGAACAAGCACAGGTGTTATTTTCGCAGGGCGACCCCTCCGTGCAGGTTTGGGTATACGCCCCAGATGCTGACGTGCAACAGGTGTTCAACCAAGCTGTGATGGCAGGAAGAAGCGTCGTGTCGTCTGCGATGATCGCCGTCAATCCCCAGCAGATGTCCGACACATTAAACAATCAAGTCAACACGGTCGGCATCCTGCCCAAGCATTGGAAGGTGGGCGATTCGCGTTTTGTGTACAGCATTCCAAACATTCCTGTGTTGGCGCTGACAAAATCCGAACCGCAGGGTGTGATCAAAGAATTGATCGGCTGCTTGCAAAAGTGAGCGAACGGAGTCAAAAGTCTGGAGTCGAAAGTCTCCAGACTTTCGTATAATGGGGATATTCCAACTTGAGGAGCAGCGGATGAAAATCCCTTTATGGATTCCGTCGGAGGAGCGCAGACAGTCGGCGAATATTACGCGCTTTATCAGTATGGTCAATGCGCGGCATGACTTGAAACTGGATTCGTATGCAGAGCTTTATCAATGGTCGGTCGAGAATATTCCTGATTTTTGGGCGGCAATGTGGGATTTCGGCGGACTCATCGCTTCACAACCTCCCGATACAGTGGTTACCGATCTATCAAAATTCCCCGGCGCGGATTGGTTTCCCGGCGCCCGGTTGAACTTTGCTGAGAACCTTCTCCGTTATCGCGACGATCAACTTGCCTTTATCTTCAAAGGGGAAACACAAACATCGAAGCAGATGTCCTATGCCGAGTTATATGATACGGTCGCACGTTTCGCTCATTCATTGAAAGAGTTGGGCATCGAAGTGGGGGATCGAGTCGTTGGGTACATGCCCAACATGATCGAGACCGTGGTTGCCATGCTGGCAGCGACCAGTCTTGGCGCCACATGGTCCTCCTGCGCCACAGACATTGGTCCCGCGGCAGCGGTCGAACGGCTGGGACAGGTCGAACCGAAGGTGATGATCACTGCCGATGGATATTTCTACAAAGGCAAAGCCTTTGATACGTTGGAACATGCTGCCGAAGTGGTGCGTGGAATTTCATCACTACAAAAAGTGATTGTGGTTTCCTATACGCGTGCGCGTCCCGATATTTCGCACATCTCCAATTCCATTCATTATGAAGATTTCCTGTCCAAAGAGAATGGTCTCGAAATTCAGTTCGAACAATTGCCGTTCAGTCATCCCCATTACATCATGTTCTCGTCAGGGACAACCGGCAAGCCCAAGTGTATGGTGCAGGGCGCGGGTGGAGTATTGATCAATCATCTCAAGGAATTACTGCTCCATACTGACCTCAAGCGCAGTGACCGCATTTTCTACATTACCTCCTGTAGTTGGATGATGTGGAACTGGTTGATCAGTTCACTGGCAGTCGGCGCGACGATCGTACTGTATGACGGCAACCCGAACTATCCCGACACCGGCGCGATGTGGAAGTTGATCCAGGATGAAATGGTGACCATCTTCGGGTGCAGTGCTAGTTACATCCACTTCTTGAAAAAGGAAAATGTCTCGCCACGCAGGGATTTTGATCTTTCCTCTTTGCGGGAAATCTCTCAGACGGGTTCACCGCTCTCTTCGGATGGTTTTGAATACATCTACAGCGAGATCAAATCGGACCTGCACTTCAATTCCATTTCTGGCGGCACGGATATCAACGGTTGTTTCGCGGCGGGAAGCCCGATCCTGCCGGTGTATGCTGGGGAATTGCAGAGCGCGGCACTGGGGATGAAGATCAAAGCCTACGATGAGAAGGGAAAGCCCATCTACGATGAGCAGGGTGAGCTGGTGTGTGAAGCGCCGACTCCTTCCATGCCGTTGTATTTCTGGAATGACACGGATGGCTCGAAATATCATGCTGCTTATTTCGATGTCTATCCCGGTGTGTGGCGGCACGGCGATTATGTTCTGATCCATAAAGATACGGGCGGTGTGACGTTCTACGGTCGTTCCGACGCGGTGCTAAAACCCTCCGGGGTGCGGATAGGCACAGCGGAGATCTATACTCAAATGGAGAAACTGCCCGAGGTCGCCGACAGCCTCGCTGTGGGGCAGAACTATCAAGGCGACCAACGCGTGATCTTGTTTGTCAAACTCGCGGCAGGATCTACCATGACTGACGAATTAAAAGAGAAGATCCGCAGGACCTTGCGCGAAAATGCTTCGCCGCGGCATGTCCCGGCGCTGATCTTGGAGACGCCTGATATTCCGTACACCTTGAATATGAAGAAAGTGGAAAGCGCCGTGACGAACATTATCAATGGACGTGCGGTGAGTAACAAGGATGCTTTGATCAACCCGGCATCGTTGGAATACTATGAGAAGATATTGCCGCAGTTAAAATGATGTAATTTAAAGTTTAAGAGGAGAGACCATGCCGTGCAACTGTTGTGAAATGGAAAATAATACCTTTGGCGAAGATCGTGCAAAAAAGGATTTGCGAGCCTATCGTAAACGCGGACCTGCCAATCAAACCAAGCTGATCTTGGAGGCGGTCCGTTCGCTGGGGTTGAAGGGCGTAGCCTTATTGGATATCGGTGGGGGAATCGGAGCGATCCATCATGAGTTATTGAACGATGTGGCGAGCCAGGCTACCCACGTGGATGCTTCGTCCGCGTATTTGAAGGAAGCTAAAGACGAAGCGGCGCGGCGCTCTCACACCGGGCAAGTCCACTTTATCCATGCAGATTTTACTGATGTAGCAAATGACCTACCTGAAGTAGATATAGTGACACTGGATCGCGTGGTGTGTTGTTATCCTGATTTTCGCAGCCTCTTGAAAGCTGCATCAGAACACAGCCGCAAGGCAGTTGTACTTACTTATCCGCGCGAGACCTGGTATGTGCGTATTGTTTTGGAGATAGAGAATTTCGTTCAGCGTTTGATGAAAGATCCATTTCGCGTGTTCATTCATCCGGTAACGGAAATGGAAGCGTTATTCAAAAAAGAGGGTTTCGTAAAGACTTCCATCCGCAGGCTGTTTGTTTGGGAGATGGCGTTGTACCAAAAAGAAATGAATGCGTAGGCGGGAGACGGCATGAATTTATTCTTTAAAAAACAAACTATTCAGGCGACAGCGGAAGTATTGGAAGATGGACGCGAAAAGATGAACGCCGAAATGAAGAAGCCCAAGTTCAACAACTATTCAGGACCGGAAGTGTTTCTGGAGTTGGCTGTGCGCGTCCAACCGCAGAATGAGCCAGCCTATGAAGCGAAGATGAAAGTGGGCTTGCTCCGAATGTATCTGCTCAAGCAGGGAGTTGTGGTGCGCGTGAAATATGATCCGCGCAAGCCGGGGCAGGTGGAATATGATGACGATCCGCAGGCGATCGTGGAGCGGAATCCGCAGTTGAAGAAATAGGCGAGATCCATATCACCCAAGAGTGGGAATGCTTCGATTGGGTTCATCCGTATAATTACAGGACAGTCACTTGGAAAGTGGAAGTGGCTGTCATCTTTTTTCGCCAACCTGAGGAGAGACGTCATGAGGAGAGTGCACGTTTTTTTTGCGTTGACCATTGCGGGAATGCTGATCCTGGGGGCATGTAATTTGGGAGCGGCTCCGCCTCCACCTCCAGCGACGGATGTTCCCGTTGAACCGAGTCAACCTCCGGCTGCGACCGAACCGCCAACGTTGACGGAGGTCCCTGTGGAACCGGTGGCGAGTCCAACGATCATTCCCATTGACTTGAGCGGTCCTCCCATGGAGGTGGGCTCAAAGTTCACGTATGTGGATGGCAATGTGATCGTAGCGGTACCGTCGGGACAGTTCGTGATGGGCTATGGCGGAGATGACAATCCTGAGCACACGGTGAATATCAAGGATTTTTGGATCTACCGCGCCAAGGTGACCAATGCCCAATATGCCTTGTGTCTGCGTATGGGGCAATGCTCTGCACCCGACCCGAATGACAACCCCGGTTTTGTAGATCCGCTGCAGGCGAATAACCCGGTGGTGGGTGTGACGTACGATCAAGCTGCGGCGTATTGCACTTTTGTGCACGGGCGTTTACCGACCGAAGCCGAATGGGAGAAGACCGCGCGCGGACCGGATGGAAATATTTATCCGTGGGGGGATGCTACACCCAATTGTGATCTGGCGAACATCGCCAATTGTGTACGCAAGACTTCTTCGGTCAAAGAGTATCCGCAGGGACAAAGTTTTTACGAAGCGTTGGATATGTCTGGCAACACGTATGAGTGGGTGGCAGATTGGTACAGCCCGACGTACTATAAAGAGTCGCCGACCGATGACCCAATCGGACCAGATACCGGTAAGAAGCGTTCGGTGCGCTCAACGGCGTTCGACTCACCTGCCTATGAAGCGGAGGCGGCGCGCCGCTTCTCGAATAATCCAGACGATGCAAAATCGAACCTGGGCTTCCGTTGTGTGGTGGAAGACCCAACTTATTTTGCTCCATTCTGTGAGACCGTGGTTACGTATGGAGAGGATGCTTACACGGGTGTTCCTGTTGGTGGAGGTTCAGCATCGGAGAGTTGCCCGAATATCGATATTACGCAGAACACTTATTGTCAGGGAAATACACCTGTGACCAATGTGGTGTTCACTGGTTTGCCGGATGCGACTGCCGACCCGGATGGCTGTGTTCCAACCGGCGACCCTGCGTTGTTCGTTTGTCAGAATCCGGGGACAGTTTCGATCAAGGCAGATTGCCAACAAAGTTTTCCGGGTGATCCCTCCTGCCCGCCGGGCTACAAACAGGATGGCAATGCCTGTAAAGCCATTGGCGGACCAGGCGCCTGTTTGCCGGGCTACAACTATGATTCGGTGAACCAGTGTTGTACTCTACAGCCCGGTTTGGACTCTTCTTTTAATTTGCCTGTCTGCCCGGTGGGAACGTATTATGTAGCGGGGAAGAATGCCTGTGTGCCGTATCCTGCGAAGGGAATTGTTTCGATCACTGAGGCAATTGGGTTTTCGAATTGTACGCCGAGACCTGGCAATGACACTGGTCCTACTGTCTGTGTGCCGAAGGCATGCACCAACCGTTTGTATCCCAAGTTTGACGCAACCCTTTGTTGCTGTATCAATGCGGCAGGGGTGTGTCAGTAGATGTTGTTTTACGAGAAATCCCTCGCCGTTCAGCGAGGGATTTTTTATCACCCTATAGGATGAAGGCTCATCTTTGATTTAATTGTATAATGAGAAAATAATATCGAGAGCAAAAAGATGACGCTTATCTTTTCTCACATGGCTGAGGAGAAATACGAATGAGAAGAATGCACGTTTTCTTTGCATTGACCCTGGCAGCGATGCTGATCCTGGGGGCATGTAATCTGAATATAGCACCGCCTCCAGCCACAGAAGCGCCAGTTGAACCGAGTCAGCCTGTGGTGGCGACGGAGCCGCCTGTCTTGACAGAAGTGCCTGTCGAGCCGGTGGCGAGTCCCACGATCGTTCCGGTCGATTTAAGTGGACCTCCCATGGAAGTGGGATCGAAGTTCACCTATATAGATGGGAATGTGATCGTGGCTGTCCCAGCGGGTCAATTTGTGATGGGCTATGGCGGGGATGATAACCCGGTGCACACGGTCAATGTCAGCGATTTTTGGGTCTATCGTGCCAAGGTGACGAATGTGCAGTTCGCGTTGTGCGTCAATAGTGGGCAGTGTTCGCCGCCTGACCCAAACGATAATCCAGGATACTCTGATCCTTTGCAAGCCAACAACCCGGTGGTAGGTGTGACCTATGACCAGGCAGCGAACTATTGCGCCTTTGTGAATGGACGCTTGCCGACCGAAGCCGAATGGGAGAAGACGGCGCGTGGACCGAATGGGAATATTTACCCTTGGGGCGATGCTACGCCAAATTGTGATCTGGCGAATGTTGCGAACTGTGTGCGCAAGACAACTTCTGTGAGGGAATATCCGCAGGGACAGAGTTATTATGAAGCGTTGGATATGTCTGGCAATACCTATGAGTGGGTGGCAGATTGGTATAGCCCCACCTATTACGGCGAATCACCGACCGACGACCCGATCGGTCCGGATACCGGGAAGAAACGCTCGGTTCGTTCCACCGCCTATGATTTTCCCGCTTACGAATCGGAGTCGGCGCGTCGCTTTTCGAACAACCCGGACGATGCCAAATCGAATTTGGGTTTCCGCTGCGTGGTGCAAGACCCGACGTACTTCGCTCCGTATTGCGAGACCGTGGTGACCTATGGACAGGACGCCTTTACAGGTGTGCCTGTGGGTGGCAGCCCTGCTTCTGAAACCTGTCCTACGATTGATATCACGCAGAATATGTATTGCCAGGGGAATACGCCTGTGACGAACATCGTCTTTACCGGTCTGCCAAGCGCTACGATCGATTCGGATGGCTGCGCCCCGACGGGTGACCCGGCGAAATTCGTTTGTCAGAATCCGGGAACAATTTCGATCAAGGCAGATTGCCAGTTGACGTTGCCGGGCGATCCGTCCTGTCCGCCGGGCTATACCCAAAATGGGAATACCTGCCAGGCGGCAGGCAGTCCCGGTGCCTGTTTGCCAGGATATAACTATGACCCGGTGAACCAGTGCTGCACGGCGCAAGCGGGTCAGGGTGCTACTGTTAATTTACCTGTGTGTCCGGTGGGAACTTATTATGTGGATACTGCGAAAGCGTGTCTGCCGTATCCAGCCAAGGGAATCGTTTCGATCACGGAGTCAATTGGGTTTGCCGGTTGTGTGGCGAGACCAAAGTTGGGTCCAATGGCATGTCCGTCACCGCCTGCGAATCAATGTCCTTACTATGAACCAACTTGGGATCCAGTTAGCTGTTCCTGTGTGTGTAATGATCCTTACGGATGTTTGGGGTAGTTTCTCCTAACTCTCGCTTCACCGGGCTCCGAAGTTTCCAGACTTTGGTGCCCGGTGTCTATTTTGAGGGATAATAGCGTCTATTGGAGATCTGAATGAAGAAAACGATACTTCCACTTTTTGCCGTACTATTCTTATTGGTGGGATGCACGCAAGCCGCTACGCCAACACCTTCACAGGTGCCGACTCAACCAGTCACGATCATCGAACAGACGGCGGTCGCTTCACCGACAGCGGCTGAGATCGTTCCCGTTCCAACGGAGACGAACACTCCGCTGGCTGTTACCTTACCACCTCCAGCGCTGCCAGTATGTTCAGAAGAAAATTCCATTACTGGATGCGAAGTCCCTACCGCTAAAGAATTGGATCGCTTTTGTACTAATGAGAAGCCCTATACGTTGTATGCTTTTCCTCCCGGTACAACCGTTGAAGCGGTGACGCCAAATTTCACCTGTCACGATGAAGGCATACGCAAAGGTAACCAGCAATTCTCATGTACTGGCACGCCCGCTTACACCTTTCGTGCGCGGGTGTGCAATACGGCTTGTGTAGCACCGGTCAATGAAGAATTGGATTCATGTCCGCGCGGGTATGGGATCAACACCGCTAACAATTGCTGTGTGCCCGTGCAGAACACGGTCAATGGCTGTGTGGAGTTAAGTCTGCATGTGGGAGTGTGCGCGAATTAAGTGGCGATGAATGTCGTTGCGAGCGTAGCGAAGCAATCTCCCGTTAAACAGAATTAACTTGTCGAGAAGAATCAACCGTTTAGGACGAGATTGCTCACTTGCACCGAGCGCAAGTACGGTGTCGTCGGGAAAAGCGTCCTCCTCGCAACGACATTTATTTTATAAATTTGGTTTTTGCTTATGCCATTCGGTCGCTTGTTCGTAGGCGTAGCCAGCGTTCAACACCTTGGCATCGCCCCAGGCGCGCGCGATTATCTGCAAGCCGATGGGCAATCCAGTGGATGTGAATCCGCAGGGGAGCGATAAAGCGGGCAGCCCTGTCAGATTGAATGGGGCGGTGAAGCGCGTGAGACGTCCCGCCTGTTCAACAGCATCATGTCCTTCAATGGTAGGAGCTGCAATTGGGGTAGTGGGTACCAGCAAGAATTCATGGGACTCGAAGAACAATTCGCATCTCTTCTTGACTTCGGTCTGAGTGCGCCTGGCGAGGATGTATTCGGTCGAGGTGGTTTTTGCGCCATCTTCCAAGCGGCGGCGAATATCGTCACCGAACATCTCGGGGTGTTCCTTCAAACGGTCGCGGTGCACCGCCGCGCCATCGGACTGGGTCATGGTCTTGTTGGCAAGGGCGGCGTCACGCATCCAATCCACATTCACTTCCTGCACCTTGCAGCCCATGGACTCAAACACTTTGGCAGCTTCACAGACCGCCTTCATCACTTCAGGGTCAGCGCTATTGATGAATTCACCGACACCCAAGGCGATCTTTCGCCCTTCCATATCGTCGATGAGATGACCGAGATAATCACCCGTCAACATTCTAATAGAGGCAGGGTCGAACGGGTCATACGCGGAAATAACTTGCAGCATCAGGGCTGCATCACGCACACACGTAGTCAGCGGACCCACATGATCGAGATTCCAGGAGAGCGGGAAGACACCACGCGTACTGGCGCGCCCGAACGTGGGTTTGAATCCCACCACACCGCATAGCGATGCCGGGATGCGGATCGAGCCACCCGTATCCGTTCCCAGCGCTGCGACTGCCATGCCAGTTGCCACGGCGATAGCGGAGCCGCTGGAGGAACCACCGGGGATGAGTTCCTTGTTCCAGGGGTTGCGCGCCGTCCCATAATGGGGATTATTCCCCGTGATACCCAGGGCGATCTCATGCGTATTCGTCTTGCCGATGATGAGCGCTCCGGCTTCTCTCAACTTCTCCACTACGAAGGCATCCGTTTCGGGGATGTTATCTTTGAAGAAAAGTGAACCCGCCGTCGTGCGGACTCCCGCCGTATCGAACAAGTCTTTCACGGCAATCGGCACCCCGCGCAGGGCATTCGAAGCGGGTCTGCCATCGGATGGCAGCAGTGCTTTAACGGCATCCTGCGGGTCGATGGGGGTGATAAAGGCGTTCAGTTCGGGGTTGAGTTGCTCAATTTGACGGAAGCAGGCTTCGGCTGAGTCCAAGGCGGTCATTTCCCCTTTGCGGAGTTTTTTGAGGGTGTCTTCGATGGTCATGGATAGTCCGTTCTTATGTCCATTATAATAAAATTATGTCAAAGAAGTATCAATGGTATCTTGGTAGCCTGTGTTTGCTTGGGTTGGCGATGATCGTTACCGCCACCTGGAAATATGGGGCAGGCGTTTCCTCAGATGCGGTGCGGAATCTTTCCACGGTGGATAGTTTGTTGGCGGGGCGTGGTTTTGTTGATCTGAACGGTGTATTGCTGGCATGGTGGCCCCCGTTGTTCCCGGTGCTTTTATATGCGATCAGTTGGGCAACGAAGGTGGATCCGTTCGTGGTTGCCTGGTATATGAACGTGCTTCTTTTTGTGGTGAACATTTGGCTGGTGGGACGGTTCTTTTGGATCGTGTTTCGAGAACGACCGATCTATGCCGTGGCATGTTCGTTGGTATACACGGTGTCGCGTTCGATGTTGAGCCTACATGCGAATATATCCTCAGACCCGTTGTTCATCACGTTGATGTTCATTTATTTTTCGGTGGCAGCGCAGTACTTGCAGAAGCCATCGAAGAAATTGATCTGGTGGTTGTTCATCCTTTCTGGGATTTCTTTCTTGCATCGTTATCCGGGGATCGTTTTTTTTGCGGTGAGCGGATTACTCGTTCTCTACCGCGAAGGATTTTTCTCTGCCCTGAAAGCTGTTCCACAAGCTGTGGTGGGAATCCTGCCATCTGCGGCGTGGACTATTTTCTTCACTTATGCTCGCACCGGAACATTGTTCGGTCCACGCGGACCCGAGACGATGCTGCCGCTGGCAAATGCCAATCAGTCCCTGGCGCGTATGGTACATTGGTTCATTCCATTGTATCAACCGATCGCGTATGTTCTTTTGAATCCATGGACCCTTTTGATCCCACTGCTCATCGTTTTGTTGATCTTCAATCGCAAGCAGCATTGGTCAAAGTTTAGTAAAGCGATTGTCGATGATGTGAATGTCAGCCCTTATTTGTTGTTTTCTGTTTTATATTGTGTGGTCATGTTATTCACGGTGGTTACCTCCGATCACAAGGATGTGTATTCCGACCGCTATTATGTGATCCTGTTGCCGTTGGTGTTGGTGATGTTCGTGAATGCGCTCGAGCATCTTGTGTTCAGCCACTTTGGCAAGATGCAAAGCTATATTCGCTATGCAACGGCTGTCTTTTTCATGTTGTGGTTGATCTATCCACTGATGAGCTTGCAGGAGTATTTGCGCCTCTCCTTGGAGAACGGTGAAGCAAGTTCCTACAATATTCATAACACACGTAGATATCACGAAGCCAAGGCCGTGGAACTTGGCAGGGATTTGCTGGAAAAGAATCCCGATGCCATGATGTACAGCAACTACGCCAACGAGATGTGGTTTCTCTACCGCCGCCCTGTGGAAGTTCTTCCATGGCGCGATAATAAACTATCCTTCTCGGAACGCATCGATTATATGGAACAAAAGTATCCGGGCTGGCCCAATGGTAAGGATGGCTATCTGATTTGGTTCAAGCCGAATCAGATACACTATGTCGCTCAGCCACGTGAACTGGAGTTGATCGCCCATGTTGAATTGATCTATGAAGACGATGATTTTGCCCTGTATCGTGTGACTACAAAACCATAAGCGAATGGATCAGTAACTCTATAAAATAATACGCTCCTGCAGAGCTTAGCTCTGCAGGAGCGTATCTTGTTTGTTGTTGGTTAGAACAATCCAACCACTTTACCGGTTTTTAGATCCAGATCCACATCATAGAACACAGGTCGCGTGGGCAGACCGGGCATGGTGCGCATCTCACCCAATAGCGGATAGAGGAATCCCGCACCGACACTGGCGCGAATATCGCGGATCATCACGCGGAATCCACGTGGTGCACCTTTCTGTGCAGCATCGGTCGTGAAGGAGAGATGGGTCTTTGCCATGCACAACGGCAGATCGGCAAAGCCCAGTTTGGTGAAGAGCTCGATCTTGGCTTCGGCTTCAGGGGAATAATCCACACCATCGGCGCGGTAGATCTCGCGGCAGATAGACTCGATCTTTTCCTTGATCGGTTTATTCAACTCATACAGGAATTTGAAGTTGCTGGGTTTCTCCGCGGCTTTGACCACAGCATTTGCCAGAGCAATGGCGCCCTTGCCGCCTTCCATCCAGTGACGGGAAACGACCGCATCCATAGCACCCGCTTCGAGCGCTGCTTTGCGTACCATCTCTACTTCGGCAGGAGTATCGTTGGCGAACGAGTTGACCGCCACGACCACGTTCACGCCGTACTTCAGAGCGTTCTCGATGTGCTGAACCATGTTGGGCAGACCCTTTTGCAGCAGTTCGAGATTCTCTTCAATGTATTCTGGTGCAAGCGGCTTGCCAGCCACCACCTTCGGACCGCCGCCGTGCATCTTGAGCGCGCGGACCGTAGCCACCAGCACCACCACCTGCGGCACGAGTCCGCTGTAGCGGCATTTGATGTCCATGAATTTTTCCATGCCGATATCCGCGCCAAAACCGGATTCAGTGATCACATAATCTGCCAATTTCAAGGCGATCTTGTCGGCGATGATGGAGGACTGTCCATGGGCTATGTTGGCGAACGGTCCCGCATGGACGAAGGCGGGAGTCCCTTCGAGTGTTTGCATCAGGTTCGGTTTGATCGCATCCTTCATCAAGACGGTGAGTGCTCCTGCTACCCCGAGATCTTCGGCGGTGACAGCTTCTCCGCTGCGGCTGGTGGCGACGACCATGTTGCCGAGTCGGTTGCGCATGTCTTCTAAGCTGGTGGTCAGCGCCAGGATCGCCATGATCTCCGAAGCGACGGTGATGTCGTAGCCGGAGCGGTGTTCAAATCCCTGTTCTTCTTTGCCGAGACCTACTTGCACCTCGCGCAGAAATCTATCGTTGACATCGATCACACGCCGCCATTGGACTCCGTTCGGGTCAATGTCGAGCCTCGAGAAACGGCTGCGCTCCTCGGGAGTCAGATCGTTCGGGTCCGTTTTGTTAATGCCAAGTTTTTGTAAACGTCGCAGCATGGTGGGTGAGAACTTACGCTCGCCCTTTTTATTGGCAGGGCAGAGAGCATTGAAAAGTTTCTCATCATCCTGCTGAGTCTCGTGCATCATGCGCGCATCCAACGCGGCGGATGTCAGGTTGTGCGCGGCAGTGATAGCGTGGATGTCACCGGTCAGATGTAGGTTGAAATCTTCCATCGGGATGATCTGCGAGTAACCGCCGCCTGCTGCTCCGCCTTTGATGCCGAAGGTTGGTCCTTGCGAGGGCTGGCGGATGACGGTGATGACTCGCTTGCCCAAATGTGCACCCAACGCCTGGCTCAACCCGACCGTGGTAGTGGTCTTTCCTTCGCCGAGCGGAGTGGGGGTGATGGCGGTCACGTCAATGTACTTGCCGTTCTTGCGTTTGGCGAGACGGTCCAAAATTTCCAGTTTAACTTTGGCTTTGTAAGGACCGAAGAGCTCGAGTTCGTTCGGTTTGATGCCCAGTTCTTCAGCGATCTGCAGGATGGGTTTCAACTTCCCTGCCTGAGCGATCTCGATATCCGAAGGGACAGGTTTTAGCAATTTTAGTTTTGTGGGGGTAAAAGGGATTTTCTTGCCGTTCGCTGACGCCGCAGCGCTGACTGCTTTCTTCATCACTGGTTTCTTAGCCGCGACTTTCTTCTTCGATGTCAGCTTCTTTGATGAAACTTTGGTTGCCATAGAATCTCCTTTGATTTGGCGAAGGTGTGGAGCACATGGACTGATTCAGCTTGCTTTCTATTATAGAAAATCGTCAGACAATTTCCAATAGCTAACCATCACATCTTTGTCACTTTGTGATCAATGTTCCCAGCACTTCCCCCGTCAACGCGCGGACAATGTTACCCGGTTCGGTACCTGAGAAGATCTGCACAGACAAATCTGGGCTGGAGGCAGCGAGATCGAGCATCTGTCGAACCTTGGATTGCATGCCGCCGGTCACATCGGCACCGTGTGATTTGCCCACGCCCGCGCTGACCTCTTCAAACGAAGCTGGTGTGATCGTATCGATCTTCTTTGTGCGTGCCGGGAAATCTGCCCATACTGCCGCTTCAAGCCCGGCAAGTAAAATGCGTTCGGGATGAAGCGCATGAGCAAGAGACATGAACAGATCTTCGGTGGAAAGGATCGTTCCGCCGCGGATTTCATCATAGGTCACGTCACCGAAGATCACCGGCACAATGCCTGATGCCAACGACATGCGGATGGGAGTAGTCTCCCAAATGGAAACTTTTCCATCGCTGGCGATCACGCTGGAGGAGGGGGGAAGCGAGATGGCGCGTATATCTGCTTTGTGCAGTGCCTTCATCACATAGCGATTCAATGTGGAAGCTTGATACCAGACCTCTGCGAATCCTTTCCAGTAATTGTCTTCGCTCTCGTCGCGTTCGCGATGTGCCAGCGGAGTCGATTGCGGTGGCAAGCCATCGCGCGTGTGGTATTCACTTGCCGGCACGTGACCAAAGGAGCCGGCGCCGTGACCGATCACGAGACGCAGCTCTGGATGAGTCTGAAGCGCCATCTTGATCTGGAGCGCGAGATCATCCATCACATCCAGCAGAGGCGTGTAAGGCTGGGTTTTATCCGTAATGAGCGAACCACCGAGTTTGAGGAAGACAAGTTCTTTCATGTAGCTATTTAACCATAAATTGAAGACTTCGGAAGTATAATCTCGAAGTTTATGAGCATAAGTGCGGTCATTATCGGGTTAGCTATCTTTTTTGCAGTCCTGGCACTGCTCGCCGCACGAGCGGGGATTCGCTCGCTTCAATCCTCACGCGTTGTCGTTTTTTATCGTACGCGCCGCGCACGCACGCTTGCCGGTTGGCAATGGTTGACCACTGCTTTTGTTTTGGGGATTTTTTCTGTTGTATCGGCAGTGTTCGGAAAACCCGTTGCGAATCAGATCTTTCCTCCAACGTTGATCCCCACAGTCACTTTCACGTGGACTCCGCCTCCCACGTTGACACCACGACCGACCGCCACCGGGACAGCTACTGAGACACCCACGATCACTCCCTTGGCAACGGACACGTCAACCATCACGTTGACATCGACTGCGAGTCAGACACCGTCGGTCACTGCTTCCGCTACACAAACCTTATCTCCAACTTCAACCCATACATCTGCTCCAACCAATACTGCCACTCGAACATTGACCGCGACAATTACGTCAACATCCACAGCCGTTCCGACAAAAACGCCGCTTCCATCTCCCACACTCGAACCCACGCGGACACCACGTCCATCACCGACTCCGATCCCCTCACGCACACCGCGTCCATCTTCAACGCCCACACTTGTACCTTCCAATACAGCGACCATCACAGCAACATCTACGCAAACATCTTCCCCTGTTCCGAGCGCAACGAATACGCCGTTACCATCACAGACTCCTACATCAACGAAAACACCGCGACCCAGCGCTACGCTTGAACCGACAAAGACTCGTCGTCCATCATTAACTCCAAGTATCACACCCTCCTCCACGCCCTCGCGGACTCCGCGCCCCACACAGACTCTGACTCCTTCGCGCACTCCGCGACCGACATTTACGCTGACCTTTACAGCGACGGACACTGCAATCCCAAGCGCGACCTTTACGCCATCTGCCACGAATACAAAACGCCCGACGTTTACGCCAAGCATTACACCTACATTTACTCCGTCACGTACGCCGCGCTTCACTCCGTCGAACACATCTACATTTACAGCGTCACCCATACCATCCGCAACATCAACCCCTTCTTCCACAGCGACAAAGACAAATACACCAACATCGACGAAGGCATCCACTGCGACGGTCGTCCCATCTGCAACTTCTTCTCGTACATCCACCGCTACCCCTACGCAGACGAAGACGCCTACGCTTGTGCCTTCGTCAACAGCATCATCTACTGCAACAGTGACTGCCACCCGAACGCCAACGGGCACAGCGACTCGCACATTCACTGCCGTGCCATCACGTACTTCTACGGCAACACCAACAAATACAAAGACGGTGACTGCGACAGCTACGATGTCGCAAACTGCCACGGTCACTGCCTCCGTGACTGCGAGCGTGACTCCTTCCTCCACCGCAACGATGACGCGCACACCGACCAAAACGTTAACACCCACGCTCGTTCCCTCTTCTACGCCCACAAAGACTTCTACCGCCAGCATCACGCCATCTTCCACTTCAACGAAGACGTCCACGGTCACACCATCTCATACTCCGACCAGAACGGCTACAGCCACGCCTTCGCAAACGCGAACGCTCACATCCACTCCAAGCAAAACTGCCACAGTAACGGCATCGTTCACAGCAACTGCTTCTCCCACGATGACGATGTCGCGTACGTCCACTTCCACAGCGACAAAAACATTTACACCTTCGGTTACATCCACATCATCGCGTACACCTACTGCAACGCGGACCTTCACCATTACTCCTACCTTTACCCCGAGCCGTACACCGCGCCCAACATTGACACCCACGCCCACACGCACTCCGCTTTACGTAAAGGTGGATATCTATTTCACCGACAACAACAAATTGATCAGCGGCAAACTTCCGTATGAAGTTCCTGCCACGCGTTATGTTCCCTCCTCTCGCAATCTTGTCGGCGCCGTGTTGGATGAATATTTCCAGGGACCTGCCGGTGTGGAACGTGATCAGGGTCTTGCCCTGGTGCTCAACGGTTTCACCGGCTACAGCAAAGTGGAATATGCCGATGGGGTAGCGCATGTTTATCTCACCGGTTCATGCCAATCCAACGGCACACTCTACACCATTGCACGTCCGATCACGCAGAACCTCAAACAGTTCCCTGATATTCAATTCGTCAAGATCTACGATCAATATGGTCAGACGCGCGATCCTCTTGGGCGCACAGATTCGACTCCCGTCTGTCTCGACCCGGCTTTTACTCCGAGCGCGACCCCGTCCCTCACGCCAACCAACACCCTGACCTTTACTCCCAAGCCGACCAATACGGCTACGTCAACATTCACACCAACCTTTACGGCGACTCCCTCACAGACGCCGTCCAATACTCCTACCAGCACCTTCACCCCGACGTTGACCCCAAGTCGGACTCCTACCAATACTGCCACTGCTACACAGACCGCCAGCCTCACCCCCACGCTGACTCCGTCAAACACCGCCACCCGGACACCTACCTTCACACCGACCGCTACGCTGACGCCTTCGCGTACGCCAACGCAGACTCCATCGAATACTCCCACTCCCACATTTACGCCAACGAGCACTCCCACCCGCATGCCGACGAATACATCCACGCCCACGCGGACCCCGAGCAACACCCCAACTTCCACTTTTACGCCGAGCCGCACACCGACTCAAACCCCGAGTAATACTCCGACCTTTACATTCACACCGTCCAATACGCCGACGGTGACCTTCACTCCATCCAATACGCCAACCTTTACTGCGACCTTTACTCTTACACCATCGAGCACGTCAACGAATACTTTTACGCCCACACCCTCACGAACTCCGCGACCCACTTGGACGCCGATCCCCACCCGCACGCCGCGTCCAACGCGCACATTTACCCCTACCTTTACTGCGACATTTACTCCAACCTTAACCCTTACTCCTACCCGAACGCCAACACAGACACCGAGTAACACACCAACATCTACATTCACGCCGTCCAACACTCCCACGGCGACGTTTACCCCATCCAACACGCCGACCTTTACCTCGACCTTTACGTTTACGCCGTCGAATACGCCTACCAATACATTTACATCCACTCCCTCGTGGACACCGCTGCCTACAAAAACTCCGATCCCCACCCGCACACCGCGACCAACGCGGACCTTCACTCCGACTTTCACTGCAACGTTCACTCCCACGTTGACGTTCACACCAACCCGCACGCCGACGCAAACGCCAAGCAGCACGCCTACCTTTACGTTCACACCGTCAAATACCCCAACGGCGACCTTTACTCCGTCGAATACGCCAACCTTCACTGCTACGTTTACTTTTACACCGTCGAGCACGCCGACTAGCACATTTACGCCTACCCTCACGTACACCCCACGTCCCACCTGGACTCCGATCCCCACTCGCACGCCTCGCCCCACGCGGACCTTCACTCCGACCTTTACATCAACGTTCACTCCCACGTTGACGTTCACTCCGACCCGTACACCGACGCAAACGCCGTCCAATACACCTACTTTCACTCTTACGCCATCCAATACCCCGACGGCGACCTTCACACCTTCCAACACGCCGACCTTTACTCCCACCTTCACGTTTACCCCCTCAAATACTCCGACAAACACCTTCACGCCAACTGCTTCGCGTACGCCTCTGCCAACAGCGACGCCGATCCCAACGCGCACGCCGCGTCCTACCCGCACCTTCACTCCGACCTTTACATCAACGTTCACTCCAACACTGACGTTCACGCCAACTCGCACGCCCACTCAAACTCCAACCAGCACGCCTACCTTTACCTTTACGCCTTCGAATACCCCAACGGCGACCTTCACGCCATCCAACACGCCAACCTTCACAGCCACTTTTACCTTTACACCTTCCGGCACACCCACCAATACCTTTACTCCGACTCCTTCACGCACGCCTCGTCCCACCTGGACACCGGTCCCAACCAACACGCGTCGTCCAACTCGTACGTCCTCGCCTACCTTCACGTCAACATTCACGCCCACGTTGACCTTCACACCAACCCGCACACCGACTCAAACTCCAAGCAGCACGCCTACCTTTACATTTACACCATCCAATACACCGACGGCGACATTTACTCCTTCCAGCACACCGACCTTTACAGCAACTTTTACATCTACGCCGTCGAATACGCCGACCAACACATTCACACCTACGTCAACCTATACCCCGCGACCTACCTGGACGCCGATCCCGACCCGTACACTCAGACCGACGCGCACCTTTACTCCTACCTTCACGTCAACGTACACTCCCACGTTGACATTTACTCCTACCCGTACACCAACACAAACACCCAGTAACACGCCCACCTTTACCTTTACGCCATCGAACACTCCGACGGCGACATTTACACCATCCAACACGCCAACCTCTACCCCCACGTTCACCTTCACACCGTCGAACACACCAACCAATACGTTTACGACGACGCCATCTCGTACGCCTCTGCCGACGAATACGCCGATCCCAACTCGCACACCCCGCCCAACGCGTACTTTCACGCCGACCTTTACATCAACGTTTACCCCAACGCTGACGTTCACTCCTACCCGCACACCAACTCAAACTCCGAGCAGCACACCTACCTTTACCTTTACACCCTCGAACACTCCGACGGCAACGTTCACGCCTTCCAATACACCAACCTTCACGCCGACCTTCACCTTCACTCCATCGAATACTCCAACCAACACGTTTACTCCCACACCGTCGCGCACACCGCGTCCTACCTGGACGCCTGTTCCCACCGATACGCGCCGCCCCACGCGCACGCCATCGCCCACCTTTACATCAACATTCACTCCCACACTGACGTCCACGCCGACTCGCACGTCAACGCAAACTCCGAGCAGCACCCCGACTTTTACCTTTACTCCCTCGAACACCCCAACGGCAACCTTTACGCCGTCCAGTACGCCAACATTTACTCCGACATTTACATTCACACCGTCGAGTACGCCGACAAACACGTTCACTCCTACACCTTCGCGTACACCTTTGCCAACAAACACGAGAATCCCAACTCGCACACCACGTCCCACGCGGACCTTTACTCCTACTTTTACGTCAACATTCACACCCACGTTGACCTTCACACCAACTCGTACGCCGACTCAGAACTCCGAGTAGCACTCCGACCTTTACATTCACTCCTTCCCCTACGGTGACGATGTCGAATACTCCGACGGTGACGTTCACTCCATCCAATACGCCAACCTTTACTCCGACGTTCACCTTTACCCCATCGAACACACCGACGAATACATTTACGCCTACACCCTCGCGCACGCCGCTTCCAACATGGACTCCGGTTCCCACTCGCACGCCTCGTCCCACCAGGACATTTACTCCGACCTTTACCGCAACGTTCACTCCAACGCTGACGTTCACACCTACTCGTACCCCAACTCAGACACCAAGTAACACGCCCACCTTTACCTTCACGCCCTCCAACACACCAACGGCAACCTTCACGCCTTCGAATACGCCAACCTTCACAGCGACATTTACTTTCACCCCGTCAAGGACTCCAACTAACACATTTACGTCCACCCCTTCGCGCACACCTGTGCCGACAGAGACGCCGATCCCAACTCGTACCCCGCGACCAACACGGACCCTGACTCCAACCTTTACGTTAACGTTCACACCCACGTTGACGTTCACTCCTACTCGTACACCGACTCGAACTCCGAGCAACACGCCAACATTTACCTTTACACCTTCCAACACTCCAACGGCAACGTTCACGCCTTCGAATACGCCAACCTTTACTCCGACATTTACCTTTACGCCGTCCAGTACGCCAACCAATACATTCACTCCAACCCCATCACGGACTCCTCTTCCCACGGAGACGCCGATCCCGACGCGCACCCCGCGACCAACGCGTACGTTCACGCCCACTTTCACTGCAACGTTCACTCCAACGCTGACATCTACGCCTACTCGCACGCCGACACAAACGCCATCGAATACTCCTACACTGACCTTCACACCCTCGAATACCCCGACGGCGACCTACACTCCTTCCAATACCCCCACCTTTACTGTTACCTTCACCTTCACTCCATCGAGTACACCGACCAATACATTTACTCCCACTCCATCGCGCACTCCCTTGCCGACAAATACTCCCATTCCCACTCGTACACCACGTCCAACACGCACGTTCACACCGACCTTCACCGCCACGTTCACTCCAACACGGACTTTCACTCCGACCCGCACGCCAACTCAAACGCCCATCGAATACACCTACCTTCACCTTCACGCCATCCAATACCCCGATGGCGACGTTTACGCCTTCCAACACGCCGACCTTTACTCCGACATTCACCTTCACGCCATCGAGTACACCGACCAATACATTTACTCCCACTCCATCGCGTACTCCCTTGCCGACAAATACTCCCATTCCCACTCGCACACCGCGCCCGACCCGTACGTTCACTCCTACCCTCACGTCAACATTCACGCCCACACTGACGTTCACTCCTACTCGTACACCAACTCAGACTCCGAGCAGCACACCGACTTTTACCTTTACTCCGTCGAACACCCCAACGGCGACCTTTACTCCATCCAACACTCCAACATTTACTCCGACGTTCACCCTCACACCGTCCAATACACCGACGAATACGTTCACGCCAACCCCGTCGAGGACTCCGTTACCCACAGAGACACCGATCCCGACTCGCACCCCACGTCCGACCCGTACGTTCACTCCTACTTTCACTGCAACGTTTACTCCAACGCTGACATCTACGCCTACTCGCACACCGACTCAAACTCCATCGAATACCCCTACACTGACTTTCACACCCTCGAATACCCCGACGGTGACCTTCACGCCTTCCAACACGCCCACAAAGACTCCTACATTTACTTTTACACCATCGAATACGCCCACAAAGACGTCTACCACTACGCCTTCGCGAACGCCTCTGCCGACAGAGACACCGATTCCCACTCGCACTCCGCGTCCGACGCGTACCTTCACACCTACCTTCACTGCGACGTTTACCCCAACGCTGACCTTCACTCCCACCCGTACACCGACCCAAACCCCGAGCCGCACGCCAACCTTTACATTCACACCCTCGAACACTCCAACGGCGACCTTTACCGCTACCAACACATTGACCTTTACTCCGACCTTCACCTTTACACCGTCTAGCACGCCGACCAACACCTTCACTCCAACTCCCTCGCGTACGCCACTGCCAACGGAGACGCCGATCCCCACTCTCACCCCGCGTCCGACGCGTACCTTCACACCTACCTTTACTGCAACGTTCACACCAACGTTGACATTTACTCCGTCCAATACGCCCACGCGGACTCCCAGCAATACTCCCACGTGGACGCCGACCTTTACCGCCTCACCGACCCGGACCTTGACACCGTCTCTGACACCGACGAAGACATCCACACCTTCGCGGACTCCGACACGCACACCTACGGCAACGTTTACTGCTACTCATACGCCGACAAGAACATTTACGGCAACATTAACTCCTTCACGTACCCCGACACGTACTCCCACAGTAACGCCATCCCGCACTCCCACGCGGACGCCGTTCCAGTCGCCTACGCCAACCGCCAATCGTGGTTGTGATCGTATCGAGTTCGTCAAAGATGTGACCGTGTCGGATGGCTCCATCTTCGCGCCAGGTTCATCGTTCACCAAGGTATGGCGCTTGAAGAATAACGGCACCTGCACCTGGAAGACAACCTATCGTGTTGTGTTGGTTAGTGGCGATTTGCTCGGCGGGCAGAATATGATGCCGCTGCCGGTGGAGGTCGCTCCGGGACAAACGATCGACCTGGCGATGAATTTCACCACGCCGTTGATCACGGGTGACTACCGTGGCAACTGGCAGATCCGCAATGACAAGGGCGAGGTCTTCGGCACCACGATTACCAACAATAAACCGTTCTGGGTGTCCATTAAAGTGAAGTCACCTTCCTTATCTGGAACAACCTACGATTTCACTGCAAATGCCTGTTCCGCGCAGTGGTTCACTGGCATTGGAATAGTGACCTGCCCTGGTGTTGATAAAGATGCCAATGGATTTGTCTTGAAGCAGACCTCCTCCGGGCTCGAAGATGGAACCTCGTTGAATATTCCCAGCCTGTTGACCGTGCCACAGGATTCATCCAATGGGTATATTCGTGCGGTATATCCTTCCTACAAAGTGCAAAAGGGCGATCACTTCAAGGCAATCGTCAACTGCGAAGGCGGCGCCACTTCTTGCGGTGTACTCTTCCGCGTAGATTATCAGCTTGCCGATGGCATCATCCATGACTTCTGGGCGTTCGGCGAACGATACGACGGAAAGTACTTCACAGTTGATCTCGACTTGAGTTCGCTCGCCGGACAAGATGTAAAATTCGTACTGTCGGTTCTCTCCCTTGGTTCCGCCTCCGATGATCGCGCCCTGTGGGTCGAGCCGCGAATAGTGCATACTCCATAATCTGTATTTAAAGCTCATCCTTCACACTTGCCCAGAACGCAAGTACTGGGTAATTCATACTTCAGCCTTTATTTTCCCCTGCTATAATCTTTCCCATGGATATTCGTGCCGGCATTATCTCGATCATCGTGCTATCAGTGCTTGAGGCATTTCTCATTTTCCGCTCCGGGTATCGGGCGTGGATGTCAGCGAGAAGACTCACCTTTTACCGCATCAAGCAGCAGCGTGAAAGAGCCGGGCTGTTTACCATCCTTATGTCTTTGGTAGTGTTTGGCTTTGCTGCATTGCTTTACTTCTACGGAGAGCCGGTCGCCTATCGTTATTTTCCACCCTCGCTTACCCCGTCGCTTACTCCTACGATCACGCTTTCACCAACGATCACGTTATCGCCTACGATCACGCTCAGTCCCACGATCACGAACACCCCCTCAGTAACCGATACCCCCACCATTACGCCGACGCCGTTCGTGCCGCCTGCTATCGAAGCGTTATTCGAAAGCGAAGTAACGCCCAATCCCAACGCCGTCTTCAGTCAACTTCAATTTACGCAGGACTGTTCGAACTTTTACGAATTTACTTCTGCCACCGTATTTCAAAACCCGATCGATTACATGTGTGCTGTATTCACGTATGATCAGATGCTCCCCAATGTGCAATGGACGGCACTGTGGTATCGTGATGGTGAACTTGTCCATTACGAAACGATCCCCTGGGATGGTGAGACTGGTGGTTTCGGCTTCGCAGAGTGGCAAGCAAATTATTCAGATTTCTTGCCCGGCACGTATGAAGTACAAATTTTTGTAGGACTGGACTGGAAAGTGGTCGGTCAATTCGTGTTGGAAGGGGATTCACCTACAGCGATCCCGACTGCATCTCCAACGATCACGCTTTCACCGACCATCACTGCTACGGAGACTCCGCTTCCCAACTAAGCCGAAGCTTGATTCCGTTATAGAATACGCGCTGAGCGGAGAGGCGAGCTTTTCCGCCCCGTAATCGAAGCGTGATTTGGAAAGAACGTTTGCTATCTTGTTCTTAGTGTTCGACTGCCCGAATAAAAAGGATTACCTATGACCGAACTCCCCTTCCAAGATTACTACCCTGACTCTCTTGCCCACTGTTACGGCTGCGGGCGTCTTAACCGAACATGGGCACCGGATCAAATCATACTGGGATGGTAATGAGTCGGTATGCCATTTCATGCCCAAGCCTTATCATATTGCCATACCTGGCTATGTCTACGGTGGGTTGCTTGCATCTCTTATTGACTGTCATGGCACAGGGACGGCATCGGCAGCACTATACAAAGCTGCGAAAGAAATAGACCCGAATATCGAACCGAACACCCGCACTCTCACTGCCTCGTTACATGTTGACTATCTCAAACCAACCCCGCTTGGTATCGAGCTGGAAGTACGCGGCAAGGTTAAAGAACAAAAAGGGCGCAAAGTGGTTATCGAAGAATGGATCCTTGCCAATGGCGTGATCACCGTGCGTGGGGAAGTGGTTGCTGTGCAAGTGCCCGAGTCTATGCTGGATGAGTTACTAAAAGGGAATTAAAATATAGCTGCTTTAAATGGCAGGAAAAAAATAAAAGGAAAACGGAAAAGAAAATATGAACAAAGCTGTGTACATCGGAACCGATGGTGGCGCGACCACTTCCAAAGTGGGAGGCGTTTGGAGCGATGGCTCGACTATCTCCACAAAACTATTGCAAGCATCCACCAAGTCCGCACACGGGCCTGAAACAGTGGTGTTGAGCTGGGTTGAAGCGATCACAAATTATCTCGCTTCCAATTCGCTGACCTGGGACCAGGTCCATGGGGTGGGGCTGGCAGTGCCGGGACCCTTCCAACGCTATGGCGTTTTCGATCATTCTGCCAACCTCCCCGATAGTTTCACCGGATTCGATGTTCACACGGCATATAGTAATGCCCTTGCCGAGCGCGCCGGGCGTCCCATCCCGCTGACTGTCGGTAATGATGGCGATATGGGTGGTGTGGCTGAGGCGCAACACGCTCGTGGCAGTAGTAATGGCACGGTTGTCATGCTGGCTCCTGGTTCCGGCTTGGGTTGCGCATACATTGACCAGCATGGCTTTGCCCTCAGCGGCGATACCTTCGCTGGCATGGAAGCTGGTCATATGCCTGCCGCTTTGCATTTGCTTGGCGCAAAACCCTACACCTGTGGTTGTGGGCGCGACTGGGGTTGTATCGAAATGTACACTTGCTTGGCTGGTCTTCCAAATTTACTTGCCGAAAAATTGGAACAATATCCTGATCACGATCTGGCGAAATCTCCGCTTACGATGAAAGAACGCGCCTTCTCCCTGCGTGGACTGGCGCAAAAAGGCGATAAGCTTGCCCAGGAGATCTTTGATTTCCAGGCGAAAGCGTTGGGGCTGCATATCGCCAACCTGGCAATGGCACTCGACCCGAAGTTTGTTGTCATCGGTGGCGGATTAATGGACCCCGAAGCGACCAGCAATACCTTTCGTGAAAATTACCTGAACATTGTGCGTTCCACTGCCCGTCAATATCTCTGGCCCTACCAGCGGGATGCCATTACCATTGTCCCTGCAGCGTTGGGCGATCTTTCACAAGCCATCGGCGCCGCTCTGACAGCGCTGTATAAAGATAGATCGTAAAGTTATCGAACTAAAATTAGAACTCCGAGTTTTTCGCCCCCAGCGGGGACAAGCAAACTCGGAGTTCTTTTTATTTCTTGGCTGGTCTCGCCATTTCATCCTTCACGGCGTGATACAAGTTCTCGGCTTTCAGCTCACTGAGCGCGTAACATGGCGCTTTGAGATGATTTGCCAGTTGTTGCGCTAATCCCTGATCGAAGGCGGCGTGCTCCATGTTGATGACTACACTCTTTACTTTCTCGTGGGCGATCAGTTCTGCGAAGCGATAGGATTCTTCCTGCGGGGGCAATGCACCAATCGAGACATTCCCTGCGCCGTCGGTGAGGACGAGCAGAAGCGGTTCCACGTCGGGGTGATGGAGTTTTTCCTGACGCAGCACATCCGCGGCGAGGAACAAGCCCGCTGAAAGAGGGGTCTTTCCGCCGACGGGAATATCCATCAGCGCGCGTTGGGCTAATTGAACGGAATTGGTCGGGGGTAGGACGAAAGTCGCGCGGTCCTTCTGGAAGACGATCAATCCGACTCGATCCCGCCGTTGGTAGGCATCCGTCAAAAGGGACAGGATCGCGCCCTTGGTCGCGTTCATGCGTTCGGCGACTGCCATCGACCACGAAGCATCCACAAGGAACAACACCAGATTGGCGACGCGCTTCACACGGATCTTGCGTTGCAAGTCCGATGACTCGATGGCGAAGGCAAGACGTTTGCGCTTTTCCACGCGGTGTTTTTGAAATGGAGCCGCCGCGCGGAAGGTGGCATCGAAGGCGATATCATCCTTCTTATCACCGGCAGGACGCGCCTTGATGTAGCGCCCGTGCTTGCGTTCGGTCTTGGTGAGCGAACGGCGACCGGCGTGTTTGCGTGCGAGCTTGTCGAGAGGCGTGTTTAATTTACGGGGTTGAAACTTCTCTCCCGCTTTGACCTTCTGTCCGCCTTCCCACCAGTTCGCGGACGTGTTCGCAAACACATCCTGCGGCATCTGTTCAGGCTTGCCCTCCTGCGGACCTTCCTCGCGTTCATCCTCGAGCTTTAAGTTTTTTTTCCTCAGGTTTGCCTTGCTGGGATTCGAATTCCTCTTCCGCTTCACTCGGCATAGACTGACCCGCAAGCTGTTCGATGCGTTCCTGCAATTGCTCGGTCGTCATCTCAGCTTGCTGGAAGGGAGTCCGCTTGATGCGGTGGGGGAGAGCCAGCTCGGCGGCAAGTGCGATATCGTGGTCGTTGATCTTGGTACGACCTTCGAAGGCGGCTTGCGCACGGGCGGCTTTGAGGATCACCAGATCCGCGCGGTGACCGTCCACGTTGAGGGATGAGGTCAGCGCGGCGATGGAAAGCAGGTCGCGGCTGGTGTGGGTTACCTGACCGACGAGTTCGCGTCCGCGCTCGATCCGGTGTGAGAGATCTTCTTCTTTCGGCATCCATCGGGTGCGGAAAGCGTCGGCATCCTGTTCGAAGTCCAGGTTACTCTGCATAATGGTGACGCGTTCACGTGCCTCGCGGATACCCACAATGTCTACAGAAAGGGCGAAGCGATCCAGCAATTGAGGGCGGAGTTCTCCCTCTTCCGGATTCATCGTCCCGACGAGAATGAAGCGGGCGGGATGGGTGAAGGAGATGCCTTCGCGTTCGACCATATTGACGCCCATGGCAGCGGAGTCCAGGAGGACATCCACCACGTGATCGTCGAGAAGGTTCACTTCGTCGATGTAGAGCAGACCGCGGTTGGCTCCGGCGAGAATGCCGGGCTCGAAGTGTCGTTCACCTTTTTGGATTGCCTGCTCGATATCGAGCGTTCCCACCACGCGGTCTTCGGTGGCAGAAACGGGCAGGTTTACAAACGGTGTCGTGCGGACGTGATAGGGCAGCGGTATCTTGCCGCCATCCGAACGTTCTTTGCACTCGGTGCACCAGGTGTTTGGCTTATCAGGATCGCATCCGAAGCGGCAGTCATCCACAACCTTTACCTTGGGAAGCAACGCCGCTAAAGCGCGCGATGCCGTGGATTTCGCCGTGCCGCGTTCGCCGCGGATCAATACGCCGCCGATACGAGTATCGACAGCATTTAGAATAAGCGCACGTTTCATGCGCTCCTGTCCTACGATTGCAGTGAAGGGAAAAATAGATGGCATGTATTCAACTCCGAAGGGGGATTATACTCGTTAATCTTCCCAATGATAGCCAGTTGAGAAGTAATTCGAGAGAAGGCTAATGAGAGTTTCATCTGTTAAGGAAAGTGCTAATGTCAGGGTTGCAAACTTGAACATTCGCCTGTATAATCCGCCTTACATTTTTCTAATTGGAGCCACAAGTGACAGATCAGAATCAGACCCTGCCGCCTCAAGGGAGCGATGCCAACAAGCAGGGAGAACACAACAATAACAACAATCAAACAATGGAGTCCTTGCTCAACGAACAGGACCTCAGCGTTGATTTGCCCCAGCCGGGTGAAATCCGCACGGGCATGATCGCAAGTATTAGCCAAAGCCAGATCCTTGTAAGCATTGGCGCAAAATCGGAAGGCGTTGTGTCTGGTCGCGAATTGGATCAACTGACAGCGGAAGAACGCGACGCGCTGAAGGTCGGTCAGGAAGTTCACGTTTTTGTGATCAACGCAGAAGATCAGAACGGCAATGTCGTTCTGTCGCTGAAGCGTGCACAGGAACAACTCTCCTGGGAAAATGTCGATAAGCTGCTTGCCAACGACGAAGTCATTGACAGCAAGATCATCGGCTTCAACAAGGGCGGTTTGATCGTGGGTGTCGAAGGTCTGCGCGGCTTTGTGCCGTCTTCGCAGATCAGCGCCCTGCGCCGCAGCCAGTCCACTGGCGAGACGCCCGAACAGCGCTGGCAGAAGATGATCGGTCAGCCGATCTCCGTCCGCGTCGTCGAAGTGGACCGCGAACGCCGCCGCCTGATCCTTTCAGAGCGCGCCGCCAGCACCGAGTCCCGCCAGTCGATCAAGGAACGCGTTATCGAAGAACTGGAAGAAGGCAAGGTCTACACCGGTCGCGTGACCAGCCTCGCCAACTTCGGTGCTTTCATCAACATCAACGGAGCCGATGGACTCGTTCATCTCTCCGAACTCTCCTGGGATCACATTGACCACCCGCGCGAAGTCTTGGAAGTGGGGCAGGAAGTCAAGGTCAAAGTTATCAATGTGGACAAGGAAAAGAAGCGCATCGGTCTCTCCGTCCGTGCGTTACAGGAAGATCCCTGGCGCTCCCGCGTGGAGAAGTACAGTGTGGGTCAATTGGTCGAAGGCGTCATTACCCGCCTGACCAAGTTCGGTGCCTTTGCCCGCCTGGAAGGCGACATCGAAGGGCTCATTCACATCTCTGAGATCGCAGAACATCGCATCGAGCATCCCAAGGAGGTTCTCAAGGAAGGTGAAGTCAAAAGTCTGCGCGTCATCCGCATCGACGCCGACCAGCACCGTATCGGTTTGAGCCTCCGCAAAGTAGACTCCGCCGCATTTGCTGACAAGGACTTCAAATTACTAACAGCGGAATTCGGTTCTGACGAACCCGAAACATCTTCCGACGAACCAACAGGGGAATCAGATAAAGATCAGTCGGAAGCCTAACTAGAAACAAAGAGCGTCTCACAAGGGTGGGGCGCTCTTTCACCACTATGCCCCTGATCATCAATTCACATCAAGATATCGCGTATAACATGCTCAACTACGGGCGTGATTACACGCGTTCAGCGTTGGAAACGCGCCGCCTTGAAATAGGGACGGATATTCCTGCGCGCAACGGCGATGCCACAACAGGCTGGCCCGAATATCAACGTGGTCAGGTGGCGGTAATATTTTCGACATTGTTCGCATCACCTGCGAAAAGCAAAGAAACTGCCGATTTGGTTTGGTATTCGGACTATAAGTCTGCGCACCGCATGTACCGTACGCAAATTGACGTGTACCGCAAATTGACAAATTCACATCCAGATAAATTTCGGCTCCTCGTTACGAAGGCGGGGCTTGATTCTGTTATCGAAGATTGGTCTAAGCCTCAGCAGGAAGGCGTAACCCATCCTGTGGGTTTGCTTTACCTGATGGAAGGCGCGGATGGAATCCGCTCGCCGCACGAACTCGCCGATTGGTGGGAGTGGGGGCTGCGGATGATCGGTCTCGCTTGGGCAGGAACTCGTTACTGCGGCGGCACCGGTACCCCTGGTCCGCTGACGGATGATGGGCGCAAGCTCATTGCTGCCATGGCAGAATACAACTTCATTCTTGATCTCAGCCACATGGACGAAGCATCTGCCCTCGAATCGTTGGATCGCTATGAAGGACCTGTCATGGCTTCTCACTCCAATTGTGCGGCGCTCATGCGAGGCTCTGATTCAAATCGTCATCTTCCCGATGATGTCATCCGCGGATTGCTCGAACGCGATGGTGTGATCGGCGTGATCCCGTTCAATAGCTTCCTAAAGGTTGGTTGGGCGAGAAAATCCGGCAGCCGCCGCGAAGAAGTTCCGCTCGATGTTTTGATCGCGCACATTGATCACATCTGTCAGATGGCAGGAGATGCTAGCCATGCAGCCATCGGCTCTGATTTTGACGGTGGCTTCGGTCTGCAATCCATTCCTCCTGAAGTGGATACGATTGCTGATCTCCAGCTCGTGGCTACAAAATTGATGCAACGCGGCTACAGCGAAATGGATGCAGCAAATGTTTTAGGCGGAAACTGGCTGCGATTTTTACGGGAACATCTTCCGGCATGAGTGCAGAACCGGCCTTTCGCGTGTCCTTTTTGCGGATACGTTTCAGCTTGATCACGGTAGGGATTGGTTTATTTGTATTTATAGCTGGTGCCAAGCCCAATTGGTTTGGCTGGGATCGCAGCCCCATCGTCGGTTTTATCCAGATCGCGGTCTTTCTCGTGGGGCTTGCCCTGATTTGTCTGGGCGGATATGTCGGTTTGCTGGCATTATGGGGCAAGGAACAACGCAGCATCCTTGCCGATATTGGACTTCGTTTGATAAGCACAGGTTATGTCATTGCCGTTTTCACCGGCATGGCAGATGTCTTTGGTATGGGTTCGCAGCCATTGCCGGGAGTGCCTTATTTTGGTCCGTGGCAATCGGGTGGTGTACTGATTGGGCAAATCACTATCGCTGTTGGCTTTTTAATGATGATTCCTTATCAATTGCATTTGGATAAAGTACGAAACTAAAAATCTCCGCCGCGGCGGAGATTTTTTATGCCTGTTGTGATGGAGTAGCTGGTGGGTTGTAAATTATCTTGATTAAAGTTGTATTTACTTCTAACAAGATATTTCCAACCTTCGTTGCTACTTTCTTCAACCAAGTGATGATAAAAGGTTTTCTAAACGCTACCAATACAACTGTAAATGCTATTAGAAAGATTCCGTACAGAACTGCTTTAATGATGAAAATAGAAATAATACCGGCAAAAACCAGTGGAAACAAAACAGGAGCCAGAATGACTGCCGCAGGACGAAAATCTTTCTTCTTTGGATCTTCAACAGGTAGTTTTGCGTTCACACGATAAGCATACCCTGTACATCCCCAAATAAACAGAGAAATTAGAAAATAAACTTGTAGCCAACTTGTATCTAGAAGTATGAATATCATACGCCCCAAGAAAGGTTCCCTGCGGATATTGTACAACAATTCCATCTTCCGGGAGGAAGTAACGAACATCCCGTATCTTTATGACACGGGATGTTTATCTCCTGAGTAACTTATCGTGACTAAATTTCGTCGCGCATGAACCGTAAGGCGGTTTCTACAAGTAACGCTGTTCCGATCGGCAGCGCCCGTTCATCGAGATCGAACTTGGGGTGATGGAGTTGATAGACTTCGCGTCCTGGAATCTGTGTACCGAGCATGTACATGGCACCGGGAGCATGTTTGAGGAATTCACCGAAGTCCTCTGCCCCCAGCGACTTATGCATCTCGTGGACTTTATCCTCTCCAAGCAAATCTTTGCCAACTTTTTCAATCGCTTGCGAGACCATTCCATCGTTGATCATCGGCGGTCCGCCGTATTCGAACTTGAGTTCGTAATCGCCGCCCAGTGCCTTGACGATGTCGAAGGTCCGTTTCAATTCTTCGCGAATTTGTTTATGTACTTCCATAGACGCGAATCGGATTGTGCCCTTCAAAGTTACTTTTTCAGGGATTACATTCTCTGCTTCGCCGCCGTTGATGGCACCGATGCTGACAACGGCCGGTTCAAAGGGATCGAGTTTGCGGGAAACGATCCCGTTCAGCGCAATGATGACCTGAGCCAACAAAAAGAACGGATCAACCGTCGTGTGTGGATAGGCTCCATGCCCGCCTTTGCCTGAGATCGTGGCGTACCATGTATCTACGCCACCCGAGCAGGGACCAGCGCTGATCTCGATCGCTCCCACCGGAATATTTGGGTTGACGTGTTGCGCGATCACATAATCTACCCCATCCATCGCACCTTCCGCTGCCATGCGCTGTGCTCCACTCTTGCCTTCCTCATCGGCAGTCTCTTCACAGGGTTGGAAAAGGAAGCGCACACGCCCGGGCAATTTTTCTTTTGACATTAATAGTGCTGCGCCCAATGCCATGGCTGTGTGACTATCGTGTCCACAAGCATGCATAGCTCCGACATTCTGTGACGCATACTCGTGCTCGTTCTGTTCGAAAATGGGGAGTGCATCCATATCGGCGCGGATGGCGACTATCTTTCCGCCTTCGCCGATCTCTGCCACAACACCGGTCTTTCCCACTCCGCGTTTGACCCGATATCCCATTTTTTCCAGTTCATCCGCAACGATCTTCGATGTGCGATGAAGATCAAAGGCGATCTCGGGGTGCATGTGGAAGTCACGCCGCCATTCGATCAATTCTTCTGAAATTGCATGTGCCTGTTTGAGCATGGTTCTCCTTTTTGGAATGCAGGAGCTTGCTCCTGCATTCTGCAACAGCAAGCTGTTGCGCTCCAGAATCATTTTTTCTTTTCAAATTCTTTCTCTGCCGCTGCCAGGATTCTATCCAATTCCTGCTCCTGTCTGGGTTCCAATAGTGTGACAACATGTTCGCGCAAAATTCGTTCTGCTTCATCGGTGGCATGATCCGCCATTTGCTTGCGTTCGAACTTCGTTTCCCAAGTATCCCATGAGTTGCGTTCGGCAAGTTTTGTAAGAGCTACTTCTCCCGCTCTCAAATGCTTCATCGTGTGTTTTTGACCGAGGAAATTTCGTGTACCGTTCATTACGTTGCCGATGATATCCACCGCAAGATGATCTGCATCGGCAGACAATCCGCCGCACAGACGATTCACACTTCCCGCCAGTTCATTATCCAGCACCATTTGGGCGAAGGAACCTGTCACGCCCGCCTCCATCTCGCCGATGCCCGAGAGTTCATCTGCGCCTGCGAGAGCTGGGATGGTGGCGTTGAGTCCGCGCTCGAATGCATTTTGCGCGTCGAGTGTGTGCGCATTCGTGGAGAAGCCGTACACGTTGACCGAGAACCCGTAGTAATGTCCGAGTTGAACCGTGGCGGCGGAGGCCAGTCCCCAGTTCGACGCCTGCCCAGAGTAATCCGGTGCGTGGCTCCAGCATGGCGAGACGCCCGCAGTAGACAACGCCGCAGCCGGGGTTGATGATCTGAGCCAGCACCAATGGAGCCAGCGTTTCGGCGCTCTGCTGAATGACACTGCCAGTGAGCGTCATAGGCGAGGTCGCGCCGCCGGTGGGGCAGGGCAGGTTGGCATGGATAATGCCCGCCTCTGCCATCTTCATGATCGCGTCGGCAGCGACATCGTGCATAGTGAGCGGGCTGACCGGCGAGAGGGAAAGCGTCAACTCGTGAGCGGGAATCCCGACCACTGCCGCCATCTCCACCGCATACCGAACCTCATGTCCGAACTGGATGCCGGGTCCCTGCACGGGTTTGACCGTGTTCGACAGCGCATGGCGGAACATGTACATCGCCATCATCTCATTGGAAACATCGGGAGGCGTGAAGAATGGCGTGACCGTGTTGCAGTTTGGCAGAGCATCCAAGAGGCGCACCGCATTGATACCGTCTTCATTCGTGGCGGCATGACGTGTCCCCGTCCGCGCATCGAACACATCGCGCGCACCGCCGAGATTATGGAAATAGAGATTTCCTCCGCCCAGTTCATTCACCTGTCCATTGCGCCCGCGAATGCAGGGACGTTTGTTCGCTTTGGCAATGCTGTCCATTACCAGTTCCGGCGGGAAGCAAACTCGATTGCCGTTCATGGTACAGCCGGCTTCGAGCAGAATATCCAGGCTGGGCTTGTGCGTCCAGATCACACCCACTTCATGCATGATCTTGAGCGTAGCTTCGTGCATGGCTTGCACATCTTCATTTGATAAAAACTTCAAGGGTTCCATACTCTCTCCTCTATGATGTATACAGGTAGACAGGGAAACAAGTACACACGTGTTACTTGTCTACGTGTTTACTTGTTTACCGACCTTCGCCCAACACTCTTGCTAAAAACTCAACCCGCCTCATTTCCGCATCGATCACGTTCTCTATCTTCAAAAATGAATGTCCCTCATCTTCATACAAAAACAATTCCACATCTTTCCCAAGTTCAACAAGTTTATCACGAGCATCCAGCGAATTGACCGCCGGGCAGCGTGGGTCATTTCCGCCGCAGATCAATTGCACAGGCGCGTTGACTCGATCCAAAAAGAAAAATGGCGATGCGTTATACCAGCGCTCATAATTTTCTTTCGGGTCGCCCATGTTCTCTATATTCCAGTGCTGCAAATCCTCGCGCGACTCCTCATGCGACTTGAACCAGTTCATAAATGGCACCACTGCCGAGCCGCCGCACCATAACTTAGGGAATTGCGTCAGGCAGGTCATTGTCAAATAGCCGCCATGACTCCGCCCCGTCACCGCAAATTTCTTTGCCAACCCCTCTTTCTTCAGAAAAGAAACTCCCGCCGCGCAGTCTCGCGTATCCACACCGCCCATATCGTAACGGTTCGCGTTCTGCCATGCGCGTCCATAGCCGGTTGAGCCGCGATAGTTCGGCAGGAGTACAGTCCAGCCGCGCGAAGCCATATGAGCAACGATCGGGTCCCACAGAAATTGCACATGCCAGTTCGGTCCACCGTGAACGTCTACAACCGCACAATCTCCCGTTCCGCGAAACAGCAGCGCAGGGACAGCCACAGCGTTGCTTTCATAAAAAACTTCCTCAGGCAAAATGAACTTTGCGGTACGAAATTCCTCCGGCAGTGAATTTGTCAATTGCTCGAACGTGCCATCGAGATTCAACCTCCAAAGGTCCGGCGGCTGACTCGGATTTTCAAACAACATGAGAATTTCACTCTTCGGCGTAAACCGTGGATTGGAATGGATCCCCGCCGACACCTGATACCGTTTAACCGGCACGCCTCTTTCCCATACCATCAAGCTGTTCGCCGCTCCCTCGGCATGGACCCAGCTGATTCGTTTCCCGTCAACCGACCAGCAAGGAGACATATCGTCACCGATGCTGCTAGTCAGCCATTCAATGTTTCCTGTTTTAACTTCATACAATCCAATATCAAACCATTCGCCTGACTCAGCACAGAATGCAATGAATTTTGAATTCAGGTGACCATGCGGGTTGCTCCGCATTAAGTCCATCCAATTGTTTCCACTTTCCACTCTTGTCCTGAGCAGCGCCGAAGGATTCTACTTCTACAACAAATATTCCCCGATCACTTGCTTCCATTTCTGCTTCGATAACGATCCACTTTCCGTCTGGCGACCATTTCACATTCCACATAGGGTGATGGATATCGAGCAGCGATTTTCTTTCGCCTGTTTCAATCGTCAACAGATATAAAGAGAACTGCCCAAGTTCATCGGAAAGGAACGCCACCATTTTCCTATCAGGAGAAAAATCGAAATTCGGCTGTTGCGCGTAGACAGAATAGGAGGTGAGATCAATATGGGAGTTCGTCTGTAGATTGTGCAGAACGATATGGTAAGACTCGCTTCCATCAACATCCAAAGCGTATGCTAGATGCGTCCCGTCGGGAGAATAGCGCGGCGTGAGTTTTCCGCCCTGTATAACGGTGACAGGTTGCGGGTCGAGAGAGGCGTCCAGTCGTCCCTCATAAATTTGCCATTCACCAGTTTTGTTCCAGGCAAAAGCAATGCGTGTCCCATCGGGAGATATATCGAATTCCGCGTCTACGCGCGGGATTTCGAAGAAGTTGAGTTAGATCAAGCATATTGTTCCGTAGGGACACAGCGCCGCTGTGTCCTTCCTACGCGGGTTGAAAATCCTCTAGTATCGGGAGTTGTTCCATTCCTGCTTGTTTCGCGAGGTCCAGCACAAAGTCGTGGAGTTGGCGCTCTTTGTCGGGGTCAAGCTCCGGGCGTTTGTAGGATGCGAGAATTTCCTGCACGCGAATCCTAGCACGCGTGAACGTATCCATGGAGCCCGATTCTTTCCAGCCACGCATCGAGTCACGGTCGATGACCTTGCCGGGGATGTGCTGTTCTTCGCGGAAGAGCTTCATGGTGATCTTCTGCTTGAGGAAATCGCCGCCTTTGAAGTTGACGCCTTCATAGAAACCGGTGGCAAGCGTTTCGGTGTGGATCTTCATGCCGTCCAACATGCGCTTCGCCATGGCGATGCCTTCTGCATCCACGACAAGTTTTTCGGGACTCTGGCAAAGGAGCGAATCCAACATGCCAGCGCCGGAGATCATGTTGATGCCGCTCAGAGCGCCGATCAACGCGCCCATGCCACTTTCAAGACCGGCTTGCATATCGAGCAGTTTTGATTCGGTAGCGCTGAGGTATGCATGAGTTGGTAAACCAAGTGACTTGCCAACTTGTGCATACGATGAATCAATCATGGCAGTTTCCACCGAGCCGAACGGTGTGCCGCCTTTGCGCATGTCAAAAGTGGATGGCGCTCCGCCCCAGACGATGGGGGAGCCGGGGCACGCCAATTGGTGAATGGTGATGCCCGAGAGACATTCCGCGGCGTGCTGTGTGACCGCACCGATCAACGTGACCGGAGCCGCCGCGCCCGCCAATGGCATGGATACGATCTCGGCGGGAACACCTGCGCGTGCCAGTGCGATCAACTGCCCTGCGCCGAAGTTCGACCAGATCAATGGAGGAGATGGGCAGGCATCGAAGATGGCGCGAGGATGCTCTTTCAAGTTGTCACGTCCGCCTGCGAAGATGGCGAGCATGTCGATCATGTGATGGACGGTCTTGTTGGTGAACGCGCCGGTGACGATCGGCTTCTTCGAGTACAGCATGACCAGATACAAACGGTACAAGTCATGAATTTCTTTCGGCACATCATGGCAGACGATCGCCGTGGATTGAGCATCGTATTGCGGCAAGCTGTCAGCTACCTTGACCACGCGGATCAGGTCATCGGTTTCGGATGTCTTGTGTTCGAGCGTTTCGGGGATGAAGATGGCCACTCCCGATGAACCGGGGTCGAACTGAACCGCATCGCCTCCATACTGGACGGTGGGGTTGCCATTGTAATCGTAGAGGAAGAACTGTCGCGGAACCGTCTCCAGTGCTTTCTTAACGATCTGCTCAGGGATGCGGACGACCATCGTCTCTTCATCCACTTGTGCGCCAGCGTCTGCGAGCAGTTGCCGCGCTTCCGGGTTCTGGACCTTGATGCCGGGTTTGAGCATCAACTGATACGCCTCATCGAGAATGCGGGCGATCAGGTCATTGTCGAGCAGAGATAACTTGGGCTGCATAAAGCACCTCCTGGGTACTGTGAAATGCGAGTTTGCGACTCGTTGGGTTGTGATGATGGTCAGTTGCCCAGATCTGGAGTTCAAACGGCTTGCCGTTTGAGAGTCAACCAGCTAGCTGGTTGACTCCATATTATGCAGGTTGATAATCTTCGAGAGCGGGCAACTGTTCGAGCCCAGCCTTCTTGCTGAGGTCAAGCATGAAGGCGTGGAGTTGGTTTTCTTTAACGGGATCAAGCTCCGGGCGTCGGTAGGAAGCGAGCAGTTCGTTCACGCGGAGTTCGGGCGCGTCCGAAGGCGTCCAGAGATCCGGCAGCTTTCCAGGCGCGAGTTGAGTCCCGGTCGATGACGCTGCCGGGCAGGATCTGTTCTTCGCGGAACAATTTCATGGTGATCTTCTGTTTGAGGAAGTCGCCGCCTTTGAAGTTGATCTTCTCATCGTAAAAATCGGTAGCGAGTTTCTCCGTGTGCTGCTTGACGCCCATGACCATGCGTTTCGCCATGGATATGCCTTCGGCATCGATCACGAGTTTCTCGGCGCTGTGGCAGGCAAGAAAATCGAGCATGCCCGAGCCGGAGATCATGTTGATGCCGCTCAGCGCGCCGACCATGGCAGTGATGCCGCTTTCGAGACCCGCCTGCGCATCGACCAGTTTCGAATCGGTCGCACCGAGATAGGTGTGCGTGGGCATGTGCAGCGACTTGGCAACCTGCGCGTACGAACAATCGAGCATGGCGGTTTCGACCGCGCCCATCGGCGTGGCGCCTTTGCGCATGTCGAAGATCGCCGCCGCGCCGCCCCAGACGATGGGAGAGCCGGGATTGGCAAGCTGGTGGATGGTGATGCCTGCCAGACATTCAGCGGTGTGCTGCGTGATGGTGCCCAGCATGGTGACCGGAGCCGCTGCACCTGCGAGCGGAACAGAGACGATCTCTGCCGGAATGCCAGCCTTCGCTAGTGCAATGAGATTGCCCGCGCCGAAGTTCGACCAGATGAGCGGAGGAGCGGGGCATACATCGAAGATGGCACGCGGTTTTTCACGTGCGGCTTCGGGGCTGCCCGCAAAGAGTGCCAGCATGTCGATCATTTCTTGCACGGTCTTGTTGGTGAATGCGCCGGTGACGATTGGTTTCTTGGAATATAAAAGTGCTAAATAAAGCCGATAGGAATCTTGGATATCTTTGGGTACGTCGTGACAGATCACGGCGGTGGATTGCGCGTCATATTGGGGGATCTGCTCGGCGACCTTGAGCAAACGGATCAAATGCGATGTCTCGGTGGTGTCGTGTTCGAGAGTCTCCGGGTTGAGCATCGCAATGCCTGACGACCCTGGGTCAAAGTGGACATCATCGCCGCCATAGTGAACAGTTGGATTGCCATCGTAGTCATATAAATAAAATTCCCGCGGCACGCTTTCCAGGGCTTTGTGGACAAGCGCTGCGGGAATACCGATGACTTGATTGTCAGGATACAGTTTTGCGCCCGCCGCAGCGAGCAGATCCCGTGCTTCAGGGTTCTGCACCTTGATGCCGGGGCACTGGAGGAGTTCATAAGCTTCCTCCAGAATTTTGGCGATGAGTTCATCGTTGAGGAGCGTTAGTTTCGGCTGCATAAGACACCTCTAAATAAATTGTGAATGCTGAATTCAGCATTTGATTCTCTTTGGCGAAGAGAGTGAAATACGCTTGAATGTTTTCAGGTTTGCAGGTTGTAAAGTTGGTACGATACAACCTGCAAACATTTCAACCTGTCAACTTTCTAACTTTACTTTTCGACTGACTTGATGATCCTTTCCATTTCTTCGCTGATCTTCGGGTCCAGAGTTTCGGGCTGGTGTTCTGCAAGGATCTTGCGAGCTTTGGCGGTTGCCCAATCGCGTGCATCATCGCCCTTCGATTCCCATTCGGAGTAGGGACGGCGATCCATGAACTGCGGCATGAACAATTCACGCATGTGTCGGCGGGTATGTTTCTGTGCCAGATAATGTCCGCCGGGACCAACGTTGGCGATCGCTTCGAGGGCGAGTGTTTCGTCATCGACAACGATGCCTTGCATCATCTTGTGGACGATCGAGAAGATCTCGCAGTCCATCATCATCTCGGCAAAGGACCAAATGCGGCTGCCATGCAGGAACCCGCATCCCAGCAGCATGTCGGACATGACGATACTTGCCATGAAGGATGAAAAACTGCCATCCACGCCGGCGTGCCAGTTGGGTTCCTTTGCACCTGTGGCAAAAGCGCCCATCGAAAGCGGAATGTTGTAAAAGTCTGCGAGTACGTTGGTGGCTGCGCCAAAGAGATAATCTTCGGGACCGCCGCCGGTGTAGCATCCGAGTCGCGGATCGGTTGCGGTCTGTGCTGCGGCATAGAAGACGGGTGCACACGGATAAGCCAGTTGCAGCAAAGCGGTTGCGGAGATCACTTCTGCGTTGCCTACGGCGAGATTCCCTGCCATCGTTGTGGGACCTGTCGTCAGGCAGGATGCCATCGTCATGAAACCGGTCGGAATGCCATGTTCGGCGGCGATCAGCGCGGCGTCGAGACTGCCACCATCATGCCCAAGCGGGGGAGCGGTGCACTGCATCAACGAAAGAACCGGTCGTTCTTTGAGTTTGTCCTTGCCACCGACCAACAAGGCTGCCATTTCCATTGCGGCTTTGGCCTCAGCCACGTTGTAAATGGATTCGGTCTGCACGTGCTTGGTGGAGTTCTCCCACACGGTTTTGACTTCGTGCAGTCCGCGCGCTTCGACGGGTGTGTCCTGTGCGGAGACTGCCACCCAATGGAACGCGACCTCCTCCGTGGCGTCAGCGACGCGAGCGATATCTCGTACATCGCTCAGGCACGAGGTCCGCTTTTGACCGGTGTGGATGTCGATCACTTCCACGCCGCAGCCATCCGTTCCCAAATTGACGTGATTGCCGTCGAGCGGCAGATCCTGCTGTGGGTCACGCGCTGCCAGCGTATAGGCAGGCGGAGCTTTTTTCAACGCTTCTTCAATGACATCGCCTTTGACCTTGACGATCTTCTTCTCGCGGTCAACCGTCGCGCCATTGGCTTCCCAGATCTCCATTGCCCGCTGAGACGGGAAACGTACACCGACATGTTCAATGATCCACAACGTTGCTTCGTGGATCTTTTTGACCTCTTCCGGAGTTAGAATTTCGAGCTTCAACTTCGGATTGGTAATTGACTTTATGTTTTTCGACATAGCGCCCTCCCGAGGCTTATGTCTCTACTCTCTCTGAGATTTCGAGTATTGGAGTCCAAAGTCTCCAGACTTTGGATTGGGTTGTAATTAAAACTCCAAAGTCTAGAGACTTTGGAGTCCAAAACCTATTCCTTCCCGACCAGCTTTTTCGCCAATTGCACGGCACCGACTGCATCTTCCGAGGTGCCATCGGCTTTGATCTTCTCTGCCCATTCCTTGGTGATCGGAGCGCCGCCGACCATTACCTTGATGCGCGGGCGCAGACCTTCCTTATCCAACTCTTCGATCACTTCACGCTGGCGGACCATCGTGGTGGTGAGAAGGGCGCTCATGCCAATGATCTGCGCGTCGATCTCCAACGCTTTGCCGATGATCTTTTCGGCGGGCTGGTCAACGCCCAGGTCGGTGACCTCAAAACCGGAGGCACTCAACATCGTACCGACCAGCGTCTTGCCGATCTCGTGGATATCGCCTTCGACGGTGGCGAGCACCACGCGTCCCATGGTTTCGCGGGCTTCACCGAGCTTGAGCAGTTCCGGTTCGAGTGTGGCGACGGCAGCTTTCATGGCTTCACCCGCCATCACCAATTCCGGCAGGAAGGCTTCACCCTTGCCGAACAGGTCGCCGATGTAATTGACACCCACCACAAATCCCTTCGTGATCGTGTCGAGGGGATGCATTTGCAGGTCAATGGATTTCTGCGCCAATTCCACGGATTTATCCGAATCTCCGTCGATGATGCTCTGAGCCATTTCCTTGTATAGTTCTTCGCTCATGTTGCCTTCTCCTTAGTTTTTCATTTTCAACAGGACGGAAGCCTGTTCTTCTTTTTCACGGATGAGTTCTGCGGGCACGTCCAAATACTCAGCCAGCCACTTGCCTGATTCCATCAAGTGCTCGATGGATTTCTGAATGGCTTTTTCAGGATCGCGTTTCTTGAGTGCATCGAGGATGGCAGTATGTTCACGTTGCATATCGTCCATGCTGCTCTTTAATAACTCCGGCTTGCGGAAGATCGCCTCGTACAACAACCAATCAGGGAACGCATTCGAGACGACTGCATATACCTTGACCAATAATTCGTTATTGGATGAATCTGCGATAATGGAATGGAATTCCCGGCTCAACTGCCGGATGTGGGACACGTCTTTGAGCGATTGATTTTTCCCCATCTCCGCCAGCATCTTTTCCAACAGTTTGAGCTGGTCAGGCGTTATGTTCTTTGCCGCCTCCTGGGCGATCATTGCTTCGATGATCATGCGCAAGCCATACGCTTCAACGACTTCCTTGGTGATCATCTCCCGCACGCGGACTCCCCGGTAAGGGACACGTTCCGCCAGCCCCGCCGCCACCAGTAGGTCGAGCGCCTCGCGCACCGGAGTCATACTGACCCCCAGGCTTGTGGCGATATCATCCTGTCTCAGCCACTGACCGGGTTTGTATTTGCCTGAGACGATCTTTTCATGTAATGCATCGAAAACGTCCTCTTTCAGAGGGCGTTTCTGTATGGATTCAATTTCGTTGGTCTGTGCCGGACTTGCCATTTCTGCCTCACTTCAAAATTGATTATACATTATATATAATTTTGACCGCAACTTATATTTGTCATGTTTAGCCTATGGCAGAATCACGACCGCCTTCACACAGTATGAAGGCGGTCGTTGGGTGGTCCTTTTGAATTGATATTTTTATTGTGCAACGAACAGTTCCAACCCCTGAGTCTGGCAAATCTGCTGCACCTGTTGAACTATTTCTTCCGGCGGAAAGGCAAGCGGAGTGTTTGCAGTCCAGGAGACATATTGTCCGCTGCCGAGGGATTCTAAGACAGGCTTGAGCCCATCAATGTCTTTTAATACAGTGGCAGGATGCTGGATCTCCTCCACTGTATTGAGACGATTTGTTCCGACCAGGAGAGAGAAGTACCAGGTTCCCTCGCTTTCCCAGCTGTAGAGCTCGTAGCCTTTCATGGATTCTGGCGGCAATGTAGGAGTAGCCGAGGCGGAAGAGCATCCGCTAAGAACCATGAGAAACAAAGCAGCGCAAGCAAAAAAATTCATTAGTACCTCACTTCAATCCAAACGATGCATTTACTTCCGCTCGGATAGAGATCTGTCCAGCGCTGACCGGTCCATCTTCTATGGTAGGAGTTTCACTTCCCTCAGATGGTGCGATATTCTGTACGGCGTTTTGAGTCCACAGGTTTTGATTTTGATTTCGTCCATACCACCATGACCATTGATTGAAGTAAGACCAGCTATTCTCATTAATATCTAGGACACAACTGGTATCGGTCCCGGCGGTGGTAGCGAGTGCTTTCGCTTTCTCCATGGCGGCGTTCATTGCCATCTCACGCGCCTGGTCGCGATACTTCCTCAACTCGCTGGTATAGAATTCCACGTTTTCTACTTCATTCGCACCTGCTGTAAAAGCAGTTACGATGGCTTCATTTGTTTTGTCCACATCGCGCATAGTAATTTGGATGATGTTATGGATACGATATCCCTTGATGCGAAGATAATCATAATCTTCATAGATTGGCTCAATAGTGTACCAATCCGTTGTGATATCTTTCGACTCGATGCCCAGCTTACTCAAAGCTTTGACCACCTGATTGATAGTGGCTGAGTTCCTTATCTGCACTTCACTTGCAGTTTTGCCATTGGACTGTACGCCCAACTGGATCAATGCCCGATCTGGTTTGACATTAACCACTGCCGTGCCAGTGACATGGATAGCACGTGCCGGGTCACAAACAGACTGGACTGTTACTTCTGTAGGTTGGGGAGTGGATGCCGCCGACGCACGGACATTGAGGCTTGGTAAACCGATGCTGACCAAAATGAAGATCAGTGTGCAGGTCAAAGCGGTGTTGATGACCGTTGAGAATTGTTTCATGGGAAGCTCCTTCATAGCGCGAAATAGTATTTCACGCTACAGGATATTCCCTTTGTATGTCAGAACTGTGTCAAACTTTGGGCAACAAAAGGGCAGTTTTGGAGTCAAAAGTCTCCGGACTTTGGTTAAACCTTGGGTAATTGAAACGTGACCTTTGTTCCCTCGCCGACCACACTTTGCGCGGTAATTGTCCCACCCTGAGCATGGACAAGCGCGCGCGTGATGGCAAGTCCCAAACCCGTCCCACCGCGATGACGGTCACGGGCTTTGTCCACGCGGTAGAAGCGCTCAAAGATGAATGGCAAATACTCTGGCGGGATACCTTCCCCTTCATCGCTGACAGTACACGAAATTCGAGAACCATTTTCCTTTATTGAAACTGTAATCGTTGAGCCTTGAGGGGAATGGCGAATGGCATTCTCGAGAAGGTTATCCAAGATTTGTGCGAGACGATCTGGATCGGCAAGAACAAGAATGTTTTCTTTTGTTTTATTAATCACTTCCAGTTTTACACCTTGTCGCCTTGCCAAATCTGACAGGATTTCACAGCGTTGTTTTGCCAACTCCACAAAATCGAGCGGCTGGATCTCCAATTGCAGAGACCCGGCATCGGCGCGGGTCAGAACCAGTAGTTCATTCACTAGACGGATGAGACGATCCGTTTCGCGTTGCATGGATGCTAGCAGCGGTCCACGCCCTTCGTGGTCGTCGAGCGCGCCGTCTTCAAGCGTTTCGATGGTACCTTTGATAACGGTCAACGGTGTGCGTAGTTCGTGCGTGACATCGGCAATAAATGCTTTCTTGGCTTCGTCAGACTGTCGCAGACTTTCAGCCATGACATTAAATATCTGGCTCAGATTGTTGAGTTCGGCAATATTGCTATCGGTTGGCGTTTGGGCTTTGAGATCGCCGGTGGATATGGTTGTCGCCGTGTTGGCAAGTGCCTCCAGCGGTTTTGCGATCTGACGTGCCAGGAATCGTCCAGCGAGGCTGGCAAGAATTATCGCAAGAAAAAATGCCCCAATAAGTTGAAGAATAATATTTGTTGGTAACCCTGCAGCGGGCAGGGGAGTGGCGATATACACAATGCCTGCAATGTGACTATTATCCGTGTAGATAGGCGCGGCAGCATAAAGAACCTGTCGCCTTCCGAGTACGCGACGGATGGAAGTAGCCGGAGTCCCTTGCAGGGCAGATTCGATCTCAGGGCGTTGGACCAACTCCGAGCTTGGGATAGATGCGTTCTCTTCCGCCAGAGGAATCGACACGCTTGCCTCGGTCACAGGCAACCCAACAACAACGGCGCCTCCCTCGGTCAACAGACGGGTGTGAATTCCAGGTGCCACATTGGATGTCTGCAAATAGGGCTGTGGGTTTTGTGGGAGCGCCTGTCCTTGTAAAGCAGTGGCGATAAGCTTTGCCTGTGCCAGCAGATTATCGCGCTGCGTGTTGACGTAAAGGTTGGAGACCGCCTGCCAGGCGAGTAAACTGGCGAAGATCATGCCCAGTGTGAGCACGATCAGATAATTGAGTGAGAGACGAGTACGGATGGTTTGCATATTTTATAAATCATCCCAAAGGTTTTCTCAGGCAATACAGTTTGAATGTCAAACTTTCGGGACGTTGATTCGATATCCAATGCCGCGCACCGACTCGATGCAATCGGCTTCTGGAGAAGCGGCTCGTAATTTCGCACGCAGACGTTTGATCGCGCTATCGACGGCGCGTGTATCGCCGACGTACTCATAACCCCAGGCTTGCTCGAGCAGACGTTCACGCGTCAACACACGCCCGGGGTTGATCAGCAGTCGATGCAGCAGATCGAACTCGAGACGTGTCAGCTCGATAGGCACATCAGCAATCGTGACCATACGGCTTTCCATATTCATGCGTAGATTGCCCGCGCCGGTGATGATTTCTGATGGTTCGGCATCTTCATTTTGGGCGCGGCGTAACACGGCTTTGATACGCGCCATCAATTCGCGCACGCTAAACGGCTTGGTGACGTAATCATCCGCACCAAGTTCGAGACCAACAACGCGGTCGGTCTCTTCGCCGCGTGCCGTGATCATAATGATGGGGACATTGCTCGTGCGGCGAAGTTCCCTGCAGACATCAAGACCATCCACTTCAGGGATCATCAGGTCGAGCAGAATCAAGTCTGGTTTGGATTCCCCAGCCAGGTGCAATGCCTCACGTCCATCCGCTGCTATGTACACTTCATAATGTGCCTTGCGCAAGTTGTATGCCAGCAGATCTGTGACAGATGGTTCGTCATCCACGACGAGGATGCGGTGGGTCATGTCTCAAAGCATATCACGGTTTTGTGGCAGGATTGTGTCAGGCGAGATATAGAAATAATAACCAAGAGAACACCTAGTAATAGGTGTTCTCTTGGTTCACACGGAGATTCGAATATCATCCCTTCAACGGGGACTCGGGTTGTACTTAAACAAAAAAACACCTTATTCAGGTTGTGCCCCCACGGAGATTCGAATGTTATCCCCTCAATGGGGACACCGGTCGCATTAACAAAAAAACACCTATTACTAGGTGTTCTCTTGGTGCCCCCACGGAGATTTCGAACTCCGGTCGTAGCCTTGAAAGGGCTGCGTCCTGGTCCACTAGACGATGGGGGCAGGTTTTGAAAGCGGGCGGATTTTATCATCCTCCCTTGAGACGGTCAAGCGTTTTGATGGGGAATTTCCGGATCACTTAGCCACAGAGCGCACAGAGATCTCTGAGTTTTCTTTCTTTAGTATTTCTCAATGAACTCAGTGGTCTCCCCCGGCACTTGCGTTCGGGGCAAGTGTGTGGCAAAGACGGTTCTAATTACTTTTCTTCCTTGGCGCGCTGGTTGAGCAGGGCAAGCATGTCCACTTTTTCGCGGTTGAAGAGAATGCCTGGAGATTCCACTTTTAAGCTGGGGATCAGGATGGCGCTTAACGTGGCATTGAAGATGGGGACGAAGTTGCGAGTTTTGTCAGCAATTAAAGTGACAAAATCGAAACGCCCTGCCACTTCAAGCTTGCCTTCGATCTCGTATGTACTTGTAGTGAGGCGGGCTGGCATTTCTTGTGTCTGCGAGTATCCCCCGCGGACAATGCCTGAGGGTCCCAAATCCTCACGCCGCGCCGCGCATAAAACGAATACCTGAGATTTAACCAGCCGGACGATCTCAAAATGGTCCACCAGTTTGGTCGGCATATGAATGCGTGCCAAACGGGCATCATGGATCTCAAGATGTGACTTGGTGGTATCGTTTAGAACGCCCATCAGACCGTTGGTGGATACCATCACCTTTCCAACGACGCGATATCCGGCAGTGTAAACGTCTGCAGGGAGAAATCGGTAGGTCCGGGGTGCGCTATCCATTTTGCACTACCTTGATCGGGTGACGGTTAATCCATCGAAGGGGGGCGGGAAAGATTTGGTTTACGGGAACCAGGCTGGCGGGTCCGTTTGAAGCGGCGGGTGGGCTTTCCGGCATTCGGGCTGAGGAGCATCGTCAACCAGGAAATGGCTTGCTCATCATATTCCCGCTTCCCGCACATATCACACACCCAAGCAGGAAAATTTGGCACAGTAACCAATTCTTCACTGAGCCAGGTGAAATAGGTGATATGACGCAGGTGCATTACACCCGCGGGGCATTCATTGCAGGGATAGGTTTCCGGAGCGAACATGGGAGGCGTTTCATTCATAGACATCTCCTCGGCTTACTGACCTGCATATACTTCCTTGGTATGATTAATAACCTGCCATTCGGGCGGGGGCCAATAGATCAACACGGCTTTTCCGACCACGTTCTCCAGAGGCAGCAACCCCCATTGATGAGAATCTTTGGATTCGTTGCGGTTATCGCCGAGGACAAAGAGTTGCCCTTCTGAGACGACCCATTCGCCATCATACAACGGCGCGGCAGCGATATAAGGTTCGTTGATCTGCACGCCATCAATTGTCACAGTGCCATTGTGAATCGCAACTCGTTCACCGGGTAAACCGATAACGCGTTTGATCAGATCTTCATGAGGATCCACCGGGAAGATGAAGACAACGATATCTCCACGTTGGGGTTCACCGGTCTTATAAGCAAGCTTGTTGACCAGAATGTATTCACCATTTTGCAGGGTGGGGGTCATACTGTAACCATCCACGCGTACACGCACAGAAATGGCATTAATCCCAAAATATAAAACGACTGCCAATACTAATGTTTCAAGAATATCAAGAGCGACACGTTTCCAGTCGGTTGGTTTTTCAGCCTCTGCACCGGGCTGGTCGGGCTCTGGCTGGGTTTCTATTTCATGTTGGGTAGTTTCCAAAGGATAATTTCTCCGCAAAAGATTATACTGCCTTTTGCAAGGGGTGCACCCAGACTTAAGGTTGGGTTAACTTAATTGCAACTTTATTGTGCTGATTTACTTTTTTTCGTGTTTTTCCCAATCCAGAATGAAATCAACTTGTTCGCGTGTTTCGGGGGATGTGGGATGGATCAGGCTTTTTGGGACTCGCCGCCACCAGTCTGCCAACTGACGAAGAGCCTCTTCTCCCGACTTGCCACGCCTCACCAAATAGCACCCGACAGTTGTTCCCGTACGACCGATGCCGCCCCAGCAATGGAGATAGATCTTGCGATCCGCTTCCAACTCGGCGTCGATCGTGTTCAATATCTTGGTCATCAACTCAGGTGTGGGCAACCCGAAATCGCCGATGGCGAAGCGGTGATGTTGAACATCTACTTCGTAGAGTTTCGCCTCATCGAGTAACAAGCGTACATAGGCGACAGTTTCATTTTCCCTGGTCAGGTCGATGAATGTGTTGAAACCAGCATCGAGCAGGGAGTCGATGCGCTTGCGTGTCTTCTCCGAGTCAAATTGGGCGGGATACTCTCCTGCCAGCAATCGACCAGGTTCCACCCAGTAGGATTCTTGAATGGGACGACGTTCTTGATCTGTCATGGGATTTTCAACCATCCTGCGTCGAGAAAATACAAATAGAGATAACCGATCAACAGCAGCAGCCACAAGTACATCTGCAATTTGTCCATCAGATTTTCCCACGAAACACTGAAATTGTCCTTGATGGTCTCGACGATCTTTTCCAGATTGTCGAGTTTGCTTTGTACGCTCTGCTTCCAATCCTTGAGGTAGAACTCATTCTGTATGGACTCATATAACTTGGCAGTGTACCAATCGCCGATCAGCAGCATACTTTGCTCCGCGCGCTCGAAGCCGAGCATTACTTCCAGCCGGTGCTCCGCGATCTGCCGGATCATGCCGCGTGTGGGACGCGGGCGTCGCTTGTTCTCGAAGAACGTTTCATTGATCTTATCCAGCATGTCTTCAATGGACTTGTCCAGCATGCGGTAGCGCAGCAATTGATAGTTACCGATCTTGAGCAGGGCGATATCGGAGCGGTAGTCTGCTTTGGGAGCGATGATGACCGCACCTTCCCAGTCGACGAGAGTCGAGCTCTTCTGCGGAATAACGCGTACGGGAAGTCAAGATCTCCTGCACCTCTTCCTTATCAAACACTTCCCGTTGTGAGCGGATGAAGTTGGCAATGGTCAGTGCGTTCTTTTCGATCCATTTATCGGGTGTGGGTTTGGCATCCTTCACCAGCAGGATCGTGTATTCTTCCCACAGTCCGCTCCTTCTCAGCGGTTCAGGGATATAGCGGCTTTGTACCGCGCTCTGAATTTTCGTCCGCGTTTGAAAAACGGAAGCAGCGAACGGGTCGTCGAGATCGTAGCGGCATTCGATCATTTGCACGAGATCGTCATAACGATGACGCATCACCGCTACGGCAATGCCCTCAATCACGATAGTCTCGTCACCGAGCGTGACCAGATCAATATCCACCGGTTGAAAATACGGTGCATCCTTGATGATGCCCTTGAATTCCTCTGGCGCAGGTGCAGTGCCATCCTCTGAGTCTGGAAAAGCGAGTAGATAACAAATTTCCATAGCTTAAGTGTAGCACTGATTAACGTTCCGATCTGTTTATGAAGATCACTGCGTATACGAGCAGATATTCTGGATCATCTGTTTCCGGAACTGTACCAATTCGGGAAAGTTGTAAAAGAAGCGGATCTTCTTGCTATCAACGTTATATCCGCTGGGCTCAGGTTCAAGTACAAAATACGTGAACGATTCTGCCAGGTCTTCATGAATGTTCGTGGCAGCATATTCCCGTATAAATTGGTCGGAGTGTTTATTGTAAAAACTCTCTATCAGAGCTCTGTATTCATCGGAACTATTACTAGAGGCATTCAACACATCTTTTTCCCATTCAGGGAAAATATCCTTCCAAAACTTTTGATAGAACAGGTTGATATAGGAATCAGGCTTGCTGCATCCATCTGGAGAAAGGAATTGTTTGCATACTGCCGGGTTCTGTGACCAGCCATAGTAGAAATCGCTGGCAGGGATCTGGTCAGTGTTCAGTGTGATGAGATGCCCGTACTCATGAACGAGAGTATAGGTGAGGTCCACAGGGTCTTGCGAATCAACAATATCCATTCCCAAGACCCAATGTGCGCGGTCTCGATTATCAGATCCACTAGGGCGAACCCAGGCAGAGTAATACGATGAAGTGAAGACCTCATATCCGACCAACCAATCCGATTCGGCATCCGGCAAGAGCCCAAACGCATACTGCCATACTTCTTGTTGTGTAACAGTATCCTGTTGGTAAGCCTTGAACTCATCTGGCACATACAAGAACTGTGGTTCTCCCAATTGACCCTCTTTGACGTCATAGGAAACAAGGTTGAACTGAATATCGTCACCAGAGTATGCGCCGCCAAGCGGTTCAAAGGAAACTTGAGGAAGCGCCTGATTGATACGCTTCAAGCACGCGTTCAGGCAGGAATCATCTGAGCAGGTGATCGGCGGCGGGGTCGGACGAGGGGTGTGGGTGGGAATCATTTCTGTTGCCGTCGGGAGCGGAGAGGCAGTCGAGGATGGTGCTGGCGTTGTAGTCGAAGTAGATGTAACAACGATCGGCTGTGTTGCTGTAGGAGCAAGCGGGGTTGGTTGTAACGTTTTGCAGGCTAGTAAAAGAAGTGCCAAACCGAGAACACCCCAGGTCTGTTTTTTCATTTTTCCTCCAATAGTGGATGGCAGATAAATAGAGCGTAGTGCGGAAAGCTTATACCCGCCCCCAAGCAAAATACGTTGGCACATGCAACACGCGTTTTCCTTGGGAGCGTGCCTGTTGATCCAATCTCTTCATCTTTTGGATGTCTGCATCTGAGATGATTCCCGCCAAATCCGATTCGATCACCGCCCATTCCATTTCCCATTCACCAGGCGACGGTTCACTGTCTACGCCTTGAATTGTTCCCGTTTCACGGAGCGTTATCCCCGCTTCAAAAAAGGATTCCGCTAAATGTGCCCCGAAACTTGGGTCTGCACCCTGACGCTTCAACGATTCGGTCTGCCACTCTCCAAGCGGAATCAACTCTTTTGGTTGATCGAACTCGATGCAAATAATCCGGCTCAGCAAAGGCGATGATGTGTCCACCAGGTTGGGTCACGCGTTTCATTTCAAGCAATGACTGCAGCGGATCGGTCACCCACAGCAGCAGGAAATGGCAATACACAATTTCGAACGATGCATCTGAATAAGGAAGGGACAATGCATCTCCCTGAACCAAGGTCGTCTTCGGTGCATGGACCTGGCATTCTGCCAGCACAGCAGGGTTGACATCCAACCCATATAGCACAGCAGACGTAGTCAGCTCGCTCAAAATCGCCCCAGTGCCGCATCCCGCCTCCAGCACGCGATGTGCATTGACCAAGCCCGCTTTCTCGAAGAGATAGGAGCGCAGGTCACGAGTCCATGTGGCTTGTTGGGTATAGCGTCTGTGCCAGTTCATATCATCCAAAGATCGTTCCGCAGGTTTTCTGAAAGGTGTGATGTTTTCAAACACAACCTACGAGACGGTTTATAACTCCGAAGGAGTGTCATGATTATAGCAATGAATATCGTTATAAAAGCGAACCCCGAAGGGGTGATATAGACTTTGGCGCTATGTCATCCCTTCGGGATTTATTATTGTTCTCTTTGTAGGTCTACAATCATGTCATCGCTTCGCGATTGTTAGTGATAAATCTTCTCCCACTCGTCTTTCAAGAAGTTTCCAAGAATTTGATCAGCCATGCCTTGAGCAGGGAGCACGTCTCCATCGGGTTCGACGTAGAGCCATGCTTTGCCTGCGCCGGAGGGGACTTCGTCCTCTTCGGTTTCGAGGGCAACCTGATTCTGCGCGGAGTAGGGAACAGGTAGGTCAAACGCCATGGTCATGTTCAAGTCCGCGGCGGACTGGGTGAGGACAGCCAATTTCTCTTTTAGCGACATATCCATGATGCTGACGGAGAGACTTTTCACGCCCAGTTGAGCAAGCCGCTCCAGTGTGCCGTTGACCTTTTCTGCCAGTTCTTTCGTGAGTGTGATATGCACGGTAACGAACAAATCTTCCGGCATAATGGTTTCCAATGCCTGCCATGACTTTTCATTTTCTGGCTGGAGCAGGAAGAGCAGGTGGTCGAGTCCTGTTTGCAGGAGGGTGTTGATGTACTCTTTGTCGGCGAGTTTCAGTCCATCACTGAGCAGACCGCAGACTTGACCGTTGCTTTCGGCGCGGGCGATGAGGTCAGGGAGGTCTTCTCGCAAGGTTGGTTCGCCACCGGTGAAAGTGACATGCGGAATGCCGGCTCGCCATGCTTTATCAAGGATTTCCTGCCATTCGGCGGTGGTCAGTTCGCGGTCAACGCGTTTGGTGGGGGCGTATTCGGCTTGGGTTCCGGAGGGGAGTCGATAGGTGAGAGCACAATCAAGGCGGAGCGGGGCAGTGAGATCCGCTGAATGAGGGGCGACCCGCTCAAAGTCCAGAAAAGAGACGGGATCCAAATCTGGCGTGGAGATCAGGGTTTCGATGCGATCCATGAAGTCGCGGAAGTCCTGAAGCGCCACTTCCTTTTTGACACGATAGCGTGAGGCGATCTGTTTGGCGGCTTCTTCGGGTGGCGTCCCTTTAATGAAGTGGAAGGCATACTCCGCGGCGGTGGGGTTGAGGTGCAGCACGGTGGAGGCGTTGACGATCAGGATGCCGGAGCCATCTTTGCGCAGACGCAGATGCACGCGGAAGGGACGTTCGTTCTCGGGCGCGGCTTGCATGTGATGCAGTCCCTCGGGCAGGGGAGTGACTTTCGTAAAACGCTCGGCGATACAATTGAACAAGTTCATGGTATTTCTCCAGTTCAAGAGCGGATGAAATGTGGAAGTTCGAAGGGAATCTCCAGTGAGAGTTCCACGAACCCCGCGTAGTTGCCGTCGCGGTACCACGGCGATTGGTAGATCAATTTTTTGATGCCGTTCTTTTCGATGGTGTAGACGTTCTTCTCGCGCGCGGCGAGCAGACGTTCGGTCTTGGTGCGCGCGGGTTCGGGATGACAATCGAGCACGTTCGAACCGATCAACTTGCGACCACCGTCTTTCTCGTAGCCTTTGGCGGCTTTGTCGTTCATATCAACGATGATGCCTTCTTCGTCACAGACGGTGACCGCGGCAGGAAATTCTTTGACCCAATCGAGTTCGTTCATTGATCTCTCCAATATTGGTCTGGAGTCAAAAATCTCCAGATTTTTGATTTTGTTTATGCCAAAGTCTGGAGACTTTGGACTCCTTGGATGTCTTCGAATTTCAAAGGACACCCACCACCGCATTCGACGAGAACGGGGCAGCCTTCACATTTGATCGGCAGGTTCTGCCGTTCGCGCAACTGTACGGACAGTTTGTGATTCCAAATGGAATCCCACGGATCGGTGAGGATGTTTCCCAGTGCGGTGTAGTAGGACTGACAGGGCAGCACATCCCCATTCGATTCGACGCACATACTGTATAACGCAGCCGTACAGCCTTTTACTCCGAGATTGCTGGCGGTGGGATCGAACTCGCAGTATTGCGTGGGTGTGTACCAGATGAGCTTTTGTCCGCGTTCCTGCGTTTTGCGGGTGGCGATATCGAGAACGGGCTGTAATTCGCTTTCCTTGAGTCCGGTGCCCACGGTGAGTCCGCTGCCGGAATAGATGAGTGCGTTCAAGCCGATGGTTGGCACGCCGATGTCTGCCAGAAAATCCAACGTCTCGGGGATCTTATGGACGTTCGTGCGCAGCATGGTGGTGTTGGTCATGACGTAGAGCTTGGATGCCAGTGCGTTCTTCAATCCTTGAATGGTTTGGCGGTGAGCGCCCTTGGCGCGCATCATCTCATCGTGGATCTCTGCGTCACACGACTCGACCGTGACCTGTACATGATCCAACCCGGCATCGACCAACTTTTGTAAATACTTCTCATCCGATAAGCGACGCGCGTTCGTGTTAAGTCCGGTGATCTGTCCGTTCGATTCGGCGTGATGGATGAGTTCGGGCAGGTCGTTACGTAAGGTCGCTTCGCCGCCAGTAAAGACGATGTGCGGAACACCCAACGCCCAGAGTTGATCCAGCACCTTGAACCACTGCTCCGTGCTCAACTCAGGGAAGCTCCGTTCGCGGGCGTTGTAGCAGTGAGCGCAGTCGTTGTTGCAGCGATAGGTGATGGCTAAGTCCATGCGGTAAGGCGCGCTGGGACGGGCGCTGAACGGCATGTTCATCTCGAGATCAAGTTCGTGGATGGGACAGGCGCCGTCGGGGCGGAGTAATTCGTCGAATTGAAAGAGGAAAGAAGAAAGATCGGTTTCAGCCTGTGCTTTGCCCACGGAATAGCGTGACCGCATGGCACGCACACTTTCCTCTTTGGTCTTTCCTTCCAGCGTCAGCCACGCCATGAAGGTCGCGGTCGGATTCAGGTGCATCACACTGCTGGCGTTGACGATCAACGTGCCGTTCCCATCCGGGTCAATGCGCAGGTGGATGCGGGATTTTTCATCTGTGGATTCGCGAAGATAATGGTAAATCTTGGTGTCGCGGCTGGACTCGAAAGTCTCCAGACTTTCGAGTGGCTTTTTCTCCAACGTCAGGAGACGTTTGACTCCGGTTCTAAAACTCTGGAACATCATTCACCTCGTCCATATCTGTAAAATTGAAATCTACCTGCCAATTCAATAAGAACTCTTTGTAATTGCTGAATTTGTAATCTTCTGCTGTATCGGATAAACCATGCTTTACGGGATTCCAGAACACATATCTCAAGCGGTTATAAAAAACGTTCTCCGACACAAGGCATGTATCCCAATAATTCCACCAGACTTTTCGTCCGGTTATTTCGTCTTCGCTATTCCATTTTCTTGCTGTGAATTTGTGATAGCTGCCGACGAACTTCGATAACGTGCCTGCCTTTTCCGGTGAACGGAGAATAGCGTGGTAATGGTTATTGAGAATTACCCAAGCTATGACTTGTCAGTGGTATGTTTTCGCAGCGTTAAGAAACGCTTCGAGTACATCCATTTTCCGCTGGGAAGATCGTAATAACGGTTCCTGTTTATAGATGGACGCGGTTAAGATGTAGTACGTATCTGGCAGGAACAGATGCGGAGGATTATGCGGGGCGCGTTTGAAAATATCTATGTTCATCGGAGTCGAAAGTCTCCAGACTTTCGATCTTCCCTCCAACGTCTGGAGACGTTGGAGTCCATTAACGTCCTCCACCCGCACAAGCACACGCACAGCCGGCGCAGGCACACGCGCAGGCACAGGAACGTCCGCCGCTGCCGCCGCGATAGCCACCGCCCGAAGATTTCGGCGGAGGGGGAGGCGGATTGGTCACGTTGGTGACACGGCTGGTGAAGTCGTTGACATTGCCAATGACCTTGTTGGAGAAGGTCTGCACGCCGGTGACGACAGAGGCGGCAAAGTCCGCGCCGGGCAAAGCGGAGGAACCTCGTCCTCCGGTAGAGATGGTTGACGGGCGGGAAACGGTTGAACCGCCGCCGCGCCAGACCGGGTCGTAGCGTCCCCACCACATCGGGACAATGATCGGGCGGGTGAAGACGCGGCGAGTCCGGTCGTCGTAGTCTTTATCGAGCATCGTCCATTCCAGCGCTTCTTCGAACATCTTGCTCTGCACTTCGGGCGTATCCGCAGCTTCGACTTGCTGCCACGCTTTTTCCATGATGCTCTTGTAGTATTCGATCGTCTCTTTACGGCTGAAGCCTTTCATTTTTTCAGAGACCGATTTAACCAGCTTGACCGTCATATCTTGCAAAACTTTTCGGCGTTCCTTGAGGTCGGCGATCTTGAAGGCATCCAGGAAGTTGATCTCGTATTCATGCAAGCCTTCGGGCAGCGGCGCGGATACATGCAATTCGAGCGGATCGCGCGTGACGACCTCCGCGGCGTTCTTCTTGACCACGCCGAACAGGATCATGGTCATCACCTTGTCGAGCGGTTGTTCCATCAGGATCGCTGACTCGACCGCGGTCAATCCGCGTTTGATGCCGTGACCTTCGATGGAGATCTTCGGCGACATGTATTGCAGTTTGCGTTTGTTGGCAGTGACAGCGTTCATGATCGGCGCGCCAACAAACATGAGCCCGAAGAAACAGAAGAAGGCGATCGGGCAGATGGCATCCGGGTTGATCGAGAAAGAGGGTAACTGCACAGTGACGATACTGCTGGCAGGGACATAACTCTTCGGGAACGATGCGCCAAATTTGTATTGTGTATCAGGGGATGCGTTGGGATTGCGCCATGTGTACGTCACGCGCCCATTCGTATCGAGCGCCGCCTCCGGCTCGGACGGGAAACCAGACGGGGCAGCATGCCAGCGCGGCTCTTCAGGTTTGACTCCGGGCGGCAGATGATAGACGACCGTCAGGTCGGTGTTGCCGGTGACGACACTACTTTGATAGTACAACGGAGCAAATACTGCGCTGGCGTAATTCTCGTCGTTGTCATCTTTATACAGGACGCCGGTGACGCGTCTGACGTAGATGCGAACAGTTCCCGTCCCCCCGGGCGGAATCGCGTACTGACCCATCTCCACGGCAAACCCGCTGCCGCCCGTCCCTTGAAAGTCGCTGGAGACCGAGAGGTCGTTGCCGTTGATGGTCGCTTCGACCGTGCTGAGATCGAAGTTGCTGTTGGGCATGCCCACGTCCACGAAGTCGATGGAGTGACCACCCGGCTGGTTCGCGAATGTCAGCAAGTAGTCGAGCGACTGCGTCCCATCTTCGTTCCAGTAGACGTGGACAACTTCCTTCGTAAGACTGAAATAATAATCCTGCGCGAAGACTGGCGTTGCAATGCTCAGCGCAAAAAGAATGATCATCCCCATCGCCAGAAGTTTTTTCTTCATAACGACCCTCCAATTCAATCGTAAATCGTCAGTCGTAAATCCAAAATGGAATTACCACTTGGGTTCTTCGGTCAGTTGATACGTTGTGCCACAATACGGACATTCCACCGTCGGCGCGCCGGCGAGCATTTTGATGTTCTCCGCTTTCAACGTCCCGCCGCAGGAACGGCATTTCATCTCTTCGATCTTGGTCTGACCGGGCAAATCCACTTTCATCGTCACCTGCTGGACGACTTCGGTCTTTGTCCCACGCTGTGCAGCATAGACCAGCCCCGCGCCACCTGCCAAGAAAAGGACACCAACGCAGCCGAAGCCGAGTCCAAAGCTCAACCAGGCGCGGCTGCCCTGGGCTGAGGTGGAACCGATCACGTTGATCACGCCATATCCAAACAAACACACGCCGATCAAGAATAATATCCCCGCGCCGATGTAAAGAAGTGTTTTACTCATGAATATCTCCATTGTTTCGCGTTGAGCGGAGCCGGAGGCGCAGTCGAAACGCCGGTTATCTGGAATAATTATTAGATTGCTTGAAAATCGCCCTCACCTGCACTTGCGTTCGGTGCAAGTGTCGACTTCGCTACGTTCCGCTCAGGGCGAATACTATACATTTATACGAAAAGTCTAGCATTTCCGTTGCTTTGGAGCAATTGACATTTATCGTGAATATTTCACTATTTTGATGCGATTTGTAAAAGGGATATTGTTCGTTCGAATGAGGTGTCACATATCCTACAGGTTATTTTGGCTTGGCTTTATACTTAAGGAAAATATGCTGGAGTCAAAAGTCTCCAGACTTTTGACTCCAACGTCGGGAGACGTTGGAGTCCATTATGGTGAAACATGACGATCACTGACCAATACAACAAATGGAAAGAAACCACTCTCAAGAAGTCACTGGATAAATTCAAGGAGCGGAAGGATCGCTTCGAGACCTCCGCCGGGATCGAGATTCCGCGCATCGGACTGCCATCACAAGCTGACCCTGAGTTCGAAGCGAAGCTCAACTTCCCGGGCAATTTCCCGTTTACGCGCGGAGTCCAGCCCACGATGTACCGATCCCGTTTCTGGACGATGCGTCAGTATGCGGGCTTCTCCACCGCGGAAGAATCCAACAAGCGCTATCGCTATCTGCTCCAAAATGGACAGACCGGACTCAGCGTCGCCTTCGACCTGCCGACCCAGATCGGCTACGATGCAGACGATCCTATTGCGGCGGGGGAGGTGGGCAAGGTGGGTGTGTCGATCTCGTCCATTCGCGATATGGAGCAGTTGTTCGACCAGATCCCGCTCGATAAAGTCTCCACTTCGATGACCATCAACGCGCCTGCCGGTGTGCTGCTGGCGATGTACATTGCCGTGGCGAAACGTCAGGGCGTGGACATGAACCAACTGCGCGGCACGATCCAGAACGACATCCTCAAGGAATATGTGGCGCGCGGAACGTACATCTTCCCGCCGTCGCCTTCGATGCGGCTCATCACCGATATCTTCCAGTTCTGTTCGCAGAACGTTCCAAGCTGGAACACGATCTCCATCTCCGGGTATCACATCCGTGAAGCGGGTTCCACCTCCGTGCAGGAAGTGGCGTTCACGCTGGCGAACGGCATCGCCTATGTAGAATCAGCGCTTGCCGCTGGTTTGAACATTGACGATTTCGCCGGTCAGCTATCGTTCTTCTTCAACGCACACAACAACCTGCTCGAAGAAGTTGCCAAATTCCGCGCGGCGCGACGTATGTGGGCAAAGATTATGCGCGAACGTTTCAAGGCGCAGAAACCGTCCTCGTGGCAGTTGCGCTTCCACACGCAGACTGCCGGTTCGACGCTCACCGCCCAGCAGCCGGAGAACAACGTGGTGCGTGTGACTCTGCAGGCGCTTTCTGCCGTGCTCGGCGGGACACAGTCCTTGCATACCAACAGCATGGACGAAGCGCTGTGGCTGCCCACGGAGAAGTCCGTGCGGGTGGCGCTGCGCACCCAGCAGATCATCGCCTACGAATCGGGCGTGGCGGATTCGATCGATCCGCTGGCGGGTTCGTACCTGATCGAATATCTCACGGATGAGATCGAAAAAGGCGCGCAGGACTATATTGCCAGGATCGACAGCCTCGGCGGGGCGCTCAAATCCATCGAGCAGGGCTTCATGCAGAACGAGATCCAGAACGCCGCCTACGCCGCCCAGCAAGCTATCGAGCGCAAGGAACAGATCGTGGTGGGCGTCAACCAGTTCATGGTGAAGGAAGATATGACGCTCGAACGACTGAAAGTAGACCCGGCAATTGAAATTGGGCAGAGGGAGCGGTTGGCAAAATTACGAGAGACTAGAGACCAGAGACTGGCGGAGGAGTTGCTCGGTAAACTCGTAACAGCCGCCAAAGGCACCGATAACCTGATGCCGCTCTTCATCGAATGCGTGGAGAATGACATTACCCTCGGCGAGATCTGCAACACGCTGAGAGGCGTCTGGGGCGAGTATGTGGCGGAAGGGTTTTAGGTAGAAAACGAAGGACGGCTGAAAAGCCGTCCTTTTTTGTTATTTGTAGGTATACTTTCATTATAGATTCAGGTGGAAGGAGAAGGCTTATGCACAATTACGAACATAAAAGGCTGTTAGATGCAATCGCTAAGCTGGATGAAGTACCAGCTGATTCCCATGCATTTTCAGATTGGATACGTGCAGAGGCGCATTTAGCATTCTTGCAAGAAAATGCACAGGCAAATGAATTTGTTATCTATGCATCAGGTAAATATAATTTCATTCATTCAGTTGTTGTATCAAATGATAGACTTTCGCCGATTGATCAGGATGACCTTATGCGGTGGAGTTTGAACCCCTTTAGCCCTATTGCTAGCTATGTAATGGGAGGTGGTCGCGATGATATATGGATCGAGCGAGGACTAGAAAGCACGGGTTCTAAAACCTTAAACGGTGCTTCACAACTAGTCTTTGGACGGACGTTTGATGGCTGGACTGAGTTCTGGTCGTAATTATTGGGAAGTGAACCAGGAATATACGCATCTCACCGAGATTCACTGGCGTCCCGAAAAACATGCGTATTGCCGTTTCAATGAACGGGGCGACCTTGAGTCGATAGTTTCTGTTACTCTTGCTGAAGAGAAGAGAAATGCTATATCTCTTGTGTCCTTCAAATGGGAGCCATTAGAACATTACCTTGTGGCATCGAACTCATCCTTAGTGAGGATGTTCGATTTTACATTGTTTCGACCGTCAAGTTTCAATGGGTGGTCAAATGAACAGCGGCAAGATTTCTATATATCTGATAGCTTCTTTTACGAGCAGAATATCATGCCCAATCATGCTGCCTACACACGCGGTGTCCAAATCATTCGCCCGCTTCGCCCGGAGAAAAAAGTCTTTGCTGAAATGAAGGATGGATGGTTTGGAAAAAAGAACAAAGATTATGCTGAATTTATTGCCTATGATTGGCGTAATGGTCGAATTGCTAAAATTTCGACCAACCCTGTAGCCACAGCAAATTATTTCAATGCAAACACTAACCCTTTGCCTTTCGAACTATCTCCGGCATTCTTTAGACCTGATGTTCTTCTAAAGTATAAAGCGGATCGAGATAAATATACTGTGAGCGAGCGGACTATTTCATGCCGATCCGCATGGTACTTGAAAGGTTTCGACGTCAATGAAGCTGGACAAGTGCATGCCTATATTTGTGACCTACGGGCTCTTCCTTACGAAGAACAATTACATTGGCTTAGCTTCAATGAGCCACCAAAGACTGGAATTTCTGAGCGAGCCTTCATCAATGACTTTAAAGGTGAATGGACAACTAACTTTACAGAGCCTCTACAAAAAGTCCTGTCTGTTGTTCACAAATGGGATCATGATAAAGTTACTTGGTGGACTCTTCGCAATAACAGTTTACCTGATCGTGTTAATACGCCGCTGACCGAAAGCCGTGATGAATGGGCGGAGGCATTTATGGACTTGGCAAAGCTAGTTATAGAAGGATTTGAAACCAAGGTTATTCGTACTGAACTTGAAAATTTAGAAATTCACTATGAAAAAGATGAAAAAACAATTGCATTGCTTGAAAAACTTCTTAACAAAGGGAATGCACTTGGAGAGAGTCAAAGATTATCTGGCTTGAGAACTGTACAACTCTTACGTTCAAAAATCAAAGGTCATGTTGGCGGTAATGAAGCTGAAGAATTAGCCCAGAATGCGCTCATGGAGTATGAAACTTTTGGTAATCATTTCCGACATATATGTATGCAAGTTTCTGAAGAACTTGAAGTTATCGAGAATGTGTTTATTGGCAAGAAGCCTATAGATGATACATCGGAATAAAATACTGCCCCAAGTTTAATATAGGCGATTTATATTGCCGATTCTTCATACTCTTCTATTTCACCGTATATACACTCCACTAATACTCTAGCGCCTCCTCATCCATCCGAATCCGATCACGCAGCCCCCTCCCGCCTTCCCCAAATGCGACATAAGAAATTATATGCGTACAAAAGTCTCAAGTCGCATTTGGGGGAGGTGCCCGTAGGGCGGTGGGGGCTGGGGCTTAGTTATTATTCAAATCCATCGTGAACACTCCCTGGTCGATGCATGCGGCCAGGGAGTGTTTGGCATAGGATGGATTCAGGCTTGCAAAAAAGCTTGAGTCAACTGCGCAACACCCTGGCATGAAGTCAACTCTGTGCGTATCAATGGCACGACTTATTCGTAGTTAACAGTAGTTCATGACGATCTGCTGCTTGCGAAGCTCAGAGAAAAGGATGAAAAAATGTCATTTAACAAAAGATCCCGCCTGGATCCGTCTCAGGTGGAGGACCGGCGGGGCAGGCGGGGAGCAGGGACTGCCATCGCTGTAGGGGGTGGGGGACTTGGCTTGATCATCACTATCATCATCATGCTGCTGGGAGGGAATATTGGCGGCGGGTCAACCCCTGATACCGGGCAGGGTCCATACGCAACGGAGGACCCTGGCCAAATCAGCGACCTGGAGACGCAATGCCAGACCGGGGCAGACGCGAACACCCGCGAGGATTGCCGCATCGTTGGCTACGTCAACAGCATCCAATCTTTTTGGACCGATGAATTTGCCCAGGGCGGGAGCCAGTACACACAAGCCGATACAGTTCTTTTCACGGGGTATACGGACGCCGGCTGTGGAACTGCCAGCAGTGCCATGGGACCGTTCTACTGCCCACTCGACCAGAAAGTCTATCTGGACCTCGACTTCTTCAATGAGCTACAGACGCGCTTTGGTGCCCAGGGTGGTTCGTTCGCCGAGGCGTATGTGCTTGCTCATGAGTACGGTCATCATGTGCAGGACCTGCTGGGTGCCCTGTCGAATAACTCAAACGCCACAGGACCCGATAGCGAGTCCGTCCAAACGGAACTCCAGGCAGACTGCCTGGCCGGAGTTTGGGCATACCATGCCACCCAAACCGGATACCTGACGCAGGTGACCGATCAGGATATTGCCCAGGCACTGGATGCCGCAGCAGCGGTGGGCGATGACCGCATCCAGCGCGAGACACAGGGCTACGTCTCACCCGAGTCGTGGACCCATGGATCGTCCGAGCAGCGGCAGGCGGCGCTCACGGATGGTCTCCAAAGCGGGGATATCGCCACCTGCAATTCGCCGGGATGGACACCATAACTATACAAGGAGTATCTAAAGTCGATGGAGACACAACTATAAAAGTCATTCTGAGGAGCGAAGCGACGACACTTGCACCTAACGCAAGTGCAGGTGAGAATCTCTACCTTTGCTTGGAGTCAAACCGTTGTGGGCAGAACCGAGACCCTTCGCTTTCGCTCAGGGTGACATACTATCAATTCAACTTTAGGCACTCCACCATACAATTAAATGTCGACCAAGACATGTTGAAAAAGATTGCAGCATCCTTCGAATAATCCACTACCCTCCCAACGCTTCTTCCTCCCTCCGAATCCGATGCCCTCAGCAACAGCGCATTAGCCACGCTGAACACTGCTGATGTCACATACGCCGAATGCACCAGCGGCGCGGACAGGACCTCCAATCCCACCCCTAGATAGTTTGGATGACGAATGAAGCGATAGATGCCATGCCGCACGAGTGTTTCCTCTGGCGCGGACATGATCCGCGTTGACCAGCGCCAGCCCAGCGTGCGGATGGCGATAAGGCGCAGCGCCTGCCCGACAGAAAACACGCCAAATGCCAGCAGCGCCAGCCGTGGATGAAACTTACGCTTGCCCGCAAAGACTTCCACCAGCATGGCGGCGAGCCAGGCGGCATGCAGCGTCACGATCCACGGATAGGTCTCAGGGGCATGTTCACGTCCGCCGCGCTGCAAGATCATCCGCTCGTGGCGGCGGCTCACCCGCAGCTCGAGCAAACGCTGGATGCCCAGCGCCGCCACAAACCCCGCAAACAGCCAGCGCTTCACCACTGCAACAGCACAAATTCGGCGCTGAACGCCGGTCCCATTGCCATCAACACGCCGTACTCTCCCGCTTTCGGCGGCGCGCCTCTCATGGTCTTATCCAATATCAACAGCACCGAAGCCGACGAGATATTCCCCTTTTCCGCCAGACATTCCCAACTCATGGATAGCGCCCCCTCGGGCAATCCCAGCCCATCCACCAACGCCTCGATCACCTTCGGTCCGCCCGGATGGACAAGCCAGCGCTCGATCTCAGGGATAGTGAGTCCGTGTTTCCTCAGCAGGGACTCCACGCCCGGGCGCACCTCCGTTTGAGCCAGCTCGGCAATATCCGCGCTCAGCAGCACTTTGAATCCGCTGTTCGTCACATCCCAACCCATGATGTGCTCCGTCTCCGGGAAGAACTGCGACTGCGAATCGATCACGCGCGGCAAGCCCACCTTCGCCAGCGCATGCTCATCACCGACCATCAACACCGCCGCCGCGCCGTCACCGAACAATCCGCTCGCGACGATGTTCGCCAACGACAAGTCATCGCGCTGGATGGTCAGACTGCACAATTCGACCGCGAACAGGATGACCAGACTCCTTTGGATGTCCCTTCAAATAGTCCGCGCAGCGAGCGATACCTGCCGCGCCGCCCATACATCCCAGCCCGAACAACGGAGTCCGCTTCAGACTACGGGAGAAGTTGATCCGGTTCATCAAGCGCGCATCCAATGCTGGGACGGCGATCCCCGTGGTCGAGACAATCGTCAACTGATCGATCTCCTGCGGTTTCATCTGCACCTGATCCAGCAAAGCGCAGATGGTTTGCTCACCCAACTCCAGCGCCGTCTCGATATAAGCATTATTCCGCTCCTCAAACGTGGAAGGTTCGTTATAGCGTTCAATATCCCAAGACAAATGCCGTCCCTTCACTTTGACGTTCGTATAAAACTGCTCCAACGCTTTCGTGAGCGAAGGTCGCTTCGCATTCACTTGTTGTTGTGCGATAGCGAGTAATTCATCCTGTGAATAATAATGTTCCGGGAAACCGGTCACAGTGGAAACAATAACAGCCATTCAAATCTCTTTCTGGAATTTTCCAGTCAGAGTCAGAAGATGGGTATAGTGCGCCTGGAATTCCTCATAGGCAATCTCTGTCACTATACGTGAAGATGAATAAGTCAACAACAGGGTAAGACCTATGGCTTAAGTAGGAATCTACCCTCAGACTATAGACAGCCAAAAAAGTAATAAGTTCGCATCATACCGTTAGTGGAACAAAACCGCTTACGAGTTCGTCAGGCAAACACTGGTCTATCAAAGTAATGATCGGTGAAAGGATTTTGGATATGAACAAAAAATTGAAATATGGGATATTGGTCACGCTGACCGCTTTACTTCTCGCCGCCTGCGGATCGTTCGGGACTACACCTGCGCCCGAAACAGTTATCGAAACCCCGACCAGCCGTCCTGAGCCTATTCTCACACTCGAACCTACCGAAGCCATGCCGACCACGGTACCTGATGCAATGACACCTGAACAGTATATTGGCTTGCAGTATCCACCTTCTCCCGCAAATCTTTCACAAGACTTTAGCATGATCATTGAGAGTTCGGATGTGTACAGCTTATCCCTGGTCAACAATGGGATGAGCAAGATGTTGTGGCTGAGCAAGATCACCCATTATGATGCAAATAGCGGTGATGCATATTGGCAAGTGAAGGATGTGCTGAGCCTATCTGACCTGCAGCCCGGACTTACCTTGCTTCCCGATGGCTGCCGTCTCAATGATGTGGCTGACAGTGAGATCTTCGTCATTGGAAGAAATGAAGCGATCCTCAAGGCATGGCGTGCGAATACATCCCTGGGCAAGTTCGAATCCATTCCCGTGGATGGGGTCAAGTGTAGTTCTGATAAAGCGATGCCACTCTAAAAGAGCACTGCAAACATCGGAGATTTCTCAAATCTCCGATGTCTTTTTTACATGTCGTTGCGAGCCTGACACCTGGCGCAAGTGCAGGTGGAGGGTGAAACAATCTCCACTTAAACGGTTGGTGCTACTGGATAAGTAAATCCCGTTTAACGGGAGATTGCTTCGAGGTGCTTGCAGCCCTCTCGCAACGACATGGTATTTGTTCCTGGTATGTTGTGATATTCATCCAAGCATGGATTGAAAATTTGGCAGTATATTTCACTCCATGCAAAAATTCACCATTCAACCTTTTGACGCCTGCCACATCCCGGCTGTGATGGAAATCCAGTCGGCGTACTCCGCAATGTACCCCGATGCTCCCGTTGTTCCGGGCGAAGTCTATCTATCCCCTGCTTTTGAAGGCAACATCTTTTGCGTCGTAGATGAATCTGGCAAGGTCGTGGGCTATGCTCCGCTGTATCCCGTCCTGATGCGAGATGACTCCCAGATGCCGCATACGCTTTGGGTGGAGGTCAAAACCCACCCTGAGCCGGATGCGCAGAATGAGATCAAGGATCTACTCTTCGAGCGCATCCTATCCCGTGCCCGTGAAGTGACGTCCGAAGTCCCCGGTCATCCCGTTCGCCTGACGTTCCAGTATTTTCCATCCGAGACTGCCAGCGTGGAGTATGTCACATCCAAGGAATGTCAGCACACGGAGAGCGTTTTTACCATGCGGCGCGATCTTGCGAAAGAGATTACGCGAGTGCAGATGATTGACGGCATAACCATCCGTCCATGGAGGATGGAAAGCGAAGCCGAACAGCAGACGTATGTGGATGCGCGCAGTGAATGTTTCCCTGAAGCGCCGGTCGCGTTGGGGGAGTGGCAGTATTTCATGCAGTCACTGCACTGGGCAGCAGGGACGACGATGGCGGCGTTTGATGGTGATGAACTCGTTGGAAATGTCGCGCTGTTCTGGGATGAAGCGGAGAATCAGAAATCGGGCAAGCAGATCGGATTCACCGAATATATCTTTGTCCGCCCGCTGTGGCGCGGAAAGAACATCGCCCGGAAGCTGATCAACGCCGGGCTGGCATGGCTCAAAGAGCACGGCATGACCGAGGCGCATCTCGAAGTCCGCGCGGAGAATGAAAGCGCGCTGCATTTGTATGTTGATCTTGGATATGAAGTGATCCGCGAAAGTCGCTTTTATGTGTTGAAAATATAAAACCACATATCGTTGCGAGCCTGCGATAGCAGGCGAAGCAATCTCCTCCTAAACGGTTGATTCTTCTTGATAAAAATATCCCGCTTAATGGAGATTGCTTCAGGCGGAAGACACCTGCACTTGCGTGCATGTGCAAGTGCCATCGCCCTCGCAACGACATGATGATATTCAGTGTACACTTGGGGCATGACCACGCGAACAAAAGAAATTACAAACGAAAATCTCAAATTCCCGGCGCATGGCTGGATCGGTTTTTGCCTCATCGCCCTCTTCTGGACTCTCAACTGGGCGCTGACTGGTCCGCGCACGAACTGGGCGTTCTTTCCTTTGTGGTTGGGGTACTGTCTCGCCATAGATGGGTTGGTCTTCTGGCGTACGGGTACGTCACTGCTCACGCGCAGTCCGCGCCAATACGTGGGATTGTTCCTTATTTCCGCACCCGTGTGGTGGATCTTCGAGCTGATCAACATCCGCACGCAAAACTGGGTTTACATTGGCGCCGAACTTTTTTCTCCGCTCGAATATGCCTTCTGGACAACGCTCAGCTTCACCACCGTTGTTCCCGCCGTCTTCGGAAGTGCGGAATTCTTTGCCAGCTTTGACTTCGTCAAACGGATGAAACCGGGGCTGGTCATCGGCACCGATAAACGGACGACCGCTTCCTTCTTCGCTCTGGGCTGGCTCATGCTTGCTTTGATGCTCCTCTACCCGAAAGTTTTCTTCCCCTTCGTTTGGGTGTCGGTCTATTTCATCTTGGAGCCGCTCAATGTTTGGCTGGGGAACCGCTCCCTCGCCGATTGGACGGCGAAAGGCGACTGGCGCCCCGTCATTGCCCTGTGGTTGGGTGTCCTGCTGACCGCCTTCTTCTGGGAGATGTGGAACTTCTACGGTTATCCCAAATGGATCTACCACGTCCCGGCGGCGGACTGGCTGCACATTTTCGAGATGCCACTGCTTGGCTATGGCGGATATCTTCCCTTCGCACTGGAATTGTACGCACTCTATCATCTGGTCATTGGTTGGTTGGGAGATAAAAAGAGCGATTATGTCAAAGTGATGCCTGAAGGATCGGGCGTTAAATAAGTAAGGCGGGACATTATCCCGCCCTACGTTGTAGTAGGAATTTTCACTTACTTTATCTTTACCTTCACTCCTGCCACGCGCAGTTCTTCGAGCAGGTCTTCGTCCACGCCGCGGATACGCATATCGAGCAGTTGATCGAGCGTGAGTCCATCACCGAATTTGCTGCGCATCTCGCGGATGAATCTCGGAGTAACGTGATGGATGCCCAACTCGACCAGTTGATCCACTTCGATATCATTGAATCCCAGTTCCACCATCTCGCGGATGAATTTCGGGGTCACGTTGTGGATGCGCAGTTCCACGATCTCATCCACCTCCAGGTCCTTGATGCTCAATTCCTTGAGCGAGCGGACGTAGCTTGCTGTAATATCATGATTGCGTAGTTCAATGAAATCGTCGGCATCCAGATCGTCAAATCCCAACTCGCGGATCTCAGAGATGAATTGGGGAGAGACATCATGATCGGCAAGTTCCACAATTTCATCGATATCCAGATCTTTGAGACCCAGCACCGCCATCTCTGCGATGAACTCCGGCGAGACGCCGTGATCTCCCAGTTCGACCAATTCATCGACATCCAGATCTTTGAAACCCAACTTTTTTAGTTCGGCAATGTACTTGGGAGAGACATCATGGTTGCTCAGTTCTATGATCTCATCGGCATCCAGATTTTTTAGTCCTAATTCACGAAACTCAGCAATATATTTTGCAGAAACGCCATGATGAGAGAGTTCGACCAGTTCATCTACGTCCAGATCTTTCAGACCAGCCTGGCGTAATTCAGCGATGTATTTAGCGGAGACTCCCTGATGGGCAAGTTCGACCAGTTCATCCACATCGAGATCCTTCAAGCCAGCTTGTTGCAGTTCAGCGATATATTTGGGTGACACGCCGCTGTGGACAAGCTCTGAAAGTTCATCGGTGTCGAGATCTTTGAGTCCCATCTCGCGCATTTCGGAGATGAACTTTGCCGAGACACCGTTCATGCGCATTTCGACCAGTTCGTCTACATCGAGATCGTCTACGCCGAGGTCGCGCAATTCGCGCACGTAGCGCGGGGTAATGTCGTTGGTGCGCAGGTTGATCCATTCGCCCAGCCCATCTGGTTCCAGACCAAGGGCGAGCATTTCGCGGATGTATTCGGCAGTCAGTTTGTTTTCCTGCATTTCCTGAATGTCGCTGAGGGTCACATGGTCGATCTCCGCTTCTTTGAGGGCGGCAACCAGTTCATCGTTAGCGGGAGCTTTTCCGGCGAAGGGTTGAGGAGATAAAGCTGATAGATGAGATAAATGAGATAGAGGGGGAACAAGCATGGGTGAGTTTGATGCGGGCGCTTCCGGCGCTTCATCCATCGCCTTGAAAAGCTGTTCCGCTTCTTCGGTGGTGATCTTTCCTTCGGCGATCATATCCAGAACCATTAAGCGTTCTTTTTGTCCGTTCATGAGCGGTCTCCTTTTAGCTGAGAAAGCAGTTGAGTGGCTTCCTGCACGTTGACCTCGCCGCGGCTGAGGCGGGCAAGGATCTCCTGACGGCGTGTCGAAAGGTCGTCCACGGGTTCAGGCGCTTCCATGCCCATTTCGGTGATCACTTCGTCAAGCTGGCGGCGGATCGTCCAGTAGGATTCGCCCGTCTCGCGTTCCATCTCTTTGACATTGCCGCGGTTGCGCACGAAGCTCTCGAGAAACTTCAGGCGCTCGGGCGAAAGGCGGAAGAACGGCGAAAGCTCAAACTTTCCGACCACGCCCGTGCCGCAGGATGTGCAGGTGAGTTGGGTGACGACGAGTGGGGAGGAACAACTGGGGCAGGATTGGGGAATAAGTGGCATTTGGGGTACTCCAATGGCGCTAGTGTAGCAAATATTTTGATTCTTGTCAATATTTTTGGTGTAAAACAAAATATTTTTGTTTGTGATGATTTAATTTTGTTCTAAGGCTCTTTTTGAGATAAAAAAACCGCTTCGCCCTAAGCCGGAGGCTCGACTCTGCCTGCGAAGTGTTTTCTTGACTGGAAGGCTCTTTGCCGGAAGGATAAAATGGAGTCCAAAGTCTCCAGACTTTGGACGAGAAACGAACGTCTAGTCTCTATACGGGGATGAAAAGACATCTATACATTGACTAAGCCACTTTACCTAAAAAATTCGTGTTAATTCGTGGCTGAGGTTTTGATTTGTCAATCATACCCTTGCGGGTTCTCTTCACCGTTCATAACCGCCCTGAAATCCTCCAGCCATTCTCCAAAGCGTTCAGGATCAAATGGGTCGAAGCTGTTCTCTCGTGGAAGGATGATGTGCAGGCAATGTATCACCATACGGACGCGCATTCTGAATTTGAAATCTTCGTTATAGGAATAGCCTGCAATCTCTAAAAAATGCTGACGCAATTCGGGCGGATAGTACCACCACAAAAGCGCGCCCATATCCGCGGCGGGGTCGTCCATGCACATGGACTCGAGATCCACAATGTAGATTTTCCCATCGGAAGTGAAGAGCCAGTTTGCGTTGCAAATGTCGCCATGCGAGGCGACCAACCCCTTGCCGGTGAATTGGTTAACGTGACTTTCGATTTCACCCAAAGCATCATCCACAAACTCGGCAACCGATGGAACTTGCTCTCGGTACGATCTCCATTTTTGTCGGAGTCGTGTCAATGCCAGTAGTCCTACATCTTTATAAAGACTTGACGGAGCGGCAGGTAAACTCTCTTTTATCCGTGGGTGATGATGCATCTTGCCGACGATTTCAGCGACGTGGCGAAGCCGACTGCGATAATCGAGCCGGGATGGACTTTTCCCTTCGATGAAGGGCTGCACCATGATCGATGTTCCATTCTCCAATTGTCTATGGACGAGAATAGGTGGAGTCAAATCAATTTGAGCCATTGCCAGATAACGCTCAACAGGCGCGCCGACTTTGACGAAGTAATGCTGTCCATTCCCGTATGCAAAGTAGGTTTCTGTTCCGCTGCCGTGTGGGATGGAGAATGTCCATTCGCGAGTGGAGAAGTGTTTTTGCAGGAAGGTGAGGACTTCCTGCTGGTGTTCTTTTCTGGAGAGCATGAGTTGCATTGTACTGTCAGTCTTAGTATCATGTCACCCTGAGCGTAGCGAAGAGTCTCTGTTCTGCCTTGGATGAGTTATCGCCAAGCAAGGGTAGAGCTCCTTCGTCGCTCCGCTTCTCAGGATGACATTCCAACTCGTAACACATGGACGCCTGTCCGTTCCGATTTCCCCTTCAACTCCAATTGACGATGTTCCAATTCACTGAGATCAAGGTTCGCGGCAGAATAGGCAGAGTCGCTGATAAGAATTTCTCCCTGTGCAGCTTGAGAAGCCAATCGCGCCGTGATATTGACATTATCCCCGAGTGCCGTGAAGTCGGCGGTGCTTTCTTCGTTTCCAACTACGCCAACGTAGGCTGTGCCAGTGTGGATGCCGATGCCTACTGGTAACCAGGGTCCTTTGGCATCACGGTGACCGGTTAATCGCAGCAATTCCTGTGCTGCCTCCACTGCCTTGCGCGGATGCTCCTTTCCTGCAAAACCGGGGAGATATAAACCAATGGCCTCATCACCCATGAGCCGATCCACCATGGCGTCGGTTTGAATTAAGATGTGAGTTGCCACGGAGTAAAAGTGATTGATGAGTTGACTGAACTCTCTAGCACTCATCTTTTCTGCCAGCGTGGTAGAGCCGCGGACATCGGCAAATAACATCGTGAGCGGAACTTCCGCTCCGCCAGGATGTTCCCAGACTTGGCATTTGATACAGAATTTGGGATTGTAGCGGGATTGGTCACGCCCCATCAGGTGCATGATGAATCCGCCCCAGCCTTTGAATGGGGAACCGCATATCTTGCAGCGCGGGGCAGAGGGGAGTAATCCGTGGAGGTGGTAGAGACGGCGTGGGATCGGCTCACCCTCGGTCAACATTTTGTACCATTCCTGCTCGGGAGTTAATTCCGTGGGCATGACTTTTTCCATTAGAAATTATACGCCTGAATGGTGAGAGATAAAAATCCCCTCCTGTTTCAAAGAGGGGATAAGTATGCGGGTGTTTGTCAAAATAATTTACGGCATTTCAGGAATGCCCCAAATGGTTGTGACCGAGTTCGTGCCAAAGGAAACACCCGATTTAACGATGATTGCCTTTCCATCCGGCGAAAAGACGATGCGGTGGAAATAATTATCGAAATTGCCTGCCAGTTCAGGGATATCAACCCTTCTGAACTTTGTGCCGGAGGGGACATCCCACAACTCAAAGCTTTTTCCTGAACCCACCGCTAGAGTATTGCCATCAGGTGAAAGTGCAAACGAGATGGCATGGTCGGCGTAGGGAGTGCCAAAGGATCTTGTTTCTTGGAATGTTTGAATATCATATCGCCCGATGCGGCAATCCGGGGTCAAGGTGAAGATCTGGCTGGAATCAGCGGTCACAGCGAAAGGCAGTGTGACATTGCATCCGGTCTTTCTGAGTTGCTGTTTGATCTCATAACTCTGAACAAGTTTCTTCTCGTTCACGTCAAATATCAAAAGGGACAGATTCCCAAAAACATTTACTTGATTACCAAGATCATTCGTACTGACGATGATCTTTGAACCGTCGGGTGTAAATCTCATATCCATGGTAGCACCGGCGGAGGAAAGGTCAAAGCGTTTGATCTCTTTCCCGGTGATGCCGTCCAACAAGATCAACTGTCTGGACGCGACTGCGATGAGGGAATTATCCGGGCTGAAACGGAACATGGACAAGAAAGGCGAATTTGTATATGTTGTAAGGGTTCGGTTGGCGGCGGGCAACACGATACCATCCACACCTTGAACGACCTGGATCAATTGATCTGTGCCCGAGAGAATTGCTACGTTTCTGTCGCTGGAGACGGCGATTGAATTATAGGAAAAGTCTCCTCCCAAGGCGGAGAGGATCGAATTCGAAGTTCGTGCCAAACGCACCGTCCCAAGCGGAGAGCGAGCTGGGATATTGAGTGTATTGAATGGTTCCCAGTGGGAAGGTAGGTAGTACAGTTCGCTGGTTAATCTCTCCGGTGTTGGTATCCACAGTGCTTACTTCACCGAGGGCATTCCAAATGATAACCTGTTGATCTGTGCGGATACCGCCTATGTATTCTCCGTTGGCTGTTTCAAGGAGAGTTGCATCTGTAAAACGAATCAAATGCGTTTGTCCGTTTCCGCTGACGAGGAATGCCTCATTCGATACGATAATGGGAGTATGCATTTCCTGCATCGTAATGATCTTTTTTCCGGTGCCGGTCTCATACACATCGGTGATGGAAGGCGGAGTCGCTGCACTGATGGCAAAATAATTTCCATCGGGTGAGAGCGCTGTGACCGGTTGGTAACCGTATTCTTTTAGAGATATTTTGCTGGAAGTATTGAGGTTGAACAGGGACTGATTGGTTTGAACGATGCCGCTCTCGAAGGAATAATCGTTCCCCAACGATTGCCCCACAGCATAGACCTTGTTCTCCGTGGAATGCCAGAAATAATTCTTCTCACCGGCGTCGATGATGATCCATTCGCCGTTGTTGACAGTCCCAACCTTGGAATAATAACTTCCAATGTTGGCATCGAACTTGCTGGTATTCTCACCTGTGGCAATATTGTAGAGCAGTGTACGAGTGCGATAGGAAATGACGACTTGCCCGCTTTCTGGTAGGAAGCCCACACCGCGGACATCAACGCTTTCCCCGATACGAGTTTGCCTCTTGGTCTTGATCTCGTGGATAACGGTTTGACCCTTATCGGTGACCGCAGCATATTTTCCGTCAGAAGAAACCGATGCCACCCACGAATTCAGATTGCACATCCAAAATCGGCTGGCAGCGGTCCAGAGACCACGCCATGACCTTGCCATAACTATTTTGGAGATCACCTGTCAATGTAAACAGATTTTGATCAGGGAAGAATTGAATGTTGAACTCATTAGCAGTGACAGCATACTCGAATGGAATTCTGCACACTTCTTTCCCAGTTTCCAGATCGGAGATGGCAAGAATTGGCTTGAGCGGATGGTCAGATGCCGGATAGGTGCGGGCAATGTATTTCCCATTCTCAGAGATCGCCATGGTGCGAGTGAATGGGGATGTTCCCGACGAAGTGAACATCAACGGTGTGAGATCTGGCAGGGAGTAGGTCTGCACGCCGCTCATAAATTGGATAACTAATTTGCTTTTATCTGCCGTGATCGTTGAACGATAAATGATCGAATCTTCGAAAGCTGCGATCTGCTCGATCTTTGCCGCATCGTTCTTGGTTAAGGACGCTAGCGGCGGGATGGTGGAGAAGCGGTCCACAGGCAGTGTGACGGGTACCGGTGTGGATGTATTGGTGGGAGCTGGCGTGAAGGTGCTTGGGATGTCGGTTGCTGCAACGGTATTTACAGGAGTTATATCGTTTTTAGGTGTTGCAGCTGGAGCGCAGGCAGTCAACAATGCCATGGCGAGTAAAAACGATATGAACTTGGGCTTCACAGTTTGTTTCCTCCAATGTATGGTTTTTCGTTTACTATACCATCGACTGCATGGATGGTTTCTTGTTGGTTCATCACTGATTTTTATTTATCCGCCTCTTGTATTTCCAACCATTTCACAATTTCCCTTTGGACGGAATCGGGACGTTTCATAATGAGAAAATGGTCGCCTTCTATCTCGGTGTAGGTAACCAGATCGCCGACCTCCGCCACGAATTGACGGGCGGCAGCGACAGGCACCCGCTCATCCTGAAGTCCTTCGATGACCAAAACTGGCAACCCCGCCTCTCGAACGTCCGCGCCGTTGGTGAAACCGTCGATGAAGATCAAGCCTGCCAGCCTATCTGTCTCTTTCCACTGCGGGGCAAGGATGCTGATGCCAAAACCGCCGTTGGAAAAGCCACCCAGATAAAACCGTTGAATTCCCTGCGATCTGACATACTCAAACGTGGCTTGCAGGATTGCCTGACCCTCTGCTTGCCACCACTCTCCCGTCCATACTGTGGATGGGCAAACCGTCAGCCCGCCGAGTTGTTTCACGGCTTGGGCGATCTCCCAGCATTGGGCAGTGACGTTGCCCATGTAGCCATGCAGGAACACGACTGCGAATTGTGACGGCTCATCCGGTTCGATGACAACGGCATCGAAATGGCTGGGCTTTTGAAGCCCAAGATAGGTGCTGATGATGGGGGACGAGAAACTTCCCTCTTGCCGCATTTGGGAATAGGCAGTGGCAAGCGCGGAGGGGAGACCGGCATGTTCGTTCTTTGAATCACCGCCGATCAGGTGAAAGAGTGTCTCACCGAAGATGAGCCCATCCCGTTCATCGATCAAGGAGTTAAGCCAGGAAGTCCCTTTGCCGCTGGGGATGGCGAGCACTTTCAGGTTTGGAGTTGAATTGACATTTGTAGAAACAAGTCTGTGCAATGGCTACAAACGCCACGACTAGGACTCCGGCTGTAAGTGGGATGTAGGATCTGGGCATTCTCGGTGCGAGTGATCAGTCCTATTACAACGAGCAACGCTCCGAATAGATAACCAATCCCTGAAGGGCTACTGTCAGAGTGAACGCCATTGCCATCAATACCAACAGCGGAATTGTCAGTATCACTCCAAGAACGAAAAGGAAATAGCGCCACAGGGATGAATTCACGGGTGTTTTTTCCCTTGTAGGATCATGATCTCGTACAGCGCGAGACCGCTTTTAGTGGCAGATAACAAATCCATAGCGATATCCAGCTCGAGCTCCGCGTTGAAGCGGAAGTAATATGGGTTGGCAAGCAGTCGTGCAATTCCCTGTTGCCATTTGGGGAGCATGAGCAGCAGGCTAGTCGCTTCGATCAATTTGGGATTCCGCAGTCGCAGGTGGATCGATTCGCTCCCGCACTTCCAATCGAAATCCACTTCATGCGGATACTGATAGCCGCCCTCGTGCGGAATGAAATCCCGCGTCTGCATGGTGAACGGAGCACTGTCGCCGGTGATGATCTCTGAACCTTTTGCCAGCAGAAAAACAGGCATGTGTACGTTGCCATATGTATTCGCGGCAATTTGATCAACGAAGATAAGCGTGTACTCGCCGATGTGGGCGCGCCCCCAATACCAATGATCCATCACTTCATTGAGACCAACGTTGCCCCAATTATGGTCGTGATAGCCCGTACCTTTCACGCTGCGCGTTTGCCCATCGTAGGTCAGCGAGCCTTCGACAGTTCCATACGGGATGGCTGGCAGCCAACCGAAGAAATGATCGAGATCGCCGAAATAAGCTTTACCAGCGCCGGGTCGCCAGGCTGGAACGATGCCCGTAAAAACCAGATCAGCGGCGAGACCTTCGCACTCCACATGGACTTCATAGCGATGCAGATCACCGCGCGTCCAGTTCTTTCCAATGCGGACGTTGCACGTCTCTTTCTTCGCTTCGAATTGATCGGCGGGGAAGGATGGCACGCTCATCGCCTTCGTCCCATCGGGGCGCGTAATCGTGATCGCCACGAACGGTTTCAGCGGGCTATTGCGTTCGATGAGCGGCTTGGTGCCGTAAACGATCACCGCCGTGGAACCATCATCGAGATGCGCATCGTAGTACCACCATTCGAACGAGCCACGTCCTGTGTCGATGCGCAGACCGTCCTCCCATGCGGCGATGGTTTCGGTGAGACCGTCACGCTTCATATACTCAGGCGTAACGGCAAAGAAAATTGGTTGGGGTTTCATGGAATGACCTTTGAGGGGAAGTTGGTTTCAAGTGTTTTGTTAGAGTGGTTTTCGGGATTATACGCCTCCATAGCAACAAAAAGCCCCTCCATTTGGAGGGGCTAGGGCTGTTTCTGTTTATGATCCCGGCTGATCTGCCCATAAAAACGCCAGCAGAGAAATTTCTGCCAACTTGGCATAATACCCGATCGCCGCTGTTGTCTCAAATTGGAAGGTTTTATCGCCGAAGATGATCCACAACAATATGGTAAGAGCGATGTATCCTGCTAGTGCCCAAAATACAGTGCGATGCTGTTGTTGAAAATAGGGAATAGGCAGGAAGTATGCACCTAGCAAAGCAATGGTTCCGAACCCGTTCAACACGATCCAATCCAAATGACCGAAATCGGGATAGAGCGAAATATGCAGAATGGCTGTGATAAGACCGGTAACGATTATTCCAATGTGCCGCAGCGAAAGCTTCATCGATCCATCTCCTGAATAAGTTGAGAGATAGACGGAGCTTGGTTGGGATTAATTACGAGTTTTCTTCATGCCCGCTCATGTGATCTTATAGGGATGTGATACGATATAAATGAATATGCAGAGAAAGGAGCAGTGATGACGCGGCAAAAATCGCCTGTGCGGTTAGAGTGGGTTGACCCGCTGGTCTGTTCAACGGAATATCGCTTGAAGATCATCGGCAGGCTGCCGTTCTTCAAACACTTGCCCGAAAAGGCGATCTCCCAGATCAACAACCTGTTCCATGATTTTGATGCCTCCGCTGACCAGCGCATCTATTTTGAAGGCGATGAAGCGTACTACTTGTATCTCGTAGCGATGGGAAAGATCAAGCTGGTGCGAAATACCGAAGTGGGACGGGATGTGCTGCTCGACATCCTGCACAGCGGCGACTACTTCGGCTCTCTTTCGACGTTGGGCGGGCGCCGTTATCTCGAGACTGCCATCGCCCAAACAGACTGCTGCATCCTGCGTATCTCTGCCGCAGACTTTGACCGCATCCTGTCCGATCATCCTGATGTGACGCGCAAAGTGCTGGAAGCTGTCAGCCAGCGACTGGCAGAGTCGCAGGAGATCGTCAAACAGTTGAGCACATTCACTGCCGAACAGCGCATCGCATCCGCACTGATGCGACTGGCAGGGAAACTCGGTGAGGCACGCGCCAGCGGAGTCCTGATCCAGTTGCCGTTCTCGCGTCAGGATCTGGCAGCCATGACCGGGTTCACGGTGGAGACGGTGAGCCGGGTGATGAGTCGCTTTGTGGAGGATGGCTTGGTCAAGACGGGCAGAAAATGGGTGACGATCACCGATCCGAAAAAGTTGGAAGAGTTGGCAAAAAAGGGTGCAGTTAATTGATATAGGTCATGCAAGTTTTGATGAGGGAGGAGTACATTCAGGGTGTAAACATTCAAAGGAAAAGGAGTAAAAAATGAACACCCTGACCCAACCCTTACGCGAAGAGCACAAAGAATTGTTTCCCCATGTAGACAGCATCCGCCAGGTGGCGGAATCTATCGGAGAAGCAACGTTAACAGAAGTCCGCCGTGGCGTGGAGGAAGTGTACAACTTCCTTGCGAACCACCTCAAACCGCATGCCGAAGCCGAAGAAGCGGCATTGTACCCTGTGGTACAGCAGGTACTTGGCAGCCCCGACGCGACCAAAACCATGAGCCGTGACCATGTGGAGATCGGTCGCTACATCGAAGAGCTTGCCGCCTTGAAAGCGAACTTGCGTGAACCATTCCCTCCGGTTCAAGCTATATCCTTGCGGCGCGTGCTGTTCGGCGTGTACGCACTGGTAAAAGTCCATTTCGCCAAGGAAGAGGAAGTTTACCTGCCGATCCTTGATCAGCGCCTGTCTCCCGAATCGGCGCAAGAGATGTTCGAACGTATGGAAGCTGCGGCGCATGAAGCCAAGCATGTGCATGAGCTATAAAGAAAACAGGCGGTCATGGAATATGACCGCCTGTTGTATCGAATTGACCTATCTCTCATCGAACTTGTCGGGCTGCGGCACAGGATTTAGAAATATATAGCCTGGAGTTTTGCCGCTGCCCTGTTGATAACACTCAAATCCATCTTCAAATAACCAGAGCTTTTCTTTTTCTGTTTCTGAAGGGCTGACAGGTTTTGCCGAGCCGACGCCGCGAAGCATCCCTCTTATCACATTCAGCGCATCTTCTGTATCACCTTCGACTTTCAATTCCAGAATGATCCCATTCGCAAGCGTGAGATACATGCCCATAAGGTTATCCTGATTCTGCAAGTCCCAAACGGAAGCAGAAACCGGCTCATCTTCTGAAGGATATTCCCAGGCGATCAAGGTTGTCAGCAGTTTTGGCATATCTGCATTAATCAACGATGAACAGTTTCGCCCCGGTCAACGTATAGGAACGATGCGGCTCTGCATTATCGGCTACTTGATAACTGACTCCCGGTGTTAGAGTGAATTTTCTCCCATCGGCAAGTTCGGTGCGCAGTTCACCTTCCAGACACAACAAGATATGACCTTTCTTACACCAATGATCGGCACGGTAACCGGGGCTGTACTCTACCAGACGGACGCGAATGGTATCAAATTGCTGCGTGCGCCAGTATGCCATCCCTGTTTCGCCTTTGTGCTCCGTAGGGACGATCTGCGACCAGTCTGTTGTACCGAAAGGGATGTTTCTCATTTCCATATTCAACTCCACATAAAAGACTTCGGAAGTCTGTCAGACTTCCGAAGTCTAATTCAACTTAATCAACGGTCAAGGTCTTGCTTAAGTTCCTCGGGAAATCGGGATCAAATCCGCGCATTACTGACATGTGATACGACAACAACTGCAACGGCAGCACTCCCAGCAATGCCGAGATCTGCGGATCAGACTTGGGCAGCACGATCACATCATCCGCGTTAGCGCGCAGACGCGGATCATCCTCTGACACAACGATGGTCCGTGCGCCACGCACTTTCACTTCGTTAAGTCCGCTAATGATGAGCGAAACGTCGTTCGGTCCGGCGACAAAGATGATGGGGAAGCCTTTGCTCACTGCAGAGAGCGGTCCGTGTTTGAACTCGGTGGAGAGCATCCCTTCGCAGTGGGCGTAGGTGATCTCTTTCAACTTCAAGGCGCCTTCGAGCGCGATGGGGTAGGTCGCTCCGTAACCGAGACAATACAAGTCATTCCATTCGTTGATGTCTTTGGCGATGGCTTCGATCTGCGAGCCGACCATCTCGATTGTCTTGTCCATCAGTTCGGGGATCATGTCCAGTTCGTGCACATCCTTGCCTGCCATTTTATACGCCAGATACAGGAACGTCACGACCTGATTGGTAAATGTCTTCGTGGCGGGAACGCTAATTTCGTAGCCGCAGCATAAGGGTAGACAGAACGAAGCGCTCTTCGTCAACGTCGAGCCGACCACGTTCGCCAATCCAAAACATGCCATGCCGCGCGCCTCCGCTGCTTCCAGCGCGTTGAGCACATCCTTGGTCTCACCCGACTGGCTGACGAAAATTCCCACGTCCTCATGATTGACCGTCGGCGCATATTGCGGGACGAACTGCGGCGCGAGCACCGGGATGACCGCGCGTCCCGCCAGTTGCGCGAAATAGACCGCACCCACCGACGCCGCGTGATAGCTCGTGCCGCAGCCTATGAAATACAGATGACGCGCGTTCTTCATCTTCTCGACCAGTGACTCGACCTCGCGATTGCCATTGAGCACATGGGATAACTCACGGGCGACCTGTGCCTGCTCATGGATCTCCTTCAACATAAAATGCGGATACCCGCCCTTCTGCACCGCATCCATCGACTCTGTGACCGTCTCCGGCTTTCGATCCACTTTTCTCCCATCCTTGACCGAGCGCACCTCGACCTTGTCCGCCCACAATGTAACGATCTCTCCATCCTGCGGGCGGATGACTTCGCGCGTCAGTGGCAGGATCGAAGGTAGGTCAGAGGAGACGCAGGTGAAACCTTCGCCGAGGTCCCACCACCATGCCGGAACCTTTTTTGAAAGCATAGAGTTTGTCGTCATTGGCGCGCCCGATAACAAAGGCATAATCGCCTTCGAGATCGCCGTACGCTAAACGGATCGCGTCGATGAATTCATAACCGCGATTGATATATCTCTCTACCGCATGGACACACGTCTCACCATCATTCTGCGAGCGGACAGTCATACCCTCGGCGATGAACTGCTCACGCAGCTCAACATTGTTCACCACATTGCCATTGTGCGCACCAACCATGTCACCATCCGAATCCAGATGCGGCTGGCTGTTGACCTGTGACGGCTCGCCGAACGTCGCCCAGCGCAACTGCGTGATGCCGCGTTGTCCGCGCATGTCGGCGATGTTGTATTTTGCTGCCACCGAATCGACTTTGCCCACATCCTTGCGCAGATCGATCTTGCCATCGTTGATCGTCGCCGCACCGACCGAGTCATAGCCGCGGTAGGTGAGCCGCTCCGCCGCCGCGATCAAAATGGGACCTAGATTTTCTTCCTTACTGCTAACATAACCGAAGATTCCGCACATGGAAATTATTCTCCTAATTCGTTTTGGAGTCCAAAGTCTCCAGACTTTGGACTGGGTCAAAAATCTGGAGATTTTTGACCCCACTATAATTGGATTATATTCCACGCCCCAACCCATAATATAGGATGTAACTCACTTGGTAAGAAGTACCATTCTCCCTGCGTTCTGTCATATGTCATAACGATTGTAGGGGCGACCCGTTCTGATAAAGCAACTTACCTTGCCTATCCTGACGGGTTGCCCCTACATATATGGAGAAGATAATGTCCGTGCGCGGCGCATCCAAACAAATAATAGACACCCTCCTCACTTGGGAAGGCATCGAATCCCATCCTCACCGCTTTGGCGGGACGGAATTCCGCATCGGCAAACGCGAGATCGGTCATATTCACGGCGATTCGCTCGTGGATATTCCCTTCCCGAAGAAAGTCCACGATGAGATCGTCGCGGCGGGAGAAGCACAGCCGCATCACATTTTGCCTGAGACCGGCTGGGTCAGCTTTTATTTGCGTGAAGAAGGCGACGTGGAAAAAGCTATAATCCTGCTCAATCGTTCTTACGAAATCGCCCTAAAGCAGAGAGCCCGATCATGACCTCAAACATTCGTGCTGTTATTTTCGATATGGATGGTGTGCTCACCAATTCCGAACCGCTGATCAATGAAGCGGCAATTGCCATGTTCAAGGAAAAAGGACTGACCGTCCAGCCGGATGATTTCCTGCCTTTCGTCGGGGCGGGGAAGGAGCGTTATGTTGGCGGTGTAGCGGAAAAATACGGTTTCCCATTTGACCCTGTGGCTGGGAAGCAACGAACCTACGAGATCTACTTCGATCTTGTTCCTACCAAGCTGGAAGCATTTCCTGGAGTCCGTGAATTGGTAAATGGCTGTCGGCAGGCGGGGCTTTTGGTGGCAGTAGCCTCCAGCGCCGACAAGATCAAGGTCGCTGTCAACTTGAAGAAGATCGAACTGCCCCTTGAACGATGGGATACGGTTGTAACGGGTGAATTGGTGAAGCACAAAAAGCCCGCCCCTGATATCTTCCTCACTGCCGCTCAGAGCTTAAACGTAAATGCCGTTGAATGTGTTGTCGTTGAAGACGCAGTCAATGGCATTCAAGCTGCCAAAGCAGCCGGGATGCGTTGTGTTGCCGTCGCTCAAACCTTTCCCGCTGACCGCCTGCACGAAGCGGATGTTGTGCGAAACACCATTGCCGAAATTCAATTGTCAGATCTGACACCCGGTTCGTGATCAATCCAATTTCAAATTTCCCTGCTCATCGAACGCAAAAAATGGGTTGTACGCCACTTCCCAACGGTTATCGTCAGGGTCAGCGAAGTACGAACTATATCCGCCCCAGAAAACCTTCTGCGGCTCCTTCACGATCTTCACCCCTTTTGATTTCAGGTCCGCGATGATCTCGTCCACTTCTGATTCGCTCTTTGCATTATAGGCGAGAGTGAATCCCGCGAAACCGCTTCCCTGCGGAGCGACGACTGCATCGTTCGCAAGTTCTTCCCGTGAAAACAACGCCAGTACAACTCCGCCCGTCTGAAAGAAAGCAATGCCCTCATTGCTGGCATTTGATAGTTTCCATCCAAGTGTCTTTGAATAAAACTCAACCGATTGTTTGAGATCGCGCACACCCAACGTGATAATATGCAGATGTTGATTCATCCTGACTCCTTTATGCTGGATTATCCCACGGCGCGACTCCCCGCCCGCGCCCGCCTCTCAACGACCCCGTTATTGTTTCCGTCAAATTGGGCATCACCTCCGCTGCAGCCGCCAGCAGACCAAAACACCCCGCGATCATCATGTCACCGAATGGGACAGCGAAATAAGGACGGAGCCTATGGAATGCAGGAGCTTGCTCCTGCATTGTCGACAGCAAGCTGTCTGACTCCATATTAAACATACTTCTCCTCGGTCCCGTCACCACCACATCAAATTCATCTTTCCCAAACTCAAACACTTCATCGGTGTACATCAACGCGCCGTGCCCCATGTCGTTGAACACATCTTCATGCTTCAATGAACCATCTGCCAACGCCCGCAGCAATGTTTCAAGTTTTGCCAGATCGATCTCGCCAGTGTGATGCTCAAAGACTCCCTCAATGCCTTTTTCACCCAAACGGAATGCCAGTGTATGGAAGTTGCCCACATTGCAAATGATCTTTTGCTTGCGGGTAGACACTTGATAGTCAAAGTTTGCGCCCAACACCGCAGCCGGAGCCGTATCCATCACCACCAACGGACAAGGCAGCTCTACCGCGGAGTCCGCGACCGATTGCAGACGGGTCATGATCTTGGGAATGTCATTGGAGAGATAGGCAAATGCTGAAAGTGAATTCTTGGCTCGAATGCGCTCATCCAAATAATCGAACCTGAATTGCCGGTCTGAAACTCCAGCCGGAGCATTACCATGATCGAACACCGCTACAGCGATTGCCCCCAAATCTTTCAGTGAAACACCGTAATCTGAAAATGTTTTAGATATCAGCGCGAAATCAAAATCCCTCAATTCCAACCTGTCAACCTTGGAACTTGCAACCTGTAAGCCTTTAACTTCCTCTTCCCCAATGATCTTGATCCCCAACGCCTCCACCTTATCAAGTTCATCATTGATCGTTGTCGCCGCGGACGGAGTCATGTAAACGGGAATCCCTGCCCGCGCGTATTCTTCGATCGCCCATGCCGAGGGACCACCTCCCATTTGGTGACCAGTGAGCAGGATCGGGGTCCGCGTATGAAGCGACTGCTTGAGCCGCCGATGCACCATCATGGTGGGGGATGGCAGCACAAGTTTGAATCCGTTCTCGATGTCGAGATCCAAATCATACAAAAATATATCCTGTGTGCCCGTGCCGATGTCTACCGTTAATATTTTCATAGATGATTCCTTTCTGTTCGGGGCTTCGCCGCGAACAGAGCGCATCCTACACCTCAACACCCAACCAATTGCGAATGAAGTAACCGATCACGAACGAGAATACTGCTACGCCAAGACTCAACCCAGCCATCTCCAGGAACCTTTCCTTGAACGATTCCCCTTTTGCCACCGAGATGTAATAGTTGAACACGGCAATAATCAGCACCGCTGTCGTCAAAGTGATGATCAAGTCTACATAGAAATTTTCAGGCATCAGCAAATATGGCATAACGAGCAAAGTCACTGTAACGATATAAGCAATGCCTGTGTAGATGGCAGCGCGTACAGGCTCTTTCTTCGTGTCTTCCGAACGTGTGGAGAGATACTCGCTGGCAGCCATCGAGAGCGAGGCAGCAATGCCTGTGATCAAACCCGAAAGAGCAATCAACTTTCCATTTTGCAGAGCCAGCGTCAGTCCGGCGAGAGCACCGGTGAGTTCCACCAGCGCATCGTTGAGTCCCAGCACGACCGAGCCGGCATATTGCAGACGCTCTTCATCGAGCATCTCAAGTAGTTTATGCTCGTGTGCATCCTCTTCATCATGATAGATCTTTGCCTCAGGGATTATTTTGGAAACAGAATCGTAATTGACCTGTGCTTTTTCTTCACCCATTTCCATCAACTTTACGCCGAACGTAAAACCAAAAACCAGGCTCACAAGATAATAAAACCAAACGAAGAACCAATGTGGCTGAACATCCTCATTGGTGTATTTTTTCCAACCGTTGTAATGACGCAGCTCATCCTCGGCGATCTGATCAAGAACTTTAGCGTTCTCCGGTGAGTTAATTCGCTTCGCCAGTCGCTTATAAATATGATGTTCTGTAATCTCAGTTTGTTGGAACAAAAGTACTTTCTTTCGGATATCTTCTGATAGTTCCATGTTCTTCTCCTCAGGGGGATGATTTTATTGTAAGCGATTTTGTGGATGTACGAGCGCGCCCCTCCAAGCCGAGAGAGGACCTCATTATCCGATTTTTCCCATCCATCTATCGGCTGCCGCTAAAAAACCATAAATTTTGCCTAAAAATTGTCGTGACAAATTTCGTCAATATTTATGACATTATTTGTTGCTTTTGGGTTTGTGGCGTTGTACTATTTCTTTGTCAAATTCTACGGAGGAAATATGCCAACCAAAACCTTACACCCTGTGTTTTCAGCCCTTGTTGTTCTTGCGTTAGTGACTCTGGCATGCGGTGCATCTGCTCCTGAGCCTACGCCAACGAACACACCCGTTCCGGCGACTGCCACGGCAACCGAAGTCCCCACCAAAACGCCAAAGCCGACAAATACTCCCAAGCCTACGAAAACCCCCGATCTGGCGGCAACCCAACATTCTAAGTCGTTGAACGTAGAAGCCAAGTCATATTTTGATAAGGGATACTTATCTACTGCCGATGGCGAATTCATCGAATATGATGATTTCAGCACCGATTGGGCGCAGCTTGGCTGGTATCAATGGTGGATCCTCGATGAGAAAGCCGCTGACTTTTTCATGAGCGCTCACTTCAAATGGCAAACAGCCTGGAATTACAACGATGTCTCCGGCTGCGGTTTTGTATTCGGACTTCAAGATAACAGCGATCACTATGCTGTGTTTCTCGATAAATCGAGAATTCTGTTCCTGAACTCTGATCAGAGCGCGGGTGGTTCCTATGAAGTTGGGAAGACCAAAGGCACCGGACGCGTGAAATTCGATAATCCCGCGGAAGCAGATTTCACCTTGATCGTGAAGGAAAAATACGCTGTCGTGCTTGTAGATGGTGAAATGGTCGGTGAATATACCCTGGCGAAAGATAAAGCCGTGGATGGAAACCTGGGCTTGACCGTTCTCTCAGGCACCAACAAGGATTACGGCACACGCTGTGAAATGACCAACCTGCATGTCTGGTTACCCAAATAGCAAGAATCAATAAAAGAAAGACAAAGGTCCTCCATCATGGAGGACCTTTTCGTTTTGGTAGTGATGTTATAGAAATTTACTTCAACCCTTCAAGCGAATAAACATCGATGGGCTGTTCGCGCCCCTTTACATAGATGGCATCCAGCCGCGAGCCGATGATCTGATCTGCCACAATATCATAGGTTGATTTTTGGATCAGTATTTGCCCTGGCTTGGCGGATGTCTGCAAACGTTGTGCGATGTTGACCGTATCACCGATGGCAGTGTAGTTGAAAAGTTCGTTCGTGCCTACGTTGCCGATAATGGCAGGTCCGGTTGAAATGCCGATGCGGAAGATCATATGCTGCGACGCATCCGCAATCGTGCTGTGCGTTTCATGTGCGCGGCGGATGATGTTTAGCGCGGCGCGTGCAGCACGCAAGGCATGGTCTTCCTGCGGATCGGGACTGTTCCACAAGGCGAGCACAGCATCACCCATGAATTTATCGAGCGTGCCTTCCTCTTCGAGGATGGCTTGTGCAGCTAACGATAAATAGGAATTGAGGAGTTTGAACACTACCTCTGGCGGATGCTTTTCGCTGTAGGTCGTGAAGCCGGCAATATCAGCAAAGAGAGTCGTCACCATTCTCTTATCACCATCGAGACGAAGATTGCCAGGGTCTGCCAGCAGACGGTCACGCACACGCGGTGCGACAACCTTCCCGAATGTCTGGCGGATGCGTTCCTGTTCCGCTTCGAGTTTGCGGCGTTCGGTGAGATCTTCGAAGACAATGGTGGCGCCTTTGGTGCCAAGGCGTGCATCTCGCAGCGGGGAGGTGGAGAGGTGCAATATCAAGTCACCACGCTCAGGCAGGGAACTATTGAGTTCACTGACATGCGTGGTTCCTTTCAGGGCGTTCTCTGCGGCATGTTCCATTTGCTTGCCAAATCCTGGAACGAGCTTGGAGAGCGGTTTGCCGATCACATCAGAAATAGAGATGCCAAGGATCTTCTCTGCGGCGCGATTGAAAAGTGTGACACGCCGTTTCGTGTCCATGGTGATGATGCCGGTTGCCATGGATGCAAAGATATCATCCATGAGGCTTTTCATTTCGAGGGTCTGGTCGAGCGTACGGCGCAGGTTGGCGAACAAACGGGCATTTTCTAGTGCCAGGGTGGATTGTCCTGCCACGGCTTCGAGAAATTCGAGATCATCGCGCGTATAGAGTTCACCCGAGCGGCGCGGACCAAGAGCGATGAATCCGATCAGGCGGCTTTCGTATCTTAAAGGAACAAAGACATAGCCATTGAGCCGCATATAAGCGGAAGCAGGTTGAAGCTTCGGAGGAAGCGGAAGTCCTGGGGCGAGCCAGATGGGATTTTCCGCTTCCTCGATCATATCCACTAATGGGTCTTCGGCTGGGTAGGGTGGGGCGCTGTCCTCGTGGGTGGCGTGCGGGAAGTATTCGCCTAGTTCATCGTTGTAAAGGTAGATGACGAAGCGTTCGGGGTTGAGTGCCTGGTTGAGTTCCTGGTCGAGCGTGCGCAGAGTTTGCGAGAGATCGGGGGTAATCACAAGACTGCGTGAAAGCGTGGTCAGGATGCGGCGATAGTCGGCGCGGTCGCGATAGAAGAGACGGTCGATGATGCGTTGCACTGCATTGTGCAATGGATTGAGCCCAAGCACCAACAGAAAAAGAAAGAGGGCGATGACAAAGGGATTGTTGGGCTGCACTGTCCGTTCGAGTACAAGCGAGAGCGTTGTGAGCAAGCCAAAGAAAATGCCAATCACTGCCGCGGTCAAAATGGTATAGGTGAGCACGCGTGTCAGGAAGGCATCCACATCGAGCAGGCGGTAACGCAAAATAGCATAGGTGATCGAGAGTGGCATCACGATCATGGGCGGGAAGAAGACCCAGCCGCGAAGTTGTACCGCATTGCCACTGCCGAGCATTGTTAGATAGAAGATGATCGGCGCCAGGGCGATCGTTGTACCAAAAATAATGATGCGGCTTTGCTGTCGGATGAGCGGTTCCTGCGCCCGAATGATGCGCCAGACCAGAGTGCCGATCAAAAGGATGAATCCCAGCACGATGGTGAGATAACCCAATTGCCACATCGTGCCGTAGAAATAACGGTTCGAAGAGTTAAATACCGATGAGATCATCCAGGGTACGAACAGGGCAAGCCCCACCCAGGGCAATACTCTCAGGTTGGGATTCAACCGTACCATCCGCACAGGGTATGGGAACACGAGCGCCAGATACATCATGCCGCCTGCCGTTAACAGCACTGCTAGCCCCCAGAGCACATTGGTGTAGCGCGTCGTGCTGATCTCAAACAATGTGGAGGTCATGATGCTCAAGCCTGATACGAACAACATGAGGGCGCGGCTTTCCCAGCGGTCACTACGCAGGCGATATGCCCAGAGACCGATCAGCAAAAATATGAGCCCAACCAGGCTAGGGACAATGTAGTAGGAGAGCAAATCTGCGAAGGGGAAGGGGATCGGGGTGATGGTGACTGCATACTGCGAACCATCCGGGTGAGTGAAAGCAGCTTCAATAGGCTGATATCCATTTGCCCTCATGATACGTTCGAGATCGCGTGCATTTCCGACCCTCTCACCATTTAAAGATTTCAAGATGGTCACGATATTTCACGCCGGCATCAAAAGCGGGCCAGCCTTCATGACCAAGCGATGCCACCACATTATTTGTTTCGATAAATGCCCCGAGGAAAGGGAGACGTGCAAAACGCGCTGCCCAAAAAGGTGTCAGGATCAACAATACAACAGCGATCCCGGCTGCCAGGAACGGTGGTATATGCGATGACCAATGACTTTTGTATCGTGGAGTCTCCAAAATGCGCCTCAAATTGATTATAAGCGAAACACTCGTTTGTTCAATATGGAGCGCGACGTTGGTACTACAAAGGCGATCCCTTCGCCAGACAGGCAGTATAATCTGCCCATGATCTTCACTGCCCATCAGGGGATTATATGAAACGTGAACTCGGCATCTTCGAGCGTGCATTGGTCATTTCTGATCGATATGCGCCATTTCATTCCGTATACGTATTGCAGCTTGAAACGCCGCCCCCCTCGCCGGTGGTAGGCAAGACGTTAAAGTTTTTGCAGAAGCGGCATCCTTTTCTACGGACACGTTTATTGGAAGATAAAGGTAAGTACTTTTTCGCCAGCCTCATAGAGCCGGCCCTGCCTTTTCGTGTGTTGCCACGTTGGAATGATACGCACTGGGTCAACGTAGTGGAAGTGGAATTGGGGGCTCATATCGAGTGGATGGTTGATCCACTATTTCGTTGCACCTACCTCTATGATGAGAATCAGAAATGTGCTGAGATCATCCTGACCTTTTCTCAATCCATTATGGATGCGGCTTCTGTAGGGCAGCTCTTGGATGAACTCCTGACGGTCTGTGCCTCGCTTATGAACGAGGGAACGGTTACGGCTCATGAACTTTTTCCTGTGCCTCCGCTGGAATCCCGTTTTCCCTCTGCATTTCGCGGATTTCAATTCGGGATGCGGACGTTAGGTTATGGTATCCGTCAAGCCACGGACGAACTCCTGTACCGTCTCCAGACCCGCGACAAGCGGACGCCGCCTCTCCCCACAAAACCCTCGCACGGACACATTATCTCGCTCTGTCTCCCTGAAGCATTTGTCATCACCTTCTTGCGCCGCTGTGACATGGAAAAGGTTGCCCCAGATACAGTCCTGCAAGCTGCCTTGCTAATCGCGATCAATCGCCATCTGTATGCCGGGAAGAATACTCCCATGCGGACTTATTCTTTATGGAATATGCGCCCCTATGTGGAGCCGCCTCTCCAGAACGAAAATTTGGGCAGATACACATCTCCATTGCGGCATTCTGTTCTTGTAGAAGGTGGAATCAACGTTTGGCAGTTGGCACGTTCACTCCAACTGAAGTTTTACCGTTCCATGAAAGCAGGCGACCACTATGTTGCCGCCGTTCGGATCGAAGCCTTATTAAAACGGATGCTGCGAACGAAGTCATTCCGTATGGGCGCTACGGCGTTGAGCTTTAATGGGGAACTGCCGGTGAAAAGAAAGTATGGGGAGATGAGTGTCACAGAGATGCACAGTTTTATCTCAGCCTATGATCTGGGACCTGAATTTTCGGGGCAGGTACGAATCTTCCAGGGGGAATTGCATTGGGATTTCACGTATTTGGACACCGATATGAGCCCTGACGAAGCTCGTGCCGTTGTAGAAGAGATCAAGAGCATCTTGAATTTTGCAGTGACCAGTCCGTTGTTTAGGATCTAGGCTTTCAGAGTCCAAAGACTGGAGTTGTTGGACTCCAGTTAAGAAATCCCCGACCACAATTGATAAATCCCAAAACAAAATAAAGCGATTGCCGAAATTCCCAAAAGAACTCGGCTAACCTTGGGTCCGAGTTTATTCGCTGTGCCGAACGTCAAAATGATCAACAGCAGGCTTGCTACGATCGTAGCATAGAAGCCCGCTAAAAAGCTCATCCCATTCAAAGCGGACTCGCGCCACCCTTTAACAAAATAGGACCCGTCACCAAGCTCCAATAAATGTAAGGACCTGGACTTAGCACGTTCATCAGAGCGGCTTTCAGTACGCTTTGGCGAGTTCCTGCTTCAGGAGCAGGTAGGCTGGAGTCAAATTCCTTCCATGCTTTATATGCTCCATAGGCGAGATACAAAATGAACAACCCCCCGGCAATATAGAGAAACTTCTGAAACCATAGCGGCACTTGACTCAATACCAGCAGGCACAATGCAATGATCGGTCCATCGCTAATGAGGGGAGCCAGCGCGGCGGGAAGTGTCCGCTTCCAGCCGCGGGTCAGAGTTTGGGAAATAAGGTACGTTTGAAAGGGACCGGGTTGAACCGCCGCGGCAAATCCGTACCCGATACCCTGCAGGATGTAAAGCCACATTTAGGACTGTCCAACCACCTCGTAGTGGACGACATTCGGTTCGAACTCGAATAGGAAGTTCTTATCCTCAGGATAATACTTGGCAACTTCCACGTCGTCACCTGCGAAGTCTTTAATGGACTCCAGATCCTTCCAGAAAGTGAGCGTGATGAAGTGGGTGATATCGCCTTCTCTTCGTTCCAGAATGTGAACGCTGATGTTCCCATCAATAGAACGATAATCGGGGATGGCGCGCTCGTTCAAAAAGGCGCGATAGTCTGCCGCTTTTTTGGTTGGTACTCTTCCATGCCACATTCTGGTGATCATTTCGAACCTCCAAATAAATTCTGCTTTACGGTTTTTGAGCAACAATAAGAAAGCGGTGACTCTTGATCTTAAGACAACCCTGCTCCTGGATCAGGTTATGGATTGCGGCGAGTTTATCGTAATACTTCTCCACACTGAAATCATCAATCTGCCAGGAAATGACCTTGAGATGAAAGACCAGCGCACCGATATCCAGCACGGTCGTTTCCGGGTATTCATCCTTTTGCTCAAGGATCTGGAAGCCTGCTTCGATCAATTTTTTGAACGCCAGATCGAGAGTCCAAAATGAATACTTGAATTCGGGTTTCTCTTGCAGCAGTTCATTGAGCATGAAATTGTTCCTGCCGCCGACTTGTTGGGTGATAAAGAGTCCGTCTGGTTTTAGGATGCGAAACAACTCTTGTGTTTGATACGAACCGTGCCGGTTGGTCACTAGTCAAAATAATCATTCTCGAATGGCAGGATGTCATCTCCCCACACTTGGATAACCTTTACGCCGAGCGGTTTAAGTCTATTCCGGGCAATGGGCACATTAGGTGGATAACCTTCTGTTGCATATGTGTTCTTAGGAAGCGGCATGAAAGATGACAACATCTCACCACCGCCGGTGTCCATATCGAGCATGCAAAACTCAGGCTTGATATGACTGCGGACGATCTTTGGATATTCCCATGAGAGAGACGCTTCGTTCCAGCGATTAGCTAGATAACGAAAATCCCAGCCGGAGAATTCCTGTTTCAAGGCTTCGTTGATCAGCTGCTCAAAGAGGGGTTGGTTGATGATTTCCATGAACTACTCAAATATGAACTTGGTTGGATTTTCGTTGAATTTTGACCATGCGATACATTGACGCGGCGTGAATACGAACAGACCGCCTTCATCCCATTGGTGCGGTTTGGGGGTATATCCCAGTGCAGAATACTTATCGCTAATGGCTTTGGCAAGCCGCTGGGCGAATTCGGGATCGGGTTTTCCAGCGGGCGCAGAGGTTCCTTCCATGATGATGGCTTTTTCTCCGCTTTCGAGATTCAATGTGATATTGGGATTCTTCTCGATGTTGCGTGCATGTCGAGTCTCGGGGCTGCCATCATAATAAAACTTATTATCGATGAATGCACCCCAACGCGGAACCACATGCGGGCGTCCGCCCTGAGCGCCAGACGAAGGGGGGCGGACGGAGCAAAGCCAGTAGTGTTTGGCTTCCGTTAATTGCGCGGCGACCCACTCCCAGTCGAGAAAGGAAACGGGCTTATCCACATATCCCGGTGGAAAGGTTGGTCGAGACACTTTTGGGTTCGTCATATGTATCCTTTCATTGCCTCGCAGGTCTGTCCTGCGAGACGATCTATTACGGCACGACTACCATGCGAACATCACTGGTATATTTTTCGAGATCATCCAGTCGTTGATTGATTTTATCCGCATCCAGCGGAATGGTCTGTGAAACGACACGCGAAGTATCGAGAATTTTCTTGCGCCGCATATCGACCAGTAGCGGCAATTCATGCAGAAGATGATCATTCGAGCCGATGATCTCTGCTTCCTTGCCGAGCACCTGCATGTAGGTGTTGATCGAGATGGGCTGTTGGTTCAGCCCCACCATGACGGCGCGGCCAAGATATGCCACGCTGTCGATCGCCTGCTCCATCGTTTTACGCAAGCCGATCATCTCGAGCGCCACATCTACACCTTTGCTGCTTGTGAGTTTGCGGATCTCTTCAACAGCGTCCACGCGGCTGGCATCGATGGGCGTTGCACCATATTCGGATGCAAGCTCCAGCTTATCGCGCTGGATGTCCACTGCGAAGACCTGACTCGCACCCGCGGCTTTTGCCAGCTGAATGGCGGACATGCCGAGTCCACCCACGCCGAAAACGGCTACCGTTTCACCAGTTTTTATCCGGCTCTTGCTCAGCGCGTGCAATGCCGTCGCCGATGCGCACATGAGCGTGGCGCCTTCTTCAAATGGAATCTCATCCGGCAAGTGAATCGCATTCCGTGCCGGCACAGCGATATATTCCGCGTACCCGCCATCCGCGTGATGACCGAGCATCCGCACAGAGGGGCAGAACTGGTCATTCCCAGCTTTGCAGTATTCGCACTCACCGCATGAGATGTTGTAATGCAGACAAACGCGATTGCCAATGTTGTGAGTCGAAACGAGCGAGCCAATCTTTTCTACTGTCCCTGCCACTTCATGTCCCAGCGTGATCGGCATCTTGCCCATCGTTGACTTGCCCGCACGATAATGTGCATCCGAATGACAGATTCCCGCTGCGCACACACGCACGAGAATATCTTTTGCTCCAATGTCGGGGATGGGGATTTCCTGCAACTCTAATGGCTTTCCGAATTCAGTTAAGCGGACGGCTCGCATGAATGTTCTCCTCTTTAAGTTGGCAAGAATGGAAACGTCTGTGAACTATAAAGCAATTTTAATCAGGATGCAAACGATAACATGTCGTTGCAAACCCTGAATGGGGCGAAGCAATCTCCCGTTAACGGATTTTACCTGTCGAAAAGAATCATCCGTTAATCGGAGATTGCTTCGTCGGGAAGAACACCCTCCTCGCAACGACATGGTTCGTAATTATTTGGAAGCGGTAACTTTTGTCTCCGAATATCCCGCCCACAGGAATCCAAAATGATAGCTCAGGATGGCGATCGCCAAGCCACCCAGCACATCAAGGAAGTAATGTTGACCGGTAAATATTGTGGAGAGAGAAACAATCACTGCAATAGCCGCCCACAGATAACGATACTTCGGATACCAGCGAGAGTAAAAGAATGCTAATAAAGCCGTGATGTATACATGTCCGCTGGGGAAGGCGTCATAGCGCCCGGCGCCTGTGTGGATCGATTGCAGCAAGATGGAAAAGATATCTTTCGATGGAAATGTAGCCGCCTTCACATACGTTGGGAAGAAAACAAAAACGGAAACAGCACTCAGAGATGCAAGAAAAAAAGAGGCGAGAAATGCACGGAAGAGACGATCTTCCATTTTAAAGGTCGCGTAGAAAATCCCCACCAACCATAAAGGCATACACAGAACATAAGGCACAACCCACACCGGCAGGATCGGGAAAATATCGATTGGCAATTTCAGTTCAATACCCCCGCTGACCTGATTGCTGCTGGGAATGTACAGCATCTGAATACCAATGACCAGAAGGATCAGGATAAATCGTTCGTACCGCGGAATAGACTTCGCAGCAGATTTGTTATCAATTGTTTGTGTCCTCATGTTAACGCATACGACCCACGGACACCAATGTTATGGTAATTTCGTACTACGAGTTCTTGTTTATATGTCATTCTGACGAGCGAAGCGAGGAGAATCTCTACCTTTGCTAAGAGTTCAATCCGTTTTGGATGTACACCCTTCGCTACGCAGGGCAATAAACGCCCACTTCGTTCAGGGTGACATGAAACAGATTTAAAACTTATTCCGTACCCAACTGGCGATCGTTCGAATATCTTCCGGTGATGTTCGGCAGCAGCCGCCAATTAAACGTGCTCCTGCCTCATACCAAACCTTCGCTTCTTCACCGAACGACTTATACACCGGATGCCCATCCCAATCGCTTTTGCTCGCATCGTAGGTTTCGCCCGAATTTGGGTACACCAGCACGGGCTTGTTCGTTGCCTTCTTCGCTTCGCGGATCAATGCCGGGATAAATTTGGGTGATGTGCAATTGATGCCGACCGCCTCCACGAATGGACTCGCTTCGATCTGCTGGATACATTCCTCGAGTCTCTCCCCTTCATTGACATGCGCGTCATCACGACAACTGAAGCTGATCCATGCATGGATGTTTCCGAACTCGCCTAAAAGTTTTACCAATGCCCGCGCTTCGATGGGTGTGGGAATGGTCTCACACGCCAACAGATCGGCGCCCGCATCGATCAACGCCCTCATGCGCGGACGGTGAAAGTCCATCAGTTGTTCTTCGCTCAAACCATAGTTACCGCGATATTCTGAACCATCCGCAAGATACGCGCCGTACGGTCCCACCGATGCAGCGACGAATGGTTTTAACCTTCCATTATGATTCGCTTCCTCTGCCCAGAATTCATCGCGTGCTTCGATGGCAAGCTTTACCGACTTTTGGATTAAAGCCAGCGCTTGCTGTTCATTCAATCCGCGCTTCATGAAGCCTTCTATCGTAGCTTGATAGCTGGCGGTGATGGCACAGTCCGCGCCGGCTTTGAAGTAATCGTAGTGGAGTTGTTTGATGGCTTCGGGTTGTTCGAGCAGGATCTTTGCGGACCACAAGTCATCTTTCAGGTCGTAGCCGCGGTGTTCCAATTCGGTGGCGAGAGCGCCGTCAATAACGAGGGCAGGATAACGGTTGAGGATGGAAGCGATGAGGTTCATAGCGGAGAGGATACCATAAAGGATGATGCGTCTGGTTAAGCGGTCCCGTCAAAAATAGTTTTATCCAAAAATATATTTCGAAACTTGCCTTGCGGATCATGCTGTTCAAGCAATCGCTGGAAAACCTTTATCTTGGGATAACGCGACTGTAGTTCTTCAGGTGATGTCATAAATAATTTTCCCCAATGTGGACGGGCTTCAAAAGGCGCCAGTCGTTTTTCAATTGTGGGTAATAGTTCTCGAACATTTTTCCAATCCTTCTTCCATGTAAAATGAATGGCGACGGAGTCTTGCTCAAAAGACGGACTCATCCACAATATATCGGATGCTATAGTGCGTATCTCTGAGATCTGAAGCAGTGGAGCAATCAGGTCTCTTATTTCATTCAGAGCGCGGATGGCTGAAACACTATGCTGCCGCGGGAGGATATATTCACTCTGTAATTCCTCGCCACTGCTGGGAGTGAAGTTCAACTTGAAGTGGGGAAGACGTTCGAACCACGCACCGCAAATGCCCATCTGTTCCGTGCAGTTTTCGGCAGAGAGGCTCGCAATGGGATGAAGGTGTTTTGTCGCCAGTCTCGCGCCGAAGAGTTCAGATTCTAGTTTGATAGGTGTGCCTTGTGGAGATATGCGTTTTAGCCACACCTGATTGATGTCATCCTGACTCCAATCGGTGAACAGGCTGACACTGTAGGTGCTGGACATAAGTTCATCAAAATGATTCTCCAGTTGTTTCAATGGCAGGTTTTCATAGATATCCTGCTGCATCAAAAAACGTGGAGAAATAGAGAGAGTTAATTTGGTAACAATGCCTAACCCGCCCAGGTGGACAACAGCTCCATAAAAATCTTCATCATCCTGCGAGAAGCGAATGAGTTCGCCATCCGCTTGTACAACTTCCATCTGTGTGACGGCCGTCGCTAGATTTCCTAATCGGACGCCTGAGCCATGTGTCCCTGTAGCGCATGCGCCCGCAATGGAAATATGTGGCAGAGATGCCAGGTTGTGCAAAGCGTATCCCTGCTGATCCAGCCATTGACAAAGCTCTCCGTAACGGACTCCAGCTTGGACCGTCACTGTGCGGCGCTCTGCGTCCAGACCAACGATCTTGGTAAAACGTTTGGTGGAGATCTGGGTGCCGGGGGAATCGGCAATGTCATTAAAGGAGTGACGTGTACCGAGCGCCTTTACTTTTCCCTCACGCCTCACTAACTCCTGGATCTGTTCAACCGTTTCCGGTTCATAGATATTTGCAGCTTGATACGAATAATTTCCTGCCCAATTGCTCAAGGTTTCTCGCATGTTCAAACTCCTAAAGAAAGATTATCGGCGCGATAGGATGGACGAAAGGATACCATTAATCGATCTATTGACTCGAAAAAGTGAAAGTGCTATTATATATGTCATATAGCGATATATCATTAGCTGACAATTAGGAGAATTGCATGTCAGTTGAACCCATCTCGTACCTTCCACTGACCGAACCCACATTTTATATCCTGTTGAGTCTGGCGCCTGGCAGGAAGCATGGATATGCTATTCTGAAGGATGTCAAAGACTTGAGCCGGGAGCGTGTCAACTTGAGCACGAGCACACTTTACACGGCAGTCGGTCGTCTGCTGGACCATAACCTGATCGAGCGGCTGGATGATGGCGATGATGACCCGGGTCCCGGTTTGCCGCGCAAATCCTATGCGTTGACCGAGTTGGGCAGGCGTGTACTCGAAGCCGAAACAGTGCGCCTGCAGGGCATGCTCAGGGAAGCGCGACTCCGCTTGCGGGAGGATGGGGCGTGAGATCCGATTTGGGGCTGCTGCACAAGCTCTACGCCGGGCTATTGATACTCTATCCGAAGGCGTTTCGGGAAGAGTATGGGGAAGAGCTGCAGTCTGTTTTTGATCTAGCGATGGAAGATGCGGCAGAAAACGGTGGGTTTGAAGTGGAGAAGTTGATCTTGCATGAATTGGTGAGTTTGCCAAAGGCAGTGTTCCTTGAACATCTGCGGGAGAGGAGAAGAACAAAGATGAAATCAATATTTGCCATACGCTTTGATTTTGCTCCCGGCACCCGTGGCGAGATTTGGGCGGCGTTGGCTCCGTTCCTGTTTTTTGGCGCGCTACAGACACTGCTCGACTACTTCAATGTGTCGGATCTCGTGCCCTGGTGGCTGGTGATCGTTTATGCCATTGTATTCTGGTCGATTGGTCTTGGGCTGATCGTAATCGGATTCATCAAACGCTTTCCGCGCTGGTTCATGCCCTATATTGGTGTGCCGATGCCATTCATCAGTCTCTTGGTGTTCACCGTTGTTATTGAGAAACTTCAGGGTGTCTGGTGGTATAGGCTACCGGGTCTTTTGAGCGAGTTTATGCAGCAGGGTTTGCTCTGGATGGGAATGATCTTCACTTTACTCCTGCTGCTCTTTGCCGCCAGGTCGATTCCAAAATCCCGTCCCTTCTACCAGCGGCTCCGAGAAGATTGGTCTCTCATATCCTTTATTGTGTATGGTGGTGTACCTCTTGCCTTATGGTTGACGTTTGACGATTACAGCTATGAAGAACCATTTACGTTCCTTGCATTGTTGATCCTTGCGGCTGGTGGCTGGTTGTATCTACGAAATGATGAACCCATGAAACGTTTTTATTGTTTACAGGGCGGGGTATGGCTGTCCATGCTTGTAGCGGCGATTGCCAAAGCTCTTCTCATGCGAGTGTCCTTTCCCTACCAAGGCGGTGTCCATTGGCAAACCGAGTTTACAAGTACGATGGTTATGTGTTTGTGGCTGGCGATGATCATGTCCATTCCACTTTTTATGAGAGGCAGCAAGAGAGGTACAGAGTCATTTCCCCAACCCCAGGCTAACCAATAACGCGATGGCGGATACTCCCATTGCAATGGTGGCGATCCATCCCAGAATGTTAGAAAGCATTCCGTTTGTTTTGTCCTGCATGATCTTGCGGTTGTTGCTGATCAACATGACCATGAACAATAATAAAGGCGCGATGATGCCGTTGAGCATCGCCGCGTAATATAACGCCGAAATGGGATTGATACCGATCAGATTGATTGCCGCCCCTACAACAGTTGCAATTGCGATAACGCCATAGAAGGCAGGCGCTTTTTTGAATGGCAGCGATAATCCCTCGCGAAATTGGAATGTCTCTGAAACAGCATACGCTGCCGACCCGGCAAGCACAGGCACTGCCAATAATCCCGTGCCGATAATTCCCGCAGCAAAAAGTACATAGGCTAGATCACCAGCGAGCGGACGCAGAGCTTCCGCTGCTTTCGTGGCGCTATCGATGTTTGTGACGCCCGTTTTGTTCAATGTAGATGCCGTGGTTATGACGATGAACCAGAACACGATATTGGACACGAACGAGCCGAACCCAACATCCACGCGCATCCGGTTTAACTCATCTTTTGTGATGCCTTTGCGTTGTGCCTCCGATTTTTTCCCTTCGTTGATCTCCTCCTCCACTTCTTCGTTCGCTTGCCAGAAAAACATATAAGGCGTGATGGTCGTTCCCAGCACAGCGACCAGGTTGAATAGAAACTCACGATCCAGTCGAATGCTGGGAATGAACGTACTTCGCAGGGCTTGTCCCCAATCTTGGGATGTAAAAAATGCTCCCACGATATATGCCAGCAGAGTGAGTGTCAGCAACCGCAGCACTTTAGCATATTGTTTATATGGAATGAAAATTTCAAGCAGGGTGGTTAGGATGGTCATGCCCGCCAACCAGAGCAGCACAGGCAACCCAAAGAGTAATTGTGCTGAGGCTGCCATGGCGCCCAGATCCACGCCGATGTTTATCGTGTTGGCGATGAACAGGACAGCGACATAAAAATAGAGCACCGGCTTCGAATAGAATTTGCGGATGTTCGCTGCTAGTCCGCGACCGGTTTGCATGGCGATGCGCGCACATATTTCCTGAACCGTCGCTTGAAGCGGGAGAGTGAACAGCGCCGTCCACAATTGACCGTAACCGAACTGTGCCCCGGTCTGGGAGTAGGTCCCGATACCAGACGGATCGTCTCCCGATGCCCCGGCAATGAGTCCCGGACCCAGGGCTTTGAGATACTCCTTGAGCTTGTTCCCCTTGTTTTCCTGCTGAACTTTTTTCCCCACCTTTGTGGTTTTAGATCGTGCCATGAAACATTCATCCTTTCATACCAAAAGTAAACAGCCCGAGTTCGAATTGCCTTGGGAAGTGATGGATGAAAAGTGGATTGTGAGTTCAGTGGGGAAGAGGGCGTGCTGCTAAGTATAGCACGAAGAGATATGGCATTGCGACTGGCACCTAGAGCGCCAGCCGCAATGCCACGTTTGTTAATTTGCCGTTTTGTGCTTTCCTGTAAATTGATTGATCAGGAACACACTGATGAGTAGGAGCAAGACGATCGCATATGCCGAATGGATGCCGATGGCGTCAGCGAGACGTCCCAAAGCAAGCGGTAATGCCAGGATCGCCGTACCGGAAGCCAACGTAGTGCGCGCGCCCGCCTGAACACTATCTCCATCGGCAGCATTGATCGCCAGTGAGATGATGAACGGATAAAGATTAGCGATCCCAAAGCCGACGAGAAAGAATCCGGTTAATGCGAGTGGAATATTGCTCGTTGTCCAGAACAGCAGGAACCCGATCCCTGCAATGATGGCAGAGATGGAGATCATGGCGCGCGGTGAAAAACGTTGGACAATGCGACTGCCAATGATGCGACCTGCGATCATGGCAGCGGTAAATAGACTGATGGCTTGGGCAGCATTGGCTTTGGGCATTCCCAAAGTCTGTTCGAGATAGTTGGCACCCCAGAAGATCATGCAGAACTCCACCGAAACGGACATGACCAACGCCAGCCAGAGCAGCCAGAAGAGGATTGGAAGAGGTTTTTGGGTCTGGACCAACTCCTCGGTCGGAGAAGAATCGGCGATGGGGTCGAGATCCCTTCTGAAGAACAGGTAGAAAAAAATGGGAGCAAGCGCCATGATTCCGAGCGCCCATCGCCAGTTCCCAAGAAACTGGGCAGACCATCCGACGAATAATCCTGCAGCCGTGGCGAAGAGCGAGGCGCCAACATTTGCTTCGGTCAATGCAACGGCTTTTGTTTCTCCGTGATAATCAGCCAGTGCAGCAGGAATAATGGCAAGGACGAGGGAGCCGATCGTACCCATGACGAAGGATGCCGCAATAGTGATGATGGGATTTCTGCCAACCAATAACACCACAGCGCTGAGGCTGGCGCCGAATAACCCCAGCCAGAGAGAGCGGGTGCGTCCGAAATGTTTGATCACCAGATTGCCGCCAATGCCGACAACGAGCATGCCGACCGCAAAAGCGGAGAAATGAAAACTACTGATCGTGTATGTCAGATGTAGTTCATCTTTGAGAAACGGTGTGATGGGTCCAAGAATGTTGAGGAAGTAGACGTAGATGCCAAATACGAGATATGACAGCCAGGTAAAACGGTCGCGTTGAAAAGTGGAATGCATTGTGTAGGTGTCCTTATATCGGCACCGATTGTAACG
>JASGIA010000002.1:0-3113616 GCA_047602145.1 Anaerolineales bacterium
GGTCCCGGGTTCGAATCCCGGCGCCCCGACAGATTTTTGGACACAGAGAGTTATGAGAATTTATTCTCATGCTCCTGTGTTTTTGTTTTTTCCATAGGAAGCCGATCGATTTTCTATGACCCTAAAGGTGTACCAATCCTTTAGGGTCTCTTTAATGTTTAGTGCTAAAATACTCCGTGGAGATATATTATGGCAAAGAAATATGATGGCGTTATCGAAGCAGTTCGTTACAAAAATGGACAGATCGTGGTCGTGCGTGCCTATGAGCGCCGCGGCGCAGCATTTTCCGACCGCATGTTGATCGAGCGCCAGGAATTCCTGGAACTGGTCAAAAAGGGTAAAAAGTTCATCACCGGTTCACGCAAAGAACTACTGGCAGGCACCTTTGATGAGGGCAAACCGGTCAAGGTCATCAGCCGCGATGGCAAGGATGTCATCGCCACCCGCGACGGTGCTGACCATGACGAACTGGAACAAGTCCCTGTTTTCTAAGATCATATTTGCCCTCGGCGGGCATTAGCGCATATTTTATGAAAATAATTGACAAGACCCCATTTGTGGATGAGAAAGGCAACCTTGGATTTCAACAACGCGTCCAGGGCATGCTTCAATTTGGGTTCAACTGGCCCAAGCAGCTCGAAGTCCAAAAGGCGATCGCCACCTTCTTTGAGCGCCAACTGGAAAAGGGATACACTCTGCTCCGCAATGTGCCGCTGGGATCCAGTGGGATCGTCGTTCCCATGATCCTGCTCGGACCGGCGGGGATCTTCGTCATTTCCATTATCTACGAAAAGGGCAGATACGAAGCCAAAGGCGATACATGGAACGTAGAATCGGGCAACGCATTCAAGCCCGCTCCGAAGAACGAGATTCGCGAGTTGCTGCGTTACACCCGCGCTCTGACCGCTTTCATCGAACGACAGGGCACCCGCATCCCCGTGGATATCGAACCGGTCCTGATCGCCGGTGACCCCGGTGTGCATATCGAGTCGAATAAACCGGCGGCGCGGATACTGCTGATCGACGGTATCAAATCCTTTGTCACCGGGTTGGCAACGGGACGCCCCGTCATGGGCAGCGATTCGGTGTATGAGATCACCGACCGTATTCTCGATCCGCGCCCGCCCAAGAAGATATCTGCCGAATCAGCCATTCCCACCGTTCCACCTGCCGCCGTGCGTTCCTCCTGGGAACAGCAATCATCTGAACAGGAAGTCTCGCGGGCGCGCGCCATCTTCGATGCCTCCGAACAGGCGACATCCTTCAACCCAAATGATTTTGGTTTTGCGATGAACGATGAGGACGAACTGCCGGAGATTTCGCCGGTCTCCCCCGTCAGCGAAGAACCCGTCGCACCGAAAGCTTCCAAGCCCAAGAAGCAGCGCATCCTTGGCATGGAGATCTGGCAGCTTGCAGTGATTGTCGCTTTGGTATTATGTTTGCTTGCCCTTGTGGGTGGTTTTGCATACGCTTACTTCCTCAACCGTTGAGAACTCTGCCTTGTCCATTTTTCTGTCCATTGTCATCCCGGCGCATAATGAAGAAGCGCGCCTGCCCGGCACGCTCGAGCAAATATTTGCTTTCCTAAAAGAACGGTCTCTCTCGGCAGAAGTGCTCGTAGTTGAGAACGGCAGTTCCGATCGTACTTTTGAGATCGCACAGGAATTCGCAAGGCAACATCCGAACCTGCACGTCATTCAGAACGATTGGCGCGGCAAAGGGCTTGCCATTCAACGCGGTGTCAAGGAAGCTCAAGGGGAATACGTTTTCCTGTGCGACGCCGACCTCTCGATGCCTATCGAAGAGATCAGCAAATTCATCCCACCGCAATTGCAAAATGTGGATATTGCCATCGGCTCACGTGAAGCGCCTGGAGCGGTGCGTTACAACGAACCGCAGTATCGACACTTTACTGGGCGCGTGTTCAATACCTTGATCCGTTACCTGGTGTTGCCCGGATTGCAGGATACGCAGTGTGGCTTCAAGTGTATCCGTGCCGAAGTGGCGCGCGATATCTTCCGCTACCAAACTCTCACGGGCTGGGCGTTCGATGTAGAGCTGCTCTTCATTGCCCGCCGTCATGGCTACAGTATCATCGAGATCCCCATCGATTGGTATTACAACGCCGATAGCAAGATCAGCGTTCTCCGCGACTCTCTGCGCATGTTCCTCGACCTGCTTGCCATTCGGGGCAATGCACGCCGCGGTCTGTATGATCCAAAACCCTGACCTTCACTACGAATCGAATCTCTGGACGTGCTACCCGCACATCGCCGGATTGGACGAAGCCGGACGCGGCGCGCTGGCTGGACCGGTCGCTGTGGGTGCGGTCATTTTGCCATGTGATAAACAAACGCTTCTTCTCCAAGCCTTAGCCGGGGTACGTGATTCCAAGCAGATGACTGTGCTGGCACGTGAATCACTTGCGCCGCACATCCAGGAAGCTGCTCTCACCTGGAGCGTTGCCTTCGCCTCCGCGGAGGAGATCGACACGCTCGGCATCGTCCCCGCCACGCGGACTGCCGCCATGCGTGCCTTGCGAGGGTTATCCATCGCTCCCGAATATCTGCTCACCGATTTTCATCTAGAACTTCCGCAACTGGAACTCCCCCAAACCTCCATCGTCAAAGGCGACGCATATTGTTTGAGCATCGCTGCTGCCTCCGTCCTTGCAAAGACCGCCCGCGACGCCTTGATGCGCGACTTGGATTCGCAGTATCCAAACTACGGGCTGGGAAAACATAAAGGATACGGCACCCAGCTTCATCGGTCGGCGATGAAGCGATTGGGACAGTCATCCATCCATCGCAAAACATTCATCCTAAAAGAAAACAGCCTGACGTAAAATTGTCAGGCTGTCTTTTTTCATACAAGGATTTTCCGTTCTTTCCGTGTTGTCCGTGTCCAAAGGTTTACGCTTCGCTTCGGCGCAAGAAAAACTTCGTGATCTCCTCCGATACCGCCGGGATGAGCGCCAGACCGATCACTGTCGCCCACTCGCGCAGGGACGGGAAGTGCGTGTTGAAGATCGGCTGCAAGAACGGCACGGACACCACCAGCACCAGCAGGAAGATCGACAGCCCCACCGCATATTGCATGTAACGGTTCGAGAACAAACCGATCTGGAAAATGGATGCACGCTCCGAGCGGACGGTGTAGGCGCGGAAGAGCTCGCACAACGAGAGCGTCATGAATGCCATGGTTTCGGCGGTTTGCACATCTACGCCGCTCCAGTCATGCTGCAACAAATAAGCAAGGGGATTAACACCCGCGGGGATGTGTGCTCCCCCTTCGAGATGCCAGATCAAGCCAAAGGCAAAAGCAGCCAGCACGGCGCCAGTCTGCGTGATGGTTTGGATGCCGATGCCTAGCCCCATGCTCTTGTTGACGATGGGTTCGGTCTTCGAGCGCGGCTTGCGCTCCATTACATCGGGGTCACCTTTTTCCATGGCAAGCGCCAGCGCCGGAGCGCCATCGGTGATCAGGTTGAGCCACAACAATTGGATGGCAGTGAGTGGAGCGGGAAGTCCAGCCAGTGTGGCAAGGAAGATGATCATGATCTCTGCCACATTTGAGGAAAGCAGGAAGAACACAAACTTGCGAATATTGGCATAGATGATGCGTCCCTGCTCTACAGCCGAGACGATGCTGGCATAGTTGTCATCGGTCAACACCATGTCGGCGGTTTCCTTGGCAACATCCGTTCCTGTGATACCCATCGCCACGCCGATGTCGGCGCGCTTGATGGCAGGCGCATCGTTGACACCGTCTCCGGTCATGGCGACCACTTCACCGTTCGCCTGCAGCGCATCCACGATGCGCATCTTGTGTTCGGGGGAAACGCGGGCAAATACGGAGGTGTCATGGATGACTTCGCGGAGCTTTTCATCGGAGAGCGCATCGAGTTGCGCGCCGGTCATCACGCCGCGTCCGCGTTTCATCATGCCGATCGTTTCGGCGATGGCGTATGCCGTATTGGGATAATCGCCTGTGATCATGATGGTGCGGATGCCCGCATGGCGTGCTTTTTCGAGCGCCGGTTTGACCTCCGTCCGCGCCGGGTCGATCATGCCCACCAGACCGACGAAGACCAACTCCTTTTCAAGTTCTTCAGCACTGATCTGTTCCGGGTTATCGGGCACATCCTCCTGCACGCGATAGGCAAGTCCCAACACGCGCAGAGCACCTCTGGTCATATCATCGTTGGCATCCAGGATGCGTTTGCGTATTTCATCGGTCAGCGGTTTCGATTCATCGTTGATGGTCTGATAATACGAGCACAGTTCGAGCACTACATCCGGCGCACCTTTGACCGCCACCACATCCCAGTTGAGCCAGCGGCTGTTTTGGAACGGTGATAGATCGTTCGGGTCAGGTTCCGTCACATTGTGGATCGTGATCATGCGCTTGCGTTCGGAATCGAAGGGCACCTCGTTCTCGCGCGGATAGGCTTTGTCAATGTTCAAATGTTCCGCGCCCGCTTTGGTGGCAGCCACGAGCAGAGAACCTTCGGTGGGGTCGCCAATGATCCGATAGGTGAGCTTATCTTCGCTTTCGCCGCTAATCTCGATATCCGAGTCGTTGTTCAGCACACCGATCCACAACGCCGTGCGCGCACCGGGATAGTTCATCATATCCACGGGTTTGCCATCGATCAGGAATTCGCCTTTTGGCACGTAGCCTGTACCGATGATCTCGATGAACTGTCCGTCCACCCACATGCGCGTGACAGTCATTTCGTTCTGGGTCAGCGTTCCCGTTTTGTCGGAACAAATTACAGTGGCAGAACCAAGCGTCTCCACCGAAGCCAGCTTGCGGATGAGCGCGTGGCGTTTGATCATCTCGCGCATACCGAGGGCGAGGGAAATGGTTACTACGGCGGGGAGCCCTTCCGGCACGGCAGCGATGGCGAGGCTGACGGCGATGATGAAAACTTCGGTGATCTCGCCCGCAAACTCCTTCACATACGCCAGCGGACCGGTGAACAAGCCGCCGATCTCGGTCTGGTTGATCAGCGCCACGATGAAGACGATGGCGACCAAAAAGAGCGATGCAATGCTGAGCGATTTGCCAAGCTGGTCGAGCCTGCGTTGAAGGGGCGTCTCCTCTGCTTCCACGCTTTGCAGCATGCGTGCGATCAGCCCGAGTTGCGTGTGCATGCCGGTGCTGGTGACTACACCGCGCCCGCGTCCATAGGATACGACCGTGCCCATAAAGGCGGTATTTTTACGGTCACCCAGCGGGACTTTTTTATCGAGGACGGTCGCGGCATTTTTCTGCACCGGGAGCGATTCACCGGTCAGTGACGCTTCTTCCACCCGTAAGTTGATCGCATCTAATAAGCGGATATCTGCCGGGATGAAGTTTCCCGCTTCGAGAAAAACAATATCGCCCGGCACCAACTCGTAGGATGGCACCGATTTGCGATGCCCGTCGCGCATGACCTGGGCATCGGGCGCGGCTAGCTTTTTGAGGGCAGCCAGCGCTTCCTCGGCGCGGCGTTCTTGCACGATGCCCAGCACCGCATTCAGAACCACGATCGCCATAATGGCTGCTGCTTCCACGTAATCGCCTAGCAAGGCGGAAATGACCGAGGCAACGATCAATAAAATAACGACAAAGTTGTTCAACTGCTCCCACAGCATTTGCAGAAAGGTGGGACGCGGCGCTTCTTTTAATTGGTTGGGTCCGTATTTTTCGAGACGACTTTTTGCTTCCCCCGTGGATAAGCCGTGGTCCTGCACCTTCAGATGGGCAAGGACTTCTACCGCTTCGAGCGCGTGCCATTCGTGTTGTTTCGTATCTTCGCTGTTATGTGTCACTGAGATTCTCCATGAATGATATGTTGCGGCGATACAAACAAAAAGACCACCGCACATGCAGGTGGTCTTGCCAACGCTCAAGAGCGCATGGATCGCCGATGGCATTATCATGCCAATGGGATGACGACGATCCATCCTGTGGGGAACAGGCGGCTACTCCCCATCCAAATTTCAGTTTACTCCCCAAACAAACGCACTGTCAAGCCAAACCGGTTTTTGATTTTGTTTGGCTGGCTAGGGAATCTCATTCCAAGCCTACGATAACGCCTTTTCCATCCAGACCAAGTGCGTGGTCCCCAAGTGAGGCGTGGGAATTCCGGCAATGTGGAATCCAGCATGTTCGAAATAGGCGGTTGCTGTCACACGCGCCATCGTTCCGATGACTTTGAAATCCGTGTTCACGAGCACGTTGCTCGACCGTGCTCAGCAGGAGATGCCCGATACCTTTGTGCTGGTGTTCGGTGGCAACCACGAGATGGGAGATATTGCCCATGCCTTCGCTCTTTTCATAGAGTTTGGCAGCTCCTACTACCTCACCCTTTTCGTTGAGCGCCATGAAATGTTCGCTGATGGGTTCATAATCGTCTTTTTCGGTGCCTTTCGGGTGACCCCACGGTTCGCGTAGGACCTTGTAACGCAATGCGTAATAGGCTTTGAATTCGTCACGGGTTTTCGGTGTTTTGATCGTGTACATGATGCCTCCTGGTTAAGCGGCTTCCGGTTCTGATGGGGATTTGAAGATCGCAAAGATGGTGTTGAAAAGACCACGGATCGGTGCAAGCAGCCAATCCACCAGTTCGTTGACAATGCCAATACCCTGTGCCAGCCAGTTCAGCACAAAGCGGAATCTCTGCAGGAAGGGACTGTGCGCGTACGCTAGCGCAAGCAGAATGGTGGCAACCGAAATGCCGAAGCGGACCATATCTGGGAATTCGATATGCAAGAGCTGGGATAGTGTCAGTTCAACGCCAATGTTTAACACGAGGATATAAGCCGCCTGCTGCAGAATGGGTTCTTTTTGTACAGCATAACTGAAGATGCCCGCCGCAAAACGCATGGTGAGAATACCGATCGCTACGCCGATCATCACCACCCAGAGCTTGTTGGAAAGTGAGACAGCTGCAACCACATTGTCAATGCTGAAGATCAAGTCCATGGTTTCGACGGTCAATACGGTTGCCCAGAACGTTTGCACTTTGATGGGACGCATTTGCTCGTCATCTTCACTGCCACCACCAGATTTATCCTCCAGGTTATCGAACGCCAGATGGATCAGATACGCCGCGCCGAGCAATTTGATCCACGAGTTGTGGATGATGAAACTGGTGAGCAGGAGCATCAATCCACGCCCAAGGTAAGCGCCCAGCAGACCAACGCGCAGCGCCGCCATACGTTGATTTCCCAACATCGGGTGCAGCCATTCGCCAACTCTCTGCAGGGCTGGGGGCCATTCCACATGTTTGTCTTCGGGCAGCGGCGAGACCAGCGCGCCGATCACAGCGGCATTATCGATGGAGAGGATTCCCTCGAGAAATATCAACTGCAAAATGATGACGAGGATGGGACCGATTTCACTTATGGACATAACATCTCCCGGACGAAGTTTTCCATTGAGACAAAAATAGACCGCCACGCCTCCGTAACGGTCTATTTGCTCCTTGGTGCGTATGAGTTTACGCCTTGCGTATGGCTCTGTCAATGTGACATATATAAGTGACGTTATACATGCACCGTACCGCAGGTTTCAGATAAGGACATAATCCTTTCAATAAACCTACGGAACGTTTTCTATTCTACGGCTCGATACAAGTCCCATCCGGGATGACGGTATCCTTGGCGATGACCACAACTCCATCGCGCACAAAATACAGTTCGTGATCAATATCCTTGCTGCCATCAAAAGACTTAATGATCACGTTATTGCCGATCTGCACATTCTTATCCAGAATGGCACATTCGATCCGACAGTTCTTGCCGATGCCGATGGGAACCTCAGGATGCTTCTTGGGCGTGAAATAATCCGCACCCATGATGATGCTGTCCTTGATGACCGTCCCTTCCGCGATCTGGCTGCGGATGCCGATGACCGAGTGACTGATCTCTGTCTTGCGAATGCGGCAACCTTCCGCCAGCAACACTTCCTCCAGCTTGCTATCTTCCACGGTCGAGCCAGGCAGATAACGAGCGTGAGTATAGATCGGTGCTTTCGCATCGTAAAAATTGAACGGCGGGTTAGAACTCGTCAGTTTCAAATTCGTTTCGTAGAACGAACGGATCGTCCCAATGTCTTCCCAGTAGCCATCAAAATCATAGCCAAACACATTCAGCGACTTGATCGCCTCCGGGATGATATCGCCGCCGAAATCGTCGTATTCCGGGAACTTCGTCAGCAGATCGATCAGCGCTTTGGTCTTGAATAGATAAATGCCCATCGAGCCCAGGAACGGTCGCTCCTCATCATGCACGCGACTGATGAAATTCTTCTGGACTTCGGGGTCTTTGGGCTTTTCGACGAAGGCAGAGATGCGACTGTCCGATTCCACTTTTAGGATTCCAAAGCGGGACGCTTCGCCTCTGGCGACGGGTTGAACTGCCACCGCTATATCCGCCTGTTTCTCCCACAGGAAGTTTGCCATCTCGCGGTAATCCATTCGATAGAGATGGTCGCCTGCCAGAATGAGCACATACTCCGCACCCGACGCCTGGATCTCGAACAACTGCTTGCGGACGGCATCCGCCGTGCCCTGATACCAGTCCGCGCGTTCGGGGGTCTGCTCGGCGGCAAGGATCTCCACCCAGCCGGTGTGGAACACGTCAAAGTTATAGGTTTGGGAAATATGTCGGTGAAGGGAAACAGAATTGAATTGCGTCAGGATCGCAACGCGGTAAATCCCCGAATTGATGCAGTTGCTGATGGGAATGTCAATGAGACGATACTTACCTGCGATCGGCACGGCGGGCTTCGAGCGCATCTTCGTCAACGGATGCAAACGTGACCCGCGACCTCCTCCCATGATGATACCCAGGACATCGTTCATTGACGGCATGGCAGACCTCCATGAAATAGGATGACGTGCGATGCCTTATTATCTCTTAAAATGGAAAAGTTGTCTTACCTTTCCTGCAACAAAAACGAACGGATACGCCAGCACGATTAATATGTCGATTAATATAAAGATCATTTGTAATTTCATCTCTCACCTCCAGAGAACACAACGCACCCCACATCCTGCATGGAGTGCTGCTCCCTATTGCTACTTTCATTCTACGATTCATAAAATTGAAAGTCAATAACACAGGGAAAGGTCTAATGCAAGTCTTATAAATCAATATTGATGATGTCGCTGCGAGGAGGGTGCTCTTCCCGACGAAGCAATCTCCTCTTAGACGGTTAATTCTCCTCGATAAGCTAATTCCATTAAACGGGAGATTGCTTCGCCTGCTATCGCAGGCTCGCAATGACAAGGGAGTTGTTTAAACCAAAACGCCCTCCAATCAATGGATGGCGTTGGTATAATCCGTGTGCCGAAGGAGGGAATCGAACCCTCATTCCCGGAGGGAACACGATTTTGAGTCGTGCGCGTCTGCCTATTCCGCCACTTCGGCTCGTTTGCTGCGTTCCTGCTTAGCGGAGCGCCCCAAAGTATACCACTCATAACCCGTAGCGCAAGAGAAAATTTACGTAGGGCGAAATTAATTTCGCCCTACCGCAAAAGGAAAACATGAAACTCGGAATCATCGGATTACCCCAATCAGGCAAGACCACTATTTTCAACGCTCTCACCCGCGGCAATACGCCCACCACCGCCTCCGCCGGACGCTTCGAAGTCCATACCGCAGTGGTGGAAGTCCCTGACCAGCGCGTGGACATCCTCTCGAAGATGTTCAACCCGAAGAAGACCATCTACGCCAAAGTGACCTACGCGGACATCGCGGGACTGGAAACGGGTTCCGCCAAAAGCGGCATCTCCGGTCAACTGCTGAACCAGCTCTCCCAGATGGACGGTTTCATCCTTGTGGTGCGTGGCTTCGAGAACGAACTGGTCATGCACCCCAACGGCAGTGTGGACGCCAAACGCGATGTCAACTCGATGCTGAGCGAACTTCTGCTCAACGACCTGATCGCCGTCGAGCGCAAGTTGGAACGTCTTACCGAAGAGCGCAAAAAAGGCGGTACGGATAAAGCCCTCAACGAAAAGTCAACGGTTCTCTTTACGCGTTTGCATGAAGCCCTGAACAACGGCGAACCGCTGCGCAAGTTGGAATATAACGCGGAAGAAGCACGCGAACTTGCCTCATACGGTCTGCTGACGCGCAAGCCGGTACTGGTTGTCTTCAACATGAGCGAAGGTCAAGCCGAACCGAAAATGGATTTGGATGTCCCGTCCGTGACGTTGCAGGGCAAACTCGAAATGGAGATCGCCCAGCTGTCTACTGATGATGCCACAATGTTCATGGAAGAATACGGCATCAAGGAATTGAGCTTGAGCAAGATGATCCGTCACTCGTATGACCTGCTGCAGGTGCAATCCTTCTTCACTGTGGGCGAGGACGAAGTCCGCGCGTGGGAGACGAAGCGCGGCGCCACGGCGCAGGAATCCGCTGGAGAGATCCACACTGACCTGATGCGTGGATTCGTTCGGGCGGAGGTGGTGGCATATGATGACCTCATCAGCCTCGGGGGAATGAACGAAGCGAAGTCCAAGGGCAAGTTGAGGCTCGAGGGCAAGGAATATCTCGTCAAGGACGGAGACATCGTCCACATCCGATCTAGTTTATAGCTATGGAGTCAGCCAGCTTGCTGGCGGAGTTCCCAAACAAAACAATTCTCAAGTACCTGTAAATCCGCTTGAGAGTATGGTAAAAAATATGAAAACAAATTGACAGTCACCGTTGGGGTGACTGTTAACTTTACAGAGGAGAGATTATGGCTTATGCACTGACAAAATGGAATCTGGGTGAGTTGTATCCTGCCTTCGACAGCCCCGACCTGCAAGCCGCGTTTGATAACGTGGAGGAACAGGTCACGTCGTTCGAAGGTGTACGCAACAAACTGAACCCCGAGATGGACGCGGAGACGTTCGTGCAAGTGGTGCGCGCTTCTGAGGAGATGACGCGCATCATCAACAAGGTCTACGCCTTCACCGGGCTCTCGTTTTCATCTGACACGCAAGACCAGACTGCACAGACCTACATGGCGCGCGTACAGCAGTTCGCGGCGGAGATGCAGAACCGCACGCTGTTCTTCAGCCTGTGGTGGAAAGACGTGGATGACAAGAACGCCGAACGGCTGATGTTGAACGGCGGGTGATTATAAGTATTATCTCGAAGCACTGCGTTCCTTCAAACCGTATACGTTGAGCGAAGCGGAAGAGAAGATCGTCAACATCAAGGATGTGACCGGCTCGGGCGCGCTGACCACGTTATATGACGCCATTACCAATCGCTACATCTTCAAACTGGAAGTGGACGGCGAGACCAAAGAACTCACCCGCGGACAGTTGATGGCGTACGTTCAGGGCGCTGACCCCGACCTGCGCGCCAAAGCCTATCAGGAACTGTACCGCGTCTACGGCGAGGACGGCGCGATCCTTGGGCAGATGTATCAGACGCGTGCGCGTGACTGGCACAACGAGAACATCGGTCTGCGCAAGTTCGCCAGCGCCATCTCGGTACGCAATCTCGGTAATGATGTCCCCGATGAAGCGGTGGACGCGCTTCTGAGCGTAGCACGCAAGAACACAAAGATCTTCCAACGCTATTTCAAGTTCAAAGCCAAACAACTCGGCGTGGACAAACTGCGCCGCTACGACATCTATGCTCCCGTCGCCAAATCGGAGAAGAACTTCGATTACAACGATGCCACACGGATGGTGTTCGAGTCGTTCGGTGATTTTGATCCGCGCATCGCCGAGATGGCACAGCGCGTCTTCGATCAGTCGCACGTGGACAGCGAAGTCCGCAAGGGGAAACGTGACGGCGCCTTCTGCTGGTCGGTACTGCCGGATATGACTCCTTACGTATTGCTGAACTATCAAGGTCGCGCGCGTGACGTGGCGACCATGGCACACGAACTCGGACACGCCATCCATGCCATGCTGGCGGCACATCACAGCACGTTCACGTGGCACTCGTCCCTGCCGCTGGCGGAGACCGCCTCCACGTTCGGCGAGATGATGTTGACCGAAAAACTTCTCTCCGTTGAAACGGACGAAGCCGTACGACGCGACATCCTTTTCAAGCAGGTGGATGACGCCTACGCCACCATTATGCGCCAGTCCTTCTTTGCGCTGTTCGAGAAGCAGGCGCATGAGATGATCCAGAAGAATGCTTCGGTGGATGAACTGTGCGCGGCATACATGGACAATCTCAAGGAACAATTCGGCGACTCACTCGAGCTCAGCGACGAATTCAAATGGGAATGGGTCTCCATCCCGCACATATATCACACCCCGTTCTACGTCTACGCCTATGCCTTCGGTCAATTGCTGGTGTTCTCGCTCTACCAGCAGTTCAAAGCGGAAGGGGAATCCTTCAAGCCGAAATATCTCAAGATCCTTTCGGCAGGCGGCTCCGAAGCACCCGCGAAGGTCCTGGCGGAGGCTGGCATTGATATCCGGTCGGCAAAGTTCTGGCAGGGTGGGTTCGATGTGCTGGAGAAGTTGGTGGGGGAGTTGGAGAAACTGCCGGCGTAAATGGTAATTGGTAAGTGGTAATTGAAAATGCGAGTCCCTGTGAAATAGGGCTCGCATTTTTTGTTGTTTGCTGCCACATGTCATCCTGAGCGTAGCGAAGGATCTCTACCACAACTAGGGGTTCTCATGGCGAGTACGAGATTCTTCGGTCGCGAAGAACGCTCCCTCAGAATGACATGGCAATAGTCATTTGAGTTCTTCTTCCAACTCCTGCATCTCTTTATCCCGCCGGTGATAGCCCATCTTCTCGATGCTATCCTTCGCGATCTGCCATTGCTCGCGGGCTTTGGCTTTTTCATCCTTTGCCAAGTGCAACCGTGCATATTCCAAATGACAATCAGCCAGATACAAGCCCATTCCGCCGCGAGTGGCGATGGTGAAGGCTTCGTCCAAATCTCTTTTGGCTTTCTCAAAATCACCAACAAGGCGATAATACTCCGCCCGCGCCAGCAAGCCGCGTGGCAATTCATCTTGTTGCCCTGCCTGCCGCAAGCCATCCACCGCGCGGTTGAAGATGGTCTGCAACTCGGTAATTGGGAAATTAGGATCGTGTTGAAGATGAAGCAAATGTGCACGCCCAAGCGAGAGATTGTCAAGCGCAATATCAAGAAGTCCCAACCCTTTGCCAAAATATTTATTTGACCAATCTAGCGTCTGATTTGCCCGCCGTTCCACCTCCGCATAGTTCTCTTGACTCAACAACAGGTCGCAGTATTGAAAGCCACGCAAAGAGTAGAGAAGAGAAAAGCCAGGTTGTTTTTTCTGCTGCATTTCTTCAGCGTCGTTAAATGCTGATTGCGCTTTTGAAAATTGATTTAATTGATGTAGTGCGTTAGCAAATGTAGTCCGACTGACCATATACTTCTCCCAATCCCCACTCTTATCCGCGAGACCGACGCTTTGCTCGGCGTAGGCGAGCGCCTGCCGTACATCGCCGATGGTCAAGTAGAGTTCACTTAGGTTGCTGGCTTGTATTGCAGCATTCTTCCAATCATTCCGCGCAATATCAATATCTAAACCTGCTTGCATTAGTTGTGTTGTCTCAATTAGTCAACCAAGCGCGCGTAAACACATACCCGCATGGTTTAGGAGAATTGACCTTTTATTTTCTTGCAAACTTTCTATAGGTTTATTCCAAATTTGTTCAAAGAAATTTGATACAACAGACAAATCACTACCAATTGCGCCAAGTTCTACGAAGGTGAAATATTCATTCTCTCTTCTAATTTTCTTTCGATAAATTTCATCATACGCCTCTGGATATCTCCCCGCCTGACAGCCATGCAGAACCGCCGCAAAAAGCGGCGTCATCTCTTGCAGGGTATCGGGATATTCCTTCGCGCTAGCTTTGTAATATTCGTACAACCGCCCATGTGCTTCACTCCAAGCTTTTGCATTTTCAGCTTTCAGCTTTTCGCCAAAGTGTTCACGCAAAAGAGGATGGCAGTCGAGAATGTCGGCTTCGTGTGGGTCTTGTTCTGCCAAGAGGCGCAAGTCACGCAAATTATTGACTGCAAATTTCCAATTTGTTTCGTTTAACTTCTCTAATTCATCAGTAAGTCCTGAAATGGCTGGCTCTTTTCTCAATGCGTCCAAAGCGCCTTTTTCGGCAGGTCGGTCGAATAAACCCATCAAACACAAGATATCTAATTCAGGTTTGCCTTTGAGAAATTCTTCATATGATTCCATCACGCGGCGAGCATGTTTGCCTTGCTTTTGTTCATCCATCACATGTGGGATTTCTCTGCGCTTGCGAATATCGCCACCATGCACTACTTTGAGATATCGACCTAAAAGGGTGAGCGCGAGGGCGTGACCGCCGAAATCGTGAGATGCTTCTTTGCGTTCTTCCTCTGTACCATCTACGCCGAGATATTTGAGATATTCTGCTCCTGCATCGTCTGAGAGAGCTTCCAGATCAATTTCTTTTGCTGTGCTTCCGATGAAATCCTTCAAATCATCCACAGGTAGGCGCGTGCTAATAACCACCAAGCCGGGATTTTGCCGCGCCAACTCGCGCAAAAGAGAAGTCAGTCCCGGGTCTTTGATCTTGCCTGTCTCCACAGGCGGTGGGCTTTGCAGTGGTTCCAACCCATCGAGAATGAGCAAGGTTCGTTGCTTCTTGATGTACTCTGCCAGCCGTTCGCCTTTATCCCACGGCGAGCCTGCGGTGGGGTCGGGATCGCCAAACCACGTCAGGGCTGCGGCGATGAACTGGTCGGCAGAGACCTGCCGTCCCTCCGCCGCGCCTTGGGAATAGAACGACCAGCCGTAGACACGTTCTGCGCCGCGGTAGTTGTCTTTGGCTAAATTGGAGAGCCATTTGTTGACGAGGGCAGTCTTGCCCACTCCGCCCCAGGCAACGAGCGAGAGAACGTTGATGTCTTGGTTGTTCCATGCATCATCGAGTTGTTTGAGTCTGTCTTCGCGCCCAAAGAGGTCGGGAGATGTGGATGGAAGTTTGGCGAGGGAGATTTTTTCGGGAGACAGTAGGGGCGGACGGCCGTCCGCCCTTACCTCTACGCGTTTGATAATCCCTGCAATTTCATTTGCCAATGCAGCAAGATCGGTGTCAATTTGGAATTCATTTCCGCCGGATAGTGGTCTGCCATCTTTAGGTCTTCCTTGAATTGGCGACAGCCATTTAACCTGTGTCCATGCACATGGTTTGACGATCAATGGAATGACACGAATCCCCTCTTTTGCACGACGATCCAATAACCGTGACACTTCTTCAGTTTTGATAAATTTGGATGTAAGGAAATTCGCTGAGATAAGCAAAACAGCGATACTTGCCGCGTTTAACGCTTTTTCGATCTCTGGATACCAGTTATCACCGGCTTCAATGCGGCGGTCATCCCATACATTGAGCATTTCCTCCATTTCCAAAACGCGCAATTGGGTGATGACTCGGTCTTTCCATTCTTCGTCTTTGTGGCTGTAACTGATGAAAATGCTGGGAGAGGTCATAATGTCCCTTGCTAGGTGTGTGCGGATGACGTTGGGTTCAGTATACAGAAATTTTCTTTTCACGGGTAGATGCAATTCGTCATGGTTCGTTAAGTCTCTCGATCAATCCGGACGGGTCGCCCCTACGGTAAAATGGAGGGCAATATGAAAGAATTCATCTATTCACGCAATGCAGTCTATGAGACCCTGCGCGCGAAACGCAGGGATGTGTTCCGCGTGCAGATCGCGGAGGGGGCGCAGGAGAAGGGGAATCTGGCAGAGATCGTCAAGCTGGCAACGGGACGCAGAATTCCCATCGAACGCGTGCCACGCGCACGGTTGGATAAGGTGCATCAGAACCATCAGGGTGTGGTGGCGGAGGTGAGTCAGTATCCGTATGTGGAACTGCTCGATATTCTGGAAAATGCCCGCCGCAGGAACGAAGCTCCGTTCGTGCTGCTGCTCAATTCGCTGAACGACCCGCAGAACTTCGGCACGCTTATCCGCACGGCGGAGGCGATCGGGGTGCACGGCGTGGTCATTCCGCTGGCGCATACGGTGGAGGTGACTCCGTCCGTGGTCAATGCTTCGTCAGGGGCGAGCGAGCACATGCTCATCTCGCGCATGAATCTTGCGCAGGCGATCGACTCGCTCAAGGACGAGAACGTCTGGGTGGTGGGGCTCGATCAGAACGGAGAAACGATCGGGGCGAAGACCCAGCGTCATTTAACGGGAGCCACCGGTTTGGTGGTCGGAAGCGAAGGCGAAGGCATCCGTCAGCTCACGCGCTCCAAATGTGACATCATCCTGCAACTGCCCATGCGCGGTCAGGTCGAGTCGTTGAATGCCGCGGTGGCGGGGTCGGTCGCGTTGTATCTGGCATATTTAGCACGTAACAATTCGTAGGGGCACGATATATCGTGCCCCTACTGGAGAGAGATATGGTACAAGTCACACATCATTTTCCGCGCGGATTTTTATGGGGGACGGCGACTGCCGCGCATCAAGTGGAAGGTAACAACACCAACAATCAGTGGTGGAAGTGGGAACAGGACGGTCATACCAACGGGAAGTCTGGTCTTGCCTGCGATTGGTGGGGAGGACGCTGGAAGGAAGATTTCGACCGCGCCGCCGAGACGGGACAGAACGCGCATCGTTTATCGGTGGAGTGGAGCCGCATCCAACCGACGCCCGATACGTGGGATGAGGATGCGCTCGAACGTTACCGCAACATGCTGCGCGGATTGAAGGAGCGCGGCATCACTCCGATGGTCACGCTGCATCATTTCACCGATCCGTTATGGTTCTATGACATGGACGGCTGGGAGCATGAGGACTCGGTAAAGCTGTTCGAGAAGTTCGTGCGCAAGACTGTGGAAGCGCTTAAGGAATATTGCACGCTGTGGTGCACGATCAATGAGCCGAACGTCTATGCCTTGAGCGGATACGTGGCGGGCGATTTCCCGACCAAACGACGCGGCATCCGAGTGGCGTCGAAGGTGATGGCAAACATGCTGTGCGGACATGCTGCCGCCTATCGCGCCATCCATGAGATCCAGCCCGAGTCGCGTGTGGGGTTTGCTCATCATCATCGTCCGGCGGTGGCGAAGCGGGCATGGAATCCGCTCGACCGGTTCATGCGTAACCTGCGTTTTGACGGTGTCAACATGGCGTTCCCGTCGGGTATCAGCACGGGTGTGATGAAAACACCTGTGGGGAATTACAAGATCCCCGAGGCGCGCGGCACGCAGGATTTTCTCGGCATCAACTACTATTCTGTCGATACGGTCAGTTTCCACATTGGCAAGCCGGGCGAACTCTTCACGCACAGCGAATACCCAAAAGACGCCGATATGAGCACAAATAACTTTATCGCCAACATCCCGCATGGAATGTTCGATACGATCAAGTGGGCGACCAAGATGTTCCCGAACCTGCCGCTGCTCATTACCGAGAACGGCGTCGAAGACGCGGATGATAAGATGCGTCCGCGTTATATCGCGCAACATATCTATCAGGTCTGGCGCGCGGTCAACTTCAACTTCCCGGTGAAGGGATACTTCTACTGGTCGCTGGTGGATAACTTCGAATGGGAACGCGGCTGGACTCAGCGCTTTGGTCTCTGGGGCTTGGATGTGGAAACGCAAAAGCGTATCCACCGCCCATCTGTGGACTTGTATGCCGAGATCTGCAGAGAGAACGGTCTATCATCCGAGACGGTGCAGAAGTATTGCCCGGAAGTGTTCAATACGTTGTTTCCGGTTTGATTGTAGGGGCGGAGCGTCGCTCCGCCCTTACGGTATGTTTTATGCCCTACACATTTTCCTCCCCTCACGTTGTCTGCCGCCCTGCCATTGCCCGCGATCATGCGGATGTGACCGAATTCTGCAAACGGATCTGGAATGGTCACGACTATGTTCCCAACACATGGCATGACTGGTTTCTCCATCCCAATGGATTGTTCGCCACTGCTGAATATGAAGGTCATGCTATTGCGTGTTCCAAGATCACGCTCCTTGCGGAGGGTCAGTGGTGGCTGGAAGGCTTCCGCGTGGATCCGAGTCATCAGGGCAAGAAGGTCGGCTCGCAGATCCACAATTACCTGATGGACTGGTGGCAGGAACATGGCGATGGCACACTGCGGCTGATGACCAGTTCAAAGAACAAGCATGTCCATCACTTGAGCGAAAAGACGGGTTACGTCAAAACGTATGAGTGCTGTGGCTATAAGTCGTCGCCGCTGAATGAACCGGTCAAGACGATCTCCCCGGTCACGGATATTGAGGAAGCCGTGGAGTTTGCGCATGCCAGCGAGTCCCTGCAATTGACAGGTGGTCGCGTTGACCTTGGCTGGCGCACGGCTATTTTGAACAAATCGATCATTCGCGGCTTCTCCGATGAAAGATCGGATTACGTCCATACCTTCCATTGGTGGCGCGACAAGCAGGGACTCTTCAGCACGTGGGAAGATGGAGACGACGATGCACGGTCACTCTACATCGGTGCGCTTGCCTGTCGTCTGGAAGATATGCCATCCCTGTTGATGGACATCCGCAGGCTAGCAGCGCAAAAGAATTGCCATGAACTATTTCAGATCACGTTCGATCTTCCACAACTTGTTTCCGGGTTGAAAGCGGCTGGCTTTACGCAATTCTGGGAACACAACACATTCATCTTTGAAACGAAACATCCAACCCGCCCATGAAATCTCCCGCCAAAATTTATATCTACAATTCAAAATGGATTCGGCGAAGAGGGGAAATCCTTTTTGAAGGCGTTGCCTAAGTCTATCGCCGAAGCATCTGCCAAATGGAATTTGACAGATGTTCAACCTGTGCCGATGCTTTCCTATAATTTTGTAGCGTTTGCGAAGCGTAGGGACGAGGTCCTCTCGCCCCGTGGCATAGATGAAACAATTGGGCGGGGAGACCCCGCCCCTACGACCAATGTGGTTTTGAAAATGGCAGTCCCCAACCGCGAATTCAATAGCGAGATGGCGGCGTTGAAACTGTTCAACGGGGAGGGCGCCTGTCGCTTATTGGAATTTGACGAAGAGAGATCTTGGATACTGCTGGAGCGCTTGAATCCCGGCGTGATGTTGGCAACGCTGGAAGATGACGAAGAAGCGACCCGCATCGCGGCAGAGGTGATGAAGAAGATCTGGAGACCTATGGACAATGTCACTCTGAGCGGAGCGAAGAGTCTCGACAACTTTGGTAGAGATCCTTCGCTATCGCTCAGGATGACAGACACGAGTAACTTCATCCGCCTTACCGACTGGTTCGATGGATTGAAACGATTACGGAAAAAGTTCGATGGTGGGACAGGTCCGCTGAACGCGAAATTGGTGGAGCGGGTGGAGAGTTCGGTGAAAGATTTTTTTGCAGAAAATCATCATCCCGTTTTGATGCACGGGGATTTCCACCACTTCAACGTGCTCTCCTCCGAGCGCGGCTGGTTGATCATTGACCCGAAGGAAGTCATTGGTCCGGCAGGCTATGAGGTCGGTCCGTTCATGATGAACCCGTGGGGAGATATGTTAAACGGAACCAACTTCCGGCTTAGATTGAAGCGGCGGATCGACATCCTGCATGAACATTTGGGATTCGAGCGGGAGCGCATCCGCGAATGGAGCCTGGCGCACGGAATCCTATCCGCATGGTGGGATATAGAGGAGAATAAGATCCCGGAATATTCATCGGCATTTGCTGAGATGATGGCAGAGTTGGAGATTTAAATCGAAAGGGCGACCCGTCTGGATTGATCGAGAAACTTGAACGATCGTGGCGGGTCGCCCTTGCTACAAAATTAGTTATCGACCCAGGAAGAGGAAGATCGCAGCGCCAAGGGCGAAGATGCCTGTGAGCACGCCTGACATCGGAATGGAAACTCCAAAAGCGGCAAGACCGGCAAGCAGGAAGAACAGGATCATGCACCAGGTGGAAATTGCGGATGGAACTCTCATGAGACACTCTCCTTTGATAGATTTGGTTGATTGCCCAAATGGGACAATTCTAGTATAAATAACACGCCGCCACTTTGAGGGATACGCCTCATGGTAAAATCCAACCTTACACTCTCGCCGTCGCCTGACTGCGGGAGAATTTTTCTGCCCCATGACAACTCTTACAACCACATCTCCTGCTGAATTTTCGATGCTGCGCCGTCACACGTATGACCGTTCCCACCCGGTGAGGTGGATCTGGTCGCATGCACGGCGTCACTGGTGGATCATCATCATGATGGTCATCGGTGCGGTTGGCAATGCCGCTCTCGCCGCGGTCGTGCCCGTATTGACCGGTAATGCCTTCAACGACATGCTCAAGCCGAACCCGGATACGAGCGTGTTGATCCCGCTGGCGCTGACCATTGGTGTTTCGCAGATCATCCGCGGCGTGCTGCAACTGGGACGCAACTTCGGCGCGGAATTGCTCGCTCAAAAGATCGAGCGGCAGGTGCGCGACGAGTTGTATCTCTCGCTGCTGGGCAAGAGCATGACCTTCCATAATTTGCAGCCGGTCGGCGACACGATGGCGCGCGCTACGAACGACGTGCGTGAGGTCAATTACATGTTCAGCCCGGGCATCAACCTTGTGATCGGATCGCTGGTCTTTTTGCTGATGCCACTGTTTGTCGCTGGACGCTATCATCCATCGTTGATTGCCACACCAGCGGTGTTCATCGTTTTCTATTTCATTATCCTTGCCCGCTATCTCAAGACGCTTGCTCCGATCACGGATGAAGTACGCGCTTCGTTCGGTGAGATGAACACACACCTCTCTGAGTCGCTCGACGGCGTGGAAGTGGTCAAGGGCGCCTCCCAGGAAAACGCGGAAGTGGATCGCTTCGTGATGAACGCCAGCCGCGTGCGGAATGCCTTCGTCGTGCAGGGCGACACCGAAGGACGCTACGTCGCCATGCTGCTGCTTGGTTCTGCCTACGCCTTTGGCTTGTTCCATGCCCTCATGCTTTTCCGCAGCGGATTGGTGAATCTGGGCGCCGTGGTGGCGTATTTCGGTCTGCTGCGCCTGCTGGACTTCCCGACTTTCACAGCGACCTTTGCGTACTCGCAAATTTCGTTGGGTCTATCGAGCGCACGCCGCATTCTGGAGTTGATCAACCGCGAGACCAATCTTGACCAGAACGCAACGGGGTATGCCGAACCGATGAGAGGCGAGATCGAGTTTCGTAACGTGGAGTTTGCGTACCCGACAATGAAAGAGGAAAAAAGGAAAGACGCTTCGGAAAACGTTTTGAGTGGAATTTCCTTCAAGGTAAAGCAAGGACAGACCGTTGCCATTGTCGGGCAGACGGGTGCGGGCAAGACGTCACTCGTCAAACTCATCAACCGCACCTATGACACCACCAAGGGACAGGTCATCATTGACGGCGTGGATGTACGCGACTGGAATCTGGCGTCGCTCCGTTCGCAGATCTCGATGATCGAGCAGGATATCTTCCTGTTCTCGCGCACCGTCAGCGACAACATCGCCTTCGGCAAACCAGATGCGACGAAGGAAGAAGTCGAGATGGCGGCAAAGTCTGCTCAGGCAGATGACTTCATCCACTCGTTCGAGAAGGGCTATGAGACCGTAGTCGGTGAACGTGGCGTGACGCTTTCCGGTGGGCAGCGCCAACGCATCGCGCTGGGGCGCGCCTTCCTGACCGACCCGCACATCCTGATCCTCGACGACTCCACCTCCGCCATCGACTCGGCGACCGAAGACAAGATCCAGCGCGCCATTGCCAACGCCGCCCGCGGGCGTACCACCTTCATCATCACCCACCGCCTCTCGCAGATCCGCTGGGCTGATCTCATCATTGTGTTACGCAAAGGCAAGATCGCCGCCATCGGCACACATGATGAATTGATGAAGACATCGGAAGCATATTCCCGAATCTTTCGAGAATAATTCGTAGGGGCGATGTCCTCTCGCCCCGTCTTGTGAATGGAACAATTGGGCGGGGAGACCCCGCCCCTACATCTGTAACCAATCGTAAATCTAAAATCGTAAATCGGAAATTTCTATGGGTTTCTTTGCCGGACTAAACGACGAAAAATATGACCGCCAGTATACCGACCGGGAACTGACGCGGCGCATCATGAGTTACTTCCAACCCCAGAAAAAACGTCTCGCGTGGACGGTCACTCTGGTGGTGGTGCTGGCGTTTATCGGTGCTGCCTTGCCGGTGGTTGTCAGCAATATGGTGAACCTGCTCAAGGGTGAGCCAACTGTCACCGCCATCAGCCTCGTCAGTGCCACGCTGCTGTTGATCGGTGTTGGGCTGTGGGGCTTGAACTGGGCACGGCGCAGTCTTGTGGTGCGCGCGGTGGGTGATGTTGTTCTCGATCTCAGAACACGCGCCTTCCGTGCTGCCGCGGAACACGACCTTTCCTTTTATGACCAATTCTCCTCCGGACGCATTGTTTCGCGCATCACTTCCGACACCAATGACTTCGGTCAACTGATCGTCATCATAACCGACGTGGCATCGCAGTTCGTGCAAGCCATCATCCTCGGCGTGGTGCTCTTTCGTACCAATCTCAAACTCTCACTGCTGTTGATGGCATTCCTGCCGGTCATCTTTGGCGTGGCATCCATTTTCCGCTCGCTGGCACGCAAAGTGACCAAGCGCGGCATGAAAGCCATGGCAGATGTCAACGCCGCCATCAAAGAGACTATCAGCGGTATCTCCATCGCCAAGAACTTCCGTCAGGAGCAGAGCATCTTCAACTCCTTCGACGAATCGAATCAGCAATCCTACAACGTCAACATTCAGCGCGGCTTCGTGCTCTCGCTGGTCTTCCCCACGCTCAACGCTCTCGGCGGCATCTTCACTGCCATCCTGATCTATTTCGGTGGCATCAGCGCCGCACAGGGCATCATCCTGATCGGCGCGTGGTATCTCTTCATCATCAGCCTCGACCAGTTCTTCTTCCCCGTGCTCAACCTCTCCGCGTTCTGGGCGCAGATCCAATCGGGACTTTCCGCAGCCGAACGTGCCTTCGCTCTGATCGATGCCGACCCGAACGTCGTTCAGACGGATAAACGGGACGTGCCTCCGTTAAAGGGACTTATCCACTTTGACGATATCCACTTCCGTTATGTGGAGAACGAACCGATTCTTTCTCACTTTCAACCTGCTCATCCAACCCGGAGAGACGCTTGCGCTGGTAGGTCACACCGGTGCAGGGAAGTCGTCCATTGCCAAGTTGATCGCCCGCTTCTACGAATATCAACAAGGGAAACTGCTCATCGACGGGCAGGACATCCGCACCTTCGACCTGCCTCAATATCGCAAACAACTGGGCATCGTCTCACAAGTCCCATTCCTGTTCTCCGGCACCGTCGCGGACAACATCCGCTACGCCGCGCCGAACGTGACCGACGCCGAAATGCTCGACATGGCGCGCAAGATCGGAGACGGCGAATGGCTGGAAACGCTTCCAAACGGGATCCAGACCGAGGTCGGCGAACGAGGCGGACGCCTGTCCATGGGGCAGCGTCAGCTCGTGGCGTTGATGCGCGTCCTGATGCAGAAGCCCGCCATCTTCATCCTGGACGAAGCCACCGCCAGTATCGATCCGTTCACCGAGTGGCAGATCCAGCAGGCGCTCAATCTGATCCTAAAACATTCCACCAGCATCCTGATCGCGCACCGCCTGTCCACCGTCAAAGCCGCCGACCGCATCGTGGTGATGGAAAAAGGCACCATCATCGAAGAAGGCAACCACGAAGGCTTGCTGGCGCAAAGCGGACATTACGCCACGCTCTATAACACATATTTCCGGCATCAAAGTCTGGCGTACATCGAACAAGCGAAAGAGATGATCAGCAAATAAAACGAAGACCGTCCGAAAGGGCGGTCTTTTTGTTCTCAATGTATGTCATTGCGAGGAGGACAGGAATTTCCACTCGGGGGAGTATTGGATCGTCACTCTCAAATCTTTGAAGCTGAACAGATTATTCAACGATCTCTTTAACGCGTCCCACCGCTCCGCTCTGCAAGCGGACTTTAATTCCGTGAGGATGAGTGGGTGATTTGGTGAGGATATCTTTGACAATGCCTTTGGTCAGTTTGCCGGTGGTTTGATCCTGTTTCAGCACGATGAGCACGGTCATGCCGGGTTTGATATCTGCGCGTTTTTGCCCGTTCATGGATGGGTATCCTCACCGATATCCAGCCGGAACGCGATCAGCGATTGATTCAATTCCTGCAAGAAAGAGACTAGCGAAACGATCAGAGATAGCATCGCAGCCACGAAGATGATACCGATGAACCAGGCATCTTCAACGTGTAACGCGGCTGTGAGAAAAAGCGTGATGATCAACACTGCTGCACACAGCACACACAGTGTGGAAAAAGCGATGGCACGTTGCAGCAAACTTGCCCGCTGCGAAAGGATATGCAGTTGACGCAGAATATTGGGATGGTTACGTTCAGGGATCTCGGGCATTTCGCGCACGAGACTGCGTCCGCGGTCGATCACACGCCCGAGGCGGTTGGTCAGCGAAAGGATCAGTAACCCTACACCGGAAATAAGCACGACAGGTCCAATGGCAACCTGTAAGATGGGGATCAATTCTTTTACGGTTATGGTAGTCATGATGTCAGTATAGCATTTCTCGTTGAGTAAAATTATAGAAGTGACGAATTGCCATGACACAGTTAATAATTTCGTTGTAAGGGTCGGAACCTGAGGCGCTCTTCTTTATAAACTGTTGAATCTCTTCGATTGGTAAATCCCGTTTAACGGGAGATTGCTTTGCCCTATCGGGACTCGCAACGACGTATAAACAAAAGAACCGGTTGAAAATTTTCAACCGGTTCTTTTGTTCGTTTCTGCTTGTTATCCCCCGCCGATGACTGCCATCAACTTGACCACATCTCCATCGTTCAGGATCGTGTCCTTATCCGTGGTGTGAACGCCATTGACGACTACCAGCGCCACCAACTCGGACGGGATCTTGATCAGCGCCAGCGCCTCACGCACAGAAATCCCCGATTGGACGGGAATCTCTGTCTGATTGTCTACCATGCTTTTCAAGTGACCGATGGGACGAAGGGTGACAGGCATATTTGTAGCTACGTTTCAGGTTGCAGGTTTAAGGTAAGGGGATCAACCTTGAACCTGCAACCTTTGACCTTCAACCAGTTTTCAATTCACCGAAAACTCTTTCAAATTCAACCGTTCCAACGTCTCAGACGGGATGTGACCGGTATTGTCCCAGCCGCGTTGTTCGTAGTACATATCGAGCAGTTTCTGAACATCTTCGAACTTGGTGATTTGTCCCTTGGTGGCGCCGCTGGTAGGAGCATCGGTATAGAAGCGCGGAGCGGGCAGGTCCCATTCACGGTTGAAGTCTTCGTTCTCGCGCGTCCAGTAGAGACGGGTCAGGTTCCAGATGCGTTCGCCGGTCTTCTCCAGATCTTCCCATGAGCGGTGAATGCCGGTGATGGACTCAAGCAGGGGAACATACAGGTCGCGGTCAATGCCAAGTTCCACCCATTGCAGGCGGCAGGAACCGAGCACATCGAACATCGGGCGGAAGTTTTGTAGCCAGATGATGCGCGCTACTTTTTCCGGTACGACCAGTTCACGTCCCACCTGCAAGTCGTAGGTGATCGCCCACGAGCGGTTGTGGTGCGCGCCCACGTCGCAGGTCATGTAGGCTAACAGCATGGCGGTGGCGTTGTGCGTGGCATACGCAGATTGTTCCATGCCTTTGACATGGATGGCAAACTTTTCACTGTCCTTGCCGACCTTTGCGGAAGCACGTTTGACACCTTCCGACAGTAGCGCGCCCAGCTTGCCTTCGCGCGTGGCGATCTTCTTGATGGCGGCAAAGATGGCTTCGACATTGCCGAATTTCAGTTCGAGCCCGTCAGTATCCTCTTTGGTCAGGATGCCCTTTTCGTAGCATTCCATTGCCCAGGCGATCGCATTGCCGGCGCTGATGGAATCAATGCCATAGTCATCGCACAACAGATTGGCTTGCGCTACATCTTCGATATCGTCAACGCCCACGTTCGAGCCGAGCAGACCGATAGTCTCGTACTCGGGTCCTTCCACGTTGGTGTTGTACTTGTTCATCTTGCTGTACTTGCCGCACGGGCACGGGCAGCCAAAGCAGCCCTTATCGGTGATGACGATCTTCTCGCGCATCGTCGTGCCGTAGATGTTCTTGCCGTTCTCGAACGACCCGGCGCTGAAGTTGCGGGTGGGCAGTGCGCCGACCTCGTCGCACCAACTGGTGACGATGGTCGTGCCGTAGCGTGTCCACTCGTGAACGTTATCTGCATCCTTGCAGGCCTTATACAATGCCTTGCCCGCTTTGACGTACGCATCCTTATCGGCAACCGGAACCGAGCCGGTTCCGTGCAGAGCGATGGCTTTTAGATTCTTGCTGCCCATCACCGCGCCGACTCCGCCGCGCCCTGCTTCGCGTCCGTAGTCGTGATTGATACAAGCATACAAGACCTGGTTCTCACCGCCGACGCCAATCGCCGCGATCTGGAACTCTTCGCCGAACTGCTTCTTCATCGAGACTTCCACGTCAATGGCACCTTTGCCCATGAGCGCGGATGCGTCACGCAATTCCACTTTCTTATCGTCAATGAAGAGGTAGACAGGTTTCTCGCTTTTGCCTTCGAGGATGATCGTGTCGATTCCAGCGTATCGCATCTCAGCAGTGAAGTGACCGCCCATCGAAGCGGAGGCATAGCCGCCGGTCAGCGGAGACTTCGTCGTCCAGTCACATTTGCCGCCGCCTGCCGCGAGCATGCCAGAGAGCGGTCCGCTGGAGATGATGAGCTTGTTCTCGGGTCCGAGCGCGTCCGCATGGACGGGGACTTCCCTGGTCAGGAAGTAAATGCCGAAGCCGCGTCCACCGATGAAGTCGCGGGCAACAGCCTCAGGCGTAGGTTGACGCGTGATCGTCCCTGTTGTCAGGTTGACACGCAGAATGCTTCCACCGTATCCGTTCATGTTCGCCTCCTAGACCTTTTCCGCGATCCACAACGCGCTGGTACCGCACACGTCCACGCAGTCACCGCACAGGTCGCATTCCCAGGCGGTGTTCGGGACAAGTTCCGCCCGCATGAACATCACGCCTTCGGGGCATTCGGGCACGCAGGCGCCGCACATGATGCAATCTTCCTGTACCACGTAGTACGCGCCCTTGTCGTTCTGCTTGATGCAATCGACCGGGCAGACCTTGGCGCAGTCGCCACACTGGGTGCAAACTTTCACTTCGTATACGCCCGGAGCAGGGAAGTGGGGTTCGATGATGAGCGCCGCCATCTTCGGGTTCGTGACGCCGAACAAATTCAGCGAGCACGCCGTCCGGCAGGCATTACAGCCAGAACATTTGGAACTATCAGCATACAGCCGCATAGGAACTCCTTTTGGTATCGTTCTATCTATAGCATATACCAAATTTCACAAATGACAATAGAGCCACATGTCATTATCCGCTTTGACAAGCATCCTAAACATTTCCTTAGGGTAAAATGCCAAATACTATGTCACTCTGAGGGAGCGTTCTTCGCGACCGAAGAGTCTCTTACTCCGCTGGCAGAGATTCTTCGCTCCGCTCAGAATGACATGCAAATGGAGAGCATCATGACCGAACATTATCAACATCTGGGAATCTTCAGCGACTGGGTGGGAGCTGCGCACCGCCAACAGGATCTATACCCGACCGCGGCTCCGGGTCAGGCTACCCGACAGCTGATCCGCGAGACCCTCGGCTTCTGCCACACGGACGAAGCTCCTGCGGACGTCCGTATCGAACGCGAGTGGCAAAGGGATGGTCTGACCGGACAGGAAGTTTCCTGGTCGGTGGGCTTTGGTCCGCGCACACACGCTTTTCTCTTCAAACCGGCGAACGCGACAAAACCGCTTCCGGGCATCGTCGCCCTGCACGATCACAGTGGATACAAGTTCTACGGCAAGGAAAAGATTGCCGATGGACCGGATGAACTGCTTGTCATGAACGAGTTCCGCAAAGTCCCCTACGGCGGGCGAGCCTACGTCAATGCGCTGGCGAAGGAAGGCTTTGTCGTCCTCGTCCATGATGTATTCCTGTGGGGCAGCCGCGGCTTTCCCTACGAGACGATGATGGAAACGATGAATGAGGAAACGAAAGCGGTCATCGAATCAAAACCGAATGAGATCGAACGCTACAACGCCGCGACCAATTTCCATGAGCATCATGTCTCGAAGTACTGCAACATCCTCGGCACCAATATGGCGGGCGTTGTTGCCTACGAAGACCGCATTGCGCTGAACTACCTCCTCTCTCGCCCGGAAGTGGATTCCGCTCGGGGTGGCTGCATCGGTTTATCAGGCGGAGGAAACCGCGCGGCTTTGCTATTGGCGACACATGACAAAGTCCAAGCTGCTGTCATTGTTGGATTAATGACTACCTATCAAGGCCTGCTCGATCACAACATGTCCCACACGTGGATGCTCTTCCCCTTCGGCTGGGCGCGTCACGGCGACTGGCCCGATATCGCCGCCAGCCGCGCGCCCATGCCGTTGTTGGTGCAGTATGATCTTGATGATTATCTGTTCACACAAGATGGAATGAAGGACGCACACGCGCGATTACAAAGTCACTATGCCAGTGTTGGCAAACCAGATGCCTATATTGGTCAGTTCTATCCCGGTACACATAAGTTTGATCTGGAAATGCAGTCCATTGCGTTTGAGTGGTTGAAACAACAATTTGCTTAAACGATGAAAGAAAAACTTTTCCGCACCTCTGAGTTGGCACGCCTCGTGGGCACTCACCCAAATACCGTCCGCAGTTATGAAAAGTGGGGGCTCATTCCGCCCGTAGAGCGCAGCCCCAATGGATACCGTATCTTCACGCAGCGACATCTCGATTGCCTACGATTGGCGCGTATGATCTATTCTGCGCCCTATCCCGGCAGGGGATTCCGCGCGCTGGGCAATGAGATCATCCAACACGCGGTCGCTGATGACTGGCAGGGAGCATTGGACAAAGCACACGAACATCTAATCGCCATCGATGCGGAATTACAACAGGCAGATACCGCCGCAAACGTGCTCGAACATTGGGCGCAGAATATGGCAGATAACTCTCCGGATGAACGTCCGCTGGCGATCGGGGAAGTATCCAAATTGCTGGGCGTGAGCATCGACGTCATCCGCAATGCTGAGCGGAACGGATTGATCTCTGTGCCGCGCAATTCGTACAATAATTACAGATTATTTGGCAGAAGAGAAATGGAACGTCTGCGCATCATTCGCATGTTAACGAAGGCGGGCTACAGTCATATGGCGATCCTGCGCATGTTCCTCGAACTGGATGCCGGACGAACGCGCGGCTTGAAGGAAGTGCTCGACACGCCGCGTGCTGATGAAGATATATTCGGCGTGGCGGATCGCTGGCTCACCACACTGCATGCGCAACAGAATATGGCGCGGGATGTGGTGCAGTTGGTCAAGCAGGTGCTCGCCTCTCAACCATCAGGTGTACAATGAATTCCGGCTTTATCATTCTCACTTGCTGCGAAGCTCGAAAAGGTTTTCCATTCCATGACCCAGGAACTGAAAGAACAGAGCACTACAATGACCGCTGCCAGACAGACCATGGCAGCATGGTCGAAGTTACTTGAATCTCGAGAAGAGATCCCAACGATTTTTAAGAATCATTTCAATCAAGCGTTCGGCAGTGGGGAACCATTTCCACTTGTAATATGGACACCCTCCTTGGATCGATTTCCACACAGAACAACAGAAAAACTGATTTGCGATACCAGCGATGCTCTCTATATCTTCGAGAAGAATGGCAACCAGATCGATGCAACCGTTTACCTATACCGTGATATTTCCGGTTCGGAGGTAGGGAACATCCTTTTGGATTCCTGGCTAACGATCTACGGTAGAACAAAACAAGGCGGAACCACTGCTTCGAAGATCGAGTTCAATACCACCAGTAAACGTTACTTTGAGTTGATCATTCGCAAACTACGCCCGGCGGGAGAGGCAAATGCTTCGCAGTTTGTGCTGCAAAAAGACAAGTTCAATGCCCTCTCTACCATCAATTTCAAGTTTATGAACTATGGCAGGGAGAGCCTGGTTGCAGGTGAGACCGTCATACAGTTTCTTCTACAGTCGGAAATTCGCCAGCCGATATTCACCTTCTTTAGTAAAACCTTCCATAAGGTTCTTTCTCCTACGCACCTCACTGTGCTTACCGATCAGGAACTGATCCTGATCCAGGAAACAGGCAACGGCAAGGATGGACGAGCGGGACGCTACGGCGGCATTTGGCAATATATTCCTCTTCGGTATATCGATTTGGTCTCTCTATCCCCAGTGGAAAATGACCGTCTAACGTTTTCGATCCGCTGCCAGCCCAACCGCACCATCGAAAAACTTTTCGATATCTCGAACCTGCCCATGCTGCAGCAGTTCCGTGATCAACTTCAAGCATTACTCAAATAACAACAGGTCACGCTGCTTGCGTGACCCGTTGCATAAGTAAGACCAGCAAGGTCTCTTCACTTCAACCGATTGTAGTGAAGTATTGTTTTTATCCCTGTGTTCTATATACCCTCATCGCAAAGATATACGCCACAAGCATGATCCCAATGCACCATGCAAGGGCGACCCAGATGTCATTTCCGACAGGCTGGCTTGAGAGCAGCGCACGGATGGCATCCACGATCGCGGTTACCGGCTGATGTTCGGCAAAAGCGCGAACCGGTCCCGGCATCGTTTCGGTTGGCACGAACGCCGAACTGATAAAGGGAAGGAAGATCAACGGATAAGCAAAAGCGCCTGCACCGTCTACCGAGGTCGCAGAGAGTCCTGCAATGACAGCGATCCATGTGAGAGCCAACGTGAACAGAGCCAGAATGCCAGCCACGGCAAGCCATGCCAGTACTCCTGCCGATGAGCGGAAGCCCATCAGGAGCGCGACGAGGACGATCACTACGACTGAAATTCCATTGGATATCAATGAGGTCAGCACATGCCCCCACAACGGGGCGGAGCGCGCGATCGGCATGGAGTGGAACCGTTCGAAGATGCCTCGTTGCATATCCATGAACAGACGGTACGATGTATAGGCAATGCCGCTGGCGATCGCCATCAGCAGGATGCCGGGCAGCAGATAATTTACATAGTTATCGGTGCCGGTTCGGATCGCGCCGCCCAGCACATAGACGAACAGCAGCATCATGGCAATCGGCGTAATGGTGACTGTGATGATGGTATCCATACTGCGGAAAATATGACGCATGGAACGTCCAAGCATGACGCCCATATCGCTGAAATAGTGTGCATTCATTGAATTTTTACCTCTTTCTTACCGATAATGGCGAGGAAGATATCTTCCAAGCTCGGTTGTTTTTCCACATACTCCACCTTGGCAGGCGGGAACAGTTTTTTAAGATCCGCGAGCGTGCCGTTGGCGATGATCTTCCCTTCATGCAGAATGGCGATTTTGTCTGCGAGCTGTTCGGCTTCATCCAGATACTGCGTGGTTAGGAATACCGTTGTGCCGTTATTGGCAAGCTCTTTGACGGTTTTCCAAACCTCGAGGCGTGCTTCGGGGTCGAGCCCGGTAGTCGGTTCGTCGAGGAAGATAAGCTGAGGTTTCCCGACTAGGCTCATGGCAATGTCGAGTCTGCGGCGCATTCCGCCGGAATAGGTGGATACTCTGCGATTGGCGGCATCCGCCAAACCGAAGCGGTTCAGCAACTCATCCGCGATTGGAGCCGGGTTTTTGATGTGCCGCAGCCTGGCGATCAGAACCAAGTTCTCCCGCCCGGTTAAGATCTCATCCACAGCGGCGAATTGCCCGGTCAGGCTGATCGACTGCCGAACATCATCGGGCTTTGTCGCAACGTCAAATCCGTTTACGGTGGCAGTTCCGCCATCCTGTTTGAGCAGGGTGGTGAGGATCTTGATGATGGTTGTCTTACCCGCACCGTTGGAACCGAGCAGGGCAAAGATACAACCTTTTTCCACCTGGAAATCAACTCCCTTTAAAACTTGAAGTTCCTTGTAGGACTTTTGCAGTCCTTTCACATGAATGGCTTTGTTTTGCATAGTCTTCACTCCTTACATATCTCCTTTGAGTAAATTATCGAGTACGCGCTTTGCATACTCCCAATTGCTTTTGTGGTTGTACATCGTGGACCGCACCATTGCGTTCGTGGGACACAGGCAGCATTCAAGGCAGGTACCTTTTCGGTCCTCTACAATAAAGAACGCTAGAAAATTGTTGTCAGTCGAAAATGGGAAGGTTGCTAAACAGACGAGCTACTTCTTTTTATTTTGTTTATCCATGGCTTTTTTCACGGACTTGCTGACTTCCTGGCTCATTGATTCCTGATAAACGTCGGCGTATGTTTTTGAGTCCTTGATGAGATCGTCACAGAAAGCCGCTACGTCATTACCAGTCACTTCGAGCACGCCTTTTCCCAAAGCCGCGCCCTCTTCAAAAAGATCCACGATCCCCGAGAGCAAACTCGTCCCTTCGGTTAGTTCAACAGGACCAACCTTAAAGAGATAGTTTTGCATCTCTTTATAAACGATCTGATAATCCTGCGGGAGCGCTTTGACACGCGCCATGTGCGCCCGCCACTGTTTTTTGCCTTCGATAATATCCAGTATGCTCATGGGAGCCTCCTATTTTCCTAACTTTTTGGCGACATTTTTGTTGAGTTGCTCGCGCCACTTGTCACGGTAAGACTTTGCTCCTTCTTCGCCAGCCAGCGCAGAACAGAAGCCCTTAATATCGTCTCCCAACACTTCCTGGACACTTTGACCTTCCGCCGCTGCTCCTTCGAGCAAACCAAGCACACCGTCAAGGATCGGCATGAGGTTGCGACCGGTGAAATCGGAGTGCGGGAAAAGATTAGCAATGATTTTTTCCCATGCCGCCTGGTAATCAACCGGCAGTTTTTTGGCTCGCGACTGAAATGTTTTCCACTCTTTCGTCATGTCGCTGCCTGTGATTTTTTCCCAAAAATTCATACTTTCTCCTTTAACTCGTTCATTTTGGAGGACACAAATTCCCATTTTTCCCAGAACTTCCGCAGTTCCTCGTGCCCCGCATCGTTGAGCGCGAAAAACTTGCGCGGCGGTCCCAAGTCGGAGGGCTTTTTGGTGACCTCTACCAGCTTGTTTTTTTCAAGCCGGACCAGGATGGTGTACACCGTTCCATCCACAACATCTGTAAAACCAAGGGCGTTTAACTGCCGCGTGATTTCGTAGCCATAGGTTTCTTTGCGGCTGATAATTTCAATGACGCAGCCCTCCAGCACACCTTTGAGCATTTCCGTTAGATCTTCCAGCACAATCACCTCTTTAAATTCTGTATAATAGCTATTCTGTATTACTTACTACTGCTATATAGTATTACATACTAGTGGATTTGTCAATAGTAATTGTTCTGATAATGAACTTCAACAAAACTCAATATGCTACCTGGCAGGTAAGCAGGAGAACTTGTACCCAGTGTCCTTGATCATGGTTCACTAGCAGCTGGTATGACGCGCCTCTTCGAAACCCTCCATTGGCACACCAGGGTTGTAGAATGATACTGTGTGCACCGAAAACCTTTCCCTTTGGCTGAGTCGACCAGCCGTTGGACAAGGTTCGTTCCCTTCTTTTTCACGAATCCCCTGGAGAGTTTATGAATTCTACGATCAGCATTCGTAATGCCCGCCTGCACAATCTCAAAAATATCGACCTCGATATCCCCAAGAATAAGCTCGTTGTTATCACCGGACTGTCCGGATCAGGAAAGTCCACCCTTGCCTTCGACATTCTTCATAAAGAAAGCCTTCGTCAGCTATTTGAATCGCTCGGCATCGTCACGACAGGATTGTCCAAGCCGCCGGTGGACTCCATCATTGGACTCTCACCGTCCATCAGTATTGACCAACATCTCACAAATCACAGTCCACGCTCCACGGTGGGTACCGTTACCGAAGTCTTCACCTATCTGCGAGTTTTATACGCCCGCCTCGGACACCGTCCCTGCCCCCAGTGCGGAAAGGATGTCCCGCCGCCCACCTACGAACTGGATGAGAACTGGCAGGATGAATCGGATGAAAGTCCCGAAGGAACGTATCCGTGTCCGCACTGCGGCGCGGCTGTCCCTGAAATGGGCATGGCAAACTTCTCGTTCAATAAACCTGCTGGAGCCTGCCCAACGTGTACAGGCTTGGGCGTAGTGCGCCAGCCCATTGTCAGCCGTTTGGTGGATGAGAACAAAAGCATCCCCGAATTGCCCGTAGATGGTTGGATCGAATTCCACGGCAAACATTACAGCCAGATCATGGAAAATGCCGGTAACTATTTCGGCTTTGAATTCGACACATCCAAACCGATCAAAGAGTACACACAAATACAACGCGATCTCTTTTTGTACGGCACCGAGAGCCCGCAGTTCAAACGGCACTACCCGAACGTCAAACCGCCTGCCACCAACGCGCAAGGACGTTTCGAAGGCGTGGTTACGAATTTTCAGCGCCGCTATGACGAACATGCCACCAATGCCGCCTATCTCGAAAAGCTCGACCCTCTGTTTACCATCCAACCCTGCATGGACTGTGAAGGCACGCGCCTCAAGCCCGAAAGCCGCGCTGTAACGGTAGCAGGTGACACTATTATTACCATTTCTCAATTACCACTGAACGAACTCGATGCCTGGATCAGAGGTTTGCCTCCACACTTCACATCAGATGAGATGCGCATCGCCCGTCCCATTTTGGATGACCTATACGAGCGGATGAGTCGTCTGCTCGATGTGGGCGTCGGATATTTGACTCTGGAACGTTCGTCACCGAGTCTCTCTGCGGGAGAAGCGCAGCGCCTGAGATTGGCTGCCCTGCTCGGCTCCGGTCTGACCGGTGTGCTGTATATCCTAGATGAGCCGACGATCGGACTCCACTCGCGTGATACCCAGCGCCTCATCAACGTCCTGCGCCGATTGCGTGACTTGGGCAATACAGTTCTGGTTGTTGAACACGATCTCGAACTCATCCGGGCTGCCGATTACCTGATCGATGTGGGACCCGGCGCAGGTAAACACGGCGGGCAGATCATGGCAGCGGGTACTCCAGACGAAGTGGCGAAGATCAAAGAATCGCGCACGGGCGCATTCCTTGCCAGGACAGAATGTGTTCCGGTACCACAACGCCGCAACCCAAACTATAAAGCGCTGACCATCATCGGCGCGCGCCAATTTAACCTGCACAGCGTGACGGCGAAGATCCCGCTTGGGCTGCTGGTAGCAGTGACCGGCGTGTCCGGTTCCGGAAAGTCGTCGCTCATCTTTGACATTCTGGATGTCGCCGCGCGTCAACGTTTGAACGGCGCAAGTGACGCTTCGACTCGCTCAGCGCCCGGTGAATATGACTCGATCACCGGCTGGGAACACATCGATAAGGTTATCACCATCGATCAGGCGCACCTGGGGCGCATCCCGCGCTCGAACGCTGCCACCTACTCGGACACGTTCACGCCCATCCGTGAAGCATTCGCCGCCACACCCGAAGCCAGGAAGGATAAGATCACCGCGCGGCATTTTTCGTTCAACGTCCCCGGCGGGCGCTGTGAACGCTGCGAAGGCGCAGGCACGCTAACGGTCAAGATGCACTTCTTGCCCGACGTGGAAGTGCGCTGCCCCGCCTGCCGTGGAAGAAGGTTCAAACGCGAAACCCTTGCCGTCAAGTATCACGGCTACGATATTTCACAGGTGCTCGATATGACCGTGGAGGAAGCTCTGGCTTTGTTCGAAGATGTCCCGGCTGCAAGATCACGCCTCAAAGTAATGTCTGATGTTGGCTTGGGATATCTGCAGCTTGGTCAGCCTGCGACAACTCTCTCGGGCGGCGAGGCACAACGTGTGAAGTTGGCGAAGGAACTCGGTCGCCGCTCGACAGGGAAAACGCTGTATTTACTCGATGAACCGACAACCGGTCTGCACCCTGCCGACACGGCGAGATTGCTCATCCTTCTTCAGCGCCTGGTGGATGCTGGCAACAGTGTCGTGGTCGTCGAACACAATCTCGACCTGATCAAAGCCGCGGACTGGGTTATCGATCTCGGTCCCGAAGGCGGCATGGCAGGCGGTCAACTCCTTGCCGAAGGAACACCCGAGGATGTAGCGAACTGTTGAAGCCTCGTACACAGGTCAATGTCTGAAAGAGATGTTGTAAAACCCAAAAGCGCGGACTTTCGTCCGCGCTCTTTTAAATCTAATCGAAGAAACAAAATATTTGTTAACATGTCATTCTGAGGAGCGAAGCGACGAAAATCTCTACCTTTGCCTAGATTCTATTCGTGTTAGGCAAAACCGAGACCCTTCGCTATCGCTCAGGGTGACAAGGAATCAAAAAAACTCAGTGCTCTCTGTGGCTCAGTGGCAAATTCTTTCGACTATAATCCACACGAACAGGAGCATCACAGCATGTCCTATCAACCTACACTAGAGTCCGTCAAGACCCACCCCATGCCAAACTGGTACAACGATGCCAAGTTTGGCATTTTTATTCACTGGGGCATTTACAGCGTCCCAGCCTTTGCGCCGCATGGCGCGCTAACTGCCGAAAAGATGTTGAAAGGCGAGCTTGGTTTCGATGAGACGCCCTATGCCGAGTGGTACCAGAACAGCCTGCGCATCCAGGGCAGTTCCGTGCAGAAGTATCATGCGAAGACCTACGGCAAAGCTTTCAAATACGAACAGTTCGCGCCGATGTTCAACGAGCAGATCCAAAAATGGAATCCCGAACTCGTGGGCACAACTCTTTGCCAAAGCCGGCGCGCGTTATGTGGTGCTAGTCAGCAAGCATCATGATGGCTTTCTGATGTGGAACAGCAAACATCCAAGCCCGCGCAACGCGAACTGGCAGGCATCGCGCGATATCGCTGGCGAACTCACGCACGCGGTCAATGCCAACGGCATGAAAATGGGATTCTACTATTCCAGCCTGCTCGATTGGAGCTTTACCAAGACGCCCATCAACTCCATCCCCGATCTCATTGCTGGCAGTGACACCAGCCGCCAGTATCTCGCCTATATCGAAAGTCACTGGCGTGAACTGATCGAACGCTACGATCCGTGGATTCTTGTGGAGTGACATCGGCTATCCACCCGGCTTCAAGCTGCCAAAACTTTTTGCCGATTTCTACAACCGCAAGCCCGAAGGTGTGGTTAATGATCGTTGGATGCAGCTGCCGAAATTCCTCTACAACAAATGGGGGCGGAACTATCTTGCCCGTCTGCTGGCGCGCGGCGAACCACGCGAGATGAAAGTCCCGCACAGCGATTTCACCACGCCCGAATATGCCACGCTCGATCACATTGCCGAGCATAAGTGGGAGACTTGTCGCGGTATCGGCAATTCGTTCGGATATAACCAGTTCGAAGGGGATGATGACTATCAAAAAGCAGATGACTTGATCCGTTTGCTGGCAGATATTGTCAGCAAGAACGGCAACCTGCTGCTGAACGTTGGACCGCGTGCCGACGGTTCACTCCACCCGAAGCAGGTGGAGTCGCTCGAGGGAATCGGTGCCTGGCTGACGGCGAACGGAGAGTCCATTTATGGCACGCGTCCGTGGAAGAGATTCAGCGAGGTGGGCGAGAACGGATCGGAAGTGCGCTACACGTGCAAGGGCGAGACTCTGTATGCCATCGTGATGACACTGCCCGCGGATGGCGTGGTCGCTTTGCCAGAAGATGCTCAAGGGCAGGTCACGCTGCTCGAAACGGGAGCCAGCCTGCCCGTAGAAAGGCGTGGAGCGAAGTCCTTTGTCAAACTTCCAGCGAATTTAAATATCCCCGTGTTGAAGATCCAGAAATAGGAAAACGCCATGCTCAAAGGAATCTCGAATGTTATCTCGCCGGAGCTGTTGAAGATCCTGATGGAAATGGGGCACGGCGATGAGCTGGTCATTGCCGATGGGAATTTCCCGGCGGCAAGCATGGCGCAGCGACTGGTGCGTGCCGATGGTCTGGGCGGCGCGGTGATGCTGGATGCCATCTTGCAGTTGATGCCGCTCGATCAATATGTGACTGCGCCTGTGGCGTTGATGGCGGTGGTGGCTGGCGATACAGTCAAGCCCGTGATTTGGGATGAGTATCGAACGATCATCACGCGCCACGAACCGACCTTCACAGAGTTCGAAATGGTCGAACGTTTCGCATTTTATGAACGCGCGAAGAAAGCCTATGCTGTTTTGGCAACGAGTGAATCGGCGCAATATGCGAACATAATTTTAAAAAAGGGCGTGATTAAGAACTCGTGAACCGCTAAGCACGCAAGGAACGCGAAGTTTTTTTAAAGGTTTTCTCCTCGGCACTTGCGTCCGTGGCAAGTGTGGCGCACTTCGCGCTCTTCGCGGTGAAAAATTTTGGAGGCAGGATTTGGCAAAGAAAGTTTTCGTGAGCGGATGTTTCGACATGCTCCACAGCGGGCACGTGGAATTCTTTCGTCAGGCGGCGCAGTACGGTGACCTGTACGTGGCGCTTGGCTCGGACAAAACCATCTACGATCTAAAGGGACGCGAAACAATCAACAACGAGCAGGAGCGCACCTTCATGGTCAAGTCAGTTTCATGGGTGAAGGATGCGTTCATTTCGCGCGGCTCCGGCATCTTGGATTTCGAAGCCGAACTGCGCAAGATGCGTCCCGATTATTTTGTGGTCAACGCGGATGGCAACACGCCTGAGAAACGGAAATTATGTGAAGAACTGGACATTGAATATGTGATATTGGAGCGTAAGCCATACGAAGGACTCGAAGCCCGTTCAACGACTGCTTTACGGGGACGTGACTATCTTCCATATCGTATCGACCTCGCCGGCGGCTGGCTCGACCAGCCATTTGTCTCGAAACATTATCCCGGTCCTGTTGTGACGATCTCGCTCGAACCGACATTGGAATTCAACGAACGTAGCGGCATGGCATCCTCCACGCGGAGGCACATGCGCGAGTTGTGGGGTATCAAGATTTCCCGCGGGGAATTACGAAAAGCTGGCAAAAATCTTATTTTGCTATGATAACCCGCCGGGAACGAAGGTCATCTCTGGTTCACAGGATTCCATCGGGTTGGTCTTCCCCGGGCTGGCATATGCTTACTATGAGGGCGAATACTGGCCCTCGCGCATCGAGCATCGACTGGATGAACCATTGCTGCGATTTGTCGGGAATGCGCTGTATCTCGTGCCGCTCGGTCCGCGCTATGCAGATTACGATGTGCTCTCCGATACGGTTATTGACCGTGAACGCGCCAAAGCCTTAGCCGATGCCGCAGATGGACATTGGAACGCGATTCTGAAACAAGATATCGCCGCCTTCGGTCGTACCATGCGCGAAGGCTTCGATGCCCAGGTAGCCATGTTCCCGCATATGATGAACGAACGCGTAGCTGCCTTGATTGAAGAATATCGTGACAAAGCCCTCGGCTGGAAACTCTCAGGCGCGGGCGGAGGCGGGTATTTGATCCTGGTGTCTGATAAGCCGATTCCTGATGCGGTGAGAGTCATCGCACGGCGCGAACACGAGTGAAATCCCCAAGAATTCTGCATTCAGCATTTTGAATTCTGAAATTTGCTATAATCCTTGGCATGATCCTAGTTACCGGCGCGACCGGATTTATCGGTCGCGCATTAGTCCGTCAACTGTCCGACACAGGACATGAAGTTCGCGTGTTGCTGCGTCCCTCACCCAAGTCGCCGCGCCTGCCCAAGGGGGTGCCGGTCGAAGTAGCAGTGGTAGGTCTCAACGACGAGCGTGGTCTGCGCGCTGCCATGCGCGGCGTGGATCACATTTATCATCTCGCCAGCGCTGCCTCGCAGGGTCCGCGCGGCAATCTGCTCACCACCGATATCGAAGGGACGCGTATGCTGGCACAAGTCGCTGCGAGCGCCAATGTCAAACGGCTGATCTATCTCAGCCAATTGGGCGCTGACCGTGCCTCTGCCTTTCCGGTGCAAAAAGCCAAGGGCATTGCCGAAGAACATATCCGTAAAAGTGGCGTGCCTCACACCATTATTCGTTCCTCCATCATCTTTGGACCGGAGGATGGTTTTACCACCGATCTGGCACGTGCCATCAGATATGCGCCGGTCTTTTTGCCCATCCCCGGCAATGGAAGGACATTGCTCCAGCCGTTATGGGTGGAGGATCTCGTCACCTGCCTGATCTGGACCCTGGACAATCAGGAAACGCTTAACCAAACGCATGAGATCGGCGGTGGTGAATACTTTACCTTGCGACAGGTCCTTGAGATCATCATGAATGTCACACACACCTATCGTGGTTTTGTGTCCCTGCCGTATCCGTACATGCGCGCACTCTTTGTCATGCTCGATTCGTTTGCGCGCCAGTTCAACGCCTCCACCTACTGGCTCGATTATGTAGCAGTCAACCGCACCTGTCCCGTGGAAAATCTTCCACGCACATTTGGGCTCATGCCCGCACGCTTTGCCTATCGTTTGAATTATCTCGTTCAAGATCCCTGGTATGCCAGGCTGCGGAATACCATTACCCAACAGGTAACGAAACTCCGCGGCGGCAATGGATAAAACCTCGCTTCTTATTTGACCTTATGCCTGCTCCCGTTATTAAATTACTTGAATCCCCCGAAGAGATGAATGCTGTCGAAGAACTGCAGCTCGTTGTGTGGCCCGGCAGTGAAATGGATGTTGTCCCAGCGCACATGCTCATTACCGCCGTGCATAATGGCGGCATCGTGGCTGGTGCGTTCGTGGAAAATCAGATGATCGGTTTTGTATTTGGCTTTCCCGGTCTCGAGTTCGACTCCAGATGGTCCGCGCCCGAAGCATTGTTCGCACATGATGGGCATCCACCCTGAGTATCGGGATTCAGGCGTCGGCTTTTTGCTGAAGCGGGCGCAGTGGCAGATGGTCCGCCACCAGGGACTCGATCACATCACCTGGACGTACGACCCGCTCTTGAGTCGCAATGCCTATCTCAATATCTCCAAACTGGGTGCGGTCTGCAACACCTATCGCCGCTCCGAATATGGCGACATGCGCGATGGATTGAACGCTGGTCTGCCCTCTGATCGCTTCCAGGTTGATTGGTGGATCAATACTCGTCGCGTGGAACGGCGCCTCAGCAAGCGCCCGCGCCGCCCGCTGAAATTAGATGATTTCTCCAAAGCGGAATTGCATCCGTTCTATACGCCGTCCGCTTCCTCCCAAGCCGGAGGCTGGATCCGCCCGCCCGAGTATTTCTCTACGCTGGAAGGACCTCTGCAACTCGCCGAGATCCCATCCGATTTTGGAGCGTTGAAAGATGCTGATTTTTCGCTGGCGCGCGACTGGCGCTTTTTCTCGCGTGAGATATTGGAAGCGGCATTTACAACAGGTTATATCGTCACCGACTTCATTTTCGATAACGGACGCAGTTTCTACGTCCTTTCACACGGGGAGAGCACTTTACAGCCGTAAATTTGTCTGCGCAAAGCGTAGAGAATCATTAAATCTCCGTGACTCTATTTCTCTGTAGTAGGAAATTCAGTAACCAACATCCTGGAATGGCGTCTTAACTCCATGAGCACTCGCCCCGATATTGAACACTGGTGGGCAGTGGAAGCCATGATCGCTTCCTATAACCATGTGTACCAGGTAACCTACAAGACAAAATACGAAGAGCATGGACCCATCGGCGTTTCCATTTATGATAACGCGCCGATCGCTTCCTTCCACTACGAATTCCTCGCCCTCAGCGCGGACCCGCAAGCCGTGATGGATGCAGTGCGCGATTATCCGCTGCCAGAAGACATGCGCTATGTCATTGACGTGTTTCATCCCGTACCTTCCGACCAGAATTTGAAGGATACGTACTCCCAGTTCGAACATGAATTCGTCCGCACGGGTCCGATCCTTGGATTGGATCTACCTGTAAAAGTGGGCACCATTCCCAAAACGATCCTCAAAGCTACCTCAGTATATGAAACAGAGGCTGCCAACAATCACCTCACCTCGGAAGGCGAACGCATCCACGTGCAAACCTTGCGCGACAAGAGCATCCATTCGTTCTACGCTCAAGTGGATGGGGAAGCGGCTGGCTGGATCCAACTTGTTACGGTTTATCCCGGAGTGGGGTATATTAACCAGTTGTACGTGCTCGAAAAATTCCGCAGGCAGAAGCTGGGGTCAGCGCTGGTGCAGCGCGCCCACGCGCAAGCCATCGAACTTGGACTAAAACACATGGTACTCATTCCCTCGGATCAAGCGATGCCTCTTTATCGCAAACTCGGCTACCGTCCATTGCTGTATTTCTCCGCCTTCCGTCCGGTCCAGCCGGTGCGAATATGGGCTTGACCAAATTACGCCTCGGCGTCATTCTGCCTGATGTGAACGTACCGACCTGGATCGTTCGCATGTTGGATACGGTCAAGAGTTCCTCCTATGCGGAGGTCATCTCCCTGGCGTTCGCACAGGATGCGAATCAACCCGATCCCCTCTACGAGCGATATTTTCAACTGGATGCACGCTTCTTCAAAACGGCTCCCAGCCCGTGGAGTCAAAAGGATGTGCGTCAGGTGCTCCAGCACACCCAGCGACTGGGCGAGTCAGTGCACGATTTCATCGCGCGATTCAAAGCATTGCGCCTGGATGTCATCCTCAACCTAAGCCTGACCACGCTGCCCAAGTCCGTTTCGGATGCGGCGCGTTTTGGTGTTTGGTCACTACGTTGTAACGATGGGCGCGTCACTACAGGCACGGATTTTGGCTGGCAGGAATTGTTGAGCGGCGAGCCGCTTTTGCAGTGCGCCGTCGAAGCGCAACGTGCGGAAACACTGCAAGCGGTTGCCCGGTCGGTGATGGCAGCGCATCCGTATTCATTCACTCAGAATCAAAAGTCGTTTTTATGGCGGGCAGCCACGCTGATCCCGCATGCGCTGCGGAACTTGCAGGTAAAAGGGGATATTGAATTCTTCTCCAAAGCAGAGACATTGAAACCTACCGCAAAACTTTCCCGTCCCACGACATCGCAGATCATTACACTGGCTTGGAAACAATCGCTCAAGACGTTCGAGACAAAAGTCTGGCGGCGCTGGTTCCCTCAGCGCTGGGCGTTGATGGCAGGAAAATGCTTGGACGAAGGAAAACTTGCCTTTGATGGCCTCAAGCTCAAGGTCCCGCCGCGAGGCGGCTTTTGGGCAGATCCATTTTTGATCGAGCGGCTGGGCAAGACCTACGTCTTCTTTGAAGAATTCCTGTTCAAGAAACAATTCGGACACATTTCATTTGCTGAGATCCAAAAAGATGGCAGCATCGGCAAATCGCAGATGGCACTGGAGCGCCCGTATCATCTTTCGTATCCGTTCCTGTTCGAGAATCGCGGCGAGTTCTATATGATCCCTGAAACCGGGCAGAACCGCTCCATTGAGGTGTATCGCTGCCGGAGTTTCCCGAACGAATGGGCATATCACAAAACCCTCATGCACGGTGTGCGCGCCGTGGACACGACGCTGCTGGAACACCTGGGAATGTGGTGGATGTTTGTGAATATGGCGAGCGAAGGCGGTTCCACGTGGGATGAGCTACATTTGTTCTACGCGGATGACCCGCTTTCGGAGCATTGGACTCCGCATCCGCTGACCCCGGTTGTCTCGGATGTACGCTCCGCCCGCCCGGCAGGACGCCTCTTCCGCAGGGAAGGTTTGCTGCTGCGTCCTTCGCAGGATTCATCCCTCCGCTACGGGTACGCGCTGAACATCAACCGCATTACCAAGTTGACGAAGTATGAATACGAGGAAGAACTCTTCGAACGTCTCGAACCGCCAAAAGGAGGGAAGTTCCTGGCGGTGCATACGCTCAATTCCTTGCATGATCTCACCGTGATCGATGTAGTGATGCGGTAATGCACTCGCGTCGAGCGGAGGGGATGCGTTTGTGGCATCCCCGTAGACGAGACGTGTAGGTGCATGAAAACTTGCGCTTCGTCTCCGTTACACTCCGCTCAGCGCGACAACTAGCTTAATGGCAGACACCGCCTAATGCGGTGTCTGTTTGTTGGATGTTATTCTCTTGTAGGAGGTCAAGGAGTGGACAAGTTTGAGTGTAGTTTTAGGAAGGGACTACCTCCTTGTATAGGTATTATGGTTCTCGTTTTGCGACTGCGCACTCATGCCGATGGGGTGATAACTTGGCTCGCTATAAGCCGGTTGTGAAACATTCACAGGATTGGGCTTGGGCGCAGGTCGTGGATAGGAAGAGTTGACAGGTGTGCGCATGGTTTCATTGGGGCGATAAACGGGTTTGGACTGATATTGCCCATCGCGCTCGTCTGCCAACGAGAAGAGACGTTCACCGGCGATGGAAAAGGTATTGATCAGCAACACACGAATAAGCAAAACCATCGCGGCAACGAAGATCGGCACGATCTTGGTCATGGTCGCCTGACCGAGCAGGATGCCGCCTTCCGCGTTGTGCTTAAGGATGGCAACCGAAACACCCCACCAGGTGAGGGAGGCGTTGAATGCGGCTGCCAAAAACCAGGCAGCGAACAGGTACCAGACCTCGGCGGGTTCGTCGCGTCCCTTTTCGGGGGTGAAGATGCGGGCGATCCCGGCAAAGTCAATACCACAGAAGGCGAAGGCGAGAATGGTCGCCCATTTGAGCGGACCAAAGGCTAGATCCCCAAGAATGTCATGGAGTGCAAAAACGGTGCTGGAGTAGTTGAAGATCTCGAACGCCAGCAGGGCGCAGAAGATGATCCCTCCAAAAATAAAGCCCCGTTTCAGGGCAGTGTTTTTCAAGAAGGGCAGAAGTTTGAGCGGCATCGAACGATTTATGGGAACCTCCTGTGGTCTATGACCACTTGACCTAACATCGGATTACGATGACGCAATATTAGAACACTTGTTCTAATCTGTCAAGAGTTTTGGTATTGAGATTTCATTTCGTATTGATCCCCCATTTCAACGGTATTGATCGTTATTTATCCGCGGATGAAGTAAATAATGGAAATGATCACGCCGATAGTGACAACCGTCCAGCGCAGCGTGGCTGGTTTGACCTTGCCTGCCAGCTTCCCGCCCAGCACACCGCCGATCAGTGCACCCACTGCCATCACCAGCGCCACAGACCACACTACTTTGCCCGAAAATACGAAAAAGATAGCAGCAGCTACATTGACGCTGAATGCCACTGCTTGTTTCAAGGCATTGAGACGCGTGAGCAAATCTTCGAGCGTCAGCCCCAACGCGGATAAGACGATCACGCTCAAGCCTGCGCCGAAATATCCGCCGTAAACCGATGCCACGCCGACAGGTAACCACGTCAACTTTTCGAGGCTGGAGCCTTGTTCTGCCGCCATGCGACGCGTCAGCCATGCCCGCACCGGGTCCTGGATCGCCAGCAATCCCGACGCCAACAGGATCAGGTACGGCACCAAATCTTTGAATAGTTTTTCCCCGGTGAGCAGCAGCAAATATCCGCCCGCCACACCTCCCACAATACTGGCAGGGACAATGAACCACAGGCGGTTCTTCTGTCCTTTCAGGTCGTTGAGCTGCGCCAGAGTCCCGCCGAAATAACCAGGGCATAGCGCTACCGTGTTAGTCACATTGGCAGAAACAGCCGGGATGCCCAAAAACGTAAGCATGGGAAAGGTGATCAGAGTCCCGGCCACCGGCGAGGGCGTTGACCGCTCCCGCCGCGAGGGCGGCTAATGCCGCAAGGATGTATTGAATGGGTGTGAGCATGAGGGCAAGTATACTTTGAGTTCTCGCTTGTTGGAGATGATGAGTTGCTGTATACTGACTTTCAATATCAAAGGTAACCATGCCCAAGTATAAAATTCTCGAAGGCAATTGTTTAGAACTGTTGAATAGTAGGAAAGTCTCAACATCTGTTGATTTGACCTTCCTTGACCTTCCCTTTAACCAGAACAAAGATTATGCCCATCATGATGACAATTTGTCATCCGAAGAATATTGGGGGATGATGAAGGATGTGTGTCAAAAGATCTTCAACGTGACATCTGACGGCGGCGCGATCTATTTTATGCAGCGTGAGAAAAATACCGAGGATGTACTGCGATGTTTGCGGGAAGCCGGTTGGAGTTTTCAGAACCTTATTATTTGGAAGAAGAAAACATCTGCTGTGCCGGTTGCCAGCAAATTCGGGAAACATTATCAGATCATTGCGTATGCGACCAAGGGCGAGAAGGCACGCATTTTCAACCGTCTGCGGATTTCCCCGCCATTACCTGCCAACTACAAATTTGAACGCGAAAATGGCGTCTTTGTGACTGATGTATGGGATGATATCCGCGAATTAACATCGGGGTATTTTGCTGGCGAGGAAGCGATCCGTAATAAAACAGGTGAGCGCTTCCACAAACAACAGTCGCCGCTTGCTCTATTAGTGAGAATCATTTTGTCCTCTACGCAAGTAGGGGATACAGTTCTTGATCCTTTTGCTGGGACCGGAACGAACTCTTGTGGCGGCCCATCAACTCGGAAGAAATAGTATTGGTATGGAGATCGATCCCAAAAACGCCAGGATGATCCAGAAACGTCTGGAAGATATCCGCGAAGCCGATAGTATCGAAAAATATTACCAGGACTATCTCTATACAGAGGATTTGCCCAAGATTTGGGGAGCTCGATCTACTGTCAAAGTTTCTGCAAAGACCAAATCGAAACAGCCATCGCTTTTTGGATGAAACATGCATTCCATATTTCACTTTTGGAAATACATTGTTCGAAATAAGATACCGCTTTCCGAAGTTATAAATCTGGATCAGTTTAAATATGACGCAGGTATGCTTTCTTGTAATAACAAAGGAGTATTTCCAGATTTAGCAATTCGATTGAACAAAGACCAATCTCTATTTACCGGCGGGGAATTAATTGAATTGAAAGATAGTAAATCCTATGTTGTTTCTTCCTTCAATTCGACTATTCCGACAGGAAAGAAAAACATTCACAAATTGATCTCCTCTGAACATGGAACAACATTTTTGCAGATGACCAAGGCAGGTGATGACGTTTTCTCCCTTGAAGAACGTGATGTTTACTACCTGGTGCGTGGACGGCGGGGAATCCATCAAAAGATCTGTCTCGTGCATGGAAGTTTCTTCGAAACGCTCGATACCAAGGAACTGATCCGCCAGTCCTTTGGGCAGGTATTGGATGAAAAACTTGCCGGAACAACAGTCTCTGAAGAAGTGAAGGAGCAGTTAAGTGCAATTTTCTCCGAGCAGACAGATTTCAGCCGTGTGCGAAATGTGAGCAAAGCCTCGGTCAAACTGCGCTTTCGAATTTTGACTGAAGTAAAGACAGAGGGGAATATTCTTAACCCCAAACAATATCCTGATATTAAGGACGATACGCTAAACTTCATTGTGCCGTATCACAGTGAAGATGAAAGAATCAGCGTTCTCGAGAAAATGGAAGTCGTAATGGGCAAAGCGGGAATGAAAAAACTCAGGACTTTCTCTTTGAAACATCCGCTCAATGGATGGTTTGTTGTTTTTCAAACAGAATTGTGTTGATGTTTTGAAAGATGCAAAAATAAATAGGGACGATCACGAGGATCAGTCCCTATTGTTTCCTCACCGCATTACACCTCTCACAATCCATTCGATGACATAGCAGCGCCAGCGGGTCGTTTTGGATCATATCTTTCACCACAACTAATAATCGTTTCAATGAGATAGCTTGCACAAAGGCTCCATCCTTCATCTCCACGCGGATCGTATCGGATTGGATAAATTCGTCAATAGCGGAGAATCCACTCGAGTTGCCGGGGAAGCCGGGACATTCCACGATGCGGTCAGGGAGTAGTGCCCAGCGCAGGAACTGTTTGCGCCCGGCAAGTTTCTCTGCATAGTGGATGCTGGTGTTGACGTCGTGTCCTACATTGATCAGTACCACCCAGCCATCAGAGTCTGCCAGCGCGCCGATGGGCGCCAGTGGATCATCGAGTGTTTGGGTATTGAGATAGGCATCAGCGTTAATGCCAGCGAACGAAAGAATGGGATGATCTGTCCGTTTTGAATCGGGATGATTACGCAGAATTTCCGGGAGCGCACCCATCATGACATCCGCTGGCATGCTGGGGGTGAAGGACTGCGCCATCTTATTGAGGTCTTTTTCTGTACCGTATTGGATACCGTTATCGGCAGGTCCCACCTCAGGCGTGATCATGGTCTTGTAGGTGAATGTTGGCATCACAATGCCTTTGAAGGCGGGCAGCATGGCACGCAGGACGGCCTCCGGTCCACCATCAATGGGACCGAACGGTCTCAAGGAAGCATGAGCGATGATGGGCTTATCCATCAACTTCAACGATTCGAATACTGCCTTAAGTTCACCACCGTTCATAAGACAACCTGACATCTAATGAATGAACTAACTTGCCAATTGTTTGCACATGTCATCTTGAGCGTAGCGAAGGATCTCGAACAGGGAAGTAGAGACTCTTCGGTCGCAACGAACGCTCCCTCACATCGTCCCGATGTCCTTCGGGAGAGTGACATACTATTTTCCCTTCCATTCAGGCTTTCGTTTTTCCACGAAGGCTTGCATGCCTTCCTTTTGATCTTCAGTGTTGAACAAGCTATAGAAGTTTAGTTTCTCTTTGAGTAGACCATCCTGCAGGAAGGATTCGTAAGAGTGGTTGATCAAGTTCTTTGCTTTTCGAACCGCAACCGGGGCGCGTGATGCGATCTCATCCGCCAGTTGGAGCGCCTCGTTGAGGAAGTCACTGACCGGGACGACGCGATTCACCAATCCGTATTGGAGTGCTTCCTGCGCCGTGAGTTTGCGATCGTTGAGGATCATTTCCATGGCGAGCGCTTTTCCCACCGCGCGGACGAGTCGCTGCGTGCCGCCCGCGCCGGGGATGACGCCGATGGTCACTTCGGGCAGACCAAATTTGGCGGACTCGGAAGCGACGATCATGTCACACGAAAGTGGAAGTTCGAATCCGGCGCCTAATGCCCAGCCTGATACCGCGGCGATGATCGGTTTCCCGATCGTGCGGATTCTGCCATAAATGGCGACCAGGTCCGCATCCATCATCTGCAGCGTGGTTTTTTCAGCCATCTCTTTAATATCGGCTCCAGCGGCGAAGGCTTTCTCACTGCCGGTGATGACCATGGCACCGATGCCTTCCTCCTTGTCAAAGATTTCGAGCGCTTCCATCACTTCGCTCATGAGCGTGCTGTTGAGAGCGTTCAAGGCTTGCGGACGATTCAATGTGATCAGTCCCACGCGTCCGCGTGTTTCCACAAGAATGGATGTATAGGTCATTCTGCCTCCTGGAGTTCCAGACTTCGGAAGTCTCTGAGACTTCCGAAGTCTTTGTTTCATTATACGTGACAACAACCCTGTCGTATAATCGGATAAATGGAGGAAGATATATGAATATTTTGTTGATGGCACATTCGGGGGTACGCTGGCTCATCTTGTTGGTGGCGGCGGTGGCAGTAGTAAAGTTTGCATTGGGTTGGCTGCAGGGCGGCGAATTCAAAGGCATGGACCGCGGGCTCGCCTCCGCGTTCAGCGGCTTGATGGATTTGCAGGTCACGCTGGGACTCATCCTTTTGCTGTGGAGCGGTTTTGCCGGTGTAGGCTTTCCGTTGTTTCGTATCGAACATGCGGTGACGATGATCCTTGCTGCCGTGGTGGGGCATTTACCAGCACGCTGGAAAAATACGGAATCCAAAAGACGCTTCCGAAATACGTTGTTTGCAGTGCTCGGCTCGGTCTTATTAGTGATCGTTGGCATATCCTTGCTGCCCGGCGGATTGAGTCGATGATCTCTTTTCCCCGGAGAAAACCTTATGCACTATATTGGCAATGCTCACTGGTTTCTCCCCTGGCTGATCCTGCTCATTGGCATGTATGATGTGGTCCGCTTTGCGCGTGGATATATCAATGAAACTACCTTTACGAAAACCGATCAACGACTGGTGGCTGTTTTCAGCAGTTTAATGGATCTGCAAGCCGCACTGGGATTGATCTTCTTTTTGACTACCGGTTTGGAAGGGATCGGTTTTCCATCCAATCGCATCCTGCATGGGACAATCATGTTCGTAGCGGCAGTTGCCCCACATCTTTCTTCACGCTGGGTGGGAGCAGACGACCAATCCCGTTATCTCAATAACTTCTTTGGTATCCTGGGGTCCTTCCTGTTGATGTTGGTTGGGCTTTCTGCCATTTAGGAACCTATACGTTTTTTCATTCATGAATACTTCACAAGCAACATCCGATAAACTCGATTTCAAGCGAGTGCTGCCGATCATTGTCATCGTGCTCGTAGACTTGATCGGTCTTTCCATTATCATTCCCATTCTGCCGTATTTTGCAGCGCGATTCAGTGCTACGCCTATTGTTATAGGCATTTTGCAAGCCACCTACCCGATGATGCAGTTCGTCGGCGCGCCGATCCTTGGGCGGCTGTCCGATCGCTTCGGACGTAAGCCGATCCTGATCGTCAGTCAGATCGGTACGCTGGCGGGGTTTATCTTGTTGGGCTTTGCCAACTCGTTAACTCTGCTCTTCATTTCGCGCATCATTGATGGGCTCTCCGGCGCGAACATGTCCACGGCGCAGGCGGCGATGGCAGATAGCACCACCGAGCGCAATCGCACGCAGGGACTTGGTCTGCTCGGCGCGGCGTTCGGTGTGGGCTTTGTATTGGGACCGATGATCGCCTATGCAGTGCTGGCGCTTTCGCATGACAACTATCAGGCGGTGGCGTTCGCGGCGGCGTTCTTTTCGTTCGCTTCCATTTTGTTGACAGCGTTCTGGTTCCATGAAACGCACCGCAACGACTCGCCTTCCATTAAATCACTCAAGTCACCTTTCACATTGAGCGCCATGTTAGATGCGCTGCGCCACCCTGTAGTTGGTTTTTTGCTCCTGATCATGTTCTTCTATCAAGTGGCATTCGGCGGCTATGAACAACTCTTCGCGCTTTTTACACTTTCGCAGTTGGGTATGAGTGCCACCGACACGGCGGGATTATTTGCCCTGGCGGGCATTTTCATCATCATTGTGCAGGGCGGACTCATCGGTCGCTGGTCGCGGCAAAAAGGAGAACGCTGGTTGGTGATCCTGGGTGTGTCCACGCTGGCGATTGGGCTGATCGGAACGGCGCTGACGCCGCGTGTTCCGGTTCCATGGTATGACCGTGAGAAAGTCTTGCAGGGACTGGCTGGCGATAACAATGTCACATCTACACAGAGTATCAAGGTCACGCCTCCCGAAGAAACCAACAAAGGCTGGTTCGGAATCGTCTGGTTGTTGGTTGCCAGTTTCCCGGCAGCGTTGGGTGGAGGCGTGCTGCATCCGGCGGTGAACAGCCTCATCACCCAATCCTCCGACAAAAGCGAAGTAGGTGGCATGCTTGGTATTTCCTCCGGCATGTATAGCGCTGCCAATGCCATTGCGCCGTTGTTCTATGGGACATTGTTCCAATGGCTGGGCGCGCCGGTCCCGTTTTTCGTAGGTGGTGTGATCTTATTATTGTTGTGGATCTTCGCCCCGCGCGTAATTCCCAAGTAGCGAGTGGGCTTGCCCCACTCCACAAGGAGACAATATGAATCTCATCGCGAATGTTTTAGTTGTATTGGTCGCTATTTTGCATCTTGGTTTCCTCGTGCTTGAAATGTTCCTCTGGGATCATCCCTTCGGTCGTAAGACCTTCAAGATGACTCCTGAATATTCCAAAGCCTCCGCCACACTTGCCGCCAATCAGGGACTCTACAACGGTTTTCTCGCGGCGGGTCTGATCTGGGGAGTCGTGATATCCAACATTCCCGTTCAAATCTTTTTCCTCATTTGCGTTCTAGTGGCTGGTATCTATGGCGGCTTCACTGCCAAACGTTCCATCCTCTACATGCAAGCATTGCCGGGCTTACTCGCTCTCCTCGCCGTTCTATTTTCACGATGAACGAGCGAACGCGCCTGCGCATCGCTGTGATCGCCGGTATCCTCGGTCCTATTTTGCTGGGCAGTGTCATCACCCTCCTAACCATTACTGAACGCGACTTCATGACCTCCATCGGCTGGCGGCTGGATGCGCCCGTTGACTGGCCCAGCGGACTCGCGCTCGGTCCCTTTGGCTGGATCATGACTACCACCTTCCTCCTGTGCGGACTCTTGATCATCCTCTTCGCTTCTGGACTACGCCTGAGCCTGTCACCCAGCCGATTGGCTTCGATTGCTACCGGATTATTGATCGCCGCCGGCTTAGGGCTGATCGGACTCATTTCTCCCACCGACAAAACCCTCGACAAGCTCATCCATCATATGCCCGCCACCTGGCATGGGCGTTTACACGATGCATCCTTTGTTGTCATTGGCTTGACGCTCATGCCTGCCATGCTCCTATTGGGATTTGTCTTCCTCAAAGAGAAACGCTGGAGAGATCTCGCTGTGTATACATGGGTCACGGTAGCACTTGCCGTTCCCACTTTTTGGATGAAGGGATTTGCTTTTTATATCTTCCTGTTTGCCATGTTGGTTTGGTGTGAGGTTGTTGCATTACGATTACGGTCTTTTACTTCAAATTGACTTTTGCAGTGGATTTTTGTATAGTAGACCTCTTGCAAAAGTCAGTTAAGTTCAAGGTTGTAAATAGCAGCGATCAAATTGAAACGGAGAGCAAATCTAGTTCTGCGATTACGATACCTCTCACTGAGGATCCGAAATACTTTCAGCTTGCGAAAAATATGCTCGATCACGATGCGCTTGCGAGCCAACGCCCGATTTTTCTGTTTCTCCTTTTTGGTCAAAGGATGATATTTGGATTTCTTAAAAGGCGTCTGGCAGTTTTCATGCAATTCTGCCAAACCTTGATAGCCAGCATCCGCTAGGATGCAAATATGTTGGGCAATCGCGAGCTTATCGTCCTTGAACAGTTGAAAGTCATGCTTGCTGCCCTGACTAAAGGCGGTTGCCACAATTTCAGCGGTTTTCTGGTTGGCGATCAACTGTGTTTTCTGGGTATGTCGCTTCTTTTTGCCACTGTAGTGCTGTTCCTGGCTTTTTTTGGACGCTCCACGGGTTGTTCACTGACATCCACCAGGATCACTTCAAAGATGGTGTTGCTGGGTTGGAGCGCTTTTTTGCCAGGCAGGCGAAACTTTTTCGAACTCGCCAGCACATCTTCTACCTTGCGGATGGTGCGACAGACCGTCGCTTCGCTGACACCATAGGATTGTGCAATATGAAATTCAGTTCGATATTCTCGCCAATACATCAAGGTCATCAGCAGTTGATCGGCTCGGCTTAGTTTCGGTGGTCTACCAAAGGTACCCAATCCGTGTTCTATCACGCTGAGCATCTCTTCAAAGGTCTCTCGTTGAACACCTGTAAGTCGCTTGAAATCAATGTCCTTTAGTTGTTCGACCGTTTCATATTTCATATGCCTATTATGGCACACTTATGCAAGAGGTCTAGTATTCACATAGTGGATTTGTATACACCGTCCCGAAGGTTTCTTATTGAGTATTGATGTATTTAGCATCAACCTTCGGGATGTTTTTCTGAGAGGAGAGTTATATGAGTGAAACGAATGCCTTGGGAACAACGGATGTGAAGGTCACCGAAAAAGAGTGGGAGGAAGCCAGAAATTATTTTAGAGCCAACGATATCCTGCTGACACCTCCGATCATGCGTGCAGCTTATTCCGATCGCATGGCGTGGATCCTTTCTTCGATGTCGCAGTTGGCATACGACCATTTTGAGGATGGACCGGAACGCTGTGAGGTGTTGTCCACCAAACTCAAGGGGGGCGGCTTTCGACTCTTGAACACCTTCAACTCCAATAAAACGGATACTCAGGCTTTCCTTGCCGCGAATGGAGATTTTGCTGTACTGGCATTCCGTGGCACGGAGGTCAAAAAGAAGAAGGATGTGGTCACTGACCTGACTGCCTCCCAGATCTCTGTCATCGAAGGTGGTGTCCATAAAGGGTTTCGGGATGCCTATGAAAGTGTGCGGGAAGAGATCGAAAAGAGCATTGTTGCGTTGGATAAAAAGGTCCCACTGTATATTACCGGTCACTCGTTGGGCGCCGCGCTGGCGACCGTTGCCACACAGGAACTGGATAAAAAAGATGCCTACCGTGACCGCATCGCGGCATGTTACACGTTTGGAAGTCCGCGCGTAGGGAATGCAGCCTACGACAGGAATTTCAAAGCCCCGATCTACCGCATGGTCAACACCACGGATATTGTGACCGTGATCCCGTTGCTGGCGATGGGATACATCCACATCGGCGATATCCGTTATCTCGGTCGCAAGGATGGTGATTTCCGCCGGCAGATCCCCGTGTTCCTCAGGATATTTCTCTTCTTTGCGGCGCTGCTGCGGTTGTTCGGTCCCTTAGTGGGCGATCACGCCATTGTGGAATATCGCCGGAAACTGGAAACGATTGCCGATAAACGCAATGGTGTGATTCATGGACAATAGTCCAAAGCATGTCTTTGCGAGCCCTGATAAGGGCGAAGCAATCTCCATTTAAACGGTTAACTCTCCATAAAAAGAATATCCATTTGACGGGAGATTGCTTCGGGCTACCGCCCTCGCAACGACATATGGGAATAAAAAGAGCAGCAAATCGCTGCTCTTTTTTCGTTAGGAAGATTTTCCTAACAACACATCTGCCAGTTCACTGGTATTGCTCAAGATCAAATTCGCCCCGAACTTCAATAATTCCGGTTGTTCTCCAAAGCCGCACAACACGCCCACCGTCTGCGCACCCGCGGATGTGCCCGCACGCATGTCCACGGTGGTATCGCCGATCATCACGCATTCCTCCGGCTTGACCTTCATATAATGGGCGGCATACAGGATGGGGTCAGGATATGGCTTGGTATGTTCCACGGTCTGCCCAGTGACGATCACATCGAAACAATCTACCAGGTTGAACTGTTCCAAAAAGCGCATCGTCCCTTTGACATCGCGTGCGCTGACCACTGCCATGGGATATTTCCCATGTAAGCGCGCCAGCATCTCTGCTACACCGGGCACGAGCATGAACTTCTTATCGGGGCGCTTGCGGTGGCGGGAGATCCAATCGATAACGGCGACCATCTCATCGTCCAGCCCGAGCGTATCGGCAAGTCCCAGCATGGCGTTGCCCGGAGATTCGATCCACATCACGAAACGGCGCGCAGCCTGGTCCGGGTCACGAAACAGGAAGGATGGGAAGAACGGCTTCACCTTCTTTACATACATATCGTCGGTGTCGCTGAGCGTGCCATCCACATCGAAGCAGAGGGCTTTGATACGGGAAGTGTCGAGTGTCATGGCGCCTATTGTACCTTGTTGGAAATAAATTCAGCGTTTCAGCGGCTCTGGAAGGTTCGCACTGACATATTTGGCTGGGTGTCTTACACTCTCTCATTGTGCTATACTTTACGGGTCGGTGCAATTTTTCATTCAGGAAGCGGATGAGGCGAAATCCAAACACCTATGACACTGCCACACGATCAGGATCGAACAAAAGCCCTGCTTGAACTCCTTTATCACGTCAGCCGCGAAGTCGCCACAGCATTAGACCTGCGAACCGTACTCCAACGCGTATTATATGAAGCGATTCAAAATGTGGGGGGTGAACGATGCAGCATCGTCGTTTTGGACGATGCCGGTAAAGCCATGGACGCCACCATTGTCTATGGCAAACAGATCCACGAACATACTACACAACAAATGCGCGATACCATGGAGCGCGGACTTGCCGGTTGGGTGATCCGTAATCGCAAGGGCGTTTACCTGCCTGATACGAGCAAGGATGACCGTTGGTTGATGCGTCCTGATGACGCGCTCGACCGCACGGGCGCCAAGTCTGCGATCTGTGTACCGTTGACGGTACGCGAGAAGATCGTCGGCGTGTTGACGCTGGTCCATTCGCGACCTAACTCGTTCATGGGAGAGCAGTTAGACCTGATGCAAGCCATTGCGGATCAGGCCGCTGTGGCAGTGCTGAACGCACAACTCTATACCGAGAGTCAACGCCAGGCGCGGGTGATGACTGCGCTGGCAGAAGGCGCGGCAGCCATGAACGCCACGCTGCGCGAAGATGAGGTCTATCAGCGCATTCTGATCCAGACCATGCAGGCGTTGCAGGTGGAGACCGTGGCACTGGGTATGATCGATGGCGAGAATATTGCCTTCCGTGCGGCGGCGGGCAATAATGCAGGGAACATACTCGGACGTCAGATCGCTGTGGGAGTAGGCATCGTTGGTATGGTGGCACGCGATGGACGCGGCGTGGTAGTGCCAGACGTCCGCCTGGATAAAAATTACAGCGATGCGGACATGTTCGGTGGCATCGAGGCGCGCGCGATCCTGGTCGCTCCGATTCAGGCGCAGGGACGCGTGATCGGCGTCCTCGAAGCGATCAACCCCATCTCGAAGTATTTCGATCCCGATGCTCTGCTGGTGATGACCGGTATCGGTGGTCTGGCAGGCACGACCATCCAGAACGCACAGTTGTTCGAGCGGCTGCAAGCGGCGCACCAGCGTTATCGTGAATTGTTTGAAGACAGTATCGACCCGATGATAATCACGGACTGGGAAGGGCACATTGTGGAAGCCAATCGCCAGGCGGTGTTGATCAGCGGATACTCGAACGATGAACTGCACAACCTGACCATCGACCAACTGCACGAGGTGAGCTGGAACAAGACCGGCATGGAGTTTGAGACGCTGCGCGCCGATCAGGTGGTCTCGTATGAATCGTCCATGCACAAACGCGATGAGACGTATATGCACGTGGAAGTGCACGCCCGCCGCGTGGAATTCGATGAAGCCGATTCGGTCCAATGGATCCTGCGCGACATCACCGAACGCCGCAAGCTGGATGAACTGCGCGAAGACCTGACCGCTATGATCTACCATGACCTGCGTTCGCCGCTGGGCAATATTGTTTCGAGCCTCGACGTGCTTTCTTCGATGGTGCCCGAACAGGATCAGGAAATGGTGCTCGCCATTTTGAAGATCGCCGAGAATTCCACCGACCGCATTCAACGGTTGGTCAGTTCGCTGTTGGATGTGAATAAATTGGAATCGGGCCAGCAGATCGCGGATAAGAAGGCGGTCAACCCGTTGCCGTTGATCGCGAACGCCGTGGAAGATGTGGATCCCGTCGCCAAGGGACGCCGCCAAACGTTGACGGTGAACACCCCCAACACGCTCCCGCTCATCTGGGTGGACGAAGATATGGCGCGGCGCGTGCTCATCAACCTGATGGAGAACTCCAGCAAATTCACGCCTGTGGAAGGCAAACTCGAAATGGGCGCCCAACAGGAGGGCGAGTGGGTGCACATGTGGGTCAAGGATAACGGTCCCGGCATCCCGTTCACCGATCAGGACCGTGTCTTCGACAAGTTCACGCGGCTGCGCGGCTCGAACAAGACCGGCGGTTTGGGCATCGGACTCGCCTTCTGCCGCCTCGCCGTGCAGGGACACGGCGGTAAGATCTGGGTCGAAAGCGAATCTGGAAAAGGCGCCACCTTCCACTTCACCTTCCCGGTGGCAACGGATGACCAGCTCACGATTGCGGATGATTGATACCAAAAACGTCCCGAAGGTTTCGAACCTTCGGGACGTTGTATGTCTGGGGAGATAAATGTTCGAATTATCACCAAATTCACAAAACCTGTTTTGAAGCCATGAAAACTACACAGTCAACAATTACTTTCCTGAGCAAAAAGAGAAAACTTAACTCTTGTTTGCTCCGTTTTCTCGGTATCGTGGGTGTTGCGTTATTGTTTTATTATGGATACTGTTGGGGGTTGTGGGGACGGCGTAGTTTGCTATTGCAATATCTTTTTCAATGCAATTGTCCTCCTGCTAATGAGAATGCGCGCTACCCAGATGAAGTGGATGTGATCGTTTCTGCATGTTCATATGCAGGCGCTATTCTTTCACCGACCGGAAATCTACTCTATGTACGGGAGGGAGCAAGGTACGCTGACACTTTTTCTTCCATGTGTTTTTTGGACCTCCGTACAAATAAGAAAACCCCATTTTTCATCGGGAACGGCTCTTACTCTTTTCTCACCGATAACCTGCTCTTTCTTCAGGTGGACTATGGACATGATGAGTATAAAAGTGGATACTATATTTTAGATCGTACAACCGGAAAACAATATCCAATTCAACCTTTTATATTCTTGCGGGATGATGCATATATCAACAGCGAACCAAATCTGGAAGTGCTCGCCACAGAATTGCGAGAGGCGAAAGATGTGTATCTCATTGATAATGTCTTTAAAACAATAGTTGCACTGAAATCAGATTATCAAGAATCTCCGGAACACAGTTTTTATTTTCACGATTTGCCCGGATATGACACGGATCGCGGTGAGCAATTTCTTCAAGGTATTGGTGTTGATTACTATGTTGTTCCCGGCTTGTTTCAAAAAGAGGCATTATCTCCAGATGGAAGGTTTATCGCTCGTGAAGACGGAATATATTTGGCTGGAAGTGGTAAGAAAATTATTGAAGCCTATACTGCCGAAGGAATCACTGGAAAATACTTTTCTGTAAGAGGCTGGACATATGACAGCAGCAGTGTAATTTACCAAAAATTCCTTGACGCTTGTTTGCTTGAACTTCCTTCTTACGACGGGGGGGTATGCACCATTCCAGTGCCACAACCATTGATAAAACTCAAAGTGCCACAGGAATATCTGTTGCCTAAGCAAACACCTTAATCAGCTTGTCTGGCGCAGTTTTTCGTCCCCGCCGAAATCCGACCGAAGGTCTCACATGAAACTTGGAAAATTACTTTGCCGCCTGTTGATAGTCATGCTCCTAGATCCTTGGAGGTTTTGATGTACGAGTCTCGTTACTTCACTCAACCTAGCTTTTGGCTGGCAACTACTTTTGTGATTATTGTTATTGTTTTTGCTGTTGTTTTGGCCGGAGCAATGCCAAGCGATAAAGGTTCATTTGTACAATATTTGGTTCTAACTCTTGAGCTTGCCATTGTTTCTGGGATTTGTGTTGGTTTTCTCCAATCTAGATTGTCACCACCTTCATTTTGGGCAAAAGCACGGTGGCTTGGCGTATCAGTGTTGAGTACAACGTTAGGCTGGTCTATCGTATTCGTATTAGAGTTCCTGCTTATAAAATGGTTGCAATCCTCTCCAATAGATATTAGTGATCAATTAGCAGTAGCTGCCTTCTATGGATTTGTGGATGGCGCTTTGATTGGGGCAGTTATTGGCTTGGTAACAAGTACTATTCAAGTATTGTCTTATCATTTGCCAGCACGCCAATGGATTATGGGTAACCTCATTAGCTGGAGCATTGGCATAGGTATTCCACTTGCTGTGTTCTATGCTGGTATTTCTCAAGATAAGATGGTTCTGACAGCTAGTTCATCGCGGGTCTCCAACCTGCCGAAACTCTCAATTTCCTCGCCCATGCACCCTCCGCATGGGCGTTTTCCTTTGAGTCTCAAGTGGTGGTAAGATAGACCTACCAAAACATCAGGTGCAAAGACTTCCGAAGTCTCCGAGACTTCGGAAGTCTGATATGCGCCTAGCCTCAGGAGCAACTACTGCATGGATGCCATTGCAAAGAATGTATATATCGAAGACCGTTATCTCGGCGTAACGCTGGGAGTCATCACCCAGCCGCGCGGATTGATCCAGATCGACGCACCGCCCGCCCCGGAGGATGGACGCTCGTGGCGCGCCTCCCTGATGGGCATGGGCAACGGACCCGAACGTTTATTGGTCAATCTCGATGCCCACCCCGACCGCACGCTGGGCGTCCGCGCCATGGATTGCACGGTCATCGCTCACGAACGCACCGCCATTGCTTTCCGCAATCGTCCCAATACCTTCAAGGCACAGGGCGATGAGACCGGCTCGAACTGGGAATCCATCCCTGGCTTGGGCAGTGTGCGTTGGGCGCCGCCAGAAATCTCTTTTATGGATACCATGACCCTGCACTGGGGTCCTGAGCCGATCATTTTGCAGAGTCGCACGGGTCCTACTCCCGGCGCGATCTGGGTCGTTATACCGGAAGAAAAAGTGGTCTTTGTCGGTGATGCCGTTTTGAAAGGGCAGCCTCCGTTCCTGGCATATGCCGATATCCCCGCCTGGTTGGAAGCACTGGATGCTTTACAAGGACCGGACTTCAAAGGCTATACCATTGTCAGCGGTCGCGGAGGCGTGGTCACCCAGCAAGTGGTCAAGACGCAAGCCGATTTTCTCAAAAAGCTGCTCGACAAAGTGGAAAAACTCGGCGGCAAGAAAGCTGCTCCCGATGCCACCGATAAACTTGCCGAAGCCATGCTCAAGGAATTCAAAGCTCCTGCCGCGCGTCAGAAACAATATCTGCATCGTCTGCGCCATGGCTTGGGACATTACTACGCCCGCCACTATCATCCGTCCTCCCGCCATACCCTTGAGGAATAATGCCTGCTCAGCCCATCTTTGAAACCACTCGCGGACAGATCGTCGAGTCCGTGCATAACGGTTCATTTGCTGTTGTCGATTCGAACGGCAAAATGATCGCATCTCATGGCGACCCGCAAACGGTCGCTTTTTTACGCTCCAGCGCCAAACCCTTCCAGGTACTTCCGTTCGTCGAACGCGGTGGTGTGGAACATTTTGGTTTTACGCAGCGGGAACTCTCCCTTTCCTGTGCTTCGCATGAAGGCAGCGACATGCACGTGCAAGCCGTAACCGAACTGCAAAAGAAGATCGGCATCGCAGAAAGCAACCTGATGTGCGGCAGTCACTTGCCCGGCGATGTGGATGAACTCAAACGACTGATCGTAAACAACCTTCATCCGCACACGAACCACAATAACTGCTCGGGCAAACATACTGCCATGCTGGCTCACGCCAAAATGCGTGGACTTCCGCTGGAAAATTATCTCGATATCCTTCATCCCATCCAGCAGGATATTCTCGGTACGCTCGCCGAGATGTGCCTGATCCCGTTAAGTGAAGTTCAACTTGGCGTGGATGGTTGTTCCGCTCCCAACTTTGCGCTGCCGTTATACAACGCTGCGCTGGGCATGGCGCGCTATTGCGATCCGCATGATCTCAGCGAAGCGCGTGCCATCGCCTGTAAAAAGGTCACTGCTGCGATGAGCACCTTCCCTGAAATGATGAGCGGCTACGGCGAATTCGACGATGTGCTCATGAAAGTAGGTGAAGGGCAGATCATTACCAAGCGCGGTGCAGAAGGCTACCAGATCGTCGGCGTTTTGCCCGGCGTATTGAGCCCAGATGCGCCCGGCATTGGAATTGCTGTCAAAGTTGCCGATGGTGATGCTTCGCGCATGAACGATGAACTCCGCTTTAGTCCGCGTGTGCGCCCGGCGGCGGTGATCGAGATCCTGCGTCAGCTTGGAGTCCTTTCCTCGGAGCAGATGCACGCCCTGGCTGCGTTCGGACCCGAGAAATCCATCCGCAATCACCGCGATATCGTCACGGGAAAGTCGTATCCGGTGTTCAAACTGTAGTTTAGATAGCTCCTTGGGGGCTTAGCCCCCCAAGGAATGGACAGTAGGTTTATAAATTTGCAAGGAACGGGGAAAAATACATGGGAAAACCATGACAGTAACCATATCTGCCGTAATTTGGAGTAAAGGGTGTTACAATGCCAACGGGTGGGGTAAGTGACCCATCCGGAGAGCGATTGTATGGCATATACGGGAGACCGCATCCTTCTCGTTGAAAATGATCCAAAGATCAGCGACTTGATTGCCCGCCAAGCCCTTAAGCCGATGGGCTATCAGGTGGATGTTGTTCCCGACTCTGCTTCCGCCATCAAACTCTCGCTTCAGACTCCCCCCGACCTGATTCTCGCCGATTTAAATCTACCTGGCTTGAGCACCAAAGACCTGCTGGTGGCGCTTTCTGCGCAAGGCGTGACCACGCCTCTGCTGGTCATTGCCAATAAGGGACAGGAACACGATATCATCCAGGCATTCCGTCTTGGCGCCGCCGATTACATCATGTGGCCCGCGCGCGATGCCGAGGTGCTTTCCGCGGTGGAGCGCGTCCTCAAAGGCGTACACAATGTGCGCGACCGTCAGCGGCTGGATCTGAAGCTCAGCGAAACGAACCAGGAACTCCAGCGTAAGATCCGCGAAATGACAGCCATCATCAACATCGGCAAGGCGGTCATTTCCATTCACGACCAGCGCATTCTCTTCCAAAAGATCGTGGATGGTGCATTACAGACTTCGCGAGCAGATATTGCCTGGCTGCTCGTGCACGATCAGGAGAATAAAGCCTTCCTCCTGGTCGCTCATCGCGGTCTCCCCGATGCTTGGTCGCGGAAAATGAATAAGCCGCTCGATGACGGGATCAGCAGTTTGGTAGCTCTTTCCGGTGAAACACTTGCCATTGCGGGCGAGCCGCTGCTCAAATTCCGCGTTGCCAATTTGGGCAAGTCTGCCTGTGCGGTGCCGATCCAGGTACAAAGTGAAGTCATTGGTATGTTGGTCGTTGCGCGTAAAGAGGAGGTTCCCTTTGGCAATACCGAACAAACCTTGCTTGAAGCTGTAACGGACTATGCATCCATTTCACTGGTCAACGCACGTTTGTTCCGCGCAGTAAGCGAATCTGCTAATACGTCCAAGAATCGCGAAAAACAACAGAACGCTTTGCTCGAATCGATCCGCAGTTCCATTGCGGAGGAATTACAAGCTGCGGTCTACCCCATTGACATGTTGCTCGCCGGTAAAGTGGGGAACCTGACCGAAGAACAGAAAAAAACGCTGCAAGCCTCCCGCGCTGCGTTACAACGTCTGGCGCGCGCTGCAGAAAAAACGACTCCGCCCGTACCTATTAAATTAAAAAAGCAGTAAAATTTCATTACACCTATGCCGAAATCTGACTTGATCCTGCTGGCGCTGGACGACTCTCCCATTTTGAAGTTAATGGAGCGTGCCTTAAGTGCCCATTACATCACTGCCATTGCCAAAGATACGAAGAGCCTTGGGCTGTTACTGCAGGAAACAAGTCCGGCTTTATTGTTGGTGGGGGAGAATTTCGATGGACATGCAGGCTTGAAGATCGCTGAAGAGGTCCTTCAACGCTTCCCAACGCTTCCATTTTTGATCTATACCGAAACTGCAAAGCCTGAACTGGTGAAGGGCATTTTCCGGCTGGGGTTGAACGGTTATCTGGCTCCGCCGCTTAAGACGAATGAGATCGTTGATACCGTGGAAGGCAGCCTGCGCCGTGCGCACGGCGTCGGCGATTGGCTTCGTAAAGAGGTCAAGCGTACCACTGCCTCGCTGAAGAAACGTGCTGATATCTCTGAAGCGGAACGTTCGCGGCTGGAGTTGGTATTCAATAATATTCATGACGGTGTCATGATCCTTGACCAGGAAAGCAGGATCATCCTCATCAATCCATCCATGTGCCGCTCGTTCGGGTTGAATGAAAAGCAATCCTTGGGCAAGCCGGTCATGGACGTAATGACCCACCCCGATATCCGCTCTCTGCTCACACGTAATGACAATAACGACCCTCTGCAATATCATGAGGTCAGTTTCCCTGATGGCAGAGTGGGCAATGCTCAGATCACATTGATCCAGGATGTAGGTTCTGCTCTGACCATGCAGGATATTACCTATCTCAAAGAGATCGACCGTCTGCGCAGCGAATTTGTCCACACGGTATCCCATGACCTGCGCTCGCCGCTCACCTCCGTGATCGGTTATACCGAACTGGTGGAGCGTGCCGGATCGCTCAATGACAACCAGCGCGATTTCCTGCATCGCATTCAGGATAGCGTTCAGCACATCACTGCTCTTATCAACGATCTGCTTGATCTTGGCAGTATCGAAGCAGGTTTCGATACCCGACGTGAATTCGTACAGCTCGAAGGCATCCTCCGCTACACCCTGGATATGCTGCAAGGGCAGATCAAATCGAAACGCGTCAAAGTGACCACAGAGATTGCACCCTCTCTGCCTGCCTTGCGCGCCAACCCGATCCGCTTGCGGCAGGTGCTCGACAACGTGGTGGGAAACGCCATCAAATATTCCAATGCCAGCGGTAATGTTTTCGTTTCCATCAAAGCAGAGGGAGAGCAGGTTATCTTGCAGGTGACAGATGAGGGACCGGGCATTCCATCGGCCGATGTACCGCATATCTTCGATAAGTTTTATAGAGGCAAAAATATCTCCAATACCGAAGGCTCCGGTCTTGGGTTGGCGATCGTCAAAACGATCGTAGAAAGTCACCAGGGACGTATTTGGGTCGAAATCGACAGAGGGAAAGGGTAGTTCTTTTTTCATCGTCTTGCCGGTGATATCCGAGCCTGTCACTACCCCCAGGAAATAAATTTTCAAGTTTTTACCAGTCTAAAATATACATACCCCGTTAAATATGCTTCCGCCGGTAATTAGCCGGCGGAAGCTTTCGCCAAAGGAGGAGACAGTGAGGAGCATTTTGGAGGTGTCTTTGTGCCGTCTCCATTTCTAATAATAGTCCACTCTTAAGGTTTCCACCATCGTAGAATGTAACCGTTAACTAGTGACGTATTTCACAAATCAAATACTACCTTATTAGATAAATTTTTCAACCTGTTGAATCGCTTCCTCCATGGTTTGGTAGCACAATACTGTTAGATTTGGGTCGGGGTTTCCGGTGATCATCTTCGAAACTTTACGATCCTCCCGATGTAATGCAAGCACCCGTTTTCCCAACCCTAGTGCAAAACCGATCTCGTATCCCACTCCATGTGATGGAACGCTGACCTCCGCGATCAAGATATCACAGCCGCGGATCCATGCCACATCGCGGGCATACACTTCGGATGGAGCGATCAACGCCTCCGCCGCAGGGATGCCGGGTTCCGCTAAATGAGCCGTGGGTACCTCGTGAGCCGCCTCCGTTAAGGCGCGCACAATAGCTTGATAGACGGATTCAAATTCACGCCCACCTGTGATCGAACAGGCAAAGTAAATATTCATTTTTGAGGTAGTTTTGAAAGGATGGAATTTTTCGGTCTTTTTTGCGGGGGCTGATCTTCATCGATCCCGGCACGCATACTATCCAATTCGGCGCTGAAACGCATCCAGTCCTTGACCAGGATGACAAGATGGGGCGTTTTATCCTTGAAAAAGAAACGTGATAGGAACAACCGCAGAATGGTGGGCGAGATCGGATATCCCTTTAGTTCAATGATCATAGCAGTTCTGCCAGCGAGCGGTTCGAAGATATCCCACACCCAGCCAGACATGCTCTTGCGCGGGAATAATTGACCCATCTCTGCAGTGATCGTTTTTTGCAAACGTTTATAGGAAATATTGACCCTCAAAAAAGGGGTAGCAAGTTTCAAATAAGTTGGGAATGCCTGCACATAAGCGAAATATCGAATGATCAGCAGAAATAACCCGCCAAAGATCGTCAACACCCCTACGGCAATAGCCAGTTGCCAATGCCACGGCTGGAATTGATTTTCTGGTCGAATATATTCAGTATAGGCAAAGCCAAGCATTGCCACGCCAAGCCCGACCACACCGGACCACCAGCGTCCCAGCAAGTGCTGGTATACGACTAACGGAAATTTTGTTCCGCCGCGTCGCGCCATAAGTTAGTCATCCTCATCCCTCGACATGCTTAACCCACTCTCGCCTTCCACCTCAGGGACGCCGCCATTGAGTTGCCCGCTTAGCTTTGTGATCGCCTGGGTCAGTTGTTCGCCGCGCAGACTGAAGGTCACATCGCCACGTGTCTTTTCGATGATGCCACGTGCCAGATCGGTCTGGCGGCGCAAGCCATTGGTGATGGCATCGGGATAGTCGATGGTCACCAACACGGAGTAAATATCATCCATGTGGCTGAGCAGGCGCTCGGCTTCTGTGGAGTATCCGGAGCGAAGAATATCCAGCGTGCGGCGGCGCAGCTCGCCGACTACTTCCGCCAGACCGTTGAGATAGGTCGATTCTTCGACGACCAACTCCTCGGGAGTCTGAAGCGGATGATTTTGGATCAACGCGCAGGTGACGTTCGCCTCCACAAATTCCTTGAGGGAGTCCTGTGTATATCCGGCGTAATAGAGTTCCGGGTGACCTTTCAGCTCGTCCCGTAATGTGTCCGCCAGGGTGCGTGCCTCTGCCAACTGAAATTCCATTTGCTGCTTGTCATCGCGGTGCACAGCACGGATGGCAAGTGAGCAGGCGCGCGTAAGCTGACGAGCCTGGGCAAGTGCCTTGTCGCGCAGGGCAGTACGGATATCGAATTTTTGGCGGATACGGTCAGCGATGTCTTCAAGCTTGTACATAGAATTGTCCTCGGTGTTATTCCTTCGGGGGCTCGGGCGGTTGAAGGCGTCCGAACAGGTTGTCTGCAAGAGTTGTGGAATTGGGAACGTTGATTTCGCCGAGGGCAGCTTCGTAGCGTGCAATATTTTCCTTCAGCGCGCGCAGGAGTAATTTGGCACTGAGCGGTGTCATAAGAATTCGGGCGCGTACACCAGCCTTCGTCTCACCGGGCAGGATCTGAGCAAAGTCGATCACGATGTCAGCCGGGGAATGAGAAATACGTGCAAGGTTGGTATAAATAGGCTCCAAACCAGGAGGGACTTCCATTTGCGGTCCGGAGGGTTGTTGGGGTGTGGTCATAGTTTCTCGAATATGGAAACGAACAGGTCTAACAAGCCGGAAGCACGCGACCCATTAGACCTGTAAAAAGGACACTAAAACGGGATATCGTCTTCGGGAGGAATTTCGGCACCTTCCATGCCGCCGTGCATGGGCATGTCACCGCCGCCGCCTTCACCACGTGAAGAAAGGAAGCGTACTGTGGACGCCGTTACTTCAAAGGATGCACCAGCAGAGCCATCCTGCTTGGTCCATACACGCGGTCCGCCGGTGTTTTTATCAGGCGTCAACCGACCTTCGATCAGAACTTTCGAACCTTTCTTGACGTACTGGTTGCAGATCTCAGCCTGTTTGCCCCAAGTGGAGACACGGAACCAGATCGTCTCTTTCACTTGTTCGCCGTTACCGGTGGTGTATTGGCGGTTGGTGGCGACCGAAAAAGAGGTCACTGCCTGACCGGAGGGAGTGTAGCGCATTTCAGGATCTTTACCAACATTGCCCGCGATGATGATGGTGTGGTACATGGAGAGTCTCCTTTAGTTCTAGGTACCCGCCGAATTACGGCGGGGAAATCAGTTAAGTGTATTTTACTCTATCATCTTCCATTCACATAGGAATTGCAAAAACAACGGTTGTAACCGTTTTCATTTAATTACATGAAGTGTTTGCCCCACCGGGACCGATGCCTGATGGGATGAAAAGGATATGGGGAAGAACACCGTTATAATCCTCACGATACTCCAACATGGGAAGAAATCATGACGATCACTTACCGTAAAGCGACAGCAGATGATTCATACGCAGTATTTCAGGTATTTTCCAAATCGATCATCGACTTGGGGGAGCGCACCAATGTGATGGCGATCACGGGTGGAAATCACCCGGAAGTGTTGCAATCGCTCTGGTCGCATCGTAAGTTTTTGTTCGAGTATCTGGCAGAAAGTGCGGCACAATTTTGGGTCGCGGAGGAGAATGGAAAGATCATCGGATACGCGCGCTCCATCGAACACGATGGCTTGATGGACCTGACCGAGTTCTTCGTGCTGCCCGAGCAACAATCTGCCGGAGTGGGGCGCGAGTTGATGGCGCGTGCCTTCCCTGAAACGGACGCACAGCATCGCATCATTGTCGCTACCATGGACGAACGCGCTTTGTCTCGTTATTTGCGTGCGGGAGTTTATGCACGTTTCCCGATCAAGTATTTTTCGCGCAAAGCCGAAAAGGTGACAGTAGAGACCGATCTCGTGATCGAGCCATTACAGATCGATCTGCATTTGAATGATCTCAATCGCATCGATAAACAGATTATCGGTCATTCCCGCGGCAATATCCATTGCTGGATCGCCACCACGCGCGATGGGTTTGTCTACAAGCGTAATGGAGAGATCGTTGGGTATGGATATGTCGGCGGTGGGAACGGTCCGTTTGCGTTGTTAGATGAAACCGATTACAGAGCCGTATTGGCTCATGCCGAATTGTTGATGGCAGAAAAGGGAGAAGAGTTCGGCGCGGAAACGCCGTTCATCAACAAAGGCGCCATTCAATATTTTCTTGAGCGCAAGTATAGGATCGATTTGTTCACGGTATTGTTCATGAGTAATGAACCCTTCGGTAAATTCGAAAACTACCTCTGCTTCAGCCCCATCTTCTTTATGAGAATGCTTAGCCACAGAGATCACAGAGACCTCTGAGAAAAATCTCAAAGAACCCTGTGTGCTCTGTAGCTAAGCCAACGAAAACGTTTTCAACTAGGTATTGAGTACTAATTTCCAAAAGCGGGGAACCTTCCGGTCGCGCACCTCGTCACACTTCTTGCACGAACTTGGAGGTGCAGAATGAAAATAACAACCAACTCAATTCTTTTATTATTCGGTATTGTTGCCCTGGTGATGGTGGCTTGTTTGCCCATTGCCGTGTTTGCAGCGCCTCTTTTGCGACAGGAACAACCTGCCCCGATCGATTCCGCAGCGACCGTGCAAGCCATGGTCACGCAAACCATCGTTGCCATGACGTTGAATGCGCCCACACAGACGCCCGTTCCGCCCACGCTGACCGCTATCCCGGCGACGAATACTCCGCTGCCGACGAACACGCCTCTTCCCACCGCGACAACTGTTTCGTACTGTGACTGGGTTTCCTTCATCAAAGATGTTTCCATCCCCGATGGCACGAAACTCACCGCCGGTGAGACCTTTACCAAAACCTGGCGTTTAAAGAACCGTGGCACCTGCACATGGACCCCTGATTACATGTTGGTCTTCACCAGCGGCGATTCCATGGGCGGCACCACAGCCGTTCGCCTCTCAGGCAATGTGGCTCCCGGACAGACCGTGGACGTTTCTGTCACGCTCACAGCTCCTGCCAAGCGTGGTCACTTCACGAGCTACTGGATGTTGCGCAACTCCAATGGTGTGCTGTTCGGTTACGGCGATAAAGCTAATCAGTCGTTCTATGTGGACATCCGCACGGAAGACCTGCCGCATGGCACGGTCACGGGAAACTTCTCATACCCGAGCGAGTTCAACCCGCCCTTGAATTTGTACTTTGAGAATGCATCCACAGGTCAGGTGATCCAGTTCTCGATCCCTGAAAAGACCCCGAGCTACAGTGTGCTGCTCCCGAATGGAACCTATTATGCGTATGCCTGGGCGCCCGGATACAACCTACAAGGCGCGTATGTGAATGAAAGCCTGACGATGCGATCCTTTATCGTCAACGGCGGTCAGACGACCAGCAATATCAATATTAGCGATTTCAGTCCATATCCACACGCTCGCGGACAATAATTACCACGGGCGACTTGCAAAGAGCCGCCCGTTTTTTCCTTTAATCGTATGTTTATCAAGTTGCCACCATGGTATAAAGAAAATATGTTTGAATGGACAATAGAGTATCTGGTTGATGAAAATATTTTATTGCTCGAGTCCAAAGGTCAGATGGATGTCCCTGCGGCGAACGCAATGGTCAAGGACTTGGCTGATGCAGCACAGAAATATCAATGTAATCATCATCTGATCAATCATCGTGAAACGGTTATGACCTTCAGCCTGCCGGAATATTTTGAGCGCCCCGCCATCAATGAAGAGTTGGGAATTTCCCGCTTGTTCAAAACTGCTATGATCTTTTCTCAGTTGAGTGAAGATACCGTGTTCATGGAAAATGTCTTCCGCAATCGCGGCTATAACATGCGCCACTTTGCGGATATGGAAGAAGCGAAACGCTGGTTGAAGCAGGAGTAAGAAATGTTTGCCCCTTTTCAACACTTCTACAAACCGACTCAGAAATACGCTCGTTTCTCAGGGAGAGTTGTTTCCACCATGGACAACTTTGCCTATCATCTGAAAGGTGTACACCGCAGGCTCCCTTAACCAGACATCCGAAGTCTCATAGACTTCGGAAGTCTTTGTCATTATATCTCTATCGAATACAGGATCGTCTCCATCTCCTGCGGTGTCAGCCCGCCATGATGACCGCGGAACTTCATCTCGAATTTATCCTTTTCATACCACCACATGGACTCATACGCATACGGCAATATCACCAGATTTCCCACGCGTGCATGGAATTCAGGAGAGATCTTCTCGCCGAAATATCCATCAGCAATAAGCGTTTGTGTTTTGACAACATCCGCTTTGCCTTCGAGAATTGGCGCAAGGAAAGACTGCGCTTCCTCGAGCATTTCCTCTTTGATATAGAGGAACATATCGCGCGCCGACCCGGCAGGGACGATCAATTTTCCCTGGCGGTTGGTTCTGATAAAGCGTTCGACTCCTGCAAAACGTGAGTCTTGTTTAAATAAATGGTCGTCTGTGGATCGACCTCCACCTGCCCGTGATCGGCGGTCATCAGGAACAGGATGCGTTTCTTCCCTTTGAAGGTGCGTTCGAAATAATTTTCCATCATCAAAAGGAATGTTTCTGCTTCGGCTTCCGTCTGCGGCGCGGACGGACCGTATTCGTGACCAAGCGCATCGAACTTGTCGAAATACAAATGAACGTAGGTGGGCTTGGTCTGCTTTTCGAGCAGTAATTTCAAATTGACCAGTGCCTCAGAGCATCGTCTTGAAAGCGACCTGTTCCGCACCTGCCATGACAACCCTCGAATACGTGGATGGTGTGTAATCGCGTATGCCGAATACATACGGCTCCACGCCCATCGTTCTCAAGTCCGGATAGAACGTTCCGCGCGGGTATAACGATGATGGCTCGATCTTTGCCGGTCGGAGTGTGTCGCGTTCTGCCGTGCCAGCATACGAAAATAATAATGGCGCAATAACCGCGTCGGCTTGCGGCTCGAAGTAAACCCACTCGTAGATTCCACTTTCACCCACCGGTAATCCGCTGTGGATGGTGGTTACATGCGCCGCCGTCGTGGATGGAAATTGCGACGTCAGCTTTTCGATCTTGCCATATTTGGCGATACGCTGAATAAACGCCGCATCCTGAAAACGTTCATAGAAGCGCCAGCCGAATCCATCCACTAAAAATAAAACAACGGCATCATAGTTTCTGGATGCAAATGCCTCTTTGATGCGATTGGGAATCCCGGCGTATCCGCCTGAGTCATAACGTGGTTTGATAAAGGTTGGGTTCATAATGGGATGATTATACTTTCATGGGAAATCATCTCTACCATGTCATTCTGAGCAAAGCGAAGAATTTCTCATCTGTCATAGAGAACTCTGTGTCAAGGTAGAGATCCTTCTGTCGCGAAGATCACGCTCCCTCAGGATGACATATTATCAACTAACACGCAAAATCATAAGGATGCCGCGGCGGATCGGACTTGTAACACCACGCCGATTTTCCCAGACCCCACTGCCAGGCTCCCAGCGCGGCTGCACAGGCAGCGACATAGTGGTCACTGACCATTTCTGCACGGGAGATGCCATTCAATCCCTTTGACTCCAGCCAGGTCAACAAGCGTGTTCGCGCCAGCGGGTCCACTTTGAATGTGCTGACATCACTTGTATCCGCTCCGCGCAGGAACATAACCGCCCCCGGATGGACTTCAACGATCTCCAGAGTTTGCTGCGGTTTGAGTGATTCCAATAAGCGGGTCAGTAGCACGCCGCGCAAGGTGAGATAGACCATGCGAAATAAGGTCGGCGGCATGATGCCAACGCGCCCGCCTTGTGCGCGGACCAACCGGCGCAACTCAGCAGTCCGATGGACGGTCGCCGCCTTTGTGATTGTAGGAAAGAGGCGCATCGATCCCGATAATAATTCTGTCTGTTGATCCGAGTCCAGAAACAGATTCGAGAATTCTGGTCGTCATCCGCCCCTTCTCGAATATTGATCAGATGAAGACTATCGCCCCGTTCTTCAAAACTGACCAGGCAGGTCTCAGCAAAATTGCGTGGTCCGGAAAGGTCGATGCCTACGATTTTCATGATTTGATTATACTTTCCCAACGATATGGATTTCTTTTGATCGCTCGTTTCAGAGTACAATTCAAAAATAAATTTACCAATTTTAGAAAGTGAGGAGACTATGTCTGTACGAACATCATCTGCTGAATGGAACGGTACGTTGAAAGAAGGGGCTGGCACCATGAAGGTGGGAAGTGGCGCCTATGACGGTGCATATACCTGGGCATCGCGTTTCGCCTCCGGCGAAGGTACCAACCCAGAGGAATTGATCGGCGCGGCACATGCCGGTTGTTATTCCATGTTCCTTTCAGCGCTGCTCACCAAAGCGGGATTCACTCCCACACGCATTGTCACCACTGCCAACGTTCACCTGACCGACGGACCGACCATTTCCCTGATCGAACTCAATACCGAAGCGGAAGTCCCCGGGTTGAGCGAAGAGGATCTGCAGAAACACGCCGAAGAAGCGAAGAAAGGCTGCCCCGTTTCGAAGGCGCTGGCGGCTGTGCCGGAGATCAAGCTGGTAGCAAAGCTTGTAAAGTAATGAATTCTTTCGTAAACGAACTGCTCTATCCATAGGATAGAGCAGTTCGTCTTTTAAAGTTAATGTTTTGCTTTGTGCTACCTGATATATTAATGCAACAAATGCTGTAGTATCGCGTATACTAATTCAAGACTTGAACGTAGGGATATATACGTGTCTATTACAGTAACTTGCCCCACATGTAAAGAAAAGAATATTGGCAGTGCGCTTCGTTGTATAAAATGCGATATGAATTTAGTTGGCGTTCCTAGAGAAGGAGATATCTTCTCCTCCAAGTCTATTGTTCCGCCTGAGAAACAACCTTCTGATGAGAATAAGCCTTCCATCCTTGAAAGTAGACTTCATGCGATTTGGCGAACTTTCCAAAGTTCTTTGGTGATATCCTTTCTCGCCACATTGGTAACGGCATTCATTTGTTGGTCACTTAATAAGCGAACCCTGTATGAATTTGGTGACGCTCTCTTTTTTACAAGTGTCTCGCTCGCCATCATTGGTTGGTATATTTTCAATGGCAACCAGGAACTTGCTCGCAGTCAGAAAAATCCTTTAAACCCGATGAATATAGCCATGCCGGGTACATTTTCGGAACGCACAAGACAGAATTGGCTCGATCGTTTGGAAGGGATGGCTTCAGTTTCAGTACTTGGGACATCGGCAGCATTATGTTTTATCATCGGGGTGCTTATTGTCAATCTAGCCAAATAAAATCAAACTGCCCTCTCCGCAAAGGAAAGGGCAGTACCTTTTAAACCTTCCAACTTTCAACCTTCCAGCATCAATTTCGCCGCCCGCCTCCCGATCTCCACGGCAAAGTTCGTGCCGCGGTCCCACGGGTAGACCTGACTCATCGAAGCGAAGTACAAACCTTCCACAGGAGTTCTGAATGGCGGGGATATTCTTCGAGTGGTTCAACAGCGGAACAGGCTGGGCGTAGTTCGTTTTCGTCACCCAGACCTTCTTGACCCAATCACGCGAGAACTCGGGATTGATGCGCTTGAACGCCGGCAGGAAGCGTTCGAGTAACTGCTCATCGCTCAACGAAAAATATTCGTGTCCCAGTTCGAGATAATCACCGGCGTACACGATATGATCGCCGCCATAATGTTCCTTCGACATAAAGTTCGTATGCTCCACCAGCGCCAGCATCGGGAAGCCCGCCTCTTTGGGCAGGTTGAACCAGTAATAACCATCCTTTGAAAGCTGATGTTTGAGCGCAAGCACCATCACCACCGCACCCATCGACTTCAACTCGAGCAGACCCTTCAAATAATTTTCAGGGAGATCGGGACTCAACTTCGCCATCAGATTTGGGGACGTGGTCACCAGCACCTTATCAAAGGACTCGACCACACCGTTCGCGTCGATGGACAAGCCTGCGGTCCTTCGGCTCCGCTCAGGATGTATCTGATTCCGTTAATGAACTTGACCTGCGACCCGAGCCGGATCTCGACGCCCATCTCGCGCAGTTTCTCCGCGAACATATCGGCGAAACGCTGGAATCCGCCTTCGAACGTGCCGAGACGTGTTGTGCGTGCGTGCATGCGTGCCCACATCCACGCCATGTTGACATCCTTATAGAATGGACCGAATTTTCCGACCAGCATCGGCTTCCACATCTGCTCGTAGACTTGTTTGCCCGCCCACTTCATCATCCACTCGTCGGTGGTCACTTTTTCGAGCGCCTTCCAGTTGTTCGTTAAACGGAGGAACAACCCGACGAAGCCGAATCGTATTTTATTGAGACCAAACCCAAGTCCCGGAAAGAGAAGCGCTTTGAGGATCGAGTCGAACGGATAGAACTTATCCTTGTACATCATCACCGTCAACGGACGTGGGAACATCACCTTATCCGACCAGCCCAGCTCGTCGATCAATCCCAGCATGGACGAATCGGATTGGAACCAGTGGTGATAGAACTTCTCGACCGACCAATCCCAGTGCGGCTCCTTGAACCCCGCTGCCAGCCCGCCGACATAATCAGCGGCTTCAAAAATGATGACTTCATGCCCAGCCTTGCGCAGGTCATAGGCAGTCTGCCATGCCGCCGAACCCTGCGCCAATAATTGCGATTTTCATTGCGTCTCCGGATATGGAGTTCAACCAGCTAGCTGGTTGATTCCAAAAAATTATTTACTTCTCTTCTCGATCTTTTCAGCAAGGATTTTGAGTTTACCCCATTGCTGGCGCACCACGTAGATCATGGCGAGATTTTGCAGCCAGCGCATCTCGCATTGTGGATTCAGTGCCAGTTGTTCAAAGACCTGCATGGCTTGCTCGTCTGTGCGGTGAGCTTTGGAGTATTCCGTTGCCAGTTGTAAAAGATACGCCTCGCGTTGTTTACGAAGCTGTGCATCCTGCATGCGTTTGAGGCGTTGCTTTTCCACACGCTCACGCATTCGTCCGATGGCTTCTTCGAGTTCATCGATGGTGAAAGGCTTGACGAGATATTCCTGCACACCCACCGAGATGGCGGTGCGGAAGGTGGTGGTATCTTTTTCTGCAGAGATGATGATGCAGCCCGTGCCCGGCAGGGATTTGGCGATCTCACGATAGGCGGTCAAGCCGTCCATATCGGGCATGTTGATATCGAGCAGCACAATATCGGGGTGCTGCTCATTTGCCAGCTGCACGGCTTGCAAGCCGTTGGATGCGATGGCAACCACTTCCACATCGTCGATGGTCGCCAGCATCAGACGGGTATTTCGGCGCGTTTCCTGAACGTCATCGGCGATGAGCACCCTCAATTTCTGCTTCTGAGAGATCTCCGGTTGAGTCATTCGGAACCCTGCTTTCTACAGACAAAATTACCGCAATGTTTCCGTAGTATAACCTGCAACGCTGGGAGATGAGTCATTCTTCCATACTAATTTCATATGAAGCCGCCCGCTGAGAGTATAACTAATTATGGGTATGTTCAAACCAAAACAGGCGACAGTTCTGTCGCCTGACCATGTTGTGATCTGAAGTTTTTAGATGAGTAACTCTCCGATCAGAATGGCGACCAAGATCAACAGCAGACCAGAGCCGAGCAGGGTAATCATGGACCGATAACGCATGAGACCATCGGCAACGGTGCGCTGGTTCCGTTCTGCCATGCTGGCTTGAGATGCGGATTCGGCATATGTGAGGCGGGGGTCGGCACGCATGGCAAACCCACCTGCAACCGAGAGCACACCCATGACGGCAAGCAGCGCGCCAGTCATAAAGAATCCATTGCTGTATTGAATGGGTTTATCCCAACCCAGGAAGTAACCCAGCAAGAGCAATGCCACTGCCAGGACGGCGGCGATGCCCACTATGATCCCTGCTAGTCGTAGAACGAAACTGTTTTTGATGTCCATGTTCCCTCCCGTGAAAAATGGATGTTCAATTCCTTATACGTCTTTTGTTTCGGAACGTAGCGAATCACTCCATTTGACGCCTTCGCGTGCCAGATAGTACGCCCCCAGCAATGTAATAGGCAGCCACAACGCGACGTGCAGCGTGAGCGTATAACCTGCCGCGGTAGCCTGGTCCACGCCGTAGGCTGTGAGTACCGCGATACCGGGCGCGTCGAACGTGCCGATATATCCCGGCGCGGATGGGATGGTCGTTGCCAGGTTGACGATCCCGTTCATTAGCATCAAGGCAAAGAACGACACGCTGAAATCGAAGGCATGCATCACGAACCAGTATTTTCCCGTTTCCAACAACCAGATGATGACCGACGTGAAGAAGACCATCAATACATTAAACGGGGAGCGCAGCGATTCCAACCCGTCGAGGAAGCGGTTCATAATATTAATGATCTTCTCGTGCAATTTCTTCGGTGCGAAGCGTTCGATGAACCACAGACCGACTTTCGCTGTGACGTGCGGGAACATGGCTGCCAGCAGGAAGACCGCCAGCGCGCCCAGGAATACCCCTGTGCCAATGACCGCCACCTGCTGAATATTGCCCACAAAACCAGAGCTACCCGTCAACTTGGCGAGTTCCGGCAGGTTCACGAAGACGAACGAGAGCATGACCACGCCATCGAAGATGCGCTCCACGATGATGGTCGCCAGCGAAGCGGAAACGGACACGCCTTCCTTGCGTTTCAAGATCACTGCCCGCAATACTTCTCCGGCTCGAGCGGGGTAGACGTTGTTGCCCATATAGCCAATGGTTGTGATGGGAAACATGGTTTTAGTGGGAATCTTCTTGATCGGACCCAACAGATAGTGCCATCTCCATGCCCGCACCCAGACCCCTACAAAGTAAACCGCGATCCCCGGCAGCAGCCACCAGTAATTCGCTTTTTGAACCGCGCCCCAAAATTCATCGAGACGTAAGCCGCGTAACGCCAGCCAAATAAAGACGATGCTGATCAGCACCCCGAGCCAGAATTGCCATTTTTTCATGTTGAGATTTTACCAGAGGGCAGGGTATGGAGTTCAACGTCTCTGACGTTGGAGCAAAAGTCTGGAGACTTTTGACTCCAGTGACTATAATGCACCTGTGCAGATCAATACCTTCGCTCCCGATTTCGAACTGCCTGATATTCATGGAAACCTCCATAGATTAAACGCTTATCGCGGAAAAATCCTCATCGTCAACTTCTGGTCGGCGGAGTGTCCGCATTCGGAGCGGACAGACCACTCAACGATGGCTTGTCTCGTGCAGTGGGGGGCGGATGTGGCGATGCTCTCGATCGCTTCGAATTCGGAGCGAATCTGCTCGGGAGGTGGAAGAGGTCGCTACAACGCGCCGCCTGCCCACGGTCCTGATCGACGCGCAGCATTCCGTCGCAGACTTATATGAAGCGGTCACCACTCCCCATGCCTTCGTCGTCGACTGGGAGGGAATCCTGCGTTATCGCGGCGCTGTGGACGATGTCACCTTCCGTCAGCGCAAAGCCACACGCTTCTATCTCGAAGAGGCGGTGGAAGCATTGCTCGATGGTCGCCTGCCCGAATTGACCGAAACCCATCCATATGGATGTACCATCGTGCGTGAAATTTGATAGAATCAAAACGTGGCTATTGAAACACCTGCCCGCATCGATTTTCTGAAAAAGATCCATCTCTTCTATGGTCTGAAGGATGACGAATTTGCGGCGCTTGCTGAAGAATTGGACGAAGTGCCCTATGCCAAGGGAGAAGTGATCTTCAAGCAGGATACCGGGGCGGATGGTTTTTATTTGATCTACAGTGGCAATGTCAAGATCGTACGCAGAGTGGAGAGAAAAGATACCGTACTTGCTACCCTGGTGAAGAACGATTATTTTGGCGAAATGGCACTGGCGATGAGGCGCCGTCGCTCTGCCACTGCCACCGCCACCTCCGATAGCACGTTACTGGTGCTTTCCCGTGCCGATTTCGAAAAACTCTATAAACGAGCTCCTCATATCAAGATCAATTTACAGCTTGCCATACGCAGCCGTCAACTGGCGCGGCAACAGAATTTCAAATGGCTACGACCCGAAGAAGTAATCTATTTCCTGGCGCGCAAACATCCCATTGTGCTGTGGGAAAAAATAGCGTTGCCCGTTGCTGCACTCATCGTGCCTCTGGGGCTTTTCTACGTCTGGCTCTTCCAACTTCATTTTATGATCTTTGCCCTGGCAGGGGTGGTACTTTCCATTTTTATTGCATTATGGATACTTTGGCTGTATGTGGATTGGGGCAATGATTACTACATCGTTACCAATCAACGAGTGGTCTGGCTCGAAAAGGTGGTCGGTATCTATGACAGCCGTGAAGAGTTGCCGATCGGCACGATTCTTTCTGTGGGGATCGAATCCAGCCGGGTGGGGAAAATCCTGGATTATGGCAACGTGATCGTGCGTACGTTCGTGGGAAAGATCAGTTTTAATAGCGTTGGGCATCCGGACGAGGCGGCAAAAATGGTGGAGGATATTGGAACCGCACCAAGGAACATGCTGCCGGTGTGGAAAAAGAAGCGATGAAGAATGCCATCCGCAAACGATTGGGACTTCCGCTTCCGAAAATGCCTGCGGGATTTGGAGAACAGACGTCTCAACCCAAGCCGGCAGCGGCTCCCCCGAAACCGAGCGCGGGTCTGTCTGCGATCTTACGCTTTCTCGGTTCTGATACCCTCAAATTGCGCTATGAAAGCGGTGAAGGTGTTATCTATCGTAAGCATTGGGTTGTGTTGATCCTGGACGCGTGGGTCTCTGTTCTGTGTGTGCTTGGAACAGTGGGTTTGTTTCTCGGACGGTTGATCCAGCTTGCGATTAGTCCAGATGAGGCGTTCATCTCTTTCAATGGTGGTGTTGCGATTGATGTGTGGTGTCTGGCGTACCTGATCGCTCTGATTCCCTTTTTGGGGTGGTTCGGCTACCAGGTACTGGACTGGAGCAACGATAAGTTCGAAGTTACGAACGATCAGATCATCGATATCGACCGCAAGCCTTTTGGCAGTGAGACGCGCAACGCCGCTCCGCTAGAAGGTATTTTGAACACCTTCTATGAACGCAAGGGTATTCTAGGAAACATGTTCAACTTTGGAACGGTTTATATCGCAGTGGGTGGCAGCAAGCTGGCTTTTGAAGATGTGATGGACCCTGCCGGCGTCCAATCGGATATCGACCGCCGTCGCATGATCCGCACACAGAAAAAGAATGAAGCCACCATCGCTGCCGAACGTGACCGCATGGCAGCCTGGCTGGCAACCTATCACCTCAGTGCGAAGGATTTTTCTGACGAGCAGAAAAAGAACCAGAAACCGGGATAACGCTGAGTGAAGTTCGCTCTACTTGTAAACAAGTAGAGTACAATCGAGCAACTTTGTATATAAGAGGAACGAATAAAGAATGGCTCTCCGTAAGATCGTTACACTCCCCGAACCTGTTTTACGCCGCAAAGCGAAGACAGTGACTACGTTTGATAAAAATCTCCAGACCACCATCGAGGACATGGTCGAGACCATGCGCGAAGCGCCGGGGGTGGGACTTGCCGCGCCGCAGATCGGGCTTTCCGAGCGCTTGATCGTGGTCGAGTATTATGAAAAAGAGGAAGATGAGGTCAAAGCCGAAGAGACCGGCGAAGAGATCGCCAAGAAGGTCTGGGCGGTCTTGAACCCTGAGATCGTCAAAGCCTCCGAGGAAAAGGTCATGGGCGTGGAAGGCTGTCTCTCGATCCCCAACCTGGTCGGTGAAGTCGAACGCCATCTTGAGATACAGATTAAGGGTATGAACCGCCACGGCAAGCCGATGAAGATTAAAGCCAAAGGCTGGCTGGCGCGCATCTTTCAGCATGAGATCGACCATTTGAACGGCGTTCTGTTCACCGACCGCGCCACGCGCGTCTGGCAGCCGCCCACGGAAGTGGAAGAAGAAAAAGAGTTTTGATGGCACTCGAGCCGCGACGTTTAACCAAGAACGACATTCCCCGCCTGCGCCGCTTCTGGGCTGATCACTGGGGCAGTGATGATGTGGTCATCCACGGTGAAGTCATTCGTCCCGATCAATTGGACGGCTTTGTCGTGGAGGAGCGCGGCGATTGGACGGGTCTGATCACGTTCATCTGCCGTGAAGGGGAAATGGAGGTCACCTCGTTGGATAGTCTGCGCGAGGGCAAGGGTTGGGAACGAAGTTGATCGATCTGGTCGTAGAAGAAGCGCGTACCCACAACTGCAAACGTCTGCTCCTGATCACCACCAACGATAACCTGCATGCCATAGGCTTTTATCAAAAGCGCGGGTTTCAGATGGCAGCCATCCATCGCGGTGCGGTGGACGAAGCACGAAAGATCAAACCAAGTATTCCTACGATCGGCGCTCACGGCATCCCCATGCGCGACGAGATCGAACTCGAAATGGTTTTGTAGGTTGAAGGTCAAAGGTTGAAAGTTGGGCATTCGATGAACCTTTGACTTGCAACCTTCAACTTGCGACCATGTTTTTAAAACATCTTTCCCTCACAAATTTTCGCAGTTTCACACGCCTGGATATTGACCTGCCGCAGCGCGTCGTTTTGCTGACCGGCGCCAATGCACAGGGCAAGACGACCGTGCTCGAAGCCATCTATTTCCTCGCGGCGTTCACCTCCTTTCAAACCCATGCCGACCGTCAAATTATCAACCTGGATGAAGCTCGTAAAGGCTCGTTGACCGTTACGCGTCTTGTGGCGGACTATCAGCGCGGTAAGAGTAAGCATCGCATCGAAGCGCGTCTTATTCTGGAGCCGATGGGCGTACTCAACGGTCAGCGCCTGCGTAAGGAAGTGCTGCTGGATGGCGTGAAGAAACACGCCAACGATGTGATCGGTCATTTCAATGCGGTCATCTTTGTGCCGCAGATGTCGCAAATCATCGAAGGCGCGCCGGAAGACCGCCGCCGCTATTTGAATTTGGCGTTGGCACAGTCCACTCCGGCGTATGCGCGTGTGCTGAGTGAATACAATCAGGCGTTGACTCAGCGTAACGCGCTGCTCAAGGCGCTGTATGAACGTGGCGGGAACGGTGACCAGCTCGAAGTGTGGGATGAGACGTTGGCGCGGCTCGGGGCGCAGATCATTTTGTGGCGCATCGAAGCTGTCCAGCAGATCGAGCGACTCGCTTCGCGCGTCCATCACGAGCTGACTTCATGGATCCGAAATTCTTCGCCTCGCCTACGAACCTGCCTACGATCCGCTGCCCAAACCGAACGGTCAGATGGGACTCAAACTCGATACAGTCGTGGATCGTTCGTGGCTGGAGTTGAAGCAAATTCAGACCGGTTTTCGTGACCGGCTGCGTGAGCTGCGCAGTGAAGAGATCTCTCGCGGTGTGACCACCATCGGACCTCATCGTGACGAACTCCGTTTTCTTGCCAACGACATTGACCTCGGCGATTATGGCTCACGCGGACAAGTCCGCACAGCATTGTTAGCTTTGAAACTTGCCGAAGTGAACTGGATGAAGGAACGCACCGGCGAATGGCCCGTCATCTTGCTCGATGAAGTGATGGCGGAGTTAGATGTGCAGCGCCGCGCCGATCTTTTGAAATATGTCGGCGAGACGGAGCAGGTGTTGTTTACTACCACCGACCTGAATTTGTTTATGCCTGAGTTTGTGGAAAAGTCTGAAGTGTGGAAAGTGGAAAGTGGAAGAGTAGAGAAGTGATTCGCGCTGAGCGGAGGGCAGTGACACCTGCACTTGCAGGTGCAAGTGTCGTCTGCCCGCAGTCGAAGCGCAGGCAAGTGTTAATCATGTAGCAATAATTGCTTTGTTGCGAGCGCTTCGACTGTGCCGCCAACGAACGGCGGCTCCGCTCAGCGCGAAGGAATATATGTCCCTACCCGCCCCATTCATTCAATCCATCATCGAAAAGATCGATTCACCCGATGTCATCGGCGTTGGCATCGTGGGCAGTTATGCGCGCGGACAAGAATCAAAGTTCAGCGATGTGGATGTTGATATCTTTGTCAGCCGACTCCCCGAGAACGAGTATGACCGCTATAGTTTGCGCTACTGGGATAACAAGCTGGTCAGTTTGAAATATACACTGCTTGATTCTGAATTGGATGCATTGACCAATCCACGCCGCGCGATCTGGGCGGTGCCTGGTCTGCAAAGCATGAAGATCGTGCTCGATAAAGATGGCTTGCTTGCTGATTTGCAGCGCATGGCGTTGAAATTCGATTGGTCACTGTTGCAGTCAGCCGCAGATGAATTTGCAGCGGAAGAGATCATGGGCAACGCTGAGGAAGTCCACAAAATATTGAACGGTCTTGCACGCGGACATGAGTTGACGGTGCTGTATGCTTCGTGGGGATTGGTGAAGAATATGCTGGAAGCAGTGGCGGTGCAGCGCGGCATCATGATAATTAGTGAGAACCGCTACTTTGAACTGATCCAATCCTCGGTAGGGCATGACACGAAATGGGTGAGCGCCTTCCGTACCGCCTGGGGGCTGGATTATGCTTCCTCACAATATCAATCACGCGGGCAAGCGGCTGTAAAGTTGTACCGTCTTACCGCAGCGATGTTCGATGGCTTGATCCCTGAGAAGCATCGCGAAGTAGTGAATCACACGTTGAAGCTGATCAAGGAAGCCGGACTATGAGCCTTGTGCCGTATTGGTGGGTGATCGATGTCATCGTCATCATGGGTGTATTTGCCATTGCTTTGTTCTGGGTGTTCCGTTCCGAAAAACAGCGTAAGGTAAATCCAAAGAGACCACCACAAACGGTCCTGGGCAGAATTGGTTTTTTACTTCTTTATATTTTGCGTATCCTTGGTGTGGGGGGTGTCACTATTCTTGCCATTATATTGGGCGTCATGTTCGAGCGTAATATATATGCGTTCATTACAGAAACAGCCCCTGCTCCGAGCCATGTCATTCTTCCAGCCGATCTGTCGTTCACAGTGGAAGATGTCCGATTTGAGGGAGGAGATGGATTTGCGATGTCAGGTTGGAAAGTCCCTTCGCAGAATGGGGTCACGATCATATTGTTGCATGGCTATGATGGGAATTGCATGGCGATGCTGTGGCACGCGCAACAACTGGTCGAGGCGGGGTATGGAGTTCTGCTCTACGATGAACGCGCCTCCGGAGAAAGCGAAGGGACGCGCCGCTCGTATGGCTGGGAAGATCCGCGCGATGTTGCCGGGGCGATCCGCTTTATCCAAACGGAGTCAGGTGGCAGCGGGGAACGGATCGGGATCGGCGGTTGTTCCATTGGTGCGCAGATCGCTTTGCAGTCTGCAGCAGAATATCCCGAGTTGGAAGCGGTCTGGGCAGATGGTCCGGCAAGCGTGCGTGCGCAGGATATGCCTGTACCGAGAAATCCCATCGTGGCATTGGTGATGCTCGGGAATTATTCGTTGGACTGGGTGTATGAAATAGGGTTGCACATGGATGCACCTGCGCCAATGATCCATACGATCGGAAACATCGCGCCGCGCCCGATCATGATGGTGGGCGGCGGAACATCGCAGCCGTTCTTTGGCAGTGAGGCAGAAATGATGATCCCGCGCTATGCACAATTTGCCGGTCCCAACGCGCAGACGTGGATCGTGCCTGAAGCAGTGCATTGCGATGGTCCCAATCATCGCCCTGATGAATATGCCCGTCGGATGGTAGAATTTTTTGATACCGCCTTTGGAATAACACAATGAACCCTCTTGCCAAACGTGCCATCAAAATCCACGAACGATTGCTTGAATTTTACGGTGAGCCGATCTGGCGTAACCCGCTGCCTGCCATCGACGAACTGGTCTCGACCATCCTTTCGCAGAACACGAATGACGTGAATCGCGACCGCGCATTCAACGCTCTGCGCGCCAAGTTCGCCACGTGGGAGCAAGTGCGCGATGCGAAGACGAATGATGTTATCGATGCCATCCGCCCGGCAGGGCTTGCCAATCAAAAAGGTCCGCGCATGCAGCAGGTGTTGAAGTCCATCACCGAGGAGCGCGGCAATTTGGATTTGTCGTTTCTGGGAGATCTGCCTGTCGAGGAAGCGAAGGCGTGGCTGACCAAATTCAACGGTGTCGGACCGAAGACGGCTGCCATTGTTCTATGTTTCGCGCTCGGAAGACCCGCCTTTCCCGTGGACACACACGTTTATCGTGTGACGGGACGCATCGGACTCCACCCGGAGACGATGACCGTTGAACAAGCGCATCCTCATCTGGAAAGTCTCTTCCCTCCCGAAACCTATTACGCCGCGCACTTGAATATCATTCGCCTGGGGCGTGAGATCTGCACTGCACGTAAAGCATGCTGCGAGAAGTGCCCGATCGTGAAGTTGTGTGATTATGGAAAAGGGAATCGGGAATAGTGAATCGGGAATTGGTCATGATTTTCCGAATCCCAATTCCCGAAGTCCGACTCCCGACTAGCGATTATCCCCATCGCCTCGAATCTTTCCCCTTTCCAAACGACTGTAAAGTTTTTCAATATTGTATTCGGCGATCTCGTCGAGTGTTAAATTCAACTCGGTTGCCACTTGTGCGATGTACCACAGCACATCACCGAGTTCGGCTTTGAGGGCGTCGCGTGTCTCCTCGCTGATCTGTCCGTCTTTATCGCGGAAGACTTTCTTGATCTTGCCCGCCACTTCCCCAGCTTCATTTACTAAACCTAACGTTGGATAAATTACAGGATGCCCAATTGCTGGGTACCCCGCCGTCTTGCGTGATTTGGTTTGATATTCGTTGAAATCCATTTTGTCTCCGGATAAAAGTTGTTTGATATTTATAACCGATTTCCAAAACTTTGTTCTAGAAAAGGAGATGCCGCATCATTTTCAACGAAAATGATGCGGCATGGAAAGGATTTATGATTGAAAGCTACTTCAAACTTAGGCGAATGCCAGCAATCAAATAATTCAAAAATGTATTAAGGTTTTCTTCCCAGTTCGTATCGGTTGAGTTTGCAAGGTCTTTCCAACTCTTCCTTAACTGTTCATCACTACTTGTATCTATCATAGAGTTGATTTCTAGTAGATCCGCTTTCTCTTGAGCAGTATTCCAGGCATAGAGAATGTCTGCTAGTTCGACAGCCTTGTCGGTCTTTGCTTTGAGATCGTTGTTTTTCTTTTGCGCTTTACTTAGATCGGCTTGTGTGGTTTCCAGGTCTTTATTTGCTTTTTCCAAGTCTGTTTTTGTTTGAGCGAGATCAGCTGTCAGCTGGTCATTGGTGCTTTTTAGGGCATCGAAATCTGCCTGGAGTTTTTCATGATCTGCTTGTAGCGCTGATAACTGTTGTTGGGTAGATGTTAGGTCTGTGTTTAGTACATATGCCCAATAGCCGATCCAGGCAACAACGACGAACGCCAGTAGAGCCAGCCCGCCTATGGCAACATAGAGGAAATTCCATTTTTTGGCTGGCTTCTTTTCTGGAATTGTCGGCGTCTGAACTTCAACATGAGCTGCAGGAGCCGATTCAACAGGTTTAGGTGCGGAAATTGTTTCCGTTTGAAGAGTGGATGGCGTTTCTTCCGGTGGTGCAGCCTGTGCAAGTGGGGGCTCGCTTTGTTTTTTTTCGTCTTCCATAGAATGTGGTTCAGGTTGCATAATTTCCTCCAGTTCAGTTATCGCTACGTCAATTCTTCCACCCAGCAAAGATCATTACAGTTTCTAAAGTCATTATACGTATGGAGGACGGTAAGTCAATCGATTATCTCGCCTGGTCGTAATGACTTCGCATGGCTTAATGTCACGTTTGCTTTTGGTAAGTCGGGAAATTACACTACTTTGGAAAACCACAATGTTTTATGTTCCACTCGAAACCCCACTGACTCGGCTGCCTTTTGCATGGCAATATTCTCGCCGCTTGTCCCCAAGTGTGCGGACTCCATGCCGCGTTCTTTGAGCATCCGCATGCCAGTGAGCAGAATCGCGCGGGAAAGCCCCATGCGCTGATAGTTGGGATGCGTGGCGACCGGGTCGGTCATGCCGATCTGTGTTTCTGCATTGACGGAACAGGTACAGTATGCAGCGATCTTTCCGTTCGGGGCAATGACGAGCAGATCGAGTGATGGGTCATACTCGCGGGTGCTCATGATGATGAGACGGTTCTCCGTTGTCATGTATTCCGTGCCAAAGGCGGCGCGGTGCATAGCTGCCACGGCTTCAGCTTCTTCTTTTCCCTTGATCGGGCGGATGGCAAATCCTGGCGGGAGAACGGGATCAGTTATCGGGTCGGAGAGAGAACGTGCCATGGCAACGGTTATATCTTCCAGTTGGCGGAATCCATGCTGGTTCAGGAAAACGATCCGCTCGGTGCGGTCTTCCCGGCTGTTGGCATCCAGCGCGGCAGATCTCATCTTTCGAATGCATGTCTCTCCCCAAGCGACAAGTTCATCGCCGATCTGGTCAGTGTATTGACTATCGACTTCCCAGTGCAGATTGTTGAAATCGTCCACGTATGCCCAGCCAACGAGTTGACCATCATCGAACCACAGTCGCGTGTTCGCGCGGATCGTTTCCACTGCGAGTTTTTCTTCGATATCGGCTTTCTGCGGAAAGTCGCTGATGAATCTAGCCGGGCGGAATTTCGCCAATCCATCAAGGATGATCTGAAGATCATTTTCGTCTTTGTAGGTTCTACTGGTTATAAGTTTCATGATAGTTGCTGTTTGATCTGAGCTGCAATTGAATCCAGTTCACTTCTCTCGGGCAGAGTCTTGTAATACGGTCCAAAGCGGAATCCGAAGCCGTCACCTGCATAGCGTGGAATGACATGAAGATGAACATGGAAAACTTCCTGCCCGGCGGCTTCGCCATTGGCAAGGAAGAAATCAACCCCTTCATTCTTCACATTCGTCTTCGGCAGGGATAGCGCAACGCGTTGCGCCACCTGAAAGAGATGACCACCTATCTCTGCTGGAAGTTCAGAGAGATCCGCGAAATGACCTTTCGGTATCACCAGCGCATGCCCCGGGTTGACGGGTTGGATGTCCATGAATGCCATGCAGAGTTCACCTTCATAAACTTTGCTGGCTGGGACGCTGCCTTCCACGATCTTGCAAAAGATGCAGGATGTTGTCAATTGATTCTCCGTTGCTTGCTCAATAAATGTACGGCACGATCATCTTCGTTCGCTTTTTGTATTCTTGCCATGCAATTCCGAATCGCTCCTCCAATGCCTTTTCTTCGCGGTGGGCGCGACTCGAGAAGGCTGCCAGCATTGATATAAACAAGATCAGGATCGCCCACGTTGGGTAGAGCAGAAGCAGACCGAACATGAATGCCCATGCGCCAGAGTACATGGGATGACGCACAAAGGCATAGGGTCCGCTTTGGATGAGTTGATGGTCATCCAGCAATTTGACACTTCTGCTGGAACTCAATCCCCAATACTTTCCAAGTGTGCGCCGTGCCCACAAGGTGAACCCAAGACCGGCGAGATACAAGATCAAGCCGATGATATCCAAAATGCGGGCGATATTTGTCGAAATGGTGAATAGGGGAATCCAACCAAAGTAGAACAACGGGACGCACAGCGCGATTCCCACCACCAACAAAATGATCTGTGCCCAGAGCGGATATTTCCCGCCTCTGCGTGTGGGCAGTAGTGTGACAGCTTGTCCCTTTTGGACGGCAGCCAGCCACTTGGGGACGGTCAAAACGAAGCTGATGTAGAACACGCCAGCGACAACGACCCCTGCTACGATCCAATCAAATGCGAACATGGTGACTTCTTTCTTAACTTGCAGACAGGAACATCAACCATTAAACGATGCGGTCAGTTTTCTCCACCAATCATCTTTTTCGCCGGGCACGAAGGGAGTGTATATTACTAAGCGGTCGGCAATTCCATCATAGCGCTTTTTTAGTTCGTCGGCTAACTTGTCTTCCTCGGTCACCAGGCAGAACTCATGCAGCATCTCATCGGTGATGAGCATGGGCATCTCCGCCCATTCGCCTTTCGCCGCATGCGCGGACAACTTCTCCGCTACGCCCGCCCAACCGTGCAAATCCATCACCGAGCGGTAGGAGGGCGTGGATGCATAGAACGAGATCTGTATCCGTGCAAAATTCATCTCTTCGGGAGATGTGGCGACGAAGGCGTTCATGCAAACGGAAATGTCTTCACGTTTGCGGTTCGCCTTTTTCAAACCTTCTTCCATGGCAGGCAGCATCACTTCCTTCATATAACGTGGGCTGTTGAATGGATGTGCTTGAAATCCCTCACACATCTCGCCTGCAAGTTTTGCTAATCCAGTGTTGACACCGGCGATGTAGATGGGGATCGACCTCACCCCCAACCCCTCTCCTACAGGAGATGGGGGAAGAGGGGGAGGTTGGAAGAACGGCGACATCAACGTGATCTTGTAATACTCGCCGCGATAATTCAACTTCGTGCCGTTCTGCCAGCAATCCCACAAGGCGCGGATGACTTCGATCTGTTCGCGCAGTTTCTTGACTGGCGACTCGGGCCACGGCATACCGAACCTGCGTTCGATATGTGCCTTGACCTGCGTACCGAGTCCCAGCAGGAAGCGACCATCCGATTGCGCCGCCAGATCCCAGGCGGTGTAGGCGATGTTCGCGGGAGAACGCGCAAAGGAAACGGCGATCCCTGTCCCTGCGTAAAGACGCGTGGTATGTTCAGCGATCAACGCACAGGGCAGGAAGGGGTCGTGTTGAGTTCCTGAGTCCACAGCGCGTCGAATCCAATTTCCTCTGCCGCTTTCGCGATCGCAGCGACATCTTTCAATCCAACAATGGGAAGTCCGGCATCGAATTTCATTGGCTAGCCCTCAGAGACTGGAGAGTAGAAACTAGTCTCCACTCTCTAGTTATCTAATCACTCAAAAGATATGCCATGACCAAATTCGTCGTGGCATTGAGACCATCGATGTGAGCACGCTCGTAATTGTGCGACGCATCAATGCCTGGACCGATCAACGCCAGCGCCACATCGCCGCCTGCGCGCCAGAACGCTTCGCCGTCCGAGCCGTAGAACGTGTACACATCGGTCTTGTACGGAATGTTGTGTTTCTCTGCCAGCGCGCGCAACTTGTTATTCAATCCAAAATGATAAGGTCCGCCGCCATCCTTCGTGCACAGCGTGACGTTGAACTCATCTGACTCTCTGACCGCGACCGACGACCGCCATATCCACACACAGGACTTCCTCCACCTCAGACGGTATTCCCGCCGCCGCACCGTGACCCACCTCCTCATAGTTGGAGATGTGGAAATACACGGTTCGAGCCGGACTGAGACCTGCTTCCGTTAACGTTTTGATCGCCGCCACGAGATTTGCCACGCACGCCTTGTCATCGAGGAAGCGCGAGCGGATGAATCCGTTTGTCACTTCCACACGCGGATCGAACGCCACGCAATCACCAACGCTGATGCCGCACTCGCGCGTTTCCTTTTCGCTAGTGGTCCTGATATCCAAACGGACTTCCATATGATCGTCATCGCGCGGAGTTCTTGCTTCCTTCCGCACCGTGGACATGTCCCGACGCCGTATCGATCAGCACCGAGCCGCGGATCTTCTCACCCTTCGATGTGAATACCCACACACCCTCGGTTTCCACACTGGGCCACTGAATGCCGCCAATGCGGCTCAACTTGAGACGACCATTTGATTTAATTTCTTTGATCACCGCGCCAAGCGTATCCACATGCGCGGTTAGCGCCACCGGCGGCAAATCACTTTCTACTTTCCACTTTACAATCAACGCCCCTTTGCGAGTCCGCGATAATTCCAACTGCTTGAATTGAGAGAGTTCTTTTTCTACAAATTCGATCGCCGGGTCAGCAAAGCCGGTGGGGGAGGTGACATTTAGTAAGTCAACAAGAAATTTGGTGAAGTAGCCTGTGTTTATAGTGGGAAGTGTCATTATTTTCTCCTGATTAAGAATTACAATATAAGCGGGGAACTTTAAATCTTTTGAAGCGGCTAGATTATGAAGAATAGCAATAGCCTTTATACGAAAAGCTGAAAAACTCTCTTACTCCATTCACAAAGTGCCATATCATACACTAGAAGAAAACCCTATATAAGGGTCAGGCGCAGTGCTTTCATAGCCAACCAAAAAATCATCAATTGAGCCTATTGGCGCGCTTAAACGAGTGACTGACCTAGTAAGTCTAATATAGTTTTGAATTTCTTCATCAGAAATAGCGAAATATTCCCCTTGCTTTAGGATCGCAAAATTCCATTGAGAGTTTTCATCGTAGGATTGATGCAAGGTTAGTAAATCCTTTAAATTGCCATTGTCGGCAAAGGGTTGAAGATATTTTGACAAACCTTCCTTTAATCTTTCTAATGCGTTAGAAAGATTCGATTTCACTTTTGCGATAATAAATTTCTAACTCTCCTAAATACTTTGGATTGGCATTCAACAAACGGTACAAATCTCGATAACTGTGCTGAATAACAACAAGTTTTGCCAGGCGAACAGGTTGAATTTCTCCTGCTAACTCTCTTCTTCTATTTGCAAGCGTCCATAACAATAGAAATACATTTATTGTACGTTTTACTTTACGTGGATTAGGTTCTTGTCCAAGAGCAAAGACACGCATGCACTCTTCGGCTTCAGGAAGATTGGCTTTTGATCCTTCGACAAGATTTTGCATTTGCTTACCCGATAAAGGCGGTAGATCAAAAGGTAGGGCTATTATCTTTTCTAGATATTCCCGAGCTTCCGTTGTCGAATCTTTATAGTTAGCAAACTTGATGGTAATTGCTTGTTCGATAATCTCTCTATCCATCCCAATAAGATAAACACAGTTTGGCAAATCCAAGAAAAGCTTTATTGAGTTCTAAAACCTGAACTATGCGTTCTGGTGGACATCTATCAAGATCGTCAATAAAAACGGTTATTTTTTCTTTTTTGCTAATGAGGCTTTTGACCATTATTTCAAAGTAAGAATTAAACTCTTCAAGTAAAGAGACCCTCTTTTTTAATGGAGCGCCTTTAACCAAACCCTGCAAGTCGATCTTGACTTTTTCATTAACTGCCTGCAAATAAGGTTGTAGTATTAAGAACCATGCTAAAAGCGCGCCTAATACTGTTCCTCCCATTGCAGGAATAACATTCTTTATTGAATTAAGTGTGTAGATCTTGCTGGGTACAACAAAACCTGTTAACGACAGGTATAGTGGAATTACTGTAATAACAATTTTGACAATTAACTCGGGAATTTTGTTCCCTATTTCCACCCAATTCATACGCTTGTTTATCAATCCTAAATGAAACAACCATTTTTTATACCACGGCAATTCACCTTTCACTCTTATAAGAAGAGCTTGAAGGAATGATTTCCATACATCTTCATCGTTCCCGAATTTCCATACATTAACCCAAATGGAGTGTTTTTTTTGTTTGTCGAGGTCACACTGTATCATTTTTAAGAGTGTGGTTTTACCGCTGCCCCAACTGCCAAATATACCCATGGTGAAAGGAGTATCTGAAGGTAATCCTTGGATAATTGATATTATTGCGTCACAATACGCTTGATAATCTAATCTGTCCTGCTTAGGTTCGGAAGGAGTATCAGATAACAAACTTACAGATCCAACTTGATTAGTTTTTTCGATCCTGTTAACTACATTATTCATCTAACTTACTCCTTACTGTGATCAATGAGTTTATCTGCCACTCATACAAAGAAAGGCTAACTTACCAACTTCTTGATAGTTTCTTGCTTTTCCACGCTTTAGCCATAATTTTCCGGTTCTTCAAGCCTTTTGTCACACCTGCTTTTGAACATATTCCATAAACTTGCTGTTCATGTTGTCCATCCTGTCTCATGCTGAATTTATTTCTTACTGATCTGATTTAACTGAGTTTTTGAACTTGTTGTGCGTTGAGAATATCGTTTAAATGTATAAAAATGCGCGCAGACTCTTCAGCGTATGCCAGCGCCATGGTGATATTCCCCATGTGTTTGTGTAAGTTTGCCAGATTCTTTGAAACGACCGCTAACCCGACTAGATCGTTGAACTGACGAGTGATAGCTAGCTGTTGTTCATAGCAAAACAGTGCATTTTTTATGTCGCCAGATCTTGCATACGCGGTTCCCAAACTTCCTAATGCACTTCCCTCCCTGCGCTTGTCTCCATTTCTGCGCTCAATCTCTAGTCTCATTTCATAGCATTCTATGGCATCTCCTATATTTCCCTGACTTAAATAGACATTTCCTGTATTTCCCCAGGCATTACCCTCGCCCATCCAATCACCGATTTCATGGGAAATATTTCTATATTCACTGTAGAAACTGACAGCATCGTCCCATTTTTTCTGTTGAAAAGAAGAATTTCCTAGGTCGTTTAATGCACTACCCTCCCCGCGCCGATCATGGATTTCTGCGTGTAATATCCAGCTGTTGGTTGAAATATTTCAATGCTTTCTCTGCTTTGCCAAGGGTAGAATAGGCGAATCTAAACTGGATAGCGCATTGCCCTCTCCGCGTAGATCATTGGCATCCCGTACAATGTTAAGTCTCTTTTCGTAGAAACTAATAGCCTCTTTTATCTTTCCTGCATTGCGATAGAGCTCTCCAAGATTCCCCCAGGCAAGGCCTTCTCTTGGTCGATCATGTAGTTCACGAGCAATTGCTAAATCCTGTTCGCAGTAGAGGAGAGCATCTTTCATCCTACCGATCTTGGCATAGGTATTTCCTATATTACCTGAAACTGCCCCTTCTCCTTGCCGGTCATGAATTTCCTGAAAGATTTTCAAAGCTGTTTCAAAATAAGGAAGCGCCTCCTGAATTCGTCCCATCTGGGCATACGCTATGCCCATGGCGTTGTAAGAAGATGCTATCGATTTTCGTTCGGTAATTGTTTCATCTTCATTCCGATTTTCTTGTGGCAAAAGTCTGCAGCCAAACTGAGTACAAAGTTCTTCCAAAGAAACAATGGCTTCTGTCCAGGATTGTGGTCTGTCCTTGGGATAGACTGCTAAGCAGTATCTAATAAATTCATAAATTGGCTTGGGTAGGGCTCGCGATATTGAATGCGAGCTTCCGCGTTGTAATGTCACCATTTCATGCAGGATGCATCCTAGCGCATATATATCTGTGGATACACTCAGATGTTTTCCTTCAATCTGTTCAGGTGCCATATAGCCAGAAGTGCCTGCATTCTGGGCATATTGAATATGATTATGTTCTATTTTGTCTGTAGTAGATTCCTGGAAGTTTGAAGCTCTATCGTTTACTAATTTAATGAGTTTCAAAGTCCGTCACACGGACGTGGTTGATGCTTGTTCCAGATATTTTGTCTGCGCCTACTAATATGTTCTCCGGTTTTAGATCACGGTGTACGAGTCCAGGGATTTTTCCAGTTGCATACTGCATTCCACGGGCGATTTGGAGAGAAAAAACTAAAGCTTGCTCCAATTGTAGGGGAGTGTGATCCAACCAGGAACGAAGGGAAGCTTCCTTCATTCCCTGTTCTTTGTCGATCAATTCTAGAACTAGAAAAAGGGTTGGGTCAACGTTTTTTACATCGTAACAACGAACGATGTTTGGATGATAACCCAGGTCGATCCAGGCTTTCCCTTCCACTAGGAATTGTTCGTGTTTGCCATGATCAGATAAGAGTTCGGGTTTGATGAATTTGAGCGCGACGGGACGATCCAGTTTTGTGTCATGGCAGAAATAAACCATGCACATTCCGCCGACGAGAATATTGTTAGTGGGGTCAGGTGCTTGAAGTACCTCATAGCGCTTGATGATCAGCGAACCGACCTGGTACATTTCCATGCCATCTCCGATAGTCACGAAATATGTGAATAAATTTTACCCGACTTTGTTGTCTATATTCTACAACTGGAGACATCCCGCGCATTCAAGATAATGCTAATGACCGGAAAAGCCCTTCAAACCTTCGAACCGACTAAATTTCTCCCTCCACTCCTGCGGAACGGAGATCGTCTTTTCGGTCTTATAGTCATATGTCACAATGACCACTTCCCCCTTGGATAATTCCTTGCCTGTATCGGCGTCCACGATCGTCTGCTCCCACGTCATCGACTTATTTCCGATCCGCGCCACGCGTACTCCCACTTTGATTTTCTGCCCAAAGTAGATCGGCTCCAGATAGGTGAGATGCACGTCTGCCAGAATGACTCCGATCTCCATAAAGGACTGGTCTTTCGTGAACAATCCCAGCTCGATCATGTAGGCGACACGTCCCTGCTCGAAATAGGTCAGATGTTTGGCGTTGTTGACATGTCCCTGCGGATCCAGATCCCCGTAGCGGACTTCGACAGGATGATAAAAACGAAAATCGCTCATGGAGCGATTATACCGTTATGCAAACAGTAGGGACACAGCATCGCTGTGTCCCTACTGTTGTATTTTTTGTCTTTTTCTCTTTTCTTTCTTCTTTTTGCTTCTTTTGCCTCTTTCTCCTGCCTATTTGTCCTGTTATCTCCGTATTTCCGCATATTTTCCTTCCTTTTTTTTTTATTATTTAATTTTTTTTTTTGTTATTTGTTATCTCCATAACTTTACTATTTTTTCTTATTTTTTTTCTTTTTCTTTTATTTTTTTTCTTATTTTTTTTTTTCTTTTTTTTTTTTTTCTTTTTATCTTTTTTTATCGGCAATATCTTGCTAGTCCTTCCCCATCCCTGATCGCAATTCTCCCATCCGCATCATCGATCAGACCTTGTTCCTTGAACATCACCATTGCCTGATTGACTCTCTTCCTCGAAGCTCCGACCAGATCAGCGATATCGCCTTGCGTCAGCGTGATCCTGATTTGCGTCACACCATCTCTTTCGCGCCCGTATTTCTCAGCAAACGCCAGCAGTTGACGTGCCACACGTCCGTTCACATCGAGGGTTGCCAGCGCCTGGATCAATTGATCCGAGAGACGCACGCGCGATACCATGATCTTCACCAGATTGCGTGCTACCGGTGGGAAGTTATCGAGCATGTACGTGAACGTGGTCTTATCCATCCACAGCATCAGCGACGTTTCGAGTGTCACAGCACTGGCGGAACGCCCCACGCTGTCGATCAGGCTCATCTCACCGAGCAGATCGCCCGCACCAAGGATCGCCAGAATCACATCCCGTTCGCCCTGCTCCACATGGATCTTCACCGATCCGTGCAGAATGATATACACTGCCTCGCCCGGCTGCTCGATGGTCATCACATTGCGCCCTGCCTCAAAGTTACGGCGATGCGCACGTTGCGCTACCCATTCCAATTGAGTGGGCGTCATCCCCTCGAACAGTTGAATGTACGAGAGCAGGTTACGGGTATCGTCTAATCGAACAGTAGCCATCCTAAGCATATTGTACATCCCTCCCATCAATAGCGGGCTTTTGTAACCTCACTGCCATCTTTTCCCCTCTCCCAGCGGGAGAGGGGTTAGGGGTGAGGGAGAACTCCAATCCCTCAAACGCCGCAACAAACTCATCAAACATCTTCCTCGCCACCCTCTCCATCCCCGCTACCATCTCGTCAGAGTACGCCGGGTCATGATGGAACAGGACCAACTGTCCCGCCGAAGCAGAAGCGGCAACTTCACACGCCATCGAAACCGTCGAATGTCCGTATCCCTGCGTCGAAGGGAATCCCTCCAACTGTCCCCAGTAGTGCTCATCCAAGTACTGCGCGTCGTGGATCAACACATCGGCATCCTTCGCAAATTTCACCAGACGTTTATCGGTGCCGACGTAGCCCTCCGTATCGGTGGCATATACAACCGACGCGCCGCGCCACGTGATGCGGTAGACGAAGACACCGCCGGGATGCGCGTACGATTTGTGAATGCGGATGACGACCGCCTCCTCACTTACGCCGCTAGCTGACTCCGCTACACGGACCCCGTCCTCATCCCACACGATGACCTGCGACTCGCGCACCGACTGGATATCCTTGCTTGAAGACATATCCCGCAAACTGACCGGGAACGTCTCGGATGACTGGTTGTGCTCCAATACATTTCTCAACGACTCATGCGTTCCATCCGGACCGTAGATATGCAGTTTCGCATTCGGCATATACGCCGGGACGAAGAACGGAAACCCCTGCGTGTGGTCGTGGTGCAAATGGCTGAACAGCAGCAGCACTTCCCCCGCGCGCTTGGTGCGTGCCAGCTCGCGCCCCAACGGGATGATGCCTGTACCGGCATCGAGAACGATCGTGCGGTTCCCAGCCTGCACTTCCACGCTGGCAGTGTTCCCACCGAATTTCACTGTGCTTGCCCCCGGTGTCGGGTAACTTCCACGCACACCCCAGAATTTGACTTTCATCTCGTTCAACATCCTGCACCTCCGATTTGTAATTCGCGCTGAGCGGAGGGCGTGATGTTCGCCCGCAGTCGAAGCGTTGCTCAACACAACATATTAATTACTCATTACACTTGTATTATCCTCACGATGAAAATTCTCTCAAGGAAAGTCTTCTCCCGGATACTGGGAAATATTTCTCAACGAAATCATCAGGAACTTTGTCCGATATAAAAGCGTTTTACGGATATGAACAAAAAATTATTCCTCATCGTAGTTGTTCTCTTATTGTTATCGTGCAATCTTCCCACTCCTACATCGCCTGTTCCTATCGCATCACCTACTTCCGTTGTCACGTTGACACCAGCCCCAGCGCTCTCACCAACTGCTCCGAATGATCCGGGTTTAGTCGTGCATGGACAAGTAACTTTCAATGGAGTTGGGCTCGCGGGTGTAAAGATCTATAAACGTTTCAACGCCTATCCTCCCGACCTGATCGCCACCACCGACGTGAACGGGTATTACGAATCGGATTTCATTTACATTCCCGGTGATGAAACGGTTTCCGTTCAGGCTGAACTGGCAGGTTATACGTTCGAACCGCCAGATTGTCATTGGCGGCATTATTACGGCTACGAAAATACCGGCTGTGATTTCACCGCAACGCAAGCGCCATAATAAAAGTAAGACGAAACTAATTTCGTTCTACAACACTTGACTCCTTCCTCACCTTGGGGGAAGGCTGGGATGGGGGGCGAAAATTAGAAAATTTGTGCTATACTCCCCCTATGACCATTATCCGCGCCTCTGATATTGGAACCTACCTGTATTGCCGCCGCGCCTGGTGGTACAAAAAGCAGGGAATTCCATCGGTCAATCAGGCCGAACTCGCCGCGGGGACCCAACTCCACGCCCGGCATGGACGTCAGGTGCTGGTATCGGGCATCACGCGGAATATCGGGCTGCTCCTGATGATGATCGCGTTGGTGCTTCTCGTGGCGTATTGCACCTACCAGATTCTCTAACCCCCAATTACTATTTACCAATTACCCAATGCTCTATTTTGCTCTAGCCCTTTTCCTTCTTGCCGTTCTCTTTTTCTGGCAATCGAACCGCCAGCGCAAAGCTGCCGGTCTCCCGGGCGGACGTGTCATTTACACTGATACGCGCGGCTGGGGCAAATTAGAGAAACCACTCTTCTACGCCGCTCTCGACCTGACCGGCAAACCCGATTACCTCATCCAAAAAGATGGGCAGATCATCCCGGTGGAAGTGAAATCAGGGAAAGCTCCCGATGCTCCGTATGATTCCCACATCTATCAACTGGCAGCCTATTGCCTGCTGGTCGAGAAGACCTACGCCAAACGTCCGCCCTACGGCATCATCCATTATGAAGGGCGTGATTTCGCTGTGGATTACACCCAGGCGTTGGAACAGTCCCTGCTGGAACTGTTGACCGAAATGAAACGCGATGAGTTCAAAAAGGAAGTCACCCGCTCGCATGAGCAGGCAGCCCGCTGTAAAAAGTGCGGCTTCCGGGATGTGTGCGATCAGAAGGTCGGATGATGTAGACAGGTAAACACGTACATAAGTAGACATATTTTTGACCTGTTTCCGTGTGTAGCTGTGTACGTGTCTACGGCTTTACTTTATAATCGCCCCATGCCCGAAACATTCACTCCTCAACGACCTGTGGTAATGGCTTATCCTCGTATGCCCGAAGCCTTCGCAGAAGCAGAAGCGATGGCGGGTTATCTGAAAGAGAAGGGCATCGACGCGCCGTTCGGTTCACTCTATGATGAAGGTCTACGCAAGCGTGTCAAACAGCGTGAATTCGATCTGCTGATCATGGCAGGCGGTGATGGGAGTGTTTTACGGGCAGGGCATTTATGTGCTCCATTGAGTGTGCCGATCCTGGGTGTTAATCTGGGCAGGCTTGGTTTCCTGATCCAGATCGAGCGCGATGAATGGCACGAGTACTTTGATAAATTATTCAACGGCGAAGCCTGGGTCGAAAACCGCATGATGCTCCATGCAGAGCACTTCCGTGCGGGAGATCTATTGGGCGAGTGGAATGCCTTGAACGAAGTCGTTGTTGGACGCGGTCAAACCCTGCGCCCAGTACGACTCTCCGCTTCGGTGGATGGACGCCTGCTCACGAGCTATGTGGCAGATGGCTTGATCGCCTCCACCGCCACCGGCTCCACCGCCTATGCCCTCGCCGCTGGCGGACCGATCCTTCCCCCCGAGCTGCGCAACATCCTGATCGTGCCCATTGCCCCGCACCTTTCCGTGGACCGGGCTGTGGTGCTGGCAGAAGGTTCGGCGGTGAGCATTTTGGTCAAAGGCGAGAACTCCGTCTTGAGCATTGACGGGCAGCCGTCTATCACGTTGATGGATGCCGACCGTGTCGATATCCGTGCTGCCGATGTGACCACGCAGTTCGTCCGCTTCGGAGACCCGGGATATTTCTATCGAAACCTGACCGCGCACATGAACGAGAACTCTTTAGGATTGCCGAGATAAACTCGCCCTGAGCGGAGTGGCGCACGAACTTTGCGCCATGTAGACGAAGGGCATAGCCACATGAGAGCCTGCGTTTCGTCTGCGCTACGCTCCGCTCAACGCGAAACTTAGGATTACCAAATGACCGATCAAACCACCGGAACACTCTATTGCTACAACCATCCCACCCGCGAAACATCCCTGCGATGCAATAACTGCAATCGTCCCATTTGTGCGCAGTGTGCCGTCCATACACCGACAGGGTATCGCTGCAAAGAGTGCGTCAGAGGACAACAAAAAGTTTTCGATACGGCGGAGTGGTATGACTATGCTCTCGGTTTCCTTGTGGCGGCTGTCCTTTCAGGGATCGCCTCATTCCTGGTCACGTTGGTTGGCGGTATTGGTTTCTTCGGTTTTCTTATCATTGCCGCCGGAGGAACCACAGCTGCTGTCGTCATTGCAGAAGGTGTACGGCTGGTGACTCGCCGTCGCCGCTCGCGTCCACTGTTCATAACGATTATTGTTGGTGTTGTGCTGGGTGCATTGCCGGTCATCTTATTTCAACTGATAACCCTCAATCTATTTGGCATTGTCTTTCAAGTTCTCTATCTTGTAATTGCTGTCCCTACCGTATACGCCCGACTTTCTGGAATCCAATTGTTCAGATAACCTATAACCTATCTTATGCTAACCGAATTACGAATCCATAACTTTGCGATCATAGATAAACTCGACCTGCGCTTCGGTCCCGGTTTGATCATTCTCACCGGCGAGACCGGTGCGGGCAAATCCATCATCCTCGATGCCGTGGTCATGCTCATCGGGGGGAAAGCCGACACGACCTTCGTGCGCACCGATTTCAGACGCCGCCTTTGTCGAGGGTGTGTTCCAACTCAAAGGTCCCGAAAGAGATGCGGTGCACGAAGTCCTCAAACGTGAAGACCTGATGGACGATCCCGATTACGTGGTGCTGATGCGTGAGGTCCGTCGTGAAGGACGCAGCGTGGCGCGCATCAATGGACGCACGGTCAACGTTTCGCTGCTCAAGGAATTGGGCGGTATCCTGATCGACATCCACGGTCAGGCGGAACATCTCTCGCTGCTCGATTCTCGCGCCCATTTGGGGCTGTTGGACCGTTATGCAGAAGTGGCGCGTCCCCTCAGCGACTACCGTCAAACCTATCATACGCTGATTAACCTGCGTCACGAGTTGAGCGACCTCCGTAAAGCGCAAGCAGAAGCGGATCGCAAGATCGATATGCTCACGTATCAAGCGGAAGAGATCGAAGCCGCGCGCTTGAAAGCCAGTGAAGATGAAGAACTGCGCAAGGAACGTGACCGTCTGGCAAATGCCGAGTTGCTGGCGCAGAACGCACAGGAAGCATTGGCGATCCTGGAGGATGGTTCGCCTGAAATGCCTGCCGCCAGTGACTTGATCGGGCAGGCGGCACAGGCGCTGGCTGCCCTGGCAAAGATCGACTCGGCTCAGAACGAGTTGGCAAATCAAGCCGAAGTGCTGCTCGATACCATGGCAGATATCGTGCGCAGTGTGCGTGATTACCTCGAGGAGATCGAGTTCAACCCAAAGCGTCTCGATGAGGTGGAAGAACGGCTCGACCTCATCCACTCGCTCAAACGAAAATATGGCGGCAGCATTCAGTCCGTGTTGGCGTATGGGCAGGATGCACGCAAACAACTGGAGACTATCAGCGGCGCCGCGGAACGCATCACCGAATTGGAGATGCAGGAAGCGCGCCTCTTGGGGAAACTTGCCCAGCAGGGAAGTCTGTTGAGCGAGAAACGCAAATCATCTGCTGTGGAGTTGGGACAAGGCATCGAACTCGAACTCGACGATCTGAAGATGTCTGCCGCCCGTTTCAGTGTGGACTTTCAGACCAAGCCCGATGTGAACGGCATACCGTTGCAGGATGGTACGCGCATCGCCTTCGACCATAATGGTTTCGACCGCATCGAATTTTTGATCGCTCCGAATCCAGGCGAAGGACTCAAACCGCTGGTGAAGATCGCCTCCGGCGGTGAAACTTCCCGCTTGATGCTGGGGTTGAAAAATGTGCTGGCGCGTGCCGACGAAATCCCCTCGTTGATCTTCGATGAAATCGACCAGGGCATTGGCGGGCGCGTGGGCATGGTGGTTGGTCAGAAGTTGTGGAACCTCTCGCGCTCGCATCAAGTGTTCTGCGTAACGCATCTTCCGCAACTGGCTGCCTTTGGCGATGAGCATTATCAGGTGCAAAAGCTGATCCATGAGAATCGCACACTCACCCGCGTCGAGCGGCTGGATGGTGAACCGCGTCTGCTTGAACTTTCGCAGATGCTTGGTGAAGTAGGCGAAGGGACGCTGAGGTCTGCACATGAGTTGATGCAGGTGGCAAGGCAGATGGTCAAAGCCAAATAGATCATAGGATGCAAAATAAAAAGCACGGGTAAATCCTGTGCTTTTTTATTTTAAAAGATAAACGATAAAAGCATAAGGAAATTGCCTCTACCCCCTATATATATATGACTATAATGATCGTAATGCAAATCGCTGTTGCATTTCTATAGAAGGAGCAAGCATTATGGATCACGATAATTTGTCCTTAGTGGATGAACAGGAAAAGCTATTGGCTAATATAGCGGCTGCAGAACGACATTCGAACGCGCCAACCGGGCATCCCTGGAATTGATCAGCATTTTTAGAAGGACTGAACTTGTCAGATCGTCCTCTAGAGCTTTACAGAAGGATATCGCCAAATGGATCGAAAGTATAGAAAAACGTCCGCTCCTTATTTAGCACGTGAACACAAGAGCCCACCGAAAGTGGGCTCTTGCTATTTTACTGTCAGATCATATTGTCTTGAAGAATGTTGCTACAAAAGCTGCTTAGACGTTGCGCTTTAATCACTATTACTGTGGAATGGAAAAACCTGAACAATTGATATAGGCTGCCAGATATATGATTAAAGTACACTAAATGTCCTTGCGGCAGAATACCCCCCCCCCCCCTTATAATAAAAAGGCTGAACTTTATCGGTATTAGCATGCGCAAGGCAACCCATCATGAATACAATCGAAAAAACAAATCTTCAAGAAGAACGATATAACCTAAAGGTGGAGAGAGAAAAGCTGCAGGCAAACATGGAGATGTTAAGGCGATTGGCGGATCAAGCAAGCGCGCTTTCCGCTGAATTAGAGCGCTTGTTTGAAGAAACAAGAGTGAATACCTTATCTGCCCAGTCTCTGGAAGGCGAAATAAACTGTATGGCAAAGAAACTTGGGGTCAAGCCACTTTCTAGAAAGCGCAGAAAACATTGAAGAAGCCCGGTTGAAAAACTGGGCTTCTTCAATGTTGGAGCAAAATATTTAATTGACCATGGCGGGATGAATTGTTGAATGCCTTTGGATGTGTTATTCCTCCAAAAATAACCCCACATGTGCCGAATTGCCCTTCCTGGCAAAAGTGCAATTTATTCCACAAAAAGGGTACATATTTCAGTCGTCTTTGACCTTCAAAAAAATATAATATTACTGAATTAGTCGGATATTGCTGTCTGATAGTACCCAGAGTTTGAATATGACCCCCACACCTCATCTTCCTGAAAACGAACTTAAAACAATTCAAGGCAGGTCTTCCCCTGTATCTATCTTCCTGATAACGATCCTTGGCATTGCTTTGGCGGAAGTCGTTGCCATGATCGTTGTTTATTTCGAGCGACATTTACCTTATTACCAGCAGGTTCTGGTCGACGCGACCGTGATGACGGTGATCATCTTTCCAATCCTCTATTATTTATCTTTCCGTCCCATTCTCCAGCACATTAAGCAAAGACATCAAGTGGAACGCATTCTGCAATCCCGCTTGCGGATCATCCAGTATGCCAACACGCATTCTTTGGATGAAATATTACAATTCATTTTAGATGAACTTGAGTTTTTGACCGGCAGCACGGCAGGATATTTCCATTTTGTGGAAACGGACCAAAAGACGATCGATCTGCAAAATTGGTCTACGAACACTCTGCAGAATATATGCCATGTTCCAGGGGTGAAAAGGCACTATTCCTTGGAAAATGCAGGGGTATGGGCAGACTGCATCCGCCAGCGCAGGGTGGTTATCCATAACGATTATGCCTCATTGCCAAACCGCAAGGGCTTGCCGGAGGGTCATGCCCCGATCATCCGTGAAATGGCGGTACCGGTCATACGGGATGATAAGATCGTGGCGGTACTGGGTGTGGGAAATAAGCCGGAGGAATACACCTCCAATGAAGTGGAGCTTGTTTCCACATTGGCAGATTTTGCATGGGATATCGTCCGGCAAAAACAAACGTTGGATGCACAACGCGCCAGCGAAGAAAAGTTCCGCACCCTGGTGGATTGGACATATGATTGGGAGTTGTGGGTGGATCCTGATGGGAAGATCATCTACAGTTCTCCGGCTTGTAAGCGGATCACAGGCTATGAACCAGAGGAATTCACAGCTAACCCTGATCTATTAGTGAACGTTGTCCATGAAGATGACAGGTTAGGCTATAAAGAGCATCATGATAGGGTTCACGATCAAACAGCAGATGTAATGAGCGTGGAGTTCCGCATCGTTACCCGCGATGGAGCAGAGTTGTGGATCGAACATGTCTGTCGTCCTCTCTTCGGGGTGGATGGTCGTTATCTGGGACGGCGTGTGAGCAACCGCGATATCACAGAGCGGAAACGCATTGAAGCTGAAATTCAGGAGAGAAATCTCAGGGAAAAACAACTCAATCAAATGATCCACACGATGCAGTTGGATATTGCGCGCGATTTGCATGACACGATCGGACAAAATATCGGTTATCTGCGTATGAAGTTAGATTACATGGTAGAGAAAGATCTGGCTGCCAAGGGAAATGACTTGAAAGCTGAGTTCAGCCAAATGTCGCAGGTGGCGAATGAATCGTACGATCTTGTGCGCGGTACTCTGGCGATCTTGCAGTCACAGGGTCCAGATGATCTGCTCCAGCTTTTTAAACGATATGCAGATCAAGTGGTAGAACGATCCGCTCTTGAGGTTGAGTTTACCGGTCATGGCAAGGCGGAATTTATCACTACTCGTCAAATGCGTCAGATGTTTTACATCTTCCGTGAGGCTCTTAACGATATCGAGAAGCATTCCTGTGCGAGCCGCGCCCGGGTGGATATGAGTTGGGAAAACAATGCGGTGAGATTATCCATCCATGATAATGGGAAAGGGTTTGAGCCTTCACCTACTACCGTCCCTACTGGGCATTACGGTTTGATGTTCATGCGCCAGCGAGCGGAAATGATGAACGGCACCTTTCAGGTGAAATCAGAGTTGGGGGCAGGTACACAGATCATGATCGAGGTACCCATCCAAAGAAGTGGGCTGGAAAACTAGCGACAAATCATAGTAGAAGGGAAGTTATGATCCGAATTCTTATTGTCGATGACCATGTATTGTTCCGTGAAGGTTTGGCGGCTGTCATTCGGGGAGAACCCGATATTGAGGTGGTTGGGTTCGCCGGGTCGGTGAAAGAGGCAGTGGAAAAAGCGCTCCCACTTAAACCGGATATTATCCTAATGGATTTTGCGATGCCCGATGGGACCGGGGCGGAGGCGACCCGCCAGATCCTTCGAGTGAATCCAGATTGCCGGATTATTTTTCTGACCATGTCAGACCAAGATGAAGATCTTTTCGCAGCCATCCGTAGCGGGGCAAAAGGTTATATTCTCAAGAATATTCATCCATCGAAGTTGGTGGCGTCGTTGCGGTCGGTTCAGCAGGGAGAAAGTGCTATTTCCCGGACGATGACCCTGCGTCTGATGGAGGAACTTGCCCGTTCCGATGTTCCCACCCGTCCCCGTGATCCTCTCCTGGCAAAATTGACTCCGCGCGAGTTAGATGTGCTGCGGGATGTTGCCACTGGAATGACCAACCAGGAGATAGCCACCAAGCTTTTCCTTTCGGAAAATACGGTCAAATATCACGTTCATTCGATTCTCGATAAACTCGGCTTTGCAGACCGTCGGGAAGCCAGTCAGTTTGCGAGGGAGCGTGGTCTAGTCAAATAAGGGTTAACCCGAGGGGATTAACTGCCTCATCCGAAGGAGCGTCTTAAAGACGCTCCTTTTAATTACCTACTGTAGAGGGGGATGGATGTTCTCTATCCCTTCCTTCCAATATCATTGCAATTGGAGAGACCACTGTGAAATTACCATGTTTAGCGCCGAACTGTTTTGGGATCAACTTAGAAATATGAAAAATACTTTGGAAAGAACCGTCATCTTGTGGGGGGAGGATGATGTGCTGACAAGGGCTGTGGAGAACCTGCTGACGAGTGCAGGCACGTGGCGGATCATTCGTGTCGGAGATGATGTGGATGAGCTTTCTCTGGCGCAACTGTTGGAAGAGGAAGTTCCTGAAGTGTTGATCGTTCATGATGACGTTCTTAATGGCAATGTGCACCTGTTGATCAAATTCGTGCAGGATTTTTCCAAACTGAAGATCATCACGATCGGGCTTGAAAATAACAAGATGGATATTTACAACAAGAAAACAGTGTGTATCAAAAAATCATCTGACTTCCTGGCAGTCATTCAAAACGGCGCTGCCAAGGATGTATAAGGAGGTGATGATAACCCCAACGAGTTCCCATTGATTGTTTTATGCCGGTGCTTTTCACCGGTTTGATTGCAAAGAAGATCATTTCTGTAGAGGAGTTATGAAAATGAACAAACGCAAGGTATTGAATGGCATTGTTTCGCTTTTGGTGATTGCCTCCCTCCTATTTGGAGGCAAGGTACCGGCAAACGCTATGCCGGCCAGCCCTGTGGATGAATTCGAAGGTTCCGCATTACTTCGGTCCATACCCGAACTGGGCGAACAGCCCGTTGACCTATCCTGATGTCAACGTGGAAATTGTCGGCGATGGCACGGGCGCGACTGCTACGGCAACCGTGGGCGCCAACGGCACTGTGACCGGTATTACCCTGACCAACCCTGGCAGCGGCTACACCAGTGCGACAGTTAATATCACTGGCGCCGGTACTGGGGCGACTGCCGATGCTGTGGTGACCACCTCTGGTATCGTCATGGCTGTCACCGTGAGTGCGGGCGGCAACGGATACACCATGCCGGTCGCTTCCGTTTCCGGGGGCGGCGCCACAACGGATGCCACCGTGATCGCCTATGGTGGTGTTGATGCTGTTAACCTGGTCGCACCCGGTAGCGGCTACACCATGCCGACCGTGGACTTTGACCTGCCCGATGATCCGAACGGCGTTACAGCCAAAGCTCATGCAGAGTACAACGCGACCACAGGCGAAATTACCGCCATTGTCGTGGATAACCCTGGTTCTGGTTATGCAACCGCTCCAAAGGTGGTTATCCGCGATGGTACGCTCTTTGACCCGATCAACAACGGTGGAGCGGGCGCAGAAGCATCTGCCACTCTTTCGATCCAGAGTATTGCCCTGGATACATTCGGCGCTGGGTACACCTCAGTCCCGGATGTGTTCATCGCCGATATGAACGGGACCGGTTCCGGCGCAGAGGCAACAGCCTCTACTGATTTCGGGGCTGTGACCGCGATCAATCTGACTGCGGGCGGTTCCGGATATGTAACCACGAACGGGATCAAGAAGTTTACCGATCCACTGCCCGGACTCTGCACACCTCCTGCCTGCCCCGCGACCGGAAAATATATCCCCGCGGGTGTTCCAGAAGCGAAAACCTACAATGGTGTAACCGCCGATGAATATGTGATCGGTCTGGTTCAGTATCGCACCAGCTTCTCCTCCAGCCTGCCCGCCACACTTGTCCGCGGTTATGTTCAGTTGGAGACTGCGACGAATGCAGGCATCAGCCAGCACTACCCATTGACCAATGAATTGCTGGATGGCACCCAGGTGCCTGTATTGAAGAGCGATGGAACGCAGTGGTTGGCTGTCACGCCGCCTCAATATCTTGGACCCACGCTCCTTGCGACCAAGGACCGACCTGTCCGCATCGTTTTCTACAACCTGTTGCCTACCGGTTCCGATGGCGACTTGTTCCTGCCCGTAGACGCCAGCATGATGGGCTCTGGTATGGGACCCATGGATATGGGCATGGGAGCCATGGATCAAGGCACGGTGATGGACGAAGTCCGCAATCCTCTCTGTAGCGAAGATCCGAAGTCTGACATGTGCTTCAAGGATAACCGCGCAACCCTGCACCTGCACGGTGGCATCACCCCGTGGATCAGCGATGGTACTCCTCATCAGTGGATCACGCCTGCTGGTGAAAGCACAATGTGGCCCCAGGGCGTCAGCGTCTCGAACGTGCCGGATATGGATGTCTGTAATTCCACCACAGACGGCTGCCAGACCTTCTACTATACCAACCAGCAGAGTGCCCGCTTGATGTTCTACCACGATCATGCCTGGGGTATCACCCGCTTGAATGTGTACGCCGGTGAAGCCGCTGGTTACTTGATCAGCGATGCGACCGAACAGGCATTAATCAGCAGCGGCACCATTCCTGCAGATCAGATCCCGCTCGTTGTTCAGGATCGAACCTTCGTTCCGGATGCTGCGCAGCTCGCTTTGCAGGACCCGACTTGGGATGTTGCCCGCTGGGGCGCCAAAGGTAGCTTCTGGTATCACCATGTCTATATGCCTGCTCAGAATCCTGGTGATCCTTCTGGTATGAGTGCCTATGGTCGCTGGATGTATGGTCCCTGGTTCTGGCCCCCCGCCGCTAACACGATCTATGGACCGATCGCAAATCCGTATTACGACCCGAACTGTAATCTCGATGATCCCGCTACATGGCAATATCAGACCGATCCATTCTGCGAACCTCAACAGATCCCCGGCACCCCGAATATCTCTGCCGGTATGGAACAGTTCAATGACACGCCCATCGTCAACGGCGTTGCTTACCCGACCCTGACACTTGAGCCCAAGAGCTATCGCCTGCGCATTCTAAACGCTGCCAACGACCGTTTCTTCAACCTTCAGATGTATGTGGGCGATCCCACCACAGCCAGCACGAGTTTGAACGTTACTGGTGACGTGATCGGCGCAACGGAAGTCATGCTCAAGCAAGCGGAATTGGATGCTGCTCAGACTTATCCGAACGTCTTCCCGACCCCGGTTCTAAACGCCTCGACAACGGGTCCCGATTGGATTCAGATCGGCTCTGAAGGCGGATTCCTCCTGCCCCCGCCGTGATCGATGGTCAACAAGTGACCACCTGGATCACAGACCCCACTCGTTTTGACGTCGGCAACGTGGATAAGCACTCGCTGTTGCTGGCACCCGCCGAACGCGCGGACGTAATCGTAGACTTCTCGAAGTTCGCTGGTAAGACCCTGATCCTATACAACGATGCACCGGCTGCTTTCCCTGCCCGTGTCGCATCCTATGACTACTACACAGGCGCTCCTGACCTCAGCCCTGTCGGCGCCCCCACCATCCTGCCTGGGTATGGTCCCAACACTCGCACCGTCATGCAGATCAAGATCGCTGCAGCGACTCCTGCGACCGCTTTCAACCTGACCAAACTGCAGACCGCTTTCAAGCACAATGCCAGCGGCACCGGTGTCTTTGAATTGGGTCAACACCCCATCATTGTGGGACAGGCTGCCTACAACTCAGCCTATGGCACGAGCTTTGCCACCAGCAGCAACTGTAATGCTCCCGGCAGCACCCTGCAGCGCTGCGATGGTCTCGTCCGTGTGAATGACACCACTTCGTTTGGCTTCAACACACTGCGTGGACAGAGCACCAAAATGACGATGCCGCTCCAGCCGAAAGCCATTCACGATGAAATGAATGCGACCACGTTCGATGAATACGGTCGTATGCAGGCAAACCTGGGCGTGGAAGCCCAACCTCCATCACCCGGTGCACAGAACGTCACCCTGTATCCGTATGTGAATCCTTCGACAGAACTGATCGATGGCACCAATCTGCCTACGGGTGATATGAAGGTAACTGCCATCTCAAGCGCAACCGATGGAACCCAGATCTGGCGCATCACCCACAACGGTGTCGATACACATCCGATCCACTTCCATTTGTTCGATGTGCAACTGATCAACCGAGTCACCTGGGACAATATCATCATCACACCTGATGCCAATGAACTTGGCTGGAAAGACACCGTTCGTGTAGCGCCTCTGGAAGATACCATCGTAGCCTTGCGTCCGATCGTTCCGAAGGTACCGTTTGAGGTCCCGAACTCTGTCAGACCACTGAACCCGATGATGCCCGCTGGTTCAACGGCCATGTTCAACAACGTTGATCCTCAGGGCAACCCGACCAATCCGATCACCAACCAACTCGTCAACTTCGGATGGGAATACGTCTACCATTGCCATATCCTCAGCCACGAAGAAATGGATATGATGCGACCTGTATCTCTGGCGCTCCCGCCCAACAGACCCGATGGATTGGCATACACTGTCAGCGGATCGGGCAACACCAGACAATTAACGTTGACCTGGAATGATAACTCGATCACAGAGACTGCCTTTGTCGTGCAGAAGTCAACAGATGCCGGTACCACCTGGGCTAACCTGGCGACTCTCCAGTCACCACTTGACCAGCCGAATACACATGGCACCCGCAGCTTCACAGACAATGCACTCAATATCAATTTGTCAAACCAATATCGTGTTGTAGCTCAGAATAAGGTTGGATATGGCGCTGAATTCCCGAGCATGACGGTTCAATCGGTCTCCGCCGTGAAGACGGTAGATGCTTTCCCGCCCAATGCACCTTCTGCTTTGTCTGCGGTGGCAGTAAACACCAACCGCGTAGACCTGACCTGGACGGATAATTCAGGCAACGAGACTGGTTTCACCATCGAACGTGCTCTTGTCACCGGTGGAGTAACAGGTGCATTCACTGCCATCGACGGTGTCGGTGCGAATGTCACAACCTATACCGACCCAACCGTTTTACCGAGCACTACCTATGCCTACCGGATCTTTGCATACAATACTGCAGGTAACTCACCATATTCCAACGTAGCGACTGTTACCACCCCTGAAGCCGGACCAACAGCTCCGAGTAACTTGACTGCTACCTTGTTGTCCAATCCTGTACGTGCTCAACTCAGTTGGACGGATAATTCCAACAACGAGAATCTCTTCCAGGTCTGGCGCTCGACGAATAATGGAGCGTTCACGATGATCGGAACAGTTACTCGAACGAATACGCAGCGCACAGCTACAGGCGGAACGGTAACGTTCATTAACAATAACCTTACCGCTGGTACTACCTACACCTATTATGTGGTGGCAGTGAACACAGTGCCCACCCCAGATACGTTCTCAGTACCTTCGAATACGGCATCCGTGACACTACCTGCGGCGCCCGCAGCGCCCTCGAACCTGAGAGTCACTGGCGCTACCAGAAACTCCATCAGCCTGGCATGGAACGACAATTCCAACAATGAGACAGGCTTTGAGATCCAGTATCGTCTGGGCGGTGCAAATTGGCAGTCCCTCGCCACTGTACCAGCTAATACGACCACATTCGTCGATACCGGACGGCTCCCGAATTACACCATCTTCTATCGTGTACGAGCCATTAATGCCGGTGGCACTTCTGCCTGGTCCAACACAGTTACAGGGCTCACGCTGCCATAGTATCTAGGAAAGTAACACTGCCAGGGCACCCCGTGCCCTGGCAGTACTTCCCGGACTTTAAAAATTTTGACCACATATAGCATGGATGCCACGTGATCAGATTCAGTCGAACGAGTTTTGCACATAGGATGCAGCCTGCTTGGCTGAATGTGACATCGTTGTGATCTGAACACTAAAGAGGCTGTCCATGGGGATAGCCTCTTTTGCTCCAAGTCCTTTTCGCCAAAGGGATTTCTCGCAGCAGAGAAAAGCTTGTTCAATCGAGTTCTGGTTGGATGCAACAAAAATACATCAAGTAAAAAGGAGAATGCCATGTTATCCCGAAGAGACTTTCTCAAATTAAGCGGAGCAGGGGTGCTTTCACTATTTGCTGCCACGCGGGGTAAAGCCACTCTCAAAGCGCAAGCTGCGATTCCCGGCGGCACTTTGGATCCATTTGCTCTTCCAAAGTTTGTAACACCTTTGCTTGTACCTCCTGTCATGCCGAAGGCGGGCGCGCTGAAGTTGAAAGGCGGCAAACAGGCGGATTATTACGAAATATCCATGAAGCAGATCGTACAGCAGATCCTGCCGGCGGGTTTCCCAACGACAACTGTTTGGGGGTATGGTTCTGTCAATGGAGCAGGCAGCAAGAATGCATTGCTGCTGCATAATGCTCCTTCCCTGACGATCGAAGCGCAGGCAGGCAGACCCGTACGAATCAAATGGATCAACGATCTCAAAGACGCTAATGGAAATTTCCTTCCGCATCTTTTACCCGTGGACCCAACGTTGCATTGGGCGAATCCTGCTGGAGGTGCTTCAGGCAGAGATACGCGTCCGGTGTTTGAACAGACCCCAGCTTCGTATGTGGGACCCGTTCCCACCATCCCGCATGTGCACGGCGCTGTGGGGGTCGGCGATGAATCCGATGGGTATGCAGAGGCGTGGTTCCTTCCTGCTGCGAACAATATCCCGGCGGAGTATGCGAAAGAAGGTACATGGTACAACTTCTTTAAAGGTAAAGCTGCGAAAAAATATGGAGCAGCCTGGGGGACTGGCTTTGCCACCTTTGAATACCCCAATGACAATCGCGCTTCTACGATTTGGTACCACGACCATGCCTTGGGTATGACGCGCTTGAACGTTTATGCCGGACCCGCTGGGTTTTTTATTATCCGCGGCGGACCTGCAGGCGACAAGGCTGTACTCGACACACGCACGGGTCTTTCTGCGGTTTTGCCTGGTCCCGCTCCGAAAGAGGGAGACAAATTCCCGTCGAATAAAGCCTATTACGAGATCCCTATTGCCATTCAGGATCGTGCCTTCAACGCAGATGGCTCTCTCTTTTATCCAGACACGCGCGAGTTCTTTGATGAAGCGAATGAACTCAACCCAGGGCACATTCCTGATACAGATCTCTCGCCGATCTGGAACCCAGAATTCTTCGGCAACACTATCATGGTCAATGGCAATACCTGGCCCTTCCTGAAAGTGGAACAGCGCCGCTATCGCTTCCGCTTCTTGAACGGATGCCAGTCGCGTTTCCTCATCTTGGACTTTAGCCAGATCCCCGGCGTGGAAGTCTGGCAGATCGGCAACGAAGGCGGCTTCCTCGCTGCGCCGGTCAATATCACCGGGATGGGCAATCAATTGCTCATGGCACTGGCAGAACGCGCCGACCTGATCGTGGATTTCACCAATGTGCCTGTTGGTAAGTATGTGCTTGGCAATCTTGGTCCCGATGAGCCATTCGGTGGAGGTGTTCCCAACGTGGACTTCTTCTCTGCAGACCCTGCTACGACTGGTCAGATCATGCAGTTCGATGTTGTTCCCGCATTGAAGGTTGATACATCAACCCCGCCTGCATTCCTGAAACTTCCTGCGATCACACCGCTGCCCGCACCTGTTGTTTCACGTCCGCTGGCGTTGCTTGAAATGATGTCCATGTATTGGGATGGTCCTGCCGAAGCAATGCTTGGTACCGTGGATAACATGGGTATGCCCATGCATCAAATGTGGATGGACGCCGTGACGGAGAACCCGAAGGTGGGTGACACGGAAGTATGGGAGTTCTATAACTTCACAGGGGATGCTCACCCCATGCATGTGCATGAAGTGACATTTGAAGTGGTCAATCGCGAGTCCCTTGTACTCGATCTGCTTACAGGTGAACCTGTGCAACCGGTGCAACTCGTGGGCAACCCGCGTCCACCTGAACCCTGGGAGACCGGATTCAAAGATACCGTCATTGTTTACCCGGGAGAGGTCACACGCGTAAAAGCACAGTTCTTACACCCGGGGCAGTTTGTCTGGCACTGCCATATCGTGGAGCATGAAGACAACGAGATGATGCGTCCCTTCCGTATTGGTCCAATGCAGCCCGGACAACCAGGCATGTAAGTCTACAAAATATTCCTTTGCCAAAGGGTCATTGTTTTGATGGGAGGGTCCATAGGCTCTCCCATTAAAGCGGATACATAAAAACAAATTTTTGATATCGAGTATGAAAAGAAATGGACGTATGAGATGAGTTCGAATATTTTGAATCGGCGTGATTTCCTGCGCATGGCAGGATTAGGTGGAACAGCCCTTCTCTTCGGAAATCGTTTCAGACTGCGAAACGTAACTTCATCACAAATGGAACCCTTTATGCCGGATGCGGAGATTTCCATCACGGCAGCTGAAAAACAGGTGCAAATTCTCTCCGGAGCGCAGACGCGCGTGTGGAGTTATGAAGGTCAACTCTTGAGCGGATCGGGTGTGACCGTGCAGAATCTCGCGGGCAGCTATCTCGGACCGATCATCCGTGCGAAAAGCGGAACGAAAGTACGCATCTATTTCCATAACAACCTGGCGGAGGATAGCGTTGTTCACCCGCATGGGCTGCGTGTCCCCGAGGATTGTGATGGTCAACCGATGCAGGCGATCGGTTCTGGTCAAACCAAGATCTATGATTTCCAGATCATCGATCGCGCTGGTCCCTATTGGTTCCATCCACACCCGATGGGGCGTACCGCCGAACAGGTGGCGATGGGCTTGGCTGGGTTGTTCTATGTTTGGGATGATGAAGAAGCGCTGGCAGTGCCCGGCGCGGCGACCGGTGCGAATGATCTGCCAGTCGTCATCCAGGATCGCAATTTCGACAGCGGTAACCAGATTTTGTATAACCCCAACATGATGTGGGGCTATCTGGGCAGCCGCGTCCTCGTGAATGGAAAAGTGAATGCAACCTCCTCGCTGGAGCCGCGTGCCTATCGCCTGCGTATCATCAATGGTTCGAATGCCCGCACCTACAAACTGGCATGGAGCAACAACATGCCCTTGAAGATCATCGGCACGGATGGTGGTTTGCTGCCAGCCGCACTCTCCAAAAGTTATGTGATGTTGATGCCGGGCGAACGCGTGGACGTGTGGGCGGACTTTGGCAGTTCGGCTGGCAAACAGGTGATCCTTAAGAGCCTGAGCTTTGACCCAGGTGGCATGATGGGTGGCATGGGCGGCGGAGGTATGGGAGGGGGCGGAATGGGTGGTGGCGGCATGATGGGAGGATCAACTCTCACTAACGGTGCCGCGTTCAATATCCTGACCGTGAACGTGGGCAAGAAAGCCTCCACCAAACCGGTGCTGGGTCCGCTTCCACCGATGACGCTTCGTTTCGATGCCAGTAATGTTTCTAATTTTGCCAGCCCGGTCCCGTTCACATTGGCGATGCAGCAGATGATGACCTGGACGATCAATGGACGCGTCTATGAAGAAATGGGTGTAGCCGATGATGAGATGGTCTATCTCGATACGCCCATTGCCTGGGAATGGATCAACAATTCCTCCATTCCTCATCCCATGCATATTCACAATGTAATGTTCCAGGTTGTCCAGCGCGTCTCACCGGGAACCAGTAGTTACAACGCCGTTAACCAAGGGTTCCTCGATACCGGCTGGAAGGATACGGTCATCGTGTGGCCCGGGGAACGGGTCAAGATCGCGATGAAGTTCGGTCCACATGCGGGCATGTATATGTATCATTGTCATATTCTCGAGCATGAAGATATGACCATGATGCGTAACCTGATGATCATGGACCCCATGATGCCGATGTAAGGAAAGTTGATATTAATTGTGTGAGGGCAGGAGGTTGTATGGCATCCAAAATAGTTCGAGTTACTTTAGTGGTTCTGGCTTTTATTGGTTTGGTCGCCTTCGGCTTTTTGGGTGCCATCAGCCCTGTTCAAGCCGAAACGGATAACTCTGTGGGGGGAGACATCCAAGTGATGCAAACGGGACCAGTGTATTCCCAACCTGTTGATCCAAATGGGAAGCTTCTCCCATCTGCACGGCGCGACCCGGATGGCAGTGACTACGATGAATATGTATGGGATGATTTCACCCTTTCGAACGGTGGAACGATCTCGCAGATCGATTGGTATGGTGGATACGATCCGCTCAAATCGGGAAGAGGTGGACCGGTTACAGATTTCACTGTGAGCATCTATCCATCCATTGCCGCCGATACGGAACCTGCTGTAGCAAACCCACCTCTCGTGGAATATCAGACTGGCGGGAAAGCAGGCGAAATAGCCTTCACTGTGGTCAATGGAATCCAGATCAACTTGTATTCATTCAGCCTGCCCACTTCTTTTGTTGCCGAAGCTGGGACCAAATACTGGATTTATATCGTAGCTTCTCAACAGGGCAACAGCCCGGATTGGGGCTTTATTTCAGCCACAGGCGGAAGCGGAAATCATTACATTAAAACCAGCGGTGCCGGTGGAGATGTTCTATACCGCTTTGCTCCGGGTGATGTTGCGTTTACCTTACTAGGACCAAGCTCTTTACCGATGACATCCACACCGGAAGTTACGGTGACTTTGACTCCCTCCGATACGCCTGTTGTTCCGTCAACCGAGACACCACCAGTACCAACCTCAACCCCTGTGCCACAGCAGATCCCTACTTGTCTGGGTTCGATCTTTACTCTCATGATGTTTATGATCTTCCTTTCAGACCTTCGAACGCGATAATAGGTATCGAGAGAATACCCTTTAAGACCAAGAGACTGGCATTTACCAGTCTCTTGATTTTTCATTTCGATATCGAATTGTTTACTGCGCTATTGTGCAACTGTATATCGTTTGCCTCGTGCCGCCAGTAGGTTGCACTCGGTCTGAACTCCGCAAGCGGAACAGCATTTGCCATCCGGACCGATCTCGACCAGTTTCCCCTTTTGTACGAGCAGCTCGATCATACAAAGGATAGCCGTTGGCTGTGCCTTCATGGCACGGCTGATCTCTGCCAGGCTCAACCCATTCTCTTTTTCTTGAAGCAATGTGACCAGTTGATTCAGCATGGCATTACCCTAGCCCGAAGAAACTTCCGATTTGGTAGACAAGCAAGGCAGCGATCCATGCCACAACCGTTTGATAGACGGCAGATGTCACTGCCCATGAACGCCCAAACTCCTGCCTGATCGCGCCGAGCGTAGCGACGCATGGCACATACAACAGCACGAACACCAGCAGCGACGCCGCACTCAATGGCGTGAAGTGATCGCGCAAGGCAGCGCTTAAAGCGGTATCTTCTGTGGATGTTTGCTGGTCAACAAGATTCACACCGGGGATGATGCTCAATAGGATTCTTCCCGAGCGGACGAAGGCATTCACAAATCCCCAACCGACGCTTCGCAGATCCTCACCCCAGCTTGCGGACTCCGCAACGGGCATTTGTCCACTCCCGAGGTAGATCTGGCTCATCGAACTGACAACAATTTCCTTCGCCATGAAACCCGAGACCAGCGCGCCGCCCGTTTCCCAGTTGTTGAACCCGAGCGGAGCAAAGACGGGTGCTATGGCGCCGCTGATCTTCCCAAAATAGGAATTGCGTTGATCGGTCACCCCCCACGGCAGATTGAGCAGCACCCACATGATGATGGACGCATAGAGAATGGTCGTTCCAGCCTTGCGGACGAACTCACGCGTGTTCTCCCACATGTGGATCATGACGCTCTTCAAAGCAGGCTTGCGATAGGGAGGTAGCTCCAGCACGAACGCTGATGAGACATCCGGTTTGAGAATAGTGCGGGTAAAGACCATCCCTGCCAACATGGCGACCACGATGCCTAGCGCGTACATCGCCCAGATCACTGTCCCGGCGCGGGCGCCGAAGAAGGCGAGACCAAAGACTACGTAGACAGGTAATCTCGCCGAGCAGGACATCAGCGGAACCAATAACGCGGTTAGTACGCGATCGCGGCGGCTGGCAATGGTGCGGGTAGCGTAGATGGCAGGGACCGCGCAGCCGAACCCCAGGATCATCGGGATGAACGACTTGCCGTGCAAGCCGACCACGCGCATGAACTTGTCCATGACGAAGGCGGCGCGCGACATGTAGCCCGAGTCTTCGAGCAGGGCGAGGAAGAAGTACAGGATCAACAAACCGGGGACAAAGACCAGCACGCCTCCGACTCCGGCAACGATCCCGTCCACGATGAGGGAACGCAGCCAAACGGGAGCAGACACGAGTTCCAGTAAGAAGCGCAGTCCGTGGGCGATGGGTCCGTTGATAACGGAATCCGTCCAATCCAGAAACGGAGCGGAGACGTCGATCACGAGTCGGAAGATGATGTACATCACCGTGAAAAAGACCGGCAGCCCGAGCCATTTGTGTGTGACGATGTTATCGATGCGGTCGGTGAGTGTGATGCGGTCAATGAGCGGGCGCTGCAGCGATTGGCGCACTACGCCGTTGATATAACCGTAGCGGCGGTCGGCGGTGAGCAAGTCCACATCATCGCCGAGCATGTCCTTGAGATGGATCGCACCTTGCTGTGCGCGTGTGATGACCTGCTCGCCGTTCGGCATGGATTGCACGCGCGAGAGGATATCGGAGTCCGCTTCGAGTAATTTGATCGCCAGCCAGCGTTGTGGATATTTGCCGGTATCGAATTGGATCTCTTCGAATGCCGCGATGAGCTTGGCGATCTCGCGTTCGAACTTGCTGCCATAATCGAGTTGAAAGAGGGGAGAGGTTGTGATAGTCATAAATTCTCTTTGCCACTGAGACATGGAGTCACGGAGATTTTAATAAAGTTTTTCTCAGTGACTCTGTGGCTAATTTGTTCTTTGCCTTGCCATGCGCACAGCTTTGGAAATCAATTCTGAAATACCTTTGCCTTGATTTGCCGTCGTGGATATGACAGGGATATTGCCGAGCAGTTGAGATAACTGACTCGCATCGATCTTGGAGCCATCTTTGTGCAGATCATCGGTCATGTTCAATGCCAGCACAACTGGCACATCGAGTTCAAGGATCTGCACGGTGAGGTACAAATTGCGTTCGAGATTGGTCGCATCCACTACGTTGATGACCACGTCTGGGCGTTCTTCGATGATGTAATCGCGGGCGATGATCTCCTCCGGTGAGTACGCGGTGAGACTGTACGTGCCGGGCAGGTCAACGATGTTGATGGTGATGTCACCGTGCTCGATCTCGCCTTCCTTTTTCTCGACCGTCTTGCCAGGCCAGTTGCCTGTATGTTGGCGGAGTCCGGTCAGCGCGTTGAAAATGGTGGTCTTTCCGGCATTGGGGTTGCCTGCCAGCGCGATGGTGATATCAGGCATTGGCTTCTCCGTGCAAAATGACTTCGATGTTGGCGGCTTCCTCTTTGCGCAGGGCAAGGTGGTAGCCCTTGATGAAATATTCCACCGGGTCACCGAGAGGGGCGTGACGTTCGATCAGGATGGTCTCGCCTTTGACGATTCCCATTTCGATGAAACGACGACGTAACGCGCCTGCACCGTTGATCTTGGTGATGGTCGCCCGTTGACCGGGTTGGAGCAAATGCAGTTGAACCGATTCAGACATGAAGTTCCCTTTTTGATGTTTGGTAGGGGCGGGGTCTCCCCGCCCGATATTTCTTTGTTATTCCACGATCACAAACTCAGCCATCGACAACCCCAACGCGACTTCTTTCTTTCCATCCACGCGCAAGGTGAGCGGACCTTTCAGCGGCGCGGCTTCTATGACTTCCAATTCGTGTTCCGGCAGGATGTTGCGCTCTTGCAAATACTTGAGCACATCTGTCAACGTGGCATTCACTGCCAGTACAATCACGGTCTTACCGACTTCCACTTCGCTCAGGATGGTTCCGTTTAATGGGGTGAATTCGCCATTCTCGTCAGGGATCGGATTCCCGCGCGGACAAGTCTTCGGGTCGCCGAGAAAGGAAGAAAGCGCCTCGGTCACTTCGGGTGCGGTGGCATGTTCGAGCGAGCAGGCCAGTTCATAGATCTTTGCCCATTCGATCTTCAAATGTTGATAAAGGAAAACTTCCCATAAGCGCTGACGGCGCAAAACACTGCACGCCGCTTCTTGCCCCTTCTCTGTCAGGTTCACGCCTTTGTAGGGAGTGTGTGAGACCAATCCCTGCTCGCCTAGTTTCTTGATCATCTCGTTGGCAGAGACATGTGTCACGCTCAGACGCTCCGCCAGACGCCCGATCGCCACGGACTCGCGTCCGCTCATTTCTGCCATCGCTTTTAGGTACATTTCGGTGCTCTGGGTCAATTGTGGGAGAGTCATAAGGTTAACCTTCAAATAAATGTTATGGTTGACCTTATTATTTCATATGCGTGTATTTTTTCACATGGAAGGATGTCATGGATTCGTCATGAAGGAATTCCCCGGCTTTTAAAGACACCGTCCCGCAGGTTTTCTCGAAGGATTTGAGCCTTAGATTGAACCTGCGGGACGTTTCTGTTATCTATTCGGCACTTTCAATGGCGGAAGTTTATTTCCCTCACCCTTCTTCATCACCTCCACCCAAATGGACTGTGACAGCTCGTAGCCAATGATGTGATCGTGTGGTTTCATCTCCAGCCGCAGAGGTCCTTTGAATGGGGCACAACTCAACAAATGGAACGGCGTTCCGGGAACGAGACCCAGCTCAGCGATGTAGTGAAGTTTATCCAGATCGTGAGTGCGGACGCGGCTGACGATGCAATCGGAACCGGAAGGGACATCCACCAGCGGTTCATCCTTCACAATGGGCATGACTCCGTCTTTGGAGGGGATCGGCTCTCCGTGTGGGCAGCGCGTGGGATGCCCGGCGAGCTCGTCCATGCGCTCTTCGAGTTCATCGTTCACACCGCGCTCGAACGTGTCGGATAACGTATGCGCGGACGCCCAATCGTATTTCATCACTCGGACGAGGAAGACCTCCGTCAGGCGGTGGCGACGCAAGGCGGGCATGGCGATCTTCTCGCCAGAAGCCGTCAGCTTGACCCCACGATAAGGTTCATGAACCAAATATCCACTGCGGTTGAGCCGTTTCACCATTGTCGAAATGGCTTGGGCGGAAGCGTCCACATGTTCGCTTAAAAGGGAAAGAGGCACCTGTTCATGATCCTGTTGCAGGCGGTAGATCTCGGCGGCGTAGCGTTGCATGGCGGGGCTGACGGTCATTCGTTCTTCCAACTCCAAGTATGGAGTCGGGGAGCTCGCTCCCGATTTCGGCGGCAAGCCGCCTGACTCCATGAATTTATAACCAGGTAAAAACAGACTGAATATTTATTACAAATTTCTAGAATATTACAGGCGGCGAAATTATACTACTTCGCTTTTCAAAGTAGACTGAATAAATCCAAATTAAGTGACCGAATCGGAAATGCTCACGCAACTCTAGTAAAATTCTGTATGAATCTACATTGTCCTATGCAAAATTACATCTACAATTGAATTCATTCGAGGGCGCCACCACGCTCTCTTTTTATGACTATCAAACTACCAAACGAACCAACTATCTACCTACCCTATGTTTCTCAAACGTATCCAACTTGGTCTCATCCATGTCGCTGTTGCAATGACACTCGTGCCTATCAATAGCACACTCAACCGGGTTATGATCTTTGACCTTGGTGTTTCCAAAACTCTCTTTACTTTCCTTGCCATTTTCCCCTATCTGCTTTCACCCATTCAGGTTGCTATCGGCTCATTCTCAGACCGGCATCCGATCTTGGGCTATCGCCGCACGCCCTACATTCTTGCTGGATTGGTCCTGTGCGTGTTGGGCGTGGCTGTGTCGCCGCAAATTGCCTTACTTATCAGTCAGAACTTTACCGCTGGTATTATCGTGGGCATCCTTGCCTTTGGGATGTGGGGCATGGGCTATAACCTTTCTGCAGTTTCCTACCTTTCCCTTGCCTCCGAGCTATCCGGCAAAAAGGGACGTGGCACAACCATTGCGATCATGTTCATTATGATGGTGATCGCATTGGCGATCACAGGCATCAGCTTAAGCATTATGGTGCCAACGTATATCCATGCAACATTGACGCGCGCTTTCCTGATCGTAGCCGCCTCTGCCCTAAGCTTGGGGCTGCTCGGCATCATCAAGCTTGAACCGCGCTCGAGCGATACCACCTCTCTGCCGCGTTCCGAAAACTATACCGTCAAAGAGATGATATCTGCCATCACAGCCAACCCGGTGGCAAAGGTATTTTTTGTTTATCTCCTGCTGCTGCTTGCCGCCATCCTTGGACAGGATGTGCTTCTTGAACCTTTTGGTGCTCAAGCCTTTGGCTGGACGCTGGCACAGACGTCACGGATCGTTTCGTACAGTAGTGGATTCACATTGATCGCTTTTATTGTTGCTGCCCTGTTGGAATGGCTGCTTGAAGGGCGTGTGAATAAAAAATATATTGCCCAGTCTGGTAATCTTGGCGCATTATTTGGGTTTATTACCATTGTCATCAGCGGATTATCTTCCAGCCAGACTGCCTTCTATGTTGGCATTACTTTGTTGGGCTTTGGTACCGGCATTTCCACCATCGCCAATCTTTCCCTGATGTTCGATTTGACCGTGCCCGAGAAGGTTGGTTTGTATATTGGCGCCTGGGGCTTTTCCAACGGACTTTCGCGGTTGATCGGATTGTTGATGGCTGGTGTTGTTGCCGATCTTGCGACAAAACTCACCGGCAGTGCTATTGCCGGGTACCTGGTTGTCTTTGGCATCGAAGCCTTGATGATGCTCATCGCAGCTATCATGTTGTCTCGTATTGATGTCAGTGCATTTCAAAAGAAAGCACACGAACCGTCCTTTACAGATAAAGTAGCGATCGTTGCAGATTAGAAAAATGACCATCTCAAGCCAACCCTTCTTTTCCAAGTTAGCATCCTCCAATCCCCAACAAGAGGAAGGGATCAGAGAAGTCTGCATCCCCAACATCAGCCCGCTCGAAAGAAAAAAGCGGATGAAGTTTGGGGTCCAGCAATTAGTCATCACTCTTGTGGTTCTTGTGGTGTTAATTGTCTTGGGTGTAAATCCGCTTTGGCGGTTGCCGTTGTTCTTCATGTTCTCCGCTGGCACCACGAGTTGTTTTCAAGCGCTCGATAAGACCTGAGTATCGCTGGCTTCGCGCGGTGCGCGAAAATTCGGTGACAATGAAGAAAAGATCGAGGATGAAGCAGAATTAAAGCAAGTGCGCAGGCAGGCGCAGAAAGTGATCCTTAAAGGCGTTCTCCTTGCAATTCCTCTTACCTTGATCGCATATTTCCTCCCCTGGTGAAAATAATGGATGAATGGCTTTCCCTCAGTGATGCAGCAAAACTTCTCGGAGTACACCCGAGCACGGTCAGGCTTTGGTCTGATAAAGGCGCACTGCCCGTGCATAAGACGCAGGGCGGACATCGCCGTTACAAAAGGGGAGAGATCCTCCTGTGGGCGGAATCCAACTCCAAGTCCCATACCGAAGCGCTTGCTCCCGAGGGGATGATGCAGGAGGTGGTGAAGAGCGTCCGCATGCAGATCTCGGAGGGACGTCTCGAAGCGGAAGGCTGGTACCAAAAATTGGATGAAGATGCGCGCGTCCAGTATCGAATGAGCGCACGTTCCCTGTTTCAAGGTTTGATGAATTATGTGGCATCGAACGGAGAAGACGCCGCCACCGAAGCCTACGCCATTGGCTATGAATACGCCTCGCGCGCCCGCCGCTATCAACTCAGCTACGTGGACGCGGCGAAGGCATTCCTGTTTTTCCGCGATACGCTGGTTGAGTCGGTGGTGAAGGTGTACACCGAAGCGAATGTCCCTTCGAAAAAAGCCACCGAGATGTACACCAAAATGCACACCTTCACTGACCAGATCCTGATCAGCCTGCTCGAAACATACCGCAAATTGGAAACGGCGAATCATTAAGGGTTGGTCTTTTATAGCGATTGGCAGGCAATTCGAATGGCTGGAACACCTACATCCAAAAAATTCGACCCGAATATGCTGACCGAAAAGATCGTACCGGCGCTGCTTGTCCTGCTGGTCATGATCCTTATTGCGGTGTTCGTCATCATCGCGTTATCGCTGGCGGGCGTCATCCCATCGGCATAAATCTCTCCCCAGGAGCCATTCATGAACTTTCTCCCCTATATCTCCACGATCGTGACGTTCGCCTTTGTGGTCGCTGTCTATAATCGCTATCGCCAGCGCGGCGGCATTCATTTGTTGTTGTGGGCATTCGGCCTTCTCTTATACGGTCTGGGTACATTGAGCGAGGTCATCCTTGGGTTGACCTTCAACGCTTTCATCTTGAAACTCTGGTACCTGACCGGAGCCATGCTCACCGCAGCCTGGCTGGGAATGGGCACCGTACATCTGCTCATCCGTAAAGGGAACACGGCGATGATCGTCACCTGGATCCTAGCAGCCGTCTCTGTGCTCGTATTGTTCCTGGTCTTCCTGGCTCCTGTGAATCAGGCTGCCTATGATGTAGCCCGTCCGGCATCAGAACAATACAAAGACATCCTCACCCGCAGCGGACTCATTATTCTGTTCACCATTCTCCTCAATATCTACGGGACGTTGACCCTCGTGGGTGGAGCCATTTATTCGGCTTTCCTGTTCTGGCGCAAGAAGATCCTTGCCAACCGCATGTTTGGAAATATCCTGATCGCCGCAGGCGCGCTCTCACCCGCGATGGGCGGCTCGTTCCTCAAAGCCGGTTTGACCGATTTCCTGTATCTGAGTGAACTGATCGGCGCCATCCTGATGTTCATTGGTTTCGTCATGGCGACTTCCGGTAACACCGCCGAGTAACGCATTAAAAGATACTAACCTGTGTCCTGCATGTTTTCATGCAGGACACATTGTTTTAACGCTATAATCATCACATGATATTAGATCTCCCCCTTATCCTTGAAACGAGACGAAATCACGCGCTCGAGCATGCCACCCTTCAAGTCCTTGCGCGCAAATATCCGAACCAAAACATGGGCGGACATTCCAACCCGACGGGATTCTTCCTCTTCGGTGAATTCAAACAGGAAGATATCGTCGTCGCTGCGGATGAAGCCAAGGCGCGACTCTTAGCCGGTGAAAGCGGACTTGCCATCCACCCCGGATGCGGAACCAACATGGCGACGACAGCGCTTCTTTCCGGTACCTTTGCCTGGATGCCGCTTCGAGGAGCGAAATCCAACTTTTGGCGTTTCTGGCTGATCCCGCTCGCCATGGTCTTCGCCGCCTTCGGATATTTCCTTAGCAAGCCCGCCGGACCGTGGCTCCAAAAACACGTCACCACCGAAGCCGACCTCGGCAACCTGCAGATCGTGGATATCGTCCCCGTGCGCAAAGGTGTTCATCGCGTGATCACGAAGTAGACTGTAGGGGCGGGGTCTCCCCGCCCATTATTTGTCATCCACAAAAAGGGGCGAGATGACCTCGCCCCTACGAGCCTCATGCCCAACCTCTTCTTCCTCTACGGCAACGACGAATTCGCCATCACGCGCAAGCTCAAGGATTTTGAGTTTGACTTTACCGATCCCACCAGCGCGGATATGAACACCGCACGCCTCGACGCGCGTTCGATGAACGATAACGACCTCAACACAGCGGTCAATGCCATGCCGTTCCTTGCCAAGCGGCGACTGGTCTATCTGGCAAATCCCTCTGCAAAATATAACAATCAAGCCTCCCGCAAGAAGTTCCTTGAATTCCTAGAGAAGGCACCCGACACGTCTCGTGTGGTCATGTATGAAACCGTTGAACCCAAAGAAGCGGATAAACACTGGCTGGTGAAATGGGCGGAGAAGAACGACAAGCTGATTTAGACGCGTGCTTTCATGCTTCCTCGTTTGAAAGAAATGACCGGCTGGATCATCAACGAGACCAAGAATCAGAATGGTCAGATCGAGCCACGCGCCGCTGAAATGCTGAAAGACATGGTCGGCGTGGATACGCGTCAGGCAGGGATGGAGATCTCCAAGCTGCTGGCATACGTCAATTGGGCAAGACAGGTCAAAGCGTCGGACGTTGAAGCGGTCTGCATCGTCACATCCCAGCAATCGGTGTTCGATTTTGTCGATGCGTTGTCGAACGGGAATGGAAAATCCGCGCAGTATTTGCTGCATCGTCTGCTTGAAAGTGAAGAACCATTCTCGGTCTGGGGCATGATCGTGAGACAGTTCCGCTATTTGATTCAAGCACGTGAAATTCTGGATGCACGCGGCAACAAAGATGACATGGCGCGCGCCGTGGGCATCCATCCGTTCGTGGCGGAGAAAGCCATGCAGCAAGCCGCCCGCTATTCGATGGAATCACTCGAAAGCATTTATCGCAAGTTATTGCGAATCGACGAGGGGGTAAAAACAAGCCAGCTCACACTGGAGCTGGCGATGCACACACTGGTTGTGGAATTGACTGTATAAAAAAACTTTTCACCGCGAAGACGCTAAGGACACAAAGCTTTTTTCTTTCTTCGCGAAGGATTAAGAACCTTCGCGTTCTTTGCGCCTTAGCGGTTATTTGTTTTTATTGCGGGGAGCTATGATTCTACAAATTTCTTCAAACCAGTAAGCATCGTATCCCAATTCTTTTGAGATTCGGCGCGTTCCTGTTCAGTGACGTTTTTATCCTGCCTCAGTGACACATGCGTCTGATTCCCCTCATTCGATAATTCAACTGTGACCGTATGATAATTTTTCGGTTCGTCAGGCACTCCGGAGAGTGGACTGTAATGACTGTATTGTAGGGTTTGTCCAGGCGTGAGTTTGAGAATCTCTCCTTTATCCTCATAGGCTTTTCCGTTCCATTCTCCCTTCCAACGGATGGCACTTCCTTCATGCCAGTCTGAAACGACATTTGTGCCGAACATGTACTGCTTGATGGCGTTGGGATCCACCAGCGCATTCCACACTTCCTCGAGAGGCGCATTGATCGTAATCGATGATTTAGCAATAAGATTTTTGTCCACGGGACACTCCTTTCCATGCCTTTTTAACGGCTAAATACTCTTTGGGTTATTTATCTTTTTTATACGTCCGATCAAAAGAACGCTCGACAAAATCGCTGATCTCCTTTTTGGTGAGCATCCTGTTAGGATCATCAACGCGGATCAATGCAAGAAAATCTTGCCGCTCCTGAGCCGCCCAATCGGAACGGTCGAGTTCGCTGACCAGTCTTCCATTCTCAAAGGTCAACTCGAACACTTCTTTATACTTCCACGCCGGATGAAACCCCATGTGGACGTATAGCTCGCTGATAAAGTCATGCCCAAGTAATAATCCGCCTGTGTAGGGAATGCGATACTTTAGATCGGCGTACACATTGTTGAATAATTTGAGTCCACGTGTTGGCACTGATGGTGAAATGCCGTTGATCGTTGGAGCCTGTTCTTCCTGCAGGTTCACAGATAACGTACCCAGCACGAGATACGAATCGGAAACGGCGAAGACCGCCACATATCCGCGCCAGCAGGCAGTGCTTGCTGGAATGGGGGAGAGCCCAAAATCAGCCGGTCGGAATAGTTCACCGGCACTGATCCCGGCAATAGCAAAATCCTTACCTTTATATCGAAACACATCATTGAATTGAGCGGTCATCTTGCAATTCCTTTTAAGAACGGAATATGATCTCACCATTGTTCAGTATAACGAAACGTTTAAGAGAACGAAATACCTTTTTCTTCCTATCTTCCTTCTCAAAAGCTTTTTGTAATACTTTTTCCCGAGCCCCGTATAATGAGTCATGATGACAAAACCACGACTCTTCACCTGGCTGGGAGCCTCCGCCACCGAAGCGGATTTCGAACAACTCTATCAGGTGGAACTGCCGCGCATCTACAACTTTTTCCGTTATCGCCTCGGAGATGGTCCACTTGCCGAGGATCTGACCTCAGAAACTTTCGAGAAAGCCTGGCGCAACCGTGATCGTTACCGGCGTGACCTGGCGGCGTTTTCCACCTGGTTGTTCACCATTGCTCAACGGGTGGCTGTGGATCATTTGCGTAAGCAGCGTCCTGTCGTATCGCTGGATGATGTTGTCCAATTTTCGTCCGAAGAAAATATTGAGGCGCTGGCACAGAAACGTGCCGATTTCAAACGCCTCTCCATAGTACTTGCCCGGCTTGCAGACCGTGACCGAGAGTTGGTGGCTCTCAAATACGGCGCCGGTCTCACCAACCGCACCATCGCGGGTCTCACCGGGCTGACCGAATCGAATGTCGGTGTACTGCTCCATCGCGCGCTGCAAAGCCTGCGCGCAGAATGGGAGGCATAACCATGAACGATGATTTCCTCAACCAATTTCGCGAGCCGCCGCCTCCTGAGTTTGCGGCGTCGCTCTATCAAAGGATCTCGAAAAAAATGATCGCACAACCAAAAGTATTAATGTTCCGCCGGCTGGCGGTGACGTTCTCTGTCTTGCTCGCAGTGTTAACCATCACTCTTGCTGCTTCGCCAAGCGCGCGTGTTCTAGCAGCAAACTTTCTCCGCCAGATCGGCGTGCTGGGCCTCAGTGACCGTCCTGCTGGTGAGCCGGTACTCGTTGCTTCACCTTCGCCCGAACAACTAGCCCAGGCAGGGGCAACCTCCACTCCGTTTTCGCCCTCTTCACAGACTGGCAATCCGCTGGAGAAAGCCATCAGAGAAGCTGGTTTCCAACCCTTCCTGCCAGGGTATCTGCCTGATGGCTTTACCCAGATCTCTGTTGTTGCTGCAGAATATCTCGATGACCAACAGATCGGTCATGGCATGGGTATCTTCGCGGATTACGTTTCCAGCGCCGGTGGTTACCTCAGTATCCAGACCACCCGCTTCGACGGGCGCACCATAGACATGCCCACTGGTGGACTCTCCGTTACAGATGTTACCGTCAATGGGCAGACGGGCGTCTGGATCGAAGGTCTGGCATTCCACTCGCCACACTCCTCCAGCAAGACCATCAACATGCTGTTATGGCAGGAAGGCGACTATGTGCTGGCTGTCCAGACGGATAAACTTCCTTTGGACGAAGTGCTCAAGATCGCAGAAGGCTTAAACCAGTAAATTGAAAACGGAGCGCACATTCAGCGTGCGCTCCGTTTTTTTTATAGGAATAGGGTAGGGTGTTTGAAGCGGACTTTCATCCAGCACACCTCTTGACAGAAATATACATACGCGATAGTATGTATATTATGCGACGCACCAAGGAAGAAGCCGCCGTTACCCGTGCCGCTGTATTGAAGGCTGCGCTTTCCGTATTCAGCGCCAAAGGCTATGCAGCTGCCACATTGGATGATGTGGCAACAGCCGCCAAGGTCACCCGTGGCGCGGTGTACTGGCACTTCAAAGGCAAAGCGGATCTGTACAACACGCTCATCGAAGAAGTGTCCGCTCGTGGCGCGGCGGTAGTGCAGGGAGCAGTAGCGCAAGGCGGTACTCTGCTCGAGATCCTGCGGCGTGTGTTTGTCAGTCAATGTGCATTGATCGAAGAGGATAAAGAGGCACGCGCAGTGATGGAACTGGCGCTCTTCAAGACCGGACTCGATCCCGAATTGCAGGCGGGGCGCAAGAAGCAGATCGACTCTGGCAATGCACTCATCGCTGGAATTGCCGATGCCATGCGCGCGGGTGTCGCTCAGGGAGTCCTGCGCGATGACATGGATCCCACCGACATGGCGCGCGGCTTTCTCGCCTTTGAGAATGGCGCCATTCAACAATGGCTGGCTTCACCCAAGTCGTTCTCGTTGAAAACCAGCGCCGAGTCCTTTGCGGATATTATGATCGCTGGGCTGAAAAAGTAGTGAATGGTGTAGGGGCGACCCGCCCGATGGGGAAGGTTTTGTGCCTTCATTGTCGGGTCGTCCCTACGATATGAAACCAAATTTTTTTTAATCATTTTACATACACAAATGTATGTAAAACAAAAAGGAGATAAACAAATGAATACCAAAACCTTGATCACCCGCACGACCGTTACCTTCGTCCCTCTCGCAATTGCCGGAATCCTGATGGCAGTCGGAGCTAAGACCATGCCTGCTGGCGTGGATCAAACCATCCTCATCTCGGTTGGCTCTGCCCTGTTCGGAGCGGCGCTGGCTTTCTTCTTAGTGCGAGTCTTTTCGATTGCTGAGAAGTAGTAAGTTCTAGTTCATGTCATGCTGAGCGAAGCGAAGCATCTCTCCTCAAGCAGAAAGTTTTCTCGACTGGGTAGAGATGCTTCGTCACTCTGCTCCTCAGCATGACATGCATAAATAGTAGGAGTGTGGATCATGTTTACTACGTTTATAGATTGGTCGAAAAAGAATCCTGTTCCCGCTTTCTTTGTGCTGACGTTTGCCATTGCATGGTCGGTCTGGCTGCCTCTTGGATTTCTCGTTCCTGAGAATCCATTCTTCTCTCTGCCGGGCGCATGGGCGCCGACCGTTTCTGCCCTGATCCTGATCGGCATATCAGAAGGAAGAGATGGCATCCGCAAATTTCTGAAGCGGTTGCTGCGCTGGCGTGTGGGAGTTGGCTGGTATCTGGCTGTACTGTTTGGCGTGGCGATGATTGCTTATCTGGCAATCGCTGTTGGTAAAGCACTTGGCATCCCGGCACCTGCCTTGTCCCTGCCGAATGGAATGCCGCGGGAAATGCTGCCGACTTTTTTGCCGGTCATATTTCTCATCAACATCTTTGCAGGAGGTCCGCTTGCGGAAGATATCGGTTGGCGCGGATATATCCTGCCGAAGATGCGCGATGGGATGACCGCTCTCCATGCCAGTCTCGTCATCGGTATCGTCTGGGCGATCTGGCATTTGCCGTATTTTATATTTCCAGCATGGCGCAGCGTGGTAGGGAATATTCCATTCGTGTGGTTTGCGTTGCTGACGACAAGCTGGTCTGTCTTGTTCGCGTGGGTGTATGTGAACACGGAAAGTATCCTCATGCCCGTGTTATTCCATGCTGCGATCAACACCACGCTGGGAACTTTGGGTGTGCTCGGTCAAAGCAACGGAGATTTGATCCCGTTGATGCTCAACACATTGTTCACATGGATCGCTGTGGCGATCATTGTGGCAACATATGGTCAGGATTTGAAGCGGACAAATGATGTGTATGTGGAGCAAAGTTCTATCGGTTAACTTCCCCGCTTCTTCAAGCCAGCTTTTTCATAGATCGCGTCGATAACGCGCATGTTGCCAATGGCGTCGCTAGGATCGGTGTTAAGTTTCCTCTCGCCGTGAATGGCTTGGATAAAGGCACGCAGTTGCAGTGCATAGGAATTTTCGCCGGGGACTCGTTGGCGGATGTTGATGTTCTTTCCCTTCACCGTCAACAGATTGAAGATATGCGGCTGGAAGGGACTGAACACGCGCAATTGACCGGCATCGCCGTCCACTTTCAACGCAGAGTAGAATAATTTCGGCGAGAGCATGCCGCTTTCCATGTGGGCGGTGCGACCGTCAGCGAAGGAAAAATCGGCGGTCATGTTGTGATCCACTTGAGGGGCGAAGAGACGCGCTTCGGCGCGTTCCACGGTGGGTTCGGCTTCGGCGATATGTCGGATCAAGCTGACGGGATAACATCCATTGTCCATCAACGAGCCTCCTGCCAGTTCATATTTGAAACGAATGTTGTTAGGCACTGGAAGCAAGAACGAAAACTGCGCTTCGATATGCCTGACCTTGCCGATCTCTCCACTAGCAATGATCTCTTTCACTTTTGCCATCAGTGGATGGTAGCGATAGGCGAAGGCTTCGCTAAGCACAAGTCCCGTTTCCTGTGCCACCTTTGCCATCTCTTCCGCTTCTTGGGCATTGGACGAAAGCGGCTTTTCGCACAGTACATGCTTGCCCGCCTTCAAGGCGCGGATCGTCCATTCCGCGTGCAGTCCGTTGGGTAGGGGATTGTAGATGGCGTCGATCTCGGGATCAGCGAGCAGACTCGTTATAGGTTTGGTGAACGCGTGGGATGTTGTGTCGCTTGGCAAAGCGTTGGGCGCGCTGAGGGTCACGGGCGGCGATGGCGACTATCTTTGCTTCCGGAACGCGGCGGGCGGGATTGGTCAACGCCATGGGTACGATGGCTGCTGCGCCCAATATGCCGATGCGGATAGGAGAGGATGATGTCATAAGGATTATTGTATCCCGATGAGCACCCCACTGTGTACGAACTTCTTTTTTACCGAGTATCACTGCCAACTTATTGGCAACCGTCATAGAGAACGAAAAGTGTGATGCGTTTACAAAATCATGGGAGAAATGTTCTTGATCGAGTTGACGATCAAAACGGTCACTGCTTCAGGGTCTACCAACATGTGAAAGTGACCTGCATCCAATTTGTAAGTAGCCCAGCCCGCTTCACGTGCGTGCGCCGCTGGTATTTCATACGGCGCGCTAAATTGAATGTAGATACAAGGTGCATCGGGAAAACCATCAAAGACGGGGATGGGCTCCGTGAAGAAATTCAATCCGCGCGGGTGGAGTTCCGCGACCAACTGCTCACGCAGATCATCATCGGGAACGATCTCACGCAAGCCGTCACCGCTCCACGTGGGAAAGCGTTCGCCCCGTTCCAACTCCGCTTGAAATTGGTCTGCCCAAAGAGAGTCTTCTGTTCTCATAAGGTCGAGGCGTGTAGCACCATCGCGGGGAATACCTGCATCTGCAAACACATACGCTTGGATCGGATTGGGGAGTGCTCGTCGAATAGCGGGCAGCAGCGGACCTGCTCCGCTGTGAGCCACTAAAATCACGGGTGTATCTTTTGAAACATTCGTAAGGGAGTTGGAAATCGAATCAGCATGCTGTTTCCAATACGGTTTAACGGAATCAGGCGCATCGGTCAGAGTCGGAACGAGCACGTCCAATCCCTGCCTGTGCATTTGATCGGCGACCAACGTCCACGTGAGTCCGCCCACAAGTGGACTATGGATCAACACGTAGGTTGGCTTTTGATCCATCCGAGGAAACTTATTTCTTTCGATCCACTACGGCTTTGACCAGCTTGACCGCAATGCTGCCGCCGGGCACGAGCGTTCCGAAAGCATCGGCGGTGACATCAAAGAGCAGGTCGCGCGTGAGGATGCCTTTGATCTGGTCGCTTAGTTTCTTGCCGCCAGTGCGGATCTCGCCGGTGATGGGATCAAACTCGATCACCACACGCTTGCTCTTGGCTGCCCATTCATATTCGAAGGCGTAGCATGGGCGGAAGTTCAGGTCGACGGTACTGATGTCCACGCGCTCTTCGTGGATGGCTTGTACGTTGTGGACGGGCTGGAGCACTTCCGCGGTGACCTGTCTTACTACAGCATTGGCTTTGACCTGCGGCGGGATGACCAGCACGCCCTCGGGTGCGAATGTGCTTAAGTCAGGGATCTCGGTCTTGGCAACGCTAATATATTTCAGAAGGTCGGTCTTGTTCCCGGTAATACCGTCGAAGGTCTGCTGCGTTTTGAGTTCCTGCACGCAGTGCTCAATGCCATTGATGGTGAAGCTGGGTACACCTTTCGCTGGGGTTGTTACGGCAAGATCCTGACCCAGCACGGTCACACCTTTAACTTCCGTTCCGCTGGCAGGGACAGTGTATGCATGAGTCCGGTCATAGGCGGTGCGCGATGAGGCAGCGATCAACCAGAACGGCTCAACGCGATTTTCCACGCTCACAAGTTGAAGTTCTTCGGATTTGGCGCGTGAGAATAATGCCCCCAATGTTCCCGCGATCAGACTTACCTTCTTTTGCTCCACCCGATCCCGCGCCACATCCAGGCTAAATTGCGGGATCAGGTGATAGGCATGTTCCGTTGCCAGATAAATATCCATAATAATCTTCCTTTACTCAGCGATTGCTTCGTCGGGCGAAGCCCTCTTCTACTCTACATCATGCCAAATCATTCAATCAATAGGCGATTGCATAATCATTGAGGATTTCATCAGTAATGATCGGCAGCCATTCCTCTAAACCAAACTTGGCATGATTGGGATGTGTTTCATAGCCTTGGAGCGCTTGGGCATCGCGAAAGCGGAGCCGTACAAGATAGCTATGAGAAGCATTTGCGTTGCAAGCGATCCCCATCGAAACGACCTCTACGCCAGGGATGACGCCCAGCATTTCTCTGCCGTGTTGTGCGACAATGTCGAAATGTTCTCTGGATACGCCTTTTTTGAGATTGACCAAAATAATCCGTTCAATTGCCTGTCCACCAGTAAACTCAGACATGTTCTCCTCCTAAAATAAAGTTTCTTGTCGCGGTTCATCTGCCTCACCCGGACCTTTCCAGCCGTATTTCTTCATGTCCACCTTATCTTTGACAAAGACGACTCCCTCCTCCTCCAGAAGTTGTCTCTGTTTCTCTGCGCCGGGTCGCTCGCTGATCTTCCCCTGCGAGTTGATGACTCTTTGCCACGGGACATCATCGGGACAATTCGCCATCGCTCCACCCACCCAACGCGGACCGAACGCCTTGTACGCTTCAAACTCCATCCCGTTGGGCGGAGGCAGCAACAAAGCGATCTGACCATACGCTGCGACCTTCCCATGAGGGATCTGACGAACCATATTCCAGACTTGTTCGTAATAAGCTTGCTGGTTGGGAGGGGATGTGTATTGCATAAATACCTTTCGGACGATAGATCATTGACCATCGTCTATGGTTTATCGTCGATTATCTATTCTACAAACGTTCCGCCGGTAATGGATTTCTCGGTTAACTGACGTGATGTACTGAAATTTAATTCCACTTCGATCTGCTGGAAACAGCGATTGCTGCCCATCAATCCCTTGCGGACGATGTAGCCGTCCCCGTCGTCGTTCAGGCTGAGGTCGTTGTCCAGGTCAATGCGACCTTCGATGATCTCTCCGCAGCGTTTGCATTTCACCTGAAAGGTGTAGTAGCGCTTTTCGGGTTTGGGGAGTTCGGGGCTGAATAGTTTTTTGAGAAAGTTCATTGAATCTCTTCTCCCAATGGCAATTCCTCTGTGTTTTCTACTTGTCGCAATGGTAAATTGACTCGTGCCAGATAGTTCTTGCCATTTGAGCGATAGATGATCAGCAAAGTATCATCATTCTTGAAAGCAGTTCCCAAAAGGTTATCCACATCAGGAACGATTTCAGTATACCCTCTGCCTCCTACATCTGATATAGAAAGGGTTTGTTTATCCAGTGACGATAAATCACCATTTTGATCAGTATCTGACTTAACGATCGAGAACAACCACCATGCTATTGGATCGGTTGGTGGAATAGGTTGGGACTGGTTATTGAAACTAATGACTGGTGTTGGAAATCCTTCCACCGAAACGATCTCATAGTCATTTGTATTCAAAAACGGATAGACCTCTTCGGTACTAGCGTCGAGAAAAACTAGATTGTATTGACTATATCCATATCCTCCGCCGAACCATCTACCTGAAGAAAATAGTTCGCTGAGAAGACTGGTTTCGCCATCACTGCCGGTCACAGATGCAATCAAATAATCGGTTCCATCAATTGAGCGAAAATCGCCGAGCGTTTTCGTGATAGGCGCCTTCTCATCAGTTGATGATGAATGACCTGCTGATCTAAGGTTGATGTAAGCCACACCGGTAAGGGTGCCGGCGATTAAGAAAAGAACCATTAAGACAATTGAAATAGTAAGAACTAGTTTCTTTGTCTTTGATGACATAGTTATTTTCACTTAGCCTTTCAGTATTTCTTCGATCTTACTTAGCTCTTCCTCGCTAAATGTCAGATTATTCAACGCGGCGAGACTGTCTTCCAGTTGTTTGACGCTGCTGGCGCCGATCAGGGATGATGTCACAGCGGGCTTGCGGAGCGTCCATGCGATTGCCATCTGGGCAAGGGACTGTCCGCGGGCTTGCGCGAGTTCGTTGAGTTGCTTCACTTTAGGCAGGTTCGCTTCCACGTCTGCGGGTGTGAGCCAGACGCGTTCGGTCTTGCTGGCACGCGCTCCAGTGGGGATTCCGTTCAGGTAACGGTCGGTCAACTGTCCCTGCGCGAGAGGCGAGAAGACGATGCAGCCGATTCCCTCTTCAACGAGCACATCTGTTAGCCCGTTTTCGATCCAACGGTCGAACATGTTGTAAGAGGGTTGATGGATGAGGCAGGGAGTCCCCAGGTCACGCAGGATTTCGGCGGCGCGCTGGGTTTGATCCGGATTATAGGAAGAGACGCCCACGTAGAGTGCCTTGCCCTGTCGGACGGCAGAGTCGAGAGCGCCCATGGTCTCTTCGAGCGGAGTCTCGGGGTCGAAGCGGTGACTGTAGAAGATATCCACATAGTCGAGCCCCATGCGCTTGAGGGAGGCGTCGAGACTGGCGAGCAGGTATTTGCGCGAACCCCATTCGCCATACGGACCGGGCCACATGTCATAGCCCGCCTTGGTGGAGATGATGAGTTCATCGCGGTAAGGATGGAAATCCTGCTTATAGAGTTCACCGAATGTGACTTCGGCGCTTCCAGGCGGAGGACCGTAGTTGTTGGCGAGATCAAAGTGCGTAACGCCCATATCGAAGGCGCGGCGTGCGATGGCACGTCCATTCTCGAGGTTGTCGCGCCCGCCGAAGTTGTACCACCATCCGAGCGAGATCGCAGGCAGCTTAAGTCCGCTGCGACCGACTCGGTTATAGGTCATGGAGTTGTAACGGGTATCTGAAGCAAGGTAGGGCATTTTGTTTCAATTTCCTTTTTTGGGGCGAGGTCTCCCCGCCCAATTGTTTTCAATATAACAGTAGGGGCGGACGGCCGTCCGCCCCTACGCGTAAATCAAAATTTCCATTTCTTCAACATATCCATCGCCTTGTAATGAGTGAGATCCAATTCAAGCGGGGTGATGGAGACGTAGCCTTCCTTGAGTGCGCCGAAGTCGGTGCCGGGTTCGTTGACGCCGGTGGGATATTCGCCGCCGATCCAGAAATAGGGTTTACCGCGCGGATCCATACGTTGGTCGAGCGCATCGCGATAGACGCGCAGTCCCTGACGGGTGATCATGTAACCTTTGAGTTCGTTCTCTTTGAGATATGGCACATTGACGTTCAACACCACGCCCTCGGGCAATCCATCCGCAAGGACTTGTTCCGCCACACGCCGACCGACGATGGCAGCCGTGGAATAATCCAGTGCGCCTCTGAAGCCTTCCGGCGAATCGAGCGAGACAGCGATGCCTTTCACGCCCGCAATAACCGCTTCCATGGCGGCGGTGACGGTGCCCGAGTAGGTGACGTCATGCCCGATGTTGGCGTTGGGATTGATGCCCGAGACGACCAGGTCCACTTCGTCTTCGAGATAGCCGAGCAGCGGAATGGCAACACAATCTGACGGTGCGCCGTCCGAACAAAAAGCGGATGTGCCATCGGCGAGCAAGGTTTCGCGCACGCGCATGGGACGATCCATGGTTTTGACATGCCCCGAAGCAGACCAGTTCCGGTCGGGAGCGAAGACAGTTACTTTTCCGAGCTTGCGCATTTCCTGCGCGATCGCGAGAAGTCCGGGCGCCTGAACGCCATCGTCGTTGGTGACTAAGATATGCATGTTGAATTTCCGATTTCAGATTTTGGATTTACGATTTTTGATAACTACGGTGGTTGAGTAGGTGGTGATCGTCCGCCGTATCGAAACCACAGCATTTCAAGATAGCTATTGTTCGAATCTGGTTGGTGGTTTCGATACGCTCTTCTCAAAAACCACTCAGAGCTACTCAACCACCGAATTGCGTTTGGATTATAACCCGCCTGTATAATATCGCTCATGCGCGGAAAACTGACCACTGTCCACTGCTTACTGATCACTTCTTTCATCTTTCTTCTTTCTTCCTGCACTCCCACTCCTCAAACTCCTCTCACAACATCCCTCCTCTTTTACAACTTCGACAAATCTACATTCGCTGAATATTCCGCCGATATTCAGCCTCTCAAAGAGATTCTCTTTTCCATTCCTGTTTCATGTGGATTGGACGATGCTTTCTCTGCTCCGATTGGGAAACACATGCTCATCGAATTGAATTGTCCCAACGGACAGACGGTTCTCTTTCTGGATACTGAGTCTGGTTCCGTTACCCAGCCTGTCACTAATTCTGATGCTCACTTCCTGGCATGGACCAGCGATGGCAAAGCCGCCTACCTCAAAGTGGATTCGCTCGGCAGCCCGCATGTTATCCGCGCCTCTGTGGATAGTGCGCAGAAAAATATTCCCATTACCGAATTCGCCTACGACCTTTCTGCAAAACCTGATTCAAACGATTTCACCTTCACCTTCTCGCGTGGAATGGGTCAGGGCAGCGAACTCTGGCTGGCGCAGCGCGATGGGAAAGTGGTGAAGCAATTATTCGCTGACCAATTCAATTACATTTCCTACGCTCGCTGGTCACCAGATGGAAGCCAGCTTGCTTTTATCAAGACACCCGATTCGCAGACTCCTTTCACGGTGGGGGAGTTGTGGGTTATGGGCGCCGACGGTTCGAATCTGCACAAACTGGCAGACGTGGATACCGGTCACGGTTATGCGGCGAACTGGTCACCAGATGGGACGCGCATCGCTTTTGTGAAACGCGAAAATCCCGAAGATGCCAGTGCAGATCAATCATCGGATGCGTTAATCAGTAATATAGTTGTAGTGAATATCCAAAGCGGAGAGACGACTCCGATCACACAGTTCACCAGCGGACGCGCGGAGACTCCCCTTTGGTCACCAGACGGGAACACTTTGGCGTTCAGTACGGTCATAGATGGTAGAATGCAAGTGCAGATCGCAGATATGCTTACAGGAGAAATTTCGTTCCCCTATAGCGGGAACAACCTGCTGTGCCGCATGGATGCGAAAGTGAAACTGTCCAACGATCTCCATCATTCTTTATAAGATTAGCGAAGATTGGCGCAGATTAGCGGACGGTCGAAAGTGAGTTTCACATGATTCGCCCAAATCATATTGATCCTGATCCTGAGTTTATTTCTAACCTCCTGTGGCAGTCCTGCTGCAACAGAAGCGCCCGCCGCGACCCAAGCACCGGCTATACAGGCTCCTGCTGCCACGGAAGCACCCGCGACGGAATCGCCTGCCACCGAAGCTCCTGCGCAGCCTTTACTTCCCGATACTTCCTCAGCGAACACAATAGCTGCTGAACCATCGCAAACTGCTGTTCCATCACGGACTACCGTACCATCCATCACACAGACCGAAACAGAATTGCCTGCGTTGCTCCTGCCAACCGAAGCGGTAAATGCTCCGGCAACCTTGGTATGGGATGGCGAGCCAACTTATCTCGGCGATTCGCAGCCGGGCTATGCCTTCCGCGTTATCTACAACCCAGATATCTGGGCGCTGACCGCTGACCAATTCGGCTTCCCCGCATTGGGACATCGCAATATCCCCGGCTGTGTCATCTCGGTCACATCGGGGCGCGGTATGCCCGCGAATATTGTGGTGGAACATGATGTGCTTGATACTGGCAAGATCACATTCGATGTTGGTATTGCCTACGAAAATGGAGTGAAAAAATTTGTGACTTACACAGGAGGCGACGGGACTATCGTGACTGCCTTCGAAGTGGACTTCACGGAACAAAGCGACGCCTGCATCGCCGATGCGGTGACGGTTCTTTCCACGCTGCGATCTGTTCCCGTTTCACAAGCCACCCCTCAGCCTTGATGTACAATGTAGGGGCGATGACCTGTCCTGTTAAGGGGATCACCGTCGCCCCAATGAATGAATAAAAATAAAACCGTGACACGTTTCCTGAAACACGCGCGTACTTTTCTTATTCTCGGCATCCTTTTGCTGGGAGTTCAAGGCGCGTCCGCTCAAAACGCGGACTTGCCCCCTCAAGCCGTGACTCCATTTTTGTACCCGCCCTATCCCGGCAGCGCCACGATCGAATCAGTTTTCGATCATTCGATGCCCAATTACACGTTCGATAATAAGATCGTTCTCTTCAACGGCGCGTTTGCCAATAAGAATTGTCCGTCGCCTGCACCGGCAGGGACTCCGCCTCCGCAAGCCGGAGTCTGCAATGCTGGTGGTGGTGGATACTGGTCGTACAGTCTCGGTCAGTGGATTTGGTATGACGGTCATGATGGCATTGACTACGGCATCTCCTATCGCCCAATCTACGCCGCCGCAGACGCGGACCAGATCGCCTACGCTGGTTGGTGGGATCCGCAGAATCACAAGATCAGTCTTGGCATCTACATTCGCCTGCATCACCCCAATGGATACAATACGTACTACGGGCACATGAGTTCTATTGCGGTGCAAGCCTGCTCTTCTCCGGGCTGTGCCTTTGTCCCGCATGGCGAATGGCTTGGCACCAGCGGTACAACCGGTAACTCATCGGGTCCGCATTTGCATTTATTGGTTCGTAATCCTTCGAATCAGTCAGTTGATCCCTATGGTTGGACCGGTTCGGGCACTGACCCATGGTCACCGAATTCAAAAGAATTGCTCTGGGTTTCGTACCCCTCGCTCGTAGGCGCGCGTGTCTTCCCTTCGGGGGATGCGCTTGCCGCACCTATCAAACCTTCTGGTGGCATTATTCTCGATGATGCCTCTTTGCCCTTTGATGAAACGCCCAATGGCTGTTGGGCACAGGTCAATGCCAGTAGTGCCCAAAATGGACGGATGAGCTACGCCCCTGCAAGGGGCTCCCAGACCTGTTCCGGAAAATGGATCTTCCCACAGGGTTCCGCGGGTGGCATGTATTCCATGTACGTTCATATCCCAGCGGTCAATGCCACTACAGAAGGTGCGATCTACACTATTCGTCATGCCGGCAGGAACGATCAGATCGTTATCAACCAGGCAGTCTTCCCGAATAACTTTGTCGCCGATGGCTGGGTCTATGCCGGGAAATATAACTTCACCGGCACCGGCGATGAATACATTGAGTTGACCAATCGCACGCAGGATCAGTCCTCCGATATTGCCAACCTTTTTGTCGGCGCGGATGCCATTCGATTGGTATTCCTTGGCGATGTGACGCCCACTCCGCCCGGAGTGGTCACCGTCACACCGACCAATACTCCTACCGTCACGCGGACTCCCACTAAGACACCTACGCCTACGGTCACTCGCACGCCGACCAATACGCGCACACCCTCAATAACTCCCTCACCGACAAATACGCGTACTCCAACGAGTACACGGACGCCCACATCCACCCGCACTGCGACACGTACTCCGACTACCACGCGAACGCGAACACCCACGCGGACACCCACTGTCACGCGCACGCCAACCAACACTCGTACTCCCACCCTGACTCGTACGCCAACGCTCACACGAACACCAACTCTCACACGGACTGCCACCTTCACGCGCACTCCGTCGCGTACACCTACCAACTCTCGCACACCGCTGCCGACCTCTACGCCGTTGTATAGGATCATCAACGTTTACTTTGTAGACAAGGCTCGTTATGAAGCGAACACACCTCCCTTTGAAGAAAAGGGTGAACGCTGGTCGCGTACGAATGCCATGCCGTTGACTGCTCTCAATGAATATTTCAAAGGTCCCGGTGCGACCGAGAGATACACCTATGGTTGGGTTGGTATTTATAACGGCTTCACCGGTTTCAGCAAATTGGAGATCATCAACGGTGTCGCGCATGTCTATCTCAAAGGCGCCTGCATCTCCAACGGCAGAGAGTACAACATCGCCGATCTGATCAACACCAATCTCAAACAATTCCCAGAGATCAAATTCGTGAAGATCTACGATGCTGCCGGTCAAACGCAGAATCCCACCGGAGATAGCGACTCGGAACCGATCTGTTTATCGCCGTCCTTTACGCCTCCGCCGACCGTCACGCCGACTCCTACGAACACGCGTCCGCCTACTGCTACGCCGCTGTGGATCAAGGTCAATGTCTATTTTGTGGATCGAGCAAGTTATCTTGCTAATACGCCTCCTTTTGAGCGAGCCGGTGTCCGTTGGGCGCGCACAAACGCCTTGCCGCAGACCGTGCTCGATGAATATTTCAAAGGTCCCGGTTCCACCGAAAAATACACTTATGGCTGGGTGGCGCTCTACAACGGCTTCACCGGCTACAGTAAATTCGAAGTGATCAACGGCGTTGCGCACGTCTACCTAAAAGGCACCTGTGACCGCGGCGGTGCTACCTACACCATCGCCGATATCTTGAAGTACAACCTCAAACAATTTCCTGAGATCAAGTTCGTCAAGATCTACGATGAGAACGGCAGCACGCAAAATCCCACCGGCAACAGTGACTCGATCCCTGTCTGTTTGCAACCCTAATCCAGACAAGAATCAAACCGTGGAGCGCAAAGAGAACACGGAGAATTCTTCTTAAAATCTCTGTGATCTCCGTGTTCTCTGTGGTAAAACAACCTCATGCCTCTTGCATCTTTATTAGATTTCTGGAGACGGGAGCGAGACACTGCTCCCAATCTTGTCGCCTGGGAAACGCTCCCTTCACGCCCCGCACAAACGCGTCCCTTTCCGGATGATCTGCCTGCTCCCGTTAAACAGACTTCTGATCGCCGCCGGGATACATTCCCTCTACTCCCACCAATTCGAATCATGGACCCATGCCCATGCTGGAGAAAATATTATCCTCTCCACCGGCACTGCCTCCGGCAAAACACTGGCATACAACCTGCCTGTCTTCGCTTCACTCCTCGAAAACCCCGAAGCTCGCGCGCTATATCTCTTCCCTACGAAAGCTCTCGCCCAAGATCAATTCTCCAGCCTTCAGGCTTTTCAATCGTCATTCGAAAATCTGAAATCGTCAATTTATGATGGTGACACCCCTCAAAAAGATCGCCCTCAGATCCGCAAGAATGCCCGCATCGTGTTGACCAATCCAGACATGCTGCACACAGGCATCCTGCCGCATCACACCAACTGGCTGGAATTCTTCTCCAATCTGAAATTCATCGTTATTGACGAAGCCCACACTTACCGCGGTGTCTTCGGTTCACATGTCGCCAACGTCATCCGCCGCATCAAACGTGTGGCGCAGTTCTATGGAGCCAGACCGCAATTCATCCTTGCTTCTGCCACCATCGGCAACCCAAAGCAACTCGCGGAAAAACTGATCGAAGAACCCGTCCACCTCATCGACAATGACGGCTCCGCCCGTGGACCGCGTCACTTTCTCATTTATAACCCGCCCCTAGTGGACGAGTCACTCGGTTTGCGAAAATCGTCCTTGCTTGAAGGTGTCCGTCTCGCTCAGAACCTGCTCGATAACAATGTCCAATCCGTTGTCTTCGCTCGTTCTCGACGCAGTGTTGAGATCATTCTCACCTACCTTCAACAATCTCAAACTGAAAATCGCCAGTCACAAAATCCAATCGTAAATCGTAAATCTGAAATCGAAAATCATTCGGGGGTATCGCTCCGGCTATCTCCCTCTCCAACGTCGCGAGATCGAAAAAGGCTTGCGTGATGGCACCGTCAAAACTGTCGTAGCCACCAACGCTCTTGAATTGGGAATCGATATCGGTGGATTGGGCGCGGCGATCCTTGTCGGCTACCCGGGAACTGTTGCTTCAGCGAGACAGCAAGCGGGTCGGGCGGGGCGCGGACTTGAATCCGCTGCGGCGGTGTTGGTCGCCTCCGCCAGTCCCATCGATCAGTTCCTGGCGCATCATCCCGAATATTTCTTCGAGCGTTCGCCCGAACAGGCGTTGGTCAATCCCGATCATTTGTTGATCCTGCTCGAGCATTTGCGCTGTGCCATGTTCGAACTGCCATTCAAAAAAGGAGAAGGCTTTGGCTTGATCCCCGCGGAAACGGTGGATGAGTTCTTACAGTTCCTGCTTTCGAATAACGAAGCGCATCTCTCGAACGAAAAATATTTTTGGATGGCAGATCAGTATCCCGCTGCCAATATTTCACTGCGTTCTGCTTCACCGCAAGGCGTGGTGTTGCAGACAACGACGGACGATAGACCGTTGACCATCGGCACCGTCGACGGCGAGAGCGCCTTATGGATGGTTCACCCCGGCGCGATCTACTTGCACGAAGCCCAGCAATATATTGTGAAAGATCTGAATCTCGAAGATCATGTGGCGCACCTCAAACCCATCGAAAGCGATTACTACACCGAGCCGCTGCGTAGCACCGAAGTCACTGTACTCTCAACGAGCGCTCAAACTGCTACACTTGGATGCGAGAAAAAATGGGGTGAACTTAAAGTCGCCACGCAAGTCACCGCTTTTCTTAAACGCCGCTGGTACACCCATGAGACGCTCGGACAAGAACCGCTCGACCTGCCTCCCACCGATCTGCAAACCACTGGCTACTGGCTCTCCCTCTCTGAACAAACCGTGACACGTCTGCGCGAAGCCGGAGTATGGACCAACGACCCCAACGACTACGGTCCCGATTGGAACAAGATCCGCGAGCGCGTCCGCGCAAGAGATGGATATAAATGCCAGGTCTGTGGAACGCCTGAAACCACACGTCAACACGATGTGCATCATAAGGTACCGTTCCGTTCGTTTATTCGGAGTGCAAAGTCTCACTCCAAAGTCAGGAGACTTTGGAGTCCAGATGGCGAGTCAACAGGCGAATCGACTCGACAACCTAACCACGCTCTGTCCATCCTGTCACAAAAAAGCGGAGGAGAACGTCCGCATCCGCAGTGGACTGGCTGGCGTCTCGTATGTGCTCGGCAATCTCGCTCCTTTGTTCCTGATGTGCGATGCCGGTGACTTGGGTACGCACATCGAACCGGTCGAGAATCAAACTTTTGGGCAGCCAACAGTTGTGTTGTATGATCTTGTCCCGGCAGGGATCGGCTTTAGCGAGAAACTTTTCGAGATACACGATGATCTGATCGCGCGCGCCATACGAATTGGTCAGCGAATGTGCCTGCGCGGATGGTTGTCCCTCGTGTGTCGGTCCCGGCGGTGAGAATGGCTATGGCGGCAAACAGGAAGCGCTGGAAATATTGAAGATACTGACAGGTAAAGAATGATCATTCGAACATTGCAGCGAGCAGAAATTCCATTGGTTTGGCAAATTGACCGGCGGGAGATCATTGAAAACGTCTACCACCTGCGTGATGGAAAGTTGGTCCTTGAGCCAGATCACTTTGATGCGCAAGGCTGGCCTCCCAATGAAGCGGAAATCTACACACCCATCCTATTGGATTGTTTTGACCGCGGCGGTTTCCTCTGGGGTGCATTCGATGACGATGGAAAGATCATTGGCGTCTCTGTATTGGAAAGTAAATTTATTGGCTCCAAACACGACACACTGCAACTGAAATTCCTGCACGTTAGTCACGGCGTGCGCAAGCAGGGATTGGGCACCAAGTTGTTCCATCTAGCAGCCGAAAAAGCCAAGTCAGTAGGCGCGCACAAACTCTACATCTCTGCCACACCTTCCAAGAATACGATCAACTACTACATGCGACTGGGATGTGTCCTTGCCACAGAGATCGATCCGGACTTATTTGCTCTTGAGCCAGAGGATATTCATTTGGAGTATGTAATTTTGTAATGATAAGAGAATATACGGGGATAACTATTTTGCCACTTCTTGAAACAAAACTTCTCCAAAAATCGTTATAGTGGCACAAGAGTTTATTGAAAACACAGGAGTTTCATTTCAATGGTAAAAAATGTTCGAAAATGGTCTTTAATCGTTTCTAGCAGTGTGGCACTGCTCACTATGCTCGCCTGTAACGCAACTTTTACTCTCCTCAATCCCACGCCGACGGCGGTCCCGCCCATGCCTGTGGCGTTGGATACCCCTACACCTCCCGCACCGGCTTTTATCAGCCAGCAAGTGACCTTGCTCACCGTGCCGTTCAGCGAGACCAATCCTGGTGGCGATTTCCCGACATTTACGCTCAATGCCCAGATCCCGCAGTTGACCGGCAGCGACGATCCGCGCGTGCAGGCGTTCAATCAGCGCCTCAACGATATCATCACCAAAGAAGTGGATATGTGGCGGCAAAGCTTTCAACAGGCGATCCTCACTCCAAATTCCAATGGCAGTTCTTTGGATGTAAAGTACACGCTCGTCTCACAGATCAATGATCTGTGGAGTTTTAAATTCGACTTCTATTTTTATTCAGATGGCGCGGCGCATCCCGGCTCCTATAGCATCACGGTAAATTATGAACTCGGTCAAGGCAGGGAACTGGCACTGGGGGACCTGTTCCTCGTTAACTCGAATTATCTCGAAGCAATTGCAACGTATTGCAAAAATGAATTAAGCAAGCAGCCTTTCTTCGACCCTGTCTTTGCCACAGGCGCCGACCCAACCGTGGAGAATTACCGCAACTGGAATATCGCTCCCGAAGGATTGCGCATCACCTTCGATGATTATCAGGTCGCGCCACATGCAGCCGGTCCGCAAACGGTGATAGTGCCGTACTCCGAATTGATCAGCTTCATTGATCCCAACGGACCGTTGAAAGACGCTTTGAAATAAACATCCCCTTACAGGGACTGCACAACCTTTATCCGCACACTCATCCATTCCGCCTTCCTAGGCTATACTTGAAAAAACTTTAGAAGCAGCCTCAGGAAGGCGGTTATGGATAAAAACATCATCATCCATACGGAATACATCAACCCAGTTGCAGAGCAGGCGTTATCAGAAGAACAAAAGCAGCAGCTTATTGAACGAAAAGAAAAACTATATAAACAGATAAAGACCCATCCCCAAAAAGAACAACTTACTGAAGAAGAAAATCAATGGCTGGCGCGGACCTATCCCGTGCTAGCTGTGCTTGCGCCGGTCATGTCTACCAGCGAAGATAAGATCGAGTTTCCTGGAGATCCCATGGCTTTGTACAACGCCCTCAGCTATGCCGTGGATCAATCTGTGCAGGCACGCGAGATGGGGCTTAACGCGATCAGTCCTTACAATGATCTCTGTCCGCAGTGGGGGTATCGTCCCTCGCTTGGGTATCGTGTCCGCGTCGATGATAACGGCATCCGTGATTATGGCGCTCCGCTGTTGAATACCGACCAGACCGTGTTCGATCCGCGTGTGTGGAATCAAAAGATTAGCCGATATTTCAGCGATGTGGTGCTCGAGCAGGTGCAGCCTAAAGTGGTGCTGATCAGTGCTGTCTCACCGGCGCATCGTTATGCCTTGCAAATTGCTCGCGCTGTCCGTGCTAAATTGCCGACTTGCCTCATCATCCTTGGCGGGCGTCATGCGGACGAGACGGTGCATTTCGATGAGGCTTCCAATCAATTACGTTTTGAGCCAAGCGGACTTCTGACCAAGATCGATGAAGGTGTGATCGAAGAGAACATTGTGGACTTCCTCGTTGCCGGGCAAGGTTATCATGCTCTCGACCTGCTGATGAAAAGCATTTCTCTGGCGATGGATGTGGAAACCAAAACCGTAGATGTGGATTTTGTTCTGGATGTGCTGACGAAATTCCCGCCTCTCTTCGGACCTCTGCCTGGTCGCTCCTTAATTGTCTCGCTCCGCCCTAACGCCTTTCACGCCTTTCCCCTCCTCGGACCCAACCTGGATCTGGCAACGCTGCCTTCCCCGTATAAAGCCTTTGCCATCCGCGCACGCTTCCCGATCTTCGAGATCGAAAATCGCGTAGCTCGTACCGCCCACATGATGGTGACCAATTCCTGCCCGTATCACTGTTTCTTTTGCTCCGAAGGGTCACTGATCGTTGGCGGATTCCTCTCATTCAAAGAAGACAGCGGTATTCACAAAGCTATCGAACAGGTCGTGGAATATATCCACTATGGCGCGGAAGCCATCTTCTTCGACGACTCGGTCTTTTGGGGTGGCAACGTAGGGTCGATCGTCCATTTTTGCCGGGAGTGGACCAAGGTTCGAAAAGAAGCGGAAGTGTCCACTGCAGAAGAAATCGAATTATTCGGGTACAAAGTCAGTCGAGAACGTATCCTGAATTTCACTTGGGGTGCACAACTGACGGCAGACTTCATCGCCTCACACCGTGAAGAACAGGCGTACACGGCTCTGTATGCCATGTACGACGCGCGCTGCACATACATTTATCTTGGCATCGAGAGCATGTCTGAGAAGGTGATCGAGCACGTACACAAGAATGTGAATCGCAGAGAACCTTGGGAGCAGCGTGTGCGCCGGGCACTGGGCATGGCTCGCAGTTCAGGCATCCGTGTGGGATCATCGGTCCTGTTCGGGCTGGAAGGCGAAACACAGGAAACGATCATGGAAACGATCGACAAGGTGGAGGAACTGCTGGCAGAAGACCTGCTGATGATCGCCAGCCCTAACATCCTCACCTATCATCCGAATACAGAGATTACGCACCTGCATCACATGGAAGAGAAGTTGGATTACATCTCGCCAAACATTGATAACCGTCCTCCGTATGTGTTCTTTGAGGAGGCATTCCCGGCAGTGGTCTCTCAAAATTTGAGCGAGCAAGATATCTGGTATATCCACGAACAAACCAAACTGCGTTGGGGTACAAAACGCAACACCAACCCGATGCCACCTGTTACTCTGCGAGATGAAACGTAACAATGAGTTCTTGGCAAAGAAATGGTCAGTTTTGTATATAGCCTTCTTGTGAAGACTGACACGATCACAGAGAAAAGGTTACAAAAATTTCCCATCACTTTTTTTAGGACATAACATGTCTGACAACGCTTAAACATTGTCACCAACGCAGGACAAAATACAATATCACTATCACAAACATTACGCCAGGAGTCGCCAGATGAAAAATATATTTTTGTTGCTCGCAGTCATTGCTTTGACCGGAACCGTATGGTTCAAGTTCAACCCTTCTGGCGATACTACTATTGCAGTTGATGCTTCCTCGTCCTCCCTTTTGAATACAAAAGCAGGGGAGCGTGTTCCGGCTCAGCTAAATACGCCTTCCGGCGATTGGCAGGAACTACCTTGCAAGGCAACCGGTCAAGCAGGCTATGTGACTTGTCAGTTTCCGCAGGAATACGCTGGTCAGCAGGTTGCCATTGAGTTGACATGGGATGATGTCATGAATGTAATGTTGGTCAATGTCCCTGCAAAATAATATTTTTCTCTGTTGATAGAAGCCACTTCGAAGATAGTTCGAGGTGGTTTTTGTTTTAAGTGCATTGCATAGTAACGAAAAACCGGTCTACTCGTCAATATATTGAAATCAATCGGATAAAATCAGGGTTATTAACGGTATGTCACCAACAGCCAGTACATCCACGAGTTTGCGGTTAAACGGTACCAACCTTCCCGTCGCGCGAGGCGTGTTCGTCATCCTTTCGCTGGCAACGGTGGTCTTTTTTAGCATGGGGGTGCCGCTGTATTTCCAAAGCTATCTTGAAGACATCAAACCAGAGACGGTCTCTGCCCTGCAGGGACTGGGTTTGAGCACCACCTTTTATGCCGCTTATCAAACAGGACTGGTGGTTCTGTTGGCAATTGCCTTCGCTGCAGCGGGCATTATCATTTCTTGGTTCAAATCGGATGAGTGGCTGGCGCTTCTGGTGGCGTTCACGATGATCGGGCAGGGCGCGAACGCTTTCGGACCGCTACAGAAGATGGCGGCGATCCCCACATTTGAGATTCCTGTTCGTTTCGTGATCGCCATGGTCTTGATGGGACTTCCGCTCTCATGCTATCTGTTCCCCGATGGAAAGATCCAAAAACGCTGGATGCTGTATGTAGCAGGGTTTTGGTTCCTATGGCTGATGCTCTCGGTCTTTTGGCATTCGTTCCCGTTCAATCTATTCGACCGTGGCGGCAGTGACACGCTCCGTTATTTGCTGTCGCTGTTAGCTTGCTTGAGCACGGGTATTTATGCGCAGGTCTATCGTTATCGCACCACGGATAACCCGGTCAAGCGCGAGCAGCTCAAATGGATCGTATTCGGCATCGCTGTGGGGATTCTGATGGGCATCGGTGTTAACCTGTTCCTGACCTTCTTCGAGTTGGCAAAACCATCCGCAGAGCTTTTCCTTGTTGTGGATATGTTCACGCAAACTTTATCGGTGGTGGCGCAGTTCAGCGTGCCAGTGGCGGTGGTATTCTCGATCCTCAAGTATCGACTCTATGACATTGACCTGGTCATCAATCGTTCGATAATTTACGGGTTGCTGACGGTTGTACTGGCAACCATGTTTGGCATTTTGCTTTTTGGTTTGCAGAGTGCCTACCGTGCCATTACCAAACAGGAGAATCCACCGACGATTGCAGTGGTCATTTCCACCATCGTGGTGTCGAGCATTTTCCAACCAACGCGCAAGTTCCTGCGTCGCTTTGTCAATCGCAAACTCTATGGCATGGATGTGGATTTCGATGAGATCGAGCGTCGCCACGAAAAAATGGAGAAGGTCTCCAATCTGCCTTTGGGTGAGATGACGGATGTCGGCGGTTATAGAGAATTGGAACTGATCGCGCGGGGTGGTATGGGTGAAGTGTACAAGGCACGGCATCCCAATTTGAATCGTACGGTCGCCATCAAGGTTTTATCCACCTTGTTCAAGGACAATCCCAACTTCAACAAACGTTTCGTACGCGAAGCCAAGACCATGGCACAGCTACGGCATCCTAACATCATCACCATCCATGATTTTGGCGAGCAGGATGGACTTCCCTACATTGTGATGGAATATCTGACGGGAGAGACGCTCTCTCAGATCCTGGCGAAACAGGAACGCCTCTCTCTAGAAGAAAGCCTGCCTCTGCTTCAGGAGCTTGCCTCTGCCCTCGATTACGCCCACGGATTAGGAGTCATCCACCGCGATATCAAGCCCTCTAATGTGATCGTAGAACCCATCACCACGATGACATCCGGGAACTCCCAGCGTGCCATCCTGATGGATTTCGGTATCGCCAAGTTCGCCACTGAGAACACCATGCTCACCGCCAGCGGAGATGTGTTAGGTACAGTAGATTACATCTCACCGGAACAGATCCACGGCAATGTAGAACTGGATAGCCGCACCGACCAATATAGTTTTGCCGTGATGACCTATCAGATGCTGACGGGAAAGAAAGTGTTCGAGCACAACAACACCTGGGCAATGATCCGCGCGCATTTGGAGGAAATACCGACCGACCCGCGCATGCACGTATCCCTACCCGATTGTGCCGCGGATGCAATTCTCAAGGCATTATCGAAAAAGCCAGAGGAGCGATTTAATTCGATCGGTGAGTTTGTTGCCGAACTGGGAAGACAAAACTAGCTACGGAGTTCCAAGACACAGAGAAAAAGAATTTAAAAGCTCTGTGTCTCTGTTTCAAGCGATGATCTCGTACGGCACACCGCGTACTTCCCATTCTTTGCCATTGGCGTTTCCTTTTACTTTGATGGGAAGTAATTTCGCAGGCACACCAGATCGTGGGATCCAGATGCGGTCTTTGATGGGCAGGATGAACAGTCCATTGTCATCGCCGACGGGGGTGAATGTTTCATTCGGTTCCTGATGGAAAACGGATAGTCCCAGTTTTGTGCAAAGGTCATTTGCTAGAGCGATCACATCTTCAGAAGGCAGACCGATCTCGCTCACGTTCAGGGAGCTGGCTGCTGTCAAACTTCCCTTCATGCGGATTCTTCAAGTCATGCCGTGCGATGAACTCAAGGACATTCCCTGCCGAGTCTTTGAAGTACACCGAATGGGAATTCCAACTCTCTGACTCGAATAATTCTTTTCCAGTTTCATCGTTAAGCAATTTGAAACGTCCAGAACTCCACTCCATTGCAGAAGCGATTTGATTTTCCGGGATGTTAAATGCAAAATGATAAGCATCGTTGAATTCTGGCTGAGCCTGGTCGAAAACCAGCGTTGTTGTTCCAATCTGCACCTGCAGCTTGCCCGTAATCGTGTCTACGGGTAGATCCAGAACTCTGGAATAAAAGTCGCGTTGTGTCTGGACATCTGTTGTCAATATTTCTAAATATGTAATATTCATCGTTCCTGCTCCTTCTAATCAACGAATAAACTACGGAACTAACTACAAATCATCTCAGGAATGTCATCCTGACCGGAGCGAAGGATCTCTACCACGACATGTAAGAGACTCTCACCTGCACTTGTGTGCATGTGCAAGTGTCGGTCGCAACAAACACTCCCTCAGAGTGACATAGCGATTTTTTGTTCAGACTAATTACTCTTCTCTCATCCATCGCTTCACAGCTTCGTGCGGATGCACGTAATTTGCCATAACATCCAGCAACTGATTGGGATCTGAACTCAAAAACAGAGCATCGCGGTGTTCTTTGAAAATGAAACCTTCTGCCACGGCATGGTCGATGGCGGCAAGCAGGGGAGCGTAATAGTTCTTCACATTCAACAATCCAACCGGTTTTTCATGTGCGCCGGTCTGTGCCCAGGTGACAGTCTCGAACAACTCGTCGAAAGTGCCGAATCCGCCGGGCAAAGCGATGTATCCGTCTGCCAGTTCGTGCATGCGAGCCTTTCGGGCGTGCATGGTGAGTGGAACCTCCATGCTGGTTAGACCGTCATGTGCTAGAGACTTTGTGTTCATCGAAGGGATGATCACCCCGATCACTTCTCCGCCCGCTTTGAGTGAACCATCGGCAACTTCGCCCATGAGACCGGTCCTCCCACCGCCGTAAATCAAACGGAGTCCCCTTTCAGCAAGTACACGCCCCAGTTGACGGGCAGCCGCCCGATAGTCGTCGTGAACCGCATCCGCTGATCCGCAAAAAACACAAATCGATTTCATGATCCATCCTTTGTACTGGAATTGTCATTATTTCTCGTTCTTTATCTGTGATTATTGTAACAGTCCTGTAAACAATTTCTAATCATTTTCCTATAGGGACTCACCTTGCTTTTTGGTAGAATCACCTTACTTATCAGGAGAAAACTATGGCCGGAATGGAGCGTTTTACACAGCGAGCAAGGCGTGTTCTGAGCCTGGCACACCAGGAAGCAGAACGCGCTCGCACTAACAACATCGGTACTGAACATCTTCTTTTGGGATTAATGGATGAAGAAGGCGGCGTTGCCGGTCGGGTCTTGCGTGAACTTGGCATGACATCTGATCGCGTTCGAGAAGTGATCCGACGCGTGGCGACCACGCCGTCCAGTTTCGATTCAAATCAGATCGAACTCGCATCTGACACACAACAGGTACTTGAGCATGCGGTCGAAGAAGCACGCCGCCTCGGGCACCACTATATTGGCACGGAACATATTTTACTGGGGCTTGTACGAGTAGACAGCACCGCCATGGAAGTTTTGCGGAGACTCGGCGTGACGGCGGATCAGATCCGACGACAAACACGCCGCGTGTTGAATGAGACCGCTTCTTCCTCTCCATCACCTGCTGGTGCGGGATCCAAGGCGGGTGCCCAGCCGAATGCGAAAACCCCGCTGGTCGATCAGCTTGCTTCTGATCTGACCACCAAAGCGGAAGAGAAGAAACTTGATCCGGTGATCGGTCGCCAGATGGAGATCGAGCGCGTCATTCAAATTCTGGCGCGCCGCACCAAGAATAACCCGGCGTTGATCGGTGAACCGGGCGTCGGCAAGACCGCTATCGTGGAAGGTCTTGCCCAGCGCATCGTGGACGGTGATGTCCCGGCGCCGTTGATGAATAAGCGCCTGCTTCAATTAGATGTGGGTTCGCTTGTAGCTGGCACGATGTATCGTGGTCAGTTCGAGGAGCGCCTCAAACGCGTCATTGACGAGTTGAAGCAATCGGGCGCGATCCTCTTTATTGATGAAGTTCACATGCTGGTCGGCGCGGGAGCCGCTGGTTCCTCCGTTGATGCAGCGAATATTTTGAAACCCGCCCTGTCGCGCGGCGAATTGCAAGTCATCGGCGCTACAACCATGGACGAGTATCGCAAGCACATCGAATCGGATGCTGCGCTCGAACGCCGCTTCCAACCCATTACGGTGGAAGAGCCGTCCGAAGAGGAAACCATTCAGATCCTCAAGGGCATTCGCTCGGCGTACGAAGAGCACCATCATCTGGTCATTTCGGATGAAGCGCTCGAAGCTGCCGCACATCTCTCCTCCCGCTATGTGACGGAGAGATTCCTGCCCGACAAAGCCATTGACTTGATCGATGAGTCATCTTCTCGTGTGCGCATGTATAAGAGCGCCGCGGCGAAGGAATCGAAAGACTTGTTTGGTCAATTACGGCAGGCTCGCCAGAATCGTTCCCTCGCACAGGAAGAAGGAAATGGCGAGGATGTGAAGGAATGGGAAGAGCGCGAGATCGAGCTTAGCGAGCAGATCGAACGTCTGCGCACTGGCTGGGATCGCACGACCAGCCCGATCGTTTCAGCGGAAGATATCGCTGAAGTGGTCTCGATGTGGACGGGCGTCCCGCTGATGCAGTTGGCGGAGGAAGAATCCCAGCGTCTGCTCAAGATGGAAGACGAGCTGCGCAAGGGCATTATCGGTCAGGAAGATGCCATCGTGGCTATCAGCCGTGCGGTACGCCGTGCACGCGCCGGGTTGAAAGATCCGCGCCGTCCAATCGGTTCCTTCATGTTCCTTGGTCCGACCGGTGTTGGTAAGACCGAGTTGACCAAGACCCTCGCCAAGTTCATGTTCGGCAGTGAAGATGCTGCCATCCAATTGGATATGTCTGAGTTTATGGAGCGTCACACTGCCTCTCGTTTGGTGGGTGCGCCTCCAGGATACATCGGGTACGAAGAAGCCGGTCAGTTGACCGAGGCACTGCGCCGCCGTCCGTATTCCATCGTCGTGTTCGACGAAGTGGAAAAGGCGCATCCTGAAGTTCACAACATGTTGCTCCAGATCATGGAAGAGGGTCACCTCTCCGATGCGAAGGGCCGCAAAGTGGATTTCCGCAACGCGATCATCGTTATGACCTCCAACATCGGCGCGGATGTGATCAAGCGCCAGTCGTCGCTCGGTTTTGCACTGCGGCGTGATGAAGCCACCGAGGAACGACTCTCCTACGAAGACATGCGCAAGAAGTTGAACGACTCCCTCAAGCGCGCCTTCCGACCTGAGTTCATCAACCGCCTCGATGCCACCGTCATCTTCCGCTCGTTGAATAAGGAAGATATCCAGAAGATCGTCAAGCTCGAACTGGATAAGGTGGCGGAGCGCCTCAAGGAGCACGAACTGCACCTGACCGCCACCCCCGAAGCGCTCGCCGAACTGGCGACCCTCGGCTACGATGCGGAATTCGGTGCTCGTCCGCTGCGCCGTGTGATCCAGCAAAAGGTGGAAGACCCGCTATCTGACCGCTTACTGAGCGGCGAGTTCCAGAATGGCAATTCCATTCTGGTCACGCTCGACCCCGATAACGAAGTGATCCTCGAACGCCAGAGCGAAGCCGAAAAAGCAGAAGCTCCGGCAGCGTAAATAAATATCAATGTGAAAGTAGGGACACGGCGCCGCCGTGTCCCTACTTTTTTTCGTAATCGTTTGTTAAGATGTTTTTACAGAGTCGTGTCGTCTAGAAGGTGTAAGAAATTAGAAGTAAAAAAGGAGTATTTATTATGAACACCAATCTTCAAACCGCAACACTGGCTGGGGGATGTTTCTGGTGTCTGGAAGCTGTTTATGACGAAGTCAAGGGAGTCCACGGCGTGGAATCGGGCTATGCTGGCGGAAGTATGCCGAACCCTTCGTACCGTGCAGTCTGCAACGGCGATACCGGTCATGCCGAGGTGGTGCAAGTCCATTTTGACCCGAGCGTTGTCTCGTACAAGGATCTGCTGAACGTCTTCTTCGCCATTCATGATCCCACCTCCCTGAACCGCCAGGGAGCGGATGTGGGTACGCAGTACCGCTCCGCTATCTTTTATCACGATGACGAACAGAAAAGAATTGCCGAAGATCTCATCAACGAATTGAACGCCCAAAACATCTGGGACAAGCCCATCGTCACGCAGGTAGAGAAGCTCGACAAGTTCTATATGGCGGAGGATTACCATCAGGAATACTTCGCGAACAATCCCTACCAGCCATACTGCATGGCAGTGGTTGCACCGAAGGTATCCAAGTTCCGCAAGCATTTCCTGGAGTTGTTGAAGAAGCAGACGGTGTGAGTAAACGTATACAGGTAGGACAGGTACACAAGTAGACAGGTTAAGTGTTTACTTGTGTACCTGTTTACTTTTTAAAGATCGCAGGGCGAATTTACACCCGGCGCTACGGTATCTTGAAATCCTGTTGATGAATTTCTAAACTCTGTTACCTTTTCTTCCACTTCCTCAGGTGTCAGAGAAACGCCAACTTCATGGAAGACCCAGTCAACATCTTCCTGATATTCTCGTGTTTCGCCTGCGGCTTTCAACCCGCCTTCGATGAACCACAAATTGAGATTGAGAGACATGGGCGAATCAGGGTAATAGTTCCCGCTGTGTTCGCCAATTGACTTCCCATCTACAAAATAACGAACGCTGCCGTCGGTCACTTGCGCGACTAAGGTGTGCCAACCATTCAAACTTCCCTGTACATAGCTGCTGGTATTATCGGCGTTCCACGGCTCAATCTGAACTTTTTCCCACGTGGTCACGTACATCATGAGCGCAGGTCCGCCCCAGCCGCCGTTGGGCAGATATTCAAAGTCCATTTCGCTATAATCGGGATTTAATGGCTTGTCGTAAGGGGTGATCATGTAGAAGGTTTCGACGATCTGGTCGCCGTCCGCGCCGGAGGCGGGCGCATCGCTGAAATGGACGCGCGCGGCGTAGGTCCCTTCGAAGTATTTGCGTTCATGGCAAATTTGGGTTTGTGAGGTATTTTCGCCGGTGCCATCGGTTGAGGACGTCATACGAAGGAGTCGATTCCCAGCGGAGGCGGGATCATCGATAAAGGAAACATTTTCTGGGTGGAAGGATGCGCCCGTCACGCCGGGCCAGCCCCCTCCGCTGCGGATGATCCAGCCGTTGGCAGTCATCTCATCCCCGGTCGAGTAGGAGAAGTCGTCGAATAGAATTTGGGAAGGTTCGTGGGTGGGTTCTGCGGTGGGCGGTTCGGTCGCGGTGTTGGTCGGCTGTGGTGCAAGAGTGGGAAGTTCGGTTGCGGTGGGGATGGGGGCGTTTTGTGTGCAGCCCGCTAAAAGGACAAAAAGAAGAAATAGGATCGCTGTGCGTTTCATGTTGGGTTCCTTGAAGGACTGCAAAGTATAGCATTGAACATTCTGTTATACTTTTGGACCTATGCAGTCCACTTTTATTGACCCGATTACCGAGACCAAGCCTTCTTTCTACGTGCGGGATGTGCCCATTTATGGAGATGCGCTTCTCGCGCCCATGGACGGTTATTCCGACTGGCCCTTCCGTTCTCTCTGCCGGAAGCTTGGTTCCGCCATGAGCTACACGGAGTTCGTCAAAGTCGAGAAGATCTTGAGCCGTTCGAAAGAGCCTGCCAAGCGGTTATATTTCGAAGAAGGCGAGCGACCGATCACGTTCCAGATTTACGGTGACGATCCGGATTTGATCCTTAAAGCTGCGTTGATCGTTGAGAAAAAGAATCCCGATATCATCGACATCAACATGGGCTGCCCTGCCAAATCCATCGCCGATCGGGGCGCGGGTGTGGGCATGATGCCGACTCCGCTCAAGATCGCGCGGACGTTCCGCAAGCTGGTAAAGGCGCTGCGCGTTCCTGTCACGGGGAAGATTCGTATGGGCTGGGAGCGCAACAAGAACTACAAATTGATCGCCCGCATCGTGGAAGAAGAAGGCGGCTCGCTGATCGCCATCCACGGGCGGACGAAGGAACAACGTTACGCTGGGAATGCGGATTGGGATGCCATTGCTGAGGTCAAGTCACTGGTCAAAATACCGGTGATCGGCTCGGGCGATGTGAAGACCGTCGCAGATATCCAGCGCATGCGACAGCACACAGGCTGTGATGCGGTCATGATCGGTCGCGCTGCGATCGCCAATCCGTGGATCTTCTCGCGGCTTGACCGGGAAGATGTTTCGGCAGAGTTGTTGCATCAAACCGTGCGCGAGCACCTAGGCAAAAGCGTTCAATTTTATGGTGAAGAGGATGGGCAGAGACTCTTTCGCAAGTATGCGGTGCAATATCTGTTGTTGAAAACACTCGACCGTGATGCGCGGAAAGAGATCTTGAAGGAACGACCTTCGGGAGAATTCTTGGAGATGTTGAATCAGGTCTATGCGGTGACGGCGGTTGTAAACTGAGAAGAGCATGGAATAATCTTCCATGCTCTTCTCTTTTATGAACAAAATTTGTTAGGGGATAATTTGATAAACATAAACAAAGCCGCTGCCACCGGTAACGATGAGTTGTTTCCCATCAGGAGAGACAAATGGCCAATCCACCCATTGAAGAGACTTATAGTCAGACTGCATGACTGAAATTGTATTCAGCAATTCCATGGTTTGCGCGTTGAGAACACAAATCTCTCCTTCGTGGTCTTTATATCCTCTTGTGAAGAGGATATTCTTATCCTGTGATAAAGGACCAACAGAGGCGCAACCATCTGGAGTGCTTGTTGGTGGTTGATACACACCTTTATTCTCCCCAGTGTTGATGTCAAAACTGTTTTCGTTGATGTAAAAGATGTCTTTTGTTTCCTCTGTTCCAAAGTATTCCGGAAAGTGAGGTTTGAGAGTGATCATGCCATCATAGTACTCCAATGCATCAGATTGGATTACGTAATTCGTAGCGCCGGAATTGACGTTCCAATTGACAACCGTTCCCCAACTTCCAAAGCCTATCAGCATATTCTTGTCAGGTACGAATTCCAAGTAGGTCGAGTAAGTGCGGGAAACCATATCAAACTCATATGGGCTCACGCGTGTTTCTTCAAAATAGTGCTGAAACTTTCCGGTTGCGACATCCCATAACTTGATGTTACAGTCTTGAGCAGATGAAGCCAGTAATTGTCCATCGGGAGAAAATGCCAGAGAGTAAATTCTATCTTTATGAGCTTCGATCTTTCTCAAGCCTACACCTGTGTCAATATCCCGGATCTGAATATTCCCTTCAAAATCACCCAAGGCGATCAAATTCCCTACAGGCGATAGGGCGAAAGCCGCTGTCTCAAATTTTGAACGAAGTGACCCATCACTTGTCAGCCGGATCTCAAGCTCGTCGCCGCGCTGGATCAATAAGTATTTGCTGTCATTTGAAAACATGACCTGACCGATGGGCGCGTTCATATGCCGTGCTCCAAATGCAGAAGATTGGCTTTCGATATTCCACAAGAGGATCGTCCCATCTACAAAGCCTGTGAGCAGAAACTTACCACCAGGAGAATAGTCAAAGTCCTGGACAGGATTTGTGAAACCTCCAAGTGAACCTAAAAATTTACCATCTGCACTGTTATACATACGAATATAGCTAAAATCTCTCATGCGTCCTGAATATAAGCCTGTAGGTTCATATAAGGCGGAAAATGTTTTGCTATCAGATGAGAAAAGGACTTTAACGGGTGTGGTTGCTAATGCCATCAATGCATTTCCGCACGGACTGAACACACTCAGATCGCACCCTTCTGGTCCATTTCGATCTGAATATTTCACATAAGAAGCATCATCTCTTAATGTGTAAAGCAAATTTCCATTCGTGTCATACATCTCACGGATGGATTTGTCTTCACTGAATAATTCCTCGTTGAATTCATATTTTAAGTCGGAGCGGAATAACTTTGTCTTATCTGGTGATGTCGCAACAACGTCTGAGTGCTCAGTTTTTAGGTCTGGTTTAACCCACTCAATTCCACTTATGTTGGTTTGTAATTCACCAGATGGAAAACTTCGTGCCTGTCCCTTAATAGGACTATCATTTGTTACATCAAAGTTGACAAGGCTTCCATCGTTACTGAAATATAAATTATCAAATAACACAGGTTCATTGAAAGAAACCCATTGAGGAGATTGATCCAGTGTTCGCATATTGTAGATCGTCCATCCCATTTCGCTGACTGCAATAAAATAGTGACCATCCGGGGAGAACCTGACCGCTTGAATAGAACCACGGCCCCATACACCTACCCGTTTTAAGTTCTTGAAATTACTCAAGCTGATTGTTTCTGAACGGTTCGGTAAGACTGTACCGATTAATGAAAATACATCTGTCGGAGTGGGCATTGGCGTCGCCGTATCTGGTGTACTTAATTCAGTGGGAACACTAGTTGGAACCATTACCTGCGTCTGAGTCGCTGTGGGAGGAATAATGACTGCATTTTCGATATCTTCCACAGTTGGGAAAGGAGTAGCCTGAGTAGTACAGGATGTGATTAATAAAGAAATGACGATCAGGAAATATAGGAAGCTGCTTGTAATTTTCATATTGACCTCCACTGTTTGAATACTGATGCAACTTTAACGTTCCATCATAACGGAAAGTTTCAAAATACACATCTTCTTTCTATAGAAGAACTTTAGAACATAAATTCTGATATACTGGTAAGGACACAGCAACGCTGTGTCCCTACGTTTTTTGTGAGGAACCAATGGCAAAATCACACACACGGTATGTCTGTCAGGAATGTGGACGCGTGGCGGCGTCGTATATGGGCAAGTGCCCGCAGTGCGGATCGTTCAACAGCATGGTGGAGGAAGTCATCCACGATGAACCGGTGGCGAAGGCGACTGCGGTTCGTGGGCTGACGGGTCGTTCCACGCCGCGCTCGATCGGCGATGTCTCTTCGGATGCGGAAGATCGAATCCGCGTGCCGATCGAAGAGTTCGCGCGCGTGCTGGGCGGCGGGATCGTGCCGGGTTCCATTGTGTTGGTTGGCGGCGACCCGGGCATCGGCAAATCCACGCTGATGTTGCAGATGGCGATGGAGATGGCATCGCAAAAACGTGTGTTGTATGTGTCAGGGGAAGAGTCGGAACGGCAGATCAAGATGCGCGCGACGCGTCTTGCCGCACAACGAGCGGATCAATCATCCAAATCATCTCAAGCTGTGCCCCTGCCCAAGAATTTATTATTGGTCACAGAGACCAATCTCGAGATCATCCTCAATCATGTCAACGAAGTGAAACCGGAGTTGTTGATCGTTGACTCCATCCAAACCGTTTATTTGTCATCGATGGATTCATCGGCTGGCTCGGTCAGTCAGGTGCGCGAGTGTTCGTCGCAGTTGCGTGAATTGGCAAAGACGAGCGGTATCTCGGTCTTTGTGATTGGGCATGTCACTAAAGAAGGGACCATCGCTGGACCTCGCGTGCTGGAGCATGTGGTGGACACGGTGCTTTATCTTGAAGGTGATCGCTTCCAAGCCTATCGTTTGCTGCGTTCGGTGAAGAATCGTTTCGGCGCGACCTCCGAAGTGGGCGTGTTCGAAATGCGCGAAGGCGGGTTGGTCGAAGTGACGAATCCATCGGAGGCGTTTCTTGCGGAGAGAATGGTCAATGCAGCAGGGTCTGCCATCGCTGTGACGATGGAAGGGACACGTCCCATCCTGGTTGAAATTCAAGGACTGACATCGCCCACGCAATTCGGTAATGCGCGACGCACCGCCAACGGCGTAGACTTCAACCGTCTGCTTTTGATCGCGGCGGTGTTGACACGTCGTGCCGGGTTGAAACTGGCAGAGCAGGATATCTTTGTCAACGTGGTAGGTGGTTTACAGATCGATGAACCTGCCTCCGATCTGGCTGTGGCGGTGGCAATCGCTTCCTCGTGGAAGGATGTCCCCGTCAAAGCGGATGCTGTGCTGATCGGTGAGATCGGTTTGGCAGGTGAACTGCGTATGCCCGGTCAGATGCAGGCGCGTTTAAAGAGGCGCAAAAGCTGGGGTTCAAAACCGCCATCGTCCCGAGAGCCATTCGTAAGGGTGAAGGCTATCCAAAGGGAATCGAAGTTATCGAGGTACGTTCCATCCATGACGCGTTGAACGCAGCGATGAAATTGTCGGAGCCGCCCAAACCTCCGCGGTTGATGGCGAACGCATGACCTCACTACTACTATAAAATTATATGTCGTTGCGAGGGCGACGCTCTTTCGCCCGAAGCAATCTCCTCTTAAACGGTTGTATCCCTTCGATTAGCGAATCCCGTTTAACGGAAGATTGCTTCGCCCCTATCGGGGCTCGCAACGACATGTTTATTTTGCAACTCCTTCTAGCATCCCTCGTATAAAGCACAGAAGGAGATAATCAATGAACGTGAAAGTTGTTTCAGCAATTCTTGTGCTTGCGTTGGCGAGCATGGCGTGTGGTTTTTCTGTCAATCTGCCGAAAGAGTCTCAGCCCGGACCAGAGGTCAAAGATTCCATATCGGTGGCAGGCAAAGGGTCGGAGGAGATGCGCCTGACGTTATCGTTTGGTGCGGGCAGGTTGAAGTTATCCCCCGGCGCGGGCGATCAATTGGTCGATGGCACTGCCGTCTATAATTTTGAACAGCTCAAGCCTGAGATCGTCAAAGATGGTAACAGTGTTGAGATCAAACATGACAATTTCAACAGTCTAGTCAACCCGAAAGACATCATCAATGAATGGGACCTGAAGCTTGGCAAATCTCCCATCGATCTGACCATCAACGCCGGCGCTTACAGCGGGACTTATGAACTGGGCGGGCTTTCGATCACCAACCTGACGGTGAAGGATGGCGCGGCAAACGTGGACTTATCTTTCTCGAAGCCGAATCCGATCGAGATGTCGGTCCTGCGTTATGAGACAGGCGCTTCGGACGTGAAGTTGGCTGGTCTCGCGAACGCGAATTTTTCCACGCTGATGTTTAATGGCGGCGCCGGAAATTACACTCTTGATTTTAGCGGTACGTTGACTCGGGATGGTGTGGTCAAGATCGAAGCGGGTGCAGGTGATGTGCATTTGATCATCCCCAAAGGTGTGAATGCCAAAGTGACCATGGAAGGCGCTCTGGCGAGCGTGAACCATAGCTCGGGCTGGACCGAGAATGGCGGCGAATACACTCAAAATGGGAAGGGGCCCGAACTCACCATCATCGTCAAGATGGCGGCAGGGAGCCTGGCGATCACAGACTAGCGAATTTTAGGAAAGCAAGGGACTGGCACTTCTGCCAGTCCCTTTTTTGTTACTGTCATCCTCCCGAAGGACATCGGGACGATGTGAGCGTTAGCGAAGGATCTCTACCACGCCAAAAAGACTTAAAGTCGGAGGAGGGATTCTTCGCTCCGCTCAGAATGACATGTAAAAGAGTTTTCTCTCCGTGTCTTAGTGGGTCAAATCCTAAATCTTCCATAATTTCTATAAAGCGTTAACAGTTTTCTTGCACTGGGCGGGTAATATGTATCCATTCAAATTTCTAAATCTGTCATTGTGAATTGGTAACGCGATATTCATGTCGTACTTGCGAGATAAATCTCGCATTACACAATGCAATGACGAGAGTAGGAGCAGCTATGGGCAAAATCATAGGTATTGACCTTGGAACGACTAACTCTGTTGTCTCGGTGATGGAAGGCGGTTCGCCGACCGTGATCTCGACAGCGGAGGGGGGCAAACTCTGTCCGTCAGTGGTGGCGTTCAATAAAAACGGCGAACGACTCGTCGGTCAAACTGCGAAGCGGCAGGCAGTCGTAAATTCGGAGAATACGATCTATTCCATCAAACGCTTTATCGGTCGTCACTATGACGAGACTGAGATGGAACGCAAGATGGTCTCGTACGAAGTCGTGCGCGGACCGTCGGATGATGTGCGCGTGAAGGTGCCGGTCACCGGACGTGAGTATTCTCCGCAAGAGATCAGCGCCATGATCCTCGGCAAGTTGAAAGCCGATGCCGAAGCGTATCTTGGACAACCCGTCACGCAGGCGGTCATCACCGTCCCGGCGTACTTTAACGATAGTCAGCGTCAGGCGACCAAGGATGCAGGACGCATCGCCGGTCTGGAAGTGATGCGCATCATCAACGAACCGACCGCCTCCGCTCTGGCGTACGGTCTCGATAAAAAGAAAGACGAAACCATTCTGGTCTTTGACCTGGGTGGTGGTACGTTCGACGTTTCCGTGCTGGAAGTCGGCGAAGGTGTGATCGAAGTCAAATCTACCAATGGTGATACCCACCTTGGCGGTGATGACTGGGATCAGAAGATCGTCAACTGGGCAGCGGATGAGTTCAAGAGAGAACAGGGCATTGACCTGCGCAACGACCGTCAGGCGTTACAGCGCTTGCGCGAAGCCGCAGAAAAAGCCAAGATCGAACTCTCCACAGTGATGGAGACCGAGATCAACCTGCCGTACATCACAGCCGATGCCAGTGGACCGAAACATTTACAGGTAAAACTTTCCCGCTCGAAATTCGAGCAGATGACCGAAGACCTGCTGGATCGCTGCCGCAAACCGTTCGAAGCCGCATTGAAAGATGCCGGTATCGGCGCCAACAAATTAAACGAAGTGGTGCTGGTCGGTGGTTCGAGCCGTATGCCGATGGTTCAGGAATTGGTTCGCAAGCTGACCAACGGCAAGGAGCCGAACAAAGGCGTCAACCCGGATGAGGTTGTTTCTGTTGGCGCAGCCATTCAAGGTGGCGTGCTCGGCGGCGAAGTCAAGGACATTCTGCTGCTGGATGTGACCCCGCTCTCTCTGGGCGTGGAAACGCTTGGCAGCGTGATGACCAAGATGATCGAACGTAACACGACCATCCCTGTCCGCAAGACAGAAACCTACTCCACCGCCGCGGACAACCAAACCGCTGTGGACATCCATGTGCTGCAGGGTGAACGCCCAATGGCAGCCGACAACATGTCGCTGGGTCGCTTCCGACTCGACGGACTCCCACCGGCACCACGCGGCATCCCGCAAGTGGAAGTCACCTTCGACATCGATGCCAACGGCATTCTGCACGTGACCGCCAAGGACAAAGCCTCCGGTAAGGAGCAGAAGGTCACCATCACGGCTTCGACGAACTTGAATAAGAACGACATCGACCGTATGGTGCAAGAATCCAAGGCTCATGAAGCGGAAGACAAGAAACGCCGCGAGTTGATCGATGCGAAGAACACTGCTGAAAATCTGGCGTATCAAACCGAGAAGGCTCTGCGCGATCTGGGCGATAAAGTCCCGTCTGCAGAACGCGGTACGATCGAAAGCAAGATCAGCGATCTGAAGTCTGCTTCCCAGACCGATGACATCAGCCGCATCAAGAAAGCCACGGAAGAAGTGGAGCAAGCCTTCCATGCCTTGAGCCAACAACTCTACGCTCAGGGACAGCCTCAACCGGAAGCACCGGGAGGTCCGTCCGCACCGAGAAATGATAACGGTGACGATGTGATTGAAGGCGAAGTTAAGGAGTAAATGAGAACTCCGAGTTCCGAAAGAACTCGGAGTTCTTTTTTGTTTTATAATCCTTTTATGCAAAACCGCTTTAACCGTATCTGGGCGATTCCCATTGCCCTCGTTCTGCTCATCGGACTCTACTTTGTGCCACCCATTCACAGCCGCCTTGCTTGGCGGCTTGATTCTTTGCGTACAAACATCCGCTACATGATCAACCCCCCGGATGAAGCAGTCTTTCTACCGACCCAGCAATCTGCCATCCAAACTGTTGTCAGCGGGACGATGTACGCTGCGCTGTTGACGCCCTCCGTCACCCCAGCCTGGACTTCCACGCCCCAGCCGAACACTACGCTGGAACCGACGATCACCACTACGCCTCTGCCTGCTACCGTTATGTTGAATGGAGTCAAATACGAGCATCAGCACGGACGGCTCAATTACTGTGGTCCCGCCAACTTCTCGATGGCGCTGACCTACTGGGGCTGGAACGGTAACCGCGATGTGATTGGCAAAGCTGTCAAGCCAAGTGATAAGGATAAGAACGTAATGCCTTATGAACTTCAAGATTACATTACAGATAACGTTCCAGGTATGACGTCTGTGGTCCGCTATGGTGGTGATATCGATATGCTCAAACGCCTGGTAGCCGCTGGTTTCCCTGTGGTCGTTGAAAAAGGCATTTACGAAGTGGACATCAACGGAAAATATAGCTGGATGGGACACTATGCTTTTGTCACTGGCTATGACGATACAGCCCAGCAGATCATCTATCAGGATACGTATCAACCAGAACCCGAAAAGAATCCAGGACCGAACCGCCACATAGACTATTCCACGTTCAATGATGGCTGGCGCGCGTTTGACTATATCTTCGTGGTTGTGTATCCCACTAGCAAAGAAAATGATGTGATGACGCTGCTCGGTCCGCTGGCAGATGAAGAGCAGGCGGCACGTCACGCTTTGGATATTGCCCGCACTGAGTCACAGACCATGACAGGTATCGACCGTTTCTTCGCCTGGTTCAACGCTGGCACCAGCCATGTGGCATTATTTGAATATGCTGATGCTGCTGTGGCATATGATTACGCTTTCAGCCTATATGCCGGCCTGGATGCCAACGACTCGGTCCGCCCATATCGTATGATGTGGTACCAAACTGGACCGTACAAAGCCTACTACTACAGCAATCGCTTTGCAGATGTGATCAACCTTGCCGACACCACCCTGCACGACACCATCGCCGAGCCCGTGCTCGAAGAATCCCTCTACTGGCGCGGACGTGCCTACTACATGGCAGGCAAAACGGACCCCGCCGTGAAAGATTATCGTGCTGCCTTGAAAATTCATCCTAACTGGGCGCCAGCCACACAGGCGCTGCAAGATTTAGGACTTCAGCCTTAACTTTGGACTCCAACGTTTCCAGACGTTGGAGTCAGTCGAAAGTCTGGAGACTTTCGACTCCAGGAATACAAACTATGAAACTCCTCCACTTTGCAGACGCCCACATTGACATGGCAAACTATGGACGGCATGACCCTGAAACGGGACTGCCCATGCGCGTGCTCGACTTCCTCAAATCGCTCGATACGATTGTCGACACGGCGATCTCCGAACAGGTGGACATGGTCATTTTTGCGGGCGATGCCTACAAAGACCGCTCTCCGGCGCCAACATTTCAGCGTGAGTGGGGTAAGCGTATCATCCGTTTATCTCAGGCAAAAATCCCAACATTACTTTTAGTTGGGAATCATGATGTCTCTCCTGCGGCGCGGCGGGCTCATGCCATTCAAGAGTTCAAGACGCTGCAAGTGCCGTATGTGCATGTGCTGGATGAACCGTGTTTTCTAACGCCGGGTGAATTATGGGATGTGCCTGTACAGGTCATTGCCATGCCGTGGATCACACGCTCCGGGTTGATGGCGTCCACAGGGGAAACGAATTCTACGGAGGCGTATTCCCGCATTGGAGAGAATCTGGGCGATCTGGTTGATCGTTGGTTGGAAGAATCGGACCCGTCGCTGCCGGTCATTTTCACTGCGCATGCTTCCGTGGAAGGAGCGACGTTCGGCGGCGAACGATTGGTCATGCTGGGCGATGACTTGGTGCTTTCAAGTAGTCTGGTCAAGAACCCGAAGTTTAGTTATGTGGCGATGGGACATATCCACAAACCGCAGGATGTGAACAAGGGGCAGCAGCCTCCGGTCATTTTCCCCGGCTCCATCGAGCGCGTTGATTTTGGGGAGGCGAATGAGCCGAGATTCTTTGTCATCGTGAATGTGGAAAAGGGACAAGATACAAAAGTAGAGTGGAGAGAATTGGACGGGACGCGTCCATTCATTGAGAGGCGAACCCTGCTCCAGTCCGGTGAGAACGTGACCGAGGTACTCAAATCCTGTTTGTCGATGGATATGACCGGCGCCATTGTCAAACTGGTCGTGGAGTATTCCAGAGAGCTGGATACGCTGATCGACGAACCTGCGCTGCGCAAACATGCTGAGAAAGCGTTTGAGTTTCATCTCGTTAAGCGACCGCAGACCGAAGCGCGCGTGCGCATCCCGGAGGGACAAGTGGTCAGCAGCATGAGTCCGCTGGAGTTGTTGACACAGTATTTTGATGCGGCGAAAGTGAACGATAAGGACGATCTGCAAAAACTGGCAAAAGAGATCATCGCAGAAGATAACGCTTAATTCGCTTCTTCGTTTTACAGGGTAAGAAAGGAAGGAACGATATGTGGCGAAATAGAGGTTTGGCGATTTCTTTATTGGCGATCTATTTGATCCTGGTTGGTTTGCAATCGCTCTTTGGCTTGAGCTTTCAGGGCATGGGTATTATTCTGGGATTGCTCGCTCTGATCGCAGGTTTGTTGTTGCTTCTCAACCGTTGGTGATCGCATGGGTGTGTAACGCACCCTTCTTTCCCTAATCCATTCAACGCGATACGCATTTTTCCTGAACCGCATTCGATATGTGTCGAGTGCGGTTTTGTAGTTTTTTTGGAGGAAAGCAAAAGCATTGTACAATCGGGGGCATATTTAAAAACCGTTGGGGAAACCTGACAACACTCTCTATAGGTACTGATGAAAAAAACAAATACGTTCTACGCGCTTATCGTTACACAAACCTTGTCCCTGATCGGCAGCCGCATGACATCTATCGGTGTGGGCATCTGGGTCTTTACCGAAACGGGTAAAACCGCGCCGCTGTTGCTGACATCCTTCTTTAATGAGTTGCCTGGTATGCTGGCAGGCAGTCTGGCAGGCGTGCTGGTGGATCGCTGGGATCGCCGCTGGGTAATGATCCTATCCGATGCGGGGCAGGCAATTGGTTCTCTGTTATTGATGCTGAGTTTTCTTTCGGGGAGATTTGAAGTCTGGCATTTGTATGCGGTGGCGTTCCTTCAGGGGATATTCGCCACATTTCAAAGCCCGGCGGAGCGCGCCGCCACAACCATGCTTGTACCCGAAGAAGGACGCGAACGCGCCAACGCCATTAAAGAGACCTCCTTTCCGTTGGCAGGAGTCATTGCTCCAGTGTTGACCGGTTTGTTTTATGCCGGCATCGGTATTGCAGGAATCATTCTCGTTGACCTGACGACGTTTCTCGTGGCAGTGATCTTCTTGCTCTTCATCCACATTCCACATCCTGAGCCAAGTGAGGCAGGACTCGAATCCCTTGGCGGATTCTGGCGGGAAGCGCTTGGTGCACTGCGTTTCGTAGCTGTGCGCAGAGCCTTGTTCGTTTTTATGCTGTTCACGGCGTTCATCAACTTCATGTTGAACGGACCTCTGGATCTGACGTTACCCTATCTCATACTGCTGACCCATAACGAGAAGATCGCCGGGAGCATCATCGGTGTGACCAGCCTGGGCGCGTTCGCTGGTGCATCTCTGATCGCTGTGTGGGGCGGGACGCGTCCACGTATGAAGACGATCATCGCCGGATTGGTGTTGACAGGAACTATGTTCATCCTGTTTGGTATTCTGCGGACACCTGTTCCGATCGGCATCGTTCTATTCCTGTTGTTCCTGAACTTGCCGATGGGGCAGGCGCTGTACATTTCCATTTTGCAGGTCAAATCTCCACCTGATATGCAGGGACGTATCTTTGCCTTGAACGACCAGTTGGGATTTATTGGCTCGACGGTATCCTTTGCTCTTACAGGCTATCTCGTGGATCACGTCATCAACCCGTCTGTGGGGACAAAGGCTTGGGAGTGGATCCAGCCTCTTGTGGGGAAAGAAGCGGGCGCGGGCATCGGGCTGGTGGAGGTCGTGACGGGAGTCGTCATTTTAACGGCGACCGCGCTCGTGTTCTCGTCCGCGCCGATCCGCGAATTGGAATCTCGTTTGCCCGATTACCAGCCTTCGGATAATTGACACGTGACACGCGTCCTTTTTTGTTGTAGACTCACGGAACATCACAGCAAGACCGAGGCTACTTTATGGAAAAGAAACGTGCATCCTCCCCTGCGTTCGTTGTCATCGTGTTCTTCCTTTTTGTGCTGTTGCATCAGACCGATAAGCTGTTGATCGGTTCGCTGCAACTTCCGGTCAGCAAGACGTTTGGTTTGAACGATCTTCAGTGGGGGTTCATCAACACTGGCGCGTTGATCGTTGGTACGATCTTCTATCCCATCTGGGGATACTTGTATGATCGTTATGCCCGCGCCAAACTGCTTGGGTTGGCTTCCTTTATCTGGGGCGCAACCACCTGGTTGAGTTCCATTGTCACATCCTACCCCGTCTTCCTTGTCACCCGTTCCTCTACGGGTATTGATGACTCCGCCTACCCCGGTCTGTATAGTTTGGTGAGCGATTATTTTGGACCCAAACTCCGTGGCAAGATCCTGGGCATTTTGCAGTTGGCACAGCCCATAGGCTATTTGCTGGGCATGATCCTGGCTTTGATGGTTGCCCCGAACCTTGATGGATTGGTCTTTAAACTGGAAGGCTGGCGCACGATCTTCCTGATCACCGGTGTGCTAGGTCTTGTCATGGCAGTATTGATCTACTTTGGTATCAAGGATGTGCCGCGCGGACAGTCGGAACCTGAGTTCGAGCAGGTGGCAGAAATGGGACAGTTCCGCTTCAACTGGGATGCCCTGAAGGATGCCATGAAGAAGAAGACCATGTGGTTCGTCTTCCTGCAAGGCTTCGCGGGCGTCTTCCCCTGGAACGTCATCACCTTCTTCTTCTTTGGCTATCTCATGACCGAACGCGGCTACGATAATGATGCTGTACTCTTCACGATGGGACCCGTTGTCTTGATCCTGGCGGCGGGATATTTTGTGGGCGGCGCATTGGGCGACTGGCTCTTCAAGCGCACGCTCAAGGGACGCATCATCGTTTCCAGTGTTGGCGTGATCCTCGGCGCCATTTTCCTATTCTTTGCCATGAACACTCCCATCGAAGATCGCAATACGTTCTTTGTGCTGATGTGTCTGACCGCCTTGTTCATGCCGTTCTCTTCTCCCAACGTCACATCCACGGTCTTCGATATCAGCCTGCCTGAGGTGCGCAGCTCCGCCCAGTCGGTGGAATACTTCATCGAGAACAGCGGCGCGGCACTGGCTCCAACTCTTGCCGGCGCGATCGCCCTCTCCACGGGCAGCAAACAATTCGCTATTACGGTTGTTTGCATCACAGCGTGGGTGCTGTGTTTCTTCCTTTATCTCGGCGCTTTATTCTTTGTGGATAAAGATATCAAATCTCTGCACAGCCAATTGGCGGAACGCGCAAAATCCATGTAGTATCGTTGGGGCACGGCGTTATCATCCCCTTGCGGGACGCCGTGCCCCAACCCCATATGCACATCATCCAACTCGATCTCCAGAACAAAAAACAGGTGGATGATTTCCTGCATCTGCCGTTCACCGTGTACAGGGACTTCCCTCACTGGGTGCCGCCTCTGCAAATGGACGAACGCCTCCGGCTGAACCCAAAGCGGTTCCCGTTTTATCAACATTCTCACGCTGCATTCTTTCTCGTTTACGAAACGCGGACAGGGGCAAGCCCTGTCCCTACGCGTCCCATCGGTCGCCTCGCCGTCCTCGACAACCGTCGTTATAACGAATTCAACAAAACTAAAACTGCCTTCTTCTATCTCTTCGAATGTGAGAACAACCTCGAAGCCGCAAACGGATTATTCAACTGTGCCTTCGATTGGGCACGTTCCCGCGGCTTGACGGAGATCATCGGGCCCAAAGGATTCACTCCGCTGGATGGCTTTGGTCTGCTCGTGAAGGGATTTGACCACCGTCCCGCCTTTGGCTTGCCCTACAACCCTGCCTACTACGTTGACTTGATCGAAGCGCAGGGATTCATCAAAGATGGCGAATCGGTCTCTGGTTATCTCGGCACAGATATTCAATTTCCACAGCGCATCCATCAACTCGCTGAAAGACTCGCCCAACGCCGCGGACTTCACATTGCCCGCTGCAACACCCGCGCGGACTTGCGCGCTCTTGTCCCACATCTAAAAGAACTCTATAACAACTCACTCGAAGGAACCAGCGGAACGATTCCATTGACCGATGAAGAAGTGGATACGATGGCAAGTCAACTCATCTGGCTGGCAGACCCGAAGCTGATCAAGATGGTCATGCATGGCGAGAAGGTTGTTGGGTTTTGTCTTGCCTACCCCGATATTTCCTCTGCCCTCCAAAAAACGCGCGGAAGACTTTTTCCGTTTGGCTGGCTGACTCTTCTGCTCGAACTTCGCCGCACGGATTGGATCAACATCAATGGCGCAGGTCTGCTTCCCGAATATCGAGGCTCTGGCGGAACAGCCATTCTCTATAGTGAGATGTTCAAGTCTGTGAGTGAAAACCCGCGCTACAAACATGCCGATGTCGTGCAGATCGGTGTCGAGAACGAGAATATGCAGCGCGAAATGGAAAATTTTGGAATAAACTTTTACAAAATGCATCGCACCTACCGCAAGGAGTTATAACATGGACGAATCAACCGGCTTGATCCTGAAAGCTCTCCGTTTTTCGGCGGAGAAACATAGTGAGCAGCGACGTAAAGATGCCAAAGCATCACCCTATATCAACCACCCGATTCAAGTTGCCGAAACCCTGTGGACGGTGGGTGAGGTCCGTGATGTAACGCTGCTTGTCGCGGCTATTCTGCATGACACGATTGAAGACACCGCTACTACGCCGCAGGAGATCAAAGAGCACTTCGGGGAAGATGTTCTCAACCTGGTGCTCGAAGTGACCGACGATAAATCCCTGCCCAAGCAGGAGCGCAAGCAGTTGCAGGTAGAACATGCTCCGCATAAATCGCGCGGCGCGAAGATGCTGAAACTGGCGGATAAGATCTCCAATGTGAACGATATTCTCCAGTCTCCGCCGGAGAATTGGTCATTGGAGCGGAAGCATGAATATCTGCTGTGGACGGAGAAGGTAGTGAAAGGCTTGCGCGGCGTCAACACCAACTTGGAAGGTCATTACGACGAATTATTGGCTGCCGGAAAAGTTTTGCTGGATCTGTAGACTGTATAAGAAAGTAGTGAGTTTACATGATGTGAGTCCCAGCTTGGAATGCCGATATGATGTTTTATTGAAAAAAAGAGAAGCTTTTTCTTGGTTTGGGATCTGATTGAAACTTATCTGCAAGAGGTGCAAAATGAAACTCTCTACTCATACTCATCCCCGTTATATTGTTTGGTTTAAATATCTCCTTTTAGCTTCGATCGTCTTTATCTGTCTTGAATTTCTCTATCTTGATTTTGTAAAACGCTCCAATATGGATGCTGTTTTCTCGAATGTGTTAAGTATATTTGGTTTCATGCTACTTTATTCATTTACTATTTTAATCACTGCATATTTCTTGGGGCAAAATATTGCTGTTGTGAATGAAGGCTTATTAATTGAATTTCTTGGGAAGGATTTATTTGTTCCCTGGGATAAAGTAAAGGAAATTAAACCGCCCTTTGGCTTTTTTAGATCACATCGGAATCCCAAAAAAATATATGTAGTACTGACGGATGCTCTTACACCATTTCACCGCCTTTTCGGCTTGCTATATGGCTTGTCAGTGAAGCCGGCATTCATAATATTTCCGTCAATCAGTGAATATGATTTGCTTATCAGGACCATCAAGAAACATGTTGGGAAAGCCTAAACCACCGCAATTTGTAATAGAAATTTGGGTCTTTTGACAGTTATCTTCCCATTCTGGGCACGCTACAATGAAAAACGGAGGCTTTATGACCATCATTGTCGCTGATACCACTTGCGGATTGCCGCATGAACTTGTCGAAAAACGCGGGATTCCTCTCATCCCACAAGTTGTCATGTTTGGGGAGGAAGCCTATCATGACGATAAAGAATTCGATACCGATGTCTTTTTGCAAAAGCTAAAGGCGTCGAAAGCGTTGCCAAAAACTGCTGCCCCCGAACCGCCGTTGTATTATCCTATTTTTGAAGAGGCGAAGAAAAGGGGCGAAAGCGTTGTAGTGGTCGCCCCAACCAGCAAAGCCAGCGGAACCGTCCGCTCAGCATTGACCGCGGCGGAGGAATTCCCTGGCGTAGATATCCGTGTAGTGGATACACTGACTATTTCCTGCAATCTCGCCTCACTGGTGCTGGTGGCGGACGATATGGCGAAGGCAGGTTGTTCCGCGGATGATATTGTTGCCAAACTCAACAACATGATCCCGCGCGGGAAGCTCTATTTTCTGGTGGATACGCTCGAATATCTTGCCAAGGGCGGTCGCATTGGCGGGGCAAAGAAATTGCTCGCTGAACTGTTAGAGATCAAGCCGATCCTGCAGGTCAAGGATGGACAAGTTGATTCCTTTGAACAGCAGCGTACCCGCAAACGTGCCATGGCTCGTCTCGTGGAAGTGGTTACGGAGCAATGCAAAGGCGGAGACGAGGCGCATTTGTGTGTGCTTCAGGTGGCGGCGGAGAAAGAAGCGGAAGTCCTCGTCGAAGAGTTGAAGTCGAAGGTGTTCGTCGCCAATATCCCGATCTACCGTCTGCCGCCCGCCATCGTCGTCCATGCCGGACCGAAGGCGATGGGCGTGGGATTTTTTGCCTAATCTTTTTGGTTTCTCCGGGGCTTAGCCTCGGAGAGAGCGTTAGAAGCAAGTATTTTCAAATGGTATAATTCGCACGTTAATTACATAAATTTGCACGTATGTGCTTCACTGAAGGAGAACGACATGTCAGGACATTCAAAATGGTCAACCATTAAACGCAAAAAAGGCGTAGCAGATGCCAAGCGCGGTGCGGTGTTCACCCGTTTGGCGCGTGAACTTGTGATGGCGGCGCGTGACGGCGGCAGCGACCCCGATTCCAACTTCCGCTTGCGGCTTGCAATCGATAAGGCGCGTGCCGAGAACATGCCTAAGGACAACATCGATCGTGCCATCAAACGCGGCGCTGGAGAAGACAAGGATGCCGCGGTGTTCGAGTCGATCACCTACGAAGGCTATGCTCCTCACGGCGTGGCAGTGATCGTTGAAGCGGTCACCGACAATCGCAACCGTACCATCTCTGATCTGCGTCACGCGTTCACTAAAGCCGGCGGCAATATGGCAGAGCCCGGCGCGGTGGGTTGGCAGTTTGAACGTGTCGCGTATTTCTCCTTCCCTTCGAGTGCAATGAACTACGATAAAGCCTTTGAGTTGGGTATCGAAGCGGGCGCCAACGATGTGGTGGAAGAGGATGGGTATATCGAGATCACTGCTCCGGTCGACGCCTTCAAGAAAGTTGCCGACGCGTTGCACAAAGCCAAGGTCCAGCCCGAGGAAGCCAACCTGCGTATGCTTCCCAAACAGGAAATGGAATTGGGTGTCGAACACACCATGCAGGTACTTCGTGCCATCGAGTCCATCGAAGACCTCGACGATGTGCAGAACGTCTACTCGAACCTAAAGGTTTCCGACGAAGCCATCGCTGCTCTCGAATCTGCGTAAGGATTTTCTACCGCGAAGAGCGCAAAGATCGCGAAGGTTATTAAGAAAATCTTCGCGCCCTTGGCGGGCTTCGCGGTGATCATTTAAAACGATGACACTTGCATTAGGGATCGACCCAGGCACCGCAACGACAGGCTACGGACTCGTGCGCCTCGCACAGGACGGGAGCCTGGTCGCCGTTAAATATGGTGTGATCCTCACCCCGAAGGATGCCTCCGCTCCCGCACGTCTGGAGATGCTCTATGACCAGTTGTGTTCCCTGCTCGAAGAATACCAGCCCGATACCGCCGCCGTGGAAAAGTTATTCTTCTCCCGTAACGTGACCACCGCCATCGCGGTCGGACAGGCGCGCGGCGTTGTGTTGTTGGCTCTTCAGCAATCTGGCGTTGAACCGTTCGAATACACTCCCAACGAAGTGAAACAAGCCGTCGCCGGTTATGGCAGCGCGGACAAACGACAGGTGCAAGAAATGGTACGCGCCTTGTTGCAGTTGGAGTTCATTCCCAAACCTGACGATGCCGCCGATGCGCTGGCAATTGCCATCACGCATTTGAATACAAAACGATACGGTTAACCACGAAGGAGACAAAGGGTCACAAAGGATTTAAAAACAAAACCTTCGTGTACCTTCGTGCACCTTTGTGGTAAAACTGGCTTTATGATAGCAACTCTCCGCGGTGAAATTTCCCAAATCGAAGATAACGCCCTCATCCTTGAAGTAGGCGGCGTGGGACTGCGTGTCTTTGTCCCGACTCCCTTTCGCACGAAAGCCAAAACCGGTGAAGCTGCCTTTTTGTTCACGCATCTCGTTGTCCGTGAAGATGCGCTGACCTTGTACGGCTTCGAATCGCAAGCGGACCGTGAACTCTTCAACACCCTGCTCGGTGTGGATGGCGTCGGACCGAAAGTGGCGCTCTCAGTTTTATCCACGATGACTCTCGATGCTGTGCAGCGCGCCGTCTTCGCCGATGAAGCGGACTTGTTGAGCCGCGTCCCTGGTGTCGGGAAGAAGACCGCCCAGAAGATGGCGCTCCATCTCAAGGACAAACTCAAACCAACCGATGCGCTGGCGAGAGTTGCTGCCATGTCCGATAAGGACAGCGAAGTCCTTGCCGCGTTGACTGCACTAGGCTATTCGGTGGTGGAAGCGCAAGCCGCCATCCAATCCATCCCCAAGGATGCGCCGGACGATACAGAAGAACGATTACGATATGCGCTTGGATATTTCCAATAATCTGTGAGCGGACGAAAGTCCGCTCATTGGTTTTATAATTTTAGAGATGGATGACAGTGAACTGCTGAAGCAATATGAACCGGTCTTGCGCTTTGCCAAAAGTGAGCGTTTCTTCCCTATGGCAGTGGAACCGTACTTAGAGAGATGCAAGATCTTTGCCAGCGGACCGCAAGGCATTGCAAACTTACTCCTTCATTCAACGCAGCCTATTACTACCCTTATTGGCAAACTGAGCAGTGGTGAATATTATCTGCGTTTCGTCAATGATCCGCTGATCGATTCGGATATCTGGGTAGGATGGGCGCTCCTTTCGGGGTTGGCGTTGGGCGCGGGCTGGTTGATCAGAGGCTGGACGGGAGTCGAGTCCGCGTTCCTTCTATCCGCGGTTGCGGCGTTCATTATTTTCATCCAGGCATCCCCGATCCGTTTGCGCTTTTTCCCGGCGGCATTTGCTGTGCTGTTCTTCACGGCGCTGGAAGTTGCCCCGATCTGGTTCTTCCTGAGACCGCATCCCTACGTGAGCATGCAGGTCGAATATTTTGTGCTGTTCCCGCTCTATTTGTTCATTCTGTTTTTCCTCTCGGTGCGGACGATGCGATTCATCTTTGACAATATCATTTCCCAGGCGCCAGGACTGGTCTTGGATATGGTCTCCAGCGCCACCGAGACTGTGGCACGCAAGTCATATTATCAATACGCCGATATGACCGAAGAGGAGCGTCATCCCGTCTACTACGGGCGTGTTGTACGTCAAGGAGATGATGACGGCGAATGGACGATCCTGCAATACCATTTCTTCTACGCCTTCAACGACTGGCGGCTGGGAGCGAATGGCGTCAACCACCACGAAGGTGATTGGGAAATGGTGGCGGTCTATTTGAAAAATGACGCGCCGTATGCCATGTTGTTCTCGCAGCATGGCTTTGGCGCAATGGAATTGTGGCAGGATGTGCGCTGTGTGAAGGATGTGAATGGAAAGCAGACCACACATCCGCTTGTTTATGTGGCGTTAGGATCGCACGCAAACTACAGCAAACCGGAAGTGATCCGTTCGCCCAACCTGTTTCAGGAGGGACCATTCCAGCGCTTCCTCTACTGGACCGACGGCTTACTCCATTTTCTGTTCATGCTCTTCAACCCCAGTCAAAAGGAGCGACAGATCGCCTTGCGCGAACTGTCGCTGCATCCTGCCACAGCATTGACCGAAGAATCGTTCGCCAGCCTGCGGGATAAGGAAGATCATTACGTGGTCAACCTGCCAATGGAGATCGCCACCGGAGATGGCTTCCGCATTGGATATGAAGGCGATCACCAACACGAAGAAGTGGGCAGGTCTACCAGTTATCTCAAACGCGTCATGTCTGACCGAGAAGTGCTGCATCCCATATCTCAAACATGGAAACCTGTCCTTTAACAGCAGAACATACCTGGGTGGAATATCAGGGATTGTGGGGAGTGAAAAGCATCCTGCGCGACGAATCCGGTCCGCCCGGACCGAAATGGGACCGCTCTGATAAGTTCTTTATGATCTATCCGCGTTTGAGGTGGGAGAAACCGCTGGAATGGTTGAAGGGATTTGAAACTCTGGCAAAACCGACTGCTAAAAGGAAAAGTTAGTTTGTTTTAGTCAAATATCCCTTAACATCATATGTATGGGTAAAATGGAGCTATGGAGAATCTACAGGCTATTCTGTCAGGGTTGTACAACCGCGATGAGGCAAATGCGAGAGCCTTCATTTTCACTCTTATTGCATTTGCGATAACGAGTGGTAAGGATGTTTTACATTTCAAGACCCGTTTCGCGGACGATACCATTGCAAATATTTTGTACTTTGTTGTCTCTTTATTTGTCTACTATATTTTAGTGATTATTTATGAACTGCTATTTATACATACTCGAATTAAGATAAAGCCCATGCAGAACGGCTATCAGGAATATCTACCTAAGCCGTTTGACGGTTTAATTATTATGCGGGATTTGATATAAGCATCCCCAGGAATTGGGAACTTATAGATTGTTATGTGACACTTGAAAGAATTACACCTGTGTACTATGAGGATCAAGTCTTGTTGGACAAAAAATTTACTCAGAGATATTCTGATATAACCAAACCAGAATACAAAGCTCTATTTTGGAAAAGTCCACTAGCAGGTGAAGGCGGTCATAAAATCAATATCGGTGAAAATTCAAACCAGGAAACTATTTTTGTCGCTAAAATGGTTTCTGGAACCGCAAAGGATGTACACAATAAAATTGCTAATATAAAAACTCTTGATTTTTGTTTGCGTAGCGAGAAACCCACTACTATAAGTTTTCACAAATTTGGATTATATGAAATATTTCTGAATTTGTATTGGAACTAGTGGAGGAATAAAAAGAAAGAAGTATATTACTGGGTATGTTTATTCAGATGGAAGATATAAGATAATGACAGGTTTAGGCGATTATAGAAAAGATAAATCGGTGCCTAAGCCACTTTTAGAAAAAGTAGAAGAAACACATGAAGAGCCAAAAACGACTAAAAGAAAAACAACCCAAGGGAAAAGGACAAAAAACGGGAAGCGTGTACTAAAAAAGACTTCCTAAACGTTTAGAAAAAAGCTTCTAATGTTTTACGTGATAGGAAAGGGCGTCTTGATGGATTAGCGCGTTAGCATCAGGAAGTTGATGACAAATTATCTCGCCCAACGTGCATACACCGCCTGCGACAGTAACCGTCCCGCGCTTTGTTCGCGGGTGACCAGTTCTCCCATATCGATCTTTCCCCCGAATCCAGACATCATATCGTCCATGGCTTGCGCCACGTGGATCGCGGATGCGCGCACGGCATAGACTGTTGTGATGACGAACAACGGCTTATTGCTCAAACATTCGCGGCAGGCTGCCAATAGATCAGGAAGTGACTTGTACACTTCCCACACTTCGCCTTTGGGGCCGCGCCCGAACTTGGGCGGGTCGAGGATGATACCATCATATTTGACTCCGCGGCGTGCTTCGCGCTGCACGAACTTCGAGGCATCGTCCACGATCCAGCGGATGGGCTTATCGCTCAAGCCGGAGAGTTCCTGGTTCTCGCGCGCCCAGCCTACGGATTTCTTCGAAGCATCCACGTGGGTGACTTGTGCGCCGGCTGCCGCCGCCGCCAGCGATGCCAGCCCGGTGTAGCCGAACAGGTTGAGCACTTTCGGCTGAGAGTCCGCTCGTTTAACGAGATCAGCCATAAAGTCCCAGTGTGAGGCGACCTCGGGAAAGACTCCCAAGTGGCGTCCGGGAGTCGTCATCACGCGGAATTTGAGTCCGCTGTTGAAATGGGGAAGGGGATAGTGCATTTCCCACTGTTCATCGATCTTCTTTTTGAGATCCCAATGTCCGCCGCTTTCCTCGCCGGTGGGTTGAAAGACCGCGTGTGCGTTCTTCCATTCCGAGTCGAGCGTGCGTTTCCACATGGCTTGTGACTCGGGACGTACAAAAACATATTTACCAAATCGTTCGAGCTTCAATCCATCGCCGCTATCGAGCAATGCATAGTCTTTCCAGCGCGTGGTTTCGAGTAGTGTGAATGGGAGTGATGTTGTCATGATCGTTTAGGACTTTAGAGGGAATAGTAAAAACGTTACAGCTACTTGATTTTTCCCTCGAAAAGCGTATAATGTGGGAAAAAGTGGTAGAAAGTGGTAAGGACGCCGGCATTCCCGGCGTTCACCAATTAAAAGGAATTATAGCACAAATGTTCTTAGGTCAGTTCCAGCACAATCTCGATGACAAAGGACGCCTGATGATCCCGGCGCGTTATCGTGATTTGCTGGCTGCTGGTGCCTACATCACCCAGGGCTTCGATCGATGTTTGATGGTGATGACCGCTTCGTATTTCAATGAAGTATACAACATCATCAATAGCATGAACATGGCAGACCCCACGGCGCGTATGCTGCGTCGTTTGATCTTATCGAACGCGTACTCTGTCGAGGTTGATAAAGTCGGACGCGTTCTCGTCCCTTCGAACCTGCGTGAGTTCCTTGGCATCGCCAGTGGCGAACTCATCGTCGCAGGGCAGGGCGAATATTTTGAAGTGTGGACTCCTGCTGATTGGCGAGCGCAGATGGAAAACCTGCAGGATGTACAAGCCAACGAGCAGCGCTTTGCCACACTGAATCTTCCAGAGCCGCCGGTGCGGTGTAGGGACAGGGCTCGCCACTGTCCTTGCCTCAAGGAAGGATAACCGCAAGGGTTATTCCAACGACCATGAACGACAGACCGCACCTACCTGTACTTTACAAAGAGATCATACATGCGTTGCACCCTCAATCAGGCGGGCGCTATGTGGATGGTACTCTCGGCGCGGGTGGACATGCCCGCGGCATAGTGGAGGCGAGTGCGCCAGATGGACAGCTTCTGGGTCTTGATGTGGACCCGCAAGCGTTAGCGATCGCTCGTAAGACCTTGGCTCCTTACGAACAGCGCGTTCATCTGGCGCAAGCCTCCTATACGAGTTTATCCAAACAGCTTCAACAGCTTGGATGGGAAACGGTGGATGGCATCGTGCTCGACCTGGGTGCCTCCTCGATGCAGTTCGATACGCCCGAACGTGGCTTTTCGTTCATGCAGGATGCTCCGCTCGATATGCGCTTCGGTCCGTTTGCCCCGCAGACCGCCGCCGATCTGGTAAACAAGTTGACAGAACGGGAACTGGCAGACTTGATCTACCAATACGGCGAAGAACGGGACTCCCGCAAAATTGCGCGAGCCATCGTCAACAAGCGACCGCTTCACACGACCCGTGAGCTGGTCGCCGCTATCGAGAGCGTCTCTCCCCGCCGAGGGGATCGAGTTCACCCGGCGACGAGGACCTTCCAGGCGCTGAGGATCGCCGTGAATGAGGAACTGGCTTCGATCGAGTCAGTGCTCCCCCAAGCGGTATCCGCCCTCGGAGTCGGAGGACGACTCGCCGTCATCTCCTTCCACTCGCTGGAGGATCGCATCGTCAAGGATTTCTTCCGCGAACAAAGCAAGGCGCTGAAGAATCAGCCTTACGAACGGATCTACGAAGTAGAACGCGAAGCAGTAGTAAAAGAGGTAAATCGAAAACCAATTTTGCCCTCGGAGGAAGAGATCAAAGAAAATCCGAGAGCCCGCAGTGCGAAACTTCGCATTGTAGAAAAATTATGATCGTAGGGGCGAGGTTTACTCGTCCCAAGATTGGGCAGGGAGACCCTGCCCCTACATCAACAAACCGACCAACTCGCCCAAATATAAAGGTCGTCAGTTATGCAGGCTACACAAATTATTCATGCTTATAAACAAGCCCCCTGGCGTGTGCAGCGTCAGTGGGTTGGTGCGTTTCTACTCCTCGTGGTAGGGATGGCGATGATCGCGGCACTCTATCTCGATGTGACCGCGCGTGCCGCTGTTGCCGGACGTGAGATCCAGGAAACGCGCTTCGAGATCACCACCACCCAGCGCACCAACGCCGACCTCGAAACCCAGCTCGCCGACGTTACCTCCACCAAAGAAATGGAACGCCGCGCACTCGAGTTGGGTTACCGCCCTGTCAAACCCGGTGAATTGGACTATGTGCCCGTTCCCGGTTTTGTGGCTCCCGAGCCGGAGATCTTATCGGAAGCGGATGATTCCGCTCCGCAGTCGCAGGCACTTCCCACCGAATACACTGAATCCCTCTTCGAGTGGCTGGATGGACATGTTCGTGGAGGCGCGCGCTAACTATGAGGCAGAAGTACGCCGTCCGTTCACTCATCATCGTGCTCGGTCTCACCTTCGTGGGGCTGGCTGTTATCGTGCAGATGGTCCGCATTCAGACCAGTGAACAGGCGCAGGTATTCATCTCTCAGGGCGACTTGTATGCCGGGGAATTCAACACAATCTACCCTGAACGCGGCGAGATTTACGACCGCAGTGGTCACCTGCTAGCGGGCAATCGCACCGTCTTTGAAGTGGGTGTCAGCCTCTCCGAGATGAAGAGTCCGGAAACCTTGGCGTCTGTCCTCGGTACATATCTGGGACTTTCCTATGAAGAAGTCTTCAACAAATTGACCAAGTCTCCTGAAAGCTGGTCGTATGTGGTCATTCAGGATTATGTGGGTGCGGAGACAGTTTCTTCCCTACAGGAACTCATCAAACAGAATGAAGAAAACAATAACTTTAATCTAAGCGGACTGGCATTCAAACCGCACTACCAGCGCAGTTATCCTGAGAACTCTTTAGCTTCAAACTTGCTCGGATTCGTCACCCGCGATGGACGTGGGTATTTCGGTATTGAAGAGAAATACAACGATCTGTTGGCGGGCAATCCCGTTCAGGTGTGGGTGCCGCGTGATCCCAACAAAGCTATGGATATCCCCAAGGTTCCCAACGGCACGACGCTCGTCCTGACCATCAACCGCGACCTACAAGCCAAGGTCGAGACCATCCTGGATGATGCCCTGAAAAATTATGGCGCAGAGAATGGCACCATCATTGTGATGAACCCGCGCAATGGCGAGATCCTTGCCATGGCAGCCACTCCGCGCATCAACTTGAACAATTACGGCGATTACTTCACTACTTATGACAACGGCAGCCAATACAATCGCGCCATCGGTATGGCGTATGAAGCTGGTTCCGTGGTCAAGGTGTTGACGATGGCTGCTGCACTCGATACCGGTACGGTGGTCCCATCTACTACCTTTATTGATACGGGCTCCATTCAAGTCGGTGGTATTACCATCCAGAACTGGAACCGTGAAGCCTGGGGGCAGCAGGATATGATCGGCTGTTTACAACACTCTCTGAACGTATGCCTGGCGTGGATCGCCACCCAGATGGGACCACAAAACTTTTATGGTTACATGGAGCGCTTTGGTTTGGGTCATCCTACTGGCATTGATCTCTCTGGCGAAGCGATGGGCAGGCTCAAGGTCCCGGGTGATTCGGATTGGTATAACGTCGATCTCGGCACCAATGCGTTCGGTCAGGGTGTCACGGTTACGCCGCTGCAAATGATGATGGCTGTTTCGTCGGTGGCGAATAACGGACAAATGGTCACGCCGCATGTTCTGTATTCCATGCTGCGCGATGGACATCAATACAACGTCCCTTCGCAGTATGCCGGTACACCGATCAAGACTGAGACCGCCCATACCCTCAATGAGATGCTTGCCCTCTCTCTTGAAAAGGAATCCTCCCTCGCATTATTGCCCGGTTATCGCCTGGCTGGCAAAACCGGTACGGCGCAGATCCCGACCGATTATGGGTACGACTCTACACACACCAATACTTCCTTCATTGGCTGGGGACCGGTGGACGATCCGCAGTTCATGGTCTACGTGTGGTTGCAAAAGCCCAGCGCTTCCATCTGGAGTTCTGAAACAGCCGCGCCCGTCTTCTCAGAAGTTGCTGAGCAGACCGTTGTTCTCTTAAATATCCCGCCAGATGCTGTGCGATTGCAATTGGCGGTTCAAAAATAAAATGCTTACCATAGCAGACGCCCTCGAAGCCCTGACGAGTTTTCGTCCTACCTCTGTGACGGTCATCACCGAAGCGGTCATCGACTCGCGTCAGGTGATCCCCGGCTCGTTGTTCGTCGCCATTCCCGGCGAACGTGTGGATGGACACAACTTTGTCGCAGAAGCTTTCAAGCGCGGGGCGTCTTTTGCTTTAATCCAACGAGAAGTGGACGCCTCTTTCCGTACCTTCGACCTGCGTACCGTTACCTCAGCCGATTCTTTTACCGGGCAGGATCTCACGACTCCGCTCTGCCTGCGCGTGGATAACACCCTCGCTGCCCTGCAACAGATCGCGCGTTTCTGGCGGCGCAAACTGGATCTACGTGTGATCGGTATCACAGGCAGTGTTGGTAAGTCCACCACCAAGGAAATGGTTGCCGAAGTGTTGAGCACGCGCTACCGCACGCTCAAAAGTCCCGGCAATCTCAACAATGAGATCGGGCTTCCGCTCACTATGCTGCGCTTGAGCCCCGGTCATCAACGTGCCGTGATGGAAATGGGATTCTACGTTCCCGGTGAGATCGCCTTTCTGTGTGATATTGCCATGCCGCAAGTCGGCGTGGTGACGAACATTGGCACCGTCCACGCAGAACGCGCCGGGTCACAAGAAGCTATCGCTCGCGGTAAATCGGAACTGGTTCAGGCGTTGCCTCCCGCTCCGGAGGGAGTAGCAATCCTCAACTTCGATGATCCGTGGGTCCGCAAGATGGAAGAGAAGACCAAGGCGCGTGTCTTCTTCTACGGCATGTCTCCCGAATCGCATCTTTGGGCAGATCAGGTAGTGGGTCTTGGTTTGGAGGGCATCCGCTTCCGTATGCATTACGCGGGTGAGACCCTGCATGTGAAGATACCGGTGATCGGACGTCATTCCGTGCACACCGCTTTACGCGCCGCTGCTGTCGGTCTTGTGGAAGGAATGAACTGGCAGGAGATCCTCGAAGGACTCAGTCAGGGACATACCCAGCTTCGTCTGGCTGCTGTACGCAGTAAAAACGGTGCTCTGTTGTTGGATGATACGTACAACGCTTCCCCCGAATCCATGCTGGCGGCGCTCACCTTGCTTAGCGAATTGGAAGGACGCAAGGTGGCGGTGCTGGGCGATATGCTCGAGCTCGGTCCCTATGAGCGTGGCGGGCACGAGATGGTTGGTTTGCGCGCTGCCCAGGTTGCAGATGTGCTTGTCACGCTTGGTCCGCGTGCCCATGATCATTGCCGAAGCCGCCCGCCGTGCGGGAATGAAAAAGCCTCCATCACGGAATTCGAGGAGTTCGATCAGTTGATGGAATGGCTGAAAGTTCACCTAGTAAATAATGATGCTGTGTTGATCAAGGGTTCTCATGGTTTACGAATGGATCGCATCACTGCACTATTGGAGGAACGCTCGTGAACCAAACGACCCTGGTGCTTGGCTTGGCAATGCTCGCCTTCTTAATGACGGTGATCTGGGGCACGCCATTACTGCGTGTTCTGCGTCATTTCAAAGTGGGCAAGATCATCCGTGTGGATGAGCCTGGTCATCACAATGTGAAGATGGGCACACCCACCATGGGCGGTGTGTTGTTCATTTTGCCGGTGCTGCTCCTGACAGGGCTGCTCAATGCCGCCTCGCTCATCGGTCTGGATGTAACGGGACGTTCGGTGCTCGTGCCGTTGATCGTGATGGTCGGCTTTGGAGCGCTGGGTGCGATCGATGATTGGGAAGGCATTCGTGGCAAACGTCGCGGTGAGGGGATGCGTGCCCGCACCAAGTTTATGGCACAAGTTATCCTTGCTGTCGGAACAGCGTATGTGCTGAAGTACATGCTTGAAGCACCTGAAATGCGCCTGCCCGGCGTCAAAGGCGATATTCCACTGGGCGTCTGGTATATCCCGGTGGCGGCGTTCATCATTGTCAGTGAATCGAATGCGGTCAACTTTACAGATGGGCTCGATGGTCTCGCCGGTTTGATCTCGGCTACGGCTTTCGCTGCGTTTGGCGGTATCGCCATCATGCAGAACCAACCGTACCTGGCACGCTTCTGCTTTACGGTGGTTGGTGCATTATTTGGATTTTTGTGGTTCAACGTTCACCCTGCCGAACTCTTCATGGGCGATACCGGATCGCTGTCGTTGGGGTCGGCGCTTGCTGTCGTGGCATTGATGACAGGCTACTGGCCCCTTCTGCTGGTCATCGCCATCATCCCGTTGAGCGAGGCGCTGAGTGTTGTGATCCAGATCACCTATTTCAAATTGACCAAAGGCAAACGCTTCTTCAAGATGACGCCCATCCATTTGCATTTCGAGTTACTGGGATGGAGCGAAACACAAGTGGTACAGCGCTTTTGGCTGATCGGTCTACTTGCCGCCATGGTTGGCATGGGATTGGCTTTAGTACGATGACGAATTGGAATGGCACGCGTGTTCTTATTCTCGGCGCCGCCCGTCAGGGGTTGGCGCTTGCGCGTTGGTTATCGGTCCACGGTGCCAGGGTCACGTTGAGCGATTCGCGCAATGCGGAGCAACTAAAAACAGCACGCGAATCGCTGGTGGAATTTCCGATCGACTGGGCGCTGGGCGGACATCCGCTTGAACTGCTGGATGCGACCGATGTTCTTTGTCTCTCCGGTGGAGTTCCGCTCGCACTCCCGATCGTGGAGGAAGCCGTTAAACGAGGCATTCCTCTCTCGAACGATACCCAGATCTTCATGGAAGTGGTTCCCTGCAAGACCGTTGGCATTACCGGCTCGGCTGGGAAGACGACGACGACAACGTTGGTTGGACGAATGGCGAAGATCGCGTGCGAGAACGCGGAAGGCAAAACGCAGAATGCCTATGTCGGCGGAAACATCGGTGATCCACTTCTGAACTACGTTGACCAGATGAAGCCCGAAGATATTGCCATTCTGGAGATCTCTTCCTTTCAACTGGAGCAGATGACCATTTCGCCGAATGTGGCTGCGATCTTGAACGTCACGCCGAATCACCTCGACCGTCACGGCACGATGGAAGCCTACACAGCCGCGAAGGCACGTATTCTGGAATTTCAATCCAAGAACGATGTTGCCATTCTTGGGCGTGATGATAAAGGCGCTTGGAATTTACGAAATAAAGTAAATGGCAAGTTACTTACTTTTAGTCTGCATGAATTGGATGAAGGTTTGGATGGCACGTATTATCACGATGGTCTATTGAACCTGCGCGATGGGAATGCCTATTTACCGTTGATCCTGCGCGAAAAGGTTCAGTTGCCCGGTGACCACAATGTTGCCAATGTATTGGCAGCCTTTGCTATCGGTCATGCTGCAGGTTTTCCGCTGGATGCCATGCTCGAAGCGGTGGAAGATTTCCGTGGAGTACCGCACCGGCTGGAACTAGTTCGTGAATTGAACGGAGTACGCTGGTATAACAACACGATTGCTACAGCGCCGGAACGCACAATTGCAGTGATCCATGCATTCAGTGACCCCATCGTCTTGATGCTCGGTGGGCGCGACAAGAATTTGCCGTGGGAAGAGTTGATGCAACTGGTCAACGAGCGCGTCGATCATGTGGTGACCTTCGGCGAGGCGGCAGACAAAATTCAGAAAACGGTGGACAGCCTCGGGCTTGGTCAGAAGCGCTTTACGTTATCCCGCGCGAACGGTTTGCAGGAGGCGGTCCGTTTGGCAGCGGAAGTGGCGGAAGCTGGCGATGTCGTCCTTCTATCTCCAGGCGGCACGAGCTTCGATGAGTTCAAGGATTTTGAGGAACGTGGAGAAAGGTTTAGAGAATGGGTGCAGGAACTTTCGTAAATAAACCCCTGTCGTTTTCACCGGCAAAGAGGCTGGCGCGCAGCGTGGATGTGCCATTGGCATTGACGGTGATCGCGCTGTTGGTGTTCGGCTTGATCATGTTGTATTCGGCTTCGTTCGATTTTTCGTTCAATGAATACGGCTCGTCCTCCTACATGTTCATGCGCCAGGTGCGCTGGCTGGGAGTAGGGATTCTCGTTGCCTTCATCGTTTCCTTGTTCGATTATCACCACTGGCGCAAAGTTGTGGTGTTTGCCATGCTCGGCACAATTGGATTGTTGGTCGTTGTGTTGATCATGAATGAGGTTCGTCTGGGAGCTTCGCGTACCTTGCTCAACGGTTCGTATCAACCTTCTGAACTGGCAAAGCTCGTTGCGGTGATTTACCTCTCCGTGTGGTTATATGCCAAACGCCAGTTCCTGCATGATGTAACGATCGGATTGATTCCGTTGGGTGTGATCCTTGGTATCATCGGTGGTTTGATCTATCTGCAGCCTGACTTGAGTGCGGCGGGTACTGTGTTGATCCTCGGCGGTCTGTTATTTTTCCTGGCAGGTGCCGATATTCGACAGATCATCTTCCTGTTGGTGCTTGCCTTTATCATTGCGTGGATCATCGTGCAGTTCAGTGCTACAGGTCAGGATCGCGTAACTTCGTTCCTTGCCGGGTTGAAAGACCCCACACATGCTTCTTATCATGTGCAACGCTCCTTTGAAGCGATTATCAAAGGCAGTGTCTTTGGTGTGGGGCTGGGACAAGCTGATACGAAATTAACAGGTTTACCCTTTGCACCAACGGATAGTATTTTCGCCGTTGTCGCTGAAGAGTTGGGTTTATTCGGTTCTATTACTTTGATGGGCTTGTATGCTGCCCTGGTTTGGCGCGGACTGGTGATCGCGCGCCGCGCGCCCGATATGCTCGGCACGCTACTGGCTGCCGGCGTCACGTTCTGGATCGGCATTGAAGCGCTCATCAATATGGCGGTCATGGTCGGGTTGATGCCTTTCGCTGGGAACGCATTACCCTTCATCAGCGCGGGTGGTTCGAACCTGGTCGCATCCTTGTGCGCTGTTGGAATTATGTTGAACATCTCGCGCCAGAGCAGCGAGAGTGTCAAACAGGAAGAAGATGAATGGAGGTCATTCGGTGCGGTTATTGATCTGCGCAGGCGGAACGGGCGGCGGAGTGTATCCCGCGCTCGCCGTTCACAGCGCACTCTCGGCTAAAGTTTCAGACCTCGACACCCTGTGGGTGGGTGGCGAGGGAGGCATGGAAGAAGCACTGGTGAAACGCCAGGGCATTACCTTCCAAAGCATCCCTGCTGCCGGTGTCCACGGTGTGGGTCTGGTCACGCTCCCTCGCAATCTTGCGATGGTGGGGCGTGGCGTTTTTGCCGCTCGCCGTATTCTGAATGAGTTCAAACCCGATGTGCTGTTCTTCACCGGCGGTTACGTGGCAGTGCCGGTGGCGCTGGCAGGACGCTCCATTCCGAGCATGTTGTATGTGCCCGATATCGAGCCGGGCATGGCATTGAAGTCGCTGGCTGGGTTTTCCGATGTCATCACGGTGACAACGGCTGAATCCCAGAAGTTCTTTAATAAAAAAGTGTATGAGATGGGATATCCGCTTCGCGCCGACCTGGCAGTATGGGACCGTTCGACAGCCCATCGCCACCTGGGCATTTCCAGTCAACTTCCTGTGATGTTGATCTTCGGCGGCAGTAAAGGGGCACGTTCCATCAATATGGCAGTGATGAATAACCTGCGCCCGCTGCTGGGAAAGTTCGAGATCATCCATCTTTCCGGCGAACTGGATTGGACTATGGTGAAGCACGAACGTGAGCTGCTTCCCATGGACCTGGCTGCCCGCTACCATGCCATGCCTTATTTGCATGATATGGGTGCTGCCCTTGCCGCCGCAGACCTGGTACTTTCGCGGGCAGGCGCTTCCTCGCTGGGTGAGTTCCCGTTATTTGGTCTGCCTGCCATCCTGGTGCCGTATCCACATGCGTGGCGATATCAGAAAGTGAACGCTGATTATCTTTCCCGCCGCGGCGCGGCAGTGATGCTGGAAGATCATCTTCTTGAAACAGATCTTATGTCTACTTTAAACGTTTTGCTGGAAAATCCAAATAAACTCAAAGCCATGCGCGCCGCCATGTTCGAGTTGTCTCATCCGCGTGCTGCGGAGAAGATTGCCAGCGCTTTGATCGAGTTGGCAGGAGAGTAACACCATGATGAGCATCGTCTATGTCTTCTGGATGTATGTTGTCCTCTTTGGCATTATCGGGTGGATGCGCGGCTGGGCAAAGGAACTGTTGGTCGCCTTCAGCGTGATCCTGGCATTGGCGCTCAACCATGTCATCCGCAGATATATTCCGTTGGCGGCGAATTTGCCGGAGACAGACCCAACTTTATTTTATGTGCGCGTGATCGTTCTTTTGGTGCTGGTGTATTTTGGATATCAGACCGTGATCAGCATTCCGCATTTGGCAGCCAAGGGACGCACTGAAAAATTACAGGATACACTCTTCGGCGCTTTCCTCGGCGCCCTGAATGGATATTTCGTGGCAGGCAGTATTTTGTACTACATCCACATTGCAGATTATGCCGTGCAGAAGGTTATCACCAAGCCAACTGACCCGGAACTGCTGGCAACGGTCAACCAGATGATGTTGTATATGCCACCGCAACTTCTCGGTGAACCAGGAATTTATTTCGCCATCATTTTGGCATTTGTATTCGTGCTGGTTGTGTACATCTAGCGAACAAATAAACCAATAGGCTATTAACCACATAAGCAAATTTAGCATTTTTGTAAATGATCGACTGCAAAACAAATTGACGAAAGACCAAGAAACGAAGAGACTAGAGAACTAGAAGACGAAGATGACACACGTCCATTTCATTGGCATCGGGGGCAGCGGACTTTCCGCCATCGCCCGCCTCTTATTGGAGAGCGGCTATACGGTGAGCGGTTCTGATCGCGCGTTGACTCCTTTTGCTGATGAAGTGCGCAAGGCAGGAGCACATGTCTACGTGGGACATCATCCGCGCAATATTCAGGGTGCCGACTGGATCGTACGTTCCTCCGCGGTAACGGATGATAACCCCGAGGTGGAAGCAGCAAAAAGCGCGGGCATTCCCGTTTACAAGCGCGCGGACTTCCTCGGTCGTTTGATGGAAGATAAAAAAGGCATCGCCATCGCTGGAACGCACGGCAAGACGACCACGACTGCTATGACTGCCTGGGTGCTGAGTGAATTGAAACGTGATCCATCTTTTATCGTCGGTGGCGTGTTGAACAATTTGGGAGTCAATGCTCGTGCAGGTAAAGGCAGTCCATTCGTGATTGAAGCGGATGAATATGACCGCATGTTCCTGGGTCTCAAGCCGCAGATTGAAGTCGTGACCAGCCTCGAGCATGATCACCCCGATTGCTATCCCACCTACGAATCAATGATGGAAGCCTTTGAGAAATTCGTGGAACTTCTGCCTAACGATGGCACGCTGATCGTTTGTGTGGAAGATGTGGGTGCAGCTTCCTTGATCCCGCAGGCACGCAAGGCTGGCAAGAATGTCGTCGCCTATAGCGTGCAGGGCGATAAGACTATCGCCAGTCCATTATGGGTGATGGCGCGTGAAGTCAAACCCAACACACGCGGCGGTTTTGACTTTGTGGCTTCATCGAATATCAGCAACGCTGGGTTGAATTCAGTGGAAGTCTCGCTTCAGGTGCCGGGTGAGCATAATGTCCGCAATGCGCTGGCGGTGCTGGCGATCATCGAAACGCTCGGTCTCTCTACAGAGAAAGCTGCGAGGGCGCTGGCTGAATTTACCGGCACCGGACGTCGCTTCCAATTACGCGGCGAAGTGGACGGCATCAGTATCTTTGACGATTATGCCCATCATCCCACTGAGATCAAGGCAACTCTTGCCGGTGCCCGTGCGCGCTTTCCCAAGCGGCGCATTTGGGCAGTGTGGCAGCCTCATACCTACTCGCGTACACAGACGCTCTTCCTTGATTTTGCACGCGCCTTCAAGGATGCCGACGAAGTGATCGTCACAGAAGTCTATGCGGCGCGCGAACCAAAACAGGATTTCACCTCCGCGGAAGTTGTCAGCGCCATGCCGCATTTGGCAGCGCGCTACCGACAGACGCTGGAAGAGACTACGAAATATTTACTGGATAATTTGAAGCCCGGCGATGTGGTGCTCGTGCTTTCCGCCGGGGATGCCGATCAGGTCAGCACAGATGTGTTGAAAGGATTACAGGAAAGGTAAAGATGAAAAAGAATTCGGTGAATACAAAGAGTTCGAAGAGTACATCTCTGGTTTCTCTGGAAACAGCTTTGAAGGATGCGAAAATATCCTCTTCTCCAGAACTTCGCACCTATCGCTCAGAAGTGGATGAACAACAGCTTGTCTTATCGTTGATCGAGAATGTGAAGAAAGAACATAAATGGACTTCCCCTTTCATGAGTTGGATGGGACATCTCTTCCCGGATGAATATAAAGAAATGGTCGAAGAAGATGTCCGCTGAAGATAAGAAAGACCCGCGTCATCCTGAAGTGACCTTCCTGCCTCCGCTGGGAATGGTGCTGGCGTTCTTTGATAAGAAGAAGCGCAAATCCACTTCCAAAAAGGAAGCAGATGTTTCGGATGAAAAGACTGTTGAGAAGTTGATCGAGAAATTAAGTGAAAAGAAAGAAGACGAGTAAACCCGATATGGCAGTGCTTGCCCGTTCCATTGATGTGTTGTATGCCAAACTTGGCGACCGCGTGAAAGAGAATGTCTCTCTGGCACCCTATACATCCGCGCGGATCGGTGGACCGGCTGATATTCTCATCACGGCTGACTCAGCCGATGACCTGGCGCAGATCGTCAAGTTATTGAACAAACAGGATATGGAATATATCCTGCTCGGCGGCGGATCGAATGTACTGGTTAGCGACCGCGGCGTACGCGGGGTGGTGGTGCTGAACCGGGCGAAGGGGGTCCGCTTTCATAACGGCGACCAACCCTCGGTCACGGTGGAATTGGGCGTCATCTTCAGCAATCTCGCCAATCGCTGCGCATCCAAAGGTCTTGCGGGACTTGAATGGGCAGCAACCGTCCCAGGTACGATCGGCGGTGCAGTCTACGGAAATGCCGGAGCCTTCGGCGGTGACACGGTTGGTAATTTGATCTGGACGGAATTGCTCACCGAAAATGGACGTGAACGATTTACCGCCGAGCAAATGGGCTATGGATATCGCACCAGTGCCCTCAAACGCGGTGATATGGATGGCATAGTACTTTTGGCTGAATTGGCGTTAAAAAATTCAACCAAGGAAGAAGTGACTGTTAAAATCGAACAGTTCAGCGCGCACCGAAAATTGACTCAACCTCCGGGCGCCAGCATGGGCTCGATGTTCAAGAATCCAGAAGGCGATTATGCCGGGCGGTTGATCGAAGCCGCGGGATTGAAAGGCACTCGCATCGGTAACGCTGAGATCAGCCCTGTGCACGGTAATTTCTTTGTAAATCATGCCAATACGAAAGCGGAAGACATTCGCGCTCTGATCGTGCTGGCACAAAAGACCGTGAAAGAAAAACTCGGCGTAACGTTGGAGTTGGAAGTGGAATTGGTTGGTGAGTGGTAAGTAGTACATAGTGAAACGTGAAAGAATAGTATCGATGACTGAAAACAAACTTCATGTGGCAGTGATATTTGGTGGACGTTCCGGTGAGCACGAGGTCTCGCTCATGTCGGCGCGTTCCGTGCTGTCTGTGCTTGACCCTGCCAAATATGAAGTGACGCAGATCGGTATTACGCACGAAGGCGTATGGTTGACCGGTATGAATGTTCTGGAGAAATTCGAGAACAATAAAACCGATGGTTTGCTTCCCGTTGTTGTTTCGCCTGACCCTTCCGAAAAAGGCATTTACGTCATGGAAGGGTTTTCAGGACTTCGCAAGTGGGCTGATGTGGATATATTCTTCCCCGTATTGCATGGCACTTTCGGCGAAGACGGCACGATGCAGGGGCTCTTCGAACTCGCCGACGCGGCTTACGTGGGTGCGGGCGTAGTTGGTTCTGCGGTCGGTATGGATAAAGGTGTCTTCAAAGATGTGATGGTTGCCAATAACATCCCGGTCGTGGATACGATGGTCGTCTCTCGTGCAGAGATCGAAAAGGATTGCGTGGCTGTCATCGAGAAAGCGGAGAAGATCAGCGAATATCCGCTCTTTACCAAGCCTGCCAATCTCGGTTCCTCGGTTGGCGTGACCAAGTGCAACAGCCGTTCCGACTTGCAGGAAGGTTTGATGGAAGCCGCTTCCTTCGACCGCCGCGTATTGGTTCAAAAAGGGATCATGAACGCGCGCGAGATCGAGGTCAGTGTGTTAGGCAATAACGACCCCGTGGCATCCGTTCCTGGTGAGATCCTGCCGAGCCGCGAGTTTTATTCATACGAATCAAAATATATCGATGGTACTTCTGGTCTGCTCATCCCGGCGCCGCTGCCACAGGAAACTACCGAGCAGATCCGTGATTATGCGGTGCGCGCTTACAAAGCCATTGACTGTGCCGGTATGGCGCGCGTCGATTTCTTTGTTGAAAAAGATACGAACCGAATTCATCTGAATGAGTTGAACACCATCCCTGGCTTCACCAAGATCAGTATGTATCCCAAGTTATGGGAAGCCAGTGGATTACCGTACGCCAAATTGGTTGATCGTTTGATCGAACTGGCGTTGGATCGCAAAGCGGAACGCGACCACACATCGCATACCTTCCGGAGTCGAGCATGAACGAGAAAAAGGAATTATCACGTTCAGAGTTGGTACGCCAACGCCGTGCAGATGAACATGTGAAAGACATGCAGCGTGCGGCAAAGGTGGTAACGCGTCGTGCGTCCACCACGACTCGTGCTCGCACCGAGTCCGCTCAACCGCGCCGCACAACCACGCGCAATCCACGCCGCCGCTTTCAGATCGCTTTACCTGTGACGCGCGACAATGTGCAAATGCTCAATATTCCGCGTCCACGTTTTGGGTGGCGCGCACTCTCGTTCACGATCGTTGTCGTTGTCATCGTTCTTCTGTATATGGCACTCAACCTGCCATTCTTCAAAGTGACTCATGTGCAGGTGGTTGGCAATCAATTGATCGTGCCGGATGAAATCAATGCAGTGATGGGACTCACGGGACAGCCGATCTTCAAAGTGAAACCTGCGGATCTGGAAAACCGCCTCCGCCTCAACTACCCGGAACTTGTCTCCGTTAAAGTGGACACAGCTCTGCCGAACATTGTCACCGTTACTCTGACCGAGCGACAGCCGGTCATCCGCTGGGAGCAGGGCGGCGGCTACACCTGGGTCTCGGATGATGGCGTTGCCTTCAAACCGCGTGGAGAACTCTCAGGGTTGATCCCTGTGTTGGCGCTATCTGCTCCACCCGTGGAAGGAATCGTGTCGAACGACCCATCGAACCCGACTCCGTTCATCTCCACGGAATGGGTTGAGGCGCTGAAAGGAATCTCCTCTCATGCGCCGGCGGGCGTTCCCATTTTGTATGAATCAGGCATGGGCTTTGGCTGGAATGATCCGCGCGGATGGCGAGTTTATTTTGGCGTCAAGGCTAGCGATGTCGAATTAAAAATGCGCGTGTACGAGTCGATGGTCAATTCGCTGACCCAGCGCGGCATCCGCCCGGCGTTGATCAACGTGGTGTACCCGACCGCACCGTATTACAGGATGACACAGTAAATACATTTGGAGTCAGGGAGCTTGCTCCCGTATTTCCGCCAGCAGAGCTGGCTGACTCCAAAGTGAAAAGGACAGAATGGAAGAGATCGTTGTAGGCATTGACGTAGGAACGACCAAGATCTGCACCCTGGTAGGGCGAGTGGAAGATGATAAATCCATTCGTATTCTTGGCGTTGGCATTGAACCATCGGAAGGCATCAAGAAGGGCATTATTGTTGACCTTGCTGCGGCTTCGCAGGCGATCACGCGCTCGGTCAAGAGAGCGGAATCCACTTCGGGCATGGAGATCACGTCTGCTTTAGTGAGCATTGCCGGCGCGCATGTTTCATCGGTAAATAGTCGCGGCGCGGCGGCGGTGAACGGCAATATCATCGAGCAGTTCGATATCGATCACGCGTTGGAGCAGGCACGCGCGGTGGCGATCCCGCACGATCGCGAGATCATTCACGTCATCCAGCGTGGTTTTACTGTGGATGGACAGGATGGCATCCGCAACCCGAAGGGATGCATGGCTATCGTCTCGAAGTGGAAGCGCACATTATTACTGCTTCTGCCGCGAGCGTGGATAATCTACGTCAGTGTGTGGGTGCGGCGGGCGTGGAAATTCAACAATTTGTGTTGAACCCACTCGCATCTGGTGAAGTGGTCTTGACCGATCAGGAACGTCAGATGGGCGTGGCGGTGTGCGACATCGGCGGCGGCACCACAGACCTGGCGATCTACGTCAATGGCGATGTCTGGCATACGATGGTGTTAGCGGTTGGTGGTAATCACATATCACAGGATATTGCGCATGGATTGCGGTTACCGTTCGCGCAAGCCGAAGATGTGAAAAAGCAGCAAGGCTACGCGGTACGCAATGAAGTTGGATCGGAAGAATATTTCTCAATCCGTCCGTTCGGTGAGGATCGACCGGTGCAGATCAACCGCAAGGATCTGGCGCACATCATCGAAGCTCGCGTGGAAGAACTCTTTTCATTGACACTTGCAGGAGATCAAGCGTTCCGGCTATGACGGTCTCCTGCCTGCAGGTATGGTGTTGACCGGTGGTTCGTCCGCGTTGCCGGGCATCCGCCGTGTGGCAAGCGATGTGCTGGGCATGCCAGTACGCACAGCACAACCCGAGAACTTAACTGGTTTGGTGGATCGATTGAATTCACCGGCGTATTCGACAGGCGTGGGCTTGTTGCGCTGGGTCTTCTCGATGCACGATAACGACCTCAGTATTGGACGCGGTCGTCGTTCGAAAGGAGAGAAACGCATGGATTTTGGTGTAGTCAAAAAGATCATAGGACGTATCCTTCCGTAGGCATATTCGCCCCGAGCGGAATGAGGAGCGGTCGCTGCGACGAATGTAGACGAAGGGTATGTTTGCAAGAAGCGCTTCGACTTCGCTAACGCTCCGCTCAGCGCGAGAAGTAACTTAAAATTTTATTTTGTTGAATTGAAACCAAGTATCATAAGACCAATGTTTGATGGAGGTAGTCATGGACTCGACTGATAGGAACAACGAAGAGCAACGAGCAGAATCCTTCGCCCGCATTAAAGTCATCGGTGTGGGTGGCGGCGGATCGAACGCTGTCAACCGCATGATCGACGAAGGCATTCAAGGTGTTGAATTCATCACCGTGAATACCGACGCACAGGCTTTAATCCTGACGAAATCGCCGACACGCGTCAGACTCGGTGACAAGCTCACCCGTGGTCTGGGCGCGGGTGGCGATCCCGAGATCGGACGCAAAGCCGCCGAAGAATCCGCAGACGAACTGTATAACGTGCTGAAAGGCTCGGATATGGTCTTCGTCACGGCGGGCATGGGCGGCGGCACCGGCACAGGCGCAGCTCCTGTGGTGGCACAGATCGCCAAGGAAAGCGGCGCGCTCACGATCGGTGTGGTGACACGTCCCTTCACGTTCGAAGGTATGCGACGCCTCAAATCGGCAGATGAAGGCATCAACAAACTCAAGGAACATGCCGACACGTTGATCGCGATCCCCAACGATCGTCTGTTGCAGATCGCCGACAAACGTGCCTCGCTGCAGGATGCCTTCCGTTTAGCGGATGATGTTCTGCACCAGGGCATCCAGGGTATTTCCGAGTTGATCACCATCCCCGGTTTGATCAACCTCGACTTTGCCGATGTGCGCGCGATCATGTCTGAAGGCGGCGCGGCGCTCATGGCGGTAGGTAAAGGCTCTGGCGATGAACGCGCCAAGAAGGCTGCCGAAGATGCAATCTCCAGCAAGCTGCTCGATATCACCATCGACGGTGCGCGCGGTGTGCTCTTCAACGTCACCGGCGGACCCAACATGACGCTGTTTGAAGTGAATCAGGCCGCGGCGATCATCCGCGAGACGGCTCACCCCGATGTGAACCTGATCTTCGGTGCGGTCATCGACCCGAACATGGGCGACGACATCCGCGTGACGGTCATCGCTACAGGATTCGACCGCAGTTCCATGCCGCGTCGTGCGTTGGAACGCCAGCCGAAGACGGAAACGAGGCGGACGGAATCCGGTTCCTATATGCGACCAACCGAATCGGTCTCGGTTCAATCCGACTATCAGGCTGGTGAGGCGAAACATGAGCCTCTCCCACCCGTAAACAAAGACGATCTCGATATCCCGACCTTCCTCAGGAACCGTCGGTAATTTCGTAGGGATGACCCTTGCGGTTATCCCTGGATAGGGGCAAGCCCTATCCCAACAGTATCGGTCAAGTCCAGTTCCCCTAGCCAGGGCGATTCTGGCGTGCCTGGGCGAGGCACGCCGAATCGCTCTGTGCGTTTAAATGGCTTATTTTCGTCATTGCGAGCCCGTTAGGGCGAAGCAATCTTATATAGATATGTAATAGAGGATTGCTACCGTCGTCGTCGCTCCACTCCTTCTCGCAATGACGAGATATGACTTGTAGGGATGTGCCTTATAGCATATAAGGGTGGCAATATGCTAAAATAACATCATGAAAGCAACGATCCCCCAACCCGTACACGAATCTTATCTCAAGCACCGTAAGCAAGTGGTCTGGCAGGTTATCATGCCTGTGGTGGTGGCGTCGTTTCTCTGTGTTGCGTTGATCGTGCTGATCAACATTCGCCACCTTCAACCAGGGTGGTGACGTGGCGCGCTGGGCAGCTATCTCCACCATGTGGATTGCCATCCCCATCATATTTGGTTTGTTGATCTTCCTTGCTTTGATGGTGGGGTTGGTCTATTTGATGAGAAAATTGCTTGGCATCACGCCGACCTACACCGGTATGGCGCAGGATTATGTGTATTTGGCAGAAAGCTACATCAAACGCGCCACCGAAGCTATTGTGAAACCTGTCTTGCAGTTGAACGGGATCCTGGCAAGCCTGATCGCATTTTTTGAAAAGATAAAACCATCATAAGTTCTTGTTGCTCTAGGCAACTTGAAGTGGAGAAGAGAGGAATCAAATATGAACAAAAGTAGAACTTTACTCATCGGTGCCCTGGCAGGCGCCTTTACCGGACTGGTCGCAGCCATGTTACTTCAACGCCGCGCAGAACAAAGCGGACAGGAAACCGCCATCGTCACAGCCGGTGATGGTATGAAGATCGGCGTGATGGTATTTGGTCTCTTGCGCGCGATCGCAGCACTTGGGGATGACAAAGAATAAACAAAGGAAATCAAAAATCTTTGCTAAGTGAAATTATAGCCAACCTATCTCAAAAGGTTGGCTTATCTTTTATCTGATTCGACTATCTTGCACCTGACCAAGTAATTACCATCTTCATCATTGCTAGATCGTTCATACATGGGAGAATAACAATGAAAATCTTCAAATACTGGACCACCGAAAAACAACGAATCATCATTGACGGACAGCCACAAGAGATCACCTGTTATGGCGGATCGAATATTTCGATGGAAGATGCACGCCTGAAGGCAAGGGAAAAGGCGCAGAAGGTCGAGCGCAAGATCGCGGGAGATAAATATCTCTTTGAAGATTATGAAGTGGAGATCCGCGAGGAGTTACTGCAAACCATTGACGATTGTTCGCTCATCACGCGCAATCGCTACGGCGCACGAGTGTTGAACGTTGAGAAGATGATGATCATGGATATTGACGAACCGAAATCAGCTGGTTTGCTGGGTGGATTGTTCAAAAAGAAGGACACACGTTCCCCCAAAGAACAGATCTTTGATATGGTCAGGACTCTGGCTGCAACCAAATATCCCAATTATGGCTTTCGCATCTACGAGACTTTTCAGGGCGCAAGGGTGATCGTGTTGGGCAGCGACTTTGACCCACGAGACCCGCAGACCAAGAAGATGATGGATGAGTTCAACTGCGATAAGCTGTATACCTACCTGTGCATCCGTCAGGGATGTTACCGGGCGAGACTTCACCCCAAAACCCTCACGCATGAAGTTTCGCGGGTTCAAGGTCAAATATCCGCGTGAAGGTGATGACAGCGAATTTCAGCGCTGGGTCAGCGAATATGAAAGCCTGAGCCGCAATTTCAGTGTGTGCAAATTCATGGGTCAGGCGGGTGCGAATGTGTCCACGCCCGAGGTGGTGCAGATCCATGATGATCTGACGGGTGTGGGGTACCCGCAACGATTGGCGTAATTATCGTAGGGGCACAGCGTCGCTGTGCCCCTACGCGATTTTGCCTTTCAAATCCTCCGCCTTGAACGGACCGGATTCCTTCATCAATTCCCGCGCGGCATCCACCTGTTTCCAGACATTCCACAACAACACTCCGCGCACGTGACCATCATCCAGATAATAGATGACACCCTTTTGATGAGGCTCCTGCCAGTCTTCCACCATCTTCATCTTGTTGCTTGTTTCCCCGACGGCTTCATATCCAAATTCAAATAGATCGGAATAAAACATCGGGATGTGATCGTACGTCTCGTTTGCGTCCGCCATGTTGCGACCGGCAAGTTTGCCCATGAAGACGGCATTGTCCTCATGCTCTACGCGTGTACGTTTGCCCAGGGCGGAGTGGAAGAAGTTGACCACATCGCCTGCTGCATAAATATCGGGGTGTGACGTCTCCAGTCGTTCATTGACCACAATGCCATTATTCACTTTGAGTCTGGCAAAATGCGCCAGGTCCACATTTGGGTGGATGCCGATCCCAGCCACGACTCCATCTGTTTCGATGGCGCGCCCGCTCCCGGTCCGCGCGATGAGGCGGTTGCCTTCCCGCTGGACACTGGCGATCGAGATCGTTCGTGATCACTTCCACACCTTTTTGGCGGTAATAATCGTTCAGAAAATGGGCAAGATTACTTGGAAATACGGTCCCACCGATGGCGTCATTGGGGAAGACCATGGTCACTTTTTTGCCGACCATCGTCAGCGCGGCAGTGATCTCTGAACCGATAAATCCGCCGCCGATCACCACAAAGTGTTCTTTTGTGTCTGTGAGCGCGCGCAAATGCTGGTAATCTTGAAAGTCGCGGTAATAAATAACGTCGCTGCCGCCGAACGGCAAATGATTGGGCGAGCCGCCGGTGGCGAGCAGCAGCTTGTCGTATGAATAGGTTTCCCCGCGATCATCCTGAACTTCCTTTTTCTCCGGGTCGATCTGTGTGACTTTGCGACCCAGATTCAATTCTCCCCGCTCTTCGGTCTTGCGCCAGATCTTCTCGATCGGGCGTCCCTTCCATAAGCCCTTTGAAAGATTGGGGCGCATATATGGCGGCGCTGATTCGGCACTGATCAAACCGATCGAACCATCCAGATCCAGCTCACGGATGCCGCGCGTGGCGGCATCGCCTGTTAACCCGCCGCCAATGATCAAATATTTATACTGTTTCATCGCTTCCTCCTTACCGATAAAAAAACTCACAGGTCTACGAGAGGGCTAATTAAACTTATAACATTGTACACGTAGTCATCATGTTTGGCTTATCGCTGGTTAAGATCTGTGAGGTTTGGTTGACTATTTCTTCAAACACACCAGACCTTTGAGATATGCTCCTTCGGGAAAATGCAGCGAGACCGGATGATCTGGACTCTGTGCCAAATACTCGACGATCTGCGCATCCACTCCAGCATCGAGAGCTGATCCCGCTATAATTTTTTGGAACAACCCTGCATCGACTCCACCCGAACACGAAAACGTGACCAGTGTGCCGCCGGGGCGCAGGAGTTTGAATGCTAGCAGGTTGATGTCTTTGTAAGCGCGTGTGGCTTTGTCGGCGTGGGCGGCGGTGGGAGCGAACTTGGGCGGGTCGAGGATGATCATATCGAAGGAGCGGCGTTCATCGCGGAACTTGCGCAGGAGTCTGGAACACATCACCTTCGAGTAAAGAATGGCGGTCAGCGGGAAGATCGTTGAGCGCGACATTCTCTTTGCATAAAGACAACGCATCCCCCGACGAATCTACCGAAAGCACAGACTTTGCTCCGCCCGCCAGGGCATTGACCGTGAATCCGCCGGTGTAGCAGAAGCAATCGAGTACATCCTTGTCTTTTGCTATCTTCACGGACACGGAGTCGGTTCACGCGTTGGTCGAGGTAGAAGCCGGTTTTGTGGCCGGAGGCGAAGTTGACATTGAATCTCAAATTGTTTTCGGTGATTGGAAAGTGGAAAGTAGAAAGTGAACCACGCAGGAGACCAGTTTGTGACGGTAGCCCTTCCAGTTCGCGTACATCCGCATCGGAGCGTTCGTAGATGGTGGAGCAGCCGGTTTCTTCTACAAGTAAATCAGCAAAAGTTTCTTTCCAGAATTCGGTTCCAGTTGTCAACGATTGAAGAACTAAAACATCTCCATATCGGTCGACGATCAAACCGGGAATGCCATCGGACTCGGCGTAGATCAAGCGGCATGCGTCCGAGGACCTTCGAAACTTGAAACATGGACAGTGAAAAGTAGAAGATTGTATTTGCTTGCGGAAGAATTCCTTATCAACCGGCTCATCCTCAAACGTCCATACGCGCGCTCGGATCTGGGAGTTTGGTGAGTAAGATGCCCGGGCGAGGAATTGCTTATTAAACGAGAGCAGGCTAACGGTCGAGCCGGAAGTGGGATTTCCCTCCACCTGCTGGATCCCGCCGGAGAAGATCCACGGATGGCGGCGCTGCAGACTCTTCTCGCGTCCCGCTTTGAGTAATACGTTCATGAATTGTTTCCCTCGCTAGGATACGGCTGAAAGATCTCCATCCAATTTTCGGGTTTGTTAATGGTGTTCCATCCGAATTGGCGATAGAGTCCGTGCGCGTCACTTGTCGCAAGCGTCCAGCGGCGCAGCCCTTGCAGGTCAGGGTGGGACATGACAGTTTGCATGAGCCATTTGCCGATACCATGAGCTCGGTAGTCTTCGTGGATGAAGACATCGCACAGATAGGCAAAGACGGCATAATCGCTGATCACGCGCGCCATACCGATCTGCTTCTCGCCCTCGTAAATGCCGAAGACCAGTGAGTTGGCAAAAGCGCGTTCGGTGCGTTCGCGCGGACGTCCCTTTGCCCAGTAAGCACGTGTGAGCATATCGACGATGGCATCAATGTCGAGCCTCGCCGGGTCGGTACTGATGGTGAAGTTATCTTTATGGACTTCGATTGTTTGTGGCATGGCGTAAGTTTATCATGGGTGATAGACTCTCAACCTTGTATGTGCTTGGTATGTAAAAATTAGGAGACTTAATGCTAAAACCAATTCGTTGGAATACGTTCATTCGTGATTTTATTGTGATCCAGATAGGATTTGGGCTCTTCGGGCTTTCGATCGCGGCAATGATCCGCTCGAATTGTAGGGACGAGTTCGTGGGCGGTGCTGGAGGTGGCTATCTCCAAGCTGACAGGTATCACGCCTGGTCGGATGAGTATCATCGTTGGCTTTGTTGTCTTATTGGGCGCGTTGATCCTGCGCGAGAAGATTGGTTGGGGAACAATCGGCAATATTTTGTTTATTGGTCTATGGGAAGATTTATTTTTGGGAATGATCCCCTGCAGTAGAAAATAATTTTCTACTGCAGGGCGCGATCTTGTTGTCTGCCATTTTCCTGATGGGCATTGCTACTGCCATCTACATTGGCGTGGATGCGGGCGCAGGTCCGCGCGATAGTTTGATGCTGGCGTTCCATCGCACCACAGGCATCAGCATCCGCCTGGGACGTGCCGTTATCGAGATCACGGTCGTAGCGGTCGGATATTTCCTCGGTGGTCCGCTTGGGGTAGGGACGGTGATCTTTGCGCTGCTGATCGGTCCTGCCGTGCAGTGGAGTTTCAGGGTCTTTCAGGTAAAACCGCACAAATCAGAAACAGAAATTGTGGAAGCGGCAACGGATTAAGCTGTTCATCGTTAGACATTATGATTTATTGAACTTTGTTTGGTTGGAAATTATAAGGAGATCATCGCTATGGAAGAAACACAGGTGACTGCCGGGCAGGTCGCTTCTCTCCCTGCTCAGCCGAAGAATTGCTCTACTGCCGCACTGATATTCTTTGTATTGTTCGCACTGCTAACTCCATTATGCACGCTTACCTATCATTTCGTATTGTGGTATCTCGGGCAGATGGCGATCGCCTCGGGAAGTTTTGGTAATCTTAAGTGGGGCATACCCGCCGGGTTGGCAGTACAGGGTATTGTCTTGCCGATCATTTTCGGCGCTTTGTATTATTTCACGAAGGATGACCGTTTCAAACCTGTCTATATTGGGTGGCTTATCGCGGCAGTAATGGCATTCCCAGCGCTGCTGTTGTTCTTTGTTGGACCCAATAACGATCAACTGGGATCTATCCTGCAAATATTGCTCTGCCTGGCAGCGGCTGGAGTCGTTGCCTTCATCCGCAAGAGGAAGATCGAGTTTAAGTCGGATCAAAATTCACGGGCGTTTTTAATAGCGGCTTTCGGCGTTGCTCCGTTTGCGGCGTTTGGCGCACTTGGCTCGCCAATGGACGTGTTCCTTGATCTGTTGGCGGGGCTGTCCTTTGGATTTCTTGCGTCGCAGTTGATGGAATCCACGACGGAAAATAAATTCCTGGATGCATTGGGTATCGGCGCACTGCTCGCGTTGCTGGGTTCGGTCATTGGATATGACGGTTCGCAATTGATCCTGATCGGGTTACTGCCGGCATTCGCATTTGCGATTTCAACTCTTATGTCATCGCGCCCGGCTGCTGGTTGGCTTACGGGTCTACTGGCTGCGGCGGGGTTGATCTTCTTTGACCCAACGGAGCTCACCATTGTTTTAGGTGATCTATCGCAGTTGGCGATCCGCGCGGGGTTGGTTGCTATTGGTCTGGGGTTGCTGGTAGGGTTGATCGCGTTGATCATCCAATCCATAAGGGGGACAGGCAGCGGGTCGGGACAGAATCGTGTTGTCGGTCTGGTGGGTGCGGTTGCAGCATGGATCGTCGTTTTTATCCTGTTCTTTACCGTCGGCAATCGTGGCTTTTATGGCGACCGACTCTTCGTCATCTTTAAAGATCAAGCGGATATTTCCAGTGTCCGAAACATTGAGGATATCGACGCACGTCGCACGGCTGCCTATGAAATGCTGACAAAACATGCCAACGGATCACAAGCTGGTCTACGGAGCATCTTTGACGGTTTGGGCGTGGATTACACTCCGTATTACCTTGTCAACGCGATGGAAGTGCGCGGCGGGACTCTTGTCCGTTTGTTCTTGATGTTGCGTCCCGAAGTGGACCGTGTCATTCCAAGCCCGAGGCTGCGTCCTGCTCCGAATGTCGAAGAGCAATCGATGAGTGGAGGCGAACAGCCGCCCAGCGATGTGGTGTGGAATGTGAAGATGATCGGCGCAGATAAGGTGTGGGACGAATTCAACGTGCGCGGCGCTGGCATCGTCGTCGGGCAATCGGATTCGGGTGCCGATGTGAATCATCCTGCTATCCACGATCAATATCGCGGCGTCGACCTCTGGTGGCGATTACAACTGGTTCGACCCGTGGAATGGAACCGATGCGCCATATGATGACTTTGGTCATGGGACGCACACCCTCGCGACCATTTTAGGGAAAGATGGCGTTGGCATCGCTCCCGAAGCAACCTGGTTTGGCTGTGCCAACTTGAATCGCAACCTTGCCAACCCGGCGCTGTATCTCGATTGTATGCAGTTCATGCTGGCACCCTTCCCGCTGGGCGGCGATCCGCTTAAAGATGGCGATCCCACCAAAGCCGCGGATGTGTTGAACAATTCATGGGGCTGCCCGGCACTCGAAGGCTGTGACCCCGAAGCACTCATTGCCGCTGCCAATCATTTGCGCGATGCAGGCATCTTTGTGGTTGTTTCTGCTGGCAATGATGGACCGAATTGCAGCACGATCAATGCGCCGCTTTCCTTATATGATTCTGTCTTCTCCGTTGGAGCCGTTGACCAATCGGGCACGGTCGCTTATTTCAGCAGCCGTGGACCCGTAACCGCAGATGGATCTGGTCGTATGAAGCCAGATATCGTTGCCCCGGGCGTAGGCGTTCTCTCTGCGTTGCCCGGCAATGACTACGGCTACTCCGATGGCACCTCCATGGCGGGACCGCACGTCGCCGGAGCGGTGACTCTGCTCTGGTCTGCCGATCCTACCTTGATCGGCGATATTGACCTTACAGAACAGATCCTGATCGACACGGCAAAACCTTATACTGGGGATAGATCTATCGGCTGTTTTGAAGGTTCCAATCCTAACGCTGCGTATGGATACGGTCTCGTGGACGTGTACGAAGCTGTGAAAGAAGCATTAGGCAAATAATTTCTTGTAGGGACACGGCGTCGCCGCGTCCCTACAAGTTTGAAATCTCCTGCCGCCTTATACCTATTAATCTTTACTGGGGAATAGCCTTATAATCCTTTCGTACTCTGACCGCCGTCATACAAAGGATATACAATGCCAAAAAACACTGCACTGGTAATTGAAGACGATGTGGATCTCTCAGAGATCTTTTCAAAAGCGTTAGAGCGGGCTGGGTTTGAAGTGGAGACAATCTGCGATGGGAAGATCGCTCAAGATCATCTGAAAGAAGTCGTTCCCAATGTCATTGCACTCGACCTCCATTTACCTCATGTGGACGGCACGACCCTGCTCAAGCAGATCAATGCCGATGAGCGGTTGAGCAAGACGCGGGTCATCCTCACCACTGCCGACGCCGCCCAAGCCGAGTTCCTACGCGAGTTGGCGGATATCGTCTTGATCAAGCCCATTTCTTTTTCTCAATTGAGGGATATCAGTGCACGTTTGAAGGTGGGGTGATATTGCAAGACGGGGTGTGAAGATTTGGTTTAGAAATAAAGCCACGAATTTCACAGGTTAGCACAGATAGATCGGTGAAATTCGTGGCATATGTTTTAAATTTACTAGAGTAGAACCTTCGTCCCTCCGTATTCGTAATACTCCTTTGTTATAATCCCCCTATCCTCAGCCAAAGGAGAGAGTACATGCCCAAGACAGCGGGCTCTATTGCTATTCCCTTAGAAAAAGAAGAGATCCTCAAAGATTATCGCCTTGCCTATCAAAGCAGGCAGGCTTCACTTATCGGCAGGCGGGAAGTCCTTAGCGGTAAGGCAAAATTCGGTATTTTCGGTGACGGCAAGGAACTCGCCAACCTCGCCATTGCCCATGCATTTCAAAAAGGCGACTGGCGCTCGGGCTATTACCGTGACCAAACCTGGATGTTCATGTTGGGAGTGATGAGCATCCAGGAATTTTTTGCCCAGTTGTATGCCCACGCCGACCTCCATCACGAATCCAATACCGGCGGACGCTCGATGAACGCGCACTTCGCCAGCCGCTATGTCAACCCGGATGGTTCGTGGAAGAATCAGACCGAGATGTACAACACCTCCGCAGATATTTCACCCACCGCGGCGCAGATGCCGCGTTCGGTCGGGCTGGCGTATGCATCTGTGTTGTATCGCAACGTCGAAGAACTCAAACAATTCTCACAATTCTCAAAGAACGGCAACGAAGTGACCTTTGCCAGCATCGGCAATGCATCCACATCCGAAGGCATGTTCTGGGAGTCGGTCAATGCCATTGGTGTGTTGCAGGCGCCTGCTGTCATTACGGTCTATGATGATGGCTACGGCATCTCGGTGCCGAACCAGTTCCAGATGGTCAAGGAAAATATCTTCGCCATCCTGCAAGGCTTTCAACGTGACCCGTGCCCCGAGCCGGATTGTCAGCGCGGCTATGAACTCTTTCAAGTGCGCGGTTGGGATTACCCTGCCTTGCTCGAAACCTACGCCGCCGCCGCGGAACTGGCGCGTGAATATCACATCCCTTCGCTGGTGCACGTCATTGACCTGACCCAGCCGCAAGGACACAGCACGAGTGGATCGCACGAACGCTACAAATCTCCCGAGCGACTGAAGTGGGAGGCGGACTATGACTGCATCCGCAAGATGCGTGAGTGGATGCTGGAAGAGCGCCTCATCTCAGAACCGGATCTGGTCGCCGTTGAAAAAGAGGATAACGCCGCTGTAGAGGGAATCCGCAAACTCGCATGGGATGCGTATCTCGCTCCGATCCTGGAGGAGCGCAACCAGGTCATGGACATGCTCGACGAGATCGCCGGTAGTTCGAATCATGCGTCAGAGTTGGAGAAGATCAAAGACCGTCTGTCCGCCCTCCCTGCGCCGTTGAGGCGGGATGTCCATAGTGCGGCACACGAAGCCTTGCGAAGTCCTGCGCGACGAAGTGAATCCATCCAAAGGCATTCTGATCCAGTGGAAGAACGAACAGGATGAGATCAACGTCGAGCGCTATGGTTCGCATCTCCACAGCGGACGCGCCGCCGCGGTCAAAGAAGTGAAGCCCGTCTATTCGGCATCGTCCCCCACCGTGATGGGATTCGAGATCATGAATGCTGCATTTGATTCCATTCTGGCGCGCGATCCCCGTGTGGTTGGTTTTGGCGAAGACGTTGGCAAGCTTGGAGATGTCAATCAGGGTTTCAAGGGCATGCAGGAAAAATACGGCGAACTGCGCGTGACTGATACTGGCATCCGTGAAGCGACCATCCTTGGGCAGGCGATCGGCATGGCAATGCGCGGACTGCGCCCGATCTGCGAAATTCAATACCTCGATTATCTGTTGTATGCCTTACAAATTGTGAGCGATGACCTTGCCACCCTGCACTGGCGCACCGCGGGCGGACAATCTTCCCCGGTCATCATCCGCACGCGTGGACATCGTCTCGAAGGCATCTGGCATTCAGGTTCGTTGATGTCTGGCATTATCAATCTCGTGCGCGGTATGAACGTGCTCGTTCCGCGTGATATGACGCGTGCCGCTGGTTTCTACAATACGCTCTTGAAATCGGATGAACCCGCCATTGTTGTTGAAGTGCTGAATGGTTACCGCGTGAAAGAACGTCTGCCTGATAACATTGACGAGTTCACCGTTCCACTAGGCGTGCCCGAAGTGATCCGCGAAGGCAGCGACGTCACCATCGTCACCTACGGTGCTTGTTGCCGCGTTGCGCTCGATGCCGCCGAGAAATTATCGAAAGTGGGAATCGAGATCGAAGTCATTGACGTGCAATCCCTGCTGCCGTTTGATGTTCACGGCAAGATTGTTGAATCGCTCAAGAAAACGAACCGCGTCATCTTCATGGATGAAGACGTCCCCGGCGGCACCTCCGCCTACATGATGCAGGAAGTCATCGAAAAACAAGGCGGCTACTACCATCTCGACTTTCCCGCACGGACATTATCTGGCAAAGCGCATCGTCCTGCTTATGGCTCAGATGGTGATTACTGGTCAAAACCGAATCCTGAGACGGTATTCGATGCGGTCTATGAAATGATGGGTGAAGTTGATCCAGAGAAGTTTCCGGTTATTAAGTGATCAGTGAACAGTGATCAGTTTTGGCGGCAGGAGGATATATGGGCAATCTGATACATGCACAGAGTTTTCGCGATTTGGTCGTGTACCAAAAGAGCCGAAAGTTGGCGAAGGAGATAAAGGAATTGACCCAGTCTTTTCCACGAGACGAGAAGTTTTCACTGGTAGACCAAGTTCGTCGTTCATCACGCTCTGTAGGAGCAAATATTGCTGAATCCTGGGCAAAACGAAGATACGAGAAACATTTCATCAGTAAGTTGACCAATTCAGACGGCGAACAAATGGAGACCCAGCATTGGATTGGTACTGCGTTGGATTGTGGATACATTGACCAACACTCACACGATCAATTGATCGCAAAATGTCTTGAGATTGGACGTATGTTGAACGGTATGATGGATAAGTCTGATATGTTTTGCGGTGAACCTCCGCACACTTTGCGGGATGACTCGTCGGTCTACTTCACAGACTCTGACGATGAAGACACTGATAACTGATCACCGATTACTGATTACTGGAGATAAATATGGCAACAAAAGTTCTTGTCCCTTTACTTGGCGAGGGCGTAGAAGAAGTTACGGTAACAAAATGGTTGAAGAAAGAAGGCGACTCGGTCAACGAACTCGAGCCGCTTCTCGAAGTGAACACCGATAAGGTAGACACTGAAATCCCTGCGCCTGCATCCGGTACTGTATTGAAGATTATGGCAGAAGAAGGTGTCCCTGCGAAAGTGGGGGCGATTTTGGCATTTATCGGAAAACCTGGTGAAAGTGTAGAAAGTGGAAAAGTGGAAAGTGCACCAAAGGCAGAGTCAAAAGTCGAAGGCGATGCCCTGAGCTTGTCGAAGGGTCAAAAGTCAGGTGTTCCTCAGATCTCGACCTTCGACGTTCGACCTTCGACCGATCTCGGCTTTATCTCTCCCGTCGTAGCTAAAATCGCAACCGAACATGGAGTCAACCTCCAACAAGTGCAAGGCACGGGACTAAACGGTCGTATCACCAAGAATGATGTACTGGCATTTGTAGAAAGCGGCAAACAGGCAGTCGCCCCACGCCCCACGCCCTACGCAACCCCCACCTTCCAACCTTCCAACTTGCAACCTGCAACCGTGAAACCAGTCGAAGGCGATCAATTAATAAAGCACACCGCCATCCGCAGACAGATCGCGGAGCACATGGTCATGTCCAAGCACACATCGCCGCATGTCTTGACCGTCATGGAAGCGGACATGAGCCGTGTGGCAAGACATCGTTCGGCAAACAAGGATGCCTTTGCACGCGATGGGATCAATCTTACATTTACAGCTTATTTCATGACTGCTATCGTGGCGGGGCTGAAAGCCTATCCCAACGTCAATTCATCATGGACAGATGATGGCATTCTCGTTCATAAAGCCATCAACATTGGCATGGCAACGTCACTGGGCGAAGAAGGGTTGATCGTGCCCGTTATCAAAGGTGCGGACAACCTGTCCCTGCTGGCGATGGCGCGGACTGTGAACGATCTTGCCACTCGCGCCCGCTCGAAGAAACTCCAACCTGATGACGTCAAAGGTGGGACGTTCACACTGACCAACCACGGCATCAGCGGATCATTGCTCGCTTTCCCTGTCATCAACCAGCCGCAATGCGGTATCCTTGGCGTGGGAGCGATGCAGAAACGCGTGGTGGTTATTGACGATGCGATAGCTATCCGCCCGATGGTGTATCTCTCTTTCGTATTCGACCATCGCATTCTCGACGGCGCCTCCGCGGATTGGTTCTTGATGAAGGTGAAAGAGACATTGGAGAATTGGGCATAACAAAAGAGATGGTCAGGGATAGACCCGTGACCATCTCTTCATTCAAAGTAATTAGATTGATACCATGTTTATAGGGGATGTCAGACTGAAGAGGTATCCAAGTGGGGAAAGAATACCCTTTTTTCAAAAACAAACAGCCATCTCTATTTTAAAAGCATTTTTTGCTTTTTAGCTCAAGTCAGTTTCATTCGAGTAGAATAAGTTTGTAAACCTTACAAAGTAAAGAGTTATGAGGAGTTTTTAGCCATGAATAACAAATCAAATACCCGAGTTTTCGCGATGAAATTTGCGAATGTATATCCACTGCTCGTGCAAAAAGCACAGCGCAAAGATCGTACGAAAGAAGAAGTGGATCAAATCATCCGCTGGTTAACCGGTTATACCCAAAAAGGACTACAACAACAAATCGACCAGGGAAATGACTATCAAACTTTCTTTGCGCAAGCGCCTGCCATGAATCCAAATCGTTCACTGATCAAAGGCGTGGTGTGCGGTGTTCGCGTGGAAGAGATCGAAGATCCGCTGATGCAAAAAATCCGCTATTTGGACAAGCTGATCGATGAACTTGCCAAAGGAAAAGCTATGGAGAAGATCCTGCGGCAGTAAGTCGTTTTGTCGAAAGGAATGATTAACGTCTTCTCCAGTCAAGAAGCGAAGGGAAGTAGCACATGAAAAGGGAAATCAGTATCGCACAACCTGAGTATCTTGTCGAAGATTGGCCCGGAAAATACGACGTTTTCTCCTGGCTGGAATATATTGTCACCGTTCCCAACCCCATCTTCATTGTCACGACCCGCAAGGCGAATGGCGCGCCCAATGCCAATCTGCAATCGTGGGGATTGCTGATCGGGGAAAAAGGGAATTACTCATCCTTGCTGGCGCTACTGGATACGTCGCACAGTTACGAAAACATTCTACGAGAAGGGGAGTGGTGTGTTGGCTTCCCATCCTTTTCATACTATCATCAGTGTTTCGAAACCATTCGGTTGAACGCACAGGATAACGATGAGATCACCAATTTAGGATTCACCGTTGAGCCGCCCATGAATGTGCGCGCTCCACGCATTGCCGAATGTTCGGTCAACCTGGAGTGCCGCCTGGAGTGGCATCATCCGCTCTATGAAAATAGTCATTGGCATCTTTTCGCTGGACGCGTGATCCATCTCGGTATGGACGAAGATGCCATGGCAATCGACCCAGTGGAGCGAATGCAAGCGATGATGTTGATGTACAATGTCCGCGGCACGGTCAACCCTATGACCGGAGAGCAATATGTCTACAACACTCTTGGGCTTCTGAGCAAAATAGAGAAGGTTTTTGGCGAAGGAAGATAACAGATTGATGGAACGAAGAAAGGTTGCTTGCCTTATGGGAGATTTGGCAGTGCAGGTTGTTCAAGAATTCTACCGGCGCATGAATACAAATGATTTCAATTCGGTAGGCGAACTGCTGGACGATGACTATGTTCTTGAATGGCCCCAATCAAACGAGAGGATTCGCGGGAGAGACAACTACGTGACCATGAATAAGGAATATCCTGCCTATGGTCCCTGGCGTTTCAAGATAAACCAAATTGTGGGGAATGGGCTAGAAGCCGTGAGCGATGTTTCCGTTACAGATGGAATTCAGGAAGCCAGAGCGATTACTTTTACAACGATCCAGGACGGTAAGATCACGAGACAGGTCGAGTTCTGGCCCGAGAAATTCGAAGCGCCTGAGAATCGTAAGCATCTAGTAGAGAGGATGAAGTAAACTTAGATGTAAAGTTACCTGCCTGGCTTTTTGGGAAATAGTGTTCTACACATGAAAACACGCATCAATTCCTGCATCCTGACCAGACTCTTCCGAACCACATCAGAAGATGACATCATCTATTCCGTTTGTGAAAAGACGGGGTTGGATTGGGATGATGCGCAAGCCTTGGTGGAACAGGTCAAGCAGGAACATAAGGATGAGATCGAAGCCCGGCAAATGCCTGTCAAGAGCATCCTGGCAGCCCTTTTCTATTTGCTCGGCATTGCCCTGATCGTATGGCCCATCATTTATTTATGGGGCATGTTGGATATAACAAAGACATTTCTCGGTTTCATCGGGGACCCTTCGGCTAGAAATGCAGAGACGGCCATGTATCTATTGGCGCGTCGTTGTGCACTTGTAGGATGGTTTCAACTCCCGTCGCTTGTTTTTACGATAGCAATTGGGATCGGGATCATCCAGGCGAACATGCGCTACATGCGCGGACTTTGGGAGTCTTTGTTCCGTCAATGGAATGTGATCGATTAAGCAAGGTGGTTCTATATCATGAATAGTATTTAGCGGCGGATGATGCGGGTTGATGTGAGTCAAGCAAAATCCTTGTCGATCACTCACGTGATATAGTGGCTAATAACCAACTTGACACAGACCGCCTCATCAAATAAAATGACCGTATCGGTCCAAATTCAAAAAAGGAGGCACGCAGCTTATGACAACCAATCTTTTTCCCCAATGTTTTGCTTTGAGCGCGCCTCCCATAGGTGAATTTTAACGACGAAATTACTTCGTCTCGTTTGACGGTTCCAGCCGCAGGCGCGTATCTCAGCCCTGCGGTTTTTGATTCTCTTGTCATCGCAGGGCGCCACCCTGCGATCTTGTTTCCGCAGGATGATCTACCCAGGAAATAAGGAATGAAAATATCTTTAAATCAGTTGGACACGGACGATCTGGAAGCACAAAGTTTCGTAAAGTTCAAAAGCAAACGGCAAAAATTAAAAGGCAAACAATCTGTAACACAGCTCATCACGCGCGGAGAACACGTCAATCCGAACGCAAAGTTCGCGAACGATGATTTGAACACCCTCTCCAAGCAAGGTTTTCTGGATGAACTGCTCTCGGGCATCAAGACCGGAAAGGAAGCCTCGGTCTTTCTGGGAAGAAATTCAGAGGGATTCGTGGCGGTAAAAATGTACACCGACCTGCGCGTGCGCTCCTTTAAGCGCGATGAGTTGTATCGCGAAGGACGGTTCATCGGTGATACGCGCATCGAGAAGGCGATCCAGCAGGGCAGCGAGAAAGGACTCGATGCGCATCAGATCCTGTGGGTACAGGAGGAGTTTCGGCAGATGAAGAATCTCCATGAGCAGGGTGTTTGCGTGCCGCAAGCCCTCGCCGTCAGCGGCATCACGATCCTGATGGAGTTCATCGGCGATGAGGATGGAACGCCCGCTCCGCGTATCTCGGATCTAAAATTAGGGCAGGAAGATGCTCAGGATGCGTTTCAGCAATCGGTCCAGAATCTGAAGCGGATCGTGAAGTCCGGTCGGGTGCACGGCGATTATTCCACGTTCAATATTCTTTGGCACGAGGGGAAGGCGGTCGTCATCGATTTTCCGCAGGTGATGGAACTCAAGCACAATCCCAACGCGCAGACGTTTCTTGAACGAGATGTGCACTCGTTATGTAAATCATTTCTTAAACAGGGGGTCCACGCCGATGAAGCAAAGATCCTGCGGGACATCCGTACGGGATAGGATGACAGCATGGATTTATTGACATCTACAAGTGGCTTTGTGCCTGTGAACGGGGCGCGGCTCCATTACCTCGATTGAGGTGGGTCCAGTCCGAACTTGCTGTTTCTCACTAGAATGAGATGCTCCGCTTACACTGTGTTCAGGTAGACAATTTTTCGAATCAAAAACTCGATCCTTCAATGATCGAGTTTTTGATTGTAGGAAGATGATGGAATGTTATTCCGATTATCTGGATGCCATAAAACTTTCGATCTCTTCGATGGTCGTTGGGATCGATGCGGAGAGATTCTCACATCCATTCGCTGTGACAAGCACATTGTCCTCGATGCGCAGACCGATACCCCACTCACGCACGTAAATTCCAGCATCTGCGGTGAAGATCATGTTCTCTGCGATCGGGTCATTGTAGCCACCTACATCATGCGTGTTCAAGCCAACATGATGGGTTGGTCCGTGCCAGTAGTATTTGCCGATATCAGCCATGTCATTCAGCAGCCCCAATACTTTGAGCCCTTCGAAGGAGGCTTCCTTGCAGGTGCGGGGCAATGTTTGAAAGGGAATACCGGGGCGCGCCTGTTCCATGACGGCGCGGTTGGCGGCATACGCCACCTGATAGAGTTGTGCCTGCCGTTCGCTGAAGTGACCATTGGCAGGGAATACGCGCGAAATATCGGTGCAATATTCATCGTAGGCTGCGCCAACATCGGAGAGGATCAGCTCGCCATCTGCAATAGCGCCCATGGGGTTGGCATAGTGCAGATAAAAGATGCGCTCACCTCCCGCAATAATGGACGGGAAGGCGGTATGGCGCTGTCCGTGGGCGGCAAGTTCGGAATTGAACTCCGCTTCGAGTTCATATTCCATCACGCCGGGTTTGGCAACGCGCATCAAACGACGAATGCCTGCCTCGGTGATTTGCATCGCTTTGCGGATGGCGTCGATCTCTGCGGGTGCTTTGATCTTGCGCATCACACCCAGTACTGGATAGCTGTTCTTGATGACGAGATGCGGATGACGGTCACGGATTTGCTTTGCGAACTCACGCTCCAGATCAAAGGATCGTTCTGGCGCCAGTGCATCGAAACAAAGCCACAATGTAGTAACGTGTTGGAACGAAAGAAGCTCGTTCACTGCTCTATCCAAATGCTCGATATCTTCCACCTGTTCGATACCGCTCAGCATATGGATCTCTTCTTGCGTGAATTGTTTGCCCGTCCAAACCTCCCGCTCAAGATCAGGTGGGGTCACGAACAGCCGCTCCAAAACAAGATCACCTTTCTTTTGCATCAGCAATGCGGAACGTTCCTGCTTGATCCCCGTCAGATACAGGAAATTGCGGTTCGTGAAAAACGGATAATCCTCATCGGCGGTCTTACGTACACTTTCTCCGCTGAAAAATAGCATGACATCATTATCCGCCATGTGTGTTGCCAGTTTTTGCCGGTTCTCGCTGTGAAATTGTTTGTCCATGAGAGGTTCCTTGTCTTGAATTCAATCTATCGGTTTAATGATCTTATTATAGCCACGAAAGTTTTTCACCAATGATTTCTCTTGAGGCGAGTGCTATAATGAATTTGCCGATAGGTTATCCATCATCGCCCCGTTCCTGTTTACCACGGAGGTGCAATATGGAAAGCAAGGGCGTTCTCACCAAAATATTTGCTGTAGTGGGGACAGTGTTGGTATGGTTTCCCATCCTGGCACCGATTTTGATCACCATTATCTTCTACTTTCAAGAGCAAATGCTCCGCTTTGATTATCTGATGCCTGCTGAGTTGGGATTGTTCGCATTTGGCGGCGGGATCATCCTGTTCGTGGTGGCGATCCGTGCGCATTCCCGTGCCAAACTCATCGGCTGGGGGCTGGGTGTCGCGCTCGTGACGATCGTCGGTGGACAAGCGCTTGCCGTGGTCACAGGCTTGGCAGACGGCTCGACGGAGATCGGCGGCTGGCAGTGGATGCTGGTGTTGGGGTCGCTGATCGCCTATGTGCTGGCAGTGATCGAGATCGGTGTTGGCGGGATCCTGTTGTCGCGTGATGTGTTCAAGTCCCGGCAAATGACGCCCATCACCCATTAAGTGTTCAGCCGCTCACTATGGAAAAGGCGGTGATATGGAAACCATAAGGGAAAACATCACAGAATTTGGGCGGGCGGGACTGGGCTCCTGGAGGGCTGCGCTTGCCAGTCTTTTGCCCCTTTGGCTATTCATGCTTGCTTACGTGTATTTGGGAATGCTTGGTTTCATACTCGCCTTTGTTGTCAGCATCCTGCTCCTGCGAAAAATATGGACAACGCCTGAACTTGTCTTATATAGCTTCTTCCTCCCGGTGATATTTCTGTGCTAATCAAAATTACTGGCAGTTTGCCCGCGATTTAGGCTGTTTCGAATGTTCCCCGGGCGCACCGGGCTGTCCTCTTCGCCTGGCGAATTAACTCCCTGGTGGATACTTTTCTTCAGACCGTAAGATTGATGATGAATTAATGGTAGAAATGGTTTCCTCTTCCCATATCCCTGCTTGTTTGCGGGGATTTTGCTTTTCACAGAAGACCAAATAGCATCAGGAACAAGATTAGATTTCCTCCGTTAAGCACAATACATCGAGCAGACAATTTGTAAGATCACGAAATTTATTGAGTGTTCTATTTGTCCTGCCAGTTGGGGGGTGGATGACCGACGACAGCCATTTGTAACAGGAACAAACAGACGAGAAAGAAGGATGTTTCCATGATTCCGCGCTGTATGGTGATAGGAGCGTCGGCGGGTGGTTTTGAGGTGTTGAAGGATATGGTCGGGAAGTTCCCTGCAGACCTGACAGTTCCCGTTTTTATCGTGTTGCATATCCCCGCTTATGAACCGAGTCCGCTGCCCGAAATACTTACCCGTTTCGGGAGTTTGCCTGCTTTGCATCCGAACGATGGGGACCTGATCAAGCCTGGTTACGTTTATGTTGCGCCGCCTGACCATCATTTATTGATCGACGATGGACGGATCGCAGTCAAGAGAGGACCGAAGGAAAATGGTTTTCGCCCCTCGATCGACGCGCTGTTCCGTTCCGCCGCCTATTCGTATGGTCCCGGTGTGATAGGCGTTGTCTTATCTGGTGCGCTTAACGATGGCACCTCCGGGTTGTGGAGCATTAAACGCCTGGGTGGGATCGCCATCGTTCAAGATCCTGATGAAGCGCGCTATCCATCCATGCCGCGTAGCGCGCTTGAATATATCGAAGCAGATTATAAAGTCCGCGCGGAAGAGATCGCGCCGCTGTTGGTACGTCTTGCCGAAGAAGCGCATGAACGAGATGGATCGCCAAGCTATGCTTTAAATGGGGATGTCAGACGCATGGCAAAGGAGATTCAAGTCGCTGCGGGGGTGAACTTGCCTGAGAAAAACATCTTAGAACTTGGGGAGTTGTCGCAATTTACCTGCCCCGAATGTCAAGGAACTCTGGTGAAAATAAAAGAAGGGAAGATATTCCGTTTTCGCTGTCATACCGGGCATGCCTTTACTGCCGATGCCTTGCTGAAAGAACTTATGGATACGATCGGTGAGATGATCTGGCAGGTTACGCGCGGATTTCAAGAAGCGACCATGCTGCTTGAGCACATTGGGCGGCATATGAAAGAATTGGGGGAGAGCGCACGGGCAGAGATATTCCTGCAGAAGTCGCGCGAACTCAATCAAAGAGCCAGCCGTTTTCAGAACCTTGCATTGGGTCACGAGAGTTTAAGCGAAGAGAATTTGGATGGAAAACAACCTACGAATTGAGTCTTACTTTCCGCCGAGACGATTCGTGTGATGTAGGTATCCAACTCTAGTATAATCCGCACCATGACTATCAAAATTCAATTAAACGATTCCATGAAAGAAGCCATGAAGAGCGGAGACGAAGTCCGCAAGCGCACCGTGCGCATGGCGCTCGCCTCCATCAAACAGGCGGAAGTGGATAAGCGTATCGAACTCGACGATACGGCGGTCATCAACCTGCTGCAAAAAGAGGTCAAGAACCGCCGTGAAGCGTTGGAAGAAGCTAAGAAAGCCAACCGCGCTGACCTGATCGAAGCCAATGAAGCCGAGATCAAAGTGCTCGAATCCTTCCTGCCGAAAGCCATGCCTGCCGAAGAACTGCGCACGCTGGTTCAGACTGCCATCACAGAGACCGGTGCGGCTGGTCCTGCTGATATGGGCAAGGTAATGAAAGTCGCCATGGGTAAGGTCGCTGGACGAGCCCCGAATGATATGGTCAGTGCCACGGTGCGGGAACTGCTCCAGCCGAAGTAAATCAATGTTTAAGAACCAATTTGCTGCCGAGACACGGCTTCAGCGGGAGAATTGTTTGAAATCTCTCCGCGTCTCCGTGTCTCTGTGGTTACTTCTTTCGCAATAATATGGGGAATTCTACGGCGCGGCATCATACGCCAGGGCGCATCCGCACGATCCAGACCATTCTGCTCATCCTTGTGAGCATTATTTCGTATGGAGCTTTGGTGCTGCCGTCGTTAACCGGTTCAAGCGTCTCTGATCTGCAAGTGGGGAGGTTTCTCCCAACGATTACCAGGCGCCTTATACCTTTAGCTATCCAAGCACGGTGCGGACTACGGAAGCACAGCGCGCTGCAGAGAATGCAGTTTCGCCTGTGTATGCGCCTCCCGATCCGTCCATTGCCCGTGGACAGATCGAGCAATTGCGCGGCTCTCTTCAATATATCAGCCTGGTGCGCGACGATGAGAATTCCACGCCGGAACAGAAGGCAGCAGACCTCGCGGCATTGCAGGACATCGCGCTTAAACCCGAGACCATTCAAAAGATCATTGCTCTCCCTGCGGCACGCTGGGATGTCATTCAACAGGAATCCTTGAATGTGCTCGAACAGGTGATGCGCCGTACGATCCGTGACCAGGATGTGGACTCCGCGCGTCGTTCTGTGCCCTCGCTGGTCAGTCTCTCGATGAACGAAGAAGAAGCTGCCCTGGTAGCGGAACTGGTGACAGCCTATGTGACCGCCAACAGCGTGTACAGCGCCGATCTAACGGAAGCAGCCAAGCAGTCCGCGCGTGAGGCGGTGCTTCCTGTCACCGTGGAATATAAAGCGGGAGAGATCATCGTCCTGCGCGGACAGATCCTCTCGGATGCCCAGATCGAAGCGCTGCAAGTCTATGGGTCTTATCAATAAGACAGAACCCTGGCAGAACTATGCGGGCGCAGCGGCGCTGGTGATCATGCTTGCCGCTTATATGATGTTGTATCTTTCACGACGCCGATTGCAGTTCCTGTTGGATGCGCGCAGCCTGGTGTTGGTGGCGCTGATCTTTTTGATCTTTGTGGTGGGCGCCCGGTTGGTCATTCCGAATCGTACAGTGTTACCCTATGCGTATCCGCTGCAAGCGGTGGGATTGTTGATTGCCACCTTGTTTGGCGTGGAGGCGGGACTGCTCTTTTCGGTGGTGGCTGCCATTTTGGCTCCCTACGGACTCCCGAACACGCTCGACCTGATGCCGTATTATCTTCTGTCTTCTCTGACCGGGGTGTTGGTGCTGGGTGTAGCGCGCCGTGTGTGGACCTTCTTCCGCGCGGGCATGGCGATCGCGGGCGCAGGTATTGCCATGTTAATCGCTTTCCGCTTCCCGTTCACGCAGATGGACGGTGTGGCTTTGCTGCAACTGACCGGCGCGGCAGTCTTTAGCGGGCTGGCATCTTCGAGCATCGCCTTGTTGTTGCAGTATTTCCTGGCACAGAGTTTGGGGTTGACCACGGCGTTACAGTTGATCGAGATCTCGCGTCCTGATTTCCCGTTGTTGCAATTCTTCCTGCGCAATGCACCAGGCACCTATCAGCATAGTTTACAGGTTGCGAACCTTGCCGAACAAGCTGCAGAGTTGATTGGCGCCGATGCGCTGCTCACGCGTGTGGGTGCCTTGTTCCATGATGTGGGTAAAGCTTTGAACCCGATGTTCTTTATCGAGAACCAGCCGCAGGGACAGATGAACACGCATGAAGATATTGATCCGGCGGATTTGGCGGCTGCCATCATCGCGCATGTGCCCGATGGGGTGGCGCTGGCACACAAACATAAATTGCCGCGCCGTATCGATGATTTTATTTTGGAACATCACGGCACAATGATCACGCGCTATCAATACAATCAGGCGTTGCAGATCGCCAACAGTGATCCCACAAAAGTGGATATTGAAAAGTTTCGCTACCCGGGTCCGCGTCCGCGTTCACGTGAGACGGCTTTGCTCATGCTGGCAGATGGTTCTGAAGCACGCGCGCGTGCCGAACGCCCGCAGAGTGAGGAAGACTTGCGGCGTATCGTGCTCTCCACAATTGAGTCAGCACAGAAACAGGGACAGCTCGATAACACGCAACTCACTTTGCGCGATCTCAGCATCATCACCGACTCGTTCGTTTCCATTTTGCGCGGTACTCACCATCCGCGTATTGCGTATCCTAAGGAAAAACAGGCAACGGAGAATGTCGCGACCGAGCCGAAGAAGTAAATACATTGCGATATTGAGTATTGCATTACACAACTATGATCAATCTCGAATCAACCTACGAATTTCCTGATACTCTCTTTGAACGCGCTGCTCAGGCGGCTCTTAAACATCAAAAAGAATCACCGGATGCGGATCTCACGATCGTCTTGGCAGACGATGCGCGCCTGCATGAATTGAACCGGGATTATCTGGGAGTTGATGCTCCTACCGATGTGCTCTCCTTTCCTGCCTCTGAAACGGACGGGTCAGAAATCGACCCGGATACGGGGAGACGTTATATCGGCGATATCATCATCTCGGTGCCCTATGCCGCCAAAGGCGCGACGAAAGCCGGTCACCCGCTCGAATTGGAGTTGCAACTTCTGGTGGTGCATGGCGTGTTACATTTGCTGGGACACGACCACGCCGAGCCGAAGGAAAAAGCCAAAATGTGGAAGGCGCAGGCGGAGATATTGAAATCACTTGGGCTTGGTGAAATTCAGGTGCGTGAGGAATAATAATCCCGTAGGGATGGCAGGATTATAGAAATAAAAGGGTATACCCATAAAATCCCGAAGGGATGACATGATGCGTGAATAATGACACCCCTTCGGGGTTATGCGTTAAACGTCATACATGGCTATAATCATTACACTCCTTCGGAGTTCAAGAAGGCGATCAGCTTCTGAGAAGTACATTATGTAAAACTATGACCATCAAAGAATTCATTACATCCCGCATCCACTCATTCGGGCACGCGTTCCGCGGCTGGGGGTATGTGTTGCGAACGCAGCACAATGCCTGGATCCATTCTGTTGTCGCGACGCTGGTCATTCTCGTTGCTCTCTGGCTGGGGTTGCCCGCGCGTGACTGGGCGGTGTTGGTGCTTGCCATCGCCATGGTCTTCACGGCAGAATTCATCAACACCTCCATCGAAGCGGTCGTGGATCTGGCGAGCCCGGTGCATCACCCGCTGGCGAAGGTGGGGAAGGATGTGGGTGCTGCTGCGGTGCTGGTGGCGGCGCTGGCAGCGGTGTTGATTGGGTTGCTGATCCTGGGTCCACCGTTGTGGACTCGCTTAACTGTTCTTTTCGGGGCTTAGCCCCGAAAAAGCCCTAAATAAGGAGATAGTATGGCTTTATCGTTTTCATTCGGCACAGTTGGTTCACCGACAGGCACGCCCAAGAAACCGGGTGGGTCAGCGGGCGCGATCGAGTTCAGTAAATCCATCGGGTTGACGGCGCTGGAGTTGGGTTGGGTGCAGTCGGTGCGGGTGACAGAAGCGACCTGTGCCTTGATCAAGGAAGCTGGCTCAAAATATGGTGTTTCCTTGAGTGTCCATGCGCCATATTTCTTCAACTTGAACGCCACCGAAGAAGAATGGCCCAAGTCACGCAAACGCCTGATGGATGCGGCGCACTACGGGAATCTCGCGGGAGCAACCGATATTATTTTTCATCCTGGTTCCTATTTCGAGCAGCCACCTGCGGAGGTGTTGAAGGTGGCGATCCCGCGCTTGAAGGAACTTGCCGATGAATTGCGTAAGGCAAAGAATCCGGTGATCTTGCGACCGGAAACGATGGGCAAGTCCGCGATGCTGGGGTCGCTGGAAGATACGTTGGCGATGAGCAAAGCCATCAAGAACGTGCAGCCATGCATTGACTTTGCTCACTTGCATGCCCGTCCCGGCGATGGGACGATGAATTCGTTCCAGGAGTGGTGCACGCTGCTCGAAGCGTATCAGGCTGCGTTGGGAAAAGAGGCGCTCAAGCATCTCCACATCCATCTCTCGGGTATCGAGTATGGTCCGAAGGGTGAGAAGAATCATCTTCCGGTTGCAGAGTCTGACCTCAAATTGAAATTGCTGTTCCAGGCGTTGAAGGAGTTCGCCTGCGGCGGGCGCATCCTGTGCGAAAGCCCAATCATGGAAGAGGACGCGCTGAACATGAAGAAGGCATGGATGAAACTAAGCGGCGAAAAGGAATAAATGAAGAGCGGACCGATCGGTCCGCTCTCTTTTTATTTGAATAGATTGGCGATTTGTTGTAGCGCGCCCATCAGACATCCAGGCGAATCAGGGGAGGGAGTTGGCTCAGGGGTAGGAGATGGTGTGGGTTCCGGTGTCGGCTCAGGAGTTGGCTCAACCGAGAGCGGCTCGAATAATTTTCGATCCTTGTTCGCATCCGTACCTTCCAACTGCGGCGATTGCGGGAAATCCTTTGAAGGCAAAACCGTGCGAAGGGTTGTGAAGAACTCACGATAGGTCACATTCGGATTTTGTTTGATGATCTGGATCGCCATGGCGCTCATGGCACCGTTGGGGCGACCGTTGAATTCGGCATCGTAGGAATATTCGCTGTCACTACAGCCGGAGAGCAGCAGTTCGGGCATATCCGCTTCAGGCAGCAGGAAGGATCTGCGAGCGGTTCGACCGACTGTTGAGACTGCGGGAGGCATAAAGCGCGGAGAGGCTTTCTCGCCTGCCAGGCGTGTGACTGAACCGGAGAAACAACTATCACTGATCACGACCAGCGTAGCTTGTGGATGAATGTCTTGAAGAATGGCGCGCAGTTCATCGTCGATGATGTTGCCATCGTAAGCGCAAATCGCTTCGTCGTAGGTGTTATCTTCGTCATTGCTGAAATCCACGACTTGTGTACCGTGACCGGAATAGGTGAAGACGGCGATGTCTCCAGCGTTGGTGGCGTTCACCAATCCCTGCAAAGCAGCTTTGACATTTGCCTGCTTGGCTTGTTCATCAAGGATCGTACTAACTGTGAAACCATATCCCTGCAACAGGGCGGACCAATCGTTCGCATCGTTGACGCAGCCTTTCAGATCGTTGAAGATGCCGGGATAATTATTGATCCCAACACAGACGGCTCGTTTCATCTCTGCCTCCTGTTTCCGTTATGGAAAATTGAATTTGTTCTGATGGGAAATCGTTTCTATTATCGCACTAAACCGTTGAGAATGGACATGGGTTTTTAAAATAAAACAGCGTGCGGATTTGCATCTGCACACTGTTTTGAAATACAGCTGTTACTTCACGCGAGTGGGCTTTTTGCTGCCATCATCGCCAGTAGCAACCAGTATGATCGCTCCTACGATCGCCATCACAATGGCAACGATAGGAGAATCGCCAAACAACATCATGAGCTTAAATTGCAGACCGAAGAAAGGCAAAATAAACGAACCGACCCCCAGGATCACGAGAAGCCACCCTAACCGTTTCATCTTTCATTCCTCCATTCAAAGATTGTTTGATGTTCGATGATGGAATAGCCCCGCCATCGACTATTCCATTTTAGCGAATCATAGGATGGATGAAATTACAAATGGTATGCAGTTTTCGATGCATCTAAACAAAATAGACCGGAAATAGGCGCGATAAAAAGCGGGCACTCCCATATCCGCTTTTTATATCAGAAGTTTTCTAATAACCGCGTAATCTCGGTTGTTGACGTAGTCCGCCCATTATGGGGGCAAGGATCAACCCTGCTATGAAACCGCCTACATGCGCCATGTAAGCAACGCCACCCGTGTCAGTGGTCTGCTCGGTGGCGGCGATGGCGCCGAAGCCGCTGATGAATTGCAGGAACGCCCAAAAGCCGATCACGATCAGCGCCGGCATCGGGATGATCGCGCGTCCCATCAGCACGCGCACGCTTCCGCGTGGGAACATCAACAGGTAGGCACCTAGCACACCCGCGATCGCGCCAGAGGCTCCCAAATTTGGAACGTTCGAATTGGGGTTGACAAGCACCTGGGCGAAGGTTGCGACGATTCCGCACAGTAGATAAAAGATCAGGAACTTGCCCTGTCCCAGGCGGTCTTCCACGTTGTCACCGAAGATCCACAGGTAGAGCATATTACCCAACAGGTGCAGCCAGCCGCCGTGCATGAACATGGCTGTAAAGATGGTTAGGAAATCTCCTGCCGGGTTGGCAAGTAAACGAGCAGGAACTACCGACCAGCGTTCAATAAAAGCATCTCCTGCGCCGAGTTCCACTAAAAAGAAAAGGGCATTGATCACGATCAATGCAATGGTCACGATCGGGAAGGATCTGCGACCAGAATCATCATCGCCAAGAGGTAACATAATAAATCTCCTTTTTCTGTTTAAGGAGAGAGTGCGCCTGTTGTTATGGGACTTTTGACTGGTATAGGAAAAAACGTCCCGAAGGTTTCTTTCTATGCAAGTTGGATATTTTGCCTCAACCTTCGGGACGGTGTACGCACAATGTCTATTGAATCGTCCAGCCGCCATCCACCATGATCGTTTCACCGGTGATGAGCGAGGCGGCAGGCGATACCAGAAAAACGACCGGAGCCGCCACTTCCTCAGGCTTACCGATACGCCCGAGCGGAATCCGGTTGCGCACCGAAGCGCGAAAGTCCGCGTCATCCAGCCACTTCTTTGTTCCCGGTGTGGTGATAAACGTAGGTGCCACAGCATTGACCGTGATGTTATACGGTGCCCATTCCAACGCGAGACATTTGGTCAGATGAGCAATGGCAGCCTTGGTCATGCAATAGACCGACTCAGTCGGCAGCGCCACGAAGCCCGCCTGCGAACACATGTTGATAATGCGTCCGCGTTTTTGCTTGATCATGATTTTCCCAACGGCTTGTGCCGTGAAAAATGTCCCCTTGAGATTGACATTCAATGTGTCGTCAAAATCTCTTTCGTTGACACGTTCTGCTGGGTTCGGTGCGCCGATGCCAGCGTTATTGACGAGAATATCAATGTGCTTGAAATGCTTATAACCTGCCTGCACGGCGCTGGCGATCTCGTCCATTTTGGAGACATCCATTTGGACGGGTAGCACGTTGCGCCCCATCTTTTGGATCTGTTTGACGAGTCCTTTCCCAGCCGATACCTGTCTCAGCCCGAGGATGATATCTGCCCCAGCTTCTGCCAGCGCCAGGGCGCACGCTTTCCCGATCCCTTTCGATGATGCGGTGACCAGCGCCACCTGACCGTTCAACTTGAAGGATGATTGTTTTGTTGTCATGGAATGAATTCCTTTGAAATCCTCTTAAAAGATATACAGAGTATTGGTTTCCTTTTATAATAATATCATCCCTACAGGGCGCATCCAGTTCCAACTACCCTCCATCAATACACATAAATTAATTCCCTGCATAACAATCGCCTAGATTCGGCTACTTTTATTGTGTTAGAGGTAGTTATGAATGCAGAAAATAGGCTTTTATCCGCTGCAAGAAGAATGGATAAAAAGGCACTGGCAGACATCTTTGATCTATATGCGCGCCATTTATATAAGTATGCTCTTCGCTGCAGTGGCGATCCGTTTTTGGCTGATCAAATTGTGGGAGATGTATTCGCCAAATTCCTGGACCAACTATCCCTAGGAAAAGGACCAGTAAATAACCTGCGCGCCTATTTGTTCGAGATTGCATATCATTTGGTCATCGATGAGGTACGTTACGCCTCTCATCAAACTTCCATTGAACTGGTGGATAGTCAATATGGAAAATTTGCTGTTAATCCCGATCTTGAAGAGCAAATCGAACTTGAGAAAATCTCACAAGCAATAAAGAGGCTTTCCCCTGAGCAGCGGCACGTGATCATTTTACGCTTTTTGGAGGGGTTTAGCCTGAGCGAGACCGCTTCCATTCTTAGGAAAACTGTTGGCGCTATTAAAGGTGGCACAGTTCCGCGCCATATGGAATTTGCGTATTTTACTGGGCATGCATCCTCCCGATCCATCAAGTGCTTCCGAGCTTGAAGTTGATACTTCATTGCATCATGCTCCCTGAGAAATACTTCTCATACTATTTCCAGACATCTTCTTGGATATGCCATCTAAAGGCTAGAGACTTTAGATGCCGTTTATGTTGAAAGGAACTTTCAGCAGACTTGTTCCGTTTATGAGGAAGTATCTCTTTTCGGTTAAAATCCCTTTATGCCATACCACACCACAACTCGCATTTTTCTTTCTTCTTTCCTCCTTCTTGTTCTGCTCTCCTCTTGTTCTTCTCCCGCAGCGACACCCCCACCCGTTCCATCTGAAACAACTGCTCCTACGCTGCCAGCGCTTCCCTCCGAAACGCCGCTTCCCACGGATACACCGACTCCTGCTCCCACGCCGTCCCCAGACCTGGCACGCGCGAGCTATGTAATGGACTTGCGGCTCGATTACACCACCAGTATTGGCTCCGTCACCCAGACCATCATTTATCCCAACTGGACCGGTGAGACGCTCAACGATCTGGTGCTGGCAGTGCAGCCGAATTTCTGGCAGGGTGGATTCACCATAAAGTCATTATCCATTGATAACCAGCCTGTTTCCAATTACACGCTCGATGGTCAAAAGCTGACCGTCCCTCTGCCGCAGCCACTCCCTCCCAGTGGCACGTTGACCCTCGCCATGGAATATGGACTCGTCCTGCCGAAGATGCAGGCATATTCAAATCCTGATGAAGTCCGCCCACAGATCTATGGTTACTCTGACCGGCAGACCAACCTCGTCGATTGGTATCCGTTCATCGTGCCGTACAAATCTGGCGAAGGCTGGATCTTGCACAATCCGTGGTACTACGGTGAACATCTCGTCTACGATCTGGCGGACTTCGATGTGACGGTCACTTTCACCGACGGCACGACTCCGCAGGTTGCCTCGTCAGGGGCGGAGGTGCCTGCTCCTACCGGGAACAGCCGTCGCTTTGTGTTGGAAGCGGGGCGCACGTTTGCCTTTTCCATCAGCACCGTGTTCAAAGTCGCACAGCAAACGGTCAATGGGGTGACCGTCTTCAGTTATTTCTTTGCCTACTATGACTCGCCTGGTGAAGCCATGCTGCAAACGACCATCGAAGCCTTGCAGACCTATACCCAACGCTTTGGACCATACCCGCATAAGACGATGACGGCAGTGCAGGGCGATTTCAACGATGGTATGGAATATTCGGCGTTCTATTTCATCAGCCGTGATTATTTCAATCTGTACGATGGCACGCCCAAGAATTATCTTGTCATCATCGCCGCGCACGAAACGGCGCATCAATGGTGGTTCGATAGCGTTGCCGACGATCAGGCGCTGGAGCCCTGGCTCGATGAGGCGCTCTGCACGTATAGCGAACGCATTTATTACGAAACCATTCATCCTGAGGATGTACAGTGGTGGTGGAGTTATCGCTATTTTGAGTTTGAAGATCCCGGCTATGTGGATACGAATATCTACGACGGCGGCGGTCAGCGCCCGTACTGGGACAAAGTGTATCTGACCGGCGCGCGTTTCCTCGAAGAATTGCGCACCAAGGTCGGCGATGATACCTTCAATGCCTTCCTCAAAGATTTCTACACTCAATACGCAGGCAAGCGCGCCACCGGTGCTGATTTCTTCCGCGTGCTGCGCGACCATACCAACGCTGATCTTTCTGAATTGATGACGAAATATTTCAAGAATACATACTAACCATGTCGTTGCGAGCGACCGTAGGGAGCGAAGCAATCTCCCGTTAAATGGAATTTGCCTGTCGAAAAGAATTCAACCGTTTAAACGGAGATTGCTTCAGGGCTTCGCCCTTCGCAACGACATGTCAACATTTATGAAAAAACATCTCATCCTCTTTATCGTTCTTTGTGCCATTATTCTTGCCTCCTGTGGGATAGCGCCTGCGGCGCCGGTTCCTCCTACGGTGGTGCTTGTTACCGTTGCTCCAAACGCTTCGCCTACCCCCACGCCGTTCCAACCTATTCCCGCTACACAAGCTCCTCTTGATCCCCCCACAGACATCCCAACCTTTACTCCAGAACCACCAACAAACACGCCTCTCCCGACCTTTGAATTTACAGCCACATCGCTTGTCCCGCCGACCGTTCCTGCGCAGACCTCCCGCACGCAGTACACGATCTATGCCCTGCTCGATTATTCCGCTCACCAACTCGCCTCGGATGAGACCATCGTCTACACTAACCAGACCGGTATCAACTTAAATGAATTGGTGATGGCAGTGGAACCCAATCTGCGTTCCGGGTTTTCGCTCGAACATATTCAATTGGATGGTGCCAACCTCAACTACGATCTGACCGGTCAAAAGCTGACCATCTATTTGCCGCAAACGCTGGGACCGGGCGCACAGGTAAGTCTTGCCCTACGTTTCCGCATCGACATCCCGCCCAAAGAAAGAGACTTTCCGTACGGCTATGTCAGTTACCAGACCAACCTGGTGGATTGGTATCCGTTCGTAGTGCCGTTCAGCAATGGATGGGTTTTGCATGATCCGTCTGGGTTGGGTGAGCATTTGGTGTATGACTCGGCTGACTTCGAAGTGAATATCAAAACCACTGGGACAGGCGTTACCATTGCCGCCAGCGGACTGGAAGAACCCAACGGTGAATGGACGCGGTACCGTCTCAGCGGTGGGCGCACGTTCGCGTTCTCGGCGAGTGATAGTTTCGGGGTCAAGGAATCAGCCGTCGGGTCGGTGGTGATCCGCTCCTATTATTTCAACGGTTATGATGGTGCAGGGCAGGGCATGTTGAACGCAGCCGTCAAGGCGGTCGGGCTGTTCAAGGATATCTTTGCCCCGTATCCGTATGCCAGCTTGAGCGTAGTCCAGGCGGATCTGAACGATGGTCAGGAATATGACGGTCTCGTATTTCTGGGGACAAAGTTTTACGATCAGTATGGCGGCTCGGAGAAGAGCAACATGGTGACCATCGGTGTGCACGAGATCGCTCATCAATGGTGGTTTGGCTTGGTGGGAAATGACCAGGCAACCGAGCCGTGGCTGGATGAAGCCATGTGTGTCTACAGCGAAGAACTCTATTATGAATATCTGCACCCTGGCTACGGCGACTGGTGGTGGAACTTCCGCGTGAACTATTTTGGTCCGTCGGGTTGGGTGGATACGAACATCTACGAAGGCGGGAGTTTCCGCGGCTACGTCAATGCCGCTTATCTTAACGGCGCAAACTTCCTCGACGAACTGCGTTGGCGCATGGGACGGGATGATTTCCTGAAATTCCTACAAGACTACGCTTCCCGCTACGGTCGCGGACGTGCCACTGCCTCTGATTTCTTTGCCGTAGCACAGCAGAACACCACCGCTGATATTTCGGATTTGATCAGGGCGTATTTCAAGGGGTCGTACTGATAGTGTTTGAATTACATCTGTGTTCTTCAAAACCATGATCATACAGAATAACTTGTTAGATGCTTTATTCTTTGCGGCTTGCTGTGTCTTGCCTTCTTGCTTATTCATCATATTCATTTCGATTGTGCTAACTAGGAATGCCAAGTCAAGGTGGAAGTATGCGCAAGAAATATCAGAGAATTTAAATAATCCATCCTACGTCGAAAAACTTCTGCCTGTACCAACCCGTTTTCTTCCTATATTTATTGTCGTATCACTAGTCCTCATGGGCAGTATGACATGCTTAATAGGGATACTAGTTGCTTACTATTTAAATGTACCGATAGTGCGAAATATTAACTCAGCTACTCTAGGAAGCCTTTCAGTAGCCGTTATATCGGTCATAACTATCATGGTCATTGGCTTTATTATCTATGACAAAATACGCAGAACGAAGCACTGATCTGCCTCCTTCTTAACTTCATATAAGAGCAGGTGACAAATTCTCCCGCTTGGCTGTATAATCCGCCACAATCGAGGGTAAGAAACTTCCCTTCGAACCATTCAATATGACGATGAAAACTATGTTGAACTGCATGTGTACCCGGCGGGGTCTCTAAACCACCGCCTCTTTTCCCCAAAAAAGAAACGGCTGACTGCCGCAACCGGTGGGCTTGACCCCGCAACTCTCTGAGTCGTCTTCGGACGACTTTCTGCGTTGAGTCCATCGTTTGCACAAGCTGGAAATCCTTCCAGCTGGCAGACAGCCGTTTTATTTATTTCATCATGGCATGTCATCCTGAGCGAAGCGAAGGATCTCTCGCAATGGAGTAAGAGACTCTTCGGTCGCGAAAAGCACTCCCTCAGAGTGACACGGTCATAATAATCCAAAGGAGCAATTGTATGAAAATCGCAAGTGATGTCACTGAATTGATCGGCAATACCCCTCTCGTGCGCTTGAACCGCGTTAGCGAGGGAGCCAAAGCGGAGGTGGTTGCCAAGCTGGAGTTTTATAACCCGGCGCACTCTGTCAAAGACCGCATCGGCTTCGCCATGATCGACGCCGCTGAGAAGGCTGGTTTGATCAACAAGGATACGACCCTCGTCGAGCCGACTAGTGGTAATACTGGTATTGCACTTGCCATGGTCGCTGCGGCACGCGGATACAAACTGATCCTGACCATGCCCGAAACCATGAGCAAGGAACGCCGCATGTTGCTGCGTGCCTACGGCGCAGAACTGATCCTCACCCCCGGACCCGACGGCATGAACGGCGCGATCCGTAAAGCGGAGGAGATCGTCGCTTCGGACCCGAAGAAATATTTCCTGCCGCAGCAGTTCAAGAATCCGGCGAATCCTGAAATCCACCGCAAGACCACTGCCGAGGAAATTTGGCGCGACACAGATGGCAAAGTGGACTATCTCGTAGCGGGCATCGGCACCGGCGGAACGATCACCGGCGTGGGCGAGATCATCAAGTCGCGCAAGCCATCCTTCAAGGCGATTGCCGTTGAGCCGGATGCGTCCCCGGTGTTGTCGGGCGGTGCGAAGGGACCGCATCCGATCCAGGGTATCGGCGCAGGCTTTGTGCCAGATGTGTTGAATACCAAAATTTACGATGAGGTCATCCGTGTGAAAGCGGACGATGCTTTTCAGACTGCCCGCCGTATGGCACGCGAAGAAGGTTTGCTGGTGGGTATTTCCTCCGGTGCAGCGACGTGGGCGGCGCTGCAAGTTGCCAATCGCGCAGAGAATGCGGGTAAGTTGATCGTGGTCATCATCCCGTCGTTCGGTGAACGGTATCTCTCTACGGCGTTGTTTGCTGATCTGGTGGAAGGATAGTAATCGGTGGTTGAGTAGCAACGAACGGAGTGAGGAGCGTATCGAAACCACCAGTAAGCAATGAGATATTTGTTACAAAAGTTGCTTTGAGAGTAGTTGGTTTCGATACGCCCCGCAAAACTCATGCGGGGCCACTCAACCAACGATATAGGATAGGAGCAAGGCAATGTTCAAGATCATTCATGACGATATCCAATCTGTGTTGGAGCGTGACCCGGCGGCGCGCAATGCGTTGGAAGTGTTGTTGTGCTATCCCGGTTTGCATGCCATTTGGGCGCATCGCCTTTCCCACAAATTGTGGAAGAATGGATTCAAACTGATCGCCCGTGGTATCTCACAATTCATGCGAAACCTGACGGGAATCGAGATCCATCCGGGGGCGACGATCGGTCACAACTTTTTCATTGACCATGGCATGGGAGTCGTTATTGGTGAGACGGCGGAGGTGGGTGATAATGTCACGCTCTATCACGGCGTCACGCTTGGCGGTACCAGCTTGAATAAAATCAAGCGTCACCCGACCATCGAGGATCATGTAGTCATCGGTGCGGGCGCGAAGGTGCTGGGCGCCATCACTATCGGGGCGAACAGCCGCATCGGCGCTAACGCGGTGGTGGTCAAATCCACGCCGCCGGATTCGGTGGTGGTGGGGGTGCCGGGGCAGGTGGTGGTGCGTGAACACAAACAACATCTGCCTGATGAAAAAGTTGATCTTGAACATGGCAGTCTGCCCGATACGATCGGCGAGACACTGGCGGCGTTGATCGCCCACGTTGAGTCGCTGGAGGAGCGTGTGGGATATCACACCCACGAGCCTGCCCTGCATGTGCCAGACCATGGCGTCTGGAAAGCAGCGGATTTTTCGATATAGTTTCTACGGTCCCCGCTATTGGAAACCTTTAGAACCTTCCTTCAGTAACTCCGAAGGAGTGGAATTATTGTAGAGATCGGTAATTGGTTTATCTAAACCCCGAAGGGGTGTCACAGATCATTAAGACTATGACACCCCTTCGGGGTTCGTTTTAATTGATTTTGATTCTATAATCCTTCCATCCCTTCGGGATTGAATCTACTAGGATCGTTTTGGGGATGCGGGCACATTTCGGTGCTAGGGCATCAGCAGAAAGAAAACTCAATATACCGGAATCAGAGCGGGGTGAGAATGATGCGTGCGAGTTCAAGGGGTACAAATTCGTTCATGGGGAATTTCCCACAGGGATATAGGCACATCCTGAATTGAAAATTATTCGGAATACGATAAAGTATAGGTATTGATGCACATCATGGATGACAGCATCTTCAAGGATCCCGGGAAGTGTATTCCTGGTCAAGATTTTCAACTGATCGTTCTTATAACCAGTGAAATTCTTGGACCAGTTAATGTTCGAGCTGGCGAGTGAGGATGCTTGCCAGCTCGAATCACTTAACAGGAAAGGATAGAACCATGGAATTAGGATATTCACTTTCCAGTGAAGAGCATAAACCAAATGAGTTGATCGATCATGCGCAGATGGCAGAGCGTGCGGGATTTAAATTCGTGATCATCTCCGATCACTTTCACCCATGGACCAGTCAGCAGGGAGAAAGTTCCTTCGTGTGGAGCGTGCTGGGCGGCATTGCTCGTGCCACCGAACGCATCACCGCTGGGACCGGTGTTACCTGTCCGCTGATGCGTTTTCATCCGGTGCTGACAGCGCAAGCGGCTGCAACCATTGCCGATATGATGCCGGGTCGTTTCTTTCTGGGACTGGGCACTGGCGAATATTTGAACGAGCATATTTATGGACATCCCTGGCCCGACTATAGCACCCGCCGTGAGATGTTGATCGAAGCAGTTCACGTGATCCGGGAATTATGGACGGGACGAGAATACTCCTACAATGGTATTTATTACACCGTGAAAGATGCCCAACTTTTTACCCTGCCGGAACAATTGCCTCCATTGTATGTTGCTGCTTCTGGACGCGATTCGGCGCAGCTTGCAGCGGAGATCAGCGATGGTTTGATCAGCACCACCTCTGGCGATAAGGTGACAAAAGCCTTTACCGAAAATGGCGGGGTAGGCAAGCCTTGTTACGGGCAGGTAAAGGTGTGCTGGGCAAAATCGGAAGAGGATGCAAAGAAGGTCATGCAAAAATGGTGGCCCGTCTCGGCGCTTTCCGGGCGCTTGCATGTAGATATGCCTACGCCCAAGCATTTTGAGGACGCGGTCAAGTTGATGGGCGAACCGGATATTCCGGAGGATTTCGATCATTGGTCCAAAAGTGGAAGCGTACCTGGATGCTATTCGAACAATGCAGGAAAACGGCTTTACCCATGTCTACCTCCATCAGGTAGGACCTGACCAGGAAGGTTTCATTGATTTCTTCAAGAATACCCTCCTGCCTTCTCTGGAGCAGGAAGGTTTGCTGAAGGAGACTGTGAAGACTTGAAAGACGCCTGCCGGCAATGCTTTCAATGGGGAAAGCCCTACCGCCTTTCGGACGGCATCCCCCATTGTTCAATCATCTACCAGCTTATAAAATTTATCTAGTGTCGAGTATTTAAAACTATATGGAGGTTGTTATGGCTTCAAAATTGGAAACCCTGGAAGACTTATACGAGGATCTGCTTAAGGATCTTTACAGCGCTGAGAAACAGCTTGTGAAGGCTCTGCCCAAGATGGCAAAGAGTGCTGATTCCCCCGATCTGCAGAGGGCGTTTGAAGAGCATTTGGAACAGACCAATCATCACGTGGAGCGGATCGAAGAGATCTTTGCCGATATGGGTGGGACTCCGCGTGGCAAAAAGTGTGTGGGGATGGAAGGTCTTATCGAAGAGGGTAGTGAGATCATGGAGGAAGATGCCGACGAGATGGTCAGAGATGCCGGTTTGATCGCGGCGGCTCAAAAGGTCGAGCATTATGAGATCGCTGGGTATGGCACGGCTCGGACTTGGGCTGAGAAATTGGGTTATAACGATGCTGCCAAGCTTTTGCAGAAGACCCTCGATGAAGAGTCGATGGCGAATGAGAAGTTGACGCAGATCGCAGAAAGTCATGTAAATGTGGAGGCGCGATAGCGTTCTTCAGAAAATGAATTTTTCAGAGGGATACTGTACGTGAATGGATCGAGTTGACCGTTCTCCACGGTCAACTCGATTTAATATAAGCACTATGAGGTAGCAAACCGACAGCATCGATCCTCAAATCCATGGATGAGAGGTGGCTGCAGAAAATGGCTAAAGAAGACCAGGAGAATGTTGCAGAAGCGCAGGACCTGACCAAGACATTCGGCAATGATGTCGCAGTGGAATCCCTGAATTTGTATGTGCCGCGTGGCAGCATTTTTGGGTTCATCGGTCCGAGTGGTTGTGGCAAGACAACCACTGTGCGTTTAATGACGGGGTTTTATAAACCAACGTCTGGTACGGTGAGCGTGCTGGGAAAAGATCCATTCCATTTTTCGAAAGCAGACCGTGAAAAGATAGGATATTTGATCCAGCAGTTCGTCCTGTATCCCGAGCTGACCGTCTGGGAAAATCTGAATTTTGCCGCTTCCTTTTATGGTGTGGGATTGTTCCGCCGTAAACATTTGCGCAAACTGCTTGATTTTGTGGAACTCACCAAGGACCAAGGCAAACTCGCCAGGGACCTTTCTGGTGGTATGCAGAGGCGTCTCAGTCTTGCTGCCACCTTGGTCCATAACCCACAGCTGCTCTTTCTCGATGAACCCACCGCCGGGATCGACCCCATCCTGAGACGCAAATTTTGGGATTACTTCAAGGAATTACAGGCAGAGGGACACACGTTGTTCGTCACCACACAATATGTGGGCGAGGCTGCTTACTGTGACTTGGTGGGAGTAATGCATGATGGCAGGTTGTTGATGGTGGAAAGCCCGGAAGGATTGCGCAAGAAGGTCTATGGGGGCGAGATCGTTGCGCTTCGTACATCCGAAGAATTAACATTCCAACTCAGGCATGCTCTGGCAGCGCTGCCGTTTATCAAAGGTCCGCTCAAGATCGTGGGCGATCAGGAAGTGGAACTGATCGTGGATGAAGCAAGCACAGCCATCCCATCGATCGTGGAATGGTGCCGCGACCAACGCCTGACAGTGGAAATGATCGAAGAAAGGCTCCCTGCCTTCGATGACGTGTTCGTCAAATTGATCGAGCGGGAGACAAAAGATAGGGAGACAGCCAATGTTTAAATTTCTTATTCGACTCTCTTCTTTTTTGAGCAAGGAACTGACGGAGATCTTCCGCCAGCCCCGCCTCATTCTGACCCTTGTCCTGGGTCCGTTTCTGATCATGGCTCTGTTCGGATTGGCATACCCCGATCAAAGCCGCGTGCTGCGGACGACCTTCGTGGTCAAAGATCCGGCTGCTTTTCAAGAGGAAATAAAGATCTTTACAGAGGCATACAGCGCAGCCGTGGAAAATGAGGGTATCGAGACCAACAAGGAACTGGCATTATCAAAACTCGCCTTAAATCAAACGGACCTTGTGATCGTGATCTCTGATAACCCGGCGGAGACCATTCAAAATAACCAACAGGCAAAGTTGGAGGTCTATCACAATGAGGTCGATCCCTTCCAGATCGGCTATATCCAAACCATTGCCAGTATTTACGTGAATGAGGTCAACCGTCGAATTTTGGAAAGTGTCACGCAAGAGGGACAGGCAAATTCTGGCTCGATCCAAACCGGCTTGGAGGATGCCATCAACAAAACAAAAACGTTGAGGCAAACCATTCCGACCGGGAACCCAGCGGCGACCCAGGCGCAGGATCTTGAGAATGATCTCACCAATATTCACGAGCAATTGACCACGTTCCGATCCCTCAATTCAGGGATCATCGTCAACCCCTTTTATGTGGATGTGATCGGGCTTTCCAAAACGGTTTTCACCGTGACCGTTTTCTTCGCGCCATCGGTGATTGCCCTGCTTTTACAGCATCTTTCCATCACATTTGCTTCCCTGTCCATTGTGCGTGAGAACCGTTCCGGCATCATGGAATTGTTCCGCGTAGCGCCCATTACCGCTTTAGAAACATTGATCGGAAAATATATAAGTTATCTGTTCTTTGAGCTCATTCTTGGCGCCGTGATTACAGGGCTTGCCATTTGGACCCTAAAGATCCCCATCCTTGGCAGTTGGCAGGATTATGCCCTGGTGGTTTTCATTCTGCTCTTTACGTCACTGGGCGTGGGATTCCTGATCTCTTTGATCTCACAGACCGACACGCAGGCAGTGCAATATTCCATGCTGCTGTTGTTGGCGAGTATCTTCTTCAGCGGTTTCTTCCTGGACTTGCGTTTGATGTGGCAGCCGATCAAAGTGCTGGCTTGGTCATTGCCTGCCACCTATGGTATCCGCATGTTACAGGATGTGATGCTGCGCGGCGCGTCTGTTCCCTGGCTTCTCTTTGAAGGGATTGCCCTTATTGGGGTTGTGCTTTTTCTGGTCGATTGGCTGTTATTAAGGAAGAGAATGGAAGGCTAGTACTCCTGAAGATAATCCGCAGTTCGTTTGATCAGAGAATAGACCCGATTGATCAGAAGTCTGTTCTTGCGATTGGTCAACTTTTGAGTGCGCCTTCTCCATAAGAGTAGGCGCGTTCTTATATCTGCCACTTTGTCTGAAACTTCCTGAGAGAATTGTGTGGCAGGGAAGGGATAAAGCTGACGGAAAAGGATTTGCACTGCTACTGCCAGAGGTGGCGCCAGGATAACCCCTGCAAAGCCAAACGATTCTGCCAGCCCGATCACAAAAAGCACGATCAAGAGTGAACTATATTTATGACGCTGAAAGACGCGCGGTTCGATCACTTCTTTCAATAAGAATAAGACTGCGATCGTGGAAACGATGGCAACAACTCCGAGAGTGGAGTTTCCAATGGTGACGAATAAAGCGGGCAGTACGGCAAGCAAGGCGCCAAACCAGGGCACAAGCCGTGCAAGTGCTCCCCATAGACCAAGCAGTGTTGGATAGCGCAGCCCGATCATGGAGTAGATCATCCATAATAATAACCCTGCCAGGATGCTCTGCGCCGTTTCACTGCGGATATAAGCGCCGACTCCGCTTTCGATGGAACGCCAGGCATGCAGCGCTTTGGGATGGTATTCGGTGGGGAGCAGAGAAAGCCCAAGGCGTTCGAAGCGCAATTGATCAGAACTCCAGTATAGGCTTAGAACGATCACGATGGCGAGTTGCCCCAAATTGGAGAAGAAATTTTGTGCCAGTGTGAAAACGCTGCGCAGGGCAGGAATCCCCTCTTCGCTGGTCAGGGTCTGGAATAGGTCTGCGGAGGGAGGCAATTGTTCAGCCAGCGCTTTTTGGAAGACAGTTCCACTGCTGGGCCAATTTGTTTTTGCCTGGTCATAATTGTAGACAAAATCATTCCCTGCTTGTTGAATCTCATTGAGCAAGGATGGTCCTGCTAGGAAGATCGTTCCCAGAATATACGCCACCAACAGAAAATAAACGAGCCCGAGGGCAAGCGGTTTTGAGACCTGCCTGGAAAGGATGCTGTTGATCAATGGGCGCAAGGCAGCGGCGACCGCCAGCGAGAGCAGGAACAATACGATCGCCATACTGACCTGCCACATCAGGAATAAAATCGTCAGAGTAACAACAACGATCACGGTATAACGAATTACCCTGGTCATATCGTTTCGTCTTCCTTCTTTAACTGTTGTAATACTTCGTCCAGATCGTGCATGATCGTTTTGATCTCTCCCTGATCTTCTGGAGATATTTCGTCAAAGAAAGACGTATCATTCTTTGACGTCTCATTAAAGATATCCATGAGACGTTTACTTTCATCCATTAATGCGAATACACCGGCTTCCTTGTCAAGAAATTGCTGTCCATCAGAAATTTCCGTTGTGGAGGCAACGATACGATCTAGGATCAATTGGATCATGGCAGCCAGAGGGATCGCCAGCACAGCCCCCGGAAACCCAAAAATGGAACTAAATGCCACCAGAGATAAAAGAATGATGATCGGGTTAACACCCATCGAGTTTTTCATGATGCGGGGTACCAGCCATATGTTTTCACTGGCTTGAATGATTCCCGTGGAAATCAGCACCCAGATCGCCTTCTGCGGATCGATAGATAAAGCCGTGAGCAGCGCCGGGATAGCTCCCAGTGCCGGACCAAAGATCGGGATCATTTCCATAATGCCGGCAACTACACCCAGCACGAGCGCGTATGGCAGCCCGATAAAGCTGTAGAAAATGGCTGCTGCTGTGCCAACGATTAACACAGAATCCCTTGACCGCGCACATATCCACCGATCATGCGGTCGGCGGCGTAGAGGAACTGTTCGGTCTGATGTCTGCGTTCGAGGGGAATTAAACGGATCAAAGCGCGGACAACCTGATTGCTTTCCTGCGTCCAGTAATAGGCGAGTAGAAAAACTGCCAGCACGCTTAATATGCCTTTGATCACCAGGTTGGCATAAAAAACCGTTTGGGTGACCTGATTGAGCAATCCTTCGGCAGTGGAGTCTTTGCTTACAAAAAGGGACAAACGCGGAGGAATACGCAGTCCGATATTTTCCATCAACCGGTTGTTTGAGTCCACAAGTACGGAACGGACCTGGGAATAATATTGTGGTATGTGACTTGAAAATTCTGTTGCCTGGTCGGCGATCAGCGGAAGGATCAATGCCAGAAAGGCGACCAGAAAGGCGATCACTAAAAAATAAATAACAATGACGCCAGTGGTGCGTGACATCCCCCGCCGTTGCAGCCTATCCACCCCCGGGCGGATGGCTGTTCCGATAACAATGGAAATGAACAGAAATAGGATCAATGTTTGCAGGCGATACAACAGCCAGAAAGTTAAAAAAACGCAGACCACAACGATAGTTGTTAAAACTACCTGTCTTGTGGTCCACGTCATTGGAATTTCTAAAGGGGAAGTCTGCTTCATGGCTCCTGGCGAACAACTGTGCCAGTCTGATCAATACGAAAACGATATTGCTGTCCATTGGCATTGAAGACTAACAACCAGCCAGGAGTAACTGCCTCTGTACATACCTCTGCTTCTTGGGGCAGACCCAGGCAACCATTGGGCCAGTCCTTTGGCTCGATCGATTCGAGTTTGAGATCTTCCACAGATACTTGTAATATCTGACTTACTTGATTTTGTACGTTCAACGCCACATCGGGCGGCAAAGAACTCGCCACAGTGGCGATCACCTCAGTTGGGATGGCAGTGCTGGTGGCGCCTGGACTGCACGCCCCCAGGAAAAGCCCCACACACACTAAGGCTATGATCCATTTTTTTTGCATGGTCCTAGTGCTTTCCGGTTAGAACCATCTAAATAAGGCACCCAGGATCAAGAGGAGCAGAAGAACTCCAAGTAATCCGCTGCCGCCATACCCCCAACTTCGACTGTAAGGCCACACTGGCAATGCGCCCAATAACAATAGAACTAAAATTATGATCAAGATGGTACTCATCACTCTCTCCTTTCGTTATTTGACTGCCAGAGGAGAGTGCTGTTCCCCTCTGGCATATCCAAATATGGATTTAGACAGTATCTTCCCCCCATTCATTCAGGAACTCGTCGATCTGACGTTCGGCTTCCATCTGGGTGTAGCCGTAGCGTTCCTGTAACATGCCAGCTAGCTTATCGCTCTGACCAGCAACCTGATCCAGATCATCATCTGTAAGCTCGCCCCAGCGTTCGCGGATCTCTCCACGAAGTTGTTTCCACTTTCCTTGCAGGATATTCCTATTCATAATTTGCTCCTTTTCCTTTCAACTTAATCTAAATACTTTCTTTATCTTTCTTCACGATCGTATGTCGTTACTTCGCTGGTAGGTGGGCTGTAAAAAACAACCCAGATCATACGAACAAGGATCCAGCCCAGCAGAGCATACACAAGCATGGCGATGATCGATGTCACTTCCAGCGTCATAGTCTGGAAGGAAGGGTCAGCAACAATACTGCGGAACGGCCACAGAAACAGATCAGATACCTGATACACAAACGCCGTAAAGAGATTAGCAGGGTTAGCGCCGATCAATCGCAAGACCACCCGTATTCCCAACAGACCTTCCAGCCCGCCGAACAACAACCAGATGAATTGAGAAACTTTTCGGAGCGTCTCACGGTATTCAAGGTTGTAATTTTGGACGACATGTTCCTCATGTACATGATCGCCTGTCTGTTGAATGACCACTTTTTTACGGCGGTCGATCTGGTCGCGGTTGAGTGTCATTTCAGCCTCCTTTCGCGGCTTACGGTACGGTTTAGATCCAGCGGCGTCTGCTGGTGAACAGACCCAGGATCAGCGATAAAATTGCGGAGCCTACGATCCCCCAGACAATCGGGAACGACTCACCATCGATCTTGATCGAAAAAACTTCAGGCAGCCCTAATTGCCCAGCCAGCCAAATACCGATATAGGCTCCGACAAATCCTACGATCACAGACACCAAACATCCACCAAAGGAATATCCGGAAAGTGACTGCCCCACAGCGCCAACGATTCCGGCGATCAACAGTAGTAAGAGAAAACCTACAAGTGTCATTTCTACCTCCGATGTGAGTTGAAGCTTTCAGGCTGCTTCTGTAATGTATGCTGGCTTCAATATCAGAAGCAGTTTCATGTACTATAAAATTTATCCAACGTAACATCAATGGGGAATATACCTACACAGCAGGGAGATTCCCTAAGCTGCGCTTAAGGAAAATAAAAACAGGGTATGCTCGCTGCATACCCTGTTTCAAAACAATCGAAATTTTTACGATGCCCGGCGGGATAGGATACGTTGCGCGATCTGTTTTAGCACGCTGAGAGATTCGGTCTCGTATTTTCGCATGAGAAGCTTTAGGTAGCTTTCCACTTGGACTTTACCGATACCAATCGCAGCAGCGATCTCATCCATGGAACGATCGCGGACCAACTGTTGAAGGATCTGGATTTCGCGTTTGGTCAAGGTTTGTTGTTCCAAAGAAGTGGGAGTGCTCTTTATGACTGCCATGGGACTGAACCAGTCACCGCCCTGATATACAATGTTCCGTACAGCATCGATCAGCATGGTCGGGGCTTCATCCTTTGTAATGTAACCAGCCGCGCCATGTTCCATCATGCCAATAATATAGTCACGGTCGCTGTAGGAACTGACAGCAAGCACTTTCATTTCTGGCTGTAGATCATGGATTCGACGCATGACAATATCACCCCGTTGATCTGGTAGCTCCATATCGAGCAGCAAAATGTCAGGATTTTTCGTGGCGATCAGGTGGATCGCCTCGCTCCCGCTACTCCCCTCTCCGACAACCATTATGTCTTTTGCTGTTAATAAGAGGTTCTTTAATCCTTCGCGCACCACAGGATGATCATCAATGAGCAACACCCTAATTGGTTTATCGGTCATTGAAGCTTTTTTACCAGCATCCTTTGTGATCGTGTCGTCTACTATATGGGCGGCATGCATCTTCGTTGTAAATTCTACAACGTTCGTCGTGAAATATTAATGGGGAGTTTCCCTAACGAAAGTCGGTGGGTGTACGACCTCCTACATTGATATTTTCCCTTTTCACCAGGCTTTCCTGAACCGCCAGAATGGCTGCCTCGACACGAGAAACCACACCCAACTTCTGGAAAATAACATGAAGGTGCTTCTCGACCGTTTTGGCACTGATCTTGAGCGCCAGACCGATCTGATTGTTAGTTTTCCCATCTACCACCAAGTTCAGCACTTCCAACTCTTTGGAAGTCAATTCGGAACCCACTTCCTGTTCCTTTACCAGGATCTGGCTTAGCATTGCTGCCACTTTACGGCTGACCCAGCCTGCCTCTCCGTGGGCAACTCCGCGTACCGCCTGGACGATCTCCTCGGGTACCTCATCCTTCAAAAGGTAGCCTGAAGCGCCATACGTCAGCAATTCGGAGATAAATTCGCGGTCATTGTAGGAACTGAGCCCGAGGATCTTCGCATCACTTCCCGCTTTATACGTCCGCTTAATGATCTCCACGCCGTTCATATCTGGCAGCCGCATATCCAGAAGTACTACGGTAGGCTTCAGATCCTGGATCTTCTGCAAAGCTTCCGTTCCAGTATGCGCTTCACCAACCACCGAAATTCCCGGCACGGGTTCCAGGAGATCACGGATGCCCTTGCATGTAATAGGATGATCGTCCACGATCAAAACACGAATATCAGACATGGCTCAGCCCTTTCCTAAATAAAAACCATTACCCATCGAAACTTTCCAACGGGATTGTAGCTCGCACAGTGGTCGATGAACCGGGCTTGGACTCAACGCTCAGGACTCCGCCGAGAGCGGATATCCTTTCGGCAGCGCCAGCCAACCCATAATGTTCCTGCCGCACCAATTCGATCCAGGTGTTCGGCACATCAAAACCCTTTCCGTTATCGGTAACTTCCAACTGCACTTCCTCCGCATCGAATAAAAAGCGGATGTGCACCTCCGTTGCATCAGCGTGACGGATCACATTGACCAATGTCTGCTGTAAAACGCGGAACAATGCCAAACGTACACTGTCTGGCAGCATCTGCTGGTCATGTGCCAGTGATAAATGAACGGCAATGTTCGGGTGTTTTTCCTGAAAATCATGGGCATGGGAGCGAATGGCATTCTCCAGCCCAAAGCTTGAAAGCGTGGGCGGTCTCAATTCCTTGGATGTGGCGCGTAGAGCCTGCAACACATCCTGGATCATGGTCTTTATCTTATCGAGGGAATTGGCGTATTGGGCGGGTGCCTTAGAACGCAATTCCTGAAGTGTGTAACTGGCGCTGTACAACGTTTGCATGGGGTTGTCGTGAAGTTCCTGCGCCAGACGCAAGCGCTCCAATTCCATGCTGTTTTGCATGCGTTGTTTTAATTCAGCCATTTCAAGTTCACGCCGCTTTTGCTCGGTAATGTTTTCCACAATACCCACGACGAACGCCAGCTGCTTTTCCGCTTCCCCTTTCTTAACGACTGTAAAAAAGGTCTTTGCCCAGACAATCGAATTGTCCTTACTAAGGACGCGGTGCTCGAAGCGAAAGCTTGATACTTCCTTGCTTTTGACATCTTGAAAGAGTAAGGATGCTCGCAATACATCATCGGGATGAATAAAATCATAAAAAGGTCTGCCCGTGACCTCCTCTTCCTCACAGCCCAGCATATTTCGGAAGGCTGGATTGGTTTGCAAGATGATCCCATCTGGGTCGAGTACTTTGATCCCGAGCGTGATCGACGCAAAAATGGTGCTAAAACGCTCCTCACTGATCGCAAGCTCCTGCTTTGTGGAAAGTCGTCTGGCAGTCTCCTCGCGCAGCGATTCGAACAGACGGCAGTTCTCGATCGCCAGACCAATGCGATGCGAGATATCTGACAAAAAGGACTGGTCACCGGTGCTGAACGGAGAGGAATCCGCGTAGCGGTAGAGTTGAATAGCGCCCAATACGCCGCTGCGTCCCATCAACGGAACGATCAACACGCTCTTAAGCTGGACGTGCGCCAGGATCTCCCTGATCGGTGGCAGCGACATGGCTTGTAATTGCTCCGCTTGGATCGATGGAATCAAAAGCGGCTCACCTAATTGCACCACCCCGCCGGTCAGCCCTTCGGAAAGGTCATATTCAGATTCCAGCAGCAGATGTTTTCTCAGAAGGGCCTGTCGGCTTGGATCAACATCGTGAAACGAGACCACCTTCAATTTTTGTTTTGTATCGGTCAACAGGGTCAGAACGCTCATATCCCCGATGACCTCTGCCGGGAAGGTAGCCGCCAGTCGGATCGTCTCCTCCATATCATTCCCTGCTTCGGCAATGATATGAGATAACCTGTAGAGCGCCTCGATACGCTTGATCTGCCGTTCGCGTGAGATCTCGATCTGCTTGCGGTAGGTGATATCTCTGAGGATGGCAAGCCCGCCGCTGATATTCTCTTCTTCATCTCGAAGGATTTCTGTAGAGAGTGAGATCCAAATACCGTGTTCATCCGGTTCCTTGCGCAGGATGAGTTCTTCACTTTCTTCGACCGTTTCACCTTTTAACGCGCGTACCAGCGGAAACTTCTTCCCCGGATACAACATCCTGCCATCGTCCAGATAGAAGCCGAATTTTTGGGGCCATTCTTCCAGTTTGAGACGCTTGCCTGGTTCGCCCAGCAGGTCTTTTGCCAGTTTGTTCATATATTGGATGGTTCCCTTTGGGTTGACCATCACCACTGCCACCGGCAGCGCATCAAAAAGTTTATGGAAGGATGCAGGCTGCTCTAATGCGTCTGGAAGCATTTCATCGAGCGGGAATGTTGATGTGACTAATTTGGGAGACTTTTTCAAAACCATTTTCTCTTTCATTCACTACTCTGTTTTGGACGAGTAACAAAGAAGCATTAAAGGATTTCATTTCCTAAAAAATTGAAGGAGGGTTCGTTGATGTTTTATTGCATTCGCCGAAACTGGCAGGGCATTACGCCAAGAATACCGAATCCAGATATGAATTCTCTGAACGTTGTATCAATTTTCTGTCAACAATACGGCTTGAAGTCCCACCTGCTTAAACAGATTTGCAAAATCATACCAGAAACACCTGATTTTGCAAGTAACCAATAGTTCCATCTGCGGCGGTGCTTATCCTCACTTCACATTTCTCTGGTACAATCCCGCCCCGTTTGGAGATTTTGCATGGAACTTGAACACAGTTATATTAAAACCAACGGAATTCGCCTGCATGTTGTGCAGGCTGGACCGAAAAGCGGAATCCCGGTCGTGCTGCTGCACGGCTTTCCTGAATTTTGGTATGGGTGGAGAAAACAGATCCCAGCATTAGTAGAGGCGGGATGCCGGGTTATCGTCCCTGACCAGCGTGGATACAACCTGAGCGACAAACCCAAAGGGATTAAGAACTATCGTCTTGATAAGTTGTTAAAAGATGTCCTGGGATTGATCGATGCGCTGGACTATCAGAAAGTCAATTTGGTGGGACATGACTGGGGCGCGGTTGTTGCCTGGGCGCTGGCGAATCAACACCCGGACCGGTTGCAGCGTCTCGCTATCATGAACGTTCCCCACCCTGCGGTGATGCGCCGTTTTCTTTTACGCGATCTCGAGCAGATGCGCCGTTCGTGGTACGTTTTCCTTTTCCAACTACCGTGGATCCCCGAGATGGGAATGAAACAAAATGATTGGCGCGGAGCGGTCAGGGCACTGCGTGGCAGTGGGAAGATCCACACTTTCAGCAATGAAGATATCGAGAAATACAAGGAAGCCTGGTCACAGCCCGGTGCGATGACCGCCATGATCAACTGGTATCGCGCAGTGATGCGATATCAGCCGCAGATGATCAACGAAGCACGCATCAAAGTTCCCACCCTGATGATGTGGGGCATGAAGGATGTCGCCCTCAGCCACCGCATGGCGCGTCCCAGCATGGATTTTGTGGAGGAAGGTAATCTGATCTTTTTTCCCGATGCCACACACTGGGTGCAGCATGATGCGGCAGAGGAAGTGAACCATTACCTGATCGATTTTCTATTCGATAAGGTTAGCCAGATCGCGGTCAAATGAATGCGTAGGGGCGGGATACTCCCGCCCTACTACATATTAACGGCGGGTAATCTTTCTTACACCACGAAATACGCCAAACAGGATCAATCCCAACACAAGCACTCCACCTGCGATCAACGCCACCAGGTTGAACGTGATCTCTCCCTTTGTGGGATTGGTCTGCACTTCGACAGCAAGGAAATCTGTTCGTTCGATGGAAGTTCCATCGGGGGCGGAGCCGGTGACAACAATATCAACGGCATACGTGCCGGGTATTTTGGGCGTCCACTTGGTGGAGACATTTTGCCCGGCAGGGAAGCTCAATGTTTCCGTCTTCCCATCTGAATCTTTGATGAGCGCTTTTGCTTCTTTGATCTCCACGGGTTGACCGTTCAAGGTTAGGTTTGCGGAGAGTGTGATCTCTTCGTTCGGGCGTGGAACAAGGGTGGTGGATGTGGCTTCTAGCTTGGCTCCGCCTACGAAATAGACCAATATGGAAAAATCCGCTCCTGCGGAGGGGGTTGTTTCGGTCGCTTCGACAGTGATCTTCCATGGACCAGGTTTCGGATTGGCGAATCCGTAGCCGAGATAGATCATGGAGGAGGAATCATCCACTTTGATGAAGCCGTTCTTTTCCGGCGTCAGTTCGATGACGTTGCCGCTCGCACCACGCACAAGGGTGTTGATGGAACGTGAGGCATCGTACAATGCAAAGGATGCGACACTTAATCCGGGTTCGATGTTGATGGTCAATTCGGTCGAACCGCCGAAGTCCACGTGACCGGTGTAGACCCGGGTAAATTCGAGGGGAGACTCGGTCTGAGGCGGTAGAGCAGGATCCGGGTCGGTGGCGAACGTCCCTGTCGGTTTTTGGAGCAGCGGCTTGACGAAGTCGTTGAAAGCAACTTGGGAAAGAGTCAGGTCGCTGTGGATGTCATCCACTTTGGATGATTGCAGCGGAATGGCATTGATGCTGTCGAAAGCAACAACGGTGTCATTGGGCACACCCGTGCAGGGAGATTTAAACGGTTCGAGGATGCGCGTGCCGCCAAGATCATGAAACTCAATGCCGCGGCGGTGCGTGATCTGTTGGTTGAAGACGCCGCGCATATAACTTTCACGGATCTCGATCGATGCCGGCAGGAAGAACCCCAGCGCGGCAGGCAGCACGGCGCAATCGGAACCGCCCATCGGTGAGCCAAGCATGATGAGCTGTGCCACATCACGGTCTTTCATCACGCGGTCGATGTAGTAACGTGAGATCATGCCGCCCATCGAGTGGACAACGAGGTCGACCATCTCTGCCCCGGTCTTTTGTTTGACGCCATCAATATATTGACCGAGTATCTCGGCGTTCTGGCCGATGGTATTCGTACGACCGGATGGGTTCAACATATCGCCTGTGTTTAATTTGCCGGGAACCTGCCCATCGCCAACGGCAAAACCCTGCAGACCGATCGAGGCGAGGTAGCCGTTCGCACCGACATAAGCGTTCCATGTTTCGGGGTAGGAGATGAATCCGTGAACCATCACAACGGGTCGTGGCTTGATGGTGAGATCCATCTGCGCGATGACGTTGCCGCCGTTATCCGCCAACAGCGGAGAGACATCTTGCGGTTCAGCATTCAAATTCCAATGCCAGCCCAGAGATGAGAACGAATCCGTTCTACAGGATGTTTTTCCCGTGGGGATGGAACAGGATGCGACGGTGGTATCGCCGAAGAGGAAGTTAATGTCCTGTTGTTGCGCGGCGGATTGGGATACCGTGACTTGCAGTTGAATGCTATCCCCATCAGTGATCTGCGTTGTTGATTGACCGGATCGATTCAGAACCGTGATGCTTCCCCCGGACGTTTGCCTTACAGGAATAAATGCCTGCGTGAATAAAAGGAACAGAAGTACAAGAAAACAGTAAACCCGTTTGCTCATGGTTGCTCCCTCACGAATAAGTGATTACATGAGAGGCATTATAGCAAAAGGGGGTAGTGAAAACAAATTATTAGCTTATTAAAGGTTTGAGCGGAGTCGAACGTCTTATCATCCCCGTATGGGGACCAGACGTTTGTTGCTCACTCCAAAGTCTCCAGACTTTGGAGTCCGTTTTCATCCTTCGGGGGCACGCCTTTCATGGATACTCTGTAAAAAAGAACGCGACCCCTGATGAGTCGCATTGTTGGAAAACCAGATCTTATTTCCCCAACACTGCCTGACTGCGCCCGCGCAGCGCCGAAAGTTTCTGGCGAAGTTGTGCCACGACGGTTTCGGTTCGCTCGATGCGTTCGCGCTCGGCGTGGACGTAACGAATGTACGGCGTGATGCCGTCTTTCAAACGTTCCACGGCAGTTTTTGCTTCCATGTTGAAGGAGGTAGTGAGCGATTCCAACAGGTTGGTGCGCAGCTCGATCATCTTTTCTTTGAACTTGTCCTTCGCCTGTTTGCGTTTGTACGGGATGACAAAGAAACCGACAATGGCGAGCGTACCGGCGGCGATGATACCGGTGATGTCGAGGCTGGAGGATAGGATCGCAGCCGTGACCAAGGCTCCCAACCCTACGGCACCCACTTCTAGTAAAGCGGTCTGTGCCACAGCCATTTCCACGTGTGCGGCGAGTTCGCTGGCTTCCTTGTTGCGGTCATACGAATCGACGATGCGCTGGACGTTCTTGCCCATCGTCTCGATCAGCTCGCGGCGGCGACCTTCGCGTGGTTCGATGCCTTCGCCGACGATATGTTCCGTGTGCAGGGCGCGGCGTTTTTGAACGTAGGTCATCACGCGCTGCCATTCCTGCAAGTCCTTTTGAACGATCCAATCGATCAGGCGCTGGACTTGCTCTTCGATCTGTTTCGGGACATCAGTCAGCACTTTTTTCTCAAACTCGGCACGGACCTTGTCGCCGCGCATCAGTTCTTGAATGTTGGTCAGGCGGATGGTGGTGTCGAAGAAGTCCAGTCCGCGCTGTTCGAGGCGGTTCAGGAGATTTTCCACTTCTGCCAGACGCGGACGCAGTTCATTTTGCAGGTCGCGTTCGTACTCGCGCACGGTATTTTCCAGCGCGGAGGCAGTTTGCACATCCTCTTTGATATCTTCGGACTGCGCCTGCGAATCCTGACTGACCTTGGTAACTAGATTATCTGCCACCCCAATCGGATTGTTGAACTTCAACTGCAAACGGGTCTTGTCATCCAATGTGGAGTTGATGTAGGCTTCGAGCGCCTCTAATCCGCTGGCGGCGCGCAGGCGGGCGCGTTCGGCGGGATCGGTTGCCGCCAAGGCACGCTGTCCTAACCGCGCGGAGACAGGGAAGAATTCGGGCGTATCTTTCAAAAGGGCGGAGGCATGTTTGAGCACGAACGAGCGGACTTCGTCCAATGCCCCTTCATTCTCGATAATATCCGCTTTGTTCAAGGCAAAGACCACCTTCTTGCCCCATGCAAGGATGCGTTCCAAAAACTGGCGTTCGCTTTCAGTCAGGGGATGATCGGCAGAGGTGGTGAACAGGACCAAATCGCTGCGCGGAACAAATTCTTCGGTCAACCGTTCGTGGTAACGGATGACGGCGTTCGTTCCCGGGGTATCTACGATGTTCAATTCTTTGAGCAGAGGCAGGGGATAGGTGTAAATGGCGAAGTTCTCGTCCACGACCTGTTCGGCGACCTTGTCACCCCATTTCACCAGCGTCACGCGTGATGTGGTAGGAGTGGCGCCTTCGAGCAGGACTTTTTCTCCCAGCAAAGCATTGACCAGTGCGCTCTTTCCGGCGTTGAATTCGCCGACCACCACCATCAGAAACAATTCATCCAATTGCAGGATGGCATCCTGCAGGGTGGTCAGCGTTTCACGCGGCACATCTAGCTCCGCCAATCCCAGACGGATCTCGGAAAGCGATTCCTTTTCCTCGCGTAAGAAACTGGCTTGTTCATCGGTCAACACAGATTGACGCATATATTCTCCTCACTATTACCCGGCAAACAGACATTCACCTTCTGTAACGGACATACATATATTGTATTATAAATCAAGCTCCGTTCCAAATTCGGGAATGCCAAGATAATTGATAGCATGTCACCCTGAGCCGAAGGCGAGCGCAAGTTGCTCTGCGGTAGCGAAGGGTCTCGGTTTTGGCTAAGAAGAATTGACTCCTTGCGCAGGTAGAGATTCTCACCTGCACTTGCGTCAGGTGCAAGTGTCGTCGCTTCGCTCCTCAGAATGACATTTCAAAATCCAATCAGGGCATGATGAACGTATGATTAACAAACCTATGAATCGTCCATTCGTTTTTATCAATGTCGCCATGACCGCCGACGGTAAGATCGACACCTTCGAACGGCAGGGGGCGGCGGTATCGTCGCAGCAGGATAAACAACGCGTGGATCAACTCCGCGCCGAGTCCGATGCTGTGATGGTGGGCGGACACACGCTTCTCGACGAAGACCCAAAGCTGACCGTCAAATCGGAAGCGTTACGATCCGAACGCCTCGCCCGCGGACTGACGCCGAATCCCGTCAAAGTGGGAGTCGTCACCAAAGCGGAATTAAAAACTCATTCAGATTTCTTACACACGGGACCCGCCAAAACCGTAATATTCACCACCCATCAGACATCTAAGGAGCATCTCGCTTTTCTTCGCGCGCAAGGTGCGGAAGTGTACGTGGATGCTCAGGAGAGAGTCGATCTACCCCGCGCACTTGCCATTCTCAAGGAACTAGGCATTCATCGCCTGATGGTGGAAGGCGGAGCAACGCTCAATTTCGAGCTGTTGCGGCTTGGGCTGGTGGACGAAGTATCGGCGTATATTGCGCCGATGATCTTCGGCGGGGCAAATGCTCCGACAATGGTGTCCGGTTCCGGCTTGGTGAGAAGCGAAGCAGTCCCGCTCAAATTAGTCCATGTGGAGCAACATGAAGATGGCGGGCTCGTAGTGAGATACCAACTTAAGAGGTAAATTATGAATGCGAAACTGCACGAACAGTTCGAAGTGTTATTGGGTGAGGATCAATTTGAAGACGAGAAAGTCCGCGTGGTGGCGATGGCTGAACTGCCGTCACGTTTTGGTGAATTTCACATCATTGCTTTTGAGAATAGTATCGATGGCAAGGAACACGTTGCCATTACCCATGGCGATGTGATCGGCGCGCAGGATGTGCCCGTGCGTCTGCACTCGGAATGTCTGACCGGAGACGCGCTTGGTTCGCTGCGCTGTGATTGCCGCGATCAACTGGAAGCCGCCCTCAAAGCCATCGGTCAAATGGAAAAGGGTATGGTGCTGTATCTGCGTCAGGAAGGACGCGGCATCGGTCTGACCAACAAGATCCGCGCTTATAGCTTGCAGGATCAGGGTCTCGATACGGTGGAAGCGAATCACGCGCTTGGTTTCCGCGATGATGAACGCGACTATGCTGTCGCCGCGCAAATGCTGCAGGCGCTTAAGATCAACTCGATCAAACTGATGACCAACAACCCGAAGAAGATCGACCAGCTCAAGCAATACGGCATCAACATCACCGACCGCATCCCGCACATCATGCAGCCCAACGAACACAATCGTTTCTACCTGCAAACCAAAGCCGCCAAGTCTGGTCACATGATCGACTTCCACGGCAAGGAACACCTGCCCGAGCAAAGCGACCGTCCTATCGTGGCGGGTATGAGCAGCGAACAGATCAAAGCATTGTTTGAATAAATTGTCCCTATGGCTCCTTCAGGGGCTTAGCCCCTGAAGAGCTTTTATATTATGAATAAAACCATTGTCATTACAGGTGCTACCGGTGTGCTCGGTAACAAGACCGCTCAAGCGTTTGCAGAGAACGGTCATTCTTTGGCGTTGCTCGATAACGATCAAACCAAATTGGATTCCCTGACCCGCAGCTTGAACTTGCCCGAAGAGAGACTCTTCGCCTCCGTCGTTGACCTGCGCAACAGGCAGGCGGTTCTTGACTCAGCCGAGGCAGTTTCCGCTAAATTTGGTTCGGTTCACGCTTTATTCCATCTCGTCGGCGGCTGGACAGGCGGCAAGACTCTGGCGGATACGCCCGTAGCCGATCTAGAGTCCATGCTCGGGCAGCACGTGTGGACGACATTCAATTTGTTCCAAGCCTTCTCCCCCAAACTTGCCGTAAACGGATGGGGACGCGTCATTACGATCTCACCTTCCACCGTACAAAATCCACCTGCCGAACGCGGCGTCTACACCGCATCCAAATCCGCGCAGGAGACGCTCGTGCTTACTCTCGCCGCAGAACTCAAAGACAAAGGCGTGACCGCCAATATTATCCAGGTCCGCGCGATTGACGTGGAGAATAAAGGCACCGGCACCACGCCGGATGTGATCGTCGCAGCGATGCAATATTTATTCTCGGATCAGGCAGGGAAAGTCACCGGAGCGAGACTTCCGCTGTACTAAAGTAGAATGAATCAAAAAGCCGCTCAACACGAGCGGCTTTTTTTGTTTGAACGCTAGCGAAGGCTTTCTGCTATTTCTATTATCTGCTCTTTCGTCAGTTGACCTCCGCTACTATAGCTTTGATCGAAGTAGATCTGATAGATCATGCCATCCTTTTCCCAAAGTAGAACGGAATAGGTGTTGCTAACCGGATACGCGGGCGGTGTGGAGCTATCCCAAATCGTCTTTTGAAGTGGACTGATCCCATACTGTCCGGTGACATCGCCGACTTGAACTGTCTCGACATCTTTATAGCTATCCAAGTTGGTAAAGAGCGCGGTTTCTTTCGGTGCTTGAACGATGCGCAGAGCACGATAACCATAGTTGAGAGTAATGCTTTTCCGTTGAGCATCATACTCGGCATTTTCCAATCTCATATATTGCGGTAACTTGGTGGGTTCCAGGATGGAACACTGGCAGATCTTTTCGGCAACAGCTACATTGGGAATATAGTTCGTGTCAACGCTGTGCGTTTGCTCAGATGGATTGGGTTGATAGACTATTTCAGATGCCAAGGCGATCAATGCCTCTTTATCCAGATACCCAGTTGTTCCGGGTCCTGCCATTTCTTGAATTTCGAAGCGGCGGTCACCTTCCATCCAGCGGATTCGTTGAATCCCAAATTCATCCCAGGTCAATTTATTGTCGCCATTCTGTAACCCCCAATAACCACTTACATACTCACCAGAATAACTTCCAATCTTTACGGCTTCCAGTGCCGATGCAGGTACACTTTCCCAATCGGAGTCGGGAGGAAACTCTCCGATTCCCTGCGTGAAATAGATTTCTCCACTGGCGTTTCGGTAAGAAATTGCTAGAATGCTATCATTTGTAAACCTGGAAACCGGGGAATAAAACTTTGCACTTTCAAATATCCAGCCAGAAGGCATATCGCTGAACTCTTTCAGATCAAAGTTCAGTTGTGTCTCCAGGTTTTGGATCTTGCACTCGTATAGGGCCGTAGGTTCTACATTGGAACATGGATCCAGAGAAGGTGTAACATCTACCAGCGCTAAGGGGTGGGGAGGTTGAGGCGCATAGAAGGTAGCAATTTCATCCTCTGAGATCGGAATGGAAGATTGATTTGTGATGGTAAAGAATTGGAAGATGGTTTGGGCAAAGGCACGTCCTTGAGGCGTTACTCCCATGATGGTGGCGAATAAAACAATAGCTGTGACCACCACCGTCAAAACCCGGTTTCGCCTGACGATACGCGGTGTCCATGGTGCGGAGGCGAGTCGCTTTTCCAGGTGCGGAGTGATATCTGGCGGCAGGGTTTCTAGCAATGTCTCGATGTGAGAGTCGTTTTGTTCCATAGGTTCTTCCTTTAGGCTGGAAATTCCATTTTTTCGCGCAAGCTTGCCAGTGTGCGATGGAGGATCACCGAAACATTGTTTTCGGTCGGCCCCATATGGCTGGCAATTTGTTGGACTTTCCATCCCAGCATGTGACGCAGTACAAGGATCTCCCGCTGATCGTCGGGAAGTTGTTTCAGCAGGGCAAGTAATTCGTCTTTTTGTTGCAGCACCAGGATCTCTTCTTCGGTCGTGGTCTCCGCCTTGAGGTTGTAACTCAGGTCTGATGTTTGACGCACTGTCTTGCGGCGGTGGTCGTCGATCACCAAACGTTTGGAGATGCCGATCAACCATCCAATAGCGGAATCAGCCTCCTCTTCGAAAGAGTGACGCGCTTTCCAGGCACGGATGAACGTCTCTGCGGTGAGATCTTCCGCGTCGGCGGCAGGTCCGCCCATGAGGCTGTAAATGTAGCGGAATACCGGCACTCGATTTGTTTCATACATTTTGCTGAAGGCGGCAGGTGTAGAGATGGCAGTGCGATGAAAACGCTGAAGGATATTCAATCTGTCTCCCGTGACTTGTGTGCTTCTATTATAGAATACGCAGAGCAGGATCAAATCTTACAAAAAAGCCGCTCCCATGGAGCGGCTTTTCATTTTTATCCTTTACCTTGTTGTATTTCCTTCAAACGTTTCTGCAGATCTGATTTTTTGATCCCCGAAAGTGTTTCATGCGCATCGCCTTTGAAGGATTTCGGTGGAGGCAATCCTTTTCTTGCCGCCTGGCGATTTGCCCGTTCGTGATTCATATCTGCCGGAAAATAGAGAATTTCCTTACCCTGTTCATGCCCGGCGAGCATTTCATCCAGGCTGATGGCTCCGCCACCGATGCCGATTAGAATGTCACTACATTCCACCATCGCTCTCGATGTAGGAGAAAGTTCGTTCGAGTTTGGCAGTTTTCCACCCCATTGATCATCTTCGATAAAGCAGATGTAGTCCACTGCCTCACTGATCTCCTCCAGATATTCCAACGCCTGCGTGGAAATAATGCCTGCCGTGGTAAACCCCATCGACTTTGCCAGCGGATAGATCGCTCCGATGCCGGTGCTGCTCGCTCCAATGTTGACCAGGGTTTTCTCCGGAGAATATTTTGACAACATTTCGCGCGCGATGCGGAGCATTTCCTGCTCGTCTTCATACCCCATACCGGAGAACCCGTAAAAGGTGAGCAGCATTTTCCCCATGCTCTTGATAAAGGCGACAGCTTCGTCGGGTGTCATGCTCCAGCCAACGATATGGTTTTTCCCTCGGAATTGTAATTTGGCGCGGGCAACAAGTTGTTGGATCTTGCTCAAAGGAAACTCCCAATAATAAAGTTGTGTATGAATACGATTAATTATACAATCTCAATGGTGTCGCTTCCATGACCATTTAGTTTTAGAACGATCTCCTGCACTTCCTTGCCAGTTCGATTGACATACTTGTCTTCGCCGACGACAGTAAAGCCGCATTTCTCGAGTACGCGTTTGGATGCAACATTATGACGTGCTACATGCGCAAAAATTGGACGGTTCTTTACTTCGTCCAAAAACTGTTTCAGCGCTTCGGTAGCGATGCCTTTGCCCCAGAATTCCCTCCCCAGCCAATAGCCAACATCCCGTTCCCCAAGCATTTCCCAGCAAACGATATTCCCCGCCACCTGCCCGTCGAAAAGGATGGCCTTCTGGGTCAGTGATGTATCTGCCATGATCTTCTTCCAATGCAGCATAAAGGGTTCCCGATCACGGGACGGAAAATCTGCCATCGCTGTCGCTTCGGGGTCAAGCTGCTGCTCGTAGAAGATGGGCAGGTCGTCTTCGGTCACATTGCGGAGGAAAATTTTGTTAGTCATTTCCCGCTTAATATAACATTATCCACATAGACTGTAAGCGGTTCGTTGGTTCTACCTGCCGCCGGACGGTCAATGCTAATGATGACGTACCGACTCAACTGCGGACCGAATACATCCAGCGGAATGCGCACGTGCTGCCAGGTCTTCGGTTGAAGTTTTCCGCCCTCGATAAATTGACTCTGTAAAAGCTCAACCTTGAAAAGGGATGGATAATACGATGTGTCTCTTAACGATACGCCCAGGGTATAGGCATGTGGATCTTTTGGATCCGCATAGAGATCGAAATCAAGCCATTGATACTTATCCCAATCCACCATATCGTTCCTGAAATCGAGAGACCAGAACGTCAATAAATTTACCTGGATGGCATTGCCGCTCACGGCGATATCAGACTGCTTAAGCTTGATATTGACAGGGTCACCCTCCGGCGGATAGTTACCCCAGTGCGAATTAAGCCCGTCATCGTAAATGATCTCTGTTGCAGGTAATGGAGCCTCCGGGAACAAGACCGGTGTGGGAGTTGGCATAGGCGGCGCTCCATAAAAGGAACGGATGACATTTTCTGCAGGCTTGCCAATATAGGCAAAATGAGGATTCCACGGTTCGGCATAGTTGGAGCCGCCTTCAAAGGCATACCAAAAGATGCCTGCCACCCAATCCTTCCCGTAAAAGGTATTGAAGACCGCCTGAAATAGATCAGTTTGTTCTTGCAGATCGATCTGATTGGAGGAAGGAATATTGTAGTTCTTGGTTATGGTATGAACACTCGGGAATCCGATCTCCGTGATCAAGATGGGCTTGTTCCATTTTTTGGATAACGCTTCCAGCCTGTTGGCGCGCGGAGTGAATGCCTCGGTCAGTTGGGCTGCTGTCGGGTCGGTGACGCCTGGCAGGTCAAGATAATACGGGTGGACCGTGATCGCATCCAAGGCATCCCAGAACTGAACGCTCTGCAAGGATGATTCCTCGCTATATGCCATGCTGACCTTGCCATGATACACCTCGCGGACTTGGGCGATCAGGCTGCGCCATTCCTTCTCGCGCAAGGTTGTGCTTTCGAGTTCGGAGGAGATGATCAGGTAATCGGTCCCGGCGTTTTCTGCCAATTGCGCATAATGCAGGATCATCTTGCTGTAACTGGTGAACCATGCCGCCCATTGTTCTTCGTTGTATTTTCTGCCAATCTCGCCGGACCATGATTCGGACCATCCACTTGAATCAATGTAATGCTCGAACATGACCCGTATTCCCTGACGGTGAGCCATTTCAACAAGGTGAATATACGCCTGATCGGTCATCTCTGTCTGCGTGTTGCAGTACACTTCTGTGCTCTCGATACCATCTTGTAAACAGCCAAAGTGGATGCGGATCCAGTTGGCTCCGGTAGGCAGAACAATGTTCTTCAGAATCCATTCCGTTTCAGGACGATTATCCCCGCCCCAGCCAGCCGGGAAGTAGACCAGTCCCTTCATGAAGTCGTCCATGGGAACGAGGGTCGGAGTTGGCGTAGATGCCAACGTAGGAATTAATGTTACGGTTGGCGCCACAGTGGAAGTCGTAGTACTTTCAATGACTGTGGGCGAAGGTTCAGGAGAGTTTGTCTCTGACGGTCCGCAACTTGAGAGAAGCGCGACGATGAGCAGGACCACAAGAATCCGTTGAAGTGACATGCTGTTAATTCCTGGTCTGAGATTTTTTATGGTATGGCGTGAGTATAACCTTGGTTCGACGCCTGATTTACTGATGTTCATCTCTAAATATCTGTGGTTAAATTACTTTAATCCTCTGCTAAAAACAGGAGCCTCCCATGCTCATCCATTCCTCTTCCCAACTTCTCACTCTCGCCGGTGGACCGCAGCGCGGTCATGCCCTGGGTACTCTTGGAATTATCGAAGACGGCGCGGTCGTGGTACGAGACGAAAAGATCGTGGCGGTTGGTACCACAGCGGAGCTGCGCGCTTCGTACCCAGATGAACCACGGCTCGATGCAAACGGATGTGTGCTCATGCCGGGATTCGTGGACCCGCACACGCACATCATCTGGGGTGGGGACCGCGCTAATGAGTTCGAGATGAAAATGGCAGGAACCGCCTATCTCGACATTCTGGCTGCCGGTGGCGGGATCATCTCCACGGTCCGTGCGACGCGGACGGCATCCATTGAGTCGCTCATCGCGCAGACACGTCCACGTCTGCTGCGGATGTTCGCCCATGGCACCACCACGGTCGAAGCCAAAACAGGCTATGGTCTGCAGACCGCCACAGAACTGCGTCTGCTCAAAGCCCTGTTAACGCTCGATGATGAAACACCGATCGATCTTGCTTTCACATTCCTGGGCGCCCATGCCATCGCACCCGAATACAAAGACAACCCGCAGGGATATACTGATCTGGTTTGCGAGACGATGCTGCCGACTGTATGCCAGTGGTGGGAAGTCCATGCTCCGCGCCGGTCACTGCCATTTGTAGATGTCTTCTGCGAGAATAAAGCCTTTGACCTGGAACAGTCTCGACAGATCCTGCGCAAGGCAAAAGAACTGGGATTCCCGCTCAAGATCCATGCCGATGAATTTGACAACATCGGTGGAGCATCGCTTGCCGTGGAATTTGGAGCCGCCTCTGCCGACCATTTGGTGAAGACCTCTGACGAAGATATCGCTGCATTGGGAAAGTCAGATACGGTAGCAGTCTCCCTGCCCTGCACGCCCTTTGGACTTGCCGAATGCTATTACACGCCCGCCCGCAAGATCATTGAAGCAGACGGTATTTTTGCCCTCGCCACCGATTGCAACCCGGGCACCACCTGGAACGAGTTGATGCAGTTTGTCATCGCTTTGGCATGCCGCAATATGAAAGTAACCCCTGCCGAAGCGATCGCCGCCTCCACCATCAATTCTGCACATGCCATTCGCCGCGCCGATACCATTGGTTCTATAGAAGTAGGTAAACAGGCGGATATGCTCATCCTCTCCGTGCCTGATTATCGGCATCTTGGTTATCGCTACGGGACCAACCTGGTTAAACAGGTTATCAAACGCGGACAGGTCTATTCGGTGGATGTGGGGTATTACAGAACGGCATAAGTAATTTGTTGTAGGGGCAGGTCTCACACCTGCCCCTGCTCTTTTGTAGTACCTATCATGCCTTTTCGTCAAAAAATTGCATAGTACAATTTGCCCCGACGGGGAGATACCGTCAAGTCTTTGCGGAGAGCAGGAGTGTTTGCTTTGGGCATACAGTGGGTCGTTTTCGCCGGTTTTCTCATCCTGAATGCGATGATCGCAGCCTCGATAGCGATTCTGCTCCAGCGCAGGCATCGAGCTCCCGGGCGCGATGCCATGATTTGGATGTTGATCGGTCTGGCGATCTGGGCATTTGCCTACGCCATGATCACGCTTTCCTCCAGCATGGATGCAAAACTGTTCTGGCTAAAGATCGAAAATATCGGTATTCTCACCGTTCCTGCCTTTTGGTTTATCTTTACTCTGCAATACACGCGGCTCGACCGCTGGTTGAACCGTTATACCGGAACTCTATTCTTTATCATACCGCTTACATCGCTGCTCTTGTTGTTCGTCCCCGATTGGTTCCAATTTTTTTATCTATCGGTATATCCGGTTTCAGAAACTGGCGGACCACTTGTCATCACACGTGGTCCCTTCTATTATGCTCCTTTGCTTCAAGCATATGCTTTCAACTTGGTAGGGATGGGATTGCTGATCTGGCGTTTCATTCAATACCGAAGCATCTATCGCAAGCAGGTATTGATCTTGATCGGGGCAGTGTTGATTCCCTTGCTGGTGAACGTTTTTTATCAACTGGCGCCAAGGCTGATCCCTTCTTTCACTTTTTCTGTAGACCTGACACCTATTTCATTTACCATCACAGCCTTCCTGCTCAGCATGGCGGTGCTGGGACTGCGCCTCTTCGATCTGGTCCCGATCGCACGGCATAAGGTTTTGGAGCACATCCCCGAAATGGTATTTGTCGTGGATGCCCAGGATCGTGTATTGGATGCAAATTCTGTGGCGCAAAAGGTGCTCGGCAAGCCCATGGATGAGATCGTTGGCAGAGATCCACTGGATGTATTCCGTGCGTGGCCCCAATTGCTCAACCGCTTCTTGACCGCCAATGAAACACGCGAAGAGATCCAGATCCCTGGTGATCCGCCTCGTACACTGGAACTTGTCGTGTCTGCCCTCTATAATCAGTTCAACCAGCTTGAGGGTCGCATCATCGTGGCACATGATATTACCGAGCACAAATGGCTGGAGAACGATCTCAAATATGCCAACGAAGTGCTCACCCGCCAGTTGGAAGAGATCGAAAAATTGCGCGCCGAATTGGAAGAGCAAGCCATCCACGACCCGCTGACAAATGTGTACAACCGCCGCTACATGGCAGAATTTCTCGATAAAGAGATCGCGCGCGCCGAACGCGACCAGGCGCCTATTTCCGTTGTCATTCTGGATATGGATTATTTCAAACAATTCAACGATACCTACGGACACAAATGTGGCGATATCGTTTTACAATTCTTTGCCAACTTTCTCATTGACCATACACGGCGCGGCGATGTGGTCTGCCGTTATGGCGGGGAAGAGTTCGTCATCCTGATGCCGAATGCTCCATTTGAAATTGGCTACGAACGCGCGGAGACCTGGCGGCAGGATTTCTCAGAGACTGCCATTGAATATGATGGTATGAAATTGTTTGCCACGTTCTCTGCCGGTGTGTCCTGTTTTCCTCAACATGGCGTGACAGGCGACTCTCTCCTTCAGGCAGCCGATAAAGCACTGTATTCTTCCAAGAATCACGGGCGCAACCGTGTGACTCGCTACGAAAAAGAAATCCAATTTTGAGAGGTATTCATGCAAATAGATATTATTGGTGTTCCCATCGACCTTGGCGCAGACCGCCGCGGTGTGGATATGGGTCCCAGCGCCATTCGCTACGCACATCTGCACCAGAAACTTCGTGACCTGGGTTGCACCCTCGAAGATAAAGGAAATATAGAAGTTCCCATTCAGGAAACATGCAGCATCACTGACCCGCGCCTCAAATATATTGATTGCATTGTCCCAATGGGACGGCGCATTGCGGGTGCGGTGGCAACATCCATTCAGGGCGGTCGCTTTCCGCTGGTATTGGGTGGCGATCATAGTTTGTCGGTCGGCTCCATTCGTGGCGCGGCGAAGCATAAAAAAATCGGTATCATCTGGGTCGATGCACATGCCGACTTCAACACGCCTGAAACAACGCCCTCTGGAAATATCCACGGGATGCCTCTCGCTGCTTTATGCGGATTTGGCGATCCGCGTTTGGTCTCGTTATGGGATGAAACGCCTCCGGTCGTGGACCCGAGCCAAGTCGCCGTTATCGGAGCGCGCGACCTCGACCCAGGCGAAAAACGCAACTTGCGCGATGCCGGTGTGATGGTACAAAGCATGGAGCAGATCGACCGCTATGGCATGGTCGCTGCTTTGGAGAAAGCCATTGAACGCGTCAGCCGCGATGCCGATGGTATTTATCTTTCATTCGATATGGATTCGCTCGACCCACGTCATGCTCCCGGAGTTGGGACGCCTGTCCCCGGCGGCTTATCATTTCGTGAGGCGCATCTCGCCTGCGAAGTGGTCGCAGAGACTGGCAAGCTCATTGGCATGGATATGGTCGAAGTCAACCCCATCCTTGATGTGCAAAACCAGACCGCCATCCACGCCGTGGAATTCATCCGCTCGGCGTTGGGGTCTCGTGTGTGGGGGTAATGGAGAAAAACGTCCCGCAGGTTTGGGTAAAGAATTAATGGTGTTTGTTCAAACCTGCGGGACGTTGGAATAACGGTATTAACTTCATGGTAGAAAGAGAAGCGGTCTTGTTCTGTATCCGGAATAAGGCTAAAATGTCAATATGCCCAATTTATATGGTCCCGTCCTAATTGTCGAAGATGTCCCCAATGTCCTTGAATTGCTTGAAGTGACGCTGCGCTTTAAAGGGTACGCAGTTCTCACGGCTCGCAATGGGGAAGAAGCATTGGAAGTGATCGAAAAGCAGCGTCCTGTATTGATCGTCACAGATATTCTGATGCCGAAAATGGACGGGTACGCCTTTGTGCAGAAATTGCGTCTCGATCCTCAGACACGTTCCATTCCGGTGGTGTTCCTCTCTGCCACATATGTTACTCCTGAAGATAAGCAATTTGCTTTAAGTCTGGGCGCGGCGCGTTTCATGGAGAAGCCCATTGATACCGAAGACTTTTTGCTGACCGTTGCCGAGCTGGTGACACAGCAGCCGTTTACCCAGCCGCATCCACTGGATATGGAAAAGTTCTATGAGGGGTATCGTACCCGCCTGGAAAATAAACTGCGTCATAAGAATACGCAGATCGCGCGAGCGGAACGATTACTCCCCACGCTCCCGTCTGATCAAAAGCCTGCCTTTGAGGCGCTGCTTCAGCAGTCTGCTAGAGATCGAGATGAGATACAGAACGAACTCTACGATATCTACAAAACCCTCGAAGAATTGAAAAAATAAACAACAACGATGGGGACAACCCCATCGTTGAATTTTAAAAGGGATATTTTATGCAGCCTACATTGGTTTATATGGAGCGTCTTGCGCGTGAAGCAGGAGCCATCCTGCGCGCTGGATACAACAAGGAACATCAAGTGAACTTCAAAGGTGTGATCGACCTGGTCACTGAAGTGGATCATCAGTCAGAAGATTATTTGCTGGGCGAAGTACGCAGGGATTTTCCAGACCATCATATCTTTTCGGAAGAGAGCGGGGTTATTCAAGGTAGCAAACAGCATATCTGGTATATCGATCCGCTGGATGGAACGGTGAATTATGCGCATCACATCCCCATCTTTTGTGTTTCGATCGCTTATGCCTTCGATGGTAAAACGACATTAGGGGCTGTCTACGATCCGATGCGCGATGAGTTGTTCAGCGTCGAACGCGGTAAGGGCGCTTTTCTGAATGGAAAGCGTTTACAGGTCTCAACAGCGAACGAGCTTCAAAAGAGTTTGCTGGTCACGGGATTTCCGTATGATGTCTGGAATACAGAGTACGATAACTTCGCGAACTTCACCAAGCTCGGCAAGCTAAGTCAGGGTGTGCGCCGACTCGGTTCCGCAGCGCTCGACCTTTCTTATGTAGGAGCAGGGCGCTTCGATGGCTTTTGGGAGCTTGCTCTCAAACCCTGGGATGTAGCTGCTGGCGGACTGGTCTGTGAAGAAGCGGGTGCCACGGTTACCAATGTGAGCGGAACCTCTGATTATATTTCTGCGCCGCAATCCATTCTTGCTACTGCCCCCGGCATTCATACTCGCATGTTGGAAGAGTTGAAGAAAAAGTAAAAACAACAAGCCTTTGTGCGCGCTACCAGGTTATGAATATTTACAGATGCCAACCTCCTGTTTCGGTACAATAAGAGAGAGTTCATCTGAGTTATGCCGCAATCGATTCCTATTAGCAAAACCAAGATCATCGTACCGAGCCGCCGGAACGAGTTACTTTCGCGCCCGCGTTTGCTCGAGAAGTCTTAAGGGATTGCTCGATAACAAACTGATCCTGCTTTCTGCTCCAGCAGGTTATGGGAAGACTTCCCTCCTTATCGATCTGGTTCACAATGTGCAGATGCCAGCCTGCTGGTTATCGCTCGATCTGCTTGATCGCGAACCACAGCGCTTTATCGCCTATCTGATCGCCTCGCTGGCTGAAAGATTTCGGGGGGTTGGGGTAAGGTCTCGTGTCCAACTGAGTCAGCTTAAATCCATTGAAAGTGATGCCGAATCACTGCTTGTTACGCTCACGAATGAAATTTATGACCACGTAGAAGAAGATTTCCTTCTGATCATCGATGACTTTCATCTCTTGGATGAAGAGCCAGTTATTTCATACCTGCTCAACCGTTTCCTTGCGCTCGTTGTTGAAAATTGCCATGTCATCCTTTCATCCAGAACCCTGCCATTGCTCGACGATGTCACGCTCATGGTGGCGCGCGAACAGGTGGCGGGTCTTAGTCACGTGGAACTTGCATTCCTTCCACGAGAGGTACAGGCGCTCTACGCCCAAAATTATCGTGAACACCTCTCCGACGAAACAGCTCATCAATTCGTCGAGCAGACCGGCGGATGGATCACCGGTATGGTGCTTTCCCATCTGCCCAATATGCCGCGTGTCTCCGGCGTGGATACGTTCGCCTATCTCGGTCAACAGGTGCTGGATATTCAACCTGTTCATGTGCGCGAATTCTTGATGCGGACTTCCCTGCCCGATGAGTTCAACGCGGAGTTTTGTGACATCATCCTCGGTCCGCTTCACTCCGAAAATCAGAACTGGTCTGACCTGATGGGCTTGATCCTAGAGAAGAACCTTTTCGTTCTCCCTCTCGAAGATGGACGCTGGCTTCGTTATCATCCGCTTTTTCGTGAATTTCTACAGTCTCGTCTCAAAAAGGAACGTCCGCAGGAAGTACGCCTGATTTTGGAGCGCATGGTCGAGGCCTATGAAAAAGCAGGTGAATGGGAGAAGGCATATTTCACCTGTAAACAACTGAATGATATTGATTTACTGGCAGATGTGATCGAACAGGCGGGAACGCCCATGCTCCAGGGAGCTTTGGTCACATTGGATGGCTGGATCAATAGCTTGCCGCCCGCCACAGTGCGCGGGCGACCGGGGTTAACATCCCTGCGCGGGTCTGTGCTGGCGATGAAAGGCAATCTACCCGAGTCGTTGGAATTACTGGATAAGGCGGTCGCTGTCTATCGAAAAGGGAAGAACGCTCATGGCTTGCTCCTGACCCTGGTCCGCCGCGCTAACACACTTCGTTTTATGGGAAATTATGCCGCTTCGCTGGAAGATATACAGGAAGCTCTTCGTCTGGCAGAGAAAGATGTATCCCTGCAGTATTACTATGCCGAAGCTCTGCGCATCAGAGGGTTGGATTTATTCCGTTTAGGGGAAACTCGCCAGGCTGTGGAAGCATTGGAACATTCCTTGTCGTTATATGTTGCATTAAACGAAGTAACAAGGATTCCTACTGTTTTAATGGAAACTGGAATGGTTCACAACGCTATAGGGGATATTAACTCTGCTCGAGATTCTTATCAACAAGCTTTGAAACTGAAACAAGTGGAAAGAGATCAGTATTCTCAGGCAGAGATTTTGAATAATCTTGCAGTCTTGTATCATCAGATAGGTGAATATGAGCTCGCATCGGAAACTTTCGAGTCTGGATTAATGTGTGCTCGCAAAAGTCATAATTATCGAGCAGAGACCCTTATTCTTACTGGGCTGGGCGACCTGTATAGTGAAGTGGATGAGTTTGATGCAGCATGGCAGGCGTATCAGCAGGCAGAATTAGTTTCCAGCAAACTACCAGGATACTTTATAGCAAACTACTTAATCGTAGCAAGAGGAAATTTAGCAGTAGCTCAGGGAAATTTTGAAGAAGTAGGTCAGGTTCTGAAACTATTGCGACGGAAGATGAGGGATAGTCAATCCTCTTATGAAAAGGGACTCTGGTCACTCTTGGAAGGTCGGTTTTATCTCGTCCAAAATGAGCCAAGGAAAGCCATTCCATTTCTGAAAAATTGTAAAGACTTTTTTGCTCAAGATGGACGAGATTTGGAGATGGTTTGGTCGCTCATATGGCTCATTGCTGCCTACGACCAGGCAGGTGAGTCCGATAATGCACGTTCAGAAATTGGACAAATCCTCTTGCAAGGTTCTAATCCTGACCATGCACTGATTGCTGTGGTAAGACAGGCAACCCCTTGGCTATTAAAACTAAAAATTGATCCATCGAGCAATCGACAATTAAATATTCTATTAGAAAAAGCTCAGCGGTTAAATTTGCGCCTTCCTGCGATCCGAAGAACCTTGCGCCGCCATGCCAGTTCGATTCAAGTACCATCGGCTAGTTTGGCGATTCGTGCATTTGGAAATCCTGAAGTGACTATCAATGGTCAGGTCATAGCAATGTCAGAATGGCGCACACAATCCGTCCGCGACCTCTTTTTTTATTTCCTATATCGGCAGGATGCCGTTACAAAGGAACAGATTGGTCTGGCACTATGGCCCGAGATCAAAGATGCCCAGATGTTGAAAGCTCGCTTTAAGAACGAAATTTATCGTCTGCGCCGTGCTGTCGGAAGGGAGATTATTGTCTTTGATGACGAGTATTATCGGTTTAACCATGAGATGGATTATGAATATGATGTAGAAGCCTTTGAATCACATATTTTACGTGTCCGTAAGGCTATGGATCAGAACAGCCGTATAGAACACCTTCAAAAAGCAGTGGATCTGGTTCAGGGTCCGTACCTAAATGATATGGATGCGGAATGGGCAGCTATGGAAAGAGAAAGATTAGGACAGATCTACAGATCTGCTCTAGAGGAACTGGCGTATCTCTATCTAGATACAAATAAATTAGAACAATGCCTCTCCATTTGCCAACTTGCACTCCGAAGGGATCGTTTTCATGAGGCGATCTATCAGATTGAGATGCGAACCTACGCGGCCCTAGGCGATCGCCCGGCAGTAGCGCGCCAATATCAGGTGTGCAAGCTCGCCATGCAGGAATTGGGTATTTCCCCGTCTGTAGAGACAGAGCGTATCTTCCACGAACTAATTATTTGACCAAGTTTTTGGTCTTAAGAGGGCTTTTTTGCAGCCTATTTTGCAGCCTGGGTGGGGGTAATATCTGAACATCCTAAATCAAGACAAAAGGTGTTCCATGAATAACAAATTTGCCCAAGTTATGTCCATCGTCAGAAAAATTGATCACCGCTACATTCAATTGGCGTATTTTGCCGTTGCTCTGGCTGGGGTTGTACTCCTTCGTGCTCCCTTGGATGGTGGTGGTGGTGGAATTTAGTTGGGAGGTTCGCTCTAATGGCAATGTTTACACCTAACTCCCGCACTTCTTCAAAGTACGGTCTGCAAAAACCTGCGATTGAACGCTCTGGCTTACATCGCTTATTTGCTGCGGCAATTGTTAACAATCAATTCCGTGCCAAGCTTTTGAGCGAACCTGAAGCGGCCATGACAGGTGGTTACCTGGGACAACCTTTTGCCCTCACTGACCATGAGAAAAAGATCATCAAAACAGTTCAGGCAAATAACCTGGCTGATTTTGCCCAGAAGGTTAACCAGGCACTTAAAGGTAATCAACCCTCTGCATAATGCATCGGACTCATGGAAATTTCATGGTACTGATGTGGATCAGGCGACGCGGTGGAACTGGGGGTACAGTGACAAGGGAATCACTGTGCCCCGCGTCCGCTGAAGATAAAACATGAAAAAATCGTTGTTGAACCTAACCGATTCCGAAACAAAGCTTGATGCCACCCTTCAAGCTTTTACAGATTTAAATTTCATTCTCAACAACGACGGGGCGATCGTAGATTACAACATAGGACCATTCCTGCCGAACATTTTTCCCAAGGACATTATTGACCAAAAGGTGCAGGAACTTTTACCGTCTGACCTGGTAGAGCGCTTCAATTCTGCTTTACAAGTTGTCCGGCAAAGCGGGAATGGGGACACATTGGAATACCGTCTGGAAATCGATGGACAAGAATATTGGTTCGATGCCCGCCTCGTGCCCTTATCCAAATCACAGGTGATGTTCACCGCGCGTGACATCACCAAATGCAAGGAGACGGAGAAGCGCCTGACACAGCAAATGCAGCATCTCTCGGCTCTCCGTTCTATCGATCTGGCGATCGCCTCCGGTCTGGACTTGAACCTGCTTCTCACCATGGTACTTGACCAGGTCTCTACATTGATGCGCATCGACGCGGCTTCGATCTTGCTGTTGAATCACAAAACGAACATGCTCGAGTTCACTGCCGGGAGAGGCTTCCGATCCAATAGCCTGCAGCATACCCGTTTGCGTATGGGCGATGGATGCGCTGGTCGCGTGGCAATGGACCGCAAGATGATGCACATTTCGGATCTGCGTGAAAACCATATGGGATTTGATCGCTCTACTTATTTTCAGAACGAGAGTTTTGTTACCTATTATGGTACGCCGCTGATCGCCAAGGGTCGTGTCCTTGGTGTATTGGAACTGTTCCAGCGCTCTCTGTTGCAGCCCAGTAAAGATTGGCTGGAGTTTCTGGGCATGATCGCTGGGCAATCTGCCATTGCCATTGATAACGCCGTGATGTTCAAAGATTTGCAGAGAACCAACCTTGAACTAAGCTTGGCGTACGATGCCACCATCGATGGTTTGTCACGTGCTTTGGATCTGCGTGATCGAGAAACCGAAGAACATACTCAACGTGTCACCGACCTGACGTTAAGAATGGCAATGCATCTGGGCGTGGACTCTGCCGATTTCATTCATATCAGACGCGGCGCCAAACTACACGATATCGGAAAGGTTGGCATCCCCGACCGTATTCTGTTCAAACCCGGTCCGTTGGCAGACGATGAATGGACGATCATGCGGCGACATCCAAGTATCGCTGTAGAGTTGTTATCGCCTGTCAATTATCTGGCACCTGCTCTTGATATCCCTCATTGGCATCACGAAAAATGGGATGGCACCGGCTACCCCGATCAGTTGGGCGGGGAGGAGATTCCCTTTGCGGCGAGGATGTTTACGATTGTTGATGTCTATGATGCGCTGACATCGGATCGCCCTTATCGGAGTGCCTGGTCAAAGAAGGATACACTTGAATACATCCAAAGTCACTCAGGCAGGCACTTTGATCCCAGGCTGGTACCCGAGTTTATGAATTTAGTGAACTGAAACCAGATATAAAACCTGTCTCTTGACCATCCCTCGATTCTGAATTAAAATCCGTGCCTGCCAATAAATGCCCTCGTAGCTCAGTGGATTAGAGCGCTTGCTTGCGGAGCAATAGGTCGCGTGTTCGAGTTGCGCCGAGGGCGCCACACAGAAAACTGGAGCGGTTTACCGCTCCTTTTTTGTTTGAATTTCATGGCAAATAAAACATTTCATTAATTCCAAGATTATGATTGGACTATGACAAAGCCACAAATTCTTCTGACAAACGATGATGGAATCCGCTCCCCCGGACTCTGGTCCGCTGCCGCTTCTCTTTCTGAACTTGGGTTCGTTACCGTTACCGCACCGCGTGAACAATCTTCGGGCGCCGGGCGTAGTTTGCCGAATACGTCAGATGGGATCATCCACGAGGAACGAGTTCAGGTCAATGGGCAGGAATGGAGCGTGTATGCCGTCGGCGGGAGTCCGGCTCAGTCGGTGCTGCATGGCGTGTTGGAAGTCCTGAAGTTCAAACCGGATCTGGTTGTTTCTGGCATCAACTATGGAGAAAATGTTGCTACCGGCGTCACCATTTCGGGGACAGTAGGCGCGGCGATGGAAGCTGCTTCTCTTGGAATCCCTGCCATGGCGGTCTCACTAGAAGCGGACGCGAAGTATCATCTTTCGTATTCGAATGAAGTGAGTTTCTCGGTAGCCGCATATTTTGCGGCGAAGTTCGGACGCATGCTGCTCGATAGGAGATTCCCCGCCGATGTGCAGGTGCTGAAAGTGGATGTCCCTTCGGATGCGACGGTGGATACTCCCTGGCAGGTGACACGGTTATCACTGCAACGCTATTACGAACCGTTTGCTCCTGATCGTGCTGTTTGGCATGAACGTGGTGTCATCGGTTATCGCGAGGCAGGTACGCTTGAGAATGAGCCGGAAGATTCGGATGTGTACGTCTTACGAAAGAAACGTTGGGTCTCTGTAACCCCACTCAGCCTCGACATGACCTCCCGTGTGAATTTCGCGGATCTCGATCATCTGATGAGGAAATGAAAACAAAAAGGACACGCTGGAATTCCAGCGTGTCCTTTGCTTTTAACGGGGAAACTAATTGAAGTGCGGAGTAAAGCGTGCCGCCAGTTTTTCTTTTGGCATAAAGCCGGTGACACGTTCCTTGACTTCGCCGCCTTTGATAAACAGCAGGGTAGGGATGCCCATCACGCCATACTGCATCACCAAGTTGGGATTCTCATCCGCGTCGATCTTTACGACCTTGACCTTGCCATCCCACTCGCCAGCCAGCTGCTTGACCACCGGATCGAGCATTTTGCACGGCTGGCACCAGACCGCACTAAAATCAACCAGCACAGGTTCGCTGGAATTTAATACTTCGTTTTGAAAATTGCCTTCATCGACATGTAACAGTTCAGCCATAGTTGCCTCCGTAAGGTTGGATGTATTGTATCTCAGATGTCTTACATAGGAGATTTGTTAACCAGGTTGTCATGCGAAATCCATTTTGCGTTACGTTGACGGTGGATATTTCCCATGTTAGAATGCAGTCCGCTATTAGCCGGACGCGTAGCTCAACGGCAGAGCAGCGGTCTTTTAAGCAATTGGTATATAATGGCCCGGTAACTCAATGGCAGAGTATCTGCCTTTTAAGCAGAGAGTTGAGGGTTCGAATCCCTCCCGGGTCACCTGAAATAGAGTACTTTTGCCGGTCGGAAGTCTAGGTTTAAAAAGCCTAGACTTTTCGATTTTAAAGTCACATTGTGCAGAGATGATTTCAATGAGCAAAAAGGAAAACATAATCAAAATGGTAATATCGATAATGAGGATAACCAGGGGATTATTAAGCCGCTGGTTGAGAGTTCGAATCTCTTTGCGAAGTACCCTGTAAAGGGCTGCGCTCACAGAATCCTCGCAAGAGGATTTTTTGTTTAAGCTTTAAAAGATAAAGTGAATGCCAGATTTCAGCATTCACTTTACGATAATTGCTTCCCCCTTAGCACCCCTTCCGTACATAACAACATATAATTACTTGCCCATTGTATACTCTCTGGTACTATAGCTCAATGGGCACCTGTACTTGTTGTATAGGCATTTGTACTATTTTTCTGGAAATGCTTGAAACCAAACTGCTTTTCTGCTACCCTAGAAGTGTTGAAAAGGGAGTCACATGTCAAATAAGATACGTGTAGCGATTTTAGATGACCATCAGAACATTGTGGACGGCTATGTCTACCGTCTCAATCAGTTTCCCCAGATCGAAGTAGTGGCAACCTTATCTTTTGGCGAGGACCTGGAACCGGCTTTGCAAAAGGCTCCCGTGGATGTATTGCTTTTGGACGTCAGCGTTCCTGCTTCTCCCGAAAATGGGAATCCCTATCCAATCCTTTCTGTGATTCCCAACCTTCTCCAGCAACACCCTGCTCTTAATATTCTTGTCATTAGTATGCACGCCGAGCGTGGATTGATCCGTGCGGTCATGGAAGCGGGGGCTAGCGGTTATATATTAAAAGATGACCAATCCACAGCCCGCGATTTGGGCAGTGTGGTCCTTTCTGTAGCAGGCGGAGGGATCTATTTCAGCCAGAAGGCTCATCAACTGTACGCAAAATCCCAATCGAAAGATGGGGAAGAACTCCTGACCATTCGCCAGTTGGAAGCGTTGTCCCTATGCGCGGCATACCCCGATGAGTTGACGGATAAACTGGCAAAGAAAATGGCGGTTGCCAATTCCACATTCCGCAATCTGCTTTCGGGAGCCTATATCAGATTGGAAGTCCACACCCGTATCGCGGCAATTGCTAAAGCCCGGCAGTTGGGATTGATCACGCCTGAATCAGTTCAATAAGACCAGTAAAGCACTATTACTGTCATTTACAGACTGGGTAAACAAGTCCAAAGGCAGGGGGATTTGGTATTACACTATAATCTGAGAACTTTACATTCTTAATTGGCAGCTATTATCATGCAAAAAAAAGGTTTTTCTATCTGGTTATCGCCTGACCTCTTAATTTCGGTAGGTGTGCTTGCCATCCTATTGATTTATACCTATGGACTTTTTTTTGTGGCGCCTTACCCGGGGTTTTATTTCAACCCATCAACTGGAAGGGTGTCTTCTGTGGATGTGGAGCAGCCCACCGACGCTCAATACAATTTGGAAATCGGGGATGTAATCGTACGAGTAGGTCCTACCTCCTATGAAGATTATGCAAATAGCAAGACCATAAATCTTTTTGAAGGACTTCAAGCCGGTCAGATCGTCGATGTAGAGGTACTACGCGGGGGGCAAAGCATCATCATTCCTTGGAAATATCCGGGCTTCGATACATCAGAATTCATGTCTCGTTTTTTGAACGTCCAGTGGCTGGCATTCATTTTCTGGGCGATCGGTATGTCCACCCACCTTTTCATGAGGCCCAAAGATACTCAATGGCGGTTGTTTATTGCATCCAATTATCTGATGGGACTTTTCATTATGTTCGGGAGTGTCTCTTCCCTCCAGGTCATGGCGGCGCCTCTGCTGATGCGGATCACAGCCTGGATGCTCATGCCGGTGTACCTCCACTTTCACTGGATCTTTCCTGTTTCGTTCCGGCGTATTCCACGCTGGTTAAAGTTGACCTTTTATATCGGTTGTGTAGCTGCGGCTCTTGCAGAATTACTGGGATTTGCTCCAAACAGTTTTTATGCATTGGCAGTGATACTGGCATTCGGTGGCAGTATTCTCTTATTGGTTCTCCACTTTATCTTTCAGCCTGCTCACCGACGTGAAGTACGATTGTTAACCATTGCGGCTTTTCTGGCGTTACTTCCCACCATTCTCGTCAGCCTGATATCTAGTATGCGAGATATGCCCGATATAGGACCGTTGGCACTCTTGGTCCTGCCGATATTGCCGGGTGCATATTTCTATGTTTTGTATATATATCGCGGAAACCTGGGTGGACTGGAATTGCGCGCCAATCGTGGTATTTCTCTTTATATTTTTCTTATCCTCCTTGGGATCATGCTCCTACTCAGAGTTGCCATTTTAGGTATCATACCTTGGTCGCGTGAAGTAATTATTTCGAGTGGCGTGGTGGTCGCTTTGCTCTCGGCCTTCCTGGGTGTTCAGGTTTTTCCCGCATTTCAATCACTGATAGAGCGGCATTTGCTGGGCATAAAACTTCCCTCGCAGAACATGGTTGAGAATTTCTCCGCGCGCATCATCACGAGTACTACCCTGGCGGACTTGTTGGACTTGCTTCACATGGAGGTTTTTCCCAGCCTGTTGATTTGCCAGTATGCCTTTTTACGCGTGGAAAATGCCTCGGCAAAGGTCATCCTTTCGGAGAACGTGCCCCAGCTTCAGGCGTTGGAAGAAGATGCGGCACGGGTGCTCGCTTCCTCTTCGCCGGGGAGGCGGGTCCCGCCACCTGACCATGGTCAACACTTTGAGTGGGTTCATCACATGCTGCCTCTGCGAGTTGGTCAGGAATTGATCGGTGCATGGCTCCTGGGGCGGCGTGATCCCGATGACCTGTATCCACAGGCAGAGCGCCAGATCATCCAGTCCCTTGCCAACCAGACCGCTTTGGCATTGAGCAATATCATACAAGCGGAACAGCTCAAAGCCGTGTATGAAGCGAATATCAATCGTTATGAAGAAGAGCGGCTTCGCCTTGCCCATGACCTGCATGACAGTATTCTGAATGAGATGGCAGCATTATTTATTGGTGGAGAGGCGCCCACGATTTCTCCAAAATTTCAGCAAGCGTATGAAACTGTGACCAGTCGTCTACGCGAGATCGTCAGCGATTTGAGACCACCCATGCTCAACTTCGGTTTAAAGCTGGCACTGGATGGGATGGCAGATAATCTTGCAGAAAGAAGCCACGATACTGTGGAGATCACCACGGATATTCAAGTAGATGGTGAAGGAAGATATCCAGAAAATATTGAGAATAACATCTACCGTATGGTTCAAGAGGCGTGTGAGAATGCCATTCGTCATGGGGCGGCGAAGCATATTGTGATTTCTGGAACGTTCGAAAAAGACAGATTAGATCTGTGTGTGGAAGATGATGGCACGGGCTTTGACACCACGGGAAACCTTAGCTTGAACGACTTGATCAGGGAAAAACATTTTGGACTGGCGGGCATGTTGGAACGGGCGATCACCATGGACGCAGAACTGAACATCAAGTCTGAACCTCCTGATGGAACGCAGATCCGCATCCAATGGACGACTCCTTCTCCTGAATGACAATACATGACACACGGGGGGAAACTTTTAAGTCAATTGTCGGGTTGATACTCGAACACAAGTGCTATAATGATTTTCACCCATGTCATTCGCACATCTTCATGTCCATACCGAATATTCCATGCTCGATGGCTTCTCCAACATCAAGAAGCTCGTCAAGCGCGTAAAAGAGCTCGATATGCCTGCTGTGGCGATCACAGACCACGGCACAATGTTCGGCGTCATTGACTTTTACAAGGCGGCGAAGGATGCCGGGGTCAAGCCGATCATCGGTGTGGAAGCCTACATGGCGGCGCGCAACATGGGCGACCGCGACTCCAAACTGGATCGTTCCTCCTATCACCTGCTGCTGCTGGCGGAAAATGAGACCGGCTACAAGAACCTGCTCAAGATCTCGTCCGCTGCGCAAATGGATGGGTTCTACTACTACCCGCGCATCGACCACGACTTTTTAGCGGCTCACTCCGAAGGGATCATCTGCACCTCTGGTTGTATGTCCGCGGAAATTCCCCGGGCATTGCTACAGGATAACCCCGAAGAAGCCGTTAAGCGCATGAACTGGTACTACGATGTCTTTGGACCAGACCGCTTCTTCATCGAACTCCAACAGCACAATATCAAAGAGATCACCGATCTCAACAAAAAGCTCTTTGAGATGGGCACGCGCTATGCGGCGAAATACATCGCCACGAATGACGTGCACTACATCAATCAGGGCGATTCGCGCTTGCAGGATATTCTGCTTGCGATCCAGACGAACGCCTTGTTGAGTGACCCCAACCGTATGCGCATGACGGACGACTTATACTATCTGCGCACGCCGGCAGAGATGAGTACCCTGTTTGCGGAAATTCCCGAAGCGTTGAGCAATACGCTTCTCATCGCTGAACGCTGCAACGTGGACTTGGGCTTCAAAGGCTATCACCTGCCCGATTTCCCCGTGCCCGAAGGCTACACGGCAGAAACCTACCTCCGTCACCTGTGCACGGAAGGGGCGGGGATCCGCTACGGGGACGAAGCGACCAGCCAGAGGGTTCAGGAAAGACTCGATTACGAGCTGGGCGTCATCCACAAGATGGGATTCGACGCCTACTTCCTGATCGTGTGGGACTTGTGCCGTCACGCCAAGGATCACGGCATCTGGTACAACGCACGCGGTTCGGCGGCGGGGTCTATCGTCGCGTATGTGCTGCAAATCGCGTTGGTCGATCCGCTGCAACATCATTTGCTGTTCGAACGCTTCCTGAATCCGGGGCGCGTGTCCATGCCTGATATCGATCTCGATTTCCGCGACGACCGCCGCGCCGAGATGCTTGAGTATTGCGTGCACAAATATGGAAGTGACAAGGTCGCGCAGATCATCACCTTCGGCACCATGGGAACCAAAGCCGCCCTGCGTGATGTGGCGCGCGTGATGGACATTCCCTTGCCCGAAGTGGATCGTGTCGCCAAGTTGGTGCCGTTCGTTTCCGGTCGCAACACCACCATGGACGATGCGCTGGCGATCCCCGAGTTCAAGGAAATTTACGATAGCCAGCCGCATCTGCGTGAGTTGATCGATACCGCCTCGAAAATGGAAGGCACCGTCCGCAATGCAGGGACGCATGCTGCAGGTGTGGTCATCTCCGATAAACCCATCGTCGAATATCTGCCGCTGCATCGTCCTACATCGAACTCGGAAGAGACGCCTGTCAAGACGGTCACGCAGTTCGAAATGGGTATCCTCGACAAGCTTGGCATGTTGAAGGTGGACTTCCTCGGGCTGATCACGCTCTCCGTGATGGCAAAAGCCTGCGACATGATCGAGAAGCGGCACGGCGTCAAATACGATCTGAACAACATCCCGCTCGATGACCCGCAAGCCTTCGAGTTGATGGGAACCGGTCAAACGGCTGGCGTCTTCCAGGTCGAAGGCGGCGGCATGACGCGCTGGCTGGTCGAGATGAAGCCCAAGACGCTCGACAACATTATCGCCATGGTCGCGCTCTATCGTCCGGGACCGATGGCGTTCATCCCCGATTACATCGCCCGTATGAAGGGCGAAGCGGAAGTAGAGTACCGTCACCCGAAGATGGAACCCATCTTCAGCGATACGTACGGCATCCCTGTGTATCAGGAACAGTTGATGCGTGCGGCGGTCGAACTTGCGGGATACACACCCTCTGAATCAGATGAGTTGCGTAAAGCGATCTCGAAGAAGAACAAGGAAGAGATCGAGAAGCACCGCAATAAGTTCGTGAATGGCGCAGTCAAGCAGGGCATAGAACAGGAAACCGCCGAGTCCATTTACAGCGACTGGGAAGAGTTTGCGCGCTACGGCTTCAACAAGTCTCACGCCGCGGATTACGGCGTCATCGCGGTCGAGACCGCCTTCCTCAAAGCGCATTATCCAGCGGAATACATGGCGGCGACCCTCACTGCCTCCGCAGGGCAGACGGAAAAAGTGGCACTCTATGTTGCTGATGCGCGCAGCATGGGCGTGCCCGTGCTTGCACCCGAGATCAACGCATCCTTCTGGGACTTCGCCATCGAAGATATCGTCCCTGAGACAGGCTCCGGGCAGATGCAACCTAACATCCGTTTCGGATTCGGTGCGGTCAAAAATGTCGGTGAAGCCGCGGTTCAACTCATCATCGATGAACGCGAAGCCAATGGCAAGTTCAGAGACCTCAACGATTTCGCCCGCCGCGTTGACCTGCGTGCAGTAGGCAAGCGTGCGCTGGAATGCCTCATCAAAGTTGGCGCGCTGGATTGCTTCGGCAACCGCGCCGCGCTGCTCGCATCCCTCGATCGTGTTGTTTCCATCAGCAACAATCATTTCCGCGCTGCCGAGTCGGGACAGATGTCGCTCTTCGGGGAAGCAACCGGCGTGGTCGAAGAGATCACACTTCCCGAAGTCAACAACGTCGAGAAGCGTGAGATGCTCAACTGGGAGCGCGAACTGATCGGTCTCTACATCTCCGACCATCCTCTCACGCCCTATCAGGAAACTTTCCGTCAGATTGTCAGCTATTTCTCGGGTCAGCTCGGCGAAGCGCAGCACGAAGAGAAAGTCCGCGTGGCAGGTCTCGTCACCAGCGTACGCCCGTACATGACCAAGACCAACAAGCCGATGGGCTTTGTCACGCTCGAAGATGTGCAGGGCAACTTCGATCTCGTGCTCTTCCCGCGCACATGGGAGAAGACGCGCGAGATGCTCACCGTCGGTCAGATCGTGATCGTCGAAGGCAAAGTGGACACGAACAGCACGCCGCCAAAAGTGCTGGTGGATACCGTGCGGACGGAGATCAAAATTCTCGAACCGTTGACGGATGCTCCGCCTCCGGTTCGCGCGCAGCCGATGTCTGATTCCGCTATCGAAGCGTTATCTCAGCCCAAGCCGGATAACGCTGTGCGCGATCTCAAGATCCAATCGAACTCAACCTAAATCGAGTTCTGTTCCGCCCAAACCGGATGTTCTACAAAAGAACATTCAACCTTCGAAGCAAAACGGACCTCTGACTCAGAACATCCCAACCAAACCGACCATCCCGCCGCCGATGCGACAGGTCGCGGAGAACCCGGTTGCGTATACGCCCGATCCCGACCTCGATGGTATGCCGCCACCACCCGACAATTTCCCTGATGGCTGGGACACGCAATGGCAACCATCCTTTGAAGACGCGGCAGTCGCTTCCCGACCGGAGCCCAAGTTCAAGAAGAACGAAGAGATCACACCGCCGCGTGTTCAGTTGACTCCCGCTCCAGCCGAGAACTCCTGCCGTTGAACGGGAGCAGGAAGAAGCGGCGAAGGAAGCGGTCGTCACATCCCTGCCTTCCATCTACATCCCCATCGCACAGCAGGAAGAGGAGCAGGGACATCCGCCGCGGCAGATCACCATGATCCTGCGCTCGACCGGCGACAAGGAACGTGACCGGCGCCGCATTAAGACCATCTACGGCACGCTGATCTCGTTCCACGGCAAGGATCGCTTCAGCTTCCAGATCTTCGAAAATGGACTGGGACACCTGATCGACTTCCCCAACGACACCACGCGCGTCTGCCCCGAAATGCTCCTGCGCCTGAAAAAGCTCATGGGCGAAGAAAGCTGGCGCGTGGAAGAAATTACGTTTCAATGATTTGTAGGGGCACGATATATCGTGCCCCTACTTGTTATATTCTTGACTACTCTTATCGAGGCTCGTATAATCCCAGCCATTCAGGAGTAGTAAGCGCCTGACAATCTGATAGAGAAGGATGTGCACGGTGGAAGCATCCGCAGGAAAGCAACGCTGAAGTCGCCTGAGAATACTGACGAAGAAAGACGCAGGTCAAGTAGACCGTCACGGGGTTGCCCGTTATAGCAAAGACCGATGTTGGTCGGTCACAGAGTGTCCCGCCCTGGGCGGGAAATTGAGGTGGTACCGCGACACGCTTGTCGTCCTCAGGTTGGACGAGGGCGTGTTTTTGTTTAATATCAGCTCCTCGACGGGGCTTAGCCCCGTCGAAGCAGAATTTAGGAGCGAGAATGACCAAACAGGAATTACCGAAAGCGTACGATTACAAATCCACCGAGCCGCGCATCTACGCGATGTGGGAAGCGGGCGGATACTTCCAACCGCACAACGACCCGAACAAGCCGGACTTCGACCCGACCGTCGAGCCGTTCGTGATCGCCATCCCGCCGCCAAACGTGACGGGCGAACTGCACATCGGTCACGCCATGTTCGTGAGCATCGAAGACCTTATGATCCGTTACCATCGTATGAAGGGCTATTCCACGCTGTGGATCCCCGGCAGCGACCATGCGGGTATTGCCACGCAGTTGATGGTGGAGCGCGACATCCTGCGTACCGAAGAAGTGACGCGCGAAGAACTCGGTCGCGAAGAATTTCTCAGACGCACATGGGAATGGAAGCGCAAATACGGTGGCATGATCCAGAATCAGATTCGCCGCATCGGCGCCTCCTGTGACTGGACACGCGAACGCTTCACTCTGGACGATGGGCTGAGTTGAGCAGTCCGAGAAGCCTTTGTCCACCTCTACGAAAAGGGACTCATCTATCGCGGACCTCGTTTAATTAACTGGTCGCCGGGCTTGAAGACCGCCGTCTCCGATCTCGAAGTGGAATATGAGGAAGAGGAAGCACGGTTGTACTACTTCAAGTACATGCTGAAGGATTCGGACCCGCTACAGGGGCAGGTGAATACATCCCTGTGGCGACGATCCGCCCGGAGACCATCCTTGGCGATACTGCTGTGGCAGTGCATCCTGACGATGAACGCTTCAAAAAATATATCGGCAAGAAATGCATTGTGCCGATGATGAATTGCGAGATCCCCGTGATCGCAGATGAATATGTGAGCATGGAATTTGGTACCGGCGCCCTGAAGATCACACCGGGACATGATCCGAACGACTACGCCATTGCGCACCGACACAACCTGCCCATTATCTCCATGCTCGATAAGGAAGCGAAGGTTAACGAAAACGGAGGCAAGTATCAGGGTCAGGATCGATTCGACGCGCGTAAAAATCTCTGGGCAGATATGAAGGCGGCAGGACTCGTCATCAAAGAAGAGCCGTACCGCACCACCATCCCACGTTCGCAGCGCGGCGGAGAAATCGTCGAACCGATGATCTCCGAGCAGTGGTTCGTGACCATCGAGCCGCTGGCAAAGGCTGCCCTCGATGCCGTGAAGGACGGTCGCATCAAGATCGTGCCCGAGCGCTTCGAGAAGACCTATTACAACTGGATGGAGAACATCAAGGACTGGTGCATCAGTCGCCAACTGTGGTGGGGACACCGCATCCCAGTGTGGTACTGCCCCGATGGGCACATGACCGTGACGCGCGAAGACCCGACCGAGTGCGCGACCTGCGGCTCGAAGAACATCCATCAGGATGAAGACGTGCTCGATACATGGTTCTCGTCTGGCCTGTGGCCCTTCTCCACGCTGGGCTGGCCTGATGAAACGCCCGATCTCAACTATTTCTATCCCACCTCCTACATGGAGACGGGCTATGACATCCTGTTCTTCTGGGTGGCGCGCATGATCATGAGTGGATTGGAATATACCGGACAGGTGCCTTTCCACACCGTGTACCTGCATGGCTTGGTGCGCGACGAACATGGACACAAGATGTCGAAGACCAAGGGCAATGTGATCGACCCGCTGATTGTCATGGATCAGTACGGCACGGATGCGCTGCGCTTCACGCTTTTGGTGGGTTCCACGCCTGGCAACGACACCAATGTCGGCTTGAAGAAAGTGGAAGCCAACCGCAACTTCGCCAACAAACTGTGGAACGTGGGACGCTTCCTGATCTCCGCCATCAGCAATCAGGAATTGACCAGTGAAAAAGCGGAGTACTCCCTCGCCGATTTATGGATCTGGGCAAAGCTACAGCAGCTCATCCGCGATGTGGAGCGCCAGTTCCAGAACTTCCAATACGGGCAGGCTGGTCAGCAGATCTATGATTTCATCTGGTCTGATTTCGCCGACTGGTACGTGGAAATTGCCAAGCTTGAATTGGCAGAAGGCGGCGCACGAGCCGCCCGCGCCGCCGATACGTTGGCGCGCGTTTTCGATATGTCACTGCGCTTGCTGCACCCCTTCACACCGTTCGTGACCGAAGAGATCTGGGGTCACTTGCGCAGCGCTTTACGGGAAACATCCCTGAGCGACATCATCAGTGACTGGCCTGATGCGCTGATCGTGGCAAAGTGGCCCGAGCCGCGTGACCTCGAAGGCTGGGAAGCGGACAAGCTTGCCGACTTCGAATTGATTCAGGATATCGTGCGTGCCATCCGCAACCTGCGCGCGGAAAAGAATGTGGCGCCGAGCAAGAAGATCGCGGCGAGCTTTGCCGCTGGCGCAAAGGCAACTCTGTTACAGGAACAGGATGCAGTGATCGCTTCCCTTGCGGGATTGGATACATCTCAATACACGATCCAAGAGTTCTCTGGTAGAGAAACCTGCCGATGCAACCGCGCTCGTGATCGGCTCCGTGGAAATCTACCTGCCGCTGGCTGGCATGGTTGACCTTGCGGAAGAGAAGTCCCGCCTTGAGAAGGAACTCAAGGAAGCCGAGTCTCACATTGAGCGGCTTGAGAAATTGCTCTCCAGCGACTTTGCCAACAAAGCCCCCGCCGCGTTGGTTCAGAAGGAAAAAGATAAACTGGCTGGCTATAAAGAAACAGCCGAGAAGATCAAGTCACAACTGAAGTAAAAGAAAAAAGAACTCCGAGTTTTCAAAAAACTCGGAGTTCTGCTTTGATGTGATTTAATCGCCGATTGCCCTCTGCTCATCCAACTGCCGGATGGATGGAAGCATCAACCCGATAAAACCGAGCAAGCCGCCGAACAGGGATGTGAACAGGAACATGGATGCCATACCTGTGCCATGTCCCGTGCCGACCAGCCAGCCGAAGATCGTGCTGAACCACCCATTGCTGAGCATGGCGGGTTCGAAGAGACGGTCTGCCATCAGCCCACCTAACAGATAGCCGATGGGTTGGCTGGCGACTTGGATCATCTCTCGTGTGGAGAAGACCCGTCCCTGCACATCAGGCGGAGTGATCTCCTGCCACAGTGCCAGATACGGGCTGACGATAAAGGGAATGGTCAACTCCGAAAGGAAGCCAGCCACCGACCAGCCGAAGACGGAACGACTCGTCGCCATACAAGCATCGCAGATCAAAAAGGACAGTCCAGTGGCGAGCAGATACGTCCGTGCCTTGCGGCGAGGTCCTTTCCACAGGACGATCAATGCTTCGCCCGCGATGCCGCCGATGCCCATCACCGTGCGGACAATTCCCAGCGCGGTTTCATCGCCGCCGGTGCGTGCCAGGATCATGGGGGAGAGAACCGCGAAATACGTCACCGTTCCAAAAAGATTTACCAGAAAATAGGTCAGGGTCAAATTGCGCAGCCCTGCCTGGCGAAAAATATAACTGCCGCCAAATCGGATCTCACACCAGAAGCCGCCGGACGATTCGACACCCACCGCGCTGACCGGTGCACTCGGAACATGGATCATCAATAATCCGCCAAGCGCAAGGGACATGGTGAACAGGTCGATGCCAAGAACGGCGTTCAATCCAAGAGTTTGTTCTGCCAACCCAGCGAAGACCGGCGCCAGCATGCGGGCAATGGATCTGCCCATCGCAAGCATTCCATTCGAACGAGTGTATTCATCCCTTGGCACGACCAGACTGATCGTGGAGGTAAAGGCGGGTTCCTGAAAAGCTTCGAAGACGCCAGCCAACCCGACCGCCAGATACAAATGCCAGAGTTGGAGGTCGCCTGTCAGACGGATGACCAGTAAAAAGATGGTTGTCAATCCTGCACTAAAGTCCGCAAGGAACATGACCCTGCGGCGCGGCAGGCGATCCACCCACACGCCGGCGAATGGGCTGGCGAGGATGTAGGTGATGCAGGAGAAAAATCCCAGCATGGCAAGCGCTGTCGCAGACCTGGTCTGTTCATACGCCCAGAGCATCAGGGCGAAGCGTGTCATGCCGGTGCCGAGGATGGAAATGGATTGTCCGAACAAAAGAATATAAAACGTTTTCACGTTGAAGTTTTTGGTGTTCATGTGTTTATCTCGTTAAAAATAAACCCGCGGGAGTAATGCACGCCCGCGGGGAAGGTGGTTAAGCAAGAAGGTGTCAGTCAGACACCGAGCAACAGGCGCGCGAATAGAAGGACGCCCCTGCTTTGCTCATGTTGATCACCTGTGGCATAAGATCGTATTGCATGGGAAAAATTATATCATGGGTACTTAAATCATTTGCGGGTCACACTGATGTGTGACCCGCAAGGTTCTTATTGAGGTGTCCATGTGGACTGCCAGGTATTTTCCAGTAGTACTGAGAGTTGCCAGATCGTAACTTTTACATTTCCACCTGGATACGCATCCCGGCAGAGTTGCGTATATTGGAAGGAAGAACTGGTCGGATAGTAGGAAGGTGACTTGACCGTCAACCCGCACATCGGATCTTCCGACATCACATCCATCTCCGCACTGAACTTGACAGACGGATCAGACTCCACTGTGAACTGATACCCATATTCATAGCCTTGTGACCCGTCGATAAAATCTGGCGTCTTCACATCATCCCAGTTCACGGCTTTGACCGAAGTGAGCTTCAACGGATATCCCGCGATCTTGAACTCATCGTTCAATTCCCAAATCTGCCCGTATTGCGGATTGGAACCCGCATCGAACGTGAAGGACATCTCTTCCGGGGTTGCCTGTTTTGGTTCCACATACATCGGTGCGTAGTATGCCACGGCATTTTCCACCACCACGGTCAATGCACCATCCGCAGGCTTGGATTGCGATGTGTACTCGAACAAACTTCCGGCACGATGTTCGAATGGCTGGGAAGCGAAGTTGCCGATCAGCTGGATTTTCTGCCCTTGCGAGTTCGATCACGTAGACGCTTGAGGGCATGATCGAGATCAAGGACGGGTCTCGGTTTTCCATGTCCATGCTGAAGTAGAAGACGGTTCCCGATGCCATCGGCACGAGCTTTTCCAGTTTCATCGTCACCACAGGATGCGGGACATTGGACACTTCAGTAATTGCTGTCGCCACGGGCTCTTTAGCGGGTTCCGTCGCAGTGGGCTGAACCACTTCGATAACGGGATCACCCACCACAGTCCCGGCAGGAACCGCTTTGAGTTTGAACGGGACTTCCCAGTTCTCGGGTACGTCGCCTACTTTGGTGAAGGGAATGCATTTGAGTACCATAGTCAATTCGTGGACATCTGCCGGGATACGCACAGCATAGACAGGCTTCATGGCGAATTGATTTACAGATTGGAATTCACCAGCGTAATCGCGCCTGACAATCGTGCTATCGGGCAGTCGCAGGTCGGCATCGGCGTCAGACCAAAAATCATTATTGGGGTGAACAGAGCCGCACATATCCGGCTCGTTGCCGTAGGTCTCCGTTACGCCATCCACCTTGTAGGTTAATTCCAGATGGTCTTCATACGCGATCGCCTGCGTAATGGTTAAAGTGATTCCGTCGCGCGTCACTGAAACAGGCTCTGCCAGCATCTGTAAATTACCGGTATTTTCGATCAACCCAACATCAGGTACATACCCAAATAATCTTCCAAGCGCCGCGGCAACGCCCGGAACACTTATCACAAGAACCGCCAGCGCCAACACAAAGGCGACCGCCCAGACGGGTTTAAACATCACACGCGACTTCATTTTTACTGGACCTCTCACCAGTTCATTTCGTAATTTGTTGACGAACTCGGGGCTCGCGCCTGGCACATCCATTGCCTGACGAACCTTCTCTTCGAATTCGGGGGTAGGATTCAGATCGTTCATGCTCACTCCAACTCGCTCTTCAATCGTGCCAGCAAACGATACACGGATTTCTTCACGGCGTCCTCGCGCTTGCCCAGCAGATCACCGATCTCCACAAAGGACAGCTCTGCCACGTAGCGCAGGCGGATCAATTCCTGTTCGTCTTCATCCAGATGATTGATGATGGATCGGATGCGGCTCAACTCCTCCGCACGGATGAGCGTACCGAGCGCATCTTCCCGCTCCAGGATCTCTCCCACCGCTTCCAACCCGACCTCACGCCTGCTGCGGCGAAAATGATCGTTCATTTTGCTGCGGGCGATCCGGAATAACCATGCCGAAAATTGACCGCGCTCCCGATACTTTTCCAGCGCCTCATACGCCGACATGAACGTCTGCGACGTAATATCCTCCGCTTCATGGGCGCTGCCCACGCGGCTGAAGATATACCGATAGATGGACTGCACGTACCGGTCATATAACCTGCCGAACGCAGCGGGATCGTTGCGCGCGGCGGTCACCAAAGCGGGAATGTCGTCTGTTATCGTCTGCATTTTTCGATTAACGTCGAATACTATCATGCAGTTCCTTTCTGTAAGAATCAAAAGTGAATGCATTCCAGTGATAGAACGGCGACAGGTGCAAAAGGGGACAAAATCCCACTCAGGGTTGATTGCATGGAGGTCGTTTCTCCATACAATAGGCTGCAAATCATTTATCGGAGGAGAAATGCAAACTACTACTCAATATGCCCCCTGTCCCAACTGTGGACAAACAAATGCAAATAAGGTCGGTTTTACCTGGTGGGGAGGTGTCCTGGGACCGAATATGTTCACCCACGTTAAATGCCAGAACTGCGGCACAGAATACAACGGTAAGACAGGTAAATCCAACCAGCAGAACATTATCATTTATCTCGCCGTTGGAGTTTTACTGGCATGTTGTGCCTGCGGTGCGTTTGGCGCTCTTAGTTATTTCCTCAGCAACTCATAGGCGAACGGTATTATCAAAAAGCAGGAATGGCGTACCAGTTGGTGCGCCATTTTTGTTTGCCATAACCAATTCGTCCCTGCCGAAGAGAAAGTAAAGACTAATGTAGCGGAATCCCGCATTCGTTAGGTCGATTCGAGTGCCCAAAAAGAGGTATGACAAATCCTCCAAAAAAGGCGATTTTCGTCATTTGACGTACTTTCCCGTATACGTTAATTTTGTAGTCGCAACAAATCTTTTTACGGAGAAACTACCATGTCCATGAAAATTCTTGAAGATTGCATCGCCTGTGGCGCATGCGTACCCGAATGCCCGACCGAATCCATCACCGAAGGCGATGGCGTCACCTATGTGATCGATCAGGCGACCTGCGTGGAATGCGTTGGTCACCACGACTCCCCCAAGTGCGTCAGCGTTTGCCCCGTCGAGTGCATCGTCAAAGCATAATTGGGTATAATTAGAACAACCAAATAAAAACCTTCGGGGCAGGGTGACATGACGCTCTGGCGTTATGAATTCCCGATCGGTGGTAAAGCCCACGAGTGCTTTCAGCACATGATCCGGTGAAACTCCGGGGCCGACAGTATAGTCTGGATATAAGAAGGATGTAGGCTCATAACGAGTTTGATTTCGACTTAATCCCCGAGAACGTATTTTGTTTTCGGGGATTTTTATTCGGTTCGGACTCAGCCGAGTCCTGCTTCTGCGCCCCGGAGTTTTGTCTCACGAGGCGCTTTTGTTTTCTACTGCTTCCACAAGCTCCTTTCGGGGCTAAGCCCCGAAAGAGCAGAGAGAGTCATGATCAAACGACTGATCCCTATTTTCATCTCTGTTTTTGCCTTCCTGCTTGGATGGTATCTGCTTACGCACTTTGGCAATATTCCTCAGTTCATACTTCCATCGCCCCTCAGCGTGTGGACTCGTTTCCTGCAAGCCATTAAAGATGGCAGCCTGCCCTATCACACTGGCGTCACATTGCTTGAAATTGTGCTGGGACTCATCGTCGGCGTACTGTTCGCAACAGTGACGGGGTATGTGCTTGCCAAATCACCTTCGCTGGAACGCGCCCTTTCCCCGTACCTTGTGGCGAGTCAAGCGATCCCTGTGGTGGCGATCGCTCCATTGTTGGTTATCTGGTTGGGAGATGGGATCCTCTCCAAGGTGGTCATCTGTGCGTTGATCGTGTTTTTCCCGGTGTTGGTGAACACGATCGTAGGCGTGCGAGCTGTGCCAACGGCTTTATATGATCTGATGAATTCGCTCCACGCCACGCGGACACAGATCTTATGGAAAGTGGAAGTACCTGCCTCGTTGCCAGTTTTTCTCGGCGGGTTGCGCATTGGCGCGACATTGTCCGTTATCGGCGCGATCGTCGGCGAACTGGTCAGTGCCCAGCAGGGACTGGGATTCCTGCTGCAATTAGGTGATTTTCAATACGATACCGCGATGGTCTTTGTGGCAGTGTTCATGTTGGTGGCTTTGGCGTTGATGTTGTATGGCATTGTCACATTGTTGGAAAAACGATTTTTGAAGTGGCAAAATAAATAATATGGAGTCCAACAGCTTGCTGTTGGAAATTATGGAAGCAAGCTTCCTGATTCCAGAAGGAGATTCAATGTTTCGCAAGTTTTTTTTGATCATGCTCGGAATGGCACTCGTTCTTTCGGCTTGTACCAACTCCCAGTCCACGAATGAGGCGGGCACGTTAACACACATCCAATTGCCGTTGGGGTATATCCCGAATATCCAGTTCGCACCGTTGTATGTCGCTATCGAAAAGGGGTATTTCAAAGAAGCCGGCTTTGAGATCGAGTTTGATTACTCATATGAGACTAAAGCCGTTAAGCTCGTGGGTGCAGGAGAATTACCGTTCGCGGTCGTTTCGGGTGATCAGGTGTTAAGCGCGCGTCAAGAAGGACTGCCGGTGGTTTATGTGGCAGCGTGGTATCAGCAGTATCCCGTTTCAGTGGTGGCGAAAAGTGAGGCGCAGATCCTTGTGCCGCAGGATCTGAAAGGGAAGAAGATCGGTCTGCCTGGTTTGTTCGGCGCGAATTATATCGGTTTGCGTGCGTTGCTCAATGCTGGTAAATTGACCGAAAGCGATGTGACGTTGGATGCCATCGGCTTCAATCAAGTAGAACTTGTCGCGGCAGGAAAACAGGAGATTATCGTTGGGTATGCCGCAAATGAGCCGATCCAGTTGAAAGCGCAAGGTATCCCAGTAACGGAGATCCGCGTGGCGGATTATGCCCAGCTCGCGGCGAATGGAATTCTTGCCAGCGAGAAAGTTATCAAGGAAAATCCTGAAATGGTGCGCGCGTTCGTTGGCGCGTTCCTCAAGGGATTAAAAGATACGATCGATGATCCCGATGAAGCATTTCGGTTGAGCGCACCCTACATCCCGAATTTTGCGGAACTGGATGCGAATGTCCAAAAGCAGATCCTGGCTGTATCCATTGAACAGTGGAAGGCTGACCGTTTGGGTTATTCTGACTCGAAGGCATGGGAAAACATGCAGGATGTTTTGCTCGATATGGGCTTGCTCTCCGAAAAGCAGGATCTGAGCAAGGCGTTCACGAACGAATTTGTTCCATAAGTTGACAGTAGGGACGGGGTCACCCCGTGCCTACATTGCTATGACACACATCCCAATTCTTACCATCCGCGATCTATCTGCCGTATTCCCCAACGAGAACGGCGGATTGCACGCGCTTGAAAATATTACTTTTGATGTGCACCCGCAGGAATTTGTCTGTGTATTGGGTCCATCCGGTTCGGGCAAGACAACTCTGCTGCGCATCCTTGCAGGATTGATCAAGCCGACGTCTGGTTCGTTCACTTTTGGTCATGGGGAACAGCCGAGTACCGGCATGGTCTTTCAGGGATCGAACCTGATGCCATGGCGGACGGTGATGGAGAACATCAAACTTCCACTTGAGATCCAAAATGTGGACGCTCAATCGGCGGCGGTCAAAGCACAGGAAATGATCGAATTGGTCGGCTTGCAGGGATTTGAAGACTCACTCCCGCGCGATCTCTCCGGCGGGATGGCGCAGCGCGTTGCCATTGCGCGCGCGCTCATCCACGACCCCGACCTGCTCCTGCTCGATGAGCCTTTCGCTTCACTCGACGCGATGACCCGCGAACGCATGTGGACGGAACTCTCGCGTATCTGGCAAATGCGACAGAAGACAGTGGTCATGGTGACGCATTCAATCAACGAGTCGTTGTTCCTCGCGGACCGTGTGCTGGTGCTGACACAGCGTCCCGGCAAAATAAAAATGGACATGGAGGTTGATATTCCACGTCCACGAAAAGAGGATATTCGATATTCGCTGCATTTTGGGAAGCTGGCTAGAAAATTACGCGAGGCGATTGAGTAAATAAAACTTCCGAAGTCTTCAAGACTTCGGAAGTTTGTTGTTTATGGGGCGATCCACACTACAAACTTCAGTTCCGATTTTTTGTATTGCCCTGTGATCTCCCAGCATCCCAGGGTTGGGAAGTCAACGCCGGTCAACATGGCGTCTCCGATATCTGCGGCAAAGGCATTTGTGGCTCCATGAAATGGAAGCGGCGGTGCTTCTGCGTCCAATCTTCGCCCACTCACAACTAGAGCAGGTTCGGGTTCCTCTTTCAAAACATACAGATCACTCCACCACATGATCTTCTGAGTATATCCGCTGGGATTATCAGGCAGCCCTTGCCAGACGCCATCTATAGGGAGCGCAGTCCAGAGTCTTTTTGTGCCGAACCAGAAATATCCTTCCCAGGGCGCATTTTGGGAATATGGTTCCGGAGCAGTGAATGAACTGCTTTGGGCGGACGTGGTCACAGGACAATTCTCAGGCGGGGTGGATGTTTTTATTTCCGCTTGCACGGTTGCAGTCAATTCTGGGGCGGTGGGAATGTCAGTTGCCATGCGGTAATCTTCCAACGTTTTGGCTTGATGTAGTGAAGCGCAGGCAGTTAGAAGGGCTGTGAAAATAAAATGGGATGTCTTGTACATTAGATGCTTCCTTTCGGATTTACATCTAGTACACCGAAAGATTAAGAAAGGTTCCTTTAGAAAACAAATAAATACCGGGTTTGAGTAATGTATGCTAAAAATTCATAGAGATAAGAGAATTATCTCGAGATTGTTACAGAATTGCTTTCCGCACTATCTCCACATTTGTTAATTGCGGTGACAGAAAACGTAATAGAATGATTGTTTTTTACTTCAACGGTAAAGCTCGTATCCGTTGTACTGCCCAGAATTCCATTTGAACTGGAAACCCTATACTTATCGGCGTCACTAACGGCTGCCCATGAGAGCACAAAGTCGTTTCCATTGGAAGACCGATAATTTAGTCCCGATGGTTTTGAAGGAGGATAGCAAGGCGTAATTGTTGGAGGAGTGATTGGCGTTGGAGGCGTTACTGGCGTAATCGTGGGAGGTTTTGGGGTCGATTTTGTGTTGTTTTCATTATTCCCGGTAGATGGCGGTGTGTAGTTGGATGGAAGGGTGAATGTTGGGATCAAGCCAAATATTGGTAGCAGTGAAACAGCATACTTATCCAAATTTGGTATTTCAGCCTCTGCTACCCAACAAGGTTTGTTAAAGTTCTGAACCGATACGTAAAGCCAAGTGCCTTCTTGGTTTTGCCCAATTATTGTAACTTGTTGCCCTTGTATAAGAACAAGCATTGCGGATGATGTATTTGGCTCAGCGCGGCAATAGAAATAACCTATTAAAAATAGTTGAATAAGGGGTTGACGTTGCTACTTCTGGAGTGTAAGTCGCTGTTGCAGAATTTGTACTTGATGGAATACTTTGTTCTGGGAATTCAATAACCGGCAAAGTTGCAGTAGGATTTTGTCCTGATGATTGACAGCTTGTAATAAGGAAGCATAAAATCAATACCCATGGGAGATGATTTTTAGTCATTTCCTTCCTCTTTCTATTACCCCAATCTTCTGTGAGAACCGAGTAACCTGTTAGCTAGGGGTTATAATGCGATATAGTACTGTGGTACTATGCTATTTTACCATTAACAAATGTGGAGGATAAATGAAAAAGATAAGTCGCTGGCCTAGAAGAATACTATCCATCATCTATGTGGTTGGAGTGTTGGTATTGATATCCTTGATAGCAAAGGATTTTGTCTTTATTAATTCACCGATGTTCTCCATCGACAAAGGCGAAAAGATTATATTTGGGGTGAGTGTTGTAGAGGAACATCCTTCTACCCTATTAAGTGAGTTGCAAGAGAAGGGTAATGATATAGATTGGACAACTAGCTTTTTGTTACAATCTCAAAGTCCAAGCACTCAAATATATCTAGACTATATTTCTGTTTTTCCAGATTCTAGTATGAAACCATCATCAAAATTCTGTATAAAGTCAATTTATCTTTCCCAAAATGACAAAGTTCCTTTGAAGGTGTTTTTTGAAATCAATAAGACTAATTCCTTGGGACAACTAACTACCAAAGATGAAAAACACTTAAATCAGTATGTTTACACTTTTAATGATGATCTCTGCTTAGAAAGAGGAAGTAAATATTTTTTGCCCCATGTTCTTTTAGGTATGGTTTCGTCTCGAGCGTATGTCAAAACCTTAGGTCCCGATATTATTGGATATAAAGCTTTTGAGTTTTTCCCGTTTGATGAACAAAACATTTTAATTGATATCTTTTCGCGTCAGTCGTCGAACACTAATAATGGATCCTTTTTTCGTCCAAGTCTTGAAATTACAATATCACAACCGGGTTGGATTGGAGAATTCTATACGGACGAAAAAGGATTAACAAATTTGCATTTATCAAGACCAACTTTTTATAAAGCTATTCTTCTGACGTTTGCAGCAATTATGGCTATCCTCATCTTTTTTCTTAACGAAATAGTAGAGATTACCGATGGCTTCTTTGAGGTCGCGTTTGGTTTGTTGTTGGGGTTATGGGGAATGCATGAAATTCTCATTCCTGATTACATTGCATCATCAATACCAATTGATGCTATTATCTATACCTTATATGCTCTTGTAATTGGAGAAATTGTTGCAGTATTTGTTGATGAAACAATTATTAATTGGGGAAAGCGTAAAGTCGAGATTGAGAGTATAGAAAAAGGTGGTGTAAAAAAGGAATCGGTCACAATCATAAATAAAAGTATATTTCCTATTGATATGACAAGCTGGATATTGTTAGATGAAGTTGGTCATAAATTTAAATTTCCGTCTTTTATCCTAAAAGGAAAAAGTAAGGTAAGGGTATGGACTTCAAACCAAGATCCGGAAATTATGAAACAAAAAAAAGATTTACAACACTTTACCTGGGGTAGAAAACAATCAGTTTGGAATGATAAAAAGGATACTGCATATCTTGAAGATGCTAATGGAAATGTAGTACATCATAATACTTATATTAAGGGCCACGATAAAATTTAATGGCTTTCATTGTCGCGTTCTTCTTAAGCAATTGTTCGTTACATTGTTTGTCCTATATTCAAATGTAATCTCAATTTTAAGATGGCATTTGAGCCTTAATGGGCTTTTTTTATATGCCGCAATGCCAGAACCTAAAGCCCTATTGCATCTGCACACAAGGCGCGGACCACTCGGACATTAACTCAGCCGAGTCGTACCAGTAGACCATGCGCAGCCATTGGGCGGCGAAGGGTTGGTCTGCTGTGACGCGGGCGCCATAGTGCCAGTTGGGTTTGATCCATTCGGTGAGAGAGATGAAGCCAACCCGTTCGGCAGGGATTTTCACCTGCTTCTTCATGACCGGAATATCCAGCGGAATTTGGAAGCGTGTGACCCCTCGATGACCATAATAAGCATTAATCGTCACGGTCATGTCTTCCTTATTGGGGTTTAGCACCGCCATATCCTCCGTCTCTTTGATCCAGAGGGCTTCAGGGATATCGATGATAATGCCGTCCGCGATATAGCATTCCTTTGCCAGCGAGTTATGCGACATATATGACTTGGCTGTTTCCCTGGGAACATCCGAGTGGACCGGTGCGCCGTTGAGCGAATAATCGTTCTTGGTGTTGTTCCAGCCTTCTGTAGCCTGGGTAATGACCGGCTCTGTACTTTCCACTTTCATCCCGAAACGGGAATTCAGTGGAACATCCCAATGGCTGGCATCGGTTTCAAAACTGGATCGAGCAGGAATTACCTGTTGGAAGGATGTTGGTTCACCTTCTTCATAGAATATAGTGATGGTCAGTGTTGCTTCATTGGCACCGGGGTTAAAGATCGAAAGATGCGGTATACGTCCGAAACCATTTGTTTCATCAACACTGTATTCGAAATCGGGCAGGTAATGTATTTGGAGATGCGATCCGGTCGATGGATTTGCCAGAGGGAGCTGTTGGTGGAAAAAAATCAAAATAACTTTGTATGAAAAAAAAGAATGTCAGGGCAAATATGCTTAGTACCAGCACCCCAGCTCTTTTTGTATGCTGAGATTTCAACCAGCGCATCCACTCACTAAGTGGTTTTTCTTGTAGCACGCCAGGGGGACCCATTGTTCAACTCCTAAAATTGAATTTGAGATAATGAATAAAGCGATGAAATGAATCTTACCCACTGGACGGAACGAGTTGGTTACAGTTACATTGTCTTTACCGCAATACTATCCAGTAGCTTTTGGGTGGATCGGGCGATCTCCTGGATAGCCATCTCGAACGCCGCCTCATTGACCTTGGATGGTTTCCGGTATCCGCTGACCTTCCGCACGAATTGCAAAGCCGCGGCGCGGACCTCCTCCTCAGTAGCAGGGATTTCGGCATTGCGTAATGTCTTGATACTTCTGCACATAGTACACTCCTAAATCTTTGGTAGATCCAACAATAAAACTTCAGCCAACATTCTTGAATTGACGTTACGATCCATTTTTTCGAGCGCTTCTTCCATCCCGCTGACCACACGCCGCGCGGATGTCAGGTCCATGCGGGTGGCGATGTCTTCGATCTCCACGTTGCGATCCACGTTCACGAGCGGACTCGCTGCCTGGGCAGTGCGCAGCATCACATCGCGCCAGTAGGAGAGCCAGAACAGGAGGGTCTGCCGCATCGAGTCTTTATCCTTTGAGAGTACATCGGCATACTTGAACTTCTCCACGCGTGAAGCGGGAAGCAACGTCAACAGGTCATTCAGACGCTCATCGCGTTTTTCCAAAAGCAGATCATCTTCTACGAGACGCCGCGCATAGCCGGGACGCCCGCCGGAGATGTGAGCGATCAGTTTCGCCTGCCCGCTTTCCACGCCTCCATTCTCCAAATCACGTTTCACTTCTTCGATCTTCAATGGACGCAATCTTATTACTTCGCAGCGAGAGATAATGGTTGGCAACAACTGCTCAGGATTATCTGCGGTCAGGATCAATACAGCATACGATGGCGCTTCCTCGAGCGTTTTGAGCAGAGCGTTGGCAGCCGAGTCGTTGGCTTCGTGGAAGCGTAGGAACAATGCCACACGATATTTTGATTGATAGGGTTTGTAGGTGAGCGTTTTGCGGACTTCGCGGATCTGGTCCACTTTCAGAGTGCCGCCTTCGGAGTCCGCTTGCACGATGGATAGATCCGCGTGGTACATGGCTTGGATCTGTTTGCAGTCGCGGCAGGTTCCACAGGGGACTCCTGCTGAAACGGGAGATTGGCAGTTCAACGCCTGGGCGAAGCGCAACGCCAGAGTACGGCGACCCAGCCCTGGAGGTCCAGAGAAAAGATACGCATGGCGCGTGGTCCCGTTGGTGATATGCTTCTTCAACATATCCACCGCCCACTCATGCCCGATCAAGTTCCAGTTCGAATTCATCAATTAATCGTAAATCAAAAACTTGTGTTGAGCAAGTCGAAACATCGTAAATCGCTATTCTTGTCCCGCTCTCAATCGCAAAAACGAATCGAACCGTTCGGGGTGAACGCGTCCATCTTTGACCGCGGCGAGTACAGCGCATTTTGGTTCATGAGTGTGCGTGCAATCGCTGAACTGGCAATGCTGTACCAGATCACGAAGTTCGGGAAAATACGCTTCCATTTCCTCCGGCTCGGTATCCCACAGCGCCAGCGATTTCCAGCCCGGTGTATCGGCAACATAACCGCCATCCACCAGTGGGAACATCTGCCGCGTCACGGTGGTGTGTTTTCCTTTGCCCATCGCCGTGCTGATCTCGTTGACCGCCAGTCCCAGCCCCGGTTGGATGGCATTGAGCAAACTCGATTTGCCCACGCCGCTGGGTCCTGCAAAAGCGGAAACCTTATTTTTCAGTGTCTCATGTAATTCGTCGATGCCCGTGCCCGTTTTGGTGGATGCATAAATGACGCGATAACCGAGTGGTTCATACAGACCAAAGATTTTCTGCGGGTCATCCACAAGATCGATCTTATTCGCCACGATAACGGCAGGGACTTGCTGTTTTTCTGCGATGACCAGGAAGCGATCTAACATTCTCAATCTGGGATTCGGATGCGCGCAGGCGAAGACGAACACTGCCTGATCGGCATTCGCCAGCAATACTTGTTGATACTCACCCTGCGGACGCGGGTCCAGCCGCACGATCGCCTGTTTCCGTTCTTCGACCTCTTCGATCACCCCGGACCCATCCGCTACGATCGTGATCCGGACGCGGTCGCCGATGGCGGCGATATCGCCGGTAGCGCGCCCCTGTTTCAACTTGCCGCGCAGTTGACATACAGTAAAGCCCTGCCCGGTCTCTACTGTAAAGAAACCGGACTGGGCTTTGATGATCAAACCTGGAGTGAGATTATCTGTCAAAATTCTTTGCCACTGAGTTCACAGAGAAGCACAGAGTTTCTTTATAATTTCTCAGAGATCTCTGTGTTCTCTGTGGCTATATTTTACGGCTTTGGCGTCTTGGTGGGGATGCCGCCAAATGGAGTGGGCGTCTTTGTCGGTCCGAGAATGGACTGTTCGAACCACAGAATGGACTGCGGTGTGCCGTTGTAATAGACTTCCACCATGCGCTTGAAGATCGGCGCTGCCCAATCGGAGCCTTCGCCTTGATTTTCCAAAAGGACGGCGATGGCAATATCGGGTAAGCCGCTGTTCTGACTGTTCATAGTGTAACCCGCGAACCAGGCGTGCGACTTGCCGGAACCCGATTCAGCGGTACCGGTCTTACCTGCTACCGGAACACTCAGCCCACGCAAGCGGAAGTTGGCGGTGCCACGCGGATTTTGTACAACCATGACCATGGCATTTTGGATATATGCCAACCGGTCAGAGGTGATATTTAACGTACCTTGGGACTCTGGCTTGAAGATGGAGATCGCAGCTCCGTTCACAGGCTGGACCTTATCCACCAATTGCGGGCGATACAACGTGCCGCCATTACCGATGGCTGCGATAAAACGTGCTACTTGCAAAGGAGTAACCTGCACGGTGCCTTGCCCAATGGCTTGATTGACGGTCTCTACTGGGTCGCCGTTCGGGTCATTGATCTGACCAGCATTCTCAGCAACCTGTTGAATTCCTGTCAGGCTGCCAAGCCCGAAATTGCGTGCCATGTTGGCGATATCGTTCGAACGATTATTTTGGTACAGCGTAAAACCGATCTGCCAGAAGAAGGGGTTGCAAGAACGCATCAACCCTTCATCGAGTTCTGAGTTGTCCCGAAGGCTGGCTGTCGCTGGTGTTGCATTCCAGCCCGGCCGCCAGGCGGTCCTGGCAGTGTTGCCAGGTCCAATCATGACGGACGATGTCGTTGAGTCCTTTCCATTCATAAGTACAGTTCCATGTGGACTCGGGGAGGAACAATCCGCTTTCCATGCCGGCTGCCATGGTGATGATCTTGAACACTGAGCCAAGTGGATATTGTCCCTGCGTAGCGCGATTCAAGAGGGGGTTATCCTGACGCTGGAATATCTCGCCAATTTGAGTTCTGGCTGTTGGGATTGTTGGGTTGAAAGGCGTTGGAATCGAAGCTTGGCGAGGATGCCATGGCAAGCACCTTGCCTGTATCACGCTCCATCACGACGACTGCTCCGGTAAAGCCTCTGAGGGTTTGTTCGGCATAATATTGAAGATTGCGGTCAAGGGTGAGATATACCGAATCGGCGGGCTGGGGCTCACTCTCTGCAATGCGCGTGACGATCTGTGACATATCAGGAGTAAATACATACAGGGTGCCGCCGTGTTTACCGGCGAGATATCCTTCCGCCCACTGCTCGATGCCCGATTTACCGACGGTTTCATCGCCAGCATATCCTTGGCGGCGATATTTATCCAACTCTTCCGCGCTGATGCCCAAGGTGTAGCCCACAACATTGGAACCAACACCCTGCCCGAAATAATAGCGTGAGTTGTAATCAGTCCAGTACAACCCGCTTGGAGCAATGGATGTGATCCGTTCGGCTTCATCTTTGGATGCTTCGCACAGTGTAATGGGCCATTGCGCCGGGGTGTTATTGATCTCATCGTTAAGCACATCAGGATCGATGCCACATAAGCGCCAGACTTCGGTCAAGAGCGTCCCGCGGCTTTCCTCCGTTACATTGCCGGGGAGGATGGAAAAGGTATACGCATCGGACTGGGCGACGAGCGGATCCCCATTTCGATCATAGATCTCACCCCGGGAGGGAGTTTTGTAGTCCATTTTCAACTGATTACCGCCCGCCAGTTCAGGGAGTATGAGACTCGGGTCCCATTGCAGTTTCCACTGTCCGTTTTCGAGGGCAAAGCGTGCGACCATGTCGCGTTGAATATCACCGACTAACGCCGTGTGATAGGTGATGCGGTAGGCGACTTCTGCAGAATAGGGATTGACCAGGGATGAAAGAATTTCGTAATCGAAGGAGCCTGCGCTCATGGTATTCAAGGCATCACGATTGTATTTGGCATAGGCATCCAATGGAGCCATATCCTGTGTTGCCTTGCTCAGCATGGCATACATCGCGTTGTAATCTTCCGCTTTGAGCGCATCATAATAAGCGGTCAGCGCTGCGCTGGCGTCTGGTGCCGGTGTGACATTCACATTGGGCGGTGGTAGGAAAGTAGCTGTTGCTACTGGCTGCAAGGTTGGTACATTGATATTGCCACAGGCAGTTATAAAAGTTAAGATGATGATGACATTGAACCAACGAAGTAATTTCATTCTTTGCCTTTCAAGTTTTGGAGTGCAACAGCTTGCCGTTGCAGTGACGGGAGCACACCCTGCGAGTGCAAGGAGCTCCCTAACTCCACATTATTTATTCAAGATCGACTCAAACACGGGACATTCATATTCCAGCAAACTCTGGCAATTCGCAGGGACATTCTCGTTCGGTTCCACGCCCAGCTTACGCATCATGCGTACCACATGACACAACGGAAGTCCCATCACGCTGGCATAGCAGCCCTCCATGCTGGCAACGGGACTGAACTTCGCGTGTTGGATGGCGTACGCACCCGCCTTATCGAGCGGATCACCGGTAGCAACGTAGGCGCAGATTTCCTCATCAGAGTAGTTGCGCATGGGCACATCGGTGATGCAGGCGTCCTTCAAGAGGAGACCATCGCTCATTCGAAGCAGGGCTACCCCGGTGTAGACCTGATGCGTCCGTCCGCGTAGTTGGGTGAGCATCCGCACCGCATCCGCTTCATCAACGGGTTTGCCGAGGATTTCGGAACCATCCACCACGGTTGTATCGGCGGCAAGGATAATGTCTTCCGCTTGGGCGCGGTTTGTCACAGCGCGAGCTTTGGTCTCTGCCAGCCTTAAGACGTAGTTGGCGGGCGATTCGTTCTCGCGAGTACTCTCATCCACATTGGCAACGGAGACAATGAAATCCCAACCAGTGAGGGCGATCAATTGACGGCGGCGCGGGGAATTGGAAGCAAGGATCAGGGTCACGGGTGAAGATTCTAACACAGGGGCGGTGGTACAATCACGCAAAAAATTGTCTATTCATGGAGGCGGTTGTGAAAGAGCTCGAAGAACGGATTTTGCGGGATGGGAAGATCTTAGGCGGGGGAATTTTGAAAGTGGATAGTTTTGTCAATCATCAAGTGGACCCTCTTCTAATGGATGCCTGCGGGCGGGAATTTGCGCGTCTTTTCGCTTCGGTTGGCGCGACAAAGGTGTTGACCGCCGAGATCTCAGGGATTGCCCCGGCAGTGACCACGGCGATCCACCTCGGGTTTGCCGGTGGTATATGCACGCAAGACCAAACCGGTCACCATGCCCGATCAGGTCTATCTCACCCTGGCGCCCTCGCATACGAAGGGACGTATGGTCGAGTTGATCGTCTCGCCGGAATATTTGGCAAACAACGAGAAGGTCTTGATCATTGACGACTTCCTTGCCAGTGGACAAACCATTTTGGGGTTGGCGCGTTTGGCGGAAGCCTCCGGCTCAAAGATCGTGGGCGTTGGCGCCCTGATCGAGAAACTCTTCGAAGGCGGACGCGCTGCGCTCCAGTCGCTGGGCGTGCCAATCTATTCGTTGGCATGTATCACCGCGATGGATGAGAATAAGGTTGTGTTCGGCGAACCAGTGTAGGTCAGAAGTTTGAAGGTTTGAAATTGGAAGGTTGCTGTGCGGAGATGGTTGTGGCATCCGTGGGTCACGTGTTTTGTCGGCTGGGTGTTTGAGCATATGAGCTTTGCCATCCCTGTGAAACGGCTGCGAGAGACGGAGACCTTGATGGCATTCCATCACCCGAAACCATCGTATGCATTTCATATATTAATCGTTCCGAAGAAGTCGGTTGAGTCGCTGATACAATTAGATTCAACCGACTCTGCTTTTCTCACCGACCTCTATTCCACGGTGCAGAGCTTGGTGGAGGAATTTCATCTCGCCGCAGGCGGCTATCGTTTGATCGTCAACGGCGGAGAGTATCAGGATTTTCCGCAATTGCATTTTCATCTTGTTTCAAATGTTGAAAGTCAAAAGTTGAAGGTTTAAGGTTGAGCCAGCTCGCACCTTGAACTTTCAACCTGCAACTTCTGACAAAGGATTTATTATGGACTCCATCGCTATTCTCGATTTTGGTTCTCAATATGCGCAGATCATTGCGCGACGCGTGCGTGAAGCGCAGGTCTACTGCGAATTATTCCCCTGGGACGCACCCATGGAAAAGATCCTATCCATTGCGCCGAAGGGATTCATCCTCTCAGGCGGACCGAACTCGGTCTACGAGAAGAATGCTCCCTACGTGCAGGATTTCATCTTCAAGACGGGTCTTCCCATCCTCGGCATTTGCTACGGTATGCAAGCCATGACCCACGCCCTGGGCGGGGAAGTGTATCCCTCCACCAGCCGTGAGTATGGACATGCCGAGATCGAGAAGATCATGCCCGATACCATGCTGGATGTGATCTCGAAGGTGTGGATGTCGCACGGGGATAAGATCACACGTATGCCCGCAGGGTTTATCGCCCTGGCGCGCACGGGCAACAGTCCCTTCGCGGCGATGGGCGATATGAATCGCAAATATTTCGGCGTGCAGTTCCACCCCGAAGTGAACCATACCCCGAATGGATACAAATTACTGCAAGCATTTTGTCGTTGATATTTGCGGCGTGCGCCCGACCTGGACGCCCAAGTCGATTATTGATGAAGCGGTGGAACGTGTGCAGAAACAGGTGGGGCATCAGCGTGTGTTGGCGGCAGTCAGCGGCGGCGTGGATTCGTCGGTCGCTTCGGCGTTGGTGCACAAAGCCATCGGCGACCAGCTCGTGGCTGTGTTCGTGGATACGGGTCTGCTGCGCAAGAATGAAGGCGAACAGGTTGCTTCGGCATTTCGGAATAATATGCACGCTGAATTGATCGCGGTCGATGCTTCCGATGAGTTCTTTGATGCGCTCAAGGGATGTGCAGACCCGGAACAGAAACGCAGGATCGTGGGTGAGAAATTCATCCGCGTGTTCGAGAAGCAGGCAAAGCAATTAGGTCAGCCGAAGTTCCTGGTGCAAGGGACGATCTATCCGGATGTGGTGGAATCGTCTGCGCCGGACCGGAACAAAGCTGACAGGATCAAGACGCATCACAACGTTGGTGGTTTGCCGCAAGATATGCAGTTCGAATTGGTCGAGCCGCTGCGCTATTTGTTCAAAGATGAAGTGCGGGCGGTCGGTGAAGCGCTCGGGTTGCCGGAAGCGTTGGTTTGGCGGCAGCCGTTCCCGGGTCCGGGCTTGACCGTGCGCTGTCTCGGGGAGGTGACGCGTGAGCGTGTATCCCGTTTGCGGGCGGCGGACGCCATCCTGCTGGAAGAATTAGCCAATGCCGGATTATTGAATCGGCGTTATTCGGGTGGGACTCCTGCCACTGGCGCGTTGAAGGTGGAACCTCCGGTCCTTTCGCAGGCGTTCATGGTGCTGCTCTCGGAGCGTTCGGTGGGTGTGATGGGCGACCAGCGCACCTATCAGGAAGCCGCGGCGATCCGCGCCGTAACCACAGACGATTTCATGACCGCCGATTGGGCGCGTCTGCCGCATGATCTGCTGGCGAAGATTTCCAGCCGTATCGTGAATGAAGTAGACGGGATCAATCGTGTGGTGTATGATGTCACGAGCAAACCACCCGCTACCATTGAATGGGAATAACGATTGACGATTTCAGATTTACGATTGCGGATTGGAAGGAGACAACATGAATTTCAACTTCGGTGAGATTTTAACTCGTGCCTGGCAGATCGTTTGGAAGTTTAAAGTGCTGTGGATTTTCGGCATTCTCGCCGGTTGCGCCCGCGGCGGAAGTGGCGGAAACGGAGGCGGAAGCTCCCGCTTCGATATCAATAACCCCAGTGTGCCGCCTGGAATGGAACGTTTCTTTGAGAGAATTGCCGACAATGTGGCGGGATATGTTTTGGGCATTATTTGTCTCCTGTGCGTGATCTGGATCATCGCGATCTTCCTCGGTACCATTGGCAGAATTGGTCTGATCCGTGGTGTGGCGCAGGCAGATGGCGGAGCGGAGCACATGATCTTCGGTCAGTTGTTCAGTGAGAGCACACCGTATTTCTGGCGCATGTTCGGACTTTCACTCATTATTGCCTTGCCTGTCTTGATTCTAGTCGCGATTGCACTAGCTGGTGCGGTGGCGGTTTTTGTGCCAGTAGCAGTCAGCAATGGCGGCGGAAATTCTCCGGCACCAGCTATCGGTTTTCTTGGTATTCTTTCGCTGTTTGGCGTGTGCATGTGCTTTCTTGTTCCGTTCCTGCTGGTTGCCGGGTTGATCATCCGTCAGGCAGAAAATGCCATCGTGCTCGAAGATATGCGCGTACTCCCATCCCTCTCGCGCGGCTGGGAAGTGTTCCGCAAGAATCTCGGTCCCATCTTCATCATGGCGATCATTCTATGGGTCATTAGCATCGTGGCAGGAATGATCATCGCCATCCCGATCGTCGCGGTGGCAGTTCCCTCAGCGATCACCTTTGCCCTGGGTCAGGGACGGCAGTTCGCACCGATGATCCTGCTGGGAGTTTGCTTGTGCATTTACATTCCAGTCTCGATGGTGCTGAACGGTATCCTGACCGCCTATACTCAATCCGCCTGGACGTTGACCTACAGACGTTTGACAGGCTTCACGCCTCCGGCTCCCGCTCCCGTTGTTGTGGAACCGCCGCTGCCTCCTGAAGATAGCGACAAGACGGTGATCGCCCGACCGCAATAACCTTACCGAATGCGTAGACTGTTTGCGCTCTTTCTAAGCCTAAGCCTGCTCGCCGCACCAGGGGCGTTTGTCCGTGCCCAAACCGCGGCGTACGCAGAGATTCAATCCATCAACGTGGATAAGTTCCCACAAGTGTCTGCGTTGGTGGATGTGTTCAACGCGAACGGGCAGTTCATCACAGGCTTGAAATCGTCTGACATGACGATCTATGAAGACGGTGAACAGCGCAAAGCCAATACGCTCAGTCAGGTTCCTTCGCCGGTGCAGATCGTGGTTGCCATCAACCCTGGTCCGGCGCTGGCGATCAAAGATGGTTCCGGTGCACAGCGTATTCAACGAGTGACCGACACATTGACCCAATGGATCGGTTCACAGCATCCCGATCAAAGCGATGACCTTAGTTTGATCTCATTATCAGGCTCGCTTATCAGTCACGCCAATGCTCACGATTGGACCGTGAGCCTCAATGCGTTCAAGCCTGATTTTCGTAATACCGTTCCCAACCTGCAAACGCTTTCGATCGCGCTCGATACGGTCAGCGCCACGTCACCACAGCCAGGCATGAAACGCGCCGTGCTGTTCATTTCCCCGCATATTGACGACACGAATATTGATAACAGTATTGCTCCACTGATCAAACGCGCCATCGATTTCGAAGATCCGTGTCTTTGTTTGGCTCATAGATGCAGAGAACACCTTCACATCACCCAGCGCTAATGCCTTCAAGTCTATTGCCCAGCAATCGGGTGGCGCCTACTTCGCTTTCTCGAGCAGCCAACCCTTCCCGGACTTGAACGAGTATTTTGCTCCACTGCGTGTCATTTACTCTCTGTCCTACACATCAACGATCTCCACCTCTGGTGATCACACGCTGGGCATGTACGTAGATACACCCGCTGGACAGATTCCCGCGTTGGACAAAAACTTTACGATTGACATCCAGCCGCCCAACCCGATCTTTGTCTCCCAGCCGTTGCAGATCACACGTGAACCATCGCCGGAGAATCCATACGAAATCGAAGCTCTGGTGCCTGCGCAACAAAATCTTGAGATCATCGTTGAATTCCCTGACGGACATAAAAGAAATCTCAAACGCACCACGCTCTACGTGGATGGGGAAGTGGTGGATGAGAACAAATCTGCACCGTTCACTAAATTTACCTGGGATTTGAGCACCTACCACGAGAATAGCCAGCACGAACTTGTTGTAGAAGCAGAAGATGAACTTGGCTTGAAGAAATCCAGCGTAGGAACACAGGTCACGCTGAATGTGATCCAGCCGCCGCGTGGACTTAAAGCAATGCTGGCGCGCTACCGTTCCTATTTGGTGTTGGGTGCCATTGGTTTGGCAGGGCTGGCGCTGTTGATTATTATCATCCGCGGCTGGGTTGGGCATCGCTCTCCCAGTCCGCGGCAGGAGAAGAAGAAACGCTTCGAAGACCCGGTTACACAGCCTGTCGCAGTATTGACGGAGGCTGCCAACTCTGCTAAAAAGAAGAGCAAGACTCAACCGCGTCGTACCAGTTGGCTGCCTGCCCGATCAGCAGCCGCGCGCGTTCCCGAAGCGCCCGCCTATCTGATCCGCCTGACCAACGGAGGCGAACCTGCCAGCGCTGTACCAATCCCGGTCTCTGAAAAGGATATGACGTTTGGCACAGACCCGGTACAATCAGTGCGTGTGCTTGACGACCCGTCCATTGCAGCATTGCACGCCCGTATCAAACGGATGGAAGATGGTGCTTTTATCCTATACGATCATGGTTCGATCGCGGGCACGTGGGTGAACTACGAACCTGTCACGCGCGAAGGCACTCGCCTGACGCACGGGGATACGATCCACTTTGGGCAGTTGGTCTACCGCTTTAATCTGAGCCAGCCTCCGGCTAAGTCTGAACCGAAGGTCATTAAGAAAAATCAATCCGATATATGAATCGAGTATCGCGCGCGCACCTGAACGTTGAAGCTCAAACGCACCCAGGCATGACGGGCAAGAACAATGAAGACCGTTTTGCGGTAGCGTCCTTTGTGCTGGATAGCGAAGAGAAAATGCCAGCGCTGTTTGCCGTGCTGGCAGATGGCATTGGCGGGCATCGCGGTGGCGAAGTGGCGGCGGAGTTGGCGGTCAATCACATTATGCAGGTGGTCGCGAAGAGCGATGGCAGGCAGGCGCGACAGACCATTGAAACTGCGGTCAGTGAAGCCAGCAGCGCGATTGCGGCGCACTCAGCGACCAACGATGACTTGAAGGGCATGGGGTCCACTTGTGCTACTGCCTGGATCATCGGCGATAGACTGTATACCAGTTATGTGGGGGATTCACGCATCTATCTCATGCGTGGCGGGCGCATTCAGCAACTGACCATCGATCATACCTGGGTTCAGGAAGCCATCGAGAAAGGTATTCTGACCCCCGAACTGGCACGCGATCATCCCAATGTGCACGTCATTCGTCGCTATCTTGGTTCGCCGGTGCCGCCCGACCCAGATTTCCGTTTGAAGTGGTTTGACGGCGAGGGTGACCAGCACGCTGAAAGTAATCAGGGCGCACAATTGCTGCCGAACGATGTGGTGTTATTGTGCAGTGATGGGTTGACTGACCTGGTCTGGAACGATGAAATTTTGGAGATCGTGCGTGCCAAATCCAATCTGAAAGAAGCGGCACGGGCATTGATCGATCTGGCAAACTCACGCGGCGGACATGACAATATCACGATTGTTTTGATCTCTGTACCGTCCAATTTCAAGTTGGTAACAAAGAAGAAAAAAAAGGAGGCGGATTGGCTGCCGTGGCTGATTGGCGGCGTGGCGGGATTGCTCATCCTGGTCGTCGCCGGTTCTGTCCTAAGCTTGGGGCTGTTGCGGCGAACGACGGGCATTGCCCTCACCCCAACCGTTCCTCCGTCTGCTCTTTTTACAGAGACTCCGTTCCCCACCCCGACGGAGTCTCCTTTACCTACTTTACCAGTTGCCACGCAGGAAGTGCTGCCCATCGCACCGACATATACGCCGTGGCCCACGAATACAATAAGCCCGTGATGACGTTGCGAGCGAAGCGAAACAATCTCCGTTTAAACGGTTGATACTCTTGAATAAGCTAAAACCATTTAACGGGAGATTGCTTCAGGCGGACGAACACCGCCCTCGCAACGACATATGAAATGGAGAGAAAATATGCCAGTCAAACATTCCCATGATGTCGAAACAAAAAATGTCGCTGCTGGAAAAGACACAACGATCCAAGTTTTGATCTCTTCGCAGGAAGGACCGAACTTTGCCTTGCGGAAGTTTTCCATACAAAGGGGAGGCGGCATGCCGCGCCACACCAACACGCTCGAACATGAGCAATATGTGCTGCACGGCGAAGCCACCATCACCATCGGCGATGAAACGCACTATGTCAAAACGGGAGATGTGGTTTTCATCCCTGAAGGCGTGATCCATTCATATCAGAATACGGGGGAAGAACCGTTCGAATTCCTATGCATTATCCCCAACAAGGAAGACAAGATCACGGTGGTTGAAGAAAACAATTGTTAAATCGTTGGGGCACGGCGTCGCCGTGCCCCTATGGATTTTATACTAATTCCTTTAGGTAGAATTCGGGGAAACGTTGATGAAAAAAGTTATTTTTCTTTGCTTGGTAATAACTTCTTTTGCACTGACGGCAGGTATAGTTTCATGTTTGTCTTCCCAGGCAACTGCTTTGCCACAACCATCTGTCACGCATACTGTAATTGAGCTTTTAACGTCCACGCCTTCCATTACTGCAACCCCAAAATGGACTGGAAACTATGATGATGACATCGCTACTGTAGCTGCTGCGCAAACTCATGCGGCTAATTTCCCACGTATTTGCGATGAATATTATCCCCACGAGTATTCACCTAATGGATTATGGTTGGTTGAGATGTGTGGAAGCCAAGCGGATAATGACTTGATTTTGGCGTTTTCCAACCGTGAAACACGGGCTTTATGGAAGTTGCTTTACCATGATTACATACCCAATTTAGGTTATTCACCTGATGGTGGGTTGGAAGTTATTCATTGGTCGCAAGATGGGAAATATGCATATTTTTATTCTCATGGAGGTGGAGACGGTGGCGAGTGCTTTTATGGCGAGGATAGTGGATTTGGCTTATTCCGGCTCGATTTACAAGCGGGGCAGGTAACAACCATCCTCCCAACAAACGAAGATTTTTGGTGGTATGGCTTTTCGGTTTCACCTGTTGATAATTATATTGTCTATGGGAAACGGGCATACGATTGGCATATCCTTGATATTGAGAGTGGAGAATTAATCCGGGTTAACAGCCCAAAGGCTTATGATGAAGATGGCGGAGGATTTGTTTGGTCGCCAGATGGTTTGGAATTTGTATATTCGGCTGTAGTATCTTACCCTCCCAGTAATAGGGAAAGCGACACTTACTTTTTACGGTGGGTGGACACTCAATCTGGAAATGAACGTGTTCTTCTTGAAGCCAAAACAGATTGTTTTTTAGCCGTGGACTGGAACGAAGACAATATTCTAACAGTTGAAGACTATGGCAGGAGTTATGAGCCGACGTTGATTGAGATCGACTTAAACTCAAAGATTGTTACGAACGCTACCGCTACGCCCTAAAACGGTTGATGGACACGGCAACGCCGTGTCCCTACAAAATCATAACGGCTGTTTTGCCGGAATCCCCGGCTTGCGCGGATATTTGGGTGGAGTCGCCGCGACCTTATCCACAAGAATAAGATAACGATCATCCACCACGCCTGGCAAATTGACCGGGATCAACTGCCGCAATTTCCCACCCAACATATGCATCGCCTTCTCCGCGGACTGCGCCTCGGCGGGTCCGCTTTCGCCTTTTTGGGCGAGCATGGCGCCGTTCAATTTGACCAGTGGTAATAGGAACTCGCTAAGCACGTTCAGGTTTGCCACGGCGCGGGCAACCGCCCAGTCATATTTTTCGCGGTGTTTACCCTGCTGTCCCAGGTCTTCGGCACGCGCCTGAACGACTTCTACGTTTTCCAAGCCCAATACAGAAACAATGTGCTGGCAGAACATGGCTTTCTTGCCGACCGATTCGACCAAGGTCAACTTCATGCCGGGGTAGATGATCTTAAGCGGGATACCCGGAAAGCCTGCACCCGTGCCGATGTCAATGAGATTGGCGGGCGGAGAAGCTTTCCATGCCAGTACACATGAGAACGAATTGAGAAAATGCTTGGTGCGGATCGATTCCACATCGCGGATGGCGGTCAGGTTGAACTTCTGGTTCCATTCCATTAATTCTTTTTCGTAGGTCATGAGTGACATGACCTGTCGCCCCGTGATATGGACGTTGAACAATGTTTGCGCTTCGTGAATGAGTTTATCCATCAGGGAAAATTATAACCCGCAACCAACTTCTTTCCTCTTTCTTCTTTCACCTTCTATGTCACCCTGAGCCGAAGGCGAGCGCAGGTTGCTCTGCGACAGCGAAGGGTCTCTACCCTGGCGTAGATGCTTCAAGGCGTGTCAGAGATTCTTCGCTCCCTTCGGTCGCTCAGAATGACATTGGTAAAAAAAGAGACCGCCATATTTGACGGTCTCTTTGGTTCATTTTGACTTACTTCTTTTCTACTTCTGTCACTTCTACAGCCGCCTTGGAGCGGTTCATTCTGCGATATACAGCACGCCCAAGGACGAAGACACCGTAAAGCGGCAGGAAGATCAGAATGAGACGCCACAGGTAGTTCAGGAAGAAGCGGATCAGGAACTGGACGAAACCTTGCAGGAAAGAGACCAATCCTTGGATTGCTTCTTTGGCTGTGCCCTGGATCTTCCAGCCGCCGATCTCGATCGGCTGCGAGCTGGATTCCGCGCTCATGTTGATGGTGACCGATGACATCGCCACGGACTGGTCAATGAACTTGATCTGTCCTTTCAAAACCTCGATGTCAGTCTGTACCTGCTGTAGCTGTGCATACACAGCCATCACATCTTCGGTCTTTTCAGCCTTTTCCATGATCTCGGTCAGTTTCTTGGCGGCATCTTCCTTGGCAGCCAGGCGGGATGTCAGATCGACATACTGATCGGTCACATCCTGGCCGGAGATATTTTCGCCGGTGACTTCCACCGCGTCCTTCTTGACCCGGTCCAGCACTTCGTTCAATTTCTCAGCGGGGATACGGATGGTGATATTTCCGGCGAGAGCGGAGAGATTATTGGGTCCATAGCTGGTCTGATAGACGTTGGAATTGACAACATAGCCGCCCAATTCCTCTGCCATGGCGCTGATAGTGTCCATGCTCTTTTGTGGATCTTTGACGATTACGCTCAGGTTGGCATCCTTGATGACCTTGCGCTCCACTTGTTGAGCGACAACATCCATGCCGTTGCTGGTCACTGCCTGACGGGAAGCATCTAACGCCAGCGGAGCAGAAGCAGGTGATTCCATGGCATACATATCCACAGATGGACCTGCTCCGCCGCCACCCATGCCGTAATCAAGATCAGATGAGATAAAACTGAACGTATTTCCAACCTTCGGTCCCATCAATCTCATCATGGCGATGCTGAGAATGAGAATGACACCGATGACAGACAAAATAATGGTAATCGGGCGCTTCATGGTTTTTGCTCCTTCATCAATGTAAGATGATTTCATCTTATTGACGAACTGTTCATTGAAAAGTTCCTGCCCCCAACCCCCACCCGCCCTAATGGGCACCTCCCCCAAATTCCAACGAACTTCAGTTGGAATTTGGGGGAGGGCTAGGGGTGGAGTTACCACCCCTCGGCAATTCTCACAGCGTGTTTTTCGGGTAACCCCACTTCACGGATGCGTTTTTGCACTTCGGCGATGTTGTACGTCACGCGACGCGGTTCCCAGGTTTTGGCTTCGCTGTCGTAGATGGCGTATGCCGAACGCGGGTCACGGTCTCGGGGTTGACCCACAGAACCAGGGTTCATGATCAGCCTCGGCTGGAGTGGGATGCGATCCCCGACCTTGATCGGTTTCAGGCTGACGCGGTCGTTCAGTTCATCATAATGGAACATGCATTGGATGTGCGAATGTCCCACCATGCACCACGGCGTTGTGAAATGGTCGAAATTCAAACGCGCCGAGAGCGTATTCAAAATATATTCCCACACTGAATCGCGCGGGCTGCCATGCACCAGGCTGGCGTTCTCGCGCACCTTCAGGCTGGATGGCAACGATTTCAAAAAGTCCATATTGCTGGCGTTCAACACACGCTCGTGATATTCCAGAGCGCGGCGGGCATCGCCATTGAACGATTCGAAGGGGATCCTGCCGATCACAGCCACATCATGGTTGCCAAGCAGGCAGGTGAGATTTCTTGATCTCGCGAATTTCCTCCACGACCGCGTTCGGATCAGGACCATACCCTATGATATCGCCCAGACACCAGGTCTCGTCCACTTCACCGGCATCTTTGAGCACCGCCTCGAGGGCGGTATAGTTGGCATGAATATCCGAGATGACAAGAATTCGCATTCTACTCCAGCAATGCCGCGATCCGTTCGATGAGTATTTCAGCCACTTCACTCTTGCTCATCAGGGACAACGATTCTTTTCGTCCATCTTTGAACAATAAAGTGATGCGATTTGTCTCGACAGCAAACCCAGCATCCTGCGCGGAAATATCGTTCGCCGCGATCAGGTCTAGATTCTTGGATTGTAACTTAACTGACGCATTTTCAAGAAGGCTTTGTGACTCGGCGGCGAACCCCGCCACCACACGCGGACGCTTCCCCGCTTCGCGAAAGCCGGAGGCGGATACCGTTTTCAAAATATCCTCCGTGGCTTCAAGTTCGATCTGCGGAATGCCGCCTTCCTTCTTGATCTTGTTAGCAGCAACGTTCTTCGGGCGGAAGTCTGCCACCGCCGCCGCCATGATCAGCGCATCTGCTCCTGCGGATTCCTGCTGCACCGCTTCGAGCATCTGCCGGGCAGTTTCCACATGAACTACTTTTGCACCAACTGGCTGACTTAAGGATGTGGGCGTGGTGATCAATATTACCTGAGCCCCGGCATCCAGAGCGGCGTGGGCGATGGCATAGCCCTGTTTGCCCGACGAACGATTCGTCAACACGCGGACTGGGTCGAGCGGTTCCTGAGTTCCTCCGGCAGTGATGACCACTTTCTTCCCGGCGAGCAGACCATTTTGCCCGAGCACGAGACGGGCGCGCCCGATCAGTTCCGCTGTCTCGGGCAGACGTCCCACGCCGACCAATCCTGAGGCAAGGTGTCCCGAAGCGGGTTCGATGATGGTTACGCCGCGCTTGCGGAGTGTATCGAGATTTTCCTGCGTGGCAGGGTGTTCGTACATGCCACCATCCATTGCAGGAGCAATGATAATTGGGCATTGCGCCGCCAGTGCTGTGACCGTCAACAAAGTGTCCGCTTGTCCGTGGGCGAGCTTGGCGATCGTATTTGCCGTGCAAGGAGCGATCATGAGCAGGTTGGTTTTGTGTCCAAGACCTACATGGATCACATGCGCTTCATTTCCCCAAAGATCCGAGTCGGTAAAAGCACGCCGCCCGGTGACCGATTGGAAAGTGAGCGGCGTGATGAACTTTTCTGCTGCGCTGCTGAGGAGCACATCCACTTGCGCGCCTGCCTGCGTGAGCTTCGATGCCAGGTCTGCGGCTTTATAGGCTGCAATGGACCCCGTTACCCCGAGAATGATGTGTTTGTTAGTGAAGACAGACATAGGCTCATTATACTTCCAAGAAAAAAGCGATGCCTGTTTTAGCATCGCTTTTCTGGGAATTTACCGCTAAGAACGCAAAGGGCGCAAAGAAAGACTATTTTTTGAGGAAGGCTTCAAAGCTGGGGCTTCTTAAGAACCTTAGCGCTCTTAGCGCGCTTCGCGGTTAAACGTTTTTAGTACGGCGCTTCCCCCGGTGAACCGCTGATCTCGCGCCAGTTCTCGAAGCTGTCTGCTCCTGTGGGCATGACCCGTTCTACTGAGGAACATTCGTGCAAATTGAGCGGCAGGTTGTCGAGATAATCATCGCGCAGACTGGTCACATACGAATTAAGCTTGGGCGTCCCATACGTGGAGATGACTTCCTTGATAACGCTGGGACCACCCTTATAGAGAACCAGCACATCGCGTCCATCACCGTCGCCGATGAGATTGAAGTAGTCATCGCCTAACGATGCGCTGTGAGCCGCAGTGAGAATGACCGTGCTCGATGGGAAGTTATAGGGCATATAGTAGGGAGACATGCCTTCGGTGTAGATCGGCGAAAGGATCACGGCAAATCCGCGTGCAGGGATAACAGTGGAGTTTAAGACGATGTTTCCATTCAATGACTTGGTTGGGTTGCGCGTGGACCATGCTACCAATTCATCGGGAGTGCCTGCCTGGCCCAAATCTGCCAGCCACCAGCCAGAAACGTCTACGGGCTGGTCGCCGTAGTTGTATAACTCCACATACTCATTCCATTTTTTGACTTCCAGCCCGCCGCATGGATTCGCCATCACTTCACTGATGATGACGGTCGGTTGGGTGTTGATGATCATCGGCTCTGAAGAGGCTACCTGTGCGTCTGGTGATGTCACGACAGGCTGGATCGGTGTGGCGTCATTGGATGTGATAATGCACTGGCGTGTGATGGGGATCTGCATGCTCGGCGTCCCGGAGGAGATGGAAATGGTAATGGTAACAATTGCCGGCTGAGGCGGAGCGACGAAAAGCGCGTTCAATCCCGGTGGGGCAGAGATGATGCTTCCGCCATCCGCACTCCAGGTGATGACCGCGTTCGGCGGGACGAGTCCATCCAGCGTCATGGGCATCTGCTCATTGACCAGCATACGGCAATCTTTGGGGAGCACGGTCACGGAGTTGGTCGGTGTGGCGACATCTCCACAGGCGGCGATGCCCGGGAGCAAAAGAGAAGCGACAATGAGGATGAGAATGTTACGGGAGCACATGTGTCCCTTGACCTTTATGGGTTGGTGACCTGGATGCCCAGGGAAAAAATGGAGCTTTGGTTGCAGAAATCCTGGGAGGCTTGCAGTGTGAGCAAACCGTTCCCCGGCTGCCCCGATAATTTGAGATTGATATCGCAGCCGCTGCTGGCGCCGATCGTTTCGAATGTCTCACCGATGTATTGCCACTTGCAGGAAAGGATCGCATCCTGCTGGGTGGACTGCGCAGTGATCGCCAGGAATTCCCCCGGCACGGCAACGAGTGTTTCGTTCGGGCGATAGGTTTCCTGCCTGCCTTCCACGTGGAAGGTGACGAAAGCGGGCGATGAACAGGAAGGAAATACCAATAAGATCGCGCCGACAGAAACGGCGAAAACACTACCCAACACCCACAACGGCACGCCGGTAATGTACGTTCGCACGGTTTCAGACGTGATCATCGCTTTAAGCGGCGGTACTTCGATACCCAGCCGCAACAGTCCAAGCACACCGCTGCTGACCAGTGCCCCGAAGGCGATCAGCGCCCTTTGCGGGTCTGGGCTTTCGCTGAGCCACACGATGACCGAGCGCGGAAAGATCAATTGCAGGCGCACTGCCATCAGTGCTGCCGCCCACAGCACCAGGAACATGGCAAGTCCACGGGAGATCTCGATCAGTTCACGTTTGCGATTTATAATAATTTCATTACAGACAACACGGATTATAGCCAGCGGGTTAGACCCGCTACTTTGTAGGGACTTAACAAAAAAATAAATCTTGCAAGTTAGTAAGGTTAGTGGAAATTTACTTCGTAGCCCAGCATTTTGTCCCCTTCATAATCGAACTTTGCCGAGAAGAATTTTCCATTCTCCAGCCATGGCAGGAAGATATGATCGCTCTCCCACAAATTGAGTTCGGTCAGGTTGTCATTCTCCACCCATTCAAGCCTACCCTCGGGCGATGACTCGCTCAACTCGCCGCTAAATTCCGTCGCCGTGAAGACGAAGACGTACCAGTCGTTGCCTTTGAAATTCGTGAACAGGAGTAACCCATGCAGATGCGGCTCGTGGATAACGAGCCCCGCTTCCTCCTGGACCTCGCGCCGGATACACATCTCAGGCGTTTCTCCCGCCTCGAACTTTCCACCCAACCCATTCCACTTCCCTTCGTGGATATCGTTGGGCTTTTTATTGCGGTGAACCATCAGCGTTTTGCCATTGTGTTTGACGTAGCAGAGGGTAGCGAGGATCATGCCCGGTATTGTACGTGATTTCGTGATAAATGACACGTGACTCGGTAATTTGAGAATTGTAGAATAATAGGTAGATAGTGTGGGCGGATTTTTATTTTGTCGTCTGACATCCTATAGATGCATCATTGCAATCATCCATAACCAGTCATATTGATATTGACGTTCTACACACTCGTTAGTACGATAGGAAATGAAGTACGATCATTCATGGTGGCGTTATCAGACAATTTATATAACCAAAGGAGTACACAATATGAGCGAAGATAGCAAACGCCCTGGCGGCACAACGAATCAGGACTGGTGGCCCAATCAGTTAAGACTTGATATTCTACATCAGCGCTCCTCCAAATCCAACCCGATGGGGGAGGAGTTCGATTACCGTAAGGAATTCAAGAAGCTTGATTTGGCAGCGGTAAAGAAGGATCTCCAGACACTGATGAAGGATTCGCAAGAATGGTGGCCCGCGGACTGGGGTCACTACGGCGGGCTGATGATCCGCATGGCGTGGCATAGTGCCGGCACCTATCGCACGGGCGATGGTCGCGGCGGCGGTGGGAATGGCAGTCAGCGTTTTGCACCTCTCAACAGTTGGCCCGATAATGTCAACCTCGATAAGGCACGCCGATTACTCTGGCCCATCAAAAAGAAATATGGCAAAAAGATATCCTGGGCGGACTTGATGATCCTTGCTGGTAATGTGGCTCTGGAATCGATGGGTTTCAAAACCTTCGGTTTCGCGGGTGGGCGCGAGGATATCTGGGAACCCGAAAAGGATATTTACTGGGGCTCCGAAGGCAAGTGGTTGGAAGACAAGCGCTACTCCGGCGAGCGTGACCTCGAGAATCCGCTCGCGGCGGTGCAGATGGGTTTGATCTATGTCAACCCTGAGGGACCGAACGGCAAGCCCGATCCGGTCGCTTCGGGGCGCGATGTCCGTGAGACGTTTGGGCGCATGGCGATGAACGATGAAGAAACCGTGGCGCTCATTGCGGGCGGACACACTTTTGGTAAGGCTCATGGTGCAGGTGACCCGAAGCTGGTCGGTCCTGAACCGGAAGGCGCTTCCGTGGAAGAACAAGGTCTGGGATGGAAGAACCGCCTCGGCACCGGAAAGGGAGTGCACACCACATCCAGCGGCATTGAAGGCGCCTGGAAACCGAACCCCACTCGATGGGACAACGGCTACCTCGACATGCTGTTCAAGTATGAGTGGGAACTGGTCAAGAGCCCGGCAGGCGCTCAACAGTGGGTGGCGAAGGATGTCCAGCCGGAAGACATGATCCCCGACGCGCACGACCCAACCAAGAAGCATGCACCGATGATGACCACCGCGGACCTCTCCTTGCGTTTCGACCCGATCTATGAGCCGATCGCGCGCCGCTTCCAGAAGGACCCGAAGGCGTTTGCCGATGCTTTTGCACGCGCCTGGTTCAAGCTGACTCATCGCGACATGGGTCCCAAGAGCCGTTATCTCGGTCCCGAGGTGCCGAAGGAAGATTTGATCTGGCAGGACCCCATCCCGGCTGTTAACCACAAGTTGATCAGCGCGAAAGACATCGCTGTGCTGAAGAAGGAAATCCTAGCTTCGGGGTTGTCGGTTTCGCAATTGGTTTCGACCGCCTGGGCATCGGCATCCACTTTCCGTGGCTCCGATAAACGCGGAGGTGCCAACGGCGCCCGCATTCGCCTCGCGCCGCAAAAGGATTGGGAGGTCAACCAGCCTGCCCAACTGACAAAGGTGCTCAAGACCCTGGAACGCATCCGCAAAGAGTTCAATGGCGCCCAGACCGGCGGCAAGCAGATTTCCCTGGCGGACCTGATCGTGCTGGCAGGCTGTACAGGAGTCGAGCAGGCGGCGAAGAATGCCGGATACAAAGTGACGGTTCCGTTCACGCCAGGACGCATGGATGCTTCACAAAAGCAAACCGACGTGGACTCCTTCGCTGTGCTGGAGCCGAAAGCGGACGGTTTCCGCAATTATCAAAAGGCTCGTTATTCCATCCCTGCCGAAGAAATGCTGATCGACAAGGCTCAATTACTGACGCTGAGCGCGCCCGAAATGACGGTGCTTGTGGGTGGTATGCGCGTCTTGAAGACCAATGTTGGAGGCTCTCCGCATGGCGTGTTCACCAAACGCCCCGAAGCGCTCACCAATGACTTCTTCGTGAACCTGCTCGACATGAGCACGGAATGGCGCGCCACATCGGCTGACCACGATGTGTTCGAAGGATGTGACCGTGCAACGGGCGCAACCAAGTGGACCGCCACCCGCGTCGACCTGGTCTTCGGTTCGAACTCGCAACTCCGCGCTTTGGCGGAGGTCTATGCCTGTGAAAACTCGCAAGAGAAGTTCATCCACGATTTTGTTGCAGCGTGGAACAAGGTCATGAACCTTGACCGTTTCGATCTCGCCTGATCGAAGCATAAATATCTTTAAAGGTTTTCAACAGGTCATGCATCAAGCGTGACCTGTTTTATATTGTGCGGGAACCTTGTGTCCAGTGTGACAGCAATTTCCGAACCTGTTCACGATTTCGGTGATAAATGACACGTGACTTGACCCAATAGGATTTGTAAAATTTTCATAGCTTGAAATACCATACATAATCCATAGAGAAGGATACATGAAACAGGAACTGATCGACGAACTTCAAAAAAGGAACGCGCGCATCATCGATGCCATCCTCAAAAAAGCACAAAAGGTCTGCCCAAACTCCATCGCCTTGATCGGTATTGCCGGTTCTTTTTGCCACGGTGACATTCATGAACGGTCAGACTTGGACCTGTGTATTGTGATCAACGACGACGCTGGCTGGAAGATCGCCGATTGCTTTATCCTGGATGAGGTGGGCTTCGATATTTACTGCACTCCCTGGCATAGGCTTGAGTCCATGGCGAAGTATACGGACCCACATGTGACGAAGCTTCTCCAACTGGATATTGTCTATCACGCCGATGAGGCAGCGCTTGCCCGGTATATGTCCCTGCGAAAAACGGTTCAAGGCAAGCTGGATGCGCCATTCTCCAGCGAAGATGCGAAGAATGTGACCAGGCATTTTTCAGATGCCATGCAAGCTTATGCCTGTGTTATGCTCGCTGATACCGCCGCCGAATGCAAATACGCTTCTGCAAAGATGATCCTTGCTATCGAGTATCTGATCTATCTGGCAAATAAAGCTTATATCCATCGCGGCATTCGACGAATCCCGGAAGAACTGCGAGATATGAAATGCCTCCCAAAGGATTTTTGGTCTATTTATCAGCAACTGATCAAAGCCAGATTTCATGACGACATCCAGTCCTGTTCCGCACGGATTATGAAAAGCGTGCGAGACTTTATCACGGGCCTGACCGAGCCTGTCACGGTGAAAAAGGAACTCCCGCCGGATGCCATTCGCGGCACCTATGAAGAGATCATCTCCAACTGGAGAAGCAAGATTATCCTTGCCGCCGAAACGGACGATGCTTATCTAGCCCTGATGACTATGGCGAGCTGTCAGCAGTTCTATGACGAGTTCTCGACCGAGTACGATATTGAGCGAGTGCGGCTCTATGAAGGATTTCGAATTGATGATCTCTATCGCTCCGTAGAGCGATTTGATGTTGCTGCCGAATACTATCGAGATCTGTATGCCCGGCTTGGAGAACCGATCCGCTCGTATTCCAGTATCGAAGAATTTGAAGATGCTTATCTGGAGCGTGAATAAATCTTTTTGCTGTTCGTGAGAGTGACATTGCATTCCTCAAGCGTCAGTGGAAGGAGCTAATATCTTCTTACACCATAGATACATCGATCCAAAATGATGCGTTCCAAATACTGGAGGAGAAATACTCCGAAAAAAGCCGTTTCTACCACAACCTGAGCCATATCAAATCGCTGCTTGATTTATATAAATCGCTAAAGGAACAAATCCAGGAGCGTGAGGCGGTAGGCTTTTCCATATGGTTTCATGACGTCGTGTACGATACAAGAAGGAATGATAACGAGGAAGAAAGTGCCCGGCTGGCTTCTGAAACATTGCGCAAATTGAACGTCAATGCCGAAACGACTACCCTCGTAAGCGAATTGATCCTGGCAACAAAGAGCCATGACGGCAATAACCTCTCGCAGGATGCCAAACTCTTTTTGGATATGGATCTTGCAATTCTTGGAACGAGCGAAGAGATATATGAGAAATATAGCAAGACGATCAGAGAGGAATACTCCTGGGTACATGAACCAACATATCGTCAAGGCAGGATAAAGGTATTGGAAAGCTTTATGAGGCGAGAAACGATTTACTTTACCAATGTAATGCAAGAGCGATTTGAGGAACAGGCGAGAAGGAATATTAGCGGTGAAATCCGGTCATTAGAAGTTTAATAATGAAAAGTAGATGGTACGAGGAGATTAATCATGGCAATTCGAACTGTACGGCTTGGTAGTCCGCGTTTTGAAAATGAAGGATTGCGGATCGGAACCGTCCGGCGACCGCCGAGGGGAGTCGCTAAGTCAGAGTTTGCTTCGCAGAATTGGTATGATGTCTGGTATCCGAACTTGTCTCCCAGCCCAGAGACGGTCAAGTTGGCGCAGCAGGCGCAGACCCCGGCGCAGTGGCGCGCCTTCGTCAAGAAATACAGAAAGGAAATGTCCACGCCTGAAAATGCGCGGACAGATCGCACTGCTGGCTGCGCTATCCAAGCACAGCAATTTCTCGGTGGGCTGCTACTGTGAGGACGAGTCCCACTGTCACCGCTCGGTGCTGCGGGAGTTGTTGAAAGGGGCTGGGGCTGAGATTGTGTAGCGCGATTGGTCATCACTGCTCGGCTGTGTGCGAAATTGTCGGTGACAAAAGACACATGACTTGATGGTCATGGATTTGTAAAATAATTATTATTGAATGTGCCCACCCAGCTTGGGGTTACAATTGTATTTCTCTGTTATCTGTCTTCTCATTGCATTGTAGGAGGCAACTGTGGAATTACATATACAGAAACTGACAAAAGAATATCACCTTGGTAAGCAAGCCATTGAAAGTCTCTCGATGGAAATCGGAAACGGGATGTTTGGGTTGTTAGGACCCAATGGAGCGGGAAAGACCACCTTCATGAAGATCTTGGTCACATTGCTGGAACCAACATCGGGGACAGTATTGTACGATACACTTCAATTGGGGAAACACGATCAGGAAATCCGTCGATCGATAGGGTATCTTCCACAGGAATACGGTTTGTATCCGGCACTCACAGCCCGTGAATTGCTGCAATACATGGCTACTCTGCATGGGGATGCAAAGAAGCTCGACTGGCGGAGTCGAATTGAAGTTGTGCTGGAACAAGTACATCTGGAGAACGTGGGCAATCAGAGGGTGGGAGGCTTTTCGGGCGGCATGCGACAACGTCTCGGTATCGCCCAGGCATTACTGAATGACCCTAAGCTGCTCATCGTGGATGAGCCAACCGCTGGGCTTGACCCTGAAGAACGCGTGCGTTTTCGGAATCTCCTGGGGCAGTTGAGTGGAAACCGGATTGTTATTCTTTCCACACACATTGTTGACGATATTAGCAGCAGTTGTAACGATATGGCGCTCCTTGATGAAGGGCGCATTTGTTATCGAGGAAGGCCAGCAGAATTTGTTCAATCGGCCGAAGGGTTCGTGTGGTCAACGACAGTGGAGCCTGCCCAGGTTCCTGCCATTGAGGCGGACTATCAGGTGATCAGCGCGGTACGTCACAAGGATGGCGTCAGCTTGCGCATTTTGGCAAAACCAGAAGCAGTGGCCGGTTTGCCTTCCATCCGTCACGTCGAGCCGACATTGGAAGATGCCTATATTTGGATGATGAAGCAAAAGCCTGCCAAAGAGGTGGTCTTATGAAGGCAGAAACTCTGTGGCATCAGGGATTAGGTATCTCCCGGGATGAATGGCGCTTACAACTCCGGAATTGGGGAGGTTGGCTGGTAGGTTTATTTTTCCTTGTGGTTGTCATCAGTGAACACCCCGCATTTACCAGTCTGTTTGGATTTTCGATCACAAAAGCCGCAAACACCTGGGTGGACAGAGCAATGGTGATCGGATCCTTTGTTACTGTGTTGACCGTGCCTTTTGCACTAGACCGTGCTCGCCGTCAATGTGTAGCCCCCATCGAATTCAGCAAACCCTTCGAGAAAGCAGCGTATGTGTTAGGCAAGTTCGTGGGTGCCGGGTTGCCTTTAGTAGCTGTAATCCTTTTGAGCCTGTTGATGCATTTTGTTATCACCTGGGTTTTCATTCAAAATATATCATTCATGGAAGTTGTGACCGCTTATCTTAAACAGGCCTTCTTCCTTATGCTTGTTCCTTTGTTCTATTCGGTTTGCCTCATATATTGCCTGAGCGTTTATATCTCCCGCCCGGTGCTCATCATCCCCTTATATCTTTTTTACATTCAAATGACCAGTCTGACGCAAGCCGTCGCCAACGCCAAATTTTCATGGTGGTCACCGCTAATACGCCCGGATTTCTTTAGCTATGAAATCCCAACCGCTTGGATATCTACAATTTGGTTGCATCAGGGATTGTATCTGCTTTTGAGTGTTGTGGCTCTGGCATTGGCTGTGTATGGTTTTCAGCGAAGGAAATTTGTGGATGGACAAAGTTCAGCGAAATGGTGGACACATATTCGTTTTTTGCTTCCTGAACAGGTAGGTGCCAAATTTCGCATTCTCTGGGGTGGACACATCGTTGCCGCGCTGATCATGGCTTTTTTCGCCGTCATGAATACGTTAAGTAACCCGGAAACAGATCCTGTTTACCAAGCGGAGTATGCGTTGTTCGGATTGGAGTTCTGGCTTGCGCTCAGCGGTTTATTGATCCTGGTAGGGGTCATTGCTCGAGATAAAGGTATTGGTGTATTAGATCTTGTGTTGTCCAAACCGGTAAATCGTTGGCGATTATTGTGGGAACGCTTGCTGCCCGCCCTGACAATGTTTCTCCTTTTCTGTGTGTTTGCCGTTTTGATTCTACGTGCTGCATATGAGCAACTTCCTGTTCTGAAAGCATTGATCGTTTCCATAACCACAGGTGTGTACCTGGGATTGTTTGGCATGACAATTGCCAACATAACCAAAAGCGAAGTAGCGGGGTATGGTGCTGGGCTGGTCTACTGGCTCTTTGAATCAGGGTTGGATGGACGCTTTACCGCTCCGTTTTACTTGTTCATTGTTTCCAATCAGGTGGATAACCCGGCGACTGAAATATGGCAAAACCCATCCATCTGGTTACCAGTCAAAATAGGTTCATTATTTCTCTGCATGTGGCTTTTTCTAATCAATGGTTGGCTACTGGATGCTGGTCCTGCCCGGCGGAACGCCATATTATTACTTGTTGCCAGCATACCAATACTTTTTGCGCTAGGCTGGTGGATTATGCCTATGTTTGTTTAGCACTCTAAAACTAATTGCTACATCGGAAACATCGCTTCCAATCCTCTCCACACATCATCCCTCCAGGCGGTGAAGTTGTGACCGGCGACGAATTCGCGGTAGGTCACGTTGTATCCCTTTTCTTCTAACATGGCGTGCATGGTTTGGTTGTCTTCAAGCAAACCGTCCAGTTGACCGACATCCATCCAGATGCGGATGTTGTCCGCATGACCGTATTGGATCAGGTCAACGGGGGCGAAGTCGCGGGTTTCGATGGTGAAGGCGCCGGATTGGCTGAGCACGTTACCGAAGACATCAGGCATGCGTAGACCGGTGTAGAGCGCCATTGTCCCGCCCAGGGAGGCACCGAGCACGCCGTATGCGCCGGGGTGTTTTTCGATATCAAGCAAATGAAGTTTCTCATTCGCCAGCGGAAGGATGACCTGGTCGAGCCACAGGAGCGTGCCATCGGAGCAGGCGTATTCCACGTTGCGCCAGCGACCGGCGCTGGGCAGGAATGCCATGGCGATCGGGGTAATGCGATTATCGGCGATGAGATTGTCCACAACGGTGGCGAGTTTGGCGCGGTGCAAATAATCTTGTCCGTCGTAGACGATCAGGAGCGGAACAGGTTCCTTGACCGGTGGGCGATAGAGATAGATATCACGCTCGTAGTCATCGCGCAACCATTTCGTTTCTACACTGTGACTGCTCAACGCTCCGACTGGGAAATCCGCGCGGCGGATGGCGAAGGGCGAGGGCATGTTCTCGGGCATGTAGAAGTAGTTGTTGCGTCCACCCATGCCGTTGCTGACGGAGCGCTTGTTGAACGGATCGAGAAATTTTTGCTGTGTGACCGAGTCGTAGAAAGCGTACTCGATGTAGGCATCGCGGGGTAACGACAAGGTGCAGTACCAGATCGATTTGGCGGTGGCAGCTTGCAGCTTCGGAGAGAGACGTTTGAACGGACGCGGGGAATCATCCCAGCCGTTCCAGTCGCTCATCAGTTGCGGCGCGTGAGTCCCCTCCCAGAAGAAGGTCACCTCATTCCCGTCGATGATCGGGTTGCCGTTCTTTTTCGCTTGTTGGATCGTGGAAGCGGGTCCGGTCATTTGCTGAAGGTACCCATCAGTTCAGACTGCGCCAGGATGTGACCGTCCATGGCTTGGAGCAATTGATCTTTGGTCGCGCCGGGGGAAAGGCTGAAGGCGGAGTCGAGCGCGTAGAGTTTGAAGTAGTAGCGATGCGTGCCGTTCGGCGGGCAGGGACCATCGTAACTGAGATGGCTGGAAGAATTCTTGCCGGCACTGAGCGGGTCTTGCGTGGAGAGACCTTCTGGAAGATTGCGTGTGTCGGCAGGGATGTTGTACAGCACCCAGTGAACCCAGGTGCCCATGGGCGCGTCGGGGTCGTCGACGATGAGCGCGAAGGAGCTTGTGCCTACGGGCGGCTCGCTCCAGGTGAGGGCGGGGGATGTGTTCTTGCCGATGCACGAGTATTTTGCGGGGATGGATTGCCCATTGGCAAAAGCATCGCTGGTCAGTTGAAGAGACATGTTTGCCTCCGTGGTTTCTGGGATAGCTGTTTCGGTGAATGACGGTGCGGATGTTGCTGGAGCGGTTGTCGGTTCGGTCGTTGGTGCGGGTGATGATGTTGCTGTTGCCGTTGGAGTAGCACAGGCAGAAAGTAATAAAAGTGTTGATACTATATAAAGAATTTTCATTCTCATCCTATCATATCCTTTATATTTTATTTCAAATTATCACGTTGGTTGAGTAGTCCCGCACGTTCTTTGTGGGACGTATCGAAACCAACACTTAGATTTCAAACAATAGCTAGCTTGATATGCTGTGGTTTCGATATGCCCTCCGCTGTCGCTTCGGGCTACTCAACCACCGATCTTTCGACACCATCAAACTTCATAATGAAATCAGCACCATATGCCAGCGAAGGAGTCTGAAAACCCGGTTTGAGATCATCATTCAAAATGCGCTTCATGATCTCGACTGTGGTCAGGGATGTGAGCCGATAGCCTTCAGGAGTCCGCAATTTAGCGCGGACCGTTTTCTGTGCGTCTCGCATCTCTCCGACCATCAGGCTGAATCCGTTTTCGTTTTGTTCGCGCGTCGGACCGGGGGGCATGGCAACGCCTATCAGCCACTGTAGCAGATTCCGCATAAAGCGTGAATAGACCAACGGTCCGATAACGCGTGTGAGTTTGAAAAAATTAATGGCGATCGCAGGGAAAGCAAAATACGCCTCAATGTTCGGAACGCCCGTGCTGTAATAGGCAGTGGATACATCGCCCCAGCCGATGGACACCACCTTTTTGGGACCACGTCCGAAATCCTGTTGAAGCACCTGCCAGGCAGGCGGCACCTGGGTGAGCTTCCCCTCGCGGCGAATGCGCCCCTGACGGACAATGTTTTCGACGCCCGAGCGTGCCGTGCCGCGCGAAACTCCGCCGCCGACATTGAGGATGAACAAACGGAAGTGAGTCGCACCCGGCTGTTGTTCTTTCAAATGCGCTGCCAGACAATCGGACGGCACCACGTCGAATCCGCCGCCGGGCAGAAGCATAATGCCTGCTTGTTTGGCTTGTTCGCTCATCTTCGCCAATGCTTCGAAACCCTCGATCTCGCCGCTGATATCCACGTAATGTCGCTTTGTGCGGATACACGCCTCCGCCATCTGACGGAACGTCAACACGAACGGACCGGCGCAATGCAGCACCGCATCCACTTCGAGCAGGGCAGAATCTAATTTGTCAGTTTCATCAAGAGAGAAGGCACGATAGGGCAGGTTATATTTCTCCGCCTGTGCACGCAATTGCTTTTCGTCGCGCCCGGCAAGGAGGGGACGCATCCCCTCCTTCACCGCGCGTTCCACGATGAGTTGACCGGTGTAGCCGTAAGAACCGTAGATAAGGAGATTTTTCATAATATCTCTCTCGCGCTGAGCGGAACGAGGAGCGTTTGTTGCGACGAGTGTAGACGAAGCGCCAGCCCTTCGTCTACGCCGCAAAAGCGTGCGGCTCCGCTCAGGGCGATTAAAGCCTTTTCACAAAATGCACCAGCCGGTCCACTTCCCAATATCCCAGCTTGTAATGCGCCTGGATGCTGGCTTCGTTATCCAGCCACGTATCGGATGCCATTTCGCTGCAACCATGTTCACGCGCCCAACCTTCGGCGGTGAGGATCAAGTCCCTGCCGAGTTTTTGCCCACGTACGTGCGGGTCCACATACCAGGCTTCGATGTAGCCCACAGGCGATGACTCGCATCCTTCCGCGTAATCGCGCAGACGAACTTCAATGAACGCGACCAACCTCCCGTCCGCGTTGGAAGCGACGAAGACGCCCGCCTTCGGATTCTCGAGCAGCGTATCCAAGTCGAGACTCAAATAGTCCAGCGGGGCATCCGTCCAAAGTCCCTGCCGCATTTGTACCCATTCAGGTTTGTCTTCGTACGTGGCGCGTCGGATCGTGTAAGTCATAAGCCTCTTGGCAATGTAGGGGCGACCCGTCAGGATCGTCGAGATATTTTATCAACCAGACGGGTCGCCCCTACGGCAAATAAAAAAGACCCTGAGGATTTCCTCAGGATCTAATTGTAGCCTACTCGCCTTTGCGTTTGCCGAGCTGCTTATCGAGCATCAGCACCGCCGTGCCGCGCTCTTCGATCATCTTGAGATTGGCGACGATCTCCGCCGCGTTCTTCTCCTCTTCGACCTGCTCGGTGATGAACCATTGCAGCATGATCTGAGCGGGGTAATCCTTCTCTTTGAGCGCCAGTTCGTAGAGCGCATAGATCGAAGCCGTGACCTTGGCTTCGTGCGCGGCAACTTCTTCTGCTACTTCCAGATTTGAGTTCCATTCGGTCTTTGGCGCATCGATGCCTTTGAGAGTCACCTTGCCGCCGGTTTCCAAAATGAAATTGTAGAACTTCATGGCGTGTTCGCGCTCTTCCTCTGCTTGCACGCGCATCCAGTTGCCGAAGCCCGACAGGTTCTTCGCTTCGAAGTACGCTGCCATCGAAAGATAGAGATACGATGAAAACAGTTCCTTGTTGATCTGTTCGTTGATTGCATCTTGCATGGGTTTGTTGATCATGGGAGCCTCCGTATGTTTATTATAAAGGATACGATGCCAATCAGGATGACGATCCACACCGCGATGATGATCGCCATGCCGACGTAGCCCACGCGTCTGTCGAAGCTGTGAGTGGATGCCGTTTTACGAGCCTCTTCCAACACCTCGGGCGGGATCATGCGCACTGCCAGCCATAATCCACCCGGCGTGATGATCAGGTCATCGAGATAGCCAAGGATGGGAATGAAATCGGGGATCAGGTCAATGGGACTGAACGTGTGCGCCACGACAAAGAAGATCAACGCCTTGGCATACCATGGCGTGCGCGGATCTTTCGCCGCCAGATAGACGGCGTAGGCTTCATTCTTGAGAGCACGAGCGCGGGATTTTAGTTTTTCAAGCATTATGAAACCGTAAGGACACAGCGTTGCTGTGTCCTCTGATATCGAATCAACATAAGTACGGGCACGGCATCGCCGTGCCCCAACGATTATTCTCCAAACACGAACAGATCATTGATCGACTCGTGCGACAGGTTATGCCGTATCGCATCTGCAAAGACCGATGCCACGGATAAGACCTTCAACTTCGGGTGCCGCCGTTCAGGAGGCAGGTAGACTGTATCGGTGGTAATGATCTCCTTGATCTGGGGAATGTCTGCCAATCGTTCCAGTCCACCGCGAGTGAAGACACCGTGCGTGCAGACGACAAGAATGTTTTCGATGCCTTCTTCGATCAGCACGCGGCTGAGTTCGTCAATGGAGCCGCCTGTCGCGATCTCATCATCGTAGATCAAGGCGTGTGTATGTCCGCGCACCTGATTGCCGACCAATCCGCTGATCTTGACGTGCGTATCAGAGATACGTTCCTTATTCCCGGCGGCGATGGGAAGCGTCAGGCTTTTAGCGAAGCGTGCCGCAGATTTTGCCGAACCCATATCCGGCGCGACCACAATGTAATCAGAGAGATCATGCGTGGCGAGATATTCCTTGAATACCGGTCGGGCGCTGAGCGGATCGGTGGGCATGGCGAAGAATCCGTGCACCTGCGGCGAATGGAACATCATGCTCATCACATGCGTGGCTCCGGCGGTCTTGAGCAAGTCCGCCACGAGACGCGCGGTGATCGAGATGCGCGCCGCATCCTTTTTATCGGAGCGACCAAAGGAATAGTACGGAATAATGGCATGGACCTCGGTTGCCGCGACTCCACGGGCGATATCCAGCATCATTAAGAGTTCCATCAAGTGATCGTTGGTCGGCGGAGTCAGGGATTGCACGATGTACACGCGGCGATAGCGGACTGTTGCACCGAGTTGAATGTAAAGGTTGTCATTGCTGAAGCGGGAGATGTGTGTGTTATCCAACGGAACGCCAAGCTCATTGGCGATGCTGGCGGCAAGTGCTGGGTTGGAACTACCGCTGAAAAAACGGACTTCTTCTTCCGGAAGGGGAGTATTGGTCATATTGCAGCCTCATTTGGGATGGTTGAATGTGCGTAGTGTTTACAAAACCTAACTGGAATAAGATTGCCTACGCTTTTCTAAAGCGGTATACGGCAAGTGCACTGATCGCATACCAGATAATAACATCCAAAACGAGAAAAAGAAGGTTAGATTCAGAGCAGTTTTGTCCAGGTGGGCAGGGTCCCCAGCTTAGATAGAATTGCAAGGGAAAACCTATTGGGAATGTGTCGGAAATGTGTGAGACGACGTACGTTCGCCAGAGGAGGCTGGAAACGAAAAACAATCCAAGGGTGAGAACGATCTTCCAAAGGCTGGCGCGAAGGATTGCTTTCATGATTCGATTATACGAGGAATAGGATGGCAACACCGATGATCGCCAGCACTGTTCCCGCAATGGCTTGCCAGCCGATCTTTTCTTTGTAAGCGAAGTAACTGATTGGCAGTACGATGACCGGAGACAATGCCATCAACGTAGATGCCACTCCGATCTCAGCGTGTTGCACTGCCAACAGGGACGCGGAAACTCCCAATAGCGGTCCTACCAGTGCACCGAGCGCCAGGATACCAAGCGCTCGCGGTTTCTCGCGGATCGCTGTAAAGGTGGAGCCTGCTTTTCCTTCGATGAATGTCCATGCCCAGATGAAAATGGACGCTATCACCATGCGGATGGCATTTGCCTGAAACGGAGGGAAATCTCCGAACATACCCTGCTTTGAGAGCACAAGTCCCAGTGCCTGGCAAAGTCCTGCTAGAACACCGAAGAATACGCCTCGGCGGGTATGTCCATGCGGTGTATTGGCTGGTTCCTGATGAGACATGACTACCCATCCGATTCCCGCTAAAGCAAGGACAATCCCGGTGATCTGCCTGAAGGTAAGCGTTTCACCGAAGAATATCCAGGCGATGATCGAGCCGAAGATCGGAGCCAGGCTGAGAAGTAGACTCCCGAGCCGTGGTCCAACGGAAACTAACGATTGGAAGTAGAACGTGTCACCGAGCGAGAGTCCGATCACGCCGGAAAGCCCCAACCAGAGCCAGCGGGATAATTCGGCGGAGAAGGGCAGTGGTTCGTGGTAGAGAATGAGATTTAGCACTGCCAAATACAGCAGCGCAAACAACAGGCGGATGCGGTTCGTCACCTGCGAGCCGACCATGCGCCCGGAAGCGGCAAAGATGATGGATGTCAGGGCAAAGAAAAAAGAAGTCGCCAGCGCGGCGAGTTCACCGATGAGGGTCATGTTGTGTCCTTGTTGAGTGGATTGTCATTCTGAGCGAAGCGGGCGTTCGTTGCCCTGCGGAGCGAAGAATCTCTACCACGCCATGAAGACTTCAGGACAGAGGAGGGATTCTTCGTTGCTACGCTCCTCAGAATGACGTGTTTACGACTGTTTATTTGAATATAGAAAACCAGCGTGGAACGCGTTTGCAATAATTCTCATACGCTGCGCCGAATTTTTTGCGGAGGGTGGGCTCTTCATAATAGGCTACGAAAGTATTGAAGGCAAGAAAGACAATTGCGGCATAGATCAACAAATACCAGAACCCGAACCATAGAAAGTGACCTACGATCACGCTGAACACGCCCACGTACATCGGGTTGCGGGTGTAGCGGTAAAACCCCACAGCGACCAGTTCTTTCGGCGGATCGATCGGGGCAGGCGTGCCGCGTCCCTGCGCAAAGAAATTCCAGAAGCTCCATAGGATGATCGTTGTTCCGAGAATCCACAACGGGAGCGCCAGCCAGGCGAAGACTCCTGTTTCAATCTGCGGACCTGTGCGCAGCAAGCCCAGCGGAATATATCCCGCCACCATACCGGGTGCTGCGATCAAAAATAGAAAGGATTTGAGAGCGGTCATATTATTCCTGGCCGTCGGTGCGTGTCACTTGATAAGTGAGAATAGAGATTGATACGAGAAACCAGATGCCTGCGAACAGCCCTATGAACCAATTTTGAATTCCGAGTTTCGAAAGATCCACAGGTAGAAAACCAAAATAGATCAACAAGAGTATGCCGCTGATAAAAGCGTCCACTGCGCTGACGATGATGATGAGCTTGCGTTTCGATTTTGGATCATTCATGTTCAGTTGTACTTCTTGAGCAGATCTTGTAAGACCAGCTTTGTGATGTGTTGGAGCAGAAATTTGCGTTCTGTTTTATCCAGCGTGACCTTTTCGGATGCAAGTGCTTCTTCAAATGCCATCTGTACGATCTCGGCAATATGGTCATCTACGTTGGATGACTGAACTTTTTGTAGCATTCGCTTTTGCAGGTTGAAAAAGGATGACAGGGATTCGTTCTTGGGGTCGAATGGATTTTTCATCTCAGCCCAACTTCTTTTGCATATCTTCCATCACCATCCCGATGATCTGGGAGAACAGACGCTTTCTCTCCGGTCGGCTCAATACAATGTTCTCTTCACCCAACGCACGCTCATAGGCATTTTGCAGGCCTCTGAATAATTGTTCGTTGATATCCGCCGAAACCTTTTTGTACATACGCTCTTTCAAGTTTTCATATGAGCCGGGAATCTTTTGATCGCCGAATGGATTTTTCATGTTATCTCGCTTTCAACTCTGGATGTTGGAGATAATTACTTTTTCTTACCGAAAAAATCACTGATCTGCTGATGATGAATTTGTACATCCTTGATATCGGCTTCAAGCAAGCGTTGAACCTTCACTTTGTAACCACGAAAACGGACGCCGAAATCCCGGTTGAAGTCTTCAGCAGGGATGTCTTGGACATAAGCGACAAACTTCTTCTGGGATTCCTTCAACGTAGCGATGAGTTTGCGGAAGTTGTTACTCTTATACTTCTTTACAAGCATCGCATTATACGTCTGCCAGTCGCGATCCTTATGTTCATAAAAGGAAGGCAGCCTGCCTTTTATGATCCCTTTTGCTGCGTCAAGGTTTGCGTAATCCCAGCCTGCCAGATGTGCGAGCATATCCTTGACCGACCAGATGCCAAGGAAGACTGTATCACGTTCCTTTCGGGACAGTGCGGCAGCCTCGGTCAAAAGTTCGGAGCGGACTCTCTGCATCTCGCTGATGATCCATTCCCTTTTAGCTTCCGCTTTTGTGTTCATTTTTATCCGCGTTTCTTCAACCACTTCAACAATTTATCGGGTGACCAGCAATTGATCACGTCGTTCTTTGTCAGCCACGCGCGCTTGGCGATCTCGACACCGTAGAAGCGCATGTTGAAATCCGCTTCGGAGTGCGAGTCCGTGTTGATGCTGATGGGGATGCCGAGTTCCTTTGCGCGGCGAGCGTAGACATCGTCCAGATCGAGTCGTGATGGATGAGCATTGATCTCCAGCGCCACGCCGGTTTCTGCGGCGGCGTTCAAGACGGCATCCATATCCAGGTCCGCGCCTTCTCGGTCAGGGATCAGGCGTCCGGTGGGGTGACCGATGATGTCCACGTGCGGGTTGCGGATGGCGTTGATCGTGCGTTCAGTCACTTTTTCACGTGGCTGTCTCAATGACGTATGCATCGAAGCCAGCACCAGGTCAAGACTCGCTAGAAATTCGTCGGGATAATCGAGTGAACCATCGGCTTTGATCTCGACTTCAGTAGCATGTAACACGCGGATCTCATCGCCAAGCTGCTTTTGTATCTTCTTGATCTCGGCGGCTTGCTTCTTGTGATCGTCCATGCTCAAGCCCTGCGTCACGCCGAGACTGACCGAATGATCGGTGAACGCGATCACTTTGATGCCCTGCTTCGCCGCGATACGCGCCATCTCGAGCATCGTGAGCTTGCCGTCGCTCCAGTTGGAGTGCACTTGCAAGTCTGCTTTGATGTCTTTGAGTTGGATCAGCTTCGGGAGCTTGTCCGCTTTCGCCGCCTGAATTTCTCCGCGGTCTTCGCGCAGTTCAGGCGGGATCCACGGTAAACCGAGCGTCTCGTACACTTCTTCTTCGGTTTTGCAAAAGATCTCGCCTTCGCCCTTCATTTTCAAAAAGGAATGTTCCGAGAGCGAGAGATTTTTTGCCAGCGCCATTTCACGCAAGCGCACGTTGTGATCTTTCGAACCAGTGGCGTACACCAGCGCCGTGCCGAACTTCTCCGGCGGATGCACCCAGACCTGTGCCCGCACGCCGTCCGTGAATTCAATGCTGGACTTTTTATCGCCTTTGCCCAACACACGCAGGACACCCGGAAGATTGACGACCGCGTCCATTACCGGAGCGGAGTCTTTTGCCGCCACAAGGATATCCAGATCGCCGACAGTGGAACGCATCCTTCTCAAGCTGCCGGCGGGTTCCGCTGCCACGACTCCCTTCACCTTTTTGAGGACTCCGATGATTTCCTGCGCCAGCGGATACGCGCGTCCAAGCGGAATCCTATCCGACCGCCGCGACAACGAAGCGAGACCCTCTAAAATGGCGGTCTCTGATTTCGCGCCCATGCCCGGGAGGTCGCGTAACTTCCCTTCTTTGGCAGCCGCTTCGAGCTGGGCAAGAGTCGTGATCCCCAGCGTCTTCCAGATCATGGCGATCTTCTTCGGTCCCAGCGAAGGGACCGCCAGCCACGCCGCCAGATCTTCCGGCACTTCCTTTTTTACTTTTTCTAAAAATCCCAGCTTGCCCGTTTCGAGCAATTCATCAATCTTTTCCGCGATGGCTTTGCCTACTCCGGGAATGTCTTCCAGTTTCCCCTCTTTCCAGTATTCCGACGCCTGCCGTCCGAGTCCCATGAGCGACTCGGATGCTTTGCGATACGCAAGCGTTTTATAAATGATCTCGCCTTTGATCTCCAGTAAGTTGGCGATGAGTGTGAACGTGTCTGCCAGTTGACGGTTATTCATCATAGGTCACCTCTAAAGAAATTATACGATAGTAAATGTAACGCGACATTTGATAGATAAACAATTAAAGCGAGCAATCCGCTCAGACCATTTTGAACCACGGAGACACGAAGGCACTGAGAAAAACTCTTTTAAAACTCCATGTCCCAGTGTCTCCGTGGTTAGGCATTTGGTTTTCCAAATCAAGTCTCATGCTCGATTATTTGGAAAAGTACAACATGTCGCTTTTGCACGAGAACTATGCAGCCTCGCTTTGTACTTTTTCCGGCACATCCAATGTCTTTAACTTCACCATCTCCGGGAAGACGCGCGTGATCGCCAGCACTACCAGAATGGTGCCGATACCTCCAGAAACCACCGCAAAGATCGGACCAAAGAAACCTGCCACTGTTCCCGATTCGAAACTGCCCATCTCGTTCGAGACACCGATGAAGATGCTGTTCACAGCCGAGACACGTCCGCGCATTTCATCAGGAGTTTGTGTCAATAATAGTGTACTGCGAATAACGACACTGATGTTATCCAATGCGCCAAGAGATGCCAGCATCAGCACGGAGAGGAGGAAATTCTTCGATAAACCAAAGATGATAGTCGCGAGTCCGAAGCCGGTCACTGCCCAGAGCAGGGTTTTGCCTGCCTGCTTCATCGGCGGCAAATGTGCCAGCGTGAACGCCATGATCAACGCGCCGATGGAGGGTGCGGCACGCATGATGCCCATTCCCTGTGCACCAACCTTCAAGATGTCCGTGGCGTAGATCGGAAGTAATGCTACAGCGCCGCCGAACAGCACCGCGAACATATCCAGCGTGATGGCTGCCAGGATCACCTTTGTGTCGCGCATGAAGCGTAATCCTTCTCCGATCGAGTCCCAGGTGGCGGATTTTTCCGCCAGCGCCAGCTGCCTGCCTTTGATAAAGCCGATCAAGATGGCGAACGTGACCGCCGCCACAGCACCAAAAACATAGATGAATGTTACCTGGTTGAAAAAACCTACCAATATGCCAGCAACAGCCGGACCCGTGATGGATGCGAACTGCCAGACGCTGCTGTTCCACGTAGCCGCGCGCGAGAACATTTCAGGCGGAATGGTCTGTGGCAGCAGCGTCGAAGAGGCTGGGTCGTTGAAGGCGCGGGCAATGCCGATGCCGAGCAGGCACAGGTAGATCAAAGGTAAAGGTCCCTTTGTGAAGGACAGCCACGCCAGCCCGACTGCGCATAAGGCAAAGAAAACCTGTGTGATCTCCACGATGCGTCGACGGTTGTATTGGTCGGCAACGTGACCGGCGGGCAGAGAGAGTAAAATGACGGGGATCACCTGAACAAGACCAACCATGCCGAGGGCGAAGGCGCTTTGCGTGCGCAGCCATAATTCCCAGCCGATGGCAAAGGTGAACATCTCACCGGCGAACGATGTAAGAAAGCGACCCACGAGTAATAACCGGTAATCACGGTAGCGCAGTGGCGCATAGGGGTCGTGACGTTCTGTGATAGCTGACATAAAAAGTCCTATTTGTTGAGATAGGCAACTATGATACCATTCCTATATGGAGCATAAGGATCACGTCAACCTTCTGAAACCGGCAGAACTGCCTCAGAGTGGTTTCTGGGCAGACCTCGGCGCGGGTAGCGGTGCGTTCACGCTGGCACTGCGCGAACTGGTGGGATTACACGCGGAGATCTATGCCGTGGACACCGACCGCGGCGCACTCGACAAACTGGAACGTTCACATCGCGCCTCCTTCGGGACCTCGCAGACTCTCCACCTCATTCGTGCCGACTTTACTGGTAAGTTATTCCTGCCTCCGCTGGATGGCGTGGTGATGGCAAATTCTCTGCACTTCTTTCGGGACAAGGAAAAGGTGCTGAAGCATGTCCGCTCCTTTTTAAAGTTGACCGGTGTGTTGCTGATCGTTGAGTACAACGTCAATTCGGGGAACCCCTGGGTACCGTACCCATTCACGTTTGAGAAATATCGAACGCTCGCGACCCGTGCTGGATTTAATGAGCCGCGCTTACTGGCAACGCATCCTTCGCGGTTTTTGAAAGAGTTTTATTCTGCTGCTACAACCCCCGCTCTGTCGTCTGTTCCTGTGCAAGGTGGGGCTTAGTTCCACCTTGTGCTTTCTGAGAAGAGGAATTTTATGGGTACTGACCTCTGGAAACAACAATATGAATCAGAACGGATGCGACTTATCGAAGCCTTGGGCAAAGTCATTGACGGCGGCATCATCGAGTCGAGCCAACACATTGGCTCGACCAGTGTGCCGGGCATGTATGGTTCCCAGTGCGTAGACATTGGGATGACGGTTTGGCCCTTTCCACTGGAAGCCGATCCGAGGTCCAGATTGGAGGCGTTGGGGTATCAGATCATGGATGGCTTTGGCGAGAGTCCGCAGCAGCGTTTTCGGCATACATCCAATTCATTTCAGTTGTTCCTCCTGGAACCCGGTGTAAAAGAGTGGTACGACTTTGTATTAATAGGGGATTACTTGCGTCATAACGATCAGAAATGTACAGATGTTTCAGCGAAGAAAAAAGACCCAGCCTTGGATAAAGAGGCTTTCTTCGCAGAACTAATCCCAGAGGCGCATAAGTGGTGGATCGAGTATTACGGTTTCTCCATGGTGGAATTTGCGGCAAATGAACTGGCAAACGCCCCGTTCGAATGGTATATCTCGGGCGGTTGGGCGATCGATCTTTTTCTGGGAAGCGTCCATCGTATGCATCACGATGTAGACTTCATCATTCCACGGGCTGCACAGTTGGAAATGCAGAAATACATGACCGAGCGTGGTTGGAAACTAGTCACACCATTTCAGAAACGACTAGAGACCTGGCCACCACACATGAGATTAGAACTGCCGCGCCATCAAGTCCATGCGCATCGCGGTGATGAATTTGTCGAGTTCCTGTTGACCGACATGGATGAGACCTGGCAGTATCGACGTGAGCCTTCCATTATTCGCGCGAAGTCCAAGATGAGTTTACGTACAGAAAGCGGCATACGGTATCTTGCACCGGAGTTGGTGTTGCTTTTCAAGAGCAGGAACACAGGTGATCACGAGCGTCCGAAGGACGAGATCGATTTTGAGCATGCGTTTCCGTTTCTTGAACTGGAACGGCGTGCCTGGCTATATTGGGCGTTGACGGCTACGACACCCAACCATCCGTGGATTAAACTCCTTGCGGCTCCCTGAGGACGGATACTCTATTTCCGTTTAAAGAACTGGACCTGTCTCTCATGCTTTTTCGCGGCTTCACGCGTATCAAAGGTGCCGAGATTTTTGCGCTTCCCCGTCTTTGGATCTTTCTTTTCAGAATACAAGCGGTACTTGCCTGATTTTAGTTTTCGGATCATGCTGGTTCTCCAATCGTAGGACGAAATTGATTTCGTCCTATGATTGGTAAAACGTTGATCTCAAAAATATATTATTGATAGGTGTAGGGGCTACCCGCCTAGATGGTTATATGACCGAATTATCATGGCGGGTCACCCCTACGATGCGCACGTTTATTTCACCGTCAACCATACACCGACGAGAACAACAGCCAAACCGATGATGCGTGTCACATCCAGCACGCGGACCGACGCGCCCAACAAGCCGAAGTGGTCGAGGATCACACCGACCAGTAATTGACCTGCCACGACCGTTGTAATAGATGCTGCCACGCCCACCCGCGGGATCATATAACTGATAGCGCCGATCACGATCAGACCAAAGATCCCTGCACCGAGCGTATACCACGGCAGGCTGCGCCATTGGCTCAACTTGCTTCCCAGAAAGATCATCGGTAATAGGGCAATGATCGCACCTCCCAAGTGGACAATGAACACGCTCTCAAAAATTCCCAGCCGTTGGGTGATCATACTTGCCATGGGGCTTTGCAATCCCACCGCTACACCGCCTGCCAGACCGATAAGGATGATGAGAAGAATTGATTCCATTTTGGGCTCCTTTGTTTGAACGTTATATCTCGCGCCAAATACGATTTGAGACTCCACGGGCTGTGCCACTAATCCCTGCTCCCGCAAGAACGGTGAGTGTGCCGAGCATGAGCGGCAGGGCAAATAAAAATAGAAGTCCGCTGGCGAAACCGGCAGTGCCGTTGTTGGTTTCGCGGTTCAAATACCAGACATGCCCATCGGACGTGATGGCATAATGGGATTCATAAAAGATGGCAGACTCGTTATATACCACGCCGAGCATGTCGATGACATCGCTGGGTGGAGTCACGCCGGGTGGGTTGGAGGTGGTCTTTAGTTCGCCTCCGTAGTTTTCGATCAGGGGATTGGATGGCTCATCGACAGTTTCCCAACATTGCGCGAGCTGTTTGGTCCAGCAGTAATAATGATCCCCATCGTCAGCACGGACAATAACCACATCCTTACCGGCAGCGGCGATCTTGACGGCAGGCGCCGTCATGGACGGGAGCTGCTGCCATTGAGCGGGTGGACTGAAAAAGAACCAGGTGGCGGCAATGCCGATCGCAGGCAGACCAACACAAAGCAGGAGAGAACCGAGATAGACTCCCAACGAGATCCATTTGCGTCGGGAAGGGTCTTGTATGCGATGGAGCAGCGCGTTCAATCCCATCCCAAGCAGGAGCAGGATAGTGACCACAACTCCGTAGACAAGTCCCTGGCGCAGGGAAAGCCCCAACCGGGCAGGGATGTCTTCAGGATAATCCGTGCTGAAAAATAAATAGGATGTGATGCCGAGGAACAACAGGCAAGAGAAAAGAAGGATAACGATAATAGGGATGTATTGTTTGATTTTCATCCGTCGATTTTAACGGGAATCATGTGCTGATAAAGAAATTGCCAACTCATTTCGAGTTGGCAATTTCTTTTCGTTTGAGAGAATTAACCGCCCTGCTTCATGGATAGCCCAGCATGGGACCATGTGAGCATGCCGCCCTTCATGTTGACCGCGTTGTAGCCCGCGTTCAACAGAATTTTTGTCGCAGAACTGCTGCGACTGCCCGAAGCACAAACACAGACGATCTCTTTATCTTTTGGAAGCTCGTTCAGACGCCGCCCCAGTTCTCCCAGCGGGATCAACTTTGCGCCAATGATGTGACCCGTGCGGAATTCCTCTGGTTGGCGCACGTCCAGCACGAGCGGGCGTTTCGGCTGTTTCAATTTCTCGTTCAATTCCGCCGCGCTGACCGAGGGCATGGGCGGACCAAATAAACTCTGCAAGAAGCTCATCCTATTTCTCCGTGATTTTGATATTAGTCCTTAGATGCAGGAGAAAGGAAAAAGTTGCAGTTTAGGGAAGTTCTGTGAAGCGGATGGCTTCCAACTGGTTTTCCGTGCGGGCAAATTCCACCTGCACGTGCCCGATAGGATGGTAGATGTCCATTGGCACACTGCTGCCATTGGCAATAACCTTGGTTTTGATGTTCGATAAGATCGGGATGCGCACGGAGGCGGGGATACCTTGCACGGTCACCGGTATCGACAGAGTCCACGTGACCAGATCGTCACTCCAGTTGGCGCCTGCGATGGTCCCTTCCAGTATGCCTCGTGAAAAGATATTTGTAGTCACCATGCCATCGATCGCGATCCTGGCTGAGCTTGGGTCTGCCACCTGATGGATCGAGATCACTTCAAAGGATGTATCCTTTTTGATGAAGGTCACATCCACTGTTTCGAAAATGGGAAAGGCATCGAAGGTAGTCGAATTGGGATTGGCGGCAAGATAGTCGCGGACCGTGGTGTATGGCGTCAGATTCGATGACAGCTCGGTCTCGAAACTCAGCATGAATAGAAGGTCTACACTGGCTTCGATGCCATCCACCAAAACAGGGACATCCACGTTCAAGGTCGCCCGGAGTTTCCCATTGATGGTGGAGCAGGACCAATCGCCCGCCACCTTGCCGCGTACTACGGCGTAACCATCCTCATTGAACACGATCAGGTGATCAATGGCGGGTGCCGGATTGGTTGAGGATGTCTGTGCTTTGCATCCTGTACTAAGCATGAATACCGATAAGAGGAGAAAGAGCTGTATTGTTCGTTTCATATTTCACCTCGTCTGGATTATAGTGTGTCCTCCCCGTCAAACTCCTTCCAGTGCGAAGTATCTCATCAGGGCGCTCAGCGTAAATGTATCTTCTACTTTATCTTCCCGGATCATTCTGAGCAGTTCTTCTCTGGGATAAAACTTGAAATCGGCTATACCTTCTTCCTGGCTGATATGCGCCTCGGTCTCTTCCACGTCCAGAAGGACCAACCCCACGGGGCTTTCGAAGAAGGTTGTGTTGGCATATAAACTCCCAATTTTTTTACTATGGATGACTTTGCAATTGCCGATCTCTTCGATCATCTCCCGTTTGGCGGTGGCTAGATTATCTTCATCGTCCGGGTCACCAAAGCCTCTTGGACATGCCCAAAACCATTTTTCCGGAATGGGACGCCATTCCCAGAGTAGTCCCAGTTCTTGCTTTTGATTGCGAACGAGGACCACCGTATTGTTCGGTGACTCTTTGAACGATAGGGTGTCATACAACCGACGTCCGTCCGCAGAAAGGATCTCATAGCGAAGGAATTGAACAGCCAACGCTTTTTGTTCCAGGATGATATTGGTGTCCGGCTTTCCATATTCCCAAGCGAACGGCGGCTGATCATTGCGCAGCGGTTTTTTTATCAGAGGTGTTTTCATAGGCTTCTCTTTGCATTCTACCCCTGTCTCCCCAATTGCTCGAAACTTGGGTCGGAAATTGGGGAGGTGTTGTACGCGTGGTATGGACTAACTGATCGCCTTGATATATCTCTCTGCAGAGCGCTTCACAGCGTTCTTGGCATCCACCACGAGATAATCCCACCAGCCGCCGTAGATGCGTTCGAACTCGAACGGTTCCACGGCATTGACGATACGCTCGATAGCGCGTTTATTGAGCGGGATCATGTTGGGATAGCTGTACATAAAGCTGACATAACGCCGGTCCTGCGCCACCTGCATCGTGTCGCCGGTTAATAGAGCGCCGCGTCCATCCGCTCCACCCGTCCAGTGCAGTACCGTTGAGCCTTCAAAGTGACCTCCACAGCGAATCAGTGTGATCCCATCGAATAAGGTACGCGTCTCACCTTCCCAAAACTCGAAAGCGGAGTTGGGTCGCATCACCCATTGACGGTTGTCTGCGTGCCAGTAGATGGGAGCGTTGCCGAAAGCGTGACTATATTCCACCAGTGACCCAACCGTGTGCGGGTGCGAGACCGCGATGGCGGAGATGCCTCCTACTGCGCGGATGGCTTCCACGGTGGCATCATCCAGCAGGCTGTTGCAGTCCCAGAGCACGTTGCCGTCTGGGGTGCGGACGAGAAGCGCGCGCTGTCCAATGGCAAAGGCTGGGACGGTACCGATGCCTGTCAAATGGGGAGCAACCTCCTCGATGCGGTTATGGCGGTCTTTCTGTAGTTCAGGGATGCTTGTCCAGCGCTGACCGTTCTGCCCGATGTACTGGCGTTCATCCTCACAAATGGGACAATGCTCGGGCGGCGCATCGCTTGCCGCGTGTTGGACTCCACAGGTGGCACAGATATAATTTGTCATCACTCTCTCCTTGGCTAAAATTTGGATGGTAGACGAAGGAAACGGGTAAAAGTTCCAATAAGAGTATTCCTTAATACATGGCTGTGCTTTCTACTTCACCAATCACCCAATGACCTGATCGGGTTCGGGGTTCTGAACGAACTGCACAGCTTTGACCGTTTGCCAACCCAACAAATATGCCTTGCAGACCCGGTGCATGCCATCCATGACCCAGCCTTCGGCGGATAAGATGACCGGGTGATCGAAGTCTGCTTCGTAGATGCGTTTGGCGTGATCGGCAACCCGGCGGCAGGTGGGTGAGTCGTCGGGACCATCGCCGAACCAGGAGACTTCGTCCAGGTTGGAGATGCTCTCCAAGGGTACGTCTTTGACAGGGAGAGTGTTTGCGATCTGCCAGATGCGTTCGACGTTCCAGATTCGTTTTACGCCGTCGGTGATGTTGATAAAGTTTTGCATGGATCTCCTTTGTAAATACCGATAAATTCCTGCGATCTCCACTTATATCTGTTCTCAAGATAAAAAACAACCGGGAAATCCATTTCAAACGGCTTAATGATCCCCATCGATGTGTCTTGGATTCTCTTCGTCTTGTTCCCACAATAACGGATTGGCGTTGATGTACTCCGTTTTATTTTGCAGATCGTGGTCGTTGCGGAGGATGTGTTCGTAATAATTGCGCTGCCAGATGGGTGTTTCTTTGAATTCGGGGAATTTCCAGATGCGTTTTTTTGCTCGTGATTTGAATTGCGCAAGGATGGCACCCAGGGATGCGGTTTTGGGTCCGTGCGGGCGTACGGGCGACCCGTCCATGCCTTCATCAATAATGGTTTGCACGGGTTCTTTGCTTGATCGTACGATCGTGGGACCCTGGCGGGTCGCCCTTACGTTTTCGTGAAAGAAAAGAATGCCATGAAAATGATTTGGCATGACTATGGACGCACCCAATTCAATGTAACATAATCGTTTTGGTAATTCCAACCATTCCCACTCCACGATCTTCCCGATCTTGTTTAACTGCATTTCACCGTGCACAACCTCCCCAAACAAACATTCTCGATGCCATGCCACGATGGTGACAAAATATCCACCAGCTTGCGAGTAATCGTATCCCTTCAAACGGATCGAACGCCGGTGATGTTTCTGCGGATCGAATTTGGGCATGGATGAATTATAAATTGTATGGGGCGTAGGGGCGACCGTCCATGCGGATAAGGATACCGATTTGGTGTAGGGGCAACCCGCCTATGTATTCTCTGGTAATGGTTTGCAAGATTTTGAGTTTAGAAGTGACTCGATTTGAACCTGACGGGTTGCCCCTATCGTGTACCATCCCATCGCAACCCCAAACATCCACCCACGTATATGTATCCATATGACAAAGGATATCCACATGCACAGACATAGACATTCCCGGCACGGACATCGGTTTCACCCCTTCGGCGGTTTCTTCTGGCTGTTTCTGCTCGCCTTCTTCTTCCTGGGCGGACGCTGGTGGCCCGGCATTTTGATCTTGATCGGTGTATCCATCCTGTTCGGGTCGCTGTTTCGCGAAGAAGATCATCAACCGCCCGCGGATTTGCCTCGGGTGAATGCTCCAGTGCCGCCGTCCGCTCCTATAACGGTGTCACCTGCCGTCGTGTCCAGACCCGTTGAACCCATCCACCGCGCGGATCGGCTGCCCGCGGACTGTCCGCAGTGCGGAGGTCCTGTCCGCGCGCAGGAGGTGAGATGGACGGGGAAGCAGTCGGCGGCGTGCGCGTACTGCGGTTCGTCCCTGCCGATGAAGAAGGGATAGGTTAGCTATTTTCCCTCAAGAACCAATCTTGCTCATTGCGGGTGCCTCCCGATCGTTGTATATTGATTTTGTCGCAAGGACGGTTTTTTAGTCGCTATGGGAAGGAGTTAGCGATGAGCACACCAGTGTACAAAATGTTCAAAGCACGGATGAGGGAAGCGTGGTACCAGCTTTCGAAAGAGCAGCAGGAAGTGCTCGAAACGAAAATGGACGAGATGGTCGCCAAGCTGGGCATCCAGCGCGTGGTGGTCTGCAATTCGAACTGGTATTCAGAGCAGTGGACATTCTGGGGCGTGGAAGTATTCCCCAGCATCGAAGTGGTTCAGGAATACGCCAACTTCCTCGATCAATTGGACTGGTTCCGCTTCTGTGAGTCTGAGATGATGCTGGGAACTCACGTGCCAATGTCTCAGCCTGCCAACCCGGCATAATCTGATAGCAGCGTATATCGTGGATTAAAGGACGCCCGCCTCGCGCGGGCTTGTTTGCGTAAAGGCAGACATCTCTCCCGATCAAACCCCTCTCCCGTCTCCCCCAAGGGGGAGAAGCTAAGACATCCTCAAACCACTCTCTCCCCTTGGAAAATCGTCGTAACCGTCAAACGACCAGCTCCCTTCCCACATCGTCCCCTTGCGGGATTTGGGAAGGTGCGTAGCACGCCGTAGGCGACGGAGGGAAAGGTCCCTCTCCCACATCAAAAAACACTGGACTGCTCAGCCCAGTGTTTTCTTGTAATTTGCATTGAGTAAATCGACAATTTTCTTAGCTCTTTGTTCTGCATCTTCCCATTCATCATAATTTGAAACAACGCATATTTCTCGATCTTCAATTGAATCAATGATTTGATAGGTATCACTGTCAAATTGCGAGATGTAATATCTTTCCTTGCTAGCAGGTTTGCTCTTTGAATGAGATAAAAATTGTAAAGTCATAAGGCTTCTTGTATGGCAAGCCTACTTGCGGCTACTTTCGCATGTACATCTAAAACCGAATCATAATCCCAGAATTTGACAAAGGGTCTGATGGAATTAAAAGGCATAAAAAGAGATTTTGTTTTCGAATTCTGCCTTTCTTTTGCTATCAGCCACAATATAAAGCTTCGTTCTAAAATCTTGTAGTTCTACAAACTTCAACAGTGAGTTCTGAATGTCGGTTGAATGTTCGATTTCAAAGACAGAGCTTGGATATTTTCGATCATTGAACCATGTAACATCAATGGTTTTGGCTCTTCGCAAAACATCAGGATAGGTAAATTCGTAGAACTCCGAAACCGTCGTAACATTGCCCAGTTTTTGTTCTGCGAAAGGCTTGTTTCTATCTTGGGCAGGAACATACGTTTTGAAGTTTTGTAAATTTCCAATTTCCACAACCAAACCTTGGAAAAAGTAATGCGAATACTCTCTTTCTTTGGTTGGTTTTGTTTCTCCTGAGAATAGGCGCAGAACCTTCTCTCTCTCGGATGTTAAAGCCCAAAGTCCCGGTCGAATTTTGAAAAATTCAGCGTTTTTTTGAACTATTCGGCGTATGTTTGCAAAAGGATTTTTTGTCCCACTCCAGTCGCTACCCGGAATTTTAGGAGCGGTTTGATAGAGCTGACCAAGTGTGGCGTATCCACCATTTTGTTTCATTGCTTCGATAACGGCTTCATGTTGTTTCATAGTCAAGTCTCCATGTACTTACGTTCCCGGTTGAAAACTCTTGTCCTAAGACACTGACATCATACCAACAATCATCACACAGGTCTACAAGGTTGTCCGCATAGCCTTCTTCCCAACAAATGATTTTATGACACCGCGCACATTCCCAAAGTTCGCCCTTACATTCAGAATGGTTTGTGCTTTGGCAACCAATAATTCTTTTTCCTTTCCATTTTACTTTTGTTGATTTGAACTTCGGGTATTTTCTTTTCATCTTCTCCTCCGCAACAAACTTCTTAGTCGCGATGGCATTATAAGGACAATAAAAAGGAGGATGTGACTGTTTTGGGACACATCCTCCTTTTTGCATCAAACCTGATTTTTATCTGCGTTCATCCGCGTCCCCAAAAACCTTGGCGGCACCCCTAAAACCCCAACTCCTTCAAATTCTGCGCTTCACTCTTCTTCTCCCTGCTGCCCAACAATTCCTTCCAGAACTGCTCGTCATAGCGGCGGGAACGCACCGGCAGCGGCATCGGCACACCCCAACCGAGCAGCAGAACCTCCTCTTTCGGTTGCAAACGCGCCAGCATACCGCGTAACGCATCCCGTCCCGCCAGACCCGAGAGCACGGCTTGGATATCCAGATCGTCGCCGAGCCAGCCCGAGATGCGCGTCCCCAACTGCGACATGACCTCGTCATAGATCTGCGACGGGCGCTGGTCAACGATCAACAGCGTCACATAATACTTGCGCAGTTCGCGGGCGATGGTGGCAAACGTGGTCTGCGCCGCCATCTCGCGGTTCAACAGCTTGTGCGCCTCCTCCACCACGATCACCAGCGGACGCGGCTCCGCTTTGCCGTGCGTGCGGAACTCGTTCGTGCGATGCTCCCACGCCGAGCGGATCTTCCTCGTCAGCAGGTTCGCCACCAGCAGATAATCGAGATCGCTTTCGTGTTCACCGAACGACAGCACCACATGCTGTCCGTTCTCTAGCGACTGGATGATCTCCTTCACGCTGTCCGCGGCGGGCTTCTCCACGATGTACGGCTTGCCGAACAGCCTGCGCAGCTTATCGTGCAGCGCTTCCGCCGCCACCACATTCACGCCGTTGCCATTTGCCCACGCCGCCACACTGTCCGGATGCGGCACCTCTTTCGTCTTGCCGCGTTCATCCTCGATCACCACCGTCTCACGGTTCATCCCCTTGAACGCCCGGAACCAGCCATCGCGGAACGTCGTATACAGCGCGTTCAACGTAGTGGGGGTGGTCTCCTTCAGATTCAACTCACGCATTAACGTTTCGATATCGGAGGTGGATATCTCGTCTGTGGCGATCTCCAGATTAAAGTCCGGGACACTGCCTCTGATGGTTGACCCTGCTCCCAAACCGACGACTCTCACCTTCGACTTGAACTTGGTCTTTAATCCCGTCACGGCTTTTTTCGTGTCTGACGCCACATCGTCAAACCCGTACTCGTTGTGCATATCGAGCACCATCACCGACGCCTTGTTATAGTGCATCAACCCCGCCAGCACCAGACGCGTCAGGAACGACTTGCCCGTACCCGTCGCCCCAAACACCCCCGACGACCTCTGGATGAACTTCTCCAGATTGATGCACACCGGGTGGTTCTGCTCACGCGTATACCCGATGACGAAATTGCCGTGCTCATCCGGGTCACCGAAGATCTCGGCGATATCGCCCTGATCCGCTAAAAAGACCTGCGCGTGATGCGGCGGCACATTCTTGACCGGCAGAATGCGCGGCTGATCTTTCAACCCGGCTTTGATCCTGCCCATCCAATCGTTATACGCTGGCGTCCCCAACTCCGGACCCACCTCCAGCATCAGGTTCGGCAGCACTTCGAGATTGGCATACAACGTCTGACCATGCAGCGCCTTCGCAATATGCGCCGGAAAGCGACCATCCATCTGCTCATCCGCAAAGCGCGGGTCGGTCGCCCCCAGCTGGATATCCGTCACGATCCCATAATAATTCCACTCCCCCGATTGGATCACCACAAACGCCCCCTCCTGGATCTCCTGGGGAGAGACAGTGAGCCTCACGCGGAAATTTTCCTTGAGCCCGCCACCAACTAGATAACCGATTTTTGTCCGTTCCATAAATTCTCCTCACCACAAAGGGTCACGAAGAGTCACAAAGGGTTTTTAACCACGAAGGGTCACTAAGGTTCACAAAGGTTTTAAAAACCTTTGGTTTTTCCTTCGTGTCACTTTGTGACACTTCGTGGTGTGAATCTCTTCACACCACTATTCGTTTGATACCATCTTTCAAGTGCACGACATTGAAGTTGATCAGAAATCCCAGACGAATACCCGTCAACTTCAAATACGTGATCAACTGCGCATCGAACACCGGGTGCATCGTCTCAACAGACTTGAACTCCACGATGACGCAATCTTCCACGATCATATCGGGCTTGAGACCAGCATCCATTTTGATGCCGCGGTATGTCACCGGCAAGCCTTTCTGGGTTGGAGCGCTCAACCCGCATTCGGTTAGTTCAAAGGCTGTACAAGTCTCATACACCGACTCGAGCAACCCGGGACCGAGAGCCGTGTGCACTTTATACGCCGCATCCAAAACAGCTTTACCAACCTTTTCGACATTCGGAGGAACAGGAGCATAGATTTTTCGTTGCATATTTCCTCTACTCACCACAAAGGGCACTAAGGGTCACAAAGGCTTTAAAATCCTTGGTTTTTCCTTCGTGTACCTTCGTGACACTTTGTGGTAGAAAAATTATATTGGCACTTTATAAATTCTCGAAGTAAGCACACCATCATGAATATGCACCAACCGATAGTGTGGTGAAGCGAGAATTACTACAGGATCATCAGTCTTCGCGAACGGATACGCCGTCGAGCGCAACCCCAATAACGGTATCCCCGCATATTCATCCTCATACGTGATATGCACATGCCCGTTGAGAATGCCCATCACTTTCTCCCTGCGCGGCAGGATGATGTCCCAGAACTCATCAACGTTATCCGCGATGAAATCATCCAGCCAGCGGCTGCCGATCTTCTTGGCGTGTTGATGCATTACCAGCACGGAGGGTTTATCCGCTTGCAATGCCTTCTTCAAAAATGCACCCGTCTCCGGGTAAAGATGTGCCTTCGATTCAGGACCCCAATCCATGAAAATGAACTGCACGCCTTTGTGCTCGAAGGTCAGGTTATACAAATTTGGCGCCTGCGATTTAGGGAATAAATAACGCGTGAACATATCGCGCTTGTCGTGGTTCCCCGGCAGGAAGTACATGGGAAACTTTGTCAGCTCTTCCACATTCACATGCTGCGGACCCGGCAGCGCCGCGGACGAGTTAATGCCCAGCAGCTTCAGCGCCCCTTGATAGGTTGCATCCGTATCCGGCTCGACCAGATCACCGGTCGAGATGATGAAGTCCACTTTATCGGCGACGTTCTGCGAGATGTGCCGCATCACCATCCGCATGGCGTGACCGGGACAAAAGCCCTCGCGCAGCGTCTCTTCGGTTTCAAGTAAATGATGATCCGTGATCTGAACGAACGAAAAATCGGACATGGCGTTTACCCCACTTCCAGATCGCCCAAGGCACCCAACACCGACATGAGCGTGTCATAGTCATCGCGCAACAGGGTGATCAACTCTGCTGTAGCTTTCTCGCGCCACGCATCGCAGTTCGCTCCATGCGCGTTCCCGCACTGCTGCAGATGCGCCGCCAGCACTTCGCCGACGGGAATATCCTTGTTCTGCAAAATGTGCCGGAAATACCCAAACCTGCCCGTGGACGTAAAGCGCACCATATCCGCTTCATCGCAGGCGTAGATGACATCCAAACTCAGCGGCGGGCGCGGCGGCAGCAAATGGAAGATACGTCCACTCTGTTCGTATCCCACCGCCAACACGGACATCTCGACCGGCACGATGCGCCGCTCGCGGTTATCGCGCATCACTTCCTCACTGACGCCATCCGCTGTGACCAGTTGCCGCACCAGCCCATCATCGTCAATATGAATGTCGTGGATGAGACCGTACACCTGATACGTGTCGCTGATCGGTGCGCGCACCAAGGCTCCCAGCGCGGGTGCATCCCATTGCGAGACGCGGCAGCCTGCTGTAAAGCCTGTGATGCCTGCCCGCAGTAACCGTCCGATTTCGATTTGTTGAGTCATAGTTCATTTCTCCGTAGGGGCGGGGGGCTCCGCGCCCAGGCAAGATATCATCATCCACCGCTGGTAAAAAAGATATAGATACCCAGCGCACCAATGATCAAAGCCACCACACCGCCAATGGTGGTCATCGTATCCCAGGAAGGGGTGCGTGTGCTACTGATCCCCTTCAAGCTGTTGTTCCATTGTGTGAGTTCCCACATGATGTCCTTGGCGAAGACGCTCAGCACACCAACGATCAAGATCACCGAACTTCCCAGGCATAAAGTCATAGTGTCTCCTACAATTAACTCGTCATGACAATCTCTCGTTTGGCAAATGCCAGAACGTGACCGTCCATATCTTCACAATAAGCGACCTGATCGCCCCAGTCTCGTAGCACTAGCGGACTCAGTTCTCTTGCTCCTGTTGCCAGCGCACGTTCGTAATATGACTGCGGTTCATCTACCAGCAAATACAACTCTGCGCGGGGAGCGCCTTGTTCCATTGATGGGTCAGAGATCGCTTCACCGAGTAAACGTTTTATGCCTTTCTCAGGCATCAATCCCAATACCGCGCCATCGTTGAGCGTGAATTCTGTCATGCCGTCCACATCCAATGCTGGTTCCTGCCCGAGTACGTTTCGGTAAAAAGCGCAACTCTTGGTCTGGTCACTGACGTAGAGGATGAAGTGGGCTTTCAATTCAGCCCCCTCCCAGCCTCCCCCAAATACGACAAGTGATCGTATCGATGCACATACATATTTCCATTGTCGGATTTGGGGGAGGTTCCCGAAGGGCGGTGGGGGTTGGTCACCATCGTGTTCGTCCCGGCAAATTCTTCGCCGATTGTTTCCCGGAGATCTCTCCCATTTCGCCGCCGTTGTTACGGATGGCCAGCGCCAGTAGTTGATCGACCTGTTCCTTTTCACGCATGGATACGACAGCCGTTTCATGTGCCCGGTGCAGAATATAGGGAAACGGTTTGTGGCTCATGATCTGGGTCTGTTCGATCAACGCGCAATGCAGCATATCCAACGCTTCCTTGTTTTCCACCACCCACAAAGGAATATCCACGCGGACGATGACAGGTTTGTCTTTCTCGCCAACGTTGAGATAAAAGAAATGGATGGCGATGGAGTCGGTGTATTTTTCAGCCGATTTTGCCTGAAGCGCAAAGATGGCGGAACGCTCGTACTGTCCTAACACTTTCTCGAACAGCCAGCGATCGGTGACACCTAAAAACGGATGATGTTTCTTGATGTTGCGCAGCTCATCCTTTGGTACAGTAGTGATCTCCAGCAAACGCACTACCCAGTTCGCACCGGGTTTGTCCACGTAGCCTGAGGTGACGATATTGAGGTCGCGCATGTCTTTGAGCGCATCCAAATAATCACCCAGGGTCTTCTCGAAGTCTCTAGAATTGTTTAGGTCGGCGGTGCCCCAAAGCTCCAGTTGTCCTTCCGTGATGGCAAGGATGGGTGCCGGGTAGCGTTGGGCGACTTCCAGCAGTTTTTTGCGCTCGGCAACGTCGCGCTGCAAGGCGATCTGACTCTCGCTGAAGATGGTATCTTCGAACTCATCCAGCACGTGTAATTCAGTTTCGGTAAAGATCTGAGGGGAACTGCCAGACCCGATCTGCATGGCAATGGCACCCACGTTGATGACGTAGTACTGGATGGCAGCATGCCGGTCAGGCAGAATTTGCGAACCGTCAGCGGCGATGAGGGTGGCTTGGGTAACGGTATCAGGCTTGGGGTGGGCGGAAAGAAGCGCTTCATCCATGGGGCGTGCACAACGGACGCTGGGATCTGCTTGCCTGGCGGAATCCACCAGCGAGTTAAGCAAATCCAAGTCGAGATTAAAAGCGTTCATCAATTCCCACACATCGGCACGACGCTTTTCCAGCGTTTGCCTACGTTCACGCAGCCCTTTCCCTAATTCCTGTATTTTTGTGTAGATCTGCTGATAATCGATGGGCATGGTATCCGCTTTTTGGCTAGAACAAATGTACGCAAATTGTACAGGTAAACCACCCAAAATTCAAGCGAAATAGTCCGCTAATCTTCGCGGATCAAACCAGATGAGCAAGGATTAGCGGAAGAAATGGTTTTAATTTGGGGAACTTTTTGTAGGGGTCTTCGTCCTTTCAGCATGAGGAGTACCCATCTCAACAAGGAGTTTATGACTATGAAGACTAAATCCATTATTTTCGCGGCAGTGGCGATCTTTGCGCTGGTTCTCAGCGCCTGCGCCCCTGCTGCCAGCGCGGCGGACAAGCGTACCGTCAGCGTATCGGGCACCGGAACCGCGTATCTGGTCCCGGATATCGCCTACATCTACGTGGGCGTGCACACCGAGAAGCCGACTGCTTCAGACGCCGTGTCGGAGAATTCCTCTCAGACCGACAAGATGATCAAGTCGCTGACCGATTTCGGCATCGACGCGAAGGACATTCGCACCATCAACTTCAGCATTTATCCGCAGGATAAATATGACCCGGCAACCGGTGCCCCCACTGGACAAAAGGTCTACTCGGTGGATAACACCGTCTATGTGACCATTCGCGACATCAACAAGCTCGGCGACCTGCTCGATACGGTCGTGGGCGCTGGCGCGAACACCGTCAATAGCATCCAGTTCGATGTTGCCAACAAGGAAGATGCGCTCAAACAGGCTCGTGCCGATGCAGTAAAGAGCGCCGCCAAACAGGCGCAGGAACTTGCCGATGCTGCCAGCCTGAGCCTTGGTGAAATCCAGTCGATCGGTTTCTACGATAACCAGCCCTACCCTGTCTTTGACGGCAAGGGTGGTGGTGGAGCGGCTGTAGCAGAAGCGGCTGTCCCCGTCCAACCCGGACAGTTGACCTTCACCGTGACCGTCAACGTCACGTACGAACTCAAGTAAGAAGCCGCCCGGATCTTTCCAAGCCTGAACCTGCTTCCGTTATGGATGCAGGTTCTTTGCTTTAATTTAGTCCGCTAATCCTCACTAATCTGCGCGAATAAAAAGATTAGAGAAGATTGGCGTCGATTAGCGGAATATCATATGGTTTGGATTTCTCCCTCACCCGTCCTTCGGACACCCTCTCCCGCTGGGAGAGGGGCTTGATGGGCAGGTTATAATCTCAAAAAATCTCAGTGCACTCTGTGGCTAAGTGCTTTTAAGGAGTCATCATGCTCAAGGTCGGATACATCGGTCTCGGATTAATGGGTAAGTCGATTGCACGCAACATACTCAAGGCAGGATTTCACGCTCGTAGTACACAACCGTTCCCGCGCTGCCGTGGATGAACTGGTCGCCGAAGGGGCGGTGGCGGCGAACTCTCCCAGCGAAGTCGCCTCCCAAGTGGATGTGGTCTTTACCAACCTGCCCGATACCCCCGATGTGGAAAAAGTGGTGCTCGGTGAAAACGGAATCCTCTCCGGCGCGCATGATGGACTCATTTACATTGATAACTCCACCATCAAACCGGCTGCCGCGCGCATGATCGCTGAGAAACTTGCCGCAAAGAATGTCTTCGCCCTCGATGCACCCGTCTCAGGTGGTGACATCGGCGCCCGCAACGGGACTCTGACCATCATGGTCGGCGGGGATGCCTCTGCGCTGGAGAAGGTCATGCCGGTGTTCATGGCGATGGGCAAAACCGTCACACACGTTGGCGATGCGGGAGCAGGTCAGGTGGCGAAAGCCGCCAACCAGATCATGGTCGCGGCACAGATGGTGGCGATGGGTGAACTGCTCGTCTTCGCCAAGAAAGCGGGAGTCGACCCGAAGAAGGTTGTTGATGCCATCAAAGGCGGTGCCGCCCAGTGCTGGACTCTCGACGTCAAGCCGCCGCGTTTGTTCGACGGCAATCGCAACCCCGGTCTTCAAGGCACACATGCAATTGAAGGATTTGAGAATTGTCAGGGAGACGGCGCAGGAATATGACATTCCCATCTCTGGTGCCGAAGCCAACACTGAACTCTTCCAGCAAATGATCGATCTCGGCATGGGCGAGTTGGATAACTCTGCGGTGGTGGGAGTGATCGAGAAGTTGGCGGGGGTTGAGATTTTAGATTGATGGTATTGTGGGGACACGGCGTCGCCGTGTCCCTACGGGAAATGAAAAATGAAAAAATACTGGCCCAGCATCCGTGACTATGTTCTCATCGCCCTCAGTTCCGTCATTCAGGCGATCAGCTTGCGCATTTTCCTTGTCCCTGCCAACCTGGCATCGGGAGGCGTGAGCGGTATTTCGCAGTTGATCAATCACTTCACGGGCTGGCCCATTGGTTTGATGGTCTTCATTGGCAACATTCCACTCTTTTTGCTGGGCTGGCGCTTCCTGGGCGGACGTCCCTTTGCGATGCGGACGGCGTTCTCCATTATTACCTATTCTATCTTTACAGACCTGATCATCAAAACCGTCCTCTTCGCTCCGAATGGCGCAGCGACAAGACTGATCAATGATTTGCAAGGGGATATTTTCTTGAATTCATTGTATGGTGCCATCGTCAGTGGTGTAGGCTATGGACTGGTCTATCGCGCGCGCGGTACCAGCGGCGGTTCAGATATTCTGGCGCGTATCTTGAATCACTATCGTGGCATCTCGATGACGCAGAGTTATCTCATCACCGATACTGTCGTCATCCTCGGCGCTGGATTTGTCTTCGGCTGGAAGCAGGCACTCTACGCCATGATCACGCTCTACGTCAGCGGCTTGGTCTCCGAGACGGTGCTCGAAGGCGGTGGGACGGTTCGTACGGCGATGATCGTCACCAGCCAACCGGAACCTGTTACGCAGCGAGTGTTGAAAGAACTGGAGAGGGGCGTCACTGTATTAGAAGGAACCGGCGCGTTTACCGGTTCATCACGCCCGGTTTTGTATTGCGTCATCAACCGGGCAGAAGTGGCAACACTGAAAGCCATCGTCCATGAAGCGGATCCGCACGCGTTCATGGTGATCGGTGTGGCGCATGAAGCCTTGGGGGAAGGGTTTCGACCGCTAAAGTCGTAAAGGAGTCGAAAGTCTCCAGACTTTCTACCCAAAAGTCTGAAGACTTTTGAGTCCAGAAGCCAGAGTCCAAAGTCTAGAGACTTTGGACTCCAAGAATGATTCCCGCGATCAGCCCAATCTGTCCAAGGTGATAGAGTGCGATATTAATGATGCGTCCATTTGTGATGGGGGAGACAAATTTATTCCATGCCAGGATGATATCGGACAGAAAAAAGAAGGATGCTCCCACGCTAACGAAGAAGGATGCGCTTGTGCTCCAGGCTGGGTCAAAGATGGTGGTCAAGGCGGAGAAGAGCATGAGTGAGATGACCGCTGAATAAATGATGACCGGTACGACCAGCTTATCCTGTCCCTTGGCGCGGATGGAGCCAACGATGCGGCGCACTAAGCGTATTCCACTGGCACCCAGGAGCGCGACGATCAATAGGGAACCTGCTGAGAGAGAAGAGAATTGATCTTGAAAGCCCACGATGTAGAAGAAATGCGCCAGCAGGAACGCTCCCAGCCCGAACACGAACATGCGCTCGAGCGAGAGCATCAGTAGCACATCCCCCAGCAGTGAAAACAAAATTCCGACGCCGAACCAGAGCGTTATTCCCTGCAAGCCGGTGTTCAAGTAGAGCCAGATGAACAGGCAGACCATCACGGCAGGCTTGGCAATGAATTCCAGCAGTCTCGAATTTTTCAGTAATGCCACTGCTTCTAAAGCAGCGAAGATAAAGGCAAAGATGAGCCAAAGGATCATGTGTTCCTCCCAGTAACAGACTATGGAGTCAGGGAGCTTGCTCCCGGCGCCAGCAAGCTGGCTGACTCCATACTATCGTTTCTTCTTTATTATTTATCTTATATCCAAAGCGCTGCAGGGCGTTCTCATCATTGCGCCAGTCTTTCAAGACCTTCACACGTAGTTCGAGAAAAACTTTTCGTCCGCCCATGTCTTCGATCTCTTTACGCGCGGCGGAACCGATGGCTTTCATCATCTTACCGCCTTCGCCGATCAAGATGCCCTTTTGCGAGGCGCGTTCCACGAAGATGGTGGCGGCGATGTATAACATGCCATTTTCCCGCTCGGAGAATTCATCCACACGCACGCCGACGCCATGTGGCACTTCCTCGCGCAGTTTGTGCAGGCAGGCTTCGCGGATCAGGTCCGCGGCGATATCACGTTCATATGAATCGGTAACTTGTTCTTCATCATACTCCGGCGCACGGAAGGGACTGAGTGAAACGAGCAACTCGATCAATTCATCCAGATTTTGCTTTTCAGCGGCGGATACGGCGACAAGCTTCGCTTCTTTCTTCGTCGCGGCTTGATACGCTTCGATGCGCGGCTCCAACGCATCCGCTTGGATCAGGTCAATTTTATTGGCAGCCAGGACAAGCGGAGTCCGACGCGGGGTGTGGAGTAAAAGGGAGCCGATCTGTTTGTCCTCCTCCGTTGGTTTGACGGACGAATCCACCAGCCACAGGATCACATCCACACCTTCCAGAGATTCCTGTGCTTCCTGATTTAAGAACTCACCGAGCTTATGACGAGCAGAGTGAATGCCGGGCGTATCGACAAAGATGAGCTGATACTTGTCGGTAGTGAGAATGCCAAGCTGACGCTTGCGCGTGGTCTGCGGTTTGGGCGAGACCGCTGCGATCTTCTGTCCGAGCAGTGCATTCACCAGCGTGGACTTGCCCACGTTGGGTCGACCAATAATGGCTATGTAACCGGTGCGGAAATCGTTCATGGAATCCTTTCGTAGATGCGGATGCTCGGGTTCACAAAGTCAATATGTATTTGCGGAAGATAGCGTGGCAGAGAATAATGGAACTCGGCAATAAGTTTATAGTGTTGTGACTGACCCGTTTCAAGCTGTTGAAAGAAATCACATTCCGCCTGCATCATCTCACAGATGTAGGCATTGTTGAAACGGACGTAGGTGAAACTGTCGGTGACCAGGTACGTGGTTCCGCGTTTCTCCAACCCGATCTCACCCTCATTGAATATATACTTCTTGCTAGTGGGGAGTTTTTCGTCGGGTGCTTTTTTGAAGTAGAGCGGGTAGTTGTGTTCGCGCTCAAAATGCTTTTCTGGGATGGTCGGCGGGTAATAAGTATATTCGAGAGATGTATCGGCTGGCAAATGGGCAACATACTGGCTGGCAGAGATGCGCGCATCGTTGAGGAACAGTAGCATCACACTGATATTCCGCGCAAAGGAGAACAACAGGATGAATGCCAGCGCTGCACTGGTGATGGTTCGATATTTTGTGAAGGAATATAGTTCAGCGATGAACAACGCCCCGAGCACCGCAAAGAGCGGATAGATCGGCAGGAAGAAACGTGTGGCGAAATTGTAGGAGATCATCACCGGCAGATCCAGCGCCAGGATGCACAGCAGCAGGATGGCAATGAAGGGAGCTTGTGTCTCGCGCTTTTCTTTTTCTGTTCGCCATGCTCGAATTAATGTATAGATCGCCCAGATGAATGCAACTGCAAATAGGATGAAGAGCAGCACTCCGGTCCCTTCAGCGAAGTTGCCATATTGACCAAAGATGCCGCGCACACTTCCAGGCTGACGGGCATAATTGCCTGTATGCAAGAGCGCAGGGATCATGCGCTTAAAATAATAGGTCATCCAGAAGAAGGCTTTGGGTGTGCCGATGGCAAAACCAAGGAAGGTGATGGCAGCGCTGATGAAAACCGTTTCGAACGTGTGCAGTAGACTTTTGAAAAGAGTTTGTCGTTCTTTGATCAAATAAACCAAAGCAGGTGCGGCAACGAGACTGATGCCGTTATATTTGCTGGAAGCCGCCATACCCACCGTCAGGAAGGATGCATACAGCCAGCCTTTTTGATCTGTTTTTGCATAATTAATGAGAAACAAGACCGCAAGAGCAACAAAAAAGGTGATGTAGGTGTCGTTGTGGGCGAAGCGTCCATTATGGGAAAGAGCGTTGACCGAAAGCAGCAGCAGTCCACTGAGTGTGGCGGTAAAAGTATTTTCGCTGATGCGGCGTGTGATCTTGTAGACGATGACGATGGTCAGCCCCGCCAAAATGGCAGAAAGGATTCGGGCAGCCACGCGGATATCCGCTTCGGCATAGCCGAGCGATAGAACAAGTTTGCCCAGTCCGAGCATCACGTATTGCGGCAGATCGGGATAGTCGAAGTTGATCTCGCTGAATTTCCATTCGCCGCGCAGTGCCCAAATGGCGCGGATGACGATCTCATCAGGGTGCCAGCCATCCGGATAGCCCCAGGCAATGCCGGGCAGGGTAATGGCGAGAAATAAAAGGAAAAGCACGAGGGGAATAAGATACTCGCGCTTTTGCAGAAAGGTTTGAATTTTCTGAGCAGGGGACGGATTCATCAAATCAATCTTATCATGCTATCATTGCCCCTTCCATTTTCAACAGCCATTCCTTGGTGGGTAATCCCTCGCCACCTCCGTAGCCGTGAAGTTTGCCATCCGTGCCGATCAGGCGGTGGCAGGGAATAACAATAGGCATGGGGTTCATGGCGTTGGCGGCTCCTACGGCGCGGTAGGCGTTGGGACGGTTGATCTCACGGGCGATGTCGATGTAGGTGCGCGTCTCGCCGTAGGGAACGCGGTACACGGCTTGCAGGGCTTCACATTGAAATGGCGTGAACCAACTCCAATCGATGGGGATGGTAAAGGCGGTGCGTTTGCCATTCAGGTATTCGCGCAGCTCACGGGCGTAGGGGGCGATCCGTTTGGCGTTGGGCTGGATGGGATGCTTGAGGCGGGCGAGATAGGCATCCAGTTCAGGCTGGGCAGATGCCCATTCCACGGCGACCAAGCCAAAGTCGGAGGCGGCGAGGCGTAGATTTCCAAGCGGAGTGCCGTTGAGTTCACCAGTGTAGATAGGGAAAATTGACGTTTTCATTTACATCTCTGTTAGTTAGTCCCCGTTACGGGGCAAACGTAGGGTAATCGTAGGTTATGCGTCAAGCACAATTTAGACCCTTATGATAAATTAGAGCCAGTAAGGTGATTTCTCTTCTCCTCCTTTCGTAGAGAACCGCGGTCGGCGTCCGCGGTTCTCGCACTTTAAAGCGGAGAACATTGAAACCAGGTTTATAATAACCCTAGCATGATAATTTGAGAGGATACTATGACCGTTCAAATCACTATTATTGGCTTGGGTCAGGTGGGAAGCTCGATCGGGTTGGCGCTTGCCCCCCATAAAACTATCAAACGTGTGGGAAACGATAAAAACTTGGACACCATGCGTGCCGCGCAAAAAGCTGGCGCCGTGGATGAGACCAAGATCAATCTGCCATCCTCGGTTAGCGATGCGAACGTTGTGCTGTTATGTATTCCCTTGAATGAGATCGAAGAAACGTTGGAAGTTATCGCGCCCGATTTGCGAGAGGGGACGGTGATCCTGGATACGGCTCCTTCCAAGGCGACAGTTGCCGCGTGGGTCGAGAAGCATCTTCCTGAGGGACGCCATTACATCGGGTTGACGCCTGCCGTAGGAGCAGAGTATCTGCATGGTATTGATCTGGGTGTTGAAGCCGCCCGTGCAGACCTGTTCCAAAAAGGTTCCTTCCTGATCAACACGCCGCGCAGCACTCCTGGCGAGGCAGTGAAACTTGCCACGGATCTGTGCGAGTTGTTGGGTGCAGGCGCTGTTTTCTCTGATGCCACCGAAGTAGATGGGTTGTTGGCTTCCACACATATCCTGCCACAGTTGATCGGCGCGGCATTGCTTGATTCCACAATTGATCAACCTGGTTGGAATGAGGGTCAGAGGATGGCGGCACGTCCGTATGCGACGGCAACCGCTGCTTTTGCTTATCATGATGAGATCGATTTACTGGGTACGGCGGCGTTGAGGAACCGTGAGAATGTGGTGCGCGTCATCGATGCGTATATCGCATCCCTCAAGGAGTTGCGTGATAAGATCGGCGCCGGTGATGAGACCTCCGTTGCCATCTTCCTGGACGATGCCTTCAAGGCTCGCGCCCGCTGGCTTTCTGAGCGTACCAGAGCAGATTGGGATGGGGTTGAAAGAGAGAAACCCATTGTCCCATCTTTTGGCGAGCGCTTAAGTCAGATGTTCACGGGGAAGTTCTCCTCGAAGAAAAAGTAGTGGCTGTCTGTTACTGTTATATCGTCGAATGCTCCGATGGGACCTACTACACAGGTTGGACCACAGATCCCACCCGCCGCGTTGCCACGCATAACAAAGGGCGCGGCGCGAAATATACCAAGATGCGCCTGCCGGTGAAACTGGTGTATGTGGAGAAACAACCTGATAAGGTCTCAGCGCTGAAGCGAGAATTGGCGATCAAGAGATTGGGTAGGAAAGGGAAAGAAAAGTTGGTGGGGAGCGGTAAACACGGAAACATGTAGACACGGATACAGGTTTAAAAAGAACACGGCTGGAGGTTAATTCTCCAGTCGTGTTTCCTTGTATACCTGTGTACTTGTTTACTTTACTTTGCTTCTTCCATAAACACCGGTAGATGCCCAAGTGAGATGATATTGCTCCACTGGGCGCTGTCGCCTTCCGTAAAGATGGCAGTTTCTGCCACAACGTTGGCTTCTGCCTTGTCGAGGATCATCCGCATACCTTGTAAGGTAGAGCCGGTGCTGATGACGTCATCGACGATGACGACTTTTTTACCTTTCACCAGTTCCATGTCTTTTTCATCGAGGATCAACGTCTGCGGCTGACCGGTGGTAATGGAAAGCGTTTCCGCTTTCAAAGCATTACCCATGTAAGGCTTATATGATTTACGCAGCACCACATAGGGTTTCTTTGTATCGGCGGAAAGATCGTGCGCCAGCGGAATGGACTTCGCCTCCGCCGTCACCAACACATCGTATTCCACATTCTGGAGTTTTTTTGCCAACTCGGCGGCACAAGCGCGCACGAACTCTGTATCCCCAAGAATATTTAGAATGGCGATCTTCAACCCTGGTTTGATCTCAAACTTACGCAGGTCGCGTTTTAATCCTGCGACTTCTACTGTATATGTCTCATATTCTGACATAATAGCACTCCTTAGCCAAAAAATTCTCGGGCGTAGTTTATCACAATTCAATTTATAATGTTCTCATTGATTATGCTTTAGGATATATGGGTATTTTGTGTGGAAATCCTTAAACATATTCATATATCATTTTTCACTTCCTTTTTACCTATGCTCCCCAACCTGCAACTCAACGACCGTTTAAAACTCCGCAAACAGCACCCATGCGGCTCCTACGAGTGGATCGTCACGCGCCTCGGTGCGGATATCGGCTTGGAATGCGTCGGATGCGGTCGGCGTGTGATGCTTACAAGGCGTGAACTGGCGAAGCGACTTAAAACAAATCTGACAAAACAGGAACAAGATGAACAACACGGTGCCTAGAAAACCTCATATCGTTTTTTACTTTTCCGATACCGGCGGTGGACATCGCTCTGCAGCCGAAGCTATTATTGAAGCGATCAACCTTGAGTATAAGGACCGGGTCACGATCGAGATGGTCGATTTTTTCAAGAACTATGCGCCGCCTCCCTTCAATCGCGTGGGTGAGATGTATCCATATATGGTCAAGGCGCCGCGTTTATGGGGCGCAAGTTTTCATGCCACCGATGGGCGTACGCAGGCACGTGTCATCACCACTACCATGTGGCCCATTGCCAGCCAGGCGGCGAAGGCGCTGGTGCGCAGCCATCCCGCCGATCTGATCGTCACCGTGCATCCATTTGCGAATTCGTTTGCGCTCAAGGCGCTCGGGCATAATCGTCCGCCATTCATCACAGTGGTGACAGATATGGTAACCACGCACGCACTCTGGTTCGACCGTCGTGCCGATCATATCCTAGTGCCTACGGAAACAGCCCGACTGCGTGCCCTTAAATACAACATGCCTGCTGAAAAGGTTCAAGTGGTGGGGCTGCCCGTGGCAGACCGCTATTGCAAACCCATGGAAGATAAAAGTATTCTGCGAGAGAAACTCGGATGGCCCCAACATAAGCCTATCGTACTGATGGTAGGCGGCGGGGAGGGGATGGGTCCGCTGGGGAAGACCGCCCGCGAAATAGACGCCTCCGGTCTGGACCTGGGCTTGGTCATCGTTTGTGGGCGGAATCAAAAGCTGAAGGAGAGTCTCGAATCAGAGAAATGGGAGAATCCAACTTTGATCTATGGCTTCACGCGTGAAATGCCCGACTTCATGCGCGCTTCTGACTTTATTGTGACAAAAGCTGGTCCCGGCACGGTCGCTGAGGCGCTTAACGCCGAGCTGCCGATCATTTTATATTCCAAGCTCCCGGGGCAGGAGGATGGCAATGTCACCTTTGTGGAGGAGGAGGGGGCAGGCGTTTGGGCGCCAACGCCACAGGCAGTGGTGCGCACTCTCACTCGCTGGATCTCGCGCCCTGAGGAGAGACAAAAGGTGATCGAGAATTGCCGCCGTTCTGGCAGACCCGAAGCCGCAAAAGCGATCGCCTCTATCATCGGGAAAACGCTCTCACTTTGACCGGCATAGGTTGAATAAAAGAAGAGTGGCTTGGATTTTATCCAAGCCACTCTTCTTTTTTGCTGAGTATGATCAATTCTGCGTTTGCAGGTATACGATCTGTGCTGGGAGTGAGTTATGAATGCCTTTGTTTTCAAGTGTTGCTTTGATACGCGTTAGTGCTTCATCCTTTGCGATCAATGGATTGGTCTTACTGACATCGATCCAGAAGAAGGTGCTGAGTTGCAGCGTGGCATCGCCAAAGGAAGAAAAGCCGACTGTGGCAGCCGGGTCCGCAACAATGCCTGGCACACTCTGGATCGCTTCAAGCACGAGCTGGCGCGCTATGCTTGTATCCGTTTCGTAGGGAATGCCCACGGGTAAGTCAACGCGCAGGCGATCGGCGCGGGTGTAGTTGATGATCGGGTTGGCAAGTATATCGGCATTAGGCAGGATGACGATGCGCCCATCGAACGTTTTAAGTTCCGTGGTGCGCAGATCGATCTCCATGACCGTTCCGCTGAATTCTTTTACACCGATATTTTCGCCGACATGAAATGGCTGCTGTAACAGGAGGATAATGCCCGCCGCGAAGTTCTTCATCACATCCTGCAGGGCGAACCCTACCGTGAAACCAAGGATGCCCAAACCTGTCAGGAAAGCGGTCACATCGAAGAAGCGCTGCAAGGCTGTGATCGTGCCAATAACAATGATCGACCAGCGGGTCAATTGTGCCAGTAGATGTGTGACGCCTACCGGCGCTTTCCGCAGCCCAAGCACGCGTCGCACGATCTTGCTGAACGTAACGGCTAAGTACAAACTGACGATAAAGATGGCTACCGCTGTGAGCAGATTTGGAATGCCCTTGATGAAGTTCTCAATAAACGTGTCGATGTATGCTTGCATGGCTCATCTCCTTGATAACATTTTGGGTATCTTAACCGAAAGCCGGGCATGAGTTTACTTGGTTTGGGGTAGAATCCGCTCGCCTGATATAATCCCTTCGATGCCTATTTTGGATTCTCACACGATGGATTTTTTCAGCCGCAGTCCCGAGCAGACGCGCCGGATCGGTGCACGTCTTGGCGGAGCGTTGCAGGCTGGCGATATTATCTGTTTACAGGGTGATCTTGGTGCAGGCAAAACGACCTTTGTGCAGGGAATTGCGCAAGGTTGGGGCTCTCGGGATTCTGTCTCCAGCCCAACGTTCATTCTGGTCAATGTCTACCGCCGCGCGGATTCGGGTCAACTCTTTCACATGGATGCCTACCGGCTCGATTCCACGCCTGAAGCGGAAGAAATGGACATCGATACGATGCTCGCCCAGGGACCACTGATCGTGGAGTGGCCCGAACGTATCGACGGACTTGTTCCCCATGAGAATTTGTGGATCAAACTGGAACATGTAGATGAAGAAGAACGTGAAATGAAATTCAAGTCACATGGCAAACGTTATGACCAATTACTCGAGATCATTCGCCATGCCATCGGAGGTGACTGATGCTTTTAGCGGTTGATACATCCACGGGGCAGGTTGGGCTGGCACTGTATGATGGAGCGCAGGTGATCGGTGAGTATGCCTGGCGTAGCAGTCAGCGTCACACGGTGGAACTTGCACCTGCCATTTCCGATCTGCTGGCACGCTGCGGTTTGACGATGGATAACGTCAGCGCGCTGAGTGTGGCATTAGGACCGGGTTCGTTTACCAGTCTGCGTGTAGGGCTGGCGCTGGTGAAGGGGTTGGCGATCGCTCGAAAAATTCCCGTCATTGGAATTCCAACACTCGATATTTTGGCAGCAGCACAGCCTGTTTCGGATCTTCCGCTGGGAACCGCCCTCCAGGCGGGGCGCGGACGATTCGCTTTCAGTTGGTACCAAAGCTCCGATAACGGATGGCAGGCTCAGGCTTCGCCGCGAGTCGTCACCATCCCCGAATTAAAAGAAGAGGTTAAGAATCCAGCCTGGGTGTGTGGTGAATTCACATCCGAAGACCGTCAAGTGCTGGGAACGAACGAAAACTTGCAACTGGTGTCACCTGCACAATCGGTGAGACGTCCCGCGGTGCTGGCAGAACTGGCGTGGAAACGCTGGCAGGCTGGCAATGTGGATGATGAAGCTACGCTCGCGCCGATCTATCTCCATACTGCCGAACCGATCAAATCATGAATTTTATTATCCGTAAAATGACAGTGGATGATATTCCTGCTGTCGTGGCGTTGGACCACATGTCGTTCACGCTGCCGTGGCCCGAGAGGTCCTTTCGCTTTGAGTTGACCCAGAATTCGGCTTCGCGTTGCTGGGTGGCAGAAGCGGATGGGAAGATCGTGGGCATGATCGTGAACTGGTTACTGGTCGATGAAGTGCATGTAGCGACTATCGCCACACATCCTGAGTTTCGCCGGCAGGGAATTGCCCGGAAACTTTTGTCACATTCCCTCCGTTATATGAGTGATGAAGGGGCGATCAGTTCGTTCTTAGAAGTACGGGAGAGCAACGAAGCTGCGCGCGAAATGTACCGCAAGTTTGGCTATGAAGATACGGGTCGCAGAAAAGCCTACTATAAGGATAATAATGAAGATGCGATCCTGATGACATTGGAAAAAATCGATGTTGAACGTTTGCCCTTGAACGTTTGATCTCGAAAAGGAGGAACTGTTGGTGGTGGAAGACACGCTGGCGCAGATCGCCAAGGAAGTGGCGGTGTGCACAAAATGCCAGCTTCATACTTCGCGCAAAAAAGCAGTGTCTGGGGAAGGACCCGCCCATGCCGAGATCATGTTCATTGGTGAGGGACCCGGGTTTCATGAGAACGAACAAGGATGTCCATTTGTAGGCGCAGCAGGGAAGTTTTTGGATAACCTGTTGGAACAGGCTGGTGTGACGCGCTCCGATGTTTGGATCGGTAACGTGGTCAAATGCCGCCCTCCGGAGAATCGTGACCCATTACCAGAGGAACTCTCTGCTTGTAACGATTTTTTGGATCGCCAGATCGACGCCATCAACCCAAGTATCATCGTCACTCTCGGTCGCTTTTCGATGGGTAAGTTCATGCCAGGCGCCAAGATCAGTCAGGTACATGGCGAGATGCGCAAGGTCGGCAACCGCTATGTGATCGCTATGTTCCATCCTGCCGCGGCATTGCACCAGGCTGCCCTCAAACCTGCCATATTGGCAGACTTTGCCAAATTGCCTGAGTTATTAAAAGAAGCACGTGCTGGTTTGGGAAAATCCGCGCCTTTGCCAAAAACAAAGGAGATCCCAACGGAAGAACCAAAACAGTTAAATCTATTTTGACCATCACCTGAGCCTTTTCCCAGTGGGAGAAGGTGGGTATGGGAAAGGAAAAGAAAGAATGTCTACAAAAGAAACTCTCATTCAAAAACTTCGATCAAAAGAAGCAAGCATTGCGATCCTGGGGCTGGGATATGTGGGACTGCCCCTGGCAGTCGTCTTCGGTGAAGCAGGATTCCACGTTACAGGAGTCGACCCGGACTCACGAAAAGTTGATTCCCTTAAGAAGGGCATTTCCTATATCCCAGATGTGAAGACCGAAGCCGTCGAGAAACTCGTTAAATCGGGCAATCTCACCGCTACCACTGACTTCTCCGTCTTGAAGCAAATGGATGCGGTCAGCATTTGTGTGCCGACCCCGCTGCGCCAGACCGGCGACCCGGATATGTCGTTCATCATCTCTGCCACCGAAGAGTTGGCAAAGTACATGCACAAGGGTGTTGTGGTTGTGCTTGAATCCACCACCTATCCCGGTACCACGCGTGAACTGCTGCTGCCCATGCTCGGCGAAGAGAACGGACTCACCGTGGGCGAAGATTGGTTCCTGGCGTTCTCCCCTGAACGTGTGGACCCCGGTCGTGAAGATTTCACCACTATCAATACGCCCAAGGTCATGGGCGGTATCACCGCCGCCTGCAGCGAGGTGGCGACCGCCTGGTATGAAGGCGCCATCCAGAACGTCCATTCTGTCTCTTCGGCAGAAGCCGCTGAAATGGCAAAATTGCTCGAAAACACCTTCCGCATGATCAACATTGGTCTGGTCAATGAACTGGCGATCATGTGCGAACGTCTCGGCGTGGATGTGTGGGAAGTGATCGACGCGGCTGCCACCAAACCGTTCGGTTTTATGAAGTTCACGCCGGGTCCTGGCTTGGGCGGACACTGTATCCCGATCGATCCGCTATATCTTTCGTGGAAGATGAAATCATTCAATTACAACGCGCGTTTTATCGAACTGGCATCTGAGATCAACACCAATATGCCGCGCTACGTGGTCAGCCGCGTCATGGAAGCCATGAACGACCGCGGTAAAGCCTTGAAGGGTTCAAAGGTGCTGGTGCTGGGTGCTGCCTACAAGCCCGATATTGACGATGTGCGCGAATCGCCCGCCTTCGATGTGATCGGTCTTCTGAAGAAGAAGGGCGCGCAGGTTGAATATCATGACCCGTATATTCCGCACATCCATCACGAACATGATGGCTGGCAGATGGATAGCATCAGCGACTATATGGCAGCTGCCAAGGATGCCGATGCTGTGGTCATCATCACCAATCACAAGGTCTACGACTACAAAGCGCTTGTTGACTGTGCCCAATTCGTATTCGACAGCCGCAATGCGACCCGCAAGGTTGCAAAGGATAGCGAGAAGGTAGTCAGGTTGTAATGGGCAACTATCTGGTCACCGGAGCAGCAGGATTTATCGGCGCACGCACTGCGGAAATGCTCATTAGCGACGGTCATACCGTCGTGGGCATCGATAATATGAACGATGCGTACGATCCGCGCATGAAAGAATATCGCCTGAAAAGACTACAGGCATTGCCGGGATTCACTTTTCACAAGTTGGATATCTCCGAGAAGTCAGTCATCGATCCTCTCAAAGACCAGAAATTTGACGCCGTCATTAATCTCGCCGCACGCGCGGGCGTCCGCTTTAGTGTTGAGAATCCATGGGTATTCGTGGAAAGCAATATGACCGGCACGCTGAACATGCTGGAGTTGTGCAAGCAGACCGGCACGAAGAAGTTCATCATGGCTTCCACCTCCAGTATCTACGGAGAAGATCCCCCGTACCCGACCCCGGAATCCGCTCCCAGCAGCGAACCGCTTCAGCCGTATGCGGCAAGCAAAAAGGGGGCAGAGGCGATGTCGCATGCCTATCATCATTTGTACGGTATCGACGTCAGCATCGTCCGCTATTTCACCGTCTACGGTCCCGCCGGCAGACCCGACCTGGCTCTCTTCCGCTTTGTGCAATGGGTCAGCGAGGGGCGCCCCGTCCGCATCAACGGCGATGGCAAACAATCGCGCGGCTTTACCTACATTGACGATATTGCGCGCGGCACCATCCTGGCACTCAAACCGCTTGGGTATGAAGTCATCAATTTGGGTGGGCATGAAGTCATCACTATCAATGACCTGGTCAGCCTGATCGAAGACGTGGTCGGCAAAAAAGCGATCGTCGAGTATGGTCCACCAAATCCTGCCGATATGTTCACCAACTGGGCGAATGTGACCAAAGCTGGTGAACTCCTTGGCTGGGAACCGCAGTTCGATATGCGCGCTGGGGTGGAGCGACTCGTGGATTGGTACAAGTCTGAGCGTGAGTGGGCAAAAGATATTCTGACGCCTTAACTCTCTAATCACTTCATGGGCGGGGAACCATTATCGGTCCCCGCCCGTCTTTTCTGTTACACTTTCTCCATGTCGGTTTTTCAAAAGATCTCCTCATCGCTGCGCGAAGACCCGCTCTTTCAACGCGTTATCAACAGCAGTTTGCACCTTTTTAGCAGTAATACGATCAGCGTAGGCTTGAGCGTTCTGCAGGGAATGTTGTATTATCGCCTGCTGGGACCTGCCGGTTCCGGTCTGGTGCGCGTGGTGATGAGTTATGCATCCACGGTCAATAGTATTTTCTCGTTTCGCATGAGTGAGTTGGTAGTGCGTTATGGCGGGGAGTATCTTGAAAAAGGGGAAAAGAAAAAAGCCTCCGCCTTGATCAAAACTGCGGGCATAACGGAAGCGTTGGTATCCCTGCTGGCTTTTCTGGTTGTAGTGCTGACAGCAGGATTGGCGGAACAATATGTTGCCAAGACAGCCAATACCGCGTTCTTATTTATTATTTTTTCCGTGGGATTGCTTGCCAACTTCAACACCGAAACATCCACCGGTATTTTGCAAGTCACAAACACGATCAAGCTGCTGGGGACAATTAATCTTATTCAAAGTATTGTTACCACTCTTATTATCGTAGCGGCTTTCATTTGGAATGGCAGCCTGGAAATTATTCTCATTGCTTATCTTATAAGCAAAACCATTCTTGGACTGGGGTTATTCATTGCCGCGCAAATCCAGCTCCACCACGCGCTTGGAAGCGGCTGGTGGAAGGAACCCATCTCATCGCTATCCAACACGCGCGAGTTGGTGCACTTTGCGATCAGTTCCAATGTCAGTGCCACGATCATCAAGATCTTCCGCGAGAGTGAACCGGTGTGGGTGGGCATTTTGCTCTCCACCGAAGCAGTAGGATATTACGGTCTGGCGTATCAGATCGTTGGGTATCTCTCCATTCCAGCGGACCCGCTGATCTCTGCGGTGTATCCTGAACTCAATCGCCTCACGGTTCAAAAAGCCTGGACGCGCCTGAAGGAATTTTTGTACAAGGTCACTTCGCTTGCCTTTGCCTACAACATGGCTCTTGCGCTCGGGCTTGTCCTGTTTGGCAACTGGGCGATCATCATCATTGGCGGCAAAGATTTCCTGCCTGCGTATCCGGCGATGATCGCATTGTTGGTTGGGCTGGCATTCAACTACATTCTCTTTTGGAATCGTCCGTTATTGCTTTCACTGGGACAGCCCACGTTTCCGATTCGGGTCACGTTGATCGTAGGACTTCTCAAGGTCGCGTTGGCGATTGTCTTCGTGCCGCGCTACGGCATTGTTGCGGCTGGTGCGTTACTTTCGTTCTATTATATTGCCTCGGTTGGCGCGATGGCATGGCGCGGTGTTCAGATCATTAATACGCAAGTACAGGAGCGGGGTGTATGAGGATCGCAGTCATCACCAATTCGCGGATTCCCTCCCTGACAGCCAATTCCATCCAGGCGATGAAGGTTTGTCAGTCGTTAGTTCAGATCGGACATGACGTCCGCATCTTTGCGCCGCGTGAAACAGACCCGGCTTCTAACGAGGAGCTTGCCAGACATTACGGACTACGCCTCGTCCCAAGCCTGGAGTGGCTCCCGTCTGTGAAGGGACTCAAACGCCTCGACTTTATCTTCCATGCCCAGCGCGCTGCCGAAAAATATGACGCTGATTTGATCTATACCTGGCTTCCGCAATCGGCGGTGGTCGCGTTATGGAGAGATTGTCCTACCATCCTTGAAATGCACGCCAACGTAAGTGGACGCATGGGCGCCTGGTGGCTGCGTCGGTTTTGGAAAGCGCGCGGGCGCAAGCTGATGACAGTCACCACCCGGGCGTTACGAAAAGCCCTCGAACGGTCCGCAGGTTTCGGCTTTGAAGAGGATGCGGTGTCCGTCGCTCCTAACGGCGTGGAATTGGATCGCTACGAAAATTTTCCTGATCCTGCTGTAGCGCGGCGCAAACTCCTGTTGAAGAATCGCTTGACGATCGGTTTCACGGGTCATATTTATCCCGGTCGTGGTGCGGACTTGCTCTTTGAGTTGGCACGGCAAATGCCGGGCGTCAACTTTTTATGGGTGGGTGGCACGCCGGAGCTGGTTTCATTCTGGCAAAAGAAACTGGCAACAGCTGGTGCAAAAAATGTTATGATGACGGGCTTCGTGGAACATGAGCGCGTGCCGCTCTATCAAGCTGCGGCAGATGTATTGCTTATGCCCTACGGACGCTCCATCGAAGGCAGCAGCGGGCAGGATATCGCCGAAGTGATCAACCCGATGAAGATGTTCGAGTACATGGCGTCGGGACGTGCTATCGTCAGCGCAGACCTGCCCGTCATCCGCGAGGTGCTGCATGAGCGTAATGCGGTCTTTTGTGAGCCGGGCGATGTGCAGGCATGGAAATCTGCCGTCGAATTATTGTTGCTGGATGAAAAACGACGGCGTGCTCTGGGTATTCAGGCTCGCCGCGATGTGGAACGCTATACCTGGGAAGCACGTGCCCGGCGCATTATGAATGGTTTGAAGTGAAGACAAAATATTTTTCATTGAACGATTGGTTATGGATCATCCCAGCTTCCCTCGTGCTGGGCGCGCTGCTCGCGTTCATTCAAGATGGAACGTGGTGGGTCGGTTGGCTGGGTTTTTCTGCGATCACGATCGGCGGGTTCTTCGCGTTGACCGCTGCTACAAGGTGGGCATCACAGGCTGAACGAAATCGAAGCGTTGCGCTCGCATGGATCGTTGCTTTGGCTTTTCTCCTGCGTTTTGTTGCCGGCGTGGCGACCTATTTGATCCTGCCGGTCAATGGTTATGACGATGAAGACGATAAGGCGGGTTACGTCTTCACAGATGCCCATCGCCGCGATGAGCAGGCGTGGGACCTGGCGAGTTCTGAGCATCCGATCCTGGATGCGTTCCAAAAGAATTTTGCCTACGACCAATACGGCGGATTGCTGGCTTTCAGCGCCTTCGCCTATCGTTATTTCTCGCCCGATGCACATCGTCCATTGATGCTGGTTTTGCTTTCAGCGCTTGTCGCTGCCTTTGGAGTCCCATTTTTGTGGAAGGCGGTGGAGAAGACTTTTGGCGAAAGAGTTGCCTGGGCAACGGCATGGATCTTCGCTCTCTACCCGGAGAGTATCTTGTTGGGCGGCTCTGCCATGCGTGAGCCCTATATCATGACCTTCAGTGCCATGACGTTCTGGGGATTTGTACACGGGTTCTATGCGGAGCGCAGTGAAAAAGAAATGCGACCTGTGGAACGCACGCAGGCGTTGGTGAATGCCTGGCTTTGGCTGGGTGTTGGCTTGCTTGGCATGATACTTGTCTCGCCAACAGTCGCTTTGTTTACGCTTATCATTTTTGCCGGATGGGTTTTCTTTTCGCGTGGCAATATTCAAATCTCGTGGAAGGCTATTCTTGTTTTGGCAGCCGTTTTTGTGGCAGGGTTATTCTTCCTTTCCGCTTCCCTAAATCGCTCGGGTGAGTTCAATTCATCGTCGCCGTTGCATATCATCAATGATTGGTTCCAGCTTGCCGTCAAATGGGATGCCTATCAAATTGGAAGAGAATTGGGGTACATACAAAAACTCTTCGATGATATGCCGAGATGGATGCGCCTGCCTTTCATTACGTTCTATGGCATTCTTCGACCTGTATTGCCTGCTACGGTAGTTGACCCAACTACCGCAATCTGGAAAGTGATCTACATTCTGCGTGGGTTGGGCTGGTATGCGCTGTTCCCGATGCTGATCCTTTCTTTTATAGCGGGATCAAGACCCGGCTTTGAAACGAAGCGTCCGCTTTGGATGTGGATCTCGCTTCTTGCCTGGACCTGGATCCTGATCGCGTCTCTGCGCGGGGGAGGCGACGATTGGGATAATCCACGCTATCGCGCCTTGCTGTTCGTGTGGCAGGCGTTGATGGGAGGATACGTCTGGGTTTGGTGGCGTGAGACCCGTAACGCATGGTTCACGCGCGTCTTAACTTGTGAAGTTGTGTTCCTGTTGATCTTCACACAATGGTATGGAAGCCGTTATCTGAAATGGGGGGATAAGTTGCCTTTCCCTCAGATGGTTGCCTTGATCCTGTCCCTTTGGGCTCTGATCGTTGGTATTGGATTGTGGCGTGATAGAAAGCGCGCTTGACAGTAATGGATGTAAGTTTATAATTCAACTGCTGAATTTTGAATTAAGGAGAATCAATGCCCACTGCTCTTATCACTGGAATCACCGGTCAGGACGGTTCCTATCTTGCAGAACTTTTGTTGAAAAAAGGATACCGCGTGATCGGCGTGGCACGTCGTTCCAGCACTGTGACCTCCGAGCGCATCAATCATCTTCTCGATGATATAACCGTTGTTCAAGGCGACCTGCACGATCAGGGTTCCTTGTTATCCCTGTTGGAAGAATACGAACCCACTGAAGTCTATAACCTGGCAGCACAATCGTTTGTGCCAACGTCCTGGAACCAGCCTGCCCTAACTGGGGATATCACTGCCTTGGGTGTGACGCGCATTTTGGAAGCGATCCGCTTCGTAAACCCGAAGATCCGTTTTTATCAGGCATCTTCCAGCGAAATGTTCGGTAAGGTGATCGAAGTGCCGCAACGTGAGACGACGCCGTTCTATCCGCGCAGCCCCTATGGCGTGGCAAAGGTGTACGGGCATTGGATCACTGTGAACTACCGGGAATCCTTCGATATGTTCGCGGCGTCAGGGATCTTGTTCAATCACGAAAGTCCACGCCGCGGCTTGGAGTTTGTGACGCGCAAGATCTCGGATGGTGTGGCACGTATCAAGTGCGGACATGCCAAGGAACTGCGCCTGGGCAACCTCGAAGCTCAGCGTGATTGGGGTTTTGCGGGCGATTACGTGGATGCCATGTGGCGCATGTTGCAGCAGGATAAACCTGATAGTTATGTGATCGGCATGGGTGAAACCCATTCTGTGCGCGAGTTCTGTGAGATCGCCTTTGGACATGTGGGTCTGGACTATAAGGATTTCGTTATTCAGGATGAGCGATTCTATCGCCCGGCTGAAGTGGACCTTTTGATCTCGGATCCATCGAAGGCGCGTGCGGTGCTGGGTTGGGAACCGGCGGTCACCTTCAAGGAACTGGTCACCACGATGGTGGATGGGGATATGGAGAGAATCAGCAAGTAGCAATTTGTTCTTTCCCACGCTCTGCCGCAAGGCCTGTGTATGGAATTGGAAAGGTCAATGAAGAGAATAGTTTCATTTTTGCGGGAAGTTGAACTTATCAAGCATGTTCTGCCCGCAATTCTTTTTGGCGCCAGCCTGGGGCTTTTCGTCCATGGGTACTGGCTGATCGACCTTTTCCCGGTGGGGAGCAAAACGCTTCTGTTCTATACGCTGGTAGTGAGTGCCCTTGGAGTGATCGGGTACATTCTGTTATTCCGATGGACAGCTGGCGTTTTACAAGGCGTATCCAATTTTCACAAGGCTGGTATTGTAGGTGTCAGTTTGCTGGCTGGCGCTTTTCTGTTTTTTACTCTGACAGGAAATTGGCAAAAGCCAGATCGTTATATCAGTCTGTTGCTGCCAACGCACACGCTGGAGATTTCAATCCCAGCGGATACAGAACTCAATTTCCATTTTTTGGATGATCACTTCCTTTGGATATACATCCTACGATACTATCGATTATAAAGGCTGGGAGATCACAAAAGATCGGTTGGTTCTTACAAGTACAACTGACAATTATTTGCGTTGGGCGGGGAAGACAGGTGAAAAGGTTCAGATCGCTTTTGAATCTCCAACGCCGAGTGGTACGTTCCTTCTTTCCTGGGATGGACAGGAAGAAACCTGGAAATTTTCGAAGAAAAAGATCGCTTATGAGCATGCTTTTGACGTTCCTTTTTATGCATCCACTGCTGGAACGTTGACCTTAGGGATCCTCAATTTCGCTCTTCTAATGTTCCCACTCTGTCTGCTGGTTTGGATGAAACGGGATGAATTGCTTCCAGCCATCCAACTGGGATTTGCTCCAATTTCTCAAAAGATCGACACTCGTGAATGGCTTGTGGTTGCCGGTGTAGCCTTTCTGGCGCTTGCCTTGCGGGTGCCGAACTTAGAGATCCTATTCCCGAGCGTGGAAGAGTATTCTCATATCAATGCTGCCAAGCAGATCATACAAGGTGCTCCTCTCGGAAGCGTGTATGAGCGTAGTCTGTGGTTGGTAACGGTTCCGGTCACTCTGATGTTCCGGGTGTTTGGGTATCATTTGTGGGCAGCCCGATTGCTAGGAGTGATATTCAATGTCCTGGCATTGCTTCCACTCTATCTTCTTGCTAGAAAGATCAATCGACCGGTGGCAGTGCTGTCCATTTTATTGTTTGCCACCAGCCCGTGGATCATTGCCATTTCACGTGTAGTACGCGAGTATGCATTCTATCCATTTTATTTTTTCTGGGTTGTGTATGGGATGATTTGGTTTCTGGAACAGATCCCCGATGGTTTTCGCCTGGATAGAGATTGGAAAGTTTTCTTCAAGTCATCCATGTTGTGGATGGAATTGATTCTGGCATTCCTTCCCTTCTATGCTCTTGATCTTGACTATCTTTCGACATTCAAGTTGGTCTTGATCGCTTATCCCGCCTTGGGGCTTTTTGCCTTCCTGAAGCTGGATCTACGCTACAGGAAAAATCTGATCTTGGTCCTGGCTCTGCTAGGGATTGCTTTGAGAGTCGTCTATCCCTGGCGTTACTATCTTTTGGCTCGTGCAGAGGTGAATTGGATTCCACTGAAATACTTTTTTATCAATTCGCCTCAACAATGGTATTTTGAACGGACGGCGCTTCTTCCGGCGTTGGGGCTGCTGGGACTCTTTGTGGCAAGTTTTCTGGTACGGCGTAAAAATATCATTCCGCTTTTCTTTGTCATGCTGTACGGTGGTTCCCTGTCGTACTTCCTGTTTTCAGCGAAAAAGTTTTTTGCCCCGCGCCATTTGAGTACCACCCAGATATGGTATGTTCTGCTGGCGGCGATCGGGCTTTATCTCCTTTGGCTATTCTTGCAATCGTTCCCATCTTTAAAGGGAAGATATGGCAAAGTTGCCACGATGCTTATTTTGGCATGTATGTTTATTAATCCGCGGCAGGTATTGGTACCTATTACCTCTCGCGATCCTGCCATGCCGATCACAGAAGATTACCACAACGACCTGACCGATCTTCAAACTTTTATGCTTGCCAACGTGCAGCAGGGTGACGTATTGATTGCCTCGCGCATTTACAGCCGCTATGTGGAATGGGTGGATGCGCCTGTGTTTCAAAAGGTTGTTGATTTTCAAGTCCAGTCTACCGAAGCGGATGTGCTCTCCGTTGTCGATCAGTATGATTCAGGGTGGATCATCATCGACAATGCCCGCATTGAGAGAGCAACGTTTTCCCCCGATTCTTCCTTTCTGGGTAATGATAGAATTGAATATGTCGGTCTGTTCGATGATGAACATGTCTGGCGGTGGCGGGAAAAATAAAAATGATGCACGAATAAGGAACATATGGAACTCTCTTTGGTCATCCCTATTTACAATGAACAAGAAAACCTTCCTATTTTGATGGAGGCGATTAATGCTGTAATGCCTCCTCTGAAACGATCGTGGGAGGTCATTTTCGTGGACGATGGTAGTCACGATAACAGTCTCGAAGTCCTACGGTCCTTTGCAAAAGATGAACCCGAGTGTGTACGGGTGATCTCTTTTCGCCGCAATTTTGGTCAAACAGCCGCCATTGCCGCAGGAATTGATTATGCCGAGGGAGATATTATTGTTCTGCTTGACGCCGACATGCAGAACGATCCATCGGATATTCCCATGCTTTTAGCAAAGTTGGATGAAGGATATGATCTGGTCAGTGGCTGGCGCAAGGATCGAAAAGATAACCGCATCACACGCACGCTGCCATCGAATATCGCCAATGGCTTGATCTCCTGGGTGACCGGTGTGCATCTGCATGATTATGGATGCACGCTCAAAGCCTATCGCCGTGAAGCACTGGAAGGCTTCCGCCTGTATGGAGAGATGCACCGTTTCATCCCAGTCTTTGCACATTCTGTCGGCGCGCGTATAACGGAACTCCCTGTCCGCCATCACCCACGCAAATTTGGTGTGGCAAAATACGGCTTGGATCGAACGTTAAAGGTCATCCTTGATCTCTTTACAGTGAAGTTCCTCCTGAACTATTCCCATAAGCCGATCCGGTTATTCGGAGGGGCAGGCATGGTACTGATGACATTGGGAATGATCGATCTCTTTTACCTTTTCATCCGGCGTTTCTCTGGTTTATCTGCTACTGCCTCGCCGCTCTTACTGGTCGGTGTGATGTTCGTGATGATGGGATTCCAGTCCATTCTTATGGGACTCATCGCGGAGTTGCTGGCACGCACCTATCATGAATCGCAAAAGAAAACGACCTACACGATCCGGGAGCGTTTGAATATTGAGCAAAAGGAATATTGATGCGCATCCTGGTCTTGAACCATGAGTTTCCTCCTATCGGTGGTGGGGGAGGGCGTGCTGCTGAACACATTTGTCAGACCCTTGCCAAACGGGGATATGAGATCGAGGTGCTGACATCTCATCTCGAAGGTTTGACTCGTGAGGAAGACCGGGATGGATATCACATCACGCGTGTTCCCTGCAAACGGACGCAGCCCTTCAAAGCCAGTTTCCTCTCCATGGGACTCTACGTTCTCGCCGGACTTTGGGCGGCTCGCCGTTATATCCGCGTTTCCCGCCCTGATCTGATCCACGTGCACTTTGCTGTCCCAGCAGGTCCACTTGCGTGGATGCTTTCCAAGATCTATGGCATTCCCTATGTGTTGACAGCCCACCTTGGCGATGTGCCGGGCGGCACACCTGAAAAGACCGGCGGATGGTTTCGATTCGTTTTCCCTTTTACGCGTCCTATTTGGCGAGGGGCAAGCGCCATTGTTGCCGTAAGCGAATTCACACGTGGACTGGCTCTGAAGCATTACAACGAAGAGATTCAGGTGATCCCCAATGGCGTGGACCTCGATGCGCCAAACCCTGACAATATTTGTGTCAGCCAAACTCCACGCATCGTTTTTGCCGGGCGTTTCATGGTACAAAAAGCGCCCGTGCAGATCGTGCGGGTCTTGAAGGAATTGAAGGAGTTGCCCTGGGAATGTGTAATGATCGGCGACGGTCCGCTGATGGAGGATGTCAAAGCGGAGATCCATGCCTCCGGCTTGGAGGATCGCTTCAAACTCCCGGGTTGGGTCGAGCCTGCTCAAGTGCTGGAACTGTTCGAGAAGAGCGACATTTTGTTCATGCCATCGCTTTCTGAGGGATTGCCTGTGGTGGGCGTACAGGCGCTCTCTAAAGGTCTTGCCATTGTTGCCAGTCAGATCGGTGGATTTTTAGATCTGGTGGAGCAGGGGAAAAATGGCTATATGGAAGAAGTAGGAAATACAGACCGTTTTGTGGTGCGCTTGCGTGAACTGCTTCTCGATCGGGAAAAATTGCTGGACTTTCGCCGCGCCAGCCTGGAGAAAGCCAGGGAGTTTGATATTAATCGTGTGGTGGATGCGTACGAGAAAGTATTTACTAAAGTACTATCAGTGGGGAAATAGTTTTGCTGTAGCCATTTCAGTACAAAAACCGTCAAGACATAAGATTGCAATCCTGGGCAAGGTCACAACCTGTGAACCTTGTTTTTGGATATGATATAGTTGCCTCATCATTTTATTGAATTTATTGAAAGGATGGCTATGACAGAAAAGCAGACAGTCATTGTTACCGGCGGTTGTGGATTTATCGGCACGAATTTTGTGCGATTGTTAGTGAGGAGCGGTCAATATCACGTGGTCAATCTTGATGCGCTGACCTATGCCGCCAACGCCTTATCCCTGGCAGACCTGGATGGGCATCCTGATTATGTGTTCGTAAAGGGGAGCATCACAGACCGCGAACTGGTTTCTTCGTTGTTCACAACCTACCAGCCAGCCGGTGTTTTTCACCTGGCAGCCGAATCGCATGTGGACCGTTCCATCGTCAATGCAGAAGATTTTGTGATGACGAATGTGGTGGGTACGTATACGATGCTTGAAGCGGCACGTGCCTACTGGAAAGGATTGCCGGATGGCAGAAAGCACGCCTTCCGTTTTCTGCATGTTTCCACCGATGAAGTCTTCGGTTCTCTCGGCGAGACGGGGTATTTCAGTGAAGAGACACCTTATGCGCCCAACTCGCCGTATTCCGCTTCCAAGGCATCCAGCGATCATTTTGTGCGTGCCTTCCATCACACCTACGGCTTACCAACGATCATTACGAATTGTTCGAATAATTACGGTCCCTATCAATTCCCTGAAAAGATGATCCCGCTCATGATCATGAATGCGCTCTCCGGTAAGCCGTTACCGGTCTATGGCGACGGTATGAACGTCCGCGACTGGTTGTATGTAGAAGATCACTGCCGGGCTATCAAGGTCGCTTTTGAAAAAGGCATCCCGGGTGAAGTTTATACCGTGGGTGGAAACAACGAACAAAAGAACCTTGACGTAGTGAACGAGATTTGTAATCTTCTCGATGATATGGCTCCGCCTGTGGAAATTCCGCAGTTACGCGAGCAGGGCTTGAAAAGTTATAAAGAATTGATCCGCTATGTGACTGACCGCCCGGGGCACGACCGTCGGTATGCCATCGATTTAGCGAAGATCAAGCGCGAGTTGGGCTGGCAGGCTGAGGTGGGATTTGAAGCGGGTCTGCGTGAAACGATCCAATGGTATTTGTCGAATCCCCAATGGGTGGATCAGGCGAGCGGTGGTTCGTTCGGTGAATGGCTTCAAAAGAATTATGCGTGGCGCGCAGAGGAGCACAAATGAAAGGCATTATTTTGGCAGGCGGGAAAGGTACGCGTCTGTATCCACTGACCATCGTTCCCAGCAAACAAATGCTTCCGGTCTTCGATAAACCGATGATCTATTATCCGCTTTCAATGTTGATGCTGGCAGGTATTCGTGAGATCCTGATCATCAGCACTCCTGATGCCTTGCCCGGATTTAGACAGTTGTTGGGCGATGGCTCACAATGGGGGTTGTGTTTTGAATATGCCGAGCAGGCAGAGCCGCGTGGACTAGCCGATGCCTTTTTGGTGGGGCGCGAATTTGTCGGTGATAGTCCAGTGTGTTTGATACTAGGCGATAATATTTTATACGGCGAAGGCATGATCAAACTATTACGCGAGTGCGCTTCGTTGGATGATGGGGCGATCATCTTCGGGTACAAGGTTAATGACCCGGAGCGTTATGGCATTGTTGAATTCGATGAACAGGAGCGGGTGTTAAGCCTGGAGGAAAAACCGGAGCATCCCAAGTCCAGTTATGCCATTCCAGGTTTGTATTTCTACGATAAGCAGGTGGTGAAGATCGCTGAAGCTATGAAACCGTCACCGCGCGGTGAGTTGGAGATCACCGATCTCAACAAAGTGTATCTTGCACAAGGACAGTTGAAAGCCAAGATCTTTGGTCGTGGTGTTGCTTGGCTGGATGCGGGAACGCATGAGTTGCTGCTTCAGGCGGCTGAATTTATTCAGACCATCCAGGAACGCCAAGGGTTGATGATTTCCTGCCCTGAAGAGATCGCTTATCGTATGCACTATATCTCGAAAGAGCAGTTGGCGGTGCTTGCCCAGGGATTAAAAGGCACCACATATGGAGCATATTTTAACAAATTTAGCGAAAGAAACGGTGGCATAGAAAAGACCATGCCGAACGAATTTCGATTTCAGGAAGGCGACCAGTTCCGCTGGGAACGATTCATTTCAGCAGAGGATGTGAAACGCTTTGCCGAAGTGGTCGGCGATCTTAACCCGATCCACCTTGATGCGGAAATGGCAGAAAAGTCTTTTTTCAAGAGACGCATCGTTCACGGCGCATTTCTTGGCGGTTTGATCTCTAAAGTGCTAGGCATGGATTTTCCAGGTCAGGGTACTGTATATATTTCACAGAACTCTGTTTTCAAACGACCTATATATGTGGATACCGCCGTCACAGTGGAAGTGAAGGTAACACAAGTCCTCGCCGAGAAACGCCGCTTGATCTTAGATACGAACGTCCTGAATGACAAGGGAGAACTTTGCATGAGCGGTTCAGCGACAATCTGGCTGCCCGAATAAAATAATAGTAGACGAACATAGGAGCACAACGAATGTCCATTCCATTTAATAGACCCACGTCTGTTGGTAAAGAAACTGAATACATGCAGCAAGCCTTGAAGAACAACCATCTTTCAGGCGATGGAGCTTTCACCAAGAAGAGTCATGCTTTGTTGGAGCAGGCGCTTGGCGTTCCGAAAGTGCTGCTGACTACCTCTTGCACACACGCCCTGGAAATGTCTGCCCTTTTATTGGATCTGAAGGATGGGGATGAAGTGATCGTTCCATCCTTTACGTTTGTCTCGACGATTAATGCTTTCGTTCTCCGAGGCGCCAAGCCAGTCTTTGCCGATATCCGACCGGATACCCTTAATCTAGATGAATCCAAACTTGAGGCTTTGATCACGCCAAAGACCCGCGCCATTTATGTGGTCCACTATGCAGGCGTTGCCTGTGAAATGGATGCCATCATGGAGATCGCGGATCGTCACAATATCCCTGTTGTGGAGGACAACGCGCACGGACTCTTCGGCAAGTACAAGGGAAAATATTTGGGTACATTTGGTGCTATGGCAACCCAAAGTTTCCATGAGACCAAGAACTTCACATCCGGTGAAGGTGGCGCGTTGCTGATCAACGACAAGAAATACATCGAAGAGGCGGAGATCCTGCGCGAGAAGGGAACGAACCGCAGTCGCTTCTTCCGTGGGCAGGTGGACAAATATACCTGGGTGAGCGTCGGTTCAAGCTATCTCCCATCCGATATTCTTGCCGGATTCCTCTTTGCGCAGTTGGAAGAACGCGAACAGATCCAGTCGGCTCGTCAGCGTATTTGGGAGACCTATTACAAGGAATTAGGTGCCTGGGCAGAGGAGAACAACATTACCATGCCATTTGTGCCGGCGCATTGTGAGCAGACGTATCACATGTTCTATCTGCTCTTCCCAAATCTGGAAGCGCGCCAGGCAGCTATTGCCTTTTTGAAGGAGCGCGGTATTCAAGCAGTGTTCCATTATTTGCCCTTGCACCTTTCCCCGATGGGTGAGAAGTTTGGCGGCAAAGCAGGTGATTGTGCTGTAACGGAACAAGTCAGCGACCAACTTTTGCGTCTGCCGTTCTATACGAATATGACCGGTGATGAACAGAAGAATGTGATTGCTGCTCTGAAGGAGTTTTCTATCCAGTAAAATAGGGGGCAAGAACCCAATTTCTGGAGTGTTAATGTCTGTCAAAACCATATTGTCAATTGTTGGGGCAAGACCCCAATTTGTGAAGTCAGCGCCTGTATCCCGGGCGCTTTCTTCTCGTTTTCGTGAAGTGTTGGTCCATACGGGGCAACACTATGATTATGGCATGTCCGAGATCTTCTTTGAAGAGATGGAGATGCGCCCGCCCGATTTCAACCTGGGAGTGGGAGGCGGTTCACACGGTGAGCAAACGGGGAGAATGTTGATCGAGTTGGAGAAAGTGGTCAACGAAGCAAAGCCAGATTGTATTTTGGTGTATGGTGATACGAATTCCACGTTGGTAGGGGCTGTGGTGGCTGCCAAGGCAGGGATCCCGTTGGCTCATGTGGAAGCAGGCTTGAGGTCCTATAACAGAGCGATGCCGGAAGAAGTCAACCGTGTGTTGACCGATCATGTGTCCAACTTTCTGTTTTGTCCCACCGATGCGGCGATCGATAACCTGGCGAAAGAGGGAATTCGCAAAGGCGTTTATCGCGTGGGTGATGTGATGTATGATGCGTTGCTGCATAATATCGTAATTGCTCGTAAGCGTTCCCAAGTGCTTGAACGGTTGGGACTGAAAAAGGGTGAATATGTATTGGCGACCGTCCATCGCGCAGCCACGACCGACAGTTTGGAACGAATGAGGTCTGTGCTGGATGCATTTAGTGCGCTTTCACGGAAGGTGGTCTTCCCAGTGCACCCTCGCACACGGAAAATGATCCAGGAATGGGGATTGACTGCCAGTTCCAATGTGTTGTTCATCGAACCGCAGGGATATTTTGATATCCTGATCCTGCAAGAAAATGCTACTTGTATTTTGACCGATTTAGGTGGAATGCAAAAGGAAGCCTATTTGTTGGGGGTACGCTGTATCACATTGCGCGAGGAAACAGAATGGGTGGAGACGGTTTCAGCAGGGTGGAACAAACTGGTTGGTGTAGATCAGCAGGCGATCCATACAGCCGTTGAGACGTGGCATCCACAAGGGGAGCGGCCGGCACTCTATGGCGATGGACATTCTGCAGAGCAGATCTGTAACATTCTCTTCACCGGACTCGGATCGTGAAATAATTCACTTGACAGTCATTGTCTTGTGTGTGAGAATTCAGAAAATGAATTCTGGGGTGTTTTCGAGCCCCTATTAAGGAGATGCACCAAGTGACAAAAAACTTTGCTGTGATCGGTGTTGGCGGATACATTGCGCCTCGCCATTTACGTGCCATTCGCGATACAAATAACCGCCTTGTTGCGGCAGTGGACCCCAAGGATTCCGTGGGCGTTCTCGATCAATATTCGTACGATGTGAAGTTCTTTACCGAGATCGAACGCTTTGACCGCCACCTTGAAAAATTGCGCCGGGGACCTGAGGAAGGACGCATCCATTACGTTTCAATTTGTTCGCCAAACTATTTGCATGATTCGCATATGCGCCTTGCTTTGCGCGCTGGAGCAGATGTGATCTGTGAAAAGCCGCTGGTGATCAACCCATGGAATTTGGATGCTTTAGAAGAGATCGAAGCGGAGACCGGGCACCGTGTTAATACCATCCTCCAATTACGTGTACACCCCGAACTGGTCAAATTACATGACGCGCTTCAAAAGGAAGATCGAGTTCATGATGTTGAATTGACCTATGTCACGAGTTCGCGGTCCCTGGTACCAGGTTTCGTGGAAGGGTAATCATGAGAAGTCTGGCGGTGTGGCAACGAATATTGGTATTCACTTCTTTGACTTGTTGATGTGGTTGTTTGGCTCTGTGGGTGGCATCAAGGTCTATCATGCAGATGCAGAGCGTATGTCTGGGTTTATCGAATTGGAAAAGGCACGTGTGCGTTGGTTCCTCTCGGTGGATAAGAACGATCTGCCTGATACAGCAAAAGCCAAGGGAAAAAGTACATACCGTTCCATCACAGTGGATGGGACCGAGGTGGAATTCTCGGAAGGTTTTACCGATCTGCACACGCGTGTCTATGAAGAGACACTTGCCGGTCGGGGATTTGGAATTGCTCATGCGCGTCCCTCGATTACGTTGACGCATGATATCCGTAGCGCTCCCATTTCACCAATGGATGAATTGGTTCATCCGTTTTTGAAGAAATAGATGCGACATGACTGATTATTTCGCTCACGAATCCAGTTATATCGATGAAGGTGCTAAGGTCGGTGCAGGAACGAAGATATGGCATTTTTGCCACGTCATGCCGCGTGCACGGATCGGGGAAAGATGTAATATCGGGCAGAACGTGCTCGTTTCCTCCGATGTGACTATCGGTACCAATGTTAAGATACAGAACAATGTTTCTTTGTATACCGGTGTGATCGTAGAGGATGATGCATTCCTGGGACCATCCATGGTGTTCACGAATGTTGTTAATCCGCGCAGTCATATCAATCGCAAGAATGAGTACAAGACTACGCTGGTTAAAAAAGGCGCATCGATCGGGGCGAATGCTACGGTCGTATGCGGAACGACTTTGGGACGATATTGTTTTGTCGGTGCTGGTTCGGTGGTAACGCGCGATGTGCCGGATTATGCGCTGGTGTATGGTTCCCCGGCACGCGTGCGCGGTTGGATGTGTCAGTGTGGCGAACAGATCACGTTCGAGACAAAGGATGGGATCGAGACGGCAGTCTGCAAAAGCTGTGGGGACGCTTATCGGAAGCAGGATCAGGTTGTTATTCCAGAAAGAGGCGAGTGATGATTCAATTGGTTGATCTGGTGGCGCAATATCATTCCATCAAGGATGAGATCGATGCAGCTGTCCATTCCACGTTGGAGTCGGGTCATTTTATTTTGGGACCCGCTGTCAGCAAGTTTGAGGAGACGATCGCTGCTTATCTGGGTGTGAAGCATGCTATTGGTTTGGCATCCGGGACCGATGCTTTGGTGCTGGCGCTGCGTGCATTGAACATTGGCGATGGCGATGAAGTCATCATCCCCGCTTATACTTTTTTTGCAACAGCAGGCACTGTGATGTCTGTTGGCGCAACACCGGTCTTCGTGGATGTTGACCCGGTCAGTTATGAGATGGAAGTGACTCAGATCGCAGAGTGTATCTCTCCGCTGACGAAGGCGATCATTCCCGTGCATCTGTATGGTCACCCGACGGAGATGGATCCCATTCTGAAGATCGCTCGTGAGCGCGGGTTGAAGGTGATCGAGGATAATGCCCAGGCATTTGGCGCGACCTATTTGGGACGCAAGACCGGTGCCATGGGTGATATTGGCTGTTTGAGCTTTTTCCCGACCAAGAACCTCGGCGCCTTCGGCGACGGCGGTATGGTGGTGACGAACGACCCGGCACTGGCAGAACGGATGCGCATGCTGCGCACGCACGGTTGGAAGAAAAAATACTATTCAGAAGAGGTCGGTTACAACAGCCGCCTGGATGCGATGCAGGCGGCGATCCTACAGGCGAAATTCCCGCACGTGGATTCCTGGAACGAGACACGTCGCGCTCTGGCAAAACGCTACACAGAGAAGCTGGCGAATACCGGGTTGATAACGCCCGTGGAACAAGAGTGGGGCAGGCATGTTTATCACCTCTATATTCTTCGTTCCACAAAACGCGATGAACTACAAGCGTATCTGAAGCAAAAAGGAATTGCCTCAGAAGTGTATTATCCGTTGCCGCCACATTTATCCATTCCCTGTAAAAAGTTTGGCTATAAAGAGGGGGACTTCCCTCATGCCGAGAAAGCTGCGCGCGAAACGCTGGCGCTGCCACTGTATCCTGAGTTGACGTTCGAGCAGCAGGATGAAGTGATCGCAGCGGTATGCGAATTTGTAGATAAAAAATAGCGATGTTTGAATGGTCATGCACCCTGCCGATACCGGCAGGGTGCATGATAGTTGTATCTGTAACAGGGTGGAAAGCATCTTGCTTGTGAAATAATTCACTTGACAGCCTGTCGTTTCTGTGTGAGAATTCAAAAACTGAACGCTCAAACTATGACAGAAGTAAAACAGCACGAATACGCTCTTCTCAACGAGATCGCCCAGGATCCCCTTGTTACGCAAGCTAACCTTTCTGACCGGCTGGATATAGCCGTAGGGAGTGTCAATTGGTATATCAAGCGCTTGATCAATCGCGGCTGGATCAAAGTTTCGCACCTTGACCGCACGCGCTTGAAATATGACCTCACCCCGGAAGGCATGAAGGTTTTCACGCAGCGTGCCTTATCGTATGCCCGCGACTCGCTCAAGGTATACAGTAATTTTCGCAAAAAGGCGAAGATCCTTGTGGATGAGTTGGCGGAAAAAGGGATCGACCAGGTTTATATTGAGGGTGAAGATGAGTTGGTCGATATTCTACGTTTAACTTGTATTGAATTCGGGTATAGGTCTGCTTGACTCGCCAAAGGGGATTATTTTGAAAGTGGATGGACAGGAATACTACATGGTGGCAACAGCAGAGAGTTCTGCTGACAATTAATTATCAAAGGAATGAGCAATGGGAATTCGTATTCATCCAACTGCAGAAGTTTCAGAGAAAGCCCAGATCGGTGAAGGTTCCAGCGTCTGGCATCATGCTCAGGTGCGTGAGGGCGTGAATATCGGCAATAATTGCATTATCGGCAAGGGAGTGTATGTGGATGCCGGCGTTCCGATCGGCGATAATGTCAAGATCCAGAATTATGTCTCGGTTTATCATGGTGTAGCCTTGGAAGACGGTGTCTTTGTGGGACCTCATGTCTGCTTCACGAACGATATGCGCCCGCGTGCCGTCAACCCGGATGGTTCCCTGAAAGCCGCCGATGACTGGGTTCTCAGCGAGACGCGCATCAAAAAGGGTGCGGCGCTCGGTGCGAATTCCACCATCCGCTGCGGGATCACTGTGGGCGAGTGGGGGATGGTTGGCTCAGGCAGCGTTGTGACCAAGGATGTGCCTGCACATGGATTGGTCTATGGCAATCCGGCGCGTCTGCATGGATTTGTGTGTGCCTGTGGCGAGATCGCCGAGAAAGACGGACAGAACGGCGAAGCAGTAACTCTGAAATGCCCAAAGTGCGGGCTTACCTTTGAAGTTTCAAAAGAGAATTGGGAGAATGCAAAATGATCTACATGGCGAAGCCCCAGATCGGGGAAGATGAAAAGAAAGCAGTCATGGAAGTATTGGATTCCGGCATCATCGCCCAGGGTCCACGCGTCAAAGCATTTGAAGACGGCTTTGCCGTAATGTGCGGAACCAAGCACGCCATTGCAACGACCTCAGGTACCACGGCATTGCATGTTGCTTTACTGGCACACGGCATCGGCAAGGATGATGAAGTCATCACTTCTGCATTCACGTTCATTGCCTCGTCAAACAGTATCTTGTTCGTTGGCGCCAAGCCGGTGTTCGTGGATATTGATCCGCGCACGTTTAACATGGACCCAGCCAAGATCGAAGCCGCCATCACGCCGAAGACCAAAGCCATTTTACCGGTACATCTCTATGGTCTGCCCTGCGATATGGATCCGATCATGGAGATCGCCAAGAAACATAACCTGGCTGTGATCGAAGATGCCTGCCAGAGTCATGGCGCGGAATACAAGGGATGCAAAGTCGGTTCGTTCGGGACTGGAACATTCTCTCTGTACCCGACCAAGAACATCACATCTGCTGAAGGCGGCATGATCACCACGAATGATCCGGTGATCGACGAGAAGTGCCGCGTCATTCGTCAGCATGGGATGCGCAAGCGCTACTATCACGATGAACTTGGTTACAACTTCCGCATGACAGATATCCATGCTGCCATCGGTCTGGCACAGCTTCAGAAGTTGGACAAGTTCAACGCGCAACGCCAGCAGAATGCCAAATTCCTGAGCGAAAACCTCAAGGGAGTCGTAGCGCCGCATATGCCCGAGGGGACGACCCACGTTTTTCATCAGTACACCGTTCGAGTTCCAGGCGGGAAGCGGGATGCCCTCCGCACTTATTTGAACGAGAACGGAGTCGGGTCCGAAGTGTATTATCCTGTTCCCATCCACAGACAGAGTTTCTATGTGAGCGATCTGGGATATGGTGATGTTGTGTTGCCCGAAACAGAATTCGCCACTACCGAAGTATTATCCCTGCCCGTACATCCGGCGTTGAGCTCGTCTGATCTCGAAACCATCGTTGCCACGGTCAATGAATTCATGGAGAAGAACGCATGAAAGTCGCAGTCATTGGCGTAGGCTCGATGGGCAGGAACCATGCCCGGGTCTATAGCGAATTGGCAGAGGCGCAGCTCGTTGCAGTTTCAGATGCGAATGAGAAACAGGCAAATTCCATTGCTGAGAAATTTGGCGTGCACGCCTATGCCGATTATCGCGAGATGTTAGAGAAGGAAAAACCCGAAGCGGTTTCCGTTGCTGTTCCGACCGTACTGCATGAAGAAGTGGGTATGGTGGCATTGGAAGCTGGCGCAAATGTATTGCTGGAAAAGCCAATCGCTGCCACCGTGGAAGAAGGGCAACGTTTGATCGCCAAGGCGAAAAGTGTCGGGCGTCAATTGATGGTAGGGCATATCGTGCGCTTCAACCCTGCCATTCAGGCGCTTAAACAAAAACTGGCAGCCGGTGAGCTGGGGCGCATCTTCCAGGTCTTCTGCCGGCGCGCGGGTCCGTTCCCTTCACGCATTTTGGATGTGGGTGTGGTCGTGGACCTGGCGCCGCACGATGTGGATCTGATGCGCTTCCTTACCGAGGCGGATCCGGTGCGCGTCTATGCGGAGACCGAACAACGACTCCATACGAACCACGAAGATCTGCTTTGGGGTGTGCTGCGTTTTGCCGATGGCATCACGGGCAGCCTCGAGATCAACTGGTTAACTCCGACCAAGGTGCGTGAAACGCTTGTTCTGGGTGAACGCGGCATGTTCCGTGTCGATGACCTGACTCAGGATCTGTATTTCTTTGAGAATGAGCTGGCTAAGAATGTGCAATGGACAGCGCTTGAAACCCTCAAAGGTGTCAGCGAAGGCAGTATGACGCGGTACGCCATCCCGCGCTTTGAACCGTTGAAGGCGGAACTGCAATCGTTCCTCAAAGCACTGCAGGATGGAAAACCGGTTCCTGTCTCAGGGGAGGATGGTCTCGCTGCTTTGAAGATCTCTCTGGCTTTGGTCGAATCTGGACAAACTCATCAGGTGATCGCACTATAAATATGGATATAAAAGAGCTTCGTAACGCGGTTGAAAATAAGAGCGCACGACTGGCAGTGATCGGTCTAGGCTATGTTGGCTTGCCGGTGGCTGCCATGTTCGCGGATGCCGGTTTTGATGTAATGGGTGTTGAGATCATCCCGGAGCGCGTGGAAAAGATCAACAACGGTATTTCGCCCATTGAAGGTGATGAGCCGGGACTGGCTGATCTGTTGACGCGCGTGATCCAAAGTAGACGTCTGCGCGCCACATCGAATTACGAAGACCTGCGCGATCGTGACATCATCTTGATCGATGTTGAAACCCCCGTGGACGATCGTAATATTCCGCGTTACGAAGCGCTGCGTTCTGCCTTGAAAAGTCTGGGTACTGTGTTGAAGCGAGGTGCCCTTGTCATTGTTGAATCCACGGTTGCTCCGGGGACTATCAACAATGTCGTTCTGCCTCTTTTGGAAGAACACAGCCAAACGAAACTGAACGAAGGGTTTTCTCTTGGTATTTGCCCTGAACGGGTTATGCCAGGGAAATTATTGAAGAACTTGAGCACGCTCAGCCGCGTGACAGGTGGCATGACGCCCGAAACATCCGAGACGATGATCGCGCTATACAAGAACATCGTTCACGCGGACCTGGATGCAGCCGATTGCATCACGGCGGAGCTGGTCAAAACCACTGAAAATGCCTACCGCGATGTACAGATCGCTTTTGCGAATGAAGTTGCCTTGATCTGTGAAGCGGTAGGCGGTGATGTTTGGAAGGTACGTGAACTGGTCAATAAAAGCCCCATGCGCCAGATGCATCTGCCCGGCGCAGGCGTGGGTGGACACTGTATCCCGAAGGACCCGTGGTTGTTGGCATATGGAGCCAGCGATAAGAACGTCTCTTTACGCATCATCCCGTCAGCGCGTGAAGTCAACAATTCCATGCCGCTGCACATGGTCAAACTACTGGAAAAAGCTCTAGAACAGGCAGGAAGACCTCTTTTGGACGCGCGCATTGGCGTGCTTGGATACGCCTACCTTGAGAACAGCGATGACACCCGCAACAGTCCCACCCGCTCTTTGGTGGCGCGACTGTATGAATTAGGCGCCCAGCCGATCATTCATGATCCGTGGATCCCTGAATATAACGGGGATGTATTCGAGCGCGTCAAAGGCTGTGATGCGGTCGTTCTGATGGTGGCTCACAATGAATATCGCAGTCTCGACCTTCATAAACTGAAGTCTGTCTTGCGATGCCCCATTCTGGTGGATGGGAGACATGTTTATGATGCGGCTTATGCTCATCAAGCTGGGTTGAAACTGTACAGTATAGGTATAGGAGAAGAAACATTACTATGATCTGGATCCTTATTCCTGCCTACAATGAAGAGAATGATCTTCCGTTATTGCTTCCCAAGGTACATGACGCTTTGGAAAGCAAAAGTGTCGAACATACGATTGTTGTCGTCAATGATGGCAGTGTTGACAAGACCCCGCAGATTCTCGAACAATTTTCAAAAACACTTCCTCTGTTCGTTGTGACCCATCCCATCAATCGTGGGTTGGGTGAAACCGAGCGGGACGGGTTTGAATATATTGCCCTGCACTGCAATCCAGAGGATATTATTGTTCGGGTCGAAGCGGATAACACCCATGAGCCGAACTATATATTCAACTTGATCGCCAAATTGGATAGTGGCTTCGATGTGGTGAATACCTCCCGTTTCCAACCCGGGGGAGGGCAAGTTGGCGTGGATAATTACCGGGCAGTGATCAGCCGTGCTGCCAACCTGTTCATGCATTTTCTGTTCCGTATTCAAGGTACCAAGGATTACTCATGCGGCTATCGAGCATATAAGGCACATGTGATCCAGGATGCTATTCGAGTGTTTGGAAATAATTTTATTCAACTGCGTGGATTGGGATTTACTTCCACGCTGGAAATGATCGTGAAGCTGCATTTGTTGGGTTGTCGCTTTGCTGAGGTCCCGTTTATCTTGCGTTATGACCAAAAAGGCGGTCCCAGCAAAATGGTCAGCAGTATCACAACATTGGGATATTTGTTGATGGCTTTGTTGTATCACTGGCCCTTTGGCGGTTGGAAAAGTCAATATCGCGGACTGCGCGAATTGTATCGAAGCGACCCGCATCAGGCATTGGAAAAATTCGGTTCGCGTTCAAGATATATGCATACGGCAAGTCGTATCAGTTTCTAAACAGGAAAGGCCAAAGGATGTAGATGTGCGGTATTTGCGGTATTCTTCATTTTGATTCTAATCGGTCTGTGCAACCAGGTGTGCTGGAACGCATGGCATATACCATCCGTCACCGTGGGCCGGATGACGAGGGATATTACACAGATGGTCCAATGGGGCTGGCACATAAACGTCTCAGTATTATCGACCTGTCGGCGGCGGCTCATCAGCCAATGACCAATGAAGATGAGCGCTTATGGATCATCTTTAACGGTGAAATTTATAACTATCAGGAACTTCGCCAGCAGATCATTCAGCGCGGTCATAAACTAAAATCCAATTCGGACACAGAAGTGATCCTGCATCTTTACGAAGATGAAGGTCCTAAGTGCGTGACCAAGTTGAACGGCATGTTCTCCTTTGTCATCTGGGATCGGCGCGAGCAGACACTGTTCGCGGCGCGTGACCACTTTGGTATCAAGCCGTTCTATTATGCTGTTCACGATAACACCTTCCTGTTCGGGTCTGAGATCAAAGCATTGCTGGCGTATGACGGGCTCATACCCGAGATCAACCAGGATGCACTAGCAGATTACCTGACCTTTCAGTTCTGCCTCGGCAAGAAAACACTTTTCAAGGGAATACAAAAACTCCTGCCTGGTCATCATCTGACCCTGAAAGCGGACGGTTCTCTTTCCATTCAAAGATATTGGGGACTTGATTTCCAGATCGATACTTTCCATACGGAAGAATACTTCAAGCATCAGCTCCTGCGCCTGCTGGAGGATGCGGTACGTATCCAACTACGCGCGGATGTGCCAGTCGGTGCTCACCTGAGCGGTGGTTTAGATTCCTCCACGGTTGCATCCCTGGCTGCGTCCCTGCTGGATTCGCCCATCCATACTTTCACCGGCGGCTTCAAAGACGACCCGCGATATAACGAAACGCATTATGCGCGCATGATTGCCGACACGCATGGCACCATCCACCATGAAACATATCCCGTCGCGCAGGATTTTGTAGATATATTGCCGCGCTTGATCTATCACATGGATGAACCCGCGGCTGGACCCGGACTTTTCCCTCAATATTACGTATCCAAACTGGCAAGCCAGAATGTAAAAGTGGTGCTGGGCGGGCAGGGAGGCGATGAGATCTTTGGCGGGTATAGCCGCTACCTTGTAGCGTATTTGGAAGAATGTATCCGCGGCGGTATTCAGGGTACGCAGGAAGATGACAAGTATGTCGTCACCTTTGAATCGGTGCTGCCCAATCTGACGCAGCTACAGGGGTATGAGCCCATGCTGAAATACTTCTGGGCTGATGGGTTGTTCAATGCCCCCGATGAACGCTACCTGCATCTGGTAAATCGCAGTAGTGACATGCGTCCCTTTGTGAATTCGGAATTGTTCGATGGTTGTGATGGGTATATCCCTGCAGAAGCGTATCGAAAGCTGTTCAATGAGGGCAACCTGGGTTCCTATATCAACCGCATGACCCGCTTCGATATGTTGACCTTGCTGCCTGCCTTGCTGCATGTGGAAGATCGTACCAGTATGGCTGTTTCGCTCGAATCGCGTGTGCCGCTGCTCGATCATCGCATTGTGGAATTGGTTGCCTCCATGCCGCCCAAGATCAAATACAAGGGCGGTCGCTCGAAGCATATTTTCCGTGAGGTTGTCCGGCACATTGTTCCCCAGCCGATCTATGACCGCAAGGACAAAATGGGTTTCCCTGTGCCTCTCAATGAATGGTATAGGACGAACCCGGTGCGTGAATTTGTGCATGATACCCTCGTCAGCCTGAAAAACCGCCAGCATGGTTTCTTGCAGGGTGCCGATATCAATGCTCTGCTCAATTCCGAGCGTGCCTTTGGACGCAACATTTGGGGATTGCTCTCCCTTGAAATTTGGATGGAAACATTTCTTGATGGAAACTACCGTACTCTTGCCGCTGGTTGAGACTGCTTGCCGTCACCTGCTCAGCGCTCAGGACCGCGATCCTTATAGCCCAACCTTTGGCTGTTTCGACCGGCGCTACTGGGGCTGGAAGCTGATCGATTTTCCGGAGGCGACCTTTCAGCGCAATGTTTATCCTCTGGCGTGGTACTTAAAGCATTCGAACCTGACGGCTGAATTCGAAACGGTGCTGGTTGATTTCGATCTCTGCTGGGCTGTGTTATGCGACAACCATCCAGCACCAAGATGGCTCGTTCGATCAGGCATTTCCGAACGAACACAGTTTTGGCGCGACTGCCTTCCTGGTGCATCCCATGTTGGAAGCCTTCCGTGCCATTTCAGACCGGCTGGTGGATACCGATAAGAAAAAGTATCGCGATATGTTGTACCGTGCCTCTGAATTCATGTGCGGGCACAAAGAGACACACGGTCATATCGCCAACCATCTGGCAGGCGGAGCGCTCTCGCTTTATACCGCTGCTGCTTTTTTCTCGGAACCAAAATTCTCGGCTCATGCGGATGTGCTTATCAAGAGTGTCCTCCAGCATCAATCTTCTGAAGGCTGGTTCACGGAATATGAGGGGGCAGATCCGGGGTATCAGTCATTGTGTATGTATTACCTGGCGCAGGTGTATCAACGGCACCCCACTCCAGAACTGCGAACGGCATTGGAACGCTCAATTAATTTTCTTGCCCACTTTATTCATCCCGATGGTACGTATGCAGGGGAATACGGCAGTCGCCGTACAGCGATCTATTATCCGGGTGGCTTGGCTTTGCTGGCAAAGGAATTTCCACTGGCAGCCCGTATGACGCACTTTATGCTTAAGTCGGTGGATGCGCGTCGTACGATCACGGTGCGCGATGTGGATATGGGGAATCTGGCACCACTGCTTTCGAGCTATCTGCCTGCCCTGGATGTGGAAATCCCTGCGGACCTCAGTGCGCCTCTTCTTCCCTGTGAGCAGGATTCGGTACAAGCAGATTTCCCCGAAGCTGGATTATTTGTGCGTAGCACAAAGAGGTATTACGCAGTGATGGGCGCTAGCAATGGCGGTGTTCTAAAAGTTTTTGACCGCAAGCAGCATGCGATTATCTGGAATGATGCAGGTTATGTCGGGAAGGATGAGAAAGGGCGCTGGTTGACCACGCAAATGACGGTTTTGAGTCGCCCCACAACGGTGGAAGAAAATTCCATTACTGTAGATGCGCCCTTCTATGTTATGCGGCGTGAACTGCCTGATCCGCTGCGGTTTGTATTATTACGCATTCTAAATCTCACGGTAATGCGCAGCATTACGTTGGGAAATTGGATCAAAGCCATTCTGGCGAATCTACTGATCGTAGGCAAGGATCGGCTTCCCCTGAGTCTGAAGCGAACGGTTGTTTTCTCAGCCGAGTGGGTTCAGGTTCGAGACGAAGTCCGTAACAATTCATCCATCCGCCTGAAGTCGTTGTCCTGCGGTAAACCATTTGTTTCCATTCATATGGCTTCGGCAAAATATTTTGAAAATGAACGGACTGCCTGCGCGGCAGGAAAGCAGGTTGCGGTGGAGCCGTTGAATGAACGCAAGGTTGTGGAAACACAGGTGACGATTTGAGCGATACATTTGCCGCCATTACCAGCGATATCGATAGCCTCGATGCCATCTATAAGGGACAGGGCTGTCGCCGTGCCGGAGGCTATACGCGCGTGGAAATGCGTATGGGTCTCGAGAATTTCCATCGTTTTCTGGAACCCTATGGTGCACGTGCTACTCTCTTTATGGTAGGCAATGATATGAAACATGGCGAGAATCAGCCTGCGATGCGCGCCATGGCAGAGGCTGGGCATGAGATCGCTAATCATAGCATGACCCATGCACAGGGATTCCGTCTGTTGAGCGCAGAACAAAAGGAAACAGAGCTTGCTGGGATGGAAGAGATCTGTTTAGAAGTGACAGGAAAGCGCCCGGTTGGTTTCCGCTCACCCGGTTGGAACGTTGGCGATGATGCTCTGCCCATTTTGCAGAGGCGTGGTTATTTATATAACTCATCTGTGCATCCGACCTCCATCATGCCTGTGCTTAAGTTCATGCACTGGTACACGATGCGGAATCGCTCCGAAACTGACCGTACCACGATGGGGCATATGCGCTACATATTCGCTCCCACCACGCCGTACCGTACCAGCCGCAAAAGTCTTGCCCAAAAAGGACGTGATGGTCTTGTGGAATTTCCAGTGACGGTCACGCCTATATTTCGTTTGCCATTCTTCGCCACGTTTTTAGTATCCACAGGGCTGGGACTGTTCCGCGCCAGTCTGCACTCTTTACGGGCGTTCAAACATCCGCTGCAGTTCCAATTTCACCTTTCTGATTTTGTAGATTACAACCATCCCGACCTGGCAGACCAGGTGCCTGTCGATGGACAGGGTCAGTATGTACCGCATGCTCTGCGCCTCCCACTGGAACAGAAGATGGCGCTTTTTCGACCAGTTATGGATGCATTGGCGGAAGATCACCAGTTCGTTACGCTTGAAGGATGGTCGAAACACTTGCTGGGTTATTCAATCACATGAAATGTAATGGCGAGGAATTATGAAAAAATATTACACAATCGGTTATCGTTTGCCGCGTCGTTTAGCAACGCCTTTGTTTGGGGATAGGTATCGATTTGGTTATGAACCGAAGCTAGATGATAAAGACTGGCAGGAATGGCAGAGCTTAAGCATCGTTTCTATCGTGATACGCAACGACAAGGAATCGGGGAAACTGTTAATGATGCCGGCTATAAGATCATGCAGGAAATTGACCTGATGGGTAAGCATGTTATGGAAATTGGTCCTGGATCTCTTCCACATATTCGATATTGGAAGGGGCAGCCCCAGCAATATACACTCGTTGACATTCAACAGAATATTCTTGATCTGGCTGGTTCGATCCTTAAAGAGCGGAGCATTCAGGTAAATTCCCATCGGGTGGAATCCCCTCAATTGCCAATTCCATCTGAACAGATCGATGTTTTGATCTCATTCTACTCATTGGAGCATCTTTATCCTCTCGACAACTATATCAGCGAGCTTGAAAGGGTCCTAAAGCCCGGAGGAGTTCTCATTGGTGCTATCCCTGCGGAGGGCGGGTTGGCATGGGGAGTGGGACGCTTTCTTACATCCCGGCGTTATATCAAAAAGAACTTCCAGATCGATCCAGACAAAATTATTTCCTGGATGCATCCTAATTTCGCTAATAAGATCATGACGCAACTAGGCAATCGATTTAATGTTGAACGTTGGAAATTCTTGGCCTTTTCTAATTCCTTCTATCGATATGAATTTGATAATTAGTTTTGTTGGAAGAAAACATGAAAAGTGATCCAGGACATGTAGTTTTTTTGTCATTTCAATGCTGTCATTTATATTCTGGAGAAATTAATGCTTGAAAATAATCAGTCTGCTAATCAGGAAATAAAAGATCTCGGCGCTGAATTTTGGGACTCCAATCCTTGTGGCGGTTCATGGGCCACCTATGCGGAATTTATGGAGTGGTATCAACGTACTGAACCTGATCAATTTCACATCCTGGATCGATATGAATGGTCTGGAAAAAAAGTACTTGAGGTTGGTTGTGGACAGGGAATTACTGTGAATTATCTGGCACAACGCGGTGCTGTTATTTAATGCTCTTGATATGTCTTTCCAATCATTACGGCGTGTCCGACAAGGCGCCATCGAATTGGGGCATCCGAAGTTGATCCATTTATCGCAAGGGGATGCTGAACAACTTCCATTTGCCGGTAATGCTTTTGATCTGATCGTTTCCCTTGGCGTATTGCATCACACTGCGGATACAGCGGGAAGCATCCGGGAAGTTTATCGTCTTTTGAAACCGGGCGGGAGAGCGATCATAATGTTGTATCGTTCTGGAAACCCCAAATGGTGGATGACAAGCTTTTTACGAGCAATTTCCCGTTTTATTGATTTCCTCTATGGAAAACCAGATGTTTTGTTGGAGAAGTTGCGTGCCCGAAAACAGGAAGATTCGAGGACTCAGGAACGGCCCTCCTGGAATTATTTGGCGTTCCAATACTAAAGGCTTTCTCAAACCGGCAATCTGCAAAAATGTTTGCTGATTTCCAGGATGTAGCTATTACAAATCAGATGCCGGGGTTTCTCCGCCTGGTGGATATTTTGCCGTTTCTCAAACCAGTCAATGGATTATTAAAATCTATTGATCATGCCACCGAAAATTTATGGGGGTTTTATCAGGTCATTGAGGCGCGCAAATGATCTCACGCCTTAAACCCAGACTTGGCTGGGAGGAAATAAGAACATCATTGCTGCCCCTGCGAGATGCTAGGTCTCGATTTGAGGCTGAGTTCGCAAATGCCTTTGATGCAAGCAGCGCCATTGCCTTTTCATATGGACGCAGTGCTCTCTGGACGTTTTTCAAGGCATTGGATATTACGAACGCTGAAGTAATTATGCCTTCCTATACATGTGATGTTGTTGCGCATGCTGTTGTTCTCAGCGGGAACATTCCCCGGTTTGTGGATATTGATCTGTTTGATTACAACATGGATCTTAACCAACTGGAAGCTGCGATCAATGAACGCACAAGTGTTGTCGTTGCCACACATTTGTTTGGATACCCTTTAAATGTAGAACGATTAAGTGAAATCGTGAAGTCGGCTGAAAAACGGTTTGGGCATAAGATTTGGATCATCCAGGATTGTGCTCACTCCTTTGGAGCCCGTTGGATGGGTAAACTGGTGTGCAGTGCAGGTGATGCCGCCTTGTTTGGATTGAATATCAGCAAGCAAATCACATCGGTTTTTGGCGGGATGTTAACGACAAGCGATCCATCTCTTGCTGATCGAATACGACAGTGGCGAGACAGACATTTTTCTTCCCCAGGGTGGACCAAATCCTTACGCCGTTTCCTTTATTTGTTGGCAGTATACCCAGCGTTTAGCGAAGCTATGTATGGAATAGTTTATTGGCTGCAAGAAGGTACATCTTTACTGGATTATCTTACCAAGGCATATCATCTGGATAATAAGATCCATTTTCCGCCCGACTATATGGATCAGATGCTTGCTTTCGAGGCAAAAGTTGGTTTGGCACAATTGCAAAAATATTCTAAATTCCTTCAATGCCGCCGGGAAATTGCTGAATATTACACCAGACAGTTGCAGAATATGAACAACCTGATACTACCTCCAATGGTGGATGGTGCCACATATTCCCATTATGTGATCCGAGTCCCGCAGGAAACGAGAGCATCCTTATTAAAAGCCGCATCTGACTTCGGTCTTCAATTGGGTACAGTTGTGGATTATGTTGTTCCAGAAATGGAGACTTATACAGTATATGCTTCGGGACCGATGCCCAAATCCAGCCAGGCAGCACGTACAGTAATAAACTTGCCTTTGCACCTGGCGAACATAAAGTCAGCTTCTCGTGTGGTCGTGACGCTGAAAGCTTCAATGGAGAGGGTGTATCATGGATGACCTCCAACCCTGGAAAACACTTGTGGCTTCGGATAAAGAATCCACAGTTTTTCATGATGTTGATTTTATAAAAATAATGGAGAATGTTTATCATTGTTTGGCTATCCCTCAAATTATTAATATCGATGGTCAGACATGTGGCATTTCAGCCTTCCATGTTTCCAGCTTTCTCTCCGGACGTAAACTGACTTCCATGCCTTTTAATGCCTATCCATCACTTATAGGACAGCAGGATGAAGAACGCGCGTTTTCCCACCTTATCTCTGTTGCTGGGGGAATGGGCAGGGGTGTATATGTGGAGTACAAAACATTTTATGAAGTTGGCTTACAGCCCCGAAATGGCAAACCTGTTTTTCGAACCTCCACATCCATAGTGAGCACTCTATCATTGCAGGCAGACTATACATCCCAACAGCGGGTCTATAGTAAAAGCAGGCGTACCGACATTCGCAGAACACGCAAACATGCCTTTGATGCAGGAATACAGTTCATCCGTGCATCAGAATTGGGAATGGTTTGGGAATTTTACAATTTACTGTCTCGCCTGTATCGGGATAAGCATAGAATGATCCCTCAACCATGGGAACTATACAAGCAAATCTATTCTGTCCTTGTTCCGCGCGGCTTGGCTGACTATTATCTGGCGTTGAAGGACGGAGCAGTAGTGGCGGGAATAGTTCTACTAAAAAAGAATACTCATTGGGAATATTGCTGGGCAGCTTCCTCACCAGAACTTCATACCTTGGGGCTGAATGCACTACTTGTTGACGTAGCCATTCAGGATGCTATATCAGCAGGTATTAAGACGTTTGGGTTCGGATCCTCCAGCCCTGTAGATAATCATCTCATCTTTTTCAAGGAGAGTTGGGGTTGTGAGCATAAACCGGTCTATTACTATTACTGGAATCATGAGCCAAAGCCTATCGACCTTGAAACCAGTTTTTCTACTGTACGAAGCCTGTTTCGTTTCACTCCATTGTGGCTGGTCCGACTTGCCTCCAGTTATCTGGTGCCTCAATTGGTTTGAAACTCAAAACTGGAAACGATCGAATGCTCCTCTTTCATCTCAAAAATGACAAAACAAGATGAATATTTACATTAAACATCTGTTTCAATTGCTTGGTGAACGTATGTCCAGGCGGGCTTTGGAGTATTATGCCATCCAAAAAATTCTAAGCCCTGTAGATAATTTGCTTGCTTGGGTGATGAGCTCCTCCGTACCTTCGCAGGTTTATTACCCACCTATATTTATTATTGGAGCTCCGCGAAGTGGTTCTACTCTTTTGTATCAATATCTTAGCCTTGTGTTGGATGTCTCTTATATTTCCAATATGTGGGCTATCTTTCCAAGATCAGGATCTCATATGTTCCCGGGAAAGACCGTGCCTCCTGTCGATTTCAATAGTTTTTATGGGAATAGTGCCTTTCTCTTTGGCGCGCACGAGGGAGGGTCAATATTTACTCAGTGGTTTCCAGATAAGGATCAACATTTCACCTCCGCCATTCCGGATCTGGCAAAGAGAGGGATGCGTACCTATTTTGAAACCGTATCGTCTATTGGCAAGCGTCCATGGTTGACAAAAAATGTTCGAAATTCTATGCGTATACAAGTCCTGAAAGACGTTTTTCCGGAGGGCGTTTATATTCGTTTGAAACGTGATCCCCTTTTGATAGCTCAATCGATCATTGAAGGAAGATATAAATTAACGGGTAGTCTTGAGAACAATTTCACAGTGATGCCGAAAGAATGGGAAAGTATAAGGACCTTACCCTATCCACGTCAGGTTGCCCAGCAGGTTTATTATATAGAAGCACAGACCGATAATGACCTCGCGGATGTTCCTGCCGAAAGAGTAATAAATTGTGATTACGATGCCTTTTGTTCCGCTCCCTTTGAGTTCGCAGTGGAGGTTTGCAAGCGATGGCAATTCGTTCATCTGAGGTCTGATATTCCCGAGACTGTCAAAAATAAAACGTTCAAAGTGTCAAGATCGATTCGACTAAGCTCCAATATTCTTGACCAAATAACGGGTGAATTTGAGCGCATCAAGACCGAATCCCCTAGCAAAATATCATAAGGTACGAATACAAGAATGTCGTTGAAATCACGCTTTAAACAACTTGGAAAAGAACTCCATCGTTTATGGTCTTGGCGGTGTCATCGCCAGAGGCATGGGGTTTTTCCTTTTGCCGCTTTATACTCGGTTTTTTACCCCTTCTGATTATGGCACGATTGATGCACTAAACATCGTCAATAGTTTGCTTGGGGCTGTGTTGATCCTTGGTATGGACTCTGCTCAATCCTTTTTTTTCTTCCAGCAAAGAGAAAATGGACGTTCAGCTCAATCCCATGTGATCTCCGGGATTCTGCAATTTCGTGTGTTGTGGGGTACATTGATCGTTGCAATGTCCATGCTTCTCTCTCCTCTGTTGAATGTTTATTTCTTCCATAACCAGCTTTCCTGGAAGGACTTTGCAGCTTCTTTTCTTGGTGTCATCTTTAACCCAGTTGGCAAGCCAGAGCGCGGAAGTGTATCGTCTCCAATATCGTCCATGGCCCTATATTGGTCTTACACTTGGTAATTCACTTATTACAGCACTCTCGACCATTGCGTTGGTCGCATGGTTGGACTGGGGAATCAACGGCTATTTTGTTGGGAATGCGGTAGGGTCTCTGGTGGCTGCTTTGATCGGGTGGTGGTCCATTCGAAGCTATCTTGATCTATCTATATGGCATAGAGATTGGTGGCCAAAACTGGTTAAGTTTGGGACACCTTTTGTCCCTGTTGCTTTGGGAATGTATATCTTGAACACGGCGGACCGATGGTTCATTATTCGTTACAGTGGACAAACAGCGCTTGGAGTGTATGCAGTTGCCGACAAGTTTGCAGTGCTCCTGGTACTACTGGTCACCACATTCCGCCAGGCATGGTGGCCGATCGCCATGGATGCTGTCCATAGTTCTGATGGTCCCGCCTTATTGAGAATGATGGGGCGTTTATACCTTGGGGTGAGTTGGATTGGCGTGGTATTGCTGACTGCTGTTTCACCCTGGCTGGTGAGATATCTGACCACACCAGCGTATTATGATGCCTATATTTTGGTGGGAATTCTTGCGCTACAGCCTCTGAATTATGGTTTCCAAATGATCGTAAGTATCGGTGCCTGGAAAGCAGAGAAGACCGTTTGGTCACCTGTCAGCCTGGGTGTTGCTGCCATCCTGAATATTGCTCTGGCGTATTGGCTGGTCCCGTTGTATGGAGGGATGGGCGCGGCAATTGCTACCGCCGTAGCATACTTCGTTTGGACTTCTCTTACCATTGTTGTGAGCGAAAGATTCTGGCCCGTAAAGTATCCCGTTGGAGTTTTTGGGATTCAGACGTTATTGGGTATATCCCTGGTAATTGCCATTCTTGTTTTGGGAGCAAGCCAGGATATATGGCAGATGGCGTTGGTGACTTTGGCTGGAGTCCTTGTTTTGGGAGGAGTAACAGTAAAACGCTCCCAGGTGGAATGGGTCATGAGAGAATTTAGGAAGCGGCGGAGCATATCGGCTGGAGAGAGTTAATGCGATTCATATGTCGTGTTATTGCATCGATCATTGTTCTTTGAAGCTACAAGGTGAGTAATGAATTTCTTTCAACGATTGATCAGCATATTTCAAAAAGCAGTTCGAAAAGTAGGTTGGGTTCGTTTTATTCGGGTCTGTTTCTATCCCGTTACCACACTTTTTACAACGCCAGTCCGTTTGTTTCAGACGCTTTGGTCATGTTGGGTACTGGTGGACGGCAGATGGGGAGATTATCCCCACTTCTCCTTTCATATGGCATTAACTAGTTTGTTTTACTGGACTCGAGCTTTTAAGTATTTATCAGTTTGGGCGCTCTGGAAATACACCTTACCTTGGGTTGGGCTCTCATCGTCTGTCGCGAGCGTTTTACTATTCTTTGCCTTCTCTATATTCTTTCTGGGTGGCTAGCGCTCCAACAGTTCTTATCGGCTTAATTGGCTGGTGGCTGTCCCCCCTCATTTGGATAAGGGAAGCAAATATATGGATGCTAAGCAGCGTTATGATCCTGGCACTCATCAGCACATTGTTCTATAGCAATCTGGTACGTCAAAACTACAACGCTCTTGGCTGGATTTTCTTTCCCATTGGGTTATATGGCTTGCTGACTGGCCAGTGGTTCTTGGTAGCAGGATCCTGGCTGGCTGCCAGCTTTGGAAGTTTTACGGTCGTTTTCCTGGGATGTTTATTCTCTCTCATCTTCACGGTTTCCACATGGTCGCTGGATCCGATCGTTGCTTGTGTACCCGCTGTGCTGAAATTGGTAACTCATTTTTGGCCTTCTGTTATTCATCGAGACCTGGATTGGGTTCTCCTAGGAGTGTCAAAAGCGCTTGGTTTGGTAGACGTCAAAGCAAAATACAGGCGCGTACAAACCAAGAAAATTAACCAGCGCCAGGTTTATCTTTTACTAACATATGTACAGTTTTTTGTTGCGGCATATGTTATGGGCGGGAAAATATCACTATATTTTGGTATAGGGATATTTTTGTTCTTGGTCAATTTGATGCTGTTTCGTTTTGCAGATGATACATCCATGCAGTTGCTCTTGTTCAGCCTGGCGATAACGTTGACAATAATAATTTCCAACCCGTTTCTGCTGATCTTTTATTGGTTGTTGATCTCGCCATTGCCTCATTTTCTATCATTTCCATCCAATAAAGATGTTTATGACATAGTGCCGCCGGCTCCTTTGTTTAATATCAGGCCATTGATGGACGGTATGAAAAAATTCTTGTCTCCCCTTCAGGAGGGGCAAAGAATATTAATGGCTTTCAACAACCCACAAGGCATTTATGAGAACCTCTTTGACGGGCAGCGTGTTTTGTTGGAATTGCCTTGTTATGTATCTGCTGTAAAAGGTGTCCACTATATGCCTGACTGGTGGGCTGTATTCGAAATCAACTATGAAGGTGCCCCCGATTTTTGGGGACGGGATCTACTCGCGGCGATCCAAAATGTGAAACAGTGGAAGGCAGACTATTTGGTGGTGTATCAGGAAGAAGGTGAAATGACTTTGGACCCCAAATGGATGGATGCAGGATTTCGCTTGGCAGGTGAATTTGTTTGGTCGGAGTACATGAAGGAGTCTCGTGAGTTTTACCAGGGACCATTACCCAATTGGTGGTTATTAGAAATTCCAGAAGCGTAGATCTTCTAGGTATCACGTATGTTGAAGAGTGCATTTGAAAGCAACATTTCACGCGAAGTATTTCATAAAATTCCATCATTGACTTTTATCTTATGAGAATTGCGTATATAGCAACACAAATGGAAAACCAGCACTTCCACGGTGGGGTGGGAGGCAAGATCGTCAGCCAGATGCATATCTGGCAGGAACGCGGACATTCAGCGCGTCTCTTCGTCCCTTCTCCAGATCATTTCCAGGCGGACGATATCGATGTTTTCCCTTACACCACGAACGTCAAATTACCCGTTCTCAAATCCATCAGCCGGATCATGGCTCGCTCGAAAGCCGCTTCGCGTTTGGTGGATGCCGTCCGGCGTTTCAAACCGGACCTGATCTACCTCCGTTATGGACGCTATACCTGGCCCCTGGATCGGATCGCTCACATCGCGCCCATGGTCGTGGAGATCAACAGTGATGACCTCAATGAAAGCCGGTTGTATGGTAGGTTCCTGTACTGGTCCAACCGCTTTACCCGGTCCATCTTCCTGAAGAAGGCTGCCGGTTTGATCGCGGTCAGTCATGAGATCGGGGAACTACCTGCGAACAAACAATACAGCATACCGATCTGTGTTGTCTCGAACGGCATTGATCTAGAACAATATACGCCGCTTCTAGCACCAAAGAATGAAACACCTGCGATCACTTTGGTTGGGAAACCCAATCTTTGGCACGGGATTGAAAAGCTTGTTCCGCTGGCAGAACGTTACCCGGATCTAACGATCAATATTGTGGGTTATACAGCGCAAGAGTTTACGGATCCTGTGCCATCCAATTTCCATCTATTGGGTTTTCTGCATCGTGACCAAGTGAAGGAAGTCTTGCGGGTATCGGATGCAGCGTTTGGGACGCTCGCTCTTCATCGTAAGCAGATGGAGGAAGCTTCGCCTTTGAAAGTCAGGGAGGCGGCAGCGCATGGCATTCCCCTGATCCTTGGGTACCAAGATACGGACCTTTCGGATATTCGATCGGATTGCATCTTGCAGATACCGAATACGGAAGACAATGTAGAACGATACGCCGAACAGATCCACGAGTTTGCTTACAATATGCGAGGCAGGCGTCTGGGGTCTGATGTCGCCGCTATTATCGATCAGAAGCGAAAAGAGGATATCAGGCTGGCGTTCTTCGAACAGATCGTTCGGAACGCCCATAAAGGATCGTGACGGAATTCGGACTGACACTATAATTGTGCGTTCGTGGAAGGAAATATTGTGCAGCGCGTATTGATCACAGGCAGCAGCGGATTTTTAGGTCATTATCTCAAGCGTCAACTTGATGAGCTTGAGTTTCAGGTGTTTGGCTATGATAAGCGCGAAACCAGTGACAAGAACCAATTTACTGGAGATATCACGGACCGCAATGCCATCAAGAACGCTTTGCAACGCTCTGAGCCTGAGGTCATTTTCCATTTGGCTGGGTTGATCAAATCGGATCAAGTCGAGACCTTCTATGCTGCGAATGTACTTGGAACGGTCGGTCTCTTCGAGAGTTTATTGGAAACCGGGCAACGACCGATTGTGATCGTGCCAAGCTCAAGCTCTGTTTACGGTTCAGGACGTGGAACCAAACCGATCACCGAACGCTCGCCTTTGCGTCCGATGACCCATTACGCAGTCAGCAAGTTGGCACAGGAGGCGGCAGCGCTGCGTTATTGGAACGCCTTCCAACTGCCGGTGATCGTGACGCGTCCCTTCAACTTGCTGGGACCCGGTCAGCCGCCCGACCTGGCTTGTTCGGCATTTGCTCGTCAGATCGCTTTGGCGGAAGTGCGTGGAACAGAAGAGATCGTCACCGGAGCGTTGACCAACCGCCGCGATTTTGTCGATGTGCGGGATGTGGTCCGAGCATTTGTTCTGGCAGCGGAAATGGGGAAGCCGGGTCAGGTGTATAACGTCTGTTCGGGGCGGGCGGTTTTGATGAAGAAATGCCTGGATGAGCTGCTTTCCATGTCGCCGCATCCGCTCAAGGTGCGGTTGGACGCGCAGCGAGTCCAGAAGAACGATGTCGCCATTCAGGTGGGCAGCGCACAGAAGCTGCAGAAAACCACAGGATGGCGTCCAAAAATATCCTTGAAGCAGTCATTGTCCGATTTACTGGAGTATTGGCGGCAGCGGGTACAATCAGAAGTGGAGTAATACTATGGATTGGAATGGTAGAGCGGTGCTCGTAACAGGCGCCGGTGGATTTGTCGCCAGTCATCTGGTGGAACGGTTGGTTTCGGAAGGGGCAAAGGTGCGTGCCTTCGTTCGCTATAACTCGCGCAACGATCTGGGAATGCTGCGTTTGATCGCACCGGAAGTGCTCTCGCAAGTGGAGATTATCTCTGGCGACCTGCGCGATGTGGAAGCAGTGCGCGGCGGGGTGCGTGGTATGGATACGGTCTTTCATCTCGGCGCCTTGATCGCGATCCCGTATTCCTATGTGCATCCGCGTGAAGTGATCGATACCAATGTGATGGGCACTCTCAATGTGTTGATGGCGGCGCGCGATTTCAGCGTGCGGCGCGTGGTTCATACTTCTACGAGTGAAGTGTATGGCACGGCGCGCTATGTGCCGATCGATGAGAATCATCCCTGCAGGGACAATCTCCATATTCGGCGAGCAAGATCGGCGCCGATAAGATCGCGGAAAGTTTTTATCGCTCCTTTGAAGTGCCGGTAGTGACGCTGCGACCGTTCAATACCTATGGTCCGCGTCAGTCCACGCGCGCGGTCATTCCGACCATTATCACGCAGGCGCTCACTCGCGATGAAGTGAAACTCGGCAGCCTGGAACCATCCAGGGATTTCACGTTCGTTGGTGATACGGCGAATGGTTTCTTCTGCGTTGCCCAAGCGGATAATGTGCTTGGCGAGGAGATCAATCTCGGTAACGACAATACCATCCGCATCGGAGACTTGGTCGAGAAGATCTTCGGCATCATCGGGAAGACTCCGAAAGTAGTGTCTGATCCTCAACGCGTCCGCCCTGGCAAAAGCGAAGTGATGAAGCTTTGGGCATCAAATCAAAAAGCAAAAGAAATGATCGGATGGGAACCCCGCGTCTCTCTGGACGAAGGTCTGCGCCTCACCATCGAGTGGATCTCAGCCCATCTCGATCTCTACCGACCTGGTCAATACACGGTGTAGAACCATATGCGTGCTGTCATCCTTGCTGGAGGGAGAGGCACCCGCCTCGCGCCCTATACAACTGTTTTTCCCAAGCCGCTCATGCCGATCGGGGAGATGCCTATTTTGGAAATCGTGATTCGGCAACTAGCTCGACATGGTATTCAAGATATTACGCTGGCGGTTGGTTACCTGGCGGAACTGCTGATGGCATACTGTGGTGATGGCAGCCGCTTCGGCGTAAAGCTGGATTATTCACGCGAGCAGGAACCGCTCGGTACCGCTGGTCCCATTTCGCTCATTCCCAATCTCGACGAGACCTTCCTGGTGATGAACGGTGATCTATTGACCACCATCGATTACAGCGCCATGTGGAATTATCACAAGGAGCGTAAAGCCATTGCCACGCTGGCATCCTATCGCCGCGAGGTCAAGATCGATCTGGGCGTGATCGAATCAGAAGACGGATGGGTGAAGGATTATATTGAAAAACCCACCTATCGTTATGCTGTCAGCACGGGCATCTATATTTTCGAACCGGCTGTTTTGCGATACATGGAACGCGGCAAGCGGCTGGATCTGCCTGAACTCGTTTTGCAGTTAATGCGGTCCGGACAAAAGGTGAACGTGTATAACTTTGACGGTCACTGGCTGGATATTGGTCGTCATGACGATTATGACTTAGCCTCACAGGAATTTGCCCAGCATCGCAGCAAGTTCTTACCTGAATAATTTCTTGGAGTAATTCGTTGATCCTGGTTTTGTTTACTGCATCGTATCCTTGTGGGGCAGCCGCTGAACAAGCTTTTTTGAAGGAAGAGACCCTGCATCTTTCATCCGCATTCGAGAAGGTTGTCATCGTACCGCGTCATTGCAAAGGCTCCGTCTCAGCGCTACCGGCGAATGTCACTGTTGTGGAAGAGTATGCGCGGTTCTTGGGAAATCCCATCAAACCGTTTCTCATACCACAGATCCTTACATCAGATATTTTTTATGATGATCTATCCACCCGTCTCCGCACGCTTCTGCACCCGCTGGCATTTTTTCGCCTGATCGTTTTCCTTGCCGGGGCATATCTCACACGGACCTGGTTATCGCGCTGGATCGAACGCCAGGCATTGAATGTGCGTGATTGTGTTTTCTACACCTACTGGTTCGATCAGGCTGCCATGGGCATTGGGTTGGCGAAACGTATATATCCTGATATCAAACTTGTTTCGCGCACTCACGGTTACGACCTATATGAAGAAAGATATTCCCCGCCCTATTGGCCCGGGCGCAGGAAAGCACTGGAAGCGGTGGATCTCCTTTTGCCTGATTCAGAGGCGGGACTTATCTATCTACATAACCGGCACCCGGATCACCGCTCTAAATTCGACCTGGCACGTTTAGGGGTGACAGAACCAGGGTTTATCAGCCACCCGTCCACGGATGGTGTGATCCGCCTTACATCCTGTTCGATCATTACTCCTGTCAAACGTGTGGACTTGTTATTGGAAGGGGTCGCTGCGGCCGCCCGTCAACGCCCGGAGCAACAGATCGAATGGCATCACTTTGGCAATGGGGAGACGCGTCTTCAGCTACAGGCGCGCGCCGATGCAGAACTGCCTGCGAATGCGCATGCATTTTTTCCAGGCTATTCCACCAACCAGGACCTCATGGATTTTTATCGCGACCAGCCGGTTGACCTGTTCTTGAACGTAAGCAAATCGGAAGGGACGCCGGTCTCCATCATGGAAGTGATCAGTTGCGGGATACCCGTTGCCGCCACCGCTGTGGGAGGCAACCGCGAGATCGTGACAGAACAGAACGGTATTCAAATTTCTCCGAATCCTTCCCCAGTGGAGATCGCGGCGGCGATCTTTTATGTCAAAGATAACCCTGAAACGATGGCGCACAAAAGGGAGGGCAGCCGTTCACTTTGGTCTGAGAGCTATAGTGCTGACAAGAATTTTGAGCGATTTGTTCAACAACTTAAGACGCTTCGAGCTGATGGACTGAAAGGCAGCTTTGATGCTTAACTCTCAGATGGGTATCTAACTCGATGCGCATTGCTTATATCAGCCTCCACTGGCCCCGTACCCGCAATTCAGGCGTGGGAAAGAAGATCCAATCTCAGATCGATGCATGGCGTTCTCTGGGACATGAAGCGCGTCTATTCATGCATACCACTCCATATGAACCGCAATCGGAATTGATCGAAGCGGATTATTTTTTTTATACAGCATCCGGTGGCATAAGAACGGAACTGGATCGCATTCATGCCATGCAGCGCATGATCACGGCTGTGAGCGCCTTTCAGCCAGACGTGATCTATTTGCGTTACAGTATTTATGTTTTTCCTGCGCATCAGCTTATGAAGATCGCGCCTGTCGTGGAGGAGATTAACACAAACGACCTGACGCAGCATGAGGAACTTGGCAGTCTCTACAGCTTATATAACTGGGTCACCCGTGGGATACTTTTCCGCCGCGTTCATGGACTGATAGCTGTCTCTCACGAACTGGCTGATTGTTCCGCCTTTGTTCGATACCACAAACCCACCTGCGTGATTGCCAACGGCGTGAACCTGGATAGCTTTGAACAACTTCCAGCCCCTTCGAACAAAATTCCCCATATCGCCTTTATTGGCAGCCCTGGCTATTCCTGGCATGGCGTCGATAAGCTGGTCAGCCTGGCAAAATTAGTCCCGGATGTGCATCTGGATATCATTGGATACCGTAAGCTGCCAGGCTTTGATTCGCTGCCAGTGAACATGACCCTGCATGGTTATCTTCCACAGGATGAGTATCAAAGGATATTAGCTTCTGCCGATGCTGCCTTCAGTTCGTTGGCTTTACATCGTGTCCAATTGGAAGAGGCTTCTCCTCTCAAGAGCCGGGAATGCCTGGCTTTTGGTCTACCTCTCATTGTTGCGTATAAAGATACTGATCTGCATGACTTGGAGTGTAACTTCTTGTTGAAGATTCCAAATAAAGAAGATAACATACAAACACATGCTGCAATGATCCGTGAATTTGCATACAAAATGCGCGGTGTGAGAGCTGCTCGAGACCAGATTTTGAGATTGGATGATGCAAATAAAGAAGCTAGGCGAATTGCATTCTTCTTGGAAGTATTAGGTTCTCGTCGTGTACAGGGATAAGCTCATGAAACAACCTCTTGGCAAAGCTTTGCTTTTGACCTTCACCTCATTTCTGCTTTATAGATCATGCCTTGCTTTTCAAAAGATCGCCTGGGGCACAGGGAATTGGTGGGGAGAGTATTCGCTGAAATGGGCATTTGCATATTTTCTTTATTGCGCCTTCTGTCTCTTTGTCGTGTTTGTAGAAGCGACGCTCCTGTTCTACCCCGAAAGGTTACTACAACGCCTCCAGATTCCCATCGCATTTCGGGAAAGACTAGGGATCGTGCGATGGGTTCTGGCTCTTATCATTTTCGGCTTTCCTGCCTGGCTCTTCCAATATAGCCCCTGGGGTATCGTTTTCAAAGATGTTTACATCCGTATTTTGATCTGGTTATTGGTGGCTGCTATTTTGACATTCCTGTTTACCAGAGGAAAATTGGTGTTTGGCTGGGGTGAAGCTCTTCTGGCAGTGCTTATCACCTCTGGTGAATTTGTGATCGTTGCATCTTTTATGGATGTGACAAGTTATCCTTTTTCTCTGGGCTGGTCTGAGGGGAATTGCCTGTGGGATTATTCCATCATGTTCGGCAGATATTTGTACGAATACCCTGCCGATAAGAATATTCCGGTCCTTTTAGACGTGGGCAGACAGTTTATTGGCGGACTACCTTTTTTGATCCACGGGATCACCATTGGGATGGAGCGGTTCTGGGTAGGGCTGACGGTTATCCTGCCTTATCTTTTACTGGGCTTTGCTGCGTTTCGCTCTGCTCGCAAAAATTGGCTGCTGTACGTTCTATCTGCCCTTTGGACTTTGCTTTTCCTCAAACAAGGACCGATCCACCCTCCTCTTGTGTTATGCGCGGTAGTTGTTGCGTTGAGTTGGCGGAGTCCGCTTTGGCTTGCCATTCCTTTGATCGCTCTGACTGGCTATGCAGCCGAGGAAAGCCGTTATACCTGGTTATTCGCGCCCGGGATATGGATTGGTATGTTAGAGCTGGTTGGTGCAGAACTACAACATGGAAAGTTGAGTTGTTCTGCCTGGGTACGTACGATCACATTAGGGCTCGTTGGTGTGACTGGCGGGTTCTTCGGTCCGAAGGTTGCTAGTGTGATTTCGGGCTTGGTCACCGGAAATGCGGCGGGTGCGCCAGCCACGGCTGTGACGGTTACCAGCGTATCGACTGCGGTAACAAATCAACCATTGTTATGGTATCGCCTGCTTCCTAATGCTACCTATGGGGTTGGCATTATAGTAGGGTTGCTGATCGCAACCATCCCCCTGATCGTTGTTTTATCCTATTTGGTAATCTCCAAAAAGTGGAAACTAAATATATGGCAGGGTCTTGCCATCGTTGCTCCTTTGCTAGCGTTTCTCTTGGTCGGGCTCACCGTAAGTGCCAAGATCGGCGGCGGTGGTGATCTTCACAACATGGATATGTTCCTGATCGGTTTGCTGTTTACAGCTGTGATCGCCTGGGAAAAAGCAGGCAGAGACTGGTTGACGAACATTGATCTTGCTCCGTTTGGGATGAAACTAATCCTTGTCCTTATGTTGACCTTGCCAGGTCTACAATCGCTTGGAGTTATGCGTTCCTACAATAGTGTCGAAGACCCGTCCTGGCTTGTGACCCTGACGGATGTAGCTAACGCAAGCAAATTGGATCTGTATCCATCAAAAGAGATTGCAGATACATCCCTTGAAGTGATACGGCAGAAGGTTGCACTTGCCCGATCCCAAGGTGGTGATGTCCTGTTCATGGATCAGCGTCAATTGTTGACCTTTGGCTTTATCTCAGATGTGCCTCTTATCCCGCAATATGAAAAGAAGGTCCTCATGAATCAGGCGTTGAAATCGGACGCCAAATACTTCAAGGCGTATTATGCAGACCTTGCTGCGAAACGGTTTAGCTTGATCGTCTCTGAACCACTGCGCAAACCCGTAAAGGATAGCTCGTACCAGTTTGGTGAAGAGAACAATGCCTGGGTGAAATGGGTATCCATACCAACCCTATGTTATTATGAGCCCAAAATAGCCCTGGATGAAATTGGCGTGGAACTCTTATTCCCACGAGAAGACACAAGCAGTTGTTCTTCCATACTCCCAGATGGGTCTACGCCGTGATATCTGTTTCAGTGTAGACTTGCTCATTCATTAATGAATTTCCATATTAAAAGAATATCCTTTTAGAAAGAAAGCATGAGCGTTACTCCCGTCCGTAAGAACTCCTCCATACTCTGGAATATCGTCAAGATCCTTGTTGCCCTGATTCTGGTCGGTTTCATCCTATCCAAGACAGATTTTGAGCATCTTAGCCAAACCCTTCGGAGTGTATCTATTCCCTGGCTGATCGCTTCCATAATCGCTTATCTTGTCCTGACGGCATTAAAAGCATTGCAATATTATCTCCTGCTGGGAGAAGGTATCCCGTATCCAGAGGTCCTTAATATTGTTGTTGTACAAAACACGATTTCCAACTTCCTGACCGTCAGCGCGGGGATCGCCTCCTACCTTGCCTCGTTACGGGTCGAGCATGGAGTAAAGGTTAGTCGCTCCTTGATCCTGTTCATACTTACAAAAATCGGAGATTTGGTGGCGATCTGGGTGTTCGTATTAGTTACGAGTCTTCTGGTCTGGTCGAAGATCGAAGTTCTTCATGTGCCTGTGCTTGTCTTGCTGGCGCTTTTGGGCGCGGCACTGGCAGTCTTCTTCTTGACCATCGTATACCGGCAGCGCTTTATTTCTCTTATCAATTCCATTTTGGATAAGCTGAAACTGTCTCATATAGGGATCATTGTCAAAGGCATGGATGTACTTGCTTCCCTGGCGGAGACTGACTTTACAAGGATCGTGAAGTTAATGCGTGCCATGTTGGTCATCTCGTTCATTTACATGGGAATCACGATCGGCTTGATGTATGCCAGCCTGATGACATTCAATTTGGAGATGTCAGTTAACGCGGTTGCATTCGTGACCGTGATGAACCAGCTTGTTTCCTACTTCCCTGTGCAGGTATTTGGCGGACTGGGTATTTATGAAATGAGTTCGCTGTATCTGTTCGGACTGTTTACTCCGGCACATGATGTATTAATTTCCGCCTTGATCGGCACGCGGATTCTGATCTACGTACGAAACTTGGTTCCTCTGCTCTACCTGCCTGTGTACGCATTTTTTTTCCACACTAAAGGTGTTCCTTCAGAATGACTATCAACAAGAAATACAGCCTTCCATTGACCTTAAGCCTTATCGTCGGAATATACATCGCTTATTCCGAAATCGTTACATCTCTGGCTGCAAAGGAAAATTCGGGACCATTGTTTTCGTTGCCCGGGATAGTTGCCGTGTTTACCTATGGATTACTTGCACTGGCAGGGATAACTGTTCTTATCGTTGGCTTATGGCGACCTTCCACATTTCAACGCTCTTTTCCCATCCCATCCTGGGTGCGCTGGCTGGTTGTCGCTGGCTTGCTTGGCATTGTGTTGTGGGATTATCTCTATTCACCCTGGAAATCGATCTTACTTGGCAAGTGGACACAGCTTATCTTTGCCATAGGCTTTACACAACTGATTTCATTGATGTTGTCTCCACGGCGCAGTGCTCTTCCTCGCTTGGCGGAAGCGGCTATGACCTTTTTCGTGTTTCTCTTCCCGCGCCTGGTGGTCGAGATCCGACAAGTCGTAAACTCGTCACTTGCCTCCCGTCTGACTTCCTTGCTTGCTTTTATCTCTATTATGATATTGGCATTGGTGCTGTATCACCCGTTGGGAGAGCGAGTCGCAGGAAGCCTGCAACACTTGCGCGAACGGATCGGGAAGAACCGCCGTTGGATCATCGTGCTTCTCTGGCTTACTCCGGTTATCTATCATATTGCAGTGGGGGCTGAAACGACCATTCTGTATGCCAATTTGCGCTTTGTAGTTTTTCTCCTCGTTCTGTGGATCACATCCTTTCTCTCTTGCGAACAAAAAGACCGTCTGCTTATCATCGACTCGATGGTCATCAATTTTTGCATGTTGACACTCGTCTTCATGGTTGATAACTATCTCTTGATCGCCAGCGATTATCCTTTCAGCCTGACATGGTCCGAAGGCAATCGCTTCTACGACTATTCCCTCGTCTTTGGTCAATCGGTCTACAACTATCCTGGCAAGATCATTGATCCCTATGGGACACCCGGACGATATGGATTGTGGGGCATTATCTTCCTGTGGAAGAGCGCACCGATATGGGTCCATCGCCTGTGGAACATGGTTTTGCAGATCGTTCCTCCTTTCCTGTATGCACTCTTCATCACGAAAAAGATCCAGCCGGATACTCTCCGGCGTGTGACGATGTTATGGATCGCGCTGTTCTTCATTGTGCTGGCTCCGCTTCATCCTCCGTTCATGCTTGGTTCCGTCATCGTAGCTGCATTCGTCTTTGACGAATCTCCCGTCAAACGCGGACTCTCGTTATTTGTGGCAGCTTCCTATCTGGCGATCAGCCGCTGGACGTGGGTACTGGCGCCTGCCGCCATGGCTGCTTTGATCGATCTGTTCTTGTATTATCCGTCTCGTGCCGGCAATTGGTTCCGTCGGCTGATACCCACCGTGATATTAGCTGCTCTTGGTATTGCACCCGGTTTATATATTAACTTCCAAACGTTCCAATCTGCTGTGTCGGGTAATCTGACTGCCGTCAAGCAGCCTCTGCTCTGGTATCGTTTGTTGCCCAACGGAACCTTGGGACCCGGCGTATTACTGCTGGTATTGCTCTATACCGGACCGTTGCTGCTTATCCTTGCCTGGTGGATGTACAGTCGCCAATGGAAACTGGATATCTGGCAGAAACTGGCGGTGTGGGGTGTTCTAGTCGGTTTCTTTGCGGTGGGAATTGTCATCAGCACCAAGATCGGTGGCGGCGGCGATCTCCATAACCTGGATATGTATCTGGTGACGTTGATGCTGGTCGTTGCTCTGGGATTAACCGAAGTCTCCAAACATACCGAAAATATGCATATGCCGGTGTGGGCGACCAGCATGTTTATGCTTTTTATGCTCTTCTCGATCTATCTACGAACTCCGGTCAGTGCCTACCAAAGTACGGGAGCGAATAATGCTACAACACAAAACGTTCTCTCCACTATTCGTACCGATGTAGAGACTGCCTCCCAAAAGGGAGAAGTGCTTTTCATGGATCAGCGCCAGCTTCTGACGTTTGGTTATCTTCCCGCTGTTCCCTTTGTGCCGGAATATGAGAAAAAATATATGATGGACCAGGCAATGGCAAATAATGCAGAATATTTCAAACCTTACTATCAAGACCTTGCTCGCCAGCGTTTCAGCTTGATCGTAACGGAGATATTGCAGTCAGACCTCAAAACCGATCTGAGCGGTCCCTTCTCGGAAGAAAATGATGCCTTCGTGAAATGGGTTTCGAATCCCACCCAGTGTTTCTATGAACCGATATATGTGTCGAAGGAAACGAACATCATGTTGATGGTGCCGAAACAGGATACCAGTCGCTGCGCCGCGAAGTATCTGAAATAAGTCTTATCAGGAGTCGATGGATTGAACCCACGTTATCTCATTCCCCGTGTACTGCGCCATTTCATGCCCGAATCGGTGGCGCGCTTCCTGCTTAAACGGAGGTGGATCATTCGTCCCGGTTTGGAATCGAGCGATCCAGCTGCGGCAGCGACACGTTACGCGGAAACATTAACCGGGTGTGGTGAATCGCTGAAGGGCAAGAAGTCCTGGTCTTCGGATACGGCGGTCGCTTCGCCGTAGGTGTGGAGTTGCTCCGCTTGGGTGCATCGCATGTCGTGTTGTGCGATCATGTCGAAGCGATCGATCAGGAACGAAATCTGGAATTACTGCCAGCGTATGCTGAATATCTCGTGACGGAAAATGAGACAATCAAACCGCGCAAGGAATTTATCACTCTGCTTCACGGCGATATTACCAGCAAGGCAATCCAAAGCCAGATCAATCAAGTAGACTATGTCTTGAGCACATCGGTCTATGAACATTTAGACGGTGTGGAAGCCATCACGCGTGCACTTGCCCCGTTGACAAAACCAGACGGTATCCACATTCATTTTGTAGACTTGCGCGATCATTTCTTTAAATACCCGTTCGAGATGCTTCGTTTTTCAGATAGTGTTTGGCGGGGGTGGTTGAATCCCACCAGCCACCACAATCGTTATCGTCTGTGGGATTATCGCAAGGCGTTCGAAGATGCGTTTGAGAAGGTGGAGATCGAAGTGCTGGCTCGTGAAGAGGAGAAATTCCTTCAACTCAAGCCGCACATTCGCCCGGAATTCATCAGCGGAAAGATCGAAGATGACGCGGTCACGTTGATCCGCGTGATCGCTTCGAGACCGAAGGTATCCTGAATTCTTCAGTGGGGGACAGGGAAGTTTTTTCACTCATTCACAACCAAATCAGACTTCGAGCCCGCCTGAATAGGCGGGCTTGACCCTTCCTCGAATAAGGTTATAATTCAGTGACTGAATTTTGGAATGTGAATAGTGTATGGAATCCGCAAACGACGAATTTCGTGAATTGACCCTGCTCGAAAATATAGAGAATGATCCCGATGTCAACCAGGCTACACTCGCAACCCAATTGGGCGTGGCGGTTGGAACGGTCAACTGGCACCTTAAACGTCTGATCGCAAAAGGATATGTGAAGGTCAAGCGTGCTGAGCGCAAGAAACTTCGTTATATCATCACGCCCGAAGGTATCGCCCTGCGTGCTCGCCTGGCGGTGGATTATGTCGAACGATCCTTTTCGATCTACCGCCGTACTCGTCAGCGTGTGAGCGAGTTTCTCGATGAGGTGCAACAAGCCGGATATGACCGCGTGCGTATCCTCGGAAAAGGCGACGTGGTCGATATCTGCCGTCTGACCTGTCTCGAACAGGGCATCGAAGTCGTGACCGACAAAGATGCGCCTGCCCTGCAGGTGGACGGATTCAAAGTCATTTTACAAATGGATGGGAAGAAATGAGCGAACGCCATGTGATGATCACCGGAGGCGCCGGATACATCGGATCCCTCCTGACCTCTGAATTGCTCCGCCTTAATTACCGCGTCACCGTCCTGGACTCTCTTCTCTTCGGCGGTGAATCGCTCGTGCCGTTTTTGCACCATCCCAATTTTCACTTCGTCAAAGCGGACGTGACCGAAAAACGTGCCATCAAAGATTCCTGCCGCGATGGCTGGCAGAAACCCGACGCACTTATTCATCTCGCTGCCATCGTTGGTTTTCCCGCTTGTCAGGCGGTGGGCAAGCAAGTGGCGTGGAAGTACAACGTCGAAGCCACGAAGATGGTCTTCGGGCAGGCAGCCGATATCGGCGTGGAACGATTCGTGTTCGCGTCCACGTACAGCAACTATGGTTTATCTGAAGATGGCAAGCCCGTCACCGAAGAGTCTGCCCTAAATCCCCAATCCCTGTATGCTGAAACAAAGATCGCCGCGGAGGAATTCCTGCTCTCGCAAAAAGACTCGTCCTGCGCGCCACTGTTGTTTCGCTTTGCCACGTTGTACGGTTTATCGCCGCGCACGCGTTTCGACCTCATTGTGAATCAATTTGTTCTTGAAGCATTCACGAAACGGCAGTTAATCATCTACCAGCGCGGATATTCACGCTCGTTCGTCCATATTCGTGACGTGGCGCGCGGCGTCATTATGGGATTGGAAGCCGAACGCTCGAAGATTCAGGGACAAGTGTTCAATCTCGGAACCGATAACGGAAATTATTCAAAAGATGACATTGTGCGGCTCGTGCTCAAGCGTATACCTGAGACCGTGGTCGAATATAAAGACCTGACCTTCGGCGGCGACATGCGTGACATCACGGTCTCATTCGCCAAGATCAAGAACGTGCTTGGCTTCGATACCACGCTCGATGTGGATGATGGTATCCGCGAAATTTTATTTGCGCTCAAGAGCGGCATCATCCAAAGCCCAACCGACACGCGCTATCGGAACGCACAGTTCATTGTGCAGTAGGTTTAAAGTTTCAGGTTGAAGGTTTAAGGATATGTCAACGGCAAAGAGATTTGAAGATCTCGAAGTTTGGCAAAAAGCCAAAGAATTAACGAATTTGATCTATCGAGTTTCTTTGTCAGGTGCATTCTCGCGCGACTTTGGACTACGTGATCAAATGCGCCGCGCGGCAGTATCTATCATGTCCAATATCGCTGAAGGGTTTGAGAGCCAAACACAGTTAATTTTCGTTCAGTACCTTAACCGCGCAAAAGGTTCATCCGGCGAATTGCGAGCACAGCTTTATATTGCGTTTGAACAAAACTACATCTCACAGGATGAATTCAACCTGGTGATTTCCCTTGCGGAGACTTGTAGTAAACAACTTGCAAGATTTATCCAGTATTTAGAATCCCAACCCAATGCCCGTCGTATACGGGAAGATGGAGCAACGTACGATGTCTGACCTTCAACATTCAAACCTTCAACCTTCAACCTTTTGGACTAACAAACGTGTGATCGTCACCGGCGGCGCAGGCTTCCTCGGCTCGTTTGTGATCGAAAAACTCAAGCAGCGCGGCGCGACCGATATTTTTATTCCCCGTATCGAAAACTACAACCTTGTTGACCCGAATGACATCCGCCGTTTGTATGCTGATACCTTGAAGGATGTTGACCCGAAGAACGTGGTCATCATCCACCTCGCTGCCAATGTAGGCGGCATCGGTGCGAACCGTGAACATCCCGCCGATTTCTTTTATGATAACTTGATGATGGGTGTGGAATTGATGCACCAAGCCTACAAGAATGGCGTCGGCAAATTCGTCGCCATCGGAACGGTGTGCGCTTATCCCAAGTTCACGCCTGTCCCGTTCAAGGAAGATGACCTTTGGATCGGTTACCCTGAAGAGACCAATGCTCCCTACGGTCTCGCCAAAAAGATGATGCTGGTGCAGGCGCAGGCATATCGTCAGCAGTATGGCTTCAACGCCATCTTTTTGCTTCCGGTGAATCTGTATGGTCCGCGTGATAACTTCAATTTGAAATCATCGCATGTCATTCCGGCGTTGATCCGCAAGGCTGTGGAAGCCTGCGAACGCGGCGATAAGGAACTGCCCGTGTGGGGCGATGGTTCCCCGACGCGTGAATTCCTGTATGTGGAAGACGCCGCCGATGGTATCGTCACTGCGGCAGAAAAATATAATGGTGACCTGCCTGTCAATCTGGGTTCTGGTTACGAGATCTCCATCAAAGATCTAACTGAAATGGTCGTCAAGATGACTGGTTTCGAGGGCAATCTCATTTGGCAGACCGACAAACCCAACGGTCAACCCCGCCGTGGACTCGACGTCAGCCGCGCGAAGGAACTGTTCGGGTGGAGCGCCCAGGTCCCGTTCGAAGAAGGGATGCGCCGCACGATCAATTGGTTCAAGGAAAATCGGGAAAAGATCCGTTAGAAAGTTTAACAAGTTGGAAGGTTCGAACGTTCAAACCTTCCAACCTGCCAACTTGGAAACTCTTAATGACTGAACTCTCAAAACACCAACCCACAACCGTGTACATCAAGCCCTCCTCGGGGATCGCTGCCTTGAATCTCGGCGACCTGTGGACGTATCGCGAACTGGTCTTCTTTATGATCTGGCGCGATATCAAAGTCCGCTACAAGCAGACAATGCTGGGCGCACTGTGGGCGGTCATTCAGCCTGTCATGATGATGTTGGTCTTTACCTTCATCTTTGGCACCGTCGCAAAACTTCCTACCGACGGAGACGTCCCGTATCCGATCTTTTCATACACAGCGCTCCTGCCGTGGGGATTGTTCGTTGCCGCGCTGAATCAAGCGTCACGCTCGCTGACAACGAACCAGAACATGATCACCAAAATTTATTTTCCGCGTCTGATCCTGCCGCTCTCCTCGGTGTTGGCGGGTCTCGTGGATTTTGCGATCGCGTCCGTCATCCTGGTTGGGTTGATGTTCTACTACAAGGTGACGCCCGCGTGGAATCTCCTGTGGACGCTGCCGCTCTTCCTTTTGCTGGCGATCATCACGGCGTTGGGTGTGGCATTGTGGCTCTCCGCGATCAACGTCCGCTATCGTGATGTCAACTACGTCCTCCCGTTCCTGACCCAGTTCTGGCAGTTCGCCACGCCGGTCGGGTATTCGGCAGCGATCATTTCGCAGAAATGGCAGTTGGTCTATTCGATCAACCCGATGGCGGGTGTCGTGAACGGTTTTCGTTGGGCTCTGCTCGGTGTGGGCAACGGACCCGATATCGCCCTGTGGATCTCAGTCATCATTTCCATGATCGTGTTGATCAGCGGCTTGTTCTACTTCCGCTCCATGGAAAAAACATTTGCGGATACTATCTAGAGAATCGAGACTAGAGACTGGATAGTAGTTTTTCTTGCTCGCGACTACTCTCCACTCTCTATTCATCTACTAACTAACATGACAACAGCGATCAGTGTAAAAAATCTCGGTAAGCAATATCGCATCGGTGCTGCGCAGACCAAATTCCAATACGGGATGCTGCGTGACGTGCTGATGGATACGGTCACCGCGCCTGTACGTTGGGCGAAAGCTCTAACGGGTCAATCCAAGCCTCAGCTTGATTCCGCTAAAAATTTCATCTGGGCGCTGAATGATATTTCCTTCGACCTCGAAGAGGGCAAAGTGCTCGGCATCGTCGGACGCAACGGCGCTGGAAAGAGCACCCTGCTAAAGATCCTTTCCCGCGTGACCGAACCCACTAGAGGGACTGTCACGGTGCGCGGACGTGTCGGCTCACTGCTCGAAGTGGGAACGGGTTTCCATCCCGAACTGACCGGGCGTGAGAACATCTATTTGAATGGTGCCGTGCTCGGCATGAAACGCACCGAGATCGAGGGCAAGTTCGACGAGATCGTGGAATTCTCCGAAGTCGCACAATTCATCGATACGCCCGTCAAACGTTATTCCTCTGGCATGTATTTGCGTCTCGCCTTCGCGGTTGCAGCACATCTCGAACCGGAAATTCTCGTGGTGGATGAAGTGCTAGCGGTGGGTGATGCAGAATTTCAGCGCAAGTGTCTCGGCAAAATGGGCGATGTTGCCCAGCAGGGACGCACCGTCCTCTTCGTCAGCCACAACATGTCTGCCATCCTACGCCTTACACAGGAAGCCATCGTCCTCAAAAAGGGGCAGCTTATCAAACGCGCTCCCTCTCCCGAAGCTGTGGATTTTTATCTTGCCTCCGGTCAGGCAGAGACGGGTGAGCATATCTGGCAAAATGAAGATGTCCCTGTGAGTGCTGCTCCGTTCAAACCGTGCGCCATCCGCATCAAAGATAAGACCGGCAAGATCGTGGACACCGTCCGTTCCACTGAGCCGACCACTGTCGAATGGGAATACCAGCTCGACGCGCCGGTCACTGGTCTGCGCGTGGGCATGTACCTCAACACCATGCGCGGCGAATATGTCTTCACCGCTTTCGACACCGACGACGCGCAGCAATACGAACAGTTCGGCGCGCGCCAACCCGGGCGCTACATCAGCCGCTGTGAAATTCCTGCCGACTTCTTCAACGAAGGTCGCTACTACCTCGGCGTGAACGCCAGTTCCTTCGGCGTGCGCCGCTACTTCATGGACGAAAACGCCATCTCCTTCAATGTGGATATTACGGGAGCACCCGGTATGCAGTGGTCTGAAGCGCGTCAGGGACCCGTCCGTCCGCGACTAAATTGGAAGATCGAAAAATTGGATTAGAAAGAATTACCGCTAAGATCGCAAAGTTCGCCAAGAAAACCTGTAAAAAACTTCGCGTTCTTAGCGTGCTTTGCGGTTCAAAATTATGATCAACAAAACATCACTCCGCAACTTTTTGGGCGAACTGCCCTCGCCGCCGAACTGGATTACACCCTTCGGCACAAGAACCGCGTCCGCAAGGATCACTACGATCTCTCGCGTTTGCAGAAATCCCTGCCGCGTGCGGTGGAGCAGGTGAAGCCATTTGCGCAAAAAGCCCAACTTGGCAAGAACATCCTCTTCTTTGCCACGCTCCACTATTGGATCGAACAAGCTGCCTTTATCTCACTCGTGCTCAAAGGACTGGGTCATAACGTCACACTGATGACTCTCCCTTACTCCGAGTGGCACAAGGAAATGGACAAGCTCACTCAAAAGCAACGCGGTCTCCACACACGCGATGCTCTTGCTGCTCTACATCCGTTGGTCAAGCACACCTCCATGCTCGACCTTCGACCTTCAACCTTTGACCTTCCACCTGTTCTCCAATCTGACGTGGAAGAAATCTCCCTCTGGGACGCCCAGTACACGCTCATGCGCGAAGAAGTGGAGATGTCTGACCCGAAAGACAAAGCACTCTACGACCTGCGCGTCAAACGCAACACTTTCGCCGCTCTAGCTGCCCTCGAATGGATGCAGAAGAACAAGCCGGATGTTGTCCTCATTCCTAACGGGCTCATTCTCGAAATGGGAATTGTCTTCCGCGTGGCGCGCTATCTCAACATTCCCGCCATGACGTTCGAGTTCAATGATCAGCGCGAACAGATCTGGTTGGCACAAAACACATCCATCATGCGGCAGGATACAAACTATCTTGTCGATACACGCTGTAAACTTCCGCTCACCGATGCTATGTACGAGCGTCTCGCCGACTTGGAAAATGCACGGCGCGGCGCGCGCGTGTGGGGTAAATCAAAACGTCTGTGGCAGTACGTTTCGTCAGAAGGAGCTGAAGCCACACGCAAGAAGCTGGGGCTGGATAATCGCCCGGTGGTAATGCTTGCTGCCAATGTGTTGGGTGACAGCCTCACGCTGGGACGAAACATCTTTGCCGAGTCGATGAGCGAATGGATCACGAAAACGGTCCAGTTTTTTGCGACCAAGCCTGAGGTCCAGTTTGTGATCCGCATCCATCCGGGCGAGAAAATTGTCCCGCAGGTGAAATCCATGGGGACAGTTGTCCGCGAAGCGCTGCCAGAACTCCCAAGTCACTTCCACGTCATCGGCGCGTTGGACAATGTCAACACCTACGACCTGATCGAGATCGCCGATCTGGGATTGACGTACACCACGACGGTGGGCGTCGAGACTGCCATGAATGGAATTCCCGTCATCTCGTGCGGCGAGACGCATTACCGTGGGCGCGGCTTTACTACTGACCCGAACACGTGGAATGACTATTTCTCCACGCTCGAAAAGGTGCTGGCTAATCTGCCTGCCTATCGTTTGAGCGAAGAACAGACCGCGAAGGCGTGGAACTATGCCTATCGCTTTTTCTTTGAATACCCGCGCCCATTCCCGTGGCGCTTGATGGATTTTTGGGATGACCTTGATGTGTGGTCCGTTGACAAAGTCTTGAGTAACGAAGGTATGTCGCAGTTTGGCGACACGTTCAAGTTCCTGGTCGGCGAACCGTTCACGTGGAAGGACTAATGGCAGATAACACCAAACAAGAAGTCCGTGAGTTTTACGATGAGATCGGATGGCGCAAGGAAGAGAGTGGGCTGTATCAGAACGCGCGCTATGAAGACATGCGCCCCGTCTCACGCGAGTACATCCACAACACGCGCCTGCGTGTGAACGATCATCTGCTGCCTACTGGTGATGTGTTACTGGATGCCGGTTCCGGTCCCGTGCAGTACGATGAATATCTGTCCTATTCGAAGGGTTATCAAAAACGCTTGTGCGCGGATATCTCCATTCAGGCATTGCGAGAAGCACGCACACGCATCGGCGATCACGGTCTGTTCGTGGTCTGTGATGTGGCGAAACTACCCTTCAAACAAGATGCGTTTGATGGCGTCATTTCCATGCACACCATCCATCACCTGCCGATGGATGAACACAAAGTTGCTTATTCAGAGTTGTATCGAGTCCTCAAGCCGTCGCGCAAAGCAGTGATCGTGAACGGCTGGTCGTATTCGTTCATGAATAGCTTTGCGAACGTGGTCAATTCCCTGCGGCAGCGTTTGCGTGGCAAGACTGCCAAAACTCAATCGCAGGAAAAGACCGGTACCTACGTCCGCAAGACCAGCGCGAAATGGCTGCGCAAGGAACTGGGCAGTGCCATACCCGTTGAGATCTTTGTCTGGCGCTCTGCATCCACGCTTTCGCTGCGAACATTTATCCACCAAAAATATGGCGGTGGAACTATCTTGAAACTGTTGTTCAAGTTGGAGCAGATGTTCCCGAAATTCTTTGGCGAGCAAGGGCAGTATCCGATTATCGTGTTTAAGAAGTAATGCTTATTCGCTCTCTTCGGGGCTAAGCCCCGAAGAAGCAGGGAATAGTGAATGTCCAAATTCACCGATCAGCAATATTTGAAAACAGACCAATATAAAGACGCGAGCAATCTCACCGCACGTGCCACGATCCACGACCGTTTCAGCACGAACAAATATGGCTGGTTCAACTGGGTCTTTGACGCTCTGAAGAAACTGCCACCTAATGCGCGGATTCTGGAATTGGGCTCAGGTTCTGGACTTTTATGGAACGCGATCGGTGATCGCATCCCTGCTGGCTGGGACATCACCCTCTCGGATCTTTCTTCGGGGATGCTTGATTCCGCGTGGAGGAATCTGGTCGTGCTCGGACGTGCCTTCCAGTTCAAAGAGATCGACGCGCAATCCATCCCCTTTGCAGACGAAACTTTCGACGCCGTGATCGCCAATCACATGCTCTACCACGTCCCGGACCGGGCGAAGGCGTTCACACAGATCAAGCGCGTTTTGAAATCGGGCGGCTATTTCTTCGCTGCCACCAACGGTGAAAATCACATGCGTGAGATGACCGATTGGTTCCGCCGTATCCAGAGTGAACATGTCTGGGGCAAGCCCATTGCAGGGTTTATGCTCGAAAACGGAGCCGAGCAATTGGCACAGTTCTTCCGTTCTGTCAGCCTTTCACGTTATGAAGACAGCCTGCAAGTCACCGAACTTGAGCCGCTGATGGATTACATCCGCTCCATGATGCGCGCGGATGAACTTTCAGAAGAAGAGCTTGCGAAGGTTCAGGCAGAATTAGAAAAGGAACTCAAGGAAAAAGGCAGGATCTTCATCACCAAAGATTTCTGGTTTATTCGAAGCGACAAAATAATCCAGTAGGGGCGGGGTTACCCCGCCCCTACGTTCTGACATCAAGGAGCAATCATGGACTGGAAAAATCAAGTTGTACTTATTACCGGCGGGACAGGTTCCTTCGGCAAGAAATTTACCAAAACCCTGCTCGAAGAAAAGCAGCCAAAGAAGATCATCATCTTCAGCCGCGACGAATTGAAACAACATGAAATGCAGGTGGGTGGCTTCAACCATCCATCCCTGCGCTATTTCATCGGTGATATCCGCGACCGCGAGCGACTCATCCGCGCCATGCACGGTGTGGATATTGTCGTTCACGCCGCAGCGTTGAAACAGGTCCCTGCCTGTGAGTACAACCCGATGGAAGCCATCAAGACCAATATCATGGGCACAGCCAACGTGGTTGAAGCAGCGTTGGATGCAGGCGTGAAAAAGGTCATGACCATCAGCACGGATAAAGCCGTCAGCCCGGCGAACTTATATGGTGCCACCAAACTTGCTGCCGAAAAGTTGACCGTTCAAAGCAACGCCTACGCCGCGGGAACCGCCACCCGCTATTCGTGCGTCCGCTACGGGAATGTGGTTGGTTCGCGCGGTTCGGTTGTTCCACTGTTTCTCAAGCAGCGCGCCAACGGAACGGTCACCATCACCGATGATCGTATGACGCGCTTCTGGCTGTCGCTGGATCAAGGAGTCCAATTTGTGATCGATTGCATCGAACAGATGGAAGGTGGTGAAGTGTTCGTGCCGAAGATCCCCAGCACCAAGGTCATTGACCTGGCAAAAGCCATCGTGCCGAATGCCAAGATCAACATCATCGGCATCCGCCCCGGTGAAAAGCTGCATGAAGACCTGATCTCTACCGATGAAGCCCGTCACACCATCGAGTGGAAAAAATGTACGTGATCCAGCCGGCGGAAGCGGTCTGGTTCGGGTATTCGTGGAAGGACAAAGGCAAGACTCTGCCTGATGATTATCGCTACACCAGCGACAACAATAGCGAGTGGCTCGATATCGAAGGTATCAAGAAGTTCGTGGAGCCGTTCGAGGAATTGTTCCGACAGGGGAAGTTGGAAGGATAGTCGCATCTATAAACAGGTAGACAGGTACACACGGAGACACGTGATTACTTGTTTACCTGTTACGTATTTGCCTTCACTATGAAACTTTTAATTACCGGCGCATCTGGACTTCTTGGACTTAATCTCTCCCTGGCGGAGATGGCGACTCACACTATCGTCGGTGTGGATCGCTCGAAGCTGGCGAATACACCTTTTGAATTGATCAAAGCGGATCTTCTCGACCCGGATGTGGAGCACCGTTTGCTCGACACGGTCAAACCTGACGCGGTCATCCACACGGCTGCCAACGCCAACGTCGATTCGTGCGAACTTGATCCTATCGGGGCACGCCTTCTCAATGCGGAACTGCCCGGTGAACTGGCGGATGCTTGCGCCAAACGCGGTATCCGCATGGTGCATCTTTCGACCGATGCGGTGTTCGATGGCACCAAGCAAGGTGCGTACACAGAAGCAGACGGACCGAATCCGCTTGGAGTGTATGCTCAGACCAAATGGGAGGGGGAACGGGCGGTGCTGTCCGCCAATCCAGATGCGATCGTGGCGAGAGTCAACTTCTTCGGTTGGAGCCTCAGCGGCAAGCGCAGCCTGAGCGAGTTCTTCGTCAACAACTTGAGCGCGGGCAAGAACGTCAACGGTTTCACAGATGTCATCTTTTGCCCGATGTGGGTCAACCATCTCAGCCGCACGCTGGTCGAAATGCTCGAAAAGGACCTGCATGGGCTCTATCACGTGGTCGGAGCGCAGGCAATGAACAAATACCAGTTCGGGGTGGAGATCGCGCGGCGCTTCGGATTGAGAGAAAGTCTCATTTCGCCTCAGTCTGTTGAGAGTTCCAGCCTGACCGCCAAACGTTCCCACAATTTGCACCTTTCTGTCCACAAGTTATCCACTGCGCTAGGGCACGAACTCCCTGAGTTCTCCACCGGTTTGGACGGGTTTTATACACAGTTCCAACAGGGTTATCCACAGAAAATACGCAGTTATCAACAGGTAGCTGCCTGATCGGCAATGGTTATTCACACAAAAACGGAGTTTATACCAGGTTTTCCACCGGTTTGTTCACAGCAAAAACCGGTCTTATGCACAGGATGTCCACATGTATAATCACGCTCCTTCAGAATACATTTGTCCATTCTGTTTCTTAGTTCAGGGCAAGGAAAGCGCCAAAAGCGAGCTGTGGCAAACTGATATCTTTTTTCAAACCGCTGATGTGACAGCTTTTATGGCAACCAGAAGATATCCCAACAATCAGGGACATGTGTTGATCATTCCCAATCAGCATTTTGAAAATATCTTTGACCTGCCAGCGGATATTTCAGCGAAGATCCATGCCCTAAGCAGGGAAGTTGCCTTGGCGATGAAGTCTGAATATGACTGTGATGGGATCATGCTTCGGCAGCATAACGAACCTGCGGGCGACCAGAACATCTGGCATTATCATTTGCATGTCATCCCGCGTTATCAGAACGATGATTTTCACAACGCGCAAAAAAGTCCATTTGACGCTGGTGAGCGCGCCAAGTATGCCAGGAAGTTGAAAAGCTGGTTTGACAAACAACATTCATAACTCTTGCATTTCTCAAAGGAGAAAATCATGGACATCAAATTTGGAAATCGAACGATCGGTCTGAACCACCCGACCTACTTCATTGCTGACATCGCTGCCAATCATGACGGCGATATGGAACGGGCAAAACTGCTCATCCGCCTGGCGAAGGAAGCAGGAGCGGATGCTGCCAAGTTCCAGAATTTCGACGCGCCGAAGATCGTCTCGGATTATGGTTTCAAAGCCATGAGCGGCGGACAGGTCAGCCATCAGGCGACGTGGAAGAAATCGGTGGTGGAGGTCTATCGTGCGGCGTCCATTCCCTTCGAATGGTCGATGACCTTGATGGAAGAATGCCAGGAAGTGGGCATCGACTATTTCTCGTCGCCGTACGATTTCACAGCCATTGACTTTCTCGACCAGTATGTGCCGGTTTACAAAGCTGGCTCCGGTGAAATTGATTGGATCGAAGCACTGGAGCGCATGGCGAGCAAAGGTAAACCATTCTTTGTCGCTACGGGCGCATCCACCATTGGAGAAGTGCAAAAGGCTGTCCATGCCATTCTGAAGATCAACAAGCAATTGGTGCTGATGCAGTGCAACACCAATTACACTGCCAGCCCCAACAACTATGACCACCTGCATGTGAATGTGCTAAAGACTTACGCCACCATGTTCCCGGATGTGATCCTGGGACTCTCCGATCATACCCACGCTGTCGCTCCGGTCATTGCTGCGGTGACGCTTGGTGCGCGTGTCATCGAGCGTCACTTCACTGACAGCAATGACCGCGAAGGTCCCGACCACAAATTTGCGATGGACCCCGCTAAATGGGCGCGCATGGTCGAAGAGACGCGTCTGCTCGAACGGTCACTGGGCTCGTCCGATAAATTTATTGCCGATAACGAAGTGGATACTGCTGTGGTGCAGCGTCGCTGTTTGCGGGCGGCGCGTGATATCAAGGCAGGCGAAGTCTTTTCTCGTGACATGATCGATGTGTTGCGACCCGCCACGCCCGGTGCGATCAAACCGGATCAGGTTCAGGATGTCATCGGCACGAAAGCTCTGCATGATTTCAAATACGGACAGGAATTACGCTGGACGGATCTGGGAGCATAACCCGGTTTAAAAGTTGAAGGGTTGGAAGGTTTGAACTTGCAAACTTTCAAACCTTCCAACCAATTTTTATATGAAGATCATTTATTTTTCGAAGAGTTATACCCCTCACGATTACCGCTTTCTGTTTTCGTTATCCCAAACGGAACATGAGATCTATTTCCTGCAATTAGAGCCTGCGAAACGACAGACGGAAGATCGATCCATTCCGGAGAATGTCCAGCAGATTCTTTGGGAGGGTGGAAAGCGCGCATTCCGCTGGCGGGATGTGCCCAGGCTGGTGTTGAGTTTGCGGAAAGTGATCCGGGAGATCAAGCCAGATATTATCCACGCGGGACCGATCCAGAATTGTGCGTTCCTCGTCGCTTTGAGCGGATTCCGTTATTTGTTGACGATGTCGTGGGGCTATGACCTGGTGATGGATGCGGATAAAAGTGCCTGGATGAGATGGGTTACGAGATATACATTGAAGCGTAGCGCATTCTTCACAAGCGATGCAAATGTTTCGCAGGATAAAGCCATAGTATTTGGGATGAACCCGGAGAAAACCGTTCTCTTTCCGTGGGGAGTGGATATTGAGCATTTCGTACCAAAGAAAGATGAAAGCGCTGCCCTGAGGCTCTCGAAGGGAGGAAACAAGACAACTGCGAGTGACAATCGTAAATCGAAAATCGTAAATCCAAAATCGGTCACCCTTTTTTGCAGCCGCACCTGGGAAGCGATCTACGGCGTGGATGTGCTTGCCAAGGCGTTTGTCAAAGTGGCGAGCGTTGACCCGAATGTCAATCTGATCTTGTTGGGCGGCGGTTCGATGGGGGGGCACATCCGCCAGATATTGATACGCGGTGGGGTGATGGAGCGAGTCCATTTTGGGGGGCAGGTGGGACAGCGTGATCTGCCGCGCTGGTATCACATGGCTGATATTTATATCTCGCCCTCTCACGTGGATGGGACCTCGGTCACGCTGCTGGAAGCACTGGCGAGCGGACTTCCGTGTTTGGTATCGGATATTCCGGGGAATACACCTTGGATCGAGGAAGGTGTCAACGGCTGGACATTCCGTGATGGGGATGTGGATGACCTGGCGGGGAAGATATTGTCCGCGATCAAGGAGCGGAAGTCGTTCAAGAAGATCGGTGAAGCGGCGCGCAAGACTGCTGAAGAAAAAGCGGATTGGAAGAAGAATTTTGGTAAACTTCTTGAGGCGTACCAGCAAGTCGAGAAAGCTTAGCCACAGAGCGCACAGAGAACACGGAGAAAAAGACAAGGGGAGAAAGATGATTTTTGAAGTGGAATCAGGTGTTGGCTTGGAAGGAAGCGTGCGTCGGTGTAGGAAGAGGTCGAAGCGTTGGAATTCTGGAGGATAAAAATGTTGACGTTTGAAAATCTGGTGGAAGGGTTTCGTGGATTGGGCGTGAAGGAAGGCGATACGCTGCTTGTCCATAGTTCGTATAAATCGTTGGGTGAAGTGGATGGCGGACCACAGACGGTGATCCGCGCGTTGGAAGCGGCGCTCGGTACCGACAAGGACGGGACGTTGATCATGCCAACGTTCAACTTTGATTTCAACAAGGGCGTGCCATGGGATGTACGCAAGACGCGTTCGAAGATGGGCGCGTTGACCGAGATCGTGCGCATGGACCCGCGTGCGAAACGGGTCTTTCATCCGTTCTACTCGTTTGCAGTGCTGGGAAAACATGCCGAGATGCTGGGAAGCCTGCGCTATAAGAGCGCTTATGAACGCGACTCGGTATTTGGTAAACTGCGCGATCTGGATGGGAAGATCATGGTGATCGGACTGGCATACAACGACAGCATGACGTTCTTTCATCACATCGAGCAAATGGAAGGCGTGGACTATCGCTTCCTGAAACAGTTCACCGGTGAAGTCACCGATGAGAACGGCAACACGTATACCGATACGTTCGAAATGCTCGTGCGCGATATTGATAAGGGCGTGCGGACGATGGTCGACCCGATGGGCAAGTTGATGGAAGAAGCGGGCGTGATCCAATCCGCGAAGATCGGTGAGGCGAATGTCAAACTGATGAAGGCGAATGAAGTCTATGCGTTCACGGCGCGCGAGATGAAGCGTGATCCGCATCTGTTGTATTACATTGACAAGAGCCAAGCAGAGGCACATTAGAAATGAAAGAGCCTATTATTGGTACACGGAATGATGGGCAATCTCCCATTTCCGCCATGGGAGGTTCGTTCGATATTTATGAGTGGAGCGGAAGCGGACCTGAATATTTACACGTGCATTATTCTGATGACGAAGCCTGGCATGTTTTGGAAGGAACGCTCACATTCAGATTTCGTGACAGGAACGTTGAAGCGAGTGCTGGGACTACTGTGTTCGTGCCTGCCGGTGTTGCTCATTCGTATTTCGAAGCGCATGGACCGACCCGTTATCTCATTATCCTTACACCTCGCTTGCGTGAGTTGATTTCCGCCTTGCACGCAGCTCCATTTCAGGAGCATAGTGAGATCATGAAACGGTTTGATTCTGAGATTGTGGAGTAACCTCAGTGGTCAGGTGGATTCCAATGTTAAAAGTCAGTATATAAAGAAGGATGTCAAAGAGGTTTTTTTATGAATTCACAGCATAAGTATGGGGCTACTAATGCTAGTAGCAAGTACGTTCTTTATGTATTGGGATTGCTTTCAGTCCTTTTCGGGTTTTTATTTCTCAGTCTTTCGATATTTTTGCTTGTAAAAGGCAAACCTACTTCACTCTTCCAGTCGATTGAGATTTTCCTGATGGCATCTATAGTTGTTCCATTGATCTTTCTGTATGTTGATTTTTTAGAAACCGAGATTTGTGTGGATGAAAGTGGAATTGATCTCAAATCTCCGTTAAGAACTTTTCACCTAAATTGGGAAGAAGTTGTAGAGATAAGATCTGCTTCATTGTTTGGAATACCGATGTTTAATAGCCCTAATATTGTTATTACGAACGGCAAATTAACTCCGTTTCACTATCTTTATGGTTTGGTCTATTCACGTGTTTTCAAGCCATCTTTTTACTTTTCAGGGCTCATTAGCGATTCTCATAAGTTACGTAGAGCTATCGTAGATGGTGTAAAAAAGAGTTGAATTAAACAACAGTCCAAAGCGAACTTAGTATGACTTGTATGTTTTTAAGAATATGATAGCCTACTCCCTCAAATCCATACTCGCGGAATTCTTTCCTATATACCCTACTCTTGCCTCCAACGACTATGATAAAACGTTAGAAATCGTCGGCGAACGGTGCGGACTGAAGTCCTCCCTCAGTACATGGAAGCCCTGTGGGCTGGCGTACCGAGTCGGATTGATCCGACTTTCACGAATTGAGGCAGGGCTTTAGCCCGCCGAATCTTTGCTATGAAATCCTACACATCCCTCAAATCCATCCTTGCGGAATTCTTCCCTCTGCACCGCACTCTCGCATCTGACGACCATGATAAGACGTTGGAAATCATCGGTTCGTACATGCCCGATTCGTCGAACTACACCATTGAGACCTACGCGCCGTTGACTCCGGTCTGGACGTGGAAGGTGCCGGAGCGATATGTTGTCCATGATGCATATCTTGAAACGGAAGATGGTCAGCGCATCGTGGATTTCAAGGATAATCCGCTGCATATCGTTTCGTATTCGCTACCCACGGATAAAGTGCTAAGCTTCGAAGAACTCCAGCCGCATTTGTATTTCAACGAGAAACGTCCGCACACCGTGCCGTGGATATTCAAATACTATGAGCGCGACTGGGGATTCTGCCTGTCGAAGAACACCTTCGACAAACTTCCGCGCGACAAGAAATATCACGCGGTCATCCACTGTGAATTCATCACCGACCCCGCGCAGGGATTCAAAGTTGCCACGGCGGTCGTCCACCCCGAAGGCGGTCCCAATCCCGAAGCGGGGGAGTTCCTGGTGCAGGCACATACCTGTCACCCCATGCAAGCCAACGATGACGGCGCGGGCGTGGTCAGCACCATCGAGTTGGCGCGGCGCCTGGCGGAGAAACCGCTGCCTACTGGCTCAATGAGCGTCCGCTTCTGGTTTGGACCGGAGACTATCGGCACGATCGCGTGGCTGGCGCACAATGAGGATCTCATTCCAAAATTGCGCGGCGGCATCTTCATGGAGATGACCGGCAATCAAAACAAGATTGCCTGGCATCATACACGTCAGCATAACCACCTCCTCGACCGAATCACCAAGTACCAATTACGAACTACCGAACACGACGAACGCGATTTTGCCGCCGCTCCCGCCAACGATGAACGCGTCATCAACGGACCCGGCGTCAACGTTCCGTGCATCTCGATCAACCGTTATCCCTACGACGAGTACCACACCACCGATGACAATCTCGACATCATGCACGATGACATGCTCGTCGGCGCGGCGCAAGCGGCGGAGGAGATCATCCGCATCTATGCCAGCAACTACATCCCGAAGCGCACCTTCCGCGGTCCGGTGTTCCTGAGCGGTAACGGTCTCTGGGTCGATTGGCGCGACAACTGGGCGCTTAACCGCGCTATTGAAAAGATCATGATGCGCTTCGAAGGTCAGCACACTATCTTTGACATCGCCGAGCAGGTCGGGCTCGATTACCAGACCGTGCGCGACTACGTTGAAAAATTTAGAGCGAAAGGATTTGTGACTCCGCTTCCCATTCCATCGGAGGCGCAAACCTCGTAGGGGCACGATATATCGTGCCCCTACCCATGAAATTATGAAACCACGAATCATTGCCATCATCCAGGGACGTATGTCCTCTTCACGCCTGCCCGGGAAGATCCTTGCGGACATTGCCGGACAGCCCATGCTGCAGTGCGTCTTCATCCGGACCTCGCGGGCTGCTACCGTTACCGAAACCATTTTTGCCACGACGACCGATCCCTCCGACGACCCCGTGGCGGAATACTGCGACTTTAGCGGCATCCCCTTCACGCGCGGAAATCTCTACGACGTACTCGACCGCTACTATCAAGCTGCGAAAGAAGCCAAAGCAGATTACATCGTCCGTATCACCGCGGATTGCCCCGTTATTGATCCGGCGTTGATCGATGATGTGGTCAACACCCTGCTCGAAGATGAATATGATTTTGTCTGCAACCGTCTCCCGCCGCCCTGGCATCGGACCTATCCCATCGGGCTGGATGTCGAAGCCTGCTCGTTCAAGATCCTTGCCGATGCATGGAAAAACGCCAAAGAACCCCAGCACCGTGAACACGCCATGCCCTACTTCTATGAAGGCGTGGAACTCACCCCTCAAAGCCGAACTCTCGAAACCGGAACATCCCCCCGCGGATATAATATCGCCCTGCTCCATCACACCACCGACTTCGGCGATTACCGCTGGACCGTGGATACGCCCGAAGACCTGGAATTCATGCGCCAAGTCTATAGTCGCTTTAACGGACGCGATGACTTCACCTGGAAGGCAGTTCTCGATCTCGTTCACGATGAACCCGACCTGATGAAGATCAACTCGGGCGTCCAACATAAAACCTTGAAAGATATCGACACTCGAGCATTGAAGAATAAAAAATCAAAGAAATGAGTTGAGAGGTTGGAATGTTTGAAGGTTGGCAAGTTGAAAACCTTCTAACCTGCTAACTTTCAAACCTGGAACCCACATGAGAAAAGGTCAAAACCCCGCCAAGTTCGTTAAAGATGTTGCCCGCCCTGAGCGGATCACTGTCGCGTTGCTCAACTACATCCCCTTCCTGAGCGGATTCTATGCCGAGACTCTCGATGTGCTGAAAGTCTCGCTTGAGTCCATGCGCAAGGATGCGGGTCTGCCGTTTGACCTGATGATCTTCGATAACGGCTCCTGCGCCGAAGTCCGCGACTTCCTGATCAAAGAAAAGGAAGAAGGGCGCATTCAATATTTGATTCTCTCCGAGAAAAATATGGGCAAGGGGGGCGCATGGAATGTGATGCTGGCAGGCGCACCGGGTGAGATCATTGCCTACACCGATGCGGATGTACTCTTCTCCCCGAACTGGCTTTCTCGCTCCGTGGAACTTCTCGAAACCTTCCCGAACGTTGGTATGGTGACCGCGCGTCCCTTTCGCACACCACCGGAATTCTATGAAGGCACGTTGAAATGGGCGCGTGAAAATGCAACTCTTGAAGAAGGTCAATTCATTCCGTGGGAAACCTTCCTGGAATTCAATCTCTCGCTCGGGCAGACCGAGGAAGAAAACAAGAAAGTGTACGCAGAGACTAGAGATTGGAGAATAGCTTACAAAGGCGTGACCGCTCTGGCAGGTGCCAGTCATTGGCAGTTCACGGCGTACAAATCCACACTGCAGCAGTTCCTGCCCTTTGACATGGACAAGCCCATGGGGCAGGTCCGCCAGTTGGACAAGCGCATGAACGATGCGGGTCTGCTGCGCCTGATGGTTTCCGATCCGCTGGCAATGAATATGTCCAATACGCTGGGGTATTTGCGCGGCGAGTTGAAAAATGCCGGAAAAAAGAAGCCCGTTTCGTTTGGCAAGCGTGTCCTGGAATTAGCTCCGATCAAGAAAACACTGCTGTCGGTGTATAACAAGATCTTCAGTTGGTACTATTCCTAACCGAGGAACAATGGAAACAGGCTCATACAAAGATACTCCGCGACAAAAAGTTGTGCGATTTTTACTACTCTTGCTAGTGGTCGCTTTTTCTCTGCGTGGGGCATTCTATCTTGCCATCGGGCTGGCGACGCTGACAGACTTAGCTCAGTACGGCGTCATTCCTATAATGAACAGCGTAATTTATTTTGGAGTCTTGGGCTTCTTTCTACCTGTCTTTTTTATGCTCATGCGAGACTTTTATTGCCATGTTATTGTGGATGAGACAGGTTTGCATTCAAAGCGCTTCAGCAGATCACTCCATGTGTTGTGGAGTGATATTATCGGCATCCGACCGATGAGACTATTCGGCGTCATCCGGCTTCAAAATAAATATGTGGTCGAGACGAAAGGCTCGTTGTCCGCTCTCAACGTGCTCTATGGAATTCTCTTCGGCGGCACGAAACACCCGCTGTTGCCCGTGGATGTGGCGATCAATGAATCACCGAAGTTGAGAGAAAAAATATCAAAGCAGGCGAAGAAGAATCGGAAAGCAGAATCCAAGGATGGGGAAACCGTTCATTAAACGGAATCAACTTCACACGTAGAAAGAAGCGAACGCATTTCAGTGTCCAAACGAATTTTCATCTCCGCCGATCACGGCATGGCAATCATCTATTTCTTGCAAAGCGACGTTGTTTCAACGCTGCTTGATGCAGGCGTTGAAGTCATCGTCCTCACCGATGACGAAACAAAAGAAAAGATCGCTTCCCGTTTCACTCGTCAGGGTCTTACATTTGAAGGCTTACGCTTGAAGCAAGCCAACGAGTACGCCAAAAAAGTCAGCCCGCGCCTTCAGTCATTGCTCATTTACCTGCGCCGTGTGGGCGGCTCGCGCCGCATCAACACTGAAGCCATGGACAGCCACATCTGGGAAGTGTGGGGGGAGAACGGTTGGAAATTCCGGCTGGGAGTTTGGATGCCTGCCGCGCTGGCGATCCTGCTGCTGCGGAATTTTTCATGGGCACGCAAATTATTAGTGCGGATGCAAAACCGCTTCACACCGGAACCGGGACTGTATACCGATCTATTTGACAAATACCAGCCGGACATGGTCATCGCTTCGACTCCCGGCTGGCGCATGGACCGTTATCTACTGCGCGAATCAGCCCGACGCGGAATCCCGAACATGACCGTCATCGTGGGCTGGGATAATTCATCTTCCTACAACGTCTCTGGCGCAGATGTGCAGTGGGCAACCTGTTGGTCTCAGCTGCAAAAGGACGAGTTGGTCTACGGCTCCGATTGGAATCCGGAGCATGTGAACATCGGCGGAATCCCGTCATATGACGGATATTTCCGCAAGCAGTGGCTGATGCCGCGTGATGAATATTTCAAGCTGCATGGACTTGACCCGAACCGCAAGTTGATCTCCTATGCCAGCAGCTTTGTCCATTTCGCGCCGAACTATCCGAACATCGAAGCGCTGGCGAAATTGGTGTCATCCGATTCGCTGGCAGAACCGTCACAGTTGTTGATCCGTTTACATCCGAGTCATTTTCAGGATAAGCCGAAGATCTTTGCCGATGAACGTGCGCGCGTTTTTGAGTTGGAGAAGAAATATCCGCATGTGCATGTCGTCCAGCCGGTGGCGTTGGGCGGCTCGCTTGGTTACTACGGTGGCGAAGACATGGACGAGAAATCCTCCATGATGGCATACTCTGATGTAGTGGTAACCGTCTATTCGACGATGCTGGTCGAAACCGCCGTCCACGATACGCCGATGATCGCCGCGACCATTGACGTCCCCGGCGGATGGAATAAACCAAATAAGTTTTCGCTTTCACTCAAAGAGATCGGTGACTGGCCCACGCATCTGCGTTTCCGACAAGCAAAGGCAGGACGCGTGGCGCGCGATGAAAATGAACTGCGCGACGCCTTGAACCTGTACCTGAAAGATCGTACCGTTGATGCAAAAGAACGCCGCAAGTTCGTGGAAGATGAAATTACCTTCACCGATGCCACCTCTGGCAAACGAACGGCGGAATTCATCTTGAAAGTGTTAAACTGATTACTGATAACTTTATGCCACTGATCACTCTCTTTTCTGCTCCTAAACCTTTTACTAATCCGCACATTGCGACCATTCAGCGCAACGCCATCAAATCGTGGACTCTGCTTCCCGATGTAGATGTCATCCTGCTGGGCGAAGAGACCGGTCTCGCCGAAGCCGCGCGTGATCTGGGCGTGAAGCATCTGCCCAATGTGGCACGGAATGACTCCGGTACACCGTTGATCTCGTCCATGTTCCAGTTGGCGCGTGAGAATTCCACCGGCGAACTGCTCTGCATCATCAACGCGGATATTTTACTCATGCCCGATTTTGTCGAAGCGGCGCGACAGGTCTCCCGGTTGAGAAAACGCTTCGTTTCCATGAGCCAGCGCTGGGATCTGGATGTGACCGAACCGCTGGATTTCTCGTCGGGTTGGGACGAGCGTCTGCGGTCCATGGTCCATCGTCAGGGTTCTCTGCACCGTCCCATGGGCAGTGACTTCTTCCTCTTCCCGCGGTCCGCGTTTGCGGATATGCCTGCCTTCGCCATTGGTCGCGCTGGTTGGGATAACTGGGTGATCTACAAGTCACGCAAGGAACGCTGGGCAACCGTGGACGTGACACCTTCGCTCATGCTCGTGCACCAGAACCACGATTATTCTCATCTCCCCGGCGGACAACCGCACTACAAGCACCCCGAAACGGATGTGAACATCCAGCTCGCGGGCGGACGTGAGATCACGCGCTTTACCCTGCTGGATGTCAATTGCAGATTGGCGGATGGAAAACTGATCTCCCGCCAATGGAACGGACAAACGCTGCGCCGCGCCATCGAGTCCTATCCGCTGTTGATGTGGGATAATTACCGTCTCACAGCAAGGATCTCTTCCTTGTTTCGTAGGTTTAAGTCAAAGAAGGAGTAACCTTCCCCTCGCCAGAACTGAGTGCAGGTTAATTCCCAAACGACTATCAAACTAAGCGACCATGCGACCAAAGACTACCCCCATGTCCCTCTTTTACTTCTCCATTACCCTCGCCATTTGTTCGAGCGCGTTGTATCACTTTAGCGCCAAGAGCACGCCGTCGAATATCAACTTCTCGATCTCCCTGATCGTGACCTACGCCGTCGCGCTGGGAATTACCATCCTGACTGCCTTCTTTTTCCCGACCAAGAACGGTGTGGTAGCAGAGTTGAAGCAACTCAATTGGGCAAGCATTGTTCTAGCCATTGCCATCGTGGGCATCGAGTTCGGTTTCCTGCTCACGTATCGCTCCGGTTGGAATCTGGGTATCGCGGCGGTGCTGGTCAATGTGGTGGCGTCGCTGATCCTTGTCCCTGTGGCGATCTTCGTGTTCAAGGACAAGATCTCGTGGATCAATATTTTGGGAATCTTTGTTTGTCTTATTGGGTTGGTGATGTTGAACTGGAAGAGATAGGTATCCATTGTAAGGAATGAACTATGACTAAACAGCAGTGGACATTAATCCTGATTTGGGTATTATTGTTTGCCTTATTCCTGCCAGTTCTACTGTTTATTCCTGACGAAATGCTTTATTTATATATGTTTATTGCTTCATTGGTTATTTATAGCTATTGCTATTTTAGTAAAGTTCATCCCTTGGTTAAGTCCAAATCCAATGGAAAGAAATTATGTGATTTTACTTATTGGAATAATAGGTTTTATAGGTATATTTCTTTCTTGGTTGATATTGAAAGGACTCATTTCTTCTGCATCTTCCCGTTTTATATCCTTAGGCGCCGGAGTAATGGCAAGCCAATTTACAGGTCTTGTTCTATATCATTACCTTCAGCAAAGAAAGTTAATTCAGTAGCTTGAATTGAGGAAACTTACTATGTCCACTTTCTCCATCCGTCATTACATCCCTGAACAGGATCTGCATAACCTCCATCTAATGCTGACCGAGATCGAGTCCATTGACCACGATGGGGAGGATACATCGGAAGAATATCTGCTGGGGTCGTTACAGTGGCCCAACTATCGCCCGGCGCAAGATGTATGGGTTGCCGAAGCGGACGGGAAACTGGTTGGCTATGGCGTGGCGTTGGAGCAGCCGTCACAGCGCTGCACGATCTATGTGGTGGTTCATCCCTCCCAGCGGAGACAGGGATTGGGGAGTCAACTGCTCGACCTAACCCTCAACCGCGCCCGTGAATTTGGCTCGCAGAATATCCTCGTCTATGCCAATGACAACAACCAGGCTTCCAACCTGTTCCTCAAACATCATGGGCTTCAAGCCGTTGGTTCATCAGGAGCATTGAAAGCGCCTGCAACGATCAATGTCCCTGCACCTGAATTTCCCGTTGAGTTTGCGCTCAAACAATACTCCGAAGTCAACGAACCGCGCACTTTATTGAACGCTTTGAACATGTGTTATTTTGGCATGTGGGGACATGGCTATAATCCCACTCCATCCGATGAAGATATCAAATTCCCGCGTTTCCTCCACTACTACAAGCCCGAAGACATCCTTTTGCTTTACAACGAAAAGAAGGAAGTTATCGGTATCTGCTCCCTGAAATCGGAAGGCAAGAAGGAAGGTAACGGAGAAGTCAGTGACCTGCTGGATGGTCCCGGCATTCTTCAGGAATATCGTGACAAAGGCTATCAACGCCAGATGGTGCTGGCAGGTATCCAGCATCTGCGCCAGCGTCATACGCATCCCATCACACTCGAATTCTGGGGCGAGAGCGAGTCCGCGCTGAACAGCTACCGCGAGCTCGGTTTCGAAATGGTCACTCACTACATCGCCTATCACAAGGAACTCACATGAAGTTTCTCATTGCCGGACTCGGCTCCATTGGTCGTCGTCACTTTCGTAATCTCGTCGCTCTCGGCGAAAAAGATATCGTCCTCCTTCGTACACGCAAGTCCACGCTGCCCGATGATGAATTGGCAGGTTATCCTGCGGAGACCGATCTGGACGAAGCGCTCGCAAAGCACAAGCCGGATGCCGTCATCGTAGCGAACCCGACCTCTATGCATCTGGATGTCGCCATCCCTGCCGCGGAGGCGGGATGCGCTATTTTGTTGGAGAAGCCCATCTCCGATTCGCTCGACCGCGTCGAACAACTGCAACAAGCCGCGCAAAAAAGTGGCAGCAAAATTCTTGTCGGTTTCCAATTCCGCTATCATCCGACGCTCAACAAGGCACGCGAACTGATCCAGTCGAACGCGCTCGGCAAGATATTGACCGTCCACGCGCATTGGGGCGAGTATCTACCGCAGTGGCATCCGTGGGAGGATTATCGTCAGAGCTATGCGGCGCGCGCCGATCTTGGTGGCGGTGTCATCGTCACGCTCACGCATCCGCTGGATTATCTGCGCTTCCTGCTCGGCGACGTCGCGTCGCTGTGGTCGTTCAACGGTCACCTCTCTCCGCTCGAAGTGGATGTCGAAGACATCGCCGAGATCGGACTCCAATTCAAGAGTGGGGCGGTGGGCGGCGTGCACATGAATTACGTTCAACGTCCGCCTGTGCATCGGCTGGAAATTGTCGGCACGGATGGGACTCTCCGTTGGGATAACGCGGATGGCATCCTGCACCACTTCCGCTTCCCCGCGCCGTTTGGTTCTTTCTCCGATAACCCACCGGCTCCCGTTATCGAATCATTTTCTCCCCCTGAAGGTTTTGAACGGAACCAGCTCTTCGTGGCGCAGACGCGTCATTTCATCGAGATCGCTAAAGGCGAGTCGGAACCGGTCTGCTCATTGGAAGATGGCATCATGGCGCTGCGACTCGCTTTGGGAGCAAGAGAATCCGCCTCGACGGGAAATCCAGTAAAGCTGTAGTATGAAACGAAAATTCATCGATCCGGCTATTCTGTTTTTGATTCTGGGTGTCATCATCGGCGTCCTGTATGCCGTGGCTGTGCCGTATGGCGCCGGGTTTGATGAAGAACAGCATATCGTGCGCATCTACGACATTGCGGGCTATAACTTTTTGCCAAACCGTAACCCGCCGAACTTCAACAGCACGGTCACGTTCAAAGAGTTTTTTGACCTGTCATATCAGCGGCGTTATGCACAGTCGCCTGCCTTTGACATGTTCAGCCCCGAGATGTTCGGGCAGAAGCTTGACCGCTCGGATGCGAACATGGTCTACGGCTTTGCGACGCGCTCGATCTATTCGCCGGTGATGTTCGCACCGCAAGCGATCCTGGCGAGACTCTTCTGGATGAAATATGACTTTCCCATTTTGCCCATTGTGATCGCGATGCGGCTGGTAGGATTGCTGGTCTATCTCGTGGCATGTTATCTGGCGATCCGTATTATCCCGTTTGGCAAATGGATGCTCACGATTCTCGCTCTCGCGCCGATGTCGCTTTATCAAGCTGCCACCCTCAACGCAGACGGATTTACGAATGGCGTCAGTTTTCTTTTTATTGCTGTAGTTCTTTATGTATATGCGAGCGAACAGGAAACCATTCAACCCAAATGGATCTGGGCACTGGTGATCTGTTCGCTGTTGTTGGGACTTGCAAAACCAGCGACCGTTGTCATTCTGCCTTTGCTGTTGCCCCTGCCTTTGAAGCGCTTTGCTCCCAAGAAGTGGATCGTCCTATTGGCTTTGGGCGCACTGTTTGCCGTCATCATCAATTTCGGCTGGACAGCGCTTTCGATCCCTAACTCGAATTTTTCTTCCGGTCAATCGCAAAATGTGTCGGGAAATCTGGGATTAATCTTTGCCGATCTCGGCGGCTTTATCGTCACTTATTTGAAGGACATTGTTTCTTCGCTTGTCCCTTACTACAAAGACTGGATTGGGGCGTACGGTTACTGGGTGGGAATTGTCCCGGCGCCGGTGTATTTTTTCTTCACGATTCTCCTGATTACGGTGGCTTTGCTGGAGAAACCTTCTGAGAAACTCACCCGCAATATCCGCCTTTTCATGGTTGGATTGTTTCTCGTTTCCTGCGCTCTCGTGATGAGTATGTTCTTCGTTGCGAACTATGTGCCCGGCGCAACGGGAATCCTTGGCAGGCAGGGACGGTATTTTATTCCGTTCGCTCCGCTGTTGTTCATTGCTCTCTCTGGGTTGGTTTCTCTTCCTGATTTATGGAAGAAAGTATTGCAGTGGATCGCTGCAGGATCTTTCTTACTGTCTATTGGATATTATTCATTAGGAATGTACGCCACCTACTATACTGATTGTGGTTATGCTACATTTACGGGTGGAAGATGCTCTCTGCCATCCTATATGAATTTGGATAAGATTGGCGGGCGCAAAGTGGAATTAACTAGCGGGGTAACTATCAACCAGACGTTTGTCAAAAAATGTACAGGGTTGAGCGCTGTGTATGTTCTAGTCAAGTCTGTGCCAGAGACAAGTGCTGGTACGGTTCATCTATATCTATTTGATGAAGAGCATTCTCTATTGGCAAGCCGTGATATTCCGGTGGGGGAGATCCATGCACGTGATTACTTGAATTTGCCACTCAATGTGTCTACAGATGGGAAGGGGAAACTCTACGAGATCCGACTCGAAGCCGAAGGGATGGATTCATCTCAAGTGCTTGGTATCGGTGCGGATAAAAGCGATTTTTACGTGGGTGACCTCTCGATCAATGGAGAACTTTCCCGCGGCGATCTTATCATCCGTTATGTTTGTCCCGCACCCTGATCGACCGTTGAAGCGGACGTCAGCCAGTACGAGATCCATGCGATACCGCCGAACAAGATCATATATCCAAGCGTTATGAGATGGGTGGCAAACCCGGATGCGATGGCGTCCGTTTTGGAGAAACCCATCAAAAGCAAGCCGGATGTCCAGCCTGCTTCCTGTGTGCCGAAATTTCCCAGACTGTTGATCGGCAAAACACTTGCCAATATCGAAAAACTGACCGCCACTACCGTGGCGAAAATGGTTGGCGTAAAGCCCATTCCCAGCATGATGACGTGGAACGTGGCGTAATTGATCGTCCATTCGACGACCGCCAGCAGAATGAACAATGGGTATTCAACCGCTCTGTATTGCTTCAAGCTGTCCACGAGGCTTTCAATTCCACGAAGCGCCTTTTGAGCGATAGGCATGGAGAAGATTTTCCATCCCTGAACTTGTCCCAGCGCGAAGCCTTTTAGCCGGGATGCCAGCATCCATACGCCGAAGGCGAGCGCAACTGCTGCCATGAAGATCAGTACGGGAACATAATAGTTGGATAGATCATCGGGCAATCCCTCCCACAGAGAAATACCCAGAAACAGGATCGCTACTGCAAGGATATCAAAGACGCGCAGGATCACCAGCGAGGAAAGTCCCTGTGTGACCGAGGCTTTATCTTCACGATTGAGCAGGTAGACATATGAAAACTCTCCCAGCTTGAACGGCAATATCTGGCTGGCAAGGCTGGACGCCAGTGAAAGTCGCAGCATTTTGAGTTGCGAGAGGCGGCTGGATTTGTTGAGACGAGTAATGCGATAGGAACGGACCGACGCTTTGCACAGGTAAATGAATCCGCCCAGAAGTAGATGGAACGGTTTGATGGTGAAAAGCAATCGTGACAGGTCGCGGAAGTTGATCTGCGAAAGCAAAAGGTAAAGGACGACCAACCCGACGCAGAAGGAGATGACCTTCGTCAGCGTGATCGGCTTTTTTGCGGGCGATGTATTCAATTAATTGAACCGTTCCCTTCGCAGGGCGCTGATCTGGTCACACAACAGCCCGAAGAAAAAGGACTGTATCCCCAGCACCATCACCAGCATTGCCAGAACGGGAATTCCAAGGTGGTTAATGTTGGCTTTGATCACTCCGTATAATGCTCCGACGGCGATCAGGAACAGACCGATATTGCCAAAGAATTTCAATGGCTTGAACAGAATAACGATGTGCAGGATGATCTGGAGTGTGCGCATCCCGTCACGGAACTGTTTGACCGCGCTTTTGCCGATCCGTTTCTGGACAGTGATGGGAACGGTCGCACCGTAGTGATTTGACTCGATCATTAGCAGGGTGGTCAGCGTGGATGCGCCGAATCCCTTCGGTAACAAATGAGTGTACCGTTGAAGAACTTCCTTTCGAAAGCCCCGCAGCCCTGAATTGAAGTCTGGGACGTTTTGGCCGACAGAGAAATTGACACTTTGGCGTAAGAGCCATTTCCCCAATTTGCGGTTCGGGTCCTGATAAGATTCTTCATCGCGCACACCGATGCAGTATTCGAGATTTCTCTTCGGTCAGTTTTTTGCACACTTTGACGAGATCTGCCACCTGATGTTGACCGTCTGAATCGAACCAGCAGATGTAGTCCCCTTTGGCGGCGCGTGTCCCGGTGCGGATGGCGGAGCCGTATCCGCGGTTGAAAGGGTGGCGGATGAGTTTGATCTGCGGGAAGGTTTCCACGATTCGGGCGGTTGAGTTCGCTCGATCCATCATCCACAACGATGATCTCCTCATTCTCAAGATACTTTTCTTGTAAGAGGAGTGACAATGTTTTGGCGATCCCCGCTTCCTCGTTGTAAGCAGGGATGATGATGCTGATGAGCGGGATTGATGACTGAGCCGCAGCAAGTTCCTGCTTGGCATCAAAGTGCCTGGTAGTGAGCTTATCCATACCTTTTATATCCTTAGGGAATGGAAAGATTATAATCGACCATTGTCGGTTACCCAGTTGGGTTACCTCCCGTATATGTTGGCGTTATTCTTTGTAACGTTTTCAGCCGAATCAAAAAACTTTCCAAAATTCAGTCAATGAATTTTGGAGTATAATACCTGCCTGTGTCTGAAATATCGCGGTGTGTCTGGAACATTGCCCAGGGAAAAAACACTGCCACTAAACAATGGAGTACCAAATGCCAAAAGCCAAACTCATCACCCCATATGGGGGAAAGCTCGTTAACCTTGTCGTAGAAGGCAAGGAGCGCGAAGAACTTCTTGCTCGTGCACCCAAATTATCGTCCATTAAGATCACCATGCGCAACCTGTGCGACCTTGAATTGATCGCCACCGGCGGTTTTTCGCCTCTGACGACGTTCATGGGCAAAGCGGATTATGAACGCGTGCTCAAAGAAATGCGCCTGGCAGATGGGACTCTCTTTCCGCTTCCCATCACGCTGACAGCCGATCCCAAAGAATTGCCGACCGTTGGCGATGACATTGTCCTGCGTAACGCCAACAACGACGTGATCGCCATCATGACTTTGGATGAAGTCTATCACTGGGATGCTGAAACCGAAGCTGCTCTGGCGTACGGTTCCACCGACACCAAACATCCGATGGTCTCCGAAATGGGGCGCTGGAACAAGGTCTGCATTTCTGGTCCATTGAAAGTGATCAACCTGCCCAAGTATTACGACTTTATTGATCTGCGCCGTACCCCTGCGCAGGTGCGTGCCCTGCTCGAAGAGATGGGTAATGACAACGTGGTCGCGTTCCAGACCCGCAATCCCTTGCACCGCATCCATGAAGAATTGACCAAACGTGCTGCCGCCAAGGTACAGGGTTCGCTGCTCGTTCATCCTACCGTTGGTATGACCAAGCCCGGTGATGTAGACCACTACACCCGCGTCCGCACCTACAAGGCGTTGGTCGATAATCACTATGATAAGAGCTGTACTCTCCTCAGCCTCCTGCCGCTTGCCATGCGTATGGCAGGTCCTAAGGAAGCGCTTCTGCACGCCATCATTCGCCGCAATCATGGCGCGAACCACTTTGTCGTCGGTCGCGATCATGCGGGACCCGGAAACGATTCCACGGGCAAACCGTTCTACGGTCCGTATGATGCGCAGGATATTATGAACAAGTACGAAGCCGAGATCGGCGTCAAGATGGTACCGTTCGAAATGCTTGTCTACCTCCCTGATGAAGACCGCTACGTGGAAGAGAAGGATGTTCCGCAGGGCGCCAAGACCGCCAACATCTCGGGCACACAAGTACGCGATCAGTATCTTGCTAAGGGCAAACTGCTCCCTGAGTGGTTTACCCGTCCTGAGACCGCCGAGATCCTGCGCGAAATGTACCCTCCGCGCCACAAACAGGGCTTCTGCATCTGGTTCACGGGTCTGAGCGGCTCCGGCAAATCTGCTACCACGCAGGTACTTACCACACTGCTGCTTGAACGCGGACGTGAGACTGCCATCCTCGATGGTGATGTGGTTCGCACGCATCTTTCCAAGGGGCTTGGCTTTAGCAAGGAAGATCGTGACACTAACATTCTGCGCATCGGTTTTGTGGCAGGCGAGATCGTGCATGCCAGCGGCATTGTTATTTGCGCCGCGATCAGCCCCTACCGCGCCACACGTGAAGAAGCACGCAAGATGGTGGGTGAGAACTTCATCGAAGTCTATATGGATACGCCCGTCGAGGTTTGTGAGGAACGCGATGTGAAAGGTCTTTACAAAAAGGCTCGTCAGGCGATGGAAGATGGCAAGCCGATGGGCTTCACTGGCGTGGATGATCCCTATGAGCCGCCCATCAAGCCTGAGATCACACTCAAGGGCTATGGTGCTACTCCGGAAGAGAATGCCCGTGTCATTGTGAAGTATCTCGAGGAACAGGGATTCCTCAAACCCTATAACTAAGACAACCGATACGATAGGGGCGGGTACATCCTGAGCAAAGACGAAGGAACCCCGCCCCTATTTTTATCTATGCCATGAATCGCTCGAACTCTTCGCCTCGCCTCATTTCTAAGCCTGTTCCTGATCGCCGTTGCCGGGACGTTTCTCATTCTGAAAGCAACTCCTGAAGGCATGGGAACTCTCTGATGATTCGATTGCCTACATTGCAGGCGCGCGCAGCATGCTGGCGGGACATGGTTATCGTGAAGCCTGGCTGCACAGCAACGGACCCGTCACGCATTTTCCTCCGGGCTTTTCATCGGTGTTGGCATTCTTCGGGTTGTTTGGACTCGATCCGTTGCGCGGCACACGTTTTGTCAACGCATTGCTGTTCGGCGCGAACGCCGGGTTACTGGGTATTCTTGCCTGGCGTATGTCTCCCTCCTTAACTGCCGGGTTGGTTCTAGCTTTACTTTTTGTCTCCAATGGGGAAATGTTACCCGTTCATTCCATGGCGATGAGTGAACCACTCTTCATCTTTCTGTCACTGCTCTCGCTGTGGATGTTCGATCTTTATTTTGAACGTCATCATCATTGGTGGTGGTTGGTGTTATGTGCTGCCTTCTCCGGTATGGCGTATCTGACCCGTTATTCTGGTTTGGCACTTGTTGCGACCTATGTGGTCGCGCTCTTTGTTCTGCACGACGATTGGAAGAAACGCTTTACCCGTATTGGCATCTTCCTGGCTGGGTTTATCCCTTGGGCATTGGGGTGGGCGATCCGCAATGAGATGGTGGCGGAGAACGCTACCAATCGCGCTTTGTTTTGGCACCCCATCCCTGCCGAAAATTGGACCGGCGCCTTCCGTGTCTTTTCCACTTTCCTTGTCCCTGTGGAAGAGTGGCGCAAAGCGATTTTTCAGGCGGGCATTATTCCGTGGGCGATCGTCATCATTTTGGGCGCATCCTTGGTGTGGACCCTGCTCAAGGGATGGGAATATTTTTCGAAACCTCACCAGCTATCCAAGGGCGAAAGAAGCGAAGCCGAATCCAGAGCGATTATTCCTTTCACCACAGCGCTGTATATGTTTGCCTATATCTCCTCTACACTGGCATCCATGACGTTATTTGATGCTGCCACTCGCTTTGAAGTCCGCATTCTTGCGCCGATCTTCGTCTGCCTGCTGATCTTACTGGTGTATTTTGGCGTTTGGCTGAAAAGCAAGAATCGATCCGTTGTGGTTGTGCTAACTATCATCCTGTTGGGCTTCAGCTTTTATAAACAATCCACCGTCTTTGCGCATTGGTCCAGGGGCGGCATCGGGTACGCCTCCTTCCAATGGTATGATTCTGATGCAATGGCATTCTTGCGTACACTGCCGGAAGACGTTGCTATTTACACCAACGAACCAGCCGCAGTTTATTTGTACACCGGGCGTGGCGGTTATGTTCTGCCTGATCGCTACGACGGCGCTACAGCGCAGCAACGCGCGGGTTTTGAAGAAGGAGTAAAGCGTTTGCATGCTGATATCAACGCAGGCAAAGCGGTGATGGCTCTCTTCCAAAGCGGCGGTACGAACGGTAAGGACCGCGGTACTCTTATCGGTGATCTCTATCTCGCACATGAATTATCAGGTGATCTGATATACACTGCAAAACCGTAGCGCAAGATCAAAGTCTTGCCAACAAAGGACAACATGACCATACAAGAAAAATTTGACTTATCCGGACGTGTCGCCATCGTGACAGGCGGTGTGGGATTGCTCGGCGCTGAATTCTGCAAGACGCTCGCTGAAGCGGGTGCATCTGTCGCTGTGGTGGATTTGAACGCCTCCGCTTCGCAAGGGACAGCAGATACGCTTACGAAAAGTGGATACAAAGCTCTGGGCGTTCCCACGGACATTACCAAACCTGAGTCGGTCAACGCGATGGTGGAGAAGGTGCTCGCTGAGTTTGGGCGCATTGACATCCTGGTGAACAGCGCGGCGCTTGACCCGAAGTTCGATCCTGATGCGGCGAAGAAGGGAATTATGCCCGGCGCCTTTGAGGATTATCCACTCGATCTGTGGACCTCTGCTTTGAACGTGAACCTGACCGGCATGTTCCTCGTTACGCAGGCGTGCGTCAAACCGATGATTGCGCAGGGTAAGAAGGGCAGCGTCATCAATATTTGCTCAACGTACGGGCTGAACGGACCTGACCAGCGCATCTACATCAAGGACGGTCAGCGTGTGGCGTTCAAGCCGGTTTATTACACAACGACCAAAGCGGGCGTGATGGGTTTTACTAAATATCTTGCTGCCTATTATGCCAACACCGAAATCCGCGTGAATGCGTTGACACCCGGCGGCGTGTTCAATAATCACGAAGACTATTTCGTAAAGAATTATTCTGCCAAGACCATCATGGGACGCATGGCAAAGAAGGACGAGATGAACGGCGCCCTGTTGTTCCTGGCATCTGATGCATCCTCCTACATGACTGGCAATAATGTTGTCGTGGATGGAGGCTGGACAGCTTGGTGAACAAGACCATAGACGATCGACCATTGACCATGGTCCATTGTCAATTGTCCATTGTCACATTATGACTCACATCCTCGCACTCATCCCCGCGCGCGGCGGCTCGAAAGGCATACCGCGCAAGAACATCCGTAACTTTGCAGGGCATCCGCTCATTGCATGGAGCATCGCGGCTGGACTCCAGTCGAAGAGCGTCTCGCGTGTCATCGTTTCCACCGATGACGAAGAGATCGCGGCGGTAGCGCGCGAATGTGGTGCAGAGACACCCTTCTTGCGCCCATCTGAATTCGCACAAGATCGCACGACTGATTTCCCCGTATTCGAACATGCCCTCAAATGGCTGGAAGAGATCGAAAGCTACAAACCTGAGATCGTCATCCAACTGCGACCCACGTCACCCATCCGCCCGGTGGATATGGTGGATCAAGCTGTCAGCATTTTGATGCAGCATCCTGAAGCTGATTCGGTACGCGGCGTGGTGCCTGCAGCACAGAACCCGCACAAGATGTGGCGTTTCAATGGGTATGATGCACCGCTGAATCCACTGCTCCAAGTGGAAGGTATTACGGAGCCGTACAATGCACCACGCCAGATCCTTCCGCCGGTTTACTGGCAAACAGGACATATCGATGCCATCCGCACTTCGACCATTACCTCAAAACAATCGATGACCGGGAACGTGGTCTACCCGTTGGTGATCGATCCGCGTTATACGGTGGACATTGACACTCCCGCCGATTGGGAGAAATATGAAGCAGTAGTCTATAACAGTGGTTTAAATATGGTCACGCCAGGGGATATGTCCCACCGTTTGATGCCGCAAAAAGTACAACTAGTCATCTGCGATTTTGACGGCGTCATCACCGACAACCGCGTTTGGGTAGACCAGGATGGCAGAGAAATGGTCGCTGCCTATCGCAGCGATAGCCCGCGTGTGAAAGATCTGCGCGAACGCGGCATCGAAGTGATGATCATTTCTTCGGAGCCGAATCCTGTTGTGTTGGCACGCGCGAAAAAAATGGGTGTGGAAGCGATCCATAATGTTGGGTTTCAAGATAAGGGGCGCGTGATGCGTGAAGTCCTGGCACAGAAAAACATCCCAGCGGAAAATGTTGTTTACATTGGAAACGATATCAACGACCTGCCTTGTTTCGAGATCGCAGGCTGGTCAGTGGCAGTGGCAGATGCCTACCCGGAGGTGATCCGTGCGGCGGATTTTGTGCTCCAATCACCAGGTGGTCACGGTGCTTTACGCGAATTATGCGATCTGATCTTGAATACAATCAAACCCTAATCATACGCAGGGTTTTATAAGGAGAACAAATGGCTCGTGAAATAAAACTAGGAAATCGAATGGTGGGGGATGGACATCCCGCCTATGTGATCGCTGAGATCGGCATCAACCATAACGGTGATCTTGAGATCGCGAAGAAAATGATCGACGCGGCAGTCCACGCCGGAGCGGACGCGGTGAAATTCCAGAAGCGCACGCCCGAAGTCTGCACGCCGCCCGAGCAGCAGAAGCAGATGCGTGAGACCCCATGGGGCTACATCACCTATCTCGATTATCGCTACAAAGTGGAATTCAACGAATCGCAATACTGCGAGATCGATGCGCACTGCAAAGAGAAAGGCATTGCGTGGATAGTCTCGGTCTGGGATGAAGAATCCGTGGACTTCATGGAGAAGTTCGACACTCCCGCTTATAAGATTCCCTCCGCCTCTCTCACGGACCTCAAGTTGATCCGCAAAGCCCGGGCGACAGGCAAACCCCTGATCTTATCCTCGGGCATGTCCACGATGGAGCAGATCCAGCAGGGCGTAAAGATCGCCGGTGAAAAGGATCTGGGGTTGATGCACTGCACCAGCACCTATCCCTGCGAGCCGGAAGAGTTAAACCTGCGCATGGTCGAAACCCTGCGCCGTGAATTCCCCAGTCTGCCGATCGGTTATTCCGGGCACGAAGTGGGACTCGTCCCCTCGGCGGTGGCGGTGGCATTTGGCGCCTGCATGGTGGAACGTCACCTCACGCTCGACCGCGCCATGTGGGGCAGTGATCAATCTGCTTCGGTGGAGCCGGGTGGCTTTGAGCGTCTTGTCAAATACATTCGCGTGACCGAAGCCTCGCTTGGTGACGGTGTTAAGAAGGTCTATGACTCGGAAAAAGGGTCGATGAAGAAGTTGCGCCGCGTGGTGGCAGAAGACTAATCCAAGAGGGCGACCACACTGGTCGCCCTTTCTTTTTCTCAGCCGTTATAATCGTCCCGATGACCTTACAAGATTTCTACACTCAACGCCTCAAACGCGGACTTGTCCGCCGTTTCAATAATCTCAAAGTTGCCGCCGTTGCCAAAGCGGTTGCCCGCAGAGAGTCGCAGCCCAGCGGCGCACCGGTCGTTTTCTTCAAAGCATCCTCCGGTATTGACGACCTCTCATGGAACAGCGGATTTCATCTGTTGGCATCCTGGGCGCTGCGTTTGAACGGAGTTCCCGTTGCCTATTTCGCCTGTCACTCCGGTATGAGCAAGTGTGTGATAGGAACGAACCGCGACCATCCTCAGAAGGGGATGCCGTGCCGGTCGTGTGTGATGCAATCGAAAACCTTGTATGCGGGAGTGCCGTCGAAGGTCGAACGTCAAAGGTCGGGAGTCAATTGGTTTGAGTTCAGACGTGATAGCGAGTTGGAAAATGCGATTCGTGATCTGAATGTGGATCAACTCTCCACTTTCCACTTTCAAAATATTCCTCTTGGCGCACTCTGCCTTCCCGGTCTACGTTGGATCCTGCGTATCCACCATCTGAACGACGACGAGAACACGCGTTATCTGCTGCGCGAGTACATCCTGTCCGCGTGGAATGTGGCTCGGGAGTTTACGGACTTTCTCGATCGGACCCAGCCGAGGCTGGTCATCGTGTTCAATGGACAGTTCTTCCCCGAAGCGACTGCGCGTTATATTGCCCAGAAACGCGGCATCCGCGTGGTGACGCATGAAGTGGGGTTGCAGCCCGCTACCGCCTTCTTCACCGATGGCGAAGCGACGGCGTATCCCATTCATATTCCGGAGGAGTTTGAGTTGAGCGATGCGCAAAACGCCAAACTAGATGCCTATCTTGCCAAACGTTTCCAGGGCGACTTCACCATGGCAGGTATCAAGTTCTGGGCAGACATGAAGGGATTGGACGAATCATTCCTTCAAAAGGCGGCGACGTTCAAGCAGATCGTTCCTATCTTTACCAATGTCATTTTCGATACCAGTCAACCGCATGCCAACACGGTCTTTGAAGATATGTTCGACTGGCTTGATATGGTGCATGAGATCATCCGTGAACATCGCGATACGTTGTTCGTCATCCGCGCACACCCGGACGAGACGCGCGTCCGAAAAGCCAGCCGCGAAACGGTCGAAGGTTGGGTGCAAAGCCGGGGCGTGGACAAAGAGCCGAATGTCGTCTTCGTGAGCCCGCATGAGACGCTGAGTTCGTATGAGTTGATCCAGAAGTCCAAGTTCGTAATGATATACAATTCCACCATTGGTTTGGAGGCGTCGATCATGGGCGCGGCGGTGTTGTGTGCTGGCAAGGCACGCTTCACGCAGTATCCCACGGTGTTCTTCCCGCAGACGGTGGAGGAAGTTAGAAGAAAGACGGAAGAGTTTCTTGAAGTTGAAAAGATCGAAGTGCCCGCTGAGTTCAAACGCAATGCGCGCAGATTTTTGTATTATCAGCTATATCGTACGTCGCTGCCGTTCGGTGATTTCCTGCAGCCATCCGTGCGGACGACGCAAACTCGCCTGAAGACGTTTCCACTGGATAAGCTGTTGCAGTCCGATGCTGTGAAGGTCATTCTCGATGGTGTGTTGCATAACGGGGACTTCTTGTTGAAAGAATAAAAAGAGCGCATCCATTTGGATGCGCTCTTCATTTCTCAATGCCCTTCAAATAAATTTTCACCAGTTCCTGCATGGTCTCGGCAGGGATGGGTTTGTTACCGGTGTGCGCCGGATAAAAATAGGGGAACATCATCCCGAGCAGCGTCCATGCCGCGATGTCAACGGGGATGATACGGAAATCACCGGCATCCATGCCTGCCTGCAACATGGATTGGATTTTCCCTACAAATTTTTCTTGATATAGTTTTCCAAATGCCTTGCGCGAAGCATCCCCAAGATGATTGACCTCCTGACTCGCCAGCCGCGTGATAGCACGCTGCTCCGCGGGCTGGGAGAGGACGTACTCGACGAACAGACGGATCTGTTCCCGGCTGGATGTTGATTCCGTTAGGATGCGATTCAGCGCCGCTTCCATCTCGTCCAGATATCCTGTCAGGATCGCCAGGAAGAGTTGTTCCTTGTCCTTGAAGTGATAATACAATGCCGCCTTTGATACCCCCAGCGACTCAGAAATTTCGCGCATGGACAGTCCATAATATCCTTTATGGATAAACATGCCTTTGGCTGTCTTCAGGATCTGTTCGGCAAGCCCGGTTTCAGTGTTGGTCATGCACGTATTCTACCTTCTCTCCTACCGTCCCGAAGGTTTTTTTCAGTGTATTAAGCTGAATACTTAACCTTCGGGACGTTTTCCTTTATCTCATTTCATGGTAGCAATAATCAACCCGCCCCAGAGGATCTATTAATCATCCCCGTGTACGGGTGCGGCTTGCGTTTGAGCGATACGAGCCAGTTCCTGCTGGCGGCTTTTCAATCCCAATGTCAGAATGACCATCAAACCCGCAACAATACCGATGACCATGTAGGCTGCGCCATAGCCCTTTACACCGCCGCCCATGGACGCCGCTACGGCACCGACAAGGGCGCTGCTGATCAACTGCCCGACGCTGGTCGAGAGTGAGATCATCCCTTGTGCGGAGGTGCGGTCTTCCACGGATGCTTCATTCAGCATGATGTAACGCATCGGTGCGCCCAACAGGGAGGAAAGCCCCAGCCCGATGACGGCGCCGGAGGCGATAAAGCCCCATAGCATGGAGATCAAGCTGCCGTTGCTCAACATCACCATGCCAACGGCGAGCAATAAGGTACCAGCGAACACCATTACTTTTGAACCAAATTTATCCAGCAAGCGCCCCACGAGCGGCGACCCGACCGCCATTGCCAGCACCACCGGCATGAGTAAATAACTCGCGTTGTGAGTGTTGATCACTCCCGGCAGTGCAGCGACCGCAAGCGCAGGGATGAAGACCATTCCCGATTCGCCCAAGCCTGCGCCGGCAGATAAGACGCTCGTGATCACAGTCTGGCGGCTTTTGAACAAATTTAGATTTAGGATTGGATCCTCTGCATTCTTTTCAATGCGGGGGAAGACGAACAACAATGCAATCCCGATCAGCAGGAAAGGCAATACGTTGAGCGAGATCAGGCTGCTGAAGAAACTCTGTGTGTCAATTTGATTGAAACCATAAGCAAGGGAGGCAAGTAACACGCTCAAGACGAGCATTCCAGCCCAGTCGAAGGGACGGGTAGACGCGGAGGAAGTGGCAGGCAATAAGCGCCAGCCCATGATGATCACTACCAGCGCGATCGGCAGGTTGATGATGAACAACCACTCCCAACTGGTGACCGTCAGGATGATGCCGCCGAGGATCGGTCCGACGATAAAGGCGAGTCCAAACACCGCGCCGATCAAGCCCAGTGCACCGCCGCGTTTTTCAGGCGGAAAGGTATCACCGATCACTGCGCTGGCAACCGGGAAGATGCCGCCCGCGCCGAATCCTTGCAGCGCGCGCCCGATCAACAAAACGGCAAACAGCTTTTGGGGCGAAAGAGCGACAATCAACGATCCAAAGGCGAACAGGGCGACATCCAGCACGTAGACGGAGCGGCGTCCAAAGGTATCTGAGAGTTTTGCCATCAGCGGGGTGCTGATCAAATTGAAGAGCACGTAAATGGTGAACGTCCATGCCAGCACGCGGTCACCGACGCCGAAGAAGCTTTGGATGGCGGGCAGGGCAGGGGCAACGATGGCGATATCGAGCGCGCCCATCAGCACGCCGAGGAAGAGAACCAGAAGGATCTGGTTACGGGTTCTGTCAGTCACAATACAACTCCTGGAAGAAAATAACTTACCGAACGGTCAGTAAGTTTACTTTACCAGAGGAGAATAGGACTGTCAACGGAGAGCGCAGTTAATCTTTTGTAAGAAAAAACGCTGATATCCTTCAAAGGTGACATCAGCGTTTGACTGCTTATATTTTTTATTCTACGGCGATCTTGAGCACGATCTTCCGCACCGGCGCAATTTCGCCAAGCACCAACCCCGGCATATGCGCATCCTCCGGCATCAGCATGATAAAGCAGCCGCTCTTCACGCTGATGAGGTCACCTTCCCCCTGCAGGGGAAGGAAATCCTTGGCAGCATCGTACTCGCCTTGCTGCAAGTGATGGATATTGGCATACCCAAAACCTTCCGCGCCTTGCACCACATATTGCAGGTCAATGTAACGGCGGTGCGCCTCCCACTTTCCCTGTTCTTTCGGTTTGGTGTCGTATTCCTGAACGAGCGCGTACAGATTCGCACCGTCGATCTCGTGCCTGCCGACGGGGAGGGTATGAATATCCATGCTGGCGATGGTTTCAAAGGCTTGTTTGAAGCGTTTGTGGATGCCGTAATAGAATGGAGCGTTTTCGATACGATCGAGGATCATATTGTGCCTCTTGCAAAGGTTTAGTGGGGCTAACCACTGAGACACAGAGACACTGAGTTTTTAAAATTCTCCGTGTCTTAGTGTCTCAGTGGTTCAAAATATCTTTTGGAATTGGTTCTAAACTCACTTTTAAGGAGTTCTATTGTCACCACGGCAAGGGATTGCCTTCGATCTCGTTCGTCCACAGATCGCGCATAGCTTGGACAGTCTCGGCGCTGAGTTCCTGATCCGCCGCGGCGAAGTTATCCAGCGCCTGCGTCACACTCTTCGCGCCAGGGATGACCGTCGAGACCTGCGGCTGTGCCAGCACGAACTGCAGTGCGGCGTGTGCCATGCTTCTTTCATCGGGGATCAACGCGGCGAACTTTTCGACGAGGTCACTGCGGCGCGCCAGCACTTCCGGTGACCAGCGGTCGCGCACGCCGTCGAACTTGTGACCGGCGCGATATTTGCCAGAGAGCCAGCCCGAGTTCGAGCGGCACTTTGATGATCAAACCCATGCCGCGTTCCTGCGCCTTGGGGTAGGCGGGCAGTGTTTCCTGATACAGCGCATTGAAGAACACTTCTGCCGCCTGACTCTTGGTTGTGTCCAACACCAGATCCAACTCTTCACGCCAATCGAGCGATACGCCATACGCGCGGATCATTCCTTCCGCTTTGAGTTTTTCGAATTCCTCATAATGCGCGGCGACGCAACCATCCATCAATTCGCGTGAAGGGTTGTGCATCAACACGATATCGAGATAATCGGTTTGCAGCCGCTTCATACTCGCTTCCAGCGACGGGCGGATGGACTCCACTCGCCAATCGGATGTACCTTCCGCAGTGTGACCGAACTTGGTGCAGATGATGACATCCTTGCGCACGGATTTCAATCCCTGCCCGAGCAGTTCTTCGCTTCTGCCTCCGCCGTAGCCGGGTGCCGTGTCGAAGAAGTTGCAGCCAGCTTCGAGCGACGCTTGCACGATCTTCAGCGCTTCCGCTTTGTCACTGACTCCCCAATCGGGATTCGCCAACTGCCACGCTCCGAGTCCGATCTCGGAGACGTTCATGCCTGTGTTGCCAAAGGGTCGTAGTTTCATGTGTGCTCCTATGATGTCATCCTGAGCCGCGTAGCGGTGAAGGATCTCTACCACGGATAAGAGACTTTTCGCTCTGCTCAGAGTGACATGGTAGTTGTAATTATCTTCCTAACAATGTATCGATCTCTTTCATCTGTTCAGCTGTCAGAGCACCAAACTCCATTGCCTTGGCATTCTCTTCTACCTGCGCCACGGTCTTGAAGCCGGGGATGGGGATCGTCTTTTCGCTGCGCGCCCAGATCCATGCCAGCGCGCCTTGCACCAACGTTCGTCCGTTGCTGGTAAGAATGGCGCGGATGTTTTCCAGCTGGTCGAGCGTGGGCGCAAAGAAGTGATCGCGGGACCACGCATCCGTGCGGACGTCGTTCTGCGGGAAGACTGAATCTTTGGTGTACTTTCCGCTCAGGGCGCCGCGCGCCAGTGCACTGCGATTGATGCTGGCTAGATTCAATTCTTCACAGACTGTCAGCATCTCCGGTGCATCGATGATGACGTTCAAGTCATGCTGGATGGAAACGCAGTGTTCGCCCTTGGCAAATTCACGCGCACCTTCGACCGAGTTCGTGCTCCAGCCGTAATAACGGATCTTGCCATCCTTTACGAGCGACTCGAGTACATCCACCATCGACGGAACTTTCTCGATGGGGTAGTCCCAGACGTGGAGTTGGTAGAGATCGATCACGTCCGTGTTCAGGCGGCGCAGGCTGTCTTCGCATTCCTGACGCACATGCTTGAGGTGATCGTCCGTGCGGAAACTGACGCGCTTCTCCGCTTCATTCACCACGAACCCAAATTTGGTGGCGATGACGGCTTTATCGCGCCTGCCTTCGAGTCCGCGTGCGAGGATGCGCTCGCTGTGGCCGGTGCCGTAGTTGGCAGCCGTGTCAAAGAAGTTGATGCCGAGATCCAGCGCGGCGTGGATGGCACGCACCGACTCGTTGTCGTCGATATCGCCCCAACCACCGGGACCATCCAGCCAGTACCACAGACCGCCGATCGCCCAGCAGCCCAATCCCATGGCACTGACTGGTAAGTTTGAACGACCCAGCGTTCGTTGCATGGTTGTTGTTGTAGACATATATTTCTCCTCTTGATGGTAAACGTCCCGTCGAAGATCCTCGAAGGGGACAGGTTTGATTAAGCGATTATGCTCTCCGAGGAAACCTGCGGGACGGCTTGATCCTCGATGATCTTTGAATAGTATTCGATCTTGTAATAGACCAATTTCAAGTGTTCGTTCATCTCCTCGATGTGAGTTTCCACCTTGTCCCGCAGCGACTTCAACATCTCCACCCGCTCGGGGAGCGTGACATCGCCCTGTCGTTGGAGTTCTGCATAGCGCTGCATATCCTTGATGGACATACCTGTGGCGCGCAGCTTCAGCAGGAAATCGATCCAGCCGAGATCGTCCGCAGTGTAGTGACGGCGGGTATTCTCCTCGCGCTGAATGGGATGGATCAGCCCTATGCGCTCGTAGTAGCGGAGCGTATGCGGCGTCAGCCCGGTCGCTTTGGCGACTTGTTGAATGGTGAGCTTTTCGTTTTGCTTGTCCATGCCCCTAGTTTACATCTTAGAGCGTGCTCTAAGTCAAGGGGCAAAATTGGAATCAACCCTTGACTTAGACCTAACTCTAACTGGTAATATTCAAAATATTAGACATGTCTCGAATTCAAATCGATATCAAAAGGTGATCATATGAAAATAGGTTTACAGATCCCCAATTTCACATATCCTGACGGACCGCAAGCCCTTGGCAAGAATCTGGCGAACATTGCCCGAACTGCCGATGAGGCTGGTTTCTCCAGCCTGTGGGTCATGGACCATTTCTTCCAGATCGGTGACCCTGCACGTTCATCAGGACTAGGACCGGCGGAAGATGAGATGTTGGAAGGCTACAGCACGCTTTCCTACCTTGCTGGAGTCACGAAAAAGGTGACATTGGGAACATTGGTCACCGGGGTCGTGTATCGGCATCCCGGAGTGCTCGTCAAAACGGTCACCACGCTGGATGTTCTCGCCGGAGGGCGTGCCTATTTCGGCGTTGGTGCAGCATGGAATGAACGCGAATCACGCGGACTGGGCGTGCCATTCCCTCCCGTTAAAGAACGTATGGAACGCTTGGAAGAGACACTGCAAATTGCCAAGCAAATGTGGTCAGGCAATGTGGGAACTTATAACGGCAAGCATTATCAACTGGCGGAAACCTTGTGCAATCCTCAGCCCATTTCCAAACCGCATCCGCCCATTATGATCGGCGGCGGAGGGGAGCAGAAGACGCTGCGGTTAGTGGCAAAGTATTCGGATGCCTGTAACTTCTTCGCGCGCATGGGCGTGGACGCGGTGCGCGGTAAGCTGGATGTTTTGAAAGGACACTGTGAAAAAGTGGGAAGGGATTATGCCGAAATCGAGAAGACCACTCTCAGCACCGTTTACCTTGCGCCGGATAAGATGAAGGCTAAGAATGTGATCGAAGAATGTCGTGCACTGGCTGGCATCGGCATTGAACACGCTATCTTCAATATGCCAAACGTTCACGAGATCAAGCCGCTGGAGATCTTTGGAAAAGAAATTATCCCTGCGCTAGCTGATTTATAACAAACGGACTTTTCACTCTACTGTGCTGGCTTGAGAATAATATCAAAACTTCCCGTAGGCGCACCATTGGGATGATAAATATTCACGCCTATTGTGTGAAATCCATCTGCTGAGATACGCATGTGGATGTGATCGGGCATATCACATTCGAAACGATACTGCCCATTTTCATCGGTAAAGGATGTAGCGCGTTCTAAGTCGGGATGACCTATTCCTTCCAGTTCGGCCAGAATTCCAGTTTGGCGTTGGGGATGGGGGAGCAGTCAACGCTGGAGCGGACCGTACCGGTAACGACATGTCCATGCCCAACCACATCGCGGAGAGGTGTATTGGGAACATAACTTGGACTGACTTCATCATCCAATGTGGATGTACAGGATTTTGAAACGACCACGGTTGGAGTAGCAGGGATCGGCGTTGCTGTACTTGTCAGCGTTTCTTGTGTTGGAACAGAACAGGAAACGGCTATAAAACAGAAAAGAAGAACCAGTAAAAAGAAACGCCTTTTCAAAAGTGATCAACTTTCTAGCGTAATATATTTCCTTCTTGGGTTAATGCCCGTCACGCCCTCAAAGTATCCCTGAATGCATTTCATATCCGCTTCGATATCATCGGTGGGATGGAAGATCTGCCCAACGCGGATCTCCTTGTGCTTGCCATCCACGACCGCCATGACGATGGGAATGCCTGCGCCTTTGGCGATGTGATAGAAACCGCGCTTCCATTCGGTCACGTGATGACGTGTCCCCTCCGGGGCGATGGTCAGGATGAAATGATCCGCTCCTTTAGCGGCATCCACCATCTGGTCGACCAGACCCGTGGATTTCTTCCGATCCACAGGGATCCCGCCGCAGTAGCGGAAGAAGAATCCGATCGGCGACCGGAATAGCTCCGCCTTGCCCATAAATCGGACATCTGCTCGTAGGGTGAACATTACACCGAGGAACAGGATGAAATCCCAGTTGGATGTGTGCGGCGCGCCAATCAAAACGAATTTTGGCAGGTCAGGGAGCTTCCCTTGTACGCGCCAGCCGACCATCCACATGATGGCTCGGGTGAGAAGGTGAAAAAAAAAGCTTAAGATGGGGGTGTTGAAGATGGTCATTTCAAGATCCTTTGGCTGGTTGGAATGTACCGTCTCTATTTTGTGATGCGGCTTCGTAGATGGAAATTCTGTGGTTAAATACTCTTATGACCTGGAAATCCACTGCACGCAGCATCCTCTATCTTTCTGAAAAAACAGTGCAACGTATCCGTTTCGCATCGGTTCCTGTTCCGCAAGAAGGCTGGCCCATTCTACTGGGCATTTCCTTCCCGAAAAGCGGCACGCATTTGCTGGACCAAATTCTACTCGGCTTTTCTAAAGTTGCACCATTTTCAAAACGCATCCATTCGTTCTACGCAGAATATGAAGGCGAAAGCGGTGTCAAACGACCGCCCGAGCAGGCTCTTGCCTGGCTTGATTCTCTTCAACCCGGCGATATCGCCTCCGCGCATTTGTTCGCTCGCGAGGAAACAATGAAGCAAGTTTGTTCACCTGCTTTTGTACCCTACTTCATTTTTCGCGATCCGCGCGATGTGGTCGTCTCGCACGTCTTCTACGTCACCGATATGGAAGCGCATCACGTTCATCACGATTACTATCAATCCTTGCCCGATTTCGACGCGCGACTCAAAGCCAGCATTTTAGGGCGACCCGATGCTGGAGTGGAATTCCTGGATATCGCGGCGCGTTTCGCTCCCTATCTTGGCTGGCTCGATCATGACGATGTGCTGGCGATCCATTTTGAGGACTTGATCAACGACCGCGCCTTGGCATTAACCCGTATCATGGAGCATCTCCTCCCCCGCGCTCCGCTTCAGGCTACCCGTGAGTTGATCCTTGATTCCCTCGAATCTTCCATCAACCCTCAGCGTTCGCCCACCTTCCGCTCCGGCAAGACCGGCGAATGGAAGAAGTATTTCAAGGAGGAGCATAAGAAAATTTTCAAAGATGTTGCAGGAGATTTGCTTGTGAAGTTGGGATACGAAAAAGATGGGAATTGGTAAGGGCTGACATCATGACATTCAAGAAAAGAAATTGGCTTTTGTTGGGCATGCTGGCTGTGATCGCGGCGCTTGTCTATTTGCCGTTTGTGAACAAAATGGGGTTATACAACGATGACTGGTATCTCATGTACGATGCCCATACACAGGGTGCGCAATTCTTCCACGAGGTCTTTTCCATTGACCGCCCGGCGCGAGCCTATGTAATGCAGGCGGCTTATACGTTGTTCGGCGACCATGTTCTGTACTATCACCTGAGCGCCTATGTGTTTCGAGTCCTTTCTGCTTGGGCATTGTTTTGGGCGTTGGACATGGTGTGGGAGAAGCAGAAGAAACTGAATTTTTTGATAGCCTTATTTTTTCTGATCTATCCTGGTTTTCTCTCTCAGATCAACCCGATTGATTATCAATCTCAGATATTAAGTCTATGCCTGGCAATGGCTTCCATCGCCTTTACCGTGCAGGCAATCCAATCGAAGAGCAGGTATGGCAAGGCTGTGTGGTTCTTGCTCTCCATTGCTGCGGGAATCATGTACCCGGCATTGGTAGAGTACTTTATCGGGTTGGAAGTTTTGCGCCTGGCTCTGATTGTGGATCTCGTTCTACAAGAAAATAAAGTTTAATATCAAAGAAACGGCTGTCAGGGTTTTCAATCATTGGTCGCCGTTTCTTCTCGCACCAGCGGCGTTCCTGACCTGGCGGCTTTTCTTTTTTACCTCCGAACGCGGCGCTACGGATGTTAGTGCTCAAGTGGGGCAAGTGTTTTCCTCTCCGTTAACGGGTTTGTGGTGGCTGGTCAATTTAACGCAGGATACGATCCGTGTTCTGTTCCTTGCCTGGTCTGTGCCTTTGAACATCCTGGGCTTTAATATGCGCTTGAGTGACACTTTTAATCGGTCTTGCATTGGCAGCGATTGTCGGGTTATCTGTCACGGCGGTATATCCCGGCTTCCGCTCTTTTGCTGCTCCGAAAACGGATGCAGAAACCGACAGCAAATGGCACAGGCATATTCTGATCACAGGAGTCGTTGCGGCTGTTTTTGCCTTGTTGCCTGTGATCCTAGCCAATCGTCACGCCGATTTCAATGATTATTCGCGCTATATGCTTGCCAGCTCTGCCGGCGCAGCGATGGCTTTGACGGTCTTGATCGCTTCATTGAACTCTCCACGGTTGCGGGTGGGTGTGACCGTTTTCCTGGTCTTTGTGGCGAGTTATGTCCATTACGCCAATACGGTCCGTGCGGTACAGGTCACAGAAACGATCCAGGAGTTTTGGTGGCAGGTGGCATGGCGTGCACCGGGTATTCAACCGGCAACTACCTTGGTTGCATCGTATCCTGGTGTAGGCATTCAGGAGGATTACTTTGTCTGGGGACCTGCCAACCTGATCTATTATCCCGAAAAGCAGATAACCATCCCTGTTGAGATTCAATTGCCTGCCACCGTCCTTACCAAAGATGTTGTTAACCGGATCCTTGCGGGCGATGGGGAAGAAACACCCTTGCGCCGTGGAAATGCCCTCACACGCGATTTTGGAAATGTTCTGGTTCTAACCCAGGCAGACCAAAATTCCTGTGTGCGGATCATCGATGGGAATAACCCTGACCTTTCCGAACAGGATATAGAACGCATCATGCTCATTGCTCCAAAATCAAAAGCGAAGAATGTGATCCTTCAGGGCGATTCGCCCAAACCGCCTGCTTCCTTCTTTGGGGAGGAACCTGCCCATGATTGGTGCTACTATTATCAAAAGGCAGACCTGGCGCGACAGCAAGGCGACTGGCAGCTAGTGGCACAATTGGGAGATGAAGCGCAGAAACTTGGCTTGCATCCAAACGACCAGGTCGAATGGATGCCTTTCCTGCAAGCCTATGCTATTCTTGGCAACAAAAAAGAAGTAAAAGGGATTTCCACCCGCATTGGCATTGTGCCTTTCTACCTGCATCAGGCATGTGGAAACCTTCAGACTCTTGTTGAATCCGGGAATGTACTTGCGCCAGATATGCAAAAAAGTGTGAATGAGTTATTCTGTAAATAGATATGATCCATTCCAGTATTGTCTACACTTATAAAGAGGAGAACCTTTCAAGGAGGAGCATCAGAGAACGTTCAAAGGATTGCAGGAAATTCGCTCGTGGAATTGTGCTACAAAAAATAATGATTGGTAGAGACGGGTGAATACCGCCCCTACGATGGAGACAAGAATGAAACCATCGAAATCGACCACATTATTTACCGATACCAATGTCTTGCTTTTGTTGGGACTAGCCTTATTTCTACTGCACATGTTCACCAATCACCAATACGGATTCCATCAGGATGAGCTGATCGTATTGGACAATGCCAATAATCTGGATTGGGGATTCATCGAATACCCACCTCTGACGCCCTTTCTCGCCCGTATCGAATTGATCTTGTTCGGCTTCTCATCCGTCAGCGTGCGCACGTTTGCGGCTCTGACCTTTAGTCTTGTCCTGGTGCTGGCGGGGCTGATGGCGCGCGAATTAGGTGGCGGGCGTTCTGCGCAGGTATTGGCGGCGCTGGCGGCATCTATTGGGCCGTTTGCCCTGATCCAGGGATCGCTGATGCAATATGTGGATTTTGATTTTCTATGGACGGTTCTGATCGCCTACCTGGTGATCCGCCTGTTGAAATCGGAGAATCCGCGCTGGTGGCTTGCCATTGGTGCCGTGATCGGCCTGGGGATGATGACCAAATATACGATGGTCATGTTCGTTGCCGGATTGGTGGGAGGCGTGTTATTGACGGATGCACGCCGCTATTTGAGAAGTCCCTGGCTGTGGGGGGGAGTCGCACTATCGCTGCTGATCTTCCTTCCAAATTTGATCTGGCAAATAAAGCATGACTTCATTTCATTGGAATTTCTCTCCTCGATTCACGCACGCGATGTGGAGATCGGTCGGGCGGCGAGTTACATCCCTGAGCAGTTCTTCTCGAACGCCAATCCATTTGCCCTGCCGATATGGATCGCGGGCTTGATCTACTATTTCCGGGGCGAAGCTGGAAAACGCTACCGCATGCTTGGCTGGATGTATGTTATTCCCTTTTTTATCTATCTCTTCTCGCAGGGACGCGCCTATTACCTGGCTGGTGCCTATCCCATGTTGATCGCGGCGGGTGTGGTCGTTTGGCAGGGATGGCTGGAGAGGCTGTCTGCACAGAAGGCTCGTGTTCTGTCGGGGACAACCTGGGCTGGCATTGCGCTTGGCATGGTGTTTGGTGCATCGCTTGCCTTGCCTCTTGCACCGGTCAATTCTGGTTGGTGGAATGTTGTTAGCGAGGTGCATGATGCCTTTACCGATCAGATCGGCTGGCGTGACATGGTCGAGACCGTGTCTGGCATCTATGCCAATTTACCCGAACAGGATAAAGCTCGCACTGGCATCCTTACCGCAGAAAATGACGAAGCTGCCGCCCTTAATTTATATGGACCGGAATATGCTCTGCCCAAAGCCATCAGCGGCTGTGACACGTTCTGGCTGCGCGGACCCGGTAACCCACCACCTGAAACATTGATCATCGTTGGCTACCCAAGCGAGGAAGTCCAGCCTGCTTTCGAGCAGTGCACACGGGCGGGTACGATCACCAATTCGTACGGTGTGGAAAACGACCTGGGCGATCCGCCAGATATTTTTGTTTGCCGTAGTCCAGTTTGGGATTGGGTTGAATTTTGGAGAAGAGTCAAACACTATTCATGAATTGTTCCATCGTCATCCGTGCCTATAACGAAGAGAAACACATCGGGCGTCTGCTGGAGGGGATTCGTCAACAGACGCTCCAGGATGTGGAGATCATCCTGGTCGATTCTGGCTCGACCGACGGGACTGTTTCCGTTGCCGAATCGTTTGGTGCGCGCGTGGTGAGAATCCCGTCAGCGGAGTTTACGTTTGGGCGTTCGCTCAACTTCGGGCTTCAGGCAGCGACGCGGGAATTGGTTGTCATCGCCAGCGCACATGTGTATCCCGTGTATCCCGATTGGCTGGAAACGTTGCTGCTTCCGTTCGAAAATGAAAAGGTAGCGCTGACGTACGGCAAACAGCGCGGACCGGAATTTGCCAAATTTTCCGAACAGCAAATTTTCCATCAGTGGTATCCCGACCTCAGCAAACCGGAGCAGGAGACGGTGTTTTGCAACAATGCCAATTCTGCGATCCGGCGCAACCTGTGGGAGAAAAATCCCTACGATGAATTGTTGACTGGGCTGGAGGACCTGGCATGGGCGAAGTGGGCGAAAGATGCGGGCTATGTGGTTACCTATGTCGCCGAAGCAGAGATCATCCACGTGCACAACGAAACCCCGCGTGGAGTCTATAACCGCTACCGCCGCGAAGCGATGGCGCTGCGAAAGATTTACCCTGAAGCGAATTTTAATTTTTATGATTTTCTACGGCTGACGTTCACGAATATCTTTAGTGACCTGTGGCACGCCGCGCGTGAAGGTGTGTTGTGGAAGAATATCGCCTCGATCTTCTGGTTCCGCTTGATGCAGTTCCATGGCACACGCGTGGGGCACCGTGAGACCAGCCTCATCACGCCGCAATTGCGTGAGACCTTCTATTATGCTAGAGAAAGAAAGAAGAAGAGTGGAAAGAAACGGGATGTGGAACCGATTCAGTATAATCGGTGAGAAGGGATTCGATCATGTTCTCTAAACTATTTGGCAAGAAACCAGAAAAACCTGAGCCAAAAAAATTCTTCCCTGAGAACCGGCTGGAAGCGTTGTTGATGCAGGCAGCCAAAGATCCCGCTGCACGACCGGAGTTTATGAAGACTTCTGATGGAGTTCGATCTGTTCCTCCTGATCGACACGGCGGGAGCGCAATATGGTTCCTTTGTTGCCAAACAAGGCGACACCATGCGGATCAAGAGCGTAAGCATGGATGGTCAATATCGGATCCCGATTTTTACGTCCGAGCGGCGCTTGCGGGAATTCATCACTACGCAGGAAAGCTTTGCCCAACTCAAAGGGCAGGACTTGTTCACCATGCTGGCTTCTCAAGCGACCGAAGCGATTTTGAATCCCGGCGCCAGCTATGGAAAACTCTTTACCCATGATGAGATCGTTTCTCTTGCCAATGGAACGTACTTCGGACCGAAGCAGCAGGTCTTGCAAAAGGAAACTCAGGTATTGATCGGGATGCCCGCCGAATATCCTGCCAAACTGATCGAAACCTTGCAGCGTTATTTCCGCACCAACCCGCAAGTGAAGAAAGCCTACTATGGTCAGGTCCATATGCCTGATTCGGGCGAACCGCCGCATTTGATCCTTTCCATAGACGCAGATGGAGATTTTCGTCAGGTTGCTACAGGATTAAATGAGGTAATTCTGAGTACAGTCGGGAATGGTCAGATCGTGGATATGATCCAATTCGGGAAGGGCACGTTGGATGATTATTTCCGTCAGCAAAAACCTTTCTATGAACGATAACATTTTTGTAGGAGAAGAGTACCCATGAGCAAATTAGTTCCCATGACCCAGTCTGAATATGACGAATACCTCAAACACATCATCCCCGATTACGCCGCGGACAATGTCCGCGCGGGATATTGGGATGAGTCGGAAGCGTTGGAGAAATCGCGTCAGCAGATCGCAGAGCTGTTACCGCAGGGATTACAGTCCAAAGATCATTACATTTACTCTCTGTACGAAGGCGGGCAGAAAGTGGGGATGATCTGGATGAAAGCCAATGTGGACAGACCCGGAAAAGATGGTTTTATCTTCGATGTGATCGTGGATGAACAATTCCGTGGCAAGGGATATGGCAAACAGGTAATGTTGTTGATCGAGGAAAAGGCGCGTGAATTGGGGTTGAAGTCCATTGGGTTGCATGTCTTCGGGCATAATTCAGTAGCAAAACATTTGTATGATAGTGTTGGCTATGAAGTGACCAGTTTCAATATGGTCAAGAAGCTGGAATGATCCGGTTCTCTGTTTTCAAAGATTAAAGGCGGCAATACCTGCCGCCTTTTGATTCGGTATAATTACCACCCTATGACCAAAATCACCGCCCTTGTCCCGATGCGCCACCACTCGCAGCGCGTGCCGGGGAAGAATTACCGTCCACTGGCGGGCAAGCCGCTGTTCCATCATATTATCGAGACCCTGTTGCTCGTGCCCTTGATCAATGAGATCGTTGTAGACACCGACTCGGATCCGGTGATGGATGGCTTGCGCCAGTTCTTTCCGCAGGTGAAGATCATCAACCGCCCTGAGCATTTACGCGCGGATGATGTTCCCATGAACGAGATTCTCCTGCACGACACGGAACAATATCCTGCTGATTTCTACCTGCAAACCCATAGTACGAATCCTTTGCTCAGGCCGGAAACGGTTTCGAGCGCGATCAAGAGTTTTCTCGCCGGGTACCCTTCTCGCGACTCGCTCTTCTCCGTTACCCGTTTGCAGACGCGTCTCTACGACAAGGACGGCAATGCCATCAATCACAACCCGCGTGAATTGATCCAAACACAAGATCTGCCGCCCGTCTACGAAGAGAACTCCTGCATTTACATTTTCAACCGCGAGAACCTTGCCGCCAAGCGGCATCGTATCAGCGACAACCCGATGATGTTCGAGATCGACGCCGACGAAGCCTGGGATATTGACGAAGAGCTCGACTTTACCATCAGCGATTTCCTTTTGAGTCGAAAACGAACGAATGCCTAAATTCAAAAAAGTAAAGAAAACCCTGCGCGGGTGGTTTTCACATCCTTGGTACCCATATCTCATCGGCGCCTATCCTGTGCTGGCACTGCTGGCTTTCAATGTGGGGCAAATCAAGTTGGAAGCCGGTTGGCGTGCATTGCTGGTCTCTGTACTTTTTTCCATCCTTTTATTTTTCTTGTGGCGCTTGATCCTGCGCGACAAATATCGTGCGGCGTTCCTGTCCATGCTGTGGATGGCATTGGTCTTTTCCTATGGACATGCCCACAATGCCCTGGTCGAGCAATGGGAGGATGTCAACTTCACGCCGTGGATGTTGATCGGCTGGTTAGTGTTGGCGGTGGTGGCGATTGTGTGGGCAACCCGGCCGAAGTTAAGCTTTGCTACAGCGGTTCTGCCGTTGAACGTGATCGCTTTGGGGCTGGTGATCACCTCTGTAGTGCAGATCAGTTCCGGGGTCCAGAAAGGAACCGGTCACCGTCTGGGATCGGATAATGCCCCCGTACAGGATGATCTCACACTGCCAGCGGATCCACCCGATGTCTATTACTTTATCCTGGATATGTACACGCGCGCCGACTTGATGAAGAGCGCCTATGAGTACGATAACACTCCCTTTTTGCAGCAATTAGAGTCGCGCGGGTTTTATGTTGGCTCATGCAGCCAGAGCAATTACACGCGCACTGAACTTTCTCTGGCATCTTCATTGAACATGTCTTATTTACAAGGCTTGGACGCGAAGTTTGTGCCCGAAAATATTGGTCGCTTGCGTCTATGGGATGCACTCAAGCACAACGCGGTTCGCTATAACCTGGAGCAGATGGGCTATAACACCATTGCGTACGCCAATGGCTTTCCCTGGAGCGAGCTGGATGATGCAGATGTATTCTACACACCGCCTCCGTTCTCTTCAGGAATGACCGAGTTCGAGACCTTGTTTCTGCAAACAACCTTGCTGGGCGAAGCGCAGAAGTTAGGCTGGTTCAATGCCGATCAGATCATGGCGCAAAATTTTCGCGACCGCGACATGCTGGTCTTCAACAGCATGGATGATGTGGTATCCATGCCTGGACCGAAATTCGTATACGTGCATTTGATCCTTCCGCATCCACCGTTCGTGTTCGGACCGAACGGCGAACATACCGACCCTTCTCTATTTTGGGATGAAAACCAGAGATATCCGTCCGATAAATTGGCAGAAGGCTATAAGAATCAAGTGACCTTTTTGAATCAAAAGATGTTGGCGATGTTGGATACAATCCTGGAACAATCTAGCACGCCTCCGATCATCGTTTTGCAGGGAGATCATGGTCCGTGGTCGCAGCCCAATCCACAGCATTTTTATATTTTGAATGCCTATCATTTACCCGGACATAATGACGAGCTATATCCGAATATCTCTCCGGTCAACACCTTCCGCTTGATCTTTAACGATTATTTCGGCGGCAAATATGATATGCTCAAAGACACGAGCTATTATTCGCCTGTGCCAAATTTATATAATTTCAGAACTGTTTCCTATAATTGCCCTCAATAAAGAATATGCCAACCATCCTTTTCACCGCACCCTATATGATCCCTTTTGTGGATCGCTTCAAACCTGTCTTTGCTCAATACGGCATCGAACTCATCGTTCCCGATGTGAAGGAGCGTATGGAAGAATCGGACCTGCTGAAATATGCCGGTCAATTTGACGGAACCATTTGTGGGGATGACCGCTACACCGCGCGCGTGCTCGAAGCTTGTTCCCCGCGCCTGAAGATCATCTCCAAGTGGGGGACGGGTATCGATTCGATCGACGCCGAAGTCTGCTCCCGTTATGGGATCAAAATTGGACGTACCCTCAACGCCTTCACCCTCCCCGTCGCTGACACGGTGATGGGCTACATCTTAGCCTTTGCCCGCCGCCAGCCATGGATGGACAAAGAGATGAAAAGTGGCAAATGGGAGAAGATCCCAGGCAAGAGTCTGAGCGAATGCTCGCTGGGTATCATTGGTGTGGGAAACATCGGCAAAGCCGTGGCGCGCCGTGCCAAAGCCTTTGGTATGAAAGTTTATGGTAACGATATCGTAGACATTGACCACGTCTTCATCGCCGAGACTGGCATCGACATGACCAGTCTCCAGTCTCTACTCTCTAACTCTGATTTTGTCTCCATCAACTGCGACTTGAATCCCACCTCTCATCACCTGATGAATTCAGGTACCTTTGCGCTCATGAAGCCGAACGCCGTGCTGATCAACTCCGCTCGCGGACCGATCGTGGAAGAGCCCGCGCTCATCTCTGCCCTACAGAGCAAACGTATTGCCGGCGCCGCACTGGATGTCTTTGAGGTGGAACCATTACCCCTGGATAGTCCGTTAATGAAGATGGCGAACGTCATGCTCGCCCCGCACAACTCCAATTCCAGCCCCGCCGCCTGGGAGCGAGTCCATTGGAATACGATCAGAGAATTTGCTGGACGGGCTGGGGATCGATAGTAAAGGGTTAGATACATTGCGCAGTGCGTAGTTCGTATTGCGTAATCCATTATTGAAATGTCATTCTGAGCGGAGCGAAGAATTCCTCTCATTGTTTCAGAGGTCCTTTGCCATTGCAGGGCAATAACGCCCCTTCATTCAGAGTGACAATCCGTGTACAAAAAGAAGGGCATATGACAAAAACAGTTCTCATCACCGGCGCAGGCGGAGGGATTGGTCGAGCCTGCGTGCATCATTTTGCTGCGAAAGGCTGGCAGGTCATTGGTGTGGATCGCCGTGAGTTCGGCGATGATTTCCCGAAGAACGGGCGCTTCATCCTGGCTGATATTTCGCAGCCTGACTCAGTGGAAGTGATCTTCCAGCAGGCAAAGGAATTCAGCCCCACATTGGATGTGTTGGTGAACAATGCTGCGGTGCAGGTCGCCAAACCACTGGTCGAAACGACCGTCGAAGAATGGGATTCGGTCATGGCATCCAATCTGCGCTCGATCTTTTTGTTCGTCAAGTTGGCGTATCCATTAATGAAAGCGGCAGGCGGGGGAGCGATTGTGAATGTGTCCTCTGTCCATGCTGTGCAAACATCGAAGAACATCGCCGCGTATGCTGCATCCAAAGGCGGCTCGTTGGCATTAACACGCGCCATGGCGATTGAATTTGCTCCTGATAACATTCGTGTCAATGCCATTCTGCCAGGAGCTGTGGATACTCCCATGCTGCGCGCGGGATTTAATCGCGGTCACGTGGGTGAAGGCGATATGCAGGAACGGCTCGACAATCTGGCGCGGAAGACCGTCAATGGGAGAGTAGGGAAACCCGAAGAGATCGCTCAGGCGGTGTACTTCCTTGCCGATAATGAGCAATCCTCCTTTATGACGGGTCAGGCGCTGGTGGTGGATGGCGGAGCTACGGCGCGACTCAGTACAGAATAGACTATCAACGAAAGAAGAAAGATGTTCTTTCCTCTTTCTTCTTTCTCTTCTTCAAATCATGAAACAAACCCTCAAACGCATCCTCCCCCAACCTCTCTGGCATTTTGCCCGCGATAGTTACGATGCTGTTCGCCGTATCCCTGAATTACCGTATGCATACCTGCATCCCTGGCGCAAGGAGAGCATCAAGCGTCTCGCCGCGCTGAAGGATATTCACAAGGGGAAGCGTGCCTTTATCATTGGCAACGGTCCATCCCTGAAACAGACAGATCTCAGCAAGCTGAAGAACGAAGTCACGTTCGCGATGAATCGTTTTTATCTGGCGTTTCCCGATCTGGGATTCACCACATCCTATATCTGTGTAACCAATGATCTGGTCGCTGAACAATTCGCAGATGATTTCGTGGCACTGCCCATTCCGAAGTTTATCGCCTGGAGATCGCATAGGCACTTCAAGCAGGATATGCCGCTTAAGGATATTCCAACCTTTGTGTACACATCGTACACCGGTCCACGCTTTACAACGGATGTCCGCAAGCGTGTGTGGGAGGGAGCAACGGTTACCAATCTAGCGCTGCAGCTTGCGTATTTTATGGGCGTGGAGAAAGCCATCTTGATTGGTGTGGATCACAACTTTACATCCAAAGGGGATGCAAATAAAACGGTTGTTTCGACCGGCGATGATCCGAATCATTTCGATCCGCGTTATTTTGGCAAAGGTGTCAAATGGCAGTTGCCGGACCTGGATACATCCGAGATCGGTTATACCTTTGCACGTGAAGCCTATCGAAAAGCAGGTAGAGAAGTGGTGGATGCAACGGTCGGTGGCAAGTTAACGATATTCCCAAAAGTGGAGTACGAGTCCCTGTTTAACGGGATCAAGTCAACCCGTCGTATGAAGCGTACGTCATCCTTCTCTGTCCTCCGTTGGTTATTTCTCCTGACATTGATCGTCGGGCTGTTGTCGCTGGTGCTGTTTTTTCTGCCGTTCGAGATGATCGCGGCTGGATTGAACCGTCTGGCATCCGACGGAAGTTTTGAATCCTTTACAGTAGAAAAATATCAAGCGCTGTTAAAAGTATTTGGCGTATTTGGTTTGTTGTGGACAGTTTTGCCCGCTCTCACATTGCTCAAATGGGCGGATGCTTTAACGATACTGGAAGCGTTGGCAGATCGAATTCGCGAGTTCAACGATTCACTGCGGAACGATGCGCGTGTCTTTTTCAAGGGATTTTCTCTTGCCACTTGGTCCCGCTCCGAACTGGCATTGATGGGTGGCTTGATAGTACTTGCCGCGATCATGCGGCTTGCCAGTTTGAATATTCCGCTTACACATGATGAAGCATATACCTACAATGCCTTTGCTTCACAGTCGTTATGGGTGACGATCTCTGATTACCACCTGCCGAACAATCACGTTTTTCTCACGATCATCATAAATATTCTTACTCATGTCTTTGGGAATCATCTATGGCTGATACGATTGCCCACTATTATCGCAGGGATCGTGACAGTGCCGGCTGCCTATGTGCTGGGCAGGCGTTTATATAGCAAAGAGGCAGGTTTTCTGGGCGCAGGCTTGGTAGCGGTATTTCCTATCCTGGTGGAATATTCGGTGCTGGCGCGTGGTTATGCATTTGTTGATCTGTTTACGGTGTTGATCTTGATCTTCGGCGATCAGGTTCGGCAGAACAAGAATCATTTTGCCTGGCTGTTACTTATTATCATCAATGCTCTTGGCTTTTACACCATACCGATCATGCTGTTTCCGTTCGGGGCGTTGTATATCTGGCTTTTCCTTTCCTGCGTGATCGGCGATATGGATGGGTATCGTTCGAAATTCGAGTTTCTCAAATACTGGTTGATCAGTGGATTTGCTTCAGCATTCCTGACCGTTCTGTTATACGCGCCGATCCTGATCATGGATTCGGCGAACTTCTTTGGTAATTCCTTTGTTGCACCGGTGAAGAAGAGATTGTTTCAGACTGTCCTTGTTTCAAGAATGGAACTAGCCTGGTATGACTGGATGCATACGATCCCCAATTGGTTGGTCGTTTTGGGTGTGATCGGTTTTGGACTGAGTGTGCTTTTACATCTTAAGATCGCCAAATCGAAGATCCCTTTGCAGTTAACCTTCTTTCTCTTTATCGCTGCTTATTTGATCACGCGACGACCCGATATTATGACGCGTATGTGGCTGTATCTTGCGGCGCCGCTCTTGATCTGGTCTGCGGGCGGGATCATTGAAGTGCTGCGGTGGATTTCTGGTATATTTCGCGATCGATTTTCTCTTGCCAGGATCTTTCTCGGCATATCTCTCGCTGCATTATTTGTGTATGGAGTTTTCACGCTTACAACTATTCCAGCACGCTGGAGCCAGAAAAGTAGTGTGGAAACGGCCGCTCTTTATTTTCGAGATACTTTGCGGAAAGGTGATCTTGTCGTTTCTACGGTGGAGTTCTTTCCACAGTTGCGGTATTACTTTGGCATCTACGAGATCGATCAGGAGTATTTGAAAAAATCAGGTGAGTTCCAACGGGCTTTTGTCGTTATGGGAAGAGAACGAGGCGAGACGTTTGAAGATGTGGTGCCAATGGTTGGGAAGAAATTTAACCGACCAACGGTGAATCTGGATACGCTGCGCGTCGTACTGGATCTTGGGAATCTCACCGTTTATCAAGGGGAGCCTGCGCAATGACATCTCCCCTTATTTCTATCGTCACGCCATCCTTTAATCAGGCGCGTTATCTCGAGCAGACGATCCGTTCTGTGTTGGAGCAGGATTATCGGCACATTGAGTATATCGTTATCGATGGCGCGTCGAAAGATGGTTCGGTGGACATTATCAAGAAGTACGCTGTGGAGTCAAACAGCTTGCTGTTCGAGAACCAGAAGCAAACTTCTGGACCGCATGAACACTTCATTCACTACTGGGTCTCTGAAAAGGACTCGGGACAGGCAGAAGCCATCAACAAAGGACTTTCCCGTGCGACGGGCGAGATCATTGCTTGGATAAATTCAGATGACTATTATCTGCCCGGTGCTGTATCCGCTGCTGTGAAAGTATTCGAACAAAATCCAGATGTGGTCTTGATCTATGGTGACATGCTGGCAGTGGACGAAAACGGTCAGACTACAAACGTCATGAAATACGGGCAGCTTTCGTTAGCAGACCTGTTGTGTTTCCAGATCATTGGTCAGCCGAGCGTGTTCTTTCGCAAGAGCGCACTTCAAAAAGCGGGATTGCTCGATACCACATTCCACTTTCTATTGGACCATCATCTCTGGATCCGTATCGCCCAGCAGGGAAAAATCCTGCACGTGCCACAAGTCTGGTCCGCGGCGCGCTATCATGCCGAAGCCAAGAATCGTGCCAAAGCAGCGGAGTTCGGACAGGAAGCGTTTCGCATTTTGGATTGGGCGAAGAATCAACCGGGTTTAGTGGAAACAATTTCCGGCGTGGAAAGACGCGCGCGCGCCTCGGCAAATCGGGTTGATGCACGCTATCTGCTAGATGGCGATCAGCCCTGGTCCGCGTTGAAGGCATGGATGCACGCGCTGTTCATCCATCCGCCTACAGCGTTGAAGCGGATGAACATTTTCGTTTCGGCGCTGCTAGCCCTGAGCGGGTTGGGAAAGCTGCGAGAACTCATTTTGCGCCGCCGACGGCGCTCGTTTTCGGGGCATAAATAACACTTTTGAATTCTGATAAAATGAACGGACGCATGTCCCATTCTTTCTTCACGACCCGCATCGCGCGTACGCTTGCGCTTGTTCTACTTTTTAGTACATCGCTCGCCATCCGGCTGTACGACCTGACAGACCTGCCGCTCGATTTTCACCCCACACGCCAGTTGGTTTCGATCATCAAGGCGCGTGGGTTGTATTATGCCGAGATGCAGCCGAATGGCGTTCCCACCTGGCAGTTGGAAGCGGGGATCTCACAGGCAGCTCGCAAAGCCGATATTGAGCCGATCTTCTTTGAGAAGTTGATGGTGTTCACCTATCGTTATACAGGGGAAAAGATCTGGATTGCGCGCATTTACGCATCACTGTTCTGGTTGGTGGGCGGTGTCTTCCTTTTTCTCCTTGTGCGTAACCTGGTCTCGTTCGATGGCGCGTTACTTTCGACGGCGTATTATTTGTTGTTCCCGTATGCCATTTTAGGAAGCAGAAGTTTCCAGCCTGACCCATTGATGGTGATGTTGACTCTGGCGTTCTGGTGGGCATTTTCACGTTGGGTGAACTCCCCGTCCTGGATAAAAGCGCTTCTTGCAGGACTTTTCGGCGGGCTGGCGATCTACATCAAATTCTCCTCTGCCTTTTTTGTGATCGGCGCCGCACTGGGGTTGGCGTTATCGCGCTTCACCTTGCGTGACCTATTACGGAATCTCCAAGTGTGGGCGATGGCTGTGCTGGGAGTTTTCCCTGCGGCCGCCTATATGATCTACGGGATTTTCATTGCCGGTTACCTTGGCGGGCAATTCAGCGGACGCTTCATTCCGTCCCTGTTGCTGGATCCGTTAAATTATCTGGCGTGGCAAACGAAAGCTGAGATCGCTGCCGGATCGCTGTTTATCGCTTTGGGTTTGCTGGGACTCTTGCTGACGAAGGATAAACGTCTGCGAATCTTTTTGTATGGATTGTGGGGCGCGTACATCGTCTACGGCTTGTTCTTCGATTATCACGTGGCAACGCACGATTACTATCATCTGCCGCTCATTCCGATCGTGGCGGTATCGCTGAGTCCGCTGGGGGATTGGTTCTTCGCCCGTTTAACGGAAGCAGCTTCCAGTCGTTGGATGCGAGGCGTTGTGTACGCCATCCTGATCTATGCGATGTTCGCGGTCGTGTGGAGTGTCCGCAACGAAATGAAGTCCGTGGATTATCGTCCGCAAGCCGCGATGTGGGCAGAGATCGGCGAGAAGCTGGATCACAAGAAAAATGTGGCGGGGCTCACGCAGGACTATGGTTCGCGCCTGCAATATTGGGGGCTGACCACCGCCGAGAATTGGTACACTTCGGGTGATGAGTATTATTTGGAAGTGCGCGGCGGCAAACGTTCATTCGAGAAGCTGTTCGATGATATGATGAAACGCAGGGACCTTTTCCTTGTAACCGATTTTAATGAGTTGAACCTTCAGCCTGAATTGAAAGCGCGCTTAGCTACTTATCAAATTTTTGCGGAGGGCGAAGGCTATATAATATACAATCTGCGACAAGCCATTAAGTGAGGATGTGTGTTCACGATAAAGAATAAAGCCGCTTTATATAAAGTTGTATCTCTTCTGATGATATTTTTCTTGGCTTGTCTTATGATTACATTTTATTATCAGGCAACCTTTACTCGTTATCATGCAGATGATTATTGTGGATCAGCCAGAATTTCATCTCAGGGAATAAGCCATTGGTTTATTGATCGTTATGTAAATAAATCACCTCGTTACACTGACATTGTGTATGTAGGGATTGTAGATGCCTTTGGGTTGACGGGTATACGCTTCGCCCCTATTGTGACTTTGACGATATGGTTGATTTCCATGGTCTGGTTGAACAAGGAGTTGCGACGAGTCCTTGGTCTGAAAAGTCTTCCAGCTGTTTTCGATTATGTTCTTGCCGGTTTGTTTGTGAGCATTTCGGTTTATGCTGCGCCGAATCGTTTTCAAACTCTTTTTTGGCGCGCCGGCTCTGTCCACCATTTTGTTCCCATTGTGTTCTTAACCTTCCTGCTTTCCTTTCTTTTACGGCAGGATACGAATTTCAGGATCACTCCTCCTAACTGGCGAACATTTCTTTTTGTATTTCTCTTTTCCTTTCTTACGGTCGGGTTTTCGGAACCTCCCGCAACAGTCATGATCGCTGGTGCTGTCATTTCCATTGGCTTATTGCTCTATTACAGTGGTTTGGATAAACACCGTTCGATGCTGTTAATGGTTTCCTATGTGCTGGCAGGAACAGTGATCGGCTTTTTGGTCATGTTCTTTGCCCCTGGAAAGGCATTCCGCCTCTCCACAACGCCAACTGTGGATATTTTTCTTCTAAGGACATTGCGCTTCCCGCTGGAGTTTTTGCTGGATACCATTCGAGTGTCCCCTATTCCTACGATTTTTTTGTTCGGTGTGTCAGTAGTGTTTTTTTTCTTCACCTTCCAGGTGTACAGTCCACCCATTCTTAGAGCTGGCTCGGTCGTCGTGAGAATTTTGATTGTCTTACTTGCCATGTATATTTTGATTGCCGCAAGCTTTGCTCCCAGTGCTTATGCACAGTCATACCCCATTGCTCGCGCTCGCTTTCTCGGGTATCTCTTTTTCAACGCGAATCTTGTGGTGTCAGGCGGTCTCCTGGGAATTTGGCTTGCCAATATTATGCAGTTTTCATGGAATACTTTAATTGGGACGGTTTTGCTCTTCCTTTCGACAGTGTATCTTGTAAGAATTGCTTCTGTAGTTCTTGCAGAGACTTCGGAAAATCGCTCCTGGGCTCTCGCTTGGGACATGCGCGATGCTGAAATTCGCTCTTTGAAATCGCGGGGCATTATGGATCTAACGGTTGCCCCATTACCCAACATCTCCGGGGTCGGTGAATTAAGCCATCAACCGACGTTTATCAATAATTGTGCTGCACACTTTTATGGCGTAAGTTCGATCATTACGAATCCTTGAAAGCCGTGTCTATGGTCAATTTATCCTCAATTAGATCTCCCATCCTTGTGACAGGCGCGCATCGCAGTGGAACGACGTGGGTCGGCAGGATGCTGGCTGCCGATGTGAATACTGCTTACGTGAGCGAGCCGTTGAATGTGCATCACCGTCCCGGTGTGTTTCGCGCCCAGGTCTCACGCTGGTATCAATATATTTGTGACGAGAACGAGAATGAATTTCTGCCAGCATATGAAGAACTGCTCGATTTTGATTATCATCTTTGGAGTGAAATCCGTTCTATTCGTTCGCGCAAGGATTTCCTGCGCATGGGGCGTGATTTTCTGATCTTCTATAATGGTTCCCTGCACGGACAGCGCGCTTTGCTCAAGGATCCGTTTGCTGTGTTCTCGATGCCGTGGTTTGCGAAGAAGTTGAACTGCAAAGTAGTTGTCACGGTGCGCAACCCCGGAGGTTTTGCGAGCAGCCTCAAACGCTTGAACTGGAGTTTTGATTTCAAGGACTTGTTGGATCAACCTCTGTTGATGCGTGACCATGCAGGTGATTGCCTGGAAGAGATGCGCGCCATCCAAGCGGATGATGTTATCGGGCAGGCGTCTCTGCTCTGGAAGATCATCTACCGCTCGGTTCACGCCGCCCGTGAGCAGAATCCCGATTTCATTGTTGTTCGCCACGAAGACCTTTCGCGTGATCCCGTGAGTGGATTCCGCGATCTGTACGCCAAGCTTGGACTGGATTTTACCCATAAAGTGGAAGAGACCATTCTGAATTCCAGCAGTTCGGAGAACCCAACTGAACTTTCGCGTGGAAAAACTCATTCAGTGAAACTCGATAGCCGCGCTAATATCGGGAATTGGAAGAAACGCCTGACCGAAGAAGAAGTGGACCGTGTGCACAAAATAACCGAGGGTGCAGCTTCCTTGTTCTATGCAGATGGGGAGTGGTGATGAACGAACAACCCTTGGTTTCCATTATTACGCCGTCGTTCAATCAGGCGCGCTATATCGAAGCGACGATCCAATCTGTGTTAGGACAGGACTATCCGCGCATCGAATACATTATCATGGATGGCGGTTCGACCGATAACACGGTAGATGTCATCAAGAAGTATGAGAAGTAAGCTGGCGCCATTGGGTGAGCGAAAAAGATAAAGGTCAGACGGACGCCATCAACAAGGGATTTGCGCGCGCCACAGGTGACATCTTGGCGTGGATCAACTCGGATGACACCTACGAGCCGGGTGCCATTTCGGCAGCCGTGAAGTATTTGCAGGAACATCCCGAAGTAGGCATGGTCTACGCCGACTGCAACTTCATCAACGAAGATGGACGTGTAATCGGCAAATTCGGCTCTGCGCAAACGAATTATCGCTTGCTGCGTCAGGGCTACGTCCACATCCCACAGCAGACCATGTTCTTCCGCGCGGACTTATGGAAACAGGTGGGACCGCTTGACCCCTCCTTTTATTTTGCAATGGATTATGACTTGTGGACGCGTCTCGCAGCGCGTACCACGCTGCACTATCTGCCGGGACAGATTTGGGCGAACTTCCGCTTACACACATCCGGCAAGACCATCGCTGCCGATGACCGCTGCTGGCCCGAGATGATCCGCGTTCATTACCGGGATGGCGGTTCGTTCTTCTCGGTTATCGTGGCGAAATACTACATCCGCAAATTGATCGCACCGTTGTGGAATTGGCGGCGAAGAAACATGCTCAATATGTAAGGGCACGGCGGTGCCGTGCCTCAACGAATAAAACAGATAAATCTATGACTTGGCTATTCTCTCCTCCCTCCTTCGATGATCTAGCGCGCCTGCTCAAGGCGTGGCGATTGTGGTCCATTGGCGTGTTGATCGGCGGGCTGATTGGTGCAGTTGCATATTACGTCGCTCCGCCTCCATATCGAGCCCATGCTACCGTGCTGGTGGATTTCAATCTCGAAGAAGCCTGGCCCCAAGATACGGACCGCGAGCAATTCTATTATCTTGATCGTGAGACGCGCAAATTGGAAGATATCGCCTTCTCAGACTCGGTGATGGAATCAATCGTTGAAAAGGACCACCAGAATACGGTTACAGAGTTACGCGGTGAGAAGTTGACCCTCAGCCAACCCGCCGAGGGTGGCTGGCATTTTTATGCAGTAGATGACGATCCGCAGCGTGCGCAGTCCCTGGCTTCGGCGTGGTCACTTGCCTTTGCGAACGAGGTCAGATCGCGAGTGACATCGGCGCAGGGCTTGAATTCCTTTATTGAAGTGAATGTCACACAAGCCGCGAACCTGCCTGTGGAGCGCAGTATCGCCTTGAGCACATATCTCTTCACTGGCGCGATCGGGTTTTTAGCCTTCGCATCTATCATTATTTTGTTCTTTGACTTCGGGCAGAGATCCGCCAAGACATGAAAACTTCTGTACTGGATCGTCTTCCGTTGGACAAGGTAGCGCGCTTTCTGTGGGGAGCAGCGTTGTTCTGTCTGCCTGTGACGAGCTTCCGCTATTATCCGTTATTGGGCGAGGGGACGTTCGTTCGTCCGCTGGCGTTGTACCCCATTGCATTATTGCTGCTCCTATCCCTGATCCAATTTCTGCGTGGAAAGGTTTCCATCCCGCGCGCAGGAGTGTTGGTTCCGCTGACAGCGTTCGTGTTGTTCACTTTAACGGCGAGCAGTTTCGGCGCTTGGCTCGATCCGCTGCCGATGCGTGGACAGGAATATTTCGGGCGCGTCATCCGCGCCTGGGCGACAGTCGCCATTGGTCTGTCATTTTTTATCTCCGCTTTGTGGATGAATCGCAGCGAAGAGGATGTTCGTTTTTCTGTGCGTTGGATATTGGCTGGTTTTGTCATGGATGTGTTGTGGAGTGGCGTGCAGATGGCTGCGTTGTACACGCCATTGCTTGAAAAAGAAACTGTGACCCACTGGCAGTTGATCTTTTCGATGCGCGAGTTGACCATTGCGAATCGTGTCTCAGGCATGGCATATGAGCCTGCCTGGCTGGCAGGGCAGATCGCCACCGTTTACCTGCCGTGGATCTTTGCAGCGCTGCTTACACGTGTGAGAGTGACACGCTTCCGCTGGTTTGAGATCGCCTTGCTAGGATGTGCGGGTTTGTTATTGCTGGTGTCTTTATCACGTGGTGGGCTGCTCACGACTGGTGTGGCGTTGGTGTTGACCTTTCTTCTGACAGGTAGAGCGGAATTGCGTACCGCATGGAACTGGTTTGTTTCTGGTTTCAAAATTAGAAACGGTGCACTGCTGCGATCTGGCATTATTGTTGTATTCATCGGCGTCTTGGCAGGCGCGGTCTTCTTCTTGAGCCGAAACGATTATGTGGCGGGCTTGTTCAACTCAGATGCTGAGAACCTGCAGGAATTCATCGTGGATAATTACGCCGGGGCGCGGGGCGCCTATACTGCTGGCGCATTGGGCGCTTATAAAGAGAGACCATTGTTCGGTGTAGGGTTGGGCGCGAGCGGATTTTATATGTACGAGAATATGCCTGATTGGGCAATGACCTTCCTGCCGGAGATCTCACGGCAATTGGCACCAAACAGTCACTTGTATCCGAACCCTAAGAATATGTACGTGCGTTTACTGGCAGAGACTGGCTTGATCGGCTTTGTGCTTTTCATGATCTACCTTTTCTCGATACTGGGCGATATTTTGCGAACTTTACAGAGTGGCACAATCTTTTCACGCTATCTTGGCATTGCGGGCTTGTTTTCGTGGATCGCCATCCTGATCTATAATGGCACACAAGATTCTTTTGCCACACCGAACATCTGGATCAATTTTGGGATCCTGGCGGGGATCAGCGCGGTAGCAATGAAAAATGAGAATTTCACATCAACTCCTCTCCCAGACGGAGAGCCAGCGGAGATTTCATGATCGTTCTTTCAGCGGGCATGCCGCGTTCTGGTTCGGCATGGCATTACAGCATCATCCATGATCTCTTGGCAACCACGGGCGGCGTCGATGCACGCGAAGTCCGTGTGAGATATCATCTGCAGAACATACTGACGGATACCTATTGCAATATCGGGGCGTTGACTCTGCGGCGCCTGGGGAAAGTGGTAATGCCTGCCTTGATGGGGAAGACGTTTGCCATCAAAGCGCATACCGGACCTACACGCGCCTCGCGTCTCTTTCAACGCCTGGGCTTGCTCCGCATTGCATACATTTACCGCGATCCACGCGATGCCATGCTCTCTGCCTTTGAATCCGGGCAGGATGCGCTGCACAACGGTCGTATCAATGCCTTTTCGCACCTCACCGATTTCGAGAAGAGTTCTCGGTTTCATCATGGGGTACGTCCGCATTTGGGAGAAGTGGACGAAAGAGAAGAATGTACTGCTTTGCCGCTACGAAGACCTGTTGACCAAGTATGATCTCGAGATCACGCGTTTGATCGGGTTCCTCCCGTTAAACGGAGACAACCCCGATGTCCAGAAAGTGATCGAGCGTTATCGTCCCGGCGTGGCGGTGCAGGAACAACTTCACTTCCATGTCGGCAGAGTTGGGCGCTTCCGTGAATCTTTTACGGCTCAACAGCAGGCTATCCTGCGGGAAAAATTGGCTGCCTATTTGCCGCGCATGGGTTACGAAGCCTAGTCAGTAACTTTTTTGCAAGGCAAGTGTGGGAAATAGATTAATCTTTTTCGGGTATCATTACAATGATGCGTACCTTTGAGACCCCCTATGTTGCTGATTGGTTCGCCGCCTTGATGCGCTGGATGGTGCTGGTGGGTCTGCTGGCGTCGCTGGCATTGAACGATAAGCTGGTTCATATCTCAGCGTGGCCCGTGATACTCATCATCCTCTGGAACATCCTGCTCAGTGTCATGGCAGGGCTCGGTCTGCGTCTTCGTCGTTATCATCGTCAACTGGTGCTGGCAGTTGATTTTTTGCTAGCGGCTTTATTCTTTTGGGTGCAGGGTGGACTGACCAGTCCGGTGGCGTGGGTAGGGCTTTTGCCGATCTTTACGGGGGCGGTCTATTTTGAAATGATGGGCGCGCTTGGTGCGGCGGGGGTATTTGCCGTTCTACAATATGTGGTTTCTCGTGATCTGTTCGTTAGTTCTTTGATCGCTGCATCCAGCCGAGTGCTGCTTACGCTGTTATTTGGAGTGGCTGCGGGGCTTGCTGGGCGTTTTGTCATGCGCCGTTTGCGCAGTGCCCGTCAGCATCGCCTGGATCGCGAAGAGCGCATGCGCAATATGGAAAGTGAACGCCTGCGTGCCATTTACGAACTGACCTCCACCCTCACGGCAACGCTCAGTTATAAACGCGTGCTCGATTCTGCTCTCGACCTGGGATACAACGCCCTCAACCCGGTGGCGGACCCCGATGAACCCAATGTGGACGAGCGCCTCGTCAGCTCAGTGTTATTGTTCAAAGGCGACGAGCTGCGTATCGGTTCGGCGCGACGTTTTACCAACTCAGATATGCGTGCCACCCTCCTCGGCAAAGATGGCATTCTCAAAAAAGTGCTGGATGAAGGCGAATCGGTCCTGACGCAGGATGTGGGCTATGACCCCGAACTGGGACGCATCATTGCGCTCCGTTCCTGCACAGCCGCCTATTGCTTCCCTTTAAGAAGCGGATTCAACGTCTACGGCGCGATGCTCTTCGCCCACCCCGACCCGAACTATTTCACGCCCGAACGCCGTGGGCTGCTCGAGATCATCGGACGGCAGGCGGTCATTGCCGTGCAAAATGCGCGCTTGTACCAGGACCTCGTGGAAGAAAAGGAACGCATGATCGAAGTGCAGGAAGAAGCGCGCAAAAAATTGGCGCGTGACTTGCACGATGGTCCCACCCAGTCGGTGGCGGCGATGGCAATGCGTATCAACCTGGCGCGACGTATGCTGGCAAAGGACACTCCCGGTGCTGTGGATGAATTAGTGAAGATCGAAGAACTGGCGCACCGCACCACGAAAGAGATCCGCCATATGCTGTTCACCTTACGCCCACTCATCCTTAAATCGCAGGGACTCACCGCCGCGCTCACTGCCATGGCAGAAAAGATGCGCGAGACCTTCGGACAGAATGTGCTCGTCAATGTGGATGAAGCAGTCCTCCAGGATCTGGAAATGGGCAAGCAGGGCGTTATCTTCTATATCATCGAAGAAGCCACCAACAATGCCCGTAAACATGCCAATGCTTTACACATCTGGGTACGCCTGCGACCGTTCGAAACGAATATTGCCTTGCTGGAGATCGAAGATGACGGCATGGGCTTTGATGTGGAAGCCGTGAATAAATCCTATGATAAGCGTGGCAGCCTGGGCATGATCAACCTGCGCGAACGCACCGAACTGGTCAACGGCTTGCTGAATATCGACTCTGCCCCCGGAAAGGGGACACGTATTCAAGTCTATATTCCGCTCTCTGAAGAAGCGGCAGATCGGTTGCATCACGCGAAAAGATGATTCTCTTAATTTATATTCGCCTTATACCAACCAACAAACAGTTCTCGCAAATTTTCTCTTGCCTTCTTCCCTGCTGATGCCAGATAGGTAAGGCGGTTTTTTATTCATGTGAAGTTCCCTTCTCAAGGAACATGCTTGTTGTAGTAAGATTACAAAATCACATGCTCCAAGGGTGAGTTCTCATGAATGATCGTATACGAGAAAAGTTCAAATTGATAAAGAATGAATTTGTCAGCGTGCCGCTCACGCTGTTATTTTTTGTTTTGATCGCGTATGGCTTGCTTATCCCCTGGATGGGTTTTTATTGGGATGACCTGCCATTCGCCTGGTTCCTGCATTTTTTTGGTCCTTCTGAATTCATTGCAGCGTTCCAACCCTTCCGACCGCTGGTGGGATATATCTTTGCCTTCACGACCGCCGTATTCGGAGGACATCCGCTCACCTGGCAGATCCTGGGATTGATCGTCCGCTTCCTGCTCGGGCTGGAAGTCTGGCTCCTCTTCCGGCAGGTGTGGACCCGACAACCGCAGGCAGCCCTTTGGATGGCGCTAATCTTCACACTGTATCCTGCCTATCAACAGCAGTGGGTGGCATTTACGCACATCAACCAGGAATTGATTCCATTTTTATGCTTGCTTGCCTCTTTCATTCTCACCACGTGGGGTGTACGGAATGAGCGCCTGTCCATTCCGCTGACGGCAGAAGCACTCCTCCTTCAAGCCTTGGGACTTTTTTCCACGGAATATTTTTTCGGGTTGGAGATCCTGCGCTTCTTTTTTATCCTTGTCATTCTCAGAGATTTTAATACGGGAACAACAGAATGCATTCAAAAGATCGTTCCGAATATGGCTGCCCTATTTGACCGTTTGGATCGTAAATGCAGCCTGGACCTATTTCTATCACCGTTCCGCGGCATACAATTCTTATAAGATCGATATTGCATCCTTGATGTCTCCTACTGGGTTGCTGAATGAGTTCTTGAACACCCTGTCGCTTTCTGCTTTCAAGTCCTGGTTGGGAGCGTTTGACCTGTTCGCAGTGATCGACAGTTCGATCACACAGATCCTTTTACTCATCATCCTTGTTGTTGCAAGTGTCATCGCTTTTGTTGCTGGGCGCACCTTGAATGGACAGGAAGCGAATGCTCAAAATGATTCCTTCGGCTGGTGGGCAATGGGCATTGGTCTCCTCGGAATCTTTGCAGGCAGACTGCCTTCATGGGCGGTTGGTTTACCTTTGAAGATCGAATTCGATTATGATCGCTTCTTTGTCTCCATTATGTTAGGGGCGAGTTTATTTATCATCGGATTAGCGGAATTGGTGCTTCGGGGTGGGCGCAGAAAACTCGTTTTGTTGAGCCTTCTGATCGGAGTAATGACAGCCAACCAATTCGCAGTTGCCAACACCTTCCGCCGTGATTGGTCGAATCAACAGAACTTTTTCTGGCAAATGGCGTGGCGCATGCCTGCCCTCCAGAACGGGACGGCGGTTGTAGTGTATGATCTGCCTCTACAGTATGCCTCTGATCTCCAGCTTACCGCACCCTTGAATTGGATGTATGTTCCCGATTTCCAGAGCCGTGAACTTCCCTATGCACTGCTGTTCCTCAAAACCAAATTCAGCATGGCTGAGATACGACCCGATCAGCCTATCATGCTTCCGTATCGAACGGTGAATTTCAAGGGAAACACATCGAAGATGGCGGTGATTTATCAGGAAGCAGGCGGATGTTTGCGCGTGCTTGACCCGCTCTACAATGGGGTCGAGACGGTACCAGGGGCGAATCCGTATCTGATCAATGCGATCCCGCTTTCCGATCCCGGCTTGATCCGAACGGATGCTCCGCTTCCTGAAATGAATGAAAGACTCTTTGGCAGGGAACCGGAGACTTCCTGGTGTTATGTCTATGAAAAAGCAGAGATCGAGCGCCTAAAGGGGAATTGGGAAAATGTCGTCGATCTATATGCACAGGCACAAAAGGATGAATTAAATCCAGGCTTGCCGGTGGAATACCTTCCATTTATCGAAGCCTTTGCTTTAACAGGGGACACGAATACGGCTCTCAAGTTAACAGATCGCGTTGTCAAAGAGCAAAAATTATTATGCCCTGCCATCGTCAACCTTTGGAAGCGTGTCTTGCAAGAGCAGGAGATGCCATCCGAGCTACAGACCCTGCTTCAGCGGGGATGTTCATCCCATAATTAATTCTGTATCATGCCATTGCCTGGTTTTGGAGTCCCTTCATGCCTCAAGCTGTAATCCCCAATCGGACCATTCCGATTTTATTGTTCGTGGATGGGTTGGGAATTCTCTTTCTGTCCATATTTGCCAGCGTGATCGGACTGGACCCCAATCCGGACTGGGGACCCTCACGTTTTGCCTTGTTGGCGTTCGGACTCCTGTGGGTATTGGTCTCGTTATACTTGACATGGTCCAAGAAAATTAAATTCTCCTCCTCCGAGAATTTCAAAACTGTTTTCCTATTCGCTCATTTATGGATATTCGTTTTTCTGGTATATGCCTGGTTCATTACCTATGGCACTTTCACAACCTGGGAAAAATCGACGCGCTATTATGCCCACCTGGCAGATGCCTTTAGCAAAGGACAACTTAATGTAGATATTGTGCCCAATGTAGAACTTGTCGAAGCGCGCGATCCCTACGACTCCGAGAACCGTCCGCATTTTGACGACGAAATGTGGGATATGTCACTTTACAAGGAGAAACTCTATATTTACTGGGGACCCGTTCCTGCCTTACTGATGCTGCCTTTTCAGGCTCGATCTGACAAGTTGCTATTAGATATGTATTTAGTATATGGATTTCTTTGCGGGCTATTCGCTATTAACTCTTTGCTCATTCTAAAACTGTGGAAACGTTTGTTCTCCGATGTGCCTGTAGGGAATGTGCTGGCAGCCATGTTCCTGACTGCCTTTCTTCTTCCCATTTTATGGTCACTCAACGTCCCTGATGTATACGAAGCCGCCATAGGGGCAGGGCAGTTCTTTTTGATGGGTGGTATCTATTTCGCTTTTCTCGCTATGGATACAGGCAGGAAGCGTTATTTGTTTTTAGCAGGGCTTTTCTGGGCGTGTTCTGTCGGTTCGCGGGCGATCAATGTTTTTTCGGTAGTGTTTCTGTTTGTGTCGGTGAGTCTTTGGGTATTCAGGAAACATTCAGGCTCACTACAGTATTGGAAGAAATCTCTGTCATCCATACTTTATCTGACAATCCCGCTTATGCTTGGAGCGATCTTGATCGGTGCCTACAATTGGGCACGCTTCGGCTCTCCCTTTGAATTTGGCTTGCGCTACCAGATCACGATCTACAATTTGAATCGCGATTCATCCCTGTCCTTTCGCCCAGAATACTTCCCGCTGAATCTCTATGCGTATGGTCTCCAGCCCTTCAAAGTAATTTCAACATTCCCGCTTCTTCGACCGGTGCATGTTTCATCGTTCCTAAATAGCCTGAAGATCGCACAGCCTAAGTTATACGCGGCAGGATCCATGGCGGGCATTCTCTTTTCTACACCCTTTCTACTTCTTTCTTTTCTGCCTTTCCTTTCGAAGAATAGATCTACCGTTAAGCCAAATTCCACCGATGAGCGGCAACTCAAGAAATTATTTCTATTGCTCGTAGCTGGATCGCTTCTGATTAATTCTCTGATCATTCTGTTCTACTATTATGGGCAAATGCGGTTTCTGGTCGATTTTATTTCACAGGCTGCCCTGCTCGCTGTGATTGGATACTGGGAACTGGTGCAGCGAAATCGTGCCTCAACTTCAAAACGCGCCCGGGCATATGTTCATCTTGCACATGCTTTGCTTGTCATTACCCTGGTCTTTAGCTTTTTGCTGTCGTTTACAAGTGAGACTCAGCGCTTTGAGAAATTTAATCCCACCCTGGTTGAAAAGATAAATTCAATCTTTACTGTTCAATAGAAAAACGCCCAAAGGTTTTCTCTCTCCAAGCTTGTCTTTCAGCTAAACCTTCGGGACGGTATGTCGATCACTATATGGTTCAGTCAGCAAAGATCGCTTTGAGAATCCCTCTCGCATTCATGACCGCCCGCGCCCGATGGCTGAGGCGGTTTTTTTCGTCCATGCTGAGTTCTGCCATGGTCCTGCCTAGTTCGGGTAATAGAAAAATGGGATCGTAGCCAAATCCGCCTGCGCCGTGTTCTTCGGGGATGATCTCACCGGGGCAAATGCCTTCAGTCGATTGGATGTCACCATTTGGCACTGCAATTGCAATCGTGGCATGGAAATGTGCCGTCCATGGATGGGGTTTGTCTTGCAGCTTGCTGAGCAAATATTTCCGTCAACCCGCATCGGAGAGTTTTTCTCCGTTGGTGGAGCCGTAGCGCGCGGAATATAAGCCGGGTGCGCCATCGAGAGCATCCACTTCCAAGCCGGAATCGTCGGCGAGGGAGATGAGTCCACTAGCGTGGGCGAAGGCAAGCGCTTTCTTGGCGGCGTTCTCAGCGTATGTGTGACCATCTTCGACCACGTCTAGATCAAGTCCGATTTGCTTGGGGGTGACGAGGTCAATGCCCAGGTCATCGAGTAGTTCATGCAGTTCTTTGATCTTGCCTTGATTGTTGGTGGCGATTAAGAGTTTTTGTGTCATTTTGTGAAATATAGTTGGAGTCCAAAGTCTCAAGACTTTGGACCTTGATTCCAACGTCAGGAGACGTTGGAGTCCGATAGACGTTTGATTTTATCAATTGCCCATTGGGCGTGTTCTCTTACCATTGGTTCATCATCGTTCAGCGCATTCTGCAGAACGGGAAGGTCTTGCCTGTTGCCTGAGTTACCTAGTGCCAAGGCGACATTGCGCAGGTAACCGCGTCGTTTGGCACGTTTGATCGGAGTCTCCTTGAAGCGTTGGTTGAATGCCTGGGGTGTGAGGGTCAGGTCTTCGGGAGAAGGATGCGGGGTTTTCGATTCGAAGGCGGGGTCACCTTCGGGTGCGAATCGATTCCACGGGCAGACCTGCTGGCAGATATCGCAGCCGAAAACCCAATCCCCAAGCTTGTCGCGCAGCTCCACCGGAATATCATCCTTAAGTTCGATGGTGAGATAGGAAATGCAGCGCGTAGCATCGAGCGTGCGGTTTGGCAGGATGCAATCGGTGGGGCAGGCTTGGATGCAGCGCGTGCAGGTACCGCAGTGATCGGTAGTGAAGGGCAGATCGGGCTCGAGATCGAGATCGAGAAGAATTTCAGAGAGCAAGAAATAGGAACCCTTTTTGGGATGGATGAGACAGGTATTCTTGCCGATCCAACCGATGCCTGCATGTTGAGCGAGATCGCGTTCCAGGATGGGACCTGTGTCAGTATACCAACGGTTCTTTACTGGACCTCCGACCTGTTGCTCGATAAATTGAACGAGTTCCTTCATCCGGGCAGGGAGGATGTCGTGGTAGTCGAGTCCATGGGCGTAGGATGCAATTGTAGGTTGGGATTTCTCCCTCACCCGACCCTTCGGGTCACCCTCTCCCGCTGGGAGAGGGGAGCCATACGGTGTTGCTAATACTAAAATAGACTTACATTCCGGGAGAATTTGTTTGGGGTCGGCGCGGCGCCGGCGGGAGCGTTCTTCGGCGAGATAGCTCATTGTGCCGTGATGTCCCTGTGTGAGCCATTGCTCGAAGGTGGAATAGTGCGGCGGCGGATCGGGAAGCGTAACACCAGCCAGGATGAATCCCAACTGGTGAGCCTTTTCCTTGATGGTTTGCTTCAGATCTTGAGCCACAGATATCCTTATATGGAACGTCCCGCAGGTTCCTTCGAGTGAATTGCTCAAAGCCTGCGGGACGATGTATTTAACTGGAGTACTCTTACTGCACGGTGATCAAAACGTAGAGCACTTTCCCGTCATTGCCCTGGAAGGCGATGCCTTTGGGGTTTTGAAGGGTCCAAAAACTTTGATAGGAGCCAGGCAGATCCGGCGCTTTGAACGACACGGATACTTCCACTTCCTGATTCGGTGCGATGGCAGCAGTAAGCGCCTGCGCGGTGCCATTCATTTTGTCGCCGTAGCTGTAGATCAGTTTATAGCCTTCGCCCCAGGTGCAGGCGCCGATGTTCTTGATCTTCCAGGTCTTTACGAAGTTCTGTCCCGGTGACATAACGGTGTTATCGGGTACGTTGACATCCACGGTCGAAATATCCCAGGCGTATTTGTCACAAAGGGCGATGGTGGTCCCTTGGGCATTGGTTACCTGCGCGATCGGGGGCAGGGTCGCCGTGGCAGTTGCTTCGGGAAGAGGCGTCTCTGTCGGTGGAGGTGGAAGCGTAGCGGTGAAGGCTGCAGCGGTCAATGTGAATTGTGAGACAACCGTGCTCGCGGCAGATGTGCGTACGGCAGCAACATCAGGTGTTGGTTCCGATGGCTGTGTGGGTGATGCTCCGCAAGCGCCGATCAGTACGGCGATCAAGAGTGTGGCTACGACCAGTTTTAGTTTCATAGTTTGCCCATCCTGTGAGGCTGGTTATTTCTTTTTGACCTCAATCACGACAGTGAACATGGAACCGAAGTAATATCCCGTATCTGATTGCATTTTCCAGGTTGCCGTGTACTTGCCGGGTTCCAATGGGGCAGTGAGGTTGACGGAAATGTCGGTAGATGTGCCGCTTGAGATAAAGTCCTTTTTATCCTGGAATTTAATGCTGTAAGGATCGAGCGCCTTGTCTCCGGCGATCCATGCGAAGACATATCCCTCATCCCACGAGCAGGTGCCGGTGTTTTTGATTGTCCAAGTTTTTACGAAATCTACACCGGGCTTGAATACTGTTCCATCCGGGACAGTGACATCGGCAATATAAGAGCTGTTATGACAAGCATCGCCTAGCACAGGGGTTGCACCACCGGCAGGTACGGGAGATGCCAATTGCGTAAAACCAGCTACGGGTGTGTTCGCTACCTGTGTGGTGTTGAAGGAAATGGTTGGGAGCGCTCCCGAAGTAGTGGGAGTCGCTCCTCCACTCACGGTTGGCAGAGAGAAGGTGGGAAGATTGACAGGCGTATCGGTTAAAGCAGGTGCGGCTGTCGGTTGAGCCTGGGCAGTCTGTGTGAACTGCAACGAAAGTTGGGCAACTGTAGTTCCAACGATAGCAGTATTGATGGCATTCACATCAACCGTGGGCGCAGGGGTGGCGCCAACGTTACAGCCTGCCAGGGTCAAGGCGGCAATAGTGAAAATGAGCATCACCTGCCGCGGGTTTTTTCGAACGAACATAAGCTTACCTCCATGGGGTGTATTCTTGAAAGAGGAGACCATTGATGGTTTTATTTTACGGTTTTCCTCAAGCGTGCTTTTATTTTACGACTATATCGAAGTAAACGAGCGGACCAAAGAACGTACCATCATCCGATTTTAACTTCCAATAACCTTTGTATTCTCCACTTTTAGTTGGAGCGGTTAGTTCAATGATGAAAGACTGGGAATGTCCAGGCTTTGTGAACTCTTCTGTTTTGTTGATCACAATGTCATAGCCTTCAATCCCGGCACTGGACTGAGCTGCGACAAAGGCGAAGACATAGCCTTCATCCCAGGTACACGTTCCGGTATTCTGGATCTCCCAGGCTTTCTTAAATTTTTTACCTGCGTTTACCTTAGACCCATCCGGAAGGGTCTCGGAAAGGAACATTGCATCATTACAGCCAACCTTAGTCCATGAATTGGACGATGTCGATACTGCCGCGGTTGGCAGAGATGTTAATCCTGCTACAGGTGTGGTGTTGAAGGATATGGTGGGGAGCGCTCCTGCTGCTGCGGTAGGAGATGCTTCCAAAGTTGGCAGGGCAAACGTTGGAAGATTTACGGGCTGCTCCGTTGGCAGGGAAGCAGAAGTTGGCAAAGCCTGGGCGGTTTGGGTCATTTGCCCTGAGAGTTGAGCGACAGTAGTTCCAACAATGGCGGTGTTGATGGCATTCACATCCACTGTAGGTGCAGGTGTGGCACCTACGTTACAGCCTGCAAGGATCAAGGCGGCAGTTATAAGGATGATGCTGATGTGCCGCGGGCTTCGAGCGAGCATAAAGTGACCTCCATAAGAGTACGGTCAAAAGTGGACTGGAAGTGTCCATTTCGCAGACACTTCCAGTATGATTATACTGCCAATTGATGGGTGGCAAAAAATTCGGCAGTTTGCCTATTATTTATGGTGTCGCAGAAGGTGTAGGTGTTGGCGTTTCGGTAGCGGTACTGGTCGCTGTCGGAGTGAGAGTGTTGGTCGGGGTGGATGTGATCGTCGCGGTACCGGTAGCCGTTGCCGTCTTGGATGGAGCCGGGGTAAGCGTCTTGGTGGGGGCATCGGAGCTGAGGCGGGTGATCCGCGGAGCTACCCACAGCGCATAATCCTCATGGGATGATCCGTTCGCCAAGACTGTAAAGATGAACTTGACCTTGTTTCCTTCCAGAGAGCTTAGATCGATATTGACTGGGTAGAACTTTCCTTCGAAGAGTTCATGCCATTCACCTAGCAGCCTGACAGTGCCATTGCCGATTTGATACTCCAGTCGGAAGACGACATCGCAATCGTTGGCTTTATACAGGCAGCTGATCTGCGCCTGGAAATGGTCGCCGGATTTGATGTTGACGCCAGGGTATATGCCTGTGATATAGCCGTTATTCACCTGCTTCGGATGGGTCAGTAGTCCAATATCCTTTGTAGTTCCATCTTCCTGCTTCGGAGATGTGATGGAATATACAAAACCTGCTTTATCTCTATCAGAACCTGGGCAGGGCAGATCTTTATTGCCATTATCCCAGTTGGCATCGCAATAATTGGCGGCAAAGTCGTAGCCGGTCACTATGTAGCCGCTGACACTTACATCCACATAGAAGCTTGAAGTGCCAGCATCCCCCACACCGAAGAGCACTCCGGATGAATTGCGCAGCATCCAGTTACCACGATAACGACCGGCGCTATTGGGTGCCACGAGATTGACAGAGAGCGCAATGCTCTCGCCCGGAGCAACGTTCCCGGGCAGCGAAACAAAGTTCGGCGCGCCAAATTTCTCGCCGTTGACATACACAATTGAGTAGGATGGGGTCCATGTGCAGGTGCCGGTGTTCCGCAGACGCCAGGTTTTGGTAAAGGTGGTAGAGCGCCCTACCGCGGACCCATCAGGGTAGGTGACATCCTCTATGAAGGATGCCGCGTCACATTTGGTCACAACGGTGGAGAGCGGAGGCACATTTGTGAAGGTGCTAAATGGAGTGGCGCTTGCCGTTGTGATGGATAAGGTGGGCGTAGCAGACGTCTGTGCGATCAACGTGTTTGCCGCCTGCGTGGACATACCCTCCAGGGTCTGTGCAGCAGATGTGTACAGCGCATTTAGGGTGGCGGCAGGCTGGGGCGTTCCGGCGGCGAGAGGTCCGCATGCCAGAATGGATGCCAGTGCCAGGAAAATAAGAGCGAATTTCTTGAAACGAGTAATACTCATAATTGTCTCCGTTGCTAATTTTGACAATCTATTAGACGTTTCCAGATGAGATACGGTTCCCGTAAAAAAAACCGGCGTTCCGAGAACGCCGGTTGAGTAGTTACTGGCAGGTAAATGTCCAGTTAATATCCCTTTGCATGGTTTGTGGAGATTCGATAACCAGGCTTGCTGTCCGTGTCATCTGCTTCGAATCCATATGAAGAACATAGGGTTCACTGGTGACCGTTTTTGTGCCGGCATCGTCGAACATCAGGGTAAAGGTTTCGCTTCGCCCACCATCGCTGAACAGCCAATAATATTTGACCTTCACTTTGCCATTTGTGGTGACTTTGGCAGAAAACGTGTAGGTGATCGGGTTATAGGGGCAGCCTCCGAGAGGCTCCCGTTCATAGTCAAGGACGATACTCGTAACGCCGTGTCCGCTCTTGGGGTTGCTGGACACGATGATATCCACGTAAAAGGATTGACTGATGGAGCCCACGCCAAAGTCATACCCCCAGGGCGATTTCAAGCGCCAATAACCTCGATAGGAACCTTCGGATGCTGGCGCCTGGAGAAGAATGGGGATTTCCTTGGTTTCGCCGGGAGCGATCACTACTGGTAGATCATACGACACTGCTCCGCCGATCAAATCTCCATCCCAATACACCAACTTATATGTTTTATCCCAGGTACAGGTACCTGTGTTTTGTAGTGACCATGATTTCAGAAACGATTCGCCTGGCGCAAATATCTTGCCATCTGGTGGGTCTTCCTGCGCCAGATTGGCAGAGAGGGTGCAGCCCGGGTTGGGCGCTAATGTCTTGGTGGTAGCAGGAGCCGTTTCCGCCGCATCGGGAGTTGTAGTCACATCTGTGGAAGGTGTCGAAGGCATGGATGTGGATGTTGGCAGGCTGGCTACCTGAGTTTGGGCATTTTGTGCTTGCACCGTCAGCGCCACCGCCGTAGCGATCTCATTCTGATTTTGTGACGTTCCCCCGCAGGCGCTCAGGACCAACATACCTGCCAACATCACAACAAGGATTTTGTACTTTCGCAAAAACATTCATCTTCCTTTCTGTTGCTGGATTCAGGCGTTCATTATACCTTTTTCAAAAAAGGCGCCCGACACTAAGTGTCGGGCGCTCCTTTTGTACTAGGGAACCAGGATTTGCGGATTGATCCACACTGCCATATCCTGTGTTGCCGGTCCATTTGCCAGAACCGCCAGCACAAACTCGACATTTTTTCCTACATAATCCTTGAGATCTATATCCACAGCCGTGATCTTGCCATCGCAGGTCTCTGTCCATTCGCCCAGGGCAGGATTGTGCAGCACACCGGCTTCCTTGAAGTTGAACTGGAACTTTACGCTTCCTGAGCCGCATGTGCCGTCACTGTTCGCCAGGAAGCCGATCCTTGCTGTGAAATGTTCGCCGGTCCGAATGATGTAAGAAGGGTATCTACCGGTGATGACACCATCATTGACCCACTGCGGATACATTTCGAGCACCTTGGATGGGGAGCTTCCATCTTCCACTTTTTGATTGTTGCGGAACATGGCGAAGCCATCAGAATTGGTATCGGGTCCGCCGAACGTCAGGTTGCCGGCGCCGCTGATCCAAACCGCCTCAGTGGCGCGTGAGTGCAGGTCCAAGCCGTTGCTTACCAAACCGACCTTGACCTCCACAAAGAAGGATTTATTGTTGAAGCCGTTCAGGACCGGCAGCAAAACACCCGCTGTATTGCGCAGACGCCAGTAACTACGGACGGTGCCGCTGAGCGTAGTGGGAACGGTGAAGGTAACGGTAACATCCACTTCCTGACCCGGTCCGACCGTGCCGATCGCGTCGGGCGTGCCACCCATGGATTCGCCGCTGTCAAAGACCAGCGCATAGCCTGACCATGCGCATGTGCCGACGTTCCTTAACCGCCAGGTCTTCTTGAATGTAGCACCCGGTTCCACTTGTGAGCCGTCGGGGTACGTTACGTCCTTTACAAATAGAGCTACATCACAGGCTGTGGTAGGAGAGATCGCAGGCGTATTACTCGCGATAGGCTGAAGTGTAGGTACTGTAACAGCAACGGTATTGGTTGGCTGCGGAGGGGGAATGGTCGGCGTGCTGAACGGAGTGCTTTGGTTCAACTGTGCCTGCACGGTCATGGCTGCTGCCGTGAAGATCGCGTTAGGTTCTTCGGTAGCAGGCGCCTTCGATGGCAGATTACAGGCTGTGGCAAGCACCATCAGGATCAATAAAATGGAAATGATGCGTAAAGATTTGGACATTCTTTTCTCCTCGTGAAGTACATTAATTGTACACCCCGCGTGCTTCTTTAAGCGCTATGAGTGATAGATGGGGTACACGGCTGTAGACGGCACTCTATTTCCCTTTGTTCCTGATATGTTGTATCAAAACGGTAACATGGTATGAACCTTCCGGAAAATAAAAACGGGAGCCTTTTTAGGACTCCCGTTCTCGATTCATTCTACGCCTCAAGCTGTTTCGTGGACCCCAGCCATCAACAAGCCTAATTGTTCGCGCGTCGCATCCTTGCGGTTCACCGTTGCGACGATCTGACCACGGTACATCACTGCAATACGGTCTGAGAGCGACATGATCTCATCCAACTCTGCAGAGACCAGCAGCACTGCCACGCCGCGGTCACGCATGGCAATGATCTCCTTGTGGATGTATTCGATCGAACCGACATCCAATCCGCGGGTCGGTTGGGAAGCCAGCACCAGTTTCACCGGGCGGCTCAGTTCACGTGCCACGATCACCTTCTGCTGATTGCCGCCGGAGAGTTTCCCCGCCGCCACAAATGCAGACGGTGTACGCACATCGTACTCTTTGATCAACTTTTGTGCGTTGGCATCCACCTGGTTTTGCTGGATAACAATGCCTTTAGAGAAACGCGGCTGGTAGTAATCGCACAACACCATGTTATCTGCCACGGTGTACCCAAGCACCAAGCCGTGACGCTGGCGATCCTCAGGGATGTGAGCCATGCCCGTTTCCGTGATGGCACGTGGCGTTTTGCCAGTCAGATCTTTACCAGACAGGATGAAATGTCCGCTTTCGATGTGGCGCAATCCGGTGAGTGCTTCTGCCAGTTCTGTCTGTCCGTTGCCTTGCACACCGGCGATACCAAGTACTTCACCTGCATGGACTTCAAAGGAAACGCCGCTTACTGCTTCCAGCCCGCGTACATCTTTCACATGCAAGTTTTCCACTTTCAAGACTTCTTCAGCGGGTTTGGCAGGTCCTTTTTGGACGGTGAGGATGACTTCGCGTCCCACCATCATGGAAGCCAGTTTCTGCTCGTTGGTTTCTTTTGGCAGCGCTGTTCCTACGACACGACCGGCACGCATGACCGTGATGCGGTCTGCCACTGCCAGCACTTCCTTGAGTTTGTGTGTGATAAAGATGATCGAGACGCCCTTCTTGGTCAGGTCGTGCATAATGCGGAAGAGGTCTTCGGCTTCCTGCGGGGTCAACACGGCGGTGGGCTCATCGAGGATGAGGATGTTCGCCTTGCGGTAGATCGCTTTGACGATCTCGACACGCTGCTGAATGCCCACGGGCAGGTCACCGACGGTCGCCTCGGGGTCAACTTCCAGTCCGTATTGATGCGAGAGCTCCCGCACCCGTTGCGTCACTTCTTTGCGGTCCAGTTTTACGAGCGGATTCTCGTTCGGCGCGGCGCGGTGAGATGTCTCTTCGCCGAGCATGATATTCTCGGTCACTGTGAAAACCGGGATGAGCATGAAATGCTGGTGCACCATGCCGATGCCATGCTTGATCGCATCGCGCGACGAGTTGAGCTGCATCTGATTCCCTTCTACGGTCACTTCGCCTGATTTCAGGGCGATAGAGGCCATAGAGGATGTTCATTAATGTAGATTTTCCTGCGCCGTTCTCGCCGAGCAGAGCATGGATCTCGCCTCGGCGCAGGTCGAAGTTAACGTTATCGTTTGCCAGCACGCCAGGGAATTTCTTGGTGATCCCTTTTGCTTCGAGAACGATTTCGGGAGTGGGGGTGGCTTCTTTAATTGCCATTTTATTTCTCGTAGGGTGTGCCATCGGCGGCGGGCGGAGTGGTGCGACCGATGATGCCGGTGAGGATGATCATGGTCAGCAAGTAGGGTACCAGACCAACCACGTAAGATTGCTGCAGGAATGCCCATTGAGGGGGGATGACATCGCGGAACAACTGGAGTTTGATGTTCAACGCCTGTGATGCCCCAAAAACGAGCGCGGCAGTCCATGCACCAATGGGAGTCCAGTTGCCGAAGATCATGGCAGCCAGGGAGATGAAGCCGCGTCCGTTCGTGAGCAAAGGTTCAAAGGATGGTACCGACTCAATAGTGAAGTAGGCACCTGCCAATCCGGCTAGTGCACCGCCGATCAACACGTTGGCATAGCGCATCTTGATGACGTTGATTCCAACCGTATCTGCTGCTTTGGGATGTTCACCAACCGCACGAGTGCGCAATCCCCAGCGCGTGTTGAAGATCACATAATGAGCCACGAATACTAGCACAATAGCGCTGATGGCGATGGGCTTTTGATCGAAGACCTTATTGAATGAGTCAACCACTTGAAGACAATCGGTAGCCCCTTTGCAGATAGGGGCAAAGATCTCTGTGATTGGGATATGGACCGTGGGAAGCACGCCCGGTGAGTTGGGAATGTTGCCTCCGAACACACTGCCCTTACCAAAGAACAACTGGCGGTTCAAGAAGCCGGTCAACCCCACGGCAAGGATGTTGATGACTGTACCGCCGATGATCTGATCTACTTTGTAGGTAATGGAAAGAACGGCATGTAAAAGTCCCATCAACATGCCGGTTAACACCGCAGAAATCAATCCAACGAAAATGCTGACGCCAACTCCAAAGTGGAAGATGTGATACATGTAAATGGCGCCCACCCAGCCAAAGAATGCGGCACTGAGCATCATGCCTTCAATGCCGATATTCACAACGCCAGAACGCTCGCAGAATAGACCCGATAATGCGCCCAGGGTGAGCGGTGTTGCGACAGCGATGGTCGTTGCCAGCATACTGGTAATGATGATGATGGGAGGTGTTTCTACACGACCGATCAATACCACCACACTGAAGAGGGTCACAATGATCAATAGGATGAAGCCAAAACGTTTCCAGTCCATGATATCTCCTAGCCTCCCCAGCCACGCGTGAGCACAACGCGCTCGCCTTGCGACTTGATCCGGTAAATGTAGCGCACGATCGCATCGGCCGCGACAAAGAGCAGGATCAACGCTTGCAGCATGGAGATCAGGTCGATTGGCATTTGAGTTAGGAATTGCATACGAGTGGCGCCATTGCGCATCGCCGCGAACAGAATGGCTGCCAGCACTACACCTAACGGATGGGACTTGCCCAACAAAGCAATGGCAATCGCATCGAAACCATAACCGATCGAGAAGCCCAATTCATGCCGGTAATTTAAACCGGTCACCTCAATCGTCCCTGCCAACCCAGCCAATGCACCAGAGAGCGCCATGGTCAGGATGATCGTACGCTTTACATTGACGCCGGCATATTTCGCGGCATCAGGGTTGGCGCCTACGGTGCGAATTTCAAATCCCAGAGTTGTTTTATTCAGTAACCACCAAATGAAGAATGCCATCAACAGAGCAAATACAAATCCCCAGTGCACACGCAGACCGTCTCCAAAGATGGTTGGAATGCGTGCGCTGTCAGCAATTAACGGCGTGCGCGCGATCACATTGTTGGGGTCTGCGTCCTTCATGGGACCATTCAACAAAAAGGATATGGTATTTAAGGCGATGTAGTTCATCATGATCGTGTTGATGACTTCATGTCCCCCGGTATATGCTTTGAGAAACCCTGCAATGGATGCCCACAGCGCGCCTGCTGCCATTCCTATAAGAATGGTCAGCGGAAGATGGATAATGAGCGGAATGTCCACTCCGAACCAGCCAGGTAGAGCGTACCCGATCAAGGCAGAGACCGTGGCGCCGATCGCGAGCTGTCCTTCAGCGCCAATATTGAACAATCCACCTTTGAAAGCTAGTGCCACTGCCAAGCCGCCAAAGATATAAGGCGTTGCCCATACGGCTGTTTCACTCAGTGCCTTTGCAGACCCGAATGAACCTTGAAGCAAACCGGCATATGCCAGGAATGGGTTGCCTCGAACAACGGCGATAATAATTCCGCCAACAACTACCGCCGTCAGGATCGCCAGAAAAGGAATAAGCATGGCATCCAGAGCGGAGCGTACTAGGGTCCCGAGGGATGAGCCCGATTTTTTCTCGGATTGCATGATGTCTCCGATTAAGCTGTGATAGATTTCTCGAATTATATCACCTGTAACAATTTATCAGACAAATTTTGATATATCTTGAGGAATAAAAAAGACAGGAGGCATTGCCTCCTGTCTTTTTTATTTGCTTGGTGCTACTTACTGAGGCTTAACGGGAGCCACATTGGTCTTGATCGAGCCGTCGAGCAAACCGGCATTGATCTTTTCCATCTCAGCCTTCACGTCAGCAGGAACTTCGCTGTCGAGATCGTGGAAGGGAGCGTAACCAGCAGTACCAGTGTAGTTACCAACGGGGAAACTGCCGTCCTTTGCCTTGCTGATCAGGTCGAAGACGCCCGGGGTGATGTTCTTCATCGCGCTGGAGAGCATCTTGGGAGCAGCTTCGGGCAGGGTCAGGTACTGGTCAGTGTCAACGCCGATGGCGTACTTGCCAGCCTGGGCGGCGGCGGTGATGGCGCCGTTACCGGTGATACCACCACAACCAAAGATCGCATCTGCGCCCTGGTCCATCATGGACTTGGCGGTCTGAGCGCCCCATTCGGGGTCAACGAAGGTCTTATCGAAACCAACGTCACTGTGGTAGACAACGTCTACGGTAGTGGTGGTGCCCTTCAAACCGTCAGCATACGCTGCACCGGCTTTGTAGCCTTCACCAAAGCGCCAAACGGGCGGGACAGCATCGGTACCGCAGACAGCGCCGATGTGGTTGGTCTTGCTCATCATCGCGGCGAGGGCGCCGACGAGGAAGCCGGCGTTATCTTCCGGGAAGTTCAAGCCAACAACACCTGGGACATCAGCAGCCTGGAACTGGTCCACACCGATGAACTTGACGTTCGGGTAGGTACCGGCAGCCTTGTCAGTCGCTTCGCCCATACCGAAACCGACGGTCACGATGACGTCGTAGCCTTCGTCGGCGAAAGTGGCGATGTTCTTGTCATAGTCTTTGGCATCAGCGGTCTCGATGTATTGCACGACTGCGCCCAAATCCTTCTCAGCCTTCTGGACACCTTCCCAAGCAGACTGATTGAAGGATTTGTCGTTGATCTTGCCGACATCGGTGACCAAGCCCACGCAGAAGGTCTTCTCATCCTTACAATCAGGCGTGGCAGGAGCACAAGCTGGCAGGATCATGGCGGCCACTAACAGCACCGCAAGCAAAACGTACAGCTTCTTCATAATTCTTCTCCTCTTTGAAAAATTGATGGTTGGGTTCATTGTGAAACCCATCTCAAGACTAGTATACAATTAGTTCAACCATTCGACAAGACGCTTATTAAGGAACGTGACAAATCACTGTCTTTCGTCATAAATGGATGAAAAAACCGCCTCCGGCTCAGCCGGAGGCGGTTTTCGTTATTGAGGAAGTGCCTCCCCGCGCTTGACTCCCGACATCATTACCAATGCGATCAGGAAAAAGATCGGTGCCAATGCCATAATGATGTTGTAATTGTTGTTCGTTAACTGGATCGCCCAGCCGTTCAGGTTTGGTCCCACAATGGCAGAGAGTGTGGAAAATAAATAATACAAGCCAGTGAATGTGCCGATGCGCGCTGCACTGGTCAGATCGACGATCATTGGCAACGAGTTAATATTTACAAACGACCATGCTACTCCACCGACGATGAGCAACACACCTGCCAGCGTTAACATGCGTGCCCCGCCTTCCACGAGAGGGATACCGACTAGCGGCAGGGGAGCGATACCCGTGAGCAGCGCATCGGCTGGTGTGATATAGAGCAGGATCATCATAATGATGAGCGTGATCAAACCAATCGAGATCGTTGTGCGCCGACCGATCTTGCCCGCGATAAATCCGGAGGGAATTGCAAAGAGCACAAAGAATAGTGGCAACACCGATAATAGGGTAGCACCATCGCCTACGCTCAACCCAAGATGATTTTTTGCATAGAGTGTGAAGAATGTTTCCACAGCGGAGAAGCCGATGAACCAGAAGAAGATGGCGAGCAGAATGCGCAATCCGCTTTTGTCTTCATCGCTGAAGACTTCTTTCAAACTGGCGAACATGCCGGGTTGTTCATCGGTCTGTTCATACTCTTTCGGTTCTTCGATGAAGAGATACACTACCAATGCCGCTATCAACACAAGTCCTGACCCAAGCCAGAAGGGGAAGCTTGGACTTATCTTGTAGAGCATACCGCCGGTCTGCAGGGCGATGATGGTTCCGACTCCGCCCATGAAGTTGATGATGCCATTTGCCTGCGAACGAAATGCAGAGGGCGTGATATCTGGCATCAATGCCACAACCGGTGTGCGCCACAATGCCGCGCTCAACAACAGCGTGCTGGTGCATGCCACAAATAATGGAAGCACTGCCGCGATGGGAATTAATCCAAATGCCACGGCGGAGATCGGCGCACCGATGAGAATGAATGGGATGCGGCGCCCGAGCGGTGTGCGGATCTTATCGGACCAGGCGCCGACGGGCGGTTGGATGAACAGCGCTGCGATATTATCGAGCGTCATGAAGAAGCCCACGAAGGCAGGAGCGAGATGAAATTTTTCAGAAAGGAAAATAGGAACGAAAGCGTTATACACGCCCCAGATGACACTTACACCGAAAAAACCGAAACCGAGCAGGAAGGTCTTGCCGTAATTGAGCCGTGATGACATGGTTTCCTCCAGTTTTTTGGTTCGAAGGTTGCAGGTTGAAAGTTACAAGTTAGCCGTTCTGATCTTCAACCTTTGCCCTTAAACTTTCAATGATTTTTTTATCTTTTTTCGTTAGCTCTGCTTTTTCAAGCATATCAGGTCGTTTGTGAAACGTTCTTGTGATCGCTTGTTCTCTGCGCCACTCGTCGATCTTGGCATGGTTTCCGCTGGCAAGCACATCGGGAATTTTCCAGCCGCGGAATTCGGGTGGCTTGGTGTAGTGCGGATATTCCAGCAAGCCCATGGAATGCGAGTCATCTTCTGCGCCGGTGGGGTCACCCAGCACGCCAGGGATGAGGCGCGAGACCGCGTCGATGACCATAAGCGCAGGGAGTTCGCCGCCGGTGAGCACGTAATCGCCGATCGAAATTTCGTCGGTGACAAGATGTTCACGGATGCGTTCATCCACGCCTTCGTAACGACCACAAATTAAAGCGATGCGTTCATAACGCGAAAACTCCTCGGCGACGCGTTGGCTGAAAACACGTCCCTGAGGAGTTAATAAGATAACGGGAATACCCTGGCGGGCACCTTCGGCAACAACCGGCTTAGTCTGAAGCGTCTCGAGTCCAAGAACGGATTCAACAGCTTCGAAGACCGGCTCGGGTTTCATCACCATCCCGCCTCCGCCTCCGTAGGGAGTGTCGTCGGTGGTGTGATGCTTGTCGTGAGTATAGTCACGGATATTGTGTACGTGTATATCGATCAGTCCCTTTTGCCGGGCACGCTTGAGAATACTTGTATCGAGATAGGGGGGAAAGACTTCAGGAAGAAGTGTGAAGACTTCAAACTGCATAGGTAGATTGTAGCATAAGAGGCGGGTTAGAGTAGATAGACCCTGCTTGACGTTGATTCATCCCAGATGGTAATATGACTCTACGATGTACTTACCAAAAAGCAGCCGTTGGAGCATGACTCGCCGCAAAAAACGCCCAAATTACTTCGGTTGGACGGTTTTTGGGCTGGTTTTGCTCTTTGGCTATTATTTTAATCAGGTCTACCTGCCAAGCCAGCCGAACCCGTTTTTACCAACGCCTACTCCAACACGTGCCCCCAAATCTTATGTAACCGAAGGGGAAGCCCTTTTCAATGACGGAAAGTTGTTCCAGGCAATTGAGGCATATAAGGAGGCGATCCGCTCTTCTCCACAGGATTCTTCCTTATATGTGTCGTTAGCGCGCTTGCAGGTTTGGGCAGGACAGTACGAAGAAGCGCAGACCAATGCTGAAAGCGCTTTATTGCTGAATTCGAAGAACGCCCTGGCGATGGGGGTACGCGCCTGGTCGCTTGATTTTCAGGGAAAAAATTCAGAAGCGATGGATTCCATCGAAGAGGCCGTTGCAGCCGACCCCAATAACGCGTTGATCCAATCGTATTATGTGGAGATCCTGACGGATGCAGGCTATGATTATTATGACCAGGCAGCGACGCAATCGCGTGCTGCTCTGGCTTTGGACCCTGGGATCGTGGAGACGCATCGAGCGCGTGCCTATTTGCTTTCGCAAGCCCCAGACCCGATTCCCAACCCAGACCCGATCACGAACCTGGAAGAAGCGATCGAAGAATATAAGGCAGCGATCAAGATCAACAAGAATATCCCGATCCTGCATATGGAGTTGGCAAACAATTATCGACGTATTCAGGCTACGGATGAAGCTGTAACGGAATATACGTTGGCGAACACCCTCAACCCCTCTGATCCAGAGCCGGAATATTTGATGTCGCGCACGTATGCAGGCGTGGGTGACTACGCCAAAGCGGTGCAGTATGCCGAGCAGTCTGTCAACGACGAACCTACGAATCCAAAATATCGTGGGAATTATGGCATCATGCTGTATCGTAATCTGCGCTGGCCCGAGGCGATCGATGAGTTCCGCCTGGCGCTCAATGGTGGCACATTGGAAGATGGCAAGCATGTGGTTGGGCTCCCGTTGGATGCCAATGATCCGCGTGTGATCGAATATTATTACATCTATGGGCTGACCCTTGCCTACCAGAACGAGTGCGGGGAAGCCTTGCAGATCGTTCAGAATATTCAGAGTAAATTGCGCTCGAATGAAGATGCATTGGCGGCTGCCGATAAGACCATCCAGATATGTCAGGATAACTTGAACAACCCGGTTTCGGCTACCTCGACACCAGAAGAAACAGAGAGTGCTACCTCGACTCCTGAGGTAGAAATGACGGAAACGCCTCTTCCCAATTAATTGCACCGTTCCGACACTTGCGTATGGTGCAAGTGTCGAGACGGTTTGCGTAAAGTGAGTAAGTAAGAAAGAATGAACGTTAACCCTCGTCGTCCTATTTTCAATCGTAAGCCCCAGGCGAATCTATACCGCATGTTCGTCTGGGTGGTGATGCTGTTGGGTGGAGTGTGGATGATCCAACAGATCGATAGGGGAGATATCAAGCCGTTGTTCCAGCCGACTGCGATTCCAACGCGTTCGGTTGAGTCCTATGCCCTGGAAGGGGATGCCAACTTTAGCGCTGGCAAAGTGGAAGCGGCGATCACTGCCTACCAAAATGCCGTGGAGATCGACCCGAACAACGTGGAGATCTGGTGGAAGTTATCGCGTATCCAGACCTATTCCTCCACGTTCCTGATCACGACCGATCAAAAGAAAGTGCGCTTGCAGGAAGCGCTTGAATCGGCTAAGAAAGCAGTGGCGTTGGCTCCCGATAACAGCACGGTGCGTGCGGTCCATGCCCTGGCGTTGGATTGGAATGCCAGCCTCGATTTTTACACCGAAGAGCAGGTGCAGGATTATTTGATCCAGGCGGAGAACGAAGCATTGCAAGCCCAGCAATTGGATAGTACCAATGCACTGGCGCTGACCTATTACGCCGAAGTCCTCATCGACCAACAAAAGTGGGACCAGGCAGAACTCATCATCAAGCAGGCTCTTGAACTCGACGATTCCACGATGGATGTACATCGTGTGTATGCCTATGTGTTGGAAACGCTGGGAGATTACAACCTGGCGATCACTGAATACGATAAAGCGATTACTATCGCTCCAAATTTTACGTTCTTGTACCGACGAGCCGGTGCGAACTACCGTACTCTGGCAGCTAAGATCGGCGACCCCGATGCGGCGCGTCCGGTCTATGAGCAGTCTTTGGAATATTTCGATAAAGCAGTGAAGATCAACAAGCAAATCGGGGTCAATGACCCGGGTCCGCACCTTTCGATCGCCAGTACCTATTCTCAGTTGGGTGACTTCTTCGCGGCGGCGCTGAACGTCAAGAAAGCATTGGAATACGAACCGACCAACCCAACCATTTATGGACAGTTGGGACTGGTCTACTTTCGTTCGCGCAACTATGAGGGCTCGATCTATTCGTTGCAGTGTGCCACCTATGGTTGTTCGGGAGAAGATTCCTGCATGGGGCGCGGGCTGGAAAAATGTTTCCCAAATCTGAATGAGAACCCCGTAGATGTGCCCGGGCAGAAAATTTCCCCCAGCACTCTGGTCTATTACTACACCTACGGTTCGGTGCTCGCCGCCTTGAGCCGCCCCGCGGATAATAAATGTGATCTAGCAACCAAAGTGTTGAATGAAGTGAAGGCAGAGGTCAACTCCAAGCCAGAAGCCTACGCCGATTCACGGCAGACGATCCTTTTCGATATTGTCCAGCCGAGCGAATTCATTTGCCAGTCGCTGAACGAGGGAGGACCGCCAGCTACTTCGGTGCCGGGAACAAACGCGACCGACATCCCGTATACGCCGACTCCGCTTCCAAATTAAGCGGCGGCTATATCAGAGCTTTATAAGAATTCTAACAAACCTCTTGACGTGGGTCATTGGTTTCGGTATCATACGATTAGCACTCAGAGCGCACGAGTGCTAATTTCGTGATTATGAAGAATTCAAGAAAATCAAAATCCTTTCAGGAGGTCTAGCAATGGCAAGTAAGTTAAAGTTGAAACCCCTTGGCGGACGTGTGATCGTTGAACCGATCGAACAAGAGGAAATCTCTGCTGGTGGCATTATTCTGCCCGAAACCGCAAAAGAGAAACCGCAGGAAGGCAAGATCCTGGCGGCAGGTCCTGGTGACCGTGATGACGCTGGCAACCGCATCGCCCTCGAAGTCAAAGTGGGTGACCGCGTGTTGTATGCCAAGTATTCTGGCACCGAAGTGAAAGTGGATGGAAAGAAACTGCTTATCCTGCGCGAGAGCGACATCCTCGCGATCGTAGAAGCGTAATTCTGGAGGTAATGAACAATGGCTGCTAAACAACTCGTTTTTTCAGAAGACGCCCGCCGCAAACTTAAGAACGGTATGAACACCGTCGCCAACGCGGTCGGCGCAACCCTCGGTCCGAAGGGACGCAACGTGGCTGTGGATCGCAAGTTCGGATCCCCGACCGTGACCCATGACGGCGTTTCTGTTGCCAAGGAAATCGAACTCGAAGATCCGTTTGAGAACATGGGCGCTCAGCTCCTGAAGGAAGCTGCCCAGAAGACCAACGATATCGCCGGTGATGGCACCACCACCTCCACAGTGCTGGCTCATGCCATCGTGAACGAAGGTCTCAAGGCTCTCGAAGCTGGCTACAACCCGATGCTGCTCAAGAACGGCATTTCCCTCGCCACCGAAACCGTTGTGGAAGAACTCCGCAAGATGTCGGTCAAGATCGACACCAAGGAAGAGATCGCTTCCGTCGCGACCAATTCCGCCGCTGACGAAGAGATCGGTGGCTTGATCGCCGATGTCATGGACAAGGTCGGTAAAGACGGCGTTATCACCGTTGAAGAATCCAAGTCCATGCAGTTCGAGACCGAATTCGTGGAAGGTATGCAGTTCGACCGCGGTTACCTTTCCGCTTACTTCATCACCTCCACCGACAAGATGGAAGCCGTCATCAATGAGCCCTATATCCTCATCAACGAGAAGAAGATCTCTGCGGCTCAGGATATCGTCCCCATCCTCGAGAAGCTCGTCCAGATCGGCAAGCGCGAACTGGTCATCATCGCCGAAGACATCGATGGTGAAGCTCTCGCTACCCTCGTTCTGAACAAACTGCGCGGCATGTTGAACGTGCTCGCCGTCAAGGCTCCTGGCTTTGGCGATCGCCGCAAAGCCATGCTCGAAGATATTGCCAAGCTCACCGGTGGTACCGTCATCGCTGAAGAGACTGGTCGCAAGCTCGAAACTGTCACCCTGCAGGACCTGGGCAAGGCTGAGAAGGTCGTTTCTGACAAGGAAAACACCACTGTCATCGGCGGCAAGGGCAAGAAGGCTGATATCGAAGGTCGCATCAAAGAGATCCGCGCTGAGATCGATCGCAGCACCAGCGACTATGACAAGGAAAAACTTCAGGAACGTCTCGCCAAGTTGAGCGGCGGCGTTGCCATCATCCGTGTTGGCGCCGCGACCGAGACCGAGATGAAGGAAAAGAAGCATCGCGTCGAAGATGCCCTCTCCGCTGCCCGCGCGGCTGTGGAAGAAGGTATCGTCCCTGGCGGTGAGATCTCCCTCATCAACGCCTCCACCAAGCTCGACAAGCTTGCCAAAGACAACGGCGATGACAACGAAGAGATCAAGGTTGGCATCAACATCGTCAAGAAGGCTCTCGAAGCCCCGATTCGCAAGCTCGCTTCCAATGCTGGTCAGGATGGTTCCGTCATCATCGACACCGTCCGCCGCACCGCTGGCGAGAAGAAGAACAAGAATATCGGCTACAACGTGCTCACCGGCAAGTATGTGGACATGATCGAAGCCGGTGTTATTGACCCGGTCAAGGTTGTGCGCGGCGCGCTCGAGAACGCTTCCTCCATTGCTTCGATGATCCTCACCACCGATGTGTTGATCACCGATATGCCCGAAGAGAACAAGGCTCCTGCCATGCCTCCTGGCGGCATGGGCGGCATGGATTACTAGAATACCCTGTACATTTTGTTGGGACACGGCAACGCCGTGTCCCAACGGTTTAACGTATAATCGGGGACGATGTTTTCCCAACAAACCTTCATTCGGATATCTCTGACTCTTTTGACCGTACTCGGACTCGCCGCGTGCGCTTCTCTTCCTACGCCTGTGCCGTCTGCAACACCCACAGCGACTCTGACTCCCGAGCCTCCCACCGCCACGCCTGAGCCAATGGCTCTCACTGTTAACGGAGATGGCATTACCTACCCCGAGTTCGATGCGGAAGTAGCACGTTATACATCCGCTCAAACGGCCCTCGGCAAAACGGTCAATTCGCCAACAGCTACCAGCGCGGTGATCGAAGATCTGGTAGCGCAATTGCTCCTCGCGCAAGCCGCGCATACAAATGGATTCACCCTTGATGATGCAGGCTTGCAGGCACGCATCGATACGCTTGCAGCGCAGATCGGCGGTGCAGACAAGCTGTCCGCGTGGGAGCAGGCTCACGGGTACACCGACAAAACCTTTCGGTCGGCGTTGAGGCGGGGAGCAGAATCTGCCTGGATGCGTGACAAAATCATTTCGAGTGTCCCCAGTACCGCCGAGCAGGTACACGTTCAGCAAATTCTGCTCTATAATCAAGACACGGCTCAGAACTTTCTATCGCAGTTGAATGGCGGAGCCGATTTTAACGAACTGGCACTACAGGCAGACCCATTGACGCGCGGTGATCTAGGATGGGTGCCGCGAGGCTATCTGCTTGACCCAAAGATCGAGGAAGCCGCCTTCAATTTACAGGTAGGCGCACATAGCGATGTGATCGCCACCGATGTGGGATTTCATATCTTGCGTGTCCTCGAGCGTGATCCTGCCCGACCCCTTTCGCCCGATGCATATCTGGCTTTACAGGAACAGGCATTGAAGAAATGGGTCGCCGACCAAAGAACCGCGGCGAACGTAGTGCTGGCGCCGCAGTAGTTTCATAATGGAGATGGAGCGACTTCAATGAGCGACGAATTCAACTTCGATGGGAAACCTTCAAGACAGTCTTATTCCAGCGGTGGCGCCGGTATGGATATGTGGGACATGCTTTCGATTTTAGTATTGGTAGCGACAATAGCGATCGTGCTGTACTTCCTGGTGATCTTCATGTTTCCCAATTCGAACCTAAATATTTTGCCGCCTGGTGGGGAAGGGGCGTTTCCACTCCGACCTTTACACCGGAACCGCTCAAGCTGGATGCCACCTGGACGCCCAGCCCGACGCTGGAACTTACGCCAAGCAATACGCCGGTACCCTACCTGCACTGTCATTCTTTACAAATACTCCCTTCTCGCTGGTGCCGCCCACCAAAACGCCCAAGCCGCCAACACCCACTCGTACGCCCAAAGCGCCTTTCTCTGTGATCGTCAATTATGTTCCCAGCTCGATCTTTTATCCGGAACTGGGCTGTTCGTATTTTGGTGTGGCAGGCGAAGCGGTGGATTCTAACAATGCACCCTACAAGTTTGGCATCATCAAGATCGGCGGCACGCTCAATGGACAGACCATCGACCCTGATGCGCATACCACGGTCACCGGCGTGGCAACGCAATTCGGCGTAGGCGGGTTTGAACTTGTGCTGAACATGCCTCCAACGGATTCAAAAGGAACACTGTGGATCCAGATGTTCGATGTAGCGGGCATTCCGCAATCGGAGCAGAAACCGATCAATACCTATGCAGATTGCCAAAAGAATCTGGTGCAGGTACGTTTCAAAGGAAATCGACCATAATGAAAAAGTGGCGACCAAACGGTCGCCACTTTTTTTATACGGCTACATTCCAGTGTTCGTACTTTTTGTTTTTCCCACGCAGGATATCTTCATACATGGAGCGTAATTTCGTCGTGACCGGACCCATGGAGCCTGTGCCAACAGGGCGGTGATCGACCTTTGTTACTGCCACGATTTGGGCGGCAGTGCCGGTCATGAACATTTCTTCTGAGATGAACACTTCCGTGCGGTCGATGGAGCGCTCGATCACATCAATGCCCAATTCCTTGCGCGCCAGTTCCATGACAGACTTGCGTGTGATGCCTTCCAGGATATTATCGGTTACGGGCGGGGTCACCAAGGCGCCATCACGCACCATGAAAATGTTCATGGCTGAACCTTCTGAGATGTGACCGTTGTTATCCAGTACCAGAGCTTCGTCAAAGCCCGAGCGGTTCGCGTCCGTTTTGATCAGCGCGGAGTTGGCGTAGGCGCCCGCCACCTTTCCGCGTGCCGGAATGACGTTATCGTCAATGCGTCGCCAGGACGAAATGGTCGCGTGAGCATTGGTGTCGTTCTTTACATACGGTTGATACTCGACCACAAAAATGCACAATTCATCTTTCAGATCGTGCAGCTTCACGCCGATGCCCATGTCCGCTTTGTAGAAAGTGGGGCGCAGGTAAATATCCTGCTGCCAGTTATCGGTGCGTAGCAGATCAAGCGTGAGCTGGATCAGACTCTCCTCATCGTATTGAGTCTGCATCATCATCATACGCGCCGAATTCAACAGCCTGCGATAATGATCGTAGGGACGAAAAACGAAGAGACGTTTCTTCTCTTCGTTCCAATAACCTCGTAAGCCGCCAAAAACGGCGGTACCGTATAAAAATCCATGTGTAGCGATGCTGATTTTTGCGTCCGACAGCGGGACGATTTTTCCCTCAAAAAACGCGTGCTTCGAGAGATCCACCAGGACACCTCCAATAAATGAAATAGGACCAACTCATACCGTGCGGATTATACCTGATTCATTTCGGCTCATTCCACGTATGAAGTTGATTCTATTATAGAGAGCGAGCCTAAGCTCAGACTTAATTCCGCTTTAGCCATAGAGCGTACAGAGAATTTGAGAAAAAACTCAGAGAACTCCGTGCTCACTGTGGCTACGATAATCTCTTGACAGATTACAGAATACTGCTAAAATCTAATTCGATAATCATCGAAATAGATTTACGGATGTGAAATATGGAACCAAACCCTGAAATGCTTGATTTTGTAAAAGCCATGATCTCAGCCGAACGGCTGCGTGTTATTGGCGTACTGGCGCGCGGACGGGCTACCCAAGCCCAGATCGCGGAACAACTACACTTGCCTGTAAAGGATGTATTCAACCACATCTCTTTCCTGGTGCATGCCAATGTGATCACTGAAACGGACGGAGTCTACGATCTGAACGAGAAAGCCATCGAAGCGTTGGCACGCAAGGAGTTCGAAGGGAAACGTCCTGCCTTCGAAGCGAAACAGGAAAAGCAGGAGGACGTCCGCAAGGTGTTAAAGAACTTCCTCAACGCCGATGGAACTCTGAAGCAGATCCCACCCATGGGAAGCAAACTGCTCATCATCCTCAACTTCATCGTGGACGCATTCGCGTTCGATACGAACTACACCGAAAAGGAAGTCAATACCATCCTGCGCCGCTTCCACGTGGATACTGCCGCCTTGCGCCGTTATTTAGTAGATAACAATTTAATGGCGCGTGAAGGAAACGGTTCACGATACTGGAGAGTGAAACATGGAGAATAAAGGTAAATCGAGAAAAGAGATCAACCGCGAATATAAGGAGCGTGTGAAACCTGCTGGTGTGTATCAGGTGAAGAATCTTTCCAACGGCAAGGTTTTGCTTGGCAGCAGTCTCAATCTGGAAGGTCCACTGAACCGTCATAGATTTATGCTCAAGATCGGCAGCCATACCAACAAGGAACTGCAACAGGATTGGAACGAGTTGGGTCCGGATCAATTTACCTTTGATATTTTGGAAGAAGTGCAGCAACGCAAGGATGACCCAAGTTTCAACTTGAAGGATGAGTTGACTCTGTTGGAAATGATCTGGTTGGAGAAATTGCAGCCTTTTGGTGAGCGTGGTTACAACATCACTGAGAAGATTCGGGAAGCCTAAAGCAGAGGAAACGATGAGCGAAGAACTTGCTAATTTTTTCAAAGCCCTGGCAGATCCCAGCCGCCTCAAGATCGTTGGATTACTGGCGCGACAGCCCTACAGTGTGGAAGAACTTGCCGCGCTGGTAGGGCTGAAGCCCTCCACGGTATCGCACCACCTTGCCAAACTATCGGAAGTGGGTCTGGTCCATGCCCGAACGGACAGTTATTACAACGTCTACCAGTTGAACAAGGAAGCGCTGGATGAAAAGGCGCGCAGCATCTTCTCCGATGTTGACCTAGGCACATCTATTGCGGATGTAGATCTGGATGCTTACGATCAGAAGGTCGTTGCCGATTACACACGCAAAGACGGCAGCCTGAAAACCATCCCGGCGCAGAAGAAGAAACTGGAAGCGGTATTACGCTACGTTGTGGAGGGATTCGAAAAGGGAAAACGCTACAGCGAGAAGCGTGTCAATGAGATCCTGAAAGGCTATCACGATGATACAGCAACGCTGCGCCGTGAGCTGGTCGGATTCAAATTGATGGAACGCGAAGGCGGTGGGGGAGAGTACTGGCGGATATAGCATGTCGTTGCGAGCCGCCGTTTTGGCGGCGAAGCAATCTCCCTTTAAACGGAAGATTGCTTCGGATGGCTATCGCCATCCTCGCAACGACATATTTGTTTTTACTTTTTTCCGACCCCGTCGCGATTGACCAGCCCTCTTTGCCAGGCGTAGACCGCCACTTGGGTGCGGTCGGCGAGATGCAGTTTGCTCAATATATTGCTGACATGTCCTTTGACGGTATATTCGCTGATGACCAGTTTCTCCGCGATCTGACTGTTGGTCATGCCGTTGGCGATCAGGCGCAGCACATCCAGTTCACGCTCGGTCAACTCGGTGAAGAGCGGTTGCTCATCGGCATTGTCACTGCGGATGTTCTGCAATACACGTGCCGCCACCAGCGGGTGCAACGTCACTTCCTTTTGTGCGGCGCGGCGCAGGGCATCCACTAGCTTTTCCATCTTCATATCTTTCAAAATATAAGAGATAGCGCCCGCCTTTAGCGCTGGGAAGATATGCACATCTTCGTGATACGACGTCAGCACCACCACCTGTGTGCGCGGACTTATATGCTTGATGCGCCGTGTCGTTTCGACGCCGTCCATGCCCGGCATGATCAAGTCCAATAGAACGATATCGGGGATATGCTCTGATACCAACTTGACAGCATCTTCTCCGGAAGCCGCTTCCCCGATCACGTGAAAATCTTTTACTGTTTCAAGGTAGGAGCGGATACCCTTTCTCACTACTTCATGATCATCCACAATTAGGATACTTACCCGATTGCTGCTTGCCATGTTCGCCTCTTTTTCAATCTTTGATTGGTACTTGAACAATGACCCGGGTTCCATGCCCTGGCGCGCTCTGCACCTGCACGGTTCCACGGATACTGCTCACGCGCTCACGGATCGAACGCAGTCCCATACCATGTGATTTTTGATTTACATCGAATCCCTGACCATCATCAGAAATGGACAGTTGTACGGAGTCAGGATTATAGACCAGTGAAATATCCACGCGGTTGGCGTGGCTGTGACGCGCCACATTTGCCAGTGTCTCTTGCGTTACGCGATAGAGCGCTTGCTCTACATCCAGCGACAGGCGGCGCACGTTGCGTGTGGTCAACTGCACCTTCATGTCGTTGCGGTTTTCCCATTCATAAATATGTTCGCGCAGGATGGCTGCCAGCCCCTTTTCCTGCAGCGCCATCGGGTAGATCTCCTGCACAAGGAAGGTCAGTTCTTGGATGACATCACTTACCAAATTTTCCGCTTCGTTCAAATGCATGGTAGCGGAGTTGCCATTACCGTTGAGAATACCGCGTGCTGTGCCAAGTTGCGCCAGCGCCGCAAATGCCTTTTGCTTGGCACTATCGTGCAGGTCCCGGGCGAGGCGGTTACGTTCTTCCATCACCGCCAGATCCTTGGTCTGCTCGAATAACTCCATGTTGGCAATGGAGATGGAAGCACGGTGAGTCAACGCTGAGAACAAACGCATGGTATCATCACCGATCAGGCTGGGCGTGGTAAAGCCGACGTTGAAAACGCCGACTACTTTGTGATCCACAACGATCGGCAGATGCACGAACGAACGGATACCCTCCCCCTGAATTGCCTCTCGCACTTCAGGACGGAAGCCGTTCGGCTCAACAAAGCGGAAGATGGCAGGTCTGCCCGTGGAGAATACCTCACCGACAATGCCTTCTCCTTTTGCGAAGTTCAAAACCTTCAAGGTTTCGGGTGAAAAGCCATGACTGACACGCGGGACCACCTTGGATTTGGTCTCGTCCCAGGCAAAGACAACACTACGGTCGGCGTGCAGCGTTTCGACCGCCACATCCACCAGGGTCTGGAAGACCTGGTTCAAGCTGACGTTCCGCAAGATGCGTTCGTCTGCTTCGTAGAGCGCTTGCACTTCCTGGCTGCGCTTCTCCAATGCGCTTGTACGTTCGCGTACCACGCGCTCTAATTCGCGGTTGCGGTCTTGAATGGCTTTGGTGCGCAAACGGATACCGCCCATAACCGTTAGTACTGCTAAGACGCCAAGCAGAACACTGAACCAGACCGTTTGCCAGAAGGGAGGAATAACCGTCACACTGATGGGAACTGCTGTCTCGATCCAGATGCCGTCACTGTTCGCGGCTTTTAGCAACAGCGTATACTTGCCACCGGGCAGGTTGGTATAACGACCATCTCGTTTGGTTCCAATATAGTGCCAGTCCGTGTCAAATCCTTCCAGGATATAGGCATACTTGTTCTTATCGGGTTGGTTATAGCTTAGCGCTGCAAATTCGAACTCGAACGAATTTCTTGGATATCGCAGGGTGATGTTTTGCACCGTTTCCACACTGGAAGCAATGCTAAGCGGCTGATCATCCTGTGTGAGAGATGTAAGCGCAACCTGCGGCGGATAAGGATTGTCTGTGATACTCGATGGATGGAAAACAGTTAACCCGTTGATGCCACCAAAATAAAAATCACCATCTGGTCCATCTGTGTATGCCCCAGAATTGAATTCATTGCTTTGTAACCCATCCTCGGCATCGAAATTACGGAAGGTCTTGGTTTCTGGATTAAAGCGCGAAATCCCGTAATTGGTGCTCATCCATAAATTACCTTTATCATCTTCCAGGATGCCATAGACAACGCCGTTCGGTAAACCATCCTTTTCCAGATAATAGGTAAATGTTTCAGTTTCAGGATGATATAGATTTAATCCTCCGCCCGCTGTTCCGACCCAGATGCGTCCCTTTCGATCCTGATGGATGGACAGGATCGAGTTGTTGTTGAGCGAGGTCTTATCCTTTGGATTATAGTGATATTGCGTGAACTTGCCGATCTTGCGATCGAGTTTGTTCAATCCACTATCGTAGGTTCCAGCCCACAAGTTCCCCTCGCTGTCCTCCATGATCGTGTTGACATAGGTGCCGCTGATCCTGGTTGTATTTCCTATTTGTGGTGTGTAATGGATAAAGGAGTTCGTATCACGGTTGTAGCGGTCCAAGCCGCTGGCAGTGCCAACCCATACATCATTATGACTATCCACATACACAGCATACACCCGGTTGGAGCCCAGACTGCCAGGGTTGTCTGCATTCCATTGGAAGTGGGTAAACGTTAATTTGTCCCGGTCAAAGCGATCCAATCCATTCATCGTGGCGATCCATAACATTCCATCCTGATCTTCTCGGATGCCGTAGATCTCATTGGATATGATCCCGTTCGATTTTTGTGGACTATTTCGATAATGGACCACCTGGTTGGTGGATGGCGTGATACGGTCCAGCCCGCCTCCCAAGGTGCCAACCCAAATATAGTTTTCTGAGTCGACAAAGACTGCAAAAACCAGGTTATCGCTCAAAGAGTTCGGGTTATTTGGGATCGAACGGAAATAGGCGAACTTATCCCGCTGGCGGTCGTATTTGTTGATGCCGCCACCATAGTTACCAAACCATAATATGCCGCCGCGATCTTCATAAATAGACATTACATGGTTGTTACTCAAGCTTTGCGAAAACGTGGGATCGTTGCGGTAGTGAATGAAGCGCCCGCCTGCCACGCTCAGACGATCCAGTCCGTTGTTAGTGGCTATCCAAAGGTTACCGGTACTGTCTTTATAGAGGTCGTTGATGAAATCATCTGCGATACTGCGGCTGTCAGTTTCAGAATGGGAGAAACTTTCGAAGATGCCCGTATCGGGATTGAATTTATTCAACCCATTAGCTGTACCCACCCAGAGGGTGGAGCGTACATCCTCCACGATCGCCGTGACGTGATTGTCGCTGATCGAGCTATCAACATTGGGATTGGATTGATAGGATGTGAACGTATTGGATTGTGGAATGAAACGATTGAGTCCACCTGCAGATGTGCCCACCCAGAACCGTCCGCGGCTGTCTTCATATAACGCCGTGATGTTCTTTCCGGTCAGTCCATCCTCCTGCTGAAGCGGGTCATACACATAGTGTCTGAAGTTATTGCTATCGCGATTATAAAGATCCAACCCATTCGAAGTACCTACCCATACGTTGTTGCTTTTATCCAGATATAGAACGTTCACCTGGTTGGCGCTCAAGCTGGTTTCATCCTCGGAAGTGTGAATATAGTACGTGAATTGTTCCGTGCGTGGATCGTAGCGGTTCAGTCCGCCCAGCCGGGTCCCGATCCATAAATAACCATCCTGATCCTCCACAATGGAGGATATCCAGCGGTCACTCATGCTAGTGGGAATATCGGGATCAGGTTTGAAGGTTTTGAAGGTGTAGCCGTCAAAGCGGTTCAACCCATCCTCAGTGCCGAACCAAAGAAAGCCGCGACTATCCTGGAAGATCACATGCACAGAACTTTGCGACAACCCCTGCTCGATGCTGATGCGGTCGAAGCGTAGAACGCAATTGCAGATCTTGGGCAGGGAGGCGGCGGGAGACTCGGGTCGAGGCGGGGGGACGGCTGGTCGGCGTGGAATCAACTGTAGGCGTGGCTGGAGGCGTGCTTCCGGTCCCGCAGGACACGAGCACAAAGATAAGGATCAACCCACATAGGCGGATAGTTATCCGCTTTAGCCAACCTTCCATAGCATAAGTATAGTACAAGTCGCGTTCTTCCTTATTAGACAACATCCCCCTCGTTGGAGGGGTTTTTCTACACCTCTACATAAGGGAAGAGGGTGTCCGGGCGATGCCTGGAGGGGGATATCAAACCGTCAATTTGGCGGGGGCGAAATGCTTTTGCAGGCGGATGACCGATTCGATGCGGGAACGTATGATGTGGTCATGATTAGCGTACCAAAAAACTAATCTGCTTTGCTTTCACAATCTCCTCACGAAAGCAGCCCAAAGGATGGTGAGGCGGTGACTGGGTCTACGCAGCCTGGTTCCCGCCTCCCGCCGTTCTCATCCAAGGAGGTGTATGAGATTGATGAATGATCGAGGATGTTTCTTAAGTCCAATTCCAATGATAAGGAGAAGAAGAGAATGAAAGTGAAAAAGTTGTATTACGCACTCAGTCTGGTCGTGGCATTCAGCATGATGCTGGCAGCCTGTGCCCCTGCGGTAGCTACATCTACCCAAGCACCAGCGCAGACCACGCAAGAACCGTCCATGACCGAAGCCCCGGCGACTCAAGCGCCGACCGAGGTCCCGCATACCGAACGTCATGGCGGCTGGCTGGATGAGATCGATGTTTCCGTTGTGGATGGTGATTTTGCCATTTCACAGATCCAGGCTGGAGCGATCGATTTCTATTCTTTAACCTGGCGTCCAGTGCCTACCCAGCCATCAAGGAAGCTGGCATACCCAGCACACAATCATTAGGTGGCTATTATGGTATCAGCTTGAACCCGGCTGTATTTACCGATACCGCCCGCTTGAACCCATTCTCGAATCGCAAGATCCGTGAAGCGTTGAACTGGTTGATCGACCGCAACTATATCAACCAGGAGATCTTCGCTGGCGGGTCATTGCCGAAACTGCTACCGATCACCACGCAATTGGTGGAATATACCAACCTGATCGATACCGCCCGCGCCCTGGAAAGCAAGTATGCCTTCAATGTGGATAAGGCAAAGGAAGTGATCGATGCCGAAATGCCCGGTATGGGTGCTACTTTAGGCTCTGATGGTAAGTGGCAGTTCAACGGCGCGCCTATCACGTTGATCTTCCTGATCCGTTCAGATGGCGATGGCACCCGCAAGCCGATCGGCGATTATATTTCCAATCAGTTAGAGAGCGTGGGCTTTACAGTAGATCGCCAGTACAAGACATCCTCCGAAGCTTTCCCGATCTGGCTGGATACTCCTGCCAATGACGGACAGTGGAGTATATATACTGCCGGATATTCACCCTCTGGTCTTGGCACACTGCGCGATGAATCTGCGAACATTCAGCAGAGCTATTTGAACACCAGCACGCAAGCCGGTGAGCCTTATATCTCCAATGTGTCTGACCCTGAATTCCAAAAGCTTGGTGATGATCTTGCACAAGGAAAATATACAGATAAGGCAGCGCGTGACGATGCCATGCGGCGGGCGCTCGAACTCTCTCTGCAGGATTCGCTCTTTGTATGGGTGATCGAACAGCAAGTCTATTCACCTTACAATGATAAAGTACAAACTGCCTATGATCTTGCCACCGGGTATGAAGGCACGAACGTCGGTCCTTATACCTTACGATTCAAAGACCAGGAAGGCGGCACGATGAAGGTCGGCACGAATGACCTCTTCTCGCAGCCGTGGAACACCCTGGCTGGCAGCAACGGTGTATGGGATGTAGGTGTGATGCATGCCACTACCATGGGTACATCCAATACCGTGGGTGGCGGCGGTTTGATGGCTGATCCGTTCACAGGGTTAGCATATCCGCAGCGCATTGCCAGTGCGGAATTAACCTATAAAGAAGGTTTGCCCATCCACCAGAATCAAAGCACCGATTGGTTGACCGTTCAATCTGCGCCGCAGATAGACGTCCCTGAAGATACCTGGGTAGATTGGGATGCCACGAATCAGAAATGGATCACTGCTGCAGAGAAATTCCCGGATGGCACTACTGCGAATACGAAGAGCGTGGTGGTCTATCCCTCTGATCTGTTCGATACAGTCAAATGGCATGATGGCAGCCCCATTTCGGTTGCGGACTTCGTGATGTACATGATCGAGACTCTCGACCCTGGCAAGGAAGGCAGCCCGATGTACGACAAGTCGCTTGCCATTAGTGTCAATGCAACTTTGGAAGGTTTCAAAGGTTTCCGTATCACATCCACCGATCCGTTGACCATCGAAGCCTACAGCGATACCTATGTCACGGATGCTGAGCTGAACGTTACGCCAGAGTGGCCCCAGTCCCCTCTCGGGCTTTCTGGTGAGAATAGCTGGGGGATCCTGGCGATCTCGAATCTGGCGGAAGCCGCAGGCGAACTTGCCTACTCCTCCAACAAGGCAGATGCCAGCCAGATCGAGCAGACAAGTTGGGTAGGCGGTCCGAGCCTGGAGATTCTCAACAAATATCTCGATCAGGCAGCCGCGGAATCCTACATTCCATTCGAGCCTACGCTTGGTCAATACCTCACCAAAGAAGAAGCTGACCTGCGCTATGCCAACTTGAAGAAGTGGTATCAGGATCATGGTCACTTCTGGGTCGGGACCGGTCCATACTATCTGGATAAGGTCTTTACCACTGAGAAGACTGCTGTGTTGAAGAACTTCGCAGATTTCCCCGATCTCGCCGACCGCTGGAACCAATTCAGCGAGCCGAAGCGGGCGACGACCGTACTCGATGGACCGGGACAGGTCAAGGTTGGGCAGGAAGCGAGCTTCGATGTCACAGTTGATTTCAAGGATCAGCCGTATCCACAGTCTGATATTTCCCAGGTGAAGTACATCCTGTACGATACGACCGGCACGGTGGTATCGGTAGGGAACGCCACTCCCGTTGGAGATGGTCAATATCAGGTGAACCTGACTGCCGAAGAAACAGGCAAACTTCCAACCGGCTCTGCACGCTTGGAAGTTGCCGTGGCACCGATCCCTGTGGCTATCCCATCCTTCACTTCGCTTGACTTTGTAGCCGTCCCATAAGATTACCGGTTTTGAGATGCACAGAGACAGCCAGCACCTGCCTCTGTGCATCCTTTCTCCATTTTGTGAGGTTCCCATGTCTGTTGTAACTCAACCTGTATCCGATCAACCGGCTGTAAAACGATCATCACACGACAGCACTTTTTTGCGAGTCTCTCGCTATGTGCTTACGCGTCTGCTCACGTTGTTTGTGACCGTGGTCATTGGTGTGTATCTAACCATCCTGATCGCCAACATGGGTGGCTTCGTCGATAACATCATGCGCGGACAGATCCGTGACCAGGTCACTCAATCCATGATGAGCAACCCGAATGTGCAAAACATGCAGCCTGACGTACGCAAAAAGTTGATGCAGGATACGATCGCTTCCGAAGAAGAGCGCCTTGGGTTGAACGTGCCCATCGCCGTCCGCAACGCACGCTATCTTGTGAACGCCCTCACTCTGCAGCTTGGACGTGCCCTCCACATGACTAGCGATGCCGGATCGAAAACCGTCCGCCTCATTCTTTTGGAACGCCTGCCTGCCACCCTTTTGTTGATGGGCATCTCACAATTGTTCCTGTTCTTCTCAAGCATCTTCCTCGCTCTCAGTTTGTCTCGTCGTTACGGAAATTTCTGGGACAAGCTGGTGGTGGCTCTCTCACCAACCTCCGCTGTGCCACCCTGGTTCTACGGAATTTTTATGATCCTGATCTTCGCCGCCGTGTTGAAGGTTCTGCCGTTCGGCGGCATGGTTGATTCTCCGCCGCCCTCCAACACTATTGATTATGCTCTTAGTTTGCTGAAGCATTTGATCCTGCCATCCATGTCACTGGTGTTGAGTTCCTTCTTCCTCAGCATTTATAACTATCGCACTTTCTTCCTCATCTATTCCAGTGAAGACTACGTGGACATGGCAAAAGCCAAAGGCTTGCTCCCACGCGATATCGAACGCAACTACATTTTGCGCCCCACGCTGCCGAATATCATCACGAACTTCGCTTTGCTCATCATCACCTTGTGGACCGGCGCGACCATCACCGAAACTGTTTTCCTCTGGCCCGGTTTGGGGCGCACGCTCTATCAAGCCATTGGTTTATATGACATTCCCATCATCGTTGGTTCGACGATCATCTATGCCTACCTGCTGGCAATGACCGTCTTCCTGCTGGATTTCATTTACGCCCTTGTCGACCCACGTGTCAAAGTGGGAGGTTAAACGAATGAATGCATTGAGAAATTCTTTTCAAAATATCAAGAAATATCCATCTGCAATGATGGGTATCCTGGTGGTGTTTGCGCTGGTGGTTCTCGCCGTCTATGCCATGATCAAAATTCCCTATCGAGAAGCGATCCGTTTGTGGCGCGGTGGCGAGGAAGTCTGGTATCAGAATCCGAAATACGCGCCGCCCGCCTGGATCAATTTGTTTTCGAACAAGAAATATGCTGAAGTCATTTTCCGCCCGTACGAGCGATGGAGGCATTAGCAAGGAAGTTATTCCCGGCGAGCAGGGCACATCTACTATCAACATCTCCTACGGCTTCGATTTTTCTGCTGATGCCTACCCTCAAGATCTGATCCTCTATCTGACATCGAAATATCAGGAGAAGCAGCCTTTCCTTTCCGCCGAATGGCAGACTCCCGATGGCAGAACGATCCGCCTTGCCAACCTCTCCATCAGCAAGAAGCAGACCTATCGCTTTGCGCAGGATGCCAAACTCAAGACACGTCTTAAGACCGATGACGTGATCCCGGCTCTCTTCTCGGACCCGAAAACGGGAAAGCCGATCAAAGGTCACTACCAACTCCTGATCACCGGCACCACCTTCGAACCTGAATCCGATATCGATGCGGAATTCGTGTTCCATGGACAGGTTTACGGCCTCGCTGGAACAGACATGCAGCGCCGCGATCTGATGGTGCCGCTCCTCTGGGGTGCTCCGGTAGCACTCGCGTTCGGACTCATCGCCTCACTGGGTACCTCTGTTCTGACCATGATCATCGCTGCAGTGGGAACCTGGTACGGCGGCTGGGTAGACGAACTCATTCAGCGCATTACTGAGATCAATCTGGTTCTGCCATTCCTTTCGATCCTCATCATGATCGGCACGTTCTATTCACGCAGCATCTGGGTCATTTTGAGCGCGACCATTTTGCTGAGCATTTTCACCGGCTCGATCAAAGCCTATCGCGCCGTGTTCCTGCAAGTGAAGGAGTCTATGTACATCGAAGCGGCACGCGCTTATGGCGCCTCGGGCATCCGTATCGTGTTCCTCTATCTCATCCCGCGCATGATCCCCTTGCTTATTCCAGGGCTGGTTTCCTCCGTTCCATCCTTTGTATTCCTTGAAGCCTCGCTCGCTGTGCTGGGATTGGGCGACCCCGTCCTACCGACGTGGGGCAAGATCATCCAGGATGCCAACTCCAATGGCGCCTTGTATCGCGGTTATTACTACTGGATCCTTGAACCTGCTGTTCTATTGATGATCACCGGTCTGGGCTTTGCCATGCTCGGCTTTGCGCTTGACCGTATCTTTAATCCCAAGTTGAGGGACGCATGAACGCTGTACCGTCACAAAAATTACTTCAGATCGAAAATCTTGTCCTGCACTTCAAAACATCGCACGGTGTTGTTCAGGCGGTAGATAGTGTTGACTTTGAGCTGGACACCAATCGTGCTGTGGTCATCCTCGGCGAATCGGGTTGCGGAAAATCATCTCTTGCCAAGGCAATGCTGCGCCTGCTTCCACGCAACGTGGATAAATATGGCGGCAGCGTTTACCTGCATGGCGATGATGTGATGGAGTACGATGAAGATGAGTTCCGTCAAAACGTGCGCTGGGTGCGGATGTCGCTCGTTCCGCAGGCGGCGATGAACTCGCTTAACCCGGTTATCAAGGTGGGTGACCAGGTGGCGGAACCTGCCATTGTTCACCTCGGTGTCAAAAAAGAAGAAGCCATGGCTCTAGTCAAGCGCATGTTCCAGCACGTAGGCGTGCCGGAGGATTTCGTTAACCGCTATCCTTTTGAACTCAGCGGCGGGATGCGCCAACGCGTGGCGCTGGCGATGGCGCTCGTCACAAGCCCGAGCCTGATCATCCTCGATGAACCTACCTCCGCCCTCGACCTTCTCACGCAAGCCAATATCATGAACGTGCTCAAACGTATCAAACATGAACTGGGCACTTCCTTCATCCTTATCACGCACGATATCGCCACCTCCAGCGAACTTGCGGACGAAGTCGCCATCATGTACGCCGGTCAGATCGTGGAAGTGGGACACGCCAAAGATTTCTTCCCGGCGCCGCTGCATCCGTACGCACAGATGTTAATGGCAAGCGTTCCCCGTTTGCGCAGCGAATCTGACCCGATGTTCATCACCGGTCAACCACCCAGCCTGATCGACCTGCCCAGTGGATGCCGCTTCAAAGCGCGCTGTCCCTTCCGCTTCGAGAAATGTGATGAAGAACCACCCATGATCGGCAAGAACGGTCGTAAGGTGAAATGCTGGTTATATGCGTAGATACTCCCTCTCCTCGCGCAGCATCCCCGTAGGGGACAAGCGAGAGAGGACAGATGTGAGGGAGAAGACCCTGTACAACTTCCTCACCTCGTGGAGTGCAGGAGCGAGCCCCTGCACTGCAACGCCAAGGCGTTGTACTCCATAAAGGAGAATGACATGATCACCGAAGTACGAGAGGCATTTATGGATCAATTAAAAGTGAAAGAGCCAGAGGCTCTGCTAACGATCGACGATTTGCATGTTTGGTACGAACTACGCCGGTTCGGATTCGGACATGCTGGCTACGTAAAGGCGGTAGATGGCGTCAGCTTTGCACTGGCAGAAGGGGAAACGGTAGCCGTTGTCGGTGAGTCCGGATGCGGCAAGTCCAGTCTGATGAAAACGATCCTCGGATTGAACACTCCTACCAGCGGAGAAGTCATCTTTGATAGCGATAATTTATCTGGCTTGAAAGGCAATCAATTACAGCACTATCGTTTCAAGATCGGGTACGTGCAGCAAGATCCGTATGGTGCTCTGCCACCGTTCATGACCGTGCAAAAGATCCTCGAAGAGCCGCTCATCGTCAGCGGCATGAATAACAAAGATGAACGATTATCGCGCATCCACAAAGTGATGAGCGAAGTCAAGATGTATCCGGTGGAGGATTTTCTGCCGAAGTTTCCGCACATGTTGAGCGGTGGGCAGCAACAGCGTATCGTCATTGCACGTGCCATGCTGCGCGAACCGAAGTTGATCGTCGCCGATGAACCGGTCTCGATGCTGGATGCTTCTGTACGTGTGGAAATTCTTAAATTGATGCGTGCGTTGCAGGAAGCACACGGGCTTTCGGTCATTTACATCACACACGACCTTTCGACTGTCAAATATTTTTCGGCGCGTATCTTTGTGATGTATGCGGGCAACCTGATCGAGAAGGCTGCCACGCGTTCACTGCTCGATAATCCCCTTCACCCTTATACAAAGGCGCTGCTCGCCGCTACTTCTGACCCTGACGCACGCAACGCCGACTCATTCAAGGAAGTACCTCCCGGGGAGCCGCCGAGCCTGGTCAACCCACCCAAAGGTTGTCGCTTCCATCCGCGTTGTGCATTCTTTATGGCTGGATTATGTGACGTGGAATTTCCCCCGGATTTCGAACCCGAGCCTGAGCATTTCGTAGCGTGCTGGTTATACAAGGATAGCCCTGTGGCGACAGAAGTCAACAAGCAGGCGAGTCTTTCTGCGAGTGAATAGTATGATAGCGAATCCCCGCTTCCTTTTTAAGCCTGGGCGTGATCCTCATGCTCCTGGGCGTTGTTCTACCCTTCTTGATGGTTATCCATGTATTGGAGTCTACCTTCTTCTTGAACTTTTTCTCATGGGGAGCATCTGTCGCGGGACTATCGCTCGGGACAATCGGGTTCGCGATGTATGCCAGGGTAAAGAAACGATAAGAAAAGAGCGATGCTAGCAAGCATCGCTCTTTTTGTTCACTATTTTAGTTGCTTCAGGTAAGTTTCAGCATTGGACTTTTCCTCTCGAGCGATAGGACGGTCCCAATACAGTTTGAGAAATGTCTCAAATTCCTTGACGGCTTCTTCCTTCAGTCCTTTCTCCATGTAACAAACACCTAGTATGTAATGTCCACGATCATATAAGGGAGATCCTGGAATTGCCTTTTTCGCTGCTGCGATGGCTTCTTCTACTTTTCCATCGGCGTGGTAGGCATACGCCAGGTCAACATAGGCAAACGAATTATAAGGATTGAGCGTTAGCGCTTTTTCTGCATCTGCTATGGCTGTTTCAATGTGTCCTTGCCGTAGTGCTATAAAACTTTTTTCGCTGTATAAGTCACTATCCTCGGGCCATAACTTCAATGCCTCGGCGACTAGTGAAGCGGCTGTATCCATATCCAAACGATACTCTGCAAGATTGATCTTGGCTTTATAAATCTCAATCGGGTCGGCACCCAGTTTCTCTGCTTCTTCCAGAAAGCCCTGAGCCTGACTGTTTTTGCCTTCGGCGAGGTAGATTCTTACCAGGTAGAGATGATCTGATGGAGTGTTTGACAATTCTATAGCTCGAAGAGCATAGGTCTCTGCTTGTTTGAAATCAAGTCGAGCGAAGTAATAAGCAGCAATCGTTGAAAGCGCTTGCGAATCTTCTTTGGAGTACAAAATTGCCTGCTGGATCTCTTGTTCAGCTTCTTCTACTTTGTCGATCTCGTAATATAAGGTCGCCAGGCTGGCATGGGGAAGGCCCCAATTGGGTTGAGCTTGAATTACTATTTTGTGTTCATCGATCGCTTCATCAAACTCCGAACGTGCGATCAAAATATACCCTCGAAAAAGATGCCCGATGCTACTACTCGGATCTAGTTCCAATCCCTTTTCTATTTCCTGTAGCCCCTTGTCATACTTGTCCTGATACGAATAGCTGATTCCTGTGAATATACGGCTCATTGCTGAGTTCGGCCAAGATTCCTGAACCCCCTGAAAATGAACAATTGCTTTCTCAGGATGGTACTGATCGAGTTCAGCCATTCCCAGACTTATTTTCTGGTAGGCAGCTTCAACATTGACATACCTTCCAGGGAAGGCGACAGCAAGAAATAAAATTAAGCCCAGGAACATAAAACCGAACGTACCCCAAGCAAAGATGATGGGATTCTCTATATTCATGGAAAGCAATTCGCGGAGTTGGGTAATGCGGCGTTGTCCGCTCGTCATCTGAGTCACCATCTCCATGTTCACGAAAAGAGACAGGGCGATGCCAGCGATCAGGAGCGCTGTGGAAATAACACTAGGTGCATCACCCTGCATGAAATTGTTTATCAGAACATCCACGCCGCCATGTGATAGCACACTACGGATGGCAAAAAGAAAATCTGAAAAAGAGAATGCAAAAATCGTGAGAAATCCCTGCAAGTTCCGGATGACAGCCTGTCCTTCGAGAAAACTGTAAAAGGTAGAAAAGGTAGCTGTAATTGCCAGGATGTTTCCCAGGAGAAGAGAGATACGTCCGTTTTTGTTCAATGTCCACCGAAGCACGGCACGCACGAATACGATTCCCATAAATATCATGGTAACCGTCGGCAGCCAGCTTGCAATGGCAATGAATATCGAGCCTTCTGCAGGGAACAGTGGTGACAACAAGTAAGCCAGAAGCAGGTCAAGTAACCCGATGACCAAACCTACCAGCGCGGACGTCAGGATCAACAGTGGAACGCCCAGTATCTGCCAAAGGGTTTCCGAGTCATGAGTGCGGGTCGAAGCCCGGTGGACTTGATACATTTGAACAAGCCGGCTGCGGATCTGCGGATCTTCTTTTAATTTTAGGCATTCTTCCAGGCAGCGAACGGCTCCCATCGAATCCCCTTCGCTGACCTTCTTATCGGCTACTGCTGTCAGGAGTTTAATGTTTGCTTCTGTATTCATGATGCCCCCACGAGCCAGGTTGAGCAATGCAATCGGCGTCATCACGAACCCAAATGGGATGCCCAGCCAGCCCACTGTGCTCGTGATCAGGCTGGCAAGCAGGTGGTACCAACGCTGATGTTTTCTGCAATAAATTCCTGAAAAGGCACGCCGAAATGACATGACCACAATACTGACAACATACGGATAGGCAACTACCCGCAGCGTTTCATCTTTCTTTTTGCAGACACTGCATTCTGGAGTCCAAAGAGGGGCTCCGCTGACCACCTGATTTTCCATAGTTCCCTCCACTTTACAAAGCAAAGATCATCGTACCCAACGGATTATATCAACAGAGTAACTTGAGATATTTGGGATCAGCATTAATAATACATTTCGGTTTTGTAGGTGCAACCATCGTGTAGCGATAAATAATACGCCTCACCCCGAAATTAATTTTTCGTGGGTGAGGCTGTTTTAAGACTGTGGGCGGACACTAATTTACGCTGACAGCGCTAATTTTCTTTTTGATTAGCGTTTCTCTGCGTCCAGATTAATTTTTGGGGTTAATTATGTCTTACTTATTGTTGATCGAGTGCTCTGAACCTGTGAATGAAATAGACTGCCAGCCCAAACAACACAATCGCGTTCGCCTGATGCATCAAGGCGATCACGATATTCACATATGACAAAATCGTCAACACACCGAGTGTGATCTGCAAGGCAACAGCCGCCATGAGCCACATCAAGCCGATCTGGATTTCACGCGGATAGTTTTGTTTTTTCACAATATAAAACACGAACGGGACGGCGAGCACTCCCAGCCAGGCAAACCAGCGGTGGACGAAGACGATGGTTTGCGGAATTTCGAAGAGATTGATGAACGAGTTGAAGAGATTGGGAGGGATCAGTTTCCCGAACATGAGGGGCCAGGTATCCGAAACGTGACCGGCTTTGAGTCCCGCAGTCATGCCGCCGTAGATGATCTGAATGATAAGGATGACAAAGGATGCAACCGCCAGTTTGGATGGTAGTGACCATTTGGCTTTTTTGTTTTTATCGGGGAAACCAAACTTGTGACCGAAAGCAGTCCACAGGCTTAAGCCGAATAGAGATAACGCCAATAGCAAATGGATCGTCAAATTGAAGTGGCTGACGGAAGGACGGTCATTCAATCCACTGGCAACCATGATCCAACCGGCGAAGGCTTGGGCGATGAAGAGACATCCCATGCCGAAGTAGATGCCGAACTCTTTCCACGGGAATCGTCTTTTTGAAGAGAAAATAGAAAACAGGAATGGCGTAGACCAACCCAGCGAGACGGGCGATGTTGCGGTGAATCCATTCCATGTAGAAGATGAACTTGTATTCCTCCAGTGTCATGTTGAAGTTGATCTGTTTGAATTCAGGTGTCTGCTGGTATTTCGTGAATTCATCCTGCCAGGCTTGCTGGCCGATGGGAGGCATGGATCCGCTGATGGGATTCCACTCCACGATGGAGAGACCAGAACGAGTGAGACGGACAAATCCCCCGAAGACAACGAGAAACGCCACGATGAAGGCAAAGATGAAAAGCCATCGCATCACGGCGCGAGATTGGGTTTGCTGCATGTACACCCTCCGAGGATAGTTTGGAGTCGAACAGCTTACTGTTCGCAATCCCAGAAGCAAGCTTCTGAACTCCAAAGCTGGATTATAGCCTCAGCGTATGAAAAACTGATTAAACGGGAGTGGATTTCGGCTTTGAATGAAGCGTAAAAAAATCCCGCCACTTATGAGCGACGGGATGAAACTCTATTTGGATTGGAGTTGGCTGAGCAACTGTCGGTACTGACCCGCATTCGGTGGGTTCATCAGCAGGATCTGGTTGATGAGCACCATCGCCTCTTCATTTCTCCCGACATTGAGCATGCCCTCCGCCAGCGAATCCAACTGGGCGACCGCCTCATCGACACGTCCGGCTTGTTGATATTGCTGGGCAAGAGCGCGGCGCAGAATGGCATCATCGGGGCGATCTTCCAACAGCAACTCGATGAATTTGATGCCCTGATCGGCGTGGTTGCCGGTCTGGAGGTAGGTAAGATAACTCTCGAGTTCAGCGTTGGCTTGTGCGGGCTGCCCCATGCGCAAACTGAGTTCAATGATGTTCTTGCGTGTGGCTTCATCATCGGGTCGCAGGGTGCGGATCTGTTCATAAATGCGGATGGCTTGCTTCCAGTCGAGACGCTGCATATCGATATCCGCCATATGCTGGAGAATGTGGACGTTCCATTGGCGGTCCGCGTTGGCTTGTTGCACCACGCGCAGTGCAGTGGTGTAGGTCTTGCGCGCCATATCCAGCTCAGCAAGCCGATAATAGATATCGGCGAGTTCGATGTACTCACGGATGGCGTCATCGACCTGTCCACGTGCGACAAGTTGATCGATGAGTTTCGAGCGCGCGTTCATATCCATGGGCGCGAGTTGCACCACACGCTTGAGCATCTTGGCGGCTTGAGCGGCTTCTCCGCGCACGCTGTACGCTTGTGCCACGGTGGAGAATTTGGCAATGGCTTCCTGCATATGATTCTCACGGATGAGCAGATCGCCTATCAAGGTGTGAAGCGGCAGGTAGGTAGGTGCCTGGGTGATCGCCTGGAAGGCTTCATCCATGGCAGAGCGCAGTTGACCGTTGCGCGCCAACTGATGCACATGATTGATCGATTCCAGTACCTGGCTCGACTGTGCCTGCAGGATCACTTCAGCGATAGGCATGGGCATATCGCTGTCCTGCGACTTCGGCATTTGCTCGCGTGATTTGTGCAGGTTGTCGCGCCAGTTATTGCGCATGAGCATGCCGTTGATGTTGTCACATAAGCGTTTGAGCGCAACTTCATCTTTTTCATTTGCCTGCGCTTCGATGAGCGGTTCGTACATCTGACGGATCTCATCGGATTGTTCAGCAGGGACGACTTGCGAGTCGGCGAGTTTTAACGCTTCAAGATACTCGATGGAGGCAGGTCCGAGCCTGCCCATCTTTTGGTTTATCTGCCCCAATAGGAGACGTGCAGCCAGACCGAAATCGTTGTGTTTGACAGAATGCTGTAAATGACGGATGGCGGTTTCGAGACGATCGCCTTTCGAGCGGATGAGTCCCAGGTCGAAGAAGAGCGCCGGATGATCGAAGCCAGCTTCGAGAGCGTGGTCGAGTTCATCGGCGGCTTGCGTATCGTGTCCTTTGCTTTGGGCATCGATAGCCTGACCGAGATGCAGTACCACCTTCGACTGCTCGGATTGCTGCATCGAAAGCTGACCTGTTCCACGCATCAGGGCTTGTAATCCGCGGCGGGCTTGTTGAGCGGCACCATCATCGGTGGAGTATTCGAAGAGGATCTCTGCCAGACGGGTAAGCGCTTTTTGACGCGCCTCCGCGATCGGGTCCAGCCCGGAATCGGCTTGCTTCTTGGGCTGTTCCAACTGCTTGACCTGAGCCATGGCAATGGGGCCCGTCCCGCCTTTGGGGCGCAGAGGTTTGGGAAGCAATTGTCCCGAGCGGAGAATGGTCAATGCTTGTTGCGCTTCTTTGCTATCCGGCAGGATCTTGAGCGCTTTACCGACCAGTTCAGCGGTCTTTTCCATATTGCCGGTGCGCTGCACGAGGCTGGCAACGGCGATGTATTCGGTCACGGCCTGAGGGTTGTGACCAAGTTTTTCATGTGCCAAAGCGAGACGGGAATGGGCGAGAATATGCTCGGGGTCGAGCGTGGTCACGCGCACCCAATTCTCGATGGCTTTATCCACATCGCGCTGATTGAGATAGAGTTCTGCTGATTTGGAAGCGGCATCAATGGCTTCTTTGAGGTGCCCCGTGCGTTCGAGAAGTTGTGCCAGTTTTTCCATGGGCGCCGGGTCTTGCGGTGACACCTGCGCCACACGCTTATAGATCTGAAGCGCCTCATCGTAATTCCCCATTTGGAACAACGCCAATCCCAGGCTGTTGAGGGCTTTGGGATGATCGGGCATCTCCTGCAACGCGCTGCGATAGGCAGTGGCAGCTTTCTGCCATTCCTGATCCCAGGCGGCGGAGTGACCTTCGTTCATTGCTTTTTGGAAAATGTCTTCTCGTCCGGGCATAGGTTTGATTATACCGTAGGGATGAATTTCTCCACCCTTACAATAGTCTTGTATATTATCGTAGGGGCGGGGTTACCCCGCCCCTGCTACACACGATTATATTGTTTTCATCTCGCCCCAATTTTTTCCGTAGCGCGCTTCGGTGGAGAGGGGGATGTCCAATTCATAGGCACTTGCCATCGTCTCTTGCACGACCTTGGCGGTCTTTTCCAATTCGTTTTCAGGACATTCCAGCACGAGTTCATCGTGCACTTGCAAAAGCATCCTGGCTTTGAGCTTGGCTTTCTTGAGCGCGGGAGGGATCTTCAACATGGCGATCTTCATAATGTCTGCGGCGGTGCCCTGGATGGGAGCGTTGATCGCTTCTCGTTCTTCGCGGTTCTTGATCTGCGGATTGGTCTTGGTCTGCAATACTGGGAAGTAGCGCCTGCGCCCAAGCAGGGTCTCGACATATCCCTGCTGTGCGGCGAGTTGACGAATGCCGTCAAGATAGGATTTAACGCCCGGGAATTTCTGGAAGTAGGTTTTGACGAACTGCTCTGCTTCTGCCAGCGTAAGGTCAGTGCTACGAGTGAGACCAAACGCGGACATGCCGTAGATCAGACCAAAGTTGATCGCCTTGGCATGACGACGCATATTCTTGGTCACCGCTTCTGGACCTACGCCGTAGATGGCTCCCGCTGTAGTAGCGTGGATATCTTCATCCGCGCGGAATGCCGCTAACATTGACTCGTCTTGAGCCATGTGCGCCACAATGCGCAGTTCGATCTGCGAGTAATCCACCGAGAGAAGAACGTTACCTTTGCTAGCGATAAATCCGTTACGGACTCTGCGTCCCGTTTCCGAGCGGATGGGGATGTTCTGCAAGTTCGGGTTGTTCGAGGAGAGACGTCCCGTCACCGCGCCGATCTGACTGTAGGACGTATGTACGCGTCCGTTCGCATCGACCGCGGGCGGAAGCGCATCCACATACGTGGACTTGATCTTCGAGAGTTCACGATGCTCCAATACCAGATCCACCACGGGATGTTTGCCGCTTAAGAAGTCGAGCACACCCGCCGCCGTGGAGTAATGTCCGCTGGCGGTCTTGTTTCCCTTATCGGGTGGCTCGAGTCCGAGCTGTTTGAACAGCACATCGGATAACTGCTGCGTGGAATTGATGTTGAACGGCTTGCCGACCAACTCATAAATTTTCTTTTCAATCTCAGACAACCGTGTAGATAATTCTTTATCCAACTCGGCGAAGAATGGTAGGTCGAGCAGGATGCCTTCCATTTCCATGTCGGCGAGGACAGGTGTGAGCGGAAGATCGATTTCTTCGAGCAGTTTTCCGCCGCCGACACGTTCCAAGTCTTTCATCTGAAGCGGCAGAAGACGAAGAGTTGTTTCCGCATCTGCGATGGCATACGGCGCAACAGACTCGATCGCCACTTCTGCCATGCTGACTTGCTTTTTGCCTTTGCCGATCAACTCTTCGATGTGAGTCATCTCTTCGGCAAGTTTTACCGAGGCGAGATTCTTCAAGCCCAGATGTCGTGAGGACGGATCAATGATGAACTCTGCCAGCATCGTGTCAAAGGTCAGCGGCGAGACGGTCAGTCCGCATTTTGCCAGCATGATGTAATCATATTTGGCGTTGTGCGCGATCTTGCCGATCTTCGGATTGGTCATCGGTTCGGTCAACGCTTCGATGACTTTCTTCAGCGGAAGATTTGTCCCAGCGAGATGCCCGATTGGGATGTAATATCCATCGCCTTCCTTGACCGACAACGAGATGCCGACAATATCCGCTCGCATCTCTTCGGTGGAAGTTGTTTCCGTGTCGAACGAGATGACCTTCGCCTTATTTAGCTCTTTGACAAGACTGGCTAGCTTTTTGTCTGTATCCACGATGTTGACCGTGACCGTCGACACTACTTTCGGCGCGATGATCTGCGGCTCGTTGGCGAACATGGACATCTGCTCGCCAGCTTTCGCCGTCGAAGGGGTAACCGCTATCGGCGGGGGAGGAGGCGCAGTCACTTCTGTCGAAGTTTTACCGGTTAGCTTTTCTAGCGTTTTGATCAGCGTGCGGAATTCCAGGTCCTTGAAGAAGGTTTCAAGGGCGGTGAAATTCTCTTTCAGGTCGTGTGCTTTGGCGTGTTCAAGATCGAGCTTGATGCTCAAGTCTGTTCTAATGCGCGCCAGATCGTAGCTGAGATAGGCGTTGGTTTTGTTGGCTTCGAGCTTCGTCTTCCAACGGTTCTCAACTTCACTGATGTGCTCGTAGATACTATCGAGTGTGCCGAATTTTTCGATCAACGCGATGGCGGTCTTTTCGCCGATACCCTGCACTCCGGGGATATTATCGGACTTGTCACCGACCAGCGCTTTGTAATCGACGACCTGCTTGGGCAGCACGCCCAGTTTCTTGACCACATCTTCATCGCGGATATAGTTCTTGTCATCGCCTGCAAGATAGACCACCGTCCGTTCGTTGACCAGCTGCAACAGATCGCGGTCACCGGTAATGATCTTGACGCCCAGTCCCTGCGCCGCGGCGAGACGTGCCACCGTGCCGAGCACATCGTCCGCTTCGTAGCCTTCCATCTCCAGCCGAGGAATGTTGAAGGTGTCCACCATCTGGCGAATGCGGCTGATCTGCGGGCGCAGGTCATCGGGCATCTTTTCGCGCGTCCCTTTGTACTCGGGGAAGATCTCGTCGCGGAAGGTCTTACCGACATCGAATGCCACGGCGAGATAGTCAGGTTTTTCATTTTCGATAATGCGCAGCAATTCACGGGCGAAACCGTAAATCCCTGCCGTAGGTTCACCCTTCGAAGTCTGCCAGCGCTGACTTCCGCCGACAGCGGTCAGGGCGAAGTACATTCGGTAAGCGAGTGCGTGTCCATCAATTAAATAAAGGGTAGGGGGCATATGTTTATCCGTAGGGATGATCTTCACGGTCATCCAGCAAATTAAAAGAAGAAACCGCAAAGTGATTATACTCTGCGGTCATTAATTTTAGAACACAATTTCCAATTAAGAATATGCACACCATGTCGTTGCGAGGATGAGCGTAGCGACAACGAAGCAATCTCCACTTAAACGGTTAAACCTTATCGACAAACAAATTCCGTTTACGGGAGATTGCTTCGCTCCGCTCGCAACGACACATTAAACAAAAATGCAGGAGCTAGCTCCTGCATTCCAAATTTATCTTCTTGGTTGTGGCTGGGAGTATCCCTGTCGCGAACGGGTCTGCTTGATGTAATCCTTCACAAGTTGCGGCGGGTGGGGCTGGGTGCCGCCCATGATCAGGTATCCCGGCGCCCAGAAATCGCCAGAGGGATTTTCCTTTTTCATGCGCGGGAACTCGACAAAGATCTTCTCAGAAGTCTGCTGGCGCATGATGCGCATCAGATAACCGGGGGATGTAGCAGGCGGAACATTCACGACCCACTGCACGTATTCCGGTCGCACGGCCAGATATTCCAGCCGCCATCCGAAAGCAATGCAAATGTTTGGCAGCCACTCGGAAAGACGGTCAGACATATCACCGGTCAGATAGTGCGAGCTGAAACGCGGCACCAGCAAACAGGCGTACGTCAGGTTATACAGTCCGGGGGAGACAGGGTCGAGCATCACGCGGCTTGCCACCTCGGTGATAGAATGCGGGCGAGTCTCATCCAACTCGCCGGGCTGAGGTCGGCGCACGGGCGTCTCTGGACGCGGTCGTGATTGCGACGGCATGGTCGCGTCGAAATCCTGCACCACATGTTCAACGGTCTGTCCATCATCTTGATTCGAAACCAGTAAATCATTTACACGCACCGCGGGGGAACTCTCACGGCTGTAGTGTCCGGGGCGAGAGGGGGCGGGGTTCGGATTCCATTCCTCTTGCGGCACGGATGGCGTCACCATTCCGGGTTCGGGTCTGGGAGGTGGAACATCCGATAGGATTTCGGAGATGGACGGAACATCCACATCCTCACTACTTTCATCTTCGACTTGCGTAGGCGCTTCATACGCAGCCGGAACCTGTTTCGCCGTTTCAACTGGCTTTACCATATCCTCAGCGGATGTGATCGAGAGAGAGTTCGCCAATTGACCAGCCTGCGAGCGAATGGTGCTAAATGGAGTCTCTGCATCAAAGACCAGTGCCAACACAACATCATCAGCGATGCGTGTGGCATAGAGCATATGCTCTGCCTTGGTCGCCTCCAGACGGACGAAGCGCAACAGATCGCTGCCTTTTTGTCCATCCCAGTGACGGGTGACGGTCATCGCCAATTCTTTGGCGGCATTCTGTGAGAGTTGACCGGCATACGCCCAAAGATTATTTCCACGCGTGATCAAGGCTGCCTGCGCAGATGACTCTAATGTTAAGCGGGTCAGGTGCTGTGCGGCTTTGCTTACATCTTGCAACCATGCGGGTTCGGGCGTTGCTGTTTGAACTGGCGTGGATGGGCTGGGCTTCGATGCAGGCTTTGAGATCGGATTGGAATTATCTTTGAGCATGGTCAAAATTTCCGGAAGATAAAAGGGCTTGCGGAGTAAGGTCCACGGTTGGATCTCATCCAGCATAGGGGGAGTATCCTGATCAGAAAACAGAGCCAACCTCATGTTGGGGTTGAGCATACGCAGGGCGCGTCCGATTTCTGAAACGGATTTTACTCCAAGGTCCGAATCCAAAAAAGCAAGCGAGCAATTATGTTCATCCGCGCGGACAACCGCCTCGCCCTTGCCTTTGGTTACATGAACAGTATACCCCTCCCGTTCCAAAGCCTGGAGCAAAAGTTTGCCAAAATAGGCATCTCCCGAGACAAGCAGGAGGTTTTTGTTCATATTTAATATAGTTTATCACGGCAGAAACTCGGAGACAAGCACACCAAATTACCCACCTTTCTAAAATGCAATTAAATTGTATAGTCAACTTGATTTTCATTCCCGTTTGTGCTATCAATGAGAAAAAAGTTAGACGAGGGCTTTGAATGCATCGAGAACGAGTTTCTGAAAATGTTTATTGGTTCCAAAGCGAAGTATACGCGCAGGTCACTGCGGGCGTCGTAGCGGGACCTCAATGGGCGGTGGTGATCGACACCCTGGCGTTGCCGGATGAAACACTGAGCATCCGTGAATTCATTGAACATGAATTAAACGTACCTGTTCGTTACGTTATTAATACTCATTATCATGCTGACCACGCCTGGGGCAATTGTTTCTTCCCCGGCGCGACGGTGGTGGCACATGCACGCTGTCGTGACTTGTTGGAAGAACGCGGCGTCCCCTCGCTGGAAGCAGCACAAAAACAAAACCCGGCGCTGCGTCAGGTTAAGATCGTACTTCCACAGATGACCTTCATTAACGGTGATGTGACGCTGCGGGTGGGCAAGAAGAATTTGATCATTTCCACAGCGTTAGGTCATAGCCATGATGGTATCGCCGTATTGGTGGAAGAAGACCGCATTTTATTTGCGGGGGATTCATTCATGCCGATCCCTTATGTTGTGGATGGCGACGTGGATGACATCATGACATCCATCAAGCACATCGGGAAGATGGGGTTGGAAAATATCGTGCAGGGACATGGCGATGTCATTTTGCGCGGCGAGATCGATGCAGCGGTAAAAGAGAATTTAAATTACCTGGCCAATATCAAGAAGGCGGTCAAGGCAATTGCGAAACGCAAGAATGCCATTGAATTGCTGGATGAGATCACCATTGAAGATTGCGGCAAGAGTCGTGTATATCTTGGTGGTCTGGCTCAGGGACTGCATGAACGAAATTTGAGAGCGTTGTTAAATCAAATGAGCAAATAGACAAGAGAACAAAGGGGCAATACGCAAGTTCACGAAGCAGAAACAGAACGTCCTCGCTCATGGTGCGAGGACGTTTTTGTTTGCGGTTTGGTTTACGAAAAAAAATGTTGCATCATTATTTGTGGATCGCTGCCTGTGCTTCTTTCTTTGCTCTCAGCCAGCCGTTCAAACTGTATTTGACCACACGCTCATTCCCAGCAAGTAACTTCCGAATGTTGGGGCGCAGTGCCCACAGCAGTAACCCTCCTGCCAGAATGCCATAGAGCACATCGGTCCATGGCATCAATCCCATATAGGCACGAATGGCAAAGATCACGGTTACAAAGAAAGCCACCGACATGGTTGTGACAGAGGCTATTCCCAGGGTAAAGAACACGGATGCTCCCAGAATAAATACGATCGGCAGGGACCAGGGCCAGAATCCCACGGCGCCGCCGAGGGCTGGCGCCCCTCCAGCACCGCCATGAAAACGTAATTTCCCATCCTCATCGCGGTTCAACAAAAAGATCGAGTAATTGTGTCCAATGATCGCAGCGACTGGCGCCAGCAAATGGATAACATCTAATGTAGGGACCATGGCTTCTGCGATCCAAACTGCCCCCGCTCCCTTCATAATATCCATGATGGCAGTGAGCAGCCCTGCCCAAAAACCAGCGGCGCGCATGGCGTTGGTCCCGCCGGTGCGGCCGCTTTCGATCTCACGGATATCCTTGCCTGTTTTGATTTTTACGATCAATAACCCAAATGGAATGGAGCCCAGAATATATCCAATGAGAACAGCCCCAATACCGATCAGAGTTTGCATAACAATGTCTCCTCCAGAGCGAATGTATTACTTGAAACACACGAACAGGCGTATGGTTTCACCTGTCCGTTAATAATAATGTAATTTCAGCGGCTTTTCCATTTTCAATGCTGAAACCACGTATTTTCCATCCTCCGTCATTTCGGGAGCAGACGATGTGGACCACGTCATAGGCTGCCTCGGCGATATCGGTAGCCGAGACAGTTTCTGGTCCCGTAGGATGCGAGTGGAAGATTCCCAGCAGGGTAAGCCCGTGGGAGTCGATCCACTCAAATGCCTGGAGTTGTTCGTAGGGATCCATCACGAATCGTACGGGACTTTGTACTTGATTCGGTATCAGGAACACTTTCTCCACCCGGTCATTTTTCCCCGCTAGTAGACCACAGGCTTCGTTTGGTAACTCACGTTCAACGTGTGCAAGGATCGCCTCGCGGTACTCCTTGCTGATGATCAATTGTTGAATCATTACCGGATAAAAATAGCCAAGCCCCAACACAAAACCGTGATGACCGCGGGTTCCAGTGCTGCACGGCGCGTGGGCAGATCTTCGCTTAGATTGACGGAAAGATTTGTCAGCGCATATAGCGGACCTGTAAGCATCAGCCCGAATTGAACAGGGGAGAGGGGCCAGTAATGCAGCCCGGAAGCGATCTGCACGCAAATAAATGCGATACCTGCGGCCCAGGCAAATTCCCAGCGACCACCCAAACGCAGATGCATAATCCGCAGACTGGCAAGCCCAGATGCAAGGAAGAGCGCCGGAGCCACCCAGAACAGACGTGCATCGCTATAACGCAAGGCAACAGATAAAATGAAGAAGAGCGTATAAGAAATGGCTGTCAACCCCGCCATGGAAGTGGCATAGAAAGGTGCGCCCGGGTCAACCACAATGTACTCGGCGATAAAAACGAGGAAGAGAAATGTTCCGGTGAGCGCAAAACCGACCCACCAGGCAACGCCGTTGGGGAGCACGGTCAACGGCACGCTGATGACGAAGGCAGAGAGGGTGGGAAGCGCCCACCATTCAATGGTGTTTCTGCCGTTGAGAGAAGGATGCCCGCGCAACAGCCAGTCCATGCCAGTGGCGGTCAGACCGGCGGTGAGCAGGCTCATGGCAGTGGAGATGTTAATGGGCAATGTGAGCAAAAAACCTGGCAATTGCAATTCGACATTGAACCCCGGCGCTTGGATAATGCGTGTAAGCGCGAATGCCAGTAGTACCGTGGAGGTCAACAAGCCGATGCGGTTCGAATCGGGCAGGAATTTTTGCTCGTCCATGTGTGCATTGTACCTGCCTTCGATGCTCGATGCAAAGATGGGCGTAACCCTAGCGATAGAGCACACTGAAAGCACAGAGATTTCAAAACTTTGAGAACTCTCCCGAAGGATATCGGGACGATGTATGCTCTCTGTGGCTAAGATTCTGGGTTTGCGTTAAGCTATGCGCCCTGCCGTTATGGTAGAATCACTTGGTTATGGACATGCAGAAACTTGAAACACTTCCGCCGCCGCCGGGCGTGATCGGTTCGCTTCGGGCGGGGTTTGACGCGGTTTCGAGCCATGTGGTTCTGATCCTCCTGCCATTGGCGCTGGACCTCTTCCTGTGGCTGGGTCCGCGTTTGAGCGTGGGGAAACTCTACTCTTCCATTTTGTCGCAGTGGTTCGAACTGAACAAGCAGGCAGGATTTCCCGTCCAGAATGTGGATGTTGTCACAGAACGTGTAGAAATGCTGGGACGAGTCAATGTTCTGAATTGGATACGAACGCTTCCCATTGGGATCCCAAGCCTGCTCTCAGGCATTTTGCCCGATACTTTGCCTTTGAAGACTCCATTGGGCTTGCAGAACGTGATCCAAGCTCCTTCCATATTAGATCATGCTTGGATGGCTTTTAATGTTGACCATGGTTGGCTGGATCGTTGGAGGTTTGTACTTCCGCTGGGTATCGGGAATCACTCTGGGGGAGAGAGAACCGGGAGTCGCTCCTGTGCGTGCGATAGTGCAGACCTTCCTGTTATCGGTGATCTGGGTGATCAGTTTTATGATCATCCTTGTCCCAGTGTTGTTCATCTTGACGCTGTTAGCGTTCTTCAGTCCCGTGCTGGCGAACGGCGCGGTGATACTGTTCCTGATTGTCTCATTCTGGTTGGTTGTGCCGTTGTTCTTTACACCGCATGGGATCTTTGTGAAAAAGCAGAATGCGTTCCATTCCATTCTCAGTAGTGTGAAGATGGCACGCTTTACCCTGCCTATGAGCAGCATGTTTGTGTTTGCTGTGTTCATCCTCTCCACCGGTCTGAATTATCTGTGGAGTGTTCCGTCCAGTGACTCGTGGATGTTATTGGTGGGAATCGCCGGTCACGCATTTATTACTACGGCGCTGCTTTCGGCGAGTTTTGTGTATTATTACGATATGAACGCCTGGTTACAGCTTGTCTTTAGCCAGCTTCAACAACAGAAAAAGGGTCTGCCTACACAACAGGCGTAACACCCTCACACTCATCCTAACCCCTTTCCCGGAGGGAGAGGGAACGTATGAAAGTTTTCGGAGGTATTAGTGGCTGCAACGACGAATTATGATGTTAGTTCCATTCAAGCACTGGAAGGTATTGAGCATGTCCGCAAGCGCCCAGGTATGTACGTGGGCGGTACGGATATCAAAGCGCTGCATCACCTCGTTTATGAGGTGGTGGATAATGCCATTGACGAAGCACTGGCTGGCGTTTGTACTACGATCAATATCACCATTCATGAAGACAGCAGTGTGACCATCGAGGATAATGGACGTGGTATCCCGGTTGGTCCGCATCCGACCAAGAAGGATGCGAACGGCAAGCCGATGGAAACCCTCGATGTGGTTATGACCGTTATCGGTGCCGGTGGTAAATTCGGTGGCGGCGGATATAAGGTCTCCGGTGGTTTGCACGGCGTGGGTGTCAGTGCGGTGAACGCGCTTTCCGAATGGATGACCACCGAGATCAAACGCGATGGCAAACTCTGGCAGCAGACCTACAAGCGCGGTGTGCCGCAGGGTGCCATCAAGCAGATCGGCAAGGTCGGCAAGGATGAGACAGGCACCAAGCAGACCTTCCGGTTCGACAAGCAGATCTTCGTAGAAGATTTCGATTATAAGTTCGATACGCTGGTGCAGCGTTTCCGTGAAATGGCGTTCGTGACGCGCGGCGTGACGATCGATTTTGTGGATGAGCGCAACGACCGCGAGATGAAGTTCTACTTCGAAGGCGGACTCACTTCATTCGTCCGCTATTTGAACCGCAACCGCGAGAACCTGCATGCCGTGGTGCACGTCGAAAAAGAGATCGAGAACATCGGCATCGAAGCTGCCATCCAATACACGGATGCGTACACGGAATCAGTTTACTCGTTTGCGAACACCATTAACACCATTGATGGCGGTACGCACCTGACCGGTCTACGTTCTTCCCTAACTCGTGTCATTAATGATTACGCCCGCAAGAACGGTCTACTCAAGGAAGCCGACCCGAACTTCTCCGGCGACGATACGCGCGAAGGTATGACTGCCATCGTGTCGGTCAAGCACCCCAGCCCGCAATTCGAGTCGCAGACCAAGGTCAAGCTGATGAACCCCGAAGTGCAGACCTACGTCACCCAGGTGGTGGGGGAGGCGTTCGGCACATTCCTGGAAGAGAATCCGCAGGCGGCGAAGGCTATCATCGCCAAATGTCTTACGTCTGCCCGTGCGCGCGACGCCGCCCGCAAGGCACGTGACCTGGTCATCCGTAAGTCGGCTCTCGAGTCATTGACATTGCCCGGTAAGCTGGCAGATTGCTCCGAACGTGACTCGTCCAAGACCGAGCTGTACATCGTAGAAGGTGACTCGGCAGGCGGCTCTGCCAAGCAGGGACGCGATCGGCACTTCCAGGCGATCCTGCCTCTGCGCGGTAAGATCATGAACACCGAGCGCGCCCGCCTGGATAAGATCCTCTCCAGCAATGAAATCAAAGCGTTGATCTCGGCGCTCGGCACTGGCATCGGCGATAACTTCGATCTCGAAGGTCTGCGCTACGGACGCGTTATCATCATGACCGATGCTGATGTGGACGGCAGTCACATCCGCACGCTGCTGTTGACCTTCTTCTTCCGTTATATGCCGCAGTTGATCGAAGATGGTCACCTGTATATTGCCCAGCCGCCGCTCTACCGCGTGGCGTATAAGAACCAGGTGAAGTATGCCTACTCCGATAAAGAGAAGGACAAGATGCTGAAGGAGATCGGGGATAAGGCAAATCTGCAGCGGTACAAGGGGTTGGGTGAAATGAACCCGACCCAGCTGTGGGAGACGACGATGAACCCGGAGAACAGGACGCTGCTGCTTGTGACGGTGGAGGATGCGGCGGAGTCCGACCGGACGTTCGACATGCTGATGGGGGATGCGGTGGATCCCCGCCGCAAGTTCATCCAGACGCATGCGAAGGCAGTCCGCAATCTGGATATTTAGACAGAAAAAAACAAATACCCTCCCGCAGCTTCCAAAGCCTGCGGGAGGCTTTTTGTGGTTGCCTTTCTTCTTTGTCATGAAAGTACCATAGATGCAGGTGGGGGATATGGAGTAAAATTTCGTCATATCATGAACCAACCTAAGGGAAATTCCACGCTGCTGGCTAGAGTGTACGCAAGCCGTTGTTCTGATCTATCAGATCATAGCGGCTGGGGTGTTCATTGGGTCTTTGTTCCTTGCATACGAATGGCTGCAAAATCCATTTCTTGGGGGATTTTTCGAGCATACGATGGTATTGAACTCCAATGAGAACGATCAAAACAGTCATTGGGCGATGTACCAACAAGGTTTCAAACTTCGTGACCAGTTAATATCGGTAGATGGGGTGAACGTCCGGAGTTCTGAACAGCTTCAAAATATTCTCAAAACTCGTCAAGTGGGTGATGTTGTGTCGGTGGAGATGCTTCGTTACGGATCTACGGACCCTGAAAAAGTGGATATCACGCTGCAGGCATTCTCCTCCGCGGATCAGATCGCTTACTTTGGGATGCCATCATTATTAAGCCTGGTCTTTATTATTGTAAGTTTGTGGATCTTTGGGCTGCGCCGCTCAGAACCTGCCGGGCGGGCATTCTCTTTGCTGACAGCTTCGATGGCGATCGGCATTGGTTCCCTTTTTACTCTTTACACCACTCACCCTTATTTCTATACCTATACTTGGACCCTGTCTGTGGGTATGATCGGCGGCGCGCTGATCGATCTGGGACTTGTATTTCCGCAAGAGTCGCGCCCCATCGTCAGTAGACCGTATTTGCGTTGGGTGGGGTACGGCGTTGCCATCGTGCTGACGTTGAATGCCTATCGTACGCTGTATAACTTTCAAAATCCGACAGCCTACATCACAGCCTGGCAGATCATTTATGTTTTTACAGGTCTTTCAACCATCTTCTATTTTGGAGCACTGGGTCTCCACGCCCTCCGATCCTATTCCCCTGTGGTGAAAAGTCAGGCGCGTGCGATCTTGATCGGTTCGTTGATCGCTTTTGGTCCTATGGTAGTCTGGTTTTTGATCTCGGGGCAGTCGTTCAATCCTTATTTCCTTTTACCGACCATTGTTTTTCCGATCATTAATGGATATGTGATCCTGCGCTTCCGCCTCTTGCGCGCCGATACCTGGCTGCGTCAGGGAATGGTGTATTTGATGTTGGCGGTCTTTGTTGTGGCTGCTTATGGGTTACTGGTCAGTGGTGTGACATTAGCCTTATATTGGTTCATGCCCTATATGAACATCTTTCAGAATCCCTATATTATAGGTACAGTGATCTTTGTTATTGCCATTTCATTGGACCCATTGCGTGTGCGTCTGCAAATCCTTGTTGATAGCGCTTTCTTCCGCGGGCGCCGCGCCTTCGAAGACCGTCTGCGACTGTTCAGCCATGAACTAACTAGCGCTCTGGATCTGACAATGATTGGGAAAGTGCTGCGCCAGCAAATCGCCAGCAGCTTGGTGCCAGACCGCCTTCATATTTATATTTACGATACATTGAACGACCAGTATGCCGCTCTCCCGGGTGAGGATGGCAGACCAACCAGTGACATCCGTTTTGCATCGAACAGTCCGCTGGTGCAGTATTTCAACAACGAACAGATCCCGCTGTATCTCGATACCATCAACCCGCCTGCATTCATGAAGAGCGAAGAATCGCGCTTGATGTTGTTGGGCGCGCGTCTCTTTGTTGCGTTGCACGGGGAAGATCGTCCCGTTGGTTGGATCGCTTTGGGGACTCCGCTTTCGGGCGGCGCTTATACACCCAAAGACCTTGATTTTCTTGATAATATCGCAGACCAGGCAACCATTGCTATTTCTCGCGTACAGACCGTCGTGGACCTGGAACGCCGCGTGCAGGAAATGAACGCTCTGACGCGTGTGTCACAAGGTGTGAACGTCACGCTGGCATTCGATGACATCCTGGAGTTGATCTTTGCGCAGGCTACGCAGATCCTGCCAGCTTCTTTATTCCACATCACACTATACAACAAAGCTGCGAATTATTATTATTACGGTTTTTGTGTGGATGACGAAGAACGCGTCACCACACGTGAAAACCAGCCGCTGCCTCTCAGCCTGGGACTCGGACAGGAAGTCATCCGTCGTGGGCGACCGATCCTGACACAGGATTACATGCGAGAATGTCAGATGCGGAATGTGACGCCATCGTCGCACGGTATCTATGCCTGGATGGGGGTGCCACTTAATGCCGGTGCGGAAACGATCGGTTCGCTAAGTATCGGAAGCCGCGATACAACCATTACCTATACACGTGCTCAGCTTGACCTGTTGCAGGCTATTGCTGATCAGACCGTCGGTACGATCGTGAGGGCACGCCTCCTTCAGGAGACCCAGCAGCGCGCGCATCAGTTGACCACGCTGAATGATATTACCCGCCAACTCACATCCACACTGGAACAGGAACCTCTTCTTCAATACATTCTGGAGAACTCTGTCAACATCTTGAACTGTGAAGCAGGGACCCTGTTCCTTATGGATGAACAGACCGGTGATCTGATCTTCAAAGTGGCGGTCAGCCCGGTGACGACCAATAAATTGATCGGTCAGCGTATTCCAGCAGGGCAGGGGATCGTGGGGCGCGCCGTGCAGACGCGTGCACCTGTGATTGAGAATGATGCTCAACGTTCCAGCACTCATTATGACGGAACCGATAAACAGACAGGCTTTCAATCACGTTCATTGCTCGCTGTGCCCATGCAGTTCAAGGACCGCGTGCTCGGCGTCATCGAAGTTATCAACCGCCGCGATGGATTGCCTTTCGTGGCAGATGACCAGAACGTGCTTACCGCCTTTGCCGGTCAGGCGGCGGTCGCCATTGAAAACGCCCGCTTGCTCGCCCTCACGGACCAGGAACTCTCTGAACGTGTGGAAGAGCTCCAGGTGATGGGTCGTATTGACCGCGAACTCAACGCCAGCCTGGAGATCGACCGCGCCATGCGCATCACGCTGGAGTGGGCATTGCGCCGTTCCAGCGCGGATGCCGGTTTGATCGGTATGGTGGATGAAGAAAATCTACGTATCATGGCACAGCAGGGGTATGAAGAGGTGTTGGCGCCGGGTGATGAAAGAGGCGGACAGCATATTCCGCTCGAATTGCCATCTCTAAAGACTGCCATCGAAAGCGGACAGCCCAACCAGGTCTCGTTGTTGAGCAACGGCAATGGTTCGAAGAGCATCCTGCCTTCGGCGCATACACAGATCATTATCCCGATTCGGCGTGAAGCGCAGGTCATTGGTTTGCTGCTGCTTGAAAGCCGCAGCGATTCGCAGGAGAACCTTTCCTTCCTCAACCGTCTTAGCGACCATGCTGCCATCGCCATTTCGAATGCTCAACTATATGATGAAGTCCAGCGCGCAAATGAAGCCAAGAGCGAATTCGTTTCCTTTGTGGCGCATGAGTTGAAGAACCCGATGACTTCCATCAAGGGTTACAGCGAATTACTTGCTGCTGGTTCGGTGGGACCGATCAACGATATGCAGTCCAACTTCCTGAGCACGATCCGTTCGAACGTGGAACGTATGTCGGCGCTGGTCTCCGACCTCAACGACAATGCCAAGATCGAAGCCGGGCGTCTGCGGCTGGATTACAAACCTGTGGATGTGCCTGATGTGGTAGATGATGTCATCCGTTCCACGAAGCGCCAGGTGGAGGATAAGAAACAATCGATAGAATTGCGGTTGTCTGAGCAGTTGCCTCAGGTTTGGGCGGACCGTATCCGCGTGGGACAGGTGCTCACCAATCTGGTCAGCAATGCGCACAAGTACACACCGGAGGGTGGCAAGATCGTTGTGGGCGCCGAATCCACAATTAACCAGTGGGACCCGACAGGAGCGAAGCAAGTAGTCCATTTGTGGGTGAAAGATGATGGTATTGGTATCAGCGTCGAAGATCAGGCGAAGATCTTCCAAAAGTTCTTCCGCTCGGATGACTCGAAGGCACGTGAAGCACCCGGCACCGGTCTGGGTTTGAACATCACCAAGAGCCTCGTGGAAATGCAGGGTGGGCGCATCTGGTTCGATAGCGAATACAGAAAGGGCACCACCTTCCATTTCACCGTGCCCATCGCCGAAGGATTATGAGATGACGATCAACGTTTCTGTGGGTCATGCCCATGCCTTGAATGGACGCGAAGCTGGTTTGCAGGCAACGCATCAGGCGTTGAACCGGCTCGGGACCGCCTCCCCAGCCCTCGGCTTTGTGATCGCTTCGCATCAATATGTGGCGCGCGAAGTTGTCAGCGGCGTATCCAGCCTGTTGGGCGATACTCCCATGATCGGTTTCAGCAGTCCAGCTGGGTTGACGGCGGAGGGTCTCCATCCGAATTCGGTGGTGGTGGCATTGTTCGCCGGTGACTTGCAGGCAGAGACGCAATGGATGCCTGGTTTTGCCCAAAGCGCGCGCGAGACTGGCACGAAGATATCCAAGCAAGCTGCAGACCAGGCTGACGCACGCGCTCTGTTCTTTTTTGCCGATGGTTTTAATGGCGATGCCGACCAGTTGTGCAATTCAATGGCACATGGATCGTATGCCCTGGCAGGCGCTCTTTCCTCAGGCGACCTGCACACGGGTCATTCCTACCAGTTGGCAGGTCCACAGACCGGGACGGGTGCCCTCGCTTCGGCATTGATCCGTGGTGACGTGAAAGTGGGTGTGGGCTTTGCGCACGGCTGGAACCCGGTGGGTAGTCAGTTCCGTGTGACACGTTCGCGTGGTTTCTGGCTGCGTACGCTGGATGGTCGTCCGGCTTCGGAAACGTATGCCCAGCTTTTTGGTTATCCTGCCCGAGATTGGGCGTTCCCGCCGCTGAGTCATCTGGCACGCCTGTATCCGCTGGGGGTGGAACAGGGCGAGCATTTGCTCATCCGTGCGCCGATCCGCGTGGAAGCCGATGGAAGTTTTCGTATGAATGCGCCCGTGCGCGATGGCGTGGATGCATACTTGTTGGTGGGCAGCCGCGTCTCCTGCGAGAATGCCGCGCACGAAGCCGCACAGCAGGCGCTGCAAAAACTCGAAGGTGCCAAGCCGGTACTTGCACTTGTGCTCGTGGACCTCGCCTGGGAGATGCTGCTCAAATCGCATCCCGGTTCGGAGATCGAAGCGGTGCAGGATATCCTCGGCAAGGAGATCCCCCTGGCGGGCGGCTATACTCTCGGGCAGATCGTACAAGGCAGCGAGTTGCGACCGCCGCAGTTACTGAATCAACATATCATGGTGATCGCCTTCGGTGAAGTATAACAACGTGGTGCGGGATGTCATCCCGCACTATTTTTTTAAACCCAAGGGGATATAATGGATTCAGAGGAGACCCAGCCATGAAACGGATTTTCTTCCCAGCCCTGATCGGACTCGCTCTGCTGACAAGCTGCTCTTTCCCCGGCGCCGCGACTCCGACTCCAACGCAAGTGGTTCCCGCTCCCGTATTCTTTATTGCCACCGACACTCCCCGTGCTCCTGCTCCCACAGCTATTCCCATGTTCACAGAAACGGCAACGCCCATTCCGCCGGTCGCAGGGAACGTCTGCACCGATCCTCAAGTGACCGCGTTGATCGAATCATTGAAGCGCGCCATGCTCAACGGAGATGGACCGTTGCTCAGTTCACTGGTCAGCCCCAATGGCATGGAAGTCCGTTACTTCCACAGCACCAAAGACCCCATCACCTATAGCGCTTATCAAGCGACCTTTCTCTTTGAAACCACCTATCAAGCGGACTGGGGTGCCGATCCTGCCAGCGGGCAGAACAAAAAAGGCTCTTTCCACGATGTGGTTGTCCCCGATATGAAGAAGCTCTTCAACCAGCCTTACACACTGCATTGCAACGAGATCCGTCACGGCGGCGCGACTTACGACGTGAAGTGGCCCTACGCCAAAGATTTCTACGCCATCTATTTCCCTGGCACCGATCAAAACAGCCAAATGGACTGGCACACCTGGGTCGTGGGCGTGGAATATGGCAACAGCAAGCCCACGATCTATGCGTTGGTCAATTATTTCTGGGAGCCGTGAGGACGGGAATAATATGTTGAGAAAAATTCACCCGGTGCTAACAGTATGGTTATTAGGCTTGGTTGGGCTTGGAGCAGCGATAGTTGGTTTTGTGAACGAGAAACCAGATAATTTTGGATTTAATATACTGTCATCCATAAGTTTAGGGTTTTTAATTGGATATTTGGTAGTAAGGTTAGAAAGCCAATCAATTTCAACCGGGGGTAATAAAAATGATCTAATCAGAGATATCAGGCTTATATTTCTATTTTTTCTAATGGTCGCGGCTGCTGCGAAGGACGATTTAAAGTCCTATATGTTTTTTGCTGTTAGTATCTATTTGATCATTATTGCAGTTGCTTTGACCTACTGGATTCGTTCAAAAGAGTTGACCCTTACCTGGAAAGAGTTTTTCGGGAAATAATCTTGGGCTTATATAGCTGGTCAATAACTTCTGGGAGCCGTAAGGTTTTTGATAGCACGGTACTTTTAAACAAGAGATTTGCTTACTGCTAAGGAGCATAAATGACTGACAATATTTTGGCAGAAGCACAAAACGCATTAAAAAGTAAAAGGCCTCAAAAAGCTTTAGAGTTGTTCAATAATGTGCTCACGCTAGATCCTGAGAATACCGCAGCCTATGAAGGTATGGCACATAGTTTATTTATATTAAAAGATTTTGAAGGAGCAATAAAAGCAAGCATAAAGGCGTTAGAGTATGATGAAAAACTCGTGATGCCTCATGTGGTTCTTGCGGAAAGCTATGATGAATTGAACTCTATTGACAAAAGTAGGGAAGAGATAGGGATAGCTTATGCTCTGAGCCCTAAATCGCCAGATGTGCTTGCTTCATATGGAGCATTACTGCTTACAGATAATAAAATTGAAGAAGCGATACTCTATTTACAACAGGCTATAAATCTAAGTCCTCAACTCTATAATGCTCACTATAATCTTGCAGTTGCATATACGAGGCAGGGAAACCATCATGAGGTGTTTCGTCACGTTGCGGCACTAAATAAAATTCGTCCATCCGTGGAAAACACTATCCGCTTAGTTGTTGCGTTTATGAATCAGAGGAAACTTTTTAGGCCATTGTGGATAATAATCTTCTTAATAGCTTTTGCTGCCATGCTACTCAGGAGTGCGATTTTGTATATTGTGACAGCATTTATATTTGGCATTTTGGTTGTTTTAGGAGTGTATTTGAAAAAAATAAATGGAATTAAATAGTGCAGACTTTGCTTTATATCAACCACTCTAAAACAAAACCTCCCGCAGTCACCAACTGCGGGAGGTTCCTTTTAGATCATATCGCTGGTCATGATGAACAGCGGCGTCATCTCGAAGCTTTCGAATTTCGGGCGCAGGCGCTCTGTGTTGTAGAACCGGTCCACGTTGACCGTCTTCTTCGTGCTGGTGACAATATCCACGGGGATGTTGTCGTAGCGTCCGTTCTTGAGGACTACGAGACGTCCGTGTACGTTCTTGAGGATCAGGTCAAGCGCCAGGTTGCCGTACGCCATCGGGACGATGGAGTCGATCGCGTCCGGGTCGCCGCAGCGGGTGAGATATCCCAGCTTTTGGTTGACCGTATCCACGGAGCGACCGTTGTTGTACTTGGCGGTGTAATCTTTCAGCTGCGCCGAGACCAGGTCGCCGATACCGCCCAGCTTGGCGTGACCGAACGCGTCCGTGGTCTGATCCTGAAAGACCATCTCGCCGCCTTCGAACATGGCTCCTTCCGAGACCAGCACCACCGAGTAATGGCTCGGGTTGCGCTTGCGGTCTGCCATGAGCAGTTCTGCCAGCCGTTCGATGTTGAACTTGTATTCGGGGATCACGCAACGGTGCGATGCGCCTGCCATGGTGGGGAGCATGGCGGTGAACCCGGCATAGCGACCGAAGACCTCCAGGATCATCAAGCGCTCGTGTGAACCCGCTACAGTACGCAGTCCATTTGCCATCTCGATCGTGCGCGTCACACAGGTACTGAAGCCGATGCAGTAATCCGTGCCGGGCACATCGTTGTCCATCGTCTTCGGGATGGCGACCACTTTCATGCCTTCCTGATACATGCGCACGCCATAGCTCAGCGTGTCGTCACCGCCGATGGGAATCGAGGTAGTCAAGCCCGAGAAAGTCAATGTTCTTGAGCACTTCCTCGGTCACATCGTTGGTTTTGTCTTTGTATTTGTCACGCAGGTGCGGGGGCACACGATCCAATTTCACCTTGCTCGGGTTGGTACGCGACGTGTGCAGGAACGTTCCGCCGGTACGCCCAGCCCGGTTAACCTCTTCCTCCGTCAGCACGTGGATGTTGTTGCTGTTGTCCGCATCCTTCTCGCGGATGAGATCCACCAACCCCGCCCAGCCGCGCCGGATGCCAATGACCTGATAGCCCTCCCGCAACGCTCGAATGGTGACCGCACGGATCGCCGGATTCAACCCTGGCACGTCGCCGCCACCCGTCAAAATACCGATGACTTTCTTTGCGCACATAGATCCTCCGATGTAGTCTATAGTGGTGTATCGAAGCTATTGTACAACTTTCTATTTGTTCATGCACGTCATTGCGAGCCCGACATTTACCTCTGGCGCAAGTGCAGGTGTAGGGCGAAGCAATCTTACAAGAAGTTGCATGTAAGTTATTAATTACGAGATTGCTTCGCTACGCTCGCAATGACGTTAAAGTTTAAATCATTGATGGCTCTTCATACACGCCCAAGACTTCCTTCATGACCTGGATGATCTCACCCAAAGTGGCATAGGCGTGGACAGCTTCCATGATGTATGGCATCGTATTTTCGGTACCGGCTAGTGCGACTCGCAGACGATCCAGCGTCTGACCGACTCTCCCGTTATCGCGCGTTTTCCTCAACTCCTCCAGGCGCTTCACCTGCCGTTCATAACCTTTTGGATCCATTTCGAGAATGGGGATCGCCAACGGTTTCTTTTCTGCATACGCGTTCACACCGACGATCTTGCGGATGCCCCGATCGATCTCACGCTGATAGCGGTACGCCGCATCGGAAATTTCGCTCTGGAAGAATCCCTTTTCGATAGCAGGGATGACACCACCCAGATCTTCCACGCGGCGGAAGTATTCATACGCCTCCGCCTCAATGCGGTCGGTGAGCGCTTCGACGAAGAAACTGCCTCCCAGCGGATCGACCGTATTGGTCACGCCCGATTCTTCGGCGATGATCTGCTGCGTGCGCAGAGCAATGGTCACCGCATGTTCGGATGGGAGGGCGAGCGCTTCATCGAGCGAATTGGTGTGCAAACTCTGCGTGCCGCCGAGGACGGCGGCTAAAGCTTGGATCGCCACACGCACCACGTTGTTCTCCGGCTGCTGCGCGGTGAGGCTGACTCCCGCCGTCTGCGTGTGGAAGCGGCACAACCACGAGCGCGGACTCTCGGCATGGAAAGTCTCTTTCATCTCGCGTGCCCAGATGCGGCGGGCGGCGCGGTATTTGGCGATCTCTTCGAAGAAGTCGTTGTGGGCGTTGAAGAAGAACGACAGGCGTGGTGCGAACTCGTCCACGTCCATGCCGCGGGCGATGCCCCAGCGCACGTACTCGAGTCCGTCGCCGAGGGTGAACGCCAGTTCCTGCGCGGCGGTAGAGCCCGCTTCACGGATGTGGTATCCGCTGATCGAGATGGTGTTCCACTGCGGCACTTTCTGCGAGCCGAATTCCATCGTGTCCACCACCAGACGCATGGATGGTTCAGGCGGGAAGATGAATTCCTTTTGGGCGATGAATTCCTTGAGAATGTCATTCTGGATCGTGCCGCGCAGTTGATCGGGGCGCACGCCTTTATTTTCCGCGGCGGCGATGTACATTGCCCAGATGATGGCGGCGGGCGAGTTGATGGTCATGCTCGTGGAGACTTTGTCGAGCGGAATGCCATCCAGCAGAATTTCCATGTCTTTGAGAGAGGAGACCGCCACACCGCATTTTCCGAATTCACCCAGCGCTTCGGGCTGGTCGGTGTCGTAGCCCATCAGGGTGGCGAGATCGAAGGCGATGGACAAGCCGGTCTGTCCCTGACTGAGCAAATACTTGAAGCGTTGATTCGTCTCCTCTGCGGTGCCGAAGCCAGCGAACATGCGCATCGTCCAGAGTTTGGAGCGATGAAGCGTCGGGTGGACTCCCCTCGTAAACGGGAATTCGCCCGGAAGTCCAAGAGAAGAAGCGTAGTCTTTGTCCGCCACATCCAGCGGGGTGTAGAGGCGGTTGATCGGTTCAGAGGAGGTCGTGATGAATTCATCCATGCGCTCGGGTAGTGAAGCGAGCGCCTTGCTCAAGCTGGATCTCTTCCCACTTCTCCAGCGAATCCTTCAATTCTTCCAGTTTCTTTTTATCGTACATGTAAAGCTCCTTTGGCGAGGATGGAATAATTATAATGCCCGCTTCGCTACAACACAGAGAATTCTGAGAAAATACTATAAGTACTCTGTGTGGCAAAATGGTATACTCGCCCCATGTCACGTTTTGAAATTGATGTAGACCCCTGCGACCACCTGACAGCGGATGCCATCGGCAAGCCCGGTCAGCGTGTCTTTTATTTACAGGCATATCAGGAGCAGCGCACCATTACCGTTATCATCGAAAAGGCGCAGCTTAGTTCGCTTTCCATCGGTGTGGAACAATTTTTGGTGCAGATCGACGAACAGAACCCGAACCTGCCCGATGCCTCTGCCGATTACGTGGAGGAAGTGATGCGCATCAACCCGCCGGTTGACCCGCTCTTCCGCGTGGGCGAGATCGGGCTGGGCTATGACAAGGATCGCGATCTGGTGGTGCTGTTCGTCAAAGAAATTCTCACCGAAGAAGATGATCCCGAATCGGCGGCGGTTGTCCGCTTCTGGGCATCGCGCACGCAGGTGCGTATGCTGGCGCGCTGGGGCGTGGAAGTGATCTCGCGCGGGCGTCCGATTTGTCCGCAATGCGGTCAGCCGATGGAGCCTGAGGGGCATTTTTGTCCCAAGAAGAATGGGCATTTGCATTAGTTTTTAGTTCTTTAAATAGATCAAATTGAGAGGTGTGTTTATGGTTAGGAAGACCACGCCTACAATGTTGATTGCACTGATCAATGTATTTATGATAGCGGTCATTAATGGTATCCACTTAATGACTCAAACTCCCCTTAGCTTTGTCAACAAATTTAGAATGCCTGGGACAGATTATCGGGATTTTTATGATGCTTCTGTTCACGTTCTAGCTGGCGAGAGTCCCTATCTGACGGAGAGATACGTAACACCGCCTTTGTTCTCTGTTGTGAATGCGCCGCTGGCAATGCTGGGGTTTGAGCGCGCGCGATTCATTTTTCTTTCCTTGATCCCGTTAACGATATTAGTCTCTTATGTTTTGATCTATCGATCCTTGAAACCACCCGGGGCGCCGCATGACCTTGTGCAGCTCACAGGCGGGCTCTTCATTTTTCTTTTCAGTTATCCCTTTTATTTTCTTTTTGAGCGCGGAAATATAGACGGTATCGTCTTACTGTGCATGTGCCTGGGGCTTTATCTTGAGTCACGCCGCCAATGGCAAAGCGGCTTGCTATTGTCTCTGGCGATGTTGTTCAAGATCTACCCGATCTTGCTGATGGCGTGGCTGTTCGTAACGCGCCGGTGGAAAGTACTTGTTTGGGTATGTGCCTGGGTGCTTCTCTTCAGTTTGCTGACCGCTCCTTACTGGGAAAGCTATCTGGCACGATTTACAGACCGTGTGAAAGAATCAAAGTTTGAGGAGAACGGCAGCCTGGTGAACACATCCCTTTTCCTCTATGGTCTCCTCGATCACCATGTGCTCGGACAGATCGTGGCAAAGGAGCATATCAGTGCGCCTGTTTGGCGATTCGCCCAGGTATTTTCTTTGAGTTTATGGGCGGCGATGTGTGCCGTTGTGATCTTTACGGACTATAAACTGCACCGATTCTCACAGGACTCGCAAAAGATCGTTTCTGCTCTTATGTATTTTCCCTTCATGGTGGCGTTTCCGCGAACGGTCTTTCACTATGGATTCATTATCTTGATCGTCCTTTTGCCCGGCTTGGATCATTTGTGGAGTACTGTCTCTTCGCGGTCGAAACGCTATACGCTGATCCTGATCTCGTTAGGGATCGCCCTAAGTCAGTGGCAGGCAGTCGCTCTTTCTGATGTAGCGAAAAATATCATCCCAAGTTACATTCCCGGTATCGGGTTGCTGCTGTGCATGATCGGAATCAGTGTATATAAATTGCTGGAGTTGAAGGAAGTATATTCTGTTCCGTCCGTATCTTCATTGGAATATCTACAAGGAACGAAGGCTGGCGAACTTGGCGAGGTAGGGAAAAGCCTATCCTGACCCTCCATGCCAAAGTGGGGTAGGGATGAAGTAAAATCATCAGGTGATGACTTCCCTTCCTTCTCTGCAACAAATTCTCGAACGCGGTGATCTGAAGATCAAAGGTCAGTTCACGCTGGGTTCGAACTATACCTTCCTGGTGGATGTCACCTACCAGGACATGACCGTATCTGCCGTGTATAAGCCAACGCGCGGCGAGCAGCCGTTGTGGGATTTTGAAGAGAACACGCTGGCTTTGCGCGAAGTCGCTGCATATGTGGTCAGTGAGTCACTGGGTTTTCACATCGTGCCGTTCACAACCCTGCGCGATGATGGTCCGTACGGCGCGGGTTCGCTCCAGCAATTTGTCGAATACGATCCCAACTATCACTACTTCTCGTTTACGCCCGAAGATCGCGAACAGCTCCGCCCGGTGGTGCTCTTTGATCTGCTTATCAATAACGCTGATCGTAAGGGCAGTCATGTTTTCTTCGAGAACGAGACGCACAAACTCTTCGCCATCGATCATGGTATCTGTTTCCACGCCGAGGATAAACTGCGAACAGTGCTGTGGGATTTTGCAGGACAAAAAATTCCGGATGACCTGCTCTCGCCTCTTTCTACAATAACGAAGCTGCTTCCGTCATTGGAGCCGTATCTTAGCGAAGAGGAACGTTCTGCGCTCTGCTCTCGCGCGGAAGTTATTATCAAGAAGAAAACCTTCCCTCGTCAACCCCGCGACCGCCGTGCTATGCCGTGGCCGCCGCTCTGATCTAAAGTTTACAAGTTAACAGGTTGGCAGGTTCGAAAGTTTAAACTTGCCAACCTTCAAACCTTCCAACGGAGTGAACATGCATTACAACCTCGCCTTCATCGGATTCGGAAATGTTGCCCGCGCCCTTGCTCGTCTGCTCGAACGGAAACGTGACCTGCTGAAATCGAAATACGACATCACCTATTCCGTGACTGGCATTGCCACGGGAAGTCATGGGTTCGCAGTGAACCCGAACGGACTGGATGTTCAGCAAGCGCTGGAGAAAGTGGAAAGTAGAAAGTCCATTTCTCCACTTTCCACTTTCCACGTAGAAGAACTCACTAGCGGTTATCAAACACTCCAACGCCAATGTCATGTTCGAAAACTCCCCCGTCAACACCCAGACGGGACAGCCCGCCATGGACCACATCCGCACGGCGCTAGAGTTGGGCATGCACGCCATCACTGCCAACAAGGGACCGGTTGTGCATGGCTACCGCGAGTTGACCAAGCTCGCTAAATCAAAAGGGAAAAAGTTTCGTTTTGAGTCTGCCGTATTAGGCGGTGCGCCGGTATTCTCTGTGTTCCGTGAAGCTTTCCCGCTGGCGGAACTTTCCTCCATCAAGGGCATTTTTAACGCCACCACCAACGTCATCCTCTCACGCATGGAAAGTGGAGAGACCTACGAGCAGGCGCTGTCGTTTGCCCAGTCCATTGGGCTGGCGGAAACCGATCCCACCAACGACGTGGACGGTTGGGACGCGGCGATCAAAGTTGCGGCACTGGTCACGGTGTTGATGGATACGCCGATGACGCCGCAGCAAGTCAATCCCACGGGCATTCGCGGCATTACCTCTGAGATGATCGCCAAAGCCAAAGCGGAGGGCAAGCGCTATAAACTGGTCTGTTCCGCCGAGAAGGTGGGTGATACAGTCAACGCCAGTGTAGCGCCACAGTTGGTCGATTCGACCTCTCCGCTTTACGGCATGATGAACTCGAGCACGGGACTGACCTTCCGCACGGACGTCATTCTCGATTACTCGATAACGCTCTCCGAGAAACCCGGCATGACCGGTGGACCTGTCGAAACGGCGTATGGCCTGTTCGCTGATTTCGTGAGCTTGGCAAAATAAAACCTTTTGGGACACGGACGACACGGAATCCACGGAGTTGAACGGAAAATTCTTTAAAAATTCCGTTCTTTTCCGTCCGCTCCGTGAGGTCCATGTCCAAAAAATAAAATGGTGAGGAACCCCAATGACCCAAGACCCAACAACGTATTCTGACCTCGAGCAAGGCAAGATCAAGCATATTGATTTCCGTATCCGTGCGGATTTTTCGGCGTGTTTGTTGGATATCGAAGCGAGATATCAAATGCAGACACCGGTGAGCGGCTCGCTGTTTTTGGATACGGTCAAGCTCAATATCAAAGATGCGAAGGCGAATGGCAAAGAACTGGAATGGGAGCTCGGTGAGGAAGATGAAGTTGTGGGACAGCGGCTTCATTTGAAGAACTTGAACGGCGCGGACAAGTTCACGCTCACGTTTAGTACTTCACCTGACTCGCGCGCCTTGCAGTGGATCGATGCAGATAAGACTTTGGGCGGCAAGCATCCGTTCTTGTTCAGCCAGTGCCAGTCGATCCATGCACGCAGCATTTTCCCGTGCCAGGATACGCCGTCTGTGCGGTTCACGTATTCCGCGGAGGTGGAAGCGCCTGCAGGGTTGACCGCGGTCATGGCGGCGGAACAACTTCCGGCTAAGAAGGGAAGCGGGAAGTTCCACTTCCAGATGCCGCAGCCGATCCCATCCTATTTGTTCGCCATCGGGATCGCACATCTTGTCTTCCATGAGTTCGGTCCGCGTACGGGAATCTACGCCGAGCCAGAGATCATCGAAGCCGCGGCATGGGAATTTTCCGAGAACGAGATGCGTGTGAACGAAGCCGAGAAACTGCTGGGACCGTACATGTGGGGACGTTATGACCTGCTGGTGCTGCCGCCGTCGTTCCCGTATGGCGGGATGGAAAATCCGCGGCTGACGTTTTTGACACCGACCTCCATTTTGGGTACGCGCGGACAGACTTCGCTGATCACCCACGAACTAGCTCACGCCTGGACGGGTAACCTGATCACGAATGCCACCTGGCGCGACTTCTGGCTCAACGAAGGTTGGACGACCTACGCTGAGACGCGCATCACCGAAGTGCTGGATGGCACCGATGTGTTTAACCTGAACGATGTTTATAACGAAAAGGGGCTACTGAAGTTGATGGAACGCATCGGTATGGAGTCGCCGCATACCTGCTTGAAACTGCCCGGTGATGAAAAAGACTCGGATTCGTTCACCACGGCGGTGGCATATTACAAAGGTGCGTACTTCCTCAAAGAATGTGAGTTCGCTGTGGGACGCGAACGCTTCGATGCCTTCATTCAAAAGTATATGAAGCGCTTCCAGTTCCAATCTATCGCGACCGAAGATTTTCTCGACTTCCTGAAAGCAGAATTACCGGAAGTCTTCGAGAAGGTGGATGTACACAAATGGGTCTATGAGTCGGGTCTGCCGGAACGAAAGAACCGTCCGCAGTCGCCGCTCTTTGACGATGTACAGAAGGTCTTGAGCGAGTATGAGCAGGGCAAGCGCCCGACGAAGGAGCAGGTGGCAGGTTGGCACCGCTATCAGGTGCTCTCATTCCTGAACAATCTGCCGAAGAACATTCCGGTGGATGACTGCAAGTATTTCGATGAGATCCTTGGATTGGAAAAAGCCAACGATGGCGCGTTCTTCTCACCGTTCTATACGATCTGCGTCACCAGTGGATATCAGGATGTGATGCCGCAAATTGAGAAGTTCATGGGCTCGGTGGGGAGGATGTTGTACGTGCTGCCCATCTTCCGTGCCATGATCGAAACGGAATGGTCAAAGGGGCTGGTGCGTCCGCTCTTTGAACGAGTCAAAGACCGGCATCATCCGATCACGATCAAAGCGATCGAGGCAGGGCTGGTGAAGGCGGGGTTGTAGCAAATTCTTTTTGTTGGGAAGTTTGAAGGTTGGCAGGTTTGAACGCTCAAACCTGCCAACTTTTTAACTTGTAAACTTAAAGAGGATTCTCAAAGAACTTCTGATACGTTACCCCATCTAACCCTGCTTCATAATATTGCGGCATGATGTAGCCGAGTTGATAACCGACGGCTTCGTAGAACTTGTGTCCGCGGGTGTTGTTGGTGGGAGTATCCACGTAGATGCCGCGCGCTTTCTTCGAGCTGGCAAATTCTTCAGCACGTGTCACCAATGTGGAGGCGATGCCTTGGCGGTGAAAGTCCACATCTACAGCGAGACCGTGGATCTGGCAGAGTTGGTTCCAGGCGTAGTATTGCACGTAGAGGAATCCAACGGCTCGTTCGCCGCTGATCGCCAGATAGACACCATAATTTTCTTTATCTGCTAACAGGTTTTGCATGTTCTGCTCTGCGGCAGCCACATACTGCTCCGCCCAACCGATCTTCGTCAGGATCGTTCGAATGGATGATCGATATCCCGGTTGGTAATCAATGATAGAAAATGTGGATGGCATTGGGGTAAAATCCATGCAGGCAAGTATAGCACTCAGTATTCTGAATCATTTGCGCTTCGACCGTGCTCACGCTCAGCGCGAATAACTCACCGGGAGGTTTTTCGGATGCCGATCACCAAGCAACGTGCCCTCGATTATGTGAATGTTGAATGGGAGACCTATGTTGAACGGTTCAACCGCCTGCCTAAAGAGGGCAGGAAAAGCGCGTCAAGATGATGGGGTACGAATCCTTCCGTGATATGCTGGCGCACATCCTTGCCTGGTGGGAAGAGGGCATGCCGATCATTCTTGCTCTGGCAGAAAATCGTGAGTACGAACGCAAGAAATATGATTTCGATGCCTTCAATGCAGACGCTGTGGCAAAGTACAAAACCTGGGATGAGCGCGAATTCCTGGCTCATTTTGAAAAAACGCGTCAGAAAATGGAAGCAGATCTCAGGTCCATGAATGATGCGGCGTTCGAGAATCGACGTATCAAAAATTGGGCGAACGGTATCTTCATCCATCACGCGCGCGAACATCTCGTGACGATTAGCCGCTTCATCGTCCTGGATGTGCTGCGGAACGAATGGGCAACTTATATCGATGACTTCAACGCGCTGGATGATACAAAGAAAAAGGAATTCCTCTCGAAGTATGGATTCGAATCCTTTCATGATGTGCTGGTGCATGTCATCGGCTGGTGGGAGGAAAGCGTCCGCATCATTGCCGGTGTGCTCGACTCGCCCTCCTTCACCTGGGAGAATCGCGATGCTGATGTCTACAACGCTGAACTGGTGAAGAACTATTCGAAATGGACAGATCAGGATATCTTCACCCATTACGAAGCCGTGCGCGTCGTCCTGATCGAACTGACCGCAGAATTGCCAGAGGATGCCTTTCTCAACAAGGATATCGAATTATGGCTGATGGATGATGTTGTGGGACACTACGACGAGCATCCCGTCGGCTGATTTTCGCTTCTGTACTACACTCGAAGTTGATTCCGTTACCGCTTCATACACCGTCCCGCAGGTTTTGGAAAGTCCAATCGTCTTAAGGCAAACCTGCGGGACGTTTTCGGGAAATCAAACATGGATCACACTGTCTACCTTGCCCTCGGCTCGAACATGGATGACCGCCTTGCAAATCTCAAGCAAGCGATCGCCTCACTGCCTCCGCAAATGACCGTCAAGAAGAAATCGAAAGTGTATGAGACCCCGCCTTGGGGATATACTGACCAGCCTAAATTTCTCAATCAGGTGTTGATGGTGACAACCTATCTGGACCCCGAGCCCTTGCTTCGGCATATCAAACGCCTGGAAGTGGCGCTCGGTCGCAAAGCATCCTTTCGAAACGGACCGCGCTTGATCGACATTGATATCCTTTTTTACGATGATCTAACACTTGAAACGCCCGACCTCATCCTTCCGCATCCGCGCCTGCACGAACGCGGATTTGTACTCCTGCCCATGATGGAGATCGCACCCGATCTGGTGCATCCACTCAAAAATAAAAGTATCCGCCAGATGATGCTGTTTTGCGATGTGGGTGGAATAACAGAATTCAAATAGCGAAACACCGTCTCACAGGTTTGGTGGATAGATTTTGTTGATCGAGGAAACCTCCGGGACGTTTCATGCCACTTAAGAGTGAAACTTGATTTTTCGCTTGACTGTATAATAGGGCAACCCTTGATGGGGAGAAAGAATTGCCAGGAGATTAAATGGAATCACAGCCTTTACCTGCCCTCCGCCCGCTGCGTTTGGGGGAACTTCTCGACCAGGCGATCCGCTTGTATCGCCGCAACTTTATTACCTTTATCGGCATTGTGGCATTGGTCTACGTGCCGTTGATGGTCTTGCAAACTGCTTCTACGACTTTGATGACCAGTTCTGCTTCGAGGCTTTCAACATATGGCGACCCGCGACAAGTATTCACCAATTCCGGTTATTGGATCGGCCTGCTTGGAACACTGGTGATCGCCTTTTTACAATTCATCTTTGTGCAGGGGATCGCCACTGGTGCATTGACGCGTGCTGTAGCAGATAACTATCTGGGTAAAAAGACCAGCATTATCGATGCTTATCGTGGAATTGGAAAATCATGGCCGACCTTGCTGGGTGCCTTGCTCCTTGTTGGCATTTTGCTCATCATTTTGCTCTTATGGTGGGTTATCGTTCCCTGTATCGGTTGGTTCACTGGGCTGGGGATGCTGGCTTTCCTGAGTGCGGCGATCAGCCCGATGGTAGCCCCGATAGTGGTGTTGGAGCAATCGGGTCCGTGGAGTACACCGAACGATGGCATTTTGGATCGTGTAGGCAATTATGCCATCCGCATCACGGACGCGGTACGTCGCGCTTGGAGTTTGGTGCGCCGCCGCTTCTGGCCCGTGCTCGGGACCATTTTCGTACTGTATCTCTTCAATCTGCTCATCGTAAATGGACCGACTGCTATTGTTAGTTTTGTTTTGCAATCAGCCACCTCCTCCCTCGGCAATGAAACCATGAGGTTCGTGATCATGGCTGTTATTCAAGCATTGGTATCGGTTGTGTTCATCCTGATCTATTACCCGCTTCAGATGACAGCCTTCACGTTGATCTACTTCGATCTGCGCGTTCGCACGGAAGGGTTTGACCTGACCCTGCTCACATCTGGCAACGCCGAACAGGCTTTGACGACTCCGGTGCAGCAGGCGAAGGAGAATCTTATCACCGGTGCAGACCTGGGAAATTTTGCCATCCTCACGCTTGGCGCGTTCGGATTGTATATCTTCCTGTTCTCCTTTATCTTTGGAGGACTGTTCTTCTTCGCTAGTCTCTTTAACTGATCCTTCATGCGTCGTTTTCTGGCAATCTGGTTGATCGTATTCTTCTCCCTGGCAAATCTTGCGGCAGTGGATTTATGCCACTCTCCCGAAGGGACACCGCCTTCGGGACGGTGTGATGGAGCGTTCGCTGCGACCGAAGAGTTTTGTTCTTCCCGCGTAGAGATTCTTCGCTTCGCTCAGAATGACATATCATTCGAGGGGTATTGGGAACTCGTCAGGAACACGCGTCAGGCTTTGGTCCGGTTGGAAGCGCTGCCTGATAACGAGGTGCGCGACGGGCTGGATGATCTCGCTTCGAAATGGGAAGTGGTCTCAGAGGTGGAATTCCCAGATCAAACTGTGATCCCGGTCGACCCATCCTATCTCATCACTCTTTTCAAGGAAGATACACCTGATCTCGAACGGCTTGTCTCTTTGATGGATGCGCTGCTCAAAGCACATGATGCGTTCCCGCAAAAAGTTTTCACCGCCCAGGATGTTGACCCATTGAAGGAGATCCTGGCACGTCCTGAATTTCAATGGACGCAGTCACAGGCTCCACAAAACCCTGCCTGGCTGCAACGAATTTTGGATGCCATCAATAAGCTGTTGGATAAGCTTGCCTATGGCGTTCAGAATGGTGTGTATTATGGACGTATACCGCTGATCGTTGCCGCGGTTCTTGTCTTTGTCATCAGTATCTTTTTCGTTGCCAGAAATATCTCGCGCAATCTGGTTCGGGAAGTGGAATTGGCTGCCGAGAATGCTGACGATGATGCACTGTTGACATCGAAAGGTGCCATGCAGCGCGCGCAGTCTTTATCAAGCCAGGGCGATTATCGAACGGCGGTACGTTATTTGTATCTCTCGTCGCTGCTGATCCTGGATGAACATGGTGTATTGCGCTATGATCGTTCACGCACGAACCGTGAATATCTGCGCAGCGTTTCAGCGAAACCGGAATTGGAAAAACCGCTAAGCGACGTGATCGATGTCTTTGACCGGGTCTGGTACGGCTTCGATTCAGTGGATGAAGAAACCTACCAATCGTATGTGAAGCATGTGGATGAACTGCGGGAGAAGAAAGAATGAAGCGACTCTCGCCGGACGTCAAACTGGGGATCGGGGTCATCCTGCTGTTAGTGGTTGTTTCCACCTTCGTAGCGCTTCAACGCCGGACCGAGGAGACGTATCCCACGTTATCGAGCATTTCCTCCGCTCCTGACGGCGCGTTGGCGTTGAAGTTGTGGGTGAAGGAATTAAAGTACAACGTGAATGATGATGTGCTGGCAAGCTTTGCACCGCCTAAAGGCACATCCATCGTGTTCATGCTTGAGCCGCTTTTCCCGACCGAGCAGGAAATGAAAGCTGTGGATACCTGGGTGGAAAATGGCGGCACGTTGATCGCCATTGGCGAGCAGTACGGCATGTTCTCGCTGATCGATCACTACGACTTCTATTTCAATTATTTGCCGAGCAATGAGGGCGCATTATCGAATGAAACGCCTCTGTTCGACTCACCTGCAAAATTGGACCTCAACAATGCCAAGGTGCGCATCGCGCTCGGCTCGGAACGCGACGATTATGTAACCCTGGTCTCGTTTCATGATCAGCCGGTGCTGGTTTCCTTTGAACAAGGCAATGGACGCGTGATCCTTGGCACGGTAGCGCAATCCTTCACCAATGCCGGGCTGAAACTAAATGGCAACCCTGAGTTGGTGTTGAACATTCTGGCACTGGCAAAGCGGAAGGGCGCGGTCTGGTTCGATGAATGGCATCACGGTGTGCAAAGCGGAGAGCAGATCCTGGGTCCATCCGATTTTCTACGCCGCACACCGGTGGGACGTGCACTGTTATTCGTCACGTTCGCTGTTTTCCTTTTCTTCTTTATTCAAGGGCGCGGCTTCGGCAGACCGGTGCCGCTGCCAGAGGAAACCCGTCGCCGTGGGGCGCTGGAGCATGTGACCGGCATCGCCAACCTCAGCCGACGTGCCGCGCATCGTTCGTCGGTGATGATGCAGTATCACAATCAGATCAAGCGCAAGCTCGGTCAGCGTTACCGGCTCGACCCGGCGCTGAACGATGAAGAGTATGTCAACACCTTGGCGGGTTACAACCCGTCCATTGATAAGAATGAATTATTGAACTTGTTGAAGCGTTTGCGCCGCAAAGACCTCAGCGAAACTGAGATGGTACATTTGGCTGGCGAAGCGGCAAGGTGGATCGATAACTAATATGGAATGAAACAGCTAGCCGTTTCATTCCATACAAGGAGAACTCATGAACCCAACTGAACTCAAGACTATTTTTGAAGGATTACGCACAGAAGCTAATAAAGTGTTGGTGGGATTGCAGGAACCGTTCGAACTTCTCGCCGTGGCGTTATTCACCGGCGGGCATGTTTTATTGGAAGGTGTACCTGGCACCGCCAAAACGTTGATGGCGAAGACGCTCGCCCACATGGTACAGGCGAAGTTCACGCGCATTCAATTCACCCCGGATCTGATGCCATCTGATATTTTGGGTACCAGCGTATTCGACGTGACCACGACTCGCTTCCACCTCAAGAAGGGTCCCGTTTTCACGCAGCTTCTTTTGGCTGACGAGATCAACCGCGCCCCCGCCAAGACCCAGTCCGCGCTGTTAGAGGCGATGGAGGAGAAACAGATCAACCTGGAAGGGGAGCGCCACCAACTGGACGCGCCGTTCATGGTCGTTGCGACGCAGAATCCCATCGAATACGAAGGGACGTATCCGCTGCCCGAAGCGCAGTTGGATCGTTTCATGTTCAAAGTGCTGGTGCCCTATTCCCCGCTCGATGATGAAGTGGAAGTGCTGCGCCGTTATCATCTGGGCTTCGATGCACATAATCTGGAAGCCGCACAATTGAATCCTGTTCTCACTGCACAGCAGGTGGTTGAGATTCGCGAGTCCATTCGGCAGATCGTTGTCGAGGATGGGATATTGAACTACGTGGCGAAGATCGGCGTGGCAAGCAGGCAATCGCCCGATATCGTGCTGGGAGCCAGCACCCGCGCCACAACGCATGTTCTGCTCGCCGCCAAAACCTTCGCCGCTCTGCAGGGACGCAGCTACGTTATCCCCGATGATGTAAAGTTCGTCGTGCCGCCGGTGTATCGGCATAGGATTTTACTCAAGCCTGAAGCGGAGATCGAAGGCTTGGATGCGGACTCCGTCATTCAGCGTGTATTAGGTAGTGTGGAAGTGCCGAGATAAGAAAAAATGATGAATGAAGAATGATGAATGCAGAATATTCATCATTCTTCATTCTGCCTTCATCATTGGTTATGCTTCCTACTACTCGGTCTCTACTTCTGCTTCTCATTACCGCTCCGCTCATGGCGCTGGGGGCGTGGTTGCCGTTCATGGAATGGGTGGCATGGGGCTATGCCATTTTTGTCCTTGCCATGATTATTCATGGATTGGCGACTGGCAGGGGATATCAAGCAGTTCGAGTTGACTCGTCAGCATGATACGAAGTTGTCGTTGGGCGCGGAGAACCCGATCCGCGTCAGCTTGAGGAATTGTTCTCGACGCGGGACCAGCTTCACGGTCCGTGATGAAGCGCCGGAGCAGTTCGTGATCGAGACGCGCACGATGGACGGTCAAATTGCTGGAAGAGGGGAATGGAGTCAGGTCTATCATGTCCGCCCGCTGCGTCGTGGAGATTATCAATTCGGCGATCTGACGCTGCGTTGGCTGGGTCCGCTGGGGTTGGTCATCCGGCAGGCGAAGGTGGATGCGAAAGAGCCGGTCAAGGTGTATCCCAATTTGATGGATGTGCGGCGGTATGATCTGCTGCTCAAACGCAATCGTTTACAGGAGATGGGCTTGCGGACGACGCGTCAGTTCGGCGAAGGAACCGAGTTCGAGCGTCTGCGCGAGTACCTGCCCGATGACGAGTATCGCCGCATCAATTGGAAGGCAACGGCGCGCCGTAACTTCCCGGTGACGACGGAATATCAGACCGAACGCAGCCAGCAGGTGATCGCGGTGCTCGATACGGGACGCATGATGCAAAGCCCGGTGGCGGATATTGCCAAGCTGGATTATGTGGTCAATGCCGTGCTGTTGCTGACCTATGTGGCGACCGGCAAAGGTGACCGCGTGGGCATGATGAGCTTTGCCGACGATGTGCAGCATTATCTCGGTCCGCGGCAGGGACGGGGTCAGTTCTATCGTATGTTGGAGTTGCTGTATGCGGTGGAGCCGCAGCCCGTGGAGCCCGATTATCGCAAGGCGCTGGCGTATCTTGCCGTGAAGCAAAGACGGCGCGCGCTGGTGGTGGTATTCACCGATCTGACGGGCGGCGCGAGTTTGAATTCGCTTGTGGCGCAGATGTCTATGCTGGCGCGGAGCAGTCTGCCGCTGCTGGTGACGATCAGCGACCCGGATGTAGTGGATGCCTCCCAAATGAAGCCGAACGATTCGCTGGGAGTCTATCAACGCGCCGCGGCAGGACAAATGCTGGATGAGCGCCGCGTGGTGCTCGATTCGCTCCGTCAGCGCGGGGTGTTGACATTGGATGTGCCGGCGAATCAATTGTCGATGTCGGTGATCAATCGATATTTGGAGTTGAAGGGGAGAATGCAGTTGTGATGGTTTCAGTAGCAAAATTCATGTAAAATACTGTTATGGTTAAGTATCCGTTCAATGTCACGCGTTTGATCGATATTTGCCGCCAGAACGATGTTTCGATGGTGGGCGTTTTCGGTTCTATGGCACGCGGGGAAGCGAAGAAGAAGAGCGATATTGACCTGCTTGTCCGGTTTTCTAAAAGGAAGAGTTTGCTGGCAGTGGTTCGTTTAGAACGAGAACTCTCTGAAGCACTCGGTCGCAAGGTAGATCTGTTGACAGAAGGGGCGATAGCCCTTATTTGAAGGAACGAATTTTGAAGGAAACGCAGGTTGTGTATGAAAAAGGATGACACTGTTTACCTGCAACACATCCTTGATGCGATCAAGACGATTGAGGAATATTTGCAAGGGATCAATGAAGAAAGGTTCAAAGCAACTCGTCTGCTTCAGGATGGCACCATTCGACAGACTGAGATTGTTGGCGAAGCGGTGAGACATATTTCAAAAGATCTGCGAAAGACTTACCCTGAAATTCCATGGCAGGATATTGCAGGGATGCGTGATAAGCTTATCCATGATTACTTTGGGGTGGACTTGGAAAAGGTTTGGTTGACGACACAGGAAGATTTACCACCCTTGAAGGAAAAAGTGGTAAAGATTTTGAAAGATTATGGACAGGAATAAAGCCTGTCCATTTTTATTTTGGCGGCTATCTGTGTTTTGATGGAAAGTTATAGAATCTATTTGCCAAAATCAATTCGTGGTACTGATACGGCGTGGGATGGGCAGCAGTTTTTTTTGATCGAAAACCGTTTCATGGACTTCCACCGTGTAAGGTTGATCACCGAAGAATTGGAATTCGAATTGGGGCGTCTTATCGCGTTTGACGAAGAGGAAATCCTTTAGGTCACCCAACACAGTAAGACGGGTATCTCCGACGCGTGCGGCATAGACCGTTCCGCTGTTGGAGACGTAGACGAAGAACGTCTTGTTTGGTCCGATTGTATATCCACCCTTCTCTAACGGACCGATTTCATAGGTTTTTCCATTGCTGCAAATTTGTAAATAATCGCCTTTGTTTGTGTCCCTGACTTTGATGGTCAGTTCTGTGCAGGGACCTTCTGGCGTAGGCGTATCGGTCTCCATGAGCAGGAGAGTGGGCGTTGCTGCCGCGTCTGTTCCCGATGGGAGGACGGCAACCGCTTCCCGGGCTCGTTGGTTGCCAGATCGGGAACGTTCCATCTGTAATAGGGAATGATTGCCCGGTGATTTGATTCACGGCAAAGATCTTGGATGGCGTTTCGCCAAGTCCATTGCTTTCTTCGGTGAGAACCCAGATCCCATTCGGTGCCCACGTGGATGGAAGTCCCGTTGTCAGCAGGTGGCTTTCGCCAGTTTCCAGAGATAGGATATCCGTCTGACCGCCACCATCGGAATAATATCCAAGGGCAAGATTCCTGGCATCAGGTGACCAGGTCAGAGTAACATATTGAATGCCTTCCGGTAACGGAAAACTGTGCTTGAGGGATCCCAACTTGTCAAAAATAGCGATCTCTTGTTGGTTCTTACCTGTTGAAGCTTCTACGGCATTCCGCGTGCAGGCAATGTCCAGGCTGTTCGGTGACCATTCACATGTTCCGCCAAAGGCGGGGAGCGTGATGGAATTCCCGGATACATAATCCATAACGCCATAGCCAACGCAATTCATTTCAAAGCAGGGAATCGTGAAAAGGATGTAGTTCTCAATGGGTGATACCCGAGGGTCTGAGATAGTGGGAAGATCGGACGTGGGCTTTACAAGTTGGCGCGTTTTCTTATCGGCTACATTGACCACCCAAACACCATCATTGTGAAAGTCACTTGGAGAATCGCCGCCGGAGGATGGCGTTTCGTAAATGATCTGCTGCCCATTTGGCAGCCAGTCAAATCCGCCGCCAATATTTTCAAGCAGGAGAGTAGTTTTGGATGTCTGGATGTCAAACAATAAAAGGGAGTCCACATTTCCATCGCTCTGAACATACGCCAATGTGGCGCCATTCGGAGACCATGCAAGACTTTCCATCAATATGCTTTGCGCGCTACCAGACTTTGGATTGTCTGTGACTTGGGTCAGTCCACTTCCGTCAGGGTGAATGAGCCAGATGTTATTTTGGTTCTCGAACGCGATCCAAGCCTCCGCACCTGGGACGGGTTCCGTGGGCGTGGCTGTATCGGGAAGATCTGTTAAAGTTGGTATTGCAGTGGGGATGTTTAGATCTAGTTGTGGGTTGGTGAACGTGTTGATCGCCTGGCAGGCTATGGATAGAACCGTGAATGCTAAAAGAAGGATTGAAAGCGTTGTCTTTTTCATAGGTTCTCCCTTTTTCGATGAACGACAAAAAAAGTAGGTTACGCTAACGTGCCCCACTTTCTACTTTCCACTTGCTACTTACGTTTCTTCCACTCTCTCCCAGCCAGCAACAAATAACTGTACAAAAATATTCCGCTCACAATTCCCACACCCCAATGAATAGGAGATGGGATGTCATTGTTCGGTGAGATGAAGCCTTCGATGGTCCCTGCCACGACCAGCCATGGGACAGCGCCTAATAACAAGTAGACTGCTTTGCGCGCGGCTTGAGCGAGAGCATCCCGGCGGCGCATCAGACCCGGTCGCAGAATTGCCCAGCCCAACATGAGTCCCGAACCGCCGGCGATGAAGATGATGGTCAATTCGATCACGCCGTGACCAATGACGAAGTTCCACAGTTCCCATCCAATGCCGTGATAGGCAGTGAGACCCGTCAGTGTACCGAGCATTAATCCGTTAAAGAACAATACCCAGAGCGTCATCAGCCCGGCGGTGAGGCCGCTGGCGAATGCCATGAACGAAACCTGGATGTTGTTGGTCATAATGAAGGATGCAGTATAAGGACGCTCTTCGATGGGAATATCCACCCACAGCTTTTTATCCTCTACAATGCCGATCAAGCGATGCGCCTCCGGCGGCAGTAGGGATGTTGCCAGCGCAGGTTGTGCGTACGTAGCAAAACCCGATGCAATGGCGGGCAGAGATAAAGAACATCGCCGAGATGAAAGTAAAGACCCAGGTCTCGCGGAACAGGCGCGGGAATCCTTTCGTGGCGAAATGCCAGAGCCGTTTCAATGCCAGTGGCTCGCTGCGATAGACCACCGCATGTGCACGTGCCACCAATTGATTCAAATAGACGGTTATCTCATTACGCGGAAAATCGCGCTTCGCCAGCGCCAGGTCAGAGGTGGCAGCGCGATACAATCGCGAAATGTCGCGCACTTGTGTTTCGGAGAGTCCGCGCATGTCATTTTGACATTTGTCGAGAAGGTGACTTAAGACCTCCCAATCGCTTTTGCGGGACTGGTAAAATTCATCCACACGCATAGGTTGAATTATACATGAGCATTCAAGAAGAAACGCTTGACATTAATACTCCTGAGAATGTCGCTTTTGGCTATCAGGTGGCGGGCATCGGCTCACGCTTCCTTGCCACGTTGATTGATACGATCCTTGTCACCTTGTTGCAGGTCATCGTATTCGTCACATATTACTTTATCGTGTACGCGCTGGATATCGACCCGATGGGCAGCGGCTCGGCATGGGTGGCGGCGGTCATGGGGTTGGTGATCTTCCTCTTTTATTGGGGTTATTACATTTTCTTTGAAATGTTCTGGAATGGGCAAACTCCTGGTAAACGCTGGACCGGTTTACGCGTCATCCGCAACGATGGAACGCCCATCACGCTCTCTGAATCAGCCATTCGCAACCTGACACGCATTGTGGATTTTCTCCCGGCGGCGTATGGTGTGGGCATTATCACCATGTTCATCGACAAACGTTCACGCCGCCTGGGTGATCTTGCCGCAGGGACGTTGGTGGTCCACGACCGCGCACCGATCTCCATCCAGTCCATTGCCATGAAGCGCAGCGCCAATTTGCGCATGCATGGTACGACAAGGATTACGCTGGATGGATTCCCGATCGAGCGCATCAGCAATGACGAGCTGAATCTGATCGAAGAATTTCTCCTGCGCCGGGATCAGTTGACGCATCACGAAACGCTTGCCATCCAGATCCTGAACACGCTTCACACACGTCTGGGGTTGCCTCTGCCTATGGTAAGCCGGCTCGAAGCGGAAGATACTCTCGTTGCCATCATGCAGGCAGTACAAAAAAACCTGGAAGAGAAACAATCGTAAATAGATGTATAGGATATCTATGCTACGCGCTCTCCATTCATAGCGCGGCGTAGATTCGTCTCTTATTTCACGGAGGAACCATGACTGTTGTAAATGAGCAAGAACCGAAAAAACGAAACTGGCTGTGGATCGGGTTGGGCGCAGCCGCATTATTCTGTCTCTGTGCGGTAGCAGTGGCAGTATTTATGTTCTATCGGGTAGGCAAGCAGGTGGCGGATAGTACACAGACCAACCCCGCCGAGGCAGCCAAAGCGGCGCACGAGATCGTGGACTCCTACGAACTCCCTGCCGGTTATCAGGAACGCATGGCAATGAATATCATGTTCTATTCATTCGTCATGATCGGGCCGGACGATACTGGCAGCGCCGACGGACCTATCATCATGCTGGCACAATTTGCATCTGGGGCAGGGGTGAGCCAGGAACAGATGGAACAGCAATTGCGGCAATCCTTTGAACAGCAAGCCGGTAACCGCGGTATGGATATGCATCTGGTCGAAGCCAAAAAGATGACTATCCGTGGTAATAAATCGGAAGTTTCCATTTATGAAGGCACGGATCAAAATGGAACGACCGTACGCCAGTTGATCGCATCCTTCCCTGGCAAAGGCGGCACTGCCATGTTGATGATCATGGGCGATGCTCAGGATTGGGATCAGACCGAGGTGGACGATTTCATCAATTCGATCAAGTAAATAAAAACAGCATATATTCCAGATCGTCCCGCAGGTTCTTTGAATGACTTTGTTCACTCAATCAAACCTGCGGGACGTTCTTTACTGGATATAATCACCTCGGAGGAACTGACATGACCGAAATCAAACCTTTGAATTGGACTCCCAAGCCCGGCGTGGGCATGTCCGTTGTGCGCCGCGGCGATGGCGGCATGACCCTGACATTTACTGATCTCTCTGATGCAACTATCAATGATTGGCGCGAGTTTGCCATGGAACATCTGCTCGGTTTATCAGGGCGCACACGCAACCTCTACGACCTGCGCTCTGTAAAAGATATCCCTGAGAAGGCGATCCGCATGGCAGTGGAAGCTAACAGCGATCCCTCCGCGCGCAACATCCGTGTGGCAGTGGTGGTGGCAGATGAGAAGGTTGCGAACGCCATCCGCGAAGTGGCAGCACAGTCGCTGGCAGGCACTGCTTCTGCCATGAAGATATTTACCGACATCAACGAAGCCGAAGCTTGGCTCGGTCGTCCGCTCGATCAAATACCGTAACTCATATGCTCCGCTCCTGCGGGGCTTCTCTTTCAGAGTGCTTCGCAAAGTCCCGCAGGGAGCTCTTGTAGCATGACATCCCAATCTCTTCAAATCGGAAACCAAATATTCCGCTGGGGTACCCGCACGTACGTGATGGGCATCCTCAACGTTACCCCCGATTCTTTCTCGGGCGATGGATTACTCGCGCTCCCTAAGGGGCACCGGGACGATGTGAGCGGAGCCGTAGCGCCGCTTGTCCAGGCAAAATATTTTCTCGAGAATGGTGCAGACATCCTCGACATCGGCGGCGAATCAACCCGCCCCGGTTCCCAGTCGGTGACTGTGGAAGAAGAACTCGAACGCGTGATTCCAGTTATCTCTGCCATTCACAAAGAATTCCCCGAAGCTATTATCTCAATTGACACTTATAAAGCGAAAGTCGCGGAAGCAGCCTTCAAGGCGGGAGCGCATATCTTGAACGATGTCTGGGCGCTTCGAGCGGACCCGGAACTTGCTTCCGTTGCCGCGGCGTTTGCTGCGCCGGTCATTCTGATGCATAACCGTAGCAACCCCGCCAGCGTGGAAGTCCGCAACCAGTTGGGCAACGCCTATATCGGTTCCACGTATGAGAACTTGATGGATGATGTCAAACGCGAACTACTCGTCAGCGTGGAGTTGGCGGTAAAGGCTGGGGTGAAGGAATCGCATATTATTCTCGACCCCGGCGTCGGCTTTGGAAAGACGCGCGAGCATAATCTCGAATTGATTAACCGCCTGGATGAAGTCCGCGCTTTGGGATACCCGGTACTCCTGGGTCCATCCCGAAAATCGTTCATCGGTTTTACACTTGACCTGCCCGCCGACCAGCGCCTCGAAGGGACGGCTGCCACCGTTGCCGTGGGCATCACGCGCGGCGCAGATATCATTCGCGTGCACGATGTGAAAGAGATGGCGCGCGTGGCAAAGATGACAGACGCGATTATACGGTAGGGGCGGATCGCGATCCGCCCCTACGATGGGATAATTTATGTTTAGCGATTACGGCAAAGAACTACTACGCAGTGGAATTATCGAAGTGAAATCGGGCAATCGCGAAACCGCACGCCGTTACCTGGACCGTGCCGTGTACATGAGCAATGATCACGATGTGCTTGCTGAAGCATGGTTCTGGATGAGTGAGGTGATCGACGATAAGGTGGAGAAACGCAAGGCGTTGGAGAATTGTCTGGTGCATGATCTGCGTCATGCGCGCGCACGCCGCTCGCTGGCGATCTTGGATGGCAAACTCAAAGCGGGCGAAGTGATAGATCCCGATAAATAGCATCTGCATCAGCAAGGAGTGCACGCTGCGGATGTTGACCGTTTCATGTGCCCCAAATGCGGCGGGCGGATGGCTTTTGCGCCGGATGGTCAGTCGTTGGTGTGTGAGTATTGTTCGCGCAATCAAAAGTTCAGCATGGCACAGCCTGGTACCGCAGAACGAAAAAGATTTTCATCATTGCCATGGCTACGGCGCGCGGACATGGCAAGCCGCTCGATCAACAGGTCTTTCACTGCGAAGGCTGCGGCTGCGAATTTATTCTGCCGCCAAGTCAGATCTCATCTACATGTGTGTATTGTGGTTCGCCTCATGTGGTCAATTGGGAATCAGAGGAACAATTGCTTGCGCCGGATGGAGTTATTCCGCATGCCTTTGACCAGAAGCGTGCCATTCAAGGTTGTTGGTCGATTGGGTGGATGAAAACCAGATCAAACCCCAGAAGCGCGTGGAACTACCGCGGGGTTTATACCTGCCATTATGGACATTTGATATTGGCGGTGGGATCGGGTACACAGGTGAAATCCATGATACGGATACCAATGATGTTGCCCTAGATCTTGTGGTCGGCACACAGGGCAAGACGCACAACACAAGGCGAGTTTCAGATTCGTATCCTGTGCTGATCGATGACCTACCAATACCCGCCTCTCGAAAACTGAAACTGTCCGGTGTTTTTTCGCGGCTTATTTCCACGTTCGATTTGAAGTCGGTGAAACCCTACGATCCACGCTTCTTGGCAGATTGGCCGGCGGAGGTATATGATGTTCCTCTGTCCGAAGCCTCGCTTGATGCGCGTGAACTGACATACGAAAAATATATAAGGGAATTACCCAATAAAATCTTTGATATGCAAATCGTGCATGTGTCTTCTGCCAATCTGTTTATCGAATCGTTTAAGCTGGTCCTGCTTCCTGTGTGGATGACGGAGCTGCGTTTTGGTAGGCGGGAGTATCTCGTGTTGATCAATGGTCAAAATGGCGGAGTTGCCAGTGACCTGCCTGAGAAGAAAAAGGAAAAATCCGGTGGGTTGTTGGAGTGGCTGGGGGATTTGTTGGATGAGTAGGATGTCTGACACAGGAGAGGAAAGAAAAATGGAAGAAAACCAGGACTTTTTTTCACCCAATCATAAAAGGCTGTTAAATGTTGCAGCCTGGTCTGGGACATTATCATGGATCGTGTTGGTGGCGTTTATTCTTGGTGCCATATTACAGTTGTTACAGTATCGAAATATCGTTTACTACCAGCAGACGAATATTTGGGATTTCTTTAGAAGTAATCCTATGGATGCCTTTAGAAGCATTGTTAACTTATTGAATACAGCTCTAAAAGGTGTTGTTTATTACCTTGTTCTAAAAGGGATTTCCCTTGGTCTGAACATGATCGTTGAAACAGATGTCAATTATCGAGAGCAAAGGGCAGAAAAATGAACGACGATTTACGAAGTCAGATCTATAACGAGCTAAACCTTAGAGAAACCGATGATCTTCTGGATATTTGGCATGCGAATGACCATGAAGAATGGTCAGATACGGCATTTGAAGTCATAAAAGAAATATTGACTGACCGCCTGGGAGAAATTCCTCTGCCAGAGAATGATCTTGAAGAGCCTCAAGAAGATAAAGATGTTGATACTGGCGAAACGGAAGCAGATGATGGACTGGAGAAATGGGAAGCACTAGCTTTGGATGATGATAATTCAACCCGAGTTTTACGATACTTTGGAAGTGGTCACGCTCAAAGGAAATATCGATAAGACTTCTCAAAGCTATTATCGTTGTAAATATTTTTGTTGGAGTTGTCGCTTTCCCATCGTATCGATACTTGATCGCATCTTACTTTCAAAACAATATTGAATATAACTCGATAATCACAATTATCGCTTTGATATTTACCGCTTTCGGCATCGCATTACAAATCGCAATAATGTATTACCCACTGAAAGCATTGATGAATATTTTGAGAATCCTTATGGAAATGGAATTCCGTAGCCGAAAGTCAGTTTAATGCCTCGACGTCACCGTTGGGGCTATTATTTACAAAGTCTGCTCAAGCGGACTGGTAATAGTACGATCAGATTTACTAAATTTCAAAAATACCACACATTAATAAAAGTGTGGTATTTTTGTTGTATAATCCTTATATGGCAAATTACAAGAAAATCTTTGCTGACCACAATGGCATCCTGCGCGCCTCAACTGCGATTGAATTGGGTGTACCTAAACACATTCTCTACGAAATGGTCAAAGCGGGAGAACTTATACGCGAGGGGCAGGGGATTTACCGCCTGAGTGAGAGTGACCCGTTGGGGAATCCTGACCTTGTGCAGATCAGCCTACGTGTTCCAAGGGCGGTGTTTTGTCTAATCTCTGCGCTGTATTTTCACGAACTGACTACTCAAGTTCCACACTTTGTATACTTTGCACTTCCGCGCGATGTAAAAACACCGAAGATCCAATATCCGCCTATCCGTGTTTTCCATTTTTCGAAAGAACCTTATGATGCTGGTATCGAAGAGCATGAACTGGACGGAGTTAAAGTCAAAATATACAACTGTGAAAAGACCATTGCGGATTGTTTCAAATTCCGCCAGAAAATTGGCATGGATGTTGCTATCGAAGCAGTCAAAGATTATCTCCACCAGTCGCGTCCGAATGTGTCACTGCTCATGGAATATGCCAGCGTCAACCGCGTGGAAAAAGTGATGCGTCCTTATATGGAGGCGTTGATATGAAAGAGCCTGTCAAGAACGTTGCTGCCTCTATTCTGGCACGATTGAGAAATCAAGCCGAGATTGCAGAGAAACCCTTTGTAGAAATTCTTCAATATTACGCCATGGAAAGGTTCCTATATCGACTATCGAAAACAAAGTATGCCGATAAGTTCATTCTCAAAGGTGGATTATTGTTTTATGTCTGGGATCTTCCCCTGCGTCGCCCGACAAAAGATATTGATTTTCGTGGATATGTTTCCAACAACAGCAAGGATATTTTGAAAGTCATCAAAACCGTTATTTCGAAATCCACTCCTGAGGATGGAATTGTTTTCGATTTGCAGTCTGTTTCTGTGGATGAAACCCCAAATTGATGCCGACTATCAAGGTATCCGCGTGAAAATGAATGCTTTTCTGCATCGCACCCGTATTCCCATTCAAATCGACATTGGTTTTTCCGATGAACTATCATCAAAAGCAGAATTGATTGAATATCCAAATATTCTGCCAAGTTTAAGAAACATCGCGCATGAAGGGGTATCCAAAGGAAACTGTGATTGCGGAGAAATTCCATGCCATGGTTCGTCATGCTAACGTAAATAGCCGTATGAAAGACTATTACGATGTGTGGCTGATCTCTGAAACGTTTGAATTCGAGTGCTCAACTTTGCAAAAGGCAATAGAGACAACATTCAAAAACCGCGATACAGAGTTACCAGTAGAAAGACCGATATCACTAACCATTGAATTTGCAACTGCTAATCAGACTCGCTGGATGAATTTCCTACAGAAGATGAAACTCGAAAGTGATGAAAGCGCTTTTTTTTCAGCGATCATTGAAAAGCTTTGGAATTTTCTAAGAGTGCCTTTGCAAGAATCTGCCCATAAATCCAAACCCACACTAAAATGGATTCCAACCAAAGGCTGGAAGTAAACTTTCCTCTTTTCCTTCTTTCATTTCCCCTTACTTCCTTCATCCCTTCGATAAACTCAGGGCGAGCCTTCCGACTTCCTATTTCATCCTTTACAATACCCCCATGCCCTCCACCATCCCCATCCTGCGCGAACGACGGAAACGGCGCATCGCGAAGCAGCACAAACAGGAAGCCCGCACACGCAACACCCTGCTCAGTCTGGGGATGATCCTATCGCTGATTACGGCGGCGCTTATTATTGTTGGGGCGTTCTCCTACGTGGACCTCACGCGCGACCTGCCTTCTACTCAACTTCTTCCCGCACTGCTCAACCCGCCTGACGGCTTGCTGCTCCAACCTACACAGATCCTTGACCGCACGCGCGAACACGTACTGCTGACCTTTGCGCCCAACAAATCACCGCGCCGTTACATTCCGCTCAGCGAAACCAATCCGCAGCATTTGCCGAAGTCACTGGCAGATGCCGTCATCGCTGCCTCCGAACCCAACTTCTGGTTGCACCCCGGCTACGATCTCACCACACTCACCAATTACCAATTACACCCCACCATTGCCCAGCGCCTCGTCTCCGACCTGCTGCTCTTCGACGAGCCTCCTTCCCTCCGCCGCGCTCTGCGGGAACGCATCCTTGCCGCGCAGATCACCGCGCAATTCGGGCGCACGCAGATACTCGAGTGGTACCTCAACTCTGCAAACTTCGGTCGCTATGCCTTTGGAGCCGAAGCCGCCGCGCAGCTTTATTTCGGAAAATCTGCAACCACACTAACGACTGCTGAAATCCGCCATCCTTGCCTCTGTGAGTGACTCACCAAGTCTAAATCCCTACGACGCGCCGCAGCAAGCTCTCGAACGTGGACAGGCAACCATTCATTTGATGTCTGCGCAGGGATTTTTATCCACCGAAGCGACCGCCAACGCGCTGGGAGAATCTCCGCTCTTCCAAACTCCGCCTCCTACCAAGCCGCAAGTTGCTTCCGCTTTCATCAACCTTCTTCTCTCCCAATTGGATTCCCGTTTCCCACGCGAACGGATCGAACGCGGCGGGCTGATCATCGTCTCCACGCTCGATTACAACATGCAAAAAAACTCTTCCTGTGTCACGGCGTTTTACGCGGCACGTATTGCAGGCTTGCCGGATCCTGTCCTTGAATGTGATGCGTTGCGCTTCCTGCCAGCTTTGCCATCGGGAGTCAAAGCACCAAATTCATCCGCCAGTGCCATCGTCACTGATCCCAAAATGGGACAGATCCTTGCGGTGGTGGGGGAGACCTTTCAGGCGCAGGAAACGCCTCTCATTGGCGCACACAACCCCGGTTCCGTGCTGGATGCGTTTGTCTATTTAACGGGATTCACACGCGGCTTGAGTCCAGCCTCGTTAATTTGGGATATCCCCGGCAAGACCGATGTCCAAAACTTTGATAACCAATATCACGGACCGATCCGTTTGCGCGTGGCATTGGCGAACGATTATCCCGCGCCTGCTGCGCAAGTCCTTTCACAGATGGGCGTTGAGAACGTGGACACGATCGCCAAGTCGTTCGGTGTGACGCGCGGTGAAGATATATCGTTGTTGGATGCCGCCAGCGCGTACGGAGTCTTTGCGCAGATGGGCGTGCGGTATGGGCAGGAGTTGAATGATGCCTTCACGCCGGTGGCGATCCTGAAAGTCGAAGGCAACGACGGCAGCGTGTGGCTCGATTGGGCAAACCCGCAGGCGAAACCAGTTGTCACGCCGGGACTAGCGTACTTGATGAACCATGCACTGAGCGATGAAAGCGCGCGGACAGGTTTGCTCGCCAGTTCAGATGTACTTGAGATCGGCAGAACTGCCGCCGTGAAACTAGGGCAAACGGATGATGCGTTGGATACGTGGTCGATAGGATATTCCCCTTCGCGTGTAGTTGCCATATGGACGGGTGCTCATAAGGCTGATGAACTCTCCTCGCGTTTGCCTGCCACGCTGTGGAGCGCGCTGATGCAGATCGCCACGCAGGATCTGCCAAATGATGGATGGGCAAAACCTGCTGATGTTTCGGTTATCAATGTCTGTGACCCATCTGGGATGCTTCCGACTGCCGATTGTCCGAATCTGGTCAGTGAAGTGTTCTTGAATGGTAATGAACCGATCCAAGCCGATACCATGTATCGCAAGTTTGCCATCAACCGCGAGACGGGATTATTGGCAACAGTATTCACGCTTCCACAGTTGATCGAAGAACGTGTCTATCTTGTTGTTCCATCCGATGCGCGTACCTGGGCGGAAAGCGCCGGGCTGGCGATCCCTCCGTCGAATTATGACGTCATCCAGTCCCCACAGATCAATCCTGACGTAAATATCGCCTCTCCCGCGTTGTATGCGGAAGTGAATGGAAAAGTGAATATCACCGGCACTGCCGCGGGCAATGACTTTATTTCCTATCGTGTGCTGGTCGGGCAGGGATTGAATCCGCAAGAGTGGATTCAGGTCGGTGAAGGAAATTCGCCTGTGATCAATGATGTGCTTGCCGACTGGGATACAAAAGGTTTAACTGGTTTATATGCTGTTCAATTGCAAGTTGTTCGAAATGACCAAAAGGTGGATACGGCAATTATTCAGGTAACGGTAAAGTAGCTGTTGGCTGTTTGCGTTTAGCTAAAAGCTGGGAGCCAGTCGCTAATGATTAAGAGCTAATAGCCAATTTGGAGGCGCGATGAAAGATTTTAGAAGTTTGAAGGTCTGGGAGAAGGCCCATGCATTGACCTTGTCGATCTATAAAGTTACAGGGGAATTCCCAAAACAAGAACTGTACGCCTTGACGAATCAGATCCAACGAGCCGCAGTCTCCATCCCGGCAAATATTGCGGAAGGTTGTGGAAAAGATTCAGATGCTGAACTTAAACGTTACTTTTTAATCGCGATGGGTTCATCTAGTGAATTAGAATATCTTCTCTTGCTAGCACATGATCTGGGCTACCTGACCACAGATGTATTTCAACCCATGCTCACTGATCTTGTTGAAGTCCGCAAAATGCTCAACGCCTTTATCCAAAAACTAAAATCTACTCGCTAAATGCTAATCGCTAAAAGCTCATAGCCAAAGGAGATACTATGAATATGAATTTGTTGCTAACGGTTGGGATCATTGTTGTCGTTCTGTTCATCTTGAATGCCATCTTTCTAACAATCATCTTTTTCATGCGCAAGAGAATGGCAGTCGTTAGTCAGTGGCCTTCCACGATGGGGAATGTGGTAATGTCCACGATTGACCGTAGAAGTTCCAGTGATGGATATACTGATTACCCTGTTGTTCAATATTCCTATCAAATTGGCGGACAGACGTATCAGAGTACAAAACTAGCTCCTGGTCCTGAAGTAGGTGGAACAGGAGCGAGAAAGGTCGTTGCGAAATATCCTGCAGGGGCACAGGTGATGGTATTCTATAATCCGCAAAACCCTGGTGAAGCTGTATTGGAACGGAAAGCGCCTGCACAATGGCTGATGTGGCTGATGTTGATTCTTTTTGATTGTACGTTATGCGGAGTGATACCATTTATCTGGTGGTCGATGAACCAGTAATAAAAAGTGGCGACTTTCTCAGTCGCCACTTTTTTGTTCAGCCATCTGCCCTCTGCGTTTTTCCAATAATCGTTGAATACGAGCATACTGTTCGCGCGAAAGCGGAAATAGCCACGCTAAAATAATTGTGCCAGAAAGCATGATCGCTCCAAACGGGGAGACCAGCAAACGGATCATCTGCAGTGCCGAAGCCGATTGTGTAAATTGGATAACGCCATCGGGCGGCGAGATATAGCCAGACCAACCGAGCAGTTGCAGCGTAAGAAAAATAACCAGCGCCCCGGTCAATTTGCGGATGAGCGTACGGATGCCGTAAAAGATACCTTCCTGCCGCCGACCGGTACGCAGTTCGTCCCATTCGATCACATCGGCAAACAGGGCATCGGGTAATGTGTAGGCGGCAGAGACGCCGATCCCTGCTAGGGCGGCGACAATGAGCAGGTAGGCTGTCTGCCCGGGCTGGATGGTGTAGATCATAAAAGTCACCACAACCCAGAGTGTCATACCAATGGCGTACGCTTCACGCTTGTTCCTGACCTTTGATACCCACAGCCAGAACGGCACAAATAGGATACAAACCATCATCAGAATGCCGAAGAACGCCGATTCATAAGCAAGGTCGAAACCAAGGATATGGATGGATGCTAGTAAATTTCCCTTTGCTACCCAGTATAGAAGAAAATACGGGAAGACCACGGCTACCATATCCACGGCAGACCAGTTGAGCATGTGCAGCCCCACTGCAAAACGGAAGGGAACATTTTCCCAGGCGGCGCTCAGTGCTTCGCGGAAGGGCATACTTTGCTGCTGCTCAGGCGTTGATGTCTCACGGACGAACAGCCCCAGCAGGAGCAGGGGAATAGCGCCGATGGAACCGAAGATGGCGCCAACCAGCATGAATCCCTGCTGTTGGGTGCCGCCCGCCCGCAGGACCATGTCCACGATAGCGGGGGCGGCGATGACCATGGAGAGTGCGCCGATCAGCTGAAAGACGGAGCGGTAACTTGTCAGCGTAGTGCGCTCATCATAGTCCGGGGTCAACTCGGGGGTTAGAGAAAGAAACGGAACAGAGACGAGAGTTGTCAGTGTGTCCGAGATCATGAACGATAGAGTCACGTAGGTCAACAGTGCCAACTGACTATCCCAATTCGGCGCAGACCACAACATTACGAAGCTAAATCCAAAGGGGATGGCAAACCAAAGCAGGAATGGACGTCTCCGCCCCCAGCGGGTATTCAGGCGATCGCTGATGATACCGATGATCGGGTCGTTGATCGCATCCCAGACGATGCCTGCCAGGGCGCCGAACGAAGCCAAGCGCGGTTCAAGCCCTACAACGTCTGTCAGATAGATGGCATAAAAAATGGAACGCATCATGCCGATACTGGAAATCCCCCAATCTCCTGAACCATAAAGAAGCTTCAACCAAAAGGGTAACCGTTTGCTATTCATTACATTTAAGATGCGCTAGTGTAGCACAGATGTAAAACAACTCTACAATAAAAAAGTGACGGATTGTGAAGACTCATGAAGAACAATGCAGTTTTAGAGAGAATTTCAATCCTGTAAAGCTGTCTTGCTGAAATGAAAAGTGAAATTATGTAACCTGCGGCTATAATGCCATTAACGAAATCCGAAAGAGCAAACCCGTTGAAAGACGGGGACGCAAAGCCATGGATCTACCGTCACAGAAGATGTGACCATGATAGCCAGGTTGCCGAAGACAAACTGTTTGTTTGACTTTTGCGAGCCTGGTATGCACCGGGCTCTTTTTATTTGAACTTTATACATGATTGTTCGATAAAGGCAAACCCGTCGAAAGGCGGGGACGCAAAGCCATGGATCTACCGTCACAAGCTTTTGTGACCATGACAGCCAGGTTACCGAAGACAAAACCATCCGGGTTTTCGGGCGTTTGAGCGCCTTTATCGAGTAGGAGTACCAATGACGCTCAAGAAACAACCCGCCCGCATCAGCCTAAATATAAGCCTGCTCGCTTTATTCTTCATCTCCCTCTTTCTAAATCCGATTTCTGCTTTAGCAGCCGACAATGGCGGCGCCAACCTCCCAGCGTTTGCCGATTTTTCAAAGACAGTCCAAAACGGAAAAACAACAGACTTACGCGGCGTTTACATCTCCGATGTGTTGGCTTTACCCGTTGTACAACAGCCGTCGAGCAATGCTGGCTACGTTTCCTCGCGAGACGGTGAAGTTACCCAATTCGCCATGGCTTCTCAGTATGGCAATGTGGGATTGCTGGCTCATAATCACCTCTCAGGCAAGTTGTTTTCACAGATCACGGTGGGACAGGAAGTCCGTCTGGTCTATGGAGATGGGAAAGTGGAAACATTTGTGGTCACAGAAGTCTTGAAGTATCAAGCCATGCAGCCAAACAGCCCTTATAGCGAATTCCGCAATATCAATGATGACAAGACAATCACTGCTGAGCAAATGTTCAAGCGCGTATACTTTGGTGATAGGCACGTTACCTTTCAAACCTGTATCGAAAAGGACGGCGCTTTGAGTTGGGGACGTCTCTTCATCATTGCCGTTCCGAAAGTTGAGCCCGAACACCCCGGATATTACCAATAGATCTGTTAGTAACAAAGCGCCTCTGTTCAAACAGAGGCGCTTTTATTTTGGATGAATTCCCGCTTCTCACTCAGGGATAGTGGACACCGTTTCAAAAAAACATCTTCGCTGATGTGTTATCCGTAAAAGGTTTACCGCACCATTCTGTCCGGGAGTGCAAAAATACTTATGCTTGAAGACGATGAGGTAAACGGTTCGCTGGCGTGTTGTGCTCTAACAACGGCACGATACGTGATATGGATCGCTTCGTAATCGATTTTTAAGTCACCCCTATCATTGCTCGATAATAATCGAATGCGAAGCTCACGACCGGATGAAATATAACGTTGAATGTTCCTGACTCTAATGGTCAGGCTATTCCATTCGTTCGCGGTCGAACCAATGGTATCGCCAAGGTCGATCCATATTCCCTTCCTCCAATCGTAAATAGACCAGGTCCATTTCTGGGTAGAAGCATCGAGTTCCATTGAAATTGATTTGTAACAGCGCATCGGAAATAAAGTTTGTTTGGATATTTTCCGGGATGTAGAACGATTGATAATCGAAGTATGTGCCGTCCTGCGTCTGGAAGTTCACATAGGCACTGGCAGTATCATCGGTGGCTAACTGTTCCAGATACCATAGCCGTGATACTGCACCATTCGTCGAACCACTTTGTGGAATAATGGACATCGGAGTGATCACTCTTGATTCCATATAGTATTGCTGATGAGCTGTTACAGTCCAAGTGTATGATGCGGGAGTGGCGTCTACATTGCCTACCGGGTCAATGGCATGGACAGAGAATGTATGAGATCCGCCTTCCAGGTCTGTGTAGGTTTTGGGACTGATACAGGCAGCATAACTGGTGCCGTCGATCTGACATTCAAATGTAGCTGTTCCATCCTCGCTGGAAAAAGCAAAAGTTACACTCCAGCCAGAGGGGCTCATTGGGTAGAAATTGATCTGAGTACCTGGGGGTGTGATATCAGGACTGATGACAAAATTGCCCGCCGAGGCATCAACCAGTGTCATATAGTTTACAGCATCTGTCGGGGTGAAATTTGCTGTTACAGCATATGTCCCGATTTCTATTTGTGAAACTGAACCATCGGCGAGAACATTACTGACTGTCCCTGCCACCGAACTGGCAACGATCGGCGTATGAGGCTGTTCATCATGCAGAACAGGTGAATTTGTTACGGATAGGATTGGCGTGATCTTATTGATCACGAAATTGCCAGCCGAAGCGTTGGTGAGAGTATTGTAATTGGTGGTGTCGCTCGGAGTGAAATTCGCAGTGACAGCGTAGGTACCAGCATTCGTTTGTGTGGCAGCAGCGCCCGTCAGTATGTTACTCACACTTCCAAGTACGGAGCTTGCAACAGCCGCCGAGCGCGGGGAGCCATTGTAAAGGAGCGGTGAATTCGTGACGGAAAGGATAGGTGTTGCCTTCTCGATCACTAGGTTGCCCGCCGGAGCATTGGTGAGAGAATTGTAGTTGCTAGTGTCAGTTGGAATGAAATTTGCTGTGACGGCATATGTGCTGGCATTTTTCTGAGAAGTTGCCCCGCCGACAAGGATATTACTCACCGTTCCCACAACCGATGGGCTGATGGTCGCTGTGTGGAAGAGGGCATCATACGTAAGCGGCGAATTCGTGACAGAAAGGGTGGGCGTTGCCTTGTTGATGACGAAATTACCTGCCGAAGCATTAACCAAACTGTTGTAGTTTGAAAGATCGTCCGGGGTGAAGTCCGCTGTAATCAGATAGGTTCCAGCGTTGGTTTGCGTTGCGGAGCCTCCAAACAAAACATTGCTAATAGTTCCAGAGACAGAACCAATTCCAGGTACAGAGTGATCTATAGAAGTCTTATAATCCAACCCCTTATAACTCGAGCCTGTGTATGTTTCTGGGAGAATTGTCGCCGATAGGACAGGTGTTGCCTTGTTGATTACGAAATTCCCTGCCGAAGCACCGACAAGAGAATTGTAATTAGTTGTGTCATTAGGGGTGAAATTCGCGGTGACGGCATAGGTCCCTGCATCGGTCTGTGAGGCAAGTCCATCCATCAAGATGTTGGACGGGGTTCCGGGTACGGAACCAATTACCGTTGCGGTCTGAGCCGTTGTGTTATACGTCCGTGGGGAATTTGTCACAGAGATGGTTGGTGTCGCTTTATTAATGGTCAATGTACCGTTGACATACGCAAAGAGCACATACTTATCATCTGTGCCGCCTGAGCAGGTGATGGTATAGGTGTTGGCATTTGTGTGCGGACCCGCTACTCCGCAGGTTGGAGGAGTATCGATCATGGCGCCTGTATCGCTGCCAAGCAATCCATCATAGTGAACAGTGTAGGTAGGTTCTGGCATACCATAGGTGATGGTCTTGGAATTGGCATTGACTGTGAGCAAATAGGCTTCAAAGGCGCCTATATCGCAGGGAGCCTGTAAAGAACGATCTGCTCCGCGTTGATCGTCGGATGCGCAGGGACTGTTGATACCGCCCGCGTTGATCGCAGAACTGCCTTTACCGAGAGCGCGGGTTTGAGTGAAATCGCCATTGTTGGCGAGAGCCGAAAGAACGGGATTGGTCGTAATAATGTTCGTGCAAGATGCTCCGGTAGGGCAGCCTCCCTGGACTACACTATCAATGATCGTGCCGCTACCGGTACCGTCATCTGTGATCTCTTCAGATGTATCACCCCAGAAGATACTGTTTTTGATGACGGGATTGCTTTGAACGGTCATGAATGTGACGTTTCGAATCGCACCTCCATAGCCAGCAGGAGCCGTATTGCCAGAGATCGTCACATTATTGAGGTCTGGGCTGGCGCCATCATTATAGATCGCGCCTCCTCGCAAGCTGGCAGAATTTCCGCTAAAGGTGACATTCGTAAGGATGGGGTTGCTGTTGCTGTTGAATAACCCACCACCGCCATCGGCTGAGTTTCCACTGAAAGTAACATTTACAAGGATCGGCTCACTATATTCATCGCCTGGCATGTAGAGAGTCCAATTTGCCATGCCGCCGCCAGGTCCTGCTGTAGTGGTGTTGTTCTTAAAGGTAACATTGAGCAGGGATGGACTGCTATTTTGAGTAGCCAGTCCTGCTCCACGCACCGCTGCAATGTTATTTTCGAAGATCACATTAATAAGTTCAGGAGAGCTGTATTCTGTGCGAATAGTTCGTTGGGAGATGACAAACATGCCTCCACCAGAACCATTTGTTCTATTTCCTGAAAAAATAATATTTTTTAGTTTTAGACTACTTTCATTGATGAACAATCCGCCGCCGAAGTTTTCTGTGCTGCCATCGGCGTTGCCCCCTGTGATAGTGAAGCCATCTAAAATCGCGGAAGAAGAAACGGAATCGGCTTGTACCACGTGATAAGAATTATCCGAATTAATGCCAGTAGTGCCGATATCGCCGCTTAATATTGTGCCATTTTGCGCCGGGTTTGAGTTTCGCTGGGAGAGCAGGGACTCGGTACCTGTAAAGCCACCGTAGATGGCAACCCCATTGTGCAAACTGAATGTGCTTTCACGTGCCCCCACAGTTTGATTCGTTCCGCGGTCGGGATAGTAGGTACCGCTGGCAACCCAAATTTCAGCACCAGGTGCTGCAATCGACAAAGCGTATTGAAGGTCACAGGGAGTTGACCAGTCTGTACCGCAAGGATCGCTCGTTGTTCCCGTTACAGTTACGCGGTAAATGGTTCCTGCTTGAAGGGGTTCAGTACTCGCTTGGGCAGGGGTGATTCCTTGCATTCCCAAGGCAATAATTATTGCCAGCCCAATCATGATGCTAGTGGTTTTGGTGGTACTGAAAAACATAGGTCTCCTTCTTTGGTTGGCATATTTCTCCATTGAGACGGGGATTGTTCTTCACACCCATTTCAATGGCTGCCTCTTATATGTAATTACAAGACCCGATTTGTTACGTTTAAGATACAAGCCTGGAGTGGTACCTTTGTATATCATTTCCATGATAAAAAGCATGGCAGGACGGTTGTACAACCGTCCTGCCAGATTTTTTGTGGTGTCTTCTTTTGCCAACCCCTCTATTTACTGGGTGGGTGTGGGAGATGCCTCATAGGTGGGGATAGGGGTAAACGTTTCTGCCGGTTGTAAAACAGAGTTTACAGGGACAGTAGTAAAGGTTGGTGCTGGCTGTGGGGCAGAACCGACGGTTACAGTAATGACCTCGTAATCGACCTTTAGGTCACCATTGCCGTTGTTCGAAGTTAATTGGATGCGTACCTCGTTCCCAGAGGAGACATAGCGCTGGAAATTCGCTATCGTGAAGGACTTGGTAACCCATTCCCTGGCGTTGCGCATATTGACCGTGGCGCCAATTTTTACCCATTTTTTGGTCTTCCAGTTGTAGATGGAGATGGTCCAGGTCTGGTTGCTTGGACGCGCTGCCTTGTAGTTGAGGTCCAATTGCACTGACGAGATGGAAGAAGGAGTGATGCTTGCTGGTAGCACAAAGGACTGATACCCAACATAACCTTTCCTGGGCGCCTTGAAGGTGACGTACGCTGCCGGGTCGTCCGCTGCTCCTTGTTGTTGTAACAAACTCAGGCTTGAGAGAGAGCCGCTTGTTGTCCCTCGCGTGTTCTTGATGGTTGCGGGTGACATGATCCCGGAGGAGGGTGGCAGGGTAGTCACAGCGGGTGTATTGCTAGGCAAGACAACTGCTGTAGCGGTCGGCGTGAACTCTGCTGTGTTGGTCGGGAGCGCAGTTGGTGATGCCAGTACGATCGCTGTAGGTGTGTTAGAGGGCGGTACGGATGTGAATGTCGGACCGGCTGTAGGCGAACTCTGTGGAATGGTTGTTGGCGTGCTTGAAGGCACCACGGGTGTGAACGTGCTTGTGGGAGAGATGCCAAGCGTAGGCGTGCTGGTGACTGTTTCGCTGGCAAGCGGGGTAGTCGCCGTAGTGGTGGCAAGCGTACCGGTAGGAGTTACACTGACTGCCGCAGTCGGCGTGATCGTGCTGGTCGGAACGCTGACAGCATTCGGCGATTCGCCGCGGGCGATCACTTCCACTTCACCGAGAGCGGCTGCGTTGCCATTCACCGAGTTGAATTGAATGCGGACCACGCGGGTAAGAACTTCGCTAAAGTTGACGTTCGTGCCGCTATCGGTTAGGGCACCTGAATTTTTATTGGCTACTTCCACTTTACCGGCAGCATCGCTATAGAGACGTACCGTAGCATCGAGTACTTTGATGGATGAATTGGCGCTGGCAGGATTATACAGGCGTACTGTACGAACGGTCACCGGCACGGGGAAGGTGAGCTGCACCCATTGCGTGTTGGGGCTGCCCGACTGACTGACCCAGTACCGGCTTCCATTGTTGGTAGTGTTTCTCTTGACGCGCCGATCGTTGATACCCTTGCTGGAACCGCTGCCTGTCGAAGAAACGGTCACGGTTGCACCAGTAGCAAGGTTGGTCCACTGCGCATCGGCAGCGTTGGCAGGTACCTGGATCATGGTATGTCCGGCATGGCAGCCAACGCAAGTCATACTTTCATTGGTGCGACCAAAGTTCTCACCAGCTACATGAGCGGCGCCTGGCATTTCCTGCGGATTTAACCCCGGACCGGTGATCGGGATGGTATATCCATTTGCCTGGCTGGTGCGGATCTGCTCGAAGAGCGGTACATTGGCGGGTCCGTTGGCAGAGATCGAACCATCAGGGTTGATCAGAACTTCCTGTAACAGGATGGGCCAATCCAATGTTTCGAACGAACCGCGCTGCTGCGAGCGTTGGTGATCGATAAAGAAGCGGATCGTGTTCGCTGAGCCGACGGGCATGGCGTTGATGATGTTCGTATCTACAGGGGCATTGAAGTACACATTCAAATCCTTGAAGGTGAAGGTACCGTCAATGTCATAAGGTCCCTGCGCTGAAGGAGGCAGCAGGCTTGCCACCTTGGTTACTTTGTCAGGGATGATGGTCGGCACCGTGCGAGCGCGCAGCAGGTGAGCACGCAGTTCTGTCGTGCCGGGGTTATCGTAGAGTAGGGTCAGCCCACTGCCATCGTTGTTGATGGTATAGAGACCATAATCCTGCTTTGTATCTTTTGCCCAGGAAATGACCAAGCCGCCTTCGGGGAGGACTGCCGGGTCGGTGGCGTAGTTACCTACGTACACACCATACGAACTGGGAGCAACGAATTGTTGTACATCTTCGTCACGCGTGGTGATACCGATGATCGGCGTATACCCGTTGGCGCCTCGGGTGTAACGGCGGATGCCGCCAAACCCTGCAGCTTCGGTTCCGTTTGCCATCGGGTAGAAATTGGCATAGAACGTACCATCACTTGCAAAATCACCGCCATAGGCATGGTTGACGATCTCACCGGCAAAGGTAGATTTAGAGACTCCGGCAAATTGTGCCAGCCCGGTTCCATCGGGGTTGATGGTGGCGAGCATCCAGGAATTTCGCTCGAGGTTGGTCAAGCCACCGGCTTCCTGGCATTCGGCACCTTGATGGCTCAGAGCGCAGATACCATCCTTCATGATGTACCCGCCTTCCGGGGCGACCATGGTGGTCATGTTGTTGGTGCCTAGGCGGAAGTTGCGCCACCAGCGTGAATAGACGATCTTGCCAGTCAACGGATCAACGACCGGACGCTCACCGCCATTACGCTCTGCCGTAATGCGGTGCAGATTACTGCCATCCGCATTAACCACGTACAGGTTGCTGGTGCGTGCGGCGCCATACATGCCGAACGAGGGCCAGCGTGTGGATGAGAACACGATGCGACCATCTGGCAGGAAAACGGGATCGGTGTCATCGTAGGCGGTGAAGCTGGATGCCTGGCTTCCAAATTGGGAAAGATCGATATTACGATCAGAGAATGTGATTTGCTTCAGCCCGGTCCCATCGGCATTGATCATGTAAATGCGCCAGGCGCCAGGGTTACCCACAGGCGTGCTGGAATAGGACCCTGAAGGTAAACCGGCAAATACGATCTTGGTGGCGTCATAGGAAACGCTGGGTTCGCCGACATCGATCAGGTTCATGGTCGCCGCGCTGGGCTTTGAACCATCGATCAATGTGCGGATCGTTCCGTTGGTTTCACGCACGAGTAGTTTTCCCGGTGCTGCCACCTGAAAGCGGCTATAGGGTTGAACGCCTGGTAATGATCCACCGGAAGAGTAGTAAACACTTCCGTTTGTGGGGATCTTGCGTGACACGAAAACGATCGGGTAATTAACGGTGACTTGTAACGGGGCGCCAGCTTCAGACTTGGCGTTCACTGGGTAGATTCCTCCTGCGCTGGTGCTAAGCAGGGCGATGATGGTCGCTATAAAAACGAACGTGCGACCCAACAGGCTCCATTGTTTCGTATGCATCAATACCTCCAATTTTCCTCTGTAATGTGCGAAATACACCGGCGATGTGTATCTGCACGAAAGGTTACATGCCTCCTTGGGATTCAAAAAGTTTTGCAAGAAGAGAATCGCCTACGTTTTTGTAAGTCCCTTAAAAACAAAAGTACTAAGGATAGAAAATTTCGAAATTGCGCGAGTAAAACCGCTAACATTTATGCAAGGTGAATGGAAGTTAAGCCAAACCTGAGAAGGTCTTAATCTTGGATATAAGATCAAATCGTGGAAGAATTTTCGCCTCTTCCACAGGGATGGTGGACACCGTTGAATTTAAATTTCAAACTCTGATGATCTCAACTAACAAAAAGCATCCGAAGCAGCGCCATGCTTCGGATGCTTGTGAGAGTGAACACTTTAAAACTATGGGCGTGGAGTAGCAATTGGCACAGAAAGTATCTGAGGAAGAGTCGAAGGTGCAAAGGGCATAATGAGATTGGACCTATCTGGCATCGAGAGATAGGTGATATGGAGTGCTTCATAATCCAGTTTTGCATCGCCATCAGCGTTGTTCGATTGCAGTTGAATGCGTATCTCACGTTCGGAAGAAACATATCTCCACGGCTGGCGAATGCGGAAGACAAGCTCCTGCCATTGGTTTGTCTCCAAGCCTACCGTGTTACCGATCTCGATCCAAAGATTGGACTTCCAATTGTAGATGGACCAGGTATAGACTTGCATGGATGAAGCGGGTCCTTTAAAGTTGATCTGTAACAGCACCGTGGAAAGCGTCCTCACGACTGCCTCTCGTGGCAATAGGAAAGATTGATACCCGCTGTAGCCTGTATCGCCGGTTTGGAAGGAGATATACGCGGCAGGGGTGTCCTCTGCCCCGGTTTGGTTGAGCAGGCTCAGGCTTGAGAGCGAACCGCTGGTCGTCCCCAATTGAGATGTCAATGAGATGGGAGTCAGCACCTCTGATTTCATCACCGGGCGCTCACGTGTCGGCATGGCTGTTGGGATCACATACGGCGGCGGCTTTGGCACATAGGACATTGCTACGAGCCCATCCAAAATGTCGTTATCGATCTCCAGGGAGAGGCTGCCCCACGTTTCAATGTGATCGCCCGAATATTGCCGGAGGCGTTGATGGTCAGACCAGGCGGTGTTTGGCATACAGCTTCCCAGCCAATCCCAAACGCTGGCGGTGGGATCGTATGTGCCGCGCGGATCGCCGATGTTGTAATACCAGGCTGCGATCCAAACGGCATCGGGCACGTTCGTGATGGAGCGGAAATCGCTCAAGGCTGTATTGCACACCGGAGAACCGTATACACCTGCCAGGTTCCCACGCGTATGCATCTGCGACACCCAGCCATTCATGAACGAATTGACCGCTGCGCGGCACGCCGAGTCTGTGCCGTAGTATTCAATATCATAGTAGGCAATGGAACCGGTCTGATCGGGAAGGGTCAGCCCGAGAGTGGCGAGCGTATCTACGGCAAGATCTGCCTGTGCAACTCCCTGATTGTACGCCGTGGTTGTGTTGCTGCTCATCCTGGTGAGATAACTTGTGCACGGAGCCTGCGGACCAACCCAGGTGGGGATGAACTTCCACCCCAGAGCCGTTAACTGCTTCAGGTAACTCGCTGTTAGCGCAGTATTGCTGCAAAGACGGCTGGAACCGCCAATATATAAATTAATCGCCTTATAGGGACTGCTGACCGCCCAGGTCTCCATTTGCGAAAGGGTTGGGATCTCGCAGATATCGAATCCCTGCCCGATGTAGATCTGCGAATTCCCGCCATTGGAAAAGGTTGTCATCGTGGTGGATTGGCTGGTGACACTGAGAGCACTGATACGCGATGTGTCTGAAGTTCCGGATGGAAGCAACATGTTTTGCCATGTGATTCCGCCATCGTCGGTATGCAAGAGTCGGGTAGTGGATGCGCAGGTCACGGAAACAGATGTGGAGTTCTGGGAGGAGCCGCTGTCACAATGCGAGACAACCGATTTTCCCCAGCCAATTTCCTTTGAGAACATATCCAATATAACTATGGAAGAGGAGAACCCATCCTGATTTGTCACCGTTTCCAGTTGCCCATTCACCATGCGCACCAGAGAATTCGTTCCCGGAATGGTCGCCACAAAATTCTGCGCATCAAGGATGGATAAACCGATCAGTCCCGGCTGGATATTCAACGGCGCTTGATCGAACAGAGACCATGTGCCAGAAGGAGTTTCGCGATAGACGCTTAAACTATTTACAGTGCCAGCGGTCGTAGCGATCAATAGCCCATTGCGCGGAGCATACACATGGACTTGTGCATTCTCTGTATCTTTCGGGCTGATATTTTGCCACGTTTCCCCGGCATTCGCGGTGACGAAAACTTGATCGCCTGTTGGTCCGCCGCTTGCCCAGCCGTGCTGCGGATCGCTGAAAGAAATTGTGTCAGCCACAGGCAGAGTAGAGCGTGCCCATGTCTCTCCGCTATCGGATGTAGTGAAGAGAGTGCCGATGCTAAAATTTGATCCGCTGGCTTGCTTGACCGCGATCCAACCGTGTTGTGTGTCGAGCCAGCCCATATCCACTTTTTCGACGTAGGATGCGATCTCTCCTGCCTCAAAGAGCGAGAGCGTGCGTGTCGTCCATGTTGCGCCGCCATCGTTCGTTTGTGCCAGATGGAAGAGTGACCCACCTGTCGGATTGAGCGTAGTGGATAAAACCCAACCGGTTTCCAGATCGATAAATCGAACAACCTTTATCGTCGCATCGGCTGGAACGGAAGGTGAAATATTGTTCCAGGTTTCGCCTGCATTCGACGTCCAAAACAACGATTGATCGAGCAGTACCCACCCTGACGAGGCTGTTATCAGACCGAAGCCCAGGATTTCAACCTGGTCTTGTGTTTGTGCTCCTGCCGATGGAACCAAACCAAATCCACTGGCAAGGATGGCAAGCGACAAGATCAATCTGCCCAGGTGAGTCTTTGTAAAAAGGATGTGCATTCATGCTCCAATCGTGGATACGTTGAGGAAAATCATTCTAACGTCTTCTCAAGCGGACTCCCATCACTATATAGTACCCCATCCTGACAGAGCGCTTCTTCCGCAGGGTGGGTGGATACCGTCAAAAAATTCATCTTCCACGCTGACAGCTTAAAACCAAACGACCGAAGTCATGCTTCGGTATGAAGCTTGTCACAATTCTGTGACATCCTTCCTGCACTAAAAACAAAAAGAGCCGGGTTCATTGCCCGGCTCTTTTCAATTACTTTCTTACTTACAAATTACTCTCTAATGACTCTGGCTCTGCTCTCTTGTACAGAAAATTTTATGGGCAGGCTCTATACGAATGCTTTATCTTACGGAATTGTGGTGAAATAGAAGGAAGGAGACCACAGGCTGGGACCATTCACACCTCTTGTCTGTACCCTCCAGAAGTAGGCAGTATTCGGCAAGAGACCGGTGAAGAACTGATACTGCGAGACATCCATCGAGAGCGTCACTGACTTGATCAACGTGGGTGTCGTTCCTGCCTTCCAAACCTGCAAAACATAACCGCTATTCCCAAGGACATTTTCCCAAGTGAGGAATGGCGTGCGTGTGGATCCAAATGAATTATCCATCGGGGATATAAGTATGGGAGCGTCCACTCGAGTGCGGAAATACCAGACAGCAGACCAATTGCCAACTTCTTCGGCGGTGTTCACGGCACGTACTCGCCAATAGAATTTGGTGTTATGTTCCAATGGGAAATCTACCTGATATTGGGTGATGGAGCGATCCGTGATGGATGCGTCATCGATCAAAGGGCTGGAGAAGTCTTTATCGTCATCCACCTGCACCTGGTAATACTGCAAGGTGGTTTCCACTGGAATTATCACCGCACTCCATCTAAGGAGCGGAGTGTAGTTGCTATTGAGCGAATTCAAGGCGGGCAGGCTTAAGATGGGAGTGGTCGGCGCATTGGCGCTGGTAAAGGGACTCAGTTCCGACCAGGCAGATGGACCGTTGGTTCCCCGGGTCTGTACCCGCCAGTAAAGGACCCTGTCTCTGGGCAGATCAACCATCGGAGTGTAAGTTGCAGCTACTGAGTTGCCAGTGTGGATGATGGTAGTAAAACTGCTAGATAGGGAAATCTGGATGGTATAGCCGCTGACACCTGTTTCACGGACATCTTCCCATTCAAAGGTGGGTCGCAGGGTTGGTACATCATAGAAGATAGCTGGTGAAACCAATATCGGCGGTGTTAAGGCGGTTCGGAAGGACCAAATAGCAGAGCTGCTGTACTGTCCGGACTTGTTGAACGCCAGCACGCGCCAGTAGTACTTGGTGTTGTGTGGCAGGGCTGGAGTGGTGAGTTTATTCTGGGTAGCAAGGATGTGGCTGTTGTCTTCTAGCTCAGGGCTGCCGAAGAGCGGATCGTCATCCACCTGCACTTGGTAGTGATCGAAGGCGATGACAGATGTCACCACCGACCATTTAAGGGTGGGTATGTAGTTGGTATTGAGCGACGCGTTCGCAGGTAGAGACAAGGTGGGTACGCTTGGCGGCGTGGCAGTGGAGAAGCTGCCCTTTGACCACGGGGATGGACCATTTGCACCGTTGGCGAGCACGCGCCAGTAGAGCGTCTTTCCGGCAGGCAGATTGATCCTTGGTGTGAAGCTGGTCACTCCAGTTGCGGTTGTGCCATTGATCAGCAGGCTCGAGAAGTTACTGACTGTGGAAAGTTGGATCGAGTAGCCGGTTGCCAACGGAGCCATGTTATTGGGGTCACTCCAACTGAAGGTTGGTCGCAAAGTAATTGGATGATTACTATTCGGCAAGGCATTCAAACTTACCGGTAACAAAGCGGTACGGAACGACCAGGTGACAGATGTACTGTTTTGTCCAAGATTGTTGAATGCCAGGATACGCCAGTAGAACTTGGAGTTGGTTGCCAACTCTGTGGCAGGCGTGAAGGTATTCGTTGACAAGCCATTGATGTCCTCATTCAACACCAGAAAGGTAAAGCCGCTATCATTGGCCACTTGGAGTTGGTAGTGATCGAACTGAGCGCTGCCAATGGGAACGCTGCTTATCGACCACTTGAAGAGCGGAGTGGTGTCGGTAAGGAGAGCGTTATTCGCAGGAATGCCAACGACTGGTGCGATCGGCGGATTGGGTCCCTGATAGGAACGTACTTCTGACCAAGCGGATGGTCCGTTAGTGCCGTTGGTCCGCACTCGCCAATACAGCTTGCCTCTGGGTAAATCCACGGCTGGTGTGTAGGTAGATGCCGTGGATTTGCCAGTATGAGCGATGGTGGCAAATGTGCTGGATGTGGAAATCTGGATAGTGTAGTCTGTCACGCCTTTCTCTGGGACATTCTCCCATGTAAAGGTAGGGCGCAGGTTTAGAACGTAATCTCCTTCATTCGGCGAAACCAGTATTGGAGCGGGGAATATGACTCTGAACGACCACCATTTGTCATTGTTTGCATATGTCTTGCCCGATAGATTGGTTGCCCGCACTTGCCAATAGAAAGTTTTACTTGGCAAGCTTTTGATCGTGGCAAATGTATCATAAGTACTTAGCCAATAGGAACCGATCCATTCGGTGTCACAGGAGTTGTTATTGATGGTATCAAAACAATATTCATAGTCAATTGCTCCAACGCTCGAATTCCATTTCAGTGAGAGCTTGTCCAAAGAGACGATCGCTCCATCAGCCGGTGATGACTTGCTGAAAGGAGCTGGAGGCAAAAGCAAAAGCAGCGATGATCTTGCAGTGAACTTCGCTCCGGTGGCGGAAGTGCCGCTAAATGTTGTCTTGAGAACAATCGCATACTTTTTCATGGAACGAGCGTTGCTCACCACACTCGCCGGAAGATAAACTGACTCATTCCATTTTGTAGTCGAAAGTGCGTTTATTTGGATGTTCGTTGAATAGGGACCCATGAGTCCGCTAAGCGGTACATCATATTGCGTAAAAAATTGCAGAGTCTTGCTTGTGAATTTGCCCGATGCCCCCGCCATTTCTTGCAGCTTGAAGGGAATGAGTTCAGTTTTCCCGGCATCCATGCCAATAGGGTATGCAGGAACGATAATTTGGACTTGAGGAATCGTTCCTGACACAACGACTGTCTCGGCTGGCGCTGCTCCTGCCTTGACTGGAACAACTCCAAACATCCCGATAGTTAAGACCAGAAGTAGAATAAAACGAACAGGGAATGATTTTTGATTTTTTGCGAACATGGATTTTCTCCCCAGGAAGAACTTTCCTCCCTGTTATATAGAATCTGTCTTACATTTTTGTTTGAACAAATCTGAGAATAGTATATTCCCCTAGCTAAATAAAATACAAGGTGAAGCTTGTCACAAATCTGTTACATCACGCTTGGCATCGAAACAAAAAGAGCCGGGCAATTGACCCGACTCTTCTCTTATTTTTTTCTTCTTTTCCCACCCTCTATTTATTCGCAGACTAATCCAACAAATTTGCAGGGATGTTGCCGCCGTTCTCGGCAATCTTCTTCAGAACGGTCTTGTGCAGCCAGACGTTCATCTTGCTATGATCGCCACCCATCAGTTCGGGAGGACAACCAAGCTCGGTAGCAAGCTCTTTGCGTGCATCGAGACTGCTGTCGATCTTGAGCACCTTGAGCAGGTCCACGATCGAGACTTTCCAATCGAGACCGGAGCCTTCTGCCATTTGCTCCAACTGCTTGACCACGTCCACTTCGGAGATCGGTTTGACAGCCGGTTCCTGTCGCATGTTGGCGAATGCCTGGCCGCTGGGAGCAACATTGACCGATTTGCCGCTAGAGGCTGCCGGAGCAGGCGCGGCAGGTTTTGCAGCAGGAGCAGGCGCTGCGGCAGGCTTTGCTGGTGTTGCAGCGGGTTTTGCAGGCGCGGCAGTTGCTGTAGCAGATGCCCCCGCGGCTTCCTCTTTCTTGCCCAGCCCAAGTTTATCCAGAATTTTACTGAAGAGACCCATGAGGTTATCCTTTCGGTTAAGTATATTTTCTGTGAATGTAGCAGAGCACATTCACATCATCAGTAAATAGATTATAAGACATCGACAGAGAAAATAAAATAGGATAAGCAAAAAATCATAAGCGGCTGTTGAAGGCTATGGTTTTTCCAACCCATGCTCGTTCAATAGCTTTTCATCCGCTAGAATTTCTTTGGTCTTTCCATCCGCCACGATCAGCCCTTCGTCCATTACGATGGTGCGTGGAAAAAGTTCTTCGACCAGTTTCATGTCGTGTGTGGAGACCAGCATCGTGATGGGAAGTTCGCGCAATAGATTGATCAAGGTCCGCCGTGCACGCGGATCGAGCCCCGCCGATGGTTCGTCGAGCACCAATATTTGCGGGTCCATCGAAAGCACGGTGGCGATGGCGATGCGCTTCTTTTCGCCAACGCTCAAGTGATGCGACAGGCGATCACGATAGCCAGACATGCGCACCGCTTCCAACGCTGCGGTCACACGCTTCTCGACTTCCTCTTTCGGAAGTCCCATATGCAGCGGACCAAACGCCACGTCCTCGAACACGGTGGGGGAGAAGAGTTGGTCGTCCGGGTTCTGGAACACGAGTCCCACCATTGCACGGATGGCAGGCAGATTGTCACGCGAGATGCGTTTATCGCCTACGGTCACATCCCCGCGCCCGGTCAAGATTCCGTTTAAGTGTAGCATCAGCGTCGACTTCCCTGCACCGTTCGGTCCCACCAGCGCTACCTTGTCACCGGGGCACATCGAGAAAGAGATACCACGCAGAGCGGAATGCCCGTCGTGATACGAAAAATGAAGATCGTGCACAGCTAAAACGTTTGTCATACCCTGCCTGCCAGTTGAATCAAAAGAAGAAAAATAACCGAGATGGTCGTAACGACATAGTCGATGCGCCGAACCACATGCGGAGTCATCGTCTGCATGTGACCGGTGTATCCGCGTGCCAGCATCGCATTATAGACTCTGTCACTGCGCTCATAACTGCGCAAAAAGAGTTGACCTGCCATATTGCCCGCCACGCCCGCGCGCCAGGCAACGCTTCCACCGGCTCTTGTGCCTGTTGCCGCTGCCGACCTGGATTCCCTCGCCCTCATCAGGCGGAAGACTTCATCTGCCAGAACGAATAAGTAACGGTAGAGAAAAGCGATGATCGTGGTGAGAATGCTTGGCACGCGTAAATGTTCAAGCGCATGGATGATATCCGGGAAGCGCGCGGTAGCCACCAACATGATCGCCATCTGCACCGACAGCCACGAACGGACAAGGATGCTCACAAAGCGCAGCAAGCCCATATCGGTGATGGTCAGATCCCAGAATAGAAAATGGAAGGATGTGAGTGCTTTGCCTGGAATGGAAAAGAGCACTGTGACCGCCACAATGGCAAAAGGCAATGCCACGAAGGAACGTTTGAACGTGAACAAAATACCCAGGTTCGAAAGCACATTTACGAAAAGCAGAAAGAACCACGCAACGGCAAAGGCGATCCATGCGCCATCGGGCAGCAGCGCGTTCGAAAGGATGAACGCCACTGTCACGATGACCTTCACACGCGGGTCAAGGCGATGGATGAAGCTATCCGTTTCGTGATAACGGTCAAAGGCATCGAAATGCATGGTGATTTCAGATTTACGATTTTGGATTTACGATTGACGATTGGCGGTTTTCGTTAGGCAGGGATAAATCCTTCTTCAGCAGAGAACGCCCAATGATGAAGGCAACGGAAAGAACCGCCAATGCACCGATTGCGCCTGCAACGATCTTCGATACGGAAGCGTTTGCAAGGAATGGAATACTATACCCCGTCAGCGGACCGGAACCCGATTGCGCCGTGTGAATGAATCCTAGGTCTGTTGCCACACGGTTGAGCCCGTCGGGGTCGGCAGAGGCAAGTGGCGATAAGAACACAACTACCAGTGTGATCAAAATGCCCACGAACACCCATCCTCGGCTGCCCTGCGTGGAGGCGGATTCTTCGCCCAAAATATCGGGGCGTGTGCGTAGAATAAAGGATAAAGCTGCAACCGTAATAAGTGCTTCACCGAGACCGATCAAGGCATGGACCGCCAGCATGGCAGGTACAACAATATCCACCCGTGCGGTGCCACTCAGCCACAACTGCAAAGAAGTGGCAAGCGCGCCGGTCATCACTGAAAGCCAGGCAGCAATACCAGCAACAACAAGTTTTGTAGTTTGATTCTTCCCAAGTACAGAACGATACAAACCATATCCAACTGCCGCGGTCAATAACCCCATGTTGAGGATGTTCGCACCCATCACAAGCAGACCGCCATCCTGAAAGAGAAATCCCTGCACAGTGATCACCGCTGTCATTACCAGCATTCCTGCCCAGGGTCCGAGCGTGATCGCTGCCAGGGCTCCGCCCAGCAAGTGACCCGATGTCCCGCCCGCCACCGGGAAGTTGATCATTTGTGCCGCGAAAATAAACGCTGCCATCACACCCATGAGTGGCACTTGCCTCTCGCCCAGACTTTTGTTCGTGCGTGAAACAGCCACGCCAAGGATGGCAACAGTGATCGCCCAACAAAGCACAGATATTACAATGCTGAGAAATCCATCAGGGATATGCATAGGTTCGGGGGAATACAACATCAAAGCTCCTTTACATTCTACTGACATTCCGGACAGACCCCAAAGAAGGTCACATGGCTATCAATACTTCGATAGCCGCTTGTGTTTTCCAATAGCCGATACAGGCTTTCCAATAAAATATGTTCCACTTCGATCTCTGCACCACATGCCCGACAATGGATATGATGATGGTCATTGCCTGCGATTTCGTAGGTTAAATGTCCGCTGGCTGAATACGATGGACGCACCAACGCAATATCTGCAAGAAACTCAAGCGTACGATAGACAGTTGGTTCGGTTAGGCTGGGTAATTCCTTGCGGGCTTTTTTATAGACCTCCGCTGGTGAAAGATGCATCCCTTCATGGCGAAGCACGTGCAAGATCGCCAGACGTTGCGGTGTCATCCTATAACCAAGAGCGCGAAGTTGAGGAGCATACTCGGAAGAGCAGGACATAGTTCCCTTATTGCAACTTTTTACAATAACATCCTCTCTACAGTATACATGGTCTTGAATGTTCTTACATTAAGATTCGGAAATGGGACGAAATATTTCGTGAGCATTTTGTGAGAAAGATAAAGCTCCGCATCATTCGCAGGGACGGCTGGTCCCGTTCACGAGTTATTTCCCACGCTGCCAAGAAGTCCGTAAAAGAACTCTCCGAAGTCGTTTACGACTTCGGAGAGTTGCATGTGTGTGGAACGATGTCTACGGTTTGGGTGTGGACGGGACCGAGAAGATACTCGGTCGATCAGACGTGATGAGCGGTGCCTCAGGGGTGGCTGTTGCGGGAAAGGAAAGATAGGTGATGTGCAGGGCTTGATAATCGATCTTCACTGCTCCCCCTGTATTTTCCGACAGCAATTGGATGCGGATCTCTCCTGCGGCGGAGATATAGCGTCGTGGCTGGCGAATGTGGAACAACAAGGTTTGCCATTCGTCCGGAGTGGTTCCCACTGTATCGCCAATGGGGATCCACATTCCCGTGGACCAATTGTAGATGGACCAGGTCCATACCTGATGGGGCGAAGCGGGAGCTTTGAAGTTGACCTGCAGGAGCATGGTGGAGACGAGCTTGGCTTGGGCATCTTCGGGCAGGGTAAAGGATTGGTAGCCCAGATAGAAGGTGTCCTCCAACGTTTGGAAGGAGACGTAGGCATCCGGGTTGTCCTGTGTTCCCGATTGGTCGAACAAGTTCAGGCAGGAGGGAGAGCCGCTGGTTGTCCCGAATTGAGATGTCAATGAGGTGGGAGACAATGCGCTCGATTTCAAAAAGGGACGCCTGGGCGTAGGTGTATCCGATGGTGTCGGAGAGGGTGTTTCCGTCACGGTTGGCGTGATAGGAGTATTTGTCACTGTTGGCGTAACCGGTGTGCTGGTTGGAGGTAAGGATGAAGTATTACCTAATTTGACTTTCAAGACATACGCGTCGTTACTAGTATTATGGTCATGGACAGGCGCGCCCCAAGAATTTGCACTGTATCCTGTTGCGTAGATACTTCCGTTTCGAAGCGCAAGTGAGTTTTGCGCCAGAATGCGGTATTTGTTCTCTCCGAAAAATGCGGTCCACTGCATGTCTCCCTCTGGATGAAACTGCGCCAGAAAATATTTGCCATCTGCATTATAAGGAAACAAGGGAGAATCTCCCCAGGCGTTTTCACTTGATCCAATAACTACAACAGTTTGATCGGCATTATTTACGACCACATCCGTTGCATGGTCGAAACCAGATCCCCCAAAGAATGTATTCCACACTAGATTGCCGTTAGCATCTAGCTTTGCCAAAAAACTGTCAGCAAAGCCTGTATATGGATGGATGGGATTATTTCCCCAGGAAGACGAGGCGTATCCTGTGACCAAAATGTTGTCGGTTGTATCGGTAGTTAAGCTCCATGCTGCGTCGTATGCTGACCCTCCTAGAAACGTGTTCCATAATAGATCGCCGGTAGAACTCAATTTCGCGACAAAACCATCTCCTTCGCCGGAAAAGCTTCGGATGGGGGAGTTTCCCCATGTTGCCTCACTTCCACCTGCAATGTATATACTTCCATTTTTGCCAATAACGATTTCATTCCCTGAAGCAGATGCTCCAAAAAATGTGTGCCATTGAAGTTCTCCGGATGGAGCCAGCTTTGCTATAAAACCATTGCTATTAGGAAAATCTCCCGAAAACGGATTTAATGGGTCAGACACCGTATTTCCCCAATCAGTTTGACTCCTTCCAGTTATATAAATATCTCCGTTTTCACCCAATGCCATTCCACCGGGACTGTCAAAAGCGTTGCCGCCAAGGAATGTGTTCCAGAGCACAGTCCCGTTTGTATCTAATTTGGCGACAAAGACATCAGACTTATTGGTGTTGATATCACCTGTAAATGCATGGATCGGATTTTCTCCCCAGGAGGCATAACTTTCTCCGGTGATATATATGTTTCCATTATTATCTAGAACGATGTTACTACTATTATCAGAAGTCATGACCTGTTACAGCTGAGCCCAAAAAGGTGTACCAAAGCAATTGCCCTTCAGGGTTGAATTTTGCTGCAAAGGCATCGTAACCACCTGCAAGCGGGTTGATTGGATTTCCTTCCCACTGCGCGGAATTTGATTTGCCCGTAATATAAACATTTCCCAGAGGATCAATCGCAACATCCGATGCGGAATCATCCAATGCCCCTCCCTGGAAGGTATTCCAGTCGAATGTCGGCGCTTTCGGATCATATTCGTACGCGCCGATGTCGCAGTGACTTCCAAGGGGGCGCGTCACTCCGCGCTGATCGGTGGCGGGACAATATATATCGTTCCCTGTATCGATTGCAGGAGAGCCAAGTCCGAGCGCCATAGTTTTGGTAAAGCCACCATTACTCGCTAGAGATGATAGTAGTGGATCGACGTTTAAATTCCCAGCACCGGTGTAACCACCTTGAACAATGCTGTTCGTTATGTTAACGGTGCCTGGGCTAATATTGAATATTTCTCCCCCAGTATCGCCCCAAAAAATGCTGTTCTTGATGACCATGTTACCCGCATTGCCAATCGCCCCGCTTGCATCCGATGCTGAGTTATGGCTGAAGGTAACATTTGTCAAAATCGGATTGTCGGTGGATGAACGATTGATCATTCCACCGCCATACACGGCAGTGTTATTGGTAAACGTGACATTTACTAAGGTGGGACTGCAATTGTTGGCGTTCGTGATCGCTCCACCCAGACCAGCTGAATTATTGGCGAACGTGACATTTTCCAAACTTGGGCTGCTGTTGATCTCATTTTCCATTGCCCCGCCCGAACCGTTCGAGCTTGCTGAATTGTTCTGAAAGAGAACGTTCTTCAACGTCGGACTGCTGCCATTTATATTGAAGATTCCGCCTCCACTGATGACAGCTGAATTGTTGATGAATATTAAGTTCGACAGGGTTGGGCTGCTGTTGTTGTTTGACATTCCACCACCAGACCCGGCAGTGGAAGTTAGGTTCGCATTTCCCTCTGTGATGGTGAAACCATCCAGAACGCTGGAATTCCCCACACTGCTACTGACAACAACATGAATTGCATTGTCTGTTTTGTTTCCGATCACCCCGAGATCGCCGCTCAAAACAGTACTATTTGTTACATTATCACGTTGCGAGCGGTTTGTCTCTGTTCCTGCAAAGCCTCCGTATACCGCAACACCGTTCTTTAGTTCGAATACAAATGGTGATAATGTCGGCTTATATGTCCCCTTCGCAACCCAGATCTCATCGCCACTGGATGCGGCAGCAAGAGCAGATTGCAGGCTGGTGTAGGCATTTGCCCAGGATGTGCCGTCATTCAGCCCGGTTGCGCTGTATTTGACATAACGAATCTGAGGCGTATCTCCGCTAAGATAACGAGCCACTGCAACATCATAATTGGTGCCGCTGATCTTGCGGTATCCTGCCGCAACGATCCTACCATCAGTTTGGATAGTGACAGCCATGGCAATATCATCTTGATCGCTGCCAAAATCAGTAAACATCAATCCATCTGTACCGAATTCTCCATCACGCGAACCATTGCTGTTATACCTTGCTATTCCAAAATCACTGTCAAATCCACTATACCCAGCTAAAACTATTTTCCCATTCACTTGCAGAGCAATACCGCGGATCATGTCGGCTCCACGCATAACAGGTGTAAGTACGAGTCCATTTGTGCCGAAACTTACATCCAGTGAACCGTTACTGAGATAACGTGCTAGGAGAAAATGACCTTCCTGGTGAGCGCCTGCAAGTAATATCTTGCCATCCGGTTGAAGCGCAACGAGCCCACCAATTTCGAAACCAGTTCCGGGTACAAAGTTGGTGATTACCATACCATCAGAACCAAAACTGGCATCTGGCGAACCATCTGTGTTAAAGCGTGATAATGCCAGATCTAAAGTCGTTGCATTATGATGGTAACCTCCCACTACCAATTTCCCATCCTGCTGGATGTCAACCGATGCGCCAATTTCACCGTTATTGTCACTTCCATAAACCACTATGCCGCCTAAGCCAAATGTAGCATCAAGCGATCCATCAGGGTGGTATCGTACCAATGCAATATCTTCATTAGCGGTTCCTATATTCTTCCCCCCTACAACCACGATCCTGTTGTCCGGTTGAATGACAATATCGCTTGCATAATCGTCTTCATTGCCGATCACAGTGATCACTTTTCCATCCAAACCAAAACCGGCATCCAGAGTACCATCCGTGTTATATCGTGCTACGGCAAGCTCAACACTACCACCGACTGTACTAGCATAACCAGTTGCAAGGATTTTTTGGTCGCTTTGAATGGCTAATGCTGCAATACCATCATCGCCACCGGCAAAGTCCATGACAACAATTCCGTTATTACCAAAACTTGTGTCTAAAGAGCCGTCTGCGTTGTAACGAGCAAGAAAAGAATTACTGACATCGCCATACCCACCCGAACGACCTGCTATAACAATTTTGCCATCTCCTTGCACGGTGACTGCTCTTGCCTCATCCGCATAGTTGCTAATTGATGTAGTCACCAACCCATCACCATCGAAGGTGGTATCGAGACTGCCAGGAGAATTGGTAAGGATGTTGGCGGTTGTGCTTGCCTGAACAGGTACAGCATTTCCCGCAGCAATAATAAGTAAGATCACAGAAAAAAATCGGATGCTTGCAATGGTTTGCTTCTTTGTGAACATTTAATCTCTCCCTGGGAAGATGATACCATCCCAACCTTCATAATACTTGTCTTAATTCTTTCTCCTCAAACCTACTTTCATTATAAGAACGCCCTAACCAAAGGACAAGACAACATTTGTCACGTTCTAGTTCAACTTTCTTTGGATCAAGCTCCGCAACATTCGCAGGGACGGCTGGTCCCGTTCACGAGTTATTTCCCAACGTCGAGAAGAAGCCCGTTAAAAGAACTCTCCGAAGTCGTTTACGACTTCGGAGAGCTTGATATGGGTTGAGCTATATCTACGGTCTGGGCGTGGACGGGACCGAGAAGATGCTCGGTCGATCAGACGTGATGAGCGGAGCTTCAGGGGTGGCTGTTGCGGGAAAGGAAAGATAGGTGATATGCAGTGCTTGATAATCGATCTTCACTGCTCCGCCTGTATTTTCCGACAGCAATTGGATGCGGACCTCCCCTGCGGCAGAGATATAGCGTCGTGGCTGGCGAATGTGGAACAACAAAGTTTGCCATTCGTTCGGAGTGGTCCCCACTGTATCCCCAATGGGGATCCACATTCCCGTGGACCAATTGTAGATGGACCAGGTCCATACTTGATGGGGCGAAGCGGGAGCTTGGAAGTTGACCTGCAAGAGCATGGTGGAGACGAGCTTGGCTTGGGCATCTTCGGGCAGGGTAAAGGATTGATAGCCCAGATAGAAGGTGTCCTCCAACGTTTGGAAAGAGACATACGCATCGGGGTTATCCTGTGTTCCCGATTGGTCGAACAGGTTCAGGCTGGAGGGAGAACCGCTAGTTGTCCCGAATTGAGATGTCAGGGAATCCGAATATAGGGCGCCCGATTTTAAGAAGGGGTTTTGCATGTCCGGCGTGGGCATCGTGAAGGAAATTGTTAAAGCGCTCGTACTTGTTACGATATTTCCATCATCATCGCTTACTCGCAGTTTAATAGCGTAGGAACTGGGAGTATTCCAGGTGTAGGTTGGGGATTTACCAGATGCGTCGTCATATAGACCATCGTTATCCAGATCCCAGGCAAGTGTACAGTTGTCAGTCGGTGTACAGATGGCTGACCCATGCAGTGTCACTTCAGTACCAACGGTCGTATTATAAGGTCCGCCAGCTTCGACATTCTTTGGAAGCACATCGTTGACGGCAATAGTCACGGTCACCTCTGTACTGTTAAGTGTGCCATCATTAACTTTATATTTCCATGCATCCAAGCCTGCGTATTTCGTGCTGGGTGTATAGATGAGGTTGGGAGCAATGCCCGTCAAACTGCCATGGCTGGGGCTGGTGGTGACCGTATAGGTAAGGGGTGAATTTTCTATATCGGAACCAGATAGGGTGATCGTAAGAGACGTTCCTTCATCCATATTAAGAGACTTGGAGTCTGCGATCGGTGCATCGTTGATCGAATTAACGATCACCGTCAGATTATATGGAGCGCTGAAAGTGGCGCCGTCAGATACTTTGACTGGGACTGTTAATGTGCCGTTGAAGTTTGCTTTCGGCGTGACTGTGCTCCCGGATGTGGTGTAGTTTTCGCCTGGGAGGATGGTCAGACTGAATTCCGAAGGGTATGCGCTGTCGGGGTCCTGAACGATCAAATTGGTAAGCGTAATGGTCAGTGCTGTATCTTCGTTGATCGACAATGAATTTTGACCTGTAATGACAGGAGTATCGTTTACAGCATTAACTTCCCATGTATAACCGGCAGGAGAAAGGTTGACATTGCCTTGCGGATCGATTGCCGTGACTTCGAAAGTATGGCTGCCTTCGCTTAAGTTGGTATATATCTTCGGGCTGGTGCAAGATGATGGGCTGCTGCTATCGAATTTGCATTCGAATGTAGAGTTTGATTCTGTGCCAGTGAAGGAAAAGGTTGCATTGGCTACATTGCTTGGATCGTTGGGATGACCGGTGATGGCTGTATTGGGCGGCGTGAGATCCACATAATTTACTTTTACCGTAGCCGCTTTGGCAGGCATACTCAACGTGTTCGTATTGCTTGTGCTGGAATCATTGCTCGTGCCGGTCCAATTTTGGATCTGCCATCCGTCCGCGGGGACAGCGCCGTTCAATTGGATCGACTCCTCAGCGCGATACTGACCGTTGCTGCAGCCCGTTGAATAAGCAGGGATCGCTGTGGGTGTGGCGCCCTGACCGGTGAATGTCAGCGTGAGCGGATAGCAATTATAGACATTGATCGTCACACTGGAGGATGCGTTAGTATAGTTGAGTATGTCATTCGGCGTAAAGAGAACAGACAAGGTTTGTCCGTTCCCTTCGCTGAGGATCGTCCCTGCCGATGGGGTATAGGTGAATGTACCGGGAACGGATGCCGTGGCATTCAGTTGCACGCTGCTCAACGCGGTTCCCGCCCGCATCTCCGCCGGATTTGCCCAGGTGACGAGGGATGTGATCTTGCTGATGGCTAAACTCGCTGATGCATTTGCAGCCGGGTAGGTGTAATCACCTGTGAATCTGGCTTTTACACCTGATGGATAGCTGCCTGCGTTTACACCACCCAAACTTACATTACTGAGAGATGCAACGCCGCTTTTATTCGTTACAGCGCTGCCAACATCGGAATTATTGATAGAGAAAATCACCGTCCTGCCTGCAACTCCCGCACCATCTGCCAACAAGGTTGCGGATAAGATTCACGGAACTGCTATAGGTCGCTGTAACAGCAGGTACACTCATCGTTGTTGTGTAGGCTTTATATTCGTAGGCGCCAATGTCACAGTGACCGCCCTGTGGACGCGCCACTCCGCGTTGATCGGTGGTGGGGCAGGATGCATCGTCGCCCGCATCCCGACTGGAGAATCGGACGGCATGCCCATCGTCCACGTTGGACCGCCATTGTCGGCGGGTGCATCCAGAAATACATCAGATCCGATCGAGTTGGGGATGTCGATGCAGGGTGATGTTCCGTTATCCATCAGGTTGTTGGTGCCTGTCAGGGATTGTGTTCCTGTGCCACTGATACTGCAATCTACTCCGTTGATCCCCTGTGCAAAGATGTTGTTATTTAGTGTTGTTGTGAACGGTGCAGTAAACAGAATGCTGGATGGACTGGTCCCTGAGACGGTTGCTCGATTTGCATAGAAGGTATTATTTTGAATGGTAGAGGTCTGTTTAAGAGATAAAGCGCCACCGTTATTAGCTTGGTTGGAATAAAAAGTATTATTTTCAATTTTTAAGGTACCGCTTCCATGTATATACAGTACATGGACGACACCGCCGTTCATACCAGCCGCATTTTGTGAAAATAGATTTCCTCGTAACAAGGATTGGGAATATAAGGCTGTAAAGCAGATCACACCTCCACTGCTTGCACTATTTGATGTGAATGTGTTGTACTCCGCTTGCAGACTCGACTGATCTGTTGTTATTGCCCCCCCCGTTCCAGTAGCCGTGTTTTGTACAAAGCTGCTGTTTTTCACCGTTACAGGGCTATATCGCATGTATATGGCGCCGCCGGAATCTCGTGCAGTGTTGGATATAAATTCACTGTCAGTGATCACTAAATTGATGTTGTATAGGGAGCCATTGATCGCTCCACCCTGGTATGCAGTATTTCCAATGAATCTGACATCTCTTATTGAGATGGTTCCCCCGCCGATGTTTAGTGCACTGCCGCTGTCGCTACCAGATACATAGCCATTTTTCAGGATCAGCGACCGGAGTTCGATGGTAGTTGTGGTTGAACCCAGAGAGAAGATACGTACACTATTGTTACCACTGATCTCAATGCGTGGATTCAATGTGGAGCCGTCAATGGTTAGATTTTTGGATGCGGATATTGTCGATACCAGAGTAATGGTTTGCCCCGCCAGCGACGGGTCAAACCGGATGGTGGAGCCAGCCAATGCATTGGCGATCACCTGTCGCAGAGAACCTGTGCCGCTGTCTGCGTTACTGGTCACCATGACGATGGATCTGTAATTCTGTTCGGCTTGATTTGCCTGCACATTGGAATAACTTATACTCACCGGCTCAAAGACGAGTCCGGTCTTGGATGGCGTCACAACACCAAACCAACCTTCCGTTACTGTGAAAGAATATGCCCCGCTGCTGTTGGAAGTGACCGATTTGGGCATACTCCCTTCTACATAACTCAAAGTCACACTGCCAACTCCCGTGTTCCCCGAAATTGTATAGAGTGCTGTCGCGGTGTAATCCTGGGTATTCTGGTCAGTTTGCAGGCTGGTATAACTTCGATTTGCAGGTGTAAAAATATAGCTGGCTTTGGAAGGTGTCACTGTGCCAGACCAATTGATGGGTACGGTTAATACGTAATTTCCGCTGCTGTCTGATGCTACTGTCTTGGTTGTTGTATCGTAATAACTTAGCGTTGTACCGCCGGTTCCGGCATTCCCTGAAATAATAATGCCCGTGGCAGTGGTATAGTTTTGTGCAAGCTGATCAGCTACTACCGATGAATAGGTTTTGCTGTACGGCGTAAACAAATACCCCGGCTTGGAGGGGATTACCGTCCCGGACCAGCTATAGGATACGGTGAAAGTGTAGTCGCCATTTTGATCGGCGATAGTTGTTTTAGCGGTGCCATCGGTATAGCCTATGGTAGTGCCTCCCACTCCGGCATTTCCAGAAATAGTAGAGGTGATACCAGTTGCTGTAAAGTTCTGAGTAGGTTGATCGGTGATCAGGTTGGTGTAACCACGAGATGATGGAGTAAAGGTATAGCCTGCCAGTACGGGGGTGATCGTACCAGTCCAGTTATAGGAAACGGCTAGGGAATAGTTTCCGTTGCTGTCTGATGTTGCGGTTTTGGCTGTGCCGTCTGTATAGTTCAGCGTAACGCCGCTGCGGCTTGTATTGCCCGAGATCGTTACCACGGGAATATAATCCTGGGCGGTCTTGTCAGCCTGCATGGCAGAATAGCTTCGGCTGGACGGCGAAAACGTAAATCCTGTTTTTGATGGCGTAACTGTTCCGGACCAGTTATATGGAACGAAAAAGGAATAATTGCCGTTGCTGTCTGATGTCACCGTCAAGGGTGTACCGTTAGTGTAGCTAAGGGTAACGCCGCCCAATGTGGTATTTCCCGAAACCGTATACATTGTGATCGTGGATGTGTAATCCTGGTTATATTGATCCGTTTGCACATCCAGGTAATTTTTGCTGACTGGTGTAAAGGTGTATCCCGCCCTCGAGATGGTCACTGCACCAGACCAGTGATTTGATACCATCAGAAAATAGTTTCCATACGTGTCGACCGTGGCTGTTTTGGCGCCGCCATCCTCATAGCTCAAGATCGCATTCCCGATGCCAGCATTGCCAGAGATCAGACGCGTATCCGATTGGCAGACATAAGAAGGATGTACAGCATAGGCTGGGTTGGCGATATATTTCCACCAGTCATTCGCCACGTTATCCGTGCCACAGCCTGTTACAGATGGGAAATGGCTGAACCAATAGTTGAAGTGTCCCAACGCTGTGCATCCCCACGTTGAACAAGTGGTCGGTTGAGCCACTTGAAGAGGATCGCTCAAGTTTGGATAATTCGCAAAATCAGCACAATTGGACAAGGCAACGTTGGATGAATTACTCCAGTCATAATCTGTCGTGGCATTTGCCGGGTAATGGACACTCCCGCAGCCGCTGTATGAATAGGAGGGAGATTGTGCTTTTACCAGCCCGAAACGATTCCAATTATGGGATGTGTTGTTTTGCGACCAACTGCCGTAGACCTTCCTCATGGTCGATTCGGTTCGGTGGCCGAAATTTTCGGTGGCTTCGCCAACGGTACGCTCCACGCTGGGACCCATGATCGGCACTAATTTATTGCAGGTGTGTGTACCGCTGACAGGACTGGAGTTGAACCAATATCCGCCCGGACCGACCAGGGTCGATTTGTAAAAACCGAACCATGGACCGTTATAGATCCAGACCTCATCGATCTCGCCACGGTTCACTTTTCCACAAATATCGAATTCGGGGGAGTTTACGATCTTGTTGTAATTGACTTGGGTGGGAGTATGATGGGTTGCCGGATTTACCCACGTTGCCATAAAGGTCGATTCGTTGTAGGAAAACCCATCGATCAGTTCAGGCCAGCCGCTGTGCACAACCGTGGTATCAACGACCGTATAGTTGAGCTTGTTCGCGGAAGCCTGTTTGAAAAAATCAATGGTCTGCTGCGTGATGGTCGCATGGTCATTCCAGTGCATATACTGGCTTAAGGTTTGCCCGCTGCTCAACAAGGGATCGTAGGCGATCACATACACTTTCTTGGTGATGGCATCCGCGGGCAACGACTCTGCATCCAAAGCGGAGGTGGTCATGGGTGCTTCAAGAGCATTATCTAACAGGAGTAGTTCCCCTGAAGCAGAAATAAACTTTACATTCCCAAGAGCCGGTTCCGCGAGCTCTGTTAACACCGTTAGGATCTGGTCTGCAGTCGATTGTTCAGATACGCGGTTCGTAGTGACAGAATCGGATAATGTGATCGTGAAATCCACGCCGCGATGTGTGTATGTTTCACAGCCATCGATCTCCCCATAACTTCTTGCCTCTACGGTGACATGGATTCCCATTTGGCTCAGCTCATCCTGTGCTTGCGCGGCAACCTCTGGCTGAAGTGGACCGTTGACCCACATGGATCCTTTATCGGGATCGCAATCTTCTCCGGAGGATGCAATGTTATTCTGTGGGGAAGATGAGATTGATAAAAGTTCGGGCTTTTCATTTGACTTAAGCATCTCTTGATCAGAGAGCGATCGATCAAATTGAGCGCTTGCCTGAGCGGGAGTTGCTCCATATCCCCCAAATATAAGAATCAAAATCAATAACAGACGTGTTACCTGCAAGATACGATCTTTGAGAACCATGAATGCCTCCCCGGCAAGATTGATTACCTTCCCTAACCACACATAATTTATCTTATTACACTTCGCTTAAAAATATCTGCTTTCATTATAAAAACAACAAATTCACATGACAAGAAACATTCGTCATGTTCTAGTTACAACTTTTTTTGGATAAAGCTCCGCATCATTCACAGGGATGGCTGATCCCGTTCAGGAATCTTTTTTCAACGCTGAGAAGATGTCCGTTAAAAAAAGTTCTCCGAAGTCATTTCTGGCTTCGGAGAGTTGCATGTGTGTGGAACGATGTCTATGGTTTGGGTGTGGACGGGACCGAGAAGATACTCGGTTGATCAGACGTGATGAGCGGTGCCTCAGGGGTGGCTGTTGCGGGAAAGGAAAGATAGGTGATGTGCAGTGCTTGATAATCGATCTTCACTGCTCCCCCTGTATTTTCCGACAGCAATTGGATGCGGATCTCTCCTGCGGCGGAGATATAGCGTCGTGGCTGACGAATGTGGAACAACAAGGTTTGCCATTCGTCCGGAGTGGTCCCGATCGAATCACCCAGAGGGATCCACATTCCCGTGGACCAATTGTAGATGGACCAGGTCCATACCTGATGGGGCGAAGCCGGAGCTTTGAAGTTGACCTGCAGGAGCATGGTGGAGACGAGCTTGGCTTGGGCATCTGCAGGCAGGGTAAAGGATTGGTAGCCCAAATAGAAGGTGTCCTCCAACGTTTGGAAGGAGACGTAGGCATCCGGGTTGTCCTGTGTTCCCGATTGGTCGAACAGGTTCAGGCTGGAGGGAGAGCCGCTGGTTGTCCCGAATTGAGATGTCAAAGAAGCGGAAGTCAATGCTCCCGATTTCAAAATCGGATACCGTGGCGTCCTTGTTGGTAGAGGAGTATCCGTGGGCGGTGGGGTGATGGGGGGCACATACTCATAGGCGCCGATATCACAGTGACTCCCCTGTGGACGTGTCACGCCACGCTGATCGGTCTCGGGACAAAAAGCGTCGTTTCCTGTATCGATTGCGGGAGAACCTGCTAACAAAGGAATGGTCTCAGTAAAACCGCCATAATCTCCCAAAGTGCCTAACTTGGGGTCGGCTGTGATGATGTTCGTGCCGCCTGCATATCCACCTTGTACTACACTGTTACTGACAACAGGGGTACTGGTGGCATCATAGACTTGCGCTCCATCTAGAGCGGTATTCCCCCATAGGATCGTATTACGAATAACAGGGTTGCTGTTGTTTCCATTGTATATCCCACCACCACTACCAGGTGAAACAGTAACTGGGGGATCAGCCCCGATAGCCACATTATCTATAAAAGTCACATTTGTCAAAGTGGGGCTGCTTGAGTAATTACCCAATCCACCTCCAATCTCTGCCGTATTATTGATAAAGGTTACATTGGTCAGGGTGGGTTGGCTGTAATCACTATTTTCCATTCCACCGCCTGCTCCAGCTGAATTTTCTTTGAATGTCACATTGGTAAGTGTTGGACTACATGATTTAAAGTTGTCCATTCCACCACCCGTACGTGTTGCGGTATTGCCGCTGAAAGTTACATTCATTAGTGTCGGGCTGCTATGATTCATGTTTTCCATTCCCCCGCCTTCTGTAGCCGAATTGTCGGTGAAACTTATATTCGTGAGAATTGGATCACCACCATTCCAGTTGCCATATCCCAAATCTACGCCTTCATTGAACATCCCTCCACCGAGGGTAGCTGAATTATTACTGAAAATTATATTGCTAAGGGTCGGATCGCCACCGACATTGAGCATTCCCCCACCTCTGCCCTGCGGATTTATAGAACTGCCATCAGCGTTCCCGCCTGTAACGGTAAAGCCATCCAGTATAGTAGAACTGTTTGTATTGCTGCTGACAACCACGTGATATGAATTGTCGGTATTAACATCAAGAACGCCGATATCACCACTCAGAATAGTGATATTAGCTCTGTAATCCCGCTGGGATAGAATTGTCTCGTTTCCTGCAAAACCACCATAAACTGCCACCCCGTTCTTGAGTGCAAAGGATATGGAGCGATCCGTCCCTGTTGTCGGTTTGTATATCCCTGCCGCCACCCAGATCTCATCGCCACTTAGAGCGGCGGTTAGCGCAGATTGTAGGTCGTTGTAGGCATTTGCCCAAGATGTTCCGTTGTTCAATCCGTTGGCGTTGTGTTTGACATAAATTGTTTTTGGGCTGAACTCAAATGCCCCGATATCGCAGTGACTCCCCACGGGACGAGTCACTCCGCGCTGATCGGTGGCAGGACAAAATGAGTCGTTCCCAGCGTCAATGGCAGGAGAATCAGGCGAAAGCATCATGGTCTGGGTCGGTCCTCCGTTACTGTCCAACATATTCAACCCGAAATTTGCTAATGTGCCACTCTCTAGGATACTATTTGTGTTTGTGACAGAACCCGTTAAATAATCATAGCAACTGGTGCTTAGCTGCGCACATGCCACAATAGAGTTAGTGAAATCCAAATGACTTGTGCTTTCTTTGATCGAGAATTCACTGCCAATAGGGGCGCTATTCTCTGCAAGTGTGCTGTTTATGACTTCTACGTTAGCACTTCCTTGAAGGCGAACCCCGCCTCCTTTTTGCTTGGCCTGATTTTTCGTGATCGTACTGTTGACGATCCGAACATTTCCTGTCCCAACAAAATAAATTGCACCTCCCTCGGCACCGGCTTGATTATTGGTAAAGGTTGAGTTCTCGATGGCTAACAATGTTCCAGAACCATAAAGTGCACCGCCCCAAATGCCTGTATTATCCTTTAGTGTACTATTATTAATATATACATCGCCGCCATAAGCTAAAATTCCTGCAAAGTTGGTGATCGTTACGTCAGAAATCGTTATGTTTGATGAATAGAATTGGGGAGTGATCAACCGGTATACGTTTCCGCCATTGAGAATTAACTGGGGTGACAGTCCCGAGCCCATGATCCTTAAGCTCTTATCGATCGTCAAGTCTGATGCAAACTTAATTATTTGCCCGGCAAGTGATGGGTCGAAGATAATCGTGGCTCCAGAGGCTGCATCTGCAATGGCCTGGCGTAGTGAACCGGCATCACGATTGTTTGAATTGCTCACAGTCAGTGTGGCTAAATAATCTTCTGCCAAATTGGACTGTACAGAGTTATACGTTCTTTCCACAGGGATAAATGTTGTGTTTGCTTTGGAGGGAGTTATTGTTCCGGACCAACCTTCATTCACTTGTATTACATAGTTGCCATTAATGTCCGACACGGCTGACTTTATTATGCCATCTTCTGTATAGCTGAGAATTGCCCCGCTTACGCCGACGTTGCCAGAGATGGTAGGCAAAATTGGGTAAATTGTTTGCCGATAAACGAAGATATCTGTCTGACTATTGGTATCGTTCTCTACCAAATTTATGGCAAAGGAATAAAAAGTAATGAATTGTCCGTCTGCAGAGATGGCCGAGTTGACTGATGAACTGTTTCCCAACGTGCCATTCAAACCCTTTGAGACCCGGCTTGTCATCCCTGTTTGCAGGTCATACACAAAGATGTCTGTGAATTCGTTGATATCGCCATGTACAAGGTTGGTGGCTCGGGAATAAAACGTCACATAGCGTCCATCTGCTGAGAGGAATGAATTGCCTGTAACTCCAGACTCAGCATTTGCTTGTTTGCCGCTAGAATCGACTGAGACGCGTGTTATGATTCCCGTTTGCCGATCGTAAACAAACACATCCGTTACGCCATTGGTGTCGTCAGGCACATGATTTGTGGCATTTGAAGCAAAAGCTATGTAACGACCATCCGCTGAGATCGATGATCCACTAGATTCCATAGCAGCCCGTGTTGTTGTACCTGTCTGTATGTCACGAACAAAGATATCCAACTTCCCGTTAGTGTCTCCAGATATAAGATTTGTGGCATAGGATGCAAAGGCGATTGATTGTCCATCCGCTGAAATCGATGGGCGCATAGATCCACCGTTCGGCTGCTTGTTGCTCGAAGTGATAGATATTCGTGAAGTCGTACCTGCTTGCAGGTCGCGAACAAAAATATCCGATGTTCTATTTGTATCATCTGCTATCAGATTGCTTGCAAGCGATCTCGAATGCTATGTAGCGTCCATCTGCAGAGATCGCCGGGTTCACTGACTGTTCATTTGCTGGTACACCATTTAAATCAACCGAAACGCACGTTGTTAGGCCGGTTTGCATGTCGCGAACAAAGACATCATACGTTCCGTTAATATCATTGGAAGTAAGGTTCGTAGCATAGGACTGGAATGTAACATAACGACCATCTGATGAAATGGATGGTCGATAAGAAAGACTATTTGCCTGTGCCCCATTTGATGCGATCGAAACGCAAATCGTTATGTTCATCTCGGTATCATGAACAAAAATATCGGAACTCCCGTTTGTATCGCCTGGGATGAGATTTGTAGCGTCAGATGAAAACGCCACATACCGCCCATTTGACGAAATGCTGGACTCTGTTGAACCACCTCCACTCGCCTGCTCTCCACTCGATTTGATCGAAACGCGTCGTGTTTCGCCTACTGCTTGGACTATTTGTTCAGGCGCTTGATGGACGACTTCAACGGGAGAATGCCCCCACGTCCAGCCAGTCAAAATCATGATCAGAATTGAGTGTGCGATCAAAGATTTTTGATAATCGATTAACATAAAAGTTCTCCCCGGGAAGATCATTCCCTCCCAAAACATACAAGTCTTATCGAATTTCTTTCTCTCAAAATCGCTTTTGATTATAAGAATGCCACACCCGTAAGACAAGACACATTCGTCATGTTCGTGTTACAACAAAAAGTCCGCCTCTTATGAAGCGGACTTTGTTGATGGTTATTCAGTTTTATCCATGATAAGAAGTCGTTCAAGCACACATTATCCGAAGACAAACAATGCGCTCCTGCCAAATCGCACTACATCTCCCGGATGCAGAACGACTGTGTTGCTTTTCACTGCATGACCATTGATGAACGTTCCGCCGCCCAAGTCACGGAGATAATAGCCATTCCGTTCCGAATAGATCTGGGCATGCCGGTTGTTGACGTGTGGGTCATTGATGCAGATATCATTTTGCGGATCGCGCCCGATCAGGCAGGGAAGTTTGTTGAGCACAAAACTTTTCCCAGCTTGTGGACCGTGTTTCACATGCAAGGCGGCTTTGCGTGGCAGTGTTGATGATGTTTTACGAGATGTGTTCCTGCTGCGTAGTATCTTGTTGGCACCAAGTCCTATGCCGCCGAACAACAGCAGGATCACGGCTGCAATGATCCAACTGGAAGCTCCTCCTACGGTAGATGGAGGCGGCTCCAGCGGCAGGATGGAGCCTGATTCCGGTTGAGCAGGTTGCGGGGCGACTGATTCGCTATCGATGTTCAGTGAAACATTTCGTTCACCCATTGCCACGTTTGCCAGCGGCGCAGCAAATCCTTCCACGTTGCGCACGGCAAGGGCTGCGCTTTCAAGGGATAAAACGGTCTGGCATCCCTTCAGAGTTGTAAATCTCACCTCTGCCAGGGCGCCATTGACGGTTTGCGGTGTGGTGCTGGCATAGGAGCCGTCCACGAGACCGGCAAGTTGCGGCATGGGCAGTCCATTCATGCCAGAGATCGGACTCGATGCGTTGACCGGTCGTAGACAGGCAGGGTCATAGCGGATCTGAAACGTGAATCCCTGAACTGGCGTTGTCGCAGATGCGTTCACGGTAACGATGACGGTTTCGCCTGTTTTGTATGTATTTGTGTTAGCCACCAGCCAAATGGATTCAGATGATTGAGCTTGTACACGAAATACACAGCCAAGGGCAATTAGAAATACCAAAGAAAATGCAACAGTAATTTTTTTCATGGGTACTCCATATGCAGGGCGCACGATTTTGTACGCCCTGCATAGCTATCTGTTGTTTAGTTAGGCACCGTTACAATTCCATCACCGGGGAAGGTTTTCAATTCCAGGGTGTTTCCGATGGTGGAATTGATCCCGGTCTTCGGGAAGGTTGAGGCGGTAAATTGTGGCAAATAGCCCGTCGGGCAACTTGCCGGACCCGTGATGCCATTTGTGATCAACGGCCATTCAGGGCGATGGTTTGGACCTTCCACCTTGTCTTCGATGGGGGCTTTTTGCATACAGAACCATCCGGCGGGCTGATCGGTCGGGACAGGAGAATTGGGTCCGTACAGTGAAATTTCAAACCTGCGTCCCAGACCTGTAGCGCCTGTCAGATCCCACGTGCTCATGTTGTGATAATCGGTGAGCTGCTCGTCGTAGGAGAAGCGGGTTGTAGCTCCGCAGATGGTGATACTGAATTCACCACCTTGCGGTCCGGCGAACGCATACCATTGTTCACAGCGGGTTTGTAATATTCCATTCAATCCGAACCAATCCCGGTTATCCGGTGAACCGATAATGAATTGGTCGCGCCCCGGTGCGATGGAGCCATCTGGTAGTTTGGTGCCGGGCTCTTCGTTATACCGGCTCATGCGCTGTGACCTGAACTCGGGATAGCCGACCCAATACACGCCTTGACGGAAGGAGATTCCGTTCTGGCAATCACGCATGTACAACTCGTACGAATGGAAGGCGAAAGCACGATCCATTGGGTTGGATGCTGCGTGATAGCGGAAATACACATCGATCGGGCAGGATGATCCACTATTGACACGATAGGAAACGCCTTTGAACGCCTGGTGTTTCATCGTAACTTCCATTTCGCCCGAACGCTCATCCCCACCGAAGATCACAGGATGCCCAAAATTGGTCATGCTGAAATCGTCTGCCCAGGTAGGTGGCTTATCGCCATGTTCGTGAGCGTTCAGCCCATCATGCGAACCGGGCGCATGCCAGAGTTGCATCGAACTCGATTGGGGCATCGCGGTTTGAGTGGGAACCGGAATAGGGGAATTGGTGGCGACAGGCGAGTTCGTGGCAGTGGGTGCGATCACAGTCTGTTGAGGTCCCTGCGTTGGGGTACTCGTTTTCGTGGACACGATCGCGGTTGCTGTATTTCTAGGACGTTTCGTCGGTCTCCTTCGGAAATAAGACAGAATAGATGCGTTGCCTGTCGTTGGTCCTATCTGACGATAGTTTTCCGCAAGGAGTTCGAGATCCAGGAAGTCGATGGTCGCATCATGCGTTCAGATCCGCTGATTCAGGCGTGGAGGATGTGTAGCTCATGCCGATGGTCAAGGCATCGAACTGATCGATCACATTATTGCCATCCACATCGCCTGCCAGCATAGTCTCTGGAGGAAAAACAGTCTCATTCCCATCTGTGACGGTGAAGGTTCCCTGGTAACTGAGGTAACCACTGGCGGTGGCTACCAGAGTGTAATTACCAGGAGGTGGTGTCATACCGAAATTCCCTTCTTCGTCCGCGACCACGGAGGCAATCTCTGCCTGATTGGCATCCAATAAGCGTACCGTCACAGGTTTGCTCGCAAGTAATTGTCCGCTCAGTGAACCGGCTGGTAGCTCTGTTGGTGATCCAGGTTCGGTGCCGATAGGAGTGGGATGCTCATCCATGGTTGCTGTGGGGGAGGCGGCAGTTTGCCCAACGGTGAGGGTGGTCCCAACGGACGGGATATCGACTGCCAGGTTATCTCCTTGAGAGACGCGCGCCGTACATTGCACTGTGGATTGTCCTGCCTGCAAACCTTTGGCACTAAAAGTAAAAGCTGTACCACCGGTGACGGCTCGATTAGTGTTCATACCTGCTATAGCAACGATGAAGATGCCCGGTTGGGGATCATGGATCACGGTCACAGGCTCTGTACCAAAAAGATCGGTGACAGCGATGTTACTTTTTTCGACCAGTGTTCCATCGTAGCTACAAGTGAACTCTGCACTCTTATATCCCTCCACAGGCACGTTATTCAGTTTGACGGCGACCGAAGTGGTCTCGCCAACAAGAAGGCTTGCCGGATTAACCTCCGTGGAAACGAACGCGCCTGCTGGGGGCGTTTCATTTGCCAAGGATTTGGCAGAAACCGGGGTTGCGAGAGCAAGTAGGCTCAGCAACACGATCGAGATCCTGATGATTTTCGTAGTCATGCTACCTCCAAAATCTTTGTTCTTGTTCCTTTACTTATATGAGTAAGTGTGCCTGAATAGGCTAAAACGAAGGGTACAACCTTCCAGGATTCGGCGATAGAAACGGCATGGAAAAGTTACAAACAATTTTGCAAGGACAAAAAAAACAAAAGTACTAGTGGTGAAAAAATTAAAAATCCTACGGCTAAACCCGCTAACATTTTTGCAAGGTGAATAGAAGTTAAGGCAGAACTGAGAGCAGCTTAATCTCGCGAGATGCGAAGAAAATGTAATAAACGTGAATAATGGATAAGCCAAAACTACCATCATGTCACCCTGAGGGAGCGGTTTTACGTGACCGAAGCATCTCTACCATGCCTTGGTAGAGATGCTTCGGGACAAAGAACGTCCCTCAGCATGACACAAAATCGTTATCCATTATTCACGTTAATAAGCAACAGCTTGTTACAAATGAAAAGTCCGCCTCTTGCGAAGCGGACTTTGTCAGCAAATATTATTGGACGAAGATTATTCTTCCCGTCTTAATCTGGAACGTATCGAAATCGCGTGCCACCGATGTGTTCGGGAAGATGGCTTGCGCTTCCTTTAAAACATCCTTTTCACGGTAACGGCGCGAGATGTGGGTGAGGATTAGTTTTTTCACGCCTGCCTTGACCGCCAATTCTGCGCCCTGACGTGCGGTAAGATGCGAGAACTCCGCTGCCATATCGGCTTCTTCATCTAAATAGGTCAATTCGATCACCAGTGCGTCCGCATCGCGACAGACCTCGAGCAGGTTGTCCGTTTTACCGGTATCACCCACAACGACAAGTTTCAAACCTTTTTGCAGCGGACCCAGCACATCGTCTGGTTCGATGCGTTTGCCGTCGGGCAGGGTGATCGCGTTGCCGGCGACCAGTTCCTTTCGCTCCGGTCCGAACGGGACGCCGAGTTCATCCGCTTTTTGCGGCAGGAACGGACGACGCGCCTTGCCTTCAAAAACGTATCCCAGGCAATCCGGTCCGCGGTGATAAACGGGAAAAGCGGTAATGGTGAAATCGTCGGCTTCGAAGAACGTGCCGGGCTTGATCTCGCTCAGCTTCAACGGCATGGGTGGGGTGGTGCCACGCAAGACCACACCGTACAACAGATCGTGGACGCGGTCGAGCGTGGAACGCCCGCCAAAGATCTCAAGTTGTTCGATGGCTTCCCAGCGCAAGAAGGTGCTGAGCAAACCACCGAGACCCAAAATGTGATCGAGATGCCCGTGGGTGAGCAGGATATGGGAAAGATTCTTGAAGCCCGTTCCCGATTGCAGGATCTGCCGCTGTGTGCCCTCGCCGCAATCAACCAGAAAGCGGTACTCATCGTGCTTGATGATCTGTGCTGCCAACCCACGTTTGGCAGAAGGCGCAGAGGCGGAAGTGCCAAGAAAAAGTATTTCGAACAAAATGAATTCCTTCGTTGAAAAGTTTGCCACAGAGTCTCTGTGATCTCTGTGGCAATCTGCTTTGTGTTTCAATTTTACCCTACGAGTGCTGTGTATGTAGCAATAAGTCAGATTGCCAGCACGCTAGTAGGGCACAAAAGAAAAACAGACCATTTGTGCTATACTTTAAACCATGCCGCTTAAGACACCGCCACCCAAATCGGATGCAAAGCCGAAAGGCAAGGTTGTAACTCCCACTCCCGGAAAAGGGAATGCGAAACCTACTCCCAAAAAGAAGGGGACTTTGCCTCCACCCGAGCCGGAAATTGTTCCCGTTACCTGGTGGGAGAGCCTCACTCCCGAGCGCAAACTGGACGTGGTCGGCGCGATCATGGCGGTCGTAGGATTATTGTTCGCCTTGATCCTGTTTTCTGCGCAACGTAGCGCGCTCACAGCCAATATGATGCGCTGGCTCGGGTACGCCTTTGGCTGGGGAATTTACTTTTTGCCCGCAGCTCTGATCGTGATGGGCATGTGGCTGGTCTTTCGTCGCATTGAAAAGCTTCCGCCACTTTCGCTGGAACGCGCCACGGGCGTTGTGCTCTTTTTCTTCTGGCTGCAATCTTTTTTCCACGCTATCTATGTCCCACCAGAACTGGCTCAAGCCGCCGCTTTGGATGGAAAGGGAGGCGGGGTCATCGGTAGTTTGATCGAACGTATCTTGTTCAATTCACTGGGCGTAGGCGGCGCCTGGGTCATTTTGCTGGCGTGGTTGATCATCACTGTCAGCATGATCTTCGATATCTCAGTTCAGGACCTATTCAAGTGGATGGGACCTGTAGCGGTGAAGGTGCGTGAGTTGATCGTGGCGCAACTGCCAAAGAAAGCACAAACTCCTGTGCCAGAGATGAGCGAAGTCGCCGCGAACGGATACACTCCCACCAACCGCCCCGAACCTGTGGTGGCGAATGCCTTGCCTGTCACACCGGTGACAACTACCAAGGGGATGAATCCGGTTATAAACTGGCAGCTACCCAGCATCAAAGATATTTTGGATTCTGGAGCCACGCCATCCGCGAATGAAGAATTCATCGCACAACAATCCAAGCTGATCGCAGAAACTCTGTCATCTTTCGGCGCGCCGGTTCAGGTAGTTGATTTCAACCGCGGACCGACGATCACACAATTTTGTGTGGAGCCGCTCTTCGTCGAAACACGAACGGGGCGCACGAAAGTCCGCGTGAGCAAGATCGCCTCCCTGGCAGATGATCTCGCTCTGGCGTTGGCTGCTCCGCGTATTCGTATCCAGGCTCCCGTGCCTGGACATAGCTATGTGGGTATCGAAGTTCCCAATGACGAGATGACACGCGTTGCCCTGCGCGACCTGCTGGAAAGTGAAACCTTCCAAAAGAATAAACATGCTTTGCGGTTTGCTCTCGGCAAGGACGTAACTGGGAACACGATCAATACCACACTAGAGAACATGCCGCATCTTCTCATCGCTGGTACGACCGGTTCTGGTAAATCAGTGTGTGTCAATGCCATTCTGACCTGCTTCCTGATGTTCAACACGCCCGATGACCTGCGTATGATCCTGGTCGACCCCAAGCGCGTAGAGTTGACCGGCTATAACGGCGTGCCGCATTTGCTTTCGCCCGTGGTCGTGGAAATTGACCGCGTCATTGGCGCACTGCAATGGATGACGCGTGAAATGGACAAGCGCTACCATATGTTTGCACAGGTGGGTTCGCGCAACATCACAGACTACAACGCCAAGATGAAATTGCAGGGACAGAAGAAACTTCCGTACCTGGTGATCGTCATTGACGAGTTAGCCGACCTGATGATGATCGCTCCGGGCGAGACCGAACAGACCATTACGCGTCTCGCACAATTGGCGCGTGCCACCGGTATTCACATGATCCTTGCCACGCAGCGCCCATCTGTGGACGTGGTGACTGGCTTGATCAAAGCCAACTTCCCGGCGCGCATCGCTTTTGCGGTGGCATCCAACACCGATAGCCGCGTCATTCTTGACCAGCCCGGCGCAGAACGTTTGCTCGGTCGTGGTGATATGTTATTCCAGGCTCCCGATGCGCCTGCTCCGGCACGTTTGCAAGGCGTGTTCGTCTCCGATCATGAGATCCAGAACCTTGTGGAATTCTGGCGTAATCAGGTTGGTGGAGCGAGTCCGTATGCGGCGGCATCCACGCCGGTAGATATTCCTGCTTCGGATGTTCCATTGAAACAAACTGCCATGTTCGAGGAGATGGCGCCGGAAGATAAACATGCCGATCCCTTGCTCCCCGAAGCCATTGACTTTGTCCGCCGCGAAGGACGCGCATCTGTCTCGATGCTGCAACGCCGTATGCGTATCGGCTACACCCGCGCCGCCCGCATCGTGGATATGATGGAAGATAAAGGCATCGTCGGTCCGCCCGAAGGAACCTCACAGGTGCGCAGGATTTTGGATTACGGTCCCACCGCGCCGCCCAAAGATGATGGTGCATAATATGTTGGGACACGGCAACGCCGTGTCCCAACGTTGTTATTTGATATAATTTCATTATCGCCCTGGTAGTTCAATGGATAGAACAAGGCACTCCTAAGGCTTAGATGTGGGTTCGATTCCCGCCCGGGGCACACCTATAGCAAGGACTAATTTCTTATGCTTCTCTAACACGAAATTCCTTGCATCTGCTTGTAGACTGTGCTACTATAAGAGCGATGAACGCTAGGGTGCCCCCCTCACCCTGGCGTTCATCATTTAAACAATAAAACATCCCGCAGGTTTTTCACTTGCGGGATGTTTTGCTTTCTATTTCAAAACCTTTTCCAACGCTTCCCCAAACTTTTCCAATTCATCCAACGTGTTGTAATGCACCGGTCCTACACGGATCATGCCGCCTGCTTCGAGCAATCCCATGCGCTCAACGATGGCGAACGCGTAGTTGTGTCCGTTCCAAACGTAAAAGCCTAGATTGCCGAGTGCATCCGCAATTTTTTCAGGATCTTTTCCATAGACAGTGAAAGAAACAGTGGGTACACGCTCATCGAGACGATCCAGATCCGTCACACCGTGGATGTGTGTCCCTGGAATTGACTGAATGATGCCGATCAATTTTTTGGATAATTCTTTTTCATACGCCTGCATCGCGGACATTCCCATCTTGAGCTCCAACTTGCGACCGGAGAGGCCCGCTTCTTTCCACATCTGAGCCTGGTCCGCTCCGAACTGCGTTCCCAGCCACTGTAGATATTCCAGCGCGCCGAGCACACCTGCGATGCCTTCGTGATTTTGCGTGCCTGTTTCATATTTATACGGCAACTCATCCGATGCCGGGCGGACTTTGTATGCCTTCATCTCTTGAAGCAGGTCATACTTTCCATACAACGCACCGGCATGGGGACCAAAGAATTTGTAGCTGGAACAAACTAAGAAATCGCAGCCAATATCCTGCACATCGATCGGTCCATGCGGAGCATACTGCACGGCGTCAATGTACACGGTCGCACCCGCATCCTTTGCCATCTTCGTTAACTTCTTGACCGGGTTCACTGTCCCCAGCAGATTCGATGCATAGCCAAATGCTGCGATCTTCGGTTTCTTATCGAGTGCTCGTGCAAAATCATCGAGGTCGAGTTCGCCTTTCTCCACATCGATATCCGCCCAAATAAGATTACAGCCTTTATCTTCCGCCACCAGCATCCACGGAGCGATGTTCGCATCATGGTCAAGCCGCGTCACCAGAATGTTGTCGCCTGCTTTCAAATTCCGCGCCAGCGTGCGGGACATGTGCAGCGTGAGCGTGGTCATGTTATTGCCGAAGACGATCTCTTCAGGGTGTGAGGCGTTCAGAAAATCCGCCATCGCCGCGTGTGCTTCATGCAAGATGGCATCTGACTTGCGGCTGGTCTCAAACATGCCTTCATGGTTGGCGTTACATTCAAGCAGGTAATTGGTGATGCGGTCGAGGCTAGGCTTGGCGATCTGAGTCCCTGCGGGATTATCAAGAAACACGGCAGGACGATCCAGTGAAGGGAATTGCTGGCGGACAGCGTTGACATCAAGTGGCATGGTGGGCTCCTCTAATTGAATCGAAGTGGGAAAGGTTATATACTTTAATTGTACTCCACGGAAGGAGGCTCCATGTTTGAGTACATTTTGCTTGCTGTTGATGGATCTGAACACAGTTACCATGCCGCACGAGTGGCAGCCGATCTTGCGCGCGCCATGAAATCAGAACGCTTGCGCATTGTCGTGGCGTATGACCGCATCCCGCCGTATCTGGGCGAACCGAACCTCCAAAAAGCCATTGATGCCCGCGTGCTCGAATCGCAGGAGATCCTGCAAAAGGCAGTGGAAGCTGTCGGCGAAGTGCCTGCTGAGATCCACACCGAGTTGATCGAAGGCGACCCGGCAGAAGCCATCATCGAAGTGGCAAAGGTACGCGAAAGCAGCGTCATCGTGATGGGTTCACGTGGATTGGGTATGCTTGCCGGCCTGGTGCTTGGCAGTACCAGCCAAAAGGTGGTCAGTCATGCCCCCTGCCCGGTGTTGATCGTTCGGTAGGGGCGGGGTCATCCTGCCCTTGCGATCTCTTCGGCTTTAGCAAATTCTTCAGGTGTGTTCACATTCCAGAACGCCAATCCGCTTGGGTCGTAACGTTTGAGTTCATCAGACGTTAGTACGCGTACCCTGACCTTTGGGAACCAGGCGATGACTTTCCACTGGTCGGCGTTGATGGCTGACTCAATTGCCGGTAGACAAGTCTCGCGGCGGTAAACAGCGTGGATGGGTTCGTAGCCTTCATCCGTTTTCGCGATGACGACATCCGCCTCTTCTTCGACCATCAGGCTGGTCATCGCTTCGATCAGCGTCCCACTGGCGAACGGCATGTCACACGCCACCACCGCCACGATGGGATGCGTAGCAGAAGTGATCGCAGTGTAGAGTCCGCCCAGGGCACCGCGACCCGGCTTGAGATCTGAAGCGAGGCGCGGTTTCCAAAGTCTGGAGACTTTGGAGTCCATAATGAAAGAATAATTGTCGGGGCGGTTGGTTGTCACAATGAGTTCATCCGCAATGGGGGAGAGGCGTTCGATCACGCGTTGAATGAGGGGACGTCCAAGAAACGGCTTGAGCGCCTTGTCTTCTCCCATGCGCGAGGATTGTCCGCCCGCTTGTATACAAACAGTAAGCATAGGTGTATTATATTCGTATGGCTAAGTCTGTTGGTGAAATTCTTGACCAATTAACGGTGACCGGGGATCTGTATGAAAAGTTGGACGATGGGGCGGTGCGCTGTTTTGCCTGCGGACATCGCTGTGTGATCCGCGAAGGCAAACGCGGAATTTGTCAGGTTCGTTTTAATCAGGGTGGAGAACTGCGTGTGCCGCATGGATATGTGGCGGCGTTACAGAGCGATCCCGTTGAAAAGAAACCATTCTTCCATGTGCTGCCCGGTGTCAATGCATTGACGTTTGGGATGCTGGGATGCGATTTTCATTGTGGGTATTGTCAAAACTGGTTAACGTCGCAAGCTATGCGTGACCCAGATTCGGATATCTCGATCAATTACATTCGCAAGATCTCACCGAAGGGCATGGTGGATTATGCGCGCCGGACAAATGCGTCTATTGTTGTCTCTTCTTATAATGAGCCGTTGATCACGAGCGAGTGGGCAGTGGATATTTTCAAAGAGGCGAAAGCAGCGGGTTTGATGTGTGCCTATGTGTCCAATGGAAATAACACGCCTGAAGTGATGAAGTATGTAGGTCCTTATCTTTCAGCCTATAAAGTAGACTTGAAATGTATGCAGGATAAGAATTATCGAAAGCTGGGCGGCGTGTTACAAAATACGTTAGATGGAATCAAGCGCGCCCACGAGATGGGATTGTGGGTGGAGATCGTCACACTGACGATCCCAGACTTCAACGATTCGAATGAAGAGTTATGGGATGCGGCACGCTTCATCGCTGGCGTTTCGCGCGATATCCCCTGGCATGTGACCGCCTTCCACAAAGATTACAAGATGACTGACCACGATAATACGGACGTCAAGACGCTCCTGCGCGCGGCGGAGATCGGGAAAGAAGCCGGGTTGAAATTCGTCTACGCGGGGAATTTGCCGGGAATGGTTGGAGAGTATGAAGATACTTTTTGCCCCGGCTGCAACTTCCGGCTGATTCGAAGAAGCGGGTATATCATCCGAGAGTACCACATCACGGGGGAGGGAACGTGTCCGAAGTGCAATACGAAAGTTCCGGGTGTCTGGCACAACGACCCCTCCAAAGTAGTGTTAAATGGGGCAGGAATGCCATTGCCCGTTTACTAAATTTCTTTTTGCTGTATAATCTGCTCAATTAACTCGGAAGGAGGTGCCCTGCGCTATATATTTCCGAATTTCCCCTGGTATTTGCAAGTAATCGAATCCAATCCTAAATTTCTCTTGGAGGAGAAACGTGAAACGCAACCTGTACGTTCTTTTGTCCATCCTGGTGCTCGGCAGTGTGGTCCTCACCGCTTGCGGTGGTACGCCAGCAGCTACAGAAGCACCAGCAGCCACTGAAGCCCCGGCTACACCTGCGCCGGCTACCGAAGCTCCCGCAACAGAAGCAGCTGCTCCGTTTGTGGGTGAAAAACTCGAAGCCCCCGATTGTAACTATGGCGGCGAAGTCAAGTCCATTGAAGCAGTGGATCAGTACACCGTCAAGTTCACCTTCTGCGCCCCCGAACCGGCTTTCATTGCCAAGATCGCTTCGGTAGAAGCGTTCGACATCTATGACCAGGATTTCCTGAAGGAAATCGGCGGCGATGCCACCAAGATGAATGAAAATCCTGTTGGTACCGGTCCGTACATGGTCTCGGAATGGGTGCGTGGCGATCACATCACCCTGGTTCCGAACCCCAATTACTTTGGTGAGAAGCCTGCCAACAGCACCTTCATCATCAAGTGGAATTCAGAAGCGGCTGCCCGCTTGCTTGATCTGCAGGCTGGCAACGTCAGCGGTATCGCTGAAGTGACCTCGGACGATCTTCCTACCATTCAGGCTGATCCCAATTTGAAGCTGTATCCCCGCAAGGTCAACAACTTCCTGTATTTAGGCATCAACAACACCAAGCCGCCCTTTGACAATGAGCAGGTTCGTCAGGCGCTTGCGTATGCCATCGATCGCCAGAAGATCGTTGATGACTTCTATGCACCTGGTTCCGTTGCGGCCACCCAGTTCGTTCCGCCCGGAGTGAAGCCTGGTTTCACGGATGGCTTTGTTGCCGCCAGCTATGATCCTGAAAAAGCCAAGCAGATGCTGACCGATGCTGGCTTTGACTTCAATAAAGAATATGAACTCGCCTACGCGTTCCGCACCCGTCCGTACTTCCCGCAGCCTGCCAAGATCGCTCAAGCCGTTCAGGCTCAGTTGGCTGAAATTGGTGTGAAGGTGAAGTTGAGCGAAGAGGAATGGGCGACCTACTTGCCCGCCACCCGCGCTGGCGAAAAGGAATTGTTCTTCCTCGGTTGGAGCGAAGACTTCCCTGATGCCACTAACTGGTACGATGTCTTCCTGACCGGAACCAGCAAGTCCTTTGGTGATGCCTTCCCCGATATGGTTGATCTGATCGGCAAGGCTGCCAAATCCGGCGATCCGGTGGAACGCCAGAAACTGTATGACGAAGTCAACAAGCTGTATGCTCAGCACATGCCGACTGTTGTCATCGCTCACGGTACCACCAACCTGGCATTCCAGGCTTCTGTTGAGAATGTTGTCCTCGGACCGTACAACGAGAACTTCCCGCAGATGAAGACGGCCGATGGCACCCTGGTCTTCTCGCAGGATGGTGAGCCTGTCTCCCTGTTCTGCGCGGATGAGACCGACGGCAGTTCCTTCCGTGTTTGTAACCAGATCTTCAGCAAGCTGTACACCTTTGACTGGGGTACCGCGAATCCGAAACCCGATCTGGCGGAAGCCTGCACCGGCAATGCTGACGCCACCGAATGGACCTGCACCCTAAAGCAGAACGTCCAGTTCTCCAATGGCGCCTCCTTCGACGCGAACGATGTCGTTGCCACCTTCAGCGCTGGCTTGGATTACAACAATCCGCTGCGCAAGGGTAACACCGGTTCCTATCAGTACTTCAAGGACCTGCTCGGACCCAAGGTCTTGAACCAGCCCGCCGAGTAATCGAAATATTGCAATAGTTGGATGGAGCATGGAAACATGCTCCATCCAATTCATTAATTAATCTCAGGAGACCCGGATGACGCAATTCCTCATACGTAGACTCTTACTGGTGTTGCCGGTTCTGGTCGGAATTTTGCTGGTCACGTTCATTATTACTCGTCTCGTCCCTGGAGATCCGTGTTATGTCATGCTGGGGGAACATGCATCCGAAGAAAGCTGCAAACTGTTTCGCGAACGGTTTGGGCTCGATAAAAGTATTCCTGAGCAGTTTGGTCGTTACGTTTTGAATTTGATGAAAGGTGATTTTGGCAGTTCGCTCAAAGATCGCCGACCGATCACAACGATCATTTCTGAACGTTTGCCCATGACCATTGAATTGACATTCTTTGCCATGATCTTTGCTTCCACAATGGGCATCCTGCTCGGTGTTATTTCTGCGTTGAACCGGAATAGTTTTCTTGACACACTGACCATGTTGGGCGCCAATATAGGCGTTAGTATGCCTGTCTTTTGGCTGGGGTTACTATTAGCTTATGTGTTTGCCTTGATGTTGAAGGGAACTCCCTTTCAACTTCCACCTAGCGGACGCTTGTCTGCGGGTGTTTCCATCGTTCCACTTGCCAAAACCTGGGGGCTACAGGATGTGACTGGTGTGAAGGCATTTTTGCTTGCGCTTATTTCTAATTCTGCTATTTTGAACGGTCTGCTAACACCGAACTATAAATTGCTGTTCGATGCCTTGAAGCACCTCATTTTGCCCTCCATTGCGGTAGGCACGATCTCTCTGGCGGTGATCGCTCGCATGACCCGCTCTGCTTTGCTGGATGTGCTCGGACAGGATTACATTCGTACAGCGCGTGCCAAAGGACTGCGTTATGCACTTGTGATCCGAAAACATGCTTTGCGAAATGCGCTCATTCCCATCGTGACGATCATAGGTATTCAGACGGGCGGCTTGCTTTCGGGTGCGGTGTTGACAGAAACGATCTTTTCCTTGCCAGGTGTTGGCTCCCGTATGGTGGAAGCCATCTTGAGCCGTGACTATCCTGTAGTGCAAGGTTTTTCCGTTGTGATCGCGTTGATCTTTGTTTTCACCAATATGATCATCGATGCATCCTACGCTTATCTTGATCCACGTATTCGGGTGAAATAATCATGACCACTAACCAGGAAGCTGTCCCTGTCCTCTCTGCTGAATCGATCCGGCAAACTGACAGTCCGTTCTTGATCAAGATGCGGCGGTTGCTGCATCATCGTTCTGCTCAGCTTGGTATGTTCCTGTTGGGAATCTTGATCATCTGCGCTGTGTTCTCCGAGCAGATCGCTCCTTTTGATCCGATCGTTCCTCTCAAGGACGTGAAGCGCCGCGACACCGCCTGTATCCATCTCCTTGGATGCGACCCTTCCAAGCCTCAGCATCTCATGGGCATCGATGGTAATAGCCGCGATTTATTCTCACGCATTGTCTTTGGCGCGAGGTTGTCTTTGCAGATCGGTGTTTCAACGGTCTCCTTTGCCATAATCATCGGAGGTCTGCTAGGGGCGATTGCCGGTTTTATTGGCGGGTGGCTGGATGATCTGATCATGCGCTCTCTGGATGTGCTGATGGCATTTCCAAGTCTGCTGCTGGCGATTGCCATTGTGGCAGTGCTGGGACCAGGGTTGATCAATGCCCTGCTGGCGATTGCAATCATCGAGATTCCTATCTTCGCCAGGGTGGTGCGGGCAAGCGTGGTCTCGGTCAAAGAATTGGATTTCATTGCCGCATCACGGGCGCTGGGCGCTTCTGAATTGCGCATCCTATTTAATCGGATCATGCCCAATGCGTTGACCCCGTTGATTGTGCAGGGAACTCTGGGAATCGCCTCTGCCATTTTGAGCGCAGCGGCTCTCAGTTTCCTGGGACTTGGCGCCGAATTCCCGACGCCGGAATGGGGCTTGATGTTGGGCGAGGAACGCAACAGTATTTTCAATGCGCCGCATCTTGTCTTCTTCCCAGGCATTGCGATCATGGTGACCGTGTTGTCGTTCAACTTGATCGGTGACGGTCTGCGCGATGCGCTCGATCCGCGTTTGTCGAATGTGAATTGACCCATTTGACGGCAAGAGGTTTCGGGAAGGGAAAGCTTAATTGGTTAGAACCAACCGTCGGCTGAGTCGGTGAAGCGAGAAAGTCCGCATCATCAGACTCGGCTGGCGGTTTTTTGTATCTCCACAATGATCCATCTAATCCACTGATAGGAGCGATGCAAATGGCTGGCACACATGAATTCGTTGAAAATGACAGAAATCGGGATGTGCTTGTGTATGTGAATGGGGAATTTTTTCGGAGGGAGGAAGCCAAAGTATCTGTGTTCGATAGCGCGTTTCTGGTGGGGGATGGCATCTGGGAAAGTTTTCGCCTGCATAATAACAAGCTGGCATTCACCAAACAACATCTGGCTCGCTTGCATGCCAATGCCAAAGCCCTGGATTATGAGCTTGGAATTTCTCCGGAAGAAATATTGGAAGAGGTGTACAAGACAGTCCGTGTCAACAAGATGACATCCAACGATGTACATATTCGGTTGATGATCACGCGCGGAACCAAACGCTCGCCTTCGCAAGATCCGCGCGCTAATATCGGGGGGATTACGATGGTCATTATCGCGGAGTACAAGTCGCCGAGCCGTGCAACGGAGGATGGGATCCGTTTGTTCACAGTGCATGTCCGCCGTGGCGCTCCAGATGTGCAAGACCCCAAACTGCATACGCACAGCAAGTTGAATTGTATTCTGGCATGTATCCAAGCCACCAAAGCGGGCGCCAATGAGGCTTTGATGCTCGACCCGCATGGATTTGTGAGCACATGCAACTCAACGAACTTTTTTATCGTGCGCGACGGGCAGGTGTGGACCTCCACTGGAAAGTATTGCCTGAATGGCATCACACGCGGGAATGTGATTTCATTGTGTAAACGGAATAACATCGAAGTCTACGAGAAGGATTTTTCTCTCTACGATGTGTACAGCGCTGATGAAGCCTTTGTGACGGGAACATTCGGCGGGCTGGCGTTCGTTTCTGATGTGGATGGACGGGTAATCGGAGATGGAACGTTGGGGTCAATGACGCAGCGATTGCAGGCTCTTTATGATGGGTTGCTCGATGAAGAGTGCCCGGCATAAAGCAGGAGTGAAAGTATGGAGCCGAAAGAGAAGATCGCTGAACTCCGAAGATTGATGCTGCAATATCACATCGATGCCTGGATCGTGCTCAGTACTGATCCGCATCAAAGTGAATATCCACCAGAGAGATGGAAGGCAAGAGCCTGGTTATCAGGATTCAAAGGCTCGGCAGGGATTGTTGTAGTGACACAGAAGAAAGCCGGGCTGTGGACTGATCCGCGCTATCATATTCGGGCTCTCCAAGAGTTGGCGGGGTCAGGGATCGAGCTATTTAAGTTCGGTCAACAGGGAGTTCCATCATACACGGAGTGGTTGTATCAAGAATTGGAAAAGGGAAGTGTGGTGGGCTTTGACGGGAATGTTGTTTCCATGTCTGAGTTCGCCAGGTTGAGAAAAGAGTTCGAGAAGAAATTAGTCACGTTTGTAACGCAGTATGACCTGGTGGGAATGTTGTGGCAGGATCGACCGGGGATACCGGAAAGTCTAATATTTATCCATGAGGATAAGTTTGCAGGGGAAACGCGCCAGTCAAAGTTTCAACGCATTCGAGACGAACTCAGGAAACGCGCGGCTCAGGTTCACCTTTTGACCGCATTGGATGATATTGCCTGGACGTTCAATATCCGCGGCAGTGACGTGGAGTACAACCCGGTGGCTATTAGTTACGCGGCGATCTTGGAACAGGATGCTCGCCTCTTTATCCAAACTGACAAAGTTCCAGCGGATGTACGGTCCGCGCTGGAGAAAGATGGTGTGATCATTTCTGACTACGAGGATGTGTTTTCCTATCTCCAGAAGTTGCCTGCTGAAACTGCGATTTTCGTTGACCCTGAAAAGACCGTTTGCACGCTAGGCTCAGCTATTCCGGCGGGTTGCCGTGTTCAGGAAGGCTCTAGCATTCCATATCTTTTGAAAGCCAGAAAGAACGATGTGGAGTTGATCGGCATCCACGCCTCACAGGTGCGGGATGGAGCGGCGTTGGTGAAGTGGATGTGTTGGCTGGACGGGCAGATCGAGAAAGTCGCTCATACCGAGATCACAGTGGCGGAAAAATTGACTGAGTTCAGAAGCCAGGGAGAATATTTTCGCGGGTTGAGCTTTGGCACGATCTGCGGATATCAAGCCAATTCGGCGGTGGGGCATTACAGTTCGAACCCTGAAACGGTTCCTTTTCTTTACCCGGAAGGGATTCTGCTGATCGATTCAGGCGCGCAATACCTGGACGGAACAACCGACATTACCCGCACGCTAACGTTAGGTAATCCCACTTCTGAACAGAAGCGGGTGTATACCATCGTGTTGAAATGCCATATCAAGCTTGCTACGCATATTTTCCCCAAGGGAACGCGCGGCGATCAATTGGATGCTGTGGCGCGCGAACTCTTCTGGCAGCAAGGCTGGAACTGCCGTCATGGGATTGGTCATGGCGTGGGATACTTCCTGAACGTACACGAAGGCCCGCAGCGGTTTCGCGATGATAATTCGACCCCGTTGGAGTTAAATATGCTGACATCCAATGAACCGGGTGTGTATTTTGAAGGCAAGTTTGGGGTGCGCTTGGAGAATTTGGTGGTGACCGTTCCTAAAGGTACAACAGAGTTCGGTGAATTTTATGGCTTTGATACAGTCACGCTGTGTCCGTTCGATCTCGATCTCATAGAGACTTCCATGCTGTCTTTGGAGGAGCGGAACTGGCTCAATGAATATCATCAGCGAGTGTATGATATGCTTGCGCCTCTGCTTTCGGATGAGGAACGGATCTGGCTGCAGCATGAAACACGTCAGATCTGATTTGCTTGACGCATTTGGGTTATGGGAGTTAAATAACAGGGTGCAGACCGGCGTTTCTTTAGCGATGCAAGCTTTGGCTGAGACGGAGGCGGATCTTAATCCATTAGTTTGAAAAACGATGCCTCTGTAGAGGGGTTTTATAAGATAGTACTGTTCTTGTTCGTGAAAATAGTTTGTTTGCTGTATAATTTTCGAACAATGGAAAGGAGGTGCGCGGCACAGACTGGCAGCTTTGTATCTGTTACGGTAAGTTGATTTCACAAGATTTTCTCTGGAGGAGAAAAATGAAACGCAACCTGTACGTTCTGATGTCACTGCTTGTGCTCGCCAGTGTGATCCTGACGGCATGTGGCGGCGCGGCAGCACCTGCGGCGCCCACATTCAAGGGGACAGCTACGATCACGTTCGTGCAAGAACCAGATAACCTCAACCCAATGTATACCAGCATGTCCTTTTCAGGATATCTGCGCCCGTTCTACCTCAAGCCCTCTTGGGATTTTGACGAGAACGGAAAACCTGTGCCGGTGCTGGTAAAGGAGATCCCGACCTCGGAAAATGGTGGCTTGAGCGCGGACGGGAAGACCGTGACCCTCAAACTGCGTGATGATGTAAAGTGGAGCGACGGCGAGAAGCTCACCGCCGATGATTATGCGTTCACGTTTGCCATGATCATGTCGGATAAGAACACCCCGATCGGACGCTATCCTTACGAGGACTATGTTGACAGTGTGGTTGCCCAAGATCCTACAACGGTCGTGATCAATTTGAAGGAACCGTTTGCGGCTTGGCAGACAACCCTGTTCTACTATATTCTGCCCAAGCACGTTCTGCAGCCTGTCTTCGATGCAGATGGAACAATCGATAATGCCGAATGGAATCGCAAGCCGGTTCCCGAGCTTGGGACCCTTTGTGTTCGACACATGGGAGACCGGCAGCCACATTACGTTCAAGGCGAATCCCGTTTGGTATCAGCCGCCGAAGTTGGAACAGATCTTCGTCCGCATCGTGCCAGATGACGCCGCTCAGGAAGCAGCCATTCTCGCTGGTGATTCTGACATCGGCGCTTTCCTCTCTTCCGACCAGATCGAGAAACTTGAGGCTGGTGGTAAGGTGAAAGTGGTGCCTGTGACTTCGGGTTATAACGAGGCCTGGTTCCTCAATGTCAATCCGGACACCGCGCGTCCCTTCATGCAGGATGTGAACGTCCGCAAGGCGATCGCGCTTGCCACGGACCGCTTCTCGATCGTAAAGGACTTACTGGTCGAGAGCGTCAACCCGGTCAATGTGACCTTCTGGGATATGACCCCTGGCTTTGAGACGGATTCTCTCAAGCCGTATCCATACGATCCGGAACAAGCCAAGAAACTTTTGGATGATGCCGGTTGGAAGGATTCGGACGGCGATGGTATCCGTGACAAGATGGTGGACGGCGCAAAGGTGGACTTGATCGTCCGCTTCATTACCAATCAGCGCGAACTGCGCAAGAACATCCAGGCTGTGGTCGAACAGCAGTGGAAGCAGGTCGGTATCGGCGCCGAATTGGTGAACTACTCCAGCGATGTCTTCTGGAACGGCTACAACGACGGTGGCCCGCAAGCTCAGGGTCTGTATGAAGTTGCCGAGTATTCGAGCGTACAGAATGCCTATCCTGATCCGGATACCGATGGTTTCACTTGCGCTCAAATCGTCAATGCAGATAACCCCGATGGTTCCAACGATCAGGGCTACTGCAACCCGGCGCTCGATGAACTGTTCAAGAAACAGGCTGTCGAAGTGGATCCGACGAAGCGCAAAGAATTGTTCAATCAGATCGAACAGACCATCTATGACGATTACATCTACATCGGCATGTGGAAGGACCCCGATCTGTGGTCTGTCAGCAGCCGCTTGAAAAATGTAAAATTCTCCGGTGTATATCCCTTCTGGAACGCGTATGAATGGGAAATCACTGAATAATCTGTAACGAATGTGACCTGCCGGGTCCGACCAGACTCGGCAGGTCAATCCACTCCCACGAACATGACAAACTATATTCTCCGCAGGCTGGCGCAAGCTATTCCGCAATTATTTATTATCAGTATCATCCTGTTCCTTTTGATGCAGGGGTTCGGCGATCCTATCTCTACGCTGGGGGGGCGCATCCCACCGCGCCCGGAGGATAAGGAACGTCTCCGGCGCCAGTGGGGGCTGGATCAACCTGTTTATATGCAATATGTAACCTGGCTGGTCGGCAACGACTGGCAAAAGATCGATATGGATGGCGATGGCGTGCCTGAAACACCTGGCAAGCGCCACGGCATCCTGCGCGGAGACTGGGGAAATTCGCTGGTCACACGCCAGCCGGTCATGGAAATGATCGGGGAGCGCCTGCCCAACACCTTGCTGCTGATGCTGACCGCTGAACTTATCATCATTATTTTTTCCATTGCGATCGGGTTGTATTCCGCGTTGCGTCCCTATTCCTGGTTCGATAACCTTGTGACCAGTTTGTCGTTCGTTGGATATTCCATGCCGGTTTTTTGGCTGGCATTGATGTTGATGTACATCTTTGCAGTGAACTTCCGCAAATGGGGATTGCCATATCTGCCCACGGTGGGGATGTATGATCCATCGGTAGGCAAGACGCCTCTGGAATTGCTCAAGCACATGATCCTGCCGATCACCACGCTGGCGGTCATCAGCACCGCAGGGTACAGCCGCTTCGTCCGTTCCAGTGTGATGGAAGTGTTAAGCCAGGATTACGTCCGCACCGCACGCGCCAAGGGCTTGCGTGCCCTGGCGGTGGTACTGCGCCACGCCCTGCCCAACGCCGCATTGCCCTTTATCACCATCATCGGCTTGGATATCCCCTTCCTGCTGGCAGGCGCGGTGGTGACGGAGCGTATCTTTGCCTGGCCCGGCATGGGGCGCCTGTTCATTGACCATACCGAACGCGCTGACTTCCCCATGCTTATGGGCATCCTGATGTTGATCTCTATTGCTGTGGTTATCTTCCAGATCATCACAGACGTGGTCTATTCGTTCGTGGACCCGCGCATCCGTTTGAATTAGGGAATCTCATGACAGATGCATCTTCCTCCATTCCCTCGATCAAAGAACTGAACAGCGCGCCGTCCACACCACCGCTTTCGCCTTGGGTGCTGGGTGTGCGCCGCTTCCGCAAGCATCGCATGGCGATGTTCGGGCTGGGGCTTCTCATTTTGCTCATCCTCTACATCACCTTTGCCGGTTTCATCGCGCATGGATATTGCGCTCCCATCAGCCAGGAAGTAAGAGGCGAAGCCTGGGCAAATTGTAATGACACCAGCTTGAAACTCCAGCCGCCCTCCGCAGATCACATCTTCGGCACCGATGTGATCGGGCGTGACATTTTCGCCCGCACGGTCTACGGCGGACAGATCTCCTTCCTGATCGGCATCTCTGCTGCCCTCGTGGAAGTCTTCCTTGGCGCATTGATCGGTGCGTTGGCAGCCTATTATGGCGGCTGGGTGGACGGTTTTCTGATGCGCTTTACCGAAGCCATGTTGAATATCCCCAGTCTGTTCCTGCTTATCATCGGCGCCAAGTTCTTTGGAGGCAATCTGCCCAGCGTCAATTTCTTCGGGCGTGAACTGACCGGCGGCGTGTTACTCATTATTGTCATCATTGGCGCTACCTCGTGGATGTACCTAGCGCGTATCGTGCGCGCCAATGTGCTTTCCCTGCGCGAGCGTGATTACGTCTCTGCGGCGCGTGCGCTCGGCGCTTCGGATGAACGTATCATCTTTACGCATCTCCTGCCGAATACTATTGCGCCGCTGATCGTTAGTGCTACGCTGGGCGTAGCGAACGCTATCCTTTCTGAAGCGTATGTCAGTTTTCTAGGTTTGGGTGTGCAGGGAGCCACAGCCACCTGGGGCAACATGCTGGATGGCGCTTACCGCTATCTTGATACCGCTCCCTGGCTCTGGTTCTTCCCCGGCACACTCATCCTGCTGACCGTGCTCGGCATCAACTTTGTCGGCGATGGCTTGCGGGATGCGCTGGACCCCTACAGCACAAAACACGTCTAAAACAAAGAGCGACGCCCAACAGGACGCCGCTCTTTTTCTTGGATGAAGAACCGCTTCTTTATTGGATCTGAGGGCTGGTCGCCGTTATCTCAACCTTTTCCAAGCGGACGAGGTACCCGATTCCCGCCACGATCAGCGCGGATCCGACCAACGTTATCGATGCGTTGAACGCGTCCGCGTAGTTGATGCCATCCCACGTGTGCGTGGATGCCATCATGTACTGGATCGAGAGTGTGAAGATGCCAAGCAGGATCGCCGCTGCTCCGCCAGCCATGTGACTGGTCTTATCGCCGCCGTTATCAAAGTTGACACCTTGCCAGATGCCGGGAATACGGAAGAGCAGGAAGATCACAAGCGTCAACACAGTCGTGTACACCACCGCATCCACTGGCATGGATGATCCGCGTAGCGCACGCGAAACCGCGATGTGGATGCCGCCGATGACAACCCCTGCGATCAACGTATAGAGACTCATCTTGTATGAATCAGATGTGCCGCGCACGAGTTTCACTGTCGCCCAGATGCCCCGCACGCCGATAGCCGTGCCTGTCAGCACGAACAGGATATACAGCCATTGCATCTGTGCCAGCGGAGCCATGCTGTCCCATTTTGTCGGGAACAACGCGGCGCAGGACGTTCCGATGCCGCCCAACAAAGTGAATCCGCCTGTCATTGCCATCAGCACGATGCCGATGAAACGAAGAACCTTTCCCCACCACACATTTCTGTCCATTGTGAACTCCTTTTCAAAAATAAGACCCTACAGGTTTTCGAAACCTGTAGGGTCTGTATGTTCATTGTCTTTCTACGAAACCATGTTGTATCTTGAGTTGCCGTACTCTCAAACCGATGCCTCCCAGCCTGCCAAACATGATGCCGAGAATAGCGCACATAATGACATCTGAGATGGTGACCAGAGATGGGATGCGGCTCGCAATTAATTTCGCGATAACCAGCACCCAGATCAAGACCAGATAGAACTTATCAAGCGAGAGAGTTACCGCTTTGACTTCTTCATCTGCTTTCATCGGAACGATGCGGCTGATCAAAAATCCAACCGGAATGAAGAGCACAAACAACAGCGCCGTCCAGCCCCAGTTGAAATACCCGTTATGAATATCGCGGACGAAGTAGAACATGAACAGCGTTCCGAAGATGAAGAACAACGCGGCGCGCAGCCAGATCTTGAAGCGGCTTTTCTTCATCTCGCTGCGAAATGATTTGATCGAGTCGGTCATGGTTTATCCAAACTTGAAGCCAGCCACGAAGCAGGCTGTCATGAGCAAAAGTAATCCCGGCAATATTTTCAAAATGGTCTCACGCGGAACGATCGGTTTGCCCGCCTTGAGGAACGAGAGCAGCAATCCGCCCAGCCCGATCAACGCTCCGCCCAAGCCGACCAGCGCGAAGGCAGGGTGACGCGTCCCATCGGCGGCGAGGATGCTCGGCAGCAGGAAGATGGTCATGCCCGCCACGCCGTGGACGATGGCGATGATGATCGTTGGCAGTTTATTCTTGAGGGGGATCGAGCGGGTAACGCTCACAGCCACGAATCCGATGAGGGCAAAGATCAGGTAAAGGGTTCGGAAGGAAGCGAGATTCTCCCAGACGAGTCCCAATGTGATACTGAGCGGGATGATCGTCGAAACGATGACCACGATGGGTGAGTCCAGCACATCGAAGCCAAGGATGATAAGCAGCAATCCCGCCACGAGCAGAACGCCGAAGCCGATAGTGTAGGCAGTGATGGGAACCGTCCCCAGCCCATTGATGCCCACTGCAACTTGATACCCCGCCAGCACGCCGGTCAGCATCAGCAGGAGACGGTCGATGGATGTCATTTTCATAGATGTTTTGATGTGGACTCGAAAGTCTCCAGACTTTCGAGTTTGAATTTTCCAAAGTCAAAAGTCTGGAGACTTTTGACTCCAATAAACGAATTAGATCGACAGCAGGATCATCGAGATCAACATATACAACGACGCGTACTTGAACAAACTAAAGTTGACGCGCTCTGAGGGGCGGAAGACCGTAGCGAACGAAAGCAGCAACAGCCCCGAAGATAGAACGACCAGCAATCGCAGAATGCCCGCCTGTACACCGATCATCACACCTGCCACACCGATGCTCGCCGCCGCAATAATGGACGACAACGCAATCACCGCGCGCGTGGTGTCGAGACCATAGGTGGATGGGAAGGTCGGCACGCCCGCCGCGTTGTAATCGTTGGCGAATTTGATGCTGAAGGTCAGTGTGTGTGTGGGGATCCAGAACAACACCGCGCCGGCAAGCAGCAGACCAATGATCTCGATACCACCCACGGCGAGAACGCGCCCCGCCAGAATGGGCATCGCGCCCGAAATGCCGCCCCAAAGAATGCTCCAACAGGTGCGGCGTTTGAGCCACAGCGTGTACACGACCACATCGAAGAACCAGCCCGCAAAGACCACCAACCCATATAGCGGATCAATTGCCACTGCCCAGCCCACACCAAGGACGGTGATCAGCATGCCTACGTTGAACACTTCCGTGCGGATGAGTTCACCGGAGGCGGCAGGGCGTTTCTGCGTGCGCCTCATCTTGGCGTCGATATCGTGATCCCACCACATGTTCATAATGGTCGAGCCGCTGATCGCCAGGAACAGGCTGGCAGACATGACCAGCAAAAGCGGAATATCCACTTTGCCATGGGCGCTCATGTAGCCTGCCACACCGGTGGCTAACAGCAGACCTGTTTGAAGCGGTTTGATCAACGTCCAGAACTGGGCGATTTTCGATTTACGATTTGCGATGGTCGATTGTGCAACGGTCATGGGTTCTCCTGAGGAACGAACGGTAAACACGGAAACAAGAAGATGGGTAAACAAGTGAGGTTGAAAGTATACCTGTGTACTTGTCTACCTGTCTACTTTCTTACTGCTCTCTCACACAGCGGAAGCCAACACCGGGGCTGTAATAGGTGGGCGTGGCATTGTTGCGCACCCACAGACGCAAGTCCATATCGTAGGTGTCTTTTGAACCGCCGCGCATAAAGCGGTAGTGCATACCTTCGTAGACGTTCCCCGTCCACTGCCAGACGTTGCCAGACATATCGTAGAGTCCGTATGGAGAAGCGGAATCAAGTGTTTGGTAATCACCGTATTTCTTTCCGTTATAGAAACCAACGGGACTCGTGCGTGAACCAACCGAACTCATATCTTCGAACGGATCGCGGCTCGAATAGAAGTTGGCATTCTCACGCGCAATCTCTTCACCCCACGGGAAGGGACGCTCGGATCCTGAGCCTGTCGAAGGACCGCGTCCGGCTTTCTCCCATTCCATTTCGGTGGGGAGGCGGTAGTCGTAATAGCCACAGTAACCCCACGCACCAAACCATGAGACCATCGTCATCGGATGATTCTCGTATCCGGGCTGGACAGTGAAGCCGGTTCCATTAAACGAGAAGTCTCTGCGACGGATCGTTCAACGGGATAAAGATCCAGTCACCAGCTTTGATCTCCTCTTCGTGTTTGACACCGCGGAAGGTATCACCGGGATAGTAACCGACGATCTGATCACCGTCAACTTTGACGGTTCCATCAGTGAGAGCTGCGTTGAGGAAGTCCGCGTATTGCTTGGTGGTGACATCTGTGATCATGATCTCGTACGCGCCGGTCGTTTCGATATCTTCATGCTGACCGAAATAAAATTCACCCGCCGGGACTTGCGCCCACGCGTTCGGATCAACGCCTGTGTCGAAGGTCGGTATCGGAGCGTTTAGATTCACAGGGGCGCATGAGGCAATTAAAACGAATGTCGTTGCGAGGGCGATAGCCCGAAGCAATCTCCCGTTAAACAGAAGGTTGCTTCGTCGTCGCTCCGCTCCTCCTCGCAACGACATGACACTGAAGAGCCGTATCATTTCGCCACCTCCTCCGCCAGTTCGTGAGTTTGCTCTTCTGTCCAGCGTCCTTTTGATTTGAAGAGATCGACCAGTCGCCAGACCATCACGACTGCCAGAAGTACGAGCAGCATGCCGAGACCGAAGTCAATGGCGTACATCAACACGTTGACCAGCGGCTGCTGTGTGGCTTCGCTGACCACGAGACGCTTCATCTCGAAGATCGTCACCGCACCGAGGGCAACATCCGAAAGGAAGATGATGCTCCAGCCATACCACTGACGGACTTTGCCTTTCAGCCCGAGCATGTCGCCGTAATACATCAGGATGATGGTGGCGATGATGGCGGAAAGCGCGTGCCAGTGACCGGTCAGTTCGATGCGTTCTTCGCGGGCGGGCCAGACGCGGAAGATCTCATCCAGTTTGACTGCCATGAAAATGCCGATGCCGCTGGTGGTGAAGTTCATGAACAACATCTGCCATGTGGGACCGAACTTGAGCGGGTCATGCACCATTGCGCCAAGTTTTTGCAGGAAGGTCGGTTTAGTGAGATGGGCTGTGCCATCCTTGATGAGTTTGTTCCAGTTCCAGATGAGCAGGAACAACGCCGCCAGCATGGATGGTGTAGCGCCAACGTAAATGATCATATGCGCGACCGGCTCCAGCGGAGTGACTACGCCCCACACACCAAGATTGAGCACGATACAACCAAGGATCATGAGCGGCATGGCGATCTTGTGCCAGATGCCCTTGAAGTTCAACCAGCGCCCGATGATGAGCGTGAGCATGATGGCAATCAGCGCCAACATAATATGCAAATGACCGATGACCGAATATTCCATGGTGGTCTTTTCGGGCAGGCGGATGATATTCTCGGCGAGGAAAGTCTCAAATCCGTGACCGTAGAACGAACCGGGCACCGCACCGAACAACGTCGAAAGTATCGTAGTGACCGCTGTGACGAAGAAAGCGACACGTTCCACGTCCACGCCTTTTTTGGTGTGGGCGTAGTCTTTGTCGGTGATGTAGTATTCAGGATTCCACGGGAAGAGCGCCACGATCAGCATCACACCTGCAAAGAAGATCAGCGACAAGCCTGTGATGTATAGTCCATGAAACGCCCAGTTATGACCGAAGTAGGCAAAGCCCATGCCGAAGATCATCGTGGTGATGTAACCGACCGTGATCGTGGAATTGATGGCGGTCTTGAAGAACGGCTTCATCTTCAAGAGACCCGTGATCATGTAGGTCTCGATGGCGATGATCGCCATGGCAATGGAATGATACAGGATGATGATGCGTCCTTCACGTTCCGTTTGGACGATCTTCATGCCCAGCGCTTTGATCACGATCTCACGTACACCCATCTCTGCCATGGGACCCGATAACATGCCCCAAATAGCAGTGACAACTGCCACCATCGCAATTGCCACGAGAATAAGTCCCTTAGTGGAACCGAAGAGGTATTGGAAGCGGTCTTTGATGAATTGCATGCAGCAACCTCCGAACAACGAATGTAAGGGCACAGCGTCGCTGTGCCCCAACAAAATCTATCCTCTCTTAGCAAACCCCAACGCGAACGCACCTGCCATGAGGAAGAGCAGGGGAGTGAGGATCAGCATCACGAAAGCCGGGCTGAAGAACAGCAACTGCTTGCCGATGGAAATGAAGGCCAGGGCAATGCCTCCAAGTCCGATCAGCATACCGCCAATACCGACCCACCAAAATCCCTTCGGGGCATTCTTTGCGAAGAACGGTCCCAGGAAGATCACAAAGCCTGCTACACCGTGGAAGAGCGGGACAGCGATCTTCTTGAGCGTATCCATTCCGGCGATGCTGGTGATGGCAATAGCCAGAAAGCCGATTACTGCAAACCACTTGAAATACTTCTTCCAGGCTGGGTAGTATTCCTCCGCTACACCCATTGAAATTCCCAACGGGATTAGGCTGGCAACGGTCAACACGTAGGGTGAAGACAGAATATCCAGACCCAGGACGATCAACAACAGTCCAGAAACCAAAAGCACCACAAAACCCATGAGATAGTACAGGTTATGCAGTGCTTTGTTCAGGTTGTACCGCTGGTAAAAATACCAGCACAGGTACGCGGCGATGAGGCCGGTGAGCAAAAGGAAAGCAGTGTCTTTCATTTCATTCTCCTTGATGAAATTATTTTGCTTGTGAATTATTGCACAAGAACAGAATAAAGAATGTGACCTAAGTCACACTTTCGAGGAGAACCTATAAAGCTGAATCCCGTTTCAACAGATCTTCTATCGTTTCGCGCCGAACGATCAACTGTATCTGTCCTTCATCCAGCATCAACACTGCCGGACGCCGCGCGCCGTTGTAATTGGACGACATGCTCAAGTGATACGCACCCGCCACCGGGATGGCGATCAGGTCTCCCTCCTGGATTTTTGGCATGGGCAGATCCTCGATGACGATATCACCAGACTCGCAAAACGGACCCGCCACCGACACGCGCTCGGTTCTTTCTACACCGACACCCGATACCAGTAAACAAGAATATCTCGTCCCGTACAGCGCAAACCGCGGATTATCCGCCATGCCGCCATCCACCAGCAGCCAGGTCTTTTCGCCACGTTTCTTCACCGCGCCGACGCGATAGATGACGACTCCGGCACGCGCCACCAAACTTCTGCCCGGCTCCAAGTGCAAATGGGGGAGTTCCAGTCCGCGCTGCTGGCAGCCCTCGATCACGGATTTAGATATTCCGCGCACATAACTTTCTATGGATGGACTCGGTAACTCATCTTCATGATACGCCACACCCCATCCACCGCCGGGACAGAAATGCCATTCGCCGCTGAATCCGATCTCTTTGGCGAGATCCAGTGCCATTTCAATCGCAGGGATCAGTGGTTCCGGGTCATGGAAGTTGGAGCCCTGATGAAAATGAATTCCCTTGAGCGGTAGGTTATGTTCTTTGCAGAACTTCACCGCCTCACGCAGTTCTTCGCGCGTCATCCCGAACTTGCTGTCATGTTGACCGGTCTGTGTAGCGACGTGGTGCGTGTGGACTGCCACGCCGGGGAGCAGGCGCAGCCAAATTTGGAGTGCAGGAGCCCGTGTACCCGTTAGGGTGAGCTCCTGCCGTGCCAACAGCAAGCTGTTGGACTCCAAATTCTTCTAGCTCTGTTAAATTATCAACAACAATTGTTCCAGCGTATTTGACCGCTGCCTGTAAATCTGCAAGTGATTTATTCACCCCGTGTACAAGGATGTGTTCGCGCGGGACGCCTGCCGCGAGGGCGATGACTATTTCTGTTTCGCCGGTGCAATCGACGTAGAGATCGTGAGTTTGTGTCCATTGAGCGATGGCTTTACAGAGGAAGGCTTTACCTGCATAGGTGATATGGGAAGCGGCAGGATAGTGCGCGGATAACGCCTCCGTGTAGGATTTGGCGGAGGCATCTAGGGTGGCGCGATCATAAATGTATAACGGAGTTCCGTATTCGGTGGAGAGAGACGCGAGATCAAATCCCGCGATGGTCAGATGATCGTTATCGATCCGGGTCGTGATGGGGAAAAGTTGAATTCGGTCCATGTTCTTTTGAGTTTCCCGCAGATACGATTTGGTTTTTGCCCAGGCGTTTGGCGGTTAACTCAGCCTGGTCTGCCGCGAGTAAGAGCGCGGCAAGTGTATCACCATCCTGGGGAAATGTTGCAAAGCCCAGGCTGAGAGTGTATCCGGGTATGCTTTTTCCATTGAAGGGTTTTTCTATCGTGCTGTTCCATGATGCGTCCTGTAGGCGCTTGGAGACCTGGTAGGCACCGTCCTTGCTGGTGTTGGGCAGGATGATCGCGAATTCATCGCCACCGTAACGTGCTGCGATATCGTTCGTTCGCTGATTTGCGCGGATCAGGTCAGCAATGGCTCTGAGTTGTTCATCTCCGGCGGGGTGCCCCCACTTGTCGTTGTAGTCCTTGAATGAGTTGACATCAAAAATGATGAGAGAAAGCGGGAGCCCATAGCGTGTGGCACGCTGTATCTCGGTTATCAGCATTTCTTCAAATGCATGTCTGTTATAGAGCCCGCTCACGGCGTCGGTGATCGCCATGGTTTTAACCTGGGCATGCAGTTGTGCATTATCGATGGCAACTGTGATCGCACTGCTAATAGCGCTCAACAAGTTTATGTCATTCTTATTGAGAGGTGTTTCTTCTAAAGATCTAACATTCAGAACACCCAGAACCGTATCCTTTTTCAATAAGGGAATACAGATCTCGCTTTTTACTTCAGAGGAAGCCCTCAAAAAGGATGTGTCTTGGGTGACATCGGGAATGAATTGCGCCTGTTTGGTTTGTACAGTACGCCCTGCTATCCCGGAAGTGATGGGGATTTCATTGATTAGCATCTCTTCAGGGTACCCTGCCTGGGCTCCTAGAAATTAATCGTTCCTTATGCAACAGGTAAATGCTGATGTAGGTGTAGCCGAACAGTTCTTTCAGCAGCTTGACCACGTTGTGCAAGATCTCATCCCGTTCGAGAGAAGATGTTACGACTTGTGAAACCGATTGGAGAGCGGTCATGGCTTGCAGGTGTGCCTGTGTGTTGGCATAGAGACGCGCCCTTTGGATCGAATTGGCAACCTGGTCTGCCAGGGTTTGCAAGGTTTGAACTGCATCGGTCTTGAAATCGTTCTGTCGCGTACTTTCTACATACATAACACCGAGCATGTTGTCTTTGTCGAGTATGGGAACGCCCAGGGCGGAACCATATCGCTCTTCTGTGGAATAGTAGTAGGGGTCTTTGGAAACATCATTACTGACATAGTGCATGCGCATTTGTGCTACGTGTCCGATGATGCCTTTTCCCATTTGCTGGCGGTATCCTGCTCGATAGCCAAAATCTTCCGTTCCGTTGATGGCAGCGATTTGTAGAAAGTCGTCTTCTACCAGCAGAGAGATCGCAGCTTCGGCATAACCGAATTTCTTGACCACGGCTTCGAGCGCACGTTCCAGGATCTCTTTTTCATCAAGGCTGTTGGCAACATCCCTGCCCACTTGAGAGAGTAATTCCAGCTGATTGACCTGGCGAAGGCTGACGTCGATGAGGTGAGCTTTATAGACTGCGAGTGCGATCTGAGCCGCAGCGCGTTCACCGACTTCCACTTCCCTGGATGTGAAGTGGTGTGTTTGATCGAAGGCGATCAACGCTGCTCCGAGTTTCATCCTGTTGACGATCAGAGGCAAGGCAAGCAGGGACTTCGATGAAAAACGCTCGGCTATACTGCGACTCATGTAGGGCGTGTTCATCACATCTTCAATGATCAAAGGGTGCCCGGCTTCCAAAACAGACCGTGTGAGCGTCTTTTCCTCCGGCTTGAACGTCATGCTTGCATAGATCTGACGATAGGTACCAGAAGCTGCCATAGGAATGGATTTGTTTAGTTCATCATCCCATAAACTAAGGAATGTGCCGTCTGCACCCAATAACTCACCCATGCGGTCAGCGAGCAGTTGAGTTATTTCTTGAAAATTGGCAGTATTCAGCGAAGCATGTGTAATGGAATTGAGCAGTTCCATTTGGTGGGCGTAGCGGCGTTCATTTTCAAGTAATTGGATCTTGGATAATGCCAGCGCGATCTGCCCGGCGGCTTGCTCTCCCAGGGTGATCTCTGCCTCTGTAAATCGGTGGCGTTCGTTATAACTGATAATTGCCGCGCCCATTTTTTGGCTATGAGCGATCATGGGCAGTACCAGCGCTGACTGAGTAGGTACATCAGAAGCAAGCCGTGGACTCATATAAGGGGTATTGCGGACATCTTCCACAGCCAGGGGATGCATTTCTTTCAGAGCAGAGGCTGTGAGTGTCTTTTCTTCCGGTCCAATGATTGTATGCTGATAAGTGTCTCTAAAATCCCCATAAGCTGTAGTAGGCATTACCTTCTGAGTTTCCTCATCCCAGAGCGTGATAAATACGCCATCAGCATCCAGAAGCTGGTTGAGATGATCCGCGAGCACTTGCAGCGCCTGTGGGGTATCGGGCATTTGAAGGGCAGCATGTGTAATGGAATTGAGCAATTCCATTTGATGAGTGTGATGACGCTCGATAGCGATCAGGCTTTTCTGGCGCTCCCTTTCCAGTTTCTGACGATAATAGCCTGCCACGCCGACCGTGGCAGCAATGAATGTGAGAAGCGCCACAATATCTCTTACCGCCGGATCATAGGATTGAAAAAGGGACGTTCCAAGCAGGATCAAGGATGCTGTTACGATATAGGCAGGCAGGGAAAGAAAAAACTCTGCCATCAAGATGGGGAGGACTAGATAGAAAAGGATATTGAAATCAAGGCGTGTGGAATGGTTTAGCCACAAGAGGGCAAAGACAGAGAGCGTAATGACTGTAAGAGAGAGCAGAATAGCTGTATTGAAATAGGCATGTCGGTTCAGGATGTATGCCAGGAAGAGTAGAGTCACGGCTGCTACCGGCACAGCATTGAAACGGACCATAAATCCGTTGCGAATGCCAAAGTCCACAACCGCAATGCATCCCAGCGCGATCAGGATCAGGATAATCCCGTTGAGAAGACGAGGAAGATTTACCTCCTCGTTATTAACGGAAGGAGCGATCAGCCTCTCCCAAACGTTTCTCCCCGTTTTCCTATTGGGAACATCCGCTGTAGTTTCTTGACCTTTGGAATTGTTTTGTTTAGTCATCGGGCGGCATGGCGGAGCTAAAACTCATCCATGTATATGATGACAACTGTTCATTCGTCAAAGAACAGTTTCCACCATACTTCCCAGTTTGCCATAGGGGTCGGTGTAGGCACCGGTGTGCTTAAGATAAGAGGTGGCGAACCGGGTTCTCCCATGGGCACAATGGGCAAATCACCGTCTTTGATGTAATGCCCGTCGGTGCGCGCCCATTCCTCTACAGCAGTCGTCGAATTGGCGTATGCTACCGCGGTTTGAAGAACATACTGGGTTTGGACGGCTTGAGTTGCCTGTGCGCGGATCAGATCATTTTGCTTGTTTAACATCGTGAGTTCTTCCAATCGCCGGTTGAACTCCAGGACAATGAAAACCAGGAACAAAATACCGATCATAACTGCCACGCGGCGCACATTAATAGGAATTTGAACCATGCGTCAATCTTAATCGTTATCCTATTCCCTGACAAGCGACTATAATTCCAGTAATACTCCATCAGGGGCTTAGCTCCTGATGGAGCAAAATTGCAATGGAGAACATTCAATGCCGAAAGTAAAACAGATTAATCACGTTGCCGTTGTTGTGGAAGATATGGAAAAAGCGCTTTCCTTCTGGAGAGATGCACTGGGGATGGAACTCCACGAACTGCGCGATGTACCCGCCGAAAAATCACAGGTTGCCTTTTTACCGCTTCCCGGCTCCGAAGTGGAACTTGTTCAGCCCACCACAGAGGATTTGGGTATCGCGAAATATCTTGCCAAACGCGGACCCGGTATGCACCACGTCTGTCTTGAAGTGGATGACATCGATGGCATGATGGCGCAATTGAAATCCAAAGGTGTACGGCTGATCAATGAAGAACCCCGCACCGCGGCGGATGGTAAAAAATACGCTTTCATTCACCCCGAAAGCACGTCTGGTGTTCTGGTGGAGTTGTATCAGATCTAAACTCCGAAACCTGACAGGTCTTCGTAATTGCTTGACCGATTGAGATCATTGTCTACGCATTAGTTCTGTGTGGACAGATTGCTATTAAGACCTGTCAGGTTTATCTCTCTGTAACCTTTCCCTTAAAATTCGGACAAATTTTTCCAATTTTTGTGATGTAATAGTCACCATGCTAGATACCGTCGAAACCATCCTTCAGGAGCAATGCGGGCTTACGAAAGACCGTCCCATCGTTGTGGGCGTTTCAGGCGGACCCGATAGTTTATGCTTGATGGGTGTCCTTCGAAACGCTGGCTATCGACTGATCATTGCCCATTTCAATCACAAATTACGTCCCGACTCGGATGCCGATGCCAATGTGGTCGAGCAAACCGCCGCGCGTCTCAACATTGTCTCCGTGATCGAAAATGGTGACGTGCGCGGTTTTGCAGACTCTGAAAAGATATCCATTGAAGAAGCTGCGCGTACTCTGCGTTATCGTTTTCTGATGGAGCAGGCGCGGCGTTTCCGGGCGCAGGCGGTAGCGGTTGGACATACCGCCGATGACCAGGTGGAAACCGTCCTGATGCATTTTCTACGCGGTGCGGGGCTCGCAGGACTCAAAGGCATGACCCACTGCACGGTCATCAAGACCTTCGACCCCGAGGTACCTATTGTCCGCCCGTTGTTGGATGTGTGGCGGGAGGAGACCGTGGTCTATTGCGCGGCGAACGGCTTGCGTCCGCGGCATGATCCGAGCAACGCTTCGCTCGATTTCTTCCGCAACCGGATGCGCCATCTGCTGATCCCGGCGCTCGAATTCGTATAATCCGAAATTTCGTGAAGTGGTCTGGCGCACCTCCCGTTCACTGGCAGGCGATCACGAAATTGTGACACAAGCGCTCGCGGATGCATGGAAAGTGTGCGTTATCCAGGAAAGCGGGGATTTCGTTGCCTTCGACTCTTCCGCGTTAAAAAAGCGCCCGGTCGGACTCCAACGGAACCTGGTCCGTTCTGCGATCGAGCATATCCGCCCCGGTGAGTTGGATCTCGGCTTCGCTGCCCTCGAGCGTGCTTCGCAATTTATCAATGATCCCAAGCAGCACATCCGTATGGACCTATCTGGCGATTTGCATTTGTTGCGTGAGGGAATGTTGATCTATGTTGTGGCGGGAAATGCCACACTCCCTGTGGAGCGCTGGCCCCAGATGCCCGATGAAGCCAGTACAGTCCCGTTGAAGATACCTGGTTCGATCCCTCTCTCCGGCGGCTGGAAGTTGAACTGCGAGCTGTGGAGCATGGCTTCGCTGGCAATGGAACAAGCCAAATCCAACGATGATCCATTTCAGGTTTGGCTCGATGCAAATGGAATTTCCGATGCACTGGAACTGCGTGTGCGGCAGGATGGCGATCGCTTTGAGCCGCTTGGTATGGATGGCAACAGCATGAAGATCTCCGATTTCTTCATCAATGCCAAATTGCCCCAGCGAGCCCGTGACCGCTGGCCCCTGCTATGTATGGGGGAGAAGGTGGTCTGGGTTCCCGGTTATCGCCCTGCGCATCCATTCCGGCTGACCGAATTTACGAAGCAGGCATTGTATTTTTCGATCACGCGCGGCGAAAAGGTCTAACCACAAAGAGCGCCAGGAAACAAAACCTCTATCAAAACAAAACAGTCCGCCTCCACTGAGACGGACTGTTTACTATTCACCATTCTCTATTTTCTATCCTCTACGCTTCACTACTCCCCGCCAACTGTTTCAACTTGATAAACAACTCCCGCCACTGAATTTTCGACACACCCAGCTTCTGGCGGATCTTATCGGGTTCTTCGCCGGCGTGATAATCGTTTAGTGCGCAAGTCCAGCGGCACATATCGAAAGAGAGATGCTTGTTCAGCCCGGCTTCGTTGCCGATATCTTCGAGCAAATATTCCAACCGCCGTGGTGACCAGGGAAAGAGTTTCTCCTCCGGGTGGTATTGAGCGATGTATTCCTCATAGGCAGGGACCCAGTCATCGGGCAGAGGCAGCTTTCGTTCCTTGTAGCGATTCGCCGGAGTCGCATATTTGATGAAAACCATCGCTCCGTTGGGCGAATCCAGATCGAGGTGATCGAGATTGATTCCCAACGTCTCACTCTTCTTGATGCCGGTCGAAAGGAGCAAGTAGACGAGCGTGTAAGAACGCGCATCCGGTTTTTGCCCGCGGCGATGACGGTCTGCGGCGAGCAGCACATCCTCATATTCCTTGGGCGTGAGCACCTGCGGCAGGGGACTGATCGCAGAGCGCTGTGCCACCTTCTCGGCGGGGTCCACGATCAGCACGCCGAACTGGTGCAGCCAGCGGAACAGAGACTTGGTGGCGGTAATGCGGCGTGCCAGCGTCTTGGGGCTGCACGGCACATCGCGTTCCTTTTCCATCCACTCGAAATAGCGGTTGAGGTCCTTGGTGGTGATCTTGCCCAACGTGACATCGGGCAGGAAGGTGGTCAGCAGGCGCACATCCGAAAGGAAGGCTTTGATCGTATTCGGCGACCGTCCCTGGTCGGCAAGGTACGATTCCCACGAATTAATGGCAGTCGTGAGAAGGGTATTCTGGCTCAAATGGGAAGTAATCTGTTTGTCAGGCATGACATCTCCTGTTCTAATCTCTTCTTTCGTATAGTTTAGCGAAAAAAGGAAGGGATGTCAACTGGTTTTATTTGGAATTTCATGAGTGCTTTAAATCAGAGGCAGCCTCACAAGAGGCTGCCTCTGATTATCTTTCATTCCTCCAACTTCAACGTTCCAACATCATATTTCTCTCCCGCCTGGATCAGTGTCTTTTCAGAGGAAATCCCAAACTCATCAGTGAGTTGTGCCCAACTATCGGTGCCGGTCTCAGCTACGATTACGTAATACCCCGCCGGGACGTTTTCGATCAGGAAGGTGCCATCCGCGCCGGTTTTGGTGGTGAGGAAGAAGGGCTGGTCGGAGCAGGGGGTGTCTCCGCTGAAGGTGGATGCGAGCGTTTCAACGCAGATCTCCACCGTGGCGTCGGTGACAGGAGTGCCATCTGCTTTGTTGAGTTTGCCGGTTAACGATCCCTTGGCTTTTTCTTCGAGGGCGGGCAGAGCAGGTCCGTCATTGCTGACGAGGATGAAGTTGACATCGTTATCTGCCAGACCGGAATTGCTCATCAGGAAGGTTTGCCAGTTGGCGCCATCGAATACTGTGACGCCGTAGGATGTGCCCAGCCAGACGCGTCCGCTGCTGTCACCTTTGACGGATGTGACATAATCACTGAGCAGGTGTTGCGAGTCGCGGTTGTGTGGTGTCCACGAGTTACCGTCGAACTGGTAGACGCCATCGGTGACGGTGCCGAACCAAACCTGTCCCTTCGCATCCACGCCTAGGCTTTGGGGAGAGTTGTAATCGGTCTTCTCGATGAAGGTCCATGCGCCATTTTCGAAGACATCCACACCTTCACTGTGCGCCGCCCACGGACGTCCCTTCGCGTCGAGAGCCAACGCGTTGAAGAAGCGGCTGCCGTTGAAGCCTTGTCCTTCCTGGTAGACGGTCCAGGTTTCGTTTTCGAACATGGCGACACTTCGGGAGGTAGCCACCCAAACCTTGCCATCCGGCGCGACTTCGACATCGTACACCAACTCATTGGCGGATTCGCCGCTCGCTAATTTGTCCGAGCCGAAGGTGGTCCATTGACCATCGACGAAGCGACTCACGCCCTGAAAGTGTGCCACCCAAATGACACCATCCGCGCCACAGGCGATGCCTTCGGGCGAGGAGTACGCGTCCGTTTCAGGAATAGTTTGGAAGGATGTACCATCGAAGAGAACAACGCCACTGATGTGGGCGATGGCGAATTTTCCATCCGGGCAGACCGCGCCTGCGTAAAGATACGGATTTGGTAGATCAGAGTTTTCGTCCGTATATACCTGCCAGCCGCTTTCCGTGAGAACAGCTTAAGCCGGTGGTCGAGCCGATACAAGCGATGCCTGCACCTTTCGATTCAACTATCGCCGGTTCCACAGAGGGCCGTGATGGTTCTTCCGTGGATGCGGCTTCCTGTGTGGCGGTAGGCTGACCGGGCTCCTGCGTAGTGGAAGGCTCCGGATTCGACATTGCCTGGCAGGCAAGGCTGGCGAGCACCAACGCAACAACCGCCAATAAGATCGGATAATGCTTTTGTTTCATGAGTTTCTCCTTTATAAAGTGATGAAAGTTGTAGACGCCTGATCGATGTATGGACATCTATGATAGTGAGAGGCTATTTTATTCGAGTTATTTTTTCCTGGTTACCCACAAAACTCCTATCAAGATTACCAGCCCGACCAGCATGAGGTTTCCCAGCAGGTCGCCAATGGATGGGTATAACGTGTTCACTGAACCAAGTGGCGTTTCCACGAGTTGAATGCCAGGGAAACTCGTTGTGTTTTCCTGAAAACTATCTACACGGTTGAGAGTATGCCCATACGGATCCGCGACCAGGGAAACACCTTGTCCCGTTTGACGAAAGATTGTCATGCCATTTTCCACGGCGCGGAAGGTTGCCATGCCAGCGTGGATATCCTTCACGCCAAGCCAGTCATTGGATGGGACGAAGAGCAGATCCACCTGTTGCGCGCCAGCCTGTTTGATGACTGCGGGAAAATCGGCATCCCAGCAAATCACTGCACTGAGTTTTCCGTAGGGAGTATCTACGGTGTGTAAAACTTCATCGCCTTTGAGTGTGCCTTCGAATTGATTGCCGCCATATTTGATGTGCGTCAGCACTATATCGCCGTTCGGGTCGATGATGTGCACCGCATTTACGGCGGGCGATTTACCCATATCAAAGGTCGGCAGAACGATATAGATCTTTTTCTCTTTGGCGATGGCAGATGCATCCTTCATAAGCTTTTCTACCTGATCGGAAAAGCCCATGCCCGCGCCTTCCTGCAGGACTACGATATCAGCGCCTTCATCTGCCATTGTGCGGACCTGATCCAATTCCTGTATGTGGAGTGTATCTACTGTCTGACGGAAACCCGCTTCATCCTCCGCCTTGAGTTGATCGAGCGCTCCGGAGATCGTCCCCTCTGGAAGAGAGAAGCCGGCGATCGTGGCATGTTGTTCTGGCTGAGAGGGGAGCAGGGTTCGCCCGAAGCTGAGACCAAGGATCAGGGCGAGCAGGCAGGTAAAGGTCAGAGAAAGACGCGTGAATTTGAATCCGCTCTCCCAAAGATGATTGGCAAGACTCGCGAACCAGCTCATCACGAACGCGATTCCCCAAATTCCGGTGAAGGCTGCGATCTGCATGACAGGGACGAATCCGCGTTGTGAATAGGCTGCCGCGCCGAACGTCCCGAAGGGGCTGCCGCTGGCGGAGAAGAAATCCATGGCGGTGGCGGCGATGGGGTAGACGAGCGTCAGCCAGGCAGCCGAACCGAAGCGGCGGTAATAGATGCGGTCGATCACATAGGGGAGCAGTCCAACAGGAGCCATCAACAAAAAGAACCCGGCTTCTATGGCTGGCGGGAAGAATGTGCCGCCGCGCCAGGAGATGATAGTGGAGACCGCGGAGGCAAGCCAGAGCAGGAGGAAGTTTCGCCCAGCTTTATCGCTGTCGCGATAGAAACGAATGATAAAAAGAGGCGCGAGCCAGGCTGCGAGAGGAAAATTCCATTTGCCGCCGATGAAGAGACCGAGTGCTGTGGCGAGGATGAGCCAGAGATAACGAAGGTTTTTGTTCATGAGATACTCCTTGTAAAGTTGAATGTCCCCTTTATACTGACTTCGCATCTCAACTACATCGTCCATCCCGTGCAAAAGTGGACATTGTCCGTTCGGACAATAGTCGCCTGCCTGGGTTCAAGTACAATTCGAATATGAATACCACCAGCAATGATCTCGGGCGTACTATTGCCCTTCCCTCTTATATTTTCATCACCCTGCTGTTGTTCTTTTTGATGGGTTTTGGGATCAGGTCGCTTTGGCAGGCAGGTGAGATCGGGCTTGCCCTCCTGGCTGTTGTGTTGGTCATTATTCATGTCTCGTTATATTGGACGAATTTTTTTGGAATATACAACAACTCAAAGCGCTGGTACTTTTATTATCCGATGCAAACTGCTCTGATGCTGGGGTTATCCCTGTTGCAGCATACCAACATCCAAATGGGATTATCGTTTCTTTTTTCGGCGACGATCTGTATCGTAGGCGAAGCCCTGGGGTTGTGGGGCAATTCACGCCGCTCCTTGTTCCTAGGTATTTTCTATTTTGGAGTATTGTTTACCCTGCTCTTTCTCCTGACCGACCGCGCTGCGTTCTATGGTTTGCTTTCAGGGATGCTGATCAATGGCGGAGCCATTATCTTTTTGATCGCGATGGTCGTTCAGCAAATGAGCGAACGGCAGAAGGTTATGGAACTGGCGGAGTCGCTGGAAAGTGCGAATGCCAAACTGGCTGCCTCCGCTGCCAAGATCGAATCGTTGACCTTGCAGAATGAACGTCAGCGCATGGCACGCGAATTGCACGATACGCTCGCTCAAGGCGTGGCGGGACTTGTTTTGCAGCTTGAGGCGGTGAAAGCGCATCTCTCCGCTCAACGCGGGGAACGAGCATCTGCCATTGTCGAGCAGGCGCTTGGACGTGCCAGGAGCACGCTTGCCGAATCGCGCGCCGCCATTGATGATCTGCGGGTTGCTTCTTCAAATGCAGCTGATTCGATCCGCGAGCATGGGGAGCGTTTTCAACAGGCGACGGGTATTCCATGTGAGACGGAGATCATGGTCGGCGAAAATCAACTCTCCACTGAAACAACAAGTCATGCCATGAATATTCTCAACGAGGCACTGACAAATGTTGCCCGCCACGCACAGGCAACACAAGTCCATGTGAAATGGGCGGTTCAAGGACAAACTCTCGAACTCGAAGTACGCGATAACGGCAAAGGTTTTGACGTGAAGCAACCTGTCAGCGGACATTACGGTCTGTTGGGAATGTATGAACGCGCGCGTCTGACAGACGGGCAACTCATGGTTGAATCGAACAAGAAGGGCACATCAATCCGATTTTTGGTAGGGAGGGCATAATAATGATCCGCGTGATGATCACTGATGACCATCTCATTGTGCGCGAAGGATTGCGTCTTATCCTTGAAACGACGGATGATATTGAAGTGGTTGGGGAAGCTGTGGATGGCGCGGAGTGTCTGCGTCTTGTGCCGGAGCTCAAGCCTGATGTCATCCTCATGGATCTGCAAATGCCACGCATGGATGGCATCACTGCCATTGGTCATCTGCGAAGTGATTTCCCCGATATCGCTATTGTCATTCTCACCACGTACAACGAAGATGATTTGATGATCCGCGGGTTGCAAGCAGGCGCGCGCGGCTACCTGCTCAAAGATTCGAGCCGAGAACATTTACTGGATTCGATCCACGCTGCTGCAAAAGGCGAGACGCTGCTCAAGCCGGAGATCCTGGCACGCGTGCTTGCGTCTCAGTCCACGCCCAAGCCTGTCACCTCCGCTGTCGCGCAAGCCGATTCCACGCTGACAGAACGTGAACTGGAAGTGCTGCAGTGTGCTGCGAGAGGCGAACGCAATAAAGAGATCGCCTACAAACTAGGCATCACCGAGCGCACGGTCAAGGCTCACTTGCAGAGCATTTATCAAAAATATGGAGTGGATTCAAGAGCCGCGGCGGTGGCTGTGGCGGCACAGAAGAGATTGTTGGGGGAATAGTTTACTGAGTCAAATTCTCAGGGCGGAAACAGGGCTGGTAATCGTAGCCCAGGATCAAGAGATAATTGGATTTGCTGTTCGCATCAGGTCCGGGGATCAAACTTCCCAATTGCATTCCCATCACATTCAGAATGTTGTTGCTTACATTGCCATCCTGCGCAGCGGACTTATCGATGAGCACGGAATAGGCGTAGTCCTGCCGGTCGGATGGAACGATGTGAGTTTCATAGCCAGCATAATTGAGACGGGAAGCTGCCAGTGCTTCATAGCCCGCCACGGATGTACCGTTCATTACATCAATAGTAATGGCTTGTTTCTGAACAACTTTGGCAGAGGGGGAGAGCGCTTCGGTCAATAATTCGGAGAGGCGATCTTGATCTGGTGAGAGAACGTAGGCACCACCATCCGTGATCCACGAGTTGACGACCGGTGGGCGGATGTAATAACTGCGGATATCGGCATTCGTCATCTTGGGGGCATATAGCGAAAGCTGCAAAATATCGGTAAGACCAAGATCCGTGTCAACCGAGTTTTTGAAGTCATTGTACAGTTCAGGGATTCGAGATAACGTTCCAGCTTGTAATGCTTGCGTGAAGATGGCGCGTAATACTTCCTGCTGGCGGCGTCCGCGGTCAAAGTCACTGGATTTTTGACGCGAGCGAGCATACCAAAGGGCGAGATCGCCGTCCATGTGGATGAGTCCGGGACCGACCGTGTACAGACTCCAGTTGGATTCAACCTCCGGGTTATAGCTGGGATCGATCAAGTGCCAGTCAGTGTAGGGACACGAGACGGGCACATCCACGCCGCCGAGGGTATCGACGATCTTGCGGAAGCCATCGAAATCGACCATGGCGGTGTGATCGATGCGAATGCCAAGGTTGTATTGAATGGTGTCTTTGAGCAAGCCTGGTCCGCCGCCGGGATAGTTGACGGCGATGCCGTGGTTGTAGGCGGTGTTGATGCGTTGGTTCTGCCAATCAGGGATGTAGACCCACAGATCTCGTGGAATAGAAATCAGCGAGACTTGTCCTTCATTCGGTCGAAGGATGGCAACCACCATTGTATCGGTGCGGAAAGATGTGCCCGAGCGTTTATCGGAGCCGATTAACAGGAAGTTGACAGTTTCCTGTCCGTTGTTGAGCACCTGACTGCCAGAGGCATCAATGGTCGGTAAAGGCGCAACAGTATTGACCAGCAGATTCGGGTTTGCGGTGGGAACGTCGGTCTGAGTCGGTGCGGGGAGAGTGGCGGTCAGGGAAGCGGGATCAATGGTCGGCGTGGGAGGAAGCGTGCCTGTTGGCGTCCAGGGAATCGGTTGGAAGGGTGTCGCTGTGGGGGAGGCGTTTGGTGCGGCAGTCACCAAAGCAAAAGGCAGGGGCTGCTGCGCAGGCGCAGCAGTCCCACATCCGGCAAGTAAAAGCGCCGCACCGATGATCCAACGAAAGGGCTTCATTGTGTGTTCGTCGGGAAGGGCGTCAGCGAAGGCGTGAAGGTGGCAGTGGGAATGGTCGCCGTGGGCATGAAGGTGGCGGTTGGTGGGGCGGTTGTTGCCGTAGGCGGTACGGTTGTGAAACTAGCGGTGGCAGTCGGAGTTCCAGTTGGGAAATTGGGAATATTCGTCACACCGGGAATCGGTGTAAGCGTGGGCACATTGGGTACCCAGAGTCGCTGCCCAACATAGATCAACACAGATGAGCCCATACAATTCGCAGATTGTAATTGCTGGTAGGTAATGTTGTACGAAAGTGCGATGCGATAGAGATTTTCACCGGCTTTCACAATGTGTGTGTTGACCCAGCCTGTCGGATGTCCACAAGGGATCACTTTTGCGGTAGCTGGGACAGGCGGCACATACAGCAATGTTCCTGCAGATAAGTTAATGGAAGTGAGACAATTCCTCTCACTGAGAGTTCTCAGCAGTGGTGTTATAACGTTGTGCCAGGCTATAGATCGTATCGTTGATCGTGGTGGTAATGGCGACCCAGCCTGTGATGGCAGGGGTACATGTGGTCGGCACGAGCGCTAGCGTCGCTGTGGACGGTGCAGTTGTTGTTTCAGTTAACGTAGCGGTTGTAGTGGGAGTTTCACTCGCCAATGTAGCAGTTTCAGCGACGAGTCCCGTTGGGGTAGGGAAGCTAAGTGGTAAAGTTGGCGGTAGTTCAGTAGGCGCCGCTGGGGTTGGCAGAGTTTCGGCAAGTGCGAGTGAGATGCCTCCGAGCACGAGGATGACAGAGACAATGGCAATAATGACTCCGCCACCTAACTGGCGCAAGGCTTGCATCATGATTTAATTCTCCGAGTTTTTAGTAGAGGCGTTCTTTGATATCGGTAAGAGAACGCTAAAGGTGGAGCCAACACCCTGGTCGCTTTCAACCCAGATGCGTCCCTTTTGGGCTTCGGTCAGGGTCTTGGCAATGGACAGTCCAACACCGGTATCGCCCACGCCCTGGATGAGGACATTGTCGGCACGGTACAAGCGGGTGAAGACACGTGGCAGATCTTCGGACGAGATTCCTCCACCTGTATCGCTGACCTGAATGAGGACGAATTCCTTCCCATCTTCGGCGCGCGTCTGGACTTTGAGATGCACGGTTCCTTCCAACGGGGAGGCGGCTCCCGCATTCTGAAGCAAGTGGATCAAAATCTGTTGTAGCGCTTCGCGGTCAGCATGGATAGTGGATACGTTCTTTGGCAGATCGAGGTGCAGGGAGATATTCTTCTCGCGCACCTGACTGCTGGTGTATGACATGGCATTATCGATAATGAGGTTCAGGTCCACGGGTTCGGGCTTGAGTTCGTTGAGGCCCGTTTCGAGCGTGGTGACCTGGATGAGATCGTCGATCAGACTGCCGATACGCTCGGTAGATGATTTGATGCGCTCCACGAATTTGCGCTGCAAGGCACCAAGGATGCCCACCGATTCGCCTAACAGCAGATCGGTATATCCCACGATGGATGACATCGGCTGACGCAGTTCCTGCGATATCGAAGCGACCACTTCCGCTTGTTCTGTCGAATGCGCAGCAGTCGATCCTTTTTCAGCTTCGATGATACGCATATTGGCTTCGGCGAGTTGATTTTGCAGACGTGCTACTTCTTCCAGGGTGAGGCGCAGTTCGCTTTCAACTTGGTTCGATGAAAGATTGGGAATGCCTTTGACGGCTTTCACGCCTTTCCCGGCACGCAGGTCTTCATTTTCCTGTTTGAGGCGTTCGATGGCTTTCTGCGCCTCTTCCTGCATACGGGTCATTTCAGCGAGGCTCTCTGCCTGTGCCAAGCCAGCCTGTGCATCGGCTTTGACCGCTTCCATTTGTTTGGTCAGGTCATTGTTGCGGCGTTCCAGGTCTGTGATGCGGGACTGTGCGATATCCAGTGCCTGGCGGGTCTGTTCTCCCTTTTGCTCGAGCGAGGTCATACGTTGACCACGCTGGATAACGGGCACGAGAGAGAGTGCGATATTAGCTAGAAATGCCTGATCCTCGGCGCTCCACAGGCGATTCGAATACGGCGAGAGCATCAAGATGCCGCCGATGGTATCTTTATCGGGGGTGATGATCGGAACGCTCATCAAGTGACCGGGGGTGGCAAGCCCAAGCATATCGCTTAATCCCTTGATGTCGGCAGATGTACTGCTTGAAGGCAGGCGCAGTGGACGTCCGCGCTGCAGGGCGTTGGTGAGCATGGGGATCAGGTTCTTGTTCATGCTCCCCCCCTCGAGGTTTTCTTCACGGATCAGGTCGTATCCGCTAGCGATCTGCATCTGGTTCTTGTTGTCAGTGAGATAGATGAGGAAGCACAGGTCTGCCAGCATGGTCTGTGCAATGGCGCGCGTGATCGCCTGGCTCAACTTATCGGCGGATGATTCGCCCGCCAAAGCCAGCAGTGCATGGAAGGTTTTCGGGTCTGTACTGTAGCGGCGGCGTTCGCCTGTGGTGTCAATACGGGTCGTGGAGGATGTCCCAGTGGCAGCTGACGAGGATGTTGGAAAGCGCAGGTTCAACGTGATCAGGATCGGGTAGGCTGCCATATAAGCGAGTCGCACCAAACCAGGATAATTTCCATCGTTACGACCGATCATCATGTACAGGATGTGCCCCGCAAAGGTGATCAGAAAAACAGCCAGCCCATTTCCCCATCCATTGGGGCGGCGGACGATCAATAGAAAAATGAAAAAGACCGAGAAGCCAATGCTTGCCAGTTGCCAGAAACCATCATCGGTGGTCAGGTTATAGGATGTTAATGGAGGTAACGCTGAAAAAGCCACGATGCCCAAGCCGGTCGCAGCAGCTACAAGCAGCGCCACCAGCCAGGTCCCGGCATCGGCGGCGCGGCTGGGTTCGGGAAACGCCCACAGCCAAGCCATCCAAACCAGCGCAAAGAGCGAGATGCCACGCTCCAACGGCGGCAGAACGATGGTTAAATTGACAAAGCCTCTGCCGAAAATACTGAGGGCAAAAAGAGAGATCTGAGAGAAGAAAAGTAAAGCCAGCCCAAGCATCGTGCGACGGGCTTGGGGGAAGCCGCTGGAACGCCATTGAATAAAAGCGAATGACAAAGCTGTTATAACGGAGAGCATTAACCAAAGATGGTAAATTAGGCTCCCTGGCTCATCTGTGAGCAGTTTGAAAACATCATTGAGAAATACGCCCATGTCGAATTTGATTATATTCCACTTGTTGAAATCTGTCTTGAATAACCCTTCTCGATAAATTACAAGACCGTCAGAAAACGCCGAAGTTACAAAATCGCTTTGATACAGACACCTTTATAATAGAAGGATGCTTCGAAATACTCTGCGAACCATCGCTGTGCTAACGTTGCTCCTCTCCGCTATATTTATCCCTTTTCTTGCCTCTGGATACTCTGAAATAAAACAAGCCGAAACAGCTACATCCTATCCTGAGGTCGCGCGACATTACCTGATTGCTGCGAAAAGGCTGCCCTGGCGCCCCGATCTCTATGAGCTTGCTGGTACCGCCTACTATCACGCCAGGGATTATGTACAAGCAGAGGTGGGATACCAAAAGGCGTTCGAACGAAATGCACTTTCTCCGAGTGGCTGGGTGGCATGGGGTGATGTGCTGTATTTGAATCAGGAACCGGAACATGCCTTCGAGATCTGGAAGGATGGATTGAAACAGTCTGAGCCTTCCACACAGTTGTATTCGCGATTAGCAAAAGTATATCAGGAGCAAAACGACTATATTTCAGCGGCGGAAAACCTGCAAAGGTTTGTGGCAGCGAATCCACAGGATGCCCCGGCACATTACCGCCTGGGATTGTTGCTGACTTTCACGGACTCCAATGTCGCTGCATCGGAACTCCTCAACGCCTCTCAACTGGACCCTGAGTTTGACCCCGCTGTGCAAACGCTTCGTACCGCCTTGAATCTGGCTACGATCAATGATTCCGCCTCCGAGCGCTCCGTCATTATCGGGCGTGGATTGGGGCTGGTTAACGAGTGGCAGTTGGCGCTGGCTGCCTTCCAGTCCGCTGTGCAGGTGGATGAGAAGAATGCTGAGGCGTGGGCTTGGCTCGGGGAAGCGAAACAGCAAACGGGTGGAAAGGATGCGCTCACGTATTTGGATCGTGCGCTGACGATAAATCCGAACTCTCCCACGGTGCGCAGTCTACGTGGGCTTTACTTCCAGCGTGTAGGAAATTATCGCGATGCGCTCACCGAGTCTCAGGCGGCCGCACGGCTCGACATCAAGAACCCGGCGATGTTCGTTTCACTTGGGAATGCCTATGCCATGACGGGTGATCTGATCCTGGGTTTGCAATCCTACCAATATGCCGCATCGCTTGCTCCTGAGGATACAACCTATTGGACATTGTTGGCTGCGTTCTGTGCCCAGAATAACGTAAACGTCAGCGATGTGGGAATTCCTGCTGCGCAAAAAGCAATTGCTCTTTCTAAAAATGATCCCACTGCGCTGGATGTTTTAGGTTGGAACTATTTGCTAATGCGCAGATACATCGAAGCAGAGTCGGCATTAAAACAAGCGTTAGAGAACGATCTAAATTATGCTCCGGCGCATGTCCATTTAGCTACCGTCTACTTGCAGAAGAATGACCGCGTGGCAGCCTACGATCATCTGATCCAGGCGCGTAATCTGGGCAGTACCGAAGCCGAAGCAGCGTTGAATCAATATTTTCCATAGATAATATTAATATTGCCTACTCTCTGATAAAATTTACCAATGCGAAAACTTATCCTTCCTACGCTATCTCTGATCCTTTTGCTATCTTTATCTACATGCGGCTCTTTGCCAATATCTACTCCTGCCGCACCTTCTGGGACGATCCTATTTCAAGACACCTTCGAGACCAACCTCTCTGGCTGGGACCGTCTCGCCAATGATGGCGGCATCATGGATTATGACGGTGGCGGTTTCCGCATCCTTATCCGTCAGCCGAATATGAATTACTGGTCCACGCCTGAGAAGAATTACAGCGATGTGCGTGTGGAAGCAGATGTGACCCGGCTCAATGGTCCAGAAGAAAATCGCGCCGGGTTGATTTGTCGTTATCAAAATGGCGACTATTATTTTTTCATTATTTCCAATGATGGTTTTTATGGCATAGGAAAATTTATCGGCGGGCAGACGTTGCTGCTTGGGCAAACGGTCATGCAGCCTTCGGAGTTGATCCTCAGGGATGGGATCAATCATGTGCGCGCCGATTGTGTTGGTAATACATTGACTCTGTATGTGAACTTCACCCAGGTTGCTACTGCCCAGGATTCCGATTTTGCCAATGGTGATGTAGGCATTCTGGCAGGCGCCTTCACCCAACCCGGCGTGGATATGTTGTTCCAGAACTTCGTGGCGATGCAACCGTAACTCAGCAGTTCAACGACTTATCATCCCCTTTGGGGACCAGTCGTTGGGGTTAGAAAGTAAAAAGTCTGGAGACTTTCGACTCCATTATTATCAGTATGAAGATTTACCTCGATACCATAGGCTGTAGGCTCAATCAAAGCGAAATCGAAACGATGGCGCGGCAGTTCCGCGCGGCGGGACATGAGATCGTCGCGTCGGCGGAGCAGGCCGATATGGCGGTGGTCAATACTTGCGCAGTAACCAATGAAGCTGCCTCCGACTCACGCGGACGCATCCGCCAGATCGCGCGTGCAGGCGTGAACGACATTGTTGCCACCGGTTGCTGGACAACGCTGTACCCGAAGCAAGCCAACGATCTTCCGCACGTGCTACACGTAGTCCCCAACGCTGAAAAAGATAACCTTGTCTCCAACGTCCTCGAACTTCAACCTTTCGATGAACTCAGGGCAACGCCTACAACCTTTGACGTTGAGCCGCTCTCCCGCAAACCTCTTCCCGGTCTACACCGGCGCACGCGTGCTTTCATTAAAGTGCAAGATGGCTGTGATAACCAATGCACGTTCTGCGTTACAACCGTTGCACGCGGAGAAGGTCGTAGCCGCCCGATAGCGGATGTTATTCTTGATATCCAGTCTGCGCTGGATGGCGGCACGAAAGAGATCGTGCTGACCGGAGTCCATCTCGGTTCGTGGGGATATGACTTCGGTTCGCATCTGACAGAACTTATCCAAGCCATTCTGCGTGAAACGGACGCTCCGCGCCTGCGACTTTCCTCGCTCGAACCGTGGGATCTAACCAACGAGTTCTTTTCTCTTTGGACTGACCCTTCGGCGATGCTTAGGACAGGTTCACGCCTCATGCCTCACCTGCACCTGCCCTTGCAATCCGGGAGCGAATCCACACTGAAACGGATGGCGCGCAAGACTACACCCAAATCCTTCCGCGAGTTGGTGACGGCGGCGCGAGCGGCGATCCCCGATGTTTCGATCACAACCGATATCATTGCCGGTTTTCCTGGTGAAACCGAAAATGAATTCGCCGAGACTTTAGCGTTCGTCAAAGAGATGAACTTCGCTGGCGGGCATGTCTTCACCTATTCGCCGCGTCCCGGCACAGGAGCGGCGCGCATGAAGGGGCAGGTGCGGACCGAGATCGGCAAGAAGCGCAATCACATCCTGCATGATGTGCTGGAAAAGTTGGCACAATCCTATCGCCGGAAATTTGTCGGGCGGACGATGCCCGTGCTTTGGGAGGCCACTTCGGAGATGGGAGAATGGGGCTGGCAGATGGAAGGTTGGACCGGAAATTATCTGCGTGTGCAGGCGTTCGCTCCCTCGCCGCGCTGGAACGAAGTCGATCATGTGTTATTGGAAGAAGCAACTGCTCACGGAATGAAAGGCGTAATTGCCAACCTGGGATAAGTGTCACTTTGTACGGGGCGGGTGCGAGTTGTACAATAAAGCCAACCCAAAGAAGGAGCATACTCTATGACAGCTCAACTCATTGATGGAAAATTGATCGCTCAGCAAGTGCGTGAAGAAGTTGCTGCAAAAGTGGCGCAGCGCGTGGCGGCTGGCAAACAAAAACCAACTCTGGCAACCGTGCTGGTCGGCGACCGCCCCGATTCCGCGGCGTACGTGGCTTCAAAAGGGAAAGCCTGTCAGGAATTGGGCATGGGCTCGATCAGTGAACATCTGCCCGCCGATGCCACCCAGGAACAGGTTGAGAGCTTGGTCAAAGGCTTGAACGCGGACCCAACGGTCAGCGGTATTCTGGTGCAGCTTCCAATGTCTGCGCATATTAATGAAGAGCGCGTTCTCTCCTTGATCAATATTGAAAAAGATGTAGATGGATTTTCGCCGTTGAACATCGGACGCCTTGCGCAGAAGGGACGCGATCCACTATTCGTTCCATGCACGCCATATGGGTGTATTTATCTGCTTGAAAAAGCTGGCGTGAAGATCGAAGGCGCGAATGCGGTGGTGCTGGGGCGTTCGAATATCGTCGGTATGCCAGCGGCTCTGTTGTTGATCGGCAAGAATGCCACCGTGACGGTTTGTCATTCGCGCACCAAAGATCTTGCCGGAGTAGTGCGCCAGGCAGATATTTTGATCGCTGCCATCGGAAAAACGGAAATGGTGCGCGGTGATTGGATCAAACCAGGTGCGGCGGTGATCGATGTCGGTATTAATTCCGTGCCAGATGCAACCAAGAAGAGCGGTCACCGCCTGGTGGGTGATGTCTGCTTTGCTGAAGCCAAGGAAGTGGCGGGGTTCATCACCCCGGTGCCCGGTGGCGTTGGTCCCATGACGATCGCCATGCTTATGGCGAACACTCTACGAGCGGCTGAGATACAGGATAAGTAGTCTATAACGGAAACAGCCGGAAGCGTCGCTTGAAGCGGCGCTTCCTTTTTATATCCATTAGTACGGCTCTGATAACGGCGGGATTTTGATATACTTGGTATCTATGGTACCGGACAGAATTGGCAGATATCAGATCAAAGCGGAGATCGGACGCGGGGAAATGGCAACAGTCTATCTAGCTCTCGACCCGAGTTCGAACCGTGAAGTGGCGATCAAAGTTCTGCCGCCAGAGATGCTTCACAATTTGGGGTTCCGCGCTCGTTTCAAACGTGAATTGAAGATGATCGCTTCGTTGGAGCATCCTGCTATTGTGCCGGTCTATGATGTGGGGGGAGAGGAATCGAATCAGCCTTATTTTGTGATGCGCTATATGAAGGGCGGTTCTTTGGTCGATTGGATCAAAAGAGGTCCGCTTTCTCTCGAAGAGACAGCCATCATCATTGAGAAACTTTCTGCAGGTTTGAACTATGCTCATCAAAAGGGAGTTATCCACCGTGATATCAAGCCTGATAATGTTCTGTTCGACGCAGATAACCATCCTTACCTCACCGATTTCGGCGTTGCCAAGCTTGTCGAATCAGATGTGTCTGGCACGGGTGGAAATCCCCTGGGTTCGCCAGCCTATTTGAGCCCCGAGCAAATTGAAGGCGAAGAACTGGACGGACGCAGCGATATTTATGGCATGGGTCTCATGATCTATGAGATGCTGACCGGGCAAAAGCCATACACAAAAAATACGCCTGTCTCTGCAGCACTCAGTCATATTACCCAGCCTGTCCCTGATATCTTGGTAGTCAAACCTGACCTGCCACCTGAAGTGGCGGCTGTGCTCAAGAAAGCCATGGCAAAGGATAAGAAGGACCGCTATGCCACTGCCATCGATCTCGCACTTGCCTTAAGCAAAGCGGTCTTTGGAGAAGACCACACCCTTTCCAAATTTGCGGCGGTGACCGTGCCGCCAAAAACATCCTCTCGAGGTTGGGTGGGGTGGGCATTTGCGGGAGCGCTTGCCTTCTTTGGTCTTTTGGGGTGGATGGGATTCAACGGCTGGCTGCCTTTCCTTTCTGCGGCTCCTACTGCCGTTCCTTCTACGCCGACCACTGTTTCCACTTCGACGCCGAATCCTACGCCCACGTTGGAACCATCGGCAACCTCTGTATTGCCCACAGCCACGACGGTTCCGATACCCGGTGGGGCAGATGCGTTTGCTTTCCTTTCGGGCAATCAGATCTATGTGATGAATATCGGCGAGGCAGCTCCCGTACCCGTGCGGACGGATAACTCTGGCAAAGCGAATTTGCAATGGATGCCCGATGGAAAGAGCCTTATCTACACATCCGGTACATGCGTTTATCAGTTGGATATTGAGAGCAGCGCAACGAGCAAGATTGTTTGTCTTTCTTTACAAGGGACGCAGGACTTCTTCGAGGGGTTCCGAGTCTCTCCAGACGGTAAATTGGTTGCCATCAGTATCAGCCGTGCTTTGTATATTGTTCCATTTGACAAGCAAGTGCTGAATGGTTCGGTCACAAAGTCGGATCTCGTCAGCACCGGTAATTTTTGTAAATATAGCTTCTACTCCGTCAAAGATATTCGCTGGTCCAACGATGCAGAAAAGATCGCGGCGCTGGTTGTGGATACGCAAGCGGGTGGCACGGACCAGGTCTATTTGCTGGATGTTGATATTCCAAAGTGTAAAACCGTTGGCGCGGTGGCGATCGATCGTTTTCCCTATGATCGTTTTAGTTTCAGCGGTTCCCAGATCCCAAGCTATGATTGGAATGGCGGCAAATTATTCCTGGTGAACGATACCGAACGTAATGACGGTTTCGGGAATTTATATCTCTACGATAGTGAGAACTCAAACCGGAAAGAAGATCAACCCGATCGATGGCGTCTGCTGTTATCGCGATGCGCGTTTCAGTCCGGATGGCAGTTACATCCTTTTTGCGTTTCAACGATACGATGGTACGGATATTAAACTGTATTACATTCCCTTTGCAGATATCGGCAAAGCGGTGGGGTGGAAACCGATTCCGGGTTTGAGCGTGATCTTCTCAACGCCGCGCGAAAAACCACAACCTGTTTTGCGACCAGTTGTAAAGTAACTTCATTTATCAGAGATGTCCCGCCTCAAAAGGGCGGGACTTTCGCTATTAAAAACCTTGACATAATACTAATATAATACTATTATCAATTTAATAATAGTAATAACTTCAAAACACAAAAGGAGACACAGTGATTGATTCACCTACTCTCACCAAAAAATTCCAAAAAGAGTTGAACGCAGGCATCGCATCCCTTGTGCTGCTCAGTGTATTAGATAAAAGTCAGCAGCCGATGTATGGTTACCAGATCGCCAAATTGCTCGACGATTACAGCGGCGATGCATCCTTTATGAAGCAGGGAGCGTTGTATCCAGTGCTGCGTCAGTTGGAAAGCAGCGGATTGTTGGAAAGCAAAGTAGAGCCTTCGGTCTCTGGTCCGCCGCGGCGATACTATGAAATTACCAAAGAGGGGCGCGAAACACTTGTCATCTGGCAGGGTGTGTGGAAGCAAATGAAGTCGTTTGTGGATCTGGCGATCAAAGGAGGATGAGATGAAATCAATAGAGGAATATTTGGATTTATTGAAAACTGAGTTGAAGGATACGGACGCTGCAACGATGCAGGATGCGCTTGCCGATGCGGAGGAACACTTGCGGGCGGCGCTGACAAATCTGCGTGAGAAACAACCCGCGTTGTCGGAGGATGAGGCGCTGAGTCAGGTCGCCGAGCAATATGGTTCGCCAGAGGAGATCGCATCCGCGTACAAGGAAGTGGAGCGTCTCACTCGTCCGGTGGTGAGAGAAACCCAGGTTCAGCAGGGAGCCATCCGCCGCTTCCTTGGTGTGTATGACGATCCAAAAGCATGGGGTGCGTTGCTGTATATGTTGATCTCGATGATCACTGGCATCGTGTATTTCACCTGGGTTGTGACAGGACTCTCGCTCTCCCTGTCGTTTGCCATCTTTGTCTTTGGCTTGTTGTTTGCAGTATTCTTTACTATCTCCTTGCGCGGCATGGCATTGCTGGAAGGGCGCATCATAGAAGGTTTGCTCGGCGTGCGGATGCCAAGGCGGTCCGTGTTCCTGCAAAAGGATATGACCTGGTTCGAACGGCTTAAAGCAAATCTTACAGATAAACAGGTCTGGCTGGCGATGCTTTATTTTTTTCTGCAATTGCCGTTGGGTGTGATCTATTTCTCGGTGCTCGTTACGCTGTTCGCATTGTCGCTTAGTTTTATGGCGGCACCTGCCGTTCAATCGATCACGACGTTTCCGCTGATGAGCATTGGTGATGCACACTATTATTTGCCGCTTTGGTCGATGCCGTTATTCCTTTTGCTTGGTTTCTTGATCTGGACACTGACCATGCACCTTGGTAGATGGATCGGTCAATGGCACGGACAGTATGCCAAGATGTTATTGGTTGCGGAATAGAAAAACTACGGAATGATGAATGAAGAACAATACTAGTATAGGTTGGAGAATACTGCGGTTCCCGCTAACAAGGATCACGTTGGGCTTTCTCATTTTGGGAATAACAGCTACGGCAGCACAACTTGGAACGGATGCGTGGCTCGGTCATGCATCGGATGGCGCGGCGTTTGTTGCCATGTGCATTTCTGCTGTTGTCGTGTACCTTGTTTACATTGGTTTTGTCTGCCTGATCGAGCAACGCGCAGCGGCAGAATTGTCGTTGGCTTCCATTCGAGAATTGATCATTGGCGTGATCGTCGGTGCGTTGCTCTTTTCAGCGACCATTGGCATATTTTGGATGCTCGGCTTTTACAAAGTGACCGGCGTTAACGGCTGGACTGCGATGATCCCATGGCTAGGTTTGGCGATCTTCTCTGGTGTCTTTGAAGAATTATTGATCCGCGGCATTCTGTTTCGTATCATGGAAGAAGGACTGGGCAGTTGGCTGGCGCTGGCAATATCAGCATTATTGTTTGGTTTCTTGCATTTGGCAAACCCTAATGCCACCTTGTGGGGAGCGATCGCTATTGCCATTGAGGCGGGCATCTTGCTCGCTGCCGCTTTCATGTACACTCGCCATTTGTGGTTGTCCATTGGTATTCACTTTGCGTGGAACTTTACCCAAGGGGCGGTCTTCGGTGTGGCGGTCTCTGGCAATGAAGCGAAAGGATTTTTCCAGTCAACCTTGAGCGGTCCGCCGTTCCTTTCTGGCGGAGCCTTCGGTGCCGAAGCATCCATCTTTGCTGTGATCATCTGCTTGAGTGCCGGGATCTGGCTGATTTGGGCGGCGATCAAGCGGGGAAATATTGTCAAACCATTCTGGACACGGCGGAAGGAAGTATCTGCGATCAACGACTGATAAAAAGTCCCGCACGAAGCGGGACTTTTCTTTGCTCCATTATACAAAATGTTTTCTTCACTCGTAGCGGAAGCGCCAAACGCCCACACTGAAAAAGATGACCGCGAACCCGAGCAGCACTCCTGCTTCGGGCAAGATATCGACGAGACCTTTGCCGCGCAGGACTAGATCAAGCATTCCCTGCATAGCCCACGTAGTGGGGAGGATGTGTACCGCACTCTGTATCGCGGATGGGAAGAGTTCCAGCGGATACCAGCATCCACCCATCAGTGCGAAGACCATGCTGAACATGATACTCAGTCCGTTTGCCTGGCTTTCCGTTTTGATGAACGTGCCCATAGCTGTGCCGAAGGCTGCCGCCGCCAGTGCAGACGAGAGCAGGATTATGAACAATGCCAGCGGCTCTCGCCCCCAGTTAAGTTTCATCACCAGAATGCCGAACCCGACCAGCAGCAGCATCTGTATCAATGCCACCACAACCTGACCGAAGATCGTACCAAGAAGGTACGTTGCTTTACTGGTTGGTGTGGTTAGTATGCGTCGTAACGTCCCTTGTTGGCGTTCATAGGCGAACAAGGCAGAGATGCCAAAGAGCGGAACGAATACCCACGTGATCACCTGTCCTGCCGATGAATTTGCGCGCGGATCATATTCCACTTTATCGGGTGTGGAACCCTCCACAACAGTCACACGTTCAGGTGTCTCTTTCTGAATGCTCTGCGCAAGTTCCAGTGAACTCTCAAAATATGCTTGTTTTTCCGCATCAGAGGCGAAAACCAGTTTAACTTCCCGCTGAGCGACAGCATTTTGCGCAGCGGAAACGGTACTGCTGACAGTGCGGATGGCGGTCAACACGGCGCGCTCGGCAACCGTGGCGTTGATGTTGTTGGGCTGTTGCAGTAACTCCACTTCGACAGAACCGGCTTCCAATGATGCGATGTCCAATCCTGCCGGGATGATGAACACCGCAGAAGCACGCCGGTTGTCGAACTGACTCTGTGCATCTTCGCGTGTCACCACCTCTGGGCGAACAGCGGTGGAGCTTTCCAGTGTAGTGATCAGTTGTTTTGAGACAGCGGTCTGTGCTTCATCTACAACCAGCAGGCGAATGCGGTCATCCTGTTCCTTGCCCGGGGAACCTCCCGCCAGCAGGAATGTAAAAATGATCGGCAGGATAATGAAGAAAAGCAGTTCCGAAGAACTTGCAAAGCGGATGACCGCGTCTTTCCATGAGATGGCGAATATCTTTTTCATAATCATAATTCCGTAGGAGCGAGTCCCTCTCACCCCAGTGTTGGGCGGGGTCTCCCAGCCCTTATATGGATAATCATTTTTGCATGATCCCTTTCCGGCTGAACAACACCACTGCGATGCCAAACAGCACAGCGCCCATGAGGAGCAATGCCGTGATCGGTTCTCCCAGATTCTTCAATGTGCCGCCAAGAGCGAGTGTGGTGAAGCCGTCCAAGCCCCAGGCGTTGGGTGTGATCTTGCTCATGGTTTGAACGAAAGGTGGCAACTGTTCGAGATTGATAAAACTTCCACCGAGGATGCTGAAGATGAGCATGATGGCAGATCCGACGCTTCCTACTTGAGCAGGTGTGCGCGCAAAAGCTGTGATCATGATGCCCCAGCCAGTTGCAGCAAAGACCGCTGCAAGGATTAGTACGAACATACCGAGCGGGTCACCCCATTTGACTCCGAAGAACAGGGAAGATGCCACGATTAGGATCCCGACCTGAGCGACGCCCATGAAAAATACGCCCAGCACCTTGCCGCCGATAAATTGCGCAATGGACGTTGGTGATGTCAGCAAACGGGGCAATGTTCCCTGTGAGCGCTCGACAAGAATGGAGCGTCCACCGTGCGAAACGGTGTACATCAGGAACATCAATGCCATACCGGGCGCGAAATATGCCAGCAGATCGAACTCAGTCGCCTGTGCGCCTTCCTTGTCCGTTTTGAGGGTGATGGCAACCGGCTGGCTTTGATCAATATTTTCGAACAGTGCACGCGCCTCACTTTCGGAATTTTGTTGATTCAACAATCCGCTCTGCATCAACTGCACGATGGACGTCATGCCGCTGGTGCGTCCCTCGTCTACGCGCGAGATGAATTCATCCACAATGGCTTTGATGACTCCCGCGCCGGTTGGGCGGGATGGATTCGCATACACTTCGATTTTGACTGGTTCAGCCAATGCGGCATCTGCTTCGAACATTGTCCCTTCAGCGGGGATGATCGAACGCGTGAAGCCTGCCGGGATGATGACCGCTGCTGCCGCTTTGTCCTCGTCAATTAAACGGCGAGCCGCCTCGGGGTCGGAGGAAACGGTGGGTTCCATTAAATCTGCGAGATCCTGCGAAGTGAACACATCCGCTAAAGCATTGCCGAGTTGTTCGTTATCCAGATTGACGATCACCACAGGGATGTCGGAGAGTCCGCTCGAATTGCCGCTAAATCGACCGGTGACAAATCCCATGCCGATGGTGAGCAGGAAGGGAGCCAACAGCATAAAGGTCAACGCCGCGCGGTCGCGGAACATCAGTTTGAGGTCTTTGAGACCGATGAGAAATAATTTTTTCATAGTATTCTCGTGGAGTGCAAAGTCTCCAGACTTTGCCGCGAACGACTGGAGTCGTTCGACTCCTTAATCTCGCAACGCCCTACCCGTCAGCTTCAGAAACACCGCTTCCAGATTCGGCTCGCGGATATCGATCGAACGAATGCGGATGTGGCGCTCGTTGGCTTTGGTGACAACCGCCGCGAGTACCTCTTCCGCTTCATGAGCGATGACTGAGACTTCGTGGTCGCTGGCGCTGGCTTCGAGCACATCTTTCACTCCATCGAGCGATTTTGCCAGCGCTTCTGCGTTGTCATTTTCGCCCAGATGAAGAACGAGTGTTTCCGTTTCGCCCACCTGCTGGGTGAGCTCCTTCTGCGTGCCGATGGCGATCAGCTCGCCGTGGTCAATGATTCCGACGCGGTTGGAAAGTTCCTGTGCTTCTTCCATGTAATGCGTGGTGTAGAGCACGGTCATGCCTTGCTGGTTGAGTTCCTTGACCGTGTCGAGAATGGCGCGCCGCGACTGCGGATCGATGCCGACGGTTGGCTCATCCATGAACAACAAACGTGGCTTGTGGAGCAATCCCACCCCGATATTGACGCGGCGCTTCATACCGCCTGAATAAGTTTTGACGCGGTCTTTCGCTTTTTCCACCAGTCCGATTTGCGTCAGCACTTCATCAATGCGCGATGTGAGGGATTTACCACTCAGCCCATACATCTGTCCCCAGAACATCAGATTCTCGCGTGCTGTCAGGTCTTCATACAAAGCAAGATCTTGCGGCACTACACCGATCACCTGCTTGACCGCCATCGGTTCCTTCGTAATGGAATGCCCGCCGATGATGGCATCGCCAGCAGTAGGATTGTATAGCGTGGATAGCATCGAGATGGTTGTGGTCTTGCCTGCGCCATTCGGACCAAGCAGGCTGAAGATTTCCCCTTCTTTGATGTCAAAGCTGATGCCTTTGACAGCGGTGAAGTCACCGTATTGTTTGACAATGTTATTGACTTCTAGAATGGATGTCATAACGCCTCCTCAATAAACATGATTATGAAAAGTATAGCGCACTACAAGCGGAAAAGTTGCATGGAATTTCCATCGAGTTTCAAACTATTGACGTGGGTTGAATTGTGTAATATAGTACAAGTGTTCTAATTTTAACTTGGAGGGCAAAATGTTTGAATTACCAGAGTATACGGTTCTGGCAAAACAGATCAACAAAACACTGATGGGGAAGACGATCAAAAAGGGAAATCTTGGAAACTCGCCGCATAAATTTGTCTGGTACAACCGCAAGCATGAAGAATTCACGAAACTAACCCATGGAAAAACGGTTGGTGAAGCTCACGTGCACGGACGCTGGATGGTCATTCCGTTGGAGCCGGGCTACAACCTTGTACTGGGAGAATGTGGTGGCAAAGTCTTGTATCATCCAGTCGGTTCAGATCTCCCAGAAAAATATCATCTGTGGATCGAGTTTGAGGATGATTCGTCGTTCACAGTCACCACGCAGATGTGGGGCGCGATGGAATTGTTCAAAGCGGGAGAAGAACAGGAACGACAATATATCAAAGGGATGCGTGTTACACCGGTCGAGAAGGCATTCACGTATAAATATTTCTCTGGCTTGATCGATGAACTGCTTCAGGGGCAGAAGCGCAGCACAAAGAGCCTGCTGACTTAAGACCAACTCATTCCTGGGCTAGGCAACGCCATTGCGCAGGATATTTTATTTCAAGCGCGTCTCCTGCCGCGACGATCACTTTCGGAATTAAGTCCCGGTCAGCGGCGCGATCTGTATGATGCAATCATAGATACTGTTCGTGAGGTCATCAAAAAGGGTGGGCGCAACGATGAGACCAGTCTGTTTAGCAAACCGGGTGACTACGTCCGTTTGATGGATAGCGCGGCTGCCGGAAAGCCCTGCCCCGAATGCGGAACAAAGGTGCAAAAGATCCAGTATCTGGGCGGTGCGTGTTATTTCTGCCCAAAGTGTCAGGTCTAACTACCGTATTCGATTGTAATCTTTCAAAATTGCGATCAGCTTATCGTGTGGCAATGCCTTGACCGATACACCTTTGTGCCCGGTCATGTCTTCCGCAGCAACCATTGAATTGATGATAGCTTCTTCCGTGGCATAGGCAGAGGCGGCGAAGAGCGGGTCAATGAAGTTGTTGGAAAGGGCATGGATCTCTGCTATGCCCTTTTCGTTTCCCGTCGCGGCATTCGGGTTGGCAGTCGAGAAAGCCAAGAAGATATCGCCGCTGCCATTGCCGCCGATGGAGCCAGTGCGTGCCATGCCAAGTGAAGCGCGTTTCGCTAGCCGCCGTAGTTGATGGGGGAGAAGCGGCGCATCCGTGGCGAGAATTATGATCAGCGAGCCATCATCTTGTTTAAAAGGATTTTCTCCATTCGTCCAAATCGAATCTTCTTTCAGATGCTCTCCCACCGGGATTCCCGCCACCGTGAGCTGATAACGCCGCCCAAAGTTGGTCTGTGCGAAAGCGCCAACTGTCCAGCCGCCGAATTCTTTGGATAACTTCCGGGATGCTGTCCCGCTGCCGCCTTTGAACTCATAACACAACATTCCCGTGCCCCCACCAACATTTCCCTCCGCTATCGAACCTGATTTAGCGTTCTCGAGCGCTGCCATCACGTGATCGGGTTTGACGAAGAACCCGTTGATGTCATTCAGCCAGCCATCGGCGGTCTCCGTCACCAGTGGACATGACCAGCCTTGAAAGATCCGCGATTGCTGCACCTGCCACTGGATGATCGTATCGCGCACCACTCCCACCGAATGCGTATTCGTGATCCCGATCGGACCTTCGAGAAAGCCACCCTCTTCCATCCATGCCGAACCGGTCATTTCGCCGTTGCCGTTGAAAGGAAACCACCCCGCAAAGACAGGGTCATGGTTGGAATGTCCACGCGGATGGATGATGGTCACGCCAGTGCGGGCGGAGTAACTTTCGATGATGGTGGAATAGCCGACAGTGATACCGTCCACGTCGGTTATGGCATTATTAGTTCCGGGTATACCTTCGAAGGGAATGCCGAGGTCGCGGGCGCGAGGTTTGGACATGATGAACTCCTTAGAGATAGATAGATTGTGGGGAGTGATGAGTGGGTAGTGAATAATGAACGGCAGCCAGTAATTCGCGTTGTGTTACTGGTGCGCTTTTGCGATCGTCACAAGTTGAGATGCGATGCTTTGCATGATCTCATCTGGAGCTCCATCGACAGCTTTGGATTGGACGCGGGTGTCGATCTCATCGTTAACGTAATCTACAACGATGAAGTTTTCGAGGGTGAGGGCGATCTCGGTGGTGAACCAGTCCAGTTTGCAGATGGATGCGATCTGTTTTGTGATCTCGTGTAGCGGAGAGAGTTCGTAGCGATTTTCTTCCGATGGCGTGACCATGGCGTAGACATGTGTCAGCGGATGCCACCAGCAGGGATAGGTCTTGCCAACGGCATAGAACACACGAAACCAGGCAGGACGTCCTTGGATCGTGCGGGGTGTAACCGTGGATTGGAGCAGATATTTTTGTTCGGGAAATTGCATGCGCGCGCGCATGACCTGTTCGATGGAAAATGCACCGAGGATGACACCCTCTCCGCCACCTTCATTGGAAGGCTTGATGACGAATTGATGTCCCAGCGGAGTCAGGTCCAGGGTGGGGAGAACGGGCTGTTCTAGAAATGGGGAGAGAAGAATGGTGTGAGGGGTGTTGACGCCCGCCGTGATCAACTCCAAGTGCATGGTGGCTTTATCTTCCGACCATTTGGAGAGTTCCGTGGGATTGATACGTTTTTTGTCGTATTCTTTTGCCCAGCGCTGAATGGGAAGAAAACGGTCATCGCCTTGAGAACGGTCGAGCAGAGTGTTGAAGGTGTGTTCCCCTTTGTAGAGCGCTGCGATAGATTCGAGCAGGTTATCAGGAGTAATTTGCCAAAGTATTAAGCCTTGTTCTGTACAGGCTTTTTCAATGAAATGGACAAAGTCAATGTCATATTCCCAGTACCAGGGAAGGCAGAGGTCGGAGTGCATGAACAGAATTATAAAGGCTTTACTGGAAGCTTGCCGAAGGGATGAATGACCGGTTGCCAGTTGTAAGGGAAATTGAGACGCAAGTTATGGAAAAGCGGGTAAAATGTTCGAGCTTACCAGCGTCCCATATTTGCGTTGGTATATAGGAAAGGATAAAGCATGAGCAAAGATTCAGTGCAAGATGGCGTGGTCGTTTCCATGGAGTACACCCTCCATGTAGATGGGGAACTGTTGGATACTTCGGAAGGACAGGGACCGTTACAGTTCCTGGTTGGCTACGGTAATATCATCTCAGGTCTGGAAAGTGAAATGATGGGTATGAAGGTTGGCGATAGCAAGAAAGTGGTCGTACAGCCTGCGGATGGATATGGCGAGTTCGATGAGGAAGCCTTCATGGATGTGCCGAAGGATCAGTTTCCGAAGGACATGCCGGTGGAAGTGGATACCGAGTTGACAGTGCGTGACGATGAAGGGAATGCCCGCTACGCGCGCGTGGATAACATTGAAGGCGAGACTGTGCGTCTTGATTTCAATCATCCGCTGGCTGGCGCGGAATTGCACTTTGACGTCAAGGTGGTAGGGCTGCGTGAGCCCAGTGAAGAAGAGTTGGAGCATGGGCATGTCCATGAAGAGGGACATCATCACCACTAGGATTTGATTCTTCTCTCACCCCGCTTCGACTACGCTAGCGCGAAAAAATGTGGTGAAAAAGTAGTCCCGCCGAACGGCGGGACTACTTTTTGTTTTCTTTTAATCGGTGGTGGCTGGAAGGGGACCTGCTTCCTCTTTAGCGGGAGCAAACTCCGGCTTGGAACCGAGGCGCATGTGAAGAGTATAGTAGGCAAGTACGGAGAGCATACACAATGCTCCACCGATGTACCAGACCAGGTTCGGGTTGTAGTTGTCCATGATATAGCCAGCTAATCCAGGTCCGAGGGTCGATGGGATCGCCCAGGAGAGTCCAGCGATCGCCATATAGCGTCCGCGCATCTCAGAGGGGGCGAAGCCAGCGACCAGTGCCTGGCTGGTAGGCATGATGATCATTTCACCTATAGTGATGATGACAATGTTCAGCGCGAACAAGATGAAGGTAGTAAAGACGCCGAACAGCACGAAGCCAATGGCATAGAAAACTGTGCCAAATGCCATCATCAGGAATGGCGGTCGATGCTTGATCTGGCGCGTAAGCCAGAATTGGAAGAGTACCACGGTCACCGCACTGGTGGACATTAGGAATCCGTAGCCTTGCGGGTTGATACCATGATTGTCGCGCAGATAGACGGAGAGCGAGCCATACATCTGTTGGTACACGATCAGCATGATGATGTTGGCGAAGATAAAAGATACAAAGGGAATATCGCGTAGCACGAAACGATAGCCGGTGAGTGTCTTGAAAAAGGACTCGCTTTCTTCATGTGCGTGCGGTGTGGGTTTGGTCTCGGGGATCACGCGCGCAATGATCAAAGCAACGATACAACTTACCACTGAATTGATAACGAACAGATAGAAGAAATCAATGTTTGCCAAAATGCCACCGATGGTCGGACCAATGATCCAGGAGAAGTTGGCAACCACGCGTAAGATGCCGAAGCCTTCCTGTCGTTTTTCTTCAGGCAGGATATCGGCGATCATGGCTTCATGCGCCGGGTGCGAAACGTTGGAAAGCAGACCCACCACAATGACCAGTGGGTACATCACGCTGATATCGTTGACCAGACCAAAGGTAAGCGTACTGATCGCGCTGAAGACCAGCCCGAACAAAATAAGCTGCTTGCGTCCGAACTTGTCGGTCAGGGCGCCGCCGAACATACTGCCGACCAAGCCGAATAAGGAAGACATGCCGAGCATGATGCCGGCTTGTGTCATGCCAACGCCGAACTTTTGCGTGATATACAGCGCGAAGAAGGGAAAGAGCAGCGTTCCACCGATGCCGTCCACAAAGCGGACAGCCACGATGATCCAGAAAAGGCGGGGAAACTCGTAATACACCTTATTCAAACGTGAGAACATTTTTATCCTTTCATGTGGGTGGAAGAGATGAATTATAGCACAAGTGTTCTAATTTAGGCAGATTGACTTTGCTTTACCTATCCATCACCACATATTTCTTTCAAGTTCATATCAGGTACAAAGTTAGCGGAGGCACCGATCATTTTCTCGATCAGCGCCTCCGTTTGGATATTGTGGGAGATTTTAAAAGGACGCGTATTCTAAACCATTAATCCGATTGTTACCACTGCGATAATAATAAGGAAGATGATCCAGCGGGCAGCTTTGTCGGTGCTATATCCAAGCTGCCGAAACAGGCGGTCACTCTCCGCATTTTGAAGACTCTGTTTGATACGTTCTTTGGCTTCTTCACCAGCTAAATGATCGTTCAACATGATATTGCTCCTTTCCAATGACGCTAACTGAACAAACTGACGATCCAGAAAATAATGGGGGATGCAGCGATCAGTGTAACAAGCATCCTTTTTGGCGACTTGTTCCTTTTATGATCTGTCATGGACAAAGTGCTCATATATTTCTCCTTTGACCAACAACGGACGGTTCTTTCTCAGCCTAGTGCTGTCCCAGCGTTCCTAGCGTTCTGACACGCCGTTCGACGCGGTAGAAGAACCAACCGCCGAGCCAGAGCATCACGAACATGAAAACGATTAGGATCAGGATTTCCACGTTGATCGGGAAGAGCGTGCGGGTCTTCAGCAAGAGTCCGCGCACCGCATCGAGACCGTAGGTCAGCGGCAGCATCAACGAGACAGGGATCAACCAGTACGGCAGCGACTTGACCGGGAAGTTCGTGCCGGAAAATCCCTGCACGAGGAAACTACCCACATCCACCATCGTGTTCGCTTCGCGCATCAGCAGAACGATCCCTGCGAAGGCGAACCCGAACCCGTACAACCCAGCCAGCATGGGAATTGCTGTCAACAGCGCGGCGAAGGTGTTACCGGTCGGGTGGAAACCAAAGAGCAAAGCTCCAATGATCAGCATGACCGTGGACATGATCGTGGTGGTCAACATGCTGGTCAAGGTGCGACCCACGAGAATGAGCAGTCGCGACACCGGTGTCAACCAGTTGGATTCGAGGACACCTGCATCCATATCTTCCTTGAGAGCGTAGCCCATGCCCCAAAAGACGGTCATGATGAAGTTGGTCAACACGGTACCGATCAAGATATAGGACATGTAATCGCCGCTGCCACTGTAGGCAGCAAAACCGGTCGCTTGTCCGTTCGTGCTGAAGGCTTTGCCCATGAAATACACAGGCGTGATCCAGATCAGCGGCTGGAACACTTGCGACACCGCGTTCAACGGATAGCGCCAGAAAACTTTCCAGTCCTTGCGGGCGATGACGAACAAAGCCCGCAATTGAGTCATGAGAGAAGGTTGTGAGAGGGTGGTCAGTTCCATAAATAAACCTCATCACCCATCTCTACTCCCGTGAGAGACTTTCACCTGCACTTGCATGCATGTGCAAGTGTCGGTCGCTATCGCTCCCTCAGAGTGACATGAAACTAATACTGCCCAATGGCGCCGGTCTGACGAGCGCGGCGTTCCATCCACAGGAAGACGAAGTAACCGGCGAACAGCCAAAACATGCCGAAAGAAACCAATGGGATCAAGTCTGGCATCAGTTCTTTGACTCCGGCGTTCGAAAAAGCCGCCGCGCGCATCCCGTGGATCAGGTACGTTTGGGGAAGCCATTTCGCAAAGGACTGCATCCATTCGGGCAGGATCGCCACCGGGAAGGTGATGCCACAGAAGATCATCACCAATCCACGGATAAGGAAGACGAAGGCATTCGCTTCTTTCAGCGTGATGACGAGACTGGCAAAGGTGAAGCCCAGTCCATAGATGGCAGGAATGGCTGCGACCATCATCAGCGCAAGCATCCATCCGCTGCCGTTCAAACGGACACCGAACATCAATCCGAATTCAATGGCAGTAATAGCAACGAACATCGCCATGGAAACGATCTGTGGACCGGTATGCCCAAGCAGGTAGGAGAATCGCCAGGTGGGGGAGAGCCAGTTCGATTCGAGTGTGCCGCGCATCTGTTCATTGCGGAGAGCGAACCCAACATCCCAAAGCACAATGTTCTGCCACATCCAAACCGTGGTGCCGACAATGATGTAGCCAATATAATTGGTCGCGCCGGTAAGCTGGGTGAAGGCTGTCAACCCGCTGCCATCGGGACCGGAGAGGGCGCGGGCGGTGAGGATGTACAGCATGGGGAAGATCAAAGGCCAGATGAACAGTGCGATGATCCAGCTTGGGTAGCGCGTGAAGATCGTCCATTCGCGGCGCAGGACGGCGCCAAAGGCGCGCACATCTGACAAAAAGCCCGGTTTCCCTAAGGAACGGGGAATGATCGTTGTTTCCATTCTCAACTCCTAATCGCGTAACGCTTTACCGGTCAGGTGAATGAACACATCTTCCAACGAAGGCTTGACGATGTTCATGTTGACCAAGCGTGTGCCGTTGCCGCTGATGTGTTCCACGATGCGCGGGATGGCGGTACGGCTGTTGTGTGCCTGCATGTTCACTTCCCACAGGTCGGCTTCACCTTGGCGGCGGGTCATCAGGTTCTCGATGCCGGTGATGCTCTTGAGCTTGTCGCTCAGGTCATCGTGCCAGCCGGTCACTTCCATGCGGATGACTTCCTTTTGGTCGATGCGGCGTTTGAGGCCTTCGGGTGTGTCGAGGGCGATGACCTTGCCCGCGTCGATGATACCGATGCGGTCGGAGAGTTGATCCGCTTCTTCCATATAGTGTGTGGTCAGCAGGATGGTGTGACCGTCCTGCTTGAGTTGCGCGATCAGCTCCCGGAGGTTGCGAGCCGCCTGGGGGTCGAGTCCGAGCGTAGGTTCATCCAGCAGCAGAATGGGTGGGCGGGCAAGCAGCGCCTTGGAAATGGCGATGCGTTGGCGCATTCCGGTCGAGTATTTTTCGACCAGTTCGTTGGCGCGTTCCTTCAGTTCCATGCGTTCGAGCAGTTCATCCACGCGCTTCTTGGCGATCGCCGGCGGGATGTGATAGAGCGCCGCGAAATATTCGAGGTTCTCGCGTCCGGTCAGCTTCCAATAAATACTGCGCTCGCCAGCCAACACCGTGCCGAGATTGCGTCGCACTTCGTTCGCCTGCTTGACCACGTCAAAACCGTTGACGGTCGCCGTGCCGCTGGTCGGTTCGAGCAGCGTGCACAACATGCGGATGGTGGTGGACTTCCCGGCGCCGTTCGGACCCAGCAAGCCGAAGATCTCTCCGCGCTGGATCTGGAGGTCGACTCCATTGACGGCGGTGAACATGGCTTTCGGTTCTTTCTTCCAGAACTGCCAGCGCTTCTTACCGGACTTTGGGGCTGGTCCGCCTTCGAGGGGCTTGTCACCTGTCCCGGGGCGGGCAGGGAACTTCTTGACCAGTTGGTTGGCTTGGATGGCAAAATCGGACATGGGTCTCTCCTTTTATTAAAGCGATTCTCAAGAAAAGAGAATATTGTTTTAATTATTTTTCATATATTACAACTATTTTTTATAAATGTCAATAGTTTGTTTATAAAAAATTACTATCGAATTAAGAATATTAAGCAAATTACCCGCCAGATGGCGGGTAATTTCAATTTCAGCCTCAATTTTATTGAACTGGATCGGGCGTTGGAGCTTTTTGCCCTAAAACAAATATAGACAAGACTGCCATTGTCAAAAGAATATCTATGATCAGGACGGTTGCCATCGCCTGCGCACCAGTGAAGGCGAATATCTGACCGATCAACCAGGGCAGGAACATACTCCCCGCGCCCGAGCCGACCAGGAACCAGCCCGTGATCGTGCCAGTGATCTGCATTCGCTCGCCAGCCAGCAGTAGGAAGGTTGGGAACATGGATGCCATGGAAAGTCCAAGCCCCAACGTGCCGACCCAGAGGGCAGTATTCGAGTCTTTCCAGAGCATGATGATGACGGTGCTGATGGCGCAGCCAACCAGATCCATGAACAGGATCGTCACCGGGCGAAGCTTTGTAGAAACCCATGCGCCGACTAACCTACCGAAGGTGAACGACCCCCAAAACGCAGAGGTGAGATAAGCGGCGGTTTTCTCTGTTTCGAGATCGAGAATTAACGCATAGGTGTAAATCCAATTTCCAAAGCCGAGTTCGAGACCTACATACAAAATAAACAGAATCAGAACCAAGATGACTGGCAAAACGGGGAAGGATGCATTGCTTCTTTCTTCTTTGGTAACAGCATGTTTGGGTTCTTCCAGAAACCAAAACAAAATCGCGATCGGCAGAGAGAGAATAGTAAAGATCCAGAACATCCAGTGGATATCATTGGTCTTTGATAAGACCTGTGCCAGAATGAGTGGTGCGAACAATGATCCGACACCGAAGAAGAAATGTAATCCGTTCAAGAATGGACCGGCTTTCTCGCCGTGTATCCACATCAGTAATGTGTTGCAGCCTACATCGAGTGTGCCGGAGGCAAGCCCCATGAGGAACATGGCGAACAACAGGATCGGTAGGGTGGATGCGATAGGTATCAATGCCGATGCAACTGCGATACATGCCAACGTGAATGCCATCAACTTATGACTGGAGAAACGGTCATAAGCGCGTCCGCTAAAGAACGAGCCGACTAAGTAGCCGAAGGAACTGAACACAAAGATTAAGCTGATCCGTTCTAAACTGCTGGATGTGTGTTCTGCCAGTTTCGGCAGGCTGGGTCCGTTCGCGGCGGTGGTGAGTCCGAGAATGATGAAGGAAAGATAATACGTGAGTAGTCGCGATATATGTGTAGTTTTCGCTTGCTGGCGTCGATGTAGATGTCATTGAGATGATTACTTTCTATTGTGGTGTTGGCTGGGGCCAGGGAACTTCCACTGGTCCACCATAACCATGTTTTTCCTGTACAAAAACTTTTGCATGTGATGGGATACTGCATCCCGGCTCATCGTTCTCGACTGTGATATATGGGAAGTTCGTGCCAAGCGTTTCGAAGAGGATCTGTCCCTTTTCACAGCGCCAGACTTCGACGATGTATTGGTGCATGTTCTCGTCCTCATATTTTCCCGGGCTGATAGGAACCGCTTCCCAATCGATCTTGACGCTGTTCCCGTCACGAGTAGCATTTGCCCAACTCGGACCGGGATAATACGGCGAGACCGGAAGTTTATAAACGCCAGGATATACAACGGGGAGCATCTTCCAATCGCCATCCACTTCAAGAAACTTGGTATTGACCCAGCATTTATTTTTTCCATCCACCCAGACCCAATTGTTGGCATCGGTGCGACCGATGAGTTTGATGTTTGCACCTTTAATTAACGCGTAAAGATATAAATATTCAGCCCCTGGTCCGTAACGACAACTGAGGAGATCGGCTGTTGTTTTTGCTTTGAGGCTTTCTACAACAGGCAGCGGAGTCGGCGTAGACGTTTCTGTCTCAGTGGGCAGCGGCGTGGGAGTAAATGTCAGCGTGGGTTCAGGAGTAAATGTTTCGGGAACGGATGTGGCAGGGATTGTTTCAGTGACAGGAATATTTGTTGGTGTTGATCCAACTGCGGGAGAGGGAGAAGCGGATGCAGTCCCTTCAGATAAATTACATGCAAGAGTTGTCAAGACAAGAAATAATGGTAACAATATTTTTTTCATACCCCGATTGTACCCAAAGAATGCACTGGCGCTTTAAGTAGTTCACTCCGGCCTGAGGGGGGCAGGTCGGAGTGAACTGTTCATAGTTTACACACACTATTCTTTTTTGTCAAGGAGTTTGACAGCTTCTTGTTTCATATGTGCTAACACTCCTGTGAATCCGTTGATGCGTTGTTGTGAAACTGCCTCTTGTAAATTCATCGGCAGGAAAAAATCTCCTGGCACACTGATGATCTCTTCTGGTTTGCAGCCATCCAATCCATTGGCAAGAATGGAGGCGAGTCCGCGCACGGTGGGGGATTGCGGAGGAATATCTAAATAAAAATGGATTCCGCCATCGGATTGTTTTTCAGCGTGCAAAAAAACAGGAGTCATACATTCGGGCACAGCTTCCATGCTGTCGCGTTTTCCTTAAGCCAATCAGGCAGATGGAGGAAAGAATTCCGCGTAGGCGATCAACGTTTCCAGTTTTTCTTCGCGCGTCATGCTGGCGAAGTCATCCACGATCTCTTGAAGTTTTGGAGGTAAAGACATAATTGCATCCGTAGGGGCGCGATATATCGTGCCCCTACAATAATATTTATTTTTCGATCGGAGCGTCTACGAGATTGCCCCATTCGGTCCAGGAACCATCGTAGTTCTTAACCTTGGGATAGCCGAGCAGATATTTCAATACAAACCAGGTGAGCGATGAGCGTTCACCGATGCGGCAGTAGGCGATGACCTCACCCGCCTCGGGCGTGATGCCTTTTCCTTCATAGAGAGCCTTCAGTTCATCGGCAGATTTGAACGTGGCATCCGCTTCGTTGACGGCTTGCGCCCATGGGATGCTGACCGCGCCGGGGATGTGTCCGCCGCGCGTAGCGCCTTCCTGTGGGTAGTTCGGCATCGAGATCAGTTCACCGGAATATTCCTTCGGCGAGCGGACGTCCACCAACGGCTTCTTTGCCTCGCTCTGCTTGCGGACCTGATCGCGGAAGGCGCGGATGCCCTTATTCGCCTTCTTGGCTTTGTATTCCGTTGTTGGGTAGGAGGGAACGTCCTTCACGAGCGGACGATTCTCCTTCTCCCATTTCAGGCGTCCGCCGTTCATGATCTTGACCTTCTTATGTCCATAATATTGGAAGAGCCACAGCGCGTAGCAGGCGAACCAATTGGATTTGTCGCCGTAAAAGATCACGGTCGTATTGTTGCTGATTCCCAGCTTGGACATGGTCTCCTCGAACTTTTCCTGAGTGAGGAAATCGCGCCGCAGCGGATGTTGCAGGGTGCTGAACCAATCCACCTGCACGGCGCCGGGGATGTGCCCGACCGAATAGAGCAAGGGATCTTCGTCCGATTCAACGATGCGGATCTTGGAGTTTTTCAGATGCTTGGCGACCCAATCGGTTTCAACGAGGTATTCGGGGTGAACGTATGACATGTTGGTTTTTTCCTTTTCTCTAAAGTTGGTTGTATAAAAAATAAGCAGTCAACTGAAAACAAAAGAACAGGGAAGCATCCTGCACATTGGCTTTTGTGCGCGGGGAGCGTTCCACTGTCCTAAGTCGTTGACTGCTGGGAAAACGATGAATCCTTAGGCGGCGGCTACGAACCCCGCCCCGGACACAAGCAATGGTCAAAAAGCTTCATCGGTTTCATGATGTGGGCTATTTTATAGTTCTTACCCGGGTTGTCAAGTCAAATATTCACACCATATGTCATTGCGAGAAGCGATAGCGACGAAGCAATCCTCTGTTATCGGTTGATTCCGTTCGATTGGCAAATCCCATTAATGGGGATTGCTTCGCGGCGCTTGCAGCGCCACTCGCAACGGACATGATTGAGGAAGTTAGGAAGCAATTGCACTTCTCGCTTCCGCCGCGCCCATCAGAGATGCCAAACCCTGTACGATCAAACTCACTCCGTACACTGCCATGTCATATTCGATACCACCTGTAGTCAGCGCCACATGCACAGTCCATACCAGGGTTGCAGGTCCTACGGCAATAAGGAATACGCCTCCCATAAAACAGGTCCAGACGATAGAATTCCCATTTCGCCCAACCAGACCGATATGCTGGCTGCGATGATCAAGATTGCAACAGAAAATTTGAACAACTCCCCACCACCAGATACTCTGAATGACTCCGTAATAGGAAATGTCGACTGCGATGAGCAGACCAGCAAACAGGGAATTGATCAACGCCAGGAAAATCGAAATCGTTTTCATAAGAGCCTCTCCGATCCGTGTTTCTTCTTAGCCTATACGTTTGAGACTATCAGAGTCTACACGGAGGCTATCAATTGCTGTAAAAAGATGGAAGATTTATTATCTGAATTACCTCAATAAAAGCTTCGTGATAAAAAACAAACAGAACAACAAAGTAAACACACCTATGGCAATAACCGATTTTCCCCGATAGGTTAAATTTGCGGTTTTCTTCATCTCTCCTGTGATCATCCAGATAAAGCCATTAAAACCAAGCAGGAGAAAAGCGAGACTTCCCCAGACCTTTTGCCAATAAACAAGTTGTGCTTTTTGAAGAAAAGTTGGTTCTACAATAGCAATATTCCCGATCACAAAAAAGGCTATCCATAGTGTCAGCGACAAACGAAAATTGATCTTTTTCAAGCGTAGTTTGAGCCGCTCGAAAAAGGAGAGTTGATAGCCATAGGGAAGCTTATTCTCGCTTGTCATTCGTTTCCCGCATCACTGCGCCACGATAACACGATTCTTCCCGCTCATTTTTGCCAGCGCCAGTGCCTTCTCTGCGGCTTCGATGAGTTTATCGGCGGTGTAGCCGTGCTTGGGATAATACGAAACGCCAATGGAAATGGAAGTGGGGAAGAGCCAACCTTTCGAGGCGCGTTCGATCGATTCGCGCAGACGTTCCGCTACCATGGCGGCTTTGTCCACCTCGGTGCCGGGCAGGATGACGATGAACTCGTCGCCCATGCGCCAGCGACCGAGAAAGTCACTGGGACGCAATGCCGTTGATAAGGTCTGCGTGATCTTGCGGATGACGTCATCACCGGCGCTGTAGCCTTTGCTGTTGTAGCGTTTCAAGCTGTCGCCGTCGATCAGGCAGATGCTGAGTTGACGCTGGTCGAGCACCGCTTCGCCGAGCGCCAGTTCGAAGTCGCCGCTGGATGGCAAGCATGTTGGGAGCATTGCTGACCGGGTCGGTGTATGCCATCTTGAACGTATACTGCAGGGTACTGCCGAGCGTCTCGATGCGTTTTGCCATGAGATCGATGGCGCTCAACAACTCTTTATCTTCCTCCGAAGTGTTCGCTTCAAAGATCATGAAGGGTTCACCGGCATGGGTCAATTCCATTTTCTCATTCAGGTTGCGCCACACCACCGGCGGTTTGAGTTTCATACCCTCAGGAAAATGGATGACCGCCATACGCACAACAGGCAGATTCAATTCCAGTTGTTGCGCTTCGCTATCCAGGCGGTCATATAATTTTCGGGCGAGCACATCATGAGTTCGATGTTTTCCGATCAACACCGCCACAAAATTATCGCCTGCGATACGGAACACATTCGCCCCGGTCTCATCCTTGATGGCAATACCCAGCCAGCGCAGAAGTTTATCGCCGTAGTCAAAGCCTTTTCTGCGGTTGATGTCGCGCAATTGATACAGATCCACTACGATTAGCGAAACCATTTCGAGCATGTCATTGTCGAAGTTGCGGTCGAGCGCCTTCGAAAAGCTGACAAGGTTATTACAGCCGGTCAAAATGTCTACCCGGAAAAAGGGATTGGTGTGTTCGATTTCTTTCATGTTCGCCTGCCTCTACCGCCATTATAGAATAAAACCCCTGCCGTGTGTGACAGGGGTTTTGAGTTAGTTATATTCGGGTACTGGCATTTCGATCTGTGCCCCATAAAGCTGCAACTGGATGATCTCCTCATCATCGAGAAGGAAGATGCCTTGCGACTCGCATTCGGCACGAAGTTGACGGGATAACGCTCGGGACTGGTGAAACACATCCATGACGGGATCAGGATGATCGTCCGCTGCGATGCGGTTGATCGAGAGAGTCCCGCATTCCACGCAGAGGTGGATGAGCATCAACTCGCCTCCGGATCCAAGCCGGTACTTGTTCCTGCCCTTTTTCATGGTCAACCCGACAGGTTTCATCTGCCCCTTGCACGCGGACAGTCTGTCGCCTGCAACGAAGAGGTCGAGATGGAAGGACCACAAGACAATACGGGCAGTGATTACGGTTGTTGACGCCCGAAACGATGTGCGTGGATGGCACGAGGTTGTGACAGTGCGCGCAGCGGAAATCGCCAAAGGAGGAAGCCGAGTATTTCATAGCTCGCTCCGCAGGTTCATATAACTCTTGTAGCGGTGTGGACTGATCTCACCGCTCATCACTGCTTTGCGGATGGCACATCCCGGTTCGCGATCGTGCTGGCAGCTCAAGCCGAATTTGCACTGACCGACGAAGACCCGCCATTTCAGGGAAGAGATATGCCAGTTCTTCACCGGCAACTTCCCACAGACCGAACTCGCGGATGCCCGGTGTATCGACGATGGTTCCGCCGAAATCGAGATCGAACATTTCGAGATGCGTGGTGGTATGACGTCCCTTGCCTTGCTCGCCTTGGCTCACTTCTTTGACGCGCAATCCCAGCCCCGGTTGGATGGCATTCAGCAGGGATGTTTTTCCCACGCCCGATTTACCGACCAGCACGGAGGTTTTTCCTTGCAGTGTTTGCTTGAGTTCTTCGATGCCTTCGCCAGTGTTCGCACAGACTTTTTGAATAGGGTAGCCCGCAAGCCGATAGGCTTCCAGATCGGCATCGAGTTCCTTGTTCTTCCATGCCTTGTCCATTTTTGTAATGACGATCAGCGCTGGAAGCTGGGATGATTTTGCCGAAACCAGATAGCGGTCGAGCAAACCCCACTTCGGAGTTGGGTCTGCCACGGCAAAGACCGGGATGACCAGGTCCGCATTGGCAACGATCACTTGCTCAAAGGCATGTTGACCGGGAACTGCCGCGGGGCGAGACAGTTTGGTTTGCCTGGGTAGGATTTCGTTAATAACGCCGCGTCCATCGCCTGCATCCGTAAAACGGACGCGGTCACCGATGGCGACAGGGTCCACATGTTCGATCTCGCACACTTCCATCACGCGATGCCGCATGGATGTTGGGTCAGCGATGGGGTAGATCAGTTGTTTACGTATGAGGGACGAGAGTGAGCAATCGATCTCTTGTCCGTTGTTTAGGTGGACTGTGTAGTGTCCGGTAGTTTTTCGAAAGACGACGCCTGTGTCGTCTGAATTTTCTATACTCATTGTCAGGGTTTCCTGTAAATAATTTTCCAAAAGTAGAACGGTTTGATAAACGCCCGCTGAATACTCGGGCGGAAGATATGCCTTGGGAGAGGACTTGGGCTACTTGGGCTAACATAAAAATCTTGATTCCTTTCTATTTGTTGATTCATGTCACTCTGAGGGAGCGATAGCGACCGAAGAGTCTTAACACTGCTGTGGTTTCGTTTGTCGTGGTAGAGATCCTTCGCTACGCTCAGGATGACATGGCGATGTGATTAAACAAAACCAGCCACAGAATATTTCCGTGGCTGGAGAGAGCGCCTTTTCGTTATGGTTGTAAGCGAAGAGACGCGGCAGTTTATGACAAACAAAAACGCCACGGACTGGGAACGTCCGTGGCGTTAGGAGTCAAAAAGACTGGCTAACGGCTAAGCAGAGACGCGCCCAGAGGATGTATCGCAAACAAGCACCGATTTTGAATTGAACATAAAGCGCGTCTCCTTTCTTTAGAGTGAATTACTGATGCGTAGTTTACCAATGGCATGGATTGATGTCAAGGTAAATACTGATTACTCCAGACTCGACCAAATACTGATACAACGCCGAGAGTTCCACATCATCCAATCTGCCCGTGGACTTCCACGGCATAACGGGAGCGAGTTCGTGTCCGCTCGGGTCAACGCCGGTGCGCAGAGTGTTGATAAAATCCTCTTCGGTCCAGCCTTTGACCACGCGCAGGCTGGGTCCCTTGGGTCCGACGGGACTAGTGCCACCAGCTAAGTTATCACCATGACAACCTGTGCAATCAAGGAAGGTCATCATGAACTTACCGTATTCCGGGGTCGCTTCCATCTTTGGGGCAACGATGGGTTCAGACACGAGTGGTCGGTCAGGGATCAAGTTGGCGCCAAACATGATCATGCCAAGAAACGTGGGGTGATCGAGCTCCTCAGGAACATCGCTGGCAACTGCTTCTTGACTACGCAGGAAGGCAATCACTGCCTTCATATCTTCATCGCTGATGTAGCGGACGTTGGTACCTGCCATGAAGGTCAGGCGTTTTCCATCTTTATCCACGTTTTCACGCAAGGCGCGGAAGATCTCGCCATCGGTCCAATCCTTGAGTGGACCAGCAGGAGTGAGATTCGCGGAATAAAAATTGCCCAGGTTGATAGGAAGGTCTGCGCCGATGTTCACTCCGCCCGTCATGGGAAAATCCTTGGTGGGGGAGTGACATTCTACGCAAAAAGCAGAGACGAGATGCTCTCCGCGTGCAATCTGTTCGGGCGTGCCAGCCACCAGGATCTCCTGAGCCGAATTGTGCGGCGGGTTATAGAACTTGTACATGCCAACAATAGCCAGCACGCTGACCATTATCAGCACCAGGGTCAGCAATCCGCTGAGGGGTGAACCGATCCATTTGATCAGGGATCGCCCGGAAGTCCAGGCTTTGCGGGTCAGCCATCCGAATAGGATTGCCAGACCGATGACCAATAAAAGAATCAAAATATTAAACGCCATATCATTCTCTCCTCTATATATAAAATTTGCAAAGACGCTGCTGGACGACACTCATTCATAAAAAGTTCCAGAAACGATGCACACTTTGGGATTAAACAAAAACCCCGCCACCGGCGGGGTCTTTATTGTTACACGGGAAATCTACTCAAGCTTCCAACGAAAGCAGGCGGTCGAAGAACGAGCGATAGCGCCGAAGTGCCATACGCAGGTCTTCCGTGGATACTTTATCCCCACTGTTCCACTGTGTTTCCAGTGAGTTGCGTTCATCGGCGAACATACGCGTAATGTTTTTGATCACCTGATCGACCAGCTCATCCGCTTCTTTAACGGAGACCGCCGGATCATCCACGAAGCGGCTCTGGATCTCCAGCCACTGCCTGCGGAAATCATCCGCACGCTTGTTCTCGAAAAGAGGCGCATACTGTTCCGTATCCTGGCTTTTGGCAGGAACGTCACGCATATCTCCGACAACTCGGGTGTCACGCTTTCCTACCACGTCAACATTCGCTTCCTGCTCAATTTGTTCGTCTCTCAACTCTTCTTCGTCGGCGGTATCGACCGGTTCTCGATTTAATTGGGGATCATTCGATCGGTTCATGACAATCTCTCCTTTTCTACATCTATATCTTTCCGTACGAGATTTTCAAACAAAGCCCGTCCATGCACCATGGCTTTGCGCAATTCCTCTGTGCTAACCTTCTGGTTCTTGCCTTTGGTCGCAAGGGAATGCAGTCCACGGTAATTAGTGACCAATTCAGGGTAATCTACCGAGATATCGGCAGCCCGCTGTTCAAAATCTTCTACTGGGTAGCCGCGGGCTTTCATCACTTCGCCTATCAAGCGGTCTGCCTTCTCCATGGCTGCCAGCGGCGCATCGACAAATTCTGCCTGGGTGAGCCTCCACTCGTTGGAGAAGCGATCCATCTCCTTCTCTGAAAGCGGACGAATATCCAGTTGTTTTACACGTTCCACTCGCGACGCTAGATCGCGTTCTGCCTCATGTTTGTCTCCCAATTTCTCCACGGCACGGTCATACTCGGGACCAAATTTATCCTGGAGTTTTCGTGAACGCTGTGCACGATTCATTGCGACAGCCAGTAACACTCCAAGAACTAAACCAGCAATAACCAACAAGACAATGATCGCAGGGTTGGTTATATTCATTTTCCTTTCGCTCCTTTCCAGTATTGACGCTTACTAATGAAATCGTATTCCATGCGTCTTAACGAGAAGTCCCTGCCTTTGTTGTATGATACGAACGTTGTCCTGAACCTGAAAGTAGGAAAAGCCCTATCTAGAGGTAGGGCTTTTATTGAGAAGCTATTTGATTGTTATCTAGCCAGTGGATTTACGAACTCTTCATGTTGGCGTAGCGGTCATGCATGTTCATGCAGTAAATATCCACATCGCCCAAATGTTCGTACGTTTCACAGCGATTGAATAACCCTTCCTTATTCTGCTGTATGCGTTCGAGCACAGGATCGGTAAAAAGAGCATATCCCTGCCAGCCTGTTGATTCAGAGACATGATTTTTAGCGAGACGGTGGACGAGATTTACATCCGTCCCAAGCAGGTCTTTGATGCCCGCGATCTGCTGAATGACAAAACTGCCGTGATGCACCATGAACTTTAGATCAAGCGCAGGAAGCGCCCGGCACGCCCGGCATGAACAGGTGGCATGGGAGAACAAGTCCAGAGCTTTATCGCGAAAGGCTCGATAGGTTTGATCCACCAGTTCCAGCAGAGATTTCCCATCGGTCAGCTTGCCCTCTTCGGCGTAAGCAAAGACCGCATCTCCCTCCAGTTTGGCGACGGTCAATGTGGCATTCAATTTCTCCACGATGGTTTCCAGTAAATAGGAGAGAGCAATATCGGCGTGTTCGATCTCCGTCTGTGCTACGAAGGACGTGTACCCCGAAATGTCGGCAAGAAGTAAGTATCCAGTCTGTGTTTTTCGCTCCATGGCTTGCTCCTCTGTAACGGTAAGTGTTGGCTTATTCTACTCGTTATGCTTCTAAATCATGGAAGGTCTACTGTTGTTGTAACTTTTATTGGAAAGGATCGAGTGAAAGGTATTTCTGTGAGAAAATAAAAAAGAGCAACACATTCCAACGGATCTTCAGGGTGCAACATGGACAAGCAGACAGCAAATCGTTTTTCGATCGGGATCGAGATCGGCGGGACAAAAACTCAAGTAGGTGTTGGATCGGCAGAGGTTGGATTGCTGCCTAACGGCATCGTGCGCAGGCAGGTGAATCGTGAAAGGGGTGCACAAGGTATCTTGAGTGATGTTGCCTCCATGGTGGAGGAAGTGCTTGAGTGCACACATCTTGGTTTGAACGATATCGATACGGTCGGCATCGGCTACGGTGGGCTTTTCGATGCTGCACGCGGTATCACTTTGAAATCGTATCAGATCGATGGTTGGACGGATTTCCCGCTCAAGGATTGGGCGGCTGGGCAGTGGGGTAAATCAGTCATCATCGAAAATGATGCCAGCACCGCCGGTTTAGCGGAGTATATGCTTGGCAATGGACGCGGCTGCTCGCGCATGTTCTATATCACTGCCGGCAGCGGCTGCGGCGGCGGATGGATCCTGGATGGCAAAGTCGATAGCGGACAAGGCTTGGGCGCCGCAGAGATCGGTCACATGTGGATGCCTGATCCCGAGACCGGAGTGCTGAACGAGTTCGAACAACTGTGTTCCGGTTGGGCAATTGGACAACGTGCGCGTCGTGCCGCCCTTGGTGCTGATTCCGTTATGGAGACGTTAGCTGGTTCTGTAGAGAAGATCGACGCGCGCATCGTCTATCAGGCTGCTGAGCAGGGAGATGCCATCGCACGCCGCATATTAGATGAAACCTGCCAACTCTTCGGGGCAGGGATCGCCAACGTGGTGGCGTTATTACATCCACAGCGCGTCATTTTGGGAGGCGGCGTCTCGCTAATGGGTCCGTTGTTCTGGGATGCGCTGCAGAAGGAATTCCGTGCGCGTGTGATGCCCACCTTCGCTCCGCACGTGGAATTAGTACCAGCGAAACTTAAGGAAGATGTGGTGGTGATCGGCGCACTGTGCCTGAAGTAGAGAAAACAGGCACCCTATATAGGGGTACTCTCAATGGGAACCTGTCTGAATACTATTTTCATGTCATGCTGAGCGAAGCGAAGCATCCCTCCTCATGCTAGAAGCCTTCTTGATCGGGTAGGGATTCTCACCCACACTTGCGTGCGGTGCAAGTGTCGCCGCTCTGCGGCTCAGACCGTCCCGAAGCGGTGTCCTTTCGGGAGACACCCCCATATATGGACAGCTAAAAATGAGCCTGTGCATTCGTCTCTGTTTGGCGGGATCGGTCTGCTCTGGCTTTTCGTTTTCGTATCCCCATGATAATGACGATGATCAGTCCCACTGTTGAGACCAGCATCCCGGCCGGGAAGGTGGCTTCGGTGATCATGGTGGGCTGATTCATGAGCGCGTGCACGCCCATGGCAAGGAATAGATTGCCTGAGACCAGATAAACAGCAGAGAAGAATAACCCCCACATGAACAGCAGCAGGAAATCCTGCGGAAAATCGGCGAGACTGTATCCCATGAAAATACGATTGGGAAGATGGGATGCTGCAAACAAGCCCGCCATGCATAAGATCGCCCATGCCAGTCTCTCACGTTCCACTTTTGCCTGGTTATGGACGTAGAACTGGCTGAGATAAAAACCACGGTATGCCGTTTCTTCGAAGAAGGCATTGCCTGCTAATTGGGCGATCAGGGCGCCGAGCACAACAGTTACACCGCGTTCGCTCCAGCGTGGGTCGAGATGAATATCGCCATTGATCCAGTTGATGAGCAGGATGATGGCTTGCGTGATCACCCAGATCAACAGGGTCAGCAACAGTCCTTGTCTCAGTTTTTTCCAATCCAAGCCCACATCGCTGGGACGCAGTTTGCCCCAGCCAAAGGCAATGATGCTGAAAAGAAGAATGTTCAGGAGGTTGGCTTGCAGTGTGGCATTGACTAATCCGCGCGTCGCTTTGGTGATGGGGTCAAAGAATGGGCTGGGAAACAACACCAGATTGATCAATGTGGTCAGGCAGATGCTGAGTACGAGATAGGTGAGAATGATCTTCCACGGAATGGGTTTGATATTGAACATGATTTTCTCTATTGTTTGAGCGCCTGGAAGAAATCTTTCAAGCAGCCAGACTCTAACACCTTGCAGGTGGGGTTTCCCGTTATCATCGGGCCAGCGGACGAGACGGATCTCGCCATGAGCTATTTCGATGCCGGTGATATCGCCATCTTCAAAAGCGCAACAGCCTGTGTTGAAATAGCAGGGCAGGGGATTTTCCAGCGGCGTGGATTCTACCCGTTCTTCTTCACTTAATTTGGATTCCAGGGTGTGCAAGTCCGTGGATAAGCGTTCAATCTGACTCAATGTGTCGTCTTGTGTATCGTTTGGCAGTCTTTGAAGTTGTGTGCGCGCGGCAGAGAGTTGGGCGTGCAGGCGTGCGCGGTGATCGTAGGAGGCAAAGACCGGTCTATGGGTATGACCGGCGATCAGCATCAGCCGGGGCTGCTGTGACACCCAGCCATAGATGATCTTGTCCCTTTCTTCGCGGATCCTCCAATCGGTGGCGGGAGTATTGGCGGAGGCGCCTGTGATGATCTGGATCGGTCGCCAGATATTATGCAGGAACCATTTTATGAATTTAATTTGCTTGCCCTCATTCTGCGTGCCCTGGTGACCATGGAGGAGAAGAATGCTGCCGAGCGCATCCTTCCCATCGTTGACTTCCAATATAGCCGCTTCGGGGATGGAAAGATGTCTTTTCCCGTATTCCTGCTGCAAATACCAGCGTACGTAATTGGGGTCGTTCCAGAGATCGTCGTGATTCCCCCACAGGCGCAGATAGCGTTCTTCATGATGGAAGCGACTTTCGGCGGCGAAGGAAGCGGAGTTGTTCTGTATGACCGTGCCCGGATATTCCTCCCACAATTCTTCCACATCGCCGATGACGCATAACTGGTATCCCTCCTTGAAATAGTGATCCAGCGCGTTGATGTAATTCGCCGCACAGAGACGGAAGTCGTTGGCGCGATTTTTTCCTCCGCGGTGGTGGTCGGAGAAGAATACCCATTTCTCTTTTTGTATGTCAACGTGGAACACTTGCTTTTGAGCGTCTTGCAGTGATTCGAGCAGCGCTGCCTCAGTGCCTTCCTGGGTGTATTTATCCCCGCCGAATAAACCGATCACCGTTGCGATCAAATTCTGCTTTGCCATGTTCCCTCCACATGTAGATGAAAGCCGCAAGGATGTTTGGATTATAGCACCGGGGAACTGTGATAACGCTGGTATGTCTTATTGGCTTTTATAAGGTACCCGTGTATATTTTCCTCCATTGGTCATTACACTGTGCCGCTATCCCACCTCTAAAGTATTTTTGAGCATCGCCAGGTTTTCCTTGATCTGTCTTTTCATCTTCTTTTCCAAAATGTTCTCGCTGATTTCAATCATGTTGACGATGTTTGCCTGCATGGTTATTTTGACCTGGGTGTAGCCTTTGGCAATTTCAAATGTAAAGGTTGTAAAGGATTGCAGCGGACCGGAAAGGGATTTGAATCCATAGCGGCTGGATGGTTCGTATTCGGTTACTTCAAACGTGGTTTGGACTCGTTGTCCCATAAAAGTTGCCAACGCTTTGAAAACATGCCCCCGGTCCAAGAGCTTGTCCGGGGAGGCGGGTGGATGCCAGAGTCCCATATTGCCATTGGAAATCATTTTCAGGCGTGCTGATGAATTCGAAGACGCGTTTGATCGGTTGGCAGATGAGCGTAATGGATGTGATCTGGATCATTTGCTTTCCTCTTTCTTGTTTTCGTACCGTACTCTTGTGAGCGTGAACGAATTCCCCGGCTTGTTATGAAAAATTTGTGTCTGTGAATGAAAAAACGCCAGCCCATCTAACGGGGTTGGCGGTTGACTGCGCACAAATCCAGTTATGATCTTTAACTGTCGTTTTCAGTGTACCACAGATCGAAAGTGCCAGTGTGTTATACTGAAAGTATCTTATAAAAGGTCGAGCGAGCTTGTGCCGTCAACCCATGGTAGGGTTGGCGGTTCTCTGTTTAATAGCTGTAGATCATTCATGTGATTACCCGTCCTTGTGAAAGCGATGGGAGAAAGTATTGTTTTTCCCGATGAAATCCATGGAATTCAAAATTGGCGACCGTGTTGTTCATCCGCAGCATGGCGTGGGCTACATAGTTAAACTACAGGAGCGGGAGTTCGAGCAAGGCGTGACGCGCCGCTATTATGAGGTGGCGATCCCGGGGGGAACGGTCTGGGTGCCGATGGATCTATCCATATCGGGATTACGCAAACTGACGGAAAGAAGCGGGATCGCTCGTTGTCGCAAGATATTGGAGTCGCATCCCTCGGCGCTCTCAGAAGATCCGCGCTTCCGGCAATCGGAGTTGGCGGCTCGCATGAAAGAGGGGAAGATCACCTCCCAATGTGAGGTCGTCCGCGATCTGTACGCGCATGGCGAGTTCCGCTCTCTGAATGGGACGATCGGTACGTTCTACAAAGCCGCGCGAGAAGTATTGTGCCAGGAGTGGGCAGCGGTCGAAGGCGTGACATTGGGGGAAGCCGCTCAGGAGATCGACGGTTTGCTCGAAAAAAGCAGAATTGCTTTAAAGGAAGCCAAAGCGTAGCGGATTGGTTGTTTCCTTGTAGGGATGTTTATTGGATTCTTTGAGCGAGACAACTCCCGCCTGCCCATGAATGGGACAGGCTCAAAGCGAAAGCCCTCACGGGCTGATCTGTGAGGGCGGTTTATCATTGAGCGTATCAATTTTAGAAATATCGTTCGTAGTCTTTATGACTTCCGATCCAAAACCAGGTTACTGTATCATCGGTATTGATTTACCTTCTGCAATTTGCTTGCGAGCTTCCCGCGCAGCATAGACCAGTTTGTCCTGAGATGTAGCGAAGATTTCCTTCCACTTTTCTTCATCATCAAAGTTGGCGAGATACTCACGCAAATGCTCGGCAATTCTTTCCTGATCTGCTTCAGGAAGTTGCTCGATCATTTTGATAATTGTGTTCACAGCAGGTGTAACCATAATTTTCTCCTTGCTATGTCTCAATTATAGTACAACGCAAGTAAGGGTGGCGCTACGCAGGCGCGTACCCCTCTCCCAGCGGGAGAGGCAGGGTGAGGGAGAAATCCCTGCCCACCTTCGTCCCTGTGTGAAAAATCACTCTCGCATTCCCCGCCTGCCCATGAATGGGACAGGCTCAAAGCGAAAGCCCTCACGGGCTGATCCGTGAGGGCGGTTTACCGTCCTTTTGCTATGAGCCCGCATGGTTCACCATCGGGCGGGCAAAGTCATTGCTGGCTACATTTCGTGAGCCCGCATGGTTCACCATCGGGCGGGCAAAGTCATTGCTGGCTACATTTCGTGAGCACGTATTTCCTCTCCATCAGAGAGACAGTCAGAGATAATGTGACATCCCTGTCAGAACTCACCGCTGAACAGATTGGTATTGCTTATATTTCTTATAAAGGTTTTCAAGGTTATCTGTATATAACTCGGTAAACCCGCATTGGCTACATACCCACGCACGTACTTGTCCTGATGCTCCATCGGTCATCCAAAGCGAAGCAGCGGTGACAGGTTCTGGTTCAGTAACAACCACTTGTAACTTGAATTCAGCACCCAAATGACCTTTATCTGGGATTTTCAAATCTTTCATGATCTCATTTGAGCCACACTTTGGACAGATTTCATTTTTCATGAGTTTCCTCCATATGTTTGGAATAATGAAATTATAAAGCCGATGGTAATGATGCTATCTTGATTACATCCAACAGTTTTATTCTCCTATTAAGCATTTTTATACTGTGAGTTTTTCCTCTATATAGAAATCATCGTTGACATCCTGCCTCCCTCTGTGCTACACTAGAGTTGTCAGACAACTTTCGTCTAGTTGACCAAACGACTACGGGATCTCCTAACGAAGCAACCATGACAACCCTTCTCATCAAAAACGCTCATATCGTCACCATGGATGACCACCAAACCGAATTTTCGGATGGTGGTCTTTTTATCGAAAACGGGATCATTCAAAAGGTCGGAGCGACCGCCGATCTCCCGTCCACCGCCGATGAAGTGCTCGACCTCAAAGGTCACGTCGTCCTGCCGGGGCTGGTCAACACGCATCACCACTTCTACCAGACCCTCACGCGCGCCGTCCCTGCCGCGCAGGATGCCAACCTGTTCAACTGGCTCAAGACGCTCTACCCGATCTGGGCTCGCATGAACGCCGAAGACATTTTTATTTCGACGTCCACCGCATTGGCGGAACTCGCCCTTTCGGGATGTACCACCGCATCGGATCATCTCTACCTCTATCCGAACGGCTCCAAACTGGACGATGAGATTGCCGCCGCTAAAGAGATCGGACTCCGCATCCATGCCTCGCGCGGCTCCATGAGTTTCGGCGAATTGAAAGGCGGACTCCCGCCTGACAGCGTGGTCGATACCGAAGAGAACATTCTCAAAGACTCACAGCGACTCATCCAGCAATATCACGACCCGAAACCCGGTTCGATGGTGCAGATCGTTCTCGCGCCATGTTCACCGTTCAGTGTTACCAGTGACTTAATGAAGCAGTCCGCGAAGCTGGCGCGTGAGTATGGCGTGCATCTGCACACACATCTCGCCGAGACCGAAGACGAAGAACAATTCTGCATGCAGATGTTCGGTCATCGCCCGGTCGGGTACATGCAGGAAGTGGATTGGGTGGGTGGTGACGTGTGGTTTGCGCACGCGGTGTGGGTCAACGATGAAGAGATCCAAGTTTTTGCCAAACATAACTGCGGTGTGGCGCATTGCCCCACCTCCAATATGCGGCTCGCTTCCGGCATCGCGCCGGTCAAGCAATATCGCAAGGCGGGAGTGAACGTCGGCTTGGGCGTGGACGGCTCCGCCTCCAATGATGGCTCGCACCTGTTGGCAGAAGCCCGCAATGCGATGCTCGTCTCGCGCGTCAAAGAAGGTATCACAGGATATTCGCTATCCAATGATCCCAATCGCAAGTTGATGACCGCCCGCGAAGCGTTGTATTTAGGAACGCGTGGGGGAGCGGCTGTACTAGGTCGTAAAGACATTGGCAGCTTGGAAAGTGGAAAGTGCGCCGATTTCTTTGCCGTGAATTTGAACAGACTCGGTTTCGCTGGAATGCACGACCCGGTCTCTGCCATCGTCTTCGGACAATCCGTCAACGTGGATTACACCGTGGTCAATGGCAAGTTCGTGGTCAAGGAAGGTCAGCTCGTCACCGTGGATGAAAAGAAGTTGATCGAGAAGCATAACAAGGCGGCGAAAAGGCTGTTGGCAGGTTAGTGATCTGTTGACAAGTTAGCAGGTTAGAAAGTTTGAAAGTTGAAACCTGCCAACCTGTAAACGTTCAAACTTTATTTTGATGAATAACCTTATTATTTTTTCTGGTTTACCCGGTACTGGCAAAACAACCTTAGCGAAACGATTGGCTCGTGAGTTGGCTTGTCCGCTGATCTGCATTGACGATGTTATCGGTGACATTCCCGAGAATGCAGGCATCCCGTTCTGGGACTCGCGCGTGGCGGTGCTGCTCGACGTGGTCAACACGCAATTGGAAGTTGGACTCAACGTCATTGCCGAGTTGGTCTTCATGAACATGGATCGCCATCACGCGCAGGAATTGGCTCGTAAGCATAATGTCCGTTTTTTACCAGTATATGTCTATCTTTCGGAAGAGGTCTGGAAAGATCGCGTGACGAAGCGAGCCGATGAGTTGAAGCACCCCGATGTTGCCACCTGGGATCGCATCCAGCACCAGCGACAGCGCTTCCGCGAATGGGAGCCGGGAACCGCACTGTTCATCGAACTCGTTGAATTCGGTAGACCAAAATTATCAACAGGTATTGGATTTCGTAACAAAGGACGATGTAAGTTTGAAGCCTCTGGAAAACATTGATCTGGAAACAGGCACATATCATTAACGTCAACCTGTGAACCTTCAACTTGCAACTTTCAAACTCTCTCTTGGAGCATGAATGCCCGCATCGCTACAACTGACTCAAGCCCTCGTTGATACCGCCATGGGATGTACCTCCGCTGATCTTGTGATTTGTAATGGTCAATGGGTGTGCGTTCAATCGGGCGAGATCATCCCGAACACCGATATTGCCATCAAAGATGGTCATATCGCCTATGTCGGTGAAGATGCGAGTCACACGGTTGGCAAGAAGACAAAAGTGATCGATGCGAAAGGACGTTACCTTGTCCCCGGTCTGCTGGATGGACACATGCATGTGGAATCAGGCATGCTCACCGTGACGGAATTCGTCCGGGCTGCCGCGGTGCGCGGTACCACTGGCATGTTCGTTGACCCGCATGAGATCGCCAATGTCTTTGGGCTCAAGGGCGTCAAGTTGATGGTGGACGAAGCGCAGAAGCAGCCCATCCATGTGTGGGTGCAGATGCCCTCGTGTGTGCCGTCTGCGCCGGGGTTTGAAACTCCTGGTGCGCAGCTTGGTCCAAAGGATGTGGCGAAGGCGATGAAGTGGAAGGGTATCATCGGGTTGGGGGAGATGATGAATTATCCTGGTGTCGTGATGGGTGACAAGAAAATGCTGGAAGAGTTATCCATTGCTTCTGCACACGGCAAGACCATCGGCGGGCACTATCCTTCGCGCGATCTCGGGTTGCCGTTCCATGCCTATGTGGCAGGTGGAGCAGAAGACGACCACGAAGGGACGTGTGCCGAAGATGCCGTGAAACGCGTGCGGCAGGGAATGAAAGCCATGCTGCGCTATGGCTCTGCGTGGTTTGATGTTGGCCCGCAGGTGGGCGCGATCACAGAGCTTGGTATGGATTCGCGTCACTTCCTGTTGGCAACCGACGACTCCCACGCGCAGACACTGGTTGAAGATGGTCACATGGATCGTGTCCTGCGTCATGCCATCGAGCAGGGACTGAAACCCATGACCGCCATCCAGATGATGACGATCAACACCGCGGAACATTTCGGCGTGGCAAAAGAAATGGGTATGATCGCTCCCGGTCGCTGGGCGGATGTAGTGCTAGTGGAAGACTTGAACCATTTCAAAGCGGAGATGGTCATTGCCAAGGGACAGGTGATTAGTGGAAAGTGGAAAGTGGAAAGTGAACTTGCCGAAGACGGCGTATCCGGCGTGGGCAACGAATTCGGTGAAGTTGAAGAAACCGTTGAAGGTTGAAGATTTCAGGTTGAAGGTAAAAGGGAATCGATCACAAGTAAAAGTGAATGTCATCGGTATCATTGAGAATCAGGCTCCGACCCGGCATTTGACGTTCGATGTTCAACCGGTCAACGGTGAGATCAAAGCCGATATTGAACGCGACATTGCCAAGGTTGCTCTCGTCGAACGTCATAAAGGTACGGGGCGTGTCACAATGGGATTGGTGAGCGGGTTTGGGTTTACGTCGAAGTGCGCGATCGCTTCCACGGTGGCGCATGACTTGCATCACATGATCGTTGTCGGCACGGATGATGCGTCGATGGCGGTGGCAGCCAACAGCTTGGCGCGAAGCGGAGGCGGGCAGGTCGTTGTCAAAGATGGCAAGGTGATCGGTCAGGTCCAGTTGAAGATCGCCGGTTTGATGTCCAATGAAAAAGCAGATGTTGTTGCAAAGAAAGCAGAATTGATCCTGGAGGGATTTCGTTCATGTGGCTGCATGTTGAATAATCCGAACATCCAGTTGTCGTTTATGGCGCTTGTAGTGATCCCCGAACTGCGCATTTCAGATAAAGGGATCGTTGATGTAACTCAATTTAAATTCGTTCCTGTAGTGGAGGGATAATGGCTAATTTTCCGTTTCAACGTTTACAAGCTGATCTCGCTGCGCTGATTGCGCGCACGCCTGCAGGTCAGCGTTTGATCTCAGAACCCGATCTTGCCAGGCAGATGGGCGTTTCACGCGCCACGTTGCGTGAAGCGATGCGTACTTTTGAGACGCAAGGATTGATCCGACGGCGTCAGGGCTCGGGTACATATGTGGTAGGTAAGGTACCTGTCATTGATGCGGGACTTGAAGTACTGGAGAGCATGGAAACCATGGCGAGCCGTATGAATTTGCAGACAACCGTTAGTGATCTGCAATTGGATCAGGTGGATGCCGATAAGGATTCCTGCGCCGGATTGGGAGTGTCGGAAAAGACCCGCCTCACCCGCATCCGACGTGTGATGCGCGCCGAAGGGCGACCGGTCGCCTATTTGGTCGATACTCTGCCCATGGACGTTATCAAGCCGAGCGATCTCCCGAACGGATTCAGCGGCTCTGTCCTCGACTTCATGCTGACTCGCGGCGATAAGTTGACCGTATCCCGAGCTGCCATCAGTGCCAGCGAATGCCACTGCCGAGGTCGCGAAAGCCCTCGAGATCCAGCGCGGTGATGTGCTGTTGCAGTTCATCTCCCAGATCTATCTCGATAGCGGCAAGATCGTCGATTACACGGCGAGCTATTTCATCCCAGGCTATTTCAATTTCCATGTGGTGAGAAGGATCGGGAATAGTTAGTTTCAGGTTTACAAGTTATCAATTGAGGTTGAACCTGTCATTTCAAACATCAAGACTTATGAGGTGTATGCAATGACCGAAGTTAAGAAATCAAGAAAACAGTGCGAAGAGAACCGAGACAATATTATCAATTTCATGCGCGAGATATGTGCCATCCCGAGCATGGATGGGCAGTTGAAGGAAGTGGGGGAGCGCATCGGCGCGGAGATGACGAAGCTGGGCTTTGAAGAAGTGCGCTTTGACAAGATGGGCAATATCGATCGGGCGCATTGGAAGTGGAAAGCGCGTCATTGTGTATGACTCACACATCGACACTGTGGGCATCGGCGACCCCGCTACCTGGCAATGGGATCCGTTCAAGGGCAAGGTCGAGAATGGCATCCTGTATGCGCGTGGCGCGAGTGATGAGAAAGGTTCCACACCGGGCATGGTCTATGGGCTGGCGTTCGCAAAGGAACTCGGTCTGCTCGAAGATACGACCGCCTGGTATTTCGGGAATATGGAAGAGTGGTGTGATGGTATTGCTCCCAACACCTTCGTCGAAGTGGATCCCGAAGATCAAGCCTGATTTCGTTGTGATCGGTGAGCCAACCAAGATGCAGGTCTACCGCGGACATAAGGGACGTGTGGAGTTGAAGGTCACCTCCACGGGTAAGTCGGCACACGCGGCATCGCATCATCTGGGTGACAGCGCCCTCTACAAAATGCTCTCCGTCATTTCGGGCATCCGCGATCTGGATGCGCACCTGCACACCGATCCGTTTCTCGGCAAAGGTACCATCATGGTGACCGACACGCGCATCAGCACTGCCTCCATCAACGCCGTGCCGGATGGTTTTACCGTCTTTATTGACCGCCGCCTGACGTTCGGTGAATCGAAGGAACAGGCTGTCCAGCAGGTCAAGGATTTGATCCCTGGCTTCCTGCGTGACCAGATCACCGTGGAAGAACTCTTCTATGATGATGCATCCTATACCGGCTTTGTCTTCCCCGTGGATAAATATTATCCTGCCTGGGCGCTCGATGAAAAGCAGCCTGTCGTGCAGGCGGGGGTGGAGACGATCAAGCAGTTGTGGAACGAGAACCGTCCTACCGGCAAGTGGAGCTTCTCCACGAATGGTACCTATTGGGCTGGTAAGGCGGGCATCCCGTCTATTGGCTTTGGTCCCGGCGATGAGATCTGGGCGCACACGGTCAATGACCAGATCCCCTTGGAAGAAGTTGTTGCGGCAACGGAATTTTATGCGCTGTTCCCGAGTATGTTGGGGAAGCAAGTGAGTAAGTAGACAAGGAAACAGGTACACAAGTACACACGTGTTTACGTGCCTACTTGTGTACCGCGAAAGCACCAAGCGAGAAAACCTTAGCATCACCGAATCCTTTACCGGCTGAGTTTGAAACGCCAAAGAGGATACCCTTAGAAGCACGCGGAGGATCTGCAACGTCTAACACATCACGCAATTGAATAGGAGGTTCGTATGCGTAGTTTCGCTGGTCGTGATATTCTCTCGCTCAAGGAATTCGAGCGGAATGAGTTTTTCCACGTCTTTGATGTCGCCGCGAAGATGGAATGCATCGCTGCGGCACGCAAGAACGTGGACATGCTCAAAGAGAAGACCCTTGTGACTGCCTTTTATCAGCCTTCGACTCGCACTCGTCTGGCTCACGAATCCGCCATGCACCGCCTCGGCGGTCATGTAACGGGATTCTCGGATGCCAAGATGACTCGTGCCGGTGACTTCTATCAGGAGTCCATCAAGGATACTGTGAAGATGCTGGAGTTTTATGGTGATGTGATCGTGATGCGCCATTTCCAGCAGGGAGCGCCGCATGAGGCTGCCAAATGGGCAAGCGTGCCCATCATCAATGGCGGTGATGGCTGGGGTGAACACCCCACGCAGATCCTCACCGACTTGTATACCGTGTTGCGTGAGAAGGGTCGCATTGATGGATTGAAGTGGCTGGCGGTCGGCGATATGCGCATGCGAACGATGCACTCCCTCGGCTATGCTCTGAGTCAATTCGATTGTCCGATCACTTTCGTGGCTCCGCCTGAAATGGGGCTGACCGAAGACTTCAAGAAGGAACTCAAGCAATACAGCGTTGACTTCAAAGAAGAAGATCATGTTGAGAAGGCGATCGCAGAAGCGGATGTGATCCTGGTCGAACCTGTCGTTCAGCCTGATTACACCAAATCGCGCGATGAACGCACCGGTGAGTTGAACCTGACACCCGCCAATTACAAGATCACGCGCGAACTGCTTGGCACGAAGGCAAAATCTGACGCGATCCTGCTGCACTCGCTGCCGCGCATGGATGAGATCCCCTGTGATGTGGATATCACCAAGTGGTCGCGCTACTGGCAGGAAGCCTTCAACGGCGTGGTCATGCGCATGACGCTGCTGGCACTCGTCCTCGGCGCAATGGAATAGTTGCCTCTGCTTATTCTCTTTGTTCGTCGGGGGGCTTAGCCCCCCGACGAACAGATGAACACTATAAAGGAGACACCATGACAACGATCTTTGATGAACTTCGCAAGCGTTATAGCACAGCCAGTGCGGAGCAGAAATTGAGCGTTCTGCGCCGCGAGTTGAAGAGACCTATTGTCACTGTCAAGTCATCGGCGCACCTTTTGCAGACAGCCAGCGATGATATTTGTGACTGCCTGCAGGGCGAAGTGACTGCCGAGGAATTCAAGAACACAGTGAAATGGCTGACGGAAGCGGCTCGTGACCTCCACCAAATTTTGGATGCGCTGACCGAGGAATCATCCAAAGTTCCCGAACAACACGGCAGGGACTAGCCCCCCGCTTCCTCCTACGCCGGAAGTTGATACCGTTACCTAACCTCGTCATTGCGAGGAGCGTTTGCTGCGACGAAGCAATCTGCTGTTAACGGGAGATTGCTTCGGGCGGAAAAACACCGCCCTCGCAATGACATATTATTATTTATGAAAACGATCGAGATCCGCAGACATTCCATCCGCTCGAAACCCGGTGACCATTTGAATCAGCAGGGCGTGAACTCTTGCGCGTTTGGTGGGGCAGAACCTGGGTCCGTTCGACCGCGTGATCACCTCCACGCTTCCGCGCGCGTTTGAGACTGCCATCGCCATGGGCTTTGCTGTGGATGAACAGAACGACTTGATGAGCACCTACGGCAATGATGTGGAGCGCGAAGCGCCGTGGCCGCTGTCCTGTGCCGGGTATGCGGAAGTCATCCGCAAGGGAGGCGCTGCCGCACGATATGCGAATCGACTCGCCGCAGTCTACTTCAAACTAGCAGACTACCTCGCCGATGGACGTTCCGCCCTCGTGGTCAATCACGGCGGTATCGTGGAAATGGGCGCGGTGGCATGTCTACCGGATGCCGATCATTTCGCTTGGGGCTCACACTTTGAACCATGTGAAGGCGTGAGATTGTTCTACGAAGATGGCAAGTTTGTGAACGCTGAGATATTGAGAGTGTCCACGTAAACGTAAACACGGAAACAAGTAGTCACGTACCCACGTGTTTACTTGTTTCCATGGATACCTGTATACCAAACTAAAAATACATTTTTCACAAGGAGAAATACAATGCAAACCAATTTTCGTGGTCGCGACTTCATCGGCGACCTGGACTTCACGAAAGAAGAAGTCGAAACCGTTCTGGAAGTAGCCTGGGATCTTAAACGCAAACGCGCTTTGGGTGAGCCGCATCCATACCTGCGTGACAAGGTGCTGGCGATGTTATTCTTCTTCTCCTCCACCCGCACGCGTGGATCGTTCGAAGCGGGCATCGCCCAACTTGGTGGTCACGGCGCTTTCATTGATTCGAACACCACCCAGATCTCTCACGGCGATACCCCGGTTGAGATCGGTGAGATCTTCGGTCGCTATTTCGATGGTATCGCCATCCGCCACTGTGACTTCGGTGACGGTAACAAATACTTGAACGCTGTTGCGAAGAACAGCCGTGCGCCGGTTCTCAACATGCAGTGCGACATCTACCATCCCTTCCAGTGCCTGGCTGACCTGATGACCATCATGGAGAAAAAGGGCAAGGATCTGCGCAAGAAGAAGATCGTTGTTTCGTGGGCGTATGCCGCTTCCTATCTCAAACCGATTTCCGTTCCGCAGTCACTCATCCTGCAGATGCCGCGCTTTGGCATGGATGTGACCCTTGCCTACCCGCCCGAGTTCCAGCTCATGCCCGATATCGTCGAGCAGGCGAAGGAACAGGCAAAGATCGCCGGCACTTCCTTCGAGATCATCGATAGCAAAGACGGCATGACTGAAGCTTGCAAGGATGCGGATGTCATCTACGCCAAGTCGTGGGGTCCGCTGTTGACCACCAATGACAAGGTCGAGGGCAAGAAGCTCCAGGATTCCTACAAGGACTGGATCATGGATGATTCCAAGCTCGCCGTCGCCAAGAAGGATGCCATCTACATGCACCCGCTTCCTGCCGACCGCGATATCGAAGTCACCAGCAAGGTGCTCGATGGCCCCAACTCTGTCGTGTTCGATGAAGCCGAGAACCGCCTGCACGCGCAGAAAGCCGTGATGGCGTTGACGATGGCGTAATAAATCGTAGGGGCGGATGGCCATCCGCCCCTACATCAACAGGAGATCAATACATGACCAAACTCGCAGTCATCGCCATTGGCGGAAATTCGTTAATCAAGGACGATAAACACGTTACCGTGGATAGCCAGTATCAGGCTGCCAAGGAAACGTGCATGCACATCGCCGATATGATCGAACAGGGCTGGGACATTGCCATCGGTCACGGCAACGGACCGCAGGTGGGCTACATCCTGCGCCGCTCTGAGATCGCCGCGAAAACCGCCGGGATGCACGAGGTCCCTCTGGATGTGTGTGGCGCCGATAGTCAGGGCGCGATCGGGTATGCCATTCAGCAGAACCTGCAGAACATTTTGTATCAGCGTGGCATCAAGAAGAAAGTGGTGACCGTTATCACGCAGACACTTGTCGATCGCGAAGATCCGGCGTTCAAGAAACCGACCAAACCGATCGGCAGTTTCATGGAAGAAGCCGAAGCCAAACGCCGCCAGGAAGAGCAAGGCTGGACTGTTGTGGAAGATGCCGGGCGCGGCTGGAGACGTGTGGTTGCTTCTCCGCTGCCGAAAGAGATCGTAGAACTGGAAACCATCCAGACCCTGCTGAACGTGGGTATCATCACCGTGACAGTGGGTGGCGGTGGTATTCCGGTCATTGACCCCGGTGACGGCAATTACGAAGGTACTGCCGCGGTCATTGACAAGGACTTTGCCTCTTCCCTGTTAGCGCGCGAGATCAAAGCCGATCTATTCGTCATTTCCACGGCGGTGGAAAAGGTCGCCATCAACTTTGGCAAGCCCGAGCAGAAATGGCTCGATAAGATGACGCTCGCCGAAGCCAAGCAATATCTTGCCGAAGGCACGCACTTCGCCAAGGGTTCCATGGCTCCGAAGATCCAGGCAGTCATCTGGTTCCTGGAAGCCAATCCCGGTTCGAAGGCGCTTATCACCAATCCTGAAAATTTGGGTCGCGCCCTCAAGGGCGAGACTGGCACCTGGGTCGTCAACGAGTAAAATGAGAGGGGCGGGTATCCTACAAGGGATACTCGCCCCATCTTTCTTTTATTGGTATGTGAGGAGAGAACATGCCGCTTCAAACTTCCACAGTTGCTGTTCCACGCGCCAATGGCAAAGATACAATGGAATCGTTCTTTGTCAAACCCGTAGGCGATGGACCATTCCCCGGCTTGCTTGTTATCCACGAGATCTTTGGCTTGAATGATAATATCCGTGATATCGCCAGCCAATTTGCTGAACAGGGCTATGCTGCGCTGGCAGTGGACTTGTTCGCGAATCGCAGCCGTGCCTTTTGTATGCTGCAAGCGTTCCATGGCATGTTGTTCCGTCCGTTGAATAATCCCTTGTTGTCTGATCTACAATCCACGTTTGCTTTTCTTCAGGAACAACCCGGAGTGGATGCGGATCATGTTGGCGCAGTTGGGTTCTGCATGGGCGGCGGATATGCCTTGCAAATGGCTGTCACGACCAAAGGCATAAAAGCTGCCTCGGTTTTTTATGGTGCCGCACCGAAACCGCTCGAAGCTTTTGCAGAATCCTGTCCGGTCGCAGGCAGTTATCCCGATAAAGATTTCACCGCACAAGGCGCTCGTGAACTGGATGCTGTGCTTGAAAAATATAATAGACCTCTTGCATAAGTGTGCCATAATAGGCATATGAAATATGAAACGGTCGAACAACTAAAGGACAGTGATTTCAAGCGACTTACAGGTGTTCAACGGGAGACCTTTGAAGAGATGCTCAGCGTGATAGAACACGGATTGGGTACCTTTGGTAGACCACCGAAACTGAGCCGAGCCGATCAACTGCTGATGACCTTGATGTATTGGCGAGAATATCGAACTGAATTTCATATTGCACAATCCTATGGTGTCAGCGAAGCGACGGTCTGTCGCACCATCCGCAAGGTAGAAGATGTGCTGGCGAGTTCGAAAAAGTTTCGCCTGCCTGGCAAAAAAGCGCTCCAACCCAGCAACACCATCTTTGAAGTGATCCTGGTGGATGTCAGTGAACAACCCGTGGAGCGTCCAAAAAAAGCCAGGAACAGCACTACAGTGGCAAAAAGAAGCGACATACCCAGAAAACACAGTTGATCGCCAACCAGAAAACCGCTGAAATTGTGGCAACCGCCTTTAGTCAGGGCAGCAAGCATGACTTTCAACTGTTCAAGGACGACAAGCTCGCGATTGCCCAACATATTTGCATCCTAGCGGATGCTGGCTATCAAGGTTTGGCAGAATTGCATGAAAACTGCCAGACGCCTTTTAAGAAATCCAAATATCATCCTTTGACCAAGAAAGAGCAACTGAAAAATCGGGCGTTGGCTCGCAAGCGCATCGTGATCGAGCATATTTTTCGCAAGCTGAAAGTATTTCGGATCCTCAGTGAGAGGTATCGTAATCGCAGAACTAGATTTGCTCTCCGTTTCAATTTGATCGCTGCTATTTACAACCTTGAACTTAACTGACTTTTGCAAGAGGTCTAATATTCCGCACGATATCAAGTTCTATGAGAACACCCAGCATTCCTTTTTCAACCAACAGCGCACACCCTTCGAGGTGGAAGCATCCAAAGATGCATGGCAGAGGATGTTATCTTTCTTCGCTGAGCATCTTCATTAACCAAGTTCCTTCATGAAACGACTGCATCCTGTTCTTATTCTGCTTTTTGTTACCCTGATCGCTTACGGAATTTTAGCGCCCCAACTTGGCTTTTATTGGGATGATCTGCCGATGTCGTGGATCCGCTATGAGTTGGGTCCGCAGGCGATGACACAATATTTCTCGAATAACCGTCCGGTGTGGGGATTGCTGTATCAACTCACCACGCGCATCTTTCCGCAGATACCCATCTATTGGCAGTTCTTTGCGCTGCTATGGCGCTGGCTGGGCGCGGTCGTGGTGTGGGCAATGGGTCGTGAGCTATGGAAAGATAAACCGAATTTTGCGCTGAGCCTTGCTTTACTTTTTCTTTTGTATCCCGGTTTCAACCAACAGTGGGGAGCGTATCTCTACAGTCATTTCTTCATTGTCCTTTTCTTCTATTTACTTTCCATTCTTTTGATGCTGCGCCGCAGGACCATCCCGGCGTTGATCTTTTCTGCGCTCAATTTGTGGATGATGGAATATTTCTTCGTCCTGGAATTGGCGCGCGTGGGATTTCTTTGGACCTCGCTTCGTGGCTCATACCCAAATTCGAAAGAGCGCATCAAACCAAGCCTGAAACTGTGGATTCCCTATTTGGCATTATTTGTCCTGGCAGTTTTGTCCCGTTTATTTATCTTCAACAATCAGGTGTATGGCTTTGGGTTAATGTCGCAGCTTAAGGCGAATCCATTCGCGACACTACTTCTCCTTACACGGAACTTTTTTGTGAGCCTGTGGACGGTCACTATTGCCGCATGGGGACAGGTGTTTACTGGATTGAACACTTCCACGCATGGCATTCGCACGATCGCTCTTTATGGGGTAGTCACGTTGACCGTTTTGGGGGCAGCCCTTTTTTATCTTTTCAAACAAAGCCGGGATGCGGAAAACAAAAGCGACAATTGGAATGCAATCCTGCTTGGCTTGTTCTTATTACCATTCGCCGGAGTGCCGTTCTGGGCAACGGGACTTGAGATCGATCTGGCTCATCCTGCCAGCCGATTTACGCTGCCATTTATGTTGGGCGTAAGCTTGATCTTTGCCGGATTGTTGGAATGGATTCCCAACGTCAAATGGAAATATGCCGCTCTGGCTCTATTGGTAGGGCTGGCGGCGGGGCGTCAGTTCTTGTGGTCAACCGATTATTTGCGTAACTGGGATGCTCAGAAGAATCTCTTCTGGCAAATGCAGTGGCGTGCGCCGGGCTTGAAACCCAATACGCTGGTGTTAACAAATGAGAAGTTGGATTATTATGCAGATAACTCTCTCAGCGCTGCCCTCAATTGGATCTACGCCCCTACGCTGAGTGGACAAGAAATTCCGTATGCGTTGTTCTACTCTACAAATCGATTGGGCGGCTCGTTACCCGCTCTGGAATCGGGAATGCCTGTTACCTTTCCGTATTTGGCTGGCAACTTTCATGGCAATACTTCGGATGCTGTGGCATTTTATTACGACCCGCCTGCCTGTCTGCGCTTGCTTGACCCGGTCCTGGATGAAGACAGCCGTTTCATTTCAGAGGAAAGCCTGATGCGTGAGGCTGCGGCATTATCCAACGCGGAGAGGATCATCGCGGAGCAGCAAGCGATTATGCCTGCTGTTTATGGACCGGAGCCTATGCATGGATGGTGTTATTACTTCGAGAAAGCTGATCTAGCGCGTCAATTCAAGGATTGGGAAACGCTTACCCGTTTGGGCGATGAGGCATTCGCTTTAAACGATTATCCTAACAACCCGCTGGAGCGCTTTGTGTTTATCGAAGGCTATGCTCACGCAGGGAAGTGGGATCGGGCAATAGAGTTATCCAATACTTCTTATAAGGTATCGAAGGATTTTGTGGGACCGTCCCTCTGTCGACTGTGGGAACGAATAGAAACGGAAACGACCGGCGGCGTAGAACGAAGCGAAGCGATATCCAATGCACGGAATTTGTTTGCTTGTAATCCATGAATCATGAACAATGTTCTTGAAATTTGTCATACAATTACCCTACAATAGAAGTTGCTAGAGTGTCATGATAGAATAACAATTTGTTCAGACAAATCTCCGTTCATGTTGAAAGGAGGCGACCGCAGAAAGAAACATCTTGCTGATCGTTGTGCGTTGAAACTTCAATAAAATAAAGAGGAGTAGAAATGCGTAAGACACTTTTGCACGTTGTAGTTGCTTTGACGGTTCTATCCATGATTTTGTCGGCTTGTGGCACGAAAGCTACACCGGCACCCGCCACGGAAGCTCCCGCCTCCACAGAAGCGCCTGCTGCCGCCACGGAAGCCCCCGCGGTTACAGAAGCCCCGGCTGCCACGGAAGCTCCCGCCTCTGGTTTCCAGATCCCGGATGTGGTTGATGGTCAGTTCAATGTTGCCATGGTCTTGATTGGACCGCACGATGATGGCGGCTGGTCACAGTCCCATTATGAAGGGCTCGAATATATCCAAGAAAATGTCCCCAATGTGCACACTGCTTATATCGAAAACGTTCCTGAAGGCGCCGATTCAGAACAGGTATTCCGCAGCCTTGCACGCAAGGGTTTTAACTTGATCTTTGGCACATCCTTTGGTTTTGGCGATCCAATGGAAGCCGTTGCTGAGGAATTCCCCGACACGATGTTCATTCATCTGACGGGTATCAAATCCAATGAGACCAACTTTGGCAACCTGATGGGCGCCATGGAAGATATGAAGTATCTGGCGGGTATGCTCGCCGGTGCACGTGCCAAGCAAGATGGCAACCCGAAACTTGGTTATATGGCGACTTTCCCGATCCCAGAGGAAATTCGCTTGGGTAACGCATTTGCGATCGGCATGAGGAAGACCTGCCCCGAGTGCACCATGGATGTGCGTTGGCTCAATACCTGGCATGACCCTGTGATCGAGAAGGAAGCTGCAGCTTCCTTGTTCGATGCGGGCGCTCAGGTGGTGTTCACCGGTGCTGATACTCCTGCCGTTGCAGATGTTGCACAGGAAAAGGGCAAATGGGGTATCACCTATGACTGGGGTGGCTCCTGCAAGGTCGAGCACTGTCTCACGGCTCCGTACTGGGTCTGGGGACCGATCTATGCTCAGGTTACTAATGAGGTCGTCGCTGGCACGTACAAGCCCGGTTGGCAATATTTCGATGCCGACACCGGTGCTTTGGGTCTCTTCGGTTTCATGGAAGGACAGGAACTCCAACCCGGTGTTGCTGACCTCGATCCCGCTGTGGTTCAGGAAGTCCGAGACATACTTGCCAAGATGCAGGCTGGTGAGTTCGACCGCTTCGATGTGTTCACCGGACCCATCAACGACAATCAGGGTAATGTAGTTCTGCCTGAAGGTCAGAGCTTGCAGCAGGTTGACCTTGATTCCTTCCCGGAATATGGTCTGCCGTGCTCAGTTCCCGTTTGTATGAAGTGGTGGGCTGAAGGCATCACCGCGGAATTGCCGAAGTAAAACTAGTTTGATGAATGGGGCAGAGCTATACGTTCTGCCCCATTTTTGTATAATGGAATGTAGGTAGACAGGTAAACAAATACCCAGGTGAATAAAAAGATTTACGTGTGTACCTGTTTTCTTGTTTACCATGCACATCACCAAGGAGCAAACAGTGGACCCAACCCTCAATACTAAACCCGATGAACATCCACTTGTTGTTGAAATGCGCGGTATTGTCAAACGCTTTCCGGGAGTGGTTGCCAATGACCACGTGGATTTTGAATTACGCGCGGGAGAGATCCATGCGCTGCTGGGGGAAAATGGAGCCGGTAAAAGCACATTGATGAATGTGCTGGCTGGTTTGTACAAGCAGGATGCAGGCATTATCAAAGTCAAAGGGAAAACGCTGGAGTTCTCTTCTCCGCGTGATGCCATCAAGGCTGGGATCGGCATGGTGCATCAGCATTTCATGCTCGTTCCCTCGCAGACTGTGACCGAGAATATTTTGCTCGGACTCGATGAGCCACGCTTTCTCATGCGATTGAATGAGTATGACAAGAAGGTCGCTGACCTGGGCGACAAGTTCGGGCTCAAGGTCGATCCGCGCGCGAAGATCTGGCAGCTTTCGGTGGGTGAGCAGCAGCGTGTGGAACTGTTGAAGATGCTCTATCGCGGCGCGAACGTGCTCATCATGGATGAGCCGACGGCAGTCCTTGCGCCGCAGGAAATCGATGTGCTCTTCGATACGCTGCGCTCAATGATCGCACAAGGCAAGTCTGTCATTTTTATCAGCCACAAATTACAGGAAGTGACCGCCATCGCGGATCGTGTCAGCGTGCTGCGGCATGGCGTTTCCACGGCTTCGGGTGTTCCATCCAAAGGTGTAAGCAGGCAGGAACTGGCTAAGCTCATGGTCGGTCGGGATGTAGTTTTCTTTGTTGATAAAAAAACCAAAACACCAGGTAAGGTGGTTTTGGATGTCAAAGATGTACAAGCCGAGAACGATAAAGGCTTGAAGGCATTGCGCGGACTATCACTCAATGTCCGTGAAGGCGAGATCGTTGGTATTGTGGGTGTGGCAGGCAATGGTCAGATCGAGCTTTCGCAGGTCATCGCCGGATTGCGTCAATGCACAGGCGAAGTGTTTTTGAATGGCGAGAAGGTCAGTAACCGCGATACGCGTTATGGTATCGAGCATGGCATGTCGTATGTGCCTGAGGACCGCACGCATGTGGGCAGTTCTCCCAACCTGAGCGTGACCGATAACGTCATCATGAAGAATTATCGCAAGCCGCCCATCTCAAAGGGCAGCCTGTTGGATATGAACGCGGCAACAAATTTTGCCAAGGAACTTAAAGCTGCCTACGATATCATCGTACCAACGGTCAACACACCTGTACGACTTCTCTCCGGCGGGAATTTACAACGTGTGATTCTTGCCCGTGAAATTTCTGGACATCCCAACTTCATGGTGGCGGTTCAACCCACCCGTGGGCTGGATGTCGGAGCGATTGAAGGAGTCCACCGCCTGTTGTTGACCCAGCGCGAAGCGGGCGCGGCAGTGTTGTTGATCTCTGAAGAATTGGAAGAATTGCTGGCGCTCAGTGACCGTGTCTACGTGATCTATGAGGGGAAGATCATGGGCGAGTTAAAGATCGAATCAGCGGAACCAGACCAAAGCGTGATCGAAGCGCTTGGTCTGATGATGACCGGCACACCGTTGGAACAAATCCATAAAGAGGGAGTCGCATCCCATGACTGAATCCACATTGACCAAAAAACGCGGCTCGTGGCGCATCAAACTTGAACCGCGGCTGGAAGAACCGTCCACACAGTTATCGCTGGGAGTAACGTTGGGTGCGGTGCTGGTCGCCTTGATCCTGGGCGGTATCTTGATCTCGGCGGTGGGCGGTAATCCGTTCGCATCGTATGCCCATATTGCGAAAGCTTCCTTCGGCGACATCGGTGTGTTGTCTGACACTATCGTTAAAGCAACGCCGATCATTCTGACGGCGCTGGCATGTTCCCTTGCCTTCCGTATGAAGTTGTGGAACATTGGCGCGGAAGGACAGTTCATCATGGGCGCGTGGGGTGCGAGCGCGATCGTGTTGGCTCCGGTGCTTCCCGCCGAATCTCCGCGCTGGTTGTTCCTGCCTATAATGGCGCTCGCGGGTATGGCGACGGGAGCGGCATGGGGTTACATCCCCGGCTATCTCAAAGCGAAGTTCAATGTCAACGAGATCATCAGCACCTTGATGATGAACTACATCGCTGTTGCATGGGTGAACTTCTGGGTGTTCGCGATTTGGACCGAAGGTGGTTTTCAAATGAGTCCGAAATTTCCGCAAACAGCCTGGCTGCCGCGTTTGACGGAGTACGCCAAACAAATCCCTGCGTTTCGCGGCTTGACCACTCATGCCGGTTTGATCCTTGGCATCATCGCAGCCATCATCCTGTGGTTCATCGTCTATCGCAGCCGCTGGGGCTATGAGATCCGTTTGATCGGCGACAATCCACACGCTGCGAAATATGCAGGTATCAGTATCACGCGCAATACGGTGTGGGTCATGATGCTCTCGGGTGCGCTGGCGGGTCTCGGCGGGATGAGTGAAGTGGCAGGCGTGGTACATCGTTTGCAGACCGCACCTATCGCAGCAGGCTATGGTTTCACAGGCATCATCGTAGCGTGGCTGGCAAAGTTGAATCCGCTGGCGATCCTCTTTGTCTCGGTGTTATTCGGTGCATTGATCCTTGCCGGGCGTGAAATTCAACCCTCCGGTGTGCCGAAGATGATCCAGGGCATCATTCTGGTCTGTTTGATCGCGAGTGATTTCATGCTGCGATATCGTGTTCGTATCGTCCGCGGGGAGGAGGCTTAATCATGGATTTTATTGTCATTCTCCAGGCGGGTGTTGCCAGTGGAACGGTATTATTGTTTGCGGCGTTGGGTGAAGTGCTTGCCGAGCGTTCGGGTGTGATGAATTTGGGCGTGGAAGGTATGATGCTGATCGGCGCCATGTCTGCTTTTAGCACGACCATTGCGACGGGCAATCCGTGGATCGGTGTGTTGGTCGCGATGATCGTGGCAGGACTTCTCAGCCAGATCCACGCTTTCATCGTGATCACCTTGCAAGCCGATCAGGTCGTCAGCGGATTGGCATTGACCATGCTGGGCGCGGGCATCAGCTTGGTGCTGGGCGATGGCTTGAGCAAGGCGGGGACTGTTTCGCTTCTGCCGAACTTCTCTATTCCGCTGCTCTCGCTGATCCCGGTCATCGGACCGATCTTTTTCAAGAATCAAAGTGTGCTGGTTTATATTGGCTATTTGATGGTTCCGCTGGCGTGGTATTACATCAACCGCACGCGCCCCGGTCTGCATCTTCGTGCGGTAGGGGAGTATCCCTCCGCGGCGGATGCGCTAGGCATCAACGTTTTCCGCATGAGATATTTCTACACCTTCGTCGGCGGGATGTTGGCAGGGTTAGGTGGTGCGACTATCAGTCTGGCTGTGGCGCCGGGCTGGTTCAGCGAATTGACCACCGGTGGTCAGGGGTGGATCGCGGTCGGTCTCGTCATCTTCGCCCAATGGGACCCGATCCGCGCGGCGGTAGGTTCCTATGCTTTCGGTGCGCTGCGCCGTCTCATTCTCGATATTCAAGGTCCTACGATCTTGTTCGGCATGAAAAACGCTTTTTATTACAATCCGTATCTGGGCTTTTTCCTGCAAATGCTGCCCTACGCCTTCACCGTCATCGTGCTGGTGATCGGCTCGCGTGAAGCCATCCGCAAGCGACTGGGTGCGCCGGCTGCGTTGGGCAATCCATACATTCGCGGTGAACGAGGAAAATGACAGATTGTTGAGAAATCCCCGGGTTTAGACACCTGGGGATTTTTTATCTGCATCTCTGTATAACATCATGGAAACTTAGATGAATGTCACTTGAATCGCGTTGTGCGATATTGTACAAAGAAGAGGTCAGACGACTATCATCCAACCAATTTACTCTCATGGGCATCATTCAGACGAAATCCGTGGCAGATCAGGTGGAGGAGATCCTCCGTCAGCGCATCCAAAATGCGACCTATCTGCCTGGAAGCCGCATCCCTTCCGAAAGTGAGTTATCCGACGAACTGGGGGTCAGCCGCGCTACGGTACGGACGGTGCTGGCAAAACTGGCAGTCAACGGCTTGATCATCCGCAAACACGGCGACGGCACGTATGTAAACGAGCGCATTCGTGAGGTTAGCGCGCATGCCGGGAATATCTGGGATCTGGTCAGCCTGATCGAGAACAATGAATATAAGGCATCCATCCGCTCGCTCTCGACCTCTCAAAGAGCCGCTACGGAAAAGGAAGCGCAAACACTGGCATTGGAACCGGGTGATGCGCTTCTTTCGTTTAAACGGCTTTTTTCTGCGGATGGAAAACCGGTCATTCTGGCGAATAACGTGGTTCCGTTATCTTATTTTCGTGTGCCCCTCGAACAGATCGACGGGCAGCTTCATTTCCGTGAGATATTGAAGACCTACTGCCATCAAGAGATCGGATTTGTCACGACCGATATCCGTTCCGCGCAGGTGAACGAAGAGATCAGGCAAACGCTGGGAATGGAACCCAACCGCACAGTTTTGGAATTGAACATGGCTTTTTACAGCCGCAACAACCAGCCCTTAGCGCTGGGATTAAATTACTTTGACGATGTGACTTTACGGTTAAGCCTGGTGCAGACGTGGAATCCATAGATACTCAGATTCGTCTGCGCTCATCCTGAAACTGAGGAGAACTGTCTCAATGCGAACAAGATTAGGCGCTCTTTTCGATGCATTCCTGCCGGTGTTAGCGACACTGGCAGCGCTGCTCGTCGGCGCGATCATGCTGTTGTTTTTGAAGATCAATCCCATTGAGGCGTATGGAGCTTTGTGGGTGGGAGCCTTTGGCACAACCAACGCTTTCGCAGAGACACTGGTCAAAGCCACGCCTCTGCTGCTGGTGGGGCTCGGCATCTGCATCTCCTTCCGCGGCGATGTGATCAACATCGGCGGCGAGGGACAGATGATCGTCGGCGCGCTGCTGGCAACATGGATCGGGCTGACCTTCACGAGTTTGCCGGGCTGGCTGGTGATCGTGCTGGCGATGCTGGCAGGTTTTCTCGGTGGGGCGGTCTGGGGTGGCATTCCGGGTTTTCTCAAAGCCTATTTTCGTGTCAATGAAATTTTGAGCACCGTGATGATGAATGCCATTGCCGTGCAATTAATGAACTTCCTCTTGCGCGGCGCAATGATCGACCCGGCGCAGGCGGAACGCGCTTCGAAGATTCCGCAGACAGCCCGTTTGTTGAACGAATTTCAACTTCCGCGTTTGGTGCCGACGCGTTTACATCTGGGCGCGTTGATCGCGGTCATTCTTGCCATCCTGGTCTACATTCTGTTGTGGCGCACGACGCTGGGATATCGCATCCGCGCGGTGGGACAGAATCCGCATGCTTCACGTTATGCCGGTATCAAGGTTCCGCGCTATGTGGTGCTGGCTCTGCTGTTGAGCGGCGCCTTCGCGGGGCTGGCAGGTGCAGTGCAGGTCTATGGTGTGAACTATCGCATGATCACAGATGGTTCCGCTTCGGGTTTCACAGGCGGCGCTGGTTTCAATGGCATCGTCGCCGCGTTGTTCGGGCAGTTGCATCCGCTCTGGTCAATTCCGGCATCAATTCTGTTTGGCGCATTGCTGGTGGGTGCCAACAGTATGCAGCGCGTGGTGCAAGTCCCTTCGGCGTTGATCACGGCGCTGAACGGATTGGTAGTGGTCTTTGTGGTCAGTAGTGAGATCTGGCGTCAGCGCAGGCAGAAACGAAGACAGACCGGTGTGCAAGAAGTGGATGCGTCAACACAAAAGCCGCAGCCACAAAAGTCACAGCCGGTAGAGGAGAAGCCCTCATGATCTCAGATCTTTTTTCAGTCACGGTTTTGATCGGCATTCTCGCCTCCGGTATCCGCCTTGCCACTCCCTATTTATATGCTGCCATCGGTGAGACGTTCAGCCAGCGCAGCGGTGTGCTCAATCTGGGTGTGGAAGGACAAATGTTGCTCGGCTCCTTCGCCGCCTTTTACGTTGCCCTTAAAACAGGAAGTCCGTGGCTGGGAGTGTTGACCGCTATGCTGGTCGGTGGGTTGATGGGATTGGCGATGGCGTACGTGACCGTCAACCTGCATGCCCAGCAAGGCATCAGCGGCATCGGCTTCTATCTCTTCGGTCTGGGAATGAGCGATCTATTATTCCAGAAGTTGATGGGAACCATTGAAACGGTGCAAGGTTTTCAAAAGATCTACATCCCTTGGCTGAGCGATATTCCGGGACTAGGCACGATCTTTTTCAATCACAACATTCTCGTGTACGGCGCGTATCTGCTTGTGCCCATTGCGTGGTTCGTGTTGAACAAGACCACGCTGGGATTGAAGATCCGCTCGGTGGGGGAGAACCCGGATGCTGCCGATTCGCTCGGCGTGAATGTGGCGCGCATCCGTTATTTCACCATCATCCTTGGCGGAGTTCTTTCGGGTGTCGCGGGCGCTTCGCTCTCCATCGGGTTGTTGAACGTCTTCCAGCAGAACATGACCAGCGGACAAGGCTTCATTGCCGTGGCGTTAGTCTACTTCGGCGCGTGGACTCCTGCAGGAGTGTTGGGTGGCGCGCTGCTCTTCAGCATGATCAATTCACTACAATTGTGGATCCAGGTCAAGAACGTTCCGATCCCATCCGAGATCGCAGTGATGATGCCGTATGTGCTTACGATCATTGTATTGGTGCTTGCCGTATCCAGAGTCCGCGCGCCCTCGGCGCTGACCAAACCCTTTGAAAGGGAGAACTGATTCTCGAGGAGGTGGAACGCTGCCGATTCATAGAACCAAGCGTCGAAACGGGACCAACCATCCCGAAGAAAGAATCGTATCCATTCTATCAAGGAGAAGAAGATGAAAAAGTTTGCCTGGTTAGTAAGTTTCATTGTCGTGTTGTCCATCGTCCTGACAGCCTGCGGCGGCACTGCTGCCAATGCCCCGGCGGAGAAATTCCGCGTGGCGGTCGTCATGCCCAGTGCCATCAATGACTTGGCGTTCAGTCAGAGTATTTACGATGCCCTGATGAAAGTTCAAACCGAAATGGGCGGACCCGATAAATTCGAAGTCGTCTATTCCGAGAACATGTTCGTGGTGGATGATGCTGCGGCTGCCATCCGCGATTATGCGACCAAGGGCTACAACCTGGTGATCGCGCACGGCTCACAGTACGGTTCCTCCCTGCAGGAAATTGCTCCTGATTTCCCGAAGACCAGCTTCGCCTGGGGTACCACCGTGGATACGTTCGGTCAGCCGAACATCTTCGCTTATGAAGCGACCGCTCAAGAAGGCGGCTATGTCAATGGCGTGTTGGCAGCGATGCTGACCAAGAGCAATGTCATCGGCGTGGTCGGACCGATCGAGACCGGCGATGCCAAGTTGTATGTGGACGGTTTCAAAGCTGGCGTGTTGGCGACCAAACCTGAGATCCAGGTCAACGTGAACTATATCGGTTCGTTCTCCGATACGGCGCTGGCTGCTGAAGCCGCGAACACTCACATTTCCGCCGGCGCGGATGTGCTCTCCGGCACCGCTCAGATGGTAGTGGGCGCGATCGGTAAGGCGAAGGAAGCCAATGCTCTGTGGTTCGGAACGCAATCCAATCAATCCTCTCTCGCTCCTTCCATCGTGGTCGCCAGCCAGGTGTATCACTGGGAAGTTATGCTCAAGGAAATGATCGGACTTATCCAGAAGGGCACGCTCGGCGGCAAGACCTTCTCCGCCAACCTCGCCAACGGTGGTGAGGTGATCGAGTACAACCCGGGCTATTCCCTGCCTGCGGATGTCAAAGCCGCTGGTGATGCAGCTATCAAGGGCATCACGGACGGAAGCATCAAGATCACGCTGCCGTAATTAATCGTTGGTTGAAACAGACTTCGGAAGTCTTTAAGACTTCCGAAGTCTAACCCCCTCACAGGATGGCGCCATGACCGAATCAAACAAACTCCCTTCCGGTCGAACCCGCATTGACAATCTCGAAATGCGCGGGATCACGAAACGATTCCCCGGTGTGCTTGCCAGCGATCACGTGGACTTTGACGTGAAGTCTGGTGAGGTGCACGCGCTGCTTGGCGAGAACGGTGCGGGCAAGAGTACGTTGATGAAGATCCTGTATGGCTTGTACCATCCTGATGAAGGCGAGATCCTGTTGAACGGGAAACCGGTCAGCATTTCATCGCCGAACGATTCGATCAACCTTGGCATCGGCATGATTCACCAGCATTTTATGCTCGTGCAGACACTGACCGTTGCCGAGAATGTCGCGCTGGGACTTCCCTCCTCACGCGGCATGTTGACCGATCTGGATGTCGTCTCGAAGCGTATCCTTGAACTGGCGGATATTTACGGCTTGAAGATCGACCCATCCGCTTACATCTGGCAGTTATCAGTGGGGCAACAACAACGTGTAGAAATTATCAAAGCTTTATATCGCGGCGCGGCGCTCCTGATCCTTGATGAGCCTACCGCTGTATTAACTCCGCAGGAAGTGGACGAGTTGTTCGTCATCATGCGCCAGATGGTGAAGGACGGTCATGCGCTGATCTTTATCTCGCACAAACTGCATGAAGTGGTCGAGATCAGCAACCGTGTCAGCGTGCTGCGCGATGGACGCAAGATCGGCACGCGCCCCACTTCCGAGACCACCAAGCAGGATCTTGCCAACTGGATGGTCGGACGCGAAGTTGGCTTCGCTCCCGACCGCGGTAAATGCGAAGTCAAAGAAGCCCGCTTGAAACTGGATGATGTCTTCTGCGGCAGTGACCGCGGTACGCCCGGGCTGCGCGGTGTGAGTCTTGAAGTATGTTCGGGTGAGATCTTGGGTATCGCCGGAGTTTCGGGCAACGGTCAACGCGAACTGGCGGAATCCATTACCGGCTTGCGCAAGGTGACGAGCGGCAGAGTCCACTTGGAAGACAAGGACATTACCAATCTCGCGCCGGGTGAGATCACCGAGCGCATGTTGTCCTACATCCCTGAAGAACGCATGCGCGATGGCATGATCCATGAATTCACGGTGGCGGAAAATTTGATCCTGCGCGAACATCAGAAAATGCCGTACTCGCGGAATGGTTTTCTCAATCTGCGCGATATTTCCAAACATGCCGACGAACTGATCAAGCAGTTCCGCGTCAAGACCCCGTCGCAGGAAACGCACGCCAAGAACCTCTCCGGCGGGAATATCCAGAAGATCGTGCTGGCGCGGGAGATCTCACGCAATCCGCGCGCGATCATCGCTGCCCAGCCCACGCGCGGACTTCGACATCGGCGCGACCGAATATGTGCGCGAGCAATTGCTGGTCGAACGCCGCAAAGGTACTGCGATCATGCTCATCTCCGAAGACCTCGATGAGATCCTAGCGCTCTCCGACCGCATCGCTGTCATCTACGAAGGTCAGATCATGGATATCGTCCCGCGCGCCGACGCGACGCCTGAAAAGCTTGGCTTGTTAACGGCAGGTGTTCACCCGGAAGATGCGGTTGTGGCATAAAGTCACCATCAATGGTGCAATTTGTCAGACTTCCGTAGTGCTTGACAAAGCAGTACAATAAAACACAAATCCATTGGTTCGGTGGTCGTTGGTGAGAGAACATCAACGGCGTTGGGCAAAACCCCATCGAAAAGTGCCGCCGTCCAGAAAGAAAGAGGCACCACCATGAACCTTTGGCAGAACTATGTTCGACCAAAAAATTTAACAGAGGCAATGGACGCATTCGCCAACGCGCCGCGTCCGCTCATGCCCATCGCAGGGGGAACCGATCTACTGCTTGACCTTGAACAAGGCAGGCATTCGCCCGTTGAAACTTTAATTGATGTGACTTCTGTTGCAGAGATGACTTTCCTCGAGCAGCGTGGAGAGGAACTCTACATCGGCGCCTCCGTCCCGGTCAACCGCGTCGCGACCACGCCAGAAGTTGTCACCCACGCCCAGGCGTTGACCGAAGCCTGTAACCTGATCGCCGGACCGCAAGTCCGCAACGTAGCAACGCTTGGCGGCAACGTCGCTCACGCCCTCCCTGCCGCCGATGGGACGATTGCGCTGCTGGCATTGAACGCCATCGTCGAGGTCGCCAGCGCAACAGGCACTCGCCGCGTCTCATTCAAAGAACTCTTCCTCGGACCTGGCAAATCCTCCCTCAAACACGGTGAAGAACTTCTCGTTGGCTTCTATTTACCACTTACCAATCATCACCAAGCATCCTGCTTCAAGCGCATCATGCGTCCGCAAGGTGTGGCACTGCCTATCTTGAACTGCGCCGTCTGGCTTGAACGTGAGAACGACACGATCAAAGATGTGCGCATCGCTGTCGGTCCCGGCGGTGGAACTCCCTTCCGCGCTATGCAAGCCGAAGACTATTTACGCGGCAAAACTCTCAACGCAGAGACGTTCGAATCAGCGCTGGATGCGTTGCTTGCGCAAGCTCAATTCCGCACGAGTGCTAGAAGAGCAAGCGCCGACTATCGCAGGCACATCGTCGGCGGGTTGTTCAAAGAAGTCATCGAAACCGCTTGGAGAAGAGCGGCATAACCGAGCCGGACTCGAAAGTCTATAGACTTTCGAGTCCACAATAGAGGTAACCACATGACAAACCAAATCTCTCTTACCGTCAACGGCGTACAACAAACATTCGAACCCAAACCGGGTGAAACACTGGCAGCTCTCCTCCGCTTGCGAATGCATCTCACCGGGACAAAGATCGGTTGCGAAGAAGCTGAGTGCGGCGCGTGTACTGTCCTTATCGAGGGCGAGCCTGTGGTCTCGTGCATTTATCCCGCCGCGCGTGCGGATGGAAAATCCATCGTCACCATTGAAGGTCTCGCGAAACGCGTGCACGACGAGATGAAACTGCACCCACTGCAGGAAGCCTTCGTCGAGCATGGCGCTGTCCAATGCGGATTCTGCATCCCCGGACAAATCCTGACGGCGTATGCTTTACTCAAGCGCAATCCGAATCCCACGCAGGATGATGTCCGTTTTGCGTTGAAGGATACGCTCTGCCGTTGCGCGGGATATCCCTCCATTGAGAATGCGATCCTGGCGGCAGCGCAGGCGTTGCGTACCGGTGAGCCCGTTCAGAAACCGACACACATTCCTGACTCGATCCACGATCACAAGACCGTTGGTCACAGTCATCTGCGCCCCGAAGCCGTGGAGAAGGTGACCGGTGAAGCCAAGTACACAGATGACCTTGTCTTCGATGGCATGTTGTATGCCAAAGCCCGCCGCGCGATGATCCCGCATGGTTTCCTGACGAAACTGGATATTTCCAAAGCCAAAGCGTTACCCGGTGTTGTAGCAGTTCTTACTGCGGAAGATATTCCCGCCGAAAAGAATCATGGTCTTGTCATTTACGACTGGCCCGTCATCGTCGGCATCGGGGAACGCGTCCGCTATGTGGGGGATACGGTAGCGATCGTAGCGGCGGAAACGCAAGAGATAGCGGAACAAGCCGCGGCGTTGATCGAAGCGGAGTTCGACCTCCAGCCTATCATCACCAATCCCGTGATGGCGCGTGAAGAGGGAGTCCCGCAGATCCACGAAAAGGGAAATCTGCTCAAGCACATCAAAGTCCGCAAGGGCGATATGGAGCAGGGTTTTGCCGAGGCGGACGTGATCCTGGAGCACACCTTCCACACGGCGACCACCGATCACGCTTTCCTGGAACCGGAGTGCAGCATCGGTGTGCCGCTGCCCGATGGTCGCATGGAAATTTATGTTGGCTCGCAAATTCCGTATCAGGACCGCACGCAAGTGGCGCGCGTGATGGGCTGGCCCGAAGAGCGTGTGCGCGTTGTGGGACAGTTGATGGGCGGTGGCTTCGGCGGCAAGGAAGATATCATGGGGCAGATCCATGTGGCGATGCTGGCAAACGTCACGCAGCGCCCGGTGAAGTTGCTTTTTGATCGCCACGAAAGTTTGCTCGTGCATCCGAAGCGACATGCCACGCAGATCCGTGTGAAGCTTGGTGCCAAGAAAGATGGCTGTCTCGTGGCGATGGAGACCGAGCTCTACGGTGACACCGGCGCGTATGCATCGCTCGGTGAAAAGGTGATGACGCGTGCCACCACGCACTCGGCGGGACCGTACGACATCCCGAACGTGCGCGCCGATTGTTATGCCATGTACACCAACAATCCGCCCGCGGGCGCCTTCCGCGGATTCGGCGTGACGCAGTCTGCGTTCGCGGTCGAGTCGATGATGGACAAACTCGCAGAGACGTTGCAGATGGATCCCGTTGAATTGCGACGCATGAATGCACTGCACGTCGGCAGCATCACCAATACAGGACAGGTCTTGAAGGAATCGGTCGGACTGACCGAATGCATCAACCGCGTGGATGCGGAGATGCGCAAGCACAACCCCGATCCGTTCAAGCCGGTAGTTAACTCCGCTAACCCGAATCTGGTACGCGTCTGGGGCTTTGCCTCCGCTTACAAGAACACCGGACTCGGCGGCGGCGCACCCGATATCTCCGGTGCGGACGTGGAACTCTACGAAGATGGCACATTCCAGGTACGCAGTTCCGCTGCCGAACTCGGTCAGGGACTGGTCACCGTCATGCGCCTGATCGTGGCGGAAGAAATGTCTGTGAATCCTGAGCAGGTGCGTGTGCTGGTCATGGACACAGACCTCTCGCCGAACGGCGGTCCCACCACAGCCTCACGCCAGACCTTTGTGACAGGCAACGCCTCACGCTACGCCGCAAAGACTTTGCGCGATGAGATCACCGCTGCTATGGCAGAGAAGTTTGATGTACGCCCCGAACAAATCCGTTATGAAGATGGCATCGTCCACGTCAATGGACATTCGCTCACGTATGCAGAAATTTACAAGGAAATGACGTCCCTCGGGCAGAAGCCGGTTGTGCGCTATATGTATGAAGCGCCCAAGACCCAGCCACTCGGCACGGGCGGCGACATGCACTTCGCCTTCTCCTTTGGTGTGCAAGCCGCAGAGATCGAATTGAATAAGTTGACCGGTGAAGTGAAAGTGCTGTGCGTCATCTCTGCCAACGACGTCGGCATGGCGGTCAATCCACTTGGCTTACAGGGACAGGTCGAAGGCGGCGTGATGATGGGACTCGGCAACGCTCTCACTGAAGAATTCATCGTCGAGAACGGCTACGTGGTCACTGACCATCTGGCGCGCTATCGCGTTCCCGGCATCATGCTCACCCCGGAGATCACATCCATTATCGTGGAACACCCCGTCGATGCGGGTCCCTACGGTGCGAAGGGAGTGGGCGAGATCAGCAGTATTCCCACCACGCCTGCCATCACGAATGCCATCTATAACGCGGTCGGTGTGAGGATCGATAAGCTACCGGTGGATCAGGAAGTGATTGCACGGGAGATTTGGGAGAGGGAAGAGAAGTAGAAAGTAGTGAGTGGAAAGTGAAAAGTATCTCAGGTTTGAAGCCTGAGATACTTTTTTATAATGGTTATTGGGTAATTAATTCTTGATAGATATCAAAAATATTTGATTTGAGCTTGAAAAGTCCATCTGATCTTGAGAGAATCCAAATATTTCCTTCTTGGTCAACGGTGGCAGAATCTATGGCAAAAGTGTCAAACAAAAAACTTTTCCAATTCTTGTTTATAAGCTTTGCAATAATATGGTTGTTTATATAAATAACAGAACCATCAGCCTGTACCCCAAGATATAGGGATTTAAAATCGTATTCTGGGTAGAGTCTTACATCCTGACCAAAATATGGACAATTTCCTATTACTATATATCGCTTATTAAATGTGCACATACCCATTCCTCCAGTTCCAGATACAACATAAGGCTTCTTAAATTGATTTACGAACCTTATATTTTTGATCTCATCATTCGAGAAATCGTAGACACCCTCGTTGGTTGCTCCATATATATTGCCTTGATCATCTTCTGCAAAATGTGTAAAAAGCTGATATTCGTCTGAAACGATGATTTTTCGCCAATTGTCATTGTAATATTGCCAAATTCCCCCTCTGGTTCCAATCCAAACTTTGCCATCCTGAAAATAGTTAATACCCCCAACATTATCTTCTGGTAAATTATCTGGCGTTATCCCTAAAGACTGTATTTCTCCATGGTCAGATACTATTAATCCTTGTCTTGGAATATAAAACCAGATATTGTCTTTTTGATCAATTGTAAAACTATTGATTTCATTGTAGTAACCAAATTTTTGCATAACTAACCATTCCAGTTTATAAGGTCTTTTGTCTTTTTGATAATAAAATGCTTTTTTCCCGGTTATTAAGACTTTGCTGTTTTTTAAATCAGCATCTTCATTTGACCAATTTCCATTGTCTATTAAAAAATTTTGAAAAACTCCATTCTGGTTGTTGTACAAGTTTGAGCTATCGCTGATCCATACTGTGCCATTTGAATCAGTAGTTACCTGCGTGTCATGAAGGGAGAGAAAATCTGGCAAAATAGATTCTCTGCTAAATGGCCAGTTAGTAAAGATAAAATCTGCTGCTTGAGTTTGAATAGCCCCAATGAGCGGATGAATAGAATTAATTTCAGAAGAATGACGGGATGTAATTAGTTCATCTACTATTGCATAATCTTCTGTCTTGTTCCACACCTTTCCATCAAAGTGACGGGCAGTAGGAGCAGAGTCACAACATGGACTTAGTTTGATGGTGATATTATTATTCGCTAGTACACGAATCCCTACCGGACAAGCACCTCCTCCGGCAATGGGAAGTATATCTTTTGGGAGAGGGAAATTTGCCCATTGACCATTTACCTGAGTATAGATTTCGATTCCATTGTTCATTACCCAGACAGAACCATCAGGGCTAAAATCAATTCCACTAATGGCTTTGGAATAGCATAAATAGGATGTTCGATCATCAAATGGTTGTGGAAGTTTCACCCCTTCATCATTCCAATTTTCACCATCAAGACGAAAGAGTGCGTTTTCTGTCCCACCAATCCAAACATCTCCCTTAGGTGAAATTGCAACTCTAGTAAAGAAGTTTTTTGGTAATCCATTTTTGATCGAATACCAAGTTTGACTACCGTCAAGTTTCCTGCGGATTACTCCAAAACCACCTACTATCCATAAAGTGCCGTCTTCTTCATAGGTAAAATCAGCAACCCAGTTAAACGGATAAATTTCAAAATTCTCCTTATCAATTTTTGTCCATAAATTAGGAGGAGCAGCTTTATAGTTCAAATTTGATTTTTCAAACTTGTTTTCTTCTTGTTGCGGAATTTGTGTTTTCGTTGGCGTTGATTCTGCTTGAGTAATGTGTTGTGGCGTCGAGGTTTGTTGGTTCGCACAACTCACTAACAGGATTATGGTGAAGAGTAGGAAAAGGCGCTTTGATGTTTTCATTGGGATTTTGTCCACACTTCAAAATTTCTTTCAAGGATTATAGACGTAAAAAATACTTTCACGGTTTCAATTAAGACCTGACAGGTCTTATCCGTGCCAATGCTAATCACAACCTTTGCGTGGATATAGACAACGATCTGTCAAACTTTTGCGGAGACCTGTCAGGTCCGATTCCTGGGGGTATACTTTATGTGATATTCTTCACAATGAAAACTTTCTATAAATTTGTTTTGATTCTCTTTCCCTTGCTTGCCTGGTTTGGCAGTCTTCCTTTTCAGTTACCCATCACGCACCAAGATAATCCATCTCCCACACCGACATATGATCCGTTGGTAGAGACGCCGTTGCCGGAGAATCCGACCGAATTCGAGTTGGGGCAAAATCTCTACTGGCATTGGTGCATGCCGTGTCATGGCGACAAAGGGCAGGGACTCACCGATGAATTCCGCGGCATTTGGGAACCCGAACATCAAAACTGTTGGGGGCGTGGATGCCATGCCGGGCGACGGGAGGATCAAGGCTTTCCCATACCAACCGTGGTCCCGGCGCTGGTAAATGATGCACATCTTTCGCAGTTCCTATCTGTTCAAGGATTAACGGATTACTTGCAGGCGACTTATCCACCGCAAAGCCCGGGAATCTTGAAGGCGGAGGAATATCACGCCATTGCTTTGTTCGTGTTCACGATGAATGGACGGTCCCTGGTGGATATCCATGCAACGGAAATACCTGCTTTGACACCCACTCCGACCCAAACGCAAATACCACATCAAGAGAATAGGGAGAATTCATTTCCGGTATATGCCGTCTTTATTTTTGCCATGCTTTTAGTTGGCATTTTTGTGTTGGCGAAACGAACGCGAATTCAAGAGTAAAATCGAGCCCATTCATAGGAGCCATATGTCAAAGATCTTTACTCGTACTTTTCGCGTGCGTTGGGGAGAACTGGATCCCAGCGGTTCTGTCAGCCCGGCAAATGCACTGCGCTATTTAATGGAAACCGCCTGGGATTGGGGCGTGGCTCTTGGTTGGGATGCGAAGTACAGCGAGAACCCGGATGTATTCTGGGTGATCCGTGAGGCAGATATCCGTTTCATGCAGCCCCTGCGGCACAACGACGAATTTGGATTGACGATCTGGATGGTCAGTTGGCAGAAGGTGCGCGGAACACGTTGCTTTGAATTGACCCGCAAAGACACCGGGGAAGTCATTGCGCAAGGCACACAACAGGTCGTTTTTATGGATGCCAGGACAGGACGACCGATGAATTTACCGGAAGAAGTGGTGGATGTATTTCGACTTGAAGATCCGCGCGTATTTCCGTTCGAGCGCTTTCCTAAAATTGCGTCTGCCGAAAATCCATTCGTGATGCAGCGACAAGTGGAGTGGATGGATCTGGATGTGTATGAACACGTCAACAACGTGATCTACATCAATTATGCCGAGGAAGCTGCGGCGCAGGATTTCGCGGCACGAGGCTGGACTCCCGCCCGTTTAACGGAAGCAGGCTTGAGCGTGGTCACGAAGCGAGTTCATATCCAATATTTATCGATTGCATCGTGGGGTGAAACGTTGACCGTGTCCACGCATCCGCTTCAAGTGGGTGAGACGGGCGGTTCCCGTTATGTCAGCATCTCCCGCGCGGATGGTTCCTCTGTGGCGGAATGTATCATCGATTGGGAATTGGTTGATCGCAAAACAGGGGAAGCACGCTCCCTGCCAGATGGGTTGTGCTGACCATTTTGCTGGCATGATATACTTCGCTTATCTAAACTCAAATCCCTTCCAAACAAATGAATAGTGCTTTTTCGCTGGTGTGAGAAATCCGCCAGCTTGTTATGTTTTTAAATGTTTTGTATGGAGATCAGACATGGAAGGCAAATTGACAGTATTTTTCGACGATCCATTTTGGGTGGGCGTTTTCGAGCGTGATGATGAGACCGGTTATCGCGTCTCGCGCCTGATCTTTGGCGCCGAACCGACAGATGCAGAATTGTACGAATTCATTCAGAAGGAATATAAACATATCGACTTTGGCAAACCGATCGAGAGTCAGGTGAAGATCATTCGTAAGAAGAATTTCAAACGGATGCAGCGCGAGGTGCGCAAGGAAGTCTATGAAGAAGGTGTAGGGACGAAAGCGCAGCAAGCCATGAAATTGCAAATGGAGTTGGGAAAGAAAGAACGGGAAGTTAAATCACGCGAACAGCGTGAAGCGGAGAAACTGACACAATTCAAATTGAAACAGCAGAAGAAAAAAGAAAAACATCGAGGGCATTAGCGGAAGTCAATGCCTAACCACTGAGACACCGAGACACTCGAGAAAATCTTTTTTAAATCTCCGTGCCTCAGTGTCTCCGTGGTTCAAAAGATGTATGTCATCTTTATGGTAGATTGCTTCACCCCTATCGGGTCTCACAACGAAATGCAAAACTACTCTGCCAGAATGACCCGATCTTTTCCTTCATCTTTAGCGCGTTTGTTTGCTGCTTCTGCTGCATCTACCAGCGCATGGACATGTTCTCCATGTTTGGGATAAACAGCGACGCCAATGGAAATACTGGTGGGAAATAACCATTGCTTGGATGCTTCGCGAACTGCTGCGCAAAAACGTTCTCCTACCACTTTTGCTCCCAGGGCAGATGTGTTTGGCAAAATGACCATAAATTCATCACCTGTGCGCCAGCGGGCAACGAAATCCCCTGGGCGTAGACTCTCTGAGAGCACCACTCCCATATCCTGGATCATCTTATCGCCATCGGCATAGCTGACATTGTTATAGCGCTTGATATTATCTCCGTCGAGCATCAGGAACGAACAGGCTTGTTTGGTTTGTGCCGCGTGGTTTATTTCCTTCGCCATCTTTTGGAGCGCAGCACGCATATTGGGCAACCCTGAAATAGAATCAAGATAGGAGTTCTTTTGGGCAGTATCGAGTGCCTTTCCCATGCCGATGACACCGCTGATCGCATTGTTGGCGATCTGTTGTAGCAGTTCCCATGAATCCTTGATGGAGTCTGTGCTTTGTTCCTCTGCCTTTGCATCCGACTGGAGCAGATCCTGTGCCCAAAAGATATGGATCGTCCGCTCCTTGTTGACTTGCACGTCATGAATGGTTTCCCACAAATGGAACATGACGTCGTGGATACAGAATTTCTTTTGTTCGTCGAAGTGGATCAAGGCGATCTTCGCCGCTGGGGAGGCTGTACCTAATTGTTCGCCTTCCCTGTTCAAACGGGTATAGATCTGCTGGAGCAGTCTTTCATGATCGCTGTGTGTTCCATCGGTGAGGATAATGGCAAAATCGTCCCCGCCGATGCGGAATGTAGGAGAATTGCTTTCCTCCTGTAGAACGATCCCAAACCAGCGCAGGACCGAATCACCGTGGGCGTGCCCCATTTTTTCATTGATGGTATAGAAAAAATTCAAGTCTGCATACAAGATGGAGAATGGGGTCCTTTTCTCTGGTGCAGACATGGCATTGAGCGTTTCTACAAAACTCAGAAAGTTTTGGCTTCCGGTCAATGGGTCCAGGCGGTAGAACTCGGCAGCAAGCAGGGTCATAGGAAAATCTCTCTTCCTTGATAGTCTTATTAAAAGTCTAGTGATTTTCCATTGGAATACAACAAACTTTTCGGAATTGGAAAGCACCCAAACCCCCAGGGAGGGGTACAAGGCTGATAACTTCTTTTCATCAGGTCTGGGGGAGCAGGGTACAATAGAAGCACCAAGAGGAAATCAAATGAATAAATTTGTTGGGTACATCTGTTCGTTGTGCAAGACGGAATATGCTCCTGACGAAGTGACATACACATGTCCGAAAGACGGCGGGAATCTCGATGTGGTGCTCGACTATGATGCCATCAAAAGTAAATATGAGCCGGATGATATTCTCTCGCGCTCTGGATCCTCACTCTGGAGCTATCTTCCGCTCCTGCCGGTGCAGGAACCGCCCGGAGAAGCCACGCCTCTCCACGCCGCCGGTGGGACGCCCGTTTTCCAATTATCCCGTCTGGCTCAGAAGTTAAACCTGCAAAACCTGTGGCTCAAAGATGAGTCGCGCAATCCCAGTGCCTCGTTCAAGGACCGCGCCAGTGCTGTGGTGGTCGCCCGTTCGCTGGAGATCGAAGCAGCGACGGTGGTCACTGCCTCCACAGGGAATGCCGGGGCGGCGCTGGCATGTATGGCTGCCGCGGTGGGACAAAAAGCTGTCATTTTCGCGCCCAAGTCTGCGCCGCCTGCCAAAGTGGCACAACTATTGATCTTCGGGGCGAAAGTCATTTTAGTGGATGGCACCTACGACGATGCCTTTGACCTGACCATCCAAGCCTCGCAGGAGTTCGGCTGGTATTGTCGCAATACAGGCTACAATCCGTTCACGGCGGAGGGCAAGAAAACTGCCGCCTTCGAGATATGGGAATGGTGGCAGGATGCGCACGCCAAATGGCATGAGGAATTTGGCGAGGACCTCGACCATGCTCCGTTGACGGTCTTCGTCTCGGTGGGGGATGGCAACATCATCTCTGGTATCCATAAAGGCTTCAAAGACTTGTATCAACTCGGCTGGATGCCACGCATTCCACGTATCATCGGCGTGCAGGCGGATGGTTCGGCTGCCATCTCGAATGCCTTTCACGGGAACACAGAGACGATCACTCCCGTCTCAGCGAAGACGATCGCCGACTCGATCTCTGTTGACTTGCCACGGGATGGCGTTCGTGCTGTCCGTGCCGCGAAGGAAACGGGCGGCACGTACGTTAATGTATCAGACGCGGAGATCTTGCAAGCCATTGCGGAATTGGGCAAGGTAGGTGTCTTTGCTGAACCCGCCGGGGCGACGGCATATGCCGGTTTGGTCAAGGCAGCCGCTACCGGCGTAGTAGGAAGCGAAGATCCCATCCTGGTGCTGAACACCGGCAGCGGACTCAAAGATGTCCGCGCCGCCATGCAGGCAGTCGTCGAAGCTCCGATCATCGAACCAACCTTGGAGGCAGTTAAAAAGTTGTTATGAACAGGAATACGCAGTGGTCTTTACCGTTTCGCTATGCTGTGGGATTCATGATCTTTGTAGCGATCATTGCTTTTATTATTTATGCGCGTGATGCCGTTCGAAATCTTGTGATCGCCGCCTTTGTGGCATATCTCATCAGCCCCATTGTGGAATCTCTTTCTGTACGCACGCGCATGTCGCGCAAGGCGTCAGTGAACGTTGTGTATTTCTCGGCATTGATCCTGCTGGTAGGTGTGCCCGCCACACTGACGCCTATCTTTTATGACGAAGTGCAGATCGTTATTCAGGATATCTTGGATCTTTCAAAAAAACTTGGCGATCTGCTTTCCAACCCGGTTCATCTTGGCAACCTGACCTTTCATCTGGAAAATTGGGGCAAGAACCTCACGCAATTGCAGGGTGAGTTTTTGGCGCCGCTTCCAGAAGAAGCCTTGAAACTGTTGGAGACAACTTCTGTCAGCGCTCTGTGGTTTCTGGTAATCCTGGTGAGTGTGTATCTGTTCCTGTCGGAATGGCCCCGCATCCGAGCCGCGATCTTCGATTGGGTTCTGCCGCCGTACCATGATGAATTACAAGAATTGTACAAACGCATACGCAATGTGTGGATGGCATATCTGCGCGGTCAGATCGTGTTGATGGTTATTGTTGGCGTGGTATTCACGGTCGTATGGGTCATCATGGGCATTCCTGGCGCACTGGTGCTGGGTGTCATTGCCGGTCTTTTCACACTCGTGCCAGATGTGGGTCCTGCGATCGCGGTGGCACTTGCAGCGGGTGTGGCATTGTTGGAAGGTTCCTCCTGGATCCATTTTTCTGATTCCGAGGGACTCAACAATTTATTTGTAGCCGGTCTCGTGATCGCAGTCTATTTGGTTCTGATCAATCTGAAGAATTTTTTCCTGCGCCCATACATCATGGGACGCAGCGTACACATGCACGAGGGCTTGGTCTTTATCGCCATTGTGATCGCCACCATTCTCGAAGGCATTCTTGGGGCGCTGCTGGTTGTTCCATTGCTTGCATCGGTAGTCTTGATCGCCGGATACATCCAACGCAAGGTATTGGGCTTGCCTCCGTTCGAAGACGATGGAAGTACCCAATTCACAGCGCCACCGGAATTGGTCAACCCGCCACGTCGCAGCATTCGAAGGAAAAAGGCAGCCGCTTTGGATGAAGTACCCGCATCCATCTCACCCGTAGTTGATCCGCCCACATTGAACGAATCTCAACCAAAAACGATTCCTGCTCGAAAGAAAGCGAACAAATGAAAATCACGTATTCGATCATTGCTCCCATTTTTAATGAGAAAGACAATCTGCCTGAACTGCACCGACGCGTCACCGAAGTGATGAACTCCACCGGCGAATCGTGGGAACTCATCCTCGTGGACGACGGTTCTTCTGATAGTTCTTCTGATATTATCCGCGATCTTGCAAAAAAGGATTCGCACATACGTCCGGTTATCTTTGCACGCAATTTTGGTCACCAGGTGGCGGTCACTGCCGGGCTTGATTACTCGCGCGGTGACGCTGTGGTTATCATCGATGCCGATCTGCAAGACCCGCCTGAACTGATCCTGGAAATGTCGAAGAAGTGGAAGGAAGGCTACGAGGTCGTGTATGCTGTGCGTGCTGAACGCGAAGGTGAATCCTGGTTCAAACTGTGGACAGCCTCCCTGTTCTACCGCATCATTTATCAGATCACCGATGTGAAGATCCCTCTCGATACTGGCGACTTCCGCCTGATGGACCGCAAGGTGGTCAATGTCATGAACAAGATGCGCGAGAAGCACCGCTTCCTGCGTGGCATGTCTGCCTGGGTGGGGTTCAAACAGATCGGCGTGGAGTATAAACGCGCTGCCCGTCTGGCTGGCGAGACCAAATATCCCTTCCGCAAGATGTTCAAGCTGGCAGTAAATGCGGTCACGGGTTTTTCCTATTTCCCACTACAGGTAGCAACTTACGTTGGGTTCACTTCAGCGGCGATCTCCATTCTCGCGATTCCGCTTGTTATTTATTTGCGCGTGGCAGGTCACCAGCAGTTGACCGGTCAAGCTACTACGTTGATCGCCGTGCTCTTCCTGGGTGGCGTACAATTGATCTCGCTGGGCGTGCTCGGAGAATATATCGGTCGCCTCTACGATGAGGCCAAAGGCAGGCCGTTATACATCACTCGGGAAGCGCCTGAAGATTAATTCCGATCGTGGGGGCGCAGTGTCGCTGCGCCCTTACATTTACCCCTCATAATTCACCCTTTATTCTTTAATCATGTCCCTCTCTTTCTTACGCGATAAAGCTTTCTTCCGCGCAATGCTGGCATTATCTCTGCCGGTTGCTTTTCAGCAGCTCATCTCTGCTGCGCTGAACATGATCGATGTCTGGATGGTCGGTCAACTGGGGGAGTCGTCCGTGGCGGCGGTCGGGCTGGCAAATCAGATCTTCTTTCTGCTGGTCCTCTTCCTCTTCGGCACCACCAGTGGAATGGCGATCTTCACTGCTCAATATTGGGGTAAGGGAGACGAAGCAAGTATTCGCAAGGTATTGGGTATCTGCCTGACGCTGGCGATCTCGGTCGCTGTTCTATTTTCGCTTGCGGCTTTATTTATCCCTGAAAAGTTAATGCGCTTTTACACCAATGATCCTGAAGTCATCAGACTGGGAAGTGAATATCTGCGCATTGTCGGCTTGAGCTACGTGTTTATGGCGGTCTCAGTTTCCTATATCTCTGTGTTGCGCAGTATTACCCAAGTCACGATGGCGACCATTGTGGCGGTCATTGCCTTGATCGTAAAGACTGTTATTGGCTACACCTTGATCTTCGGGCATTTCGGTTTGCCAGCATTGGGCGTGCGCGGAGCGGCGATCGGCACTGCCATCGGTTGGTCATTCGAAGCTGTTTTGCTTTTGATCCTTGTGTATGCCTTAAAGACCCCGCTGGCTGCCAACCCATTGACCTTCTTTCACTTTGACCGCGCCTTCCTGTTCAACGTGTTGAAAACATCCATGCCTGCCGCTGCCAACGAAGTGCTGTGGTCATTCGGCATCACTACCTACAACTCGGTCTATGCCCACATTGGCACGAATGCCATCGCCGCCATCAATATCAATGCCACTATTGAAGAGTTGGTCTTCGTGTTGTTCATCGGCTTGGGCAATGCCTGCTCGGTGATGGTTGGCAATAAGATCGGCGAAAAGGATAAAGATACCGCCTTCGAATACAGCCGCCGCTTCACCATTCTGGCGGTGACGATGTCTGTTCTCGGCGGTATTGTTGTGATCTTTGTTCGTGATGTGGTCGTTGGGATGTATGAACTCTCTCCGGTGGCGGCGTTTAACCTGCGCAACATTATGCTGGTGTACGCAGTCTCTGTCTGGCTGCGCGTGCTCAACTTCATGTTGTTCATCGGTGCCTTGCGTGCAGGCGGCGATACAAAATACGCCATGCTCACCGAGCTATTCTCGATCTGGTGCATTGGCGTTCCCTCTGCGCTGATCGGCGGATATGTCCTGCATCTCCCTGTCTATTATGTGTACGCCATGGTTCTTCTTGAAGAAGCCGCCAAACTGATCATCATCTTCCGGCGCTACATCTCCCGCAAATGGATCAACGATCTGGTCAACGTGGAAGCAGCCTGATCCTTAGGACGGTATATTTTTCGCGGCGTATGGCGGTCAACGCGGCAAACGACTTGACTTGAACCGCTCCATATTTCCTCTCCAACAAACGGCGGACGAGTTCCGCCGTTTGTTCATCTGTGACTTCGACCGCCTCCGCCGCAACCCATTCTCCGGTCACCTTACCGTTCGCTTCACACGGGACAATGCGGCTGGTCCCGTTATTTCGAGCGCGCTTCACCTTTCCCGATCCCGCCACCGTGCGGACGTAGATCGTCTCTCCATCCTGTGTGAACCACACCGGAGTCTTGACCCCGTTCCCATTTTTGCGGAAGGTCTCTAAATTCAGAAATGATTTCCCCTCAAACTGTTTTAGTCTCTCGTCCATGGTTTCTCCATTGTGCGATGATGTTTTTGATGCTGGCTACCCTCTCCTGACTGACATTTGCCAGTAGGAGCGTCAAGCCGAAGGTGATGAGAATGTTGGTGATGAAGAAGAAAACCACTTCTTCCAATGGAAGAATTCCAAAAAACAAAATCCCTGTTGTTTGCGCTGGAGAGATGGACCATGTTGTCTCTTTCAAGGCGACAATGTCCATCAGCGAGAGATACGTCCCCGGCACCATGATCGCCCAAAACACCAGCTTACGATAATGCCAGAGGATATCCGCACCAAACAAAAGCTGCGGAAGGATCGCCGGCAGCGCCCAGAACAGAGTGATGCCGAGATATGTCCATTTGGGAGCGCCGAAGAAGAAGAGATAGGTGAAGAGCAGCCAAACGGAAACAAGTACACAGGTAGACACGTAAACAAGTCGTTTGTTGGGTGTGAATGTTTTCGCGCTGAGCGGAGCGCCAGCGAAGACGAAGCGCCGTGCCAAGAACCACCACCACAACCCCGCCAGAATTGTCTCCACCACAAAGAATGTATACTCTTCAATCGGCACATACCCGATCACAAGCCCGGTAACCAGGTTTGGGTTGTAGTACCACACACCTGTCGCCACAAGATAGTTATCCCACGGAGTCGTGTACACGACCGCCAACAGAATATGAACGCCGATCGCCATCCACACCGCGCGCCCATTGCGGAAGCCGGGAATCCGTTTGCCCCGCCGCTCATCCCACCACGCGATGGCGAGGAAGAGGATAATGGGGATCAATACGAAACGAAGTAAAAAACCGAAGTAAGTCATTTTCAATCCATACGGTGGTTGAGTAGGGCGAGTGCTTTTCTCGCCCGTATCGAAACCACCAGTTTCAAGTTTAATGTTGTAAGAAGAATTGCTTTACGGCGTGGTGGTTTCGATACGCTCGCAACGAACGCTCGCTACTCAACCACCGATTTCTTATAGATTTTCATCATCACACCCGGACGCGGTTCGAGCGTAGCGCCCATGTGAGCATGGATCTTGTGATTGGTGAACTCGAATTTGTAGGTGCGCAGCAAATGGGACATGACGATCCGCGCCTCTGCCTGACCGAACGCGCCACCAATACAAGCCCGCGAACCTCCGCCAAAGGGGACATATGAGAACGGCGGAGTCTTTCGTCCATGCGCGAAACGTTCGGGGCAGAAGTCTTCCGCGTTCTCCCAAATGGACGGGTCGCGGTGGGTGAGGTAGATCGAGTAGAACATCCGCTCCCCGGCAGGGACTGTCCCTTCGGCGAATTGCATCTCTTTCGCCACGCGTCGATTACCAATATGAATGGGCGGGTACAGCCGTAGAACTCTCCTTGATAACCTGATCGAGCAGCGGGGACTTTTCCATCGTATCCACTTCCTGCACGACGCGTTGATGAACTTCGGGATGCTGTCCCAGCAAAGCGAATGTCCACGCCAGCAGGGCAGTGGATGTATCATGCCCGGCGATGAGCATCGTCAACATCTGGTCGCGGATCACGTCATCGCTGAGTCCTGCGTCGATCAAATGTTGCAACAGATCTTGGGGAACGTCTTCTTTCCTCTTTCTTCTTTCCTCAATGATCCCATACAAATAACCATCCACAGCCTTCTGATACTTCTTGAACCCCGGTCTTGGCATATTTCGCCAGAAGATCCACGGTCCCGGTGAGATGTGGGCGATGGTTTTCAGAATGGGAGTCCAGATGCGCGGAATGTCGTCCCAGGCATCGCGGCTGAAGAGGGTTTGGATGATGATGAGCAGCGCGATCTTGCGTCCTTCGACCAGCATGTCAACGATCTCGCCGTCTTTCCATTGCGCGGAGACGCGATCGGTTTGGGCGATCATCATCGAAGCGTATCCAGCCAGTCGGGAGGGATGAAGCGGCGGTTCCATCAGCTCGCGGTACTTGTCGTGCTCTTCACCGTCCACGATCAACACGCCGCGCCGCAGCAGATCCGTGACCGGATCGGTGTTGCGCCAGAGCAGTTTGTCACGCTCGGTCACGAGCACTTTACGATTCGCTTCGGGTCCGAACACCACATACGGGCGGAATCCCGGAATGGGAATTTGAAAGAAGCGTCCCACGTATTTTGCCATGACCTTCAACGGTCCAAGCGGGGAGCCTTCTTGAAAGAGCGCGCTTAATGCAGCGCGCCCGGTTTCTGGGGAAATAGTATTTGTCATCAACCTTTTGCTTTCAAAACATCCCGCAGGTGTGTTGGTTCAACAGGTGTTTTGTTGAAACCTGCGGGACGGTTTTTTATTTCAATTCTTTGGTGAAGAACAACGCCAGGTCATCATCAACCGTTACTTGTTCTCCATAGTGGAGCGGACGGTCTTTGTGATGCAGCCCGCGTCCGTCGGGGATATAGCCTCTGAGCACGTACATGCGTTGTGCGGCGCCGTAGTCGGCGGTCATGCCCACGCCGATGCCAGCAATAGGGCTAACTTGTGCGATTTCGCTTTCGGCTGTTTCCATCAACGCGGTGCCGATATGCTGCCTGCGAAATTCCGGCAGGACGTTGAAATCCACGATCTCGGGGATATTCGCAGTGCGGAACGCTTCATATGTGGATAGCCAGCACACTGTCACGTATCCTACGAACTGCTCTGCCACAAACGCCACATAGACGTTGCGCCGGTTCAGCTTTTGTTCGAGCAGATATTGTTCATATTGAGAAGTAGGTTTGTGCCAGCCGAGTTTGGCAAATGCTTCTGCGATCTGCGGAATGTCTTTGCTTTCAAGCAAGCGGATACTGAGTTTTGATGTCTGCACTGTCGCTCCAGATCGTTTTCGATGCCTGATATGCCGCCAGCGTTCTATCTTTATTGCGTTCGACGATCGGCTTTTCAGGATAGCCTTTTACTTTGATGCCTTTTTCCCATGGAGCGTGAATATCCTTCGCATCCAGTCCGCGCAGTTCGGGAACCCAGAGTCGGATGTAATCGCCGTTCGGGTCGAATTTGATGCTTTGCAGAACGGGATTGAACACGCGGAAATATGGCGCGGCGTCGGTGCCGGTTCCAGCTGTCCATTGCCAGCCGCCGTTGTTGGCAGCGATGTCACCATCCAGCAAATTTTCCATGAACCACGCTTCACCCCAGCGCCAATCAATGAGCAGGTCTTTGACGAGGAACGAAGCCACGATCATTCGCGCACGGTTGTGCATCCAGCCGATCTCTTTGAGTTGATGCATCGCCGCATCCACGATGGGAACGCCCGTGCGACCTTGTTTCCATGCTTCGAATTCCGCTTCATTGTTGCGCCACGGGATGTGTGCCAGTTGCAGGTTGAAGGCTGTCTTGCTGACATACGGATAATGGTAAAGGATCTGGATGTAGAACTCACGCCAGATCAATTCGTTCAACCAGACTTCAGCACTGTTGGATGCTTCGCCTCTTGACTCAGCCATAGCCTGTCTCGCCGCACTGACAGCTTGTCCCAGACCGAGCATTCCAAAACGCAGATAGGGTGAGAGGGATGATGTGCCGTCCAAGTCCATGCGGTCGCGGGTTTTGGCGTAGGAGTGTATTGGCGTTTGGACTGCAAAGTCTCCAGACTTTGCAGCCGAAGTCTGGAGACTTCGGACTCCGCCAGTAAATGTTTCCAGTCTCGCAATCGCTTCTTGTTCTCCAGCTGGGAATAATGGGCTCACCTTGTAGCGCGGCAGCGGTTCGCTTTGGATGCCCGCAGGTGTGTTGATCTTTTCAGGTGTGGGATACAGTTTCAACGAAGATGGAAGTTTTGACTTCCACGCTTTGGAATATGGCGTATAGACTGTGTACGGTTTCCCATCTGCCTTCAACACCGCGGTGGGGTGGTGGACGGTTTGTCCTTGCACCAGATTCAGCGGCAGATGATGTTCGATCTCTACATCGCGCTTGCGGGCGTAGGGGGTGAAGTCTTCTTCAGCGAATATCTGTTTCGCGCCGGTTTCGTGGATGAGTTGGCTTAAGACATCGAGCGGTTTGCCGGTACGAAGTACGAGATATGAGTTCTGTTGGCGCAACTCTTTATCGAGGGCGTGCAAGCCTTCGTAAAGAAAATCCTTGCGGCGAGGGGAAGCGGAATCAAACGCCGGGTCGAGAATGAAGAGTGGGATAACGGAATCCGCCTTAAGCGCGGAATGAAGCGCAGCGTTATCCGTTAGTCTTAAGTCGCGGCGAATCCACCAGATGCTTTTCATATCGGCTGCGGAAGGGGAGTCTTGTTTTCCAGCCAGATGATCCTGGCGGCGGTGTGATGGGTCACGGGCTGGTCGTTGATCTTGATGGCGATGTCGCCGGAGCGGGAAAGATCGAGACGTCCGCTGTTGCCAGCGCTGTCGTTGAGGTTGAGATAGCCATAGGCACGGATGCGCGTGTTACCGAACAACGAGAGCGCCAGTTCGCTGGTGAGAATGCCCGAAAACTCGGCGGAGTACTCGCCTGAGGTGAAGGTGAATTTGGAAGGGGCGGGCATGCCCAAGCCGCGCAAGCCGACGGTGGTGCCTGTGATGGTCTCCGAGCCGCGGAAGGAATCGCGATTGGGCATGATGGCTTCGTAGGTGATGTGATAGTGCGGAGAGGTGCTTTCGAGCCGCGCTGTGATGGTGGCTGGCAGTGGTGGGGTCGGTTTCGCTAATGATTTCGCCGATGCGGTTGAAGCGCGGTTGGTAAAAGGCACGACCAAAGGATGTGGAGGATGTGGCGGCGTAGACAGCGGAGAACTCCAGCGCCTTTGTGGCTTGACCTTCGCTGAGCGCGGAGGCTGCCTTCACCAGCCACTCGGTCTTGTGCATGCGCCGGACGATATACCCGAGCAGGCTGGTGCCTTCGGGCGGTAATTCATAACGGGTGGTCTCGATCAACATGCTAACTCCTTTTTATGTCTAAAACAAGACGGAAACGGTGCGAGCCTTCGTTCAATTCATTAGTTCAGGGATCGCTGGGGACGGTACTTGCTGCGGGTATAGCTGATGCAGCACCGACAACACCTGATAAGCGGTATCCTGCTCAAAGGTATAAAAGCCCTCGTACATGCGCGGCTCACCAGGCAGGCGCTCGGCGGGAGTGATCTCTTCCGCGAGCAGGGTGGCGCTGATGCCGGGTCCGTAGGCGATCACGTACCAATAATTTTCCAGCGGAGTTCCGGACGTATCCACGTAGATGGTGTTGGGAAGATTTGGAAGGGATACATCGGAAACACCATACAACCATAAGCCTTTGGATGATCGCGCGACCAGCTTGTAACGATCCATTTGTGGAGCCAGGCGTGAGAAATATTGAAAGGAAACATGCGATTCAGAAGCACCGGGTGTGGAGGTGATGATCTCTTCGATCATGTGACTGATCTCGATCATGCCGTTCACCGTGAAGATATAGCGGAAGGTGAGATGTTGCAGGTCCGCAGGTTTGGTGCGCTGAAGCACTGCCTCAGTGCGCGGCGGGTAAAGCGGCAGGATGCGCCGGTAAAAGTTTCCGAGGATGTCTTTCTTATCATTCATGGAGATTAATCGCTTATTGCAGCCGGTACGGGCGCGGACTTTTGTTCACGCATTTGGACGACAACAGGATGGTTGTAGATCTTGGCGAAGACATATACCGTCACGCCGATCATGACCACGGCTCCGAACGTGCCCGGTGACCACGTGCCAACTTGTTCGAGCAGAGCGCCGCCTAGGATGGGAGCGATGATGCGTGTGGAACTTTCCACCGCGGCGGAGAGACCGAGAATACCGCCGATCTCTTGCGGGGCAACGGCTTTGGTCAGAGTGCTCGAAAGCAACGTGTTGAGCAACCCACCGGAGAGGGAGGTGGGGGTCAGCACGACCAACAGCCACCAAACGGAGGGAGCCAGCGCCCAGCCGAGAAGGGATACCGCCATCAGCGCCACGGAGACGGTGATGAGAATATCTTCACGGAAGCGGGCGGTGAGTTTGCCGACCAAAAATCCCTGCACGATGACGGAGAGTACGCCCACGTAGGTGAGCACGAATCCAGTATCGCGCGCGGAGAGGTTGAACTTCGCCAGCGCATACAACGAGAAGATGCTCTGGAAGATGGCGAACGCCAGACCGAAGAAGAAGCGCGTGATGAGCAGGGAGCCGGTGAACGGTCGCTTCAGGGCGGTGACGAGCGCGCCGAGTGTGACAGCAGGTCGCTTCTGTTCGCCGAGCTGCTGTCGCTTTTCAGCGGTGAGCGATTCAGGCAGCCAGGCGAAGATCAGGATGAAGTTGATGAAGGCGAGTCCGGCTGCGACAAAGGCAGGGACGTTGTATCCGTATTGGCTGAGCAAGCCGCCGGTGACGGGTCCGATGATGAAGCCGATACCGAAGGCGGCGCCGATCATACCGAGTCCTTTGGCGCGGTTTTTCGCGTCGGTCACATCGGAGATGTAGGCTTGTGCCACGCTCAGGTTGCCGCCGGTGATGCCGTCCAGAATGCGGGCGGCGAAGAGCATCCACAGGGCTTTGGCGAAGCCGAGCAGCAAAAAGCCGAGGAACGTGCCGAAGATGCTGACCAACAAAACGGGGCGGCGTCCGAAGCGGTCGGAGAGACGTCCGAGAATGGGAGCGCCGATCAACTGCATCAGGGCGTAGACTGCAATCAATAATCCGGTCTGGAATTTGCTGGCGTTGAAGGTTTCTGCGTAGTAGGGGAGCAGAGGCAGGATCAGGCTGAATCCGAGCAGGTCAATGAAAACGACTAAGAGAATAGAGAACAAAAGTTTACGGTTCATAGTTCCTTATCAGGTCACTTGTTTTAGTTTTTGTATTTCGGCTTTGAGCCATTCATAGATGGGTTTGCCGGAGCCGTTGATGTGCTTGTCAATGGCTTTAGCGTAGGCATCCATGAACTGGATCAATTCATCTTCCGGCTGGTTGTAGGCGTGGAGCAGATACTTGACCCATTCCATTTCATCGGAAACATAATTCATATTGCCCAGTGAAAGAGCGGCGGCAATGTTATTGCCCAAATGGTGAATGCCGGTCTGGTAATCTTCAGTGGAAATGCCCAGCGGTTGAATGAGCGTTCGCAAGGTGATCTCGATGTCAGCACGCTTCGACAGGAAGAATTGATGGGCAGCAACATATTCTCGTGAAGCGGCTTTAAGCTGCACGGCTTTGCGTTTGCCGCTCAGGATGTTATCCACTTCGTTGACGGAAGCTGAGACATCCGCGCCGAGATGGTGACCGGCGATGTAGGATGTGATCTCAGGACGCAGATTGAAAATGCGACCGCCGTACGCGACGTTGATGCCTTTGTTGGTCAGCAGGTTGGCAGTGTGCTGGAGATAGGCTGCGCTGGTGAGGGTCTGTGCGACAAGGATGACAAGATTCGCTCGCACCGCGTTGACTGTCTCTTCGAATCGTTCTGCCGGGACGTTGGCTCCCAGATAAATGACATTGAGTCCACGCCGACGCAGGAACAGCGCCAGCATCAACGTGGAGAAGGTGTGCCATTCGTTGGCGGTGCATCCGATGATGACCGTCTGATTGCGCGATGGGGCGGGGGAGGCGATCAACAGCGCATCCAGCCGCCGCATGGCAAGACCCGAGGCGAAATGTTCCTGCTGCACGCTGGCGCGGTTCTCGTACCACAAGCCGCCGATCTCAGACATGCCTTTTTGCAGAACCTGCACGCAGACGGCTTCCACGGCGAACATGGAGAAAGCCTGGTTCAGGACCTGCTCCGCGCCGACCTCGTTAAAGTTCAGGCAAGCGGTGATCCATTGCGCGCGCAGGGTGTCGAGAGTCGTTTCAGCAGGAACATAAATAGCAGGGGTCGAAGTTTGGACGGAGACAAGAGTTGAAGGCGCCAGACCAGCTAGCGGGTCGGAGCCAGAGGCGACCTGCTCGTTCCACAAATCCACCGCTCGCGAAATGGAAAGTCCCTCCGCCTGACGCGCCATCAGCCACTTAATGGTGTGGATGTCGCGCTCGGAGTACAGGCGATGTCCGCCGGGGGTGCGCTGAGGCACGGGCAGCCCATAGCGACGCTCCCATGCACGCAAAGTGTCGGCAGGCAAGCCTGTCTCATTGAGAACAACTTTAAGGTTATACGCGGGCGTTGTGCTGACCATTTTGGATCCTTTTCGAACACTAGGCTGGCTTCAAGGCGGGTTCATTCACCTTTTGCACAGCTATTGTACTCCTTTCTTTCAGAATTCTCTCGGTTGTCAGACGAGCGGATAGCAAAACGATCGGCAGTCCGGTGCCGGGATGTGTGGATGCTCCGGCGAAATACAGGTTCTTGTACTGTTTGTGACGATTCTGCGGGCGCAGGAAACCCACCTGCATGAAGTTGTGACTCAGCCCGAACGCCGATCCCTTTTCGAGATTAAAGCGTTCTTTCCACGTTTTGGGCTGGTACACGATCTCGAACTTGATGTGCTCCCGGAGGTCGGTCACGCCCATCTCTTTGCCGAGGCGAGTGAAGACGGTTTCGCGTGCGCGATTGACGAGCGCATCCCAATCCTGTTCGGAGCGGGCATCGAGATGACCCACGGGAACGAGCACATAGAGCGTATCCTGTCCGTTCGGAGCGGCGGCTTTGTCGGTGCGCGCCGGTGCGTGGACATAGAACGACGGCACTTTGGGCAAAGTGTGATCGTTGAAGATCTGGTCGAACGAAGCCTTGTAATCGCCGCCGAGAAAAACATTGTGATGGGCGATCTGCTTGTACTCTTTGTCTACACCCCAATAGAACATGATGGTGGAGCAGGTATAGAGTTTGTTCTCCAGTTTCTTCGCTTCGGTTTTGTTAGGCAGAAGTTCTTTATAGATATAGGGAAGGTCAGCATTGCCGACAAGGATATCCGCTTTGTATTCGCGACCATCTTCCGTCACCACACTTTCCACTTTCCACTTTTCAACATGGATCTTCTTCACCGGTGAGTTGTACACAAACTTCACGCCGTGCTTCTCCGCGACCCTGGTCAGCGCCTGAATGCCCGCGTACATGCCGCCCAGCGGATACCACACGCCTTCGGCGAGTTCCGTGTATTGCAGCAGGGAGTAGGTAGCCGGCGCGTCGTACGGGCTGAGTCCCAGATACATATTCTGGAAGGTGAACGCCGCTTTGAGCCGTTCATCTTTGAAATATCTGCCGGTGTTGTTGTAGTGTTTCTGTAGAGCCTTCAATTGGAACAGCAACGGCAGATTGCCCAGCGAGAAATATTCGAAGATGTTGTAAAAGTTGCGCCCGACGAATTTCTCGACAGACATTTTGTAGTGCTTGCTTCCCTCAGCGATGTAGTTCAGGAAACCGGTAAAGGCGGTCTTCTCCACTTTTTCGAGCTGTGTCTGCATGTCGCCGATGTTGGAGGTCAGTGCCAGTTGCAAGCCGTCATCGAAGTGGACTTTGTACGTGGGGTCAATGCGCTTCAGGTCGAGATGGTCGCTGAGTTTTTCACCGAGAGATGCAAAGGTCTCCTCCCAGATCTCGGGCATCAGGAACAGGGTCGGACCAATGTCGAAGCGGTGCCCGTCGCGGATGATCTGGTTGCAGCGTCCGCCGGGAGTCGCTTCTTTTTCGAGCACGGTCACGTCATATCCGTTTTTCGCAAGGCGGGCGGCGGTAGCGATCCCGCCAATTCCCGCACCGATCACGATGGCTGTAGGTTTAGTAGGCATAACTCTCCATTTCTATTTCTATCCGGTGGTCGAGTAGCCCGAAGGGCGTATCGAGACCACCAGTCTCATAAAATCTTTTGCAACAAGAATTTCTTCTGTAAATGGTGGCCTCGATACGGGCGAGACGATCGTTCGCCCTACTCGACCACCGATGTGACCATTATATTTATTGTCTAATATTTGTCAAGGTATTTTAGATATATTTTACAAAACCTTGACAAAATAGACAAGATGCGTAAAATTTGGGCTATCACTTTATAGAAAGAATTTTGGAGGCACCTATGGAAATGCAAGCTCGTTGGGAAAACCAATTACTGGCTCTTGCCGGGAACGTCCCTCACCCATCCACCCGCCCGTTCTTCTCGTACTGGGCTGGCGATGCCGCGCTCCAAAAGGCGTACAAACACGCCGAGACCGTCACCGCCGAGCACAGCAAATCCTTCCACTTCGCCTCCTCGCTTCTCCCCGAAGAAAAACGCTCTGCCGTCCGCGCCCTCTATGCATTTTGCCGCACCGTGGATGACATCGTCGATGAATCGACCGACGCCGAACGTGAATCCCAGCTCTCATTACTGGCGTCGAATGATCGAGACCGGCTCCTTCGAAGATAACGATCTGGTCGCCGCCGCATGGGCGGATACCCTCACCCGCTACCATATCCCGCGCCACTATGCTCTGCAGCTGATTGACGGCGTCAACCGCGACCTGATGCAGTCTCGCTATCAGACCTTCGATGAACTCGCCACGTATTGTTACGGAGTCGCTTCCACAGTGGGATTGATGAGCATGTGGATCGTTGGCTTCAAGAATAACAATGCCGTACCCTACGCCATTAAACTGGGTGTAGCGTTGCAAATGACCAACATCCTGCGCGACGTGGGGGAGGACTACTGCAACGGACGTGTTTACCTTCCGCGCGAAGAACTTGCCCATTACGGCATCCGCGAGGAAGATATTGCCGCAGGTCGTATCACCGACAATTGGCGGCAATTCATGAAATTCCAAATTGAACGGACGCGCCACCTCTACGAAGATTCGTGGGCAGGCGTGAAGATGTTAGAAAGGGAAGGGCAGCTCGCCATCGGTGCCGCGTCCGTGTTTTATCAAGGCATCCTGGATGACATCGAGAAACACGATTACGATGTCTTCACCCGCCGAGCCAGCCTGAGCGCCGCGGGAAAAGTCTCCCGCATCCCTGCGCTGTGGTGGAAGATCAAAGCGCTGTAATTTTCGTGGGACGAAATTAATTTCGTCCTACCATGCAGGGGCGACCCGCCCTGTACGTCAAATGACATCATCTATCATGAAGGGTCGCCCCTACGTTTGAGAATATAGGAGTTTTATTTTGAAAGATACAGTTCGACAAATTGCCAACCTCTTCACCGTCCTCATTGCATTGACGGTTAACATTCTCGCTTCCACCCTGCCTCTCAACGGACAGAACACCGGCGAGATCTCCGACCGATTCAAGGTCTACTTTGTCCCTGCCGGGTATGTGTTTGCTATCTGGGGCATCATCTACATCGGCTGGATAGCCTTTACCGTTTACCAATTCCTGCCGTCTCAAAAAGAGAATCCGCGCCTGCGCAGGCTGGGATATTTATTTGCCGTCAGCAACCTGCTCAACGCGGCGTGGTTGTTCACATGGCACTACAACTATTTTGGACTGGGCGTGCTCGTGATGCTTGCCCTGCTGGTAACCCTCATTGCCAGCTATTTGAGTTTGAACGTCAATCTCTCCTCCACCAAAGGCGCGGAGTGGTGGTCCGTTGACCTGCCCTTCAGCATCTACCTCGGCTGGATCACTGTCGCCACAGTTGCCAACATCACCGATTGGTTGTTCTTCATCAGTTGGAGCGGATTTGGGATCCATGCCATGACGTGGGCAGTCATCATGATCGTCGTTGCTTCCATCGTTGGTCTGCTGATGGCGCTCACTCGCCGGGACGCGGCATATCTGTTCGTGCTGGTCTGGTCGTTCATTGGCATCGCCGTCAAACAGACACCTGCTCCGTCAGTGGTGACTACCGCGTGGATCGCAACTGCGGCGATGCTGGTGTTGGCGATCTATAGCTTGTGGCGTCAAAGAACTGCATAAGAAAGACTTGAAAATGAATCAACAAGGGCATAGTCACGCTGACTATGCTCTTATGTTTTAAAGGAATATAATCACATGATAAACCGCTTATCGTTACTTATCCTGTTACTTTTAGTTGCTTGTGCTTCCATTCCCCCTACACCTACTCCCGTTGAGGCGACTTCCATGCCGCCCATTCGATATCTTGCCTTAGGTGATTCCTACACGATTGGTGAAAGCGTCCGGGTTTCTGAACGCTGGCCCGAGCAGCTTGCCGCGCAAATGCGAACTTCTCCTCAATTTGCCGGGAAAGATATCCAGGTTACGACGATTGCCCGCACCGGCTGGACAGTGGATGAGCTCTGGAAGGGAATCCAAGCTAGCCCACCACAGGGAACGTATGACCTCGTCACGTTATTGATCGGTGTCAACGATCAGTTCCGTGGGTATCCAGTGGATGGTTATCGCGAGGACTTTCGCTTTATGCTCGGCAAAGCCATTGAATATGCAGGTGGAGATGCCGATCGTGTGATGGTGCTTTCCATCCCTGATTGGGGTTTCACCCCATATGCCGCGGATAGAGATACTGAACCGATCAGCCAGCAGATCGACTTATTCAACACGGTAAGTCTGGATGAGACGAAATCCGCAGGTGCTCACTATGTGGACGTGACCATCATCTCACGTATGGGGATGGATGACTTCGAATTGATTACGTTGGATCGTCTGCATCCATCCGGAAAAATGTATGGTTTGTGGGTTAAGAAGGTTTTACCAGTTGTCCTGAATATTTTTAATAGTACCCAATAGGAGTAAAGTATGGCTACGATTTTGTACGATAAAGTGCAGGAATATATTGCGTCACTTGTCCCTCCGCGCGAACCGGAACTGCAAAAAATGGAAGAGATCGCTGAAAAGAATGATTTTCCCATTATCGGTGCTGCCTGCGGATATTATTGTTATCAACTGGCGCGCATGATCAATGCCAGAGCAATCTTCGAGCTTGGCTCCGGATACGGCTATTCCACGGCGTGGTTCGCGAAAGCGGTGAAAGAAAATGGAGGTGGGGTCGTGCATCACACCGTTTGGGACGATGACCTGTCGAAACGGGCGCAGAAGCATTTGTCCGCGTTGGGAACCGCTGACCTTGTCCGCTTTCACAATGCCGAAGCGGTGGAAACCCTGCGCCAGACGCCAGGTCCGTTCGATATTATCTTCAATGATATCGATAAGGATGGCTACCCTGATTCGCTGCCCGTCATTAAGGAGAAACTCCGCTCTGGCGGACTGCTTATCATTGACAACATGATCTGGCATGGACAAACGCTCGACCCGAACGACCACGAGTTCCACCACCGAAGCCATCCGCCGCTTCACACGTGATATCACGACTTATCCCGATTGGATCGTTTCTCTCGCCCCGATGCGGGATGGTATGATCGTGGCATATAAACGGTAAGGCGAGATACGATCTCACCCTACAGAAACCACATTCCAGAAGGAACAACATGGCATACAACTTCAACATAACCCCGAATCGCCGCGACCCCAACATCGCCAACAAATGGACTCTCTACCCGGATGATGTCCTGCCTATGTGGGTAGCGGATATGGACTTCCGCTCGCCAAAACCTATCCTTGATGAATTGCGCAGCGCACTCGATCAGGGTGTGCTGGGATACGAGATACAACACAAGTCTTTGCAGGAGACTGTCGCCGCTCGCATGGATTCCCTGTACAAATGGAAAGTGAAGCCCGAAGCTGTCACGGCTGTGACTGGTATCGTCACCGGGTTTAGTATTGCGGCTCGCGCCTTTGGCTCTCCGAAAAAAGGACTGATGATCCAGACGCCGGTCTACAATGAATTTCATGAAGTGAAAAATAATGTCGGCATTCCCCAGCTCGATGTGCCTCTTGTGAAAAGCGTGGAAGGCAACATTATTCATTATGAGATCGATTGGGATATGTTCAAGAAACAGGCGAAGAAGGCAGGGATGTTCCTGTTGTGCAATCCTCACAACCCGCTTGGCATTATCTATTCCCGCAAAGACTTGCAGCGCATGGCGGAGATCTGTCTGGAAAATGATGTCTTGATGGTCTCGGATGAAATCCATTCTGAGTTGCTTTTGGATGGCAATAAATTCACCCCGATGGCGAAGCTTTCCACCGAGATTGCCAATCACACCATTACATTGGTCGCTCCATCCAAGACGTTCAACGTGCCTGGTCTATTTTGTGGATTTGCGATCATCCCTAATCAGGAACTGCGTGAACGTTACAATAAAGAAGTGGAGCGGCTGCGCATCCACGTCAGCAGCATGGGGCTGCGAGCCGCGCGCATCGGCTTCTCTGGTCAATGTGATGAATGGTTAGCGGAATTACGTACCTATCTAACAGCCAACCGCGATTTCCTCGTGGATTATGTTACGAAATACATGCCAAATGTGCGGACAACTATTCCAACCGCCACCTATTTGGGCTGGCTCGATTTTACGCAAACACCGGTCAATCTTTCCCCTTATGATTACTTCTTGAAAGAAGCAAAAGTTGCCTTGAGCGATGGCAAGATCTTTGGGAAGGAAGGCGAAGGTCACGTGCGCATCAATTACGGCACGTCACGTAAATTACTTAAGGATGGGTTGGATCGGATGCAAAAGGCACTTTCTTCGCTGTAGATAATGCACCGTCCCGAAGGCTCTCACAGAACAAAGTATGTTCTACACAACCTTCGGGACGTTTTTAGTATAAACAAAAGGACGGACGGGGATTACCCGTCCGTCATCACTTATATTACGATCTGGATAGGAGTGGGATTAAGCGCCTTCCTATCGTTAGGGGAACGTCTGGTACTAAAGCGGGCTTTCTGCTTATCGACCAGGTTAAGGCTGCCCAGTCCTTCCGTGTACTTGCATTTCAGGCGGTGTCTCTATGGGTATCTCCTTTCTCTTAACACCATAATACTCTCTTTGAAAATCGGTACATTAAAATAACCATACGTTTTCGTTAAAAATGGTTACACTTTTCCCTTCAGTAATTGAAACAAAAATATATTATGTGCTCGTCTTATTCTTATTAAATAGTTTCCCAATGAGAACACCTGCCGGAGCAGCAAGTGCAAAAGAGAGCAATGCTGCAATAATGAGACCTGCCAGTGCAAGAATGCCAACCCAGATAAATGCGTATCCCACCGGATCTTCTTTCACGACCTTTCCCTGGGCATCGATACACTGGAGAACGTATGCAGTAGCAGGCTGACTGTTTCCATATTCGTCAGTAGTTGTTGTTTCGTACGAATAGGATTGAGCCGTTGACCCCTCTGGGCAAATGTAGGGTCCCAGTGTTTTCATGGTGAACTCACTGGCAGAAGTAACCCCTCCGATGCCAGCAGCTATTGGGAAAATACAAGTGCTAAGCGCGCAAAACACAATGATCCAGACGACACACCCCGATACGGTGCCAGTGTTTGCAGATCTCATGTTGTTCTCCTCAGTAATGAAATAAACACTACAATACATTGGAATACCCTCAACAAAAATAGGTGATAGGTCATATGAAACTGATCGTCTTCTCTGGTTTACCAGGCACAGGGAAAAGCACATTGGCAGAAGCAGTTGGAAGATATTTCGGTATTCCTGTCTTTGCCAAGGATTGGCTCGAAGCATCCCTATTACAAAGTGGATTGAAACCAACCATCGAAAATAAATCACTTGGATCGGCTGGGTACGATCTCCTTACGCTTCTCGCAAGACGCCAATTGATGTTAGGGCAGTCCGTAATATTGGATAGTGTTGCAGCGACGAAGAGCATTCGTTCAGAGTGGGGGCTGCTCGCGAAACGGTATCAGGCTGAAAGGCGGGTGATCGAGTGCGTCTGCTCGGATGAATCAATTCATCGGGCGCGGTTAAAAGTCCGCAAGCGACGCATCCCGGGTTGGCATGAGTTGGAATGGTCCGAAGTGGAGAGAGTCAAAAAGTATTATGTCCCGTGGCGGTCAGCCCATCTCACGCTTGATATGGCAAATCCCTTTAAGGTAAATTTTGCCAGAGCTATTGCATATTGTGAGTGAGTTGTTTGTGAAGTATAGAATGCTTGTTGTCATAAATTTCACAAATCGTGACAACAAGGGTATAATATAAGTTGTCTGACAACTTCTCCAGGAGGACGCTATGACCACCATTGATCTGACCGTCGAAAAATCTCGTCGCGCGAATGCTATCAAACGCGCGAAAGAACGCAACATTATCATTCCCACCTACGCTCAAATGAAGGATCCTTCCAAGATCCCAGCAAACGTCAAGGATGAACTCAAAGGCATCGGACTCTGGGACATTCATCCGCGTAACCTCTTCCGTATCAACTGGCATAACCAACCCACCGCTTCTGGCGGGACGTATGGCGGGGTCAACTACCTTGAGCTTCCCTCTTCGCTGACGGGAGTTCCGACGCGCATCATCGTGTTGGTAGGGAAGTGGTTCCCGACCGGCGCGCACAAAGTTGGCGCTGCATTCAGCTGCCTCGTGCCGAGACTCGTGACCGGTCAGTTCGACCCGACCACACAAAAAGCCGTGTGGCCCTCCACCGGAAATTACTGCCGCGGTGGCGCGTATGACTTTGCACTGCTGGCATGTGACTCGATCGCCATCCTGCCCGAAGGTATGTCGAAGGAACGTTTCGAGTGGCTGGAGAAAGTGGCAGGCGAGACCATCAAGACACCTGGTTCCGAATCGAACGTCAAAGAGATCTTCGATAAATGCTGGGAACTGCGCAAGTCCGGGCAGGATCTGATGATCTTCAATCAGTTCGAAGAGTTCGGCAATTACCTGTGGCACTTCACCGTAACCGGTGCCGCCATGGAAGAAGTGCTCAAGCAAGTGATGGGACCCAATGACCGTTATCGCGGTATGGCATCTGCCACCGGTTCTGCCGGAACGATCGCCAGCGGTGATTACATGAAGAAACTCTTCCCTGATAGCAAGATCGTCGCCAGTGAAGCGCTGCAATGCCCAACCATTCTCGAAAATGGATTCGGCGCTCACCGTATCGAAGGGATCGGTGATAAGCATATCCCCTGGATCCACAACACGAAGAACACGGATGTGGTCACTGCGATTGACGACAATGCTGTAGTGAACATCTCACGTCTCTTCAACGAAGAGAACGGACGCGCGTACTTGGTTGAGAAGGGCGTGCCGGAAGCTGTTGTCGGTCAGTTAGATCTGCTTGGCTTCTCTGGCATCTCGAACGTGCTCTCCTGTATCAAGGCTGCCAAATATTACGAGATGGACGAGAACGATGTGATGATCACCGTTCTGACCGACTCGATGGAACTCTACCGCTCACGCATCCATGAAATGCACCAGGAATACGGTCAATATACCGAGCGCGATGCTGCCGCCGATTTTGCCCGCTACCTGCACGGACAGTCTACGGACAATATGCTCGAACTGCGCTACACCGACCGACGCCGTGTGCACAATCTGAAATACTACACCTGGGTTGAACAGCAGGGACGTACCTACCAGGAAATCCAGGATCAGTGGTATCAGCCGAATTACTGGACCGATGTCCAGAAGCAGGCAGATGAGATCGATGAGTTGATCGTCGATTTCAACAAGGAAGTTGGATTGGCATAACACGACCAGTTTATGGCTCCTGATGGGCATGGCTCATCAGGAGCTTTTACTAGTCATGAGTTTAATAGTGAGAAGCTCTTGAAATAAACTCAATAAATACCAGGCAAGGCAAGTAAACAATGTACTTGCCGTAACCTTTTAAGAAGTTGTACGACTACAATAATGTATACATATGACAAAAAGCATCTGATTAATGACATTCGACAGATGCTTCTGACTTTTCGGTGTGCTATTTTATTGGCATCAAATCTTGTATCCTTGGAGAAACGATGCGCTATCAGAGCTCTCAAGACGACAAAAGCAATATTCTGCCAAATATTTTGTCTATCGTGAATTTTATTCTCCTGGTGATCATTGCGGTCTGTTTTAATTATCTCGTGATCAACTTTCTTTTCTAGAAGGCAAATCTACTTAAGCGATGCGAGCTTCTGGGCTCGCTTTTTTGTTTAATAGCGGCTTTGCAGTACAATGTGCCTCATGGGATTAACACCGACTTCACTCGTACTTGTCTGTTTGTTACCCACTCCCCGAGACCTGGAGATCGCCCGGCTTTTGGGATGGTACCGTATTCCGCTTCGGACCGCACCCAAGGTTGTCGCCGTGGACTACCTGGCTTTTTACCAGCCATCAGCATTTGCCGATCACGGCGGACAGATCGAATTCGTTGCATCCGTTCGTGGACATGAACTGACCACACGCGGCGAGCTTCTCAAGGATGAGGCAGACCACCCACGGGCAAAGGAAGAATATTACAAGATCCAGCTTGGTGGGTTAGAGAAACTCAAAGAACCAGTCAAATCCGAGAAATGGAAGCGCCTAACTTTCCTCTATACTACTGGGGAATATCTCTTGAATGCCAAATCACTCAACGATCTGGTTGTGGATGGCGACGAACGTCAACTTCTCTGGCGTTCCCTGCGCGAACGAGCAGAGAATGAACAATTGTATAAAGTGGACCTACCTGAAGCGGATATCCCTCCCGAAGTCTTGATCGCATTGTTGGGGATAAAGGAAATACAGGGAGATTATGAATAGATTTTGGAATCAGCCAACTTGTTGGCGAAACTTCGGGAGCAAGCTCCCTGATTCCATAAGGAGCACTCAATGGCAACTTTAATCAAGAACGGCACTCTCATTACTGCCTCTGAAACCTTCGAAGCAGATATTCTGATCGAAGGCGAAGAGATAAAGCTCATCGGTAAGGATTTGCAACATCCGAATGCTGAAGTCATCGATGCGTCGGACAAACTCATTATGCCTGGCGGAATTGATCCGCATGTGCATCTGGACTTGCCCATGTTTGGAACAATCTCCTCCGACGACCATTACACCGGTCATAAGGCTGCGGCATTTGGCGGGACAACCACAGTGATGGATTTTGTGGTTCTGGAAAAAGAAGGCTTCCGGCATTCAGTGGATATCTGGATGAAGATGGCGGAAAAGGCTGCCATTGATTATTCCTTCCACATGAACCTGACACGCTTCGATGAGAAGCTTGCCAAAGAGATCCCTTACCTGCGTGAGACGGGAATCATGACGCTTAAAGTGTTCACTGCTTATAACGGACGTCTACGCCTTGATGATGGCGGTATCTTCCGTGCTTTGCGCATCGCCAAAGAGAACGGCATGCTGGTGATGGCGCACTGCGAGAATGGCGATGTGATCGAAACGCTCATCCCCGAAGCGCTTTCGGTTGGGTACACCACTCCCGAGTATCATGCGCTGACACGACCCGGCTGGGGCGCGGTCGAAGCGACAATGCGTATGGCTGCGATGGCGGAGCAGGCAAATTCTCCTGTGTATATCGTCCATATGAACATGGCAGGTGAAGTGGACATGTTGAAGTATGCGCGCGAACGTGGTGTGCCGGTGATGGGAGAGACTTGTCCGCCGTATTTATTTTTCACCGTTGATGACCTGCGTAAACCTGACGGTGCGAAATGGATCTGTTCTCCGCCGATGCGCTCGAAGGAAGATAATGCCCGTATCTGGGAAGGGTTGTCCGAAGGTACTTTGCAGACGATTGGTACGGACCACTGTCCGTTCTTTTATGACGGGACCAAGCCGATCGTGTATGAAGGAAGCGAGATCGCCATCCCCGGCAAAGAATTGGGTAAAGATGACTTCACCAAGATTCCCAACGGACTCCCCGGTATCCAGGATCGAATGCCCATCCTGTGGACGTACGGCGTACGCGCAGGAAAGATCACGGCGAATCAATTTGTGGCATACAACAGCACAAACCCCGCCAAGATATTTGGACTCTATCCACGCAAAGGTGCGCTTGTGCCTGGCGCCGATGCAGACATTGTGATCTGGGACCCCGAAAAGAAAGTTAAAATATGGCGTGGCAATGTCACAGCAGCGTACGGACTATAACCTGTACGAAGGCTGGGAATTGGTTGGTTATCCCGAAAAAGTTTTCCTGCGTGGCAAGTTGATCGTGGACGGTAAGGAGTGGAAAGGCAAGCGTGGTGAAGGGAAGTTTTTAAAGAGGGGAGCGGGAGAAGTGTTGTAGTTGCAGAAGTTCAAAGGATTAAGATGAACCAAAAGCGCCAGAGGAAAACCTTTGGTGCTTTTCATTCCTTTAATGTGTCTACATCATTTGTCTGTAAGTAATTCTTTCAGTCTTGGATGCCCTGTATAGAAGCCCCAATACTTTTCCGGCAAAATTGCCGCGATGTGGCACATGATCTCGTCGGTGTATTGCTTCAGCACGTCATCACGATTTTGTCTTGGTAAAGGTGGCAGCCTGAAAGCAGGTCCGGCAGTGACGGTGATGTGTGTGCGCTTGAGACGTTTGAGATTTCCAAAAAGGACTTTATCTTCGGTGCCGGTCAGGGCAACCGGTACGATAGGGCGGTTTAGCTTTGTCGCGAGATAACTGACACCCGGCTTGGCTTCGATCAACGCGCCGGTACGGGAACGTGTCCCCTCAGGGGCAATGACCAGGATATTATTCTCCTCCATTAAATGAATAATATGACGTAATGCTTTGATATCGGGGTTGAAGCGGTCAATGAAAATGAAGTTGAAGTATTTACCCAAAAAACGAAAGAACGCCTTCTCGTTCCATTTTTCTCCCACCATCACGAACATATCCCAACGGTCGAGCGCATAAAATGCAATAGGCGCATCGGCAATGCCGAGATGGTTTGTGGCAATGACATAACTTCCATCTGTGGGAAGATGTTCGTAGCCCGTCACATCCACCCGGGCAGCAAGATTGAAAACAGTACGAATTAACCAGCGAATAAAATATTTCATATCAGTTTTTTAAATGCTCTTTCAAACATGGATGATCTGCATACACACCACGATATTTTTCCGGGAGCAGGGCAGCGATCTGACACATGATCTCGTCGGTCGCTTCATGCATGGCTTGTTCACGTCCCTTTCCTTTAGGAACTTCGATAGTAAATAGATCTCCCGCTTTTACAACGATCTTCGAACGACGGAATTGCTTCAAGTTCGCAACAATACCACGGTCTTCTGTGCCCGTGAGTGCTACCGGCAGGACGGGGTATCCGCTTTTGCTTGCTAAAAATGCGACACCAAGTTTAGCTTCCTGCAATGCTTCTGTCTTAGAGCGTGTGCCTTCCGGAGCGATGACCAACATCCCGCCTTGCTCCATGCGCGCCAGGATCTGCCTCAGAGCCGAGTAATCTGCTTCAAAACGATTCAGCCAAATGGCATCGGCGGCACGACCGATGGCTCCGAATAAAGGGTGATCTTTATATTTTTCAGCCACTGGCATGATGATGTCTTCACGGTCAATGATACATAATAAAACGGCTGTATCCAGCCGTCCTAAATGGTTTGCTGCTACGATCACGTTCCCCGGTGGAAGCTTTTCAATCCCATGGACTTCGATATCGGCAATGATGTGCATAATGAAGCGGACGATGGAGCGCAATGTTTTGTATTTCATGTCCCCATTGTACAACAAGCCGAGTTGTCTTGTAGATAAAAAACGGGCGGTTTCACCGTCCGTCTGGAATCAAAATGTATAAAGTCTAGCGCCACAAATAGTCGTCTTTACCTTTTTTGCTCGAAGAATTCCGGGCACCGTATTTATCGAACATGCGCTGGAAGATCACCATATCGCTCGGCGCCATGTTCATGATCTCGAAACCAACGTTATAGGTATTGGGATCGATGTGGTCTGGGCGGCACCATTTACTGCGTGCAATGAAGACCATGGCATTCTTATCGGCAACATCGGCGGTCAGGTCGATGTGCATGCGAAAGTCCTGCCCGGATGGAATTTGTTTCGGACTATCCAGTTTAAAACCGCCCGTGCTGATATCGGTGAGATAGCCGATCAACTGCTTGGTAATATCATCCGTGACTTGCATGTAATACGTGAACTCACGGCGATCGATCTTTCTCTTGTCTGCCATTTTGGCGTGCTCCTTACTCAAAATAAGTATAAGGTAAGTATAAGGAGGATTCAAGCGTTACATTAAATTAAAAACGTCTTTGTAATCTTTGTCCATGGTACATTTGGTGGCACATTTCTCTGGCGCACCAAATGTAGGCAATGAATGTTATTCCGCTTTAAAAATGTGCGTTAAGATGGTCGCGCCAGAGCCGCCGATATTTTGCGTCATGCCGACCTTTGCACCATCGACTTGCGTACCATTACATTCACCGCGCAATTGTTGGACGATTTCAACGATCTGATACATACCCGTTGCACCAACAGGATGCCCGCGGGCTTTTAATCCACCGCGAGTGCAGACGGGCACACGACCCGTGGGGCTGATCTCGTTATCGAGACCGAGCCTCACACCCTGACCGCGTTCCGCAAATCCGCATGCCTCCAACGACAACGCCGACATGATCGAGAACGCATCATGTAATTCGAACACATCAATATCATTCGGACCAACGCCTGCCATTTCATAGGCACGCCGGGATGATTCATACGCTGCTGAAAGGAAGAGTGGATCCTTGCGCGAATGGACAGCGATCGAATCCGTTGCGGATGCCGAGCCTGCCACCGTTATTTTCGGTCTACCCACCACCGAAGCGACTCGATCTGCCGGGACAATGATCGCTGCCGCTGCGCCATCACCGATGGGAGAAGCATCCAGCAGGTTGATGGGTGTGGCGATCATCGAAGATTTTTCGAATTTTTCAATGCTGACCTTTTCATGCAGGCGCGCATTCGGGTTATGCATGGCGTTGGCATGAGCATTGATGGAGAACGGCGCAAAGTCTTCATGCTTCCAGCCATATTCATGCATGTAGCGGCGCATGACCAGCGCGTTGATGCCAACGAACGAAATGCCTTGCTCCACTTCATAATCGGCATCGGCAGCCGTTGCCAGTGCGGCGGTCACATCATGGCCGGCTTTGTCTGTCATTTTTTCGACACCGATCACCAGCGCAGATTCCACATCACCAGCGGAAACAGCCATCAGCGCGGAACGAAACGCAGCCGATCCCGATCCGCAGGCGGCTTCCACTTTGACAGCTTCCTTGCCCCACATCCCAACCCAGTCGGAGAAAAATGTCCCGAGTTGATTTTGTCCGCTGACGAGGGGCGAGAGCATGTTGCCCACGAACAGCGCATCGATTTTGTCCATGCCTGCGTCCTGCATGGCTGCAAAGGCAGCGTTGCCACCCAGTTCACGTAGGGACAGGTCCCAGTGTTCATCTACTTTAATCTGACCGATTCCAAGAATTGCTACTTTTCGCATTGTTAGCCTCGATGCTATTTTAACTGATTTGGCTATCATCTTCTATCAAAAACAAACAGGAGCGGCACATTGCCGCTCCTGTACAGTTCAGTTGGGATACAACTTACGGTTTGCCGTGTCCGTTGTTGCCGTTCCCATTTCCTTTGTCTTTGTTCTTATCCTTGCCGTTGCCATGGTCCTTCTGAGCAGACGGGTCGGTGGTATCGGTTGTGTCATTGTCTGCCTTGCCAGACACAATGATACCCAGATTATTTTTCTTGTCGTTCACTGCTTTTTTGAACTGACCCCAATTGGTGGGTGTCGAACCATCCGGCAATGTGAAGGCGCTGTAGTCACCGGTCTTTTTGGCTTCCAGGATCAAACCAGCAGTAGTCGCATCGCCGTTCAAATTCTGAGACATCCATAACGCCTGAGCAATGACGCCAAAGCCAAAGCCATCCTGATGATAGCCATCCACGACTTGGGCATCTGCACCGAAGAAGGAAGCCAGTAGGTCAGAAATAGGATGAACAGGTTCTTCTTCCGTGGGCTCGTCGGGGATCACTGTGGTGGGATCGATCGTCACAGTAGTATCGACCTTGGTGCCGTCAACAACAGGCAAGCCTGTGTTCGGATCCACGACGGGTAAGTTGGTCGCGGGATCCAGCGTCAACAAACCAAGGGATGCGGCTGTTTCCTGGCTGATGCGGACGGTTTGATCCACGCCCTGTGCATCCTTATACGTCACCAAGACAGTCACCACTCCATTGGCATCCTTTTCTGGTACGATGCTGACGATGGTGCCACTAATGGTTGTATCCTGAGCGGGCGCTGCCGCTGCCGCAACGCCTACTTGTGCAAATAGGACTGCGGCGATCAACAAAATGCTTGCGATTAGTTTTGTCTTATACATTGCTGTCTCCTTTTCTCACTGTTACAACGTTCATTCCATAGAAATAACACGGCTAACCCCTTTACATGAATGTAAGCGGTACTTATTTCCTAAATGATACGTTATCAGAGGTTGTTCGTCTCATTGGGCTATTTTTAACGACAGCCATTTTGTTTTGTTATCCAATTTACTGGAACTGAAAAGGGTTTGATATGTCATCAAGAAGGGAACGACTTAACTGGAAGGAAAAGGTCTTGAGCCAACTCACCTCTTTGGGGGAGGAAGGACGCATTGCGGCAGACTATTTGCGTGTACACAAAACATATGTTGGGTTTTGGAAGGCACGAAAAAATGTCGGCGCTTTCTGGACATTGTTGAGAACAGTTCACTTAAATTCGGTCTATTATTCGATGAACACGGATACCCAGAATATCGACATGTTGACCCTGCTCATCCATGAGGTGAAACATCTACAACAGGGAATGATCCTGGCTCTTTCTGTGTATGGAGAATTGGAAGCATGGCAGTTGCAATTCCGCCTCTATCACAAATTGACAAAAAAGCCGATGCATCCGGCTATTACGGAGATACTATCACTACCGCTGAAGCATGATCGTGATGTTCTGCACCGCGCACGCGACTTGATGCAAGCCTATGCTGGCAAGGGGTATCGTGCGGACTTGCTTCCGTTGTATCCATTGGGGAAAGAGATCAAATATAGATTGATGAGAAGAGCATAGTGTAGGTGGAAAAATAATAGCCACAGGTATACAACCCGTGGCTACTATAACCTTTCGTACAGAACTAAAGAACCAGCTTGCTCACGATCGCCAGCAACACACCACCAGCAATGACCGAACCTAACTGACCCGCGGTATTCGATCCCATGGCGTGCATGAGGATGAAATTATCGGCATCCTCATCGAGCGCCATCTTGGCAGCGATACGTCCTGCCATCGGAAAAGCGGAAATGCCTGCCGCGCCGATGAGCGGATTGATCTTTCCTCCGCTTAGGAATGACATCAACTTTCCGAACAGTAGACCGACGATGGTATCCAAGGCAAAGGCGATCAGACCCAGCAGCATTACCTTGCCTGTATCGAAGTTCAGGAAAGATGCTGCGCTCATCGTCGCGCCAATGGTCAAACCCAGGAACAATGTGGAAATATTGATGATCTCATTTTGAGCAGCTTTGCTTAAGCGATCCACCACTCCGGAGACCTTCAACAGGTTCCCGAGCATCAGCATAGAGATCAGTGGTGTGGCATCAGGCACGAGCAAACCAACGATGACTGTGATCAAAACCGGGAACATCACCAGCGCCATCTGCGAAACCGGCTTGGGTGCATATTCCATGCGGATCATGCGTTCCTTCTTTGTGGTCAGCAGTTTCATCAATGGCGGCTGGATGATCGGGATCAAGCTCATGTAGGAATATGCCGCCACCGCAATAGGCGCCAGCAATTCAGGCGCAAGTTTCGAAGCGACATAAATAGAGGTCGGTCCATCAATGGCGCCGATCACGCCGATGGAGGCAGCCTGGTTGAGTGGGAAGCCCAATGCAATTGCCAGCATCAATGTGCCGAAGATGCCGAATTGCCCTGCTGCGCCGAGCAGTGCCATTCTCGGTTGTGACAGCAGCGGACTGAAATCGATCATGGCGCCCACGCCGACAAAGATCAACAATGGGAAGATCTCCGTCTTGATACCGCCATAGAGCACACCCATCATTCCTTCGGATGCGGTCATGCCGGAGAGCGGAATGTTCGCCAGCATACAACCGAAACCAATGGGTAGGAGCAGCACAGGCTCGATCTCTTTGGCGATCGCCAAGTAGATCAATACGAGGGAAACGGTGATCATCACCGCATTGCCCAGCGTAAAATTGGAAAGCCCTTTGATCAACTCGGGCAATAACTCTCCAAGGTTCATTCTGTAAACTCCACAAGCGCCTGCTTGTGCGCCACGGTTTGCCCCGCACTTACCAGCAACTCAGCGATGGTCCCAGTACGCGTGGATCGGATGCTGTTCTTCATCTTCATGGCTTCGATGATCAAAATCACTTGCCCCGACTCGACCTTGTCGCCTTTCTTCATGAAGATTTCCACGACTGTTCCAGGTAATGGAGAGGTGAGTGTCTTTCCGCCTAATATGGGGCTGGACGTTGGAGCTGTAGCGGGAAGCGGTTTGAGCCCGGATGCACTTTTCTCACCATCAAGTGTTGCTTCGTTCGCTTCTTTCTCCTCATCGAGCCTGATCCCGTTTTCGGGCATTATCTCAAACGTTTCACCGTCCACGCGTGCAATGACGGGGCGCGTGTAAATATTTTCTATCTCGACTTCGTACGTTTTATCAGCAACTTTAACTGTGTATTTCATTGGAATTACCTGCCGCCTTTCTCATACATCTGACGCGTTCGCATGCCCAATTGCCAGGGAGAGACCAGCGCTGTAGGCGGTTCTTTGTAGGCTGGGACCTGTTTTTGTTCCGCCAATGCTAGTACAACCGCCAGCGCCGCAGCTTGAGCTTTGTATCCCTTTTCTATAACGGGATCAACTTGGGCCGAGTTTGACGCGACTGGTGTGACATCGTCCGCCTCCACCTTGTCGTGAACGAATCTCGTCAGCAGGGACATCATCAACGAGAGCAGAATGATCGCCGCGAAGACGATTCCCATGCCAAGTGCTGTGATCTGCAATGAGAGAAGTAGATTTTCACTCATGGTTACACCGGAATGTTTCCGTGTTTGCGCGGAGGGGCGGGGGCGTATTTATCGCGGAGTGCTGAGAGCGCCGCAATGACCTTGTGTCGTGTTTCGCGCGGCTCGATGATATCGTCCACGTATCCGGTAGAAGCAGCGTAATACGGATTGTTGAATTTCTCGCGATATTCTGCGGCGAGCTTCTTGCGCTCTTCCGATGGGTTTGGCGCATTCTCGATCTGTTTCTTGAACAGGATGTTTGCCGCGCCTTCTGCGCCGAGCACAGCGATCTCTGCGCTGGGCCACGCATACGTGACATCGGTGCCAAGATACTTGCTGGACATAACCACGTACGCACCACCGTACGCCTTGCGAGTGATCACACACAATTTCGGTACCGTTGCTTCCGAATAGGCATAGAGCAACTTTGCACCGTGACGGATAATGCCGCTATGCTCCTGTGCGATACCAGGCAGGAAGCCGGGCGAGTCGACGAAGGTAACGAGCGGAATGTTGAAGCAATCGCACATGCGCACGAAACGTGTCATCTTATCGGCGGCGTCGATGTCGATCACACCAGCCATGATGGCGGGTTCCTGACCCACAATCCCTACGCTGTGTCCACCGATGCGTGCCAGACCAATGATGGCATTACGTGCCCATTCGGGCTGTAATTCAAGGAAGGAGCCCTTGTCAACGATCTTCTCGATGACCTGATGCATGATGTACGGTTCAGCGGGATCTAACGGAATTACATGATTGAGCCATTCATCCATGCGGTTGAGATCATCATCTGTTTTCACGAACGGAGGATTTTCCACGTTGTTCGAAGGCAGGTAGGAAAGGAACGTGCGCACCATTTCAAGCGCATCGCGTTCGGTCTTTACACTCAAATGTGATACACCACTGACAGACATGTGCACATCTGCACCGCCCAGCGATTCTGCATCGATCACTTCACCGGTCACAGCTTTGATCACTTCAGGTCCTGTCAGGAACATGAACGATTGTTTCTGCACCATGATGACTAGGTCGGTCAAAGCAGGGGAGTAGGCAGCGCCGCCGGCGCAGGGTCCAAGCATAACGCTGATCTGCGGCACCACGCCCGAGTACTGCGCGTTGCGGCGGAAGATTTCGGCATAACCGCCCATCGAGCGCACGCCTTCCTGGATGCGCGCGCCGCCTGAGTCGATCAGGGCGATGAATGGCGCGCCGTTGCGGACCGCCAGATCCATGACGCGGCAGATCTTGTGCGATTGCATCTCGCTCAGTGTGCCGCCATAAATTGTGAAATCTTGAGAGTAGAGATATACCGTCCGCCCTTGAATTTGTCCGTAGCCTGTTACCACACCATCGCCGAGATAACTTTCTTTGAGCAAGTCCATTTCATCGCCCTGGTGAGTGATGAACGGTTCGATCTCGTTGAAGGTATTCCAATCGAGGAGCATTTCGATGCGCTCCCGTGCCGTCATCTTGCCTTTGGCTTTTTGCTTTTCGATGCGCTCTGCGCCGCCGCCCTCCTGGGCTTTTGCACGCATTTTGCGAAGTTCAAGTATTCTGGGATCTTCCTGAGTCGTCATGTAACATCCTTTTTACGTGAATTATTTCACGAGAATAAGTATAGCTAGGGGATGTCTGACAAGCCAGTGATGGAAGGCATAAAGGCGATGGGAATAACCGCATCTCCCCAAAGCCGCAAGTTGGTCTCGTTTTATGACGTTTGTTCGGCTGAATTTTTCCCCGTTTAATTCTTGATGTGGCAATGTCATTCAAAAACACAAACCCGAAGGGTTGAAATTATTATAGGTATGAGATTGAAAAAACACGAACCCTGAAAGGGTGACATACTTGTCTATGTCACCCTTTCAGGGTTTATTTGGTTGTTTGCATTGAGACGTTAATCCTGCCATCCCTTCGGGATTGTTATTGCATAATAAAAGGACACAACGCCGCTGTGTCCCTACAGATGCTTTCATCCTTTCAATAAGATGATCTCTCTTTGCGGCTCGTACAAATATTCCGCGCCGTTCTCGGTCATGACCACATCTTCTTCCAAACCAATGCAGCCATAGCCGGGAATATCTACATGCGGTTCGATGGTGAAGATCTGACCGACTTCCAATCTTTGATTCGGAGAGTCTCCGTACTTTTCCCACAGCGGACCCAGCAGCGCGCCGCCGTCATGTGCCACGCGTCCAAGCTGGTGACCAAGTCCATGCATGAATTCAGGGTAACCCGAGTCGGTGACGATCTCGCGCGAGATAGTGTCAATGACCTTGCCCTGCACGCCGACTTTCATCGCTTCGCGTGACTTCTCGATAGCGGTGCGGATCGTGATAAATCCACGCTGCACTTCGATGGGCGCTTCCGTTTCGCCTTCGCGCAGGATGTAGACCACGCGCTGAATATCGGAACAATACTCTTCGTATTTCACTCCAAAATCGAAATGGAGGATGTGTCCATGCTCGATCTTAATGTTGGTGGGACCGTTGTGCCCAACGGGAGAGTCGGGTCCCGAATTGACGGCGGGACAATTCTCCGCGGGCCATGCCAGCCCGACGCCATAGTCACGCGCCAGTTTCCACATGTATTCGCCGACTTCTATCTCAGTCATGCCAACCTTGATGAAGTCATATGTTTTCTTGAAGATCTCGTCTGTGATCTCCACGGCTCTTCGGACACGTTCCTGTTCGGCGGGAGTTTTGCGTCCGCGCAGGGCATTGATGATCGGTTCGGCGCTGATGAGCCTGTCCACATAGGGCGTGTCAGCGAGATAGTCACGCAGCTTCTCGTACATGGCGTGAGTCAACCCGTCCGCGTGGACGTTGTTCTTCGAAGTGTTGACTGCTATTTGGTCGGGGTGGAGGCGGGTGATCGTGTCTCGTAACAACTCGCGGACGGATTTGTCATATCCCTGAATTTCGTCGAATACGCCGAGTCGCTGCAGAGCATCCTTTTCCAAGTTGCCGATGATGGCGATCTTTTCTCCCTGGCGAGTGAAGATCAACGCTGATTCCCACGTCAGATCACCGTCGCCGATGATCAGATCCAACGCGGGGTCACGGACGCCGCTGGTCTCGCGCACGAACGTGAGCCACATATCAATGTTTTGTTCTTTGAGAATATCGATCGCTTGCGCAGTCTTTTCTTGAATGAGTGTCATGATTGACTCCTAATTTGTTTCTTCCACAGGGATGGACACGCGCCGATGAAGTTTGCGCGGCTCTTTGACGATGAACGTGAGAATCCCCAGCATGATCACGGACAATACCGTAGAGATGCCGAAGGTGACAACAAAGCCCTGCGCATCCGCGATCCAGCCGCCGAGCAGGGGAGCGATGATCGTGGCGGGCGCGGTGAGCGTTTGCGCCAACCCGATGTAATACGGACGATCTTTTTCGTCGCTGAAGTCAACAGTCATAGACATACTGTTCGTCCAGATCGAAACGTTAGCAAAGCCGGTGAGGATGAAGATGGGGAAGAACCATCCCAGCGCAGGCGCCATCCATGCAAGGAGGGAACTTACCGTGGCGGCTGCGGCACCGATGATAAGCATGGCACGGTGACCGATCTTATCTCCCAACCAGCCCATGCCTGCATTGGCAATTGTCTGCGAGATCGTAAGAGTTGCTGTCAAAAATCCAGCCGTGACCTCATTCATCTCAAAGCGGCGCAGGGCATAGACGATGTAGAAAGCAAATCCCATCGTGGCGAATTGCGAAAGAGCGCGTGCCAAGAGAAACCAGTTGAAGTTTTTATCGCGCTTGAGGATCGCACTGGCGCCCTGCCAGAGGGGAACTGGATTCTCTTCGATGATCTTGTCGAAATCGGTTGGCTCGCGTGTAAAGGCAAGAGCCGCCCACGACAAAAAGAAGAAGAGCGTGGCGATGAAGAAGCAGATGGCAAAGTTGGTACTGGCTTCATATCCGTTCAGCACATACCCGGCGATGATCGCTGCGCCACTGATGAAGAGATTTGCCATGGCTGCCTGTGTTCCAAAGAATGTGCCGCGATTCTCAGGTGGGATGATCTTTGAGATCATGCTTGTCCACGGATTAGCGGTGAAGCCGCCGCCGAGTCCCTGCCATGCCAGAAAAAGAAAGGTGAGGATGAGACCGGTTTGTAATCCAATCTTTGGGAGGAGCAGTGCCACAATGGCAAACCCGAGAAACGGGATGCGTTCATGGATGGTGCTCAACAACACGGTGCGTTTATAGCGTCTTAAACGGGAGGTGTAACCGGCGGTGAAAAGCTGCGGCAGCAGCCATCCCGCGGTGTGGATCGCAGGGACGAGTCCGATCAAGGTAGCGGAATTTGTCATGGAGGCGACGAAGAGCGGCAGGATCGTCCCGAAGGAGCCGAAGCCAAGAGCGATGCCAAAGAGTCCGCCGTCGAACATTCCAACGGTGACGTTATATCGAAGGTGTTTGCGGGCAAATTGTTCTATTTTCGTGAGGGGAAGCATGCGTGAGATTTTACCATCCGAGTTGTTTCAGCTATCGAAGAGGAAGGGATTTGCTCTTGACAGACTCTTCGTTTTGGATAAAATAAAAACGAACGTTCGTTCATTTTTTTTGGAGATGTGGAATGACTGCTAAAGAAAAAGAGAATTTGAAAAAGGGAGAGGCAACGCGCCTTGCCGTGGAAGAGGCTGCTATGAGCCTCTTTCTGGAACAGGGCTATCATGCTACTTCGATGCGTCAGATCGCGGAGCGCACCGGGCTGGCGTTGGGAGGTATCTACAATCATTTTGCCAGCAAGGATGAGATCTTTGAAGCCATCATCGTAGATCAACATCCTTACAAGAAAATCTTGCCGCTTATCATCGCTGTGGAAGGGGATACGCCAAAGGAATTTTTCGGAAACGCCTTTCGGATCGTGATTCGCGAATTAGGCAACCAACCGGAGTTCATGAATTTGATGTTCGTCGAACTGGTAGAGTTTAAAGGGAAGCACGGCTCGACCATGTTGCGTGAGATTTCCCCAAAAGTGTTACCGGTCTTTGAAAAGGTCATCAAGAACATGAAGGGATTGCGTGTGACGAATCCTGCTGTGTTGATGCGTTCCTTTTTTGGCGCGATCGTTTCCTATTTCATTACGGAGATGGTCATCTCGAACTCCGTGATCAGTAAATTGATGCCGAAAGATGCTACAGACCAATATATTGATATCTTCCTGAACGGTATTTTGAAGGAGCCTGCATGAGTTCACGTTTACTATCCATTATTCGCAAAGAGTTCATACAGATCTTCCGCGACCCGCGCACGCTGGTGTTGATCATCATCATGCCGATGCTGCAGTTGTTCCTGCTGGGCTACGCGGCGACGAGCGATGTGAAGAACATCTCACTCGCCGTCTGGGATCAAAGCCAGTCCACACAATCGCGCGCCTTGCTGGATGCGTTCCGTTCGGCGAACTATTTCAGCATCGATTATGTGGTTGGTTCAGACATGGAATATCGGCAGTTGATCGAATTGGGCGATATCCGTGCCGCGCTCATCATCCCGCCTGATTACGAAACCCGTCTGCTCGAAGGGACGGCTCAGGTCTCGATGGTGTTGGACGGTTCCGATGCCACCGTGGGCGGCACGGCGCTGAACACCGCCAAGCTGATCGGTCAATCCTATGCCACCAAGGTGCTGGCGGAACAAGCCGCCTTGACCGGCAGACCGTTCGCCTTCAAACCGCCGCTGGATGTACGCACACAGGTTTGGTACAACCCCGACCTCATCGCCGCCTACTTCAACGTTCCGGGCGTGATCGGCATGATCCTTTATTTCATCACCACATTATTGACCGCCTCCTCTATCGTGCGTGAACGCGAACGCGGCACCATCGAGCAGCTTATTGTGACACCGATCCGTTCATGGGAACTGGTAGTGGGGAAGATCCTGCCGTACACCATTCTTGCCTTCATCGATATGTTCGAGATCCTTGTCATTGGTCATTGGTGGTTTGAGGTTCCGATCAAGGGCAATTTGGGACTTATCTTTGCCCTCTCCGGTCTTTTCCTCATCTCGAGTCTTGGCATCGGTCTTTTTGCTTCCACCGTTGCCAATACGCAGCAGGAAGCCTTCATCACGGTTATGGTCACCATGCTGCCGAGTTTGTTCCTCTCCGGTTTCTTTTTCCCGATCGAAGCCATGCCGAAGTTCTTGCAATATGTTTCCCTGATCGTTCCGCTTCGGTATTACCTTGTCATCATTCGTGCTCTCTTGCTGAAAGGGGTTGGCATTGCCGCCCTGCAAAATGAGATCATTGCTCTGACGATCTTCGCGGTCGTCATCATGGGCATCGCTGCTCTCCGCTTCCGCAAACGTTTAGACTAAATTCTCTTATAAGGAGTTAACTATGCAACACAAACGTCCCCCTCTTCCCGCGATCATTATCGTTTTGGCGCTCATTGGCGTTGGTATCTATTATGGAGTCCGTGTTTTGAACGACAACGGCAATGGACAGCTCAGCGCCTCCGGAACCATCGAATCGGTGACCGTGAACGTCTCACCGGAGATGGCTGGCAAAGTAAAGGAAGTGCTCGTCGAGGAAGGACAGACCGTCAAAGCGGGCGACCCGGTTCTTTCTCTGGACGACAGCCTGCTCGTTGCCCAACGAGCTGTCGCCTCCGCTGCAGTGGATTCTGCCACTGCAGCTATCGCCAGCGCGCAAACCAAATATGACCAGACTCTGCAGTCCGCACTTGCCGCACAGGAAGCGCAGCGCGACCAGAACTGGCGTGTCTCCGCTCCGACTGAATTTGACCAACCGATGTGGTTCTTCAATCAAGCCGAGCAGATCGCTGCTGCCCAAACCGAAGTGGACAACGCTAAAAAGGCGATGGATGATGCGCTCGCGAATCTTGATAAGGTCGTCAACGATCTGAACAACGCGGAGTACGTCAAAGCCGAGAAGCGCGTTGCCGATGCACGTGTTGCCTTCCAGGTCGCAGATGAGATCAAGATCCAAACGGAAAATGTGGTCGAAAGCGGTGGTCTTGTAGATGCTGCCTACGATTACTACAACGCCGCCGATGATGAACTCAAAGCTGCGCAAAAAGATTTCAACGCCCTCACCGACACGAAAGCCGAAGATGACGTTCAATACGCGCGTGGGCAGGTGATGGTGTCGCAGCAGCGTTATGATGCCGCCTACAAGCGCCTGCTCTCTCTGCAAACTGGAGCTGAGTCGCCAGCAGTGATCGCTGCCCTGAATGCGCTTGAACAGGCAAAGACTGCGCTTCCACAGGCACAATCCAATCTTGCCTTGATCGACGCGCAGATGGAAAAATTGACAGTCTATGCCCCGATGGATGGCGTGGTTCTCGTCCGCAACGTAGAACCGGGTGAATTTGTCCAACCGGGTGCGACAGCCTTCTCGATGGCGGATCTGAACAACATCACCATCACCGTGTACGTCCCTGAAGACCGTCTGCGGGAGATCAGTCTTGGACAGAAAGCTACGGTTACGATTGATGTTGCCACAGGTACCAGCCCTACATTTGATGCAGAGGTCACTCACATTGCTGACCAAGCCGAGTTCACTCCACGCAATGTCCAAACTGTGGAAGGACGCAGTTCAACGGTTTACGCCATCAAATTGAAAGTGAACAATACCGATAATATCTTGAAGATCGGTATGCCCGCGGATGTGGTCTTCAAATAATTATCCATGAATTAAAGGAGATGACATGCAACCTGTCGCATTTGACTGGGCAAAGATGAAGAACATTCAAAAGATTCACCGTCTGTTGTATGCCATCGGTTTGGGACCTCTTATCGGCAGGATCATCCTCCTTCTCACGACGACCGGACGCAAGTCCGGAAAGAAGCGTGTCACTCCCATGCAGTTCGAAGCCATTGGCAGCGATTACTACGTTGGCTCGGCGCGCGGACTGCAGGCAGATTGGGTGCGCAATATCCAGGCAAATCCACAGGTCGAAGTTCGCGTGGGAGCAAAACATTTTTTCGGTACAGCGGAAGTGGTCAATGACCCGGTACGTTTCGCCGATTTCATGGAAGTACGTCTGGAGCGGCATCCGCGTATGATCGGTTTGATCATGGAGAAAGCGCACGGCTTGCCCAAACATCCCAGCCGTGAACAATTGGAAGAGATCGCGAAAACAGAAGTGTTCGTCATTCTTCATCCAACGAAATTTAGTGAGAATTAATCGTGACCAATTATTTAGTGCAAGCAAACAATCTCAAGAAATACTTCGGCGACACACATGCCGTGGACGATGTCTCCCTGCAAGTGAAAGCTGGTGAGATCTATGGTCTCGTTGGCGCCGATGGAGCAGGGAAGACCACCACGATGCGCTTGCTCGTCGGTGCGCTGCGACCGGATCAAGGTGAGATCACCGTCTGCGGCTACGATGTCATCCGCAAGACAGAACTTGCCCGCCAGCAGCTTGGCTATCTCTCGCAGCGCTTCTCCATGTATGAAGACCTTACTGTTTTGGAGAACATCCGTTTCTTCGCCGAAGTACGCGGACTTAGATCAGATGAATGGTTGCCGCGCTCGATGGAAATCCTTGAATTCGTCGGGCTCGATAAATTCAAGGATCGCCGCGCCGGGCAGCTCTCCGGCGGTATGAAGCAAAAACTCGGGTTGGCTTCCGCGTTGGTGACAAAACCCAGATTGCTTCTGCTTGACGAACCCACAACGGGTGTTGACCCTGTCACGCGCCAGGATTTCTGGCAATTGGTGATCAAGCTGGTTTCCACCTCCCCTAGCGGGGGAGGTTGACCCGAAGGGTCGGGTGAGGGGGAAGTCTCCGTCATCATCTCCACCCCCTACATGGACGAAGCCTCTCGCTGCCATCGCGTGGGATTCATGAAAGATGGAAAGATCATCGCCGAAGATACGCCGTCCAATTTGCGCGCAACCCTGAACGGACGCATCCTTGAATTGCGCGGTTCGCCGATCAACGTTCTTCGTCACGTGGCACACAAAGACCCGGATGTCGAAGATGTTCAAGCGTTCGGTGATCGGTTGCACATCCGCGTCGGCGAGGGGAAAGCTCAAGATGTCCTCAACAGGCTCCAGTCCCAGATCGGAAGCGAAGGCGGTCGCGTGGATGAACTCCGCTCGGTGCCTCCCGTCCTCGAAGATGTGTTCATCGACCTAACGGAGTCCAATCATGACTGATGCAGTAATTAAAGTAGAAAACCTTACTCGTACCTTTGGCGAATTTGTCGCGGTCGATCACATCAACTTTGAAGTCGGCGCGGGTGAAGTGGTTGGTTATCTGGGACCGAACGGTTCGGGCAAGACCACGACCATCCGTATGTTGCTGGGGCTGCTGGAACCGAGTGATGGCAAAGCCACGGTGCTCGGTTACGATGCTTTCAAACAAAGCGAAGACGTACGCGCACGCGCCGGATACATGTCGCAGAAATTTGCGATCTATGACGACCTGACTGTGTTGGAAAATTTGACATTCTACGGCGGTGTTTATGGCATCACGGACAAAGCCCGCATCGCACACACCCTTGAGTTGGTCGGGCTCAAAGGGCATGAGTCCACGCTGACACGTTCCCTCTCCGCCGGTTGGCGTCAGCGACTTGCACTCGGCATCGCGCTGGTTCATGAACCGAAACTGCTCTTCCTCGATGAACCCACCTCCGGCGTGGACCCGACCGCCCGTCGTGCCTTCTGGGATCTGATCTACGAGCTCGCCGAAAGCGGCGTAACGATCCTGGTCACCACACACTACATGGACGAAGCCGAATACTGCGAACGCGTTGGCATCATGCGCGATGGGAAACTCCTGGCGATGGATACGCCCTCCAACCTGAAACGTGACATCATCCCCGGCGACGTTTGGGAAGTCTTTGCTGAACCGTTGGAAGCGGGATTGGATGTGTTGCCGCATGTTGATGGTGTTCTGCGTGTTTCATTGGCTGGCGATCACCTCCGCACCATCACGGAAAGAGGAAAGAAGAAAGAAGATTTGTTAAACGGGCTGAAAGCGAAGAACGTGAATGTGAAAGATATCGTTGTCGGTGAACCAACCCTGGAAGATGTCTTTATTTCGTTAGCGCGGTAATAGTTGGAAAGTTGTCAGGTTAGCAGGTTGGAAGGTTTGAACGTTCAAACTTTCCAACCTGCCAACGTTTTAAACCGAAAAACTCGTTCTCGTTTAGAATCACCCCAATGACCTCCACCATTGCCTTCATTCTCCTAGCAGGAATTTCATATCTCCTCGTCTACCTTATCCGCCAATACGCGGAGCGACGCCGCATCATTGACCATCCCAATGAACGCAGTTCCCACACAATTCCCACACCGCGTGGGGGAGGGCTGGCGATCGTCGTTCTCGTTACAGTGACAGGTCTGTGGTTTATTAATGATGCGATATTGAGTCACGCGCTGGTCTATCTCGTCTGCGCATTAATCATCGCCTACCTTGGCTGGCGTGACGATGTCCACTCACTTCCGACGAGTGTCCGCTTCATCGTGCAGGGAATTGTCGCCGCGGTCTCGATCCTTGGGCTGGGATATTTCAAATCGGTCACCATTCCACTCTTCGGTGTCTTGCCATTAGGAGCCGTTGGCGTCGTTATCACGTTTTTGTGGATCATCGGTCTTACCAACGCCTACAACTTCATGGACGGTATTGACGGTATCGCAGGTGGCGTGGCTCTCGCGGGTGGTCTCGGCTGGATGCTGCTCACCACGAACGCGCACAGTCCCTTTGCATTTTGGATCTCCCTAGCCATCGCCGCCAGCAGTCTCGGTTTTCTTGGTCACAATTGGTCGCCTGCCAAAATTTTTATGGGCGATGTTGCCAGTACGTTTCTCGGCTATACCTTTGCCGTCCTGCCGCTGCTTTCCTCCGACAAAAGCGGTGACGCTCTCATGCTCGGCACGCTCCTGATGTGGACCTTCATCATGGATGCCGGGGTCACCTTCATCCGCCGCGCCATCAAAGGCGAAAAAGTTCTTGCTGCGCATCGCACGCACCTCTATCAGCGTCTCGTCATCGGCGGTTACTCTCATCAGAAGATCAGCGTGCTCTACATTTCTCTGACCCTGCTCGCCGGAGCGCTTTCCTACGCCTGGTCTGATGGACAAGCCTATGCTCCTCCATTAATTATTTTGGGACTTCCGCTCCTGTGGATTGTCCTATCCCGATATGCCTCCCGTAAAAAGAATGCTAGCTAAACTCCGGACATTCGCCTCCCTCTACCGAGAGCTTGGACTCCGTTGGTTAGTCTTTCGCGTGGCGTATGCCTTTCGACTCCGCACGGGACTCATTCGCTGGCAGATGCCGGTAGGAAAGTGGGATGATTACAAAAGGTATGTCACAAACAGGTCTTCTGGTCAAGGAGCCCCTGTGTTTTTCACAAACGTATCTAGCCTCACTACAATACCGGAGAACGTTCCGTGGAATCCAGAAGATGCAATAGGTTTAGCAGGTTTTTTCATCCAGGGCATGCCTCTATTTTTTTCACGACAGCTTGTGTACTCAAGTATTCCTCCCAATTGGCACAAGGATTATTTCTCTGAATATGTTGCATCTCCGCCTTTGCTATTAAGCGAGGATAAACACTGGTCTCAACTATCAGATGATCCCAAAGGAGATATCAAATTCATTTGGGAACTCAACCGTTTTGGCTTTGTTTATACTCTTGCCCGAGCCTATATTGCATCAAAAGACGAGGAATTTTCCGAAACTTTCTGGACTCTCATCGAAGATTGGGCGAAACACAATCCTCCAAATACGGGACCGAACTGGATGGACGGGCAAGAGATTGCCCTGCGCCTCATGGCATGGACATTCGGTTATCATGCCTTTCTCAACTCTCCAACATCAACCCCTAAGCGAAGAGAAAACTTTGTTCTCTACGTTGCCGCCCAAGCGGAACGTATCTACAAAAACATTGGCTACGCCATCTCAACGCATAGTAACCACACTATCAGCGAAGCTTTTGGCTTATGGATGGTGGGTCTGCTCTTCCCCGAACTGAAAGATTCAAAAAAATATCTCACCGTTGGGAAACAATTGCTCGAACGGGAAGCTGCAAATCAGATCTTCCCCGATGGCACCTACTCCATGTACTCACTCAACTACCATCGCTTCATTCTTCATATTTATCTTTACGCCATTCGCCTCGCTGATATTAACCATTCTCCATTTTCCAAAGAACTACAAAATTCCGTCACGCGATCCATTGAATACCTCTCCAACCTCATCAACCCTGCAATTGGCGAAATGCCCGTCTACGGCTCCAACGATGGTGCACTTGTCCTACCGCTCAACAACTGCGCTTTCACCGACTATCGTCCGTTGCTTCAACTAGGCTGGTACATTACCAAAGGTGAACGCCTCTTCGAGCCCGGTCCCTGGGACGAAGATTTATTTTGGCTGTGCGGTGAAGAATTCACCGCGAAGAGCGCTAAGGACGCGAAGAAAGAAGAAAGAGGAAAGAAACTTGGCGATCTTCGCGTGCTTAGCGGTGAATCGTTTTCTGATGGCGGCATCTATCTCCTCCACTCCAACACTTCCCACGCCATCCTCCGCTGCACGGACTTCACCTCCCGTCCATCCCACGCTGACCAACTCCACATGGATTTGTGGATTCACGGTCACAACCTCGCCATCGATGCTGGCACCTACCTCTACAGCGGACAAAGTCCCTGGCGCAACGGACTGGCTCACACCTCCGTCCATAACACAGTGACCGTAGACAACAAAGACCAAATGACCATGCTCAGTCGCTTCACGTGGACGAATTGGTCAAAGGGAAAAGTTCTCAAACACGAGAAAAATCTATGGCAGGGAGAACATGACAGTTACAAGCCCATCTCCCACAAGCGGACAGTCATGGAACTAGAAAATGATCGCTGGCTTGTGATCGATAATCTCTCTGCTAAAGAATCTCATCATTACTCACTTCACTGGCTGCTCACCGACGGTGCATATGGAATCCAGAAGCTAGCTTCTGGATTCGGGTTGTGGCTTGCACCAGCAAAAATGGACAGCAAGCTGTCCGACTCCAAATTCAATATTCAAATGGGACTTATCAAGGGAAATGGAGATTTCTCCATCGTCCGCGCAGACCCCCACTCCACTCGCGGATGGCGCTCGCGCTATTACGGTCACAAAGAACCAGCCATCTCCGTGATGTTGGAAGCTGACCAACCCGAAGTCACCTTTTGGAGTTTCTTCGGTTTCGAGAAAGATGTTGTTGAAATAGTGGGGAAATCAATTAGAGTGAATTCAAAAACAACCCAACTGTAGGGGCGGGGTCTCCCCGCCCCTTGTTCATAAAGATTATTAATGAACCAGAACAGGTTCTTGAACTATATTCTTCTCCGGCAGCAACCCCGCCTCTTTGACGATTCTCGGAACGATCTCATCCCAGGCAACAGGCATCAGGTGAATGCCGTGGATCCCCTGCCCGCGATAGGACTTGATGCGATTGATGATCTCCAGCGCGATCTGTATACCTTCCTCTTGAGCATTGCCAGCTTTATCTGCCGCTTCCATGCGCTGGATAAGCTCTTTCGGGAGAACAACACCTGGAACCTCTGCCAGCTTCTGCGCCATCTTGAAACTCTTGATGGGCGTCACACCTGCCAGAATATAAACCTTGTCTAATATATTGCGTTTGGCAAGTTCGTTGAGCCAGACCTCCATGCCGTCCATATCAAAGATCAGATTGGTCTGAAAGAACTGCGCTCCGGCATTGACCTTCTTCTGCTCGCGCAATGCCTGGAATTTTGGTTGAGATGCGAACGGAGAAGCTGCCGCGCCGAGGAAGAATTTCGGCGGATTTTTGATCTCGCGCCCGTCTAGATATTTCCCCTCATCACGCATTCTGCGCAAGATCCATAGCATTTGAATGGCATCCAGATCGTTAATGTCCATCTTCTCGCGTGGGGAAGGGGAGAGCTTGGCGCTGTCTCCGGTGACGCAGAGAACATTGCGCACGCCCAGCGCGGTCGCGCCGATGATCTCACTTTGCAAACTGCTGCGCGAACGGTTGCGCGCGGACATTTGCAAGAGTGGCTCGAATCCCTGCTGGATCGTTACTGTGCTGCATGCCCAGGATGTCATGCGCGGAATGGCGGATTGGTTATCGGTGAAGTTGACCGCCGTGACGGCGGGGGCGATGGCTTGGATGTTACGGATCAACTTATCGGTGGTGGAACTTAACGGAGGCGTTATTTCGCTGGTAACAACAAACTCACCGGCGACCAGCCTGCGCTGTAGGTCAGAAGCGGGTTCCGTTGAAGCGGGTGGATGATAGAGCGCGTCACCCTTCCACCAATCGGGTTGACGGACAGAATAGAAGATCCCATCCCAGGTTTCTTTGCGAGATTCTTTTGAAAGAAGTCCATGGACAGTTTTCCCCACTCCCAGCTTTCCGATGTTCCTGAAAACATCACGCCATGTATCACGCCCCACCTTTTCCCAATCGAGTGGAGGCAGAACCTCCAACAGTAAATCTTCACGTCCATACTTGAAAGAACGTTCGTAAATTTTGTACCAGATGCACGGACGAGTTTCGTCCACATAACAATGCTCGGGGGTCGAGCCGCCGCAGGGACCGTTGCGCAAACCCTTCGGACATTCCATTGGGCAGATCAGCGCGGTCTCTTGAAGCAGGCAGTTGCCGCACATGCGGCATCCGAACAGCGGACCTTTGACACTATATTCAAGGACTTGCAGAGCGCGGTCGCCAAACGTCACCTTTTGAAAAGGGGAGTAAGGGGGCTGCCATCGTTGACCGGGAGTGAAGCCAGGCATTCATCCTCCTTGAAATCAAAATTATATATAATTTTTGGCGAAGAAATTGTACCTGATTCTCAGCGAGGAGGATAGTAACGTTTATCCATGATTGCGCACACATGCCCCAACCGCATAGGGATAATCCTATCTGTACCCTATGCAGGGCTGTGCTAAGATAATTTCAGGCGACGGACGAGATCATTTTTAGGAACAGGAATTATGCAGGTAGATATTCAGCAAAAGCCAAAGACGTTTGTTGTGGTCAACCCTGTGGCGGGTGTATCGGAAGCGACAAGTGTACGCGAACAGATCGAATCAATTTTAGAGGCGCACGATCTTTCGTGTGAATTCTACGAGACCACGCCCGATGAAAGCCCACGTCAGCGTGTGCGGGAAGCGGTGCGACAGGGCTTTAAACTTTTTATTTCCGCTGGCGGTGATGGGACACTTTCGAGTGTGGCGAGCGGATTAGTTGATACGCAGGTTCCGCTGATCATCATTCCCAGTGGAACGTGGAACGCGCTGGCACGCAATCTGGATATTCCACTTCAGATCGATCAGGCGTTGGAGCTTGTCTTTCACGAGCATACCATCCGCACTATTGATGCCTTGCAAGTGGGGGATGAGTTCTATGTGTTGAACGTCAGTGCCGGTATCGGTTCGCGTACCATGAAGACTGTCAAGCGCGAAGAGAAACGCCATCTCGGGAAACTACCCGATCTCTGGAAAGGCTTCACGCAGATACTCGATTTCCCATCCTTCCGTTTTTCGGTGAAGATCGATGGCAAGACCACGCTCTTGCGTGCCTCCGAATTGATGATCGCTAACAGCCGCATCGTGGGCATCAAACCGTTGCAGCTCGATCCGAACATTCACATGGACGACGGCATCGTGAACGTCTGCCGCATCCATGCCCGCAGCATCGGCGATTACCTCAGCCTGGCATGGAGCATGTTCACCAACACGCAGGATAAGAATTGGAACGTCCTTTGTATGGAAGCACGGGATGAAGTGGTAATCGATAGCGACCGTAAACTTCTCGTGCAAGGCGACGGCGATATCATCGGACGCCTGCCCGTGACGGTCAAGCTGCGCCCGAAGGCGATCTCCATTGTGACGCCAGTACAAGCCGAACCTTAATGGGATGAAGTGCATCGCCTCTCACGAAGCCAGAGGTTGATTCCGTTTCAAAGGGTTTCCTTCTCCTGAATCCCCAACCATTAAAAGAAAAACCCCAAGGGATGCCATAAACTTATGTCATCTCTTGAGGTTTAATTTATTTTTCCGTCAACACGTGGATCAGGATCAAAGCGATGCCGAGAAAAAGCGGGACGAAGCCTCCCAGCATCCAGGGTCCGAGATGAAGCGGATATTCTTCGGCGGAGGAAAAGCCGATCAGGTAAAGTCCGACCGTGAGGGCGAATCCGATCGCGGTAATGAGAATCCCCCAGCGCAGGAATCCTTTCCCGGTGGAGCGTGTCTCGGTTTTGGTGAGTCCCTTTTCGGCGAGTGCCAGCGTTTCGCGATAATTCATGTAGCGCAGGAAGGCGAGAAAGCCAAAGATGACCGTGAGCGAGCCGACAATGCCGAGACAGGGAAAAATATCAGCCATAGAATTCCTTTTTATCCGATGATAGCATAAAAAAGTGACCGTCATCCTGATGGTGACGGTCACTGGTTGGTTACTTGCTGGCGTGAATGGTCACATCGCCGTTGTTGGTCTCGACCGTGAGCAGGTCACCTCCGCCGTTGATGGTTCCCACAAGTTGATCTTTGCTTGAGTTTGAACCGGATGTTTCGGTCACATTGACTGCAATGGGCATATCCGATTTGATCTTGCCGAACTCAGTGGTGAGATCCACGTTGAGTTTCACATCGGCTGGCAGAGTCAGGTCAACTGCCCCGAACTCTGATTTGACCGTGTGCGCACCTACGCCGAGTGTGCCACTGAAATTGACCGCTCCGCTGTTGGTCTTGAGGTTGAGTGTTACCGCCTCCGCATTCGTGATATCAATGCCACCAAATTGGGTATCAGCAGCGAGTTCACCTTTTGCGCCATCGACCGTGATATCGCCGCTGTTGGTTTGGAGATCGTAGGATGCTGCCAGCGCCTGATCTAGTTTGAGCGTGCCGAACTCATCTTCCACGTGGATGTCTTTGGCAACAGTTAGCTTGGTCAGTGAGATGCTACCGCTGTTGGTCTTCACAAAGACCGAATTTGCCGAGCCGTTCTCATAGCTTACATCGCCGAACTGGGTGCTCAGGCTGAGTTTGCCAGTAGCGCGTACTTCATCCAATTTGACCGTGCCGCTGTTGGTGTCAATGGTAATATCCTTGCCATTGGCTTTTTCGAGTGTGAGAGCACCAAAATCGGATTTCAGGATGATATCACCTTCATTTGCCTTGATGGATGTCGCGGTAACCGTGCCGCTGTTCGTGGTGAGCGAGACAGCCCCTTCGAGATTATCTGCGTTGATCTCACCGAAAGCGGTTTCTACAGTGACCTTACCATTGATCGCGGATACAGTTACATCACCGGATTGATTGTCTACATCTACAATGGTTTCAGTCGGGACAGTGACAATGAAATCCACGGTATCCACTTTGTTCCGTATATTGATCGAATTGGGCAGTTGATATTTGAGCGTGATGGTATTTCCAGTTTGCTCGACGGTGTATTTGAGGGTCTTTACCTCCTCATCGGCACGCGCCTGAGAAGAGTCATAGGCGGTCTTGACCACTTTCACTTCAACGGATTTGACATCTCCGCCGGTGATCGTGACATCGCCAGCATCGTCCGTTACCTTCAGGGTGACCGGCTTTGCCGCATCCACTTTCAGGGTCTTGTTTTCCTCCACTTGAGAGGAGACGTTCATCACGTCGAACGGGTTGTTGGTGGGGAGACCGCCGCCGATGCCCCAGAAAAAGAAGGCTACCGCCGCGATACCGGCACACACCAGTGTGAGTGCTACAGTCAAGAGTACAATTACAACAGGTCTTTTCATTTCCAATTCTCCTTGGTTTATTTCTCACTTCGTTTGACAGGAGAGCTGGAGAAAAGTTTCACTCCCAGGCGATAGACGATGAACTGTTGACCATAAATCTCTGCTATCGTCCATTGTCTATTGTCCATGGTCAGATTTGAAACTTTTCTCGTTTTCCCCTGTCTAATCCCTTGAAGGAACTACGCGTGGACACTGAACAAACCCTCATCCAAAAGGCGCAGAAAGGCAGTCATGATGCCTTTGCCGTTCTCGTGGATGAACATCAGCGCTATGTCTACAATCTTGCGTTGCGCGTCGTGAAAGATGAGAACGAGGCGCTCGATCTGACGCAGGAGACCTTTGTGCGTGCGTGGACGGCGCTGCCGAACTTCAAGGGACAATCCCAGTTCCGCACGTGGCTGTACCGCATCGTTACCAACTTATGCTACAACCGCCTGCCCAACCTGCGACGCTCCCTCAACGATCTCGGCGATGATGTGATGGAAGATATTCCCGAAATCAATTTCAATGCCCCCGCACAGGAATTCGAATTGAACGAGACGAGACGACATCTTTATCAAGCGATAGATGCTCTCGACACGAACTACAAATTATTGATTACTCTTCGCTACCAAAATGAACTTTCCTACGATGAGATCGCTTCCACCCTCAACCTTCCGCTTGGTACCGTTAAAACAGGAATTTTCCGCGCCAAGGAACAACTCCGCAAGTCGCTTGCTCAATTGGAGGACTCATGGATAACCGCGTGAAACAAGATACGCTGATCGAAGACGCGCTCACATCCCAGCCGCTGGCGCCGATGCCGCGCAGTATCACGGTCGATGTGATGGCGCGCATCCAGTCCGCTGAAGTGAAACGCCCCACGATCATCACGTGGATGGATTTTGTATTGAGTTCAGTGATCGCTTCCTGTCTTGCTGCCTTGTGGTTCGCCTCTCAACACCTTCCGCCTCTTTTTCTGGCGAAGCTAAAAATTCAAGGCATCCTGCTCCATCAAGATTTGATCGTGAACGCCCGCTGGCTTGTCCCTTCCGCGATGTTTGGGCTGGCGGCATTCTTCGCGGCGCTGACCATTCCCATACTTCTACAAATGGCAAATCGCCGATAAAAAGAAGGTCACGGCTTTACCGTGACCTTCTTTTTTTAATCCCGAAGGGATGGAATGATTATAGAAATAGTTGAATTGTTTTTCAAATCCTGAAGGGATGACATAGACTCAAAATCTATGATACCCCTTCAGGGTTGATGTACAACCAAACGTGGGGTCTATAATAATTTCACTCCTTCGGAGTTTTTGTGTGCGCTCGTAGTGTGACGTTCATGTCGCACTGCGTGAGAGCGACATGAATGTCGCGTTACAGAAATCAATCAATTCTTTGCAGGATGTGACTGACTGCTGTCGATGCCGGTCCTCCCAACGACTGGATCAGCGCCGTCCTCGCATTGGGAATCTGATTCGCTTCCGCATTACCCCGAAGCTGGATCGTTGCTTCGACGGCTTGGTACACACCGGCAGCGCCTCCGGGGAATCCGCGCGCTTTCATGCCGCCCATCGTGGCACAGGGAATACTGCCTGTCCGTCCGATCTCACCTTGAGCGGCGAGCTTCCAGCCTTTACCTTTGACGGCGAACCCGACCGCTTCCAGCTGCAATGCAGCGTAAATGCTGAACGCATCGTGATATTCAAAAAAGCTGATGTCGTTGAGAGTAAGCCCGACCTGCTTCATCGCCTTGCCCGCGGAAAGATGGGCGGTGTCGAAGAAAAGCATGTCCTTGCGGTCGTGCAGGGCGAGCGTGTCCGCGGACGAGGCGGAGCCGGCAACCTTTACGAGTGGGTGATGAAAATTTAACGGGAGCAAGTCGCGGCGCGTCAGAACGAGCGCGGCAGCGCCATCCGCATTGGGAGCCATGTCGAACATGTTGAGCGGATCACTGACCATCTCCGCTTTGGCGTAGGTTTCGGGCTTGATGGCTTTGCGGAACATGGCGGCTTTGTTGGCAACACCGTTGGCGTGGGCGGTGAGAGCGAACCCCGCAAACCCATCGGCAGGGACATGATACTCATGCACGTAGCGTTTCATGAGCAGAGCCGCTTGCGCGGCGGGCGTCGTGCCGTGAATGGACTCGAAATCCGAATCACCGGTGGTGGCGAGAGCGGCATCCACACCCGAACCAACCTTGTCGGTAAACTTCTCTACGCCGACAACGAGCGACACATCCACCATGCCGCTGGCGACGGCAAGATAACCCTGCCGCAATGCCGCACCGCCGGAGGCTCCTGCCGCTTCGACCGTCACGGCTTCGATGCCGAGCATGCCCGCATAATCGGCAAGCAGCACACCGAGATGCGCCTGATTGGAAAGATTAGGCGCCAGCATATTGCCCACAAAAAGGGACTGCGGCTTGAGTCCACCCGAATCTGTGACCGCTTCTTGAATGGCAGTATAGGCAAGCTCACGCAGACCGATGCTCCAGTGCTCGCCAACTTCTGTTTGTCCGATACCTGCGATAACGACTTCTGTCATGTTGTCTCACTTTGAAAAAAGAAATTGTACGTCACCTGTCGATGCCGACACAGTGACCGGGGATGGGCTGATCAGTTTCAACGCGCTATCCTTCGGCGCTTCCATACTTACTTTGACGGGATACTTCACGCCGCCGGGGATAAGGATGAAAGCACTGCCATTTTCGTCCGTTGCATCACCAAAGGCTTTGACGCCGTTGATCTCAACATAGAAGGTGGCGTTCACAACAGGTGTATCTTTGGGATCAACCTGTCCGTTGCCGTTCACATCGAGAAATGCCTGAGCCGAGAAAGCGGAATCAGCCAGGACGGGTGTTTCTGTCGGTTTGGCAGAACAGCCAGTGATGGTTATGAATAAAAGAATGACAAGAATGGTGTTTCTCATGTAAAAAAATGGAGAGGGAAACAAGTAGACATGGATAGATCTGTGTACTTGTCTACTTGTTTTCTTGTGTACCTGTTTACCCAAATATCTTCTTCAAAAACCCGATCTTCTCCAGCGTCTGAAAACTTCCGCCGCCTTCGTGACCGTTATAGGGATAGACCTTGATGTCCTTTTCGCCAGCCCAGTGATTGTAGGCGGCGAAGACGGTCGAGGGCGGGCAGATTTGATCCATGAGCGCGGTGGAGAATAATGCCTTGGCTTTGGCGCGTGCCGAGAGGTTGACCCCGTCAAAGTAGGAGAGCGTGTTGAAGACCGTTTCCACTTTATCGCGGTGGGTGTGGCAGAATTCAGCGATCTCCTTGTAGGGGTAGCTATCCACGATCTCGGTGGCGCGGCGATAGTGACAGAGGAACGGTACATCGGGCATAGCAGCGGCAACGTCAGGGACGAGTCCTGCCGCGGCGATGGAGATACCTCCGCCCTGCGAGCCGCCGGTCACAGCGATCTTGGTCGCATCTACGGCTTCGTGAGAGCGTGCCGCTTCAATGGCGCGGACAGCGTCCGTGAAGACGCGGCGGTAGTAATAATGCTTCGGGTCGAGAATGCCCTTGGTCATGCTGCCGGGGAAGTGGGCGTTGCCGCCATCCGCGTAGAGATCAGGGGTGTCGCCGGGCGACCACGTGCTGCCCTGTCCGCGTGTGTCCATGACGAAGTGAGCGTAGCCCGCGCTTGCCCAGAGCAGCCATTCGAACCCGAAGTTCCGTCCGCCACCGTAGCCGATGTATTCGACCACGCACGGCAACGTGCCGGCGCGCTGTGTCGGCAGGATTAACCAGCCTTTGACGGGCTGTCCGCCGAAGCCGTTGAACGTGACATCGAAGATTTCCTGCGCCACGAGACCGTAGTCCACTTTTTCGAATGCCGCGTTGAGTGGGTGAGAGCGAGTCTCCTCCAGTGTGGATTTCCAGAACGAGTCGAAGTCTGCGGGTTCCGTGCGCTCGGGGCGGTAGGTTTGTAGTTCTTTGAGTGAGAGGTCGAAGAATGCCATTTAAGCCTCAAGGTTTACTTATTATTTTTTGTTTAAGGAATATATCGTATACGCTGCAAATCCAATGAGCGCTAATAACACGGCAACTCCCAGGATGAATTGTGGTAATTGTTTCTGGTTTAAAGTTAATCATGAATGCCATCAAATATGCTAACGGTCCTAACGTTCCACTTAAAACTAAAATGAGGAAAATGGAAGAAACGATCAAACAGACCAATAGCAAAACTAGTGAGATGGAGAGGTTTGTGCCAGAAGCTTTTTCGCTCATGAGCGTTATTTCTTTTTGTAGATCATAGGATTTTATTTTTCAGATTACTTCATTGCCAGCTTACCGCGATAACGGACGTATGTAGCATAATCAATTTCCGTGCGGCGTTTGACGTAATCCTGGGTTTTGGTTGCCAGACTGGCGCGGTCGGTGATTTTATCAGTGACGGTGATGTCGAAGGCGTCGGAACCAGCTCCGGAGCCGAAGGAGACGACGAGGATTCGGTCACCGGGTTGGGCGATGTCGAGAGTCGCGGTCAGTCCAATGATGGCGGCGCCAGCATACGTGTTTCCGATCACAGGGACGAGCAGCCCCGGTTCGATCTGTTCCATCGAGAAGCCAAGTTGTCCTGCCACGCGCTGTGGGAATTTTGTGTTGGGTTGGTGGAAGACCGCCCACTTGTAGTCCTTGGCGGTGGTGCCGTTGGCTTCCATCATGTGCGTGGCGGCTTCAGTGATGTGCTTGAAGTACGCCGGTTCGCCCGTGAAGCGCATGCCGTGTTCGGGATACTTTTGATATTCGCGCCGCCAGAAATCGGGCGTGTCGGTGACGTACGAATAGGATGCGTTGATCGTCGCCAGCGACTCTTCAGCGGGACCAATGATGTACGCGCCGCCACCCGCGCCCGCGGTGTACTCAAGCGCGTCGCCCGGTTTGCCCTGTGCCGTGTCCATGCCGATCGCCATGGCATAGTGACCCATGCCCGAGCCAACCAGCCCCATGGCGGCGACCATCGCTTCGGTGCCGGCTTTGCAGGCGAATTCCCAGTCCGCGGCTTGCGTGTTGGGGACGGCGCCTATCGCTTCCGCGACTAAGGTGGAGGTTGGTTTCACCGCATAGGGGTGGGACTCCGACCCGACCCAGACCGCCCGCAATTCCGTCGGGTCGATCTGTGCCCGTTTCATGGCGTTGCGCGCCGCTTCAATGGACATGGTGATGACGTCTTCATCCAGTCCGGGGACGGCTTTCTCCTTGATGGGGAGTCCGCCTTTGCCGCCCGTCCATACGCGTGAGACTTCCTTGGCGGGCAAACGGAATCTCGGCACGTATGCGCCGTAGCCGACAATGCCAACGGGCTTGGCAGGTTTTAGTAAAGTGGGTGAGTGTGTGTGAGGGGTTGTCATTTAAATTTTTCCTTACTTTCAATTAATTGCAATCATACCAATGTGGGCTAATTCTGCGAATACAGAGTATGTCTCCATCTTCGATAGGTGGGTTTGCATCGTCTGAACGATAGTTATAACCTGGAACATATTCAAACAATCCTCCGCCACGATAAAAATAGATGCTAATAACCCCATACTTGTTAGTAACCCATACACGACCGTTGTCTGCAAGGCTTTTGTATTCCTTTGGAAGCGTGACATTATCGCTTGTATCGTTGATGTTTAAATCACCATTTTGAATAGATTTAATTATCCAGTTTGCAGCTTGATTGTATTTCTTCTCATTTATTTGGAAGCCAACAACAACTCGAAGAATAGGAAGATGATCAGAAAAATTGTATATGATAAAGAATGTTAGTAAATTGACTGCGATCGGGATGAATACTCGCCATGTGAGTCTCATGATGCGAAAAGGTATATATAAAAGGGATGCAGCTGATAAGGCTAGATAAATAAAAGCAATAAATAGCAAAAGAAATGGTGCAAAAAAAGGAGTAAAAAATCTAAACAAATCTTCTACAAAAAAGGCTGAGAGCATTGCGAGAAATGTATAGGAAAGGCATATGATTAGAAAGACTTCCCAGGAGTCGATCTGCTTTTGTCTGATGGAAACATCGTTTGCCATAGGTTAATTGACTTTGCAGCTTAAAAATCTCTGTAACTTGTTCGGTGCGGACTAAAGTCCTTCCTCAATACGTGGAAGTCGGCTGAAGCCGACTCGTCTTGTTAGCCCGAAGGGCTTCCATGAACTGAGGGAGGGATTCATCCCGCCCGATGCCAAAACGGTGAAACCAATCCTGCTTGCGAGAATATCTCTCTAACTTGCTCCATGCTCCGTCCATGATACTCCAGGGACATTCGGTTGTGGTACCACAGTTTGGAAAGCTCCCAGACTTGCTGTAGGGTGAGAACTTCTCCACATTCCAGATTGTTGCGTTTGCACCATTTGTCGATCCATTCTTCCGACCGGAAGAGCAGCATGGTGGCTCAGGTGAAGACCAGGTCATCGTACCAGTGAGCGAAAGGAAGTGGAAAGTGGACAAGTAAGTCACCGTTTGTCACTTTGCCGTCTTTGACTTCGATTTGTATGGTCTCATTACTTTCTGTGAATTTGGCTTCGATGACCGCATCCGTGTGCAAGGCGGCAGGGATGCCGAGCATGTCCCAGGCGCAGTTGGCATAGTAGGTCTGTCCATTGGCGTGAACTTTGAAATCGGTGGGAATCCCTGAGAACGGATTTGCCATGCGAATGGTCAGGGTTTCCAGATCAAGGAAGAGAGCATGACGGTTGTGAAGTTCTTTGTAGAACGTGACCGCTTCCTCCGATGAGATGTTAAAGTGCATAGCGGTATCCGCTACCGTCGGCGGATGAGCCGTGTCCGCGAAGTGGGAGTAGACAAAGTGGCGGATCTGCCAGAGCAAAGTGGTGTCGATATCCATACTCTATAACGGGATATTGCTGGCTTTGCGCCGTGAAATTCGTTCGGCTTTGGCGATCACTTTGTAGAGTGCATCGCGGAAGAGCATGGTCCCTTCCATTTCGGGCAGGAGCAGATTTTGCTTTACTACGCAGTCAAAATTGAAGAACCAATACAGCGACATAAGAGGCGAAATCCATAATTTGCTGCGTTTGGTTTTCTCGGTCAAGTGATAATCACCATAATTGCCACGGGCTGCCGAGACGATCGATGAGTTGATCACGCTCGGGTCTTGGAATTCGTTGCTTTGGACGAAGGTCACGGCTTCATCGTAGGCTTGATACGATTCCATTTGCGGGGTAAGGGAGCAGGAACCGAGAAACCCGCCCGCTTTGGTAAGAGAAGCGATGTTCTCGAAGATGTGAGCATGGGTCAGGTTTTGTTCTGCGCCGAAGCCGATGCAGGCAAGTAGGCGGGTTTGGACGTTGGTCAGTTGATTGACCGCGTACAGCGACGTCAGATCTTCGATGGCGGTTCCCATCTCCGCTTCATCGCCGCGCACGAGACTATCTACGCCGCCATCGATCAGGAGAATGCCATCCAGCGATAAATGTTTGGCTAGGAGTTTGTAATTCTCGGTCAGCGGGGCGGCTCCCGTTTTGTGGAAGCACCAGATCGTCACATCTTCATTTCTTGTTTGTTTGAACCAGTTGACCAGGTGAAACTCAGGGAAGTACGGATACACCCTTTCAACTTTTGGCGTCACACCGACAAGAGTTTTCGACAGGCGAATGCCGAAATCCACATTTTCGATATCGGAGAAACTGAAGTTCGCCAGATGGGCGTTGATACCGTGTTTCTTGAGTTCAAAGTAGATCGGCAAGCCGCAGAAAATGTCGAATCCGCCACCCATGCCTGCGATGAGAAGGTTTTTACATTTTGATAATTGATTAAGGGTAGGTAGATTGAGTTCCATATTCGTTTGAACAGTGGGGCGGACGGCCGTCCGCCCCTACAATTATTTCATTCCCTTCAATATCTCTTCCGCCCGATCAATGCGGACAACCTTCTCTACCACCATCTGTGCGGCGACTCGTTCGATCAAATCTCCGCTTGCACCAGCCGCAATAGCGACCTGACGTGCGTGTAGGGACATGTGTCCGCGCTGGATGCCTTCAGTGGCTAACGCACGGAGCGCCGCCATATTTTGAGCGAGTCCGACCGAGACGATGATCTCCGCCAGTTCGGAGGCTCTCACCACGCCCATCAATTTGACCGCTGCCTGCGCCGCCGGGTGCACTTTGGTGGCGCCGCCGACGATTCCCACCGCCATGGGCATTTCGAGTGTGCCGACTAAATTCCCATCTTTATCTTTTCCCCACGTTGATAATGAAGTGTACTTGCCCGAACGTGCCGCATAAGCATGAGCGCCCGCTTCGATGGCGCGCCAGTCGTTGCCGGTGGCGATTACGACTGAATCCACGCCGTTCATGATGCCTTTGTTGTGGGTCGCTGCCCGATAAGGATCGGATGCGGCGAATGCCCACGCTTCGATAATGCCATCACGAACTTTTTCGCCGCTAAATTCGCCAAATGCCAACTCTTGAACGGGAATTGTGCAGCGTGCCCGAGCAAGACGGTGATCGGCTAAGTTGGAGAGAATGCGCAGGTGAACACGTCCGCCGGTGATGGATTCGATGTGCGGAGCCAGCCGCTCGCAAGCGGTGTTGACGGCATTCGCGCCCATGGCATCACGGACATCATAGATGAGATGAACGACGATGAAGGGTCCAATGGGAGAGTCGGTAATGACACGTACCTCCAAATTCCGCGCGCCGCCGCCGAATTTCTTGAGCACGGGGTCCACAGCATCGGCTTCAGCGAGTAGTTCATCCTTGTGTTCCAAGATGGAAAGCTGTGCCAGGTGAACGTTGGCAAGATCAAGTACTTGCATTTGACCGATCATGTGCGGTTCAGTGGTTGTGGCTTGGAATCCACCGCCAGCACGGGCGAGCTTTGCCATGAAGGAAGCGCCTGCTACCACCGAGGGTTCTTCCAATGTCATGGGAACGAGCACATCCTTGCCGTTGACTTGGAAATTCAGCGCAATCCCAAGCGGCAGGCTGTATAAGCCGATCACATTCTCGATCATGTGGTCGGCAGCTTCAGTGGAGAGTCCGCCCGTGGTGAACGGGAGCAGGTTTTCGGGAGTTTGATGCGTTCCGCCGGGGGATGATACTGCGTCCATTAAATGAGAGCGACGATCTTCGATGGTCATATTGTAGAAGCCGGAGATGCGGGAAGTTGTCATGTTTACACCTTTGTTTGATTGTATTGTACTTCGCTACCAAAATCTATCAAAATTAATCAAATTGGATATAATGCTGAGTCGAGGTGTCTTCATTATGCTCCTGACTCGTGAACAATTGCAGGAACGTCTCATCGCCTTGCATCAAGCCAGCCTGGAATTGGTCAAAGATGTTTCACTAGACCATTTACTGGAGCGAATCGCCAAAGTAGCTTGTGAACAGGCAGAGGCGCGTTATGCCGCGCTGGGGGTGTTAGATGAACACGGTAAATTAGTCAAATTCATTTCAGTTGGAATGAATGATGATGAAATTAAGCGTATCCCACATCCACCAGTGGGGAAGGGTTTGATCGGCGAATTAATGGATGCTGATGTGCCGTTGCGTGTGCCTGTCATTCAAGATCACCCTAGTTCGGTGGGATTCCCGCACAATCATCCGTATATGGTCTCCTTTTTGGGTGTACCGATCCTGGCGGGGAGTCGTCAGTTGGGTCAAATTTATTTGACAGAGAAGATCGGTGCGCCGGAATTTACCGCGGATGATGAGAAGATCATTCAAATGCTGGCAGCGTATGCTGTGGCAGCCATCCAAAATGCGCAATTACATGAGAATACGAAGCGTTTAGCAGTGTTGGAAGAGCGTGAACGCATTGGCATGGACTTGCATGATGGCATCATTCAAGCGATTTATGGGGTGGGATTGTCACTTGAGAGCACGATGCACATCATTGAAGATGATCCAACTAACGCAAAAGAGCAGGTAAAGCGTTCCATTGGCAGTCTGAATCAAGCGATTCGCGATCTGCGCTCTTACATTATGGACTTAAGACCGCGTCAACTGGGCAACAATGGCTTGATGAGTGGTATCAAGAGCTTGATCAGTGAATTTCGCGCGAATTCTTTGGCGATGGTCAGCCTTTCTGGACCCGAACATGAGCTTTTAGACCTGCCTCAATCACATTCCTTGGCGTTATTCCGCATTTGTCAGGAGGCCTTGGCGAATGCAGCGAAGCATGCCAAGGCAAAGAATGTGCAAATCTCTGTTTGGTCAACGGATGATCGTGTCTTGATGGAGATTCACGATGATGGAAAAGGCTTCGAGATCGAAAAGATGAGCACTACCATCGGTCATGGACTGGCAAACATGCAGACACGTGCTCATTCTGCGGGTGGTGATATCGATATTTCATCCGCGATTGATGAAGGAACGACTGTACTTGCATGGGTTCCTCGTCACACACACGCATAAAGTCTCCCGCGGAAAAAATAATTAATCTTGAATCACAGGATTCAGTTATCCATAGAAAACGAATCCATGTTCATTCATCAAGTGATTCTTTAAGAACAACCCTCTATATTTGTTTTTGTTTCCCTCAAAATACGACTCAACCCCATATATGGGGGTCTGAAAACAGAGTCGAGACGTACGTGGCTGAAACGTGTGTTCTATGAAAAAGCATTTTTTCGCGATTTCACACATTGAATCTTTAACATTGAGTGACCTTAAGAATCGGATGTTTTAAAATTTGCGTAGGCTTTACGTGTTGTTATTTTGCCTATATATCTGCTAGAATGTGGGCACGCTGAAATACAGATGTGGTGATCAATACACATCAGAAGTCCCAGTAAGAATTCATATCATAACTTTATATCTTTACGAGTAGCCGCTGACGAAGCGGGTTAATTCGACATTCGCTAAAGCGGTCACAATGGAGCAATTATGAACGTGGAACAAGCATGGCAATCGGTTTTGGGGCAGTTGCAAATGGAAATGCCTCGCGCCTCTTTCGATACATGGGTACGCGATACCAAACCAGTTTCCTATCAAGATGGGACGCTGGTGGTTGGCGTTCGCAATGCCTATGCCCGTGATTGGTTGGAAAATCGCCTTTCCAATACTGTCAGCCGTTTGCTTGTTGACATAATGAATGCCAGTGTTTCTGTGAACTTTATCGTAAATGGGAATGAGATCGAGCAGGTAGTGGATGAAATGCCCGCGATTCGGTCCCAGCCCGAGCCTGTTACCGTTTACGAACAGCCGTATCACAGCACGAAGATGAATCCGCGCTATGTTTTCGATACCTTCGTGGTTGGTTCCGGTAATAAACTCGCTCATGCGGCTTGTCTTGCTGTAGCAGAAAAACCTGCTCGTGCATACAACCCGTTGTTCCTGTACGGTGGAGTGGGATTGGGCAAGACACATCTTTTGCACGCCATTGGTAACTCCTGCCAGGCGCGCGGGCTACATGTCCTTTATGTTTCCTCCGAAGAATTCACGAATGACCTCATTACCGCCATTCGTACCCATACGACACAGGCATTCCGCGAGAAATATCGTTCTGCAGATGTATTGTTGATCGATGATATCCAGTTCATTGCCGGTAAGGAATCAACGCAAGAAGAGTTCTTCCACACCTTCAATACCCTGCATGGGCAGGATAAGCAGATCATTGTTTCATCCGATCGTCCGCCGAAATCATTAGTTACGCTTGAAGAACGCCTGCGTTCTCGTTTTGAATGGGGGTTGACCGCTGATATCCAGGCACCTGACCTGGAAACACGGCTTGCCATCTTGCGCTCCAAAGCGGAACGGACAGGACGCCAGATCTCAGACGAGATTTTGGAAGGGATTGCCCGCCGTGTGCAATCCAACATCCGTGAATTGGAAGGCGCTCTGAACCGCATCCTTGCCTATGCTGACTTGAGCGGTGCGTCGCTCACGCCGAATCTGGTCGAAGTAGCGCTGGCAGATTTATTGCCTCAGAAACGAAATATCGCATCCAGCAAAATTTTGGAATATGTATCCAACCGTGAAGGCATTGCCGTAGATGATTTGATCGGGCAGAATCGTTCAGCAAAGATTGCTATCCCAAGGCAGTTGGCGATGTATCTTCTGCGTGATATGAACGAGATTTCTTTCCCGCAGATCGGTGAAATACTGGGTGGGCGCGATCACACAACGGTAATGTATGGAATTAAAAAGGTGGAAGAGGACGAAAAGCTCAAAAAGCGTGCTGAAGTCTATCGGCATGACCTTCTTAATCAGCCGATGATGATGTAGCGGGTGAAACCATAGAATGCGGAAATGCTCTTTCGGGGCAGGTTGAGAAGAATTCTTGACTTCGCTCCGAAAGAGCATTTTTAACGGGAATATACTTCTATCGCGGAAAAAGCTATCTCTGTCCTGGCGGAAGGTGCCAGGGAGACGCAAAGGTTTTTAAGGAGAAAAGGCAAAGGATGGTTTTAAGGTAGGGGGCGGGTTCAAAATTCAGCTTGGAAAGACGCGCTGTTCCACCCAAATCCTGTGTTATAATCCCGCCGCTTCCGTTGAGAAGCAAATCTTGCCTGGGACGGGCATCAAGCGTCCTTGAGCGGGTCACCAATTCCCGCTAAACTCATTCCACTGTGCGCCAGCCATGACTGCGCGTTGAGAGTGGATATAGTAAGGAGAAATCTAAATGGCTGTTATTTCTATGAAAGCCCTCTTGGAGAGCGGCGTCCATTTTGGGCATCGTACTAACAAGTGGGATCCCCGCATGAAACCGTACATTTTCACCGAACGTAACGGTATTCATATTATCGACCTTCAGCAGACTTCCAAGCTGTTGAACACTGCCTACAACGTGATCCGTGATTGCGTTGCGAATGGCGGTACCGTACTGTTCGTAGGCACTAAACGCCAGGCGCAGGAAACCGTTGCCGAAGAAGCGACCCGCTGTGGTATGCCCTATGTCACCGAGCGCTGGATGGGCGGCATGTTGACCAACTGGTCGACCATGAATGCCCGTATCAAGGAACTTGCTCGGCTCGAGAAGATGCGCGACAACAATGAACTGGATCGCCTGACTAAGAAGGAAGGTCTATTGATCGGACGCGAGATCACGCGTCTCACCACGCGTCTTTCTGGTACACGCGCCATGACGCGCCGCCCCGACCTGTTGTTCATCATCGACGTTGGTCGTGAGATCTCTGCTGTACACGAAGCGAACCTGCTCAACATCCCGATCGTGGCGATGGTGGACACCAACTGCGACCCGCAGGGTGTTGATTACGTCATCCCCTCCAACGATGACGCCATCCGCGCCATCAAATTGCTGGTCGCCAAGATCGCCGACGCTGTGCTCGAAGGCAAAGCCATGCGCAAGGAAGAAGACGTGGAAGAAGAGAAGCCCGCTGAGCAGAAAGCCAAGACTGAGAAGTCTGCTCGCAAGGCTCCGCGTGTTGTTGACACCGATGAGGAGCAGGATAACAATGCACTCCTCGGCGAATCCACACTTGCCAAGATGAGCGCTGCGCAAGAACCTGCCAAGCCCGCAGAAGAAACCAACAACGAAGAAACAAAGTAAACAAGGAACGACGCAAACATGGAAATCACGACTGAAATGGTAAAAGAATTGCGCGCTGCGACAAATGCCGGTGTTTTGGATTGTCGTAAGGCGCTCGTGGAAGCTGATGGTGACTTTAACAAGGCTGTGGACTACCTGCGTGAAAAAGGCATGGCTACTGCTGCCAAGCGCGCCGACCGCGAAGCATCCCAGGGTACAGTAGAACTGTACTCGCACGGTGGTGGACGCGTGGGCGTGATGGTGGAAGTGAACTGCGAGACCGATTTCGTTGCCAAGTCTGAGAAGTTCCGTGAACTGGCGCACGAACTGGCTCTGCAGATCGCTGCTTCGGCTCCGCGCTATCTCAAGGCGGAGGAAATTCCTGCCGATGTGCTCGAGCACGAAGCTGAGATCGCCCGCGCCCGCGCCAAGGAAGAAGGCAAACCCGAGAACGTTATGGAGAAGATCGTTGCTGGTCGTCTCGAGAAGTTCAAGGATGAAGTTGTGCTCTCCCGCCAGGCGTATATCCGCGATGAGACCATCACCGTGGAGAAGTTGATCCTTCAAACGGTGGCAGCCGTCGGTGAGAACGTGATCGTCCGCCGCTTCCAGCGCTGGGAGTTGGGCGAGAGTCTCAACAATTAAGTGAAATGTCAAAATGACCAACCCGAAGGTTGGTCATTTTTTATAATAATTAATAGAGGAGACAGGAATGGCAGAGTTGAAATACAAACGCATCTTGCTGAAGCTCAGTGGGGAGGCGCTCAGCGGTGATGGATTGGGTATCAACGTGGATGAAGCGGACGTGATCGCCAGTCGCGTCAAGGAAGTGTACGATATGGGCGTGGAAGTCGCCCTGGTGATCGGCGCCGGGAACTTATGGCGTGGCAAACAGGGACTGGAGCGCGGCATGGATCGAGCTACTGCCGACTATATGGGCATGCTGGGTACGGTCATGAATGCACTCGCCGTGATGGATGCCTTGGAACGAGCGGGCGTTTATACACGGGTAATGTCTGCCATTGAGATGCGCGCTATTGCCGAACCGTATATCCGCCGACGCGCCATCCGTCACCTCGAAAAGGGACGTGTGGTCATCTTCAGTGCTGGAACGGGCAACCCCTATTTCTCGACCGACACAGCTGCTGCTCTACGCGCCACTGAGATCGGCGCGGATGTGGTCATCAAAGCCACCAAAGTAGATGGCATTTACGATGCAGACCCCAAGAAGAATCCCAACGCCACCATGTTCCACAAGATGACGCACATCGACTTTCTGAGCCGCCGTCTGACCGTCATGGACAGCACCGCTGTCACCTTGTGCATGGAAAATAACCTTCCCCTGCTTGTTTTGAATTTCTGGGATCTGAATGCCCTGACAGGCGCCCTGCGTGGCGAGCAGATCGGTACGCTAGTTAGCGCATAATCATGCATTGTCCACTGTAGGAGAGCGAAAGCTCTCCTTTTTGTTTTTGAGAGTCTCTCCCATTTTCTCAAATTCTCTCCTCTCTTACCTTTCATGTAGCGTTTTTTATGGTTTTGGTGTATCCTTAACCGCAAGAAAATTTCTCTTTCAGGAGACTGTGGTGATAAAAGACATCCTTACTGACGCTGAACATCGTATGCGCAGTGCCATTCAGGTTTTACACGATGACCTTTCCGGCATTCGAACTGGACGCGCGAGCCCGGCTTTGGTTGAAAGACTTCCGATCGATTACTACGGAACTCCCACGCCTCTTATGAAACTGGCATCGATCGGTATTCCGGAACCGCGTACGATCATGATCAAACCTTTTGATGCGACCTCGCTCAAGGCGATCGAAAAAGCGATTCAAGCCTCAGACTTGGGCTTGAATCCCAATAGCGACGGTAAGGTCATTCACCTCAACCTGCCTCCCTTAACGGAGGAACGCCGCCGTGACCTGGTCAAGCATGTGCATCACCGCCTGGAAAAGTCACGCATCGCAGTTCGTAACATTCGTCGTGATTCTCATAACGATTTGCGCGACTTTGAAAAGGAAAAGTTGATCTCAGAGGATGATCTGGAACGCGGTGAAGAAGATCTACAAAAACTGACAGATAAATTCATCGAAGAGATCGCCCAACTCGGAAAAAACAAGGAAGCGGAGATCATGGAAGTATAGGGGCTACTTGCCAGATACTCGAATTCAAATTTTCATGACAGATCAACCTCTCAAAATCCCTGCCGATAAACTACCCAAACACGTTGCCATCATCATGGATGGCAACGGTCGTTGGGCGCTTTCTCGCGGACTGCCGCGTCTTGCCGGTCACAAGGCTGGTACCGAGAACCTGAGACGCATCATCCGCGCCTCTGTTGAATTCGGTGTCAAATACTTGACCATCTATGCTTTCTCCACCGAGAATTGGGGACGCCCACCTGAAGAAGTGCAGGGATTAATGTACATTCTGGAAGATGTACTGGATCGTGAACTTGCTGAACTTCACAAAGAGGGCGTTCAATTAAGGCACATTGGTCGCTTGGAACGGCTTGCTCCCAACTTGCAGGAAAAAGTGTTAGATGCCATCGAAATGACCAAGAATAATGACCGCCTGATATTGAACGTTGCTTTCAATTATGGTGGGCGCGATGAGATCGTCAACGCTGTACAAAATATCATCAAGGATGGCATTCCTCCTGAAGATGTGAATGAAGCGCTGATCAGCCGTTATCTTTATACAGCCGGTGTGCCTGATCCCGATCTGATCGTGCGCCCATCAGGGGAATTGCGCGTCAGCAATTTCCTGATCTGGCAGGGAGCCTATTCCGAGTTGTACGTTACCCCTAAATACTGGCCCGATTTCGATAAGGAAGAGTATCGCCGGGCGTTGGAAACCTTCGCCGCTCGTGATCGAAGGTATGGGAAAGTCTCATCCAAGGAGTACGAGGCTTCCAATGCGTAAACGCACCTTGACAGCGCTGGCTTTAGCAGTGGTGGGATTGCCAGCGGTCATCTTTGGAGGGGTTTTCTATTTTTTGTTAATGGGGACATTTCTAGTGGGTGGGGCATGGGAATATGTCCGCATGTATCGTGCTGTTCAGTATGAACCGAACGAGATCGTTACGGTCGGAGGCGTGCTTGTGGTAGCCACAGCGCGCTTCTTTTTTGCGGAATATGCAACTCCCTTGTTTGTTCTCTTGATCCTTCTGGCGATGGCGGTCCATTTATTCGCTTTCGAGCGTGGACGCAACCAGGCTGCGCTCGATTTTGGCATTACCGTTACAGGTATTGTGTACCTAGGCTGGATAGGTTCCTATCTGCTGGACCTTCGTTCTTTGGCTGGTAAAGAGCTCGGTTTGTGGTGGTTTTTGATGGCGCTGCCACTTGTATGGGCGGCGGATACGGGTGCCTATTCCATTGGTGCTGTCTACGGCAAACATAAAATGGCTCCCCGACTTAGTCCCAAGAAAAGCTGGGAGGGCTACGCGGCAGGTATCTTTACATCAGTGATGGTGGGGGCGTTTTTCGCGTATGCCTTTTCCTCCATTGGCGTCCAGCCTCTTCACGGCAGGATCAGCCCGCTTCAAGGTGCTGGACTTGGTTTTATAATTGCGGCATTAACTCCGCTGGGCGATCTCGGCGAAAGCATGCTGAAACGCCAAAGCGGATTGAAAAACTCGAGCAATGTCTTCCCCGGTCACGGCGGTTTTCTCGACCGCATCAATTCATGGATCTGGGGCGCGGCACTGGGCTATTTCATAATCCAATATTTTATTTTATGAAGGGAGAACGGATGGATTACAAGACTGACCCCACTCGTAACCTCGCATTGGAATTAGCACGTGTCACCGAAGCCGCCGCAATGGCGGCTGGTCGTTTCATGGGACGTGGTGACAAGGAGGGTGCCGATGGCGCCGCTGTCAACGCGATGCGCATTGTCCTCCAGACCATCGAGATGGATGGAATTATCGTCATCGGTGAGGGCGAAAAGGATAACGCGCCCATGCTCTATAACGGAGAGCACGTGGGGAACGGCTCTCCCCCAGCCGTAGATGTAGCCGTGGACCCCATTGATGGCACCCGCCCTTTAGCATTCGGACGCTCCAATTCTCTGGCAACAGTTGCGCTTGCCCCGCGTGGGACAATGTTTAATCCCGGTCCATTTGTGTACATGAACAAGCTATGTGTGGGACCAGAAGCCAAGGGCAAGATCGATATCGAAGCTCCTATTACAGATAATCTCCATGCTATTGCCAAGGCAAAGGGACGCTCGGTCGAAGACCTGACCACCATCATCCTTGACCGTGATCGTCACAAGGAAATGATCGCCGAGATCCGCAAAGCTGGCTCGCGTATCAGGCAGATCCCAGACGGTGATGTTGCGGCGGCGTTGATGACCGCTTGGCCCGAAATCAGGTGTGGACGTGTTGATCGGTATCGGCGGCACACCGGAAGGTGTTATTTCTGCCTGTGCCTTGCGTGCCATGGGCGGAGAGATCCAGGGCAAACTGTACGCCCGTGATGAAGACGAACTCCGCCGCGGACACGAAGCCGGATTTGACTTCGACAAAGTCCTCACCATGGACGATCTTGTCTCCTCGGAGGATGTCTTCTTTGCAGCCACTGGCATCACAGATGGCGAACTGCTCAAAGGTGTGCGTTATTATGGTGATGGCGTAAAAACTAACTCGCTTGTTGTACGCGGATTGACTGGAACCGTGCGCCAGATCCTTGCTACGCATAGCATGGAAAAACTACATCATGTTAGCGCCATTAAGTATTAGTACCTGAATAAAAAAGTTTTTAGAACGACTTGACATGACTATGCCTTACACGTATAATGTCGGTCGCCTTCCTCAATAGCTCAATCGGCAGAGCGAGCGGCTGTTAACCGCTAGGTTCCTGGTTCGAAGTCCAGGTTGAGGAGCCAGAAAAAAGAGACCCCGTTAGGGGTCTTTTATTTTTAACCCGCTGTGGGTGTAACTAATCCATCTATTGACAGACATGGTGGGAAAGCGTATTATATGTCGTGAAGCGACATATCGAAGATTTGCCTTGGGTTTGCTGTACACTGAATTTACATTCTTTCGTTACAGGAAGAATGAGGAGGAGTTCCATGAACAACGCAGCGGCTCGTATTTTTGGCATGTTGGTCTGGTTGGGTGGTTTGGCTATAGCAGGGTTTGTCATGCTGACATTGACTGCTGCCAGGGTGGGGGAGCACAAATCGAGTACTTATGGGTATGCATATACCCTCTTTCAACAGGGCTGGGGCGGTGAGATAGGAATCGTTCCGCCCACATTTTCTCTCCAGCGCGAGTATACGGAATCACAATTCAACAAGGATGCGGGGCAATACGAAGAGATCAAGAAGACCGAAAATTTTGCGCTTGTTCCCCAAGCGATCGATATCAAGACGAATTTGGAATACGCAGAGAAGATCCGCAGCTTGCTGGTTTTCAATGCCTTTGAAGTTCACAACGAAGAGATCTATAAAATCGTCAACAAGACAGAATACACCGGTGCTTTGCAAGTGAAGGTCACGAAGCCAGAAAATGCGAATCTGTTGTATGACTACACCATTGTGCTGCCCTCCAAGGGGAACCTTGTCATTCGCCCAGTGATGAATGGATCAGTTGTTTTGCTGCCTGAGTTGAAAGCTGGCGAACAGGTGGACGTGGTCATTACCTATTCGACCAAGGGCATGGATATCTACAAATATAATCTTTCAGCCTACCAAGGCAATGTGATCGAAGGGTTGACGGCAGAGTTTAAGATCAACACTCCTGAGTACAACATTTACCGTGAAGGGCTGCCACATACTGAGCAAAGGAACGCTAAAGATGCGGTTCTCAAATTCATGGTCAAGGATTTCTCGACCACACAGGATATGGGCATTGCCTTCCTTGAGAAGCAAATGTACCTCGACCGGGTCCAGACTTTGGTCAGATATTCACCGGTTTCATTGGCTCTTCTCTTGCTGGTGGTCTTCATCTTCTCGCAGATATTTGTCACAAAGTTCAATCCCTTTCACTACCTGTTCTTGGGATTGATCGACCTCTTCTATTTCCTGTTCGTGGCGTATCTGATCCGCTTCTTTGGCATCCTTCCCACCTTTACCATATCCATTGCGTTGATGGCGGGAATGTTCTTCCTGTATGCCCCCAATGTGTTCGGGAAGATGTTTGCCTACCGGGTAGTGGGTATATATCTGTTCCTGCTGACGATCATCTTTTCGGTGATCTTCCTGATGCCCATCTTCCAGGGATTACTGTTCGTGGTCTTGATCTTCCTGGTGTTCATGTCCATCATGGTCTTTGTGAGCCGCTCTGATATTTCGAAGTGGCCCATCGTGAGTGGTGAGTAGACATCCATAACGGAATCAAAAACGGACGGCGTAGAAGCGCCGTCCGTTTGCTTAATCCAGGTTGTTTACTTTTTCTCTTTTACCCACAGGTCAGCAACGCGGGGTAGCAGGAAGTAGTCCGCACCAATGTAACCGGCGATCTTCCATGCCAGCACGAGCAGGACTGCCAGAGCGAAGAAAACACCGTTGACGCTGGCGGAACCAGCCATGATGAAGTTCCAGTTCATGAAGCCACTGAAGAAGGCGGTGGCACCGACGAAAATACCAGCGATCAAAAGGATGCCGAAGAGCAATTCACTGACCGCCACGATCTTCGCGAACCAGGTATAGGCTTGCACGTCGATCATGCCCTGCAGGAAATTGCGATACCAGGTATAGGCAACAGCTGATTTTCCGGTCGTTTCGTTGATCTTCACGGCGCCCATCCAGAAGCCTTTGAGCGCTTCACCGGTCTGCATCCAGGCGGGATTGGAGAGCTTGTGCAGGCTGGCTTCGATCCACTGCCAACCAAGCCATACGCGCACGGCAAGCCATAAAACGGAAAAGCGTTTGTCACTGAAGATCATATTGATAATGGAAGGGGTTTCGAGCGTTTGGCCCTTGCGGGTGAGTACATAAGCGGACATTTCAAAATTTCCTTTCGTGAAATTTATATTGGATTGTTCGTACGTTCTTAATTTATCCCTTTCTTGTCCGAATATGCAGTGATAATAATAACAATTATGACCATATTTATCTATTACAATTCGCGCGGACTGTCATATATCTAAAGAAACTGTAGAAGGTTGATTAAAAATTGCTTTGAAGGAATGCCTTTGCTATAATGCCATCGAGGAAGGAGAGCTCCATGCAGTCGTTTATTTTCAGTGATGCAATACGTTTCAAATTGGTGACGCAACAGGAAGATACTGGTGCAAAAGTGCAGGTATTTCTCGGTGTGTTCCTGGGTGTCATGTTGCGCTGGTTGTATGGTGTGATCGTGGTTGTGATCCAGGGCGGAGCGTGGAACTTCGGCAGCCTGTCAGTGATCATTGCCCGTATCGTGGTGGCGCTGATCGCGACGGTCTTTGTCTTCTCCGGATATTGGGGGAAGGTCAAGGACCAGCCGGCAGGTATGCGCTTTTTGAATTCCCTGGTCTACGGCGTTTCCATCGATGCCCTCGTCGGTCCGTGGATGTACTAGGAGGATGGATATGAACTCATTTATCTTCAGCGATGCAATTCGTTTTAAATTGGTGACGCAGCAGGAAGACACGAATGCCAAGATACAGGTCTTTGTAGGTGTATTTTTGGGGGTGCTTCTACGCTGGGTCTATGCAGTGGCGGTCAATGTGATCAAGAATAATACTCCCTGGTGTTTCGGCGCGTGGTGGGGCATCCTGATCCGACTGGCGGTAGCGCTTGGCACCACTTTCTTTGTATTTTCAGGGTATTGGCAGAAAGTAAAGGATCAACCTGCCTCCATGCGTTTTTGGAATGCCGTTGCCTATGGCATCACCATGGATGTGATCGTCAGTTCGTGGATACCATCTGGTTGTTAAACAAAGCTTCCCGCAGGTTCGTGTTCAAGATTTAATTTTTGGAAAAAACTGCGAGACGATCATTAAATCAAAAGAGAGAAGGTGTTGCCTTCTCTCTTTTTGCTATTCACTCGTTTCGCTTTTCGTGCTTTTCTTCTTCTCTGTTGCAGGCTTGCTTTCATCAGCATGACTGTGGTCATGATCATGATGCTCACTGGTCTCGCTCTTGTGTTTGCGTGAAGTAGCTCCCGATGGTGACTTGTGATCGGTAGCATAAAACCCCGAACCTTTAAAGATGATCTTGGTAGGGGTGATAACTTTTCTTAGCGATTTTTTTCGGCACTCGGGGCAGGTCTTCAAAGGCGCATCATTAAAAGATTGATGACGTTCGAATTGCACACCACAGGAGTCACAGCGATAGGTATAAACGGGCATTCTTCTTTCTCCTTGCTTCCATTGCGTGTGGCATTATAGCGCTCCCCTAAACGCGTGGCAAGGGAAACGAAATAAGAGTTCTGTTAACGGATACCGCTATCGTAATTCACGATCACTTGAGTAAATTTCCCTGGTTCTACATTAAATGGCTGTTCCTGCGCAAAAGGCATCACATTTGGGGATTCTGGATGCAGGATATATTCACCCGGAGCAAGCGGAATCTTGAATGTGCCATCTTTCTCCGTTTGGATTTGGACGATTCGTTCTCCGGTTGGGCTGTTAACCGTTAAAGTAGCCTGATATGGCTGATCGGGGCATTCCTGCCCCACCTGCACGACCGGGCATATTGGACCGATGAAGACCTGACCTTCCACGCCGCTATCGGTAGGAGTGGGATTGGCAGAAGAACATGCCGTCAGGATCAATGCTGTGAGAAGAAGGAACTGTTTGAACATGTAAACTCCTTTTCTCATCAGACCCATGCTAGGGCTGGAATGTTCCCTACGGATGTGAAGTCCAGGTTGGTTTTGGTGTCCAGGTGGCAGTTGCGGTAGGAGTAGCGGTATCGGTCGGGAAATAGATCGGGTCGCCTTGCCACGGCAAAAAACGGATGAATGTCTTCGCGGTATCGGTGCCTTTGATCTCGCAGCGCTGTAATGAAAAGAGATTTCCGAGTCCCTGATCGGCAGTGAAACCATCCGCGCCCATGGCAGCGATGTATTTCGCAAAATGGACATAGTTATAAGATGTGCCATTGCGCGACCCGTAGGGATAAGCGTATGTCAACACTGGAACATCCAGCAACCTCTCCAGATCTTCCTTTGCTTGGACGATCTCGTTGCGCTGCTGTTCAGCAGCGAGCCCTTTCAGGTCGAAGTGGTTCATGCTGTGACTGCCTACTTCCCAGCCCGCGGCGACCATTTCCAGGATCTGATCCTTATTCATATATTTATCTGTGCCAATATAGTTGTTCACCAAATATATAACACCTGTGAATCCATATTTCTGCATGATCGGGAAAGCATTGATGTAATTGTCGAGATTTCCATCATCGAATGTAAAGAGCACAGGGCGTGGAGGCAATTCGGCTCCTTCCGTGATGGCTTTAACCAGCATTTCTGTAGTGATGCTGGTGTATTCCCAATCGTGCAGTAGTTTGATCTCTAACTTAAATGTCTCAGGTGTTACGTAGTAGCGGTGATCTGTCGCTGACACGTCAATGCGGTGATAGAGCAGAATGGGTACCTGCACCGAGTCCGGTCCCTGCTTGACCCAGGTGGCGGTGGGAATGGGGGAGGGGGTGAACGTCGGAGTGATGGAAGGAGTCGGGGTAACGGTGGCAGTTTCCGTTGGAGGAAGAGGCGTGTTCGTTGATGTGGATGTCGGCGTAGGGGGGACGGGAATCCCTCCGCAGGCAGTTAACAGCAAAATAGTCCCCAGGGTCAATATCAATATTTTCTTCATTCAATTCCTAGATCGGGTGATTTAAGTCCCAGAGAATTCGCAATCCGTCGAGCGTGAGCCAGGGAGCGATGATCTGGATGACGTCTGTTTCCTGCGCAACGATGGTGGCGAGCCCGCCCGTGGCAATGACTTTCATGCCGGGTCCCAGTTCTTTGCGGAAGCGTTCGACCATACCTTCGACCATGCTAACGTAGCCGAAGAGCAAGCCTGATTGCATGGCGTGGACGGTGTTTCGTCCGATGATCGAGGGAGGGCGCTGCAGATCGATGCGCGGAAGTTTTGCGGCGTGCGTGAAAAGCGCTTCGGTGGCAAGGTTGATGCCAGCCGTGATGGCGCCGCCGAGATATTCGCCTTCTTTGGTGATGGCGTTGAAGGTGGTAGCTGTGCCAAAATCCACGACACAGGCGGGACCACCGTATAAATACATGACCGCTACTGCGTCGGCGATGCGGTCGGCGCCGACAGCTTTCGGGTCTTCATAGCGGACCTTGATGCCGGTCTTGATACCTACATCCACGAGGAAGGGATCCTGCTCAAGATATTCGCGGCAGGCTTGCACCACGCGCCCGGTCAGTTGCGGCACGACCGAAGCGAGACAGACACCGGTCAATTCCTTGGTGGAGTGACTGACGTTGTTTAGCAATCCCTGAAATTGCAGACCGTATTCATCGGGCATGCGCGAATGGTCGGTAGCGAGACGCCAGTGCGCCACGAGGTTGTTACCATTATATAAGCCGAGCGTCAGGTTCGTGTTGCCAAGGTCGATTGTGAGGAGCATAACCGGTCTCCAAAAGGGAACGAGAGTGTTCTACTGCCGAGCTTCACAAAGGTGTTTTCTTTGTGCAGAAGTAGATTTACTGATTATAGTAGGAAGTTGAGGGAATTTGAGGGTTTTTACTTCTTGCTAAATATGGTTTCAGGGTCGGTGATAGAGAGGAAGATGATCAAGAGCATTGCCGGAAACATGTGGATGATCAACCGATATAGCGATGTACGGATATGCCACTCCAGATCGTGTGGAGTGAGGATGTAGATCATGAAGTAGCCAGTCAATTGCAGGATAACCGCGATGATCGCTGCAAAGGCAGGCTGACGGCGATCTGTGGACTTGTCCAAACCAACGACCAGTCCGTAGAGGATGATCAAAAGGACGCTAAGCTCGCCGTTACCGAAGACAAAGAGCTGCTTGTAGAAATTTTTTGTCACATATGAATATCGTTCAATGTTGAATAGTTGCTCCGAAATACTGACGGAAGAAGATTGGTCGAACAGGTCATTGGGTGGTGTAAGAAAGAGTTTGAAGTAGACAACGACAGCCAAGGGCAAAGCAAGCCCAAGCGCATACCATTTCAATTCCTTCAACTTTCTTTGGCGGTAGAGCATGACAACCCAGGCAAAACTGCCTGTTGCCAGGAAGAGCAAGCCTTCATTCTTGGTCCATGCTGCAAAACCAGCGGAAAGACCAGCCAGGACGATCAATAGCGGATTTCGCTCATTGTTATAAAGAAAAAGCAATGCCAGTGTGGAAAGGATGAACAGCGTCACTGCAAGATCAGCTTCTTCGCGGGCAGCAGTGTAATAGATGACGGGCATGGCAAGGAGTGTGATCCCTGACAAGATAGACTGCCCGGTGGTGCGCAGGTAAGCGATGGTTCCCATCAGCACGAGGAAAATAGCGATGAGAAAATAGGCGCTTTGTGCTTGCGGGGCACGCATGATCTCACTGCCCAGTGTGTTCCATGCACCTGCCACATTCACGGGAATGAGCAACGGATAATCAGCATGGAACAGCCAGTACATTTCAGGGGAAAGCGTATTCTGCCAATTCGCCGGGTCACGAAAAATAAAGCGCGCCGTGCGGTTGTAGATCATCCATGCATCGAAGCGACCGGTGGGCGTCATAATCGCATAAAGGGCATAGGCACCGGCCGTAGTGATAAGGATGACAATAAATGCGCCCAGGAGTATCTTTTGCAATCGGGTAAAAGTAAATCTTTGAGTGAAAAGCGGGTTGCTTTTCCAGTTGCGCCAGGTTAGAGCAATTCCACAGATCAAGAGAATGAACTGAATCGTCATGAAGCCCATGAGCCGGTTCGTAAAAAGCAGAACCAGAAATGTGAGCAGCGACGTCAACCCAAGACCCAGCCCAATGCCGAAACCGAACTTGATCAGAAGACGCGAAGGCTGAGATCCCTGCCAGAGGGCATGGATCAACAATCCGCCCGCGAGAACCGCCGGCAGGTACACGAGAAATCCCAGGATGTAGTTCATGGTCTGTGCACCAGAAAAAGTCCATTTGGATATTGGAAGACTTCTATATCCGCTGGCTGGGTTGCGCTCCAGGTCTCAAAATCCTTTGGAGCGAGATTGACGATCACCCATTGACGGTCAGCTCCACGCGTTACAACCACAGGTGCCATGCTGTATTGGGTTAGCACATATTCGGTTTCATTGTTGGGGTAGTTGTATTTCGGTACTACATCCCAATCGGAGATGTAGCCCACTATTTTTACATTTTCGGGCAGATCAGCACGTAAAGCAGACAGGCGTGTGTCCCAGTCATACACTCCATCATTCGTGATGAGCACGGGATTCCACGCCTGAATGTTTTCGATCAAATAGTTAATGCTTGAATACGCAGCAACAAGGATGAAGACAAGCAGTGCAAGCTTTTTGATGAGCGGAGGCATACTCCGCTATTTTACCGCCTCGATGATTTCGGCGACCATATCAAACTTGTGGAACTGGGGCATGATATAGACGCCTCCCGCCCACGATTTGAGCTGCTCGATCAACCCAACCGCTATCTCCACCCCGGCTTTGACTCCGTCTTCGCCCGCGGCTTCGATCTTTTTCCGCGCTTCTTCGGGAATCGAAATACCCGGCACTTCATTGTGCAAGAAGGTGGCATGTCTCACACTGACCAGAGGCAGGATGCCCACCAAGATCGGCTTGTCCAGTTTGCCATGTTTGGCTTCATAGGCTTCGAGCAAACGCGGACCATCCTCAGGCCGGTAGACGGGTTGTGTGAGGAAAAAGTCCGCACCGGCTTTGACCTTGCGATGCAGGTTCTTGATCTCGTTATCCAGATCGGGCGGGCAAAGGTTCAATGCCGCACCGACGAAGAAATTGGTCGGCTGACCAATGCTCGTGCCAGAGTGGTCCACGCCTTCGTTGAATCCCTGCTTGATGAGCTTGAGCAAACCAGATGGCACGAGATCGTAATTATCCATCGCTTCAGGGTAATCACCGATGGCTGTCGGGTCGCCCATTACCACGAAAATGTTGCGGATACCGAGCGCGTGTGCGGCGAGCAGATCGCCTTGCACACGCAGTAGATTCCGTCCGCGAGTGGGGAAGTGGAGCGTGGTCTCGACTCCGACCTTGCGCTGTACCACGTCACACACCGCCCAGGCAGACATTCTCATGCGCGCCATCGGGGAGTCGGCAACGTTGATCACATCCGCGCCCGCATCGGCGAGCAGAGATGCGCCCGCCAATAGTTTATGAGTCGAAAGCCCACGCGGCGGATCCATTTCGACAGCGATGGAAAATTCCTTGCGTTCTAATTTCTGCGCAAACTGTGTGGGTGGCTCCACCTCAGGGACCTCTGAAGTCTCCAGGACTTCGGAAGTCTGGATCAAGATAGATTTATATTCCGAAGTTGCCAGCGCTTTTTTCATCACAGCGATATGATGCGGGGTTGTGCCACAACATCCGCCCACGACGCAGGCACCACTCTCGCGGAAGGAAAGCGCGTAATCGCCAAAATACTCCGCATCGGCTGGGTACATGATGCGTCCACCGACTTGTTCGGGCCAGCCAGCGTTGGGCTTGACCCAGAATTTACCATCGGGCACCGCCTGATGCATTTGCTTTAAGAGCCTCAGCAGTTGTGCCGGTCCGCCCGAACAATTGACGCCGATCACATCTGCACCGGCATCGCGCAGCGTGCGTGCCACTTTCATCGGTTCGTCACCAAGCAAGGTACGGTCATCGCGTGTGAAGGTGATGGATGCAACAACAGGCAGATCGCATGTCGCCTTGGATGCTTTGATCGCTTCGCGGATCTCGTACAGGTCACTGAATGTTTCGATGACGATCAGATCGACTCCCGCCTCTGCCAGCGCCCGGACCTGTTCCGCAAACGCTTCACGCGCCTGTTCAGGCTGAACCCGTCCGAAGGGCGCGATCCGCACCCCAAGCGGACCCACGTCGCCGGCAACCAGCACATCCCTGAAGGATGCAGCCACGACACGTTTGGCAAGATCCACGCCGGCTTTGTTGATCTCGATGACGTCATCTTGCAGTCCATGCTTGGTGAGTTTGAATCGATTCGCACCGAAGGTGTTGGTGATGATCAACTGCGCGCCCGCTTCAATGTAGGCGCGATGAATCTCCGCCACCGCGGCGGGATTGGTGAGATTGAGTTCGTCAAAACATTTATCGAAGCCAACGCCGTGGGTGTGGAGCATGGTGCCCATGGCACCGTCGGCGAGGATGGTTTGGGAGGAAAGAATGTCTAGGAATTTATTGGTCATTGGTTTCTCTTGGGGAAGTATACAGGAATACATGTAGACAGGTAAACAAGTGGCACGTGTCTACTGTCTACGTGTGTACTTGTTTGCCTGTTTCCTTCCTCTTACTTCATCAACTGTTCTACGCGGCTTTCGCCAACGCTGTAATACTTTGCCTGTGGGTGGTGGACAATGATCGCGGCGGTGGATTGTTCGGGGATCAACTGTCCTGAAATGGACAGACTCATACCGAGTTCAGTTTCGACCGCAGGCAGCAGCTTGAAGACCTTGAAGTGATCTTCCAACTCTGGGATGGCGGGGTAGCCCCACGAGTAACGCTTGCCTTGATTCTCAGGGATGCCCATCTCACGGCGCAAATGTTCATGCAGGTAATTCGCTGTGGCTTCGGCGGTTTGGACGCCCAGTCCGTGCGTGAAATAGGCTTCGGTGTAATCGTTAGCAGATTGCAGTTTTTCGAAGCGGTCGGATGCTTGTTGCCCGACAGTGACCACCTGGAAAGCGACCACGTCCATTTGACCGGATTCAACCGAGGCGTAGTAATCCGCGAGGCAGAGATGCTCATCGTACGGCTGGCGTGGGAAGGTCATGCGGGTCAGCACTTCGTCGAGATTGTCCGGGTTATAGACGATCAGGTCATCGCCTTCAGATTGAGCAGGAAAGAGCCCGTAGACGCCCTGCGGAGTCAGCCACTTCTCGCGCATAGCTTCGCGCTTCATTTTATCGAGACGAGCATCGAACTCTGCTTTGAGTTTGTCCCATTCTGCGCCGTGGGTGTTCTTGGCGCCCCATGAGAGGCGGTAGAGTTCGTTCATGTTGAGGTGCGTGAAGACGATCTCGAGCGGCATATTCTTGACGACACGCATGCCAAACTTGGAGGGGGGGAGTGTGAGAGGAGCAGGTTTAATGTTGGAACGTTGTAAAGTCGGAACGTTGGCAGGTTTAGCGCTGGCACGTCCGAGTTCCATTTCGGATTCTTTGACGGTTTTGGCGAGGAGTTCGGGACGCTTCGCATCGTTAATGAGGACGTCCATGGTTTCCAAGCCTTCGAAGGCGTCTTTGCAGTAGAAGACTCCGGGCTCGTAGAAGTCTCCGCTTTCGGTTTGCAGGATGCGGCGTCCGAAGCGGCGGTTGATGGCGGCGCCTCCGATCAGCACGGGGATCTTGTGCCCGCGGCGATGCAACTCATTGACGATGAGCGGCATCTGCTTGGAGGTAGAGACCAGCAGCGCGGAGAGTCCAATCGCGGTGGCGTTGGCTTCGACGGCTTTGGTGATGATCGTCTCGGCAGGGACTTGTTTGCCCAGATCAATGACGGTGTAGCCGTTGTTGGCGAGAATCGTTTTGACAAGGTTCTTGCCAATGTCATGAACGTCACCATAGACAGTGGCGATCACAACCGTGCCTTTGGTGACACCTTCCATCTTTTCAAGATAATTCTCGAGATGGGCAACGGTCTTCTTCATGGCTTCCGCAGATTGAAGCACGAACGGAAGAATTAACTCACCTGCGCCGAACTTATCGCCGACTTCCTTCATGGCGGGGAGGAGAACGTTATTGAGCGTGTGGACGGCTGTTTCGTGTTTGGTGGGGAAATCGCCGCGATTGATGATCTCATCAATATCCGCTTCGACGCCATCTTTCTTGCGGTGGACGATCTTCCAGTGCAGACGTTGTTCGGGCGTCATGCCTTCTGTGGGATCGGCTAATGTCGCCTCTGCTGTAGGCGTGGCTTTTTCGTAATATTCGATATATCGCTGCAGGGCATCTGCGCGGCGGTTGAAGATCAGGTCTTCTGCCAGTTCTTTTTCATTGGCAGGGATATCGGCATAGGCGGTGACGTGCGCGGGGTTGATGATCGCCATGTCCAAGCCAGCCTGAACGCAGTGATGGAGCATGACCGAGTTGAGCACCGGGCGGGCATGTTGAGCAAAGCCAAAGGACAGGTTGCTTACGCCAAGTGATGCCATTACACCGGGCAGATTCTGTTTGATGAGGCGAATGCCTTCAATGGTTTCGATGGCGGATTCGATAAATTCCTGGTCGCCAGTGGCGAGAGTGAAGGTTAGAGCATCATAGACGAGATCTTCGGGCTTGAGTCCATGTTCGTTGACGGCGATGTCGTAGATGCGTTTGGCGACTTCGAGTTTTTTCTCGCGGGTCTTTGCCATGCCATTTTCATCAATCGTGAGAACAATTACAGCCGCGTTGTGTTCTTTTGCGAGGGCAAATACTTTATCTGCTTTGGTGCGACCGGCTTCGAGATGCGTGGAGTTGATGAGGCAGCGTCCGGGTGCAGTTTGCAGGGCGACTTCGAGTACGTCGAGTTCGGTGGTGTCGATGACGAGCGGAACATCCACGCCCATTTCGAGTTTCTTGACGACCTTGCGCATCAGTTCCACTTCGTCGGGGCGTTCGGTGACGGCGCAGGAGATGTCGAGGGCATGCGCGCCGAAGTCCACTTGTTCGCGGGCGATCTCGAGGATGCCGTCGTAATCTTCTTCGAGCAGGAGGCGCTTGAACTTGCGCGAGCCCTGCGCGTTGCAGCGTTCGCCGAGCAGAGTTGGCGGAGGGTCCTGTCGCATTGCGAGGGCGGACATGGCGGAGGCAAGCTGAGGCGAGGATTGAGCCGGTCGCTCGGGGTGGGGATGCTGATTCAGTTTCTCCACAAGTAATTTAAGATGAGCCGGTGTCGTGCCACAGCATCCACCAACGACCGAGATATTGTGCTTTGTGACGAATTCATAGAGATCGTTGGCAAACGGTTCAGGTTCAAGCGGATAAACGGCTTGTCCATCCACATTTAATGGAAGACCCGCATTTGGAATACAGGACACAGGCAACGTGGAATTTTCGCCGAGGATGCGGATGGGCTCGCGCATGTGCTCGGGTCCGGTGGAGCAGTTGAGACCGATGACGTCGATGCCCATGCCTTCGAGGATGGCGAGCGAGGCGTTGATGTCGGTACCGAGCAGCATGCGACCGGTGGTATCGAGCGTGACCTGTGCCTGGATCGGGAATATAAACTTGCGTCTCGTCCATGGCTTTATGAAGCCGATGATGGCGGCTTTGACTTCGAGAATGTCCTGTGAGGTTTCGATGAGCAGCACATCCACGCCGCCGCGGATCAGACCGACCGCCTGTTCGCGGAATACATCCACGAGTTCGTCGAAGCTGACGTTGGAGAGTTCGGGGTCGTTGGTGGAGGGGAGCTTGCCGCTTGGACCAATTGAACCCGCTACAAATCTTGGTTGACCATCAATCGTCGATAGTCCATGGTCAATGGTCGAGTATTCATCAGCCAGCCTTCTCGCCAATCGTGCGGCGGTTTCGTTGAGTTCGATGACGCGGTCTTGCAAGCCGTATTCCTTCATCGTGATGCGGTTGGAACGGAAGGTGTCCGTTTCGAGCACATCCACGCCGACTTCGAGGAAGGAGCGATGGACTTTTTCCACGGCTTCAGGATACGAGATGACGAGATAGTCGTTGCATCCGTTGTATTGTTCGCCGCCGAAATGTTCGGCAGTGAGATTTTGCAATTGCAGGCTCGTTCCCATGGCGCCATCGAAGACGAGGACTTTCTTTTCGATGGCGTCGAGGTAACGGCGGTTGGTGTATTTGCGGTTGGTCATTAAGTAAGTTCTCCTAAAATTTATCTACAGATTATGATGATTACACGGTTTTTATTCGAATAGTCGCGATGCATATTGTTTAATTTGCTGTCCAAGTTTGGAATTGCGCCAATTGTTCGAAAAACTGCTCAAGGGGATGAATGCACTTTGCCCGAAACCCATGAGAGTGACATAGGTAGTGCGATAAATAAATCTTGGCTTTATCGCATCCTTTTCAATCAATAATCCTTCTCTAAACCAATGATAACTAAGCTCGTCTATATCAGCCCAGTTGACTTCAAAGGCAAATGCCAATGTACGGTATTCAATTCCTTTTTCTGAGACAATAATTTTTTCATGAGCTATATAGTAAAGTGATGATGCCAAAACTATTATTCCCAAAATCAGATATGGGATTAGAAAGAGTTCTCACAAAGTAGGCAAATGTACCAAATAAAAGGACAATAATTATTATTGACCATATTGCTTCGATAAACTTCCATTTAGTCGTAAGATAATATGTGCTCATTGTTAGGTTTATTTCTTGTTCAACAGAGCTTTCAAGTCCTTGCCTATCTTCCAGCCTGCGGTTCGGTACGTGGATTATTCCCGCATTGTGTTGGCGGGAAAGTACAATGCTCACGCCCAGTTCTCTCGTTCAACACGAAACTCAACTCCATTCTCTTCCAGCCATTGCTTGATGCCGAAGTAGCTCTTGAAATACTGTTCCATCCACGGCAGGAGGGTTGTCTCATCCTTTTCCATCTTCGAATAGATCTTGTCCATGTCTTTGACAGTGATGATCTGAGCGAAATCATTGCCAAAGATCTTTTGCGCGGTTTCGCTGAAATCATATAACTCAACTTTAAGTTGACCAGCCTCCAGCCAGATCCAGGTGACGGTTTTCTCGGGTCCGTCTGCGAGTTTGATCTTTTCGATCATCAGATGCGCTCTATCTTCCTTGCCTCACGCCCAACGATGTACCAAAGAAATCGATCATGCGCTTCATGAACTCATCTGGCTCTTGTGCCAGCGCGCCGCCTTGTGAAATCTCCGGTACTTCCCAAAGTTCCTTCGGCTCTCCGGCGGCCTTGTAGAACAGGCGGTTATAGGCGATATCCTTTTCACCGTTGGCGATAAAAAGGATCGGGCGCGGAGCAACCTTGCCGACGATTTGCAGCAGACCTGCATCCCTGCCGCCGACCATGAACCAATGCAGCGGATAGAACATCCATTTCACCGGATAACTGATCCATTGGCTGACAGTCTTGGGGACTCCGCCGTGGTCGCTGATCCTGGATGGAGCGAGTCCTTCCAACACCAGAGCGTGGATCTTGTCCGTTTGGATGGCAGCTCGTAAGACCGCCTGAGCACCGAGCGAGACGCCATAAGCGCCGATCCTGTCACCATGGACGTCGATCCTCGTTAACAAATATTGCACGGCACTGAGGACATCTCCGCTTTCGCGCAGCCCAAGTGTGGATGTGTCACCCTGACTGCTGCCATGTGCACGCAGGTCGAGCAGCAGCACCCCGAACCCCGCACGGACCAGCAATCTTCCAAGCAAAAGAAGATCGCGACTGGAGGAACCCAGTCCATGGACGAGGATGATCGTGGCGCGATTCCTGCCAGCCATGAAACGTCCGAAGAGAGATAACCCATCGCTCGAAGGGAAAGTCACATTTCGAAACTCTGTCCGTTCTTCTGGCACGAGACTGAGTCGCCGCCATGGGTGTGCAGCAGCAAAGGCTGACCTCACCGCGTTATAAACCACTACAAGCAGGAGTGTCAGGATCCAATAACTGGGGCGAGTGAGAGCACGTGCTGCCGTTGCAAGCATCAGGAACATTACAATGTAGAACAACAACAGGTTTCGGTAATATCGCCAGCTTTTCATACGATGGTTCCATCTATCTTATTCAACAAAAACGCCTCTCACACAATGAGAGGCGACAAGAAAACACATGCCATCTCTCATCTCTCAGAAGGTTAATGCTTGCGATTAACCTTACTGCCGAAGTTGGCACCGTTTTCGTAGAGAGTAGATGAGTAGAGACTAGTTTCTATCCTCTGCTCTCTATTCTCTAATGACAGGTTGCCGAAGCGTCACAGGGTCGGTCCCTCAGCTTCTCTGGATGAGCTAATCCGTAATTTGTTTCAATTTTATAACATGATGGGGGAGTGATGTCAAATAAAAATTCAATAAGAGGACAGTAGGCTAATTAAAAACAACACCCTCGAAGGCATTGATTTTTCCATTCGAGGGTAAACAATTTTGTGTTCGATCCAGTGATGTTCAATCTGTCACTGGGATGGATGCCTTCTCCAACAAATGCGGCGCATACTTTTTGATCTGGTTTCCTAATTCCGAGTCGCGCCAATCGTCGGCGAAAATGGAGAGTGGAATGAACTGTTCAAACGGAGTCCGCTGTCCCGTAGCGGGAACGAGAAATCCCTCCATGCGTGGCAGTGGTCCCCAGCGGAATCCGATGCTGGAAATATCCTTCCAGTGCACTTCCATCCGCGACCAGCCTACATGATATTCGAGCCCGGTGCGGGTGACGATCAGCTTTTGATTAAGCACGATGCTGATCATGCCGATCGCCAGGGTGAAGCTTCCGCCAAAGAGACCTCCGATCAGTGGGGTGGCATGTAGTTTATTGGTGAGCGCCTCGTATGCCAGCACGATAAAAGGCAGCATGGCGAGGAATTCCAGTGCGTTATAGAGGATGTTCAGTTTTGAGGTGCGATAAAATTCTTTGCGAGTGGGGTCAAAGAGGCTCATGTTTTCTCCGTTTCTAAAAGGGATCCTGGTCAAACATCGGACGCGAAGGCTATGAAGTTTTTGCAGGGTGGGAAGCACCGGCGGGGAAGATGTAAGAGTAAAGCTGTCGGTGCGGTGTGAGATTTTAAGCGAAAACCGTCGTTTTGCGCGGTGGCGCTCATTTGTGTCTGAGAATTCTTCTTGCGGCGTCACGGAAAAACCTTTAAAAAAATCCGTGTCTGACCGTGACGTCCGTTTATTCCGTGTATTTAAGAAATAGCTTCTTAGGTTAGCTTTTCAACCTGAAGACTAAAAGCAACCTTGTTATCTTTCAGCCAGCGTTTCATGCCAAAGAAACTTTCAAAATTATCCAGCAGCCAACGCAGCAGGAAATCTTCATCTCGTTTGGTGAGGAAAAATAATCGTTCCATCTCTTCCACTTTGAAGTGAGTAAACGACGTTATTGCCGAACAGATAATAGGCAAGTCCGCTGAAATCATAATATTCCATTTTGAGCTGTTCGCCTTCCAACCATATCCATGTAATGGTTTTGTCAGGGTCGCTGGTAATTTTGATCTTTTCCATTCATTCATCCTTTCATGTCCGGTGGCAGGGCTGCGAAGCCCGCCGGTGTCATTTTGCCTGCTGCGATCATGGTGCGGGCACGGTTTTTATTCGTTTCGGTCCAATTTGATTTGGGGCGGCGCGGGGAAAAACGGGTGGCATAGCGTTCGGCATCCATGCCTTTTTCAAATCCATCGATCCAACCGAAGCAAATTGCTTCTTGCACTGCTTCCACATACAGGATGGATGGTTTTTTCGTGGCTTTCTTGTATTGGATCAGCCAGATCTCTTTCTTGATCTGATGATTTTTGTTCAGCCACTCGCGGAATTCTTCAGCGGTCGTTATATAAATTGTTTCGCCGATTTCCATTACTACCTCAAAATAAAAATGCCTCTCGAAGAGAGGCATACCTTATCAATAAAAGCCATCTCATTCATCATAGCGCGCCAAGGCGTCTCAGAGCCGCTCTCAGCCTCTGAATGAGTTGGTTCGCATTTTATAACACGCGCGCCGCACGCGTGTCAATTAAAAACACCCCATGCCTTCACTTTTGTAAACTTAAGCTTTACAATTAAAGAAAAACTTAATCGAATATGAAAAAAGTAGAATTCTATTCACTCGTTCGGGATGATCAAGCTCCTGGCGGATTCCCGCCGCATGGAGATTCTGCGCCTGCTTATGGCATCTCCCGCCACGCTCACGCATCTCGCGCGGACCTTGAAACAGTCTCCGGCATGGATTCGTCACCATATCCTGGCGCTGGAATCCGCTGATCTCGTCGAAGTGAGCGAAATCCGCAAAACGGGAAAGGTGACCGAGAAGTTCTACCGCGCCAAATCAGACGCCTTGTTCTTGCAGGAGATCATCCTTCCAAAAACGAAGAAGCCGGCTGTCATTTTTTCTGGCAGTCACGATCTGGCGTTGGAAGGCATTGCCGAATATCTTGAAAAGTATGTCACCTTGTTGAGTCTGCCTGTTGGCTCACTGGATGGGCTTGTAAACCTGCGGCAGGGTCTATGCCAGATCTCTGGTTCTCATCTGCTCGATGAAACAGGGGAATACAACACGCCCTTTGTGCGCCATCTCTTCCCCGATCGCAATGTAGAACTTGTCACGCTTGCCTACCGCACGCAAGGACTGATATTCGCCAGTGGGAATCCGAAAGGAATTAATGAGATCGCGGACGTTGCAAGACCAAATATCCGCTTTTTGAACCGCAATGCTGGCTCGGGTACCCGCCTATGGTTTGATACTGAGTTGAAGAAATTAAAGATCCCTGCTGAGCAGATCAACGGATACGATCGCGTGGTAAAGACCCATAGCGAGGCTGCCTCTGCTGTGCAAGCAGGTCGAGCAGATGTAGTTCTTGGCTTACAGGCTGCCGCCCACCAGTACGGACTCGATTTCATTCCGCTTTTCGAGGAGCGCTACGATCTCGTCTTGCCGCGTGAAAATGAAAAGACACTTTCTCCCCTGCTCGATTATTTGCAAACCACAACCTTCCGGTCCAAATTCAGCATGTTGACCGGGTACAACACCTCTCATAGCGGTGAGCAGATCCCACTGTAATTCAAATGCTCCTTTCAAGGCTTAGTCCCGAAAGGGCAGTTGACTCTTAAGGAAATTTATGAAGAAATGTTTTGTTATCGTTTTATTTGTTGTGATGCTTACAGCCTGTACTCCGGCTATGACAGCGACATCTACTCCCGTTGCCAATGAACCCAAAACTCCCCAGGTGCTTCAGCCTACGGCTGTATCAACGGCATTATTTCAAATTGTTAAACCAGATGGAACAAAATTTGGTGTGACGCTGGATGCCCTCAAAACGCTGCCACTGGCTCAGGTCACAGCAGAAGGCAAAATAGAGGAGGGACCGTATCTCAAGGATGTGTTAGCGCTGGCAGGAGTGACCGAATTCAAAGAGGTCACACTGACTGGCAGTTCAAACCCTGTAACGCTGACATTTGAGCAGGTGGACGAGAACACCATCCTGGATTTTAACAACCATGGCACTATGAAACTTTCATCCACGTATGTGGAAAAAGCCAAGTGGACGAAAGATGTCTCAGAGATCGTGGTGAAATGATGCGCTACCTGATTGGAGTGGATGACACCGATAATCTCGAAACACGCGGCACAGGGCACCGCGTCCGTCAACTTGCGGACTGGCTGGCGGAAAATAATCTGGCAGAGTCTCTCGGTATCACACGCCATCAACTGCTGGTCGATCCGCGCATCCCCTATACATCTCACAATAGTTCAGCGTGCATATCGGTCAAAACAGATGACCCCGAACATGTATGGAAAGCCTCACGCGAGTTTCTTTTGCTGACCAGCGCCGAAGGTTCAGACGTAGGTTTGTGCCTGGCGGCGTGGGACGATATCAGTGAAGAAGTGATGGCGTTTGGTCGTCGGGCAAAACTCGAAGTGTTGACCATGCCTCAGGCGTACGAAACAGCCTCAAAGTCCAGGATAAGAATCGAAGGTCTCACCGGCACGGGTGGGGGAGTGATCGGAGCGCTGGCGGGTATCGGTCTGCATCGCGAAGGTAACGATGGTCGCTTCCTCTGGCTTCCCGGGTTGCGCGAATTAAAAGGGATCTACCCCGTTGACGAAGTGATCGCAAAAGGTCATATCGAGCGGGTCTGTACGTTGGAGCACGTAGATCTGGCACTCAATACTTTAGTGGATGTTGGTGAATGGGTGCGCCCTGTTTTACGCAACAGTCAATCAACCCTATATGTAGAGGAGAATGAACATGGATGGCGTATACTCTCAAAAGACCGTATCAAGAACCTTTCCAACTGATTGGACGTTGAAGTGGTGGGAAGCACTGCTGTTATTTGGCGGTGGTGTTCTTGCCGTGGTGCTGCATCGCGCCTTTGACACCTCACTAGGATTGCCCGGTCATCACGGCATGGAATGGATGGCGTTGATGATCCTTGGGCGTGCCTCATCGCGTTTCCGTGGCGCGGGTACGCTCACAAGTGTGGGCGCATCTCTGGCATCCACTGTGCCATTCCTGCAGGGTGGTAATCCGTATACATGGCTGTTCTATCTGATGCCCGGTCTTTTGATGGACTTGGCATTTCGTTATCTCCCCTCCATTACCAACAAGATTTGGTTTCTCGTTTTGTTGGGTGGCTTGGCTCACGCCACCAAACCAGTCGGTCAGCTCGTTATCAACTTGATCACCGGCTGGCCCTTTGGCTCCTTCCGCAACGGTGTTCTTTATCCGTTCGCCACGCATCTTCTTTTCGGAATGATCGGTGGATTGCTCGGCGCGTTGATCGTGCTCGGCATCCAACGTTCTTCATCAAATCAATCTTCATAAAAGGAAAGTTATGAAAATCACCTCACGTAATGTCTTGTTTTCGCTCCTGCTCGTTCTGTCCATGTTGCTGACAGCCTGCGGATCTGCTGCCACGCCGACCGCTGCTCCCGCGACAGAAGCACCCGCCACCGAAGCGCCGACGGTTATTCCTACCGATACACCTGTTCCCGCTCCTACCACTCCTGCCAACCCGAATCTGATCCTCGCTACCACCACCTCCACGCAGGATTCTGGTCTGCTCGATGTGTTGATCCCCATGTTCCAGGAACAATACGGATTTACCGTCCAGACCGTGGCGGTTGGTTCCGGTCAGGCGATGACCATGGGACAAGAAGGCAACGCCGATGTCCTTCTCGTCCATTCGCCTTCTGCAGAAAAGACCTTCATGGATGAGGGCTGGGGCAAAGACCGCGCCCTCATCATGCACAACGACTTTGTCATCGTTGGACCCGCCGCCGACCCCGCCAAGATCAAAGATCTCGGACCTGCCGAAGCTTTCAAAGCCATTGCGACCGCCGAAGCTCCTTTCGTGGCACGCGCCGATAAATCCGGCACCAGCACTAAAGAGTTGGGCATCTGGGCGAAGGCTGAACTTGACCCAGCGACCACCAAACCCGCCTGGTACATCGAGACCGGTCAGGGCATGGGCGCCTCGTTGACGATCGCCTCCGAAAAGGGTGCATACACTCTCGCCGACCGCGCCACCTTCCTTGCCAACAAGGATACTCTGCAGCTTGAGATCCTGGGCGAAGGCAATAAGACCCTGCTCAATATCTACCATGTCATCACGGTAAATCCAGATAAGTGGCCCAAGGTCAACTATGACGGCGCTACTGCCTTCATGAAGTTCATGACCGACCCCGCCACTCAGGAAGTCATCTCCAAGTTCGGCGTGGAAAAATACGGGCAGCCGCTCTTCTTCCCCGACGCTGATAAGACCGACGCCGATTACGGCTTATAATCTCTCCGATATTATGGGGCGGCTGTCAAAGTCGCCCCATTCTTTTCGGAGATGAATGAAAAAGTTTTTACTTTTATGGGTACTATTTCTTCTAACTTCATGCAGCGCTCACCCAACTCAACGCTCTGACCTCCTGCTCGTTTCCACCACATCTACGCAAGACTCCGGTCTGCTCGATGTGCTTCTGCCCGCCTTCAAATCACAAAGCGGATATCGTGTACAACTTGTCGCAACGGGTTCCGGTCAGGCTCTAAAGATCGCCGAACAAGGCAATGCGGATGTGATCCTGCTCCATTCGCCTTCCGCAGAAAAGGAATTTGTCGCAAACGGATTTGGCATCGACCGCCGACTCGTCATGCATAACGACTTTGTCCTCGTGGGACCTCCCCCCGACCCGGCAGCGGTTCACACCCAGCCGACGCTTGATTCCGTTTTCAAAGCGATCTACTCCGCTGGAGCTACCTTCGTGTCCCGCGGTGACGAGTCCGGAACCCATGTCAAGGAATTGGCGATCTGGAAGCAAACTGGTCTCGATCCGCATGGTCAACCCTGGTATCTCGAAACAGGACAAGGTCAAGGTGCCACGCTTTCCATCGCATCTGAAAAAGGCGGCTACGCCTTCACTGATCGCGGCACGTTCCTTGCCTACAAATCCAACGTTGATCTGGAGATTCTCTACGAAGGCGACCCCTTCCTGTTGAATGTCTATCATGTCATCACCGTCAACCCTGAGAAATTTCCGAACACAAATCTCGAAGGCGCACAGGCATTTGCTGATTTCATCACCTCGCCCGCAGGACAAAAACTCATCGGTAACTTCGGCGTGGATAAATATGGTCAACCTTTGTTCTTCCCCGATGCGGGCAAGACCGATGCTGATTTGGGGCTGCCGTGAGGGAGTAAACCCGTAGAAACGTATCTGCCATATACTGGACACATAACCATCCATGCTCATCGATTCTGAAATCCTTCAAGTTACATTTCTCTCCCTTCAAGTTTCCGCCATTGCCACGGGCATTAGCCTGTTGATCGGTCTGCCGTTCGGCACATGGATCGCGTTGGGGAATTTCCGCGGACGTTCATTCCTGCTCAGCATCATCAATACCGGCATGGCATTACCGCCCGTGGTGGTAGGGTTGATCGTTGCGATGACGTTGTGGCGCAGCGGTCCGCTTGGGGATCTGCACCTCATTTACACGCCTGTTGCCATCATCATCGCACAGACGGTCATTGCCGCTCCCGTCGTGACGGGTCTCACCGCCGCCGCACTCGAAGCGCTTGATCCGCGTTTGCAGCAGCAGTTACTCGGTCTCGGCGCCTCACGCGGACAAATGGTTTGGTATCTCTGGCGGGAAGCCCGTTTACCGCTGCTGGCTGCACTGATGGCGGGATTTGGTTCTGTTATCTCGGAAGTGGGTGCGTCTATGATGGTGGGCGGTAACATCCGCGGGCAGACGCGCGTATTGACGACCGCTATTGTGCTGGAAACATCGAAAGGCGAGTTTGGTCAGGCATTGGCGCTGTCCACGCTATTGCTGGTGCTGACATATCTCATCAATCTTGCGCTGACATCCATTCAGCAAAAGGGAGTACGGCGTTGAGGTGCTCTTTCATCTTTCCTCACCAATGAAAGAGAAAGTTGGACCTAGGTCACTAATCCCGACGGAATGGCAGGATTGTAGAAAATTGCAACCCGTTCCCTAAATCCCGTAGGGATGACATACCCAAAGTCTATGACACCCTACGGGTTGGAAACAACAATGATAATTTCTATAATAATTTCACTTGTTTCGACAAGCTCAACATACCACCTTCGGAGTTCTTTGTAGGAATATGATTCAAATTCGTGATCTATTGATTCGTCGTAACGGGCGCGATACCTTGCGCATTGACTCGCTTGATATTACCCGCGGTGAGACGTTGACTGTGGTTGGTCCCAATGGGGCAGGGAAGAGTACGCTGCTATTGGCGCTGGCGCATTTGCTGCGACCGGCACGCGGGGATATTTTGTTCGATGGGAAATCCGTCCGCGAGTGGAATGCTCTCGAGTACCGGCGGAAGATCTCGTTCGTGTTTCAGGCTCCCTTGTTAATGGATATGACCGTGGAACAAAATGTGGCGCTAGGTTTGACGTTCCGGTCCACGCCGAAGGATGAGATTCAGGCGCGGGTGGGGAAGTGGATGAAAGCCTTGGGGATAGAGTCGCTGGCGAAACGGCGAGCAGGTCAGTTATCGGGAGGAGAGGCGCAGCGGGTCAGTCTGGCGAGGGCGTTCGTACTGGAACCGGAACTGCTCCTGCTCGATGAACCGTTCGCGGCGCTGGACCCGCCATCCCATGCCCGGCTGTTGGATGACCTATCGAATATCCTGAAACAAGATTCGCGTACAGCGGTTTTTGTAACGCACAACTTAAAGGAAGCGGCGAAGGTCAGCCACCGTATCGCCGTTATCGTAGATGGGATGCTGCGGCAGGTGGGCACAGCCAAGCAGATCAAATCGCACCCGGCGGATGAGACGGTGCGGGCGTTCTTGCAGGAATTGCCGCAATGATATAATCGCCCCGAATTTGAATGTGGAGTCAAACAGCTCGCTGTTTGAATTTCCACCAGCAACCTGGCGGACTCCATAGGAGGATGTATGTTGAAAATCGAAATCGTATACTGCGCGGTCTGACACTACACCAATCGGGCCGTGAGCCTGACAGATGAGTTGATGAAGAATTATGAGCACGTGATTGAGTCGATCATGTTGGTGCCGTCGGATGGCGGTCGCTTTGAGGTGACCATCAACGGCAATTTGGTCTTTTCGAAATTACAGACCCATCGCCATGCCGAGCCGGGTGAAGTGCTGGGACTGGTGAAGAATATTGTTGGTGAATAAATAATATGTCATTGCGAGGCTTGAGACGCAGTAGCGTCGAAATCCCGAAGCAATCTCCTGTTAACGGAAAGTTCTTATCGATGCATCATTCCCGCTTAAGTGGAGATTGCTCACTTGCACCGAGCGCAAGTACGGTGTCGTCGGGAAAAGCGCCCTCCTCGCAACGACATAAATCAATGAGGTTATCAATGGCTAAAAAAGGACGTGTATTTTCGGGGGCTCGACCGACAGGTCGGCAACATTTGGGGAATTATCTGGGCGCGATCCAGAACTATGTCAAATTGCAGGATGACTATGATTGTGTGTACTGCATTGTGGATGTCCATGCGTTGACCACCGTGGAGACCACGCAGGAATTGCGCCAGAATACGTTTGAAATGGCAATTGACTGGCTCGCCGCTGGCATCCGCCCGGACGAGTCGATCTTGTTCGTGCAGTCGCATGTGCCCGAAGTGATGGAACTGCACACCTATCTTTCGATGGTGGCTCAGTTGGGTAAACTGACCGATCTGCCCACCTTCAAAGAGAAGGTTGCGCAGCACCCTGAGAACGTCAACTATGGATTGCTTGGATACCCCGTGCTGATGACGGCGGACATCGTTCTCTACAAAACGGATGTTGTTCCCGTTGGTGTGGATCAGGCTCCGCATCTGGAGTTTGCGCGCGAGATCGTGCGCTCGTTCAATTACCGCTACGGGACGAAGGTGCTGGTCGAGCCGCAGGTGAAGCACACCGAGATTCTCAAGGTGGTTGGCACGGACGGTAAAGCCAAGATGAGCAAGAGCCTGAACAATCACATCGAGTTGGCATCCACGCCCGAAGAGACCGCGGCACGTGTCAAGGACATGGTCACTGACCCGGCGCGCATGAAGCGTACTGACCCTGGCAACCCCGATATCTGCAACGTCTACTCGATGCACAAGATCTTCTCTCCCACCGAAGAAGTGGAGATGATCAATATGGAGTGTCGCAAGGCAGGCATCGGCTGCGTGGATTGTAAGAAACGCTTCGCCGCTAACCTGAACAAGCATCTTGAACCCTTCCGCGCTAAACGCGCCGAACTCGCCGCGAAGCCTGAGTATGTGCAGGATGTGCTGAATGACGGCGGTAAACGTGCGCGTGCCATTGCACAACAGACGATCAAAGAAGTGAGGGAAGCAATTCAACTTCCGTAGCGTCTAACAGACATTGGAATAGCCGAAGCGCATTTTATTGGTGCGGTTTTCCGCAGATCGGAGAATGAGCATGGTCAAGTCTCTCCCGTGGAAAAATATTCTGATCGTCTGTTTACTGTTGTGCTCTGCTTGTCAGCCTGCGGCGACGCCCACATCTTCCTCGGTGGACCAAAAAGAGACCTACTCGGAAGATGAACTGAACGAAGCCATCCGTCAGGCACAGGATTCACTGTATATTTTGCGCGGTGCTTTTTTAGCACCCAAGCCATCCTACGCTTATATGCATGTAAAAGTCCGGTTTTCAGCGGCCGGTAAGCGTGATGACATGTGGACCCAGCCGATCGAGATCATAGGCGATACCTTTGTCATTCAGATGATGGAAGGCGTGACGGTCGATAACGGCGCGCACCCAGACCGCTACATGAACATTCCTTCGAAAGATATCATCGATTGGATGATCATGGAGAAAGACGGGACCGTTCTTGGCGGATACACCCTGCGCCTGGAGTACAAGTATCTAACGCCCGAGGAACAGAAAAAGTATCCCGAAGTCACTGGGTATAAAAGATTCGGATGAGGATAAAAACGCCCGATGCGTGTATTATTGCAGCGAGTATCGAAAGCTAGCGTAACAGTCAACGAGCAGACTATTTCCAGTATTGGGAAGGGTCTGCTCGTTTTATTAGGCATTGGTCATGGCGATGGAGAGGAGCAGGTCAAGTTCCTGGCGGAGAAGGTTGCCAACCTGCGCATCTTTGAAGATGACCAGGGCAAGACGAATCTCTCCGTGCTGGATGTGAAAGGGGAAGCGATCGTTGTTTCGCAGTTCACGTTGTACGCCGATGCCCGCAAGGGACGTCGTCCATCCTTTACGGATGCGGCGCTGCCCGAGATCGCGGAACCGCTGGTGAATCGTTTTGTTGAACTGCTGCGTGTTCACGGCGTGCCTACACAGACGGGGAAATTTGGCGCACACATGGAAGTGGAAATTCACAACGATGGTCCGGTCACGATATGGCTGGAAAAATAAAACTCCCCAATCAGTTTCAAAAACTATTACATCGTTTTTTTATGCTCCGTCCCGTCACGGCGTTTTTTGCTCCACGCATTCATCGGCTGGACAAAATGATCCTGGCGCTGACGAAGGGAAAATATACGAGCGCTGAAATTCTAGGTTGGAATATTATTCAATTAACTACGATTGGCGCAAAGACTCACCAGTCGCGTACACTGCCCTTGGTGGCTCTATTCGATGGTGACAAGATAGGATTGATCGCCTCCAGCTTTGGCCGCGAGCATAACCCGGGTTGGTATTACAACCTGAAAGCCCATCCTGAATGTGAAGTGGCATTCAAAAACAGAATGGGCAAATATCTTGCACGGGAATTGGATGGGGAAGAGTACGATCACTACTGGCAGCTGGCAGTTGTCAGTTATGCTGGATATCAGAAATATAAGGAACGAGCCTCACACCGACATATCCCCGTGATGTTGTTAGAGCCGAAACAGTAGGGGCGGCGGCCGTCCGCCCTTACAACATAAACGCCGGGTTCCACAACGCCGCATCCACCTGCACTGCCAGCGCGCCGACCGAGAGCATCGCGTTGGCGTTTTCTTTTGTCCACACGCCGCCTGCGCCGATGATGGGGAGTCCGATCTTGGCGGCGGAGTAGACGGTTTCGAGGGAATGGGCAAAGAGGGACGGACCATATAACCTGCCAGTGACCAAGTGATCGGTCATCAGTGCGCCGCGCGGCGTGGCGATGCTGATGGCTTGTGCACCGCCTTGTATCAAACGCGGACCTAACGTCAGCACCTGTTCGACAGGTAGGGAAAAGATCAACGGCAATTCCCCCAAACACATATCCAGCGTCAACAGAATAATATCGTTCGCGAGAAGGGGCGCGAAGCCTAGCTCCACTGCCATCACATTCTCCTGCGTCTCCAACAGTCGCACCATATGCTGGGTCTCTTCGGGGCGGTCTGCCATAAGGTGGACGATAACCGGCATCTCGGCGCGCGTCCATTTGGCGGAATACTTTTTCAGCCCGGCGTTGAGTCCCGGGTTGGGTAAGCCGCTGTGAAACAGGAATCCGCCCGGATATTCGATCACGTCTGGTTTGGCGGCGGGCAGGCGCGGGCGTAGAGAGAACGGGTTCGTCACGAAGGCGCCGAATCCTTTTAGACTTCCGAAGTCTCCAAGACTTCGGAAGTCTGGGATAAATCCCAACGATCCCGCCGCATTCATGATTGGTTTGCTAAAATAGATATCGCGTTTCATATTTACGTCATGTCGTTGCGAGCGGAGCGAAGCAACCTACTGTTAGCAAGGAGATTGCTTCGTCGCTGCCGCTCCTCGCAACGACATTTGATAGGAGAATTATGCAACCCTTACACGGAATTCGTGTGCTTGATCTCAGCCGCGTGTTGGCTGGTCCCTATTGTACGATGGTTCTCGGCGATCTTGGGGCAGATGTCATCAAAGTCGAGTCGCCCGAAGGTGACGAGACGCGCGGTTGGGGTCCACCGTTCGCAGCAGGGGAGAGCGCATACTATTTATGTATCAACCGTAACAAGCGCAGCATTGTGGTGGATTTCAAAACGGCGGAGGGACGCGACATTCTGAGCGGACTCATCCGCCGCAGCGACATCCTGGTCGAGAACTTTCGTCCCGGCGCCCTCGCCCGCTTCTCTCTTGACTTTGAGTCCGTTTCCGCTATCAATCCGAGTCTCATCTATTGCTCGATCACCGGCTTCGGTCAGACGGGACCGTTGCGCGATAAACCCGGCTACGACTTTATGATCCAGGCGATGGGCGGCATCATGAGCGTCACCGGCGAACCAAATGGTGAACCGATGAAAAGCGGAGTCGCCGTCGCGGACTTGTTCGCCGGGCAGAACGCGGTCATCGCGATTCTCGCCGCTCTGCAAGTGAGACAACACACCGGCAAAGGACAACATCTCGATATCTCGTTATTTGACTCACAACTTGGTTGGCTCGCCAACGTCGCTAGCAATTATCTGATCTCCGGCAATCTGCCCAAACGATACGGTAACGCGCACGCGAACATTGTCCCGTATCAGAGCTTCCAAGCCGGTGACGGTTGGTTCGTGGTCGCGGTGGGCAATGACCGGCAGTTCGCCAAGATGTGTGAAGTGATCGGTAAATTGGAATTGGTAAATGATGAACGCTTTGTGACAAATTCCGCTCGCGTGCAAAACAGGGATGCGTTGATCGCCATCCTAAAACCTGTGTTCCTGACAAAGTCCGTGAACGAATGGCTATCCCTGATCGGCGACGAATTCCCCTGCGGACCGATCAACAACCTCGAGCAAGTCTTTTCCATGCCACAAGTCGAAGCGCGGGAGATGGTGATTCACATGCAGCATCCCACGATTGAGGAACTGCCTCTGGTCGGCTCACCGCTGAAATTCAGCGATACGCCGGTGGAGTACAAACTTCCGCCGCCGAGGTTGGGGGAGCATACAGAAGAAGTGTTGAAGGAACTATTCCGATAATCAAAATTGAAACAAGGTATATTGTCTAGACGCAGTAAAATAATAAGGCAATAAAATCACTATTGTGGGAAAAAGCTATGAATAAAACGCTGAAAAATATTCGGGTTATTTTGATAGTTATCATGTCGGTAACAGGGTACATTTTTCTTTTTAAGTATGAAGCTTATAGAGATAGGTGAAAATTACGCCAATGTTGTTTTCCCGAAGACCTACCCAATTGTCGGAGGTGATAACGTCGTTAATTGGATTGGATTATTTTGTGGGATAGGATTTGTTTTTGGATGGCTCCCTTATACTCTGCTTAGCATTGATAAACAAGAAAATAAATTGAAACTTCCAGCGATTGTTTTTATTGTATTTTGTTTTGCTGTGGTTATTGTGACGTTGTTGGTTGAAGGTCTCTGGAGAGATATTTTTATTTCTCTTTATTTTTCCTCAGCGTTAGGGATGTTTCTAAGCATTTTTGAGAATACTTTGAGACGAAGTTTGGCACCTTAACCTTGCGTATCTTTTGTGTTTAATGCATCATACAAAATAAATAGCATTAATGTGAGATTCTTGGCGTTAGCTACTTACAATAGGAAGTATGTCTAACAAAACCGGACATCTGCTTGATAAAATTGAATAACTTTAAACTTAAGCGAGGAGAATCAAAATGGGAGAAGTCATTTACGGTGCATCGTCATTGAAATTTTATGGGGCATTGCTGGGAGTATTGTTAGTCCTTGGACTTATGGGAGTAATGGGCATTGTCAACGGAGTCCGTCGTAAGCATGAGAGAATGTTCGTCCGCGTTGCCAGGGGATGTTCGGGTGTCTTTTTCTGGATCTTGGGGCTTGTGTTGCTCTACCTGGTGTACAACTCCATGACCACCGGTTCCAAGACGGTGACCGTGCAAGTCAATGCGAAAGAAGCTTCGGGAGCGAACTGTCTCAGCGGTGGGGTTTGCTACGTCCTGGAAACTCAATCCAATTCGCGTTCGATCGATCTGGTGGTGGCAAAAGAAGCCTACGATAAGGTGCAGATCGAATTCGTGCTACCTGGTCACGTTTTATTCTGGTGATGGATTGTTTGGCAGATCAGATGATGGCTCTTCGTATGATCGGATCGATACGGTTACAAAAATGGAAACGGCGGTGTGTCCATAGTTAGTGCTGTATACGATACATCGTCAACAACGGCGTCCATTGTTTTCTGAAGTGGAAGCCGTTTGTTTTTAAGTGCTCTTCCAGCGCTTTCAACCCAAAATCAGAATCGGGGTGCCCCCAGCGGAAGAAGAAATCAAAGAGCTTAATATCTACGCCGCGCGGTTCTTCGAGGAAGAGGCTGCCGTTCGGTTTGAGCACGCGCTTGATCTCATTGATCACTTTGCGCCATTCCGGAATGTGATGCAGCACACCGAAGATGATGACCACATCCTTGCTGGCACTGCCAAATTGGCTCAAATCAGTGGCATCTTGTAGGAAAAATTGATATTGCGGATAACGCTGGCGGGCGATGGTAACTTGCTCTTCCATCACATCCAGACCGACGTAACTTTTAGGTCCAAGACGATTTAACAGATAAGCGCCGAAACCGTTTCCACAGCCGATCTCGAGAACATCTTTGTCCTTTACATCCAGACCCAGCCATTGAAACATCGGCATCTCAAAATACTGATGTCCCCACCGGCGCCATAAAGATTGCATCGCAAGAAATTCAACTTTGGAAAGTTTCATAGCGAAGATTGTACTAAAAACGTCCCGAAGGTTCTAAATCTTCGGGACGTTCCTTGTTATACCGTTTGCATCAGCCCCATCACTTGCAGCATTTCTTCGTTGCTATCGAACTTGAAGGCTTCCAGCCCGCGTTTTTGGGCTTCTGCCTGCTCTGCAGCTTCGAGCTTTTTGATATGTTCTTTCAGCACCACAGGTTTGCCTGAGCTTTTGAGTTTCGACAGAAGGTCATCGATGTGTGGCTGGGTCGGCTGTTTGGTCTGTAGATATTGCCAGACGGCTTTGGATGCATTTGTGCCGTCCTTGCGGGCAAGCCCAACCAAACCGGTGCTTGCCTGCCTGGACCAGCCGCCGACGAAGATATCCTCTTCGGATGTTTCATAGGAGATATCATCGATCGGGAAGCGCGGAGTTTTACTTTTGACGAACTCGTTGCGTTCCACGGGCAGACCGAACGATTCATCCACTTTATCGCCGATGGCGAAGACGACCATTCTGACATCCAGCCGGCGCTTGTTCCCGGTGCCTTTGGCTTTGGTGTCGCCGTCCGCTTCGACAAGGATATTATCTTCGATCTCTACCTGGGTCAGGTTTCCTTCCGCATCTCCGATCATTTGCACGGGGGAAGCCAGGAACTCGAAGCGGAATCGGGTGTCGGAGACTTTGGGTAACGCTTTCGGGAGGGCTTCCAGTATCGAAGCGCGAGCCGCTTCCGGGTCCTGATGAACCGACTGCATGATAGGGGTAACGCGCTCGATCTCGGCATCCAGCGCGGCGCGGTCGAGATTGTCGATCACGTATTCCATTTCCTTCTTTTCGAACTTGACCTCTGCGGGTCCGCGCCGTACCACAGCGATGACTTCCTCCACTTTCATTTCGCGAGTAAGGAAGTGGGTGATGTCGAGCATCACGTTGCCTGCACCGATCACCGCGCAATGTTTGCCAAAGCTGAATTGTCGCTGGCGGTAGGGAGGCAGTTGGTTATAGTAGTAGACCAATTCCTTGGCGTGATAGACCCCATCCAGATTCTCTCCGGGCAAGCCCAGCCATTTGGTACCCTGCGCTCCCGCTGTGACAAGGATGGCTTGAAAGCCGAGCTTGCGTAAATCATCGAGTGAGATATCTGCCTTTGAGCCAATGGTCACATTACCGTAGTAGTTCAAATTTGGAATATCGAGCACCTGTCGGAACTGCTTACGTAAGCCGCTCTTCATGGTGTGTTTGTTGGGATAAATTCCGTACTCTGCCAGCCCACCTGGTTTGATATCGCGATTAAATAATGCCACGCACGCGCCTTGATTGGCAAGCTCTCGCGCTGCGAAAAATCCCGCTGGTCCTGCGCCGATCACGGCGACAAAATATTGGTTGGTCACAAAACCTCCTCCGACTCAGTTGGTTAGAAACTGGATAAAAACGGGCAGATTATAGCCGTAAAGCAATGACGCTTCAAGCACACGGTATATTATAGTTTTGTTACTTATTTCCTGCTTATCTTCCGTAGATGTCGTTGATTTTGCAATTTACCTACGTATCGAACGCGCCTTAAAAAGGATACCGTGAAAAAGAGTATCTCTCGAAACGGCTTAACTATGCTAAGATTGCAGAAAGATTGCAAAACGCCGCTCTCGCGACAGCATTCATCTCGTGGAGGATGTCCCATGTCTCAACCTGAACCGAAACCCAATGAGCCCAGCAAAATGAAAAAACTCCTGAATGGAGGTTCGAATGGCGGCTCAGAGGAATCTCCTATGGCAAGACTGCAGCGCTCTGTAGGTACGCGCAGTGCTCCGAAACCAGAACTGCCTGATTCGGACGGTCACCACGAAGTTCAAATAACGCCTGCAACCCCGCCTGAATCAAGTTCAACATCGAGACCGAGATCCAGATCGAGTTTCAAGTTCGGTTCAGGAGAATGGAAATTTCTGCCCGCCTTTTGGACAATTGCCAGTATGATGTCCTTCACGGTGAATATTGTGCTGTTGATCGTGCTTGTTATTCTCCTGCAAAACTTGAATACGGTAGGTGTTACAGTCACGGGTATCAGCGATCAATTGCTTGGCGGACTGTATAACAATTTTGTCTTAATGGATCAGGCGCATATCAAAACTACGATCCCGGTCAGCAAAGAAATCCCGGTGCAGTTTACCCTCAGTGTCAGCGGACCAACCAGCGTCACTCTGACCGATAACGTGAACATCAATGGGGCGCTGGTCACGGTGAACACCGGCGGTTTGAACATCAATAATGCACGTGCGAATATCGTCCTGCCGCAGGGAACTGTTCTGCCTGTCTTTATCAATGGACTCTCCGTGCCCGTAGATCAAAAAGTGCTGGCAGAGTTAAATGTGGGTGTAGATATTCCTCTGAAAGATACTGAACTGCATCAACCTTTTGCTGGATTGCAGGATGTTGTCCGTCCGTATTATTGTTTGATCAAACCGGGTGCACTTTCTCTTGTCGATAATTCTCCAGTCTGCCCATAAACCTTTATACATACTCATGGATAACAACCACACACAGGTTACACTCTCTAACGGTCTCAAAGTTTTGCTAAAAGAAATTCACACCGCGCCGATCATCTCGTCGTGGCTGTGGTATCGCGTTGGCTCGCGTGATGAAATTCAGGGTCGCACCGGCGTTTCCCATTGGGTCGAGCATATGCAGTTCAAGGGTACCGAGCAATTTCCGGCAAACATGCTCGATAAAGCCATCTCGCGTATGGGCGGCACATGGAACGCCATGACCTATCTCGATTGGACGGCGTACTACGAAACCATGCCTGCCGATAAGATCGATCTTGCCTTGCAGCTTGAAGCCGACCGCATGGCGAACAGTCAATTCAAAGAAGAGGAAGTTGCCTCCGAGCGAACGGTCATCATCTCGGAGCGAGAAGGCAACGAGAACGAGCCGCTCTTTACGCTTGGTGAGGCGTTGCAGCAGACGGCGTTCCGCATTCACCCATATCATCACGAAGTCATCGGCGATATGGCGGACCTCCACGCCATGACGCGCGATGATCTGTACAATCACTATCGCGCGTTCTACGTTCCGAACAATGCGGTGCTGGCGTTGGCTGGCGATTTCGATGCGCAGTCCATGCTGACGCGCATCAAAGACTTATTTGAAGGAATCCCGGCTGGACCCGAACCGACTCGTCCCGCGCGACCGGAGTTGCCTCAGAATGGGGAGGTGCGTCTCTCCGTCGAAGGACCGGGCGCTACCACCTACGTGCAGGCCTGTTACCGTTTCCCCTCTGCCTCTCACCCCGATTTCTTCCCGTTAAGCGTACTCGATAGTCTGCTTGCCGGACCCAGCAACCTCAACATGTTTGGCGGAGGCATCTCCAATAAAACATCTCGTTTGTATCGCGCTTTGGTGGATAAGCAGTTGACGGTCAGTGTCCATGGCGGCGCACAAGCAACGATCGATCCATTCCTTTACACGGTTTCTATGACCATCCATCCCAAGCGCAAACCAGAGGAAGCGTTGGCTGTGTTGGATAAAGAACTCGAACGCTTGAAGATCGAGAAGGTGACCAAAGAAGAGATCGCCCGTGCCATCAAACAAGCGCGTGCCATCTTTGCCTATGGAAGTGAGAACATCACCAATCAGGCTTTCTGGCTGGGCTATGCCGAGATGTTCGCCGATTACGATTGGTTCCTGACCTATCTCGATAAACTCTCGAAGGTCACTGCCAAAGATATTCAACGCGTAGCGAACGAATATTTCAAGCCGCAGAGCCGCATTATCGGCACCTACGTTCCGCAGGGTGGGGAGGAGTAAGATGCAAAAATCAGCTCTGCCCGGACCTGACAATATCTACCGTGAGACTCTGTCGAACGGCATCACAGTTGTCACGCGTTCTAACTTTAACAGTCCATCCGTTGTCGTGAGCGGATTTTCGATGCTGGCGCGATCTTCGACCCCGATGAAAAATTGGGTCTCGCAGATTACGTCACTTCGGCGTTGATGCGCGGCACGAAGAAACGCTCTTTTGATCAGATCTATCACGAGCTCGAATCGGTTGGTGCCAGCCTCGGATTCAGTTCTGGTATCAATAAATCTGGTTTTAACGGTCGCTCTCTTGTAGATGACTTACCACTACTTCTCAATCTCTTATCCGAAGCCCTCACGCAGCCAGCCTTTCCCAAAGCGGAGATGGAAAAACTGCGCGCACAAATCCTGACCGGCCTTTCCATCCGCGCAGAAGACACCTCCGATATGGCGTCGATGACTTTCGATGCTATCTTGTATAAAGGTCATCCCTACAGTCGCCCAGAAGATGGTCACCCCGAGACGATCCAACGCATCACGCGCGATGATCTGGTGAAATTTCATCGCGAGCACTACGGTCCGCGCGGGATGGTAATCGCCATTGTCGGTGCGGTGAAACCGGAAGAAGCCGTCAGGCAGGTAGGACGTGCCTTGGGCGGGTGGCAGGTCAAAGGTCAGAAAGAAGCGCCGGCACTTCCTGAATTGAAACGTCTGAAGAAGACGGTCAGCAAGCATCATCGTATCGCTGGTAAATCTCAGTCCGATATTGTGATCGGCACGAATGGACCCACACGCCACGACCCGGAATTTATGTCCGCTTTGTTGGGAAATAATGTTCTCGGGCAGTTCGGTATGATGGGGCGCATTGGTGAAGTGGTGCGCGAAAAATCGGGGCTGGCGTATTATGCCTATTCGAGCATGAACGCCGGCATTGGACCGGGGTCCTGGGAAGTTAGCGCCGGAGTCAATCCGCAGAACGTGAAGAAGGCATCTGATCTGATTATCGCGGAATTGAACCGCTTCGTGCAAGAGGGCGTGACCGAAGAAGAACTTGCCGACAGCAAAGCCAATTTCATCGGGCGTCTGCCGCTTTCATTGGAGTCGAATGGGGGAGTGGCGAACGCGCTGTTGAATATCGAACGCCATAACCTTGGACTTGACTATTATTTGCGTTATGCTGATCTGGTGAATAGTGTGGGTTGTGACGATGTGCTGGGGACAGCACGGAAATTCATTGATACAGAGAAACTTGCCATCGCAGTCGCAGGTCCATAACGTTTTATGAAACTCGCAACCGGCGTTGACTTGATCGAGATTAACCGCATAGAAGAAGTGATTGCGCGACACGGCAAACACTACCTTGATCGTATCTATACCCTTGCTGAACTCGAGCAATGCGGCAAGCGCACCGAATCTCTGGCCGGGAGGTTTGCCGCAAAAGAAGCGGTCGTCAAAGCGTTGGGCTGTGGCATAGGCGATGTCACCTGGAAAGAGATCGAAGTGCTGGGTGATGAACTCCATGCGCCAAAGTTAACCCTAACAGGGGTTGCAAAACAAAAAGCGGATGAGCAAGGGCTGACAACATGGTCAGTCAGTATCAGCCATAGCATGAGTCACTCCGTGGCGCTGGTGGTGGCGATCGGTTAATGAAAACTTCCCGGGGGCCAGTTCCACGGGAAGTTTTGCAAAGGACAGGACTCGACTCTTGTCCGAAATGCCTATTTAGTTTTTATCTTCGATACCGATCCAGATGTGCCCCGGCAGGACCGGTCGGTAAGGGCGGACAGTGATCTTTTCTTCTTCCACATTCGTATCGTTCAACATACTCGGGTGAACTAAACATAGGTCGGGCGAACGTCCGTACTTTTTCCGATAATATTCCGTCGCCTTTTGAATTTTTGTTTTGAGGGTCGTTTTTGAGTCATCAAACCAAAGCATGCCAGTGTGCATATTCAACTCCTTTTTAAGTTATGCTTGGTATCCAGAAACGTAACCAGTGATCTCCTTCGCGTAATGCAAATTGTGAACCAACAGTGAGCGAATCCAATTCGGCTTGTCCTGCATCTAGTTGCCGAATGTATTGCTGATTATCGATCTTTCCAAAAATACGTGTATGGAAAGCATCCAGCCATTGCTTGATATTTTCCATGCGGTTGGGGTTTAGGGTAACGATGGGCCACACCCGGCGGGCAGGTCCGCGCAAGAGCAGCCAGCGCAAATTTTGCCTCGCATCGAAATCGAGATTTGAAACCGCATCCAGGTCATCCATCAACAGCAGAACAGATTGCTTGCTGGTTTTGTTCCCATGAGCCCAGGAGGCAAGGGATAGGATAAAATCTTCGGACGACTGGTGATAGAGCGGAAATATGCCGACGTTATTGGGAATATTCTCGAATCCGCTCCAATCTTCGGGATGGTTGGTCAATGCGCCGAACTGCACTTCCTCTGGCTGATGCATTTTCCCGATAGCGGAAGCGATCACCTGAAGCATGGTTGTCTTACCCACTCCGGGGTCTCCCACGATCAAAATGGGTCCAGGAACGGGATCGTGCATATTCAACAGCACCGGAAGACCATCAAATGCCACGCCTAGAAACATCGCTTCAGGAGGCATTGGACCAAATTCACTCAACACCTCATCAAGAGATAGCACAATAGGCACAGGTTGGGCATCTGTGTGAGGACGCGCCGCATCGAGCTCAGATTTGAGCTCTGTGAACGCTTCCATCATCTGTTCATATCGTTTAAAGTCTTCCATTAGAACATCCGTTCTAAATATACAGCGGAACAAACTCAATGTCAAGAGGCAATTGTGACGTCTGTAATACAATTATTATGTTCTCCTCAAGCTTGACCATTCCCCTGAATCCTGCTAAACTACCGCCCGCTATAGAATGCTCCCGTTGGGAGCAATTTAATTGCCTGTTGTTGTAGATGCGATAAATTCGTCGAGAAAATATGGGTGTATCACTTCCACTTTAAGGATGGCTTTGGTATAATCGCCCTGCTTAATGTCCGAAGTGTCCCGCAAAAAAGTGGCGGGAGTGCCGAATGCCGACGTAGCTCAATCGGCAGAGCACCCGCCTTGTAAGCGGGCGGTTACGAGTTCGATTCTCGTCGTCGGCTCTGCAAGACAGCAGTTTGAAAACCTATCTTTTATATGGGCAGTTACCCAAGTGGCCAAAGGGGACTGACTGTAAATCAGTTGTCAGAAGACTTCGGAGGTTCGAATCCTTCACTGCCCACTAGTGCCAATTTTATGGCACTGTCAGCATGTTGCTGACCAGCACGTTAAGCCCTCATAGCTCAGTCGGCAGAGCACACCCTTGGTAAGGGTGAGGTCATGGGTTCGAATCTCATTGAGGGCTCAATTGTTGCTATGAAATTCTTTTCTATACGATAGATAAGGAGACGGAACAATGGCGAAGGAAAAATATGATCGCAGCAAGCCGCATCTGAATGTGGGGACGATGGGACACATCGACCACGGGAAGACCACATTGACTGCGGCGATCACGAAGGTGTCGGGGTTCCTGGGCAAGGCGGAATTCCGTGCCTACGACCAGATCGACAATGCGCCGGAAGAAAAAGCGCGTGGTATCACCATCAACATTGCGCATGTGGAATACCAGACCGACAAGCGTCACTACGCCCACGTCGATATGCCGGGACACCGTGACTACATCAAGAACATGATCACGGGTGCAGCGCAGGTAGATGGTGCTATTCTCGTGGTGGCAGCTCCGGATGGACCGATGCCCCAGACGCGTGAACACGTGCTGTTGGCTCGCCAGGTGGAAGTGCCTTCGATCGTCGTGTTCCTGAACAAAGTTGATCAAATGAACGATCCCGAGTTGCTTGAACTCGTTGAACTCGAACTGCGCGAACTGCTCTCGAGCTATGGTTTCCCCGGCGACACGACCCCGATCGTGCGCGGCTCTGCCAAGATCGCTCTCGACAGCACCAGTACCGACCCGAATGCACCGGAATACGAGTGCATCCGTGAACTGCTGCGCGTGGTGGATGAATACATCCCCGAGCCGAAGCGTGAAATGGACAAGCCGTTCATGATGGCGGTGGAAGACGTGTTCTCGATCAAGGGACGCGGTACCGTGGTGACGGGACGTGTGGATCGTGGTGTAGCGAAGAAGGGTGATCCGGTGGAGATCGTGGGTCTGCGCGAGACCAAGACCTCGGTCATCACAGGGACCGAAATGTTCCACAAGGAACTGGACGAAGTGGTGGCAGGTGACAATGCGGGTATTCTGTTGCGCGGTATCGAGCGTGAAGACGTGGAGCGCGGACAGGTGTTGGTGAAACCGGGCAGTGTCACGCCGCACAAGAAGTTCCTGGCGGAAGTGTACGTGTTGAAGAAAGAAGAAGGTGGACGGCACAAGGCGTTCTTCAGTGGCTATCGCCCGCAGTTCTACATCCGCACCATGGATGTGACGGGGAACATTGCCTTGCCGGAAGGTGTGGAGATGGTGATGCCGGGTGACAATGTCAACCTGACGGTTGAACTGATTGTGCCGGTTGCTTTGGAACAGGGTTCCAAGTTCGCCATCCGTGAAGGTGGTCTCACCGTCGGTGCCGGTGTCGTCACCAAAATTATCCAATAGAATATTAAGTAGAAAGTTGGTACGTTAGAATGGCTTCCAAGAAGAAAGATGTTCGCCCCGTCATTACACTCCAGTGCAATGACTGCAAAGAGCGGAACTACACAACCGAGAAGAATTGCCGCAACGATCCGAATCGGATGGAGTTCAGCAAGTATTGTCCGCGCTGCAAGAAGCACACCACACACCGCGAGACGAAGTAGTTTGAAGAAAAGGGCAGGTATATGCCTGCCCTTATAAAGGCCAGTAGCTCAATTGGTAGAGCATTCGTCTCCAAAACGAACGGTTGTGGGTTCAAGTCCTGCCTGGCCTGTAAGTAAGAATGAAGCAGAACGCCGCTGTGAGTAGGGCGGCGTTTTAGCCGTAAGAACGAAGGAGTATGTACCTTGGCTGAGAAAGAGAAGAGCAGGAAGCAAAACCCGATCCAGGCGTATTTCCGTGAGACCGCTGGAGAACTTCGCAAAGTATCCTGGCCTTCGAGGCGGGAAGTGACTCAACTGACCTGGATCGTTTTGGCGGTCATGGTTGTGATGGGTATAATCCTCGGTCTAACCGATGGTGGTGCCAGAGAGCTTCTGAATCTGGTATTAGGTTTCTAATAAAGTTTTGAGGTCCTAATGTCTTTGCAGGAACCGCAAGAACAGTTTGAACGCGAATCAGACGATCCGATCGAGGAAGTTCAAGATACCTCGGACGAATCGCCTTTGTCCGATTTTGATGAGCATGCCTCAGCCGAATCCGGATCTGTAAACGTTCCTGCTACCGGGCGTCTGCCTCAGTCTTCGGAAGGATTGCTTCCCTCAGACACGCCAGAAGGTCCCGCATGGTACGTGATCCATTGTTATTCGGGCTACGAGAATAAGGTTCGTCATAACCTGGAACAGCGTATCGAGACGATGGGTATGAAGGATAAGATCTTTGACGTGGTCATTCCGACCCAGGAAGAGATCGAAGTCAAGGATGGCAAGCGCCGTACCGTGGAACGCCATATTTTCCCTGGTTATGTACTTGTTAATATGGCGTTGAGCGAAGAGTCATGGTATGTGGTGCGCAATACTCCGGGCGTGACGGGTTTCGTCGGTATGGGAAATAATCCCACAGCGCTGCGCCCTGAGGAAGTTTCACAGATCATCAAGCGCATGGAAGCCGAAGCACCGACCGTCAAGGTCACGTTCAAGGTGGGGGAGCGTGTCCGCATCATTGATGGACCGTTCAACGATTTCCGCGGTGTGGTCTCCGAGATTGATATGGAGCGCACGAAGGTTCGTGTGATGGTGTCGTTCTTTGGACGCGAGACGCCGGTCGAGTTGGACTTCCTGCAGGTAGAGAAAGCATAATAAACGGTAACAGGCTGCGGCTTCGAAGGAAGCGAAAGCGAAGTCCGGCAGCTTGATACAGTGGGAGGGCGTCCCCTCGCCAGAAAAGTACTGGCACAAGAAAATCGCCCGCCAAAACCACTAAGGAGTAAAAATGGCAAAGAAGTTTAAAGCAATAGTCCGCCTCCAGCTTGAAGCTGGAAAAGCCAATCCCGCGCCCCCGGTGGGTCCTGCGTTGGCTGGTCATGGTATCAACATCATGGCTTTTTGTAAGGAATACAACGCCCGTACGTCCAATCGTCCTGGCGAAGTGCTCCCCGCTGAGATCACTGTTTACACCGATGGTTCCTTCACCTTTGTGTTGAAGACCTCGCCTGCGGCAGTGTTACTGCGCAAGGCAGCCAAGGTGGAAAAGGGTTCCGGTGTCCCCAACAAGGAAAAGGTTGGCAAGGTCACCCGTGCGCAGATCAAGGAAATCGCTGAGAGCAAGATGAAAGACCTCAACGCGATCGACCTGGATGGCGCGATGAAACAGATCGAAGGCACCGCCCGCTCGATGGGCATCAATATTGTTGAATAATTTTGTGGGAGGGTCGCCTCGGGCGATCCGCTTGCACCACGGAGGATAAAATGGCTAAACACGGAAAGAAATACAAAGCCGCTCTGGCTAAGGTGGACCTGAACAAGGAATATTCCGCCCGCGAAGCAGTTGCTCTCGCCAAGGAAACCAGCACCACCAAATTTAACTCGACAGTCGAAGTTCACATGCGCACGGCACTCGATCCCCGTCAGGCGGATCAGCAGGTGCGTGATGTGGTCGTTCTGCCGCATGGTCTCGGTAAGACCGTGCGTGTTTTGGTCTTCGCTCAAGGCGAAGGTGCTGCAGCAGCTCGTTCCGCCGGTGCTGATCTCGTCGCCGATGATGACGAGACTTTGAAGAAGATCGAAGGCGGTATGCTCGATTTCGATGTGGCGATCGCTACACCGGATGCGATGGGTCGCGTTGGTCGTTTGGGTCGCGTGCTCGGTCCGCGCGGCTTGATGCCGAACCCGAAGGCTGGTACGGTTGTCAACGCTGCGGATTTGCCGCGCGCGATCAAGGAAGCGAAGGCTGGTCGTGTAGAATTCCGTCTCGACAAGACCGCCAACATCCACGTTTCGGTAGGGAAGGTCTCCTTCACTGCTGAGCAGTTGTACGATAACTTTGCCGCATTGATGGAAGCCGTACACAAGGCACGTCCGTCAGGTGCAAAAGGTGAGTATATCAAGCGCATCACCATGACCACCACCATGGGACCTGGGATCAAAGTGAACCCCAGTGACACCCTCAAACTTGAGGTATCCGAGTAAAATAAGTACTCGATAAACCTAGTAAGCCACTTCGCCAATGACGGCGGGTGTCCCGTAAAAGGGACTTAATTTCCTGCTCAGGTGGAGACAAACAGCAAATTTCCCTCCAAAGGGTTTTGCCAAAAGTCTTTGCCTGCCCTGGACAACCTCCAGGATGCATAAGTGGCAAAGACTTTTTATTTGAAAGGAGGTGAAAACCCTTTGGCAGTTTCAAAAGAACATAAAGAGACAACGCTGGCTTCGTATGCAGATTGGTTAAGAAGAGTCAGGCAGTGATCCTTGTGGAATATACTGGTGCCAAGATGAAAGATCTGGACGGTATCCGCGCGAAAGTTCGTGAATCGGGTGGTGAATTCCATGTAGTGAAGAATACCCTGGCACGCCGCGCTTTCAGTGATAATGGAATGTCCATTCCTGCGGATTACCTTGTGAAGAGTACGGCTGTTTTGTTCGCCTTCAACGATCCTGCATCGACAGCAAAAGCTTTGACGGAAGCCGCAAAAGGCAAGGATTTCGTCAAGGTGAAAGGCGGCTTCATGAGCGGACAAACGCTCAACCCCGCCCAGGTTAAGGCGCTGGCTGATATGCCGCCTCTGCCTGTTGTCCGTGCACAGTTGTTGGGCGTGCTGCAAGCTCCGGCTGGCAAACTCGTTCGCACCATTGCCGAACCCGCTCGCGGTTTGGCTGCTGTTATCAAGGCTTTCTCGGAGAAAGCCCCCGCCGCGGCGTAATCGGCTCGATCATTACGCAATAATCAAAAACAAAATTTTTCTCAGTACGTAGGAGTACTATACAATGGCTGATCTGAATCAAATCGTGGAGCAACTCTCCACCCTGTCCGTCCTCGAGGCGGCTGAACTCGTCAAGAAGCTCGAAGAGAAGTGGGGCGTTTCCGCCGCCGCTCCTGTGGCTGTTGCCGCTGCTGCTGGTCCTGCCGCCGCTGCCGAACCTGTCGAAGAGAAGACTGAATTCGATGTGGTCATCAAGGATGCTGGCGCCAAGAAGATCGATGTCATCAAGGTCATCCGCCAGTTGACCAACCTCGGTCTCGGCGAAGCCAAGACCATGGCTGAAACCGCTGGTGCCAAGGTCCTCACCGGCGCCGGTAAGGATGCTGCCAACGATGCCAAGAAGAGACTTGAAGAAGCTGGCGCTTCCATCGTTCTCGAGTAATTTCTTCGGATAGACAAAAACGGTGACCCATTAGGGTCACCGTTTTTTATTTTAATTTAGATGGGGTTAAGGTTTTTCGGGACTATTCTCCCAGTGACTCGTGTCCCAGAATGCCTATACTGTGGAAAACCACTGGTCTGACTACCATACCACTATGAACATAAAAATCCAACCCCTCAGTTATAAATCCCTCACAGACACAGCCGCCGCCAAGCTGGCTGTCTTTTTATTGGACGGCAGCTTTGCTACCGGTTCGCAACTTCCACCGGAACGCGAACTGATGAGCCAACTTAAGATCAGCCGTTCAACGCTACGTGAAGCGCTCAAGACGCTGGAGAAGAATTTGTTGATCGAGTTGCGCAGGGGAGTGGGCTGGTTCGTGCGCAAGTTGGATGAGTTGAATCTGGCTCAGGCAAAGGAACTGGCTCATGAAACGGGATCAGCCTCCCGCTCCGCTTCGACTGAGCCGGTAACGGCTCCGCTTCGGGTGCCGATCGCGCCCGAGAAGCCGGTCCACATCCCGAACTTGCGCAAAGATCGTCTTGGTACGTTCGAGTTCATCTCGTGGTGGGATCGCGAGAAAGTCCAGAACGCGAAGGTGATGGTGATCGGAGCGGGGGCGTTGGGGAATGAGGTGATCAAGAATTTGTCGCTGATGGGGATAGGGAATTTGTTCATCGTGGATTTTGACAAAATTGAGGCTGCAAATTTGAGCCGCTCGGTGTTGTTCCGCGAAAAGGACAACAACCGCAGTAAAGCGGAAGTGGCGGCGGCGCAGGCGAAATCGGTGAATCCGGAAGTGCATGTGCAGTACATGAATGGCGATGTGACCAACCAATTGGGGCTGGGTATCTTCCGCCGCATGGATGTGATCATCGGCTGTTTGGATAATCGTGAAGCGCGATTAGCTGTAAATCGTTTTTGCTACTGGGTTAATAAAACATGGGTGGATGGCGCGATCCAGGAACTGCTCGGATTGGTGCGCGTGTTCAAGCCGGGCGATGGTGCTTGCTATGAGTGCACATTGACTGAGCAGGCAATCCGCGACCTTTCAATGCGCTACTCCTGCCCGTTGCTAGCAAGACAGAACATTTTGCTGGGTAAGGTTCCGACCACGCCGACCATTGCATCCATCATTGGCGCGATGCAGTCACAGGAAGCGCTCAAGGTCATTAACGATATGCCGATCCAGCCGGGGCATGTGACGCACTTCAACGGCATGGTCAATGACATGCACACTACGGCGTATGTACCGCGCGATGATTGTCAGAGTCACTGGACGTATGGTGAGATCACAGAACTGCCCGCCCGCGCCGAGCACACGACTCTTGCTGACATGTTGCGCATTGCCCGCGCAGACCTTGGTCCAGACGCCATGATCGAATTGGATCAGGAACTGATCACGTCGCTTGAATGCACAACCTGCAATACGGTGGAACAAGTGCTGAAGACGTTGAGTTCTGTCACGTTTGAAGAAGGTCACTGCCCGACGTGTGGCGTTCTGCGCGAAACGACCATGACCCACATTATCTCCGGTGATGAAAATTTTCTGCACAGGACTCTCGCCAGCGTAGGCGTGCCGCCTCTGCATATTTTGCGAGTCCACAATGGTGTGGAATATCGTTTTTATGAATTGACCGGTGACTTGCAGGACGCTCTGCATTTCAGTCACTTTGAAAACAAAAAGATCAATCTTATGGATGGAGGCTTGAAGAACCGTGTGCGGATCAAGGAATTGATAAAAGCCGAAGACCTGCCTCCGCTCCATCCCTTTAGCGGACGTGTAAAGCTAAGAAGCTAGTCAAGGACACGTCATCATGGCTTTGCGTTCTTCTACGATGAATATGCCGGTTTCCTCTGACCCGTCACAGGAGCAGACTCCTGACCAATACAACATCTTGAGCAAGCTGGTCATCCTGTGTTTGATGGTAATTGCCTCCTCGTTCTGGCTGCTGATCCTGTTTCGCGAGAAGAAATTGTTCTCGGGGACGGTGGGGCAGGAGATCGCGGCGGGACTCATCCTCGGCTTTATTGCAGGTCTCGGGGCGCAACTGGTGATGAGCAAGCGGGATTTCTTCTTCCGCTTTGTGGCAGCCATGACTGCGGATGTGGCTGGGGTGTATTTGCTCGGGTTTATTTCCGGAGGCAGATATGGCATCAGCCAATTTGGCTGGCTGCCCAAGACAATGGACTACGATGGTTTAAATTCGATCGGGCTGGGGCTGATTGTTGTGCTCTTCCTCTGCCTGATTTTCAAGCCTGCGAAAGTTGTGGTGGTCCCTGAAACGATCGAACCTTCATTCTCGGATGGGGAGCCGGATATTTCCGCCCCGATACAAGTAAGTTCCGTAAATCTTGGAGAAGATATGAGCTCTGTTCAAACACCGCGAGTTTCATTTCCTAGAATTTCACTGCCCACTTTTTTAACATCTGGTTCCACCCGTGTGGAACCTTCCAATGGGAGAAGACGCGGAGGTTTGGTACATCCGGCGAAGGTAAAACCGGCAGTTGCTTCCAAACGCCGTCGCCGAAAAGGGAAAGCACGTGTGCAGCTGGCGTTGGTGGAAGAACATAAATGCCCTTATTGTCTGGAATTTGTCACCCGCAACGACCCACGCGGCGTGAAAGAATGCAAAGTTTGCCATACTCTGCACCACAAGGATTGCTGGGATATCACCGGCTTCTGTCAGGTGCCGCATCTCAACACGTAGTTGTGGAGGAAACTCTCATGCCTGATCTAAATGTCACCATTATTCTGCCCAGCGGAGGCGCACGCGCCGCTGAAGTGCCCGATGACATTATCGTCCGTGATCTGCTTTCGGAATTCACGTCACTGCTCCAGTTGCCCACAACGGGACCGGATGGACGTCCCATGTCTTACCGTTTGGACAGCAAAGCGCTGGGACGCGAGTTGAAGGAAGATGAGACGCTCGCTTCCGCAATCATCCCGGATGGAGATCGCCTCGTTCTAACAGCGGACATCACCGCCGGGGCAGGAACGAACGTGGTTGCCGAGAGTCCACGGATGCGGCGTCTGCGTGCGGATTATGAACTGATGCAGGAACTCTCCGCTCGTACCGACCTGATCTCGATCACGGCGCAGTCGCCTCGACCGAATCTTCCGCCTGAGCGTTATATCGTGACCTTTAAATGCAAAAGCATCGTCGGCGTAGACAGAAGCGGAAATCCGAAATTTGCCGATCATCATCAGGTGGAGATCTACCTCCACAACCAATATCCGCAGCGCTGGCCCGGCATGAAATGGATGACGCCGATCTGGCACCCGAACATCAACCATTTGAACGGAAGTGTCTGTATTGACGCTGCCTGGTGGACTGCCAGCCGTTCGCTGGATCGTCTGGTCATCATGCTCGGAGAAATGGTGCAGTGGAAGAACTTCCACGATGACCCGACCAAGCCTCCGTTCCCGTGGGATGCGGACGCGGCGCGGTGGAGTCGTGAATATCGCAAGACGCATCCAAACGCCTTCCCGGTGGATACCCGTGAATTGATGCGCCCGGAGCGTGTCAAGTTGAACCTCAGCGAAGAGAAGAAACCCAAACCCAAGATCACGCTGATGAAGCCTGCGGCAAAGCCAAAGGTCAAGATCAAATAGCTTATTTCCCGTGTTGCGCAAACCGGTTTCGCAGAAAGTCCAAGTTCGTTCAAATCCAGAAAAGGAGACAAAAATGTCAGATGTACCAGTTACCTTAGTTCTTCCGTCTGGGGGTACGCGAAACGCAGAGGTTCCGGATGATGTGCCTGTGAAGGAACTCATCCCCGAGTTGACCACTTCACTCGAATTGCCTGTTACGGGCCCCGATGGGCGCAATATGTCCTATCGCATCGACAGCAAGGCGTTAGGACGTGAACTGAAAGAGGAAGAGACACTTTCCCAGGCCGGAATCCCACAGAATGACCGGTTGATGATGACAGCCGACGTAACGGCTGGATAAGTCAGCCTTATCCCTTCCTCGCCCCGTGCCTTGTGCCGGGGTGAGGAGCAGGGAGATCTTATGGCATCCAAGATTTCGTATTAATGTTTCCGCTCCCGAGATCATGCAACCAATAAACACCCCTTTACCCGTAGAGAAAGCCAGTCGTTGGAATTCTCCATACGACGCGAATGGACTGGAACCGCTGGTCTCTATCTTTATGACGCAGCCAGCCTACAGCCGCATCTGCGTACATTCCTCCAGCGATATGGATAATGAGGTAGGCGGTTTCTTAGTAGGGGAGTGGTGCGTGAATGCCAAAAAAGGTGAGCAGTTCATCGTCGTAGAACATGCCTTGCCAGCCAAGCATACCAAGCAGGGCAGCATCTATCTGACGTTTACACCCGATAGCGTGATCGACATCCACGAACGGATCGATGCGAACCACAAGGGAAAGAAAATCGTCGGCTGGTACCACACGCATCCGCGTATGGGAATCTTTCTCTCGCATTACGACACGTGGCTGCACAGAAATTTCTTCCCCGAGCCGTGGCAGGTGGCGCTTGTTGTAGAGCCGCACACCTCGCTCGGTGGATTCTTTGTACGCCAGCGTGAAGGTGTGCTCGACCCTACCCGCTACTTTGGCTTTTACGAATTGGATGGCAACTTCGGACGTAATATGGTTTTTTGGAAGAACCTGGTTCAAGCCGAAGAACCACAGAAAGAAGGAGGCGCTTCTCCATGAACAGACGTATGCGTACATATTTCTATGCCGTGCTCGGCGCTATTGGTGGTTTACTCGGCTGGCAGATCAGCGGATTGCTCGGTCTGTCCTTCATCCGAAATCTGTATCTGAGTGAATTGATCGTCGGCGCGCTGGTTGGGTTTAGCATCGGCTTGTTGATCGGTATCACCGAAGGTTCCATGACCTTCAATTGGATACAGGCAGGCAGGGCGGGTTTATTTGGCGGGTTCCTCGGTTTGATTGCCGGTGGGATCGGTCTGCCTCTCAGCGAATTTCTATTTCAAGCCGTTGGCGCTGGCACGTTCGGTCGCGCCCTTGGCTGGGGCATCTTCGGTATGTTGCTCGGTCTCGCCGAAGGGATCGTCGGAAAATCTCAAATATGGAAAGGTGCGCTCGGTGGTTTGATCGGTGGCGTGTTCGGTGGCATCATGCTCGAAGTCGCGCAGAAGACCTTCCAAAATCCGATGACCGGCAAAGTCGCGGGATTGGTTCTGCTCGGCGCATCGGTCGGCGCGTTCATCTCGTTGGTCGTGACCATGCTCTCACGTGCGTGGCTCGAAGTGCGATCGGGCAAGCTCAAAGGCACCGAATTCATGCTCGATAAATTCATGGCGAAAGGTTTTCCCTCCATTGCCATCGGCAGCTCGCCTCTCAAATCGGAGATCGTCCTGCCCGACCCCGATATCGCTCCGCAGCACGCCATGCTCTCCGGTGACGGCATGCATTTTGCCCTCAAAGACATGAGCATGGCTGGAACCTTTATCAACAACCGCAAAGTTGAACTGGTTCAGCTTACGGATGGACAAAAAATAAAGATGGGGAATACGGAACTGGTCTACCACGAAAAGAGGTAACGATGCGACGAATACCCCGCCTCCTACTAAGCCTGAGCTTGATCCCATTATTGATGCTCTGGTCTGTGCCGGTTGCTTTTGCGCAAACCAACACCCCTCAACTTCACATCACACAAGTGGATAAATCCCACTTCCCGCAGGTGACAGTCTATGTTTCTGCAGTAGATGCGAATGGTCAACCCGTTGGCATCGATCCGAAAACCATCCAGATCTCCGAAAACGGACAACCCATGCAAGTGACTGATGTCCGCGGTGGGGGGATGGGCAGCCCCACCGAGAAACAGATCATCCCGGTCACCACCATGCTGGTCATGGATATCTCCGGCAGCATGGATAAGAACGGTAAACTGGATGCTGCCAAAGAAGCGGCAAAAGCCTACGTGGCTCAAATGCGCCCCGGCGACCAGGCTGGCTTGATCACGTACGATACAAAGACCTATTACGTTCAACCGGTCACAGCAGATACTGCGGCATTGACCGCTGCCATCGACAGCGTGAAAACTGGCGGCGATACCGCCATGTACAATGCCCTCGTGGAAGCGGAAAGAAATCTCGAATCCGTGACCGGGCGTAAAGCCATCATCGTGATGACAGATGGTTTGGATAACAGCAGTCAATCCACAGCCGATGATGTCATCACCGGTATCGGTCAAAGCGGACTCACGATCTCTGCGATTGGTTTTGGCGATACAAAGGCATCCGGGCAGCAAGGTCTCGATGAAGCCGGGCTCAAGTCTCTCGCGGAAAAGACCGGCGGCTTATACAGCTTTGCCGATGTGCAGTCTCTGGCTTCGATCTATCAGCAATATGGCGAAGCGTTGCAAAGCGAATATGCCCTAACCTACATTTCCCCGACCACCCTGCGCGACGGCGTCAACCGTGGATTGTCCGTTTCGCTGGGCGCAAACACCGCTACCACCGAAACCCGTTACAACCCCGGCGGACTCATCCCTGAAGTGACAGCACAATCATGGTCGTTGTTCTCGATCATTTTGTTGGGATTACTTGCCCTGTTATTCCTCCCGTGGGCGGTGAACCGCGGGTTGGATCTGATTGGGAACATCCACCTGCCAAAACCACGGAAAAAAGCGAATATCAAGATGACAGATATTCCCGCCTCTTCCGCCAGAGGGCGCGTGAAGATGAAGTAGCCCCTGTAACGCGACATTCATGTCGCTCTTCCCCAAACGCGAGATAAATCTCACGTTACCACATCATGAAAATAAAAAGACGGCTGTGTAAGCCGTCTTTTTGTTGACTTGAATTCTTTATGCTGCCAACGCACCCATTCTGCGAATGACCATTACCACCTTACCACCAATCTCTACCGGTTCATTCTTTTTCACGATGATCGGTTTCATTGTGGGGTTGGCAGGCTGAAGGCGATAGCGGTCTTTTTCCTTGAAGAAATACTTGAGCGTATATTCGTCATTAACGCGCACCGCTACCATCTCTCCGTTCCTGGCTTCTGCGGCAGGCTTTAAGACCACGATATCGCCGTCATTGATCATGGCATCGATCATGGAGTCTCCCTGCACTTCCAGAGCGTAAAGATCATTGCCTTTTTCCTTGGCAGGGAGCAGGCTGCGTGCAATATCAACGGCAGCATATTCCTTATCGTTCATGTAATCGATGCCAGGTTCTGGCACAAGCAAGAGCGGACCAGCAGCGATCGGACCCAAGATGGGAACACGCAGGGTATCAGCGGAGCCGTTGCCGCCTGAAACGCGAACGCCACGCGAAATCTTGCGGTCACGTTCGATCTTTCCCATCTTCTCGAGTTGATCAAGATAATAATTCACCACAGATGTGGATGTGATACCAGTCTTCTCGCCGATCTCACGAATTGAAGGGGGATACTTATTGGTGCGCTGATACTCCGAGAGGAAATCTAAAATCCTCTGGTGTCGTTCGCCTAAGCCTTTACTTTTCCGGACCATCATCATAGCTACCTCCAAGCCAGGAATCTGGCATGATCAGAGCATTCTTCGCTCATTTGTGCTATGAATAATAATACTCGAACGCTTGTTCTGTGTCAAGACTCAGACAGGTTACAGATTCGGCATTAGATCCATGTTCGGCGGCGCATCCAGAGGAACATGACCACTGGGAAGAGCAGCATGATGCTCAGAACACCCGCGAACACCTGTCGACTTGTCCAGCCGACCAGGTGAGCGACCGGCTCAAAGAAGTTCATACCAAAGAAACCGGTGATGAACGTGATCGGCATAAAGAGCGTCGTGATGATGGTCAGCGTTTTCATGATGTCGTTCATGCGGTTATTGACCACTGAGAGATATGTATCCAGCGCGCCGCTGACGAGGTCACGCAGGCTTTCGTTCAGGTCATGTAATCGGACGAGATGATCATATATATCGCGGAAGAAGATACGATCTTTAGGGTCGATCACCTGGTAGTCATCGCGGGCAAGTTTGTTCAGCACTTCGCGCTGGGGTAGGATGATACGCCTCATCGCTAGTAAGATCCGTTTTAACGCGAACAGCCTCTCGAGAGTCCGAGGCGAAGGTCGGTCAAAGACTTGGTCTTCGATCTCATCGATGGCGGCATCGATCTTTTCCACGGCGGGCATATATCCGGCTACCAGGTTGTCGGTGATCTTGTAGAGCAAATGATCCGCGCCATCTTGAATATTGCGTTGGTCCCGATCGCAGGCATCCCAGGTCTCGTCGATGGCTTTCACAGGGTTATCGTGATGAGTTACGATATAGTTTTGACCGAGGAATATATCGAGTTCATCAACTTCGGTTTCCCAGTATTCGCCGTTTTCGGCAACATTCATATAGTTGAGCACGATATACAAATAGTTTCCCCAGTCATCCAATTTGGGGACATGCGTTTCTTGTAAAGCATCATCAATGGCGAGCGGATGAAAGCCGAAGCCCTGTAAAATGGGGAGGGAATCGCTGGCAGACTCGCCGGAAAAATCGACCCAGAGCAAACCGCGCCGGTTTCGAATGAGCTGAGGAAATTCCTGTGGTGGAATATTCTTTCGGATAGGCTTATCTGGAAGGTAATAGAGGGAACGGATCATGAAAATCTCCGAAAAAACGTTTAGGCTTTGATTTTCTTGAAAGATTTGAAAGGATTTTTGAAATATCTTGAAATTACAATGAATTAAATCAAAAACAGCATTGACAAACTCAAGAAACTGAATATAATGTTTCTATAAATTGAGATACAACTTAGGATTTTAGAGTTTTACACCGCATAGAATGAAGCTTTTTGATGTTCGTTTGTATTATAAAGCCATACTGTTGAAAGTATGACTTTTGGAGGTTCCCTTTTATGTATGCTGCACCATCACGTTGCCCGGTTTGCCGCTCGGAGTTGGAAGTCAGCCGCTTGCACTGCCCGTCTTGCGACACCACCATTGATGGAAGATTCACCGGCGGTCCGTTTGCGCATTTAACGGCGGAACATTTGGATTTTATCGTGACCTTCGTCCGCTGCGAGGGCAGGATCAACCGGATGGAACAAGAGCTCGGTCTTTCCTACCCCACGATCCGCAACCGTTTAATGGAAGTGATCCGCGCCCTAGGCTTTGAACCCGGCAAGGAAGAAGTGGTGGAGGTCAGCGCGGAAAAGAGGAACTCTGTGCTCGAAGATCTGGAAGCCGGGAAGATCTCAGCCGATGAAGCCATGCGCATGCTGCGCGGCGAGGAGGAGTAAGCCATGTCTCAAACAATTTCTGCAGGGAAGACTCCCCGCATTGTTGTGGAGAACATTGGAGGCGACGTCAGTATCATGGGGTGGGACGGCGCCGAAATCTTGATCAAAGCGGATGATGATGAACTGCAGGTCAACCAGAATAACGATGTTGTGACTTTGAACTGCAGCGACGATATGACGCTACGGGTGCCGAAGAACACATCCTTTGAGTTTCAGAAGATCGGCGGCGATGCGTCGATCCGCGGGATCATGGGAAATATTGAGATCCACGAGATCGCCGGTGACCTGTCGATCCGTGACTCGGGCTCGATCGCCATCGACACCATTCGCGCGGACTTTAGCTTGCGCAATGCTCATGGGAATCTCTTCATCAAGAACGCACATAGCGACGTGTCCATTCGTGATGTGGATGGGAACATTCTGCTCGAATCGGTGGCGGATGATCTGGCTTTGCGCGGGGCACGCGGCAATGTAAATGTCAATGTGGGGGAGGACGTGGTCGTGTACCTTGACCCGAGACCAGATGGCTCGTACCTCATCAATGCAGGTGATGACATTTTATTGGTGCTTGCTCAAAATGCGAACGCGACCCTTAACATGCAGGGCGATGAGATTCAGATCGATTGGCCCGGTATCGAGAATGAAGAAGATGAGACGCAGCGCACGTTAACCCTCGGTACTGGTTCGGCGACCATCACGCTCAATGCGGGCGGTGATGTCCGCATCTCGAACCGCGCGGATGCGGGCGAATCTGCCGATGAGTTCGGCAACTTCGCTGGCTTGAACTTTGACTGGTCTGGGTTTGGCGACCGCATCTCACGCCAGGTGGAACAGGCAACTCGCCGTGCCGCACAGCGCGCCGAAGAAGCTGCCCGCCGTGCAGAGCGTCATGCCGAGCGCCATGCCCGCAAGTGGAATGCCAATGTCAATGCAAAGGTGGGGCGCTGGAATTGGGACTTCAATTCGCAGAATGTGCCGCCTCCACCTCCGCCGCCCTCTGAACCAGTAGCGGAAGAGGAACGCATGGCGATCTTGAAGATGCTGGCAGAGAAGAAGATCACCGCTGCGCAAGCGGAAGAACTGCTGGCTGCTCTGGAAGGAGGCAAATAATGTCATCTGAAGAGCGTAAGAAGATCTTGCAGATGGTGGAGGAAGGAAAGATCTCTGCCGAGCAAGCGTCGAAGTTGATGAGCGCCCTCCAAGCGGATGCGGTTGAAGAGCCGATAGAAGTCTATCAATCGGAACCCTCTTCCGGCTTCGAAGAGAGCGCAGCGTCCGCCCCTGAATTTGAAGATGTCAAGAGACGGGCGCGTCAGTTTGCGATGATCCCGTTATGGATCGGCGTCGCCATTGCGGTATTGAGCTCGTGGGGCATTTATTCGGTACAGCAGAGCGCCGGGGTGAATTTTTGGTTCTTTTGTTTGATGTTTCCTTTATTGTTGGGTGTGTTGTTGATCGCTCTCAGCGCAGGTGGACAGGGTTCGAAATGGTTGTATGTGAATGTGGATCGACGTCAGGCGCATGATGGTCCGCGCAATATTACGCTGGCATTCCCGCTTCCGCTCGGATTGACAGCATGGTTCCTGCGGACGTTCGGTCACACCATTCAAGGTTTGGAAAATACGAACGTGGATGAGATCATCCAGGTTTTGAATGCTACAGGTACGTCAGACGCGCCGCTTATCGTCAATGTGCATAATGACGAGGGCGAGGGCGAGCACGTACAGGTCTATATTGGGTAAGGAGGCGCGACATGGCTAGCTCTGAAGAACGAATGAAGATCTTGAAAATGATCGAAGAAGGAAAACTCAGCGCGGAGGAGGGGACGAAGCTGCTTACAGCTTTGAATGACAGGCGCCCGCCTGGACCGCCTCGCGCGCCGGGCATGCCTGGTGCGCCGCGCTGGTTACGCATTCGTGTGACGGATGTTCGTTCGGGACGTTCGAAGGCTTCGGTACAAATTCCGCTGGCGCTGGTGGATGCCGGCATGAAGATCGGTGCACATTTTGCCCCTGAAGTAGAAGGAGTGGATATGTCCAATGTGTTGGATGCGGTCCGCTCAGGGATGACAGGCAAGATCATCGATGTGACCGATGAACAGGATGGGGAGCACGTAGAGATTTATGTGGAGTGAGTGCCAACCAGTCTGACATAAACCGCGTGTGGAGAAAGTTGAACAATCCCGCTTCTAGCGGGATTGTTCGATTCTAGCGGGTGTGATATTTTTGGAGTGCAAAGGCTCCCGACTTTGCTTTCAATTCAAAAGTCTGGAGACTTTTGAGTCCACATCCAAGAGGAGAGATATGCAAACAAATCGCCCCACAGGGATGTTCGGCTTTTCCTTTGTATGGCTCGGGCAGATCATTTCGGTACTTGCTACCAATATGACGAGCTTTGCGATGACGATCTTTGTCTTTCAAAAGACCGGCAGCGCCACCGCATTGGGATTGGTACAGGTATTTTTTATCACACCATATTTACTGATCACTCCCTTCGCCGGTGTGATGGTGGACCGCCACAACCGCAAGTTGATGATGATGGTCAGTGACCTGGTTGCCGGGCTGGCAACGGTTAGCATCTTGGTGTTGCAGGCGTTCGGGGTTTTGGAAGTCTGGCATTTATATGTAGCCGCGATCTTTCAGGGATTGGGCAATGCCTTTCAGTGGCCCGCCTATTCTGCCGCGATCACGACCATGCTGCCGAAAGAGCAATATGCGCGTGCCAACGGTATGATGTCGCTGATCGACATGGGACCAGGGGTTTTTGCTCCCATGTTGGCAGGTGCCTTGCTGCCCTTCAGCGGTCTGACGGGAATTCTTTTCATCGATGTAACAACATTTATTCTGGCTGTCCTCATCTTGTTGGCAGTCCACATTCCGCAACCGATGCGCACCGAGGAAGGCAAACAGGCGGAAGGGAATATTCTTCAGGAAGCAGTCTTTGGGTTCCGTTATATTTTTGCGCGACCAAGCCTGCTCGGCTTGCAGCTCGATTTTTTTCTTTGGCAATCTTTGTTCGGGCATCGCCTATACTGTCCTTTCGCCAATGATCCTGTTGCGGACGGGCGATAATAGCGTCAGCCTGGGAGCGGTCCTTTCCGCGGGAGCTATTGGCGGCGTAGTGGGAGGCGTTATCATGAGCGCGTGGGGAGGCTTCAAGCGCAGAGTCCATGGTGTGCTGGCAGGCTGGATGATATCCGGTTTCTTCTTCGCATTGGTCGGCGTAGGCACTCGGCTTCCGTTTTGGATCGCGGCAATGGCGCTTTCCAGCCTGGTTATTCCGTGGATCAACGGTTCGAATCAAGCCATCTGGCAATTGAAGGTGGCTCCCGATGTGCAGGGACGTGTTTTCTCGGCGCGCACGTTGATCGCCTGGTTGACCAATCCTATTTCACCGATCATCGGCGGAACGTTGGGCGACTACGTTCTCGAACCAGCGATGCGCTCCTCAAACGGATTCTCCTCTTTCTTTGGACATCTCGTTCCTACGGGACCCGGAGCTGGCATGGCGCTTCTGATCATTCTCGGCGGCTTGGGCGGACTCCTCGCCGGGCTGACCGGCTATTTTGTCCCTGCCATTTACAATGCCGAAACGATCCTTCCCGATCACGATGTGAAAGTTGTAAGCGAACCAACTTGATCCAAAATCTGAAACGAGATTACAAGACGCCAGGTTAAAAGCTGGATTGTTTTAACTTAATGGGTGTGTTATGCTACCCCTTTGCCCATTATGTCTGGCTCTTATTTTCATTTTCACCGTCCAAATGGAATGTGGGGACTCTTCATCATCTGGCTTGGTCAGATGGTTTCTGGTATCGCGTCGAGTATCACTTTCTTTACCCTGCCCAATTGGATCCTTGAAACGACTGGTGTAAGCGGCAGTGCTCTCAGTTATTGGGAGTCTGCCTTTTTTGGCGCGTATCTGATCGTAGTCTTGATCGCGGGCGTTTTCATTGACCGCTATAGCCGTAAAGTCATGATGCTAGTGTATGACATCATGGGGTTGGTAACGGTTGTGATCTTATTATTCTTACAAATGGCTGGTAATTTATCGGTTTGGCACTTGTATATTGCCGCCATTTTACAGGGTATCGGATTTGCCTTCCAAGCGCCATCGTATTCGGCGGCAATCACCACCATGGTGCCGCGCAAACAGTTCGTGCGCGCCAATGGTTTTGTTTCCTTGCTGGATAATGCTCCTGGAATCGTAGGTCCATTTTTAGCGGTCTTTCTGGTGGGTTCCCTGGGTTTGAGCGGTGTTTTGGCGTTGAATGTATTCTCGTTCCTGCTTTCGATCGGAGCACTCCTTTTTGTAGATATCCCAGCCACGCCGCAGACCCTGGAAGGGGAGATGTCTCACACCCGTTTCTGGAAGGAAGTGTTGTTTGGGGTTAAATATATCTTTCAGCGTCCGGGCTTATTAGGGATCCAATTGATTTTCCTGTTCGGTAATTTCTTTACCGGCATTGCTTTATCGCTGACCGCCCTCTATACCATGGTTTTCCTGCGTACTGGTGGCGATCAGGAAGCCGCTAATCTCTTGCAATCCTCCAGTGCAGCAGCAGCAGTGCTCTTTGGAGTGATTGTCACCTGGTACGGGCGTATCAAACGCCCCGTGCGCGTGATCTTGTTTGGCTGGATAATATCCAGCCTCTTTGGTATGGGGTTGCTGGGTGTCGGGCAATCCATGGCGATCTGGTTGATCGCTGTGGTGATAGACTCCAGCTTTGACCCGGCTGTAAATGTTTCGATCGATACTTTTCTGCAAACAAAAGTTCCCCCTGATCTGCAGGGACGTGTGTTTTCTGCCAGCGATTTTCTCGCTCAAATTCTGATTCCAATCACACCGCTGGCAGCGGGTGTGCTGGGCGAAAAGGTTTTCGAACCTGCCATGATGGAGGGAGGTTTCCTTGCCAATACATTTGGCTGGCTGGTCGGCACGGGACCTGGCTCAGGCTTTGGACTGATGATCCTTTTCTGCGGCATCGGCGGCACTTTGGTGGGCATCTTTGGCTTTCTGACGCCTGCGATTCGAAACGTGAACCGGACCATTCCAGATTATGAAGTGGCACCTGCTCCTGATGTTGTTGGAGACACAGGTCACCTCATAGCAGATTTGACCCCGGCAAGTTCCCCCAAAGGAAATGACTAATGGAAAATAAAAAGGCTGAGCAAAAATCTCAGCCTTTTTGATTCATGCTTTCGGCGTTATTCCATCAATTCCATCGGGACGACTGCTGCGCCGATAATTCCCGGACCAGTGTGGACTCCCAATACAGGAGAGATGCGCTGAACTTCCATTTTAGCGACGTTCAGTTTTTGCTTGAATTCGATGGCGAGAGCATCCGCTTTTTCAGCGAAGCGACCGTGCAAAACAGTGACCCACAACGGGGTATTGCCATATTTCTCCGCAAGATAATCAGCGATCGCTGTCATGGATTTGTTCAATGTGCGCCCATTGGTGACGGTGCTGTACTTTCCGTCCGTATCCACGCGGATGACCGGCTTGAGGTTGAGCAGCGCTCCCGCTAGCGCTTTGACGCGCCCGATGCGCCCGCCGCGCGCCAGATATTCCAGTGTGTCGAGCGTATAGATGACCTCGGTCTTCTCGCGGATCTTTGCCAGTTTCTCTTGCATGGCATGCCAGCTCATCCCGGCTTTGGCTGCCCATGCTGCTGCCATCACCTGAAAGCGTTCTCCGCCGGAGAGGGTGAGCGTATCCCAGAAGTGGACGCTCACTTCATCCTTGACCTGTTCGCCGCCATCCCGCGCGGAGTTGATCGTTCCGCTCAAGCCGGAGGAAATATGTACAGATAGTATGTTCTTCTCCACCTGTGCCAGTTTGCGATAGATCTCTGCAAAAATCCCGCTGGAGGGTTGGGCGGTCGTCGGGATCTTTGGGCGCATGGCTTCGAGACGATTGTAGAAATCATCTGCTGAAATTTCCAGGGAACTCACCTCTCCCTCAGGAAATTGGATGAAGAGCGGCGCCTGCACAATGCCCAACGCATCTAGCTCCTCGGCGGTCATATCTGCCGCGCAGTCTGTTACGATTTTCATGTCTTCTCCTTTGTAGTTGCGACTTTGCGTAAGCACCCTTTAGGGTGAGTCGCGAGATGTCGACGGCTAAGCCGTTTCTACTTTTTTCTTTCCAAAAACCACTTCACTGTATCTTTGATACTTTCATACAGTGAGCGCGGCTTATAACCTAATTCACGTGTTGCCTTGGCGTGGCTGATATTGGCATTGCTCCTCAACACTTCCAACGAATACGGTGTGAAGCGCGGGTTGACTCTTGCAACACTGTAATACATTGGCGTGAACATTGCCGCGAACTTCGCAAGATCGAACGGTATCTTCATCTGGAAGAAACGCCTGCCCGTGATCTCACGTATGGTCTCCAGCAGATACCGCACAGAGATCTTATGCCCCGAGAGGATATAACTCTCGCCGCGCTTGCCGTGATCAGCAGCCGCGATCAATCCTTCAGCGACATCGCGCACATCCACGAAATCATACGCGCCGTCCACGTACAGAGTAGGTTTTTCCTCCGCGGCGGTGCGGATGACGCTTCCCATCAATGATCCGCGAAAATCATAGGGACCGATCACGCCGGTGGGGCAGGTGATAACAGCATCCAGTCCCGCCTGAGCCGCTTTTTGCACTTCGAGCGTCGCCTCTGCTTTCGCGCGGTCATAGGCTCCGTATGGGTTATCCGGGTCGTAGGGCAGCGCCTCGTCGATAATGCCATCCTCCACGCGCTTGATGGCATGGATGGAACTCGTGTACACGAGTTTCTTCACTCTCTTTTCTGTGGCAACGCGCAGAATATTCTTCGTGCCTTCCACGTTCACCCTGTGGACGAAATCATTCGACCCCGGCATGATCGAAATAACTCCCGCCAGATGGAAGACGCCGCGTACACCTTCGAAGGATTTGAACAACGAATCCATGTTTAGGACATCGCCCTCGACCGCTTCCACCTCCAAGTCGGAAATGGATTCAACGCTTTCGCCGGGCAGGATCAACGCCCGAACCTTTTCCCCGCGTTCGATGAGTTTTCTAACAAGCACATTTCCGATGTGCCCTGTTGCGCCTGTGACCAACCACATGCTTTATTACCTCACTTCTTCATCAAACTATTAACCAACAGGTCCGTACTTCCGCGCGCTACTTTTTCCCAGTTGGCGCCTTTGGGGTCGAACAGACTTTGAAGCAGCAAACCCATGGCGGTGGAAACGATCATGCGTGAAGCAAGCTCCGGATCCACTTCCACGAACGAGCCTTCCTCTACGCCTTTTTTGATAAGCGATGTGAAATATTTGTGATAGCGACGGTAGGGGGAAATGCTGGCATCCCAGATCTTTTTGTCGCGGCTGGCTTGCAGCGAAAACTCGAGGAACATGGGTAACCCGTCGCCGGCTGTCTCAAAAATATAGGGAAAAGCTTCCGTCATCTGCATGAAGGTTTCGGGCGCGGTCAGGTCTTTGGATGACTCGATGGCTTTGTCAATCGCTTGCAGCCAGCCATCCAACAGGGCAAGGAACAGCTCCTGTTTGCTTTTGAAATGATGGTAGAACGCGCCTTTGCTGATACCTGCCTCTTTGCAAATATCATCTACACTGGCTTTGTTGTATCCATGAGTGGAGAACAGTTTGATGGCTGATTCCAAAATTTTTGTTCGGGTCTCTTCACTGCGCTGCTGCATAATTCCTCTGAAATAAAACCGACTAGTCGGTTTGTTTTTACCCCCTAAACTTTGCACTGTCAAGATTTGTAGATTACAAATAGTTAAGAAAAAGTGACGGAAGGTTTTTCCGTCACTTTTCAGTAAGATTTGGGCAAAAGATGCGTGATGATTCTACGATTTGCATCCTTTGTAAATTGTCTGGTATGGTCTTTTATGTGGACAAACCTGGTTTCGTTGCGATCACAACTTCGGAAGGGAATTTACCTTCGAGAAATGTTCGACTGATATTTTCAAAACCTGTATTCTTCGTCATACCTTCCATCAGGACGGGTTGACAGCCGCCAAGAACATACAACACAAATTTCGCCGGCAGGACCGAATAAAGGGTCTCGCGTGATGTTCTGACGGTCTCGTCGCGCTTGCTCATATTCAAAAGGATCATTCGTCCGCCGGGTTTGAGCACGCGATAAAACTCATTCAGGATCGTTGGCATATCCCGTTCAGGGATCAAATCTAACATATAGCCGTTGTACAAAACATCAAAGGTATTGTCTTCAAAAGGGAGGTGTCGGCTATCTGCTTCTTTGAGCTCAAAATTGGAGAAGCCATGTGCAAGCAGATTTTGTTTTGCTAACGCCAGCATCCCGGTGGATGCGTCCACGCCGTAGATCTTGGTCGCTTTACCAGTACGAGCGGCAAGCTCTGTGATGGTCAAGCCTGGACCAACAGCGACTTCTAGAATTTTTTCGCCTGCTTTGATATTTGCCTTATCCAACGCGGCAAGGTGATACGACCATTCCATGCGAGCGACGGTTTTGCTATAGACCCAACTACGGCGATTGTAGGCGCGCTTGATGACTTCAGGTTTGAACTCTTTGGCTGCGATCATGGTCTTATCCTGGCTTGTAGGCTGTGATCTTGGCGCTATAGACTGATTTGTAGACATCATCCCGTGAAACAGTTTTTAGCTCGATCACATCTTTCATATCATTGATCGCCGAGTTCGATCGTTTCTTTGTCAAAAAATACCGGAGTGATGGAAACATTGGTAAAACCGACCGATTCCATCATGCCGATGTATTCTTTAGCTTCCACCGCACCGGCGACACAGCCCGCCCAGGCGCTCAGGCTTTTCTTGATCGGCTCCGGCAACGGACCGTCGGTGACGATATCGGAGACTGCCAGCTTGCCGCCGGGTTTCAAGACGCGGAATGTTTCGGAAAATACTTTCGATTTATCCGGTGATAAATTGATGACGCAGTTCGAGATGATGACATCGACAGTATTGGATTCGACCGGCAGTTCCTCGATGTAACCCTGGCGGAACTCTACGTTCTGGATGTTCATCCGCTTCGCACTGGAGCGGGCGCGTTCGAGCATTTCGGGAGTCATGTCTACGCCGATGACGCGCCCTGTTTCGCCGACTTTTTTGGCGGCAAAGAAACAGTCGAGCCCAGCCCCCGAGCCGAGGTCGAGGACGGTCTGCCCGGGCTGCAGGGATGCCAGCGTGATCGGGTCGCCGCAGCCGTAGCTGACGGAGGATTCGCCCTCGGGGAGCGTGGCAAGCAGATCTGCCGGGTAGAGGTTGCTGTCGGTGGAGCAGCAGTCAGAGGGTCCGCAGCAGGATGCGTTGCTCTTGATGCGTTCCGCGTAATGGTCACGGACCACGTCGTGGATGGGGGTGGGGGACTGGGTCATGGAATTCTCCTTATAGAAACAGGTTATTTTCTTTGCCTTCGTCGCGTTGACGCTGGCGAATGTCGAGAACATTGTCAGTGGTTTTTGTCAGTCCGTATAGAATTAGTGCAACCGGTAAAACGATCTCTAAGAACATGGTATTTCCTTTCTCTGAAATTGACTATAAAACGAACAGGTTGTAGGCGAAACCGATAAGGATGGAGCCAACCCACAGTGTGCCGATGACGATGGCGATCACACGCCAGCGAGCGATGGTGAGCGCGCCGCCGATCGCGCCGATGGAGGTGCCTGCTCCCGTTATCAAAAAGGCGAGCGCCGCGCCTTGACTTATTCCGCTATCGAGCATGGCACGCACGAGCGGTAGAGAGGCTTCGGTGTTGATGTAGAAGGGGAGGCCCAGCGTGGCGGCAAGCGGAATGCTGTAGGCGTGACCCGCGCCGAACAAACTGGTGATCCATGTGGCGGGGATCAAACCATTGAGCAGGTATCCTACAAAGGTGAAGCCGAAGAAGAGCGGTAACAGACGTTTGCTGATCGTCCATGTTTCCTGTATTAACATTTGGAATGTGACTGCTGGTTTTGCTGGTTCAATCACCGGCTGCGAGATAACGGGCAGTTCCAGGCGGGCAGGCGTGCAAGCGCATGGAGTTGGTGATGGTTGTGCAGTCATGGGCAGGTCAAGTGGAGCAGGTCCACCCATGATACCTAGTGATAAAGTTGGCGATTTCGGTTCTGCAACGCGAGCCTGGTCTTTCAGCCAGCCGCGTGATTCGGCAAAACTTGCGACGGCACCGCCCATGAACCCCAGCAAAATAGATGCTACAAAGAAAGCGATGGCAAAGTGCCAGCCAAATAAACCGGCGCTATAAAATAGTTCCTGTGGTGAAGTGAGCGGGGAAGAGACCATGAAAGCCACAATGGGCGCCCACGGAATGGTGGATGCCATCATGCCGAGGATGACGGCAGTGGTACCGCAGGAACAAAATGGGGTGGCGACCGCGACGGCAGTAGCCATAAGCACACTGTTCTTTGTGTTGCGGCGCAGGAAACGCGAAATGGCATCCTGGTCCACATAGAGCTTTAATGCGGCGCTGATGAGGATGCTGATAATGAGCAGATACCAGTTATGGGAAAAGGTTTCTACAACCTTGGTAAACGTATATTGAAGTAGAGAGAGGATGTCCATTCTTGAATCCTTCGAACATTATTTAATGCTTGTCTATCAAAAACACCTTGTATAGAAGATCATCTATATATATACGCAAAAAAATTTACTACCGATAAATGCTCTCTGTTCACCCAGTGGCAAACAGAGATTCTTTCTTTAGCAGCCGCCTCCGCCGCCGCATGAGCAACTGCCTTCGCATTCTTCGCAACCGCAGTTGTTATTGAGTACCACTAATTCAAGCATGGCGTTCACCTCCTTTCAAATAGATATTTGTCTATAGATTTGGTCAAAAAAATTGGAGGACAGGCGCGCGCTGCACTCCAACCTTTTCTTCTTATTGGTTAATAACGTTGACCAGTTTCTCCGTGGTGGTGGTTTCTGGGGCAAACTTGATCATCAACTGCCCACAGCACACCACGATATTTTCCTGGTTCAGGGAATAGAACGTCTGCTTGCCTTCCTCGCGTATGTTGACCAAACCCGCATCGCGCAGGATGGCGAGATGATGCGAAATGGTTGGCTGCGAAAAGCCCACCTTTTCCACGATCTCATTCACAGATAGCCAACAGCAACAACACTCACTCATGATCTTCTGGCGAGTCTCGTCGGCGATGGCTTTGGCAAATAGGACAGGGTCAAATTTCATATCGATAACTTTCTATGCGTTATTATATAGAAGTTTGTCTATTTGTCAAGAGCTTATTGACATCCTTATTATTTCCCCCTATAAATAAAATATCTTTCATTCATCAAGGAGGTAATCATGACCGAACCAATTCGAGCGCTCATCCTTTCCGGCGGTGGCGGGCGCGGCGCGTTCCATGCTGGTGTCTATCAGTATTTGATGCAAGCGAACAAACTTAATGTGGATGGCAGTCACTCGGGTACCTGGGAGCCACAAATTATTGTGGGCACTTCCATCGGTGCAGTGAACGGGGCTGCTATCGCTCAAGGGATGTCCGCGGACGAGTTGGTAGAAGTATGGAAATCCTTGGAAGAGAAAGATATTCAAGGGTTGCCGCCAGGAATGCGAGTCTTTGCCCGTTGGATCGCACGAACTCTTTTTGGTGAGCTTATGCATGCAAAACTTCCGCAGGTTTCCGCGAAAGATGCGACTTCATCCATGCCAAAAGATTTCTGGCCTCCGCTGCCGTTGCTTCCACGTTGGCTGGCAGAAAATTTGATCGGTCACTGGATCAACCTGCTTGATACCGGTCCGCTGCGAAAAACTCTTTTCTCTCGTTTCAAACTGGATGAATCGAAACTGGCGGAGGCAGAAAAATCCCTGCTGATCGCTGCCACCAAAGTGCGGACCGGGGAGCGGGTCATGTTCAGCAACCGCGATGTCTTCGATCATAAGCGTGGGGAACCGCGTCGGGATGTTTTTACCGGAATCACGGCGGATCGTATCCTGGCATCCTGTTCGATCCCACTGGTATATCCTTGGACATGGGATGTAGGGACGGAAGCATTTTATTGGGATGGTGCTCTGGTTGCCAACACACCGCTGGGTGCTGCCATTGACTTAATGGGAGGCGATGTCAATATCCCAGCAGAAGTTGTGGTGGTAATGATGACTCCCTGGTGGGAAAGTAATGAACCGGCACCTGCCTCCGCGCGCACCGAGCCGAAATCCTTTGGCGATGCCATCACCTGGATGCTGGACTGGATGTTGCTCGCCTCCTTCCGCGAGAATTTGAAAATGATCCACGCCTTCAATGGACTTGCCAGGCGGGAGCGCGAGGAAGGGTGGGAGCCTTGTCGTTATCGATTGGTGAATCCCATTATTGTGGCGCCCTCCGATTTTCTGCAAGCGGAGCGCATCATTGATTATGACGGTGATGTGTCTGCCAAGTTGATCGAGGAAGGTAGAAAGGCGGCACAGTTGGCGTTTGAAAAGGCTTTTCCCGAAAATTAATCCCCTTGTTTTGCTGGCATTGTAGTCAATAAACTTTGTCAGTAATAAGCAGAATCAAAGGTCGAAGTAACCAACTATTGAATGGTTACTTCGACTGTTATCTATTAGGTGAACGCCTATGGTGTTGACAGTGCCGTTTTTTGTTGTTTGGCAAAGAACCGTTTTTGGAAGAGGAACGCTACATTGACCAGCCCGATCATCACCGGCACTTCCACGAGTGGACCGATCACGGCGGCAAACGCCTGCCCTGAGGAGATTCCAAAGACAGCCACGGCGACAGCGATCGCCAGCTCAAAGTTGTTGCTGGCGGCAGTGAAAGAAAGTGTGGCAGTTTTGGGGTAGTCTGCGCCTACGACTTTTCCCATGAAGAAGCTGACAACGAACATCACCACAAAATAGATTAGCAGAGGAATGGCGATGCGGATCACATCCATAGGCAGTTGGACAATATATTCGCCTTTCAAACTGAACATCACTACGATGGTGAATAGTAATGCGATCAACGTGATGGGACTGATCTTGGGGATGAACTGACGGTGATACCAGTCCTTGCCTTTCATGCGGACCAAGATGAGGCGTGTGAAGAACCCGGCTAAAAACGGGATACCGAGATAGATGAAAACACTTTTAGCGATCTCGCCGATGGTGATAGCGACGATCGCGCCTTTCATGCCAAACCATGTTGGCAGAACGGTGATGAAGACATAGGCGTAGAGGCTGTAGAACAGCACCTGGAAAACACTGTTGAACGCCACCAGCCCGGCAGCATATTCCGTGTCGCCGTGTGCGAGTTCATTCCAGACGATGACCATGGCAATGCAGCGTGCCAGCCCGATGAGGATGAGTCCTGCCATGTATTCGGGGTATCCGCGCAGAAATACGATCGCCAGCACGAACATCAATATGGGACCGATGATCCAGTTTTGCAGGAGGGAGAGTCCAAGTACCTTCCAATTGCGGAAGACATCACCAAGCTCTTCATATTTCACTTTTGCCAGCGGCGGATACATCATCAGGATCAAGCCGATGGCGATCGGAATGTTGGTAGTGCCCACGGAGAAGGACACATTGAAAGATTGGACCGCGTTCGGAAAGAGAAATCCCAGCCCCACGCCGATAGCCATGGCAAGGAATATCCAGAGGGTGAGGTAGCGGTCAAGAAAGGAAAGTCGTTTGGTAAGTGTTGTTTCTGTCATAACAGCCTCCTATGTGATCTAGGGTTTACGGGCAGCGGATCAGTCCACGTGCCCACAGGCAGCCTCCACAGGTGGGGTGGATGTTGCCAAAACAGTCTTCTATATTTTCGTTCGCCATTTCGCAGCTGTTGCAAAAGGCACAGGGGGAGAAATCAAAATCTTGCAGACGTTTTCTCAGGTCTTTGTACAAGCGGTCGTTCCAGATCGTTTGCAGGTCGTTTTTATGCACGTCTCCGACAAAATATTCCCTGGAAGTGCGTTCCCGCTCATCTAAAAAGTGTTGGTGCGTGTACAGCAATGGCAGGCATGGACTGACCTTGCCATCCCAGCGTATCGCCAGGCTGCCGCGTTCGATGAAGGGACATTGATCGCTGTTTCGGTGTAGGGTGCTTCCGGTGAATTCCAGGCGATAAAGTTCTTGCAGCGTCCCTGACAGTGCCTTGATCGTGGCAGGTTCGATATCCATGAGCGGCATGTGAATAACGGGTCGATACTCCTGACCAGCGACCCGATCCAGGGAGCGCATGTATAGATTTTCATTGAGCAGTTCTGTATTATGTGCCAGCACATTGCTGATCGAGAATTCAATCGCGCCGAACCGTGTTCCCAGCCGGATGACTTCGTTCAGGTCGTGGATATTGCGCCGCATGGCAACGAACGCGATTCCCAGTTTGGGATGTCCGCTCCAGTTCGAACCGCCGAATTTTTGATATTTCTGTGCGCGCAATTGAGCCAGATTTTCAAGCACGGTGGGCAAGGCATCGCCGAGGCGCACATCGGTATAACATTCCGCAGAGGCGCCATCCAGTGATACCCACAGCATGTCGAGATTCAGGTCGATCAACTGGCTGATAACGGATCTTGTCAGCAAAATTCCATTGGTGATCAGGGAGACGCGATGACCCTTTTGTTTGGCGCGTTCGACCATGTGGAGAATTCTGGGATGGGAGAGCGGTTCACCGTATCCACCCAGGAAGATCTCCGGTTTATCGGGATCAGCTTCCAGTCCGGAAAGGATGCGGTCGAACGTCTCGCTGGACATGTGTCCGTATTTCACATCCCAGACGTTTCTCATGCAGGTGCTGCATGTCAGGTTGCATTTGTTGGTCGCCTCCACGTACACCCGTTTGAGCGTGTGAATGGATGGATGCACATGGATACCACTTCCATCGGTCTCGACCCGAATTTCATCACCGGGAGAAATGCCAAGTGCCCTGGCAAGGTGAGCGGGCAGGACGATATCTTTCTTTTCATTGACGCGGGCGTACTGGATCTTTGCCACTACAGTGACTCCGCTGGAACGGAACGAGATTTATTTAGGCTGTTTCGAGTGCGCTTGTCACGAAAGTTGTGATCTCGGCTTCACTGGGGATACGCCCGGAAGAGACGACCTTTTCATTAATGACCAAGCCGGGCGTGGAGAGAATGTTGTAGGAAGCAATGTCGTTGTAGTCGGTCACTTTGATGATCTCAGCTTCGATCCCCAGAGTTGTTACAACTTTCCGGGCGATCTGTTCGACACGTTTGCAATTTGCACAACCAGAACCAAGGACTTTAATGGTGAGCATAGAATACTCCTTTTGAAATGAGGATCAATGAACTGTTGCTACTCTCTGGACGTTGCGGCGATTGACGAACCATAACAAACCGGTAAGCAAAGCCAGGAAGGCAAGAAGATAGGAAATGACCAAAGCGATACTTGCACCGTCGATCCAGGCACCATAGATAAGACCCGCCAGCGTGCTGAAGAGCGCCACCCAGGCGACATACGTCCACGATTTGAGCCGACCGATGATGGTTGATATGATCAGGATACTTTGCAGACTGAGTTCCGGGTCTGCCATGAGGTAGGCGAGCAGTGGTCCGCGGTGCATGCCGAGGCTGAGGAACATCTGGGCGATGGGGACTTCCACGAGGGTGGGGAAGTACATGAATACGCCAAAGACCACACCAGCGATATTGCCAAGCAGCGTGTTTTGTCCTGCCAGTGCTTCGATCCATTCCGGTTGGATCAGTACGCGCATCATTCCCACAATGAAGACGCCGACGACCAGTAACGGGAAGATCTGTTTAACGAACTTCCATGATTCCCATAGAAAGTTTTGAGTTTCTTCTTCGGTCAGTTTGTTTTTGAGGATCCAGCCCAGAACGAAAAGGGCGATGAGCACTCCAAAGAATTTTCCATTGACCAGGATATCCAACCCGCCTGAATGCGGAGACATGCCAACCGCTGCAACCAAAAGCGTGAGGGAGACGAGACCGAGCGCGATCCACGTCCAGAGGTTGAAGCCATCAAAGATATTTTCCATGCCCTTCCAGGATGTGACCCCGATCAAAACCAGCAGACCGATCAGGATGGCGCCTTGAGTCTGTGACTTCCTCTTCGCCTCTGCTTGTATCATATGGGACAAGGGTATAGAGAGAAGCCTGGAACTTGTCCACGCCGGAGATGGGGATGGTTAGTGTGGCATAGGTATTGGTGAGCAACCCGACTTTAAGCGTGCCCGAGAGCAAAAGCGCAATTAGTACAAGCAGGAAGATCAACGCCACGCGGCGCATTTTTCCCTGTGCGGCGAACATGGCGTCGGCAGCTTTGTCGTGCTCGGCATCCTCATGATGGAAGAGGAGCGCCATGATCATGCCGATGCCGATCCCAAAGGCAAGCGATAGGGTGAGGCGAGCGACCGCCAGGTCTGTGCCGATAATTCCGCCGGTGTAGATCAACGCCAGTATGTTGGCTGCTGGAGCAAAAAACAGGAAGGTGATGGCTGGACCGATCCCCGCGCCTTTTTTGTAGATGCCAGCAAAGAGAGGGACAATGGTACACGAGCACACAGCCAGCACAGAACCCGCCAGCGCCGCGGCAGGATAGGAAATGTAGCGGGGTGTATTCCGCCCGAGAAAACGGGTGACCGTTTCCTTGGGGATGAGAGCCGTCATCGCTCCAGCAATGTAGAAAGCTGGCAGCAGGCAGAGTAACACGTGCGCGGCTAGATAGGATGCCAGGTTCCCCAGTCCGCCTTGTAGTAGTTCAAGAAGTAATTTCATCGTTTATATTCTTTATTCACGCCTGGGCAGCTTGCAGAAGTTCACCACTTGTTTTGGCACTGCACTTGGGGCAGGGACATTCTGTATTCGCATGCTTGTGTACAGGAAGTTTGATGGCGATGCCAGTGACAGTACTTGCCGTGTCGAGTATCGTAAATATCTCCGACTTAGTCACACGATAATACAGATTCAAACCGTCGCGCCGTGATTCCACCAGCCCGGCATTTTTCAGGATCATCAATTGCTGGGAAATATATGCCTGCCGCAAGCCGAGTGTTGCTTCCATGTGACAGACGCATTGCTCGCCTTCGCGCAAAATATCCAGAATAGCCAGCCGGGTGGGATGGGAAAGTGCCTTTAAAAAGTCGCTTTGTGTTTCGTAGGAATCCATGCTTCACCTATATTCAAAATCTTGAATATAGTATAGGACAAAGAAAGACGCAGGGTCATTATCCTGCGTCCTAAAAATCCCATGATGAATGTCACGATTGTTCTGCCAGCCAGTCCTTGATCCTGGCTTCGATCAGATCCCTGACTTCACGGAACTTTGCCAATTTTGTTTCTTCCGAACCTTCGACGGCGGCAGGGTCTTGAAAGGACCAATGCATTCGTGTGTTGACGCCGGGCCACACGGTGGGACAGTTCTTATCGGCGTCATCGCAAACGGTGATGAGATAGTGGAAATGCGTTTTCCCCAGATAGGTGTCTGTGCCTTTTGAAGTTTGCTTTGAAATATCGATCCCAACTTCATCCATCACCTTTACGGTCAAAGGGTTTAGCCCTTTCGGCTCCAAGCCTGCGCTGTGCGCTTCAAATCGGTCGTCTGCATATTTGCGGACGAAGGCTTCCGCCATCTGACTGCGGGCTGAATTACCGGTGCAAAGGAAAAGTATTTTTTGTCTGCTCATTTGTCCATCCATGGATAGAGATGGATGTATTGTAGCCCGGCGGTGTTAACATGACTTTAACAAGCTGTAATCTTTAAATTAAATGCTCGACCAAAGTCCGCCCCAATTCTCCTCCCTTTGGGCTGATTCTCTCTAGATTGAAATTATTTACGCCGAAAAATTGCTTTGCTATGGAAAAAAACAGAAAGGATAGTGCAGAAGATAAGTCCATAAAAACAGTAGAGCGCGATCGATCGCGCTCTACTGTTATCAATCAATGCTTTGTCAGCGCTGCATCCATGATCTGTTGCACGCGCGCTACCATACTGGATGGGTCGGGATGCAGCCCTTCGACCAGCAGGGCGCTATCGTAGATCTGTTCGATGATAGCGGTATGTAATTCGGAGCCGGACTCAAGCCCGAACAGGTTCTTCAAGATATTGTGCGAAGGATTTAACTCCAGAATTTTCTTCGGGATCTCGTAATCCTTGCCCAACATTCGGTACACGCGCTGAAGTTCGGGATTAAGCGTGCCATCCGGATCAACCAGACGTGCCACCGATTGGGAGAGCCGATTGCTGGCGCGGACGTCCGTGACGCGTTCGCCTAGCACCTGCTTGAAGCGCTCGATCAGGGAGTTGAAATCGGATTCGGGGATCTTTTCCGCTTCATCCTTCGCTTCAGGCTGTTTACTGGTATCGACATCTGCCTGCGCAACATTCTTGAACTCGTGTTCCTTATAACCATGCAAGCCCATCAGCATGAACGAGTCCATAGGGTCGGTGAGCAGGAGCACTTCGGTGCCTTGGGCGCTGAAATAATCCAAGTGCGGACTGCGCAGCACGGACTTTGGGTCATCGCCGATGATGTAGTAGATGACCTTCTCGCCTTCCTTCATACGGGAGATGTAGTCATCCAGTGAGGACCATGTTTCCGACTGTACATTGGTCTTGAAGCGCAGCAGTGGTTTGAGACCATCGGCATCAGCAGGGGAGGAGGCGACTCCCTGTTTGAGATAGCCGCCGAATTCCTGCCAGAAGGTCTGATACTTTTCGGCATTATTCTTCGCCAATGTTTCCAATTCTTTAACGACCTGATTGGTCAGAACCTTTTTCAACTTTGGCATCAACCCGCTGGATTGAACGGTCTCGCGTGAGACGTTGAGCGGCAGGTCCTCGGAATCGACTACGCCTTGCACGAAGCGGAGGTGTTCGGGCAATAGGTCTTTGTTATACTCGTCGATCAGAATGTTGCGGGAATAGAGCTTGAGTCCATCGTCCTTGCGGAGGGAAAACATGCCGCGCTCTGCTTTGCCGGGGATGAACAATAGGGCATACAACTGTACCGGAGCATCGGTCGCCATGTGGATGTGGAGCAGGGGATCTTCGAAATCGAGTGTGGTCTGTTTGTAGAACTCTTTGTACTGCTCGTCGGTCACGTCCTTTTTGGAGGTGCGCCACAGGGACGTCTGCTTGTTGACCGGGGCGTTGCCGTCGCCGATGTAAATGGGGAAGCCGATGTAATCGGAGTGCTTGTGGATGATGTTCCTCAGGCGGTAATCCTCCGCAAATTCAACGGCATCCTCTTTCAGCTTGATCTCGACCCGCGTTCCACGGTCGGTTTTATCGCCGATGCCAACGGTGTAATTGTCCTCGCCGGTGGCGTACCACGTCACGGATTCGGCCTCCGGCTTGTAAGAGCGGGAGGTGACCTTGACCGATTCAGCCACCATGAACACGGAGTAAAAACCTACGCCAAATTGACCGATGACCTGCGAGAAATCTACTTTCTTGTCTTTGGTCGCTTCAATGAACTTGCGCGCACCGGATTGGGCGATGGTGCCAAGATTTTCGATGACTTCTTCGCGCGTCATGCCGATGCCGGTGTCAGTGATCGTCAGCGTGCGGGAGTCTTTATCCGCTGTAATGTGGATCTTAAGCTCGGCGGTCGGGTCGAGCACATCTTGGTTGGTGACCATCTCGAAGCGCAGGCGGTTGAGCGCATCGGATGCGTTCGAGAGCAGTTCGCGCAAGAAGACTTCACGGTCTTTGTAGAGCGAATGGATCAGGATGTTCAGCAGTTGTTTGGTCTCTGCCTTGAAGGTGAATTGTTCGACGGGAGAGGAATTTGAGTCCGTCATGGTTGCCTCCGGTACGGAATATACCCAATGGGCATGTTACAAATTTTCTTGGTGATGTCGTACATTTTAAACAGGGATGATAAAAATTTTGTAAGAAGATTATCAATTTCTATGTCACTCTGAGGGAGCGTTCTTCAGCGACCGAAGAGTCTCTTACACAACGGTAGAGATGCTTCACTACGCTCAGCATGACATGACATTAATTTTTCGTGAAGATAAACGAAGCAATGCGTGGCGGCTTGCCTTGGTCCTGCTCGTGCCAGTATTCGTTGAACTGCTCCAGCTTTAATCCATTCTCCTCCGCGGCGTAGATGAACTCGGAGATGTGGTGGATGAAGGCATCTACTTCGATAGTTTGATCGGCGCGTTCGAAGCGGGCTTTGGTGCCGCCGTATTGCTTGAAAGGATGTAGCTCGTTGACCAAGAACTTGCCGCCGAGTCGCAGTACGCGGGAGGCTTCGGAGAAGATGTGGGATAGGTCTTTGATATGTTCCAACACGAGACAGCAGAGGATAAGATCGTAGGCTGAGTCTTCGCAGTGCCAGCGTTTGGTTAGGTCTGCTGTTTCAAAGCGGACATTCTCCGCTTTGACCTTTTCCTTGGCTTTGGCGATCATCCCTGCCGAAAAATCCAGCGCGTAGACTCGCTTTCCGATTTCGGCAAGGAACACTGTGTTCTTGCCGGTGCCTGAACCAATTTCCAGAATGGAGTCAAATCGTTTATCGGCGAGCAGGCTGCGGGTCACGCTTGAATCGAGATCGCGGGTCAGATTCTGGTTTGTGTCGTAGAGTTCCGACCATTCGTTGTAGGCATTTTGAATATCCATAGTCTCCTTTTATAAACTCGAGTATACCTCTCCAAAACAGGGACATTTGTAACCTGCATTTTAGAAAAATGGTAGTCAACTTTTTGGTTTCGGATGCGTAGAATGAATTGTCTGGAATTTTTTTGAATCAGAAGAGGAGTAATCTCATGGCTAAGATCGATACGATGGTGCAGGATTTCCTCGCACAAAAGAAGATCGCAGTGGTGGGTGTTTCGGATAAACGCGAAACAGGTTGTAATCTTTCGTATACTAAATTCAAAGAGAATGGATACAAAGTGTTCGCTGTGAATCCCCGTATCACCACGTACAACGGCGATCCCTGCTATGCGGATTTGAAATCCATCCCTGAGAAAGTGGATGCGGTCTTTATCCTTGCCAGTCCGAAGGTGACCGATCAGATCGTGCAGCAATGCGTGGACCTCGGCGTCAAGCATGTCTGGATGCACTGCATGATGGGAACCAAACCCGGTCTGGCAGCGGGCATGACCAGCGTCTCGCAGGATGCAGTGGAAAAGTGCAAAGCAAATGGCATCACGGTCATTCCAGGCTCGTGTCCCAACCAATTCCTGAAGGCAGACTTCGGTCACGCCATGATGCGGGGGATGTGGCGGCTCTTCGGGTTCATGAATGTGAACTGAAAAACAAGAAACTCCAGTTTTCTGGAGTTTCTTGTTTTTTGCTATTTTCCCCCCCATGTGGTCCCCCTCGAACCCGCAGGTTATCCCCTTCTGTAGATCCGCTACGTTGTTATGTGATAATACTCACGAATGCGTGCTTATTATCAGATGTGTATGCAAATTTGTCCAGAAGACTTTCTTCGTGTTGACTCAAAGATTTTTTTGAGTCCGTGGTATAACTTGCCATATGAACCGAAAAGACTTTGGGTTACTTCTGGCTGCGTTACGACAGGATCTTGGATGGACACAATTTCACTTGGCTGAAGTATCCGAACTGGATATTTCCATTATCAGCCAGATCGAACGAGGGGTAAAAAAGTTCTTTGAACCTGAAATCTTATTCAAACTTGCCGATGCGCTTCAACTGACCACCCTTGAGCGTAGGGAATTTATTTTTGCCGCGAGCGGATTGGATGAAAGCCAGCTAGTACGCCAGCCAACTCCTGGTGTGAGTACAGCAGCCCATGATCCTAAAAGAATCCTTGACCGACTGATATTCGTGACTCAAGAATTGATGTTGCCCGCCTATCTATATGATGTCTATGGCGATATAGTAGCAGTTAACAATATTATCCTGTCCTTATATCAAATTCCGCAGTTCGTGTTCGAGAATGCATCCAACGTACCCGCTGGATATAACGTGACTCGTCTCAACTTCAGCCGTGATATGGTGGGGCGCTTTCAAGTAGCTGAAAACTGGGAACAATATGGCATCAATGCCATGCGCACATTTCGAGAGTGCAGCTTTCGGTATCGTGCTACTCCATATTTCAAATATCTGATGAATGTTTTCCGAAACCAGACGGAATATCCCGTCTTTGAACGATTTTGGAAACTGGTCTCCTCCCGCGAAGATGACAAGCAGGCGAACGTGGATCATTTTTCTTACCTCCATAAAGAATTGGGATACCTGAAATATGTAGCCTCCTCCAGTATCACGTACACTTCCTTCGGCGAAATTTTCCTCATTTACTATTTGCCTATTGATGAGCATACGTATCAAGTGTTCGACCAACTCAAATCGAAAGCCGGGAAGGGAGTTACCCGTCTTGCCCCCTGGCCCGAGAAACCAATGCCCTGATAGTAAATAAAACTTCCGAAGCTATCACTTCGGAAGTTTTTCGTTATTGGATCGCTGTCTCACATTTTGTAAATGTATCTGTCCCAGGTCCGCCGATACAGATATCTTTCGCCTGACTGCCGGTCATGTCATCATTTCCGCCACCGCCGAGTATGCAGTCATTGCCACCTTTTCCCTGGATGATATCGCCATTGGCACTACCAATGATCAACTCATTGGAATTATCCCCATTACAAATTCCACCTCCTGCTGAACAATAAGTGATGGTTGTAAGAACGATGGCAGAACATTGCGCCGGCTTAAGCGTATTTGCCGTGATCGCACTGGCTTGATTGGTGAGATGGGTGGTAGGCACAATAATATTTGCCGCAAATGCCGAAAAGACACTTAACAAAACAATAATGACCAACAGGATGAAAAAAAAGCGCGGGAGATTTCTGGCGATCATATGTACGCCTCATTCTCAGGGATGATTGACCCCGTTTCGATGGGCAGCACAAAACGATAAGTTGTTGCTCCATCCCGGACGTAGTAGGCATGCGAGTCGCTGTTTTCCGCGTGCAGGATCATGCCGCTGAACTTTTCCGCCAGTTTCGCCAAGTCCTCAATGGATGTGACATCCACGATATCGGCTTTGTTCACCACCATGGTCTGGTGGATGTCTACTAACATGGCGTTGTATCTCATGCGGATGAATTGACTCTGATCTTTCTTCGATAATTCCTGGAGTTTCACCCCTAGAAACGTTACCCCCGCCAGTGCTCCAACCAGACCGATCACTGCGAACCATCTCAATAGTGGAATTGCCAACTCCACTCCAAACAACAAGATAGTATTCGGGACAGAATGACTATTGCTGATCGTTCCTATCATGATTGGGTTAAGTGGATTTCTCTGTTCGTCTGTCTGAACCAGGTAGAAATGGACTCTATCGTAAGCAAATGTCAATTGTGGGGCGAATGTGCTGTCCAAAGCATGCCCTGAAAGATCGCCTATCACTTTGATGTTGGGAGAGACCGTCAGAATATAAGAACCTGGGCGGAAATCTGTACCTGTCTCCATGGATTGGAGCAGTGTTTCGATCTGGCACAAGTTGAGTTTTGCGCTTGTTCCAAAAGCATTCCCGTTGAAAGTTGTTTCCTCTTGCAACGGGACAATCCGTCGCCATCCGCTTATTGTCTCGGAGATTGTTGCGGTGAGTTGGTAAGTCCCTGTGATGTTTTGAGCTTCCTGCCCAATAAACGTGTACTGAAAGTTGACATCTACACTACAGGTCAGTTTAGGGAAGATCGGGTCACCGCTTTTGATGGTGTTCGAGTCATATACTCCCTGTGGGGCAGGGGATGAATAGGAGAAGAAACCAATATTCTCGAATTGGATCTCATCATTGACAACACGGGATGCAGGTCTTGAAAAAGAAATAATGCCGATGATCAAAGATATCAATGCCAATGTCCCCAATATAAAGAACCAGATTTCGAGCATGTTTCCCGCACTTGAATTGGATGCTCCGCCATTTTCGGGTTTGTCCGACGGTATGAACCAATTTTGAGCTTTCTGTTTTAGAGCACTAAACTGGTTTTGAAATGATTTTTTTCCCATACGTTTCTTGCCTCTTACTTTTCCGCGCAATTGACCGATGACCAGGAAACCTGCCAAGGCTCCGGCAACCAAAGCCATTACAAGTGGGTTGCGCAACTTCTGCATGTACACTCCGCCTCTGGGAATGCGAATCCACAGTTTGCCAATGATCTCTTCACGTGCAGGCTGGTAGGTATCAGTCCATGAGTTGTTATCGCCCTGCAGGGTGAACTTTCCCCTTTCATCTCCGATAATGCGATGAAAAACAAAGTTATTCAGTTCTTGATTGCGATATACAACTGCATCGCCCACTTGATAATTAGTTTCCTCATGTGCAATGACCAGATCGCCAATATGAAAACGTGGCTCCATGCTGTTCCCGATGACGATGATATAGGATGCTAGTCCACCTGCTTGTGTGGGAGCGAACAGCAGCCAGATTAAGATCATCGCAATGATCCAAAACGCTGAGGCGAAAATGTGAGAGAAGCGTTTGAGAACTATCATGGTGCGTTGAGTGGATATTCACAAAGAAAAGACCTGCGGACCTTTCTCAAAAGTCTGCAGGTCTTTCTTATCAGTCAGACTGTTACCTTATGGAATTACTGTGAAGCAACCACACGGAATTCGTCCGCGGCGGCAACGGTCACACCAGCAGTGGTGCAGCTCCAATTGAAGCCAGAGGTATTGCTGCAAGCAAAGTAAGAGCCGGTGGTAACCAGGCGGATCTTTACATTGGTAGCAGCAGCATTCAAAGAGAACGTGACGCTGTCAATATTGGATGGGGTGGTGGCATTCAGGTTATACACGACAGAAGAAACCGTATAACCGCTGGTTACGCTGGAGCCTTCACCGGCATAAGTGGATGCAGGCATGGTGTTGGCAGCTGCAAAAGCGAAAGCCGTTGTTGCGAAAACCAGTACGATGAGAACAACAATGAACAACTTGGACGAACGAAACATGATCTGACAAACTCCTTTTGGAATAATTTGATGCCGCAACTATAACAATGAACAAGTTGTATGACATTTACAGAATCGCAAGAACCGTTTTCAAGGTTGTGAAGTGCGTCACAATGTTATTGCAAGGAATCACTCTTGACAAATCAATAATTTGAACATGGGTGTTTTCCCTACCTTTTCACAGAAAAATTCGGATAATTTTGGCGGAATAATCAAGGGTAGAGAATGCTAGATATATGGTGGCGGCGCCAGGGTTAGAAAGATGCGCAACTATCTATGGCCGAATGTCAAAAGTCTGCAGATATGGGCGTTTGACTTTAGACTCCCCCTGATTCGTGGTAAAATACGCCGCCGGGCGTAGTACCCTTCGCCCGAGTAAAAATCTTCAAAGCACGAAAGGGCTTGAACCATGAAAGTAATGCTCGTTAAAGATGTTTATAAACTAGGTCGTGCAGGTGATGTCAAGAAAGTTGCCGATGGTTATGGACGCAACTTCCTCATTCCGCAAGGCTTGGCTGTGATCGCCACTGCTGGTGCGCTCAAGCAGATCGAAAAGGTTCGTTCGAAGGCTGAAGTCCGCCGCACCGAACAGAACTCGGAACTGAAGGGTCTCGCTGCACAGATCAATGGTCTGTCTGTTTCCTTCTCTGCCAAAGCTGGTGAAACCGGTAAACTGTATGGCTCCATCACCACGCAGGATGTGGCGACCGCCATCACTGAAAAGACCCGCTACGAAGTCAAGAAGTCGCAGGTCGATATGCAGCCGATCCGCACTCTTGGTGAGTTCACCGCACATGTGCGCCTGACCATCGATCTCGTGCCTGAGGTCAAGATTGTTGTTCACCGCGAAGGCGAAGCAGCCGAAGAAGCAGCACCCGCTGAACCCAAAGCAGAAGAATCCGCTCCCGCGGCTGAAGCAGCAGCATAGTTTTTACGTTTTACCTATGACATCACCAGCTCATTCCCGCTCGATGGGGTGCTGGTGATGTTTCGTTTATCTCCGGATTGTTAGACGCACCAATGACGCAAACCATCGGTCAAAAACTCAAACAGGCTCGTGAGGCAAAACGTCTCACACTGGAACAGGTCTTCGAAGCGATCCGTATCCGCATTCCTTATCTCAAGGCGTTAGAAGATGATAACCTTTCCGTTATGCCTTCGCCGGTGCAGGCACGCGGTTACCTGCGCAATTATGCCGATTTCCTGGATTTGAACGTTGACCAGTTGCTCGAAGAAATGCGGGCTGAGAAAAAAGCATCGGATGAGATCATCGGTCCCGCAGATCTAACGGATCAATCTGCCTCTCAAACTTCCGAACGTGCTCCAGTTCAACAAGCAGCGCCTCTTTTCACGCCGGAGCCTGCCTCTGTTATCCAAGCCGAATCACAACCTGAGATCGTCCCCACGGTAGACGAGATCCCTGTCATCAAGCCTAAAACAACGCGCCGCAAAAAAGCGGATGCGCAGCCTGCTGCCACCGAAACATCTCCCACAAAACGCCGTGGACGCAAAAAAGCGGAGCCTCAGCCAGAACCAACTCCCATTGTCGAATCTCAACCTGAAGTCATCGCAGAACCAGCTGCAGCCGTTGTGCCTGAACCAGAGCCTGTTATCGAGCCTGTGCTCGTTGAAGAGATCGTTGAACCGCAAACAGAAACAACACCTCAACAAGATGTAAATGAAAACCTCTGGCAGACCTGGTTGAATCGCATCGGTTCGGTCATTGCTTCTCGCAAGAGCAACAAGAAAGAAACTAAATCACAAGAGAGCCTTCAACAGCCCGAAGTAGTTGAACCTGAAAACCTGCAACCGGCAAACTTTCCAACTGAATCTGAGATTGATTTCAAAAATCGACGCAGATCTTCAAAGAGATCGGCATAGAACTGCGTACGCGCCGTGAACTGCTTAGCCTGAACCTCGCCGAAGTAGAACACAATACGCATGTCAAAGCGCATTATCTCGAAGCGCTCGAACACGGCGAAATGGATAACCTCCCATCCACAGTACAGACGCGCGGTATGTTATCGAACTATGCCACCTTCCTTGATCTGGATGTAGATGCAATATTGCTACGCTATGCCGATGCCTTGCAGGCGCGCCATCGTGAAAAGAATCCGCAGAAGCCGCCGCGGAAGACAGGGACTCCGATCCTTGCCAATCTTCCGAACCTGACCAATTTCATCGCTGGTGACATGGTTTTCGGTGTAGGTGTGGCGATCTTGCTGGTTGGTTTTTTGATCTGGGCGATCAATTATGTTGTCACGCTTCAAAGCCAGCGTGATATCGAGCCGACAGCGCCATCGATTTCAGATGTTCTGCTGGCTTCGCCTGAAGTTTCTCCCGTCACAGCAACGGCTACTGTCGAAGAGATCGTGATTCCAGGTCAGCCGACTGAAACTCTTGAAATTCCAACCTTGAGCGGAAATGCCAATGTGCAGCTCAATTTAGTCGCCGTGGAACGGACGTATATGCGCGTTACTGTGGATGGAAAAGTAGCCTTTGATGGTCGTGTGTTGCCAGGCAACGCCTATCCGTTCGATGCTGATGAACAGATCGAAATCCTGGTAGGGAGCGGGGCTGCCATCCGTGTTGTCTATAATGGACAGGACCTGGGATTCCTTGGTAATTTTGGGCAGGTAGTGAGTAACATCTACCGTACGGATGAGATCATTACTCCCACTGCGCTTCCAAGTGCCGTACCGACCAACACGCTGACTCCCACTGCTACCGTTCCGCCGAGTGCAACTCTGCCACCGACAAGAACGTCGGTCCCAACCAATACCCTCGCTCCGTAAGAGCATGATGTAAGACGTTCTCTTGCATTAGAAATAGTAGGAATTTTACTGTGTCAAAAAACACCTTTCATCTCGTTTCCCTCGGTTGCGCAAAAAATACAGTGGACTCTGATTCCATGGCGCAGCTCCTCATTCGCGATGGTTACCATGCCGTGGATGACCCGTCGCGCGCCAATGTGTTGATCGTAAACACCTGCGGATTTATCGGTCCCGCCAAGGAAAAGTCGATCAACGTTCTGCGTGAACTGGCAGACGGTAAAAAGAAGAACCAAATTCTTATTGCAGCAGGATGCTTAACACAGCGTTATGGTTCTGAAGTAGCTGTGAAAGTCCCCGGTGTTGATGGTGTGTTGGGCACGCGCCGCTGGATGGATATTGTGCAGGTGGTGCGTGACCTGCGCAAAGGACCGCATCCGGAGCCACTCTATCATCTTCCCGATGAAGCCAAAACGGTTGGCGCGGATGAGCATGAAGCTTTGCGTGCCTCTGTTGCTGGGGCAAGTGCTTATCTTAAAGTAGCTGATGGATGCCGCCGTCCGTGCGCGTTCTGTGCTATCCCGCTCATCAAAGGGACAGCGGTCTCGCGTCCCGTGGATGTGATCGTGGATGAAGCGCGTCGGTTGCGCGATGCCGGAGTGCGCGAGTTGATCCTCATTGCTCAAGACACAACGGATTACGGTCATGACCTGGGAATGAAGGATGGCTTGGCGATCCTACTCGAACAATTGACCACCTCTGTCCTCGATATGGATTGGATCCGCGTCATGTATGCCTATCCCGGCTACGTAACGGATCGTTTGATCGATGTGATGGCTTCGAGCAAACAGGTTCTGCCGTATCTTGACATGCCATTACAGCATGCTCACCCCAAAACGTTGTACCGGATGCGCCGTCCGTCGAATATTGATTGGGTGCACAAAACTCTGGGTAAGATGCGCTCGAAGATCGATAATCTTGCCATTCGTACTACGTTCATTGTGGGATACCCGGGCGAAACGGACGAAGAATTCCAGGCATTGTTCGACTTTGTGCGGGATATCCGTTTTGACCGCGTGGGAACCTTCCAGTTCTCGTTCGAGCCGGGGACAACCAGCGAGCCGCTCGGAGACCCCATCCCTGCGGAAGTGAAGCAGGAACGCTTTGAACGATTGATGGAATTGCAGCAGGGTATCTCCATGCAGGTCAATCAATCCTATGTAGGCAAAACATTAGATGTATTGGTGGAAGGTCGCGATAAGGGTATTTCCATTGGGCGTTCCTATCGCGATGCGCCAGAGATCGACGGCTTGGTCTTTATCGAAGGGAATGCAAAGATCGGCGAGATCGTGCCGGTGAAAATCACGGGCGCGATGGCGTACGATCTGACCGGCAACGTGGCACAGGAATTGATCCGCCTGTAACCTTTTAATGTGTCACCTTGTAAAAATGTATGATTTCGAGAAATGGTTTTGAGTTACACTACAGCTACCAATAAAGGAGACCTTTTTATGCTCAAAAGAATTTTTTCATTTCTTGGAATAGCGGCTTTGATGGTGTTGATGACGGGTGTATTGACCGCCGCCGCGCCGATGCCAAACGCAACTTTTACCCTTGTAGACGGTTTGCCCGCTACGATGAGCCTGGGTGAGTCGGCTACCGTAACGGTGCAGGTCACCAGTGACACACCGTTCCTGTTTGCGCAGGCTTTGCCTACCATGTATTTCCCTGGCAGATATGTAGTGGCGGCTGGTGGTGACCATGTTGGGCAAGGTACAACAGCCACGCTGGAGGTAACTTTCACTGCCAAAGATCTAACTACTGGTGTTGGGCATGCCCCCGGCGCTGCTCCGGTGTCTGTGGTAGTTGGTGTACGGTATCCGGGTGGGGTTGTAGTATCCCAGCGTTTTGATTTTGAAGTAGTGGTGCAGTAGCATCATCAGCTTGAAATAACTTCATTGAAACAGAAACAGCCCGCCTCCTGAGAAGGAAGCGGGCTGTTTTGATTCCGATAGGATCATGATGCACGCGCGAAGGCTGTTGCCAGTAAGATCAAGATCGAGAGCCCGAAATTGATCCGTAGCAGCATGGTTTCCCTTTTTTGTAGAGCGATGATCTGACTTTCCTCTGCGGTCTTTTTCATGAGGGTTCTGCGAATGGCAGGGATCACTTCCCAGGTTTGGATGGCGCTGGCAACCACCATGAAGATGCCCAAAATATGTTTGGTAAGGATCGCTAGCGACCACTGTGTGCTGGTGGAAAGGAAACCATCGTAATGCGGATTGACGCTCATCTGGAATAAGCCGGTAAGCAGCAGGAGGCTCATGCAGAACCATGCGATTGGTTCGAGCCTCTTTTGGATGGCATCGATCAGAGCGAGATGATCTGCCGATTTGAGCGTTTTCGACGCAGCCGGCAGGATCAAAATAGAAATCGAGATGATACAGCCGATCCACGCAACGGTGGCGAGCAGATGCAGCCAGAAGATAAGTGCCAGCGCCCAGGTGGGCGGAGTTGTCAGCGTCATGGAGTGAGTGTGATGGAAGGATCAGGTGTATTAGTTGGCACTACCGCTTGCGTATCAGTTGGCACCACTACGCTGCCTGTTTCTGTCGGGCTGACGATCACAGTCGGGGCTACCGTAGCTGTTGCCGGATAGCAGAACTTGGTTGCTTCTGCAAAACCACTGGCAGCGGCTTCATCAAGATTGCCGATCTTGGATGCGGTCTCATATTGTTCGAAGGCGTCACAATATCGTTTTTGTGCGAGCAGGGCATCCCCATAACGCATGGATGCAATGCGGTAACGATCGGCGGCAGTCATGGTGCCATCCCACAGGCTGGGCCATCCGCCCGCAACTTGTGAGAAATAATTGACAGCTTGTTCCCAATCGAGATCCCAGAAGGAGGCGCCAAGCAAATAATAGCGTGCACCTTCCCGTAGCCCCACAGCAGTATTGTCGAGCGTACCAAAGCGTTCTGCCAGCGTGAACTGGTAGATGCCGCCTTCAAGGTTGCCATTTTGGGTGATGAGATTGTAGCCATAATTGCGCAAGGCAAAGAAATACATGCCGTCCACTTGTGAGGCTTGATAGGCAGGGTCAAGTTTGCGTAGTGTGTCTAATGTGTTAAGAGCGCCAGCCCAGTCCTGTGCATTGACGAGCTGCTGCGCTTGTGCAAAGGCTGCCTGTGCACCGCTGGAATCGGGTGTGGTGGTGGGTGGCACTGTTGCAGTGGGCGTGGGCACGTTCATCGCTACCAGCACTTCGGTCAATTTTTGTTGAGCGCCAGGGAAGGTCGAATCGAGTGCAATGATGTATTCCAAGCGCTGCTTGGCATTCTCATATTTTCCGAATTGAATGTCCACGAGAGCGAGTTGGAATTGTTCGCCTAGATGCTGCGCGTTCTCCGATTTCTGGTTTGCTACACGTGTGGAGATCGCAGAGCGATAAGCTCCCAGCCCTGAAAGAGCCAGGATGATGATGAAAGCCAGCGCGTTGAACAGGAACCTGCGTCCGCGACCGGTTTTCTTTTGTTCTTTTTGGATGGTTTTATTGGGTTGAGTATTTCCTAACATGGCAAGTATTATATCCCAGGGGTATTTAAAGGTTTAAGAGCAGTTTAATTTCGGACCAGATGATCGGAAGTGCAACCAGCCCGCCGACGACCATTCCCAGCAAAGCGGTTAGCACTGCGGATCCGGGTACGATCACAGCCAAGCCGTAAGCGATTCCGCCTCCGAGCAGCGCTGCAACCAGTCCACGCAGTAACGCGCCATTGACTTGAATGGGCTCATGCATTTTTCGGCTGAGCCAGGTGAACAACAAAATGGCTTCAATGGTCAGCGCGATCTCGGCGAAGGCGATGGCAGGCGCGCCGATGTGACGGAATGCTGTCAGCGCTGTGATGCCGATGATAATGTAAATGACAAAGCGGATGGCAACACCAAAGAAGGGCCACCAGGCTTCTTTACGGGCATAAAAGGAGCGTGCAGCAATTTCCTGTATCGAGAATCCGCATAGGGTCAGGAGATAGATGCGTGTCGTCCAGGTCAGGAGATTTGTTCCAGCTTCGTCAAATCCAAACGCCGCGCGCACAAGCGGATGAATGCCAGCCGCGATCACTGCTGCAACAGGTAGCGTCAACGCGATCAGTACACGCAGTGCCTTCTCGACCGCCAGACGGAACGTGTGCCACTCTTCGCGCGCAGCATATTCCGAAAGGGTCGGCAGCATGGCGGTGGCGATGGCAGTCCCGAGCAGAGTTTCAGGCACCTGCATGATCATCCAGCCATAGGTCAGGGACGAGATCGCGCCGACCTGATCCAGGCGCGAGGCGAAGTTGTCGCGCGCAATGAACATCAATTGGATGGTGAACATCGTCAGCAAACGCGGACCGATCAGTTTGAGCACTTCGATCACTTCCGGGTCGCGGATCGTGATGGAAGGCGTCCACTTGAATTTGTACTTGATCAAGCCGGGGATCTGAATGGCAAGATGCAGCACCGCGCCGATAATGACGCCGTAGACCAATCCATGCACACCGTAGCCGAGCGCGGGCAATGTGACTGGACCGAAATGATATGGTTCGGTGGGAGAGAGCACCAGCGCCCCGAAGATCATGCCAACGTTGTACAGTGACGGCGCCAGCGCGGGCAAAATGAAATGCTGGTTGGCTTGCAGTCCGCCGATGACCAATCCACTGATGGAGAAGATTAAGGTGGCGATCAGGTTGAGACGCATCAATTCGGCGATGAGATGCTGCTGTTCGGGACCAAAGCCGGGTGCGATGCCGATCTGCGCACCGACGATCTGTTCGGCGAAGATGGCGATGATGAGCGCCGCCACGGCTGTGACCACGAACGCCAGGTTGGCAATGCGGGAGAATAACTTCCAGGCGGAGTCGCGACCTTTGAGCGTGAGAGTCTGCGTCAGTACGGGAATGAACGCCATCGACAGCGCTCCGCCCGAGATCAATGCGAACAGCAGATCCGGCAGATTGTTCGCCACGTTGAACGCATCCAGTTCGAAGGAAAGCGAAAATTGACGGGCGATAATGATCGAGCGCGCGAACGCCAGAACCTTATCCACGCCAAAGAAGAGACCGACGATCAGCGACGTCTTTGCCAGGAAGGAGAGTTTTTTCATAGTGATTTTCGCCATGGAGGCTTAATAGGCTCCATGGCGAAGGATTAATGCTCGTGCGGAGAAACAGCTGGGGGATTGAAACCAGGGATCTTGCTCGCCAAGATCTGCGGCTTGTGGATCAGGTTCGGAAGACACTGCGGACAAATATAAAGTTCTTTTTCCTGGAATTTCAAGGTAACGAGCGGTCTTTCCTGTTCAGAGATATTGCAATTCAGACAAACAGCTTGGGTCACGGGATGCTCCAAAATAAGAGATAGAGGTAGAAGTGTACCATGATAAAAACGCCCCGGAGCCGCTTTTGGTTCCGAGGCGTTTCGATCCTTTTAGAACACGGATTTCACAGATTAGACGGATTTTTCCGTTTTTTACGGAAATTTCTGTGGCGCCCGTGAATTCCGTGTACAACTGTTAGGGTATTAGCAATATCTTTCCCTTTGATTGCCTTCCTTCGAGATAACGCTGCGCTTCCGCTGCCTGGGCGAGCGGGAAGGTTTTATCGATGCGCACTCTTAATTCTCCAGCGGCGATCCATTGGAATAGATCATTGAACTCGCCCCATTAGCTCAGCACGATTAAAAGTATACGCCCCCAGGTAGGGACGGGTCAGGAAGAGTGAGCCTTTGGTATTCAGTACCTGCGGGTCGAGCGGCGGGACCGCGCCGGAGGACGCGCCATATAGCACCATATAGCCGCGCCGCCTGAGACAATTCAGGCTTTTATCAAACGTATCCTTGCCCACGGAATCATAGACCACATCCACGCCAGCGTTGTTCGTCAGGCGTTTGACTTCAGCATCGAACTCAACCTGAGTGTAGTTGATGACCTCGTCCGCACCTGCTTCGCGTGCGAGCGCGGCTTTCTCCTCCGTAGACACTGTCCCGATAACGCGAGCACCGCTTCGTTTGGCGATCTGCACCAGCAATTGACCTGTGCCTCCGCCCGCCGCATGCACCAGCGCCGTCTCACCCGCCTGCAGCGGATAGGTGCTGTGTGTCAGATAATGAGCCGTCATGCCTTGCAGGAGAACTGCCGCGGCCGTTTGCAAATCCACGCTGTCGGGAATGCGCACGAGCCGCCACGCCGGAGCAATGACAAACTCGGCATACGTTCCTTGCACACTGGCAAACGCCACGCGGTCGCCGGGCTTGACATCGGTGACGCCAGCCCCGACCGCGTCAACAACGCCAGCCGCTTCCTGCCCGAGCGTGAGTGGAAGCGATCCCTGATACCGACCGATGCGGTGATAGATGTCAATGAAGTTGACGCCGACTGCTTCTATCTTAACTCGCGCTTCGCCCTCCCCTGGTTCTGGTACCGCTACATCTTCATAAGTCAATGCTTCGAGCCCGCCGTATTGATGGACGCGTATTGCTTTCATGATTTGTCTCCGTTTACAGGTTTACAAGTTGACAGGTTGGCAGGTTTAACTTTCCAACCTGCGAACTTTTCAACTTTCAAACGATCTCGATCTTTTGCTCGATCACATCGCCATCCGACCAATTTCCCTCCACCCATTTTGCCACATTTTGCAGTGCGGACTCCAAGTACGCATGGTCGTTCCCGATCATGGCACAGTCGATGACCGCCTCCTGCCATTTGTCGTTCAAGTCGATTTCCGCGACAGAGATATTGAACTCGCGATGGAGACGTGAGATGAGCGGCTTGATCCGTCCGCGCTTTTCTTTGAGCGATGCACAGGCAGGGATGTGGAGATGGATGGTGAGGGTGGCGATCATGGTGTAGGTAAATAAGTATACAAGAAAACAGGTAGGCATGTGTACCTGTATACGTGTCTACCTGTTTACGCTTTTACTTTCTCATTGCTTCCCGCAACTTCTCCGCCAGCGCCGCCGCATCCTCGTCACGGCATAAATCATCGCGTGCCAGGAATTTCATTCCCTTTTCGGTATCCTCTTTTCGATGTGATATCAGCCACGTGTGAAAATGCGGTATGCCTTCGATCAATGTGACCTGGTAGATCCGCTCTGCACCGACAAGTGGTTTGAGTTCGCGGTAGATCTTCCTCATCACATCACCCAGCGAAGCGGACTCCTCATCCGTCATTTCGGCGTAATCGAGAAAATGTCGTTTCAACTCGATGAACAATGTGCCGAGCGGACCCAGCTTACCCGGCGCGTGGCAGACCATCCAGTGCTTATCTTCGTAGATGTAACCGCCGGGAGGGGCGGCTTCTTGTCCATTATGTTTACGACAGAGGAAACAGGTATCCATAATAGTTTTTCCTCATTCCACAAATGCTAAAATAATCATCAAGAAACCTATTATTCCCCACATGATTACCCAAGTATAAGCTTTCACTCTTTGAAAGCGAATAGAACCTTTGAATAGACCCGTGATATAAAATGGAAATTCGTCTTCACGAATCCATAGTACCCCAGTTAACGAAACCAAAATAAATGAAGTTCCCAATATAAATCCTGTAATTAAGGTAGGAGGTGTTAGATTAAAAGTAAAAAGAATTATCAAGTAACTAACAAACAACGCAAAACCAAATAACATTGGTCGGCTCTGATGAGCTGCATATTGATCAAGCCACCCCCAATTTTGCTGTATGAAAATGTTGTAGGTCTTCTTGAAAAAATCGATCATCATCTCTTCCTGGGATAGCTATCTGTTTTCTGAATTTACGAATTACCAATTACGTTTTACAATCCCTCGCATGACCAATACAGAAACCGCCTATAACCAGGCACTTGATTACCTTTATTCCTTCGTGGATTATAGCCTGAAACATGCATCCGAACTTGCCAAAGCGGAGTTCAACCTTGACCGCATGTTTGCCTTAATGGAATCACTCGGCAACCCGCAGGCGAAATATCCCATCATCCACGTAGCAGGGACAAAGGGCAAGGGTTCGGTGTCCGCGCTGTGTTCGTCCGCGCTGCAGGCGGCGGGATATAAGGTGGGACTATACACCTCTCCGCATTTGCTGGATTACGTCGAACGGATTCAAGTCGACGGCGAACCTATCTCACATGATTTCATGATCCAGTTAGTGGAAGAGATCAAGCCGTTCGTGGCGAAAATTCCCAAACTCACCACCTTTGAGATCACCACCGCGCTTGGATTCCTTGCCTTTGCCAAACAAGGCTGTACTGCCGCCGTGATCGAAGTTGGCTTGGGCGGGCGGCTGGATGCGACCAACGTGGTCACGCCGAAGGTTTCGGTCATCACTTCATTATCGTATGACCATATGGCAGTGCTGGGAAATACTCTCGCTCAGATCGCAGGCGAGAAAGCTGGCATTATCAAGGATGGTGTTCCGGTCATCTCCTCCCCGCAAAAAGAAGAAGCCGCAGAAGTTTTGGATCGTGTAGCCAAGCAAAATAATACTTCCGTTACTTGGACTAACTTACATGTTCTTGGTGGGGCTTATGAGTTCCTCATTAGATGGACAAGTTCTAAAATTTTCCTACCTGCGAGAAATTCCGAACGCATTTATCGTACCTTTATATACGACTTTTAGAATTCCGCTTTTGGGAAAACATCAAATTGAAAATGCAGCAACTGCCTATGCTGCGCTAAAAGTAAGCGGTATTCCAATTAGTGATGAGTCCATCCAAAAAGGATTTTCTCAGGTACAATGGCGAGCCCGCTTTGAAGTGGCGCGGCGCGAACCACCGGTCATTTTTGACTCGGCGCACAATCAGGAACTCGTTCGCCAAGCTGCGCGAGACGCTTGAAACCTATTTCCCCGGCAGGCAGGTCTATCTCATCTTTGGCGCATCGGAGGATAAGAACATCCCCGGCATGTTTGCCGAGATGAAGCCGAAGATCAAGAAACTCATCGCCACACGTGCGGATCATCCGCGGGCGCTGGAGCCAGAGAAAATCATCCAGTTGGCAGATCAGGCTGGGTTGGAGTTTGAAGCGGTGAGTCCGGTGGAGTCCGCTTTTCGGCGGGCGCTGGAATTATCCGCAAAAGATGGTAGCATTGTTTTATCCGCCGGTTCGATGTTCGTCACAGCAGAAGTGATGAAAGCGTGGAATGAAATCAATAGGTAAGGGCACGACACCTGCACTGCGCACAGGCGCAAGTGTATATCGTGCCCCAACGAGAAAGAATAATGGCACATACAAAAGACTGGAACGAAGAAGAAGATAATTTTGACCTGACCCTTTCGCAGCGCACGGAGGAGTTGTATCGCATCCCGAACCGCGAGCCGAACGAGGAAGGTTTGATCGAAGCCGCGGTGCTGCCGCTGCGCGATCTGGTCATTTTCCCGCGCATGGTATCGCCGATCTTTGTCGGGCGCGAGGCGTCGCTGCTGGCGGTGCAGGAAGCGCAGCGCAAGGAACAGACTGTCATCGGGCTGACGCAAACCGATCCCGATCTCGATAATCCCACGGTGGGCGACTTTTTGCCGATCGGTGTGGAGATGGCGGTGGGGCGGCTGTTGGCAATGCCGGATGGCTCGCACTCCGCCCTCGTGCAGGGACGCCGCCGCGTGGAGATCGTCGAGTTCATTCGAACGACTCCGTACCTGATGGTGCGAGCGCGCGTCATCCCCGAACCCCAAACGGCTGACCGTCAAATGCAGGCGCTCATGCGCTCGGCGCTGGATCTGTTCGAACGCTGCGTACAACTTGACCGCACCATCCCCGAGGAAGCGCATCTCTTTGCTTTGAACATTTCCGAGCCCGGCTGGCTGGCGGATATGATCGCCACGTCGCTGGCGTTGAACTATGAAGCGAAGCAGAGTTTGCTGCTGTTACTCGATGTGCGCGGACGTTTGCAAGCGTTGAATAAAATTCTTGCGCAGGAAGTGGACGTGCTCGAACTGGAAGATGAAATCCACTCGAAGGTGCAAAGCGAAGTGGACAAGAGCCAGCGCGAGTTCTATCTGCGCGAACAGATGCGGCAGATCCAAAATGAACTAGGCGAAGGCGATATCTTCTCGAAAGATGCCACCGACCTCAAGAAAAAAGTGGAAGCGGCAGTTCTCCCTGAAGAAGCCAAGATGGTGGTGTTGAAGGAATTGGAACGCCTCAACCAGATGCCGCCCATGGCGCCCGAGGTGGGCATCATCCGCACGTACATCGACTGGATCGTTGACCTGCCGTGGTCGAATTCAACGCCTGATAATCTGGATGTGAAGAACGCCGCCAAGGTGCTCGACCGCGATCATTACGGATTGAAGAAAGCCAAGGAAAGAATCCTTGAATATATCGCTGTCCGTTCGTTGAAGCCGAAGAAGGAACGACAGCCGATCCTGTGTTTTGTCGGACCTCCGGGTGTGGGTAAGACCTCGCTCGGACGTTCCATCGCCGAGTCACTGGGACGCAAGTTCGTGCGCGTGTCGCTGGGCGGTGTGCGCGATGAAGCCGAGATCCGCGGGCACAGACGCACGTACATCGGCGCGTTGCCGGGACGCATTCTGCAAACCATGAAACGTGCTGGGACGGCGAATCCGCTGTTTATGTTGGATGAGATCGATAAGCTCTATTCCGATTTCCGCGGCGACCCAGCCTCTGCCATGCTCGAAGTGCTCGACCCGGAACAGAACTTCGCGTTCAGCGACCATTACCTTGAATTGCCGTTCGATCTTTCCAAGGTCATGTTCGTGACGACGGCGAATTCGCTCAGCACGATTCCAGCTCCATTGCTCGACCGCATGGAAGTGATCGAGTTCCCCGGCTACATCGAAGAGGAAAAACTCGAGATCGCCAACCGTTATTTGATCCCTCGTCAGTTGGATGAAAATGGAATTGATGGACTCAACATCACGTTCGAAGCGGACGCGATGCGCCGAATCATTCGCGAATACACCTACGAAGCGGGTGTCCGCAATTTGGAGCGTGAGATCGGGCGCGTCTGCCGCAAGATCGCGCGCATGAAAGCGGAGGGGAAGAAGTACCCTGTCATCGTCACGCACGAATCGATCGAGAAATTCCTGGGACCTCAGCAGGTTTTCCAGACCGAGGCCGAACGCTCCGATGAAGTGGGCGTGGTCACGTCACTGGCGTGGACGGAGAACGGCGGCGAGATCATGCCCGTGGAAGTTGCAGTGCTCGAAGGCAAAGGCGGTCTGCAGATGACCGGTCAGATGGGCGAAGTGATGCAAGAGTCCGGACAGGCGGCGTTGACCTACATCAAATCACGTGCCGCGTCGCTCAACATCGAGATGGAAGTCTTCGAGCGCATGGACATCCACGTCCACATGCCGGAAGGCGGCATCCCGAAGGATGGTCCGTCCGCGGGTATTACGATGGCGACCGCGATTGTCTCTGCACTGACGGGACGTCCCGTGTTCAGACATGTCGGCATGACCGGCGAGATCACCCTGCGCGGGCGTGTGCTGCCCATCGGCGGTGTGCGCGAAAAAGTGCTGGCGGCACATCGTGCCGGGTTGAAAACGGTTCTTCTGCCCGAAAAGAATATGAAAGACCTGCATGATCTGCCTAAGACGGCGAAATCTGAATTGAAGATCATCCCTGTCAAACACATGGATGATGTGTTGAAGATCGCGCTGGCAGCCGAAGCCATCATCGAGCCCCCGCGACCGAAGAAGCAGAGTAAAGAAGAACAGAACGAAGACGAACAATAAACGGTCAAAGGTCGAAAGTCTAAGGTCACGTGACTTTTGACTTTCGACCTTTGACTTGTATTCGAGGCTTCATGGCAGTTGATCTCAAAGACAAAGTGGTTCTCATCACCGGTGCATCGTCAGGCTTTGGGGAGGATGCCGCACGGCTGTTCGCAAAGGAAGGCTGCAAGGTTGTTGTCGCAGCGCGGCGTATCGAACGGCTGCAAACGTTAGCGGCAAGCATTCAAGATGAAGGCGGCGAAGCGATTGCCGTGCCTATGGATGTGACCAACCACGACGAGATCAACTACATGATCCAGACCGCGGTTGACCTCTACGGGCATATTGACATCCTCTTCAATAACGCCGGTTTCGGTCATCTGGGTTGGCTCGAAAATCTTGACCCCGACCGCGACATCGAAACTCAGATACAAGTCAACCTCACCGGGCTCATCCAAACTACCCGCGCGGTATTGCCTTATATGCTTAAGCGTCAAAGCGGGCATATTATCAATATGTCGTCGGTGGCAGGCTGGATCGCGCCCGCAACCTATTCCATTTATTCGGCAACAAAATTTGGTGTGCGCGGATTTACCGACGCCCTGCGACGCGAAGTCCAGCCCTTTGGTGTTCGTGTGAGCGGCATTTATCCTGGTCCCGCTGCGACGGAATTCAGTCAACACACGGGCAATCACCCGATGAAGAAAACGCGGTTGAGAAAAGCGTTCCCGCCGATGAGTTCTGCCTATGTGGCGCAGCGCGTGGTTGATCTTGCCAAGCATCCGCGCCGGACGCTGATCATTCCGTGGTTTTACCGCATCGCCTTCTTTGGCGACCGTACCATGCCCTGGCTTGTGGATTGGATCGTGATGCAATTTTTGACCAAACGAAAGAACAGGAGACCCTTATGAATTTCCGCTTTGACAAACTGAACGCTTCTCTGCGAAACTCTGATTTGGATGCCGTTATCCTGAATCCCGGTCCCACGCTGACGTATCTCAGCGGACTCGTCTTCCAGTTAATGGAACGTCCCGTTGTGTTGTTGTACGCGAAAGATCAAGACCCCGTGATCGTGCTGCCCGAGTTGGAATTGCAGAAGGTGGCGTCACTTCCGTATAAGCTGCAAGTCTTTGCCTATCCGGAGAATCCTGTCGAGTGGGATAACGCGTTTCGGAAGGCTGTCCAAGCTCTGGGGTTGGATGGGAAGCGCATCGGAGTCGAGCCGCGTCAACTCCGTTTGCTGGAATTCCGTCACGTCAAGAATGGCGCTCCTGAAGCGGATTATCCCGATGCATCCACCGTATTATCAGGTTTGCGTTTGAAGAAGGATCAAGCGGAAGTGGGATCCATGCGCCGTGCAGTGAAGATCGCGCAGGATGCGCTCGAAGCGACCATTCCATTTATCAAGGTTGGTAAGACCGAACGCGAGATCGCATCCGAGTTGGTCATGCAATTGCTCAAGTGCGGTTCTGATTCTGAGATGCCCTTTGCGCCTATTGTCTCCGGCGGGCCGAACGCTGCCAATCCGCATGCCTCACCCAGCGACCGCAAATTGCAAACCGGTGATCTGCTCGTCGTGGATTGGGGTGCTGCGTACGAAGGATATATCTCTGACCTGACGCGTACCTTCGCAGTGGGGGAGGTGGATGCCGAGTATCAAAAGATCCACAAGATCGTGCAGGAAGCGAACGCCGCCGGTCGCGCTGCGGGTAAACCCGGTGTGCCTTGCTCAAACGTAGACAAAGCCGCGCGCGATGTGATCGAGAAAGCTGGCTACGGCGAATACTTTACGCATCGCACCGGTCATGGCATTGGCATGGAAGGACACGAAGAACCCTACATGCGCGGCGACAACATGCAGATATTGGAACCAGGCATGGCATTCACCGTCGAACCGGGAATTTATCTGCCGGGCAGAAATGGTGTCCGCATTGAGGATAATGTGGTCATCACCGATACTGGTGCGGATGTGTTGAGCGATATGCCGAGGGAAATACGCACAGTAGGTTAAACTGTAGGGACGCAGCGCCGCTGCGTCCTTTTTGTTTCTGGGAGAAATGTCTGCAAACAAGCGGTACTATGTAGGAATAAAGGCGATTTCGAAAATAACAGGGAAATACCAAAGACTATGGTGTCAAACGTCAGTACTCCTATACTGTCATCCATCCCCGAATAGGGAGATTCGTGCATTTATACGTCCCCATATCCGATTTGTGCAATATAATCGTGAACGCCTTCACTAACCAAATTTCGTTATGGGGTACCATAGCGAATAACTCTTTATGATAGGATGTAAATTATGAAATCACTAGTCCCCCCCGGATTTGATCCGGCTCATGATGTTTTGCACTATGGACGCCATGCTTTGGATTCCATCTTTGCACCAAAAAGCGTTGCCGTCGTTGGCGCCACCGAAAACCCCGGCACCGTTGGCAGGACCGTTCTCTGGAACTTGATCAGCAGCTCCTTTGGCGGGACCATCTATCCCGTAAATCCGAAGCGCCCCAGCGTGCTCGGTATCAAAGCGTATCCCAGCCTGACCGCCATCCCAGAAGTGGTCGAACCTGATCGTCGTCGTCACGCCCTCGGTGAGCGCGCCTGCGATCATCAAGGAAGCAGTTGATCTCGGTATCAAGAGCGCCATCATCATTTCGGCTGGTTTCAAAGAGACCGGACCCGAAGGTGTGGAACTCGAACGCCAGGTGCTGGAACATGCCCGCCGTGGCGGTATGCGCATTATCGGACCAAACTGCCTGGGTGTGATGAGCCCGGTTTCCGGTTTGAATGCCACTTTTGCTACGACCATTGCGCGTCGTGGCAGCGTGGGCTTTATCAGCCAAAGCGGTGCTCTTTGCACAGCCATCCTCGATTGGAGCTTGGGCGAGAACGTTGGTTTCAGTCACTTTGTCTCCATCGGTTCCATGCTCGATATCGATTGGAGCGACCTCATTTATTACCTTGGCGATGACCCGCACACGAAGAGCATCGTCATTTATATGGAAACCATCGGTAACGCACGTGCGTTCCTTTCGGCTGCCCGAAAAGTGGCGATGACCAAACCGATCATCGTCATCAAGCCGGGACGCACCGAAGGCGCCGCCAAAGCTGCTGCCTCTCACACCGGTTCTTTGACCGGCAGCGACGAAGTGCTCGAAGTCGCTTTCCGCCGCAGTGGCGTTCTGCGCGTGAACAGCATCGCCGAATTGTTCTACATGGCAGAAGTGCTCGGAAAGCAGCCGCGCCCGAAAGGTCCGCGCCTGACCATTCTGACCAACGCCGGTGGACCTGGTGTGTTGGCGACTGATGCCTTGATTACGAATGGTGGTGAACTCGCCAAGCTTTCTCCTGAGACCGTAGAAGAGTACAACAAACTTCTGCCTGTTGTCTGGAGTCATAATAACCCGGTGGATATCATCGGGGATGCCAGCCCGGAACGTTACGCCAAGGCGCTTGAGATCGCAGCGAATGACCCGAACAGTGATGGTATTCTCGTCATCCTGACCCCGCAAGCGATGACCGACCCAACCAAGACCGCGGAAATATTGGCTCCTTATTCACAGTCGCTTGGCAAGCCTGTCATTGCGACCTGGATGGGCGGCAAGGAAGTTGCCCCGGGTGAAGGTCTGCTCAACAGAGCCAATATCCCAACCTACCCCTATCCTGATACCGCGGCGCGCGTGTTCGATTACATGGCGCATTATTCTGATAACCTGCGCAGTCTCTACGAAACGCCGCTGCCCACTGATGACGGAACGCCTGTGGATCGCGAAGGCGCTGCACAGATCATCAAAGCCGTTCGTGAACTCGGGCCGTACCATCCTGACCGAATACGAATCAAAGCAACTCTTGAGCTGCTATGGCATCCCGACCGTGGATACCCGTATTGCGAAGACCCCCGCAGATGCTGTCAAAGCTGCGGATGCGATCGGTTACCCGGTGGTGCTCAAGCTTCACTCCGAGACCATCACTCACAAGACCGATGTCGGTGGCGTGCAGTTAAATCTTGCCGATGCTAAAGCAGTGAAAGCGGCATACGAAAACATTCAGAAATCTGTGACTGCGAAAGTCGGAGCGGAACATTTCCTGGGTGTGACCGTTCAACGTATGGCGAAAGTGGACGGCTACGAACTAATCCTCGGTTCGAGCATCGACCCGCAGTTTGGTCCCGTTTTGTTGTTCGGTCTCGGCGGACAGTTGGTCGAAGTCTTCAAAGACCGCGCTCTCGGCATTCCGCCGCTGACCACCACGCTGGCGCGCCGCATGATGGAACAGACCAAGATCTATACCGCCCTCAAGGGCGTCCGCGGCCGCGACCCGGTGGACCTCGCCGCTCTCGAACGCTTGCTCGTCCGCTTTGCGCAGTTGATTACCGAACAACGCTGGATCAAGGAATTGGATATCAACCCGCTTATGGCTTCGCCTGAGAAATTGCTGGCGCTTGATGCGCGTGTCCTGGTCTATGACAAGGACACTACCGAAGAGAAACTGCCCAAGCTGGCGATCCGTCCGTATCCGATCCAGTACGTGAGCGAGTGGACAGCCAAGAACAACGCGAAAGTCACTATTCGCCCGATCCTTCCAGAAGACGAAGAGATGATGGTCAAGTTCCACGGCACGCTTTCGGATCGCTCGGTCTACTTGCGCTACCTCCAGCCGATGATCTTGCAAGACCGTGTGGTACATGATCGCCTTTCACACATCTGCCACTGTGACTATGACCGCGAGATCGCGCTCGTTGTTGAAGGCAATGACGCCCATGGAGAGCGTGTTATTATGGCTGTCGCTCGCCTAAGCAAACTGCACGGAACAGAAGATGCTCGCTTGAGTATTTTGGTCAATGACAATTTCCAGGGCATGGGTCTTGGCGGCGAATTGATCGGACGGATGTTGAAGATCGCCCGCGACGAAAAACTCAAAGGACTCAACGCCATCCTGACCGATGACAATCAGGCGATGAAGCGTATTTTCGAAAAACTTGGTTTCACTGTAGAACCTTCCGAGACGGAAGGCTTGCTGATGGCAACTCTTAAACTGTAAACCAATTGTGTAAATAACAAACTCCCCGTCCTTGAAATGGATGGGGAGTTTGTTTGTCGAAGTATGTCATTGCGATGACGGTGATCTTCCGTCCGAAGCAATCTCCTCATTAACAGTTGACTATTGTTACAGGAGATTGCTTCGCCCTATCGGGCTCGCAAAGACATTTTCATAGTTCTATTTCTGAACTTTCGCTCTCACCAATGACCATAAATTGAGCGCCATGATCTTCGCCATGCCCCACAGCGGAATCCTTCCCAGCATGCCAAGGACAGATGAATTGGTGACCGCGCCGGGCGTGCAGGTTTGTTCAGATGTCCATGCAGATGTACTTTCTCCGCGCAGGAAATGCATTCTGAACTGCATCGGTTTGCCATTTTCCAATCCATCCATGTGCCAGCGGGTGAGCGGATCAATTTTCAGCGACTGCCAATTTGTATCTGACGCATACTTCCATTCGATCTCATAGCCGGTCACCAATCCTTCACGCGGCGCATCCCAGACCAGGTCAACGGCATTAGAAGATGGGTTGGCAAGAAATGCCAGTGGCGGATTGAGCGAGATATTTGCCAAAAATGCGGTGCGTTCTATTTCACAAGAGATAAATCGCTCAATATCATTGATCGTGGCTGCATCCATTTCCGGCAGCGCCGCGTGGACAATAACGCCCGGCGCGTAGAAATGGGCAGCAACATCATTCTGAATTTCCTGTGGCGGTTCATCACCGCTATATGGAGCAAGCATCAACGAGAAGCGCAGTGTCTCACCGTTGAAGGAAGGTCCGTTCGGCGAAAGGGCGCCGCTAAAGGCTTGCATGATGACCGTCCCATTGCCATTGCCACCGAGATGAGAGTAATCGAATTGCTTGCCATAATAAGAACCGAACGGGTTGAGGGAGATGATCTGCTTGCCATCTTGTTCGCACAAACGCATTGGGCAGAACGCCATCGATGAAAGTGTCCCTGCATCTTCACCGATCAGCAGTCCCTGCTTGCCATCGGAAACCGCCACCCAACCTGCGGTCACCTGGTGGTTGAATGAATCCAACTCGCGGTTCTTCGGGTTGATCGTGCCGTAGTCCAGGTCATAATAAGACGTGATGCCCATGTAGTTATGCTTCCACACGCGCAACTGATCCGATGTCAACGCGGGCGTGAGTTGGAATGGCGCGGTTTCGACCCAGCGCAAATCCATCAGGCGGCGCAGTTTTTGTGTCAGGTTGTGGATGACCTGCGTCTTCGGCGTGTACGCATAACGCACTTCCACATCCACGAGTAGATAGGGACGATCATCGAACAACGTGAACGTGTATGTCAATTCACTGGCATATTCGCCCATCGGGGTTTTCGTTTTCAAACGCACACGCTGTAAGCCATCCCATGTCTCGCCATCCAAACCGACAAACTCATACCCATTCGAATGAAATGTCTGCTTGCCGTATGTCACGAACGGATTCAAGAAATTGTTCGTACCAATCAACTCTCCGTTGTACGTGAGCGATTCGATCCCAGATGATTTTGAAAACTTGACATCGATCCATTTATTTTGGAGACATCTCTTCGATGGGGCGGAGGAGACGTCTGAGGCGTGGACTCGGATCCTGAAAACGGAATCAGGCTGGAGGTCCGCTTCGAAGCGCAGCCGAGAGCTGGTCCGCCCATCCGGAAGGGAATCCAGATCTGTCAGCGATGCGCGGACTTGTCGTCCCGAGTCATCTTCCACAGAAACAGACTTCACATCCGCAGGTAGAACGATCGGTAAACTCACAGGCACACGCGCGGACGTAGGCTGCTTCCCGCGTTCGGGCGGCGTGAGATAGAGTTCGAAATCGTAGAGCGCCGTGGATGGCTGTTGAAGTTTGCAAGCGGCTTCACGCTCGGCATCTTCCGCGAGTTGACGCGCCTTGCCCAGGATAGCGAACGCCTTGTTCTGGCGCTCCTCGTTGATGATGGGCGTGGACATGCCGAAGTGCGTGGTGGTCAGACCGATGAGACGCTGAAAGAAGGACGAGTCCATGCCGTGCCATAGTTGGGCATCAAGATTGAGGTTGGCGCGTTTGGCGAGAGTATCGGCGCGATAGGAAGCGAGACGCGACTGTTCGAGCAGAGTCCACGCGCGGATGCTGGCACACTTCTCCGCCCACGAGTAGTTGCCATCGTAGCCGCCATCGGCAAGATCCTGGCGCACGAGCACTTCCCCTTTGGGTGTGTGTGTGGCGGCATATTTGGATGGCAGTGTGAAATCTGCCCATGGATATTTGTTGATCACATGGATGAACTCGTCCAGCCCGCCCATGTTGGGCATCCACTTGATGGATGGCAGCCACGTTTCGAGATCGGCATCTTCGTTGATGTTGATAATGACATCGGAGTTGATCTCGCCGCGCAGTTGCTTTTGATGCAGATCGAGCATCAGATTTTCGAGTGAGACGTTTTCGATCAGGTCACCCGCCGCGATGCAGGGAAACAGGATCAGCGGCGGCTGGTCTTCGCGTGAGCGGAACCAGAGCGGGTTGTAGCGCTGCTCGTCAGTGAGACGCGGAGTGAAGCTGCTGATGGAGTTGAATGGCACGCCCGCGTAATAGAGCATGATGCCATCCACACCGTTCTCCTTCAAAATGGATTCTTGCCCTACGGTGTGCATCATTTCCTGCGCGCGATAGAACGGCGCAACTTTGCCGAAGAGCTGCTTGAGTCCGCTGCCCCATTCGTTCTCGATCGCCCACGCTACCGAAGCGCGGAACTCGTCCGTGGTGGCGGCGTGATTCGCTCCGTTATTAAACGGACCCAGCACGATCTCGTCGTGACCCGCATCCACGCGGCGGCGAATTCCTTCCAGAATATCGGGTGAGTGTTTAGGGAGAATTTCTTGAAACGTCCAGTAGACTTCGGTGTCCCAGTAGCCGCGCGCTTTTAATCCCGCCTTGTTCGCTTGATCGAGTTTCTTGATCACTTCGCGGATGATGCGGATGTCGGTGCCGAAGCCGGCTTCATCGGGCGTGTCGCCGCGCCACGAATGATAGAAGTTGATGTGAAAGCCGAGTGTGACGTAGACTTTGAAGTTCATGGATGTCCTTGTGCCAGTATAATTACGACCATTGTACATCACAGCCTAACAACGGACAGGAACATCCGGTGGAAACGAAATCTGAAAAACTTACGTTTTGGCAAAAGCTTGGTTACGGAATGGGGGATTTCTACGGCGGCGGCGCAGGCACGCTGATCAGCTTCTTTTATCTCGTCTTTCTCACGGATGTTGTGCGCATCAGCCCGGGATTGGCGGGAACGGTCATTCTCGTCAGCAAGATCTACAACTCGATCACGGACCCGTTCGAGGGCGTGATCTCGGATCGCACCCGTACCAAGCTTGGTCGCCGACGCCCCTATCTTTTAGCTGGCATCCCGTTGGTTTTTCTTTCGTTCTTTGCCCTGTTCTACCCGGTGAACTTCGAAAGTGAAACATCGCGCTTCATCTTTGTGATGGCAAGCTATCTGTTCTTCTCCACGGTGGTCAGTCTGGTGACGCTTAATTACAGCGCCTTGCAAGCGGAACTGACGCTGGATTACAACGAACGGACTTCGCTGGCAACCTTCCGCATTTTCTTCTCAACGTTTTCTTCCATCCTGTGCGCTCTCCTGCCGTTGGAGATCGTCAAAGTCTCGGCGGATGTCCGCACGGGTTGGACCATCATGGCGGTGGTTTTCGGCTTGATCTTTTCCCTGCCGTTCATCGGCACGGTCGCCATCACGCGCGAACGCAAGGAATTTCAAAAGCCGCCGAAACCCTTCCACTGGAAACAGGCGTTCGTGGAACCGTTTCAGGTGAAGACGTTCGTGTATGTGCTGATCATGTACGTCACGGCGTTTACAGCCTTCGACGCGACACAGTCCATCGTGGTGTATTACATCAAGACCTATCTGGGGCGGGGGAGTGAAGTCAGTTTTGTGTTGGGAGCGTTGCTGATCGCGCAGGTGGTCTCACTGCCGTTCTATCAATGGCTGAGCAAACGATTATCGAAGTCACGGACGTATCTTGTCGGGGCGGTTGTGTTCGTGGTGGTGATGTTCTTCTCCTTCGTGTTCACGCCGAGGACGCCAGCTTTTGGCTTGTATCTGTTCGCCGTTCTCGTCGGCATGGGATCGGGCGGCGTGGTCATCATGATCTATGCCATCTTCCCCGATATCCCCGACGTAGACGAATTGCGTTCCAACGAACGCCGCGAAGGGATCTACTCCGCGCTGACGACGTTCACACGCAAGCTCTCGTCCGCACTGGCGGTGTTTGCAGTGGCGCAGGTATTGCAGTTCGCCGGGTACATTCCACCCGTAGAGCAGGCTGGCAAGTTGATCGAATCCGTGCAGACGCCGGCGTTCATCAATGCTCTGCGCTTGTTCTTCGTGCTTATCCCGGTCGGGTTTATTTCATTTGGCATTTTCTTTGCAACACGTTTCCCGCTGACCGTTGACCTGTACCAGCGCATGGAAAAAGTTCTAACGGGTTTGCGTTCTGGTTCAGCGGTCGATGAAGAGGAGAGAAAGAGGCTCATCCGTCAGTTGATCGGATAGCCCAAGGCTTTTGGCATATTTATGAAAAATATCGGTCCTAGAAGCAGTCAATGGCTGGTTTCGATTGGCATACGCACATTGGATGATGTTGCGAAGATTGGCGTTGTCGAGACCTATAAACGTGTCAAAGCCGCATATCCAGATAAGGTGACGCTCAACATGTTGTGGGGACTCCAAGCTGCGCTATTGGATATTCCATGGAATGAATTACCACCTGCTATCAAGGAACAACTAAAACAACAACTAGGTGAATAATGACTACATATTGTGAATACTGTTTTACGCATGAAGAAGATACATTCAACAAGAACTCAACCATAATATCACCTTCACTTCCGGGGATTTCACAAGAGACTCGAAGTTTTACGCCCTTATTAGAATGGAAATAGCTAACTTTTACATTTAGTAGCTCTAGAAGATCTCGCATTCCTTGAAATGTAGCATTCGGGAGCCGTTCTCTCACATCTGCTGCAATTTCCGTTATCCTGTTTTCTATATCGGGATCAATTTCTAGCTCGGATAATTCTTTCTCCAGTCTGGTTTTTTCTTCAGTTAGAAATCTCTGCTCCGCTTCCATTTGATTAATCTTTTCTTTAATTGCCGTCTTTACTGCCAGCGCCATCAAAGTCTGCAAGTTCATCAACCAGCCGCCGAGTCTTCTCTGTGCTTGTATCGATCATTTTCAAGACATAAGCATACTGTTCCCGTTTCGGTTGCAACTCTTCTTCACTTCGCTGGGCTACAGAGCGTACACCCTCAATTAAAACAGTATCATTCGACAATAGAGATGACAGCCAATTCCAAACAGCTGTGTCCGCTTTTTCAATTTGGATTGCTCGCACCATATGCCCGCACTTTACAACCTTGTGGTTATAACTAGCACACCTGTAATAAGGTTTGGATCTCTTCATCTTTTGAAAGCCATACATAGGCAATTTACAATTACCACAGAAAAAGTGGCCGACTAAAAGATAGTCATGTTTTCTATTTCGCTTAGCTTGCTCTTTGTTGCGCTTTACCTTTGCTATCGCTGTTTCATAGGTTTTTCGGTCGATCAGCGCTAAATGCGGCACCTCAATGGGAATCCATTCGGACTTGGGACGTGAAACTTGTCTACCATCTTTTAGAACTTCAGTTTTGGCATAGTAGGTTCTGCCAGCATATATTTCATTTGTGACAATAAGGCGAACAGAACTTGGTCCCCAGAAACCAGCCGCCCTCGGTGGAATTCCCATTTCATCCAGGCGATTTGCAATTCCCCGAAAAGAAAAAGGTTCGCCGTCTGTTCTTGTGGTATACCAACGAAAGATCATCTTAATCACCTCTGCTTCCGCCAGATCGATGATCATTTCGGCATCACGCCCTTTACCAGTCCGACTATACCCATAGGGAACTACACCCCTCATTACCGGCTTCTTGTCATCCTTCGCTTTCTTGATACGCCCATTCTTGGTACGATCAAGAATTCGAAGACGCTCTGAATGAGCCAACATTGCAAAGATACCATCGGAAATCATGCCTTGCAGATCATTTTGTGATTGACCGCGGTCAACGAAATGAAGTTCTATACCTTTTTCCTGCCATTTCCCGATCAATGGAACGTAATCATAGTAGTTTCTAGAAAGACGGTCTGATGTGTAAGCTATGACAGCCTGGACCTCATGGTTCGTTATCATCGTCTCCAGAGCGGCAAAACCTGGTCGATTTAGATTTGCACCAGATACATTATCTGCAATCTCTTTTATTACTTGAAATCCCATACGGTCGGCATATCTACGACATTCTTCTGTTTGAAACGATAAGTTGTGCCCCTTTTCTGCCTGTTCATCTGTACTAACTCGCGCGTAAATAATGGCGCTTTTTTTCATGTTAAGTCTCTTGTAAACGATGTTGTCCGCGGTTTGGCTGCCGGGACTGGGCTGGCCAACTTGCAATCAGTTCTGCTTCGGTGTGTAGGGGAAATCCCTTAATTCGCGAAAGAGATCATTTCTCAACTAGACCTCTTGCATAAGTGTGCCATAATAGGCATATGAAATATGAAACGGTCGAACAACTAAAGGACATTGATTTCAAGCGACTTACAGGTGTTCAACGAGAGACCTTTGAAGAGATGCTCAGCGTGATAGAACACGGATTGGGTACCTTTGGTAGACCACCGAAACTAAGCCGAGCCGATCAACTGCTGATGACCTTGATGTATTGGCGAGAATATCGAACTGAATTTCATATTGCACAATCCTATGGTGTCAGCGAAGCGACGGTCTGTCGCACCATCCGCAAGGTAGAAGATGTGCTGGCGAGTTCGAAAAAGTTTCGCCTGCCTGGCAAAAAAGCGCTCCAACCCAGCAACACCATCTTTGAAGTGATCCTGGTGGATGTCAGTGAACAACCCGTGGAGCGTCCAAAAAAAGCCAGGAACAGCACTACAGTGGCAAAAAGAAGCGACATACCCAGAAAACACAGTTGATCGCCAACCAGAAAACCGCTGAAATTGTGGCAACCGCCTTTAGTCAGGGCAGCAAGCATGACTTTCAACTGTTCAAGGACGATAAGCTCGCGATTGCCCAACATATTTGCATCCTAGCGGATGCTGGCTATCAAGGTTTGGCAGAATTGCATGAAAACTGCCAGACGCCTTTTAAGAAATCCAAATATCATCCTTTGACCAAAAAGGAGAAACAGAAAAATCGGGCGTTGGCTCGCAAGCGCATCGTGATCGAGCATATTTTTCGCAAGCTGAAAGTATTTCGGATCCTCAGTGAGAGGTATCGTAATCGCAGAACTAGATTTGCTCTCCGTTTCAATTTGATCGCTGCTATTTACAACCTTGAACTTAACTGACTTTTGCAAGAGGTCTACTTCAGTTATTGATCATGTTGGCTAGAACAACCCCATATTCCCATCAGTTTCAAGCAGGTTTATCTTTCCTGTCGCTTCTTGCTGCTTCTGGCTAAGGCTGTTATTAAATGTAGAAAGGGCTCTTAATAGAGTAAGCTTTTGGTCGGGTACTGTTTGCAACATGGTTTCTCCTATAGGCTTAAGGGGATTCCATTCTCTTGTCCCGAGAGAAGCGAAATCGCCCCAGTGGATTTGCCACCAAGGCGACGATATTGGCAGATATAATACAATTAGCCTTTCCCTCCGCCTAGTCCGGTGGGTTGGTCAGGGCCGTGAGTGTGCTTGACCCACAAACACGGCCCGTTTTAAATGATATAAATATCGTATCAATACGATATTTATATCATAACAGAAATTGGGCGTCAACCCGTCTACAAAATGGTGTGCAGCGTATCTGTTTATGGAATCAAGTCTTGGTTATGGACCTAATCGCTCCCCGTCTTTATCAGCGTTGGGCATGTACGTCTTAAGTGATTGATGCTCGAGCTACAAAGTCCTACTTTCGATCCAGGCTCTCGATTTCCTGGAGATTTCCTGTACCTCAAAATGGGGAATTCCTGCACTCATGTCATGTAAAAGAGTAGACGCAAGCGTTATTTCATTTCTCTCCTGTGAGGTTTACATGGCAAGTGATCTTCCCAAAAAGTCCAAATCTAGAGTGGGTGCAATAAAAGCTTCTATCACGGATCAATTACCGGGCAACCCTCTGGAAGACTCAGATGGATCCCCCTTTACGGCGGAACAGCGGCAAATACTGGGAAATGTGTATCGGTTGATTTTAAGTTGGAGGCGGGAGCGCCTGATGAATACTGCATCTCCAGTAACGTTGACACCCTCTGACTTGCTACCTCTGGAAAGAGATGATTGAGGTGTTTACAAGGTTCTTTTGGATCAGCGTCTTTTTGAACCCGGTTTTGGTTTTGCGCCGCGGCGATCCCCTAACTTCTCAGCGCTCTTCATATAAACTTCAAGAGACTTCCTGCTCACCTGCCAGGAAGGACCCCATTTCCTGCCCTGCACTTTCTCAGCTCGAAATCAATTGCCGGATGTAATCGGGATTGTATCCGCTTATATGTGCAGCTTCGTAAGTGGTAAGCCAGTCTTCCATTCAAAAATCTCCCGCACGAAATTATAACGTGAATGGGTTACGAAAGAATATTCAGTTATTACGATGCCGGGCAGTTTCTATCATACGATAGTCCAGGAACTGCCCAGCGACAAACGGTAAAGTGTTTGTAAGGAAACGAGCAAGCGTACTATTAATCTTGGTCATCTAGAATTGTGCGGCTATGGACAAGCAGCATCCTCACCGCCCACATCACCCTCCTGTTCCATTGCGAGTGGGATTAGTCATTCTTTTGATCATTAGCAGCATGGGCGTATGGGATGCCATCGCCTGGACGTATCATCGCGTTGATCAAGGTCTTGGACATGAAATTGCGGAAGTGATCGTTGCCTTCCTTGTGATCGTTATCTTTGGCTGATTGTCTTTGGCTTCCGCGCGGCATTTGGGGCGAAACAAGCGCTGCAACAGCACAAGGCCCAATCCGTTCGAATTTATCGTTCCCTGTCATGGTGCAAATTTGTTCATTCCCTTTGGAAGTATATAGATCCTTCCATTGATACACAGAACATCCCAACTTTTAAGGCAGTGGACACGGTTGATGTGACGGCGTTACTGGATCGCCAGCCGAAACGAGGCAGACGGCCCACCTACTCCATCGATCGCTGGAAACGAGTTGTCATGGCATGGGAGAACAATGATCCTTTGCGCAACCCGCTCACACTGTCAGAATTTTTAGCCGAAGAGTTCGGCACTTATGCGGACGGATCGCCGAAAATGTCTGAAAATAGCTTTTATGACTGGCGCAAGAAGGTGATGGATGAACTGCGCCGACAGGAAGCGCTAAAGAACAACAGTCAGGTATCACTGGAGAATTAGGGGATTGGTCTTAAAGTAAAAAATTAAAAAAAACGGCTGTGATCGAAACAGGCAGCCGCTTTTTCTTATCCCTGTGCAGTGTGCACAGAATTCGCTTTTTATACCGGGACGGTTAATCTTCTTCCCACTTCTGGCTTTCGTATGCCATCAGCCTCATAATTTCCGGATCCAGCTCCTGTGAGATCTTGATCAAATTCATCGCCGTTTCAAATCTGGAAGCTGGTAGCACGACGTTGGGGAATATACCACCCTGTTCAGAATTCTTCACCGCCCTGCGTAAGTACGTCGCCGACATGATATGAGAAGTGCTGGTGTCGTCCAGCGAACTTGCCACATCCGGATGTGTCGCAATCATTGTTGCCAATGAAACAAAACGCTTGATCATCGAACTCAGTTCATCCATGCTGATCACAGCATAGGGTTGTGCCACCCCAATATCCTTTTGTGCTTCGTAAAAGTTGACCTTGCCTGTAGTCTGGGTGTTCATTATGGGTCCTTATCGGTGCCTGCTTGGATGGCGGAGTTTGGGCAGTATATCAGCCGGCTGGCTCTTTTCACTTTACATCTTGTTTGGGTTACAGCTTTGTAAATATTTTCCTGTGTAGAGTTCATGGAGGCACGCTCCGCTATCTGCTGAGTGCCAAAGTGACAGGGATTTAGGAAAAGATTAGAAAATCTTTGCTGCTCCATGCGGTAGGGTATAAAGCAAACTCTTAGCTGCTCCCTGGGGGGAATTCCACTGTTTTTAATAAACCCACCCTTTTCATACTATGTTGGTCATTGCTCGTGTTCACGGCGGTGTTTGCCTGCCAAATTCATAAAAGGATTGGTTCATTCAGATGTCGATAATTACTGCCCTGCTGCTTGGTCTTTTTCTCTTTCTTTGCCCATTCGTCATCGGGATTCTGCTTTTCATTTTGGCGATCATCTTTATACGAACTCTAATACGGTAGCTTCCATCCTTATCCATCCTGCTCGCTGCACGGAATCCGGACGAACAAAGAGCAGATAATTGTCCGTTGAATTCCTGTGGAATTCCTGTAATCAAAAGCAGGCAATTCCTGTACTCGCGCCATGTAAAAGAGCCATCGCAAGCGGCTCTTTTTATTTCACTCCTACGAGGTTGAACATGGCAGAAAATACGCACGCAACATTTGAACGACCCGACGCCCCTGCAGATTTATCGCAGGCACCCGCGCGAGATTTATCCACCGCATCACACGAATTGATCATGACCCCTGCCCAACAGTCTTCTCCCACAGAAAGGGAGCGCTGATATGTTGGCCGGTCTCACTATTGGAATTGTTCTTTTGGTGGGCAGCATGGTGATCGGGGCGATCTGTTGCTTCCTGCTCATCTGATCCACGAAAGATTCCCCATGTCTACAAAAGTTATTTGCATCGCCAATCAAAAAGGTGGTGTCGGAAAGACAACCACTGCCGTATCGCTTGCCCATGGTTTATCCAAAATGGGGAAGCGTGTCCTGCCCATTGATCTTGACCCGCAGGGTCAATGCGCCACTGCGCTGGGACGAAGCCCGGAACCCGGAGCCTTCTACCTGGTGACGATGAGAAATACTCTTCCGGAAACCACGTTCGTGCAATCCTGGGTCCGCTCCTCCGGGCTGGAGGGGCTGCATCTTTTGCCGGGCGACCAGCAGACGATGGCAGCGCAGACAGTGATCAACGCGCAAAACCAGCCGATCTCCTGTATTCGGCAAAGTATCAGCCGGTTCTTCAAGGATGGCCTGGATTACATCCTCGTGGATACCGCGCCCAGCGTGGGCGGCATTCAGGAGCGCGCCGTCTGGGCATCCGATCTCGTCATCGTGCCGACAGCCACCGAGTTCCTTTCGGCGGATGGTGTCTCGAAAGTACTCCACATGATGAGTGTCCTCCAGCAAAAGAAGAATTGGAAAGGCACGCTGCTTGGCATCCTGCCAACGTTCTTTGATGAACAGACGCGCGAGAGCAAGGCAACGATGGACACCCTGATAGAGCGCTTCAAAGAGGCTGTCTTGCCGCCGATCCACCGCGCCACCATCCTGCGGGAGTGCGCTGCCTCCGGGCAGACGATCTTCGAAGCCGATGATCTATGTCGTGCCGCCAGGGAATACCTGGCGCTGACACAAACCGTGTTGAAGTACTAGGAGGGATGATGAACACACGAAGAGATCCCTTTGAACCATCCGAGACGGCTCCCACTTCCATGCCAAGCCTCTATGACACGTTGCGTGTTGCCGGCCCACGGCGGCGCAACCGACGGTGGGAGAAGCGACACCAGAGTCATAAAGCTGTCTATCGCGGCATCGATCCCAAGCTGGCGCTGCAGGTCAAGAGCATTGCGGGAGACCTGCTTGTGCCGGAAGGAGAAGTAGCCAGGGCCGTGATCGAGTTTGCCCTGCGCGAATACCAGGAGGGCGGTTTCGATCTCCTTCCGAAACCCAACCCGTACCGGTTGCGCATGACCCTTTTTCCCACAGCCACCAGTTCCCTGGTATCTCCTGCAAAAACAAAAAAGCAGAAACCACCCGAGCAGTTGTGGCGGGTCATCACCACCTGGCGCGGGTTCCCACCGGAACTCAAACAGGAACTTGCGGCTCTCGCTTCCGATGATGGTTTGAATGTGCCGGTCGGGGAGTTGATCACAGCGCTGCTGCGCTTCGGCTTGAAGGCATACGAGTATGGTCATTTGAATCTGAAGCCTGTGCAAAAGCCTGGTCCGCTCTCGTTGGAAACAGGGGGCGAAGAATGAGCGTTCGAGAAAAGCTGTTTTTTGTTTCGGCGATGAATGTCTGCGCAGGCGGCAATGTCTACGTGCCGCCTACCGTATGTCCACGCTCCGCCCACAACTCCGCCTACGCTGACGACAACGTTGGAGTCACAGGAAGCGTTAGGACGAAAAAATCTCAAGCAGGGTGGTCTGGCAGCCGGAGATGCGTAAACATGCTGATATCGGAGTTGCTGTGATGGACGCACAACAAGCCTGGCAGTCTGTCCTCGAGCAGATCCAGATGGAAATGCCGCGAGCTTCTTTTGACACCTGGGTGCGGGACACAGAAGCGCTGTCATTGGATGACGGAACGCTGACGATCACCACACGAAATACATATGCACGGGACTGGTTGGAGTCACGTTTGCAGAACAAGGTGCAACGGCTGCTGGTTGGAATCCTGAACCAGCCCGTGGACGTGTGTTTTGTCGTGCGCATAGCTGCTGGCGAAGAACCCGACGCTATCCAACCGGAAGACGAACCGGACGTAGCCGTAGAGCCTGTGCAGTGGCTTGATTACGACCGCATCGTGCAGCCGCATAAACAGATCGTCGTGAAGGGATATCTGCGGCGGTTGGGAATAGAGATCGGTCCCAAGGCGATTTGGTTGTACGTTGGGTTTCATCAGGCAGCCTGGAAAGCAAACCGCCCTGGATGCCAGCCGTTGTACAGCGGCGATGTCGTGCGCTTCAGTGGCTTGAGTTCGAGTGCATTCTGGCGTTTGATGAAGCAGGAGAAAATACACGAACAGCTTACTGGGCTGGTACAGCGCATCGACCCATTGGATGAACGACGCTACCACCGCGGGCGCGACCGTCGCCCACATCGTTCGCCTGTTCGATACCAGGTTTGCATGACGCCGCGGTTGACACAGGCTGATGCCAAAGCTGTTTTCTGCATTTTGCGACAGTGTCTGGCGCTTGGGTTATCTCTCTCCAATGGATTGGAGATCTTAATCGGCCGAGAAACAATCCTGGAAACTCTGTCCGGTGAAACTGATGTGCAAGACATCGCTCCTTATGACACGGTGATGGACATCGTGCGCGAGCTTGCCGGGGAGGAGCATACGCCTGATCTGGATCGCCTGGCGCAGGAACTACATAGGAAGATCATCAACAGCCTGTGTGATATTCACATTCCGCATTACTTCATCACACACACCATCCATCATTACAACCTAACTCCTGCCCAGGCCTGGTTGATCACCATTGCGCGTGACATGGCATACATCAACGCGCGCACCGGCGAACGGCGTGAGGTTGTGACCTTCAAGAACGGATACCAGGAAATGGCTGAACTGGTGGGATCGAGCCGGTATAAAACGATCCAATCGTGGTTCAACCCACAGTGGCAAACCAAATCCTGGGGCGGAGATATCCGCCGCTTTCTTCAGCAACTGCCAGTACCGAATGCAAGAAGCTATGCTGATCTGCGTACCGAAAACATGCCGCGCAGCATTCGTGTGCTGCTGGATGAACCGCTGGACGTAATAGTGGACGCGGATGGGGGCAATATGGTGGACGCGAATGGGAGTGCTTTAACACTTTAAAACACCCATTAAACACTCATCGAAAAAACACTTCCACCACCCAACACGAACCAAGCCCGGCGGAGGCGGTGCCCGATTTTTGGGAAATGGAGAACCTTCTTCAACAGAATGACGTGCATCCCAAAGTGCAGCGCGAACTCCTGGATGTGCAGGCTTCGGTGCATGCCTTCGTATCCTGGGTGCTGTATGCCGCCAGCCCACAAAGTGGAAAACTTCTCGACCCCCTGGGATATGCGATCAGCCGGCTGCGCGAACATGCCCTGAAGGAAGCGCGCGGTGTCTTCCGGCAGTTTGCCGATCTACCCCCTGCGGAACTGCTGGAGTTGATCGAACTCCACGCCCACCCAAAGCTACGAACTACCCAAACCAACCAACCACCCGCTCGCGCCGGCGTGGAAACAGGCGATGGGTTTCAGCAATCCCCGTCTGCACGTCGTGCGCGAGATCCTTTTCGGAGAAAGTGAATAACATGCAGCTACAGTTCCTGGTTACTTCCTGGCAGCGCTCGTGGGGGGCCATGTTTTCCAAGGATCTTCAGAAGGACATCCTTGTCTTTGTGTATCCCAGCGATGCACAGCGAACCTTCCACACCGTCTTCTGTCCTCCGCTGCGAATGATCGCGTTGAGCGTGGATGGACGCATCCTCTTTGACGAAGTTGTTTCGACCTGGCGATTCGTGAAACTGCCCGCCTGTCGCTACGTGATCGAGACCGCTCCACAAACCGATTACAAACCATACATGAAAACAATTCTTTCCCTTTCCCCTACACTCCCATAGCTCGGCTCGATCGAGCCGGGCGCACAAATGGACAGTTTATTGTTTGCCTTGCTGGCAGAAGCCGTTGCCGACATTCGCCGTATTCGTGAAGCGCATGGCAGAGAAGTCAAACCGGATGTGCAGCGCCAGAAATTTGCTGCGTGGGAACGCGGGCAGATGGTGAGCTCGGCCGGATTCCTGCTGGATTTCTCGCGTGCCTGGAGTCTTCCGGAAGGCGCTGTTCGCTTGTCGTACGCCGTCCTGAAAGCCGAGGAGCCCTATCTGGATGAGATCGTGGCTGCCTCGGTTGCCGGCATTCCGTGGAGACATGAATTCCCCGATCACTGTATGCGCTGCGGCAAGGTAGGCTCGTGGCATTCCGTGCTGCAGCCCGATCCGCATGCGCCCATGGAAATTTCCTGGCGTTACCAGCGGCCGGAGAATAGTGTGCCTTTGTGCCATCACTGTGTGGAGACGTTGGTATTCCGGCGCGATCGAACTTTGCAGATCGACCTGGTATGGGGATTATGGGGGCCGCGACTTTGAAGCCCTGTGGCAGTGGCACAAGGCTGTCAAGAGAAAGTCGTTGCCCGAGTGGGACATGTATAAGTACCCATTATGGCCGCGGGAATTTGGCGGCGAAACTTGGGAGACCGGCAGCGGTGCGCTGTGCTACGCAGAGCCGCGCCCGCCTCACGGCATCCAACGCAGCGAACAGCACGAAGCAGCCTTGCGGCGTGCGCTGTACAGCAGGAGTTTTCGTGGGCGACAGCCAGGGGATGCCCCACTGCAAAAATTATTACACTTCCGCTTCGAACTTTCCGAAGGAGATCCTCGATGACTTTCTTTGCATTCCTTGGCGCGTTGAGTCTGAGCGTGCTGGCCTTTGAACTGCTGTCCATTTTCCAAAATGCATTTAGCACATTTGGAAGTAATCGCCTGATGCACCAACCATCCTCCGCAGCAAGGCGTTCCACATGGGACGCCTTGTTAGTGGCTATTCTGCCTGGGCGGTTTGATCCCAATAGCGCGAAGAATATGGGGGATGTGATCAGCCTGCTGCGGCAAGCCGGATATCCGTATGACACACCCGGTGAATTCTATGCGGCTGCCATGCGGGATTTTTCACTGTACCTGTTCGTAGGTGGGATGCTGGCAGGAGCAATGGCTGCCATGGGAATGATCGCTGCTGCGCCGGTGATCGCCGCGATCTTTGCCTTCCTTGGATTGCGCCGGCCGTATGTGCGCTTGAAGATGCTGGCGAAGAGACGAGCGGAAGGACTGAGAAACAATATGCTGATCGGGTTGTCGGTGCTGAGTTCTCTGCTGTCTTCCGGCGTGGGTGTGCAGGAAGCGCTTAGGCGTGCATCCACCGTGGGCGGACCCTTCTGCAATCTGTTGGGTTTGCTGGTGGCACGCATGGAAGTAGATGATTTCAACAAAGCCATTGAAGTCACGCGTGCTCATTTGCCGGATCCCGCAGATGTGGAAGCCAATCTCTTCCTGCGAGACATTTATGATTTCTTTGCGAACAACCGTCCGGTGCTATCCAGTGTGCAGGGATTGCAAGAAGTCAGTCCATCGTGCGGTGGTGGAGATGACGGAAGCACGCGCCGCGTTGGTCAGGCAGAGAAGCGGCTTGTTCGGCGTGCTTGCCGTTGTAGGATTGGTACTGGCTATTATTGCACCATTTATGGGGGCGGGCTTGATGTAGACCGCCTCCTCATAGTGTCTTCTTTTGAAGCCTGCTTTCGATGAGATATCCTTCTCCAAAAGCCGAAGCCTGTTATAACAACAATGCCCAGAATGCCCAAAAAAATGTATTGCGGAAGCGGAACGTGAATATGGAGAACAGAAATATCTGATATTCCAGAGTCTTCATCCTCCATCCATAACTGAAGTTGATAATCTCCCGCTGACAGTGTGCCGTTGATCGTTATTGGAACACCATTCGCACCCAATTGGGTGGCAGCATGTACATCTGATGGACAGGAGAAGATGCTATTGTCAAGTTCCTTTTTTCCTTTAAAGAGTTTGCATCCCATCTTGAGATTAGGAGAAACATCATCCTTGCCTGAGACCTGAATCTCCACTTGCCGATGAATTGGGAAGAAAGCGTTTGCAACATTAATCGTTTCATACGGCGGCTGGAATTCTTGGAGACCGCTTTGAACTTTATCGATATTCAGGATTGGTACATCATTCCCTATTTCAAAATAACATGAATTCGGCTCCGGATTCATTAAAGCCGATGCCTTCGGGTGCAATCTTTATTTCGTATTTGCCAAGTACAGTAGGAGCCAATGAAAGCTGATCTGTCCGACTTGTGTCTGCCATCCCAAAGGCCAAGACATTATTATTCCTGGGGCCATCCAAAAAGTATCGATAGTAATACCCCTCTGGATGCTGAATACTACCGCTAAAATCGAATTTGATCGGCAGGGTTCCGTGCAATAGTTTTGGGTGGATGGTGGAACCACAGGTAACGCTACTATCAATCTTTACTGCCGGCGGTACAGCCGAGATATCCTTTTGCCACTGCGATGATGCAAGGTGCAATACATCCTCCAATGGGTCATGGGGATATATAACGTACTTGTTATTGAAAATGGTGTAAAAGCTGAAGTAGGCACTTCCAGGCGATTTGTAACCCTGAACGACTACTTTGACTTTAGTTACCTCAGGTGTCTCTGGTTTGGTCTTATCACAAGACTTCTGTGAAGATGTCTGAGTTTTCTCCTTGGATGAAGCTGTGAATAAATCGGTCAAATCAATCTTGTCATTACTGCCTGCTTTGATCTCGTATGTATGGACTTTCGGCGATGAACTACTGGAGATATGCACCTCAACCAGCACTTGTTGTGCATCCCCTTCGTTGTCTAGCTCAAGCATTACATGACTTCCATCGGCAAGCAGCCAGTCTACCTGGGGATCAGAAAGAGACATTTCCGTTTGCGTGGAACCCGACTCTGTTCCGTATTGAAGTTTGACACCTCTCTTATCCCCTTTCGTTAGGGTATTATCAATCAGTGGTGCCCAAGCTGATAGTTTGTCAAGTTCACTCCAAGCCTGCTGCGCAAAACCGTCATATCCCAGATTCCAGAACATGACACCGTCTACATCCATCTTATAAGCGAAATCCAGATATTGACTAAATAGCCGGGCACGCTCCTTGCTGGTAACGGGAGAAGAAAGGTCATCATTGGACGATGATTGGTTTTCGGGCATGATTTTAGTCAGAGTGGAGAAATTTAGTTCCTCTAAAATGAACGGTTTATTCAATTCATCATGAGATGTCTTTACATGCTCTTGGATCCACTCGCGGGCTTGATGTGTTGATGGAATGTCAACCGTCTCGATGGCAGATGGGCACAGTGAATCCAACCCAAAGTAATAGCAGTAAGGTGCCTTAGAGAGATTCGTTTCGCCTGGAGCAGGGTAGAGATGGATGCCTGTAAAGTCGATATCAGGAACGGCAGCACGCTCAGCCGAGAGAGTAGGGGAGGATGTTATCGTGCCCGACGAATCTTTACTGCTTCTTTCCTGCCAGCTAACCACCCTGGAATCGCTACTGTGATCGCTCAGGAAATCGGCCCCATTGCTACCCCAGGTGATCTCGCAACCGTCCACAATATCCACCCAGTTCACACCATAATGCCAGTAATTGCTATCAAATACCTGCCAACTATTATTATGGTCAGCTTCTTCCCTTGGCATGATGTACCAGCCTTCCTCTCCTGTCCCAATTAGCTGGTTTGGTGTAAGGGTAGCCAGGTAACTGCTCATTTCCACGATCCACGTATGAAGCTTGGCACCCGATGGATCGGATTTGGCACGAGGCTCATTGATCAATTCCCATGCCATGATGGTCGGGTCATCGGCGTAGCTTATCCCTGTAAAGGTGTTTATGTGATTGACAAAGTGGCTAACGTATTGTCGATACCATTCTTTGATGTCTTCGTTTGTATAAAATGTATCATGAAGCTCATCGTCCATACGATTCCCAGGGCAATCACCTTCTATATTTTCATGCCAACATACATAGCGAGGAATACCGCCGTATTCTCCCCAATTATTGGCCAGAGGGATAATGAGCCGTATGTTTCGTTTACCAGCTTCGTAAACGATACGATCAAAGTGTTCAAATGCAGATGCGTTGTATACACCTGGCTGCGGTTGAAAATAACGCGACCAGTCCTCGCATGATGGCTGGTTGTAGTCCTCGCATCCGTCTCCAAATCCCCAGGTTCGTATCACCCGTATGCCGAGAGATTGAGCACGATCAAGCACATCTTCCACTGTTGTGTCTGGCACAATAGGAAGATATTCTGCGTTTGCTCCTATAAAGCGAAAACGTTGATTATTCACTGTGAAATGGGGGCCACTGGTTTTAACAAATGAGCGAGGTGGAAGTGAATCGCTGTGGATAACCCCTCCTAGCGCAATGTTATCGATCAAGATCTTGCCTTGGTATACAGTATTACCGTAGATCTGAAATCCTATCTGGCCAATTTGGGATAGATCAATCTGTTCATGTTCCGACTTCCCTGTCGTGTGCTTAGCAATATCTGCAAAATCCGATAATCGAAACGCGATACGTGTCTCGCCCTGGGAGCCCACATTACGATCGTCACTCGCAAAGGTGATGTTTTGAGCTTTATCATATGCCCATAATCTTAATGACAAAAGGACAGGGATTTTGCTTCAGATCTGGAGGAGGATCGAACCGAACATCCAGACTGAATGTGTCCTGCCCAGCAGGCAAGTCGGCTATGTCTAACGCTGGCGAAAAGATCAAACCTAGAACACCTTTGCGATTAGGGCCATCTCCGCCTAGGGAAAAATTCGCATTAAGAACAAGTGCCTTCTCTTCGAACCTAAAATCGGTCACTGCCTCAGCTCCCCAGCCCTTGCGCAGTTTCCATGTTGGACTTTCGTCTTTCTGAGGATTGGTATCAAAGGAATAAAGATGGCTAGATTTTGGAGGGGGCGAGTTGTCCGCTTTTCAGTCCAATTGGAGAGACCTTAAATTGACCGTTTATAGGGCTGTTCGCATTGCTGTTTACCGAGATGTTCAAGCCAATGTTTCTTAGATGATCTGGATCAAAACCCGGTTCCATGTTGCCGCATGCCGGCACTTCATTAACCAGTTTCAAAGTCACTTCGAACCAGGATTCCTCTTGAATATTTTGCCATGTACCATAAAGTTCCTTGCCCTTGGTGTCCACAGCAAAAAGGTGGATGCCATTTGGATTATATGGATCCTCGCCACGAGAACCTTTGGGCGCCCATACCCATACGCTGATGAGCGATCCAGGCTCCCATAGAATTCTGATCCTTTAGTGATCCTTTTGCACATCCAGGCTGATTTTTTTGCAAGTTAACAATAAACTCAGCCGAGGAGTGGCTACGGTTGAGGTTCAGGTCAAGGAGAAGGACGTTTTTGCCTGCCGGACTTTCATCGGTTTCAAGTTGCGTTTTTTCTATTTTTCCGTACCGTTGTGAATATTCCTTCGGAGCCCAGCCTTGTGTACCTTCCGAAAAATCGTACAGAATCCCGTTGCAGGGATAGATTGAGTTGGATGTCTCAGAGAGTGCCTGTACAAGACTTGGGGAAGAGATCAAAAAATTCTGAGTCAGCAAGAATACTACTGCCAGGAGGCTGGTTAATCGTTTGGGTAATTGTCTGTGCATAGTTATCCCTTTCGATGATCACCAAGTGTGTTGCCAGGGAAATACCTGGATACTTAAACAGCTTATTTCTGGAGCCTTATGTTGTCTATATATATAATATGATCTTCATTTTTCAGACTTGCTTGATCGGCGTTTGTGCCCAGGATGATATGAAACTGTTCGATACCAACAACATTTCCCGGACTAGTTTTACTGTCTGGTGCATTACAGTCCTTATATTTAGGCAGTGTAAATGGGAATTCGATTGTTTCCCAACCTGTATTCTCTGAAAGACTCTTATACCCGCTAAATTCGTAGAAACAATCACCTGTATATACGGAGAATGTCATTTCTAGTAATTGTGCGTCTACATTTTTGACATCTATCAGTAGTTTTGTATAGCCAGTCCAATCCATATTTTGGTTATCTGCCCAGACGGTAGCACGTGGTTCCATTCCTGATGGAAGAGCCTTTAGGTCAACTTGCGCAAAGTTGAATTTCGCAACTAATACCCCTGTGTCCAGGTCAGTATCTTCACCATGAACTGCAGCCTCTGGCTGCGTCTTGTGCCCCTCTAAAGTATGTCCAATCCTTAATATCCTTATCAAAATTCCAAAGAATTACTTCGTTCTTATCGCTGCTCGTACAAAAGTGAATAATTAAGAATGCGATTACTACTCCCACAATGATCCCTATAAGGATACCTATACCAACTGAGTTAATTATTCGTTTCTTTTTGGTGTCCTTTTCTTCAACAGGTTGTTCTTCTTGTTCAACTGAAAATTCCTTTTTCTTCTTCCTGTTTCTTGATTTCCTCCATTCTTTAAATATCTCGACCAATATAGGGGTGATGGCGCCAACCACCGCGCTGATAAGAGATGTCAAAAAGTACAAACCGAGATTATCTTTCATGATGCCTCCATATTGCATTCAATCAAGCAATGAAGTCTGTCCTGCAAAAAGTTGCAAGTTGTACCTTGTATACTCTTAATTCCACTTAGATCAGTAACAAACTGAAAATCGCGCCTCAATATTTTCCTCCATGAGACGCGGGCAAATACTCTTGAACACTATCTGTCCAAGACTTGCTGTAACTGGCTTTGTTCTTTAACTGAAATTCTGCTCTGCTCGGCACGATTGCTCCTTGAAATATCACCATGCCTGCCGAAGGTCGATAGAAACCCACTTATTTTGCCACTAAGAATTTACATGATACTTAGTGTAGCCCTAATTAGGTTTTGTGGCAAGATGAGTATGAATAGAACAAACAACTATTAGCGACACAATTTAACAACCCTCGCAAACAAGAATTTATTATTTCGGGGAGCAGAAACAACTGCTAACCGATTTCTCGTTTAAAGGAGATTCATATGTGGAGATTGTTAAAGCGTTTTATTCGTGAAGAAGATGGGCAGGATTTTGCAGAATATGCCCTGATCCTTGGCGCAGTGGGTGTTGTAGCTATTGCAGTCATTGCCCGCTATCGCAACGAACTGCAAGCTGCTTTTGAAGCCGGCATCGAAGCCCTGCGTATGGCGCGAGGCGGCTAGATGGTCAGATGCAAGGAAAAGGGACAAGCGATGGCGGAATTCGCCCTGATAATGCCGATCCTGATCCTGCTCTTGTTCGGCATGACCTTTGCCGTCTTCTATGCCTTCCGGTCTGCCTCCACGGATTGGGGGGTGTTCATCACCGGTGTTGCCTCCGGTTCCTATAACTAACCGATGACAGAACAAGCCAGATCGTCGGTCTTGTGGCCTGATCTGGCAGGCCGGATTGATACTGGAAATGGAGAGCTTCGGCAGGTTCGTTCCATGATCTCGGTGGAAGATTCGCGCGACTGGATCTTCGGTATCCGCTTGGTTGAAGCGCAGCGTGCCGCCACTTATTTTCGACTCTGGCGTTTCTATCCTGGTCCACCGAAGGGAGTGATCGAATGAAGCATCGCCGGTGGAGTGAACGCGGTCAGGCACTGGCAGAGACAGCCTTGTTCGCTGTGCTAGCCGTGCTGATGGCATTTGGATTGCTTGCCTGGATACCTACTCATCGTGCCCGCACAGCGGCCACCTCAGCCGCGTATGCCTGCACCCAGTTCCTTTCCCAATCGCCGGACCCAGCACGCGCGCAGCGGAATGCCATGGATATCGCCTGGAAGACATTAAATGCCGATTGGTCGGCGACGGCCGGTGTGCAGTATCGAGTTCAGGTTTCCCAGCCTAGCGGACCCGGACAACCGGGGCGATGTCAGGTCATGTTCCAGGCACCGACGTTGTTCAATGGTTTTCTCGGCTTAAGCGCCAGCGACTGGCACAAAGAGTGGTTTGTCTCACGCTCCGAGACGTGGAAAGCGAGGTGGCGATGAAGCTAAGCAAAGACGAACGCGGACAATCCATTCTGTTGTTTGCGATCCTGATGCCGCTCATGTCCTTATTTTTGCTCGGCATCCTAGATTACATGGTGACCAACGCACGGGTAATGGAGACGGTCGCGGTCGCCGACCTGGCTGCTCATGCCGGTGCACAGGAGATCACGGTGTTACCGGACGGAGTGATCACAGCTACCAGTGCCGGCAATGAGATCGCTGCTATGTATTTCAGCGCCCAGAAACTAGCATATGCCCACCTCGTATCGGTTTCGTGTGGGCGTCACCAGAACCGCCCAGCTTGTTTTGTCTAGGCGCAAACACAATCTGCTGGATACCTGTTATCTGCGCGCCCAGTGACTGTACGCGCCATCGGCTATCTCGCGCATGGCGTGACTCGTGGCGATCAATAGAACATACATGGAGTTTGTACGAATGAATCGAACCATCCAATTCATCCTCGATGAATTGACTTATAAAGACCTGGCGGGCAAGCGGCAACTGCGTTCCTATACCACCATCGCCCTGTTGGTCTTATTGATATTGACATTGGGTTACGGTTTTTTGCAGAGGGGCCGCTTGATGAAGGAAGTACAAGTTGTTCCTTCTCCTATAGTGATCATGCCGGAACCGACCCAGGAGCCGACAAGCACGCCTCAACCAATTTTGTCGTATGAACCCGGTTGTCCAAAAGACACTGCCCATTGGTCACTGGCAGATACTGTTCTTCCAGATCGCTACGAGATCATACAACCTGCCTGTGTGTATGAAGGACTGGAGCGAACGATTGCCTGGGCATTGGCTGTGCGCAATGGATACAGCCGTGCTGAGGCAACGCAGGCGTTGGGTTTCACCGAGATGCCGATGAAGCAACTGCAACAGGTGACCATCCTGAGCGAAACACAATCTGTGATGGATGTGCCGGTCAGCTTTATTCCCTCCAATCCGGATTTCACCGAATGGCATGTAGATGCCTATGGCAACCCATCCACGGTGTATGCATTACGCGGTTGTTTCCGCACCAGCACTGTTGCTGGCAATCAGGTCGAGATGTGGGGTGGTGAGTATCCTGTGATCTGCGTGGTAATCGAAGATGCCCTGCATTCCCAAGTGGTATACCAACTTGGAGATCATCTTTATACATCCAGTGCTGTTCCCACGCGCTCTTTCCTGTTGTTCGGCTATGCAGGAGAAGGAGCCTGGCTTTGGTTAGGAACACAAACGGACCCAAAGCTGGAGATCAATAACGTCGAGCAGTTTGCCCGAGACCGCCTGACCACAGCCACGTTGTAACGACTCCCAGCCCTGGGATACGGAGTGGTGGACAAGACAATTTGAAGTGGCTCAAAGGCCCTTGCCTGCGAACTGGCAATCTATGACGGATGAATTGCAGAAGCAGGCTATCTTGATGGAGTTAAATCAAGGTATGGCAGGAGTTGGACAGTGAAGCGTTGGCTGTTGGCTTTTCTGCTGATGCTGTTGCTGCTGCCCATGCAGGCAGTTGATGCACAATCTGCACCTCGCTGTGTCTTCAACCCGGACGGCAGTATTACCTGCACAACCGGCGGTGGCGGCGGAGGTGGTGGCAATGGCAATTCAGGAGGAGTAGCCTGTACCCCCGGACAACATCAAGTCATGCAGGTTGACTCGTATAACCCGGACAGCGGAACTTGTACTGCCTATCCGGTGACCTTAGATAACTGTTCGGGACAGACTCTTTTATCTGTACCGGATGCGATGGTGGTGATTCCCTGCCAGCCGCAAGACCCTGTTCCCGAGCATCCCTGTGACACCTTTAGCATCGATGCCAACGGGGTCACCTGCGGTAACCTGGAATGGAAGATAAAAGCACGCGTGACCTTCCCGGAGATATACCTGGATGTGCGGCCTTATCCGGTCACACTGGTGCGCTGGCCAACGGCGATCCGCAATGGCGGGCTGCTCCAGTCCTCTGGATCAGGAGGGGTGAACTACATTTCCTATGGTGGAGGCTCACGCAATACACCGCGGGTGGGGGATTGGAGCAACCTGCGTTTGATCTTAACCTTGAAACCTGCCGGGTTGATGTCCATCACGTTACCGAAGATCGGGACCATGGATCTGCCGAACGTAGGCAGCACCGGCAATCCTGCCATGATCCACTGGGAAGTGCCTTCTCATCCTGAAGTGGGAGGCGGTCCGCTGGCAGGCAGCATCAGTGGATTGGATGAACTGCCTGCCGATATCCCGTTATTTGTTGGGCGTGGACGCGCCCCATATAAATTATTCTGGGAGCTGCGTTACTTCGAATATGCGGCTGTCAAGGAATGCCAGCCTGGCACGAACGGGAACGGCGGCTACAACTGTGGCGGCGGGACAGGGCATACGGTGATCGTAGGTTATGAGTGGAAACGACGCTCCAGCGGTGGCGAGATCCCGCCCCTGGCAGTAACGAACCTGCCCGTGTCACGAATGGCGGACCTGAACAAGGATGGCGTGCCGGATTTATACTGGAATAACAACCTGACCATTCGGCGCATGGATGACAGCAACCACGTAAATAACCCGAAGTATCAGCGATCTTGGAATTGGGGCGGAAGTATCTATTGGGCTGTACGCGAAGGGCAGGGACAGATTGGCTGGCCAGAGGGGTCGAGTGGACCATAAACCTGGTATTGTCTGGCGGGCACCAGTATTCCAAACGCCCTGGCCGATGCGCTTCATACGTTCCTCACTGCAAAAGCTGTTGACTGCCCTGTTGTATCTTATCCTTTTACTTTTGACGTTGGGTCTGATGCTGTGGATCATGGCTTTGCTTGAGCCAGGGTTCTTTTCCCGATGGTTCCTGCAGTAAATTTATTGCGTGGAGATCTTTGCCCTCTAAACCATTAAGTACTAGGCTTCTTGTGTGCTGCCGAGTACGCCAGTCTCGCTTATACTATTCTACATGATCGAGGACGTATTTCAATTCGTTGCCCTGCTAATATTTGCTTCGATTCCATGGTTTGCAGGCTGGATCGCAAATGGTGGAAAGCGGGAGGACATCGGCATCCCTATCATAGGCAGCGTGTTCTTGACCGTTGTAATTCTCGTTGGGCTTTATTTGTTCGCCTAAGTCCACAGCTTGGACCTTGGAAGCATATTGCCATTGGGGTGTAAAGTGGCTGTGGGTTGTTTTCAAGAGATCTTTTGTATAATAATTATGGACACGATTTAGTGCTTTCGGCATAAAGCACAGAACTCCCCAGAATGACGATTTTGGGGAGTGTCGTTTAACCGTATCAACTTGCAACGTACCCGTTTTGCTACAGCCGCAGAATGGGCATGTCTGCCAGCAAGGGGACAGCCAGCCTGGTTGGATCCGCGGTCTTCAAAAAACCGGGCGGCGCCAGATAGGCGGCACCGCTGATCAACCATGTCTTTAGAATGGCTTCTGTGATCCCAATGGGCTGCAAGACTTCCTGCACGCCGCGGATCAGCAGCTCCCGATACTTGATGCGGTCGATGGCGCTTGTGTTGGGTTTATTGGGCGCATCCCATGCCCAGACTCCGGGAGCCGCGGCTCTATAGATAAAGCGGATCGCCTGCCCGCGCTTGACTTCTTTACCCTGTGCTTTTAGCTGTCTTGCGACTGCCGCCGATGGGGACAATACACTGAACTTTTCCGGATCACGACTGAGCCGGTGGGTGAGCACGAGATCCTGTAATGGAACAGCGCCGGTGCGTAGTTCTGCCAGTTGTTCCCGCAGCATTTTCAGGACTTCAGGAAGGAGATCGCAAAGCCTGGTGGGCTCGCTTTCACGCGCGAGAATAGCGAGGGTTTTCATCTGTGCTTTGGAGACAAACAGCGGTGTGTCTCCACGCCGTAGCGCAATGCCGCGCAGTTTGTGGTCTCCATCCGGAGAGAGTCCATAAAAGCGGTTGGCCACACCTACATTGGGGTTGGAGCGGGAAGATAGGAAGGCGAACCAGGGATAGACAGTGCCATCAAAGTCCATAGGGAGACGGGTTTGCTCCTGGATGTCTGCTGCCAGGGATTGGAAATCCCCCCTGGTTGCATCCGGCTTGGAAACAAAGATGCTGTCCACGTACAGGTGATGTACTTCAAAGCCTCGTTCTTCTGCAATCCTTTTTGCCTGCATCACTGCCTTGCGGGATAAATAGGAGACCATTTCATGCGCATTGATGCGACCGAACCTGGAGTTGGCAAATCCCAAACGCCCGTAACACACGACCGTTAGCCACTTGATACCATCCACCACTGGTTTGAGGATTGTCTGTATACGGTCATGCTGCGGATCATGTTTGTCCAGCGTTCTCAACACACGCTTCAGCTCAAGACGTTTATACCGCATCGGTTTCAACGTCTGAGGGACCAGTCCAGGTTGGGAGAGAACCTTTACACCCAGGTCTGGAATCTCAAATCCTTCTCCTGCATCATCCATGCTTACAACAGTTTCCGGGGAAACGTTGAACTCGATCATCAAGGATGCCATCATGGAACTGAAATCCAAAATGGCAACGTTTTTGTAAATCCCTGGTTTTGGGATAAAGACCAGTCCGCCTCGATCGGCACGGATAAGCTGGTTGTATGTTTTGGGGATCTCACCTTTTTGACTCTCGTACGGAACCAGAAATCCGTTACGAATGGCGGTCAGGTCCTGCATGGCAGCGATCGCTGCTCCCGGTGAACGCCTTGCTACCTCCTGCATGGGCAAACTGCTCAGCCGCACCTGCTCGATCGCGCCATTCAAGCGATACTGGCTGTAGGTTGTGCCGTTCTCGACATCCACGTGCCAACGGCCACGAAGATGGACCTGTGTTGCGCGGTAGTGTGCCCGACCGTAGTTCAAAAAGCTCACTGCTTTGCGACGCAGTACAGGTATGGATGGATCACGATTGGGCAGGAAGGCGATCTTTGTTTCGGTGGATTTTTTCTCGAGCCACGGAAATAACCAGGAGTCCCCAAAGTGAGTGTGGATGACATCGGGGTCATAACTCTGCAGGATGCCGTTCAAGAGTGTCAGCACCTGACGCGGCCTGTCCAGTGGGATCTTCAGGAACGATTTCCCGAACTTCGCGATCAGAAATTGGGGTGCTGCGTGGGATGGGTCTACATTTGGATGTACGTGCAAGATACGCAAACGGGGGATCTTCGGTTCGAGTTCTGCCGGGCTATCCAGAGCCTGGATGCTCATTACCTTCCCTTCTTCACTAACAGTGACTTGGCAGTAGGCCATCATGAAAACGTTATAGGCAGCGGCATAACGGATCGTGGGGACAACATCTACATCGTAGTAGGACAGATCTGGAAAGTGTTCCTGTACTTCCTTGAACAACTTTCTTTGCTGACCATAGGTGGGCACGCGAATTTCCATGACTTCCTGCGGCCCGTCGAAGACATCTTTACGGGTCACGCGCGCCAGCTTGACGTTCTTTGTTCTTAGAAACTGCCACAGCTCACGCAGTCGTGGAAACGCTCCACCGGCATAAAAGGTGACCTCGAAGTTCTGGTGAAAGGAATGTGCTCTACCGCCCTCATCAAGGATCTATATTACCATGCCTTTTTGCGGATGAGGATAGAGATCGAACAGCCAACCGGTGACCTCCTTCATTTTTCCGACCTCAGCATCGCGATCTCATCTTTCATCTGCTGGATCTGTCGATAGATCTCGTCATTCTCAAGATTGTTCCTTCTACGTTCATCGGCGAGCAGAATGACCAGCGCGGCTTCCAGCGGCATGAGGTCGGTGGCTTCCGCTATGGCAACCCGCTGCTGCAGGATGGTGTCGAAGAACTTCTCGATGATGCGCCGTTCGTTTGGCGGAAGCATTTCGGAGAGCGGTTTGAGTTCGGCGATCAGCTGATGAGCCAGTGCCGTGGTGGAGAGAGTATTACGTCCCATGCTGGCTTATCAAACAAGCGACGGTTGGAAGGATGGAAGCGGCAAAGGCTCCTGCATTTCAAGAACCAGATCAGCAACCGACTTAAGGATGGGGAAAAATGACTGGTAATCTTCGATCGGCAGGCATTCGACCAGGATGGAGACCGGTTTGGTTTTTTACAGAACCTTTACTTGTTCGGAGCATTCTTCGAGTACCCGCTGTCGCAACGAGATGCTCACGTCTGGGTCATAAAAACGATGCAGGTAATCCGTGACCAATATTGGATGCGGTTGTAGGTCTGCCATCAGCAGTTGATCCCGCAGTTGGAGGCAGGTGGATGGCCTGCCCAGTTTGGGATGATCCAATACTTCATTCACCCGGGTTGTATGCTGCCTCACGGCACGGCGCAACCTGCTCTGATTAGGCACCCAGTCTCCGCCCGCGATGAAATGGAACGGACCATGCAAAGACAGCCGGGCGATTAGCTCAGTTAGTTCGTTATGTTGCCTTCCATGCAGGATTCCGATGATGGTTTGTGGAGATAGAGAGTTTTGATGAAGGTGAGAGAGCGAACTCAGAACACGATAAGCCATTCACTCAAAATAGCAGTTTTGCCGAAAACTCAATAGCCCCCGAGCAGGTGGAATAAGGGTGTTTTCCTGGTGTACTAGATGTGGGGGAAGGTGAGAATGGTAGGTACTACCGTTGGTGTTCCCATTCGCTGAAATCCCAGTTTGCCAGCAGTTTGCGCAGATCAGAACGTTTCTTTACCCCCAATTTGCGAAACGCTGAACCAATGCGATCCTTGACCGTGTTCGGCAATATATGCAGACGCACCCCGATCTCCGCATTGGTGTAGCCCAGGCATACAAAAGCCGTGACATCCTGCTCCCGTACAGAGAGTGATTCCCAAGCCTGCCAGAGTTGTTCGTTCGTGGTGTACTGATTAAGACCGGCGGCCAGGATATCAGGGATCAAGTCGTGTTCAGGTCGTCCCTCGTACTGGGAAAGCGTTTTGAGCGTTACCTGCAGGCTGTCACTGGCATCAAAATGATATCTTCGAGGGCCGGAAGTTGGACGCAAGCCTATCCAGTGCAAAAAGCGATCCCAGATAGACATACATTTGCATTATAGTAGAACAAATGTTTAATCGTCAAGGCGGTCCCCGTTATGGTACAGAGATTTATCAACGTAGGAGCGCGATGGCGGAATAAAGAAGAGCAGTAAAGAAGCACCTGGCAGAAGGGAGAAAAGTCATTGGTAAAAGGGACAAAAATTTGCTATACTAATCATAATGTTCAGCTGGGTACGGGTATATTATGAACTTACCACCTCGACTTCCCGGTTTCAATACGGCTCTGCTTTCCAAACACTCACTCTTTTGCCCAAAATGCGGTAAAAAGATTAATGTTACATTCCTGGGAAAAGATGGCAAGGCTGTTGCAGTTGTTTGCCCCCTATGTGCTAAGAAAATCAGTGTTGACTTTATCAATAAATTTATTGCTATGCTGAAAGCCAAAAAGTGAATGAAAACAGCTTAATAAAAGACATTGGTAGATCCTATATCGTCTCATCATTTTTGCCGACGGCGCTTTTTCTAGCCGTCGGCATATTGATATTTAAGGGGTTTATGCCTTCGCTATTCCTGGAAAGAATAGTTGATTTGGATACCTATTATGCCGGGCAATGGCTTATTTTTGTTTCCTTTGTTTCCTGGCTTTCCTTTGGCTTGTATAGCGGCATCTATACCACCGTGCAATTCTTTGAGGGATATTACTTCCCCCAACGAATTGGCAATTTCCTCAAAAAGCGTCTGATCCGAAAATATCGTGATAAGCGCAAAAATCTGGAAGAGGTTCTAAACCTGGTTGAAGTTTTAAAGCCGGTTGACGAAGCAGAGCGTTTCGAAAATATTGAACAACAACTTGAGTTCTCCAACAAAATAGAACAGGCGAAACGGGAATACCTGGATAGTGAAACAGAAGCGCCCCTAAATGATGACGACATCCTGCCCACCCGTTTAGGCAATGTGCTACGAGCATCGGAATTGTATCCCCAGCATAAATATTCCATTCCCGGACTTATGCTGTGGTCGAGACTCTTGCAGCTTTTGCCTAAAGAATTAAAAGAGCAAATTGAGGAAAAGTTCAACCAGGTCTCCTTTGTTTTGAACTCAGCTCTGCTCTCCTATGCCATTGGTTTGCTCGCAACGCTGGCAGGCCTTGTTCGATTGCCCTGTCAGATTTGGGCTTCCCTGCGATGGACTGCATTGGAAATGTGTGTGGTGAGCGGAGATCCTAACTTTTTTGAACGTGGCTACAACTACTTATCCCCCAGCGAGTATTTGGTGATTGGGATCGGCTTCCTGATTATTGGATATGGAATTTATCGCATCTCTGTCCCCATTGCCCAAGATTTTGGCGTTTTAATCCGTACCAGTTTTGATTTATACCGATTTGACCTGTTGCGGAAATTACACCAACCCTTACCTTCCAGCATAAAAGAGGAACATGCTTTCTGGCAAAAGATAACGGATTACTGGATCGCCGAAGGACAACTGGGCTTTCAAGTGCCCGAGATCAACTATGCCATCCGGGAGGATATGTTTGATTACAAACGACCTCGTCAGCGGCAGGCAACGCGCCGAAAGAAAAAGTGATCTTTAGTCCTCTACAATCGCCGCAAAAGCAACCTTGTCATCCTCAATCGGGACAAATATGTGCCAGGGCATGTAATGAATTGGCAGGAGATGATCGTGAATGACCCCGAGCCACAAGGTTGCATTACCTTCAAGCTCATTGGGCTCAAACAGATCGATCTCAATCGCGCCGGAATGTTCTCGAATTTCCACAAAAGCTGGTTGGCTGAATAGCTGCGTAAATTGTTCCAGTTTGTATCCCTGAACGGCCTGGCTTGCAGCCATAACGGCAGCTTGACGATGATCGCGTACAGTCAGGTTTGTGGATTCTGACCCGAGAAAATACCGCCAGGCATTATCCGGTGTGATTTCAAGGGGCTGCAATGCATCTTTCCCTTGAAGATATATTTGGGCTGTTTGTGAAAAAAGTAGTTCGTTCATTTGAGTTTATAACCCTTTATGAAACTGCCGCATTCGAGTACACAGATCTATTATACCGAACATTTGTTCTATTTTCAAGGCCTTTTAGATATACTACAAGCCTTTCGCAATAAGGGCAGCACGAGCATGGTTGGAATGCGGGAACAGGAGATTTAATGTAGGGAAGTATGTTCGCTGGACAAATGCTTGAAACTTGGGGAAATGACTGGATGCTACCAACAGTGTAAACGGCATGTTTCATATACCCCCATATCGATGGCGTTATTATGTCTGATTGATGATCTGGTTGCTTATTTTTCTACTGACCATCAGTATCTATGATCTGCGAACCCATCGAATCCCCAACTGGTGCAGCATTCCTTTGATCGTCACTGGATTGATCCTACATTTTCCAGGTTGTGCCGAACTCTGGCTGGCCAGCTTCTTCCTTTTCACAGCTTGGATCGACCATGTGATGGGAGCGGGAGATGCCAAGCTGTGGATCGGGTTGCTTTGGGCATTACCAGTTGAGTTCACGTCAGCCAGCTTCCTCTTGCTATGTATTGCTTTTGTAGGAACAGCGCTGCTGCAGATGATCTGGCGTCACATCAGAAAACAACAAACCGTAGATGTGCTTGCTCCCGCTGCCTGGCGGACAATCCCATTTCTGCTGCTGGTCTGGTATGTACACTGATCTTTTTCGAGCGCTCCTCAATGAGGAGAACGCGCGGACACATGGGATCCTCCTGGCGCTTCTATACGGCTTCTGCCCAGCAGCCTCGTTCTGGTGGGTATCCGGTGCTGTCCCTGAACCTCCATTCGATCCCATCTGGCGCGCGCTGGAAGATAGAGCTTCGGGTCGAACGCTCAAAGATCATCTTCTGGAGTATGGCTTTGAGAGCCTGATCGATGAAGTAAAAAAGTACATCGATGAAGTTAGAGACTATCGGGCCATGCACAACAAAATATCGTCACCTGAAGTCTATCCATTCTTTCCAGGTGGAACGCTGGATATGAGTTAGCGATTTGGCTCACAGCATGCCATCGATCGATTTGGCGGGGAGTGGAATGACCTGTTCAGTTACGTTCGCACGTGGGCGTATCTTTTCCAGGATTGGCGAAGTGGCATGGGAATTGCCACAGGATCTGACCATACTTTTCATCCTGAAACCATAGATCTGGTGCTTCCTACATATCGTCTTCCGATTCAATTTGATGTCTGGGTATGGAACCTTCGTATCGGGCATGTGATGGAGACAAAGATCGGGTTGCTGGGAAGAACAACTGAACAGGACCAGCTGCGTTTTGCACTGATGCGTCTATGCCAGCCCATGGGAAATCAACCCTGGCAAAACCGGCCATTGATCTATGTTATAGACCCAGTGACGGGCACGGCCGAGCCGTTTGAACCTCGATTCCCCAAACGGCATCTCGAAGATGTAGTGGATTCCCTTGCGGACCGTGCCATTCATGGACCGCATTCCCCATTACACGCCTTGAACCAATCCCCACGCTGCAAGAAATGCGGCTTCCAAAAACTCTGCTTTCACGAAAACAGAATCACAAATTACATGTTGATCAAACTATGCACAACTCCCGACCGCTCCTCCTAGTTCTGCCTTTGCTGTTGCTGCTCTCGTTGAGCAGCCTGGCGATGACGACTGTTCCTTTATCCCAACCCAGCGCAGTCTATAGTGCTACCCCGATGCCGCCGCCGACACCATCCACTCCTACACCCCCTGCGCCTGGCGGCGAATTTGTTGTGACGAGCATCTCACAGATCTTCCATCATTTGATGTTTCCGGCTGAAACCATCTCAGAAGCGTTGACGAAGATCTTCAACAAGGCTGCCAACAAAGAAACGAAGGCAATGGACAAGGAAGTGGCACGTTGGACAAAGGTGATCGGTGACATCGTGCAAGCACCCAAAGCTGGTGAGTACAGCAAGGTAGCGCAATCCAGTTTGCGCATTGCTGCCGCATTAGCACCGGCATTGTTCCTGTTAAGGCTTGCGCTGTATCACTGGGGTAGACTGCTGGGAGACGATGACAGCGCTATGCGCGTGATCGGGGATTGGGTCACAGCAGGTGTGCTGGCTGTTGCCTCTGGACCTTTTCTGGACCTGATCATTCGCCTGGGTTGGTGGATGGTGGGAAGAGTTATCGGGGAAACAGGTGGACTGGCAATGCACTTCGTGAAGTCCACAACCGCCACATCGGTTGTGCTTGGTGTTCATTCTGGCAGTTCTTGCGCCACCGCTAGCGGTTGCCAGTGTACTACCCCAGGCAACCTGGCTGCGTTCGCTGTGGATGAAGGCTGTCGTTCTGATCGCCCTACTACCTATCGTTGCGGGTGGAGTGTTCAAGGCTGGACTTGCCGCAAGTTATCTCTTCAACAAACCGGGACTGTTATCAGCCATTATCCATTTGATCTGGTTGTGGGGAGCAACAGGCATCCTCCTTTCACTGGCTGGCATTCTCGGCAAGATGACCATCTCCACCACTGCCGATGCGTTTGGGCAGATGCTGAAAACTGCGCAGCAGATCATCTCCATTGGTGCACTGGCTGCCAGCGGGGGCAGGTGCAGTCGCTGCTGGTACAACCGCAAGCGGTGCCGCTGGAGCAACAACGGCCGGCAGTGGAGTCACGGGAGGAAGCTGCTGCGATGAGCCACCTCAATGCAGCACAGCAGTTAAATCAAACAGCGGGCACACTGGACGCAATGGGCTTGCATGCTCCAGCTGCCTATAACCGTTCACTTGCACATGAACATGAACTGGCCGCGCGCCAGGCGGAATTAGGGGAACGGATGGAACGGTTCAACGGTGTAGAGCCGCAATCCCAGACGCAGGACTTTGGATTTTCACCTACAGTCAATGCCGGCATCCAATCCAGCTTTAGCGGATCGAGTCAGGATTTTCAAAGAGGCTTTCAAGCATTGTCTCCCCATATCTCCCAGCATGGTCTTGATCCCAATGTGCTTGCTTCACAATATCCCGAAGAGACTGCCCATATGGTTCAGGCGTATCTCCAGTATGGGGACGAGATCAATCGTGCGCGCCATCGATGCAGTGTTGGTCGGTTGAAGAGATTTTCTGATTTGGAAACGGTAAGCGATCTCTTCTGTATGCACACAAGATAAATAGCTGTACGATCACAAGATGCAACCGCAGGAATTGTCTTTGTAGATTGCTAATTGTAGATTGCGAGCCTTTTGACCAAAATCCTTTTTCATAGACCATGATACTGGAATATTTAGGGAACTATCTTCCAAAGTCGCACAGTGCCATCCTGACTTCGCAGAGGCTAACATCTCCCCATTGTATGAGAAGCTTATCTTGTAAACGACGTCTGTGTGCCCCTGCAACGTGCGAAAGAGGGATCCATCACTCAGTCGCCAGAAATCTATGGTATTGTCACTGCTTCCAGAAACCAGCATTTGGCCGTCAGGGGTAAATACCAGACTCCAGACGGTCATCGAGTGTCCCTCTAAAGTGCGGAGCACTGTGCCGTCGCTTGCATGCCAGAGTGTTATGGCACCATCCTCAAATCCCGCTGCCAAAGTCTGTCCATCTGGTGAAAATGCTACACTCATCACAAAATTGGTATGTTTGCCCTCCAGCATGTAAATTAGTTCCCCGGTAGAGACATTCCACAGAGTTATATTGCCATTGTAGCTTCCTGATGCAAGCAACTGCCCATCTGGCGAAAATGATAAACTCGTAATCCCTCCCGCATGTGCTACGCCGAGTGTGCGGAGCAGAGTACCATCACTCACCTGCCAAATACTCACGAGACCATCATCACTTCCCGATGCCAGAATTTTGCCGTCGGGTGAAAAAACAACGCTATTAATCTCTGCACTATGATTTTGCATGGTTTGTAGCACTGTACCATCGACACCCACTAGTATCACTGCGCCACTCCCCATCCCCGTAGCTAGTACTTGCCCATCGGGAGAGTATCCTACAGACACGATGGAACGGTCAGAATCACCGAAGGTGTGAAGCAAAGTGCCGTCGTTCACACTCCACAACTGTGCAGTGCCGTTTTCATTTCCCGTGAACAGCGTCTGCCCATCTGCGGCAAACGCCACGCCATTCATCCCTTTCGAATCAATATCCAATGTTCGCAAAAGTCTGATGTCGCCATATTCTCTAGGGAGCACTTGGGTGTTGACTGGCGAGACCATTGTGCTAGTAGGTCTGATTCTTTGAAGGTGCCAGTTTTTGCCGTCCAGCATATCTATCCAGCACGAACCATCTGGATCCCAGGCAGAGGACACTACAAAGTTACTAGGCAACTTCTTCTGCTTAGTCCTGGTTCCGTCAAAAGTGACGAGGCCCGCCTCCCAGAGTTCCAAACCATAGTACGCCTTCAGAATCTATATAAATAGAGCGCACAACGGAAACATTGGTGGCGTCACTTATCAGGTGATACGGCGTCCATGTGCTGCCGTCGAACCGGTAAACATTTCCTCTGGCAGTACCGATCCAAACTACGTTGTCAGGGGTCACAGCTACAGAGGTAACACCCTGATAATTCTGTGCCCAAGCCAAATCTCCATCTAATAGGACAGCCACCCAGGTGCTGTCATCATAATAGGAAACATATTTCCAGTCAGCGCCGTCAAACCGAAGAAGCCCTTGAGCCGTACCCACCCAGACAACGCCGTCCAATCCAACTGCGATTGAATTAATTGTATGACTCACGGGCTCATTCTTAACATCGTGGGTCGTCCAGGTTTTTCCATCAAAACTGGAAATCCCTAACCCTTGCCCCTGCAACGTGCCCACCCACACGGCACCATCCGGAGCAACCGCTATGGCTGAGATCACATTTCCCGCTAGGCCATCTTTGGTGGTGTAGGTTTGCCATGATATGCCATCAAATTTCGATATCCCGTTTCCAGGTGTGCCTACCCAAATGTCCCCATTTGCGGGTGCAGCAAGCGCAGAGACCTTGTCGTCTGCCAGACCATTTGCTGTTGTAAAGACTGTTTTTGCATCCGAATCAAAACGGGTAACACCTCCATCGCTGTTACTGCGCCATGGCGTGCCGTCAGCTGCCACAACCGTCATGGGTCTGACAGTGTCTGCAAAACGACGTACCGAGTTTGTTTCATACAAATAAGTAACAGAACCATCTTCACGCCATATAGTAGCCGTGCTCATTGATTCGTTGACATCGAATTCTTGCCCATCTGGTATGGCCATAAAGGTCAGGTTTCCATCGTCATTATTCTCGGTCGGTTTGGCTGATGGGACTAAAGGAGTCAGCGAGGGGATTTCCTCTGCCAGATAGCGAACATTTCGAAAATAGAGGGTCTCTGGGCCAATTCCAGGTTCGAATACAAACTCCAACGGGATGTATATTTCGCTCAAATCCAGGGTCTCAAAACTGGAAAGTAGAAAGGTATAAGTCTGCCAGTCAGACGTGACCCTTACTTTGACCTTCGTCTCTTATCCATCTTCACGGAATGGTTCCTTGATGGCAAGATAAACGATCTCCCCTCCATACTGACCACGTAGATTGACCGATACGGTCTGGTACATGCTAAAATCGCGCGCTTGACGATGCTGGTATGAGCTTGGCTTGCCGACGGTGATATAGACGACACCCCAGTCCTCGCCGTCTGGATACGACATTTGCGTGGCCCCACCCATATTCATCACCCAGTCATGCCTGTGTTCAGATGTATCTACACCCATATCAAATCCGCTGCTCAGCGCCTCACCAGAATAGATGGTTAGGCTCTCCCGAACGGACTCTGTAGACGGACTAGGACTATGGTCTGATTGCGAAAGTATTGTTGCATTTGGTTCAACGATATGTGTTGAAGGTATGCCGTTCACGCTTCTACTGACACAACGAATACCTGTTGCTTGAGAAGGGCCGCGGAAACTAATTGAATTATCCTCGGAATCCCGCCATACGGCATACATTGCTATGGCAGGCTCTTTCCACGACCCTCCACGGGTCACACCCAAATACCCGTGTCGTTGGAAGGGGTTCACAACCCATTCGGAAGGATAGTAGTAGAAATTATCAGCCACCCATTCTTCGGCGTTGCCTCCCATATCCAGCGCTCCCACCCAACTGGCGCCGAGCGGAAAACTTCCCACGGGTGCCAGGGTTTCATATCCATCACTACATTCCTCCTGATTAAGCAGAATTGCCCTGCCGGCAATCAAAACCGTCTCCCCAGGGAAAAACATTGTCCCGGGGACCCCGGGCAGCAAATTCCCATTCAGCCTCCGTGGGCAATCGGGCCCCAGCCCACTTGCAGTAAACATATGCATCCTCTCTGGCTAATCCGACAACAGGATAATTATCTGGGCTACCGACAATCTGGTCTGGTTGCTCTACCTCTGGGCAGGCACCGGACTTGGTGCACCTTGCGTACTGTGTATTGCTCACTTCAGTCTTATCGATCCAGAATCCATCTAAGGTCACCCAATGCTGTGGAGCTTCATGATCTTCACTGTTGATTGCTTGTCCATCGCCCATTAAGAAGGATCCCTCGGGAACGTGGACCATCTGCATTCCATCGCTAGCACGGGTTATCGTATCCCCATTACACCCTTGAAAATCACATATGGAACCGATCTGTGGCAAAGGACTGGAAACCGGCGTCAATAGCAGATCTCTATCGGGTGAGACTGTTGTCGTAGGCGTTATCGATGGTTCCCTATTTGTTTGCTCGGATGTATGAAAACACGCTCCTGCTAGAAACAAAATGGCCATAAGCATCATGTCAGCGGTTGCCAGTTGCCAAAACGCTCTTCGATGCATAAGAAGTCTCCTGCGAATCCAAATCTTCATTTTTTGTCAAGGCAAATACTGGATGTTACGGAAGTAAATCGTTTCTGTCTCAGTATTGTTCTCGCGAAAAACAAATTCAACGGGAATATAGACCTGTGTCAGGTCAGCTCCTATGAACGTATCGAGATCTAAAGTATAGGTCGCCCACTTAGATGATAAAGAGATTGGTACGAGGGTTTCAGAACCATCATCCTTTTGACTGCTATCCTTCAAACCAACAAGAACAACTTGATCATTTGATTCGCCGCGCATTTCCATACTTATAGAACGATACTGGCTTAGGTCCACACCTGCCCGGTATCCGGGTGAAGAAGGTTTACCCACAGTAACAAAGACTGCACCCCATTGCTGACCAGGCGGGTAATTCACCTGTATTTGCCCATCCAGATCTTTAACCCAGTTATAAGAATGCCCCGAGAATTCAACTCCTAGGCTTAGCCCCTTACGCAGAGATTTGCCACTATAAATATGCAGAGGTGGAACGGTATGCAAGTCAGGTGCAGTAGTAACAAAATAGATCTCATCGATGTAAAAAGTAGCCCCTTGCGGTGTACGCGCCTTTTCGGCAGCCCAGCCAAATCCATCAATGACACTATGTAAATCCATCCCAGTCAGATCAATATGGTATTCCTGCCAGACATCAGCTAGGTTGATAAAGCCATCTACCCGGTCAGCTTCCTGCGCAAAGATTGGTGTCGATATGGAACTTGGATAGGGTAAAGGCCGGGCACTGTTTGTTGCATCTTTGGAAACACCGCCGATAAAAAATTTGATTTGAGTTCCGGCACTCTCCGCGCGTGCTCTAAATACCAGTTGTTTGTACTTCGACAGGTTAAACCCTGCATTCGGGACCGTACCCCAATTCCCATCGGGTTGCAGCCAGTAAACGCCAGCCCATCCCTCTGTATCATCTTCGCTGGGAACATAAGATGCTCGGATCACAGTTTCAGGCCAGGGTTGTCCTTGCTGCCAACACGTATCAAGCTTTATAGCGGTGCGATCACCCATCCACCCGCCTGGCGCAAAATGGTTTTCTGAATTTCCAAAGGTAGAGTACACATAGAAGTGACTTGGACTAACGCTGGAGGATGTGTCCACAGGTGTCAAAGCCACTTCGCTTTTTCCACTCCAAGGTTCTACTACAACGTTGTAAGAGCTTATGACACTCTGGATATCTGATTTGAAAACTCTGTTGGCATTCAAGATGCCCCAATGAGGCCCAACCCCTCCCTCTGTTTTCCACATCTCGTCAAAAGCATCAAAGTAATAGAAGTCAACATTGTCGGAGAGCGCTAAGGTCAGGAATTCTTTGGCAAATCGATTTTGATTTTCAGGGCTAGGTACTGCTGCACTGTTTGATGGTCCTGTGGATGGCCAGCCGGTCTCACCAATCACCACGCGTTTCCCGGCCCGACTTTTCCTCAATATTGTGATATTGCTGGATGACTAATTGTGCCGCTCCATCGATGGACGCTCCCTCCCAGTAGGGATATAGATGGACCATTTCCAGATCCACGGCTGCCATTAACCTAGGATGGACTAACAGAACACTGCCAATCTCCGCGGTTGTTACCGGGACGTCCACAGCTTTTTTCACCCGGTCGATGTACCCCAACAATTCATCTTCAGTGAGATCCTTACGCAAAAGAACTTCGTTCCCAACGATCACTGATTTGAGGTTGAACTTTTTTGGCAATGTCGATTAATCCCTGAATTTCAAGCTCATTTGTTTCCTTGTCTTTGCCAAGCCAGGCTCCGGCGCTGACCGTTAAACCCATTTCGCGTGCCAGGGCAGGAATTTCAGCATTTATCCCGGTACTTGAGTAAGTACGGATTCCATTGGCCATACTGCTGATAATTTTCAAATCTTGCCTGATATCTTCTATTTTGGGTTGATTGGGAGTGTCGGGAGATTGGCAATCCCGGTACGGGCTATATGCCAATCCATGTATGAGTGGCCAGGGAACAGGTGTAACCGTAGATGTGGAGGTAGGAAGTGAAGTTGGTGTGACGGTAGGTCTACGCGTTGCAGATGGTTCTGGGGATGATAACGGTAAGGAGTTTGGTGTAACACAACCTTGCACCAATACAATGAGTAAGATTCCAACCAAGAATTGATATCCCGCCCGCTGCTTCATATTCGCCTCCTAGCTATTGTCTCCGATTGAATTCGAGATTACTGATCTTCCATTCTCCGTTGATCTTGTCGAAGGTCCACTCGTCTGAGCCAGCCGGATTGTTATAGGAGAAAGTACAACCCTGTCCTTGCAGCCCCCAAGTCCCTTGGCTGCTAGTCGTCATAGTGACCTCGTTGGTCGAAAAACTGATTACCTCATAATGGCCATGGCTATTCGTGCAGTGCTCCTCATCGTGAAACTTTACCGAGTAAAAAGTATAGGCCGCCCAGGATTTACCAGTATTCCTGATCGTGTAACAATTGCATTCTGCATATAAATATTCTTAATGAGGTGCATGTCCTCCCTGATAACCGCCGTTCCTTCTTGCTCAGTCAAGGCAACTAGTTTGTCGAAATCTTTTACGCAGGAGTTTTTATCGAATTGATAAAAGAATGGAGAAAGAAGAATCACCATTGCTCCGGTGAAAACCATGCCGGAGATTAGATAGATATATTCCTTGCTCTCTTTAATACTGAGTAGGTTGTTCTTACGGTCCGCTAAAAACCTTATCACGCTGCCCAGAACTGCCGAAACGCCAGCTAGACCAGCGAGAATGGCAGTGCCTCCAGTCTGATAGGCGTAAAAGCAGTACGCCTTTTTGAAGAACATAAGTGCCATGATTAAGCCAATAACTGCGCCGCCAATTGGGAAGAGCCAGCCATTTTTTTGTAGAAAGATCCTTGCATTCTTGGTCATTTTCTTCCTCATTTAGAGTGTAAGCGTGTAATTTGCTTTCTATTATCTGCAAAAAGCATTGTTTCTACATCAACTCTAAGAATGCGTGTCCTTCACCAGACAGAACGTGAAATCTGTATATTCGATTAATGAGTAAAAAAAACAGATGTCAACTTGATAATCTACAACGACTAATAAAGTTTTGCTAATGCCTGATCGTTGTGTCTGAAATAGCAGCCTTAACCAATCCGCCCTGAATCGGTTTTACAACAACGACTTGGATGATCGATATATCATCCAGCGAAGGTTGCAAGAGTTGTTTCATGTTTACTCCCTTTGTGTCAGCTATGTGCCTGAAATTATACTCCCCGCAAAAGCCAGTGCAAAGCACGCTTAAAACAATATTTTTGCTTTTCGACTTTGAGAACACTTATGATGATATTTTCCTGTGTGCCGGGGTTGATTGGTACACATCGATTTTGTAGAGTACATTGCAACCGATGTGCCTGATGGCATAAGCCTAGGTCAGCGGCTGAATGCTAGCGACGCGGACAGAATACCTGGCCGCGTCTTTTTGTATCATGCCACTCATGTCTGAACCGCAGGAACAATTTGCAGCATCGATTGCATCCGAAGCCGTGGAAGTATTGGAAGACCATCTGCTCTTTCCGGGCGGATACCTGTTGCCCTTATCGGCACGTGGTACCGGTGTACCGGGCATGGCAGACCGTCCCTGGTCGCGCCTGACAGCCGAGGGCTTCTACCCAAATCTCCCTGTGATGTACTCCTTATCCATGCGGCGCGAAGCCCCGGATGTGTTGCGTGGGTCCTTGCGTGCCAAGAGAACAGTCTTCGAAGGTTTCATGATGGCGCTTGCCGAGAAGACCGGTCGTCGTCCCTCGATGGCAGAGCGAACAGCAGATCATGCCATGGATGCAGCCGAGTCAGGACTTACCTTTGGCAAGCCGGCCTTTCAGATTGCCCTGATGTCAGCATTGTTCGTGGAAAGAGATCGTTTCAATGAAGCGGAAGCTGCCAGGCGAGTGATCGAATTGAATTTAAGAGCCCGCGGGCTCACGGCTCAACGACTGTTCTACATCGCCGAACGGGCGCTGCATCACTTTCAACCCGGCGGGAAACTATTCCCCGGTTTGGATGAGCCGACATTATTTTTGGAAGAAACTCTCCCGTTGTTGCCAGCACCCTCACGACAGGTAATGCCCGTGCAGGACTCGGTCTGGATCGGTACACATGCCCGTGATGGGCGCGATGTACATTTCTCTTTCACCAAAGGCTTGGATCCGGCAGTTCCTCCTCCTCCTCATGCCACGACCTTGATCCTCGGCGAGCCCGGCTCCGGCAAGACCACACTTCTGCGCTGGATCATGCTGCAGCGATTATTGCAGGGTAGGACTGTCATCTCCATCGACCCGGAAGGCGAGAACAACAAATTGTGTGAAGCCGTGGGTGGCAGGGTTGTGCCAGCAGGCATTCCAGAAGACAAAGACACCTGTCTTATTCACCCATTACAAGGGGATAACCCCGCAGAACTGCTGCTCGCCGTTCGCTTCCTGATCGCTGCCCTCGCAGGTGAATCCGTTCTCTCTCCCGGTGTCCAGGCCGCCTTACATGAAGCGGTAAAACGTCGGTGGGAACGCAGACCGGGTTCCATGACCATTGCGGAATTTGTGGAAACACTGGGGACAGTCAGCGCGCCGGAGACAGCCATGCCGATTGCCCTGCTCAGACCATTTATGCGCGGAGGACTTTTCGATGGTTTCTTTGATCGTCCCAACGCGCTTCTTTCTCCACACTTTCCGGCCGGGCAGTGGTGGAACTTTGATCTGTCTTCCTTGTGCGAAGAGAATTGTGCCATCGTTCATTCGGTGCTGGCATGGTTCCTGTATCACGCGGTCACCATCGGCAAACAACCGATGGACATCTTCATCGATGAAGGCTGGCGATTACTGCGGAGTGGTCCCTTCACAGATCTGCTTGATGAACTGGGCCGGCGCGCACGCAAGCGTGGTGTGGGCGTCACGCTCATTACGCATCTTCCTGCCGATCTAATGAAGAATCCGACGTCTCTGAGTTTGGCGTCTACTGCATTCATCGGCAGGTTAGGACCGGACGAAGCCTTTGCTTTCTATCGCTCTTTCGGTGTGCCGGAAAGTGAAGCGCGTAAGAATGCAGAGATGACCTCCCGCTTACCGCCGCGTGTTTTCCTGGCGGCACCCTCCGGTGGGCGCGGCGCTCTGTTTCCAGTGATGGTTTGCATTCCACCAGCCTGGCTGGCAGTTCTGGAAGCAACTCGGCGCGACAGGGGTGCAGCGATGATGAACTCAAAGAACAAGTACACATGCATTCATTGTGGGCACGAATTTGAACTTCATCATGGCGATTGTCCTCTATGCAAAGGGCAATGGCAGGCGTGGGAGTTGTTGTTTGCTCCGCATGCACTGGATGATCTGCGGGCCCAGGTGATGGGTTGGATCGGGCAACTGCCCTTTCCTGCGGTGATCGAGTGGGTCGCTTCTGCTTCAGGTTTGCGCGTTTGCCTGTACCTTCCATTGGGAATTGGGAAAGGGGTTGTGCAGTCCTGGGCAGGCATGACAGGCCAGCACTCGCGCTGGCGTGCCCTGGGAGCGATGGAACTATCTCATTCAAAGCAGGTGCTCGTTCCATTGAGCCGTCTGCCATCCATTGTTACTGCTGCCGAAGACAGCGATCCATTGCTGGCCATTGGAAGCAAGTTGGTGAACTCGGTGCAGGACAGAAAAGAAGTTCATCTGCGAGCCTGGCTGCTGGGCAATGAAGCAGAACTGCAGGGACGGCTGCGAAGTCTGGTGGCCTATTCGTACGGAACCGAGGGTAGTGTGGAAAACAACACGCCCAATCCGTGGGGCTGGCAGTTGAACTTACTGCGCTCTGTGTTCGTGGTCGGTGCATTGATCGCGGGCATCACTGCCGGCGCATGGAGTGCAGGTTGGTTATCTCTCACCACAGGACTCCTGGGAATGCTTGCCGGCGGAAGTATTGCGATCCTGTCTGCCTGGCAGATCCGTGACTGGATGATCTGGCGCTCCATTCCCAAGGAAGTGTTGGAACGAAGAATTCAGGAGCCGCTGTTGAAGGTTGCAATCAGCGTTTCTGATGCGTTTGACCTGTCCTTGCTGGCAGGCGAACAAACATGGCAGACTGCAGACGGAAGCTGGCCTGAGATCCAGAGATATGGTTTCTCGCTGCCGGCAGGAGAGCTCGCACCCCTGCAAATGGGTGAAGGCAGCGGTTTATTGGATCGAGCAGTATGGCAGGAAGTGCCGGCACCGCCGCCCTCCAAGCCATTACTGGAAGCAGGTTTTAAGATCGGCACGAGTGTGGCAACAGGGGAAGAGGTCGGTGTGGACCCGGACGGTCACGGCATGGCGATCGGTGGCAGCCGCTCCGGAAAGTCATCGTTTGTATTTGCCATGCTGCAACAGTTGATCGCCTGCGGCGACGATGCACCCGGCATTTTCCTGGTGGATCCGCACGTTTCTTTGGCAGATGCTTTTCTGGATGCAATAGCGCAACTACCCGAGGAGCAGCGTAAGAAGGCTATCCATCGATTGCGTGTTGTGACTCCCGATCAACCCAAGGTGATCCCACTTAACTTACTTGCCGTTCCTGATTTCACCTGGGCGGGCAATGCCATCGTGCAGGTTGGACGTCGCATCTGGGATGACTACTGGGGACCACGTATGCAGGCTGCGCTGCTCGGGTTGTTTCGGCTGGCGCATGCCTGGAACCAGCACCGTCCGGAGGATGGGTTGGGACTCCTGCATGTGGTTTTCATGGCATTCAACAAGGAGTGGCGGCATACAGCCATGGCCCTTCTGCCGCCCGGAGAGCGCATGGGCGCGCTTGCCCTAGATGCCCTGCTGGGACAGGCGGGTGCGGAGGACAAGTGGAGTCAAGGTTGGGTGACGGAAGTCATCAGCCCGGTGCTGTCTAAGGTCATGGCACTGGAACTTTCCCCCTGGTTGTTTTCCGCCATGCACCAGGATACTTTTGTCGATATGAACAAGTGGGTTCAGGAGAAAGCCTGGGTTGTGCTGCGCTTGCCGTCTGGCGAAATGGGTCGTGAGGGTGCCAAGCTGACCGCATCTGTTCTGTACAACGTTTTCGATGCTGCCTACCGGCGAGCCACCCTAGAACACCCCATTCCGTTTTATTTCATCGTGGATGAGGCGCAGGAGATCGGCTCGGGCATGCGCCTGGAGTCCATGCTGGCAGAAGGAGCCAAGTTCGGCGCGCGCATGTTTGTCCTGTCGCAGTCCCTTTCTATGATGCGCAATATCGAGGGCATGGAACCGGTCGTGCAGGCGATGCTTGCCAATACTTCCACCCAAATGTTCTTTTCTCCTGATCCGGAGGACGGTGACTTGATCCGTGCCACCCTGAATTCCACGGTGCGCTATGGCGAAATGACTCTCGATCTCCCTTCCCTGCATTGCTGGTTGCGGGCGCGTGTTGGTGGGCGGTGGCAGCCGCCCACCCTGGCGCACATCCAACCGTTGCCGCGTGCAGATGCTCAGCGTGTTCATTCCTTGATCGCAGATGTGATCGCCGCGCATCCGGCAGAGTATTTTCGGGCAGACGGCTGGCAGGAGAAAGCGGTGATGGTGCTGCATGCCTTGCTGCCGAAGGCATTAGCGGATGTGCTGGATCGATTTCTGGGTGATCGTCTGAAGAATCAGGAAAAGAAAGTCAACCAGCCGGAGTTGGTCGATGATCCATTGAACCTGGGGTTGTAGCGAGAATCCTTGTGACTTAGGACTTGTATGTGTGCGTGACGGCATTCACTGTATTGATCTGCTTTGGAGTTTGTATAGAGAAAAGGTACGGAGGCTTGGCTTGATGATTTCGCGTTTCCTGTTGGTGTTGTGCGGTGGCTCGCTGTCTTGTATGACGGTATGTGTGGCTGTCCTGTCTTCTGCCTGGGTTCTGTCCCGGCGAGACAATGGATGGAGTTGATGAATAGCAAGTTGATGGTTTTAGCTCATTCGCTGCAGGCATTTGGAAAGCATCTATGCTTCCCCATTTTCTCTTCTGGGTACGGACGGTAGGAGATTTCCATGCAGCGCGTTCGTATCGCTTTGGTTTTCCTTATACTTCTCGTTCTTTTTATGTGGACCAATGCTCCAACTTATGCCGCTCCATTGGCAGCGACTGCCTTGCAGGAAGGACGTACCTATGATCAGGCACATGATCTTGGGTATATCGATTGGAGCGGCCCTGTACAGTACTTATACATCACGCACCGCGATGGTTCTTCTCTGCCGCCGGAGGAGGGTGGCGCGTACTGCACTCCCAATTGCTCGGAGTGGGTGACCAGACTCAGCAATGGAAGTTCAGCGAGCGGATCCTTTGACCGCAATGTTTCCTACTTTGAGGTGATGGTTGGCTTTAGTCCCAACTCCAATGTGGGAAATGCTACCCTGCGCGCCTGTTCTTCTGTAAATACATGGACGTTGTACAGCAATTCGGGTGCCTACGCCGGTTTTGTCAGCATGGATATTCCAGTTCCGGCAGGTTGTCGTTCCTGGTCTCTGACGGCCTCCAGCGGCTATGTGGATTTCCGCTCCATCGATGTTTATTATGTTGTTTCACTACTCACAGCTACACCGACCTCGTCACCAACGCCTACGTTCACATCTACGGCGGCATATACTCCCACGGCAACCCTTACACCAAGTCTGGCGCCTACCCTGACGCACACGCCAACCCAGACATTCACGCCGACCGTTACAGACACTCAAACTCCATCCTCTACACCCACGCAGACGTTCACATCAACGGCGACCTACACCCATACTCCATCCTCCACACCAACTCCACTGCCACCAAACATCACAGGGGTGGTAGTTTGTGATCGGTGGGGCGATGCTGGTTGGTGCCGTGGGAATGAGACACTCGAACTTTCTGCTACTGACCCTCAGGGATTTTCCGTGACGATCACCGGCGATTTGAATGGAGAACCCTTTGTCTGCGGAAGTTCCTGTGACTTGCCTTTGTCGGAAGGGATGGGCGCAGCCAATTACATGGCCACATCCACTAGCGGGCGGACTGCCGGTGGATCATCCACCTGGCAGCGAGATGCAGCCCCGCCTGATCTTGAAATTAGTCTGCCTCCCATCGACGGCAGGAACGGATGGTATGTATCCGAAGTGGATCTTTTTGCAACTGCGACAGATGTGATCTCCGGACTCTCATCCCTTTTGGCAAGCATGGATGGTGGCTTAAGCTGGGTTACTCTGCCAATTCATTTCACAGATGGAGATCATTCTGTCTTGATCCATGCCAGGGATGCGGCTGGAAATGACGTTACTGTATCTAGGGTTATCCGGGTTGACACGGTTCTACCTGTTGCTCAAATCACATTTCCGTCCAGTGGAGATATCGTCCAGGGTAATGTGAGCCTCACTGGAAGCCTGGTAGATGTCATGTCTGGTCCAGAGAATGGTGAAATCTCAGTTGATGGAGGAAATACTTGGCAGGCAGTCTTGATGGATGCCGAAGGTGACTGGTCTTACCTTTGGCATTCTGGTGAAGTGCCAAATGGAGAATATGCCGTTCAGATATGGAGCAGGGATCGTGCTGGCAACATTGGTGAAGTGGTTTCAATTGCATTGAACTTGGATAATGGATCACCCACTGTGTCGATTACAAAGCGATGGTGGATTTGGGAGTCCGGAAGCCTTATAGTCTCACCCAATCATTTCCCGATAACCAGTATCCAAGTAACGATCCTTGACCCGCAAAACCGCTGGCTGGCGGCGAGCTTGGACTATGCTTCTGGAAAGAACTCTTACATTGTGACATGGGACCGGTACTTTAAGGACAGAACGTTCGCGCCATCTGGAGAATATGCAGTTGTGGCAGAAGTCTGTGATGAGAATGGGCTTTGCGGGCATGACACTGGGATGATCCTGATCCCAGAAGAGTTGGCAACCTCGACCGCCACGCTTACACCAATCCCAACGGCCACTAGTACTCCAGAACCTACGGTAACGCCAACTGCGACGAGCGTGCCGCCGGCGTCCACTATTGTCTTGATTACACCAATACCTGAAAGCTCCCCTGAAGCTGCTCGGCCCTCATTACCGCTTTGGCAGGTCATTGGTTTGTTAGGTTTATTCACAGGGATCGCATCCGCCAGCGTAGTGGATCCCCGTCCCAAAGCGTTGAAACGCCTAAGCGAAACATTCAAGGATATATCTGTACGGTCAAAAGATGATCTTATCGAAAACAAATAACGATAAAGAAAAGGAAAATCAAAGATGGAAATAGTTCTTGCCATTGTGGTGGCATCCGCTGTACTCCTGTTCGGAGCATTGATCAGTCTCGGGAATGAACGCCAGAAAAAGGTTATAGATGAACTGAGAGAACAGGTAGTTCTTTGGGCGGTTCAGGATCTCAAGATCAAACGTGAAGGCTTGGCGCGCAGTGTCAAAGTGGAGGAGCCACTTGTATGGCTCAACAAAACTGCTAGCAAGGTTGCTGGTCTCGAACTGAATTTACAGGTGATCGAGGTGACTGGCGAGCCGGCAACACTGGTTTGCCATGATCGAGCGCTAAACAAGCATATTTGTTTCTGTAGATCTTCGCCCAATGAAATAAAAAAACTCAGCCGTTTCAAACGTAATAGGTTGAGATTGCAAACTGACCGTCGTTTGCTTGCACTGAATGCACGTCATAATGCGGTGTACGAGATATCTCTTCTCAATGGAGGAATTCTCTTTGATGTCGAACTTCCGCTTGTCTGGGGAGCTCTAACTGGCATGAAAGCAGATCTCACCGAGCGATTATGGATGTATGTAATTGAGGGATAAGCTGTACTTCGACTATGGACTGAATTGAGCAAAAGATATTGGGGGGCCAGGTCAGTCCATTTGCTAACTGAATTAGGACTTTTGCTTATGCGGGAGCAAAAGCGTGAATATGTGGATGACGGAGTTCGGTTCGCAGGTACTCACTCAACTAATTCTGCTTGGTTTGATACAAGGTTTTACCCAGTTTCTTGGCATGGACTTTGAGAGATAACCAGGCATGAAAACAACAGGCAATATGAGTACGCTGGGAGCGAGCTTTACGACACTGGCATTTTTCGGTGCCGGTCAATAGTTTGAGACCGCGATGCAGTTCTTCGACTTGCCAACGCACGTCACTCGCTTCTTGAGCAACCTGCGTGGTCAATGTCTCGTCTGGGCTGTTGCTAATCACCCAGTCAATGTCGCCATTTGTGGCGACCACCTTGAATAACCGCACTTTGAAAGGCACTTCTTTCAATTTGACCATTTGTCCGTTCGCCAGTTGTTCCGTTGTCCAGAGTACTTGCTCTAAATGGATGTACCCGGCTTCTTTGCTCAAACTTACCATGCGGTTGCTTTTCAGTGTGGTGAAAAAGGTCAGACCGAGGCGATGGATGAGTTTCAAGTTGTCTGCCGAAGCGTACCAGGTATCAAACAGAATGCGTTTAGCTTGGATCTGCTTGTTCATAACGGCATTTCTGAGCATTTCGACAAAATGATCGTTCTTGGTCTTGCCATCCTGGTCAGGAGCATAAATCCGATAGTCAATTGGATAGAAATCTTGTCCGCTTCCTGCACTATGCACCAAGTTGACGATCCCGATCCCGCGCACCAGCCCATGCGCTGCGCCACTATATTGCAGCTTGACCAGCTCAATAAAGCGCGAATAACGTTTGTCTTGTACGCTGTCATCCACGATCAGAAAGGCTTCTGCACTGTCGCTGATCTGCCCTTCCACGAGTTCCCAGAGTGTGCGGGCTGTCAACCGCTCGCTCTACAAATAATCGGTGATCGTGTCATGGCTGACTTGATCTAGATGGTCTGCCAAGTGGGTGCTCGTAAAATTACCAATCGTGCAGATCAGATATTCGACATATTGTTGTTTGCTGATCATCCTGCTATGCTATCAGTTCTTTGTCTCAAGCGAAAGTCCTATGAATAAATAATGATCAATGGTGGGTTTTCACAATAGATTTTTTGCGCCCGCTCTTTAATGGGTAGGTGCAATATGGGTTGTTAAATGAATGCCGCGCATGGAGCCTTATATGTCAGACTCTGTCCATAATGCTGTATGGCACGAATTTGCATCCTTACTTTTTTGCATAGCAGTTAAATGATGGAAGTAGGTGAGTTGGTCGGAGGGAGTCCCGGGCCTCGTTCTTATCAAAGAATGAACAAGAAAGCCTATTTTGTTAGGTCACTAAATCAGTAGTGTGATGTATATGTCTGCACAATTTATTGTTGGCAAAGTAACTAATTTGTCAGGTTTTTTGCCAAAAATCGGTTTATAATCACACAATATTTTCCGTGTAGCATGCTACTTAACACAAGGAAGGGAAAACATGGAAATCTATAACGTTGAATGCAAAAGATGCGGAGCATCAAGAAACGCCAACCTAAAGGAACCATGCCCACTGTGTGGCTCACGCGAGGTACCTTTGCTAGGTTATACATATGGTATCGAGCGTTCCCAAATCATTACTGCATTAATCGTTTTTGCTGTGATGATATTAGTGGCAGTGGTGGCAGGCGCTCTCTATATTCTGTACAAGAATTTTTTCTTACAGACTGTTCTTTTGCCCACCGGATCATACGCTGATCAAATCATTCGCTTCTTTTCATAAAAAATAAATTGGAGGGAAACAATGCAACTTAACAAGCGTCTTGTTTGGATCTTGTCTCTTTTTGGTTTGATCCTAATTCTAATTTGCTTTGCGCTTTATTCATTAGTAAATCCAAAGTTTGATCAAATTGCTACTGCCACTGTTGAGCAAAGAACAAGCGTGGCTGCAACCAGTACCGTAAGTATTATTCAAACACAGACTGCTGCACCAACGCCAACTCTGACTTTAACGCCTTCACCTATTCCCACATCAACAATAACGATCACGCCACTCCCTCTCATCAAAGAATGTACTGGGCAAACAACATCTGCCGCTTTCTTGTATGAATATCCATCATTAGGACGAATAGGCACGGCAGTTTCAGTACCTGCAAAAGAAACGGTCACTGTGGTCGGAAAACCCGAAAATCTTGATTGGTATCTTGTTAAATACCAAAACCAAAAAGGTTGGATCATCGGTAATTCATTGGGATTATCCAGTGATTGTGATAAAACGCCCATTGACTTAGCTTTTCTAATGGACTTTGGTGGAGCATCATCAAGCGTATTATTGTCAGAGACATTTTATGGTCATTACATTTGGGTAGACCAAAGTGGGAATACTATTGATACTCGCCGTTCTTCTGACGGAACCCAGTTCATTCAGGTGGATGGAAGTAAGTCTTTTACCGAAGTTAAGCCAGAGTCCTATCCTTTTACTTCAATGGGGATTTTTCGGATTTTGACTTCATATAAATGGTCTGGTAATGGTGATTATGGTGGAATCCGGCTATTTTATGATGATGGCAGCTACATAGATATCAGAGTAAAGAATAGTTGTTATATTGACCTGTATATAAGTCAAACTGATAAAACACAAACGAAGCAAATATCGGCAGGAAAAAATCAGTGCTATGATCAAATGCCTAATTTTTTGGATATCTCTGCAGCACCTTCGGATGGGAATTTGCAGGTACGACTTAATGACTCAGAAGAAGCACTATTGAAGATTCCGCAGGGCACAATTGTGAATTTTGCATTAATTGCTAACCGGGCAAAGATGGATTTAGATTTTCTTGTTGCCGTACAAAAATAATGGTTAAGAGGGATTGCTTATGGATAGCTCGAATAGTTCTGAATATGAAATTTCTCTTTGGGGACCATCCTCCTCTGGCAAGACGACCCTCATGAACTCGCTGATGCGTGCTTTATACCAACGATCTCAGAGAGACCCCGTTTTTGATTATTTATTACTTGATGCGGATGAGGAAAATCTCCAGGACTATTCCCGTCTGTTTAGCTCTCCCCTAGAAGAGGGAACCACGACACCTAGAACAACACGATGGGTCTTCCAACGTCGTTTGAAAAGTAATAATGTTGTTCCATCGAAGGTAGTAAATATTCATTCACACTTGATACAGGTTCATGATATGAATGGTGTAAACACGATTAATTTGGATGATCCTTTAACTCGTTCAATATTTGAGAATTCAAAGTTTATCTTGCTGATGTTAGATCACACCTTGCTAATGGAAGGGGAAACTAGTGCGTTGACTCCTTGGGGGACCCCTGGTTCTAGCAGACAAGAATACTTGGAGAAGATTGAAAAGCTCATAAGATTTCTCGAAACGAGCCAAACAAAGTATGGTAGGAAGTTGGCAGTTTGTTTTACCAAGATTGATCTCCTCAGCCTTTATAGAGAACCTTGGGATTTAATTAAGGCCAATTTTGGGGTGGATATGGCTAATCTTTTGCAAAGTTGCAGCAATAAACCGGGTTGGAGTGTCGAAAGTTTTGCCGTATCGGCATTGGGGTTTGTTAATAAAAATGGAAAAAGAATAGCCAATTTTAATAAAAGTGATCACTCTCTGATAGATGTTGATGGTTGGGTCCCTCATAATGTGGAGTCACCTTTTTTTTGGATGTTTAATGAGATTGAGCAAAATCGGCTAAAACAATACGACTTTTCGTTCACTAGATTTTCTTGTTTGGTCGTGATCGAAAACAAGATTGGGTTGAATACCAGTATCAACGCATGTAGTTCATTGTTAGGAGGCAATTAAATGGATTTAAGTTCACCATCAAATACTACAGACAGTACCAATATAGCCATGTGGGGACCTCATGGTGCCGGTAAAACTTGGTTGATTTATGCTTTAGCCAAAGAATTGAGCTGGTATAGCGATAGGGACCCAGAGTTTTCTTATTCTATAATAGATGACACTGGAATTAACGTATGGCCATCTCCACCCAATGCTATTGATCAAGGACCAACTGCCTTTCCAGAAGACCGGTTGTGGGTATTTGAGCGTAGGGGCAAAAAGCAGACTCCTACACATCAGATAAGTTCTCATAGGCATAGCATTGTTGTTCATGATGATAAAGGACAAAATCTAATCGATGCTGTGGTCGAAGGAGGACAAAACCTAGCTATAGCAACACTTCAAAATTCACCGAATTCTGATTTTGTTACTGGATCCATCGACTGTAAAAGGGATAGGAGTTAGTTCTCCGGTTGCTGTAGATACCGAATATGATAGACATGAGTATGCCCAAATAATCTATAACCTGGTGAATTTGTTGTTGTCCCAAGCAGGGCAACGAAGAATTGCAGTTTGCTTGAGTAAAGCGGATTTGTTGAATTTAATTCTCCCTGAGCAAGAATTGATCAAAGCCTGCTTTGGTCCGGACATGCTTAGGCTCTTTAATAACCCACGCTTGCAGGTAAAGTTTTTCCGTGTGTCTTCGGTAGGTTTTGTAAAAAAGACAGGTGGAAGGAAGTCGCCGAATATTACAAGCGAAGGGAATATCGAGAATCCAGGTTCTTGGGAGCCCTTTAATGTTGTATCACCATTTTTCTGGTTGTTTGAGTCTATAGAACGTCAACGCTTAAAAACTGGCGATCTATTTGGCGAGAGAGAAAAGAAATACATCCCTTATCCCAAACCTCGGGTGAAGTAGTTGTAGCTGTTTTGCATAACGCATAAAGGACGGATCTGCAAATGTCATCTTTCAAATATTTCTTTGCTATATTCGGCGGGACGCTAGTAACAGTGGTTGCAGTAAGTTGGTTCGCATTTCCTAATTGGCATGCTACAGAAGGTGGTTTTTGGACACTTCTTGGGATCGCTGCAGTAGGGGTAGCTGGATTTCTTAAGGATGTTGTGGGTATTATGAAGGATTTAAACGAAATGAGATCTTCTGTGTCTAAAAAATCAGGTAATAAAGCTAATAATGTGGTTGGCAGAAATACTGTGCCGTCCAAAAAATCAGATACGTCTAAATTAATGCATGCTCTTTTTGCTTGCACCAGTATCCAAAATCGCTCAGCAAGAGCTGATCTTGCAAGCAAGACTGCGCTCACGACTCTATATTATGACGATCCTGATAAAGCACCCTATAAAAATGTAGAAAAGTTGGCCCTGACAGGCTTTAAATTTCCCGGCAAGTTTGATATCCTGGTGGATGCATTGGGTGATGATGGTTATGAAAAAACAGAAGATGGTCAGTTTACGGATGAATATCAAGAACTAGTTAAGATTTGGAGTTTATACAAAAAGTCTGCAGGAATTTGACAAATGCATGAGTTGCCACAGCTTATTGAGAGACGTCAGCTTCGAACACATGATTTGAAAGAAACGCTGATTAGCCGTATCACTGATTGTATAGAGAATCAGGGGAGACTTGATGCATTGGTTGCGGCACTGTATCTACCGGATGATTTCATACAGGCTAGTCATGATGATTTTGGTCCCAGAGTTAGAAAACTTGTGGACTTCATGATTTCAGCTGATCGCTTGGGCGACCTTATCGATATGCTTGGCAATAAGGGTTTTGAAATCGATGATGTTAATAATTGGACAGATCGATATATTAAACTGAGGCAAATTTGGGCCATTATGAATGTTGATCCGGAGCACAGTTTACCTTTGATAATTGCCGATGGAGAAGATAGTGTGGTGTTGCACTATAACCGCATATTATCTGCAGATGATGTATTTGAGATGCAACTTGGAAAAACTTGCACCGATTGGCGTGTACTTTTATTTCATTTACTTTTTGATGAGAAGAAGTTTCTGGCTTTTACATCAACGAGCTTTTTTGATAAGCAAAACCCAGAGATGAATAGCCTTTACAATCTGATAATGGGCAAATTCATGCAAAAGGATATTGAGAAACCATATTGGGGAGTAGCACCTTCATCCAGATCAATCTGCATCATGCTTGAAAACCAGGCTGAACGTGGTTGTTACGTTGGGCGAGCTGTATCGTTACCTTACAGGAAGGTTATAAGGGATACATCCTACATTGGACTTGATCAAATCGATCAATACATTAATGAGATAATTTCGGAATTTAAAGATCTTTATCTACGGTCTCCTGAGATTGTTGAACTTATTCTAGATTTTGATGATTTGTTTGAACTTGATTACAACAAATGGATCATTCATGCCCCAGATAATTTCCGGAAGGATGTACCCATTGATGTGGCGTTTGCTGTTGGAGTAAGAGACCTGAAATCTGTAAAAATGTACAATGCAGATATTATAAAAAAGCTTAAGATTCGGTGGACACAGTTCAACTCAGACCCCATTACCTATTTGATGTTACATGATCATTTAGTTGCAGGGACCATGGGGGCGGAGTTTTTGAGAAAAGATCATAATTCGGCGATCCAACAATTCACAACCACTGATGCGGACATAGACAAATTGAAAGAGTTTATAGGTAAACTAATTGATGACAATGTACCAGCCTTTTTGTTTTTTAGAAAATGCCCGGATTTTTTGCATGTTCCACAATGTGAGAACTCTGGCTAGACAAATCTGTTCAAATCCTGCAGAGATTTTAGAAACTATTCAAACATATAAGTCTTTCATGGCAATGGACAAAGTGAATCCTTTTGCCAAAATGTCTTTATGGTGGAATGATCCTGATAACTTTAGCGATATGCAATTACTAGTGAATGGAACTCTCATGCAATATATACAGTCCCGTAGTAACCCTATTATTTAGCTTTTGGAGAGAGTATATGGAACAACAAGAGAAAAATCAATGGTGGGTTTTTCAAGGTGACGGTAAGGTAAAAACAGAAGCCTTCAAAAAACTCGAAAATACCAGCCCTCCCTGGAGACGGTTTGAATCATATGAGGATGATACTGGTATGTGGTCTGATCGGAAACTCGCTCGAGATCAGAGGCGTGGACAGTCATTCTTTTTGGATCCAAATGATGCAGCTGATACAAAAATAATAGATATGGTTAATGCTGCTCTCTATTTGCGTCGTCCACTGCTTGTAACTGGTGATACCGGAATTGGTAAATCATCGCTTGCATATAGTGTTGCGTATGAATTGAATCTTGGTTCAGTCTTGGAATGGCCCATTACAAGTCATTCTACAGTCAGGGATGGAGAGTATGAGTATGATCCCATAGAACGGATGAGGGAGGTAACTAGGGACTTCCCAGAAAAAAACGCCGAAAAGGCAAAAAAGGACTTGGATATTGGTGTCTATTTTAGGTTGAGACAATTAGGGACAGCTTTTGTTAATAGGGATTCAAAGCCAAGAGTTGTCTTAATCGATGAGCTAGACAAAAGCGATATGGATCTGCCTAATAACCTGTTAGGGATTCTCGAAGATGGCGAATTTTTGATTCCAGAGTTAGCTCGGTTAGGGAATGATCGCCCATATGATGTATTTATAACTGGATCTAATGACCGAGTTCCTATATCAGGCGGGGTGGTTCGTTGTCGTACTTTCCCCTTCATCATAATAACAAGTAATGGCGAACGAGAGTTCCCTAAACCGTTTTTGCGCCGATGTATAAGGTTGGAACTCCAGAAGCCTAGTGAAGACAAGTTAAAAAAGATTGTTGAGCGTCATTTTAAGAGTTCTATCAATATGCAGCATGAAGATATTCAAAAACTAATAGGCAAGTTCTTTGAATATCGTGAAAAGCTACCTTTGGCGACGGATCAGTTGCTAAATGCGATACACCTATATCTTAAGCAAGATGAAAAAATGCACTCTGACCAGCGAAATGTAGAAGAAATCATCCGGGATATGTACAAACCTCTATAAGATGTTAGAAATAGAAACCTTCGATGAGTTTGCGGATGCTGCTTGGCTGATGATGTGTATATCTCATGCTGCCGGTTGGCAAATATCGTCTGCACCATTTCCTATTCAACCAAAGGAAGGATCTATTACAAAGAACCAACCGGGTTTACCGCCTCTTAATAGCTCGGGTGTCCCAGAAATCGAAACAATCAATGGTTCAGATCAGACAAAACGAAATCACCATACAGAAATTGGTGGCGTACAAGAAGCAGGGACCAGCGCTGGTGCCCATTTATTTCCTGTCATCTATCACAAGAGGAAAGCTTTACCGATACAAAGGGCATTAAGACCAATAAAAAAATGGGTTCCGAGCAAGTTACTTCCGCCAAAAATCGATGAGCAGGCAACCATGAACCTTTTTGCTGAAGAGGTCAGTCTAGAACGTGAGACGGGTATAAACTCCGGTTTTCCGTATATTCATGTTTTGATGCCGGTTATGAAGCCAAGTTATGAAAGATGGTTAGATATTGTACTCATACAAGATACCTGGAAGACAATGTCTTTATGGCATGATCAAGTGGATACACTTAGAAGGTCGATAGAGCAATCTGGTATTTTTCGGTCTGTTTCCTATTGGAAACTAGACACTTATGAAGAAGAAACTGGTGAAGGTAAAAAATATACTCCAGCGCTTTCGCCTGATGCCAAAAACGCATTATCTTTTCGACATTCCCATTTGCAGCTTACCAATCCATCTGGCAGGAGATTAATAGTTGTAATCAGTGATTGCATTTCACCGATTTGGGACAATTGGGAAATAAATTCTGATCATAATGGTATTGGTAAGATTTTGACCGATCTAGGAAAACGTCACCCTGTTGCAATAGCACAAATGCTTCCTAGTCAACTGTGGATGTACAGCGGACTAAGAAATCTTGATTTGGTAGAATTTTTTACTCGAACAGCAGCAGCTCCTAATACAGACTTGGATTCAAAAGAGAATATAGATAGTAAGCAAGGGCTACCATTACCTGTTTTTACCATGTCACCAGAGACCATTTTCCCCTGGAGTATGCTCATATCTGGTAGGACTAGCCAACCTGTTCGTGGTGTTTTCATTCCTTACTCAGGGCAGGGCAAACCTAATATACGTTTTCACCAGGACTTCAACGGTAAACAACAAGAACTTGATAAAGTAAATAAGTTTATCAGATCCGTTTCCATGGATACAATTCGATTGGCGGGTTACTTGGCCATCAGTCATTTTGATTTGGAATTAATTCAATATATGCACAGAATGTTAATGCCGGAGTCCAGTGCAGATGTGGTTGCAGAGTTAATCCTAAGTGGTATATTGCAGCGCCAGGTAAGGGATGAGAACGGAGAAGAGAAGGCTTATTTTCATTTCGTGGATGATGGAAGTACGCGTGAAAAACTTATTCATACTATCCAGCCGTTTGATGTGCTGAGAGCGATGGCTACTGTCTACGATAGAAAACCAATATTTTTCACTAAGGAAAACCATACACCTGTTGAATTTTGGGATTTTATTCGCAATCCAGCTATTCTGCAGTCTGTCGAGAAGCCTAGCTCGCTTGATCAAGAGACTTTGAGCTATTTTCAAAGAGCACTTAGCAGTTTTGGGCCAAGATTCTCTTTCGTTACTGCTGAAATACAGAAGTTACTAACTGGCGTAAGGGAGATTAGACTCGCCGGCAACAATAACTCGCCTGAGGAGGAAATACAAAATGATCCGCTACTTATTAACCCTAAAGCCGAAAGCCGGTTATCGATGTCTTTAGAAATGCCCGAAAAGGGGTTTCGAGTGGAACGTTCTAGCAAGGATTTTCTTGAGCATTCTCCGATAAATATTAGTATGTTTGGAGAAACAGGCTCCGGAAAAACTTGGCTTATAAAATCATTCGGTCGGGCACTTTTTGAGCTAGCAAACAGAGAAAACATTGCTCTTGGCTTCAATCTCTCAACAATCGATCGTTTTGGAAACGTCCATGTGGATGGAATGGTGCGCTTACCAAAGGATAGCCCAACCACGCGAATGAAAGATTATTTATTTCTCTTCAAAAGATATAAGAAAGGTAAGGAATATGCTCCATCAGACATAAATTATCAAGAACACCTCTTATGTATTCACGATTTTGGCGGAAACGATATTTTTTCGTTTGAACCTTTCGTAAATGTTTCCTACTTTTACTCTGATGTGATCTTTTTGTGCCTTGATGCAAAGAAAATAGAGCATGGTGTTTCTACTCGGCGTTACATAAGAGATGCGGTGCTTACGCTTTTAACAAAATTGGATTCTAAGGCAGCAAAACGCTATTTGTTGCCAGTGTGTATTACCAAAACAGATGAGTTAACAGCATTCCCTATAGATCCTTGGTCCTTCGTTGGAAGTTACCTCGGTGATGATATAGTTTATATACTCAAAGGGAGCGGAGCAGGAAAGAATCGCTTTAGCCAAGCTTTTTGGACATCATCCCGAGGCGATATTGATAAGTACAACCCAGGTTGGACTCCAAAAAATCTAACCCTTCCGCTTTTCTGGATGCTTGAGCAGCTTGAAAAGAAGCGGTCTGCTTTTGATTTCGGTTATATACAATATCCCAAAGAATAAGGAGCCTTACCAATGAGTCCAGTTAACTCAAATCGTATAGCCCTTTGGGGGCCATCTGGTGTTGGCAAAACTACTCTTATCAGAGCATTGGCTTGTGAATTGTCTTGGCTAAACAGGAATAACCCTGATTTCTCTTATGAATTGACCGGTCCAGATGGACAATCAATTCGAAATTTCTGGACAGATGAATACTCAGAACCAACGAAGAGCCCTGAAGACTTCTTATACACATTTAGAAGGGTAAACCCCGGTTTGGCGACGCCATTGGTTGAGCATCAGATCGTAATTTTTGACGATAAGGGCAACTCTTTGATAAGATCCTTCGATAGCGACTTTAATAGAATCACCGAATTATCACTGCGTGACGCTCGTTTTGTAATTGCAATAATAGATCCCACTCTGATACTGGAGACGCAGAGAATTTCTCTAATAGATACAAGTACAGCGCCCTCAATTACGAAATCGGATTATTTGAATTATCTACGTAGGTTGCTTTCGCTTATGGGTCAAAATAATAAGGAGAGACGCTACTTAGCAATCTGCCTGAGCAAAATGGATCTGTTTGAATTACGTTGGCAAAATCCTAAGGTGCTGGCTGAGTTGTTTTTTGGCGAAACGTTTCTTCATGACATTGATTGGCAGGTTGCCAAAAACATATCTATTCAGTATTTTTCAACTTCTGCTATGGGTTTTGTCTGGGATAACAACTACAATGAGTTTCCAAATTTTGACATAGGTACTGGGCTCCCAAAGTTTAAGTACGAATGGCGGCCGTGGAATATCACAGCTCCCTTTTTTTGGATGTTTAGCCAAATTGAAACACAAGAAACCGGTCGCTCATCGAATTATCCCGCCCCATTCTATTAGGCTTCAAAACACTATTTATGGTAATGGTTCCATGAAAAGGTTCTACCATGGCAACAATTCCTAGATAACTGATGATTGTCTCATTGGTGATAAGAGTAGCAGATTGAAATGGTATGATGGCTAAAAAACTCCCTGCGTGGGGTTCAACACTGCTGGAATGTTCGCCAAAAGCCACCGCCTATGGCGGTGGTAGTTTACTAGAACAGAGAATTGCATAAGAGAATATTTCATGTCTGATCAACTACGCTATATTGAACATGGCAAAGTGTTTACTCCAAATGGGGCGACCGATTTCCAGATATTGGATATCTCTGACACTTATTTACTTGACATAGCTGGTAAAGCACGGTGTGAGAATTTCGTGGATTGGGGGTTGAATTACCCTGATCCGCCAAGTCGAAGCTCGTTCTCAGGTAGAACGTCTAGTCTTTCTGTCGCTTTGGTTGCTTTCCGAGATAATTTCTTATTTATTCAAATCCAACGGCGTGATGAGGGAGAATATGCACGCAGTCGAGGTATTATTCCTCGAATTAGTCGAACCCTATAATCAATTACGCTTTACTTACCTCACTGGCGAACAGCTTGATGCATATTTCCGAGCGGGGTATGCGCTATATTCTGCCTTACTATACCGAAACGCCGAGAGTTTAATACATGATGAAAATAGCCTGAAGGACTATGTCCAGACAGGTGAAATCCGTCCAGCCAATTTCCCGAAAGCAAGCTTGGTGTCAGAAGGTATAGCTAATTCCCGTAAGCTGATAAATATTATTGCTGGCGCCACTGATAGAAATCGGCGGACCTTTCGAATCCTGATTTCCAAGACGGATCTCGACTGGAAGACAAAACTGGATTTGGTACAACACACCCAGAAAATCCTATGGCCGTTGTTTGGCGTCTTCACCTTTGCGTTGGACTACATAACTGAAAACAATGTTAATTTACGGTTGTTTGATGAGCCCGGTCATCCTATAGTCTTTAAAGATACGCAAGTTTATAACTGGACGCAGTCTGTTCACCAAGAAGACTTTTATTCCGAGATCGTCAGTTTTCATGCTAAATATTCGGATTTATTTCAGCACGAGAAATTTATTAAGAAGCTTCGTGACTATTTCTTTGCCGGTGTTAGATTGTCGGATGCAGCCGCCATAGCTTCTATGTTGGTACTTAAGAAAGTGCCTGCTAACATCCCCATGATTGATATTCTTGTGCGGACATCAAGACAGCTTGTGGCTTTTCATGACTTCTGAAGCCTTCTTAGGTGTCGCATCATTTGATGTTGATGTCATTCTTGATTTTCTGCTTAATGACCAACTTGTTTATGAGGCGGGTTCAAGTATTGATTTTGAATTCATATGCTGATCAGTTTCTAAATCAGTTAAGCTCTTCTGCTAAGAACATGAAGCCTATTCATTCTGATCGTTTTGGGGATGTTCTTAAAAAGTATCATCTTTTCTGGCATAAGCATCCGGACACCATGAGCCAGTTGGTGGATACTGTTGACAGCGCAATTCTTCATTCGGTGATACAGTTATATGACTTGTACGATAATAAATACAGCAGTTTAGGTTTCACGAATTTTGGACTCGAATCTAAGAGGTGCGTCGAGTCATCGACTTTTGATATATCTTGTTTGGAGTTGTTTTTTTTAGTGCCTTCGGCTTTCAGAACATCGAAACTAATACAGGACTATCTGGTTCAACTGTTTTTGAAATTTAATTTCGAAATTGATAGGTTGAAGGCTGAGTGGCAAAATGATATTTACCGTTCGCTGTTGTCTTACAGCGTACAAAATGAAACTGTTGGAACATACCCTTCTGTATTGAAGAACCTATTAGCTTTTTTGAGTATACCGAAGTTGCAGGTATTTGTGACTGCAATGCCAAATGTCCTTGGAACACAAGAAGCATCACAGCTTATGCTTGGCGTTGCTGAACAATGCCAAAGATTTGATTTAATAAATTGGCTATTTGAAACAAACAGACTTTCGATTTCCGAATGGGAAACTGTATTCAGAAATGTAATTCTAAAAAGTAAATGGGAAGATTCGCCGGTAGATAAGGCGGATTTTGTCAAATTCGTTGAAATCGGCAAACGACTGGAACCGACTGTTTTTACAGATGCGTGCTGGGATTCTGTCGCTAACAGTATCCAAACGTTGGCATCGTTGCTTGACTTTGTAGATTTTGAACGAGTTATTCTCAGCGATCTGTTTAAACTCCATGGCGAGAAGTTGATAATTGTCTTCCAATCGCTTTGTCAGGAACCAGCGCTTAAAGAAGATATTAAGCTCGAAGAGATATAAACCCATTTTTACAAAGAGTTCTAATGATGTAGAAGCATTGTTGTTAGCTTGCACTGAACAATCTCTCTTCAATTATGATTTGTTTGTCCTTTCTATAAAATTTAAGATTGAGAGTTTGAAAGAAACTGAGAAGAATTATCTGGCTGATGAGATATTGCGGGTGCTCTTGCTCAGGGAATTCTGCTGCTTTGCCCAGATACCTTGCTGATAGTGCAACATCTACAATCTTACAGGCTTATCTTACAAAGGATGCTCTGGACAGACTTCTTGCAGGAGCTCAGAAGTAATGGCACCCGTATGGATTACTTCAATAACGGTAATGACATAGTTTATTCTCTGGTGTCCGGTATGCAAAACAAAAACAGTGAACAGGGGTGGTATTTACTCGTTACTGAACTACCTGAACTAATTGAAGCGGGTTCTGGTTACACCATTAACTGGCGAGACTACACAAGTAAAGTGGACAATTGGAAGCCCAAAGAACATAAATTTCACACTTATTCTGAATTAGTCAAATCTCTAGGCGATCTGCCTCCTGTGTTTCGAGAAACGAAGAATTACATAGCCAGAATAGAAGCATGCAAAGTTCTGGTTGAGTACAAACTATTTAAACAAAATTCAAGTCTGCAACATCTTATCGAATACACCAAAGTATATAGTCACGATGTAGCTCTAGTAGAGAATATTAACGAGGTGGTTCATTCTCCAAGGGTAGCTTTGTTTGCAAAGCCTTCGGCAAGCTCTGAAGTGATATCGTTGGAGGGAATAACGAAGCCTAGCGATTCGGAAAAAACAGTGCGCCATGTTCCATCATCTTCCGTTGAAAAAGAACATAAGAACTCTTCCGAAGTAAAACCAGCAATTGAATTTCCCTCAATCAACTCTAATCCGCCAAGAGCCAATCCCGTCTTTCCAGAAGATGCTGTCAAATCCATCAAGGAGAGTAACCGAGAGTTACTACATAATGGTAGACAGGCAACTAAAGCGGAACACACAAGGCAAAATTCTCTTTGGGTATCAAACGCGACAAGAAACGCAATTCTTCTTGCATTGGGCATTCTTATATGCATAGGTTTGTATCTTGTTATTCTTGTTAGCTTCGGAAGGTAAAGAACAGCATGAATGGTCGCTAAGCCGTTATTGATACGCCTTTGCTACTCACAATAGTATCCCTACGTGATTTTCGATATCGACAAAACACCGTATAGAATGTTTTTGTTTTACCAAACCAATCTCGGTCAATTGCCTCAATGGTATTCTCTGCCCCATCATGTTCTATAGTGCATACTTCTTCACCGTCCATAATGTTGGATGGAGGTGAGTATATACTTTTCCTAACTAGGAACCAATCTGCTAATGCTGGCGATTTCCAACGCAATGTTATAACATTGTTTCTGTCTCTAATAGCATTTAGATCTTTAACATCATCGGTCCGAATAATTTCTTGAGAATAAAGACAAGAACTGGAAAACACTTTCCCGTTATAAGCATATATCGCATAGAACACCGGTTCGCCATTCGGCAGTGTATGATCTTGGAATGTGTTTTCATATGTTATCCATGAGACGCCATCATGTGGGTTCCTGGGCCTAGAACGGCGTTTCCTAACAATATGATACGCAAGACCATGAACTAATACACCCTTCCAGGATAACGTTAGATAGTTTTTCCCGTTTTCTTGCATTAGCTCAGAAACAATTGGCGAAACCCAATGAATCCTATCGACTGTAATCGAGGTGTTAGGATTATTCTCAGGGTTAGCTTCTCTTAGGGGAGGTCGCTCCAGTTCTCCTAAAGGTTTTCGTTGTTTTATTGTTGCAGATGGGGTAGGTATTGCATTCACAAAGTCAGTGATGGAGCAAAATCTGTCTCTAGGACTCAATGACATCCCCTTGATAATTGCATCCTGAACGATCACCGGAATTCTGCTCTGTGACCGAATACTATGTGTAATGCTATCTTCGTCGATCCTCTCAACAAATTCTTGAGGCGCATTTCCGACCAAACAGAAAAAAAATGTTGCTGCAAATGCATACACATCACTTCTTAGATCAGTTGTTCCTTGCCCGTATTGTTCGGGTGGGGAATAACCAGGCGTTACTGCCTTTGCTGCTGTAACAGTCTTCTGATTCTCATGCAATTTTGCAAGTCCAAAATCGACTAATACGGCTTTATCATCAGGTGTGATAATAATATTGGATGGTTTCACATCCCTATGGAGTATTGGTGGAGTCTTAGAGTGTAAAAGTGTTAGCGCACTTGCTATTTGATTCAACCAATAGTATGCAATTGAGTAAGGTAGAGGTCCACTTGAACCTACTATATTTTTCAATGTATTCCCCTCAACAAAATCCATTACCAGATAATGAACTTGTTCCTCGAAAAAAAAGTCTGTCACTCTAGGCAAGTTAGGGTGAATAACTGTACGTAGAATATTTGCTTCCCGAGAAAACTGCTCTTGGTATGCAGCTGAATTGTCTATACTAGCTTTTACTGCTTTTATTTGTCCTGTACGAGTGTCGAGAGCTTTGTAAACAGAACCAAACCCCCCTTGGTCTATTAAAGAAACGATCTGGTAGTACCCGTTCAAAACTTTGATCATGGTAGCGTGCCTAATGTCACAAGTATAGAAACATTATAAGCTAGTTGGACACTTGAGATAATGTTCTTATTAGCCAGACAGATCGGAAAACAGTGACCATTCCGACACCAAACAAGGTACTTAATTCGTAGAAGAAGAATGTTTTACACAGGAAATGGGCTTTGGATCTGCTCAACCGGTTGTACCAAACTTTCATTTGGTCTGTTTTCATTGTACCTTTCACTGACTTTCTGTCGCCTGCCTAGATTGTTGGCAGTGCTCGTTAAGTTTTGAAATTGGCTGATTTTTAGTATACTAATCAGTATATTCCTGCTGGCACAAACTAGCCGGTGAATGCGGTGCCCTTTCAAAGGCGTTGATCATTCGCTGATGTATGCAGATCTATTCCTTTTGTTGGATGAGTAACTGTGCTTTGACGACAAAATACTGCTTTTGCTGAAATCTTTACGCGAGGATGAGCGCTAACCAGAAGGACTGTGACCGTTTCTCACAGGGTTTTGGCTTTTGTAGGCTCGAAAATGATGCACTACTATATTGGCGATCCATATGCCAAGAATATCACACTTCGCTTATTTTGAGCCATCACTAAATAGTTTGAAATTCTGTTACGTATATGGCTACGCTTAATCTCGAGTTCGTCAACGTAAAATATATACGATATTCCAATGCACAAGTCATAACGAGGACAAGATGACCGGAAAAAACTGGGGCGTGCATCTCAATAAAAATCCATATCGCTATCATATTTCCAAGGGACAGAGACCACCGGGATGCCCGGAATGGCTTGAGAGACAACAATTCCATTTGTGGGATGAACGCGGCCTGCTTCTTTGGAATGAAAGCCTTCACAGGATAGTCCGCTTGAGAGCAATCGATGCTTTGCATCTATTGGATGAGTTGACCTCAACAGATGATTGGAGATCGCAGGGCGTTTCCGTGGGGCAAATACTGCAGGAGAGGATCGCGCCAGCCTCTATTTCCATGGAGTCTGACACATCCAGTCTGCAGATAAAGTAAGTTCAAGCGAGCCAAAATATAGATCGATCCGCAGAGAATTGTTGCTCCTGCCGTCCGAATCTGGATCTGAATTGCTCGAGTTCCTGCAAGCGAATAAAGATACCCTCATGGAAATGGAGGACCAGGATCAGAAGGATGGGAAAGAGGTGCTTGGCAAGGTGTTTGATTTGCTCATGGAGGCCCACAGGCAAAAGGAGGTAATGGAACTAGATTTTGGAACAAGAGGAATGCCGTGGCAGGAACAGGGCAAGTTTCGATGGAATTGTCAGAGGGAATCATCAGAAGGCAGAATTTGGTTGGGTTCGCATCAGGTGTTCTGGTATACCTGTGTGAAACGACCGGGATTTGTTGGAAAATCAAGCCATTTCCGTTATTTGGTGGAAGCAGTAGAGTGGGTTGAGAAGGAATTGACGGAGCTGTCGGAACAGCCAGAAACGGCTTCATCCTATCCGCCCATACAATCCCAACGGGAGCGCGATGAAACGTATGCAAAACTACGCAGAAAACTGGCAGGCGGACCTTATTGGATCGATGCCCACCTGCTGGAACCAAAACAAATCACCTATAAGGTGATGATTGATCTGGATGTAAAGCCCATTTCGTTCAAGACCTTTGAGCTGACCTGCGGCGATAAATATGAATACGACAAGGTCTTTCCCTCCCCTCATAAATTGTCCAGTATGCTGAATCTGGATTTTGATCGTTTTAAGATCGAGCAGCCCGTCAGTCCCCGTTCCGAGTGGTTTTACATTACTTCCTTAACTACTTTATACCAGGAAGGCATGGCGGCCGAGCAGGCACAGAAATCCTGGGACCAAAGCAAAATTCCAGCAATGTTCCGAGAAGGAAGCATTGTCCGCGCACGATATGGCTATGTAGAAATGGAAACTATGATCCCTGTATTCTTAGGTGGTTGTGAGAAACCTGATACACCGTATGAACCGGCTCAATCCCGTAAAGATTACTTAGAACGCGAAGCTTTGAGCGAGTCTGTATGCTTCTCACTGGATATAAACGATTACAGGGAGTATTTGGGTTTTTCAGGAACGCGTATGGATGACACAGAGATCCTGAAATTTATGCATAGCAAGAGGGCTCGGTCCAGATGTTTGCCGGAGGAAATTCGCCGGGAAAGCAAGGTCTGGTTGGCTCAAAACGATCCTTCTTTTGTATAAATAATAAAGCAGGAAGGACACTTTCATGTATGTGGCGAGTCCACTTTCGCTGAATGGAAACTGGTCAAATTGTACTGAAAGCTGAGCATGCAACTTATCATTAAATCCGAATAGATACCAAGTTCAAGGCGGTCTTGTCGTTTGCATGTGACTCTGATGTCACAGAGTTGTTATGTAAAACTGAATCTGAAGTAGTAAAGTATCAGTTGACTATGCATCTTATTTGACATAGGGGCAGTTGGTTGATTGCGCATAGAGGAATTTTGTTGAGTTCCAGATATGAAAGAGATCTAATGACTCCAAACACAGACGACTTTACACAAAGCATCATGGCTGTTCGTCCGAACTCGAAGCCTACTATAGCATTTCTCACCCATTCCGTTTCAGACCCCTATGGCATGCTTTTATGGGAAGGTGTCACGGACGCAGCGAAAGAGGAGGATATAAACCTAATTTGTCTTCCGGGATGGGTCATAAATGATAAGCGAGCCTATAATGCACAAGCTAATGTTCTCTATCAGCTTATTACAGAAAAGACTATTGATGGATTAGTTTTAAGTAGTGGCACACTGAGCAATTACATTGGTAGTGAACAATTAATGCAGTTTTGCCAACGTTATTTTCCACTACCAATGGCTAGCATCGCAGTGGAACTAGCTGAGATTCCGAGTATTGTGATTGAGAATCGGAAGAGTATGTTTGGGCTAGTTAATCACCTGATCGAAGTTCATCAGTTTCTCAAATTGATTTTTATTTCGGGATATGAAAAGAACCAAGAGGCTAATGATCGTTACCTTGGGTTTCAGGATGCACTCAATAAACATGATTTGAAGCCTGTGTTTGTCACTTCCTTTGGCGAGTGGGAAGATTCATCAGGTATCAACGCCATGAGGGCTATCTTGGATCAGGAAAAGTTGATACCAGGTAAGGACTTCCAGGCTGTGGTGGCTGGAAATGATAATGTTGCCATTGGTGTGTTGAAGGAACTACAATCACGCGGTATCCGTGTATCGGAAGATGTGGCTGTTACCGGTTTTGATGGACAGGAAAACACACATTTTTTAACACCTCGTTTAACAACGGTCTGGCAACCTCTGCGCGAGCAGGCGTATCTAGCTACAAAGTGTGTGTTGAATCAGATAAGAGGGGTAAGTATAGAAAAGAAGGTAGTACTTTCTACAGAACTATTACTACGTCAATCATGTGGATGCCTTCATTTGGAGGCAAAACTCGCAAATGCGGATAATACAACGAGACTGCGCGATATACCCAGATCTTCTCAAAAATATGGTTGGATAAAAGTAGCGCCTAAAATGGTACAAGTGATTGCTGACCCTCCTACGAAAGCCGCCGAGGAACATGTGGAGCGTATCATAAGTGCCTTTAAGAGGGAACTAACGGAGGAGATACAAGGATGTTTTGTAAAGACACTTCGCGATGTCCTTAGAGAATCCGCCCTGGCGGATGAGGACGTATCAGTCTGGCAAGATGTAATATCCGTCATGCGACGAGAATTGTGGCCGCTTATTGTGGATGACCACATTTTGTACCGTGCTGAAGATTTGTGGCAACAAGCTCGGGTCATTGTAAGTGAAAGAATGCGGCGCGTTGAAGGATACCGTAGGATTGTCAAAGAACAACAACAGACAACGTTGGATCGCATTAACCAAGAGCTTGTCAGTACTTCAAGTTCGGAGGAGTTGATGGTTGTCCTTTTGAGAGGACTGCCAAAACTTGATATACATAGCTGCTATGTATCTTTATATGAAAACCCTATCGTTCCCACGGACAAGTGTCGAATAATTCTTGCATACAAAGATGATGACATTAGAGTGGGAGAAACCAGGACTGTTTTTCCCTCATGGCAATTAGTTCCTCCAGCTTTATTGCCGCGAGATCGGTCTTATAGCTTAATTGTAGAGCCACTCTATTTCCGGGAGGATCAGCTTGGTCTGGCTATCTTTCAGGATTGTTCGCAACAAGCGGCTGTTTTGGATACCCTGCGGGGGCAGCTAAGTAGCGCCCTCTGGTCATCACGTCTCGTTGGATATTTGCATTCTTTATACGAGGCCAGTATAGCGATTATGGCGCTTCGGGAGCCGAGGGATATATTGCATCAGATGGTGGAACGGGCTTGCTCATCAGTAGGGGCTAAATGGGCAAACATCGTTTTACTTGATAAAGAGGGACAGCCAGAACGATTATCCAATAAGGACGGGCAAAATACGACTATTCAAACATCAATCTTGATTGAGACAGCCAGTATGGTTGCACAAGTGATGCAGAGCAAAGAACCATTACTTATAGCAGATATTGATGCAATTCAAAGTACAGCAATGCAGGAATTGGTTGAATCTGGGGTTGGCGCAATGGGATGCTTCCCATTATCCGTACGAGATAAACCAATCGGCGCCATGTGGATATACTATGAAAAAACCCATCACTTTTCTGAGGCTGAAGTAAAAGCACTTCAACTTTATGTAAATCAAGCATCGCTTGCGTATGATAATGCAAAGCGAATGCGGGAATTGGAACATTTAAGGCACGCAACGGAAAAATTGGTCGGTGTAGCTGATATTAAAGATGTTCTCCAGCAGATTGTAAAGAGTGCTTGTGAAGTCTTGGAGGCGGATTCGACAGTTATTTGGTCTTACGATGCTAGCCGTAGGCTTTTCATTCCTTCAGAACTTACGGCAGAGGGAATTTCTTCTGAAATACTGGAAAAGTTTAGACTGGATCAACCTAGTTTTGGCGGTACGGCTGATATGGTCATTGAAAGAGGTTATTTGGCTGTAAATGATACGGAAAAGCCTGCATTCGGTTTAAGGAATGCAATTGGAGCCAGATCTTTTCAAGGTATCGCTTTACAGGTTGAAGGTGAACCGGTCGGGATTTTGTACGTGAATTATAAGAATCAATGGGATTTTGATAATGAAGATGAAGCATCTCTAAGGGCTTTTGCCTTTCAGGCGGCACTTGCTTTAAAGAAGGCAAGATTATTGGAACGTCTTAGGAGCGTACATGATGCTGCACGAATCGTTGCAGAGGCAAGTGTATTAAAAAACTTACAAGGTATCTTGGACGCGATCGCCGTGGGAACAGCAAATGCCCTTGGTTGTGACGCAGTGACCCTTTACACCTATGATGAAGTGCGGGACAAAATTGGATTCCCGCCGGCCATGGTTGGCGTAAATGAAGCTGGGGAAGTGTTGAAGTACGATTATGTGGCCAGAGATTCGATCATTTATAGCATCTTGAGCCGTCCTGAAATGTATGTAGTAACAGATGTGGCGGAGGATCATTTTATTGGCGACCGTCCATTTGCACGACGAGAAAAAGTAATATCACTAGTAAGTATCCCTCTGATCGTTGGCGAACACAAAGTGGGTGTAATGTTTGTTAATTATCGAAGGAAACACCATTTTTCTGCTGATGAACTTGCGGACATTGGGCTTTTTGCCCATCAGGCTGCCATTGCAATCTGGAATGCGCAATTATATGATCAGACTACAAAAAGGGCGGCTTATCTAGAAACATTTTATGAGGCAAGTAGGTCGCTTAGCGGGAAGTTAACATTACACGAAATCCTAAGGTGCATTGTGCAACAGGCCTGGCTGTCTACGGGTTGACAGGGAGCCTATGCATGGTTTGCCGATGTAGCCTTGATAGAAGAGAATAAGTTGCGTGTTAAAGCTGTTTACCCGCAAGAGGTGGTAGAAGCGTTGCCGCAAGCGATCAAAGAAATCGACCTTGGTAAAGATGAGGCAGATGGCATTACGAGGCGGGCAATCAAATCGGGACAATCCCAATTGGTAGGCAACGTACGGACTGATCCTGACTATAAAGAAAACGGCCTTGAAACACAATCAAAATTAGTAGTGCCGATCAAAATTGGTGAAGACGTGATTGGGATCATTAATGTAGAACATCCCGATACACAAGTATTTAATGAAGAGGATCAACATACGTTGGAGGCATTGGCCGCACAAGCGGCTATTGCCATACAGAATGCTCAGCTCAATAAGGAAACCCAGCGTCGCGCTTTACTGCTGGCGACCGCCTTGGATGTAGCAAGAGATGCTACTGCGGTCTCAAATATCGATGAATTGCTAGATCAGGCGGTAGCTTTGATCTCAAGTCGTTTTGGCTTTTATCACTCAGCCATATTTTTAATCGATAAGTTAAGGAGATATGCGGTCCTTAGATCTGCTTCGTCAGAACGGGGTCAAGCAATGCTTAAGAATGGATATCAACGAAAGATTGGAGATATTGGTATCGTAAGCTATGTAGCAGAGTCTGGACAAGCGCGGATTACTCTTGATGTTGACAAAGATGATTTATATTTCGATAATCCTTATCTACCAGACACCCATTCCGAAATAGCGATACCGCTACAAATTGAAGGACAACTTATAGGTGTACTGGATGTGCAGTCAACCGAGTTTAATGCGTTCAATGACGATGACAAAACCGTGTTACAGACAGTAGCGAATCAGTTGGCCATTAGCATAAAGAGGATGGACCAGTTGAATGAATTGAAACAGACACAAAACTTGGTCGGTTCCCGCACTGCGCTGGCCTGGATGGGAATGGTTAGCAGCGATTGGCGACATGCGATCGGCAACCATGCTACTACAATCGAGGATTATGTAGAGCTGGCGAGGGAAGATATAACCGACAATGCGCCAGGTTCGAAGATTCTTGGACGGTTGGAACGCATTAACGACATTGTAAAGAAAATTAGAAACACACCAATTACTGCTCCCCTTCTCTCTGAAGAGGGCGTTCGATCAATCAACATTCATGAAGTGCTGTATGAGCGAATCAAACAGATGTGGGAACGTGAACAATATTGTGAAATCACACTGGATTTGGATTTTAAAATTGACGGGCCGGTTACCGTAAGGGTGAGTCCGGATTGGCTTCGTCGGGTTTTCGATACAATCATTGAGAATGCGGTGGATGCGATGAGCCATGTTGCTACCAAGCAAATAGCCATCGGTACACGCTTGGAGAATGATAGATTAGTTATCACCGTTAAGGATAATGGTCATGGCATACCCTATGATGTGATGCCGCTGTTATTCAACCGCTCTATTCCAAAACCTAAAGGATCCAAAGGATTGGGTATGGGATTACTTATGGCACACCTTATTATCCAAACCTACGGAGGGGACCTTTATGTTGACCATACTGATGCCTGCGGCACAACCATGAAGATCTGGTTGCCCATTGAGAATTAGGAGTACTTCCTATGATCAAAAAGTTAGAGAATTTGAATTCTCTCCTTATCACCAATTCAACTGATCAAAATATGAACAAGGTTATTCGCGATACTTTGCAGGATATGGGGAGCTTGCAGATTTTCCACTCTGATGAAACATTAATCGCGTATGACACCTATGATCTTGTTATCATAGATGCAGGCTCAGTAGCAGACCCAACCAAATCAGTAACCAAAATCCATGCTGAAGATCCAAAAGTGAAGATTATCGTTGTTAGTGCCTCACCGCACTGGAAGGTGGCAAAAGCAACGATTCGGGCAGGAGCTGCGGACTATCTTTCCAAATGTCTAACCAAGGATGAAATTACTGAGGCACTGCAAAAGATATTTAAGGAAAGCATTACAGCGATGCGTTAGCCATCTAATTGAGGATTGTAAAATGTTTAAACCGAAGATACTTTTTGCCGACAATGCGATAGATTTTGTGAACGCACGAAAGGAATTTCTGGAAAAAGAAGGATATGATGTCATCTGTGCTACAAACCCAACAGATGCGCGCAGGATCCTGGAAGAGCGAAAGATCGATGTGGCCATTTTGGATATTCGGTTGATGCGGGACTATGACGAAAATGATATAAGCGGGTTGACCCTGGCAAAAGAGGTCGCGCGGCATGTTCCAAAGATCCTGCTTACCGGCTATCCTTCCGTTGAATTGGCCATTCAAGCGCTTGCGCCCAACCTCGATGGATTGCCCGTGGTGGTAAAACTGCTGATAAAGCAAAACCAGGAAAAAACGGGGTCGGAGGCGCTTCTACAGGCAGTGCGCGAGGCGCTCCAGTTTGGAAAACGTGCTTTTCAGCAAGTGGTCGACGATATAACGCGGCAATTGAACGAAGACTATGCGGATGCAAGAAAGGAAGCGCGAGTTCATTACTGGGTGACCATGATTGTTTCGGCAATTGGCATCCTGTTGATTTTCGTCGGTTTGATTCTAATGATTAAATCCGCAGGTAGTTTGCCTCTTGGGGTTGCCAGTACAATTTCCGGGACGGTAACGGAAGTAATAAATTATCTATTTTTTCGCCGGGTCGATATCGCCTATATGCGCGTTGACAAGTATCATGGCGAGTTGCTTAAAATGAAGTTATTCGAAAGCTTGTTGACACTTAGTGATGATTTATTATCATCCACAGATCGTGAAAAGACAAAACATGAGATTATCCACCTTGCTGCGAATCAGTGGTTAATGTTCGAAGGGGATACGACTCGCATCCAGTAGGTATAGCATATTGGAGGATGGCAGATATGAATACGAAAGTAATTCTCTTAGCGGACAATAATGAGGACTTTCTGGATAGCCGAGCCGAGTTTCTCAAAAAGGAGGGATTCGTAGTTCTGAAGGCGCCTTCTCCACAAAAGGCTCGCGACATTCTTGGGCAAAAGCGGGTGAATCTTGCTGTTTTGGATATTCGGCTCACGGATGATACAGAGGGTGATATCAGCGGATTGGATCTGGCATTGGATCCTGCTTTTGTTTCACTTCCAAAGATCATGATGACAGGTTTCCCGAATGTCGAAGATGCAAAGAGGTCGCTAAAACCGTTTATAGGGAATCTTCCCCCGGCCATTGACTATATCTCAAAAAAAGGGACTGGGGATGCGGCCGGTCGGAAGGAATTTATAGAGGCTGTAAAGCTGGCATTTAATGAGCAGGTACGGATAAACACAAACCTCGTAATTGAATGGGATACGCGTGATCGACTATCATTCTATCAATTAAGTCGATTGATCTATGTGAACATGCCCGATGAAGTTCTACTGCAAAGAGCAGAGGAACTGGAAGATTTGGTTCGGGAGTTGTTCTTCGATTATCAACGGATTCGTCTGGGTCGATTACTCTGGCATGCGCGTGAACAATTCTGCCTTCCTGTTTTGACGCAAAGCAATGAAATGACGACAGACCTTAGAATTCTGGTTTGCGGTGATCGAGACAACCGGAAGAGGCAGCAAGAGCATAATAATGTCTTGGCCCCCGATGTTCTTCAGAGAACAGAACTGAGAGATACAGAGGAAACTATTCATTTTGGCGCAAATCTTTATGAGTTAAGAGGTGCTAGTACGGATAGTGTACAAACTTTTCGTGATCTTTTCCATGGGGGAAGAGAAAAGCCTCTAAAGATGGCCTTGGCTCATTTGTTGAATGATGTCTTGGCACCTTGGCATCAACATGGTCAAATGGTGGATGAAGCATCTGATCTTCGTTCGGCGTATCGCCAATGGGTGGGGCTAACCGGCGCTGGTCTGTCTCAGCCAGATGTCGAGACTGCCGTAAGGAAATTGTTGCAATCCGTCTCCACACTGGAAAGTATTAATATTGAGTGGAACGGTGAAACAGTAGTTTTTCGTTTCCCGGATGGCTCAGTTCACAATCTAGCCAATCCAGTCTCGTCTGTTTACAACACGAGCGGCCAACTAGACCCTCTAACTGTCTGCAGGATATCCCCTGGAATGCTCACAGCTGATAACATCTTAATAGATTCGAAATCCCGGGTTTGGCTAACCGACTTTGGGCACGCAAGCCAGGCGCCCCAATGGTGGGACTTTATATGTCTGGAGGCTGCGCTTCGCTTTGAATTGAGCCATGCGCCAGATCTTCTGGCTTGGCAAGACTATGAAGAATGCCTAATAAAACCAAGCCGTCTGGACGAAGGATTGGAAGAAACCAATGTAATTCCGGATTTGAGGCTGAGTGTAGGTCTAATTGAACAGATACGCAGACAAGCCGCCACCGAAGCTGGGGTTGAAACCCTGCCTTATTACGCCGGCTTGTTAGCTTGGATTGTGGAAGCAATGGTTCATTATGATCCTGGCGTCCTATACACGGAAGATAGACTACGAGGCGCACATTTGTTGTTGGCAGCTTGTATGATCGCCAAAAGGTTTACAACACTACATGAGGCTTCTCAATCAGGAGGGATGCTGCGTTTGGACGAAGATGGAAGAGTTTGGATCGGAGAACGTCGTGTTGCGGTTCTTATGGGGTTGAGGTTGAAGTTATTGCGTTATCTAATCGAACAACAGGGCCGTATCGTAGGTAATGAGGCAATTACAACCAATGTATATGGGGAGGAATACTTTCCTGGAAATGAAGATCAAAATCAACGTATCAGGCAGGAAATAAGCCGTATTCGTGACGATGTTGAGCCTAATCCTAGCCGACCAAGCTATATCCTGACTGAACGAGGCAAGGGGTACCGGTTAAATCTGATGGGGGAGATGGAGAAATAGCCTGTTATATTCCTGTCCCAGAACTGTGACTGTAGCTAAGGAAAAAGTCACACTATAGTTAGCAAGATAGAGAAATTAAATACGTTATTGTGACATAACTGAGAGCCGATCTTCACGTTTATCGGCTTTTTGCGTTGTATTATGTAGCCAACAGTGCCAAGAGAGATGAATACGTGATGTCTGGTTTTGAGTCTTGTTGACGCAGAAAGGAGAATAACATGGTCTTTCAGAGCAACAATACTCCACTGGTTAGGCTTGGCTTGATAGTGATTTGTATGGCTGTTGGAATTGGAGCGTTTCTTGCAGGGCTGCCAATTGGTCCAAGTCAAGATGTTAGAGATGAGGCGGCAAGAGTGGATATCCGAGCGACGGAAGCAGCTCTCGGCGCACTTCAAACACCTCAGGCAATTTTTGCTGCCCAAACTGCCGTTGCGGCCGAATTGACCAGCATACCCCCGGTTCAAACTACGACCGCCATTGCTGCGGAGAGAAACTTCAATGATGCTCAAAGGATGGCGACGCAAACAAAAATGGCACAGGATGCGTCTCTTGATAGAATTGCAGCGGCAGCAACTGCTACATCAATAGCTCGAGAATCTTTAAAGCAAAATGCAGTGGATAATGCAGGTATCGGCTTCTTGGTTGTTGGCGCATTAATGTTGTGCGTATGGCTGGTGGAACGAATGATTGTAAGTGCACTTCGTGTGCGTGCTGACCATCAACTGGCGCAGGCCAATTCTTATTGGAACAACGGAAATTAGCCGAGTTCCGCTCTGCCCATCAAGTCAATCGGGCCCGGGTGTTTCAAACTCCTTTGCCCAAATCATTAATGAATAGCCATGGGAATGGACATAAACCAACAGCTGGTGACTGAATATGCTCATAGTGCAAATTACAGTGTTCGAAAGGCGTTCATAAGGCTTGTATGGAACCGCGATAGATCAAAACATCCATACAGAGTTAGGTACACTGGCCATTCATTGGTCAGTTAATACTTGTTGACCTCGGATTTTTTCCGAACAGACTAAGTGTTATCCCAATATATAGCTTTAACCTATTCCGTGTGTGATCATGGATTTGGGATTTCGGTAAATTGATATTTTCTCCGGTTCTTAATTGTCTGTTTTTTGACCAGTTCGTCCATGTGCCTGATTAGCCAGTTGGAGATTATCTATACTATAGAGTACCTTCATCTCATATCGAGCATTGTCGAAGACTTCAGAGCCAAATTCAAAATGAAAAGCCACGGTTTTTTGGACATAACGTGTTGATGGTATGTGAATCCTGGGACCGCGGTATTTTCAAGATAATAGTAAAATGTCAGGATGGCCACTTACTGTGATTACTCTAATTCCCATCCTGAAGATTCACATAATCGTGTCTACCACGATACCGAATACGGTTTTCCTCTCCTAGATGATAACTTGCTGTTTGAACGGTTGATATTGGAAATAAACCAGGCAGGGCTTTCATGGATTACCATTTTAAAGAAAGCTGAAAATTTTAGGCTTGCGTATAGCAACTTCAATATCGATGTAGTTGCTGCCTATAGCGAAGTCGATCGTATGCGCTTGCTCAGTGACGCTGGCATCATCCGCAATCGTTTAAAGGTGAATGCTGCTATAGAAAATGCACGCCGTATCCAATGCTTACGAGCCGAGTATGGATCCTTCAAACGATGGTTGGATGCTCATCACCCACAAACACTAGAAAACTGGACTAAGACGTTCAAGCGCACGTTTGTTTTCACTGGAGGAGAGATCGTGAATGAGTTCTTGATGAGCACCGGTTATTTACCCGGTGCTCATACCCCGGATTGCCCCATTTATGAAACTGTCCTTGCCTTGCAACCTGCTTGGAATTCCAGTTCAAGAGTTGAGAATTAATTCAGTTGAAAGAATCAATCCTTTCTCGTAGTTATTGCGTTCAGGTCTTGAACAAGACCTACCACGACACGCAATATGGATTCCCTATCGATGACGATGACCAGCTTTTCGAGCGGCTGGTGTTGGAGATCAATCAGGCGGGTCTATCGTGGATCACTATCCTGAAGAAAGCGGACAACTTCCGCAAGGCGTATCATGGCTTCAAGATCGAGAAGGTTGCGAAGTACGGTGAGAAAGACCGTGCGCGATTGATGGAAGATGCAGGCATCATCCGCAACCGGCTCAAGATCAATGCGGCGATCGTCAACGCGCAGAAGATATTGGAACTGCGCAAGGAATACGGTTCCTTCAAAGGTTGGTTGGATGCGCACCATCCGCTGACGAAAGAGGAGTGGGTAAAACTCTTCAAAAAAACATTCGTCTTCACTGGCGGAGAGATCGTCAACGAGTTCCTCATGTCCACGGGGTATTTGGCGGGAGCGCATGAGGCGGGGTGCCCGGTCTATAAAAAGGTGGCAAGCCTGCGCCCGGCATGGATGCGGAAGTAAGTCGTCAGCGGATATAATCCCAAGCATGGATATGCATCAATTGCTGATTGTGGAAGATGATCCTGCTGTCGCTCAGGCGCTGCAGGACGGTCTGGCGCGTGAGGGCTACAAGGTGACCTGGAAATCCGAAGGGCGAGAGGGCATTGCGTTCGCGCAGAAGAACACCGTACATTTGGTGCTACTGGATGTGCGCCTGCCGGATGGCTCGGGGTTTGATTTTTGCAAGCAGGCGCGGCAACAGGGTTTGCATATGCCCATTATCATGCTTACGGCACAGCAAGACCCGCTCGATAAAGTGCTCGGTCTTGAGATGGGTGCCGATGATTACGTTACCAAGCCGTTCCATTTGCGCGAACTGCTCTCGCGTATTCGTGCGCAGTCTGCGGCGGGCGTACGGTGAATTCTCGAGTGCGGACAGCAACCACATATTTGTCGGCGACTTGATCTTGGATTTTTCAAGCGGGCAGGTGCTGCGGGATGACGAGCCGGTCGGACTCACCCCAATTGAATTCCGTTTGTTGAGCTATCTCGCCCGTCATCGTGGACAGGTGCTCAGCCGCGCCCAAATTGTCGAAACCATCTGGGGACACAGTTCCGACCCCGATAGCGAACAGGCGGTGAATGTGCATATTCGACGCCTGCGTGAAAAAGTGGAGCGTGACCCCAGCCGCCCTGTGTTGATACTGACCGTGCCGGGACTCGGTTACCGGCTGGCGAACGAGATTAAGAAACCGTAATCTCACCATAATCCCCTCGAAATTCCTATCGAATAGACTTGCAGACAAGGTAAATAGCCTTGTCTGTTTTATTGTACATGGTTGTTGAAGGAAGACACTATTTAATTCTTTGCCACGGATTTCACAGATTTTCACAGATTGATTTAAGAAATTCGTGCTAATTCGTGAAATCCGTGGCTAAAAACCTCGAGGAGTTTATATGACCCAAAAGAGAACCATCATCCTTTTTTCACTTATTGCTGTGTTGCTTGTTGGAGCCGCTGGGTATGCTGGCTTTGCTACAACAAAAGCGCCGCCAGCAGTGGCTACCCCAGATACTGTCCCTGTGACCACCTGTGACGTGGAGCAGAGTGTTTCCGCACCAGGGAATGTGGTCAACACCAGTGTTATTGACATGGAGATGCCCGCCGATGGCAGGCTGGCAGAAGTGTACGTGCAGCCCGGTGAAAGCGTGAAAAAAGGCGAGCCGTTGGTGCAGCTTGATAACCCGGCGGGCTTTGAGGCGGCGCGATCCGCAGCGGAGTTGGATGTGCTTCAGGCGCAGAAAACGCTCGATGACCTGTATAAGAATGCTGCGCTGAATGAGGCAAAGAAGAAACTGGATCTATACGACGCCAAAAAGAAATTGCAAAGTTCACAGGCAACTCTGGAATGGTTGAAGGAAGTCCACAAAAGGTACGTGGAAGCCAGCGATAAAGAGAAGAAGCAATTGTATGACGCCGGCGAAACGGACTTTCTCAAAGCGCAGGCTCAGATCGAAGTTAACAAACTTGCCTTGGACGAAGCACAGGCGGCATTAGATCGCTTGAAAGATGGTGTTGACCCGATCGAAGAGGCGCAGGCTCAGGTGGATTTGGCTGAGGCGCAGGCAGCGCTCGAGACGGCGAAGCAGGTTGAAAAGGATGGAACGATCCGCGCTCCGTTTGACGGAGTGGTCCTGAGCATCGAAGCAGCTACCGGGCAGACAGTCCATGCTGGCAGCAAGCTGCTTTCGTTCACCAACCCCAAAGCGCTGGAAGTACAAGCCAGCGTCACCGAAGAAGATTATCCGTTGCTTTCCTCCGGCATGGAAGTGGGCTTGTATTTTGATGCCCTGCCCGATGCAACATTGACCGGCAAAGTGGAGCGCATTGTCCCGCAGCGCATTGATGGATCATCCAGCCCGCAGTACAGCATTTACATCTCGTTGAGCGAGGTTCCCGCCGGGCTGGTGGATGGCATGTCTGCGGATGCGGCAGTGACGATTGCCAAGCGGGAAGCTGTCTTATGCCTGCCGCGTGCGACCGTCCGTGCATCGAGCGGAAGCAAGACCGTTGTCAAAGTGTGGAATGGTTCCCAGACGGTGGAAAGACAAATTGAAGTTGGGCTGCGTGGCGATACCTATATTGAGATCCTTTCCGGGTTGAAAGAGGGCGAAGAGGTGGTGACACGATGATCGGCGAAGCAGTCATCCGCATTGAAGGATTGATGCGCAAGTACGAGATGGGCAACAGCACTGTCCATGCGTTGAGAGGCGTGGATCTCTCGGTGGAAGCGGGCGAGTTCGTGGCGCTGATGGGCTCTTCAGGCAGCGGAAAATCCACACTGTTGCATTTACTCGGCTGTCTGGATCGTCCCAATGAAGGTTCGTACTGGCTCGAAGGCGTGGAAGTCTCTTCGCTTAGCCGCGACACGTTAGCAGAGGTGCGCTCGAAACGGATCGGCTTTATCTTTCAAAACTTCAACCTTCTGCCGCGTTTCTCTGCTTGGGAAAATGTCGCCTTGCCGCTGTTGTATCGCAATGGACAGGTTGCCGGAGAGGAACAGCATGCGAAAGCCATGGATGCACTCTCACGTGTCGGGTTGGCAGATCGCGCCGAACACCAGCCCATGGAACTCTCAGGCGGTGAACGTCAACGCGTGGCAATTGCGCGCGCCCTCGTGACGCAGCCCGCCGTCATCCTTGCCGATGAGCCGACCGGGAATCTCGATAGCAAGACCGGTGAAGAGATCATGCATTTGCTGGATGAGTTGCACGAAGAAAGACGCACGATCGTGATGGTCACGCATGATGCGAATATTGCCAGGCACGCCAGCCGCATCTGTTCGATGAGCGATGGCATGCTGCAGGAAGGAGAGTCGCACCATGTCGCTGCTTGACCTCTTGCGAACCGCTCTCCGTAGTGTTGCTGCCAACAAATTGCGCGCTGCGCTCACCATGCTGGGTGTGGTCATCGGTGTGACATCGGTCATTGCCATGCTGGCGCTCGGCAATGGCGCGCGCGCCGCCGTGAATGCCACCTTCCAGGATCTGGGAGCGAATCAAATTCAGATCTCTCAGCGCTTCGCCATGGAAGATGGCAAGTTTCAGGGTGTGGGCGAGAAGTTGACCTACACCGACGGGCTCGAGATCGCTGACAACATTCCGCTCGTGGAAAGCGTGGAGATGTCTGCATCGAAAACGCTCAAGGCTCGCTTCGGCAAGAACTCGGTAGAGGTCAGCGCCAACGGGACAACGCGTGACCGTCTCGAAGGGATGATTTCCAGCGGTGACGTTCAACCTGTGGGATGGCAGAACGGCGTTCCTCTCAGAGCCGAAGATTTTCTCGCTGACGGGCGCTTCTTCACCGCTGATGAGGTGTACGCAGGCTCACTTGTCTGTGTACTGGCTTACCAGACCGCCATTGACCTGTTCTCCGGCGACAACCCCATCGGTGAGACGATCTGGGTGGATCGTGAACGCTGCACGGTCATCGGCGTTGTGACCGAACTGGAAAGCACGGATGTGGAGCAGCGCTATCGCTCTGCACCCAACGAAGGGATATTAATGCCGATCAGTGCCATGATCCAAAACCTGTACGAGGATGAACCGTCGGTGTACATGGTGGCGCACGTCACGGACGCGAACCGCATCGACGAAGCCAAAGAGGAGATCGCAAAGTTCCTGCGCGAGAAACATCAGATCCAGAAGGATGAAGAAGGCAATTATCTGGATGATTTTGATATGACCACCCGCAAGGACATCCTCGGTCAACAGCAGGAAGCGGCTCAAACCTTCTCCCTGTTGCTGGCAGCCATGGCGACCGTTTCCCTCATCGTCGGCGGGATCGGCATCATGAACGTGATGCTGGTCAGTGTCACCGAACGGACGCGCGAGATCGGTGTGCGCCTGGCGGTCGGCGCGAAACAGCGTGATATCGTCTCCCAGTTCATGCTGGAAGCGGTGCTGATCAGCGCCAGCGGCGGCATTGTGGGAATCGTGCTGGGCATCCTGGTGATCCCGTTGGCAGCAGCATTAAACCGCGGCGTGGCACTGCTCCTGCCGGGAAGTATTCCGCTGGCGTTCGGTGTGGCTGTGCTCGTAGGTTTTGCGTTCGGGTTGTATCCGGCGTTGCGTGCTTCCCGGCTCGACCCGATCGAGGCGTTACGATACGAATGATGTAGGGGCGGGGTTTCCCCGCCCAAGATTTGAAATAATAAGGAGTCAATTATGCAAAATAAAAAACTGTTCGTGATTCTTGGTATAGTAGTCATTCTGGTGGTAGCGGCGGCATTCGTCGCTGGCAGGCTGATCAATCAGGGCGTTGGTCCGATGGGGCTGATGTTGCCTTTTGGAAAGGGCGGAGGTCCGGTGTCCGTCTCTGTGCAGATGGAACCGGCGCCGGAACTTCCCAAATCCAAACCGGACCTTTCGGGAATATTTTCCGAGCGGAAAGATAATACGGTTATCGTCTCATCCATTGCCATGGATGCGGGCGGAGGCGGTGTGGTCGTTTCCACCAGCAACGAAGGTGGTGACGAAGGAGAGGAAGGTCCCGTCTTTTCCTCCTCTCCCAATGGGAACAACGGACCCAAAGTGGAAGTGGTTGTCACCAGCGATACAATCCTATATAAAGATGTTACCGAACCGCCGGATCCATCCGGTGGCAACCAAACTGTTCAGCAAAAGGTCGGCGAAGGCACCCTGGACGATCTCAACTCTCAATCCTTTATTTCCGTCTGGGGACGCAAAAGTGGAGATAGAATTATTGCAGATGTCCTGTTGTACAGCCAACCAGTAATGTTCAAGAAACAGTAAGAGCAAAATGCCACAGAGACCTCAGAGAATTGAGAAGAAATTTTGAGATCTCTCCCGAAGGGCATCAGGACGATGTGTGCGCTCTGTGCTAGGAGAAGGTGATACCTATGAATCGAAAATCCATCCGCTGGCGTTTGCCTGCAAGTTATGCCGTGATCGCTCTGGTGGCGGCGCTTGCCTTGGGCTCCATGATGCTCTTGGTCTTACGGAAATATTATGCACGGCAGGAACTTGATTACCTGTACGGAAATGCCGTGGCGCTCAAACCCATTCTGGAAGAACTGATGCAGTCAAACGCGCCGCAAGTGTCTCTGCAAGATCAGGTTGAAGGGTTGGCATTCCTTTCGCAGACGCAGATCAAAGTGTACGACACTAACAACAGAACGATCGCTGATTCGGGTATCCCTGGTTCCAATCAAATTGTGGCGGTATCGGGTCGCCCGCCTCTGGTTGGGAACGTCACGTTTTCCACCCAGGCAGAGCCGCCAAAGGATGGACAGGCACGTGTTCTTGTGTTCTCAGCAGGAGGAGAAGTTTCCAAACAAACGCTTCCTGAGGGAGGTCTATCTGTCGTGACAGGGACAACCGATATCGTTGTCCCTGTCAGCGCTTCGCCGTACGGATATGGTTTTGTTCAACGCATCGAGAGCGATCCTGCGCATAGGTCGGCGCAGAAGGCGGGTGTTATCTTGATGACATCCACCGGCAAACAGTTGGGCATGTTGGAATTTTCCAATGGTCCCACCTATGGAGCGGATGTGGTTAACTCGGTCACGATCGCCTGGTTGCTCGCCAGTATCTTTGCGGTTGCCATTGCCGCGCTAATGGGTTGGTTCATGAGCCGCCGTGTGACGAGTCCTGTGCTGGCGTTGGAGAACGCCACGCAAAAAATGGAGCAGGGCGATCTCTCGGTACGCGTCCATTTGCAGGATGAAAAACAGCAGGAATTCCTCTCGTTGGCGAATTCGTTCAACGGCATGGCGGAGCAGGTTGAGCAGACCGTTTCCACGCTGCGGGCTTTTGTAGCGGATGCGGCGCATGAGCTGCATACTCCGCTTACAGCGCTGCAAGCCAACCTGGAGCTGGCGCGGGACGAGAAGAACGCTTCCGTTCGCACCCGCTATTTGGTACGGGTACAAGAACAGGCTCAGCGTCTGGAAGCGCTGGTCAAGAGTCTGCTGGATTTGTCGCGCATCGAAGCGGCAAAGTCGAAGTCTGAGTTTGAACCGCTGAATTTTATCCAGGTAGTCAACGAAGTGGGCGAACAATTTGCCTCACGTGCCGAGCAGACCGGGCATGAATTCACGGTGGATATCCCAGTGGATGAATCCGTTACAGTGAATGGGAATGAAACGCAGCTCAAACAGGTGCTCAACAACCTGCTGGAGAATGCCATCAAGTTCACGCCGGAGAAAGGCTCCATCCAACTGAGACTGGAACAGGATGAGCATCAAGCCATCGTTACTGTGTCTGATACCGGCATTGGCATCCCACCCGAAGACTTACCTCATCTCTTCGAGCGTTTCCACCGCGGACGCAATTCCTCCGCCTTCCCCGGCAATGGGCTGGGATTGGCGATTGTCAAAGCCATCATCGAAATGCATGATGGAACTGTGCAGGCACAAAGTGAAGGAAAGGATGCTGGTAGTAGCTTCACCATCACTTTGCCGACATAGTCTTATAATCGACCCATGTCACAGATCATCCCAACTGCGGAGCCCTTTTTCTTTTTGGGTGACCGCTCGAAGCCCGCGTGCCTGCTGACCCACGGATTCACCGGCACGCCCAAAGAAATGCGTTGGATGGGGGAGTTTCTGCACGAAAAAGGATTCACCTGCCTCGGCATTCGACTCGCCGGACACGCCACCGTTCCCGAAGATATGATCCGCTCCAACTGGACGGATTGGACTGCTTCCGTGGAAGATGGCTATTCTCTGCTGAAGAGTTTTACCGATAATATCGTCCTCGTGGGGCTTTCGATGGGAGCGGCGCTCTCACTGCTGATGTCCACGCGGCTGGATGTAAAAGGCGTGGTCTCGATGTCTTCGCCGTACAAACTGCCCGATGACCCACGCCTGCGGAAGATCGACTGGATCGCCAAGATCGTTCCCTACATGCCGAAGAGCGATGAAGAACCCGGCGCGAGTTGGTTCGATAAGGATGCGTGGAAGGGGCATGTTTCATATCCCGAGAACCCCATGCGTTCCATTGGACAGTTAAATCTATTACTTGGGGAGTTGCGTGCGGCGCTGCCGAAGGTTAGGGCGCCGGTGCGACTTATCCATTCGAAAGATGACAAGTATGTGCTGCCCGAGAGCATGGAAATGATCTACGCGGATCTGGTCAATGCTCCAGAGAAGACAAAGGTCTATGTAACGGGATCAGGTCATGTCGTGACGCGCGACGCGGCTCGTCGTCAGGTATTTGAATCTGCTTTGGAGTTTTTGAATCGGGTGGAGAGTCCAGTTGAAACGTAGTCTGTTCTTGGTCGCTGCCGCTCTTCTGTTGTGGGGATTTGGCGAAGCGATGTTTTATAGTTTCGTGCCAATCTACCTGGATGTACAGTTCCATCTGAGCGAATATCAGATCGGGCTGGTGCTGGGTGCGTTCAGTTTTTCGAGCGCCATCACGCATATACCTGCTGGGCGATTATCAGATAGAGTGGGGCGCCGCCCGTTGTTGATCAGTGCGTGGCTGTTGGGACTGGTTTCGACCGCTGTAATGGGCTCCGCCTTGATGCTGCCGTTATTCTTGGTCGGTCTGTTCGGGTACGGTTTGACCGCTTTTGTCTCGTCACCGATGAGCAGTTATGTGACCGCCGCGCGCGGAGACTGGTCTGTAGGCACAGTGCTTGCTCTGACAACGGCGTCCTTCGGTCTGGGCATGGTTCTTGGATCAGTGACCGGCGGCTGGATCGGTGACCATTATGGAATGCGCATGAGCTTTTGGGTGGCAGCCGCTGTCTTTGTGTTTTCCAATCTCTGTATCTTTTTTATCGGGCATCAACCGCTCGATCATCACGACCCGGAGTCACCGCCGCCAGGCTTGCTCAATAACTCACGCTTCGTACTTTTGATGGGCGTGCTGGCATTCGCGATCTTTGCCATGTATCTCTCGGTGCCGCTCACACCCAATTTCCTCACCGGCGTGCGTGGACTTTCCCTGAGCCAAACCGGTTTGATCTTTTCGGTCGGCGCGCTTGGGAATTCGTTGATCACAGCGCTGTTCAGCCGTGCCGAGCCGCGCAAAGGATTTTTGCTGGCGCAGGCATTGGTCATTCTGTTCGCCCTTTTCCTTTGGAAAGGGACAACCATGCCGTTCATTGCGCTGGGATATTTCCTGCTGGGCGGTTTCCGTGCGGGGCGTCCCATGGTCATGGCGCAGGCGCGCGAGCTGGTGCATGTCTCCCAGATGGGAGTCATGTACGGAGTCATGGAAACCATCAGCGCGGTCATCTTTATTATCACGCCTCCGCTGGCGGGTTTCTTATACGAACGCGATCCCATGCTGATGTATCCGCTGGCGATCGGGTTGATCGTTGTTTCCATTGTTGTGAGTTATATATTTATGCCGCAAAAGGAACAGGTGGCGGTTACTTCGTAATAACCATGTCCATGTCATGCTGAGCGTAACGAAGCATCCCTCCTCCCACTGGAGGTCCTCTTGACTTGGTAGAGATTCTCACATGCACTTGTGTGCGGTGCAAGTGTCGCCGCTCCGCGGCTCAGAATGACATCGAACGTTTTTTGGAAAGGTCTCATCATGCTTGAAATTGTTTCCTTCACTCTCGGTCCCGCGCAGACCAATGCTTATCTCGTGGCTGACCCCGAAACAAAAGAAGCCGCCGTCATTGACCCATCGTGGGATGGGCATGTCATTCTGGCGGAGGCGCAAAAGCGCGGCTGGCGCATCGGTCACCTCTGGTACACGCACGCGCATTTCGACCACATCGGCGGTGCAGGCGCGATTGCCGATGCATTGAATCCGCTGCCGTTGGTGGCGCTGCATCCGAACGATCACGTGCTGTGGCGCGCAGGCGGAGGGGGAGCGCTCTTCGGCTTTGACATTGACCCCGGTCCCGAACCGACCATTGACTTTGTGCAGGGGATGAAGCTGAAACTTGGCTCGAACGAATTCGAAGTCCGCTTCACGCCGGGACATACGGTTGGTCACTGCATCCTATACGTCGCCTCGGCTGGAGTTTGCTTCTGTGGTGACCTGATCTTCGCTGGTTCAGTTGGTCGCACTGACCTGCCCGGCGGAAATTGGGAAACGCTGGAGAAAAGCATCAGAGAACAAGTTTACACGCTGCCCGATGAGACCCGTCTGCTTTCCGGACACGGTCCCGAGACGACGGTGGGCGAAGAAAAAATGGGTAATCCGTTTGTGAGTGGATAAAAGAAAAGAACGGCGAGCGCCGTTCTTTTCTTTTCGACATCTTCCTTTACTTTACTATGGAAATTATCAGGTGATGGATGTTTCCATCTCGGTGGAATATATGCCTGCTATTTACTGTGTCTAAAATATGCCCCGTGATCTGTTTGCGATCTCCATTAGAGAAATAGACTTCGATACAAGGTTCATTCGATTTTCTCAATATCACCGGCACCTGACAGATCGAATACAGGATAGCGCCTGCGGGACATTCGATAGACTCTTTTTTTCCATTAGTATCCCAATATTCGTAAACGGCGGGAGTAGCCAAAAATTCCTGTTTGTCGAAAAGCAGGAAATCGAATTTGATATTTCCATTCTCCACCGAGAATCCCAGCTCCATCTGGCGGGTGAGGATCTCTTCCTTGACCATGCCGGTCATGCCGGGCTGCTTGGCTCCTGCTCCCTTCGGAGTGTGAGAGTAGGGATCGGTGGGGAAAGCGCCGTAGATATTTGCTGGCTTATTGAAACTCAGTCCCTTGCGGATGTCTTCATATTTCTCGATTAACGCCTTCGTGACTGACTCATTCCGCGTGCGGAGAATTGTTTCCTGCACCGCCAGCAGTAGCTTGGAGATCATGTGCCAGTAAATACTGCCGAGACCTTCAAAGGCGAAGAACGTCCCGGAGCGACCGGTGAATTCGTTGTGGTGGAAGGTATTCTCGAACAGCACTTTAAGTTTTTCAATATCGCTTTTTGCTAAATCCGCATACTGGGGAGGAAGGGCATTCAGCGCGCTGGTCACGTTTTTGAAATTGCGGATATGCCCGGCAAAGTGGAAGTTACCTTCCTCATCCTTCACGATCAGTGATCTGTCATTTGCCTTGACCAGTTCTTCGATCAACGCCAGCCCATTCACCTGCTCAGGGGTGATCATATTCTTGACAACGAATCCCGGCAGGACACGATCCGGGTACAGGATGTAGCTGTGCTGGTCGGCGCGGTAGAGTTTGCTATTCCTCATGCTTTCGAGCAGCGACAGCGACTCTTTACCTGCCAGCATTCCCGATGAAAGTACAGCGACCTGTCCTTCGAGCATTTCATACAAGTTGCCAACTGTCGCCTTTCCTTCTGTGATATGCAAGATGTTGTAGGCATGGTATAGGTTGTCACTACGTTTATTGGCGCGCAGGGAATGCTCCGCAAATTGCTGTGCTAGGTCAAGGAACGCCACGATCTCTGATATCTTCAACGAAGCAGATTCACCCGATAAGCCGTTGGAATAGAAGTTCCAGCGATAGTCTTCACCAGCCAGACCGAGCTCATCCATCATGGAGCGGCGCTGTTCATCGCTGAAGGAACCGGTCAATGTGTCTTTGAAATCGTTTAGCGTTTGGAATATCTGCGTGAAGAGTTTCAGGATTTCGGCGCTTACTTCCACAGAGTTCACTTCACTTTGCTGTAGCAACTCTTTGCAGAATACGACTGTACGCCGCAGATAGGCAAGCGTCACCATCGAGAGACCTTTGCCAACGAGAGCATTATTGGCATCGTTCCACTCGGGGCGCTGGGTGTTCATCCAGATGCCGCCCTCAGGGACAAAGTTGACCAGCTTGGCGAGCAGCAGGGTGAGCAGCTTTTCGGTCAGGTTGGCGTGGAGAATTTCCCCGCCGTGCGCATACACTAATTTCCCATCGCTGCCGCGCTGCTTCACGCGCTTGTCGATCTCGTGCTCCATATCCCAGTTGAAGTCAATGCTATTGTATGGATTGACCAGCAGGTCAGCATAGTGCTTGATGCGATAGGGCACATTGGCGTAGCTGAAGACAGGTTGCGAGAGCAGCGTTTTGAGTTTGCCCGGATGCACCTTCGCGCTAATCTCCATCAGCTTTTGCAGATAAATGATCTGGTGGTCGCTCCAATAGCCGATGTTCGCCCACGGGTTGTTCGGCTCGGGCAGTTCCCAGTCAATGCCTTCGCGTGTGATGCGATACGGGTTGTATCCGTCCACGGTGGTGGCGTTCAGGAACGTGCTGATCATACCTTCGATATATTCGGGGTACGAATATGCCAGCGCTTCCCAGTTCTGGAAGATGTCGCGCCAGTTGCCTTCGTAGCCTAGCTTGAGCGAGCCATCGGCTTTTTTGATATCAATCGCAAAACGGTTCCACGGGCGGCTTGGGTCGCCGTGACGACGGCTGAACGTCAGCGGGAGATAGCTGTAGCTCATGCGGATCAGGTCAGCCTGCCCAGTTGCTTCGGTGCGGACGTATAGATCAAGGATATTCATCTCCGCGGGCAGTTCCGAGAAGAACGCGGCGTTGTTCGCCACGACATCACGATTACGCACTTTGACGAAATCAATAAAGTCCGGCGTCTGGATATCGTACCCGTTCGAGAAAATTCCACCGCGCATGACGTTGAACATCACGTTGGCAAAATGATGTCCCGTGCAAAGCTCATCGTTCGAAACCTGCAAGCCGTCCGCGCTGGCGACGATCTTTTCCAGATTCAAATTATTTAACTGGATGTCTGCTTCGATGGCTTTCACTAACTCGGAGCGGTCTCCGTTTAACTTGTTTGTCAACGCGACGATCGCGGCTCCATCCTGATTTGTATCTGCCACCACATGCCAGACTTTTTCTTCGCCTGACGCCAGTTCAAGACTCGCGTGGACAAAGTACGCGCAGCGCCGTCCACGGACTTCCGTTTCGCAGGTGATGCCGAACCCCGAGCGGAAATTGTCCAGCTGCGCGGAGGAGATCAAATAATTGGCGTTCTCCAACCCCAACTGCATCACAGTTGTGCCCAGCAGTGACTCGCTCGGCTCGGCGAGATCGGTCAGGGTGGAGTTCAAGGCAAAGATAGCGAGACCCGTTTGCGGGTCTAGTTCGGAGCGCTTGTACGCATCCAGAAGCTGACTGAAAACGTTTTGCGTCGTCGAGGTGATGTTAGCGGGTAGGATGTTCTGCATCCCATCCAGAAGTTCGACGCGGCAATTAGTGTCCACTGCGTTGGTCAGCCATGCCGATTTGACAAATCCAAATTGGTCACTGGTGCGCCATGCATACCGGAAGTTGAGTCCGAGATCAAAGTTGTGTTCTTCGAAGATGAGCGCAGTGCCAGGGACGTTCTTGTACAGATTACGCCCGATGCGATAACTGCCTTTATAGCGATCGGAGAACGGTTCCCAGAGTTTTGTTTTATCACCGCGCGTCACCAGGAAAATGGATTTGCTGCCGGTGTTCTCGTTGTTCTCGGTGATCTTGTCATCGGTGTAATAGGGGAAGAGTGCCTGCTCGGCGCTGACCCTGCCTGCCGAAAGCCCGCCCGTGGACGAAATGAAGAGCCAATGATTCGAACTGCTGATGATGCTCATGAAGAACGGCGCCATGCCGTCATAATTTTTGATCTTATAGAATGTATCGCCAAGCATGTGGACGAATTCCCCCGTGACATTGCAGTCTGCATGTTGTTGGATAGTGTCTCCAATATAGATCGGATTGCTTTTTTCGTTCATCGTATCGGGCTCTCCTAAGCCGGTGCAGTGCATCCCCACTATATGATTTCAAAGAATTTCAGGATGGTTCTCCTGTAAGAAGTGCTGCGGGCATTTGAAATGCCCGCAGCAAATACTATCATTGTTCACTGACGTTCATCAATTCTCTTTTGACCCTTTCTCAAGAGGATGTTTGTCCTCTCAAGAAAGGGAATGGTCTACAGATAAAGTTTATTGTGCTTCGTATGAGCCGATGTCACACTGTCCGCCTTGCGGACGTGCCACACCGCGCTGGTCGGTTGCGGAACAGGCGGCGTTATCGCCTGCATTGATGGCAGGGCTGCCCGGCAATAGGGCGTGGGTCCAGGTGGGACCGCCGTTATCAGCGAGCGCGCCGATCAGTGCATCTGTAGTGATGATATCGGTAGCGTCAGGTGTGCTGCTGGTATTGCAAGTGGCATCCTGCACCAGGTTGTGCCCGCCAGATGTCAGGGTGTTCGCTCCGGTCCAATGATCGCAGGCATAATACTGATTGCCTGTGATGATGGTATTCGTCAGCGTGAGCGTGGGAGCCGCGCCGCCGAAGGAACCGTTGAAGATGGCAGAAGCTGCCCAGTCGGGTCCCTTGTTGTTAGCGATGGTCGAGTTGGTGATGGTCATATTGCCATCAGTGTGGAAGATCGCGCCGCCATGCCAGCCGGTGGATGTGTTGCCGCTGATGGTGCTATCCACGATGGTGAAGTTGCTCAGCGAGCGGATGCCGCCGCCAACGTCATTGGATACATTGCCACTGATGGTGCTGCGTGTGATGTTGACGGTCGAGTTGAAGAAGCCGTACACACCGCCGCCCGACCAGGCTGCGTGGTTGTTGGAGACGCTGCTGTCGATCAGGTTAAGTGTTGAGCCATCACCATTATAGATGCCGCCGCCACCCTGCCAGTAATCACCGGCGTTGGTCGCCATGTTGTTATCGGTGACGTTGACATGGTCGAGGGTCAGCGAGCCGTTGTTGATAATGCCGCCGCCCAACTGCCAGCCGTATCCGTTTTTGACGTTTAGATTTTTCACAGTTGCAGTAGTGCTGGCACTGACCTCGAACACGCGTGAAGCATTGTTGCCACTGATAGTGAGACCCGGAGCCGAAGAGGCATCAATGGTCACGTTCTTGCCCAGAGTGAGTGGACCGGAGAGTAAGGTGATGGTTTGACCGGCGAGCGTATCAGAGAAGTTGATCGTGCCGTCAGCACAAACAGTACTTAATGCTTTGCGTAAGGAGCCATTGCCGCTATCATCCGTATTTTGTACGGTGACAGTTTCCGGGCATGTCAAACGGAACTGATCAACCATCACGGGATGCTTGGCTCCAGCGGGAGCTGTGATACGCAATGCGCGGATGTTGGTAGTATCGAGTGTGTAGCCGTCTTCATTCCAAAATTCGGAGAATGGAATGCTGATCTTCTTCCAGCCTTTGAAATCATCGTAGAAGGATGCATGGAACGTGGTCACAGGTTTTGAACGGGATTGATACAGCCGCACGTAGTCCACCAGCATAGATTGCGGGAAGGTCGTGTCAGGTCCAACCGCGCCGCCGAAGTTGCCGCCGACTGCGACATTCAGCAGAATGAAGAATGGATGGTTGTAAACCCACTGTTTGCCCTGCAGGATGGGATCATTGGGTGAAGCAGTGAAGAAGGGCGTGCCATCGATGAACCAGGTGATCTTGTCGGGCGTCCATTCCACGGCGAAAACATGGAATTTGTTCGCGACAGGTTTGCCAAGATCATACACCTTGCCATAGCTTTGTCCACCGGAGTAGCCGGGTCCATGCAAGGTGCCGAAGACCTCGTTGGGGCGACGACCGACCACTTCCATAATATCGATCTCACCACTTTGCGGCCACGGATTTTGGTCAATATCAGCGCCGAGCATCCAGAAAGCGGGCCATAATCCGGCTCCTTCCGGGACTTTGATGTTGGCTTCGATGCGACCATAGGCCACTTCAAAGCGGTTCTTGGTCAAAAGGCGTGCGGAAGTGTATTCGCACGGTCCGTAATAACACATTTGGGAGCCATCGGCTTCTTTAACGGTGATCTTCAAATTGCCGTTTCCGTCGATGGCAGCGTTATTGGTACCGCCGGTGTAATATTCCAACTCGCTGTTGCCCCAGCCTGCGATGCCATTTACAGTGCCGTCACCGACCTCTTGTCCCCAGATATTGGTATTGGCAGCAGTGCCGGGCTTGCCACTGAATTCATCGGACCAGACCAGCTTCCATTGGGATGGATTAGCGGTAACTGCCGGACTATTATCCAGATGTATATCAACGTTTTGTTTACTCTTGGTGCCGTAATACCAAAAGTTGATCCCGCCTGATGAACTCCAATCCTGCGCGATCGGGTAGGCGCGATTGACCGAGAACGATCCGGTGCCATTTTTCTGTTCGGCTCTCAACACACGCTCAAACGCTCCCTGACCGGGTAACGCCAAAGGATCGCCAGCAGCAATTTCAAGGTTAGTGAGAGTCGCTTTTGGATCAACGGTCCAAAGATAGGGGTAGGATTCAAAGTCATCTAACAGAGCCGGGTCATAGGCTTCGTTGTCCACAATATCGAGACGAGCGATAGTAGGAATGCCCAGAGACGCGCCGCCGGTCGGGTTGGAGAGTTCGACCAATACGCCGCGTTCACCCTGATACTTGGCATCGTCAAAGGTTTGGACGGTGAAGGATTGCAAGGTGGTATTGGGTGCGAAGGTTAACGTGCCGCTGACCGGAGTGTAATCACGGTTCGCAACCGCGAAACCGGAACTGGTCTTGTAGTCCACGGTCACCGGATCGCTGGACGGCTTGCTGAGTTTCGCTGTGATCGTGGCAATTTTTCCTTCCTCGATCTTGTAGTCAATGGAGTTGAAGCCGACGGTCAGAGGCTTGATGGGAGCCACGCCGTAGACCATGGCGTTATCCACGTAGTAAGTCTGTGGGGCAGGGGTGGTGATGGTGCCGAGCGCCCAGCCGTAGACTTCGGTCAGACCGAAACCGTCATTCGGGGCGCCGTTACCAATCTCTTTGCGGTGCATGCTTTCAAATGGGATCTTGATCTCTTTCCAGCCGCTGAAGTTATCGGGGATGTCGATCGACCAGCGTTCGGCATCATCTTTCGTGGAGCCGGGGTTGCGGTTATCGAGCACATCCACGAACATGGTGGTGCCGCTATTGTTGCCGTAGAGCCAGAAGGATAAACCTTCGTAGGCGCTCCAATCCTGGGAAACCCATTGGTTGGCGGCGTCGTTCTGGAAGTTGTGCACAAAGCCGGCATACGAGACCACGCTCAGGTCCATTTTGAGAACCGTGTTCGGGTCAGCCGCGCCCGGAACCGGGGCGGGAACCGTGGTCGTTGTCGAGATTGCCACGCTACTGTTCGGATCTTGGAATGTGACGAACCCGACAGTGATACCGTTTGCATCTGTCCCGGTCGGAAGCCCCGACTCAAAATCATCAACGACAGGGATCCCGGCTGCCAACACCGGCGCAACTACCCCCAGGGCATTCAGAAGCAAACTCAAAACAAGAACGATCGAAAAAACGGTCTGTTTCCTACTCATTGTTTTCTCCTCTAGATATGTTCTTCCATGCTCAGTGGAAGGAGACGGTGAAATACACACACCGACACTACGTATGAGCGCATCATATAGGAAAGCCGGAAAGGGGGCATGGAGAAAACCGTGATTCAGGTGGATAATTCATAGATGCGGGTTACAGGAGAAACCCTTGCCTCCTCTCGAAGTTGGACGCAGAAAAACGCTGATTTTTCTCTTTTAATCGGCGCGAATCAGTGTCTGAAAAAGAAGTGGTGTTTTTACAGGTTGGGATTGCGCCGGAACGCTTCTGGTGAGACGCCGGTTTCGCGGTGGAAGATGCGGCTGAAGTATCCGCTATCTGAGAAGCCGACCAGACGGGCGATCTCGGTGATGGAAGTTGCGTTTTCTTGTAGGAGTTGTTTGGCGCGGTTGATGCGATAGCGCTGCAGGTATTTGATCGGTGTAGTGCCCAGTTCCTGCCGGAAGCAGAAGGTCAGATAATCTTCAGCAATGCTGACATGCTGTGCGATATCGCGGCGGGTGATCGAATCGGCAAAATGCTCATGGATGTATGCCATCGCTTTGCGCACCAACCTCTGCGCTTCTCCGCTGAGACGATGTCTGCGCTCCAATGCCAAGCTGATGTGTGCCACCGTTTCATCGAGATTGAACAACCCCTTTTCCAATACCGATGCCACGCCGCGATTCAGACGTGCCATCTCCGCCTCGGTCAACGCCTGACCGGTGACCACAATAACGGGAGTATTCTTCGTTCGCGCGTTTGCCCGCACCTTTTCCAGGACTTCGAAACCATCCATCTCAGGCATTTGAAGATCGAGCAGCACCAGATCAATGGATTCTTTTTCCAGCGCAGCTAGTGCATCCTGTCCGTTGCGCGCCTGGATGATACAGTTGGACAGCGAATGAGATTGGACAATGCGAGTGTGCAGATCGAGCGTGTTCGGTTCATTGTCCACGACCAGGATGGTGAATGCTGTTGAGCCGTTTTCTTCTGTGACAGTTTCCGTTTCGCTGGGGAAGTTGACGTGGTCTAGGTTTTCGACCTGTTCTTCCGATGGTTGGATAATGGGAAGGGTAAAGGTAAACGTTGACCCCTCTCCAACTTTGCCTGTGGATTTGACATTGATCGTGCCATCGTGCAGTTCCACGAGCCGTTTGCAGATCGCCAGTCCAAGCCCCAGACCTTTGTAACCGAGTTGAACGCTGCGCTCGGAGCGGCTGAACTCACTGAAGATCAACTCCTGATCCTCCAGCGGGATTCCCAAGCCGGTATCGTGCACCGTTACCGTGACTGCATTGACGTTCGTTTCCACTTTCAAACTAATTTCCCCACTGGTCGTGAACTTGATGGCGTTGTTGACCAGATTGAGCGCTACCTGCCGCAGGCGAGTTTGGTCACCCCAGACCCACGGTCCATGTTCTGGGATGGAGGCTGACCATAATAATCCCTTGTCGGCAGCCAGTTGGCGTCCGCTTTCGGAGACCATGCGCAGTGCGTCGCCCAGGTTGACGAGATCCTTGTTCAAGCGCAGTTGACCGGCATCGCTGGTCGCCAGATCAAGCACATCACCGATCAACCCGCCGAGATGCTGGGCATACGCCTGGATCCGTTCCACATCACGTTGGACGGGGTCGGGTAGGGGAGAGTCGCCTTCCTCATTTTCGCGCAGGAGAATTCCACTCAAACCGACGATCAAATTGAGCGGTGTCCGCAACTCATGGCTAATCGTGGATAGGAAGCGGCTTTTCATGCGGTTCGCTTCCTCCGCCAGTTGACGATCCTCCACTGCCTGACGGTACAGGCGCGCCGTGTTGAACGCTCCACCCAACTGCTGGACGATGGCGCCGTAGAGATCAAGCTGTTCCGTTCCGAAAACCATGTATCCCAATTGCCCGTCGTGTGCTATCAACGGGATCAACGTCAATTGGAAAGGATTCTTATCACCGAACAATCCTTGCGGCGGAAACTCCCTGCTTGGAAAACGGAACGGCGATTGCGCCACATCCATGACGTTGCGGATGTTGCTCCATGCCACGGGGTCATCCTCTTCCGTTTCGAACGTGGCGAGCATGGCAGTATGGATGTTTAAGTCCGGTAAATGCTTTGCGAGAATGTCGTGGATCTGTGTTTCATCCAATGCATCCAGCAGACGGTCGGTCAGTAGGCTCAAGCGGCTGGACGTCCAGCGTTCCTGCAACACGTAATTCCGATACTGACGCTGCATCTGTGCGCTGATCGTGAGCTGAGCTGCATCGAGCATTTCGTGGATCAGACCGTCTTGTGCTGCCCAGGAGCTTTTCCCCAGCAGAGAAATTGCCTCCTGCCAGATATGCGCATCGTCTTCGCCCACAGCGGTTCGCTGCAAAATATTGGTAAGAGTTTGCTGGAAGATCTTTCCGTCACTCAGCTGGATGCTTTCAGCCAAGGAATTGACCAATTCAGTACACAGACTTTGACCCTCTTCATCGGTCAGACGGTGTGCCTGACTAAGGATCAGAGCGGTCATGGTCTCTTTTAATTGTGTTTGAGTCTCGATCCCATTGTTCGATGGGGAGGATGGTCCATTTCCGCAGCCACAAGAGGCGCGAGCTACCAGCCTTGTATTGACTTTGGTTAGATCGCAGAGTTCCGTTCCCTTGTTTATATGATCGAACAGTTGAGTGAGCGCCTGATATCCCATATTGAACAACGGCACATGGACGCTGCTCAACCCGGGCTCATGGACCGCGCCTTCGAGCCTGTTATCGAACCCGATGATTGCGATATCTTGCGGGACTCGCTTCCCTGCTTCTTCCAATGCTTGCATCGCCCCCAACGCTGATTCGTCATTGCTGGCGAGTACAGCTGTGAAAGATGTCCTATTCGCGAGGAGTTCCTGCATCGCGGAGAAGCCGCCATCGTAGACATGCCTGCCGTAGACAATGTATCGTGGATGGTTTTCTAAATTATTTTCACTGAGGAAAGCTTGATATGCTGTGAGCCGGTCGCCGGAATCTCCGCTGAGGTCGGTGGGGGAGCCGGCGATGAAAGCGATCTGGCGGTGACCGTGGTCAACGAGATGCTGCATGGCTTCCCGGATGCCGCTTGAGTTGTCTGCAACGATCGTCGGTCCGGATTCGCCCGAACCGATGAAAAGAACCGGGTGTCCAGCGGAGATCAAACTTTGGATGTAGTCCGAACGCCCCTGCGTGTGAAGCGGATTGGCGATCAGGATGGCATCCGTATTCCAAGGTCCGATTGGAACAAAATCCACGTCTGGTGTGAGCACAGACCATGCCGGGCGCAACGGGTCAGATGGGCTGGCGGAGGGACCTATGCCGCATCCCAGCAGCAGATTACAGCCCAGGTCTTGCGCCGCGCGGCTGATGCCGCGAAACACGGGAGCCAGGTAGCTCAGATTGGTGGCAGTTCTATAAAACTGCCAGCCAGCCAATACACCGATGGTGGGTCTGCTGTTCGTATCCATGCTGATAAATGAAAGTCAGCTTGATGTTAGTATCAAGCTGACTTTTTGTTCACACGATCTTAGAACCCATTCTTCTTGATCACGCCTTTGTACCACTTGGCGCTGTCTTTCAAGTAGCGCTTCTGCGTTTGGTAATCCACGTAGACGATGCCGAAGCGCTGGCTGTACCCGTGGCTCCATTCGAAGTTGTCCATCAGCGACCAGACGAAATAACCCGCGAGCGGGACGCCTGCCTGCAGAGCGCGATGCGCCGCGGCAAAGTGCGTGCGCAAATATTGGATGCGATGCTCATCGGCGACATTTCCGTTTTCATCAGGCGCTGTGGAATAGCTTGCGCCGTTCTCGGTGACGTAGATCTTGCATGGCTGATAATTGAAATAGGCTCTGCTCAAAATGCCAGTGAGACCATCCGGTTCGATCTCCCAGCCCATCTCGGTCCAGTTTTCGGGAGTCTTCGGTTTGGGGAAAACGAGCTGCGGATCGTTATCTGGCGCGTCGACGCGATGCACGTGGCGGGAGTAGTAATTCATGCCGATGAAGTCAGTGGGGGTAGAGATCGCTTCCATATCGCCTGGCTGCACAAAATTCATGCCATTCGGCAGTGCTCCCTTGTTTTGGAAATCAGCGACAACGTCGGCTGGATATCCGCGTCCGTAGATGGGATCCGCGAACCAGCGGAACCATTCGCCGTCACCCGCGCGCGCAGAATTCAGATCCGCGCGGCTGTTGGATGCTGCCACGTTCCATGCAATGTTGAGCGTGATGCCCACTTCTGCATTCGGACTGTTGCGGCGGATGACCGGCACTGACCAGCCATGCGAGAGCAGCAGATGATGCGAGACGGGAACAGCGAGCGAATAATCCTTCAAGCCCGGCGCGTGCTGACCTGTGCCATAGCCCATCCATGCCACGACCGCCGGTTCGTTGTGCGTGATCCAATGCGTGACGCGATCACCAAGCGCTTTCGACACGATGTTGGCATAATCAACGAACGCCTCTGCCGTCGAGCGGTTTACCCATCCGCCTTCATCTTCCAGCGCCTGCGGGATGTCCCAGTGGTTGAGCGTGATGAAGGGCATGATATCTGCCTTGAGCAATTCATCCACAAGGTTGCTGTAGAAGTCGAGTCCCTTTTGATTGACCTTGCCGCGTCCGGCGGGCAAAATGCGAGGCCACGAGATCGAGAAGCGATACGCCTGCAATCCGAGCTTCTTCATCAAGGCGACATCTTTTTTCCATAACCGATAATGATCATCTGCCACGTCACCGGTGTCATTGTTCTTGATCTTGCCCGGCGTATGTGTAAAACGATCCCATGTCGATTCGCCCTTGCCATGCTTGTTCCATCCGCCTTCGATCTGGTAGGAGGCTGTCGCCGCACCCCAGAGGAAGTTTTCAGGAAAAATAATTTTGTTCGCCATTCCATTCTCCATTATTGATTAAGAGTATTACTCACGTACATATCGTCCCGCAGGTTTGATGCACAACTCACACCTTTCGAGAAACCTGCGGGACGTTTTATATCAAGATAATTGCTTTATAACCTCACGCGCACCATCCACATCAACCGAGTACGCGCCGGGGATCACTTCCCACGTTTCTTCGAACGTCACTGCCTCACCCGGCTGCAGCCACACAAGTTCTCCGAGCGATTCCAATTCAAGGTAGGCATCGTGCACATAGACCTCTGCGTTGGAACCCATATCGGGCAGTTTGCGGAAGTCACCGACCGGGAAGCGCTTGATGAACAGCGCTTTTTCCAACATGTACGCTGCCCACCCGAACGGATTGTAACTGCCGATCTTGAAGAAGTTCTCCGCCGCCGTTCCATGCACCAGCACAACATCGTCATGCACTTCCAGCCGCGGTTCACTGACACTGGAGTAGGGGAATATCGCCAGACTGCGAGACGGCGCCGTCCCTGCGCGCAAGCCCGACTGCGGAAGGATCGCCACGCCCTCCAGCGGTACCTGCGTGATCGTCCACGGCGCCAACTCGATCGGTTCCGATCCATGCCAGATAAGTCGATGCATCAGCAGCACGCGGTTTCCATCCAGCCGAAACGAGATCTCTTTTTGCAGCCCCGATGCATCTACATCGTTGCGCAGCGTCACGCAGTCATCTTCTTGCGTCACGCTCACGTTATCTTCAGGGCAGTTATAAAACGATTCTTCGGGCGCCTTCCAGATGCGATGACCGCCGTACAAATAATATTCACCGTGCGGCGTCGTCCAGTGTTTCTCGAACGATGGCGCGAGCAGATCAACGTCCGCTTGTTTGGAATACAGCCCGATAACGCGAGGTCCGACGCTGGTGAGATACTCGAGCCGCAAAAATTCATTTTCAATGAATGCGGATGGAAACGTTGACTCGGACATCACGACCCCATCTCCACTTCGACATTCACTTCCTGTAAACCTTCATTCGCGCGGATCACGCTACCCGTGACCGCTTGTCCATTTAATGAGATTTTTGCCACGCCATTGCACACATGCCGCGGATTCGTCACCGTGATGTTGTACTTTACCCCGCGATAAACACGTGTCGCTTTGAAGCCATCCCACTTCGACGGAATGCACGGATCGATGCGCAGCCCGTCATATTCCGCGCGGATGCCCAATATCCACTGCGTGCCAGCCTGATAACACCACGATGCTGTGCCCGAAAGCCACGAGTTGCGCCCCAGCCCAAACTGCGGATGTTCATCCGCAAGAATGTTCTGGGCATAGACGTACGGCTCGATCTCGTACAGGTCGATGATGTCGTTCTTGGCAGCCGGGTTGATCTGCGAATAATACTCGTAGGCGCGGTCGCCGTTCCCGAGCATGGACTCCGCGATCATCGCCCATGGATTCGGGTGCAGGAAGATGCCGCCATTCTCCTTTGCTCCGGGTGGGTAGGTGGTGATGCCGCCGTAATTCGGATCAAAGCCATTAAAGCCTGGCGTGGAAAGTTTGATACCGTGCTTCGTGTTGAGATGCTTGTAGACGGCATCCATTGCCTTGCGGGCGCGATCGGGGGAAGCGAAGCCTGATAGCACTGACCACGTCTGCCCGTTGAGATGGACTTTCCCGTACTGGTTCTTGTGCGAGCCGATGGGTGTGCCATCGTGGTCAAAGTACATCACATACCATTCGCCGTCCCAAGCATGTTCTTCCACACGGGATTTCATTTCCGCGTGGGCTGTGCGCCATTCATCGGCTTCTTCTTTCTTGCCGAGATACTCGAGCAAGCCGATGAACTCGTTGACGGCGCGTCCATACAGGTGCGATGTGAATAATGACTCCGCGCCAGTTGCCAGATTGATCGTGTCGTTCCAGTCCGCGAAGCCGAGGAGGGGGAGACCATGTTTGCCGAGGTCGTTGCGTGTGAAGGTCAGTCCGCGCTTTACATGCTCGAATACGGTTACGCCTTCGACTGGTTCCTTCTCGTAAAAATGCACCTTCTCATCCAGAAAGGCAACGTCACCGGTTTCCTTGATATAGGCAGCGACGCACAACACGCTCCAGAGATGGTCGTCGCTGTAGTAGTGCGGACGATCTTCCCGTTCGAGCGAGTCGCCTTCGTTGCCTTCCAATGTCAGCGGGTTGAACTGGTGCAGCGCCGAGCCGTTCTTCTTTTGGAAGGAAAGTAACTGCTTGAGAAAATCCTTCGATCCCTGCGGATCATTTGCGATCACGCCCAGAATATCCTGCGACGAGTCGCGCATACCGATGCCGCGCGCGCCGAGTCCCAATTGATAGTAGGAAAGATAGCGTGACCACTGACGGGTGGTGTGACATTGATGCGGGTTATGGACATTGACCGTGCTATTGAACGCTGCGTCCGGTGTTTCGACTTGCAGGACGTTGAGATAGTTATCCCAATATTTCTTCATCGCATCGAGCGCATCATCCACGGAATTGGGATCGCGCCATGTTTCGATGCTTTGCTTGGTATCTGCAAGTGTATGTTCCTGCCCAAGTTGCGTGATGAGTCGTTTTGTTTCACCGGGTTGCAGCGCACCAAGATGATGCAGAAGCGCAGCGATGTTATCTCCGCGGAATGCCTGTGTGTTCGAGAGTTCCGCGCCTTGCAGGCTAACCGGGTTTGCCCACGTGCCGTACTCATTTGCGCCAAGGAATTTCTTGCGATCTGTCTCAAACGATGAGGCAGGCAGATTGGATGTGAAATAGTTGATCTTCGTATCGCGGAACATGAACGGATACTGGATCAGAACCGTATACTCGCCATCCTGCACCGCCTTGGATTGCATCGTCTGCGGGATCCAATCCGCGTTGGTGTACTGCTTGAGCGCGTCGGGGTGTGAGTATTCGAGAACGGGGATCGCGTCGACTTCGATGGGTTGGTCGCTGATGTTGGTGACCTTGATGTCGCGCACTTCCATTTCGGCGCCAGTGGGTACGAAGATCGTCACTTCGGTGCGGATACCGTACATTTCGCTGATGATGCGCGTGTAGCCAAGTCCGACGCGGCATTCGTATTTGTCGTAGGCATCGAGGGTAGGGACAAAGAAGGAGGAGAAGACTTTGTAACCCTGCGCTTCGTCTTCGCTAGCGCTCCGCTCAGCGCGAGTGTGGGAGAGGGGGACTCTCAAGTAGAGAGTTTCCCCTTTGAAATCCGACGAAGGCATCTGCTGAACGTATTTGGTGATGCGGTTGAAGGTTGGGTCTTGTTTGCAGATGAGCGCGCCGCCGGTATGGTCAACAAAGCCGCCGAATTGCAGCGTGCCAATGTAGTTGATCCACTTGGTCGGCGTGCGCGGATTGGTGATCACGTACTCACGATTTGGGTCATCGAAGTAGCCGTAGTTCACAGTTCTCTCACTTTACGATTGCTTTTACTTTTACAGTTGAGTCTTTTGCTGCCAGAGGGACAATATTTCCTGCCACTGGCTTGCCGTCCACTTCCAGTGAAACAGCATTGCCTTTGCCCTGACGTTCCACGCTGATCTCGTAGGTTGCGCCGCGGAATTGACGAACCGCTGTGAAACCCTTCCAATCGGTAGGGAAGACGGGTTTGATCTGCAATCCGTCGAGGGTCGGTTGAATGCCGAGGATGGATTGGGTGATGGCGGCATAATTCCATGCTGCTGTACCGGAGAGCCACGAGTTCTTGGCTTCGCCATGGGTAGGTGCATCCTTGCCTGCGATCATCTGGGCGTAGACGTACGGTTCGCACTTGTGGAGTTCGCTGATCTCCTCACGAGCGGAGGGATTGAGACGCTTGTAGTAATCGAATGCTTTATCGCCACGTCCCACGATAGTCTCCGCGATCATGATCCACGGGTTGGTATGACAGAAGATACCGGCGTTCTCTTTGTATCCGGGCGGGTAGGAGGAGATTTCGCCGAGGTGCAGGTAGTACTGGCTAAAGGCGGGCTGCTGCAGCACAATGCCATGCGGCGTGGCGAGATGTTCGCCAACAGAATCGAGCGCTTTTACGGCGTTGCCGTTCTCCACGCCGAGTCTTGCCATGACACAGATACCCTGCGGTTCGATGAAGATCTTGCCTTCAGTATTTTCCTTCGAGCCCAGCACATGACCGTAATCGTCGTAGGCTCGGCGGAACCATTCGCCGTCCCAACCAGCTTTCCAGACGGTCTTTTCCATTTCAGCGGCGGAGGTGGTCAATTTTTCTGCGTATTCGGTCTCGCCACGGTGTTTTGCCAGACCAAGCATTTCATTACATGCCAGCACGAACAGACCAGCGATAAATACACTTTCCGCGGTTCTGCCTTCCTTGTTCGTGGTGGTCTGGAAGGATTGACCGGGTGTATCGGAGAAGCAGTTCAGGTTGAGACAGTCGTTCCAGTCCGCGCGACCGATGAGGGGCAGGTCGTTCGGTCCAAGACGGTCGAGGGTGTATTGGATGGAGCGCTGCAGATGTTCGTAGAGCGGGGATTCAGAGCCCGCTTCGTTCTCATACTGGACGCGTTCATCCAAAATTGACCAGTCGCCGGTCTCTTTGATGTAAGCGGAAACGCCGAGCACCAGCCACGCCGGGTCATCGTTGAAGCCAGAGCCGACATCGTTGTTGCCGCGTTTGGTCAGCGGTTGATATTGGTGAAAAGCGCCGCCGTTCTTCATTTGTGTTGCGGCGAGATCGAGAATGCGCTCGCGGGCGCGTTCAGGGATCATGTGCACGAAGCCGAGCAAGTCCTGATTTAAATCGCGGAAGCCCATGCCGCGTCCGATGCCGCTTTCGAAGTAGGAAGCAGAGCGGCTCATGTTGAACGTGATCATGCACTGGTAGGCGTTCCAGATGTTGACCATGCGGTTGGTGTGTTCGTCGGGTGTGGTCACTTGCAGCTTGCCGAGCAGCATTGTCCAGTAGTCGTGCAGATCGGCAAAGGCTTTATCGGCATTCTCTGGTTTGAGATATTTTTCGAGCGCGGCTTTGGCACGCTTCTTGTTGATGATTTGCGTTCCGGGCGGATCGAATTTCTCGTCCTTGGGGTTCTCGACATAACCGAGAATAAAAATGATTTGCTTCGACTCACCAGCCTTCAAATTAATTTTGACATGATGCGAACCGATCGGCTGCCAGCCATGCGCTTCGGTGTTGCAGGATCTTCCGCTTGCTACCACTTGCGGTTCATTCCAGCCGTTATAGGCGCCGAGGAAATCTTCGCGGATGGTGTCGAAGCCTGCTAATTTTTCGGAGCAAGCGAAGTAGGCGAAGTGGTCGCGGCGTTCGCGGTATTCGGTCTTGTGGTAAATGACTTCGTCCACGATTTCCATTTGACCGATGGAGTAGTTGCGCTGGAAGTTGGTGGCGTCGTCGTTGGCGTCCCACAGACAAAACTCGATGGCGGAGAACAGGCTCAGGTCGGAGTCCGAGCCGCTGTCGTTGGTCAGGGTCACCTGCCAGATCTCGAGAGATTCTCCAAGCGGCACAAAGTAGCGGGCGGAGGATTTAATCCCATTGAGTTTGGATGTGATGACCGTATAGCCCATGCCGTGCCGACATTCGTATTCGTCAAGTTTTACGCGTGTGGGCATCCACGAAGGCGACCAGTACTTGCCGGTGGCGTTATCGCGCAGGTAGAGATAGCGTCCGCCCATGTCGAGCGGGGAGTTGTTGTAGCGATAGCGCGTCAGGCGGCGCAGGCGGGCATCCTTGTAGAAGGAGTAGCCGCCTGCGGTGTTCGAGATGAGACCGAAGTAGGCTTCGCTGCCTAGGTAGTTGATCCACGGCAGGGGAGTGTCTGGCTGGGTGATAACGTATTCGCGGGCGGTGTCGTCGAAGTAACCAAATTTCATGAATAATTCCAATCCGTAGGGGCGCAGCATTGCTGCGCCCCTACATTGTTATCTGATTTGTGCCAATTCTTTTTCGATCTTTGCAAGGGTTTCCTTGGTCACATGCGTTGGGTGGTTGGCGGAGATATGTTCGAGGGTCATATCCATCGCGCCAGCCATATCTGCCATGAGCAGGAAGCCGCCCGCGTATTTGGAAACAACGGCGCGACCATCGGGATCATCGAGCAGTTTCTGGACGGTGAGCCCAGTGTGGAGGCGGGAAGCGCGCGGTTCGGGCTCGAGCATGACCAGCCCTCCCACACGAATATCGCGGCTCGAAGAACCGGCGAAGATCTCGAACTCGCCTGCTTCGGTGCTCCACGCATTGCGGGCGGCATCGAAATACCAGAAGGCTTCGCGGTCAAGCGTGAACGTGACGGTCTTGGTCTGCTTCGGTTTGAGTTCGACCTTGGCGAAGGCTTTGAGTTCCTTCTCGGGGCGGGCAAACGTGGATTTGACATCACGCACGTAGAGCTGCACGACTTCCTTGCCCGCGACCTTGCCGGTGTTGGTCACATCCACTTTGACCTTGAGCGTGTCCTTTGGCGTGATGGACTTGGCACTCAGTTTCAAGTTGCCGTATTTGAAATTGGTGTAAGAAAGTCCGTGACCGAACGGGAAGAGCGGATCAACCCTCTTCTTGTCGTAGTACCGATAGCCGACGAAGATGCCCTCACCGTAGCGGACTTTGCCGTTCTCACCGGGATAGTTGATATAGGCGGGATTATCTTCGAGTTGGACGGGGAAGGTGGTTGGCAGCTTGCCCGACGGGTTTTCATCGCCGAACAGGATATCTGCCAGTGCGTTGCCCTGCTCCTGACCGTCGTACCAGAGCTGCAGCACGGCAGGCACTTTATCGAGCCACGGCATTTCGACGGCGGAGCCAACATTCACGATCACGATGGTGTTCTTGTTGACTTTTGCCACGCGGCGGATGAGTTCATCCTGCTCGCCGGGCAGTTTCATATCCACGCGGTCGAAGCCTTCGGATTCCCAGTCGCCGTTCAGGCTGGCGATGACGATGGCAACGTCCGCTTTCTTAGCAAGCTTGACCGCTTCGCTCATCAGGTCGAGCGGCTGCGGAGGCTGATGTCCGATACTGACCGAGCGCCAGCGCGGATTGCCCTTCCAGTAGTATTCCACTTTGATGGGGTAGGCTTGACCGCCGATCAATTCCACTTCGGCGAGCACTTCCTTGCCCATGTCCGCATCGGTGGAGTGATCCACGACGGCTTTGTCATTGATGAAGAGTTTGCACCAGCCCACGGCGGAAAGTGAGAGCGTGTGCACACCCGATTCTTTCGGTGTGAAGAATCCTTCCATGCGCAGGGAGAAAGCTTCCTGATCCACACCCGGTACGGATTTGTCGAACCAGCCCTGCTGAACGCGCGTGGTCACTTCGCTGTACATCGGAGCGCCGCCAAATTCGGTGCCGTTGAACAGCGTCAGCGTGAGACCGGGTAGCCCATCTTCGTTGGTGAGCGTTTCGGGAGCAGGAGCCGGAAGCGATTTGTAGATGTGGCAGCCGGGGGCGGTGTCCACTTTGATCTTTTTGCCGGCGCGATTCTTGATCCCATCGAACGGGGAAACGGCGTAATGCGGGGTGACGGATGAACTTCCGCCGCCGAGGATCTGTGCCTGTGCCGCATACGGACCGATCACCGCGATGGATTTGATCTTCTTTAGCGGGAGCGTTCCATCGTTCTTCAGCAGGACGATCGCTTCGCGCGCCGCCTCGCGCATGATCTTGTGATGCTGAGGCTTATCTTCCCCTCGTTCGGGACTCAGTTCGGGCTGATCGAACAAACCGGCTTTTTCCAACACCCCAAGCAACCGGCGGACTTTGTTGTCCAAGATCTCCTCGGTCAGCGGACCATCATCCAGCGCGCGCTTGACCAGCTCTTCAGACATCCAGCGGGCTTGACCGGGCATTTCGATATCGAGTCCGCCGCTGGGAACGTCCTTGTCGTAGGTGCCGAACCAATCGGACATGACGATGCCCTTGTAGCCCCATTCGCCTTTGAGAATATCGTTGAGCGTGTGATCGTTCTCGCAGGCATAGGTGCCATTAATGCGGTTGTACGCCGACATGACCGCCCACGGATCTGATTTGCGGATGGCGATGCGGAACGGTTCCAGATAAATTTCACGCAGCGTGCGCTCGTCCACTTCAGAACTGACCGAGAAGCGTTCGAACTCCTGATCGTTGGCGACGAAGTGCTTGATGCAAGCGCCTTTGCCTTTATCTTGAATCCCTTTGATGTACGCAGACGCGATCATGCCGCTCAGGAACGGGTCTTCGGAATAGCATTCGAAGTTGCGCCCGGCAATGGGAGTGCGATGGATGTTGACGGTGGGGGCGAGCAGGATGTGCGCGCCTTTGGCATCCAGTTCATCTGCCAGCACGTTGCCGACCTTTTCGACAACTTCAGGATTCCACGTGGCGCCAAGGGCAATGCCGACCGGCGTACAAACCGAAGGCGATGCCATGCCGCCCCATGCGCCGCGCGCTCCGTTGGGTCCGTCCGTTGTTTTGAATTGTGGGATGCCGAGTCGTTGATTAGCAACGCTGTGCCACAGGTCCGCACCCGCGAGCATGGCAATTTTTTCTTCGAGGGTCATTTGTTTGAGAAGGTCGTCTATTCGAGACATGAGATGCTCCGTAGTGAGTTAGTAGACAAGTACATAAGTAGACACGTATACAGGTAGACTGGTAAACAAGTTGAGGTGAGACCGTGTTTCCGTGTGTACCTGTTTCCTTGTCTACCCTTTCATAGATCAGCAAACGAAATTAATTGAATGCCATTTGTTTGGATGGCTTGCTTGACGGCGGGGTCGGTGAGGATATCGCGCTCTTCGTTGCGTTTGAAGTTGTAGATCGATTTTTTCTGCGAATTCATTATCCACGTAGCCGGGATGACACATCAACTCGGATGTGCCTTCGGGCAGGTTGTTGAGAATTTCCAGCAGATGTTCCAGGGTGGCGCTTTCGTCATAGAACGTGGCGATGAAGTTTTCGGGTCGGTGGGGCTTGAATTCTTCAAACAACTCGGGCGAGCATCTTGCGGTTTCTGTAAAATCGCCCGCGCTGGAACTTGGCGTGATGGGATAGCGGATGGCGCAGTCATATTCCCGTGCCAGTTCGAGCATGGCTTTGAAAAGGGCAGGGGAGGAGAAGGACGAGTGGTGATGTGAATCCAAATGGGTTGGCTTTGTGTTTGCGGCAGCGATGTAGGATTCGATCTGGGCGCGCCACTCCGCTTTGACTTCGAGAATATCGAACTTCGCCAGGTTGGCGAAGAAGACATCGGGCTTGAAGAAGTCGCCATTCTCATCCGTGATCGTTTGTACCCACTGTTGCGGCAGTATCGGTCTCTTGGCAGTGAGGTTGAGATGGACACCCATCTTGAGATCAGGAGTTTCATTCAATGCTATGGCAACATCCCGTGCCGTGGTACGGATGTTCATCATGCAGGTGGTGGATGTGACGATACCGTTCAGATGCACATCGCGAATGCCGCGTGAGATCTCGGGTGAACGTCCGTAGTCATCCGAATTGACAATGAGACGCTTCATGCATTTCCTTTGCTGAGGGCGGCGTCTTTGCCAGCGATGTATTTTTGATACAGGTCAACCAGGTGGGGAAGAGGTTCATTGTAGAACTCATCGGGGTCGATGGTCAGTTTGGCATACTCAGGGATCGGTTGGACCTGTGGATTGGTCTTTGCAAATTCCTGAATGACTTTGGCGTGTGGTTTCAGCGAACCATCGGGGCGTATGAGACCAAACCAGCGTTCGTGTCGTGCATTTTGACAGGGCGGCAGTTCCCACAGATCTTGGACATAATCGGCGAAGCACCAGAGCATTGCGCCTGTAGCACCGCTGTGCTGAAGGTTGGGAAGCACCTGACTGATGTACTCGGCAAAATCTTCCTCGCTTGCCATGAACTGTTCGCGTTCGCGACCGTTAGTCTCTGTCCATTTCATGGTGTAAGTCTGTTCGCCGGGCAAGGCTGTGCAGCCGCCGAACTCTTCCATGAGGACGGGCTTTCCGCCGAGGGCGGCGGTGAGGGCACAAGTGAACGGAACAAAATCCGGGTCAAGCGGATGGCGTGCCCAAGGCGTGTACATGGGATAGGAATGCATGACGGCGACATCAGTCTCGGCGTAAACTTTGTCGAAGCGCAGTCCGTTATCGCGGTGCATGCCGTCACTGTGCAAACCGATCGTAACCGGACGCTTCGGGTCAATGGATTTGATCAAGCCGACCATTTCTTTGACCCATGCCGCGCCTTCGGTGGATGTGTTGGGCCAGGCGAAAAGGTCGGGTTCGTTGCCGAGGTTCCACATCCAGATGCCGGGATGATCTTTGAGGGCGCTGACGACCGTGGAGAGCAGCAATCGCTCGGCGTTCAAGGCGATCTCGTCGTGGAACATGTTGCGGTAGCCTTGCTCTGTGCGTTTACCTTGGCTGACCACGTCACGCAGCCAGTGTTGGTGTGCGGCAGGGGGAAGTTCGCCGCCCAATAGCCAGCGCGGACTCCAGTTCGGTCCGCTCATGTGACCGGTGAAGAAGGTCAGATCGAGTCCAAGTCCGTTCTCGGCGGCAATGTCGGCAACGGTTATCAAATTCTTCAACGCTGCTGATGAAACGCTATTAGGTTCGGGTTGAAAATCATCCCACAGTAGGAAGGGACGCACTACGGTCAAGCCCAATTCACGGATGATGGAAAATTCTTCGCGAACTTCTCCCGCGTCAAAATTATTCCACCAGTACATGGCTTTGCAACGGGGCCAGTAGTTGACTCCGAGTGTAAAAGGTTGGGTCATGGATATCTCCGAAGAATGGTTTTTATTTCGTGCTGCGTACGTTTGATGTTACAAAAAATGGATGAAGGTTCGCTTCGTTACGGGAATCGCAGCCGTGAAGCAGATGTTAGTAAACGGTAAACAGGCAGAAGCGTGGAAAGAAGCGAAGTGTCTATCCAAGAGTCAAATTCAACCGTCCTGCCAATGAGTCCATTGCCTGTGTAACCGCTTCATCCGAATCGATGGAAGGATCAACAAGAACTTGTTTTGCCACAGCACCCAGTTCCATGCCAAGTTGATGCTCGATGCGATGCCAGAGCGCGATCGGACGATAGGAGCGTCCCGTGGAGATGAGTTGCAGCATGACGGGGCGCAGAACGTGATCAGGCGGGAAAAGTTCATCGAGTGCATCGGTCCGAGATGGAAGTGTAGAGGAACTGTTCGCTAATTCAAGCATGGTGGACTTTCGGGCGAGGAATTCCACCAGCTTGTAAGAGGCTTCGAGTCTGTCTGGGTAGCCATGCGTATGCCGCCAAACCACAACGCTGCCACCTCCTGACCATGGAATGCTCATGAGGCTCGCCGCGCCAATCTTTTCGATGTTCGGCGCTTTGTTACGAATGGCGATATTGAGGGCGCGCGCATCGGTGACAACCGCAGACACCTTGCCCTGGATCAGCGCATCCATGCACTGATCGGCACCGAGGTATTCCACATTGGGAACGCGACGCATAAGCTTCAGGAAGGACTGTAAACCGGCAAGGGCAGCGGGTGAGTTGAACAGTACCTGCTTGCCACGGTTGTCCATCATATGACCGCCAGAACTCCAGATCCAGGAAGCTGCCATGTGGACAAGATCATTGAATGGATGAGGAACAACGGGCATAAGCCAGGTATGCTCGGTTTCGTGCAATTCTTCCAGGCATTTCACCGTTGTTTCCAGAGCATGAGGCGTTGCGAAGGCAGAGCTGCCGTTAAGACCCGCCTTTTGCAACAGATCCTTACGATAAGCAACGATATAGACATAGGCGCTGAGCGGAATTCCATATGCGTGCCGGTCTTCACCCTGCACACTGGTCCATGTGGAATGGACAAAGGCTTGCTCTCCGCCGATCTTGTTGACGAGATGAGTTGGGATAGGACGCAGCGCATTCATGGTCATCAGGCTGCTGACCCAGGTGGAACCAACATGCGAAATGTCAACACCTTGTCCCTGCGTAGCAATAGCAATGAGCTGGGGCCAGGCATTGCCCCATTCCATCCGTTTGACATTCACATCAATTCCTGTCTCCCGTTTAAAGGTAGACATTAGGTCAACGATAACCTTGAAATCTGATTTTGAATCAGGGATCACGGAAAATTCGATGGTTGTCATGAAATGCCTCGCAGTCGTATCGTTTTGTACATGAATGCCACACGAATCCCTTTTGGTTTCTAGACGATTTCAGTTTTTGCAAGAGGAGTGTGGATGTCTAAAGGTGTGTCTATCTAGTCAATAAAGGGGCGACCTATTGGGTCGCCCCTTGTGGGTCAGTTCCAAAATTGGGGCAGGTGCTCTTTATGTGTTTCCAGTAGATCATCGAGCACTGCCTGTATCTTGTCTGCTTTGGGTCCAAGGGGATGGACGAGCAAAGCCTGGTACGCGGCTTCGCGATCTCCATGAACCGCAGCTTCCACGGTCAGCAGTTCGTACGCTTTGACCGCTGCGATCAAACCAAACTGCGACTGGGGCAGGGGCTCGGTGGGGATGGGCGTAATACCGCTCTTTCTCACCGTGGAGGGGATCTCGAGCACCCATTCTGTGGGCCACTCTTTGACCGCGCCATTATTCTTGATATTTACCACGTGAGTTCTCACCCAGGTCGTTGTAGTGAGCGTTCAGCAATTGTGTTGCAACAGTTGAATAATAGGCGCCACCGCGCTTCATTAGATCAGCGGGAGGCTCGTTGAGAGCCGGGTCTGCGTATTCGCGCAGTAAATCCTTTTCGATCTCGATCACTTCCTCTGCGCGGGAGGGGGGCCATTGTTGCTGCGCTTTCAATTTCTTGTCAGTATGATAGAAATATTGCAGGTAATAATTTGGCATCATGCGCAGGATCTCTATCGTGCGCGGCTCCCACTCAGGATGTTCTTCTTTTTTGAGATTGGAGATATATCCATCCATGACTTGGGACCAAACGTCTTCTCCGTCAATGGTGAAGCCCCGGTGCCAAGAGAGGTGATTCAACCCCAGCGTTTTCAACTCTGCATGGGACGGATCGATCTTTCTACCCGTAGCCTGTTCCAGCCCTTCGAGGATGTGCATCTTCGTTGTGATGGGGACATTGCATACGCCGACCGCAGGAACATCTGCAGCATATTGGCTCAATGCTTGTGTAACGAGCCCCGCAGGGTTGGTGAAATTAACCAGCATCGCGCCAGGCTGCGACAACTCTTTCATGTCCTGCGCGATCTTGAGAATGACAGGAATTGTGCGCAAAGCCTTTGCCATGCCGCCTACGCCGGTCGTTTCCTGACCGATCAATCCGTGGCGAAGACCGAGATATTCGTCGCGGCGGCGGGCTTCCATATGCCCGACGCGTAGCTGCGTCGTCACATAGGAAGCATCTTTTACAGCCTCCCGTTGGTTATTGGTGAGGAATACCTTGAAAGGCGATCCCTTGGCTGCCACCATGCGTTGGGCAAATCTGCCCACGATATTGAGGCGCTCTTCGTCAATATCCATTAACCAAAGTTCGTTAATGGGAAACTGGTCGATGCGTGCTAAAAATCCGTTGACCAATTCAGGGGTGTAGGTGGAGCCGCCACCGATAACGGCTACTTTCAACATATCGTTTTTATCTCCCAAATAGATGCACTATACAGTGCTGAGGTCCCACTCTTCGTAGATCTTGGGAACATCACTGATCAGACGTTTGGTGTATGGATTTTGCGGGGTCAGGATCACCTGATCGGCAGTACCACGCTCCACGAACTTTCCATGCTCCATGATATACACAGTATCAGAGACATAGTACGCCAGACCAATATCATGGGTAATAAAGATCAGTGTCATACCAGTCTCGTTGCGCAGTTTCATCAGATAATCCAGGATGGTGGCACGTGAGCAGGCGTCGATCATGGAGGTGGGTTCATCCGCTAGCAGAATCTTCGGCTTGAGCAGGAAAATTCGGGCGATCATCAAACGCTGCATCTGTCCGCCAGAAAGCTCGAAGGGATATTTATTTGTCAATTCTTCAAACTTCAAATTGACAAAACTACATGCCTCTGCCATCAATTCCACTTTTTTATCATGAGGAAGTCTGGCGCCACCGCGCATACGGATGCAGTCCAGCAGCACGGTATCGATCTTGCTGAAGATATTGTAGGAAGAGAAGGGATCTTGGAAGATCGCCTGGATGCCTTTCCAGTAATCCTGCTTTTTAGCATGCGAACTAATATCACGCTTCTTCTCGTGGTAGTAAATTTCGCCTTCCGTGACACTGGTTAACCCCAGGAGCATTTTGGCGAGTGTGGTCTTTCCACTGCCCGATTCACCTACTATTGAGATGATCTCGCCTGAGTAGAAATTGAAATCGACATGGTCGACTGCAACCGTTCTATTTGCGCCAAAGCCAAATACCTTTGTGACCCCTTCACCCCTTAGAATGGAAAGTTTCTCTTCAGGCATTTTTCTCAGCCTCCTTCGCATAAAGTTCTCTAAGGTTTTTTTCCGGTATGATACAGCGGTATGAACGACCGTTGCCTGCATCACGCAGAGGAATGGACATGGCGCGGCATTCGGGCATAACGTATTTGCAGCGCTCGGCAAAGCGGCAACCTGCGGGCGGTTTCTTAAGATTGGGGGGCACGCCAGGGATGGCTGTCAGTTTGACACTGCGTAGACCTTCTTCAGGCACGATGATCGAACCCATCAAGCCTTTGGAATAGGGGTGTAGCGGGTCGAAGACGGCTTCTTGAGCGGAAGCTTTTTCCACGATTTGACCGGCATACATGACCATGATGTCGTCAGTAACATTGTAGAGAAGCGGAAGCTCATGAGTGATGAAGATCATCGATTTGATGAGTTGCTTTTCCATCAAATCGCGCAACATCTTAATGACCATCTTCTGGGAAGTAACATCCAATGCGGAAGATGGCTCATCGGCGATCAGCACTTTAGGGAAGAGGATGACTGAAACGGCGATGACTGTGCGCTGCTTCATACCACCTGAAAGTTCTACAGGATATTTATCCAGAACTTCCGGAGAAAGCCCAAGGAGTTCGAACGAACCGCGGGCAAGGTCATGGATCTCTTTCTTGGGAACATATTCGTCGTGGGCGTGGATGACGTCCTCAATGAAGTTAATGATCTTGCGTGTGGGGTTGAGGGCATTCATGGCAGCCTGAGGAATATAAGCGATCTCATTTCCCAGGATCGATTTACGAACATCATCTGGCTTCATACCCGAAATATTTTTTCCATCGATAATGATATCGCCGCTTGTATAGTACAGGGGCGGGAAGTAATATCCCATCAGGCTGAGAGCCAACGTTGATTTCCCACAACCGGATTTTCCGGCGATGCCTAGCGATTTTCCTTCCTCAACTTTGAGAGAGACATGGTCAACCGCATATACATCCTCCCTGAAGCGGGTGATGTATTTTGTGGTCAGTTCGTGAACCTCTAACATGGCATTGGACATTGCTATCTCCTAGTCTCTCAATGCGGGGTTGAACACCTGGTCGAGACCTGTGTTCATTAAGTTCATCGAGAATGTGATGAGTGCGATAGTGATAAGCACAGGCATATAAGCCCACCATTTTCCCAGGATATGTGCTTGATAGATCATAGCCCAGTTCATCATCAACCCCAATGTTGGTGTCGTTGTTGTCCGCGGTCCCAGTCCCAGAATGGACAATCCTGCCTCTGCCAGAATTCCCGATGTGATCTGCAGGATCAAAGCCATCACCACATACGAGGCGATATACGGCAGAATATCTGTGAGGATGATGTGTACAAGGGAATGTCCAGAGAGCTTTGATAAGTTAACATGGTCACGATTTCGCAACGAGATGACTTGCGAACGTACTGCTCTGGCAGTCCACACCCAGGAGGTGAATCCGATCACTACGGCGATAGTGAATGCGCCTCGTTGTTCCTGACCGATGCTGAACGAGATCAAGATCAAAAGCACAAAGGATGGAATGACGATAAAGAGGTTGGTAATGAATGTGATTATGTCATCTACAAAGCCGCCAATATAGCCTGCCAGTAGACCGAGCGTCAAACCGATCAAGGTGGCGATGATACCTGCCACAAAACCTATTTGTAGAGAAACTCCTGTAGCCGCAATCAGTTCGGTTAATATGTCACGACCAAAGTTATCGGTTCCAAGCAGCAACACACGAGTATTAGCAACTTCATTGACACTCACATAATCCGTTTGCTTGACGGTATCTACCTGCTCAAGGGTATTCGTTTGCGGGTTTGTCTGCGAAACAGTCGCAACCTCTGTCGATAACAATCCTTTGAGCGAATTGTTGACACGAATATAGTAATTTCGCTTGGCATTGGTCATCCCAGGAATATTCTTCTTGGGATCATAATTAGTCGTCCACTGATCCAAAAGCTTTTGGGTATCAGCCGTATCGATCTCAGCTTCAGGAATGCCTATTGCCACGAGGTATTCCTTAATAGCGAGACGGTCTTCTTCGCTCAGTTTGTTGGCGATACGCTTGGCTGCCGCGTCATCCAAATTTAGAGTATAGGCGGTGGAACTCATACTATCGTATACATTCACATAGATCCCAGGGGGAAAGAAAGTTCCTTGACCAATAATCCCTAATGGGGAATCTGTAACGATCAGAGGATAAATGATTACGATCAGGAGAATCGCCACGAAAATGGAGAAACCAAAGACAAATTTGCCGGACCGAAAAATTTGTTGCAGTGTATGTTTCATTGCAGTATCTCCACTTAATCTGACTGCACCGCTTTAATGCGCGGGTCAATAAAGCCATATAAGATCTCGATGGCAAAGTTCGCGGTCAATACCATCACCGTGATGATCAATGTAGAGGCTGAGATGAGCGGATAATCCTGTCCCAAGACCGCTCGTAAGAGGGTGGTGCCAAGCCCAGGGTAGCTAAAGACGATTTCCGCGATCAGAGCGCCGCCCACCATGGTACCGATCGATAATGCCAAACCGGTGATTTGCGGAAGCATGGCGTTTCGAAAAACATAGCCAACGATCTTGCTGTCTTTAATGCCCATGAATCGGCTGTATTTCACATAGTCGGCATTCAATTCATAGATAGACATCGAACGCATACCAATTGCCTGACCACCAATCGCAATGATCACGATCGACCAGAAGGGCAACTGGTAATGGAGAAATACAGACTGAATAAATTTCCAGCTAAAAGCCGGGATCATATCAAACCCATAGCCTCCCGAAGTGGGAAACCACTTTAGATTGACCCCAAAAATAACCATGAAGATGACCGCCATGCCAAATGCCGGGAAGTTGCTGACAAAAATACTGACAGGCATGAGGACCTTATCAAATCCCCCCTTGATGTAAGCAGCTAAAGCTCCTAGGGTATTGCCGATCAACCAGCCTACGATGATCGCCGGGAACTGCAGAGCGACCGTCCACCAGATCGATGATTTGATAACATCTGCCACCGTTCTAGGGTACTGGCTGAATGAGAAACCGAAATCCCCACGCACTACATTCTGTATGTAGATGAAGAACTGTTGAAGCATGGGTTTATTCGTGCCGAACAAGTCCGAGTATTGCTGGTAGATTGCCTGAACTCCACTCGTATTGCTCATTCCCTGAGCAAGCCGTGACACGATGGCAGCCACAGGGTCACCTGGCATTAAACGCGGCAGGATGAAGTTCAACAAAAATGCAAAAACGAACGTTATGGCGAACCACCCCAATTTGTTGAGGAAATATTTACGATATCCTTTCAACGCGCACCTCCTCGTACATATTCTTATCACACATAATTTATAACAGTGATTATATCAATTGGTGACAGTCGCTTTGTTGGACTTCCCTAACAAATTCAGGGCTTCAACGGTTTAATGATAGTACAAAACGACTGTCTCTACTATGAAATAACAGCCATGCCCCATTGGTGGAACATGGCTGTTATTACTACATTACAACTTACGGATTAACAAGCGTCAGATTATAGAGACCAGCGATGCTCCAGCCGTCGGTCAGATCCAGCGGCGGAACGGGCGGATTGGTGCCATCCCCATCGTGCGGGAAGTTGGTCCAAACGCTCTCGTTCACGGTGTGGAACGACTGCGGGCGGTACATCAGGGTGAAGGAAGGAACGTCGGTCAGGTAGATCTTGACCAATTGGGTGTAGGTTTCCTTCAGCTTGGCAGGATCGGTCTCGGTCGGGATGGACTGGATGAGCTTATCCGCTTCCGGATTGCTATACTGACCCCAGTTACCATTCCAGTTGACTGCCATACCATTGAACTCAGAGCTCAACAGGTGGCGGATGCGAGACCACGGTTGTGTGGGACCAGCACCATCGGACCACATCATGAAGATGTCATAGCCTTCGGGCAGCGGAGCATCAGACTTGGTAACAACGGTCTGATAAACACCCCACTCTGGGTAGTTGGTGGTGATGTCGATGCCGATTTCTTTACCAGCGGCAGCCACAACCTCGATCGCAGCTTGCCAGTCAGACCAACCGTTCGGGCAGGTCGCAACGTAGCTGAGCTTCTTACCATTGAATTCGCGCCAGCCATCGCCGTCAGTGTCTTTGACACCGGCTTCGTCGAGCAGCTTCTTGGCGCCTTCGATATCATTGCCAGCCCACTGCAGATCCTTCACAGCGTCGTGGTCATAGAGAGCCTGTTCACCAGCGGTCGGGTTCATGAGGGATCTCGGAACCTGATCGAAGGTAGCGGACTGGTTGGTCATCGCATTGGCGATGATGGTGGGATAGTCCACTGCCATAGCAATAGCTTTGCGGATTGCGACCTGATCCAAACCGGGGGACTTCAGATTGAAGAACGCGGTTGGGAGGCTGGCGCCGATGCCGTAAGGAGCTTCGGGCAGGTAGGTCGAAATGGGAAGGTTGTCCTTGAGCCACAGATCCTGGACGTTGGAGTTGAACTGCTGTGATATATCCACCTCACCAGCCTGCAGAGCGGTGGTACCAGCGGCGTTGTCCTTGTAGATCACATGGGCGAGGTACTTCGGAGCGGGCAGCTTGCCCCACATGGAAGCATCTTGTCCCCAATAGTTATCATCACGTACATAGACAACCTTGGTGTCATCAGCGAAGAACTTGTGATAGGGACCAGAGAAGGCAACATCTTCCGCGGGATCAGCCATGAGGGCGGTCGCGTCAGCGGAACGGGCTTCCAAGGTCTGAGTCCATGCCTTCTGGATAACGTAGTTGCTGCTCAAGTAGGAAGCAACGATCAAAGGATTGACAGCTTTACCATCGGCATCAAGTTTGGCTTTGACCACGACTGTCTGAGGATCGACAGCTTCAATGGTGTCAATATAATCTTTGTTGCCAGAGCCGGTACCGGTGTTGTACTTGACATGGGTTGCCCAGGTGTAAGCCACATCATCGGCAGTCACAGGGGTGCCATCGTTCCAGTGGGCGGCTGCCTTGATCTTGAAGGTGATCTCGGTCTGAGCATCGTTCCAAGCATAGTCGCCATCAGCGAGCAAAGGATAAACCTTGCCGTCAAGCATGTTGTACAGATACGGGGTTTCGAACATGATGACGCGGGCGTTATCCTGTTGAGCAATTGCGAGAGCGTTGTTCATGCTGTTGGAATACGGATTCCAACCAACAACAGGGCTCCACTGTTGACCATTGAAATACAGGGTCTCATTGCGGGGCAGGGAATTGGCATCAACGGGTGCCTCGGTGGCGGGGGCTTCAGTCGCGGGAGCAACGGTAGCGGGAGCTTCAGTTGCCGGGGCTGAGGTTGCAGGGGCTTCTGTCGGCGCCGGTGTGGCGGGGGAGCCACAGGCTGTGAGGATCATCGTAGCGACGATCAACACAGACAGAATGGACAAAAGTTTCTTCATGGTGAGTTTTCTCCTCATAATAGGAATTTGGATAAGATGTTTACTGACAAATCTCCGTAGTTATTTGCGAAGGCTCTCACCTCCTTTCAATAAACTTCATGCTCATTATTGACAGCCACATGAGCGGCGGAAAATGATCTCGGTGGGAAGCGTGACCACTTCATCGGTTGTCTGGTTTTCGAGCAGGTCAAACAACCGTTCGGTGGCAATCCTTCCTACCGATTCGGTGGGGGCGCGCACGGTCGTCAATGGAGGGTTCAAAAAAGGCGCAAACCCCAGGTCATCAAATCCGATAACGGCTATATCCTCGGGCACTTTCAATCCGTGTTTATGCAATGCCCTGAGAACGCCAATCGCCGCATCGTCATCACCCGTGAAAACAGCATCGAACGCGACCCGGTTGCCATTGCCAAGGAAATGATCCATGACCTGATAAGCGATATCGCGTTCAAATTCTCCGTTCAGTACTAAACTTTCATCAAAGGGAATATTGTTTGCCTGTAAAGCGGACCTATAGCCTGCTTCCCGCTTGAGCAAATCTTCTTGATATTCAGGACCCCGCAAGAACATGATCCGCCGTCGCCCATGCATCTTGATAAGATGGTCTACCAACTGATGAGTAATTGCTATATTTTCCACAGTGACACTGGGAATATTGGTAGTGGGGGGGGGAGTGCGGTGGACCAAAACCATGGGAAAACCACTTGCATTCAAATTTGCCAGATCTTCATCAAACAGTCCATCAGAAAAAACCAGTAAACCATCAGTGTTATGTGGACCGATGGGCGGGTTCATCTGGTTACGACTGTCAGCATGGTAGGTAGCTATAATCAGGTTATATCCTTTTTGACGGACTACCGCTTCAACACCGTTCAAAAGAGGGACAAAAAAGTCGTTGTGCAGATTGTTGAGCAAGAGCCCAACAACCCGGGTTTTTCTGGATGCCAGGTGGCGGGCTGCTGCGTGAGGCACGTACCTCAATTCCGTCATTACTTTATCCAATCGTCCTGCAACCTCAGGGGAAACAGGTGCATTTTGATTGATAAAACGACTCACAGTAGCAACGGAGACACCAGCCTGCCGGGCTACATCACGGATCGTAACAGAAGAGGAACGCCGAGTCATAGTTTGTGGTGTGTAACCGTTTACAGTAAACGGTTACAGTAACCGTTTACATTATTTCACAACACAATATGAGAGTCAAGTTACGATTGTCTTAAAAAATCTGTTACTCTATGACTTGCAGATGGCAGCATCCATTTACTGTGAAACTTGCACCCATTCTTTCAGGCATACTCTCCATAAGACCGTGGGCAAAATAGAAAATTCACCGTTGTTAGGATAGAACAAAGGAGACTTTTTGATAATCGGGAGTTTGGGTGATTTCAATGTAACAATATGTATCAGATGAAAATCACTTTGGAGGATGTTTTGCTTGCTAAAGTTACCCAACAACCTATAATAGGGGATGTTGGGTAACTTTTCCGAGTAAAAGATAGCTTATGTCCAATGATACAAAAGCAATTATCAAGGATCAGTTCTTATTGATAGGCGCAAACCGTATTCAGGTGGGATCCCAGCAATGGTTTGAATGGTTATCTACCGCCAAACGTTTTTCATTTAAAGGTCAAAGTGGGAGTTTTGTTGCTCAAGGTGAAAAGCGCCGTAACAAAGTCTATTGGTATGCCTACCGCCGTGCGGGGAGGTTGATCAAGGCGTATCTGGGTAAGTGCGAGGAATTAACGCTTGAACGTTTAGAAGAAGTAAGCATATCCATTGCTACTCTGGCACAATTCCAAGACCGGGTGGATGAACCTTTGGTAACGGAGAAGTTTGCGGCTAAGTCCCGAATCGATACATCCTTTTTGCCTTTTACCAAAGTGAATGTGCCTGTACTCCCGCCTCAGCTTGTGACCCGTCCGCGTCTTACTCACCGCATCAGTACTCCCTTGACCTTGATCTATGCTCCCAGCGGATTTGGCAAAAGCACTCTTCTCAATGATTGGAAGCAAAGCTGTGGGCACCCTGTGGCCTGGTTATCCCTTGACGATGCTGATAACCGCGTTCTACGTTTCTGGCAGTCAGTCGTCATGGCGTTGCAAACGATCGATCTCGAGTTTGGTAAAGACTTACTCACAAGCTTGAAAACGATCTCTTCCAGCCAGTCACTTGAGATCGTTTCGCGATTGACGAACGATATTGTCAGCAATCAGTCATCCTATACTCGTATTAGCCTTGTATTGGATGATTTTCATCGTATCAATCGAACGGAAGTCTATGACGCGGTTCAAGCCTTGATCGAACATTTGCCGCCCAACATGCAATTGATCATTCTGGGACATACCAACCCTCCACTTTCCCTCGGACATCTGCGCGCCAAAGGTCTGTTGACAGAATTGGATGCAAACGATCTGCGCTTTACACTGGAAGAAGGTATCGATTACTTGCGGCAATATGAACGAGAAACACCTTTGGCGTATGACGATCTTGCCAAGCTGGTCAAGCATGCCGAGGGATGGGCGGCTGGACTAACCCTCACAGCCCTGGCATTAGGAAAACAGAGCGATCAGCGCCAATTTATAGATACCTTTAGCGGCGCGCATATTTATATGCGGGAATATTTCATGGAAACTGTCTTGCAGCGTTCCAACCCGGAAGTGCAATCGTTCCTGCTCAAGACGGCTATTCTGAATCAGTTGACAGGCAGTCTATGTGAAGCTGTCACCGGACAAACGGGTGGCGAGGAAATGCTCTTGCATCTCTGGCAGGAGAATGTGTTTATTGTCCGCCTGAATGAACAGGGGTGGTATCGTTATCACGATCTGTTTGCAGAGATGCTCCTACACCAGTTACAGACACGTTTCTCTCAAGAAGTCCCCCAACTTCACAAACGTGCTGCGGAATGGTATCGCGCCCAATATGCCTCTGCCGATGCGATTTATCATCTGCTTGCTGTTGAAGCCTGGGAGGAGGCTGCGTTGCTGATGGAAGAAATGTCATTGCGGGAACTGGAACAATATGGCGAAGATTCGCGCTTGTTACGTTGGCTGCAGGAACTCCCCGCCAGTGCGGTACAGAGACATAAAATGCTTTTGTTGGTCTATCTGCGGCTGGCTCATGTTGCTTTGCCCAGGCAAAAAATGGACCGTTTCATCAGCCGTATCGAGACCAATTTGTCTACCAAACCAGTAACTCAGCAGACGCAAGATGAGCAGGATGTGTTGGTGGAGATCCAACGGCTCCGACATGCCTGGGAACATGGAGATCAATTTACGTTGCCTGTGCATAATGGAAATGAAAATGATGCCAAATGGGAACTGCTTAATGACCTCCAGGTACTCAAACAGGCGAATGTTCCACAAGTTAATATAGAACCTCAAGTCTCCGACCTGTTGCATCGTGCCCAGGCACAGGGAAACCTCTTTGTTATTTTGATGGCGGGAGGCGTATTGGCAAGGCGCGTTTTTGCTAATGGACAACTGAGACGAAGTGAAAAGATCGCCCATCAGGTATTGGACCAGGCGCTTGCTCAACGTGGAAAGTTGCCGGAACCCGCCAGCATTACTTTGGCAGTCCTAAGCCAGATCCATATGGAGCGTAATGATCTTGGGTTGGCAGAGAAGTATCTGCGCCAGGCACTGGAGGTGGATCCTAACCCGACCAGCACGAATATGCTAGTCCAGATCGCCATCCAGCGGACAGAGATGCAGATCGCACGGCGAAATTTTACCGAAGCCATTGCCAACATCCACTCTATGCGCGAATTACATCATCGACGACCGTCCGGTTTATGGAGCGATCAGGATCTGCTTGCCTATGAAGCGTTGATCTATATCCGTATGGGAGAGATATCTTCAGCAGAACGGATCCTCGCTTCATCAGGCGAAGAACACGGGTTATTTCAATGGATACGTGCAGAGACCCTGTTGTTGGTAAAACAAGCGGAACCGGCTGAAAGACTATTGAATACTCTTCTAGTGCACTTTCCGAACGGAATCCAATCGGTGCCGCTCATGCGTACCCGCATCTTGCTGGCATGGGCACTCTTCGAGCAGCATAAAGTCAATCAGGCGCTTCAGGTTATCAAAGATGCGATCCGGCTGGCAGCCCCAGAGCAATTCATCCGTCCATTTTTGGGGGATAACGCCGCCTGGCTTCCTTTACTTTCATTGGCGCTGCAAACGGAAAATCTGACAAGCGAAGCGCAGAACTTCGTCAAAGATGTGTTGCAGTTATCAGGATATAGAGACGATGGCTCCCAAATCTCTGGGGTTGAGATGGCAACGCTTTCTACATCGGCATTGATTAGCCCGCGCGAGCAGGAAATACTTCACCTGATCAGTGCCGGATATACCAATAGAGAGATGGCAGGCAAATTGTCCATCTCTGAGAGCACGGTCAAAACTCATGTAGGGAATATTTACCAAAAACTCCAGGTCAATAGCCGGGTCCAGGCAATCACCCGGGCAAAAGAACTAAAACTCGTGTAGAAGACTTCCAAATCTCTGTCCAGTAAGTATAGGGGAGATGACCGGCGCTAGCCTAAAAGTTACCCAACATCCTTGTGAGTTGTTGATTGGGTAACTTCGGATGTGAAATACTCTATCAACATGAGCATTGTCAGAGCATTTCATGACAGAGTGTGGCATGGAAATCACCCAAACTCCCGATTTTCGAAGTCCAAGTTTTGTTCTATCCTGATATCGGAGAGTAATCTCCCCATCCCTGATCGGCATATTTGTGAAGAATGAGATCATAGAGAAAAAACGGAGAACAACCTTATGAAGGACATTAAATCCCTCCTTGCCCAAATGACCTTGGAAGAAAAAGCTGCACTTTGTACCGGTGCCAGCTCGTGGACGACCACCCCTGTAGAACGCCTGGGGATCCCGGAACTGATCATGTCGGATGGACCTCATGGCGTCCGCCGTGTACCGGATGTCCATGCGGTTGCGATCGAAAGTTTGCCCGCCACCTGTTTCCCGACTGCATCCTGTCTCGCTTCCACCTGGGATGTGGAGTTGATCCGCAAAATGGGCGTTGCCCTGGCGGAGGAATGTATCGCGCTCAATGTGGACGTCATCCTCGGACCCGGCGCAAACATGAAGCGTTCTCCGCTTGGTGGTCGCAATTTTGAATACTTCTCCGAAGATCCTTACCTCGCTGGTGAAATGGCTGCCAGTATTATCAATGGTGTCCAATCCAAGGGTGTGGGAACTTCGCTCAAACATTATGCTGCCAATAATCAGGAATTCCAACGCTTCAGCATCAGCGCCGAAGTAGATGAACGCACCCTGCGTGAGATCTACCTACCGGCGTTTGAAAAAGCTGTCAAACAGGCTCAACCTTGGACGGTAATGTGCTCGTATAACAAGGTGAATGGCACCTTTGCTTCAGAGCATTATCATCTGCTGACCGAGATCCTCAAGAATGAATGGGGCTTCGAAGGCTTGGTTGTCTCCGATTGGGGTGCGGTGCGCGACCGTGTTGCTGGACTCAAAGGCGGACTCGACTTGGAAATGCCTGGTCCCCAGGATCGACGTGTCAAAGCGGTTGTGGAAGCGGTTCGCTCTGGAAAGTTAGAGGAAGCCGTTTTGGATGAATCGGTTCGCCGCATCCTGAACATCGTCTTCAAAGCCAAAGAAACACCCAAGAATGGAACATTCGATGTAGATGCGCATCACGAGCTGGCGCACCAGATCGCTACCGAAGGAATGGTACTGCTCAAGAATAATGGTCTGCTCCCGCTCAAGGGGCAACAGCATATTGCCGTGATCGGACGTTCTGCCGAGAGTGCTCACTTCCAAGGCGGCGGCAGCTCACACATCCACCCGACCAAGGTAGCTGTGCCGTTCAAGGAACTACAAGCTCAGGCTGAGAACGCCGAACTGACCTATGCGGAAGGATATCCGAAGGATAACTCCTTCCGTCAGGATATGATCGATGATGCGGTGGCGCTCGCTCGAACGGCTGATGTAGCTGTGCTGTACATTGCTTTGCCGACCTTCAAAGAATCCGAAGGCTACGACCGCAAAGATCTTGATCTGACCGAACAGCAGATTGCACTGATCAAAGCCGTCTCTAACTTCCAACCGAATACGGTTGTCGTGCTTAATAATGGCGCTCCAGTAGCCATGAGTGAGTGGATCGATGGCGTGGCGGCTGTGCTCGAAGGTTGGATGATGGGTCAGGCTGGCGGCGTGGCAATTGCTGATGTGTTGTTCGGCAGGGTTAATCCCTCTGGTAAATTGGCAGAGACCTTCCCGATCAAACTCTCGGATACACCCTCGCATATCAATTGGCCCGGCGGGGCAGGGGAAGTGCACTATGGCGAAGGGTTGTTCATTGGTTATCGCTATTACGATGCCAAGGAAATGCCTGTGTTGTTCCCATTTGGATATGGCTTAAGCTACACCACGTTCCAATACAGCAATGCAAAAGTATCGGTGAATAATTTCAAGGATGTGGATGGACTAACGGTAACAGTGGATGTCACGAACACGGGCAAGTTCGCAGGCAAGGAAACTGTCCAGGTATACGTGCACGATCAAAAGTCCGGTTTGATCCGTCCGGAGAAGGAATTGAAAGGCTTCGCAAAAGTGGAACTCCAGCCGGGCGAGACCAAGTCCGTTTCCATTGCATTGGATTTCCGTGCCTTTGCCTATTACCATTCTGAATACAAACAGTGGATCACGGAAGATGGTGAGTTCGATATCCTGGTGGCTGCCTCAGCTGCTGACATTCGCGAAACCCTGACAGTGACACTCGAATCGACCCTCAAGCTGCCCTGCGTTCTCGATAAGGAATCCACCATCAAAGAGTGGATGGCTGACCCGCGCGGGAAGGTCGTGCTTGGTGATATCTATGCTCAGATCGAATCGCAGAGTCGTAGAGTATTCGGCGGCGGTGACGAACGGTATGGCAACGATAATGCCATTGGCATGGACATCATGGATATGATGAACGATATGCCTTTGGTAAGCGTGCTGATGTTCCAACAAGGCGCATTGACCATGCCCGCCGAAGAAATGGTGGCAGGTTTGTTGATGCAGGCTCACGGCATGTAGTTTAAAAAAATGGAGTCGAACACTGTCTATGGTGTTCGACTCCATTTTCATTGATCGGAATTATTTTCTACGATGGGTGCTGTGAATAAGAATTACAAGTGGTATACCCTTGCGCTCGTTGTCCTAACGAACATGCTCGTGGTGGCAATGCCATCCATGGGTATGTCTGTTTTAGCCAAGGAGATTTCACAGGATCTAAACTTGAACCTTGTGCAGGTGGGCTTTGTTTGGGGAGTTGGTTCTTTGCCAGCGATCTTGACTAGTTTGTTGGGTGGAGCGATCGGTGACAAAGTTGGTCCGAAGAAAGTGTTGATCGTAAGTAGTTTATTAGGCGGTTTGTTAGGTGCCGCACGCGGTCTGGCAGATGGTTTCCCCTCTATGATTGTTGCGGTTCTGTTATATGGCGCGTTCATTCCTTTTGTCACTATAAATGGAATGAAAATCGCCAGACAATCCTTTCCAATTCACCAATTAGGGCTAGCCAATGGGGTGATCTCCATGGGGATGGCGCTCGGATTCTTACTCGGTTCTTTTTTAAGCGCTACTATCTTTTCTCCTTTGCTGGGCGGGTGGCGGAACGTATTGATCGCTTACGGCATTGCCGGAGCTTTATTATCTGTACCATGGTTCTTTGTGCGAACACATCCATCGCATCAACTCGCCGATGGACAAAAAATATCCATGCGTGCCTCGGTCGTACATATTTTGTGGTTAAAAAATATCTGGTTGCTTGGGTTTACATTATTTGGGGTAGGTGGATGCATTCAGGGCTTACTCGGGTATCTGCCAACATATTTACGCGATCTTGGTTGGGCGGCTATCCGCGCCGATGGTGCGCTTTCAGCCTTTCATACTGCCAGTATGATCTTCGTTCTCCCGATTGCTCTCTGGTCTGATCGGCTGGGTTCTCGCAAGCGGCTCCTGGGATTTTCGATTCTCATGGTTGTGAGTGGTACGGGGCTCTTAAGCTTTGTAGGTGGGGGATGGGTTTGGTTCGCCGTGCTTCTGGCGGGATTTGTACGCGATGCTTTCATGGCGATCTTTTTCACCATGGTCATGGAAACGGAAGGAGTGGGGCATATGTATGCCGGAACCGCCACCGGATTGACTAGCGCGATCAGCGGTATCGGGAACATGATCGCTCCGCCATTGGGCAACAGCCTGGCTGTTTTGTGGCCCGGCGCTCCTTTCGCCTTTTGGTCTGTGTTGAGCGTTCTGGGGATGGTTTGCTTGTTTCTGACCAAAACTGAAAATACAAAGATAAGTGCTTTGGAGAATGTAGGAGAGCCGGCCTAGGAACCAGGAAGTCCTTGATGGGCTCATAACCATCTTTGTAGTACATTCAGCCAACGATGGCAGAGAGACTTTGGAGGAGAAAAGATCGGCTACATGGAAACAGCTACGGTCTGCGCAAGAGCCGCTTTTCTCCATCCGTCAAGGGAAGATACCCCGGAACTTATGGGCAAATGATACGTATATACTACTGTATCGGGATTCCATTGATGATAAAATCCTGCAACATTAATCCAAAACGCGGGCCGTTATCATGAAAAAACAAAACCCCAATACAAACCCCACAGGAGAACAGAATACTATGCGTTCCGTCCCCTTTCAATTCCCGAAGCGATTGCTTTGGGTAGTTGTAGCACTTGTTGTGCTCATCATCCTTGCTGTGTTTGTGAGATCATTCTGGTATTTTGAGGTGATCAATAACGATGAAGTTGGCATTGCCATCGAAGCAGGGCAAATCCGAGGAGTTAAACAACCAGGTATTGCCTACGATATTGGTCTGTTCGTGCAGTTGGTGAAGGTGCGTACCAGCGCCGTGGCAATCACTGTGGATGACCCTGAATTGATCACATCAGATAAGCAACGCATCGGTCTGGAAGTGACAGCGGATGTATTTCGTCCGAGCGAGGCTGACCTTGTGACCTCAAACTATGCCCGTTATCGTGGCATTTACACCGACGATGCATCGCTCCAACAACGCATGACGGCGTTCACGCTCCAGGCGATGAAGGTCTGCGTGGGTGACAAGAAGTTCGATGATGCCGTGATCGGTACCGGACGTGATGCGCTTCGTTCCTGTATCGATGATGAATTGAGTGCCCTTGCCGAACCTCTCGGTCTGGAAGTTCGAAATGTGGCTGTTCCACAGATCAGCATCTCGCCGGAAGTACAGGCTGGTTTGGATGCCATCGTTCAAAGCCGGTTGTCCACTGAGAAAGCCAAGCAGGATGTTGAAAAAGCCAAGCAGGAATCGCTTGCCCAACAAGCCGTGGAAGAGGGGCGCATCCGTGTGGAGCAATCCAAACTGCAGGAAGAAGCCCGCCAGCAGGTGACGCTGCAGCAATTAAAGCAGCAGCAACTCGAAGCGGAACTGGCTGTCATCGAGCAGGAAACGACCAATGCGCAGGCGCAGTTGGAATTGACCAAGGCGCAGCAGCAAGTTGCCAATGAACAGGCTCAGATCGATATTGCCAAGGAACTGGCGCTGGCAAAGTTATACGCTGAGAATCCCTCGTATGTTTCTTTGCAGATCGCGCTTGCCAATGCGGATGCGATCAAAGAGACGGATAAACTCATTTTCACGCAGGATGGCGTATTCCCCAATTTGATCTTCAATAACGGCGCCTTGCCGACATTTGATATCAACAAGTAACGTTTTATAGAATGTAGCGAAAAGACACTGCGACCGATTTCGGTCGCAGTGTTTGTTTTTCGATCAATTCACATGGTCGAGATATTTCAATCCCGAGCCGGTGTTGAACAGCACAATGCGTTCATCTGGTTGAACCCATTTTTGCCTGACCAATTCCTTGAGCGCGGCAAGAGTGGCGGCTCCTTCTGGAGCGGCGAAGATGCCTTCGGCTGCCGCAAGCTGTTTCTGGGATTCCAGGATCGCTGTATCACTAACTGCAATGGCTGTTCCCTGGCTATCATAAATATCCTGTAAGATAAGATGATCGGCAAAGCTTTTTGGCACGCGTAAGCCCGAAGCAAGCGTATGGGCGTTTATCCAAAAATCGCAGAAGGAGGCTTTCTTCTCAAAAGCTTTGACCACGGGGGCACATCCATCTGCCTGCACCGATACCATGCGCGGACGTTTCGTATTCTTCAGCCAGCCGAGCGCTTCCAGTTCGGCGAAGGCTTTCCACATCCCAACCAGACCCGTCCCGCCGCCGGTGGGGTAGACGATCACATCGGGCAGAGCCCAATCGAAAGATTCCGCCAGTTCATAGCCCATCACCTTTTTGCCTTCCACGCGATAAGGTTCCTTGAACGTGGATACATCGAACCAGCCTTCTTCGCGTGCCTTTATGCCTGCCATCCCTGCGGCGTCGCTGATCAAGCCATCCACGAGGACGACATCCGCACCTGCCATGCGGCTCTCCTCGATGTTGGCAAAAGGAGTGTCCTTGGGCATAAAGATGTGTGCCTTCAATCCGGCGCGTGCGGCGTAGGCAGCCATCGCTCCGCCCGCATTGCCTGCGGTGGGGATGATGACCTTTTCCACGCCGAGCTCTTTGGCTTTAGAAATGGCGGCAGCCAATCCACGAGCTTTGAACGAACCGGTCGGATTGCTGCTTTCATCCTTCACATAAAGACGAGAAAGCCCCAACTGTTTTTCGAGATGGGGCAGGGATAATAAGGGAGTATCTCCTTCACCAAGGAAGATCTGGTTTTCCTTGTTCAACACCGGAAGCAGTTCACTCCAGCGCCACATTCCTTTTCGTCGGTGGGAGATCTCATCCCGGTCAACGTGTTCGAGCACATTCCGTAGATCGTAGATCGATAAAAGAGGTGACTGACATTCCGGGCAGAAAGTGTGGATCTCGTGGTGGGAATATTCCTTCCCACAGCCCGAACATTGTAAATGGGAGAGATAGGAAATTGTCATAACATCATCAACGCGAATAGAGGTTATCTTCCTTAACTTGCTTTGTCCTGAAATCTATGATGATGCTCACGGCATCGGGACAAAGGCTTCGACGCGTGCCCACAACTCGCGGATGTTGATCGGCTTGGACATGTACACATCGCATCCGGCATCCAGCGCTTTTTCTGCATCGCCTTTCAAGGCATTGGCTGTTACGGCGATGATCGGTACAGTTTTTAGTTCAGCTTTTGCGTTTGAGCGCAGACGGCGCGCCACTTCGTATCCGTCAATGTCGGGTAGGTTGATGTCCAACAATATCAAATCGACATGCTCTTGCTCTGCAACTTCCACCCCTTTATTGCCAGTGGGAGCATGCAACAGCTTGTACCCGCGTGCCTCCAGGGCGCGCCGTACCAGCATGGTGTTATCCGGATTATCCTCAATATACAAAACATTATGTGCCATAGGCTGAGACCTCTTATTCTTTAGGAAGTAAACTGTCGACTGTATCCATCAATTCCTGGATGTTGATCGGTTTGGATATGTATTTTGTACATCCAGCTGCCAGTATCTTCTTGTCATCGCCTCTCATTGCATTGGCGGTGACCGCAATGATGGGTACTTGGGTCAGACTTGTCTTCGAACTTGTCCGCAACCGGTGGGCGACTTCGTAGCCATCAATATCGGGCAGGTTGATATCCAAAAGCACCAGGTCAATATCATGCTTCTCTGCAAGGGATACACCATCAAGACCGCAGTTTGCTTCCAATACATTATAAAACTCCGGGCGAAAAATGCGCTTAATAAGTGTCATATTGTCGGGGTGATCTTCGATGCAGAGGATATTGGGCTTCATGACCCATCTCCTTTTTTCTGTGTATCGTTCGCCTCTTCGATCGTATGAATGACCTGATCCACGAATTTGCGTGTGGGTAGAGAACCTTTTTGATAGACCGCCTGAATGTGTCCATTCAAGCGTTTGCGTTCCTCTTCCGTTATATCCTTGGCGCTCACCACCACTACCGGGATGTTCTTCGTGCGCGGATCAAGCTTCAATTCTTCCACGAGTCCGAAACCATCGATGCCGGGCATGGTCAGGTCCGAAACGATCAGATCGGGTAATTTTTGCCGCGCCATGGCGAGACCTTCCCAACCATCCTTGGCGTGATACATGCGATAGTTCTTGCGCCCTTCCAGTAAACGGCGGATCAACAAGGCATCATCAGAGTTATCATCGATCAGTAAAACTGTCTTTGTCTTTTCGTCGAGATTCTCGAGCGCGGCTTGCAAACCTTCACGCGGGGCAGGGGATTGGTCCTTGCTCAAATGGACATCCACCGCCCACTGATCGCCAAGCACATGCTTCTCGACCGGGAAAGTGTGACCGGTGCAGTTGACGACGACTTTCTCATCCGGTTTGATCGTCCCATTGCGGATGAGCTTCTCGGCTCCTGCAAAGGCGACGGCGGTTGCCGGTTCGACAGCCATTCCTTCGCTTTTGGCGAGTGCGCGCATGGCGGCGAAGGCTTCGGCATCCGTCACTGCTTCCATAACGCCGCCGTATTGCTGGGTTAACTTCCAAAGGTAAGTATACATCTTACCCGGATCACCCGTGGACAGGATGATAATGCTGGTTTCAGGGATGATGGCTTCTGCCACATCCTTACCAGCTTTGAAGGCATTGACCATGGGGGCACAGCCAGCCGCCTGGATGATCGCCAGCTTGGGGATCTTATTGATCAAGCCCATGCTGAACAATTCTTTAAAGCCCGAATACACACCCAGCGGACCTAATCCACCGCTGACTGCCTGGATATACCAATCGGGTGAGTTCCAGCCCATTTGCTCGATGATCTCATAGGCGATGGTCTTCATCGATTCGCGCGCTGGGATGGATGTGGCTCCGCGGTCGAGCAGTAAATTCCGACGTTGGGCAAATTGGGCGGCGATCTGCTTGGTCTGGTCGTAGTTGCCGCTCACGCGGATCACTTCTGCGCCGAAGAGCGCTGCTTCACGCAGTTTTTCCTGCGGTACGAGGCTGGTCATGAAGACCCAAAGTTTGATTCCAGCGCGTGCACAGGCGGCGGCGTAAGCAACGGCTGCATTTCCTGTCGATGCGATGACGGCTTCCTTGATGCCATTTTCGAGCATGGCTGCCACTGCTCCCGCCGCCTGACGGTCTTTGAAGGAGGATGTCGGTCCGTAGCGCTCATCCTTGATGAAAACGGAAGCATGCCCGAGATCCGGAGCGAAGCGATGCGATCGCCACAGAGGTGTTCCGCCAGCGGGGTAGAGATCCACGTTGGCGGAGTTGTTCAGCGGTAAGACATCCTGATACCGCCACATGTTGGATGGACGGTTGGGGAGTCCGCGCAGGATCTCACGCTTGAAGGCATCGTAGTCGTAGCGTGCTTCCAGCCATTGCGAATTGCATTTGCTGCAGGTTGCCGGTTGAAATGGGATGTACGGTTGTTGATTGCCACAAAGATTGCATTCCAGATACTTGGGCATTGCCATATTATTTCTCCTTCTTCTCGACCACCTCGGTGATACGAGCTTCCAGAGGCAATTCTACATAAAAAGTTGAACCTTCGCCCTCGATTCCAGTACTTTCTGCCCAGAGACGTCCGCCATGCATTTCGACCAAGCGACGGCTGATCGGCAACCCCAAGCCGGTGCCACCGACTTTGCGTGTGGTGGATGTATCGACCTGCGTGAATTCCTGGAAGATCGCTTCGAGATGATCAGTTGGAATTCCGAGACCGGTGTCTTTGACAGAGACCAAAACTCTGGCGCTATCCATCCTGGCAACGTGCAGGGCGATTTTTCCGCCTGGCGTGAATTTTATGGCATTGTTGACGAGATTGATCATCACCTGCCGAATGCGGGTGTTATCGGCGAAGACTTCCACTTCACTGTCTGAGTCTTCTGCAATGAAGAGCGCAATGTTCTTCTCGCTTGCCAATGTGGAAGTGATGCTTGTAACCTCCGAGAGCAGATCGTGCACTTTGAATTTTTCAGGATGCAGGTTCATGCGTCCGGATTCGATCTTCGCCATATCGAGCACATCGTTGATGAGGTGCAGAAGATGTTGTCCATTTTTCTGGATGAGACGCAGGTCGTTATCCATATATTCAGTCAGTTCGCCATCCAAGCCTTCGAGCATCACGTCGGTGAAGCCGAGGATGGAGTTCAACGGCGTACGCAATTCATGCGACATATTGGCAAGGAAGGCTGATTTAAGCCGGTCCAATTCCTTCAATTCCTTTGCGCGCTTTTGAAGTTCTTCGGTCAGACGCAAGGCTTCGAGATGGATGCTGGCTTGTGTGGCGATAGCGGCAGCAATATCCTTTTGTTCTTGTGAAACGTTCGATAAGCCCGCCACAGCGAGCTGGCCAATGGGTTCGCCGCGTACGAACAGCGGTTGTTCAAAGTTTAACGGCCGTGGTAGCTCTATCCTCCTCCAGGGGAGATACCTTGACCGAGTCATACACAAAACCGGTTGCTGCGTCTTCTCTGGCGGCATAGGTTTCCCAGTTCTGGCGGGTCAAGAGCCGTGTGGCTTCTTCAGCTTCGGCACGGGCGCGTGAGGCATCTGCCAGCAAGCGGATGCTTTCCACCTGTTGACCGACTTGTTTTGCGATGGCGCCAATGATCGTCTTATCTTCTGTTGTTAGAGATCCATTGCCTTTGACAAAGAGCCGTCCGATTTGTTGGTCGAGCACCTGCATGACTTCTTCATGGTCATACTGCACTGGCGTTGGATCGGTAAAAGGTTCCACAGCCGCCTGGTCATAGACATAGCCGATGCGCTCGCTGTTGTGAATGGCATCCAGGAAGCTTTCCCAGTTGCGGTATGTAAATTGATGAGTGGCTTCTTCGGCTTCGGCGCGGGCACGCTCAGCTGCAGCGAGCAGGCGCAGGTTCTCGATCTGAGTCGATGCCTGTTGTGCAATGGCATTCGCCAGCTTGAGATCTTCCTCGGTCAATGGATGCTCGGCAGGCGGAGCAATCTGAACTTCGCCAATGGCTTTTCCGCTGGCGATTAAGGGAGTTGTGATTAGTTCCGCTTCACTCTGCACCTGTGGCTGACTGCCACGAATTGGCATTACTTGATCTTCGGCATATGCAAATCCGACCTCTTCCTTTTCATAAAGGATCGGCGCGGAGGGTTTGCGCAATTCATTTTCCTTTAATTGCGCTTCCAACTCTGCCACACGTGCCCGTAGGGCATCCACTTCCTGAACCAACATTCCAGGATTGCTGAGCGGTTCAGGCGAACCAGTAACAGGCTGTATCGGTTCGTCAGTGTGGTGGTTGACGTTTGGCGGTTCTGAGTTGGCAAGTTGTTGTATGCCTGAGAACAACTTCTCAACTCGTTTTTTGGAATGAAGGTTCGGCATCGGTATTTCTCCCGAAAGCAGTTGCCTGCTACGAAGACTTATCCTTCATGCTCAATTGAGCGATGGTCATGGGCGCACCGAGGGCGTGCCCCAGTTCACGGGCGGCGATCTGCAGTACGGCTTCCACACTGGTGGCGCCCTGGATCTTCTGGTTGATGATATTCAACATGGCTTCGCGCTGTGCCTGTTTCTGCGCACGTTCGAACTGGCGGCGGTTTTCCAACACGGTAGAGATCTGGGACCCAGAGCGATAAAGAGGCGGGTTTCTTCCTGTGTAAAGTTATGCGGCTCTTCGCCTTCCACCATCAGCAAGCCAACTTGTTGCGTGCCAGTAAATAGAGGCAGAACTCCAACTGCACGCAGGTTTAATCGCTTCACAAGTTCCCGGGTTACAGCGTCAACACGCTCATCTGTGAGTCCGTCATTGAAGAACAATGGCGTGGGACTGACGAACATTTGCATCATACGCACTACTTCGAGTGGGTAGTGTGTGCCTACAGCGGTGGCTTGATGCCCCGACCCGTTCCAATAGTTCCCAATAACGTCCATGCTTTCTACATTACCTTGCGTATCGTAATTGAGAGTACACAGAATGGCACGGTTAATGATTGGGATGTCCATTGCCTCCACTGCCGCGGCGGTAAGTTCTTGCAGATCCTTTGTTTCAGTCAACCGACGACTTGCATTGAATAGTTTTTCAGATTGTGCGAGCGCGAATTGGGTTTGTCCTGCCAGACGTGCACCTTCGAGCGCCAAGGCAATTTGATCTGAGACCTGTTGCAGGAAAACAAGATCCTCTTCAGACAACGGGTGGTTCGGGTCATCTGCCACAGCGAGGTCTCCTACGACCTCTCCGCCTAGTACCTTCATGGGAATGCTGGTAAAGGATTGATCGTCCAACGTGGTTTCTTCCACGGGTTTAACAATTGCCTGGTCGAATACAAAACCGGCGGGCAGGTCTGTCGTTTTACGGTAGGTCCTCCAGCCTTCCTGACTCATATTGCGGTACAAGCGGTTGATTTCCTCAAGGCGTTCAGCCATTTCTTCCTGAATTTTTCGCTGTTCGGTAATATCCTGATTTGCACCATAGTAGCGGGTGATCTTTCCATTTTCATCCCGTTCGACGGTTAATTTGACAGTGATGTAACCAATGCTGCCGTCTCCATACAGGATGCGGTGGTCAAGGGCTGCGTTATATACCCTTTCTGTCGAATTCAGTGCTTTCCCAATCTCCGTCCCCACAACTTCCATATCACTAGGATGTACAAATAACTCAGCATATCGGGCAGATGAGAGTTGATATCCACCTACTTTTTCAGCAGTGGTGTGGAAGATGGAATAGAACTGATCGTTGAAAGTGAAGAGGTCTTTCTCGACATCATATTCCCAGTTGGCAAGGCGGGCGGCTGTGAGCGCTTCGGCGAGACGAGCTTCATTGACACGCAGTGCTTCTTCCGCCAGTTTGCGTTCGGTAATATCTTGATTTGCACCATACCATCGGGTGATCTTTCCGTTCTCATCCCGTTCCACATTGATGTTTACAGATATATAACCTAATTCGCCGTCCGAGAAAATGATGCGGTGTTCGAGATGTGTGGTGAAAAGACGGTCTTTGGCATCCAACACCTTTTGGATTTCGGTGCCCACGAGCGGTGCATCCTCGGGATGGACGAAATGCTTGGCATAGTCGGCAGACGATATTTTGTAGCCACCTACCTTTTCAGCAGTGGTGCGGAAGATCGAATAGAACTCATCGGTGAAGAGGAAGAGATCGTTTTCAAAATCATATTCCCAGTTGCCAAGACGCGCGATTTTGAGCGCTTCGGCAAGGCGGGCTTCATTTTGGCGGAGAATTTCCACCAGTTCAGCACTGTGCATGGCAATGGCGATCTGTCCACAGAGACCTTCCAACAGGAGACGGTCATCTTCGGCAAGGGCGCCAGACTGGTCACTTTGCACATCGAGCACGCCCAAAACCTGGTCCTGCCATTTGATCGGCACGGCGATTTCACCTCTAGTATCTGGCAGGAGGGGGTTAGGATGCCAGTCAGGATCGTCTGCCAGTGTGGGGCGCATTACGGTTTTTCCTGTGGCAGCGGCTGTACCGATCAGACCTTCGCCCATGGGCATCTTATGACCACCTACAAGCATCTTCTGACCGATTTCTCCATAACCATTGATCAGAACCACGACATCCTGTGCGGGGTCATAACGCAGCAGTTGTGTGTGGTAATACCCGAAGCGTTCCTTGGTGAGATTGACAACGCGATCAAATAGATCATTGGTTTCCGTTGCAGCAGCGATTTCCTGTGAGACCTCGGTGCTGAGTTGAACCTGGAAACCGCGGCGTTCAAGTGTTTCTTGAACTTTATCTTCCAATTGTTTGCGTGCGGTTATATCACGAAGAGATGAGGCACGGATAATCTTGTCTCCAATCTTATAGGCACGCGTGGAAGTCTCTACCGGGAATACAGTGCCATCCTGGCGAACACACCGAACTTCATATGGCAGCACGTCTTCCAATTGCATTTTCTGAACTACAGTTTTGTGCCAGTCAGACACAATAAAATCCAGAAGATTTTTGCCAATAAGTTCCTGGACGTTTGAATAACCAAACATGCCAAGAACGGCGGAGTTGGTATCGATGATTTTGCCTTGTTCATGGAAGACCAACCCTTCAGCGGTCGCTTCCGTGAACCTTCGGAACCGTTCCTCACTTTCACGAAGGGATTCCTCGATCTGCTTGCGCTTGGTGACATCTTCATACATTCCTAACACTGCCACAACCTGTCCATTCTCGCGGACAGGGATCTTGCTGGTGCTTAACCAGATGGTCGATCCATTAGAAGTTGTCTGAGGTTCTTCATAATTTAGCTTAGGCTCACCTTTTTCCATAACCTGGTTATCATCGGCGCGATAAAGCTCAGCCTGATCTTTCCAGGGCATGTCAAAATCGGTCTTGCCGATAACATCTTCTGGAGACCGGAAACCGGCGTCATCTGCAAATGCCTGATTGCACCCTAAATAGACCAGGTTTTGATCCTTCCAGAACACTGCCTGGGGGATGTTGTTCATGATCAATGGGAGTAATTCCATGTTGACCTGTGTGAGCCCGGTGGGTTTATTGTCGATTGTTTTCATTTAATATCTCCAACAGCATCCATTAGGAGCGATCTTCCGATGAGGCTGTATCATTTCCGTTGTCTGTAGGGGCATTGCCCGGAACTCCTGCAACTTGATCTGCCTGACCAGTTTTTGTCTCGGTTGCCATATGGACGACGGTCTGGCGTCCTAAAAGGCTTCCCAATTCACGAGCAGCGGAACGCAGAATGATTGACGGGTCGGTGGAACTGCGCACCGCACTGGTGATCTGGCGCAGGGCTTGTTCGCGCTGAGCCTGTTTTCTGGTTGATGCAAGGGCTTGTTCCGTTTGCATGGAAAGTCGTAAACCTTCGATGTGCTGGCTGAGACGTTCTGCAACGATATTGAGCAGTCCAGCAGCGTTTTCATCTTCAATGTCCTTGACAATAAGCTTGCCGATGGCTTCATCGTGGATCTTGAGCGGCAGACTTAGTGCAGGTTCTTCGATCTGTTCGGCCTCGTCTGGTTGGTAGGGGCGGACTTCGTTTTGGTCGTAGATGAAACCCGATGACTCGGCAGCATTGGTATTTAGGTATTCCTGCCAGCCTTCATGGGTGAGGCGACGAGAGGCTTGTTCCGCTTCCTGACGATATCTCTCAGCGCTTTCGAGCAGGCGTAGGTTTTCAATATGCTGCGCGACTTGACGGGCAACCATATTAACGAGATCAACTGTTTGCTCTTTGTGCGTTTCGTCGATCTCAACAACCAGAGAACCTACTGGTTCGCCGGTGACAGCGATCGGTGCAGAGACAGCCATCTCATCTACGGGAGACTGCGCTTCATCTTGTTCACCCAGTGGGGTGACCTTACCCTGGTCAAATACAAAACCGATATTTTCCGGTTTGTGAATGGCGTCTAAATGTTCGTTCCAACCTGTGCGCACCAAACGGCGAGCCTGTTTTTCCACTTCTGCACGAGCCTCTTGTGCCTCTGCAAGCAGGTTCGAATTTTGAATGGCAACAGCTAATTGTCCAGCCAGCGCCTCGAATGCGGGAAGCACTTCTTCATTGAGTGTTCCGGGCTCCCGGCTTTGCATATCCAGTACGCCTACGACCTTATTGGCAACGATCAAGGGCACTGCCATTTCGCCGCGTGTCTCAGGCAACAATGGATTCTGGCGGAATGTGGCACTTTGGGCGGTATCGGAGATTACGATCGAGTGCGTTTCTATTGCCGCGCGTCCGTTGATGGACCTTGTATCGAGTGGCAGGTTGTGACCACGTTCGACCAACTGCGCGCCTACGGTTCCGGTACCAGCCTCCAGCTTGAGCCTTGAGCCGTTGGCATCGGTCAAATATACCTGCACGTAGTAAAGATTGAACTCTTTCAAAATAAGTTCGCAGGCTTCCTTCAACATGACATCCAAATCACGCACTTGGGAGACTGCGCGCCCAACTTCAGCCGCCAGTTCCAGATTGCGTGTGCGGGCCGCGACGCGTTGTTCCAGTCCTGAAAGGATCTCACGTAGACGATCTGTCATGGTATTGAAGGCTTTTGCTAGTGAGCCGGTCTCATCGCCAAATTCTGCTTCTGCTTGTGCATTGATCTCTCCGGCAGCGATTTGTTCAGCCACTGCTGTCAGACGTACGATAGGACCAGAGAGGAATTGTGCCATGCCCAGAGCAGCGAGAGCAGCGAGGAGCACTAGAACAAAGGCGCTCAGGAGAATAGTGCGCGTGGTGATAGTGACAGGCTGTGTTGCCTCATCAATGGTTTGGTGGATGAGTACGAACCAGCCGAGTTGATCGACTATGTTTTTATGTTTCAACGTGTGGGCGTTGACGGGTATTAATGTCAGCAGGCTGGGAACACCCTCAAAATTCGTTTTCCCATATGAGCCCAGGAATGGTTTTGCCCCATTCATTTCTTTTGGATCAACAGGTGTCAAACCCATTTCGCCTGCCTTATAGGTTTGATCCCTAAAGATAAGGTCAGCGTGTCCGGTTTCTCCTACATCTACATTGTCAACGACTTGCAACAAAGAACTGACATCCAATGTAGCCCGCAGCACTCCAACCAATTCTGTGCTGTTGGCGGCATTGATGGGCATCGCCAAGTTGATCGACATCGTATTTGAACTTTGATCAAACTCTGGCTGGCTAACGTAGATATTGCCTCTTCCATTGTTCCAGGCACTCTGCCACCATTCCTCATCTGCCTGGTAGTAATCAGACGTGCGGTTCGTGGATGCGATGATAGCGCCATATTTATCTGTAACGAAGACTTCAACGTATTCTGGGAACTGCTTCTGGAATTTGCTAAGCTCTTCGGATAGCCCGTTATTGAGCACCCTTTTAACCAAAGGGGACGAATCATCTGCAGCAGCCCATTGTTTATCAACACTTATCAGTGTGGATACATTCGATGTGCCGGCGGCACTGGAATTCTGCGATGTCTCTTGCAGGAATTTAGTCAGGGACAAGGTCTGGAGTGTGTTGATTCCATCATCCAAATTGGATGTAATCTCAAGTGCCATGCCATCGGCAGAGGCAGCCAGGTTTTCACCCACACGTTCGGTGATTTGGGCGCTGGTAATTTGATACGTGATAAGACTAACAGCGGTAATGGCGAAAATGGCAACTGCTACAAAGGATACAACCAGCTTGGTACCCATCGGGTAATTGCGGAACTGTCGAAACACTAAAACAGCCAGCACAATGACTACAGCTGTGGCTAAAAGTTGAATATATATACCGGGCAAGGGCGGTCTTGTTACCGGACTGAACATGTCCAACAGAAGAGTGGTCGCTCCGGATATTATTGTGCCAACTGTCATTGTCCAGGCTAATTTTCGGGGAAGCACCTGGAACGCGCTCATTGGTCCGACAAATATCAATGCAACTCCCAACACGGTTCCAAGTCCACTTGCCAGGAAGGTCGCTATGGGTGGATAGAAGAATATCAGAGAAAGCAGCACCACAATCATGCCGGTAGTAGTTCGACCGCGCCACATTACTGCTGTTCCAATGCTGATTACTATTGCCAATATGAGGGTGACAATGGTCAGCATGGTAAGTCGAACTATTCCAAGAGAGAGGATCAGATACAGATAATATGGCAAAGCGATGAAATGAGCGCCGGCAATCGCCATTCCAATCTGAACCGCGTCACGCACCTTGGGGTTCATGGTTTCAGGGAGGGAGAAGAAAGTATTTTTCATGATTAAACTCCTGTGTGGCACCTTAATTACTGCTGGGCGAATTGCCGTCGCTTTGGTGTGTGGAGGCGAGATTGGCTTTCACACGCGTGGCGCCGATGGCTGTTCCGAGTTCGCGGATGGCGGTCTGAAGTGTTTCCTCGATGGATGTAGTCTGTTGTATCTTTTGACCGATCTTGTTCACTAGCGTTTCCAGGTCTGCCTGTTTTTTGGATTGTTCAAATGAACGCACATTTTGAATGGAAGTTGCCAACTGGGCTGCCAGAGTGGTCTGAATGTTGACATCTGAGTCGGTAAAGCGACCTGCCTGTTCAGATTGAATATCGAATACACCGATCACGTTTCCACCTACTAGCATGGGAACCGCCAGCTCGGAGCGTGTGTCGGGCAGCAGGGGATTGGGGAGGAAATCTGGCGCCTGAGTTACATCATTTACGGTAACGCCTTTGCGTTCGCGGGCAGCACGGGCAACGAGGGATTGTTCACGGTCCAATGGGATCGAGCGTCCTTCTGCCACCATGAGGCGTCCCGGTTCGCCTGCGCCTGCAGTTAATACCAGGTTTTTGCCTTCTTCATCGAGTAGATAGATGTGCGAGTGATATAGATTGAAACGATCTTTGGTCAGGTCGACCACTTCCTGCAACAGTTTTTTGAAATCAAGGATGGTAGCTGTTGTTGTACTTACCTCAGAGACGATAGATAGATCTCGGGTGCGGTCTGCTACGCGCTTCTCCATACTCGAAAATGATTCCCGCAGTTGGGTGGACATGCTGTTGAAGGTTTGTGCCAGGGTACCGATTTCGTCACTCGTTTCAACAGGTACCTGAACGTTGAGGTTGCCGCTTTTGACCTGTTCTGCAATGTTGGTCAAATTCACCAACGGACGGGATATGTTTCGACTAAGAACCACAGCAATCACCGATACGCTCAGCAATATACCCAGAAGGATGATAGCTGCCTGGTTTATTGTCCCTTGCGTTTCTCCCGCGATTTTGTTGCTGGTGGCAATATAAGACGCGTCCAATTCAGCCACAGGCACTAGCAACCCAAGACTATACCCGGTTGTAGGCAAGGGAGCATATGCCACATAATATGTGGTTCCTTGAAGAGTTACGGTTGCCACACCTTGATTTCCAGCGCCCATTGTGCGGGTAATGTTCTGGAATTCCTCAGGACCTTTTTCAAAAATGGTTTCCTTAGGCGTTTCACCTTGAGGAACAATTTCTGGTTCCGTGCCAAGTAATTTATACCCAGCTTCAGGCAGGGAAATGATGTGCCCTTCCTGGTCAATCATGAAAGCAAACCCACTTATACCGGCTTTGATCTCTAAAATTCGTTTAGTGATTGTGGACAACTGCACATCTGCGCCCAGCACTCCCCGGAATTTTCCAAGGTTGTCGTACACCGGCAAAGAGTTGGTAACGATAAGGCCTGCTCCCGCAGTATCTTGGTAAGGCGTTGTCCAAAAAGGAAGATGTTGAGGATTTTGTTCGGGTGCTGCTTTTACATAATATTGCTGGGTACGCGGGTCGAAGTCGGGAGGTGCAACCTTTGCCAGTTCAATATTTGGGTAGTAGATCGTGTAGCCTCGTTCGCTGACAAAATAGAGACCCACAATATCTGATGAATTGCCTAAAACAGACGGAGCATTGAAATTCAAATAGATGTTGAGATTAAGGTCATCCATTATTGAATTATCGGTCGTAACTGTGTTTGGGATAAAAATGGAACTCGTATCTCTTGATGAATTCCCAAATTGCCCATCAGAAAACTGAATTAAATATTCTTGAGCACTCCAGTAGGATCCATCTGCAAGAACGGCCTTTTTGGTGTAAAGCGATGTTTGGTAGTCTGACAAGAGGTGGATGGCAGAGGTAACGTTTGACAGTGTCTGATCGAAAAAACGCGATTCTGCCAGCACAATGTTGTTAAGTTGTTGCTCCGACTGTTCGTTCACTGTTTTCTTCAATTCACTGTTCAGCAATGCCTGTGACTGTTGAGTGCGGACATAGAAGAAATAACCGAATAGGATCACGGAGATGGCGGTGATGCTTAGGATACTCAACAACAATTTGGTCCGTAGAGAAAGATTGCGGAACTGGGGGAGGAAAAAAGTCGTATTCATTATCGGGTTTCCTTCTCTTTGGTTAGCAAGGATGGTTCGAGCATAACAGATGTTGATTTCTTGCCCAATGCATGCCCAAGTTCGCGGACGGCAATTTGCAGAGCGGATTCGATCGTGGTCGTGCTTTGAATTTTCTGGGTGATCTGATTAATCGCTTCCTGTTGGATGGCGTTCTTGCGGTTGAGCTCTTCCAGGCGGCGGCGTTCGGTAACATCCTGGTTCGCTCCGTACCAGCGGATGATTTTTCCGTTCTCATCACGTTCCACATTAATTCTGACAGCGATATAGCCAATCTCACCGTTTTCAAAGATAACGCGATGCTCCACGGCTGCTTTGAAATAACGCTCTTTCGATTCAAGGACTTTCTGAATCTCAGAACCTACGAGCGGCGCATCTTCAGGATGCACAAAGATCCGGGCATAGTCGGCAGATGATAATTTGTATCCGCCAACCTTTTCGGCTGTGGTGCGGAAGAGTGAGTAGAAATTGTCATTGAAGGTAAAGAGATCCTGGTCTACATCGTATTCCCAGTTGGCGAGGCGGGAAATGTTCAGGGCTTCGGACAATTGAGCCTGACTGCGTTGAACTTCGGTATAAGAACGCGCATTCTGCACAGCAGAAGCCACTTGCGATGCGAGGGTGGTCTGAATCGCGATATCTGATTCTGTGAAACGCCCGACCATTTCCGATTGCACGTCGAAAACGCCGACAACATCATCACCAACCATCATCGGCACAGCCAATTCGGAATGTGTATTGGGAAGAAGTGGGTTGGGCAGGAAGTTCGGCTCCCTCGTCACATCGTTGACCGTAACACCTTTCTTTTCACGCGCTGCTCGTGCAACCAGGGATTGCTCACGATCCAGTGGAATGGCATGTCCCTTGGCAACCATTTGCTGCCCAATGGAACCAGCACCGGAGGAAAGGACCAGGGATGTACCAGTCTCATCCAACAAATAGATATGGGCGTGATAAAAGCCAAAACGTTCCTTTGCAAGATCCACAACCTGCTGAAGGAGCTTGTCGGTTTCGAGGATGGTGGATGCTGCTGTACTGACCTCTGCCACGGAAGAAAGGGCTTTGGTACGATCTTGAACACGTTGTTCGAGGGAGACCTGAAGAGTTTTTAGCTCCTGATTGCTCTTTGTCAATTCCTTTTGGGCAAGACGCCGCTGGTTGTTGTTCATAATCAGGAACACGATAACTACCAGTAGAACAAGAAAGCTGATCGATGCCACCCAAACAATGGCTTTATTTTCTTCATAAAAGGAGACCGGTCGATTAAGGACAAAACTGTCCTTCGGCAGGCTGGCTACGCTGATTCCCCACTTTTGCAGCATCTTGTAATCAAACATGTTGCGGCTATGGAGTTGCTTGTCAACCGGAATGTTGGCAGGATTTTCCCCGTTCAAAACACGAATGGCTACTTCAGCGGCGCGTTCCCCTTCGGCATATCCGCTGACCAGCTTTCCACCGACAATGCCATACCCGAGGCTGAAATCCCAGGTGCCATAAACCGGTACAGAACTGCTTTGTGTAACGGCAGATGTATATTGATCATATTCAAAAAAGGCACCAGCTTTATCCCGAGCGAAAATCGTCAGCAATACCAAAGAATCAGGCGACAATGATCCAACACGCTGGCGGATTTCGTCCATCGTCACGTCTTCAAGGAACTCAAACGATATTTGAGGATACTGCGGGATTATTTGTTCTTCGATAATTTTGTGAACGATCTGACCAGTAAGTGTCGTGTCATTAACGATAACAATATGATTGACACCGGGATGCAGACCGAGCGCTGCATTTAATGTTCCGGGAATATCCGCTTCTTCACTGATTCCAGTAAATCGTTCATGACCTGATAATCTGGATACATCGAAAAAATTCGCGCCGACAAAAACCACCGGAACGTTGGGGAATAATGTATCAGCATTATTAAACATGAAGTTTAACGCCGTGTCATCTGAGGTCATGATCAGGTCAAGAGGGGTGTCTTTATATTTGGTCTGATACAGTTGCCGTACCTGATCAAGATATTCTTGTGAATTGATCCGCTTGGTGTCAAGATATTCAACGCGCAGATCGATATTTCCCTGCTTGGCAAATGTCTCTTGGATAGCGCGAGTAATATCATCTGAGAATTTGTAACCAAGATGATATGAGTTGATGAACAGGACCTGTTTACGGGCGCCTGGTGCTGTATCCGGTGTAGATGGTGTGGTGGATTTAGCTGGAGCACATCCTGCAATAACGACGACCGCTAGCAGGACAAAAATCATTAAAGGTAACGTGATACGATTTAATAGTTTTTGTCTTTGTTTCATCTTTTTCTCCATTCGTTCCTATGAGTGATCTGCTCTGGTTGAGAGATCGCGAAACTGACTTGTGATATTCAATGACTTGTCTTGCAGCACAGGCAGGGAAACAATAAAACAGGAACCCTTGCCCAATTCACTTTCCACGGCTACATCTCCGCCATGCTGCTCAAGAACATTTTTTACGATCGCCAGCCCCAGCCCATTTCCCTCGATCTCATCATGTCCGTTGTTGCGGACACGGTAAAACCGATTGAAGATAAGAGGCAGATCGTTGGAAGGGATGCCGTAGCCGGTATCCTTGATACGGATCTGTACACTATCCGCTGCTTCTTTCATGGAGACTGTGACAGCGCCACCACTGGGTGTGTACTTGATAGCATTCCCGATCAGATTTCTGAATGCTTGATGTAATTGCAGCGCATCTCCCTGGACCTGTGAGTGGGCTGCTGTTTCCTCAAGCGTTAGGCTCTGCCTCTTGGCTTGCGCGGCAGGCTGAAATTCATCCACGAGCTTGATCAGCAGCTCAGGTAAGTCTATCGTTTCCTGTTTATGTTCCATGCCCAGATCCGCTTTTGCGAGGTCGAGCATGTTCTCTACGAGTTCTCCCATGTTGTCAGTGGCATGCTGGATACGCTTTACAAAGTCATTCTGAATATCGTTCAGAGGACCAGCTTGTTTGATCAGCGTGCTGTAGCCTTTGACCGAGGTGATCGGGTTGCGGAGATCGTGTGAGGCGGTGGCGATGAATTCGTTCTTTACTTTTTCGATGGTTTTGAAATGGGTCACATCGTGTAGGACAACCACACAGCCGCCTTCTTGAACGGGAGTTAAAGAAGCAGAGAAGAAGCGTTTGTCAGACCACCCAATCTCCCCTGAGAAGGAAGCGTTCGATTTTTGTGTTTGGGATAGCAGGTCGATGAGCGCATCGTATCCTTTGCCTGCTGCCAGAGGTTGTCCGAGCTTCATTTCATAATCGGTGAATAGTTGTTGTCCGGCTGGGTTGAGCAGGGATAGGCGGTTTTCCTTGTCAAACATTAAGATGGCATCCGCTGCTCCTTGTAGCACAGCCGTCAGCCGTTGTTGTTCATGTGCCATTTTGTCGTAAAGCTGTGCGTTCTCGATGGCAATGCTGGCCTGGCTGCAAATGGCTTGTAAGAGCAGTAAGTGTTCCAATTTGAAATAATTGGTCTGTTCATTGGTAAGTAATAATAAACCGAGCAGGTGATGCCGCCCAAACATTGGTACTACCACGGCGGAGCGTGCGGGATCATCGTCATTTGATTCCCAACGAGCATCATTGAGCGTATCTCTTATGATAAAACCTTGATGTGCCTCGTTGGCTAACTCAAGTAACCGCCTGGGCAGTTTGTATTGTACTGGGCGGGTGTCGGAGACGGGCGTTCTATCGAAATAGTATGTCCTTTGATATGTGCCGTTAGGATCCAGAATAACGATATAACTCAACATGGCACCCAATGTTTCGCCGGTGCGTTTGAGCAATATCGTGGAAAGTTCTTCAATGTTGAGGCGTGCGCTGAGATCTTTGCCGATCTCGGGGAGTAAATTCAATTCGCGGTTTCGGCGGCGGATCACATCTTCTGCCTGTTTGACGCGTAGTTTCGCTCGTATACGCGCCAGTAGCTCCTTGCGATCAAAGGGCTTGGTTATGTAATCATCTGCACCCATGTTCAATCCAGATTGAATATCTGCAGGATCGAGGCGAGCAGCTGTTAAAATGATGACCGGAATATGCTCGGTGGTGGGGTCGGCACGGATTTCTTCCAACACAGCAAAGCCGTCTTTGTTCGGCATATTGACATCCAGCAGGATGAGGTCTGGCTGGTAGTTGCGGGTCTTTTCGAGCGTTTCCATTCCGTCTTTTGCTTTGAGATAGCTGTAGCCTTCTGCTTCCAGATAGCGTGAGAGCAGCATCAAGTTATCAGGCTGATCATCGGCGATCAGGATGTTAAAGGGCTGCGTTTTCGTGGACTCAACGACCGCAGGCTTGGACTGGTCCATTTCGTCCATGGCTTTTAGAACGATTTTGCAAATGCGTTCGGGATGGACTGGTTTAATGATCACATCCTTGACCTTTAAACGCCGCGCCGTTACCTTTAATCCAGGCACATCATAGGCGGTGACAAGGTAGGAAAAGGCTGGGTGAGTGGGCGCCTGGCTTTGGAGTTTCTCAATAAGCTCCAATCCGGTCATTTCGGGCATGATCATATCTGTGATCAAAATATCAATAGTATCCTTCTTTGCAAGCTCCAATGCTTCATGCCCACTGGTTGCCGAGAAGACTTCCACTTTACTACCCAATTGTGCAATACCACGCGCCAACATGGTTGCCGTGTTTGGATGATCATCTACTATAAGGATCTTTACTGGATGTATGGGTTGTGTTTTAGGCTCGTCCATGCTTCTATTTTGTCTCTTACTCGTTTTTTGGACGATAGGGTATGTGGGGAAAAGTTGGAAAAAGTTTGTAAATAAAGAGACCCTTGCATTTTTGCAAGGGTCTCTTCTGGCTTACTCTTCCTGCCATCAATCTGTTACAAGGCGATATCCGCTTCCTCGGATGTTTATTACGTGGATCGTGTTATTGGTATCTGTTTCGATCGCTTGCCGGATATTATGGATGTGCCACTTGGTCAATTCCTGGGCTTCCCGGGCATCTGTCTCGTAGCCTTGGGCTTCCGCGACCAGCGTTTGAAAGTCAACGGTCTGCGGGGAATGGCGGGCAAGTACGAGCAAGTAATCAAAAGATGTAGGTGCCAGGTTTACATTTTGGTTGTTAACCAAGACGCGGTGGGTGTGCAGGTCGAGGGTTAAGGCACCACGTTTAATAAAGCGATCTGATGTGGGATCTACCAATTGACCTGTTTTCCTCTCAGAGGTTTCCATGCCATCCAGAGACTCAAGTTCAGCCTGCAATTCTTCCATTTGCCTCTGTATCTCGCGTTTACGTTTCTTCTTCTGCTGTTCGCCGATGATATTGCGGGTGCGTTCAATAAGAATTTCAGGCTTTATGGGCTTCATTAGATAATCTATTGCCCCGCCCCGTAGCGCTTCAACAGCAGAATGCAAGTCAGGTTGTGCTGTAAACAGGATCACTGGTAGTTCGGGGGATTGTTCATGGATGGTTTTCAACACTTCCAGACCGTTTATATCGGGCATGCGAATATCGAGATAAATCAGATCGAAGGTGTGTTCGTTAATTATGGATAGGGTCTCTTTTCCACTGGACACCGTGGTGACTTCAAACCCGGCACGCAGAAGGATGCGCGCCATGGTTTGACGCAAACTAGCTTCGTCATCTATGATCAGGATGTGCCCACCTTGATTCATGAGTTACCTCTCTCGTCAACAGGAAGCCATACATTGAACACAGCGCCGCCCTCAGGATCATTACCAGCTGTAATGCGACCGTGATGCTGTTGAATAATATCATGCGTGATGGTCAGCCCAAGCCCTGTGCCGGTGTGTTTGCTGGTAATAAAGGCATCGAATATTTGAGGCAATATCTCATCATCTATGCCGGGACCAGTATCTTTTACGGTAAGCAAGACTTCGTTTTTGGGAGACAGGTTGCGGGTCCAGACAGTGAGACGTCCACCTGGCTGCATGATCTCGATGGCATTGAGGAAAAGATTAAGCACCACCTGTCTTAATTGGTCGGGCAATCCCAATACTTGCAGCAATTCTGGATCGGGAAAGAATTCAAAGACGATCTTCTTGTGACGCATATGTGTCGAGATCAGGGTATGAACATCTTCGATCAAATTATTAAGATCGACTGACTGGAAATCCTTCATGCGGATGGGACGGTATGCACTTCGCAGGCGTTCGATCAAAGCTGCCATTCTTTCCGCCTCCGATAAGATGACATCCAGATCCTGCTTTGCCTGCGTTGAGAGATTCTTTTCCTCTTTGAGCAGGAAAAGGGCATTTTGAATTGCCTGCAAAGGATTGTTCAACTCGTGCGACACGGATGCGAGCAGACGTCCTACCAGAGCCAGCCGTTCACTCTGAATGAGTTGTGAACGGACCATTTGTTCCTGCTGCAAGGCTTTCTGCAAATTGCCATACAGATTGGCTTTTTGCAGAACGGCCGCAAGCTGGTCTGCAATGGCAGTCATCAGTTGCAAATCGTGGTCTGAAAGACGATGGGGCGCAATTTGTTGAATGTCCAGAACGCCAATCTCTTCGTTGTCGATCTTGATCGGGACAGCAATTTCGTAGGTCGTTTCGGGCAGCAATGGATTGCGCTTAAAAAATACCACATCATCCACATTGTTGGTGACGAATGGTTTTCCCGTTTCAGCAACATGCCCAACAATTCCTTCCCCGGGCAGAAGATAATGGTTCTCCTGCATTAACTTATTCCCAATGTGTCCACTGCCATGTTTGAGAACAAGATTTTGGGTTTCAGCATCGATCAAATAAACTTGTACATAATAGTAATCGAAAGCTTGCTGAAGCGCTCCGATCATATCGCGGATTAATTGATCTGCATCCAAAGATTGGGCAAGTGCACGGCTGGTCTGATATAAGGCGTTGATCTCTTTCAGGCTCTGCTGGGTGGCTTCAAATAAGCGGGTGTTCTCAATGGCGATAGCTGCCTGAATGCTGAGCGAATTCAAAAGTTGAGCATCACTTTCAGAAAAGGCATTGTATTCGTTACTCTGTACGCTGATCGTTCCAATGGGGTGTTCGCCGCTTTGGACGGGCGCTACCAGCAGGGATGAATAGGTTGGGGGAGTTCCTTTGCGAATATATAGGTCGCTGGAATTAATATCGCCTATATTAACCGTTTTCCCTGTAAGAAGAACATGCTTGGCAACCCCCTCCTTCAAGCCCAATGCGCTCCAGTCTGATGACTTTCTTTCTTCTTCCATTCCGGCAGTTGCTTTCGGAAACAGTGTACCTGACTCCTCATCCACGAGATGGATAACGCTTTCATCTGCTTGTTGGATGAGATCACACGCGGATTCAACGATCAGTTGTAATACTTTATCGGTGCCGCCACGTTCTGTTTCACTCAGTGCATATTCAATAGCAGAGAGTGATTGAGCCTCTTTGAGCTGCTTTTCGATCCTGTTCTCCTGAAAGATATTCCGCAGCGCCAGTGTAATTTGAGTGCTTGTCAGTTCAAAGTAAGAAATCTCTTCACGGTCGAATTGCGATGGTGTGTTAAAGACGAGGATGACCACGCCAAATTTATATTCTTTGGTTGCCAGGGGGATCGCCATGGCAGATTGTGACGCTGATCGGTATTCCCTGAACGGACCGGGATTCACTTTAAAAGTGGATTTTTGTATATCGGGTATCAAGACAATATGCCCACTTTCCAACACGGAAAGCGCCAGGGCTGCGTCTTCTGGCTCTAAGACCTTACCCAGGTTACTTTGTTCGCCATTTTGTGTGGCAGCCAGGAGCGTCACTTGTTGATGTGTGGAATCCCAAGAAGTAAGATAGCCGTGATCTGCTACGAATAGGTTAATCAGATGGGCAAGCAGGTGGTAGTACAGGTCTGCGGAATCTTTCATTGCCAGGATATCTCTGGTTGCCATATTTACCAAAACAAGATGGCGCTCTCGAATGTGGACTTGATTATCCACCTCATAGAAACGCTCGATTTCTTCGCGCAGGTAGCCAAAGGTCAACCCGAGAACAATGACGAAAACATGTCCCACCAGGAATCCATCCGATAAATCGAACAGAGCACTCCAACTGAATGTTTTGAAAACCAGGCTGAGCAACAAAAAATCTGTGATTACTGCCAGAATGCTGGCGATCAAAGCCCCTCTTCTATAGTAAAACCATCCTGTTACTGCTACAGGTACCGCCACCCAAATTGGACTCCCCAAAACTGGGAAGGTGATAAAAAATAACACCACCAGCCCTGCCAGAATCCAGGGATAGGAACGATGTAGTTTCCGTACCACAACCGACTTAAAGAATGCCGAATAATGATGATTGTTCTCCAAGCCAGCATCCTTTCTATAATGTGTAGTGCTGAATAAATCCTTTATATTTAAATCAGCCGTTGATTCTCTTGCGAAACGATTACAGTTTCTCTGGCATACAGGGCGCTACGAGAGTATTCTTAAAAACAAGTGGCGCAGAGACTAAGGAGATGATCAAATATCATTTTCCTGGGATCTCTGCGCCTGATGAAACTGTTATTACTTGGCGATTTCGGTCGAGCGCGTTTCGCGGATAACGGTCACACGGATCTGACCGGGATACTGCATGGTCTCTTCGATCTTCTTGGCAACATCGCGCGCCAGGCGGGCGGAGGCGAGATCGTCAATAGCTTCCGGCTTGACGATGATGCGTACTTCGCGTCCGGCTTGAATGGCGAAGGCTTGCTGTACACCATCGAACGACATGGACATCTCTTCCAGCGTGCGGATGCGTTTGATGTACGCTTCGAGGTCTTCACGGCGGGCGCCGGGGCGGGCACCAGAGATGGCGTCGGCGGCTTCGGCGATGACCGCTTCCACGGTGAGTTGATCCACTTCATGGTGGTGGGATTCGATAGCGTTCACAACTACGGAATTGACACCGTAACGGCGGCAGAATTCCGCGCCCAATTTGGCGTGCGTGCCTTCCTGGTTATGATCCATGGCTTTGCCGATATCGTGCAGGAAGCCACTCTGTTTAGCAATTTCTACGTTGGCACCGATCTCGGCAGCAAGGATGCCTGCCAGCTTGGAAACTTCCACGGCGTGGGCGAGTTGGTTCTGCCCATAGGATGTGCGGAATTTCAAGCGACCCATCATGCGCAGAATTTCGGGGTGCAGACCGGTGATGCTGGCTTCGTACGCAGCCTGTTCTCCGGCTTCGTTGATGATCTTTTCGACAGCGCGGGTTTCATCCTCCACGATCTTTTCGATGTGGGCGGGATGGATGCGACCATCGAGGATCAATTTGGCGAGCGCACGGCGACCGATCTCGCGTCGAACCGAGTCGAAGCAGGATACCGTTACCGAATCGGGCGTGTCATCGACGATGACATCCACACCGGCGGCTTGCTCGAAGGCTTTGATGTTGCGCCCATTGCGACCGACGATGCGCCCCTTCATTTCCTCAGATGGGAGGGTGACGACGGCGCGGGTCACTTCTGCTACGTGTTCAGATGCCACACGTTGGATGGCATCGGCGATCAGCTTGCGGGCGCGTTTTTCACCCTGCTCGCGCGCCTCCGCTTCGATCTGGCGGATGATGCGCGCCATGTCACCGCGTGCTTCCTTTTCGACGGCGGCGAACAATTCCTTCTTTGCCTCATCCTGTGTCATCTGCGCGATCTGCTCGAAGCGTTTTATTTCTTCGTCGTGCATTTTTTCGATCTCGTTCGCTTTGCGGTCCACGGCAGACTGGCGCTTGTTGATGTTCTGTTCGCGCTGTTCGAGCTTGTCCACGCGGCTGTCGAGTTCGGAGCGGCGTTTGTCGAGGCGGTCGGTTTCCTTGTTCAGTTCGATGCGGCGTTCTTTGATCTCGCTCTCGGCGGCTTGTACGATCTTGGTGGCGTTTTCACGTGCCTGGCTTTCGATCAGGCGTGCCTGTTCATTGGCGCCTTTCAAAATATTATCAGCTTTATCCTGCTGGTTCTTCAGAGCTTTATCAGCTTGATAGCGATGATAAAAATATCCGGCGGCTACACCAACGATCAAGGCAAGTATGTCTATGACTATATTGATCGGGTTCATGAGTAGTCCTCTTCTTCGAAGTTGTGTTTATCTTTATTTGTCTCGTTCCAGATCCGGGTTACAACGGGCGCGATGACCGAGTAGGAAAATCCGCGGCGCGCCAGGAACTCGGAAAGTTTCTTGCGAAATTCGATCCATTCCAGGTTTTTGAATCTGTTCGCCCTCTTTTGTGCGGCTTCGTACGCAAGGGCTTCATCGTTCACATCTTCCAGCGCAGATGTGACAGCTTCTTCGTTCAATCCTTTCTGTTTTAGTTCCATCGCCATCATACGGCGACTGCGCGGGCGAAACTCGCTTCGATTTTCCACCCACGCACGGGCAAACTGCCCATCATTGGCAAGCCCGTCCTGTCTTAGCCGTTCGAGCGTTTCCTCGACGACCTCCTCAGGGATCTCGTGCTTGCGGAGGTTCTTGCGGATCTCGGACTCGGAGCGTGCGCGGTAGCTCAAAAAGAGCATCGCCTGCTGGAACGCACGTTCGCGCGCCTCCTCGACCTGCAGCCGTTTAATTTTCTCTTCGTCTAATTCCTGCCCGACTCTCAGCCAGGCGGCGACGATGCGTGACAGTCCAAAGGCGAACTCGCCGTCTAGGTAAAGGTTCACCCGGTTGGGAGTTCTTTTCTGTACTTCAATGCCAGTAATTTTTCTCATTAAAACACACACAGCCAAAGAACCGTCCGGGCGGCCTCGGCTGTGGATCAATTTCTGGGTGGGTTGACCAAGTTTAGGTCCCGCGGGAAGCGTGCGGGAGATAAAGTTAAACCTCCTGACGGGGTATTATGTCAGGGTTGGTGAAACGGTCTAGGGGGCGAAGTCCAATTGTTCTTCAAAATTTGCCTATGTTTGACTTCACAGAATAACTCCCAATATTGGGGGAGGTTCTTGCTCATATCCAGAGTTTGATTAGCCAGGACCGCGGGTGCGGCGGAAAATTGCATTTTTAATTACCCAAATGGGTTAGTGCAATTATACATGAATTTTAACGTTCGTTAACATATCTTTTCCATTGCGCCGGGGTACTACCTGTAGTAAAGTCGTGACAAATGGAACTATGTAAACCGTATTAGTCGTGCAATAATTTTAGTACCTATTTCAACAGGAGGCTCTATGGCTAAGTTTACGCGTGAAGATGCTCTGGAATACCATCGTTTGAAGGGGAAACCCGGCAAGGTGGCGATCGTGCCTACCAAGCCTATGGATACCCAAAGGGATCTGAGTTTGGCATATTCTCCGGGGGTCGCAGAACCTGTTTTAGAGATTGAAAAGAATCCTGCAGATGCCTATGAGTACACTTCCAAGGGGAATTTGGTGGCGGTGATCTCAAATGGCACGGCGATCCTGGGGCTAGGTGACCGGGGTGCGCTGGCTGGTAAACCCGTGATGGAAGGTAAGGGGGTATTGTTCAAAAAGTTCGCAGATATTGATGTATTTGACATAGAAGTAAATTCGCATGATCCGGATGAGATCATCAAGGTGGTGGCGGCAATTTCCCCAACCTTTGGTGGCATTAACCTGGAGGACATCAAGGCTCCGGAATGCTTTTATATTGAAGAAACCCTCAAGGGAATGTTGGATATTCCGGTCTTCCACGACGATCAGCACGGCACAGCCATTATTTCATCTGCTGGTCTGGCGAACGCGTTGGAAATTGTAGGCAAGAAACATGAAGATATCCGCCTGGTCATCTCAGGCGCGGGGGCATCCGCCATTTCGTGCGCCGAGTTGGCGATCAGTTGGGGTGTGAAACGTGAAAATATCATGCTCGTGGACACGAAGGGCGTCGTGTACAAGGGGCGTAAAGAGGGCATGAACAAATATAAAGAAATGCTCGCTGTTGACGACAAAGGACACCGTACGCTGGCTGATGCCGTCAAAGGTTCGGATGTATTCTATGGGCTTTCCGTGGCGAACGTGCTGTCTCCTGAAATGGTCAAGACCATGGCGCAGGACCCGATTATCTTCGCGATGGCGAACCCCGACCCGGAGATCAAACCGGAACTGGCTCGTGAAGCACGGAATGATGTCATCATCGCGACTGGTCGCTCAGACTATGTGAACCAGGTCAACAACGTGTTGGGCTTCCCGTTCATCTTCCGCGGTGCGCTGGACGTTCGTGCGAAGCAGATCAATGAAGAGATGAAGTTCGCAGCATCCAAGGCGCTGGCGGCTCTGGCAAAGGAAGATGTGCCGGATTCCGTTATCCGCGCGTATGGCGGTGAGAGCATCAAGTTTGGACGCGAGTACATCATCCCCAAGCCACTCGATCCGCGTGTGTTATTGTGGGAAGCGCCCGCCGTGGCTGAGATGGCGATCAAGACCGGCATGGCGCGCAAGCCCATCGATATTGACGAATACCGCGAGCAATTGGCGTACCGTCAGGGCAAGGGCGAGCAGGTGCGTTACTTCTTCCAGAACAAGGCGCGCTCCTCGGGCGGTACCAAGCGTGTGGCGTTCGCGGAAGGCGAAGAGCAGAAGGTCATCCGTGCGGCATATCAGGTGAAGGAAGAGGGTATTGCTACTCCGATCCTGATCGGGCGTACAGCGGTCATCGAAGAACAGCTCATGAATCTCGGGCTGGAATATAAACCCATCATCGTTGACCCAGATAAATTCGATAAGATCGAGGCGTACACCAAAGCCTATTATGATCTGCGCCAGCGCAAGGGCATGACCAAAGTGGATGCGGCAAAGATGGTCAGCGACCCGAACATTCTCGGCTCCTTGATGGTCAAGATGTGCGATGCGGATGCATTCGTCTCTGGTCTAACATATGATTATCCCGAAGTGATCCGCCCATCGCTGCAGATCCATCACACGGCGAAGGGTGCCACGCGAGCTGCCGGTGTATACATCATGATCGTGGAGGATCGCGTCTATCTCTTCACCGACGCCACGGTCAACATCGAACCGACGGCGGAAGATCTTTCGGAGATCGCCTGCCTGGCAGCGGACTTTGCCAAGCGGTTGGAGATCGATCCGCGCGTGGCGTTCCTCTCGTTCTCGAACTTTGGCTCTACCCCGCATCCGCTCTCGGATAAGGTGAAGCGCGCCGTTGAACTAACCAAATCCCGCCGCCCCGACTTGATGGTGGATGGCGAAATGCAGGCAGATACGGCTGTTGTGGAAGAGATCATCGATAATCGGTATCCGTTCTCGGCTGTGAAAGATGCGAACGTGTTGGTCTTCCCCTCGCTTGAGTCAGCGAATATCGCGTACAAGCTGCTGGCTCGTCTTGGCAAGGCGAAACCGATCGGTCCAATCCTGTTGGGCATGGGCGCTCCGGTGCATGTGTTACAAACCGGTGACGATGTCAATGCCATCGTGCAGATCGCTTCTGTCGCTGTGATGGATGCGATGGGTCGTTAAGTCAATCGTTTCAACAAAAAGTCCTCTGGCAAAACCAGAGGACTTTTTGTTATGGAGTCCAAAGTCTATAGACTTTGGACTCCCGAATGTTGATACAAATGATGATCTTCGATATATTCATACACCGCTTTGGGGACGTAATAGCGGACAGACTCTCCGTGAGCGATTCGGCTTCGAATATCGCGGGAGGCGATCTCGAGCAGCGGCGCATCCACATAATGGACCTTGGAGCGGATCCCGGGCAACTGGCGTTCCAGCACATCCAGGTTCGCCTCATCACTCGGGCGTCGCATCACACCCACCCAGTGGCAGGCATAGAGTAACTCTTTCGGTTCATGCCACTTCGGTAGGTCGCGCAGGGAATCTTCCCCAATAATCGGAACGATCTCTGCTTCAGGATTTTGCTCGGCGATGATATGGACTGTATCCAGGGTGTAGTGTGGACCGGGGCGATCCAGTTCCACGCGCGAGAGTTCAAAGGACGGATTGTCTTGAATGGCGAGTTTTACCATTTCAAGGCGATGTGTTGTGGGGGTGATGACCTGGTCTTGTTTGTGGGGAGGGTCAGGGGTAAGGATCCACAACAGACGGGTGAGATCCAGTTGGTTTTGCGCTTCGGAAGCAAGGATGAGATGTCCCAGATGCGGCGGGTCGAACGTCCCGCCGAAGAGACCGATTCGATCTGTCATGCGGGTAGTATATCCCAAAGTCTTAGCCATTGAGCACACACATCGTCCCGACGTCTTTCGAGAGGGAACCCGGAGATTTTCTTTTTCCTCAGCCTTTATCGGATGTTATTGCTTTCTTTATCAAATCTTTACAAAAGCGGAATAAGATAGAGAAAATTCAAAAATGATATTCTCTGTCCTCACAGATGAAAAGGAGAAACAACAATGTCCAAAACAACCAAATGGATCATCGGTATCGTCGCCGCCCTGATCGTCCTGCAATTTGCGATGCCGTTCGTATGGCAACTGATCTCCCCCGCCACGGGTGCGTATGGTTACGGTATGCCTATGATGCGTGGTGGATATGGTTCGCCAATGATGGGCGGATATGGTCACATGGGCTTCGGCCTTTTCGGTGGGCTTTTTATGTGGCTGTTACCGCTTGGGCTTCTGGTATTGATCGCGCTGGGGATCGTTTATCTCTGGAAGAAGATCAACGAGAAGCCGGTAGACCATCCAACCGAACAATAAATTCTAAAAAATGATGAAATCCCGCGTCGGTCCCGACGCGGGATTTGCTTTTTCAGCGGATGGTATACTCGCCTCATCTCATCTTCTCAGGTGATCTATGAATCAAACATATGATGCCATCGTTATTGGTGCAGGAGTGATGGGTGCGAGCATCGTCTTCCATCTTGCTGAACGCGGATTAAAGACCGCTATCCTTGAGCGTAAGGTGACAGCTTCGGGGGCGACAGGTCATTCGAGTGGACTCGTCCGTATGCATTATGATCTGGCTGCTGAATTTGAGTTGACCTTCAAAAGTTATCAAATCTATTTCAATAATTGGAAGGAACGCGTTGGCGGCGACACTTCGGCTTCGCTCAGTGCAAGCTGTGGTTTTCAGCGAACTGGCTTTTTGCAAATTGCCAAACGCGAACATGAAGAGAAACTGCGCGGCAATGTCACTAATCAGCAAAAGCTTGGCATTAATACTTCGGTCATCACCGTAGACGAAGTTCGGAAGCTTTTTCCTGATCTCGCTACGGAGCATTTTGACTACGCTGCCTACGAACCTGACTCGGGTTATGCTGATGCAACTCTCACCACCAATTCATTTATCGATGCTGCCAAACGCTGTGGCGCGATTTTGATCCAAAATTGCGAAGTGACTGCCATTCAGGTAGTGGGGGGCAAGGTCACTGATGTTAGCACTAGTAAAGGCGATTTCGACGCGCCCATCGTAGTCAACGCGGCTGGGGCGTGGGCAAAGCACGTTGCGAGCCTCGCAGGCATTGATGTCCCGCTCGAAACGTGGACACATGATGTCGCTTTCCTTCACCGCCCGCCATCGCTGGGTCGTATCCCTGCTTGTATCGATGATGTGGTCAATTGTTACTTCCGTCCTGAAGGCAGCGCGCTCATCCTTGCTGCGGGTGAAGACGAATCGCTGCGTGGCGAACCACCAGATGCCGAAGACCAGACCCCTACAGCTACATTCCTGGGTAAATTGATCGACCAGATGGTGCAGCGCATTCCCAAGATCGAAGAGAGCGGCTTGCATTCCATCCATGTGGGGCGCGACGGCATCACGCCCGATCAGCGCGCTATCTACAGCGGAACAGATTTGGATGGTTTCTACCTGGCTTGTGGTTTGAGCGGAACTGGCTTTAAAACATCCCCTGCAGCAGGTGCCAGCCTGGTGGAGTTGATCCTAGATGGGAAGCCCAAAACGGTGGATATCACGCCATTTCGATTCAGTCGTTTTGCGGAGGGAAGGTTGCTTGAAGGAGAATATGGGTATGGAAATATTTGGAAATAAGGAATATTTCGAATACAGGGAAAAATAAAGGCGGCGGACATTTGTCCGCCGCCTTTATTTTTCAGGAAACTTTATGGGATGATCTCGAATGCTCCTTCCCCAAATTTGTTGGAACCGCCAGTTGTTACAGATTTCGACTGGTTGGTATATATATAAACCACGCCATCCACATTCCCACTGCCACCGATCAATTTGACGGTGAATGTGGCACTCTTTCCAGTGGGAATGTAGGTAGATAAATACCAGCCGTTCTCATCTGTATACATTGTTTCGATGAGCTTACCGGTTGCGTTGCGCAATTCGATCTTGGCATTCTTCAATCCTTCGAAAACATTCACACCATCTACAACCTTGGTCTTGATCATCACCAATCCGCCAAAGCCTTTGACAGACTTGAACGAGTTGGAGTTGTAGATCGTATCTGTGCTGTTCGGAATGCTCGAGGTGAACGTGTGCGCAGTGTTGTTGACGATATTCACCTTTGGCATCGTTGGGTTAATTGTGGCATTGTAGTTGGCATTGGAGCCCTGTTTCACCCAGCCGTTCAACTTCTCCAGACCGTAATCCATGTGTATGTTGATGTACATGAATCCAGTGGTCGGCAATCCGGTCAATGTAACTGTGGTCTTACCCGCGTAATTGTTAGCCGGATAGCTGCTCAATGTGACGGTCTGCTGGTAATTCTTGATCTCATTGGTAGGCTGCAGGCAGGTCTGTCCATTGGTTGTGACAGCGTTCAGGCTGCGATAGACGTGGATCGGTGTAGCCCCTTGCGTCACGTATGGGTAGGGCAGGGTCAAGGTCACCGTTCCTGTTCCGCCGATCTGGAAGACGTTGAAGAAGAACTGACCGGGGTTGCTATCGGAAAGCTTATAGGCTGGCGTGCTGGACGTGTAGTATTTGACGTCCGGTGTGAAGACCAGCGTGAAGTTAGTGCCGAAGTCACACAGCGATGAGTTGGTTACCTCGCCTGGAGCCTGGCTGTAGTAGGCGCTTGTGTCAGAATCCGTTGCCGTGCGGCTGTGACTGGCGCTGTCAGTGTATGTTCCAGTAGCAGTTCCGGTATTGTTGTACCAGGTTCCAATGGGTGTTGTGTTCACACCGGAGGCAGTGCAGGTCATGCTTTCGCCAACTGCCAGAGTTGTCTTGGGACAACTGAGCGTTACGCCAGGTTGGTTATCTGTGACGACCACGTTGCTTAGGGTCACGTTTCCTGTATTGGTGACATAATACTTCCAGGTTACGGTGCCGTTGATCAGAACGAACACATTGTCACCTTCAGAGCCGTCTGAACCGATCGTCTTCTTGACGATGTTGATCTGCGGGTTGGCGCCAAAGTAACTGCTCGTGTCAGTTTCCGTATCGGTGCGGCTATGACCAGCGCTGTCTGTGTATGTGCCCTTGACTGTACCGATGTTGCTGTAATTGCCTGCCATGGCAGTGCCTGTTGCAGTGCAGTCCATGCTTTCGCCGATGGCAAGGGATGTCTTCGGGCAGGTGACTGCTACGCCCTTACTGTCCGTGACACTTACATTGCTGAGCGTTACATTGCCGGTGTTGGTGACTGTGTATTTCCAACTGATCGCTTCACCAGTGAGGATATTCAGACCATCACCGGATGTAGCATCATCCACGGTCACTTTGAGAATGGTCAGTTGTGGGTCTGCTCCAAAGTAGGAACTTCCATCCCTGGCGGAATCGAAGCGTGTATCACCATTGTTGTCAGTAAAATCACCTTCTGTCGTTCCAATATTTTCGTAAGTGCCCGTTATAGCTGTGCCGGTGGCTTCAAAGATCCAGGCTTCCGTGATGTCGAGCTTACTGTTGTTGTTCGTATCACCACTGACGTAGACCGGTGTTACGCCGCTCTTGCTGTCGGTGACTGTGACATGGCTCAACGGGATGTTGCCCGCGTTCGTGACGGTATAGCGCCATTTGATGGATTCGCCTGTGAGGACGTTCAACGCGTCGCCGGAAGTTGATCCATCCACAGTGGCTTTGGCAATAGCGATCTGCGGGTCTGCTCCGAAGTAAGAGCTGGTGTCAGTTTCCGTATCAGTGTGGCTGTGCCCGACGCTGTCGGTATAGGAGCCACTGGCTGTTCCTGAGTTGGTGTAACTGCCCGTGATGGCTGTGCCGCTGGCGGTGCAGATCATGCTTTCTCCGATCGCCAGAGTTGCCTTTGGACAAGACACTGCCACGTTTTGACTGTCCGTGACCGTCATATTATCCAGGACCACGTTGCCGGTATTTGTGACGGTATATTTCCATCCGATCGTTTCGCCGGTGAGTATATAGAGCCCATCACCTTCGGTAGCCCCGTCCATAGTGACTTTATCAATGGTCAGTTGCGGGTTGGCGCCAAAGTAGGAACTAGCATCGGATGCGGTCACATTATTGCCAAAAGGCGGTTTGGCATTGACCGATCCGTTGTTGGTGTACGGTCCTATTATCGCTGTGCCAGTTGCTGTGCAGATCACAGTTTCGTCTGGCGCAAGGCTGGCGATCACATTTGTTCCGCCGCAATGGATAGTAGCAGCTGCCACCTTGTCATCTGTCACTGTGACATCAGTTAGCGTGACGTTACCGGTGTTTTGTACGGCGTATTTCCAGGAGATCGTTTCACCGGTGAGAATATTCAGATTGTCACCTTCCATTGTGTCATCGACGGTGACCTTTTCGATCGTGACAGCTGACTGTTGCTCGATGGGTTGATCGTTTTCATCGTCATCGGTCACATCCTGATCCTGTGGACCAGTGCCGTTGGCAAAGGCTTGATTGTGAACTTTGCCAGCGTTGATGTCAGCCTGGGTCAGGGTGTACGAGCCGGTGCAGGTTGTGCCATCCACGGCTCCTGGTGCCATCGTGCCAATGGTGCAGTTCACACCTGCTTTGGCATCGGTCACAACCACATCATGCAGCGTAATGTTACCCGTGTTGGTAACAGTGAAGGTGTAAAGCGCCTTATCACCTGCATCAGCGCGGTCACTCGGGACGATCACCGCCAGGTTGAGACTGCTAAATTTTTCTATCTGAATGGCTGGGTTCTGCGGTAGAGGTTCCGTATTGTCGTCGACATCAGGACCAGATTCGTTCGAAGTCGGCAGTGGCTTTGTTATACACAGAGCCTTTGTCGATGTCGGTTTGCGTTACGGCGTAGGTAGCGTTGCAGGTGATGTGTCCACCGACTGGAATGGTGGTACCGTCGCAAGTGATGGCAGACAGCCCTGCCAGCGGATCGGTGACTGTAACGTCATGCAGTGTCACGTTGCCTGTATTGGTCACCACGAAGGTGTAGGTGATCAGTTCGCCAACATTGGCGTAGCCATCCGCGCTAGCATCGAAGGAACCGGTCTTTTCGATCGAAAGCGCTGGGTTATACGTGATCGGAATGTTGTGGTCATCTGTATCTGAAGGAGACTCGCTCGAGTCTGCGGTGACCGTGTTCAACAACATGCCGTTGGCATCGAAAACCTGGAACTCATAGATCCAGCCGTGAGTAATATTACAGTTGTTCATCCAGAAGCGGACTTTGCTTCCAGTGACAGAGGGGAAGATCGTTTCGGTCGGAACGGAGCCAGATCCCGTTGTGGTCTCTAGATCCGAACGCAGAGTGGAAGAACCTCCTGCCGGCAGCCATTGGGTACCGTTCCAGTAGTCTACGCCGTAGATCGTTGGAACGTGATCCATGCCATGGTGCCAGATGAGGACACGACTAAACTGCTTCGGCGTTCCAAAGTCGAGCGTGGTTTGTCTGTAGCCGCAAGCCTGTCCCATCCACGAGCTTGTACCACCGGTGAAGGCAAGCCCATGAGCCCATGTATCGGAATAAGATGTTTTGCCATCCGTAATATCCCAGGGGTACGAACCGCCACCCCAACCAGAGTCAGAACTCGGACGGATTTGCACCCAAGGCGAGGTTGGAAGACGGTCCATAGGTATCGATCTCAGCTTGAGTTACGGTGTGATCGCATGTGTAAATCCAGGTTTCGGCAAGCTGCAATTTTGTATCTGTATTCGTGTCGCCCGAGACATAGACTGGAGCCGCATCACAGTTCGGGTCAGTGACCGTAATGCCGGTCAATGTGACGTTCCCTTCATTGGTTACCGTGAAGGTGTAAGGCACCACCTGACCTGCCGCACTAATGTTGGTTGTCGTTGAAGTCTTGACCACCTGAATGAGCGGATTCTGCGGCAGAGGTTCGGTATTATCATCATCATCCGGCTCAGACTCCTTTGAGTCTGCGGTGGCGAGGTTGTAGACAGAACCGGCATCGATATCTGCTTGTGTGACAGCGTAGGTAGCAGTGCAGGTGATATGTCCATCCACTGGAATAGTGGTGCTGTTGCAGGTGATCGCGGACAATCCCGCCAATGGGTCGGTCACAGTGGCATTATGCAAAGTTACGTTGCCAACATTTGTCACCACAAAAGTGTAGGTGATCAGTTCGCCGGCATCGGCATAACCATCTGCACCCGCATCGAAGGAGCCGGTCTTTTCAAAAGTCAATGCCGGGTTCTGAATGGCAGGGATGGTAGCGCTGGCTGTATCTGTCACAGTTGTAGTGGCATATGTACCGCTCGTTGAGGCGATGTTATCGACTTTGCCAGCATCCACATCATCCTGCAAGGTCGTATACGTTCCGGTGCAGGTCAGCGTTTCAGTGGGCGCTAGTGTGGCAGGCTGGGCGGGGGTACAAGTGAGGAAGCCCAGCAGTGGATCGCTGATGGAGACATCCGTTAGTGGTACATTGCCGTCATTCGTGGCGACCAATGTGTAATGTAGAACATCGCCATCCTCATCGAAGTTCGTTTCGGTAATGCTCTTGGTGAGGCTAATATGCGGAGCTGCGCCGAAGTAAGAGCTCTCATCTGTAGCTGTATCACTTTCGATGTTGCCTGCTCCATCTGCGAAATCGCCATAGGCAGTGCCAATGTTACTGTAGTTGCCTGTGATGGTAGTACCGCTAGCTTCGTAGATCCAGACCTCGGTTGTATCAAGCTTGCCATTGCTGTTCGTATCGCCGCCGACAAATGCAGGCGTGACTCCAGCCTCGCTGTCGGTGACGCTTACATTGCTTAGCGGGTAGTTACCGAGATTAGTGACTGTATAACGCCATTTGATCGCCTCGCCGGTCAGGATGTACATTCCATCACCGGACGTTGAACCGTATACCGTCACTTTTACAATAGCGATATCGGCAAGCACATCCGTGAAATTCACTGTGGCATCGTCGCTGGCAGAGATGTCATTCTTTTCATTATCCTCTGCATGTGCAGTGAAAACATTATTGTGCGGAATTCCGCCTTCGTAATCTCCTTTAATGAAATGAATCTCGATGATGGTGCAGGAGCCGTCAACCGGTAGGACAGTGCCAACCTGGCAACCGTCGTTGCCAACAAGAGCACCAAATTCGGAATCGGAAAAACTCGTGATTGTTACCGGTTCTACACTCATGTTCTTGACAACAAAGGTGAATGTCACATTTGCGCCAGTCTCAGGCACAGCGGTTGGATAAGCCAACTTTGTGACAACGACAACAGGTGATACGTCGGTAACGGCAACGGTTTCACTAGCAGAGTCAGAGGCGGGATTGTTTTCATTATCCTTGACGGTCACGTTTGCTGTATTTGGATACGATCCCGCTTCGATGTGTGTCACTGTATAGGTGCAGGAAGCTGAATCTTTGGCAGCCAGTTTCGTATCGATCAACGCCAGACATTCCGCCGATAGAGCATTGTCATCGGTCAGTGATGTGATGGTCACTTCTTCTACAGACTCATTCGTGATCGTCAGGGTGAAGGTAAAGACACCACCGGGTTCAGGTAGGCTTAGTGGGGAAGCCGTTTTGACAATGTTCACCGAAGGCGGCACATCAGCGACAATGACCGTTTCACTGTCTGTATCGCCGGTTACGTTTCCTTCTTCGTCAGCGACCGTCACTTCGGCGGTGTTTTCATAGACCCCTGTTTCGGTATGGGTGCCGGTGTAGGAGCAGGAGACGGATTGTCCTGGGGATAGCATCTGATAGACCAATGCCTTGCACTCTGACGTGTGTTCGTCGGAGAGACCATTAGAGTTCTCCCAGACCGGTGATCTGCACGTTCTCAACAGATGTATTGGTAATGACGAGAGTGAAGGTGAAGACGCCGCCTGGTTCAGGCAGGCTTTGTGGGGAAGCCGTTTTGGTGAGCGTAACGGTTGGCAGCGGGTCATTCGTGAAGACGCATTTCACTGTCTCGCCGTTTTCAAGGTTGAATGTAGCAGTAGAGGAGGCAACATCACCGGTGCTGTTGGTATCGTTACAGGAAATGCCAGTCAACTGCCAGCCAGCCGGAACAACTTCGGTAGAAGTGTATGTCCCAGCCGAAAGCCCGCTTACGACGATCTGACCGTTATCAGAGATCGTACCGGCGGCATCACCAGTGAAGATGAATTCTCCAGCCAGTCCATCGGGATCTGTTTGCTTTTCGACGATGATCGTGCCTGCCTGGTCATCGTTGGTTATCACACACGTTTGCGAGCCGCCATTGGGCACTATAACATCGTCGCAGTTGCTATAGGTGGTGGTATAGCCAGCAGCAGGCGTTTCAATGACTGTGTATACTCCAGCATCGACGATCAGGTCATTTTGTCCGTCGTTTTCGAATGGCATGGTAGCCATATCATTGACCACGAACGAAAAGTCTTTGGCGGTGAGTGTCCCGCCGTTATCATTGACGACCACTTTCTTGACGATCAACGTGCCAGGCTGATCATTGTTGGTGATCGTGCAGGTGGCAGACCCGCCATTTGCGATCACTATATTGGAACAATTATTGTATGTTGCGGTGTAGCCAGCAGCGGTAGGTTCAGTGACCGTGTAAGTACCCGCATTGACTGTTAGCTGATTTTCGCCGTCTTCTTCAAATGCAATGTCATCACCACCATTGACTGCGAATGTAAAGTTTTCGGCTTTAAGCGTTCCACCGTTGTCATTGATCACTATCTTCTTCACGATCAATGTTCCAGCATTGTCATTATTGGTGATCGTACAAGTGACTGTACCGCCGTTTGGAACAACAACATCGGTACAGTTTTCATAGGTGGTCGTGTAGCCAGCAACGACAGGTTCAGTAACAGTGTAAGTTCCGGCATCAACCGTCAGGGTGTTTTCCCCATCTGCTTCAAAGGCTATCGGAGCTTCGCCATTGACTGCAAATGTAAAGTTTTCAGGCTCGAGCGTTCCGCCGTTGTTATTGACCACCACTTTCTTGACGATCAAAGTACCAGGCTGATCGTCATTGGTAATGGTACAGGTGGCGGAACCGCCGGCTGGAACGATCACATCCGTACAATTATCGTACGTGGTCGTGTATCCAGCCACAGCGGATTCGGTAACAGTATATGTACCCGCGTTGATATTCAAGTTGTTCTGACCATCTTCTTCAAAGGGGATCGCAGTTGCTCCATTCACTTTGAATGAGAAGTCGGAAAAGCCTTTACTCCCGCCATTGTCATTAACGACCACCTTCTTGACGATCAACGTTCCCATCTGTAGCATGTTGGTGAAGCTGCATGTGACTGTTCCTCCCGGTTCAACGGTAAAACTATCTGGCGTGCCGGTGCTGCAAGCTGCCTTGGTCAAGTCCCATCCTTGAAGCGTAGTCTCTGAAATACTATAGGCACCAGCTGCTACGTTGCTAAAGGTTTGCGAACCGGAACCATTCACCGTGGTGATATTAAAACTCGATGGAAAACTATTTCCACCGGTGGTGGTGAAGCCGAACGTGCCATCTCCGCCACTCGTGAATTTATTGATGATAATGGTCCCACGTTTGGTATTGGTAAATGTGCAGACAATATTTTCGCCTGCGTCTAGATAGATCTGAACTTGCGTTGATCCAGGATAAACAATTGTGTTTCCATTATCGCCCGTGCATTTGATACCGGAGAAGTCCCAGTAGCCCATCGGGTTTTCACCCACTGTATAGACGCCTGGACTTAAATTACTATACGTTCTTGAATTTGATACATTGGGATCACTGTCATCATCAAGAAGAAAACCACCAAATGTGCCGTAGAAGGGAAAGTCCTGCGGGTCATTCGGAACGGCATCCTTGACGATCGTAATGGAACTGCCTTGCCGATTGCCGAAATTCATATTTGAATAGGTTGGAGTGGTTGCGGTAATTGTTAATGGTCCGTAGTAACCAGAGGGCGTCCAGGTTTGTGACCAGCCAGGTTGCTGAACTTCACGGACAAAATATGTTCCCGGTGCTACATTGAAATTGTAGTTTCCACTTGCATCGGTGGTTGTTGTCTGAATGACGCCAGTACAACCAGAATCGTAGCAGAGCCGGATCGTCCAACCACTCAGTTTGGATTCATTACCATCAACTGCGCCATCGCCATCCAGGTCATTCCACTTAAATCCTGAAATCGTGCCACGAATAACAGCACTTGGATTGATCTGCATGGAACCGCCGCCTCCGAGCATATATTGGGTAAATTGGGGGACGGCTCGTACATCAGACTGCAAGGAAGCTCCTGGCCACGCCTTGGATCCTTGGCAGCCTGAAATGACTCCCGGTTGGGCAAGGTGCAAACCCCAATAGAACTCCACTTTTGATGTTGCTGCTATAAAGCGAACCTGTATAAACCGTTGAATACCTGCATTATAGGGTCCACTTGTGGAAACATTTCCAGCACCAACTGTAAAAAGAGAACCAGAAACACCGGGCAGGGATGCAATAGGATAGGGCGAACTACCGACCGCTGGAGGGTAGCGACTGATATTGTATTGGGTAAGATAGTCGAAACCACAATACCCTCCGCTGGATGTATCAAAGTAATCGTAGTAGATATTAATACCGTACGTTTGTCCCGGTGTTAACAACTCTGTTTTCCAATAATGAGGCACAACTTCGCCTTCAAAATATTGTGAGTTGGTACTTTGAAGCGCGCCATTTTGCCAGTTCGCAGGTGATTTATCCGCATAGTGTTTGTAGTCTTCCTGGCTATCGGTAAAACTTGTTGTAACGAGACCAGAAACACTTCCGGTAGCTTTGACGCTATACGTTGCTACAAACCAGTTGGGAAGTTGGAATGTATAGGTGAAGGTTCCTGCATCATCAGCGTTTATACTTGCATCGTGATACCATGAGTTCCAAATATCGTCGTTCACAAAGATGCGGATCGTCTCACCCGCTTGCCAGAATCTTCCCGTGAGCGTCACAGCTTCTCCAGGAGCGTAATCTGCCTTGTCGCTTTGAATAATGGGTTCAGGTGTTGGTGTGGCTGGCGGCTCTACCGTTGGCTCAGCGGTTGGCTGGGCGGTTGGTTCGATAGTGGGCTCAGGAATCGGAATGGTTACTTTAAAATCTACGCTGGCGATCACTGTATCACTACCCTCATTATAGACAGCCAAAGAGTAATCTCCCTCTGCTGTTACGGCAGGCGATGTGGCGGCAAAGAGGAGTGACTCATCAACTGTTACAGGACCCCATTCCATGGTGGTTCCATCGGGGTACGTAGCGATCAGAGAGTAGCTTCCTGCTACAAATCCATTGCCAGAGATTGAGATGATCTCACCAAGGGCGTAATTCGTTTTATCAGTTGCCAGCGTGGGTCCGGCTTCTTGTGCCAACGCTGCCATAGGTGACCCGAAAGCCATAACAAAGATAACCATCAGATCCAATAACTTAAATGTAAACTTCATCAATTTACTCATGGCATCCTCCTGGGATGAAAGGGAAATAATAAGACCGATACGCGTGTACCGGTCTTTTGTTCATAAAGAGATCGATTGTGTTTGTCAGGTTGGCTGATTGGGGGATATAGAAATAGATAGCCAAAGGGAAGATACCACTTTGGGCGAATCGGCTTACAAGAACTGATCCATTAAAGGAAAAAATAGATCCCACACCTTCCTCAAAGGAAAACAGATCGAAGTTGAATTTCTACAGGGTATGTCTAAAAAGTAGCTCTTGCCCCGCCGGTTTCGCTATTGGCTCGCCAAAGACCCCGCGTAACGTTCTCGCAAGCGACCAAATGAGGGTCAAATGGGTCACTGCCTCTTTCTTTGATTATATAGATGATGTTTCAAAAGCTGGTCGTATTTCAATCGTAAACGTGGTCACAATGGGTCGTAAATGGTTACGAATTTCACAAACCCGCCAACACTGCCCTAGCCCTGAAATGAATACCCTCCCGGCTCCGTCCGCAAAAGGACAGGCGTATTGGAATTCGCTTCGATCTTCTTCCTCAGCCGATAGACTACATTCTTGAGCAGCACCTGATCCCCGTATCCATACCCATTCCAAGTAGACTGGACAATATCATCGCTGCGAAAGACATGTCCCGGACAACTCATCAACAAGTGTAGGAGCCGGAACTCCAGATTTGTCAGCTTTATCTCCAGCCCCTCGGGATTGACCACGCATCGCTGTGCCGGATCGAGCCTGTATCCGCCAGCCAGAACGTGATCCAACCCGGCAACAGAGACTGTCCAACTGCGCCGCCCCCAGGCAAGGATCTTGGCGAGGAAGATGGCTGGGCTGATGGGTTTGATGATCACATCATCTACACCCGAAGCATAGGCTTCAAGAACCTGATTTTCATGATAGGCAGGCAGCAATAATAGGATCGGAGCCACACTGAGTGCCCGGAACTTTTGGTACAGTTCCAGTGGACCCTTCTTGGCGATGTCAACATCTATCACGATCAGGTCAGGCGCCTCCACGTACCAGCGTTCGACTGCCTTTTCTACTGTAGTTTCCAGAATAACAGTGATCCCTTTTTGCCGAAGGATATATCCCCAGACTGCTGCTGTGTCCGCCTGATTGCATATGACAAAAACCTTTGGTATATATGCAACCCTTGTCGTTTCCACCTGATCCATTTTGCCTCCCAAACCGACCCTTATGGTATTGATGACATCAATTACAGATTTTCGATCTAATAAGCGATAGATTTGATTCAGATATAATTAACGTATGAATACCAAATCCCGTTACGAACAACTCAAGTCGGAGATCCATGCACATAATTACCGGTACCATGTGCTGGATGCGCCTGTCATCAGCGATCTGGAGTTTGACAGGCTATTGAACGAACTCAAACGGATCGAGTCTGAGCATCCCGATTGGGTGACTCCGGATTCGCCGACGCAGCGTGCCGGTGCCAGGGCTGCTGACCGTTTCGAGAAGGTTCGCCACCCTGCTCCTATTCTCTCGCTTGCCAACGCCTTTGGCGCGGAGGATGCGCAGGCATGGTATGAGCGCGTTTCTCGTATAGACGACCGCGTAGAAAAAGCCAAATTCGTGGTAGAGCCGAAGATCGACGGTTTATCGGTGGTGCTCCATTATCAAGATGGCGTTTTCGTGCAGGGAGCCACGCGCGGCGATGGTATTGTGGGGGAGGACATCACATCCAATTTGCGCACCGTGCGCACGATCCCGTTGAAAATTCCAGTGGAGGCAGATGCCAAGATAACGGTACCAAAAGTACTCGTAGTACGAGGCGAAGCCTTTCTTCCGATTAAAGAGTTCGAAGAGTTGAATCGCAAACTCGAAGAGGCGGGCGAGAAGACATATCTCAATCCAAGAAATACGGCGGCGGGGTCGCTGCGTCAGCTTGACCCGAAATTGACGGCGTCGCGTCCACTGACGCTGCTGGTCTACCAGATCATCCACTCCGAAGGCGGGAAGGTGCCCACGTCGCAGTGGGAACTGCTGGAATATTTGAAGGCGCTCGGTTTCCCGGTGACGGATATTGCGAAGCGTTTTGACAATATTGATGATGCCATCGCCTACACGGTGACGTGGGACAAGCGCCGCGATGAACTGCCCTATGAAGCGGATGGCATGGTCATCAAGATTGACGACTTGAAGCTGGCAGCGGACTTGGGCTTCGTTGGCAAAGATCCGCGCGGCGCCATCGCGTTCAAGTTCCCGGCGCGTGAGGTAACAACAAAGCTGCTCGATATCCGCGTGTCGGTGGGGCGCACTGGAGTGTTGATCCCCAACGCGGTGCTGGAACCGATCGAGATCGGCGGCGTGGTGGTGGAACGTGCCACGCTGCATAACTTCGATTACATCGCGGAAAAAGATATCCGCGTGGGCGATCGGGTACTGGTCAAACGCGCAGGCGAAGTGATCCCGTATGTGATCGGTCCCGTGGTGGATGCGCGTACGGGTAAAGAGAAAAAATATAAACCTGCGACTGTGTGCCCTTCGTGTGGACAGCCTGTGGAGCATATCGAAGGCGAAGTGGCGTGGTACTGCGTCAACGCGGCGTGCCCGGCACAATTGGTGCGCAACGTGGAGCATTTTGTCTCGCGCGGCGCGATGGACATCAACGGCATGGGTACGAAGATCGTTGAGAAGTTGATCGAGACAGGCAGCGTGAAGGATGTGGCGGATATTTATACATTGAAGCGGGAAGACATTCTGGAAGCGGTTACAAAGAAAGACCGCAAGACCGAAAAGGAACCACCCGGCAAGATCGCCGATAATTTGTTGACCGCTATCGAAGCCTCACGCAGCCAACCGTTGAGTCGTTTGATCACGGCATTGGGCATTCATGGAGTCGGTGAAGTGATGGCGCGCGATCTGTCGCTGGCATTCTCTGATCTCGATGCGCTCGCTCACGCAAAAGTAGATGACTTGTTGGAGCTTGGCGGCTTGGGTCCCAACACTGCGGAAGGTATCGTGGATTGGTTCTCGCGCCCGTTCAACAAAAAGGTGTTGAAGAAGTTGAAAGCAGTGGGGATGTGGCCCCAGGGTGGGGCAGAAGCGAATGTTGCCAGTCAAGCGTCTGATGTCTTGGCAGGCTTGACGTTCGTCATCACGGGCACGCTTCCTACGTTTTCACGGGATGATGCCAAAGCATTCATCGAAGCCAACGGCGGCAAGGTTACGGATAGCGTCAGCAAGAAGACAAGTTATCTTGTGCTGGGAGAAGCGCCCGGGTCAAAGTTTGATAAGGCGAAGTCGCTGGGCGTGAAGATCATCGGTGAAGAAGAATTGAAGAAGCTGATTTGATAGGATCTGTTGATGGTTTGTGTAGTTCCTATGACACCCTTTCGGGGTTTGTCAAACTGGTAAACCACTTTCTATAAAAATATCATCCCTTCGGGATTAGAGTCTTCGAAGTTGAAGGCATGAATTGATAATCCCGAAGGGATGGCAGTATTATAGAATCAAAAGCAGGCAAAGATAAATCCCGAAGGGATGACATCCTCGGTTAGGAGGAAACCATGGCTGGCACATATTCCCAAATCTATATCCAAGTTGTCTTCGCCGTGCAGGGACGACAGAATCTCCTCCAAAAAGAATGGCGGGAAGAAGTTTTCAAATATATGGCGGGGATCATCAAGAACAAGGGACAAAAGCCGATCATCGTCAATGGGGTGGAAGACTATGTCCATGCGTTCATTGGCTTGCAACCATCCAAGGCACTTTCTGACCTTGTACGTGATCTCAAAAACAATTCGTCCAACTTCATCAATGACCATGCTTGGATCAAAGGAAAGTTCTGCTGGCAGGAAGGTTATGGAGCATTCTCTTACAGCCATTCACAAATCGAAAATGTGTACGATTATATTTTGAACCAAGAGAAGCATCATGCCAAATAATCGTTCAAGAGTGAATATCTGGGCTTTCTCAGAAAGTTTGAGATCGAACATGATGTCAAATATGTGTTCGAATGGATTGAATAATCTTTGGCGTATAGGCAAATTATGCATAACGTCTTGTTGACAAAAAGGACTCAATGAAAGACTTCCTTATCAAACTCTTCATGGATTTCAACACCTTCCTCCTCCGCCTCTCTCGCGGACGGATTGGTTCCCAGCTTGGCACACAAACCATCCTCCTGCTCGAAACCATTGGTCGCAAAACAGGACAGCCGCGCGAAATTCCCATTGCCTACTTCTTCCACGAAGGGAAATACCTGATCGTGGAATCGAATTGGGGCAAGGATAAACACGCCGACTGGTATTTGAACTTGCAGAGGGACCCTCACGCCAAACTGACGGTGAAGGGAAAAATGATTCCTGTTCAAGCCCACGATGCGCAGGGAGAGGAGTTCTCCCGGCTGTGGGAGTTCGCCACCAAAAAGCACCCGCCTTACTTGGATTATCAGAAGATGACGACACGTCATATACCGATTGTGGTGTTTGAAACGACTGGATAAAGTAACCTCGGAGACCTTACAAATCTCCGAGGTTACTTTATGATGAAGTAGTGATAAAATACCGCCCGTTGTACCAAAGGACGCTCGGGGGAGCATGGAGCCTTTGTAAAACTACTTTTTGTTTGGAGAATTAAATATGCCACGTCGTTCTCTCGCTCGTCTGTATAAGGACGAGTTCACCGGCTATTCGCTTGCCAAATTCCAGCAGGATCTGCTTGCCGGTCTTACTGTTGCCGCGGTCGCGCTGCCGCTTGCTCTAGCGTTCGGAGTTGCCTCGGGCGCATCTGCCGCCGCGGGTTTGGTCACTGCCATTATCGCGGGTCTTGTAATCGGTGCGCTTGCCGGTGCGCCGTTCCAAATTAGCGGACCTACTGGCGCCATGTCCGCGGTGTTGATCGTATTGGTGCAGCGCTATGGTCTGGAAGGCATCTGGCTCGCGGGTCTGCTTTCGGGCGTGTTCCTGCTCATTATCGGTCTGCTGCGCCTCGGTCGCTTTATCGCCTTTATCCCTGCACCCGTCATCAGCGGATTTACCTCCGGCATTGCCCTGATCATCTTTATCGGTCAGATCGATAACTTCCTTGGAGTCAAAACTGCCGCCACCGATACCGCCGCGCAAAAATTCATCGGATATTTCCACGGCGGATTTACGCCGAGCATCCAAAGCCTGATCCTTGGATTGGTCGTCATCGCCACGATGATCTTTTGGCCCGCCAAATGGAATGCGCGTTTCCCGGCTTCGCTTCTCGGAATTATTCTCGCCACGGCTCTTAACTGGACTTTGGGCTGGTCTGCTCCGATGATCGGTGCCATCCCTCAGACTCTTCTTTTGCAAGACCGCCTAAGCTTTGCCAATATCCCTTGGAATCACTTCTCTGAATTCCTCGCTCCCGCGCTGACTATCACTGCACTCGGAGCCGTGGAATCCTTGTTGTGTGGGGCAGTCGGTTCCAATATGACCGGAGTCCGCTTGCAGGCGAATCAGGAGTTGATCGCGCAAGGCTTGGGCAATATGCTAATCCCGTTCTTTGGCGGAGTCCCTGCCACGGCGGCAATCGCTCGTTCGAGCGTGGGCATCAAATCGGGTGGACAGACGCGTCTGGTCAGCATCATCCACGCGGTGGGATTGCTGCTCTCGATGTTCCTGCTTGCTCCGGTGATGGCGCGCATTCCGCTGGCTGCATTGGCGGGCGTCTTGATGGTGACCGCCGTCCGCATGAACGAATGGGATGCGATCAAGTTCATCTTCGGCAAACGCTTCAAGACCGATATGATCGCCTTCACCGTCACCATGCTGGCGACTGTGGTGCTCGACCTGACCCAAGCCATCCTGATCGGTTCCTTTCTTGCCGGAGCCGTCTTCCTGAACAAGATCGCCAGCATTGACATCGAAGTGCAGGAGATCGACACCGACCGCCTCAAGCAGCGCGGTATCGAAACGACCGGTCAGTGCAAACATGTTCGCGTGGCATTTCTCACCGGACCTCTGTTCTTCGCTGCAGTGGGACAGTTCAATGAAGCCTTCCGCAACCTGACGGATACCCACGCGCTGATCCTTTCCATGCGCGGCGTCTCACTGGTTGACACGGCGGGCATCGAAGCCATCCATCATCTGCATGAACGCATCCATAAACAAGGCGGCACCCTGATGTTTGCTGGAGTCCACGACAATGCTCGTCAAATGATGGAGCGCGCCAGTTTGATCGAAACGCTCGGGGAAGAGAATTTCTTCTGGTCGAGCGATCAAGCCATCGTTGAAGCCGAGAAACGCGGTTGTAAATTCTGCTAGGCATCCAATCCCGAAGGGATGGTATTTTTATAGAACTGAATAGAGATTTTTCTAAACCCCGGAGGGGTGACATAGGCATTCGATAATGTCATCCCTTCGGGATTTGGTGTATGATGTGCCCCAATCTACAATCAATTCATCCCTTCGGGATTATTTTAGAGAGGAAGTTATCATCATGGCAACAAAAGTTCTCAACTGGGGTTTGCTCTCCACGGCTCGTATCAATCGCTCGTTGATCCCGCCGCTGCTGGCTTCGAAACGGAATCATTTACTGGCTGTCGGTTCCCGTTCGCAAGGGACAGCGGATGCGTATGCTAAAGAAAAAAAGATCGCACGTTCGTACGGATCGTATGAATCTCTGCTTGCCGACCCGGACATTGACGTGATCTACAATCCGCTGCCAAATCACCTCCACGCCGAATGGACGATCAAAGCCTTGGAAGCGGGCAAGCATGTCCTGTGCGAAAAGCCGCTCGCCTTGAGTGTGAACGAAGTGGATGCGATTAAATCTGCTGCGCAGAAACACGGACGTATCGTGGCAGAGGCATTCATGTACCGTCATCATGCGCAAACTTCTCAAAGTGCAGGAACTGGTAAAGAGCGGTTCCCTCGGGGATGTGAAGTTGATCCGCGGTTCGTTCAGCTTTGTCCTGACTCATGAAGGGGATGTGCGTCTGAACCCTGAGTGGGGAGGCGGCAGCATCTGGGATGTAGGATGTTATCCCATCAGCTACACCCGCAGCATTCTCGGGGAGGAACCGCTCGAAGTCTTTGGTTGGCAGGTCACGGGTAAGACAGGAATCGACGATACATTCGTCGGACAGATGAAGTTCAAAGGGGATGTCCTTGCCCAGTTCGACAGCAGCTTTGTCATCCCCTTCCATGCCTTTATGGAGATCGTAGGCAGTGAGGGGACGTTGAGCATCCCGCACCCGTTCAAACCCGGCGAGAACGAGACCATTTACCTGACGCGCGGCGAAAAGACCGAGACCATCAAGATCAAGGGACAGGAACTCTATCTCGGCGAAGTGGAAGATATGACGGACGCGATCCTGCTTGGAAAAGCTCCGCGTATCTCACTCGATGACAGCCGCGCCAATGTAGCTGTGATCCGTGCCCTGCTCGAATCCGCACAGAACGGGAAGCCGATAACGCTATAAGAATAACCATAAACTATAGAGAATACAGAGTTTTTCTCATTTTCTCTGTGGCTAATCGGAAATTTCTAAACTCCCGAAGTCTCTGGTACACTTGCCCCAATCTTTTTCGGAGGCTCCACAATGGATTTTCATAACACGAACGATGCTGTGACCCGTCGCATCCAGGCATTCACCGAGCGGGTTGCGCGTTTGAAAGAGCACGATCTTTACTTTTACAACCAGCCTGTGGCAGAAATTTTGCCCGGGATGAAGGTGCGCGTGAATGGGCGGGAAATGGGCATGTACGCATCATATAGTTATCTGGGGTTGGTCAACCATCCTCGTATTAATGAAGCGGCGAAGAAAGCCGTGGATAAGTTCGGCACCGGCACGAATGGTGTTCGCACGTTGGCAGGAACTCTCACCATTCACAACGAGTTGGAAGAGACCATTGCCAACTTCAAGCATGCCGAAGCCGCGATCACCTACACCTCCGGCTATGCAACCAACCTGACCGTGGTCTCCACGCTGATGGGACGCGGCGATTACGTTTTTTCCGATAAGCTGAACCACGCCTCCATCGTGGACGGCTGTTTGATGTCCGGCGCGGAATTCCGCCGCTTCCGCCACAATGACATGGAACATCTCGAAGGCTTGCTTAAGAATGCCCCACCCGAAGTCGCCAAACTCGTCATCGCGGACTCGGTCTTCAGCATGGACGGCGACATCATTGACCTGCCGAAGATGCTCGAACTGACCAAGAAATACAATGCCTGGCTGATGATCGATGAAGCACATTCGGTCGGTGTGTTAGGTAAGACCGGTCGCGGCATCGAAGAGCATTTTGGACTCGGTGATGTCATTGACATCAAGATGGGCACGCTGAGCAAGACCATCCCTTCGGTGGGTGGGTACGTGGCGGCTCGCAAGGAGATCATCACCTATCTGCGCCATGCCAGCCGAGCGTATATTTTCTCCGCTGCGCTGCCGCCTGCACAAGCCGCCGCTGCCAACGAATCGTTCAAGGTCATTTTGGATGAACCGTGGCGCATCGAACGCCTGAACCAGAATACCAAGCAGTTCATCGGTGGGCTCAAGAGTATGGGCTTTGATACCATGCTAACGGAGACCGCCATTGTCCCTGTCTTGTGCGGTGACGACGACTCCGCTTTTGCCATGACGCGCGAAGCTCAGCATAATGACGTCTTCGTGCTTCCCGTCGTGTCACCTGCCGTCCCGGAAGGACTCGCTCGCCTGCGTGCCACGGTCACTGCTGCACACGAACCCAGCGAGATCGAACGCGCCATGGACGTTATCGGCGAAGCCGGAAAGAAACTGGGCATTATCAAGTGAAAAGATAAAATCCGCCTTGCGGCGGATTTTTGATTCACTGAAAGCGAACAAAAATTTAGCCACGGAGTCATAGAGTTCGCTGAGAGAACCTTTAAAAATCTCTGTGTCTCCGTGGCTCTGTGGCAAATGATTTTGGTCTTACTCCTTTATCTGATATAGCAAGTTATCTTCCACTTTATACAGCAACGGCGCTACCTGCACTTTCGGGTAGCGCGTTCGCAGGCGTTTGGCTTCGCTCAAGACGAAATCGATCTCGTTGCCGATCTCGAACATGGGGGCGTAGTTCATGAAATGCTGTTCTGCCAATTCCTGTTCCCAGCCAGCATTTTCCACTAATCCCTTGATGAACAATTCCCGTCGTGCCACGAGATTGACCATTCCGCACTGATTGTGACCGATCAAGGCGATGGATTTCACACCTCCTACCGCAATAGCATACGAGACCTTGAACTCGCTATAACGTAGGTTCGCTCCGCCTGCGCGGATGATGTAGGCAAAATTATCGGGGATATGCAAATGCTTGCGATTATCCATGCACATGCCGATCAATAACTGAGCCTGGGTGTATGTTTCATAGTCACGCTGCAGATTGTGATATTCCAGCAAATATCCTATAGGGGTTTCCCGATGCTCTGGAAGGATATCTTCTACGATTAAAACAGGTAAAAGTCGGTTCATAATGTCGTCTCTCCTATAAGGATTATAGTATGCCCAGGTCACAAATTGCGCTCTATTTCTTCAAAAAGAGCAATTTGTGACCGTCTGGGTATATACACAATTTTGGGCTTTCTCAAAGTGTGCTCATTTCTCCATAGACATGGTTGAAAGCCTTTTCGTGTCCTTTAGAAATAGAGAATGGAGATAAATCATGAAATGGAATTGGAAGATAGGTCGTTTTGCAGGGATCGACGTATATGTGCACGTCACTTTCCTTTTAATTATAGGCTGGGTGGCTTACAGTCATTGGCTTGCAAATAGAGAGTGGTCCCAGGTTCTGGCAGGCGAATTATTCATCCTGGCTTTGTTTGCCTGTGTCGTACTCCATGAATATGGTCATGCCCTTACAGCACGCAAATATGGGATCCATACACGCGATATTACGCTTTACCCAATCGGTGGAGTTGCCCGCCTGGAACGTATGCCGGAAAAACCGATCGAAGAACTCTGGGTGGCGTTGATGGGACCTGTCGTCAATATTGTCATCGCTGGTGTATTGTTTGCGTATCTTTTCCTACGCCGTGGCATGATCCCGTTCTCAGAATTAAGCCTTACCTCCGGCGATTTCATCGTCCGTTTAATGATGGTCAACATTTCGCTGGTACTTTTTAACATGCTTCCCGCCTTTCCCATGGATGGCGGACGTGTACTCCGTGCCCTGATCGCCTTGCGCATGGAATATGTCCGTGCTACGCGGCTGGCTGCCAATGTGGGGCAGGGCATGGCGTTCTTATTTGGCTTTCTGGGTCTCTTCAGCAATCCCTTTTTGATCCTGATCGCCTTCTTTGTGTGGATGGGCGCCTCTCAAGAAGCCGACATGGTCTCAATGAAAAATTCATTGAGCGGCGCACCAGTTGTGCATGCCATGCAGACCCGGTTCGATATCCTTTCGCCGCGCGATACTCTGAACCATGTTGCCAGCCTGGTTCTAGCAAGTTCCCAGCAAGATTTTCCTGTGGCGGAGGATGGACGCGTGGTGGGCGTGGTCACACGCGATGATTTCATCAAGGCGCTCACGCAAGATGGGCAGACTACGCCTGTGGTCCGCGTGATGCGTAGCAATCTGCCCATCGTCAATGCCACCGAACGGATCGAAGCGGCGGTCGAGCGTCTGCAACAGTCGGGGACGAAAACGTTGCCTGTGTTGCACCTCGGCAGGTTGGTCGGGTTGATCACCTCCGAAAATATCTCTGAATTTCTGATGATCCAATCTGCAATAAAAGCTGCTCGTCCGCAACCCTCTTGAGCCATCAGGGGTATTGAATGGATAACTTGATAGCTCTTGATAGAATTTTTATTACATTTTTCTAATAAATTACCTGTAGAATGACCTCGTTGTTCGTGTTCAAAACTTTTACCTAATGAAAATTTGGAGTTGACAAAATGAAATGGCAATGGAAACTAGGTCGTTTTGCAGGGATTGACGTGTATGTACACGCCACCTTCCTCCTGCTCATCGGCTGGGTTGGCTACAGCCATTGGCTGGAGCATCAAAACTGGGGCGAGGTCTTCAACGGTATTTTGTTCATCCTTGCTCTGTTCGGCTGTGTTGTTTTACATGAATATGGTCATGCCCTGACCGCCCGCAAGTATGGGATCAAGACGCGCGACATCACGCTCTACCCGATCGGTGGAGTGGCGCGTTTGGAACGCATGCCAGATAAACCCATCGAGGAATTGTGGGTCGCTTTAATGGGACCTGCTGTGAACGTGGTCATCGCTGCGGGACTGTTTGCGTATCTTTACCTCAGTGGAGGCTTGGTCCCGCTAAATGAGTTGACCGTCGCTTCAGGCTCATTCGCTGAACGTCTGATGACGGTGAACATCTCGCTTGTATTGTTCAACCTGATCCCCGCATTCCCCATGGATGGTGGGCGTGTGCTGCGGGCGCTACTCGCCTTGCGCATGGATTATGTCCGTGCTACGCAGATTGCTGCCAGTATCGGTCAGGGCATGGCATTTCTGCTGGGCTTTATCGGCTTGTTTAGCAATCCGTTCCTGCTCTTCATCGCCTTCTTTGTTTGGATCGGCGCTTCACAGGAAGCCAGTATGGTACAAGTTAAGAACTCGGTCAGCGGCATTCCTGTGACACGTGCCATGCTTACCGATTTCAAAACCCTTTCACCGCGCGATAACCTCTCGCAAGTGGTGGCGCTCATCCTTGCCGGATCACAACATGATTTCCCGGTAGTGGATGCGAATGGAAAGGTCGCCGGCATCCTCGACCGTGACTCGTTCATGATGGCATTAACCCGTCACGGACAATCCGTCCCGGTCATGGACTTTGTCCGTCGCGACCTGCCTGAAGTGGATTCCTACGATATGGTCGAAATGGCACTGATGCGTTTGCAGGAATCCGGCTCGAAGACCTTGCCGGTCACTCACAGTGGTCAGCTTGTAGGTCTTATCACCTCTGAAAATATCACCGAGTATTTGATGATCCGCACGGCGTTACGAGCCGCGCAAGGTGTTCCCACATCGTTTTGATAAGAAATTCTTATCTAAAGAGGTTGAGATTTAGAAGTACTGTATAATGCGAAAACTCCGATGGGGAGTAGCCGCCCAGCAATGGGATGTGCAGTCGTCAATACGGAATCCGTTCCCGGCTGTTCAACAAAAGGCAAGACCATCGCCAAACTAATTTGGCGATGGTCTTTTTGGTTAACTGCCTATGTGCTCTTGCGAGGACTTAGCCCCCGCAAGAGCAGACTGGAAAAGGAAAATGCTTGATACTCTCGAACAAACTATCTTATCTGCCTTGCAAACGATCTTCGACCAGTTTGGCTGGCTGGGCGTGTTTGGCTTGATGATCTTTGAAAATGCCACCGGCATCACGCCCAGCGAGATCATCCTTGCCTTTGCAGGTTGGATGTTGATCGAAAGCCATGGCTTGTCGCCCGCTTTCATTCCGCTGGCAGGTTTGTATGCAGGATTGGGCAGCGCCATCGGCGCATCCATCACCTATTGGGTGGCACGCATCGGTGGTCGCCCAATGATCGAGAAATTCACCAAACTCTTTCGCATTGATCTGCGGTATATCGAAAAGGTGGAGGATCAATGCCGGAAATGGGGATCAGGCATCGTCCTGGTCGGACGCGTGATCCCCGGTGTGCGGACTCTCGTCAGCATCCCGGCGGGATTAGTGCGCATCCCGTTCCCGAAGTTTTTCGTGGCTACTTTTATCGGCGCTTATTTTTGGTGTACACTTCTGATCGGCGCAGGCTATATTCTCGGACAGGAATGGCGATTGGTTAGTGAGTTTATCAAAACCCACCTGCCCCTCATTTTCGGGAGTGGTTTACTGTTGGTTGTCGCATATCTTGCCTACCAATACCGCGCTACGCTATTGACTCTCAAATGGACTCGTTCCAAAGGATCGACAGAATAACATGAATTGGCATTTGCAACGCATCGAAACATCTCTGGAAGCGCTTCAAACTACGCTGGAAGCGGGTCTTTCACAATCCGAAGCGGATTCACGCCTAAATCAATATGGGCATAACGAACTCATTGAAAAAGGCGGACGTACTCCGCTCAAGATCTTTTGGGAACAGATCACTGCCACGATGGTGTTGATCTTGATCGCGGCGGCGGTCGTAGCGGGTTTGCTGGGCGATTGGAAGAATACGATTGCCATCACAGCCATTGTTATTTTGTATGCGCTTCTTGGTTTCATTCAGGAATATCGCGCGGAACAGGCGATCGCTGCCTTGAAAAAACTATCGGTGCCGAATGTGCGTGTGCTGCGCGATGGCACACTCAAAGAAATGTCGGCGCGGGAACTGGTACCGGGCGATATCATCCAACTCGAAGCAGGGAACGTGCTGCCAGCAGATGTACGTTTGCTCGAAGCGGTCAACCTTCGTATTCAGGAGGCGGCGCTCACGGGTGAATCGGAACCTGTGGAGAAACAGATCGCTGCGCTTTCCGGCGATGACCCTTCATCCGGTTTGGGACAGACTTTGCCGCTCGGTGACCGCCGCAACATGGGCTACATGGGTACCATTGTCACACAGGGGCGTGGTCTTGCACTGGTTGTTGCTACGGGTATGCAAACGGAACTTGGCAAGATCGCCGATCTCATACAGCAGAGCGATTCCGATGAAACGCCGTTGCAAAAACGACTTGACCAGCTTGGTAAAAACCTGGCTGTTGTTGGTGTTGTCATTGCGATTTTCATCGCTGTACTGGGGCTTTTGCGTGGAGATGAGCTGCGGCACATGCTGTTGACCGCGGTCAGCGTGGCGGTGGCAATTGTGCCAGAGGGGTTACCCGCTGTGGTCACGATCACACTGGCTCTCGGTGCGCAGCGCATGTTGGAAAAGAACTCTCTCATCCGCAAATTGCCTGCCGTGGAAACGCTCGGCTCGGTCACGGTGATCTGTTCCGATAAGACCGGTACGCTTACTGAAAATCGTATGACCGTGGTTGTGTTGGATGTTGCCGACCATGCTATTGATCTGACCGAGGAGATGGATAAGACCGGTTCGTTCACAACGACCCGCGCTTTGGGTGCTCCTGCCCAATCTGCCCTCTCGCTGACAGCGATCGGTGGGACCTTGTGCAACGATGCGCGCCTCATCGATGAGGGGGATGATCGCTTCCATACGCTCGGCGACCCGACCGAAGGGGCGTTGGTGGTTGCTGCTGCCAAGATGGGATATTGGAAGTCCGCGCTCGATATATCCTTCCCACGCGCGGCTGAGCTTCCTTTTGATTCAGAACGTAAACGTATGACCACCATCCATCACCTGGGGCAGTATGATCCTGAAGTGCTAGCCGGGTTGGATGTGGCTGATCATCGTTACATTGCCTTTACCAAAGGCAGTGTGGATGGTCTGTTGAATTTATCGAGCCACGTGTGGGTGAGCGGAAAAGCCGAGAAAATGGACGACGGCTGGCAGGTCCGCATTGAAGCGGCGAATCAGCGTCTTGCTCGCAAAGGGATGCGCGTGCTTGGCGTTGCTTTCCGCTTGATGAATCAGATCCCCGAGATCATCCAGACCGATCTGGAGCAGAATCTGACCTTTGTCGGTCTGTTCGGCATGATCGACCCGCCGCGTGACGAAGTGCGTGATGCAGTAGCAATTACCAAGTCTGCGGGCATCCGCACGGTGATGATCACCGGCGATCATCCTACCACGGCAAGTGAGATCGCCCGACAATTGGGTATTGGTGCGGTGGACTCGAACGTCTCCAGGCGTTCGGGGAATTCGGAAGTCCAAAGTCTGGAGACTTTGGAGTCCAGGACCGTGCTTACTGGCGCCGAGATCGAAAATCTGACCTTCGATGAATTGAAAAGTGTTGTTGACGAAGTACAGGTATTCGCGCGCGTGTCGCCGGAACATAAACTAAAAATCGTGCAGGCGCTGCAAGAGCGCGGACATATCGTCTCGATGACGGGTGACGGTGTGAACGATGCGCCCGCTCTACGCCGCGCGGATATTGGCGTGGCAATGGGCATCACGGGCACAGATGTTTCGAAGGAAGCCGCCGATATGGTGCTGCTCGACGATAATTTTGCCACCATCGTTGCTGCCGTAAAGGAAGGACGCACGATCTACGATAATATCCGCAAGTTCGTGCGCTTCAGCGTGGCAGGGAATATCGGTAAAGTGCTGGTGATGTTGCTGGCTCCGTTCTTGGGAAAGCCTATTCCACTGTTGCCGCTTCAGCTATTATGGCTCAACCTGCTGACCGATGGTCTGCTCGGACTTGGCATGGGCGTGGAAGGTGCCGAAAGCGACACGATGAAACGTCCACCGTACTCGCCGAAAGAAGGCGTGTTCTCGCGCGGCGCGGGTGTGCAGGTCATTTGGGTAGGCGCGTTGATCGGCGCGTTGGCGCTGGGGCTCGGGTCCTGGTATTACTTCACGGGGCGTGAACAGTGGCAGACAATGGTCTTTACCTTCCTGGCATTCGCTCAAGTCTTTCAGGCGTTTGCTTCACGATCTGCGAAGGATTCGATCTTCAAGATGGGCTTGTTCGGGAATTCGCTGCTGGCTGGGATGGCGTTCGCCGTTCTTCTCCTACAGTTGATGGTGATCTATGTCCCATTCATGAGCGCATTCTTTGGCGTGGTCCCGCTCAGTGGACTCGATCTGTTGGTCGCTATTGGAACAGGTGCCCTGGTGTTGGTGGCAATGGAAGGGGAGAAGTGGTGGAAGAGGAAATAACCAGTCACCAGTAAATAGGAAAGAGCCCGCATCAAAATTGCGGGCTCTTATTTTCTGTTCACCTGTTTATAGGATCGACTCGAGATCCTTCAGCAGTGATTGGCGGTCTTCTTCGCTTTCGATCTGTCCTACCAATTGACGTGCTTTATCGAGATAGACGCGCATGACCACACGATTGTTGGTCTGCATCTCAGCACGGGCGAGCGTCTCATAGGCATAGGCTTTATAAAAGGCATCCAACCCTTCCGCGTATTTCAGCGATAATAATCCGTAAGTTCGGGCATTATTGGGTTGCTTGATCAGGTTGTATACGCGTGAAACCTGCCAATACCCTACTGCCAAATTTTCCGGCTTGACATCTTCGCGCTGAGTCCAGTGCCATAGAGACGCAATCGCATTGTGCAGCATATTCATGTTGTCTTCTGCAGAGCGCGCCTCTGTTTGTTCGATATATTCCCAGGTCTGATTGAAATACTCTGTTGAAAAGTATTCATGAGCTTCACGAACATTGAAAGTTGTTTTGTAAATCATAAGCTCCTGTTCTGTGTGAACGTTGGAATTTGCCGCACATGTATAACTTGCGTTTGGCAGAAAAATCAATAGCTGGAATGAGAAATTTACTTGGCGAGTTTTACCAATTGGGGACGGGAGTTGGGCACACGCTTGATCTCCCCGCGCGCTTCAAGGTCCAATTTGACCGTGGTGACATACCACATGACCGAGCCATCGAACGTGCCGTTCACTTCCTTCTCCACAGCACGTGACAGATTCATAAACGTTATTTCTTTCTTTTCCGTTAAAGTCGATAAAATTGCCTTGCGAATAATGTCGTACTTTTCCTTGCTGATCTTCACACCCTGTTTTTTTTCGGGATGTAGTGTACGGATGGTGTCTTTCATGCTCTCCTCCATGCGGTGGAAGAATTGTACCCTCATCTGCTAAGTCATCAACATGACCTTTGGATGAGGGTACCTGATACAGTAAAAAATATGGTGGGCTTGCTTATTCATTCGTTCCAGGATTAACTTTGCCAAATACTATAATCAACCTCCACAGCCATCTGGAAAACAACGAAAAGTTTGGTAAAGCATCGAGCAGATAGGGAGTATCACAAAAACAAAACTTGCCAACATACCTAAAGCAACATTTTTGCGGGTAAGTCCGAAATAAATCAACAAGGCAATGTTCACGGGAAGTAGAAGTATGATAAGGATACTATTTGCCATTAACAACAGGGAAACCGGCGAAATGAAGAAAATGAGCATGGGAGGAAGAACAAAACCTATCCAGAATTCCGAGTTCCCGAGAATGTTTGTTGACTTGACGCCCGGTTGATTGGTTGCTTGAGAATAAATTTCGATCCCGCGGACCTCCAAAGCTCTTTTAGCCAGAGATTGTGTTTCTAGATCAGGGTCACCACGTGCTATAAGTTTTAATTCTTAATCAGTCTAGCATCCAAAGTCTCTGAGTTTGCTAACGTGATCACAACTTCCCTTCTTTGTTGTGCATTTGGATTATTAAGTTCTACAAGCCAATCTTCAACACTTCTCGTGAAAGAACCATTTTCCATTGGGTGTCTCTTATTTCATCTTTTCAGCTACGATCTCAGCAATATCCTTCACCTGCATTTCTCCGCCATCTGCCTTGGATGCATCACTCATCATCGTTAGGCAGAAGGGACATCCCACCGCGACTGTATTGGCTCCGGTTTCCTTGGCTTCTTTATAACGCGCGGCATTAACGCGCATTGTGCCGTTCTCTTCTTCTTTCCACATTTGCGCGCCGCCCGCGCCGCAGCAGAAGGACTTGGCTGAGTTACGCGGCATTTCGATCACTTCAATGCCAGCCGATTTCAAGTCATCACGCGGGGCATCGAAAATCTTGTTATGCCGTCCTAAATAGCACGGATCATGGAACGTCACTTTAAACTGATCACTGCTCACTTCTAAACTGATCTTCCCGGCGCCGACCAGTTCATTGATCAACTGTGTGTGATGGATAACGGTGTAATTCCCACCAAACGCCGGGTATTCATTCTTTATTGTATGCAAACAATGCGGGCAGGTGGTCACGATTCTCTTCGGTGCGACTTCGTTCAATATTTCGACATTCTGTGAAGCCAGCCCGAAGAAAATATCTTCGCGTCCGGCACGTCGCGCCGAGTCTCCAGTACAGGCTTCATTCTTTCCCAACACCGCGTAATTGACTCCAGCCGCATTCAATATCTTCGCAAAGGCTTGTGCCGTCTTTTGTGCGCGCACATCCGTAGCAGGGGCGCATCCAACCCACCACAGAATCTCCGGCTCGGGGTTCTGCTCGATGGTCGGAACGTTCATGCCCGTTGCCCATTTCATGCGGTCTGCCTGCGAGACGTTCCACGGGTTCATGTTGCGTTCCATGCCCTTGAAGGCGGTTTCCAATTGCTTGGGGAAAGCGCTTTCCATCATCGAAAGATTACGGCGGATCTCGAGAATGTCGCGCATGGGTTCGTTGCCCACTGGGCAAATATCTACACAGGCGCCGCAGCTTGTGCAAGCCCAGACCGCTTCTTCCGAGATCAAGTTTGTCATCTCAACATCAGTGTTTCCACTAAAGTTCAAGTGGTAGCGTTTGTTGATCTCCAACGCGGCAGGCGAAAGTACCTTGCCGGTGTTATATGCCGGGCACACTTCCTGACAGCGGAAACACATGATACAGGCGTAGCTGTCCATGATCTGTTCCCAGCCAAGATCCTTCATCTTTGCTGCGCCGAACTGTTCAATGGACTGGTCATCGAGATTGATGTAGCTCAACTGACCGATGGATTTGCGTTCGGGCTTCAATGCAAAATTGATCGGTGCAAAGAATAAATGGATATGCTTTGAAATGGGGAAGTAGGGCAGGAAGGCGACCACTGCACCGATGGACAACCAGAACATCAGGCGTTCGCCGATCAACAACGCGTTCGGGTCCATCTTGGACCATATGCCTGCTACCGTTGAAATGAAGGGCTGCCAACTGTCGCGGACTCCAGTTCCCGCTACCGAGAAGGATTCTCCAAAGAGCCGCGCTGAGTTATGGATAAAGATAAAGATCGCGACGATCGCCGAATCGCGGCGGATACCGGCACGCGCCTTCGGGTGCAGGAGAGTCGATCCGCGTGTGGAAAGAGTTCGGGGGGCGGAGAACGAAGCGGCGGAACGCCATCGCAATGATCCCAAACAGGATGGCGACTCCCGCCACATCCGCAAGGAGACGGTAGGCATCCCCAAAGACGCCGAGATGCTCCAGGAGTTTGAATCCGGTATAGGCGTAAATCAGATCCGCGAGATTGATCAGGAGAAAGGACAGGAAGCCCCATCCGATCAGTCCGTGCAGGATACTGGGTCCCAACCGAAAACGGAAGACTGGCTGGAACAATCCTATTTTGACAATGAGTTCCCCCAAACGTTTCCAAATGAGACTCCAATCGGGCTTGCCGTGTCCGCTGGAGATATGACCAATGATCTTTTTTACACCAACATACGTAAAGTATAGAGAAGTGACCGTGGCAATCGCGAACAGAATTTTTTCAATTGGTGACAGCATGGCAACTCCATGTGGGAAAGGGGTGCTAGTAGTTTAGCATAACTTCTACGATTTTATCGGTCTCCTGAAAAAAACTACCAATGGTTGGTTAGGTTGTTAGAACTTCTGTAACTAAGCGCTCATTTCACAAGAAATGAAAACGTGTTATCGTTAGGCAGGATGGTGGTCATCATGGAAATTATTCTCAAACAACACAATCAGATCGAGCTTCCCCAGGAAATTTGCCGCAAAATGGAATTGACACCTGGAATGCGTTTCGAAATCGAAATAGACAGTGCCGATGGGATGATCATTCTTGTCCCCATCACCGAGGAGTGGATGCAGATACATCGGCAGCATATGCAAACGTTGGAAATGTCCCATAAATAAAATCAGCCAGTCATATGCGACTGGCTGATCAAAACGATCATACAATTAGTGGCTAATATCATTCACATAATCTACGGCAGTGGAACAAACGGGGGTGAAATGGGAAGAGACATTTTCCCAAGTCAGCGCTTCTTGAGCATCATCCGTCGCACTAAGCGCGTCACCCAAACAACCCGGTCCTGCGTTGTAATTCACTAGCGAGAATTTCCACAAATCTTCGTAGGTGGCTGCACTGCCGGCTGTTCCGCCGGACACATTTTCCACGAGCTGACCTGCCTGATCGCAATTCGCCAACAGAGTATGGGCGAAGACGCCGATGCTGAAATTGGCTCGCTCCACATCGATCCCAAGCGGACAGTTCTGGCACGTGGCATTGACCGCCGCGATCAAGGCTTGGCGCACATAGGTCTGCTGTTTATCCTCCAGATGTAGGTAGCCTTTTGCACATTCCCCCGAATCCATCACCAGCGGGCAAAACTGATAAAAGAAGGGCGGATTCCACAATAAAGTGGTATCGGCGCCATGTTCGGTAAGTTGTCCCAGCCCTACATCATCCCGGGTGCCGATGCCGGGCCAGAATTGACTCTCTTTGGCAAAGAGGTTCTTCAGTAAATGTGCCGGGACCCCTGATTCTTTTGCGACATTGAGAATGAGGGAATTGAACTGGTTTTGCCAATCTGTGACGGCACTGCGAGCCGCTCCCATGCCGCAGTTATTGGCACCGCCATCGGGGAGCAAGCCGTTATCCTCACAAAAAGATGCATCCACCACTTTGCTTTTGATCAGGTTCGCTGCCAGATAATTGTAGGGGATCTCGGTACCAAGTTGTTCGCTTTGCGTGGGCGTGCTCAACCATTCAGGAGGTCCACCAACGGGCGGGAGAACTTCCCAGGTTTGCACGCAGCTTGCCACTGGAATGCCCACCCACTGACTGCTCAAGACATCTACATACCAGAAGGAACGGTCCGGGTCTCCTGTATCTGCCTCTGCGACACGGACGATCGCTTTAAATGCATCGCTGCTATCCCCATAACTGGAGTATGCCCAAAACTGGATGGTGCGTCCCGTCTCACCTGTTACAGGAAGTTTCAGACGGCATATGGCTCCACAATTGAAGGGTTGATTTTCATATAATCCTTCGATTCCAATGATCTCGTAGCCGGGAACGGGTTCCACGCCTGTCAGTACAAGAACCGGATCCGATTTGCAGATGCTAGTTGATGATGTATAGACTGGGTCGCAATTTTCGAGCGTTACCTGTACGACAGGGGATGGAAGTTTGGTCGAGATCTCTTTTTGTGCCGGTTCAGAATCCACAAGAACAACATAAACCCCCTCGCATAAAGTAATATCTTGTAGCGTACAGGGCTTTTGATCGACCCATATGTTATACAGGTCTTCACCGCAATCTACGTATACGTCACCTGGTGTTGGCATCCCTTCGTGGTCGATCTCGATCGTACATTCTGGTTCGGTCTTCCCCCAATCGGTCATGTACCAGGTGTACTTTGTGTACTCGACGGTCGTGACAGCATACCGGTCTGGACCAGGCGGATCGTAGCGCGGTGCTGCCTCTCCGCGTGAGAGGGACGCGAAAGCGCTTCCTACCAACGCCAGGAATAATCCCAGCGTTATTGGCAGGAGTCTCAGCCTCAGTCGCATCTCCCGGGTGCCTCTCATAAAAAAATGAGTCCGCTTTGATTATAGCGGACTCTTCTTTTTTGATGCCAATATTTCCCAATCCTTTTTGTTACAGTTTTGGGGTGATTTTGTCTACTTTGACTTTTTCTGGTCGCCGGCTTTTTCCAACTCTTCCAGCGTGGTCAGATCCTGATTCAGGTTGCGGCTGCGCAATGCCATGCTGGCAACGTAAAGTGCCATGACGATAAAGGCGATCGCATATCCTGCGATCATATATTCAGATGTGTCGGGGGTGGTTTGTAGGAATAACATGGGTTTCTCCGCTTAGAGGGTGACTTTGAGTTTGAGTTGTTCGACCTTTTCCTGTAAGTTGCCCAGGCGGACTCGATTCCAGTACAGGTCAACGAAAATGACGGTGAAGGCGAAAAGGGCGAAAAAGAACGCCACCTTCATATCGCCGCTCATGGCAAAACCACCCTGCGCTTCGGCATTTGCTCCACCCACAACGACCGGATGAATCGTGCGGAACAAACGAATCGCGAAGAACGTGATCGGGGCGCTAAGTCCGCCTACAAGGGCATAGACTGCACCAAAACGTGCGCGGCGGTCAGGATCGTCAATTCCCTGGCGCAGCATGAAGTACGCGATATAGATCAACTCAGTGACGGCAGCAGTGGTAAGGCGCGGGTCCCAGGTCCACCAGGTGTTCCAGGCGGGTCGCGCCCAGATCGAGCCAAGCACAATAGTGATCAGGAAGAACACCAGGCTCACTTCGATGGCTGCGACTTGATAGCGATCCCACTTCAGATCTTTTGAGATAAGAAAAACAACACTAAAGACGGCTGCCAGAATAAAGCCCAGCAGGGCGGTCCAGGCAGTACCAATGTGGAAGTAGAACACACGCTGTACATTACCCATCACCATTTCAGTGGGGGCAAATACGAGAGCGAGATAGGTTGCAACGCCCAACACGATGATGGATATAACGTCGAGGACTTTAAGTGTAATAGGTTTACCTTGCATGGATGCTCCTTGAAAATATAAAACTTTCTTTGGCGTTTATTCTTCCACGACACTATCAAAGACCATAAAAGCCACGGCGATGAAGATAATGTCGTATGTGATCAAAAGATTGATCGGCAGTAGGATCTCGGAGAAGTCTGCGCCGGTCAGGTACCCGCTACTGGCTTTGACCGCTGCCAGCAATACTGGGATCACGACCGGGAACAGCAGAATGGGGAGTAGGATGTCGCGTGTCCGTGTCTGCACCGACATGGCGGCAAGCAGCGTTCCGACACCCACATATCCAATCGAGCCGAGCAGGATGACCAGCAATAATCCCGGCTGAAATAGGTTAATGTTGTATAGCACGCTGTAAACTGGCAGGACGATGATCTCCACGATCAACATGAAGGCGAGATTGCTAATAACCTTGCCAAAATAGATCGCGGAGCGGTCCACGGGTGCTAGTAGAAGACCGTCGAGACAGCCGCGATCCTTTTCGATCGCCATCGAGCGATTTAGTCCCAGCGTTCCGGCAAAGGCAAAGGTTGCCCAGAGCACGCCTGCTGTCACTGATTGACGTGTCTTGATATCCAGTTCGAGGGCGAAATTGAAGATCAGAATGATGAGCAGGGAAAAAACCAGCATGGCGGAGAATAGTTCACGCGAACGGAACTCTGCCTGCAGGTCCTTCCAGACCACAGCACTGACGGCTCGGAAGAAATTGCCTGTCCGCTTACTGCGATTGATTTCTTTTGTTTTGGCGGCGCGATTGATGTTCTCTGTCATGTTAACCTGCCAGCGCCTCTTTGTAGAAAGTAAGTAGATTACTGTTCTTCAGATCATCATGTCCGGCTGTGGCGGAGATCACACCGCGCGAAAGGATGTCGAAACGGGTTGCGAGTTCTTCGGCGCGCGCCAGATCATGAGATGTCATCACCACGGTGCGCCCTGCTGCGGCGACGGTTTTCAAGACATCGTCGAGCATGGAGGATGCATCCTGATCGAGACCGGTGTATGGCTCATCGAAGAGCATTACATCTGGGTCGTGCAGAACGGCACGTCCAATGGCGAGACGCTGCTGCATGCCGCGCGAGAAGGTGCGGACCAGGTCTCGCCTGCGGTTTTCCAGACCGACCATCTCCAATACTTCGGTCAGTCGTGCTTCCAGATTTTCGATGTTATACATGCGCCCGTAAAAACGCAGGTTCTCATCGGCGGTTAGATCACCATAGAGGAGAGGGAGATGCGAGACCACACCCAAGCGCGCACGGACCGCTGCCGCTTCGTTAGGCAGGCGGAATCCTGCTACTTTAACTTCACCCAGTGATGGACGCGACAATGAAGCCAGGATGCGCAGGAAGGTCGTCTTGCCCGCGCCGTTCGGTCCCAGCAATGCCACGAACTCACCCGGCTGGACTTCAAAGTCCACGCCGCGTAGGACGGTTTTCATTCCAAAACGTTTGACCAGTTTTTTGACGGTGATCATGGTAGTTGGGGCACGATATATCGTGCCCTTACATCATTCCCTTCAAGATGTTCTTCAACTCTGCGCGCCGCCTTTGGTACGCTTCGTCAGAGATCTTCTTGGTATGGTGCTGGTCGTCGAGAGCAATGATGGCATCCATCACTTCTTCGGCAGTGTCGAATTCGGCGTTGTTTTCTTCCGCATCATTATCAGTATCTTCTTCATCGTTCAAGCGGCTGCGGTCGCGCAGGTACATCCATGCCCCGGCAAGGATGAGCGCCACGCCTGCTGCACCTGCACCGATCAGCCAATTTTGGTTCACGCTGGTGGGCGTAGTGGTGTCTGTGGTTGTCGTCGAAGTCGATTCCTTCGGCGTTCCGGTGACTGTGAATTTCAGCGTGTCGCCAGCTTTGACATTGTTTGTGCCGTAGACCTGGAAGTTGAAGTTCTGCATTGTTTGCAGACCTTGATCGGTCAACGTAGTTGCATCTGCTTTCGTGCCTTCCGGTACCAGAAGCGTAAAGACACTGGCTGGCAGAACGAAAGACTGCGATACGTTGATCTTATCGGCTTTTGGCGTGGTGGAGATCGTGATCAAGCCGTAGGAATTTTGGCTGGGCGGAATCGCAAAGCCATTGTCAGTAGTGACTAACTTTTCACTATCCTGCAGTGCCTGGAAACCCATGGCTGTTACGCCTTCGGGCATTTTGATGAATGGGACATCTGTCCCGTTCGGTACATCTACAACAATGGTTTTGTCGCCTGTGTTGCGGAAAGCATAGACGCCATAAATCTGGACATCGGTATCGCCATATTCCACGAACAAACGTACTTCATCCATCACGAGGGCAGAGAGATCGGTTGTGCTGGCGAAAAGCGTAATCGTAGGTATGGTCACGCTGGTGTCACCTTCGGCGACCACTGCGAATTGAGATTGCTGAGTCATCCCATTCGTAGATACTTCAGCAATAAAGATGCGGTTGGCAGGGATTTCAACATTCGGGAAGGAATAATTCCCATTTGCATCCAGAGCGCCTTCAAGCGTGACAACTTCCTGTGGACCCGTGCTTGGATCAGCGCCGTGTTCATAGCCATGCAGCGTTACCTTTGCATCGGCAGGAAGAGCTTCACCAGTTTGATTGTCAACAGCGCCGCTGACGGTTCCAAACCCGGGCTGGGAAGTGACTGTCGCTTCGCTCGTGACCTCTGCTTGTGGCGTGCCTTCGACGGGCGTTCCCTCCCCGGATGGGGTTCCTGCTTCTGTAGCTGGAGTCACCGCTTCAGTGGCGGCGGGAGTTTCGGTAACGGCAGCTGCCTCCGTTGTAGAAGCGGAAGCGAATGTCAGGGAGCGCAGGTACACCGCGACAGCCCACAGTTCATCCTGTGAAAGGTTTGCTCCAAAGGCAGGAACCTGGTCATTGCCTTGCTTGGCGAGACGTGCCAGTTCCACTTCGGTCAGAGCAGACATCTTCTCCTGGTTGGTGAAGAAATCGGTGGAGCAGTTGGCGCAGTTGGCTTCGAAGAGCTGCTTGCCCTGTTCGATCTGCTCGGGCGTTGTGTGTAAGGTCGAAATATATCCGACCACATCCCAGCGTTCCTGGTCGTTGAGGCTGGAGAAAGGCGGCATGAAGCGGTCCATGCGTCCCCGTGTGACGACCTCATACCACTGTGCTGGAGAGGCAGCGCGCGCGACTTCAGGCAAACCATAGGCAGGGACGGTTACGCCGAGTTGGATTCCCTGCGGACCATCACCCATGCCGGTTTCCCCGTGACATGCCTGGCATTTCTCAACATAAATGGCAGCGCCATTGTGAATGTTCGGCGCCTGTGCCGGGAAAAGCGGTCCCAGCGTTGGAGCGGGGGTGGGTGGAATATAACCCGGAGGGGGAGTGACATCCTCCGCGAGTGTGAAATTACAGGCGGAGAGTAATGCAGCGAAGATAATGAGTAAGGCGATTTGTCGGAGTTTCATGGAATTCCTGATGAGGTACGGGTTACAAGGTACGAGATATAAACTCTGCAACAGGTAACTCGCGGCTTGTATCTTGTCTTATCCTAGCGACTTTCCGCAGGAAGGGCAGAAGCGGTCGGTTGCCATGATGGGTTTGCCACACTTCGGGCAGAAACCACCCGCTTTCGTCTTTCGGCTTTTGCGACGCGACGAGAGCATGGATTCAATATCATCGTCCGAGACTTCTGCTTTGGCGGTGGAAGCAGCGTCGGCGCGGCGTGCGGCGATGGCTTTTTCCAGCCGGGCTTCCTCATCCTGCGCGGAAGCAGGGATCGGGGAGAAGGAATCGATCTTCCGTAAAATGTCAGCGCCCCTTTGCAGGAGTCCAGAACGTTGAGTCGGATAATCTTCTGTGGGGATCTTCCCGAGTTTGAAATCGAAATCGAGTTCCTGCAGCGAGTTAATGACACGGTCACGTTCGGCGAGCAGCGCGGAGAGTTCATGTTCTTCCTCGGTCACACGACGCGCGCGGCGTTCCATGAACGGAGCATATAGATACATTGCAACGAGGATGAAGATAGCGAGTGTAAAGAAGATAGCAGCGATTTGCATTGTTCCTCTATTTCAGCAACGGATCGATCTGTGCGCTGATCTGCTCAACAGAAGAGAACGGTCCGATCTGCACGTATTGCAGCACACCGTTCTGATCGATGAAATAGGTTTCGGGCACGCCCTGAATTTTGAAATAATCAGAGATCGGGCGTTTCAAGGTCACATTCAGATCTTCGCCGTTGGGATAGGTAATGCCGAACTTCTTGAGATAGATGAAGGCATTTGTGGGAGTATCCACATAATCCACGCCCAGGAAGACCACCTGACCGGTCGGTTCATATTTGAGCCATGCCTTTTCCATATCAGCGGCTTCCTGTTCGCAGGGTTTGCACCAGGATGCCCAGAAGTTGATGACCACCACCTTGCCACGCAGATCTGAAAGGCTGACCTGGCTCATGCCATTGTACTGATATTCATCGTACATCGGCACGGTGAAGTTTTCAAGCGTAACACCCGGCTGGACGGTTTCGGTTCTTTTTTGCGCCTTGTTAAGTCCCAGTGCAACGATGGCTAACAAGCCCAGCAAAAATACCCATACGATGATCTGTATCCACAGGGGCACTCCGCGACGCGGAGCGGTTGTTGTTGATTCTGTCATTCCATTCTCCCAGTGATAAAAACTTCGGAAGCCTGAAAGTCTGGTGCAGGACTTCCGAAGTTTCGTTTATTTCTGTTTCTTGAGCTCTTCTTCGAGCCTTGCGATGTAATCGTCCTGCGGAATGGGCTTCGCCTCTGACTCAGGGACGGCTGCCTCTGCCTTCGATGGCTTGATCCACATCTGGAAGCCGCGGAAGAGCAGGAACGCACCCATAAGGAAAGCGATCACAGGCACAGCATAAGATGCAACTTTGTTGGGCGGCTCATTCAAAACACGCGCGCCAAAATGCTCCACAAAGTATTGCTTGATCTCTGCTTCGCTTTTTCCATCTGCCAGCATTTCGCGGATCAACTCGCGCCACTGACGGCACGCTTCGGTCGGGCACACATCCAACGGAGTGCTTTCGCAGACCGGGCAGAACAATTGCTTGGCGATGGCATTGACTTCATCATCGGTGGGAGTGGGTCCCTGTGCGAAGACGGTGAATGTGCCAAAGAGGGCAACGAGAACGATGATGCCGATGGCAAGTTGCGCGTTGCGTAGTGTGTTTTTCGACATGATTGTCTTTTACCTGCCGTGATTAATCATCTGCCGCACTGGTCTGGCGGATCGGTCTTCCTGCCCGCACTGTCACGCGTTCCGGGTCCTTTTCGGGCCAGGCAGCGACAACGATACCGGCAAGGAACAACAAGCTTCCCAACCACAACCAGTTCACTAGTGGATTGACAAATACTTTGAATGTCGCGCCTTCCATGGTTGACGATTCCCAATCGACCAACAGGACGTACAGATCATCCCTCAACGTGGCGCGTTCACCGGGAATGGTCATGGATTGCTGCGAACTCATAATAGTAGTCCTTGCGCGGGTGCAGTTGCCCAAGATAGATGCCGTTTTGATATACATCTACAACGGCGCGAGTATAGTTCACGCCCTTGGGATTATCATCCCAAGATGCAATTTCCTTATAAGTAACTGTGTAATTGGCAAGGTTGAGACTCTGACCCGCAGAGACGCGTCCCTGCGTTTCCGTTTGGAAGATCTCGATACCGAGGATGCCGATCGCCATCAACATCATACTGATGTGGATGATATAGCCACCATAGCGGCGGCGGTTGCGACCGGTCAGATTCAAGAAAGCCGTGAAGATGTTTTCACCTTGGCTTTTCTGTCGTGCGTAGGCACCGCGCCAGTATTCGTAGATCGTCACAAGAATTACCAATGCAACAAGAAAGAAACCAACCAAAGCAATGATGTTTTGGGTGTAGCCAAAATAAATCCCCACAGTGATGGCAACAGCGACCACTGCTGGCTTCCAGATGGCGCGTCCTAACGTCTGTACCGTAGAATTGCCCCAGGCAGAAAGCGGAGCGATGCCCATCAACAACATCAGGGCGGCGAAAAGAGGTCCTGTAACTCGTTCATAATATGGGGGACCAACTGTTATTTTTTCGCCACTGAAGAGTTCGGATGCCAATGGGCGAATGACGCCCCAGAAACAGGCAACCAAAATGCTCATGAACAACAGATTGTTAAGTAAGAAGAGTGCCTCACGCGAGAGCATGGATGTCATCTGTGTTTCAGATTGCAAACTTCCCCAGCGGTGAATGAGCAGCCCGGCAGACGTGATGAAGGTCAGACCGATGAAGGTGAAGAACAACGGTCCGATCGCGCTTTGCGCAAATGCATGCACTGAAGACAAAACACCGGAGCGAGTCAGGAACGTTCCGAAGATGACCAGGGAGTAGGTCAGGATAATGAGGAACATGTTCCAGTGCTTGAACAGTCCGCGCTTTTCCTGGATCATGACCGAGTGTAAGAAAGCGGTACCTGTTAACCATGGCATGAACGCCGCGATCTCCACCGGGTCCCAGCCCCAGTAGCCGCCCCAGCCAAGCACATCATATGCCCAGCGTCCGCCCAGCACCAAGCCGAAGGAGAGGAACAGCCATGCCCACAAGGTCCAGCGGCGGGTGAGGCGGATCCAGCGGTCGTCCGTGCGCCCGGTAACCAGCGCGGCGATGGCAAAGGCATACGGGATCACGAATGAGACGAAGCCAAGATAAAGCATCGGGGGATGGATGATCATGCCCGGGTGGCGCAGAAGCGGATTGAGTCCGCGCCCATCAGCCGGAGTGAAGGGAATGCTATTCGCAGGCTGGAAGGTGTGAGCGTTGATCCCATCCATACCCTGGTATAGTATCGCAAAGGGGTTCTCAAAAAAGATGTTCATGCCGATAAAGAATGCCATGGTGACACATGCCACTACGATCACCCACGGCAGGAACTCACGATCACGGTCCCATTTGCGAAGCGTAACTAAGGAAGCGAACGCCGACATCAACCATGACCAGAATAACAGGGAGCCGGCTTGTCCGCCCCACCAGGCGGTCACTTTCAAATAAGTGGGCATCGAACGGCTGGTCACTTCATAAACGAATTGCACTTCGTAATGATTATTGGTCAGTAGATAAATAAGGACTCCTGCGGTGAGGGTGAGCAGGGGCCACGTCAGCAGCATGGCTCTGCGCGCGCTTTCCACCATCGCAGGCGATTTTTTGTATTCCCCATACACAGCAGCGAATACACTGTAGAGCGTCACTAAAAAGGTAACAACTAAAACGCCAAATCCGAATTGAGCAATCATGAGAACTCCTCGATATTAAAACCCTAAAGGTCTTGTAGACCTTTAGGGTTTGATTCGCTACTTGCTAACGACCTGGTCTGGTACAGCCTCTTCATATTTTGTCGGGCACTTGAGCAAAAGTTCCTCGGCATAGAAGATTCCATCTGCACCAAAATGACCGGTCATGATTGCCTGTGCTTCATTGCGCAGCAGATCGGGCATAACGCCTTCATATACAACTTTCATGCGCTGACGGGAGGGATCGATCACAGCCTGATGAAGGACTTCTGCAAGTCCACCTTGGGCTTCGATCTCTGCATTGTCGCCAGGCACATTGGCTACCTCGAAGGTGAGGACCAAATTCTGGGCATCGTATTGGATCGTATCTCCTAACACAGCACCAGAAACACGCACATTCTTGTCCACAATGCTTGAACCTTTTGCATTCAATTCATCAATGGTCAAAAAGTATTCTGATGTGGCAGCGGTTGAGCTCCAGATCAAAAAGACGACTGCCCCCAAAATGAGTATGCCGCCGATCATGAACTTGTTGATTCGCATGTTGCCTCCAGTATTGCTCAATTCATTTTTAATTATTTCGTGAAATTACATACATTGTACATGCACAGATTAATGGGCGCTGAGAAGGGGTTTAGATGAATGTCACAAAACCCACTCACTTTTGTCCTAATAAACTTATAAGATAAACTTTTGTCGATTTACTTTCCATGCCGATCAAGATGGAGTAACGATTATTGCGCTTCTGTCGCCCAAAAAGTTGACTCCATTTTCATAAACATTTTCCATCTGTACGTTTGTCGCGTTAGAAGCCCTGTTCTTAATGACTGCCATATAAGGAAGATGAGTTTCATCATAACGGGGAAGAATAGCGTTTCTGTAAATCACATGAATTTTATGATATTCAACACTATATAAATCAGCACAATAAATTAGAATAGGATTAATTCATTGTGATAAAAATCACAAATATTACTAGCTTTGTCTTGTTTGCGCCTTAAAGCGTGGAAGAATTCACCAATAGGAGACTGTAACAATGAAGAAACCCGTACTACCTTTCGGAAAACCAGTGTGGGTCACATTTTCTCTGGTCTTTGCGATCTGTCTCACCATAGGAGTAGCCATTAGTTTGGCTCAACCTGTGTCAGCGGCTCCTGGTCCTGAGGTACGACCTCAAGATGGTACAACCTATGCCGGTTCTGAGACCTGCGCCAACTGCCATAAAGATACTCATGATACTTGGGCTAGCACTCGACACTCCCAAGCGTTCTCCTCTCCTATCTTTCAAGAGGATTGGACCAAGCAAGGTTCTGCAACAGCCTGTCTGGAATGCCATACCACTGGCTTTGACTCCAAATCCGGTAAGTTCGCGGAAGAAGGTGTGACTTGTGAAGCCTGTCATGGACCTTTACAAGAGGGACATCCCAAAAATCCCATGCCGGTCACGCCAGATTATACATTGTGCGCCAAATGCCATAAGACAACGACAGATGAGTGGCGTGCCAGCAAGCATGGACAAATGAACATCAACTGCGAAGCCTGCCATGATCCGCATTCGCAGAAGCCACGTTCCGAGTCCATCAACGCTTTATGTACTAATTGCCATAAGGATACAGGCTCCTCTTTTACACACGGCACACATGCCAGTTCCGGACTGCAATGCAGTGACTGCCATATGGCAACTGCTCCTCATACAACATCAACAGGTGGCTTGTTTGCTACAGGACATACATTTACTGTCGGTTCTGAAGCCTGTATCAACTGCCATAAAGATACCGTCCATACGCGCGACACTATCGTCAAATTGACCGGTGAGCAATCTGGCAACGTTCCTACCTCAGATGAATTGCAGAAAAAGATCAGCGAGCAGGAACAATCCATTCAAAACCTTGAATCACAAAGCACTGTCAGGCTTTACACCGGCTTGATGCAGGGAGCCATCGTAGGTTTGATTGTCGGTGGGGTGGCAGCCTGGGTTGTGAGTCGCCGCATCCGTTTTGTGGAGGTCGAAGAAGATGACGACACAGAAAAAACGCACTAAGAAAAAAGTTGTTGTTGAATTAACCCGCAGCGATGTACTTAAAGTTGCAGCTGCAGCGGTTGGCTCGATCATTGCAGCTCCACTTCTGACAACAGGCCCGCTCTCTCCCTTCGGACAGTTCAAGCGGGAACAGTTGGAAGGAGAACCGCAAGTAGGTCACGGCGCGGTGACAGGTGAATATCACTGGGGTATGGTTATCAGCCTTGATCTGTGCATTGGATGTGAGTATTGTCAGCGTGCTTGCTGCGCTACCAACGATGTGCGTGCCGATGAGCCGTGGAATGTTGTTATTCCTGATAAAACATCTGGAGGCTCCTCCTTCTTTTTGAGCCGCCCATGTCTGCACTGCCAGAACGCCCCATGTGTGGAAGTTTGTCCGGTCAAGGCAACGTATCACCGTGAGGACGGTCTTGTCATCATGGACTATGACCGCTGTATCGGATGCCGTTATTGCCAGGTGGCATGCCCGTACGATGCGCGCCGCTTTAATTGGGAAGAACGGACCGATGAAAATCCGTACGTACCTGCTTGGGGTGACCCAGAAGTGGATCGCCGCCCCCGCGGTGTTGTGGAGAAATGCACCTTCTGCGTCCAGCGTATCGATAAGGCTCTCGAAAACGGATTAACTCCTGGCGAGGATCGTGACGCGACCCCTGCTTGTGTCAACATTTGCCCTGTGGGCGCACGTACCTTTGGGAATTTGAAAGATGCCAATAGCAAGGTTTCTCAATTGATCGCATCCAATCCGACCTTGCGGTTGCGCGATGAACTCGGAACGGAAGCCAGCGTGTACTACATCCCGCCAAAGGAAGGTATGTAAAATGGCTACTTCAGCGTTCCTACACAAACAACCCTTTAATAAGCTTCCGTTCAGCATAGGCTTTTTGCTCTGGATGGGCTTCCTCGGTATTCTGTTGGCGATCGGTGTATATTCAGCCATTACGGTTTTCATTAATGGTCTGTATATAACCAACATGACTAACTCGGTGCCATGGGGTCTATGGATCACAGTTGACCTTTCTTCCATTGCTTTGGGTGCCGGTGCATTCACACTATCTGCGATCGTCTACATCTTCGGCATCAAACGTTTGCAGCCGATCATCCGTCTGGCGGTGTTGGTAGGCTTTGCGGGGTATACCTCTGCCATGCTTACCTTGCTCATGGATATCGGTCGCCCTGATCGGTTCTGGCATCCCTGGGTTTTCTGGAATGTCCACTCTGTGCTGTGGGAAGTAACGATGTGCATCACGGTCTACTTGATGATCCTGTTGACCGAGTTCGCACCCGTGATCGTGGACGCAAAGATCTTCGACAAGTGGCCCAAGATCCGACAGTTTGGTCATTTCCTGCACAAGTTCACACCCTTCCTCGCAGTGCTGGGTTTGTTGATCTCATTGCTGCACCAATCTTCACTGGGTGCTACCTATGGTGTCATCAAATCCCGCCCGATTTGGTTCAAACCGAGCATGCCCATCATGTTCGTGCTTTCTGCCATCGCAGCCGGACCTTCCATTACGGTAGCTGTAGCTTATGTAGTGGAATGGATCACCGGAAAACGCACAGTCCCACACGATGTCTTACGCATCGTGACACGTTTCAGCGGTGTTGGGTTGCTGGCGTATGGCTATATCAAGTTCTGGGATATGGCTGCCGTGACCTATTATGGACGCACCCCGGGAGTTAGTTCCGCCTTTGCTCTTTTGCAGCAGCAAACCCCGTATCCCTTCTCCTTCTGGGTGGGGGAGGTGATCCTGGGCATTCTCGTCCCTGCGATTCTTTTCCTGGTACCACGTTTCAATAAGAATCCTGCGGCGGCTGTGCTGGGCGGAATGTCCGCGATGTTGGGAATTGTTATCCATCGCTGGAATGTGACCGTGGGCGGGTTGTATGTTCCGCTTTCCTATTCACCAGGTACCTTATATGAACTGCCGATCGTCAGGTACTTCCCGGCACCCGTGGAATGGGGCGTGATCGTTTTGGTGATCGGTTATGCTCTGACAGTAGTCACCCTAGCGGTGCGGTTCCTGCCCTTGTTTGAGAAACAAGAACACTAATCAGATCTAACCTACCGATTGAATAGCGAAATTATCATAGTTTCGCTATTCAGCTTTAATTGGTGACATATATCCATATTGAAGTGTGGCAGGATTAGGATATACTTACTCCTAACTTCACCTCATACTAATCTTCGGAGATGCAATGACTAATCCATTCGTTGCAAGCGGTCGGAAAGACCTACCGTGGAGGGAAATGCAATGAACGAAACCACCAATCCAATTTTTGTGGGACTACTGTTCATACTGCGCTGTCTGGTGCCACTGGTCATCCTATTTGGTATCTCCTATCTTCTAAGAAGATTAGGGTTGGTTGCGGAGACACCTGAGCCGCCTTCCGGCTATGACGAAAACGGTGATGCCCCTTCCCCTAAACAAGAAAAGACCAAAAAGGAGTCCTAGTCCATGACAACGCGTACCCTGCATCGTCAGATTTTCTGGTTGATTGCGGCAGGTGTGGTTGTCCTGCTGCTTAGTTTGTTATTGGTTTCGCCTGCTGCCGCCCAACCTCCCTCACAAGAGACAGAGAAATATTGTCTATCTTGTCACGGCGACGAAAACTTGAGTATGACCCTGCCTAGCGGGGAAGTTCTTTCGCTGTACATCTCACAGGATAAGCTCGATCATTCTGTGCATAGCACAAAAGGTATTGAGTGCGAAGCGTGTCATACGGATATAACAACCTATCCACATCCTGCGATTCAGTATCAAAGCAAACGGGAGCTTTCGCTGGCTTTTTATCAGACCTGCCAGAAATGCCATTCCTCCAATTACGAGAAAACCCAGGACAGTATGCATGCCAAAGCGGCGCAGGCTGGCAACCAGAATGCGCCGATCTGTACCGATTGTCATGGCGCTCATGATGTTCAGACGCCGGATCAGCCGCGTTCCAAGATATCAGAGACTTGTGGTCAATGTCATAAGGAAATCGTCGATACCTACCGACAAAGTGTCCATGGAGCAGCGTTGATGGCAGACGAAAACCCGGATGTGCCGGTGTGTACCGACTGCCACGGTGTTCACAATATACAAGACCCACGCACGGCGCAGTTCCGTGTGAATCAGCCAGAGTTGTGTGCTGGTTGCCATGCCAATAAGGAATTAATGGACAAGTATGGGTTGTCCTCGGATGTCTATAGCATCTACAAACGCTCCTGGCACGGCGTGGACGTTTCCGTGTACAAGGCAAAGTGGCCCACCATCTGGCATGATAGCGCTGTGTGCTCCGATTGTCACGGCATTCATGATATTCGAAAGACAGATGATCCACTGTCAAAGGTACATCCGAACAATTTGCTGACAACCTGCCAACAATGTCATCCGACTGCCGGACCAAACTGGACCGATGCGTGGACAGGTCATAACGAGATCAGTCTTGAGCGGACGCCCTTCCTCTTCTATGTGGAGAAGTTCTATACATCGTTCACACCTTTTGTTTTGTGGACCTGTATCATCTATGTCGTTTTACAAATTATCCGCGCTACTGTCGACCGCGTGAGGAGAAACCTGCCATGAGCGGAAAGAGAGTAAATACCCCAAAGAGTGTGAGACAACCCGTGCAACAGGAAAGGGTCTTCCCTCGTTTTTCACTTGCTCAGCGATGGGAACATGCTGTTCTATTGTTAAGCGGACTGATATTGTTATTGACCGGTCTACCACAAAAATATCGTGACCTTTCCATTAGCCAGGATCTGCTTTCTACTCCTGATCGTGTGTTGTTGATCCGTCAGATCCATCATATTGCCGCGATCGTTTTGGCAGCGGAAGCGATCTATCATCTTGGACGCATCATTTATTTGATGGCAAAGCGACGTTTGCCTGGCGACCTCCTTCCGATCATGCAAGACGTGCGCGATGCGGGACAGATGATCCAATATTTGTTATTCCTGCGTAAGGACAAACCCAAATTTGGACGCTATAACTTTGAACAAAAGGTCACCTATTGGTTCATCTTCTTTGGGTTCCTGATCATGGGCATTAGTGGATTCATCATCTGGTTCCCGATTTTCTTCACCAGGTTCCTTCCGGGTGGGGTTGTTCCTGCAGCAAAAATGGCACACAGCACCGAAGCAGTCGTGGCTGCTATCTTCATCATCGTTTGGCATGTCTACCACGTCCATATCGAACGGACGAATTTGAGCATGTTTACCGGTCGGTTAAGCGAAAAGGAAATGCGTGAATATCATGAGAAGGAGTATGAACGACTGACCGGGCAGCCTGGAGGGAAGAACTGATGCGCTTACGCACCTCACTAATTCTTTCTGGGATACTCGTTCTTCTCATCAGCTTTGGGCTCGCTTTTTCGAAAGCTGAAGCCGCTCCCAGTCTGAGAATGGACGCGGCGGCTCATCCCTCTGTACCAGGGCAGACAGTAGACAACAGTGTTTGTCTGTCCTGTCATAGTCAGGCAGGAATGAGCGTTCAGTTGGGAAGTGGTGAAACGTTGCCTTTGACCATTGATCCCGCCTTATATCAGGAAAGTGTGCATGGTACGAATGAAGTGGCTTGCACAACCTGCCATACGGATATTACTGGCTTCCCGCACCCTGAGCGGACGGTGGAAACAGTTCGCGATGTGAAGTTGGTTTTTTCAACGGCTTGTCAACAGTGTCACGCTGAGCAATTTGACCTGACGATGGATAGTGTCCATCAGACGGCGCTCGACTCTGGAAATAAAGATGCAGCCGTGTGTGCAGATTGTCATAATCCGCACACTCAGCAACGATTGACCAATAAAGATACAGGCAAGCTGCTTGATTACGCACGCCTGCAAGTTCCGAAGACCTGTGCCCAGTGTCATAGCACCATCTTTGATAAGTATAAGGAAAGTGTGCATGGCAAGGCGTTGACACAGGAAGGCAATTTGGATGTGCCAACCTGTATTGACTGTCACGGTGTGCATAATATCCAAAGCCCAACCACGGCAACCTTCCGCAACAGCACGCCGTATTTGTGCGCTACATGCCATACTAATAATGCTTTGATGCATAAGTATGGGCTATCGACCAATGTGTTGAATACGTACGTAGCGGATTTTCACGGTACGACGGTGGTGCTGTTCGATAAGACATATCCTGATCAGCCAACCAATAAACCGGTCTGCACGGACTGTCACGGCGTGCATGATATCGTCAAAGTGGACGATCCGCAAAAGGGTTTGGAGGTCCGCCAGAATTTGCTGGTGCGCTGTCAGAAATGTCACCCCGGTGCAACGGCAAATTTCCCGGATGCATGGATGTCCCACTATATCCCATCGCCAGAGAAGTACCCGATCGTGTATTACGTGAACCTGTTCTATAAATTTTTCATTCCGGCTGTTCTGGGACCCATGTTGGTATTGGTCTTGATGGACTTCGGTCGCATGGCGATCAATCGCTTTAGGAAGAAACCTGTCATGGTCGAGGAAGCTGCTGAAGTGGAACCCGAAATCAAGGTGGGTGAATCAGCGCCCGTTGAAGCTGAAGTGAAAGAAGAGACGGAGCCTGCGGTTATCGAATCAACTCTGCCCGAGCAGGTCGAAGAGCCTGCGCAGCCAGAGCAGAAAGAAGCGGATGAAACAGAATCTGCTGCGGGTGAGTTTGAACCGGAACCGCCTGCAGAGACCAAACCGTCGGATGAGGAGGAGAAGTCCAATGACTAACGCGCCTCAGCCATCCGCGGCAAAGAATTATGTCCGCTTTGATCTTTTACAGCGGCTGCAACACATTACCTTTTTGGTCTCCTTTACTCTGTTGGGTTTTACTGGTCTGCCACAGAAGTTCCCGCTTTCGCCCATCAGCATCGGAATATTCAATCTTGTGGGCGGCATTGAGAATGCGCGTCTGATCCACCATACTTCGGCGATCGTGATGATGATCGTCAGCCTGGTGCATGCACTGGATGTGACCTATCGTGTGCTGGTGCTGCGTACGCCCATTAGCATGATCCCGTGGATCAATGATCTTCAGCATGTGATCCATGATGTGCAATATTATCTGGGCTTCAAAAAGCACAAAGCCTATTACGGACGATATTCCTACGCTGAGAAGATGGAATATCTTGCCCTGATCTGGGGAACCATCGTGATGGGGTTGACCGGTTTCATGATGTGGAACCCGATCTCCACGCTGCGCATTCTGCCGGGTGAAGCCGTGCCCGCTGCGAAAGCTGCGCATGGTGGGGAGGCGCTGCTGGCGGTGCTGGCGATTATCATCTGGCACTTCTACCATGTGCACATCAAGCATTTCAATAAGAGTATGTTTACCGGCAATCTAAGCCGCGAAGAGATGGAGCACGAGCACCCCGGCGAACTGGCGATGATCGATGAAGGAAAACATGCTGAACCTATTCCGCCAGCGGTGCTTCAAAAGCGGCGTATGGTTTATCTTCCCATTGCCATTGTTATCCTGGCGATCTTCAGTTATGGCTTCTATTTCTTTGTGGGATATGAAACCACGGCGGTGGCGCAAATTCCGGTTAAGGAAACGGAGCAGGTCTTTTTGAGGCAGACTTCGACACCGACTCCAACGGCAACCGCTACGTTGACATTTACTCCGACTCTCCCCCCGACGGAAACTCCGGTTCCTGCGGATACGTCAGCGACTCCCGCTTCGGGAGAGGCAACCGCCACCTCAGCCGCTCCCGAGAGCGCCGCCATCACCTGGGATGGGCAGATCTTCCCGAATATTATTTCTCCGAAGTGTCTGATGTGCCATGGTCCATCGGTATCTGGCGGGTTGACGCTTGCTACCTACTCTGATGCCATGAAAGGTGGAGCATCAGGAGCGATCTTCATTGCAGGAGATGCCGCCAATAGCCTGCTTGTCACAAAATTCGAAAGTGGAAAACACCCGTACGCACAATTAACGCCAGAGGAATTTACGACGATCAAAGATTGGATCAACGCAGGTTTGCCAGAAAAATAAACATCGTAATCCGCACCGGGAGTTCTGAGAGCAGACCCCGGTGCTCATTTTTTGGAGGTGCATATGAAATTGCGGGAACGCTTTGGGAAATTGCGTGAACGGTTGGGAAGATTCTTCTATCCACCTGCAGGGTCGGCGCGCTGGCTATATGTTTTGCCATATGCCGTTCTGGGTGCGCTGACGTTGATCGTTGTGTTCGGGGGAGTGTATGGGTGGGAGTATACAAATTCCCCAACGTTCTGCGGCACAGCCTGCCATACCATGCCACCGCAGGATACCGTCTATAAGCTTTCGCCTCATGCCAATGTGACCTGTGAGGAATGCCATATCGGACGTGCCTCCTTCTTCAATCAGCTTGCTCGTAAAACCCAGGGTCTCAAGGAAACCTATTACGAGATATTCAAGTTATACAAATATCCCCTGTATGCGGAAGCGTTGCGTCCGGCGCGTGATACCTGCGAAAAGTGCCACCAGCCCGAAACATTCTCTGATGATAGTCTTCGTGTGCTCTCCCATTTTGGAGATGACCCGAAAAACACTCCGACCAGCCTGTACCTCATTCTCAAAACAGGCGGCGGCGCCAAGCGTGAAGGTTTGGGACGCGGTATTCACTGGCATATCGTCAACAAAGTGGAATATTATGCCACCGATGAACTCCAGCAGACCATACCCTATGTGCGCGTGACAAATGACGATGGCAGCACCACCGAATACGTGGATGTGGAATCGGGCTTTGACAAGTCCACGCTGAATCAGAACAAACTCGTCACTATGGATTGTGTCACATGCCATAATCGTGTGACACACAATTTCCCATTCCCAGCTCAATCGGTTGATCAAGCCATGGCGCGCGGACAGATCAGCCCCGAGATTCCCGAGATCCACAAACGGGCGGTGGATACGCTGTCGGTTCAGTATTCTTCTCGCGATGTTGCGTTCTCCGCCATTGATGCTTTGCAGAAATACTATGAGGGAACCGATTATTATGCCGGTCATGAAGATCAGGTCAAATCAGCGATCCAGGCGATGAAGGATATCTATGACCGTACGGTCTTCCATGAACAGATGATCGATTGGACCACGCATCCCAATAACCTTGGTCACATTAACTCGCCAGGTTGTTTCCGCTGCCATGATGGAAAACATCTCAATGCGAATCAGGAAGCGATCCGCCTTGAATGTAATTTGTGTCACTCCATCCCGGATGTAGCCGGACCGGAGGATTTTGTCACCAACATCGAGATCAGCCGCGGACTGGAACCTGATACACATCGCAACCCGAACTGGATCAACCTGCATAACAAAGCCTTCGATCAGACGTGTACTTCGTGCCATGACACGAAGGATGCGGGTGGAACGAGTAACACATCGTTCTGTTCCAACTCTGCCTGTCATGGAACGGTCTTCACCTACGCAGGGTTTGATGCTCCCAAATTGCGTGAGATCCTGCAAGCGCAGTTGCCTACTCCTGCCGCGACAGAGCCGCCTGCGCCCGTGGTTGGTACTCCAACCTATGACGCCAATATCGGTCCGCTGCTAAACACGAAATGCGCTATGTGTCATGGCGCGAATGCAACTGCCGGATTGAACGTCAGCACCTATGCTGACCTGATGAAAGGCGGCAAGGATGGAGTTGTTGTCGTTGCCAGTGACTCGGCGAACAGTTTGATCGTCAAAGTGCAAAGCGAAAAGCATTTCGCCAATCTTTCGGATGATGAACTAAAACTCCTGATCCAGTGGATCGATGCCGGAGCGCCGGAGAAATAAGGTAACTTAAAATGTCACCCTGAGCGTTAGCGAAGGGTCTCTACCACGACGAGTAAGAGACTCTCACCTGCACTTGCGTGCTGTGCAAGTGTCGGTCGCAACGAACGCTCCCTCACACCGTCCAAAGCGGTGTCCTTTGGAGAGTGACAATGTAACTGTGATAACAACATCCCGCAGGTTTATAATAAGCCTGCGGGACTTTTGTCTGACGCCAATTCAATACTAGGGTTATCGTGTGGACATCATAACGGTCTATTTCTTTTACGGTCTGTCCTTTTTTGTCATGGGGCTGGCCGTGCTATTGGAGGTAGACCGTTCGTCTAAATTGGACTTTGCGCGTGCTTTGCGTTCCCTGGCAGGGTTTGGTTTGATCCATGGGGGACATGAATGGATCGAAATGTTCCTGCTCATCCACCCTGAGATTCTGGAAACCAGTTTTTATCACTATGTTGGGCCCGGGCGGGTGGTATTGCTTGCCACCTCTTTCTTGTTCCTGATCTCCTTTGGTGCGCGCATGATCGCAGGTTCCAACCGGACAAGACTTTCCTGGCAGATGCTCGGAGTAGTCACTGCCATTTGGTTGGTAGGTTTGATATGGCTTTTCTTTGCAGAACCGGTTGATTCGCGCCTGGTTGCCATGGATGTGTACTCACGCTATTCTCTGGCGATCCCTGGCGCCGCCTTGACCGCCTGGGGAATGATCTTACAGCGACAAAAATTCTTGCAGGCTGGCATGAAAGGCTTTGATAGGGAAATGATCGCCGGGGCGGTTGCCTTTGGATTATATGGTGGCGTGGGACAACTCTTTGTTGCTTCCAGCAACGTTTTCCCATCTGCCTTCCTAAATTCGCAGGTCTTTCTAAGTTGGTTCGGGTTTCCTATCCAATTTTTTCGTTCGGTCATGGCGTGTATCGCAGCAGTTGCCATTATCAGTTCCCTGCGGGCATTCGAGCAGGAAACGCAACGTCAATTGGAAGCCTTGCGCAATGCACAATTAGCCGAGCGAAAGCGGCTGGATGATCTGCATGCTGAATTGATGCGGCGGACGGTGCGCGCGCAGGAATTGGAACGGCAGCGAATTGCGCGCGAATTGCATGATGAGTTGGGACAAACCCTGACCGCTCTTGGAATGGGACTCAGGGCGATCTCGGATAATGCTCTCGTCAAACCGGAGAAGGTCAGCGGACAGGCGCGTCAACTTCAGGGGGTGGTTGATTCCGGTATATCGAGTTTGCAGAATCTCGTCAGCGGACTCCACCCTCCGCAATTGGATGATCTCGGTCTGCTGGCGGCACTGCGCTGGTATAGTGCCGAGGCGAAAGAACGTTTTGGTTTAACGGTGACAGTTACCAGCTTGGGAAAAGAGGCGGTATTATCCATTGAGATCCGCACGGTGTTGTTTCGCATCGTACAGGAAAGCATCACCAACATTATTCGTCACGCGAAAACGGACCAGGCGGATGTATCCGTGATCTTTGACAATGATGCGGTTTGTATTTGTGTGGAGGATAAGGGCAGCGGTTTTGATGTGGATGCCACATTGCATCAGCCAGGGTATCCGTGTTGGGGTTTATTGGGCATGATCGAACGTGCTGCATTGATCGGGGCAGATTGTCGTTTTATATCGGAGCCAGGGAAAGGGACACGTGTGGAGGTGCGCGTACCGTTCCAGGAGAAGGGTAATGTCGAGAATTCGTTTGTTGCTGGTTGATGACCATGAGGTGGTGCGGCGCGGGCTGCGAATGCTGCTTGAAAACGAAGCCGACCTTGCGATCGAAGCAGAAGCGGGGGATGGGGGACAGGCTTTGCGGTTGGTGGAAACGCTTAAGCCCGATGTGGTCATTATGGATATTACCCTGCCGGATATTTCAGGCATTGATGCTACGCGGCAGATCAAGGCTTTGTATCCGAATATGGCAGTGGTGGCATTGACCATTCATGAGGATGAACAATATTTTTTCGAGATGCTCCAGGCTGGTGCTTCAGCCTATGTGCCCAAGCGGGCGGCTCCCGATGACCTGATCATGGCGATCCGCGCAGCATATCGTGGAGAGACATATATTTACCCATCGCTGGCGAAATTGTTGGTAAAGGATTTCCTGGCGCGTAACGGCGAGGATGAAAACAAAGAAACAATAAGCGGGCTGACTCGGCGTGAACAGGAGGTGTTGGCATTATTGGCAGAGGGCAAGACGAATGAGGAGATAGCAAGTCAGCTAACCATCAGCATCCACACCGTGGCGCGCCATCGAGAGAATTTGATGGGAAAGCTGGGCTTGCACAGCCGTAGTGAATTGGTGAAGTATGCCATCCGAAAAGGTCTGATCAAACCCTAAAATAGGGTAAACGCACTAGAACAAATGCCCTATGCCGCCTATTGTCAGGCGGCTTTCTTTTTTGTATCCTGATGGTGGATGAAAAGAAATACTTTTGCTGTACTACACTATGAAAGGAGACTGCCATGATTAAATTCAAAGCACCATTCGCTGCTGTATTTTGGACCTTTGGTCTTGCGATCCCGTTCACCTTTATCGCTTTGGCGGGAGTTGCTTATATTGACCTCCATTTTAGCGAGATAACTCTTGCTATTTTGAATTTCGAGCAGGCAGTGACTGCGGGTGGGCGCGGTTTCATTGCTGAGTTCGCGCAACGCTTCCCTGAAGTGTTGGGCATGCTGATCGGGATGATCGTCATCGTGACGATCTATGCTTTCGTGCGCCAACCTGCCGAGTCTGCTGTTCGTCAAAAGAGATAGAACAGTCCGTCTCTTTATATGGAGGATGTGATAGAGCAAGTTCCGTGACAATCACGTGTATAGACGAACGAGATGTGTTTCCTCGAATGGTCGCATCTCGTTCTTTTTGTATTGAGTGGGGTGAAGTTGAATTTGCATCCTTGATAGGATGATTTGCATTACGGCTAATGACATTCAACACTCGAAGTTGTGAAGACAAACACAAATAATGAATGTGGGGGTTCACTATCTCTTTTCACTGCGAATGGACGACTCCTATCGTGCCGAGCAGCCATCGATCCGGTGCTGCCGCTTGAAAGGTGGCGGCAGGTTTTGATACGCATGGAGGCAGTATGCCCCAAATGTCTGATGAACGTGTCCGGTCTCGTTTGCGAGAAGAAGATCTCTCTCTGCTACATGAAGTTAGTATGAAAACGGCTGGTGTTTCGCATTTGGAGATGTGCATCCAGTGCGGGACCTGCGGTGGCTCCTGCCCCTCCGCCATGGACATGGAGCATACGCCGCGCATGTTGTTCGCCATGCTGCGAGCAGGTATGCGTGATGAAGTTCTGCGCAGCAACACGCCGTGGCTGTGTGTTTCCTGCTATCACTGTGTGGTGCGCTGTCCGCAGGAGGTGCACATCGCGGATGTGATGTACACGCTCAAGAGTATGGCGATCCAAGCCAAGTTGTACAAAGACTTAACGGCTCCGCATTTTTCGCAGACATTTGTCGATATGGTGGAAACCTTCGGACGCAGTTATGAATTTGGGTTGGCGTCGCGGCATTATTTGCGACATTTCCCGCTGCGATTGCCCGGCATGATGCCGATGGGTTTTGGCATGATCACGAAGGGACGTATGGCGATCGTGCCGAACAAGATCAAACACATGGATCAGTTGAAAGCCATCCTTGCCCGCGCCAATGAGCTGGAGTTGACCTCATGAACAAATACATTCTTTATCCTGGTTGTTCGATGGAATCCAGTGCCAAGGCGTATATGGAGTCGATCAACACGATCCTTGAACCGCTCGACCTGCACTTTGAAGAGATCGATGATTGGAACTGCTGCGGCGCAACGGAATATTTGGGTATCAACTTGATCCCGGCGTATTCGTTGATCGCCCGCAATCTGGCGCTGGCTTCCAAGCAGAAGAACGGCACCCGCACAGTGGTCGCTCCCTGCTCAGCTTGCTACCTCAACCTCGCCAAAGCGGACTACTACATGCAGGAACGTCCGTCGCTGGGAGCGAAGGTCAATGAAGCGCTCGCCGCGGGTGGATTGCAGTACACGCCTGGCGATCTGGATGTGCGCCATCTGATTGATGTTCTCGTCCACGATGTGGGCGTGGATGCCATCCGAAATGCTGTTGTTCGCCCTCTGACGGGACTCCGCATCGCTCCTTACATGGGATGCATGCTACCGCGCCCAGACTATCAACACCGCTGGACAGATCACGAGCACCCGACCGAGTTGGATGATCTTCTCCGTGCCCTCGGTGCGGACGTGATCGATTATCCGCTCACAACGGAATGCTGCGGCGGACATATGACCCAGATTGGTCCCGAAACCGCCTTTGAACTCATTATGCGCCTCGTAGCGGATGCTGACGAACGCGGCGCTCACATGATGGTAACGGTCTGCCCGATGTGTCAGATGAACATTGATGCGTATCAGAATGAGATGAATCAGTTTTTTGGAACGAAATATCACATGCCGATCCTTTTCTTCACGCAGTTGATGGGACTGGCGTTCGGCAAAGAGCCGGACGAACTGGGCATCGGTACGGAACTGGTCTCCTCGCGCAACGCGCTGGCGAATATCGGTGTGGAAGTGCCGGTAGAGCAGGAACCATCTGCGCCGAAGAAGAAATATGAGGGTCTGCCCATGCCGCGTCGCTGGACGAAGCAAGAGGGGAAGGAGACGGTGAAATGAGCGATAAACGAAGTGATCCTGTGGGCAAAAAGGAAGTCGTTGGTGTTTATGTTTGTCATTGCGGTTCGAACATCGCCGGAACCGTAGATGTTGTGGATGTCGCCAACTGGGCGGCAGAGCAATTGGGTCGGCAGGGTGTCGTCGTGGCACGCGAATACAAGTTCATGTGTTCCAGCCTTGGGCAGGAGTTGATTGAAAAAGATATCAAGGAACTGGGTCTGACGCGTGTGGTTGTTGCAGCTTGTTCCCCGCACCTGCATGAGAAGACCTTCCGCACAGCAGCGAAGAACGCTGGCTTGAATCCGTTTTTGGTAGAACTGGCATCCATCCGTGAGCAGGTTTCGTGGGTTCACACGGATAAAGCTGTCGCCACAGAAAAAGCCAAGGCTGTCATTTCCGGCGCGGTGTCCAGAGTGATCGAGAACGCGCCGCTCGAAGAGATGCGAGTCCCGATCAATCCGAACACGTTGGTGGTTGGCGGCGGTATCGCAGGTATCTCTGCAGCGTTGGAAATCGCGAATGCTGGTTTCCATGTTTATCTCGTCGAGCGCGATCCGTCCATTGGCGGACACATGGCGCAGTTCGATAAGACTTTCCCGACGTTGGATTGTTCCGCTTGTATTCTCACGCCGCGCATGGTCGAAGCTGGGACGCATCCCAACATCACGCTGCTGACGTGGAGTGAAGTGGAAAAGGTGGACGGCTATGTTGGGAATTTCACGGTCAGGATCCGCAAGAAAGCACGCTTCCTCAAGGAAGCGGATTGCACAGGCTGCGGCATCTGTCAGGAGAAATGCCCGAAGAAGGTCATTGACGAAAACTTCGAAGCGGGGCTTGGCTATCGCAAAGCCATCTACACGCCGTTCGCCGCAAGCGGTTCCAAAATATCCTGTCATGGATAAAGAGAATTGTACCTATTTCATCAAGGGCACCTGCAAAGCCTGTGAGAAATTCTGCCCGACCGGCGCGATCGATTTCAACCAACAGGACGAGATACTCGAAGTTCCAGTCGGCAATATCATTCTTGCCACAGGCTATGACCTGTTCGATGCGCGCAAGGTCAGTAACTATGGTTATGGACGACTGCCGAACGTGTTCACCAGCCTCGAGTTCGAGCGCCTGTCGAACGCGGCAGGACCGACCAACGGAAATATCGTTCTGCGCGATGGCAAGACCACGCCCGAAGTCGGTGGGCATCATCCACTGTGTGGGTTCACGCGATAAGAACTTCAATAATTACTGCTCGGTCATCTGCTGTATGCAGGGATTGAAGTTCGCACATCTCGTCCACGAGCGGACGGGTGCAACGGTCTACAACTTCTACATTGACATGCGCACGGCATACAAAGCCTATGATGAGTTCTATCAGCGCGTGCTCGATGAAGGGACATTGTTCGTGCGCGGCAAAGTGGCAGAGGTCACAGATGCCGGGCGCGGCGAACGAGAAAAGGGGAAACTCATCATTCAGGTCGAGGATACGCTTGCGGGTAAGCAGAGGCGTATTCCAGTCGATATGGTCATTCTTTCGAGCGGATTGCAGCCGCGCGGCGATGCGAAAGACGTCGGCAAGATGTTTGGCATTTCCTGCTCCACCGACGGCTGGTTCACGGAGAAGCATCCCAAGCTTGACCCGATGGCTACTATGACCGAAGGCATCTTCATCGCCGGTTGCGCGCAGGGACCCAAGGATATTCCGTCCAGTGTGGCGCAGGGAGCGGCGGCTTCGGCGCGTGTGCTCGATAAGATCCTGCAAAAAGAAGTGGCACTCGAACCGGTGCGTGCTACCGTGATCGAGGAACAATGCTCCGGCTGTCGCATTTGCAACGGAATGTGCCCATACCATGCTATCTCGTTCTATGAAGATCGAATGGTGAGTGAGGTCAACCCGGCGCTGTGCCAGGGCTGCGGTACGTGTATCGCGGCGTGTCCGGCTGGCGCGATCAGCGGAACAGGATTTAGCAACGAGCAAATTCTGGCGCAAATTGACGGGTTGCTGTTGAATAACCTCTCGCCTGTGGGTGACTAGGAGTAGACATCATGACTGAAAACTTTGAACCCACCATTATCGGTTTTACCTGCAACTGGTGCAGTTATCGTGCTGCGGACCTGGCTGGCACAGCGCGCATGAAATATGCGCCGAACGTGCGTCTGATCCGCATGATGTGCTCCGGTCGTCTCGACCCGGTCTTCGTCTTGAAGGCGCTTTCCAGCGGCGCGGATGGCGTGATGATCACGGGTTGTCATCCCGGTGAATGTCACTATATCGAACAGAACTACAAGGCTCTGCGTCGTTACCTCATGCTCAGGCGCGTGCTCAAAGGTATGGGCATCGAACCCGAACGGGTGAAACTCGTCTGGGCTTCCGCAGCGGAGGGAGCGCGATTCGCAAGCGAAACCACCCTCTTCGTGGAAGAGATCCGCAAACTGGGTCCGTTGAACTGGGGTAAGCCTACTGAAAATCTGGAAGACTTGCAGGAAGAAATATCCAAAGCTGAGGAGGTGCCGGCATGAGTGATAAGCCGAAATTCGCAATGTATTGGGCAGCCTCCTGCGGCGGCTGTGAGATCGCCGTGCTCAACACGCACGAAACGATCCTCGATGTGGACGCGAACTTCGATGTTGTCTTCTGGCCCGTGGCGATGGATGCGAAGTACAAAGATGTCGAAGCCATGGAAGATGGCTCGATCCTGCTCACACTCTTCAACGGTGGTATCCGCAACGACGAGAACGAGCACATCGCCAAACTCCTGCGCAAGAAATCGAAGATCATGGTCGCCTTTGGCTCCTGCGCTACAGAAGGCTGCATTCCCGGTCTGGCAAACTTTAGCCCGGTGGGGGAGATCGTCCAAACGGCATACAACACCATCACCACGGATAACCCGCATGAGATCTATCCGCGTACCACGTTCGATGTGCCCGAAGGTGAACTGCACATCCCGAAGTTGGCAACGATCCTGCTTCCGCTCGATCAGGTGGTGGATGTGGATTACTACATGCCCGGATGTCCTCCTGAATCGCATCAGATCGCAGCCGTAATTGATCTCGTTATCAAAATGCTCCGAGGCGAAGCGCAGCTCCCGCCAAAAGGCGCGGTCATCGGTGTTGGCAACTCCACGGTGTGTGACGAGTGCAAGCGTACGCGCAACGTGAAGACCATCAAAGCCTTCAAACGCATTCAAGACATCGCTCCCGTTGACCCGACGTTGTGCCTGCTTGAACAAGGTATCCCGTGTAACGGTCCCGCTACCCGCAGCGGATGCAATTCCCGCTGTCCGGCGGCAGGCGCCCAGTGCATCGGCTGCTACGGTCCTGCGGAAGGCGTTCTTGATTACGGCGCACGACTTATCACCGCTTTCTCATCCGTCATCGATGCGACCGAACCCGCCGAGATCGAAAAGATCCTCGATGGCATTCCCGACCCGGCAGGGCAGGTCTATCGCTTCAGCCTGCCCGGCTCGTTGATGAAAGCCGCCAAACCCGCCTGGCAGAAAGGGTAGGACGAAATTAATTTCGTCCCACAGGAACAAAATATGACACAACGAATTAGTATTGATCCCATCACCCGCCTCGAGGGTCACGGCAAGATCGAGATATTCCTTGATGACAGCGGCAATGTTGCCAACTCCTACTTCCAAATCCCTGAACTGCGCGGCTTTGAACGTTTTGTCGTCGGGCGCCCGGTCGAAGAGATGGCGCTCATCACTAACCGCATCTGCGGCGTCTGCCCCGAAGCGCACAACATGGCAGCCTCCAAAGCCGCGGATATGGTCTATAAAGTTGACCCGCCGCGACCGGGGAAATTACTGCGCGAACTGCTCTACTCCGCTTTCTACTGCGCCGACCACACAACACACTTCTATGCCCTGGGCGGTCCCGATTTCGTGATGGGACCCGACGCGCCGGTCGCTGAACGAAACATCCTTGGAGTCATCCATAAAGTAGGACTCGAGATTGGCAGCAAGGTCATTCAGATGCGCAAATTCGGTCACAACACCGTTGAGATCATCGGCGGGCGAAAGGTGCATCCGTGCGCGTCTATTCCCGGCGGCATGACCAAAGGCATTACCGAAGAACAGCGTAAAGAGATCGAAGAGATGGGGCGCTGGGCTATTGACTTCGCTCAGTTCAGCCTCAAACTCTTCAATGATATTGTGCTCGGCAATCAGAGTTATGTTGACTTGATCCTCGGTGATGTCTACACCCACAAGACCTACTATATGGGTATGGTCGATGAGAACAACAAAGTCAATTTCTACGATGGCAAAGTGAGAGTCGTTGACCCGAACGGCAAAGAGTTCGTTAAGTATGATCCGAAAGACTACATGAAGCACATTGCCGAACATGTCGAACCGTGGACATATCTCAAATTCCCATATCTCAAGAACATCGGCTGGAAGGGATTTGTGGATGGCATCGACTCCGGCATCTACATGGCAACGCCGCTTTCCCGCCTCAACGCCGCCGACGGTATGGCAACTCCGCGCGCGCAGGAAGAATATGAAAGGTTCTACGCTACGTTGGGTGGCAAACCCGTCCATCAACGGCTGGCGATCCATTGGGCACGCCTGATCGAATTGCTCTATGCCGCCGAACGCTGGGTGGAACTTGCCACCGATCCGGAGATCACTTCTCCGAACGTGCACACCAAACCGACGCAAGTTCCAACCGAAGGCATTGGCATCGTCGAAGCGCCGCGCGGTACCCTCACGCATCACTACTGGACCGACGAGCGTGGCATCGTGACCAAAGCCAATCTCATCGTGGGCACCACCAACAACTACGCGCCGATCCAGATGTCCACACACAAGGCGGCGACCCATCTCATCAAAGACGGCAAGGTGACCGAAGGTTTGCTCAACATGGTCGAGATGGCGTTCCGCGCCTATGATCCATGTTTTGGCTGCGCCACCCATTCCATGCTCGGGCAAATGCCGCTTGAAGTGACCATCCGCGATGTTGAGGGGAATCCGGTTGAAGTTTTGAAACAGTTCTGCTAGGGGTTGGGGCTGAAGATCGTCCCGCAGGTTCAGAGGAGAATGCCTGCGGGACGATGATGCCCATGATAACGGGAACAGACGTAGGCTTACTGGGAATCGGTGAAACGTCATGAAAACGGTATTGGTCGGACTTGGTAATCCCATCCTTGGCGATGACGGCGTTGGCTGGAGAGTCGTCGAAGAGGTACAAAAACAGCTTGCTCCTGATGCGGGTATAGCGGTCGATTACCTGTCGCTGGGCGGTATCAGCCTGATGGAGCACCTGATCGGATATCAGCGTGTCATTCTGGTGGACGCGTTCATTTCTGAAGAAAATATCGGTTCAGTGTTCATCTACAAATTGGATGAGATTCCCAATTACTCTGCTTTCCACGTTTCGAGCGCACACGATATGACCCTGCAAAGTGCCCTCGAACTCGGTAAATGGATGGGCGCAGTCCTACCTGACGAAGTCATTGTGGTGGGGATCGCGGTCCAGCGTATTATTGATTTTGGCGAGGAGTTTTCCCAGCCCGTTGTAGAAGCGATACCTCGAGCTTCAGAGGTTGTACTAGGATTATTGAAACAGTTGGAGTCGGCTTCTTAAGTTGAATGGGGGATAAGAGGACGATTCGCTCCCAGCCGGAAATTGGCTCCGCTCTGGGAGTTTTTCTTCCCTGAAAGGCAATCTATGTTCTTTAGAAATTAGAGTTTTTCTGTCTTTATTGTATTTTTTTAGATGTTTATTTATAATAGATTTATCCAAACTCCCCTAAATCTGTATAACTTATACATCTGTAAGAATACTATTCTGCATATAGAGTTTGGTACATACCTTTCAGTGGGGAAAATAAAGTGTAAACCCTTTGCGATAGGAGGTGCCTGTTAAGGATAAAAAGTGAACTACCTTTTGCCCACTATATACTGAAAGGAGAAAAGCAGACAATGTCATCGAAGAAAATACTGATTGTGCTTGGCACTCTACTAGTAGTTGCTGTGTTCATCACAGCATGTGCAGGTCCGCAGGGTGAACAAGGTCCTCCAGGTCCGGCTGGCCCCGCCGGTCCCCAGGGTGAACCAGGTCCGACTGCATCAACAACTGATCTGACCTGTACACAATGTCACAACGATACGGCTCTTATCTCCAGCAAGAGAGCCTCGTGGCAGGAATCCTTACATGGGTCTGGTACTGCCTTCATTGAAGAAGGCGGCAATCAGACATGTGCCTTTTGCCATTCTGGTGCTACCTTTAGCGCCAGTGTTGCCGCTCACCAAAACTTTACTCAGGTTGAGAGTGGCGATGCCAACCCAACTCACCAAGATTGCCGCACCTGCCACCAGATCCATACTACCTACACCGAAGCTGATTGGGCTCTGGAAACTACGGATCCCGTTGCATTCGTGGTAAGCGGCTTGACTTATGATGGTGGAGCAGGAAACCTCTGTGCCAACTGCCATCAGGCACGCCGTTACCTCGCAAATTTCAAAGACAAGACTGATGCGACAAAGTACACATCCACTAGCCCACGCTTCAATCCACATTTGAGCGTTCAAGGTGATATCTTGATGGGCTCCGGCGGTTTTGGTGTAGAAGGCAAGCCTGGTTCGCACTACGCGATGGTGAAAGATACTTGCGTAGGCTGTCACATGGGTGACAGTCGTAACCATCGTATGGAAGCACAAATCACTACCTGCCAGACATGCCATGCAGATGCCACGAGCTATGATGTGAATGGCGCTGTGACCAAGATCGATGCGAGGATCGAGGAACTCAAGGCTGCCCTGACTGCGAAGGGTCTTTTGGATGCTGATGGTGCAGTGGTTCCCGGAACATGGGATGAGAAGACTGCTACTGCCCTCTGGAATTACGGTGTGATCGAGGAAGACGCCAGCCACGGCGTTCATAACCCGAACTACATCAATGCTCTGTTAGATGCTTCGTTTGTAGCTTTAGGTGAATAGAAGCGAATTTAATAATGGGGATAATGGTGACGGGCGCGAAGCGCCCGTCATTTTTATTGTGATGATTCTTTTTATTCAAAAATGACTAATGAGACTTGTTTGGCTTGCGAGTATGAGAGATATCGCTCATAAGAGAATATTTTTAATGTACATAGCTTGTAAATTCTGTTACTTTTATCTAATTAGTGTATGACATCCGTTACTCAACTGTAAGTAACTTAAGATTAATATAAGAATAAGCTTAATAATCAAGTTGCAATATTAATATGAGTATAGGAGGTGTCAGCTCCCGATTCAACTAATACAGCAACGATCTGCTTGAAATCCACCTAAAGGAGAAACGCAAAACATGTCTGCCAAAAAACTGCTCGTTCTAATTGGTCTGATGCTTGTAGCAACTGTTGTGTTCACAGCATGTGCTGGTCCACAAGGCGCACAAGGTCCTGCGGGTCCAGCCGGTCCAGCCGGCCCTGCGGGTCCAGCAGGTCCTGCGGGTGCTGATGCTGAATTGACCTGCAAAGAGTGCCATAATGATACGGCTCTTATCTCCAGCAAGAGAGCCTCGTGGAATGAGTCTTTGCACGGTTCTGGTACCGCCTTCATTGAAGAAGGTGGTAATAAGAGTTGTGCATTTTGCCATTCCGGTGCTACATTCAGCGCAAGCGTGGCTGCAGGTATGTCCTTTGACAAGGTTGAATCTGGCGATGCCAACCCAACCCATCAGGATTGCCGCACCTGCCATCAGATTCATACCACCTATACTAGTGCTGACTGGGCATTGGAAACCAACGCCCCTGTCAAGTATGTGATCAGTGGTTTGACCTATGATGGTGGGGCAGGAAACCTCTGTGCCAACTGCCATCAGGCACGCCGTTACCTCGCAAATTTCAAAGACAAGACTGATGCGACAAAGTATACATCTACTAACTCGCGCTTCAATCCGCATTTGAGCGTTCAAGGTGATATCTTGATGGGCTCCGGCGGTTTTGGTGTAGAAGGCAAACCTGGCTCACACTATTCCATGGTGAAGGACACCTGCGTGGGTTGCCACATGGGTGATGCCCGCAATCACCGCATGGAACCGCAGCTTGCTACTTGCACAACATGCCATGCAGATGCCACGAGCTATGATGTAAACGGCGCTGTAACTGAGATCGAAGCGAAGATCGAGGAACTCAAGGCTGCCCTGACTGCGAAGGGTCTTTTGGATGCTGATGGTGCAGTGGTTCCCGGAACATGGGACGAGAAGACTGCTACTGCTCTTTGGAACTATGGTGTGATCGAGGAAGATGCCAGTAACGGCGTTCATAACCCGAACTACATCAATGCTTTGCTCGATGCCTCTCTTGAGGCTTTGAAGTAGGCAACATAGTCAATCATAATCTGGAACGGCTAACAATGAAGCAATGGGGAAACTATAATAATGACGGGCGCTGTTCAGCGCCCGTCATTTCTTATTATTTGGCTTTGAATTCAAAAGGGATGCTTTTTGGATGGTTGTCAGATCCTTTACATACAAAATAATATCTTACAAATCGAAACAGGTGGTCTCTAATTCGCACATAGCTTGTAAATCCTGTTACTTTTATCTGATTAGGCTATGACATCCGTTATTCCCCTATAGTTTGCTTTAGATTAACATAAGCCAGAGATTAATGCATCTCTCGAAAGTTTTAATATTTGCGCTAGGAGGTGCCCTCTAAGAATACGGTTCTTTCATTTACCTCAGCTTGCAACCCACCGAAAGGAGAATTTTCTGAATGTCCCTCAAAAAGATTCTGATAGTGCTGGGAACTGTGCTCGTGCTTGCTGTTATTATTACAGCCTGTACAACTGCTGCCCCGACCCCGGCACCCACGGAGCCGCCCGCTCCAACCCAGGCTCCTGAGCCTACTGCTGTTCCACCTACTCCCACGGAAGATCCAACAGTTGCGATCGCGGCTGCGGTCGAAGCTTCCGGTCATACTGACGAAGAGTCGCCTGTCTTCCATGATTGGGATGCTGATACCCCTGCGGAAGTACCGACAACCTGTGCAAAATGCCACAGCGAAGCTGGTTACATTGACTTCATTACTGATGGCAAAGTAGACGCTGCTGTCCCTGCTCCTCAGGGCGTTTTCTCTTGCAACCTCTGCCATAATGACACTGCCAAGTCTTTGACCTCCGTTACGTTCCCCTCTGGAGCAGTCATCGAAAACCTCGGACCCGAGGCGATCTGCATGACCTGCCATCAGGGACGCGAATCCAAGGTCAGTGTTGATGATAAACTCGCCAAGTTTGGTGAGAACCTCGACCCCGATGCCATCCCCGCCCCCTATAAGGATGACAAGGGTAATGATGTCAAACTTGGCTTTAGCAATGTCCATTACTATGCTGCTGCCGGTACGTTGTATGGCTCCGAGACCCACACGGGTTATGAGTACGATGGAAAGCTTTACGACATCAAGCACCAACATGTCGATGGCTTCAATACTTGTATCGGTTGTCATGATCAGCATAGCCTGGAAGTCAAGGTTGAGGCTTGTAAAGAATGCCACGGCGAATCTGTGACTGATGTCGCGAAGTCTCAAGGAAATCCGCGAACCATCCTCTGCCGAAGATTATGATGGCGATGGCGATAAGACCGAAGGTGTTGCCCATGAGATCGAAGGCTTGCAGGCTGTCCTGCTCTCCTCGATGCAGGCATATGCCAAGGAAGTAGTCGGAACCGGCATTGCGTACGATCCCGCCGCCTATCCCTACTGGTTTGCTGACGCCGATGGTGATGGCAAAGGCGATATGAAAGATGACAAGCCTGTTGCTTACAACGGTTTGTGGACTCCCCGTTTGCTGAAAGCTGCCTATAACTACCAGGTTTCGATCAAGGATCCCGGTGCGTTCGCTCATGGCGGCAAGTACATTATTGAGTTGCTCTTTGACTCTATCGAAGATATCAACTCCAGCGAAAAATTGACCACCAAGTTTGACGTTTCAACCCTGACCCGTGAAGATGCCGGCCATTTTGATGGTGCTGGCGCTGCCTGGCGTCACTGGGACGTTGATAGTGAAGGCAAGCCTGTCTACACAGTAGAAGCTGCCTGTGCTAAATGCCACAGCGCCTCTGGCCTGCCTACTCTCCTCGCAGGACAGGAAATCCCAGAAGCTGGCGTTCCCGCTGGTAACGGACTCATGTGCGTGACTTGTCACGATGTCCAGGCTGGTTTCCCCGCCCGTTTCAAAGTCAATGATGTGGTCCTGCCCTCTGGCAAGACAGTTACCTTTGGTCAGGATGCCGATTCCAATTTGTGCATCATGTGCCACCAGGGTCGCGCCTCCAAGAAGTCTGTGGATGATCGTATCGCGCAGTTCAATGCTGCTGGTGCGCCGGATACAGTTGTCGAAGCGATCAAGGATGCTAATGGCAATGATGTGAAATTCGGTTTCATCAACTCGCACTACCTCGGCATTGCGAACGAGTGGTTTGGTACCGATGCTCAGGGCGCCTATGAATATGATGGCAAGACCTATGTTGGCGCCAATACGCATCCCGCTTTGGAAGACAAACCTGGCTGCGTTGGTTGCCACGATGTTCACAACGGCGAAGTCAAGGTCGAATTGTGCCAGCAATGTCACGGAACGACCGATCCTGACACCATCCGCGGTATGAGTGATGCCACGATCGATTACAACGGCAACGGCAATACTACGGAAGGCGTCCGCGATGAGTACCGCACTCTGCGCGAGGCACTATACGCCGAGATCCAGACCTATGCAAAGAAGACCACCGGTACTGCGATTGTGTATGATACCAATGCATATCCGTACTGGTACGCTGATGCAAATGGCAACGGTGAACGTGATGCAGATGAAAAAGCCTTCACCACCTGGACTCCTCGCCTGTTGAAGGCTGCCTACAACTACAACTTCTTCCGCAAGACCCCCGGTGCGTACGCACACAATGCGAAATATTCCATCCAGATCATTATCGACTCGATCGAAGACCTCGGTGGCGATATCAGCAAGTTCGTTCGCCCATAAAGAAGAAGAGAGCCTATAGTAAGGTAAGAAATAAAGAAGACGGGCACTTAGTGCCCGTCTTCTCATTTAAGACGATAGTCAAGAGTTTGTTTCGATCTTTTATGAACTTGTTCGCAGGCGGCTGCCGCAGGTACGACAGAAACGGTCGCCTTCATGGGCGCGCGCTCCACACTCGTGACAATATGCTTGTCCTTCGGCGGGTGGTTCTGTACTTTGACGTTTGCGTCGTCGTGGCGCCAATGCTGACTCGGATTGTGTGGAACGCCAGTAAAAGAAAAGCGCGATCACGATCAATATCACACCGATTCCGCCAACCAGGTAGGGGATCTTATCAATGGAAACACGTCCTTCGGTAGTAGGACCAATCGGTTCAGATGGTTGTACTACGCTGGATGAATCTCCTGCGTTGACAACCGCATTTGATTCGCGAGAGTACTCCACCTTAAAATTATAGGCTTCCCCGGCCTTCAATCCGCTTTTTGTGACAGAACCTGTAATAAAACCACCATCGACAGATGTGGAAGACAGGATCGGGCTGGTGATCAAGCTCGTGCTATCCGTAGGAACGAGCACGCCAACGCTCAGAGCTTTTACGGCATAATCGCTAGTCCACTGATATTCGAAGGTACGCTTCGTTCCTTCGCGTGTTAATTGCTGGTAATACTCCACTCGATATGGATCATAACTTTCCACAGTGATCTTGATCGTATCCCAGTTACCTTGTTCGGTAGGACCATCAAAATTCGCATTGAAGAGATCGCCATTTTGATTGATCGCCACCGCCATTAAATTCGCTTGTTTTGGAAAACGGATGGTGACCACAGCAGGCACGGGTGTATCTTTTGACAGCACAAATTCGCTGATCACCAGCATGCTGGGTTGATCGTACTCAGACCATAATTCCACTTTGAGCGTGTCAATCTTGATTTCATTTTGGGCTCCTGCACGTGCCGGGAACATCAACAACCCCAGCAGCAGGATGGAAACAAGCCACTTGCGCATGAGTGACCTCCGATACATGATTTCCTAAATCTTACCATGCAATGAATATAGATGAAAATTCCCCACAATGTTTATGGAGCCAACGCTTTGACCAACTTCCAGCATGTCCAATTCACTGGCGCTTCCAAATCATGGCGTTGTGCAGCTTGCACCACAGCGCCATTGATCGCATCGATCTCTGTCGGAGCGTTTCGCAGCACATCTTGCAGCATGGAAGAGTGATTTTGTGCGGTCTTTTGTGCCACATCTTCTACTGCGGCAACGGCATCGAGGAAGGGTAGGGGAATATTTTCAACGCTTGCCACTTGAGCGGCTTCCATAGCTAATGCCCCCATCAATTCCCGTGCGGATGGATTTACCAACAACTGCCCATTCGTGACGCGCAGCAGTGCTGTCAACGGATTTATGGATGCATTAATGACCAGTTTGCCCCAGGATCAGGGATTGCGCATCTTCAACGATCTGAACGTTGAATCCTGCGGATCTCAAACCCGCCTCCAGCGGACCGAGAGCCTGATGCCGTTGAATGGAAATGATCCCCTCTCCGCCTGCTCGCGCCAACCCAGGACCGAGAAGAGTCGCTCCAGTGGTGGTAGTGCCCAAAGCAACGCGTCCCAGCCCCAGGCTTTGTGTGAGCGTCTCGTAGTTGCCGAGTCCATTTTGGAGTGTGACGGCGAGTCCGTCCTCCGCCAGACATTGAGAGAGTTGTCCAGCGATGCGTTCCGTTTGCCAGGCTTTAACCAGCACCAGCGCATATTTCGCATTCGCACATTCACGCAGATTGTCTGTGGCTTGAATATTGAATCGATGCTCGTTTCCGTTGGCATCCACCAGGCGTGCGCCGTTCTCCCGCAAGGCATTCAGCCCATGTTTCCACGAGCCAAGCATGGTAACGGAATGTCCTGCCTGCGATAACCGCGCCGCAAAGAGTGTACCCAATGCGCCTGTGCCAACGATGAGAATGTTCATGTGTCTTTGTCATTCTGAGCGAAGCGAAGAATCTCTTACAAGGCAGCAGAGACCCTTCGCTGTCGCTCAGGGTGACATATAACTTGTTATTCGATTTCTTTCAACAAGGCTTCCCACTCTTTGTTATCCATCTCTACGGTGTGTTCCTGGGCAGGGAAACGCTTGGTCTCCACATCTTCGATGTAATCGGCGAAGACCTTTTGCATCTCGCCATGGAAGTTCGCATATTGCTTGACGAACTTTGGCGTGAAACGGTCGAAGAGTCCGAGCACATCATGCGTGACAAGCACTTGTCCATCGCAGCCTGCTCCCGCACCAATGCCGATAGTGGGGATGGAGAGCCGCTTCGAGATCAATTCTGCCAACCGTGCAGGGACCGATTCCAGCACGATGCTGAAACAGCCTGCATCTTCGAGCTGGAGCGCATCTTCCACAAGGCGCTTGGCAGCAATGGCGGTTTTCCCTTGCGCGCGGAATCCACCCAACTGGTTGATGGATTGCGGCGTAAGACCAAGATGTCCCATCACAGGGATGCCTGCATTGGTGATAGAGCGAATGGCGTCCACGCGTTCACGTCCGCCTTCGAGCTTGACCGCGTCCATGCCGCCTTGTTGCAGGAAACGCCCGGCATTTCGCGTCGCTTCTTCGACAGAGACTTGATATGACATGAAGGGCATATCGCCGACGAGCAGGGCGGTCTTTGCTCCACGAGCCACGGCGCGGCTGTGATGGAGCATTTCCTCCATTGTCACTGGAAGGGTGTTCTCGTAGCCAAGTACCACCATCGCCAGCGAGTCGCCAACCAGAATGGCATCAACGCCAGCTTTATCCATGGCGATGGCGGTGGGATAGTCGTAGGCGGTGAGCATGGAAATGATCTCGCCGCGCTCTTTCTTTTGACGAAATGTGAGCGTGGTCACTTTTTTGCGCACAGTAGATGCGCTGATCGAAACAGGTGCAGGTGTGGACATGGTATCCTCCGGTACGGTAGGAGCCGTTTGGTGGTCATCCCCTGATTGCCACGAATTGGACTCGTTGAATAAATTCCGTCGCGTTCACGCAAGCGGATACGCGCGGTGGTCTGATTATTCCACAAAACACGAATTTCATCTATAATAATTTTGTAAACAGAAAACTTTGTACCGTGACATAAATATCGCGGTATATGAAAAGGAGAGATCATATGAGACGAATGTTCGGCTTTTTGATCGGTATTGCAGTGGGCGGACTGGTCGGTTCGACAATCGCTTTGTTACTGGCTCCCGAATCAGGGGACCAACTGCGCTCTGAGATCCGCGTGCGCGGCGAGAACTTCTTTAGTGATGTGCGCCAGGCTGCCGATGAGCGCAAGATCGAACTCCGCCAGCGTCTTGATGAGATGCGCGCACCACAGAAGATGTAGTTCTGTAGATACGGAAACAGGTAGACACAAAAACTCTTTATCTGTTTGCCTGTTTCCCAATGACTTCCTTATAAAATCCCTCAGCCTTCAACATATTTAATTTATACTCCGCGCGTGTGGAGATAATTTCACGATTTAAATCTGCGGATGTTTCGCGCAGGTTTTTATTTTCGATCGCATGGTTGATCGCGCCTGCAATGGATTGGTGATCGTTAGAATTGAATAGCAGCCCGTTGTGATTGGGTGTGATCCATTCGCGGATGGAGTCCAGGTCACCTGCTACGGGAAAACATCCACAGGCGATGCCTTCGAGCAGGGAATTGGGCGTGCCATCGTGGATGCTAGGGGATGCAACGATCTGCGCCCGGCGAAAGATGGCTGCCATTTCAAAGTGGGGGACAGGTGAAAGTAATTCCACGGCGTGACCAATATTAAATTCTTGATCCATTCTTCTGCCTGCGGCTCGCCCGCCATGGTAGTACAGATGAATTTGGCATTCGGGTGTTTTGCCAGAACCAGAGGAATTGCTTTGAAGAACATGTCATTCCGCACATAGGGACGAAATCCGCGTGGGTTGATAATGATCGGTTCTTCGACAGGGTTAGGTGCGGGATAAAAAACATCAGTGCGGATACCGCCGTTGCCGGGAGCGACCAGCGTGGGCTTGGAGCGGTCCAAGCCCCATTCATACGCTAGCCGTATATCGCGGTGCACATCAGCATGCAGCGCGTCGGTGACCTGCATTGTCCAGCGCGTGTAATGACTCATTAAGGATGTAGATGGTGCGTGTAGGGTGAAGTCGTTGCCCCAGATGGAGACGATCAACGACGCGCCCGTGTACGCATCTGCGGCGAGCATGCCTTCGTAGGGAATCCGCATGGCGTGGACCAGATCAGGCTGCACCTCTTGGATGAATCCATGCAGTCGTTGGGCGGCGCGGCGGATCGTGATTGGTCCCAGCCAATGCCGGATGGCGGTACGCAGTTTCAGACCCCGTGCTGAAGCGGTGCCGGGGCGCTGAGTTTGTTTTTTGACGGAGCTAAAGGCTACAGGGGTGAGTTCCAGCCGCTTAATCGGGAAATCCAAGGTGCATGCAAAGGTGGATGCGATGTACACATCATCGCCGCGTTCCACGAAATGACGGATCCAGTTGATGGCAATAGGGGAGCGAGCATCAACGACAAAGAGAAGTTTCATGTAACGAATTTGACTTTCCACAGTCTAGAATAAGCCGCTGCTTTTGTGTGTGAATTGGTGACATTGAAAACAGCCTGTCAGATTATACGTTATTGCCCGATGGGCGGAGGTGCGGTATATTTATAATACATGAGCAAGGGACGCATTTTAGTCGTCGAAGATAATATGGATAATTATCAACTCGTGCGCTTTATCTTAGAGCGCGCTGGATACGACGTGTTCCTTGCCGTGAACGGACGTGATGGCGTGGATGCCGCTCGTTTGCAGCAGCCCGACCTGATCCTGATGGATCTCGGTTTGCCTGAAATGGATGGGTGGATCGCAGTCTGAAAAACTGAAATCAGACGAAGCCACAAAGTTCATTCCCCTGTATGCTCTCACCGCACATACTCTTCCCACCGAACGCAAACGCGCTATTCTAGCTGGTTGCGACGGTTATGTTTCAAAACCCATTCACATGCAAGGGTTCATTGAAGTGATCGATGGCGCATTTGCCAAAATGAGCGGTAGATCACACCCGTCTAAACTGGAAGATTGAATCTTGCATCGCAGGATAATTATTTTGAATAAAAGAGGTGTAACCATATGAAACAAATTTGTGTTGTTGGCGTTGGCTATGTGGGACTTGTGACAGCGGCCTGTTTCGCCGACTTGGGAAATCGCGTCGTAGCATTGGATGTAGATGAACGACGCGTTGAGAATCTCAAGAAAGGTATTATGCCCATTTACGAGCCTGGTTTGGAAGAATTGGTCACTCGTAATGTGAAAAGTGGACGTATCAATTTCACCACTTCGTATGCCGATGCGCTGAAAGGTGCAGAGTTTGCCTTTATCGCTGTCGGTACGCCCGAAGGTGTGGATGGCGCAGCAGACCTGCAGTACGTCCAGGCAGCGGCAACCTCCATCGCCAAGAACATGACCGCTCCGTTGATCATCATCAACAAATCCACGGTTCCGATCGGGACCGGTGACTGGGTCGCCGATATCGTGAAGAATGCCCAGCCCAAGCCGATCGATTTTGCGGTCGTTTCGTGTCCCGAATTCCTGCGTGAGGGTTCCGCCATTGGTGATTTCATGAGCCCGCACCGCAACGTTATCGGTTCGCTGGATCGTGAAGCTGCCAACAAGGTGGCTCAGTTGCACCTGCCGCTGCGCGCCCCAATCGTTATCACTGACCTGCGCACTGCAGAAATGATCAAGTACGCCAGTAATGCTTTCCTTGCCACGAAGATCTCTTTTATCAACGAACTTGCTGACCTGTGCGAACTCGTCGGCGCGGATGTGAAAGAAGTCGCTGCGGGTATGGGCTACGATGCACGCATTGGTCGCCACTTCCTGGATGCTGGTCTTGGGTGGGGTGGTTCCTGCTTCCCGAAGGATGTGCAGGCGTTGGCTTATATGGCAAAGGAAAAGGGACTTACTCCTCGCATTTTGAACGAAGTCATGAATGTCAACTATGACCGCCGCAAGGAAGTCACGGAGCACGTTACTACCATGCTCGGCGGAAGCTTGAAAGGCAGGACCGTGGGCATGCTCGGTTTGGCGTTCAAGCCCAACACCGATGATATGCGCGATGCCCCTGCTGTGGATATCTCCAATGCATTGATCGCCGGCGGCGCCAAAGTGCGCGGATATGATCCCGTAGCGCGCGGCACCGCCGCTCCGCTTATGCCCGCTGTGGAGATTTGCGACGATGTCTACGAAATGGCAAAAGGTTGCGACGCTTTGATCGTGGTCACCGAATGGAATGAATTCAAGCAGCTTGATTTTGACAAGGTGAAAACTCTGCTGAATTCGCCGGTCATTTTCGACGGTCGCAATATTTACGATCCCGCTCGGATGAAAGAACTCGGGTTCAACTATCGCGCGATTGGTCGCAAAGCATAGTCGCGTAGTCTTTTAGTCAAATCATCTAGTAGTCGGATAGTCGGGTACAATTGCCCCGCTATCCGACTTTTCATTCCAACTCGCAGTACGGGCAACCCATCAAGGATGACTGAGATATTTTCTTTTCCATGGGCGGGTTGCCCCTACTACCAAGATAAACTACATGACCAATACTCCACCTGTTTGTAATTACGAAGGCTCTGACTACCAAACATCCTTTTGGGATAAAGGCGGACGTGAATACGAGGACCGCACGGAAGCTATTGCCCTCAAGCGAACTCTTGCCCAAAGGCGGACGCCTCCTTCTGGAACTCGGGGCTGGTGCCGGACGAAATACGCCGCGCTACCTCGGCTTTGAGCGCATTGTCCTGCTCGATTACTCTCGCACGCAATTGGAACAGGCGCAGCAACGATTGGGCACATCAGATAAATATGTTTACGTCGCAGCAGACGCCTATCGCCTGCCTTTTGTGGATGGACTCTTCGATGCCGCAACGATGATCCGCGTGCTGCATCACATGGCTGACGCGCCCAAGACACTGGAGCAGGTGAATAACGTTGTGCGCCCCGGCGGGATATTCATCCTTGAGTTCGCAAGCAAGATGAATTTGAAAGCGATCCTCCGTTATTTGCTCGGTAGGCAGAAGTGGAGTCCATTCTCGTTGGAGCCGGTCGAATTCGTGGAACTCAATTTTGATTTCCACCCAAAGGCGATCCGTCAATGGCTGACGAAGCTTGGTTTTTCCATTGAAAAGACTCTGACGCTTTCCCATTTTCGCATCGGTATCTTGAAGAGGATCATTCCAACGGGTGTGCTTGTCTTCTTCGACTCGCTCTTCCAATGGACAGGCGCGTGGTGGCAATATACACCCAGCGTTTTTGTCAAAGCGAAGCGCGGTAAATTGCCGGGACAGCATGGCGAGGAGACAATTCCCGCCTTAATGAATCTGTCCATGTTCTTTAAGTGCCCTGATTGCGGAGCTTCACCGTTGATCGATCATAAAGATCATTTGGAATGTTCCAATTGCAGGAAGAAATGGGAATTCAAAGACGGGATCTACGATTTCAGAGAACCCATGAAATAAAGAGAACAGGCTGTCCAGTAAGGGCAGCCTGTAATGTTTCACCTATATTTTTTCTACCACCCAAAAATGGGATAAGCCGAATACCTTCAGCGGGGTCTTCTCAAGGATTTGCAAGATTGCTCGCAAAACTTTCCCTAGAGAGCCAAACCGTGCGATGATGTTGTCATACGCGCCGAAGATGACTGTTCGCTCGATGAATTTGACGGGCAAGCCGTCGAAGAGTTTGTGCATATCTCGTTTTGAATAGACGCGTACATGTGGAGCGAGTTTATCTCGTAAAGAACGCGGCAGATAATTCACGAACAACTTGTTGCCGAAATGATATTCCCCTTTCCAGTAGATGCCATGCGTCTCATAGGGATATCCACGGTTGGGGCAAAAGATGACAGCGCGTCCGCCCGGTTTCAGCACGCGGATCATCTCGGAGATGGCGGCGCGGTCATCCTGTACGTGTTCAATCACTTCATGGCTGAGGATCAGGTCAAAGGTCGAGGAAGGAAGCGGAACAAATTCCCCGGCAGCGTTGAGAATATGCGAAGAGTTGGCATGCGCTTCGACGGTGCGTTCAAAGTCATATTCCAGTCCAATGATGGTGCCGCCGAAAGGGGAGAGATGTTCCACGTACATGCCCACACCACAGCCATTTTCCAGTATCTTTCCTTTGATGCGTTCGCCAGCGGCATGGACGATCATATCCAGCCTGCGCTGCTGTCCCGCCCGCCAAACGTAAGATGGTTCTCCGCGCAGGGCGGCTTTTGTGAAGTCTCGTTGAGTCATACCTTGAATTATATCTTGCAAACTTTTCCTGCCCATGCTAAAATATTACTGTACGACGAACTGATCACCGCACGCATCGAGAAGTGGGCAACCCCCACTTTTCTGCTTGTAATACAAGGAGCACACGGAGCAAGTAGCATGTCAAAGAACGAGTTTTCACTGGCTTTCAATGAAGTGCTGGAAGAAAAACAACTCTCAAAGGATATCATCCTTGGGGCAATCGAGTCTGCCATGGTTTCGGCTTATCGGCGGGCTGTCAACGCATCCACGGCGCAGCATGTGGAAGCCAAGATCGATCCGGATACCGGTAAGGTCATGGTCTTTGCTGAGAAGGAAGTGGTCGAATCGGTGATCGAGCCGAAGACCGAAGTCCTGCTGGATGAGGCGCGCAAGGTCAATCCTGAAGCGCAGCTTGGCGATATGGTGGTGGTTGAAACCACACCTGGTGACTTTGGACGCGTCGCTGCACAGACCGCGCGTCAGGTCATTCAGCAGCGCATCCGTGAAGCGGAACGATCCAACCAGATGCAGTATTTCGAGCGTCAAGTGGGTGAGATCGTCAGCGGTATCGTTCAGGCTACCAACGCTCAAGCGACCACTGTTGGTCTCGATATGAAAGCCGAAGGCGTTTTACCCGGTAATCAGAGGATTCCCGGCGAACGCTTCAAAGTACATGACCGTGTCCGTGCGGTCGTGTTGGAAGTGAAAGACGGTTCACGCGGACCTCAGATCGTGCTCTCGCGCGCGCATCGCAATTTCCTGCGCCGCTTGCTTGAGAACGAAGTTCCTGAGATCTATCATGGTGTGGTGGAAATCCGCGCCATCTCCCGCGAGCCGGGTGCGCGTGCCAAGGTGGCGGTCTCCGCGACTTAGGCAGGTGTTGACCCCGTCGGCGCGTGCGTGGGTGTCAAAGGTGTGCGCATTCAAGCCATCGTGAAGGAATTGCACGATGAGAAGATCGATATCATTCAATGGGATCAAGATCCCGTTGTGTATATTTCCAAAGCCATCAGCCCGGCGCGCGTGAGCGGCGTCTACCTCACGGAGGTAGAAGGCAACCGCACCGCTACGGTGGTGGTGAACGAAGACCAGTTGAGCCTTGCTATTGGTCGCGATGGACAGAACGCACGTCTCGCTGCCAAGCTCACCGGCTGGCGCATTGACATTAAGTCTCTGACCGAAGCGGCTGGCGATGCTATTCAAAAATTACGCGGTGACGCCGAGCTTTCGTCGTTGTTGCCCAACGTAGTGGAAATGATCCCGGCGATCGAAGAGATCCTCGCCAAGAAGGCAGAGAATCGCCCCGTCACGCCAGAAGAATATAGCCAGCTTGGTCAGTTTGTGGATCGTGTCGAACGCCGCACCATCCAGATCAAGGAAGACGCTGCGCGCGCCGTGGAAGAACGCTTCTCTGGTGCCCGCGCCGAAGTGCCGACCGCTGCGTTTGGTATGCCGCTCGAACAGATCGGTCTCAAAGAGCACGTCTTCAACATCTTGGTCGAAGCTGGTTACGATAATGTCGGCGCTTTGATGATGGCGATGAAAATGGACGCCAACAAAGTACTCGGATTGCCCGGCATCGGCTCCAAAGCCATGACCAACATTGAAGAGTTTATTGCTGCGATCAACTTCCCTGAACCGGAAGCGCCAGCGGCTCCTGCCGAACCCATAGCGGAACCCGTTGCTCAAGCGGAATCCCAGCCGGTAGCAGAAGCGACAGAAGCGCCTGTTGCTGTAGCAGAATCCGCTCCAGTTGCGGAAGCGCCTATGGCGGAGAAACAGGCTCCGGCGAAGAAAGAGCCGAAGAAACCCGTCGAAGAGCCAGAAGATGAGAACGCCAAAGATGGCGTTTCGCTCGATGAGTTGTTCAAGATGAAGCCCGAGATCTTCCAAGGAGCAAATACCGAAGAGGAAGATACCGACAAGAAGAAGGGCAAAAAGAGCAAGAAAAAGAGCGTCGAGTTGGTGCTCGATGAAGAACGCGGTGAAGTTGTCGGTCGTAAGAAGCACAAACGCGGCGATGATTTTGGCGATGATGAATAAGTCATCGCCTGAAGCCCTCTCCTCCCATACGTAAGGAGAAGGGAACCAAGGAGTATGTCGAAGAAACCTGTTCAACGTGTAAAACATGTGCCTCAACGGACTTGCGTTGGCTGTCGTGAAGTAATGCCGAAGCGAAAGATGATCCGTATCGTGCGGACTGCCGATGGAGTGCAAGTAGACCCGACCAGCAAACTTGCCGGACGTGGAGCCTACTTGCACGACCGCCGTGAGTGCTGGGAACGAGGCTTGAAGGGCGCTCTTGCCCACGCGTTGAAAGCAACTTTGACATCGGAAGACAGAACCCGGCTTGAAGAGTTCATGAACACTTTGCCGGTTGAAATGGAAATTGCGGGGGCTGGCGGGTAAGTCATGTGATCGTTTGAATCGCTCACAGGCTCCCGCTGGCAAACGAGCAGATTGCTCGTTTAAAGTTTGATTTGAGGAGGCAGCCTATGAGCAGCAACGGAAATAAGATCGAGATCCCCGGTAATATCGTGATCCGAGATCTGGCGCAGAAGATCAACAAAAGCCCCATCGAACTCATCAAAAAATTGATGTCCAATGGAGTGATGGCGACCATTAATCAGTCTGTGGATTTTGACACAGCGGCGATTGTGGTGGCTGAGTATGGTTTTGAAGCGATCCCTGAGGTCGTGGAAGAAGTGCAGGTCGAAACGGGGGAGGTTCCGCTCTGGCGGCGTATGATCGCCGGGGAGGATGAATTGAAGTTGAAGAGCCGTCCGCCCGTAGTGACAATTCTAGGACACGTCGATCATGGCAAGACCAGTCTGCTGGATGCCATCCGCCAGACGGATGTGGCGGCAGGTGAAGCGGGTGGTATTACCCAGCATATTGGCGCTTATCAAGTGGAAAAGAAGGGCAGGCTCATTACCTTCCTTGATACACCCGGTCACGCAGCGTTCACCCAGATGCGCGCTCGCGGCGCCCAGGGTGCGGATATTGTGGTGTTGGTCGTGGCAGCGGACGATGGCGTCATGCCGCAGACCCGTGAGGCCATCGCCCATGCCAAAGCAGCGCGTGTGCCGATCATGGTGGCGCTCAACAAGATCGATAAAGCTAACGCCAATCCTGATCTGGTCAAGCAACAGCTTGCCGACCAGGAACTCGTTCCCGATGAGTGGGGCGGTAACACGATGGTGATCCCCGTCTCTGCCAAGCAGAAGCAGGGTATTGATGACCTACTCGAAGGTATTTTGCTGGTCGCGGATAATACCGAGATCAAAGCAAATCCCGGCGGTAAGGTGATCGGTACGGTCATTGAAGCGGAAGTGGATAAAACCAAGGGCGTGATCGCAACTTTGTTGGTTCAGAATGGTACCCTTGAATTTGGTGATACAGTTGTCGCAGGGACGACCCACGGCAAGCTGAAGGCGCTCTCTGACTTCAAAGGCAAACCTGTAAAAAAGGCTGGACCATCCACACCTGTCTCGGTGATGGGTTTGAGCGATGTTCCATCCGCGGGTGATATTTTTGAAGTGGTTGCTTCAGAAAAAGAAGCACGTGTCATTGTGGGGGAACGTGTCGAAGCCGCCAAGAGCCAGGCGCAATCCAAGAAGAAGGTTTCGCTGGAAGATCTATTTGCCACTGTGAAAGCAGGCGAGGCGCAGGAATTGAATCTGATCGTGAAAGCCGATGTACAAGGCTCACTCGACCCGATCGTTTCCGAGCTGAACAAGTTGGGCGAAGGTGAGATCGGAATCAAGATCCTGTATTTTGAAACAGGCAATATTGGCGAAAACGATATCATGCTCGCGTCGGCATCCAATGCCATCGTGATCGGCTTCAACGTGCAGGCGGATATTTCCGCCCGCCGCATGGCTGAAAAAGAAGGCGTGGATATTCGCCTGTACGAGATCATTTACCGCATGACCGAAGACATCGAGAAAGCCCTCAAGGGTATGTTGGCACCCGTGGTTAAGAAAAGGTACTTGGTCGTGCACAGGTCCTTCAGGTCTTTACCGCTTCCAAATTTGGCAAGGTAGCTGGTTGCAAGGTCATCGATGGCGAATTGCGCCGTAATGCGAAAGCACGTTTGTTTCGCGGACCTGACGTTGTCTATGAAGGTGACATGGGCTCCCTGCGTCATGAGAAGGACGATGTGAAAGAGGTCAAGCAGGGCTACGAATGCGGTGTTGGCTTCAAGAACTTCAGTGATATTCAAGCTGGAGATCAATTAGTCTGTTACATTTTGGAGTTTGCAAACTAATATGCCCTCAGGTACTCGACTTCAACGGATTGCGGATCGTATCCGCCAGGAACTCTCGGAGATGCTTATCCGGGAACTCAGTGATCCGCGTCTGAAGCAAATTTACATTACGGATGTCAAAGTGGATAGGGAACTCGCCTATGCCGACATTTTTGTCTCGGCTGTGGAAGGAGTTTCCCGATCCGCGGACGTTCTTGCGGGGCTCGAGTTTGCTTCCGGTTTTATCAAGCGGACTCTCGCCTCGCGCGTGGAACTGCGCGCCTTTCCGCGCCTGCGCTTTCATTGGGATATGACGCCTGAGAACGCAGATCACATTGAAAAGATATTGGCTGAACTGAGAAATAAAAAGTAGTACCAATAGCTTACGGTATCTACTACGTTTCTGCAAAAAACAAATATTGTTTTGTGATAAAAAGGACACACGAAAAAGGGTAATGCTTATTGTGGTCAGGGGAATCCCGTATTTCGTTGAGATACCATTCTGAGTATACTAATTGCATGCGGGTTATCCTTGCAAAATTTTGGGAAACGAAATAAACTTTGTATCCTGTTGGAAACAACACGATAAGTAGAGGAAAACCTTATAATGAACGTAGAAACCATAGGGGATATCAAGGCACGAATCAATAAGGCGCAGAATATTGTCATCGCATCGCACGTCCGACCAGACGGCGATGCGATTGGTTCATTGCTGGGTATCGGTTTGGCATTGGAGAATGCCGGGAAATCAGTGCAAATGGTGCTTGTAGATGGCGTCCCTGCCTCTTTCCGATATTTGGAAGGGAGCGAGAAGATCAAAAAGGAGCCTACTGGCGAGTACGATACCTTCATCACTGTAGATTGTGCTGATTTTAAAAGACTGGGAAAGATCTTTGAGAATTTTGGTCAACCAGATATCAACATTGACCATCACAAAACGAACGAAAAATTTGGAAAGCTAAATCTCATTGAGGCAGAGGAGGTGGCAACCGCCGCAATTCTGACGAATTATTTACCCGAGTGGGGACTTACCATCACCAAAGCTATTGCAACCGCCTTGCTAACAGGGATTATTACAGATACGCTTGGTTTCCGCACGTCCAATACAACGCCTGAAGCGTTACGTCAATGTGCCATGCTGATGGAAACTGGCGCGAACATGCCTGATATTTATATGCGCTCTCTTGTCAGGAAGACCTTTTCCGCAGCAAAATATTGGGGGGCAGGTCTTTCAAGCATGGAACAAAAAGATGGCATTGTTTGGGGAACACTCACCTTGAGCGATCGCAAACGATCCGGGTACAGCGGCAATGATGATGCTGACTTGATCAATATGGTCTCAGCCATCGATGGGAACAAGGTAGGAATGATCTTCGTCGAACAAAGTGATAACCATGTCAAAATATCCTGGAGGGCACTCGAGCCAGGAATTGATGTGTCACCAATTGCAAAACATTTCAATGGTGGTGGGCATGTCGCAGCAGCAGGGGCAGATATCCCTGGCACACTGGACGAAATCCAGCCCTTAGTACTTAAGACCACACGTGAGATGTTGGGAATCTAATAATAAATTCAGACAAATGTGTCATAATTCGTTGGATAATAGTGGATATTTCCAAGGAGGATAAATGAATAGTCAAGATATAAAAAATGCCATCTCTGGTGTGCTTGTAGTCGATAAACCTGTTGGAATGACATCTCATGATGTAGTGCAGGCAATTCGTAATGGCACCGGGTTGCGCAGAGCAGGTCATACCGGTACATTGGATCCGCGCGCCTCGGGGGTGCTTGTTATTTTAGTAGGACCAGCAGTACGATTGAGTGAATATGTTTCTGCTTCTGATAAGCGATATCAGGCGATCATTCGCCTGGGCGGACGGACCGATACTTTCGATGCGGATGGGAAAGTAACGCAATCGAACCAGCCTGTGAATGTAACCGAACAACAATTCGAAGAAGTGCTGAAGACCTTTATCGGCGAGATCGAACAGACGCCGCCGCCGTATTCTGCCGTCAAAGTACAGGGGCGCAAAGCCTACGAGATGGCACGCAAGGGTGAAGAAGTGGAACTTGAACCGCGCAAGATCACTGTCCATCACCTGGAAGTGCTCGAATGGGCGCCGCCCGAAGTAGTGATCGATGTGCATTGTTCCTCAGGAACCTATGTTCGCTCACTGGCGAATGATCTCGGTGAGAAACTGGGTTGTGGCGCTTACTTGGTTGGTCTGCGCCGCACAAAAAGTGGACGCTTCTCTTTGCGCGACGCAACACCGCTGCGCAAATTGCAAGAAGCGTTCCATGCCGGGAACTGGTATCAATTCCTCATCCCAGCGGCAGAGGCGCTTGGTGATTGGCCCGCACTTGAACTCAGCCCGGATGATGTGGAAGGTGTTCGCCATGGACATCGTGTGAAGGCGGAAGCCAACACCGAGATCGGAAGCCGTGTGCGCGGCGTGAGCACACAGGGCGAATTGGTTGCGCTGATGGAGTGTGTCACAGGTGAAGATGGGGCACCCGCCTGGCAGCCAAAGAAGGTTTTCTTCACTAACGAGTAATCTCAAAATTTCTAAAAGACTGTTATGATTCCAGCGCCGGAAACGGCGCTGGAGTATTTTATCTATATGATTTATTATCGCTCTCTCAACGAAGTAAAGTTGGAAGACTCCTGGGTGACCGTGGGGGTCTTTGACGGCGTGCATCGCGGACATCAACGTATTATTCAACGACTGGTGGAAGGCGCTCACGCTGAGCGTGTTCCCTCCGTGGTGCTGACGTTCGACCCGCACCCGGCAAAGCTGTTTGGGCGTGGAGAGATCAAATTGTTGACGCTGCCCGGCGAGCGGGCGAAATTGCTAGGCGATCTGGGTGTGGATGTAGTGATCACGCATCCTTTCGATAGGGGAGTGGCAGATACCACGGCTCTCGATTTCATGCGCTACCTGAAGGAGCGCTTGGGATTGAAACATCTCGTGCTCGGATATGATTCCACCCTGGGGAAGAACCGCGAAGGCGATGCGACGCGTTTGACGGAGATCGGTAGGGAAGTGGGCTATAGCGTCGAAACGGTAACTGCCTTGAGTGACGAAAGCGGCGTGATCTCGTCCACGGAGATCCGTAAATTGGTCACGGTGGGAAAAGTCGCAGAGGCAAGTCGTTTGATGGGGCATCCGTATTCATTGCAGGGATTGGTGAGGCACGGTGATCATCGTGGGCGCACAATCGGTTTCCCAACGGCGAATTTGGCATATGCACGCGAAAAGGTCGTTCCGGCGGGAGGCATTTATGCTTGTTGGGCAATGGTACATCATGAAAGGTATCTGGCAGCAATTAATATTGGCACCAACCCAACCTTTACGCCCGATAAACAGACCATGAGTGTGGAAGCATACCTTCTCGATTTTGACCGTGATATTTACGATGAGATGATGCAATTGGAATTTGTGGAACGGCTGCGCGATGAATTGAAATTTGATAGTGTAGATGCACTGGTAAAAAAGATCTGGGAAGATGTGGCAGTGACGCGAAAGATCCTGGGAACGGCATAGCCGTTCCTTTTTTATTTGTAAAAGTTGTACAATGTATATGATTGTTTGCGTTGCAAAGGAGGAAGAAATGGCACAGGCTGGCTTGCATGCAATGATCGGGGCAGTAGCGCGCAAATGGATGCCGCACAGAGAATGGTTAATGCTTGGCGTGCTTTTGGGTAATTTTTTCCCAGACCTGGATAATTTGGTTGTGGCATATGCTACACTTGCCAAACTGGCTGCTCCCCAAGGTTTTCACCGCACGTTTACGCATAGTCTATTTACAACTGTGGCGCTGATGATCGTTTTCTATCTCACCGGCACGCTGACGCGCAACTGGAAGTGGAATAACTTCGCACTGGGGTTTGGTATCGGCATCCTGATGCACATCGGGGTTGATCTAGCCCTGTGGTTCAACGGCGTGGAACTATTTTGGCCGTTCAGTAAATATGAATTGAATTTCTGGGGCTGGTTCGTGACGCCCGTCTGGCTGCAGATTCTGATCGATACAGGTGAGTTCCTGATGTTCGCTTTGTTTTATCTGCTGCTCAGTTCCTTTGCCCAAAAACAAAATACGGATGCGAAGCACCGCGGCTCTTTGCGCATGTGGACGATCCTGCAATTTGTGTTGTTCATCCTGTTCACGCTGATATCCTTTATTCTTGGTACCAAAGGCTTGTATCATACGATCTATGGTGGATTGTATCTGCTGTCACTGATCGTTACTATTATCCTGACCATCCGTATGAGACAAACAGTGGAAGCATTATAAGATCGTGATATTCTCCGCCGCTAGTTGACTCGCCTGCCATTTTATTGTAGAGTAGAGCTACAAAATTAGATACGAAGGGAAAATAAAATGAATCAATCTTTTGATCCCAGACAGCCTTCCCAACCTCCTGTCCTGGATGAGCGGATGCTTGTCATGCAGCAAATGCAGGCTGCCATCGCTGAGTTGACGCGTCGGATGAAAAGCGGTGCCAATAATTTCTATTGGATCGCCGCGCTCTCGGTCATTAATTCGTTCGTGCTCGAGTTTGGTGGAAACTCTTACTTTGTTGTTGGGCTGGCAAGCAGCTTGTTCGTGGATAGTATTTTTGTCGAGATCGCAAATCAACTGCCAGAGTCGGCAATCATTGTCAAACTCATTGGTTTGGCGATCAGTATTTTTATTGCGGCGATCTTTGCTGTTTTTGGCTTCTTTGCCGGAAAAGGAAAACGCTGGGCATTTATCGTTGGCATGGTTCTTTATGCCATTGACACACTGATCATGCTGGCATTTCAGGAATGGATGGGATTGATCTTCCACGGTCTTTTCCTGTTCGGATTGTTCGGCGGTATTCGTGCCTTGGGTCAACTTCAAAAATTAACGGCGCCTCAGCAAAGGCAAACAGAATTTCCGCAAAATATCGGCGTATAAACTTTTGGGCGACCTTCGGGTCGCCCTTTTCATTTATAATCTGCCAGATTTTGACCTAACTTTACGAGGAGACCCCCATGCCCCAACGTGAAATTTATCTGTTGTCGCCGCGTGCGTATAGCCCGGAAACGATAGCTGTTGCTTTTGCCAAGACCTCACGCTCGCCGGAATCCTTCCGCGATATTGCCGCCGAGTTGAGCGATGAAAAGTCCGCACAGTTTCATGAGAAGTGGGTGGTGGGGTATGGACACGCTTCGGTGGCGGAACATGCTGTGCTGCACATTGCCTTTGAAGGCGTGTCACGACTTGCTATCGAGAGCATCGAGTCGAACCGACTGGCATCCTATACTGAGAAGTTGACACGCTATCAAAAATGGGACTCGGATGCCTTCATCACCCCGCCAGAGTTGGAAGATCATCCGCTGCGACAGGAATTTGTGGATACCGTGCGCCTCCTTTTCAAAGCCTATGCTGATTCACTAGCCCCCGTGCGGACTCTCATCTTCGAGCGTTTCCCGCGGCGCGAGAACGAGAAGGATGAAGCCTGGGACCGCCGCGTCCGCTCAAAGTATGTGGATGTATGCCGCTTCCTGCTACCCGCTGCTTCTGTGGCAAATGTAGGTATGACCGCCAACGCGCGTGTCATCGAGAACACCATCCGCAAGATGCTCTCGCACGAACTGGCGGAAGTCCGCGATATTGGCGCCAGGGTCAAGGAAGTGGCGCTGGGCGAAACTCCTACATTGGTGAAATATGCGGAAGTGGTGCCGTATCTAACTGAAACGATCAGTGATTTAAACAATCTTCAATCCGACATCAAAAATCGTAAATTGGATGGTTGGTGTGGTCTGATCGATTACGACAAAGATGGCGAAAATAAAGTTCTTGCCGCGGCGTTGTACCGCTTTGGTGAAATGCCGTATGCAGATGCATTGGCATATATCAAATCATTGAGTATGTCACAGTTGGAAGGATTGGCAGAGTCTTTGTTGGGACGCCTGGGCAAGTACGATGTTCCGCTGCGGGAACTGGAATATTCCACCTATACCTTCGATCTTATTATGGATCAGGGTGCGTACGCCGAGTTCAAACGTCACCGCATGATGACGCAGACGCCGCAGAAACTGACAACGCGGCTGGGATATGCGACTCCGCATTTGATAACGGAAGCAGGTTTCGGGTCCGAGTATGAGGCGGCGATGGATGCAGCGAGCAGCATGTTCGAGAAGCTGCATGCTTTCAATCCGAATGTGGCGCAGTATGTTGTCCCGAACGGATTTAATCGCCGCGTGCTGGCAGAGTTCAACCTGCGGGAGGCATACGCTTTCTGTCAGTTGCGCAGTGCGGCGAATGCGCACTTTTCCATCCGTCGCGTGGCACAGCGCATTTACGAAGAAATGTCGCGTGTGCATCCGCTGTTGACGAAGTATATGAAACTTCACGAAGAGACCTGGCAGGGCGTGGAGGAGAGCCACTTCGCGAAGATGGCGTAAAAGCGTTGAACACGGATGACACGGAAGGTAAGGAAGATTCCTTAAAATCACGGAGAATAAAACAGTCCAGCAGATATCTGCTGGACTGTTCCTTTCTCTATGGACTTTTTTACATCCTGCTTAATCCGATGACCATCAGGATGCCATAGACGCACAGAATAATACCGCTCAAGACCAGACCAATGATGCCAAAGGTCTTTTTCTGTTGCGCTTGGAAGAGGCTGGCGATGCCAAGTCCCAGGGCGATCAGGCTGATGCCAAGGCTTCCACACATGATCACTGTTGCCCCCTTGAACATGGAAGTAGACTGATCCACAACACCTCCGCCCGTGAAGCCGATGGAGAACGAGATCGCGAATCCAATACAGAAAATCAGAATGCCTAGCAAACTCATCCCGAACGCAGCCATCCCGAGCTTGGAATGGGGAAGGGGTGCGCTTACATTGGTTTCCAAACCACTGTCTTGCATGTTAACCTCCTGTTATCTGGTAGCAGTTTCTCCGTCGGCTATCTGCCGCTCGGTAGATTAATCGTCCTCTTCTTCGTCATTTTGGGTTCCAAAGACCTTTTCAATTCGTTCGAGAATCTCAGGTGTAAGTTTGGGCGCTACCTCACTGGCTTTCATGTTCTCTGTCACCTGTGCAACGCGTGTCGCGCCAGTAATGACCGTGCTCACGAACGGATTCTTCAAACACCAGGCAATTGCTAATTGGGAAAGCGTGCAGTCCAGTTCCTTGGCGATCGGTTCCAGTGCTTGTACTTTGGCGAGCCTTTCCTGATCGGTGAGTTGGTTCTTCAGCCACTCGTAGCCTTTCAGCGCGCCACGACTGTTCTTCGGAATACCTTTGCTGTACTTGCCGCTCAGCAATCCCGAAGCCAGTGGACTCCACGTAGTGGAACCGTAGCCATAATCCTTGTAGAAGCGTACATACTCACCCGAGAAGCGATGGCGTTCGAACAAATTGTAAATAGGCTGTTCCATGACCGGTTTGTGCAGATGATGGCGTTCGGCGACCTCAATGGCTTGCACAATCTCTGCCGCCGACCATTCGGATGTGCCCCAGTAAAATGCCTTGCCCTGTTCGATGATATTGTGCATCGCCCAGACTGTCTCTTCGATGGGTGTGGTCTTATCGGCGCGGTGACAGAAAAACAGGTCCACGTATTCGAGCCCGAAGCGTTCGAGTGAACCGTTGATGCCTTCGATCAGACGCTTGCGGTTCAACGTATTCTTCTCGTTCACGCCTTCGTTCAAGCCCCAATAGATCTTTGTAGAAACAAGATAACTGCTGCGGCGCCACTTCAACTTTTTCAGTGCAGCACCCATGACCCGTTCCGATTTACCGCCCGCGTACACTTCGGCGTTATCGAAGAAGTTCACGCCTGCATCGTACGCCGCTGCCATCATATCTGCGGCGGTTTTGACATCTGCCTGATTGTGAAAGGTGACCCACGAACCAAACGATAATTCACTCACGCGGATCCCCGCTCGACCTAAATGACGATATTCCATTTTCTTGACTCCTGTTGAAATTGTTGAAGCTATTATAATCTTCCCATGCAAAGTTCATCACGCTTCATCCTTCATGCTTCACTCTTCATTGTTTTGATATCTGCTTGTACCGCTCAACCAACGCTACCCCCACCGCCGCCCGGTGACGTGATCCCATTCGCTACCTCCACCCGCAGCCCGCAGGCGCTTCGGACTCCCGAAGGCTTGGTTCCGCTAACCACACCGCTTCCCAGCCCGACGCCGTTCACGTACCAAGTCAAAGCGGGCGATACGATGAGTTATATTGCCGAGAAATTTGGCGTTTCGCTCGATGATCTTTTGGCAGCAAACCCGGAAATTTCTTCGAATGCCATGTCTGTGGGAACGACCCTCAAGATCCCCAGTGATCCCGCTAACCCCAGCGGCGAACCGACACCGACTCCCGCACCGTTCACCGTGGAACAGATCGAATGCTATCCCACCGCGGATGGCGGTATGTGGTGTTTTGTGCTGGCTCACAACGATTTTCCTGATTTCATTGAAAATGTCAGCGCTCAGGTGAGCTTGGTAGATGCGGACGGGAAAGTGCTGGGAAGTCAGATCGCTCTGCTGCCGTTGAATATTTTGCCGCCAAATACTTCGCTGCCATTGGCTGCCTATTTTCCGAATGTCCCCGCGAATGCCAAACCGTTGGCGCAAATCCTGACCGCCATAAAACTGCTTCCTAATGACAAACGCTATTTACCTGCCTCTGTGAACAACACGCTAGTACAGGTCAATGCGGATGGGCGCAGTGCTCAGGTCAACGGGAAGGTGTTGTTGAACGGAAAAAAGGATGCGAGTCAGGTTTGGGTAACGGGGACAGCTTATGATGAGTCCGGACGCGTGGTCGGTGTCCGCAGATGGGAGTCTAAGAAAGCTATCGATGGAGGCGGAAACATTCCATTCGAGTTTATAATTTCCAGCGCCGGGGGAAAGATCGCACGAGTTGAATTTGCGGTTGAGGCAAGGCCATAGACGATAGACCATCGACCATTGTCCATCGTCTATGGTTCATCTTCTATTTTCCTTCCAACCACATATACCGCTCGATCGGAATATCGATCGGCGTTTGCACATATCCCTTGACATATGGTTTGACCAACTCGTACGAAAGATAATGGACCGTGAACAATGCGGCGGCATCATCCACGAGCATTTGCTCGGCTTGCTGGTACATGGCGATGCGTTTGCTCACATCGGGTTCTACGCGTGCGGCTTCCAACAGGGTATCGAGTTGAGGGTTGGAGTAGCCGCCGTTATTTTGTTGTGAGCCGGTATGGAAAAGCGCATCCGCGAAATTCTCGGGGTCAGGGTAATCGGCACACCAACCACCATCGAAGAGTTGTCCGTGATTGCCCGAGTAGATCTGATCGGAATAGAAATTTGACTCGATGTTCTCGACTGTGATCGTGACGCCCAGGTTTTGCTTCCACATTTGGGCCATAGCAGCCACGTCACCGCTTACGTAGGTTCCAATTCCGCTGTTGGTGAACACGATGGGCGGCAATCCTTCAGGTCCGCCGTATTTCGATTGCTTGAGCAGTTCACGTGCTTGCGCAGGATCATAGGACAAGCCTTTCAACTGAAGGTTGAATCCTGGCAACCCTGGTGGATAGAGCCCATTGGCGGGCAGGGCATGACCACTCCAAACCACATCAATGTATTGCTGGCGATTGAACGCCATGGAAAATGCTTTACGCACGTTGGCATCGTCAAAAGGCGGCTGGGTGGCATCAAAGACGACATACCCCGTACAGAGTGAAACGCCGGTGCGAAGCTCGTTGTGCAAAGGCTCGGTGGGATCTGTGAAACGTTCGATGGAATATACACCAGCGATATCTACATCACCGGTTTCGTAGAGTTGTTGGGAAACACCCGAGTAAAGATCCACAATGATGTAGGGGATGGATGGCTTTCCCAGGTAAAAATCCGGGTTCGCTTCGTAGACCATGCGTTTGAAACTTGTCCACTCGATCAGCTTGTAGGGTCCGGTGCCGTTGGGCTGACGATACCATTCTTCACCACTATCCACATTTTCTTTATCGAGCACAAAAGCAGTGGGGTACGTGAGCTTCAATAGAAAGTATGGTTTGGGCGCGTCAATGGTGATCTGGATCGTGTGATCGTCTGCCACGCTGAGACCTGAAATATGCTCTGCCTCGCCCTTGGCATAGGCTTGGATGCCTTCGATATCTCCTAGGTAGGTTAACGCTGTATCAGATGCAAGCTCGGGACTCGCAGAACGTTCCAACGAATACAACACATCTTGCGCGGTGACCGGTTTCCCATTGTGGAATTTGGCATTTTGCCGCAAATGGAAAGTATATGTTTTTCCGTCCGCACTGATGTCCCAGCTTTCAGCAAGATCAGGCGTCAGATTCAATTGTGGGTCGAGCGAGACTAATCCACTAAAAATGCGTTTATCGCCTGACCCGTGTGTGGTGTGCGGATCATACTGGCGCGGATTCGTGGATTCGCCTCCTGCCAAAACCAAAGCCTGATCGAGCGGAATGTTAATTTGCCACGCTGACGCCGGTCGTGGTGCGGCAGCCGTGAAGGTCAGGGTCATAACAAGAAGCACTAGCGCTGCTTTAATGCTTCCTCTGCGAGAAGAATTACTTTTCAACATTTTGCCCTCCTTTGTTGATTTGTTTGCGTGCCAGAAATCCCAGCACAAATATGCCGATGATCAAAATGAAGAAACAACATATTCCCAACAAGATAAGGGACAAAGCCAGTGGGGGACCGGTACGAGTTGGTGTATCCGTTGCCGGCTGATCACTTGCAGATGAAGTGGGGATTGCCGTCGGTGTGGCTTGCACAGTCGATGACTGCACACCGGAGACCGGAACGATGGTTGGCACATAGGTCGGTGTAGGTTGTGTGGTTGGTTGTGCGGAAACGGTTTGCGGCTTGGCGCCAATGGAAGTTCGCCAGGCGCTTTCCAGTCCTTCGATGTTGAAGCCGTAGACCTGTGTGAGTGCATCATCCACCGTGTTGCCATCACGTAGCGCCACGAGGAGCGCAGTCATCTTCTCTTGTCCGTATGTTTCGACAAGGAATTTGACGAGACTATAAGATTGGCTGTAGGATAGATAGGCTTTATCAGCTACCTCAGAGAATCCCTCGCTCAGGGAACGGACGGTGAGCAGTGTATCATCGCGAATAGCGTCCTCAAGCTGCTGTTGGGAATAATCGTCGAGCCCACCCTCACTGTAGACCGCCAGACCTTCATTAAGCCAGGTTGGCACGTCGCCAAGACAGGAGAAGGTCAGATGACCGACTAGTACATGAGTTAATTCATGAACGATGGTATCTTGACCCCATTCCAGCTCATCTTCTGAGATGCCAATGATGACAATATTTTGTTCCGGAAACGCCTGCCCACCGGTCCATGACGGTTCATAGAGGATCGCATCCTTCATATCATCTGTGTTGGCGTAAATGTATATGTCAATAGGGGCATCCGCTTTCAGCCCGGATTGAGTCTCGTTGAACTGTAAACCGTCATAGGCGGCTTTTGCCAGGGTTGTGGCAAACGTAGTATCACCGTTATACCAATGGAGGCGGATGTAATCTCCATTATTCATAGTCTGCCATTTGTGGGTATCGTCGAGCCAGGTGGCGGTTTTTGTTTCACTCACTGTTTCGTTTCCGTTGGCATCGGTGATGCGCCAGCGCCACCACAGGGCTGAGCCGGGAGGCAGGGAGCCGCTCTGGCGCATATCCCAGGTCCATTCGGCAGTGACGGTCGTTCCGGGTGTGATCTGTGGGAAGGCTTTGGCGATGACCTCTCCGCACGTTTGTTGTTTGTTGCCATACTCCAGCACCACTGATTGGATCTCTGCATCGCTTGAGATAGTAGCGCGGAAGGTAGCTGTTTCGGGAAAACTCAGTATGATCTCGTTTTTAGTCACCTCTGCCTGAGATGGGGCAAATGCCGTGGAAACGGTCAACAGGCTGAGGCTTAGAATGAACGCAAGGATTGTTTTTCGCATAGTTGCTCCCTGAAATAGTGTCGGCACAAGTGTATCATCGAATAAGTTTATACCTTCCAGAATCTTTTCAGAATTTAATAGCTGTTTGACGCATGTATGCCTTGCATGTATAATCTTTTGAGTCTCCCTAGCAGGGGATCCTGTTGAGGTACAACTTATGGCGTTACGCGGCAACCTACGAGATTTTACGATTACGCAACTTCTTAAACTTAATCAACCTTGCTCAGAAGACCGGAACACTGATCGTAGATGGACCGAGTGAGCAGGCGTATGTTTCTTTCCGTAATGGGAAGCTCGCCTACGCCAAGGTGGGGCAAGATGATGGCAGCCTTGCAGCAGTGCTGCATAAAGCCAACAAATTGACCGTTAATCAGTACCGAGCTATTGTGGAACGTGCGGGGAAGATCACAGACAAGGAATTGGGGTTGTTGTTGATCAACGCCGGTTATTTGTCACAGGAAGAGATCCTCGTCAATTTACAAGGATATTTTACGGAGCTTATCCGCCGCCTGTTCACTTGGGTGGAAGGTTTTTTCCGTTTTGAAGCCGAGATGATGCCGCCTGATGACCGCATCAATGTACGTCTCGATCTTGAGAACATCATCATTGAAGGCTCCCGCCAGTTGCGTGAATGGGAACAGTTGCAGGATGAGATTCCCAGCCTTGAGATGGCTCTCAAGTTCACCGACCGCCCGTTGAAAAACGTGAACCTGAACGTGGAAGAATGGCGCGTAGTTTCCTATATTTAACCCCAAGAACACTATGAAACAGATCGCGCAGACCAATAAAATGAACGATCTGGAAGTCCGCCGCATCGTGTATGGATTGTTGCAGGCTGGTCTTGTAGAAATTGTCCGCCCTGAAGGTGTTGTCATTCAGCAGCACCCGAGTACGTTCCCAACGCAAGACAAAGAAGAACAAAAATCGCTGGTCAATAAATTGATCGGTCGCATTCGATCGCTTTGATCATTACGGTGGAAGGATAAGAACTTATGCAAACAGTCAAAATGGTGGTCACAGGTCCATTTAGCGCCGGGAAAACTGAATTCATTCAGTCTGTCAGCGAGATCGACGTGGTTTCCACCGAGCGCAAAATTTCGAGCAACGCGGAGCGCTCCGTGAAAGAAGCAACGACGGTTGCCATGGATTTCGGACGCATCACCGTGGATGAGGACCTTGTCCTTTATTTGTTCGGCACCCCTGGACAAAAACGTTTTGACTTCATGTGGGAGATCCTTTCAGAAGGTATGCTGGGTTTTATCGTTATGGTCGACAGCACTCGCCCGGAGACCTTCCGTGAAGCTCGTTCCATTCTGGAGACTTTCCGTGCATATGCGCCTACGCCGTATGTCGTTGCCGCCAACAAGCAGGACCGTGAAGACGCCTGGGACTTGGAAGATATGCGTCATGCTCTGCGGCTTGAGAGTAAGGTGAAGTTCCTTCCCTGTGTAGCAACTGATAGAGACACTGTTAAGTCTGTTTTGCTGGAATTGCTGTACAGTATCCTCGCTGAAATGGAGTCGGGAGGATAGGGGGCGCCCGTAATAGATAGTTGTGTCTTCGATAACCACCGATCAAGGGATCGTTCATTACGAAGTCTACGGGCGTGGAAAACCCGTTATTCTTCTGCATGGCTGGCTCGGTTCATGGGGCTTGTGGCAGGAGACCATGGGCTTCCTCGGTCGCTATTATCGCACCTATGCGTTGGATTTTTGGGGGTTTGGTGAATCAGGCAAGAAACGCGAAACCTATGCTGTTCAGGATTTTGTTAGCTTGGTCGACCAGTTCATGGAACAACTTGGCATCATGCACGCGCCACTCGTGGGGCATAGCATGGGAGGCACGGTCAGCTTGTCGGTTGCCATCCGCTATCCCGAACGCGTTAGCAAGGTAGTTGTTGTTGGTTCCCCGATCGTTGGATCCTCACTGGCTCCGCTGCTGAAGTTTGCCGGATATCGCACCAGCGCCTTCGTTCTCTTCAATATGATGGGTCCATTCCGTGCGTTCATGAAATACTATTACTCGCATGTGATCTGCTCCGATCCGCGTTTCCCTGAGATGATGGATCGCGACCTCTCCCGGACGACGCTCGAATCGTTCCTGCTTTCGATTGCTTCGCTTCGAAGAACGGATCTCCGCCCGATGCTTGACCAGATCAAAGTTCCTGCAATGGGCATGTATGGAGACCGTGATAAGGTTGTTCATCCAAAACAGTGGCAGCCCATGCAAAAGGGCATTCCCCAGGCACATATTGAGCGCTTCCCTAGAGCTGGACATTTCCCAATGCTGGAAGAACCTCAATTGTTCACTGAAAAACTAAAACAATTCCTCGATCAGGATGACATGTCGCGTACTTCTGTACAACCAGTTGGCTCGACGAATCCTATTCCGTCAGTGACTCTCGCCCCATGATCATATCAACCTCCCAATATTATTATCCGAATCGAATGGGGAGGATTATTCTATTATCAATGGACGAAGTGATAGGGCAAATGGGTGTGAATGCTGTTCTGCGGCTTGCCTCTCTTTCGTCTCTCATTGACAATTACCCACCTGATAATACAGAACGTAACTTTTCGTTTTCCACGGTTAGCAGCCTCACGGAAATGATGGAGCAGGTGTATGGACCTCACGGTGGGCGTGGACTGGCTCTGCGGGTAGGGCGCGCCTGTTTTAATTATGGCGTTCGGCAATATGGTGTCCAGCTGGGGCTGACGGAGATGGCTTTCCGCTTGTTACCTTTGCCTGCCAAGTTAAATGCGGGATCGACTGCTTTTGCCGAACTCTTCAATAAATTCACCGACCAAAAGGTGCGTATTGAGCAGGAAGATGGAAAGATCCTGTGGCATATCGAACGTTGTCCCTTGTGCTGGGAACGACATTCCAGTGAGCCAGTTTGCCACCTGGCGGTTGGATTATTACAGGAAGCCTTGTACTGGCTTAGCGGGGGGAAGGTCTTCAATGTAGAGGAAAAGACCTGTATCGCCGCAGGAGATGAGACCTGCACGATCGAGATCGATCAGACGCCCATGTATTAGTTAGGCTCTATACAGTTTTGACAATTGTAGGTGGGGTATTTGCGAACTTCAATCCCCAGTTTTTTCAATTTTGTGGAATAATTGCTCATAGGTATGTTCAAGGTTATCCTCAACGCTCCTCATCCGCTTTCTCCGTTTAATGAACCGGCGCGGGATTTACGCATTCAAAATACCCCTCTCTGGCTGCATCAGCGGAATGTTCTTGCACCCTATACTACGCGTGAATTAGAACTCAAGCCGGGTCAACGTATGCCTATTGACCGCGAGGAGACTATTGTTTACCGAGACAACTTATTCTTCGACGAAGCATACATTCAGGAATTTCTGACCACGGCTCGTAAGAAGAAACGCGCCTGTCGGGCGGCTTTTTCTGCTGAAGACCCTGCTTTTAAAGAACATGCCCTCCCGCTTGCCACTTCTTATACTCCTGCTGGAACGTTATACCTGGCAGATCTCTGGTACTACCCCAAGGGTCCAGTTGCGGACGTTGAACCGCTTGTTATTGATCTGGAATTGCGCGAGATGGGTTATTATCACGTGCCAACCTATATGGCAGATCAAAGCGGCGATTTGACGTTCCAAGTTCCTTTGAAAACGTTAATAGCGATTGATTCATGGGTCCACATTTTCATTGTCGATGTGGTATTTGGGCTGTTCTCACGTGGGGCACGTTATGAAAAACGTGTTAATGAAGACCTGTTATTTAAACTTAGTCTGATTTCTACGGCTTTGTATGAAGGACGCCAACTCCTGGAATGTTCCGCCGTAGTCACGGTTGGTAAGAATTGCGTAATTAGTCCAAGTGCAACCATTTATGGACCCACTACTATTGGCGATAACGTTCATATTGATGCTGGTGCGGTGATCGATAACTGTATCATTGGAAATAATGTCAATGTTTCACAGGATTCTCAATTGATGTTATCTGTGGTGGGGGATGGAACGTTCCTGCCGTTTCGGGCAGCGTTGTTCATGACGACCATTATGGATAATAGCATGGTCGCCCAAAATACATGCCTGCAAATGTGCGTGGTGGGACGCAATACATTTATTGGTGCGGGGTCCACTTTCACCGATTACAACCTTATCCCTGCACCGATCCGTGCCATGGATGGAAATGGAAAGTTGAATATCTCGAACCGCCCGGTGATGGGGAGCGCGGTTGGTCACAATTGTCGTTTGGGTTCTGGATTGATCGTTTACCCTGCCCGTACCATTGAATCGGATGTGGTGCTTGCTGCTTCTAAAGAACGCCGTGTTATCGAGCGTGATGTTAAGTATGAGGACAGCGATCATCACAAATTCAAATCTGCTAACCTCCACAAACGGTTATATCCCCGTCCTGGTGAAGGCGCATTGGAATCATGGTAATACGTGGACACGTTTGCTTTTATCATTCATCCCATCGATCCAAAGAGGGATGTGAGTCGGAAGTTTCCGCTATTAGGACGTGTGTTAAATGAGAAGCAGATCGATTTCTTCTCCACATTTTTCCCGCCAGTTTATATTTCTGCGATCGAAGGTATCCAGTCGCAGACAACAGGCAAAGAAATAAAAGGCTGGTTTATTGCCTGCCCATACACGCCGAGACGAATGATGGAATTGCCCGAGCGGATGGTCTATCGCAAGATCATCCAGACCGGGCGGCTGGCAGAAAAACTCGGCGCTCAGATCCTTGGATTGGGAGCATTTACCTCTGTAGTTGGCGATGCAGGGATTACAATTGCAAATGCGTTGGATGTACCTGTCACGACTGGTGATTCATACACGGTCACCGTAGCGGTGGACGCCATCCGTGAAGCGGCTTGCAGGATGGACATCCCTTTGAAAGGGGCTACAGCCGCCGTGGTTGGTGCCACGGGTGCCATCGGTCAGGTGTGTGCCGAGTTGCTTGCAGATGATGTGCAACGTCTGTATTTGATCGGTCGCAGGCAGGATAAGCTCGAAGAATTGCGAGACAGGCTGAAGGTCCACGCGAGAGCCGAACTGATCGTCAGCACGAAAATGGATGTTCTGTCAGAAGCGCAGTTAATTTTGACGGTCACCAGTGCCATCCATGATGTGATCCGCCCCGAACATTTGCAGCCGGGCAGTGTGGTGTGCGATGTGGCTCGCCCCCGTGATGTTTCTGCAATGGTGGCGGCGGTGAGAGATGATATATTAGTGATTGACGGTGGAATGGTAGATGTACCAGGACCCGTTAATTTCCATTTTAACTTTGGTTTTCCTCCGGGCAAGGCATACGCCTGTATGGCAGAAACGATTGCCCTGGCTTTGGAAGGTCGCTTTGAGGATTACACCTTGGGCAAACATTTGACCCGGGAGCGCGTTGACGAGATCGGCGGAATTGCGAAAAAGCACGGCTTCCGTTTGAGCGGGTTTCGCTCGTTCGAGCGGGAAGTGACGGAAGAACAAATCGAAACAGTGCGCCGTAATGCGAAGAACGCCCGCAAAGTACATCCGGCGTACACGTAACTTTGGAGGCTGCTTATGGGAAAAGCCCGCCTGTTAGTGGTGGAAGACGATATTGACATTGGAAACATGCTGAAGATCTATTTCGGCGGCATGGATTTTGAGGTTGATGTCGCTGTGCGCGGTTCAGATGCGTTGGAAAAGACAAAACAATCCCTGCCTCATCTGATCGTGCTTGATATCATGTTGCCTGACATTGACGGCTATGAAGTTTGCCGCAATTTGCGCACAAACATGCGAACCAGCCATATCCCTGTGATCTTCCTCACACAGAAGGATGAGCGCAGTGACAAACTGCAGGGGCTCGAATTAGGCGCGGATGATTACATCACCAAACCGTTTGACATCGAGGAATTGAAACTGCGTGTGCAGGGCGCCATTCGACGTTCTGAACGCGAGAGTCTCACCGACCCCCGTTCCGGACTTCCCGCAGGGCGCCTCATCGAGGAACAACTGCGGCGTATCATCCGGGAGAAGGGCTGGGCGCTACTCGATGCGCGTGTCAACCACTTCGAGCCTTTCAAGGATGTCTATGGCTTTGTGGCTGGCGATGATGTCTTGCGATTCACGGCCATGATCATCGGAGAAGTGGTGGACGAGATGGGAACTACCTCTGATTTTATTGGTCATGCGGGTGGAGACAACTTTATCGTCATTACCAAGGAAGAAAATGCTGCCGGGATCAAATCACGCTTGAAAGAACGCTTCGATCAAGAAGTGCAAGCTCACTATAACTTTATCGACCGTCAGCAGGGATTTGTACAGGCGCCTGCGGCTGACGGTTCTACCAAGAAGGTTCCATTCATGACAATGTCGGTGGGCATTGTATCGCCCAGCGTACAGTCATTTGCCGACATTCGCGAGATCACTGAGCTAGCGGCTGAAGCCCGCCGCCAGGATACCGCGACTGGCGGATAAGGTGTTTTTCGAGAATGTCTGCCGGACCGGCGGTGAGCATTGGGTTCGTAATAATTGCTCTCATACTAGTTGTCGTAGTATGGGTTATTGCCTCCTATCGCCGACTCCCAGGGCAGGTGCAAGACCTTTCTGAACAAGCTCATCATACAGTTGTTTCCCCCGATCTATCACATCCAAATGAAGCGGTTATGATTATCCAACCCGGTGGACGGGTTGAATATATTAATGATCTGGCTCGTGAGTGGTTTGGCGTACGCGCGGACGAACCTCTGGATTTGGAACGGCTGGTACGCCGTGCCCGACCTGCCGAGGATCTGCTTTCTTTATGTGCGCGCCAGGGACAAAAGCGTCTCTCAGTGGGTGGGCGGTTAGTGGAAGTTGCTTCCTATCAGGTTCCTGGTCCTTATCCGCTTATGCTCGTTTCCATGCGGAGCGTGGAACTGTCCGCAAATCTAGATCAATCCCAGGCAGATGCTTCCATCTTAAAGATCATCACAGATTTTGGTCGAGATGTTTCCGCCAGCCTTGATTTGGAAGAAACACTCTATGCTATTTTATTGAATATTTCCCATCTTGTGCCGGCTGATCTGTTGGAGATTAAAACTTGGGATGCTTCCCGACAGACCCTTACGCCCTATACACTTGAGTTATCTGGTACATCTCGTGTAATCCAACCGTCTCTTTCACAATTTGGCGAATTTACGAGTACTTTGATCTCGCGTCGAAAACCTGTGTTAATTCCCAATACACAAGAAGTGGATAATGCGCTTCCACGGCTGAACGGAACTAGTATTGTACATTCCTATTTGGGATTACCTTTATTGGCAGACAATGAATTGATTGGCACCCTTGAGATTGGACATCTCACCCCGGGTGTACTTGGTCAGCAGGATCTCGATTTACTTCAACTGGTTTCTTCGCAATCTGCATATAGCGTGCGGAATGCTATTCTTTACACTAAAGAGCAAGTACGGGCAGCAGAGCTAAGCGGCTTGGCGAATCTCGCACAGGCATTCGGCGCTGCACAGGATTATTCTAATTTGATCAGTCGTCTGGTCGAAAGCATCGCTCCATTGTTCAAAGTGGAGATCCTGGGTTTCTTGCTCTATGATGAAGCAAAACGTACGCTCGAGGCGCAAAATCCATTTCAGGGGTTGCCCACACATATTGTTGAGATTTACCGCACCACCATCCGCCCAGACAGTCCAGCTGAAAACATCTTATCGAAGCGGAAGGCATTGGTGACGCGTAATGCTGCTACAGATGATGACTGGCGTAATCTTGGACTGCAAAACCTGGCACAAGCCGCGAGTTTGCGCGAATCGGTGTTAATGCCCATGATCTCGGGCGAGCATTTGGTCGGCTATTTTCAGGTTTCGAATCATCGACAGGCGGCGCTCGAGTTTTCTGAAACTGAGTTGCATCTGATCAGCACGGTTGCCGAGCAAGCTGCTGGTATCATTCAAAATTCATTCGTGGTTGAAAATACCCGCCAGCGTGCCTTGCGATCCGAAACTTTGCGTCGTATTGCCAGCTTGTCCGTTTCCACAACTTCGTTGGATGAAATCCTTCAAGTCTCATTACAGGAATTATCACGTATCTTCCAAAGCGATCTTGCGGCTGTATTCCTACTTGATGAACGGGTGGGGGAACTTCGAGTGCATGCCCCTTCGGTAGTGGGCACCACGGCAGATGCCACTGGTCCATTAGCGCGTCTGCATGTGGATGAACCTCAATACCGTTTCACGGTTTCAGGCAGCCGCGAGTTGTTCATGTCTGGTCACTTAAGTTCAGATCGGCGTGTCCTCCCGGTTTATCGTCCTCTGGTAACGGCTTTGCAAGTCGAATCGACCATTGTCGTTCCGCTTGTCTTGCACGACCGCAGCTTCGGTGAGTTGATGCTTGGGAGCCGCAAAGCTGAATTTTTCAACAGCTATGATCTCCAGATCGTTTCTACAGCTGCGAGTCAGCTTGCCAAAGCCATTGACGATGCCTCTCGTTCCACACAGACCGATGAAAACCTGCGCCGCCGCGTTGAGCAGTTAACGTCCATTAACAGAGTTGGCCGCGAATTGAACTCAATGGTCGATTTGAAAGCGCTGTTGGAGATCGTGCGGGATGAGAGCCTGCAAGCAACGAAAGCCACCTGTGGAACCATCCTCCTGTTCGACCGTTTCGCATCCTCCAACCCGCCAACTGTTACCCTTTCTCTGGGTTGCCCTGTTCCTGAAGCTTTTTCATCCGTTGAACTGAAAGCCATCGATGCTACGGAGCCACTTATTGTCAAGGATATATCTGCCAATGTCGGCAATCCTGTTCATGATGGAATTTGTTCTGTCATGCTGGTTCCGATTATCAGCCAGGGAAAAACCGCCGGGTTGATCTATTTACATTCGGACAAAACGGATTTCTTCGATCATTCATCCCTTGAAGTGGCACAGGCTCTTGCAGCACAGTCTTCAGTGGCATTGAGTAATGTACAGCGTTTCCAGGAACAACGCCAACATGCTGAGCTGCTGCGCCGCCGCGCCGACACATTGACTAAACTGACCGAAGTTAGTTATGGCTTGAACTTCGAACAACCACTGGAACAATTGCTTCGCATCATTGCAACAAGTATTCGTGATTCAACCACCTTCCAGGCAGTATTGATCAGTATCTACGAACCAGAGACAGACCTGCTGCGCCGTGTTACAGGTGTTGGTTTTACCTCCGATACCCTGGCAGAACTGCTTTCCCGCAAACAAGCATATTCGAGCATTCAACAAATGCTCAAACCAGAATTTCGTATCAGTCGTTCTTACTTCATCCCTGTTAATGAAGCGCCGATCATTCCTGCAGATGTGCATATGGTCACCCTAGGCATGGATGATAAGACCACAAGAGCGCCTGCAGCCTGGGATCCCGATGACATTTTGGTTGTTCCGCTTCAGGATACCCAAGGAAAGCCTTTGGGACTGATCAGTCTTGATGCCCCTCGTAATGGAATGCGTCCAGACCTGGCAACAATCGAAACACTGGAAATCTTTGCAGCGCAGGCTTCACTGGCTATTGCTAATCACTCGCGTTTCACCGAATTGCGAACCCGAGCAGACTCGCTTTCCTCTGGTTTGGAAAGACAGCAGCGCCTAATTAATTTGACACAGAACGATCTGCCTATCCTGCTTCGCAAGGACTTGGACCAGACCATTGCTATTCACAACCTCGATCAACGTGCGCAACGCGTTCGAGCGGGACTGGCGATCACCGAGTTGGTCAGCCGTCAATTGGATTCTTCCTCTGCATTACAAGCCTTGGGGCGCGAAACGTTAACACAGTTGAGCATGTCAGTGGCGATGATCGGTGAGATGGGTGCGGAAGGTCCCAAGCTGACCCATGTGCTTGGAAACGTGCCGCGCGCTACCAGCCCGGAAGCGTTGTTCGGGCAACGGAATCCACTTCGAGCTTGTTTGCTGAGCGGCGAAGCCATCCTGATCTCCAGTCTGGATGAAAACCTCGAGTGGCGTGAGACGCCTCTTCTCACAGCACTGCGTGCCAAGTCGTTGATCTGTTTGCCAATCAAGATCGAAAAGAAAACGGTGGCTGCCATGCTGGCAGTCAGTCCGGAGCCGATGCCTGCTTTTACGAGCGAAGATTTGCAGGTTTATCACCAGATCGGACGACAGACTTCAGTCATTCTGCAAAACATTTCCCTGTTGAATGAGACACGTCGCCGCTTGCAGGAAGTGAACCTGTTGCTCGATTTCAGCCGTCAACTGCGTGGATTGGACGCAGAACGGATCGTTCGTGCGCTGTTGGAAAGTTCACGAAAGGCGTTGCAGGCAGCTCACGCTGGTGTAGTGCTGATCTGGGACGAGCAGGCAGGGCATTTGGCGCCGCAAGCGGTTTCGGGATATGCCGATAACGAGACCATGAAACGCATCAACTACCGCCTGGGCGAATCATTGCCCGGACAGGCATTTGAAGCGAAGCGTCCCCTGCGTATGGATGAAATCCAGTTCACGCGTGATTACACCTTCTCGACCGAAGGGCAATTGCTCTATCGCCAGGCAACGGGTGGACGTTTGCCTGTTTCGAGTCTTTTGATCCCGATCCAATCGGGTGAGCAGTCGGTAGGTGTGCTGGTATTGGATAACTTCAACACGCCTGCGGCATTCACTCCCGAAGATGAGACGCTGTTGCTTTCTTTGTCTCAGCAGGTTGGCTTGTCGCTACAGAACGTGCGCCTGGTTAAAACAACCCAGGAACGCGCTGCTCAGTTGGAGGCACTTACGAATGTCTCCAGCACCTTGACTGCCAGTCTACAGAGCGATGAACTGGTTGCCTCATTGTTAGATCAATTGGAAACAGTCCTTCAGTACGATACTGCTACGCTGTGGCTGCGTGAGAAGGACAGGCTTACCGTTGCAGCAGCACGTGGCTTCCCTGATACGGAACGCCGCCTTGGATTGACGATTGCCATGGAAGATAGTGCGCTGTTCAAGGAAATGATCCGCACGGGTCAGGGTATTTTGGTCGGCGATGTGCGGCAGGATCCGCGATTCCCGCCATTAGAGGCTCCGCGCCTTTCCTGGCTCGGTTTGCCTTTAATCTCCAAGAACGAGATGATCGGTGTGCTGGCTCTCGAAAAATGGCAGGCGCATTTCTATTCCCGTGAGCACGTTCAGGTGGGAACAACGTTCTCCAGCCAGGCGGCCGTGGCGCTCGATAATGCCCGTCTGTTCGAAGATAGCATCGGACGTGCTACGGAATTGGATCAGCGCTCTCAACGTTTGGCGCTGCTCAACCGCTTCTCCTCTGCTTTGAGTGGGCTGCTTGAGGAGGATAAGATCCTGCTGTTGACCGCTCAGGAATTAATGGATGCTCTCAACGCGCCGCGTGTTTCAACCGTGATGTTCGAACGCGGTGATGCCATGTGGAAATATTCTGTTCCTCCTTCGCGTGAAAAACTCCCGAAGAAATTGCCAGATGCGCCGCTTTTCCATCGTTTGAGTGAGTCGCTGGGTGTGTTTGCCACGGACTCTGTCAACGCCGAATCAGATTTGACCCCGTTGGGCAACTTCCTGGGAGAGGGGACGCGTTCTCTTCTGGTGCTGTCTCTTGCTAGCGGCTCCAATCTGCGGGCATTGGTGTTCATCCACCAGAAGGAGTCCATCCGCTTCAGCTTGACCGAGATCGAGTTGGCGCGCACGCTGACCAACCAGGCATCTATTGCGCTGGAGAATGCGCGCTTGTTCCAGTCCACGCTGACGACGGCGGAACGCTTCTCCATTCTTAACCAGGCTAGTTATCAAGTGGGCGCCAACCTGGACCCGGAACAGATCTACACTGCTGTGCATCAGGCAGCGCAACGTTTGATGCCTGTGGAATCGTTCGTCATCAGTTTGTTGGACGAAGAAACCAACGAAGTGGATGGGGTCTATCTCGTCGATAACGAGAAGCGCTCTCCGTCAGTGCGGATTCCACGTGATCAGGGCTTAAGCGGGCGCGTCATTACAACCGGTGAGCCTTTGTTGTTGCACGGTGCTGAGACGGTTGATGCCATGGGTGGTGTGACGTATGGAAAGCCGGATACGCCGCTGTCTATCTTGGCTGTTCCCATGACTTTGAGCGGTAGAACCATTGGCATGCTCTCTGCGCAGAGCTATCAACCAAATGTGTATTCGGAGGACGATCTTCAGATCTTGGGCACCCTGGCGAATCAGGCTGCTGTTGCGATTCAGAATGGGCGCTTGTTCAATGAGACGCAACGACTCGCTCAGGAGTTGGAACAGCGCGTGGTTGAGCGCACCGCGCAATTACAGCGCGAACAGCAGAACACTGAAACTCTGCTGAGAATTTTGACAGAGGTCTCCTCCAGCCTTGATCTGGACCGCGCCTTAAATCGCACGTTATCCCTGCTCAATGATGCCATCGGTGCGGAACAAGGGACGATCATGCTGCTGAATGCAGAAGATAACTTGCTGCATTATCGGGCAGGCTATGGTTATCTTTCTGATAAAGTCACTGGCGAGAGACGCGGATTTACTCTCAAGATCGGCGAAGGATTGGCAGGCTGGGTGGTGGAGCATCGTGAAGCTGCCCTGATCAATGACCTGAGCAGTGATTTCCGCTGGGTCAAAACATCTTCCTCTTCACACGAGCATCGTAGTGCTATTGCCATGCCGCTGCTGGTGGCAGAAGATGTGATCGGTGTGTTGATGGTCTTCCATCGTAAGGCAAATTTCTTTAGCTCTGAATTGCTGAACATGGTCAAAGCCATTGCTGGACAGGTGGCGGTAGCGATCAACAACGCCCACCTGTATGAACTCATCCGTGACCAGGCGGAACGTTTGGGTAGCATGCTGCGCCGTGAGCAGGAGGATGCGAGCCGTTCACAAGCCATCCTTGAAGCTGTAGCAGATGGCGTTTTGGTCACAGGTCAGAATAATCGCATCTCTTTCATGAACCGCTCTGCAGAGCAGATCCTCAATCTGGAAGCAAGCCGTGTGCTCGGACAGTCTCTGGATGTGTTTGGCGGTTTGTTCGGGAAATCAGCTGGTCCCTGGATGGAAGCTATCCGCGACTGGTCAGATGCCCCTCATGGTTACCAGCAGGGTGACACCTTCGCTGAGCAGATCGACCTCGAAAATGGACGTATCGTTTTGGTTCACCTGGCGCCGGTCATCCTGCAAAGTGACTTCCTGGGCACTGTGTCCATCTTCCGCGATATTACGCACGAGGTCGAAGTGGACCGTTTGAAGTCCGAATTTGTTGCGACCGTCAGCCATGAACTGCGCACGCCGATGACCTCCATCCGTGGCTATGTGGATGTTTTGCTCATGGGCGCGGCTGGCGCGGTCAATGAGAATCAGGCACATTTCCTGAACATTGTTAAGAACAACACGGAACGCTTGAATATTCTGGTGAATGACTTGCTGGATATTTCGCGCATTGAATCAGGACGTGTGACGTTATCGCCCCAGGCACTTGATCTGCGCGAGGTGGCAGAGGATGTGATCGAAGAAGTATTGCGCCGCTCACAGGAAGAAAACAAGCCTATGGCACTTTCCCTGGAAGCGCCAAGAAAGCTGCCGCCTGTCTACGGTGATATGGAACGTGTTCGTCAGGTCATGGGAAACCTGGTGTTCAACGCCTACCATTACACTCCTGAGAACGGAACGATCATTGTGAACATCCACTCGCTGAACGGCGAGCACGAGGTGCAGGTGGATATCAAGGATAATGGCGTGGGTATCTCGCTGGAGGATCAAGATCGGGTCTTCGAACGTTTTTATCGTGGTGAACACCCTTTGGTTCTCGCTACCCCGGGAACCGGATTGGGCTTGTCCATCGTCAAACAGATTATTGAAATGCATAAAGGACGTATCTGGATGAAAAGCAACGGCATTCCAGGTGAAGGCAGTACGTTCTCATTTACTCTGCCCACCTTTGAGGCACAATGAGGAATCAATGGCAAAGATATTAATTGCGGAAGATGAAAGAGATATTCGTGACCTGGTGGCTTTTACCCTGCGCTTTGCAGGGCATGAAGTATTTGCTGCCAGCAATGGGGAAGAAGCCGTTGATCTTGCTCCAAAGGTGAACCCTGACCTCATCCTCATGGATGTGCGTATGCCACGCATGACCGGTTATGAAGCCTGTAAGGTTTTAAAGGCAACTCCAGACCTGAAAGATATCCCCGTGGTATTTCTCTCTGCAAAAGGACAGGAGACCGAGATTCAGCAGGGGCTGGAGGTGGGCGCTGAAGCCTATTTGTTGAAACCGTTTGCGCCCGATCAGTTGACAACACGGGTGAAAGAAATTCTTGCGAAATTCGGGAAGTAATTTTGAGCGCTATCCTTCTTGACGGCTCGATCGTGCATTATGAGGTGTTGGGACGTGGACGTCCTGTCATCTTTCTGCACGGCTGGCTCGGCTCATGGAAATATTGGATCGCTTCCATGCAGGTCGCGTCGACCTCTTATCGCGCGTATGCCCTCGATCTGTGGGGCTTTGGAGATACCACCCATAATGTTTTGGGATATTCGCTGGAACAGCAAGCTGCCTTGCTGGACCGTTTCCTCAATGAAATGGGAATTGGCAAGATCGCCCTCGTTACGCATGGATTAGGCGCGTTGGTGGGAATGAAGTTTACATCTCTTCCGCAGAACGTTGGGCGTGTGGACCGTATCATGGCGGTCACCTGTCCATTGGGTTATGAAGCGGTAAATCCGCGTCTCAAAACGGAAGCGGTTTCCGCGGTCGAACTAACCGATTGGCTGTCCAGCCGTACTCCGGAAGCAAACACCGCCTTGTCAGATACCAATAAGGTTGACCCGAAGGCGATCACCGCTTCCATGGTCGGTCTTCAAGCGGACAATTTGTATTCTGCCTTCCGTAACCTTCCCACTCCTATCCCTCTCCTGCTGGTATATGGTGATAAGGATCAGGCGGTCTATCCACCCATGGAAAACACCGGGCTTTCTTCAATGACGCACCCGGTCTTTCTCGAAAACTCAGGGCACTTTCCGATGATCGACGAGACCATCAAGTTCAACCGTCTTCTGACCGATTTCCTGGCGCTTGAATCAGGACAAAGCCCCAGCGAACTCCAGATGAAGGAAGAGTGGAAACGCAGGGTACGCTAATTTTTGTGTTGACAAATTAGCCTGCGCGTCTTATAAGTACCATAACAATTGAACGGGGTGTCCTGCGATGCGGGACTGAGAGGAGCGAGCCGCGCTCAACCCGAATTACCTGATCCAGATCATGCTGGCGGAGGGAATATAGTTCGTTCAAGTACCATCCTCCGCCCTCGGAGGATTTTTCTTTGCAACGCATCATCATCTTCGCCAATGGGGAACTGCCGAATATCAAAAGGGTGCGAGCCTTCCTGCAAGCTGATGATTACATCATCTGTGCGGATGGCGGCACACGCCACGCTCTGGCGCTTAAACTGAAACCTGATCTTGTGATCGGCGATATGGATTCGGTCAAAAAGAGCGATTGGCAAAGACTGAAAAAGGATGGCATCTCTGTCGAGTTATTTCCGCGAGATAAGAACGAGACCGATCTTGAACTTGCCATCAACCGTGCGATCGATATGAAACCTGAACAGATCGTCATTGTCGCTGCCTTGGGCGGGAGACTTGACCAAACGCTGGGCAACATTACTTTACTTGCCGATCCTCGTCTCTCAGACGCGGATGTCCGGCTTGACGATGGGGTGGAGGAGATTTCCATTTGCCGGGATCAGGTTCAAATCCGGGGAAGAAGCGGGGACATCGTCTCACTCATCCCTTGGCAGGGTGCGGTGACCGGAATCCAAACCACCGATCTGAAATGGCAGCTCAACAACGAAACGCTTTACCCCGATAAAACACGCGGCATCAGCAACGAAATGATTGATGAGACAGCCTCCGTATCCATCAAATCTGGACTGCTCCTGGTCATTCATCGCCGCGCATAAACGAAAGGAAAACATGAAACGCTTTTTACTTCTACTCATTTTATTGTTGGCAGCCTGCTCGCCGAAGACAACCGAAGCACCACAAGCGACTGAACCGTTGTCCACTGCGCCACAAGCAACGGAACCCGCTGCTACGCAAGCCTCCACAGAGCCACAAACGCTGACGGTCATGACGCACAATTCGTTCGCCGTCAGCGAAGATGTGGTCAAGGCATTCGAAGATGCCAACAACGCCAAGGTCGTCTTCCTGCAAAGCGGCGACGCGGGCGAAGTGCTGAACAAAGCTGTCCTCACCAAAGATGCGCCGCTTGCCGATGTGCTCTACGGCGTGGACAACACCTTCCTCTCACGCGCTCTCGAAGCGGATATTTTCGAAGCCTATGAATCACCTGCCTTGCAGGATATTCCTGCTGAGTTCAAACTCGATGCTTCGAACCGCGCTCTGCCTGTTGATTATGGCGATGTGTGTATCAACTACGATAAGGCATATTTCACCGGGAAGAATTTGGCTGTGCCGCAAAGCCTCGAAGACCTGACTAAACCAGACTATAAGGATCTGCTCGTGGTGGAGAACCCTGCCACGTCTTCTACAGGTCTTGCCTTCCTTCTTGCTACGGTTGCTCACTACGGTGATTCCTTCACTGATTACTGGAAGGCATTGAAGGATAATGGTGTGGTCGTGGTGGATGGGTGGGAGACAGCCTATTACACTAATTTCAGTGCATCTTCTGGCAAGGGACCACAGCCGATGGTCGTTTCGTACGGGACCTCTCCCGCCGCGGAAGTGATCTTTGCCAGTTCTCCGCTGACCGACGCGCCCACCGCTTCCATTCTTGGACCCGACACCTGCTTCCGTCAAATTGAGTTTGTCGGCATCCTCAAAGGGACTCAGCAACGCGCCCTCGCCGAAAAGTTCGTGGATTTCATGCTTGGTCAGCAGTTCCAGGAAGATATGCCGATGCAGATGTTCGTATACCCGGTCAACCCGAACGCCAAGCTTCCGGACGAGTTCACCAAATATTCTCAAGCTCCTGCCCAGACTGCCACCCTGGCTCCCGATGTCATCGCCAAAAACCGCGATGCCTGGATCCAGTCGTGGACGGATGTTGTTCTGAAATAGCATGGAAACCGGTAGGCAGGTAAACAAGGAGACAAGTAACCAGGTAAAGAGCCTGTCTACGAGTTTACCTGTTTACCTGTCTACATCGCGCCTGTTACTCTGGTTTTTCCCTCTCACTTTTCTCGTCGTTCTTTTCTTCTTTCCTCTTTCCAAGATTCTTACTCTCACTTTTGATCTTCACACCCTCACAACAGACAACTTCCAACTTGCACTTCACGTTTTACTCTTCACTTTTTATCAAGCCATCCTCTCCACCCTCCTCACACTTCTCCTCGGACTCCCCTCCGCCTATCTTTTCGCCCGCTTCGACTTTCGCGGTAAATCATTTCTGCGTTCACTCACCGCCGTCCCCTTCATGCTGCCAACGGTAGTTGTTGCATCATCTTTCAACGCCATCCTTGGCTCACGCGGCATCCTTTCCTTCCTCTTTCCTTCTTTCCACTTTCAGCCTTCTCCCTTCGCCCTCATTCTGCTTGCCCACGTTTTCTACAACACCACCATCATCATCCGCGTGGTTGGCAATGCCCTCTCCAGCCTGGACTCGAAACTCGAAGCCGCTGCCCGTTCCCTCGGCGCGGATACGTTCCATGTCTGGAAAGATGTCATCCTACCGCTGCTCCTCCCGTCCCTTCTCTCCGCATCTCTGCTCGTTTTTCTTTTTGATTTCACATCCTTTGGTGTCATCCTCTTGCTAGGCGGCTCAAAATTCTCCACCCTCGAAGTAGAAATCTACCTACGCATTCTCAAACTTCCCAACCTGCCGCTCGCGGCACTGCTCTCCATTATCCAACTCCTCTGCACGCTGACATTTTCCATCCTCTACACTCGTCTCACCTCACGCTCCACGCTCCAACTCGCCCCACGCCTCACGCAACACTCCCCACGCACACCAAAACAAAAGCTCTTTGTCATCACTCTCTGCATTCTGCTTTCCGCCTTCTTCATTTCCCCTCTCTCCGCCCTCCCATTCCGTTCCCTCTTCCGCCTCGAAGCAGACCGAGGTCAACGCGGCGATGTCCAATATGGATTTACAACTGATTACTACACCGAACTCTTCGTCAATCGGCGCGGATCAGTGTTTTACGTTCCGCCGATTCGAGCAACGGTCAATTCACTTACCTACGCTGGCGCAACCGTTGTCCTTTCGCTACTGCTTGGTTTTCCTGCTGCCTTCGCGCTTGCCAAGCCGACCCGCCTTGAAAGAGTCCTTGATCCGCTCATCATGCTCCCGCTTGGTTCCTCCGCCGTCATGCTGGGACTGGGCTTCATTATTACCTACGGCAAATGGTTGACCTCGCCGTATCTCGTTCCGTTCGCGCACACATTGGTCGCGCTGCCGTTCGTCATCCGCGCTCTTCAGCCTGCCATTGCCTCCATCCCTGAACGACTGCGACAAGCCGCCTCTTCCCTCGGCGCCTCTCCTCTTGAAGTGTGGAAGAACATTGACTTTCCCATCCTGCGCCGTGCCGTATTGACAGCCGCCACCTTTGCCTTCACCATCTCGCTCGGTGAATTCGGCGCAACGCTGCTCATCTCTCGCCCCGAATATCCCACCATCCCCGTCGCCATCGAACGTTTCCTCTCACAGCCCGGTGGCATGAACTACGGTCAAGCCATGGCAATGGCGACCCTGCTCATGTCACTCACACTCGTCAGCATTTTGCTCATCGAAAAATTCCGCCTGCCCAACTTGGGAGAATTCTAATGCTCGAAGTCCATCACATTTTCAAAACCTACGAGGGTAAACCGCTGCTCAACGACATCTCTTTCAAAGTCGACACCAGCGAGACGATCTGTCTGCTAGGAGCCTCGGGCAGCGGAAAATCCACGCTCTTGCGGATCATTGCTGGACTGGAGGATTCGGATGCAGGTTTTATCTCGTTTAATGACATTGACCTCACTTCCAAGCCGCCTCACCTACGTGACTTCGGCTTGGTCTTTCAGGACTATGCCCTTTTTCCGCACCTCAACGTTAACGACAATGTCGCCTTCGGGTTGAAGATGCGCCGCCTGCCGCAAACGGAGATTTCCACTCGTGTTGCCGATGCATTGGACATGGTCAATCTGCAGGGATTTGGACTCCGCAAAGTGACCGACCTCTCCGGCGGTGAGCAGCAGCGTGTGGCATTGGCGCGTGCTCTGGCAACCCGTCCACGCCTGTTGATGTTCGATGAACCGCTCGGTGCGTTGGACAGATCTCTGCGCGAAGACCTGCTCAATGAACTGCGGACGATTTTGCACCATACACAAATCCCTGCCATTTATGTGACGCACGATCAGGAGGAAGCCTTCACCATCGCTGACAGAGTTTTGATCCTGCACAACGGTGCGATCATCCGTGAAGGGACGCCTGCGGATGTATGGGCGAATCCAGAGTCCGCGTTTGTGGTGAAGTTTCTTGGATTAGGGAATGTAATTGAGGGGAGCGTGACAGGAAAGATGAAAGAAGAAAGATGGAAAGTGGAAAGTGATTTTGGCACTCTTACTGTGAAATGTGAGCACAAACATTCAGTGGGAGAGAAAGTCGATTTGTTGGTGCGTCCATTACCGGTGGAGTCTGATGCGAATGTCATTGAAGGGGTGGTAGACGATGTCATTTTTCAGCAGGAGCGATACAAGGTCACATTGGATAATGGTTTGTACGTTTATCTTGAAGAAGCGCCGAAAGTGGGGGCGCAGATTTCGGTGCGGGTTAAGGTAGAATGTCTGGCATGAAAATTAGAGTGCAGAAAAAGAATCCTGCTGGTAAAGTGACGTATGAATACGAAGGCGAATTATTGAGCCATGAAGGCAGCATGATCACGCTGGAAGCATTATTTGACCGTGCTGATATGCCATTTCAGGATGTAGTCTTCAAAACTGGTGACCGCTTTGTGGAATATTATTACACCGACCGCTGGTACAATATCTTTGCCATCCACGACCGAGAAGATGATAAGGTGAAAGGTTGGTATTGCAATATAGGAAAACCAGCTGTGCTAGAAGAAGGCGTAGTTTCATATGTTGACCTGGCATTGGACTTGTGGGTCTCGGTCAACGGGAAACAGACTGTTTTGGATGAAGATGAATTCAAGGAACTTAGGCTGGATGCGGAATTGGAGCAAAAAGCGCTGACCGCTTTGCAGGAATTGAAAACCTATTTTGAAACAAAAAGACCTCCGCAATGATGGCGGAGGTCTTTTACTGCAAGGTGAAAAAAATTAATAGTTGGTCCAAATGTAGTAGCCAGCGCCTGCCGCTACGAGGCAGCAGCAGCAAAGAACAACCACAACGACAGCTATGATGATGGCAGTGTTATTCTTCTTCGGCTCTTCTGGGGTAATGGGGGGCAATTGATCGGTCATGATTTCTACTCCTCTTGTGGAATGATGGATGCTGTTGCGATTATATCAGGTAGTTTGTCTGTTGGCTCGTCTGTATAGCCAGTAAATGATGAACGCGGCGATGACGATCAAAAGAGTACCGATGATGACCGGCAGCAGAATCGCCAAAATGGACAGTACCGTAGAAACCACATCCTCGGCGATGGATACGGGAGTGTTTCCCACGCCGCCGGTCGTGGCGGTGACCATGGGACGCACCACCCCGGCTTTGGCAACATGGACCGTGCCGGCGACGAATAATCCACAGGCGAGTGCCAGGGCAGGATGGATATTCGTGACAGCGTTAGTGCTGGCGGCGAAAGCGATCGCTCCCGCTGCCGGGCGGACAACGGTTTGGATCAGGTCGTTGATGTGGTTGACCGCCGGGACCTTATCTGCGATCATTTCGATGATGACGAGCACGCATAGCAAAAGGATGATCCACGGGTTGGCGAGAGTATCCCAGGGTTGACTGAGGGTCATCAAATTGGGAAGGTAGTGCCCGATCAACCCCACCACCAGCAAAGGGATGTAAGCATTTAACCCCGCACTTGCTGAAAGCCCGAAGGCGGTAAATATTCCGGTTAGTAATTGTGGCATAGAACCTCCAATATATCTACGAACAATCGTCCCTAAGGTTTTATAGCAAAACAGGTGGTCGATGACAGTATGGGACGAACAGAATTAACATCCAGATGAGGATCAGCCCAAGGGGAAAGCTCCCCAGGTGCCGGTGAGTTTGAAGCGCAGCATGTCGATGACAGCGATCATCAAAAAGGTGAGAGTCGTCCCGGCCAGGAACGGCATCCACATCTGGGTCAGGGAGTCGAATACATTCTCCTGCCGCATGATCAGCATCCAGACCACGCTATACACGATAATGAGCAAGGCTAGCACACCTAGCACGCTCAAGATGGCGATGGGGTAGAGGATGATCGGGCTTTCGGTCAGGATGGCAAGATCGACCACTATAATAATGCCCACAAGAATACCGAGCTTTTTCCACGTCAGAGCAGGAGCGGGGTCGTAGTCTTTCCAGGCGCTTTGATTGAACGCCGGGAAGAGAATGGATGCCAGGGCTATACCCATACCGCTGCCCGTGAAGAGCCTGAGCGTGTTGTTGGGAATGTAGAGATTTGGGATGGCATCCAGCGCGCCTTTGGAGGTTTGCTTGAGCAGATAAAGGTAGGAATTACTGCCGTCGATGCCAAAGGCGAGCAGAAAGAGCAGGAGCGGCGCACCGAGCTTCCAGCCGGGCATGCCGCTTTTTTTCCTGCTGAAGAAGAAATAGAAGATCAATGCAATAGCCGACGAATAAAATTCACCTGTGCAGCGCGCACACAGCGGCAGTTGACGGTCACCGATGTGAAAGGAACGTTCTCCAATGCGGTGACAGATGGCATAACCTACGGCATCTGCCTTGCCCAGCAGACCGGGCGGAGCATAGTAGAACCATACGGCAAACGTAATCACGGCAGCAAGGGGGACAAGCCAGCGCGTTAAACTGTTAAGACGTGGGGATTGAGTGGTTGTCTGTTCCATTCCGTTCATTATATGAGCTTATGCGTTCACATGCAAGAAACGGAGGTTGGAGTATGATTGCTGGGGAAGGAGGCTGCAATGAAACGAATTGGGATTCTAACGGGCGGTGGAGATGCTCCCGGTCTGAATGCGGTCATTCGTGCTGCAGTAAAGACAGCTATCCATCAATATGGTTGTGAAGTATTCGGTATTCGCAACGGATATGATGGTTTCCTGGATGATGATGGGGTCATCCCGCTAGGGTTGAAGGAAGTACGGGGTATCCTTCCGCGCGGCGGGACGATCTTGGGGGCGGCAAATCGTGGAAACCCGTACGCGCGCAAAGTTATTCGCGACGGCAAGGAAGTCACCATCGATGTATCGGATGAGATCGTCAAGGGAATCCAACGCCTGCAATTGGATGCCCTGCTGGTACTGGGTGGTGACGGCACATTACGCATCGCGCACGAATTGTGCCAAAAAGGTGTTCCGGTCATCGGTGTTCCCAAGACCATCGACAATGATATTGGCGGTACAGATATCACCTTCGGTTTCGATACGGCGCTGACGACAGCCACCGAAGCGATTGACCGCCTCCACACCACAGCCGAGTCGCATCATCGCGTGATGGTGCTCGAACTCATGGGACGAGATGCCGGGTTCATCACGCTGCATTCTGGCGTGGCGGGTGGAGCAGATGTGATCCTCATTCCTGAGATCCCATTTCAATTCGATGCGGTGGTCGCCAAGGTACGCGAGCGGGTGGATCGTGGAATGCTTTTCAGCATCATTGCCATTTCAGAAGGTGCAAGGACTAAAGGTGGCTCACAACAATTCTCTCGCAGCGGTAACGAGATCTATGTTCCGCGTCTAGGCGGCATCGGGCAGGTCTTAGGCGAGTACATTGAAAAAAGCGGATTTGAAACGCGCGTAACTGTACTCGGGCATCTTCAACGCGGAGGAACGCCCACTCCCTTTGATCGCTGGCTGGCAACGCGCTACGGCTCGGCAGCGGTGCGTCTTGCTGCTCAAAGCAGATTCGATCACATGGTGTCTTTGGTATCGGGGAAGATCATTCATATTCCGTTGGAGGAGGCGCTTGCGGTTCCCAAACGCGTCGATGTGAATGGCGACGCTGTGCTAACCGCGCGGAATATTGGTATCTCGTTTGGAGATGAGTAATTCCTGCTGGTTGTGTTAAAGAGCCAGGGAGCCACCCAATCATGGATGGCTCCCGTGGTGCGCTGTGGCAACCTTATCAATTACTTGAGGAGGGATGCCACAGCGCTGGGTTTGTTACTACTATCCATTTGAGACATCACCTCCTCCTTTCTATAGGATGGCGGTTCAGTTTGTTTGCCCCCGTAACAATGCTGGAAGTATGTCACATTTCAAATCGGATGTCAATAGCCCGAAATAAGTCCTTATTAATCTGTAACATTGGAAATGATGCGTTTTGTGGAAAATTGATACCTTTTGAGAAGTCTCCGCAAGCCTGACGGGGCTATGCTTGCGAAAACTTTTCGTGGAGGTCCGCATGAAAGCCAATCCAAACCGTTTCTGGTTCATCGTACTCTTGCTTGGGTGGGTGTTCGATTTTCTCTTCTGGGAAAAGCCCTTCGGCGTCAACTTCGCCATCTACATCACGCTCTGTCTCGCCACTGGGATCTTTCTGCTCCGTGCGGATGGGCTTCGCCTCACACCACGTTCGAGCCTGCTTCTGTTCCCCATAGCTTTTCTCACCGCCCTGACCTTTTTCCGCCTCGAGCCGATGACGGTCTTCCTCTCCGTTGCCCTGACGATCTTCCTGATGGGTGTCTTTGCCATGACCTACCTCGGCGGGCGCTGGACTCATTATGCCTTGCTGGATTACGTCTTCGGATATTTCCGCCTGATCGGAAGCATGCTTGTCCGCCCGTTGGGATTTGCTGCCGAAATTAAGCGGGATCAGCCAGTCGGGAGTCCGAAACGAAATTCAACGTTCTGGTCCATCCTGCGCGGACTGCTCATCGCGCTACCTATCGTTGCCATCTTTGCATCCATCCTTGCCTCGGCAGATGTAGTCTTCGCCAAACGGTTGGATGATTTCATTGCCTTGTTCAAGATCGACAACCTGCCTCAATATATTTTCCGCTTGGTATATATTCTTATCTTTGCCTACGCCATCGCTGGGATCTACTTGCACGCCGCTAACAGCGCCGATGAAAAGATCTCGGAAGATAAGCCAGTGGTGCCGGCATTTTTAGGGTTTACCGAGTCCGCTATTGTGCTGGGAAGTGTGGCGATCTTGTTCGCTGCTTTTGTCGCAGTGCAATTCGAGTATTTCTTTGGCGGGCAGGCGAATATTAGTTTCACAGGCTACACCTTCTCCGAATATGCCCGCCGCGGATTTGGAGAACTGGTCGCTGTGGCATTTTTCAGCCTGTTGATGCTGCTCGGGCTGGGAGCCATCACCCGTCGCGAGACCGAAACGCAACGACGCGTATTCTCTGGTCTCGGTGTGGCTCTGGTGGGATTGGTGCTAGTGATGTTGGTTTCGGCATTTCAACGGCTGGTGTTGTATGAAACAGCCTATGGTTTCTCGCGTCTGCGCACATACACTCATGTATTTATGATCTGGCTGGCGTTGCTATTGGTTGTTGTCGTTGTTCTGGAGATCTTGCGCCGTGACCGTGCCGTAGCATTTGCCATGTTAGTCGCATTCTTTGGGTTTATCGTTTCTCTGGGTATCCTGAACGTTGATAAATTCATCGTTCAACACAATATCCAGCGTGAATTGGATGTTCAAACGAAGCCATCCTCTTATGGGCGGGTGGAGTTAGATACCCAATATTTTGTCGATTTGTCGGATGATGCCGTGCCACCTTTGGTGAATGCATTTCTTGATAAATCCTTGCCCAATACTGTCCATGAAAAGATCGGTGCGGCCTTGGTGTGTAAGAAATACAACCGCGATCTGGACGAGTCACTTCCGTGGCAGGGTTTCCACTTCTCGCGTTTCAGCGCAGATCGAATGTATGAAACGGTGAAAAGCGGTCTCGCCGAGTATGAGCATATTGCAAAAGATTACCCGTTCAAAGTAAAAGCTCCCAGTGGGGAGGAATATTATTGCTCCCAGTATTATGGCGATTGAGTTTGAACTGGTTCGGAATAACAAAAAACTCCGAGACTTGTGACGGTCTCGGAGTTTCGTTTAAAGCTACCGCTTTGGTTTCAGTCTTGCAGTAAGGTCACGCAGTTGCACGAACGAGATGGGCTTGATCAGCACAAAATCTGCTTGGTCACGGTACATATCTCCCATACGTGCGTCGGCAGTTGTGACAATGATCGTGGTATCTATAAATCGTTCATCCTGTTTCACGATAGTGAGTAGATCTCCCCCAGACACATGCGGAAGATGCATATCGAGCAGGATAATGAACGGTATGCGTTCGCCTTTCAATCTTTCCTGGGCGAGCCTGCCATCAAAAACACGCTCCACCTCAAAGCCAACGCCGTGAAGCGCTTCTGCGAAAATATCTGCCAGATCTTCATCATCTTCTATAATTAATGCCAATTCACTCATCATGCTCTCCAATTCGTTTGTAATGCGTTACTGGTTATCAGGGGCAAAATGATCTTAAACGTGGTGCCTTCGTCCACCACACTGGCAACTTGTATCTCACCATTCATTAGATTGACCAATTGTTTGACGATGGAAAGTCCCAGCCCGAAACCGCCATGAACGCGCGTGGCGGTACCTTCCACTTGACGGAATGTTTCAAAGATGTGAGGTAACTCTGATTCAGGGATGCCACGTCCCGTATCTGCAACTTCGATGCCCCAGCGGTTCTCATCATAGTAGAACAGACGTACACGGACCGATCCTTTATCTGTAAATTTGATAGCGTTATTGACCAGGTTGACCAGGATCTGGTGCAGACGTGCTGTGTCGCCGTTCACACGTTCGGGGAGAAAATCGTCGATTTCGCTGGTCAACTTCAAGCCTTTGTCTGAAGCGGACTTATCCAGTACGCTGTGCAGATTATCGAGCAGTTCCGAAAGTCTTAATGGCGCCATCTGAATGGTCAGCTTTCCAGCTTCCATTTGAGCCTGGTCGAGCAGATCGTTAATCAAGCCCAGCAACCGCTGTGTATTCTTGATGATGCGATCTGACATGTTGACCTGCTTATCATTCATCGGTCCGTAGATAGCCTCCTTGAACATCTCGGCGTACCCGAGAATGGCATTGAGCGGTGTCCGCAGTTCATGCGAGACGATGGCAACGAACGTGCTCTTGAGTTTTTCTACCTCGGCTTCGCGGGTGACATCGCGGAACACGATCACAAAGCCCATGTTATCGCCGGTATCGCTATAGACTTGTGCCGCGCTGACCGAGAGAGTTTTACCACCCCATTCGATACGGAAACCAATAGGTTGGGTATCGTGCTCGATCATAGCGTTGAGTAAGCCGCGGCTTTTGATAGCTAATTTGGGGTGATCGATGATCTCGCGGAAATTCTTTCCGGCGAACCATTCCAGCGGAATTTCAAGCATACCTTTCACCGCCGGGTTCGCCATCATGGCGTTCCACTGCTTGTCGAAGACGATCACGCCATCGGCAATGGAGTTGAGAATGGCTTGATTTCGCCCAGCTTCGATGCGCTCACGGATCAGTGATTCAGACAAAGCCTGTGTGCGTTCCACAACCACGCCATCCAAATTGGCATTGATGACGCGTAGCTCATGCAAGGCTGATTCCAGGCTTCGAGCCGAGAGCCAGGAGGTAAGAGCGATCAGGAAGAAACCAATAATGGCGGGGAAGTTGGGTGAGCGATTGATGGATAGGGATAAAAGGGAAATAATGACACTGCTGATCCCTGCAAAAACAAAACTTGACCAGGGATTCAATAAAATACTTGCCATGATGATCGGTATGGCAAAGGCAAAGAGAGTACGCCCAGCAGAAACCTGGACGGCAGTATCGCTAAAAGAGAAAATAACAGTCAATAATATCAAAAATAGAACGGCTGCTATCTTTTCTGACCATCGGGAATTGATTAAGTAAATGACTCCTGTGCCTAGCAAAGTGACAAGGCTTCCCAAAAGGAGTATGGATATATCACGGAAATTTTGATTGCGGATTTCGGCAATGGCAAGGATAAATGCAATGATCGAGACGCCTCCAACTCCCAGGAGCAGGATGTTCAAGATCTTCCCGCGGCGTGTATCATCCGGGTCAGTAGTGGAGATCGTGATAAACTGATCGAAGGCTTGTCTCATAACTTCTCAATCTGATCAAATGCGTTGAAGGATCGACAAAGATCAATGCGGCTCATTTGTGTCACTGGAGTATTGATCTGGTTCCTGCGTTGCCCATGTATCCAGTTTATCGCTGAGCGTCAAAAGCATATCCATGCTTTGGAGGTATTCCATCCAGCCGGGGTAAAGCTCAAAGTCTTCCCGTTTAAACGGCTCATCTGGGTGGATGGTCTTAACTCGTAGAAAATTGTAGAGCGCCCGCTGCTCTCGTGTGACCTGTTCCATCTCTGCCAGAGACTTTTTGTAATGATAATGCCTCTGGCTTTTAGCAACGCTTGCCAGCATAGTCTCTGTTCTTGACGCAGCGCTTTCCTGCGGCATATTGCAGTGAGCATCCAGGAACTGGGCAAGCCGAATACATTCTTGTTGCGGATGATTTGTCAGCTGCCCATACTCAATGAAAATTTTGGCGGGATGCTCCTGTGTGTACGAGAGTACATTCAACATGCAGTATTGCCAGTAGAGCAACCCAGCAGAGTAGGGAGGTTCCTCCTCTTGGAATTCCTGTGCCTTGGCAGCAGAAAGGGTGATCTCTGCCGGATGCCTGACCGTATTGACATAAATGACATCGCCCCAAAGTTTTGTCCAAAACGGGATGGTGAGAGGCAGACGCGCATCTTTCCACACCCAGGCAGGGGCTCCATTTTCTTTCGCTCTCTCATCCATGGCTTGGATCAGATCCATCGCCTTCTTTTTCAGTTCGGGATCCTCAGCTTTTTGCTCCATGAGTTGCGATGAGGGAGGAACCCTGTCGTTGTGGTCGAGCAGTTCATCGTTAAAATCCTGCAACGGAATATATTCCATGTACCCATAGCCGCGCGGATTGTTAATATCGGATTTCCAAAGGTCAGCATCTCTACCGGCGTAAGCTCCCCATAATCGTGTAAGTTCCGCTACTAAAGAAGTTCCGCTTCTCATGGAGCCCAAAACAATTATTCTTTTTGTCATTTCTCATTAACCTTTGTTTATGTTCCAAATCCAATAGCCAGATATACACATCTGTTTTGCGTTGTCATAGCCCAACGTGCTGATACCTTTATAGCACAAGCGCAAGCGCACTGATTGCTGCAGAACGAATTACAAGATTAGGGCAATAGAGACATTTCCCGATCCATAGAGGAGGATAGGGGCGATCAAAATTTTCTTTCAGCCAGCGTGCTCCGCTTTTCATGACGCTTTTTGGTACTTTGGCAGCTTTTTCATTCCACACCCATAAGGCTTGAATAGCGTAGGCTGTCTCTTCTGCTGTAGAGAGATAAGTACCCCAGGAGCCATCGCGGTTCTGGGATTTGACGATCCATTCGACGGAGGATTCGACGAGTTCGTTTGCCAGCCCTGCACAGGCAATGACGGCGTGCGAAGTGGCGTAATAGGGTGATGAATGCCATTTATCCATCCAATAGGGCATTTCACCTTTTGCCTTGCGCAAGAAATTGATCACCTTGCTAACAGAAGAGTTCTTCTCCTTCAACCCAGCCTGACCCAGCGCACCGAGCACATGGATGTTCGCACTAATAGACGGATTGGCTTCCAGATCGAAACAACGGAAGTGATCCTTCTCTTCATAAAGCAGCACGCTTGCCAAATCCTTTTCGATGCCAAAGCGCAAAAGCGTGTCGTAGACCAGGCTGGTATCATCGCTGTCTTTGACGGAATATTCTGCTGCAAAGCCCACACCCCGTTTGGGAATCCAGGCGTTTGAAAGAAATTTCAGATGTGGATCCAGTTTGACGTTCTTCTTCAGACCGGGGATCAAACTCAAGTTCCAGAGAGCCCATGCAATCTCAAAAACATCGAAGGGTGCTACATTCGGCATTCCGCCATCCGGCTTGATAATGCCCCGTAAATATTTGAGGGATGCTTCATCACCGCGTTTGATATACGTGGCAAAATATGCCGACGCCGAAGGACTTCACGCCGACCGAGCCATTGCTCTCTTGCAGGTGCTCGATGTTGAGCATGTGCTTTCCATCCGTGCCAGCCATTTCGGCAGAGAATGCCATGGTCACATGCTTGCTGATCATATTGTCTTTGAGATACGAAAGTTTCTTCGCTCTTTGTTTGGATAGACGCCCCAAAATGCGGTTACCCTGATTTTTAAGGATGCCCAGCTTTTCAGCCTCTGCCGCCAGTGTAGGAGCGATCATTTCGAAGCCGACAGTAGCTCCGTTTGGATCAGCCTGGAGCCCCTGTGTGGCACCCCCGACAATTCGCTGTAAGGCGAGTCTCCCATTTTCAATCTGGGTTTTGTCATGTCCGCGGCGACCTTGATAGGTGAGCGCTATCATGGCAGCGAGCGTACAGATGACACGGTCATGGTAGTACATGGGCGCGGGCGCTCCCCACGAACCGTCTGGAAGTTGATGCTCTGCCAGCCAGGCAAGGGAGCGGCTTGCTACACCCCAATCTACATCCCCTAGGCGTGCTGCCCACGCCGTGTCATACGCGGTACTTGCCATATGACCGGGACCGATCTGATCGATCAGGTTCGTGATAATGTCTGCCATGGATTACTCAGCAATATCTGGAAACCAGATGTCGAATTTTAATTTTCCGACACCAAGAACATAATCTTTATTATGGCGGTAGTATTCTCGCAGCCAATTCAGTTCAGCGGGTTCAAGCTTTGTATATTCCGGCTCTGGTACGCGGCGAAGATAGAGGTGATCGTACAGGATAGCGCGCAATTGGCGTTCCGTCATATAAGGTGACGGGCTAAGCGAGTAATAGAGATCTTCGTTGCCGGTGGAGACCAGGGGCATATCGAAGGCGCTGAATTTGTCAAAGCCGATGAACAAACTGACCGGTGGGATCTCTTCACCGTAATATTTCCGGATCAATGTCTGTTTATCGGGAATCGTTCCGTATGCCAGATAATGCTCCACGGAGAGGCGGGCAACCGTCTCGGTCACTTCATCGGCAAATACACCGAAGTATAGGCGGTGAGCGTTGTTATACTTGGTCGCTTCACTGACCTCGTACATGGATTTGAGCGCGTACTCAAAGGGAGTGCCAGTCAGTACATCGCGGTAATCACCATAAAAGCGGACTTTCACATTCTGGTTGGCGAAGAAATCGCGGTAATTCTTGTCCGTTGACGTGCGTACCAGACCATCGATACCGACGCGTTTGGCATATTCATCACCGCGGCGCATGAGCTCACGCCCGAGCACGGGGGCAAGGATAGTGCTGATACCATGCTGGAATAACATCCCACATAGATAGATGTGGTTTTGGATGGCGGTGGTCATGTAGGCATCGAAGAAATCGTCGCCGATCTCTTCTCCGTGCTCGAGGATGAACCAGCGTCGCGTTCCGTTAACGGGGAAAACACACACCTTTTCTCCGCTCTCTCTAACAAGCGCGGCAACCTCTTCGGTGGATAGTTGCAGGAAACGCTCAAAGGGGATCATCAGCTTCTCCAAAGGCGCGGCAGGAATCGGGAAGTCCGACGCGCATAATCCGTGTAGCCGGGCAGGGTCTTTGATAGCAGTTCTTCTTCCTGGCGGGCTGCGCGAGTAAAGTCCCAAATCGTGTAGACGAGCGCCGCCAATGTGGTTAGCGCGGGGTTGATGAGGAAGAGTCCGGTCGATATCCCGAAAAAGGAGGTGATAACGGGATGCCGCATGAGCTTATAGGGACCGGTATCGATGACTTTATGTTCAGGTTGCACTTCGACGCGCTCGGCATAAAAATGTTGTAAGTGAACGCGTGACCAGAAATGCAAAGCCAAAGCAGTCACGAGGGTGATGACACCAAGAATTTGAATAAATAATCCCCATGTCTCTTTCGTGCGTACACTGAGAATGGGGATAATGATAGGCTGAAGGACAAGCACAGTGACCATCGTGAAGATGAAGAAGGTAAAATCCCACGAGCGCCCTGAGCCAGTGGAACCACTGGCTTGTCTTTGTTTGTCATAGCGACGGATAAGAATGAAATCCATCACATAGAAGAGAACGATGGCGGTAAGGGTGACAATAGATTGAGGAATTCCCAATAACATGATGTTTTTTATTTGGCAGCAAGCGCTTGTTTTTTTGCGCGGGCTGTAAAGCCAGCCATACTGATCATGGCATGATTTGTGTTTTCGAGATGGAAGCCCAGTCTGCGTTTGACATCGTAGGCGCCGCTTCCAAAACGGACCAGGCGAACATTGTGCAGGAAGGCTTCTTCTAGGGCGGCGTAGAGCAGGAGGAAATATCCGCCGGGGACATCGTCTTCCAATCCCAATGCAGTAGCAAGCATAAAACGATTGTCACGAACCACAGCGCCGCAGCCCACCAGTTTTCCCTCTCTGTGAATCTCCAGCCAGGTCCCATCGATCATGGAGAAGTTTTCGAGCAGACCACGCGTCCAAGGGTTGGGCGCGGAACCGTGCCAGATCGAAACATTTTCCACCAGTTCCAGGGCGGCATTCACATCGGGTACGGATGTGTGCCGGCTCAAGACGATGCCGTTATTTTCTGCTTCGCGCAGGGTCTTCTTATAGTGTTGGCGGTCTTTCTTATTGCCTGAATCGAGATAGGCTTCGAAGCTTTCCCATTCGATGGGCATGTACGTGCCAGGTTCTGAGACCGTGATGGGTTCGTAGCCTGCCGCCCAGGACGGATATTTAAGCTGCTCTGTTAGCAGGTAATCAAAAACAAGGAAGGAACAGCGTTGCTTCTTGAATTCCTCCTGTGCGGCTTGCGTGAGAACGGTCAGCGCTTCATCGCGCTCCGGTTCACCGGGTAACAGCATGGCAGATGTATCGGCAAGGGGGGAGCGGCAGACCAGCAGCGGTCTGCGCTTGAGGACGGAAGCCATAAAGCGACGCGCCACTTTGGGAAGAGGTAGCGGTTCATTATGGATCTTGAAGAGGGCCGCGCTTGCGATGGCGTTATCGCCATCCCAGGCGATCAAATAGGTGGGAGGGCAATCTGCCATGGCATGTTCCCCGAAGGTATACCATTTGTGGCTTTGGAAGCCTCTTCCGGCAACAATGCCATCCCACACGGTTGGGTCAATTTCTTGGATGCTCTTATATCGTTTGACTTCTAATTTGCTCATACTTGCTCCGATGCATTGCTATTGTACATTAGCCCATTGAAACTTTTTCTCTCTATGCCTTGCAAAAGTGAAAACACTTCCAACATGTCAATATAATAAGGATGGAGGCTGATTATGGAAAATTATACCTTTCGTCTGGCATATGGGCAGGACTTGTTTGACTCGATCGAGACGTTTGTGAAAGAGAAGCGTATTGAGGCAGGGTGTGTGCTTTCCTCGGTTGGTAGCCTGACACGGGCAGTGCTGCGCCTTGCTAATCGCAGCGAGTATACTGAGTATACCGGGTATTTTGAGATCGTTTCGATGACTGGAACGGTTTCGTTATATGGTTCTCACCTGCATGTTTCCATTTCCGATGGCGATGGAAAAACTATAGGTGGGCATCTGGTGAGTGGATGCAATATCTATACCACTGCCGAGATCGTGTTGGCGGTTTTCCCAGAAATTGCCTACAAACGAGAATTTGCGGAAGACTTCAGGCTATGATGAATTGGTAGTATATCCGTCAAATCGGAGTTAATGAGGTTGATTTCAAAATTGTAACTGGAATTTCATTTTGTTTGTACCGGGTTTGATGTACACTTTATCCACTTTCAATCCGAAATGGTGGAAACAGCAACGATGCAGTGGCAGGCAAACCCCTATTTTCAGCTTCTTTTTATTGCCGGTATTATCGGCTTGATTAATGTGTTTTTTATTTCCCGTCGCCTTAAGGTGGTGGGTGCTTTGCCTCTCTTGGGCATGGGGCTGGCAGTCAGCGAATGGGCGCTAGCGTATGCCATGGAATTGGCAAGCCGTGACCTGTCTATGCAGATCTTTTGGGGAAAAGTCCAATACTTTGGGATCGTGAGCGTTTCTGTATTATTTTTCCTATTCGCGATCACATATACACAATCACATATTTTAAAGTCAAAGTGGCTCTGGGCGATATGGGTATTCCCCTTGATCTGTGTGGCATTGATCTGGACGAACGATCTCCATCACCTGGTCTGGGCAACAATTTCACAAAAAGACTTTGGCTCCTATGTGGTGGCGTCCTTTGGGCATGGACCGATCTTCTATTTGTTCGTGGCATATTCATATATTATGCTAGTGGGCGGGACGATCCTTCTGATCCGTCATACCACGAAAGTGCAGCCAGAGTTTCGGACTCAGATATTTTTTATGCTCTTTGGCGTTATGGTTAACTGGGTTGGGAATATAGTCTATGTGCTGGGAATTAACCCGGTTCCCGAACTCGATTGGACGCCTCTGGGGTTGATCCTCTCAGGGATCATTTACAGTATTGCCTTGTTCCAATTCCGTCTGTTGGATTTGGTACCTGTGGCAGGTGAAACGGTTCTCGAAAGCATGGATGATGTGGTGATCGTTTTGGATGATAACGAACGCGTGGTGTATCTCAACCATGCCTTTGAATACTATTTTCAAACGGATTTGAGTAAATTGATCGGTGGCACGGTCTCCTCTGTGTTTGAGCCGTGGCCCGACTTGGTCCGTTTATGCAATCAGCATAATACCATTCGTTCTGAAACGGCTATTAATATTCCGGGGCGCGACACGTTGTTCTTTGACACGCGTGTGTCTAATGTTCGCTTACGAAAAGGACAATCCATGGGGCGTGTCCTTGTATTGGATGATATTACTGTTCAGAAACAGGCAGAGTCTCGTGCAACTTTATTTTACGATGCGCGGGTAAAAGGGGATACACCTGATCGTATCCCCATGGTATTGATGTATCGCGTAACGGACGACATTATCATTGAAGTGAATCGGTCTTTCCTGCTTGCGCTTGGTTATGAACGCATGAAGTTATTAGGACATACCATGCTGGAAGTCCGCCTGTGGGAGCCCTACCAACGTGCCGAATTCATACGAACTCTGTGTCAGGAAAATTCACTGAAAGAATATCCTCTGACATTGAAGCATTACAATGGCAGGGAGCACCCTCTCAATGTATCAGCACAGCTTGTGGATATTGGTGGCGTAACCTATGTGATCATGCTGGCGCAGACTCACTCCGTTCGTGAGTTGGTCGCTGTCCGATAGGCGAGTAGGAACTCGTTCTCGTTTTTTACGGTTTCCCGAAAACCCAATCGCTTTCCCAATCTCGTCAACTGAGGTGGATCGACATATGTTGTGGCAAGGATCTCTTCCTGCCCAAGCACATCGTTCGCTTTGCCGTCGAGCAGGATCCTCCCCTGTGCCATGGCGATCACACGCTCAAAATTCTCCGCGCAAAAATCAATATCATGTGTAATGGTGATGACCGTCTTGCCGCGTTCGCGCAGCGCCTTGATCACATGCGCGATGCGCGTCACGTTGACGGCGTCCTGTCCCGTAGTCGGTTCATCAAAGATGACGATATCCGTATCCATTGAAATGATGGATGCCAGCGCGACCATCTTGCGCCAGGTAGCAGACAGGTCGTATGGATTCGTCTCCGTTTTATCGGATAACTCCGTTAACGCCAGCGCGTCTTTGACTAACGCCTGAACTTGGTCGCCGTTAAACCTGAGATTCTTCGGTCCGAATGCTACCTCCGTTCCCACATCCTTCGAGAATAACTGCTCATCGGGGTTTTGGAAGACATACCCCACGCGTTTCGCCATCTTTGCCACGGAATGTTCCTTCGTGTCCCAATCTCCCACGCGCACCGTGCCCGATGATGGCTGTAACAATCCATTCAAATGTTTGACCAGTGTCGTCTTCCCCGCGCCATTCTGCCCAACGATGGCAACCTGCTCACCCGAGTCAATGGTCAGTGAAATACCGCGTAGCGCTTCGAGCCCAGTGGGATAGGCAAAGTGGAGATCTTCTATTTGGATTTTCATGGGTTTACTCTCCTCTCCCAGCGGGAGAGGGGCGGGGGGTGAGGGAGAATCCATCTACCGCCTCTTCCAATGTCACCGGCAATTTCCCACCTTTCCACATACCTGCTTCTTTTGCTTTTCTTGCCACAGACGTGTAGCGTGAGATACCAAATCCCTTTTCTGCTAACAGGTCAGATGTCAACACATCGCCGGGTTTGCCATCTAATAGAATTTGCCCTTCATGCAGTGCGATGACGCGGTCTGCGAAGTTGGCGATCCATTCCACTTTGTGTTCCACCAGCACCACGGTCATGCCTTTTTCCGCCATCGTGCGGATCACACTGAAGACTTCGCGCGTACCGATTGGGTCCATTTGGGAGGTGGGCTCATCGAGTACGAGAACCTTCGGCTGCATGACCAAAATGGAGGTTAGAGCGACACGCTGCTGTTGTCCGCCGGATAAAGAATAGGGTGAGCGGTCCGCCAGGTCGCCGATGCCCGTCAGTTTCATGGCATCTTCCACGCGTTGGATCATCTCATCGCGCGGCACGCCCGTGTTCTCCAATCCGAAAGCGATCTCTTCGAAGACCGTATATTTTGCGCCGCTGATCTGGTTGAACGGATTTTGGAATGCCAACCCAACATTCAGGATCCAATCATGCAAATTAGATTGGCTGGATTCCTTCCCGGCGACTTCTACCGTGCCGGTCATTTCCCCTTTGAAAAAATGTGGAACGAATCCCGCCACCGTATAACAAAGCGTGGACTTGCCCGCGCCGTTCGGTCCGATGACCGCGACAAACTCACCTTCGTTCACCTGCATGTTGATATTCTTGAGCGCAGGCGTTTTCGTGAGCGGATAGGTGTATGTGACGTTTTGTAGATTTACGATAGCCATATTCGGGAGACCAAGGTGAAGATGACGATGAGGATGAGCACCCAGCGAATTGCTTTATCTGCACTGGTATCGTTCACTTCATGCAGGGATGTTTTGACATGCGTGGATGTAAAGCCGCGCGCTTCGATGGCGATGGCCCGTTCCTCCACTTCCACCAGCGAACCGAACACCAGTGGACCTACCAGCGGAACCAGTGACCCCGCGCGTTTGGCGAAACTGCTTTCCGTATCCAATCCGCGGGCGCGCTGCGCTGAGATGATAGTCCCCGCCTTGGCTTGCATCTGCGGCAGGATCTGTAGCGTGGAAATGATCACATAAGCAAATTGACCGGGCAGCCCGCGGCGTGTGAGGTCAGACATCAACTCGCTGGGATGGGTTGTCATGAGAAAGAGCGTGAAGGACGAGATCATGACCGCAATTCTTGTTGAGACGCGGAAGGCATACAAAAGACTTTCCTGGGTTACATCCAATAGCCATACTTGAAAAATAACGGTATGACCGCCCGGCTGAAATAATGCCTGCATAATGAAAATGAAACCAGATGCAGGCAGGATGAGCCGCAGGGCTGTGGAAAGAAATTCCTTTGACACTTTGCCTGCAAAACTCAACGGTAGGATGATAATGAAAAACAGAGCCGGAGAAACCCAATACCACTGGCTGATGAACGCGATCAGAATGATGCTCAATGCCAGAACGATCTTGGTCAACGGGTTTAGCCGGTGGATTATGCTGTTTCGTTTTACATAATACGAAAGGCGTTCGTGCATAATATGCTTGTTTTCCTTGCTACTGATGCTGCGATGATTAGAATGTTGTTGGATTATAAGCCAAAAAAAATCAGGCTTCGTTCTGAAGCCTGATTTTTGGTAAAGAAGTTTCTTCTTATCCCAGCATATTGCGGACGACAAAGCCGAGGGCAACAGCGATCACGACCACTACAAGAGCGATGATGATCTGGGTGGTGCTGTTTCCAGCTTCCGCTTCAGCATTCTCAGGGCGGGGGAAGCGGGCGACCAAACGCTTGGAAAGTCCCTGCACGATGACGAAAGCCAGCATGGCGGTGGATATCTTGTCCACGGGTTCAACGAGAAAGCCGGTGCTCAAGACCGCGGAGACCACGCCCTGACCCGTCTGCATCAAATAGGCGGTGATGAAGGATGAGCCACTGGCTGTGATACCGCCGTACAGATAGACCGAGATCGGGGTGGAAACGATGGCTGCCGTGAGGGCGATCAGGAAGCCTGAGAGGATCACTTTCCACCAGCTCTTGAAGAGACCAGCATTGGCGCACAAACCGGCTACCAGACCGATGAAGAACGCCACGGGCCACCAGGGCAGAGAGTCCGGGTTGAACAGACCCCAGATGGTATTCGAAAGGGCGCCTGTCAACGCGCCAGCCCACGGACCGCAGATGATGCCCACGAGTACCGTTCCGATCGAATCAAGGTAGACAGGCAGTTTTAGTAGAACGACGATCTGCCCGATGGCAATGTTAATGGCGATGGCGACCGGGATCAGTACCCATGTCATCGTAGTGAAATCTTTCTTGATCTTGTCGAACATAGCATTCTCCTCTTCTTGGATTTGATTCTTACAACACCGCGAATGCGGTTTTGTTTCAGCCGTTATGGACGCAGTGCAAAGTCTGAAGACTTTGCACTCCAACGTCAGGAGACGTTGCACTCCTATGCCAGGGAGCGAGAGAGCTTCTCCATCCTCTCCAAAAACAACTCAATAAAATCACGCGGGTGCACACCGAGTGCCACCTTGATATTCGCAGGCTTCTTCTCGTAGTTGTAAAAATCGCCGATCGTTTTTCCCGTCGATATGCCTCCGGAAATATCCACATCCACAGGCAGTTCCCGATAATCGCAGAGTTCCGGAGCGAAGGTCAACGCCAGTGCCAGCGGGTCGTTGATCACGCAGCCTTTCACGCCTTGATAGGCATCGTGGAACTCCATGTAAAAATCGGTGGTGGCTTTGATAAAACCTGGGATGGGGGAATTGATCTTTTGCAAGCGTGCCACATCATCAGACATCAGCACGCATTGATAGGTCACATCCAGTGGCACAAGCGTCGTTGGTATCCCAGCGTGATAGACAATGTGCGCTGCATGCGGGTCAACGTAGGTATTGAATTCAGCCAGCGCAGTGGTATTCCCTTCATAGCGGATGGCACCGCCCATGATGATCAGTTCTTTGAGCGCGCTGACGATGCGTGGTTCTTTGCGAATTGCCAGTGCGACATTTGTCAGCGGACCGATCGCCACGAGGGTCATTTCCCCGGGATTGGACATGATCTTCTCGATCAGGAAATCGGCTCCATGCTGGGACGTGGGCTTGATCCGCGGTTCTGGGAGCTTTGCGTAGCCCAAGCCGGTGTTCCCGTGCGTCTCTGGCGCCAGCAGGGACGGCTGTACCAGCGGCAACTCACATCCAACCGCAAGCGGAATATGCTCCGCATGTGCCAGCTCCAAAATGGATAAACCATTCGCGGTGGCTTGTTCCAGTGAGCAATTACCGTGGACAACGCTGATGCCTTCCAGCGAGAGTTCCGGCGAAGCGAGCGCCAGCAGGATCGCCAGGGAGTCATCAATGCCGGGATCGGTGTCGATGAGGATTCGTTTGGGCATGTTATTCTGTGATCATTCTTGCCAATGTCTCCATACGCTGGATGAATAATTCGATGAAATCATCGCCGCGCACATCCATAGCTACTTTCATGTTGGCGGGCTTTTTTGTTACATTGAAAATATCGGCGAAGGTCTTGCCCATCGCCACGCCTGTGGAGTGATCGACATCCACGTAATATTCTTTCAGCGTGAGCAATTCTGGTGCAATGATCGTCGCCAGCGTGAGTGGATCGTGTAGAGCGCAGCCGGTAAATCCGCGTTCGTAGGAGAACTGGAAATAGACTTCCACAGCATCTTTGATGAAGCGCGAGATGGGTGAGTTGATCTTCATTAAGCGGTCAACATGGTCCTGTCGGAGCAAGGTTTTGTGCGTAACATCCAATGGGATCAAGGTGATGGGAATCCCCGCATGGAAAACGATATGCGCGGCATGTGGGTCAACGTAGATGTTGAATTCCGCCAGCGGGGTGACATTGCCGTTTTCGGTGATCGCTCCGCCCATGATAACCAGTTCTTTCACGGCGGCAGCGAACTTTGGTTCCTTGCGGATCGCCATGGCGATATTGGTCAGAGGTCCGATGGGGAAGATGCTTAATTCACCCGGTTCGGCAAGGACACGCTCGATCAAATAATCCACGGCGTGTTTGTCGAGCGGTTTCGCGGATGGTTCAGGCAGTGTCGAATTGCCGATGCCGCTGGTTCCATGCACATCCGCAGAGGCGCGCAACGGATTGACGAGTGGCAGCACGCTCCCAGCTACTACCGGAATATGGCTGGCGCGTCCCAACTCTAGAACGGACAGGGCGTTGCGTGTGGCTTTTTCGAGCGTGACATTGCCCTGCGTGGTGGTTAGTGCTTCGAGTTGGATCTCTGGGGATGCGAGCGCCAGTAGGAAGGCGAAGGCATCATCTACGCCGGGATCGGTGTCAATGATGATTTGTTTGGGCATAATTCTCCGTGTTATGTCATTGCGAGGGCGATGCTTTTCGCCCGAAGCAATCTCCAATTAAACGGGAAACTCCCAGTTATAGGAGTATTCCACGAAACAGGAGATTGCTTCGTCGTCGCTACACTCCTTCTCGCAACGACATGAGGTTTTCTACTGCTTCTTTCGTGGGTAAAGATGGCTGTGCGCCGAATTTGGTGGTTGCCAATGCGCCGCAGGCACATCCGTAACGGACGGCACTGTGGAGTACGAGCGCGGGACTTGGCTCATGCTCAGACAACGAGCTGTCCCACTCTATAAGTCTGGATGCAAATCCTCCAATAAATGCATCGCCAGCCGCCGTAGTATCTACAACATTCACCTTGAATGTGTTTACTTTTATACTTGTATACTTGTCTACGATCAATGCGCCCTTGCTTCCAAGAGTCACGATCACCGTCTTTACCCCGCGTGCTAATAACATCCGTGCCGCATTCTCTGCAGAGGGAATGTCCTTCACATCCATGCCCGTGAGCAGACTCAACTCCGTTTCGTTGGGGATGAGGAAATCGGCAAGGGCGATCAATTCATCGGGCAGGGATCGGGCGGGGGCGGGGTTGAGAATGACGCGTAGTCCGTTTTCGTGGGCGCGTTGGGCAGCGCGGAGAACGGTCGGGATGGGAATCTCCAGTTGAAGCAGCAACAGGCTGAAGTCGGAGAAAGAAGCGTGATCTACATCCGCAAGCGAGACTTTACCGTTTGCTCCCGAGGAGAGCACGATGCTGTTCTGCCCGTTGCCATCCACGATAATGGTGGCGGTACCGGTAGATGCGTCGTCGCGCTGGACGAGTTGCGTATCCACTTGATTCGATCGAAGATTTTGGAGGAGGAAATCACCGAAGTTATCTTTGCCCACACGCCCCAGCATGGAAACGTTCGCACCCAGCCTTGCAGCGGCGACTGCTTGATTAGCCCCTTTGCCGCCGGGAATGACCTGCAGGTCTTCTCCGCTGATGGTCTCACCGGGTTGTGGAAATCGTGGCGTTTTCAGGACGAGATCGGTATTGAGCGAACCCACAACAAGAACATTTGGCATGGATGAATTGTACTCCAATTGAAATGCGAAGCTGTCATATAATGAGCGCTGCTTCCCATACGGAAACCCAAATGAAAAAGATGTTTTACCCCTTTAGCTTTTATTTCTTGTTTTATGCGGCAATGGCTTTCTTCATGCCTTTCATTGTGCTTTTCTACCAGCAATTGCACTTTACTGGTGTGCAGATCGGATTATTAACCGGCGTGCCACCGTTGGTTTCGTTGATTGCCGGACCTCTGCTTTCAGGCGTCGCGGATTCGAAGCGGCGGCACAACTTGATCATGGGTGTTGGTCTTCTCTCAGCGGCTGTGACCGCTTTCCTGTTACCGAACCTGACCAGCTTTCTGACCATCTTTATTCTTGTGATCGTTTTCAATATTTTCTTTGCGCCCGTGGGTGCGCTTTCCGATAGTGCCACGATGGCGATGTTGGGCGATGAGCGTTCGATGTATGGACGTGTTCGCCTGGGCGGCACGATCGGTTGGGGAGTCTTTGCGCAAATTGCAGGCGCTTTGATGTACGCCTACGGACTGAACGTTTTGTTCTATGTTTATGCCGGTATCACCGTTGTCAATTTAGTGATCAGCCAAAAACTTATTTTCGGGAAGCATGAGGAACACGAAGCCGCACCCGGCGGTGTTCGGACATTCCTCACCAACCGCCGCTGGATCTTTTTTCTACTCACAGCATTCTTTGGCGGTTTAGGTTCCATCTCAGTTGCATCCTATTTATCACCTTATCTGGCGGAACTCGGCGCGAACGGAAAACAAATTGGCTTTGCGCTTACCATTGCTGCTTTCACAGAGTTCCCGATCTTTTTCTTCGGCAATCGTCTGGTGAAACGCTTCACGCCGAAAGGATTGTTTCTCATCGGGTTGATACTGATCGGCATTCGTTCGCTGTCGTTTGGAATCGTGAATTCCGTTCCGCTCGCGATCGTGGTTCAGGCGATTGGCGGGATGACCTTCCCGATTATGTGGTCAGCGGGTGTGGCATACGCCGATGAAAACGCACCCGCAGGATTGAAATCCACGGCGCAAGCGCTCTTTGGCGCGGCGTCGTTTGGCGTTGGTTCGACCGTTGGCGGACTCATCTGCGGGGTTATGCTCGAAAGCATCGGCGGACGTGGGATGTTCCTTGTTCTGGGAATCATCATTCTCGTGGGGCTGGCATTGGTCGAAGGTGTGCAGCGACTTTTGCCCGAGAAAGCTGCTCCCGAACTTGCCTCATCGGATTAACGCTTCGCCCTACGCTGAAAGTTGATCCCATTGATCGGAAATTGACCAATGAAAAAAATGCTTCCACCCTTCGCTTATTACCTCCTCCTCTTTGGATGGATGTCTTCGTTCGTGCCCTTCATGGTTCTGTTCTACCAGAAGATGAATTTCAGCGGCGCACAGATCGGCATGTTGACTGGAGTTCCGCCGCTTGTTACGATCTTTGCCGCTCCTTTCCTTACTGGTATTGCCGACCGTACACGGCGTCATCACGTACTGCTGGGTCTGGGGCTGATCATTGCCGCTGTCACGACATCCCTGCTGACGATACTAAATAGTTTTGTTGCGATCTTCATTCTAGTACTGACCTTCAACATTTTCTTTGCACCGGTGTCGTCGCTTTCCGATAGCGCGGTCATGTTTATGCTGGGCGATGAACGCTCGAAGTACGGACGTATCCGTTTGGCTGGCACCATCGGCTGGGGCGTCTTCGCCCAAATCGCTGGGCTGTTGTTGTACACCTACGGTTTGAACGTTTTGTTTTATGTCTGCACTGGCATGATGCTGCTCGCATTTATCGCCAGCCGTGTGCTTGTCTTTGGCAAGCATGAAGAACACTCTCCAGCAGAGCGCGGCAGTATGCTCACCTTCCTGACGAATCGGCGCTGGGTATTTTTTCTGCTCTCTGTCTTGATCGGCGGTCTGGGAGCGGTCTCCATCTCCTCGTATTTATCCCCTTATCTGGTAGATCTCGGCGCGAACGGCAAGCAGATTGGTTTCGCGTTGACCAGCGCCACGCTCACCGAACTGCCCGTCTTTTTCTTTGGCAATTATTTCGTCAAGCGCTTCCGATCCGATCGCTTGATCACGGTCGCCTTGATCTTAATCTGCGCCCGCACCTTGTTGTTCGGCATTGTCAATTCGATCTATCTGGCGATCCTCGTGCAATTTGTCGGCGGTCTCTTCTTTCCGTTGATGTGGTCAGCCGCTGTAAACTATGCCGACGAAAACGCCCCGGCAGGCTTGAGATCCACAGCGCAAGGCATCCTTGGCACAGCCGCTTACGGTATCGGTTCATCCGTCGGCGGTCTCATCTGCGGACCTCTGCTTGGCAGCCTCGGCGGACGCGGCATGTTCTTTACGTTTTAGGAATTATCATGACTGTGGGATTGGGACTGGTCGAACTCCTCAAGTGTATCGTGCCCGAAAAGCCGCTGCCCGCAACCCATAACCTCCGACTAACGAACGCCCCGCTTCTTTCCAAGCCGGATGGGAGTTCAAAGTCTCCAGACTTTGGACTCCTCGCGAACTCTCATTCCAATGACTGGAGACGTTGGAGTCCAAATCAATTACTCCACCACGAACGGATTGAAGTTCGTATCCCGGTCATACACATCTTCATGCTCTGTCCGTTTCAACGCGCCAACCACTGCATACGTGACCGGTGTCATGATCGCTTCCATGCTCACTTTGAAAACATAGTTTGCCACGGTCAGCGTCAGGAACAAACTCCACGGGAACACACCAAACGCGGATGCCACCACCACGAAGATGACCGTATCCACCAATTCGCCGATGATCGTGCTGCCGATGGTACGCATCCACAACCAGCGACCGTCCGTCAGCACCTTCATCTTTGCCAGAATAAAGGAATTGCTGAACTCGCCCAGCCAATACGCGGCGAGACTGGCAAGCACGATCCCTCCACTGCTCATCCCGCCCAGAATGGATCGGTAGGCGTTGTCACCAGCATAGTCCTGCCATGTGGCTTCCCCCGGAAGCAAGCCGACGATCCAGAAAACGAAGGCTGCCAGCGCCAGAGAGAAAAATCCCGTCCAGATGACGCGACGCGAGCGTTTGTATCCATAGACTTCAGTGAGAATATCGCCGAAGATGTAACTGATGGGGAAGAGGATCGTCCCGGCATCGAAGGCGAGTCGAATGCCGACGAGGCTGAAGCCCCAGTCCACGATTTTGGCGGAGGATGCGATGTTACTGATGATCAATACTGCTACGAAGAGACCGAGGATGATGTCGAAATAACGGTAATTTTTATTGTTCATAGATCAAAACCTTTTTGGGACACGGATTACACGGACGTCACGGAATAATTCTGAGTTTTACGGATTCGTGTTGTCCGTGTCCAATGTTTTTATTTCTCACTTGTTCTCAAAAGGATCACACCTGCTACGATCAGTAGACCTCCAAAAAACTGGCTGAAGTCAATACTTCACTGAGGAATAAATATGCCCAGATCGCGGTCAGGATCGGCTCGAGAGTGGCGATCAGGTTCGCGGTCGTCGCCGGGATGAAACGCATGCTCATGGTATATAACCCAAATCCACCCAGTGTAGGCGCGACGGCGAGGAAGAAGAGGATGCCCCAACCTTTGGTGGAGTTTCCGAGCCAGAGCATATCGCCGAAGATAGCTTTGCCGGAGAAGAAGTCATTGCCTATGTTGAAGAGCAGCAAAAAGACACTGGCAATAGCAAAGGAATAGAGCAACGCTGTCCACGAGTCGATGTTCTCATCGGAGGCGTGTTTCCCCTCCAGGTTGTAGACGCCGAAGAAGAAACCGGTCAACAGACCGAACAGGATTCCCGCTGCATTGAGCTGCCATGTCGCCGGGTCTTGTGCGCCTGAGACGAAAACCAGACCGATCAGACTCAACCCAATAGAGATGGTTTTGATCCAGCCAATTCTTTCCTTGTATACGATGCGGCTCAGGATGGCGGTCATTGCCGGGGAGGAAAACGCTAATACCGTGGCGACAGCCGCCCCGTTGAATTGAACCGAGAACGTCCACATGGAGTTGAAGATCGCCAGCGTGAGCCCGTAAAAGAGTATGAATTTCCACTGGGAACGGTCGAGATGGAAGCGTGAGCGGCTGAAGACGAGAAGTCCCACCAACATGCCGAACGAAACGAACAAGTCCCGCCAGAAGGCAAGGACGAGCGACGGCAGGGCATAGGTTTTGCTGAGATAACTGATGAACGGTCCTGTGCTTGACCACAACACAGTAGCGATGAGCGCGATGAGATACCCGCGAGAATAGGATGATGTCGTTTTCATTGTGCTCCAAAAATACGAATTCTCCCAATGGGCAAATTGCCACCCGTGGGAGAACCGCATTATAACGAAGTTAGACTGGCGTTGCTTTATGACTATTTCAAGTCAATATGTTTCAATTCCGAATACGTTTTTGATAGGGATTCCATGCTCATACTATTATCGCTTTTCAAATGTTGATCAAAAAATGCCAAAGTCAGTGCTTTCGTGATTTCCAGAGACTCTCGCTGGATCCGTTTTCCCACCGATACCGATCATCTCGCGGAGTTGGGGAACGGCAATGAAGAGACCGATGTCGGTAAACTTCATGTGGTCGCTACCTTCGATAGTGTATAAGCTGTCGTCCGCTTTGAGAACTTCTGTCAGACCAACCACGTTCTGCTGTGCTTTGTCGTAGGCATCTTGATATGCCTGCTCGCTTCCATAGATATCGACCGTTATTTTTTGATCGATCTCATCCATGTCTTCAAATCGTTTTAGAAGCGGCTCTCGGTTCTCTATCGCTTGGATGTGATATTTGTCGTTTGCCAGCATGAGGAAGGGAGCTATCTCACTTGGGTCACCTTTGGGAGTGACGTAAACAACACCATCTATGTCAATCGCGGCTTTGACTCGGGTATCGTTGATCGCTAGATTATAGGCAACAGCGCCGCCCACGGAGTGACCCATGGCACCGATCTCATCGAGATTTAACTTTCCTTTAAAAATGGAATTGACTTTGCCTTCATTCATTTCTGCCAGTTGATCAATAACAAACGAAGAATTGTCAGCCATGATTTGAGTAAGGATCTCAGTGGGATCAATTCCAAAATCAGTTGTCGCCTCTTTTGATGAAACGATCCGATTGGGAAAAATGCTGGCTGATGACATATAAGTATGGTCGATCGCCGCAACGATATAGCCATGACTTGCCAAATCCTCCCCTTGAGAGGTTTGTGTTTCCATGGTCGTGCCTGCTCCGTGAGAGAACAGAATCACGGGGTAGCTTTGTTCTTTATCTGATAGTTGTAGACCCTCTTTTGAATTTGTTTTTGCCAGGTTCAGTTGGCTGAACATGAACTCGGGCATACCATGGAATGTGGTGAATAATCTGACCAGTTCCGGGGAGTGGAAATAAGGCGCGAAGGGTTTTGATCTATCGTCCGTTGCCGGGTAATAGATTTTGACCATCAATTCCCGTTTTTGGGTCGTGCCATCAATGAAGGGATCGGTACGATTCTCATCGATCAGATGAAGATATTGAATGCCTACGGCATAATTCCCGGTTGGTTTGGGAAGCCGAAACACGGGCAGAGCGTACGCGATAAAAGCTGTGAATGCAAGTAGTAGAAAAGACAACCCGATCGTTATACTTTTCAATACTCTTGGTGATTTTCTTTCAGATTTTCCATTTCTCTTTATGGCAGTGAAGACGACAAGCACAATGACAAAAATATACGAGAATGCCATTTGATAGCGTAAACCTTCAAAGATCCCGTGGATAATAAGCACTGCTAGATTAATGCCTGTGCTCCATAACCAGATTGATCTCGATTGTTGTCTAAAGTGCAGGAACAGTGTTACCAAATTTGCCAGAATTAACACGATCTCGAATGTTTGCATGAAAGGGTCTCCTTTTGATGCCACTATACAGGATGAGCTGAAATAACAAATCAGCCCCCGGTCTGAGTTTGTCTCAAACTGGGGGCTGATTTAATTTGAAATAAGTTTAGCCGCGCTTATTGGTTGGACCTCGCCGGACAATTCCCTCTTGCCACGCATAGACCGCCGCCTGAGTCCGATCTTCGAGATGGAGTTTTTTGAGGATGTTGCCGATGTGGGTCTTGACGGTGCTTTCGCCGATCACGAGTGCTTCCGCTATTTCGGCATTGGACTTGCCCGCTGCGATCAGGCGCAGAACATCAAACTCGCGTTCGGAGAGTTCCGTGAACGGATTGACATCATCCTTCCGCAAGCCCTGCAATTCCTGCACAATGCGGGATGCGACGCGCGAATCGAGCACGGCTTCTCCCTGCGCGGCTTTGCGGATGGCGGCGGCGAGTTCGTCAGGTTCGACGTCTTTGAGCAAGTAGGAAATGGCACCGGCGCGCACGGCAGGGAAGATGTATTCGTCCTGATGGTGGGATGTGACCACAATAACCTGAGTCTCCGGTCGCAGCTTGCGGATCTGGCGCGTGGCGGCGATGCCGTCCAATTCGCCGGGCATTTCGAGATCCATGAGCACGACATCGGGTTGATGCTGTTCCACGGCTGCGACGGCTGCTGAGCCTGAATTTGCTTCGGCGATGACTTGAATATCTTTCAACGTGTGTAGGTAAGCGCGCACGCCTTGACGTACGATCTTGTGATCATCCACGAGAAGAACTTTGATAGGCATAAGAACCTTTTTAGACCTTTGACGATTGACCATGGACAATAATTGTCTCTTCATGGTCTATCGTCGATGGTCAATGGTCTATAATTTTACTTCGGCGGTGATGGTTGTCCCAGCGGAGATGGTGGAATCCACTTTGAGCGTGCCGCCAACCTCTTCGATGCGTCCCTTCATGCCTGCCAGACCATAGGACGTTGAAGAGACATCGTTCACATCGAAGCCGCGACCGTTGTCAGCCACGATGAGCGTCACTTTGTTCGGAGTCATGTTGAGGCTGAGTCTCGACCCGGTCCGCTTCGGCGTGGCGGGCGATATTAGCGAGGGATTCCTGCAAGACACGATAGAGGGCTTGCTCCACATCCAAAGGCAGAGAGCGTTCGCCGCTGACGACCGTCTCCACTTTGATGCCGGTGTGCTCCTGCCAGCGGTCGGCGTATTCCTTCAACGCCTGCACCAGTCCCTTGCCTTGCAGCGCGGCGGGACGCAGTTCATCGATGATGAGCTTGAGCTCCTGCTGGGTTTCGCGGTTGAGCTGCAGGGCAGTGTCGATGTGACCCGCCGAGGCGGTGGGATCGGATGTGAGCAGATTCTTAGCGGCGGTCAACTGCATGCGCGCAGCGTAGGTCTGCTGTTTGACGGTGTCGTGTAGGTCGCGGGCGAGACGGTTGCGCTCCTCCATGCGGGCGAGTTCGTCGTTGGTGTGCAGGAGGTTCTGCAGCTGCTCTGCCATGCCGTTGAGATTGCGTGTCAGTTCGCCGATCTCGTCGCCGGAGTGATCGCGCGGCGTGACGGAGAAATCACCTTTGCTCCATGCCTGCGATGCGGCGGAAAGAGTCACGAGACGTTTGCGCAGTCCGCGGGTGACGAGCCAGCCAAAGAGCGCGCCGACGGGCAGAGCGACCATGAACATGGTGAACATCGTGACAAGGAAAAATGTTTGATAGAGATACAGATTGCTGGGCGTGGCGAACGCTACCGGCTTTACTTGATAAATGACAATGGCAACTACTGGCTGATCGTCACTTTTGCGAAGGGGGAAAGCTACCAACTGAGTGCCATCTGGAGTTGTCAGGCTTTGTGCTCCGTAATTCTTACTGCCGGTCAGCGCGGCATCGATGATGGATTCCATGCTGTAGTCGATGACTGTGCGTGGTTTGAAACGTTCACCGATGATCTCAGGATTATCGAGTGGAGCGGCAGCGATGACATTTAGGTCGGGATCGAGTACATAAATGGGCTCGGTCTTGGTGACGAGCGTGTTAGCGTAATCAAGAGTCTCGCGCACGGTATTGGATTGAAAGTCATTCCAGTTGAAGCCTTTCTTCTGAACGCGCTCCAACCATTTTTGCAGCGACTGACGGTCATCCAGCAAATAAGGGATGTTGTCTTGAAAGGCGGTCTTTGACCAGTAGAAACTGTCGTAGGTGCGTGAGTTGTTCTGCGACTCGAAGTAGACTGCGATACCGATCAGCAGCATGGTGAGCACGATGACCGTCCCGGCAGTAACGACTGCATAGGACAGGGTGAGTTTCCATTGAAGGCGGCGGAAGAAGTTTAACATAGTGGGTAGTGGGTGGTGGATAGTGAATAGTAAGTAATCAGTTATCAGTTACCCGCCGATATCTTGGCGGCGATAGAGCCAGATGGCGAGTGAGAGAAATGTCAGCGTGTAAACGGCTGCGGTAACGAACGCAGGCAGCGGCTGGAGAAGAGCCGAAGGCACATCCACAGCTTTGTTGCCGATGGAATTGAGCAGGAAGGTGGCGCTGACGTAGACGTCGCGCATCATCCATTTTGTCCAGCTCGCGCCGTAAAAGAAACTGGTCACCAGCAGTTCGATGAATTGAGTATAACCCAAGCCGATGGCGATGCTTGCGAAGGCGGAACGCGTGATAACCGTGAGCAGTAGCATGAGTGCGGCATAGGGCAGCGTCACAAGTGTCATGTACAGCGTGGCGGAAAGCACAGCCATCCAATTGACGTTGGCTAGAGTGTAGGCGCTGTAGGTGAAGGTTTTGAAATACCAACCCGTTAGTCCTCCGACCAGCAGTGTGGTCAATTGCAAAAGAAAGATCATCACTGCCAGCAAAGAAAATTTCGCGAGCAAACTGGATGTGCGTGAGGAACGCATCAGCCAATGTTGGTTCGTGCGTTGCGAGTAATCGTTGCCGAGCATCATGGCAGCGATGAGGATCAGGAACGGCAGCGCGACGAGTAGTAACTGGTCGAGCGAGTTAGCGAGATCAAATGGCGCGCCGGGCATTTTCAGGGAGCCGTCCAATAACTCAATGCGATTCAAGGTGTAGAAATTTTCAAGGCTCAACCAGATGAACAATGAGCATACGACCAGCGTGAACCAGAACAACGTGCGACGGGTCAGGCGAGTCCATTCGATGGAGAAGAGTTTGAGAAACATAGTTTTGAAAGTAGTGAGTAGAGATTAGTTGGTGGAGGTGAGATCCATGAAGAGCGATTTAAGGTCGCTTTTCTGGGCGGTGATCTCAGTGGGGATGACGTGATGTTCGAGCAGATGACTCATCACCGTTTGACTGGTGACTCCCAACACAATGAGCGTGTCACCGCTTGCCTGGACGTTCTCGACCCCGTTTAGCGATTTAAGCGCGCGGACGGCGGTTCCCGTGTCAGGGACAGTTAACCGCACGGACGGTTTGCCTCCGTTAAGCAGATCCTGCACGCGACCCTGCGTCACGACGCGTCCCCAATTGAGCACAGCGATGCGGTCACAGACTTGCTGCACTTCATTGAGCAGATGACTCGACAGCAGCACCGACGTGCCATTCTCTACCAATGTGCGTAGTAGTTGACGGATCTCCCGCATCCCGGCGGGATCGAGTCCGTTGGTGGGTTCATCCAAGATCACAAAGCGCGGACGATGTACCAGTGCCATTGCCAAGCCGACGCGCTGTTTCATGCCCGTCGAAAACTTGCCCACTTTGCGCTTGGCAGAACCGGTTAGCCCGACAAGTTCGAGCACTTCGTTGATGCGCTTTTTGTCCACATCGGGAGTCAGGCGCGAGACCAGTTCGATGTTGTCCCATGCGGAGAGATACGGCACGAAGGCGGGCGCTCCGAGCAGTGCGCCGACATTGCGAAGCACGCGTGTGTTATTGGGTGTGACGCGTTCCCCGAGCACGGTCACTTCACCGTCGGTAGGGTGGACTAGTCCCAGCGCCATGCCGAGGGTGGTGGTCTTGCCGGCACCGTTCGGTCCAAGGAAGCCGAAGACTTCACCTTCATAGGCAGTAATGTCAATTGAGTCTACGGCTTTGAGTTTGCCGAAGGTCTTGGTCAGGTTGGTGGTTTGTAAAACGATGTTGGTCATGGTTTTCCTTTGTGGGGGCGGAGCGCCGCTCCGCCCGTACGTTTATCCGCCCAGGTCTTGGCGGGAGAAGATGACGAACGAAGCAGTGCTGATGGCGATGAACAAGAGTCCGATCAGCAGGACAGCGCGCATCTCAGGCATGCTGGCGGCATCCGCGGCGAGTGGGGCGGCGGAACGGTCAAGCGCTGCGTTGAAGGTTTGCAGAACGCCGGACAGGTTGGCAGGCAGATAGCGAACGAGAACTGGAAATCGATCTGCAACTTGCATAGCCAGCCTCTCAACCACGCTTCCGTAGACGATCGGTCCCGCCTGCAGCGAAGAGTGGGGAACGGCTAATGATGGCAAACAGAACTGTCAGAGCTAGATAGGGAATAGAACTCCAGAACACGCGCAAAATGGCAAGCGGGAGTGCAGAGAGAGTTCTAGATTAGATGTATCCACAACGCCGAAGAAGAGAGTGCGAGAGATGGCGCCAAGTCCCAGCAGGGTGATGACGGTAAGGCAGACCATCAAGAAGCCGAAGAACAAAATCGTCACGGAGCGGGCGAATAACAAAGTGATCCGCGATACTCCGCGATTAAGCCAAAGCTGAATGGAGCGATCCGGGTAATCGAAGGCGGCGATAACGGAAGCCGTCACAGCGTAGACGAGAACGCCGATCCAGTTGAAGAAGGCGAGTCCATTGAGCAGGTCTTGTTCGAGTCCACCGGTTGCATCCTGATAGCCTCTGGCGATCTGAGCGTGATCGATCCAGATGAACATGGCGAGCAGAAATACGAGCGCGCCGAGCCCGATCCATAGTGCGGGGTGCTTGAGCGTTTTGCGGGTTTCGATGGAAAGCAGGCGCAGGAAGGTCATGGCTGCTCCAGCATCACGAGGTCTTGCACATCGTCTGTGATGAGCAGTTCACTGATGCTTCCCAACGCGAATAAAATGGTGAGAATAACAACAAGTACAGCGATCATTTTGTCTCCTTGATGCCCCGAAGTATAGGAGACAGGCGGTTTTTGCGGCTCAGTCGTGGGGATGATTGTGGGTCAGACTGTGGAATGAAAAAACAGCCACAAATTTGTGGCTGTTTCTGTGCCCCCATGGGGATTCGAATTACATCTCCCCTGCGGAGACGCCAGTTTGGAAAAAGAAAGAGCCACCTTTTTCAAGGTGGCTCTTGTGCCCCCATGGAGGGGGAATGCGTTACTAAAGTCAACAGCGGGGAATAGATCCGTGAAGGGATAAGTGTAGAAAATTCTTGCACGATTGTATCCTAATTCGATTCTTGAAACGAATTGCAAAAGCCAGGCTTTCAGCTCTCTCACGTTGCCCAACTCCTGAAGCCGGTCAAACTGTGCGCGCCAAGCTGCGATAATGACATTCACTGCTTCGGGGGTAATTTCCGTCTGGGCGGTCCGGAGCTCAAGGTTGAGTTTTTCCAGTTCGTTTTGTTTTTGTGCTTTTTCTGCCTCCCGTTGTTTAATTCGCTCTTGCGCGGCTGTTGATCCGGTTTTCTCGATCGTGTTCAAATTTCTTTGTATGGCAATCTCAAGCTCTTCAAGCTTGTGCTCAGCGGCTTTGATTTGTCGTTCTAATTCAGGAGTCGAATCCAATTGCTTTTTGGTTTCATCAATTGCCTCTAATAAATAAGCAGGAGTTAGGATCTGGTTTAGGACAGTAGATAGAACCTGTTTTTCAGCGTTGATCGCTCCAACGCGCCGGGACTTGCATGCAGCAACACCATGCCGATCTTTTCGCCCGCAGATGTAATGTAACCAAGGCTGTTTCTTATTCCCTGGACTATGTGTCATCATCGTTCCGCATTCCAAGCAATAGGTGAAGCCAGATAAATCGTTGGATTGCCAACGCGCCGAGGGTGATTAAGATGTCCTTGGTTTCCTCGAAGTGGGTGAGCGTCATGAAGTTTTTGGACGGCTGTCCACAGCTCCCATGTGATCAACGGCTCGTGATGATCAGGAACCTCGAGATCTCCACTTTTGCCGATGCCCAGGTAAGCCTTATTCCGGAAGAAGCTATGCCACGCATTAGTACCGGTGTAAAGCTTGCCATGCGTTGCGCGTGTGATCTCTTGGTAAGACTTCCCTTGTGCGCGCAGACGCCAAGCTGTTTGGGCATACACGCTCAGGATTGGATCGGGCTCCCACTTGCTTACTATGCGTGGTGAGCCGTCCCGCTTCGCCAATCGTGACTTTGATGGCTATATAACCACGTGGAGGTACACCAGGCGAAAATCCTTTTCGGACAGAGTCTGCAATGCCCGTTTCACATCCTTTGATGTTTGCCGGCGTTTTTCTTCATTCGCCAGGCTAATCACTGTTTCTACAACGCGACCGGCAAAATCATCTTCCGGGATAACGTCCGTGAGAGAATGGACCATGATGCCGCGCTTGTTCAGTGTGGCTTTGTAAAAAACAAAGTCATTATAGTCACGTGCGAAGCGCGCGAAGTTCCAGATCAAGATCGCCCTCGGTCGGCTGCTTTCCTCCTGGCTGAGATCGATCATAGACATGAATTCGTCACGGCTTATTACACTCCCGCCAGAGCGTGCCACATCCCGGAAGACTCTCCCAGCACCAGGCTATGACGCTTGCAATAAGCAATGATCTCTTGCTCCTGTTGATCAACGCTTTGTTCTTGCGAAGGACCGCCGCTGTCTCTCAAGTAAGCCCATACACGCGCGCTGGCGGAGAGTCCACGTGGGGGATGTGCGTATTGGTCTGTCATATCTTCTTTGATGGATATCGGCATGATCACGCCGTCGATTTTCACTAACACACCAAACTCGAGCAGGTTGCGAATGATAGCCTGAAGACTCTCCGCAAGCAAAGGCAATGCGGCTGCTTGCGCGGAATCGCGATCAGGAAATTGATCGCCATCGATCTCTTCGACCTGCAGAGCGGGTGCGTTTTTCATGCTCTATATTGGTACTGATACTTTGGGAGTATCAGACATTGACGCGCTCTCCAGTTGGGCGCACATCCTTGATGATCTCAAACATTTTTCGGCACTGTGCAAACTGCTCAGCCGTATACCATGCCAAAATCCTTCCGTTGCTCAATCAACTCCACTGACCACGGATCGTTGGAAATTTGGAGAGTGGCGGCAATATGCGCCGGATCCGCTCAGGTGCTTTTTTCTTCGAGCTATTGCCTGTAACCGTGGTTATAGATTTCATGATGTACCTCCCAATGTCAGCGCGCTTTCAATCAAGCCATGTAGACTCCCGCCGCTTCTGTGGAAGTCGGTCAGATCTTTATCGCCTGGCTGGATGGCGGGGATCTGCAAGCGCTTCGAGTTGTGAAGCCAGGCAAGTTTTTCAGCTCCCTGTTCGCCTGCGGAGTCCATGTCATGAGCCAGAATGAAGCCAGAAGGACGCAACAGATATAGTCCCCATGTTGCCAGGTTGAGATCTCCGGTTGCGCTGGCCATCGTTACGACACTCGCCAGGTCCCGAATTTCTTGAAGCAATAAGAGCGCGTCAAGTTCCCCCCTCGCAAAGAACGGCTGGGATATCTGCCCTCAGCTTATCTGCCAGATAAAGCGCCTGCCGGCCGCCGCGGACGTGCTTGTACTTCGAGTTCGCCCGTAGGGAGATGGGGCGTATTTTCAAGTACCAGACCTTTGAGGTAACTATGCCGGTATCAAAATGCCGACAGGGAAGTAAAGCGGGTCAGGGTCATCATTCGGCTTGCCCCATGCTGCAGCGCTATCCTTGAAATCTGTAGCGATATAACCCGAATCGTGCGTGTCGGATTGTGTCATCCTTCAAGCCACGTGCATGCAACCACGCCAGAGACGTCTTTGCCGCGCTCATCCCATAGAGCTGCTTCCGCACGTTGTATAAGTTGCATCGCCCGTGCTTGCCAGATGTCCCCGGGCGGCGTGTCGGGTTGCTGTATCGGCGTTTCGTAAGTGTGTCGGTGTGTATCGGTCAACGGGAATTCTAGGACTTCGGCTGCATCGGCATATGAGAAGTCCGCGATATTCCATCAACCATTTGACGGCGCCGCCGCCTTTGTCGCATGCCCAGCACTTCCACCATGACGGGCGACTATGATCGCCATTCGTCACACTAAGGGATGGCTTTCTATCGCCGTGCTTATGTCCAGGAAACGGACAATGAAAGAACATCCAGCGACCAGATTTATGACCTTGCCCAAGGTCCAATTCGATCAGCGCGATTAGATCAATAACAGGTGATGTGTTCATTTTGCCTCTAAACAAGTCCAGGAGTTCACCACTTCTATCGGTCTTCAGAAGTGCTGGACTCGGTGGACTCAATGGACTCTCTCTTGCGAGCCGCAAACTTCATGAGTTCGAAAAACACTTTTTGTCCGGCTCGTGTACGTAGCACAAGCCCTTCATTGGCGAGATCGTGAAGTCTTCCTCGAACGTGATTTAGTTGCTGCCCAGTAGCGTCTGCGATCGCCGCCGCTTGTGATTTCCCCAAATCTTCTAGCGCAGCAATAATTGCCTTGCGTGTCTCTGTCAGCATTACGTCAGTGGCATCACCTTCACAGTGCCAACAAAAGCCGCGCGTGTCGAATGTGAGTTGCAGGAGATGCTCCTCTAAATCGCGTCCATTGATGGCTAACTTCGCACCGGCTTTGCCTTGCTCTTTGTAGATAGCCCAGACAGTATCCGTCACACCCGCCTTTGCGACGCTGCCATAGATGCTCGAGATCGGATCCACAAACTCTCCCATGTTTTTCGGCATGTGATCAATGATGATCAAAGCAATCCCTTTATTCAAGGCATACTGTTGAAGCGGTCCAACTGCCTCGGTCATCTCGGCTGGATCCAATTGATCGCCTTGAATGGACCGGCTGAACGTGTCTACAATGACTACTCTATATTTTTGCTTTTCGATGTAGCGCAAGAGTCTTTTGCCCCCGCCAGCATTCAACGCTGTGATTTGCTCTCTGAAGGTATCCGAGAACATAAATTCGACTCCGCCGGCGCTGGCTTTCCAATTTTGTTTTCGCATGCGCGTCTGGAGTTTGCGTTCGTTATCCTCGAGTGCCAGGTATAAGACACGTCCCTTTTCCACATCACAATTGAACATCTTTCCGCCAGTCATTACCGAAAGAGCCAACTGCATTGCTAGCCAGGACTTTCCCACTTTAGGCTTGCCGATGAGGAACATCAACCCAGACGGCAAGAAACCAGGAATGATAAAAGGGATCGGTGGATATTCAGTTTCTAATATCTTCGCCGCGTCCATAGTCTTGAGTGTAGGTAATAAGCCTTCGAGGCCTGGCGCTGGATTGTCATTGCTCAGCGCTTCCGTGATTATGGACTGGTTGACACGCTCAAGCTTTGCGCGTGCATCAGCTGGTAGCACTTGAAGGTATTTATTGAAAAATGCTTTCGCTTCTTCTGGCGTGGGTGTATAATCTTTAATATCGTTCGAGCTCTGCATTTCAGCTGAATGGAGTTCCTTCTCTGCCGATGTCTCAGGTCCTGACCCTGAGGCATCTTTTTTAATTTGCGATCTTTTTGTCATAGATCTGTTCTCCTTTGTTGATGCGGGAGACAAGCCGCCCGCTAGTTTATATTGCTTTGATTTTGGGTCTCTTAGTCCTGTCGTTTTCGTACTGATACACAGAGTTCCTTTTATGGCTGGTTGTGGATGGAGGAATCACCCACGACCAGCCAAGAAAGAGGTGTATCACCGGCGATGAAGAAGCGCCGGAAAATACCAAAGAAAACTATTTCCGCTTCTGAGTTTGCAGGGCGTAAGCCGTTACCCAGCGTGCGTTTTTTTGGAGCCATATTCTCGCAAGAAGATCTCCGCTCTTAGCGGCTTGGACTTCACGCTCGATGCGGCGCCGCAATTTTGGACTGATTTCCGTGGCTTCGTCTGGTGAAGCTGGTTTTAGATCCCGCGTTTTCAGGGCAGCCGTTGAAGATGGTCTTGCATCTCGCTCTTTCAATATCGCCAAAGTCTCGCGGACAAGGACTCTGAGCGTTTCAGTTTGATTCAGATCAAGCCGTTGGGATAGTTCCACCAACGCCGCTTTATCGGTCGGACTGAAACGGAGGACAAGATTTGGATGAATTTGGTTATTTGACATTTGGACATTCCTTTCAAGAGAAACAAAAAAGCCGACAAGCCAGGCGGGGCGCAAAAGCGCCACACACGCCAGCTCATCGGCCAAAGGTCTAGGGCTTCCCATCTGCGACTGTACCATCCTAAAGTTGGTGAGCCAGGTGACGCCAAGCGCCACACAGCTAATCAACCATCAACAGTCAACAGCTATTTATATGATGTTTTCCCCGAATATCTATATATATAGCTCCAATGTTCTATAAATGCAAGGGCTGCAAATCTTAAAAAATCGCTCATCGTTACCGTGGTAATGATTTTTAGAGCATGGCTTACGCAACTCTTGCAGTACCCTCGTTTGCAATGTGCGCGGCTTCGATGTATCGCATCGGCATGGCTGGACTGTTCCATCCGCCTGCATCCATGAGTCTATTCAACGGAGTCTTGCTCCTGGCTTCGAACGTTGCCCAATGATGCCGGCAATCATGCGCGGAGAGTCCTTCGATGCCCGCATGACGACCCAGCAATTCGACTCGCTTGGTCAGTGCCCGGGTCGCGCTCAGCTCCGACATCTGGTTAGATAGCTTGCTGGTGCCTTTGCAGGATCTCCGCCACAAGATCCCCTCTGACGGCGCATCGATCTTGAAATATGCCGCGGCTGCTTTGCGTGTGTCGGCTGTGAGTTCGTGCGTCTGAGTCTTGTTGACCTTGGGACGATAGAACGTGAATGTGCCGGCTTTCATGTCAAAGGCTTTGCGCGTGAGAATGGCAATCTCGCCAACTCTCAAGCCATGGTCGATCAACAGGCACATGATCAGAGAAGTCGCGGCGTCCCTGAGGCGTGTCCGGCTGCTGCTTCAAGAGTCTGCGCGATATCGTTTGGAATGGACACAGACTCTGCTTTCTTATTGCTCTTCCGGGTGTCCAGTCCCTCAGCTCTTCGTTTTTGGTCAATGTGCTTGGCTTCTTTGTTGGCGAAGCCTTGGACACTGGCAATCAAGATACTTTCTTGTGCCGAGATCGCTCCTGCTTTGGCGGCAATCCTGGCATAGGTCCGGACCGTCGAGAGTCTTCCGTTGATACTTGCGATGGCGTAGCCTTGATTTCAACTGCCAGACTTTGAAGCCTTCCACGAGTCCCCAGGTCACACCGCGCCAAGACTCCGGATGATCATACAGTCCCGAAGCCGGTACACCCACCGATTGCAGGAATGTTTCGAAGAGTGCCAAATCGGCAATCTTGCGGCGAACCGTGTTTTCAGCTTTGCGAGCGGCATAATCGTCGAAGGCAAAGCGCGCCTGGAAACTCATTGGCAGCCTGGCCTGGTGCATGATGTTATTCAGGATTGCCAGGGTTTGCGGATCCTGGCTTTTGGCGAGTGCTACCTGTTTCGTCACATCATTCACGTGGGCGATCTGTCCGCCGCTACTTTTTGTCGTTGCTTGTTGTGGCATGATGATCATCCTTTCCGATTCCTGCTTTGTGTTTTCCTTTATCGTTTTGTCTTTTAATTTTCTTGCCAGCCATGCCTGGTAGCGTTCTCTAAGCCCAGCTACTACTTGCGGATCGGGTTGATTACTTGCCTCAGTTTGTTGGCTCATGTGATTTATTCCTTATCTTTTCAAGTTCTGATTTCGGTTAATTTATCAGTACCAAAAAAATAGCCAAATTTTGGCACCTTGGTGTGAGAGATGAATTACCCCCGTTCGTACTACAAACCGCCGTCCAGTTTGCCTGGCGCTGCTCCATGGAAACTGGACGGTATTCCCGTCCCCCATCGCGACTCTCGGCGCATCTGGTCAGGTGAAAAATATTAAACTTTCTTAACATCATTCCTTTGCCAGTACCTGCGAGTGGTCGCGTTCTGGTGTCCTCGGCTAAGTGGGAAAAATGTTAACTCCGCTAACATTGTACCTTTGCCGGTACCTGCGACGATTTACGACTTCTCAGCGTCTTGGCTAAGTGGGAAAAATGTTAGCTTTTGTTAGCATCGTTCCTGGACAGGTGCGGCGTTACGACCGTAACGGGGCTATTGCTTTTTCTTCTTGGGGTCCGGAGGGGACTTGAGATTTTTATCCCATTTACTGTTCCAGTTCCGCTTTGTGCCTGGCTGTTTATCGCCAAGACTCTCCGTGCTTCGTGATTGGCGGCACGTATCCAAAGAAGTTAGCGTCATCTTGCATCAAGATCTGTCGCTCCATTTCTGGCCATGATGCTTCGAAGCTTTCCTTCGAGCCGCCACTGTTCCCCAGGACTCCAGGCTTGTACCTTCATGGGATTGAACCGGCACGCCTCTCTTTCACGTATACGTGTCTCTTCGGCTTGCCTGAATATCTGCCCTTCGATGTTGGATATCCTCTGCTTCAGTGCATTCTTTTCATGGTCGTTTCTGGCTCTCTGTTTGTTGATCAACTCCTCGAGTTCCTGGCTTCTCTTTGGGCGAGAGGTAAAAGTCAGCGTATGTTCCCATCGCGCTTCTGAGCCGCTTGCTTGGTTTCGAGATTTTCCAATAATGACCGGGAAACTTCGCAGCTGGTCTTCTAGGGGTATTTCATGAGACATGGGTCATTGTTCCTTTTGTTGAGTAGTTTTTAAGCATCTGCATATTAAACCATTTGACCAACGGCCGGCCTGTATATTCATAACGATCAGAAACGCAGCCACACCAAAGGCAGGACCGAGACGGCGATCACAAAGTGCCGCCAATCCAAACCTGGGACGGATAGAAAAGCCACCAGATTTAAGATAAGGGACAACAAAAGATACAGCCAGGCGACAATCATAGAGTAACGTTTCAAAGCGATCTGCCTTTCATGTCGTTTGGGACCATCTGATGTGCCGGTCCAGATAGCGTCCCAAACGGCTCGTGTACCGTAACCCTAGGGATACCGTTACACCCCTTGCCCCGTGGTTTTCCTCACGGGATTGATATTAGGTCATCTTTCGGCGTTGCGGAATTATGCCGCGCGGCACCTTATGAGACGGCTTGCAATACACCTTCAGAGGGTTGGTTGTATCTGAAAATGGGTATTGCAGAAGCCGCACCATTTGTCATAGATGACCGTGCCATTATTTGTTGCTGGTTTTATTTCTTCGGCTGGTTCTTGGGCACGGGTTGGCATTGGGCTCGAGTTTGAGGGCTGGATGGTGAAGGCGTAGCGGGAAAAATCCTTGTTCCACGCGTGAATACAAGGAATCCTCAAAAAACTTGTAAGCAGTCCTTCCAGCCGACCGCGCTTCGGTTCGATCGGTTCCATGGCATAGCCCGCCACCGATGTGACCGGGCGTCCAAAAAGCTCTGTCAATGCCCGTTCTACCTCACGTTGTGCGGCGGCGTTCACCGTCTCATTAAACCTGGGCACCTTTGGCGGCTTCAGCGACCTGTCGGGTCATCTTTCGTTTCATCCGGCCATGCGCAGGGTCAGCCGTTCGGATCTTATCGAGCACGTCTTGCGATCACCGAGCTCCCACAAAACCGACCACATGGATCGCTACGATCACCGGTGAGGCAGGGAGTATGTATGTGACATAGTTTTGCGCCCACGGTGCCAGCTGCTGTCCGCTGTTCGTGTTGAAGTCGGTAAAACGCATTGAAGGCGAGGAAGGCGAAGTCAGCCACGTAAAACGAGGTCGTGACGAACGGTCGATGCCTGGCTTTCGATAGCCCACACCTGCCAGCGCGATGGAAGAGATCGCTGATAGTTCAGCTGCGACCATTAAGAAGCCCTGCCCAAAAACGCATGTCAGGCTCTACACCTTTTTGCAACATCGTGGTATCCGTGTACTTCTGCATAAACGATGCCAGCCAGGTAGATCACGGCACTGACAACGATCACGACCCATCGGAGTCCTTCGCCGCTCATCTTGTGCATGATATCGCCGACAGTTTCCTCCGGTGGATCCTGATTGACTTGCGGTTCTTTTTCGATTTTTTCCGTTTGTTCACTCATGAGATTGTTTCTCCTATTTGCAATACTTGGAATTGATAAATCCCTGGCTGCCGTTCCCATCGATGACCTTCAGCCAGGTTGCGCGCTCGAGCACCTGTAGATCTTCGCCTTCGCTCAGCACACGGACCACGGCGTAACCGGTGCCGGCGCCGCTTCGCATGTTCAGAGTGCCTAAAAGGACTCCCGTTCGCACTGCGCAAGTGGGGATGGGTGGGTTGCTTGCTGTTGATTAAGTGTTGGTGTTGCTGGAATCGTTGTAATGATCGCCGTCATCGTTGGCTCGATCGTCGAGTCAACGTATGGGCTACAACTGGATAGAGAGTACGATTCCCAAACACACCAATACAAAAAGCCAGCGAGTGAACAAACGCATCCCGCGTGTTGCCGTTCATGGTAAGACTCCATCGAAGACGATTTATTGCGCTTGCGTGGTGCGCCTGGTTTTGGAAGCTTTCCGTGGCTGTTCTTTTCTTGTCCCTGGACTGCCGTTCGTAAGCGGAACGATCGAGCCGGTCGGACCGTACCACTTACCACCAAGAGCTGAAATGGAGTGAACGGTCCGGATTACATAGTCGGACACATTGGCGGTATCCCTTCTCGCGGCTCTCGGTGGAAGTTTTCCATCTCGAGAAACGAGGCATGAGAATCATACTGACCAACTGGATCACATCGGCAGGCGCTTTTGCTTTTCTGAGATACTCGTGGCAAGCGTTTTCTCTGCTGTATCAGATGAGCAGGTCAGGAATTCAAACGAGAATTGATGCTCCGGCGCTTTTTCTTTGGCTTGAGTCTTGGTCGTGGGAAATGGTTTTAGTAGACATTGAATTGCTCCTTTATGAATTTGAAGAAAAATCTATATTTGGCTTCCCCTATCCGCGCCAGCTCTTCCGCGCTTTCTTGTTCGCACGGTACACGAAGGACGGTTATTCGTTTGGTAAGGTTATGATTTTGGTCATAAGTAAAGGGTAAAAATAAAGCGCCGTCAGGCGATCTCTCTTTCCAATTACTTATGATTTCTGCAGTCCATAAGTATATCACAACAAAAAAACGCCTGTCAATGAGCGTTTTGATTATTCGGCGATCACCTTGCGCCGAGGGTCGTTCTTGCTCATGCCTTTGGTCTTTTATTGTATTCCTGCACCGATTTTTTGGAGACCAGCCAGGACCGTCCAAACCTCACGCCTTCCAAGGTGTTATTTTTGATCATGTAAGGAATTGACCGCGCATCGAAGCCTAGCTTTTCAGCGGCTTCTTTGGTGGTCATAAATTCTTCGAGAAATGAGCATAGTTACCGTTATGTGCTGCATGTTTGGCGGTGGAAAAGTCTGTCATAGTCATTTGCTCCATTCGAGCATCACAGATTTTCCACCGCGCTTTATAGAGAGGTGCCCCCATGGGGATTCGAACCCCAGTTTGGGCCTTGAGAGGGCCCCGTCCTGGGCCCCTAGACGATGGGGGCGTCTTATTGAGGCGGGCGGGATTGTATCATCCCGACATTGAATTGTCAACGAGAAAGACGTGCACTTCACCCGGTCCATGCACGCCGATGGTCAGCGACATTTCGATGTCGCCTGTCCGCGAGGGACCGGTGATGAAGACGGCGGATTTGGTCTGGTGTGTCAACGGCAAAGCGTCCACGAGGGAGGGTAGGATGTCCGATTTGTGCAACACCGCAATGTGGACCTCCGTCAACAACGAAGCTTGGATCTTGTCGCCTTCGCCGTCCGCTTCCAAAATGGACCCGGTATCTGCCAGCCCACAAATGGCTTTTGTCACCCCGACACGGATTTCGGGGTCCGCTTGGTGGCTGATGGTGATGCCCGCTTGCTGGAGGGCGTTCTCGTCTAAAACATTGGGCTCGAGATGGATGCGATTGATCTGGCGCGAGCGAAGGAAGGCGATTACCTTGCTGGTTAACTCATTGATTCAATCGGAATGACGTGTCCGCCGACGGCTGTCAGTTCGGTGATGAAATCATGTGAAGGTGTTTGGTTCGTTTGAACTGCAATGTCTCCAGACATTGCAGTTCGCTTTTCGCTCGAAAGTCTGGAGACTTTCGAGTCCACTTGCAGCTTTTTAAATCTCGCTCGAAATGGTTTGGATGCGAAGCGGGGTAAGTCCTTGCTGTAACCCCAGCCAGTGACCGCGGGCATGCGCACCATGCTTGAGAATGGGGAAATGAGATGCGTTCCCAGCGCGGCAAATCGCTGCAAAACAGCGAACAGACTTGGGTGAGTTGCGACGCGTCCGAAGATCTGAAGGAAGTGCTTGCCCATGGAGGAAAGTCCCTGTTCTTTCGCACCTGCACTTGCGCCAGGTGCAAGTGTCTTTCCTTCTTTCGTGTCGCTGAGTCCTGCTCTCACTCTGGTCAGCAATTTTGGCAGATCAATATCCACTGGGCAGGCGTCCTTGCACGCGCCGCACAGAGATGAGGCTTGGGCTAGCGGAACAAAGTCGCTGCCGAATAATCCCGCTGAGATTACCGAGCCGATGGGACCGGAATACGGTGACGCTGCACCGCTCTTGCCAACATAAGCATGACCACCGATCTCACGGAAGACGGGACAGGCATTGAGACACGAACCACAGCGGATGCAGTAGAGTGACTCTTTGAGCGGCGAATTGCGGAGTCTGGTGCGTCCGTTGTCGAGGATGATGATGTGACGTTGCTGACCGTCAAGTGGCTTGTGGATGATCTGGGTGTAGACGCTGAGCTTTTGCCCGGTGGCGGAGCGGGGGAGAAGCGAGAGCATGATCGCCAGATCATCGAAACTGCGGACGAGACGTTCCATGCCCATCAAGGCGATGTGGATGGGCGGCAGGGTCGTGACCATACGTCCATTGCCTTCGTTGGTAACGAGACAGATGCCACCTGTCTCTGCGACGCCGAAGTTCGCGCCGCTGACACCGATATCAGCAGTGAGAAAAACTTCGCGTAAAACTTTGCGAGCCACATTGACGAGAGTTGGGATATCTTCGGTATACGGCTCGCCCAGTTTTTCATGGAAGAGTTGACCCACTTCCGGGCGGCGTAAATGCACAGCAGGTGTGATGATGTGTGCCGGTTTCTCTCCGCGCAGTTGGACGATGTATTCGCCGAGGTCGGTCTCGACCACACGCATGCCTTTGGCGTCGAGAACCTGGTTGAAATCAAGTTCTTCCGAGACCATGGATTTGGATTTGGCAATCAGTAGGGACGGACCGTCGTCCGCCCCTACAATGTTCATAAAGATATTTATTGCTTCATTTGCATCTTTGGCGCGATGAATCGTGATGCCATTGTTTTGTGCGTTAGAGATGAATTGATCAAGATATTCATCGAGATGTTCGATTACATCCGCGCGGATGGCGTGTGCCTGTTGACGGCGTTCCTTCCAATCGGGCAGAGATGCGAAAGCGTTGATGCGTCCCTGTACGCGGCGTTCGGCATTGGCATCTAATGCGATCTGGAGAGTTTCATTCGCCAGTGATTGACGAATTCTTTGATGGAATGTATCCATGGTAGTTCCTGTTCGATCGGCTGACGTGCATTCTCATCGCCCCAGCGCATGCGTTTCTCCATCATACCTTCGGCAGTTTCCTGGCGGGTACGGGCGATGATCTTCATGGCTTGTTTGCTCTCTATGCCACGCCAGCGCAGAAGACCATATGCGACCGTGCCGGTGCGATGGATCCCCGCCGAGCAGTGGATGAGAATGGATTTGCCATCGTCCAACAATTGCGAGAGTTGGGGCATGGCATGGATAAGACGTTCATGCACATCCTTTTCGGGGTATTTGCCGTTTGGTACTGAGATCCAGACCCATTCCAACCCGGCGTTCCTGGTCATGGTTCCGTATTGCTCTGCTCCTTCGCTTTCTTTGAGCAATGTGATGATGTGCGTGCAGCCCATTTCCCGCAAAGAATGGAAGTCTTCATTGCGGGGACGATGGTATAAAGCCAGCCGCCCATTACCAACCTTGACGAAGTTGATCTTGGACGCTGTTTTCATCTTGTGTTCAATACTTCCGCGATATGCACCACGCGTTGTTTCTTCTTCTGTCGGTGCAATCCGCCCGCGAGATGCATAAGACAGCCTGCTTCCGCAACGACCAGTGTAGGAGATTGCGTGGCTTCAAGATTGTTGATCTTGCGCTTCAACCACTCGGCAGAAAGTTCAGGATGTTCCATCGAGAAGATACCGCCAAAGCCGCAGCATTCCTCTGCGTGGGGCAAGTCAACGATCTGCGCGCCTCTCACGTTTGCCAGCAAGGCACGCGGCTGGCGGTCAATGTGCATGCCGCGCGAGAGATGGCAGGATGGGTGGTAGGTGAGCGTTCCGTTCCATTGTGCGCCGACGTCGCTGACGCCGAGCTGGTCGACGAGATATTCAGTGAACTCATAAACTCGTTTGCCCAGCGCCTGTGCACGCGGCAGCCATGCGGGATCGTCGGCGAAGAGTTCGAGATAGTTGTGCTTGATCATGTGTGCACACGAACCAGATGGCATCACGATGTCACTGGTCGTTTTCTCAAAGACGCGGATGGTGTGCTCCGCGATCTTGCGCGCTTCGTCGCGCAGACCGGCATTGAAGTTCGGTTGTCCGCAGCAGGTTTGGTCGGGAGCGAAATCCACGGTCACGCCGAGGCGGTGGAAAATATCCACGATTGCCTCACCCGTTTGCGGGTAGAACGAATCGACGAGACAGGTGATGAAGAGTTGAACGTGGGGCATGAATCCATTGTAATCCTGTTCCAGGTTACAACCTATCCAAACGAATCCTGAAAATTTGGTATGATTGCCCGCTATGAATACATTCCGCACTACATTACCCGACGGTTTTGATTTGCCCAAGCGTATTGCCCGCTTGAGTGAATTAGCATACAACTTATGGTGGACGTGGCAACCTGAGGCACAGCGTGCTTTTCGCACTCTCGATTACGATCTGTGGGAAAACCTCGGACATAATCCGATTCGGCTCCTGCGTGAGATTGGTCGCCCGCGTTTGAACCAGGCGGCGAACGACCCGGAATATCTTGCGATCTATGACCGCGCATGTGCCAGTTTTGACGCGTACATGAATCGAAGAGACTACGTGGACGAGTGAAGCCCATCCCGAATTAAAAGGCAGACCTATCGCATATTTCTCGATGGAATTCGGCCTGCATGAAATCCTCCCGATCTATTCGGGTGGTCTCGGTGTGTTGGCTGGCGATCATCTCAAAGAAGCGAGCGATCTTGGCTTACCGTTGACCGCAGTCGGCTTCATGTACGCACAGGGATATTTCACCCAACGTATCAGTGAAGATGGCTGGCAGGATGCGCTCAACAACATGTTGGATTTTCACAACCTTCCGGCGCTTCCCGTTTTAGATGATGAAGGCAACCGCCTGACCGTGGAAGTGGAATTCCCGGATCGCTTCGTGACTCTGGGATTGTGGGAGATCCGCGTTGGACGCGTTCCGCTCTACCTGATGGATTCCAACATCGAACCGAACTCAGACTTCGATAAAAGTTTGACGGCGCAACTCTACTGGTCGGATCTGGACCGCCGCGTGATGCAGGAATTGCTGCTGGGCGTGGGGGGAGTCCGTGCTTTGCGCGCGCTCGGTTATAACCCCTCGGTCTGGCACATGAACGAAGGGCACGCCGCCTTCCTGACACTCGAACGCGCTCGTGAATTTGTTTTGGGTGGTGATACGCTCGAACAGGCGCTCGAAAAGACACGCGGCCAGAACGTCTTTACCACACACACACCCGTCCCGGCAGGGAATGATGAGTTCCCGCTCTGGTTGATCGAGAAATATCTGGCAGGTTTTTGGCCCCAGTTGAACATTTCGCGTGACCAACTCTTCGATCTGGCACGCCATCACATGCCGCAGGGCGAGACCTTTAGCATGGGCGTGCTGGCTCTCAAGAATTCAAATGGTCGCAATGCCGTCTCCGAACTGCACGGGCAGGTCTCCCGCAAGATGTGGAATTCGCTCTGGCCCGATGTTGAGGAAGAGCAGGTTCCGATCACACATGTGACCAATGGCGTGCATGTTTCGAATTGGATGGCGCGTCGTTTGAATGTCTTGTTGTGCCAATATTTGGGCGCGGATTGGTATGACCATTTGGACGAACCCAGCTTATGGGACAAGATCAATTCCATTCCCGATGCAGAATTGTGGTCAGTACGTTTACACCTCAAGCGCAAGCTGTCCTTTTACCTGCGTGAACGTGTCCGTGATCGCTGGACGGTGGGCGGGTTCCACCCAGTGCAGGTGGTCTCTTCAGGTGTGTTGATCAATCCTTATGCGTTGACCATCGGTTTTGCACGTCGCTTTGCCACGTATAAACGTGCCAGCCTGGTGATGATGGATATCGAACGCTTGTTGCGCATTGTCAATCGACCGAACATGCCGGTGCAGATCATCTTCGCGGGTAAGGCACATCCTGCCGATGAGCCGGGTAAGCAGTTGATCCAGCAGGTCTATCGCCAGGTCAAACGCGCGGAGACAGGTGGACGCATCGTCTTCGTCGAAGATTATGATATGAACCTGGCGCGTTACCTTGTCCAGGGTGTGGACTTGTGGATGAACACGCCGCGTCGTCCGTATGAAGCCAGCGGTACCTCCGGTATGAAAGCTGCGCTCAACGGCGCCTTGAACTTCTCCATTTTGGATGGCTGGTGGCGCGAAGCATACAACGGCAGGAATGGTTGGTCCATTGGCGAGGATCGCAGCGTGGGTTCAGCGAGTGTTCAGGATGAGGAAGACGCTGAGAGCTTGTATGATACGCTAGAGAATCAGATCATCCCGATGTTCTATGAACGCGACCCCAAGGAGATCTCGCACGAATGGATTTCGCGCGTCAAGGATAATCTCAAGACGAACATCCCGCAATTCTCCACGCGCCGCATGGTGAAGGAATACGTTGAACGGCTGTATGTGAAGGCGTTGGAATAAATTTATGGTAGGGGCGGGGTTTCCCCGCTCCTGTGTTGTATAAAAAATCGGGCGGAGCATCGCTCCGCCCCTACGGAATACAAATATATGCTCCCCGAAATTACCGTTATCGAACTTGCTGAAAAATTGAAATCGGACGAAAAATTCGTTTTGTTGGATGTGCGTGAACTCGATGAGTTGGAATATGCCAAATTAACGGACACACGACTCGAGGTCACGCACATGAGCCGCCTGGCGCAGGAAGGACCGAACGCGTTATCGGAAGCGGTCCGGGCGCAGGATATCCCAGTCTATGTGATGTGTCATCACGGCAGCCGTAGTGCTCAGGTAACGATGTGGCTGGCGCAGCAAGGCTGGAAGAACGTGGTCAACGTCCGCGGCGGGATCGATGAGTATGCAAAGCAGGTAGATCGCTCGGTGGGGATGTATTAGGTTCAAGGTTTGAAGATTTGAAAGTTTACGGTTTTCAAGTAAACCCAATCAAACAAAGAAGGTTGAGGGTGATCCTCAACCTTCAAACTTTTAAACCTGCCAACAAGTAAACTTACTTATCGAACACAAACTTCCCATTCTTATAGAATAACTGACCGTCCACAAGGATTTCCGAATCCGTACGCAGGTCACAGATCATGTCCCAGTGAATGGACGATTTATTGTGCGAGCCCGTTTCCGGGTAGCCTGCACCGAGTGCCATGTGGAAGGTGCCGCCGATCTTTTCATCGAACAGGATGTTGCCGGTGAATTTATTGATATCGGAATTCGTGCCGATGGCGTACTCGCCGAGATAGCGGGAGCCAGCATCCGATTCGAGCATTTTGATCAAGTAATCCTGATTCTTTTCGGCGGTGGCTTGATCCACACGTCCACGATTGAAGGTCAACTCTGCACCCTCGACCGCCACACCACCATAAATGGCGGGATAAGTGAACTTCACCCAACCGTTGACCAAGTCTTCGACGGGTCCGGTGTATATTTCGCCATCGGGCATATTGAAGACACCCGTGGAATTCATGAACGTACGTCCCTTGATCGAGAGCGTCAAGTCCACATTGGGTCCGCGCATCACCACCTGGCTTTTATCCTTCAACCAGTCGATGGCTTTTTGTTGACCGGCGGCGGTGCTATTCCAATAAGCGATAGGATCATCCTCATTAGCATGCACAGCACCAAAGACAAAATCTTCATAATCCTTCAGACTCATGCCAGCATCCTGGGCGTAACCATCGGTGGGGTAGAGGGTGGTGACCCACTTGAACTTGCCTTCGCCGCCACGCCGCATTTGCGATTCGGTTATCAAACTGAGCGCTTTTCCCCTGCGCTGCACCTTTGATGGGTCTATCTTGGTTGTACCGCGTGTGTTGGTTGCCGAATGAACGCGGATGCGACTCTCGAACTGGTCATAAGCGATCTTGTAAAACGTGGGAACAAAATCAAGCTGCGTGTCTTTAGCGTAGGTGAGATAAAACTCATCCTGGCTGAAAGGCATCATGCCGGGGAATCCGATCATCGGGTGGGGGTGACCGCCCCTTTCCATGATCTGGATGAACAGTTCACGCACCAGTGGCTCGGCGGCAGTGGTCGCCTCGATCAAGACGCGGTCGCCGGGCACGATACGGGCGGAATGTTCTACTAAAACCTTTGCGAATTTTGCTACACGTGGGTCTGACACTGGTCTTCTCCTCTCGGAAATATCAACGATACGATTATAACATTCTCAGCATTTACGGCTTTTTATCCCCACTGATTTGTAACTTTTGTCATATGTAATTCTTGTGAAAATGGATATGATTTATGAAAATTGGTGTTTTTACAGAGTATCACATAATTTGGTAAACAAAAATTCGATTTTCGTTCATGATTATCAACAAAAAGTTTACTTAATTATGAGACAAGAGATAGTAGGAGCAAGCTATGGTCGTACTTTCCACAAAACCAACAACCGCCTGGGCAGAGGTCGATGAAAATGGTCGCCTTGTTCTGCCTCCCGATGTGGCACAACAGTATGGACTAAAGCCAGGGTCAAAAGTGCGTCTTGATGAGGGGCATAATTTTGTGCGCCTGCATCGCCCAGTGACACACCTGACCAAGATCTACATCGAACCAACGGTCGCCTGTAATTTGGATTGTATTACCTGTTTCCGAAACGCCTGGGAGCAGCCCATCGGGCGCATGAGCGATGAGACGTTCGAACGCTTCTTTGCCGGACTGAAAGAACTGTCTCCGTTACCCAGCGTTTACTTCGGCGGGATCGGGGAACCGTTATTTCACCCCAAAACCATCTCATGGATCAAACGCGTCAAAGAATTGGGAGCCAAGGTTGAGCTTATTACCAACGGCACGATCCTCAATGAAAAAATCGCCCGTCAGTTGATCGATAGCGGACTCGATGTGCTTTGGGTCTCGCTGGATGGAGCCACCCCTGAGAGTTATGAAGACGTACGCCTCGGTGCGGAACTGCCTGTGGTATTGGAAAACCTGCGCCGCTTATCCAAAATGCGCAAAGGTGGACATTTCCCGGTCCCTGAGATCGGTGTTGCCTTTGTAGCCATGAAGCGCAATATCGACGACCTTCCTAGGATCATCAAGCTGGGTCACACCTTTGGCGCGAAATATTATTCGGTCAGTAATGTTCAACCGGCAACAAAGGAAATGCAGGCAGACAGACTCTATACACGTACCATGCGCAACATTGCCTATATGCCCTCTCCGATGCTGCCAAAACTGAGCCTGCCTAAAATGGACTTCAACGAAGAAACCCAGGCAGCATTGACCAAAGCCTTCAACAGCGGCTGTAATGTTAGTTTTGCCGGTAACAATTGGGGTGGAGCGAACGACGTTTGCAACTTTGTTGAAAGCGGAACCATGTCAGTCGCCTGGACGGGGGATGTCAGTCCATGCTGGCCGTTGATGCACACACACCTCAGCTATTTGCATGATAAGCCACGGCTTTCGAAGAAACATGTCATCGCCAATGTCAAAGATCGTTCCTTGGAAGATATCTGGCTGGATGAGGGGTATGTTGCCTATCGCGAGCGCCTGCATAACTTTGTGTTTGCGCCCTGTACTTTTTGTGGTGGTTGTGACCTTTCTGAAACCAACGAAGAAGATTGCCTGGGGAATACAGATTTCCCGGTTTGTGGTGGGTGTCTCTGGGCACAGGGCATTATTCAGTGCCCGTAAACAATAAAACGTCCCGCAGGCTTCTACAATTCAACTTTACTTTTCACTCCAACCTGCGGGACGGTATTTTGCAGGAATTTTTGATATACTGCGCCCATGCAGTTACACTTCTATGCCAACATGCGGACGGTGGTCGGCACGATGTCATTGGAGATCGATGATACCGGCGTGGATACCTTTCGCAAATTGGTTGACCTGATCGTGAGTTGATACCCCGAAGCTGCATTTCATTTATTGGATGATCGCGGGCAGTTGCGGCAGGATGTTCCTGTCTATGTGGATGGACGCAATCCGCGCCTGTTGAAAGATGGGATCGACACAGCGCTGCAACCAGAGTCAGTGGTCAGTTTTTTCTCGCCGATCGCCAGCGGAAAGATCAATGTGGAAGTTTTACGCGAACCCAACTTTAGAAAACGGGAGTCAAGATCATGAAGGTCAATTTCTTTGCCACTTTGCGTGATATTGCTGGCGGAAAGGTTGTGGAGTTCTCTGTGGATGACGGTACAACAGCAGAAAGTTTGTTGGGTGTCATCATCGAACGGTTCCCTCTGATGAAAAAGGAATTACTGGACCCAGACAGTGGAAAGATGTACGGACACGTCCATTTCTTTATCAATGGGCGCGATGTGCAATTCCTGGATCATGGCTTTCAAACCCACATCATGCCTGACGATACGGTGAATGTCTTTCCCGCGGTGGGGGGCGGGTGATTTGGAGTCAGACAGCTTGCTGTCGAAAGAACGGGAGCAAGCTCCCTGACTCCAAAATGAAACCCAGGGCAACGATCGTTGCCCTGGGTTTGTTTTCGGGAAGATTTCGCTCATGCAACGGAATCAGTGAGCGGCTTTGTATGAAGCACTGCCTTAGATGATCTCCAGTTCCTGAAGCTTGGAATCCGGCACAACGCCGTTCACCCAGCCGCGCTTGTCATAATATTCCTTCAACATATCGTCGAGTTCGCAGACATGTCCCTTGCTGCCGCCGAACTGAGATGGCTCAGTGGTGAAGCGTTTGGGCAGATAGTCTGAGCCTTCGCGGAAACCGGCAAGATTGTTGTAGTAGCGTTCCAGGTTATAGACACGCTCGCCAACCTTCAGCATATGCTCGGCGCTGGAGGGCACACCTGTGATGGCTTCGTATTGCGCCGCAAAGGAGTCAAGCGACTCAGCGAATGTGGCGAATTTGCACACATCGAGACAGTCGGTGACTGTATGAACGTTTTGGAAGATGATGGTCAGTTCGCCCTTGCCCTTCCATTCCAGCGGGTCAGTGACTGTGGATGGACCGAGCACGTTGCCGACGACTTCCGCAGCGGGTGTGTAACCGCGCAGGTGACAGGCACCGCGGTTGGATGTGGCGTAGGCGATGCCCATGCCTTTGATGCCGCGCGGATCGTAGGCGGGCACGCCCTGTCCCTTGACCGTCATTGCAAGTTCGGGGTGACCGAAGTGTGCGGCGACAGCGTTGGCACCGTTGGCGAGCACATCGCCGAAGCCTTCGCGGTAGGCGATCATGCGAGCGGCTTCCACCATCTTGGCACCGTCGCCCCAATTGAGCGGACCAGAACCGTTGGTGTAGCCCTTTTCGGTGGCTTCCATCCACACGGAGAGCGGATGACCCACTTCAATGGCGTCGAAACCGTAATCGTTGGCACAATCGATCATCTTGGCTACTACGCGGATATCGTCGTTGCCGCAGTTCGCGCCGACCGACCAGGCGGGTTCGTATTCCACCGATTCCATGCGCAGACCCGCATACGGACCGTCCTTGATCTCCACTTCCTTCTTGCAAGCCACCGGGCAGGCGTGACAGGTGGGGTTATCCACGAGGATATTGTCATTGACATACTCGCCGCTGATGACTTCTGCTTTTTCGAAGGCGGTCTGCTTGCTGTTCATGGCAGGCAAGCCACCGATGACGTTGGTCATGTTCATCAACACATTCGTGCCGTAGACGGAGAGTCCGCCCTTGCGTGGGGATGTGACCACGCGTTCATCCATGATCTCAGCGAGTGCTTTCTTGTGAGCTTCTTTCCATTTTTCGCGATCTACCGCTTTGACGATCTTCTTTTCCGCTTTGATGACCACGGCTTTTAGATTTTTGGAACCACCCACACATCCGGTGCCACCACGTCCGCTGGCGCGGTCATCTTCGTTCATCCAACAGGCGAACTTAACCAGGTTCTCGCCTGCAGGTCCAATGGCGATCACGGTCAGATCTTTTTCACCATATTTTTCCCTGAAATGTTTTACCGTATCGTGAACGCCTTTTCCCCAAATTTCAGAAGCATCGAGCAGTTCAAACTCCCCGTCATGGATGTAGACATACGTTGGCTTGGGTGCTTTGCCTTTGAAGACCAGTCCGTCGTAGCCAGCCCAGCGCAACCGGGCGGCAGACCAACCACCATGGTGAGAATCAGTAACAGTTCCCGTAAGAGGCGATTTGGTCACGATTGCCATGCGTCCACTCATGTTAGCTTCGGAGCCGGTCATTGGACCATTCATGAAACAGAGAATATTATCGGGGGAGAGGGGATCTACCTGAGGACCGTTGTCAAAAACAAATTTGACCCCTACACCTCTTGCTCCTACGTATTTGAGTTTGTACTCTTCGGGGATCGGTTTGAACTCAGTCGTACCTGTGGTCAAGTCTACCCATGCAACCTTATCTGCATATCCTCCAAGTGCCATGTTTAACTCCTTTGGTAAGAATCAATAGTGAACAGCACGCGCTGTTTAGACTTAAGTCAGAATAGCACCCGCAAAAAAGAAAGTCAATAATTAAGGATTTCCTTAATCGTAAAGGTGAAATATGCCGTATTTGTCAGGTTTGGCGCACGTGGTTTTGGACTTTTTATTTGAGTTATACTTCACAAAATCTTCCTCTAAACGAAACAATTCATGAAACAACTCCTCCAAAACGTAAAGAACGGAAAATCATCCATTGAAGAAGTGCCTGTGCCTACTCCGCGTGAGGGGCAGGCGCTTGTCAAAGTGGAAACAAGCCTCGTCTCCGCGGGAACCGAACGTATGGTTGTCGAATTTGCTGAGAAAAGCCTCGTTGGTAAGGCGCGTTCACGTCCCGATCTCGTCAAGCAGGTTCTTGACAAAGCACGCCGCGAAGGCGTGGTCAATACCGTGCAAGCCGCCTTCAATCGTCTTGATCAGCCCATGGCGCTCGGATATTCCTCCGCAGGCACCATCGTGGCGCTCGGCGAGAATATGCAGGGATTCAAAGTAGGGCAGCGCGTGGCATGTGCGGGCGGCGGTTTTGCTGTCCATGCTGAATACAATGTGGTGCCGCGCAATCTCCTCACCCCTCTCCCTCAAAATGTGGATTTTGAATCCGCTGCCTTCACCACGCTCGGCGCGATTGCTTTACACGGATTTCGTTTAGCGGAACCACAGATCGGTGAGAATGTAGCGATCATCGGCATGGGATTGCTGGGATTGTTAGCCGCCCAGATTGCGACCGCCGCTGGATGTCATGTACTCGGCATCGATATTGACCCAGAACGAATTAAACTCGCTTCTTCTCTTGGACTTGAAGCTGTCACTCGCGATCAAGCCGTGGACTCCGCTCAAGCCTTCACCGCCAACCGCGGTTTCGACGTGATCCTCATCTGTGCAGATACTTCCTCCAATGATCCCGTTGAACTGGCAGGTATCATTGCTCGTGATCGTGCACGCGTGGTGGCAACCGGCGCAGTTGGCTTGACTATTCCGCGTAAGATCTACTATGAAAAGGAAATCTCCTTCATTAACTCGCGTTCCTACGGACCCGGTCGCTATGACCTCTCTTATGAAGAACAGGGTAATGACTATCCCATTGGCTATGTGCGCTGGACGGAGGGGAGGAACTTTGAGTCGGTGGTGGATTTGATGGAACGTGGAAAGTTGAAAGTGACGCCACTCATCACGCATCGTTTTCCCATCGAGCAAGCAACAACAGCGTATGAAGTCATTACTGGAAAAAAGAAAGAACCGTTCCTCGGTGTTCTACTCACCTATCCTGAGAGTGTTGAAAAGTTGGCAAGTTCACAAGTTGTCAGGTTCAACGTTCCAACCTTCCAACCTGCGACCTGCAAACTGGGAGTTCTCGGTGCTGGTCTCTTCGCTAACGCCATGCTTCTCCCCGCCATCAAAAAAGCTGGAGATATCGAGTTAGTCGGTATCGCCTCCGCGGGTGGACTCCATGCTCAACATTCAGGCAAGAAGTTTGGCTTCAAATATGCGACATCCTCTGATGAGGAGATCATCAACGACCCGAACATCAACACAGTTGCCATTCTTACCCGTCACGATTCCCACGCAGATCTGGTGGTAAAGGCTCTCCAAGCTGGCAAACATGTTTTTGTGGAAAAGCCACTGGCGATAAATGGTGAACAGTTATCGGTGATCAGTCAACAGTTAACGGAAACTGCCAACTGCCTACTGCTTACTGGTTTCAATCGAAGATTCGCCCCTCTTGCTCAACAACTTCACGCTTCACTCATCACTCGTCACGAACCTATCCACGCCCACTACCGCGTCAACGCTGGCTACATCCCTCTCAATCACTGGACTCAAGACCCAGCCGTCGGTGGCGGACGTATCATCGGCGAAGGCTGTCACTTCGTAGACTTTATCACCTTCCTTGTTGGGGCTGCTCCTGTCTCTGTGATAGCACATGCCTTACCGAACGGCGGCAAATACCGCGACGACAACGTGTCCATGACCTTCACCTTCCCTGATGGTTCCATTGGCGTGGTGGATTATCTTGCCAATGGCGATAAATCCTTCTCCAAGGAACGCGTGGAAGTGTTCTGTGAGGGATTGGTTGCTGTGCTGGATGACTTTGTTTCCTTGCGTATCGTGCGAGATGGAAAGAAGAAAGAGCAAAGAGGCGCGCAGGATAAGGGACATGTCAACGAGTGGAAGGCATTTACCAAAGCCATTCGCGAGGGTGGAGAGCCGCCGATCCCCTACGAGCAGTTGATCGGCGTGACCCAGTCCACGTTTGCGGCGGTGGAGTCAGTGATATCTGGAAGCAAGGTAGAGATTTAGTAAAACAACCTCCATTAAGCCATGTCAGAGAATCGACCTCTCCGTGTTTTTTTATGTCATTCTAGCAATGACAAACCTGTTGTCCGTGAGTTGTATCAAAAGCTTTGTGCCGAGTCGTGGATACAACCTTGGCTGGATGAAGAAGACATTTTCCCTGGCAATGACTGGGATTTAGAAATTCAAAAAGCTATTAGAGAGTCAAGATGTGATTATTGTTTGTATCTCCTTGGGTTCGATTACAAAAGAAGGATATGTTCAAAAAGAGATCAAAAAAGCATTAGATTATTCTGAAGAAAAACCTGATGGAACAATTTATATGATCCCTGTACGATTGGATGAATGCCAGCCACCAGACAATTTATCAAAATGGCAATATGTGGATTATTTTGAAGGACAGCAAGAGCGAGGTTTCCAAAGGTTACTTGTTAGTTTGCAGAGGCGCGCAGTTTCTCTAGAGTTGAATCATCAGGAATTTGTTCCAAACCCTGTTCGAGTTTTGATTCCTCAAATTACCACTTTACGAGATCAATTTATCCTCTCCAATGGCATGGAGTTTAGATATATCCCAGCTGGGGAATTTTTGATGGGAATTAAAGAGAGAACTCAGGTTGATGATATAACGAAAATAAAACAGTATATAGTAAATATTCCTTATGATTACTGGGTGGCGCGCTTTCCAGTGACCAACGAATTGTATAACGAATATGTAATATCCAAAGGGACTAGACACCCTGTTGATGGTTGGGAACACAAAAGAAATCATCCTGTTGTTAGAGTTAGACGGAAAGATGCGATGGCGTATTGTAAGTGGTTGAATGGACAAATTCAGAATTCTGAATTCAAAAGTCGCAATCTTGAAATTCGTTTGCCCGTTGAAGTTGAGTGGGAGAAAAGCTGCGCGCGGAACAGATGGAAGGCAGTATCCTTGGGGAAAGCAGTTTGATGAAAGCAAATGTAATGCTGGAGATACAGAAAATATTGGAACGACACCAGTTGGTTTGTATTCTCCTAAGGGTGACTCGCCCTATGGTTGTTCTGACATGAGCGGTAATGTTTGGGAGTGGCAGCATAGTTTGTACGAACCATATCCGTATAACGTGGATGATGGGCGTGAAGATGAGAAAAGATCGGGTACTTATGTGGTCCGCGGAGGTTCTTTTATGTCATGGGACTTGCTTACGCGTTGTGCCTATCGTGGCGCCAGTGATGATGATAATGATTTTCCATCTCTATTCGATATTGGTTTTCGCATATGTTTAGCCCCATCCCTTATCAATCATTCATTGCCAATTTCCGTTACGGAGAAGAAATCTTAGTTCTCTTCCTAAGATACAAAAATATTTCACGAAGTTCTTTTCTCAGAGACAGAATTAAGTTCTGAATCTTAATGGACTACATCCTCCAACTTCGCCAATATATCGGGCACCGTCCCATCCTGATGGTTGGGGCGGCGATCCTGCTTGTAGACGGGGACAACCGTCTGCTTATGATGAAGCGTTCTGATAATGAGTGTTGGGGAATGCCTGGCGGTTCGACCGAGCCGGGAGAAGTCGTCGAAGAGGCGGCGAAACGGGAGACTGTCGAAGAAGTGAATTTGGTGGTGGGGGAGATGTCGCTCTTTGGCGTGTTCTCGGGTCCGGAATTGTATTACAAGTATCCGAACGGTGATGAAGTTTATAATGTCACCATTGTTTATTTGTCACGCGATTGGCGAGGGGAGATCAAACTCAATGAGGAGCATACGGAATGGCGCTGGTTTGCCGCGAACGAGATCCCGGAAAATGTCAGCCCGCCGATCAAGCCTGTGCTGGAGCAGTTCAAACGATTTGCCTCAAAGATCGAAAGAGATGCCCCCGGAGACGGATCATCAGATCTCTGTCTCTTTATTGTACGTGCTCTTAAAAAAACCGACCAGCACAGGCAGCCACACGAGCGGGCTCCACAAGAGAGTGAAAAGATCATCCCAAACATGGAACTGTACCAGGGCGTGGATGGTTGGGCGGGCAATCCATAATAAGCGTTGAAATCCCAGGTGGCACCGCAGATGTGGTCAATCAAGAGACCAGCAAAAAAGCTCCATACTTTTATACAATTCGTAAACGCCCTGCGGAACGGCGGATCAATTCCAACCAGGCAGGGATCAGCATAACAAGCGCGATCTTCCCTGCAAGGAGCAGCATTTCCCGGGCGCCTGATAGATACATGCCGTCATGAGAGAGCCAATAGGAATTGGAACCAAGAACAGCGGAAAAAGTAATGACAAGGATCCCGATCGTGAGTGCCAGAACCTTTTGCCAGGTTTTTTGACTTTGGAGATAAAGGATCACCATTGCTGTAAACAATACGGCAAATGCGATCATGAAATAAAGAGAGTAAAGCTGGTCCATTTCGTCGAAGGCGATCATTACAAGCAGAGGCAGTGCTATCGCCATTAAGTATGAAGGAATAGACCAGTCATTCCAGAGATTGATGAAAAAGTGGATGAAGGGCTTGAACGAACGGGAAATAATAAGAGCAATAACGAAAGCAGCAGCCAATGGGACCCATGCCCGCCATTCCCATAATTCCCGACCAAAGAGTGGAATACCAAAGAAGTTTAATCCGGGGGTGCTTGCATTTTGGATGTAAAAAGCTAAAACCACAGCCATGCCTGCGTATGGATAGGACCAGCGTGGAAAGTCCTGCACCCATCCCACACCAAATCCTATGGCTGGGAGCAGTAGCCAGGTGAGAAAAAAGAAGTTCCCAACCGCGTTGAACCAAGCCTGTTCTTGTAGAGCAAAGGGTAGCTCCAATAAGATCATGACGATGCCGAACACAAAGAACGGAAGTGTGCCCATCGCCACTTGTCCAATTGTTGCGGGGGGGCCTGGTGTGTTTTCCGGGAGCATGATCAATTCCTTACCCTGGTATTGGTGCCAGAATTCCTTCAAGATGTTAAAGGGCATTCCCAGAAATTCCCTGCGGCAAACGTCGATCACAGATGGTATTCCCTGCTCTGCTGCCTCCATGACCGAGTTGCTGAAAACGGTGTGCATTTCCACAGCAAATTCATCCCTGAACTTGCGGGGGTACAAGTTCAAAAGCTTTGCATAGCATGCGACAACGAAGCGCGTAAAAAAACTCATGTGGGACTCTCCGATGTGCGCTGCTCTGCCGTGCTAAGCAGGGACCGTAGCCGTTCCATTTCGGCGTTGACCACTTTTCGCCCTTTATCGGTGAGCGCGTAGGCTTTTCGTTCCCGGTCGGTGGGATTTGGTTCCGGATCAGTCACACGCTTGATCCAACCCTGTTCGAGAAGCCGCCTCAGCGCCCCGTACAACGTCCCGGTGCTGAAAACGATGCGCCCGTCGCTCAAGGCTTTGACCTCCTTCATAATGGCGTATCCGTGCTTGGGTGCAGGGGCAAGGCTCAACAGGATAAAAAATGTAGCTTCTGTTAATGGGGAGGCTAGCTGAGATTTCATGCTAAAGCAGAATCCTTTTGTGTGATATGTCGTCTAACGACATATTACGACTTTCTTGTGTAGAAGTCAATAGGGCACATGATAGAATTTGTTAAACAGACGAGAGAGGATGTGCGATGACCGTCAAACCGTGGAAAGTTTTAGAGTCGAGCTATTTCCGCCCAAGATTTCGAATTGATAAGTGTGAAATGGGCAACGGCAACCTGCTGGATGCCACGATCTTTGAATTCCGCTCGTGGGCGAACGTTATGGCGCTGACAAAAACGGAGGATGTGGTTTTGGTCAGACAATACCGCCACGGTGTTTGTGATGTCCTTTTGGAATTTCCGGGTGGTGTCGTGGAAGATGGGGAAGATCCGCTTCAAGGAGCAAAGCGTGAATTGCTCGAAGAGACCGGCTACACAGCTTCTCAATTCATTCAGGTGGGAGCGTTATATCCCAACCCGGCACTTCAAACCAATACTTTGTATTGTTATCTTGCGCTGGATGCTGAGAAGGTCAGCGGACAAAGCCTGGATGCTGGTGAAGACATCGAAGTCCATTTGATGCCGTTGGATGAACTGGTCGAACTGGCGAAGCGTGGAGAATTTCCACACGCGCTGATGAATTCTGTCCTGTTTTCTGCGCTAACTTATTTGAGGCGTATCCATTAGTAGGGGCGACCCGCCTTGATCGTCCAATAAGCTCAATCTTCCTGGATGGTCGCCCTACACACTACGAAGCGTTGGGAGAACTCATGAGAACTCGTGCTGGAATTGTGCTGATCGAAGATGGAAAAGTGGCGCTGATCGAACGTCACCGCGCGGGATTGAATTATTTTGTATTTCCCGGTGGTGGTGTGGATGAGGGTGAAACTCCCGAGCAGGCGGCTGTTCGTGAGGCAATGGAGGAGTTGGGTGTCGAAGTTACCATCAAGCAAAAAGTGGCGGTCATCCATTTTGGGCAGAGCACGCAGATCTACTTTTTAGCGGAACAAGTCGGCGGTGAATTTGGTTCCGGCACAGGCGAAGAGTATACCGATTCGGATCCCAATGACCCTGATGAAGGTATCTACATCCCGATCTGGATGTCCATTGATGAGTTACCGCAGCATCAGAAGGTTTTTCCTGCCGATGTGGCAGCTCTGGTGCTGAGTTCTAAGGTGAAAGGTTGGTCAGGTGATCCAATTGTTGTAGACGAAAGGTTGAAGTGACAGCCACGCGCACGAGGCGGTACAATAGAAACATGACACCGAAACACGGCGCGGAGTTGAAGACTTCTCTTCTCTCTGTGCCGTTTTGATTCTCTGGAGGAGACTCTCTATGCCCAACATACACTTCAATAAGTTCTATCGCTACAACGAACTCACTCGTCTGTTGAAAGAATATGCAAAAGAGTACCCGCATCTGATCCGGCTCGAGTCAATTGGGAAAAGCCATGAGGGGCGCGATGTGTGGTTGATAACGGCGACCAACTTCAAGCTTGGAGAAGATGCGGAGAAGCCGGCTTTTTGGGTGGATGGAAATATCCACGCCTCCGAAGTCACGGCATCGGCAGCCGCGTTGTATCTCATCCATTCGTTGGTCACGCGATATAAGAAAGATGAAACGGTCACACGGGCGTTGGACACGCGTGCCTTCTACATCATCCCGCGTGTCAACCCTGACGGCGCAGAATGGGCGCTGGCAGATAAGCCAAAACTCATCCGCTCGAGCACGCGGGAATATCCGTATCTCGATGAACCCATTGATGGTATCAATGGCAGCGAAGATGTTGATGGCGATGGACGTATTTTGCAGATGCGCATTGAAGACTCGAACGGTGCCTGGAAGGTACATCCCGATGAGCCGCGTTTGATGATCCGGCGCGACCCCATCGAAACGGGCGGAACATATTATCGCATCCTGCCGGAGGGGTTGCTGAAAAATTTCGACGGGGTCACGATCAAGATCCGCGGACCCAAACAAGGCTTGGACCTGAATCGTAATTTTCCCGCGGGCTGGCGCACGGAAGGGGAGCAACACGGTGCGGGACCTTTTCCAACCTCAGAGCCGGAAGCGCGCAATTTGGTTGATTTCATTTCGAAGCATCCGAACATCACAGGTACGATCTCGTTCCACACCATGAGCGGTGTGTTGCTGCGTCCCTACGATGATCGCTCTGATGATGAATTCCCCACCGACGATCTATGGACATATCAGAAGATCGGAGCGAAAGGCACCGAGATCACGAGCTACCCAAACGTCTCGGTCTTTCACGATTTCAAATATCATCCCAAGCAGGTCATCTCGGGCGGCTTCGATACGTGGACCTACGATCATGTGGGTGTCTTTTCATGGACGGTCGAATTTTGGAGCCCGATGAAACAGGCGGGCATTGAGAAATTCAAGTTCATCGACTGGTATCGCGAGCACCCCGTTGAAGATGATTTCAAACTCCTCCAATGGAACGACGAAGTCCTCAAGGGCAAGGGATACGTGGATTGGTATCCGTTCAAGCACCCGCAGCTTGGAGAAGTGGAGCTTGGCGGCTGGGACTTTATGAACATGTGGACGAATCCGCCGCTGGATTTTTTGGAGAAGGAGATCAGCCCATTCCCGGACTGGATCGTATGGCACGCTCTCATTTCCCCGAAGCTTGTTCTGCGGGAAACGAGCGTTACTTCCCTGGGGGCGGATTCGTTCCACGTTCGGATGGTGCTCCAGAACGAAGGCTGGCTCCCGACCTATGTGACCAAGAAAGCGCTCGAACGCAAAGTGACGCGCGGCATCATCGCCGAGATCACTCTACCCAAAGGCGCGACATTGTCCTCCGGCAAACCACGGGAAGAACTGGGCGAGCTTGAAGGACGCGCCTACAAACCGGTTAACCCTGATGAATCAGACGAAGGTACTTCTGATCGCATCAAGGTGGAATGGGTTGTGAAAGCTAAGGCGGGTACGAAGGTTAGGCTGATTGCCAAACATGATCGCGCGGGTACTGTCCGAGGGGAAGTGGTATTGAAATAGCCAGCCCCCACCCAGCCTCCCCCAAATGCGACGAATCCCAGTCGCATTTGGGGGAGGTGCCCGAAGGGTGGAGGGGGCGGGAACATTTTATTTTCCTCCTCGTCATGCAATTAACGCCGAAATTCAACAAAATATTCAATGGAGGATGCGATGAAGTCTCGAACTGTTTTTTTCACTGTCCTTGCTCTTGCAGGGATGCTCCTGTTTTCTGCTTGTGGAAGTCCAGCCGCTACTGAAGCGCCAGCGGAATCTGAATTTTATGCCGCCGCAACCGAGGCACCTGCTGCAACACAGGCACCACTAGCAGATATGCCTATGGAGCCTCAGTCTTTAGATAAGTCAGCCGATAGCGCTGGAGCAGAACCGGCGGTCGAAATTGCCGATGCGTCTGGGGAAAATATCGTTGTTCAAAATACCAATCGCAAGATCATCAAAAATGCAGATGTGCGCCTGCTGGTCAAGGATACAGATGTCGCCATTGACCGCACCACCCAAGTCATTGGCGACCTGGGCGGCTACATTATCAGTTCACGCGTCTGGTATCAGGATTATTACGGCAACAATCTGAAATATTCCACCATGACCCTGGGTGTTCCCGTAGACCAGTTTGAACGGGCGCTGACCCGCCTGCGCGAGCTAGCCATCCGCGTGCTGGATGAAAATGCCTCCGGCGAGGATGTTACCGATCAATATGTGGATTTGCAGTCCCAGCTCGAAAATCTGGAAGCTACGCGTGCTCGCATTCAGGAATTCCTCAAAGATGCCAAGACCGTGGATGAAGCTCTGCGCATCAACCAGGAACTTTCGAATATCGAAGCGCAGATCGAGCAGATCAAGGGACGCATGAACTATCTCAGTGATCGGGCTGCCTTCTCGACCATCACCGTCAACTTCGAACCGGAATTCCCGATCCTGACACCCACGCCGACCGCGACCATTGCGCCCACGAGCACTCCATATCCCACACCTACGCTGGTGCCGTGGAAACCGGGCGAAACTTTCAGCGATGCCCAGCGCACGGTCACCGTTGCCTATCGTGGCATCTTCAACTTCCTCATCTGGCTGGTTGTGGTGATCCTGCCCGTCCTTCTGCCGCCTGCCATTGTCATCTGGGTGTTGTGGAAGGTGTTTACTCGCAAGCAGAATAAACCGAGTAGTGGAAGCAGCGACCAATCTGCGAAAAGTGAATAGTACTTTGTGAATTGAAAACAGGGACAGCGCATGCGTTGTCCCTGTTTTGATTCTTTATAAATGGTTATGTCAACTTTGTACTACAGTATATAGATCGAGCTTATTCAAGCTCCATACCTGAGATTTGCACAAAGGCATTGAGCGGTATTTTCTTCAGATCCTTTGTGTTTTTGTACCCGAGCGACTCGTAGAATTTTATTTGCCGTTCCTCATCATCCGTCAACAAGATCTTCGTTCGGACGTGAGCGAATCGTTCCAGACAGTTTGCGAGCAGTGTTCTCCCAATACCCTGTCTTTGATAGTCCGGATGGATCAATATGTCTTGTAGATAACAGATCGAGACATCATCGGAAATACATCGTGCCAGTCCGACCATCTTTTCCCTGTCCCACACAGTAACCACATAGGTTGAGTTGCGGATCGCCTGCTGCAATTTGGGCTTTTGCTCCTCGGTAGTATATGCCAGCCAGCCCACTGAATTATAGAGATCAACGAGTTGGTCGAATGGCAGTTCGTGCCCTGTCTTGATGGTATAGGATGATACGTCCATAAAACCTTTCTTTTTATATAACTGTAAAAATGATCAACGCTACCAACACTCCAAATCCACCACATGCAAAATTGACCCAGTCATTATCCAGCCACTCCCAGCCGCGGATGTGGACCGTCTGCGTACCGCAGGTATGGAGCGGGTGCTTTTCGGTTTCCTTTTCGTCGGTGGGACAGTAGTACATGGCTTGCACGGTACCGCCGAGGAACGAGTTCAAAGAGCGAGCCGCATAACCCTGCCAAAGAGATCAATGGGAGAAGTGACCAGTTATCAGTGAACCAGGCGGCGGGTAGGGCGATGACGGCGGCGCCCATCAGTGAAGCCAATGTTCCAAATAACGAGATCCCGCCCGAGGTCCCTTTTTCGACGCGCTTTCGCAGGTCCGTGATCATGCGCGGCGGAGTCGGATTCAGGACTCCCAACTCGGTCGCCCACGTATCCGCATTGACCGCCGCCAGCGCCGCCGCGAATCCCACCCAGCCGATACTTGATCCCGGGTACAGGGCATGGACCAACACAAAAGCAGTCGCCAGCCCACCATTGCCGAAGACCTGACCTGCGTCGCGTTCATGTCCTTTCGAGAATTTTTCGTCGAGTCCCTGCTTGCGCTTTTTGAACATGCGGCTCAAGCCAGACGAAGTGATGAAGAAGGTCATTAACAGGACCGCCCAGGAAAGCCCGCCAAATCCAAAGACAATGGTGCCGACAACTGTAGCCGCCACCGCACCGCTGACGTTGAGGCTGTGCGCACGATAGGCAAGATAGGCGATGATGATAGCGAGGACGAAACCGAGAAGGATTTGCATAAGTGTCTCTTTCGCACTGAGCGGAGTGTAGCGAAGTCGAAGTGCGATTACACAGGGGTTGTCACCAGGAATAGAACCGCTATCAGGAAGAACAGCGCGCAGATCGTGCTGGAGATCCAGATGATGAACGAGAGCGGCTGGGTCTTTTCCCAGCGATAGAAATATAAACCGGCAGTAAGCCCGGCAGCGAACAACGAGGCGCTGACCAGTGGAAGCAGGATGAGACGTACCGGCGATTCTACATATTGGGGGGTGCCGTAGGCATCAAAACCGAATGGGATCTGTGACAGCGAAGGGATGAGGATGCCAACCCAAATTACTAATCCGAGATTGAGAAGAAACCCACTCATCCAAAGGAAACGTGCTACGGAATTTTCCCACGCCTGTGTGACGATGAACGATGGGTAGACCGATTTCGGCTCAGCGGGCATCAGGCTGCCCAACTCGGTGGCGCGCGCAAATGTGCGGACCAGCGCGGCTGCATCCTTGGGTGAAATGGCGAAGACACGTTTTGCAGTAGCGATCAGGATCAAGTTCTTTGAACTCGATGCAATGAATTCAACCAATCCCAAATCTGGGTGGCGGCGCGTTCCCAGGATCGAACCAGGTAATCGAAAGCGCGGCAGCACCAATGGATGTGTCAGGTCAGAAGCGGGGCGCACCCATTCGATGTCGGTCAACGGAATGTCTTCCACACGCAAGCCCCACATCATGGCGAGACTGTCGCGGTCAATGTAATAGTCCGCTTTGTAGAGGGCATAAGCACGATATCCGAAAAAGGGCATGGGTGCAAATGCCAGCAGCGCCATCAAAAAGTAGATCACAAAATACGGGCCTACTTCAGAGCGTGCCAGATTTACGAACCCCAAACCAGCAACAGCACCCAGCACAAGAACAATGCTCCCATGCAGGATGAGCCCGTATTGTTTGGAAGGGGGGAAGTGCCCGACTCTGGTGTTATTCATGTACCGTTATGCAGCGATGGATGTGCGGTGTGCCGATTTGCGTCCAGTTCCTACTTTATATGGTTTGACCAATACTTCTGCTGGGATACCAAGCTCTGTATGCAGGCGCTGGATCATCGAAAGTGTCAATGGACGTTTACGGTTCAATATCTCGGAGACACGTGCCCGGCTTCCGATATAGGTTTCCAAATCGACACGCGTTAGACCACGGCTTTCCATGAAGTATTGGATGGCTTCGATTGGGTCAGGCGCGGGGATCGCATAGTGTTCATTCTCATAGGACTCCACCAACGTGGACAGGATCTCAAGACGGTCACCGTCCAGCGTGCCGGGTTTAGCATCAAAGATCGCTTCGATTTCCTTTAGCGCTGTGTTGTAATCCTTCTCAGTTTTTATGGGTTTGATATCCATTTGAACTCCTACATTGTTTCGGCATCGATGCGGTCATACTCTGCGTGCGTACCGACAAAACGAATATAAACGATGCCGAAACTGTACTGAATTAAAACGATGATGCGCAAATTATTACCTTTAATGTTGAATACGACGCGGTTGTTGGAGAGAAAACTTGCGTTACGATACACGGCTTTGATATCTGCCGGCTTTTTCCAAGCTGCGTGTTTCACATCCGCAAACCATGCCTGCAACGGCTGACGGGCATCCGGGTGCTTTCCCCAGAACTCGCGTAGAGTTTTGCGGGATATGATGCGCATATTAAGAGTATACCATATGCTCCCAAATTGGGAACATATTACTTTTTCAGATAGGCGACAACTTGCTCGATGAAAACGAGTTGACTTTCCCGATTGACCCGTTTCTTGACTTCTACTTTTTCCTCTTTCAGTCCCTTTTCACCCACCGTCACGCGGACCGGACAGCCGATCAGGTCTGCATCGTTGAATTTGACTCCGGCGCGTTCGTCGCGGTTATCGAAGAGGACAGAAATGCCAACCTCTCGTAATATGTTGTACAACTCTTCGGCTTTGGCGCGTGTGTCCAATTCCTTGCCGGGGACATGCATGAGATATATGTCAAACGCCGCAGCAGGATGAGGGATCGTCAGCCCTTTGGCATCGTGAAAGGACTCGGCAAGAGCCAGCAAAATGTTTTCGAAAAAATACTCGTTCTGTTTTGCCAGCCGAATGACAGATAAGACCTTCAATGGATTTCCACAACGAGCACAGGCATCGCCATCCTTTGCATGGATCAGGTCAGCGACGATCTTTGCTGAATAATCGCGACCATAATTCGTGTTCGTGAGATGGTACCCTGCCTCATTTGCCCCAGCGACCAAATTCTGCGACTGGGGAATGAGATCATCGACGACGATCAACGCCTCTTTCAACCCGACAGGGGATGCATACCCCGGCATCGCACCTACATTGACAATTTCTTCCGTTGTAGCCGCACGTACTTCGCCCACCTGTGCTTTCAACTTGGCTTCGCTGGCTTGCATATCTCCGCGTACCACGACAAAGACAAATTTGCCGTCGCTGATGCGTGTGTACATCAACGCTTTGGCAGTTTGTTCTTTAGGGATATTGAGAAAGTTTGCGAGTGATTCGATGGTGTTGCACTCAGGGGTCAACACCTTTTCCATCGGCAGGAGCGGACGGTCGTCCACCCAGGCAGTTTTAGCAATTTTCGCCAGTTCCAGCCGCTCCCTATAGTTGCAAGATGGACAATGTACCACTTCGATATTTCCAGATGCAATGGGGAAGAAAGTTTCTGAATCATTCCCAACCGTTGCCAGTGAAAGCTGGGAAAGGAAAGAAGGGCTGTTAGAAAGTTCCAATAACTGTCTCAGCGCGTATTCACCCAATTCTGTGGGAACACTTTCACGCGTCAGATATCCCGCGCGGACGAGGAAGGAGAATCCCTCCGTGCGTGCGTTGTTGGGCGCTTCTCGTTGAGTTTGGATTTGCAGATCGCGATATTTCATTCTTTGATGAATTGGGGCTACTTGTTGTTCTTTAACTGCCTTACTTTTTCATTTAACAGTTTCATATCATGGTCAAGCGAAGTAGGAACCTCAATGACTTTTTCGACTTTGTTCGACTCATTCTTTTCAAATCGGATGACCCTGTCCCTAGCCATAAAGACTTCTTTAAAGAAGTTGGACATGAAAAGGGCTTCATGGATTTGTGAATTTTCATCGATAAACCACGCTTTGAATATTCGATTGTCACCCAATCCTCTAAACAATTGATATTCCATTCCTACATACATCCACCCCTTGGATGTAATATGCTTTTGAATACGACTCTTCTCGGCCTCTTCAACAAAGTATGTGGCTATAACGCCCAGGATAAACCATACAATCCAAATCCCATCCATGTGTTCTTATCCTCAAAAAGAAATTTATTCTTCTTTCTTCTTGCGTGGCATTTTCTTTGTCGTTCCGCCATTCATCGATTCGGGGATGACCATCGGCGTGGATGCGATGGATTCCGCTTGAGCCGCCTCAGAAGGCGTGGTTTCGGGAGCAGGCTCGAGGTCCAGATCGACCGTTTCTTCCATCCGTATCTGACCGCGCAGGAAAGCTCCTTCTTCTGTCACGAACGCCGTGGTGACCACATCCCCCCAGACACGTCCGGAGCCGCGAATTTCCAGTTTTTGGGTCGTGATATTGCCACGCACCGCGCCTGCCACAATGACCGTGTTGGCACGCACATTCTGACAGGTGACGCGCCCCGTCTCGCCGACCACGAGCATTCCGCGCAGGGCAATTTCGCCTTCGAACGCACCCTCGATGCGCACGCCGCCCGAACCGTTGATCGAACCATGCCAGATAACGCCCGATCCAAGCACCGATGTGATACGTTCCACGGCTTGAACCGGTTGTTGTGTTTCAGTAGGAGTTGTATTACGCTTGAACATAGGTAGATTTTACCGTGAAATGCAGGGAGGCAAGGAAGAAAGTAGACATGGAAACAAGTACACACGTATACAAGAAAAAAAGACACGCAAGCCTCTCGACCCACGTGTCTACGTGTATACCTGTCTACTTGTGTACCCGCCTACTCTTTCGCCTCTTCTTTTCCGCTCATCTGCACTCCAATGGTATTGAACCCGGAATCGACGTATAACACTTCGCCCGTGATGCGAGCCGAAAGATCGGATGCCAGGAATACCGCCGCATTGCCTACATCGTCAATGGTCACATTCTCGCGCATGGGGGACATATCCGCAAAGTGCTTGTACATATCGCGGAAGCCGCCCACGCCTGCAGCCGCCAACGTGCGGATCGGTCCCGCCGAAATGGCGTTCACGCGGATCTTTTCCGGACCCAAGTCATACGCCAGATAGCGTGTCGAAGATTCCAGCGCCGCCTTCGCCACACCCATCACGTTGTAATGCGGAGCAACCTTCACCGAGCCATAATAGGTAAGACACATCACTGACGCGCCTGGGTTCAGGATTGAATGAAAAGCATTCGTCAATGCCACGAACGAAAAGACCGAAATATCCAGCGCATTCTTGAAGCCTTCGCGGCTGGTCTGATAATACGGCTTGCTCAATTCATCCCGCCCGGCGAACGCGATCGAGTGTACCAGCACATCGATCTTGCCGAAATGCGCCGCCGCTTTTTCCGCCGTCGCTGCAATTTGCTCATCGCTGGTCACGTCACATTCTTCAACCCACTGGCAGCCCACTTTTTCCGCTAGCGGTTTGACGCGCCGTTCGAGCATCTCACCCGCATAACTGATACCGATGTTCGCACCCTCGCGATGGAACGCCTGCGTAATGCCCCACGCGATCGACTTGTCGTTTGCCAGCCCGAACACCAATGCATTCTTACCTTCAAGTAAACCCATATTCACTCCTCGTTATTGAATCTTCCAACCTTTGACTAAAAACCGCCACGGCTTGGACAGCCACGGTTCTGGCGTATTATTTAAACCCACACGTGGACCTTTCGTCACGGCTTTATTTGGGACCTGGACGCCCGTTTCGATCCACAAGCCGCCGCTTGTTTCCGTTAAATCAACGCCATTCTCGCTTTTGCCGATTCCCATTGCTTGACAAAGTTTCCCCGGACCAAACGTATCGCGCCCCAGTCGCCGCTCCATCATCACCTCCACGCCCTCGACTGGCTGTATCGCGCGGATCAACACCGCCGCCGGAAACCCTTCCCGCTCGGTGACCACGTTGAACATCCAATGATTGCCATACGTGAAATACGTGTACGCATGCCCCGGCTCGCCAAACATAACCTTCGTCCGCGGCGTGATACCCGCCTTGGCGTGGCAAGCAAGATCCTTCTGGCTGATATAGGCTTCGGTTTCAGTGATGAGACCGACTAATTTCACGCCATCCAGAATCCGAACCAAGCGCGCGCCGATCAATTCGCGGGCAATGGTCAGAGTGGGGCGATTGTAAAAATCACGGGGAAGAATAATATTCATAGGTCTAAAGTTTGAAAGTTAGCAAGTTGGCAAGTTTGAACGTTTAAACCTGCCAACTTGCCAACCTGTGAACATTACTTAAATCTTGGATCGCGCTTCAAAGTCAATCGCAATCCCTCTGCTAGGGACATCGACGGACGATAATTCAATTTTTGCCCGGCAAGCGACACATCTGCACAGAGACGGGAGACGCCGCTGGATGTCTTTGAGTTGTAGATCACTTCCGATTCGTTTCCGGTCGCATCCTGCACAGCCTTGACCAGGTCGCGGATGCTGGTCTCTTTGCCCGAACCAACGTTGATGGTTAAGCCATTGAGATTTGGAGCAGTTGCAGCCGCCATCATGGCGCTGACCACATCGTCCACGTAGACGTAATCCCGTGTCTGGCTGCCATCGCTGTGGACAACGAGTGAGCCTCCGCGCATGGCTTGCTTCAAAAAGTGTGGCACCACGGGTGGGTGAGAGGCGGGCAAATGCTGACCGGGTCCGTAGGCATTGAAGATGCGTAAGCTCACTGTTTCAATTGCCCACAATCCGCCAATGGTGCGGACGTAATATTCCGCTGCCAGTTTGGAAACTGCATAGGGTGAGCGCGGGTTGGGAATGAGGGATTCTTTCAGCGGCTGATCGGCTTGGTCACCGTAGACAGCCCCGGAGGATGCAAGAACGATGCGGCGTACGCCCACATCTCGCACGGCTTCCATCAGGGCAACAGTCCCGCCCACGTTGACGTTGTTATAGTCCCGTGGGTACAGTACGGATTCCGGCACCGAAACGCGAGCCGCTAAATGATAGACTACATCCACTTCTTGAAGGAGAGTCCACAACTTGGGGCGGTCGCTCACATCCCCGCGTGTGAAATGGACATCGGGTGCCAGGGCATGTGGGTCGCCCGTGGAAAGATCATCCAGCCCGCGGACCTGGTGCCCCTCGCGGGCGAGTTGGTTGGCAAGGGAAGAGCCGAGAAACCCCGCGGCTCCGGTGATGAGGAAATTCATATATAGAGATTATACAGGCTTACCTTTGATATTGTGCAATGGCTTCGTCGGCAAATGGGCGTCCACTTTCGCGATAGACACGGATCAATTCCTTCACATCAAATGGGACGCGGCGAAATTCAAGACTTGGTTGACCATTCTCTGCCGTAAGGATCGCATATTCTGCCCAGGCATCGGCATGGAATTGACCGTCAGGCTGCTCATGCCTGAATGCAAATCCGACGCTTCCAGGATTGAAGAAAAATAGTTCTCCGTTTTGCCGAATTTGCTGGGCATGTGTGTGTCCGCCGGTGAGGATATACTCAGAATAGGCACCTAAATGTTTCTGAAAATCCTCTTGCGATGCGGCGGGGGGAATCGGGTCATCGAAAGAAACAGGCGAACCGTGAAAGCAAAGAAGTTTGAGATTCTCTGCTGCTGTGATCGTGACTGTGGGTTGAAAACCTGAGATAAAGGTACGCTCATCTTCCGTGAGCTGCGATAATGACCACAGACGAATTTCTCCCATCTTTTTGAGCCGTTCCTGTGGGATACCTTCATCAGCCGTTTCGATACCGCTCAACATCCAGGCATCAGCATTGCCCATCACAACCGGGCATGCCAATCGTTGCAAGCGCTGCAGAACCTGTGCAGGCTGCGGTCCGCCCTGGATCGCATCGCCCAGGCAGACAAGCTGATCCACGTTCTGTTTTTGAATATCCGCTTCTACCGCTTCAAAGGCAACATCGTTTCCGTGCATGTCAGAAAATACAGCGATTCGCATATCTCTCTCCTTTACTATTAAATTTCTGCTGGCTTGACTTCTCTCAATTCATTGCGTGTTAATAGGACGACCGCTATAAGGATCAAAGCACCGCCCACTAATGAAATAGCGTTCAACCGTTCCTGAAACAACCACGCCGCCAGAAGGACAGTCACCACCGGTTCCAGTGTGGAAAGCATGGATGCATTCGTGGGACCGACCATCTCTAACCCTGCTAAAAATGTGACCACAGGAATCACGGTTGCGATCAGCACGATCCCTGCCATAGCGAACCAGCCCGAGTTGGCGGTGGGGAGATGCGCCCCGTTGACCATTGTGACCAACCCGAAAACAATTCCCGCTGAGGCAAAGATCACCGTGGATGACTGCACTGCCGAAACATGTTTCATCACGTTGGTACCGACGATGATGTAAACGGAATAGATCAATGCTCCAGTGATTGCCATCACTGCACCGATGATACGCCCGCCGGAAGGATCGACGGTAAGCGCTGTGCCGATGAGCGCAAGGACCAGCGCGATACTTTTGATGCGCGTGATCTTTTCATGAAACACCAAAGCCGAGAAAATCATCACAAAGGAAGGATACAGATACAACAATAGCGCCACTAACCCCGCAGAAGCATAATTGATGGCGGTCAGGTACATGAACGATTGTCCCACATATCCCAGCGCACCCATGCCGATCAACTGACTGAGCACGCGTCCCTTTGGCAGGGACTCGCGCCGCGCCACGAGCAGAATTCCCATCAGCACTGCGGCAATGGAGAAGCGTAGAAAGAGCACAGTGAACGTGTCCATACCTGCGGCGTAGGCGTAGCGACCGAAGATGGCAAGCGTTCCGAAAGATGCAGCGGAGATGGCGATGAGCAGGATGCCGGTAAGGCGTTTCATAGGGCTGGTTTCCTTTGGCGAGATTTCGGCTACTATATCATTTATCCTGTCGTTGTGAACAAAAAGCGCCTCCGACGATACAAGCGGGAAGTTTGGGGAAATTAGAATATTCTTCTCCAATTTGATTGACTCATCTTGATATGTCTGTTATTATCCTTTGCGTAGGATAACAGTAAGTTACGTTGGTTTGAAGAACAGCCACAGCTCACGGTTTCAATCCGTGGCTGTTTTTGTTTTACCCTCCGATGGAACGGACAAGATGCCTAAATCTTCTTATTTTGCCAAAGGAGGCAAACATGTCTGAAAGAATATCTGGTACAGTGAAGTGGTTCAATGGTGACAAGGGCTTCGGCTTCATCGAGCGCGAAGGCGGCAAGGACGTTTTCGTCCATTTCTCCGCCATTCAAAGCGATGGTTACCGCAACCTGACCGAAGGTCAGAAGGTCGAGTTCAATGTTGAACAGGGACCTAAGGGACCGCAGGCGAGCAACGTCACGGTCAAGTAACAAATTGATAAGAAAAGAGCCCCACAATTTCGTGGGGCTCTTTTGATTCAAACCAAAAACCCGCCTCTCAATGAGACGGGTTCATTTATCGCGTTTTACGATTTACGTCTGGGCGCCAGACGGTTCTTGGTGTAACTCGTCGGCGTGGGGGCGGGGCGTCCGCGCTGGGGATGAGGTCCGCTTCGATGTTGAGGTGCAGGCTTGGGCGGGGCGACGACCGCGTAGTCGAAATCGGGGATGGTCTCGCGTTTAAGCGGTTGTCCCATGATACGTTCGAGCTGGCGGATCATATCCTTGTCTTCGTCGGTTACCAACGTAAAGGCGTCGCCGGTGCGTTGAGCGCGTCCGGTGCGTCCGATGCGGTGGATGTAAGCATCGGCGGTATCGGGCATGTCATAGTTGATGACGTGCGTGATGCTGTCGATGTCGAGACCGCGCGCGGCGATGTCGGTAGCGACCATGATGGGGAAGTGTCCCGTTTTGAAACCGCGCAGGGCTTGTTCGCGCTGTCCCTGTGTGCGGTTGCCGTGCAGGGACGTGACGCGGAACCCGGCATGCGCGATCTGCCGCGCTACTTTGTCGGCACGATGTTTGGTGCGGGTGAAGACCAGCACCGAATCGGAGTTGATCTGACGGAGCAGTTTGATGAGCAACCCCGATTTCAAATGTTGCGGCACGGGATATAAAGCGTGCGTCACCGTGACGGCGGGCTTGCTGATGCCCATCGCAATCTTCTGCGGTTCGATCAGCGCTGTCTTGGCGAGCACTTCCACTTCGGCGGGGAAGGTGGCGGAGAATAACATGGTCTGCCGTTCGGTCGGCACGGCTTTGATGACGCGTTTGACATCGGGCAGAAAGCCCATGTCGAACATGCGGTCGGCTTCATCGAGCACCAGAATTTCGATGCGTTCCATTTTGGCGTGGCGCTGCTGGATGAGATCGAGCAGACGACCCGGACACGCCACAAGGATCTCCACCCCGTGACGTAATGCCTTGATCTGACGGTCGGCTCCGACTCCCCCGTAGACGGTTGCGCTCCTCAGCCCTGTCCCAACGGACAGCGCGTGAATGACCTGATTGATCTGCTCAGCCAGTTCGCGCGTCGGCGTGACGATAAGGGCGCGCGGCATACCTTTCGGTCCATCGAGTAATTTGTTCAAAATTGGGAGAACAAAAGCGGCGGTTTTGCCGGTACCGGTCTGTGCGGTGCCGATGATGTCGCGTCCGCGCAGGGCGGCTGGGATGGCGGCTTGTTGAATGGGGGTGGGAGTTTCATACCCGGCATTCTTGATTCCCTGTTCCAGGCGGGAATCCAAATTAAATTGTGCGAAGTTCAAAATAGTTCCTTGTCTTCAGAAGTCGGTTGTGCGTTTAAGGGGAATTGAGCGCGTACTCAAAAGCGAAAACAGCGATGGACTGCTGATGGGTTTGTATTGATAGGGGAATTATACACTACTCTGACCATTCGTCATTGCGAGGAGCGGAGCGACGAAGCAATCTCCTCGTTACAGTAAACGGTCATAGCCATGGATTTCACGGATTCACACTGATTTTTGAAATAATCCGTGAAAATTCGTGTAAATCCGTGGCTAAAAACTCACTTTACGTTTATGGGGTGCAAATACTCCTCAAACCAATCCCTCGCCAGCCCGGCGACTTTTTCCAACGCCCCCGGCTCTTCGAACAAATGGGTCGCATCCCGCACAATGACTAGCTTCTTCTCGGTCTCTTTCCTGAGCCTGCGACAAAGCCTGTTCGTTCAATTTGAGAACTTCCTCATCCCATTCGCCGACGATCAGCAGCGTGGGCGCTTGCACATCAGGCAATATCTCTTCCGCCAGATCGGGACGCCCCCCACGCGAGACGAAGGCGCTTACTCTATCGGGGAGTTCAGCAGCGGCGATAAGGGCGGCAGCCGCTCCGCTACTGGAGCCAAATAATCCAATCTTGAGATCGTGTGCGTAGGGCTCTAGATCAAGCCATTCCAACACTCCCGCCGTGCGGCGTGCCAACAGCCTGATATCGAAGCGCAGATGCTGCGTCTCCCTGTCGATGCGCTCTTCTTCCTCGGTCAACAGATCAAACAAAAGGGTGATGAGACCCGCATCCTGCAATTGTAAAGCGACTTCCTGATTGCGCGGACTGAACCGGCTGCTGCCGCTTCCGTGCACGAAGAGTACGATCCCTTTGGCATCGGGCGGGATGCTGACGATCCCCTCCACACGCCTGCACTCAGTATCTGCACATCGTGATGGATAGTCTGGCTCACCGCTTCTCCGGAGTGTCATTCACGCAAGGCATGCCAAGCTGATGCCACCAGCAAAGACTGTACTTCCTCATCGCTGGTTTGCGAAAAATTTTCATACCATTTACTCACGCCATAAAACGGTTCCGGTGTTGTGGCGCAGATAATTTCATCCACTTCATGTTCGAACGCTTTGCACGTTTCCTCTGCTCCCGTAGGTACAGCCACTACGATCCGCGCGGGATGCTGATTACGAAGTCCCTTAATGGCGGCGTGCATGCTGGCACCGGTAGCGAGTCCATCATCGATCAGGATGACAGTACGATTCTGAACATCAACCATCGGGCGATCTCCACGGTATAGATGTTCGCGCCGCTCTAATTCTTTCAACTCGCGCCGAGCCACAGCTTCGATCAATCCCTCCGGGACGCTGAACATGCGCAAGACATCTTTGTTAATGACACGCGCTCCGCCGGATGCGATGGCTCCCATTGCCAGTTCTTCATGACCCGGCAAGCCCATCTTGCGGACAAGGAAAATATCCAGCGGAGCATTCAAAGCCTGCGCTACTTCATACGCCACAGGCACACCTCCGCGTGGAAGTGCCAGCACGACCACATCTTCCCGGTTTGCATACTCCAATAATTTTTCTGCCAGTTTTTGCCCGGCATCTTTGCGATCATAAAAAAGCGCCATGGTTCCTTCTTTCGCTTAAATGCGTTTTTAGAAGTAATATACTCATCATTACTCGCAAACGAAATGGGGGATATCCCATATAAATCTATCTGTATTTGCCCCGCACTCGCTGGAAAATAAAAACCCGCCTCTTAGGGAGACGGGTTTGGTTTCGATACCGCTTTGCCACTCAACCACCAACTGTTAACTGCGCATTGCTAACTGATGACTGCCTTTCCACTTTTCGATGGCTGAACCCATCCCAAATTTCTTGCGGATAAACAATATTATTTGTGCCAGGCAGTTGCTCCATGGCAAGACCAGTGTTCAGATCGATACCCACTTGCTGATATGCTTTATACGCCAGTTGACTGCAATAAAAAGCTGTCTCTGTCTCCGCGTTCAGGAAATTCAGATTATACGGCTTGCCGACTTGGGCAAGACAATATGCTGCCACTGTTTTGCGCATTTCATACTCTTCGCCGTCTGAGAGCCCGAGTCCATCCAGCGGAGAAGCGACACCGTAAAAGGTATCGAATAGATGTCCGCGCCGACGCGCCATCCGTTCGGTGTTCCAGAACTCCATCGAACACGGTGAACTTGATCACGCCGCGCGCGCCTGCTTCCACACAACGTCCCTGTGGACCGAGATAGACAGCCACATGATCCACGTCACCGGGCACGAGTCGCCCCACGAGACGCCAAAACTCGCCCGGTAAAATATCGGGCTTGCCGTTCATAGTGCAAATAATGTCGCCGGTTTGCAGGGCGATCCCTTCGATTTCGTACGTGTAGATCATTTTTGCTCTGTACTGATTATACGGAAAAATCAGCGTTTCGTTTCACAATTAATCGTGGTTTCGATTGCTTGTGTCTCAACCACCGAATTTCTTCACCAAAAAATCCATCTGGTGTGCGATGTATACCAATTCTCCGCAATCGACTTGCGTGTGCCGCGCATCCAGCCAATTCGCGAATGCCTCCGCATCCAGTTCTGCAATTCCCTTTAGTGACTCTTCGAAGAAATGCAAAATGAAATGCAAAAAATACGCCTCGTCCTCTGGATACTTCCCGTTCACCGCATGCACCACCCAATCGGATGCTCCTGCGGCAATGATCTCAGCATTTTCTCGTTGCAGATGTCCGAAGAGATGACGTCCGCTTTGGCTGTCACCACCAGTTGGACGCGTGTTCATCGTTTGGTGATACAGCCGTTCGATCTGCTCATCCAGTATGGGATCAATCGTCGGCTCGAAGGTTGTCACGCCGTCGAAGTTGATCGTCAGCCATGCCAGATCGTTCGTGAGCGAAAGTAACTTCGGCAGTGACTTAGGCATGGGGAGCAGATCAAGAAAGGCATGCGCGATCAAGATGTCAGCGGGTTCTTTATTCTTCTGGATGAAATCGAAGACGTCTGCCTGCTCCAAGCGGATACGGACTTCACGAGTTTGGTCGCACACTCGAAGCTGATTCCGCTCGGTTCTTTCCACGCTCAAGCCTGCTTCCGCTGCCCATTGCGGAATCCACTCTGACGAGTATTCGATGTTCTCCGCCATTTCATCGACCAGCACATACTCAGCTCGCTGAATGACATCCCAGTGCATCAACCGCTTCAGCATTGTCCCGATCCCTCCACCCACTTCAATAATACGGATGGGTTGATTTAATAAATTCATTTTCAAAGCATTCAATACATCTTTATTTAACGCGCGGTCATCCACGCTTTGTTTGGAGAGGAGATAGTGTGAGAAGGAATAGTCCATTGTGTCCTGTTGGGACGACCTTATGTCCCCTGAATGGGGGGAAAGGTCATCCTTTCTTGTGGGTTGAGGCGAATAGGACAGGGGCTAGCCCTGTCTCTACGAAATCATGCGCTGCAAAAATTCTCTGATGTTCTTTGCAGAGTCTTCCCATTTTGGCTGGGATTGGAAGCGCTTTACCGCGTTCAAGGATAACTTCAAGAGCAGGTCCCTGTTGGATGCAAGTTCCTTGATATGATGCGCCAGGAAGATATCATCATCTGGTTCGATTAAATATCCATTCTCGCCGTGGGTGATGATCTCACCTGCCGCACCAGCCGTGGTCCCAATGGCGGGCAAACCGAAGCCCATCCCTTCGAGATAGACGATGCCAAAGCCTTCGTAACTGGATGGCACAACCAGAATGTGGGCTTGTTTTAGCTTTTCGACCAACGCTGTATCATTTAATGAAGAGTGAAAAGTGACCTGGGAAGATAATCCGTGGGTGAGCACGTAGCGCTGTGTTTCATAAGCATATTTTGGGTCGGCGTTCATTGAACCGATCACATCTACTTTGATATTCAATCTATGATGTTGAATAGCTTCCAAAAGAGTATGCAAGCCTTTGCGGTAGATCACATTACCGAGAAAAACGATACGGAATTCAACAGCCTGTGCTTTTCTCTTGATCTCATCTTCTGATATAGCAACTCCAAACCTTTCTGTAGGCGGATAGGCAATCACCGATGGTTCTTTTTTCATTAAGAGTTCATTGACAACACGCTTTGTTGTCTGCGAGTTGAAGATGAATCCGTCTGCGCTTTGCAGGTATCTCTGTTCGACGATGCGATAGAAGGCATTTTGCCATTTGGGTCGTAGTTCAGAACTTCGTAGGTGATGGACAAGGCTGATAACGGGATAAGGATGTTTTTCTGCATTTGCCGAAAGCAGGGATGGGTGATTGAGTTCGTCCTCGATAACGAGATCCAGCCCCGGCGGGAGTCGGAAGCGGAAGTTATCCATCAAATGCGCGGCATAATTTCTCCAAGGCAATGAGATGATTTCCACTTGGTCACCTTGCGCGCGCAAATACTGCACCAACTTGCGGTCATACAAATATCCGCCGCTAACGGTGTCCAGCGACCCGTAAATAACTAGCCCAATTTTCATCATACGTCTAAAGTCAAAACTTCTCTAACCTATATCAAACGACCGGGCTGCGGCGCTCCACTCGATACGATGCCCAGGCAGATTTATTTTCCCACAACACTACTTTCAAGCCAGAGATGTTCGGGGCCTTGATCCTTTCATCCAAAGTGGTAGCCAGTATTTTACTAAAATGCTCAATGGATGGATTTAGCCCGTCGAACTCGGTCTTCTCGTTTAGCATTTGTTCCTTGTAGTAGCTGACAACTTCATCCAGTTGTTTATCCACTTCGACAATATCCACGAGATAACCGTGCTGGTCGAGATCCCAGCCTTCTAATTGCAGTTCAAGGATGTAGTGATGCGAATTCGGGTTGTTCTCTGGTCCCCAGTCCCCTCCGATCAAAAAATGACGCGCGATGAATTCTCGACGAACTCCTAATGTGTACATACTCAAACTCCTTTCCTATGGAGTCAGCCAGCAGCTTGCTGGCGGTATTGCAGAGCCAAATTTCTGCTATTCCATAATTTTACAGCTTTACAGCCCGCATCACGGGCTGTCCGTTTTCTTTTGTAACTGGCATGGCAAAATCAAATCTGTCGATGCTCGTGCAAAGTTCGATATCTGACCTTGGAAATTCGGGACGGTTCGGATCGAAATGAAAGGATGCATCACGCGATCGAACAACTCGTTCAATGAAGGGAGCCGGGTCCGGTTGCTGACTGTTCAGCAGTGCTGCGAAGTATTCGGCACAGGCAAGGTCTTCGTCACCTCTGCCTGCCTCCATCTGGCCCGTGATCACGAATGTGACCTCCTCCGGTTTTAGCTGGCGGATGTAGTTCAACGTGGCGCTGGTCACAACCAGGCTCGCCGCCAACATCGTCTCTGCTTTTACGCTGCGGATGATACCCTGCGTCCCGGCGCCTGTGCGTTGGACGATGATCCTTCCGCTCAAGTCTAACTCGTTGGTGTGAGTGGGGGAGTTGCCGAAGTCGAAGCCAGTGGGCGGAAGTCCGCCCACTTCGCCGCATGCCAGCGAGTTGGGAGTCTGCGCCTTGAATGCCAGTGCTTCTTCCACAGAACTGACCGGATGAATTTCCTTTGCGCCGCGCGAAAATGCGAACGCCGCGTTGGTGAAGGCGCGAATGACGTCAATGACAACGACAACGCCTGTCGCTTCGTGACAGGTTTCGAGATTGGTGTACTTAAAATTTCATTTGTAATCCAACAAAACTTGAATGGTCTCTTGCGGATGTTCATCCAATAATTGATAAGCCTTCGCCGCCTCTTCGACCGGGAACCGGTGCGTGATCCACTTCTGCGGCTGGATGCGTTTCAGCGCCTCCCACGCTACGCCGAAGCGTCTCGCCTTATCCCAGCGTCCGCTCAACTCGGGCGCGATACTGCTGACCTGTGAAGAGATAAGCTTGATGCGCGAGCGATGGAACGAACCGCCGAGATCGATCTCCGCGCGTTTCTCGCCGTACCACGAGCCAATGACAATGCGCCCACTGAAACGCGTTAAGGCAATGGCATCGTTCAAAGCGGATGGAGCGCCGCTCAACTCATACGTCAAATCAAAGCTCTGCGCGTAGGCACGCTGATTAGTAGATGGAGTGAATGTGCCATCAGATTTGATTTCCTTACTAAGATATTTCGGGTCAATTGATTCACTCACACCGATTCCTTCTGATGCTTCCCTTCTCAACTCAAAGCGGTCTACCGTGACCAATCTCTCCAATGGAAACTCGTTGAGCAGTGACGCGGTTAACAACCCAACCACACCCTGTCCCAGCACGAGCACGCGCTCACCAAGGATGGGGGCGCCATCTTGCACGAGATTGACTGCTGTTTCCATATTAGGCAGGAAGCAGGCAGATTCGGGGGAGAGGGAATCGGGAATGGGGAATAGGGAATCGAGTTGGGCAATGAAATGCGATGTGTGAGGCTGGAATGCGAAAACAAGTCTATTGCGCCATGATGTATCTACTTGTTTCCCTGTTTCCCTGACTAGGCCCACACACGCATACCCGTACGCCAACGGATATTGGAAGCCGCCACGCAGACTCGTGATAACGGAATCAGCTTCCAGCTCGCGTGGGAAGCGCCCGTCATAGATCAGCTTTTCCGTCCCGGCACTGATCGCAGAGCAGATCGTTTCCACTAAAACGTCATCCGCACCGGGAGTGGGGAGAGATTCCTCGCGGAGTTCCACCTGTCGCGGTGCGGTGAAGGTAACAGTTCTTCTATTCACTTCCTTATTTTACCCCCGCCTGTTTCAGTTATTCTTTGTCGGCGCGCAGGAACAGGATCAAAATAATTTCGGCGATCTTGGCAGGTACGCCATACAGCGAATCATGTGCGAAGAAATTTTCGCCGCCGATGATCACATATTGAATGACCCAGATCCAGACCCATGCCAGAATGGTGATGATGGCAAAGATCATAAATCCTTTCCGGACGAGTTCGTGTTGTTGTTGAAAGAATGGAATGGGGAGGATGTACGCGCCGAGCAAACCCAAATAGCCGAGACCGTTGAGCAAGAAGAGTGGGTCAACGCCTTCGGGAAATAATTGTTTATCCAGCGCAGCCAGAATATGTGCCACCGCTGTGACGAGTGTCGCGATGACAATGCCGTAATGTTTCCCTGTCAGTTTCATCATGGACTCCTTTGCCGATAAAATTTTCTCTTGGACGTACCGATCGTATTTTCCTTTACTTGTGTAACACTGTGTCCTGCAAACAGCAGACCGAGAGTGCCAATGAACATATCGCGCCCGCGGATGAGCAACGTCAGGCTGAGAGCCGTTGCGGCGCTGAAACCAAATTTTCCCAGCGTGAACACCTGACTGGCTTCCAGTGCGCCCAGTCCGCCTGGCAACGGCATAAGCAACGAGATCCAGCCCATCATCCAGCCCGCGATCATTTTCCAGAACGGCAGATCGATGTTGAGAAAATACGCCATTAACGCATAATCCACTAACATGCCTGACCCTGATAGGAGCGTGACACCCAATGCGAGCAACAAACGCCGTGGATAGCGCTGGCAAAAGGTTCCCGCCAATCGTTCAGCGGCATGCAGGAAGCGGATCGGTTTCGATTTCTTGGGGATGAGCGGAATAGCATGTACCAGCGCCGTTAGCGGATACTTGCGGTTGTAGAGCAAGATCAAGTGGATGGGGGGCCACGCGATCAGGAGGACGAGCACGATCAGACTACCCGTAAGCTGTATCCCATTTTCGATCAACACTCCCGCTTGAAGGATCGCCGCCAACCCGATCGCCAGCAAAAGGAAGTCGACTAGAAATTCGAGAATCTTGTCCATCAACACGGCGGCGGTGGCGCGGGTGTAGCTCAAGCCATATCTGCGCTGTAAGGCAAATATTTGTAGCGGTTCTCCACCAACTTGAGGTCCCAGCGTGAAATAGCTGACCCCGAACACCGAAACGCGGACAAAGAACAGCGGGATGAGCGGAACATGCTTGTGTTCAGCCTCTACGATGATCCACCAGCGCAGCGTAGAGAGCATATAGCAGAGGGCATTGAATGCCAAAATGACGGCAACCTGCCAGAACTGAAGTTGTTGCAGCGCCTGCCAGATCTCCACGAGCGGCGCTTTGCGTACCGCAAAGTACAAGAGCGCAGCCAACACGATGAACAGTACCGCCCGAAACGCCCACTTCTTTGTGCGTTGATTCATAAAGCGGATATTCCCTCATCTCCCGGAGTGTTTTGAATCAATCCTCTCATCCTTTCCAGTACCACCGCATGGATCGCCTGCGTGTCCGTCGAGCCGACCTCCTCCACGGTGATCGGTTTTGCAAAATGCACATGGATAGTTGTCGGGCGTTCGTTGTGTACGATCATGGCGAGCAGTTGCAGCGCCGCAGCGAGACGTTCCCGATCTTCGCGTACGCGCTTGAGACGCGTCAGCCAGTGACGGGCAGTCCGCTCCCAGATGACGCCCCGCACGAAAACGGGAACAATTTTCGTCGCAGGTGCGAAGCGGACGAATACTCCAGCGGAGTCTGTCCAATCGCAAAGTGAGTCCAGCGCGCCATCGTACACATCCGCGTCGGGTTCGATCTTCCCGGCGGGGAAGGTGAGCGCCGCACCGCCATTTTTCAGATGCGCTGAAACCTGCCGCACGGCGCGCATACGCTCGGAAGTATCATCGCTGATGTAAAAGAGATCGCACGTCACATTGACAAGCGATGCGAGAAACGGACGATGTATGGCGATGATCTTCAAGTCTGGGCGTTGGATGGCGGCGAAAAGACTGATGGTATCCGTGAGACCGGGATGGTTGGAGAGAAAAAGTGTGGCACCGGTGGATGGGATGTTCTCGCATCCATGCACACGTACATCGCGCACATAATGCTCTCGCAGGGTCTGGCGTGAACCTGCGCTCAATCCCCAGTCGCCCACACAGTTATCATACTCGACCATTTGCTCGGCGAACTTTCGAGCAGGCTTGATAAAGAGTCCGCCGCACCATGGATGCAAGCATCGGCAACCTTTCCCATCCGAAGGAAGAGACAAGGTCGTCGAGATTGATCTGCGTGAGGGTATCGAGTTGGTTGGGCATAGGGTATGGAGTCAGGGAGTTCGCTCCCGGGATTTCGGCAGCGTACCTACACAGTGCCTGAGTCCAGAAAGTTACTCTGGTTCCATCGAAAACTTTAAAGGATAGCCTGCATTGTTGGCGGCGGCGTGCGCCTTGTTGATGCGTTTCTCTGCTTCTGATTTGGCTAGTGTTTGCACATAAGCGCTGCCATAAACGTGTGCCATAAACATGATATCTGCCGCTTTGTTATTTGCCAGATAGAAGAAATTTTTCAACACATGCACGACAAAATCCATGGGCGTTACATCATCATTGTGGATGAGCACGCGGAAGAGCGGCTCGAATTCCGTATCGGTCTCTTCGATGATCTGAATATCGGGCGTGATCGAGTATTTCATCTGTGTATACGTTGAAATGCCTGCTTTTGGATTTACCAGGCAGAGTTCAACGCTTCCATCTCCTTCTCGGTCAACTCGATGCCGGCGGCGTCAAAGTTCTCGCGAATATGTTGCGGGTTGAACGACATCGGTATCGTGATGACGCGCGGCTGCATCACCAGCCACGCCAGCGCGATCTGGAATGGCGTGGCGGAATGAGCTTGGGCAATTTCCCCGATCGTCTTGTTGACGCGCATTGCACGAAATTTCACCGGCGAATAGGCGGTAAGCAAAATATCGTTCTGCCGACAATACTCCAACACGCCGTTCTCCACATACGTTTTCTGAGGCAGGCTGTAGGGCACTTGATCGGTGATGATCGGCGTCTCAGAAAGTTCCTGCGATTGCTTGAGCAGTTTGAGTTTGAAGTTACTCACGCCGAGATGTTTTACTTTTTCGTCGTACACCAGTTTGTTCAAAGCCCGGAATGTTTCTTCGTATTTAATTCCCGCTTCGGGCCAGTGGATCAGGTACAGATCAATGTAATCCATTTTCAAGCGGCGCAGACTGTTCTCACAGGAGCGGAACACATCATCGTATTTCAGATGCTCCGGTGAGACCTTGGTCGTGATAAATACTTTTTCACGCGATGTATTTGTCTCACGGATGGCGAGCCCAACCAATTCTTCGCAGTGACCGGCGGCATAATATTCTGCGGTGTCGAAGTGGGTGTAACCGATCTCCAGCGCAGAGCGCAGCGCTGTTAGAGAAGCGGAGTCAAGACTCGGGTCGGCATACGATCCGCCGCCCAGGCTCCAAGTGCCGAATCCAATTTTTGGGAGGGTGACGTTGTGTACGGTTTCGTATTTCATGTCCGCGATTATACACTTGGATAAAAACCGCCTCCTTCGAGACGGGTCATCTGGTTCCGTTATGGATGGGGAGTCCACTCTGTCATGTTTCCCATTCGATCCCCACATCTTCTGCAGCCGACCTGGATAACAACTGCTGCATCGCCTCGATCTGCTCTGCGTCACCGATAAAACCGAGACGATCTCCCGGTTTAAAAACGGTCAACGATTTTGGGTTTGCAGTCAATTGTCCGTTGCGCATTAAGGCTACTACCGATGCACCGGTCTGGACGCGGATGTTGGCTTCTGTCAGCGACTGGCCGACCAGGATGCTGTTTTCGTCAAGTGTCCGCCAGGCGATCTCAATGCCATGAACTGCCACAAGCAGTTCATGTAAGGAGCGATACTCTTCGTCTGTTGTAATATTGAAATTGTAACGGTCCTTGCGTACAGCCTCTGCGTATTGATGCACTTCCTGCAGCGGGAAGCCCAGGCTGAGCAGTGTATGATGCACCATTTCCAATCCACCTTCCAGTTCCGGGTGAATGGTATGGTTGGCGCCTCGATTCGATAACATCTGAACACCATCTTCCGTTGCGGCGCGAGCTACGATGGGCAGATCAGGGTTCAGGTCTCTGGCAGCAGTGACAATGAGTTCAGCGGATGTTTCATCTGGGAGGGTGACGACCAGAACGCTGGCGTGATCCAGGTGTGCGTGATTTATCACCTCGGAATTGCTGGCGTCTCCATAGAGGGTGAGTATGCCTCTCTGATTGAGGCTTGTGATGCGCTCCGCGTCCCCTTCGATGACGAGCATAGGCACAGAGAGTTTTTCCAGCACGTCCACCATGTGCTTCCCGACCCTGCCATAGCCAATAATGACAACATGCTTAACCAATTTTTCTTTTTTGATCTCCAGTATGCGGGTATTCGCGTCCAGCTTTTTCCAAAACCCTGGGATTTTGCGTAATTGGGCTTCCAGCCAGGGAGTTAGTTTATACATGAAAGGATTGACGGTGATCGAGATCAGCGCAGCGGCGAGAATGAGCGAGTATTGGTCGCTATTCAGCAGGTTTAATGATAAACCGCCCTGCCCGAGGATGAATGAAAATTCACCAACCTGGCTTAACCCGACCGCCACCACAAGAAATGTACGCGCGGGACGTGGAAAGAAAAACCCCAAAAGGATAACGATGATGGCTTTGCCAAGCACCACCAGCAAGGTCAAGGAGAATACCTGCCCAATGTTCTCCCATAAAAAGGCAGGGTTGACGAGCATGCCAACTGAAACAAAAAATAGAACGGAGAACGTTTCACGAAACGAGAATAAATCTGCGCCCACTTGATGACTCAAATGCGATTGGCTGATGATGGCTCCGGCAACGAATGCGCCCAGGGCTAACGAAACGCCAAACAACTCCGATGCACCCATGGCTGTTCCAAGCGTGATCGCAAGAATTGCCAGGATGAACAACTCACGTGAGCGGGTGTGGGCGATTTTTTCGAGAAGCCAGGGGAGGAGACGCGTCCCGGCGAAAAACATGATGGCTATGAATGCCGCAGCTTTCAGGAGTGTGATCGTCAGGTCCTGCCAGTTGAACGCTCCTGAAGTGGGGGCGAAGGTTGGCATTAGAACCAGGATCAGCACGGAAAGGATATCCTCCATAACGAGCCAGCCAACGGCAGCCTGTCCGTGGGATGTGTTTAGCAGTGAGTTGTCCATCAGTCCGCGCAAAAGTACCACCGTACTGGCAACTGACACGGCAAGTCCCAGCACCAGCCCAGCCAGCGGTGTCCATCCCCAAAGTTGGCTTAATGCAAAGCCGAGGATGGTTGCGAAGACGGTTTGGATAAGCGCTCCAGGAATGGCAATATCGCGCACGTTCCACAGGTCTTGAAACGAAAAATGTAAGCCAACACCGAACATGAGAAAAATGACGCCCAGCTCCGCCAGTTGCTGGATGGTGTGAATATCACCGACAAACCCCGGGGTAAAGGGTCCAATCGCTATTCCAGCGAGAAGATAACCAACGATGGTTGGCAGCCCAAGGCGGCGGGCAATCACGCCGCCCAGGAAAGCTACAAGGAGCGCCAGGGTAATGTTAATGAGCAACGGTACTTCATGCATGTTGCCTCCAAATATATTAAGTTATTTCCCGGTTCAATACTGTCTTATTGTACACAAGAAAAATCCCATCTCAGATGAGATGGGATTCATGTTGACTCTTACTTTGCGAGCGAGCGGATGTACTCCAGATCAAGTTCCCCTTTTGCACCCCAGCCTTTTGTCCCTTCGGGGATCTCCGGGCGGAATTTTTCATACAAGCCGTAGGCTTGCGATTCCAACTGTTTCGGCGTGAATGATTTTGCCAGTTTCTCCATGGCGGAGCGTGCCTCCTCGAGATCGTCTTTGAACTTTTGCTCGAGATAGGTTTCCACGCTGTCGGGGCTGATCTCATCGCCTTTAACGGCGGCGCGCATCCCTTTGGATGTTTTGACGACGGGGATTCCGCGTCCCAGTAATTCAACAAACTCCACTTCAGCGGGTTTCTTCCTCTTTGCTTCTTTCTCTTTTTCCTCTTCGGATTTCTCTTCGTAGATACCCAATCTCCGCCCTTTGGATTGTGCGTTCAGTCCTGCCACGGCTTTGCCGAAGGTCAGCGCTGTGTCTGTGTCATATCCGAGCCGTTCCGCTACGACTGCCGCCCACAACGTCAACACCGGGGCACGGTTGATCTTGATCTTTTTATTTGCCATTCGATCTGCTCCTTCTCGATAAAGATAATTTAGCAGTGATGGTGTTTTGATTTCAGAACTATACCCCAAATCAATTGGTGATTTAATAATAAAACACTTTTCTTTTGTGAGTCAGGTTGATTAAGTGTAGTTTATTTCTTACTGGCATACAGCTTTAGTAAGCAACCAATCTGTTGCTTCGGCCTCCGGATGTGGCGTGATGACATCGGGGGCAATAACTCCAATATGTTCTTGACCGGTACGATCCAATTCGGTGACGGTAGCCAGAATGATAATTGCGCCATCGGCAAGTGCAAAAGAGTCATTGCCTGACGTAAGACCGTAGGATGACGCTCCGAACAAGCGAGTATTTGGGCGACCCAGAAAAGAAATTGTAGTCGCTTCGCCTGCGCTTGCGGTTTGGGGACCAATCAAGACTGCTACTGGAGTCGTAGCCGGGTCGAATAGAAAGTCTGGATGGCTAACCTTCGCATGTGAATGATCGCCCTCCTTTGCTTCTCCATCTTCATACTTCCAGGGTACAACTTGTCCCATTGCATTCTTAAAGTAGCCTAATTCTCCTTCCCCGATCAGAGCACCTAACCCTGCTATCATGGGATACATATTGCCGCCCGAATCCTCACGTAAATCAACGACCCAGCCACAAACAGATTTCTTGTCCAATTCGATGAGAATCTTTTGGATCGATTCGGCATATTTATTGATTTCGTTCTCATTCTGTGCATTGAAAGAAAACACTGCGATATAGCCGATCTTGTTCTCGATGATTTTTCCTTCGGGCGCAGGATATTCTTCCACTGTTGAACTGTTCATTTGGTTGGCTGCGTCTGGGGGGATGAAAGCGCTGTGATAATCATTGAGTTGTTGAATGACATAATCAATGGAGTCATAGGTCTCTGAAGAGATTTTTGCATCCTTTTCGCGTGAGAACACGGTTGCACGAACTTGCTCCCAATCAACCGTACGGCTGTTCAACGCATTTTTCTGAATTATGTCCAGGGCATCGGAAAGATATTGTTGAGCTTCTACAAATGGAGCGGGGGATGGAAGGATCTTCTGTGTGGGAGTTGCCGTGGGTGTGGATGGAACACAGGAAGGAATGAAAATCGCTAACGACAAAATAATCCATAGCAGCCTTTTCACAAGGACTCCTTTCCTATCAATGTTCAGCAATCGGGAATTATAAACTTTAGCAATGAATCAAAAACCCGCCTCTCATGAGACGGGTTCTGATTTTCTAGTGTCCACCAAGATAGGCTTTGATCACGTTCGGGTCTTGGAGCAGGTCATCACCTTTTCCCTGCATGGTGATCTTGCCGGTTTCGAGCACGTAGGCTCGGTCTGCAACGGCGAGCGCCATCTGGGCGTTCTGTTCCACCAGCAGGATGCTGGTGCCCTGCTCATTGATATCCTGAATGATGTCGAAGATCAACTCGACCAGGATGGGGGAGAGACCCATGGATGGTTCATCCAGCAGCAGGAGTTTGGGATGCGCCATCAATCCACGCCCGATCGCCAGCATTTGCTGTTCGCCACCGGAGAGCGTTCCGCCGAGTTGGTTGCGGCGTTCCTTGAGGCGGGGGAAACGCTCGAAAACGGAATCCACATCTCGGTTGATAGCGACGCGGTCCGTCTGGGTGTAGGCGCCCATCTCCAGGTTTTCGGCGACCGTCATGCGTGAGAAGACCTTGCGTCCCTCCGGCACCTGGATGACGCCCTTGCGGACGATATCCTGTGGGGCAGTGGTGTGGATATCCTGACCTTCAAAGGTAACGCTCCCTTCGCGCGGACGCAGGATGCCCGAGACGGTATTCAGAACGGTGGATTTGCCCGCGCCGTTCGCACCGATCAAAGCGACGATCTCACCTTTTTCGAGATGGAAGCTAACTCCCTGCAGCGCGTGGATGGCGCCGTAGTAGACCTGTAGGTTATCAACTTTTAGCATAGCGTTGCTGCTTTCGTGACTGGTATTTTTGTGTCAGGCTGGTCACATCGGGACCGAGATAGGCTTCGATCACGCGCTGGTTCGATTGAATTTCCTTCGGCTTGCCTTCGGCGATCTTCTCGCCGTAATCGAGCACGGTGATCTGGTCGGAGATGCCCATGACCACGTGCATGTCATGTTCGATTAACACGATGGTGATACCCAGTTCATCGCGCAAACTGCGGATGAAATGAGTCATCTTGTCAGTTTCCTGCGGGTTCATACCGGCGGTTGGTTCATCGAGCAGCAGCATGCGCGGCTTGTTCGCCAGCGCACGCGCGATCTCGAGTCGGCGCTGCGCTCCGTACGGCAGGTTGCGCGCCAGATTGTCTCCCAAGCCTTCGAGCCCGACGAACTTCAACAAGCGGCGACCTTCTTCGATGGCTTGCTTTTCTTCGCTGCGTTCGCGGCTGGTCGAAAGGACCGCATCCACCCAGGAGGCTTTGAAGCGCGGATATTGTCCGAGCATTACATTTTCAATAGCGGTCATATCACCAAACAAGCGGATGTTCTGATACGTGCGGGCAATTCCCATGCCTGCCACGGCGTAGGTCGGCGATCCCTGAATGGGCTTGCCGTAGAACAGGATCTCGCCCTCTTCAGGAACGTAGTAGCCGGAAATGCAGTTGAAGAGCGTGGTCTTGCCGGCGCCGTTCGGACCGATGATGCTGGCGATGGCATTTTCCGGCACCACGAGATTCACATTCTTAACAGCGGTCAAACCGCCGAAGATTTTCGATACTTGTCTGGTTTCGATACAGGCGGTCATGAGCGTGCTTCCTTTTCCGCAGTGATTTGTGCTTCCGCTTTTTCCAACTCGGGTCGCCTGGCGGGTAGGAAGCCCTCGGGGCGCAGACGCATCATCACGATCAGCAAAATACCAAAGATCAAGAGACGATAGCTTTCCGTCTCGCGCAGGATCTCAGGCAAGCCCTTCAAGGCGAACGCGCCAAGGAAGATGCCGGGAATGTTTCCAATGCCGCCCACGATGACGAGACACAATACGTTGATTGAAACCATCAACGCATGGTCGTCGGGTCCGGTGAATTGATTGCGTGAAGCAAACAACACACCCGCCAACCCAGCCATCGCTGCACTGAGCGACAATGCGATCAGCTTGGATGTGAAGGCATTGATGCCGGTTGCACGTGCAACGGTCTCATCGAGGTTGATGGCGTACCATGCCTTGCCGGTGCGCGAATTTTTCAAACGGTTGGCGATGAATGTCGTCACCAGCACCGCGAGAATGATCAAATACATGAAGTCCACATCGGTTGCGAACGATTTGCCAAATAATGTAGGACCACCAATATCGCGAACACCCCGCGGACCTGCGGTGAAAGCGGTCATCAAGTCACTCTTGAGCAGAATTCGGATGATCTCTGCAAATCCCAGAGTCACAATGGCGAGATAATCACCGCGCAAATTGAGGATCGGCAGACCGATCAACAATCCTGCAATCGCAGAAACCAAAACGGCAATTCCCATCGCCAGCCAGAAGTTCCACGTTAGGTGATGTGGCTCGGGTGCGGTCAGAAGCGCGAACGTATACGCGCCGATCGCGAAGAATGCCACGTATCCGATCACGAGCTGCCCTGCCCAACCGGTGATGATGTTGAGTCCCAACCCCAGGATCACATAAATGCCCACCGTGCCGAGCACATAATTCCAGTAGCCGCCCCACGTGCGCGGCAGGATGATCAATAGCACAGCGCCGATGAACATGAACACATAGCGCGAATAAGGATTGTTCGTGATCTTCGAAACGCGCTCGGATCGGACAACTCCCATCACAGAATCGGATGCTTTGCGTGCGCCGGATTTGACTCCTTCACTGTTGCGCAGGAAGAAGGACAATGCGGCTCCCGCTAAGCCGGAAGCTGTCAGCAGCACCAATAAGATCAAACTCCCCGTGAGCGGACTCTGATTAAACAAAAGCATCTTGATCGATTCTGGCGAGACCGAGGGGAGGTACGTGCGTGGATCAACTTTGTCTGCGATCAATGTTCCAAAGAGAAAACCTGTCACAGCGGCGAACAATCCGCTGACGAGACCTGCTGCGGTCCCAGCGGTGAGAACACGCTTCCACGTGTCGGGCTCGGTCAGAGAGCGAGTTGAAGCGCTGGCTACCAGCCCACCCGCCGATCAGGATCATGAAGATGACAAAGTATGCGAGCGGGGGCGTGCTATACGATGACGAAGCGCCGAACAATTTTCCAACCAACCCGGCACCAGTGACTGTGAACCCGATCAGCACCATCGTGAGGATAACGATGCCAAAGACCACCCCGGTGCGAAGTCCCTTATCCAAAGATGATGATCTCATAGTTTTTCCTCAGAAAGTTTTTCGCCCAGAATGCCGGAGGGACGTACGATCAGCACGACCACAAGAATGGAGAATGCGATCACATCCTTGAGTTGGAAGTCGATGCCCAACCCCGCAGGTCCAATGGATTCGATAATGCCCAGCAACATGCCACCCAGCATCGCGCCCGGAATGTTGCCGATACCGCCCATGACCGCCGCCGTAAATGCTTTGATGCCCGGTAAAAAGCCGGTGTAGTGATTGACCAGTCCCATGTGAATGGACCACATCACGCCCGCCGCGCCCGCCAGGGCGCCGCTGATAATGAACGTCTTGCTGATTACGTCATCCACGTCCACGCCCATCAGGGAAGCGGTGTTCTTATCCAACGCCACCGCACGCATGGCGCGTCCCAGCTTGGTGCGCTGGACGAGGATGTAGAGTCCGATCATCAACAAAGCGGAAAGGGCTAAGGAAAAGACGCCGGTGTAGGAGATCAACACATCCTTGCCGCTTACGCTGAGAATCCAGCCCGCGCCGCGGTCGAGAATGTCGGGGTTGACCACGTTCTTACGCTGCGGACCGAACAACAGCATGGCAAGGTTCTGTAAAAAGATCGAAGCGCCGATGGCGGTGATCAATAAAATCAAGCGCGGCGCTCTGCGTAACGGACGATAGGCGATCTTCTCCAAAAAGTAACCGGCAGAAGAAGAAACAAGGATGCCGACGGCGAACGCCAGAAAGACCGAGAGAAAAGGATGGGCGTTCAAAAAATTTAGATCGGGGCTGGCAGCCGTTGGCGCGGGAAGGAAGCGCAGGGCTTCAAAGGTGAAGTATCCGCCAAAGGCCCCCAGCATCATCACTTCGCCGTGAGCGAAGTTGATCATGAACATAATTCCGTATACGAGGGTATAGCCGATGGCTATCAGTGCATACATCCCGCCTAGAATTAATCCCGAAAGACCAAAACGTACCCATGTGTCGGCGCCAAAACTGTGCTGCAGCACAACGACGTTGTACACCCGCCACAGAAGAAATACGCTGATGACGATCCCGACAAAGGTGCGGATGTAACGTTCGAGGCGCACTCTGCCTTTGGTGGATGTTGAGGTTGGTTTGTCCATGAAATTTTGACGCCTCTTTCAGAAGGGGATTGCCACAGCCAGAGCCATGGCAATCCCCTAAATTATTCCTTCACATTGCGAAGGACAAGCTACGAACTGACTTACTCAGCGGGAACCCACGCGCCGTCTTTCACGATGTAGAACACCGGACCAGACGCATTGCATTCGCCGTTTTCCTGACAGGTGATCACACCAGCGATGCCCTGGTAATCCTTCATGCCGCGGACAGCAGCCACGAGAGCACCACGCGGAATGTAGAGTGTATCGCCCTGAACGATCGCCACACTGTTGATCGCCTTGATCAAAGCACCGACTGCATCGTAGGAGTTCCATGTGTACGCAGAGAGCACACCAGCTTCCTGTCCATAAGCGCCCAGGTAGGCTTCGTTGAACTTGGTGATCGGGTCAGATCCGGCGGGAACGAGGGTTGCTGCATAGACGCCTTCACCCTTGTCACCGACCTTGGCGAGGAAGTCCTTGCCGTAGATGCCATCGCCACCGAAGAAGACCACGCCGGAGAGTCCAGCGGCTTCCATCTGATTAACGAGCACAGCGGCTTCCGCATTGTAACCACCGAAGTAAATGGCTTCCGGAGCGGAGGATGCAATGGCTGCCAGCGGGGCGCTGTAATCAGATTCACCTGGGGTGATCGCTTCGAACGCGACCGCTTCGCCGCCAGCGGCAACGAAGTTTTCCTTCACAACATTGGCAAGTCCCTGACCATAATCTGAACCGTCATGCATGAGAGCGAGTTTCTTAATGCCAAGTTTTTCAAACAGATACTTGGCAGCGCCCTTGCCCTGCTCAGTGTCGGTGAAGGCATTGCGGTTGAAGACCGTAGAGCCCTTGGTGGTCAGATCGGGGTTGGTAGCAGAGGGAGACATCATCGGGATGCCAGCCTTTTCGTAGATAGGCATGGCAGCCGCGGTCGCGCCGGAGAAGGCATGACCAGCCATGGCAACAAAGGTCGGGTCGGCAACCAGTTTATTCGCTACTGCCGCGCCACCTTCGGCACCGCCGCCATCATCTTCGATAGCCATTTCCACTTTCCAGCCCTGAACGTCGCCCATATCGGCGACAGCCAACTTCATGGCGTTGGACATATCGATACCGAACTGGGAGTAATCTCCGGTCATCGGTCCAGCGTAACCGATCTTGACGGTCTGGTCCTTGGCAATAACAGCGCAGCCGAGTGCTGCATTACAAGCTTCGGGGGCTGTAGCAGCAGCCGGACCACACGCCGCAAGCACGAGTGCTGCGACAACAACAACGAACATTACAATGCGTTTCATCTTTCTCTATCTCCTTTGAAAATGTTTCCGATCAGGCAGCATATTCTCCTCCAAAGTTCCAAATGGGGAATGCTCCTGGATAGCGGCGTAATGTGCGGGGAAAGCATTGAGACTGCTTTCTGCGCCACGAGATACCAATAAAATGTTCTCGGGTGGGAATTGTATTGCTAAACCCAGGTTCTGCAACAGGGACTTGCACCTCTTATGACTGATCGCCTCAGTCTGCGTAGTGGGAATATCGTCCCTCTGCCAGACGGCGTTTACCTTCTTCCAAAAGATCGTCGGGAATGACTTTGAACGTCTCGCCGACATTTCGATCCTGCGGTTCCCGCGGAGCCTCGCCGTTTGCCAGGTACGTCAGGCTTTCTGCCATTAACTCCGCGGCAAGAGTAGCGATACGGGCATTCAGGCTTTCGTATGTGTCAGTGCGATGCACCGGAATTTCACGGTGGACGATGATATCGCCTGTATCAATGCCGGGATCGATGAAATGGCAGGTGGCTCCCTGTGGCATATCCTTGTACAGTGCCCAGCCCACGGATGCCGACCCGCGCAGCCATGGGAGTAAACCCGGATGGGAATTGACCGTTGCGCGGCGTGGCGTCTCTAAAATGGATGTTTTAATAATGCGGGTGCCGCCCAGAACCAGAACGTCTGGTTTTTCAGCTTCCAGCAATTCCTTGCAAGTGGCATCGTTGTGGTTTGCGACGCAGTAAAAGGGAATCTTCCGTCCCGTGATCAACTGTGTCAAGCGCGGCGGGACGGGCTGCCCTGCCATGCGGGTCAGGAACTTTTCCCGCTCTACATCGCCCACTGGCGAGACTTCTTCGATGATCATACTTGGAACAAGGTCTTGCTCAAGCAGAACACGCAGCATTTCCCGTCCGTAGGGATGCTCTTCCAATACCAAAAACGCGAAATGCAAAGATTTCATGGGCGACCTTTTGCTCAAGGATATATTAACGAGATGCGTTGAACTACAGCTATAGTGCTCTACCCGTTATGGCGGCGTTTGAAAGTCTGGGTAATGAATAATTTTTCACAAGCGGCTGGGACAACATTATAAAGGAGAATCTCCAATTCGACGGCGTGGAATTGTGATTTCGCAAATTCTCTAATTTTTGGGATTTTAAAAGCTTTTTGGGGGTAAAAAACCCGCCTCTCATGAGACGGGTCTCTACTTACTACTTACCAACCTACGCTGGAACCTTCTGCGCCGCTTCAAAACCTCTCCTCAGCGCCTCAAAATTCTTTGGCAGGAGATGTTTGTGGCGTGCCGGGAGATGTCCTTCCAGTGCCTTCTCAACGTCCTTTAGGGTGATGTCATTGAGCACGGTCAGCAATGCACCGACTGCCACCATGTTGAGCAGCTTCTTGTCACCGATCTCCTCGGCGATGTCGTTGCAAGGAACCATGACAACGTTGATGTCAGTTCGCTTCGCACCGCGGTCCACCATGGACTGGTTGACGATCAATGTGCCGCCGGGAGCCAGTGTTTCTTCGCACTTGTCGAAGGAAGGCAGATTTAACGCAACCGCTAGAGGGGGATTCTTGGAGAGCGGCGAACCGATCTCTTCATCCGCGATGACCACGGTACAGTTAGCAGTGCCGCCGCGCATTTCGGGTCCATAGGATGGGATCCAGGTCACTTCTTTACCAGCATCCATGGCGGCGTAGGCAACTACTTGTCCGCCGAAGAGAACGCCCTGACCACCAAAGCCTGCGATAATGATCTCTTTTTGCATGTGTCACTCCGCTTTCTTTAGAATATTCGATACCCAGGTTTCCCGCCCGCGCCCACTTTCCAAATATCGAATGTCCAATGTCTAGATCTTGATCTGCGCCACGCCCGCAGCGACTTTGTAATCGCCGAGCGGATACGCCGGAATCATGTGCTGGTCGATGAACTTCAATGAATTGACCGGGGTCATACCCCAGTTAGTGGGGCAGGTGGAGAGCAGCTCAACCAGTGAGAAGCCAAGTCCGCGCGCCTGTGTTTCAAAGGCGATGCGGATGGCTTTCTTGGCGAGGCGAATGTTCTTCGGATCGTGCAGAGAGCGTCGTACGCAGTAGCCCACACCATCCAAGGTTGAGAGCATTTCAGACACGCGGATGGGATAGCCCTGTGTTTCCACATCGCGACCGTTCGGAGAGGAAGTTGTCTTCATACCAGGCAAAGTGGTGGGAGCCATCTGTCCGCCGGTCATGCCGAAGTTGGCGTTGTTGAGGAATACCACGGTCAGGTTCTCGCCGCGCGCTGCCGCATGGACGATCTCACCCATACCGATGGAAGCCAGATCGCCATCGCCTTGATAGGTGAAGACAATGCGGTCAGGATATACACGCTTGATACCGGTCGCCATGGCAGGAGCGCGTCCATGAGGGGCTTCGACGAAATCGGTGTCGAAATAGTTGTAAGCGAAGACCGAGCATCCCACCGGCGCGACGCCGATGGTCTTATCGATCATGTTCATTTCTTCCAGCACTTCGGCGATCAGGCGATGCGCCACGCCGTGCGTGCAGCCCGGGCAGTAATGGGTGGGTGTATCGGTAAAGCCTTCGGGTCGTTCGTAGACAAGATTATTAGCAGTTGTTGCAACCATGTTCACCTCTACGCGTGTACCATGCGTTCCAGCCATGCATCGCGCGGATCAGTATCCACGCTCAGTTTGCTCGAAGCGATGCGTTCGATCTCGTGCAGGATCTCTTCTGTGAACGGCACCACGCCGCCCATGCGTCCGTAAAACTCGACGGGGACGCGTCCCTTCACCGCCACGCGGACATCCTCCAGCATTTGACCGGAGTTCATCTCTGTGACGAGGATCCCGTTCACACGCCCGACCAGCTGATCGATAACCTCGAACGGGAACGGGCTGACAGTGATCGGTCTTAGCAAGCCGACTTTGATCCCCTTGGCACGAGCCTGTCTCACCGCTGAGAGTGCCACACGTCCCGCCGTGCCGAAGCCGATGATGACATATTCCGCATCATCGAGGAAATAGTCTTTATAACGGACTTCGTTCTGTTGAATGGTTTTCCAACGAGACAAGAGTTCTTAGATTGGTTTTCTCTTCTTCAATGGGATCAAGGTAAATGGAAGTGAGGACGCGGCGGTCGCGTTTGCCCATGCGCCCGTTCGTCGCCCAGTCCCAATCGGTGCGCTGCATCGGTCGCATCTCGGGCATCTTCGCCGGTTCCATCATCTGACCGACGCATCCATCCAGAATGACCATGCAGATGCTGCGATATTTTTCCGCGAGATCGAAGGAGAGTCCCATCAGATCCACGGCTTCCTGCACGGAGGCAGGCGCTAGCACGATGTTGTGATAATCGCCGTGACCGCCGCCATGTACCGCCTGGTTGTAATCAGCCTGTGCGGGAGCGATGTTGCCGAGACCAGGTCCGCCGCGCATTACGTTAACCAGCACCGCTGGGACTTCTGTTCCCGCGATGTACGAGAGACCTTCCATCATCAAACTCACACCAGGGCTCGAGGACGTGGACATGACGCGCACGCCTGCGCATGCCGCGCCGTAGACCATATTGATCGCGCCGAGTTCACTTTCAGCTTGCACGAAGGCGCGTCCGAGTTCAGGCATACGTTTCGAGAGGTATTCCAGAATTTCGGTCTGTGGGGTGATCGGGTACCCGAAGTAGGCATCGAGACCGGCGCGTACAGCAGCTTCGGCGATGGCTTCGTTACCTTTCCAGAGTTCACGTGTCATTTGCTTCTCCATTTAAATAAGTAAGGGCGTAGTATGGTGCTACGCCCCGACCGCTGTGGGAACTGCTTTGGTAATTTCGCGATACACGGTGATCGCCGCGTCTGGACAAACCAGGGCACAGATAGCACACCCCGTGCAACCGTCCTTGAACGTGTGCGCGGGGTGGTAGCCCTTCGGGGTAAGCCTCGTCATGTCCAACTCCATTACTTCCTGTGGACATGCGCTCAGGCACAACTCGCAGCCTTTGCAGTATGTATCACTGACTTCGATCCAACCTTTTGCAGGCATTTGCACTCCTTAATTACAAAGTGTGATCAAGAACCAGATAACTTTCATCCTGATTATGACTTTTTATGTCTTAATAGTGTAGTGCCATGCGTCACAGGTGAGAGTGTACAAAAATCATTCCTTTAAGGAGTGATTCTTACAAATTGGTAGGGGCATTTAAAGCGATCAGCCAGTAGAAAAGCTACTGACTGACCACATGTCGTTGCGAGCCCCGTAGGGGCGAAGCAATCTCCGTTTAAACGGGTAACACTTGTCGATGAGATTGTGCCGTTTAACTGGAGATTGCTTCGTCGGGAAGAGCACCCTCCTCGCAACGACATGTTGTGTTTTATCTGTGGTTATAAAACTCGATCTGCCAACGCCATTCAATCCCGTCCTCAGCGTTCCACCAATTGATCAACTTTCCTACTTCTCCACCCGGTAAAATGACAAGTTCCCCAATGTGTTGTTCTGTTGGATAAAGATCTTCGCGCGTGATCTTCTCTCCCAGCCATACCAATCGCGTCATGGGGCGGTCTGCGGTTTGCGCCAGATCTTTCGCGAACGCCAGCCGTTTACCATCATCGCTGCGTACCTCCACGGTCAACATGGGAGGGGCGGCGTGCACCCACAGCGTCGTCGTTGCATTCAATCGTCCACGGGCGAAAGCGACTCCGGTCGCTGCGGCTTGGGGATACCACAAATCCCACACTTGTATGTCTGATCGAGTGTTCACCAAATACCTCCCGGAAAATAGTCCCTTCAGGATATCTTTCTTATGACAATCGACATTTCGGTGCGGTGTTCATTGGTTGTTATAATACTAAACGTGTTCAAAACCGTTCCATCACGAGTTTTTCTCATCCTTCTCCTGATCAGTATCGCATATTTCATTACCTTCCTGCCGATCAATGCACAGGGAGCAAAAGACCAATATATGATCTCCGTCTTCGAGCCGGATGAGTTTGCCCAATATCCCCATCCCATTCGCATGTTGGACCAGCCAGCCAGTTCTCTAAAGGGATCTATCTATCAGTTTATTGCCTATCAACATTATTACTATGGATATCCCTTCTATCTGTTTTCTGCTGTAGCTGCCCTATTACCGCTCAAACTATTGGGCTTGGATACCACCCAGAACATGTTGTTGCTTTACCGGCAGTTGGTCAGCATCCTGCCGATGATCGCGGCACTGCTGCTGCTGGTCTATGTGCAGACGAAGTTTAGATCGTATTTCCGTCCAATACTTCTTTATTTGTTCCTGCTGACCATCCCTGTTGTTTTTCAAAATAATACCTGGTGGCACCCGGATAGTTTGGTGTTCTTTTTCGTCACGTTAACTTTTTATTTTTTAGATGCAGACAACCTGTCCTTCAGAAGGAATTTTTATCTAGCCGCCATTGCCTGCGGACTGGCTGTCGCTACGAAATTGATCGGGCTATTTTTTGTGTTTGCCATTCCCACCTATATCCTTGTTGGCTGGCAGAGGGGAAAGCTGGCATTGAAAGGCACACTCAAACCAGCACTTGGCTTTGTGACTTTGATGGTATTTACCTTTGTCATTGCCAACCCTTTCCTACTGTTCCGCGCAGAACGGGACGCGGCGTGGAAGATCCAACAGTCACAGGCAGAAGCGGTTTCAGAAGGATTCGTATTGTCTTATAACAAGGGTCCTGCCACGTGGCTGCCGGTGCTTACTGAGAAATATGGTGGATCGCTGTTTTTAGTTTTGACGGCACTCTCGCTTGGATCTGGCGTCGTAAACAAGGACAAGCGCTTGATCAATCTGTTGATCCTGACGTGGGCTCTGCCCTTTGCTTTTTATCTTTTGTTTTTCTCTGCTCTGAAATCGGAACATTATTTTTTGCCAGTATTGCTTCCCATATTCTCGGCGCTTCCATTTGTTTTTGATAAGCTGTTCCCGCAGCATCTGTGGTTCATAAGAGAAAATGCGTGGAAACTTGGCGCATTTGCCTTGGTTTCTATTATTGTCCTCGCTCAGGTCTTTTACAACATCAAGTTCGATGCAAGAGTTTACTCTGCAGGCATTCGCAAGGAGGCAGATAGTCCATCCTTGCAATTCTTCCGCCAATTGGATTCAGAATATTTATCGAAGATCATTTTAAATAGAGAAACGGTCATCTATCGTGATGTGCGCATGTACGTGGCAGACCGCCCTGCTTGGAAGGTAAAACATCGCTGGGGCACCACGGATTATGCTTATATTGAGCGGACCAACCCGGATGTGATCGTATTGTGGAAGCAGCGCTTGTATGACTATACTAATGAAGGCGCCCTGGAGCGCGCCCTGGATTCGCAAGCGGTTGGTGATGCGGTTCGTTTTTATCAGGATGCGCTCGATCATCAGGTGCAGGGCTATCAATTGGTCTATGAAAATGATTTCGGCATGGCATTCGTGCGTGCTGAACTGTATGAAGAATTCTTGAAATAACTCTGGAGATGGAAATGAAAAATGCTGTCATCGTGGATGCGATCCGCACGCCGATTGGCGCTTTAGGTGGAACCCTTGCTTCGGTTCGACCGGACGATATGGCTGCTCTCGTTATCAAGGAAATTATCCAACGCAACAAGCTTGACCCCGCCCTCGTGGAAGAGGTCTTCTTTGGCTGCGCGAATCAAGCCGGGGAAGATAACCGCAATGTGGCACGCATGGCGGCGCTGCTTGCTGGTCTGCCCGTGGAAGTAGGCGGAGTGACCGTCAACCGCCTATGTGCTTCGGGCTTGAATGCCATCAATCAAGCCGCGCGTGCCATCAAAGCCGGTGAAGGTGATATTTACATCGCTGGCGGAGTTGAATCGATGAGCCGCGCGCCATATTCGTTGCCAAAGGCAGAATCCGGTTATTCATTTGGAAATCTCACAGCCTATGACACGGCTCTCGGTTGGCGCTATCCCAACCCGAAGATGAAAGAAATGTATGGCACGGACTCGATGGGTGAGACCGCCGAAAATATCGCGAAGGAACGTCCGCACATTACGCGTGAGAAACAGGATGCGTTTTCTTTGCGTAGTCATCAGCGCGCGATTGTTGCCATTGACTCGGGACGCTTTAAGGAAGAGATCCTTCCGGTTGCCATTCCTCAGAAAAAAGGTGACCCGAAGATCGTGGACACAGACGAACGTCCGCGCCGCGATACGACGATGGAATCACTGGCAAAGTTGAAACCAGCCTTTGCCAAAGAAGGCGGCACCGTGACCGCAGGCAATTCATCCGGATTAAATGATGGCGCTGCGGCATTACTTATCATGAGCGATGAGAAGGCGAAGTCGCTGGGGCTGAAGCCGTTGGCTCGAGTTGTTGCATCCGCCTCGGCAGGAGTCCCGCCGCGTGTGATGGGTGTGGGACCAGTGCCAGCTACGAAAAAAGCTTTGGAGCGGGCAGGGCTCCAGATGAAGGATATCCAATTGGTTGAATTGAATGAAGCGTTTGCTATCCAGTCATTGGCGGTTGTCGAAGACCTGGGCGTTGACCCCGAGATCGTCAACGTCAACGGTGGAGCGATCGCCATCGGTCATCCGCTGGGATGTTCGGGTGCGCGGCTGGTGACCACGCTCGTCCATGAAATGCACCTACGCGGAAATGTCAAATACGGGCTGGCAACACTCTGTGTCGGTGTAGGACAGGGCGAAGCTACTATTCTCGAATATCTCGCGTAATTCTTTGCCACAAAATATCTATGAAAGGGGTTCATCTCGAGGAATAAAACGGACTCCAAAGTCTCCAGACTTTGGAGCGAGAAACGAACGTCTGGAGACGTTCGACTCCTTCTACACTGTTCAGGAACACAACCAAAGCCTGTATCGTTATATAGAGTTGAGGAGCTTTATATGCGATACAGGTCTTTGATTCTACTTTTCACTCTATCACTTTCCGCTTGTTCCTTTAATGTGGACTTGGTCACCCCGATCCCAGCAGCGACGCTTCCGCCCGCTACGGCGGCGGCGATCATTGCACAGGCGGAGACAGCTACGCCGGTTCCCGTTCCATCTGCTTCTGCATCTCCCATTCCTACAGTGATCCCAGCAGTGACATCGGCTCCAGTACAGTCAGGCACGGGAGCATCTCCGATCCAATTCGCGCCCAACGGCACCTATGTGGATATTCGCGACAGCTTGAATGCAGGCACAACTAAAACTTATTCGGTTAGCGCCATGCAGGGACAGGTCATGTCCATTTCGTTTCATCTGAGCCCGCTTACAAGTTGGACGGTCATTCCAATGAAGATCGTTGGCAGGGATGGCAGTGTTCTGTGCCCAACGCAGGTCAATCAAGAATGTTATTTCTGGCGTGGAGTTTTACCGGCTACGCAGGAATATTTGGTGACACTCATGCCAAATGCGGACGTGACCGACTTTACGATGCGTGTTGCTATTGATCCGCCGGGAACGAGCAGCCAATCCTTCTCGTATATCAGCAAGGATGGCAGGGTATCCTTGAATTACACTGATGAATTTACGCCAGTGCTTTTCCCCGAACTGTACATGACCAAGTTCACGCCCGAATTGGCACTGCAATTCATTGACACCAAGTCGCTGGACAAAACGAATTTGGGCGAAGCGTATTTCCTTTTTGGTTCTTCGAATGCTCCTGCCGATGTGGAGAGTTGTACGCACTCCTCGCTGCCAGCGGACCCGAGACCGTGACGGGCGAAGTGAGTGTCAACGGTATCTCGTTCACACGCAGCGAAGGTTCTGGTGTGGGCGCCGGAAATATTTATGAACAAACCTACTATCGTGCTGCCTATCAAGGTTCCTGTTATGAAGTGACCTTCTTCGTCCATAGCACCAATCTTGGCAACTACCCCGCTGACTCTGGTTATCGAGAATATGACCGCGCTGCTTTGACACAAAAATTCGAAGCCATCCTTTCCACATTGGTCATACGATGATCGATGTCATAAAGTGACAATTTGAGGATAGAATCGAAGAATAAGGAAAAGGATGTCGTTATGATTCGATTCAAGCTTTCCGTGTTGTCCCTGGCACTTGTGCTGGCGCTTTCTGCCTGCAAGGGCACCGCAACGCCCGCTGATATACCTGCCGCACCAGCCGAAGCTCCTACTCAGGAATCTGCCACTGACGTTCCACCTTCGCCTTACACTGACACGCCTGCTCCTGTTACCATCAATGCACCGATCGTCGAAGCGCCTGCGCTGGTCACGATCCAATTCCTCAATGAGTTGGATGGCTATGGTGTGACCGATACGCAGATCGTTCGCACCAACGATGGGGGAGTGACCTGGTACAACGTCACGCCCTCTACGGTCACGGAAGCGGGCTTCGGCGTGAAGCTTTTCGCTCTGGATGTGGATCATGTCTGGATGCAGAAACCGGATTTTGCCAACTATCCCAACAGCGGATTTTTGAATCGCACGACCGACGGTGGTATCACGTGGACAACGATCACCGTGCCATTCAGTAGTTCCATGCTTACTTTTCTTGATGAGAATAATGGTTGGGCGTTAGCAGATCTTGGCGCTGGGGCAGGCTCGAACGCCGTTGCCATTTACCAGACCGCAGATGGCGGAGCGAATTGGATCCAGACTTATGTCAACGATCCGAATCTTCCCAACGCTGGTGATTCGCTACCGCTTGGTGGATTGAAATCTGACCTTGTACCATTGAACATGCAAACAGCCTACGTCACCGGTGTTACCTATGCCACTGGTTCTGTCTACCTTTATCGCAGCGATGATGGTGGGCACACGTGGTCAGCCGTCACTTTGCCTTTGCCTCCTGGCACCGAAAATTCTCAGATGAGCATCGAGAGCGATCAGATGGCTTTCGTCTCAGCCAATGATGGCTTCCTTGCCGTGCGTATCTCAGCAGACACCACGCAGACTGCGGTCTACGTTACACACGATGCTGGGATCACATGGACGCTTACGCCTACGCTGATCCCTGGCTACGGTCCCGCGGATTTCCTGTCAGAGCAGGATGCGGTTTTGTATAACGGAGCCCAGTTTTATGTCACGAAAGATGCGGCGCGTACGTGGAACATCATCCCGCCGGATATCGTCTTCGGTGAAAGCTACAACGCCATGGATTTTGTCAACACAACCACCGGCTGGCTCATCACCTATGACCCCACCGATCATCGCACGTTTTATAAAACAACAGATGGAGGCGCGACATGGTTCGCCATAATACCCTAATTCTTTTCCTCGTACTTCTTCTTTCTGGATGTGTCACGGCTCCTCCCACGCCGACGGCTGCCCCCGTGACCGACACACCTCCTACCCCCATGCCGACCACCGCTCCCGTCGATGCGGGACCAACGTTCGTTGGACGCCTGCGCAATGCACAATATCAACTGGGAATACCTAACACGTTGCAGACCGTGCAATTGACCGACGGCGTTTATCAAAGCGGCGTTGCCAGCGGACCCGATTTCGTTTCGGTCAACGTATTGAATAATGTCGCAAGCGGAGATCTGAACGGCGACGGCAAAGATGAAGTGGCAGCACTTATTGCCGAAAACTATGGCGGCTCAGGTACGTTTGTCTTTCTTGCTGTGTACGCCGATGTGAACGGAACGCTGACCTTCCAGACATCTCTCATGATCGATGATCGACCTTCCGTCAATGCCATGTCCATTGACAACGGCGAGATCTTTTTGGATGTAGTCGTGCACGGCGCGGATGATCCGTTTTGCTGCCCTACCCTGCACACCGCACGTCATTATCACCTGACCAAGATCAACCAACTCGACCTGGTGGATTATGCCACCTTCACGCCCGCGGGCGATCCGCGCACGATCACGATCGAGGCACCGCCCAATGGTTCACAGGCAGTGGGTTCGATCCAGGTGAGAGGCAAGGTTGCCATTGCGCCTTTTGAAAATACATTGGCATATCGCATTTACGACATCGGCGGTGTGGAAATTGTTGCCGGTGCTATCAATGTCACCGCTCCAGATATCGGTGCGCCTGGCACGTTCGACGCGGTCATCAAACTCGGCAACATTCTCTCGGGCGCGGTCGTTCGCCTGGAAATACAGGACTTAAGTGCCAGGGACGGTTCCTTATTGGGGATGGATTCGGTGGAATTGGTTGTAAAATAAATATGTACGTGTATCGCGTTGAGCGGAACGTAGTGGAGACGAAGCGTTTCGTCTCCACTCGCCTGACAAACGGCTCGCTCCGCTCAACGCGAGCCTAACAACTTTATCGGAGGAGAGTATGCCCAGCACAGTTCGTGATTGGATGTCGAGCCCTGTTGTTGTCGTTGATCCCGATTCAAGTGTCAAATATGCATTAACGTTGATGCGCCGCCGCAAGATCCACAGCGTTGTTGTTTCCATGTCTGAGAATAATCCCAAATACGGAATCGTTACCTCAACAGATATCCGTGACAAGATCGTAGCGGCAGGACGTAACGCCGCCGAACTGACCGTGCGTGAGATCATGTCGGGTCCCATCGTTACCGGTAACCCCGATTGGTCTCTCATGGAATGTTCCCAGGTGATGCAGGAGCATCACATTCACCATCTTCCCATCACCGATGAAACCGGCGCCCTGGTTGGGTTAATATCAGCGACAGATATATTTCAAGCCGTGGAAGAATCTGGTTGGGAAAGCCCTTAATACACTACAGATGGATCATGGGTCATGCCAAAGGAAAAGTATTACGTTGTTTGGAAAGGTCGCAAAACAGGCATCTTCAATTCATGGGTGGAATGTGAAGAGCAGGTGAAGGGTTTTAATGCAGCGGAATACAAATCGTTTGGATCACGCCCGGAAGCAGAAGCTGCTTTCCGGTCCCGGTATGAGGCGTATAAAGGTAAACCGTCCTCCATGGGCAAATGGAAAGAGGCAAGCATCCAGCCCATCCTCCCATCTTTTTGCGTGGACGCGGCGTGCAGCGGTTCACCCGGCAAACTCGAATATCGCGGCGTAGAGACCGAAAGCGGAAAAGAGATCTTCCGCTTCGGTCCCTTCCCTGATGGAACCAACAATGTAGGTGAGTTCCTTGCTGTTGTCCACGCGCTGACGTGGATGGAAAAGCATGATAAGAAACTGCCGGTATATTCTGACTCAGAGAATGCCATTGCCTGGGTCTATACCGGGAAATGCAGAACGCAGTTGAAACATACACCAAAGAACGCGCCGATCTTTATCATGATCCGCAGCGCCGAGAACTGGCTTGCAGAAAATGAGTTGGACGATGATGAAGTGCTGAAATGGGATACCGGGTTGTGGGGTGAAAATCCCGCTGATTTTGGAAGAAAATAAGATGAGAAACTATCATGGCGATAGATATCTAAGTGCAGATATGTTTGTTTCTTATTGTAATGATCTGAAGGTTGATTTAGATTCGTTTCAACATGATCTAGAGTTTTATGAGAAAGAACAACTTATATTCCCTGTTGCTCGGGTAATAAAACCTAGAGAATATATTCTTGCGAGAAGGCAAATGGATTCCACTTCTGAGAATTTTGGAAAAAGAATTGAAGAGTGGGATGAGTTAGAGATGTTGTTGTTTGGAAATGATAACGATGCATGGCATGATTTTGACCGTGCATTTCAAGATGGAAAGAATAAGTACATTATAAAACCTGAGTTATCAAACTTTTGTCCATGGGAATCATACCGAGTTAATGTTGACAATTCTGATGGACAAAATTACTTGGTTGCAAATGCAACGCACTATTACCATTATTGGCAAATCCACCAAATCTATGAATTACAAAGGAAATATCCTATTTATGCAAAGCACAATTGGGCATTCCAAAGAATAAAAGAATCCGACCCCAATGCCGCTGATTGGCTATTTCCTGGAAAACCTTCTCCAATAACAAATTTTTATGGTCACTATAAGTTTTTTGATGCCCTATCTGTTTACATTCATCTATATAAGTATGAACATAGAAAGGTTTTGATTAAAGTATGGGGATATTGATCGATTGAGTGGGGATGAACGTGAAATATATAAATCAGACATTATGCAACATGCTATATCTGTGATGAAAAAATATGATTTGAATCTTGATGAGTTGTATGATTTTCTTCCATATTTGCTCGAACTGAAGCGTAATTATCGCAATCAGGAAAAATATTTGTTGGCTGATGAAATTAAGAAAGATGCAACTTGGTTAATAAATATGATTTCATATGTTGGTAATGTTACATTTGATGAGATACAAGAAAGGCTGGCAGGACGGGTTGATCGTTGGACTTTGAAAGAATTTAGGCATCTAGATAATTCACTTTTGATAAATGATGCAGCTAAAGATGATCTAGCATTTCTTCTGAAAGAATTTAATAATCTTTTCCCGGATTTGAGTTTGAGTGATAAAGATATCGAGAAAATGATAAGTTTCTTAAATAAAAATCAAATCACCATTATCCCATTTGCTATTTACTATCTTGTTGACATAATGAATAAATCTGAACCTGTTTGGTTTATGTCCATGTACATGGGATTGAGTGGTTTGCTAATAGGATTTGAATCCTTTTTGAGAGAGTTAAGAGATCGAAAGCGAAATCCAAAGACTACAAAGAGGGATCTCTATAATTTCTTGTTTGAATTATATGAGAGTGAATCTTGGTGGGATGAATTTCAAGATACAAAAACTAATTTGGAAAAATTACATGCAAAAGATAATTTGGTAATATTGTCTAATCTTGTTCAAGATGAAAAAATTAGCAGATCCGCATGGGTTTTTCTTGTGGTGTATTTTGCAAGAAACCTTGCTTTTCATCGTTATACCTATGAACCAAGCTTTTACGATAACTTATATTCCCCAATCTATAGATCAATCAGTTTTGCCTTGTTACATACTTGGAGTTGTAGTTCTAAAAATGGCTCACTATTGATAGGCTAGGATAAAGCATATTGTTGCAATCCTGCTTACGCTTTGCAAATTACTATATTTCTAGTGAATACAATGTGTAAGGAGACTCTATGACCGATAGAAAACCCCTCCTCGTTACCTCAGAAATGATGCAGGCGGGCGAAATGCCGTTGTTATTTATTGGTGGCGCCAGCAATATTCAAACGGAGGATGGACCGATCCGCAACCCCGGGCGCGATCAACTGGCGCGATGGCTCGATGAACAGGGCTGGTCGTATTTCGATCCGCAGATCCATTACGCCACCCATGGAAGAGACTATATCTGGGGCATCGACGGTCCACAGGAAAAGATCGCCCGCGAAATGACGAAACTGCGCGTCTATGAGATCAACCCCTTTACCATCGCCGCTGTATCCATTATGGAAGTGATGGACGATGCTCGCCTGGGAAGGATCAGCATTGTTTGGTACAACGGCGGCAGGATCTTCAAGCCGCTCGGGCTGGGAAGCCGCGATGACTTCCGTGATAATCAAAAACTGCGCGAGCAGATCGGGGATATGGCGTACTGGCATCTGGATGCCTACCTCAACGCCGGTCGACATATCCGCATTGAACTGCCCAAGATGTTGGAAGGCGTGAAGAACGTCGTTTTCCTGGAAAGTTTCGACGAAGTAAAGACGGCGATTTCCGTCATTATGAAGAAATTGCTTTCATAGAGTTGCGATTTATTAATAGCACGAGCAAATTCCTTAGCCACACAGATCAAAGAGATCTTTGAGCTTTGTTCCGCCTGCACCAACCGCAGGCGCGGTGTCAGAGAACTCGGTGTTCTCTGTGGCTATGTTTTATCCTCTATCGTTGAACGGTATCCTTGCACTTGATTTTGGAATATACTTTAAGTGATAAAGACCCCTTGGAGAATTGATGAAAACAGCCCTATTAGTGATCGACATTCAAAAAGACTATTTCCCTGGCGGGAAGTTTCCGCTGGTGAACCCGGAAGACGCCGCGAAGAAGGCGTACATGCTGTTGCAGTGTTTCCGCGAACACGGCGGACATCATGTCCATATTCAACATATTGCCATCAAACCCGATGCGACCTTTTTCATTCGCGGCGATGTTGGTTCCGATATCCACGATATCGTGGCACACTTCGAAGGCGAACCAATTGTGTACAAACATTATCCCAACTCCTTCCGCGAGACGAATTTGTTGGAGATGCTGCAAGGATGGGGCATTGAACGCGTGGTTATCTCTGGAATGATGACCCACATGTGCGTGGATGCAACCGCCCGTGCTGCTGCCGATCTCGGTTTTCAAGTGCTCATTGCCGAAGATGCATGCGCCACACGCGATCTGCAATACGGCGATACGACCATCCCCGCGGACCAGGTCCACAAGGCGTTTCTGGCTGCACTTAAATCGTATGGCAAGGTGATGAAGAGCGAAGAAGTGATCGCGCTGTTGGCTGGAGAAATAATGAAACAATAATGCGGTCTCGATACGCCGCATTTGCGGCTACTCGACCACCGCTTGAAATTCGTTTTAATCGTAAATCTGAAATCGGAAATCGAAAATTGAAAATGACAACTCTCGATCCCCAAAAACAACAACAGGCAAAAGAATATGCGCGGCTCGGTCGGCGCTTATGGTTAATGGATACGATCTTCAGCGCGATCTATGCCTTTGCATGGTTATTCTTCGGCTGGGCACTCGCCCTGCGCGATTGGTTGTCCACGTTCACGAGTAATCAATGGCTCTTAGTAGCGTTATTCGTGGCGATCTTTGGCGGCATCTACTATATTCTCAACCTTCCCCTAAGTTACTATGGTGGATTTATCCTGCCGCATCGTTTTGACCAATCGAATCAGAGCCTCAAAGATTGGGTGATGGATATCATCAAGGGACTGGCGGTCGGGGCGCCCCTTAGCTTGATCCTGCTCGAATTGCTGTACCTCGCCCTGCGCGTTACCGGCGACCTCTGGTGGTTGTGGGCAGCCATTGGACTTCTGGTCTTCAATGTTTTGCTTTCCAATTTGGCGCCAGTCATCATCATGCCGTTGTTCAACAAGTTTGTCCCATTGGGAGATGAACATAAAGAACTCGCAGGTCGTTTGATCGCTCTGGCAGAACGCGCCAAGACCAAGGTCCGCGGCGTGTTCAAGTTCGATATGTCCAAGCGGACCAAGGCTGCCAACGCAGCGTTGACCGGGCTGGGCAACACGCGCCGCATCGTTTTGGGTGATACCTTGATCAATGAATTTAGCACTGATGAAATTGAAACGGTCCTGGCACACGAACTAGGACATCACGTTCACCGCGATATCCCCTTCCTCATTACGGTTGGAACGGTCATTACCACCGTGGGTCTCTATCTGACGTCACTGGCGCTGCAATGGGTGATAGCCTATTTTGGCTTTACGTCTATTTCAGACGTTGCCGCTTTCCCCGCTTTTGGCATCATCCTTGGCGTGTATGGACTTGTCACCATGCCGCTCAACAACGCCCTCTCGCGCTGGAGGGAGAATATGGCAGATGATTACGCGTTACAGTCCACGGGGAAGACGGAAGCGTTTGCGTCCGCGTTTACGAGATTGGCGAATCAAAATCTAGGGGAGGTCGATCCGGAGAAATGGGTGGTGTTCCTGTTCTATTCCCATCCACCGCTGGGACAACGCATTGACAAAGCAAGAAATTGGAAGACAACCTGAGCTTACTGCGGCTGTGACCAGGCTTTCCGGCGGAGTAAAATGGGCAGGATGACGATGACTGCGATCACAAACCCCATGACCACAATACCGTCTGTTGAACCGACCTCTGAGCGATCCACTTGCTCGGGGGTTGGTGTTGTCTGGAAGAAGAATGCGGCGGCGGAGAGATTGTCTCCTGCACTGGGAAGAATAACGCGCGTGGCTGCGGCGCTCATCAATGCCAAAGCCAGGCTGACCAGCACGATGATGGCAGGACGGATAAGTCGTTTCATGGCTGATTAAGTATATCATGCACAAATCATGCCGAATTCTATCTTTTATATGTACTTAGGAGTGCTTTTGCAGTATAATGCGCCCGTTGCTGGCGGGGTTCAGCAACATGAGGAGCAGAGGTGACCTTCACTTGTAGCATGTATTTAATTTAATCCGCTCGTCCCACCATACTTAAATGGTTGGGACGAGTCTTCTATTTCTATAGCTCGCCAACTTAATCATAGAACGGGTGCTGGATTTTATTGTTGCATCATGTAAAAATAATCAAACTTCGTCATAGGAGTATGCATGATCAGGAAATTTTGGGAATGGATCATAAGTCCAATGGGGCGGATTGCCGTGCTGATTGCGGCGCTCACGGTGTTCAGTGTGCTGGCGTATGGAATCTATACCACGCAACTATCACCTGAACAACCAATCCAATTTAGGCATGACAGGCATGTTGCACTGCAAATCCAGTGCCTGTACTGTCATCCAGGAGCATTGCGTGGACCTTCTCCTGGCTTGCCAACGCTAACCAAGTGCTGGGGCTGTCACCAACAACTTGCCATTACAGATACCAGTCCGCGGCTGGCAGTGTTGAAAGATTTCATCGCCAATAAGAAAGATATAGCCTGGGTGCCAGTAGCACAAGTGCCAGACTTTGTGCATTTCACGCACCGACCTCATATCGCCGCCGGGGTGAACTGCGAAGCCTGTCACGGTGATCTCAGCAAGATGGAGATCTACGAGAACCCGCAGGTGCTGAACATGGGCTGGTGTCTTAACTGTCACCGATCACGTACCGAAGATAACTATCAAAATAATCCAACGAACGACCCAGCGATCTCTGCGGTGCTTGCTGAAAAGCGCACCAAGTTGACCGACTGTGGAACCTGCCATTATTAAACCGGGTGAAGAGGAATAGATATGAGCAAAAATGTTTCCCGGCGTGATTTTCTCAAACTTGCCAGCGTAGGCGCTGCGACCACCGCCGTTCTCACAGGCTGCGGTCCGTCATCTCGGTATATTGTGCGCGAGCCGTACACCAAGATGCCAGAATATACCTACAACGGTTTGAGCACCTATTACGCCACAACATGCCGCGAATGTGCGGCGGCTTGCGGACTCATTGTCCGCACCATGCAGGGACGAGCTATCAAAGTGGAGGGAAATCCTGAGAGCCCTGTCAATCGTGGAAAGACCTGCTCACGTGGTCAGGTTTCGCTGCAAGGGTTATACAACCCAAATCGTGTGCGCGGACCGATCAAACACAAGCGTGGGGAGGCGCTGTATAACGCCAAGTTCGAGAATAACGAAGCCAATGCCAGTTGGGATGAAGCCATTCAGGTTGTATCTGATGCGCTGAAGAATTCCTCCGGCGTGGCATTCCTGTTAGGGCAAACATCCGACCATCTGTTTGATCTCGTTACTGAGCTGACGACCGCCATCGGCGCGCCCGCTCCGATTCGCGTGGGGAGTGTCTTCGAAGGTCGCGCGACCTTGAGCAAGGCAGCCGAAGACCTGTTCGGTCAGCAGGGCATGCCGTATTTCGATATTGCCAACTCTGACCTCGTGCTGTCCTTCGGTGCGAACTTCCTTGAGACATGGCTTTCTCCAGTAGCATTTAGCCAGGCGTATGCCAAGATGCGCGGTGGAACTCCCAAGCGACGCGGATACTTCATCCATTTTGAAGCACGACTCTCTCAAACCGCTGCCAAAGCGGATGAGTGGATCCCGCTTCTCCCCGGGACCGAGGGTCTGGTCGCGCTTGCGATCGGCAAACTCGTGGCGGAGGCGAAAGGCGGAAACATCCCGCCAGCCTTCTCCTCTGTGAATGTGGAAGAAATTATCAAAGCTTCTGGCGTGACGCGCGAAGCGTTCGACAGCGTGGTGAGCCACATTCTGAAGGCTGTCAGCCCGGTTGCCATTCCCGGCGCGATTGCCATGGCGCAGAACAACGGTCTTGCCGCAGCGGAAGCGATTCTTTCACTCAATGCGCTCACCGGAAACTTCGGCAAACCCGGCGGCGTGTTCATCTCTCCGCTTTCGCCGAATGAAGATGAATATCATCGCGTTGCCAGCGCGCAGGAACTGAGTGATTTCATCGCCCAGGTGAACAGCGGCGCTATCAAGACCTTGTTTGTGCACGGGACCAATCCATTGTTCGAACTGCCCAAGTCCTTTGGGTTCGCGGAAGCTTTGAAGAATGTTTCGCAAGTCATCTCGTTTGCCACGTTCCCCGATGAAACTGCTGTCGCGTCCGACTATATTTTCCCCGACCGTCACGGACTTGAGTCTCTGGGGCTATCAACGTGTTTCGACAGGCTCTGCTCAATCCGTGCTTGCTGGCGCACAGCCTGTTGTTTCCGGCGTCTATGACAAGGATACAACGGAGATTGTCTATGATGCTCGCGCCACGGCAGATGTTTTGATCGCCGCAGCGGGAGGAAAACTTCCATACACAGATGAAGTTAGCTTTATTCAGAGCAAACTCAGCAGCTTGATCGGTGAGACCGATGGCTCGTTCGTTGCTCCCGAGATCAACACTTTCGCGGCGTACTTCCAGCAACACGGCGGATGGTGGAAAACTTCTGAGAGTTTGTTCGCTCCTTCTGCGTCCAATACGGCGCCAAAAGCCAAAGCGGCACCGGCGCAGTTCTCCGGAGAAGGAGAGTTCTTCTTCCTGCCGTTCGTTTCGCCCACGTTGGGTGAAGCTGGTGCGAATAAACCTTGGCTGCAGGAATTGGCTGATCCAACAACCACCGTCATGTGGAATACCTGGGTGGAGATCAACCCGAAGACCGCCGAAGAACTCGGTATTGCCGATGATGATATTGTCCGTATCGTAGGCGAGGCAGGGAGTGTGGAAGCGTCCGTTTACCGGTATCCAGGCATACGTCCGGATGTGATCGCCATGCCATTCGGGCAGGGTCATACTGCGTATGGCATCTATGCTCAGGGTCGCGGTGTGAATCCGGCAGATGTCCTAAGTCCGCACTTCAACGAAGCCGGTGACTTGGCGTTCGCAGGCATGAAGGTCAAGATCGAAAAGACCGGCAAGAAAAAAGAACTTTCGCGGCTCGAAGGCAAGCTGGGCGTCTATGGATTTACGAAGAAGGAATAGGAGAACTTTATGGCTAATGAATTAGGACTGCCAGGGTTTACGAATAATTCGGAAGAAGAGTTGGGTGGGAAATGGGGCATGGTCATTGACCAGGATCTCTGCACGGGTTGTCAGGCTTGTGTGGCAGCTTGCTCCATGGAGAACAATATTCCGGTGGTTGGCGAAGACGATGCGGGGTATGGTCGTGCCATGCACTGGATCCGTATCGAGCGCCTATGGGACAGCATGGAGTTCCCCGAAGTGAAGATGACGGACTTCCAGCCAATGCTGTGCCAGCAATGCCACAATGCGCCGTGTGAATCAGTCTGCCCGGTGTATGCTTCGGTGCACAGCATGTCCGAAGATCTTAACTTGCAGGTGTACAACCGCTGCGTTGGTACACGTTACTGTGGTAACAACTGCCCGTACCAGGTGCGTGCCTTCAATTGGCGCGATTTCAATGATGACCGCGTTCATCCGGAATTGACCACACTGCACAATCAGCTCAACCCCGATGTGACCGTTCGCCGCCGCGGTGTGATGGAGAAATGCACCTTCTGCATCCAGCGAATCCACAAGGCGGAGGATAAGGCAAAGTCAGAAGGTCGCGAGATCGAAGATGGCGAGTTCACGACAGCCTGTGCGCAAGCCTGCCCGGCAAACGCGATCACGTTTGGACGTCTGGATAACCCAGAGTCAAAGATTAATCAGCTTGCTGCCGCCCACCCCAGCCGTGCCGATCAGGTGCATGCTGAATTGGGTACGCTGCCTCGCATCACCTATCTGGCGGGAGGAGTTTAAATGGCATCGTACGCAAAACCATTTGCAAAACAGCACCATGCCGAAGAGCATGAAGACCCGCGTGAGCATTTGATGCACGATCCGCTGCCGCGCGGACAGATGAACGCCATGGTCATGGAATCCATGCACAGTACCAGCCCGATCTTTTGGGTAATCACGGCGATTTTGGCAGCCATCGTGGTCTTTGCCCTGGGCTATGAATGGTATGTGCTGATCATGGAAGGTCAGGGTGCCGCCGGTGTGACCCGCCCGGATTACTGGGGCGTGTTCCTGGTCAACACCGTGTTCTGGATCGGTATCAGCCACGCCGGTACGTTCATCTCCGCCATCCTGCGGGTTCTGAAAGTGGAATCCCGCCGTCCGTTCACGCGTGCGGCGGAGTTGATGACCACTTTCGGTCTGGTGCAGGCAGGCTTGAGCGTGTTCATGCACCTCGGTCGCGTCTGGCTGACCTACTGGATGTTCCCGCTTCCGAATCAGCGCACCATCTGGCCCGACTTCCACTCTCCGTTGATGTGGGACCTCATGGCGATCACAACCTACCTATTGTGCAGCACCATGTACCTGTTCCTGCCGCTCATCCCTGATATGGCGATGGCGCGCGACCGTACGGCAGGTGGTCCCTTGAAGGTCTTTTACAAGGCTTTAGCGCTAGGCTTCCGCGGCACAGAAGGGGAGTGGAAGAACCTGGTCACTGCCATGAACATCTTTGCCTTCGCCATCATCCCGGTCATGTTCTCGGTGCATACTATCGTGTCCTGGGACTTTGCCATGGCGAGCCGCCCGGGCTGGTCATCGACCGTGTTCGGTCCATACTTCGTCATCGGTGCTTTGCACTCCGGCATGGCGGCAGTAGCCATCGTGCTGTTCCTGCTTCGCTCCACGATGAAGCACTACAAGTATTTCATCCGCCCTGAACATTTCGGAACCATCGGCATGTTGATGCTTCTGGTCTCCATGGCATGGGCATATTTCTACTTCAATGATTACATCGTGCCCTGGTATGGCGGTGATGTCTGGGACAAGCTTCTCCAGGAATATACCGAGAAAGGTCCGTTGGGATATCTCTGGTACACGATGTTGTTCTGTAACATTGTTGTCCCATGGGCAATTTTGTGGAACAAAAAGTGGCGTGAAACCGGTTGGCTGCTTTCGATCGTAGGTGTCCTGATCAACATAGGCATGTACCTGGAACGCTACATCATCATCCCGGTGGGCGTGACCATTACTCGTATGCCATTCACCTGGCGGCAGTATGAGCCGCGCATCGAAGTCCCGATGACAGTTGGAACGTTTGCGCTCTTCCTGTTGCTGTACATGCTGGCTTCCCGCCTCATTCCGTTAATCCCGGTCTGGGAAGTGCAAGAAGGTCAGGAAGCTCATATCTTGCGCAAGATTGGTAAGGCAGAAATCCCAACCTTGAGCGAGATGGAGTAAGAGAGGCGTACTATGTCTGAATCCCTTACATTTCTTGCCATGTTCAACGACATCGAGCCCGCTTCAGAGGGCGTCGAAAAATTGCAGCAACTGGGTATCAACGACGATGATATGAACGTCATCTCGGGCATACCGGTCAAGAACACCATTCTGGGAAGACCCTCGGCGATCACCTATGTCTCGAAGATTGGCATGTTCGGTGCATCCATGGGAATGTTCCTGGGTCTCTTCTTCATTTACGGAATTCCCTACCTCTATCCGTTGCTGGTGGGCGGACAACCGATCTTCCCTGTGCCGCAGGGCATCATCATCACCTTCGAGATGACCATGCTCGGGCTGATGGGATTTTCCTTCATCGGAATGTTCATCGACAGTGGTTTCCCTTCCTTTACTCCCAAGCACTATACTCCGGAGATCAGCGATGGGAAGGTGGCGTTGTTATTCAGCTGCCCTGTCAGTGAGCAGGATAAGTTCATTGATGCATTAAAACATGCAGGAGCGGAATCAGTGGCTCCTGTGGAGGCACGTCATCTATGAGTACGAGTGTCGGCGTTATCATCCAACGGCTGGCGCTGCTCTTTGCAGCGGTTATCGTCGCGTTTGCCGTTCTTATGCTATTCACCTATGATGTGATCAAGATCGAGTGGCCCAGCTTTATGGAGATCCAGCCTTCGTTCCGACCGATGGAACACCCGCTTCCTCCTCCCGCAAGCTCGATCCCGGTCGAGGGAGCGATCATCATCCCAAGCATGGGCTTGCCTGAAAACCCCACCCTGGCTGACGAAGCTTCCATTGCGCGTGGCAAGGAACTCTTCGCCATCAACTGCCAGATGTGTCACGGACCTGCCGGCGAAGGCAACGGGACGGTTGCCCCGTACCTGCTCCATTTCAAGCCTGCCAACCTGACCACAGATGTAGTCCAATCTAAAAGCGATGGCTCGATCTTTATGACCATCACCAACGGACTGGAAGGTCGCATGCCGCCTCTCAACGAGAACCTGACCGTTTCCGAACGCTGGGATGTGGTCAACTTCGTGCGCACTTTGAAAGCCACCAAGTAGGGGAGGAGCGATACCATATGAATGATGTTCGGAGATTTATCTACGGAGCCATCATCGGTCTCTTCGTATTCGTGGGACTGATGATCAGCATCGTCTACGTTTCTGCCTGTGGGTTTACGCTCACTTGTAATCGTGCAGATCCAAAACTGAACCTGACGCCCATTCCTACCCTGATCCCTCACTCGGAAGCAGCGGTACAACACCCAAGTCAGAGCATGACCGAGTTCAACAAGTGCCAGGTTAATGCCACTGACCTCATCGGTGCCTGGGTTATGGCTGGCACGCCAGAGACTGATGCATTCCCGTTCACTTCGGTGAATGGTGACTCTTGTGAAGGAAGTTTCACCGATATTCAGCCTCTTTTCGTGGAAAATGAACTATGGAAGACCGGGGCAATTGGTTGTGTCTCTTGCCACAACGCGGAACTCACAGATCGCAGCAGCGGCTTGGACTTGTCCTCGTACGATGCAATCTTGCTGGGCTCTCGCCGTGTGGCTGGTTCCACGTCACCAGGCAATGACATCCTCGCCAAGGGCGATTGGGAGAAGTCTGTTTTGTTCGACGTACTCGCTCATCAAGGACTTGTCCCCGCTGGGCATGCAGCCGATGTGCCCGCGGAACCCTTCATTCTCTTCGCAGGGCAAAAAGTAACGGCGCCTGCGGTCACGGCAACAGTAACAGCAACGCCGTAACAGTGGTCGAATTAAAAAGGACTGGCTCCGCGCCAGTCCTTTTTCGTTTAAGGGAATGGAAGCGTCAGCTTGTACTTGAGCGCCAGCACACGGATTCCGAATATGATGAATGTCCCGATCCACAAAGCGAGAGATATATCCACGTGCAAGCTGACGAGCAGAATAAAGACCCAGACGCCAACAAAGGAACAGGTGGCGTACAATCTTGTGCCGCGTTTGAATACATGTGGAATCCGATTGCAAAGCACATCACGCAGAACACCGCCAAATACGCCGGTGACCACACCCATTAAAGAGACCACCAGCAGGGAAAGGTTCATTTGCAGGGCAAAGGTCGCGCCGAGGACGCTGAAGAAACCCAGCCCCAATGCATCTGCGATGTTGAGTAAATTTCCTGAAACCTGATTGACCATATAGAACGAAACGACCGCCATGCCAAAGGTCGCGATCGACAATCCCGGATCGACCAGCCAAAAAATGGGTGTCCGCCCCAGCAGCAGGTCGCGCAGTGTGCCGCCTCCGAACGCCGTGACAAATGCCACCGTTGTCGCCCCGACAATGTCCATATCATGTTTGCGCGCCTCCAGCGCCCCCGAAATGGCAGAAGCCGAGACTGCCAGATAGGTCAGTAAAACGATAAACCCTTCGATGTTGTTCATTGTTGCATATTCCTTTGCTATAAATTAAAACACTCCGTAGAGCAATTGCGCATCGACTATAATCGTCAAAATCAATTTCTGACAGGTACTTACAATGTCCCACACTCCTCCCGAATCATCCAAGATCCTCGAAATCTATCTGCTGATCGCTCAATACCCCATGCTGGCATCGGATATTCGCCGCCGGATGCGAGCGGAACTTTTCCGCCGTGGCATCATCACTCCCCAGCGTTTTGACGCGGAAGTGAAGGAGAAAGCCATCCAATCCCAGCAGCGTGAGGGCATGTTCAACGGGTTCGTGGAGGAGAACGCCGAACAATGGGATTTGCGCTGGAGCCGCGTGCGGCGCACTTTGACTGATTTTTACTTCGCCTACAACCTGCCCATCGAAATTCTGCATAACATTCTGGATGAACTGCGAATGCCTCAAGCCGATGGACGCAGCATTGCGCCAGATCATAGCCTGCCCTTCAACCCGGAATTGGCGCCCTTGGAAATGGTTTTACGGCAAGCTGAACGATACGAAGCACTGCCAGACACAGAACGTGCCGCCGTGGATCATCACTTGCAGGAATTGCGTGTCGTGCTGCTCAAAAGCCTGGTCAGCGACCAGTTGGCATTCATTCACATTGCCCGACGTTTTTTCACTGCCGCTGATTTCAATATGATCCTAGAGCGCCGTATTGGCACAGGAAAGATCGGCGGGAAAGCGGCAGGTTTACTCCTTGCCTATAAGATTTTGCAAAATAAAGCGCCTGAGGTTTTCGATCAGATCACGCTGCCGCGTTCCTATTTTATTGGCGCCGATGTTTTTTATGACTTTATGGCAGCCAACGATTTGGAATTCTTGAATCAGAAATATAAATCAGCAGAACAGATCCGTGATGAGTACCCGAAGATCCTGGAACAGTATTCATCGGCACGCTTCGTGGAAGATGTAGCGAACCAATTGCGTGAGATCCTGCGCGAACTGGGAAAGACACCACTCATCGTCCGTTCGTCCAGTTTGCTGGAGGATAACTTTGGCATGTCCTTTGCGGGAAAGTACACGAGTATCTTCTGCCCCAATCAGGGAACACTCAAAGAGAATTTGCGTGACCTCACTCGCGCGATACGACAGATCTATGCCAGTGTCTTCGGACCTGATGCGCTCATGTATCGTCGTCGTGTGGGTCTGCTCGATTACGACGAACGCATGGCGATCCTCTTACAAGAGGTGCAGGGAGAACGCCACCGCCAATATTACTTCCCGGCGCTGGCGGGTGTGGCATATAGCTACAGTCCCATTGTGTGGAATGAACGCTTCAAACGCGAAGACGGGTTTACACGCCTCGTGATGGGACTTGGCACACGCGCTGTTGACCGCATTGCCGGGGATTATCCGCGCATGATCAACCTCAGTCATCCGCAACTGCGCCCGGATGTGACGCCACAGGCGATCCGCTATTATTCCCAGCATCACATTGACACGCTCGATCTCGACAAGAATATTTTGACGACGGTCCCCGCAGAATCGGTGCTGGGCGCCGATTATGCTCCGCTTCGTTGGTTGGTCTCGGTGGACGACGGGGAAACGGTTCATCCTCCGCTGACGATTGGTCGCAGCCTCGATCCGAAGAGTCTCATCCTGACATTTGATGGGCTCTTACAGCGCAGTTCGTTCGTGCCGTTGATGAAAACCGTGTTGAATCGTCTCGAAGAGCAATACGAACAACATGTAGATATTGAGTTTGCTGTTTCACTCTCATCAGAGAGCGGAAAACCGAAACTTAATTTCCACCTATTGCAATGTCGACCGCAAAACCAACTTAGCGAGGACAGCCGTGAAATCCAGTCTGTGCCGACCGATTTGGAGGAGGAAGACAATATTTTGTTCTGTACGCGCATGGTCCCGCGTGGGCGTGTCAGCGAGATCGAATACATCATCTATGTAGATGCCGCCGCTTACTATAAGTTGGATTCGCTGCGCGATCATTCTGAAGTTGCTCGATATATCGGGCGGCTCAACAGCGCATTGGAAGATCATACCTTTATTCTGGTGGGACCCGGTCGTTGGGGCTCATCCGATTCCATGCAGGGCGTGCCCGTCACCTATGCAGATATCTTCAATACCAGCGCCCTTGTGGAAGTGGCAGGTAACCAAGGCGGCTTCAGCGCGGAACCATCCTACGGTACGCACTTCTTCCAGGACCTGGTGGAATCACAGATCTATCCGCTGGCGGTCTACCCGGGCGAATCGGATGACTACCTGAACTGGGACTTTATCAACGAAGCGAAGGATCAGACCCCGAAATTCATTTCCGAAACCACGAACGCTAGCCGCTGCATCAAGGTGATCCACATTCCCAGCGAACGCCCCGGTCATCATATGGAACTCAGCATGAACGGAGAACTTGGTGCTGGATATTTGGTTAAACCAAAATCATAGAAGATTGAAAGAAACGCCCCGAGAAATCGGGGCGTTTCTTTCTGGCAGAGAGAGCGGGATTTGAATATTATCCTCTCAATGGGGACGCGTGAACTAAAACGAAAACGTCTCACCAGAGTGAGACGTTTTTCAGCGGAGAGGGCGGGCATTTGGTTTAGGAATGGGCTAACTTAGATAATATCTATTCACGCGTGAGTTGATTTAACGCATATGGGAAAACCATATGCGTTTTTTTATTTAATCCTATTTCAAGGAGGCCCAGTATGTCAGAAAGACAAAATCCATTGGAAAGGCGCACGGAAAATGTCGCCGTGCTGGAGGAGTGACATCATGTTTCTCTCTCACCTGTTGGGTCCTGTCAAGAAACCGATCTTCGAAACGCTATATCGATCATCACTGCGGGCTGCAGTTCAACTCGAAGAATCTGGGATCGAGCTGAAAAGTTTTTCCAATCGTTTCATCCGTCTAGCGCGAGCAGATAATCTAAAGATTGAAGTGTTGGAAAGCCAGAGATATTTTTATCTGGTCGAAAAGATCGCTTGGTTGATCCTGATCCCCAGTGAAAAAGATCTGCAAGCTGTTCGGGCTGAATTCCTGGAACGCCTAACGTACACGAACGAAGTGGTCGGGGCTTTTGTCCTGGTATGCGGTCTACCACCGCGTTGGTCATGGGCTCAAGTCTCCGAAGGGAAGCGTATGAAAGCCCAGGCACAAAAGCAGGAAGTTGAGACGCAGGAATCGGCGCAGATGGCGGTGTATTCATGAAGACATCCTATTCTTTGTTGATCCTATCCATCTTCTTCATGTTGGCTTGTTCACTCACATCTTCACCGGTTTCATCCAATGCGGATGTGAAGGTCAATAACATTTATTTAGCGACACCCTCCAGTAACCCCAGTCCCATCCCTTCTACAATCCCTACCGCTTGCACCGTATCGGCTCAGTCTCTTAACTTGAGAAGTTGCGGCGGTTTACATTGTCCGGTGATTGCCTGGCTGTCCAAAGACGATGCGCTGGTGGTTCAGGAGACCGATCAAAACTGGCTCAAGGTCACTACCCCGGCTGGTCAAACCGGTTGGGTTCATTCCAAATATTGCGGAGGCAGACAATGAAAGCTTTATTCAAATTTCTGGCGATAGTTGCGTTCTTCGTTATCGGTGGTGGACTGCTCATGTATGCCGCCTCCCGTTCTCTGGACTTCGTGCAATCCACTTTGCCTACCAAGGATCAGGTGCTTGGTTATTTTGCACTGCTCGCGACCTCCGGAGGCATGATCGGCTGGCTGTTGGTCTTCCTGTATCGCGCCGATGGCATCATCCAACGCGGCACAGCCTTGATCATGACCCTGATCGATTTTCTCGGCGAAGCAGCGCTCTTTACGATGGATACGCTGTATCGCTCTGGAGAGAACGGATTGGTCGGGCAAATGACAAAGGATGAGATACGCACGGTCATTCTGGGAATGTCCGGGCTTATCGCTCTCAACATCTTTGCCACCCTGATCTTTGAACTGGGCAAGATGGAAGTTCTGAAGGAGATCGCCGAAGGGGCAGCTCGTGATCTGGTGATGTTCAAGGCTCTATCACAGATCGAAAAGGATTTGGAGCGTGTCGCTGACGAAATGCTGCCGGAGATCGTCAACCAGTGGCGCGGCAACTTCCGTTCTGCCTACGGCTCTGCCGATCAGCTGGGGTTGGGTCAGTATCAGACGAAAGAGCCGGAAAAAGCGGAGAAGAGACCGGCGCGGAAAAAACTCACTTTCTGGCCTTTCGGTCGTAATCCCAACGTACCTCTTCCCGAACCGGAAACCGTACCGGCGGACCTGCGCAAGAACGGGAATGGCTCCAAACCGTTGGACCAAAACCCTACGTGAGCCAGTCTGCCGGTTGGAACGTGCTGCTGGATTCGGCGCGCCAGATCGTGGCATCCGGGGCGATCCAGCTCGTGAAACGGAGTGCCGCCCGCCTGCCCCATTCTGCCGAGGCGATGGCACTGACCATCAGCGCATTGGGAGCGCTGAACCGGCATACTGGCGTTCGAACACTCAACCTGGAACTGGACGGAAAGTCCGTGGCGCTGGCGATCATCGACGATGCAACTTTCGCCGAGAACACGGACGGGGGGACCGTCCTGATTCATCACCTAGAATTACCTAGAGGATAAAGTTATGAAAGTCATCGTATTTGCAAATCAAAAAGGGGGCACGGGCAAGACCACCACGGTCATCAACGTAGGTGATGCGCTTGCACATATCGGCTGGAAGGTCTTGATCCTGGACTTTGATCCGCAGGGACATGCAGCGGTCTCTCTGAATTTGGATACAGAGCCCTGTACCGCCAATTGGCTGCTGCATCCAATCTTCAATGCAAATCCCATCACACCAGAAATCATGAACCAGTGGATCCGTCCCACGGGGCGGGAATATCTCTACCTGTTGCCGGGCAACCAAATGACTGCCAAGGCACAGCGTCTGCTCACCATCGAAGAAAAACCGATCAACTACATCAAGGATCAATTATCTGCAATCAGGAGATTGGGTTTCGATTACCTGCTCTTCGACACCCCGCCCTCCACGGGCGGCTTGCAGGAAATGGCATCCTGGGCGGCTGACCTGGCAGTGATCGTCTCAAGTTTGGATTATCTCTCTGCCGATGGTGTCTCAGGCTTTGTGGAGATGCTGAAGGTGTTACATGCAGAGAAACAATGGCGAGGAAAACTGGCTGGCATCCTGCCAACTTTCTATGATGAACAGACCAAGACCACACGGGAACAGATGAGTAACCTTCAGACTGCGTTTCCCAATCAAGTGTTCACGCCGATCCATCGCGCAACAGTCTTGCGGGAAGCTTCTGCCGAAGGACTGACCATCTTTGAAAAAGATATCAAGAGCCGCTCTGCCTTCGAATATGAAGACCTTGCCAGACGGCTATCCAAGTTGGAATAGGAGGAGACTATGTCCGGACGGAATGCCTATTCTACAAACAACACTACCGTGGCACACGATCTGGTGGTTGCGCAAAAACGCAAGCCGACGCGCAGCTGGGAAAAGTCCAATCCAGCTCGCCGCTATCTGATTTCTGTTGACGTGCGTGACGAAGTAGCGGCGCTTGCAGAAACCTTGATGGAAAATGTCGATCCGGTTGCATGTGTTTTATTCGATTACGCCGAGACCTGCCATACGCGCGGAACGCTCAAGTTCAAACCACGGCTCAATCCCAAGGGACGCAAGCATACTCTGGCGTGGGAAGAAGCCGACACGGAGCCGACACAGATTCAAAGCCGCCGACACAGATCGGTGAAGCATACCGACACACCTTTCCGTTCGCTCAAGGGACAGACCGCTGCGTATCGGCTGGGAGCAGACCGGCATGCCAGACTCAAGGTGATTGCCGAAGCATACAACCTGCCGCTGGCGGATATCTTGAGCGCCTTCTTTCGTCACAGTATTCAGTCGTTTCGTGATGGCAAATTGAAGATCCGCCGTGAGCCGGTCGTGATGCAGATGCAGGTCAAAGGCTGGTCGGAATGAAGAACCTCCAAAATCGACTGCAGAGTTTTTCGCCAACTGCGGAAGCAAATTGGATGGGCAAAAAGATCTGTAAGCGTTCTGCTTACCACTTGGCTTACTTTCTGCTTACCTTTGCTTACAAACCTGCTTACTGTCCCGCTTACCTTCAAGTCACAGGAAGGGCAGAGAGTTACGTAAACCCTGCATTACGACTTGTACTATGGGGTGGGAAGCTCGTGCATTACAACGCTTCCTGTTGGCTTTTTCAAAATCGAACTGAGGGCAACCACAATGGATGAATTAATGAATAATTTTCAGAGCTATCTGAATGATCAAGACCTGTCACCGCTGACCATCAAGGGATATCTCTCCGATCTCCAGCACTTCGCCCGATGGTTCGAACAGACCAATGGGGAGGCGCTTTCGGTTCAGCGCATCACTCCCACGGATGTGAAGGAATACAAACACTTTCTGCTGGCGGTCGAACGCCGCAAAGCCGGTACGGTCAACCGCCGTCTGGCAGCGCTTGCTGCATTGTGCAAATGGGCGCGTCAAACCAAACAGATCACGAGTGATCCCACAGAAAACATCAAAGGTGTGACCGGTGTCGCGCGCGGTCCAAAGTGGCTGGATAAACACGAACAACATCGCCTGTTACGTGCGATTGAGAACGACCTGGAACTGGCGAAGCAGAACTACCCCAAGCGCTGGCTGACACGCCGGCGTGACGCCTCACTGGTTTTGTTCCTGCTCAATACAGGATTACGACTGAGTGAAGCGGTTGAATTGAAAGTGGATGACGTCCAACTTTCCGAACGCAAGGGGAGTGTTCTGGTTCAACAAGGCAAGGGGAACAAACAACGCAGCGTGCCGCTGAACACGGACGCACGCAAAGCGCTGCAAGAATGGTTGAAAGTTCGACCACAAGGCGAGCATCTCTGGGTGACGGTGGAAGGGGAACATGACGTTCTACGGGGACGGACTGTTCAGCGCATCTTGCAACGCTATGCCCGGGATGCCAAACTCGATTCACTGACCCCGCATATATGTCGCCATACCTTCGCCAAGAACCTGGTCGAGAACGGAGTCGGCTTGGAAAAGATAGCTGCTTTACTGGGACATTCCAGTCTCAACACCACTCGTATCTATATCACGCCCAGCGAGCGCGACCTGGAAGTTGCTGTGGAACATCTTATCACCCGATAGGCTTTCAAGGACATGATCATGGACAATAAACAAAATACCGCCGGAGGGAAGCCGGCGGCCACGTCAGGAAAGCGGGACACGGTTCGTGCCCGCGCGCATCATACCACAAAATTCCCACGTCTCGACATCGATGCGCTGCTTTCCAAAGTAAACCTGCAAGAAATCGCGGAACGTGCCGGCACGAAACTACACCGCAGTGGGGGAGATCTGCGTGGGATCTGTCCGCTGCACAAGGGCAATAACACTACGGCATTCAGCGTATATACAGACTCACATGGACACCAGCGCTGGCGCTGTTATACCCGATGCGATACTGGTGGCGATGTCATTGACTTTGTTCAACGCTGGCAGGGATTGGACTTTAGAGCAGCTGTGAAGTACCTGGCAGAATATGCCAGTTTGGACTTGAAGGAATTGGGCTTTGATCAACAAGCCATTCAAGCCGAGATGGATGAGCGTAAGCGAACCGACCTGCTCGATACAGGGGCACGGTATTTCGCTGCACAGCTATGGAGCGATGCCGGAATGCCGGTACGCAAATATCTGCTTGAACGTGGCTTCACGGAAAATACACTGCGGGAAGCCGGTTGGGGATATAGCAAATCCGATCACGGCTTACTTCAGCATTTACAAAAGACTGGTGCTGATCTTACCCTGGCGAAGGAATTAGGATTGATCCGGGCAGATGATCTGGATTTCACTGCGAATGGAAATGGTACAACCGCCTCACCCGATGGATATATTGTGTTTCCTCACACCTGGAACAGTAGAACCGTGTACTTCTCGGCGCGCGCCTGGAAGCCTGTTGCTCCAGACAACAAATCACGCAATCTGCCGGGTGAGCGCCAGGTCTATTGGGCACTGGTCGCGGGTGACCCAAATCTCATCATTGTAGAAGGGCAGGCGGATGCCGAAAGTCTGAGGCAGCTCGGACGCTCTGCTCTGGCATTGTGTGGCGTCGGGAATCTGCCGGCATTGGATATCGAGAGGATCAAGAGGCGGCGTGTGGTTTATCTATCGCTGGATAATGATCTGCATAAATCCAAGCTTCCTACCGCGGAGCAGGACAAGATCCGAAAACGCAAGGCAGCCGTAACACGGCGCTTGTGTGAAGCACTTGGAGCTCTGACGATGGTGTTTCCAGATCTGCCATTCAAGGATATGAATGAATGGCTGCAGAACGGTTTGAGCGTGCAAAGTCTGGAAAAGCATCTATCTAATGCGAAACCCTGGCTGGATATTTTGATCGACCAAAGCCGATCGCTATCCCCAATGGAATTTGATGAGACCTTGAACTTGATCGCCTGTCATCTCAGCGAATTGCCGGATGCGCTCCGGTCTCGATACTTATCCATCGTTGAGAAGAAATTGAATGTCACGCGACGCGATCTCAAGGAATTGATGAACCAACATAAGGATGATGACGGTGCTCTTTATTCCGAGATCCGTGAACGCCGGTTGCATTTTATGGGTGACCCGCTCGGAAACTTCTGGGCGCGCATCAGTCATGAGTTGATGGTGGATGATGGGCTCAATCCGCCAACCGTGCGATACAGCATCGAAGGGGGACTGGCTTCCGGGCAAGCCTTACAGCCGGTCCAGGTGGAAGCACGTGCTTTTGGCAAACTGGATTGGATCCCCGATAACTGGGGCATGCGACCGATCATCACGCTGCCGCCGGGAAGATCCTATGTGTTGGCGCGTGCCATTCAGGAAGTTTCGATGGAGACGGTTCAACGGGAGCGTTTGTACACTTTCACCGGCTGGCATGACTGCGACGGCGAGCGCGGCTTCCTGACTGCTTCCGGTTGGCTGGGAGAAGATGGTTTGAACGACCAGGTGCGTGTGGATCTGGGTTCAAACAACCTGCGGCATTATGCCGTGCCGAAAGAGGATGCTGATTCCGAAGAGGCCGTGAAAGCAACTCTTGAATTTCTCCAGCTCGGTCCCCGCAAGGTCACAGCTCCTTTATGGGCAGCGATGTATGCTGCACCACTGACCAGCCTGCGTCCACTGAATGCTGTGCTCTCAGTATACGGTACAACGCAGAGCGGTAAATCCACATTGGCTCACTTGGCGTTGACTCATTTTGGAACAGGCTTTGTGCAAGGACGAGATTACCATGCTCCGATTGATTGGACCTCCACGGTAACAGCCATTGAAGCCGCGATGTTCCTGGCAAAGGATGTGCCGTTGGTAATAGACGACTTCGCCCCGCAGTTCTCCAGCCTGGCTGAAGCGCGTGCCATGCACAAGAAAGCTCACCATATGGTGCGGTCCGTGGGAAATCGCTCTGCACGTGGTCGTTCACGTGCCGATCTTTCCCAGCAGAATACGCGCTTTCCACGTGGGTTGGTGATCATGACCGCGGAGAATCCCTTGATCGGGCAAAGTATTGTGGGACGCATGTTGTACGTGGGAGTAGAGCCGGGCGATATTCTGCCGGCGTCCGCATCTTCCAATGGAGCAGATGACAAACTAACCAAACTTCAAGCGAAGGCTCAGCAGGGATTATTGGCTCAGGCGATGAAGATATATCTCAAATATCTGGCAGAGAACTGGGAGCGTATAGTCAACGAGTTTCCTGTGATGGTAGATAAAGCTGCGCAGGTAGCACGACAAACGGCCAATCTACAGAACCGCCTGCCAGATGCCTATGCTGTGCTAGCTGCCTCCCAGGAATTGGCAATCCGTTGTTTTGAAGAGATGCAGCTGCTCTCGTTTGCCGAAGCCGATCGCTTGACCGCAGAGAACAATGCAGCTTTGCTTGCGATCATCCAGAACCAGGCAGAACAAGTTTCAGCGGAATCGCCAATCCGCAAATTCTTCACAGCCATCTCCAACTTGTTGGTGGAAGGTAAAGTTTATTTAGCCCCACGTACTCAGGAGGAAGAATATCAGCCGCCGTTCAATGCCGACCATATCGGTTACTACGATCCGGGACCAGAGCAGAAGCTGATCTACCTGCGCACCGAAACCAGCCTGGCACGTGCCAAGGAATTCTGGCGTGCGTTGGACGAAAATCTGGATATCATGCCGGATGCCTTACGTTCAGCAGCTGCGTCAGGTGGACGGTTTGCTTGCGCAGGTAGGGGAGAAGCAGGTGGAGGCAAGTAGATCATGCGGCGGAATCAAGCAAAGAGTTTTAGTGATCGATATCAAGAAGGTCGAACAGGTTTATGGAGTTTCACTGGTTCGACCGGAAAAGTAGCCTTGCCTTGCCGTGAAGCCTGGCTTGAAGTGCCAGGCTTTTTTGATTCTGGGTCTTTGGAGACACTGGAGAAAAAAATTAATTAAAAAACTGGGATTCTCTTGTAGTTCCATAGTTCCCTGAAAAAAATAGTGCCCATATATGGAGAAAGAATTCTTTTTTGAATATATTATTCCCTTATATGGGGGTATTTTGAAGGAACTACTCAGGGAACTACTCGGGAACTACTTGGGAACTGCATTTATTTGGCAGGGAACTACTTTTGCCAGGTGCAGTTCCCTCATCAGTTCCCGAAAATACCCGCCAGATATTGGAAAGATGAGCCAAAAAGGAGGAAGGATCTCCATATGTGGCGGGTATGCAGAGTAAGGGAACTACGGAACTACAAGAGGAAGAACATATCAGGAATTAATTAAATTTCCCCACCTGGCAGTGGAAAATTGTCCGCTAATAATCCTTTAGCGACAAGTTGACAGTACCCCTGCCTGTTTTCTTGTACGATCGACTGAAAACCATAAAGGAGTCCTATGCACGTTGAATATGAATCACCCTATCACAAGCTGCTCGCTGAACTGGTCGAGAATGAATACCTGGATGGCGCGGCGCCAAAGATGTTCGAGGTATTTCTACGCGCGCAAAATCCGCTTACCAGGAAAGAGTTGATCCGTCTTGTCTTTGATGGAACAAAAGACTGGGAGGTTGACCTGAGCGCCCAAGATAAAAGAGAAATGATCCGTTGGGGACTGGATGAATTGTGGGAGCATGGCATTCCTATTTTGTCTTTGAGCGGAGGATATTATGTGTTGGGGAATAATCCGGATGTTGTGTTATCGGAAATCCACAGCCTTGAGGAGAAGATTTGAGATCTTCAAGCAAGGGTGGATTCGATGCGTGTCCACTATGTTAGGCAGCTCAAGCCATTTGAGGCATTGAAATGGAAATGATGCAGGAAAGATCCGGAGTTCGATTATCGCGTCTGCCGATCAGTTGGGAGTTGACGAAACTTGTTAGCAAGAAAGACCTGGTTCTCGATACCTTCCGACACTTTATCTCTGCCCGTGATGGATTGCCGCCATACAGCCAGGCAATGATCATCAACAAGATCGCCAATGAACTGGCAAAATCCGGGCGTCCCTATCCGTGTCTGTGGGTGAGTGTGGATGCACCCGGTGATTGGTATTTGGAAGAGATCAAGCGAATGATCAAGCATAAGATATCGATCCTGGTACTGCCGGCTGGGAAATACATGGAGAACAACTGGGAATTCGAACCGCCTGCCCATCCTCAAGCCAGACCAACGGTTATCCCTCAACTGGATCGCCGGTTCAACCTGGAAGACTATGGACTGACGAAAAGATCGCTGCGGGTCCTGCAAATTCTTGCCAGACTCAAGACTGCATATACACGTGAAATTACATCGCTCGCCGGTTTCAGTGAAACCCATGTGCGGACACAATTGAAAGCCCTGCAGGCGGATCACCTGATCGAGTGGAAGAAGATCGGGAAATATGATGGCTGGCAGATCCAGCAGAAGGGTCTGCGCGTGGCGCACCGTTCCTGGAATATTCCCAAAGGCATGCACTTTGCTCCGTTTCGGCAAGAGTACCGCTATGCCGGGGAACGTCACCGCCGGATCGCACGAATGTGGCGCGCCTGGCTGGAGAAAGCGTATGAGAACATCGATATTTGGGAGTGCTGGACGGAGGTTCCTGTGGAGAAGGGGATACCAGATGCACTGGCTTGGGGGACTCACAATGGCGAAGAAAAGCTGTTTTGGCTGGAGGTGGATACGGGACACAGTTCCAGAAGAATGATGGAAAGAATCTATAGAAAGCGTATTCGACAGGCGGATCGACACGCGTACGTCTGGAAAATCCCAATCGTTTTCTGTATTCTGGGTCCGGACTGGGTGGTGAAAAGCATTCGTTCATTTATCCCGGGCATAACACCCAGGATCGCGATCATCGGGCACAACTGGCGCGATTTTGGATACCTGCCTATGTATGAAATGGGTGATTGGATGGATGAACTGGAATTGAGCAGGGTTATGCTTTCGAACCGATCCAGTACAGAATTACCCTTTGATCCCAAGCAATATCCACGCAAGCCAAAGACGCAAGTCCTTAAGCCGTCCAAGCCAAAATCCACGAAACCCAGGTTTACTTCACCTGCGTTCATGGATGACAGAGGTTGGGTCCCTAGCAGGTCCGAGCTGGAAGAATGATGTACTAATGAAAGTGGCGTAACGGGGGTGCAGTGGTTTTTGGTCTAAGCGTCCGCTTGAGTATTTAGTAGTAGTCGTGTGAAAAACCGATACGCACCGATACACCAACGGGAATATCCAATGTCATGGATTTTACCCTTTCCGACATCGGAAACTTCTAACACTTCCTCATCACCGCCACCACGTGACCCTGGATTTCTATGTTCTCAGCTTCCTCAATGCGTGTTTGATGCTGATGGCTTTTGGGTTTGACCTTGACGTTGCCGCGCTCGGTGGGCTGTAGTTTTTTCAGAGTGACGGCACCTTCATCCTTGAGCCGCACGACAACCGTATCATTCTCACGATAGGAGTTGCCGTTTTCGATGACTACATAATCCCCATCGAGAATGTTGGCTTCTGACATGGAATTTCCTGTCACTTGCAGAACATACAGGTTTTTATAATCTGCTTTTTGGGGCAGTAGATGTCGCGGAACTTCAATGGTGGTATCGCTGTCTTGCAAATCTAACACAACCAGGGGATTGAGGCTGTTGGCAGCAACATGACCTGCCCAGTGAAGAGGTAGGGCACCAAGGATATGTCCGGGCAATAGACCGCGGGGAATTTCTGATCTTCCCTAAGTCTTTTGTCTTCGAGCAATTTCTTTATGTTCTTATGGAGATTACCGCGCTGAATGCCTGTTCCTTTTATCATTTCTCCATAGGTTGGGCTTCGATCGTACTTGAAATAATAATCCATGAAGAAATCAAAAACCTGATCACAACGCTGCTCAAATGTCATTCTTTGATGCATTTTCGCCTCCTTGCTATGGTGAACGACGACTTGGAATCATTGTACAGAAGCTGGATGCTCGCCACAAGTGACAAGCATCCTCTTGTATAAAACCATCGGAGACGAGGTGTGCCAGCCAGAGCAACAGGGATCAGGGCAGAATGCCGTTTGGCTTGGAAAATCAGAAAATCCGCTTGCGGTGATGTCAGTATAGGGGTCTAACGATGAAACCGGGTCAAAAAACGCATAAATGACAAAAGTCAGTAGGCAAATTTACGGAAAATTTGCTATACTACTTCTAATAGCAACCTTGGGTAGGTGAAAAATGGGCGTACCTGGTCAGTTAAACGGAAGAAGAAACCAAAAAGTAGGCAGACTGCTGAAATGCCCCAAATGTAATACGGCTTTTAATGAAGCCGAAATTAAGATATTGAGCCTTAGGGTTGTTTGGAAAAAATGTCCTAACCCCAAATGTAACTATGTTATTCCCCCAAAATTATTTACAACAAAATAAGAATTATAATTAAACTGTGAACGGTACCTCTTTTATTAAAGAGATTGGCAGATCATATATTGTTTCGTCCTTCTTGCCCGCTGCACTTTTTGTTTCCTTTGGGGTTTTCATCTTTCGGGGCTTTGTTCCTAGTTTTATCCTACAAGGCGTCAATCAAATAAATTCTTTTTTGGGTCTTGGTAATCCAGAGAATTTTTCGGTTGCCGCTTTGTTTATTTTATTTATAACTACTTCTTGGGTTGCGTTTTATTTATACAGTTCAATTAACTGGACTATCCAACTGTATGAAGGCTATAAGTTCCCTTGGTTGATCGCAGAAGTTATGAAGCTGTACTTTCGAATTACATGGCATCGTAAACAAATTCCTATATATGAGAAAAGACGCAAGGAGTTTGAGACGCCCCCTTCATCCAAGGATATCGATCTTTCAGAGGCAAAAGATATTGCGCTTGCTGAGATTGAAAATATAGAAGGCTTTAGCCCAATCGATGAAGACGATATTCTCCCAACAAGACTAGGGAACGTACTTAGAGCCAGTGAGTGCTACGCCGACGAAAGATACAAACTCAACAGTTTGGTTATGTTTCCCAAATTGCTGCATGTCCTTCCGCAGTCATTTGTACATGAACTTGAGGATAAGAATAATAGGTTTATTTTTTTGGTTCATTCAAGTTTCTTGTCATACATTGTTGGAATTCTTGCTTTATCGATAGGTGTATTCGACAAACTACTTTTGAGCCCAATTTGTTCTTCTCCCCTTGTACCAAACTGGATAACCAAATATTTATGTGAAGCAGGATTATTTCAAAATGGTCTTTCCCTGCTTTCCAATACAGAGTATATGTTTGTTGGGATATTCTTTCTTACGGTGGGATATGTCTTATACCGTGTCAGTGTGACTGCCGCTCGTGAATTTGCCCTTCAGATTAGGGCAAGTTTCGATCTTTACCGGTTCGATCTATTACGACAACTCAATCACAGGTTGCCTATAACATTGAACGATGAAAAACAGATATGGCAGTTGCTGAGCGAATACTTCGTGGCGGGTAATCGGCTACGGTTCGCAGAAGTGCGAATTCAATATCACCATAGTGAGACTAAGTCTGAACGTCAGCCTAGGGAATAAGTACCCTCTTTTATAATAAAACTTGTGCTCTTTTCCTCATCAGCGACCTGTTTTATTAATGTCGCAAAGGCTAATTTTTTTCGACTTATAGGGCGTAGAATTTCCCATTCAGCATCAACATTCGGCATCTTTAAATCATCAATAATGCCAAACCAAAAAACGGGAAACTCTCCATTGTGAGAAATTGGGTATAAGTGAATTTCGATCTCTTCAAAATCGGGAGCGTGATCGGATCCGATCATTTCTGCGTACGCAGCCTGGTTGAATATATCGGCAAATTTTTCGCCATCCAGACCCGACAAAACCTGTTGCGCAGCTAGGATAGGGTTCTGTCGATAATCTATGACAAGGATTTTGGATCGTTTGGAACCTACATAATATGTCATTTTTTGGGGGGATATTTCTCCAACTGGAATGAGAGCATTTTGTCCCTGGAGCTCAACCTGAACATTGCCCCTAAATAGGATTGTTTTGTCTATCATTGTTTCCTCCATACACAATATTTCATGGAACTCATTGAATTTAGAACAAATGTTCTTTTTTGTCAAGGGCAAATTCATACTCTCATGAACTTCTTGCTATCGCCCTGTTGGGGATGTTAGGCTGGGAAACCGCCAGTGAATGCCCTTGATTGGTAGCCCAAGCGCCTGGTAATGGATGTTATTTCTTCCCTAAGGAGCTAATGAGCTGCTGATCTACTTGTGCGAACATAGTTTCCGACGCCGGAAACCCGCTACTTGTAAAGTCTGACAATCCTGTAACCCTTGGAACAGTGGGCGTCTTGTATAATCAGCTTGTCAGGCAAATGATGCAAAACACCCCTCTCCATCTCGTCATTCGCTTCTCGGATACCATGTTCTCGGTGGGGGACGTGGTTGCCTTGCACAATGACGTGGTTGACCGTCACGGCGCGGTGTGGTTCGGGAAATTGGGCGGGACACTTTCCCAGTCACGGATTGAGTGGCTGAATAAGCAGGTAGAGCAGAAAATCCCTACATTTCTCTATCTGGTGAAGGGAAATCGGCGGAAATCGACGCCGTACAAGGCAGTGATTTTGGCGGTTTCAAGGGATATCCCGAAGAAGGAAAAGGACTTGATCCCGCCGTATTATGCGGAGAAGAAGCTGCTGAAGTACATGAATGCCTGGGTGAAGGTGGGACATATCGAGCAAGTGGAAATGTCAGATTTGAAGAACTTGAAGACGATCAACTCTATCTTCCCAATTGAAGAGACATTGGTGCGGAGTTCGTCAGGGTACTTCCTGGTTCACGAAAGCAAATCCATTTTCTAAGGGGGCACAAGATGCTCACAACCCATGAAAAAGCAATGATGCAGGATGTTGAACGGCGGCTGGTCGAGATGCGAGCCCATTTATCCCGTGAGTTACCAGCAGTCGAAGATACCGCCGCATGGTACGCCTTTCTCGCCGATCTGAAATCCATTCAGGGGAACTCCAGTAATGATGTAAGTTTTGTCGCTACTCTTTTGGCGAAGCAATATCTGGCGAGATGCTTTGGCGTGTCCAACTTTGATGCGGCGGAAAAAGCCCAGGGTGCTCCCGGGATCGATATTGATATCCGCCTACCAGATGGCAGGCGGCTGGTTGCTGAGATCAAGACGACCAGTCCATATATGCCGAATGATTTGGGCGCTCAACAAAAAGCAACATTTGAAAAGGATTTCATCAAGTTGCGTAATGCTGTTGCTGAGCTAAAATTATTCCTGGTCACGGAACCAAGAACCTTTGAACTGATGAAACGACTGAAGTACCGCTTGATGCTGCAAGGTGTCACGGTGGTTCTGTTGACGACGAACGAAGAATTTACTGCATAGAAGGCTAATCATGCCAATCAAAAAATCAGAACTCTACTCCTCCCTCTGGGCATCCTGTGACGAATTGCGCGGCGGGATGGATGCGTCGCAATACAAGGATTATGTGCTGGTGCTGTTGTTCATCAAGTACATCAGCGATAAGTATGCGGATGATCCATTTCCGCCGATCATTATCCCGAAGGGGGCGAATTTTCAGGGGATGGTGGCGTTGAAGGGCAAGCCGGATATCGGCGACCAGATCAATAAGAAGATCATCGCGCCGCTGGTAAATGCCAATAACAATCTATCGCTGTCTAGACTTCCCGGATTTCAATGACCCGACCAAGCTGGGCGATGGCAAGGAACGCGTGGATCGTCTCACGAACCTGATCGCCATCTTCGAGAGCAAGGCATTGGATTTTTCGAAGAACCGCGCTGAAGGCGATGATCTGCTCGGGGATGCGTACGAATATCTCATGCGGAACTTCGCCACGGAGAGCGGCAAGAGCAAGGGACAGTTCTATACGCCGTCGGAAGTAAGCCGGGTGATCGCGCAGGTGATCGGCATCCGTGAGGCGAAGGCGAGTGGCGATACGTCGGTCTATGACCCGACGTGCGGATCGGGGTCGCTGCTGCTCAAAGTAGGGGATGAAGCGCGGGTGAAGGTGACGCTCAACGGTCAGGAGAAGGACGCGGCGACCAGTGGTCTCGCCCGCATGAATATGTATCTGCACAACTATCCGACGGCGTTGATCGTGCAGGGCAATACGCTCACCGATCCCAAGTTCCGGGATGATGGCGTGCTGAAGACGTTCGATTTCGTGGTTGCCAATCCGCCGTTCTCGGATAAACGCTGGAGCACAGGGCTGGATCCGCAGAACGATCCATTTGAGCGCTTCACGGCGTTCGGTGTGCCGCCTGCCAAACAGGGCGATTACGCCTACCTGCTGCACATCGTGCGCTCGCTCAAGAGCACGGGCAAGGGTGCGTGCATCCTGCCTCACGGCGTGCTGTTCCGCGGCAATGCCGAAGCGGAGATCCGCCGCAATCTTGTGCGCAAGGGATACATCAAGGGCATCATCGGCTTGCCTGCCAACCTGTTCTACGGCACGGGCATCCCGGCTTGTATCGTGGTCATTGACAAGGAAGATGCGCAAGCAAGGCGGGGCATCTTCATGGTCGACGCCAGCCGCGGCTTTATGAAGGATGGTCCCAAGAACCGCCTGCGCGCCCAGGACATCCACAAGATCGTGGATGTGTTCAATAAGCGGCTTGAAGTCGAGAAGTATGCGCGCATGGTGTCGTTCGAGGAGATCGAGCGCAACGAGTACAACCTGAACCTGCCGCGCTACATCGACAGCCAGGAGCCCGAAGACATTCAGGATATCGCCGGTCACCTGCAGGGCGGCATTCCCGCGGTGGACGTCGAGGCGTTGAAGGAATATTGGGATGTTTGCCCCAGCCTGCGGCGTAGTCTGATGCGTGAACTTCGTCCCGCGTATTTTGAGTTAGCCATCCCGCCTGCGCAGATCAAGGAGACGATCTACGCCCATCCCGAATTCGCATCCTTTATTGCGGATATGAACGGGCATTTCGAAACGTGGAAAAGGAAGAGCGCCGCTTCTTTGCGCGGACTGGAGGCGGGTTCGCATCCGAAGGAAGTGATCTCGGCTCTGGCGGAAGACCTGCTCGAACATTACCGGGTTGCAGGTTCAAGGTTGAACGTTGCAGGGAAGAGCACAACCTTAAACCTGCAACTTTCAATCTTCGACCCATACGCCATCTACCAGCACCTGATGGATTACTGGGCGGCGACCATGCAGGACGATTGCTACCTGATCGCGTCTGACGGCTGGAAAGCCGAGACCCAGCGTATCGTCGAGACCGATAAGAAGGGCAAGGAAAAGGACAAAGGCTGGACGTGTGACCTGATCCCCAAGCCGCTCATCGTGGCTCGTTATTTTGCGAAGGAACAAGCCGACCTTGAGGCGCTGACCGCTGAACTGGAAGCCGTGACTGCCCGCCTGGCAGAGTTGGAAGAGGAACAGGGCGGGGAGGAGGGGGCGTTTGCGGAATTGGAGAAGGTGAACAAGGCGAGTGTGGCGGCGAGGATCAAGGAGTTGAAAGTCGAAGGTCAAAGGTCGAAGGTCGAAAGCGGGGAGGAGTTGGCTGCTTTGGAGGAGTGGTTGAGGTTGAACGGCGAGGAAGGCGAACTCAAGAAGCGGTTGAAGGATTGCGAAGCCGATCTGGATGCCAAAGCCTACAACCAGTATCCCAAGCTGACCGAAGCCGAGATCAAGCGGCTGGTAGTAGATGACAAGTGGCTTGCCGCGTTGGAAGCCGCCGTTCACGGCGAGACCGACCGCGTGAGCCAGAGCCTGACCCAGCGCGTGAAGGAACTCTCGGAACGCTACGCAACGCCCTTGCCGCAGATGACCGCCCGCGTGGATGAACTGGAAGAGAAAGTGAACCGCCATTTGGAAAGGATGGGGTTCGCATGGAAGTAAAGGCGGGTTATAAGCAAACGGAGGTCGGCATTATTCCGAAAGATTGGGGAATAAGAAAAGTCGCAGAAATGGCGACTACTGTTGCATCTGGTAGGTCGCATGTAAATTCTGAGTTTGGCGATTACCCTGTGTATGGATCAACCGGCGTAATTGGAACATGCACGGATGCTGAGTATTTTGGCAAGTCTATTTTGATCGCAAGAGTAGGGGCAAACGCAGGAAAAATATCGATTGTTGATGGAAAGTATGGCGTAACTGATAACACTATCATTATCAAAATTGATACTTCATGTCATTGGGACTATTTTTGGCGACAGCTTGAAGCAAAGCGCCTGAATTCAATGGTTTTTGGTTCAGGTCAGCCTCTTATTACTGGTACACAAATCAAAGGCTTGGACATACCTTGTCCACCAACTCTTGCCGAACAAGAAGCCATCGCCGAAGCCTTGACCGACGCGGACGCCTTCATCGAAGCGCTGGAGCAACTCCTTGCCAAAAAACGTCAGGTCCAGCAAGGAGCGATGCAGGGATTGCTCATGGGGAAAAGGCGGTTGCCTGGGTTTGGCGGTGAATGGAAAGAAAAAAAGATTGAAGAAATTGCCTTTCCGAGTTCTGAAAAAAACGATGCAAAAGAGAATTTGCCAGTTCTGACATGCTCTAAGCACTTGGGCTTTGTCAACTCACTAAGTTTTTTCAAGAACCAAGTGTTTAGCAATGATACAAGTGGTTATAAGATCATCAGGCGTGGGCAGATTGGTTATCCTGCCAATCATGTAGAGGAAGGTTCAATCGGTCTTCAAGATCTCTATGATGTGGCAATCGTTAGCCCAATTTACGTTGTCTTTTCAGTTACTGAGGAGGTCAACAGTTACTTCTTGCACCGACTTCTGAAATTAGATGCTTATCGTCAAAAGTTTGCGACAGAGACAACCTCATCTGTTGATAGAAGAGGAAGTTTGCGATGGCATGCTTTCTCTCAGATAACTGTAAACCTTCCAGGCATTGAAGAACAAACCGCCATCGCCGAAATCCTGAGCGACATGGACGCCGAAATCACCGCGCTGGAAGGGAAACTGTCCAAGGCGCGGGAGGTCAAGGCGGGGATGATGTCGGAGTTGTTGACGGGCAGAATACGATTGGTGGGCAACAGTGGAAAGTAGAAAGTGGAGAGTGGGACGCTGGGATCGCCGCGCTGGGAGGGATACTGTCCATGGTGCGGGAGGTCAAGGCGGGGATGATGTCCGTGTTGTTGAGTGGGAAGGTGAGATTGGTGTAAGCACAGACCTGACAGGTTTCCGCGGAACCCTGTGCAACGGGAATTCACGTCCACGCACAGGCTGCAACGGACAGCGGTCACGATAAAACCTGTCAGGTCTTGAAGTGAGATCAATAGTGGGGCAACTGCTCCGCATAGAACTATCATTGCACTGGAATAACGGAGATACAGCAAATGTCTGACGAAACGAAATCACAATCCAAAGCAAATCAATCTCGAGATTGGTTCACCCGTCTCATGACCGAGACGTTGAAACGATATGCCAGGAACGCATCCATAGATTACCTGGTCAAAAAGTATCCGGGCTTACCTAAGGACATCATTGCGGAAAGGTATATTGTTCAACAAGCTCGGATGGCAGCGCTGGCAGGTGCGGCTTCTGCCACTGTGGTGTCAGCAGCTTTTACATCGTCTGTTGTCGCAATTCCCACTTCGGCAATCACCATTCCAGTTGGGATCGCTGCATTTGCGGTGGAAACAGGTTACACAATCCGATTACAAATCCGCACAGCCTACGATCTGTGCAACTTATACGGTTTGTCAGTAAACCCTGATAACCCAGAAGATGTACAAGAGATCTTTGCAATGGGAATGGGGATCAAAGCAGGAGAGTTAACCGGCAGCGCGCTTCAGAGGTTGGCTCCAGCCGTTGCAGAGCAACAAGCTCGCAGGCTCATGCGCAAGGGTTTAGTAAGGCGTAGATTTCAAGATTGGGTGGAGAAGAAGCTGTCAAGCACGATTGCTAACCGCTATTTGTCGGAAAAATTCCTGTTAGGTGCAGTTCCCTGGATTAGCGTACTGCTCGCAGCAGGATGGAACTACTACTTTACCAAAGGGCTTGGGCGCACGGTCCAGGCTCGTGTGCGTGGGCGCGGGATGGGTATGGAATATATCCGTGACATCCAGATCCCTGTGCAAGCCAAACCGGAATTGCTGCTGGCAAGCGCGCTCAATATTATGGGGGCTGATAGTCGCGTCAGTGAAAACGAACTTTCCGCGTATAAGGAGTTGGCAGCAGGTCTCAGAAAACTTCACCCTGATTTTGTTCCCGAACAGCTTGGCAGTCAGTGGGGCGATGCCGATAACTGGCTTGCCAAAGTAGCAAGCGTCGAAGATGAAGAAATTCGCAAGGCAGTATATGCGATCTCCGAGACCATGACGATCCTGGATGGACGAGTAGGACGAAAAGAAGTAAAACGGCTCAAGCAAATTGCGCAATTGGTCGGCACGCAGGTTGACGAAGCGCGTTTGAAAATCCGCGCCCGTCCCTTCTACGTTGCACCCGCTGGACGAGGATGCAGTATTGTGGCTTGGGTTATTGGTGCAATATTGTTAGTCGGCGTGTGTGCTGGTTCCATTTCGCTGTGGTTTCTAGTCGCGCAATTTCTTCAGAGGTAGCCAATTGTCCAGGCGCGGGATGTCAGGTAGGGGATGGTGTCCATGCTGCTGGGTGATGGTGAGGTTGGTAGAGAGTGGAAAGTAGAATGTGGAGAGTGATTTATGGCAGTAATTCGTCCGTCCGCCGACGAAGTGTACAAAAGAATAGATCGAGCCATCGCCAAGTTGCTCAAAAAGGATTACTATTTGCTTCAAATGGATGCAAATGAACGAGCAATATCTCATCGACTTGGAATGTATTTACAATTGCTCTTTACAGACTGGCACGTTGATTGTGAATACAACAGGAATTTGGATCAACCAAAAAGATTAGAGCAATATGAAGAGCTTTTTGATGAAGAACAACGGGTTTGGAGTATTGCAGAAACGGATCCAATAACAGTATTCCCTGATATTATTATCCATGAACGGGGAACGAGAAATAACCTGCTTGTTGTGGAGATGAAGAAAACAACGAGTAAAGTCAGTAATGACTTTGATTACATGAAACTAAGAGAGTTCAAATACCAGTATAGGTATCCATACGCTCTTTTTCTCAAACTAATTACAGGGCGCAAGGAATATGGTATCGAAATAAAAGAGTACCTTGCATAAAGAGATTACTCATAAAAGAATTCGGTTTATTTAGACTATGAACGGGGATAATACCCACAAAAATCATCAAAACTTACATGGGAGCAAGATTTTCCCAAAAAGGGAAATTAGAAACCTTGCGAAATTCCCAAAATGGGATAAAATAAGCAATGCACCTCATTACACGACAGAAGCTAAAACAATTCTGGGAAGAACACCCAGACGCCAAAGGTGCGCTTCAATCTTGGGCATATGAAGCCGAGCACGCCAATTGGACATCACCGAACGACATAAAAAAACGCTATGGCTCCGCCGACCCTATTGGTGACAATCGGGTAGTGTTCAACATTAAAGGCAATGATTACAGGTTGATTGTTAAATTTGAATACAAATATCAAATTGCCTTCATACGCTTCATTGGTACCCATAAAGAATATGACAAAATAAATGCGGAGACAATATGATGAAGCCAAAAGTAATAAAGACCGAAACTGAATATGAAATGGCTGTGGCTCATCTTGAAACACTCATGGATGCCGAACCGAGCAGCTCGCAGGGAGATGAATTGGAACTCTTTGCGGTTCTCATAGAAAATTACGAACGCGAACATTTTCCCCTTGGTTTACCTGATCCTGTAGAAGCAATCAAATTTCGAATGGAACAGCAAGGACTGAGCCGTAAAGACTTGGAGAAATACATCGGTAGTGCAAGTAAAGTGTCTGAAGTCCTGAACCACAAACGCCCGCTTAGCCTGGCAATGATGCGTGCCCTGCATGATGGGTTGGGTATTTCAGCCGAAGTGCTTTTGCAAGAGGACGGGGGGGAATTAGACGCGCCAATATATGACTTGAACAAATATCCTTTTACTGAAATGTTCAAAGAAGGATACTTTAGTTTCTTCAACGGCACACTACAGGCAGCCAAGGAAGTCAAAGAAGAATTGCTCAACAGGCTGTTTTCTGCCTTCCAAGGGTTGAGCTTTGAACGAGCGTATTGCCGCTCTTCTGCTCACGAAAAAATGGATGTGTTTGCCTTGGACGCGTGGCAGGCACGAGTGTTCATCATAGCTGATGAACAGGATTTGCCACCGTATATCCCCAACTCCCTGACGGAAGAAGATGTTAGATATATGATCAGCCTTAGTGCATTTGACAGAGGTCCGTTGCTGGCGCTCGAGTTTCTTGAAAGGCATGGTATTCCTCTCGTCATCTTGAAACACCTGTCGCACACATTCCTGGATGGAGCCTGTTTTAAATCGCCATCGGGTCGCCCTGTTATCGGCATGACCCTGCGTCACGACCGCTTGGACAATTTTTGGTTTACATTAGCTCACGAATTGGGACACTTATTCCTTCACTTGGATCAGGATAATTTTGCTTTTTTCGATGAGACAGAAACAGATCATGATAGAAACGAATTTCATGACCCTAAAGAAAAAGAAGCAAATGATTTTGCTTCAAATGTCCTCATTGTCAAGGATGAGTGGCAGCATTGGAGGAAAACTACCGGGAAAGGGAATATTGTCAGTAAAGAGGAAATCTACCTTTTCGCACAAAGATTGGGAATTTCACCTGCAATAGTCGCCGGACGGCTACGGTGGGAAACTGGGGATTATGTTAAATACTCCCTAATGCTTGGTAATAAGGCTGTAAAGAGGCTTTTCGAACCAAATTAGAAACTGCCATCGCCAAATATCTCGCTTATGAATAAAAGCCCCCGCTTGATCTACGCTGTATCTGACGCAAAACGCCAGACTTCGATCAAGCAGGGGATTTTTTATTTACCCGGAACGTGTAAAATACTCTTGAACGGCTCACGCTGAGCTTTGCGATACTGTCCAACGTTATTATAGTGCCATTGAGCAAACTGCTTGGGAGAAGTTTCATGCCCGCTAACAACGCAATAGACCGCCCAGAACGCGAAACGCAGAACCGCCTCATCACCCTGTTCAGAAACGAACTAGGCTATCGCTATCTCGGCGACTGCACAGACTTTTCCAACAGCAACATTCGGGATGAAGATCTCGTCTCGTTTCTCAACCGGTGCGGGTACAGCGAAATTCAGATAAACCGTGCTGTGGAACTTCTCACGCGTGCGGCGAATGGTAGCGGAACTCTCTATGAACGCAACCAGGCGGTGTACAAACTGCTGCGCTATGGCGTGGATGTCAAGACACAGGCAGGCGGCGTGACCGACAAGGTCTTCCTGATCGACTGGGAGCACCCATCTAAAAACGATTTTGCCATCGCCGAAGAGGTCACCCTGCGCGGCAACTACGAACGCCGCCCGGATATCGTTCTCTATGTCAATGGCATAGCCGTCAGCGTGCTCGAACTCAAACGCAGCAGCGTCAGCATCGGCGACGGCATCCGCCAAAACCTTTCCAACCAGCTCCCTGAATTCAACGAGTGGTTCTTTGCCACCGTGCAATTCGTCCTTGCTGGCAACAACTCCGAAGGCTTGCAGTATGGCACGATCAAAACGGAGGAGAAATACTTCCTGAATTGGAAGGAAGACGAGCAGGATGACACCCGCTTTAAACTGGATAAGTACCTGCTCAAACTGTGCGAGAAGAACCGCCTCATCGAACTGATGCACGACTTCGTGCTCTTCGATGGTGGCACCAAGAAACTTCCTCGTCCGCATCAATACTTCGGTATCAAATCCGCCCAGGAATTTGTTCACCGTCGGGAAGGTGGCATCATCTGGCACACACAGGGCAGTGGCAAGAGTATCGTGATGGTCCTACTCGCCAAATGGATCCTGGAGAACAATCCCAACGCCCGCGTTGTCATCATTACCGACCGCGATGAGTTGGATAAACAGATCGAGCGCGTCTTCACCGCCGCCGGGGAAACGGTCAAACGCACCCAAAATGGGAACCAACTGATGAGCCTGCTCGGCAAGGCAACGCCGCGCCTGATCTGCTCGCTTGTCCACAAATTCGGTCAACGCAACGTGGAAGATTTCGACTGGTTCATCAAGGAACTCCAATCCCAGCCCAGCAAGACTGTAGGTGAGATCTTTGTCTTTGTGGATGAATGTCACCGCACTCAGAGTGGAAAATTGCACCGTGCCATGAAAGCCATTATGCCCAACGCGGTCTTTATCGGCTTCACGGGTACACCGCTGCTCAAGAAAGACAAACAGACCAGCATTGAGGTCTTCGGCAAATACATCCACACCTACAAGTTTAGCGAAGGGGTGGAGGATCATGTCATCCTGGATCTTGTCTACGAAGCGCGGGATATTGACCAGCGCCTCTCTTCCCAGCAAAGTGTCGATGAATGGTTCGATATTGTTTCCCGTGACCTGAATGATTGGCAAAAAGCTGAACTCAAGAACCGCTGGGGCACTCTGCAAAATGTGCTCAGTTCTGAGGGCAGGATGCGGCGCGTCATCCAGGATGTCATTCTGGATTTCCGCCGCAGACGCCGTCTCAACGATGGCAGGGGGAATGCACTGCTTGTGGCGTCCAGTATTTATGAAGCCTGTAAATACTTCACCCTCTTCCAACAAACTGAGTTTCGGGGCAAGTGCGGCGTGGTCACATCGTACAATCCGCACGCCGGCGATGTCACCCTGGAGGAAACGGGCGCCAACACCGATACGGATAAGCAGTTCATCTACAATACCTACACCGAACTGTTGAAGCACGTTGTCGCTCAGGCGAACATGACCAAGACCGAAACGTATGAGGACAATGCCAAGAAACTGTTCGTCAAAGAGCCAGCGAACATGAAACTGCTGGTAGTGGTCGATAAACTGCTCACCGGCTTCGACGCGCCGCCCTGTACCTATCTCTACATCGATAAATCCATGCAGGATCACGGTCTCTTTCAAGCGATCTGCCGCGTCAACCGTCTGGACGGCGATACCAAAGATTTCGGTTATATCGTCGATTACAAGAACCTGCTTCCCAAAGTGGAAAGCGCCATCAAGGTATACACTGCTGAGTTGGATGAAAGCGACGGCGGCGCCAGTCCTGAAGTTCTGATGCAGGATCGTCTCAAGCTGGGAAAAGAACGGCTCGATGCCGCTATCGAAACGCTTGCCCTGCTCTGTGAACCGGTCGAGCCGCCCAAACGGGACCTCGAATACATCCATTATTTTTGCGGCAATACCGAGATCGCTGAAAGTCTCAAAGAACACGAGCCGCAACGGGTTGCCCTCTATAAAGGCGTTGTATCCCTGATCCGCTCCTACGGCAACATTGCGGATGAATTGGAACCTGCCGGTTATTCTGGGGCAGATATTCAGCGCATCAAGGGCACCATGGATGAGTATCTGCGCCTGCGTGACATAATCCGCCGTGCTGCCAACGAAACCCTTGATCTGAAAGCCTACGAAGCTGATATGCGTCACCTGATCGACACCTACATCGAAGCTGATGTATCGCGCAAGATCTCGCCCTTCGAAAATATCGGTCTGCTGGACCTGATCGCCAAAACAGGCATCCTCAATGCTGTAGAAGAGGGGCTTAGCGGACTGAAAGGCAATCGGGAAGCTATAGCAGAAACCATCGAGAACAATGTCCGCAGTGTCATCATTCGGGAGAAGTTGAACGATCCCGCTTTCTACGAAAGGATGTCCACGCTGCTGGATGAGATCATCGCTGCCCGCAAAGCCAAAGCCATCGAGTATGAGGAATATCTGCGACGTATCGGTGCAGTCGCCACCCAGACACAAACCGGTAGAGCCAATGAGACGCCTCAAGCGCTCAACACTCCCGGCAAACTTGCACTATACAATAACCTGAAAGCATCTCCAAAAAGGCAGATGTCTGAGAATGCGCCCGCTTACTTGGCAGATGGCGATCCGGTTCTGGCATTGGCATTGAAGATCGACGAAGCCGTACGCATGTCCCGCCCAGATGGGTGGCGTGGTGTCCAAGCCCGTGAGCAAACGGTCAAGAGAGCCATATATGACGTCTTGAAGGATGTGGAAGAAGTGGAACGCATCTTCAAGATTATCTTCCAGCAGCATGAATACTAGGCAGATCGAGATCGGTGGCATTCCTGTCGATGTGGTGTTCAAGAACATTAAGAATGTCCATCTCAGCGTTCATCCGCCAACAGGCAGGGTTCGTATTGCCGCACCGGAACGCATGAGCCTGGATACTGTCCGCGTCTATGCCATTTCCAAAATGGACTGGATCAAAAAACAGCAGCGAAAGTTTCGGGAGCAGGAACGTGAAACGCGCCGCGAGTACCTGGATCGTGAAAGTCACTATGTATGGGGAAAGCGCTACTTGCTTAAAGTGAAAGAAGAGAACCGCGTTCCATCTGTTGAACTCAAACATAGCCAGATGGTTTTGACTATCCGCCCCGACGCGAGCATTGCGAAACGTGAAGCAGTCGTCACAGCCTGGTATCGTGAGCAGATCCGCGATGCAGTTTCGCAATTGATCGCAAAGTGGTCACCGGTTCTTCGTGTTGATCCTGCCAGTATCATTGTCCGTCGAATGAAGACCAAGTGGGGAAGCTGCAATCCCCACAGCGGCAATATCCATCTCAACAGCGAATTAGCCAAGAAATCCCGTGAGTGTCTGGAATATGTGCTCGTGCATGAAATGGTTCACCTGCTCGAACCATCGCATAATGCAAACTTTATCAGCCTGCTGGATAAATTCATGCCACAGTGGCGGCACATCCGAGACGAACTCAATCGCGCTCCGCTGGGGCATGTGGAGTGGGAGTATTGAGTCGTGATCTTATTGTGCGACCAAATTTCCTTGTGAAAATAGGGGTGTTTTGCACATTTATGGGATCACATTCTCCAAGATATTGTCGCACAATGCCGATTATCCACAGCCGATACAAAAGCGTACTTCACTTATGTAGACCCCTGTTTTCAGAAGTTGTTGGAAGGTATCATCTGAAAACTGTGGTTAATCCTGAAAGCGATGTAGAGTCGGACGGTCGTCACGCGGCTTATATCTCGTGTAGCGAAGCTGATACCCGTAAACATGATATATGCCACGCTGGGCAAATACGCATGCAGCTATGGTAGGTATATAGCCCGGCGATCTGGCAAAAAATTGCTAGATATCTACTGAAACAATATATGTCCCAATGGCTATAAAACCGAAAGTGGTAAAATAACTCTAGATTTGAGGTGATACATTTCTCCGTCTCCGATCATCGTTGACTGGAGAGTTAAACGATGGATAAGGGTATTGGAGTAAGCCAATGCAGGCATTTCTCCGAATCAATCTATTCGGTGGGTTTCAACTTTCTTATGATGAAAAGCTAGTAGATCTGGCTCATTCCACCCGCCTGCAAACCCTGATTGCCTACATTATCCTTCATCGTTCAGCGCCAGTTGTTCGCGAACAATTGGCGTTTTTATTTTGGCCGGATACTTCCGAAAGTCAAGCTCGCACCAATCTGCGTAACCTGATCCACCAGTTGAGACAGACCCTACCCTTCATTTCAAGCTACATCACCTTTGATAACCATACACTGGAATGGCACAGCAATACTGCATTTCAATTGGATAGTGATGAATTCCAGCGTTGTCTACTGATTACATCTGGACAGCCCCTTATCAAAACAACCTTGGAAGAGGCGGTACAGCTTTATAAGGGCGATCTATTTCCCGCTTGCTACGATGATTGGATCCTTCCCTTCAGGGAAGAACTGCATCAGAAGTTTATCGATGCGCTGGACCGGCTTGCTTCGCTACAGGAGGAAGCGCGCGAATATCCCCAGGCGCTCCATACCGCGCGCAGGTTGCTTCAGGCTGATCCGCTTCAACCTGCTGCCAACCTGCGTCTGATGCGCCTGCATACCTTGGTGGGGGATCACCCCGCCGCCCTAAAGATTTATCGTACCTATTCTCGCCTGCTTTGGGATGAAGTGGAAGCAAAACCGGATTCTCAGATCGAGGATCTTTACCAGCGCATCCAGACTGCGGCAAAGCTTCCACAGAAGGAGACGCTAGAAGGACACAAGACCAGCCCGATGGTAGGTCGAACCGAGGAATGGCGCAAGTTATTAGCGCTTTGGCATAATGTGTCAATGGGGAAAATTCAAGTTGGATTTATCACTGGTGAAGCCGGGATCGGCAAGACTCGCCTCGTATCCGAATTCACGAATTGGGCTGAGCTTCAGTCCATCTCCATCGATACTGCTGTATGTTACCCGGCAGAGGGAAACCTGCCCTATGGACCGGTGATGAGTTGGATCAAAGCTCATCCGCTGCCTGTGCTCGATAAAGTCTGGCTGGCGGAAATTGGACGGTTGCTGCCTGAACTGGTGCAAAAGCTGCCCGGACTGCCGCGCCAGGAGCCTTTGCATGAGGCGTGGCAGCGCCAGCGACTTTTTGAAGCATTGGCTCGTGCTGTGCTGGGACGTAGCAAGTCTCGTATCTTTAATTCTGGAGGATGTTCAATGGTGCGACCGGGACACTCTGGAGTGGCTGCACTTTTTGTTTCGTTTCGCAACGAATGTTTCCCTGTTGGTTTTGGTGACCATGCGTCACGGCGAGATCGTCCAGGATCATCCGCTACGGGCATTCCAAACCATGCTCCGTGCAGAAGGTTATTACGAAGAGATCGAGCTCCATCCATTGGCTCAGGCGGATTCGCTCCAGTTAATCGAACAGACCTCCCGACAAGCCTATAACCATGAAATAGACTCAGATACAGCCGCCAGCATTTATGAACATGCCGAAGGCAATCCACTTTTCCTGGTTGAAACGGTTCGGTTGGGCGAGACTTCGCCAGAAAACTTGCTGGCAGCCTCCGGGCGGATTCAGGCGGTGTTATCGCGTCGCTTGGATCAACTGAGTCAGAGAACTCGTGAGATGACAGTGTTGGCAGCGACGATCGGACGTGAATTCAACCTGGCGGCCTTACGCCAGGCCAGCGGCGAGAGTGAAGAGCAATTGGTAGCGATCATTGATGAACTGCTGCGTAGTTTCATGATCCGTGAAATATCACCTGAGACTTTTGATTTCACGCACGACCTGCTTCGCCAGGCAGCTTTCAGCGGATTGAGCATGGCACATCGCCGTCTACTGCATCGCAAAGTGGCTGAAGCGTATGTCCAGTTGGATCAATCCGTGATCCATCCCCGTCACGCGGAAGTCGCCAGTCATTATGAACGAGTCTGGTTTGGCTGTGCAGGCTGTGACCCAATATCGCCTGGCTGCGGAGTTTGCCGCAGACATCTTTGCCAATGCAGATGCCTGGGAATATTTGCGACGCGCGATTGGGCTGATAGAGAGTGTGGGCATCGGGGAACACCGGGAAATCTCTTTTGAAGATTTTGCCATGATCCTTGAAAAGGCTGGGCATATGCTTGCGTTGGATGGGAAATACCAACAGGCGCTGCCTTACTTTGAGCGTGCTCTGGCGCAGCCTTTTACCCAACCCGGATTATGGCGGTCACAGGTGTATCGGAAAATCAGCGATGCTTGGATAACACAGTACCTGCATGACCGTTCACACATGGCGCTTGATCAGGCTGAACAGGCGCTTGGTATTGAGCCGCCGAATGGCACACTCGTTGAACAACAGGAGTGGCTTCAGATCCAGCTCGATCGGATTCAGATAGATTATTGGAGAAACTCCCCTGACCGGATGGACTCGCTTATCCGTAAAATTGAACAGTTGGTCGCGAGTATCGGTCGCGTTGACCAACAGAACACACTTCTCAGTCTACGCTATCAAGCTCGGATGCGTCATGAACGCTACCGTACTTCAATCGAGACGGTTCAGCTTGTCAGGCAGCGATTGGAACAGGCAGAAAAAATGGATGATTCCTATAACCTGGCGATTGCACAGTTTCAATATGGTTTTGCGTTGCTATGGTATGGGGATCTCCCATCTGCGCAAGATTGGATGGAGCGCGCTAATGAATCGCTCGACCGTATGGGTGCCCGATTATGGCAGTTACGCTGCCTGACTTATCTGAGCGTGGTCAGCCGCAAACTGCATGAACCAGACCGGTTGCGTAAAGAACTCCCGCCTCTGCTGGAATTAGCACGAATGGTAAATGACTATGCCTATCTGGGCATAGGACTGGCAAATGAGAGCTGGCTTGCCTGGCAGGATGGAGATATCCTACGGGCAGAGCAGTTATGTAAAGAAGCCACAGCAGTTTGGGCGAATGTTTCTGGATGGGTTTTCCATGCTTTGGCAAACTGGGTGCTCTTTGCGATCGCGCTTGACCAGGAAGATTTCAGCAAATTGGAAGCTACCGCGCGAGTGCTCATGGATCCAAATCCCGCCTTCCAGCCCGTTGAAGAACCGATGTCAGGTTTGTTGAGCCAGGCGCTCGCTGCCTGTGAATCTGAGAATCGGACAGTTGCTTTTGAATTATTCCGACAGGCTCTAGAGTCCGCCCGAGTTGCAGGCGAGCTATAAACAGCGTTTGATATCCGGAAAGTCGGAAGCGAATTGACAGCGCTTCCGGCTTTTTTTTATTCCCACCAAACGCCTGTCAAACGGTAGGTACGTAAAATGAACCTAAATGACCTGTTTAGTAGCGTTCGACAAGAGAAATATTAAGCACAGACAAAACTATCGACACAAAAATCGTATTCAAGTTTTCAGGAGGAAAATATGGGACCGATCTATCATCTCTTTCTCGTGCGAGGGTACCGGGAAGCCTATTACCAACTTTCGCCAGAGGGGCGTGACCAGTTATGGGCTAGGGTTGGTGAAAGTAGCCAAGCGGCAGGAGCGAAAACCATAGTAGGTTGCTACTCCCGTTGGAGCAACGAGACATATCCTGCCTGGGGGATTGAGGAATATCCGAACTTGCAGGCGCTTCAACAGTCTGCTCGTACGAATGAGAAAAATCAGCACTTCCGTTATCTCGAAGCAGAGACGTACAACGGGGTGCTCACGGAAGGTTTTCAGATTCCGACCGTTGATATCCCTGATCCGATCTACCAGTTATTCCTGGTCAAGAACCAACACAATGATGCCTGGGCAAGCCTGGCAGAGGATACGCGTGATCGCATTTTTGCTGCAGTGGGCGAGTCCATTCGCAAGAACTGCGGCATCAACTTGATCGGCTGCGATATTAACCGGTCCAATGAAGAATATTCATTCTTCGGAGTAACTGCCTGGCCAACTATAGAAGCGGAACAGGCTCACTTCCAGGAATTGACCAAGCTTGGCTGGAATTGTTATTTTTATGCCAAGACGATCTTAGGCACTGCATTCTCAGATGAGATCTAAAAAGGAGGCTCAAATGATTCTTGTTGTTGGTTCCACTGGTTCTTTGGGCAGCGAGATCTGCCGGCGTCTGACCGCTGCGGGTAAGTCCGTGCGTGGGTTGGTGCGTTCTACTTCTGATGCAGAAAAGGTAATGCGGTTGAAAGAAATGGGCGTGGAAACTGTTATTGGGGATTTGCTCGATCCAACATCGCTCGCCGTAGCCTGCGAGGGGGTGGACGCGGTCATCACGACTGCTACATCTATCACTTCCATGCAGCCTGGTGACTCGATTCCGGTCACAGATCAGCAGGGACAACTGGGCCTTGTGCAGGCTGCTCAAAGGGCAGGAGTGCGAAAATTCATATACATTAGCATCGCTCAGAAGATGGAACCCTGTCCGATGACTACCGCCAAGCGTACTGTTGAACAGGCGGTCATGACCAGCGGAATGGATTACACCATCCTGTGCCCCGGCCCCTATATGGAGGTCTGGCTCAGCCCGGGTCTCGGCTTCGATTATTCCAATGCCAAAGCCACCATCTATGGGGATGGGCATGCAAAAAATACGTATATCTCACGAAATGATGTGGCCGAATATGTGGTTCAAAGTTTGAAAAATCCCGCGGCATGCAACACCCTGTTTGAGGTAGGCGATTTAAAGACGTACAGTCCGCTGGAGATCGTGCGTATCTTTGAGCAAGTCGGCGGAGTATCCTTTGATCTCCAGTTCATCCCTGCGGTTGCTCTGGAGTTCAGCGGGATGCAGCCAGGGATCCGCGCCAGATTTCCCGCGCTGCGATGATACACAACGTGGCGATCGGGATCCATATGAATACTTCGCAGGCGGAGAAAGTATTTCCCGATATTCAGTTGAAATCGGTGAAAGAGTATGCCTCTCAAGATATTCTGGTGAGGTATCCGAAGGGGGCGTGACTTGAGCAACATGCTCACATCCATTCTGACCGATGTGTATTAACAGACGGTTGCATCGAAATGCCAAAATACAAAGGTGGATCACATGGATTGTTCTAGGCTTCAGGAAGAAGGAAAGACGCCGGGGCAAATAGCCCTCGACCGCTGCAATTGCCTGATCGATCAGTATCTGCGTTGGAAAAAAGAGAATCACCGAAAGAGCAATCGTGCTCAGGCTATTGCGCTCATCTTCACAGCCACCATACCGGTCGTGCTACTCCTGCCGTGGGGATATGTAAATGTCGTTGGCGCGGCATTTTCAGCTATCGCTGCTGTCGCGACCGGATTGCTGACCATCGGAGGTTGGAGAGAAAACTTCATCCGGTATGGCTACATCTATCACATGCTCCAGGTGGAGAAATATCTTTATCTGGCACATGCGACGATGGAATATCCCGAAAGTGATCAAAAGGAATGCGACAGGAATTTCGTCAAGCGCATGGAAGGGTTGGTCACTTTGGATGTAACCGAATGGCGGACCGAAATGCAGCGTATCGAAGAACGGTCCAAGTAATCGTGCTTCTCACTCTCTGTATTTCGATGCTTATTGTTTAGAAAAGGATTTTGTGCGTTTTGAGCGATAAGAAATAGGTCAATATGAACCGTTCTGGAATCTTGAAGAGCCCGATGAGAAAACTGGTGATCGTCACTTTCATGCTTTTTGTAGCAGGAACCTTCGCTATATTGATCACCGCTGGCTGGCAGCTGCTACAGGTCCCTTCTAGACAAGCAACCAGCGAGACAGATATGCGGGATGTAGTAGACGACTTGCATGCTGCCATTAAATAGTAACAATGTGGATCAAGTGCTGGCTCTATTTGCCCATGGCGCTACTATTACCGACAACAGAAATGTGATCAGCGACGCGGACCAAATTCGAGACTGGGTATTGCATTCGAAGCGGATGGCTGGGCTTCATCTTTAAGATGTTCCATTCGGAGATGGATGGAGAAAAGCTAGTCTGGCTTGATACAGCTTACAACGGAGTAGAAGCGCAGAGCCGATGGTACATCCTGCGCTGGGAAGCTGTCATCGAGGAAGGCAAGATCCGATCGCTCGTGGTCATGCCCAGGTATATGCCTGACTTGAAGTAGGGAAATGCTCTCATGCTGCATGACTTGGTCAAATCCTTTGCTTGCATTTTGTGAAAGTTCAAAACACGCGCTCGAATCCGAGGTCCAAAATGGGGATAAGGTTTCAAGGTCCTGATAAATAGTGTGGTATTCCTTTTGGTCGCTTGTAACACATTAGTACCAGCCGCAACAGATGTCACCAAGGGAACGAAGAACGCCCCTTCACCTGCCGAGCAAACTTCCTCGACTAGCGAACTTGGCACTTTGGACTGGATGAGCAACACGCCTGCTAATCCCATCGATCTGAGCGTTGATCTGGACACTGACCGCGCGGTCGAAGCCATTATCTCTTCCGATGGCGGAAAATTGGAAGCGACCGGCGCAGACGGGACTTATTATTTACTCGATCTGCCCGCCAGTTCGGTGGTGATGGATACACTCATCCGCATGACGCCGGTGAAAACAGTCAGCGACCTGCCGCTCAAGGAGACCGCGACCACCTGGGCGGTCCAGCTCGAGCCGGAAGGATTGCAACTCCTGGCAAACGCCTCATTGACAATCCAGTTCCCCACTCCGCCTCCGGTCATCCAGCAAATTCCGTTCCAATACCAGGGAACTGGTCGGGTTTTAACCTGGCGCCCCCAGTCGTCAATGCGGCAGTGGACACCGGCGTGGACACCAAAGGTATCCAGTTGGATATTGCTCACTTCAGTGGGTATGGTGTGGCAAAAGGGTATCTTGCCGAACTGGAACCCGTTCGGCAGCGCCTGGGTGGATCGGTCGAAGATCGGTTGATTGCCGAGTTCACCCGCCTGCTGATCAACGAACGTGTTAAGAGATGCTGCTGGGATCCTCAGATGCGGGAGTTGTTGTATTGGATTCCGAAGCCTGAGACAATTGTTGGATCAATATTTCAATCAGGTCGTTCCAGAGCGTATCGAGGCGGCAAAAACGGATTGCGCTGCCGGACGCCTGGTCTTGCAACAATGGCTCATCATGGAACGCATGAGGCAGTTGCTCGGAACTGCTGGTCTGGATACCGGGGAATCATTCCCATTACCGCCTGGGTTTACCGATAGGGTCACCAAACAGTGCATGCAAGAGGAATATGAAATGTGCGTTATGGATCATGTCATCCACCGCATGTTACCAGTGGCTCTCGTGCTGCTGCGTCAACAGGCTCTGTTCGGAGTGGATGATCCGCAGTTGGACCCAGAGGTCGTTCAACTGATCCAGAAATGCCTGTCTTTCGAATTGCGGTTTGATTCGACCGTGAAGGAAACACAACAGCGAGAGATCCAATTTAATTCAATCACAAGTGTGCAAGCCATAATTCCCATCCAGTGGAAACCGGAAAGTACCGGATCCTTTTTTTCAACCATAATCAGTGGGGAGGGCACACTGGCAGTGATACAGTATGCTCCGGAGATCCTCCCTGCGGGTTTTTGCATGATCACTTCGAAAGAAAGTAAGGATGGCGGGTTCTCGGTCAATAACCTGGAGATCGAATATTCCACGGATTTGGATAAAGATGGGATCCCCAAAATGAAGGGCTTGGTGATGGATTACGCATTAGGCGGAGTCCAGTTGACCTGGTCAGATCAATGCATCCAGCATGGGGTCGTTTATTGGGCTTTTACCGGAATGAGGGATGATTATGATTCGGCCTACGGTATTCTCCATCGAGCCGAATCCTTTCCACTTGTCAACGCCCCCGCGATACCTACTACATTCCGCGCCACGGGTTGGACACTTTGTAATTGCAATCCGATCGCGGAGATGGAATGGCAGATAACCGGTGGAGACACTTCCACTAGCTGGGCAACACTATATGAAGAAAAGGGCTCCTTTAAACTATTCCACCTGCCAAAATGAAAACGAGAAACTTTCCTTTCCTCCTACTTTTATTCTACCTGGTACTCTCCGGCTGCGGACAGGGTCAGCCTGTACCTGCCCAATCCAGCCAGATGCCTATCTTGGCAAACCCTGACCAGCCGAAGGGATCTGCTGCCGCCACGCGCACCCCCCGCCCAACGGCGACGCCAGTGCCGACCTTCGTCTTGACACCCACGCCAACGTTCACCGCGACCGCCGACCCCAAAATATTCAATCCGGGCAATTTCGGCGACAGCCGCCAGTTGGACAGTTTCGTGATGAAGGTGGTCAATGATACCAGTGGGTCAGGCGGTTGGTTGGAAAGTGCCGAATATGAATACAACCGCGCACCGCTCAGCATCCATGAAAAAGCAAAGGATGCCAATGGACCTATCGAAGTCTGGCTAATCGGCAAGTGGAAATACTTATACAGGGATAACTGGATCGCCATGCCGTTCCATGCGGATAAAGACCTGGGCAAGAGCGGCGTCTTCAGCGAACTCGATATGCATAATCTCGAATACCTTAATTTGTTCTCCAGCGCCACTTTTGCAGGCCAGGAGACTTACGAGGGGCTGCCTGTTTATCATTTCTCGTTCGACACCTCGAACCTGGCTCCCCTAAAAAATGGATGGAAGGTGGATTCGGCACAAGGCAAGCTGTTGGTAAGCGTGGATGGCAACATTCCCCTATACTACCAGTTGACGGTCAAGGGCAATATCCAAGCCAAGGTTAATCCTAGCGGTGGTGTCGATTTCGTGCCCGGCAAGATCACGATCACAAAAGCACTATCTAATATCAACCAGCCAGTAAAAATTGCCCTACCAGCCTCTTATCCCAATCTGGCCGTCGAACCTGGCTTCCCCCTACCCTCCGGCACAGAATTGGATCATTTGGACCTCTTTGGCAAGGGTTCTCAATATTATTTCTATGTCACCCAGGCCAGCAAGGAGGATTTTCTATCGTTTTACCAAAACCTGGCCCCAACAAACGGATGGATGGTGGAAAGATTTGTGCCCCTTACAGGGCAGTCGATATAACTGTGAAGCCTGCGTGATTCTAAGCAATGGCAAAGAAAAAGTCAGGATTGTATGGAATTAAGATTTCCACCAAACCTACATCACGGTTTTCAACCCGCCGGAATTGTATTAGGGGTATTTTGCAGAGGTGTCGGAGTCCAACGCAGTGCCATCGAATTTGGTTGAGTTTCTGATAGGCTACGGTACTATCAAATCATAAGGAAATCATAAACATCCCACAAAGGACGTTTTCATCAAATGGAACACGGAATAAATAAGGAGTCACAACAATGAAAATTCGATCTCAACAGTTACCAGGCTTCGTTTGCGTCTTGTCTGGATTGATGATTCTTGTACTATTGCTGGCTACTGTTGGCAGCGTTTCGGCCTTGAGTACAGTCGATACTATACATACGGGCGTAGGATTAATTGTCGTGCAATTTCCTAACGGCAATTTATGGGCTGGGGATGCGCATGGGATCACCTGCTCTGGCATCTTGATCGCCCCACAGGTATTTCTTACTGCAGGCCATTGTACACTTGGTTTGCAAGCTTGGCTTGACCAGGGGTTCATCACAGCGGTTTATGTCACATTCGAGACGCAGTTCACCCCGGATACACTGCTGGTTAAGGTCAACGGTATTGTGACGTATCCATATTCAGGCATGGGAAGTAACGATCCTCACGACCTTGGGGTATTGTTATTGGACGCCCCCATAACCGACCGTCCATCGACTCCATTACCCGCAGTAGGCTTATTGGATGAGTTACATCTTTCCCCTCACACCCTGGTAACTTCAGTTGGTTACGGAATGGATACCAACAACGTTCATGGTCACCCAACGTATACCAACACATTGACCCGCTCCACGGGAACGCTAGCGTACCAGTCCATCACACCTGCCTATGTGAATGTTTCAATGCTGGCTAATCAGGGCTATGACAATATTTGTTTTGGTGATTTGGGGGATCCGGGTTTTGTGCAGATAAATGGAGCAGAGCGGCTAATTGCCATTAATATGAGTGTAAATTCAGCCAGTTGTGAACAACAAGGTACTTTGTACCGGCTGGACACCCCGTCAGTCCAAGAGTTTCTATCTCAATTTGTAACCCTTCGATGAATAAGAGTATGTCCCCAGGATGAGCAACGGCTTATCGCCGAGGCTTCTCTTTCTCGTCATTGTATCGTTTGAGGAACGTTTTCGAGCTCCTCATTTTTTCCTTCTGACTGTGACCATCTTTTTATCTCACTGATATTAATGCGATTATGGATGGCCACCAGAACAGCCTGAAGTCAAAGACTGCTGGATCTCCCCAGAAGTAGTAGGCTGCCAATCTGTCTTTCACACAATCTGTTGGCGAGATAACTCGCAGGATTCCCGTTGCATACTTGATCTCTTTGATGTGCTTGACATGCTCTCCTCCTACTGAAAGAGGACCGGAGGGAAACTCCACAATGTGCGGTGTATCAGGATGAATGAAGTACCGGTTTTTCTCGCGAAAACCGATCTCTTCCATCGCAGCTTTGATCTGGGTTCGGTCGGCATACGTGTCTTCCACCAAGTCCACATCCGCCGAAACATATCGATTTACAGTGTAAATGGATACAGCTGCTCCGCCAGATAAGGTTACATAGATCTTGTGGTCCCGCAGGTGCGATTGGACGTAGGCAGCCACTTCCGCTTGGGACATTTCGCGCAACTTCTTCATGACGGCTTACCTCGACGTCGTGGTCGCCGTCTATCCATAACAAGTTTTTCCCGCTCATCCTCAGGATAGAAAGTCAGCGCCTTGTCCAACAGCTGCCTCAATTCCTTTAGAAATGGGTATCGTGGATTGAGTGTGTACAGGCGCGTTCTACCTTTGGTATTACTGACCAAAATACCACCCAGTTCGAATTTGTCGAGCTCGATTTTGAACTGTGGAAATATCCATCTCGAAGAATTGAGCGATTTCTCGTGCATAGCCCTCCCCACGGGCTGCTATGAATATCAAGACCTTTTCGGAACCCTTTGATCCCAGCAGCGGTACCAGCATTTTCAAATCCAATCTAAATAATCACTGACCGAAATTATCGGTTGTATAACCGAAAATTTCGGTATTTCAAGATTATACACGAATGCAATTGTTCTGGCAATAAAAACATGCTGAAATCATGTAATCTAGTTGTAAATATGGGGTAACAAATTGCACCATCTTCAGCAACTCGAACTACATGGCTAATGATGAATAAGCATTTAGATGGAATTCACCCAAGATAAAAACCTCCCTTAATTCTGTGTAATCATCTTGCCTTTAATGGCAAATTGCTGCAATGAAAACCTGTCTTTTCCGATTCTCCTAACCATCTTGTTTACTTCTCCAAGCGCCACTCCAGGGCAGTAAAACGATTGACGACCTTATTGTTCCGTACCGCCATACTAATGGCACGCCGACTGCCAGCCAGTACGCACAGTCTCTTGGCTCGGGTAATGCCAGTATAAAGGATGTTGCGCTGCAGCATGGTATAGTGTTGGGTTACGACTGGCATCACTACGGCAGGGAATTCCGATCCCTGTGCTTTGTGAACGGAAACCGCGTAGGCGAGCGTCAACTGATCTGCTTCACTCCAGTCGAAGCTAACCGATCTGCCGTCCAAGTTCATGGTCAGGCTTTGCTCGATCAGATCGATGGACTCGATGAAGCCGATATCCCCATTATAGACATCCTTATCATAGTTGTTCTGGGTCTGCATGACCTTATCACCCAGACGGAAGACCGTTCCAAATAAGCGCCGTTCGGGCTTATTGTTTGCCGGTGGATTGAGCTTTTCCTGCAGACGATCGTTCAGTGCGATCACCCCTGCCGGTCCGCGGTAGATGGGGGAGAGCACCTGAATGTCCTGTACGGCATCCAATCCAAATTTCTGTGGGATCCGTTCTGTGACAACTTGGATTACCCAATCTGCCGCGCCAGCCGCGTCTTCGGCTGGGAAGAGGAAGAAATCGCCATCGCCCTGGGAGAAGACCGGGAACTTGCCCTGGTTAATCAGGTGAGCATTGGTGATGATCTTTGAATTCGCTGCCTGTCGAAAGATGGTGCTCAATCTTGTAACCGGTGCAATAGCGCTATGGATCAGGTTGCGCAGTACATCGCCGGCGCCGACGGAAGGGAGTTGGTCCACATCACCGACGAACAACACGTGGGTGCCAGTTCTCACCGCCTTGAGCAGGTGATTGGTCAGCAACAGGTCCAACATGGAGGCTTCATCCACCACCAGGAAATCAAGATCGAGAGGGTTGTTCTCGTTATGCTTGAAGCCCTCCAACGGAGAATATTCCAGCAGTCTGTGAATGGTGCGCGCCGGTCTACCCGTAGCTTCGGAGAGTCGTTTAGCGGCGCGTCCTGTAGGGGATGCCAGAGCATATTTCTTGTGTTGCGCTTCAAGGGAATCGATCAAGGCTTTGAGACAGGTGGTTTTTCCTGTTCCCGGACCGCCGGTCAAAATGCTGACCGGATGGGTCAATGCCATGTCAATGGCAGCCTGTTGTTCCTCGGACAGTCCATCCGCAGGGAACAAGCTGTGATTCATTGTCGTGGATAGGGATGGAGACCCTGTCAGTGTCTTTACCCGTTCCGCCACCCCTTTTTCTCCGAAGTACAGCGGAGTCAGATAGATCGCGGGTGTTCCATACGTGCTCTGGGCTTCGGCGACAGAATGTTTTTTATCGGTGTTCTTTCCACTATGTAGGGGAATCAAATCAGGGCGGATGCGATCTTCTTGTGCCAGACGTTCCAGCGCCGGTGGCAGCAGTTCCTTTGGCACTTCCAACAGTTCGACGGTTCGCTGCAAGAGCAGCTCTTGTGGGGCGTAGACATGCCCATCTTCGATCATTTCATTTAGAGCAAATACGATACCCGCTTCGATGCGGGAGGGATGATCCGTGGGCAGTCCCAATACCTGCGCAATGCGATCGGCGGTCTTGAAGCCAACGCCGTAAATATCCCGTTCCAACTGATAGGGATTTTGTTGGACCGTCTCCAGAGATTTGTCGCCATAGGTTTTGTAGATCTTGACCGCCAGGTTGGTGCTGACCCCATGTCCATGCAGGAAGACCATGATCTCCTTGACCTGCTTCTGTTCCTGCCAGGCTTTGGTGATGCGACCGGTGCGATCCATGCCGATGCCGGACACTTCCAGCAGTCGTTCCGGGCTCTGCTCAATGACCGTAAACGTATCTTCCTTGAACTGAGCTACGATCCGCTCGGCAAGTTTCGGACCGATGCCTTTGATCATGCCTGAACCGAGATAGCCCTGAATGCCAGTGACGGTAGCCGGCAGGGTCTGTTCGCAGACTTCTGCTTTGAATTGAAAGCCATGTTTGGGATGCCGATCCCATTGTCCCTGCAGGCGGAGATGTTCTCCTGGGGAGACTTCCGGCAGATTTCCTACAACTGTGGCAACGCCGTCGAAACTCAGGCTTGTTTTGGGTGGTGCTTGGATCCCCTTGGTATGTTCCGGGCGTAGTCGCAGGACGGTGTATCCGTTTTCGGGATTGTAGAAGGTGATGCGTTCCACGGAGCCGGAGAGGGTATCCACAGGATCAAGTATAACGTTGCTTTACCATTCCCCAGGGCATGGAAAAATAAGCCGTGGGAGGAGATTCGTGCTCTCAGTTTAATAACGATCCATCCATGTTTTGATATGCACCCTAAGCCCAAGGTGTCCCGTTGCAAGAAAATCGGGTGTTGGGAAAGCTTCTTGCGTGAAAAAAGTGAAGTTCACCGGATAGGAATGGTGGCGTGTTTTATTAGCGAAATTGAGCAAGACCAGTTTCTGGGGATAGAAAATTGCCAACAAGGCATGGAAGCAGCTCAAACGGGAAATGTTCCTGAATGGAAAAAGGATCTTTATCCTTACCGGCAGCGATTCATAATACTGCCGATATGTCCTAAGGTTGAAGATGTACCAGTAACGTAAATATCTGGCTACGTTTGCCATGCCATCTCACGCCATTCTCTGGCAAATTCCCACGCTTCCCACGGTTTTCTCTAATTGATTTCCCACGGCAAGACGCATGTGTTCTCAGTGGGAATAGTTATCCCTGTTATGGGAGATCTCAATGCCCTTCAAATCGAAACTTACAATTTTACAAGCTTGGATACCGCAACCGATGAATATTGCCCACGTGTGATGGGACCCCCTAAAAAGTGCATATATGATGGGAAAAATGCCTTTAGAACCTATATCCCCTCACCAAATTGCATCTGTGCTTGTTGTCGCTTCAATGTTTTTTAGCGACACTATTCCAGTACCCCATTCTTGCCCAATTTAGAATTTCACCATCAGGCTGGATCGGTACCATCTGGCTTGTCTACAACCAATAACATTTTTAGAGTTCCATGATGATAAGGAACTTGAATAGGAGAAACTCATGGCTAACATTCAAACCCTGATCGGCATACTGGCAGTAATCGCTGCCCGAATTGCATCGAAAAATAGTGAGAGGAAGTAGGCAGATTTGTTCGCGTAAAAAACGATGGGCTTTTTGACTGTTAGAATGCTTTTCGTTTTCGGAACATTGAGGAATTTGTTATGACTGAAACCGTACACAAAGAAAAAGATATGGTGATTTATAGCTCACGCCGCAAGCGCAGCCTTAATCGCAAGCGTTTGATGGATATGGATAAAACTGTCAATCCGAACCAACTACCGCCTGGCACGGAAATTGCAGTGTACTCGCGGGTTTCCACCGAGGAACAGGTGGTGCATGGATACTCATTGGATGCACAGGTAAATGCTTGTAAGGCTTTTGCAGCACAGAGGAAATGGAAGATCGTGAAGTTCTATTCTGATCCTGGACACTCAGCGAAAGATGATCGGCGCCCGGCATTTGCCCAGATGATAGCAGACGCACAAAACCAGCAATTCAAGGCTATCATTTTCCATAAGCTTGACCGGTTCTCAAGAAACGTTGAACAAATCCTGGGATATTTTCGGGACTTGAATTCATGGGATGTGTTGATCGCATCTGTCACCGAGGAATTCGATTACACCACTGCACAGGGACGATTGGTTTTCCGAATGATGGCGCTGTTTGCGCAATGGTACCTGGAAAACCTGTCTGCCGAGGTAGTAAAGGCTAAGGTAGAAATGGCGCGACGTGGAATTCAGAACGGATCTGCTCCCTTTGGTTACTTCAAGGATCCTGATGAACGTAAGATCCTAGTGATGGAAGATGAAGCACGCCTGGTCAAAACTGCTTATGAACTATATGCATCAGGGAATTACACCGATCAAACCATCGCAGATTTTATGAACAAGTGTGGTGTCAAAACGCGTAGAGGAAACAATTGGAGCAAGGACACCGTTACCGATTTCTTGCAGAATGAGTTTTATTATGGGAAAGTGGCTTATCGCGACGAGCTCTGGCCGGGACGTCATACAGCGATCATTACCAAGGAATTGTTCGACAGTGTGAAAGAGGTGCGGGCCAGACATGCTAATCGTCCACGATCGAATGTCGCATTTAATAAACTTCGGAGAGTGAGTTTGTTACGCAGGATCGTTTGTTGCAGTCAATGTGAGCATCCATTGCGTGTTCAAGCAGTGAAGGGGTACGGGTATTACATAGAGACTTCGAAATTTCGCGGCAAAGACTGTATTGACTCTCACGCACGAGTAAGCATGAAGAAGATGGATCAGTTGGTTTTGGATCTCCTTCGAAACATTCACCTGCCGGAAGCGTGGCAAAAGGAAATCGAACAGTTGCTTCAAAAGATGGATGTCGTGCGCGAGATCGAAACCCGCCGCCTGGAAATTGAGGAAGAATTACGCCGAGCTGGCAGGGCTTTTGCAGATGGTGCATTCAATGAGGATGAATATGATCGCCGGCGTAAAAAGCTGATTGCTGAAAGGGATAGTCTTGTTATTCCTGATGGGGCGAAAGCAATCGAGATGGGAATGCAGTTGGAGACCATTGGCGATTTTATTGACGATGCCACCGATGATGAAAAATACAAGATCCTGCACATTCTGTTTGATGCTGTGTACTATGACTTTGGACAAAAGCGTCTGGTGGGATTTAAACCCCATGCAGATTTTGTCCCCATCTTTCGACTGGCAGCTCCGTTATCCGGATGGAGCGAATCAGAAGGATCTGTCTTTAGAACAACTGTTTGAAATATTGACGTCTAAAATCTGGGGTGCTATACTGCGGCAAGTTTGACTTGCAAAAAACTAAGTCAAAGGTGACAACCGATTGTCATCAACCTAAAAAAACAGAATATCTGTATCGTACAGTTTGTCCTTAAAAAGTGAGAGCCCACTGGTCAGAGTGGACTCTCGTCTTGGACAAACTCCCATACGCGAATATCGTAAGTTTGTCCATCAGCGGAGAGGGCGGGATTCGAACCCGCGAACCTTTGTGGGTTACACGCTTTCCAAGCGTGCGCGCTAAGCCAGACTACGCGACCTCTCCAGTGTCAAGCGACGGGATTATACCAGAATTTTTTAAACGGCAACCCGGGAAGGCGTTAAGTCTTCCCGGGTTCTAATGTAGAAAAGTTAGTTGTCCTGTGCGCCTTGGTTGATCCAATCGGTGAGCAATTGGACCTGGTCGGGGGTGAGCTTGGGTCCGCGCTTAGGCATTTTTTGTGTGGCGACCAGTTCTACGATCAGGCTATTATTGGCATCGCCAGCAGTAACAACGGGACCATTATTCGAGCCGGTCATAAGTTCAGCATAAGACTTTAACGACAAACCTTCAGATGTGCGTTCGCCGCCGTGACAACTTACGCATCGGCTTTCAAGCAGTGGAAGAACATCATTGATAAAGCTAACGGCGCTTCCCTGCCCAGATGTTGCGGCAGTTGGCGCTTCTGTTGCCGGGGCGGAGGTGGGGGAGTCCGCAGGTGGGTTGGTCGGCGCTTCGGTAGCGGGAACAACTGCCGCTGTTGGCATAGAAGCGGGAGCTTCCGTTGGTTGACTTCCACATGCAGTGAGGATACCAATCGTCAAAACGATGAGTGCGAACTTGAAAATGTTGGATTTCATTTTTCTCCTAGAAACCGTATAAAATGACGCCACCCAGAAATGCGAGCGTGAGCGCGATGCCAAAGCTCACGCCGTAGGAAGCCATGTATAAGAATTTGTTTCCTTTTTGAAAGATTTCGGGGTTGCGATAACGGACGATGCTGAGGGTTGTTGTGAGGAGGAAAAGGATCGTGGCGAGCGTTATCTTCCACATGGCATTTGGTGCAGCACCATCGTAATTCTTCATATTATCCATGGCGCCTGTGAAGCCTGCCACTACGGTACTGATCGCGGCGAGTACCATGTTGGCAAAAGCAGCCTGTTCGAGCGATGAACTTTTTCGCCAGAAGGCAAGCAGAATAAATAAGAATGCCGCCCCGGTGAGGGCGATGGGGAAGTGCACGAACATGGGATGCGTGGGATGTACCTGCGTGACCGCATGGATTAGGCGGTTGATGAAGTCCATATTCTCTCTCCTCTTTATTGTAAGACCCTGGTGGATTCCAGGGTCTTGTTTGAAACCTAGACGAACGATAGGTGTGGATTATTACCTGTGCTTTACGATTCTTTTTCCTCCGAGGCAGATGCTTCTACTACTGGCGCTGGTGCAACAGTCTGCGCTTTGCGTGTCAACTGCCAGCCACTGCGGGTGAAGAGCCAGTAGGCGAACCAGATGATAAGACCCCAGAACAGGATGCGCCCGAGAAACATCAGCGGACCGAAGAAACCAAAGCCCATACCGCCGTGCATTCCAAAACCCATGCCGCGACCGAAGCCCCGGTCAAGCTCTCTGCCGAAGTTTTGCATAGGCACATCAGGATGCACGAAGCCGTGCATGTAAGGCGTGTTGTTAGGGGTATTGATATTTGCAGTAAGAGTGGCGCGCTGGTAGCCAAAGCGATAACCAGCATAGCCTGCTCCAGCCAGCAACCCGAGCGCCACGATCACAGTCAGAAGGGTGAGTAATACTTTTTTCATGCGATGTTTTCCTTTCCTAAGTAGTTGGTCGAAATAGATTATAAGACATGATACACTTTTAGCATGCGAACGGTATACCAACTGAAACCAAAAGAAGTAGCGGAAATCGAAAAAGCTATTCGTCAAGACAAACGAGCAGAAGTCAGGCAGCGTGCGACAGTCATTCGGTTATTGCATTTAGGTCAAAAGCCTGCCACGGTAGCAGAGCAACAAATGGTGAGTGTGCCAACAGTTTATAACTGGCACAAACTATGGCGCGAGCAAGGGATCGAAGGGCTAGCCAACAAAGTGCGTCCGGGCAGAAAGTCCAAAGCCACGGAAACGTATTGTTTGAAACTCGAAGAAGTATTGAGTAAAGAACCATCCGAATATGGATATCGCTTTGCCATTTGGACAATCGATCGATTACGGGCGCACCTGGAAAAAGAGACCGGGATTGCTCTGAGCGAAGGACGATTTCGAGCCTTGCTCAAGAAGAAAGGCTACCGCTATCGTCGTCCCAAACATGATCTCAGTCATTTACAGGACAAGGCTGCCAAGAAAAACGCTGAAAAACTGCTGGAAGAGATGAAAAAAAGAGCCTCCGAGACGATGTCGAGCTCCTCTTTGTGGACGAAGTAAGCCTGGATCTGGATCCTCCCTTACATGCCTGCTGGATGAAACAGGGTCAACAGAAGATCGTTCCTGCTTTGCAACCGGGCACGAAACAACATCGTCATATTTTCGGAGCCTACTCTTGGAAAACGGATCGTGTTTCCTGGCGATGCGCTACCTGGAAGAATAGCCAGACCTTCTTGGAGTTCATCGAGTATTTATTAGTGACGTGTTACCCAACCGGACGAATTGTATTGGTCATGGATAACGTTTCGTATCATAAAAGCGCGGCTGTGCTGGCTGCCTTATCCTTGTTTGAACATCGTCTGTTGGTGATGTGGCTACCTCCTTACTGTCCGGAACTCAATCTGATCGAACGCTATTGGAAACATCTGAAAGCATTAGCCTGTGTCAATAAACTGCATGACTCGATAGAGGACGTATTGGCCTCTGCCGAATACATGCTGACACAACAGAACCATCCGGCTAGCCCTTTTCGATTATCCTTTTCTAAACTACTTTGAACGACTACTTAGAATTCGTACTAACTTTATCAGGATGCTGTAAAAGGTACATGTGTAAACTATGGGGAAATTATAGAGATTTGCTTAGACACGGATAAGGGAAACCTTTACACAATCTTCACAATTCACCCGTACTTTGCTCACCAACGATGTACAACTGCCAGCTACAATCCCTGCCGTTAAGGAGAACCTATGGCAGAAAACAATGTTAAATCAAAAAGTCAAACCAGAATAAAGTTGATGCTCGATATCGTCATCTTTTTCATTTTCCTGATCGCCATGGATCCGCGCTCGAGCGGGATCGCCATTCATGAGTGGTTGGCGACATCCGCCATCGCGGCGCTGGTCGTCCATCTGCTGTTGAGCTGGGATTGGATCGTGAATATCACGCGCCGTTTTGTGGGCAAGGTGAATAGCACTTCCCGTATTAACTACATTCTCAACTGGCTTCTGTTCATTGATGGGACGGTCATCATGCTCTCCGGCTTCATGATCTCGCAATCGCTTTTGCCGTTCTTGGGAATCCATTTGCCAGAAGGTTTTGCGTGGCGCCGCCTGCATGACATGACGGCGAACTTATTCCTGTTGTTGTTAGGCGCTCACACTGCCTTGCACTGGTCATGGATCGTGGATGCCTTCAAACGCTATGTATTTCAGCCAATCGGTAAACTATTTGCATCGAAGAAAAAGGAGGATGTGACAGCATGAAGACTTTGGGGAGAATATTGATCATTCTCGCAATGTTCGCTTTGGTGATGGGTATTACGTATTTTGTGGTCAATGCAAGCGGAACTTCGACGAATGGTATGCCTTTTGAAGACGGGGAACGACCTCAGTTCGCCAACGGCGAAAGACCTTTTTCCGGTGGTGAGGAACAGTTCCAGCCGGGGCAGCGACCGGAGGGATTTGAAGGTCGGGAGCGAGATGGTGGTGACGGAAGTGTGTTTGGAATGATGGGTGGCTTCGTGAAGAACACCGTTATCATCGGCGTGATCGTGGCACTGATCGCAGCACCGAGAAGCTGGTGGCGGAATAGGAACCGGTCAACACCAGTAGCAGCAGAATAGAAAATTAAAACGGAAGTGTTCAGATGAGCACTTCCGTTTTTGATTTTAGCGGTAAGCACCGTCCCGCAGGTTTTCGCCCAGGATTTTGACGTGGGTAGAAACCTGCGGGACGTTTTTACTTTATTGGCAGCGAGATAATGATCTTCAGCCCTTGGCCCGGTTCGGACTCAGCCAACAGTTGTCCGCCGTGCGCCTGGACGATGGACTTGGCGATCGCCAGTCCCAGCCCGGAGCCGCCGGTCTCGCCGTCACGCTGACGAGATGAGTTGGTGCGGTAGAAGCGCTCGAAGATGCGGTCGAGCACATCGGCAGGGACGCCGGGTCCGCTATCTTGGATGGAGATCTCTACGTTATCATCCACTTGCTTGGCGCTGAAGAGGATGCGTCCGCTTTCGGGGGTGTGGCGCGTGGCGTTGTCCAAAATATTCGTGAGGACTTGAGTCATTCGTCCGGGATCCACTTCAATGGTAGAGAGAGGCGAGGCGATGTCCACATCCAGAGTAATGTTTTTCTTGCGCGTCTCATACTGAAAAACGGATGCCACTTCGTTGACCAGTCGCTCCGGTTCGATGATCTGCGGAGCGATGCTGAGTTCACCGGCATCTGCCAGCGACAGCGTGCGCAGGTCGTTGACAAGATGCTCCAGCCGCGTGGCTTCTTCGCGGATGATCTCGAAGTTTTCTGCCGTGGGGGGCAGGACGCCGTCATGCACTGCTTCGGCGTGACCGATGATCAGGCTTAGCGGTGTGCGTAGTTCGTGCGCGATATCGGCGGTCATCTGCTTGCGGACATTGACCGAGCGCAGAGAGCTCGGTGCTCATGCGGTTGAAAGCCTGCGCCAGCTCGCCCAGTTCATCTTTAGTGCGGACGGGCACCTGCTGAGAAAGATCGCCTTCAGAGATGGCGTGCGTGGCTTTGGTCAGTTCACGAATGGGGCGAGTGAGAGTGCGTGAGATGATGATGCCCAAGACCAATGCCAGCACCGCGCCGATCAGGGCGCCGTAGAGCAGCGTCATATTGATACGCTCGATAAACTCGAGTTCACGCGGTCTACCTTGGAATGGTATCCGCAGTGGAACATAAATGCCGATGGTCTGTCCGTGCTCTTTGATCGGCACGCCAGATTTGAGATCTGATTCAGACAGCTTGTCGCCGGGTTTGTACTTGCCGTTGGAGAATACAACCGTGCCATCCGTATTCGCCAGGGCAAAAGGCAGGGGCGGGCGATGGTCGTAGTTCTGTTGTTGCGGCTGCTGGACGAAGATCGTTCCAACCTGAACCCACGAGCCGTTCACAAGATAATATTCCGTCAACTGTGTGATGGTGCTGGTCTCATTTTCATCGGAAATGTAATCGATGAATTCCTGTCGCGCACTCCAACGTGCGGTCAGGAAGAGTACAGCGGCGCTGACGATACCGATGCTGAGGAATCCGATGATCAGTTTGAAAGTGATCGAGCGTCGCATTTCATTCTCTCTTGAAACGATAGCCCACGCCGTAGACCGTTTCTACATACTGCGGATCACGCGGATCGGTTTCGATCTTGCCGCGCAGGTTTTTTACATGCGTATCGATCGTGCGCTCGTAGCCTTCGTAGCGCACGCCTTGAATGATGTCGAGCAGGTCAAGACGCGAGTAGACGCGCCCAGGTGAAGTCATCAGCGCGGTGAGGATATCGAACTCAGAAGGTGTGAGGTCTACGAATTGCTCTGCCACTTTCACGGTACGGCTGTCGCGGTCGAGCACGATATCGGCGGCTTTCAAGATCTTGCCGGATGGTTCCTTTTCGCCAACACGCCGCAATACCGCGCGGACACGCGCCACAAGTTCGCGCGGGCGGAACGGCTTGGTCATATAATCGTCCGCGCCTACTTCGAGACCGATCACCTTTTCTTCATCGTCCACGCGGGCGGTCAGCAAAATGATCGGCGTGTTGCTTTCCGCGCGATGTTTGCGCATGAACTCGTAGCCATCCATTTCGGGCATCATCACGTCGAGAACGATCAGATCTGGTTTCTCGCGGTGCGCTACGCTCAGCGCATCTTTGCCGTTGTGTGCCGAGACGACGCGATAGCCCTCCTGTGTGAGATAACTCTCGACCAGCGAGACCAAACGTTTTTCATCGTCCACGACCATGATGGTTTTTGCCATGTTCACCTTCCAAGTTTCAGTATACAGTAATTCTATTACGAACCTGCTTTTTGTTTCAATAATTCGATCAATGGGTCGAGCAACACAGTGGCACCGTTAAATTGTTGTCTGGTAGTTGTTGTGCTTGTGCCGTTTTGACTGTTGCTGTTATTTCGGGATTGATTTCCGCCGAAGCCGCCATCTGGACCTCCACCTGGAAAGCCGCCGCCGGGCACGCCGCCATCGGGAGGTACGAATCCGCCTCCGCCGAAGTTGTTTCCGTTACCGGTAGAGTTTCCTCCGCTGGAGTTGTTCCGCTGTCCGCCGCCCATGCCGAGTCCTTTTTCTTGCATGAGGGTAAAGACATCGCGCTGGGTCAGGTTCATGGCGGTGATGGCTTGATTCTGTTCTGCGGTCATTGTCCCTTGAATTTGTTCGACGAGACCAGCGATCTCTTCCTGAGCGGCGTTATCGCTGGTGAGCAAGTCCTGATAGACCTGCCACATCGGGAGCAGTTCCTTAGCTTGTTCGGCTGTAACAGTTTGAGCAGTGCCATCCAGCTTGAACGTGCCAACGATGAGCTGAGTCGCTGCGGGGAGAGCCCGGTCTTGGTTAGCGGGACCAGCCTGCGGCGTAGTTGAAGATGCGCCGCAGGCAGTCAGGATCAAGGTTAGGGTGGTTAGTGTTGCAAGTGCTAGTTTCTTCATTTTTCCTCATTGTAGTGCGGTGGTCGAGTAGGATTGAGCGTTAGCGAAATCCGTATCGAGACCAGCACGATTTAAGTTATTGATTGTTTGAATCTGGCTGTTGGTCTCGATATGCCCGCGAAAAGCGTGCGGGCTACTCGATCAACGTGATGTTATTCGTACCTCAACGCTTCGATCGGGTCGAGCTGCGATGCCTGGTTGGCGGGGTAGTATCCGAAGAAGACACCCACCGCCGCAGCGGAACCGAAAGCGAGAAGGATGGATGCCGGTTGAATGACGGTGCGCATATCGCTAAGCGAGCCGAAGATGTAGGCGCCGCCAACGCCTGCCAGCGTGCCGATCAATCCGCCGACCACGCTGAGCAGAAGCGCTTCGGCAAGGAACTGAATGCGGATATCTGCCGGAGTCGCGCCGACCGATTGGCGAATGCCAATCTCGCGCGTGCGTTCGGTGACGCTGACCAGCATGATGTTCATGATGCCGATACCGCCCACGATGAGCGAGACACCTGCCACCCATGCCAGCAGATTACGGAAAGCGGCGGTGGTCGATTCGCGTGTGCTGATGATGTCCTGCTGTGACGTGACCGAGAAATCGAGCGAGTCGAGCGTCACACCGTGGCGTTTGGCGAGCAGGAGCTCGATCTGGGTTGTGATGTCATCCAGGTTGGAGTCCGGTTCTACTTCCACATAGACCATGCGGATGCTATCGCCCATAAAGCGTGCGAACGGGTTGAAGGTGAACTTCTGAAAGACGACCGTGATCGGCATGTAGATACGAGAGTCGAAATCGGTGTTGCCGACCAGACCGCGTTCTTCAAACACGCCGATGACCGCCATCTTGGTGTTGCCGACCTTGATGTATTGACCGATCGGGCTGCTGTCACCGAAGAGTTCCTCTGCGGCGCTGGAACCGAGCACAACCACCTTACTTTTCTTTTCCACTTCGTTATCGTTGAAGTAACGACCGTCAGCAATGGTCATATCGCGCACGGAGGGGAAGCCGGTAGTGGTACCGTCGATCTCCACATCTTCGAGTGTTACATCGCCAGCCTTGACCGTTTCAGAGGATTGCTGTTCTACAACGACAGAAACTACACCGCTGACGCCATCTTGAATCGCGGCAGCGTCGTCAAATACCAAGCCGCCTGTTGGAGCCTGACCCGGTCCGCCGCGGGAGAAAGAGCTTTGAACAAAGAGCAGATTTGAGCCGAGACTGGTGATCTGTTCCTGAATAGTAGCTTCCGTCCCGGCGCTGATGGCAACCATGATAATGACTGCTGCCACACCAATGATGATACCGAGCATTGTCAAAAAGGAACGCACCTTGTTCTTGCGGATCGATTCCCAGGCGATGCGTAAGGCTTCAGAGAGTTTCATGCGTGCGCCTTCTTTCCGTTGTGCACAACGCTATCAATGAGTCCATCCATCAGGCTGATCGTGCGCTGAGTGTGCTCGGCGATGCGAGCATCGTGCGTGACCATGACGATGGTTGTGCCTTGTTCATGCAGTTTGTGCAGCAGGTTCATGATCTCCACACCGGAGTGACTATCCAGGTTGCCGGTCGGTTCATCGGCAATGACCAGCACAGGATCGTTGATCAAGGCACGGGCAATGGCGACACGTTGCTGTTGTCCGCCGGAGAGTTCTTGTGGTTGGTGATGGATGCGTTCGCCTAGCCCGACGAGTTCGAGCATGGCTTTGGCTTTTGCATCGCCTTCTTCCAGGGTCTTCGGGTTGGAATGGTTATACAGTAAAGGCAGGGTCACATTTCGTAAGGCGGTTGTGCGCGGAAGTAGGTTGTATGCCTGGAAGACAAATCCGATCTTTTTGTTGCGGATGCCCGCCAGTTCAACCTTGTCCATGTTGCTCACGTCTTCGCCATCGAGAATGTATTGTCCGTTGGATGGTCGCGAGAGGCAGCCCAGGATGTGCATGAGCGTGCTCTTGCCGGAGCCGGAGGGTCCCATGATGGCGATAAATTCACCGGCATGGATTTCGATGTTGATACCTTTCAGCGCCGCGACGCTCACATCACCCATACCATAGACTTTGGTGATATCGATCGTCTCGATGATCGTGCGTTTATCCATTACTTGGTCTCCGTGATCCCTGTAGTGACTACGTCACCGGGATTGAGTCCTGATTTGATCTCGGCGTAGAGCAAGTCTTGGATACCAACTTCAACCACTTTCAGGCGCGGCTTGCCGTTTTCGACAACGAATACAGCGTATTGTCCGTCGCCTGTATCATGCAAGGCTTCGATGGGAACGAGTACCGCATTATCGGCACGTCCACCGATCACATCCACCGATGCAGATGTGCCCAGTGGGAGCTTGAGCGAGTCGCTGATGTTATTGATCTCAACCAATGCTTTTACAACATTCGTGTTACCGGAGGCGTAAAGACCCGGGTCCACTTCGGTGACTTTGCCTGTAAAGGTTTTGTCGGGGAGAATATCAAAGGTGACTTCTGTTTCGTATCCGACCTGAATGTTTGCCCAATCTGATTCATCGAGATAGATCTCGAGATAGGGCTGGTCCAGATCTGCCACGGTGATGACCGTGGTTCCGCTGTTGAGCGTGTCACCAACGGTTGTGTCAATGGACATAACTGTGCCCGTGATGGGAGCAACAATGGAGGTTCCCTTCAGGTTTTCTTTGGCAGTAGCGACTGCCAGTTTTGCATTCTCGATCTCAGTGAGTCCTGACCCCGTGGCGCCCTCGGAAATTTCTGCGCCAGTCAACATGTTGTAAAGATTTTGTGCATCATTCAAGCTTGCCTGTGCAGCGGTCACTGCGGCGCGCGCTTCGAGCACGGTCGCTTCGGTAGGTTGGTAGGTGTGATCCTTGCAGGAGCGTGTGGGACCCTGACCAGTGCATTCCGTGGATGTAAAGGTCTCAGGAATATAGACCGTGTCATAGTAATACTGGGTCTTTTTCAGTTTTTCCTGGGCGGCTTTCAATTCATCCTGCGCAGTTTGAAGTTTGGCCTTCGCCTCTGTACTGGATGAATTCGCATCCACCGCCGCCTGTGCATCTTTCACTGCTTGCTCTTTTTCCGCTAGTGCAAGTTCGGCGTTGTACACCTGGGGGCTGATGACATATTGAAGATGGCTTTGTGCATCTGCCAGATCGGTCATGGCGGTCGCAACCGCGCTTTGAGCGCTGGCGATCGCAGAAAGGGAGGTCAGCTCGTTAAGCGAACGTACAGCCTGCGTGTATTCAATCTGGGCAGTGGTATCGTCAATGGTGGCAAGCACATCGCCAGCATTCACCTTATCGCCAACGGCTACGTTGATGGCGGTCACCTGTCCGCTGCTCTTGAAAGCGAGATTGACCTCATCTGAAGCGACTAGGGTTCCGGTACCACTGGCATAAATGACCAGGTCACCTTGCCGCACGGTGGCGGTTTGCATCGCTTTTGTGGTGGTTGTAGTCTGAGAGGGGAGGTAGACTTTGGCGTAGTAATAATAGCCACCTGAACTAGCTACAAGGAGAACTGCAGCAAGGATCAGAATCACCCGTGTGGAGCGTTTTGACCCGGAGAACAATGTTTTGAACTTGGAAGTCATTAGTTTATATTGCCTTTCGCGCAATGAGTTTTCTTTGGCTTCCATCAGTATAGTTAATCAGTATAGAGATAAAGTCTTGAAATTATGAAGAATTTGTGGGGGTTGTGAAAAAAAGAACAGCCACGGGCGGTTTGACCCATGGCTGTTTATGTATGTTTTGGAAGAAACAGTTTCTTACGGTCGTTCACCTAGTGTGACCGTGATGTCCATTTGTTGTCCATTGCGGAGGATGGTTAGGACGGTTGTATCACCGGGTGATTTGGTTGTGACGAGCTGGCTCAGGAGTTGATCGTAGGTATCCACGGGTTTGCCATCCATGGCAAGGATGATGTCGCCTCCGGCGTTCCAGCCATCGAGGCTGGTAGGGGTGGTGCCTCCTTTGAGCCCAGCTTGATCGGCGGGACCACCCGGTGTAACTTCTCTTACATAGACACCTTTATAGGTGGTTAGTCCGAGTGCCTCGTAGATTCCTAGAGGCATTTCGCTCGAGGAGGAGATGCCCAGATAGGGATATTTATAGGTGCCGCTCTGGATCAATACTGGAACGATGCGTTTGACCAGGTTGATCGAAACAGAGAAGCCAACGCCGGAGTTGGTCGGCTCGCCGGTGGAGTTGGTGTTGTTGGTGAGAATGGACTGGTTAATGCCAACCACTTCGCCGTTCAAATTGAACAACGGACCGCCCGAATTACCTGGATTAATCGCCGCATCGGTCTGGATGATATCGGCGGTGCTGAAAAACGCGCTGCCACTATCAGGGGCAGCATGGGCGAACTGTGTGCGCCCAAGACCGGAGACAATGCCAAGAGTTCATGGTGCCGCTGAGTCCAAAAGGATTGCCAATGGCAACGACGGATTGTCCGACCTGGAGAGTGCTCGAGTTCGCCAATGGTTAGCGGGTGAATCTCCTCAGCGGGAGCATCCGTTTTTACAACGGCAACATCTGCATCTGAGTCAGAGGCGAGAACCGTCCCATGGGCTTTGTAGCCGGAAAAGAAATCCACTTCCACGGTGCTCGCTCCATCTACTACGTGCTGGTTGGTCACTATGTGACCTTCAGCATCAAAAACAAACCCGGAGCCGAGTCCTGTATCGGTGCGAATGGTGACTACACCCGGTAGCACGGCTTGATACAATGCCACCAATGCATCCTGCTGCTGGGCAGGATCGGTAGAAACTACCTGAAGCGGCGGATTCGTTTGGACGTGAACGGTTGTTGATGAAGCAGGTTGAGTTGCTTGAGATGGGGAGAATGAGATACCCTGGTTACAAGCTAAAGCGGCGATCATCAATACTGATAAAGCAAGAAATACTCGTTTCATTTTTTCCTTTCTAGAATTTAATCCGCGAAGCTTCTTCCAATAATTCACGCTGCTTGACGGAAAGATATTTCGGAACCTGAACTCTTACGCGGACGAAAAGGTCACCCTTTTCTTTTGTGTTCTTCACAAGCGGCATTCCGCGCCCGGCAAGCCGAAAGACCTGCTCAGGCTGGGTGCCTGCGGGGATGTTGAGTTTGATCTTCCCTTCGAACGTTTCCACTTCTGCTTCGCCGCCGAGGATAGCGGTGAAGATATCGATCGTGGACGTGGTGCGCAGGTCGTTGCCGTGCCGCTCAAAACGCGGATCTTCGTTGACATCGACGATCAGGTACAGGTCATGTCCCTGCGGTGCGACACCTGGCACGCGCACCTTGGAGCCTGTGCGCACACCTGCCGGAATGCGGACTTGTTTCTCCTTGCCCTCGGCTTGGAGAGAGCGCATTGTTCCCCGATATGCCTCCTCCAATGTGATCTGTAATTCCTGCTGGTAGGCTTGCGGCTGAGAACGCGTGGCAGTACGCGCTCCGCCTCCGCCGAAGATGGTCTGGAAGAAATCGGAGAACCCGCCTGCACCGCCGAACAGATCGTTGAGATCATCCATATTGACGCGCGTGCCGCCTGGGAAACCACCGCCATACTGACCGAAATCAAAATCGCCGGGGTTGCCGCGCCGCTGCCATTGGGAATAGTCGCTGCCGAGACGATCATACGTAGAACGCTTTTTCGAATCACTCAACACTTCATAGGCTTCGTTGATATCCTTGAAGCGTTCCTCTGCCTGTTTATTGTTTGGGTTGTAATCAGGGTGGTATTGCTTCGCGAGTTTGCGATATGCCTTGCGGATCTCGTCATCGCTGGCTTTACGGTCCACGCCCAGAATTTTGTAGTAATCCTTGTATTCCATAATCAGGTATTGTTACACTCTGAGGGGGGCTAGTCAAGCGCCCATAAGTTCATCTAATAAACTTCTAATTGACGTGGAACCGTCTTGATTCGCCTCTTGGACGCGGAGGAAACCCCGCTTCTTTCCCCGAGTGAGGCGGATACCGTTTGTGAACATCCGATTTACCCGTAGGGTTTTCCCTTTTATTGCCGGGGCGATGGCGTCAAATCCAATTGGGACGCTGACACTTGCACTGCACGCTAGAGCGGTGAAAACGCAGAACACGCTGATTATTCTTTTTGATTTATCAGCGTTCGTCAGCGTGCACCGGCGTCCAAATGAAGTTTGATTACGCTAAATTGCTTTCGTCAAATACAATTCCCCACGTTCAAAGCCACGTTCCAAATAATAACCCCGCGTGCCGACCGCCGAAATGACCGCCATGCGTTTATAGCCTTTGGCTCTCGCCACAGACTCCGCCTGCTCGAGCAGACGTGTTCCCAGCCCGGCATGCTGTGCCGCGCCTTTTTTCTCTGCCCCCACCGGCAGGGACTGTCCGTACACATGCACTTCACGGATCAATGCCGCACCATCCAAGTCAGCAATTCCTGTTTGCGGTGAATCTTTTCCCGGTAAGGATAAACGAATAAACCCAGCCAATTTATCATCGGGTGTGACATAGGAAATGAAATGTTCCTCCGCCGCACCTGCGGGGTAGACCATGTCATTCAACGTCAACGCCTCCGCGCTGACCGCTTTCCCTTTCACTTCGCGGCATCTCACGCACTGACAACTCGTCCCGCGCCGCTTCATCTCGTCATGTACATCCTGCCGCAAGCTCGTGCGCCGATTTCCCTCCACCACATTCGTAGACGGAATATCACGAATCACTCGGTTCACGCGACAGTAGCGCGGAATGGTCGGTTTAATGTCCGCGATCAGGTCGATCAGTTCCTGCGTTTCGTATGGTTTGAATTCGCCGCGCTGCCAGTATTCGTATAACTCGGCATTTGCCAGTAACTGATTGGGGTAAATTTTTATTTCATCCGGGCAGAAGTCATTCCACAAGCGGGCGAAATCTTCTCTGTCTGATTGGGGTGTGGCGCCGAGCAAATTCGGCATCCAATGCAGCACGATCTTGAATCCCGCCGCCCTTAGTAGGGACACGGCGCGCCGTGTCCGCTCTACGGTGTGTCCGCGTTTGTTGAGTTCAAGGATGCGGTCATCCAAACTCTGCGCGCCCATCTGCACCTTGGTCACACCGAGATAACGCAGCCAACGAATTTCATCCGGTGTGATCTCATCCGGTCGCGTCTCAATGACCAGTCCCACGTTGCGATGTATCGTTGTCTCGTTGGTGGAATGATCGCGTTCCAGTTCTCCACTTTCTACTTTCCATTCCCCTTTATGCTCATCATATCTTTTACGGTCAATTTCGTTCATCGCATCAAAACAGCGTTTGATGAACCACTCCTGATAATCACGCCGATACGATGACCACGTCCCACCAAGGATGAGCAATTCGATCTTATCGGTGGGATGACCCAGTCCCTGCAGTTGCTTGATGCGCGACATCACCTGTGCGTATGGATCGAACTCATGCTCCACGGCACGCATGGCTCCCGGCTCATCGGGCAGGTACGACTTGGGCATACGCACGTCAGTGGGGCAGAAGATACATTTACCGGGGCACGGATACGGCTTGGTGAGAACCGTCACCGTGGTCACGCCGGAGAGAGTCCGCATGGGCTTCATGCGAATGCGTTCGAGCAGGCGCGCGTCCTCTTCCAACTCTCCTGCCGCGACCATCTCGTTATAAATGGTCACCAGCATGGACTTGTTGAGATATCCGCCGCCCGGAATGGGATGACTACGCAGGGTCTTGGTCACATCGCGCCCGCGTCGAATTTCCTCCAGCACGGTGCGCGCCAGTTCTTTTTTATCGGGGGTCAGGAGATGAGTCTCTCTCCAACGTTCCTGTCGTTCTGTCTGCATACAAATCGTTTACCTGTCTACCTGTATACGTCTTTACCTTTCCGTCTTTCGCCGTTCCATTTCCGAAATATCCACGTGAAAATCGCTCTTCAACTTCGAAAGGTCTTTTTGGTTGAACATCGTTGTGTGCAGGCCGCATTCCGTCTTGCCAGATCCCTGCCAGCGACCGGCACGTTCATCGTCATTGACGCCGATCGCAACTGTGCAAGGAGCGCATCCTACACTGCGATAACCTTTCGCTAATAATGGATGCGATGGCAGGTTCTGTTCTTCCATGTAGCGCTTCACATCTGCCTTGGTCCAGTTCAGCATCGGGTTGATCTTCAACAGTCCATCTTCCTGCAGTTCCAGAATTTTAGCATGAGCGCGCGTGGAAGTTTGATCGCGGCGAATACCACTGATCCAAGCCAGCATATCTTTCATGGCAGTTTGCAGCGGCTGAACCTTATGAATATAACAACACAAGTTCGGGTCATCCACCGGCAGGCTGCGGGTGCGCTGGCGTACGAAAATATCCCAGCGTGTGTCACGATACAGATCGAGCACATTGAGATGCCAATCAGAAGCGAGCTGTTCACGAAAAATGGACGTTTCCCAGAAATGATAACCGGTGTCAATGAAATAGATCAGCAAATTGCGGTTGATCTGACTGACCATATGCAGCAGTGGCACACTCTGTGTTTGAAACGACGAACTCATGGCGATCTGGGGCCAGAACGTATCAATAGCCCACTTGATGATCTCCTGGGGTGTCTTGGTTTCAAATTCTTCCGAGAGTTGTTCGATATCCTGTGGCATAAGCATGGCGGGATTATACCCGTTATAGAATTTCCACCTTCTTTAAACAAGCTTTCCTGCCTTTGAAAAATGCAATTTGCGGGCGGGCTGAGTATAATCCTTCCTATGGACTCTGCCACAGCTGCCCGCCTGATCGAACTCAATCGCGAGTTCTACACGCGCTTCGGCGATTCCTTTTCTGCTACGCGTCAACGCATTCAACCGGGAGTGCGGCGGGTGATGGATATGCTGAAAGGGGATGAGTCCATTTTGGACTTGGGATGCGGCAACGGATGGTTTGCCCGCGAACTGGCGGATCACGGTCACCGCGGCACGTATCTTGGCGTGGACTTTAGCCTGCCTCTGCTCCAAAATGCGGAAGTCTGCTCTGGAAGGTTTTCTGCCACTTTCAAACAAGTTGATCTGACTCAGTTATCAGTGAGCAGTATTCAGTCATCAGTTACTGATCACTGGTCACTGATCACTGCATTCGCCGTTCTACATCACATCCCCAGCCATGACCTGCGGATAGGCATTTTGAAGACAGTTCGTGATTTGCTTGAACCTGATGGAAAGTTCATCCACTCCAACTGGCAATTCATGAACAGTGAAAGGCTTAGGAAAAGAGTCCAGCCGTGGGGAACGGGAGCAACCTTCGGCTTGGATGTGGATGCCGATGATTATCTGCTCGATTGGCGTAGTGGGGGAGAAGGTCTGCGCTATGTCCATCATTTTAGTGAAGCTGAGCTGGGCAAGTTGGCGGAGAAATCGGGTTTTCAAGTGACAGAAACTTTTTATTCTGATGGTGAAATGGGCAACCTAGGGTTATATCAAGTGTGGAAACCTGTGTAAGAATTACGGTATTGAGCGAGTTTAAACATTTGTTCTAATGAAGCAAACGTCCTGTAGGTTCATTTTATAAAGTAGTATCTTTGAGAAAAACAGCCCTTTACAGGGTCTTCGACGGGACGGTTTTGAGAGACCGGAGGAGAAATGGCACTCGATATCTTTCAGCGCATCCAGGAAAGTTTGGATGAAAAACGTCATAATGTGACGGAATTTTTAGAGACAGCGACCGATACTGAGAAGGATGTTTGCCTGTGCGATGACGATCATTGCGTGCAGGAACATCTGCATGTTATTGAGAGCAGCCTTGAAAAATTAGATGACCAAACACTGGGCGTCTGCGAAATATGTCACGGTATTGTAGATACCAACCGGCTGGAGATGGACTACACCGCTCATGTGTGTCTGGAGCATTACTCCGATGAAGAACGCCAAAGGTTGGAAGCAGAACTGGAACTTTCACAGATCGTGCAACGCGCTTTGCTGCCACAGCGAGCGCCGACCATCTCTGGTGTGGATGTAGCCGCTTTCAGCCGCCCGGCAGAGATCATCGGCGGCGATTACTTCGATTTCTTTCAATTCCGCGATGGCACACAGGGACTGGTCATTGCCGATGTGAGCGGGCATGGCGTTTCGGCTGGAATACTGATGAGCAGTCTGCAGACTGCCATCCGCACCATGGCGCCCGATACTGATTCGCCCGCTGAAATACTGGAACGCATTAATCGTTTCTACATCCACAACATCAATTTCACAACGTTCGTAACGGTTTTTCTGGCACGCTTTGACCCTGTGTCATTGGAAGTTACCTATGTCAACGCGGGGCATAATCCGCCTGCCGTGCACCGCCGTAGGAGCAACCAGATCACCTGGTTAATGCCCACGGCGCCAGCGATCGGTCTGGCAGAATTCTTCCAGCCGCGCATCGAAACGGTGAACCTTTCAAAAGGTGACTCGCTTTTGCTTTACACGGATGGTGTGACGGAAGTATTGAACGATGGCATGGAACAGTTCGGGAATCAACGCCTTGCTGACTTGCTCGTACAAGGTGTGGACCTGCGCGCCTCCGACCTCCTGCAGAGCGTGTTGCAGCGTGCCACTGCGTTCGGTGATAACCGCTCCCTGGCTGACGATGTGACCATGGTGGCGTTGAAGATCGCTGGATAGTCCGGGCTATTTGCTGGTTGCCACTTGATTGCGCCCCTTGTGTTTAGCAATATACATTGCCTGATCGGCACGCGCGATCAAGGTTTCAAGCTGGAGTGTGTTTTCATCCTTTTGCGCAAGACCGATGCTTACGGTAACATTTAATTCGCGCCCAGAAATACGTATCGGTGCGTTAGCAATTTCTTTACGGAGCCTCTCTGCTACTGGGAAGGCAGCCGCCAGCTCTGTTTCTGGCATGATAATGATCAGTTCTTCCCCTCCATACCTGCCGACAAAATCCACTTCACGCACTGCACGTTTACAGCGATCTGCAAATTCACGTAAAACCTGATCGCCTGCCGGATGTCCGTATTTATCGTTGATCTGTTTAAAATGATCGAGATCGAGCATCATGCAGCAAAATGGACGGTTCATACGGTGCGCGCGTGAAAACTCAACCCGACCGAGTTCGAAAATATTGCGGCGGTTATGCAGCCCGGTCAATGGATCAGTGAGAGCAAGGCTTTGTACTTCCTGGAATAGACGTGCGCGCTCCAGAGAGATCCCGACCTGTTTGGCAAACATGGAGATGATAGGCAGGTCGGATGTACGAATCTCATTTCCCCAGATCCATAAAATTCCCAGCAAGTTCTTTTCAAAGATGAGCGGTACCCGTAGCGGTTCGATGTCATCGGTAATGCCGATCTGCTTTAGGATACGCAGAGCGCCCGGTCTTCTGACACCGTTGAATAGAATTTCGATCTCCTCCTCTGGTTGGGACAAGACAATCGGATGGAATAATCCTTTGCTGTTTGCTGCTTTCTCCAGCAGGCTGCGCGGAAAGGTATATTCGATCAGAGGATATCCCAGACCCTCCTCAACTACTTCCAGGAAATGCGGCTCCAGAGATGTGTAATTGACGGTGAAGGATGAATGCTGATCATCATACATTGCCATCATACAGGTGAGATGAAGATTTTGGAGCTCCTTCCCCAGAGTTTGAATAATATCACTGGCAGTCAGCGACTTTTCGATCTGTGTCGTGATCTGGGCAATGGAATAGATCAAATCATTTGAATGAGCAAGCTGGTCCAGCCATTTTCGTTCTGCTGCCGCCTTGCGCATCTGTTCGATGGCGGTCGCCAATTGACCTGCCAGCGTTACGAGCAAGCGCTCATCGTCGGCGGTGAATGCGTTCCGTTTCATGCTTTCCGCATTGACCACGCCAAGAATGTTGTCCTTGAACTTGATAGGGACACATAATTCTGAGAGGGTACGATCATCCACATCTACATATTGGTGATAGGATCGCACATTTCCAATACGTTGCGGAATGCCGGTTTGGGCGACTTCTCCTGTGATACCCTCACCCAGAGCTATATCCTTCATCCGTAGATCTTCCGCTCCATAGAAACGATAGGATGGATGTGCGTGAAGAATTCTTTTTGAGCTATCCAGCAGCATAATGCCAAAATTATCGGGGAAAAGGTTTTTACCAATGATCTCAGAGACGCGTTCGATCAATAGGTCTTCCTGGTCGGCTTCGATGGAAGTCAATGCCACATCATGTAAGGCGGTTAATCGTTTGACCTGTTTTCGTTCTTCATCCAGTAAAAGTGACTTGGAAAGAACCAACGCTACCTGCTCTGCTGTCGTTTCAGCGTATGTGAGTTCCGCTTCACCAAATTGACGGGTTCGGTTGTAACCCAAGATCAATACGCCCAATCCCCGTCGCTGCACAATCAGAGGGATTCCCAGCATGGAGTGATTTGGAAAAATGGCAGCGATCGTAGAGCCGATAAAGGGAGAGTTTCCAATATCCGGAATAGCAATGGGGTATCCTGCCTCGATCACCGATTTGCTTAGAGTCTGTTCCCCTGCTTCAAATGTCATGTACGGATACACATCACGTAACGACCCATACGCCACGGTAGGGATGGGTATGTTCTTGTCGGCATCCCATAAGGAGAAATAGCCATCATCGGCGTTGAACAGATGCACGATTTGCTCTGTTAAGATCTCCAGTGTATCTTGTAGGCTATCCGCTTCCAAAGCAGTGGCAGTGACGGCGTTAAGCAACTCTAAAAACTCGATGCGTGTACGGCGTTCTCTTTCATACTGCTCCAACTGAGCGATGGCTGCCGTCCGTTGACGCGTTGCATGGGATAACTTACCAGTCACAATGCCGGTGATCAGCAGGGCGCAGGTGCCCAGCGGGTATGCCATATCTTTATACAGGATCGAAAGGGAATGATCACCTTGTGAGAGAATACCTATATTGAAAAGAACGGAGAAGATCGCCATTAATACCCCGCTTCTTGCCCCGTAGAACCAGCTTGTGACGATCACTGGCAGAACAGCAAGCGAGGCAATGCTAGCACCTGTATAATCGTGAAAAGCAGCAAATGCCACTGCATACAGAATGAACGTGACAGTGATCAGGGTGTTAGAGAGAATATGCGGATGCTGTTCAATGATCTTTTTCATCTTGTACTATATAAAAGACAGGTTTCTTCCATCTCTTGGAACCTGTCTTTTCTTCTTGAATTTTATTCCTTGGAAAAACAAAAATATATTACAACTCTGAAATGCCCCACTACACAATTTTGTCCAGCAAGATGGGGGAATCCCCTCCCTTGCTACACATCAAGAAGAATTCCCAAATTATACAGCGACATGATGAGGGTTGGCGATATATTGCCACCAGTTGTGGGAAATGCCATTTGTACTACCGGCAATTTTAGGAAAGTGACTCATCCACCATTTGTGATGCTCACGGATATCGCCATACCCCCAATTGGCAGAAGTAACGCGGCGAGTCACGCCTTTGAAATTTGGGAAGTTGTCACGCCAGTCATCACACTCGCTCAACACGATGGATGTATTGCCCCAATCGTAGTCACGGACGCTGTTCGGCGCAAAATGCACGTTGCCCAGGGCAGCGCGCCCAGGGTGGGTCTTATCATAGCGGGTAAAGCGGCGCCACAAATTTGCCTCGCCGGGTAACCCTTCATAGGTCTTTTCCATAATCGATTCAGCGCGATGACCAAGGTTTTCCAGCATTTCACCCACGCCACGCTCATAAGAAAACCCCATGATGACAAATCTGCGTTTGGATGCTTCAGTGCCGGTGAGTGGGGGCGCGTTGCACCAGAAGGCACCGGGTCCGCCCATGATTGATTCGTAGAAACCGGCGTGAGGAAAGTTGAAGATCCAGACTTCGTCTATCTCTTCGCTGGCAACGCGCTGCAGAATATTGAACTGCTTGATGATGGCGTAATAGTCTGCTTCCTGTGGCATATACGGACGGGAAGCGCCTCGCACTACGTTCAAGAATGTTCCCGCCTCATAGACGTATCCATCCACTTTGGCAGGGAAGGCGTTCACATCGATGCGCTCTGTGATCTCGTAGCGGACAAGTCCGCCGCTGACCTGCTGGACATCCGAGATATATCCTTTTACCAGGTCATCGACTCGATTCCAATTCATGAACTGTGAAAGTTTCTTGCCTGTCCTTGCGTCAACGGTCGGGTCGTATACGATGAGAAGGGTTTTGAGCGTTATCGGCTGAGGAGTCTCTTGAGACTCAGAAACAACCTCCGGCTTCGTAGGAGGCGAGGATTTACGTCGGAAGAGGGAAAAGAGATTCATTTGAAAGTCAACGGTTAAAGTCTATGGCAGGTTGGTCGCAAAGTAGACTTGGTCGCCGATGGCGAGATAGAGTACATAGTTTGGGCTGACCGCCATGGCACTCATTACACCAGCTTTGAATGGGTTGCCTTTGGCGGCGTTCCCATGGATCTGGTTCAGCAGCTCGAGCGTGCGGGGCGAGAAACGAAACACACTTTGATTTTCGGAATCAAGCAGCAGTAGCACAGGTGTAGGCGGACTAGTGAGCGACATCTGTGTGAAGTGCGCATCGGCGAACACATTGATGTCTTTGTGCGCGGGGAAGGGGTCCTGGATCGTGGCAGGATCGGTGCAGCGTGTTGGCGCATCGTTGATACGGCTGAAGGTACAGGTGGAGATATGCCCATCGGCGTGCAGCATGTAGAGATCATCGCCACTGATCGATAGGTCGATGGCGGTATCGATGGAGTTGGGGATCTCTGTGCCAAAATAGAAGTACGGCGTGCGAACAAAATTGCTGTTATCGCCAACAAAGACCCAGACCGAACGCGATGTGGCATCGAGTACGTACAGACTGCTGTTATCCAGTGCAAAGGATGTGATGCGCCCCCAATTGGTATTGGGTAGGGCTGGAAGCCGGACCGCTTGTGGGACTTGCCCAGGAGAACAGTAGAGCAGATTCCCAGTAGCGTCAATACCCAGCACCGATGCGCTGTATGCATTCTGCTTGGGCAGCGTCAGTAGATCGACCAATTCGCCAACCTGATAACCAGCATAGGTGCCTGGCTGGCAGTTGAAGGCACTGTCCAGTTCCAGGCTGCGTCCGGTGAAGGATGCATGCATAATGTTACCGCCCTCAGCGTTTAACATATACAGGTCGCTTTCGCTGGCTGCCATGCGGCTGATCTGGATCGAGTTGCCGAGTCCGTTCGTAAAGGCAGGGACGAATTCAAGTCGGGCAACGCCCATGAGCTGGTCGTAATTCTTTTGTGCTTCATCACGGAGCGCGATCAATTCGACAGGTTCGCGATACTTGGCGGCGTCTTTGGTAATTTCTAGAACAGTTTGCCAATCCTGTCGTTGGCGGGCAGGATCGGTCTCACTGATGGCTTGCGCACGCTGAGTGAGTGCCCTTGAATACAACTCATCGTATTGAACGCTCTGCCCCTTACTCAAATACACAATAGAACCGATGGTTCCAAATAGCAGTGGAATGATCAAAGCGATGGCGATCATCACCGATGTGGGCACAATAACCATTTTTTGTTGTTGTGAATCGTCTTCCGCGCCCGGCAGAAGTTTCGGAACAAATCCGCGCAGGAATGCTCCGATGCTCTCGTTCCAGCGCCGCCCGGTTTGGATCCCGCCAACCATCACTTTCGCTATCTGACGCGTCGCTTCGGCGTGCGCGTTAGATCGTTCCGCTTTTGATTTGGCGGGGATGATCTCCTCAGGCTCCGGAATTTCTTCCTCTTCATCCTCTTCCGGTTCTGGCTGGATGATCGGTTGGCTGACCGGTTCGATCCTCACAGCATCCATCGGTTTGTTCGCCCGCGGAATGGATGGCGGAAAATTGCGCGGCACAGAGGGTGAAGCAGCTGTGGCAGAGATCGGGGTTGCCGAGTGCTCTTCTTTTGGCAAAGGCGGATTTACTTCCTCCGGCTGCAGCGGAATAGCATAGGCAGAAGGCTGCACAAGATGTGCACCGAATTCCGCCAGTTCATCAAGTTCCTCTTCAGTGATGATCGGGCGGGATTGGGAATTTATCTGAGGCGACTCAGAAACTGGTTGAGCAGGCGTTGGAGTTTCTTCAAACTGTTCTTCTAGCTTCGGTTCAGCCGGAGTGACGACCGTTGCTTGGGTAACGGGAACGGGTCGGGTCGAAGGACGTGAGCCGCTGACATCCGGTCGCAGGACGGTGATCGTCCCGTGACCGTCTTTCGCCTGAATAAGCGCGGCATTCAGGTCGCCTTTGGCGAAGGTCAACTTGCGATACGCGGCGTCCATCGAAGCGGGCGGACGTTCATTTAAAAGGTCGGCTTCCCAATCGTGCGGGAATTTTCCGCACACAACCAGTAGATCATTTGAATGAAGTTCAACTTGTGAGAAATAGGTTTGATAGCTTTGGCTTGATCCCAACCCTTTGCCAGAAAGCGCAGGATCGTACATGTGGCGATTGCCGCCTTCACCGACCCACACCGCGTGCGCAGGTCCGCTGAGCAGTAAGGTACATTGCGCCTCGCGGATGGATGCGAGCACCAAAAAGCCGAGCGCATATTGTCCGCGTCCCGAGGTGGAGAGATTGCGCTGTAACAGCGTGTTGTTAATGGTCTCTGCCGCTTTGCGCATGGCAGTTGTCAAAGTGCCCGCAGATTGATAGAACGCGCTTGCCGCCGTATTGTTCAACTGGTGCAGTTCGGGCGCGGAAAAGATGGCATTGCCTGAAAGCATCAAATAGATGATCAGGTTGTCTCGTTCGCGTCCGCGCGCGGTTTTACGCGGCGGGGTGAGAGCCAGCAAACCCGGCAATTCAGCCAACTCTTCGCCGTTGACTCTGTGAATGGGGAGGATGTTTAAATCAAATGTGCCCACGGGTGTAAGATTATTCAGAAGGTTTCTATCATTATACTGGTAAAATCTCAAGAAAATACAGGCGGAAGGCTGACGGATGGATTTCAAATTACATAAGGATTTTTCTGAGTTCGAACAAACGGCATGGAACGCGCTCGTAGAGCAAAGCATTGCCGATACCCCTTTTTCACGCTACGAATATCTCAGCGAATGGTGGAAGACCAAAGGCGGCGGAGAATGGAAAGAGGCGGAACTGGTTTTGGTTTCTGCGACGGATGGTGACCAACTCGTTGGCATCGCTCCGTTATTCATTTCTGAATACGACGGTCAACAGGCGCTCTTGCTGGTTGGCAGTATCGAAATCTCCGACTATCTGGACTTGATCGTCCGCGAAGCGGATTTATCGCGCTTCCTCTCTGGACTGATCGACTTTCTCGGGTCTGGCGATGCCGGTTCATGGTCGGCTCTCGATTGGTATAACCTCCCCGATGTCTCTCCCACACTACCCGCCCTCAAAGCGGACTCCGAATCCCGCGGCTGGACCTACCACGAAGAGATCTATCGTCCCACCCCGCGCATCGCGTTGAATGGTTCCTTCGAAGACTATCTCTCCCGCATCGACAAGAAGCAGCGCCACGAGATTCGCCGCAAAATGCGCCGCGCCGACGAAAGCGGACGAGTTAAATTTGTGGTGGTTGATAAGAACGCCGATATCGAACCTGAATTGGAATCGTTCTTCCATTTGATGGTGCAGGATACAGGCAAGGAACAATTCCTGCACGATGCCATGCGCGAACAGATGACACAATCCCTGCGTGCGGCGCATGAGCAGGGCTATCTCTGGCTCGGCTTCCTCGAAGTGGACGGAGTCCGTGCGGCGGCATCGCTCAATTTTGATTACAAAAACAAACTCTGGGGTTACAACTCCGGCGTCAGCCGCGAGCACATGGAATTTTCCCCCGGCTGGGTGCTGCTCGGTCACACTATTCAATGGTGTTGTGAGAACGGTCGTTACGAATTCGACTTCATGCGTGGTGATGAAGAATATAAGTATCGGTTCGGAGGGGTGAACAAGTATGTAATGAGGGCGAAGGTGATCAGGAAGTAAAATTCTTTGAACCACAGAGAGACGGAGACACCAAGAAAAAGAATTTAAAACCCCGTGTCTTAGTGGCTCAGTGGTTAAATGGTAAAAAGAACTCCGAGATTTTCAAGATCTCGGAGTTCTTTTCATTTGCAACTATCCTCCGCCGCTCACTCCGCCGACGATACCGCCGTCGGTTAGCTTGCGTAGGTCGCCGAGGGCAAACTCGATCTCTTCCGGTTTGACCGGTCGATCTTCATCGCGGTGTTTCAATACACCGGCTTTTGCTTTCTCCAATGCCAACTCGCGGATCGAAGCGTTATTAGCCAGCGCTTCCTTGACCAACGCGGCGCCTTGCAAGTATCCGATGACCGGATTCAAGGCAGTGACGATGATGGCATTCTTTGCCAGCCAGCCTTCCGCTTTTTCGCGGTTGGCGGTGACGCCCTTCACAGCACGCAGCGTAAAGGCATTGACCGAACCGATGATGACCTGCATCATCTCGAATAGGTTGTGTGCGAGAATGGGCATCATCACGTTCAATTCCAATTGACCAGCCTGAGCGGCGAGCGCTACCGCCGTGTCGCATCCGATCACATGGAACATCGCCTGGTTTAACATCTCTGCCATCACGGGGTTGACTTTTCCCGGCATGATCGAAGAGCCTGGTTGAACTGCCGGTAAACGGATCTCGTCAAACCCGGTGGAAGGACCCGATGCCAGTAAACGGAAGTCGTTTGCGATGCGGACCAAGGTCAATGCCAGGGTGCGCAACGCAGCAGAATAATCCACTGCATCCGACATGGACTGCATCGACTTCGAACAGGTTATCCGATTCGTATAACTCAATGCCTGTCAGCTTGGAGAGCTTTCTGACCATGCGCCGGTGATACTCAGGGTGAGCGTTCAACCCGGAGCCGACGGCTGTACCGCCGATGCCAAGCCGCCTCAACCCATCTGCCGCGCGGCGGATACGCTCCGAGTCGCGTTCGATGGCTTTGGCATAGGCGCCGAATTCCTGACCGAGCCGCACGGGCACGGCATCCTGCAAATGGGTGCGCCCCGATTTTACGATGCCATCGAATTCGTGTGACTTGGTTTCGAGTGCGGTTTGCAGGTCCTTGAGCGTATCCAGCAGTTCTACTTGTCGCCACAAGACACCGAGACGAATGGATGTGGGGATCGTGTCATTGGTGGATTGCGCCATGTTGACATGGTCATTGGGGTGGACGTAATACTGACCAACCTTCCCGCCCAGGATCTGTGTAGCGCGATTCGCAATGACCTCATTGGCGTTCATGTTGTGGCTGGTGCCTGCACCCGCCTGGAACGGTTCACCCACGAACTGAGAATCAAGTTTTCCATCCATCACTTCTTCCGCCGCTTGGGCGATGGCATCTGCCAATTGTTTGGCAGTGAAATGCTTGCCATCTACATCGCGGTCGTTGAACAGTCCCAGATCCGAGTTGACCAGCGCTGCCGCACGCTTGACCACCGCGATTGACCAGATGAACGCCCGCCACGGACGCAGTCCGCTGATGGGAAAGTTGTCCACGGCGCGTTGGGTTTGTGCGCCATACAGGGCATCTGCCGGAACGCGAACTTCCCCCAAGGAATCCTTTTCTATTCTGTATTCTGTTTGAGCCATGAGAATCTCCACCAAGTTTGAGATGTTTTGCCCTATTTTACACCGTTCCCCAGTCCATCAAAATCCTCATAGCCAGCTTTTATTTTGCCGTTACAATTGTGCCCATTCAAAAGGATAGGCTTTGGAACACCTTCTTCAACTCTTCCTCATCTTTCTCAAAGTAAATTTACTAAGTACATCGGGACCTGCTTCGGTGGGGTTGCTCTACCATGAAGTGGTGGGCAAGCTGGTGACAGAAAGCCAATTCGTGCAGGCGGTGGGGCTTTCCTCTGTATTACCGGGTAGCGATGCCTTACAGCTTGCCATGTATGTTGGGTATGCTGTGGCAGGTATTCCGGGCGGCTTGGTTTCCTTGCTGGCTTCGATCCTTCCGCCCACGGTCATCATTTTAGGCATTACATTCATTTTGCATCGGGTCCGGCGCGAGGCATGGGTCAGTAATTTCGTAGAGGGATTGGCGCCTGCTATTTCGGTGTTGATGTTGTTCACAGCCTGGAAGATCTTTCAAAAGGGTGGCGCCACCGATTGGCGTGGCTGGGCGATCGGTATTTTGAGCCTGATCGCTATGTTGTTGAAGGTACCTGAAAGGCTCGTTGTTGTGATCGCTGCCATCGTGGGGATATTTCTTTTTTCATGAATCAGTCCAAGTTCTCGGTATGGATGCGTTTGCTTTGGATGTTCCTCAAAGTGAACGTTCTTTCGCCGTCTGGTCCGGCGTCAATTGGTCTCCTCTATAAAGAAGCGGTTGGCACGATCATGACAGAAAGCCAATTTGTAGAAGCGGTTGGCTTTTCAAACGTTCTGCCGGGCAGTGAGGCTCTCAAGCTTGCCATGTTCGTTGGCTTTGCGGCGGGCGGTATTCCCGGTGTGTTCACTGCCTTGCTGGGTGCGATCATTCCGCCAACCGTTTTGATGTTGATCGTGGCAGCAGTGTTGCAGCGATTTCAACACGAAGGCTGGCTCGATGGTTTTGTAGCAGGCATGAGCCCTGCCGTGGCAGCGCTGATCGTAATGGTCTCGTGGGAGTTGTTCCGTGCCAGTTCAAGGAAAAAGATAGATCGACGTGTGGTCATTATTGCTGTCTTGAGCGCAGTTGCTTTTTGGTTTAACGTTCCATCCCCATTGGTTCTGCTGGGGGCAGGTATCCTGGGTGTCATTTTGTACGGCAATCGGAGTCTTTGATGGCTATGGAATTATTAATTACAACAAATGGATTTCTGGGGACCTGGTCTGCGATTGAGTATGGGGCGTGGCTGGCGCAGCGAATGAGGATGAAGATCACGCTTCTGGGCGTGACCGAGAACGCGAGTCCCGCTGCGATAGACGATCACCACCCTCTGGAGGATGTCTTCGAACGTGCTGTAGACTTGTTCAAGCAAAAAGGTTTGGCATACAGTCTCGAAGTACAAAACGGCGATGCGGAGCAGGTCATTCCCCAAAAGGCGAACGGCGGCGAATTTATTACTGTAGTGAGCCCGCTTGGTCGTCCGCAGTTGAAGCGCTGGCTGACGGGGCGTTCGATCCGCCATTTAATGGAGCAGATCATGGGACCTATTCTATATGTCCCTGAAACGCGATTGCCGATCAAAAAACTGTTGATCAGTGTAGGTGGGTTGGGCTATGAGATCGTGGCTGAGAATCTTGCTTTTCAGATGGCTTCGGCAAGCCAGGCGGATGTCACCATCCTGCATGTCATCCCTCCGACCGATCTCGATTACCCCACCACACGTGATGTGCTCGGACACTTGAACGACCTGGCGGAGACAGATACGCTGCCCGGTCGCAGCATGCGTCAGGCGCTCGATGTCGCTGCCAAAGCGGGATTGAAAGCAAGAGCCATTGCACGGCAAGGAAACGTGGTAGAGGAAATTTTGGATGAAATTAAAGCGGGGGAATATGACCTGGTGTGCATGGGATCAGCCTACAGCACCAGCGCATTGCGTCAGTTGTATATGCCTAACGTCACGGCTGATGTGGCTGAGAACGCTCGTTGCCCTGTCTTGACAGCACGACTCAAAAAGTTATAGAACGAAATTGATTTTGTTCTACAAACCAGGGGTGTATTTTCGTTCCCATTCTGCGATCGCGGCGCGAATGGCAGTTTTGACATCTTCATCGGGAACGGAGTCGATACCATCGAACTTATTCAGCCCCACATAGACGAACACTCCACCAGTAGGCGACTCGATCATGGTCACGCCCATTTCCGCTAGTTTTGTATTGGCGATGCGGGCTTGTAAAATAGCATTGATCTGCCCTACCATACTGGTTGGGGCAGCTGCGGGCGCATCCTCTTTCTTTGGTGCTGAGGCTGCAGGTGTTGGGGATTGCGGTGCAACAGTCTGTTGTGGGATGGGCTGCGGGGTAGGAGCGGTGTATGGAACGGGAGCAGGTGCCGGCTGGGATGGAGGCGGGGGCGTTATGGCAGGAGTTAGTGTGGGAGCGGGAGCAGGCTTATTTTCCAGCCAGGGGCGCATCACGTTTAACATTTCGATCAGGCGTTTGCGCTGCTCAGGATAAAGCGCAATCTGGTTGACGCGTACTCCGTCGAGATCGAGTGTCAGAGCCCCATTTTCATTTTTGATACGCAAGAGACCGGGATCATCAAACGTGACCGGCGTGGAAGGTGCGGCAGGGATGGAGGCCAACTGGGCTTCAGTCTGGGCGATCTTATCTTTAGCTTCCTGAATGGCGATCTGGGCGGATGTTTCTGCTTGTTTAATTTTCTTGGAAGCATTGCGGTTGGAATCGAAAAAACCAATTGCCCAGCCGATGATCATGCCAACGACCCCGCCGATGAGCAAACCCAATTCGGGCGTAAATGTAAATCCTTCCATGATTACCTCAACACCTGACACTTCGGACAAATATGGGTACCGCGTTGTCCGACGACCAACCGGACGATCTTTGTACCGCAGCGCGGACAAGGTTCATCCTCACGGTCGTACACGCGGAAATGATTTTGGAATTCTCCGCCGCGATACACCCAATCGAAGGATGCTCCGTTACGGCGGATGCCTTCTTTCAACACGCTCTGGATCGCCTCATGCAACACCTCCGCCTGTTTCCGCGTTACCGAATCGGACAAGGCGTTGGGGTGAAGCCTGGCGATGTTCAGTGACTCATCTGTGTAGATGTTACCCAGCCCGGCAAGAAAGGTTTGGTCGAGAAGCAGTGGCTTGAGCTGGCGGCGTCTAGCGTGTAAAGCTGTAAACAACCACTGTGGAGTGAAATCCTTGCCTAGTGGTTCGGGTCCAAGTTTGCCGATCACTTCATCAAGAGAAGCTGTCAGCCACACCCGCCCAAACTTGCGTGTATCGTTGAAGACAAGAGCTTTATTATCGGATAATTTTAATCGAAGTCGGTCGTGCTTCTCTGGTCGAATAGTACTGTCTTTGATCAGCAAGTCCCCGCTCATGCGCAGGTGGATCAGTAATTTGTAGTCGGTCAGATGCAAAATGAAGTATTTGGCGCGTCTTCCAATATCTTCTATAGTTTGCCCTTTGACCAATTCCTTGAACTTCTTCGGCGAAGGAATTTCCAAGGTGCGCGGCCAATACAGATCGGCGGCAAGGATCGTCCTGCCGATGAGATCGGGTTTTAGTTTGCGGGCAATGGTTTCGACTTCGGGAAGTTCGGGCATGGTTAGCTCTTGGCAATTAGCGTTTAGCGATTGGCTCTTGCTAACTGCTAACAGCTAATCGCTACAAGCTATTTTACTCGTTGAACATCTCTCCCACGCTGCGGCCTTCATGAGCACGGCGGATGACTTCGCCGAGCATTCCCGCAACGGAGAGAATGGTCACACGTCCTTTAATGGGTTCCATCTTTGCTTCCGGGATGGAGACGGTATCGGTGGTGATGATGTGCCTGATGGGCAGGGCCGCCAATCGTTCGGTGGCATTGCGTGAAAAAATGGGATGAATGAACGCCAGATATACATCGCGCGCGCCGTGGTTCTTGACCACGTTCACCGCCTGGACGATCGAACCGCCGGTATCCACTTCATCATCCACGATGATGACATCGCGGTCTTGTACATCGCCGATCAAGGTCAGTGCCTCAGCTTTGGCATCGTTTCCGCTGCGGCGTTTTTCAATGAAAGCAATGGGGACATCCAGATCCAGCGCATAGTTGCGTCCCTTTTTGGCAAAGCCAAGATCTGTGGCAACTACAACAGGTTCATGCATTTGGCTGAGCAGATTCTCTTAATGTGGTCGCTGATCATATGAGCAGCTGTCAACACATCACCAGGAATAGAGAAGAAACCCTGGATCTGCCCCGCATGCGGATCAAAGGTCATATAGCGATCTGCACCAGCGCTTTCGAGCATATCGGCTACGAGGCGAGCGGTGATGGGCACGCGCGGTTGATCTTTTTTGTCCGAACGTCCATAACACAGGTAGGGGATGACTGCTGTGATACGTGCCGCCGAATCCAGGCGGATGGTTTGGATCATGATCAGCAACTCCATCAGATTGTAATGGACCGGTGACGAAGTGGTTTGAATTACATACACATCCTGTCCGCGTGTGCTGCTGTTCAACTTGATAAAGATATTTTCATTGGGAAATTGAATGACTTCCCGGGGGCTTAGTTTTTGTTGGAGATAATCCGCGATCTTTTGCGCAAGATCGGGTGAACCTGAGCCTCCATATAACTTGATGTCCCCGTACATTTTCATATCGTGGTGATGCGAATCCATTGACTTTACTCCTGGCGTGATGCTCGTCCGTTTATAAGGGATTTCACTGCCTCAAAAGGGGATTGGTTTCTGATTTAAAACATTCTGGATAACTTCTTCGTACTTTTCCTGCGAAATGGACTCGAAGAACTGAGCCATCAGTGTTTCCTGTAATAACGCTTCCATCTCGGATGCGAGGCGGGCACGGTCTCGAGCAGCCCAATCTCCGCTCTGATGGAGGTGCTCCGCATGCTTGGCAATGGAATCAGCCAATTCAGCGATGCCTTTGCCTTCGGTAGCAACAGTCTTATTGATAGGAGGAACCCACAACTTGGAGTCAGTGGGTGTGGCGGTAACGGTCATTGCCTGCCCGTGATGGCGGAAAACGCGTTGGGTGGGGTGAGCAAGCTCGAGCGTAGTGCGAAGCGCGCGTTCGGTATTTTCCACACCGGGGCGGTCGGCTTTGTTGATCACAAGCACATCCGCGATTTCCAAAATTCCCGCTTTGATGGCTTGGATGTCATCACCGAGTCCAGGGGCTTCGACAACGAGTGTGGTATGGGCGAGCCGGGCAATATCCACTTCGCTTTGTCCTGCGCCGACGGTTTCAATGATAACGATCTCATAGCCTGCCGCATCGAAAACCTGCGTAACGCCTGCCGTTGCCTGGGCAATGCCGCCCAACGATCCGCGCGATGCCATCGAGCGGATGAACACACCGCTGTCACCGGAAAGGTCACGCATGCGAACACGGTCGCCCAACACCGCTCCACCCGTGAATGGACTGGACGGGTCGACGGCAACAATGGCGACCTTCTTGTTGTGTGCTTTTCTATAATGAAGCGCGAGTTGATTGACGAGCGATGATTTACCGGTGCCGGGCGCGCCCGTTACACCGATGAGCTGCGATTTGCCGGTATGCGGAAATAACTCCACCAGCGCGCTCCGACCTTCGGGAGCATTGTTCTCCACTTGTGTCAGTAAACGTGCCAGTGCAAGGCGGTTTCCTTCCAGAACAGATTGAGTTAATGACATAATTCCGTAAGAACAAATTACGGATTACGACTTGCTTTACGTAACCCGTAATTCGATGCTCATTTTACTGCTTCGCGGACATCTTTGATGATGTCTTCCGTGGAAGCCCCCGGACCGTATATTCCGGTGATGCCCATTTCTTTCAGGCGGGGCATGTCCTCGTCGGGTATGATGCCTCCGATGAACACACGCACCTTATCCTGCCCATTGGCTTTTAGCAATTCCAAGATGCGCGGTGCAAGCGCCATATGTGCACCCGAGAGAATGGAGAGTCCTACTACATCCACATCTTCCTGTAACGCGGCTTCAGCGATCATTTCAGGGGTCTGGCGCAAGCCGGTGTAGATCACTTCCATACCAGCATCGCGTAACGCGCGCGCAACTACTTTTGCGCCGCGATCGTGTCCATCCAGCCCGGGCTTGGCAACAAGCACACGGATCTTCTTTTCAGTCATTGTGCCTCCGTGAATAATTTCTGACTTCATTATACTATGAGGGTCGGGGGTGAAATGGAGTGCAAAGTCTCCTGACTTTGCACTCGAAAGTCAGGAGACTTTCACGTGCATATGCCCTTTTTTCGTAATATTCTTGAAATTTCCATGACTTTTGGTTGGGTTAAGCCATTTCTAAAATATGCTATACTTTACCCATGCAATCGCAACCAGCTTGGTCTCAGTGGGCAGAATCCTTACGACGACTCAAATTGGATGGCTTTGTCGCATGGTTTCTGGAAGCAGGGTCGCCCTTAACTGTGCTTGGAGCACAGGCGATCTATATCGGTCAGCCTTTTTTCGGTGGGGAAAAAACAAATGCGCTTGCGCACATGCTCGAAGAAGAAAATGAAACACAAGCCTTTGTGCGTTATTTGCGGGGCGAGGTGACAAAATGACGATCTACGTGATTGGTTTGGGTGTGCTCGCACTCGCCGCGCTCTTACTTCTGGCATTTCTCTTTTTACGCCGCAAAACTCCGGGCACATTCCGCCGTATCGATGCTTATGAGCGCCTCAACCGCGCTGTGGGTCTCGCCGTGGAAAATGGTACGCGCCTGCATATATCGTTGGGGCGCGGCAATCTTTTCACAGCACGCGGCGGCTCTGCCCTGGCTGGACTCGCACTCCTGCGCCGCATTGCCGAACGGACCTCGGTCAGCGACCGACCGCCGATCGCTACCTCAGGTGATCCCACGCTGGCGATCCTTTCGCAAGATGCGATGCTTTCTGGTTATCGGGCGGCAGGTGCGGAGGAACAATATCGTTTCAGCAGTGGACGCTTAACGGGACTCGCTCCCTTTTCGTATGCCGCCGGGACCATGCCCATCACACGCGATGAGAATGTCTCTGCCAGTGTGGTAATGGGTGATCTGGGTGCCGAAGCTGCCCTGGTGGCTGAATCGTCTGACCGTGAGAATAACAGTTTGATCGCTGCCAGCGATAATCTTGCAGCGCAATCCATTTTATATGCTGCTGCTCAGGAACCGTTGATCGGTGAAGAGCTGTTTGCGGCTGGCGCCTATACAGGCGCAGGTCCGTCTCATGAAGCGAGTTTGAACGCGCAGGATATTTTGCGCTGGCTGGTGATCCTTGCCATACTCGCAGGTGCTGGTTTGAAATTGTGTTGGACTTATCTAATGCAACGCATCGTTTCCATACTTTCTGCCATTGTTGCCATATCTGTTGGGGTGATTGTCCTGTTGGGATATTTCCTGCCAGCATTTCTTCCATTCAAAAGTTTGTTACTTGACTGGGCAGTCATCATTGCCGGTGTGGCTGTGATCGTAGGGGTTGGCAATTTAATTTTCGTACACTGGGATAGGATGCGCTCCAAACAAAAGGGAAGTAGTTATAGCGCTCTTTTACTACTTGCTTTGATCGCTACCTTTGGCTTGGGTGTAGTGTACGGACCTGAGGGCAAATTCAGGCAAGTGACTGTGGACGCGATCATCGTTCCAGTAGAAGCGACCTTGATGGCGATCCTTGCTGTAACGTTGATCTATGCCAGCATCCGCTTGCTGCGCCGTCGCGCCGATGTGATGTCAGTAGTGTTTTTGGCTGTGGCGCTTGTCTCTTTGTTATTGATCATGCCAACGCCGATCGGTCCGATCCCTGGGGATCAATCCTTCCAACTTATCGTTGGTATGTTCTCACACGGCGGTGCGCGTGGTTTGTTATTAGGTATCGCCCTGGGGACCATGCTTACTGGTCTGCGGGTGTTATTTGGTGCAGACCGTCCTTATGGTGGTAACTGATTATGGCTAGCCTTCAATGTCCCAATTGCGGAAGAGATAATCCGGATTTTCTGGATAATTGCCAGTTCTGCCAGACAGTCTTGAGAGCCGAGTTCTAAACTGCAGATGGGTCAGCTCCCTACCAAGAAAAATACTGGAGAGCTAGAACCGATCCTGCCAGATTGGCTGAAAGATGTACGTCAGCAGTCGCGTGATTCTGCAGGAGGACGGGAACTTCCGGCATCGTCCACTCAGCCTCGCATCCAGAAAAATGAAGCGCCTGATCTTTTAGCTGGACTCGCCTCCTCGCAGAGCGACGATGATGATGACGAAATCCCCGATTGGCTGGCAAGTATCAATCCGGTTGGAAAACCCAAGCCGGCTACACCATCCACGCCGGAACCGGTCAATGATTTTTTTGCCCAGTTCAATGCACCTGCGCCAGAAAAGAAGAGCGAGCCCCCGAAAGAGGAAGCATCCTCACGGATGGGCGGTTTCACAGCATCACAACCGGAACAGCCTGCACAGAAAGACGAACTCTCTGAGTGGTTCTCGAATGTATCCAAGGAATCGAACGAACCATTTTCATTTGACCCTGAGCCTATGCAGGATTTTGATTGGAGTAGTCGACTTGGCTCCTTTGAGTCTTCCTCTCAGCCTGCGCCTGAAGAAAAAGAAGATTTGGGCTGGCTCCATAATTTAGAAGCCTCTGCTAAACAATCTGAGACACCATCACAGCCTAAACAGAACGAAGGTTGGAACTTTGGCGCGTCATCCACTCCAGCATCTTCACAAGAAGACCTAAGCTGGCTGAATAACTTGGGCGGTACCCCTGCATCTACTACACAGCCTCCGCAGGGAGAAGACTTGAGTTGGTTAAATGCGCTCGGTGGGACGGAATCAGCCCAACCTGCTCCACAACAACCTACCCAGCCAGAGGACTTAAGTTGGCTGGATACTCTTGGCGGTACATCAGCGCCTGCACAAGCGACTCCGTCACAACCCTCTCAGCAGGAAGATCTAAGTTGGTTGAATGCGCTGGGTGGAAACTCTGAGCCAGCTCAACCCACTTCATCACAACCGTCTTCATCGGAAGATTTAAGTTGGCTCAATGATCTCGGCGGAACACCGGCGACTCCTCCACCTGCTCCTTCTCAACCGTCTCAGCAGGAAGATCTAAGCTGGTTGAATGCGTTAGGTGGAACTCCTGAACCATCCCAGCCATCAAGCGGAGAAGATCTGAGTTGGCTGGATAACCTTGGCGGCACTCCCTTACCCTCGCAGCCAAACATCTCACAGCCCTCTCAAAATGAAGACCTAAGCTGGCTGAATAATCTGGGAGGAACTGCCGAGCCTGTGCCGCCGACCTCTGGGGCTTCAGCACCTGAAGACCTTAGTTGGTTGGATTCCCTGGGTGGGGCGGCAGCGCCATCTCAGCCGGAAGCGACCTCTGCGCCAGCTTCCTCACAGGATGATCTTGGTTGGCTCAACCAATTTGGCGCGGCATCAGAACCCGCACAAGAAACATCATCTGCTCAGGAAGATTTGGGTTGGTTAAACAACCTCGGTGGTGAACCTGCACAACCAGCAACCACACCATCTGCAGCGGAAGGTGATCTGGATTGGCTTGATCAACTTGGCGGCACCTCTGCGCCCGCACAGCCAGAAGCAACCGGGTCATCTCAAGATGAATTGGATTGGCTCAAGAATTTTGCTGCCTCTACGGCGGAACCTTCTGAGCCGTCTAAGCCTGCCGGCATAGAACCGATCGAGTTAGGCTGGTTGGATAATCTTGGCAGCGCCAAGGAGCCGGTACAACCCGCTGCTGCTCAACCACAAACACCGCGAGAGGAACCCGACTGGCTGAGTGGACTTGATAAATCGTCCCTGCCTGGGTATATCTCTGCCAAACCGTTTGGCACCACCGAAGAACTCAACCCACCGACACAGGGCGAAGCCGAGCGCATTTCACCATTCGTGCCGCGCAAAACGGCGCCTCTGGGTGATGCCTTTCAATGACGATATGCCCGATTGGCTTCGCAGCGCCACGGAAGAGAAGCCGGACCTGCCCTTGGGCGCTAGTGCTTTGGAACAATTCCGCGACACACCGCGCAAACCTGCGGATGAGAAATCGCTTCCTTCCACGCCTGAGCCTGAACCCGCTGGAGCAGATATTTTCTCCTCTTCTGGCGGATCATTCTCCAACAAAGACGTTGACTCGCTCTTCTCGGTGGATATGCCCGACTGGCTTTCCAAGCCTCAGTCTGAAGGCGTGGACGTTCCCTCGCAGAAAACAGAAGCTTCGATGCTGGATGATTCGCTTTCTCCGGTAGAGCTTCCTTCTTGGGTGCAGGCGATGCGCCCGGTCGAATCAGTTATCTCAGAAACAGGACCAAGCATTGAATCTCAGCCAACGGAGAAGGAAGGTCCCTTGGCGGGATTGCGCGGCGTCATTCCTTCTGCGCCGATCGGTTCTTCGCGCCGACCCAAAGCCATCTCACTCAAACTGCAGGCAAGTGATGAACAGCAGGCAGGCGCTTCATTGTTCGATCAGATCCTTGCTGGTGAAACTACACCTAAACCGTTGACATCGGATTCCACAGTTGCGGCTCAAAGCTGGCTGCGCTGGGCGATTGCTGCTGTACTCATTTTGACGTTGAGCGCTGTTGTTTTAATGCGTTCACAATTCATGCCAGTCTCTCCTGCTTTACCTGCTGATGTGACAACTGCTACGAATGCGATTAACGCTATTCCGAATAACTCTTCTCTTTTGGTGGTGGTTGATTACGAAGCTTCCCTCGCAGGTGAGATGGAAGCGGTAAGTGCTCCCGTGTTGAATCAGATCATTCTCGCTCATCAACCAAAATTAGACTTACTCGCTACTTCACCAGAGAGTGCAGGCTTGATCGAGCGCTTACTGACCAGCGCTAATATCAACATGCCGAAGACAGAAGCTAATCCAAATGCACTTGCTTATGAGCTGGAAAACCAATATTTTAATCTCGGTTATCTACCCGGCGGCGCGACAGGTATATTAGGTTTCATCACACAACAGTATCATGTTGATCCATCTGCCGCTGCGACATTCTCTGATTATTCTGCCATTGTTTTGCTGACCGACCACGCCGAATCGGGTCGCGCCTGGTTTGAACAGCTAAAGGTTGCGGAACAGTCAACGCCGGTTATTCTGGTGACAAGTGCACAAGCAGGTCCTATGTTGCAGCCATATGTCTCGTCGAAACAGGCAGCAGGCATGATCAACGGGTTGTCTGATGCAGCACGCTTCGAATTTGTCAATGCTATTCCAGAGACGAACCGTATCGCCCGTAACTACTGGGACGCGTTTGGTGTCGGTATTATGCTGGCGATACTTATGATCATTATCGGCAGTATCGGAAGCCTCGTAAGTGGATTCCGTGCACGCCGCGCAAGTGGTGAACAGGGATAAACCAACCAATGCCCATAGAACTCATCTCTGCCATTGTGGGATTTTTACTAACGCTGATGATCCTGAGTTATCTGATCGGTGATAACCCGGCATTTCGTATTGCATTGTATCTTTTCATCGGCGTATCCTCTGGTTATGCCGCAACGGTCATTGTGTACAACGTGTTGATACCCAAGCTTGTTGCTGCACAAACGAACTTCCTGCTTTTCATTCCCTTGGTTTTGGGAGTCACCTTGTTTGCCAAGCTTTCTCCACGTTCTTCGTGGATCGGCAACTTTGCCATGGCGCTGCTCGTGGGTGTAGGCGCGGCAACTGCCCTCGCCGGAGCGCTGCTTGGCACACTACTTCCACAAGCTCAGGCGGCGATGGATGCGTTCGATCTACGCTCGAGTCCATTGGGTTCGGTGTTGCAATTCCTCCAGGCAGGTATCATGCTTGTTGGTACCGTGTTCACGCTGGCAGCCTTCCAGTTTGGCGCCAAACGCGCTCCCGATGGCGTGCTCAAACGCAATGCTTTGCTCGAAGGGGTGGCATGGGTTGGACGCCTCTTCATTGCTATTACATTGGGTGTGTTATTTGCCGGGGTCTATATGGCGGCGTTGACTGCCATGATCGAACGGTTAAGTGCAGTATTGAATTTCATTAGATCACTGATTGGTATCTAGCTTATGCCTTCATCGCTTGTCCAAAATGAATCTGTCCTAGCCATTGACGTGGGCACCGCGGTCACCCGCGCGTTGTTCTTCGATGTTGTTGAAGGCGTCTATCGCTTTGTCGCGGCGGGACAAGCTCCCTCCACGGCTGAGGCGCCGTTCCTGGATATCGGTATCGGCATACGAGAAGCGATCACGAATCTCCAGAATGTGATCGGCTCGAAGTTGCTCAGCAATGGGAACGGTAACGGGAATGGATTGATCTCACCTTCCCAGCCAGACGGTTCCGGTGTAGATGCGGTCATTGCCACGGTTTCAGCGGGTCCCGTTGTAAAGACCGTGGTCGTCGGCTTGTTATCGGATGTCTCATTGCAGAGTGTGCGCCGATTGGCAGAGACCACGTACAGTCGTGTGGTGGAAACACTCGACCTTTCTGACCACCGTAAACCCGAACAGCAACTGGATGCCATTGTGCGTTCCCGCCCAGACTTGGTCCTGCTGGCAGGCGGTACCGACGGTGGTGCTTCGCGTTCCATTCAGAAAATGTTGGAAGCGGTAGGGCTTGCTTGTTATTTAATGCCCATGGAAAAACGCCCGATGATCCTGTATGCGGGCAACCAGAAACTTGCTACCGATGTGCAGGAATTACTGGGTGGTCATGCTGGCAAATTGCAGATCAGCCCAAACGTTCGGCCATCATTGGAAACAGAGGATCTGTCACCAGCAACGCATGAACTGGCTTCGCTCGTTGTGAAACTGCGTGAGCGCCAGATCAAAGGCATGGAAGAACTCAATCTCTGGACTGGTGGGAATATTCAGCCGACTGCCTATGCCCAGGGACGCATGATCCGTTTCCTCAGCAAGTTATATGAATCGACGCGTGGATTGCTGAGTGTGAATATTGGTGCGTCATCAACAGTAGTTGCCGCCGGTTTTGCCGGTGATCTTACGCTGGGTGTGTATCCGCAATTTGGACTGGGTGAAAGTCTCACTACGTTGTTACAGCACACCGATCTCGAAGGGATTATGCGCTGGCTTCCGCTGGATATCGCTCCGAACACAGTGCGTGAATATTTATTCCAGAAATCGTTTTATCCAACTGCATTACCTGCTATGAAAGATGAATATGCCATTATGCAGGCAATTGCACGTCAGTCTCTTTACCTCTCTGTGCAGATGGCTCGCAAGAATTTTCCTGCCAGCGCTCGTTCCGCAGGGGAGAATGTGATGCCGCCTCTTGATCTGATCCTGGCTGGTGGAGGCATGATCAGTGAAGGCGCTTCGCTCGGTCAAAGTTTATTATTGCTGCTGGATGCGATCCAGCCCGTGGGTATCATGCCGATCTTGCTGGATCAAAATAGCCTTCTGCCATCGTTGGGTGTTGCCGCGGCGCGGAATAGTTATCTGCCCGTCCAGGTCATTGAGTCGGGAGCGTTCATTGGTTTGGGAACGGTGGTCTCGATCATTGCCTCGGCGGAGTACGGAGAGCAAATTTTGCGCGCGAAGCTGGCATATGCCGATGGAACAGAAGTCCGCTCGGAAGTGAAGTTCGGCGGATTGGAAATTCTGCCATTACCGAGCGGGCAGACCGCACAATTGACGCTGCAGCCGCTTCGCCGCGTGGATGCAGGCTTGGGTCCGGGAAAGGGAGGCGTGGTTCCGGTCACAGGCGGTGCCATGGGTGTGGTCATCGATGCGCGCGGACGTCCTTTGAATCTTCCTGTTGATCCGGTGCGACGCCGCGAATTGATGAAGAAGTGGTATCACACGGTGGGAGGTTAAGATGCTTGCGCCTGTTCTTCATGTTTTACCTCTTGCCTCCATCGTGCGTGAACGCCTTTTGCCTGTTGCTGGTAAGGTGAACGCACATATGAATCAGCGCGTCAGCCCGACTGATGTGATCGCCGAAGCAAATTTTGCACGCGAACATATCCTCCTGGATGTGGCACGCACCTTTGGCGTTTCTACGGCGGCTGCCGACAAACTGATCAAGGTCAATGAAGGTGACAAGGTGTCGGTCGGCGCGTTGATTGCCGAGAATAGCGGCATGTTCACTCGATCCATTCGCGCTCCACGCCCCGGGCGCGTGATGGTCGTTGGCGGTGGACAGGTGCTGATGGAAGTGGGTGATGCGCGTGTGGAGTTGAAAGCCGGGCTACCCGGTCAGGTGATCCAGATCATTCCGGAAAAGGGTGTTGTGATCCGCACGGCGGGTGCTTTGATCCAGGGTGTGTGGGGGAACGGACGCATCGACAATGGCTTGATGCGTGTGTTGATCGAAAAGCCAGATGATGTGCTGACGGCGGACCATCTCGATGTCAGTATGCGCGGTTCTGTGATCCTGGGTGGGCAGGTCCGCGATGCGGAAACATTACGTGCCGGGGCAGAGCAACAGATCCGTGGGTTGATCATCCCCAGCATGGTATCGCCTCTGATCGCCACTGCGTACCAAATGCGCTATCCGATTTTGGTATTGGATGGTTTCGGCGCCTTGCCAATGAATTCAGCAGCATTCAAGCTTCTCTCGACGAGCAAGGAACGTGAAGTGACGGTCAATGCCGAACATTTTGACCGCTATAGCCCCAATCGTCCTGAAGCGATCATCCCGCTGCCTGTCGAAAAGGAACTGATGGAGCCCAATCCATATAGTATGTTCGCGGTGGGATTGACCGTGCGTATGCGGCGACCTCCATTCGTAGGCATGATCGGCACAATATCGAATCTGCCGGCAGGTCTCAGCACCTTACAAAGCGGGTTGCGTGCTCCTGCGGCAGATGTAAAGCTTGAAAATGGCGAGAGCGTTACCGTGCCTTTGGTTAATTTGGAAGTTGTGGGATAATTCATTTTGTTAATCGCAATATAGAGGAGAGTGGATCATGACGAATTCGTACGAAGATGATAATCTAAACTATGATGATGGCACGCCGCCAGAGGAATCCAACAATCGTACTTTTCTGTTTATTGCAGGCGGTTTGGGGCTTTTGGTCTTGATCGCTCTTTGTGCATTGGTGGGGTATCTCTTCCTCAACAATAACAGCCAACAGCAGGCACAACAGACAGCTATCGTTCAACAAACACAGCAGCAAGCCACAATTGAAGTTGGCGTGACAATGCAAGCACGCAGCCTAGCTGAAACACAGACCGCGGCGGTGACGAATACAGTGCCGCCTTCGCCTACTCCTGTAGTCGCAGAAGCCACCGCTACTGTTTCTCCAACGACAGACCCTGCTACCATGACCGTCGCTGCAGCATTCACGCAGATCGCGGTGTCCACTCAGACGGTTATTGCTACATCTACAGCGCTGCCTAACACTGGCTTCGCGGATGATGTTGGTGCACCGGGCTTGATCATCGCTGCACTGGCGCTTGTGATCGTGATCTTCCTTGTGAGAAGGTTGCGCTCGGCTCCGGCAAGATAGACTAGTTTGAAATAAAAAGACCCTAAAGGTTTTCAAAACCTTTAGGGTCTATATTTTTAAAGCAGCTTTTAGACTACGCTCTTTGCCACATGTTCGCCATAGCCCAACAGCGCCTTCACCATCTCATGCGTACGACCTTCAGCATAGACGCGCAGAACCGGTTCCGTACCGGATGGGCGGATGAGCAGCCATAAATCGTCGGACATGATGTATTTGATGCCATCGCGCTGACCGATCTCAGCCACCTTTGCGCCTCCGATCTCAGCCGGAGCCTGTTTCAACAAATATTCGGTCATCTCCGCCTTGGCAACAGGACGGCTCAGGCGCAAGTCCGTGCGCTCATAATAAGCGGGACCAACGTCTGCCAGCAATTCTTCTACCAGTCCCTGCAAAGTCTTGCCGTAAGCAGCGACCATCTCCACGAGCAGCAACCCCATGATGGGACCATCGCCCTCGGGAATGTGACCCTTGAACGAGATGCCGCCCAATTCTTCACCGCCGATCAACACATCTTCGGTCATCATGTAATCAGCAATGTGATTGAAGCCGACAGGGGTTTCATGCAACGTCAGCCCATAGCGTTTTGCCAAACGGTCGATCATGCGTGTGGTGGAGACAGTCCGCACCACGGAACCGGTCAGTCCACGCTTTTCGACGAGATACTTCAGAGGAGAGAGCCATGATCTTGTGCGGGTCAACGAACGTACCGCGTTCATCCATGGCGCCGATGCGGTCCGCATCGCCATCGGTGACAACACCAAAGTTACCCATGCCTGAGCTAACTGCGGATGCCAGTGCACCGAGATATTTGGCGATCGGTTCCGGGTGAATGGCGCCGAAGCCAGGATTCATCTCACCGCGGATCTCTGCGATCTCACATCCTGTGCCCTGTAAAAACGATTTGATCACACCGCGACCTGAACCATACATGGCGTCCACAACAAAGCGCTGGGGATTGTCGGCAATGATATCGGTATTGATCAACGTCCGCAGGTGCTCGAAGTAGGAAGGCAGCGGATTAAACTTCTGGATCAAACCCGCTTCGCGAGCTTTTCTAAAATCCATTAGATTGGGACCGCGTGCCTGTTCTTCATTGTCAGTAATGTACACTTCTACACGGCGACATTGTTCAGGGAGAGCTGAACCGCCAAATCCACCTTTGAGCTTGACGCCGTTATAGCGCGGCGCATTGTGTGAGGCGGTGATCATGACCCCTGCGATGCCGCCATGATGTTTGACCGCGTATGAAATGGCAGGCGTCGGTGCGTCGGCTTGCGCCAGCAGGACGGTAAATCCGTTCGCGGCAAGGACGCGCGCCACTTCACCGGCGAAGCGATCCGATAAGAAGCGTGTGTCGAAACCGACCACGATCTTTTTCGGACCCTGGTCGCCATTGCGGGCTTTGTCCCAATGATCCGAGTTGACGGCATCGGCGATGGCTTGTGCTACGATCCGTAAATTGTCGAAGGTGAAGGTATCTGAGATGACGGCTCTCCAGCCGTCCGTTCCAAAATGAATGGGCATGAATATATCCTTTTCGCTCTTTTCGATGCTTCTTGATCGGCGTGATTCAGGAAGCCCTCAAAGGCATTGATTTGTTTATGGTGTATTGGTGATTTCTGGCGTTGCAGATGGTTTCCACTCTGCGACAGGAGTGGCGGTGACGAGCACGGTCTGGATCATCCAGCCTTCCACGCGGACATCGTTGGTGAAGGCAATAACGTGCACCCAGATGATGCCGTTGATATCCTGCAAATCGTTGGGGACAATGGTCACGGTCGAGCCGTTGCCCAGCGTAGCGAGCACTTTTCCGCCTGGTTTCTCGCGGATGAAGGCTCCGCCTCCCTCTGCGGCGCGGATGATGCCAATGATCGGCGTTGGTTCTGCCGTGATGGTGGATGTGGGTGTAAAGACCGTGGCGGTGGCTTCCACTGTTTCCGCTTCAGGGCTAGGGGTCATGGATGGAGTTCCGCTTGGAACGCCGATGAATGCTTCTGTTTGGGATGGACGTTGTGATGGTGTGATGCCAGCGGAAGGTGTCGAGAAGACTTGTGTTGGGGTAGCGGTAACAGGCACAGGCTTGATAAGCCCCGCCTGTACTTTGATCCAATCCACAAATCCCGTTTGCAAACTCACAAAGGTGATGATCGCTACGAAGATAAATCCGGTCAGCGCGATCCCGCCTGTAGAGGTGGGATAGAAACGCAGGAAGAAAAGCGAGAGCAAACAGAAAAAAGTTGCCAAAGCAATATGAACAAGGAAAACCTGCAAGCCCTGAGGCCAGATGCCATCCACGCCGCTTCCGAGACCGAAGCCTGCAGCGCCGATAGGGAGGAGCAGTCCATAGGCGAGCAGGGCGCTGGGCAAATAAGGACGTTCTTCAGAGCGAACGAACGAGATCGTGAGAATGATCGCACCGATGATAACGATGGCGATATCGGGCCACCACAGTCAACTATGAACAAATGCTTCTGTGAAGGTGCGCGCTGAGTTTGGCAAGGTACGTGACGCCACACCGGCAAGCAGTCCACTCAGGAAAAGCATCAGTGAGCTGACCAGGAAGGCTGTGATCGTTTGCAGGAAGAAACGACCCGCGCCAGCGATGGTAGCCAGCGAGATGCCGATCCACGGCGTCAGGAGCGGCGCAACTAGTACCCCGAAGATGAGCAGCGCTTGCGCGTTGAGGAAATATCCCAGTCCGATGAACAATCCGCTGATGAGCGAGAAGACGAACAACTCATACGACGGAAAGGCGCGATGTGCCAGATGCGTAAAGAGTGCGGCGCGACCTTCTTCGTCCGTGGGGAAGTAGGCGCGTCGTTTGGCTCGACGTCAACGTGCGCGTGCCGACTCGAATTCGGGAGATTGTTCAGATGTAGGTTGTGATGTCGGTTCAGAATAGTTCATTCAGTTCTTATTGGTGTACGGTAGGAAATTTATTTTCTTAAACTGGCGATGATACGTAGCGGTCGGTCGAGAAGTTCCAATGCAGCAGTGATGTTGGGCATGACCAGATCGGCAGATAACAAGGTCTCAACTGCGATGCCTTCCTGCGATATCACACAGATGCCTAACGCGGCTTCCTTGAGCATGTGGGCGTCGTTCGCGCCCTGCCCGATCGCTACAACCGAGTCCGCACCAAGTTTGCGGACGTATTCCGCTTTTTGTTCGGATTCGTTCCCAGGTTGAATGCGGACCGCGGTCAGATTCAGTTGTTGGTCGATCAGCGCCTGCCTGCCATGCGTATCGGCGGTGAGCATGTGTATCGTGAGCCTGTCGCCGAGGGCACTGATCTGTTTGGCGACACCCGCGATCAATTGCCCATCGATGGCAAGTGTTCCGTTCACATCTGTGACCAAATGCTCCAGCCGTAACAAGCCGCGCCCCGGGATGTTGATCTCGATCATATTTCAATTATACAGGGATACATGAAAGGATGGAGGAAACATCTGATTTTGGAATGATCTTCGCCTCCTGCCCAGCCGAAAGTGGATTCCGTCATATTGACAGGTATCTTTCTTCGGGTATAATACCCGTCCGCACGACTTGGTCGACTAGCTCAATGGCAGAGCAACTGACTCTTAATCAGTGGGTTCAGGGTTCAAGTCCCTGGTCGATCACACAAACAGCCTCACAACAGGCTGTTTTGTTATCCTCACTCACCAAAGAGCCTCCGAAACCGGAGGCTCTTTTTAATATTGTTCTTTCTCCTACTTTTCTGCTGCCACACTAACCAGTACGGCACGTACCATTCTGCGCGAGGAGTAATCCTTGGTATTTTCCTGGAAGCCTTCGCAGGTGACGAGCGTTAGCCAGGATTTATCCTGATGCTTGAGCATGGCGGTGGCATTGGTCGGGGAGATCGTGGTAGTCTCACGGATCTCATAGATGAAGACCTGCCCAAAGGCATGGACCTTCACCTGGTCGCCGTACTTCAAGTCCTTGAGCCGGGTAAATGGACCAGGTTGGTTGAGCGCGTCCCAGACGTGGGCAGTGATGACCGAATTGCCTTTCCAGGTTGGGTAGGCAGTACCATCGAGCCAGCCCGCATCTTTATCGAGCCAGGTCACATCCCAACCGGCGCTGGTCTTGGGAACACCTACGATAGGCATCTTCACGTTCAAGCTGGGTATCTCTAGCCACATATCGGTGGATGTGTACGCCAGTCCTTCCGGTTGGATGGGCAGGCTTGTTACGGTGTTCACGGCGAAGCCGGTCTTCGGGACAACAGCGGTCGCCTGCACCACGGTGAAGTCAATGACCGTGTCGGCAGCACCGTTGTTGAGTTCGTTGTTGGTAAGGTCTTCGATGGATGTAGTACCGCACACGAAGAGATGATAGGTGCCGACCGGTAATGGTGTGCCGCCATTGACCGCCAATGTGGCAACGAATTTGCCGCCTGCGCTCGAGTAGGAAGCAGTATTGATGGTGTATTGGACGTCATCGGCTTGAACGCCGCCCAGGCACGATATGGTGTCTAGAAGGGTGTTTGGTCCGCTGGTGACGAGCAGGTAATTGGCAATGTTATTTGCCGCACCGGCTGAGCTATCATTCCTCACGTTTTCGCTGAACGCTACTTTAAGTTGTGTGGGTCCGCCCGCTACGGTGGCGTTATCGCCAGGGACTGTGTTGGCATTGAAGAGCACAACGGGTCCGGCGTTGTCCACGAGCAGGGGAGTGGTGGATGTGACAGCCAGGCTGGTATTTCCGCTGCCGTCAGAGGCAACGCCTGCGGCGATAGTGATAGTGATCGTGCCATTGCCCGTAATGCCGCTGAGTGTGACGGTCGGGTTGGCTGTGCCGCCATTCGTGACTGTGATGGTCGCCGCTGTAGCGGTTCCGGTCGTGTTGAGAGTCACATCTGCGTTGGTGAGATTAATGGTGGTGGCTCCGGTGACGGTCACCGCAAAATCAGCGGGACCCGTTACCGTTGTTGTCGGAACCGGAGTTCCGATGGCAACGATAGGTCTGGTGTTATCGTATGTCACGGTATTGTCGATACTACTGGATGCAGTATTTCCGTTGCCAGATGTATCTGTGGCAACGCCCGCAGCGATGCTCGCAACAACAGTCCCGTTGCCGGTCATGCCAGTCACGGCTACGTTGTATGTGGCGGGTCCGGTATTCGTAACTGTTCCAACCAGAGTGCCCGGTGCTGCGCTGCTGGTGAAGCTGACATCACCAGCGGTAAAGCCAGAAACCGCTTCCGTGAATGTGACCGTGAAATTGATCGGTGATGTATTGGTTGGGTCTACCTGTGTGCCAGCCTGATCGATGGTGACACCTGGAGCGGTGGTATCGTACGTGACCGTGTTATCGGTGCTGGTGGATGCGGCGTTTCCGTTGCCTAACGCGTCACTGGCAACGCCTGTTCCGATGAATGCAACCACCGTTCCGCTGCCGGTCATGCCTGATACCGTTACTGTATACGTAGTGCCGCTTCCGGTTACGGTTCCGACCAATGCGCCCGGCGCTGTGCTGCCGGAAAGATCGACATCTCCCGTGGCAAAGTTGGAGACCAATTCACTGAATACGACCGTGAAATTGATCGGCGATGCGCCAGTGGGGTCAGCCTGTCCGCCCGCCTGGTTGATCGTGACGGTTGGACCGGTGCCATCGAAGGTGACGGTGTGGTCGGTGCTGGTGGATGCGGCGTTGTCATTGCCTAATGTGTCTGTGGCGGCGCCCGCCGGAATGGATGCAATGACAGTTCCAGTTCCGGTCATGCCTGTAACGGCTACATTGTAAATCGTTGGTCCGCCTGAAACGGTGCCAACCAATGCGCCTCCGACGGTGCTTCCGGTAAAGCTGACATCTCCCGTGGCAAAGTTGGAAACCGCCTCGCTGAATGTGACAGTGAAATTGATCGGTGAAGCGTTGGTAGGATCTGCCTGCCCAACAGCCTGGTTGATGGTGACGGTTGGCCCGATGACATCGAAGGTAACCGTATTGTCCACGCTGGTGGATGCAGAATTCCCGTTACCGGCTGTATCGTTAGCAACGCCAGCATTGATGGACGTAACGACGATGCCTGTTCCGGTCATGCCTGTCACAGCGACGTTATAAGTGGTGGGTCCGGTATTCGTGACCGTTCCGACCAGAGGCCCGCCGACCGTGTTGCCGGTGAAGCTGACATCACCTGTCGCAAAGTTCGACACGGGTTCACTAAAGGTAACCGTGAAATTGATGGGAGATGTGTTGGTTGGGTCAACCTGCCCGATGGCTTGTTCAATGGTCACGGCGGGTGCAGTGCCGTCGTACGTCACTGTGTTGTCAGTGCTGCTGGATGTGTTATTGACATTGCCTGAACCGTCTGAAGCCACAGCCGCAGGGATGGATGCCACAACGGTTCCATTCCCGGTCATGCCTGTTACCGCTACCGTGTAGGTGGTGCCACTCCCAGTCACGGTTCCGACAAGAGTTCCGCCGACCGTGCTGCCGGTGAAACTGACATCACCTGTCGCAAAGTTGCTGACAGGCGCCGTGAACACCACAGTGAAGTTGATCGGCGATGCGTTGGTGGGATCAGATTGACTCCCTGCCTGGTCGATCATCACGCCCAACGGCGTGCCTGTGATGGAGCCGGTATTATCCGGGACGAATGTGACGGCATAGTTATTGCCGGAGTTTCCGTCGTTGACAGTACCCGCAGGATTAAGTGTCTTGCCCGTGCCGACCAACGGGGTATCGAAGGTCTGCGTCCATGTAGCGGTATCGCCGGTTCCAAGAGAACCGGTCGTGATCGTAGGTACGCCCGCCGAACTTGTATTGCCGTCGAAGGGCTTGGTGTCGGTCACAGCGGTCACTGTGATGGCGCGTGTGGTGATCACACCGGTCGTGTTATTGACAAACGTAACAGTGTAGTTGTTGCCACCATTTCCATCGTTGATGGTTCCAGCAGGTGTGAGCGTTTTATTGGTGCCCACGTGCTTGGTGTTAAAGGTCTGGGTCCATGTGGCGGTATCACCGGTTGCCAAAGCAATCGATGTCGTGGGAACGCCCGTGGAAGATGTGGTTCCGTCATAAACTTTGGTATCTGTGACGGCGGTCACGGTGATGGCAAGAGCTGTGATGTTGGCTGTGTCAGTAGCGGTTGTTGTGGAGAGTGTGTAATTGCCGCTATTGGCACCACCAAGAGTCAACCCGGTGGCGGTGACCGTCTTATTGTTGCCGACATTCTTGTTTGCAAAAGTGGCTGTCCCTGAACAGGTTACTAAGTCACCCGGCACAACGCCGGTGAGTGCACAAGTGAAGGTGGCGGCATTCGTGCCATCGTAGACCTTGTCGTTGGCAGTGATCGATGGAGTGACAGTGAGTCCATTGACGGTCAGTACACCATTAGTGTAGGTAATAGTGTAATTACCAAGACCGGTACCCAAAGCTGCGCTGGGCACAATGGTATAGGGTGAACCGGCTACTGTCGCATTAGCTGCTGCGCCTGCGCTGGTGAGCGTCACGCTGGCAACCGTGTCGGTACCGATCAAACCGGATGTTGTGAATTCCGTTCCTGTGAAGGTAACCGTGTCGCCATAGTTCTTGCTGATGCTATTTGCGGTGATGGTCAATGCGAGCGGGTTGACGGTCAGAGTGCCATTGGCGTAGATAATGGTGTAGTTGCCAAGTCCGGTACCCAAAGCTGCACTCGGTACGATGGTGTACGGTGAACCCGCTACCGTAGCCGTGGCTGCCGCACCTGCGCTGGTGAGCGTTACACTAGTGACGGAATCGGTGCCTATCAGACCGGATGTAGTAAATTCTGTCCCCGCGAACGTGACCGTATCACCATAGTTCTTGCTAATACTGTTGGCAGTGATGGTCAATGTAATCGGATTGACGGTCAAAGTGCCGTTGGTATAGGTAATGGTGTAGTTGCCGAGACCGGTGCCGACCGCTGCACTGGGTACAATGGCGTATGGAGAACCAGCGACGGTCGCCGTAGCTGCCGCGCCTGCGCTGGTGAGAGTTACACTGGTGACGGTGTCGCTACCGATCAAACCGGAGGTAGTGAACTCTGTTCCAGCAAAGGTGATTGTTGCACCATAGTTCTTGCTGATGTTGTTCGCCGTGATCGTGAGAGTAACGGGGTTTACTGTCAGTGTGCCGTCAACATAGTTAATGGTGTAGTTGCCTAACCCAGTTCCAGTGGCTGCACTCGGAACAATAGCATATGGAGAACCAGCCACGGTCGCTGTCGACGCTGCGCCTGCACTGGTGAGAGTCACACTGGTGACGGTGTCGCTGCCGATCAAACCGGAGGTAGTGAACTCCGTCCCCGCAAACGTGACTGTAGCACCATAGTTCTTACTGATGTTATTTGCTGTGATGGTAAGAGTAAGTGAGTTTACCGTCAGCGTGCCGTTGACGTAGTTGATAGTGTAGTTGCCCAAACCAGTTCCAGTGGCTGCGCTTGGTACGATCGCATAGGGGGAACCGGCAACGGTAGCCGTAGCTGCTGCTCCTGCGCTGGTAAGTGTTACGCTGGCAACTGTGTCTGTTCCGATCAAACCGGAGGTAGTGAACTCGGATCCCGCAAAAGTGACAGTCGCCCCATAGTTCTTGCTGATGTTATTAGCTGTGATCGTGAGCGTGATCGGATTTACCGTGAGTGAGCCATTAACATAGCTGATGGTGTAATTACTCAAGCCAGTCCCTATCGCGGCACTGGGCACAATGGCGTAGGGTGAACCAGCAACTGTCGCTGCCGCTGCCGTGCCTGCACTCGTAAGGGTCACACTGGTAACTGTATCAGTTCCGACCAAACCTGTAGTGGTAAATTCTGTCCCCGCAAAAATGACCACGTCACCATAGTTCTTACTGATGTTGTCTGCCGTGATCGTGAGTGTGGCGGTGTTGACGGTTAGAGAGCCATTGTTGTAAGTAATGGTGTAATTGCCTAAACCGGTACCAACAGCTGCACTCGGTATGATGGGGTAGGGGGAACCCGCAACGGTGGCTGTGGCTGCTGCACCTGCGCTGGTGAGAGTCACGCTGGTGACTGTATCCGTTCCCACTAAACCGACAGTTGAAAACTCAGTTCCGGCAAAAGTAACCGTAGTCCCATAATTCTTGCTGAGGTTGTTGGCTGTGATCGAAAGCGCAATAGGATTGACCGTCAGCGACCCGTTGGTATAGGTGATGCTGTAATTACTGAGACCAGTACCGATCGCAGCACTCGGGACGATAGTATAGGGGGAACCTGCTACCGTTGCAGTGGAAGCCGCACCGGCGCTCGTAAGTGTGACACTGGTGACAGTATCGCTTCCCACCAAGCCGGATGTAGTGAACTCGGTTCCTGTAAATGTGACCGTGGTCCCGTAATTCTTACTGATGTTATTGGCAGTGATCGTGAGAGCAACGGGATTTACCGTCAGCGATCCGTTGACATAGTTGATGGTGTAATTCCCCAGACCTATACCCAGAGCCGCGCTCGGTACGATGGGGTAGGGAGAACCGGCAACGGTAGCCGCGGCGGCTGAGCCTGCGCTGGTGAGAGTCACGCTGGTGACAGTATCCGTTCCGACCAACCCCGATGTGGTGAATTCCGTCCCTGCAAAAATGACAATACTTCCATAATTCTTGCTGATGTCGTTAGCTGTGATCGTGAGAGTCGCTTGTGTGATCGTTAGATTCCCAGCGACAAAATTAAACGTGTAATTGGTAGCAGCCAGTGTGCCGACGGTACACGTGATGGCATACGGACTTCCACTGACAGGACTGGTCGGTGTGGCAGCCGTCGTGCAGGAGGGGGCACCCGTTACACCGGATGTAGGAAGGGTTTCGCCGTTGACAAACCCCGTGATAGTAGCATCCAAAGTGGGATTTGCTGCTCCATATGCGCGCGATTTATTGTTAGCAGTCACAGTCAACGCGACCGTATTGACGGTGAGAGAACCGTTGGCATATGTAATCGTGTAGTTTGCAAGACCAGTGCCTACTGCCACACTTGGAACGATAGTGTATGGGGATCCAGCCACAGAGGCTGTCGAAGCTGCACCTGCACTGGTAAGTGTCACACTGGTAACAGAGTCAGTTCCCACCAAACCTGATGCTGTGAACTCGGTTCCTGCAAAAGTGACTGTGTCGCCATAGTTTTTGCTGATGTTGTTGGCTGTAATCGTGAGTACAGCCTGAGTAACGGTGAGATTCCCTGTCGCAAAAGTGAATGTATAGTCGGATGAAGTTAAAGTTCCAGCTACACAGGTAATGGTATAAGGGCTTCCGCTGACTGGGCTGGTAGGTGTCGCCGTAGTGGAACAAGTCGGTGAGCCGGTCACATCAGATGTGATCAAAGTCTCACCGTTAACAAAACCGGTAATCGTTGCATCAAAAACTGGATTTGCTACCCCATACACACGTGACTTGTTGTTAGCAGTTACAGTCAAGGTGGCATGTGTAACTGTCAGGTTCCCTGCCACGAAGTTGAAAGTGTAATTGGTGGAAGCTAATGTACCAACAGTACAAGTGATCGCATAGGGACTACCACTCACCGGGCTGGCTGGGGTAGCAGCAGTCGTACAGGATGGTGAACCGGTCACATCGGACGTGCCAAGCGTCTCCCCGTTAACGAAGCCCGTGATGGTGGCATCGAAGACGGGGTTTGCTGCTCCATAAACACGCGACTTGTTGTTGGCAGTCACAGTCAATGGCGCTGGATTGATCGTAAGGACGCCGTTATTGTTGGGATTACTACTGCCTGCCGGATAAGCTCCGAACCCTGAGAAATCCGCACGGATCGTGTGTGTGCCAACAGCCAGGCTGCTGGGATTATAGGTCAGTGTAGCAACACCAGTACCTGCATTTACTGAAGCGGGTGCACCAACAGGGTTACCATTGATATAGAACTGAATGGTTCCGCCACCAGGGTTGGGAGTCACTGAGGCAGAAAGTGATACTGAAGTGCTGCCGTAGGTGGTAGTTACACTGCCAGCTACTGTGCCAACACCACCAAATTCATACGCGCCCATATCACATGCATCAGCAACAGTACGCGCTCTCGGGTAGCTTGGTCCACGTTGATCGATGGCGGCGCAGGTAGCATTATTCCCTGCATCTCGAGCAGAACTGGTGGAAGTAATAGCAATTGTTTGAGTAAAACCGCCATTGTTCGCAAGAGTAGCGGGAACCGTGAATGGAGCTGTTGCGCTGAGTACATTCGTACATGTGCTTCCTGCCGGGCAGCCTCCCTGCACGATACTGTCAATGAACTGCGGCACACTTGTTGCATCCGAGTTCACCACCTCTTGCGGTGTGTCACCCCACATGATGGTATTGCGAACTATTGGATCACTGTCGGTAAAGTTCGCCATGCCGCCACTCGCTTGCACCGTTGAACTATTGCCTGTGATCGTCACATTGTTCAATATTGGACTGGATGTCTCGTTCGCGATCGCGCCGCCACGCCGATTGGCATAGTTATTGTAGAATGTCACATTGGTCATCCGTACTGGGCTGGCATAGTTGTACATGCCGCCGCCACCAGCATCTTCTGCACGATTGTTGCTAAAGGTCACACGGTTGAGCACAGGTGCGCTGTCACTAGTATACATACCGCCGCCTGGGTTGGTAGTACCCGTTGTACGGTTGGCATCGAATGTAACATCTGTCAGGCTCGGGCTGGAAAGGAACATTGCTATACCGCCACCGTAGCCAACAGATGTGTTACCGCTAAAGGTTACTCGCAATAATATTGGATCAGATGCATCTTGCAAATAAATTCCACCGCCATGAATTGTCACGGCATTGCTACTGAAGGTCACGTCTGTCAGAGTCGGACTGGACGAAGCAAATCCTGCCAGCCCACCACCATTTCCACCGACATTTGCAGTGAAGATCAAGTTTGCCAAGGTTGGGCTGGCGCTGGTCAGGTACATGCCGCCACCGTAGTTGTCGCCGCCGTTGGCATTACCGTTCGTGATGGTGAAACCGTCCAGCACAGAAGAGGATGTCAACGAGTCGCCTGAAACTACATGATAGGCATTATTTGCATTGTCTGCCACTTGGTCAATGTCACCACTCAGGATGGTGACATTAGCGCTCACATTGCGCTGCGAAAGCAGTGTCTCTGTTCCGGCAAAACCACCATAGATGGCAACGCCGCTTTTGAGATTAAAGGTGCTATCTCGGCTGTTGTTTATCTGCCCTGCACCCTGATCGGGATAGTATGTTCCTGCCCTTACCCAGATCTGGTCCCCGCTGGCTGCTAATGCTATCGCATCTTGCAGGTTTGGAAAGGCGGCTGCCCAACTACAACCACCAGCCCCCGAGCCTGTAGATGATACGTACACAACTCCACTACAAGCGGCATATACGGTTTGAGGGGTACCAAATTGAACAAAAGTAATTGCAACAAGAATGAACGAAATGAGGAGAATGTTTTTTAGCGATTTCATTAGCGACCCTTTATCTCGATGTATCGAATGACAATTATAATAGACTGAATAACTAAAATTTTAGACTTTACATGACGACTTTGACTCAAAAACGTAACAATTTAAGACCTTCTTTATTCATATTTAAGAGGAGCTATGGCGGTTTCCTGGTATGCAATGCGTAGCAAGTCTAATAAGGAGGAATTCCTGGCTGGGCAACTCGATTCGTACGGAATTGAGGTGTTCTATCCACGAATCCGTGTGAAGCCGGTCAATCCGCGGGCTCGTAAGATCGTGCCATACTTCCCAAATTACTTATTTATCCATGTTGATTTGGAAGTAACGAATATTTCCGACCTGCGTTGGATGCCAGGCGCTTCGGGTGTGGTTAGTTTTGACGGGGATCCCGCTTCCGTTCCGGACCTGTTAATTGGCACGTTACAAAAGCAGGTCGATGCCTTGAATGTTTCACATCAGAGTCTGCTCAACGAGTTAAAACGCGGTGATGTGGTTTGGGTGCAGTCAGGACCTTTTGCGGGGTATGAAGCTATTTTCGATGAACGGCTTCCGGGTCGTGATCGGGTACGCGTTTTACTGGGATTTCTACAAAAGCGTCAGATCCCTCTGGAATTACGGGAACAGCAAATCGGGCGTGCGAAGCGCTCTTAATTTATCCAACTGGGGGATAGATGAATTTGCGCCTTTGTAATATCAATACCATCGGTTCTGCTAAAAGTAACCTTTTTCATACTGTATCGTCATGAATTTGCCTCAAACGATACCAAATGATGGGGCAAGACTTTTACACAAGTAACCATTTTGTCCAAAGCATTTTTTCTATTTTGATGTTTTTTGACCTTGGACGCAATTTTATTGAGGAGCAATTATGATGAGCATCAGAACCAGTGTGGATAAATTCAATATCATTGCTATGGGAAAGAAGATTGGACGGGCAAATGCTGTTGTGCCTCGTCAGGTCCAGTGGCTTTTATACCGCCTCTCATTGATCATCGTTGACAGCTTTTTAATTGGCACGGCATTTCGTCTTGCCTACTATTTTCGTTTCGAAGCAAACTTTTCTTTTTTTGATCCAACAGCTGCCATTGATCCAATCTACTATCGTTCCCTCGTTTTAGTATCCTCGTTTGCGTGGCTTGTAATTATCGCTTTCAACGGGCTATATAACCAACAAAACCTTCTTGGTGGAACTCGTGAATATTCGATGATGTTCCGGTCATCCACAGTAGGTTTCCTGCTGCTGGTTATCGCGGGTTTCTTGAAGCCTGACCTGCTCATTGCCCGTGGATGGCTGTTGATGACGTGGTTGTTTACGTTCATCTTCGCATCTTCTGGAAGGTTTTTCCTCCGCCGTGCTGTTTATACGTTGCGCCGTCATGGTTTTTTTCTAACCCCTGCAGTTATTGTGGGCGCTAATCAGGAAGGGCGCTGGTTGGCAGAGCAATTGCTTTCGTGGGAAACTTCGGGGCTGCACCTTGTTGGGTTCGTTGACAAAAAGGAACCAGCAACTACGCCGTTGTTCCATAACCTGGTCTGTTTAGGTTCTGTTGACCAGTTAGGGGATATCATCGAACGATACCAAGTCGGTGAGGTGATCCTTGCTTCCAGCGCCATCTCTACACGTGATTATTTATTGGAGATCTTCAAAAAGTATGGCGTTTCAGATACAGTCAACCTGCGGCTCTCTTCTGGTTTGTATGAGATCATCACGACTGGTTTAACAGTCAATGAATTTGCTTACGTGCCTTTGGTCTATGTGAACAAGGTCCGTTTGACTGGTTCTGACGAGATTTTGAAGTTGACTTTGGATATGTTGATCACGGTAACAGGGGTGATCTTGATTTCGCCGCTGTTGCTTATCCTTGCGTTGTTGATCAAAATATCCTCTCCAGGTCCGATCATTCATAAGCGCCGCGTTATGGGGTTAAATGGCAGGCAATTTAATGCTCTGAAGTTCCGCACCATGGTCGTCAATGGTGACGAAGTTTTGGCAAAGCACCCGGAGCTGAAAGCGGAACTTGAGGCAACCCATAAACTGAAGAACGATCCGCGTGTCACAAAGATAGGTGCTCTCCTTCGCAAGTTTAGTTTGGATGAATTACCGCAATTATTCAATGTTCTCAAACGTGACATGTCTTTGGTTGGACCGCGCATGATCTCACCGGAAGAAGTTGCCATGTACAAGCAATTCGACATGAACCTTCTGACTGTGCGACCTGGCATCACTGGACTATGGCAGGTCAGCGGCCGTTCTGACATTACTTATGATGAACGCGTCCGTCTGGATATGTACTATATCCGTAACTGGAGCATTTGGCTTGATCTGCAGCTCCTCTTCCAAACCATTCCTGCGGTTCTCAAAGGTCGCGGGGCATACTAAACGAACAAACAGCCATAAGGAATTTTATGTCTAATAATAGTCACGGGGGAGCCGGTTCTATCGGTTCCCACATTGTTACCTGTTTGTCATACAGGGGTCTACGGTTACGGCTGTTCATAATCTTAAGCCATTCATTGTGAAAAAGATAAACTAGTGATCGCGGAAATTTTCAAAATTACGGAGAGGCTCTCTTGATCATCGTTCAAACTCCATTACGCATCAGTTTTTTTGGGGGTGGTACAGATTTTCCAACTTTCTTCATGGAAGAAGGTGGGTGTGTATTAAGCTCCGCCATCGATAAATATATTTTTGTCACAGTAAAGGAACGCTTTGACAGGAAACTCAGGATCGGCTACACCCAAACCGAGATGGTGGACAATATAGATCAGATCCAGCATGAATTGATCCGAGAGGCGTTATGCACCACCGGTATTCAGCAGGGTATTGAAGTCACAACCATGGCAGATATTCCTTCGGAAGGATCTGGGCTGGGTTCCTCCAGTACAGTTACTGTGGGAGCATTGCACGCGCTGTATGCCTATTCCGGAGAAATGGTCTCTGCAGAGAAGCTTGCAAAAGAAGCTTGTGATATAGAGCTTGGCAAACTTCAGAAGCCCATTGGTATTCAAGACCAATATATTGCCGCCTATGGAAATCTGCGCTTCTTTGAATTTCTGCCGAGTGGAGAAGTGAAGGTGGAAAAGTTGAATATCAATGACGATTTCCGCCGTGCATTGAATGATTGCTTCCTCCTCTTCTTCACGGGTATTCATCGTCGCGCCGATACGATCCTGGCGGAACAAAAGAACAATATTAAAGACCGCCTCAGCACCTTGCGAGAGATCAAACAAATGGCGTATGAAGCGCGCAAGGATCTGGAGAATGGCAATTCTGATGCTTTCGGTTCACTTATGCATAAATCATGGGAATCGAAGAAGAGACTTGCTGGTCAGATCAGCAATGGGACGCTGGACGAAATCTATGAGTCAGCCCGGCGTGCAGGCGCTTTGGGGGGAAAAATTGCCGGCGCAGGCGGTGGTGGCTTTATTTTGTTATATGCACCCTATGAAAGACATCAGGCTGTACGCAGGGCTTTGAATGGATTGCAGGAACTGCCATTCCGTCTTGAACCAGATGGTACAAAAATAATTTTTAACTACAGAAGATCATAAAAAGGAAGGTGTTTCAATGAAGCAATTGTCTGAATATATAACAGTTCTCGAAAAGACTATGGATCGATTACCCCAGGATTTGATCGCCCAAGTGATCGATATTTTGCACGAAGCTCGTATGACCGGCAAACAGGTGTTCATCATGGGAAATGGGGGCTCGGCCTCTACAGCTACACATTTTGTATGCGACCTTGCCAAGAACACCCGGCATCAAAGCCTGCCGCATTTCCGCGTGATCGGACTGACCGATAATATGGCTATCTTTTCAGCCTATGCCAATGATGAAGGGTATGACCAGGTGTTTTGCCAGCAACTTGCCAATTTGGTCAAGCCTGGCGATATTGTGATCGGCATTTCTGCCAGCGGAAATTCAGCTAATGTGTTGAATGGGATCGCAGAAGCAAAAAAGCATCAAACGACTACCATCGCTTTCACTGGCTTCAGCGGCGGCCGCTTAGGTCCCATGGTGGATATCAATATTCATGTTGATAGCAACATTATCGAGCATGTGGAAGATATTCATCTGATGCTGGAGCACATGATTGTAAAGACCCTCAAAGACCGCGAGTATTCTGAAGCGGATTATATGAGTGTGGCAGGGACACAGTCTGTTAGTACCCTGGGTGATTAGGATCTTTAAATCCGTCAGTATTTATGATGGAAGCTAGAGCAGATGAGAGATCATCCAACACGAGATATTCTCTTAGGTTTTCAGGCTTCGGTTGCTGTAACTGATCGACACCGCGGCCCGTCTTAACCAAAATCAGACCCTGTAGGTTGGCGTTTTGCCCGGCGAGTAGATCGCTCCAGGCATCTCCAACCATCCAGGAAGAGTTGAGATCAAGAGATAGATCGTGCGCTGCTTGTAGAAAAAGTCCTGCCTGAGGTTTGCGACAATCACATTGATCATTAGGAGCGTGCGGGCACATATAAACAGCATCAAGCCTGCCGCCATGTTCTTCGATCACTCTGGCAAGCCTCTGGTTTATTTCCTCAGCAGTCTTCAAACTGATCAGTCCACGCCCAACGGCTGATTGATTGGTAACAAGAACGATCTTGTATTGTGTATTTCGAAATCTGGATAATGCATCGACCGCTTCAGGTAGTAGCACAACCTGAGACCAATCTCGGACATAGTCTGCACGGTTTTCGATAATGACACCGTCGCGATCAAGAAATATGGCAGGAAACATATGTTGATTATATACTACCTGCCGTCCGATAGTATGCAGGTAACATTTTGACCCGCAAATGATGTCGGGATGGCGGAGCACGCCAAAGAGTAGGATCAAAGTAGCCATGCTGTCTGCAATTCAGTTGTATTTGAGCCGTCAGGCATCCTCCATCGGAAGGTATTTCTATGAACAATTCTTTCTTGTATTGTTCGGATGGATTCCTACCGTAGTCGGAATTGCAATTCGCGGAATTTTTTACCGGTTGATCCTGAAAATGAGCGGTTCTGCTGCCATTGAGAACGGTGTCCGTTTACGATATACGGATCATATCAAGCTGGGAAATGGTGTGTACCTCGATCAGGGTTCCTACTTACATGCCTGTCCGAATGGTATTGAGATTGGCGATGGCACTATCGTAATGCATGGTGCCATTTTGCATGTGTATAACTTTCGCGGTATGCCTCAATCTGGAATAAAGATCGGGCGTAACAGTTTGGTAGGTGAATACTCTGTCATCCGTGGACAGGGCGGTGTGCAGATCGGTGACCGGGTCTACACTTCACCATTCACGCAGATCATCGCGGTCAACCACATTTTTGATGATCCAAACAAGCCCTTTGTGGACCAGGGAATTACTGCACAAGGCATTATCATCGAAGATGATGTTTGGTTGGGTGCGGGCGCTGTCATTACTGACGGTGTCCGCGTGGGGAAGGGGGCAGTCGTCGCCGCCGGGGCTGTGGTCACAAAGGATGTTCCGCCTCATACGGTAGTAGGCGGCGTCCCGGCGAAAATTATCAAGGAAATTGATGGCAGTGTCAGCAAGCCTGACCGCCACATTTATCATTCTATATAAGGATGGAAATCCATGACGATCTTATCTGTTGTTATCCCTGCCTATAATGAAGAGAATGGTATTGCTGAAATCGCGAATCGCGTTCTGGCAGTTGAACCATCTCTGAAAAGCGCAGGCGTTGAGAAACTCGAGCTTCTAGTCGTGGATGACGGCTCGAAAGACCGAACGGCTGAAGTGGCATCGAGTATCCCTGGTGTATGTCTGATCCGACATCCCAAGAATAAAGGATACGGCGCTGCGCTCAAGACCGGTTTTTCCAAAGCCAGCGGCGAGCTGATCGGTTTCCTCGATGCGGATGGGACATATCCGCCGGAGTACTTCCCGCAGTTGTGTCAGGCAGCGCTGAAAGGAACGGACCTCGTGATCGGTTCCCGCATGGCAGGCGCAGACAGCAAAATGCCCCTGACCCGGCGCGTTGGAAATTTCTTCTTCGCTACATTGCTTACCCTGCTCGGACGCCAGCGTGTGACCGACAGTGCCAGCGGTATGCGCGTTTTCAAAAAGGAAATTCTCGAACAGATCTATCCTTTACCGGATGGATTGAACCTGACACCTGTTATGAGCACACGTGCTCTACATGAAGGCATCAAGATCGAAGAAGTCGCGATCCCTTATAGCGAGCGAGTAGGGCGTTCCAAGCTGAGTGTGATCCGCGATGGACGCATCTTCCTGCAAAGCATGGTGTGGACAGCGCTTTCTTATAACCCGGTTCGGATCCTGGGAATGCTTGGTCTGGCAGGAGTGGGGATCGCCGCTTTGATATTTTTGGGGTTGATCATTGCCCGCTTGAATGGCGTTACCACTTTGGGCTCCTGGGGAGTGGCAGCATTGTTCATGGCATTGATCTCTGCCGTTGGAGGCGTCAATGTTTTTGCCCTCGGCGTTACCTTTAATTACTTAGTTTCGCTCTTTTATAAGAGGCCGATCCGTCAGGGATTGTTTGGAAAGCCGATCTTCAAGACCCCGCTTGATCAACAGTTTGGCTGGATGGGTATTGTAGGTACAGTGCTGGGACTTGTAATGGGTGCGGTCAGCCTCATTCTTGGGGTAAGAGGCTGGGAAATTGATCGTCTATGGTTTTATTTGTTGAGCAGCGCCATGATCTTTTTGGTCGGCGTTCAATTGTTCGTTTATTGGCTTTTGCTGCGTATTCTGGAGGAACTTAGCAAGCGCGAACTCCAGATCAAAAGCGATATGGGTTTGTCATAGAGACATCTTATTAATTAGTATTGTTCTTTTGTTTAGATAAGGAGAAAGAAAATGAGCAAGAACGAAAATGACATTCAGTCGGTAAACATGGGGAGCCGTTTATCCCCGAAACTTCGTGCGGCAGATTTTCCTAACGCGGATGCCATTGTCCGTGAGGGACTTCTCGCGGCTCCGCGCTCAGCCGAGGCTGTGGACATCATGCTGGTGAATCCTCCTACCCCTGATGGCGAGCTCTGGATCCGTACCCAGCATCGTGTCGGTCGTCGTACACGTGAGAACATGGTATGGCCCCAGGTGTCCCTTGCACAAATGGCTGCCTTATTGCATCCGGTTTATACGGTAAAGGTCGTGGATTGTAACGCGGAGCGCATGGGCTGGCCCGAGTTCACCAAATTGCTGGATAAATATCAGCCCAAATATTATCTGACCCAGCTTACCGCTCCAACTCTGGAAAATGACATGTATGGATGCTTCCTGGCGCATGCGCGAGGAGCCAAGACCATCGCCTTTGGAACGCATATCACGCCTATTCCGGTGGAGACGATGCGTCCCTTCCCCAGCTTGGATTTTGCCTTGGTGGGTGAACCCGACCTCACGATCCGTGATCTGCTGGATCATCTGGAAAATAGAATTGATCAGCGTTCTCCCGAGATCAAGAGAACCTTTGACAAGCATGATCCGATGTACAAGCCATCCTTCAACGAAGATGGTTCTGTGAACATGCACGGTATCAAAGGTATTGCCTGGCGTAAGGATGGTGAGATCATCCTGAACTTCCCGCGTCCGTTCGTGGCTGACCTTGATGACTTACCGATCCCTATGCACGAGTTGCTTCCTCTGCAGAAATACCGCATGCCCTATATCAAGGGACCGTTCACCTTCATGCTTACAAGCCGCGGATGTCCGGCGGGCTGTACCTACTGCATCAAGCATGTGAGTTATCAATATGCCACACGCCTGCGCTCACCAAAGTTGATCCTCGAAGAGATGTGGTATTTGAAGAAGCTCGGCATCAATAACATTCACATGTACGCCGACCTGTTCACGGTCAATCGCGATCAGGTGATCGAGATGTGTAAGATGATGATCGAGCAGAAGATCGATATTCACTGGACAAGCAACAGCCGCGTTGACTTTGTTGACGAAGAAATGCTCATGTACATGGGCAAAGCCGGCTGCCGATTGATCTCCTGGGGTCTCGAGAGCGGTAACGAAGCCATCCTCAAGCATGCCCACAAAGGTGCCGATCCCGCCAAAGCGGAACGTGCTTTGCGTTGGGCGAAGAAGGCTGGCATCATGAACTGGGGTTACTTCATCATTGGTCTGCCCGGTGAGACGGAAGCAACCATTCGCCAGACGATCGATTTCGCCAAGAAACTGCCTCTTGATATTGCCCTCTTCCATGTTGCAGCGCCATATCCTGGTACACCCTTCTTCTTTGAAGTAGTGAAGAACAAATGGTTCCGCCCTGGCACACGCTGGGAACATGTTGACATGGATAAAGGAACCGTGCTGGATTACCCCGACATGCCTGCTGAAAAACTGCTCTATTGGCAGAAACGTGCCTTCCGCGAATGGGCGTTCCGTCCGGGTCCGGCGTTTACCTATCTCAAGATGTTGCTCTACGATTGGTCGACCCTGAAGACCGCCTTGAATGTGGGCTTCCAGCATATCTTATGGGCAAACTCTGATGAAGGCGCACCGATCGGCAGCGCAAGCTAGCCTCTTTTCAAGTACAAAATTCTGTATGCAGAAAGTCTCATCGTTGCATGAAACTGTTAAGAGTAACTGGTTTGCCCGGCTTGACGTTCTTCTAGTGATCTTAAGTGGTGCTGCCTGGATATTTTTTCCAGACTATGTTGGAGCAGTACCACTCCTGTTTCTTGTGCTTCCCTGGATCGTGAGGTTCGCCGCGAAGGAATTTCCTTTTCGGCGAACCCTGTTCGATTGGATGATGCTTATTTTCATCATCACAGTGTGGGTGGGATATTGGGCATCCTATGATAAAACCAGTGCTTTGAACAAAGCTTGGTTGTTAACCACATCTGTTTTTTTGTACTATGCATTATGTGCTCAGCCAGAAGAGAATATGCTCTGGATGGCGAGGGGCTTGTTTACGGTGGGGGTGGGGGTGTCTTTCTATTTTTTCCTCACACACAACTTTATTGAAGAACCCCGCAAGGTGGAGTTGCTTAATAAGATCGGTGTGCTGTGGATGAATATCAGACCGCATGTCCTGTTGCCGTTAATCCACCCGAATTATGTGTCTGGTGTAGCGGCGCTGACAGGAATATTCGGTCTCTATCCCTTACGAAAATCCAGCCAGAGCATTCTTGTTCGATCAGGAATCCTGGCGGGTTTTTTTATTATCTTCTTTGCTCTGGTGATGGCAACTTCGCGTGGGATCTGGATGGCGCTCGGAAGCGTTATCGGTCTCTGGCTGTTGTGGAGATATGTTGAATTAAACGGAGGCAGGTTCCGGCTTCGAATGGATGCGCTCTTTCCCATCCTGACCTTTGCCTTTTTAGGCATTGTGATCGCGATCCTATATTTGGGTCCGGCACAATCACCGAGCAGTCTTGTCGGTTCGCCCGATTATGGCGTGGGAAGTCGCGCCGAGTTGTTTAGCAGAAGTCTGTATTTCGTAGGAGATTATCCTATAACGGGCGGCGGGCTTGCGGCGTTCCCAGGGTTATATTCTGAATATATTCTCGATATCCCATATTTTTATGTCGTCAATAGTCATAACCTGTTCCTTGATGTTTTTATCGAGCAGGGAATTTTGGGCGGCATTGTCTTTTTGGTGTTCTATCTCGTTTGTATCTGGAGAGTATCTTCTTCCATCGTGCAGGCGCAGTCTTCTGAACTGCGTTTCTTACAGTGGTTGGTGCTAGGCGCACTTGTAATCGCGTTCATTCACGGCATGGTGGATGATTACCTCTATAATGCGAAGGGTTCGATCTTTTCTTTTCTGTTGATCGGGCTCTCCATGATTGTGACAAAAGGGTACGCTCCGATTGTGAACTTCGTTGTGCCGCGAAAACATGCTCTGGCTTTTGGCGTCGGTTTTCTAGTCCTTGTAGGATTTGCCTTCAACACAATCTTGGCAATGTGGTATGCCGACCTTGGGGCGGTTCAATTGGCAAAAGTGGAATTGAGGGGATTCCCTGAAACGGGATGGAGCGGACCTGAACTCGCCATTCAGTTTAAACAGGCGGATGCTTCGCTTCATACTGCGCTCCGGCTGGATCCCGATAACCGGACAGCGAATCACCGCCTGGGCTTGATCTCCATCATCCGGCAGGACTTTTCATCGGCTGTTGTATACTTGAAAGCTGCCCATACTGTATCCCCAAAGCATCGTGGCATTGTAAAATCGTTGGGATTTAGCTATGCCTGGCTTGGCAAAACGGATAATGCGGTATCCTCCCTAAAAGAGATACCCGAAACAAAGAATGAACTGGATAGTTATTGCATCTGGTGGAAGAAGCAAGGCCGAAGTGATCTTTTGGCAAATGCCATCAAGCTTCACCAGAAGCTCGAATCAATGCCGGTTCAACAATAAGATAGGAATGCCGTTGTGAAGAATAAAAGATTTCAAATACCTTTCGTGGCTATCATCGCCCTATCCTTCTTTTCGAATTTATTCATTGGGGATGTAACAAAAGCGAACGCACAGGCTTCGCGTGTATGGTCTGACCCGGTCAATTTATCGAATTCAGGGTCTGCTTCTAATCCGGTTGTGGTGGCTGACACTCTCGGAAAAACACATGTTTTTTGGCTCGATGAGTTCGATGGCTATCGGTATGCAGAGACCGCCGATGGTAAGGAATGGACCTCCACACAGGGTGTAAAGTATCCGTTCGATCTGGAAGGTACGCCACCAGTATTTGTGACTGGCAAGAACGGATTTATTTATGTTTTCTATCAAAGCAGGACCAAAACATTAGTTTTTGCACAAGCTCATGCAGATAATCTTGCAGATCCGCCTGCATGGGCATTCCAAAAAGACCTGTCAAAAAAAGTACTGGCGGTGAGTGTTTCCATCGACCAGAATGATGTACTGCATGTCGCCTATATCAGAAATGCGGATGATCTTTTGGGTCCTGCTGGTGTGTATTACACCAGGTCATCTGACCAAGGCAGATCGTGGTCAACTGAGAAATTATTGTACGCTTCACAGTATTTCCGTACCACAACGCCGGATACTGCTCACATTCAAATAGTACCCTCGGGCGGTAAGGATGGCACAAAGGTGTATGTACTGTGGGATAACGTGGCTTTGAAACGTATCTTTATCTCAACATCAAGCGATACTGGGATAACGTGGGCAGATGCCACCCAGCTTAAGGGACCAGAAGATACCGGTGGCTACAATACCCCTTACAATGTAAGTATGAGCGTAGCTGGTGATCAGGCGTTGGTCACCTGGGAGGTGGGAGAGCCTGGTTCTAGTCAATGTATGGTTATGGGGCAGTGGTCAAAAGACGGTGCAGGGACCTGGGGTGAGGCGAGTCCCATTTTGGATAGCCGTTCGACCTGTCCAGTAGGGATTGATTTCTTAGTCAGTAAGGAGAACTCTCTTGTGGTGCTGTTACGGTACGACAAGATCAACCCTGCTCTGATGGCTTGGAATGGAACAGAATGGAGTGAACCGCAATCTCAGAGCGAACTCTCTTATTTTTTCAATCCAGCTACTAAAGAGACTATTTTATTAGGTTGTCAAAGCTATTTTGTGAGCGATGGGCGACTATATCTTGTCGGTTGTGATGAAGGTGGCGGTAAGGATGTTTGGCTCACATCCCGCCCGATAGTTCCTTTGGATGGGCTGTATTTTTCTGTAGCCTCCTGGAGTTTGCCGGACCGAATCACAACCACCGATCAGAAGCTCTCTGACATGGTATATGTGCCAGAAGGAAATACGCTGCATGCTCTCTGGACACAAACTCCTGAGTTTGTTGATAACAATCGTACCAATGCTATCTATTATTCCCGGTGGGATGGGACGAACTGGTCTCTTCCGCAGTCTGTCATATCGGGGCTAACTGGACCAGCAGAAGAGTTATCTTCTGCGATCAGTAAGGAGGGCAGGCTGTTTTTAGTATGGACAGATAAAATAAGTGGTGACCTCCTTTTTAGCTGGGCGCTTGCCAGCCAGGCAAATATGTCTTCTGAGTGGGATAATCCCCATAATTTGCCATCACCGTCACAAATGTCGAATTCCCCGGATATCCTGGTAGATGCTAGCGGCAGGATCGCGGTTGTATATACGGTACCTTTTAATGAGAAGCGAGGTGTTTATCTAATCCAATCCGTTGACAACGGAAATACGTGGACTGAACCTGTCCTGGTGTTTGACGCAGTCTGCTGCAGGTTGGGCAAAAGTGGATGATACTAAAATAACTTTGGATGCCAATGGTCGACTGCATATCCTGTTTAGTGTCTTTTCAGGTTTTCAAGATCATCCTGAGAAGTTGTACTACTCTCAATCAAGCGATGGTGGCTCAACCTGGAGTGAGCCTGAAATTGTCAGCGAGGGGGTGGGTGGTTTGGAGTGACATCATTTGTTACGATGGACAAACTGTTCACAGACTTTGGCAGGAAAACGACAAGTCATTTATTGCAAATCTTGACCAGATATCTGAAGATGGTGGCGCTACCTGGGGAAAGCCTGTAAATGTGACCGATGTCAACGATGTTATTACACCGGTTACCCTGGCAATAAACCCTGCAGGGGAATTCCATATGCTGCAGCTAATCACTCAAGATCCTGTTCCTTATCTTAAAGAATATGATCTAAAAGTACGAGACTGGCGCTGGAACGGTTCTACCTGGGAGAGCCAACCGGACCAGGACATTAAGATCCAAGGCGAACAAGCCAGCTATTCAATAGCTGGTGGGATTACAGCCTCTGGTTCTATGAATGTCTCTGTCCTGGTCTCTTATAGAGATTTGCTGAATAAAATAAAGAATGAAATCTATTCTGTTGATCGAATTATAGAAGTAAAACAGGTTACAGAACCTGCATTTGCACCTGTGATTTCCAATTCTGGTGACACATCTGTGATTACAGGCGCTACGAGAGTGTCTACACCAGGACTGTCTCCAACTTCCACCCCCAACCCGGCCTTGTTTGCCAAGACGCCCTCCTCAACAAGCAAAAACTTGTTGGGAGTATTTTTAGTGGTTGTTGCGGCTGGATTGGTGATATATGTTTTCCTGAAAAGAACCGGACGGAAAAATTCAGCGGAGTAATGGATGTTTCCCAGAATTCTGATTGATCGGAAAAATATGGTCCGCAATATATTGCGATTGCTTCTTATCGGCTTGATGCTAACGATAATTCTCATCCCGTATAAAGTAAAAGCCCAACAGAGCACCCAATGGAGACCTGATGAAAAGGTGCCAGGTTATTCTGATGACACATTCACGCCTATTCTCGTAGCAGATCAGAATCGAATGGTTCATGCGTTTGCAAGTCAATGGGTGGGTGACCAGGATCGTCAACTTGCGATCGTTTACCGTCAGTGGAGCCTGACTGGTGGATGGACCAAACCTGTTGATGTCTTACTTTCTCCAAACGGAGAGGCGCGTATCCAGGGTGCTTTTATCGATTCATCGGGCATTGCTCACGTGATATTTTGGGGTGGCGATAGTAAAAATGCCAATATATATTATTCTCATGCCCCTATTGAGGTTGCTGACGAAAGTAGAGCCTGGTCTATTCCTATCGTAGTTGGAGAAGGAGCTGTAGAACCTAGTTCTGCCGCCTTTGCTGGAGACGATAAGGGGAATCTGGTCATTGTTTATACGGGCAGTGTGGAAGGAAGTGGTCTCTATGCGGTTCATTCAAATGACTCTGGGCAAAAATGGTCACAGAGTACTCCTGTCTTCCTGACCTATAATGCAGTTTTAACGCCCTATAGCCCTGATCTATATATGAGTTCAGATGGACTTTTACACGCCACATGGAACGTAGTTACGAATACTGGTGTGGATCAGTCGCTGTACTATGCCCGATATGATGTGGTTCAAGACCAATGGACAGAACCCATTGACCTAAATGAACGAGTCGAAGCCCTAGACTATTTTGGACCTTCTTTTCCAACTGTTGTTGATAATGGACAGGATGTGATCATTATGTACAATAATGGTAATCCGTTCAACGGACGCCCCGTTTCCGTTGGTCGCCCTGTCCAGATGGTGAGTCTTTCCAGCGATCACGGAGAAACCTGGAGAGCGCCTGAAGTACCCTTTTATCAACTTCTTGGTAGGAGCGGTGAGCATGCCTTGGTAGTGGATAGTAACCATGTTGTTCATGCGTTGTTTGTTCAGCGTGTGGAAACTGTAAAAGATGACAAATACAAAGTTCTTGCTGGGATCTGGCATAGTACTTTTCAGGATGGATTTTGGAGCAATCCCGATGTATTGAATACCAGTATCGCTCCACACGATGTTCGGGCAGTTGTGAGTCAGGGAAATGTCCTTCTTGTCACATGGCGGCAGGACCCAGGGGAGGGAGCCGCTGGTGTTTGGTATTCCTATATCACTCTGGACTCTCCTGAATTGCCGGTTGTGCAGCCGCCTACCCCGATCTCTGCGGCGATTGTTGCAACAAGCTCCCCGTTGAATCCCGATGCAGCTATATTGTCAACACCTTCTGTGGCAACATTAGTGCCGAGTTTAGTGACCCCTCCCTCCGCTTTTGCCATGAACCCGGCTGGCGCTTTGATCGTTGCCACGATTATTATTTCAGTCATATTATTGGGAATTATTTTTGCGTACCGATATATTGCTTCTAGAAATAATTAACCTACCTTTTACCTTCTGTGAATGATCCGAATTCATTCTCTGGGGAGTATATTTAATCCCATATGCTTTTCGGATGTTCCTAATTTCTTTTGTGATCTTGACAAGTCAAAGTGATAGATATTTTAGGTGCAATCATGAGTTCTCCCAAAGTAAGTGTAGTTATTCCAACCTATGGTGGTGCTGATTTTCTAGGGGAAGCTATTCAAAGTGTGCTCGATCAAACTTTTCATGACTTTGAGTTGATCGTGGTCAACGATGCATCTCCTGATGATACTGATAGTGTGATCCAGAAATTTAATGATCCCCGTCTACGGTATATTAAGCACGAAAAGAACCGGGGAGTGGGGCACGCTCGTAAAAACGGTATCAGCCAGTCGCGTGGAGAGATCATCGCGAATCTCGATCAGGACGACTTGTTTCACCCTGATAAACTTCGCCTGCATGTGGAATATTTTGATGCACATCCGGATGTGGGTTGTACCTATAACTCCCGTTATGAAATGTATCCATCATCGGGCGCCATACGCGAGATCCTGCGTCCGTCTGCCGATCTAACCCTGGCAGATTTTGTGTTGGGATATCCGATCGCCCCCAGTGTGTGGGTGCAGCGCCGGGAATGGGCCACACTGGATGAAGTTTGGGATGAGAGAACGTTCTTTCGCGGCAGAGAAATAGTCATTTGTGGGCGGCTCTACATGGCGGGATGTAAATTTGCCTTGATCGACCGGGTATTGAACTACCGCCGTTACCACAAACAGAGGATCATGAGCGACGTTGCTGGTAAATGCGCAGCGGAGCAAAAGTGTCAACAGATCATTTTCGATGATCCACGTTGTACGCCGGAGGTTCTGGCGCTTAAGGATGTTGCCTCGGCAAACATATATGGTATGTGGGCGTATGTAGCTTATCTCCAGGATGAATTGGATCTCGGACGTGAGTTGCTTGGGAATGCAATCCGCCTTAAACCATCGTTGTTGACCGGAACTCCTCCGGCGCTTGTCAATGAACTTGTGGTGGATAGTATCGATGACGAAGGTACCGGACATGAAGCAGTTCTGGCGAAAATGTTTGACAACCTCCCGGCTGAGGCAGCTGAACTAAAGAAGTATCATTCTTGGGCTGTGAGGCGTGGATATTTATTGCAAGGTATACGTGCAGCCATATGGGATCGTAAATCTGCCGCCCAGGAATATTTTTCGCATGTCAAACTTCAAGGTGATCACATTGACGAAGCGTTCCTGGAATGGACGAGCTATCATTTACTGTCGTATGAAATTGAATTCGGCGCTGATGCCGCGTTCAAAGTGCTCGACAATATAGGCGAGCATCTGAAGTCGCTTGGGATCCCTCATTTGGACCGTACCCTGAAGAGTTATTATTCGGTCAATCGGGCGTTCTTAAAGTTATCAGTCAGGTCAATATCGTAAAGTGCCGCGAAACGTGATTTCCGCGGTCATGAGTTCTCCATCGAATTTAAAGAATCGCGGACTTTTATCAGTGTTCGCGCGTTCTCTCCTGTCTTATGTACGTGGCAGGTAATGCATTTTGAACGAATGGAATGACATATGAAAAAAGCGATTGTTTTAGGGGTGGGGAACGCCCAGGTCGATTTGCTTCGCTATTTGAAGGTAAATGATTGGCATGTGATCGGATGCAGCTATCGGCATGAAGGCAGAGGGCTGGCTGATATCGATGAATTCGAGCTCCTGAATGTTACCGACATGGATGGCATACTGAAGCTTGCTCAAGTAAAAAAAGCTGATATTGTATATTCCATTGGGTCTGACCTTGCCATGCCAACGGTCGCACATGTTTCTGCTGCATTGGGGTTGCCATCTTTGGTCTCTGCTGAAACAGCTGCGATGCTACAGAACAAGTTGAAGCTTAGAGGATTTCTGGCTGTTCACGGTATCAGTCCGATCAAATTCAAGGAAGTTCGTTCGAAAGAAGATCTGGATGACTGGACACACTATCCAGCGATCGTGAAACCGGTAGATAACCAGGGACAACGGGGTGTCTTCCTTGCCAGCAATGAGGATGAAGCTCGCGCAGGAATTGATGGTTCCTTGCAGCATTCACGTAGTAAAACGCTGATCATCGAGGAATTTCTGAACGGACCGGAAGTTTCAGCAAATACATTTATTTCCAATGGACAGACCATTTTCAACGAGATCTCTGATCGGCTTGTCGTGGAAGGCTATGCCGGTGGTATTCCGCGTGGGCATATTTATCCCTCTCAAGCCTGTCCGCCTGATATGCTTGCCCAAACGAAAGCGCTCGTGGAAAAATCCAACTGCGAGCTTGGTATTATGAATGGTCCGGTCTATTATCAGATTATCTTGACGGCGAATGGACCACGGATCGTGGAAGTGACTCCACGCCTGGATGGCTGTCATATGTGGCGCTTGATCAAAACGGTCAGTGGAGTGGACCTCCTGGACGCTTGTATAAAGCAGTTGACAGGAGATGTCCTGCCAGATCTTCGAGTAAGACCTGATCTGCCAAGCCGCTATCTTGGGTTTTATTATTGCCCTCCGGGTAAGGAATTTCACAAGGAAGAGTACCAGCCTTCAAGTGATGTGGATTACTTGGAATACTATTATTCTGAAAATGAAATGATCAGACCGATCAATGGATTTTATGAAAAAGTGGGATACTATATTGAGCAGTATTCTTAATGGAGAGTATGAATAATGTCAAATGTGGTTGAATTCACCGATGTTTCAAAACGCTACAACCTGGGATTGACGCGCGCCAGTCTGCCGTCTGTTGTTAGTCAATGGGCGAAAAAGGCTTTGAATAGAGGAGGTAACTCGGCTGGTGACAGAAAATATCACTGGGCGCTTCAGAACGTCAGCTTCAATTTGGAGAAGGGACAATCTCTGGCGCTGGTCGGTTCGAACGGAGCCGGGAAGTCCACGATCCTGAAACTGCTTGCCAAGATCACGAATCCGACGTCAGGGAAGGTGAATGTCAATGGTCAGCTATCCGCTCTGATCGAATTGGGAGCCGGGTTTCATCCCGATCTAACCGGACGTGAGAATATCTTTCTGAATGGCACCATCCTGGGGCTCACCTATAAAGATATCCAGAAACGATACGATGAGATCGTGGCTTTTTCGGAGATCGAAGAATTTATCGATACCCCTGTCAAACGATATTCATCTGGTATGACGGTTCGTTTGGGGTTTGCTGTCGCGTCCTGTATCGAGCCGGATATCCTGCTTGTGGATGAAGTGCTGGCGGTAGGGGATGCGTCCTTCCGTCAAAAATGTATCGAACGTATCAAAACGTTATTGAAAAACGGGACAAGTTTGATCTTCGTCTCTCATGATATGGGACTTGTACGCGCGGTATGCGATCGGGCGATTTACATCGAGCACGGTCAGGTCAAAAGCACAGGCACCAGTGGTGAGATCATCGACCAATATAATCAGGTTCTTGAAAAAAGAAGAATTGAAAAGATGAACTTGTCTGGCGATGGCGATGATGTTGTCGAAGGCGGCGTGGAAGTCACTAAAGTAGATGTGTTGAATGCCAATGGTCAGCCGATCAAAGAGATTTACGGTGACGAGTCGATCGAGGTCCGTGTCAACTACACGGCGTATAAAAATATTGGCAAGTCGAACGCCATCGTGTTGATCTACCGCTCCGACGGACTTCCCTGCTGCAATATTCGCACGCATCTGGATCATTACCCGATGACGATCGAAAAAGGACATGGTGAGTATTCAGTAAAACTTGATCCGCTGCAACTGTATGGCGGCATGTATTATGCGATCACCTGGGTGATGAACGCGGATGATTCAGATGGTATTGCTTACGGCGCGTCGGAGTGGTTTGAGGTGAAAAACCACATACCAGGGCGTCCGGCGCATATTGCCATCTATGAACCGAATCGAACATGGAGTCAGAACAAAACACCGATGGCTGAACTTACAAGTGCGGCTCTGAAAGATCGAGGATAGAATGCTCATACAGGCAAAACAACTCTTTAAAACACGCGACCTTGTTTGGGCATGGACTATCCGTACTCTGCGAGGACGCTATCAACAATCTGCTTTGGGCTGGTTATGGGCGGTCGTCCAACCTGTGGCAACGGTAGCCATCTTCGCGATCGTGTTCACGCGCATTGTCCCGGTGGATACGGGTGGCGTTCCTTACATCCTGTTTTCCTATTCGGCAGTCGTGCCCTGGACCCTCCTGACCACTTCTGTCACCGATATGGCGATGTCGCTGGTGCAGAACATGAATTTGGTCGGGAAGATCTATTTTCCACGCGAGGCGCTTCCTATCGCCACGTTGATCGCGCGTCTGGCGGATTTTGGTATCTCTTTTATTTTGTTGATCGTTCTTTTGATCGCTTACAAGGTGCCGGTTTCCGCGACGGGACTCCTGTACCTGCCGCTCATTTTCCTGATCCAGCTTGCGCTCATTCTCGGACTTGGAATTGGTTCCGCTGCTCTAAACGTTTTCTACCGTGATGTGGATCCGCTTCTCAAGCTGGTCATACAGGTTTGGTTTTATGCCTCACCGATCCTCTATCCTGTCTCCCTTGTTCCGGAGAAATGGCGCTGGTTGTATTATCTCAATCCCATGTCGGGGATTCTGGCAGCCTATCGCGACGTGTTGATCTACAACCAATTACCAGGAGATTATCTCCTTCCGTCAGCGATTATCTCTCTCTTGATACTTGTTGTCGGCTATTGGTTCTTCAAACGTGTTGAATTTCAATTCGCCGATATCATTTAATAGGGCGAGTTATGTTTGTGGGTGATGAATCTTAAACTTTCGGTTGCTGATTCGTAAACAATTCAATCATCGCTTGGTATTTTGTGGAGGTTATGGATCTTATGAAAAAGATGGTCATCTTTGGAACCGGTTCATTGGCGCACCTGGCTTATATTCACTTCACTGATGAAGGAAAATATGAGCCAGTTGCTTTTACGGTCAATGAAGCGTATCTGAACGAGAAACGTATTTTTGATCTGGATGTTCTTCCTTTTGAAGAGATCGAACGGACTTATCCGTCGGAAGAATACTCCATGTTTGTGGCGGTGGGATATAAAAAGGCGAACAAGGCGCGAGCCCAGGTCTATGATGCTTGTAAAGCCAAGGGATACGAGTTGGTTAGTTGCTTAAGTTCGAAGACTAATCAAACAAAATATATTAAAAATGGCGACAATTGCCTGATCATGCCGAACGCGATTCTTCAACCGTATGCTGAGTTCGGCAACGATGTGATTGTGTGGGGAGGAGCCTGTATCGGCTACCAAACCAGGATCGGAAAGCACTCCTATGTGGCGCCGGGAGCTGTGATCGCAGGTAATGTGGATGTTGGAGAATATTGTTTTATTGGGGTTAATTCCACAATAAAGGATGGCGTAAAAATTGCTCCGGAATGTGTCATTGGCGCTGGAGCTGTCATTTTGCGAGATACAGAGAGAGGACGGGTTTATCGTGGACAGAGTGCTGAACTTTTACCTTATTTGAGTTCCGAAGTGAACTATTTTAAGTAAAAATACTCATTTTATTTTAGAGGAGAGATGCTGTGAAAAAGGTGGCGGTTATTCAATCGAACTATATCCCTTGGAAAGGATATTTCGACATTATTAATGATGTCGACCAGTTCATTTTTTACGACGATGTTCAATACACAAAAAATGATTGGCGCAACAGGAACCGGATCAAGTCAAAGAATGGTTTGCATTGGCTGACCATCCCAGTCGGCGCCCGGAATGAACGATTGATCTATGAGGTGGAGCTGGAAGATACAACATGGGCAAAAAAACACTGGGAAACGATAAAACAATGTTATTTGAAGGCACCTCATTTCAATACCTATAAAGAGTTCTTTGAAAATGTCTATCTGGGGACTAAGTGGACAAACCTATCAGAGTTAAACCACTTCCTCATTACGACGATAAGCCGCGATTTCCTCGGAATTACCACCGAGTTTGGCAATTCACGGGAGTACTACCCTGAAGGGCAGAAACTGGACAGACTGATCGATTTACTGTCAAAAGCAAAGGCTGATTTGTATATTTCTGGTCCGACTGCCAGAGATTACATCAAAGAAGAATGTTTTGTAGAAGCAGGAATAAAGCTGGAGTACAAGGATTATTCTGGCTATCCTGAATATCCTCAACTCTTTCCGCCTTTTGATCACGCTGTCTCGATCCTGGATGTGTTATTTAACTGCGGACCCCAAGCTCCTGAATATATCTGGGGTTGGAGAAAAAAACTGTAACCAAAGAAAAAAGTGAGCGTCTTGAGGGTAGAAGGGACTGTTTTTGCTTTTCACGCGATTAGGGTTATTTAAGATTTTGGCTTCTGGCATAAGTCAATAGATATCGTTTGACCCAATCGGGCGATAAAAACTGAGCTTTAAGATCAGATTGCACTGAAGAGAGTGTGAGGAGACAACGATGAAAAAAATCTATAAAAGCGTTTTTGTTCTTTTATTAATTATTTCAATAATTGCCAGCCCAAAACCGTATTTGGGGGCAATTTCAGCACTGGCTCAGTCTGCGGACCCGATTCCCGACTTAATCAGTCAGGTAAGTGAAGCGAATCTGACCACAGTAGCGACAACTCTGGTAACCCAGTATGGTCCGCGCCGGGAGGACGCATACCGTCCTTTCGTTGATAATCAGTGTACTCCAAGCACAACAATTGTCTATCCCAAGCCAACGATCGAGATGTCTGCCGATTACGTGAAGGGACTTTTTGAAAGTATGGGATATCCATCCTCCTCCATTACCCTGGAGGAGTTGCCGCAAGGCGTTGGACATAATGTATATGTGACAAAAGTAGGCAGTACCTATCCGAACTCCTATATCGAATTTGGCGCGCACATGGATACGGTAATCAATTCTCCTGGCGGCTCTGACAATGCTTCAGGGTCCAGTGCCGTAATCGAGTTGGCCCGGGTGCTCAAGGATTATCCGAATCGCTATTCCATGCGGTTCATCCTTTTCGCGGGAGAAGAGTTTAATCCCCAACGAGGGTCAGCCTACTTTGGATCGGATTACCATGTTCAGCAGCTTCTTGCGCGTGGTGAACAGATCAAAGCAGCGCTGAATATGGATAATATTGGGCAACCCTATTCCATTAACCCAACCCAATATTTGAATGGGCTATCATACAATACGAATACTGAAATCAGTACGTATTGCCAATCTCTTTGAAACCGTGTTGACTCAATATGGTATCCAGATTGAGTTTGTCAAATTGGGAGCGGTTCAAAACTCCGATCAGAACTCGTATTGGTATTATGATCAGGTTGCAGTAAGCAGTGGTGGCGGCTCATTTTTCTACAAACCAAACTATCACGATTGTGGAGACACGGTTTCGAACATAAGTTTTGGAAACGTTTTACTCGTGGCGCAGCAGAACCTGGCAGTGGCTGTAAAACTTGACGCAGAAACGTCTGGATCTCCAGGTACTCCAACCGATACAGTAGTGCCTCCCCCAACGAAAACGCCTACTGTTGGTACGCCGCCAACAGCGACATCTACTTTTGCTTCAACAGGCTTCCCTGCCACATCCATTCTTGACGATTTCAATAGAGCGAACGGGACAATTGGATCAAGTTGGGCAGGAAATACCTCAGGATATGCGATCGCATCCAATCAACTGGATGTTGGTTCCGGTGATTTGGCAATTCTCTGGCAGGGACCGTCTCTCGGTGCTGACCAAGAGGTTTTTGTCACCTTGTCGACGGTGGATTCAGCCGGCGGGGAACAAGACCTGCTTCTTAAATCACAAAGCAGTAACACCTGGAGTAGTGGGGTTCTGGAAGTCTTATACGATGCACATGCAAACCGCGTGCAAGTATGGACCTATTCCAGTGCCCAAAATTGGGTGCCGCGAGGCGCTGATATCCCTGTGACGTTTGCTAACGGCGATCAATTTGGGGCTAGGGCAAAAGCCAATGGTACCGTTGAAGTATACAAGAACGGAATTTTGATCGGTTCGCGAGATGCCAGCGCATGGACCTATGCCACAAGCGGTGGTTATGCGGGCGTATGGTTTATTAGTGCTGGAAATGCTGTACTGGACAATTTCGGAGCAGGAACGATCGCATCTGGTCCAACAAACACTCCCGTGCCGCCGACAGCTACCTATACCGCTACAGCGACGCGTACTCCAACTGCCACGCGCACCCCAACAGCGACTCGCACCAGCACGGTTACTCCCACGGCAACCTATACACCCACTTCTACTGCGACGAATACTTCTACATTTACGCCAACCAATACGGCAGTTCCGCCGACGATCACGCCAACGTATACAGTAACGTACACACCAACGAATACATCAACTGCAACAGATACTGCAACGGTCACGGCGACCTTTACCCCAACGAATACTTTTACAGTTACACCTACCGCTACGGTTACCTATACCCCAACGGACACAGCAACGTTTACGCCGACGAATACGCGGCTTCCTCCTACGGCAACATTCACTGCAACAAATACCTTCACGGTTACACCCACTGATACGATTACCTATACTCCAACAGATACAGCAACTTTCACGCCTACCAATACGGTTACACTTACGCCGCCTGCTACATCAACTTTTACTCCAACCTTCACAGCGACCGATACCGCAACATTTACACCCACTTTCACGCCGACAGCAACACGCACCCCGCTGGGTTTAACAGATACCTTATATCTGAGCTCCACGACCGATGGGACAGTGGGCGGTGTGGCATTTGCGGATGAAGATATTCTCAAATACAACCGGGCTACTGGTGTCTGGTCACTATATTTTGATGGATCGGATGTAGGAATTACAAGTGATGTCGATGCATTTGAATTAATGTCTGATGGTACGATCCTGTTAAGCCTCGATGCGGATGGAACGGTAACAGGTTTTGGCACTGTGGATGATTCAGATATCATCCGCTTCACCCCAACATCACTTGGAACATCTACAACTGGTACGTTCAGTTGGTACTTCGATGGTTCCGATGTAGGGCTGACGACCACCTCAGAAGATGTGGACGCGATCGGCTTTACAGCGGATGGAAAGTTAGTTGTAAGCACTGGTGGTGCTTATAACGTAATAGGTGCTTCTGGTAATGATGAGGATCTCATTGCATTCACCGCTTCTTCTCTCGGCGCTACGACCGCTGGTACATGGGCACTCTACTTCGATGGTTCTGATGTAGGGTTGAACGATACTACCTCGGAAGAGATCAATGGTGTATGGATTGACACTATTACCAATCAGATCTATCTGACAACGCTTGGTAACTTCTCTGTTACGGGTGTCAGCGGCAACGGTTCAGATATCTTTATATGCACGCCAGGAACGTTAGGTGCAACAACCACTTGTACATTTAATCCCTACTGGACTGGATCGACAAATGGCTTCTCTGGCGAAGTAACCGATGGAGTATCTATCGTTCATTAACGAGAGTTTGAAGGTTTAATGAAACTGGTGTGAAAGCAATGGCCTGCTTTCACACCAGTTCATTTTAGGGACTGATGTTGCGCACCCTTGTAGGATAGAACACAAAAATATGCTGGAGTTTTGATGCGGAACGAACTATTTCGCATGTTTATGGAGCGTGGTATCCTTTCGCTATTCTTTTGCTTGGTATCAAGGATGATTCAATGAGGATTGGTCTGATCTCTTACGACATGCAGGATTTCGGCGGCTTGGAGGAGTATGCAGTAAACCTTGCCATCGGTCTCAAGCAACAGGGACAAACGGTTAGTTATATATCCTGTGCGTGGGTATCGCCGAAAAATCAGTATGCGGTGAGATTAAAAGAAAATAGCATTCCGTTGGTGCAGCCGCCCAGATGGCTATCGAAACTTGCCTCTGATTGGGAGACCAAGGAAAAAGTTCTACGCGGGATGATGATCGTTCTCAGCCCGCTGACGTTTTTCCTCGGAGTGGTCTTGGCATTGTTCAAACGCCGTCACTTTAAGGACTCATGGACCAGTTCCTACAACTTTCTCAAAGGCAAGATCATGGATGGTGTGCTCGGTCATGATTATCGAAAAAGTCTGGGAAGGTGGCTATTAAACGCCTGGCAAAACCGCTGGCATACGGATATTTACCATATTCAGGGCTATACCACCACACTCTTATTTGCCATTGAATGGGCACACTCTAGGAATATCGCTGTCGTATATGAGGAGCACCAGACCCCAGACCCGCAATTCAACTGGTGGAAGGGATTTGAGCATAGCATCAACCTTGCAGATAGGGTTGTGGCGGTATCCGAAAAAAGTGCAGAAGGTTTGCGTGAAGTGTGCAAGGTCACACGCCCCATTGTAGTGCGCGGACCGTTACTGCCTGATCCGTTTCAAGGCAATTGGCATAAGGAATACAGCCAACTCGCGGACCGTCCGTTCCAGGTGACGACTTTGGCACGTTTGTACGTTACGAAGGGACTAACCTATTTGTTGGACACCGCGGTATTGGTCAAACAAACCTGCCCGAACGTTGAATTCAAGGTGTATGGGGAAGGGGAACTGCGTGATGAACTGCTCGCCAAGGCAAAACAGCTTGGCTTGGATGGCGCTTCCATTTTCCCAGGTGCTTTTGCCAGCCGCGAAGATTTGATGCGCATTATGACGGGCACGGATCTCTTTCTGCTTTCTTCCATTTTGGAAGGTCAGCCATTGGTGATTGTGGAGGCAATGGCATATGGCTGTCCGATCGTGACAACGAATGTTGGCGGTATTCCCGAATTGATCCAGGATGGCGTGAACGGTTTGTTGTGCTTGCCTGAGAATCCGCAGTGCCTGGCAGAAAAGATCATCCGACTGATTAATGATGCTGAATTGCGCGGACAGTTGGGGCATGCTGCGCGTGCATTTTATGTGCAAAGCCCATTTGAGGCGAAGGCTGTAAGCGATCATTTCATCACTGTATATGGCGAAGTGATCGAAGAGAGAAAAAAGTCTGTTGCTCTGAAACAATAACCGGCTGAGACATGAACCGGATCTTTATCCCATGAAAATTGCTTACTGTCTGCCCGACCAACAATGGATCGACGAGATGCGCGGTGGCGCGCCAAAAGATGCGGCGCACATCCAGCAGATGTATATTGCCAATGGTCTGCATGCACGCGGTCATTCGATCACGTATCTTGCGCCGCGCGATCTGCTCGAAACTGTGACCGCTCGCGATAGTGATGAATTGGTTCCTGCGCCCCAAACATGGACTTCGAGTGCATGGTTCGATCTCATCAGCAAGATCGCCTGGCGATTTCAGCAACTGCTTGGTATTTCCTATTTGAATGTGTTTTCCAACTTGCGTCGTGAGAATGCTTGTGTACAAATTTTGCCTGGGCATGATGTAGCCTTCGAACGCAACTCGCTCTATAACATTGGCGTAGCGCGCGCGTGTAAGAAATTGCATATTCCCTATGTGATCTTTTTTGATGCCGATCAGATCGCAGAGCTCGATTACATGGGTACGCCGCTCAAAGGACTCCTGCGCTGGCATGCTCAAAATCTATTGCGTGAAAATCTGGCGGCTGCGAAACGGATCGTTTGTGTTTCAGAACCTTCAAAGAAGCACTTGATGGACGCCTGGAACGTCCCTGCAGAGAAGATCAAGGTGCTCTCGAACGCTGTGGATATTCATCGCTTCCGACCAGACCCCGATCTGCGTACCCAAACCCGGGCATCGCTTTCGCTGACATCGCATCCGTTGGTTGTGTTCGTGGGTAGTTTTTATCAATGGCATGATATCGCCACGTTATTGGACTCGTTTGCGGTTGTGTTGAAGTCGAATCCTGATGCGCGGCTTGTGTTGGTAGGGGATGGGACCGAGCGTGAAAAGATGATGCAGCGTGCGGCTGATCTAAAGATCGCGGATGTGGTGACTTTTACTGGCTTTGTGACTTATGCCGAAGTATCACGATATGTGAATGCTGCCGATATTGCTGTGGTGCCTATGCCTGCCATGAAACAGGAAATGTGGCTCTCGCCGATGAAACTGTTCGAGTATATGGCATCGGGAAAAGCTGTAATAGCTTCGGCGATGGGGCAGATCGTTAATGTGATTCGAGATGGTGAAAACGGATTGCTAGTCCCTGCTGGCGATGTGCAGGTGCTGGCAAATGCCATCAACCGATTGACCGATGAACCTGAACTGCGTGAGAAGCTTGGCAAACAGGCACGCGAAGATGCTGTGCAAAACCATTCCTGGGAACAATATCTTTCCTGTATGGAACAGATCCTGGCAGATGTAACAACCGGAAGCAGTTCATGAAGATCCTTTTTCTTTCCAATTTTTATCCGCCTCATGTGATCGGTGGATATGAATCCCTCTGTATGGAAGCCGTGGATGGATTGGCGAAGCGCGGGCACGATGTCACCGTTTTGACCAGCACGTATGGGTATGCTGGCGAGCAGGTTGATGGGCATATCCATCGTCTGTTATGCCTTGAAGGCGATCTGCAATTCTACAAAATAAAAGATGCCTGGACGTACCCGCTAAGGAATCGTCGCAATCTTCACCATCTCCGGCGTTTGGTGGCAGAGAAAAAACCGGATGTAATTTTCGTCTGGGGCATGTGGAACTTGTCCAAGCAGTTGGCGCGTGAAGCAGAAAGATTGATGGGTTCGCATGTTGTTTATTACATTGCTAATCCATGGATCATCGAAGCCAACATGCACCAGGCGTTTTGGGATGCCCCCGCAACGTCGTCCACCAGAAGTCTCGCGAAAAAGCTTTTGCGGATTCCAGCCCGCATGGTTTTGTATGAAGAATGGGAACGCGTTGCACTGCAGTTGGAGCATGCACCATGTTGCAGCGCGGCACAACGCGACCAGCTTCTTGAGGCAGGCGTCCCGTTGAAGGATGCGCCCGTGATCTACGAAGGTGTGGATCTAAAAGTCTACCTGGCACAAGCGGAGAATCGAACGCATCAGGATCATGGAGTCCTTTCGTTAGTTTTCGTTGGGATTTTGGCGGAGCATAAAGGGGTGCATACCGCTATCGAAGCGTTGAACCAACTATCGGCTGAGAAACGGAAGCGAGTCCATCTTACGATCTTGGGCAAAGGACATGAACAATACACCGAGCGCCTGCATCGCCTGGTGGATGACTTCCAGTTATCTGAATATGTTACCTTTTTGGCTCCGATCCCGCGTGCCGAACTTCCGGAATTTTTGGGCGAGTATGATGCCTTGTTGTTGACATCCACCTGGGCGGAACCGCTGGCACGCATCATGCAGGAAGGGTTGGCAAGCGGTATGGTGGTGATCGGTTCTGCAACGGGTGGCACTGCTGAGACGATCGTCACTGGTGAGAATGGACTGCTCTTCCAGGCTGGCAACGCGGATGAACTGGCGGCTCGCATCCAGCTTTTGCTTGACCAGCCTTCGATCCGCCGAACGCTGGCTGACGGTGGTGTGAAGACGGCGAAACAAAGGTTCGATATTAACGTCATGGTAGATGAACTCGAAAAATACCTGGAGCAGGTTAATGCAAAACAACGTTGATCCTTTGGTCAGTGTCATTATCCCGAATTACAACCATGCCAAATATGTGGGCGATGCGGTCCGCAGTGTGTTGGCGCAGGACTACCGTCATTATGAGATCATTGTTGTCGATGACGGTTCCACCGATAACAGCCGGGAAGTCCTTTCGGCGTTTGGCGACCAGATCCAATGCATTTACAAGAAGAATGCCGGGCTTTCCGCCGCGCGCAATACCGGGATCGACGCTTCGAATGGGTCACTGATCGGCGTGCTGGATGCCGACGATATGTATGAACCGTACTACCTCAGCAAGCTGGTTTCTGCGCTCCAGGAGAACCCGGATGCTCAGGGAATTTACTGTGGCTACCAGTTCGTGGATCACACGAATAACCTGTTGCCCCAGATCGAATCCCGCCCTGTGGAATCCGATAAGCTGTATGAAGCACTATTAGACGGGAATTTCTTTGTCCCCGAAGCGATCTTTTTACGTCGTGCTGTCTATGAAGATGTAGGTTTGTTCGATGAAGCTTTGCGCGCCTGTGAAGACTGGGATGTGTGGCTGCGTGTTGCGAAAAAGTACAAGATCATTTATTGTGCAGATATTCTGACGCGACACCGCGTGCTGCCTGGAAGTATGTCCACCGACCCGCTGCGGATGTTGAATAACCGGTTGGCGGTGTTGAAGAAACATGTTGGCGATGAACCCCGCGACAGCGGGTCATCCATGACACATCGCGCTTATGGACGCGCCTATCTCGGTTCCTGTGTAGAATATTTACAATACGGCAGCCCAGATCGTGCCTACGAGTGTTTTCAAAAAATGGCAAATCTTTGCCCGAACCTGACGACGGAACTGGATACGTTCTACCAGCTCGGCTGCGGCGATCAGCCCAAGGGATCGATGGGTGATATGAGATCGTTGAACGTGAAACGGAATAGCCAGCCGTTGCTTACGATGTTGAATAGTCTGTTTATTGATGCCGGTACTGCGGACGTTGTGAAATATCTAAGGAAGAGGGTCTATTCAACAGCTTATTATGCATTAGGAACCCTAGCCTATAACACACGGGAATTTGGGGAAGCACGTCGCTTCCTTTCGCGATCCGTGTGGTATGATGCCGGCTTGATATTGAACAGGAAGATCATTAGTATGTGGGTAAAGTCTCTATTCAATCCGACTTTAGTGGATGCTATTAAGGGCGTTCGTCATAAACTGGTTACTCGATAGGGCATAAAACATTACTGTTACAATGAAAAAAGGATGTGGAAAACTCCATGCGAATACTATTTTTGTCGGCATTTTATCCTCCCTATGTGGTCGGAGGATGGGAACAACTTGTCCAAGATATTAATCAGGACCTTCAAGCACGTGGACATGAAACGCACGTGCTGACAAGTATGTTTGGGGTCAACAAGCCGACGCGAGAACCTGGTGTGGATCGGATATTGGATCTGGAAACAGATGTCCATCATTACAAACCCATGGATTTTTTGGCGCATCCTCCCCGAGTGAGGAATAACATCCATCGGGTAAAGAAAGCCATTAAGACCTTCCAACCTGATATTGTCTTTGTGCATGTTATGTGGAATCTTTCCAGAGGGGTCGCCTGGACAGCAGAGCAACTATGCCCTGAGCGGGTCGTTTATTACATTGCAAACGATTGGCCCTATGCTATCGATTCGCATTCTGCATTTTGGACTGATCCAGCAAGGAGACCCTTTGCTGCAAAAGCAAAGAAGCTGATCGCTCGCCTACCCTTGAAGATCATGCGGTACGAAAATAACAGATTTCACCTGGATTTCAAGCAGGTGATGTGTGTGAGCCAGGCTGTTAAGGGTGATCTGACTGTCAAGGCTGGTATTGATCCGCAAAGAATGCGTGTAGTGCATAACGGTGTGGGTGGACACGTGTTCACCCCTGATTGGTCCAAAAAACCCTATGGCACAGAACGAGCACTCTCCTTGTTGTATGCAGGAAATATTGCGACTCACAAGGGAGTCCATACTGCGGTAGAAGCCATGGCATTACTGGCTAAAAAACCGGATGCCAAAAATGTTCATTTATCTATCATCGGATCTGGTCACCCAGACTATGAAGATTTACTGCGAAAACTGGTATCCACGCACCATCTTGAGGATAAGGTCAGCTTTTTAGGGCGAGTTCCACGCTCAGAGATGCCAGCCCTCATGCGAAAATTCGATGCCCTGGTATTTCCTTCCATTTGGAGCGAGCCTCTGGCACGCGTAATGGAAGAGGCGATGGCATCGGGATTGGTGGTCATCGGAACTCTAACGGGCGGCACCGGCGAATTACTTGTAGATGGTGAGACGGGGCTCACGTTCCAGCCAGAGCACCCTGAAATGCTGGCGCAGCGCATCGAGCAACTGTACGATGACCCGGCGCTCTGCCGGACGCTGGCGGAGAATGGGCGCAACAAGGTGGTCCGTGAATTTGGCAGGGACCGTATGGTGGATGAGATCGAGTTGTATCTAAAGGATGTGATGCAGAACACGGTTGTCCTTCATCATTGATCTATTTCATTGAAATATGCGTATCCTATTCCTTTCCAATTTTTACCCGCCTGCCAGTCGCGGAGGCTATGAGCAGTGGTGCCAGGAAGTACTCGAAGGCTTGCGCCGCCGTGGACATGACGTCTTTGTGGTGACCAGTGACTATGGAAAGAGTCAGCTATCGACTCCCGAGCCCGCCTGGGTGGAGCGTTCCCTGCATTTGGAAATGGAATTGTCTTCCCTCAAAAATGCATTTCAATTTTTTACTCATCGCAAGAAACATGAGTTGGAAAATTTGAATCATATTTCCCGCCTGATCGCGGATTTCAAACCAGATACGGTATTGGTCTGGGGAATGTGGAATTTACAGCGGTCTATTGTTGCGCTGGCAGAGGAACGTCTCCCGGGTCGTGTGGCATATTACATGGGCGACTACTGGCCCTTTCTACCGAATCAATTCGAGAATTACTGGAAGGCTTCGGCTCGTAATCCATTGACCGGGTTGCCCAAGCTGATCCTCAAGCCCTTTGCTTTACATTCCCTTGCCCGTGAAAAGCTACAGGATCTGAAGATGGAGCATGTCCTTTTTGCCACTTCTTTTATGCAGAGGGAGTATAGGCAAAAAGGCATTTCACCGAAGAATAGCAAAGTCATTTATGGCGCGGTTGATACCAAGCCATATCTCAACGAACATAAAAAATCTGATACAAAATTATCCTTGCTCTCCATTGGCAGACTGAATCCTGATAAGGGAATCCACACGGCTATTGAAGCGGTGGGGTGCCTGGTACGCGAAAATATTCAGAATATACATTTGAAGGTCGTGGGGGATAGCGAGCCGGAATATGTAGAACATTTGCGGGAACTCACTGTGCGTGAGAATGCCGCATCCTTCGTGGATCTTCTACCTGCTCAACCCAAAGAGATATTACCTGCACTCTATCAACAAGCTGATGTTTTTCTGTTCACATCCATTTGGCCCGAGCCATTTGGCAGGGTGATCGTCGAAGCCATGGCGTCGGGTGTTGCGGTCATTGGTACAAAGGTGGGGGGGGCTGCAGAGATCCTGGTTGAAAATGAAAACGCGCTGACATTCCCGGCAGGGGATGCAAAGGCACTGGCAGAACAGATCAAAAAATTGATTGGCTCTCCAGAGTTACGGGAGCGATTGTCAAAGGCGGGCAGAGAAACTGCTGTAAACAAATTCGACCTGGAACGCATGACAACCGAAATCGAATCCTATCTTGAGACGCTTGTGAAATCATGAAGATCCTTTTTCTCTCCCGCTGGTTTCCATTCCCAACCAACAACGGCTCCAAGCTGCGCATCTACAACCTGCTGCGCGGGTTGAGTCAGCTTCACGATGTGACCCTGCTCAGTTTTGCAGATCAGCCCAATGTGAGTCCTGAGTCGCCGGAGGTCCGCTCCATTTGTAAGGAAGTGCATGTCGTGCCGTGGCGCGAATTCGATCCCAAAAGTTGGCGGGCACGTCTGGCTTTTTTCAGCCTCAAGCCGCGTTCTGTCGTTGATACGTTTTCGTCCGAGATGGCACAAAAGATCACTGAGTTGCTGCGCACGCAAAAATTTGACATCATTATCGCCTCGCAATTCCCGATGGCGGTCTACTTCTCTTATTTTGGGGATACGCCTGCCTTGTTCGAAGAACTGGAATTGGGATTGAGTTATGGCGACGCGCATGATCCAACTGGTGGATGGAAAAAACGCCTCCGCCGCGCCCTAACCTGGTTCAAGCTCCGCAGATATGTTGCCCAACTCTTAAACGTTTTTCGAGCCTGCACGGTGGTTTCTGAAAAGGAACGTCAACTGCTTTTGCAGATCTTTCCTGCGTACAAAAAAGAAATCCTGGTGCTTCCAAACTGCGTGAACGTGAAGGATTACGAATCGGTTCACGTGGCACCCAAACCGAATCAGTTGGTATTTACTGGATCATTCCGATACCATACGAATTATGAAGCCATGCTCTGGTTCGTGCGCGATGTGTTTCCGAAAGTTCTTGAAAAAGCCCCACAAACCCAATTGGTCATCACCGGCGATAATGCGGGGTTGTCATTGCCGTCCACTCAAAATGTGAGCCTTGCTGGATATGTGGATGACATCGCTTCGCTGATCGCCTCCTCGACTGTCAGCCTGGCTCCGTTATGGAGTGGGGGAGGCACACGCCTGAAGATCCTGGAAGCTATGGCGATCGGCATGCCGGTGGTTGCCACCTCCAAAGGTGCGGAGGGACTGGATGCTGTTTCTGGGGAACATCTCTTTGTTGCGGATGATCCGCGGCAATTTGCAGACGATGTGATTCGTCTGTTGGGGGAAAATAGTTTGCGTGAGAGGATTTCCTCCAACGCGCGCAAGTTTGTGGGGGAAAACTATGACTGGGCAAAGGTAATGCCAAAGCTGTTTAGTCTTTTGGGGCGGATCTCAGGAAAATAGTCTAAACAATTCCCCCTGTCTGCCTGTAACCTTTCATATTTGAAAGCGTCCTGTACAAGATTTTTCCCGTCGGTCCTAAAACCTACCTATTTCTTTTTATCTACTATTCGGTTTACTGAAAATGAATGGTTGGGATTGGCATATATAAATAAGTTGTTCTGGGCAAGACATCGTGTTCATTTTTTTTCATCCAGCATAGGAGCCCGTATGTTTAGAAATAGAAGTGTTTTCGTCTCATTGTTCATAGTTCTCATTCTTGTTCTTTCGCCCCTATTCAATATACAACCTGTCTTTGCTGCTTGTAGCGGCATTGTATATGTTGTGCCAGGCGGTTCAGGCGCAGGCGGCTGTAGCTGGGCGGCTGCTTTCCCTAATCTCCAAGATGCCTTAGCATTGGCGGGGAACGGAGATCAGATCTGGGTGGCAGGAGGGACATACTATCCGGATCAGGGAGCAGGGCAGACGAACGACAATCGCGCCAGCACCTTCAACCTGAAGAGCGGTGTCTCGATCTACGGTGGTTTCGCTGGAACCGAAACACAGCTATCGCAGCGCAATGTGACCGCCAATATCACCGTTCTGAGCGGTGACCTGGATCAGGTGGCAGGCAACACCAACAACGCCTATCATGTGGTGACGGGGACGCTGGTCACTTCCACGGCGGTGTTGGATGGGTTCACCATTACCGGTGGCAATGCCAATGGTGGTGACAACTACGGGGGCGGCATGTACCTGACCAGTGCCAGCCCCACCCTGCGCAACCTGAACTTCAACACCAACTCGGGAGGCAACGGTGGTGGCTTGGCAGGCTTTGATGCGGATGCCAGCCTGACAGATGTGACCTTCAGCAACAACAGTGTCAGCATCCATGGTGGTGGCGTGTATTTGCAGGACGGCTCGAGCATGAGCCTGCTGCGTGTGAGCTTCACGAACAACACATCGGTGGCATATGGTGGCGGCATGGCGGTGTTCCTGTCGAACCCGAGCCTGACGGATGTGACCTTTGACAGCAACAAGACCACCGGGACGACCAATCCAGGTGGTGGCATGTACAACAGTGACAGTGCCCCGGTATTGAACCGGGTGACGTTCAGTAACAACCGGGCGGAGAATGCAGGTGGGGGAGGCATGTACAACTATGCCAGTCCGGTGCAGCTAACGAATGTGACGTTCTACAACAACTATGCTAATCGTCGCGGTGGAGCGATCGCCAACGAGACCTCCAGTCCGGTGCTGAACCATGTCACGATGGTGGGGAACAGTTCGACGGTGCAGGCGAGTGGAGGCATGGCGAACTTCACGAACAGTGATCCGGTGATCCGCAACAGCATTCTGTGGAACGACACGCCGCAGGAGTTCGTGAACACAGACACGGGTGCGGACAATCCGCAGATCTTCGACAGCATTGTGCAGGGAGGTTGTCCGGCGGGTGGTGTGTGCACGAACGTGATGACGAATGATCCGGCATTGTCTGGATTGGCGAACAATGGTGGGTTCACGCAGACGATGGCGTTGGGTGGGAGCAGTCCGGCGGTGAATGCGGGGAATGCGGGCACATGTGCAGCGACGGATCAGCGTGGTATCGCTCGTCCGCAGGGTGGTGCTTGTGATCTTGGTGCGTATGAGTATGATGGTGCTTTCGGGCCAACATCAACCTTTACCCCAACGTCGATCGTGCCGACAGCTACTTTTACGAATACACCTATTATCACAGATACACCAGCACCTCCGACAGCAACCAATACGCCTGTTCCTCCAACGGCGACATTCACAGCTACCCTTACCCCGACGAACACCTTCACAGCCACGCCAACATTGACTGCGACTATTACCAATACACCGTCTACCTGTGCAGGTATCATCTATGTCAATGCTAACTCTAGTCCAGTGACGCAGAACGGTTGTACCTGGAGTACTGCTTTCCCTAATCTCCAAGATGCCTTAGCATTGGCGGGGAACGGAGATCAGATCTGGGTGGCAGGAGGGACATACTATCCGGATCAGGGAGCAGGGCAGACGAACGACAATCGCGCCAGCACCTTCAACCTGAAGAGCGGTGTCTCGATCTACGGTGGTTTCGCTGGAACCGAAACACAGCTATCGCAGCGCAATGTGACCGCCAATATCACCGTTCTGAGCGGTGACCTGGATCAGGTGGCAGGCAACACCAACAACGCCTATCATGTGGTGACGGGGACGCTGGTCACTTCCACGGCGGTGTTGGATGGGTTCACCATTACCGGTGGCAATGCCAATGGTGGTGACAACTACGGGGGCGGCATGTACCTGACCAGTGCCAGCCCCACCCTGCGCAACCTGAACTTCAACACCAACTCGGGAGGCAACGGTGGTGGCTTGGCAGGCTTTGATGCGGATGCCAGCCTGACAGATGTGACCTTCAGCAACAACAGTGTCAGCATCCATGGTGGTGGCGTGTATTTGCAGGACGGCTCGAGCATGAGCCTGCTGCGTGTGAGCTTCACGAACAACACATCGGTGGCATATGGTGGCGGCATGGCGGTGTTCCTGTCGAACCCGAGCCTGACGGATGTGACCTTTGACAGCAACAAGACCACCGGGACGACCAATCCAGGTGGTGGCATGTACAACAGTGACAGTGCCCCGGTATTGAACCGGGTGACGTTCAGTAACAACCGGGCGGAGAATGCAGGTGGGGGAGGCATGTACAACTATGCCAGTCCGGTGCAGCTAACGAATGTGACGTTCTACAACAACTATGCTAATCGTCGCGGTGGAGCGATCGCCAACGAGACCTCCAGTCCGGTGCTGAACCATGTCACGATGGTGGGGAACAGTTCGACGGTGCAGGCGAGTGGAGGCATGGCGAACTTCACGAACAGTGATCCGGTGATCCGCAACAGCATTCTGTGGAACGACACACCGCAGGAGTTCGTGAACACAGACACGGGTGCGGACAATCCGCAGATCTTCGACAGCATTGTGCAGGGAGGTTGTCCGGCGGGTGGTGTGTGCACGAACGTGATGACGAATGATCCGTCATTGTCTGGATTGGCGAACAATGGTGGGTTCACGCAGACGATGGCGTTGGGTGGGAGCAGTCCGGCGGTGAATGCGGGGAATGCGGGCACATGTGCAGCGACGGATCAGCGTGGTATCGCTCGTCCGCAGGGTGGCGCTTGTGATCTTGGTGCCTATGAGTATGATGGTGCTTTCGGGCCAACACCAACCTTTACTCCAACTAATACGTTTACACCAACGTTTACCGCAACTGCAACAGTGACCGATACGCCGGTTCCTCCGACCGCTACGTTTACTGCTACAGATACGGCAACCTTTACTCCAACGAGCACTTTTACCTTTACGCCGACCTATACGGCTACGGCATCGAACACGCCTGTTCCTCCAACGGCAACATTTACAGCTACGAACACAGCTACTTATACTCCAACAAGTACTTTTACCTTTACACCAACAAATACAGCTACGTTCACAGCTACCGCCACTTTCACACCGACCAATACTTCTACGGCAACCTTTACTCCTACAAGAACGCCTACGAACACGGCAACCTTTACAGCTACGAATACACCATTGCCTGGCGCTAGCGATACCCTCTATGTAAGTTCGACAACAGATGGCGTAGTTGGCGGCGTGACCTTTGCGGACGAGGATATTCTGTCCTACAACAGGGCAACCGGCGTATGGTCCATGTATTTTGATGGATCTGATGTAGGGATCACAAGTGATGTGGATGCGTTCACGGTCATGTCCAATGGCACGACCTTGATCAGTGTTGACACCGATGGGACGATCACTGGTTTTGGCACGGTGGATGATTTAGATATCCTGCGCTTCACCCCGACCTCGCTCGGAACAAATACAGCAGGAGCCTTCACTTGGTACTTTGACGGTTCTGATGTTGGGCTGACAACCACGACGGAAGATGTTGATGCTATTGGTTTCGCTCCCAATGGACGCTTGATCGTCAGCACTTCTGGTGCCTATGGCGTGGGAACTCTGGCTGGGAACGGCGAAGACCTGCTTTCCTTTGCTGCAACGACAATAGGATCCTCCACGAGTGGTAGTTGGTCTACCTACTTCGATGGATCCGATGTCGGCTTGAGCAATACCGTCTCCGAACAGATCAACGGCATTTGGATTGACTTATCCACCGGCAAGATCTATCTCACCACGAGCGGTGCCTTCTCTGTGACCGGTGTCAGCGGGAATGGTTCAGATATCTTTATCTGTACCCCGGGCGTTCTGGGAGCCACTACCACCTGTACCTACTCCACGTATTGGCAGGGTACCTCGGCGGGATTTGGCAGCCAGGACACAGATGGTATACATATCATCAAGCAGTAACAGAATCAGACGGGACTCCGTCTCGCTCCAAGCCTGAGCAGGGTCCCGTTTTTGGAAATTGTCCACACTCTGAAAGATTTTTCCATGCCTGTTGATGTACAATAAGTTGTTAGCAGGCATGGAACCTTGCCTCCCGTTGGATTATCGACTTTTATGAATACCCTTTCCGCGTCGAAACTGTTTTCTTCCATCCGCAACATCTCGCTTGGTAGAAACGAGATTCAACTTGGGATCATCATTTCAACGGTGATGATAAGTTTTATCATCTCGTACTGGGGGTCGATGAAGATCTTTGTCCTTTTGATCGCCGCCATTGTCGGAATCCCCTTTCTCTTGTTGCTGCTGAAGTACCCCAATCTTGGCTACATCTTCATGCTCTTTGGTGGTTGGTTCATCCCCTTTAATGGACCAGGTGGATTTAACGTTTCCATTCTCATGGTGATGTTGATGCTCGCCTTGTGGCTGATGGATATGTTCGTGGTGAAGCGGAAGTTCAGCTTTTATAAGTCGCGCACGCTCCGTCCTGCAGGAGCAATGATGTTAGTATCCATCCTTGCCTTTGCTATCGGGCAGATCTCCTGGTTCCCATTTGCCAATCAGGCACCCATGCGGGCACAGTTTGGCGGCTTTGCCATTTACTTCTTCCTGGTCGCTACGATGATCATGACGGCTAATATCATCCAGGATGTACGCTGGTTAAAGTGGTTTTGCTGGATCTTCATAGGGTTGGGAACGATCTATATTGTCTCCCGCATAGTACACATCTCGATCATCGATAAGATCTATGCCCACGGAGTCTATGCCAACGCTATGTTTTGGACATGGATCGTGGTCATCCCGCTCAGTCAGGCAATTTTCAACGATAAGTTGGATTTCAAATATCGGATTTTACTGTACGGTGTAGTAGCGGCTGCTTTTTTGGTGGCAATCGGTCAACAAAATGACTGGAAATCTGGTTGGGTGCCTCCGTTCGTCGCGGCGGGAATTTTATTTGCATTGCGATATAAAAAATTGGCATTGATGGCAATTCCTTTTGCCTTGATCGCAGCCGGGTATTTGGCGATCGATCTGATCGCCACCGACACTTACAGTTGGGGAACGCGTGTGGATGCCTGGCTGGTGGTTTTGGATATCAGCAAGACCAGTCCGGTCATTGGTCTGGGTTTTGCCAATTACTATTGGTACGCGCAGAACTTTACGATCCGCGGCTATCACATCAAATTCAACTCTCACAGTCAGTTTGTGGATCTCATTGCTCAAACGGGTATTTTGGGATTGGTTTGTTTTTTTTGGATCTTGTTCGAAGCAGGCATACTAAGCTGGAAACTCTCACAGAAATTAACGGATGGCTTTGAGCGCGCCTATGCCTATGGGATCCTGGCGGGAATAGCCGGTTCGCTTATGGCTGCCTTTTTGGTGGACTGGGTCTTGCCATTTACTTATAACATTGGTTTGGATGGGGTCCGCGCGAGCATTCTCCCCTGGATATTTTTTGGCGGCTTGGTCGCCATTGAAAAGATCAACAAAGAAAAACTTAATTCATAGAGAGGTTATTCATCATGGAAGAATTGATCGGTCTGATCCCCGCTGCGGGGAAGGGCGTTCGGCTGGGCTTGCCATACCCCAAGGAGCTTTATCCTGTCATTCGCAACAACCACTATAAGCCGATCTCTCAGTTCGTAGTGGATAACCTGGTCAATGCAGGCTTGAAACATATCGTTTTTGTGGTCAATGAGACCAAGCACCAATTGATGGGCTATTTTGGCAGCGGAATGCGCTTTGGCTGTGACATCAGCTATGTGGTGCAGGAAGTTGTGGAAGGCAAGACGAAATCCACATCACCTGGTCTGGCACACGCCCTGGACTCTGCTTATCACCTCATCAAAGGAAAGACCGTCTTCTTTGGCATGGCGGATACGCTGATGAAGCCAAATGACATCTTCAAACGTGTTTATGCCGCTGCCGACTCTGATGACGATGTGTTATTGGGCATGTTCACCACGGATCGTCCTGAGAAGTTTGGCATGGTGCGCATGGACAAGGACTGCCGCGTGCTCCAGATCGATGACAAGCCGAAACAGACCGACCTGACGCAGATGTGGGGTTGTATCGTCTGGCGCCCGAAATTTACCGAGTACATGCACAAATGTGTCTTTGAAGAAGGCATTTCTGATTTTGCCAAGATCATGAACGATGCCATTGCCATGGGCATGAAGTTCAAAGGCGTGCACATGGATAACGGCACATATATTGACCTTGGAACGTACGATGAAATTGCCGAGATGGATAAAAAATATCGTGGGGAGGAATAAGATGTCAGCAACGGCGACCCAACCCAAGGTCCAGGAAAGAAGCGATGGTCAGGTCGTAGATATGTCCATTGTGTTGGTGTGCTGGAACAATAAGGCATATCTCGATCCTTGTTTGAAGTCTCTGTACGAAGGCGGGCTGAAGAGCACCTACGATGTCATCGTGGTGGATAACGGTTCCACAGATGGCAGTCAGCAGATGCTGGCGGAGAAATACCCGCAGGTGAAGTTGATCCAGAATGCAGGCAATGTGGGGCTGGGCAAAGCCAGCAACCAGGGTATCGAAGCTACGAACGGACGCCACGTGTTGCTGCTGAACAACGACACGCTCGTGAACGGATCAGCGTTGGACGTGCTGGTGGAGTATTTGGATGCTCATCCCGAGGTGGGTGCTACAGCAGGGAAGTTACTGAACCCTGATAACTCGTTCCAATCTGGCTTTGCGCCATTCTCAAACCTGTTGGAAGAATTCCTGATCGTGACGCACATCGGCGAATTGCTGTGGACAGGATATCCGTCTCACGGCGACTCAAACGAAATCAAGGAAACAGGCTGGATGAGTTCTGCTTGTTTGCTGGTGCGGCGCGCTGCCCTGGACAAGATCGGATTGCTGGACGAAAGTTATTTCATCTATGGCGACGAAGCAGACCTGCAATATCGGCTGAACAAAGCGGGTTGGAAGGTTGTCTTTTTGCCAAATTCTTCGATCATCCACTTTGGTGGTCGCAGCATGGACCGCTGGAAACGGCGCAAAATGGTCTACCGGGGCAAAATGATGTTTTACAAAAAGAACTATGGTTTCGTGAGCACATTTCTGTTGCGGCTGTTATTCTTTGTCATGAGCCTGTTGAAATTGCTGGTCTGGTGCGTGGGTTTCCTGGTGCCCAGCAAGAATGATCAGGCGAAGAAAGAGCTGCGGTCGAACATCGATGTTATGGCTTTGTGCCTGAACTTGAAATAGATCCATCTGACATTAAATCATAGCCACAGAGAACACAGAGTTTAATGAGTTATTCTCAGAATTTCTGTGAACTCTGTGGCAAAACTTTATACGCTGCCAATGAAAATTCTTTTTCTCACACAGATCGTTCCTTTTCCTCCTGATGCCGGACCCAAGGTAAAAACCTATCATGTGTTGCGCGCCCTGATCGGGCAAGGGCATTCTGTAACCTTGGTTTCCTTTGTTCGTCCAGAAGAAGTGCCACATGTTGCTGCACTGCAACAAATCTGTGAAGCCGTTCATGTGGTGCCGATCCGACGTTCACGTGTGGCAGATGTGGGCTACATGATCCGAAGTTATCTGACAACTCGACCTTTCCTGGTGGAAAGAGATGATCTCCGACCGATGCAGGAAATGGTCAACAAGCTGGTGCAGGAAGGCAATTTTGATTTCATTCACGCTGACCAATTGACCATGGTGCAGTTTGCTCTTCGAGGGGCGGCTGTTGCTTCCGGTAAGAAGCCGAAGGTGATCTTCGATGCGCATAACGCGGTCTGGTCGATCGTGGAGCGGATGCAGGAAAATGCACGCTTCTTCCTGAAGCCAGTGTTGGGGATCGAAACCAGGCGGGTCAAACGCTATGAAGGTGAGTTGTTGAAAACGGTCGATCATGTTCTGGCAGTTACAGATGTAGACCGTGTTGGTCTGGAAGAAGCCCTGAACTTTTCAAAGGTAAAACAAGGTGAGCACGTTGCGCCCATCACGGTGGTTCCCATCGCGGTGGATACGCAGAAGCAGCAGCCGGTGAATTGCAAGGCTGGTTCAAAAAATATTGTTACGCTTGGCACGCTGCATTATCCACCCAATGCCGATGGCATCCGCTGGTTCTTCAACGAGGTCTTCCCGCTGATCCGCAAGCGAGTGCCAGATGCCACGCTGACCATCATCGGCAAGAATCCGCCGCAGGATTTTCTCGATCTGGCGGCACGCGAACCAGACGCGGTGAAAGTCACTGGCTACGTGCCTGATCTCGTCCCGTATCTGGAGCAAAGTGCTTTGATGGTGGTGCCGGTCAGAGCAGGAGGTGGAATGCGGGTCCGCATCCTGGAAGCGTTCGCCTATGCCATGCCGGTGGTAACGACCACCATTGGCTTGGAAGGGATCCACGCCGAACTTGAAAAAGATGTGATCGTCGCTGACACGGCAGAAGATTTTGCCAAACGAGTCAGCGAATTATTGGAGAATGGTTCGTTACGAGAGAGGCTCTCAACGAACGGAAGACATTTAGCAGAGACGAAGTACGATTGGCAGGTTGTGCTGAAAGCAATGAGTCCGATTTATGAATAATGCAATGAACAGCACGAATTCAATTCAGAGGATATGGAGTCGGGTTGGGCAGCGTCCCCTTCTACCGATCATCTTAATATCCGTGTTACTACGCGTGGCAGTTGCTTTTGCGATGGGTGATACCGTTGTTGAACTGCCGGGCATTTTCGACCAGATCTCCTATCACAATCTGGCACTGCGCGTGCTTGGCGGTCACGGCTTTTCCTTTGGCGAACTATGGTGGCCCATCACGCCTGCAAACGCACCGACCGCACACTGGAGTTTCTTCTACACACTCTACCTGGTATTGATCTATTTTATTTTTGGTCCGCACCCGGTTGTGGCGCGTATCGTTCAAGCGATCATCGTTGGCATTCTTCACCCGTATCTCAGTTATCATATCGGCGAAAAGCTTTTCTCACGCAATATTGGTCTTGTCGCTGCCTTGGTCACCGCGGTGTATGTATATTTCTTCTACTACGGCGGCGCGTTGATGACCGAGCCGTTTTACATCACCGCCATTTTGTTCAGCCTCTGGTTTGCCATTCAACTTTCTGAAAACAGCGATCCGAAACAGGATATCAGATTGGGTTTGTTCCTAGGCATTTCCTTGGGGATCACGCTTTTACTGCGCCAGGTCTTTTTACTTTTCCTGCCTTTCCTTTTCCTCTGGATTTGGATCACCCGCTTCCGACTCAGCCGAGGTATGACTTCGTTATGGAAACGTGTGCCTGTGCTGTCAGTAGTTCTGTCAGTCATCGTGATGGCATCTTTCATTCTGCCGGTCACAGCCTACAATTATTCTCGTTTTGGGCGCTTTGTTCTGCTCAACACCAATTCGGGTTATGCCTTCTTCTGGGGTAATAATCCCATTTATGGGACGAAGTTCATTCCCATCCTTTCGACACCGCAATATCGTGAGATGATTCCGCCCGAGGTCCGCCATTTGGATGAGGCGGCTCTCGATCAGGAGTTGCTCAAACGCGGTATGCAGTTCGTGATGGACGATCCGAAGCGTTTCCTCTTGTTGTCGTTGAGCCGTATCCCGTCGTATTTCATGTTCTGGTATTCGTCTGATTCCAGTACGCTGAGTAATATCTCACGCATCGGCAGTTTCGGAGTCTTTTTGCCGTTCATGTTGTACGGGTTGTTCCTGGCGGTCAAGAGAAGTGGTGGATTTTGGAAGCTGGTCTTCTCACCGCAGGGGTTGCTGATGCTCTTTGCCCTGGTTTATTCCGGCGCGCATATCCTCACGTGGACCCTGGTCCGCTACCGCCTTCCGGTGGACGCGGTCATGATCCCGTTTGCAGGGTTGGCGCTGCTGGATGTAGCAGAACGAGTTACCAAAGGTCGTTATAAATTATTAGTCGCTGCATAGGGAGAGAATTATGGAAAAGATCAACCGTGTTATCGTTATTGTATTGGATGGGGTAGGTGCAGGGGAAGCGCCAGATGCCGCTGCATATGGCGATGTAGGTAGCAATTCCTTAGGTAATGTGGCGCGCGTTGTAGGCGGGTTGAAATTACCCAATATGTATGAACTGGGATTAGGTAATATCACGCCGATCGTCGGTGTGCCTGAATACCCCAAGGCACGCGGAGCGTTCGGACGATTCCAGCCCAAGTCTGCGGGCAAGGATACGGTCATCGGTCACTGGGAAATGATGGGCGTGCATTTGCCTGTGGCATTTCCGACTTATCCCAATGGTTTCCCGCCTGCCGTGCTGGACCCGTTCCGCAAGGCGACCGGGCGCGATGTGCTTGGCAACAAGCCCGCCTCTGGAACGGAAATTCTCGTTGAGCTTGGTATGGAACATATGAAGACCGGCAAACCCATTGTGTACACTTCCGCCGATAGTGTCTTTCAGATCGCTGCACATGAAGAAGTGATCCCGCTGAAAGAGCTATATGACATGTGCCAGAAAGCACGCGATATCCTGGTGGATGAGCACGGTGTCGGGCGTGTGATCGCCCGTCCATTCCTGGGAGATGCGCCGGAGAATTTCAAACGCACTCATCACCGTCATGACTATCCACGCCTGCCGGAGTATCCGACCATGATGGAAAAGTTGGTCGCGGCTGGGAAGCAGGTGTATTCAGTTGGCAAGATCGACGACATCTTTGCCAATCATGGAATTACCAAGTCGAATCATGTCACATCGAACATTGACAGCATCAAAGCCATGCTCGAATTCATGGATGAAGATTTCGAAGGTTTCATGTTCGTCAACCTGATCGAGTTCGACATGATCTACGGTCACCGCAACGATGCGCGCGGATATGCCGATGCTCTTGAACAATTCGATAGCTATATTCCTGAGATCGAGAAGCGCATGAAACCTGGCGATATGATCATCATCACCGGCGACCATGGTGTGGATCCCACCACGCCAGGCACCGATCACTCCCGCGAATATGTGCCGCTGTTGGCATTTGGTCCGCACATCAAGCACGGCGTGGATCTGGGCATCCGCAGCAGCTTGGGCGACATCGCTGGCACGATGGCGGAGATCTTCTTGCTCGAACCGCAGCCGATAGGCGAGAGCTTTTTGAAAGAAGTGGTTTTGTAGCAATATTATGCGAACGGATGCTTTTCCCTGTAAGGCAGATAATCTATTGCAATCTCATCCACTGACATTGTCCATGCCAGTGGATGAGATTCATGTCTGGCAGGTCAGTGTTAGCGATGTTTTGTCATCTCTGGAAGAGTTTTGGCAAGTGCTTGATCAGGCAGAGAAGCAAAAAGTAGAACGCCTACGCACCAATACAGATAAGAATCGCGCGATCGTAAGCCATGGATTTTTGCGGACGCTTCTAGGATGGTATCTGGGGCAGGATCCGTTATCCATCGAATTCTCTTATGGCTTGCAGGGGAAGCCTGCAATTCTCGGCGCTGAACTTGAGTTTAATGTAACTCATTCCGGTGATCTGATACTTTATGCATTCGCATCTGATTGTCCGGTAGGGATCGATGTGGAATGTATCAGCCACATATCAGAACTTCAGGATCTAGTAAACCGTTTTTTCTCGCCTGATGAACAACACAGACTAGCTTCTCTTAGCGTCTCAGAACAGGAAAGAGCATTTTTCAAGCTTTGGACTCTGCGGGAAGCCTATGGAAAGATGAAGGGGGGTGGCTTGGTGGATGTAATAAAGGATGTGGACATCCTTTACTTTTTAACGAACCATGCTCACTCTACGTTTGAAACGTTCGCTCCGTTGCCGCACTATGTAGCAGCTTTGGTTGTCGATGGTTGTGGGCGCAAGGTAGTCCACTTTGATGGTTTCCCTGGTCACACAAGTTGAGAAGTTGAGATGAGCGTTACGCATTCTGTATCCTCTAGTTTGGCACCGCGCTACTTGAATTTTGCAGATTTGTTTAACGCGCAGGTTGCCAAATCCCCTAATGCAGTTGCGCTCATATGCAAAGACCAGGAGCTAACCTATCAAGAATTAAATGAACGCGCTGATCAACTGAGCGGGTATCTGTTCTCGCTGGGCTTTCAGCCTGGTATGCCTGTTGCTATTTGCGTAACGCGCTCGTTGGATATGGTAGTGGCAATTCTAGGAGTGATCAAAGCTGGCGGAACGTATATCCCACTTGATCCTGCACACCCCGCAGAACGATTGACTTTTATATTGAAAGATGCATCTGCCGGAATCGTTATTACACAGAGCCCATTTCTTGACTTGTTTCAAGAACAGAATGTTACTGTGCTTTGTCTGGATGATGAAAAGCAGAAAATTGAACATTTCGCTCACTCACCGCTGAAGATCACTATTGCCCCTAAGAATCTTGTGTATGTGATCTACACCTCCGGTTCGACCGGCAAGCCCAAAGGTGTGATGATCACTCATGCAAATTTGGTTAATTTTGTTGAAGTAGCATGTTCTTTATTGGATGTTCATGCGGAAGATGTTTACTTACAATCGGCTACGATCGCATATGCACTGTCTGTCAGACAGTTGATGATCCCGCTGGCGGTTGGGGCGACTGTTGTGGTGGCTTCTTCTGAAGAAACGGCGGACCCGCTTCGAGCTGTTAAGACCATTAAGCGCCGCCAGATCACCTTGATGGATGTAGTCCCTTCTTTCTGGCGCAGTTGCATGCAGCGCTTATCGGATATTTCACAGGAGGAACGAACCTCCTTGATGAATAATTCTTTGCGCCGTATTGTTTCCATTGGTGAAGCGCTCATGTCTGACCTGCCGCGCGAGTGGTATGCCCGATTCGGGGAACAAATTCGATTGGTCAATATTTTTGGACAGACCGAAACAACAGGTGTCGTGGCTGCCTACCCAATTCCATCTGAAATCGGTGCAGGTTTTGGAATCGTTCCGATTGGACGCAGTGCTGCTCATACTCAAATTTACATTCTTGATGCGAATCTCCAACCTGTTCCGGATGGTGAGGCGGGAGAATTATGTATCAGCAACCCTTGTCTTGCAGATGGCTATTTGAATCAACCTGAGTTGACCGCTAAAAAGTTCATCTCTAATCCTTTTGAAGATGGCTTTTCGAAACGCCTTTACCGAACTGGAGATATGGCACGCCGCCGTCCAGATGGTAATATCGAATTTCTCGGGCGTGGCGACCACCAGATGAAGATCCGTGGACAGCGCCTTGAACTCGGTGAAGTAGAAGCTGGACTGCGTGAGCATCCTCTTGTCCGTGATTGTGTTGTCATGGCGCGCGGGGATACCCCTGACGACAAATATCTTGTCGCATATGTAGTTCCTTCTCCTACCGCGGCAGTATCTTCTACTGACTTGAAGGAATTCATGCGTAAGCGGCTGCCAGAATATATGATACCTGCGGTATTTGTATTTCTGGATGCTTTGCCCTCAACCCGAATGGCAAAGTAGACCGCTTGGCATTGCCAGATCCAAAGCAGCTGGGAAGCAGTGGGCAGCCTCTTGCTGCGAATTGTGTGCTGCCCCGCAACTCTATGGAAACAACGATCGCGCATATTTGGCAGGATCTATTGAAGGTCGATCATGTCAGTATCCACGATAACTTCTTTGATCTGGGCGGACATTCCCTGTTAGCGGTACGCGTTCTAACCCGCATCGAACGGGCATTCGATGTCAGGCTTCCGTTAACGAGCTTTCTTCATTCTGCCACTATCGCTCAATTAGCGGAACTTGTTGACAGTCGGGAGGATGAGGCGTGTAGTTGGTCCCCACTGGTGGCGATCCAAACAAAAGGCACTAAAACTCCTTTCTTTGGTATCCATCCTGTTGGAGGTGGCGTGCTATTCTGGAAAGATATAGTAAAGTACATGCCAAATGACCAGCCCTTTTACGCGATCCAGGCGCAGGGAGTAGATGGTATGCGACCCGCTCTACACCGTATCGAAGATATGGCAGGCTTGTATATCACTGAGATCCGTAAGGTACAGCCTCATGGACCATACTATCTTGGTGGATATTCACTGGGCGGCGAGATCGCCTTTGAGATGGCTCAACAGTTATCAAGAGCAGGCGAAAAGGTCGATTTGCTCGTCTTGTTTGACACAAGAAACCCGGTGCGCGCGATCCGGCCCGTCCGTGTTGATGGGAATACCGTTCTCCCTGTTTTGGATGCACAGTTGCCAGCGAGCGGTTATGAGCTTTTGAAAATAAAAGTTGGAGGACATTATTGGAGGATACGTCAATTCAAACCACTGAAGGCTATCAAATACGTTGCCAAACTGATCATTTTTCATACGAAGTACGTCATCATTTCTTTCATCGCCCAATTGTTTAGGGTGTTGCAAAAACGGTTGCCTGATGGTCTTTTACTTCAATATTTGCGAACCACGTATGCCATGGCACTGCGAAACTATGTGCCAACCATATACCAGGGAAAGGTGACACTCTTTCATGCTAGTGAGAGTAAGAAAACCAATCCGATCGATTCTCCCATGGGGTGGGGACCACTGGCAAACGGAGGGCTGGATGTTCATTACTTTGACACACCGCATACAATGATCCAGCCTGAATATGCGGAACAGATCGCTCGCAAATTAAACGAATGTCTGCTTTCTGCAGGAATTGAATAGTACATCACAGGAATATATTTATGAAAATCGTCTCTGTTGTAGGAGCACGCCCGGAATTTATTCAATCTACTCCGGTGAGCCGCGCTCTTCGAAAAAATCATCACGAAATTTTGGTCCACACCGGGCAGCATTATGACTACTTGATGTCGCAGACCTTCTTCGATGAATTGGGCATCCCGGCTCCCGACTACAATTTGGAAGTTGGTTCTGGCAGTCATGCTGGGCAGACGGCTGAGATACTGGTGCGCTTTGAAGAATTGGTGCTCAAGGAAAAGCCAGATGTTGTAATTATCCGCGGTGACACTAACTCTACACTTGCAGGCGCGCTGGTCGCCAGCAAATTGCACATCCCGACCGTTCATATCGAAGCAGGCGAGCGTAGTTATGATCGCCGTATGCCCGAAGAGATCAACCGTCTCGTAGCGGATCAGCTTTCTTCCGCATATTTCTGTGTAAGCCAGACGGCGGTCAATCAGCTCGCGAAGGAAGGCATCACAAGGAACGTCTTCTGGGTGGGGGATGTGATGCTGGACGCGAACATTGCCAATCGACCGCTAGCGCGCGAAAATTCCACGGTTCTTTCTAAGCTGGAACTTACTCCCGACAGTTATAGTTTGGTCACCGTCCATCGCGCTGCCAATACGGACGACCCCGTCCGTTTGTCGAATATTGTCAAAGCGTTGAGTCAGGTCGGTGAAACGGTGGTGTTTCCCGTCCACCCGCGGACGCGTGGTGCGCTGCAAAAGTTGGAAGTCCAGTTCGCTGACAATGTCCGCTTGATAGAACCAGTGGGCTATTACGACATGATGGTGTTGGAGGAAAATGCTCGTATAATCGCCACGGATTCCGGTGGCGTGCAGCGTGAAGCCTATTTCTGGGGCAAGCCCTGCCTTACCTTGCGCGATGAAACCGAATGGACAGAGACCGTTCAAGTCGGTTGGAACAAACTTGTAGGCGTGGACGTAGATTGCATTCTGGAGGAGTGGAGAACCTTTACACCTCCTGCCGTTCAACCGCCGATCTTCGGTGATGGGACCGCTGGCGAGAAGATCGCTTCCATCTTGAGTGACTTAAAATTTTCTTTGCACGAGTGAGTGAGAGACAATGAGCAACGCATCAAAGCAAAAAGTTGGCATTATCGGTGGCGGTATCATGGGCATTAGCCTGGGATATTTCCTGTCGAAACAGGGAGTATCCGTCACGATCTATGAAGCATCCCCTGTGCTGGGCGGATTGGCAGGTCCGATTGTCCTTGAAGATGGTACAGAAGTAGACCGCTTTTATCATGCCATCCTTTCCAGCGATCGCCATTTGAGCGACCTGTGCAAGGAATTGGGCATCTACGACCAAATGCGTTTCAAAGAGACCAAGACGGGTTTCTATTACAAGAACGCCATCTACCCGATGAATAACATCATCGAGTTCCTTAAGTTCCCGCCCCTCGGCTGGATCGACCGCTTCCGGCTGGGTCTGACCGTGATGGCGGCGCAGTTCGTCAAAGACTGGAAAAGCCTCGAATCGGTCAGTGTGCAATCCTGGTTGTTGAAGTGGGGCGGTGCGACAACCTTTCACAATATCTGGCGCCCGATGCTCAAAGCCAAATTTGATGGCGGGTTTGATAACGTTCCCGCCACGTGGATATGGTCACGGCTGGTACGCATGAAATCCACGCGTGAAGGCGCGAATCAGAAAGAGATGGCAGGGCATTTGATCGGCGGCTACATCACCTTGATCAAAGCCATGACTGAAAAGATCAAAGCGAACGGCGGCGAAGTGCTGCTCAAGACCCCGGTCAAAGAGATCGTGATCGAGAATGGCAAAGCGACAGGAATCCGTATGGCGAGTGGCGATGTGGTGAACTACGACAAAGTGGTCTGCACCATGCAGGCACCCATCTTCCAGCGACTTATTCCGAGCGCAGATGAACAATATAAGAAGTTCCTTGGCAGTTCTGAGTATTTGGGGATCATTGCTCCCTTGATGGTCTTGGACCGTCCGCTCACCGGCAACTGGACCTTGAATATTACGGATGATCGTTTCCCGTTCACTGGTGTGATCGAAACTACTGCGTTCATTGATCCGAAATATGTGGGTGGATATCACCTTGTTTATCTGCCGAAATACACGGCTCCCGGCAGCCCATGGCAGCAGAAAACGGATGAGGAGATCAAAGCGATCTGGTTGGAGAATTTGCAGGCAATGTTCCCGAAATTTGATCCAACCTGTATCAAATATTTCCTCATTCACCGCGAACGCTACGTGGAACCACTGCATGGTTTGAATGAAACGGACTCCGTCCCGGCGGTCAAAACCCCCATTTCCAATTTATATCTTGCGACAACTTCGCAGATTTATCCCGCGCTTACAAACGGCGAGTTTGTCAGCCGTCACGCCCGCGAGGCGTCTGAAATCGTACTACAGGAGAACTAATGGATTCTAAGACAGTGATCGTTGTATCCGGCTTGCCCCGTTCTGGCACATCCATGATGATGAAGATGCTGGAAGCTGGCGGTCTGCAAATACTGACCGACAACCTGCGTGAAGCGGATGCCAACAACCCAAAGGGGTATTACGAGTTCGAACGTGTCAAGCAGATGAAGGACGGTGATCTCGCCTGGCTGCCCGACGCGGCTGGGAAAGTGGTGAAGATCGTTACCGGTTTGATCACATATCTGCCGTCCGAGTACAAATACAAGATCATCTTCATGAAACGCGACTTGAATGAAGTGCTTTCCTCGCAGAAGAAGATGCTCGGGCGCCTGGGCAAGGAAGATGACAACATCCCCGATGACAAGATGTCAAAGGTTTACGAGGAACACCTCAAACAGGTGAAAGGCTGGCTTGTTCGGCAGCCTAATATTGAAATGCTCTATGTGAACTACAACACCATGGTTGCCGACCCGACCGAATCACTGCAAAAGGTCAACGAGTTTCTCGGCGGCAGCATGGATGTAAAGGTCATGGCTGGAGTGGTGGACAAGGAACTGTACCGCGAACGAAAGTAGTTATTGTTGATTTGAGAAAGGAATAAAATGCGCTCTCCATTTAGATTGTCTACGTTGGTTACCCTGTTCGGTCTCTCTGACCCCGTCAATGGACGCGGCTATTTGGGACCCGATACGCTCCTGCCGCTGGCTTCGGTCCTGGCGGCGATTGCCGGTTTCTTCCTCATGTTCTGGCGCGTGATCCTCAAATTTGGGAAGAAGGTCTATCGCAAGATGCGCGGTTTACCCGATGAATTGCCGCCTGACCCTGATGTGGAAGAAGTAGTCGAAGAGTTTGCTGAAAAGTAAATCGTCATTACCCAAATGAAAAAAGTTATTGTTATTGGACTGGATGGCTTCGAGCCGAAGATCGCCGAAGCCATGATGAGTCGTGGCGAACTCCCAAACTTAATGAAGTTGCGTGAACAGGGGGGATATTCGCGTTTGAAAACCACCGCTTCGGCACAGACGCCGGTAGCCTGGTCCACGTTTTCGACCGGCACCAACCCCGGCGGGCACGGCATCTTCGATTTTCTGACGCGTGACCCCAAGACGTATTTGCCTGTCATGGCGTTGAGCCGCTATGAGCAGAAGAATGTCTTTGTATTGCCCAAGGTGGTCAATATGCGACGTGGTACACCGTTCTGGGATCTGCTCACGGCGAAGGATGTCGAATCCACGATCCTGCGCATGCCGTGTGCGTATCCACCTGATAAGGTGAAGGGACGTATTCTGGCAGGCGTAGGTGTTCCTGATCTGCGCGGTGGCTTTGGGACTTCTTCTTTTTATACAACGCGTGCGGGGCTTCATGTTGAGACGAGCGAGAAGGTCATTCCTATCGAAGTGAAAGATGGGAAGATTTCCACGCACATTGTTGGTCCGCGTGATCCGAAGACTCGCTCTGATTTCAAATTCGATATCAACATCGAAGTTCAAAAGTCCGAGAATAAGATCATCATCACCTCGCAAGGACAGCCCGATAAATTGGAAGTCACGGTTGGCAAGTGGAGCAAGTGGCTCAAGGTGAAATTCAAGATCGGTATGATGCAGTCCGTGGCAGGGATCGTGCGCTTTAATCTGCAACAATTGGAACCAGACTTTGAGTTGTACGCTTCGCCGGTTAACTTCGAGACGGAAGAACCGCTCTTCCCGATCAGCTCACCGCAGGAATATGCTCACGATCTGGCGATGAAGATCGGTCGCTATTACACAGCGGGCATGGCGGAAGATCATGATGGCTTGAACAACGAACGTTTTGATGAAGCTGCATATATTGACCAGTGTCGCATTGTGCTGCGCGAACGCCGCAAGATGATGGAGTTTGAACTAGGTCGCTTCGAAAAAGGCTTTTTCTTCTGCCTGTTCGATACGCCTGATCGTCTGGCGCACATGTTCTATCGGTTTACAGAACCGAACCATCCCGCCAACAAAGGTGAAGATGTCTCCCGCTATGCTAAGGTCATTGAAGAACATTATCGTGAATGCGATGAGATCGTCGGTGAAGCCATGAAGCATGCTGATCCTGATACGTTGTTCATCGTACTCAGCGATCACGGTATGAACTCCTTCCAGCGCGGACTCAATCTCAACACCTGGCTGCACGACAATGGCTTTCTGACACTCAAGGCAGGTTGCGAACCCGGTGAAGGTGGCGACTTCTTCCAGAACGTGGATTGGGATAAGACCAAAGCTTATACATTCGGTTTGGGTGGTATCTTCTTGAATCTCAAGGGACGCGAAGCCAATGGCATTCTCTCCACCGAGGAAGCGGAGAAGGTCAAGGAAGGCATCGTAAGCGGACTGACCGGTTTGGTGGATTCTGCTCGTAGTGCGGTGGCAATTCGCAGCGTGGCGCGACGCGAGAATATTTACAGCGGTCCGTATGCGAGCGAGTCGCCTGATCTCGTGGTCAATTTTTCCGAAGGTTATCGCGTTTCGTGGGATACGCCATTGGGCGGAGTTCCGCAGGGTTTGTTCGCCGATAACACCAAACGCTGGGGCGGTGACCATGTCATCGATCCTGCGCTGGTCTCAGGTGTGTTGTTCATGAATCGAAAATTCCACAGCGAGACACCGGGTCTCGCGGATCTTGCGCCAACGATCCTTGGCGCGCTCAATGTTGCCAAGGGGTCAGCCATGGAAGGGAGTGATCTGCTGTCATGAAGATCTTTGTGATGCATTTGCAGGGCGCCGCGCGCGCCCAATTGTTCAGCGATGAACGGCTCGAAAATCTGCGCCGCCTGATGGACATGGGTTGCTTTGGCGAGTTGGAAGGCAACCCCGCCGAGTGGAATATTCTGGCGCGCCATGAAACGCACACCTTGACCCTGAGCGAATTCCTAATGCAGGCTGGCAAGGATGTGGCGTCGTTTGATGACTTCGCCGCTTTGCAGATGAAACTCGAATTGGGAACATGGGATTGTGTTCAACTAAACGCCTCTTTCAAAGCTGGTAGCGGATCAGCGGAATTGGCGCTCGACTTCGACCAGAAGCTTGGTGACTCTCTCCAGTATTTGACCGATGACACCTTGCTGGCTGTGGTTGGTGAGAATTGTTTTGTTCTGGTGGCTGGGAACAATCCCATCACCGGGTATCAAGATGGATCCACGCTTGATCTCACACCGACCATCCTTGAATTGGCTGGGTATCCACTGCCTGCCGCGACAGAAGGCAAGTCGTGGGTGGCAGGCATGGAGTTGAACAACACCTCTGGCTTGTCTGAGGATGAACAAGCCATGTTGCGTGAACGCTTAAGTGGGTTGGGATACATTTAATGAAGAAATTTAGCGAGCTGAGTCGCGAAGTATTACCTATCGCTGCCGCGTTGGGACTTTTGACCGGTTTGGTGGAAGGTGCGTTGTTACTATTTCTGCGTAACCAGGGATGGCTATATTGGCGGCTTGCCAACCGGGCTTTCTGGACCGAGACGCTTTGGATCTCTCCGTTTGTTGATCTAGTCATCTTCGTGTTGGCTGGATTATTCCTGTCATTGCTCGGCTTATTTTTGCCTAAAACCACTGCCAAGCGAATCATTTGGTTTGTATTGATCTTCCTGGTGCTTTTAGACTGGGTTTTCGTGGCGTTGTTTGGCAGGATCTCACTCTTGCCATTATTGATCTTAGTGGTGGGCGGCAGTGTGCAGTTGATGTATTCTGCTGTGCGCGCCGATGCCAAACTAATACGGTTTTCCAAAAAAGCTCTTCCCTGGTTAGGCGGAATTGCTGTTCTCCTTTTTGTGGTTATCCAAGGTGGCGGATGGATTCGGGAAAAGCAGGGGACTTCCAAACTTCCTGTCGCGAAAGCAAGCGCGCCAAATGTGATCGTCATTGTTGTGGATACTTTGCGTGCTGACCATCTCTCTTCGTACGGATACAAACGAGACACAAGTCCGTTCATTGACAGCCTTGCACAACAAGGTGTTATGTTCACCGGTGCCATTTCTGCTTCTTCGTGGACTCAGCCCTCGCATGCCTCCATGCTGACAGGACGATATACCTATGAGCACCAGGCGGAGACCAAACCACTTGATAACCGCTTCGAGACCGTTGGCGAAGCCATGCAGGCGCAGGGATATCGCACCAGTGCCTTTTCTGGCAACACAGAATTTTTCACCCGCCGTCAGGGATTTGGGCGCGGTTTCCTGCATTTTGAGGACAACAACCAGTCGATGCTCGATGATTTTCTGAACTCGTCGATGTATGGTTTTCTCTTCGACTATTACGGTCTGCGCAAAGCTTTGAACTACGAAGGTGTGCCCACACGCAAGTATGCTGAAGATATCAATCGTTCAGCGCTCAACTGGATAAGTAAGGATTCGGAAAAGCCGTTCTTTGTCTTCATTAATTATTTTGATGTGCATGATCCTTATCTGCCGCCGCAGCCGTACCGCAGCAAATATTCATCGGTTCCGAATCCCGGTGGATTGGTCAATGGTTTTATAGACCGCTATCATCCGGAACTGACACCTGAGCAATTGCAGAGTGAGATCGATGCATACGACGGAGCCATCTCCTATACCGATGATCAGATCAAAGCATTATTTAACGAACTTGACCAGCGCGGATTGTTGGATAACACCATCGTGATCCTAACATCTGATCATGGTGAATCGTTGGGTGAGCATGGCCTGCTCCAGCACAGTGCATCATTGTATTTGCAGGAGATCCATGTGCCACTGATCGTGTGGGGGGCAGGTGTTCCCGCGGGCAAGCAGATCGACACGCCTGTTTCGACCACGGCTCTGCCTTCCACCATACTGGCTTTGATCAATGGACAGGATGACCTTTTCCCCGGTCCATCGCTGACCGAGTTGATGAACAGCGATACTGTCCCTGCAAATTGGCCCGACCCGATCTCGGAGGTGGCGCAGTTTGTTGGTGCTGCGGAACAAAATCCCACCACACATGGCGAGATGAAGTCGGTGGTGGGTAATGACGAACAATACATTGTGCATGAGAAATTCGGCGATGAATTGTATAACTGGCGCACTGATCCTGAAGAAACGCAAGATCTTGCGAAAGATCCTGCACAAGCGACCCTTCTCAACACGTTTAAAAACTACCTCAAGGAGCTGGTCGGTGAGCCGATCTTCAAGAATCCATGAAGAAGAAATTGAGCCGTAGAGATTTCATCAAACTGGCTGGTATTGGTACTGCCGTGGTTGTGCCGAGTGCTTTTGGCTATAGCGTGTACCGTTCCGCGCAGGGTGAACCTCCGTTGGAAGTCTCACCGTATACTGAGGATCTTTTCACGAAAGGTTTAGACGGCTCAGCCCCCATTCTGCTGATCGTTAACCAGAACTCTCCAAATCCGTTCGGGATCTATCTCGGGGAGATTCTGCGCGCGGAAGGTATGAACGGATTCCACACAGCGGATCTTTCCAGTATTCAGGTTGATGTGCTGGAAAAATACGATATCGTCATCCTAGCAGAGACACCGTTAAATGACTCGCAGGCAAAGATGTTCGAAGCCTATGTCTCACGCGGCGGGAGTCTCGTCGGCATGAGACCGGATGATCGTCTGGCATCCGTTTTCGGCGTAGAAAGAAGTGAGGGCGTTCTTTCCAATGGATACATCAAAACGGAGTTGAATCATCCAGCCAGTGTGGGAATCCATTCTTCCACGATGCAGTTTCATAGCGATGCAAACAAATATGCGTTGACAGACGCGCAGGCAGTGGCATGGCTATATACGGACCGTGACACGGCGAGCGAAAATCCGGCAGTGACGATAAATTCGCACGGCAAGGGATTGGCGAGTTTTTGGGCATTCGATCTGGCGAAAAGCATTGCTTATACTCGCCAAGGCAATCCGGAATTTAAGGACCAGGACCGCGATGGACATCCATATGTCCGCGCCACGGATATGTTCGTGGATTGGATCGATCTGGAGCGCATTGGCATCCCGCAAGCGGACGAACAGCAACGATTGTTTATCAAAGTTCTCCATGAATTGAGCAAGGATAAAAAGCCTTTGCCGCGTTTGTGGTATTTCCCCGGCGATATCAATGCTTTGATCGTGGCGACCGGTGATGCACACCCGATCAGCAGCGCCACTGCCATTGACGATGTTTTACAGCGCGTTGAGCAGCGTAACGGACATATGACGATCTACTTCTCGTTCACGCTCCATGATGATTTTTATCGCTTTGTTCAACGCGGACGTTTCTTTGCCACTGAATTACCGGTGATCGGTGATGTTCTGTCTAAAAAATTCAGAACACCCGACCCGGCGCACGTGGAAGGCTGGCGCACACGCGGTCACGAATTTACGTTGCACCCTCATGTTGGCGTAGGCATCTGTGGCGGATACGGTGACAATGGCGTGATCGAATTTGACAGTGAAGAAAATGGATGGAAAACCTACTGGCAGCAATTCACTGGGCTGGGGTTTGGTCCCGTTTCACCGACCGTGCGCACGCACTGTGTTTTGTGGAAAGGTTGGGCAGATACAGCCCGCTTGCAAGCGAGCCATGGCATCCGCTTGAACATGGACTATTATCATGTCGGTCCATTGTTCGAAAAGAAGAACGGCGAATGGGTTTTCGGTCACTTCACGGGCAGTGCGCTGCCGATGAAATTCATCGATGAGCAGGGACGCCTGCTGAATATTTACCAACAGTTAACCCAGCTTGCCGATGAGCATTTATTCTCGTTCCCTGAGATCAACTGGGTGAATGTGGAACAAGATACTCCTGAAGAAGGGGTGAGTATTTCCAAGAACCTGTTGGATTTCAATTTGGAAAATAACTTTCCCGCTGTGATCGGTATCAACTTTCATCCCGATCCGTATTCCTATGGTGGAAGACCCGCTGAGATCGCTGGCGCCTGGCTCGAAGGAACGCTGGATTATGCCGTGGAGAAAGGTGTGCCGATCTGGTCTGCTCAGGATTGGCTGTGGTTTACGGAGGCGCGTCAGGATACTCGTATCTTATCAACGATGTGGGATGAGGCGAAACAAACCCTTAGCTTTGGAGTGGATGTGGCATCATCAAACTCCACCAGTGATTTGGCGTTGATGATCCCTGCCGAACAAAAGGGCGCTCATCTGGGCTCCATCGAAGTGGATGGAGCATCTGTCCAGCCGAAAGAACGTTCCTCTGCGGGTGTCCGTTATTCGTGGGTTCCGGTCTCTGCTGGTAGCCATCAGGTTGTAGCGCATTACTCGGTTTGATCTAGTTAGATACAAATAAAGGTTGATCGAACGATTAACCTTTCAGGCTTTACTGGGTCTTGACTTTAATTACAGGCAACACAATGAAAAACACTCTACCTGCCCTGGTCCGTTTTGTTTCTTCTGCTTGGAAGTTTATCGCTAGGTTTAACTGGGAAAACATCTTCCTCGTTCTCCTGATCATCGTTTCTCCCTTCCTGGTCTACTACAACCTGGAACTGAATCCGCGCACGTGGCATGATGAAGGCGCTTCCTTATCCATCCCCAAAACGCTGGTGGAGGATGGCGTCTATGCCGCACGCAGTTCGGACGGATACCAAACCTTTGGACCTGTGCAGAGTGTCGGTCCAACTGTGACCCTGCCCATCGCGCTGGTCTTCAAAAACTTCGGCGTGGGATTGCTGCCAGGGCGCCTCGTCTCTGCCACCTATGCCTTGATCACGTTATGGATATTTTTCTTTGCCGCCTGGTATTTGTTTAGTAAACGCATCGCGCTGTTGGCGGTGGTGTTTATGCTTGGTTCACCGGCGGCTGGATTTTTGCTTAATGGCAGGCAGGTGCTGGGCGAAGCTCCCGCGATCGGTTTCTTCCTGGCGGGATTCCTGGCGTGGGCAGTTGCTGTCAATAAAGATAAAAAGTGGCTGTATATTCTCTCGGGGATTTTTATTGGCTTGGCGATGATTACCAAGTCGCAGTATATGATCCTGGCGATGGGAACTCTGGGTCTATTGGTCATTCTGGATTTCTTCTACTTCCGCCAGAAGATCTATGGTTGGATCATCCTTACCGGAACGGTCGCTGTCGCTTGTTTGGCGGGTTGGTATGTTTGGCAGATCAACTACTTTGGCATGGATGTCTTCCGCGAGAACGCGGCGAAGATGGGGGTGCTGGCAAAAAGCACAGTCGGACTCAACCTCCATTCGGTGATCGAAGCGGTCCGCTTTTTACTGGGAAGCGGTTCCGGTCACTTCTACTTTTTCTGGAGCTGGCCCGCCCTCATCTATGTAGCATTCCTGTCCTTCCGCCGCGATAAGCAAGGATTGGTTTTATCCTTCCTGTCTCTGTTCACCATCCTTTGGATCCTTTATTTCTCGTTATGGATCATTCCCTGGTTCCGGTATTTCTTCCCGGCGGGCGTATTGACTTCCATCTTCGTTGCCAAGTTGTTCTTGGATCTTGCCGATGGACTGAAAACGTCTGGTCAGGGAATCTGGGATGAGATCCGTCAGATCGATCTAAAGTCATCGTTCACTTTGCCTTCTAAAACATTGGTGTATTTGGGAGCCCTGGCTGGCTTGATCACCATGGTGTTCGGAGCGGGATACCAATTACAAAAGGTTGTCCGTTCCGATGTGATGGATACCTATGGCGCAGACGAGATCACGAATTCAAGCCCGCCGCAGTTTTATGCGCCGCAGGAAATTGCCGATTACTTGAACCAAAATATTGATAAAGGAAAAGTAGTCGAGACTTGGGAACGCGAATTGGGAGTCCTGACCGACCACAATTATCATTTTCCCGATCAAGTGATGCTGGCGCAGGTCCATTTACGCCTCTATCGTGGAGGCGAGAATGTCTATGGATTGGGTGATGATTATTTCAAGCAGGTGAAGCCAGATTATCTGGTCATTGGCTGGTATTCCCGCTTGAACAATATTTATGATCTCGATGCGGTGGATCGATACGGTGAAGTGATCGCCAGCTTCGGATCAGGCGATTGGCGATATGACGTTTATAAGATGACGATCCCATAATTTATTAATGGGCACCTTGAGAGTTCTTTTATTTTGATTTTTGTTGGTATAACAACTGGAGATTTGGGAGAGATATGACGGCGAAACTGCGTCCGTACATGATATGGATCGGGATCCTTGCCCTGATTTTTCTGGGCATGTTCAACCAACCCTATTATCCGACAACCTGGTTTGATGAAGGGCTGGTGCTGCAAGGCGCGATCAATCTGGTCCAACATGGACAGTATGCCATGCGCTCTGTGGAGGGATTCCGCGTGCTCGATCAACCCCTCACTGCCAATGGACCAGGAGTTGTTCTCCCGATCACGGCTGTCTTTGCAGTGTTCGGAATAGGCTTATTGCAGGCGCGCATCTTAATGGGGCTGTATTTTGTGCTGGTTGTCCTTCTGTTTTATAAGGTCACATCCTCCTTGTTTGGGAAAACAGCCGCTCTCATATCAGTCCTGGCATTATTGTCAGTTCCAGACGAGGGTATTCTTTTATTTGGAAGACAGTCCTTGGGGAATGTCCCGGCTTTGGTCTATTTTTTGGCAGGCTGTTATTTTCTTATTCTCCTTGTCGAACGAAAGAACATTTGGTTTGCGATCCTCACGGGTTTATTTTGGGGGCTGACGCTGGTGACGAAAAGTCAGTATTGGATACTCTTGCCTGTCCTCGGGATTGTCGGGTTGTTGGATCTGTTCTATTTCAAGCAGATAGGGTTGAAGTCGGGGCTGATCGTGATCGCTCTTACTGCAGGCGCATTGGTCCTTTGGCAGTTTGTTCAATACCTATTGATTGGACCTGAAAACTACGGTCAATATGTTCAGTCGGTGCGCTCCAGTGCAAAGGAAACGGTCTTTGCATTTCGCACTGTGCGTATCCCAGGGAATATTTGGTATCTTGTCCGTTCTGGATTTGCCTTGTTCGTTGTCCCAGGGATTCTTATCGCTGGCTGGGATATTTTTCGCCGGTATACCAACTCCGTAGTGCAGGCATTCTTGATCTTATTCGTTGTCGCCTGGAGCGCCTGGTACGTCTTTGTCTCTGTTGGCTGGCATCGCTATGCCTTTGAGCCTTACGCTGTTGGAATGATCTTTTGTGGATTTGCATATCTAAAAGCGTTTCAATTGTTTAATACGCTTCGGAAAGCCCCTGGCAAAGTATCATGGCGGAACTATTTGCCTGAATTCGCCATTGTATTGTTATTGATCGTCTCTACGTTGTGGAGCTTAGCGGTTGGACTGAATCAGGTTCAGAGGATCGTCGTTGCCCCAGAGCCCTACCCGCAACAAATTGCTGCCTATCTTCAGGATCATATCCAGCCAGGGGAAGTGGTCGAATTGTGGGAATGGGAGATCGATGCGTTGACGCCCAATCTGACCTATCATCATCCCACGAATGATCTGGTGGACCGAAAGACAGCCGAACTTCAATTTGGCGATGCGTTCAACGAAGAATATAATTTCTTCGTTTTCAACCCATCCTATTTGATCGACGGTCCATTCTCAAAGATGACGAGTATGTATGTAGAACCGCTTGCCAATGGCTGTTGTGAAAAAATAACAGAAGTAGGAGAGTACACCTTATATAAGGTGATTAAATCGGTGAAATAATAACGCGATCCATTCTCTGCATATTCTGTTCAAACCTAATCCAATAAGAGAAACGAAATGAAGTTGTCCATTATCATACCTTGTTATAACGAGATCGCCACCATCGCTCAGGTGATCGCCAAGATCCGCTCGTTGGATCTTCCCCTTCAACGCGAGATCGTCGTAATAGACGATTGCTCGAAAGACGGAACCCGTGACTACCTCCAGACCCTGCAAAGCGATGCCGACATAAAAGTGTGTCTGCATCCGCAAAATCGCGGCAAAGGAGCGGCGTTACGCACCGGTTTTGCCAACGCAACCGGCGACATTATGCTGATCCAGGATGCAGACCTGGAATATGATCCAGCGGAATACCCCAAATTGCTCAAGCCCATTCTGGAAGGCAAAGCGGATGTGGTCTATGGGTCCCGCTTCATCGGTGGGGCGGAGCATCGTGTGCTGTATTTCTGGCATTCTGTTGGGAATCGCTTCCTTACACTGCTTTCCAACATGTTCACCAATTTAAACCTCACTGATATGGAAGTTTGCTACAAGGTCTTTCGCAAGACCGTCATAGATCGAATAGTCTTGAAAGAAGATCGTTTCGGATTTGAGCCAGAAGTGACTGCCAAGATATCGCGTCTGAACTGCGCGATCTATGAGGTGGGCATTTCCTATGCCGGTCGTACCTACGCCGAAGGTAAGAAGATTAACTGGCGTGATGGTTTTCGAGCCATCTATGTGATCTTGAAATATGGGATCTTTTCTGGAATAGACGGAACCCGCTAAAGAGAAAGCAACATCTGTACGAGGAGAGCTATACTTGAACGCCAACATCAAAAAAGACAGGTTGCTTTGGGTGGAGTGGATTAAAGCCCTGGCATTACTTTGGATATTTATCAACCATCTATCAGAGTTATATTTTGGGTATCCATTCGTGGCAAATCCAGATGTCAACTGGCCCCCGTTTTCAGAGCGGCTTGCGCAACTCCTTCCTTTAACCAGTTATGGCATTTGGAATATTCCAGCCAACCTGTTGAGATATTTGGGCTGGTTTGGCGACCAGGGCGTTCAACTCTTTTTGATCGCAAGCGGATTTGGGCTTACCTGGGGGCTGCTTTCACGTGGCGTGAATTCATCCATCTCCTATAAGGAATTTCTTCAAAAACGCGCCGCGCGGCTTTATCCATTGTGGTGGGGTGTGCACGCCATCTTTATTACAACATGGCTTCTCACAGGCTGGGGCTTGTCGCTGGTGGATAAGAACCTCTATTTGAGTCTGCTTGGACTTCGTATCACGCCGGAATCGTTCTACTATTTTTCTCCCGCCTGGTGGTATTTTGGACTTATCCTCCAACTGTATCTTGTCTTTCCACTCTTATGGGAAGGCTTGCGCCGCCTCGGACCAAGCCGGTTGCTGATCCTGACTGTTGTGATCTCTCTCTCCATCCGTGCGCTTGGTCTCTTCACCTTCACCGAATACCTGGATGTGTGGCAGCGTGGCGGTATCTTCATCACACGCCTGCCTGAATTTGTTTTTGGCATGAGCTTTGCTGCCTGGCTCTATCAAAACCCTGAACAACTCTCTCGCAGACTGCGTTCCGTGTGGACGGTATTACTTTCCATCCTTGCCTATGCCGCAGGGATCGCTGCATCTCTAACCTTGGGTGGGATGATCGTTGCTCCCTTTGTGCTTGGCGTGAGCGTTTTCATCCTTCTGTACCTTGTTCTCGAAAAAATCGTCCCACGTTTGCCCTCCTGGTTAAGCGAATCAGGAAACTGGGTGGGACAACATTCTTATTCCTTGTATCTCGTGCATCACCCGGTCATCTTGCGATTGGTCTCCATGGGCGCGCTTCTGACCATCTCAACCATGGTGCGTTCTGCGGCTGCCTTGGTCCTCACGGTGATACTGGCTCTGCTCTTGGAATGGGGTGTAGAGAAGGTATCCGCTTTGCTAGGGAAACAAATAAAAACCACAGGCTTGTTCAAAACTATTTTTCGTGTCGCTGTTGTTGGGGTCAGCTTTGTTGCCTTGTTGATTCTTGGAGAACTTGCTGTCCGCCGTTTTGACCCGCAGGAAATTTTCGGTTGGGGAGAAAGAGCATCCCTCGAGATCGACGATCAATTTGGCTGGAAGTTGACCCCATCCAAAGAAACACATTTGCGTTGGCTAAGCTACGACTATATGATGAAAGCCAACTCTCTCGGCTTTCCTGGTCCCGATTTCCCTATGGAGAAACCTGCCGGAACCTATCGTGTCTTAGTGACCGGAGATGCCTTTAGCAGCGCAGAAGGAGTCAATACCGATCAAGCCTGGCCCCGCCTTTTGCAAACTGATCTGGGAAGCAATGTAGAAGTCATGAACTTTGCCATGACTGGCTACGGACCCAGTCAATATGCCAGAATTGTTGAAAAGTTTACCCCGGTCTACAAACCTGATCTGATCATCGTAGAAGTATTTGTCAATGACTTTTTTGATGCACAGATGACAGATGAGCAATTCCAAACTTCGATAGGCTTTTTCGAGCCCGACCAAAACGGGCTGTACTCTATCGTTCGCCTGGAAAACCTAAGACAATATTTGCGGCTCGATGTTGCTGAACCACTGGGTGAAATGCTTTTGAACAAACCCCGTGCTCTAGGTTACTTCCTGGGTAACTTTGCTTCCTTCGAAAAAGATATGGAACCAACCATTTCGGCAGGCGCCCAGCAAATGGATGAGAAGCTTGCTCAGGTCCAGGATGTGGCGGAGCAGAATAATGCCAAAGTTGTTGTGGTCATGGTGCCCGCTTCCATCCAGGTTTGCAAACCAGATCAGTTGAAGTACTATCCCAAGAATATTGATTTTGGGGACTCAGAACGCTTCGATCAGGAAATGCCTCAGCGCCTTGTGTCACAGATCACTGATAAATTAGGTGTTCCATTTGTTGACCTCCGTAATGCTTTCAACACTGAGCAGGGATGTTCGTACCAGAGCCGAAACATGCACTGGACCGTAACAGGACATCAACTCGTGGCAGAGTATATAGCCAGCGTTTTGAAACAAGATAAGTTTATCCCTTAGATCATGGATGTGATGAGACTATGATGCAGCTTATTAAGAATTGGCAACAAACCTATCAAGAGATCGAATCCAAGCCCATATCCAGGCGTTTACAGAATATATTATTGGCGCTCGTTATTATCGTCGTGCTTGCCATTCGATTGATAACGATCAATACGCCCTCTCTTAAGTGGACCGCTTGGAAAGAGATCGATTACCTTTATATTTCCCAGAATTACTGGCAGCATGGCTTTGACTTCCTGCGTCCAGAAGTGGGCTGGCCCGCAGAACCGCCGCGCGTTACCGAAATGGAAATTCCGCTCGTGCCCTTTACGGCAGCGATCCTTTATAAGTTGTTCGGTTTTGGCGCCTACACTGCCAGAGCAGTTACTTTGTTGGCTTTTATGGTGATGATGGTTTACACCTTCAAACTGGCAAAACGTGAGCTTGGCGCACTGACAGGTATCCTTGCCGCTTTTGTAGCAGGGCTGTTGCCCCTATATCATCCCTTTGGCAAACTTCTGTTTACCGAGCCATCAATGATCGCCATGTCGGTCGTTTCTTTATATTATTTTGCAGAATGGGTCGATCATGAGCGCCGAAAGGACTGGATCCTTGCTTTTCTTGCTTTTACTCTGACCGTATCGCTGAAATTAGAAAGCCTCTACTTATTTCTGCCTATTGCATGGATCGCTTTCAGAAAATATGGCTGGGATATAAAACGATATTTGAACCTGGCAATCTTGATCGCTTTAACGTTGATCCTGCCGGTGATCTGGTACCGATATGCCTACTATTTGGAAGAGACGGGAGCGCATCTGTTTGGGATATTCAAAGGACATAATAAATCCCAGACGATCACCATGCTTTCCAATTTGCATTGGTATCGGACCATGGCTGGCAGAGTGATCAATGGCATTCTTGGTGGTGTTTATGGAACGGGTTTGTTCCTGGTTGGGCTGATTGCGGCAATTCGCTTACGAAAAGGTGGATTATTCTTTGCTTATCTTGCCGCAGTGTTGATCTATTTTGCGCTGGTTGCGGAAGGGAATATCGATGCGCCTTATCGTCAGTTGCCGATAATTCCTTCTGCTTCCGTGTTGGTAGCCTTAGGAGTTCAGGCAGTAGTAGCATTAGCTCTTTCGATTTTCAGGAGTATTAGAAAAGGCATCACTACTCTTGAAACTCAGCCTGTAGCGGCGTTGATTTGTCTTGCGCTGATATTGGTCATACCTGTTTTGAAGTTTAGGTCGGTCTTCATGCAGGATGGTCCCTTTTATTGGGATCGTTGGAATGCTGCACAGGCAGTGGATGGATTTGCCAATGACCAAACCAAATTGATCGTGGTGGGGGAATACACCAAGCATGTGGGTGGATATGATCTAAGCCCGGTTTTATATTATTACGCTGGTGTACAAGGCTGGTCGCTCACACCTTCTGACTGGAACATGGACAAAGTAGACATGCTCGTAAAGAAGGGCGCTACCCTGTTCGTTTTGGTACCTTCTTTTGATGATCCAACGGCAGTGAACTATCAGCCAGAAGTATCGAGTGAAGCATTTGTGAGCGATGTAATGGCGAAATACCCAGTTCTCTATTCGGATCAAGGCACTATCATTATAGACTTACTACATCCAAAGTAACGATATAGCTATTCAGATCTTTTTACGAATGGAAAGCACCAAGGATCAAAATTAGTTTTAGTAATCAGTAGGTATTTTGGGGGATGATAAATTCGCCATAATAGCCAAATAGAGTAGAACTGGCAGCCTTATAATTATATGGATAAGGTATGTAGTTTCCTCCATCACTCTCTTACTTGCTGATGCATTCTACATTTAAACATTTGAAGACGCGAATAGGCGCGTCTTGATGTAATTTATTTTAATTTGTTTGTAGTGGATTTATGAAGGAGAGCGGTATTATGTCAATTAAAAATGAAATCAAGCTTACCCGACGTGATTTTATAAAGGGTGGTTCAATGGCTTTGGGTGGTGGGTTGCTTGCCCGGTTATTGGATAAACTACCGCTAACGAGCGCTTTAGCTCAAACACTGACGAAACGCATTTATCTTGCGCCTGATGATCACACCGATTACTTTTGGGCAGGTGGTGAATTTGCCTATCGTCAGGCGTTCCTCGACATGATCGATTATTACTTAAACTTGGCAGATACAACGCAGGGGAATGCATCAGCCTATCAGAGCCGGTTCAATTGCGATGGGAGTTTCTGGCTCTGGACCTATGAAAAGAACAAACCTGCTGCGGACTATCAACGTCTGATCGGACGTATCAGGGACGGACATCTTAGTTTTCCCTTGAATGCTCTGGTTCTCTGCTTGGGAGGAGCGCCTGCAGAAGCTGTTTTGCGGGGAATGTATTATGCGGGCAAGGTCGAACGGCGCGAAGGGCTGCGTTTTTCGATGGCGATTTCCATGGAGAATCAGACTTTGCCCTATGGACTTGTGAGTTTGTGGGCAGGAGCAGGAGCACGTTATAGCTGGAAGGGAGTCTGTGGGTGCGATACCCAGGTTACGGCTTCGGGCGACCGTCAATACGAGATCTATTGGTGGCAGGGATTGGATGGGAATAAGATCCTGATGAAGTGGAATTCGATGCTAGTCTCCAATCAATCCATGGGTGGGTACGCGGAAGCCAGGAATCCTTCGAGCATCGTTGATTACGTGGACCAGAACTCAAGTTTTAAATCCAGATATCCTTATTCTGTTATTGGTTGTTTCGGTAAAGGCTGGGATGATTTTAAGACGACAACCAGTGAATTTGTTACTGTTGCGCAAAATAAGACCACTGCGAGTCGGCAAGTTATTGTTTCGAATGAGCAGGACTTTTTTGCCGATTTTGAAAAGAATTATGGCAATAGCTTGCCCTCTCTGGCAGCTAGTTTTGGGAATGAGTGGGATCTGTACATTGCCACTCTTTCGGAAATTTCTGCCAGCGTAAAAAGATCTGTGGAGAAACTGCGTGGCGCGGAGGCTCTGGCAGCTCTGGTTTCATTGCAGGATATTACGTTTATGAACGGACGGACAGATGCCCGTGATCTGGCTTGGATGGATCTTGGCTTGTATTGGGAACACAATTTTGGCATGGCAAGCAAGACGGGCACGATCGTAGATCAGCGGCTTGCCTGGCAGAGACGATTAGACAGCGAGATAAAGACATACGTTGATACATTGGCATCCGATGCGGTCACAGCTCTGGGTGGGATGATCCAAAAAACGGGCAGTAATACTCGCTTCTTTGCTTTCAACTCATTGAGCTGGATACGATCTGATTATGTAGATTATCCCGTCAACAATACAGATGTGGTGCACGTTATTGACCTGACAACAGGGCAGGAAACTCCTTCCCAATATGTCACGGTAGGTGGGCAAACGTATTTGCGCGTGTTGGCAGATGGTGTGCCCGCGATGGGGTATAAAGTCTTCGAGATACAACCTGGTGCCGGTCAGGCTTTTTCGGATGCAGCGACAGTAAATGGCTCTGTTATTGAAAACCAGTTTTATCAAGTAACTCTGTCTGCGCGTGGCGCCATCACCAGTTGGGTGGATAAAATGCGGAGCAACCGTCAGTTCGTGCGCGTGATCGGTGGAAGAGCCATCAATGATCTAGGCAACGGTACAGGGACAGTTCAAGTTGAAAATGCGGGACCGGTCTCTGTCACGCTGCTTGCCACGAGTAGCAGTCCCATCGCCCATACGACCCGTATTACTTTTATTCGAAACTCCGAGCGGGTTCAAATTCAAAATGATATCAATCAAAACTTTGGATCTACCTATACATGGGACTTTGGTTTTGAAGTGAATACTCCGGATGTCTGGCATGAAGAGGTTGGAGCAGTGATTTGGGCGAAGCTGACAACCCAAGGAGGACACTATTCGCCGCGTGCAAACAATTCTCGCTATGATTGGTTAACGCTTAACCATTTTGCCGATATAAGCGATGGTTCGGTGGGGGTGACCTTATCGAACGCGGATTGCTATTTTATGAAGCTTGGGAACAGCACTATTTCGACTCTTGATACTGCTACGCCCCAGATCCATGTTTTGGCTGGTGGTAGTGTGGTCGGGGCGGGGTGGGGGGGGATCTCCAATCAGGGCGGCGACACACACTTTTTGCAGCGTTTTGCCCTGACCACCCATGACGCGTATGATCAGGGAAGTTCGATGCGCTTTGCTCTGGAGCATCAGAATCCCCTGATCGCTGGGACGGTAACAGGCGGCTCCGACTACCCCGGAAGCTCTTTCTCCTTGGTATCCGTTAACAACCCTGATGTTTTGATCTGGGCATTAAAGCCAAGTGATGATGATCCAAGTGATGTTGTGATTTGTTTATGGAATCTCTCTAAAACGGCAGAAAACTTCTCTCTGGGCTTGAATTGGGATCGGATCGTTTCTGCCCAACAGTTGACACATATTGAAACACCGCTCAATGCTGTCGCTCTTTCGAGTAACCAATTGGCTGCTTCCATGAATGCCTGCCAAATGAAAACATATGCTGTTTTGCGAGAAGGATTGAAGCCGGTTGTCACCGTTACAGAGACACCTTCCCCTTATTTGAAATCAGTGATCCTTACCTCGGGCTTTTTGGACACCCAGATTGGATCTACGACAGGAACTTTGAATAGCTTGGGGCTTTTGGAACAAAGCGGCTCCAGCGATACCCCCAGTACATATGTTGTCTTCTCCCCAACGGCATATACCTTCCGTGGTTATCAATCCTTCCTTTTACCTGAAGATCTACGCCCGGTAAATGTTTCCAGTATTCTGTTGCAGATAAACTATAAGGACCCGGTTGCCGCAAATCAATGGATATGGTCGGTGTATTACTGGCCCATGAAGCGTTGGGTCGAGCTCGGTGATGCCCCAGGAGGAAATTCCCAGTGGAGCACGTTGTTATTCCGGCTCAATACCCCTTGGAAATATATTTCATCCGCTGGGGAGGTCCGTATCCAGTTATCTTCGGATTATGCAACAAGCGATATCAAGGTGGATTATGAAGCGTTGCATGTGACCTATAAGACATCCGGACATCCAAACGATCCCTTTGTGCCAACAGTTCTACCAGACAGACCGGGCATTTTATGATCCCAGGAAATTATGTCGTCTGTTTCAAATCGAACACAGAAACATCAAAATGACTCAATCACATGACCATGGCAATACACCCCTAAAACGTCGATCACAAAAAGCTGATTTCACCCGGCGCGATTTCTTATTGAGTGGGGCAGCCATGATCGGTGGAACGCTTTTTTCGCGTTTTATCAACCGTGCTGAAAGCGGCTTGGGTAAATGGATTAAGCAACTCTCAGGGAAAAGAATTTATATTGCTCCCGATGACCACACCGATTACTTCTGGTCTGCTGGGGAGGATGTGTATCGCCAGGCGTTTGTAGATATGATCGATTACTACCTCGACCTGGCAGATACCACGCAAGGAAACCCAGCGGAGCACCAGAGCCGCTGGAATTGTGATGGCAGCTTTTGGTTGTGGACATACGAAAAGAATAAATCCAAAGCGGAATATGACCGTTTGATCAGCCGCATCAAGGACGGACACATCAGTGTCCCGTTGACGGCGCTAGTGTTGTGCCTCGGTGGGGTGCCAGCGGAGGCCGTTTTGCGTGGGATGTATTACCCTGGCAAGATCGAACGAAGAGAAAATCTACGTTTTCGGCTGGCAGTCTCCATGGAAAATCAAACCTTGCCGCTTGGGCTGGTCAGTCTCTGGGCGGGGTCGGGAGCCCGCTTCAGCTGGAAGGGAATCTGTAGTTGTGATACTCATGTATCGGCTGCGGGCGACCGGGAACACGAGATCTATTGGTGGGATGGGCTGGATGGCAGCCGCATCCTGATGAAGTGGAATTCGATGCTTCAGGGGAATCAATCCATGGGTGGGTATGCTGAGGCACGTAATCCAGATGCAGTAGTGGATTTTGTAGATAGCGATGCAACATTCATCGAGAAGTATCCCTATTCGATCATTGGGTGTTTCGGCAAGGGGTGGGACGATGTTCAAACCATGACCGATGAATTCGTGACGGTGGCGCAATCGAAGACGAACGATGTTCGTCAGGTGATCGTCTCGAACGAAGAAGATTTCTTCGATGATTTCGAAGCCAACTATGGTGCGGAAATTCCTTCGCAAACTGTCAGCTTCGGCAACGAATGGGATCTGTATTGCGCAGCCCTGGCGGAGACATCTGCCAATGTGAAGCGTTCTTTAGAAACGCTGCGTAGCGCGGAAGCGATCGCGACCCTGGTAATGCTGAATGATCCATCGTTCATGGATGGCAGAGAAGATGCTCGCGATCAGGCATGGATGGATCTGGGTCTGTTCTGGGAACATAACTTTGGCATGGCAAGTATGCCGGAAGAACGCACCCAGGAACGGGTTGCATGGCAAAAGCGGTTGGATAAGGAAATATCGGCTTACGTAACATCGCTTGCCGATGATGCAAATTCTGCTCTGGGTAATTTCATTCCCAAGAGTGGAGATGCTCCTTGCTTTTATGTGTTCAATCCTTTGAGTTGGGAACGTACAGATTTTGCCGATATCCCGCTAAATAGTTCGAACCCTGTGTACGCCATAGATAAAACGAACGGAGAAGAAGTCCCTTCACAGATCGTTGATGTGGATGGAAAGAAGTATCTGCGTATTTTGGCAAGCCAGATCCCTTCATTGGGGTATAAAGTTTTTGAAATTCGTGATGGAGAAGGACAGAAGTCGGCAAGAACAGTCACTGTAAATGGAAATGTGATCGAGAACCAGTATTATCAGGTCACGGTGGCGGAGAATGGTGCCATCACGAGTTGGAAAGACAAAGCACGGAATAACCGCGAGCTGGTGAAACAGATCGATGGGGTGACGGTCAATGATCTCGGAGCAGGATCAGGCTCGATACGGGTTGAGAACGAAGGTCCAGTAAGTGTGACTCTCGTAGTTGAATCATCCGCGCCATTGAATCACACGACTCGCATTACGTTATTTGGTGGTGTGCCGCGAGTGGAGATCCGAAATACGATCGGTCAGAATTTCGAGGAAACACAAATTTGGGCGTTTGGGTTCGACCTGCCAAACCCAAATGTTTGGCATGAAGAGGTCGGCGCTCTCATCAATGCCAAACTGGCAACAGATGGTGGGCATTATTCGCCGCGTATTAATAACTCTCGCTACGATTGGCTGACGCTGAATCATTTTATGGATATGTCTTCCGGCGATTTGGGTGTTACGCTCTCGAATGCGGATTGTTATTTTATGCGTCTTGGGAAGAGTACGATTTCTGAGCTGGATACTCTAACCCCACAAATATCCGTTTTGGCTGGCGGGAAGGTTGTGGGCACTGGCAATGGTATCTCCAGCCAAGGCGGCGTTGATTCCTTCTTGCAGAGGTTTGCGCTTACATCTCACGGCGCATATGATCCGGTTTCTGCCATGAAGTTCGCTTTGGAGCACCAAAATCCATTCGTGACTGGAGAAGTGCTCGGGACAGCAGGATATCGTAGTGATCAATATTCCTTTCTGACGATGGATAATCCCAATGTTCTCGTATGGGCACTGAAACCCGCCGATGATGGACCCGATGCTGGGATCGTTGTACGCGTTTGGAACGTTTCACAAAGCCAGCAATCATTTTCACTTCGTTTCAGCAGCAATATCAAAAAGGCATCTCAAGTGACACACATCGAAACACCAGTGGGCGATGCAACGGTTCAGGATGGTGCACTGGTAGGCGCTCTTACAACCCAGCAGATGAAGACGTACGCTGTCTGGTTGGATGCATCGGCGGTTCCAACCGCAATTCCAGTGCCGAGCTCATCGCCTGCAACTCCTAGTGGCTCGGCGACGGTTGCACCTACTTCTCCAGCAGGAGTGACGCCTACCTCCACGCCAACTCCCAGCGGAAATGGCTGCCTGTTCGGGCTGCTGGCTATGTTTTTTGATGCGTTTAGGTAAAAAAGTACATCTCAAAAGTATTCCGATTTTATCTGTAACCAGATGCACTATAACGGGTCTTGTTGCTACGCAGTTTCATTTTTGCAGATCATTAGGAGAAATTTTTTATTATGAAGCTTTCAATCGTCGTTCCTTGCTACAATGAAGAAGACAATATTCAGAAACTCCAGCAGGAATTTTTCCCTGTGGTGGATTCGCTGATCGGGAGCTGCCTGCCCGATGGACAGGAGATCGCTGCTGTGGAAGTGGTATTCGTGGATGATGGCAGTAAGGATAATACGCTCGAAGCCCTGAAATCCGCTTTTAGCTCCCCTGTCAATAAAGCTGTCTCGGTATCGTTCGAAAAGCACGGGGTAAACCGTGGTTTGGGAGCCGCTTTGCGTACGGGGTTCAAAGCATCGAGTGGTGATGTGATCGTTACGACCGATAGCGACGGCACCTATAAGTTCTCCACCATTCCAGCCCTGCTCGGACATTTGAAAAAGGACATAGCGATCGTAACGGCTTCTCCGTATCATCCCGAAGGGGAAGTTGTCGGCGTGCCGCCGTTTCGCATCTTCCTAAGCAAAGGCGCGTCTCTGCTCTATCGTGTTTTTCTTAGCTGGAAAGTTTACACTTATACCGCCCTCTTCCGAGCGTACCGCCGCGAAGTGGTGGATCAGATCCCTTTTGCTGCCGATGACTTCCTGGGGCAGACCGAACTCATGGTCAAAGCCATGCTCAAAGGCTACAAAGTGGATGAATTCCCGGCAGCCCTTCATCGCCGCATGTTCGGGGTCTCAAAAGCCAAGTTGGTCAGAACCATCAAATCGCATCTTGGTTTCCAGTCTCGCTTGGTGCTTCACCGCTTGCATATCCGTTCGATGTTCGCTAATTCATAGTGTTTGCTTCTCAAAAATAAAACCAATGCGAATCGCTTACGTTGTTCCATACGTTCCTAACCTGATACGTACGCGCCCTTATAACCTTGTCACAGGATTGTCAGCACAAGGGCATGAAGTCGTTCTCTTCACGCTGGGGTCTGGCGAGCAAGATGCTGCTGACGTGGTTGCATTGCGAAAAAAAGGGATCGAAGTGCGTTATCAGGAAATGCCAGTTTGGCGCTCCCTGATGAATTCAGCTTTAACGTTGCCCACGAATCAGCCACTCCAGACGGTTTATAGTTGGCATCCTGAAATGGCTCGTCAATTGACCGCGGCGCTTCAGGAAACAGAAGCAGGAAAGAAATTCGATGTTGTGCATGTGGAGCATTTGCGCGGATCGAAATATGGGGTGTTCATCAAATCTCGCTTTCCGTATATTCCTGTGATCTGGGATAGTGTCGATTCGATCAGCCATTTGTTTCGGCAGGCATCCAGTTATAGCCGGAACATGTTCGGAAAATTGGTAACCCGCCTGGAATTGCCGCGTACGGAACAGGCAGAGGGAAACCTGGCGACTCTGTTCGACCATGTGGTGATCACGTCTGAGACCGACAAAAAAGCTATATTGAAGTTAGTTCCGAATGGAAAGGTTTCCGCTCCGGTTTCTGTTCTGCCAAACGGCGTTAATCTTAATTATTTCCAGCCGAACCCCTCGGTCCAGCGCGAACCGGATACGATCGTGTTTAGCGGAAAGATGAGTTATCACGCTAATATTTCCATGGTGAAGTATTTGGCAGCGGATGTTATGCCTAGGATCTGGGAGCAGCGCCCACAAACGCGTCTGACCGTGGTGGGGAAGGATCCACCTACGGATGTCAAAGCGCTCGGAGCGAATCCCTTGATCCAGATCACAGGAACGGTGGACGATATCCGTCCGTACTTGTGGGGATCCGCTGTTGCGGTTGTGCCGCTTATTTACGGCGCTGGAATCCAAAACAAGATCTTGGAAGCGATGGCAACTGGTACGCCAGTTGTTACTACGTCGAAAGCTTTAACGTCACTGGCGGTCAAACCAGGAAATGATATTTTGTACGGTGATACTACCGAAGATTTCTCATGCCGGGTTCTGGAGCTTCTTGCTGACACGGAACTTCAACGTTCGGTGAGCAGTAATGGTTTACAGTATGTCCAAAGAAATCATCATTGGGAAACGATCGTTTCACAATTAGTAACGATCTATGAAAAGGAAGCAGAGAAAAAGATGTAATGGGCGATCTTCAAGACTTCGTATAAACATTTTTGCCCGTAACCTTTCATGTTTGATAACGTCTTGGATTAGATTAACAGGCTTAACTTATTTCTAGCTTATTAGGTTCTTCTATAGTAATATATGAATGGCAAGTGTTGGCTTGTAAATTAATTTTTCCCAGATTTCATCTTTCATTAAATTATGGATATTAACGCATATATCAAACCGATAACTAAGTGGTGGCGTCTTGTAGTGGTGACTACCCTTTTGGCTGTAGTTTCCAGCACCATCTCCACCATGTTCCAGCCGAAATTGTACGTATCCCGTACCACTTTGATGATCGGAACAACGATCACAAACCCAAACCCGGATTCAGGACAGATCTATATCGCTTCACAACTGGCTGAGATCTATGCAGATATTGCCAAACGTGAGCCGATTCAGACGGCTACCATGGAAGCCTTGGGTATTGACTGGCTGCCTTCTTACAACGTCCGGGTTGTGCCTAATACACAACTGATCGAAATTGCTGTGTCAGATACGAACCCGGAGCGGGCGCAGATTATCGCCAATATGCTGGCGGAACAGTTAATGAAACAAAGCCCTACGACGAACGACACGGAGTTGGGTCAGCGTCAGGAATTTGTCCGTCAACAGCTTTCCAGCCTTCAACTCCAAATTGACGATACAAAGAAGAAAATCGAAGAACTGCAAAAGAGCCTGGGCAGCATTAATAGCACCCGTCAAACAGCAGCTACAGAAAAAGAGATTGCTGATCTGACTGAAAAGCTCAATACCCTATACCAGAACTATGCCAGCTTCCTCGCTAACTCGCAACAGGGCGCGGTAAATAATCTGCGCGTGGTCGAGCCTGCAAACCTTCCCACCCAATCAGTGGGAACAAGCAAGATTTTGATTATTGGCTTGGCGGGTATGGTCGGTTTGGTCCTTTCGATCGGTGCAGCGTACTTGATCGAGTTCCTGGATCGCTCGATCAAGTCAACGTCTGATGTACAGCGTGTGTTTAACTATTCGGTCATTGGGTATTTGCCTGTCATGTCAGAAGATGGCAACCATGCCACTCATATTCTCAAGCATCCCAATTCGGTGGTGACCGAAAGTTTCCGGTTGTTGCAGTCAAACCTGGAATTTTTCCAAGCCTACAACTCTGCGAAAACGATCCTGGTCACAAGCCCTATGCAAGGGAATGGTAAGACGACGATTGCAGTGAATTTGGCGCTCTTACTTGCCACGAGCGGACAGAAGACCGTTCTGGTGGATTCCGATCTGAGACGACCTGCGGTCCATGCTGCGTTGGAAATGGAAAAAGCCTCCGGGCTTTCAGATATTGTTCGAAGTAAAAAGAAACCCGCTGAAGTGGTGAAATCCATCGAAGGCACTCGGATCGATGTGATCACCGCTGGGGAAGTTCCGCCGAATGTAACAGAGGTGGTTGGTTCGAAGCGAATAGCGGAGATCTTACATGGCTTGAAGGATGATTACGAAACTGTCGTTATCGATGCACCACCGCTGGTGATCTCTAACTCATACAACCTTGCCTCCAAAGTGGACGGTGTCATCCTGGTCTTGGAACAAGGTCAAACACGCGAAGAACAAGCCAAAGTGATCAAGGAACAGTTGAACCGGGCTGGTGCCAGAGTGGTTGGTGTTGTGTTCAACCGGGTAACCGAAGGCAATGCGAAGAGCTACGGTGATTATCAGTATCTGTCCATGTATGCTCCTCAACATTACAACGATTATGTCTCCCGCTCGCCTCAGTCTGCTTCAGACCCGGTGAATACTTCGCCGACCAAGAAGGTACTCGCCTTCTTTGAGCGTGGTGAAGTACCTACCGATGTGACAGAATCACTGGAAGGCGCTTTTGACAAGTTTCAAAAGCAGCGCGATGGCTTGCGCCATCGGTTCCGCAAAGCCCCCAAACAAGCAAAGTAGTTCAGCAAGTGAAACGAACAGCCTCTAAAAATAGGGGGCTGTTTTTGTTTATGTCGAACAGTGTATACTTTGGCTCATGAAAATTAGAAGCTTCGTTCAATATATACTCTGGGTAATACTGATCTTAATCGTTTTCTGGATATGGCTCAGCATGAAGCAGACGGTCCTGCCGCAAGCCGCCATGACCGCCATGGGCTCTGAGAAAGTGCTTGCGCGTGTTGTCGATATTGTGGAAGAGGGCGATATTGACCTGGGTGGAGTAGTGCAGCGCTACCAGATCGCACGCGTGGAACTGCTCGAGGAGAATACAAAGGCACGGTTGTTGAGATCGATTATGGCAAGCGACAAATCTTATCGAATGTCATCTATATGCAGCGCGATGATAAGATCTACGTGACCACAGGCGCCCGCCCTGATGGGACTCTGACCGTTTATTTCGCTGATTTTGTTCGCTCCACTCCGTTGTTGTGGCTGGTGGGTACTTTTGCTGCCATCATTCTCGTCATCAGCCGTTGGAAGGGATTGCGTTCCCTCCTCAGTATGGCTTTCAGTTTGATGGTTATCATTGGTTATATAATCCCAAAAATCTTGACCGGTAGTGACCCGCTGCAGGCAAGCGTGACAGGTTCTATTATTTTGCTTGGGGTCACGCTGTACCTGACCTACGGTTGGAATCTCAAGACTCACGCCGCTGTTATCAGCATGGTTTTGGTCTTGCTGTTCACAGGCATTTTGGCGGGCGCATTCGTGGATTTTGCTCGATTGACCGGGGCAGGGGATGAGAATGCCCTTTTCCTCATCCAAATGCTCAATGCGCAGATCAATTTGCGCGGATTATTACTAGGCGGGATGATCATCGGCGCGCTGGGTGTCTTGGATGATCTGGTCACGACCCAGGCATCAGTCTGTTTTTGAACTACACCATGCTAACGAGACGCTTGGTTTTCGGGACCTATTCCAGGCTGCCATGCGCATTGGGCAAGACCATGTGGCGGCAACGGTCAACACGCTGGTGTTGGCGTATGCAGGCGCTTCTCTGCCAATGCTGCTCATGTTTTCGCTCGGGCGCGGTGATTATGGCACCCTGGTCAACTTTGAATTTGTGGCAGAGGAGATCGTGCGCACCCTCGTTGGTTCGCTGGGGCTGGTGGCGGCGGTGCCTCTCACGACCGCCATTGCGATCCTCTTCGCTCTCAGGGCTGATTCGCTCCGAAAATGGGAACCAATTCTCGGTCCAGAGGGAGGCGGAGCGCATAGCCACTAGAACCTGCGCAGCATTCCCAAAATCCGCTACAGTAGAGTGCAACTTTTCGCCTTGTCCAGCGTATAGTAAGTACAAGGAGCGCGAGTGAACGACGAACAGACCTGGGTACTCCAGGCTCAGCAAGGCAACGACGAAGCGTTTACAAAGCTCGTCGAAGAACATCAGACCCACGTGTATAACCTGTGTTATCGCATGTTGGGTGAACCCGAAGCTGCCGAAGACGCCGCGCAGGAGTCCTTTCTGCGCGCTTATCAGAACTTGCAACGCTACGATCAAAGCCGACCGTTCGCGACCTGGCTGCTCTCCATCGCCGCCCATTATTGCATTGACAGACTGCGACGCCGGAAGCTTTCGGTCTTTTCGATAGACGAAGAGAACGATGACGGATCTACCTTTGAAATTGCGGACGCCTCTTCTCCCGACCCGGAAGCGGAATCCGTCAAACATGAGGAGCGCGACCGCCTCCACGGTATGCTGAAAGACCTCGACGAGACCGACCGCGCCGCCATCATCATGCGATACTGGTACGACTACTCTGAAATGGAGATAGCAGAATCGCTGCGGCTGACGGTCAGCGCGGTAAAAAGCCGCCTGCACCGCGCACGCCGCTCATTGGCGGGCATGTGGGAGGAACAAACTCCCCGCACGCGCCCCGAAAGGAGACCCCATGAATCACCGGCCTTTTGAAGATTGGCTGTTGAACGACGCCCCCATCACCTCTGAACAGAAACGCGACCTAGATGCGCATCTGCGCGGCTGCCGTCATTGTACTGCCATCGCTGAGACAGGCGTCGCTTTGCACTCTGTCAAGAAAGTTGCGCCTCCAGCGGGCTTTGCCATGCGCTTCCAAGCTCGCTTAGCGGAGCGTAAAGTGGCAGAGCGCCGCCGCAAGTTGTGGGGCGCGATCCTATTCACCTTGGGCGGGCTGGCATTATTGACTTGGCTAACCTTCCCTTATTTGGTAACGTTCTTCTCTTCGCCAGCTACGTTTATCTCTGCGCTCGTGGAGTGGGGGATTTTTCTAATCACCACTCTGCAGGCGCTGAGCCAGGCTGGCTCCGTGTTAGTCAGTATCGTTCCCGGTTTTCTACCTCCCTTTGCATGGATGATCTTGATCTCCGCCTTTGCTGGGATCGGTTTACTTTGGTCTGTATCAATATGGCGATTCTCTCGAGTTTCGCAAGGAGTGTGATCTATGAAATTTCTCTATAAATTCCTTACTCTATTTGCGCTGTTGGCGCTATTCCTGTTGCCAACGAGCGCAGTCCACGCCCAGGGACCGGGTCCCAGTGGGGATGGGCGGGTTATCTTTGGCAGTAACTTTACCCTGGAGAGCGGCGATACCTACGATGGTGATCTGGTCGTCTTCGGCGGGAATGTGACTGTGGAAAAAGATGCTGATTTGAACGGCAACCTTGTCGTATTTGGCGGTACAGTTGACAGTGATGGACAAATAAAAGGTGATATTGCTATTATTGGTGGGCAGGTTTCACTAGGAAAGAATGCACGTGTGACCGGCGATGTTTCGATGCTTGGCGGACAGTTGCAGCAGGCAGATGGCGCCAAAATCGATGGTGATGTTGTACAGAACAGCCAGCCTGATATTCAAATTCCCTCCTTCGATGGACGTATTCCGCCTTCTGAAACTCAGCCGGATGTGCCAGTTCCATCTTGGAATATTAATTTCAATCCATTTATGGATGGTTTCTGGGTTTTCTTTTGGGCAATCGTGATCGCTGGTTTTGCCATGCTGTTATCGCTATTCTGGCAACGACAGTTTGAAAGCACCGGTAACATGATCGTTTCTCAACCATTGATGATCGGTGCGATCGGTTTGTTGGCTACATTCCTGGGAGTGTTATTCTTCATTACAATTCTCCCGCCCATTGTTGTAGCATTTGCCTGGTTGTTCGGCATCATCTCGATGGGCTCGGAAGTCGGAGACCGATTTACCAAAGCCATCAACCAGACATGGTCGCCAATACTTACAACAGGATTTGGCACCTTCTTGCTGATGCTAGTTGGCGGCGCGATTGGCAATATTCCCTGCCTCGGATGGGCGGTTGTCTTCCTGCTTGGCATATTGGGAGTAGGCGGTTCCATTGTGACCTGGTTTGGCATGAAACCATTTCAAAAGCTAGGCTTGTCTCCTTCCAACCCACCCGTGGATATCGGACAAATTCCGCCCGCTTCATAGCCAAAATATCCCCCATGATATAATTTATCCGCCCCGATGCAAGAACGGGGCGGATTGATTTCTGGAGGATGTATGGCTTTACGAGAACTACCGATTCCCAACACAATTGTTCACAATGCCCCACCGCCGCTGATTGAAGTCTCTGGTTCCCACCGTGAAATGGGCTGTCAGATCGGTGAAGCGCGCCGCGAACAGATGAAGCATAGTATTGAAAACGGACATGTGCTGATCGACCAATCATACGACACGCTCGAATTGACCTGGGAAGGCGCAAAGATCCAAGCCCGCAAATATTTGCCCTTTGCAGAAGAGCGTTACCCTCAATATGTGGCTGAGATGCGCGGCGTGGCTGCCGGCGCCAATGTCGATTTTGACGATATCATGGTGGTCAATGCCATGGAAGCCGTGACCATGGACGCGCTGCATCTGACCCGTTGCACCAGTTTCTCCGTCAATGAACAGCGCACGGCTGACGGTCATGTGTTGCTTGCCCACAATGAAGACTGGGTGCCGGAGGATGAAGATGATGTATTTGTCATTTCAGCCAAACCGGATGAAGAACCGCCGTTCCTTGCCATGACCTATGGCGGGCTTCTGCCAAATGTAGGATTCAACGCCTATGGCATTGCCCAGATGATCGAACTCTGTGTACCCGACCGACTCGCGCATTGGCATTCCGCGTCTGGTTGTCGCCCGGGCGGTTCTCGCTTCGAGACGTATCTCCGGTGCCCTCGGCAGGACTCTGATCTCGCATCGCGCGGCGGGATATAACCACCTGCTCGCCCACGAAAGCGGCGAGATGTATTCCGTGGAAGTATCGGCTCGCCGGTTCGATATCCTTCATGGAACCGATGGATATATGGTTCACACCAATCATTATTTGAGCCAAACCATGAAAGAGATCGAGAGCGACCCTGAAGAATTGATCTCTTCACGCGTGCGTTACTTCCGCGCCAATCGTTTGTTGCGCGAGAATTCTACGCATACTATCAAGACCATGCAGGCGATCCAGAAGGATCATGTCAATTTACCGAACTCGATCTGCAACCACAACATTGGCGGTACCGATCCGCTGGATCGTGAGAACACCATCACCGCCCTGGTCATCGACCTGACCACACGTGAAATGCACATCGCCTGGGGTAATCCCTGCCAGAATGCGTATCACACGTATCATTTGAATGCGTAAGTAGACTGGCTGAATCAAACGACGCTGCGAAATCTCGCGGCGTCGTTTTTGTTTTTACCCGTAGTGAAGGCTTTTGTAAATTAACAAAAAAGCTAACATAACAATGGCGCTTCGTCTGCGCTCCTTCCAAGAGAAATCTCGTCCTGAGCGGAGTGAGGAGCGTTGGTTGCGACGAACGGAGACGAAGGACGCTCCGCTCAGTGCGAGAACCATTTTTAGCTGAACTTTTCCAGCGCTTCCTTTGCCAACGCGTGGAATTCGCGATCCGCGCGGTTGTTCATGATCTCTTGTAAAAGAGTGATCGTGCGCGGATCTTTCAATTCGCCCATTGCCTGAATGACATGCTTGCGGACTTCACGCTCGGGGTCTTTCCACATTTCGAGCAGGACGAGTCCAACGCGCGGTTCTTTCACCTTCGGCAGCACATCCACTGAATGGATGCGGATCCACATTTCGGGGTGATCGAGCGCTTCGCATAGAATTTCGAAACTGGACAAGCCAAAATGGACAAGCGCCTCCGCAGCGGCTTTTCCCACATCATGATGCAAATCATAGAGCGCCATGCCTAGCGGTTCGATGGCACGCGGATCGCCAATGCGCCCCAGCACCAGCGCTGCATATTTGCGGACGGCACCTTCGTTATCTTTGATGGCTGCGATCAATGGCTCAACTGCATTGGCTCCCATCTTTTCTATGGCGGCAAAGAGATCGCCTGCCTGTGCTTCACGTTCATACCACCAGAATGGATCGCGTAGAGCTTCCATGAGGAAAGGAACGGCTTTGGGATGCTGTGTGTTCCCCAGCGCCATCGCCGCTGCCTGTCGGACTTCGATCTTCGGGTCATCGAGCAGGATGGTGGTAATTTCGTCAAACGTGGATGGGTCTTTGAAAAATCCAAGCGCGAGACACGCCGCAATACGGACTTCGTCTTCGCTGTCTTTGAGCAATGCCAGCAAAGGTTCGATGGCTTTGGTTTCGCCCATTCTGCCCAACGCAACAGCAGCGCGTGAGCGGACGGTAAAGTATTCACCGGTGAGAGCGTCTAGGAGTGCGGGTGCGGCGGACCTGTCCTTGCTGATGCCGAAGATCTCGGCGATGCGTCCGCGGATGAGCGGATGTACCGTGGAGAGAAGTTTGATCAGGGTAGGGGATGCGGAGGGGATGCGGGCAAGCAAATGTTGAACTACCGGAAGCAGGCTCAAGTCCTTGGTTTGAAGCGCTTCCACGAGAGCGGGAACAGCATCGGAGCCGAGTCCAAGTAGGTCCCGCGCTGCTTGATCCCGTTTGCTGGAGTCCGAAAGCTGGGCGATGAGCCTTTTTGCTTCTGCTATTTTTCCGCCGGTGAGCCAGTCCATATTTTTATTTTACTTTGAAATCGATAGAGTTTGATAGAAATTCGGACGTAAAATCTCTGATATAATTTCCTATCGGAGAGAGGAAAGCACACCGCCGGGACTTCCCCGGTGTTATTTTGCCTGAACCCCGCCATGCTATTATTTTTTGTGGAGTAACGATGAAGAAGGAACAACTACTCGATTTGTATTACCAGATGGTTTTGATCCGCCGTGTGGAAGAACGCGGCGCGGAGTTGTATCAAGCCGGGAAGATCGGTGGCTTCATGCACCTGTATATCGGACAGGAAGCCGTAAGCACGGGGTTGATCGCTGCAAGGGAACCACGCGACCGCGTGATCACCGCGTATCGCGATCATGGTGTTGCCATCAACTGCGGCATCCCTGCCAATGAAGTGATGGCGGAGTTGCTCGGCAAAGCGACCGGCATGTCACATGGCAAGGGCGGTTCGATGCACATGGCGAGCGTGGAGAAAAATTTCTGGGGCGGACATGCCATTGTGGGCGGACACCTTCCGATTGCCACGGGGCTGGCGATCGGCGATCAGTATGCCAAGAATGATAACGTCACCATTTGTATGTTCGGTGACGGCGCGACCAATATCGGTTATTTCCATGAAGCTTTAAATCTGGCGAAGACGTGGGGCTTGCGCGTGCTGTGGGTTTGTGAGAACAATCAGTATGGCATGGGCACCGCGGTGGAACGCGCTTCGGCTGTGACCGAGATCCGTCAGAAGGCGGAAGGCTACGGCATGAAGAGCGGACAGGTCAACGGCATGGACGTGATGGCGGTCTATGATGCGGCAGTCGAAGCGATAAATTATGTCCGTACAGAAAGCCAGCCGTATTTGCTCGAGATCGATACCTATCGCTTCCGCGGTCACTCGATGGGCGACCCGGAACGGTACCGCAAAGCAGAAGAAGTGAAGCAGTGGCAGGAGAACGATCCCATCGGTATTTTCAATAAATATTTGTTGGATAAGAAGACCACCACCGCCAAGGGACTGGATGAGATCGAAGCCCGCGTGGAAGAGGAAGTGACGAAGGCAGTTGAATTTGCTGAGACCTCTCCCGAGCCGACGATGGAAGATCTGTTCAAGGATATATATGTGGAGGAAGTAAACAAGTAGACAAGGAAACAAGTACCCACGTTAGACGCGAGTCTACGTGTTTACCTGTCTACTTGGATACCTGTGTACTCCTTTAGAGGAATCACACTATGGCTAAGATAACCATGCGCGAGGCGATCTCGCAAGCTCTTATGGAAGAAATGGATCGTGACCCGGCGGTCTTCATCATGGGTGAAGAGGTGGGTGTCTGGGGCGGTACCTATGCGGTGACCAAAGGTTTCTTTGACAAGTACGGCGCCGACCGTGTCAAAGATACACCGATCGCAGAGAACGCCATCATCGGCGGCGCGATCGGCGCGGCGATGGTGGGGCAGCGACCGGTGGCAGAGTTGATGACCATCAACTTTGGTTTCTCGGCGATGGATTACATCGTCAATCAGGCGCCCAAACTTCACTATATGTTCGGCGGACAATTCAAGGTGCCGATGGTAATCCGTGCGGTGGGCGGCGGCGGACGTCAGTTGGGTGCGACGCACTCCCAGACTCCCGATGCCATCTTTGCACACTTCCCCGGTCTGAAGGTCGTCAGCCCCGGAACCCCGGAAGATGCCAAGGGATTGCTGAAATCAGCCATTCGTTCGGATGACCCAGTCTTGTTCCTTGAACACGCCACTATGTATCAGGTGCGCGGCGATGTTCCTGATGGCGAATTTCTCATCCCGATCGGAAAATCCAAAGTACAGCGCGAAGGCACCGACGTCACCATCGTGACCTACTGCAAAGGGCTGGAACTCTCCATGAAAGCCGCCGATGAACTCTCCAAGGACGGCATCAACGTAGAAGTCGTTGATCTGCGTACGCTGCGTCCGCTCGATATGGAACCCGTGATCGAATTGTTCAAGAAGACCAATCGTGCCATTGTCGTCGAAGAAGGCTGGAAGTCCTACGGTGTTGGCTCCGAGATCGTCAGCCGCATTTATGAAGAAGCCTTCGATTACGTTGACGCGCCCATCATCCGCGTGGCGCAAAAAGAAGTTCCCGCTTCCGTATAACCGCACTCTCGAACAGGCTGCCCTCCCGCAAGTGCCCGATATCGTCAGCGCGGTAAAGGAGGTCTTGAAATAATGGCTGAAACCATCAACATGCCCAAACTTGGCTTTGACATGGCGGAAGGCACGCTCGTCCGCTGGGTCAAGAAAGTGGGCGAGAATATCAACAAAGGCGACGTGCTCGCCGAGATCGAAACCGACAAAGCCACCGTGGAAGTGGAATCGTCCGCGAGCGGTGTGGTGTTGCAACAGATCGTCGATGAGGGGACGGTTGTTCCTGTCAACGCGCCGATCGCTGTCATCGGTGCGGAAGGCGAAAAGGTGGATGTGGCTGCGCCGTCGAAAGTGGAAAGTGGAAAGTCTGAAGTTAAGGCGGAGGAAAAGCCTGCGGCTCAACCTAAGACGGAAGCTGCTCCCGCTGCTCAAACATCCGCCCCCACTGAAAGCGGACCCGTTAAAGCCAGCCCTCTCGCGAAGAAGATCGCCAAAGATAACAACGTCAATCTCGCCTCCGTGCAGGGCACCGGTCCCGGTGGACGTGTGGTGCGCAAGGACGTGGAAGCGGCAATGACATCGGGTCAACCGTCGAAGGTCGAAAGTCGACCCGCTGCGGCTACGTTTGCCCCTGTTAATGTAACGGCGGAAGATCAGAAAATCCAAACCACCAAACTGCGTCAGGCGATTGGGCGTAGGTTGGTGGAATCCAAAACAACCATCCCGCATTTCTATGTGACGCACGAATATAAAATGGATGCGATCATGGCGATGCGCAAACAGGCGAATGCATATCTGCCCGATAACGAAAAGTTGTCGGTGAATGATTTCATCCTCAAGGCAACAGCGCTCACGCTTCGTCAGTTCCCCAATTTGAATGCCACCATCAATGGTAATGAAGTCATTCAGTTTGGTCATGTCAACGTCGGTGTGGCAGTGACTGTCCCCGGCGGCTTGATGACTGTCGTGGTCAAGGACGCTGACCAGAAGTCCATGCGCCAGATCTCCGGCGAAGTCAAAGCCATGGCAGGGCGCGCCCGCGAAGGCAAGGTCAAGCCCGACGATGTAGATGGCTCCACCTTCTCCACCTCCAACCTCGGCATGTACGATGTGGACGAGTTCATCGCCATCATCAACCCGCCCGAAGCCGCCATCCTTGCCATCGGCTCCGCCAAAGAAATGGCAGTGGTCGAGAACGGACAGATCAAACCCGGCTGGCGCATGAAAGCTACCATCTCCGTTGACCACCGCATCAGCGATGGAGCGGAGGCTGCACAGTTCATGCAGAAGCTGGCAGAGTTCCTGGAAAATCCGGTCAGGATGTTGGTGTAGTAAAAGAAAACTTCCGAAGTCTCAACTACTTCGGAAGTTTTTTTGTTTCGGAGTAAACGAGCTATTTTCGATTTACCACGTGGATGTTATACCGTGACGCCTTGAAATACTCCATGGCGAACTGTGCGGCATCTTCGGGATCGTAGGGCGCGCAGCTGAACACATCCAGATAAATGGCGCGGCTGGCGTTGGCAAAATGTGCGGAAATCAAGGATGTCTCGATGAGTTGGGTCATGCTGTAGCCTTGCACACGCGGTTCGTCGCCGAAGAAGACGACTTGTGTTTCACCGTAACGGCGCATCTTGATGCGGTCGCACAGAATGCGCACGAACTCACGGATGGCTTCGGCATTGTTCATCAGATCAAGATCGCAATCGTACAGGTCGATGGCGGTGGATACGCCCCAGTATTCGGTTTCGTTCTCCTTGGTTGCTTCCATTTCTAAAGTAGGGTTGGTCATTTGTAGAGTTCCTTTCTGAAAAACTCAGGCAAGGCAAAGGCAGCCTTGTGTACCTCAGGGTTGATATAGTTGTTCACGCCGGGCGGATAGGGTGTCTTCAATCCGTTATCCCAGGGTGTATTGGAAACGTACATGAAGCCAATTCCGCCACCAGGGTAGGTGGGGATATTGGCGTAGTAGTAGGCCGGATTCTTGGTCAATACTTTGGCGGATTGATAGATCTGCTTGATCAGTTCTGTGTCAAAGAAGGGTTGCTCGCATTGTGTGGCGGCGGCTCCGTTGGGAGTCAATGCACGCACCATGAGCTTGTAGAACTCATCGGAGAACAGTCTCTCTGCCATGCCAATGGGATCGGTGGTGTCAGAGATGATGACATCGAATTGCCCAGGGTTTTCTTCAAGATACCCAAAGGCATCACGTACCAACAATTTAGCGCGCGGATTCGACCACGGATCCCCGAAGGAACCGGCGAAATATTGGCGTGAGAGGTCCACGACGCGCTGATCCAATTCGCAGACGACCGCTTCCTCCACCGACGGGTAGCGGAGCACCTGCTGCAATGAGCCTCCATCGCCGCCGCCGACGATCAGTACGCGCTTTGGTTGCCCGACAGCAAGCATCGGTACATGCACGATCATCTCGTGATAGCCGATATTATCGCGTTCGGTCAACTGGATGATGCCATCCAGAATGAGGGCGTTGCCAAAAAATTCCGTCTCCACCACTTGGATGTGCTGGTATGGAGTTTGTTCATCTGCCAGGATCTTTTAATTCGAATCCCCTTACGGTAATACGGATGTAATTCTTCGGTGAACCAGATGCTCATTCAATATCCTTATATGGCAACGGGCATCTTGGCTTCTACAGAGGCTTCGCGGTCCAGCTTGCGAAGCGAGAAATCATCCGCGCCGAACGCCTCTTTGATGCGCATGATCAGCGGGAACATGTCCTTGCCGATGGCGCAGGTAAAGAGATCGATGGCGCAATAGTTATGTTCGGGCCATGCATGCAAACTGGCATGCAACTCTGCGAGAAGCAAAAAACAGGTAAAGCCGTGGGGACTGAACTTGTAAAAGCCCTCATCCACAACCGTCAGGCCGCTTTCTCGCACAGCCTGCGCAAACAGCGAGTAAGCCCGCTCGCTATCCATGAGGATCTCATGGTTGCAGTCGGAGAGATCGAAGATAAAATGCTCTCCTAATTTCAAAGTCGCGTTCACTCACACCTCCAGGTGTTAAAAAGATAAAGAACCCATCCGAAGGCACGAACTTTGAAATTTCAGTCCGATCCGTGAGATGTGTGCCTCACGTAACGAACGAAACCGCCTCCGAATAGAACTCTGTTGGAGTTGTTTATACTATATTATGACGTGATGTCAATCTTTTGGAGATGTAGATTTTGTAAGGATTTGATTGGAATGTTCTCATGAAAAAACTTCCGAAGCGCCAACGAACGGCGGACTTCGGAAGTTTAAGTCTCCGGTAATGCCTCACACAACTTTGGATAATTCTCATCCCCGAAAAATGCCATCTTTTGCGCTGCATCAAAATTGCGTATCAGCCTGGAGCAGGCGGTTTCCACGATCTGTGTGGATTCGATCTTTTGCAGGGTGGAGATATCCCAGGTTTGCAACACGTTGGCGGATGTAGTGAGCAGGGTATCGCTTTCACCGGAGAAGGATAGGCTGGTGACAATATCTGCTTGGGGGATACGGTTGATCTCTTTACCGGTGGCGGGGTCGATCAGGTAGACAGTCTTGGCGGTGCCCACAGCAAGGACTGTCCCTTTGGCGTTGAAGGCGAGCGAGTAGGCAGGTTCTTTGACCACTGCCTGCAAACGGGAATATTTCCCGCCGGAAGATTTCCAGATGGTGATCTGATCGGATGCGTTGCTGGATGCCAGCAGGGAACCATCGGGAGTCATAGCCAGCACGCGGTTTTCGCCGAGCAGTTCGATCTCCCCATTAGGTTTTCCTTGTGCATCAAAGAGTGAGATCTTATCTTTCGTGCCAACAATGGAGACATCCGGTGCGGTAATGATGGACAGAATATCCAAATCGTTTTTGAGCAGTATTGCATCTGCTTCGCCTGTCACGACATCCCAGGTTTGTAATGTGCCATCGGTATCGCCGGTAATCAGTTTGGAACTATCTGCGGTGAAGGCAAGACTGGTGATCGTGTGCTCGTGTTTGATGTTCACCACCGTGCGATTGCGAATGTGATATAGCAGGAGTTCATCTTGCGTAGTTGAAATGGCGATGCGCGTGGAATCAGGACTCAGCGCCAGATGATTGATCGTTCCCTTCATTTCGCGTGTGGCTTTGCCCTGCGGACGCGGCGTCAGCGGAGAGAAAGCTGCGGGGTTCAGTACCCACAAGCGATTTTCGTCAGAAGCGATGATCGAGTCGCCGGTGGCGTTGTAGGTGGCGCTTCCGATCAATCCATTGAATTGGATGTAGCTTGTAGCAGCGGGCATCACAGAAATATCCCAGATGCTGATCTCACCGCGGTCATCGCCAGAGACAAGATACTTTCCGCTTTTGTCGAAACCGAGAACCGAACCGTTGCCATTGAGCGGAATGCGGAACATCTCTGCACCGGTGGAAGCATTCCAGACACGCACCGTTTTATCAGAGCCGGTGGTGGCGATCCACTGTCCATTGGCGCTGACCTGCACCTCGTCGATGAAACTATCCTGCAACATGCGCAGGCGCTCATCGCCGCTCTTCATGTCCCACACACGGATACGCTTGTCGTTCGAGACGGTCACGAACCAAATGCCATCCGGGCTGAATGCAATATCGGTCACCCAGCCTTCATTGGGCAGGCGCAGCAATTCTTTTGGCGTATTCGGGTCGAACAAAAAGGCGGTGTTATCTTTGCCGCCTGTGGCAAGGAACCGGCTGTTCGGGCTGAAGGCAATTGCAAGCACTTCGCCCTTGTGCGCCGAACTGGGGATGATCTTTCCATTGCTCAAATTCCAAAGCGTAACGTTACCTGCGCTAGAGCCTGCCGCGATCCATTCGCCGTTCTGACTGAACGCCGAGACCAGCAGCCGACCAAACGTGCGCAAGCTGAAACTTTCATGGCCCGAAATCAAGACCGATCAACGTGACCAAGCCATCGTTGCGTGCAGCCGTGATGGTCTTGCCATTCGGGCTGACGTTGACATCCCAGACCGGAACTCCAAAATTCAACGTGAAGCGGATCTTTCCGGACTCCGCTTCGATGATCTGAACAACGCCTGTTTCATCGCTGGTAACGATGGTCTTTCCATCAGGACTAAACGTCGCGTCGGTTACGGACCCGGGGCTGGTTCCACAAAAGAGCTTGGTCCCATCTTCGACCTTCCACACACAGACTGAACCATCAGCGCTGGCAGTGACAAATCGATCTCCTGTTGTATTGAACTCGAGTGCATTGACCTTGCCACTGAGTTGTTGTTGTTTCACAGGGAGGGGGAGCAGGCTGATGTTTTTCCGTAGGATCTCCTCTGCTTCTTGTGAAGGAGATTTCTGCCACGAATCGACTGCCAATAATGTGCTTGTATATAGTTCGCCAGGACGCGCCTGATAGATCTGTGCTTTGGCTGCGCTGCGCTGTGCTTCGGCGATATGTTTTTGCTGCTCTGCTTCATCGCGTGCTGCTTCTGCCTCGTCACGCGCGGTTTCAGCTTCATTGCGCGCGATCTCAGCTTTGCGTGCGTTATCTCTTGCCAGCTTTTCGCTGGCTTCCGCGATCTGTTGATTGGTTTGTGCGATCTGCGCGTTCTTGTTTGCTTCATCCGCGAACATTACGGCGCGGTCGCGCTGGTTGAAGGCGAAGAGAGCGAGTCCCGCCATGGCAAACGCGATCAGCATGATGGCAGTCCAAAAAGCGTAGCTGCGCCGTTCACTTTGAACGCTGTGGATAATGTAAGTTCTTTGCAGAAGGGTGATCTTCGGGTCTTTGCTTTCCGCAGCATAGACTTCCCTCTGAACGCGGCGAAGATCGTTCCCACGCAGGAGCAGGCTGTTCTCTTTCTTTTGGTGCCAATCCAATGCGCGGAGTTGGAGTCGGCTATGCTCTTGAAGCCAATCAAGATCCAATTCGATGGCGGTTTTGATGCGGGTCAGCGCGTCATCAAATGGGTCGTCTTCACGGTTGAGTATCCAGTTGAGTTCACTGATGACCGGATTAACCTTGATCGCTTTGGTATCCACATCGCGGACCAGGACCGGGATGATGCGTTTGTTGTTCTTGGCGGCTTGTCCCACCTCAACATTGCAGACCTCCGACACGACCGAGTCCGGGCTAACGAGAAAAATAAAGACATCGGCGCCTTCAATGCCGTGGAAGATCTGATCCATCCAGTCTACAGCGGGGGGGATGTCTTCCCAGTCCACCCAGACATCCAGCTCCATTTTTTCAAAGGATTGGATCAATTTACGAGCAGCGACAGAATCTTTTCGAGAGTACGATACGAATAATTTGGACTTAGCCATGCAGCACCATCGGCCTGATAGAGAGGTGAGTTGTTATTAATGGACACGGACTACACTGATCTAATGGATTCTCATGGAAAGATCTTAAAAAATCCGTGTTTATCTGTGGGATCCGTTCATTCCGTGTACTTGCGGAGTATTTCTTCGTTACAGGGCAATCTAATGCACTTGTCCTATGACTTCGCCCTCAATTTTATCAGCCCATGGATAGATTTCCGTCCCTTTGGCGGCTTCGCGAATTGCAGGATCGTTCGAATAATGTCCGCGCCTCTCGGGTGGGATCAGTTCCGCGATGTGGCGCATGATCTCGTGCCCGATCTCTTCAAGCTGTTCGCGATGCTTTTGTCCGTGACCTTCTGCTTTGAAGGGACCGAACAGTTTGCCGATGTTGAACTGGATTTTGGCGCGGCGTCCATGCTTGAGGCTGGGAAATACGTCATTGAGCCCGACCAAGCCTACGGGTAGAAGGGGAGCGCCTGTCCGGGATGCGAGGAAAGCTGTACCCGGGCGGGCAGGGCGTAGGACGGTTGCCCAATTGCCTGCCTCGGGGAAGATCCCCAAAATGCCGCCTTGTTTGAGAATCGCTTCTGCGGCTTTGAGAGAATCTTTCGCCCCGGTTCCGCGATAAAGCGGATGGTATCCCCATAACAGCGGAATGATACGCGGAGCCAGGGGGGCGTGAGGCATATCTGCGCCGCCGACAAATTCGATCTGCCACGGCGAAAGCCGCACGAAACAAACCGGGTCAATGAAGCTGAAGTGATTTCCAACTATGAGGAGCGGACCACTCTCTGGCAAATTCTCGATGCCCGTAATCTCAAGATCCGTCAGCACTCCAAAGGTAGGACGTGATAGCCAATGCAGGAATCGTCGCATCAATTGGCGACCCGGTGTATGAAAACGTTGCGAAGAATTGGTCATAGTTGACTTACCCCCTCTCCTAATTTGGGAGAGGGGTAGATGTGGTGGTTAATCTGTCGCAGCATACTCAACTGCCGCTTTACGTGCGCGCGCTTCATTGACGAACGAGAGAATGGCAAAACCCACGATCAAGAAGACAGCGATCGTGCCTATGCTGGCACGTTGACCATATTGTTCTGCAAGTGTTGCCGCAACACCCTCTCGTGTGAAATACTGTGTTGCCGAATAGGCGATCAAACCATAGACAGTCGGTCCAATAAACGAAGATGATTTGCCTGCCACCGCGAAGAAACTGAAGAACTCTGTGCTCTTGCTTTCCGGTGCGAAGAGTCCCGCCATGGTGCGGCTAATGGACTGCACGCCGGTCAGCGCGAAACCAGCCAGCGCGCCGATAAAATAATATCCGATCAGCGATGGGTTGAAGACCATGGCGACAATGGCTGCTATCATCAATAGGATCGACCAGTTCAACGAGCGCTTGTAGCCATACTTCTCACCCCAAATACCGAACACATACGCGCCGAGAGCACTGGTTAGTTGTACGATGATCATGAAAATGATGAGTTGGGTCTGGTTCATATTAAAAGAGCACGCGTCCAATGATCGAAGCGAATCCCAGCGCCATCAAGATGCCATCGTTGTAGATAAGGAATGAAACAATGAATTGAATATATTCGCGGAAATGTCGAACAGACCTAAATGTGCTGCCGATCCGTTTGAAGGCGATGGAGAAATAATTTTCACCAGCAGGCAACACCTTTGGTGTGCGAGTTTCTTTGACCCACAGGAAGAGAGGCAAAGTTGCCAGCGCAAAGAACAATGCCGTGAAGGCAAACGATCCGCGCACTACTAGCGGATTACTTTTCGTGATGACAATTACCGGCAAAATGAACAAGAGGCACACAATGCCACCGATGGACCGAACGCCCAACCGTTACCAGAGACGCGTCCCATCTCATCCACACTTGCTACATCGTAGAGCAGAGCGTTGTAAAAGACCTGCCCGCCGCGATAACCGATCTCCGCCAGGACGAAGAACAACATGCCCGTTACCACATCCCCTTTTTGGACAAAAAACAGCAATGCCGTTGCCACCCATGAAAGCACGGAGAAAAACAACAGGAATTTCTTTTTGGCTACCGAATAATCGGCAATCGCGCCAAGGATAGGCGAGACACCCGCCACGACCAGCATGGCAAGCCCCATGGAGACTCCCCACAGGCGTGTACCTTCTGCTCCTCCTACCACCGTTCCCTGAAAATAGGCTGCATACACTGCCAGAAGGATCACCGCCGCATACGCTGAATTGCCGAAATCGAACCAATACCAACCCCACTGCGCACGCTTTTTGACCTTATCCATGCCTGTCTCCTATGCTTTTTTTGAATTCTACCAATATATATAACAATCAGCGTCATGTTTCGATTTGCTAAAAATCACTGGTTATAATCTTGCAATGACCAATCAACCTGACCCCAACCAAACCTCCCGGGATGCCTGGGAAGCGAATGCCCAAGTCTGGGATGAACGCATGGGCGACGAAGGTAACGATTTCTTCAACGTTCTTTGCTGGCCTATGCTCGTCTCTCTACTGGACCCTCAGCCTGGTCGCCGTTATCTCGACGTTGCCTGCGGAAACGGCTTGACCTCCCGCCGCCTCGCTGCCCTCGGCGCAGACGTGACCGCCTTTGACTTTTCCTCCAACCTTATCGAACTTGCACGGTCTCGCTCACCTCATTCTTCTATCACGTATCTCGTGTTGGATGCTACTGACGACCAGCAAATCCTCAACGCCCTCCAACCTCTCGCTCCCTTCGACGGCGCTCTTTCCAATATGGCACTCTTCGACATGTCCGAAATCACCCCCTTGTTCAGCGCCTTGAGTAAACTGCTCAAACCAGGCGGTGTCTTTGTCTATTCCATCACACACCCTGCCTTCAATAATTCCTCTTCCAATCACATCGTGGAAGAATGGGACGATGGCAAGATCAACACCCGCTATGCGGTGAAAATTTCGCGCTACATAACTCCCTCTTATTCTGAAGGACTTGCTCTCCGCAACCAACCCAAACCGCAACTCTACTTCAACCGTCCACTCGAATATTATTTGAACGAAGCATTTAAATGCGGCTTCGTCCTCGATGGTTTCTCCGAACGCGCCTTCCCACCCGAGCATCCGCAAACCTCTCCACTAGGCTGGGGTGGCAAGTTTAGCGAAATCCCGCCCGTCCTCATCGCAAGAATGCGTCTCACCGCCTAAAATTCACACCTGCCCTTGCGTCAGGTGCAAGTGTCATTCATAATTCATCAATCATCATTTTGCCATGATTTATCTCATCATCGAATTCATAGACGAGTTGGTCTTTGGCATGGGCGAAGCCGCCTGGCCCCTCATCCGCACGGACCTGCATCTCAATTACTTTCAGATTGGTCTCGCACTGAGTCTGCCGGGGATCATTGGTAATATTATCGAGCCGTTCTTATTCGTTTTGGGTGATGTATGGAAACGGCGCGCGATCATCCTGCTCGGTGGTGTCTTCTTCATTTTGTCGCTCTTGCTCACATCGGCTGCTTTCTCCTTCTTGATCCTGCTTCTTGCATTTATTCTCTTCAATCCAGCCTCCGGTTCATTCGTCGCTCTTTCACAAGCATCCTTAATGGACTCGGACCCGGCACGTCACGAACAGAACATGGCACGCTGGACGTTTGCCGGTTCGCTTGGCGTGTTGTTTGGACCGTTAATGCTAGGCGGATTGATCTCCCTAAATCTCGGATGGCGTGCCGCCTACTGGATTCTCGCTTCTCTTTCCATCCTTGTCTTGTTCGCCGCTTATAGACGCGTTCCCAAATCCCAGACCGCCGCCGCTGATTTTCCCTCTCCACGCGAATATTTTGCGGGGCTGCGTTCTGCATTCTCCACTCTAAAGGATTGGGCAGTTCTGCGCTGGCTGATCCTGCTCGAATTCTCCGATCTGATGCTCGATATCTTGCACGGATTTCTCGCCCTCTATCTCGTGGATGTGATGCAGCTCGACTCCCGTCAACGCCGCCCTTTTCCTAACAGCCTACACCGCCATAGGATTGGTCGGCGATTTTCTCCTCATTCCATTTTTAGAGCGCGTGAAGGGACTGGATTATTTGCGTGTGAGTGTTGTCATTGAATGCATCTTATTTCCCGCCTTCTTGCTGGTAAAGATTACATGGCTGAAGCTGATTCTGCTTGCGCTAATCGGTTTATTTGTGGTGGGGTGGTATGCCATCCTCAAAGCGAATTTATTCTCCGTCATGCCCGGTCAGTCAGGGACAGCGCAAGCATTGGGAAGTATCAGCGGGATCGCGGGAAAACTTCTCCCACTAGGTATTGGTCTTGCCGCACAAGCTTATGGACTCCAAACCGCCATGTGGCTGCTATTGGCTGGACCCATCGTGTTGCTCATCGGTTTGCCGCGTAAGAAGATTATAGCTACATCCAATTCATAAACAACGGAATATTCACTGGAGTTTTGCAATGCTTTTTCCAGCAAGCTGACCTGTCCCTGTACACCACCTTCCGCTTGTGGTCTGATCTTGCGAATATAAAGATAATCAAAATTCCATTTCGAAAGGCAATTGGCATCTTCATTCAAACAGGATTGTGCCTGGCTGTAGGCTTTCATGTTTTCGATGAGAGATAAATCGGGAGTCCACTCATGCCCTTGAGGAGTGACGATATTAACTCGTTCTGTCAGTGCAGGGAACCACTCTGATAGCGGATCGCTTAATGCGGCATCACCTGTCAACACAAGGAACTGGCTTTCTGTGGATGTGTTGTTCACGATCCAATTCAGTGCTTGTCGTTCCTCGGGGAGCAGCCGGAATTGATTTCCAAACTGCATGGCTGCGATCATGCCCGATAAAAACAAATAGGCAATTGTTCCAAACAAAACATAGCGCGCGAACCTGGACGTGAAGCCTTCCTCCATTGGTGATGTTTCGCCAAGTCCCTTCAATGTGGACTCGAACCCTTTAACGGCGAGCAGGATGAGGGGCGTCAGCGAAGCGAACGGCGCGGCGCGCGGGTCACTCAAAAAGCTGAGTCCGATCCAGGCGGGTAGGAAAAAGTCGTGATGGCGGAAATCCCGGATCAAACCGATCAGCCCCAGTACAGCAACGACCGCCAGGATTGCTTCACCGCTCAAGTTGAACTGAAAGAGATACAACAGCGATGTGGCAAGATCGCGTGGATGCGCGCCAAGTGCAGCTTGGAATGGCGCCAGCCCGTGCTGAGTGAGGACTGTTGCCCACCATGCTGACGTGAGCAGGACAACAATCACCGCAACGATGAAAGAATGAAGAAAGCTTTTTCGTCCGCGCAGGAAAAAGAGCGCCAGCACAAATACGCTGAACGCCGTTTGAAACGTGATCTCTGGGTGGGTGAGTGCAAGCAGTACCGCAAAGATCGAAGTGGGGAGGATGTTGCGAGAATCCTTCGTAGTGAAAAGGCGATAGGCAAATGCCAGAGTGAGAAAGGAGAAACAAAGCGCTGGCGCGCGCGTGACACCTCCGCCCATGATGGCCCAATCGAAACTTTTGGGAATCATGGCGTAAAAGAGCGCGGCAAGAGATGCTTTAAGTGGATCGTTCGTGAATTGAAGCGCTAGAAAATAAAAAGCAAGGATGGCAAGTGTAGAGAAAATTGCTGGTAGATAAGTGAACAGCGTGAAAAGTGAAATGTGAGTGATTTTCTGAATACCGCCTGTAAGGTAAAACCCAAACGGCGGGTACGCGAAAGGAATATTGGCGTCGTTATACGTGGCGGTGTTCGGTAAAGCAAAATGATTGTTTTGCAAGTCTCGTGTCATTTGAAAGAACAACCCACCGTCGTTGACAGGTCCGCTTGCGTTTATGGGTGCGGCGAGGCGGATGAATAACCCAAAGAGAAAAGCAGTGATGAGAATCAGTGTGGCAAATTGTCGGCGTTGGTTCACGGTAATCTCCCGCCACATTTTACTTCTTTATACCATTGGGAGCATAATATGGTAAAACATTGTCTGTGTACAGTCTTTATTTCCATATCCCCTTTTGCGCTCATCGCTGTGCCTACTGTGACTTCAACACCTACGCTGGACAAGAAGATGCCATCCCTGCGTATGTGGATGCTTTGAACTCGCGAAATTGAGTATGTTGGACTCCGCACTGAACAGAGCGGTAGCGCAGTCGACGCGCATACAATATTTTTCGGCGGTGGCACTCCCTCGCTTCTTTCTCCGCTTCAGTTTGATTCCATTTTCAAAAGCATCCGCTCTGCCTTTACGCTCAGCGATGATGCCGAGATCGCGATCGAAGCCAACCCCGGAACAGTTTCCTACGATGCACTTTGCCAACTGCGCGAGATCGGTATCAACCGTATCAGCTACGGAGTCCAATCTGCCAACACAGAAGAGCTGCGCATGCTCGAGCGTATCCATACGTTTTTCGACGTGATCGAAGCCGTGACCTCCGCCCGCAAAGCTGGGTTTGCCAATCTGAATCTTGACCTGATCTATGGCTTGCCCGAACAGACTCTTTCCACGTGGCAAACCACTGTCAAACGGATTCTTGACCTGCACCCCGAACATATCTCTGCGTACGCTCTAACCCTTGAACATGGCACCCCATTTGGTCGCTGGTCGTCGAAGGGACTACTTCCGCTTCCCGATCCTGATCTTGCCGCCGAAATGTATGAATGGGTGAGTGATGAACTGGAAGCGAACGGATATATGCAATATGAAATTTCGAACTGGGCGAAAATAAATGCAGAAACCGGAATGCAGAATGCAGAAGGTTCATCATTTGGTATTCAGCATTCCGCATTCCAATGCCGTCACAATCTCCAATACTGGCGCGGACTTCCCTATCTGGCTTTTGGCGCGGGTGGGCATGGATACGCCAACGGCTATCGCTACTCGAACGTTCTGCGTATCAAAACCTACATCGAGCGTTTGAACACTGATCACCGATCACTGACGACAGATTTTCCTCTTTCTCCTGCCACCGTCAATCACCATAAACAAACTCTCAAAGACGACATGTCTGAGTTCATGATGACGGGGCTGCGCCTGACGCAGGAAGGAGTGTCGATGAGTGAATTCTACTTGCGCTTCGGTTTGTCCATGCGCGATGTGTTTGGAAAAGAGATCGATGAATTGTTGAAGTTGAAATTAATACAGACTTCCGAAGTCTCGGGAACTTCGGGAGTCTATAAGGCTTACCAAATATGGTCGCCTGCTAGGCAATCAAGTTTTTATGCGTTTTGTGTAATGTGAGATTAATCTCGCATTACGGTCTTCCAAATAGCGGGGGCTATGTGTGTCAGATCTGTCATCCCCTGCGTGAACTCTTCTCGTACCTCTTTGGTACCAATGACTAACGCCGGGACATGGGCATCGGTGTGCCTGCGTGTGGATAGGTCTTCCATGTTGCCGTGATCAGATGTGACCAGTACCAAGCGGTTGTCATCCCATGCTTCAACTAACCCACCCAACACGACATCGAAGGTCTCCATCAACTCTATGGCGGTGTCCATTTGTTGCTTGTGCCCCGCATAATCACTTGCCCAATATTCGAACAACGAAAAGTCATATTGCTGAGAAAGCTCTGCCAGTTTATACCCTGCCTGCGACGGCTCCAATAAAGGAGCGTCTGTAAATCCCAGCATGGTGCGCCAGCCGTCGCCGGTGAAGTCTGCGGAGATGGCAGTGCCGTTGTAAAGCGCGTCTTCCTTGAACAGTGGCAAGCCCGCGTTCGTCACAGCCATAGGGATGGATGAATACAATCGTTTACCTGAATCGATCCCGTCAAAAGTAGCGTGGTGGATAGGCATTAAGCAGAGCACTTTTCTTGCCCGCTTGTGTGAAGCGCGAGAATAATGTCCCCTCTTTCAAAAATGCTGCTACCTCAGGGTTAGGCTTGGGTCCGTAGTGATAACCGATCTGCGCCGGGATGTTGACGCCGGTCAATAACATGGCTTGTCCCGTTGCTGATTGCGGAAGCCCTGCCACGCCAACGGATGGATCAACTGCCAGTAGAGTGGCTTTCTCTCCCACAAATGGCGCGGACTCTTTCAATAGCGATCTGCCATCCAGCAATGCATTCAGGTTCGGCATCTTTGCCCGCGCGAACGGATTTATCGCCGGATCATTTTCACCGAGTCCGATCCCATCCAGGAAGAGAAATAGCACATACATAGCGGGGGATTATAATCGAGTCATGCCCACCATTGACTTGAAGAAATTAAATACGTATCGCACGCGGACCTTCAACCTGCCTCCGTCAAAGCGAGTCTCTTCCCCTACCCAGGCGTTGACCTTTGTTAACAAACGCGGCTTTATTTATTTCTGGCCCATCAAAGGCATCGACATGCCCAGCCTGTGGACAGCGGTTGCTGGTGACCGTCCCGTTGCCGATGCACACGATGACCCCGGTCATATCACCTGGGGATGGAAAGACCGCTCCCTGGATAAGAAGATCTGGTATTACGCCAAGATCCTGCGCAAAAAGGCGACCATGATCTCATTGGAGATCGCTCCCTATTTTTATGCGCTCTCTGAAAATTACGGCTCACCCGAAGAAGACTATCTGCTCGCCTATGAAGAAGGACGTTTACCGCAGGCGGCAAAACAGGTCTATGAGGCGATCCTCAATGAAGGAAAACTCAATACGATCGACCTACGCAAAGCCGCAAAATTGACCAACGCCAAGGAATCTGAATTCAATAAAGCCCTGGAGTTCCTACAGACAGATTTCAAGATACTGCCTGTGGGCGTGGCGGAAGCCGGTGCGTGGAAATACTCATTCATCTATGATATTGTGCCACGTCACTTCCCTGACCTGCCAGAACAGGCGCGCCAGATCGGCGAAGGGGCTGCGCGCACGAAACTGGTCGAATTGTATTTCGAGTCGGTAGGGGCGGCGCAGGAAGGGGATGTGAGCAAACTCTTCGGCTGGAAAAAAGAATTGATAATGAGGACAATTTCCGGCTTGGTCTCGAAGCGCAAACTGGTCGAGTCCGACCATCCGAAGGAAAAGGGCAAGTGGCTGGCGCTGAAGGAGTTGAGCAAGGAATAATCAAATTTTAGAAACCTCATCCTTGTTCTTTCGTATACTTTACTTGGACTTATATTTCTCAAAAGGAGAATTCACTATGAGACAAAATCGTTCCACTCTCTTTCTGGGGTTGCTCTTGATATTGCTTGGAGCGTGGCTGATCGTGACGCGTCAGGTGCCTTCCATTCGTGAGTGGCTGGATGCGAACTTCCTCTGGCCCATGTGGGTGATCGGCGCAGGCGGACTTATTTTGCTGATCGGGCTGATCAATGGCAACCCGGGCATGGCGGTTCCGGCTGCGATCGTGGCGGGCATCGGCGGCATTTTGTATTATCAGGAATTGAATCAGAACTACGGATCCTGGGCGTATATGTGGACGCTTATCCCCGGTTTCGTGGGTGTGGGTTCCATTCTGGCAGGGTTGTTAGGCGAGAATACCAGCCGCAACATCGGTCATGGATTGAATCAGTTGTTCATCAGCGCCGTGTTGTTCCTGATCTTTGCCTCCTTCCTGGGCGGCTTGGATATTCTCGGAGCCTACGGCGCACCGGTCATTTTGATCCTGTTGGGTGTGTACGTACTCGGGCGTGGATTCATTCGTAGTGCGCGCCGTGGAGGCAGCAATGAAACGTCATAGCATTTTCTGGGGCGTTGCTCTCATTATCGCAGGCATCCTCCTCTGGCTTCAGGTGGAAGGCGTTATCCAGAATGTCTTCCGCTTTTTCTGGCCCGTAGCGTTGATCCTTGTGGGTGGCTGGATCATCTTGAATGTGTTTTGGAAACCGGAACTTACCGATGGCGAGACCTTCACCATTCCGCTCGGAGAGGCGAAGAGTGCCGGGGTAAAGTTCTCGCACGGTGCGGGGCAGATCTCGATCGGCGGGGGAGCGGCTGCAGGGGTGGCAGTGTTGGGTTCCTCCGCGGTTGGGATGAACCACCACAGTAATCTAAACGGAGACAGGCTCAATGTGCATGTTGAGGCGGGTCCGTCCTTCGTGCCATTCCTGGGACCCGATAGTGGCGTCTGGCGTTTTCAGTTGACACGTGAGATCCCCATTGACCTGACCGTGGAAGCTGGTGCGACTCAGATCGATGTCGATCTGGTGGACTTGCAAGTGCCGCACATGGCATTGAAGACAGGCGCCAGCAGCACGAACGTGACCATGCCTGCGCACGGCGCTTCCGTTTTGGATGTGGAGGCTGGTGTGGCTTCGATCAATGTTCGTATCCCCGAGAATGTCCCGGCGCGAGTGCGTGCCGAGCAGGGAGTCTCCTCCATCAACGTGGATACGAATCGCTTTCCGCGCTCAACGTCCGGTTTTTACCAATCCCCGAACTATGACACGTCGTCGGACCGTGTAGAGGTCAACATCAAAGCCGGGGTGGGGTCCGTGTCAGTTAAGTAAATTTCTTGCTCCTTTCGGGGCTCAGCCCCGAAAGAGCGAATGGTCTGAGAAGGAGAATGATATGATGAAACGATACGATCCTCGCCTTTGGATAGGTGTTGCTTTGGTATTAGGCGGCATTCTTGCTTTGCTCGATACCTTGGGTATCATCTCGAATGCAGGTGGAATTTTCTGGGGCGTGGTGTGGGGCATCGCCGCAGCGATCTTCCTCTATATGCTCTTCACGAATCCTGAAAGTTGGTGGGCTGCTTTTCCCGGATTCACTTTCCTAGGACTTTCGCTGTCTTCCTTCCTGCCGGAATCGCTTTCGAATGTAGATGGCTTGGTCTTTTTTGCCGGGATCGCCGCAGCGTTTTGGTGGGTCTATTTTGTGGATACGAGTGCTCATTGGTGGGCAATTATTCCAGGCGGCGTATTGCTCACACTAGGGCTAGTCTCTGCTCTGGAGGATGCCTCCGGCATGGATAGCGGCGGACTCTTCTTCCTCGGCCTCGGGCTGACATTCATCCTCGTTGCATTATTACCTGGAGGGAGAACCCGTTCCTGGGCATTGATCCCCGGCAGCATCCTACTGGTCTTTGGAGCGATCATTGGCACTGCCATGGGCAATCTTACCGATTACATCTGGCCCGCCGTGCTCATCATCCTTGGCGGATTCTTTGTATTGCGCTTTTTCCGAAACCCCTCATCTCAATAAAAAGCGATAGATTACGAAAAGCAGAAACGGGAGCGCATGCGCTCCCGTTTCTTTTACCTGCCCTTCCCGGTAGGTTCACAAAATAATTATGCGTGCATCCCATGCATCAGCATGGACTTGATCTGCTCATGCGCATCGACCCAACGATACGACACGGCACTTGCCAAACGTTCCAAAATTTCTCTGCCTGCTTCAGGATGGTCATTGCAGAATTTGCGCAACAACTTACCTTTGATGCGATAGGCTTCCAGGTCTTCAATGGCAGTGGCAGACGATGTGTACTTGCTGCTTCCAACCACAGCCGACCAGCCGAAAAGTCCGTCTTTTTCCAGGATCGAAACGGTGATCGCAGTCCCATCATAGGGCTTATAGGAGACTTCGACTTTTCCCTTCACGATCAGGTAGATGTGTTCTGCAGGTGTACCTTGACGAAGGACGACAGTTCCAGCGCGGCAGGAAAATGGTTCAAGTAAGGGCTGTAGGATGTCCATGGTCGTGATATCCAAATCTGCAAAAATCCTGAGCGGTTGCATTGTCTATAAAACCTTTTGAGCATGTTAACCCCTCAGGCAATGCCCATTCCAGTGGCAAATATCATATTTTGAATGACATTTGTCCCTAGTTTTTTATGCGGGAGCACAAGGTATACTTAACTCACTAGAAAGCGTCAAGTTTCACGAATTATGAACAAATCTTTCTCCCAACCAAAACCAGTCAAACCCATCCCTTTACTTTTATTAGGATTGGGACTCACTCTCTTTGCCGCATCTTTATTTCTATTCAGACAAAACGCGGCGACAGCGCTTCCAACGGAGATTTCAGCTGTTCCCGTTAAAGCAAATTTTTCTGCCCCTAAAGTGACCCTCACCGACACGCGTGGCGAGGCGCATTCCCTCAGCGATTATCACGGACAGGTGGTACTCGTCAATTTGTGGGCGACGTGGTGCCCGCCCTGCAAAGCAGAGATGCCAACTCTGCAAGCTTATTACAAAAAATATAATGGCGATGGCTTCACCATCATTGCCATCAACGATGGTGATCCTGCTGCCGATGTGTTGCAGTTTGAGAAGGATTATCAGTTAACATTTCCCATCTGGCTCGACCCGGAATATTATGCTACCGAGCAGGCATTCAAAACGCTCAACCTGCCCAGTTCGTTCCTCATTGACCGTGCGGGCACGGTCCGTTTGCAGTGGGTGGGAGCCATCAGTCGTAAGATGCTCGATCAGTACGTCACACCGATCATTATGGAGAATCAATGAAAGCAACCGTACAATGGAAAGAGAAATTGGCATTTGAAGGCATAGCCAGCACAACGGGATTTCCCGTGCAAATGGATTCTGCTTCGCTTGCCGAAGGTGGGAGCGGAGCCAGCCCGATGGAACTGATCGCATTGGGGTTGGCGGGCTGCACTGCCATGGATGTCATCTCGATCTTGCAAAAGAAACAACAAAAAGTGACCAGCTTCCATGTGGATGTGGATGCAGCACGCGCACCTGAACCTCCTAAGGTGTACACAAGCGCTGTGTTGACTTATATTGTTACAGGATCGAACGTGGATGAAAGTGCACTACTGCGTGCCATTGAACTCTCTGTGACGAAGTATTGCCCTGTTCATGCCATGTTGTCACAGGTGTTTCCGATCGATGTACGATATGAAATTTATGAGGAAGAAAACGGGGAGAAGCGATTGACGTATCAAGGTATCTGGCAGGAACTTCCGCAGGAATAACGCTGAACGTCCCGCAGGTTCAAAACCTGCGGGACGTTTTTTATCGGCTATCTGAACGGATCACACTATAAGCATCCGAGATCTCGCTGGCAGTCACAACAGCTGCGCCGCGTGTGAGCGTGCCTTTATAGGCTACCGAACCATTGTGCGTAATCCAACCTTCGAAGTTGAACGCCAGCGGACCATCTGCCAGGATCCATTCGCCGTTGTATTTTCGTGCAATGTGAACGTGCGTGCCGGTCACGCGTCCACCTTCACAGGATGGGTAGCCTACCATTTCGCCAGCTTTTACATCTACGCCAGAGGGAACGCGTCCGCTGGTGGCTAGATGCAGGTAATATAAAACCCAACCGGTGCGTTCATCTCCATCTTTGTCGAGATCGATGACGACTCCGTCCAGGTCTGAACGGACGACGTATCCATCTGCCATGGCGACAGAAAATTCATCCTCTTCGACGGCAAAACAACCGGACATCTCCGTTGGCGGAGCAAAGTCTACGGCGGAGAGAGGTTCGCCTGTACCCCAACCCGTGTGCGGACCACCGGTGTACGTCCATGTGTGACCAGCAGGGAAGGGGAAGCGCAGTTCGGGTTGTTGTAAACTTCCGGGCAGGGTGATAACGGAGTCCGCCCAGGGGTCGCCGAAATATTTTTTGTAAACGGCAGCCAACCCATCGGGTCCGATCGAAGCGTAGAATTTATCCCCCGCGTATAGGCGTGAATAATAATATTGCAGCGCGACCGATCCGGCATTCTGCCACGGGTCAGGGCGGATAAGTGTTCCATCGGGCAGTTCGAACTCGGTCAACTGACCGGCACGCCAACTGTAATATCCGTTGTTCAAGGTGTTGGCTGCGATAACGAGCTGCAAATAAGGCGTTTCATAGTAGCGTCGCCGAAAGCCAAGCACATATTTTGTGATCGGCTGTTCAGGGTTTGAAAGTGCTCCCGCTTGATATTCGAGCACAGCCATCAGCAAACGCGGACTGACGCTGTAGTTCTGTGCAACGTAATCCACGGCTTCTGCGCCCTCGCGCCATTCGCCGCCCGTATAGACGCGATAGTTCTTCAACCAGCCATTTGTGGATGCGAGCAGCGCGGAGGTGCTCATGCCAACCTGCGCAACGCCGTTGACAAAGGCTTGATCGGGAATACTTTGAAATGTGGTTCCCCATAAGGGAAGATAGTAAATGGGAATCTTCATTGGGAAGCCAGGCGGCATGGTGGTGGCGTCCTCAGGGATGACCGGGTTGGCTTCTCTGATCTCTGCGATGGATGTGTTGAAGCGGCTCGCTAAAGCCGGGAGTGTGTCGCCGCTCTGAGCGATGTAATCGACCAATTCGCCCGGTTTGTATTCAGGTCGCTCCGATGTTGGCATGGGCATGGCGGTGGGAGCAAGCGGGGTGATGATGTTCTCAAGATTGGTCGAGCCACTTGGCGCGCAGGATGAGATCACAATGGATGTGATAACCAGCAAGGTAAAAAAACACAGAGACGATCTCTGTGTTCTGGGCTTGGATGTCGATCGTGTGAAACTTCTTGTAAATGTATTTCTATTCATCTTGTTCGCGAACAATGTTCGATTTTGCGGAGCCGAAGATATCCGCTGTAATGACTTTGTTGCCTTTCACTAATTTGCCGAGATAGGGTTCACTGCCTGCGATCACAGTCCAGCCGCTCAAGACGAACGGCATGGCGCCATCTGCGGTGATCCATTCGCCGTTGTATTTTCTAGCAATGTGTACATGCGTGCCGGTGGCAACACCACCTTCACAGGAGGCGTGACCGATGCGATCACCCGCGTTGACCCAGTCTCCTTTTTTGACGAGGCGCTCTGTACTGGAAATATGCAGGTAGAGAATATTCCAACCGGTTTGCTCAGAACCATCGCCATCCATATCGGTGACAACAATGCCTCGATCCGAGCGGACGACCAAACCTGATGCGATGGCGGTCGTCCAGAACGTGGAACTGCCGCAGCCAGATTTTTCGCTGGATGGGGCGAAGTCAATGGCGGCGAGGGCGCCATCATGTTCCCATGCGCCATGCGGACCGCCCGTATATGCCCACAATTTGCCTGGTTGGAACGGCAGGACCATCTCGGGTTGGGTGAGCGCGGGTGGGAAGATCGGTCCGGTACTTTCGGCGCGCAGCCACGGGTCGCCGAACATGTTCAGGTAAAAATTCGGGAAGCCACTGGTCGCGTCCATGATGCGCAGCCATTCGTTCATGGTGTGCTGACGGGAGAAGTAGACCATCAGGGCAACGGTACCGGCATTGAGCGTGGGGTCGAGGCGCAGTGTATTCCCATCACGGAAGGTAAGCGTGGTGATCGTTCCCGCGCGCCAACCGTAATATCCCATCGAGAGTTGGTTCAACGCCCAAACCAGTTGCTGGAACATGCCCTTGTAGGCAAGTTTCTGATAATCCAACGGATAATCGGCGCGCAGAGGTGTCTCAGGATTGCCGCGCACCCAATGGGCTTCGTAATCGAGGATGGCAAGCAGTAAGCGTGGGTCAATGGAATTTTCGTAGGAGAGTCTTTCAATGGCGCCGATGCCAGATGTCCAGCCCGTGGTGCCAAGATACTGGCGATAGGTGGCGAGATATCCGCCTGCCTGACGGACATATTCGCCAACATTGAAGTCCACAGCGGTGGCGGAATATACCACTTCGCTATCGGGGAGAAGTTGAACTCCGGGTGTGTAATCTGCAGGGTCATCATTCTTATCGGGGATGATGAGCAGGGTACCTGCATCGATCAAACCTTTATCGGAGATCGGCTTCGGGGACGTGATCTCGCTCACGTCTACGTCGAAGCGTTTTGCCACAGCTGGGAGCCAATCTCCGCTTTGGGCGTAGTAGAGAATCGAATTGGGCGGAATGGTGGGGGATACGTAAACGGTGGGAGTCAATAAGGGTTGACGCGTTACGTTGATGTTAATCAACGATGTTGGCGAGGCAGTTAACGTAGATGGCGGAGTATAAGTAAATTCCAGCGTAGGAGTTGGAGTCATAGTACTCGCAACATCCACGACCGGGAATGGATTGAGCGGGTCATCCCCAATAGGGGTAGGAGTTTGATATTGTCCCCATAAGGATGTGCTTCCAACACAGGAAACCATCAACAGGGATGTAGCGACAAGAAAGAGTACGATTCGTTTCACAGTGATTCCGTTGGCGGAATTATACCTGTATTGCTTACTCGACCCTTAATTGCAATTGTGTTGAAGTTATGTACACGATATGTCATGCGAGAGAAGCGAAGCAATCTCCTCATTAACGGGAAAGTTTCATAAACAAATTAACCATAGATAACAGGAGATTGCTTCACCCACTTCGTGGGTTCGCAACGACATTTATCTCGCTATTTGATTGACTCCATCCAAAACGCCTTCCCATGCTTCAGTGACAGTGGTTCCGCGGGTGAGATAACCGTCATATTCAGTGCCGTTACCGCTGGAGATCCAGCCGTCCAAATTGAAGGGCAGGTTTCCGTCGGCAGCGATCCACTCACCATTGAAACGACGCGCCAAATGCAAATGTGTAGCATTGGAAACGCCACCTTCGCACGAAGGATGTCCGATGGGGTCACCCGCATAGACGTATGTGCCAACCTTTACACGATCAACAAAATCCATGTGCATGTAGAGCACGGTCCAGCCGGTTTGTTCGTAGCCATCGTTATCCAGATCTTGAACAACCGCGCCTTCGTTCGAACGGACGATGAGTCCATCGGCTACAGCCACAGCCCAATCCTTGCTCATCTCACATCCGCCGCCTTCGCCGGGAGGCGCAAAATCAAGCGCTGCCCAGGCAGAGCCTAAGTCCCAGCCTCCATGCGGACCGCCTGTGAAGGACCACGTCACGCTCGGTTGGAAGGGAAGCTGCATCAGAGGCTGCGTCAGGTTGAAGGGTATTAAAGAGGCGAAGTCATAGTTGAAGGGATCGCCGAAGAGGCGCCCATAGATTCGGTAGAAGCCATCCTCACTGACATCCAGATCCCACGTGGCGCGGTCGTTGAACTTGGCGAAGAAATATTGCACGCCCGCTGTACCGGCGTTGATGGTTGGGCTGATCGGCACATACGAGCCGTCATTCAATGGCAGAGTCGCAAGCGCGTTGGCACGCCATAAATAGTAACCGCGATTCAAATTATCCGCTGCCCAGGCAAGCTGTTTGTTCAAGCCCGAATAGTTCGCGTCGAAAAACCCGAGCGGATAATCGATATTATCCGGCACTTGATTGTTGACCCAGCCGCTGCGATATTCGATCAGCGCGATCAGCAGGCGCGGATTGACCGAATAATTTCGTGCGATGCGCATGATGATCTCTGCGGCGCTCATATAATTGCCGTTCACTTCCTGAATGTAATTCGAAAGATAACCGCCCTTGGTCTTGAGATAGGCATCGACATCAAATTGGATCGTGCCAGGACTGTAGATCAATTCTGAGTCAGGCACGACCTTGAAAGACGAACCGGGATTCAGGTCTTCTGTGATCGGCGGGATGGTCAATACCATGCCGACCGAGATCAGATTCGGATCGATCGACGGGTTAGCCTGGATCAGCGCCTCCAGCGTGATCCCATATCCCTGCGCGATCGTGCCAAGTGTATCTCCGGCTTGCACGGTATATAAATCGGCGTCCCGCCGCGGTGCAGGCAATTGATGTGGAGCGTCCGGCGTTGGTGTAGATAGGTTGGGATCGCGCGTTGGGATGATTACCGATAAGGCTGCACGTGTTGGAGTGGGTCCGCCCGGTGTCCGTGTGGCAACGATCACCTGACCCGGTTGGATCGGTTGCAGAGGCGCGTTCGTCGCTCCCACCGGCGCGAAGGGATCATACGTGGGATAGGGAGTTATATCAACAGGTGGAACAGAAGGAGAGCAGGCTGTAACGATGAGTGTGATGAGTAGAATGAAAGTGGAAAATGGAAAGTGGCGGGGCTGTGTGTGACGCATGTGGAAGATTGTACCAGTCTGAAAGTATGAAGATAGGCTTGTTATGAAAGTCTAATTCGCTGCGAGCCCGAATATACATTAAATCGGTTTTTTCTAGCATAGCCAATCAGAGTGATGCCGTAGCGTTCTGCCATTTCAATGGAAAGGGAACTGGGTGAGGTGCGTGAGATCAGAATGGGAACATTCATGCGGGCAGCTTTTTGCAGCATCTCAGAACTGATACGCCCGGTGGTGATCAGGATCTTTTTTTCAGGGAGGAGATTTTGCATCAAACATAGCCCGGCGATCTTATCGAGTGTGTTGTGCCTACCGATATCTTCTGAGGAAACGACCGTTTTCGCCCCATCACTGAGAAGAGATGTGTGCACCCCACCCGTTTCGCGATATAGCACCTGTGCTTCCAGTAACAACTCCATGAGATGTTCTATTGTTGCTGGTGGAAAATTGACTTGAATAGTAGCCAGGGAAACATCTGGTTTTGCCAACAGGTCTACGGCGGTGATGCCGCCTGTGCAGCCAGATGTCCGCCGCCAGGAAGTGGGTTGCTCCACACTGCGGTTCAACCACACATCCACGTTGTCACCGTGTTCGCAGAGACGCACATCTTCGATCTCGTCCATCTTCTCGATAATGCCCTCATTGAAGAGAAATCCCACTGCCATCGCTTCGAGATGGATCGGCGTACACATGAAGGTCAGCCACACCTGCCCGTTGACGGTCAGCGAGACCGGCGTTTCGACGATGGTGTGCTCATCATGATGTGCCCATTTTTTAAACTCATACCTATCATAGTGGATCGCTTTTTGAGGGGTAATCATAGTTGCTCCAAAACCAGTAAAGAATATGGAATCAAACAGCTAGCTGTTTGATTCCATAACATCCCAACCGTGAGGCAATTTGGGTATTGACCAATTCGGGTCAGGTTTCCAGTCCAACCACGAGCCATCGAAAGGATAACGGCGTTTTTCGATCCGTTCCAGAATCTCAGGCTTGGCTGCTTCGATGCCTTGTACCCATTCAGGAAGAATGCCTCCGTTATCGATGGCTAATTGATAATCGTCTTCATCCTTCCAGTAGTAACTCAGATCGGGTTCCATATCAATATCCAGATCAAGGTCGAGCGTGTCAACGCCGCACTGACTCCTTTTGAAGGGTAGTTGGAAATTGACATAATACCCGAGGAATTCATTGCGCTCATGATTCCAAAATAACATGATCGAATAATACTTTTCCGGCTCCGTGATCGCCAGCACGCGATTGGTATGCCAGGCGGTTCGAGCAAGTTCCCAATCGTGCTCTTTGAACTCCCAGCGCCGCTTGCCAGCCTTTCCTTTTTCGGCACAAGACCTTTCCATCACACTTTCTGAACCGGGCAGGGTGGCGATGATAATTTCATCCGGTCGGTCTCTGACCACGATCCCACTTTGAATATGCCATGGACGTCCATTTGCAATTCCCCGCCAGGCAATGACCTCACCACAATTCCACATGTTATTTCTCTCCAAGTTTTTGATAGACTATATAAAAGACATTTGGTGAGCTTGAAAAGTTCCAGAGACTTTACACCTTCTCCCAGTCTGTTGGCAGTTTGGGAGTACACCAGCTAGGATCGGGCATCCAATTTAACCACGTATCATCGAAGGGGTACTGGCGTTTTCCAAGCTTTTCGAATATCTCTGGTTTGGCAGAGTCGATCTCCTGTATCCATTCCGGACGAAGAACGCCAAGTTCAATTCCTCTTTGATAATCGTCTACATCCTTCCAACGCCATTCAAAATTAGGTTCAACGATCACATCCAATTCCAGGTCGAACGAGTCAAAACCGACCTTACTGCGGCGGAAGGGAAGTTGGAAGTTGATGTAATAACACAGGAATTGGTTCGTGTCTGCTTGCCAGAAGTAATAACTGGAATAATATTTATCGGGGTATGCAAGCATCAAAAGGCGATTGGTGCGCCAGGAATAGGGCTGCATTGTCCAGTTTCTCCTTTCATATTCTCCCCAGCGATCCCAGTGACCGGCGGGACCGTGTTTTCCATTCATATAGCCTTCAGGAGCGGCGCACTCTGCACCGGGGACGATGACAAGTGCTACCTCATCCGGTCGGTCGTGGACAACGATAGCAGATTGAATATAGGAAACCTTTTGATCGTAGACACCACGAAAGGCAACATGGTCGCCGGGCTGCCACATGTTATTTTCCCTTTTCTGAGTTGCGATGGACTTTGTAGAAAATATCCGGGTCTGCCAGAAAGGCGCCGAGACAGGACTCTGTGCAGAAGTAGATCGTGCGTCCGCGGTATTTGGCGCGCGGAAAATATTGCGGATCAGTGTCGCGGAAGATTCGTCCGCAGAGTGTGACGAACCTCTGCGGGCGGGGTTTGACGTGTTCAGCCGATTTATCTTTGCTGGAAGAAGCGGACATGCAGTTATTTTACTTCTGCCATGTAAACCTCAAATGAGCCAATATGCAGGCTCTTGGGGCTCTGAGTGGTATTTGCGCGACCGGCGCTGGAGAACACGACCTGCAGTTCGCTGCCTTTGAGCTCTTTTGAGCGGGAGAGATTCAGTTCCAGCGTTTTCTCGGAGAAATTGAGAACGACCAAAACAGTTTGCTCTGCCGTCTTGCGCAGGAAAGCATAATATTCTTTGGAGGTGTTATTGACCGGGATGAACTCTCCCTCGATCAAGGCGGGAGTTTGTTTGCGCGCACGCAGGATGTGCTTGTAATAATTGAGCAGTGAATTCGGGTTGTTCTGCTGGTCTTTAACGTTGATGCCGTCGGCATAATTGGGGTTAACCGGCAGCCAGGTTTTCACGTTGGCGGGGGAGAAGCCGGCGTTGGGGTTATTTGCCCACTGCATGGGGGTGCGGTTCTTGTCGCGGGTCATGGCGGCGGTGCGCAGCATGGCTTCTTCAGGATGCACGCCCATCTCGGTGACAACGGAATGGTAATACCACGTGCCCATCGTATCTTTAACCTGCGAGATGTCGGTCAACATGAAATCGGTCATGCCGATCTCTTCGCCGTTGTAGAGGAAGGGAGTCCCCTTGAGTGTCAGCACCAACGCGGCGTGGACACGTGCCAAATCGGCGTCGTGCTGTTTATCGCCGAATTTGGTATACATGCGCGGAGAGTCGTGGTTGCCAAGCGTGTTACACGCCCAGCCTTTTATCTGGAGCGCTTCCAGCTTAGGCAAACGCTCCTTTTGGTTGCGTCGGATGTGGTCGGGTGTGATGCGCTCTGGTCGCATGAGGGGGAAGTTGAAGACAAGGTGCAATTCATCGTTCCCATTGCCCATGTAGTCGATGTTGTCATCTTCGCCGACCAACATGCGGTCGCCGTCGTATTCATCGAGGATGGCGCGCAGTTCTTTCATCAGGTCATGGACGCCGGGCTGTCCCCATTGATACATGAACATGTCGTGCCAGTATTTCTCCACTTTCTTTTTCTCAGCGGGGGTTTTTGCCAACTCACCAGCGCGGCGCAGTTCGGTGAGATTCATCGGCACATTGTGCGGAGTCAGGTTCGGGTCTTCGTAGATCGTTCCGAGCGCATCGAGACGGTAGCCATCCACACCGAGGTCGAGCCAGAAACGCACGGCATCCCACATGGCTTTCTTGACTTCGGGATTGTGCCAGTTGAGATCGGGCTGCTGCTTCATGAAGTAGTGATAATAATATTGATTGCGCTCCGGCACGTACGTCCATGCATCGCCGTCGAAGCAGGAGAGCCAGTTGTTGGGCGGCGTATCCACCCACACATACCAGTCGGCTTTTGGGTTATCACGGCTGGACTTGGACTCAAGGAACCAGGCATGCTCATCAGATGTGTGATTCAACACCAGGTCCAAAATGACGCGGATATCGCGTTTGTGTGCCTCAGCAAGGAATGTTTTGAATTCATCGAGCGTGCCGTATTCGGGCGCGACACCAACGTAATCGGAAATATCATAGCCGCAATCCCAATTGGGGGATGGGAAGTGTGGCGAGAGCCATACAGCATCCACACCGAGGTCTTTGAGGTAGTCGAGCTTTTCGGTCATGCCGCGGAAGTCGCCGATGCCGTCGCCGTTGCCATCTGCGAAACTGCGCGGGTAGATCTGATAGAACACTGCGGTTTGCCACCATTTGAGGTTTGACATAGTTATCCTTATGTTTGAATGTTTAAGATCGTTTGAAGGTTTGCACGTTGACAGGTTTGAAAGTTAAACGTTCAAACCTGCGAACTTTCTAACTTGCCAACAATTTTCACGCACGGTCTCAAGAAAACATCTCCCTTATGCGGCGCGTCAGGGAGTTCGCTGGTCAGGTCCTGCCCGGGAAAGTGAAGATTCTCGTGCATATCCAAGCGCCATTTGGGACAGTCGGTCACGTCGTAGACGACACCTTTGAAGGCTATGAATTTGCGGGTGCCGCGTTCCCCTGTGTTGCGGCGCAGTTCCATTTGTGTGACGATGCGGTCTGGGATGTTCATTTCGCTAAATTATACCCGTGGGTATTCTAGAAATAAAATCTCCTGCCATAACAGGAGATTTTATTTTTTGGATAAAAAGCCGGTTCTTTCTAAGCCGAGGCTGATACGCGCTTCAATGAAGCTTTAGTGATCTTCTTTTTGTTCTTTGAAATCCGGAGCGTTGTGCAGGTCGTGATCCTCATCCTTGTGATGTTCCTTTACAGGTTTGCCATCACACTTGCCGGTAACGCTGCTTTCCTCACCGGTGCGGGTATAGGTTAGATCACACTTCCAGCGACCGGAGGTTTGCACAGACAGAATGAACTGGTCTGCTTCTGAATCGTAAGAACCTGTGCCCGTCAGAGTGAAGTCTTTGATGAAGGAACACCTATTAAGCGAGAGATCATAACCAGCGCCTGCCTCGTTTGTGGCGAAGTCAAGCGCGCCGCCATAGGAACATCCAACAGACTGGGGCTCGTAACCGTCCCAGTAATAGAACTCCGGCAGATAATAGATCTCCGTCTCGATCGTGGACAATGCCCGGCGTGGACCGATCAGCCATTTTGCAGAGGCAGGCGCTAATGGGACGTAATCTGTCATAACGACACCTTCGCAAGTCGTTTCGCGTTCGGCAGGCACCACATCATTGACGAGGAAGTCAGTAACATAGGCATCAGGGCATTCATTTCCATATCCGAACGTGACGTGTGGTCCGCCTTCGGTAGTGATCAGGTAACCATCTGCCAGGTGTTGATATACATTGATGCCATTTTGAACGGGCGTAGCTGGGTCTGCCGTAGAGCCGAGCACGAGGGTGGGAATGCCTTCGGCAAAAAGATACTCAGGGCGTGTGAGATCCGTGCTGGCTTCGGGCCAGTAGGCACAAGGCAGATCGCTATACACGATGGAAGTCATACGTGGAATGGATTTTTCGAACGAGTCCGCGGCGCGAAGATAAAGGTTCGCTCTTTCGGCTGGGGAAGAACCGAGGTACCCATAATCATGGCATTCGACTCCGTAGTAAACAGCTTCTGAGTAGGTGGGGTCTGGGATCAGTTCAAGCGTTTGCGGGTCAACTCCCAGATTAATATAGAGCAAGCGCGCCAGCGGAGCAAGGTCCTTGTGAGAGGCGTAGGCTGCCAGCGCACGCACGAACATCATACGATCACCTTCACCATACATCTGGCTGGCAGCGACAAATTCCAGATTGGCTCTCGTAAACTTGCGATTGGCGGTCTTTCCGTTGGCGAGCGGGAATTTGAACGGGATCGGCGCGTGGCTCAATTGGGCAGCGAGAATATCATATCCGCGGATCGCATTCTTAAGTGTGTCTCTGCGGCAGGCAGGATCTTCATTGCAGGCAGATAAAGAAGCAACCAGCGTATCGTTGAATGCCTGTGCCTGCTGGGCATAGTAGTTAATGCCATCGAAGGTCAAGTCAACAGTGCCGTCGAGGATCAACCCGGCGAGATGGTCGCCGTGTGCGGCAGCATAGGTCTGTGCATACTGGGTGCCGTAGCTTTCGCCGTATAACCAGAATTTTTCATCTCCGATCAACTGGCGGAATGCTTCCAGATCTTCCACCGCCTGCTTGGTGCCGAGATACGGCAGAATGGATGGATCGCCGACTTCATTGATACAGTTGTTTACGAACGTGCTGGCAGATTTTTTCAGCGCCTTTTCCTGCTGCTTTGTCAGACCGCGCGCATCTTGTTGATAATAGATGTTCGCGGCGTACGGGCAGGTGGTGTTGGCGGGGTCAGAATATCCAATTCCACGCTGGTCAAAAAAAACGATATCGAAGGCAGACGTGATACTCTCATCATAGCCTGCCACATACGAATCAGCAGATGCAATGCCCGAGTAGCCCGGTCCGCCGACAGCCGTGACGAACATTCCCTTCCGTTCACCCGTTGCAGGGAGCACGGCAAAAGTCACAGAAATGGTATTTTCGTCATCTGGGTTGAAATGATCCAATGGGACATCAATCGTCACACAAGTGAAAAGGCTGCCATCATAACAAGGGTAGCCTCCTAAATCTTCGAGTGTGGTTTGCTTGGAAGGTCCCTTTGATGGCGGTGCATTGTTTGGCAAAGGTGCTGCTGCGATAGAGGAGAACAAGAACAGAAAGACGATGAACAAATGCAAAGGACGCGAGAACGACTTTTTCATAAAGCCTCCTTATTCAATTGGTAACTCCATTATAGAGATGTTTTATTTCACATGCAATGGGATGAAGGGTACATGAGCACTTGATAGAGAGAAATTAACCCAAAAATGGATCTTAATTAACCCGACGATCTACCCCTTCTTTCGCAGGGATGGTGGGTCTCGTTATAAAAAATTCTTTCGTACACTGAAACAGTCTACTTCAACAATTGACTTCTCAATGCGCCTGTCAGGGATCAGCCACAAGATCGCAACAACCACATAGAAAAGTGTCGAGAGCCACGAAACGAAGAATGCCAATGGTATAGCGAACGTGTAGATGGCTAATGAGATGCGTTCCTTTTTACCATCTCCAAGCGCGGCAGATAGGATGGAATCTTTGCCATGATGAGCCAGCATGACGCGCACCATCAAATAATATGCCATGGCAGAAAGCCAAAGCACCGCACCATACAAGGCAACAGGAAGCTCGGCAAAATTATTTTCGCCCATCCAGCCGGTGGCAAAGGGGATCAGTGACAGCCAGAACAGCAAATGCATATTTGCCCACAAGATCGAGCCGTTGACCTGTTTTGCCGCTTGCCACAAATGATGATGATTATTCCAATAGATGCCCAGGAAAATAAAACTCAACACATAGCTGAGAAACTTCGGCAATAATGGACGCAAGGCAGATAAGGATGCTTCTTCAGGAACATGAAGTTCCAGCACCATGATCGTGATGATGATGGCGATGACACCGTCGCTAAAAGCTTCGAGACGTCCTTTGCTCATTGTTGAATTCCTTGTGGATAACAGATACCGATAATTCTAAAAAACGTCCGAAACGTTCGGCGGCATTATCGATCAGTGCTTTTTCAGGTTTGCCCAACTTGGCGATCAGGCTGGTTTCTACGAGCACTTCCTTTTTGCTCAACGTTCGCCGCCAGCCGCCGACGATTTGCCCATTGAGGATGATAACATGACCGATCAGGGCCGATTCTATATTCAGGGATATTTGCCTGCCTTGCTACCACTCCAATGGCGGTACGGTCTTTGAAACCGATGAAGTATTCATCGTAATTCGGCAATAAATAGGCGCTCGGAGCAGTTTCTTTTTTGGCTGGCTTGGAATCGTCTAACCAATATTCCTGCCCGTTGATCGTTTCCTTTGTGAATTCCGATTTGACCAACTCGATGCCTTTCCTGGCATCTGCCATCGTCAAGCCCGACCACCAGGTGAAATCTGTCAATGTAGCAGGACCGCGTGTTTTGAAGTAGCGTCTCAACATCTCTGCCAATGCTTCTTCGCGGCTCAGCGCTTTGACCGGCGGCACGCGTTCTTCGAGCAGGGCATAGGTGAATTGTTTGCCGCGCCGCCCGCCGCTGATGAGCAGCCCGTCCAATTCGGCAGACATGATGATGTATGCCAGCCGCACACTTTTTGCGGCGATGCCAGCCTTTCCGAGTGCCGTAGCTAGCTCGGTACGAGTTCAACTGTTTGCCGTCGCGCAGAGATTTTTCCAGCACGGCATAACTTTTCTTGAACGTGGCTTTATCGAGTTCCGATTGACGGTACATGAAGGCATTCACCGCGTGGACGCGCGGACCCGTCAATTGCAGCAGCCAGCGGATATCTTCCGGCGTAGCAAAATGCCAGGTGGGGCGGAGCAGGTGCGAGCGTAGAATGGAACCGTCCGCAAAGGCGCGGTCCAATGATGAATCGGTCGTATCCGTCATGCGTTGGGCGAGCGCCCATTTTGCCCCGGCATAATCCTGAGATTGCACGGCGCCGAGCCAGCTCACTACTTCATTTGCGGTATGGAAAGATGTTGTGGAAAGTCGTTGATTGTGTAACCGGTAAAGTGGAATATCCAACCAAACACCTCATAGATCTGTTGCGAACAATTTTATTTCGATGTCATCTGCAGAGAGCCGGATCATGCGCTCGAATTTCATGCCCAGCTTTTCCGCCACGCGGATCGAACCTTCATTATCAGGATTGATGATGGCAACGAGTCGTTTCAAGCCAAGGGCGCGTGCCTCTTCTTTGTTCGCCAGCGCGGCTTCGACAGCGTATCCCTTCGACCAAAATCTTGGTAAGAAGGCATAGCCAATATCCACATCATCAAGGGCGGGACGTTTGATCAAACCGCTCATGCCGATGGACTCGCCGCTTTCTTTCAACTGAACGAGATAAAGACCGAACCCGTTTCTCGCGTAGCTGGTAACGGGTCCGTTTTCGATATAGTGCTTTGCATCTTCCAATGAGCGCACACCACGATCGCCGATGTTGCGGATGAAGGATGGCTCGTTCACCAGTTCTAGAATGAACGGCGCATCCTCCACTGTAAATTGCCGTAGGATTAACCTTTCAGTTTCAAGCACGTCCATGGGTTTACCAGAACTTCCACCATGCTGTTTTACCCAGCTTTTTGGCTTCTGCTTTGTAGTCTTTCAGATAATGCCAATTGATGTTGACATATTCCTGTTCACCGCTTAGAACCTTTTCCCACTGTTGAAGAGTTTCGCGCGCCACATTTTGACGAACTTTGGTATGGGTGTTGCTCGTCGGCTCTGCAATAATACGTTCCAGAATGTTCTTATGATAGTTGACCCACTCCTGGAGTGCCTCGGGGTTTTCGCGGCGCACGGTGGCGATCGTTTCGTGCAAAGCTGCCTGTAGTTCCTGGCTTTTTCCCTTCATGCGAGAAATGGTTTCCTGAGCGCTTTTTGCTTGCTGCGCATTTGGCTTTCCGAGATCCAGATAATCAGACTGGTCTCCGATGGCGAACTCGGCATCTTCGATCTTCCTGCGCAATTGTTCCAGTTGGATGGTTTGTTGTAACATACGATTATGAGAACTCCCTTTCGTTGATTTGTTCGGAATTGTACCAGCCTAAAAATAATAACAAATCTCCCGTCGAAGGGACGGGAGAGGGCAGTGATGTGTTGGATATTGTTAATGGTGTAGCTCGGCTGGCTTTCTGTGCTGATATCCCAATTTTACAACATTTTTAGAATCTAATTCTTATTCGCTATGACCGTTGCTCAGTATCTTCTGAAGCTCTGGCATGGATTGGAACGGAATTGCCCCCGCCTCCCGTAAGGATTCATGAGAGTAGAACGTGGCATGCCCATAGACCTTCATCCCGGCGCGTACGGCGGCAGTCACACCGAGCACGCTGTCTTCCACGACCACGCAGCGGGATGGTGGGGTGTTGAATGCCTGCGCTGCGGCAAGATACACGTCGGGCCAGGGCTTGGGGTGGGGGACCTCTGTGCCGCTGAAGATGGCATTTCCGAAGCGATCTGTCAGGTTGGATAATCTCAAGCGGAGGTTGATCTCGTCCCGGCTGCCGTTGGAAGCGACGCAGATCGGAACGGTGAGGCTATCGATCAGGGCATGGATCCCGGGGATGGTGATCAGCTCCCGTTCGGTCAGGTCCGAAAGACGTTGGTTGAATTCCGGTTCGAAGGCATCGGGGTCTGGTTTCCAGCCAATCTTTTTGGCGGTCATTTCGAGCCGAATGCGCAGGTTGACACCGTAATGCTCATGCAAAGTCTCCTCATAATCGAGCGGGTATCCATACTCCGTGAACATCTGGCTATAGATGCGGGCGGCGAGCGGTTCGCTTTCTACAAGCACGCCATCGCAATCGAAGATCACAAGGTCATAAGGTTTGGTATTCATACGGGGCGGGATTATACATGATGGAATGGATACCGCTCCTTACGGTATTAAAAGTACCTGGGAACCTGCTTTACGATTTCGAATTGCGGAATATACTTGGGGTTCATGTGTATAGGAGTTTCAAAATGCTGAAAGAGTTGGGTATTAATAAGACTTCGAATATTCAAGGCTCAAAACCACGGCAACGCCATCTTGTTTTTTCTGGCGCCAAGAATTTCCGTGGAGCTGGGCGGCTACCAAACTGTGGATGGAAAGACCATTCGCTGGGGATTGCTGTATCGTTCCGATGGCTTGGATAGGTTAACAGAGACTGACCTACGGCGGCTCTCTGCATTTGGTTTGGAGCGTGTGATCGACTTCCGCTCAGAATACGAAAAAAGTTTGGGCGCTGACCGTTTACCCTTGAGCGGAAACATCCAGCAGGTGGAAATTCCGATCCTGGATGCAAGCACCGCGGCTGTAGCATCATCGCGCGATGAGTTTGTCAAAAAACTCAAGAGCATTGATTCGACAAAATTCATGCTCGAGACGTACACGGGCTTTGTCACGCAGTTCACGCCTGAGTTCAGGCGATTTTTCCGTGAATTAGAATCTGCCAATGGACTACCTGTGCTATTCCATTGCACAGCGGGCAAGGATCGCACTGGCTTTGCTGCCGCGCTGCTCCTGCGGGTGTTGGGCGTTCCGCAGGAAACAGTGATGAAAGATTACCTTCTCACCAACGATTATTTCTTTGGCGGCTACCGATGGAATCTCGATGCTGGCACGACTGATGAAAGGGAAACGGTTTTCTGATTCACTCAAGGGATTTATGCGTGCCGAAGCCCTCTATCTTTCCACGGCGTTCGACACGATCGAACGGGAATATAGTTCGTTCGAGAAGTATAGTAGTGAAGGGATCGGTTTATCTTCGATGGATATAGAGCGTTTCAAGAACATCTATTTGGAATAGGAATTTTATTCAAATAAAATCCCACCCCAACTTTTCGGATCTACGTCTGAGATGCTCTGGGAAAACGTCCAACGATTGCCACCAGGGTCTTCGACCACGCACTGACGTTCGCCGAAAGGATAATCGGTGGGCGGACTTACAACACGGGCGCCGGCTGTTACGGCATGTTCAAATTGGTGATCGATATTTTCCATATGCAGCATGATCGAAGCAGATGTATGCGCTAGTTCCCGTTTTTCGGTCACCACAAGGGAATTATTCCCGAAAGTAAGTTGAATGCGATGGTCTGCGATCTGTAATCGCTTTTTGAAGCCAAAGGCATGGCAAAGCCATTCTGCCGCTTCAAGTACATTTGAATAAGGAATTTCCGCGATGATCTCACCCGGCGGCATGGAACGATTGGTAGTCATATTTCACCTCTGAAATAATGATCCAAATCTGTCATAGTCAATGTATCAGAGCATATGGTCTGAGTCAATTTGCGCGAAGTTTATAACAAAAATCTCCTGCCATTCGACAGGAGATTTCCATTTTGCGACTTACCAACTGCGCTTCTGTCCGCCGCCGGAGCGGTTGCTGTTGCGATTGCGGTCACTGTTGTAACCGCCGCCACCGCCACCACCGCGACGATTACCGCCGAAGCCACCACCGCCGCCACTGCGTTCCTCACGCGGACGGGCAATGCTGACCGAGAGGTCGCGTCCCTGGAAATCCTTGCCGTTGAACATGCCGATGGCATTCTGCATATCGGACTGGGTTTCCATTTCGACAAAGGCGAAACCTTTCGAGCGACCGGAGTCGCGGTCCTTGATCAACGCCACAGACTTGACAGCGCCCGCCTGGGTGAACAGGGTTTGCAGGTCAGTTTCAGTGGTGGTGTAGGACAGATTCCCAACATAAAGCTTGTATTCCATTTTCTCTCCTGGAGTTTGAGTAATCCCGCCTGGTTGGCAGCATTACGTCACAAATGCTCTGCTCGTTTCATTTCGAGCAGGTGGACAAAACTGCATGACAAGTAGATTCTCAAACATCCAGGCGTTAATCGAAAAGCGTCCTTCCGTTTGTTGCCCGCCTTTATTCATGCAAGTGCTGGAATTTTATCACAAGGGGCTTATTTCACGTCAAACAGATTTACGTCTGATGCATCTTTTGGATCTTTGCCCGCCAGGGTTCTAATTGGCTGGCGAACATGCTTACCCAGGCTTTGATGTCGCCAGTTTGAGGTGGGTCGGGAACAACTTGCTCAAATAAATGCACCATACCGGGAAAATCATAATTTCCCTCTTCCAGCGGTATGCCGGCGTTCCGAAGGATCTGCTTTGCCACCTTTTCGCCTTGGGTGTCAAATGCCAGCCAAAAAGTCTGCGAAATCGGCATCCAGCGTGGCTGGGTTGGCGATCTTCTCTGCATACTTTTTAGGCGTCCCATTGCGGACCGTTGCCCGACAGGCGTTGATAAATTCATTCCTGCAGAACGTTTCCGACGAAACCGGCTTAACGGTCAGGTACGTCATGGTCAATATGGTGGATGCGGCGACAACGATCTCGCCCGCTTTGGGACCTCGTTCGCTAATGAGCGCGATGGTCATGATCGAATGCATGCTTATCTTTCTCTTTTCAATGGATTGAAATGTATCTATCCGCGTACTTACTCCCCTTATCTATTGTATCACTTGCTGTGGGATTACAACTCCTCGTTCTTTCTAAAAACAGCGATGATCTCCTGCGGCGAATGGACAATATGATCGGGCTTGGCTTTTACCAGCTTGTTTAAGCTTTGATGCCCCCAACTGACCGCTACACTCTTCGCCGAAACCTGCCTCGCCACTTGTATGTCGCTCACGGCATCGCCTATATAGTACACAGCCTCATTGGTTCGTGCAAGTTGAGTCTTTGCCTTTAGGATCTTTTCTCCTTTTGACCCCGGTTGATCGACCGCGAAAATGGCGCTGACGTATTGCCGTATGCCATTCTCGACCAGGAAATTTTCAACCGCGCGAGTTGTATTCCCAGTGACAATTGCCAGCGTATTTCGTACAGCTAATCTTTCAAATACCTGTGCCATGCCATTAAACATCTTCGGCGGGTGTGTCCTCTCCACGAAGCGTCGCAAGCAACGACTTGCAAATTCATCGGCTAGCGCAGGTGGAAATCCCAATTGCTTGCCATACTCCACAAAGGACATTGTTTCCAATGCATCCAGATCTGCCGGGGTGGGGATGCGGTCGATGCCCAACTCCATGCATACAGCTTGAGCAAAATTAAGCATATCGTCCAATGTGTCTGCAAGGACACCGTCAAAATCGAAGAGAATTAATGCCATGCGTAAAGACTGATCTGTCATCTCTGCTGAGCGGATAGGAATTTCAAAATACCTATTTCCAGAATCCTGCGTGGACCGCGCGGGCTTCGGTATCCAGTTCCACAGCGGGACCTTCCACCTTGGTAGGGCGTTGGGTGCGGGCAAAGACTTCGCGGCTTGAAAGCATTAAATGATCCGGTGACGGACCGACCATTTCATAGAGCGTTTCCGCGCTCAAGGCGAAGACAACCCGCCTCACATTTCCCCAGTGGATCGCTCCCGCGCACATTGCGCACGGTTCCGTGCTGGTGTAGAGTGTACACGTCTCCAATTGCTCCGGCGAAAACCGTTGACTTGCCATCCGCATCAGATTGGTCTCAGCGTGACCGGTGCAATCTTTGCCGGTGACCACCGTATTCTCGGCTTCAAGCAATATGGTGTTGTTTTCATCTACCAGTATCGCACCGAAGGGATGGTTTCCATGATCGCGCGCTTTTTGCGCCGCTTCAATGGACGTACGCAGGTGTTGGATGTCGGTTAGATCCATTGTCGCTCATTTCCAGAACTGCCACCAGGGTTTGTCCGCACTGACTGCTTCCGGCGTAGAGCTTGGAATCCAGCGCGGTCCTTTGTTGACCTCGTCGCTGTAATCCTTCAGGAAACCTGCGTTGATAGACACAAATTCCTGTTCGCCAGTAAGGACTTTCTGCCACCCTTGCAGGGAGCCATCCGCCATCATGCGACGCGTATCTGCGTTCCGCTCGGTGGATGTCTCTGCCTTGATGCGCTTCAGGAACGTTGTGTGATACTCCACCCATTCGGTTATGGCGGCAGGATTCTCTCTGCGCAAAGTCTCAATCACGGCGTGCAACTCAGCGCGGGCAACCTTACCCTGCTGTTGCAGCTTGATCTTTTTGGGAGTGGGCTTTTGCTCGCGGACATAGTCCTGGTAATCGGCATAATACTCTGTTTCCACATCCTGGATATAGCGCCGGATTTCTTCGAGTCGGAGGACGTCTGGGCTCAACATGTCTACTTTATACCTTTCTGTAAATAAAGATTTGATTGACTGGTATTCCCGTTCCAGACATTGGCACTTCACATGGAATTGCTGAACAAATTACTTCTAGCTCTCCCGCATCATACACGATTTTTCTGGCTAATCTTCACCTGATATTAATACCATCGTCCACTCGCGGTAGGAAGATGATCAAACCGATCACCACAGCGACATAGATCAGGTAACTCAAAACTGGAACAAAATGTGCCAGCAAAATGGCGCACAGATAGGAAACATTGATCGCAATATGGATGGGCGTATGACGGCGCACGTACTTCATTCCGAATGCGGGAACCGCTAGATCGGGGTGGCGGATAAGGTAAAACATCATCGCAGTCCCAATTAGATTACAGACGATCAAAGTGCTGCCGTAGATAACAATTGGCCATGCCTGAAAAGGATACCGTCCCACAAGCGATGTTGGAAATGGAATGAAACTCACGCACAGCAGGAGCAGAATATTCAACCAAAGAAAATTCCGGTCGATCTTCTTGACCACCTGCATCGAGTTGTGATGGGAAATCCAGTACAACCCGATGATAATAAAACTCAAGACATACATCAGGATGCGCGGCAACAGGGTAGCTAGCGCCGCGGCAAATTGACTATAGTCCACTTCGGGGAAACGGATATCAAGGATCAGCAACGTGATCACAATTGCAAACACACCATCACTAAAGGCTTCGAGTTCGGGATTTTTCCATAATGCAGTTGGTTATACAGGTTATGAACGAGAAATACTACGATTATATTTTTATTCTTTATCAGAATTGACAAAGGGAAATCCCTTTTCTAGAGCTGTAATAATGTGTCTTAATTCTATATCAATCTCATATTTATTTGATTTTTTATGATTCTTAATGGATTAAAGGAAACTCCAAAGTTTTTCTGGGACCACCCCGATAAATTCGAAATTATGATTTTGCCTGAGACAATAGACCATCTGCCTTCTTGGGTTGCCCAATATTTTTCAAGTTTCTCGCGGGCTTTTTTGTTGGCATCAGTTACACCGCCTGCTCGATTTTGTGCATGAAAGTAACTTGATAGTGCATCAAATACAGAATCTTTTTGCGATTCCACAAAAACATCAACTTGTTTTGCAATCTCTTCACTTGTTGGTACTGCTCTATCCTCTGTAATGTTGCTTTCAATAATTCTTTGAATAACATTCGGAATAATAGACCTCTTGCATAAGTGTGCCATAATAGGCATATGAAATATGAAACGGTCGAACAACTAAAGGACATTGATTTCAAGCGACTTACAGGTGTTCAACGGGAGACCTTTGAAGAGATGCTCAGCGTGATAGAACACGGATTGGGTACCTTTGGTAGACCACCGAAACTAAGCCGAGCCGATCAACTGCTGATGACCTTGATGTATTGGCGAGAATATCGAACTGAATTTCATATTGCACAATCCTATGGTGTCAGCGAAGCGACGGTCTGTCGCACCATCCGCAAGGTAGAAGATGTGCTGGCGAGTTCGAAAAAGTTTCGCCTGCCTGGCAAAAAAGCGCTCCAACCCAGCAACACCATCTTTGAAGTGATCCTGGTGGATGTCAGTGAACAACCCGTGGAGCGTCCAAAAAAAGCCAGGAACAGCACTACAGTGGCAAAAAGAAGCGACATACCCAGAAAACACAGTTGATCGCCAACCAGAAAACCGCTGAAATTGTGGCAACCGCCTTTAGTCAGGGCAGCAAGCATGACTTTCAACTGTTCAAGGACGATAAGCTCGCGATTGCCCAACATATTTGCATCCTAGCGGATGCTGGCTATCAAGGTTTGGCAGAATTGCATGAAAACTGCCAGACGCCTTTTAAGAAATCCAAATATCATCCTTTGACCAAAAAGGAGAAACAGAAAAATCGGGCGTTGGCTCGCAAGCGCATCGTGATCGAGCATATTTTTCGCAAGCTGAAAGTATTTCGGATCCTCAGTGAGAGGTATCGTAATCGCAGAACTAGATTTGCTCTCCGTTTCAATTTGATCGCTGCTATTTACAACCTTGAACTTAACTGACTTTTGCAAGAGGTCTAATAAAGTAATTTTCTATTTCTTTCTTGTCCCAGACATGAAGCTGGATATCTCTTTCTTGCGCCTGTTTATATCTTTCGTCAATTTCATCTTGAGTATGAAAATCTGAATCAAATATACAATATGCCTTAATGTTTTCTCCAATTGCATTCTTCAGAAGAAGTTTTGATCCTAAAGCAAAATTCCATCCACCCCATCCGCCTAATTGTAGGTTGGGAATTGTATCTATAGCTTCATTGCTTCTTGGGAAAAGAAGGTTTTGCAATGCTTTGAGAAAAGCTATATCTTTTCCTTCTACAAAAAGGCATTTTTGTGAATTCCAGAGACGAGCAAGTTGGATATTGTGTATTCCTCCAATGTTGTCAATTACTTTTTGGACTGATGGTATAGATGATGCATATACCGATTTTGATGATAACCTGTTTATAACTAAAACGTCTTGAGCTTCAACTTCTGCCATAATTTCTACTGAATGAGTTGCGACTACAACTTGTCGATTTATATCTTTCAAAATGCGAATCAATTTTCTTTGTAAATCCGCGTGCATATAAACATCAGGCTCATCCAGAATAATTGTTGCGCTATCTCTGGAGCGGGCTAGAAACCACATGGTTTGTAACCACATTTGTAATCCATGCCCCATCCAAGATATTTCGGCTACGAAATCATGGTCTTGAACAAAAAAAGCCAGCGGCTCCCGAGGATTATTACTCCTTTTTTCGAGACCTAAAATTTTGAGGTTCGGCCATGTGGCTTCTGCCAGTGTTTTGAATTGGTTGAAGTATTCAGGATATAGGAGTAATTGATTTCGAAAGTGTTGTGAAGCCCATGAAGTTGATGTAACACTACGAACGTAATCTGGATCGAGAATTAGTTCGTTGGTCGATAAAGGCGCTATCTGGGGCAAGATATTTATTTTGGGCAGCAGCACTTTTTGTGCTTTGCTTTTGTTTAAAATGGGATGATGCTCTTGGTCTTTGATTATTGCATGAATAGCACCTTGAGGACCAATATATATTTCAACCAAGAACCCCTCATCAAATACTCCGCGAATAAGGGCTGGAGGTTTTCCCAGGTTGTGAAAGATACTAAGAGCATTGAATTCAATGCCCCTTAGTGAAGGGGATACACCACGTTCCATGACTGGCATATCTGAATCAATAAGCCAATTAGGAACGTTCAGAAAATTGAGGAAGCCATACCTATTCATTACAAGAGATAGGATTCTGAGCGCTTCAATAGTAGTTGATTTACCGGCATTGTTTATACCCACAATGACGCTTGTCGGTTTTAAATCTAAAGTGTGTTTGTCGAAACACCTAAAGTTTTGAAGATATAGCTCCTTTAGCACGGGACCCTCCTTGTGGTCTATTATTGTAAATTATAGTTTTCAATACTCAAACGTGCAATTACTCAAGCCATTAACAGCTGTATCCTTTCCTGGTCATATTCCCTTATAATTGCCTCATCAATCGGAAATCTAAAATCTAAAATCAAAAATTCCATGCCTACCCAACTAATCGAATGTATCCCCAACTTTTCTGAAGCGCGGCGACCCGAAGTCATTGACCAGATCGTTGCCGCCATCCAATCGATCAGCGACGTGAAACTGCTCGACCGCTCCTCTGACCTCGACCACAACCGCACCGTGCTGACCCTCGCCGGGTCGCCTGCGGGTGTGGAAGAAGCCGCCTTCCGCGCCATCAAGACCGCTTCCGAGCTGATCAATCTCGACCAGCACACCGGTGAGCATCCGCGCTTGGGTGCCACGGATGTCTGTCCGTTCGTGCCGCTGGGCGGCGCCACCATGGACGATTGCATCGCCATCGCCAAACGGCTGGGCGAACGCGTCGGGTCCGAGCTCAAGATCCCCGTCTATTTGTATGAAGCGGCGGCGACGCGTCCCGAACGGACGAATCTCGAAAACATCCGCAAAGGTCAATACGAGGGACTCAAGTCCGAGATCGAATCCGATCCCGCGCGCCATCCCGATTTTGGTCCCGCCAAATTGGGAACCGCTGGAGCTACCGTCATCGGCGCGCGCAATCCGCTCATCGCCTTCAACGTCTATCTCACCACCGAAGATGCCAGCATCGCCAAGAAGATCGCCAAAGCGGTACGCGCTTCCTCGGGCGGGCTGCGCTATGTCAAAGGCTTGGGCTTGTTGGTTGATGGGCGCGCGCAGGTCTCGATGAACCTGACCAACTTCCGCGAGACGCCCATCGCGCGTGTGGTCGAGTTCGTGCGACGTGAAGCGCAGCGCTATGGCGTGGGCATTCATCACTGCGAACTCGTCGGCTTGATCCCGCAGGAAGCTCTTGTGGATGCGGCGGTCTGGTACACACAACTGGATGCCTTCTCGCCCGAGCAGATTCTCGAAGTCCAGACTTTTCTCTGCCAACTCCGCCGCGACTCCGCCTCAGCCGGAACCTGCTTCCTTTATCGAACAGTTAGCCGCCCCCACGCCAACTCCCGGAGGCGGCTCCGCTGCCGCACATGCCGGAGCGATGGGCGCGGCTTTGGTCGCCATGGTGGCAGGAGTGACCATCGGCAAAAAGAAATATGCCGAGGTTGAAGCCGAGATGCAAGCTATTCGTGTGATGGCAGAGAAGTATCGCAAGGAACTTACCCAAGCTGTGGACGATGACGCCTCTGCCTTCGAAGTCTTGATGGCAACCTTCAAGCTTCCTAAAGACACCGAAGAACAAAAGTCTGCGCGTGAGTTTGCCATCATCAAAGCTACGCTCAATGCCGCACATGTCCCGCTGCATGTTTCCGAACACGCCGTCAAAGTGATGGAACTCGCCCTCAAATGCGCTAAGAAGGGACTCTTGAGCGCTATCAGTGACTCGATGTCTGGTTTTGCCATGGCGCGTGCCGCCTTGACAGCCGCCGGCTACAACGTCCGCATCAACATCAACTCACTGGAGGATAAATCTGCTGGTGAGAAGATGCTCGAGGAACTCGCCGAACTGGAAGGCAGAGCTGATAATCTTGAAACAGTCATCCGCCAAGTCATGAAAGAGCGCGGAGAGATTTAAGTATGGACTGCAAGAGCTTGCTCTTGCAATATGGAGTTAACCAGCTAGCTGGTTGACTCCATACTAAAAATCATCGAATACATTGACCTTATCAATCGGCTGCTCAAAAACCTGCGTCTTCAAATCGCTATCCCCACTTTCCACAAACCACCGATAACTGCAAAACGGATAATCGATCGCATCATTCACCAACCCATGCTTCACCGGATTTATGTGGACATAATGCAACCGCGCCAGATAAGATTTCTCGTACGTCAGGCAGGTATCCCAATAATTATGCCAAACTTGTCTACCCGGAGTGCCATCCCATTTATTGAACTGGATGGCAGTAATGGAATGAAATTGTCTTATCAGTTTGGGCAGGGTGGTTGCATCATCTGAAGCGCGAGATACAAAGTGGTAGTGATTGTTCAAAACTGACCATCCCTGCATCTGCCAGCCAAGCAAAGCAGCTCTTTCCAGTAGAGTTTTCAGAACAAAATCTTTATATTTGTTTTCGCTTAATAAGTGTTGTTTGTGTACAATAGCCCCTGTCACCATATACATTGCATTAGGTAAAAAGTAGTGTGGTGGATTATGCAGGTAGACTTTATAAATGTCTTCCATAAACAAAGTATATCATTTGGACTGCAAAAGCTTGCTTTTGCGATTGCGCCAGCAAGCTGGCTGACTCCATAAAGTCACATTTGGAGTCAAGGAGCTTGCTCCTGAAATTTCGCCAGCAAGCTGGCTGATTCCACAAGGAGAATTGAATGGGACTTAAACCTGACCACTGGATCCGTAAGATGGCATTGGAACAAAAAATGATCGAACCGTTCGTGGACAAACAAGTTCGTCAGGGAGTGATCTCTTACGGCGTTTCATCTTACGGCTACGACATCCGTGTCGCTGACGAATTCATGATCTTTACCAACGTCCACTCCGCCATCGTGGACCCGAAGAACTTCGATCCGAAATCCATGTTTGAGTTCAAGGGTGATGTCTGCATCATCCCGCCCAACTCTTTCGCCCTCGCCCGCACCGTGGAATACTTCCGCATCCCGCGCAAAGTGCTGACAGTCTGTCTCGGAAAATCAACGTACGCAAGATGCGGCTTGATCGTCAACGTCACACCCTTTGAACCAGAGTGGGAAGGCTACGTTACGCTGGAGATATCCAACACCACGCCGCTCCCGGCGAAGATCTACGCCAACGAAGGCTTGGCACAAGTCCTATTCTTTGAAGCGGATGAGGAATGTGAAGTCTCGTACGCGGATAAGAAGGGTAAATATCAAAAGCAACAATCGATTGTTCTACCGAAACTTTAACATGTCGTTGCGAGAAGGAGCGAAGCGACAACGAAGCAATCTCCGATTAAGTGGGTGAATCTCTTCGATATGGTTTATTCCAATTACGGGAGATTGCTTCGGGCTATCGCCCTCGCAACGACATAATTAATAGGAGTGGCAATGAAATCCCGTTTTGCCCTCTCGCAAGAAAATATTGTTCATGTCGTCGCACTGCTGACCGCTGTAATGGGCGTGATCAACGTTTTCTCGGCGGTCATGCCATCTGTGCATTCCCGTTTGCGCTTGCTGGAAGAATATTCTCCCTTTAGCGTCACCACGGGCGGTCATCTCACCTCCGCGCTGGCGGGGTTTGCTCTGCTCCTACTTTCCGTGAGTTTCTGGCGCAGGAAGCAAGCGGGCTGGATGCTGACCCTCATTATCTTGCTGATCTCGATCCCCACACATTTGCTTAAAGGACTGGATTACGAAGAAGCGACTCTTGCCGCGCTGCTGACGGGGATCCTTATCTATTTGCGCCCCTACTTCCATGCTCGTTCCGATGTTCCCTCCATCAAGCAGGGGGTGCAAGTCTTATTGGCTTCTTTAGCGTTTACTCTTTTATATGGTGTTATCGGATTTTATTTGCTCGACAAACATTTCAAGATCGGCTTTGGCTGGTGGGCGGCGATCAAACAGACTATTGTGATGTTCACACAGTTTTACGACCCTGGCTTGCAATCGCTCCCGGTGACGAAATTTGGCAAATATTTTTCCGACTCGATCTACGTGGTCAGCGCAGTGACAATGAGTTATGCACTCTTCATGCTCCTGCGTCCAGTGTTGAATTGCCGCCCTGCTTCGGAGGAGGAACGATCACATGCCTGGGAAATTGTCCGCGCACATGGACGAACGTCCCTTGCCCGCTACGCCGTCCTTAACGATAAGAAGTTCTTCTTTAGCTCCAATGGAACCCTAATCTCCCACGTGGTGGAAAATCGCGTAGCTTTAGTGTTAGGTGATCCGATCGGTGCACCGGAAGATATTCCCAATGCCATTGCGGAGTTCAAATCGTATTGTGCGCCAAACGACTGGCTGACAGCTTATTATCAAGTCATGCCGACTTGCCTGGATGCCTATAGATCAGCTGATTACGATGTGCTGACCCTCGGTCAGGAAGCCATCGTTGACCTATCTACTTTCACGCTGGAGGGCAGTCAAAACAAGACACTGCGCAATAGCTATAACAAGATGGTGAAGTACGGCTATCACTATGATGTGCTCCAGCCGCCATTTTCGCCGCGGATGCTGCGTGAACTGAATTCGATCAGTGATGAATGGTTGGGAAGCCGTGGCGCCTCCGAAATGCGATTTTCCTTGGGTTGGTTCGATGAAGCATATCTCAATACCTGTCCCATTTTGCTGGTACGTGATCGTGAGGGATTTATCGAAGCCTTTGCTAATATTGTCACCGAATTCCAGAACAACGAAGTGACTCTTGATCTGATGCGTCACCGCTCGCACGTGGAATTGGGTTTAATGGATTTCCTGTTCGTATCGTTGTTCAAGTGGGCACAGGAACAAAAGTATGCAACGTTCAATCTTGGGTTGAGCGCGCTTTCGGGAGTGGGGGAGCATTCTGATGATCCCGTGATCGAGCGTGCCCTTCATTACACTTATGAGAACGTGAACCATTTCTACAACTTCCGCGGCTTGCACGCCTTCAAGGAAAAATTCCACCCAACGTGGTCGTCACGTTATTTGGTCTATCCGAGTCCTGCCAGCTTGCCTGCTGTGAGTGTGGCGCTTCTAAATGCCAACCTGGGTGGAAGTTTATGGAGTAATTTGATAAGGCGTAATGGATAATCATTCCACAAGTAGTAGCATCAGGTAAAAAATAGATGAATGGATGCATCCATTTCATTAATCATCAGTACGGAATTCAAATTCATTGAGGAAAACATGCTCTGGTTAATTTTGTCCATTGCCCTGTGGGGATTTATCCATTCGCTCATCGCTTCCTTTGGCTTCAAGGGTTTTCTACGCCGAGTTCTGGGCGATGGATTTATGAAACTTTATCGTTTGCTCTATAACATTTTTGCTGTGGTGAGCGTTGTACCGGTGTTATATCTTGCCGTTGTGCTGCCGGATCGCGAACTATATCAAATCCCTTCCCCGTGGAGTTATTTGATGCTGGCAGGGCAGGGACTTTCGGCAATACTTCTCCTCGTGGCTGTGCTGCAAACGGATGTACTGTCCTTTGTTGGGCTGCGACAATTGTTCGAGGAAGAGAAAGGCGGAAGATTGGTGGTGAGCGGCTTGTATCGTGTCGTTCGCCATCCGCTTTATACGTTTAGCTTGCTTATCTTATGGTTATCGCCAAAGGTCTCGTTGAATTCTTTCATTATGTATGTTTCATTCACTGCCTACATTCTTATCGGTATCTACTTTGAAGAGCGGAAACTGATCCGCGAATTCGGAGAGGAATATATCAGGTACAGAACTGTGACGCCCATGCTCGTTCCGGGGGTGAAATTCGGCGGGAACAAATAAAATTCAGAGCCCGTCTTAGTTGTAACCGCAGATAGGGCTTCGATCTGTGCTTAATCTGCATTAACTTTTATGCTTCTCCTCAAGGTATAATTTTCGCCATGGCTACTGTATCTTATCCGTACAAAAGAATACCGGTTTTTCCGCAAGTCGTTGCCGCGTTCGTCAGCGGTGTGGCACTTTTCGTGATCTTGTCGCTCGCCTGGACGCTTGGATATCAACTCCTCTATGCTGGGCGTATCTTCCCCGGCGTGTCTGTTGCAGGCGTGGACCTTTCTGGCATGAAGCCATCTGACGCGGCTCTCACATTGAATGAGAAGCTGTCGTATTCCACCACGGGCAAGATCCTGTTCAAGGACGGAGAACAAGCCTGGGTCGCCTCTCCCGCGGAACTTGGCATGGTCTTTGATCCATCCTCCAGTGCCATGACCGCTTACAGCTTGGGAAGAAGCGGTGGTCTGTTTGGAGCCTTATCCAATCAGATCCGCGCGGGCGGACTTGGCGTCAACGTTGCGCCCGTCATCATCTTCGATCAGCGCGTTGCGTTTCAATATCTGAGTCAGATCGCCACACAGATCAACCAACCGGTGACGGAAGCCACTTTGAGTTTGAATGGAACCGAGATCGTCACAACGCCCGGGCAGGTAGGGCGTGAGTTGAAGATCGATGCCACACTCATTTATCTTGGCGCGCAATTGCAGACCTTCAGTGACGGCGAAGTGAAATTGGTCGTGCAAGAAGTGCAGCCGCAGGTGCTCGATGTGAGTGCCCAGGCAGATATGGCAAGGCAGTTGCTCAGCCAGCCTCTCACGTTGACGATCCCGAATCCGGCAGAAGGGGAGCGTCCGTTTGTGTATCCTGTGGAAGTGCTGGCAAATATGCTGGGTGTGCAGCGTACACAGAACGCCGTGCAGGTAACCTTGAGCCCATCGGGCTTGCGCGATTTGCTGGCGCCTATCAAAACGCAGGTGGATCGTGCGCCCGCCAACGCAAAATTCATCTTCAATGACGAGACGCTTCAATTGGACCTGACCGAACATTCCAAGACCGGGCGTACCATGGATATCGATGCCAGCATCAAAGCGATCAACGATGCGTTGCTGCGTGGCGAACACACTGTGGCATTGGTGGTGAATGAAGCCCAGCCGAAGGTACCTGATACGGCAACCGGTCAGCAACTGGGTATCACCGAATTGGTGTATGCAGAGACCAGTTATTTCTATGGTTCCAGCGCCGAGCGCAAACAGAATATCGCTGCCGCGGCAGCGCGTTTCCAAAGTGTGCTGGTCGCGCCGGGAGAGACCTTCTCGATGGGTCAGACCATGGGCGATGTGAGCCTGGAAAATGGCTTTACCGAAGCGCTCATCATTTACGGTGGGCGCACCATCAAGGGTGTGGGTGGCGGTGTCTGTCAGGTGAGCACCACGCTCTTCCGCGCGGTGTTCAATGCAGGGTATCCCATCAACGAGCGCTACTCTCATGCCTATCGTGTAGGCTACTATGAACAAACTGCCAGCGGCGCATCTGATTTAAAACTCGCCGGACTGGATGCTACCGTTTATTTTCCGTTGGTTGATTTCAAATTTACCAACGATACGCCTTATTGGATCCAGATGGAAACCTATATGGGCGCCAACTCGCTTACATGGAAACTGTATTCCACGAAAGACGGTCGTACCGTGAGTTGGGATACCACGGGTGTGAAAAATGTTGTCCCTGCGCCTGATGCTCGGTATGAAGAAAACCCTGATCTAGCCAAGGGACAGGTAAAACAAGTGGACTGGGCGGCGAACGGCGCCGATATCACCGTCACGCGTACGGTGATGAAAGATGGTGCGGTGTACTTCCAGGATACTTTCAGTACCCATTACGAACCCTGGCAGGCGATCTGCCAATTCGGACCCGGCACCAAGAACCCCGAGAAACAAGCCAGGGATGCAGGACTTTGCTACAAACCCTCTTCGTAGGGCAATTTGCCAAATTGCTCTACATGGTAAAATTTGCCGCTGTTAAATAGAATGGAGACTTAATGGTCAGTACAACATTAATTGAAATTCTGCGTTGCCCCAACTGCGTCCGCACCACGGGCGGTGAACTCAATCTGTATAAAGACTCATGGTTCATCTGCAAAGATTGTGGTCGCAAATATCCCATCGTGGATGATATCCCTGTCATGTTGATCGAAGAAGGGGATAAGTGGGTCAGCACCGCAGAAAGCGCCCTGCCTGTTCCGCCACCCGCGAAATAACGTGCTGCCGAGTTTGCTGCAAGACCTGGTCAGCGGAGACGAAACGCGTGCCGAGAACGCGGTCACAGCGTTGGTCGAATTGGGTCAGGATGCGATTCCCTGCCTTGCAGGATCTGACCCACTCTCCTGATGCGGACTTACGCTGGTGGGCATTGCGCACGCTGGCACAGTCGCCTCTCTTGCAGACCGAATGGCTGGTCCCGTTTCTGAACGACCCTGCCCCCGAAATACGTCAGTGTGCGGCGCTCGGGCTGGCAGCCAAACCCGATGAAAGCGCGATCCAGCCTCTGGTCCAAGCCTTGAGCGATGACGATAGTATGGTCGGTAGTTTGTCGGTCAATGCGCTGGTCAAGATCGGCAAGGCGGCGGTCCCATCCCTGATCGAAACGGTAAAACGCCGCCCTGAGTCCGAAGGGAGTGCGAAACAGTCAGCGCGCATCCATGCCTTGCGCGCGCTGGCAGAGATCGGTGACCATCGCGCCATCCCCGTCATGATGAACGTGATGGATGAGGACTCGGCGCTCTTGCAGCACTGGGCAAAAGAAGGCTTGGAACGACTTGGCTTGAATATGGTATACATAAAACCTGTATGATGAATAATATTACGAACTCTCTCAAAAACATAAAGATCGGGCGTCCCTCCGTAGGGCAGATCATCTTTTGGGTGATCACGGTTGCCCTGGCGGTAGGTGGTTACATTTTTGTGAAAGATATAGTTACCTGCTGGGTGATCACGCCCCTGCCTGGTACTCCTCCCTCCGATTGTGGTACGGTCACCGCTGGGCAGAATAATGGTCCCGTGATCACGACCAATGAACAAGGCACGCCTGTACCCAGCGTGGCAGATCTGCCGCCTGCCATCCAGGCTCCAAATAGCGACATTCCTGCGCCATGGGATGGCGCCAGCCGCATCACAGTATTATTGATCGGTCTCGATTATCGTGATTACATCGCCAATGAAGGTCCCCCGCGCTCTGACACGATGATCCTGCTCACCATTGATCCGCTCACTAAGACTGCCGGAATGATGTCCATTCCGCGCGATATGTGGGTCAACATTCCAGGCTTCGGCTATAGCCGCATCAACACCGCGTATTCCTCCGGTGAAGGCGCCAAGCTCCCTGGTGGCGGACCTGAACTGGCACGCAAGACCGTGGAGAATTTCATTGGTGTGCCGATCCAGTATTATGCCCAGATCGATTTCGACACCTTTGTCCAGTTCATCGACCTGATCGGTTGTGTCGAAGTGGATGTCCCTGAAACGCTCACGCTCGATCGCCAGGGTACGGGAAACGATCACTTCGTTTTGAAAGCTGGCGAAAACCGCAAGTTGTGTGGTGAAAAAGCGCTGGCGTATGTGCGCTACCGTCACGATAAGGAAGGCGATGTAGCCCGCTCCAGGCGCCAACAGGCTGTTATCCTTGGTATCCGTGACAAAGTGCTTGCGCCCGAAAATTTTGGCGTACTGCTCGGACAGGCGGATGATTTCTACAATCAATTTTCCGCCGGTATCAAGACCAACATGCCTTTTGATACTGCCTTGCGCCTTGGCGTCCTGGCAAAAGATATCCCGGTTAGCAGCATTCAGCAGGGCGTGATCGATTACACCATGGTGGCTTTGGACGATACCACCATCAATGGCGTAAATGCCAGTGTGGTAAAACCCTTCCCCGATAAGATCCGCGAACTGCGCGATAAGATCTTCACCACTGGCGGACCGCTCAGCCCATTGGCAGCGACAGGTGACCCGACAGCCTTGATGCAAGCCGATGGTGCGCGCGTGCGTGTGTTGAATGCCACCTATACACCAGGATTGGACGTGACCACCGGAAATTATTTCCTGACCCAGGGCATGGGTGTTACCGAGGTAGGTGGTGCAGATAAAGTGCTTGATAACACTATCATCATTGTATACAAGCCGAAACTCTATACGATGAAGTACCTGCAAGCCGTGTTTGGCATCACCTCCAGTGCGCAGATACGCATTGAACCAAACCCAGCCCAAACCGTGGATATCGAAGTCCGCTTGGGAAATAACTGGGCAGCCAGTAACCCGATGCCGAAGTAGTCACTCATACCGAAAAAGCAACAGCCGCAGAGATATCTCTGCGGCTGTTTTGTTTATGTAAAACGTCCCGCAGGTTTAATAAAGGATTAAGTCCTTCGATCAAACCCACGGGACGCTTGTATGCTAGGGCTGTTGAAAACTTACCTTAATACCGCCAAAGAATGTTTCACCGTTGGATGCCTGACAGGTGGGCGTGGTCAGCCCGGAGACGATGTCACTGCCGCGCGCTAGCTGGACGGTGTAGATGGTGTTGGGCGTCATGATGAAATCGGCATAGCCATTCCCGATCTCAGGTTTGAAGCCGGTAAAGAATTGTTCTTCGCCACCATCCCAGGTGACCACGATCTTGATGCCTGCCACTTGCTTGCGCGCTTTGTTGGTCACAAAAACCTGCAACAGTCCGTCTGGCAGGTTGGCATCGCAGATCGTATCCTGCCCGATGGCTTTGAAGGGCGCGCCAAAGGTGGGAATGGGTGTGCGCGTGGGGCGCGGCGTGGATTCAATAACGACCACCTGCGTGGGCTCTTCTGGTACGAGCGTTTGTGGCGTTTCGGTCAGCACAATGGGCAGGTCGGGAGGCGGAGGCGGCAGGGTTTCTGTGGGAATGTCTGGTTCCGTGCTCTCGGTATTTACTACTTCTATAACTGGTTCGCTGACAGCCGTTTGGCTGGGAGCGGGGACGATATCGCCGCTCAACGCCACAGCCAGTGCAGCCACCTGGTCCGCTTGCTGAAAGGATTCTCCGCTGGCGAGCATCTGTTGCGCCTGCGCATTCAAAGCTTCCACAGAGTTGGCATCACCAAGCAACGTGAGGCGAGCCTGGGCACGCGGCAGGTTTCCAGTGGCAGCATACGCCGCCGCGATGGCAGAGCGGTATTGATCCTTGAAATCGGCGCGCAAAATGGATGGGGCGGTATCGGTAGCGCCGCGTGGGGCGATCATCCACGCGTACACGAGCCCGCCTCCCAGCCCGATCAGAAGCGCCAGCAGGATATCCCAGGGAATGCGTCTCATGGGATGCCGCTCCACGCTTGCAACGCGGTGACCAGTTCCTGCATCAGTACCACATCTGCATCGGCAAATCCATGTGCTTTGGCGTAGGCAAGCCCTTGTGCGGCAATGGCAGAAGGGGATTGGGTGCCGAAAATAGCTAATCGGCGCGCTGCCAGTCCGGCGTCCTGTTCGACGCGGTAGGCTTCGGCGGTCATAAGCACATAATCGGCTTTATAGTCTGCACGTAATGTATCGGGAGTGAGATCGAAGAAATCGACCGGGTCTAGGAACCACCCATAGGCGAGACCCATTCCAGCGCCTGCGATCAACGCAATGATGACGAAAATCCAGCGGTAGCTTTTCATGTGAAATAAATATCCGGACAGGTGACCGGCGGCACCCAGAGACACTTCCTTACCGTTGCTGTCTTTCGACCCTGGCGGGGTTCGGCAGGCTCTGCCGCGCCGGGCCTGCCCGGACGTTGGCAAGGATACTCGAAGTAAGGGACGATGTCAATTCAAGTTATAAAATAGCTTCCCTCTGCCAGCACATCTTATTACCATCGATCGGTTTTGCGCTGTCTATACCCAATCAAAATAGCGGATCCACCAGGACGAAATGCCCGTTACACCAGGGTTTTTCCCGGTGTAAGGTGTCTCCGCTACTTAATGGGGTGCGCCGTCGTCCCGGTAGGGATTCTCGCTTGGGGTGTTTGGCGGCTCATGCAACGCTTTTACCTTTGCACCATGGTAAATGTACCACTGTATTGAAATGTCTGCCCGAAAATAGGGTGGGTCACAACCATTTTCATGGAGAACTCGTTATCGGAAATCGGCATTTCTTCAATGTATGCTTTTCCCAGCATTAAGTGTACAGGGACAGGAATAGAGAGCCTACTCACCTTCCAAATATATCCCTTGTCACGAAAAACAAGACCGCCATTCTGATGACTTACGTCTAAACGGATCCCAAACCCGAAACGGACAAACTCAGTGATCTCGTGTAAGCCAGTATATGCCATGACGGAGCGAAACATGTAGGGTTTTCTGTGAGGGAAAAAGAACGTGCGCTGCCAATGTAAACCATCTGTCTTGGCGTGCGTGGAATTAATGACCTCCACCGGGACATTTTGTCCCTGGTAGGGTACCAGCGCTCCGACCATGGTCGTAAATGGAATGAGCAGTTTCACATAGGGCGAATAGGTGATATCCGCCATTGTTCCTCTCACTTCGAAAGCACAATCAGTGAAAGGCAAAAGGGCGTAATGGGCTTGGATCACTGGTGCAAGTGCGTCCCAGCCTTCTTGCAGCGCTTGTCTAAGAATGGGTACGGCTGAGTTTGGGGCAAAGGGTGATCTGTTCATGTGAGAAACCTATCAAGGCGACTAGAGATTGCTAGGAAATTTCTTCGGAAAAGAAGTAGTCGTGAGACTTGGGCAGCCCAACAGTCTGCGCTACCATCCCTGTAAAGGGATATTGTCCCGGTAGGGCTTGGGTTGGGCGGGGGCGTGGATTCGTTATCGAAACGGAACTCCACTCAAGCCGGAAAAACACTCCAAAACGAGAGCATATCCCAAGTCGGGTAGATGCGTATCCCGATGATCTTGCGGAACGTGGTGTTCGGCGGCACCTCACGCATGTTTGATGGTCATATCCTTGTCTTCCATCTCCCAAGCATGGTCCAGGGTGTGGAAGGCGGTGTGTCGAATTAGGTATCGGAGTGGCCATTTCGCCATCTTGCCAGCCAATTTGCCCTGTGAATGGTAATCCCGTATGGCGCGGCAATAGGCATCACGATACGCTTTCAGCTCTTTGCCGGTCAACAGTATATCGTCCGGGGTGAGTACTCCTATCATCCTCGCCCAATCTTGTTCCGCGGCAAACGTATGGCGGACGATACGATCCCGATCGCGCCCTCCTCCTCGCGGACCCTTCTGCATCTCAGCCGACACCCGCCTACGTACATCGTCGAAAAATGTCCAGCACGCCTGCATCAGCGTCAGTTCACGTTCCAATTCGTCACCCGACATATCCTGCTTGTCGATACTCGAGAATGCGAACGAGATACCCCAGAAATCAGTGGATCCCGTTCCTGGATACTGCTCGACTACCGTAACGGTCCTGACAGTCTTAAACTCTGCGTCCAATTCAGCGAACTTTGCCACCCGTGAATAGCGCGGAATATAGGAACGTAGCTTTTCGATAGCATCCTCTCCGGTCTTCGCTCCGCGCTCGAGCCCGGGCCAATCAGGTGCCACTGCCACCACTTTTTTACCCTTCGGTCCAAATTCCAGTGTCACTCGAGTAGGTTTTGCCACGGTTCCTCCGATCACAATACTCTCTACCACTATAGCGATTGTCTACATCTCGATCGAGAAAGGAAGGTCGAGCACCTTGCCGCTGCTGCCCAACGAGACTGACGAAAAACTGTTTTAATGAGTATCGCAGTCTCGGATCGAGCGGTTATAGAACGATCTGTTTCAAATGGTGCGTAGTTCACGCTCAATGAACTCGCCCATAGTATTGAATTTTACCAATGTCCTATCCCTTGTACAAAGACAGAACTGGGTGCAGGTCTGGAAGGCTGCCCTTATCCTAAAAATACCCAACAAAAAACGGCTCGGATCATGTAACCTCCGGACCGCTTTTTATTTCTACGGCTCTTTTTGATCTTCTGGCGGCTTATCTCTTGACACTGCTGTTAATCGATAGCCCGCATTCCTGGAGCGCATACTCTGAAAACCGCGACAAGACTCTTCTTTCAGCTATGGTCAAATCTCGAGGGGTTGGAGGTTGTTCATGCCTAAAATCAACGAGACTTCGCTGCCATGATGCAGATCGTGTTCCAGTACATGGTAGATCACCCAACTGCGTGATACCTCGTATGTCTGACCATCGATTTCATCTGGGAAGGTCTTGGCACAATCAGTGGGTGTCCAGCGCTGTAAACGAGATTCGATAAATGACCATGTCTCATCTAGTCCACGTGCCAATTCCGCTGCACTGCGTTCTGGTGAATCGCGTTGACCCCACAGAGCATACTCTTCCATCCCTTTGTCGGCATCCTGTAGAGTGTAGATGAACCACCCTACTCGGACCGAAATAATGTGCTGTACTACCTGCCCTAGCGGCCACAGACGTGGGGCAGGTTGCAACAGGAGTTGCTCATTCGTCAGTGGAGCGATGCAGTTTTGTAGCCTTCTGTTATAGTCTCGCCAGTTATCATAAATTACCTCTAATGTTGGTCGTATATCTGATAGCATCCGTTTCTCCTTATGAATTAATATCCTGATTGGGGATCGAGAGCAGGCTAACGGCTGGCGTTAGCCGCTCGGGGTGGGAGCGTGGAGTCGCTGCCGAAACGAGAAAGACTCCCAGCCGAGAGAAGGCTCCAAATAACGCGGCGCGTACCCCAATTCGGTTGCATACCTATCCCGATGATCTTGCGGGACGCTGTGTTAGACGGTTTTTGACTTCGACCTCTATCACAAATCATACAAGTTCAAACACAAAGCCTTCCACGACGCTTCCGCCAACAGTTGAAAACTCTTTCTCCTCGCCAATCAGCCGGAATCCACATTTTTCCAAAACCCGTAACGAGCCTCGATTGTGTTTCGCCACACTGGCACGTAACGGACGCAACGGAACCTGATCGAGGAATGCTAGCAAGGCTTGTGTGGCGATACCCTGATTCCAATATTCTTTTCCGACCCAGTAGCCAACTTCGCGTACCCCAAAGTATACAAAGCTCAGGATGTACCCGGCAACCTGATCATCCACGAGAATAGTCTTGGGGATCACAGTTTGCTTAGACAAGAGTTCCATCCAGTGTTCTTGGAAGGCATCTCGGTCTCGAGGTGGATGGGCTGCCATCTGCACAGCCTCCAAATCGATCTGATGCTCGAAAAAGATTGGCAAATCCTCTAAGACGACATCCCGCAGTCGGACCTTGTGTGTCATTGTGCTAACTCAATCTCCAGTTCTGTATGTCCTTTTCGACGTCATTCTCCGGTTGAACTGCCCAACGGTCTGCGTTACTTGCTGGCGGGAGGGATGAGATAATGCCATTGTAACGGAATTGCTTTGAGCCAAAGAAACGTCTTGAAAACGCGGCGCGTACCCGCCAGTCAAGTGCACGCTGTGTTGGGCTGTATGCTTGAAACCAACAGGTGCTACGGCGTTGCGTTATCACTGCGTTGGAAGTTGCTAAACGTATATGAGAATTCACTTTCGGTAATGTAGCCATTTAAACGTCCATGCTGTACGTTTGGACTGCCATAATATTGCTCAATAAAACCAAACTGTTGATTGAAGGTCACATTTAACGACATATTTGCCTTTATCAATTTTTGAATTTTGTCAAATGCTTCGGATATGGTAAGACCTTCCGAATAATTACAGTACTCATAACTCCATTGAGGTTTCGATAAAGCAATAGGCGTAGGCAATTTGTCAACCCCATGCATCGTTTCGATGACTTCAACGATTTCACCTTTTTCAACAGTTATTTGAGCGCCGCAGTCTCGTAACATAGGAACAGAATATTGAACCGCATAGGAATAGCTCGTAATATTTTGCGATTCCCATTTTGCTTTTGCTCTATTCAGTTCAACTTGAAGCTTATCTAGCTTGTGGCGATTTACGGAGGGTGCGAAAGGGTCAAACAGAATTTGACACAAACAAAGAAACAAGAGAACGCTAATTAATGGCAATACGAATTTCTTCATTGCTTTGCTCATGTTTTTCTGTCCTTCATTGAGACAACAGCCCAACGGTGTGCGTTACCGGCTGGTGGGCGAGGCGCGATAACGCTATTTTATCGGAACCAGCTTCAAGCCACGCAAAGTGCCTGAAAACGCGCAAACTCCCACCAGTCGGGTGCACGCTGTGTTGGGCGTTTGTTTGGATGCTCACGTGCCCTTGGGTGGAGCTGCTTTTTTTATTCGTTTTCGCGCCTTCCTGCGAGGCTTAAATCTCTTGTGAAGAAGACCGGCTCTATAATCCAAATCATACACAACATTTAGGATGTCTTCAATTACTGTAAGCGCCAATTCTAAGTCAGCTTTGTTTGGTGTTTCTAGTTCATGCAATGCTCGATTGCCTAAGAAACGTAGCCCATGAAGATTTTTTACAATACCTGCTGGCACAATTGCGGTTAATCCATTTATCTTGCCTTCAAGCGTATCTCTTATCTGCCCACTTGCAGTTATTCCCTGTTTAATCTTTTTGTCAGCACAAATGCCCTCTAGTAGGGCGCGAATTCCACCAGCACACAAAACTAACAGTTCTTGATTGTATGTTGAGATAATCTCATTATAGAGTCTGTTAAGATGAGTAGGAGTATTATGAAAAACCTTCTTAATGCGTTCTTTTTTGTTACGCCGAGGGAGAAAATTCCAATAATAACCAGACTCTTCATCCGTAGGGTCTTTGGTGGTTATTTTGATTGTTACTGTATCGCAACCTAAACAATGGAATATGTCCCATCTTTCGACTAAATCATCTGCATGCCATCTAGAAAGTCCATCCTCAGTCTCTTCTAATTGATAGATAGGAAATGTTGCTGTGTGGCTTGCGACCAACTCATGCCAAGTTTCTTGGTTGCATGAGTTACAGGCGATTCGTTCACGTTTGGGTGGTGTTGTGTCACTCATCAATGATTAGCTCACATACAAAACAACCGATTCTAGAAATGATTTCGTAAAAACGCCCAACGGTTTGCGTTACCCGCTTGGGGTGGGACGGAACAACGCCATTTTGCCGGAACCAACCTCAAGCCAAGAAAAAACTCAAAAAACGCGGTGCGTACCCCAAGTCGGGTGCACGCTGTGTTGGGCAGCTTCTACGCAGAGCTTGATCATCCTTGACTAGTAAGAACCTCTTTTGGTCTTTTACGAATAAAAAACACTACCAGACCTACAAACAGACCTGTGAATATTCCTCCACATAACAATAGACCATGTACACCAATTAAGCCAGAGGGACCAAGTCCAGATATGCTATGTTTCCAATACCAAATGCTACCATCTTGAAGCAGAGCATAATGGGTCTCCCCATACCATTCTGCACCTAAATCCTGAACAGTAAAACATTTCAACAAGCCGCCAGGAGGACTTTTCAAGTGGCTAGAATCCAAAGTCGCAAACAGCGCCTTGTTCGGAATAGTAATAAGTATCAATCGCCCCAGCTTTCCTCCAGCAGCTCTCTTCTAAATTCCTACAATTTTCAATATCTGCCTCATATATTTGTCCATCCTTTGCTTCCCACCAAACAGTCCAGGGATCGCCTCCTACGATATTGACAACACCAGTAGATGGATTACCCAAAGAATGCCATTTTACAAAGATACCTTCGGAATACGCGTGAGACAGGATATTGGCTCCTATATAACCTAATAACGGGAAGAAGAGTAAAGTAGCCACTCTAAGAGTTGTGCGAAGTGCATTGCGATGAGGAAGGGTTGAAACCATATCTTTTTCTTTCATTCAGAATATCTGCTGCCCAACGGTTGGCGTTAGCCGCTTGGGGTGGGAGCGTGGATTCGCCGCCGAAACGGGAAAAGCTTCCAGCCGAGACAAAGCTCAAAATAACGCGGCGCGTACCCCAAGTCGGCTGCACGCGGTGTTGGGCGCTTGTTGTCAGGTCAGATTCAATTATCTTAAAATCAACGCGTCACTGATCTCAACCTTATAAGCATGGAGCTACTATTGTACTCGCAACGCCAGTCACTATCCAGAATGAACCAACCTGTTTCATGGTACACCACATTTCATTGGTTCCATCCTGGAAGTATACAGTGACAGAAAGCAGAGAAGGCTCTGTTCGTACATAATTGATGGGACTATAGCTATTATTGCACTCGTAAAACATATAACCTGGACGATCGGATGAGAAAGCGTTTGACAATGCGTTTTGACACACCTTTATCATTTGTGGAGATTCTATTTTGGCATCAATGACCTGTTTGACGGAGTCTATCATGCCGAAGATGAACACCAAAATGATTATGACGAAGAATTTTTGAACATGTTTCTTGAGCATAAACACTTTTCCAATTAACGCTTATCTCCCTAACAAACTGGCGCGGAATCAAAGTGTTTGAGTTTAATGAAGTATCCCATCGAGAAGCGCCCAACGGCTCGCGTTAGCGACGGGTGGGTGGGATGAGATTCGCCGTCGAAACGGGAAAGGACTCAAAGCCACGAAAAATGCCAAAAAACGCGGCGCGTACCCACCCGTCCGCTGCACGCGGTGTTAGCCCGCTTTGTGCCTATCAAAGAGTTGTGAGAAATCACACCTCACTTCACGGCAACCGAAAGGCAAATAACTGAGCACTGTCACCCAAATAAACGAAAAGTAATCGGTTCTGCTCATCAACTGCTACATGATAGCCATACTCACGAGTAGCATTCCATTTTACAGGTGCAGGCGCAAATTGTATTAACTGTTTCTTGGCACCTGTTATCGGATCAAACCTTAACACCCAACCATCTGAAGCAAGCAAAAAGACACCCAGAGAATTAGCCGCTATTCTACTGATTGTTGGCACATTTATCCCCCAATGTTCTGTACCATTAAGCATATCTATATAGCCAACTTCCCCTCCTCACTACTGAATTGACCTGCTGGAAAACCAAAATACATGTCATCCCCCACAGCTTCCAGATCCATTTTATGATCGCTCCAAATGGGTATATCGCCAGTTTCGTAGCTAATCGGATTAACAATGGTGCCCGTTTCCGTCTCCAAGAGGAAAAGATTCTTGCTAACTGTATCAACATACAGCGTTTTATCCAGGGCGAGTATTTTGGTTACACTACGGGTAAAGGGTAAATTAGTAAACCAAGTAATTTCCCCAGTATCAGGGTTGCGCGCGGTCACATTCCCTACACCGCCAATAAACACCATCGATGTTGATGTAGCTAAGGTAGTGCCAGCGCCATATTCGTTAACAGTATTCCCGGTGATGGCATCGAGGACATGTAAACGAGATGGCTTGTTGGATGTGTCACTACCAATAAAAAACAGCTTTCCATTTATGGCGTTTATCAGAGTTTGTTCTTCTTTGTTGATATAGATGTTATTTCGTACCCATAGAACCGGGACAGTTGATTTATGCTCTGCTATGATTGGAGACGGCCAAATCTCAAGAGTTGGTTGGCTTTCTTTAAAATGGTAAATCGAGAATGCCCCAACAATTATCAAGAATAATATAAGGGTCAAAGTTACAAGACCCAGTGTGAAAGTATCTTGTTTTTTGGACATTTTCTACCTTCGAGCGGGCTAACTATGTTTTATACAGCATAACGCTGTAAAATGTTCTTGTGCGGGGTGTTATACAGCGGTATGTCGTATAACACCCTTTATTATAAACCCTCAAAAAAAACTGACAGACAGCACACATATCACAAATACATAAATATACACCCGCCTTTCCCAAGGCGGCTCGGCAGTCCACCCCTCGATCACTATTCACTATTCACTACTCACTGTTCTCTATTCACTATCATCCACCCTCCTCCCCTAAAGCGTTGGACCGGCTTGATGTAGTGCCTACGAATTTTTTACGCCTCGTTTATCGCCACAGGCGAAAACGCGTGTATAATACAAACAACAGACCCCGCGAGACTTGCTTACCTTCTGCAAAGGATAAGTCTCGCAGGGTCTTTTAATTCGTCACTGCTTCCACCCGTTGACTCTTGGATGCAGTGCGGCATGGATACTAGAGCTGCTTGGTCTCTTCCTGCACAGCTGTACCGCCCGGCAGATCGGTCGCTACTACCTGGATGTTTACGAGTGTTTCCGCAGGGACATTGAAGCGGGCAGTGTACACCCAATCGCAAGAGCCTGCTGAAGTTTCCGTGGCATCACCATTTTCGAGTAGCGTTCCGCTCAGGCTGTTGGTGATGCTCACATGCACGGACTTTAAGCAGAAGTCATCGCTGGCGCTGATACGGATGACGCTGCCCACATGACCAGTGTAGTTGGCGAGGTCGATGTCGTGGATGGTTGGGGCATTGAAATAATCGGCGATCATAACGGAAAAGAGGGGAACATTCCTTTCCTTGGCTTCGCCTTCATACAACGCACGGACATCTGTGTCGCTCAGTGCCGATTTGCCATACAAGACCGCCTTGTTGAACTTCTCACGTTGTGTGAGTTGATTGGGGGTGAGCGGTCTATCGTTGGCGGGTCGAGGCGAAAGGATCGTCTTGCCTCGTATCTTGCGATAGGTGAAATTGCCTACGCTGCCTCTCAACGCTACAAATGCCGGATCTAATTCTGCTTTCATTGGATTTGCTCCTTTATAAAGATAGTGTTTGTATGCGCCCGGTCGGGGCGCGTCAACGGGCAAGGAATAAAAAAACTCTTGAGAAGACTCGGCTGCAAGAAGGGAGCGCCGGTTGGTCCTCAAGAGTTGGTTATGGGGTTTACGTAGGGATCGTCGGGAATAGGTTTCCTACGATGTCTCCCGTGTTGTATGTATTATCGCGAAGAGCGTGCTCAGACACAATGCGGGGATTCCCCCCCTTATGGCAGGGAAAAGCGCGCATCTTTTAGTTAGCATCCTTTATTCCTATTGCTCATCGAGAAACCTCCCGGGTTTTGGGGAGGCTCTTCTGAGAACAGTTACAGGCGTATTACATTCTCTGTCACCTTTGCGACATACCAGAAATGGCTTGCAACAGGGCGTTCGCCACAACCTGCCCCGATTGTTGACGGTGCGGCTTTTGTCCCAATGGTCCCGCTGCCATCAGCGCAGATAGCCCCGCCTGCAAATTGTTTTGTCCCTGCTGTTTGGCGTTCATGAAAGCCATGCCCGCGTTCAATACGTCGCCCAGGTCGAGCCCATCCTGACCTTGAGTACCGCTTTGCTGTGCAGGTTGTCCGCCGCCAAGCAAGGCGCCCAAAAGATCACCGGCATCTGGCGCAGAAGATTGCTGCTGTCCACCACCAAGCAGTGAACCCAGGAGGTCTGCCCTCCTTGTGGAGCGGGTTGCTGTCCGCCACCCAGAAGTGACTGAACCAGCATCATGGCATTATCGGGTGTCACTGATGCTTGTCCCTGGAATTGCTGTGCGGCTTGGGCTAATCCCTGTGAGTAGGCTTGTGCCGATCCGCTTGTAGCGTGCTGGGACAAATATTAGACTGGCATGATCGAGTTGTTGCGAAGGGGAAGCGCCCGGTTGACTCCCTAATGCCTGGGTGATCATATTAAAAGCTTGCACCATATTATCACCATGGTTTTGATTTTCCGTGTCAGCCTGGTTGAGGGTGGACTGGTTGGCTGCCAGAGCTTGCGTGGCAACATTGAAAAGGGAAGCTAAATCTAATCCGCCTGATCTTGAATTGTTGGGCATGTCCATTTCCTTTCTTATCAACAGTTGTTGATCTATTATAGCCATGATCAGTTTCTGAGCATATTACAGAATCTCTATGTACGACACGATAATCCATGAGCCAGGTTTGGTATATAATGAATTTATCAATGTATGGAGATGATTGTGAAACTATGCTTCCCCATACATCGACAACTATCTTCTTTCGAAAGGATATACCATGGGTCTCTTCAGTAAAATTCTCGATAAGCTTGGACTGAACAAGGGCAAGCAAGCCGATGAAGCGCAGGCAAAAGCGCTGGCAGATATGGCAAAGAAGGAAGCTGAAGCACGTGCAAAAATGGCGGCTGCCAAACCATCCGCTCCTGCCGCTGCTACAGCTGCCTCCGCTGCCAAACCGGCAACTATGGCTCCGAAAACGGCGGTGGATGACGCCGCAGCGAAGGTCGTTTCTGCGCAGTCGGTGGTTGCTCAGGCTGTCAAACCCATCTCGGAAGTGGACGTGGTCAAGCAGCTCGAACAAATGGCATCTGGTTCCGGTCTCGATTGGAAGGTCTCCATCGTGGACCTGCTCAAGGTGCTCAAGATCGATAGCAGTCTGGATGCCCGTAAAGAACTTGCCCAGGAATTGGGCTGCCCGCCCGAGTTGATGGGCGGCGATCACAGCAAGATGAACATCTGGCTGCACAAGACCGTCTTGAAGAAGATCGCCGAGAATGGCGGCAATATTCCGGCAAACCTTCTGGACTAAAAAGTCAATACAGGTGAACAGCGCGGGCATTTGCCCGCGCTGTTTTAATTGGCTTGAAAACGGTGCTTACTTCTTTACGGCGTTGATCTCTGTCAAAACTTTCTTGACCATGTCTTCGGTTAGCCCGGCTTCTTTGGCGGGCGGCATGGCAAGGATCGTTTTCAACGTCATCCCTTTTGCCATGCCAAGCATGGGATTCTTGGAGACCCCAGGGACATGTTTTTCCAGGATCTCGACCGCCTTGGTATCTTTCAAGATCTCGCCCACGGTTGTATCCAATGTGTATGCCATTTTTTTCTCCTTGATCTGATAGATAAGTGACAGTACCTTGAACAACAGATGACCTGTCACCCGATGGTTCCGCTCTTCCGCCCTGTTCCATAGACCCAAAAAGACGGTTAGTCTGCTTCTGTCAAATCCTGCAGAGGGGCAGAAGGTGCATTTCTGTTCACCGAGGAAATGCCATTTTCCATGCTTGCCTTGGAAGAATACATCTCGCTTTGACCGATGATCTGAGCGTTGGCAGCCTTGAGCAAAAAGTAGGGACGACCATCGCTGGATGTGCAGCGCTCAAAGTTGCCATCGTCCCTGGCATTCTTTCGCGTGGACTCGATGCCATTCAGGGCGGCATGCTTGTCAGAATAGGGTTGGCTGGTGAGAATGATCTGCCCGTTGGCGGCTTTCAGGTTGAAGACGAAATTCCCCTTTTCGGTCTTTCTGAGTGCGAACTTTCCTGCCATGATGAACTCCTTTATGTTGGATTTTGAAGAGTAAACCAGGGTAACGCTGGTTTCATTATAGACAAAACAGTTGACTTTACAAGTGATCATCGTCCCATCTCACTGTTTCGATGGACAGCGCGTATCGGCATAGGAGCAGAACACACAGCAGTCTTCTGCTTTCGGATGTAGGACGGCGCCGCAACGGGCACACGCATAAAGGATCACTCACGTATCCGCTGGTATGGGTTCCACTTTGCAAAATCCGCATTGCGGGCAGGTGATGATCGCATCCAGTTTCATAACCACTGGCTACTTGCTCCTCTCCAGGTTCAACGCCAGCAGCTTCTCCAGGATCTCTTCATCCGTCAGACCAGGCTTCCAGCCATACGCGGCAAAGACAGCCTCATCGAGCCGTTTGTGGGCGAGATCGAGCCAGGTGGGGCGGAGGTTGTAGAGATTGGTGAGCGTGCGTTTGGACAACCCCTCCCCAGCCCTCCCCGAACGGGGAGGGAGCAGACTCCCCTCTCCCGTGGGAGAGGGGTTGGGGGTGAGGTCCGCCTTCAACCACCTCTCCCTCTGCTCTACCAACTCCTTCGCCGCCTGAGCGATGGCTTGCACACGCGCATCCTCGACAGGCTCTTGCCCCGGTGCCCATGGGAACGGGAAGGTTTCAAAACAGGTCGATGGTGTGTAAGTAGGTCTTCCACCATCGCTCCCATCTCCGTGTCGAGAAGCATTAGCCAAAGACCATACTTCATGTAAACGTGAATGGAGCACACCAAAGAAATAGTCGTCATTACGAGCAATTACGATTAACTTATTTGAGCACAGTGTAGAGTTTGAAAACCAAACAAAAATACGATGTTTGGCGACACGAACTGTTGCAATATACCTGTCTAGTTTAGAAATAGCTTTCCGCATTGAAGGCTGGGGGTCAGCGTGAATCCACCATCTATCCCGGCGAGATGCTCTTGGATTTTTTGCTCGCTCTGGATAAACATTCTTTTTGATATATTCAAAAGGTGTCTCGTACCCGAGCTGCTTCGTTCAACGACATTAAGTCGCCAAAATCAATAACCCATTCGTCAGACACTTTTCGCAATACATCTGCACCAGTAACATACGGTCGTAGAACATCTGAATTGTTCTTGCCATTTGGGTTTGATAAAGCTAGCCAATTCTCAGCCGTTGGCTTTGGAATTTGAAAGCTACCGCCAATCATTGAGCCTTGGAAACTTAAGTTCTTGTTTTCATCTAAAGATTGGGCAGTGGTCAGGTCAACATCTGATGTTAGGTCTGCATTGATATGTGAGACTGAATTGCCGTCCAGTGCCTTTATACTTTCAGTTCCGTTGTCAAAACCGATCATAGAAACTCTAACTGCTGCGCCGTCTAAAACCCATGGGCGGTCTGACCAAGCGAGAAAGATTGAACCTTCTCTTGTGATTTTATCTATGACATTACGATTGATGATAGAACGAATCGATTGCGTAGCAAGTAGCCCTGCTCTTTTTGCACTATCTGATGAAATCTGTTTCCATGAGCGTTCAAACCAATAGGCTACCAAGTCAGCAGTTCTATCAACGCGACCTTCATAGAGACTCCATAAATCATCTACATATTTATCGCCCAATTCTCTTCGTAGCTTACTTCCACCCAAGAACGGCGGGTTGCCGATGATCACATCCACCGGGGTCCACTCTGGCTCATGGACTTCCGAAGTCTTAGAGACTTCGGAAGTCTGCTTGTACGCCAACACAGCATCCATATGCTGAATATTCTTCACTTGCCGCAGAATCGGCTCGGAGGGCTGTCCATAACCATTATCCCTCAGCCATTGAATATAGCCGATCTGGATGGTCATCTGCGCCAGTTCATGGGCATACTCATTCAGTTCCATACCATACAACTGGTTCGGCGTTACCGAAATAAAGAACCTGCCCGCGCCCATCTCGTCCGAAAAACTGATCACATCATTTTGTAGATCGAGCAGCAGGCGCAGTGCCACATACAAAAAGTTACCGCTGCCACAAGCCGGGTCCAACACCGTCACCGCAGCGACCGTATCCGCAAACCCGCGCAACCGATCGCTTATCTTCTTGCGCAACCCCTCTTCTTCTTTCCTCTTTCCTTCTCTTCTTCTGCCTTCATCCTTCTGACTTCTGCCTTTACTTCCTCCCACTCCCGCCTCAACGGTGCCATCAACACCGGCTCCACGATCAACAAAATATCTTCCTTGCTGGTGTAATGTGCGCCAAGCTGCGAACGCTTGGAAGGGTCTAAGCCGCGCTCGAACAAGGTACCAAAGATGGAAGGCTCAATAGCTCCCCAATCCAGGGCGTCGATGTCGGCGATGATGTCCATATCCGCGCGGTCTAAAGGCAGCACATGGTCATCGTTGAACAACCCGCCGTTGAAATGCAAGATCTTCTCGCTGCCGAAATAGCCGCCTGTGTTCATGGCATGGAAGAGCTGGCGCAGCACCTCGGAAAAATCTTTGGAGTTATGGCGTGTCTGGTCAAGCAAACGCGGGAATAATCGTTCGGGTAACAGACCGATATCCTCTGCGAACAGGCAGAACAACAAGCGGATCAAAAAATGAGCGATCTCTTGTGAAGTCATTACCATACTTGCGCAAGTTCTCTGCCAGCCTGGAAAAGTGGGAGGCGGCTTCTCGTGTTACGCTTTCAACTGTTACTTGCGGTTTGAGTTGTTCAGGAGCGAAAAAGACCGTCTTGAGCGTCTTGATGCTCTCCGGGTTGAGCAAGTCATCCAGCGTAAGGGTAAATGTCCGTGTCGGCAGGTTGGTATAGTTGGTGCGAATGATGATGTGATTGATATCTGAAACCACCAGCAGCGGTGGGTTATTCAGGGCATCGCGATAGCGTAATAATTGTTCGTAGGCTTTATCGAGATCGGCATCTTTCCCCTTATATTCCCACCCGAAAAAGCCAAGTTTTGCCACATCCGCCCAGCCTTGTCCGCCGCTGGTCTTGGCAGCCCCCATTTCAAAAGCAAAGCGTGTACCGGTGGGGTCATAGTCATTTGGAGTTTGATGTCCCACCAAATGACACAGGTCAATAAAATGTTCCTGATACGTCTGCTTTTCGCGAGCGGTCACCCGCTTCCACTTACTGACAAAATCCTGCGGTGTGAGTGGCATGGTTATCCCTTTGCCCGATTGTATCAGACATCAAAAAGACTTCCGAAGTCTGTCAGACTTTGGAAGTCTAGTGAGTCTTTTCCTATCCCAGCGAAACATCTTGTTCGGGATGGGTCTCCGACCCTGCCGCCCCCGACCGAAGGTCTCGCCTGTATCATGGTTTGAAGGTCTCACTAACCATCTCCATGTCATGCTGAACGAAGTGAAGCATCCCTCCTCCCACGAGAGGTCCTCCTGGCGTGCTTGCTCGGCAGCGCTCTGCGACCCTGCCGCCCCCGACCGAAGGTCTCGCCTATATCATGGCTTGAAGATCTCACTAACCATCTTCATGTCATGCTGAACGAAGTGAAGCATCCCTCCTCCCACGAGAGGTCCTCCTGGCGTGCTTGCTCGGCAGCGCTCTGCGACCCTGCCGCCCCCGACCGAAGGTCTCGCCTATATCATGGCTTGAAGATCTCACTAACCATCTCCATGTCATGCTGAACGAAGTGAAGCATCCCTCCTCCCACGAGAGGTCCTCCTGGCGTGCTTGCTCGGCAGCGCTCTCCGACCCTGCCGCCCCCGACCGAAGATCTCACTAACCATCTTCATGTCATGCTGAACGAAGTGAAGCATCCCTCCTCCCACGAGAGGTCCTCCTGGCGTGCTTGCTCGGCAGTGCTCTGCGACCCTGCCGCCCCCCGACCGAAGGTCTCGCCTATATCATGGCTTGAATATCTCATGTTGGAGTATATAGGTCGAGCCGCCCTCCATAGATCCTTCCTGGACCAGTCTCCAACCGAGATCTTGTAGATGAGAAATGTAGTAGCGTATGGCGTAAAGCTTGGTATTGTAAAAATGACAGTGCTATCTTCGGTGACCTTTGACACATGATCGTTTGTGTCATGGTATGCGATCAAGATACGTTCTCTCATAGACTGCCTCACAACCTATATGTATTCAAACGACCCCACAGCATGCTGCATTGTAACACGGAAAGGGTATAATGATTCATCAAGATGATACGTACCAGAACCTTTAATATACCGAGAAGTATCTGGACACGTTTCATGCACTACACACAGCATTAATGCTACAGTATAAAGGCGAGATGCGATATGGGAACGAATTACCAGTATGTAGTGTTTACCGAAGATGGTCGAAATATAACCAGTTTTCTGTCCTGTATGAAACCTCCTGAGCTCGGTGAGTTTATCCAGCTCCCATATCAGGGTATGGAAGAGTATTTCGAAGTAGTAGAGGTGAACCAGAGAGAGGTGCACGGAGAAGGGGTGGTCATCCTGTTCGTTCAACTGGTAGATTGATCTCGATATCCCAAAAATAAGATAAGGGGAGTGCCGGGATAATGGGCGCGATAGCGCAGGGTCCCTGGTCTGTCTAAAACGAAATGACGCCTGACAAAGAATGGATCCTTGGAACGGTGTCAAAGATCTCTGTGTGCTCTGTGGCTAATTTCATTCACGTAGGCAAGAAGGCTATTTAACAAAAGTGCAAGGGTCCTTTATCTTTGCTTCGGTGGAACACATATATAATCTTCCGCTGCATTGAAAAAAAGGTTACTATCTGTTTCTCATCAGAAACATAACCGCAAAAAGATCGCGTTCGATCTTGTATACCAATCTACAGAGAATTGCCTACATGGATGCAACATTCGAGACAAAAGAGCATTACATTCTGATTACTGCAAGCGGGAAAGCAACCTTGGTTGATGCATCTCGTATCCTTATGGAGTTTATAAAAACATATCGCAATGTATCTACCCATAATATTCTCTGCGATATCAGAATGCTCACGGGAGCAGATGTGGAAGATGGAATGATGCCGCGTTATCGATATGCTTCCTTGATCGCTGAATTACTGTCAAAACACTATCGCCTGGTGCTTTTGATGACTGACCGGCAAATTGACAAACAACGCTTTGGGGAAAACTTTATCTTCAGTCGGGGCATAAGGGTGAAAGCAACCACCGACTGGAAAGAAGCTCTACATTGGCTGGGAGTAGAGTCCACAATAGAGCAGACGGAATAGCATTAAAAGAACTTGACGCTAAGCCGCTTGAGAACCAGGTACGCGCCTGTTGTCTATCCTTTGGCTATTTGAGCAGAGGCTGGGCTGACAGGGTGAGTGCGCAGGCGTTACATTGACTGTCCGATAGGAGGTGTCGAGATGCTTTCCATAAATGGAAGGCTGGTGGTCGAGGAGCCCGAAGCGGTGGTGTAGGGCGTATCGAGACCTAGCCCGCTGCACCGCACTGTTCCGATCTGTGTTCAGAAGAAAAAATAACCATGTCCATATTTGGGGGGTAACCATTCTCGATTTTTACCGGTTAAAAGTCTGTTGCGATCTATTGAGGTCTGTTGACATCTGTTGAGATCTGTTGACATCGCCTCAGCAAAATGGCTCAGTGAATAGGCGTTCCCGCGTTTGCCAGTACCCCCATATATGGCAAGCAGCTGGGAGCGTTTTTAATGCCATCCAGCCCTCTGCGAACTGACAAATCTGTAGATGACAATTATCTGCTTCCTTGCAAAAGTGTTTTCATTGCTAATTGACTTTCATTTTTGGGCACTATAGAATGAGTGAAAGAATTAGTACCTTTGGGTGATGTAGATGCAAGGACCCAGTATCATGATCTGGTCGCTTTTCCCTGTTTTACAGGGTACGGATACTGGCGAGCGAGTAGCGAAACCGGCTGTGGAGTGCCGCCTTTTCGCTTAACGACCATGGGGCGAACCACATGAAAGCATCAAGTTTCAGCTTTAAAAACATAGCAAGACAGCCGCCAGGGAGAGCCTACCCTGCGGCTCGTTGTATATCTGCCAACATCTTTGTGTATGTAGATTTTATTTTTCATTGAACGCGTATCGCTATATCGGAGATTTCATGAAGAACCGCTTTGCTTCCATCCTGCACTTGATCCTGCTAACCACACTGTTGGCAGGGCTCGCCTTTTCACCTCAGAAGTCTGCCTATGCGGCAGCCAGTCTGACCGTTCAGCCGATCACATGGAACATCATCGGCTTGGATAGCAACAATGTGAACGTGGGACCCAATCATTTTCCTATTGGAGCGCGTGTTTGTAATACCGGCGATACAACCGCTTTCAATGTTCGTGCATCCTTTGTGTGGGATACCGCCAATCCCTATATCAATCTCCGCCCCGGTACAGCCGGTAGCGGCACAGGGGGCGCTCCTGCTGATCTACCCACCAGCGGTACGATCGATCTGCCTTCCACACCAGGCAGCAATTGTAAGGAATATTATTTTGAAGTAGAAGTAACTCGCAATGCGGCAGCCTACGATACCACCCGCCGCTATCATATTGCTGTTACCGCCGATGGCGGCGCTACCACAGGCAGCACACCTACGCCGCGCGAACTGTATGTGGAGCATCTGGTTTCGCAATCGCGCAACGCCGTCACCGATGTGCAGTTGAACGGGGTCTCCATCCCAGCGGGGGGCACCATGACGCTGGCAGTTGGCAACACCTACACCATCAAGCTGGTAGGCTTTACCGCCACACAAGGGTATAACCAGCTCGAAAGCTTTATTAATTTCCCCAACACCATCTTCCAGGTCAACTCTGTTAGTTCCATATTCTCGGCAGGGATTTCGCCCATCAGTACACTGTATGCCGATGCCTGCGGTTGGGATAATGTCCTTACCAGCCCAACCTACCGCTCCTGTATTGTGTCTGATAACAAATCAGGCGGCAATGTCACTGTTACGTATAACGTCACCATTCTGAAGGTGCCCGGTGCGCCTCTGGTCAACCCCGAGCCGCTCAGCACTCTTTTATATGATTTCTCCGGCAGCAGCTACCACTATAACAGCGATTATGGCATCTCCACCCGCTATGCCCAGATCATCGATCCCTCCACTGCCGTAACCATCGCCAAAGCCTTTTCCCCCAGCACCATCCCGCCTGGTGGCAGTTCCACGCTTACGGTCACACTCACCAACACCTCCAGCACCACCATCAGCGGAGCAAATTTCTCCGATACCTTACCGCTCCTTTCGGGCAGTCAGATGGTCGTAGCCACCCCGGCAGCCTATTCAGCCTCCGGCTGCGGTTCCGCGCCCACCCTGGTCTTTGCTCCCGTGGCAGGGGCTTCCAGCTTTTCTGTAGCAGGGGCTACTCTGGCGCCCAATGGCTCTTGTACGTTATCGATTGGCGTCAGTGTTCCTGCTACGCCTACCTCGGGAAGCTATCAGAACACTATCACCGATTTTCGTGTGGGCGCTTCGCCTACATCTGGCATCACGAGCAATACCGCCAATCTGACCGTCAACACCTCGGCAGGCAGCCCAGGCACGGGAATCTGTGGTCAATCTCTGGCGCAGTGGACCTTTCCCACAGGGTTTTCAGTAACATCTCCCGCTCCCACGACCAATGCGGTCACCGCCGTAGCTTCTCTTGGCGCGGGCATTATCACGCCCACCCAAGGTGCCAACGACCATACGGTCACGCCGGCTGGCACAGTTTCCTGGGGGGCTAACGGTAATATCGACTCAAACACCACAACCCTGAACTATACCTACGACGATTACTTCCAATTCGCCCTTAATACCACCGGTTATACTTCCCTCAACCTGACCTTTTACGCGCAAGCCAAGCCGAATAACGGTCCGCAAGGCGTGGCGGTCTATTCGGGATCCACCACCAAGACAGCCGGTTCCGCTGCAGACCCCGGAACCCAGCTCTATTCGAACGCAACCTTGTTGACGCCCCAAAATACCTGGTATGCCATTACGCTCAACAATATAGCCAGTTTCAATCCATCGGGCACCACCTACTTCCGTATTTATGGCTTTAACTCCAACAACATTTCCAACGGCTTCGATATCTATCTCGATGATGTTAACTTTACTGGTTGTGGACCTGCTCAAAAGCCCACGCTCACCAAGACCTTCAACACCAACCCCGTGGCGGTCGGCGGCACTTCCACGTTGAGCTTCACCATTACCAACCCCAACCCAACCGCCACGCTCAACGCGATCCAATTCAGCGATGTGCTGCCTGCCGGTCTAACCATCACCAACAGCGGACCCACGGCGGTATGTGGAGGCTCTCTCACTACTGTCGCTGCCACGGGCACCATCACCTTCACCGGGGAAGTCTTAGCTGGCGGCGCGAGTTGTACCATCACCACGCCTGCGGTGACTGCCACCACTGCCGGACCGCATCCGAACGTCAGCGGCTTTATCTCCTCTACGGAGAGCGGCACCAACTCTACCTCTACCGGGTCCGCCAAAGCCAGCCTGGTGGCGGTTCTGCCGCCTACCATCGAAAAGGTCTTCAGCCCCAACCCGATCTTGCCGGGGCAGACCACCACGCTTACCTTTACGATCACTAACCCCAACCCCAGCGATTCCCTGCCCAGTGTAGCGTTCACCGATACGTTCCCGACTTCACCTGCGGGTATGGTCGTGGCAGCCACGCCCAACGCCTCCAACTCCGGCTGCGGTACGCCCACCTTTGCCCCCGTGGCAGGAGCAGGCTCCATTTCTTTCTCTAACGGCACGCTCGTAGGCGGAGGCACCTGCACGGTCAAGGTGGATGTCACAGTACCGGCGGGAACGACCGGAGATTATGTCAACACCACTTCCGCGGTGACAACTACCATCGGTGGTCTGACGCGCGGTACCGATACGGCGTCCTCTACTTTAACGGTAAATCCGCCTCATCCGTCTGTCACGATCAATAAACAAGTTTCTTCTTCTGCCAGTGGACCCTGGAGCAGCTACGTCAGTGTACCGACCGGGGCAACCGTCTATTATCGGTTGGTTGTTGAAAATACGGGTGATGTACCTCTGAGTAATGTCAGTGTGACCGATCCCCTACTGACGCTCTGTACGAATGCACAATGGCTGACCTCGAACGCATCCTGGCCCACCCTGCCGGTTGCATCCCCAACACAAGACCCGACCGCTACTTGTATCGTCTCGTTAACTTCCGTTATAGGGAACCATCCCAACACGGCGACCGTAACAGGTCTATATAACGCTGTCAATTACACAAACAGTGATACAGCTACCTATGTGGGTGTGGATGCCCCCACCGTGACCAAAGCCTTCTCGCCCAATCCCATCCTGATAGGCGGGACCAGTACACTGACCATTACCATCGCCAACCCTGCTGCGAATACAGTAGCGCTGACAGGCGTCTCCTTTACCGATACGCTGACCGGAATGCAGGTTGCTGCGATACCAAACATCACCACAACAGGCTGCGGCACTCCCACCTTTGCTCCCATTGCCGGGGCGACCACACTATCGTTCTCGGGCGGCACGGTTGCTGTGAACACTACATGTACTATCACAGTAGATGTGACCGCCGCAGCCAGCGGGGCATATCCGAATACCGTCACTGTCTCCGCTTCCAATAGCAGCGCCAGCACCCCTGCCACAGCTACACTGAATGTAAATCTTTCGGCAGATCTTGGCATCACGAAAACAGATAACAGCGCTACCTATATACCCGGCACAGCTATCGGGTATACCGTTGTAGTAACCAATAGCGGACCGAATACGGCTACAGGCGCCACAGTTGCCGATACCATTCCTGGTAATATCACCGGAGCCACCTGGACCTGTGCAGCCAGTGCAGGCGCTACTTGTACCGCCAGTGGCAACGGAAACATCAACGATACGGTGACCATTCCTTCCGGCGGTAGTTTGACTTACACCGTGATCGGTGTAGTCTCCAGTGCGGCAACGGGGAATTTATCTAATGCTGCGGCTGTGACGGTTCCTGCTGGCACAACCGACCCTGTTCCAGGTAACAATACAGCAACCGATACCGATACGCTCGCTGCTTGTACCAGCGGTCAATTTGCCTCGTGGACATTCACCGGTTCAACAACCAATATTGCAACGGGTGCAGGTCGCTTCACCTATGACACCATTGGTCTGAACGCTCCAGTGTGGAATACCAGTCAGATCGCAGGGGATTACCCTGCAATCTCTTTCACGGGTGCACAGAACCTGGGTTATACAGCTAATAGCGATTATGTTGATTTTGCTGTCCCGACCAATGGGCGCGGCGGTATTACGTTGAGCCTGATCGATTACCGTTCGGGTACTGGTCCGACAAGTTTTGTGGTGTATTACAGTACCGATGGCTCAACCTATACGGCACTTCCACCGGCGACCGTGTATGCCATTGCCAACGGAGCATGGACATCCCGCACGATCGATTTCAGTAGCGTGACCGGTTTGAACAATAATGCGAATGCCCGTTTTCGATTGTATGCGTATGGCGGCACAACTGCTGCCGGGACCTGGCGATTTGATAACGTTTCTTTCAGCGGCAACTGTCTGGCTTATCTGACGATCTCCAAGACCGATGGTATAGCTTCCCTTACCGCAGGCACAAGCACAACCTACACTATCCGCGCCACTAATAATGGGCTCTCCAGTGTGACCGGCGCGATCTTAAGTGATCCGCTTGTTGCAGGGCTGACCAAGACAGCCGTAGCCTGTTCCGCTACACCCGGTCAATGCACCGTTCCCACAACTCCCTCTGTGGCACAGTTGGAAAGTGGCACGTTCGCCCTGCCTGTTCTGGGGAGCGGTGAGTTCTATGAGATTACGGTCACAGCGGACTTAACAGCCACCAGCGGGACTGTAGCGAACGCCGCCTCCATTGCCCCGCCAACAGGTATTACCAATCCTGGCACGAGCTGTGTAACGGGCGGTGGCATCACCCGTACCTTCAACGCTGCCACAGGAACCTGCGCCAGCACCGATACGAACTCGGTCACACCTACCATCACTTCCGTAGACGATACGGCAACCACACCGGCGAATACGCCTGCCACCACGGTCGTCACCACCAACGACACCAACCTGGGCGGCACGATCGATCCGAATTCGGTCACGATCACTGCCCAGCCCGCGGCAGGCACAGGCTCCGTTACCTGCACGGGCGCAAGCTGCGTCTACACGCCTCCTGCAGGCTACGTAGGCACGACCAGCTATACCTATCAGGTATGTCTAGCCGCGCCGAATGATGCGATCTGTGATACAGCTGTGGTGACAGTTACAGTGACGCCCACCATCAACGCTGTGGATGATGACTTCTCTGCCGCTCCGATCAATGCTCTCGGTGGAACGACTGCCTCGATCATTGGGAATGACACCACGAACGGCGTGGCTGCCGTTATCGGGACCAATGTGACGTTGACCCCCGGCTCTGCCCCTACGCCGGCAGCTGGCTCGCTCACGATGAACGCCAACGGCACCATCACAGTTGTCGCAGGTACCACTCCCGGAACCTATAGCTATCCGTACAACATCTGCACGAACCCCGCAACTATACCAGCCACCTGTGACACAGCCAATGCGACTGTGGTCGTTGTTGCGTCTACGATCAACGCTGTGAACGATACAGCCACAACATCGGCAAACACTCCAGTGACTACCGTGGTCACCACCAATGATACGAACGTAGGTGGAAGTATTGACCCCAACTCCGTGACGGTTACTGCCCAGCCATCTGCTGGTACAGGCTCTGTCGTGTGTACCGGCTCTAGTTGTGTATACACACCGCCAGCCGGTTATGTGGGTACAGCAACATACACGTATCAAGTCTGCCTGGCAGCGCCGAATGCTTCAGTGTGCGATACAGCCACAGTCACAGTGGCGGTTAATCCAACCATCAATGCCGTGGATGATGATTATTCAGCTACTCCCATCAACGGTGGCGATGGCGGGACAACCGCTTCGATCATCACCAACGATACAACCAATGGTGTGGCAGCGGTCATCGGAACCAACGTGACGTTCACGCCCGGAACAGCCCCCACCCCGACAGCCGGTTCCCTTGCGATGAATGCGGATGGCACAATCACAGTAGCGGCAGGAACGACTGCCGGAACCTATGCCTATCCGTACACGATCTGTACAAACCCGGCGACCACACCAGCCACTTGCGATACAGCGAATACCACCATTGTTGTAACTGCTCCCACGCTGACCGCCAACGATGATCCGGCGACAACACTGGCGAATACACCCATAACGACCGTGGTCACAACTAACGACACGAACGTGGGCGGAAGCATTGACCCCAACTCTGTAACGGTCACTGCTCAGCCACCTGCTGGGACTGGCACCGTAACGTGCACAGGTTCTAGTTGTGTGTATACGCCGCCAGCAGGGTATGTAGGTACGACAACCTATACCTATCAAGTCTGTCTTGCTGCCCCCAACGCTTCTATTTGTGATACAGCTACTGTAACAGTGACAGTAACTCCAACGATCAACGCTGTAGATGACGACTACACCTCTACCCCGATCAACGGTGGAAGCGGCGGTACAACTGCATCTGTGATCGATAACGACACCACGAATGGCGTTGCAGCCGTCATTGGAACCAATGTGACGTTGACCCCCGGTGCAGCGCCTACGCCTGTTGCTGGCTCGCTCACGATGAACGCGGATGGTACGATCACAGTCGCGGCGGGAACCACATCCGGCACGTACACGTATCCATATACGATCTGCACTCTTCCGGCGACTACGCCTGCTACTTGTGATACAGCCACTGCGACAGTCGTCGTAGCCGCTGCAACCATCAATGCAGTGAATGACACTGACACTACTCCGGCAAATACGCCGGTGACAACAGTGGTTATTACGAACGACACAAACCTTGGTGGAAGTATTGACAACAATTCCGTGGCAATCACCGCTCAACCGGCGGCAGGAACTGGTTCAGTTGTTTGTACAGGTGCAAGCTGTGTCTATACACCGCCAGCCGGTTATGTTGGAACAGCAACGTACACCTATCAGGTCTGTCTGGCAGCGCCAAACGGATCTGTCTGTGACACGGCAACCGTTACGATAACGGTCACTCCTACGATCAACGCGGTGGATGACGACTTCTCAGCCAGCCCGCTCAATGGCGGCGATGGTGGGACAACAGCCACCATCATTACGAATGATACGACGAACGGAGTGGCTGCCGTCATCGGAACGAATGTGACGTTGACGCCTGGATCCGCTCCCACGCCGGTAGCTGGCTCCCTTACAATGAACGCGAACGGCACGATCATAGTCGCCCCTGGCACGACAGCAGGCACATACACCTATCCATATACGATCTGTACCAATCCTGCCACAACACCCGCTACTTGTGATACGGCAAATGCAACGATTGTTGTTACTGCGCCGACTATTACCGCGATTGATGATACAGATACTACACCGGCAAATACTCCGGTCACGACCGTCATAACGACAAATGATACAAACGTAGGCGGAAGTATTGATCCGGCTTCGGTGACAATTACTGCACAGCCCGCGGCTGGCGCTGGCTCGGTCGTATGCACAGGCGCCAGTTGTGTGTATACACCGTCAGCCGGCTATGTGGGTATAGCAACATACACCTATCAAGTCTGCCTGGCGACGCCGAACGGTTCTGTATGCGACACAGCATTAGTAACAGTCACTGTTAACCCAACGATCGACGCTGTGAATGATGATTACACTGCCAGCCCGATCCTCGGCACTACAGGCGGAACGACCGCCGCAGTGATCGTTAATGACACTACCAATGGTGTAGCAGCGGTGATCGGAACCAATGTGGCGCTAACTCCCGGTACAGCCCCCACACCGGCAGCTGGTTCCATTACCATGAACGCAAATGGAACCATCACAGTCGCCGCGGGGACAACCGCGGGAACCTATACCTATCCATACACGATCTGCACTCTCCCGGCAACTACACCTGCCACCTGCGATACAGCCAATGCAACCGTGGTAGTTACTTCCCCGGCGATCGATGCTGTCAATGATAATTACAGCGGCACGCCCATTAGTGGTGCTGCTGGTGGAAATGCAGGTAATGCCTTTACGAACGATACGCTCAATGGCGCAGCCATTGTCCCTGCGCAGATCACCGCAACTATCAATACTTCTGCGTCCGATCCTGGTGTGACTTTGAATACAGCTACAGGAAGCGTAGATGTTGCCCTAGGGACTCCGACAGGCATTTACACCATCATTTATCAGATCTGCGAGAACATCAACCCGAAGAACTGTGATACAGCTACGGTCACGGTCGTGGTAAGTGCTCCTGCCAGCATCAGCGGCGTGGTCTACAATGACGCGAATCTCGATGGCTCCAAAGCAGGCAGTGAAGCGGGTCTCGCCGGTGTGACTGTCCAGTTATATGACAACACAGGAACAACCTTGCTCGCTACCACGACCACCGCAGCGGGCGGTACCTATTCCTTCCCCGGTCTTACACCAGGCAGTTATCGTGTTGTCGAAATAGACCCGGCAGGATACGTCAGTTCAACGGCAAATAGCATGCCAGTGACGATTGCCGCAGGCGGAACTGGAAACGTAAACTTTGGCGATTATCAGTTACCCAATACGGCACTTTCCAATATTTCTGGTGTGGTCTTTGATGATGCCAATGGAAACGGCATTCAAGATGGCGGAGAACTTCCGCTCAACGCTGTTACCGTGGAGTTGAGGAACAACCTTGGGACCGTTATTGGTACCACAACTACAAATGCATTGGGTGCCTATTCCTTTACAGGATTGCCCGCGGGAACCTATACGGTGGTTGAAACGGATCTGCCTGGGTATGTGAGCACCACGCTTAATACTGTGGGTGTAAATCTTAGTGCAGGCACAAATGCCACAGTTCATTTTGGCGATCAAGTCAATACTGCTTTGATCGCTGACCCTGCTGTGACAAAGTTTGGAACGCCCACCAATGCGGTGGTTGGAGACACGGTTGTGTATACCATCACCGTTGGGAATAATGGAAATACGAATGCCAACAATGTCGTTTTGACGGATACCAAGCCTGCTTTCCTGGATATTATTTCCATCACGATCTCTCCCAACCCGGGACTGACTCCCGTTATAGCGGGTAATACCTTCACCATAAACTTTGGCACTGTTACCCCGACCGATTTCTACACGGTCACGGTCTTGACGCGGGTTAATGCTTTAGGTGTGCCGCCGGGCGGTGCCAATACCGTTCGGCTTGCCACTAGTTCTGGTACAGACCGTACTTCCAATAATACTTCTGCTGCAGGGCTGACGATCCCCGCTAAGAACCCTGGTCTCTTCCGCTGCTTTACCGGCAACCGGGTTTGCCCCGAATGTCAAAACCGATGTGGCCACTCAGCCGCAGGATTTGAAGTACGCTGCAACCGACGTTATCCTCGAAATACCGAGCCTTGGACTAAAACTTCCTATTGTTGGTGTGCCGAAGAAAAATGGGATGTGGGATGTCACCTGGTTGGAGGATCAAGCCGGATGGTTGGAAGGAACCGCCTTCCCGTCCTGGGATGGAAATAGTGTGCTCACAAGCCACGTCTATTTGTCCAATGGTCAGCCGGGTCCGTTCGTGAATTTGGGCAGACTTAAATACGGCGACAAATTGATCGTTCACGCTTATGGACAGAAATATACATTCGAGGTGCGTACGAATACCATTGTTGACTCGAATGACACTTCTGCCTTCAAGCACGAAGAGAAGTCATGGCTGACCCTGGTGACCTGTAAAGAGTATGATCAAAAGACAAATACCTATAAGAAACGTACCGTGGTCCGCGCGGTGTTGGTCAAAGTAGAGGCGGAATGATCTGTAATAATAACGGCGCTCCATTGGGAGCGCCGTTATTTATTCTCGTGCGGGGTTTCAATGAGCGGCAAAAATCTTTCGATGATGTACGGGTCGAACAACCTGCCTGACTTTTTTTGAGATAGTCAATCACATCTCTGGGGTGCATCTTTTTACGGTAGGGGCGGTCGCTTGAGAGAGCATCCCACACATCCACAACAGAAAAGAAGCGTGCGAATAGAGGAATTTCTTCGCCCTTTAAACCATGAGGATATCCGCTTCCGTCCCAGCGCTCATGGTGATAGTAGGGGATGATGAGTGCTTGGTTGAGATAGCTGATAGGAGAAAGCATTTGATAGGCATAGAGCGGATGCTTGCGCATCTCTTTCCATTCCTCATCGGTCAGCGGACCTGGCTTTTGCAGGATCATATCGGGGATGCCCATTTTCCCCATATCGTGCAGGAGAGCGCCGCGTCGAATGTGGACGATCTCTTCTTCCGTGCATCCAAGCTGGCGTGCCAAACGGATGGTCATTTCGGTCACGCGTTGGGTGTGCCCTTCGGTTTCGCGGTCACGAAGATCAAGCGCCACTACCCAGCCTTCAATGGTCTTATCGTAAGCTTCTTGAAGGTTTTGGTGGGCACGCTGAAGAGCCACCTGCGATTCTTTTCGTTCGGTGATATCGCGGGAGGAGGCTTGTATCTCTGTAACATGCTTCTCTTTATCGAAGATCACGTGCGCGGTTGTTTCCAGCCAGATAAATTCACCCTTTTTATTTTGTGCACGGTACGGTATGGCGGCTGATGGGTCATCCCATCGGGCGGAGGAGAACAATTCAAGGATCAGTTTGTAATCGTCAGGATGGACGATGGGGAAGATCGGCTGTCCGATCAGTTCTTCCGGGCTATACCCTAAAAGAGTTTGACAGGCAGGTGACACATACAAGAAATTTCCATCTACATCGTGGCGCGAGATCATATCGGATGAATTTTCAGCCAGTAAACGGAATTGCGCCTCGCGTTCGGCAAGCGCTTTTTGCATCCGTTCCTGTTCGAGCAATATTCTCCACTGTTTGATGGCGTTTTCAGCATAATGGGGCATATCGGTCATCGATTCAGATGACTTGACGATGTAATCGAGCGCACCCGATTTCATGACCTCCACAGCATTGCGCTCGCTGCCATAGCTGGTCATGATGATGACGGGTGGTGTATTCGCACTGTGTTCTTCTGAGAGGAGTTCACTGCTATCACCGTCTGGTAGGCGCCAGTCGGCAATGATCAGGGTGGGTTTGGAATCTTTGATGCAGGCGCGCGCTTCTTCCAGGGTGTGCGCGATCGAAAGCCGCGACTGATCGCCGCGGTCTTCGAAAGCGCGCTGAATCAACTCCGCGTGAGCGGGGTCATCTTCAATTAATAGTATGTGGACGGAATCATCCATCATAAAAAGTTTTAACCAATCCAGGTCGTTCAAAAATAAATAGCTTAGCCCTTAATCTCAGGATTCATATTCCACCCTAGCCAGTAAAAACCAAGATCATCCATAAGCTTTTTGAATTCTTCGAACCCCACCGGTTTTACAAGATAACTGTTAGCATGATTATAGTATGCGCGAGCGACATCTTTTTCGGCTTCTGATGTGGTCAGCACGACCACAGGGATTGTTTTAAGGTCATTATCTTCTTTGATCGCCTTTAGCACATCAATCCCGTCTACTCGTGGTAGGCGCAGATCGAGCAGAATTACATGAGGACGAGGATTGCTGGCGTGATCGGTGTATTCACTGCGATGGAACAAGTAGTCTAAAGCGGACTGTCCGTCAAGGAAATGTCGAACCCTGTTCGCAATGCGGTGTTCCTCCATTGTGCGAATCACAAGTTCTGCATGATCCACATTGTCTTCGACGAGCATGACGAGAATTGGTTCTCCAACCATTGTTGTCTCCTTGCTTGGTTTCCTTGACAATTGGATTTTAACCGTATTTTGTCTTTATGGGGATAACGGTAAGAAATTTGAAAGGTTACATTCATCCTGAATTGGCCACCGGAAGATCGAAGAGAAAGGTGGCGCCATGGCCAGGCTCTGACTCCACCCAGATCCTTCCGCCGTGGACTTCAATAATTCGGCGGACGAGCGTCAACCCGATGCCGGTACCTGTGATCGAAGGGTCAAGCCGGTTAAAGAGCCCGAAGATACGCTCATGGTATTGCGGTTCGATGCCGATACCGTTATCTTTGATAAATAGGACAGCTTTTCCATCTGGAGTATATTCTCTCAACCCAACCAGAATACGAGGCAGGGGTTGATCTCCCATAAATTTAATGGCGTTGCTGAGCAGATTTTGTAGGACCTCCACCAGTCGCGCATGATCCCCGTGGATAACAGGGAGGTGCTCCTGTATATCCACTGCTACTTTAGATTCCTCAGACGGTCCCAAGACAAGCTCTAGCGCCTCACGGACGATCTGTTCAAAGGGCACATCCTCTAGTGTGTTGACGATGTAGCCAACACGTGACAGTTCGAGCAAATCACTTAAGAGAGTTCTGCATTTTGTCGGCGGCGTTTTCGATACGTTTCAGATCTTTGTCGAAGCGGTCCATGTTGCCGGAACTGGCATCTTCGCGCAGATACCCCAAAAAACCGCGGATCGTGACCAGCGGGGATTTGAGGTCATGCGAAACAGTGTAGGTGAAGCGTTCAAGTTCGGCATTTCTGCCTTCCAATTCAGTAATGAGATTGGAGCGTTCGGTAAATAGATGGGCGTTCTTAATCGCATTGCTGACCTGGTCTGCCATGGCTTGCAAAGCGGTGATATCGACTCGTGAGAAAGCGGATGGTAGTTCAGATTGGATCGTCATTGCGCCGATCACTTCGCCGCGCGAGATCAAAGGGAGCGCCATTTCGGAGCGGGTCAGAGGAAGGAAAGGATTCCGAAATCGAACGGCATCCTCTCCCACATCCAGAGCGATGCGTGCTTGTCCATGTGAGATACACCACCCGATCATGGATGAATTGCCCACTTCCAACCTGTGATTTAGGGAGATCATCTTTTTGCCCATCTCGCCCGAGGCTGCCCGCAAATGCGCCCATTTCTCTGTTTCGTCTGTCAAGAAGAGCCCCACGTAATAATAATCAAAATGGTTGCGGATCAGCTCAACAACCATTGGTAAAAGCTGGTCAAGATTGAGAATGGAGGATGCTGCGCGCGAGACCTCCGCCCCGGTCTGGAGTTGGATGGTACGTTTTGTCATAACGCTGATGAGGTCAGCTTGTTCTTCCTCTGCCATTTTGCGCGATGTAATATCGGTCCAGACGCCCAGCCAGTGAAGCGGATTGCCCTGTTCATCGTAGACGAGTGTAGCCTCGTCTCTGACCCAGATCACACGACCATCTTTTGCGATGAGGCGGTATTCTGCTTCGAATGGTTCTTCCGTGAGCATGGTATGCTCATTGATATCAAGGACACGGTTGACATCTTCGGGATGGATGATCTTCTTCCAGAACTCAGGTTCTTTTAGGAAATCCTCTCGCGCGTACCCAAGTATTTTCTCCACTTGCGGACTCACATATTCAGTATAAGCGTGGTGGTCGATGCTGTTGATATATGTTGTAATGGGAATGTTCTCAAGCAGGGATCTGTATTTTTTCTCACTGTTTTTGGCGTTGCCGAGCAGGTTTTTTAGATTGCCAGCGCTAATATTTTGAAGCAGCATTGCAACTAGGAAGAACGATGCATAAACCACCACCCGCATGTAGGGAGAAAAACTCTCTGCCTTTGGAAGCATACCGTTGGTCTCCGCAAAAGCCAGGAGCAATGTTGAGCCGATGCAGAGAGCCGTAAGATATACAATCCCCAAGGCTCTTTTGGAAAGTACCCCGCCTATGATAATAATGAACATATAGCCCATTAGAATGGGCGCTGAGACTCCCCCCGCCATGATGGATTCCATGGTGACGATCAGCCAAATCATGAAGATCAGTAAATTGCCCGCCAGACGCAACTTTTTTGAGCGTACCAGCCATAAGATGGTCAGGTTGGTGAAAAAGGCGGAAACCATCAATACCGTCACCCGCGTCCTCAATTGAGGGGTGATCAGGGGGACGATCGCCATAAAGAAAGTACTGGATGCGATAAGCGCCATTGAAATGAAATAGATCAAACGTGCGGTGATCTTTGCTTCATCCCCATAGATATCAGGCGGTGAGAAGAAGTTCTTAATGCTCTTCATGTGCGCTATTATCTTAGTATAGCATCGCTTATTAGTAGGATGATTTCAGTTTTGTAGTTTCTTTTGTCATCGGTCGCTAGTTCTTGAGAACTGGTTGTTCCAGAGCGGTAGTTTCTCATGATATAATCTCAAAAATCAATACCGTACTTTCAACTCGGAGGATGTTTTATGGAAATCACGGTTCAAGAGTTCAAGCATTGCGACATGATCACTGTAAAAGGACGCGTGGATAGTGCCACCGCCCCCCAACTGGCACAGGCGCTGGAAACTGCCAATGAAGCTGGTAAGTATAAATTGGTCGTAAATATGAGTGAACTGGAGTATATGTCGAGCGCAGGTTTCCGTGCCTTGCTTGCCGCACAGCGCAATTCCAAGCGCTACAATCGTGGTGAAGTGGTCTTGGTTGCCGTGCCGGAACGGATCCGTGAAGCTCTTGAACTGGCTGGGTTCACTGAACTCTTCAAAACCTTTGATGAGCCGCTTTTAGCTGTAGGTCATTTTTAGCGGCTGGCGTTCCAGGTTTTTGATTCACCAATCCCATGTAAGGAAGGATGCCGCCCTCAGTTGTCCGTTGCTGAGGCGGCATTTAACTTAATGTTATGAAGAACCTCCAATTTGCTGCGAAGTTCGAGTACCTTGATGAAATACGGGAATTTGTCGGTACCATTGCCCGTCAGGGTGGGTTTAGCGACAAGGATGTGTACAACATCCAATTGGCTACCGACGAAGCCGCCTCGAACGTCATCGAGCATGCCTATGAAGGCGTGAGCGATGGTGTTCTGGAACTTTCCTGCGGCATGTTGGGCGACACCATCAAGATCGTTCTCATTGATCATGGAGAGCCTTTTGATCCGGGGTCCATTCCCATGCCTGACCTGAAAGCTGACCTCTCTGAACGGAAGATCGGGGGATTGGGGATCTTTTTAATGCGGAAATTGATGGATGAAGTCCATTACGACTCCCACCCCGAGACCAATAGTAATAGCCTCACAATGATCAAACACAAGAGGTAAAGAACATGACAGCCGATTCGGCTTCACGTTCCACTCTTCCGGTCGATTGGCGCGATCTTGCCATCCTTGGAGAGCAGATCGTTGGCACATCGTCACTTGCTACGCAGCGCGATAACGTCGTTGCCGTTGCCGCGCGCCTGTTGGATGGGGAAGTAGACCTCTGGCTGCACGAAGGACTCTTCCGTTTACCAGGCACAGATGGGGAAAATCTATTTCCCCAGGAACCCACATCTCCTGCTATGCAGCGTGCCTTGAAAAAGGGTGGCGTGTTTACCAAACAAAAACGCGGGACGAAAACCAGCGCTTCTCGCGCCACCTGGGCTGTAGTTGCACTCGAAGATCAGGGGATGAAAATGGGAGCGCTCCAGATCAACCGCCCGAAGGGACCTGATTTCAAGCAGGAAGAACTCAACCTTTTACAGGGACTTGCCGGTGTGGTTGCCGTGAGTTTGATCGCCTCGCACCGCATAGCAGTAGAACGGTTCCGGCTCGATCAGTTGAACCTCGTCCGCCAGGTCAGTGCACAGATCGCCGATGCCCTGAGTGTGAACGAACTCGCCAGCCGCGTTACTGAACTCATCCAAAAGACATTTCACTATTATTATGTTGCCATTTTTACGTTGCAGGATGGTTCGACTTTCATGCGCTTCCGGTCAAGTGCCATGGCTCCACGCAAGGATAAGCGCAAGGCGAAAGTCGCTTTGGAAGTAGAGATTGGTCAGGGGTTGATCGGTCAGGCTGCGGCGGAGGGAGAACGAATCCTCGTCACGGATGCGGAAAAAGATCCACGCTTCCGATTCATCGATAGTTTGCCGGAGACGCGCTCGGAAGTCGTCATCCCATTAAAGATCGAAGACCGCGTGTTGGGCGTGCTCGATGTGCAGAGCGACAAGTTCAGCGCCTTTCACCCGAACGATCTGTTGATCCTGGAAGCGCTGGCAGATACGATCGCGCGTGCCGTGGAAGGGGCACGGCTATACAGTGACCTGCGCCGCCGCGCCACTCAACTGACATTGATCTCAGAGGTCAGTAAGAGCGTCAGTTCGTCGCTTGACCTGCATGTGTTAGTGGAAAATGCCGTGGATCTGATCCACGACCGATTCAATTATCCGCATGTCAATTTGTTTACAGTGCATCCCAACCGGCGCTTGATCGCGCATGTGGCAGCCAGTGGGGAGCGCAAGGCGGGACTGACGCGCTACACACTTTCTCTCGACGATGATATGGGTATCATCCCGTGGGTGGCGCGTGAAGGGAAGACCATCCTTGCCAGCGATGTGACCAAGGATGCGCGTTATCGTCCTTCGCCGATGCCACCGGAAAATACGCGCTCTGAATTGTGTGTGCCGTTGATCTATGATGGGGAAGTGGTCGGTATTCTCGATGTTCAATCGGACAAGGTCAATGCCTTCACCGATGATGACCAAGTGATCTTCGAAGCTGTGGCAGATAACATCGCTACTGCCATTCACAACGTGGATCTGTATCGCTCCGAGCAGTGGCGGCGACAGGTGGCAGACAGTTTGCGTGAAGTGGCAGGCTTGATCTCTGCCGATGCCAGCGTGGACGATGTGCTCGAAGCCATCCTTTCCGAACTTGACCGCAACCTGCCGGTGGACATCTCTGCCATTTGGTTATTGGAAGATAACGAGCTGTATCTGGCTGCCTGTCACAACTGCGATGAAGACCTGCTCGAACGCTTGTTGTATGAAAAGCCCGATGCCTATGAACACTTGATGAATGTGATGGAGTCGGAACAGCCTTCCATTCGCAAGCCCAGTGACCCGATCTGGATCACGGGTCTTGCCGCAGGGTTCGATCAGAATTATTCCGGGCTGGCGGTGCCGCTGCGAGTGGGTGACCAGCCTTTCGGTGTGATCACGTTGTCGCATGGCACGCCCGGTCGCTATGGACACGAAGCGCAGGCAATGACCACCACCTTCGCCAGCTATGCGGCGGTCGCCATCGAAAACGCTCGCCTGTACGATACGGCGCAAGAACAGGCGTATGCCTCGGCGGCGTTGTTGCAGGTGGCGCAGGCGGTCGTGAGCCTGAATGATCTCGATGAAATTCTCGGCACGATCATCCGTATCATGCCGATCCTGGTCGGTATCGAGCGCGCGGCGTTGTATCAATGGAGCGCCGATAAAGAGGCGTTCCTGCCTTCGCAAGAATATGGTTTGAGCGAAGATGATGAAGTTGAGTTCTGGCAACGGACGTTTGCCCCCGGTGAGTTTGCCTTCCTGGATGCCTGCCGCGATGAATCAGGTTTGCGTGCCTGTGCGCTTGATTCGAATGGTCAGCGTGGCTTGCAGGCGTGGGTTTCCCTTAACCCGTCCGATGATGTCAATTTGGGAAATCCTGGCGCGTTCCTTTTCGCAGTACCCATCGCGGTCAAGGATGCGATCTACGGCGTGATGCTGATCGAAGAAGCCGCGGGCGGACTTCGCTTCCGCACCCGCCGTCTCGAGATCATCACCGGTATCGCCCAACAAGCCGCGCTGGCAATTCAAAACGATCTCCTGCAAAAAGAGATGGTGGTGCGCGAACGTCTCGAAACCGAGGTGCAGTTGGCGCGCCAGATCCAGCAGACCTTCCTGCCCGATACACTCCCGCAGCTTTCGGATTGGGAACTTGCCGCGCGCTGGAAAACGGCTCGACAGGTGGGCGGCGATTTCTACGATGTGATCGACCTGCCCGATAAAAAGCTTGGACTTTTTATCGCAGATGTTGCCGATAAGGGAGTCCCTGCCGCGCTCTTCATGGCGCTCACACGCACCCTTGTCCGTGCCGCCGTTATCGAAGCGGATTCTCCCGCTGAGGCGTTGAAGCGCGTTAACGATCTGCTGATCCCCGATACCAAGCAGGGAATGTTCGTCACGGCGGTCTATGCCGTGCTGGATATGAATACCCACGAACTGACCTACGTCAACGCCGGGCACAATCCGCCGCTGTGGATCAAAAGTGACAGCAGCGTGGAAAGATTGACGCGCACCGGCGTCGCCCTCGGCGCAGCGGAAGGGGTGAACTATACCCAACGTGTCATTCAACTTAGTAAAGGTGACAACGTTCTGCTCTATACGGATGGCTTAACGGAATCCTACAACTATGAGGGTGAATTCTTTGGCGAAGAGCGCTTGATTGATGCCATCAAACTCAATTCCTGTTCATCCGCCGGCGACCTGTTGGACGTGGTGGAAAAATCCCTGCTCAACTTTGTGCAAGACATGCCTCCCGCCGATGATCTGACGATGTTGGTGCTGAGGAGGGTGTGAAACTATTTTCTATGAGCGTGAGAAATTTGGGTTATAAAATGGGTTTTCGAATAAAGAAATACTCTCTGACATTATTTTTGATATTCTTATTTTTCGTCAGCATGTATATCGGTCATGTTACTTATCGATATGATGTTGTCGTTAGGGGATTGTTAGGGGTGACTGTAATATATTTGATGTTCTTTTATATTTTTCATTCAGGAATGGACCTCTCAACAAATGAATTACTTGCGTCTCCTAAAAAAGCTAAATTCTTCTTTTTCGCTATCATCGCTCCAATAATCTTCTATTGGGCAACTAGACAAACATTTCAATTAATTTGGTTTTTAGTTGATAAGCTTTAATTATCTTGTACTACTCAGATTTTTTTACAAAGATTTTACAACCCCACCATATCCCCATAACTTGCGCACCCTACAATCACATCGTAACCTAACAAAGGAGGCTTACGATGAATAACTGGTTCAAGAAAACGATGGTTTGGGCACTGGCCGCAGCGTTGGCAGTGGCGAGCCTGCCGCTCGTCAGCGTATCCGCTTTGGGGGCAGATGATCCGCAGCCGCCGCAGGGAACGGTCACCAACGAGAAGCTGGAGCAGGTCTGGGCACGCCAACAGCAGACCTACGAGAAGCTCGGCAAAGGATTTCGACCGCTCAGATGAGTTCATTGCCAAAGCTCAGAAGTTGATCGACCGCGCCAAATCCAACGGCAAGGATGTCACCGCTTTACAAGCCGCGCTGAATGCATTTGAAACTGCTGTCAAAGCAGCGCATCCTATCTATGAAAGCGGGAAGGGCATCATTAATTCGCACCAGGGCTTTGACGCCAATGGCAAAGTGACCGACGCCGCGAAAGCCAAAGAGACCGTCAAGGCGATGCACGATAAACTGCAAGAGATCAAAGCCGCCATGGATGGCACCGGTAAGGCGCTCAAAGAAGCCATCAAAGCCTTCCGCGAGGCCAATCCGCGACCCACGAAGACGCCCACACCCACCACAAGCGGATAAATTTGTTGAAATAGAGGTGCAGAGGATCGCACCTCTATCTTTGTCACTATTGCCTCTCTTGCGTCGTCGCTGTATACTGCCTATATCCAAATAAGAGTCATAGGCTATGATCAACAGCATTACTACCCTCATTGGCGCATTGCTCTCTCTTGCCGGGCTGGCATTCCTTGCCGGAGCCGTGCTGACCTATCAGTATCAGGCTCGTCAGCGGGCGGTGCGTATCCCAGCGCGAGGGGAAGTGATCGCTCTGGTGCTGCGCAAGGTCAGAGTAGGAAGACCTGGATATTATTGTCCGGTTGTAAAGTTTCGGACGAGTACAGGTCAGGAAGTTCAGTTTGAGTCAGGGTTTGGCGCCCTGCCAGCTATCCATCAAGTGGGGCAGGGCATTGACGTGCTGTATGACCCGGCTGACCCATACCAGGCAGAAATATCCTCTTCGCTTTCGCGCTGGACAGTTCCTGTAGCATGGGCGGCGATGGGAGTGGTCGCTCTTTGTATGGGCAGCTTTTTCCTGCTGCCCCGTTTCTTGCCGTAAGCAGTATCACTATAAACCTTTGAGAGGCAATCATGTACACAACTGAAGGAAAGAAGATCGTATCCACCGAGAAAGCGCCGAAAGCCATTGGTCCGTATTCACAAGCCATTCGCATTGACAATCTCGTTTTTACCGCCGGGCAGGTTGGTTTGAACCCCGCCACGATGGAAATTGTCGAGGGCGGCGTGGAAGCGCAGACCCGTCAGGTATTGACCAATCTGAGGAACGTGCTTGAAGCCGCTGACTCGGGTCTGAACTTTGTAGTGAAGACCACGGTCTTTCTACAGAGTATGGGCGATTTCGCGGCGATGAACGGTATTTATCAGGAATTCTTCCCTGAAAACCCGCCTGCGCGCAGCACTGTTGCTGTAGCCGGACTCCCCAAAGGTGCATTGGTCGAGATCGAATGTGTTGCCCTGCTCAACCCCGGTCGCGGCGACTAATTTTTATTCTCTGCTCATTATTCGCTAGCCTTGAACGAACTCATCCTGCTCGTTGACGACGAACCATCCATTATCGAACTCTCGCGCATGTATTTGGAGCGGGAGGGATTTCGCATCCACGCTGTGAAGGACGGTCAAGCCGCGCTGGATGCGGTGCTTCGTGACCACCCGGTGTTGATGGTGCTGGATGTGATGCTCCCGAAACTGGATGGGTTCGAAGTCTGCCGCCGCTTACGTGCCTCGAACGATCCCACCGCCATTCTCATGCTCACGGCGCGCGACGAAGATATCGACAAGATCCTCGGTCTCGAATTGGGCGCGGATGACTACCTGACCAAGCCGTTCAATCCGCGTGAGTTGGTGGCGCGTGTCAAAGCCATTCTCCGGCGTGGAGAGCGAAAGGAATCAGATGCCGATAAACCTGTCCATATCGGCGACCTGACCATCGATCCAGCTCGACGCGAAGTGCGGTTCGATTCCCCGCTTCGTCCTGGCTCAGCGCAAGCCCTTGATCTGCGTACCCAGGAATTCGATCTGCTTCTCACCTTGGCATCCCACCGCGGACTTGTCCTCAGCCGCGAGCAGATCCTGCAAAAAGCCTGGGGCTTCGACTTCTACGGTCAGACCCGAACGGTGGATGTACACGTTGCCCACTTGCGTAGGAAAATCGAAGGCAGCAACGTGAAGATCGAAACCGTCACCGGCGTTGGGTATAAATTGATTGTTTCGTCCTGACATCGTGCCCGCAGGGTAGCGGAGTGGCGCATGATTTTGCGCCACGTAGACGAAGGACATCCACCATGGAAAACGAATCCCTGACCAAGTTCTGGACTTCTCATTTATGCCACCATCCGCGAGCTTTGGCAGATCACTGAACCAAAGATCGAAGATGCTGCACTTCAACTCGATGTGCCCATTGAGCTGTATTACTACAGCGAACTGGGTTTGGATGACTTCTCAGTCGAATCATTTCAGAGACGTGACCCGTTTACCAACCCCGAACAATTCGAACGTTTATTTGCACGCCTGGAGATCAAAGACTGGGTTGAGCCAGTTCCCGAAGGAAGATTCCAAGTTACGCAAAGAGCGCGTACGGCTGCACGGCAGATCATTCAGGCAGGGGACCAACATCTTTCAAATTTCAAGCCTAGAGATGGGCTCAATCTTGTACAGTTGACGAGATTTCTCAAGCAGATCACCATGGCAAATGGTGTGGAACGTGAACCGCCCACAAAATGGGCGATCTCACGACGCTTTCGGGCGGCAGATAAGGAAAGTTCTTCCATCGCTCAGCTACGAGAATATCTGATGGATATTTACGCCTATCGGGATGACTCGCATCTTTCGGCAGCGCGTCCGCATTTCAATGAGGCAGGTATTGTTTGGCTCGTCTTGGGAACGTTGGTAAGCGGAAAGGATATTAACGCCCAGCAGATCGCGGAGAAAATGGAATTCCGCGGCTACGAAGCTTTCGATTATCAGATCGCGTTGGATGCCGCCGTAGAGATCGGTTGGGCAGAATTGACCGATACCCCTGGCACCTATCGCGCTACCGTTAAAGGATGCGAGCTTCATAAACAAGTCGAGCAATTGACGGATGAGTATTTTTACCGTCCCTGGTCGGTGATGATGGCAGATGAATTGGATGAACTCTATACCCAATTGACCAAACTGCATGATCAGTTGGTTGACTTCAAAAAGATGAAATGATTCTGAAGTCAACCAGCTAGCTGGTTGACTCCAAAACCTGATATGTTTACATCCCTGCGCGCCCGTCTCTGGCTAAGTTATGCCTTTTTGATCACGATCGCACTAACCATTGTCGCGGTTGTATTGTTGGTGTTCCTGATCCGCAATCCGTTATTGACGCGGGAAACCCAGCAGCAGTTGAATGCGGTCCAAAGCGAGATCGCTGCCAGCCCTAAAAAATACCTGGATGATCCCGCTGCTGTTGAGTCCCTTGCCAGCAAAAATAATGTGCGCGTGTTGTTATTCAACGCCAATCGCAAGCTGTTGTTCGATTCAAAAGAGGGTGATGCAAAGCTGCCGTTTCCGCGCAAAAATATTTTGGGCAGGAACGCGCAAACTGCTGTAGATGCCGATGGAATTGTATGGCTGTATTCATGGGCTCGCCTCAACGATAAAAGGATTTTGGTCGTAGCGGCGCCACGTCCACGTACTCCGGTGTTGAACGTTTTTACCGATGAGTTTCTGCGTCCCATCTTGCAAGGTTGGGCGATCGCGTTGGCACTCTCTCTTATCCTCGCATATGTCCTTTCACGCTGGGTAGCGGACCCATTGCAAAAGGTTGTGGTCGCCGCGCGAAATTACCCTGAAAATGCAAATCCTGTTGAACCCCGCGGACCGCAGGAAGTGCAAGATCTAACACGAGCCTTCAACTCGATGATTCAGCGTGTGAACAACAGCCAAAGGTCACAGCGCGATTTTGTGGCAAATGTTTCGCACGAGTTGAAGACACCACTTACCTCCATTCAAGGATTTGCCCAAGCCATCTTGGATGACACTGCTGATACACCTGAAGCGCGCAAACACGCTGCAGAGATCATCTACAACGAAGCCGGACGGATGCACCGCATGGCGGTCAACTTGCTCGATTTGGCGCGCCTCGAAGCAGGGACTGCTGATCTGAAAATGTCGCCGGTGGATGTGGGAGCATTATTCCGCAGCATCGTGGAGAAATTTACGCCGCAAGCACACAGAGCAGGAGTCCAATTAGTGGTGGATGTGCCGGATAACCTGCCCTCCTTTACTGCTGATGGTGACCGCCTGGCGCAGGTCTTCACCAATCTGGTGGATAACTGCCTTGAAGTTCACACCCGCTCATGGGCAAATCATCCTTTCTGCGAGAAATGTTGGAGCAGAGATGGAGCTTTATGTAACGGATACAGGTTCCGGTGTCCCAGAAGAAGCGCTGCCCCGTCTATTTGACCGTTTCTATCAAGTGGATGCGTCCCGCGCGGGGGGAGAAGGTCATGGCGCGGGTCTCGGGCTTGCAATCGTGCAAGAGATTATCCAGGCGCATGGTGGTAAAATTGGCGTCCGCAGTCAGTTGGGGCATGGAACGACGTTCGTCATCCATTTGCCGCTTTCCCAGGTTTCTCAGGCGGCGACCACCGTGGCTCGCAAAAGAAAATAACCGGCGCATTACGGGTTACGATTTTGTATAATGTAATGCGTAATCCAACATGCTTAAAGTATCCGTCATCGTACCCTGTTATAACGAGCAATCCACGATCCGCTTGTTACTTGCTGCTCTCTACGAGCAGACTTTTCCGCGCGCCGATATGGAAGTCATTCTGGCAGATGGCATGTCTACGGATGGAACGCGCGCGGAGATCGCCTCGTTTAAGAAGGATTTCCCTGACCTGGACGTTCGCGTGGTGGACAATTCGCTTCGCAACATCCCCTCAGGCGTGAACCGTGCTATTGAAGCGGCGCGCGGCGAGATTTTGGTCCGCTCCGATGCCCATTCCAAGCCGTATCCCGATTACGTGGCAAATTGCGTGAAAGCCCTGGAAGAAGGAAATGGCGATAACGTGGGCGGCATCTGGGAAATTCACCCCGGCGCTGACACATGGATTGCTAGTTCCATCGCTGTAGCGGCGGCGCATCCGCTGGGAGTAGGGGATGCGATGTATCGCCATGCCAAACAGGCAGCATTGGTCGATACAGTTCCGTTCGGTTCATTCCGCCGCTCGTTGATTGAAAAGATCGGGCTATTTGATGAATCTCTGCTTACCAATGAAGACTACGAGTTCAACGCGCGTGTGCGCGGCTCGGGTGGTAGAATTTGGCTCGACCCGTCCATACGCTCGGTCTATTTTGCCCGTTCCACTATGCTGGAACTGATTCGGCAGTACTGGCGTTATGGATTTTGGAAGTGGAAAATGCTTCGCCGTTATCCCCATACCCTTCGCTGGAGGCAGGCTCTGCCTCCGTTGTTTGTCTTGAGCCTGCTCATGCTGGCTCTGCTTTCAGTATTTATTCCATTTGTGCAATTTATCCTCTTGAGTGAAATTCTCCTTTATTTTTCCATCATGATCCTTGCAGGGTTATACACGGCAATTCGTCAGCAAAAACTGTATTTGATATTCGGTTTGCCACTGGCAATTCCTGCCATGCATATAACATGGGGGAGCGGGTTCTTGTGGAGTATCCTACAATCGAGTTCGAAACAGAATGGCTGATAGTATTCGTACCACCCCGTTACGTTTGCGCCCAAGCGAACATCGCATGATCCTGTTCATCGGCGATATGCTGATGGCGATCTCCTCCTTGTTTTCAGCTTTGGAAACATGGAATTGAATTAACCTGGACAAGTTTAACCAGGTCGTCAATGGTTATATTGCTCAGGGTTTTTCACCTGACCGAGCGCGCGTGCTTGCCGAGCGGATCGTTGATATCACGGTTAATGTGCCTTTTTGGTTTTATCTATTACCGGTCGCCTGGGTGTTGCTCCTTGTGGAGTTGTATGAACCTCATGTAGCTGGAAGCGGTAGAAAAACGACACGTGGAATTGCGATTGCCGCTTTTGTCGGCTTGTTGGCATATTCCTTGGTCTTTATCTTGCGCCAGGATAATGACCTGCCTCGTATCGGCGTAGGCGCGTTTTTGCTGTTTGCTTCGTTATTTACCTTAGGATGGCGGATGATCTTTATCCGCATTTACAAGTCGACAGGTCAGCGGCGCAGGATCTTGCTGGTAGGAGCCGGGCTTGCCGGGCAAACGCTGGCAGCGTTGTATGAATCTTTGAGCACACGCTCATTTCATATTATTGGTTTTGTGGATGATGATAAATCAAAGCATCGCAGGAAATATCATGGACTGCCCGTGCTTGGTTCCAGCGATCATTTATTGCACTTCATTGAAGCCTATCATATTTCGGATCTGGTCATTGCCATCAATGGCGAGATCAAAGGTGAAACTTTCCAAACCATTCTCGATGCACAGGAAAGCGGTGTAGAAGTGACGCGCATGCCCATTCTCTATGAAGAGATGACCGGGCGGGTTCCCATCCATCACCTTGAATCCGATTGGATCATTCGCTCCTTTGTGGATGAAGTGCATGTGAGTGGAATTTATGAGCTAGCCAAACGCTTACTTGATATCATCGGTGGATTGGTGGGAACACTGGTCACGATCATTCTTACACCCTTTATCTCGTTGGCGATCCTGATCGATAGCGGCCGCCCGGTCTTTTATTCACAGACCCGTTTGGGCAAGGGAGCCCTGAAATTCAATATCTATAAATTCCGCACGATGAAACAGAATGCGGAACAGGATGGTGAGGCAAAACTGGCGGAGCAGAATGATCCGCGGGTGACGCGAGTAGGCAACTTTCTACGTAAAACGCGTTTGGACGAACTTCCTCAGTTCTGGAATGTGCTGCGCGGCGAGATGAGTCTCGTAGGTCCGCGCGCGGAACGACCGGAGTTGATCGCCGAGTTTCAAAAGCAGGTTCCATTTTATCGGGCTCGTTTACTCGTCAAGCCGGGACTTAGCGGCTGGGCGCAGATCAATTATGGATACTATGCCAGCGTGACAGAGATGTCTGTGAAACTGGAATATGACCTGTACTACATCAAGCACCGCACGCTCGCCATGGACTTCCAGATCATCCTGCGCACGATCGGCACGGTATTAAGGAGAACAGGTAGATGAAATATCTTGTCACAGGTGGCGCGGGGTTTATCGGTTCGCACATTGCAGAGACACTGCTCGCTCAGGGAAATTCTGTCCGCATTCTCGATAACTTCAGTACCGGGAAACGCGAGAACATTGAAGTATTAACCAGCCATTTTGGCACATCTCAATTGGAAATCATCGAAGGAGATATCCGTAATGCTTCGCATGTGGCTGAGGCGGTACGCGGCGTGGATATTATTTTCCACGAAGCGGCGTTCGTTTCGGTTCCGCAATCCATGGAAGAGCCGCAAACGTGTTTTGACATCAACCTCACAGGCACTTCAACGCTGTTCGACGCGGCACGCAAAGCAGGTGTCAGACGGGCAGTGGTCGCTTCGAGTGCAGCCGTGTACGGGGAGTCCGAAGCGTTACCCCTCGTGGAGGAAACGCCGCTCCAGCCGAAATCCCCTTACGCGGTATCCAAACGCGTCAACGAGATGTACGCGGATCTCTTCACCAACTCGTTCAACTTTGAGGTGGTTGCGCTGCGTTATTTCAATGTCTATGGACCACGCCAACGACCAGATTCGATGTATGCTGCTGCAGTTCCAATCTTTGTGCGCCGATTGCTGGATGGAAAGCCGATCATGGTCTATGGCGATGGTGGGCAGACACGCGACCTGATCAATATCCACGATGTGGTGCGCGCAAACCTGATCGCGTCGGAACACCCGAATGCAGCAGGTAAGGTCTTCAATATTTGTACGGGAGTTGAGACCCGCTTAATGGATCTGCTCGAAGTATTGCTTGATCTATTTCCAAACCCATCCGCGCCTGAATTTGCCGCACCGCGTGCAGGCGATATCTACAGGTCCGTGGGCAGCCCGCAAAAAGCATCGGATGTGATGGGATTCCGCGCACAGGTTTCTCTTGCAGATGGGTTGAAGGAAACGGTCGAGTGGATGCGCGCATGAGACGTCAGCATGTGCGCAATCGCTTCGTACTGATCGGAGATATTGCTCTCATCATCGTCTCGGTGCTGGGAAGTTTTGCTTTACGGCTCGATGTAGCCGAACTGCCATTTTATTTTCCTGCCGCGTTATTGATGATGGCGATGGCGCTTGTTATCAAGATCCCCGTCTATTATTTCTTTGGTTTATATCGTCGGCTGTGGGCGTATGCCAGTACGGGCGAGCTGCGTTTGATCACCGCCGCTGTGACGACTGCCTCGGTACTGACATCTGGTGTGATGCTGATCTTATATGTTACGGGAAATGTCTACCCGGGTATGCCGCGCTCTGCCTTGGGCATCGATTGGCTGTTATCGCTGGTTTTGATCGGCGGCTCGCGTTTTGCTTTGCGCATACTAGCCGAGCAGTCTACACCATCACGTGCTGATGGCAAAAGCAAAAACGTTTTGATCGTTGGTGCAGGAGATGCAGGTGCACTGATCGTGCGAGAACTCCAAAAATCATCACAACTGAACTTGAACCCTGTCGGCTTTTTGGATGACGATCCTTCCAAGCAAAACCATTCCATTCACGGCGTGAAGGTCATTGGTGTCGTGAATGACCTCGCCTCGCTGATCGATCTTCATCATGTCAGTGAGGTGGTCATTGCGATCCCATCGGCACCGGGCAAGCTTGTGCGCACGGTCAATGATGTTTGTCGCCTCAAAGGCGTACCTTCACGTGCCATGCCCGGCATCTATGAATTGATCGGCGGCAAGGTCAGTGTCAACCGTCTGCGTGAAGTGGATATCACCGATCTTCTACGCCGTGAACCGGTGCGTCTCAACGATGAAGCCATCGGTGCTACGTTCGATGGCAAATGTGTTCTGGTCACTGGCGCGGGTGGCTCCATCGGGCGCGAACTCTGCCGCCAGATCGCACGCCGCAACCCTGCCGAGCTGGTTCTGCTTGGTCACGGCGAAAATAGCATCTATGAGATCCTGTTCGAATTGCAACAGGATTATCCCGATCTTTTGCTCTCCCCGGTCATTGCTGATATTCGAAACGCGGAGCGCCTTGCACACATCTTCCAGGAACACCAACCGCAGGTCATCTTCCATACTGCTGCGCACAAGCATGTCCCACTCATGGAAGCGAACGTTGTCGAAGCTATCACGAACAATGTTCTTGGCACGCGCAACGTTGTACAGTGCGCGCTCGATTGTGGCGTTGAGCGCTTTGTGCTCATCTCTACTGATAAAGCAGTGCGCCCATCATCCATTTACGGTGCGACCAAGCGACTCGCCGAGTTGATCGTGCTCAATGCCGCGCTTGAATCTCAGCGCGCTTTCACTGTGGTCCGCTTTGGCAATGTGCTGGGTAGTCGCGGCAGCATCATTCCCAAATTCAAACAGCAGATCGCAAACGGTGGTCCGGTGACAATTACGCATCCCGATATGTATCGTTTCTTCATGACCATCCCGGAAGCGGTCTATCTTGTTCTGCAAGCCTCTTCCATGGAGCGCGGCGGTGAGACCTTTGTGCTCAACATGGGTGAGCCTGTCCGCATTCTCGACCTTGCTGAAGATCTCATCCGACTCTCCGGACTCGAGCCGCATCGCGATATCGAGATTTCCTATACCGGAATCCGTCCCGGCGAAAAGCTGACGGAGGTGCTCTGGGATGAAGGAACTCCTCTCGCGAAGACGCTACACCCCGATATCTTCCGCCTCGAAACGGACGCTTCTTTCCCAAGCCTAAACCTGGCACACACCATCGATACTCTCTCCACCCTAAGCGACTCTGATGACGCGGATGGTATTGCTGCTCTTCTCGATACCTTGATCCCTGGCTCATCCATCCGCGAAACCCCGCACCCGGATGTGACATCGATTATCTAGTGTACAGGTTGATAGGTCTGTAGGCTCAAACGTTTCAACCTGAAAACCCTCCAACTTTCAAATCCACTTATGTCCATCCTCTCCTTTCCCGACTGGAATCACTTCCTCACGCAACATCCTAATGCTCACATCCTGCAAACAGGGGAGTGGGGCGAGTTGAAGTCCGCCTTTGGCTGGAAGCCTATCCGCGTGGCGATTGGCGATGCCGGTGTGCAAATCCTTTTCCGCAAATTACCACTGGGATTTACCGTCGGCTATATTCCCAAAGCGAATCTCGAGAATCTTTTTTGCGGGAGATTGATTCTGTCTGCAAATCCCAACGCGCTATCTTTTTGAAACTTGAACCTGACGCTTGGACTTCTGAATTCATCATTCATCATTCATCATTCATCATTTCAAAACATAACATCCAGCCTCCTCGTACCATCATCATTGATATCCGTGGCAAGGAGGAAGAAATTCTCGCTCGCATGAAACAGAAGACACGCTACAACATCCGCCTCGCTGAAAAGAAGGGTGTTACTGTTCGCGCGTGGAACGATGTCGAATCCTTCCACAAGATGATGCTCGTCACCGGTGGGCGCGATGGATTCGGAGTCCATTCACTGGAATATTACAAACGTGCTTATGAATTGCTTCAGCCAAAAGGATTGGGCGAAATTCTGGTCGCAGAATATGAAGGCAAGCCACTCGCAGCTTTATTCGTTGCCCGCAATGGAAACCGCGCCTATTACCTGTACGGTGCTTCTACCGACGAAGAGCGCAACCGCATGCCCACCTACCTCCTGCAATGGGAAGCGATGAAATGGGCAAAAGCCCGCGGTGGGGAAGAATACGATCTCTGGGGTGTGCCTGACGAAGACGAAACCACGCTCGAAGCGAATTTCGAGACGCGCCACGATGGCTTGTGGGGAGTCTACCGTTTCAAACGCGGATTTGGCGGTGAACTCAAACGCGCCGCGCAAGCCCTCGACCGGGTCTATAATCCATTGTTGTATTGGGCATATTTGAAATTCATTGGGAATAGAGAATAGAAAGTGGAAAGTATTAACTGGAATTCGATCATCTCCAAATTGCCTAATCCACACTTCCTCCAAACCTACGAATGGGGACAGGTCAAGGCGAAGTATGGGTGGAGACCACTGTATGCCGTGTGGACAAACGACAAGTTTTTTGTAACTGATAACTGTTCACTACTCACTGATCACTATATTGCTGCTGCTCTTATTCTCAAACGCCAGATCCTCCGCAACGGATTCTCCGCGCGTCTCTCCGTGCTCTATTCTCCCAAAGGACCTCTGCTCGATTGGACGAACGAATCCCTGCGAAAGCGTGTGTTGGATGACCTACAATCCTTTGCGAAGAAACAGGGTGCGATCTTCTTGAAAGTGGATCCCGATGTTGTCCTGGGAACGGGAGTCCCTGCAGGGGAAGATGATGTCATTGATAACGGCGGACAGGTTGTGGTGTCTGAGATGAAGCGCAGAGGCTGGGAGTACGCCTCCGATCAGATCCAGTTCAAGAACACCGTCCTGATCGATCTGCAACCCACTGAAGAAGAGATGCTGGCGCGCATGAAACAGAAGACGCGCTACAACATCCGTCTGGCAGAGAAGAAAGGTGTTGTTTTGCGTATAGGCACCCTGGGCGATCTGGGGATGCTTTATAAGATGTATGCCGAGACTTCCCTCCGCGATGGCTTTGTGATCCGTGACGAAGGCTACTACAAAACCGTCTGGCAAATTTTTATGAGTTCGAATGTTGACAGGTTGGCAGGTTCACAGGTTGAAACCTTCCAACCTTCCAACGTTCCAACTTGCGAACCGATCATCGCCGAAGTGGATGGTGAACCCGTCGCAGCGATCTTTGTCTTCTATTTTGCGGAGCGTGCGTATTATGTCTACGGCATGTCGCGCAACCTGCATCGTGAGAAGATGCCAACGTACCTTCTGCAATGGGAAGCAATGAAGCGCGCGAAAGCGAAAGATTGCACGGTGTACGACCTGTGGGGCGCCCCCGAAGCATTCAATGAAAGCGACTCGATGTGGGGCGTCTACCGTTTCAAAGAAGGACTTGGCGGCAAGGTTGTCCGCACCCTCGGCGCCTGGGATTTTGCGCCCAGTCCGCTTTGGTATAAGATGTATTCTGATATCATGCCGCGCGTGTTGGATGTGATGCGTTCGCGCGGGAAGTCGAAAACAAAACAATCGCTGGGAGGTGCGTGATGAATATTCCAAGAATGAACTTTGCCCATTTGCCGACGCCTATCGAAGAAATGCCGCGTCTTTCCGAAGCTCTGGGCGGACCTCGTCTTTTGATCAAACGCGATGACCAAACGGGACTTGCCTTTGGCGGCAACAAAACCCGCAAACTGGAATTCCTCGTTGCCGAAGCGCGTGAGCAGGGAGCAAAGACCCTCATCTCCGGCGGCGCGATGCAATCCAATCACTGCCGTCAGACCGCTGCTGCTGCGGCTCGTTTTGGATTTGAATGTACTCTGGTTTTGACCGGTGAACTGCCCGAACGTTCCTCCGCCAACTTGCTACTCGACGAATTGTTCGGTGCAAAGATCGTTGCTGTGCCCGACCGCAAAGATCGTGACCGCATCCTGCAAGAGACATTCGATCACGCCGTTGCGGATGGAAAGAATCCCTATCTCGTCCCTTACGGCGGATCCAGTCCCACTGGTGCGCTGGGATATGCCTTCGCGATGAAAGAGTTAATGAGCCAACTAAGAGACTTCCGAAGTCTGCAAGACTTCGGAAGTCTGGACTATATCGTCTTCGGCACATCCTCCGGCGGCACACATGCTGGACTTGTGTTAGGTCAACGCGTGTTTGGCTTCAAAGGCAAGGTGCTGGGAATCAGCATTGACGAATCTGAAGAATGGCTAAAGGAGCACGTCTCCAAACTGGCATCGGATGCAAGCGCGAAAATAGCGGAGCGGACCCAGTTCACACCCGATGATGTGCTGGCAAATGCTAATTATTGCCAAGCAGGCTACGGCGTGTTGACCGATGCGGAGCGCGAAGCTGTCAGGTTGTTTGCGAAGTACGAAGGTTTATTGGTTGACCCGGTCTACACCGGCCGTGCCGCGGCTGGGATGATCGACCTCATCCGCAATGGATTTTTCAAGAAAGATGAAACTGTGCTGTTCTGGCACACGGGTGGACAACCTGCGCTGTTTGCAGACAAATACGCTAATAAGATATAGTAAAACATCCCGAAGATTTCAAATCTTCGGGATGTTTTTTTTAGTGGATAATTTTCTTACCCAACTGAAACACCGATCAATTTCCCAATACCATACGTGAGTGCAGCTGCTGCAATTCCTACCACAACCTGACGTGTCCCCGAGAACAACACACTGCGACCAGTCATCAGCGTGATCGCCGCACCGATGATAAACAATCCAATCGCGCTGACCACGAGACTCAAAATGATGGCAGTTGTTCCGCCAAGGAAGAAGTAGGGCAGCATCGGAAACAACGCGCCAAACGCAAACAGGAAGAACGAAGTAAATGCCGCTTCATAAGCAGAGCCGCCAAGTTCTTCGGGGTCAATGCCTAGTTCTTCACGGGCGAGTGTATCGAGAATACTGCTCTTATCCGCCATCATGTGAGCGGCGAGTTCCTTGGCGCGATCTTCCGGCAAACCTTTCGACTGGTAGATCAATGCCAGTTCTTCCTGCTCTTCTTCAGGGTTGGCAGCGATCTCTTCCGCTTCGATCTTGATCTGATGCTCGTACAGTTCGCGTGAGCTTTGCACAGAGAGCCATTCGCCCAGTGCCATTGAACCTGCGCCAGCCAGCACACCCGCCAGACCCGCGATCAAAATATCGGGTCGGGAATTGGTTGCGCCTGCCACGCCCATGGTCAAACTCAAAATAGAGACGAGACCATCATTGGCACCGAGCACTGCCGCGCGGAGAGCGTTCCCGCCGCTGGCTTTGTGACGTCCTTCCAGTTGAGCGACTGTCCCGCCGGGAAGTCCGCCGGAGGAATGTGATGCCATCGAAAGCAGCCGCGCATGTGATTTCTCATCCTTTGAGAATTCCTTCGCCTCCGCATCGGACTGTCCATCATAGGCGCTGCTGTCCGCTTTTTCGTTGCCGGTGATGGTTGGCAGCACAAACTGAGGTCCAAAGCGTTTTGCGAGCCAGATCATGCTCGCGGCGCGCCAGCTTGGTTTGCGCGGCGGGAGTGCGACCTTGAGATCAGTCAGTTTCTTTTCCCATGCCGCGGCATGTTTTTCTTCGCTGGCTGCCAGCTTTTGATAGACCTGTGCCATTTGTGGCTGTTTCTCGGTCTCCGCCAGAACCATATACAAAGCCGCCCCGTCGATCTCTTTTTGTCGATTCGCCAAATACTGTTTGATGTTTTCTTCGTTGGACATGTGTCCCTCCCAGAAAAATATGCTCCTTCGGGGCTTAGCCCCGAAGGAGCGATAACGGGAGCAAAGCCCCCGTCAGAGCGTTGAGTGTTTCTGTTTACTTCAGAGCATCCCAGCCAGCGTACTTGGCGGTGTCGCCGAGTTCCGCTTCGATGCGGAGCAGCTGGTTGTACTTCGCCACACGGTCAGAGCGGGCAGGAGCGCCGGTCTTGATCTGTCCGGTGTTGAGCGCCACAGCCAGATCGGCGATGGTGGCATCTTCGGTTTCGCCCGAGCGGTGGGAAGTGACCGCGCGCCAGCCGGCACGGTGACAGGTTTCCACGGCTTCGATGGTCTCGGTCAGAGAACCGATCTGGTTCACTTTCACGAGCAGAGCGTTCGCGGCATTTTCCTTGATGGCGCGGCGGACACGTTCGGGGTTGGTCACGAGCAGGTCGTCACCGACGATCTGGCACTTGTCGCCGTAGGTGTTGACAGCCAGTTTCCAGCTTTCCCAGTCATCCTGAGCAAGACCGTCTTCGATCGAGACGATGGGATAGTCCTTGACCCACTTCGCCCAGAATTCAACCATCTGTTCGCCGGTCAGCTTCTTGCCTTCCTTGCGCAGGTTGTAGAGCTTGGTGTCTTCTTCGTACAGTTCGGAAGCAGCGGGATCGAGCGCGATGGCAACATCCAAACCGCGACCGGCTTTGAAACCAGCCTTTTCAATAGCGGTGAGAATGACTTCGATGGCTTCGTTGTTGGCTTTCAAAGCAGGAGCGTATCCGCCTTCATCGCCGACGAGCGTGATGTAGCCTTTTTCCTTCAGCACGGACTTGAGAGCGTGGTAGATCTCAGCGCCCCAGCGCAGACCTTCCGCAAAGGAAGGTGCACCGAACGGCATGACCATGAATTCCTGCATATCGGTGGATTGCCACGCGGTATGTGCGCCGCCATTCAGGATGTTCATCATCGGCACGGGCAGTACGTGAGCGTACACGCCGCCGAGATAGCGGTAGAGCGGCAGTCCCATGGAGTTTGCGGCGGCTTTGGCAACCGCAAGGCTCACGCCCAAGATCGCGTTCGCGCCGAGCTTGGATTTGTTCGGGGTGCCATCGAGGGCAAGCAGTTCGGTGTCGATGGCTTTCTGTTCCACAGCGTCCCAGCCGAAGAGCGCTTCGGCGATCACGCCGTTGACGTTGGCAACTGCGTTCAAAGTGCCCTTGCCAAGATAGCGCTTCTTATCGCCGTCGCGCATTTCCAAAGCTTCGTGCACGCCGGTGGATGCGCCGGAGGGAACGGCTGCGCGTCCCCAGGAACCGTCTGCCAGAGCAACTTCGACTTCCACGGTCGGGTTGCCGCGGGAATCCAAAACTTCCAATGCTGAGATACTTTCGATGATAGTGTCCATTTTGTTCTCCAAGTGTTATTACCAGTAGCACGAATTCCCCATTCGTGGACTGATGTTATCGTTTGCGCAAGTATAATCCACTTTCCTTACGACGTTTGTCATGGACTCTACGCCTCTTTCCAAGCCTGTGCCTGATCCCCGTGATCGAAAGAAATTTTACTTTGCTGATACCGCTCAGCGCCGCGTTCTCGTGTCGTTCGCGCGTGCTTTGTTCTCTCTCATCATGGAAATGGATGTTCGCGGGTTGGAACATTTCCCCGAGCAGGGAGCAGTCGTCATTGCCGCAAATCACGTTACCAACTTTGATGTGTTCCCGCTGCAATTTGCCCTGCCGCGCCCGATCTTTTTTATGGCAAAAGCGGAACTATTCAAGGTCCCGTTGATGGATGTATTGATACGGAACCTGAGCGCGTTCCCGGTCAACCGCGGCGAAAAGGACGACTGGGCGATGCATCATGCTGAGAAAGTGCTGGCGCATGGTCAGCCGCTGGGCATGTTCCCGGATGGGAGACGGTCAAACGGTCGGGGGCTGGCGGTCGCGAAAACGGGAGCAGCCCGATTGGCGATCGAGGCGCACTGTCCCATTTTGCCGGTGGCAGTGACCGGCTCCGACAACTTCTTTAAGCGGTTCTCGCAGCGGACGCGCGTCCAGATCACAGTGCTTCCGGTATTGATGCCGAATCCGGGAGAAAGTCCGCTGGCACTGACCGACCGTTTGATGTTCACGCTCGCGCAAGCGTTACCGGAGGACATGCGTGGCGTATATGCCGAGATGCCAGATGGGTTCCGTTTACCGGTATAGGAACTTGGTAGGGGTGTGAAGAAATTGGGGAACTTTTTTGAAACGAAAACCATCCATCTTCTTGAAAGCGAAATGGAGGTTTCGATGAACAAAAAACTTTTACAATCCTTTATTATTTTGACCATGCTGGTTGGTATGTTTGCCACCACGGCATCTGCATACGCGGCTGGCTGCGACACGAGTGTAACGGTTGTTAGCGGTGATACTCTGCGCAAGATCGCGGAACGCTGCGGTACGACTGTCTCTGCCATTCAGCGCGCGAATCCTGAGATCGGCAGTGGAAACCTGATCTATCCGGGACAGGTCTTGCTTCTACCCGGTACTATTCTGGGTACGGATGGCGGCTACTTGATCTACATCGTGGCACGTGGTGACACAGTAAAAGGTTTGGCGGCTCGCTTCGGCTCGACTGTCGATCTGATCCTGGCACATAACTCTGATATCAAGAATGTCAACCTGATCTATGAAGGTCAACGCTTAACCATCTATGTCTCGACCTCTGGTGGAAATCCACCCCCCGCCAGCGGAAGTACCTATTACGTTCAAAAAGGTGACACGCTGCGCATCATTGCTAACAAGTATGGCACCACTGTGGATGCTCTGCTCAAGTTGAACCCGCAGATCACCAACCAGAACCTGATCTATGTTGGGCAAGCAGTGACTGTTCCTTCTGGCTCTTCCGGTGCATCGACCTATGTCGTTCAAAAAGGTGATACGCTCCGCATCATTGCCAACAAGTTTGGCACCACCGTGGATAATCTGATGGCTCTGAACCCGAAGGTCAAGAATGCCAACCTGATCTATGTTGGACAGGTGTTGAACGTAAAGTAAGAATCAAGTCTATGTCATTCTGAGCGGAGCGAAGAATCTCTCCTCCGATGGTAGAGAACCTTCGCTATCGCTCAGGGTGACAATCGCAGGAAAACAAAAAGGGCGCACTTTCAAAGTGCGCCCTTTATCGTTCTTAGTGCTTATTTCTTCTTGGCGGGTTTCTTGGCTACAACCTTCTTGGCAGGAGCCTTCTTCGCTGCGGGTTTCTTGGCAACAGCCTTCTTGGGCTGGTGCTTCAGAGCAGCATGCGCCGCGGCGAGACGTGCCACCGGAACGCGGAAGGGCGAGCAGGAAACGTAGTTGTTACCAATGATGTGACACCACTCGATGGAATTGGGGTCACCACCGTGTTCACCGCAAATACCCACTTCGAGGCTCGGGCGGGTCGTGCGACCAGCGAAGATCGCCATATCCATGAGCTTGCCAACGCCACCGCGGTCAAGGGTCTGGAAGGGATTCTTCTCGAGGATGCCCTGTTCCTGATAGGTGATCAGGAAGTTGCGCTCGGCATCATCGCGGGAGTAACCGTAGGTCATCTGGGTCAGGTCGTTGGTACCGAAGGAGAAGAACTCGGCGCGTTCAGCAACTTCACCGGCGGTAACAGCAGCGCGCGGGATTTCGATCATGGTGCCGAACTTATAAGCGAACTTAACGTTCTTTTCGCTCATGACGGAAGCAGCGATGCGTTCGAAGTCTCGGCTGGATCCATTCCAGTTCCTTCACGGTTCCGGTCAACGGGATCATGACTTCAGGCTTCACAACGATACCGCGCAGCGTGCAATCAGCAGCAGCTTCGAAGATGGCGCGGACTTGCATTTCCACGATCTCGGGGATCTGGATGGAGAGGCGGACACCGCGCAGACCCATCATCGGGTTGGATTCGTGCATGCCCTTGATGGCGGTGAGCAGGTGTTCCTTGTCAGACAGACCTTCGGTCTGACCCTTCACGCGCATCTCGATCACTTCTTCGAGCAGCTTCTCTTCGTCGGGCATGAACTCATGCAGCGGCGGGTCGATCAAGCGGATGATCACGGGGTAGCCGTTCATCGCTTCGAACAGACCATCGAAGTCCTTGCGCTGGTAGGGGAGCAGTTCATCGAGAGCCTTGTTGCGCTCGGGACCAGGTCCAGCCAGGATCATGCGCTGAACGATGGGCAGGCGCTCGGGTTCAAAGAACATGTGCTCGGTGCGGCAGAGACCGATACCAACGGCGCCGTAGGAGCGGGCGCGCTGGGCATCCTTCGGATAATCGGCATTCGCCCAAACCTGTAGACCGCGGGTGGGATATCCCTTAGCCTTGGCTTCGCGGACGTCCTTGCGGGCGCAGATCTCATCCGCCCAGGTGAGCAGGGTGAGCAGGTCATGCTGTTCTTCGAGGGAAGGAGCGGAGGTCGGGATCTCACCGATGAATACTTTACCGGTGTTACCGTCCACGGAGATCCATTCGCCTTCTTTGACGACCACATCACCAACGGTCATAACGCGGGTTTCAAGGTCGATCTTGATCACAGAAGCGCCGACCACGCATGGGATACCGAACTGGCGGGCAACGACTGCGGCATGAGATGTAGCGCCACCTTCACTGGTGAGCACGCCCTGGGAAGCGATCATGCCATGGACATCATCCGGCTTGGTGAACGGACGAACCATGATGGTCTTCTGCTTCTCTTCCTTAGCCATCTTCTCAGCCTTATCGGCATCAAAGTAGACCTGACCAACGGCGGCGCCGGGGGAGGCGTTCACGCCCTTGGCAAAGAAGCGTCCGGTCTTCTCGGCTTCTGCCATGGCTTTGTCGTTGAACTGCGGGTGGAGCAGGGAATCGACGTTCTCGGTCGTAACGCGCTGGATAGCCTGTTCTTTGGTGATGAGTTTCTCATTCGCCATATCAACAGCGATCTTTACAGCGGCTTTGGCGGTGCGCTTGGCATTGCGGGTCTGGAGCATCCACAGCTTGCCACGCTCAACGGTGAATTCCACATCCTGAACGTCCTTGTAATGCTTCTCCAGGCGGGATGTGATCTGCATGAATTCTTTATACGCCTTAGGCATCTGCTTCTCAAGGTTGACGATCGGGTCCGCATTGCGGATACCAGCGACTACGTCTTCGCCCTGAGCGTTGATGAGGTATTCGCCCATCATCTTCTGATCGCCGGTGGAAGGGTTGCGAGTGAAGGCTACGCCGGTGGCGGAGTCATCACCCATGTTACCGAACACCATGGTCACGATATTGACAGCGGTGCCGAGGTCATGCGAAATGCCTTCCTTGTTGCGGTAGGCAATGGCGCGCTTTCCGTTCCAAGATTCGAACACTGCCTTGGTGGCGAGTTCAAGCTGCTTGTAGACATCCTGCGGGAAATCGAAACCGACGTGCTTCTTGAACACTTCCTTGAAAATGCCGACGAGAGCTTTCCAGTCCTCAGCGGTCATTTCGGTGTCCATCTTGTAGCCCTTGTCAGCTTTGTACTGAGCCATCGGGTGCTCGAACACTTCGTCGTCGAGATTGAACACGGTGGTGCCGAACATCTCAACGAGGCGGCGATAGGAGTCCCACGCAAAGCGACCGTTGCCAGTCAGCTTGGTCAAACCTTCCACAACTGCATCATTCAAACCGATGTTGAGGACGGTATTCATCATGCCTGGCATCGAGAACTTGGCGCCGGAGCGGCATGAAACGAGAAGCGGGTTCTTCGGATCGCCGAACTTCTTGCCCGTGGCTTTTTCCACGTACTTCATTGCGGCAACTTGCTGGTCCCACTGTCCGGCAGGGAATTTGCCGGTCTTGCGGAATTCGTTACAGGCTTCGGTCGTGACCGTATATCCCGGAGGAACCGGAACGCCTGCGCGCGTCATGTCGAAAAGGCCGGCACCCTTACCACCGAGTAGAGAGCGAACGCCCTCCCAGGAACCAGCGTATTTTTCTGCTTTCGCGACTTCGTTAAAAAGATAGACCCATTTATTCATTGTAAGCCTCCATGGGTGTTGTTATTTAATCTGGTGAAGTTTACCACAAAGGATAATTGGCAAAAGTGACATTTTTCCACAATTATTGGCTGATTTTTCTGTAAACCTGTTGCAAGCCGCAAATTAGCAAGAATATATGATAATATGACGCATAGGAAAAATGATATGACCACAAAAATATTCGTTATCGATGATGATAATGCGGTGACCGATTTGCTCTCTGTGCTTTTAACGTCACAGGGTTTTGAAGTGTGGGCAACGAACAGTAGTACTGAAGGACTGACACGTATTCGTGAAAACACCCCCGATCTTGTCATTCTCGATCTCATGATGCCCGAGATGGATGGTTGGGAGATCTGCAGAGCCGTACGTGCCTTTAGTGACGTGCCCATCATTGTGCTTTCAGCGCTTAATGATCCCTCCATGGTCGCCAGTGTTTTGGATGCTGGTGCCGATGATTATTTAACCAAGCCCACACCCAGCCGCGTGCTTGTAGCGCACATCAATCGACTTGTAAATCGTAAATCGAACAATGTTTCGCTGAACGGACAGAACACACAGCCGTTCAAAGCACTGCCCGCATCATAATAACTGGCTTCGCCTCTTTCTACGCCAGGGTCTGTTCTCGTTATAAAAAAATTCTCCCGTCACCTTTGCGTAACGGGAGTTTCGTTTTAAGCCAGTTGTTTGAGCGCTTCCGCTGTGATCTCTTTTGCTTCCATCATCGGCAAATGACCTGCACCGCTGATCTCCACAAAATGTGCGCTCGGAACTGCTTCTTTGATTTCCCGTGCGCGCACAACAGGTATCAACATATCTCCATCGCCATGGATCACCACAAGCGGATATTGCATTGTTGACAACAGGGGAGTGGAATCAGGACGCTCTGCCATTGCTTTGAGCACACCGATGTATGCCGCTGGCTTCTGCCGTTGCATGATTTCGCGCGCAAAACCCTGCAAGCGTGGATCAGATGTGAATTTTGTGGACATGGTTTCCACCACATTATTGATACCATTTTCAGCGATATCCGCTGCGGACTTATAACGCCCTTCCTTGCGATCCGGCGGGTCAGCCAGTACCTGCGAAGAGACGAGACCCAGTCCGGTGACGCGCTTGGGAAAATGTCGAGCAAATGCTAGCGCCACATATCCGCCCATGGAATGACCTGCAATGGCAGTTTTCTGAACGCTGAGATGTCCGAGCAGTCCAGCAATATCGGTTGCCATGTCATCCATGTTGTAAAGGGTATCCACTGTAGTAGAGTCACCGAATCCGCGCAGTTCGGGGATGATCAGATCGAATGTGTCTTGGAGAAGCGGAACAATATCATCCCACACGTGATGGTCAAGAGGGTATCCATGCAGTAACACCAGTGGTGTCCCTTTTCCATGGCGTTCAAACGCCATTTGAATACCGTTAATACCTACCTTTGGCATTATTTCTCTCTCCTCATTGTTGTATTTGTAGGGGCAAGTCTCGCAACTGCCCCGCATGTAATTTATTTCCAGTTCACAGCCACTTTCAATTTACTGCCAAGCTTCGAATAGTAATACACAAAACCATTATCACGCCCAAATTCATATACTCGGCGCGTGATATCTACATCGGCTTTGCAGTATTCTGCCACCTTATCCAGTTCACCGTTTCGATACCATTCCACGGACTGTACGCCGTCGGCAGTTTTCTTTGCTCCCAGCGTTGCCTTGGCAATGGAATCCAACGGCAGGCGGAAGTTCAATGTGCGGAAAATATCCAGCAGCATATCGGTGGAACGGAAGGAGCGGAAATTCTCGTTGGGCGTGTATGGCTTCAAAACCTCATAATCAAAATTGATAATATTGAATCCAACCACACGGTCAGCAGATTTCAACTCTGCCACCAACTTTGCCGCATCTTTCTCCCAATACACGGCATAGTCATTGCGGTCCGTGGACCAGGTCACACCACAGGCTAACAATAATCTGGATGCATCACGTCCGCCAACTTCTTCAAATAGCTTTTGGCTTTCAAGATCAAAGTAAACGATATTCATTGCGATTTCCAGTTTTGAATTTATGATTTTCTGGTTTTCAGCGATCCATGTTTGAGCAAATTGGATTGCTTCTTCACGAGTTGCAATTTTACCCGTTGCCTGTCCTTCACGGATAGCTTCCAGCAGTTGACCGATGATCCGCCCAGGTTGTAGGTTCAGTTCTTTCATTAGATCATTGCCATCCAATAAACGCGGAGGCGTAATGACCTCTTCACGGCGTTCCCAATAATTCTCCAGCAAAATGCGTGCAGTATCTAAGGCAGAGATCCAGGTCTCCTGGGTAAGTTCATTTCCACGCGTACCGCGCAGGTCAGCAAGACCGAGCAGGACAAGATCCACGCCAGCTTCACCCGTATCGCGGAAGTAACGATATATGGCTTTGCGTGATGGTTCTTGTTTGTCATTCTCGATGCGATCTGTAAAAAAATGGAAACGCATATGGTGCAGGATGATCTTCTTGACGCGCTCGAGCTCGTCATTGCTCAGATTAAAGGCTCGACCGCGCTCCTCTGCAACATCCGCGCCACGGACATCGTGATCGAAGAAGCGGATACGCCCCGACTCATCTACGGATTTTGTAGCTGGCTTTGACACATCGTGATACAACGCTGCGAAAAACAACGCCGAGCGGACAGAACGATCTGTGTTGAGCGACTCGGCAAAGTGAGCAGCGATCTGTTCACGGTAGCGCCCAATGCGCAGGGTGAGAAAGCCGGTGAGCATATCGTTGGTCTCCTCTGCGGAATAGCCCACGCGCAGAGCGGCGATAATACTTTCGAGATGCCCAAGCACGCTCAAGGTATGTTCCCAGACATCGTGAATATGTGGGGATGTTTGTTCTACCCCTTTGAGCGCAGGGAGTTCTGGCAGGAGATAGGGAAGTACGCCGAGCATTTCCAACGCTCGGATGGCGGCGTCGGGTTTCGGTCCCTCCAGCATTTTGAACAATTCATCGCGTTGACGTTCCGGCGAAACACGTGGCAATAAGCTGGCAGCTTCCTTCATTGACTTACGCGTTTCTAGATCGATCTTGAAGCCGAACGCTGCCGCCTGACGTACCGCACGCAAAATGCGGACCGGATCATCTGCCAAGGAAGTGCTGGAACAAGCACGGATGGTCTTAGCGCGTAGGTCGGATGCGCCGTTCATCGGGTCTATCAGGGACTCCGTGCGCAGGTCGAAGGCGATGGCATTCATAGTGAAATCGCGAGCGTGCAAATCCGCTTCAAGAGTGGTGCCGTTGCGATAGGTGGCGAAGTCCATGAAGGTGCGGGAGCCGTCTGCTTCGGTCACGATGACGCGTCCAGTATCGCGTTCTTCGTCGAGTGCCATGAAGTCCGCTTGGAGGAAGTTGGCAACTTTTCGGGCGAAGGAAATGCCATTCGAAGGCAGGGCAAAATCAAGATCGTGAGAGATGCGATTAAGCAACATATCCCGCGCAGCGCCGCCGACCAGATAGATTTCCTGGTCAGGGAGCGCCTCGCGGACTTTGTCTATCAATGGAGAATGAGAAAATGGGGCAGGCATGTAAATAATTTCCGGTCGTTCTTTGTGACGGGTACTTTGTGCAGCACGCAGGGCTTGTTCAGGTGTGCCCCCTTGAGCAATGATCTTGCCGCGGAGGCGAGCCACCCAACGCCCGGCATAGGCAGAAACGGGATGTTCAGAATTGTCTGACATGGTGACCCTACTTGTAAAAATTATCGTCAAACGTCAAAGGTCGAAAGTTAACTGTAAGTGAAATCGTAAATCTGAATCAGTGAATCATGCCGGTGGTTTATATTTATTGAGATCTACAACACCGACAAAAGTGAGATTGCGATAGTACTCATCCAGATCCAAGCCGAAGCCAAAGACGAATTTATTCGGAATGCTGAAACCGCGATAATGAATGGGGACTTCTGCCTCACGACGTTCGGCTTTATCGAGCAAAGCACAGACTTTGAGACTGCGTGGCTGACGGAGTTGCAACAGTTCAAGCACCGATGCAATGGTATGACCGCTGTCAACGATATCTTCTACGAGCAGTACATCTTTATCGTGGATATCCATCTGTAAATCCATTGTCAAGCGGACGGTGCCGCTCGATTCGCGTTTGCCCACGCCGTAGGAGGAGACCGCCATGAAATCCATCATATGTGGAGCGGTGATGGCGCGACTTAGATCTACCATGAAGGGTACGCCTCCGCGCAGGATGCAGATCAGCAGGAGGTTGCCATCGGGATAATCTTTGCTGATCTCCATCCCCAATTCCTTGATGCGCTTTTGGAGAGTTTGTTCGTCTAATAAAACTTCGGCGAGAATTTCGTTGTAATCTTGCATAGTTTTTACTCAAATTCACTTATTAAGTGTTGGTTCTGGACCAGCGTAGAATTTAATTAATCCACACTGTTCACATCGGTAAGCTACGATTTGATAGCGCTTTTTTCCTCGTAACTTCAAAAAGCCAAAGAGGTTTTGCTCAAAATTGCCTTCAATCCATGATGGTTGTGTTGGCGTGTCTAAGTGCATATAGTCTGGAACATAGCCTTTCTGCATGTCGCCACCACACTCGTTGCACACAATAGTATTGAGCATAGAAAATATCTCTATCTTGGTACTTCATGATGCATGCGGCAGCGAGCTTCGTACAATTCCGATGCGCCCACGATTACCACGGGATCATCATACTTGGCGGGCTTGCCGTTAACGAGTCTCTGCGTGCGGGAAGCTTCGTCACCGCAGACCATGCAAATGGCATGGAGTTTTTCCACAGACTCTGCCATTGCCATCAATATCGGCATGGGACCGAACGGTTCGCCGCGGAAGTCCATATCCAATCCGGCGGCGATGACGCGGATGCCACGTGCTGCCAGCGCCTGCGCCACGTTCACGATATCGGGGTCAAAGAACTGCGCTTCATCAATGCCAACAACAGTTGTATCCTTCTCGATGCGGGACATAATGTCTGTTGACTTTTCCACGGGAATGGCATCGTAATTGGAACCTGCATGAGAAGTAACCTTCTCCACGGCATAACGGATGTCAATGGCGGGCTTGAATACTTGCACCTTCTGCTTTGCGATGGTGGCTCGCACCAATCGGCGAATCAATTCATCGGTCTTACCGCTGAACATCGAACCACATACTACTTCAATGAGACCATGGGTATGGCGCATACATTCTCCTGCCCCTGCGTGCCCCTGATTTGCTTGGCAAATCAGGCGGTGGGGGTAAAAATAACGGGCATGGCGCTCAGCGCCATGCCCGTAAGTTTACCTGAGATTATCTATTCTGCAAGTGAGATTATGCAGCAGCTTCGGGAAGTTCATAACCGAGCGAACGTAGTTTCTTCTTGGCAGCGGTCAGGGAAGCTTGACCAAAGCCAGCGATCGCCAAAACGGCGTCATTGCCGGCGTTGAGCTTGTCCATGAACTGACCAACGTTCTCGATGCCAGCCTTCTTGAGAGCATCCAAAGCGCGGGCGGGCAGACCCAGGTCCGCGATGGGGCGCTCGGGAGAACCCTTGAGTTCTTCCTTCGCCTTCTGCTGCTCGACATAGTTCTGGCGGACAGAGAGCTTCTTGTAGAAGCGATCCACCTGACCTTCGATATCGAGGATGCGGGCTAACTCACCGGTAAAGAAGGGATGGCAATTGGAGCAGATGTCCACGCGCAGTTCTTTGCGGGTCGAGCCGGTTGTCCAGGTCTTGCCGCAAGAGGCGCACGTAACCTTCGCGTCGGTGTAATATGTGGGGTGAATACCAGTTCTCATCTTAGCCTTCCACCTGCGGGACAATGTTCACGCGCTTCTTACCATGCACTTCGTCAAACATCACAACGCCGTCTGAAGTAGCGAACAGAGTATCGTCTTTGCCAGCTCGAACATTCAAGCCTGGCTTGATCTTCGTGCCATGCTGGCGCACAAGGATGTTGCCAGAAAGCACAAATTGACCAGCGTAGCGCTTGACGCCCAAACGCTGGGAATTTGAATCTCGTCCATTGCGGGTTGATCCGCCACCTGTTTTATGTGCCATTTCTACCTCACACTCTACTTGCTCGACTTCTTGGTCGAGGACTTCTTTTCTGTGGATTTAGCGGACGTTTCTTTCTTAGCCGACGCCTGCTTCTTCGCCTTGGGCGCTGCCTCCACCTCAGCCGCTGCTTCCACTACTTCGGCTTTCTTCTTCGGCTCGGGCTTTTCGACCTTGCGTTCTTCACCGGGCTTGCCGATGAAGTCCACCATCAGCACAGTGTACTGCTGACGATGACCACCGCGAACGCGGATGCGCTTCTTGGGGCGATATTTAAATCGGTCGATCTTGGGACCTTTGGTGTGCTCCGCCACTGTAACTTTCACCAGAATGTCACTGACAGTGGGGGTTCCGACCAGGACATTGTCATCATCTGCCATGAGCAGGACGCGTTCAATGTCAAACTTTTTACCCGCATCCACGGGAAGGCGATCCACTTCGATGGACTGCCCTTCGACGGCACGATACTGCTTGCCGCCGCTTTCTACGATTGCAAATCTCATTGTTTATCTCCAGTCATCACTTCACCGTGTACCTGCGGAGTTCGTTCACTCGTCGCCTGCGAACGGGGAAGCTGGGGTTCGATGTCTCTTCGACATACAAATGCCCCAGCGATTCAACCTGCTGAGGCAGAAGCGGACGGTATTATACATGGGGGCTGTGGATGTGTCAACAGTGATATGCCAACTGTAAACAGTTAGAAAAAAGTCACTTAAATGAAAAGCGCCTGGGTGAGGGGGGCACCCGAGCGCTTTTCATTGCTCATTATATGGATTTTGGAGACCATGTCAACGTAGGGATTTCCCTACTTTTGTACTAGACTTCAAGAGGCTAAAAAATGTTGTTTACGCGGAATTCGCCTTCCTTGAGAAAGAAGCGCGGTATCTTATTTGGGCAAAATGGCGGTCAGCGCGCGCGTCACGTTTTGGAGTTCTCCAGCGTGTCCCTTGATCTTGTTCACATCGCCGGTCTTGAGTCCGGTCTGGACATCGGAAATAGTCTTGGATGTCTGGGCGTTGGTGTCGATGATCTTCTGGGTCATACTTTCGAGATTGACGAGTAGATCCACAATGTTCTTCGGGATGATGGGCAAGCCTTTGACAATGGGGAGCAGACCATCGAGAATATTGTTGGCGATGCCAGCATATTTGACAGTGAGTGTGTGCAGCGTGCCAATAGATGTGGTGAGTTCGAGGGCGATCTCCTGGATCGTATCGATCATGGCTTTGTGTTCTTCGATCATCTTGGTGATGTCATGCAGGGAGTCGGTCAGCTTATCGGAAAACTTGACGGCTCCTGCGGGCATGGGCGCCGGGACTCCGGCTCGGGCAGCGGGATTAACGGGTGCGGGCATGGTGTTTCTCCTGTAGTTGGATTTTGGTAAATCATACTTGAGTTTTTCATCAGGTACAACAGGATGTATTGACAAACCTCTTTGACTACTGTACCCTCACTTCATGCCTGACTTATCACTGTCTCAGCGTCAGATCGTTGAAGCGCCCTTTGACTTTAAACTCTTCGTTTCTGGTTCGGCAGGGACGGGAAAGACGACCGCCGGTGTCGAGCGGATGCGCTTTCTACTGGCAAACGGTATTCCGGGTGAATCGATCTTGATGCTTGCCCCACAACGGAACTTGCAAGAGCCGTATCTTGATCTGCTCTACAGTCCTGAGCGTGGCGCGGGTGGTGATGTTACCTCTGCCACAATGGGTGGACTTGCTCGCCGCATGGTCGATCTGTTCTGGCCCATTGCCGGGGAAGCTGCAGGCTTTGCGAGACCAGATCTGCCTCCAGTGTTTCTTTCATTGGAAACATCGCAGTATTACATGGCGCACATCGTCCGTCCGTTATTGGATGATGGCTTTTTTAAATCGGTGACGATCGACCGCAACCGTTTATATTCCCAAATTCTCGATAATCTCAACAAGGCTGCGCTGATCGGCTTTCCTCATACCCAAATTGCGGAGCGACTTGACTCGGCGTATTTTGGTGAACCTGCGCAGAGACGTGTCTACGCCGACGCACAGGACTGTGCCAACCGTTTCCGTGACTATTGCAAGCAAAATAACCTGCTCGATTTCTCGCTGACTATGGAAGTCTTTACTGATATTCTGTGGCAGCTTCCACAAGTCCGTGAGTATCTGACGCGCACATATCGTCATCTCATCTACGACAACGTAGAAGAGGACAATCCGCGTACGCATGATATTTTGCGCGACTGGCTTCCTAGTTTTGATTCGGCACTATTGCTCTTTGATCCCACCGGCGGATTCCGTTATTTCCTCGGCGCAGATATTCAAACCGGTGGGGCATTAGCTCAGTTGTGCGACATGCAGATCGAGATGCAGGAATCGTTCGTCGCCACGGAATCGGTAACCTATTTGAGCGATGGACTGAGCAAAGCCATTGACCCAGAGTTCGAAGCGCGAGTATGGAGTGCAAAGCCAGATGGCAATCCGTTACAGTTCATTCAGTCACGTTTTTATCCTGAATTACTCGATCAAGTGGTCGATCAAATCCAGTCGTTATTGGTTGATCCTGAAGTACATCCGTCGGATATTGTTGTGCTGGCTCCGTATATGTCTGATGCGTTACGTTTCTCGGTTACGAACCGACTGGATGCGCGCACTATTCCGTGGCGGTCACATCGTCCATCGCGTTCACTGCGGGATGAACCTGCTTCTCATGCCTTGATCACGCTGGCGGCGCTGGCGCATCCGCATTGGAATGTTCATCCGCCAAAGTTTGACGTTGCCTATGCTTTCATGCAAGCCATCGATGGCATGGACTTAGTCCGTGCACAACTACTGGCTGATATTGTTTATCGTCAGCGTGATTTGCAGCTTTCCCCGTTCGATCAGATCAAACCGGATGTACAAGAACGCATCACGTTCACGTTTGGCAACCGGTACACAATGCTAAGAGACTGGCTCTTAACCTATCGTGAGGGGATGCCGCTTCCGCTCGATCATTTCTTCCGCAAACTGTTTGGGGAAGTGGTCTCGCAAGCAGGATTTGGCTACCACCGTAACTTTGACTCCATCCGCGTGGCTGGGACATTGGTCAACTCGATCAAGAATTTTCGCATGGCGATGGAACCTTCCATCGTGAACAAGGATCGTCCTGATTTTGACCTGGGTAGGGAGTATATTGCCATGCTTGAAGATGGCGTCATCGCGGCTTCCTATATCGAAGCGTGGAGTACCATTGATAAGGATGCGGTGCTGGTCTCCCCGGCGCATACCTTCCTGATGATGAACCGGCCGGTCACCTATCAATTCTGGCTCGACCCCGGTTCCAGCGGATGGTTTCAGCGCTTGTCTCAGCCGATCACGCATCCGTATGTGTTGAGCCGCGAATGGGAGCCGGGTCGCTTGTGGACGGATGCAGATGAAGTGCGCTACGCCAAACAAGCCATGGCACGGTTGATCTCGGGATTGTTACTACGCTGCCGTGAACGTGTGTATTTGGGAATTGCCGAACTTGGTGAAAGCGGATTTGAAGAACGTGGTGAATTATTAAGAGCCTTCCAAAAAGTTTTATAGGTATGAAGTCAAAACTCGTTTTCATCGTTCCCGTTTTCCTGTTAGCTTGCCTGGCAACGGGCACACTGCCCACAGAAACATCTGTGCCGCCGACTTCTACATTGAATGTACCGACAACTGAAACGACTATCTCACCGACCCAAATCTCCACGGGCAGACCGATGATCGCTAACTGCCCGATGTTCCCGGCGAATAATTTCTGGAACGCGCGCGTGGACTCGCTTCCGCTTCACCCGCAGTCTGATGTGTGGATCGACAGCATCGGGCGTGACGAAGGCTTTCATATGGATTTCGGCTCTGGTGAGTGGGATGGAGGTCCGATCGGGATTCCGTTCAACGTTGTAACGGGGTCCACCGTCCCTGCGTATGAACCGGAATTCTATTATCCCGATGAATCTGATGCAGGACCATATCCTATCCCAGAGAATCCGAAGCGCGAATTTAGCAGCGATCATCACATCCTGACCGTGGACACGGAAACCTGCAAGCTGTATGAGATCTATGATGCCAGTTTCGATAACGGACAGTGGAGCGGCGGCTCGGGCGCGATCTGGGATCTGAACTCGAATGACCTTCGCCCCGATACATGGACCTCTGCCGACGCCGCTGGTTTACCGATCTTGCCAGGATTAGTGCGCTACGATGAGATTGCGGCAGGTTCAATTAATCATGCTTTGCGTTTTACCGCTGAAGATACAGCCGGTTATATTTGGCCCGCACGTCACCAGACCGATGATGCGCGTGAGGGAACTCCTCCGATGGGCGCACGCTTCCGCTTGAAAGCCGACTATGATATTTCGGGATTCCCGCCAGAGATGCAAGTGCTATTACAAGCGATGAAGACCTATGGCATCATACTGGCAGATAACGGCTCGAACTGGTATGTGAGCGGTACGCCCGCTGAGCGCTGGGATAATGACATGCTGCATCTGCTGGATGTGCTGACCGGCGATGATTTCGAAGCCGTGGATACAGCGGTACTGATGGTGGATGCGAATTCAGGGGAAGTGAAATAGTTTTGGGAACCTGTGGGGGAGCGAATTGGTTAAAAGAAAAACTTCCAAGAGGATCGGTTATGAAGAAGGTCTCTGCATTTCTCTCGTCTCTTGTCTTTTTGATCTCCGGTTGTTCCTTTGATGTACATGTCATCACGCCCGCACCTATAGCGGTGAACCCAACGGCGTATCCATCAGCCACGCCGATCATCTTTCCTCCCAGTGAAACTCCGGTTACTCCCACTGATACCCCTGTTGTTGGTTTCACGCCTGAGACGGGTGTTTCTTTATTTTACGGAGCACACGCCGCGGAGAATCCGAACGAACCAGCAGGGCGGACTTCCTTCCCGGCTGGAACCAAGCGTATCTACGTGGTGTGGAATTACCAGAACATGCGCGCCGGACTGACAGTCAAGCGCGAATGGTATCTGGATGGTAAGCTCTGGTTGCAACGCGAAGAGCCATGGGATTTTTCAAAGTACGGCGCGACCGGTGCAGTGCAGGATATCTCCATTTACGACGACAATGTTGGTCTGCCCTCCGGTGTGTACCAACTAAAAATGTATATCGATGGTCTGATGCAGCCGATCGGCGAACCGACTTCAAGTGGTGCAAAACTGTGGTTTAACTTTGAAGTCCAGCCTGAAGGTGCGTTCATGGCAGTTGTATCTCCTGACATCAAGCACAATGCCATCATTATGGGCAAGCAGTTGATCGTTCGCAATGAGAACGGCACGCCAACCACGCTGTATACGGGCGGAACAGAGATCCCCAGCATGGTTTGGCTCTCCGACAGCCAACACATTTTGTTCATCAATCGCGATCCTTCCGGCGATCAGCTTTGGACAATTGATATCAACACTCTGGATACAGCTCTGCTCGTGCAAAGCGACACTTCCCTTGGCAGAATCACCGGATTGATCCTTTCTCCTGATGGTCGTTTTGCCGCCACTAGTGAAGGCAGCGAATATGGTGATGCTTGCGGCGTTTCATTGCATCTGCTCTTCGTAGAAATCGGAGCTGATTATCGAGGCGCGCGCGTGTTGTACCAAAAGCAATTCAGCGGTCTGCCCGCCCTCCCTGAAAGCAATGTATATCCCAGTGGGATGGGAAGCTGGCAAAACGCCTCCCAATTTGTCTCACCGATCAAGCTCACATGCACCACAGATGAAGCGCTGATGGGCGACTACATCTTTGACCTATCCACGTTAATGGTTGTAAGGAAATAACATGAAAAAGAAAATGCTCCGCTTCTTACCCGTACTCATCCTGTTTCTCGTTGCCTGTAATTTGTCCAACGCTGTTAACACGCCCGTATCTACCATCACCCCGACTATCGCGCCAACGACAACTCTCCTCCTATCGCTGGTGATCTTGGCTATGGAAATATCACCGGCACTGTGACTGATATCGCCACAGGTCAACCAATCGCAAACGCCACTGTGACCTGCCAACACTACTCGTACACAGCTCCGGAAGCCGATCGCTGTAACCGCACAACAGCGACCGACGCGAACGGTGTTTTCCTCTTCGAAAAGGTTTTCTTCCACGACACCGACACCATCACCCTCATCGTGGAAGCACCTGGCTACGAAAAGATGGAGGTCAAAAGCGGCGGTTTCACATGGAACGAATGGAAAGTGGATATCACTGTAAAACCTGTGCAGTAGAAAAATAAACTCCCGCTTCGAATGAAGCGGGAGTACTGTTCTTTGATGGATCGTTGTTTTTTTATTGAGCCCAGATCACGAAGGTGAAGATCTGGTAGCCGTTGCCAAAGTCTCTCTGGTAGAGAGCGGCTTTTCCATTATCACTAACCTTTGCACCCCAGTTCTCGACCGCATGCACATCTGCATTGGCGAAGCCTTTTGGCATGGCGCCTATCGTAGTGGTGCTATCGAGGTGAGAGTAAATGGTTTGAAGCTCATCATAATCATGCTGGTTGGGATGTTGGTTCGTGCTAGGGTCATTGGTGTAGTCCATGCAGGTGCCGAGATTCGGATTATCAAAATTCTCATCCTGATGGTCCAGCCCGATAGTGTGACCCACTTCCTGGCAGGTTACCAAATTCCGCCAGGCAGTTGTATTGTAAGTAGATGTATTGAAATAGGTATCGTTCAGTTTTACCGTTCCCTGGGTGATATGGCTGCCACTTGCCCAGATCTGTGCTACACCCAGCCAACCGGTGTTGCCATATTTTGCATTACAAACTTCCACGCGTCCGCTGGTAGGACGGCAATTCTTCGGGTTGGCTGCCCCAGTGACCTTGGTCATATCCAGCACCGTGGACTTGCTCCAGTCGCTGATGGCGGTGTTGAGATTGCCATCCCATTGGGTGCTTACATTGTCACCTACCTTGAGTGTGAACGGATTGGCTGTACGTGCCCAGTGATAGTTTCCCCAGGCATGGCTGGCGCTGGCAGAGAGCGGAAATACTGCCAGCATGACGATCATTGCGAACATTACAATGAACCGAACCGAACGTTTGTTACGCATCAGGTTTTCTCCTCACAGAAACTAAATACGGATAAAAAACGTGCCTACCGTTAACAGAGCGCCATGCACTATTTTACGCAAACGCCTCCTTCCGCTTCCATGAGCGGAACATCCTTTGTTGAGGGACGAATTACATCGGGTATCACTACCTGCTTTCATTATAGGTTGTGTTGTCTGGTTGGGAATAGTTAATTATTACTAAATTGGTCTAAATAGGGTTGGCGTATAATTTGAAAAACGAACACCCATGATCAAGCTCTCGTTTCCCAACGTTCAGGAAAAACCCCACATCGTCAAAGCGAAAGAGATACAAGTCGAACTGCTCTCGCAGCCTGTCAGATACTATCGTCATGGCTGGCAATCCTGGTCACTGGCGGCGTGGACCGACCCCAGCCCGATCCCGGTGCAAAAGCCTGCCATGTTTCATCCGTTACAGATAGATGCGGAACATGTCCATAAAAAGTATTTGAACGGTTCCTGGCTGGGAGCGGTGGAGTTTGACGATGGGAATGTGCTGCTGCTTGGCGCGCTGGGCACAGATGCGCATGTATCCCTTTCACAGGATCACCTGCCTACAACGGAAATCCTATCCGGGCAGAGCGATGCGGATGAAGTCGAGTGGTTCATCGCCTTCGGGCAGGAATATGTCGTTTTTGGAGAATACGCTGAAGCGTTGGGAAGTCGTCTTGGCAGAATCAAAAAGGATGTTGCACCGCGAGTATGGTGTTCGTGGTACAGCCTGTATCATGCTATCAACGAATCGCTTCTGGGGAAGATCTTCAAGGAATTAGATACCCTGCCGTTTGACGTTTTGCAAGTAGATGATGGCTGGCAAAAGGATATCGGAGATTGGGAAGCAAATCGGAAATTTCCCTCGGGCATGCTGGCGTTGGCAGAGAAGATACGGTCAACGGGACGAAAGGCGGGCTTGTGGCTTGCCCCTTTGATCGCTACACGGTCATCCACGCTCTTTCACCAGCATCCAGATTGGTTCCTGCGCCGGGAAGACGGACAGCTGATATCGGCAGGGTTTAACTGGGGAGAGCAGTTATATGCCCTCGATACAACGCATCCTGATGTCGCCACATGGCTGGTGGCGCTGATGAAGCAGGTCCGCGCCTGGGGCTTCAACTACATCAAACTGGACTTTCTCTATGGCGGCGCATTGAAAGGAAAGCGCTTTAAGGATATTCCGCGTGAGGCTGCGTACCGCGAATGCCTGCAATTGCTGCGCAATGCCATGGGGACCGATGCTTTCTTCCTGACCTGTGGAACGCCCATTCTCCCTGCCATCGGGATATGTGATGCCATGCGCATTGGTCCCGATGTTGCCTACCATTGGGAAAAATATCATGATGCTTATTTGCTGTACAACCCCACCATCCCGGGAACAAGGAATGCCATTCGCACAACCCTTCACCGTTTATGGTTAATGCCATTGTTGCATATCGATCCCGACGTCACCTATTTTGAATCAAAAAATAATTCGCTGACCCATGAACAAAGGCTTCTCCTGCAACATCTTGCCAGTATCTGCGATTTCAAGGCAACTTCCGACCTGCCGCAGTGGATGACTAAAACTGAACTGGATGAGTTATGTTCCTTCCTGGATGCAAAACCTACCATCACGCGTACAGGGCGATACATTTATAACGTCAATGATCGTATGGTGGATTTTACGCCTGCCATTGAACTCCCCGAAGTTCCCGAAGGACTCATCGCTCTTTGGGGAAGGCTCGTGGGTTGGCTGGGTGACAGATACTTCATCTTACGGTTGTACAAGATCTTGCACCTTGAGAAGTTCAGAAAGAGGGGTTCGACTTTATAATGAATGCCATATGAATAGCCAAAGGTAAACCATAACCTATGATTTTTACCCCTCGTCCATCTCAAGAAAATATCCTCCGCTACACGGGCGGGCGGCTTGGTATTGCTGCTGTTCCCGGTGCGGGTAAGACGCATATCCTCTCTGCTCTCGCGGCGAAGATCATTCACGAGCGTTGGCTCGGCGACGATCAGGAAGTGCTTATCGTCACACTCGTCAACTCGGCGGTGGATAATTTCGAAGCGCGCATAAAGCGCTTCTTTGACAATCCGCTGCAGGCGCTCTACAAATATCGCGTGCGCACGCTCCATGGACTGGCGCATGACATTGTCCGTGAGAAGCCTGCCAGTGTGGGGCTGGAGAATCAGTTCAGCATCATTGACGAGCGGGAAGCGGGCTTCATCCGCCGTGAGTCGGTCAATGCCTGGCTGGCGTCGCACTCGCTGGATGATTATCTCGACCCGGCGCTCGATATATCCAAACGGGACTGGGTGAAGCGACAGCAGTTCCCTGACCTGTTGGACTCCCTCGCCTTAGCCTTTATCCGCTCCTCCAAAGACCGCCTCCTGACTCCCGAAAGCCTGCGCGCCAAACTAGACGCGTCTCCTGCCCCGTTACCCCTCGCCGAACTCGGCTATAGCATCTACGCGGACTATCAGCGTGCCCTTGCCTATCGCGGCGCCGTGGACTTCGACGACCTCATCCGCCTGGCATTGACGTTGCTCGAAACCGATCAGGAATATCTGGAGCGCTTGCGCTATCGCTATCCGTTCATCTTGGAAGATGAAGCACAAGACTCCAGCCTCACACAAGAGAGAATCCTAAACTTATTATCTGGTGGTGCAATCACCTCTCCTAGCGAAGCATCCCCGATAGGGGGCAGCGGGAGAGGTCAACCCGAAGGGTCGGGTGAGGGAGATGTCACGCCCGGACACGGCAACTGGGTTCGTGTCGGTGACCCCAATCAAGCCATCTTCGAAACCTTCACCACCGCATCGCCCGAACTCCTGCGTGCCTTCATTCAAAACAATCCCAGCGTGCCCATGCCAGAGTCGGGACGTTCCCAGCCGTCCATTTTGGCGCTGGCGAATCATCTCATTGACTGGGTGATGACATCACATCCTGATGAGCGTGCGCGGACAGCGTTATCCGTGCCGCATATTGTGCCCGTTCCTGCCGATGACCCGCAGCAGAATCCGCCCGATAACCCGGAAGCGATCAAGTTCATTCCCACCAAGTTCGCGCCCGAACAGGAAACGGAAGCGGTGGTCAAATCAGTGAAGGGATATGTCAACTCGTTCCAGGATTTCCCCATTGAAGAGCAGCCGACCATTGCCGTGCTTGTCCCGCGCAACACCCGCGGCGTGGAGGTGGTCAATGCCCTGCGTCAGCGCGGCATCGAACCGATCGAGTTGATCTCGTCTACGGCAGAGACACGTGCCGCGGCGGGATCGTTGAGTCATCTCCTATCGTTCCTGTCAGACCCACAGTCCGCGCGCAAGTTAGCGAAGGCGTATGAGGTGTGGAGGCGAGATATATTTGGATCCAATCGCACCGTAGGGGCGGAGCGCCGCTCCGCCCAGGATGGTGATGAATCACAGACAGAGCAGGATGCAGCAACGATGCGTCCGTTCATCGAACAGATCCCCGCCCTCTTGCGGAAAATGGTTGATGTGGAAAACTTCATCGCGCCAAGAAATGATAGTGACTGGCTGGCAGCTATCGGGGAGTCGGAACCGGAGCAGGTTGTCCAGGAGTTGGGCACGTTCCGGGTCACTGTCCAGCGTTGGTTGAACGCGGTGACTCTTCCCATCGATCAACTGGTGCTGACGCTGGCGCAGGATGTCTTCAGCGAAGCGTCTGATCTGGCGCTCTCCCATAAACTGGCGCTGGTGCTCAGGCAGGCAGCGGACGATCACTCAGAGTGGCGCCTGCCGGAGTTGACGTCGGAACTTTCGGTGATCGCCAAGAACGAACGGCGCTTCATCGGTTTCTCGTCGGACGATTCAGGCTTTGACCCCGAGCGCCACCGCGGACGGGTGGTGGTGACGACGATGCACAAGGCGAAGGGACTGGAATGGGATCGCGTCTATTTGATGTCGGTCAATAATTATGACTTCCCGTCGAACATGCCCAACGACCGTTTTATCTCAGAACGTTGGTATGTGCGCAGCGGATTGAATCTCGAAGCCGAAGCCCTGGCGCAGTTGACCGCGCTGGATGCGACCGGCGAATATGACTGGTACGAAGAAGGCGCTGCCACCCTGCGTTCGCGCATGGATTACGTGAAGGAACGCCTGCGCCTGTTCTACGTGGGTATTACCCGCGCCAAACGCGAGTTGATCGTGACGTGGAATACCGGTAGGCAGGGCGATGCAACGCCGAGTTTGGCGATGAGTGAGTTGATGGGGTGGTGGGAGGCGGTAGGTGGTAAGTAACACTTAAAAGATAAAGGAATAAGAAACCGTTTCAAAAGATTTTCGTAAATAAAGTAATGAAAATTATTCTAAAAGTTCATTTTCAGGAGGAGTAAAATTATGGATGAAATCTATTCTTCGGATAGCCCGATCACTGACTCTAACCTAGATGAATTCAATCGCAAAGAGTATTCTAGACGAATTGCTCAGACAATTGCAAGGCGGAAAGATACAAAAAGTTTAGTCATTGGTATATATGGAAAATGGGGAGAAGGAAAAACAACAGTTTTGAATTTTATCGAGAGCGAACTAAAACATCATAACAATATTGTGCCTATATTTTTCAATCCTTGGATGTTTCCAACTGAAACTGAATTATTTACGGCTTTTTACACTGAACTTGCCAAGGGGCTAGAAAAATCATTACCAACTGCCAAGGAGAAGATAGGTCAAGTCATAACAGAGTTTCTTGCACCATTCGCTGGATTGTTCGATAGAACTGATTTTGCTGAAAAAATTGGCAAGCTTTTATCAACTGTTCGATTAGATGAGCTTCGAGACAGAATTGGTAAGTTTTTGGTTGAACAACAAAAATTGGTTGTCATATTCATGGATGATATTGACAGATTGGACAAAGATGAGATACATGCAATATTTCGCCTAATAAAGTTATCCGCCAATTTTGAAAATATTGTTTACATCTTAGCATTTGACCCAGAAATCGTTGAAGATGCCTTAAGTGAAAGATATTTCACTAAGAAGAAGGCTGCGGGGCAAAATTTTCTTGAAAAGATTGTACAGGTTCCAGCAAATCTTCCGAAGATTCCAGCAAACGATTTACGTAGATTTTGCTACAAGCAAGTTGATAAGGCAATTCAACTAAATGAAATTGAATTGACTGAAACCGAAGTTCAAGAGTTCATAAGAGGTTTTATTACGGGAATTGAGATAATGCTTGAAACTCCAAGAATGGCGTTGAGATATGGCAATATGCTTAATCTTTCCTTGCCGCTTGTGAAAGGGGAAGTCAATATTGCTGAGTTTATGCTTATTGAAGCTATTAGAGCTTTTTATCCAGATGCCTATGAGGTTATCAAAGGAAACCGTGAAGCTTTTACTGCTCCTGCCTTAGGCGGAATGAATTCGCATCCGTCTGAGAAAGATAACCTTAAAAAGGTAGTAAATACATCGTTTGAAGGCTTAACAGCCGAAGAGAAAAATAATCTTAATAATCTACTAACGATTTTGTTTCCAAGACTAAAAACTATTTACGGAAACACTTTTTATACAGCAGAATGGGATAAAACTTGGTCGGAGCAAAAGAGAATTGCTTCTAACGAATACTTTGATAGGTACTTCACCTATTCAATTCCCATAGGCGATATGTCGGATATTCTAATAGATAATTTTATTCAGTCATTAGAAGATATTGAAACTGAAGAATTGATTACATTCCTTCGCAAAGAATTAAACTCTCAAAACGCTGAGTCTTTTGTTACGAAACTTAATCAAAAGTTGGAAAAAATTCATCCTAAAGGAAAAGTCAAATTAGCTATTTGTCTTTCAATTTTTGGAAATAGCTTTCCAAACCCAAAGGATTTGTTTAGTTTTACCTTGCCTTTTTCTCGGGCTGCTATGTTTATATCGCGCCTCATCGAATCCCTCCCAGCGGATGCAGACAAAGCGGATCTAGCTATTCAAGTGATCAACGTAGCAGAACCTATCCCCTTTGCGTATGAAATAACAAAGTGGCTAAGAACCAAGAAATCTGATGGCACTGAGATATTTTTACCTAGTGATATGCAAAAGATTTCTGTTGCTTTAGCTAATAGAATAGAAGCCTTTGCTGCACAGAAAAATGACTTCTTTGGTGAATATGAAGATCAAGCTCCTCATCTATTTTGGTTTTGGAGGGAGTTCGGGTCAAAAGAGAATGCAAACAAGTACCTAAAAGATTTTTTAACTGCCAATATAAACAATGTTCACAAGTTGCTCGATTCCATTGTTCCAATAGCCTATCCAATGGATGGAAGCCCACCTCATAAAAGCGAATTCCAACGTTCTCAATATAATTATCTGCAATCTTTCGTAGACGTTGACTTATTGAATGAGCTATTGAAGACGACTTTTGGTGCAGAGTTGGAAAGCGAGCAATATCCATATGATTTTGGGGAGTCTTCAGAGCTTCGATTTGCTCGGCAATTTGCTTGGATACACAAGTACGTTCTACATGAGAAGCAAAATACAGAAAATAAAGACCAAGATGAAGTAAAAGAGTCAACAGCTTCGGATGAGTAAAAGAAAGAAGAAAGACGGAGTTGGGATGGGATGAGTGGAGTTTGTCAAACGGACTCTGTCACGGACTCGCGGATGAAAGCGGACGTTTGGCGTGAGGAATGAAAAACGGTCTCGGGATGTACCATCCACGAGACCGTTTTGTCTATTTTGTTCAATAATTTCTACCGATTGGAAAGCCAGCCGATCAACCCGGCGACGAAATCGATCAACCCGTAGGCGATGGCGCCCCAGAAGAGCACAGATCCGCCGCCTAGCTTGTCCGCAAATGGGCAGGACTTCTCCCTCACCCTGCCCTCTCCCAGCGGGAGAGGGGTGGGCTTCGCCAAATGAAAACTGGTCTCGAGATGTATTACCCGCGAGACCAGTTTTTGGGTCGTTGAGCTAATTCGCTTTTGCTGGCGAAGCCGTGATGGTGTGAAAAACGCCTGCGAAGGCGCGGTCCGCGTGGAGGATTTGAATGCCTGCCTCTCTCACTAACTCCTGCGGTTCCTGATTCCAGCGGCATCCGCCCATCTCGATCTGTTCGTGAACATGGCGGTCTTGATATTTCCCCAGCCAGCCCCATGTGCTTCGTCCATGCTCGATCAATAAGATCTTTCCGTCTGGCTTGCAAACGCGGCGCATCTCCTGCAATGCTTTGACTGGATCGTAAAAGGAGCAGGTAGAAAGCGTTGAGAGCACGGTGTCGAAGGAATTGTCCGCAAAATCAAGGGCTTCGGCGTTGCCCTCCCGCAGATCCACGCTCACTCCCAACGTTTGAATCAACGAGCGTGCCTTTTGCAACATCACCGGGCTGAAGTCCATGCCAGTGATATGGGTCGCTTTTGTGAGATAGGGAAAATTCATGCCATAGCCACAACCAACGTCGAGTACTTTTCCCACAGCCTGCTTGAAAAGCGTCCGCCGTTTCTTTGCCACACCAAGCAGGACTTCACGCGACCATTCGCTGTTGATATACATCCCTGCAGCGCGGTTATGGATTTCCAACCATTCTCTTTGAGTTTTGTTGACGTTCATGAGAGACTCCCAACTCTAAAGCAGGATATGATATTTCCATTCTACTGCTTGTTTCAATGCATAAATAGAGTCGTTGTAATAAAAAACTGGTCTCAGGACACTTTGTCCGCGAGACCAGTTTATTTCGGTGAATATATTTCTACCGGTTAGACAGCCAGCCGATCAACCCGGCGACGAAATCGATTAGCCCGTAGGCGATGGCGCCCCAGAAGAGAACATATCCGCCGCCGAGCTTGTCTGCAAAAGCAAAGGTTCCACAGGTGACCACGATGCCACCGATTGTCCAGAGCAAGCCGCGGATCATCCGTTTTCTGTGCCTTTCGGCAAACGCCTTTTTCGTTTCGATCACCACTTGTTCGGCGGTGGCAGGCGAGACGCCTTGAGCGATCAACTTTTGGACGACATTCTTTGAGGATTGTTTCTTAGCAAGTTCCTGCGCTGCGAAACGGAAGAGACCGGAGAGATCCTGTCTGCCGCCGGTGCTGACTTGGGGTGCTTGTGCGATCACGCCAGCCGATGGACTCGCGGGACTGGTCGGGTAGGGGACAGGTTTCGGGACAGCCGTCTGCGCTACCGGGGGAGTCGGAAGCGGCGCGTCATCTGGTGGAACGGGAACAGCCGGGAAAACTCCCTTTTGACGGTATTCGGCTGCTTTATTCTTTGCAGGAGCGTTCTCGGGGTTGATCCGCAGAGCGCTATCCAAACAGAACAGACGCTCCTCATTGGATGGTACAACGGTGGCAAGCCATAGCCAGGCTTGTTCGGCGGTGGAGTTCTCTTGTGTGGCTCGTGTGAGCAATTGATACGCCTGTGCCTTGTTACCGGATTTTGCGGCAGTGATCCCCTGTTGAAGGAAGTTGTCCATGTTGCCTCCAGAGTTCGATGCGTTTGCGAAAAAGTGCCAGTCAGACCCGCTTCAATTATCCGTCATTCTACTGGATACTGTGCATTACAAAATCGCAAGAACTTTGACAAAACAATTTCTTCTCGGAAGAAGGTGGGATGATTTTCCGGTCGGCAGCGGACGGGCTAAAGCCCTCCCTCAGACCATGGAAGCCCTTCGGGCTAAAGGACGAGTCCGCTTTTGCAAATTAACAATTAACCCGAGCAATCCGCTCAAATCATTCTTAACCACGGAGACACTGAGTCACAGAAGTTTTAATAGATTTTCTCAGTGCCTTCGTGTCTCCGTGGTTAGGCGTTGGTTCTTCCAACCCTAATTTATTACTCGATTAATTTGGAAAAGTACAATAGCGGACTTTCATGAGCTGAGGCAGGACTTTAGTCCGCCAATTCGATGATGTGAAACAATTTCGATAAGAAAAGATACCCGGCAAAATTATCTGCTGATGTCAAGATGCAATTCCATACCTTACCCTAAGTAGGGTTGCAAAACCTGCGGTTGGCGCATAGACTTAGGCACATCACTACTACAAGGATATGCGCGTTGAAGTCTGTTCTTCGAGTTTCCGCTACACTGGCGATCATTTTCATACTGCTGTTCACCACCTTGCCTGTTCGTGCCGAGTCAAAGGGGCAGGCGGTTTTCAACTCGATCAGGCTCGTACCCAACATCGAAACGATCGGCGTGGCGGTAAGTGGGACCGAATTGCCTGCCACAGCAGAATTGTTCTACCGCAAAAGCGGAGAGACCGAGTGGCGGAATGCACATCCGCTCGTGCGCATCAAGGACGGGCGCCTGGTCGGTAGTCTGTTCAACCTCCAGCCTGCTACAAACTATGAGGTTTTTGCCTTCAACGGTGCGGCTCTGATCAAGGGCTCAGTCACCACACAGCCAGATCAGCTTTCGTTTACACCTACAGCGACCTTATATGTGGATGCCAATACACTCCCCGGTGGCGATGGCTCAGATGTTTCTCCATTGCAAACCATACAGGAAGCGGTTAATCGTGCCAAGCCGGGGACTCAGATATTGGTAGCAGATGGCGTTTATCGCGAAGCGGTCACCTTCCCGGCTTCGGGAACGCCTGGGAACTGGATCCAGGTCAAGGCGCAGGGGGAAGCGGCGATCCTGGATAGCGCAGCGTATCTCTCCGGGGATATCTGGCGGCGCGATACAGCGGATAATATTTGGTCCACCGTTCCAAACGTCCCGGTGTATTATCTGGCACGCGATGGGGCACGTTTCTACCAGTACGAAGACAAAGATGGTTTGATCGCTTCGACTGGGCACAATGAAACGCCTGTGAAGGAGGGATGGTTTTTTGAGCCGTCAGGAAAACTATATGTCCGCAGTTCAGATAACCCGTCGAATCATACGTGGCAGGTGCCACGCCTCAACCGTGCGTTCAACATTGTTGGCAAGGATTGGATCTGGATCGAAGGGTTTGGAATTCAGTATTACACCACATCCACCAACGGCTGTGGGATCTGCACGCTCAACGCCTCGCATATTGTGATCCGTAATAACGAGATCCGCAATGCGCAAATCGGCATTTACACCGAGTGGACCGGCAGCGATGCACAGGGGAACGATACGCGCATCGAAGGGAACAATGTCGCGGACCCCAAAGATGAGTGGCCCTGGGATGCCGTAAAAGGCACTCGCATGGAAGGAACCGCGATCCTGGTGCGTGGACATACAGGCACGATCGTGCGGGATAACATCGTGCATGATTACTTCAACGGCATCTTCACGGGATCGTCAGGTGCGGGGATCAGCGAGTATGGCGAAGTCGCCTTCGATGTGGATGTCTACCATAACTACATCCACCATATTGCAGACGATGCTATCGAAGCGGAAGGCGCCTGTGTCAACCATCGCTTTCGCAACAACACTGTCGATCAAAGTTACGTGGGCATTTCCATTGCCCCGGTGACTTTGGGTCCAACCTGGGTGTTGCGTTCCACCTTCACCAACCATACCGATAGGGGCATCAAGTTCGATAGCAATTCTTCAGGATTTGTATTTTTCTATCAAAACACCTTCTGGTCGAATCGTTCGAACGTGAGCGAAGCAGACCTGATCTCACCAGTCAGCAACGTGACAATGCGCAACAATATTTTTCAGGGCGCCGGATATTCGATCCATGAGGTGAAAAAAGATCCGCTGTACAACGATTGGAATTACAACAACTGGTACAGCAGCTTGATCCCTCCGATCCAGTGGGAAAATGTAAATTACTATACGGTCGCCGAGTTTTGCGCTGCTCGTGGGATGGAATGTAACGGATTTGACGATTTCCCCGGACTTGCCGACCCAATCAACGGCGATTTCAAGCTCTTGCCATCGAGCTTGAATATTGACCGCGGCGTTCCGATCCCTGGCATCAATGACGAATTTGTAGGCGATGCGCCCGACCTCGGCGCGTTCGAATATCCCATGGACCTTCCTCCTGCCGTGATCGGCAGTACGCGTGCGGATCCAAATCCCACCAAAGCGGATATGGCAACTTTCAAGGTGACGTTTTCGAATCGCGTCTCAGGGGTGGACCTGGTCCCGCCATTCAAGGACTTTCGCCTCATCTCGAACATTTCCGGCGCTGCGATCACCGACATAACCCGGGTGACAGAGTCAACCTATACGGTGCGCGTCAATACCGGAAAAGGGAATGGCATCTTGCGCCTGGATATTCTCGATGACGATAGCATCACCGATATCGCGGGGAATCCGCTTGGCGGGGTGGGTGCGGGCAACGGTAATTTCACCAAAGGCGAAACCTATCTCATCAATCGATCCATCACCACTGTGAAGACAACCGTTTTCCAGTCCCAGCCCGGTTATGATGGGTGGATCCTGGAATTGGGGGAGAATACGAGTGTTGGCGGCAAGTTTGATAAAAGTGCCGCGACATTTTTCGTAGGCGATAATGAAAAGAATGAACAATATAAAGGAATTCTCTCGTTCGATACGAGTCCCTTGCCCAATAAGGCTGTCATTCTTCAGGTGCAGTTGAAGGTCAGGCAAAGTGGAATAGAAGGAAATGATCCGTTCAGCACGCATGGCAAGTTGCTCGCGGAAATTCGGAAAGATGTATTTGGTACGAATGCAACCTTGCAGATAGGTGATTTTTCCGCGGAAGCATCGCGTGGCAGCGCTTTGGATACATTTACGGGATTAACACCCGGTTGGTACGTGACCGAACTCCGCAATGTGAATCTGACGTTTATTGACAAGGCGGGGACAACCCAATTCCGTTTATCTTTCAGCAAGGATGACAACGACGATCTCGATGCCGATTATGTGAAGTTCTTTTCGGGAAACTCGCAGCCCGGTACCATGCCCCAGTTGATCGTCACCTATTACGTTCCATGAGGGTGGGAGACAGTTTCTATTTGAAATGATATATCAATTGGATACTGTCATGCCCAATAATCTATTGGTAAAAAAGGGACTACAATAAAGACATACTCCTATGCAAGAGCAATTTACAGCTCAACTGACAAGTTGTACTTGCTGCCCGCGCAACTGCCGAGCGAATCGGTTGGAAGGCAAAGGTGGGGTCTGTCGCATTAGCGCAGAGATTCAAGTTTCCCATATCGGTCTACATTTTGGAGAAGAACCTGTTATCTCCGGTTCCAAAGGATCGGGAACCATCTTTTTCGCCGGTTGCAATCTCCGCTGTGTTTTTTGCCAGAACTATCAGATCAGCCAGAATTTCGAGCGCTTTCCACCCCGCACGTTGACCATTGATGAGCTTGCCAATGAGATGTTGCACCTTCAAGAGATCGGTGCTCATAATATCAATTTTGTCTCGCCATCCCATATGATCTTTCCGATGGCAGATGCCATACGGGCGGCAAAAGAAAACGGACTCTTCATCCCTGTAGTGTACAACTCCAATGGCTATGACTCTGTGGATGCACTCCGTCAGATCCGCGGCTTGGTGGATATTTACCTGCCCGATATCAAATATATGGATGATCTACTCGGTAGGCGCTTTTCAGGCGTGCGCGACTATGCAAAGGTCATCCCTGGCGTTCTGAGAGAAATGTTGGATCAGGTGGGACAGCTTGAAATAAATGAGGATGGTATTGCAATGCGTGGAATGCTGGTGCGGCACTTGGTGTTGCCCGGTCACCTGCACAACAGCCGAAAATGTTTGCAGTTTCTGGCAAGTTTATCACCGGATATTTTTGTCAGTATCATGTCTCAATATTCTCCGCAACATAAAGCTGCTCAGTACCCGGAAATAAACCGGACGCTCACCCAGAAGGAATATGATGAGATCACCGAATATGCGCTCGATCTGGGTTTGCAAAATGCTTTTGTTCAGGAATTGGAAAGTCAGGAGCAGTGCCTGCCCGATTTTGCGCAGAAAAGTCCGTTTCAGTTTGACTAATGTAGAGGAAATTCAATCATAAATTTAGAAAGATAAATCATAAAAACTGGTCTCGTAGAAGCAATGTCTACAAGACCAGTTATACTTTTAACCTGCATTACTTCGCGGGTTGGAGCACAAACACAGGATCTTGCGATTCGTATTCTGGTGTCAATTGTCAAAGCCGGGCATCATGTCAACCATTTGGCTAAAAGAATGTATCCATCTTATAATCACCTCTGGAGGAAACCATGACGAAATACTATTTCAACAAAACTGTGGAACTGTCTTTTGAAGACGCGATCGCCCGTGTCACAGAGGAACTCAAGAAAGAAGGCTTTGGAGTTCTAACCGAGGTCGATGTCACCGGCACCTTCAAGAAAAAACTGGATGTGAATTTTCGCCCATACAAGATTTTGGGCGCGTGCAATCCGAACTTCGCGCATAAAGCGATATCCGCGGAGAGATATATCGGAGTGTACCTCCCATGCAATGTTGTCGTGCAAGATGCGGGAGATGGCAAGACGGAAGTGGCGGCAGTGAATCCGCTAGTGACGATGTCTCGTGTAGAAAATCCAGACTTGGAGCCGATTGCCAGCGAAGTACAAGCAAAGCTTCAGCGGGTGATCGAAGCGTTGTAATTTTCTTTGTGAAAGTCAGACGGTTCCAATCCTGCCACAGGCGGATCGCTGGAACCGTTTTTTATTTCCAGACCGGCCATCCTCTTCTAAAAACGGGAACTTTTGAAAAGGAAGATCGTCTAGTGCGAGTTAATAATTTATCCAAGAGGTGCTTTTATGATCCGATGTCCCAATTGCAATCGTTCACAACCTGAATCCGTCATCACCTGTGACTGCGGATTCGACCTGCAAACCTACACCAAAAAAATCGAAATCGCGCAAAAGGAACGCGCTGTTGTCGTGCGTCCATACCAGTGGTTACCCATATTGTTGTTCGTTCTGCGTGTGATGGGAGTCTTATCCATGGTAGGCGGGGTGTTCTATGCTTTTTCCTTGATCTCGCAGGAGCGATCCGGTTGGATGGTTGTTGCTGCATTCTTCGGCGGTATCCTGGCAGGCATCCCTTATTTTGCACTCTCCGAAGCCTTGACGATCCTGCTTCAAATGAGCGAAAAACAGGATAAGCTGATGATTGCCGTGAATAGAATTGAGAAGATGCGATAGAAAAACATAATTACCCCGAATTTAATTTGGACGCAGAAAAACGCTGATTCACGCTGATGAAAGAAGAAAGATCAGCGTTTTTCTGCGTGAATCAGCGTCCACAAAAGATTTAAACAAACTCACCCGCGAAAGATTAATATCGAGGTGAGTCATGTTTATTGTTTGTTATGTAGCTCATCGATCGAGAGGATCTCTTCGGTCGCTTCCACATAGTAGATAATGTATTCATCGCCTTCCATGAGCGTGCCGGCGGGGTTCCCATCCACGTCAAATTCAAGCCCACCGAGCTGAACGGTATATTCATCTTCATAGCGAGCGATATGAACGGGGCCGCTGACCTGGCAAAGGACAGGTTCTTGCAGCCGGTTCGCGGCGCGGATGATCTGTATTCCTTTTCCCGTCCAGGCAGACGGCCAAATAACACCCATCAACAACAAGATGAAAATGCGACCCATCAACGATGGTGCGATCAGCCCGATCGTCAATCCGATCGCTAGCCCGGCAGCAGCGACCACAAATAAGATGGTTGCCGACTCCCAAGCGGACTTTCGTTCTTTCCGCGCCTGTGCCTGGAGCCGTTTAATTTGTTCTCTCGAAAACTGATTGCGGCGGTTATGGAGCAGATCTTCTTCTGTGAAATGGAAGAACTTCCTCAGGCGTTTTTCATCCATGCTGTGCCTGGGAAAGTTGGTCGTTCAACAGATAGACAGTCATGTCACCTTTGCCTTTGATCTGCAAGATGCCGCGTTTTTCAAATCGGAATTTATCCTGCAAACATTGGTAGAAGCGCTCTGTCACCTGTATTCGCCCGGGGACGCCTTGCGACTCCATGCGGCTGGCGGTGTTGACCGTGTCACCCCACAGGTCGTAGATGAATTTCTTGGTGCCGATCACGCCCGCCACCACGGGACCCGTGTCCATGCCGATGCGCACTTGCAGGTCGAGGTTCAAGGCTTTGCTAAGTTGATCCAAGCCAGCCATCATATCCAGTGCCATGGATGCGGCGGCTTCCGGTCGATTCGGGTGCGGACCGTTCAAGCCGGAGACGACCATGTAGGCGTCGCCAATGGTTTTTATCTTTTCAAGCTTATATTTCTCTGCGAGTTGATCGAAGGTTGAGAAGACCGAGTTCAGCATGGTCACCAATTGTTCCGGGGAGATGCGGGCGGAGAGACTGGTAAAGCCCACGATATCGGCAAAGAGCACTGTCACTTCGGTGTAGCTGTCGGCGATGGTGGCTTGTCCGCTTTTGAGGCGGGTGGCGACCTCTTCGGGCAGAACGTTCAACAGCAGTCGTTCGGCGCGGTCGTGTTCGGTGTTTAACATCGAATAGGCTTTGTCCAGTTCAACGATATGCTGGTTGAGCGCTTTGTTCAGCCGTTGGTTTTCCCAGATCGTTAATGCCTGGCGTCCTACTACAAAGAGGGTCAATAAACCGGCTCCGACGAAGACTCCCTGCATGGCGGTATTCCCGGCAAACCCTGAGCGAGCAACCACGATCAACATGCCATATCCCAATGCGATGGCTGCCAGCGGCAGGGCAAGCGTGGATTGTGCGATCACTTGTGCGGATAGGTCTGCCAGCCTTGATTCTTTCTTGTATCCCTGCCGGATGGCTGCCAGGGCAAAGAAAAAGTAGGCGATGATCCAACTGACATCCATCCAACCGCCGCTGACGTAGGTCCCTTGCAGGGATGTGTAGGCATACGCCAGATCACCGGCTACGTTGAGCAGTAAACCGGTCAGATACAAAAGCAGCATGGAACGTACAGCGCTTTCATTGCTGCGGAATAGTAAGGTGAAGATGCCGCCCAAGATAACGAGATCACCTACCGGGTAGGACGCTGCGAGGATCTGGTCCAGACGCCCGTTCTCGTAAAGAGCAGCGGTTGGACTAATAATGAAGAACCAGACTGCCATCCAGGCTGTGATCATGATGATCGCCAGATCCAGCAGAAAGCGCATTCGCTCTGTGGATTTCATGGGCGAGCTGGGCAAGAGCAATAATCCTACTAAGACCAGGGGATAAAAGGCAAAAAAGAAACCATCGGCAATGGAGGGGAAGGGCTGCTGGTCGAGAATGACTTCCAGATAGAACCAGGTTGTATCGCCAATGGTCTGCGCGGCGACTGCCAGCCCTAAAACGAACCAGGCACGGCGTAAAGCGACCGAGAGATCTTTGTTGAAAGCAATGCGCCAGGCAACGATGATCGCAAAAATGCTGACGGGTTGATAGGCAAGGTCTGAGATGAGAGCGAAATTCCGCTCCACACTCCAAGTGTGGATCAAACGGAACGTCTCTGTGGCGCCCCAGTGAAATTGAGTCCATGCAATGTAGAGAATAATGTAGAAGCTGATCGCTCCGCAAGCTACACCCCAGCCACCCCTTAACCAGCCAGGGATGATACTTTGTTTTCCCGCAACTCTTGCTTGACTTGTCTCTGCCATTTCACAACTCCGTATTCCCTACCGATCATGTTTGGTGATGTAAGTACATGCAATTACCAGGTGTGTACTTCGGCGATGCACATAAAATGATTAGACCTCTTGCAAAAGTCAGTTAAGTTCAAGGTTGTAAATAGCAGCGATCAAATTGAAACGGAGAGCAAATCTAGTTCTGCGATTACGATACCTCTCACTGAGGATCCGAAATACTTTCAGCTTGCGAAAAATATGCTCGATCACGATGCGCTTGCGAGCCAACGCCCGATTTTTCTGTTTCTCCTTTTTGGTCAAAGGATGATATTTGGATTTCTTAAAAGGCGTCTGGCAGTTTTCATGCAATTCTGCCAAACCTTGATAGCCAGCATCCGCTAGGATGCAAATATGTTGGGCAATCGCGAGCTTATCGTCCTTGAACAGTTGAAAGTCATGCTTGCTGCCCTGACTAAAGGCGGTTGCCACAATTTCAGCGGTTTTCTGGTTGGCGATCAACTGTGTTTTCTGGGTATGTCGCTTCTTTTTGCCACTGTAGTGCTGTTCCTGGCTTTTTTTGGACGCTCCACGGGTTGTTCACTGACATCCACCAGGATCACTTCAAAGATGGTGTTGCTGGGTTGGAGCGCTTTTTTGCCAGGCAGGCGAAACTTTTTCGAACTCGCCAGCACATCTTCTACCTTGCGGATGGTGCGACAGACCGTCGCTTCGCTGACACCATAGGATTGTGCAATATGAAATTCAGTTCGATATTCTCGCCAATACATCAAGGTCATCAGCAGTTGATCGGCTCGGCTTAGTTTCGGTGGTCTACCAAAGGTACCCAATCCGTGTTCTATCACGCTGAGCATCTCTTCAAAGGTCTCTCGTTGAACACCTGTAAGTCGCTTGAAATCAATGTCCTTTAGTTGTTCGACCGTTTCATATTTCATATGCCTATTATGGCACACTTATGCAAGAGGTCTATTATAGCCTTATTAGAGAATAATAGATAAGAACTGTTCTTGCAGAAGATATCATTTTCAATTCTGCAATTTATGACAAAACACTATGGCATTTTCAGCACTCCCTATAGTACAATACAAATGAATGAGTTTGACAATTTTGTTTTTGCCAGTGCCCCGGGGGAATGGATGGTCATCACGAAACGAAATCTCGAAAACTCCAAATTGAGTTGAATAATTTACATGCTCTCTTAGGAGATATCTATGAACAATCAAAAATCGAAATTCGATCAAAAATGGAAATTGATCCGTGGGCGCTCGCTGGAATGGTTTGATTTGTTGGGTGAACACGATTTGAAAAAAGTGGATAAGGCACCCGACAAGCTTGATAAATTCATGACGGTGCTTCAGGTTAAATATGGGTACACCCGTCAACAGGCAGCCGAAGAGATCAACAAACGCTGGGCAGCGTTTTACATGGCGAACAAGTTCGTCTCGTAAGTAGAATACACAGTGTAAACGGTCTCGGGCAAGAGAGCCGAGACCATTTTTTATTTAATGGATCTGTGTTGAAATCAATCCTCCCAAAATAGCGTACAATTAATATATGACCAAACTATACATCGGGAGGCTCCCATGGCGAAACGCGTGAAACAGGTAGAACCAGAACCAATACCCGCACCTGAAAGTGGCATCGTTAAAGTGGTCGATCCGTTTTATGACGCACCGCAGCAGGCAATTCCGCAGTTGGAAGCGCCAGACTCCAGCCTCTCGCCCCGGGTTCAGGCACTATGCCCGTCGTTTCTTTGAAGGGCTGCTCAAGCTGGTTGCCTGGGTCATTATTCTGGGCGTGATCGGTGGTGGACTTTACTTCGGTTTACCCTTGCTCTATCAGCGCTACATCGTTCCCGTGCAGGAGAATACTGCTGCATTGAAAGAACTGCGCGCTCAACAAGCCCAAAGCGAGCAGATCATCGCAGACTTGCAGACGCGTCTGTCTGCCATGGAAACAGAGCAGGCACAACAGGCAGAGTCTCTCACTGCAATAGGGGGGCGTGTGACCAATATCGAAAAAGAGATCGAAGCTCACAGCGAATCCTTGTCTGCTCTCGATAAGATGCAGGAGACGCTTCAATCGCAAGATGAATCTGCCAGCGCCGAACTGAAGCGTCAGGTCAATCTGGTAAAAAGTATGGAGTTACTCTCGCGTGCCCGCCTGTTCATGTACCAGAGCAATTTTGGCTTGGCAAAACAGGATGTCCAGTCTGCGCGCGAACTGCTGGCGATGATCCGCCCGGATGCACCGGAAGCTTTGTCTGCTGATCTGGATGCGGTCCTTCTACGCCTGGACCTGGTCCTGACCAATTTGCCGAACTTCCCCGTCAGCGCTTCCAACGATCTCGACGTTGCCTGGCAGCTTTTGCTTGGCAAAGTGCCTCAGCCTCAACCCACGATCAGTGCTACACCCTCTCCTGAATTGACCTCTACACCGACAGCCCAACCAACTATTCAACCGACCGTGACACCCTAAGAACCTGCCCTCGTATGTAGACGGAAGAAACGGATCGCGCGGTCAAACGCGGTTTTTAAAGGCTTTTCCGTGATAATTCGTGAAATCAGTGTATTCCGCGTCCCAAAAAGGTTTTAAGAGAAACTTGTTAAGGCAATGCTGCCTTGGAAAACAAAAAGCTCCGGATTACTCCGGAGCTTTTTTCGTTGATACCAATTCCTACAATCTCGAATGGTAGTCGATCAGGTCCTGGCTTTCTTCCTTGTGGTGTTCGCGGAAGGAAAGCACTTTTTCGGTGGAATTGATCAAGCCGTACAGCAGCACGGCGACAATGGTGATAAGGAACAATTCGGTGGTCATAGTGTGTCTCCTGGTAGGCAGGCACTTGCCAGCCTTCTTTGCTATGCCCAAAATCATCCCTCAAAATTATATATAATTTATTGCAGTTTTGTTGGATGGAGAAACTTTGGCGTTAAGTAACGTCCCGCAGGTGACCTTGTGCATGCCTCCTGCGGGACGGTTGCCGAACAATGAGAGGAAGCGGTATTCTAGTAAATGCTTCCGCCTGCCTGCGTGGAGGTCAGAACGCCATTCTCAGCAGAGAGCGTGTAGGCAGTACCGCCGCTTCCGCTCCAGGTGCTGAAATTGAAGGTATTGCCGGGTGTGACTTTGTAAACTGTCAAATTGCGATAGGTGAGCGGGGTCTTTGGCTGGCAAACTTCCGGTTGACCCGGTGTGCGCAGGAAGTAAGCGGATCCAAAACCGAGTACGGTAGCGGTTCCGTTGCTTTCCACGGCGATGGCGGTTTGCTCGTCAATGCCGATGCCTTTTGCAGGGGAAGCCCAGCCATCCTGAACGATGCGCCCCAGGAACGTGACCAGCCGTCCCATGCGGTCGCGCGTCACGAAGTGACTATCGGTGATGAGATCTTCCATATAGGGCAGAATGAGAAAATCACGGTCTAGGGCGACTTTGTTGTTGTAGGGATTTTTGAGCGCAGTAGCAGAGTCGATCGTGCCATTGGCGGCAGAGAATCAGGAATTCACCCATGACCGCCAGTCCGGCGCTGGTCCCGCCGATGGGTACATTGCGAGTGACCAGGTAATGGATGGCATCCTCGACAGGCGTGCCTTTCCACAGGTTGACATAGTCGCTCTGGTCACCGCCTGCGATAAACAGCGCTTCCGCATTGCGGATCTTATCCACCACGAACGAGTCGCTGGCGGCAGCACGGTTCTTGATGATGATGGTCTCCACCAAGTCTACGGTGCCCAGATCGAAAATATAGGGATTGTAGGCATCGGTCCCTGTGACGCGGATGACAACGAAATCACCGCCGCCGGACTTGCCGATCATCCATTGGAAAGCAGCATCCACATCCGTGCCGCCGCCCATCAGCAATTCTCATCCAGTTGTGGAACTGGTCACATTGCCGGAATTGCCGACAACATAATATTCGTAGCTGGGTTTGGAGCTTGCCGCGGAAACGGATGATACCTGTCCCACCAATGAAACGATCAACAGAAACACAACGATCCACTGCACGAACGATTTGTTTTGCATGGTCTCCTCCGATTTGGGAATGTGGATAAAGTATAGCATTTTGGTGAAAGAATGGGGGCGTTGTAACAAAGTCCTGTTTGCCACAGAATATCCATGAAACCGGACTCCAAAGTCTCCAGACTTTGGAATGAGAAACGAACGTCTGGAGACGTTCAACTCCGCCAACACCTCTTTATATCAGAACACGCATCATCCTGGTGTCTTTTGGGAGAGCCGTCTAAGTTTTTTCTCAGAGTACTCTGTGCTCTCTGTGGCTAAGAAAAATTCCACTATAATTGCTGTATGAACACACCTCAACTCTATGGCGGCATTGAAGCAGGCGGAACAAAATTTGTATGTGTGGTGGCGAGTGGACCTGACCACATAGTCGAAGAAGTCCGCTTTCCAACGACAACTCCCGAAGAGACATTGAACAATTCGATCCAATTCTTTCGTCCCTATGTCGAATCGGGTCAGATCAACAGCATTGGTGTAGGGTGCTTTGGGCCGCTCGATCTCGATCCAAAGTCACCAACCTATGGCTTCATTACAGCCACACCTAAACCCTATTGGAGCAACGTGGATGTACTGGGTACGCTCAAGCGTGCCTTGAACGTGAAGGTTGGCTTTGATATGGATGTCAACGTGGCGGGGTTGGGTGAACACCTGTGGGGCGCCAGCCAGGGACTGGACCCATCGCTCTACCTCACCATTGGGACCGGCATCGGCGGCGGATTCATCAGCGGCGGCAGACCCTTGATCGGAATGCTCAATCTGGAGATGGGACATCTGCGCATCCCTCACGACTTTGAGCGTGACCCGTTTAAAGGGAATTGTCCCTTCCACGGGGATTGCTTCGAAGGGCTCGCGAACGGACCTGCCATCGAGAAACGGCTTGGGGTAAAGGGAGCAGACATCCCTGAGTCTGATCCGTATTGGGATATCGAAGCGGAATATGTCGCCGCGGCTCTGATGAATTACATCCTGACCTTGTCACCGCGCAAGATTATCCTGGGCGGTGGAGTGATGGCGCGTGAGTATATGTTCCCGAAGATCAGGCAGAGAGTCCAGAAACTGCTGAACGGATATGTGGTTCACAAAAGTATTCTGGAAGATATCAACAATTACATCGTCCCACCTGCGCTGGGGAATAGATCGGGCAGTATGGGAGCGATAGCGCTCGCCAGGCTTGCAGAGTAGCCAATGGACTCGAAACGACACATCACCGCCATCTTCCAGGCGGTGTTTGTTACTTTTCTCTGGTCGACCTCCTGGGTGTTGATCAAGTTCGGTCTGCGCAACCAACTCCCGGCGTTGACCTTTGCGGGCTTGCGTTATTTCACTGCCTTCTTATGTCTGATTCCGTTTGTGCTATTCAACCCATCGGAACGTGAACGCATTAAACGCTTGAGCCGCACGGATTGGTTCTGGTTATTTGTGTTAGGGGTATTCGTCATCACGCTCACGCAGGGAGCGCAATTCTTGAGCCTTGCCTATCTGCCTGCCGCGATGGTGAGCTTGGTGGCGAACCTGACCTCTGTAGTGGTCGGTGTGGCAGGCATCTGGCTGATCCATGAAGTGCCTTCCCGCCTGCAATGGATCGGTGTCGGTGTCACCGTGCTTGGCGTAGGCTTGTACTTCCTTCCGGTCAATCTGGCAGGAATGGTGGGGTTTGGATTGTTGATCGCAGTGTTCGGGATGTTGGCGAATGCGGCATCCTCTTTACTCGGAAGAAAGATCAATGTACAGGAGCATCTCTCGCCGCTGGTCGTGACGTTCACCAGCATGGGCATTGGCTCTGTATTGCTGCTTGTCACAGGTATCCTCACGCAAGGGTTTGGCAACCCAACACTATCCGATTGGGCGATCATTGGCTGGCTGGCGGTGGTCAATACGGCATTCGCTTTTACCCTTTGGAATCACACCCTGCGCACCCTTTCTGCCATTGAGTCAAGTGTGATCAACAGCCTGATGATGCCGCAGATCGCCTTATTGGCGTATGTCTTTCTCGGAGAAACGCTATCTCTTAAAGAGATCGCGGGTCTGCTGTTGGTAGGGGTGGGTGTCGTGATCGTGCAGAGACGGAAGCGCAATTGATAAAACATGACTCACCCTGAACTTAATCTTTCATGGGTGAGTCTGTTTTTCTTAAAACCTGCGTGGACGCTGATTTTCTCTTTTTATCTGCGTATGTCAGCGTTCTTCTGCGTCCAAATTAATTTTGAGGTTAATCATATTTTTATGACCGGCACTCTTATCATGGCGCGGGCCAGGGAATGACCGCTGGTTCGGAGAAGCCGTGCTTTTCAACGGTGTATAGTAATCCGCTGGAAGGCTCGGAGCAGCCCTTTTCATCCTGAACGGTATAGCTGGTGGTGAATTGAGTGGGATAGGAATCGGTCCACCAGAGCAGGTAGCCATTTTGACAGACGAAGAGTTCCAGCAAATAGCCGCGGTCTTTGTCGGTGGTCATCTTGACCTGGTCCCAACTGATGGTGACCTTGCCTCCATTACGGACGGCAGTGACTCCGTTGGGTGGTCCATACTGAATTCGTCCCGATGCTTTGCAGATGTAATTCCGTGTAGTTGATCTTCGAAATATCGCCGACCACATCCACCACGGAGGGGGCGACCCAGCAGAAGTAATTTAGCTTGTCGAATTTGATATACAACCATTGACTGTAAATGAAACGTCCGCGCACGGTGCCCTTGTCACCTGGATACAGATCTGCGGCATGCAGATATGCCACAGATGGACCATAACGGCAGTGCGCCTGTTTGTTGACCGTGACTGAGGGGAAATCAAAGGTGGGAGTGGCGGTCACGGTGGGAGTGAGGGTGATCGTCGGCGTGAAGGTGAGTGTAGGCGTCAGTGTTTCAGTGGGTATGAGCGTAAAGGTTGGCGTGAAGGTGGCTGTGGATGTGGATGTAGGAGTCTCCGTCCACGAGGCAGCGATAGCGGTGAGAGCCGTGGATGTTTGGGTTGCCTGAGCTTCAGGAGAGAAGGAGCCGATGTTGCAACTGATGAGGAAAAGAACTGCGAAAACGATTAAGGAATATTTCTTCATTTGAATTCTCCAGTGAGTATGCATGTCATTCTGATGAGCGGAGTGACGAAGAATCTTTACTTTGTCTTTGAGACCTCATGGCATGGTAGAGATCCTTCGCTACACTCAGGATGACATAACAATGTGAGTGACATGATCACGAAAAGTTTTTCAAGAAAGCAACCACATTCGTACCCAGCACATCATTGTTATACCCGCCTTCCATCACGATAACGGACGGCAGACCCAGTGCTGCAATTCTTTTGCCGATCTCGCCGATGCCATTTGTCGTGACGCGGATCGTGCCGAGCGGATCGTCGGCGTAGATATCCATGCCAGCCGAGATGACGAGATAGGTCGGGTGAAAATCCCGGATCAGGTCCAGCGCTTCATCGAGCGTTTGGAGATAGGCGGCATCTTCTGTCCCGGCGGGCAGGGGGAAGTTGCGGTGAAAGCCCAGTCCCTTGCCAGAGCCGGTTTCATTGGCAAAGCCGGCGTAGTGGGGATATTCAAAATCAGGATCAGCGTGGATGGAGAGGGTGAAGACATCCGCGCGCTCGTAGAAAATATCCTGCGTGCCGTTGCCACAGTGATAGTCGATGTCGAGCAGGGCAACCTTTCCCCCTAAAGCAAGCCAGTTCGCTGCAACAGAGGCATTATTGATGAAGCAATAGCCGCCTGCATAATCCTTCCCGGCATGATGACCCGGCGGACGGCACAGTCCAAATGCGGCGCGCTCACCCTTCACGATAGCTTCGGCAGCGCTTAGGGCGCAATTGGCAGAAGCCAGCGCAGCGCGATACGTGGCTTCGACCATGCAGGCGCTCAAGTCCATAATATAGTAACCGGCTTTACCGAGCAGCGACTTCGGCACTTGCGGAGTTCGTCGCAGGGCGAAGGCGGCAGGGATCAGCGTGGACTTATCTTTGGCAATGGAGCCCAGCCACTCGGTCCAGGCAGAAGCGAGAAAGTCCAGGTAGCCTTTATCGTGCACGGCAAGGATCGGGTCGAGTCCAAAATCCGCCGGCTCGTGAATATCCATCCAATCCACATCGCGCAAGGCTTGCAGGATGCGATCCATGCGGTCGGGCGATTCGTAGTACGGCACACGCAATCCACCGTCGAAGACTTCGAAGGCTGGGTAATGTTCACGATGGGTTTCGCTATAAAAAAATTTCATCTCTGCTCCGTAAGAACCTGCGCTACAATTGTATCAATAGTGCGGAGGATTTCATGGAACTATTCGAAGCCATACATAGCAGACATTCGCAGGGGAAGGTGAAGCAGGATGCGGTTGCGCGCGAGCTCATCGAGAAATTGTTAGAAGCCGGAGTACAGGCACCGAATCATTACAAGGTGCGACCGTGGCGTTTTGTTGTTTTGACTGGGGAAGCGCGTAATCGTCTGGGGGATGTGATGTCCGCTTCGCAACGGGAACGGAAGCCTGATCTGCCATCAGAGGCATTCGATAAGACCAAAACGTTACCTCTTCGAGCGCCCGTCCTGATCGCTGTCGGCGTGGATAAGCCTTCTGAAGAAAAAGTATTGGAAGTGGAAAATATCAGTGCTGCCGCCGCTGCCACTCAGAACATTCTGCTCGCCGCCGAAGCGCTGGGACTGGGCGTCAAATGGCGCACCGGCGAATGGGCGCGCGATGCCAAAGTGAAAGAGTTTCTTGGCTTTGCGCCTGACCAGCACATCATCGCCTTCTTATATATTGGCTATCCCGAGCTCAACGCAGAATACACACCGCGCCTGTCGTACGAGGATAGAACAACTTGGATGGAGTAAGTGAAGAAAGCGGAAAGAAGAAAGAGCGATGAGGTAAAACTCGCCACTCTTATGGTGGATATGGAAAGAGGCTCAATGAAAGAAAATTGGCAAATCATCGCAATTTGTTTTTTGATTATTGGTTTATTTGTCTCGAGCTGCGGACCTGGGCAGCTTTTTGCCCCAACGCCTACTCCAACACCAACGACCACAAACACATCCAGACCAACCATCACGCTGATACTAACTCCTACACCAACGCATACACCTTCATCAACGCTAACTCCAACTGATATACCTATATTGAATACATACAAAATATTTTATACAGTGATGAGCTGGCATGATGCCCAGGATCATTGTTTAGCGTTGGAAGCGCACCTGGTCACGATTAATTCAAAGCCCGAATATATCTTTGTTAAGGATCTTGCATACAATACTTCCGACTCGACTGATGATATTTTTTGGATTGGAATGTCTGATGAAGCACAAGAAGGCATCTGGAAATGGGTAACTGATGAACCTGTGACCTTTAATGATTGGGGGGTGGGTGGAGAACCAGACAACTGTTCCCATGGTTGTGGTGATATGCCGCCTTTTTCAAGGGAAGAGGATTATGCTTTTATGAGTAAGAATCCCGGATGGGACGATGTGTATGATATTGATATTGGTTTCATTTGCGAATGGGAAAGAACGGAATGATTTTTAGGAAACTATCATTATACGTATAGCATTCCATTATGGTCATCGTAAGATCAGGGAATATAAGAATTAAGGATTGAATGATATGGATGGAGTAAGATGATAGATGAAGAAAAGCGATGAGAAAACTCGTCGCTTTTCTTCATCTATTTGTATACATCTTTTCCTGTTTACGCTTACCTTTACTTTCTTCTTCCTTTGCTTTACAGAGAGGTTCTGAATACCTAGCCTGCTTGCTCGATGACAGCTTCATCAAACACGTGTATCAAGCCCAATGTACGTGCCAGGTTGCCTGAATTCGTGTTTTGCAGGCTGTGACTGTAGAACGGAATAATCCCTTGCCTCTGCATGCTGCCAGCCCACGCGCTGACGACTTGTTGAGCATATCCCTTTCTGCGGTGGTTGGGATGTGTAGCCACCCACGCTTCTGCCGATCTGCCATTTTGCCGTGAGGAGACACAAGCCGATACGATGACCCCTTCTTGTTCGATCGCATAGACCGTATCTGCCAAGCCGCTAAAGCCAAAGGCTGCGACCGCAGGATCATGTTGACGAAAGCATTTCACATTTCTGATATCCGTGTGGAGGTCAGCGGGGAAGATATAGGTTCTGAACTCTCCCAGGTTGACGCTCATTCCAAGCATTCGTACTATATCAAGAGCGTTTTTTATATTGAAAGACGGTATATCGGTGGTCAGCAATCTGTCGCGTATATCTGCCGACAGAGCGTCATCGAAATACAAGTATTTCTGGTCATCCACTGTGCTGGCGAAAAGCACAAGCGGAAGATCATCGCTATACGGCGAGGCGCGAGCAATTAGGTTTCCACCGCTCGATCGGATGCCTTCCAGTTCCATTTGCAGGTGTAAATAATCGCTTGGTTTCATCGTGTATGATATGTATGAACTGTGGGTGTTTATTCAAGAGTGTGCGCCATGTTCTGGCGGATACGTTCCGCAAGTTCGACACATTCCTCTTCAGAGAGGTCGAGAAAGCCATTTTCAATTCCCACGGCGGCTAGCAGTTGTTCTTTAAAAGGAACACCATATGGTAAAGGCGCAATATGCCAATGGACATGACGGTTCCCCTGCTGGCTTCCCAGAGAAAGGATATACATGCGTTCCGTTTCGACCGTGCGCCGTACCGCTTCTGCCACCTGATAGACGCCGCGCTGTAGAGCAAGATACTGCTCTAATGTGAAATCGCCTGTCACCTGCTCCTTGTGTTCAATGGGAGCGACCAGCGCATACCCATAGAGAGGGGGATATTTGTTGAGGAAGGCGATAAACAGGTCATCCTGATAAATAATGTGGTTGCCTTCCTGCCGCCCGGCGATCATTTCACACATAAAGCAGGGACGATTCTGTATCCGATCGATGTAGGCATCCAGGTCAAACGGTTTGCGCTCATTCATGGATTTGTCCCGCCTTGTACCGTGGTTCACACCTTGATGAATATAGGCGCTCTAACCCAAGACCCTTGTACTTGCTCGACTGATACGAAGTGTGAGGCTCTTCAAAACGTTTTACAAGCTTGTGGATGATCTCAGGTGCTGGCATGTGTACTGTCCCTTTGCCTGATTATAAGGCAGGTGACAGTCACTTTGCAAATCACCCTGTAAAGGGTTCAAAGTGACTGTCACCTGTAGAGCTTAATATTGCTATTAATAATACCGTTTGGCTATTGGGTTTTGCCTCCCGTTTTATAAGAGCAATCTTAGGGAAAACGGAGGGTTGAAATGATTTGAAGAACAAGATCTCGACTTGCTGTGCTCGTATCGTTTGTTTGCGCGACCCCACCAAAGCCAGTATTTCCCAGTGGATCACCGGTCAAACTCCACAATTCTGTTCCATCTTCCTTTTGTGTATGGCAAGCGGACACGGTTCCTTTTGCAACGGCGATTTGTTCATAGCCTTGGGGACAGGCTCCGCCGAACCCCACTCCCCATTTCAACACGATCTCACCTTCAGGACCATTCAAGGCGATAGAATGCATTTGACCATCGTTTTCGTCGGGTAGGTCCTGCTCTTGCCAATTGGCAGGATACTGTATGCTAAAACCGACATCTGCGTTCGTATAGGTTTGCCAATTGGTTTCAGCAGCAGGCGCTGATGTGGAAGCGGCTGGTGAACAGGCAAAAAGAACCAATGCTACGAGTGATAAAACCAGTAAACTTTTTTTCATTGTGTATCTCCTCCCAGGTCAAACGAATGAAACGTATAAAAAGTTCCATCTCATATAAACGTTCTTGCCTGCCGCACCGTCTGGCCTTCGCAAAAGAGACTTCCGAAGTCTGTAGGACTTGTTCGGCAGTGGTCTTTGTTTACACCCTATAAAGGGTTGAGCGTGCTGTCCGTGTCCAAAAGGGTCTTTAAGAAATAGTCTCGGTGGGCTGCACTCATTAGTGCATATTATTTTGCATAATTACGTTCTTTAAGTATTGAGAATAGCTTTTATGCTTTTTTATTTCAGCCATCATCGTATCTAATTTTAGTAATGAAATCGTTTTATCTTCTTTTACTGAGGCAATAAGTGCCGATGCCGTTTCATCATACTTATTTGTAAAATAAATAATCATATTATCCAATCGAACGTTATAAAGGTAGACAATATACGGAGAGAATGTAATGCTAGTACTTGAATCGTTCATTACATCAAGCAATACTACAATTCGAACACCATCTATTTCTATTACCCCAACCAGGAATTCTAATACCCTTTCCGATATCTTTTTTCTTTCCTGTGCAAAGGGCTCTATTACTTTTACCTGATTAATCCTGATATATTTTTCTAGTAACTTTATCAGGATTGCGAGATATACGTCTGAGAATAATTTTTTGATCGGAACAAACTTGGATATAAAATGTATCCACCCACGCAGCATCATGGACAGGAATAGCTCATATCTATTTAGGGTTGCGCTGTACCTTTTATAAGAATGTTCGCGTTTATTTTCTGTTTTGGTTCTTTGTCCCTCATAGTCAATATCAATGACTTTACCTGCTCTCCCATTGTTCGGTAAGACAAATTCTCTTTCGTTTATTCTTATTGCAGGGATAAGAAATGATAAGATACTGACAATAAATCCGATAACAACCAATGATACCCACGTTTCTCCCGAATGGCTTTGATTATATTTATCGACGGAGAAGAAGGCAAATACTGCTGTAAATATTCCGATTACTACTGAAATTCCAGCTGTTAAATTATCCTCAAAATCTCTTTTTGTTACTTCTTCGTTTGACTTCCTATTAATGATAAATCTGATAAATGACACTAGACGAAATGCACACTGAAATCCTACGAAAAAGGATGCAGCGAGAAGGGCAAGAACTCCCAGGACGATTGCAGGTACTAGAAGCATATACCTCCTTTTTTCATCATAGCCGAACGGTGAGTGTTACACGCGCTGCGGCAGGGAAGGCGAAGCCGTCCAGCTAGAAAATGACAAGGCGTAGAAAACTGCTTGGAACGACCGCATTATCCCGATGCTCTTCCGGGACGCGGGGTTAGCTCATCTTTCCCTTCTCAAAGGAGTGTATTAAGAAGGCTTATACCTTTCATTACCAACCACACAAGAATTATCATCCAAATAATTCCCAGACTGATTACCGACATTACATTGCTTCGATCAAATTGACTTTCAATTCCTACCCAATCTGGAAAAGATACACGAGAGGCGAGTTGCATTCCTTTCGCTTGACATTCTTGTATTTTCATCTGGTGCTGTTGCCATACCTGCCCTGTCGGCATCGCAGCTTCAGGATCGCGCTTTACGACAACCACATTTTTATCATGAAGGCTTTGCAGCGTGTTTGACACTAACCATGTGCCATCCACGAACTTTGTGTAAAATTTGCACCCCAGACCATAAATATAGGCAAATGTTGCATTGTCTTTGGAAAGATACATCAAGTGATAGGAAGTGATTCTGAGCGGTGTTTTGATGCGAACATATTCATTACTTGCCATCATCAGATACACTGGAAAGAAGAGGATGACGCTGAACGGCCAGATCATTTCCTGATGCATCCCACAGAAACTGAAACCTTCCTGCTCAAGAAGGTTGACTTCATTCTGAAACCGGTTTTTCAGTTCTTCAGAAATAGACATATCATAGGATTGTTGATAGCCGAACATCTATATTTTTCTCCATGGAACTTCGCAAGAATTATTCTGGAGTGGGCTAACGGCTTGGGGTGGGAGCGTGGACTCACCGCCGAAACGGAGAAAACTCCCAGCCACACAAAATGCTTGAAAACGCGGTGCGTATCCCAAGTCGGGTACTCGCATTGTTAGCTGGATGTCTCGGATTGAGCAAAGTATAGCTCTGTGAACTCATGATCTGAATAGCCAGCATAATTGGATGTTATCACTTGATACGGATACGGAATCCCATCGGCACCAATATTGTATCCAGTTCTGCACAGGTGTTCATTCCAATGCAATAACTTGGCTGTATTTTTTAGGATCGTTGGAGATGACACCTTGTATCCGTTCATACTCCAAACTTGCCTGAGTGTATCTATCGTTCCAGCCTCTAGCCCTAAATACTTTCCCCATATTTCAGGATGCCCTGCATTTTCTTTACGTTCCGAATCACTCCATTTGCCCACTGTGACTAGGTGTCCTATTGTAGGATTATCCTGATAGCGATCTACCAACTGCCCATTCACGAACAATTCGAAGGCTACAGAGCAGCTATCATCCATGTTTATAACGACGGCTGGCCCAAATCTTTAAGGAGATGGACATCACTAGCTTGGTGAATTCAGGAAATGAAAATAGGAGATCAAACTTGTGATCGTCATCGTAACTACAAATCGAATTGTAGACTGTTAACCAAGGATTGGTTTCTGCAGGACCAACGACAATAACTCGATTGTGAAATTCATCTTTCGAGAGAACTTCAATGCAGTTATTTGCGCCGAGGGCTTCTCTGACAACTGAAATAAGGCTCTCCCTCCTTGCAATAATTGACGAGCCTGTATGAACTTGCAGTGTAGAAAAATCATCACCCATGATATTTTTTCTTATCCAGCTAACAATGTACTATATTGCAGTGTTGGCATAATATCATAAATCTCTTGTTCGGCAGCGGTCTCTGTTGGAAAAAGGGTTTTTACGAGTTCTAACTTAAAATCTCTAGGCATTTCAGATCGTCAAACGCTAAGAAAGAACGCTCAGCATTTATCTGCCAGATAGATTCTGGTACATTCCAGTAACATTGTTCGATAGGAATCAAGATGTTCCAAGCTGCGAATAAGCGATAATCTTCCCAGAGTTGTTTCCACTCATAATTGGTAACACCTCCTGAAATAAGCCGATCGTGATATTGGTGCAGTAAAGCTTTCTCGATCGATGCCCGTTGTTCTGGTAAGCTGTGCAATGCGATCAGATAAGCTAAATCTCGTGCGCCAAACTCAACTTCCCAGGTTGCCCAGTCGGATAACCGCGTTGTTTCTTTCGATGGGTCTAGTGGAAAAAGGAAGTTATAAGGATGCGCATCCTGATGGATCAGGGTTAAATGCTGTTTGGTTTGGCGTCGCTGTTGAATAAGCATCAGAAGTCGAGGGAATGCCCATTCATACAGTCTTTTCTCTCTTAAGGGAAGACGGTCTCCAAGAAAATCGAAATAGTGCTTCAGTTGTTGCTCCCAAATCGGAAAAATCTCATCCAGGGTCAATCCAGTAAAGCGTGGCATAATTTCGTTACCAAGGCGAGGATCATTCCACCAAGAAAGATGAAAATCAGCCAGACAGTTGATCATATTTGAATGTTGTTCCGAGGTTGGGCGAAGCGGCGGATGAAGACTTGCATGCGTGGAAGTCATATCGTCCAGCAAGATATGAAATCGTGCCGGATTGGAAGCATAAGCCGCATGATGACAGGGTATGGTTATCGAACTACATTCTGGCGCAAAGTGATTATAGAAATACACTTCACCCTCCCAATCATCATTTTCTAGGTCATTGCAACACCCCATTTTCAGGAAAAGGTTTCGGGGTGAATGAGGGGAAGCATCTTCTGAATACTTCACTGTAATTTGATTAACGACAGCCCTAATACGTTCTTTTTGATTTCCCAAAAGAGCTATAACATGACCTTGTGAAAGTCTGCCGTGGGAGCGAAGACATTCCGTTAGCCATTCGGGAGAAATCTGGTTGATGTGGGTAAATATTTCTGTCACATTGCTCTCTGAAACCATTGTATAAATACTTGGTTCTGAATTCCTTCAATTTTTCAGGGTGTTCCTCTTGTTCGGCAGCGGTCTTTGACCGTGTCGTTCCCTGACCGAAGGTCTCCATGAATGTGGATCGTCCCCAAGGGTTTCGATCAACTTCGGGGTGCTGTACAGCACAGTCATTTTTGGACACGGATTTCACGGAAACTACCGAAAAGGGTTTTTTTAATACATTTTCTTCCGCGGGTTTCAGTAAAGTCTGTGCTGCCCGTGTCCAAAAGGGTCTTTAAGAAACAGCCTTTAAGCGCTCAACGCAGCAGCTTGTCGAGTTCTTCTGCCGTAAGGATCGATTTCAGCGCATCATGGTTCAAGTCGAGAATTCCGTTTGTCAGAGTCAGCAGGGGCTCGCCATGGTCTAATAATTCGTAGAAATGGTGCTTGAGCTGGTCGAATACCTGGGAATGTTTATCGTCCTGCTTATCCACCACGGTAAACATGGCGCAGTTTTTCCCTTCTTCGTAGGCGGTGTAAAGCCCCCAGTTCATTTCATTGCCGAAGCGTTCGATCGTGATGTAGGGGTTCTTGTACGTTAGCCTGATCTTTACATTTCCAAATTTGTTGGTGTCGAGATTCTCCTTCTGATAGAAGGCTTGCAAATTCCTGTAGAACATCACCACATACTTGATGCTTTCTATTTGCAATTCCCTCACATTTTTTATATCGGCTTTGTCTTCTTCCGAGCGTTCCACCAGGAACTTGGAATTGGGGTGAACGAATACGATCTGGCAGCGCGCGCCTTCACAAAGAATACGCTTCACCATTTTGTTTTCGGGATCTAAAGCGATCTCTTTAAGCAGTCCTTCACCGCTACCGCCAGCAGGTCGAATTTGTCGGTGACATATTTACGGTTATGAAATTCTCTGGATAGCTCTTTTCTTCTGGCTGCCACCAATTGGACCGGAGAATTGGAAAACGCCATGCTATTCGAACGGATCCAACCCTCCAGCTTGCTGCGCCGCGAGATCTCTGCCAGGGCGGGTCCAATGATGATCTTGATATCTCTGGCGTCGTTCCAGAAGCCGCTCATTCGCTGTAAGACCTTGGCTCTGAATTCCTTCAACTTTTCAGGGTGTTCCGCTTCGAGCGCATTCATGCCTTGCGTTCTGATGCGCTTTTCCAAAGCGCTTTCCCTGATGACACAGGCAAAGACAGGTTTCCCCAGGCTCAGCGCATATTCATATTCCAGGTGGGTATAACTTTTCCCTGTGGTCGGCTCGATGCTTCCATATCGCCCGCCCAGGATCAAGATATACACATCGGATTCTTCGATCCATTGTTTGATCACATCCATCTGCGATTCATCACCGGCTGTAAACAACTCCATTCCGGCGGGGATGTGTCCTGCTACGAGAATGGACTCGACTGCCGCCTGTCGCTCTTCAATGAGGTCGTTGTATGTGGAAGAGATGAACACCTGCAGTCTTTTTTCAATAAATTCCGGCATAGACTTATCCTCACGTTTGATTTATTGTATGGAACTAAGCCAGCACAGGCTCATACAGAGCCTGAATATACTGCATGGCGCTGTCTTCCCAACTAAATCGTTCGTCGAAGCCGCGCCGGATGACTTTCTTGAACGGATCGCCTGCGCATTGGAAATAGTCCCGCGCCTCGATCACAGCTTGGATCAGATGGGCAAGCACATCCCGTCGGTTCGTTCCGTCGAAGCCGAAGCCGGTTCCGTTAATGTCGGTATACGGTCTGACCGTATCGACCAAGCCGCCCGTCCATCGTACCAAGGGCGCAGTAGCATTGCTCAACGATTCCATTTGCGTGATCCCGCAGGGTTCATACAGGCTTGGCATCAAAAAGATATCGCTGCCCAGGCTGATCTGTCTTGCTTTCGCAGCATCGTAACCGATCGTAATGGCGATGTTGTTTCTGCCGTGTAAAGTCTTCAAAAGCTCTTCATACTCAGGGGCGCCCTGTCCCAACAAAGCAATATTGACGCCCGGGATATCCAAAATGTGCTCTAGCACGGTTTTACCGTCCATTCTTTCTGCTAACAGTTTGAACTTTTGCTCGACCAGGCGCCCAACAAAGCCCAGCAAAACAGCGTTTGGGTCCTCAAAATGTTGGGCAATGGACTGTCTTACTCTCTGCTTTTTCCTGAAGGATGTGTAGGAATTTTTCTTCCGTGGGTTCAAAACCATACTTGAAACCGTTCAAGATGCCGATCAACTTGCCCTGCTCATAGAGGCGTTTCGCGCTTTCATGCAGACCTTTTCCGCCTTCAAAGTAGCGATCTTGATCTTCGGCTTGCGTGATTTCCAGGCAATAGCCGGGACTGACCGTATTGACCTTATCCGATAGCTCCATAGCCAGTTTTAAGAGATTAATGCTGTTCCATTCAACATGCGGGTCCGTGAACAGGGGGCGCACCGCCTCCTGTTGTGCCAGTTGCTCCAGGTCCCAGCCGTGCAGCACGCTTTTCCCGATGTTGCCCTGATACCCTATATTGTGGATCGTCAATACACGTTTCTGCGGCATTTTTTCAATGAACATTCTGCCGAATAGGTAGCCCAGGGGCCAATCGTTAATGTGAACAATATCGGGCTTTTTTTGATAGATCAAATGTGAGACATGCTTCTGAAAAGAAGGAAAACCGCAGCGCATCGTCATAAAAGGGAATGTTGGAACTATAGATATAGGGCGTGCCATATGCCCCTTCGAAGTAAGTGGGGTTTCGGATAAGATTGACCGGAACTCCCCCTAGCTCACTCTTATAAATTTCAATAATTTCATCCTTGCCCTGATAATGGACCGCATACTGCTCCTGCGCAGCAGCGCTATACAACTCGCTTTTTGTTGAACCATATAGCGGCGTAACAATTTCAATATCGATACCTTGTTCTTTCAGTACCGGCGGGAGTTCGGCGGTCACATCTCCCACACCTCCTACTTTTGAATACGGCTTGCACTCGGTGGCGATGTATAGAACTTTCATGAGACTCTCCTGGTTTGGATCGTATGCCTATCCAACAAAAGGCGATTGTCAGCAAAGTTGTTCTTGAATTTTCAAAGAGCTACGCCAGCAGTTCCATATGCGTGCTGGAAGCAGCCCTGAATGTACCTTCGATGAAACGATTCGTGCAGTCTATTCACTTGTAGAGTTGTTGACTATATACTGGTTTCTCTATTACTCTTTATACAAATAAAACTGCCAACCCTGAAAACAAATGAACTATACAACAAGTTCATTTCCCCTGCAAGGAAGTGTATCCTTCTGTGTTATAGCATGGTCTTTGTTTCCATCCGTCATGGCTCTCCAGCCCCTGCCGGTTTCCGACTGCAGATATCCAAGGGGATAGGCTCCGTCTGAGATACAAAGCCATCCAGCAGTCTGTACCGTGTACTTGAACGCAGATTTACGCACATATTAAAGAAAAAACTCAGCGTCTATCTGCGTTGATCAGCGTTCCGAAAACAGGTTTAACAGAAACTCACCCCGAATATTAATTTCGGGGCGAGTTATATTTCACTCTAATGCTCTATGGGTTTGTATATTGCAACGAACTCGTTACCAATTTTAGATCGGGACCAAACGTTTCATAATTTTTATCGGAGAAGCCAAACGTTATCATCCCTACTCCATCCTCTGTCTTGAAGAAAATTTTCAATTGAAGATAATTCAGCGCAAGGTTGAAAAGAACTACCCCATACTCAAGCCCATGCTCATTAGCTGATATTTTAGGATTAAAGTCCTGCGGGTCTTTCTGATAATTGTTCGCCAATACCTCAATGACACGACTCTGAACTTCTTGAAGCGGCATCTGGGCAAATTCTTCATCAACAATGTGAGTGGCATTGAAAGCACACGACATGTAATCTGGAATAGTCTCATCCAGGTACACCCCTAGAACCCTCATGCCTTGAGGCTCAAGAAAGTATTGCGGCGTGTTTTTTAATCCCAGTTCGGTTGTTATTTTCGACGTCCTGTCAATGATTTCGGTGATATCCAGGGAAGAAACATCTTCTAAATACCAGTGTTGTCCTACTTGGAACTGAAACCCTGCTTCCGTATCGTAATAGAGCCAGGTTCCATCTGCCTGTTTTTCTAACATGGTAGCAGGCACAGGCGTTGTGGTGGCTGTGGGCAAAGGTGTATGAGTTGGCGCAGGTGTATGGGTCGGAACACTTGTAGAGGTTGCAGTAGGTGGATCAACACGGAGTGGAGTACAACTTGTTACGCTAATGGAAAGAAGCAGTACAAAATGGACGATCTGTTTGATTTTCATGCGTCTATGTTCCCTCGATGTTTGATGGATGGTAGCTAACGGAAAGTGGCTGAGATGAGAAGCGCCGCCCAAAGCCATGTTGGCTTGTCTTTAGGCTTCAAAACGACTGAAGAATTGTTTTTATTGCCGGTAAAAACAAAGCGATGGGTGGCAAAAATATAGTTGCCAGAGCAAATACGATGATAAGGAGATCAAACGGATGATCCTTTTCTTTTTCTACTTTCTCTTTCCATACGAGTAGATCATTAATGGCTGTTCGATGAGCAGGCAGTTGGGATTTTTTCCACTTAACATAATGCTTTTTTGTAAACAATAGAATTTTCTCTACTCTAACCCTCTTATTTCTTTCCATAAGCTCATGCAAAAAGTGCTGCATGAAGAGAAAAAAACATACAAGTACGATGGCTACGGGGAAGATTACATACTGAACCATAAGCACTTCAAAGAAATAAATAAGCGGACTGATCCAGGTTGCTGTGAGAGCTCCAATATAGAGCAGTACGCCAGCAAAAAACATCCCCAGAAGTGCTATGCCTATTGTTTCGAACTCGTCTTTTTTGGTTTCAAATGGTTCTGAATTTAATCTGATAGTCCGTAAACGATAGGAAAACAATAGTATTCCCCAATAGCTCCAGCCCAATATTCCCAAAGAGCCAAATAATAGAACTACATGCAAAAAATAAAAGAATTTTGCAATGCCTGTCCAAACACACCCCACCATGAAATAATTTATGATTCCACCGCCAAGAGCCAGGCAAATGGTCGTAAAGATCGAACCAGCGTTGACGCCAAAGATAGTCGTTTCTTGCTGTGAAAACCAGCTCTTCTGATTCGTATCTGCTAGCGTACTAACTGTGGCTTGTAAGGATGAAAAGGTTTTATATAAGTAGCTGGCGATCAACGGTGTAATTAAATTTAATAGACCAAAAGCCCAGAGAGTTGGTGTGAGACATTGATTCAACTCGCCTTGAAAATATTGGGTGGCGAAAACAAGAATGACGATGATAAAGAATACAGCAAAGGATTCAACTGGGTAGTTGTATAACGGGTGTATTGTTTTCCCAATAGTGTCGCTTGGTTTTGGCATATTTTTCTCAAGTTGTACGGGCAAGCTAACTATGAGTTAAACAGCCTAACATCGTATTTTGTTCCCATACGGGTGTTAAGAGACTATCCCCACCATCTAAGGCTAAATTCAGGTCATCAATAACTTCTTCTCTGGCAGTGCCCTCCGACCCTTCCGACTTTCGACCGAAGGCATCCTTTGTCTATATTCACAATACAGCTTGTCACAGCGGAAAAAGCAAATGTGGTTCGGATGATATATGATCCGAGCCACATTTCGCTTCCGGTTGTCTTATCACTTGTTTTCTTCTTTTATCTTGGGATAGTTACCGCTCGGTAAGCTAGTTGTGCATTACTTTGGTAACGCTCTATTTTTGCCATTATCAAAATCTTTAGCAATCGCCCACCCCAATGCTTCAATGAGTGCAGCAGCAGTTCCCGCATTGATTACATTCCCGGCAACTGGTATCCATCCTACCAATGCTTGGGCTATTCCTCTACCTGCATACGAGCCTAAAGAAGCCAGCACAATTGCCTTCGCTGCCGATTTCGTCAAGATTAATACCGAATACACCCCCTAATGATACAGTCATGGTAATTTCAATTCCTATTAGTAGAGGTACATCGGCGCCAGGTAATTGCGCCATACCAGCCGCAGCGGCTGCACCGGCAGCTGTCGCAGTATGGATGATCGCATGGCACTTGGTTTCTTGGTCGCTTGTCATATTCGTCTCCTTATTGATGTTTGAAAATATTGCTTTTTATACACACAATCTATCTATTTTTCTTTTTCGTTATCGCATGCCAATATTCATCACGATTATCAAAATGGATGAAAGCATTCCTGCTGCAAAAACAGAGAAACCTATTTTTATAAGCAAACTGCGATGGTGGATAATCCGTTCTCTTTCCCTTTCTATTTCCTCGATAAGATCCAGAGAAAACTTGGTTTTGATCGGCAGATACCCCACTACAAACGTAACGGAAGCCAGCAAAAACAGAATAGCAGGAAGCGTTACGGCAATCCCTGTTTCTATACCAAGAGTATATTTTTCAGGGAGAATGAACGCTAAGAGACCCAGATAGATCGGTATGGCTCCTGTGCTATACCCAATCATCGAATGGCAAAACTCACGCCCTGTACTGATCGAATCGATCAGCAGGGTTTTCCCCGCCTCATAGACTGCTTTACTATGAGGGGATATGCTTCCTGTCTCCACGACCCTTAAGGTACTATTTTGTGTTGTATGGTTTGCCTTGCTCATGATAGACCCTCCTACCCAACTCCTTTTAACTTGTATTGCTTCGATACGTTCATTGCCTTCCACTGTCAGATAGAAGCGGGCTTGAAAGTCATTGTTTGTGACAGGACAGGTGAAAAGCCTGGTGAAATACTCCTTTCCTGTGAAGGTATTGCTCTGTGAAGATAATAAGCCTTGTGCCCCAATGGAGGATGCTCGGCGTACTTCGAGCCGGTAGGTATGTGCTTTTCCGCATTCCGGGCATTGCGTTATTGTCAAATTCTCATTAGCAGACATTGCGAAAGTTTCCCTTCCAAAGAAAAATGCTAGAAAAAACAAATAACAAAAGGAAAAAATGGATGCGTTTTATCTGTTCAGTGAGTGTGCTAACACCTGACTTGATCCTCCTGTTGTTGTTATGGGTTTTACAAATTCCGATTCGTGGCAGCATCATAGACTGCCGGCTGGTAGGAACTACAACAGCCAATGGCATGATGAAAAATGAAATTAGATTTGACCAGTCGGGTGGTTAGTTGCTTGAGGATTCCCCGATGGGCGTGATGTAAACTTCGGTGCTGAATCGCATTATACGACTTATTGTGAAATTTATAACATACACAACTGTAATTTCATGTTGATATACATTTCCCTCTTGTATATACCCTGTTTTCCAACGATGTCTGAATCTGTCAAATGGAATCACGCGCCCTGGTCAATGGATAATTGTCACCTACTGGTTACATATCCACCCCCATATATGGCAGTGCCTGAAATCCCTTAAAACAAAAGCACACCTATAGGCACTCTTTACTCATTCAATAGAAAGCCGCCTGATATCCTGCCTCAACCCCTTCCATATTTATGGCTCAAGCTTGCAGCCGTGCAAGGAGAATTTATTCTACTATTCCTTCCTTGCCTACTTGTAAACCTGTTTACTTTCCAACCTGCTAACCTGTCAACCGATTTAACCTACCTCAACCCCATCTCCTTCAACACTTCCATCATCAAGTCCGGGCGGTCGGTCATAATGCCATCTACGCCCCATTGGATATATTGCTTCATCAGCTCAGGATCATCCACCGTCCACGGTTCCACGTGCAGACCTTTGGCATGCGCTTCACGGATAAAGCGTTTGGTCATGACCGGGATGCCCATCGATTCGGATGTCTCCCACGGCACTTGCAAGGACTCGTACTGCGGTGTGACCCATCCGCTCAGGAAGACTTTACCAAGAATAACAAACTTGGTCACTTCACCTTTGGATGCGCTGGTCGCCACCTCGGGGCAGGTGGAGCGGAACATCGCCATCGCCTCATCGTGGAAGGATGCCACCACTACTTTGTCCTGCATGTTGTATTCGCGGATCAAATCACAGAATGGCTCGAGCAATGGGATTCTTCGTCAGCTTGATCTCGATCACATAGCGCATCAGCGGGAACTTTTCGAATAGTTCGCGCAGGGTTGGCACTTGAATTCCTTGCCCGCGGAAGGGAAAGGTCTTCCCGTCGTCATTGGACCATTGATAAGCGGCATCCAGTCCGTTTCAAGTCGGCGAGCGTCAAATCTTCGATCAGACCAGTGCCCTCTGTGGTACGGTCCACTTTTTCATCATGCATCAAGACGATCTCGTTGTCTTTGGTGATATGCGCGTCCATCTCAAGGACGTCTGCTCCCAATTCGACGGCTTTTTCATACGCGTACAGCGTGTCACCGGGGAAGATGCCATCTCCGCCTTGATGGGCAATGAGCATCACTTGTGGTTTCGGATCGGTATAGAAAGCTGCCTCTGGCGCAGGCTTGGCAGTCAATCGCAGAAGGACAGCGATAGCAAGAATGATTCCGAGCAGGGAGTAGATGATTTTCTTTTTGGTCATGAGTTTTTGATAGACAAGTCTTTGCTTAGCCACAGAGTTCACAGAGATCCCTGAGAGAAACTCATTTTCTCTGTGTTCTCTGTGGCTAAGGCGTTTTTAGAAAGCCAAATAGCGTGCGATCGCCATGAAGACCACTGCCAGGATCAGGGAATAGGTATTGGCCGGAACCACCCAGCCTTGCTGCTTTTGGATAGCACCCAATTGAGAGACTTGTTCGGGGGTGGGCTTTCCCTGGATCTGTGCACCGAGCTGCCCCATCTTACGATTGTTGTTCCCATTCATGATGCCGGTGATGACTCCCACCAGCGCAAACAGGGCGCCGATACCGAATCCGATGCCGGGACCGGAAGATTGCCATGCAGACTTGAACCACTGTGAGTCCATGCCATAGAGCAGAAAGCCAGCGATGACGGTGGCATAGGCACTTCCGGTCATAACCTGTGTAAATCTTGTCTTTGTCAAAAGATGCCCGGCGAACTGCTTTCCGGAATCCCCAATGGCGCGCATGGATGGAGCTACGAAGAAGTTCATCAATAAAGCGCCGCCTACCCAGAGTATGCCGCCGTAAATGTGAATCAATCGTAATACTACCTTTAAGATATCCATTTTTACTCCTCTAAAATTGGTTTCGAGAGCAGGAACACCCGTTCCACGCCCTCGATGCGCGTTTTCGATTATACGGGAACCTGTCAGCATGGAACACCGCTTCTCTTAAGCCGACCAGGCTTCCCTTCGAAAGAGCCGGATTTTTATCCCCTGATCTATACTCAACAGGCATGACAAAATGTATGACAATGTTCACTTGTTTGGCATATCCTCCGCTTGTATAGTGAAAAACGACCCCTGTTTCAGGGTGTCCAATTTTCCCAGTACGATACAGAAAGGAAGAGTATGAAGCGCGTCGTAGTATTTGTTTCACTGCTAGTAGCAGTCAGCCTGATCCTTTCGGGTTGTGGAGGAGGAAAAGCTGCGAATCATTTGGAAGCGATCCAAAAGGCGGGTGTGATCAAGGTGGGGACCTCTGCCGATTATCCGCCGTTCGAATCGGTGGATGCCAATGGCGTCAAAGTTGGTTTTGACGTTGAACTGATGACCGAGATCGCCAAGCGCCTCGGCGTGGATCTGGAATGGGTGGATATGCCCTTCGATAGCCTGATCGCTGCCGTTCAGGAAGGCAAGATTGATGCATCCATTTCTGCTTTCAATTACAGCGAAGAGCGTGACCAGACCGTGGATTTTTCCGAAGCTTATTACACTTCGGAAGATGCCTTCACGGTTGCCGATGCGTTCGCCGGTGCGATCTCCAACCCTGAAGATGTCGCCAACTTCAAGGTCGGTGTGCAGACCGGCACCACGCAGGATAGCTGGCTGACCGATACGCTCGTTACACCCGGAAAACTGGCTGAAGAGAATCTCTTCCGCTATGACCGCGTGGACCAGTCGATGATGGACCTCAAGAACGGTCGCATCGAAGTCATGATGTCCGATTATGTTCCGGCTCAGGCGCTCGCCACACAACTCGGCGGCTTGAAGATCGTCTATCACGGCGTGCTCTCCAGCGGACCGATGAACATCGTTGTCCCGCAGGATGATAAAGAACTCGCGCAAGCCATCAATGAGGTCATCAAGCAATTGCAGAGTGAAGGCTTCATTGACGCGCTGGCAGTGAAGTATTTCGCTCAGTAAAACAATGAATGGACCTCACAGGTCTTCGAGGCCTGTGAGGTCTTCTTCTTATGATATCCAACTTTGCCTCCTACATCTTGCAAGGCACAGCCATTACCATTGCTGTGACGCTGGTGGCTCTGCCAGCCGGGTTGGTGATCGGTTTGCTGCTTGCACTGGTGCATACCTATGGCGGGAAAGTGGCGAACCGTCTCGCAGCAGCATATAGCTTGTTGATGCGTGGCGTGCCTCCCATCGTGTTGTTATTCATCCTTTATTTCATTCTTTCAGGGAAGTGGATCAACCTGAGCGAGTTCTGGGCAGGTTCGATCGCTTTAGGGGTTGTGTCCAGCGCCTATCAGATGGAGATTCTGCGTGGAGCGTTACTGGCAGTCGGCGGTGGACAAATGACCGCTGCACGTGCGATAGGCATGTCGCGCCTGCAAGCCATCCAATTTGTCCTGTTACCGCAGGCGTTGCGGCTTGCCATTCCACCGTGGTCGAATGAGGCATCCATTGTGTTGAAGGACTCCTCTCTCGTCTATGCATTGGGTGTGCCGGAGATCCTGCGCCGTGCTCAACAGCTTTCCGCGACGACCCAGCAGCCGTTCCTTGCCTACGGGACGGCGGCTCTCATTTATTTTGTTCTCGTCTTCGCTGTCAACCGTGGACTCGACTACTTGTCCGAGCGCACCAAACTGCCGACACACCCCTAGCAGGTTCGCTGCGAAGACCGCCAAGGGCGCCAAGACTTTTAGGGTTTTCTTTGCGCACTTCGCGGTTCAAAAATCCTTGTATAGATACTAAATGGAGAAACCCATGACCAATCCCATTTTAGAGGCACGCAAGCTGACGAAGATCTACGGTCAGAATACCATCTTCAAAGATATTGACCTGCAGGTCACCGAAGGCGAGACCATCGTTATCATTGGTCCCAGCGGAACGGGAAAAAGCACATTACTGCGCTGTTTGAACTTGCTGACTCCCATTACCAACGGACAAGTTTTTCTGGATGGCAAAGAGATCACCGCTCCCAATTACAACGAAGATCAAGTCCGCCAGCAGATCGGCATGGTCTTTCAGAACTTCCTGTTGTTCAATCATCTCACAGCCTTGGATAACGTGATGATCGGCTTGACCAAGGTCAAGAAGATGCCGAAAGATCAAGCCAAAGAGAAAGCCATGGATGAACTCAATCGCGTCGGGCTGGCTGACCGCGCCGACCATTACCCCGGTCAGCTTTCGGGCGGGCAGCAGCAGCGTGTGGGCATTGCGCGTGCGTTGGCGATGGATCCGCGCGTGATGTTGTTTGATGAACCGACTTCTGCACTCGATCCGGAACTGATCGGTGAAGTATTAGGCGTGATGGAAAAACTGGCACGCGATCACATGACCATGCTTGTCGTCACACACGAGATGGGCTTTGCTCGCGAAGTCGCTGATCGCATTGTCTTTATGGAAAAGGGCAGTATCGTCGAAGAAGGTTCGCCCGATGAACTGTTCTATCATCCCAAACACGAGCGCACGCGTAACTTCTTGTGGAAGATCACCGAACTCTACGGTAAGAAGGAAAAAGAAGCGGAAAAGCCATGAGCGACTTCTTTACTTTCTTCATCCGCTTTCTGCCTGACCTTCTGAAGGGCGTGGGCATGACGCTTTTGCTCACGGTAGAAGGTCTCGTGGCTGGCTTTGTGTTAGGCTTGCTGGCTACGCTGGCACGCACCTACGGCAGTAAATTCTGGCGCGGGGTGGCAGTCGGCTACATCGAACTCTTCCGCGGCACGCCCTTGCTGGTGCAATTGTTCCTCATCTATTATGGCTTGCCCGGCTTGGGCATCACGCTTTCTCGTGAACTCTCTGCCTTTATCGCGCTTGGTTTAAACAGTGGCGCTTATCAAGCCGAATACTTGCGCGGTTCCATCCTTGCTATTGGCGATAATCAAATGATGGCAGGTCGCTCCATCGGCATGTCAAAGTGGAAAACCATTTGGTACGTGATCCTGCCTCAGGCGCTGAGGCTGGCGATCCCTGCGTGGTCGAACGAACCGGTTTCGCTGCTCAAATCTACAGGCGTAGTGTTCCTGATCGCCATTCCCGAATTAATGGCGAAGGCAAAGTCCATTGCAGCAAAAACCTACGATCCCATCGGTTCTTATCTTGCCGTAGCCATTGTCTATCTTACTGTTGTTTATCTGCTCGATGCATTGCTGCGTTGGATGGAGCATGCCAGCCGTATTCCTGGCTTCGAGATGGAAGGGAAAAAGGCATAAGCTGCCTTGCCGAGGTGATAAGCCTCGGCTTTTTTCATTTTGGTACAATGCGTTATCGATCCTAGGAGTCTCCCCGTGCAAACCATTTACGTTGATAAGAGCATTCCTCGCGTACTGCTGACGAAAGCCATCGCCCCGCTCTGGTCCGACTTTGTGTGGACGCCTCTCTCCGCAGCCAGGGTCAAGCATCTGGATCATCCACCACTCCCCGGTCCACGCTGGATACGGGCACGCAATCTCGCCTGCGGGATTTGCACTTCAGACCTGTCTCTGCTCTTTGTGCGTGCGGACCCCTCCATAGCTCCCGCCGCTTTACCCGGTCTCTCCCGCTTCTACCTTGGCCACGAAACGGTTTCCGTTATCACGGAAGTTGGCTCCGCTGTGACGCGCTTCCGCCTCGGCGATCGCGTCATTATGGATACCCATTTCGCCGGTGCCAACTGTGAGACGTTGGGTATCATGCCAAAATGCCGCTACTGCGCCGAAGGCGATTTTCATTTCTGTATCAACAAATCGGAACCTGGTCAACGCGGCATCGGCGGCGGATTTGGTGATACGTTCGTCACTCATGAGTCGGCGGTATTTCCTATCCCCGATACATTATCGCAAGATCAAGCTTCACTGACCGAGCCTGTCTCAATTCCCATGCACTGTGTCATGGATCATCCCCCTAAAGCAGGCGATAAAGTCTTGATCGTCGGCGCGGGCATCATTGGCTTGTTGACCACCATGGTCGTGAAGGCGCTTTTCCCCGATGCAGCTGTCACTGTGCTGGCGCGTTACTCGCATCAACAGGCGATGGCAGAAAAACTTGGCGCTGACCACATTTTGAAAAAAGCAAATTATTCCGAGATTGCCAAACTTACCGGTGGAAAATATTTCTCAGCACCGCTCAATAGGGGAGTGGTCATCGGCGGATTCGATCTCATCTATGATTGCATCTCCAACCCGCAGACCATCAACGACTCCCTGCGCTGGGTGCGCGCCAGTGGAAAGGTTGTCATGGTCGGCTCGCACATGTCTCCGATGCCGAAAGTGGATCTGACCCCAGTGTGGTATCACCAGGTCAATCTGGTTGGCACCTACGGTCACGGGCAGAACGAATGGAACGGGGTACGCAAGCACACCTTTGAATGGGTTATCGATCACTTCGGACAAGGCAAGTTCGATATCGATGGCTTGATCACGCATCGCTTCCCGATCAGTGATTACAAGTCCGCAATACGCATGGCGAGTTCAAGCAAGAAGAATAAGGTCATCAAAGTACAGTTCGTGCACGAATAATGTAGAACATGTCGTTGCGAGGAGCCGCTTTTGGGCGACGAAGCAATCTCCGATTAATCAAAATCAAATCATCAGTGAGGTACCTCCATTAAGCGGGAGATTGCTTCCCGATGCTCGCAGTGACATCTCGTTTGAAAACCAACAAGCCGACTTGCACATAAGTCGGCTTGTTGGTTTGAAATGAAACTTACTTTTTCCCGTTCGTCAGTTGAATATCTCTTGGTTCTACCATACCCCAGCGTGATGCGCCCAGATATAGGATTTCCAGGATCAGATCTTCATAGCGGATGCCTTCCGCCTTGGCTTGCAGGCACAGGTCACTGTAATCAGGGGTTAGACCAGGAAGGGTATTGATCTCCAGCAACCGCGGATTGCCTTCTTCATCGAGGCGAATATCAGTGCGGGAGACATCCAGCGCGTAGAGCAGTTGATGTGCACGTAAGGCGAAGTGCTTGAGTTTCTTCTCTAATTCTGGGTCAAGGTTTGCCGGACAAACGTAATCTGGCGCACCTTCTTCTCCCACTTCCTTAGACTTCGATGCCTGACTGTAGACGTTCGGTGTGACGGAGCGCGAACTATCCAGCTCAAGAATAGGGAAGCGGTGGAAGCCGTCCTTTTCATACCATTCGGGGTGGCGAGAATAGAGTTTGGCATCCGGGCGACCTAGCACGCCGACTGTAAACTCGCGACCCGGTAGGAAGGTCTCTACCAGAGCGGGCTGTTGGTAGGTATTGATAATGTATTGGGCACGCTCACGCAGCTCTTTCTCATTCTTGACGATAGCTTTGGTGTCCACACCCATGCCAGTCCCTTCGCGGGCGGGTTTGACGAACAGTGGAAAATTCAATTCAGGTCGCAGCGGCTCATCGCCGATATTGAATTCCTGAAAAGGAGCCACAGGCAGGCGGCGGTCACGCCAGATGCGTTTGGTAAGGGTTTTATCGAGGGAGATCCCATTGGTCAACACACGGGAACCGGTGTAGGGAATGTTCAGCATCTCAAGCAAGGCAGGGACTTGTGCTTCGCGTGCATCGCCCCCAAGTCCTTCGGCAATATTGAAGCAGATATCGGGTTGTACTTCTTTTAAAGCGTAGGGCAGGTCCGCGTCAGCCTGAATAAAGGCTGTTTGGTGCCCGTCCGTTTCGAGTGCGGCGCGAATCGAGTCGATCGTCTCGATATGGTCAAAATCGGCGAAAGCGTCCGGCGGAACGCCCTCCGGTTTGGGCGTCGCGTCATCCTTGATATTCGCCAGAACGGCGATCTTCCAGTATCGCTTCATGCGACGACTGGGGGGCTTGTCATCTCCGTGAGAGAGCATTTTAGGGTCTCCTTATGATAAATTTTCGGTTGCGAGTATATTACAACCTGCTCAGATTACAAGGTTTTGAGGCTTATTTCATTTGTAACTAGACAATGGAGATTGTTTCAGGTATCATTAGTTTGATTGTGCGCCTCCTCACGAAGGCGTCGCTTTGGCGTGGTGTCGTTACTATTTGGGAGCGTCAAGGCGAATTCAATCAAACCAAGCTTACCACCCGGATAAGGATGTTATCCGGGTTCTTGTAAGTACAACGAAATTTCGCGTGGAGGAATAATGACAGACTTGATCAAGCAGATCACGGGTGATTTGCAGAAGCAGATTGAGGGCTTCAAGCCTGAACTCAACATCAGCGATATTGGTACGGTGATGGAGGCAGGTGACGGGATTGCGCGGGTGCAGGGGCTTGCTACCGTCAAGGCACAGGAACTTGTGCAGTTTTCCAATGGGGTCATGGGAACAGCATTCAACCTTGAAAAAGATAGCGTCGGTGTGATCGTGATGGGTGATTATGCGGGGATCACCGAGGGCATGTCTGTGCGTGGTACCGGGCGTATTGCCTCCGTACCCGTTGGCGATGCCATGATCGGACGCGTGGTCAATGCTCTGGGTGAGCCGATCGACGGCAAGGGACCCATTGCTACGACCGGTTTCCGCCCGATCGAGCGCATCGCTCCGGGTGTGGTCCAACGCCAGGATGTGGATACCCCAGTTCAGACCGGTATCAAGTCTATTGACGCCATGATCCCGGTGGGACGCGGTCAACGCGAATTGATCATTGGTGACCGCCAGACCGGTAAGACGGCTGTTGCCATTGACACGATCATTAACCAGAAGGGCAAGAACCTTATTTGTATCTATGTGGCGATCGGTCAGAAGAAAGCCGCGGTTGCCCGTACGGTTGGTATTCTCGAAAAATACGGCGCAATGGAACACACCATCGTTGTTGTTGCTTCTGCGGATGAATCGGCAGCGTTGCAGTACATCGCTCCGTACTCTGGCTGTGCTATCGGTGAAGAGTTCATGGAAACCGGACGCGATGCGTTGGTGATCTATGATGATCTTTCCAAGCACGCCTGGGCGTATCGCCAGGTCTCCTTGCTCCTGCGCCGCCCGCCCGGACGTGAAGCGTATCCCGGTGATGTGTTCTATCTTCACTCGCGTTTGCTCGAACGTGCGGCACGCCTCGCGATCAAGTACGTTATCACGAAGAAAGATTTTGCCGAAGATGTTGCCAGTGAGAAGGATGGCGTTGACAGCAAGGTCTATGCCGGTCCTATTTCGAAGGATGAAGCGGAACATGCCCGCAAGGCGATGGACAATGCCGATGATTACAAGCTTGTCAAAGTAGCAGGCACGGGCGGTTCGTTGACCGCTTTGCCGATCATCGAGACCCTGCTCGGCGACGTGTCTGCGTATATCCCCACGAACGTAATTTCCATCACCGATGGTCAAATTTATCTCGAAGGTAACTTGTTCAATGCTGGTATTCGTCCCGCAGTGAACGTGGGTATCTCGGTCTCACGTGTAGGTGGTGATGCTCAGACCAAAGCCATGAAGCAGGTGGCTGGTCGCTTACGTCTCGACATGGCAGCTTATCGTGAGTTGGCAGCATTCGCCCTCATGGCATCCGATCTCGACAAGTCCACACAGCAGCAGCTCGGACGCGGTCAGCGCATGCAGGAAATTCTCAAGCAGCCGCAGTATTCGCCGATGTCTCTGTCCGATCAGGTCATCGTGATCTTTGCCGGAACGAACGGTTATGCTGATGCGGTTCCGCTGGATAAGATGCCACAGTGGCAAACGGACTTGCTTAAGTTCATGGAATCATCTCATCCCGAAGTGGGCAAGGATATTACCAATGCCCGGATGATCACCGATGCCAATCGTATCAGTCTCACCAAAGCGCTCGACGCTTTCCGCAACACCTGGCAGGCATAAGGAATGGCATCCGCTCGTGAAATGCGGCTCCGCATACGGAGCGTAAAAAATATCTCACAGGTGACGCGCGCCCTGGAAACGGTCAGCGCGGCGAAAGTGCGCAAAGCAGTTCAGGCACTCGCTGCGACTCGTTCCTACGCGACGAAAGCCTGGCAGGTGTTGACGCATATTGCGGCTCAACCCGGACGCCAAAGCCTGCATCCGTTATTGACAGCGCGCCCCAACCCTAAATCGGCGCTCGTGATCGTCATCACGGGTGAACGCGGTTTGGCTGGTGCTTACAACACGAATGTTATCCGCTTTCTGGCGGAGAAATTCGATAAATTCCCTATCGATGTCAAGTATGTAACGGTGGGACGCAAAGGACGCGATATTTTATTGCGCCGTCGCAAACCAGTCATTGCTGATTTCAGCGGTGTGACGCTTCCGACCAAGTTTGCCCGTTTCGCTGAAACCTCTTCCGTTGGACGCCTGGCAGTGGATGAATTTCTCAAAGGCGATGCAGATGAAGTCTATTTGGTGTATACCGACTTCATCAATATGGCTCGTCAGGTGGCAACCATGAAGAGATTATTGCCTCTGCAGTTAGATGGCGCTGAACATGTGATGGAAGAACTTACGCAAAATACTGGTCCTGCCGCGGCATATGAATATGAACCTGACCAGCGCGAATTGCTCGATCAGATCATCCCGCGTTTCACTGCCTTGCAGGTCTATCAGGCAATTCTCGAATCACAAGCCAGCGAACATGCTGCACGCATGGTTGCCATGCGCAATGCCACCGATAACGCCAAGGAGTTGGTTGGCTCACTGCAATTGGCATACAACAAGGTTCGCCAGCAGGCGATCACGAACGATATCTTAGACATTGTTGGCGGCGCGGAAGCGCTGGCCGCGAAATAATTGGAGGAATGATCATGGCAAACGCAACCGGCCGTGTTGTACAAATCTTAGGTGGTGTGGTGGATGTGGAATTCCCCGAGGGGCAGATCCCGGAATTATTTGAAGCGATCTCCGTCGATCGTCCTGGAAAAGAAGCGCTGATCCTTGAAGTCCAGAAGCACTTGGGCGATAACTGGGTCCGCACCGTTTCCATGGATGCGACCGATGGTCTGCAGCGCGGTGTCCCTGCGGTGGCGACCGGCGCTCCGATCCTGGTTCCTGTGGGTCCTTCCACCTTGGGACGTATCTTCAACGTGCTTGGCAATCCTGTGGATAATAAAGGTGCTGTCGAAGCTCCGACGCGTTATCCCATTCACCGATCTGCGCCTCCATTCGCAGAACAATCCACTCGTGTAGAAATTTTTGAAACCGGCGTTAAGGTCATTGACTTGATCGCTCCATTCACCAAAGGTGGTAAGACAGGCATCTTCGGCGGCGCCGGTACCGGCAAGACCGTTATCATCATGGAACTCATCCGCTCGGTTGCTACCGAACACGAGGGCAACTCCGTGTTCGCAGGCGTAGGCGAGCGTACCCGCGAAGGTACACAGCTTTACCGTGAAATGCTTGAGTTGGGTGTTATGAAAGACACCGTGATGGTGTACGGACAGATGAACGAGCCTTCGGGTGTGCGTCTGCGCGTGGCGTTGACCGCCCTCTCAATGGCGGAATACTTCCGCGATCAGGGCAAGGATGTGCTGCTCTTCGTGGATAATATCTTCCGCTTCTCGATGTCCGGCTCCGAAGTGTCCGCTCTTCTTGGTCGTATGCCGTCCGCGGTGGGCTACCAGCCGACATTGGCAACCGAAATGGGTGAGCTGCAGGAACGCATTACCTCCACCCGCACCGGTTCGATCACATCCATGCAGGCTGTGTACGTGCCCGCAGATGATTACTCTGATCCGGCTCCTGTGGCGACATTTACCCACCTTGACGCGACCATCGCTCTTGAGCGTTCCATCGTGGAAAAGGGCATTTACCCGGCAGTGGACCCGCTCGGTTCCACCTCCCGAATTTTGGATCCCAATATCGTAGGCGAAGAACACTACCGCACCGCGCGTGAAGTCCAGCGCGTGTTGCAGCGTTACAAAGACCTTCAAGATATCATCGCTATCCTCGGCATTGATGAACTCTCTGAAGATGACAAACTGATCGTGTCGCGCGCCCGCAAGATCGAGCGTTTCTTCTCACAGCCGTTCTATGTTGCTGAGCGCTTCACGAACATCCCTGGGCGTTACGTTCCGCTCCAGGAAACCGTCCGTGGCTTCCGTGAGATCCTGGATGGTAAATGCGACGATCTGCCTGAGCAGGCTTTCATGATGGCAGGCACCATCGAAGATGTGCGCGAACGCGCAGAGAAACTGGCTAAAGGCGTCTAAGTGATCCGGTGTCAGGTGTCACGTGCGATGAATGGTGCGTGACACTAAAACACTTGACACGGGAGAACTTTTCTAATGACCATTCGATGTGAAATCGTTTCTCAAGATCGTACTGTATTCACTGGTGATGTGGATATTGTCGTGTTGCCCGGTGCGGCGGGTGAGATGGGTATTCTGCCCAAGCATGCCCCTGTGTTGACTACCCTGAAATATGGCGTAATCCGAATCCGCAAAAGTGGCAAAGAAGAGATATTTACAGTCGCTGGTGGCATTGCAGAAGTGCAGCCTGATACAGTGACAGTCCTTGCTGACGCGGCTGAAAACGTGGAAGAGATCGATGTCAACCGCGCGGAAGCCGCCCGCAGACGCGCCGAGGAAGTGCTAGCGAAGGGCATTCCAGAAGGCACGGATACTTTCCTTGCTATGGAAGCTGCTTTACGACGCTCCAATCTGCGTCTCGAAGCTGCCCGTCGTTACGGAAAACAGAAATCAAAGTACCCTGGCTCGGAGTCCTAGACCCAAGTGGCAATGTTTTCGAAAGACCTGGGCATAGACCTAGGTACCATGTTCACACGTCTCGCCGACGGCACACAAGTGCTGATGGAAGAACCTACCATTGTTGCTATCGAAGTCGCTGACCAAAAGATGGTGGCAGTGGGTCAGGAAGCCAGAGACATGTATGGACGTGTTCCTGAAACGATCGAAGTGGCACGTCCCCTGAAGAACGGGGTCATTGCAGATTATGAGATCACGGAAACGTTGCTTTCTTATCTGCTTCAGAAAGTCAGCGGTTCGATGCGTATTTTCCGCCCACGCGTGATGATCTCTGTCCCCTATGGGGTCACCAGCGTGGAACGACGGGCTGTCTATGAAGCTGTGCTGGAAGCGGGCAGCCGTGAAGCGTATTTGATCCAGCAGCCATTGGCAGCAGCGCTTGGTGTTGACCTGCCGATCAATTCTCCTTCTGGAAATATGGTTATCACCCTCGGCGGCGGCTGCACCGAAGCCGCAGTCATGGCGATGTATGGCATCGTTTCTGCTGAAACATTACGTGCCGGTGGTATTGACCTTGACGAAGCCATTGTCAATTACGTGCGCAGGAAATACGGGGTGATCATCGGTCAGGTAACGGCGGAACAGCTCAAGGTCCGCATTGGAGCCGCTGTTCCACAGGACACCGAGAATAGCATGGAAGTGCAGGGACAGGACCAGGTTACCGGTCTGCCGCGTCCCGTTACGTTGACCACGGGCGAGATCGTAGAGGCTTTGCAAGAGCCACTCAAGATGATCATTGAAACGGGTCGTCGTGTGCTCGAAAAGACTCCGCCTGAACTGGTGGCAGATATTATTGATCGCGGTGTAGCGCTGTGCGGTGCTGGTGCCTTGCTGCGCGGCATTGATAAGCTTTTGACCAAGTCCCTGGGCATTCCGGCGTATTTAGTAGATAACCCCATGACTTGCGTAGTGGAAGGCGCGGTCAAAGCCATTCCGATGTATAACATTTTGCGGCGCAGTTTGCCGCAGGTTGGATGAACAAAAAAGGCGTCCGGTAAACGGACGCCTTTTTGATTTTTTCTAGTCGAGATAGTAGGTCATGCGCTGCAGGTGGGTGACTGGGTCAATATATTGTACCTTCACTCCAGACGGAACATTCAAACTGAGGGGAGCATAATTCAAGATCGATTTGACGCCTGCCTTGACCAATTGATCTGCCATTTCCTGTGCAGCCGTGGCGGGAACTGTGAGCATGGCGATCTTGATCTTGTTCTGCTTGATCTTCTCTGCCATGCCAGAGACATCGCTGATCTCGAACTCGCCTGCTTTTTGCCCAACCTTCTTCGGGTCATTATCGAAGACCATTTTCACACGGAAACCCCGGTCAGCAAAGCCGTTGTAGCGGGCAAGAGCGTGTCCCATATCACCCATACCGACAATTACTACATCCCAAACGCGATCCACGCGCAGAATGCCGCGCAAGCGTTCGATCAAAAACGGGATCGAATACCCTGTTCCTTGTTTGCCGAATTCGCCAAATTGAGAGATATCCTTGCGGATCTGAGCGGCAGAAATACCCACAATCTCGCCCAGTTCCTGTGAGGAAGTGGTCTGTATTCCTTTATCTGCCAAACGTTGAAGAGCACGAAGATAAACTGGAAGCCTGCTTATGATAATGTCAGGGATCTTGTCAGCATTCATGGAAGTTTTGCCCTCGCAGCGTGTGAAATATTGTATTAACTCTACCATAAAAGGGGGTTTTGTACAATTAGGCACAAGTTCTATGGAAAAGTCTTTAGAAGAGCTGGAAATCAGGATATTTAGGCCACATCTCACGGAATAAACGATTTTTTCGTTTATACACAGAATTTGCGGCAAAAACGATACTATTGGTTTCCTGGACCAACCTGTTTACATGAAACCGGCTGGTTGTAGAAAACGGAGCAATCCACCCAGGCATCCTGGAAGTGAACCAGCACATTTACCTCTACAATGAACTCATCATATCCACTGACGATCATCTTGTATCCCGGCGTAACCAGATCTTGAACGTTTCGCAGGGATGAGAGGCGCATTCGCCGGAATTCTTCCTGGGAGATATCCTGTTCTCGATGTTCCACGGCATATTGGATGGTCTCATCCATGGCTTTGATGGGAGAGCGCAGTAGTTCGTTGTTCAGTCCGTCAATGAGCATGCCGCAAATAGCCATCAACACGAAGCACAACATCATGGGCGATATTTTCCCCGCTGTCGAGGTGGCGAACACTGCCGATTTACTCAGCGGCAATTGGATCAACCCGGCGATTGCAACAAAGATGCCGATCCATAGGTAGGCTGCATTGATTCGAACGGCAAAATTGTCATACAGGGTGTAGTGGAGCAAGCCATGAGTTTCCGGGTCTACAATCCCCATCAGGATGGGGGTAATACGAAGCGGCAGGGCTACCGTAAGCCATGCGAAGAAAAAAGCCGTGAGAGCCCATAGCAGCATGGCAAAAATTGGCTTCTTGAGAAGAGTAACAAGCCAGCCTGTGATACCTCCTGCCACGATACAGGGAATGGCGCCTCCGGCGAACTTGAGCCAGGGATATAAGCTGTTCATCCTGCTGAGCAGGTAGGCGTCAAAGCCCCAGGCAAAAACGGCAAAAAGAAAACCAAGCGCGGCTCCATACCAAATACCATAGATATGTTTTGCGCGGAGTACATCTGGACGATCAGAATCATTTGTTAGAAGCGGTTTCATAGTTGATTTCACTTTATGAGATGACTTCGATTGTAACGGTGTAGGTACTATATTGCATCCCACTGGAGGATGGTTCCATCTGGATATGGAATAAATAGGGTGTGTCTTTTTGGATATTGACCGGCTTTGCCGGTTCGTTGCATGGAAACAGAATGCCCATGGAATGTGTGCTTTCCAAAAGGTCACCCTTTATGGTAGGGCTGCCCGTACATTCCAGCTTTACCAAAATATTTGATGCAGAGGATGTGAACGATATCCAATCTTCTTTATCGCCCTCCGGAGTTGACACATCGCCACTGTAGATCATCATTTTTGTGTCAACATCAAGCTTGACATGAACAACCGGCGAACTTTGGGAGTCATTGTCATCTCGTGCAGGGACAACGGTCGCTGTTGGTGTGTGGGGGATGCCTGTCGGCGTTCCGGTTCCCACGACTTGACCTGATTCCGCTATGATGGGCAGATTCTCCACTCCCTCGGCTTGCGTGAAAGCAGCATTGACCCAACCTTTACCATCAGGACCCGATGCAAATTCCACCTGAAGCCATGCACCATTCGGATTTTTGCCGATGAGGTTGACTACATCCTGCGGGTTGAGCGTGCCAAGAGAGTTGAAGTCGGTCCCCGGTCCACTGCGAACGTTGAGCTGCTGTTGGATAATGGCGACATTCCCATTGTTTTGGTTAGCGCCATTCCCTCCGATAACCGGGACATCTGGTGTGCCGGTGACAGTCACATATTGAGCAGTGACCCAGCCCAGACCATCCGGGCTGGCAGGGTACAGGATCTGCCACCAGTTCCCGCCAGGGTCCTTGCCAACGATCTGGACCGTTGCATTTGCAGCTAGGATGCCTAGTACCTGCCCCGTTGTGGAAGGTTGCGCACGTACGTTGAGTTGGGTGGATGCGATCCCTTGTACGGGGACAACCGTCGGCGTAGGAAGATTCGGGACCGGCGTCTCAGAGGGTATCGGCGTAAAGGTTGGCAGGAATGTCGCCGTAATAAATATCCGGGTTGGAGTCGGGGTGACATCTCTTGCAGTCTTTATCCCACAACCCGTATTGAAGAACAGAATGATAAGAAGAATGAGCTTTAGTTTTGTTTTCACGGATTAATTGTAATGCTTATCGCCTGTCCCATAAATAAGCAAACTTTTCGTTGAAAATTGCGCAGGAAGATCGAAAATTTTACTTACCAACTTATGCGGTACTGTGTAAAACAAAATCACTGCCGCAAGGCAGTGATGGCGCCCCCGCGCAGACTCGAACTGCGCTCTTCGGCTCCGGAGGCCGACACTCTGTCCACTGAGCTACGGGGGCGAACGGGTGGAATTTTATCATCAAGCAAAAGACTTCGGAAGTCCAGCGGACTTCCGAAGTCTTGTTTTAGTCTATGCCTTTGCCAGCGGAGCAAGCTGGGTAAGTTCGGCACGCAATTTCTGAATGATCTGTGTGTTGCCGCGCTCCTCGCCGATCTGGGAAAGCTGTTCCTTTTTGTGTGCAAGTTCGCCCAATACTTGATAAAAGCGGGATGTTGCCCGGAAGGTTCCAGACGAAAGCGCAGATAAATGTACACCTGTCTGGAAGAAGGAAATGGCGGTGTTGTATTGCTTGGGGGAAACCAATCCATTGCTCACTTCTTCGACCAGTTGTTTTTTGAGGATGTTCCGTTCGCGAACGATCATCCAGATAATGAAGGCGAGCATGAAGCCATAGCCAATGTAATCTGCAAAGATACCGATGAAAAATCCGCCTGCGCCGCCTAGCACGGTGCTAAAGGTGTTATGGAAAGCATGTGCCATGACCGCTGTAAAGTAGCCAGCCGGAACCGCCAGGAACTTGACCAACGGATTGCGGCTCATGCGTGAGATCGCCAATCCGATGCCGGTGAAGGATGTAAAGAAGGGGTGCATCCAGCCAACCAGCAGAACGCGGATAACCACCAGGGTCCAGAAGCCTTCCCAGCCGCCGCCCTGGAAGCCATTGCGGTAGATGTAGAGAACATTTTCGATGGCAGCAAAGCCCATGGCAGTAATGGCGCCATAGACGATGCCATCGAGAATAGAATCGAACTCGTTGCGGAAGAGCAGGAAGACCACCAGTACGGCAAGTCCTTTCAAGCCCTCCTCGATGATGGGCGCTGCTATGGACGTGGTGCTGAAATCGGCAGCACCTTCGGAGCCAGTGACTATGTATACGCCGATGCCAAACATCGTGTTCAGAATATAGGCGCCGCCACCCGCGATCACAACACCCCAAACAAAGGCTGCACCAAGCAAAAGCTTTGGTTCCTTTTCGTAGCGGTCCAGCCAGTTGACGAATCCAGCAAAAACGAACATTGGAACGAACCCAAAGAAAATCGCGCCAAGTAGTGCCATGTTCTCCTCCATATCAAAAATTAAAAATAAGGCGTGTTCTTTCAATACGCGTCCCTTCGAACGCGATACCTATTACATCCAACACTTCTTCCGGGCGTCCCGTTGCGCCTTCACGAGCGCTGAGACGCATGAAGATCTTCTGTGATGGCGGCAGCATACTCTGCGAGTACGATGAGCTGTCTGACTCCATATATTGTAATGCTTCGATCAATGGACGCAGGTCGTACGTCTTACCGCGACGCTCTCGGGGGATGGAAGTGGATTCACTAACGGAATCAATCCTCCGCTTCAACTCGGACCCGTCCACTGCTTCCGTTAAAGTGACCTCATACTCCGCTGATGCCACTTGGGTCTGCAAGGCTGGTGCGCGATCATCCACGGTCTCAATCGAGGCAAGCTGGATACCAGTTGGGAGTGTTTCCTGAAGGCGCTCCTTCAATCCATCCAATGGAATATCATGTTCCAGCCGCATATCAAGCATTTCGCAGCGGGAGGAGAATCCGAGCGGCAGGGCAGCAGCGATGTTCAACTTGGGCTGTGGATGAAATCCCTGCGAGTACGCCAGCGGAAGTTCGGCGCGGCGCGCAGCGCGTTCCCACAGTCGATGCAGGTCAAGATGACCGGTGTAACGCAAGGCACCCAGTTTTGAAAAAGTGATTCGAATGCGCATTAGTTTATCTGCACGCCGTAAACTTTGAGCCAGCGTTTGATCTCAGTGGCGTGATTGCGATAGAGTTGATAGGTATGTTTGCCGATACGGTCATACAAGCTGTGACGCTCGATCGTCTCTTCAGACATTCTCTCCAGCGAAGCGACGATCGAAGAAAATGCTTGAAGATCCTGGGTGATAATATCATCCAGCGATACGTTCTTGTATTTTTCGACGATCAATTCTCTGGGGTTCATCTCATCCAGTAAGGGAGATCCGAAATCGGGGTAGCCGAACTCATCGAGAAAGGCATCGAGAGCAATCTGTGTGCGGCAGGGAATATAGGGCGTGCCATGGATGATCTCTGCCATGCGGTCAGCGATGAACTGTTCATAGGCAAGGATATAAGCAAGTACATCCTTGATCGACCATTTTCCAGCAACACCCTTCATCGTCATGCGTCGCGTGTAGCCAACGCGATTTAACAATAATTCGAATTTATCGCGTTCGTGCATTAATTTCGTTAGGAATTGTTTTTTAGTCATAAGCTGAATCTTTTGGACTCCAACGTCTCCAGACGTTGGAGTCCGCAATAGGAAAGCCGAATATTATCACATTTGCAGGTCTTTTTTGTAGATATGGTACTGCTGGACAATCTTCATGCCCACGCTTTCATAGAGCCGCGGCGCATTGGTCAGGCTTTTCGAGTCAACGCTAAGTTTGACGGTTTTGAGCCCGCGGCGGTAGAACTCGCAAAAGGAATGCAGTAGCAACGCTTTTCCGATCCCTTTATGACGCCACTCGCGCAGCACACTCAGATGGTCAACCCAAACAGTACCGGGCTCTAGATCGTGCGCATTCAGCGCCACGCCGACTACATCGCTGCCTGCACACGCCAAAAACCAGATACCTGCATCGAACGTGTCACGGTTCATGCCCATGCGTTTGACCCAATCTTCATAGCTCAGTGGGTTATGATAACCCTTGTCTTTGGATGCTTCTTCGTCCGTTTTATAGGTGATTTGTTCATCGTGTTCACGATAAAAAGAACGGACGCGTATCCCATCTGCCCATTGCGGCTCAGCGGGCGGCTCGTTCAGCATCAGTTCCATGATCAGGAAGGAAAGATTGGATGAGTATCCATTCGATGCAAAAAGCTGTAACAACGGCTGATTTTTCTCACTGATCTGAGTGACCAGTTGGATCTTTCCGCCTGCCTTGATCGCGGCTTTCTGTTCCAGATATTTCAGGAGTTGAAACCCCAGATCAACATTGTTTCGGGATGCAAGATAGATAAAGGGAGAATCGCCATCGCGTAATTCCGCATAGCCCGCCAATTCTCCCTCTGAAAAAGCTGTCATTGTGTCTGCTTCGAGATCACAGCTTTCCCATCTTTTTTGCAGATCGCCTGGAGAGATCATGGCACTACCAAAGTCGATGGTCCTTTGTTTGGCAACAAGATCAAACACTGCGTTGAGGTCGCTCATCGCAGCCGGGCGGACGGAATATTTCTTCATGGTGTTTCGTGCTTCGGTTAGTCACCTACCACTGGCAATTCATGATCGATAGTCTTTTTGCTCACCGGAGATTTTACCTCTGGGCATTTCCACACGTCGCCGGGATTTTCACGTCGCATTCCAGCAAAGGTCGGCAGGATGCCGCAGGCAAAACAGTTCAGGCGGCAATCCACACGGATCTGCCCTTCGAGCGACTGGCGGAAATCCTGGAACAGGAAGTTCTTGCGCACGGCGGCGGTAATGTGTTCCCACGGGAAGACCTCGTCCGTGCGACGCTGGCGGTGTGTGTAAAAGAGCGGGTCAAGTCCCTGCTCTTCGAAGGCTTTCATCCAGGCATCGTACTTTTTGCCTTCGTCCCAGGCGTCGAACTTGGAGCCGCCTTTCCATGCCGAATATACCACTTCTGCCATGCGGCGGTCGCCACGCGAGAGCCACGCTTCGAGATAGGAATCTTCCGCCTTGGTCAGGCTGAGTTTGATGTTGCGATCGCGCTTCAGTTCGTCACGGAGCAGATTCTGTTTTGCTCGAATTTGTTCGGGTGTATCACAGGAAACCCATTGGAAGGGAGTCTGCGACTTCGGCACGAATGTACTGATGCCCGCGTTGAGCTTTGCTTTCATGCCGATGACTTTGCGCCCCTCGGCGATGACGCGCTTGCACAGATCGGCGATAGCTTGCACATCTTCGAGTGTTTCGCTGGGATGCCCGATCATGAAATAGAGCTTGACCGTGGTCCAGCCGCGACGATAGATCTCGCGCGTGGTGTTGATGATCTCTTCATCAGGAATGAACTTGTTGATGATGCGGCGCATGCGTTCGGTGGCGGCTTCGGGGGCGAGGGTGAATCCGCTGGCGCGTCCGTTTTCGCGCAGGGTTTCCATCAGGTCAATGGAGACCGATTCAATGCGCAGCGATGGCAAGCCAATATTCAGATGTTTGCCTGCGAATTGTTCTGCTGCCTTGGTGACCAATTCCAGAATATTGGTGTAATCAGAAGAAGATAGGGATAAAAATGCCAGATCCTCAAAACCGGAATATTTGATCGCTGCCTCTGCCGCTTCCAGGACTTCTTCCACGGTTCTTTCGCGGACCGGACGCGTGATCATGCCCGCATGGCAGAATCGACACCCGCGCGTGCAACCGCGCATGATCTCGACCGAGACGCGGTTATGGACCACGTCAATGTTCGGGACGATGAAGTGAGTTGGTGGGGGAGGCAGCACGGGCACGATGCGCTTGGTGATGACTTTGGGAACGTCGGGAACGGTTGGCTCAACCACGGCGACTGTGCCATCATCCATGTAGGAGGTTTCGTAGAAGTGAGGGACGTAGACGCCAGGGACCTTGGCTAATTCGCGTAAAAGATCTTCACGTTTGAAAGTTGGCAGGTTGGCAGGCTCGAACGTTCCAACCTTCAAACCTTTAAACTTTTGAACAACATTGATGATGTCGTGAATGACCTCTTCCCCTTCGCCGATCACGAAGGCATCAATGAAAGCGTGCATCGGCTCGGGGTTCATGGTGGAATGCCCGCCGGCGATGATGATGGGGTGAGTCTCGTCACGATCTGCAGAACGGACGGGAATCCCTGCCAGGTCGAGCACATTCAGGGCGTTGGTGTAGAGAGTTTCGTAGGGCAGGGTAAAGCCGATGAGGTCGAAACAGGCTAAGGGTCGTTTTGATTCGAGCGTGTAAAGCGGAATCCCATGTTCGCGCATCAACGCTTCCATGTCCAGCCAGGGCGCGTAGGCACGTTCTGCCAGCGCATCTTTTCGCTGGTTGACCTGATCGTAGAGGATCTTCAATCCGACGTTCGAGACGCCGATATCGTAAATATCGGGGAAGACAAAAGCAACCTTGGTGGCAATCGAATCCCAATCTTTGACAATGCTATTAAGTTCTCCCCCCACGTAGCGACCGGGCTTCTGTACCTTTAAGAGAATTTTGTCGAGTTTTAATTCAATTTGTTCACTGGTAAGCATACTGAAAATTATAACAGAAACAGTTGTCTGGCAAATTAAGAACAGAATAGAACGATTGGGATGGAGAAAAACCGTTCAGGTGTATGAGCTTGCGAAATTGAAAGCCAAAAAAGAAGGCGCGCTATGTACATCGGTTTTTTCTGCGGCTAAGATTCTTGTGTAACTTACAAAGGAGATTTTGACATGAAAAAACTTATACTCTTGTCACTTGTTTTGGTTTTAAGCGCATGCACTTCCGCTACGGAAGTACCCGTTGTTGCTCCGACGGATGTTCCTCCCACCTCTACGCCGGTTGTCGTTGTGCAAACGGTTGTTGTCGAAGCGACACAGGCTCCGACTGAAATTCCGCCCACTCCAGTTCCCACTGATGTGCCTCCCACCGCTGCGCCTGTCGTAGTGACGGTTGTTGTAGAACCCACTCAGGCTGCCGCAACACAAGCACCTGTTGAACAGCCTGCCTCCAATGGACTGGTCACACTAGATAATGTTTTGGGCGCCGGTTATTTCTCGGATATGACCCGCAACAGCAGCCAATTATCCTTACGCTGCCAGCTTTACAAGGAAGTCAAATTCAGTGTGAAGCCGCTGTTAAACACGATCACACAGGTGCAGTTCTACTATCGCATCGTGGATCGTAATACAGGCACAGCCTTTGAATGGCAGAACTTCGGTAAGATGATCGGAGAAGCCGATGGCACGTTCTCACTCACCTTCAATGGCGAGCAGGTGAACGCTGACTCGCGCCGAGCGAATGCCTGGCTTGATTATCAATTCGTTGGGTTGAGCAGCACCGGTGGTGTTGTGGGGCGCAGTGAGAAGATCGAGAAGCAGATGACCTATACATTCGAGTGCCCGCAATAAGAACTCTTATTAAGCAGTTGAGCCGAGGACCACGGTCCTCGGCTCTTTTTTTTATTCCAGTCCTTTTTTGAAGCGTTTGGTGATGCCTTCGCTCAAGACCAAGCTGGCTCTTTCGTGACCAGCTTCTGTGGCAAGATCGAGCGGCAACTTGCCATCGTTGCTTTTGATAGTGAGATCCGCGCCGCCATAGATGAGGGTGCGGATCATCTCTTCATCGCCGTTCTGTGCTGCGGCGTGGAGGGGCGTGTAACCACCCTGTTCACGGATGTTCGGATCAGCATTGTACTCGAGCAGCATCTTGACGATCTTGCGGTGCCCCCCCGCCGCTGCAGATTGGATGGGCGCAGCTTTCAGTCCATTGCGCGATTGGGCGTTGACCGGCGCCCCAGCTTTAACCAGATATTCCGCGGCATCGAAGTGACCGAAGAAGCATGCCAGCCCAAGCGGTTGGAAGCCATCTTCCGTGTAGGCGTTGACGAGCTGTGGGTCGCGTGCCAGCAGGCGGATAACATTGTTGATCTTACCTGTGGCTGCCGCTTCAAAGATATTAATAGCTACCGTCTTATCGGCAAGGAAAGACGCGATTGCTGGCTCTTGATGATAGGCAGCGACCAGGATCGGGCTGAGTCCATTTTCTTTGAGATGGATCAGACCCGGGTCGAGATCGAGGCGGCGTTCCACCTCATCCTTATCGCCTTGTTTGATGGCGTCGAAGAATTCCTTGCTCATGTAATCCGAAGTTTGTTCCTATGCAAAGAGCGGCTCGTACTGTTCTGCGGATTGTATCATTGCTTCCATTTCAGAGTGGGCTAATTGCTTGAAGTTCTCACACGCCTTGAGCACCAACGGCAGGATGCGCGTATCGCCTGCTGTGCAAATGCCGGTCACCTCGTGCGAGAGCACAAAGTTAACCGCGTTCTGGATCTCGTCCATTTTTTCGAACGGCTCATACCACGTGGTGGCAGTATGCTCACGCTCGCCCCACGGTCCTTTGGTGATGCTCTTGATGACCATCGTACCGACGTCCTTTGCCTTGCAGGTGGCGATGAGCTCCTCGGTATATTTTCGATATTCCGGATTTGCCATCTGAACGAAGTTTAGCGGGAAAAGGATCGAATTGAAATCGAAACGGCGCAACGCTTCGAGATAGATCTTCGGAGCATCCACCCCGTGACCTGTGATGCCGATATATTTGGTGAGTTCACGCTCCCGCGCTTCGACGAATGCCTCCAGCGCGCCGCCTTTCATAGTGACGGCGTCCAGCTCTTCCATGGTGGTGATGGCATGAGCCTGATATAAGTCGAAGGACTCGGTGTGCAAGAGTTTGAGTGAACGCTGCATTTCATCCCATGCACCCTGTTTCGTGCGCTCCATGGTCTTGCAACCCAGGAAGAAGCGACTACGCTCACGCGGCATCCAGGGACCAACACGCAGTTCCGCCTGCCCGTAGGATGGAGCAATGTCAATGTGGTTGATACCCGCCTCAATGACCTGCTCCATGACTTTATCTGCATCTTCCTGTGAGATCTCCCAAAATGCTGCACCACCAAAAATGGCAATGGTGCTCCTATGCCCAGTTCGTCCGAATTGTCTCGTTTCCATTCTTTCCTCCGAAATCAATGTTTACTTGATCACAGGCTTACCGTTCTTGTAGAACAATTTGCCATCGATAACGACTTCACTCTTTGCCATGTCGCACAACATATCCCAGTGCAGACCGGATGTGTTCTTGCCGCCTGCTTCAGGAAACCCAAGTCCCACTGCCAGGTGGATGGTGCCGCCGAGCTTTTCATCGAAGAGCATATTCTTGGTGAACTTTTTGATGTTGTAATTGGTGCCAATACCCCATTCACCGAGATAACGCGCACCTTTATCTGTGTTTAGCTGGGCAGTGAGAAGCTCCTGATTGCGTGCCGCTTTTTCTTGCACGATCTTTCCCTTCTCGAACCACAACTCGATATCTTCGATCTCTTGCCCGTCAAAGATGGCAGGATATTTGAAACGCACCCAGCCGTTGACCGAATTCTCGACCGGGCTGGTGAAGATCTCACCATCGGGAAAGTTTTGATCGCCTGCGCAGGGAATGAACGTGCGCCCTTTGATCGAGAAGGACAGGTCAATGTTATCGCCTTTAAGTGTGACCTGCTCTTTACCTTTCAGCCAGTTTACCAACTTCATCTGCTTCTGTTTTTCTGCCTTCCACAAAGCGACCGGGTCTTTGGCATTGAGCATCCCTGCCTCGAAGACAAATTCAGCATAATCGCTCAGGCTCATGTTGGCTTCTTGCGCCGAGGCTTCGGTGGGGATGACCGTCAGACACCATTTGAGGTCGCCCTTCTCGATGCGCTTGATCATCTTCTGGAAGAGCGGTGCATTGGCTTTGCGCCAGAGCGATATTTTCTTGGGGTCGGTGCCCGCCAGTTCACGTGTATTCGTTTCCGCTTCCACGACCATGCGGGCATCGTAGGTCTCGATCATCAGCTTCCGCACGGGAGAAACAAAGTCTAACTGTTCCTGGTTGGCATGTTTCAAGAAGATTTCCTGCGCACCCGGATAATATGCCGCATCGATCGCAAAGGTCATATGCGCACCTGCTTTGATCACCTCTTCGTAAAATGCCAGATTGAACTCATGGGCGGCAGGTGCTGTTTGCAGGAACACCTTTTGCCCGGGCTTGATCTCCAGTGAATAATGAACCATCACCTGTGCCAGTTTTTTGATCCGTGGATCTGCCATGATGACTCCGTTTCTAATGTGAGTAGTTTATTTCTTTCGGTTTCAGCAATGTTGGTACGTGCGTAGGCGCAGGAGACTTACTCTTCCGGGTCCCATATCATTTCGCCATACACACGATCTACCGCCCGTTCGATCTCTTCCTCTGAGTGTGTGAGACAAGCCACTAAGGGACGTCGTACTCCCTTCACTTCCTTTCCGCCCGCAGACATGACCTTGCTGCCGATGTATCTTCCGTTCGCATCGTATGCCACCAATAAGGAATACAACTTTCCACATACGATGCATCCGTGCATTTCCGTTTTACCTTTTGTATCACTCATTTTCTCTCCATTTCTACTCGCCAATGATCTTGATCAGCACTCGCTTTCTTCTTCGTCCATCGAATTCACCGTAGAAGATCTGTTCCCAGGTTCCGAAATCCAGTTGACCCTCTGTCACTGCAACTACGACTTCCCGTCCCATGACTTGACGTTTCATGTGGGCATCGGCGTTGTCTTCGCCGGTGTCGTTATGGCGATATTGAGAGACCGGTTCGTGCGGAGCGAGTTTCTCCAGCCATTTGTCGTAGTCACTGTGGAGTCCGCTTTCATCATCGTTGATGAAGACCGAGGCGGTAATATGCATGGCATTGATCAGCACCATGCCTTCCTTGATCCCGCTTTCGCGCAGGGCTTCCTCTACTTGTGTTGTGATGTTGACGAATCCACGCCGGGAGGGAATATTGAACCACAGTTCTTTGCGGTAGGATTTCATAGCTCCTATTATATCCACAAGAATAAGGGAAACCTAAAAAGATTCTTGAACTGCCAGCAAGGGTGATTGGAACCCCCGCACCGAAGACACACCCGAGCGTGGGTCTGGAAGTTGTTCCTATTCCAAAAGCAACTAGCAAAAAACGGTCGGATCCTGCAATATCCGAACTGCCCATGGTTTTCTCAAAGTCCGTGTATTCTCAAATTCGCCACGAAGCTCGCAAAGTTTTTAAGGTTTTCTTAGCGCTCTTGGCGCTCTTCGCGGTTTAAGAATTCTGTCTGACACTAATTGAGAAAGCCATGCCGAACTGCCCCTTATCGCTTGACACTGCAGTTAATCGGCGGGCAGAGACCCGTTAATTTTGCCAATTGCAGGGCTTTACGCACTCTTGCGAATTGTCTCTTGACAAAATAGAACAAGCATTCTATTATCGAAATAATGTCTTCTGGCTGCTATAAGAAAAATACTTTATTAATAAGAAGGGAACATTCCTATGAGAAAAATAGTAACTTTCCTTTGGTTTAACGACCATGCAAAAGAAGTGGTGGATTTGTATGTATCGCTGTTTGAAGATGCAAAAATAATCAGCACATCCTATCTCACAGAGTCAGTGGCAAAAGCAGCCGGGAAGGAACCCGGAGATATATCCTCCATAGACTTTGAACTGCATGGACAGAGCTTTACCGCACTCAATGGTGGTCCCATGTATGTTCTTAGTGAGGCGACCTCCATAGCGGTAAACTGCAAAACTCAGGCAGAGATCGATATGCTTTGGGAAGCGCTATCCGAAGGCGGTGAGATCATTTCCTGCGGATGGCTTAAAGATAAATATGGCTTAACCTGGCAGATCATGCCCGAAAGCCTGGATATCATGATGCGCGATCCAGACCCTGTCAAAGCTGATCGAGTTAGCGCGGCTATGCTTGGTATGGAAAAACTGAATATCATCGAACTTGAAAAAGCTTACAAAGGCGAATAATAACGGGTGCGTATCCCAAGTCGGGTGCATACCTATCCCGATGATCTTGCAGGACGCGGTGTTGGCTGGCTGCCCCCTGAAAGATGATCTTAATCCTCAAAAATAATACCTGGTTCGGCATCCTTTATTACCTCAGATTCAAATATCTTCTTCGTTTCGCTTTGCAAGAGAAACAAGGCGGTCAGCAAAGCAATGATGATCCAAGCCAGTAAGAAACCTTGAAAAGCATACGGACTTTCTATTCTGAAGATTATTTCTCCGAGATGATTTTCTATACCTAACCAGGCAACATCTTTTGACATTCGGAAGAAATATAGCGCATTGATGAACACACGCAGAAATAACAATACCACAACAAGTTGTCGCCCAAAGTCATTTTGTCTGAACAGCGTCAATCCCGCATAAAAGGCCAACGCGCCACCGATGAGTGGAAACAATCGCAATATGAATATGCCAGATGAAGACAAACTGGGAAACAAGGAATTGTAGAAATTCAACAACCCGACCACCATATAGACTGATGCAAACACAGAGATGATGATTTTTCTTGTCATTTGATTTACCTATGGTTTCGAGATGGAATCTATGGTCATTCTGATACCTGCATGTGCCAGCGGCTGCCGTTACCGGCGTGTGGGCGGGACAAGATAACACCATTTTATCGGAAGCAACTTCAAGCCGCCAAAAAACCTGAAAACGCGGCGAGTCCCACCAGTCGGATGCGCGCTGTGTTAGCCTATCTTTGTGCACCAAGGATATCAGATCTCGTAATTACACCGCCTAAAAGGATTACTTGGTTCTCAATCGGATAACACTAAGAACAATCATTGCTAAAATCATCAGACCCACCAACCCCACTAATACGAAGGAAATTAGAGTGCTTAAGTTATCGGGCAAAGCGCCATTAATCCCCTGAACCAGAAAACTCGTGCCAAGTGTGATTACCAGCCATTGCCCAATTTTCTCAATCAACCGTGTGGACTGTGCACGATTGGGGTTGATAAACACCGCGCTCATAGGTTTTATACCCAGAAATGACAGGAATTGTCGATTGAAGATTCCCGCCAAGATCAGAAGAAGTCCAAGAATGAGCCAAATGGGGAACATGTCTAACTGCCTTTCATGCTGAGCACTCAACCATTTCCAAGCCAAGAACAGAGATGGATCTGGGTCCAAGGATTTCATCGCTCATTTTCGAGGCAACATAATCAGTATCTTTTTAGTCCCTTGCACCGATCACAAGATAATCTTGATTCGTTTCGCCTTCCAGCGATGAGCGATATTACTTAGGAGAAACCCCCACTCCCATGACTACACCCCTAATCGAATGACATTTGCAATATCTTCAATTATAGTCATTTCAACCTCCTGATAGGCGGGCCAACGGCTGGCGTTACCCGATTGGGGTGGGAGAGTTGCCTCGCCGCCGAAAAGGAAAAAAGTTCATAGCCAGATAAATACCAAAATAACGCGGTGCGTACTCACTGTCCTCTGCACGCTGTGTTAGGTAGTTCCTTAATGGTTGAAGAGAACCTCGGGATAGGTAGCTTCCGATTGTTCCTTCTTGTTATGCATTGTCCACAGCATATCAGCGAGATGGGCAGGGTCAATGGTTGGCATCTCCCAGACAGGTTCACCAGCAGCTTTGGCTTTCTCCATGTCGGTGTGAAAGGCGCTGTGCTCGATGGCAACCCCGATGTAGAGCATGCCAACATAGACACCTTTTTCAGCCACCTCCGCGTGCAAGGATTGCAGGTAGTTGCGCTGGGCGGCCTGCGCGAGACCCGGACCGCTCATATTTGGAAGTCCGCGCACGCTGCTTGCCCCTTGCGCCGTCAGGATGGCACCCTCGCCTTGCTCAAGCATATGTGGCAGGAACTCATGCACAAGTGCTATTAGTGTGTAAAGGCTCAAGGGCATGAACTCTTTGGCGTGCTGTGGAGTCAAGTTGGCTGCGGGAATGAAGTCGCCACTGGGAGTGGGTGCATAGTAAAAAGCATCCAGATTGCCGACTGTAGAGCGAATTTGCTTAGCTAAGGCGGGAATAACATTGGTGTCGGATAAGTCGGCGGTAATTACATATGCAGTCGCACCAGCACTGGCAAGTTCCTTGGCTAGCAGCGCAAGTGGTTCCTGCTGGCGAGCCACCAGAATGACCGTGTAGCCTTCCTGTACATATCGACGGGCAACGGCTTGACCGAGACCTGGACCGACGCCGAATACAGCGATAGACTTGGATCGGGTCATTTTCTTTATGTCTTGATTCATTTCGTTCATTGTTATCCTCTTCTCTTTGAACAAGGACTTGGTTTTATCGCCTAACGGTGTGCGTTACCTGCGGGTGGGTGGGACAAGAGAACGTCATTTTATCGTAAGCAACTTCACGCCACGCAAACTGCCTGAAAATGCGCAGAGTCCCACCAGTCGGGTGCACGCTGTGTTAGCCTGCGTTTGCTTGGAAGATAATACCATTAAGGAATACGCCCTTGACATACATAGTAGTGTTATGTATAATACATTGAACTGTTATGTATTATAGGAGTAAACTATGCTAAACAAAGATCTAGTTGCCGCATCATCAACGCCTCTGATACTATCCATATTGGCTGAAGGAGAGAGTTATGGGTATGAAATAATCCAGAGAATTAGCGCGTTGTCAGAAGAGAAGATTACCTGGTCAGATGGAATGCTTTATCCTGTGCTTCATCGTCTGGAAGACCAAGGTTTCGTGAATTCTGAATGGAGGAAGGTGGAGTTGGGGCGTCGTCGAAAATATTATAAGCTCAATAAAAAAGGCGAAAGCGTTTTACAGCAAGAAAAACAACAATGGGAAATTGTGAACAAGACACTGAATAAATTATGGAAGGTGTCCTATGCATAACCTTGAGCCTGCGATTGAAAATTGGCGAAAAGAACTCTTAGCCCAAGAATCCATCCTGCCTGAAAATATTGAAGAAATGGAAGATCATCTTCGAACTAGTTGTTTACACTTATTAAAACAAGGTCTATCAGAAGATGAAGCATTTTTCATCGCTGCTAAACGACTTGGTGCAAGTCGTAAATTAAACATTGAGTTCAGAAAAGTAAACACAATTGCTTTATGGGTTCGTCGGTTGCAATGGATGATAATTGGCTTTTTACTTTTCCAGGTTTTTAGTGGTGTTTGGATGCTTTTTACCAGAGCATCAAGCGAATATTTATTGATGTTCGCGAAATCTCCCGTTCCAAGTGGGGTCTTATTTATTGTTCTTTCCGCTTGCTTGCCAGTCATACTTTGGCTCGGACTGAGGAACGCGGTGCGTGCAGAATTCTCTTTTGCATAATCGCCTAACAGTATTTCTGCAATTAGCAAAAGGGAAAGAAAAGCTTCTGGCTGGATGCCTCATAGCAGCATTTCTGTTCAAGCCTATTGGGGAAATCTTATTGTCAACACTAGCGACAAGAAACCTGTCTCCACAGATTTATGAGGAGTATTATCTTATCGTGTCAGTGTATGGGTTGATTGCAGCAGTTTTATTGCCTGTTTTTGGAATAGTTGTGCTATTCTGGTTGAATTACAAGCTGACTAAATACACAGTTACAAAATAATCCAACCTAAAAAAAACTCGGAACAAAAAGACAAAGAGTGGCTTTAATGCGCTCTTTGTCTTTTTTAGTAATACTAAGCAGGCTAACGGGGTGCGTTATTAGAATGAACTTGCTTGGGACGTGGTCTCTGCGTATCCTAGAGGTGATACCACCGCGGGGACGCCGAGGGGTGTGAGTGTCTGGGTTGTCCGGCAGCCGCTATGGGACTGATTTCGCTGGAAGAAATCGAGAGCCCGCCGCGTTACACCGCACCTGCGGTGGGTGCAGGTGTTTGGACACCTGCGGAACCTAATCTGGGACACAGAACCCGAATCGGTAGCTGCAGCTCAAACCCAACGGGGTGCGTTACCCGCGGGTGGGCGGGAGGAGGCAACGCCATTTTGCCGGAACCAGCTTTGAGCCACGCGAACTGCTTGAAAACGCGGCGCGTCCCACCCGTCGAGGGCATGCTGTGTTGGGTTGCCTTTACGCAATAATTGAAACCATTTCAAACACCTTAATACCTAATAACCAATTACCTTTAATGAGTGCCCTTTCTTGTGCCATTGTTTGACTTATACCACGTGTAAATAACCGCCATGCCGTTTCTTGATCGATGATAACTTCTGAATTGGGTTCGGCAGGAGCACCTGAGTAAAGATCCCAACCCTTACCATCCCGCAAAATTGACCAACGCCCGCCCAACTCACCGGTTACTGTAAGTGTCACTGTTGTATTTTCATCAGCAACAATTTCCCGGTAAGTTTTTGGCAAAGCCCGAACGAAGGCTTCAAGTACAGGAGAAAAATATCTTGGTTGTTTAAGGTCGGGCTGCTCTACTGCATCTCGGATGTGCTGTTGATGATGCCAGCGTTCAGTGTATTCGCGAGCCAAATCTAACCAAACGGGTGCCGGCTCTGACCCTACCCAGCTGACTGCTCCACCCATAGCAAAAGGGTCAAGCCCTTGAAAATATTCACACATTTGAGAGCCGACCAATGCTAGTAAATCAATCAACAGGCGTGGACTAATGCGATTTGCAACAGATACCCAGCTTTGATTCCAGTCATTGATGAAGGTTACTAATTCGTTCCAGGTATTTATCGAGGCTTTTGAGGCATTGCCATCTCGGCGGCTTGAAAGGTTACCGATTTCACCACCAAGCAAATGTAACGCGACATCCTTTACAGACCAGTTGGAACAAATTGTTGGCTTTTGCCAGTCACTTTCAGAGAGGCTTTTTAACAGCGCAATTAGTTTTCCATGAATTTCAGGAAAAAGTGCTGCTACGATAATTGGTTCGGGCGAATTCAACATTATTATCAGCTCGTAAGAAGATTGACCATTTTACAAAGAGGCAACCCAACGGTTTGCGTTACCCGCTGGTGAGTGGGACGAGATAATGCCAGTTTATCGGATACAACTTCAGGTCACGAAAACTGCTTGAAAACGCGCAGAGTCCCACCAGTCGGGTGCACGCTGTGTTGGCACGCTTTTTGATTGGAAAGTTACTTTGCAGTTTTTGAAATTCTGCCAATGTGCCGTTTAAGATATTCTTCAACCTGCATAAACCGCAGCACAGGCGACTTCAACTCTTTCGTCTCCCTACAGGCATATTCTCTCAATTCTGCCAAACAATCAGCAAACCTTTCGTTGATGATACATTCAAGGATTACACCATATTTAGCCTGAATATTTTCGGTAATCCTATCAATGTCAGCCATTTGGCTAAATCTTGCTTTATCACCTGAACGCCTGACGATTGGAGACCATAACATAAAGTGTTTTGAGTAATCGGGGAAATATTTATTGGTGTATTCAATATCTCTTGAAAACTTCTCAGTCAACTTGTTGACGTTGTTTGGCTGACTATCTTTCACATATTGCAAGCCTGTGATGAGATGAATAGCGACTTCACAAACGTAAATCGTCTTTGTTTCGAGATCGATTCCAACAACATCAATTTCACCTTGAACATCAGGAGTATATAAATTCTGCTGGATAAACTCACAGCCTTTTATGTATTCGAGATAAGCAGCTACAATTTCTTCGCCTATATTTGCCGTCATATATTTATCTCTCAATCAGTCTGCAATCGTAATCATGCATACATCATTTAGGTTTTGCTCTTTGACTTTGTTGTGCAAGGTGCGTGCCAACGGTTGGCGTTACCCGCTGGTGGGCGGGACGAGATAACGCTATTTTATCGGAAACAACTTCAGGCCACACAAAACGCTTGAAAACGCGCAGAGTCCCACCAGTCGGGTGCACGCTGTGTTAGGCGCTGTTTAATTTTAAGCGGTATTTCTTATTTACGATGACTTATTGGGTTGGCGAAGTTTTTTCGCCAAAACTTAAGAAGAGCCATGCCGATCGGAGTCATCAAAATAATAAAGAAAAAGGTTACTGCCCAAACTATGCCAGCAACTTTTACAAAGTAAGTCCATGAAAAAATTGCCGACCTTGGATCCATTAACATTCCTAAAAGTGATAGCATAGCACCTGAGAAACCAAACCACCCTGCTAATATTATGAATGCAGAACGTTCATTCTGCTCGTAACGATAAATGATAAAAATGCTACCACCAACTATAGTAATAAGCCCAACCGAAACAAACAAGATGCTTCTTAGTGTATTCGCAATGCCAATAAGCCAACTACAAGCCGTCAGAATAACCACAGTGAGAAGCACAAAAATTATTCGATTCCTTAGCAATCTGGTTTTGTAATCCACTATTTTGCCCATCAGAATTCAGATTTTACAAGGTCGAAGTTTATCAAGCCCATTTTTACGGCAAACAATTTTTTCGGCGAAGCGCCTAACGGTTTGCGTTACTTGCTGGTGGGCGGGACGAGATAACGCCATTGTAACGGAAACAACTTGAAGCCACGCAAAGTGCTTGAAAACGCGCAGACTCCCACCAGTCAAGTGCACGCTGTGTTGGGCAGTTTTTGACCTTTATGGATTTGCAAATTTCATAGTGTAGCCTGTATCAGTACGGAACACAGCAATGTTTATGCCTGTATGTAGCCAGTTTTCATGATCAACTTCTCCAGCCCAAGGCGTCCAAAAATTAGGATACTGTACAAGTTTAACTGAAAACTGTACGACCCTCATAATGTCACCTTTCGGTTCTAAAGGCAAATAAGGGGTACGTTCATCGTAATAAACCTTTTCAATTGTGTAGCCGTCAATTCGACAATAATTGGGGGCGTCTGATGTGTTGAAGTATTCCAACCATGATTTCATCAAACCTTGAGTGACTTCGTCATCACTCCATCCCTGGACATCAGACTTCGATAAAAAAACATCTGGAGATTTGCAATATTCATGATCAACTGACAAGTCATTAATCTCAAATACGGGCAAACCATTTTGAGTGGAGACGGGCAAGAGTAGTGGATTTGGTGTGTCCGTTGGAATTTCTGCTGGAGTGACAGGGACACACGAAATGAGAGCTAAAACACCAAGGAAAACAAACCTCCTGAGTTTCACTTTCATCATGTATCACTCCTTGCAATGAACTGCCCAACGGCTTGCGTTACCCGCTGGTGGGCGGGACGAGATAACGCTATTTTATCGGAAACAACTTCAAGCGACGCAAAATGCTTCAAAACGCGCAGAGTCCCACCAGTCGGGTGCACGCGGTGTTGGACGGCGATCTGCTAACGAGTGGACACTCAAGAACATGCTTCCGTGAAGCAGTTGCGCTAGCATGGTTTCGAGTCACCCGAGAGACCATGCGCAGCAAGTGCGGACGAGCCCATGATAAAACCATCAGGAAGCACACGCTGTGTACTCACAGGGTGTGCGTTGCTCACTGGAGCCAAGCAACACAACCTTCAAACAGAACTCACGGTATTCCACTCGCCGCCCAACGGTTGGCGTTACCCGCTTGGGGTGGGAGTGGAGATTCGCCATCGAGACGGAACTCCACCTAAGCTAGAAAAAACGCCAAAAAACGGGAGCGTACCCCAAGTCGGGTGCACGCATTGTTGGGTGCGTTGCCAGTTTTCAAGGCTTTTGTCCTATGCCGATAGGCTGTCCTTTATTCCTTTTCTCTAACTCTAGAAGCTTTTTCCCAAGATCAAGGAAACTTTGTTCAGTCGCAAAATCACGCTTCGGAATATAAAAGCTGCAACATTTACCAACGTGTAGAAAAATAAAATCAGAAGTCATACCAATGGAGTTGACTAATCCCCATTTCCATCGATGCATTGCTTCGGAGGAGCGAATTTCCACCCAATTATCATTTATGGTAAGAGTTCTCGGTATTTGAAATATTTGTAAATCTCTTTCTGTTAAGTAGTTGGTCGAAATAGATTATAAGACATGATACACTTTTAGCATGCGAACGGTATACCAACTGAAACCAAAAGAAGTAGCGGAAATCGAAAAAGCTATTCGTCAAGACAAACGAGCAGAAGTCAGGCAGCGTGCGACAGTCATTCGGTTATTGCATTTAGGTCAAAAGCCTGCCACGGTAGCAGAGCAACAAATGGTGAGTGTGCCAACAGTTTATAACTGGCACAAACTATGGCGCGAGCAAGGGATCGAAGGGCTAGCCAACAAAGTGCGTCCGGGCAGAAAGTCCAAAGCCACGGAAACGTATTGTTTGAAACTCGAAGAAGTATTGAGTAAAGAACCATCCGAATATGGATATCGCTTTGCCATTTGGACAATCGATCGATTACGGGCGCACCTGGAAAAAGAGACCGGGATTGCTCTGAGCGAAGGACGATTTCGAGCCTTGCTCAAGAAGAAAGGCTACCGCTATCGTCGTCCCAAACATGATCTCAGTCATTTACAGGACAAGGCTGCCAAGAAAAACGCTGAAAAACTGCTGGAAGAGATGAAAAAAAGAGCCTCCGAGACGATGTCGAGCTCCTCTTTGTGGACGAAGTAAGCCTGGATCTGGATCCTCCCTTACATGCCTGCTGGATGAAACAGGGTCAACAGAAGATCGTTCCTGCTTTGCAACCGGGCACGAAACAACATCGTCATATTTTCGGAGCCTACTCTTGGAAAACGGATCGTGTTTCCTGGCGATGCGCTACCTGGAAGAATAGCCAGACCTTCTTGGAGTTCATCGAGTATTTATTAGTGACGTGTTACCCAACCGGACGAATTGTATTGGTCATGGATAACGTTTCGTATCATAAAAGCGCGGCTGTGCTGGCTGCCTTATCCTTGTTTGAACATCGTCTGTTGGTGATGTGGCTACCTCCTTACTGTCCGGAACTCAATCTGATCGAACGCTATTGGAAACATCTGAAAGCATTAGCCTGTGTCAATAAACTGCATGACTCGATAGAGGACGTATTGGCCTCTGCCGAATACATGCTGACACAACAGAACCATCCGGCTAGCCCTTTTCGATTATCCTTTTCTAAACTACTTTGAACGACTACTTAGGAGCTTCAGTTGGTCTTTATAACCCTTCTTTCCGAAATAGTAATGAGGCTTGAATTTTGTAACTACAGAGATGGCGCCGTTTATAAGAACGAAAGCTCCCCAAAACAGTAAAAAGGCAGCAAAGCCCTTACCTGTTATTCCCCAATAAACCAGACTAAGAATTATTAGCAGGCATAAGATCGCAACTTGGCGAACATAATATGCTCGTTCTCCAAATTGTTTCCCTTCTTGGGTGTGGTTTAACATGTAATCGAAAAAGGCTTCAAAATCTGATAATTTGTTTTGAAAGCTTATCTCCATATAAATTCCTACCTTATTACTTCTAAGCACCCAACGGCTTGCGTTACCCGCTGGTGGGTGGGACGAGATAACGCCATTGTAATGGAAACAGCTTGAAGTCACGAAAAAAGCTCGAAAACGCGCAGAGTCCCACCCGTCGGGTGCACGCTGTGTTGGGCAGTTTTGAGCCCGAGAGAACGATAACTGGTGCATTGAGATATGGATATAGGTCATAAAGAGAAAGACTTGGATCGGTAACAGGGCATAACTCTGATTTTCCAAAATCAAAAGGTATCCACGAAACTTCAGACAGTGATCTATTGGCGTGCAAGTCTATATATCTTCTTCATCGCAACAAATAAAATCCACAATCCCACAATCATCATAAGGATCATCAAAGAATCAACTAGAGAGCCCATGTCCCTATCCCATTGAAATATAAGCATAGAGCTATACAGAACGAGTAATCCTATACCGGCTTGTCTGTTTGCAGGATGTTTAGGCGATAATTTCTTAGAAAGGGGCATAATGCCAAAGGATATGAATAAGCCTACGACCAAGATAATGATTTTCAATAGCAATCCCACTATTTGAAGTGTAGAAACTGAACTGTGCATATTGATTGCCTTCCTAATAAGCATTATCCCTGCGAATATCTTAAACTGCCCAACGGCTTGCGTTACCCGCTGGTGGGCAGGACGAGATAACGCCATTTTAGCGGAAACAACTTCAAGCCACGAAAAGTGCTTGAAAACGCGCAGAGTCCCACCAGTCGGGTGCACGCTGTGTTGGGCGCTTTTATAATGATAGACTCACCAAGTCGAAAAACCAATCCATAAACCCGTGATGATGCAGCCCGATAAAGCTAATAAAACTATAGAAACAATGGCTATGGACTGCAAAATCTTCCTTTTTGAAGCCAAAAGCCAGCCAATCATTCCATAGAAAAAACTTGAAAAAAGAAACATTGAGGGAGGAAACGGTAACAATGATGATGATGGGAATAAATCAATTTTTAGCGAGAGGAATATAAACTGTAGAATCATACTGGGCGTTATAAGAATTCAAGCCTATCGGAGCGAGCGGATCCGTTATTTTCGATGTAGGCGAGAAATTCAAGGCAAATGTAATGACAAGATGTATACAGGCAACTCCGAGCCCTACAACGAGGGGATAATTTTTTTTGCTCCTAAGGAAATCAAGATATGATTTCTTTTCTACGACGTCACTGTCGTGTGTCACGCTTTGTTTCCATTTCGTTTATTCGGATCAAGAGTTTAATAACACACACTACTGTGTAATGTGACCGGAAATATACTTTACGGATAAGCGCCCAACGGTTGGCGTTAGCCGCTTGGGGTGGGGGCGTGGACTCGCCGTCGAAACGGAAAAAACTTCCAGCCAAGAAAAAGCTCCAAATAACGCGGCGCGTACCCCAAGTCGGCTAGTATGATTAGGGAAGGACACGGCAGACCGATAGTCGGCAGGTCCTCACGAGACCGTCGTGCAGCAAGGGTCGCCGTGTCCTTTGTGCAACAGCCCGAACAGTTGCTAGGTCTTAAAGACCGAATACTAGCGCGGGCGTAGATGTATTATACGACCGGAGGACGAGATGACAATCACTTTAGAGGTGTATGTTGGGGTGGATGTATCGAGCGAAACGTTGGATGTAGCGATCTGGGGCGAGAAGGGATGCTCCGAGTACTCCAATAGCAAGCGAGGGATTGCAAAAGTAGTGAAGCAAATGGTGACCTTGGGCGCCAAGCTCATTGTGGTAGAAGCCACGGGAGGCTATGAAGAAGCCGTCGTACAGGCATTGTTTGAAGCCGGGTTGCCTGTGGCGCTGGTCAGTCCGCAGCGGGTACGCCAATATGCCAAAGCCAAGGGGCTGCTGGCTAAGACGGATCAGATCGATGCTCAGGTACTGGCAGAGTTTGGAAAGCAACTGCAACCCCGCTTGTTTCGAGGGAAAAACGAAGAGCAAAAACGGTTATCGGCTCTATTGGGACGACGAAAACAGCTGAATGAGATGCTGCAGGCGGAGAAAAACCGCCTGCGCACGAATAATCGGAGCCTGCAGACGTCGATGAAACGTGTCATTCGTTGTTTGAAAGAGGAACTGAAAGCGATCGATCAAGAGATCGAACAATTCCTGCACGAACATCAGGAGGTAGAGAAGCAGGAGACGTTGTTGCGAACTGCCAAGTCGATTGGGCGAGTGACCGCTGCCACCTTGTTGGCGGATCTGCCAGAACTGGGACAACTGGATCGCAAGGAGATTGCCGCTCTGGTAGGTGTGGCACCCATGAATTGAGACAGTGGCAGAAAGCGTGACTATCGCAAGACCCAGGGTGGCAGACCGGAAGTGCGCAATGCGCTCTACATGTCCACCTTAACAGGCATTCGCTACAACCCGATCTTGAAAGCCCAGTATGAGCAATTGGTGAAACGCGGCAAGCAGAAGAAAGTCGCCATCACCGCTTGTATGCGCAAGATGCTCACCATCCTGAATGCCATGATGAGAGATCAACAGCCTTTCCGTCTGCCAGCTAGTAGCTGACTGGCTTGAGTAACACCACTTATAAAGCAACAACTGCCTTGACTTTCAAGACAGTTGCTGCACGCTGTGTTAGCCCACGCTTTATGCTTATATACACTTTTGGTTTGAAAGCCATGAGGTAATCATAAAAATCAAGGTGTTGGTGTAGCCCATATTTCTTTTTCTCCAGTGAAAGGGTTCAAATAAAAACGTTCAACCAGTCGAAAGTAATTTGTGCCTGCATCGGTGCCGATCAAATTGACTGGAACTAAATCTTTCTCTTTTGGCATTTGTTCCCAATCATAAATATCTTTTGATGGGCAATAGATATTCGGTGAATCCGAATAAATAGTTTGAATTTTTTCTTGCCGTACGTCTATCATGAAAAGAGACGAAGTTATAACAATTCCTGGATGAGTGTCTTTTGCACCATAGAAAAGAATATGTTGACTGTCAGTAGTCCAAACGAGGCAACCAGCCTCTTGATAATTATTCTCCAAGGGGAGAAAAGTCTCTTCACCTGTAGAGAGGTCTCTAATCTTAACTGTTATAGGCGAATCCAACGTTTGAAAATACGCGAGAGATTTGCCGTCAGGAGAAAATGCGAAAGTATATAGCCCCATGTCTTGAAAAGATGTTGATTTGAACGGCAAAACTTCAGCAATTTCACCCGTTTGAACATTAAGCTGATATAGAACCTGCGTTCCTACAGCGCTGTAATTTACAGGACGGCTGCAATAGCTTGGATCAGGTGAAAAATAAACGAAACGGCTATCCTTTGACCAAAAATCAGTTGTCCAAAAAAGCGCACATTCTCCAATACCTTGTTCCATTTGGGCGGAAGAAAACTGCCATTCAGAATTTCCGTCTGCCTTGATAAATCGCAAACCACCAGTATATTTCTCAGACTGCACTTCTTGCTTGTTATAGACAACAACCCATTGCATATCTGGTGAAAAGGAAACAATTTCGTCAATATGAAAACCTAAACTGTTTGCAACTTCACACTCTTTTTCTTTTTCCCGACAAGCAAAATCCATAGTTGGTGATGAAACTCCATCTGTGGTTGGTAACTGAGCCACTTTATTGGGAGTGGAACATCCGAGTAATCCCAAGATTACTAGAAAAGCTGCGATAGATCGTTTCATCAGAGTTTTCACAAGAATTTTATATCAACCTTACTTTACCTATGTTTCTGAGAGAGTGGGCTAACGGTGAGCGTTAGCGGCTTGGTGGGCGGACCAACCGTCGAAGCGGGAAAACGCTTTCGCTTGAACCCATTCAAAAAGTGGGGGCCCACCACCAAGTCCGCCTGCACGCATTGTTGGGTGGCGGCTGATTTAGTAATTTTACTTTGATTGACTCGCCCAATCCTGAAATTGACCTTCTTGCTTCCACCAGACATTTGCCGCTTTCACAATTAAAGGTACTCCATCTTCATCAAGAGTGAACCCTGTTGCGCCCACATCGGGGAAATTTTGATTAGCTAGAATGGCAATCGACTTCGCTGCGTAAATACTAACTTCATTCTCTTCATCATCTAATGCCAATGCTAGTGCAGGTATGGCTGTAGTATCGCCGATTTTTCCCAATGCTTCGGCAGCTTCTGCGCGAACGTGAACAAAATCTTTGAACATGACAGCGATTAGCATGGGAACAGATGATTGAGCGTTCGGTCCAATCTCACCAAGTGCCTTTGCAGCTTGGAGCCGAACTTCATACGGACCCTCATGGAATAAGTTAATGGTTAGTGCAGGAATAGCAGGAGTTGCCTTTTCTCCCATTTGACCTAATGCGTAAGCTGCACCTATACGGGCTTCATCGCCGTAATCTCCCAATAGAACATCAATGAGTTCTGGTATTGTGCTTGGAGGTGTTGGAGGAGGATAATTTCTCTCTACGAAAATTTCCGGCGTAACCGTTGAACCTGGTGTTGGGCTTATCTGTGGAGTATTAGTACAACCAGTGAGCAGAAGAACACTGATTGCGAGCAGAATAGATTTATTGTTCATCAGATTTTCCAAAGGACAGCCACCCAACGGTTGGCGTTAGCGGCGGTGGGTGGGAGCGTGGACTCGCCGTCGAAACGGAACAAAGCAAAAGCCAGAAACATGCCCAAATAACGCGGTGTGTACCCACCGTCCGCTGCACGCTGTGTTGGGCGGCATCTATTGCTTACTTATGATTTGGAGAGTACGTCGGTAAATTACGAAGCCGATAAGTAAACCAATAATACCTCCTCCACAGACCTTTAGAAAGAATTGGTTAGATTGATTTGGAGGTCCAAACCAACTGATGGGATCCGAGATCCATTGCATTACACTGCCATTACTCAACAATATATATGAAAACCAATGATTTCCTTCATGCACGGGGGATGCAATACAATGCCGATTATCCAAGCGCTCGATTACCCTATCAGGTTCTTTGGGCATATTAGCTGGAGGAGGACAAGAAGAATTTCCTCCCATAAAGTGGGAGGTGAGACCCTTTCCTTCCAACAGTCTTGGTCATAGGGCGACTCTCGGTAACAGGAGAAAATTTTGCCATCATTCGTCTGCACATAGATTGTGGTTGTGTCGGCTGCGAGTAAGTGCTCAATTTTTGCTGGCGGCGAACCTAAATTCACCCATGTATTGGGCTGATCTAGGGGATATTCGTAAAATTTGAATCCAATGGCCAAACCAAAGATTACAAAAAATGGTATTAGAACAAAAACAGAGAATAGGATAACTACGTTTTTGGAAAGGTGGTTTTTCAATACCAAGGATTTTATCCTCCTCTTGCCGCCCAACGGCTGGCGTTAGCCGCTTGGGGTGGGAGCGTGGACTCGTCGTCGAAACGGGACAAGCTCCCAGCCAAGTAAAAGCTCCAAATAACGCGGTGCGTACCCCAAGTCGGCTGCACGCGGTGTTGGGCGGCGGCTTTATCGGACATCAAACTTTATTCCATACAGCGTTGACTTATATCCTTTGCGACTTGGAACTACAGATAATGCCATCGAGCAATCAGGGATAATTAGGACTGTCTCACTGCTGTCAGGCAAATTCTCAGACATTATTTTTTCGAGCTGCCCATCTTTTTCAACACAAATATCAATTCCTGTTTTTCTCGAAAAATAGTACATGACACCATCATCGTCTATTTCAATATAATCGTATTCTGTTGGCGTATCAAATTCCTTAAAGGACATGTCAGTTAGGTCGTATACTCTTATTTTTCTGAATTCATTATATTGAGCCACATGATCGGATGTTATTTCATGGGGATTGCCTAATGTCAGAATTAGTTTCGATTTTTTGTTATTAATCCGTGCATGATTAAACTGTGGAGTGTTAAGTAACTTCTGTAAATGTCCGCTATCTACTGAGTAGCGCCAGACAATTCCATCTTTGCCTGTACAAACTAAAAAGTCGCTTTCATCAATTCTAAATATGCCTTTGCAAAAACCAAGTTTCTTCTTGTGAGCCTTAGAAGTGTTCAAATCGTACAAACTAAGATTTGGTCTAGCCCAATTCATCAATAACAGTGTCTTTTCAGACATGTTGATATATTGGCAGTATTGTGGCACCCCTACTTTCCATTGATTTAGAACCTTTAGGTTTTTCCGATCTACTTCAACTATGCGTTTTCCTAACGCGACTATTATGGTTTGCTGGTCTTTGGGAAAGCACAAGCAATTTGGTGTATCTCGTAATAGCACGGAATTAGTTTCTTGCCCATTCTCTAAAGATAATTTATGAAGACGGATTGCGGCATAAAACGCTCCCCAGCCATCGCTGATATAAACCGAATTATCTTTAGGTTCATATACAGGACGGTGAGAGCCAAGATGACTATTTTGTAGTTCTACCTTCCAAAGCGTTTTTATCATTTCTCAATCCAGTGCTTACCTATCTACTTTCTGCCGCCCAACGGCTGGCGTTAGCCGCTTGGGGTGGGAGGTGGATTCGCTGCCGAAACGGGACAAACTCCCAGCCGAGAAAAAGCTCAAAATAACGCGGTGCGTACCCCAAGTCGGCTGCACGCGGTGTTGGGCGGTTTTAGGTAAGTATACTTCTCATATCCTTTGAATAATCGTCAAAAGATTTCCACTTTAATTCAAGGCGAACAATGTAATGCGATACAGGGCGGGGCTGAGGATAGTCAAGCTCATAAGCCATGTCGAACGTCAAATCATCATAATAAACTGAAATTAAATGCCTGAAAACATTTTTTGCTACTTCATTAGATGGTGAACCATCTTCCCAATGATTGTATTGAATTCGACCAGCATAAATTAATAAGCCAATTGGAATATTGTGTACTTCTCTGCCAACACACATTTTTGAAGTAATACCTTTGGTAGAAACACCGAGCAATCTACATTGTTCAGTTATCTGTCCTCCGGATGAATACAATTTTATTGCATTGTACGCTACCTGCAAAATTGAGCCTGCGAGAATAGCTCTTGCGTCTTCGAGAGCAAAAAAATCTAAATACCGATTGACAAAATCATCAGACTCTGACTTTGACATACGAACTAAGCCGCTTGGGTCTACGAACGGAATGATCGATGGAGGCTTCATAGCATCATATCCATTTAAGCCGTCAAAGAAATGCCTAACAGCAGGCTCAGTTGTTTCAAGATAATCACTTGCCGACATATTACTCCCTAAAATATCTGCCTTCATTTATTGTATCTTTTGCATATACCGCCCAACTATGTTTTATACAGCATTGTGCTGTAATTTGTCCCTGTGCGGGGTGTTATACAGCAGTATGCCGTATAACACCCTTTATTATAAACCCTCAGAAAAAACCGACAGGCAGGACACATATCACAAAGTACATACCCTATTCTCCATTCTCTACCATTCCCCACTCTGTGAAAACGAAGGGTCCGCAGAGAAACCTCCGCGGACTCGTTGAATTATGGTCTGATCGTTATCGCAAGAACGAACCTGTGCAGATAAACATATCCTTGAGCGATTTGCGCTCCTCCAGATCGTCGATATACACGCCATTATTGCTGCGTGAGGAGTGGATCATCCTCGTGCCGCCCAGGCAAACACCCACATGGGTAATATGCTGATCTTCGCCGCCTTCCCCAAAGAAGAGCAAGTCGCCTATTTCATAGGGAGCTTCCACCGGGTGAGCGGCGTTGCACTGCATATCAGCATCGCGCGGAATATCGATCCCGACCCAGCGATGTACCAGGCGTGCAAAACCCGAACAATCGATGCCGTTGCCGCTCGTGCCGCCCCACAGATAGGGAATGCCGACCATATGCATGGCATACGATGCCATCAATTTTCGTTTTTCTTCCATATCGGTTGGGATATCTGCGATTGCCAGCAGCTGCGACGAACGAATCCAGCCAGATTTATTGGCTTTCACGCGTGACCAGCCATCTTCTGTGGTTTGTAAGATAACACCCGTTCCGCTCACCACGCGTGTGATAACAGCGCTGGTCGTATCGGGGTGCGCGTATAGTTCTGTGACAGGCGCCAATACGAGATGCGTCGCCGCCTCTGCTGATCCCTCGCTCAGGTAAGGGCGATATGCCCAACCCAGGTATCCATCCTGTTGACGGGTAAAGACCCAACGCTCCTTTTCATCGAGCACTTCCAGCTCGGTGCCATAATACAACTCACTCGCCAGCGGCATGCCGAAGGTGGGCTCTTCGTACAAGCCGGTCAGGTTTGTCGCCACGTGGATGCGTTCGTTCGACTCCTGGCTGAGCACACGCACGAAAGCGGTATCCAGCTTCAGGTCGGGCAGGAGCCGGTGCAATTCATCCAGTTGTGAGGCGTTCAGCAGGCGTCCGCTCAACGTCACGTGACTATTCCGCAATTCCTGGATCTCGATCTCGAACACCGAACTGCGTTTATCGGTCTCTTTTGCAAGAAGAGCAAGGGTGGATTGGATGTCTGTCATAGGTTGATTCTACACGATTAATGTTAAGATTGCGTTATGCCATACATCGATATGAACGACGCCAACATATACTTTCAATCCTATGGGGATGCGCGATCGGATCAGACTCCCATCGTGCTGATCCACGGTTCGACGATGGACGGCCACACGGATTGGGACTCCGTTGCCCCCGCGCTGGCAAAGGAACACCGTGTCTTTGCGCTTGATTGCCGCGGACATGGACGTTCGAACAACCCGCACATGACCTACTCCTTCAAGCAACTGGCAGACGATGTTACTGCCTTTGTGCACGCGATGGGGTATGAGCAGGCACACATCCTCGGTCACAGCAATGGCGGGAATGTAGCGCTGGTAGTATTGATGGAGCATCCCGAAGTGGTGCGCACCTGCATCCCGCAGGCGGCGAACGCCTACATTACCCGTTATCTCATAGAACGGGAACCGGTCTATTTTGACGCCGCGCGCATCGAACGTGATGAACCCGAATGGATGAACGAGATGATCGCCCTGCACGGCGAGGCAAATGGCAAAGACTACTGGCGCGACCTGGTCTGGATGACGATGGTGGAAACTATGTCTGAACCGAATTACACGCCCGCCGAACTGCACCGCGTGGAGCGTCCCGTGCTGGTCATCATGGGCGCGAACGATGGCTCCAATGCCAGAGATGAACACGCTCAATACATCGCCCATAACATTCCAAATGCTGAACTGTGGATTCCCGAAAATACCGGGCACAACGTCCACAAAGAACGCGAACAAGAATGGGTGGAAAGAGTTTTGGATTTTTTGAAGAGAAGAGGAAAATAAATTGCCGTAGTAGGGGCGGACGGCCGTCCGCCCCTACGGGTTGGATGAAAAATGAAACTACATTGGAAACCGATCACACTTGAACTCAAAACAACCTTTCGCGTTGCACACGGCGCGAGCGACCAACGCTATAACGTGCTGGTCTATTTGGATGACGGGGTGGGGGAGGCCGCGGCAGTACCGTATTATGGCGAGACACAAGACGGCATCATCGAATATCTGAAATCTGTGCCGAACTTGGGCGATGATCCCTTCGATATGGATGCGGTGCTCAACAAGCGCCCTTCCGGTTCGCGTGCGGCGCGTTCCGCGATTGACGAAGCGTTGCATGACCTGTGGGGTAAAAAGCTGGGGCAGCCTCTCTACAAACTGTTCGGCTTGAACCCAGCTAAACTACCACAGACATCCTTCACCATCGGCATGGACGAACCCGAAGTGATGGCGGAACAGGCAAAGGCATCGGGATATCCTTTACTCAAGATCAAGCTGGGTGGTGACAAGGATGAAGCCATCCTTGCCGCCATCCGCAAGGTGACGGATGCCAAACTGCGCGCGGATGTCAATGCTGGTTGGACGCGTGAACAGGCACTGCACATCATTCCGCGTCTGATGGATTACGATCTCGAATTCATCGAGCAGCCGCTCGCCGTGGATGACGTGGAAGGCTATTTCTGGCTGAAAGAAAAATTGCGCTCGCAAAATGTCAAACTCCCTATCTTTGCCGACGAGACCGCCAAGACATCTCACGATGTGGCAAAGTTGGCAGGTGCGATTGATGGCGTTGTCGTCAAGACCATGAAGAGTGAAGGCATCCGCGAAGCACTGCGTATGATCCATACCGCGCGGGCACACGATATGCAGACCATGTTGAGCTGCATGGTTGAGTTATCGGTGGGAGTCACAGCGGCGGCGCACCTGGCTCCGCTGTGCGATTACGCCGATCTGGACGGTCCGCTGTTGATCAAGAACGACCCCTATCGCGGGTTGAAATATGACGGCGCGAAGATATTCCTGCCGGAAGGGGCAGGCTTGGGTGTGGAAAGAAGATCATAAAACGGAACCACGCGGACACGTAGAAACGAACCGAAAAGTTCTGTAGCGGACGTCTCGCCATTAAATATAAAGAGCCGAAGGATATTATCCTCCGGCTCTTTCCATATTCAATTGTAGTTATTCAGTTGTAAGAGTTAAGCGACCGCCAGCTTCTGATAAAACTTTCGAACATGGGCGATCATTTGGTTCATGGTCATCTTGTCGGCAGGTTCCGACTTCAATAACCTGTCTTGCATGTTCTTATGCCTCTTAAGTGCTTTCTGAAATTCGACCTTAGCCTCTCCGGGGCCCATAATGAAGATCGAATCTACATCTTTGAGTTTGTCTATGACTTGTTGATAGTACCTGGCTAACTGCAGTCTGTACCGGTCATTGTTGCGCAGTTCTAAATCTCCTTTTTGGTTGAGCTTGCCACCAAGTTGCGTCCCGCCGGAAAAATGAGCGGGTGGCTCGATGTTGGAAAGGACTACATCAATTCTGTCGTTCTCACACCAGATGATGTAAGCCTGTTTATGGTCAATCCATAGTCCAACGTTTCGATCCATACTACCTCCTTGTCTGGGTTTGGGTTGTTAACGTGCCGGGCGGGTGCCCAATTTAGTTATAGCACTTTTCAGGTCAGATTTCAAACAGCTCTAATCTATCTATAATTTCGGGAACACCGCACCGACCTTCTGCTTGTAGGAACGGTATTGGTCGCCGAATTGTTCCAGCATCAATTGTTCTTCTGCGGGTACACGCATGAAATAGAAGGGGAAAAAGACCGCCAAACTTGAAAATCCTACGATCCAGTTCTGTAAAAGCAGGATCTGTGCCAGCGACCAAATCAACTGCGATGCATACATCGGATGTCTGATCATGCTGTAAATACCGCGCGTAACCAATGTATGCTTTTCTCGGATTTCCAGTGTAGGTGACCAATTCAACCCCAGGTCAACGTGTGCACGCCAAAATGCAAGCACCGACATGAAGATCAGGAAAACACCAAACCAGCCTGCCCAGGTAGGTAGCGTGTAGTTAGCAAAATCCAGCCAATTCGTCGCAGCATAGATAATGGGCAAAATGACCATACCACCCCAAAGTAGAAAGAGCATGGATTTTTCTTTCCCAGTTACCTGGCGCACGATCTTCTTTTCTGCTTTGCGTTTTTGATTCACTGGCACGCGTATCACGGTCTCTGCCACGATCGCGAGAAAAAAGACAACGGTATAAATGTCCATTTGTCCCTTCCAGATTTGCAACTGTGCTATGAAGTTTTCAAGAGTAGGTAACGAGCTATTCTGCTTTTTCAACCACTACAGTAGCTTCGGTCAGCAAGGCTGCGATCGCGCCGATCGCAGCGAGTTGTGGAGCGATCAAAGCGCCTACCACGCCAAAGGTTAGCGGGATCTCAAAAACGACTTTGCCTTCCTTATCTTTGATGATGACCTTGCGGATATTTCCCTCTTTGAGCAGGTTCTTGATCTTGGCGATCAATTCTTCGCCGTTCACCTTGAATTCTTCAGTGCGAACTTTCTCATCAGACATGGCTTACTCCTTTAATGGAAGATACTTCATTTCTTCTACGTTTCTCTGTCCTTCAGGTTGCAGCCCATTATTCGAACCACTTCTGGTCCAGCGCAGTCCATTCGTCGCTTTGGTCAGCGCGCTCTGCCCAGTTTTCTTTTCCGCTCCACGATTTCGATCTGGATGGCGTAAATAGATGTAGCGCGCAATTCTTTATCTGTGATCTCGCGATATTCTTTTCCGGCGATCATGCCCGGGAAGTATTTACCGATCAAGCCATACAGCAGACGACGCGCCTCTGCTTGGTCGGTGATCACGTGTGCCGTGCCGAACACCATCACACTGCGGAACTGGAGCGAGAACTCTAGCGCCACATTCGAAGGGAGCAACTTCCCCAATTCGCTCGCTTCCAAACTAACCTTTGGGTTGCTCTCGATATTAGAGCGGATCCTCCCCGCGATATTCGAGTGAAAGACGATCTGGTGATTTTCCTCATCATACCAAAAGGAGGTAGGCATGACGAACGGCTGCCCGTCAATGGACGTAGCGATGTGACCAACTTTGGCTTCCTTGAGAAAGGATTTGATCCAGGCATCATCGCGAATGTGCTGTGGTCGGCGTTGGAAAGCAGTAGGGGGCTGGCTGATGTAATCGCGTGGCATATTATTGGAGTGACCGTTGGTATAAGGTAAGTTGAATAAAGATAATAAAAATTCCAGCAGGGATCGCCAATGTCCAATGCAAAAGTCCAACCGTAGGACGGAATGCCTGCACAAGGAAGAAGATCGATGCACCCAACATTAATCCGCTAATGAGCGAAACTTCGATAGCTTGAAAGTAAGAAATACTGCGTTTTTTGAACTTTTTGGGGAGTGTACTGGTTCTCCAACGGAAAGCGTTCGTCAATTCAGGGTTTTGCTGCATGGCAAAATCTTTGATCTGGTTCATCGCCAGCATGGACTCGTACCAGGCTGCCCGTAAGCGGGCTAGTTGCAGGACGGTGGATGTACCCATGACCGTAAGAAGCGTAAAGATCCCGCTGATCATAAATTTGACTATCTGTGTAAAATTCGCTTCATCAAAGAGTTGTGTGCTGAAAAGCGCTGCGATCAAAGAACCCACAGCAATGAGGTAGAAAGAGGAAACACGCGCACGGTCTTCATTTGCCTGCATAGCCGTTTGTGCAATGTAATCGAACTCCGATGCAAGCAGTTCGTCCAATTCAACGGGTGGCTTTGTGCTGGGTGGCATGTTGGGAATTATATTCTATAAACCAAAAGAGCCTCATGAAGAGACTCTTTTGATAGGTTACTTCTCAACTACGCTTCGAACGCCCACTCACCTGAACGCATCACCGGTTCGCGCCTGCCATCCGTGGTGATGCCATCGATATCCATTCTTTTGGAACCGATCATGAAGTCGTTGTGGGTCAGGCTGAAATTCCCACCGTTGGCTTGGAACTCTTCCTCTGTCATTTCATTACCACCATCCATGGTAAAGCGATAGGCTCTGCCAATGGCAATGTGTGAAGCGGCATTTTCGTCAAACAATGTATTGAAGAATAAGTGACCTCTGCGGCTGATAGGGGAGCTATTTGGGACGAGGGCTACTTCGCCGATGCTCTTGGAACCTTCGTCTGTCTCGATCAATTTGCGCAGAGTTTCTTCCTCTTTCTGCGCTGTGAAATGCGTGATTTTGCCGTTTTGAAATGTGAGCGTAAAATCCTCCACCACTCTGCCATTCACCACCAACGGTCTGGATGCACACACCGTGCCATCCACTCGATCCTTGTGGGGCAGGGTAAATATTTCTTCGGTAGGCATGTTGGCAGTGAAATCAATACCATTCTCCGCTTTCATTTGTGCTGCCAGCCAAACATGCTTTTCAGGGAGCCCCACGGTTAGATCGGTACCGGGAGCCTGGTAATGCAAGGCGCTGTAGCGTTTGGTGTTCATATATTCGCTGCGCTTTTTCAGGTCAGCGATATGCGTCAGCCAGGCTGCCACGGGATCGGGTTGGTCCACCCGGCAGGTTTGGAAGATCGCCTCCCAGAGTTTTTCCACGGCTTGTTCTCCGGGGATGCTAGGGAAGATCTTCGACGCCCAGTCTTTTGTGGGGCTGGATACAACGCACCAATTGATGGCGTCATGCATAATGGCATCGTTCGCTTTTTCCATCTTTTGTAGCATTGCTATCTGTCGAGCTTGGACTCGTTCCGGATCAACATCGGCAAAGGCATCTGGGTTGGCGGAGGCAATGCCCAGGTATGCATCACCGTTTTCGATATATTCCATGGCAGATGCGGGCAGCCAATTGGGTATTTCGGTCAATCCATCTTGTGGGGCTTGATTGAGATGAATGTGGGCACATTCTTCATCGTTCCAGAGCACATCCACATAGCGGGCGCCGGCATTATAGGCACTGGAAATCACCTTCCTGACCAGTGGATAGTCAAAAATGCCTGCCGAGATCATCAATCGTTGACCGGCACGTAAATTCAACCCAATACGGACCACCACATCGGCATACTTTTGGAGCGACTGTGAAAATTCCAGTTCGTTCATTCAAGCCTCCTGAAATTGGATTAGAACATGAAGACAGTATAGCAATTTGCCACAAGGAATACAATCATTAAACAAAAATCTCACCCAATGACCTGGGTGAGATTTTTTTGCTTGACCAGTTTTCTTTTTATACTTTAAACGCCCATTCGCCTGCGCGCAAAACTGGTTCACGAGTGCCATCGGCGCAGATGCCGTCAATGTTCATTTCTGCAGAACCGATCATAAAGTCCACGTGGATGAGACTCTTGTTCCCGCCGGCAGCAGCGAATTCCTCTTCCGTCATTTCTGTCCCGCCTTGTATCGACTCTCGATATGAGTTGCCAAACGCCAGATGGCAGGATGCATTTTCATCGAAGAGAGTATTGTAGAAAAGGTGACCGCGTTGACCGATCGGAGAACTGTTGGGCACGAGCGCACATTCTCCCAGCCGCCCGGCATTTTCATCGGTTTCAAGCAGCTTGCGCAGGTCTTCTTCCCCTTTTTTCGCCGTGACTTTTACCGCCTTACCCTTTTCAAAGGTGATGCTGAAATCTTCGATCAGAACGCCCTGAAGATTCAACGGGAAGCTGGCTTTCACCACACCATCCACTTGGTCTTTGTGAGGCGTGGTAAATACTTCTTCCGTGGGCAGGTTGGGGATGCCGAAGATACCATTCTTGAAGGTGCTGCCACCGCCTTCCCAAAAGTGATTTTCCGGGAGCCCAACCATAAGATCTGTGCCGGGCGCTGTGTAATGCAGGGACGTATACCGCTTGGCATTCAGATAGTCTCTGTATTGGATGAGTTTGTCGGTGTGATCTTTCCAGGCTTGCACAGGGTCGGCGACATCGATGCGGCAGGCACTGAAGATCGCTTCCCATAATTTCGCTTGTGCCTGTTCGACGGGGATATCAGGGAATATCTTTTTCGCCCAACTGGGAGAGGCGGTGGATACCACACACCAGTTGTACTCATTTTCGTACTTCCTCAGCGGTTCGAACTTTTCCGCGCGAGCTTTTCGGTTCTTTGCGATCAGCTCGGGGTTGATCCCGTTTAAGAGGTCGGGATCTGACGATGCAATGCTCAGAAAGGCATCGCCTCGTTTGAGATATTCCTCATTGCGCACAATAGCCCAATCTGGAACTTCGGTGATCGATTCGGGGTCGGCGTGTTCAAAGCGGATGCGCGCCAACTTTTCATCGTTGAAGGATACATCCACATAGCGTGCACCTGCTTTGTAGGCAGATTCAGTCACCCTGCGGACGAACGGTGTATCATCCAGAAGCGCCTGGATCACAAGGCGTTGTCCTTTGCGTAGGTTCAACCCCACGCGGACGGTCACATCGGCATATTTTTCGAGCATCTGATCAAAGTTTTCGTTGTTCATGTTTCCTCTCTCATCCTGCTGAAAAAAATACTCCCTCGAATTTGATATTTTCGGGGAGCAGTACTTGTATGATTTTAGGATACTTCGAACGCCCACTCGCCCTGGCGCATAACGGGTTCACGTGTTCCATCTTCCTTGATGCCGTCAATATCGATTTGCGGGGAGCCGATCATAAAGTCAACGTGGTTGAGGCTGACGTTGCCTCCAGCAGCGATAAATTCCTCATCGGTCAGTTCCTCGCCTCCGGTGAGGGTGAAGCGGTAGGCACGTCCAATGGCGATGTGGCAGGATGCGTTCTCGTCATAGAGCGTGTTGTAGAAAAGATGCCCACGCTGGGCAATGGGGGAACTGGCAGGGACAAGTGCCACCTCACCCAGCCGCGTGGAGCCTTCATCCGTATCCACCAGTTTTTGCAGAATGGCTTCATTCTTTTTCGCGTTGACCTTGACGATCTTGCCGTTCTCAAAGGTCACGCTGAAATCTTCGATCAAACTCCCGCCATAAGAGAGTGGGAAGGTTGCTGCCACCGTGCCCTCAGCGCGATAGCGATCGGGCAGGGTAAAGATCTCTTCAGTGGGTAGGTTGGCGGTGAAATCCACGCCGTTCTCTGCAGGCATACGCGCGGCGATCCAGCGATGACCCTGCGGTAAGCCGAGTGTCAGATCGGTGCCTGGTCCCTTGTAATGCAGTGATGAGAACTTTTTTGCCTGCATATACTTGGCACGCTTGACCAGGTTCTGAATATGTTCCTGCCAGGCTGCCACGGGATCGGGTTGAACAGCGCGAGTGGTCTCGAAGATGGCTTTCCAAAGCTTCTCTTCCGCTTCCTCAGGGATGAGATCCGGGAAGACCTTCTTTGCCCATGCCGGGCTGGCAGCAGCCACCACACACCAGTTGACTGCGTTGCGGCTGACGTTGGCGCTGATCTCATTATTGTTTTGCAGATGGACTTTCTGCATGGCGCCAACGCGTTCGGGGTCAATTCCGCTCAGCGCATCTGGATCATTGGCGTAGATAGACAGCAAGGCATCGCCATTTTTGATCATATCGAGAGAAGCCTGGACAAAGTGCTTGGGATATTCATTGAAGGAGTCAGCAGGGGCATTCTGTAGGCGGATGCGCAGCATCTCTTCGTCACCCCACATCGCTTCCACGTAGCGCGCTCCAGCAGCGTAAGCGGCTTTTGCTACTTCGTGGACAAGTGGACGCCCGGCAGGAGGCACGCCTCGCGCAGCGGCGTTTGTAATAATGAGTCGCTGCCCAGGGCGCAGGTTTAAACCTACCTTTACAATGGCTTCAGCATACTTTCTGAGCAATTCCTGGTGGTTATCGTTCATGAGGGATCCCTTCCATGGATTTTGAGTAAGTATAGCACGTTGATGGTACAGAAACTCGAACCACCCCCGGTGCTCGCCAGGGGTGGTTTTAGTGCAGCATTGTTTTGGAGGAGAATGCTGGAAACACCATTTTGATGTGACCGAGATTTTACGTGTAAGCCTTTATGTCGCATAGTGAAGCACTTCACAATTCGCCGTGAGAAAAGGCATGTCCAAAATATGACCCTTAACCCTCTCCAGTGGGGTTGACAATGTAACGATATGGATGCGGGATGGGGATTTTCATCACGTCCATTTGCCATATGGTGTGTTATATACTTCGACCATTATTTCCCTGCAGCCAGGAGTCATTATGCTCACCATCGAAAAAGTCGATACCAGCAACAAGTCACAAGTAAAGCGCTTCGTAGAATTGCCTTTCAAATTATATAAAGATTGTCCTCAATGGGTACCACCGCTCTATGTAGATGCTTATATGTATCTAAATCGCCAGAAGCACCCTTTTCATGAGCATTCTGATGTGGATTTTTTCCTAGCTGTTCGTGATGGCAGGGATGTGGGGCGCATTACAGCAATAGAGAACAAACCTTTCAACAAGTACCATGGAACAAAGAAGGTGGACTTCTTCCATTTCGATTGCGAGAATGACCCGGAAGCTGCTGCCGCCCTATTTGATGCCGTTTGCAACTGGGCGAAAGCCCGTGGACTGGACACCATGGTGGGACCCAAGGGGATGGGTCCGCTGGATGGATATGGGATGGTGGTCTACGGTTTTGAACATCGTCAGACGATGTCGATGCTTAACTACAATTACCCCTATTACGTACCCTTGCTCGAATCGCTGGGTTTTGAAAAGGAAGTAGACTTTGTTTCCTGCTACCTGCCTGCTGATAAGTTCCATGTTCCCGAGCGGGTGGATCGGATCACGCAACGTGTCATGCAGCGCGGCGGATTGAAGGTGCGGCAATTTAAAAATAAAAAGGAATTGGTCTCGTGGGGCGGACCTCGCATCGGCAAAGCCTATAACGATGCTTTTGTGAATAACTGGGAATACTATCCATTCACCCAGCGTGAAATTGACTTTGTGATCTCGAACATTATGACGATTGCGGATCATCGCCTGATCAAGATCATTACGCACGGGGATGATGTGGTAGGTTTCCTTTTTGCTTTTCACGACGTATCGGCAGCGCTTCAACGCGCCCATGGACGGCTGTTCCCGTTTGGATTGCTGGATATCCTCCTCGAGCTTAAGCGGACGAATACAGTATCTGTGAATGGCATGGGTATCCTCCCCAAATATCATGGACATGGCGGCAATGCCATGCTCTACTCCGAGATGGGGCACACACTCCTGAACTTCAGCCAATTCACCCACGTGGAAATGACTCAGGTAGCCGAGACCGCTGAACAGATGCGCGCGGACCTCAAGAACCTGAACGGCGTGGAATATAAGAACTATCGGGTGTATCGAAAGAGCTTAAAGTAAACAGGTATATAAGGAGACAAGTATCTGATCGGTACTTGTTTCCTTGTATGGGAAAGGTGGAAATGAAACATCCTCTTGAATTCATCCCGGCTGCCTATCGTAAGACGCTTTTCTTTATATTCTTATTTCTGACCATTACTCTCTTTGCTGTTTTCGGTATATTAGATAAACCTCTGCGTACTCATAATCTCAATTCAAATGGAATAGTCTCATTTGAACTGGCTTTTAATCCCATACAAGCTTTTGAAATACTAAGGTCTTGGTCAGGCTCTCAAACACATATTCTTCCTCCACTAGCAGGAGCATACGAATCTTCACCACAGTTCATGTATGCCGCCTTTGGTCTCGGACTTGATTATCTCTTCATGCCCACATATGCCTTTGTCCTGGCATTCGGCACTCTGCTTGCAGCGGGTAGACATTCAGGGTGGTTAAAATCCCTCGGTGCCGTGGCGGGGTACGGAGCGTTTGCCGCGGCGCTCTTTGATGCGGTGGAGAACTTCGCACTTTTCCAAGTCTTATTAGGCGCTTATCAATCTGCCTATCCTGCAATTGCCGCCATCTGCGCTACGATCAAATTCGTTTTATTGATCCTTGGGCTGGTTTACGCGTTAGCAGCCTGGCTTTTGCCGCGACAATCGTAAACATGTAAAAATGAAAACAGGTAAACAAGGATGTTGCTCACTTGTTTACCTGTCTACTTGTTTTCTTGTATACGTTCTTTACGGCAACTGCAAATTGACTTCTGTTCCCATTGTGGCAGTTTCACCGTCCTTGGAGATGTTCAATGGCAGCGCCACATGGAATTGACTGCCGGGACAAGCCACATCGTCATATCCCTGACTTTCCACCCAGATGCGGCCGCCATGGGCTTCGACAATACCTTTCGAAAGAGCCAGCCCCAGACCGGCGCCGCTGCCTTTGAAGCGCGTCTTGCTGGTGGAGTGCTTGGAGAGTTCGCCGGGCTGGTAGAACTTGCTGAAAATGATGTCGCGTGAATCGGGGTCAACGCCAACGCCAGTATCGCTCACAACGACCTCAATACCACCGTGCTGTGTTTCCGTATTTTGCGGTGTGGCGATGCGTGCATCAATACTGATCTTGCCCTCATTCGGTGTGAACTTGATGGCATTATTGATCAAATGCTGGAAGAGTTTCTTCAGTAGATTGGGGTCGCCTTTGACGTTTGGCAGGGTGGGAATATTAATGGTCAGTATCTGTTGTCGTTCCTTAACGGTCTTCTGCACACCTAAACTGACTTCCTTGATGAGCAATGCCGTATCCACCGGGGTCACATGGATCTGAAGGGTACGTGTATCGATCTGTGCAATATCGAACATCGAGTCCATGATCTCATGCAGGCGTTTTGTCCCTTTGGAGATGCCTTTGAGCATTTCATGGGCTCCCGATGGCAGGGACTCATCTTCCATCAGCATTTCGGTGTAGCCGATCATGGTGGTCAATGGCGTGCGCAGTTCGTGCGAAGCGATACTGATGAAATCAGATTTGGTCTGATCGAGACGTTCCAGGTCACGGTTGGCTTTATCGAGGGAGCGATAAGCTTGTCGCAGTTCGTTGTTGAGCTGGACAAGGTTATCGACGAGCCGGGCATTTTCAAGCGCCACCGCCGTCTGATTAGCAAGAGCAGAGAGGGTAACCAGATCATCTTCGGTATAACGGTTGCCGCTGATCTTTGCGCCGAGGGCAAGCAGACCGATCCACTCGCGTTTCGAGAAGATAGGCAAATACACTTCGGCTTCGAGGTGGCTGAACCACTCCCGCTCGGGCTGGGAAACCGCCCGAAATGACGGGAGCAGGTCGATGTCATATTGAAGAAGCGGGCGCTTTTCCTGTTCCACCTGCTTGACCACAGGGTGATCCAACGGCAGGACCATGATCCGGATCTGGCGTTCACCAGGGTTACGGACCGCGCGCAGACGAAATTCCTTTTCCCCGTTGGCGTTCAGGCTGGAATCGACCAGGAAGAGGAAACCGCGCGTGATATCCATGGCTTCGATGATGAGTCCCACAGCTACATTCGCCAAGCGTTGCATATCCAAGATGTTACTGATCTGCTCGCTATAAGCATGCAGTGTCTTGCTGGGGTGGAACTCTTGCAGGTTGTACCATTTGTTGACTTGACGCCGTACGACCGAAAGCAACGGCGTAAAGACGAACGAGAGTACCATCGCAATGCCTGCACCGACCAGGACTTCGTTATAGCGCGGCAAGGCATTGAAGACGGTACGCGAAGCCAGGGTACCGGCAAGATAAAAACCGACGATCACAAGTGATGTAATAATGTATGTCAGCACACGCCGTGCCACGTCGCGCAGGTCGGGTGGATCATGAGTGGTAATGATCAGTGTGCCGAGCGTAGCGGCACCTAAGCGGATAAAGTTGCCCGGGAGTGGAAGACCAAAGATCAGCAAAAGATCGTTGATCAAAATTAACAAATAAACGGGAGTCCAATAGTTCAAGCGATTGCGATACAGCGGCAGTTTGGACTTCGAATGTGCTGTACGAACGTTGACGAAGCCAGCGATCGTGAAAACGATCCAGCCGAGCACTGCCCATAATGGCACAATGCGGTCGCCCGTGAGCGAAACGCTTCCGTTCGTCCAAACGACTTTTCCGAAACCGAGCAGGTTGGGTACCAGGATGATGAATCCCAGAACCCAAAAACCACCGACACCCAGCCACACACGCATGTCGCGCCGTATGAACGCCAGGACGGAGAGTAGTAAGAGGAATGAGAGTGCCAGAGCGCCATAAACTTGAAAATCAATGGCAACCCGGCTGATAATGGGCCATTGTCCCCCGCGCCATAACGCGTCGCCCACCGTAATGATCAATGCCAGGATCACATAGCTGCTGAATAAATAAGCTGCTGTTTCCTGCCCCAGGCTTTTTCGAAGTAGTGTCGCAAGTACAGGCAGATACAACGCTGCCAGAATGATCAACAGAATAAAGTTGAATGTTTGGGGTGACATCGCCGCAAAGTATACTCGAAATCACAGAAGCGGGTTATCATTGACTTATGAGAATCACACGAACCTCCCGCGACACCTATCAATTCACATCGGATTTCTTCCGCCCGGATGGAGGCGTGACCTTTCAAGACTATGCCTCCGCCCGCAGGTTTGCTGCTCAACTCTCAGCGCGTCGGACTCAGCCGGTACCTGCCTCCGATATCTATGCCATGCAGCTCATCGATGAGGCTTTGCGCGTGCTGGTAAAGCATTATGTACCATCCGCCGTGATGAACACTGCCGTCACACACGCGGACGAGAGTCTGGGACCTGATTCCGTTACTACTACAGAGAAACGATTCGTCTCTGAATTCCCGCCTGAGACCATCTATCGCGGCGATGAAAAGGTGGATGAATACATTTCGCGCCTTACCAACGGTCGCGTGCAGACCGTGGAAGAACTGATCTACATCTACACTCACAATGCCAACCCGGCAGTTCACCCACTGATCGATCTGGTGGACGATGAGCCGCTGGAGCCAACTGCCTATAAGAGTTCTCATTGCCTCGTTGACCACCTTCTTCGCAAAAGCCGCGAAGGAAGATGGTCAAAAGCAGGGCAGTGGTGAGTCGCTCTTTGATATGCTGCGCGCACCTGCCGAGGCTTCGCCGTATTCATTGGAAGGTCAATTGCAATTCATCCTCGATAAATGGGGACATTTGCTCGACGAGAAATTTGTAGCGCGTATCGTCCGTGGCATGGATTTTTTGCGTGAAGATGTCATCCGCCAGGGCATGGGACACGGCACGTTCAAGCCGGACGTTCCACTGCAAACCTTCGGCGGCGGCGAGTATCAGGAATACGAACGCTACAGTCCCGATAAAGACTGGATGCCGCGCCTGATCCTCATGGCGAAAAATTCCTATGTGTGGCTTGAACAACTTTCCCGCAAATACGGTCGCTGGATCAAAACCCTCGACCAGATCCCTGACGAAGAACTCGACATTTTGCGCGACCGCGGCTTTACCGGTCTATGGCTTATCGGTCTATGGGAACGTTCCCGCGCTTCGCAACGAATCAAACAGCGCATGGGTGATGCGGATGCTGTCGCTTCGGCGTATTCACTCCATTCCTACGATATTGCAGAAGATTTGGGAGGATGGGGAGCATTAGAGAATTTGCGCTATCGTGCCTGGCAGCGTGGCGTTCGTCTCTCTGCCGATATGGTCCCGAATCACATGGGCATCGACTCACAATGGGTGATGGATCACCCGGATTGGTTCCTATCTCTGCCGTATCCGCCGTATCCTTCCTATACGTTCAACTCTGAAAATCTTGCGGATGACCCACGTGTAGAGATCGTTCTTGAAGATCATTACTATAACAAGACCGATGCATCGGTCGTCTTCAAACGCTATGACCGCTCCAACGGTGATACACGTTATGTCTATCACGGCAACGATGGCACCTCCTTCCCGTGGAACGACACGGCGCAGTTGGATTACTCCAAAGCGCAAGTGCGCGAAGCGGTCATTCAGACTATTCTGCATGTGGCGCGTAACTTCCCGGTCATTCGCTTTGATGCGGCAATGACTCTGGCGAAGAAACATATCCAGCGCCTGTGGTTCCCGGAACCTGGATCTGGCGGTGCGATCCCCTCACGTTCCGAACATGGCATGACCCGCGCGGACTTTGATGCGGCGATCCCCGAAGAGTTCTGGCGTGAAGTCGTTGACCGTGTGGCGAAAGAAGTCCCTGATACGCTTTTGCTCGCCGAAGCGTTCTGGCTGTTGGAGGGATATTTCGTCCGCACGCTGGGCATGCATCGCGTGTACAACTCCGCCTTCATGCACATGCTGCGCGATGAAGATAACGCCAAATATCGCCTGGCGATCAAGAACACGCTGGAATTCGATCCGCAGATCCTCAAGCGCTACGTCAACTTCATGAATAACCCGGACGAAAAGACTGCCATCGAGCAGTACGGCAATGGTGATAAATATTTTGGCGTCTGCACCGTGCTGGCGACCCTGCCTGGTTTGCCCATGTTCGGTCACGGACAGGTGGAAGGCTTCCGCGAAAAATACGGCATGGAATTCCGCAAGCCGAAATGGGATGAGACCCCCGACGAAGGACTCGTTGCTGGTCACGATTGGAAGATCTTTCCGGTTCTTCACCGCCGCTACCTGTTCGCGGACGTGGAGCAGTTCTTCCTCTATGACCTGTTCACTCCCAATGGCAGTGTGGACGAAAACGTCTTCGCATACTCAAACGTTCACGATGATGAACGTGGACTTGTGCTTTATCACAACCGTTTTGCCGATACCAGTGGTTGGATCAAAACCTCCGCCGCCTATCTCGATAAAGCAACCGGTGACCTGCGACAGAAATCCATTGGCGAAGCGTTGAGCCTGCCCTTTGAAGGCTACGTTATCTTTAAGGATTATGTCACCCACCAGGAATACATCCGCTCGTGTGAAGAACTCTGGCAAAAAGGACTCTACGTCGAACTCCACGCCTACCAACACCACGTCTTCATGGATTGGCGTTTCGTGGATGACGAAAAGTGGCGCGACATAAATGTCGCTCTCAACGGTTCCGGCGTCGAGTCCATGCAGGCGAAGTTTGATGAAATGTTTGGCATGAAGGATGAAGTGGTTGTCGAGGAAGTAAAGGTCAAGAAGCCGAGGAAGAAAGCCGTGGCAAAGCCAGCCACGAAGAAGGCTGCTCCAAAAAAGGCTGTGAAAGAGACGAAGAAGCCCGCTGCGACAAAGAAAACTTCTACTGCAAAGAAGGTCTCAGGCAAAGCGACCGCTGTTGCGAAAAAGACAGCAGCGAAAAAGCCGAAAGCAACAGAAAAGAAGTCAACCGTGACCAAGAAAACATCAACGAAAACTTCTTCATCAAAGACAAAATCGGTTGCCAGGAAAACAGCAAAGAAATAAATGAATGCGGCGGTCAATTGACCGCCGCATTTTCTTTTCAATTTATTTTGCCCCACTAAACCTGATCTCCCGATAATTATCCACGTAAGCAATACCTTCCCCGTTACCGATATACAAGCTCATGTCCACACTGCTCCAGGATGAATCCATGGATTCTCGGGAGACAGTAAACTGCGATGGGTCGTCTGTATTCCACATTACTTGCAAAAACTCAGCGTTTGGTAACATGGCGATAAAGACCGAGTAAGGAACACCAGGTTGGATTTCTAGGTTTCCTTCAAAGCTGTTACCGATCTTATCCTTTCCAATCATGGTATTGTTATAGATGACATCTGTGCTCACAAAGATGCCGAAGCGTTTGTAATTAGGGGAGTTGTAGTCTCCATTTTTCAGGTAGATCTCGAAACCCACATCACCTGGATAGTTAAAGTCGATCACCACACCTTCTCCCACGGTGAATGTTTTTGCCGCCTTCGCTCCATAATAGTTTTTGGGGTCGCCGGGAATCTCCAGCATCCCATTGGTGATCTCACCGTTATCGATCTTCCAGCCGGGACCGGACGGATCATCGAATGTGTCAACATGGGTGATCTCTACATCGTCTAGAAATTGCGAGAGGATATCAGGCGCTGGCTCGGTCGTCGCCTCTGTTGGAATTTCTATGGTAGGGGATGGTACATCAGAGCCTGTGTTTGGAATGAGAAACGATACAGTAGAAACCGGACCAGCAATTTCGGACTTGTCAGATGCTCTATCAGAAGAGAATGCTTGATAACCAAACCATGAAACACCTGAGCAAAGGATACAGATGGCAGAAAAGATTCCCAAAGCAAGCATCCAGTTGAATGGCTTTTGCTGTTTCGATGGAGAGCTTGAAATGCTTTGTGTAGGATTGGGCGCATAGGTGACTTGCCTGTGACCGTCCGGACGCTTCATCTCCAGGGTTTTCTTTTCACCGATATAAAAATGGATCGCGGCGGCTAGGGCATTTAACCCCGCTTCCTCATTCGTACGCAAATCGACATACTGCCGCGTGACCAGCCGGAGCGGCAGCGATAATTCCTCCGTGCCTTTGACCAGCACAGGGAAGACACGTTTTTCGAACTGATCGGCATACGTGATCTCGCGCCGTACCCATTCTGAACTCTTCGAATTGGGGGAAAGAATTACGACTACCGCAAATGCCTGCTTGAGAGCGCTTTCGATCGCTTCCTCCCATGCAGACGTTCCAGGGATCAGCTTTTCGTTATCCACCCATACCTTGAAACCCTGGTCGCGTAAAAAGAAAGCGACGCGACGCATCATCTCGTCGTCTCTGCGGCTGTAACTGATAAAGATAGGGGCGGCAGGCAAAACAGGCATGGTCCCTCTCTGGGAATAGCTCTAAACTGTTAACTGAAACCCTATGATCCTATGCAAGTTACTTGGATGTCATGAGTCAGGTCGGGGTGACGATGTGCTACATAGCGGAGTCAATGATCGGTGTGGAAAGATGCGGAGCGTTATCCTGTTTTAAGGCAGCGGCTTCATAGTGAAGGAATCGAAGAGTGCTGGGATTTCTGTGCTGGATTGTGCGGCGAACAATCCCACGCGAAATTCGGGAAGGTCGCGCACATGCTCGCCGAGTTGAGTCCAATTTTCTCCATCGGCGCTGTAGTATGCCGTAAAGGTGCTCCCAATTTTTTGGAGGCGCAAATAAGTGACTGGCTCGTAGAAGGAGGCTTGCGGACTCACTTCAGGCATTTGTGCATTTTCATATTCGTCAAAATAGATGCCATCGCCCAGGCAGTAGCCATCTACATCACAAAAAGCGCGCCCTAACACCAGAGCATTTCCCTGCTCTTGAAGTACCACCAACCCCGCCGCCTGATAATTGGTTGTCGGGGTAAAACGCACGGATGTAGTGATCTCGAAATCCCCTGCAGGAGGTTCACGCACCAAAATGTTGGAAGGAAGTGCGGGACCATCGAAGCTGGCATCCACTACCATCAGTTGTAGAAACCCTGGTTCTGCCGATAAGCTCCATTTGGATGGATCCTCTTTAGCCATGTCCAACCTTCTGCCAGTTGATCGACAAAATCATCCTGGAAGACATCGGGGTTGGTTGGTGATATGTCTGTAGCCAGGAGAATTGGTTGCGGAGTCAAAGTCGCTGCGGGAGCGGGGGAGTCGGTTGGCACGACAGCCTGTGTTTCGGTACTTCCTGCTCCGGGTGTTTGGAAGAATTTTGCACCCAGAACGATCCCTAGAATCGCGAGAATCGAAAACAGACCAACAATACCGAATCCTGCAACTGTCCACGGAAGGGCACCGGACCGCTTTGGATTTGTTGTGATCCTGGATGCTGACGAACCTTGAGATGAAAAAGAATTGAAAGAAGCAGGTGGCGCAGAGCGTGAGGTTTGAGCGATTGCACCATCGTCCACTTCGCCTTCGGGGATCGCTCTTTGGATCGCGCGCACAAACTCATCGGCTGTTTGGTAACGATCTTCAGGACTTTTTGCCAATGCTTTGAGTAGTACTGTTTCTACTGATTTTGGCAGGGATGGGTTGAGCTTGCGCGCCGAGGGGAGTGGATCTTGAATATGTTTGAAAACGATGGCAACCGGGGTTTCTGCGGTATAGGGCACACGTCCTGTCACCATTTCGTAGAGAATAATGCCAAGCGAATAAATGTCGCTGCGTTGATCGACGTTGGAACCTGCCCCTTGCTCCGGCGACATATATGCAGGTGTTCCCATGACGGTATCTGATGCCGTGATTCTGGTGGATGCTTCCAGCATGCGCGCCAGCCCAAAATCGGTCAGGAGACAATTGCCATTGTCATCGATCAACACGTTGCTCGGTTTGATATCGCGATGGATCATGCCGCGTGAATGGGCATACCCCAAAGCTTTCCCGATTTGAATGATGATCTCTCGTGTCTCTGAAAGGGAAAGAGGCTTGTTTCGAATGAGATCTGCCAACGTGCCGCTCTGCACAAAAGGCATAACGATATACGGATAACCCTCGGCTTCGCCGTAGTCGAAGACAGGCAGAATATGTGGATGTTGAAGCTGTGCCAGTAATTTTGCTTCCCGCCTGAAGCGTGTGACAAATTCTTCAGAAGTGGACATGTGCCGTGGCAGGACCTTGATGGCAACATGGCGTTCCATGCTGGGTTGGTATGCCTTGTAAACGGCTGCCATTCCGCCTTCGCCAAGCGGGGCAACGATTTGATAATGTCCGAACTGTTTTCCGGTCAGATCTTCCATGCTTTACATCCTGCCAGAAATATCTGGTACTGCGTTGCCTCGGCGGTCTCCATGCGGTTTTGATGATGGCGAAAGCCCACCTCGATCAAGTTATTAAATGGATATGTTTTGTCGGATTATACTCTTAACCTGTGATGATTTATTTCTTTATTTTTAGGATTTGCCAGATCGTGGTATATCCACCGATTGCCCAGGCGAGTGCAGTACCGATGCCCCAACTGGTTGCAGTATCAACATCCAAGGAATAAATCAGGAAAGGTCTTGAGATTAACCAGCCGATGGCAGCGCTTATCGCCCATGTGAGCACGATCACGGTTGTGTTTTTCCAATGGGAGAGAACAAATTCGATACCCAGTGTGCCGACTAACCCAATAATGGGGAAGAGCGCCATTCCGAGACCAGCTCCGCTTGCTTCTGTGAGGAAACGTCCAATTGTCCAGCCGACCATTGCTCCGATCACCCAAGACAGGATCGTTCGAAAGGTGTTTTTCTGGTTGACTGTGGATGGATTACTGTGCAGAAACAGTGAAAGGATAAAACCGCCGATCGCGCCTCCGAGTGCGTTCCCGATCATCCCTGCGGGTATTTCATCGTCGATGCCGCTGCTGTAGATAAAACCGGCGAGAAACCCGGCAACCGCCCAGCCAATGGCAGCCCAAAGCAAATACTGACCTATTATGGGTGACGCAGATGGTTTTGCAGTTTCAGAGATTGATCTATCGTTCGTGATCGCTGCTGTTGTTGAAGTTCTTTGAGGCGTGAGGGAGTTTAATTTTTCCTCGACTTGTTCGTGCGTTTCGCCCAGATGTTCGACCAGCGCGTTATGAAGCGAAGCAAGCCCTGTTGCCTCATCTTTTCGTAAGTCCACGAATTGGCGGGTCCCCAGACGCAGTGTGATGGATGAATCTTCGTCGCCGCGTACAAGGATGGGCAGAATGTGTTTGCGATATTGATCTGCCAGGCTAATCTCGCGCCGCACCCATTCCGAGTTCTTCGAATCGGGTGACATGACCACGATCACGATACTGGCGGCTTTGATGGCTTTCTCGATCTCTTCTTCCCAAATGGCTGTTCCTGGGATCAAACGTTCATTATCCACCCACACTTTGAAGCCTTGGTTACGCAGAAAGAGCACGATCTTTTTCAGCGCCTCAGTATCTTTGCGACTGTAACTGATAAAAATGAGATCGGCAGGTAAAGTTGGCATCAAGACTCGCTTTTATAATACGGATAAAAATACTTACGATTTGGAGGATATCATGAAATTCAAACTTTATTTCATTACCTTGTTCATCTTTCTCGGGATCGATGCCGTGTGGTTGGGAGTGGTGGCGTCAAAATTTTATAGAGCTCAGATCGGGCATTTGATGGCGGAGACTCCCAATCTCCCTGCGGCTGGATTGTTCTACCTGCTCTTTGTCGGGGCGTTGGTGTTCTTTATTGTGGGACCAGCTATCGGTGGAGAAGGGATGCGGACCGTCATCCTGAGTGGTGCATTATTCGGGCTGGTCACGTATGCGACGTATGACCTGACGAATCTTGCCACGCTCCGGGGCTGGTCGCTGCTTGTAACGACAGTGGACTTACTCTGGGGCGCCTTCCTGACGGCGACCACCTCCGCGTTGAGCGTTTGGCTGGGGAGGAAGTTTTGCTAACTCTGTTAGTATCATAGCACTCAGAGAGTGGAAATTCAATAAGGGCATAAAGAAACACCGCAGAAATTTCTGCGGTGTTTCGGGTTTTTAGTACATGACTAAAGTTCTGTCTTTGGTCGATGCTGAATGAGATTTAAACCGGCAATATAGAAATAGCCAAACATATAAATGACCATCCAGGGGATGATGCCCCAACCGACATAACTTTGCAAGATCAATGTGGTGACCAGGGCATAGATCCCCAAGGCGATCTCGCCCCATACTAGCGGACTGATCGGCGGCAGGTAACGATGGTCGATCTTTTTGTCGCGTTTGTGGTCGTTTGCCAGGTTGAGTTTTGGAGTGCGGATGAAAGCGCCTCCTTTTTTGGTCAATCCTTGTAAGACGGCAATAGATGTGCTTAGGGATATGCCGAAACCGATCATGGTCAATAGAGGCAAGATCTTTAACCGCTCACGCAAGGTCGGGCTTTGTGAAGCCTTCGCTGTAGCGTACAGAAGCGGAGGTCCCAGGGCGGTAAACACAGAAAGTGGAAACAGTTTGAACGCCTCGGGGACAAAAAGTCCAACAGGCAAAGTTAGCAATAGCGCGAAGAGCATCAGTGGGTGGACGAGATATCCCGTAAGATGAAGGATCGCCATCAGGCGTACATTCCAGGGGATGTTACGTTGTTTTAGTACGATCGGCAGTATCTTCCTCACTACCTGGAAACTGCCCATTGCCCAGCGGAATTGCTGTTTTTTGAACGCTTCCACTTGATGCGGTAATTCTGCGGGAACAACCACATCGGGCAGATAATCCAACTTCCAGCCGCGGATCTGGGCACGGTAGCTGAGATCGAGGTCTTCGGTCAGGGTATCCCATTGCCAGCCGCCAGCATCTTCGATACAGGCACGGCGCCATAATCCGGCGGTCCCGTTGAAGTTCATGAAGAAGCCATTCGTAGAACGGACCGTCTGTTCGACGATGAAGTGACCATCGATTGCCAACGCTTCTGACTCGGTCAGCGAGTTGTACTTGCGATTGGTATGTCCCCAGCGTGTTTGGAGACAGCCGAGTTCCTTATTATGAAAGAAGGGGATGGTCTTCTTTAGCCAGTCAGGAGAAGGGACAAAATCGGCGTCGAAGATGGCAATAAATTCACCTGTGGCGCTTTTGAGCCCATCGTAGAGAGCCCCGGCTTTATATCCACGACGATCGGTGCGGTGTAGTCGTTGGATGTTAATACCTTTCTGCTTATACATATCCACCAAACGACTGACTAGTTGAACCGTATTGTCGGTTGAGTTGTCCAGCACTTGGATCTGAACTCGATCACGGGGATAATCCATTTCCACGACGGCTTGCAGCAGCCGTTCGACAGTGTATTTCTCATTGAAGATCGGGAGCTGTATGGTGACACGCGGCCACTCTTGTGGAGGAACCGCAGTTTCATGTTTTAGCTCCTTTCTTGTTACAAGGTACAGAACCGTAGTAAACAAGCTATTTAAACCATAAAGCGACAATCCACAAATGACGCATACGTACAGGAATCCGATAATGTATGCAAGGATTTGCATTTCTTCTCTCCTTATCTTTTCTACGTTCACAGAAAAACTTCCTGTCACTCCCCTGTTTTTGATTTAACCGTTGATAATGCCCCTTCACTGCGTTGTATTTCAAAATCTATAACGGACGCATGCGTGGTATTGATACTCTTCTAGTTTAGGAAGTGCTAAGGGTTTACTGAGAATTAGCTGAGATAGGGAAACAATGGCAATGATTTCCCCCACTTGCCACGAGTTATTAAATTGAGCTACTTGATATGACGCTGGAAAAGTTATTGAATATTTACGGGTTGTTTTTGTGGGCGCTTCCATTCATAGAAGAAGAAGTAGACCACACCCAGGAAAACGATCCAGAAGAAGACGGAGAAGATCAGCCCGAAGCGTGAGCTATGGTAGATCATGGGATTGTTGGTCAGCCAGGGAAGCGCCTCCGGAATGGGTTTTCCATCCAATAGATAATAAAGGATATCTTCCAGACCGCTAAAGGCACCGATGAATAGCGCGATCAGGAAGTAGGCGCAATCTTTCCACGCACCCCACAATAGAATGATGCCGAGAATGCCATAGCCTGCCAGGGATGTAAACCAGCCCGTGTGGTAGACATCTGCGAATTGGATCATCTGATTGTTTTCAAAGATCCGTTGCCAGATGAGAATGTCGGTGATGGTGTAAAAAAGAATCGCAGTGACGGCGGCAAAGACAGGGCGAAGTTTTTTCATTCTGGGTGGTACTCCGAAATCATTTCAAAAAGCGAAAAGGAAACAAACTTGCGGGAGTATACTCGCGATTACGGGAATCGCCAGCGTCGCGACCTACGCCTTGCCTACTATTCCTGTACAACTTTCAAAAATGTATTTTGATGGATGATCAGTTTCCCCAGCGGGGCTGATAATCACAATATTTGTTTTTGGTCAGTTGTTGCAGATCGGAACCGTCCACACGCATGATGAAGATCTCACAGGATGCCTGGTCCTTGCCTGCCACGTTAGTATAGCCAGAAAAAGCGACCCATTTGCCATCGGGGGAGAGGCTGGCTCCTTGAGCGTTGATGCCCAACTCTGTCAGTTGATGTAAGCTGCTTCCATTGATATTCATTAAATAGACATCATGTGCGAACGGACCACCTTGATCGAAGGAGATCAGATCATTCGTGGACCAATCGCTTCGTCCGCGTGTATTGACCGTATCGTTGACCACCTTGGGATCGCCCCCGTTGAGGTCCATGATATAAAGTTTATTCACGTCGTTCTTGCCCATGGCAAAAAGGATCTGTGTTCCATCTGGCGACCAGGTGCCATCGTGGACATCATTCCCAGACTTGCTGTAGAATTTATGCGGGTTATTGCCGTCCCGGTCCATGAGCCATAGTTCGACAGGGCTATTACCATTGCGATAGTGGAAAATGATCTTTGTGCCATCGGGGGAGATTTCAGGCGAGCCCAGGGCTTTCCCGAAATCGGTAAGCTGAGTGACCTTTTGTGTGGCGAGCACCATTTCATAAATTTCAGTTACATCGTCTTTTCCCACTACATACACAATGGATTTGCCATCTGCTGATAACGATGCGTTGAAACTGGCGAGATTGGAATTGGTGAGCTGATGTGCATCGGATCCATCCGCATTCATAATGCAGACTTCGTCACCGTTGATGCTGCACGTGTACACGATCTTGCCGGTGGGCTCATCTTTGACTACAACGGGCGTTGGAACATCTGGTGTAACGGTTGCATCGATTGGATCAACGATTGGCACAGATGTGACCGGAGTTTCGGTTGCCTTTCCGAGATTTGCCAGATAACGCGCAGCCAGAACCCCGCTTGTAACGCAAAAGACACCAACCAGGGCGATTACTGCTGGCAGAATTAGTTTCTTCCAATCGAGAGTAGCAGTCGTTGGCGAAGTTTTTTTAACGGCAGGCATGCTTTGGGTGGCAATATCCTGCTTGACGTTGATGTACTCTTTAAGCGCAGCGGCTAATTCATCCAGCCCGGCTTCGAAGTGGGTGCGCAGATCCACGCGTTGGTGATTCATCAACCTCAACGGTGTGGAATTATCATCATCGCCTTCGATCAGAACCGGGAATATTCGTCTTCGATGCTGTTCCCCAAAACTGATCTCGCGCCGCACCCACTCCGAATTGTTGGATTCGGGAGAAAGGAGCACGATCAAGCCTGTGGAGGCACGGATGGCTTTTTCGATCTCGCGTTCCCAGGTTGGCGTGCCAGGAGTCAGGTTTTCGACATCCACCCAGATCTTGATACCGCGTTCGCGCAGTTCACGAACGATACGCCGCTGTTTGACAGTATCTTCGCGGCCATAACTCAAAAAGAAGAACGGGGTAGGAGATGCACTCATAAACAAACCTCTCTCCGAAGGATGATATCGCTGGATTATAGAGTAAAAGCAGAATTAGGTAAACAAAAAAGCCCTTGAGATTTCTCAAGGGCTGCGATGTTATTCGATCTCTTCGGAGCGTCTCGGCGGGTACTTGGGAACTTGCCGTCTGAATTCATAATTTTCCATGATGGCTTCGATGATTTCTTTCTGCCTATCGGTCACCACCTTGAATTCCAGTCCCACGTTGTAATATTCCGGGCTAAGATCCTGTTTGCACCAGGCGATGCGTGTGGGCAGGACCATGCTCTCTTCTTTGATGTTGGGCAGTTCAGGCAATTGAATGGAGATGGTCAGGTCGGTGTTCTCATCCATACTCTGATCGCTGATCACCATGGCACCTCCCAGGTTCATATCCCCAAGATAGCCGATCAAAGAGCCCTCGCGCACATCGTACACCTGCGAGTAGGACATCAGATCTTTACGCGGTTGTTTGCGTCTTTCTTGCATATTGCTCTCCAAATATAGTTTACATGAGTTAAGGACTTAAATCAATTATGCAAGCATCTTAACATCTTACCGCCTAAAGGTTAACTGTGGTTAAATCGGCTCCATGCGATGGATATATCTTTCCCCTCACCTTGATGATGCCGTGCTCTCTGCCGGCGGATTGATCTATGACCAGACCCACGCAGGCACACCCGTTGAAATTTGGACGTTCATGTGTGGATACCCACCCGCAGGCGCCGGCGATTCGCCTTTTGCGCAGTTGCTCCACTCTCAGTGGGGTTTTTCTTCAGCGGAGGAAGCTGTCCGTGGGCGGCGGCTGGAAGACCAAAATGCCGCAGCAATGGTTGGCGCAAGCGTAGTCCACTTTGACTTTCTGGATTGTATCTACAGGCGTGGGGCAAATGGGGAGTGGCTGTATACGGATATCTCAATCCCGCCTCTGGAGGAAGACCTGGGCATCCCTGCTCAAATGGCGCAAGCGATCTCCGCCCGCCTCCAACCAGACGATGTGCTGGTCTGCCAACTGGCGGTTGGTTCTCACGTTGACCACACCCTCACGCGGATGGCTGCCGAACTGCTCGGGCGCCCTCTTCTGTATGATATCGATATCCCCTATTTGTTCTACAAACCAGACGAACTGGCTCCGAAATCTGCTGGGATGCAGGAATCGGTGTATTCCATAACGGAATCAGGCTTAAATGCTTGGCAAGAGGCGATTTTAGCCTATACATCCCAAGTTCCTACATTAGGAGACGCCTTATTTCCCCCGGAAAATGCCCGCTTGTCCATCCGTTCCTACTGGGCGGAGCGGGGGGGCGTCCGTTTGTTACATCGTGTTACAGTTCCGTAAAACTACCTTTTCTTCTCTTGTAATGCTTTATAAATCATGATATAGTATGCCCGCTCTACGGGAGAGATAACCCGTGATTCTAAAATTTGTCCCGCTCGGCGGGACAATATCTTAAAGCAGGGAAGAAAGATGCCTAACAATTTTTTGACCAAAGAGGGTTACCAGAAGCTGCAAGATGAGCTGGACTATCTCCGCACCGCGAAACGTCAAGAAGTAGCCAATCGTCTGCATGAAGCTATGGAAGGGGGGGAGCTGATCGAGAACGCTGAATATGAAGCCGCCAAGAACGAACAGGCGTTTGTCGAAGGCCGCATTCAGGAATTAGAGATGCTGCTCGCTTCTGCCAAAATTATTGATGAGAACGGCAAGAAGAAGAGCGATACGGTACAGATCGGTTCGAAGGTGACCATTAAGGAAGGCAACTTCGAGGCGGAGACCTTTTCCATCGTCGGCGTGGCAGAAGCCAACCCGCGCGAAGGCAAGATCTCTAATGAGTCGCCCATCGGTAAAGCCATCCTGAACCATAAGGTTGGTGAAACCGTTAAAGTTGAGACTCCCGGCGGTACCTACAACGTGAAGATCATCAAGATTAGTTAGTCACAGGAGCGACCTGTTTGCCCCGCGCTGCCTGCGACATTCGCACAGTGCGGGGCTTTTTATTTTGAATACCCTTCTCCCTCAGGGAGAAGGGACGGGGATGAGGGACGTTTGCCCGTAAGGGTAGAAATCACCCTCACCCCAACCCTCTCCCGCTGGGAGAGGGGGAGAATGGACATGGCTGAATACAACTCACTCGAAAAAATTCGCTTGCAAAAATTGGAAGAACTGCGTGCCGAAGGCATTGAAGCCTATCCCACGCGCGCCAAACGGACTTATACCTCCGCGGAGGCGATCGCTGAATTCGAAGCCAAGGAAAAAGATGGTATCGAAGTAAAAGCTACCTTGGCGGGTCGCATCCGCGCTTCCCGCACAATGGGCAAGATCTCTTTTGCTCACATCGAAGATGGGGCAGGCAAGATCCAACTGTTCTTCCGCTTGAACGAAGTTGGCAAGGAAGGCTTGGACTTCTTCAACAAGATGTTCGACATCGGCGACTTCATCCAGGCGGAGGGCGTCATGTTCCGCACCAAGACTGGGGAAGTGACGCTTCACGTCCACGAGTTCAAGCTGCTCGCCAAATCCGTGAGTTCCGCTCCCCGCTGCCAAGGATGAGACCTTGGAAGACGGTACCGTAGTGCGCCATGCCGCCTTGGAAGACCCCGAACTGCGGGCGCGCCAACGCTACGCCGACCTGGCGGTCAACCCGGATGTACGCGAGACCTTCCGCAAACGAGCGGGAATCATCAAAGCCTTGCGTGAGTTCCTGGATGACAAGGGCTTCCTTGAAGTGGAAACGCCTATCCTTCAGCCGCTCTATGGTGGCGCGGCGGCGCGTCCGTTCATGACGCATCACAACGAACTTGATCAGGATATGTACCTGCGTATCTCGTTCGAGTTGTATCTGAAGCGACTGCTCGTTGGCAACCTGGAACGTGTCTACGAGATCGGACGTGACTTCCGCAACGAGGGCGTGTCTTTCAAGCACAACCCCGAGTTCACCCAGTTGGAGTTCTACTGGGCATACGCGGATTATTTGCAGGTCATGGAATTGACTGAGCAAATGGTTTCGTACACTGCGCAAAAAGTACTTGGCACGATGAAGGTCAAATATAAAGAGCATGAGATCGATCTGACCCCGCCGTGGAGACGCTTGGAGATGCGCCAGGGTATTCTCGAAACCTCCGGCGTTGACATATCCGAGCACAAAACGGCGCAGGATCTGTTCAACGCCATCCGCGCCAAGCACCCGAACAAAACGCCCGATCCGCATGTGACGCGCGGCAAGATGATCGACTTCCTGTTGGGCGAATTTCTGGAGCCAACCTTGATCCAGCCGACGTTCCTGTACAACTATCCTCGTGATATTTCGCCGTTGGCAAAGCCCATGCCGGGCGATCCGCTCACCGTGGAGCGCTTCGAAGGTTATATGGCTGGCTTTGAGTTATGCAATGCCTTCACCGAGTTGAACGATCCGCTCGATCAGGAACAACGCTTCCTCGATATGGGACGCGATTACACCGACGAAGAGGAAGAGAAGAATCCGCTGGATGAAGATTACCTGCGTGCCATGCGCTATGGCATGCCGCCCAACGGCGGTTTCGGCATGGGTGTGGACCGTCTTGCCATGCTGTTGCTCGACAAACATTCCATCCGCGAGGTGCTGTTGTTTCCGGCGCTGAGGAATGAAGAATTTGGTGAAACGAAATAAAACGTAGGGGCGGGGTCACCCCGCCCCTACATGATTTATATGAAAAGATCTTTCCTAATTATTGGCGATATCCTCGCCATCCTGCTCGTGACCATCATCGGTTTTGCCACCCACGGTGAATTGGGAACATCCTTTGCCGCGCGAATGGCAGCCGCGTTCTTCCCGTTGACCGTCGCCTGGTTCCTGCTTGCCCCATTCATTAGGTTGTTTCAACTCGAAATCACCTCCAACCCCAGGCAACTCTGGCGACCGGTGCTTGCCATGTTCTTTGCTGGTCCCTTTGCTGCTGTTCTGCGCGGATTTCTGCTCAACGCACCAGTCATTCCAATCTTTGCGGTGGTGCTAAGCGCCACGTCCGCGTTTGGGATGCTCGTCTGGCGCTGGATCTATTTTTTCTTGGGTCGAAAAGCCGGTTAAGCTTCCCAGTTCTCTTGTGGATTTTCCTTTATCATCTTCATAAAAACGTCTACAACTTCGGGGTCGAATAGTTTTCCCGCCAGTTCATGTATGTATTGAATAACTTCTTCTTGGGAGAGTGCCTTGCGATAGGGGCGGTCAGAGATCAGTGCATCCCACACATCGGCTATGGCGAAGATCCGTGCTTCTAATGGGATCTGTGCCCCTTGCAGCCCAAGCGGATATCCGCTCCCATCCCAGCGTTCGTGGTGATAATACGGGATGGTGATCGCGGGTTCCAGAAATTCAATGGATGAAAGCAGCATCTGTGCATAGATGGGATGTTTGCGCATTACGACCCACTCTTCTGCGCTCAGCGGACCCGGTTTCAACAATATCTCATCCGGTACGCCCATTTTACCGATATCATGCAAGATCGCTCCGCGCCGGAAATGCAGTAGTCTCTCATCACAAATGCCCATTAATTCTGCCAGTGCCGTGGAAAGCGCTACCACGCGCTGCGTGTGACCTTCCGTATCTTTATCGCGTAGGTCGAGCGCACGTGACCAACCACGCAACGTTTCTTCGTAGGCATGCGCCATTTCCTTGTTGGCGAGTTGAAGGTTTTCCAGAAGATAGGATTGATCAATGGCGATGGCAGCCTGTCCTGCCAGAGTCTCGAGATAGTTCTTCCACGCATCATCGGGGTGCGAGCCGCGGTCATAGACTTCCAACACACCTTTTAGGGATTCGTGTGCCACGAGCGGAACGGCGTAGTAGGCAACGGGACCTTTTCCCTGAACGAGGCTAGCGACATCTTCTGAGATTTGCCTGTAATCGGGATGGAAAATGGTCTTCAACTCTGTCGCAGCTTGCCCTGCCATCCCTTCTTTTAGACTGCTAAGCGTTTGATTCGGATATTGTCCAAGAAACCCGAGGCTGGCTTTCAATTCCAGATGCTTCGCAGCGGGGTTGTACAACAGGATCGCCGTGGCTTCCACATCCAGTAGTCGCGAAAGGCTTTCGAGCAGGATATAAAGCGTGGAGCTTAGTTCCGAGCCGGAATTGATCGCCTTGTCGATGGCGCGCAGGGCGGTGATCCGCTCCAATTGCTGGGAGACCTGGCGGCTGTGCAGTTTCTCCTGATCGGAGAGAAAGCTGGTCATCAGTGCTACACTGTTGAAGGAGATGATCTGGAACATGATGCGCCGCACGAAGATGGAATCGATCTCCGAAATATTGAAAATGACCAGTGAACCACTCACCAGGCTGGCGGCAAAAGCGACCAACAGTCCGCCTGCCTGACCAAAATAAAAAGCTCCCACCAGGATCGGGATAATTTGCGAAAAGGCGAACATCTCGCGCATTTCTCTCGGAAACCCGGGCAGGAACATGGCACCCAGAGCGGCAACTCCCAACCAGACCGCAATAAAAACAATGGCGATAATCTTTGTGATTTTGGGGTGACCGTCTTTTACCATCGCAGCTCTTTGTCCCTGTAGAACGGTTTCTGCAAAAAGACGATCAATAGGATGATCGCAACCACGTCAATGGTCGTTTCTGTCAGCAAACCCAAGAGCAGTATTCCGACGTGCTCGAATGGGATCAAGCCAAAGCGCCAGTAGAACAGAATGTTCAACAAATGCCCGATAATGATACTCAGCGCCCCGGCAAATTGAGATTGTGATTCTCCTGCCAGACCAGCGGTATATCCCATCAGGGCATGGGGCAGGATCGATAATGCATCGTACATATCAGGTCCTGCCAGAGCGGAAAGTCCCGTTCCTACTGCACCCGCAATGGCGCCACTGAGCGGACCGTAAAAGTATCCCGCCAGGATCGGGAAGATCATATTCAAAGCCAAATTAGCAGAGGGAACCACAGGGTTGGGAATATGGATGAATATATAGTGCGTCAGTGGATACGCTAGCGTTAGGATGATGAGACCAAGATGCTTACCGTTTGGATTGTCCACCCAGTCATTATAATGACAACATAATCCTTTGTAAAACTTATCAGATAGGCAGTGCGGTCTTTGAATTTTCAATCTTGTAAGAGTTTCGGCAGCGAATAGGGAATTGGAAATGGATGGAACCTGCCTCCTGGTTGCAACGTCTGCACCCTTATGACCTCAACGTTTAACCTTAAACCTTCCATACTTAAACCTGATACAATTATTCCAATGAACGAACAAGCTCTCATTCAAGACGCTCAAGGTGGCAATCTCGATGCCTTCAACACGCTCATCCTGCACTATCAGGATAGCGTGTTCAACACGGCGCTCCGTATTCTTGGGGATGAAGATCTCGCCGCAGATGCCACGCAGGATGCCTTTATCTCTGCCTTCAAAAGCATCAACTCTTACCGTGGCGGGTCATTCAAAGCGTGGCTGATGCGCACGGTGACCAACGCCTGTTACGACGAACTGCGCCGCCAGAAGCGACGTCCTACCACGCCGCTCGAACCGGATACGGAAGACGGCGAAGAGATGGATTCACCCAAGTGGCTTGCCGACCCAAGCATGACTCCCGATCAGGTAGCTGAGGCGGACGAGCTCGAACATGCCATCCAGCACTGCCTCAACAACCTGCCGCTGGAGTTCAAGACTGTAGTGGTCATGGCAGATTTGCAAGGTATGGATTACACCGAAGTAGCGGTTGCAGTTAAGGTGCCATTGGGCACGATTAAGAGCCGTTTGGCTCGTGCGCGATTAAGATTACGTGAGTGTTTACAGGGCTTCGAGGAACTTTTGCCTTCTTCATTTCGTCTGGAAGTGGAGGGCTCTGCCTAAATGAAACAGCGTGATCTTGAACTACTCTCTGCGTATCTCGATGGACAACTCGGTTCATCAGATTCTGCGCGTCTGGAAGCCCGCCTCAAAACGGAGCCGCAACTTGCCTCCGTCATGGACGACCTACGCACCGCCCGAGGCTACCTCCGTCAACTCCCCAAGCGACGCGCTCCCCGTAACTTTACCCTTACCCGCAAAATGGTCGGGCAAAACCCGCCGTTGCCGCGTGCTTATCCGGTTTTCCGCTTTACCACTGCAATTGCCACCTTACTGTTCTTTCTCACTTTTGGACTGAACTTCCTCGCTCCTCAAGTTATGGCACGTCAAGCCTATGGAATGGGCGGCGGAGGCGTAGAAGTAGAAAGCTATTCCGCAGAAGCGCCGCAAGCGGCAGCGCCTGCAGCGACCGAGGCCCCTGCCACAGAAGCACCCGCCGAACCGCAGTTATCGGCTCCTGCCTTAACTGCCACGCCAGACGTCGCGCAGGACCGCATCATGGAAACGCCCTCCGCTAAGAACGGAGTGGAACCTACCGCCGGCGCTGATCTTTTTGCCCAGTCGCAGCCGCAAGATGTTGCTCCTCAACCGCAGCCACAACCAGCGCCGCCGATCGTCCCAACGCTCTGGCAATACATCCTGTTAGGGGTCGCTGTCGTAGGCGCGATCCTGATGATCGTCATGCGCCAAATCTCTACTCGGCGCTGGAAATAATTACCCGTTGGGACACGGCGTCGCCGTGTCCCAATTTTTTATATATGGCACACACCGACTTCAAATTCTGCCCCCGTTGTGCATCCCCTCTCAAGCATGAAGAAAAATTTGGCATGCTACGACCCATCTGCCCGCAATGCGGGTGGATCCATTTTATCGACCCGAAGGTCGCTGCGGCAGTATTGCTTGAACAGGATGAGACAGTCTTGTTGGTACGGCGCGTCAATGAACCGTTCCGCGGATTGTGGACGTTGCCTGCCGGTTTTGTAAATGGGGGTGAGGACCCAGCCGAGGCGGCGGTCCGCGAATGTTTAGAGGAAACAGGCTTGAGCGTGCGTGTGAGGCGTGTCTTTGATATTGTCGCTGGAAAAGAACATCCACGCGGCGCGGATTTTGTCATCGTCTATCAGGTGGAACTTTTAGGGGGCGAACTTCGTCCGGACGACGATGCTGACGCAGTAGAGTGGTTTTCCTTGAGTGCCTTACCGCCGCTTGCATTTCGTGCAACGCAAAAAGTCTTAACACGTTAATGAAAAATCCCCCCGCGGTACTCTCGAAAATCCCTTACTAAAATATATTCATGCTTGTATAATCTAGCACCATTCAACAAAGGAGAAGAGATGTTCAACAAACGTTCTGTATTTTTTCCGTTCCTTGCCATGCTTGTTTTTGTGATCAGTGTGGGGTGTTTGTGCACCGGGTTGACCAATAAAGTCACTGAGACACCTGTTCCGACGCAGCCGCCGGTCCAGGTACAGCCCACCAACACACCCCGCCCGCTGCCAACCGAAGCGCCGGTCACCGAAGCTCCGGTCTCAAACAACAATAACAACTCCTCGGGCGGCTTGACAACCTTCACTGACGAGAAGGGCTTCTATGCCATCGACGTGCCTTCTGATTGGACCTACAATCACACGGTCGATAATGACAAGAACTACTACTATATCGATACCTTCACATCGCCCGACGGCGGTGCTGTGATCGAGAATATTGTTTACAACGATGAGAACTCCGTTCACGGGTGGGCAGAACGGTCAGTTTGCATTGCAAATTCTCAATCAGTTATACAGTAAGACCGGTAAGGAAGGTGATATCAAGGTCACGGACGACAAGATCATGAAAGATGGCAGTGAGCGCCTCACCTGGACATCCAAAGAAGGTAAGTATTCAGGTATCTCGTTCTTTGAGATCCGCGATAATTACAACTTCCTGATGTTCACCGTCAACTGGGGCAATGCCGTGCAAGACCAGTATTTGGATACCCTCAATGCTGTCATTGAAAGCTACCGGGTTCCATAACTGTTGGATGTAAACTTCGAGACCGGCGCAAGCCGGTCTCTACTTTTAGTGCTACAATGATTTTATGAGCACGATAACTGATGTACGTCCTTCGCCGATCGCAGGTCAATGGTATGAAGGCAACCCAAGGTCATTGGCTCGTCAGGTGGATGAATACCTGAATGCTGCCAAACTCCCTGCCTTGGATGGGGAAGTGCTGGCAGTGATCGCTCCCCACGCAGGACATATCTACTCAGGTGCTGTGGCAGGATACTCTTTTGCAGCGCTTCGCGGTCAAAGCCCCGAGTTGGTCGCCGTTATCTCGCCGATGCACCAGCCTTACTATGAACCGTTAATTACCACCGCCCACGATGCCTATTTCACACCGCTGGGAATTATCCCGGTTGATAAAGCAGCGCTTTCTGAATTGGATACCAACCTAAAAGCGGACCTGGGCTTCGGTCTCGCCGCTATCCCACGCGATCGCGAACACTCGCTCGAAATAGAATTGCCTTTTCTGCAGCGTGTCTTCCAACAAGAATGGAAGCTGTTACCCATCATGGTGCGCGGACAAGATCCGCACCTCTCACAAGCATTGGGCAAAGCTCTGGCAAACGTTCTGCGCAGCAGAAATTTTGCCCTGGTTGCCAGCACGGACTTGTCGCACTTTTACGAGCAGAAGACCGCAGACCGTCTCGACGCCGAGATGCTGCGCCGCTTCGAATCACTTGACCCTAATTCCATTTTCGAAGCCGAGCGGACTGGCACAGGTTTTGCTTGTGGTCATGCCGCAGTGGCAGCCGTCCTTTGGGCGGCGCAGGAATTAGGCGCCACAAAAGTGCAGGTGCTTCATCATGCCACCTCAGGCGATGTGACGGGAGATCATTCCTCCGTGGTTGGCTACGGCGCAGCGGTAGTGCTGAAATAGATTTCCGAAGTTCTTTTTAGAATTATAAAGATGTATGCGAATACCTGACCTTTTTGTTCATGGGGTAGATTCGCGGCTATAGCTTTTATTTTTTGGAGAGGAAAATGGCGCAAAAGAAATATTCGATCAATTGGGAAGATGATCTTCCCGTCTCCTTTGAAGTCAACGGCGTGACCTATGAAACGATAGAGGATGTCCCTGACCCAGCAGACCGGCGCAAGCTCGAAGCGATGATGGATTCTTCCTTCGATGCAGAATTTGACGCGGATTTCAACGATCCCGAATTTGCAAAGATGAGCAAGGAAGTGGAGCAGATCAACGGTCCCAAAGTGGAAAATATCATCCTGACCGTTTTTACAGGCATCGCGGCATTGATGCTCCTGATCGCTGGCATTGCATCCTTTAGTAACATTACAAAGATGGGGCGGGAACTAAGCTCACCTGGCACGGTGGTGGATATGATCCAGAAACGGGAATATGTCAATCAACAGGATCGTATCATCGATGAGTATTACTATCCCGTAGTGGACTACACCTCACAGGATGGAAAACCTCACCACGTTCAACTTAAAGAAGGCAGCTCAACACCTGAATATGAAGTTGGCGACGAAGTCACCGTGCTCTATAACCCAGAGCGCCCCCTGGATGCACGTATCAAATCTTTTGGCAGCGCTGCCTTGATGTGGATCCTGCCCGGCATTACAGGAATTTTGGGGTTAGCCTTTCTCGGTGCCGTAGTGGCGGTGCGCAAATTAATGCCGCCTTCTGAGGAAACAACTTGATTCTAAAAAGGCGACTTGTGCAAAGTCGCCTTTTTGATTCCAAATGTTCGATTTAGTGGACAAATGCTTTTTCTGCAGAGCCCGCTTTCTGCAAGACCTTGCGTGCCTGTTCTTGTCTCCAGTAGATGAACAATAACCAGGTACAAATTACTCCCAATGCCAACCCGAAGACAAATCCCTGCCGCGAGGCGATATTGGTGTGGGTGAGAGGGTACCGAGAAGAAGCGATCAGCCAAACGGCGAGCAAGCCCAGCAGGAAGAAAAGAAGCGCGCGGACTCCGATCTTGATCTCTGCCCAATCTTGCATGAAGTACATCGTCACCGCCCAGACCGAACTCCCCGCGAACCAGGCGGACATGATGCGTGAGTCGAAGGCGTTCAATTCCCAGGGCCAGCGTGAATTGGCGAAATCGGGTGTAAAAAATAGCAGCGCCCAAAATGCCGCCCCGAATAAGAAGATTGCCGCCAGTGCAGTCTTGGTCATCGGCTGGATCGCTCCTTCCGAAAATTCCGCCGGCACAGGATCATGTGCTTCCTTCTCGCGTGGATGTAAAAGGAAGATCATCAAAGGTTCGAAAGTGTAGGCAAAGACCCAGATGTGCACGATCATAAGGCAGAAGATCCGCAGGCTGTTGCTCACATCTTGCAAATTCCAGTTCATCTCATTGATGTGCCACCAGGTGGTGATAAACAGAACGCCCAGGAAGGCAAAGTCTCCGTTCATGCTCCAGCGCACGCTGTACCAGTATTTGTCGCGCCACAAATGGTAGCCAAAGTAACTGCGCAGCATGAAACCGGCTCCCAGGAAGAGCGCTGTCAATTCAGGCACAACGGGCCAGGCAAAATATTTTCCATACTGGGGGAAGATCAGGAACCACAATACAAAGAACGCAGCTAAAAAGCACTGGATGATCCCGATACGGTTAAATCCTTTGGGCTTCAGGTACATGGGATGTCTCCTTCAACAAGAACTACATTGTTACCGATAAACGTTCAACAGTTCAAACACCGCTGCTGTGATTTTGATACGTTGCCCAACATTGCTTGGCTACCAATTCAAATTCAAACTATTGCAAGATGGACAATAGGTAATTCCACTTTCGAGTAATTTGTGAGCGCACTGTCCGCATACCCCATCAACACCTGAAATATGTACAACCATGAACTTGCTGTCACCCAAGCTCACATGGAGTCTTGTGCGGATCAAACTCATGGCATCTATCTTTCCTGGTCCACGGCATGCCTCTGCCAATTCCAGCCGAACTTGCTCATTGATCTCAGCAGGCAGTGTAAATTTTCCATTGCATTTGGGGCATTCGTAGGTTTCATTCATGGGTGACCACCTGTTTCTTCATGCCTATTATATAGCAAACAACCTGCTACAAAATGGATTTCAAGTACAATCATCCCGATGAAATCCTTCGCTCAAATCGTCGTCAATATCCCTGCGGTTTCAGGCGTATTCGATTACGCCGTCCCTGACTCTCTCATAGGCAAGTTGGGACTTGGTCATTTGGTCATCGTCCCATTTGGAAAACAGACCGTGCAAGGAGTGGTCTTCCGTTTTGTGGATCAACCCTCTGTGCCGGAAGTAAAAGAGATCATCGAGCTGGTGGATGAAATTCCGGTTCTAGACTCAGCCTCAGCTTGCTCTCGCAGAAACGATGGCTGAAATCTACGCTGACGCCGCTTGCCGCCGTAGTGGGACTGTTCCTGCCGGTGGGAACTCGTTCAGCAGGTGGATACGATTTACGATTTACGATTGACGACTGACGATTTACGATTTGTGGGGAATGCAAAGGGAAAGGATATTGGCGCGAAAACTCAGCGACTGACGACCGAAGATCGCTTGTTGAATTTGCTCCAAACTCGCGGGGCATTGCGCGGACGTCAGATCGACACTCACTTTGCCAAAGTGGACTGGCGTAAGACGGCGAGTTTCCTGGTGCGGAAGGGTGTGCTTTCGGCGCGCAGCGTTTTGCCTCCGCCAAGGGTCAGGTCAAAGTTCGTGCGCGTTGCCCAGCTCGCAGTTCCGCCTGAAGCGGCGCAGGAGGCGATGGACATGCTTGGGATGAAGCAAACGCTCGGGCGCAGACAGTCCGCGTTGAAGTTCCTCATCCGCCAGCCGGAGCCGGTCAACCTTTCGTGGGTCTACGCCGAAAGCGGATGCAATGCCGCCGATCTCGAAGTGTTGGAAGAACGCGGACTGATCCGTTTGTTTGAGAATGAAGTGTTTCGCGATCCATTGGAAAGGGCGGGAAAACAAGGATACAGGGAAACAAGTAAACAGATCCTGGAACTGACTGCTGAGCAATCTGTTGCGTTGAGCCGAATTGTCAAAGTTATCACTGCGCCCGATGGACATCGTCCGTTTTTGCTGCAGGGTGTGACAGGCTCGGGTAAAACGGAGGTGTACCTGCGTGCGACGGAGGAAGTCATCAAACATGGCAGGCAGGCGATCATCCTGGTACCGGAGATCGCGCTGACGCCGCAAGCTGTGCGGCGTTTTGCAAATCGCTTTCCCGGGCAGGTGGGACTTGTCCACTCGAAGCTTTCGGAGGGAGAACGCTATGACACGTGGCGACGGGCTCGATCGGGTGCGCTCAAAGTTATCATCGGTGCGCGCAGCGCGTTGTTTTCTCCCTTACCAAACATTGGTTTAATCGTTATTGATGAGTGTCATGACTCTTCGTTCTATCAATCTGAGCCGCCATTCTATCGCGCTGTGGAAATGGCGCAGAAATATGCGCATTTGTGTGGCGCGGTCTGTGTGATGGGTTCTGCTACGCCGAGTGTGGTGCAACGATATCAAGCAGATACGAAACAACTCCACCAATTGGAATTGCCGAAACGTATCGTTAAATCGGGGCTGCCGCCCGTTCATCTCGTAGATATGCGGGATGAACTGAAAGCGGGTCAACGCGGAATCTTTAGCCGCTCTCTGCTCACGGAGTTGGATGCCACGCTCAAGCGCGGCGAGCAAGCCATTCTCTTCCTCAACCGGCGCGGCACTGCCACCTATATCTTCTGCCGTGATTGCGGCTATGTGTTGAAATGCCCGAATTGCGAAACACCGCTCACGTTCCATGTTGGCAAGTTGGAAGGTTCGCAAGTTGGAAAGTCGAAAGATAACCTGAAAACATTTGAACCTGCCAACCTTCAAACATTATTATGTCATCAATGCGGTTATCAAAGACAAAAGCCGCAAACCTGCCCTCAATGCGGCGGGAAACAGATCCGCGAGTATGGACTCGGCAGCGAAAAGGTCGAAGCGGAAGTGAACCAGCTCTTCCCGAAAGCACGCACTCTGCGCTGGGATTGGGACACCACGCGCCAAAAAGATGCGCACGAAATGATCCTGACGCACTTTGCCAACCACAAAGCGGATGTGTTGATTGGCACGCAAATGCTCGCCAAAGGACTAGACCTGCCGATGGTCACGCTGGTCGGCATCGTACTGGCAGATGTGGGCTTGCAGTTGCCTGATCCGTTCGCGGCAGAGCGAGTCTTTCAGGTGCTGACGCAGGTCGCTGGGCGGGCGGGACGCGGCGAGCGCGGCGGCAAAGTCATTTTGCAAACGTTCGACCCGGCAAATCAAGTCATCCAATCCGCGGCGCAGCATGATGTCAATGGCTTTTATCGATACGAATTGGAACAGCGCAGGCGACTGGGATATCCTCCATTCACTCATCTGGTGCGACTCGAATTCCGTCACGAAGATTCCGAAGTGGCAGAGACAAAATCCCGCCGGATTGCAGAAAAACTTTCCACTCTCCACTCTCCACTCTCCACGGTCATCGGTCCCGTTCCCTGTTTCTTTGCCAAAGTCGGCGGCTATTATCGCTGGCAGATCGTTTTGCGTGGATCGAATCCCAAAGAAACGGTGCGAGGGATAAAATTGGATGGCTGGCGTATCGAAGTAGATCCTATCAGTTTGCTGTGAGGTGACAATGAAACGAATGATTCGAATCTTTGTTCTCGTGTTGTTCGTAACGTTCGTAGGTGTGCCTGTTTCCGTTCACGCGGACATTGCTCCTCCGGGACATCCGCCGGGATCAAATCCCGAACCGGGAACCGAGTCCACGCAGGTGCGCATGGTGGCAGAGACGGTGACGCTCACGGTGCTGGCATCCACGCCACAGGGGAGTCTTGGGCAGGCCAAGGTCAACGCTGATTTCACGATGCGCAATCTTGGAAGCGCAGAAGAAAGCATGGCTGTGCGTTTCCCGCTGGCTTCCAATAATGGCTTTGGCGATATCCCTGAGATCAAAGATTTTGGCGTGAAGGTGGATGGTGCTCCGGTTGTTACGCGGCGCATCATGCAAGAAGATCCGAGTTGGAGCAGTGACCCCGTCCCGTGGGCGGAGTTCAATGTGAACTTCCCGCCAAATCAGGATGTCAACATTCAAGTCTCGTATTTGCTTGAAGGCACGGGCGAATATCCGTTCGTGGCTTTTTATTATCTGCTTCACACTGGCGCGGGCTGGAAAGATTCGATCGGCAGTGCCGATTTGATCGTGCGTTTGCCTTATGAAGCGACTGCACAGAATGTGATCTTTGATGAGCAAACCGGGTGGTCACAAACGACCTCTAACAGCACCATTCAAGGGCAGGATATCCGCTGGCATTTTGAGGATCTCGAACCCGATCAAAGCAATGATTTTCAGATCTCACTTGTGATGCCGTCTGCGTGGCAGCAGGTGATCCGCGAGCGCGCCAACGTCAGCGCCAACCCAAAGGATGGCGAAGCCTGGGGGCGGTTGGGAAAACTCTACAAAGAAATGTTCTTCTTTCGCAAGGGATTCCGTACCGATGCAGGCGGACAGGAATTGTATAGGTTGAGCATGGATGCCTACGAAAAATGTCTGTCGCTTCTGCCGAACGACGCACAATGGCATGCAGGCTATGCCGATCTCCTGGCGAACCATGCCTGGTTCTCTGCGTATGAAGCTCAGGATGTGCGTCCTGAGATGCTGCACGCCATGCAAGAGATCAACACTGCATTGCAGATCGCACCGAATGACCCAAAGGTGAAAGAGATCGCGGAGAATATGTATTATTCATTCCCGGCGGACTCCGTTCAAAAACTCGAAAGCGGATATGACTTTCTGTGGCTGACGACAACCCCGGATCTTTCCACGCCGACACTTGTCGCTGTGGAACCAACGTTCACTCCACCGGCGGCGCCATCAGCGACTCTTCTGCCTGCGATAACGGAGACAGCCATCCCTGCGAGTGAAGCGACACCTGTGCCCACATCCACGCCGGTCGCTGCGACCAATCCGTTGTGTGGCGGGGCAGGGCTCCTTGTTCCCTTGGGATTGATCTGGTTAGCGCGTCGAATGAGATAGTGTTTTGTGGGGCGGGATTCCATCCCGCCAACGATGCTTAACGGAATACCATTCCGCTCCACGAATCCTTTGCTATAATCGGTGCTGACAATTCCAAAGGAGAATGACTTATGCAATCTTTTTCGCGCGGCTGGTCGTTTCTAAAACAAGCATGGAGCATGGCATTTAAAGATAAGGATTTACTCAAACCATCCATTTACGCTTTGATCGTTGGTATGATCGTTTCAGTGATCGGTATCATTCCCATTGCAGGTGCTGCGTTTCTATTTGGCGACTCGCAAATCGGCAGGATCATTCTGGCAGTGATGGGCGCCATTATGATCTTCGTGCAATTTGTCGTGACGTATGTATTCTCTGCAATGACGGTCTATCTCATTTACGGGTACCTGGCTGAAGGTGATGGTCGCATGGATAAAGCCTGGGCTGTCGTACGACGCGATTTCTTCGATATCCTCACGCTGGCTGCGGCTTCGACTCTGGTCAATGTGCTCAAGAATGCTGCCAACCGTAACCGGCGCGGTGGCATCGCTGCCGGTGTTGTGCGCGGTGCGGCAAATCTGCTCGAAGCCTTATGGACAGAAGCTTCGTATCTCATCCTGCCTGCCATGGTGATCGATGACCTGAACCTCAAAAACGGGATGCAGCGCATCTTGAATATCACCAAGCAGAACTTGTTGTTGATCGGTATCAGCACGGTGGGTGTGCGCTGGGTCACGGGTTTGATCGGCTTCGTGCTTGGCTTTGGCGGTTTATTGATCGCTCTTGCCATCGGCGGTGGAGCGGTGTATCTTACCGGTGGCATTAATATCATGTCTGGTCTGGCGATCGTAGTTGCACTGTTCATCTTCTTCGGATTGGTTATGGTTGCCAGTGTCATTAGCTCGTATACTTCCACTGCGTATCACACCTGCCTGTATATTTGGGCTCGCGAAGTAGAAAAGTCTCAGGAAATTGGCAGCGCCATCCCGGTGCGAGCTCCTGCTCCGCTGGCAGCTGTGTTAGGATAAATGTATGTAGAGCAAGAGACTGTCTTGCTCTGCGAGGATCATTATGCAACAACCACCCCGTCAACCACGCCGCGAACTGATCACATGGGATGAGGTCGAACAACTCATCGACCATCTCATTCCACAATTTCGCCGCGAATTCACCGCCATGGTGATTATCACTCGCGGCGGTATCGTTCCAGGCGGGATGCTCGCCGACGCCATGGATATTACCCATATCTTGACTGCCGCCGTGGATTTTCCCGCTCAATCTGCCAGTGAACAAGCCAAGCTCATGGCATGGCCCGAATTCATCCAATTTCCTGCGGATGACAAAGTGCGCGGCAGGCCTACTCTGATCGTGGATGATGTCTGGGGATCCGGTCGCACCATCACGGCGGTGAAGAATCGTGTCTCTGCAGCTGGTGGATTTCCTGAAACCTGTGTGCTGCATTTCAATCCATACCGCAATTTGTTCGGTCATGCCCGCCCGGACTATTTTGCCGCTACTACCGATGCTTTCATCGTCTATCCGTGGGAGATTGACCGTGGAGCAGATCAAGTGTTATTGGGCGATCTAAGTACATGAGAACGATCGAGACAAAGCTCGAACAACGCATTGAAACATTGAGGGGAAATGAGTATTTCAACGATCTATCCGAAAACCTTTTAAAGGATGTTGCTATTCACACACATCTCCACGAGTTCCAGCGTGGAGATGTGTTGATGTGGGAGGGTGATCCCTGCTCAGGACTGCATATTATGGAGAAAGGCAGCGCCAAGATCTATCGCATCTCCCCGCAGGGGCGCCAGTATATCGTGCGCATCTTGCAAGAGGGTGACACCTTCGCGGAAGTCCCTGCCTTTGATGGCGGTCTCAATCCGGTCAATGTGGAAGCGCTTGAAGCGTGTCATGTGTGGGTGATCGAGTGTGAGAAACTGCGTTCGCTGGTTTTATCCCAGCCAGTGTTCGCAGAAAAAGTACTGAAGAACTTCGGGGGAATGCTGCGCGGCATGGTGCGCATGGTCAGTGAGATGGCGTTCTATCAGGTTACGCACAGGCTGGCGCGGCTGATCAGCGAATTGCCTGCTGATGGTCAACGTGCACCGCATTGGACACAGGAACAACTGGCGGCGCGGTTGGGAACCGTCCGTGAAGTGGTGGCGCGCTCGTTGAAGGAGTTGGAACGCAGCGGCGCCATCCGCATCGAAGAGCGCCGGATACAGATTGCTGATCCAGAAGTCTTGCAGCAATGGACACAACCGGAGAATTAAAAGGTAGACCCTAAAGATTTCAAAACCTTTAGGGTCTTTTGTTGAGAGAGGTTCGCTTCGTTACCAAGCTGGAGGTTGTTCCCGTTTATGGAAGCTTCTCGAAACCTGAAAGACTCAGGTACAACTCTTCATCTGCCATTTGCTGGCTGTAGTCCACGCTGACATCTACAGGGAAACCATAGGTGGGATCGTAGCTCACAGTGACTGTGTCCGCATTCTTGACCTCCTCCGTGTTCAACACAGCAAAGATGTTATCGATCGTGCCGTAGGTCATCATGAAGGCTGCTGCGGGATCGGTATCTGTTACCACATCTCCATTAGCATTGGTCATGGACATGATCTGCCCGTCCTTCACTTCGATGGTCAGGGGCATCTGATCACGATAAGCACAGAAACAGCCAATATTCAATTGGAACTGATAATGCTTAATATTGGCGTCCTGCCATTTTTGCTGGTTGAGTTCAAGGTCACTCTTCGGCGCTGCGGCGCTGCAAGCGGCTAAAACGAGAGCGAGAAATAAAAATAAAAGTTTTTTCATGGCGTAATCTCCTATGCGAGATTGACGACCATGTATCCGGAAATGTTCCCCAAAAATATATAGTATTACCGTCATTGCGAGCCCCGAGCCATAGCGAGTGGGCGAAGCAATCCTCTGATGAATATCTTGGATGTAAATTGCTAATAAGATTGCTTCGTCGGGGAGATCACCCTCCTCGCAATGACGAAGAATTCGATTACATATCGTGATCTTCATCCTCTGGCGCCGCATCTTTAACGATGACATGCACTGTAATATCCTCGTGCGTTTTGAAGTGCAGCACGATTTCAAGTTCATCATTCAATTTGAAATCCTTGTTCACATTGACCAGCATAACATGTAATCCGCCGGGCTTAAAGGTGACATCGGCAAAGCCTTTGATGGGCAGCGATGTCAGCATGTCCATTTTCATGACATCGCCTTCCATCTTGCTTTCGTGGATCTCAGCAGCCTGCGCCACATCAGTGGTGATGCTGAGCAGTTCATCTGCTTCCGAGCCGTGGTTATGTAATTCAAAATAGATACTGCCGTTTTCGCCCTTTGCCGCGGGACGCATCCAGGCATTGTGAGTTTCAATTCCCTTTTTGGAGCCACAGGCGCTTAAAAGGAAAAGTAGAACTAAGAGAATGGAAAAAATTCGTTTCATGATGTATTTACCTTTCTGAGTTGATGTTTTAACTATACCATCAACAAAAAAGACGCCATCCCGGTTGGGGATGACGTCTTGGGTGTTGCGTACTAGACGTTACGGAGCCGGAGTCGGCTTCGGGTCCATCTTATCGTAGGTGCCGGTCTCCAGCAGGGACGGGTCATTCGCGGCTTGTGAAGCCAGCATCTGCGCCTGGCGTGCCATGTTGGTTGAGTCGGCAAGGATCTTCAAAATATATTCCGGATTGTGGAAGCCCATGCTGTTCTCCGCCGAAACGAAGTCCCACATGAACTGAGCCTTGCGGTGCAGTTGGCGAGCCTGATCGAGCAGCGCGGCATCCGAGTTCGGGTTGGCGGTGGCTTTGGTCAATGCGTTGATGGCATCGATCAGAGCGTCTTCCGTAGCGATCTTGGTGTTGTACACCTGATCCTGGATCGCATTCACGCGGCGCACGACATATTCTGTGTCCGTGTGGCACTGTCCACAGGCGGCTTCCGGGTTCAGCAGTGGACTGTGAACATCGTGGCTGGAATACTTGGTCGCGCCATCGCTCACGTACGGCATGTGGCAGTCCGCACAGGAGACGCCCGCGTTGTAGTGAGTGCTGCCCGCAGTGAACATCTCATATTCGGGGTGCTGCGCCTTGAGCATGGGCGTGTCGGTGCCGGGATACTTCCAGTCGCTGAATCCGTTATCGGTGTAGTACTGAACGATCTGGTCGATGTTGGTTCCGTCTTCCCACGGGAAGGTCAGCACCTTCTTATCGCCCACGAAGTAATATTCCACGTGGCAGTTGGCGCACACCAGCGAACGCATTTCCTGGCGTGAGAAGGTCGTCCAATCCTTGCCCTGCGCTTTGAGCGCATTTTCCAGCGACGGGTTGGTGACGATCAGGCGCATCGTTCCTGCTTCATGGCAGTTGGCGCAGCCGATCGAGTTTTGAATGTTCGGCGTCATCTCACGGAACATCATGGCATCATAACCTTCGAGTCCGTATTCCTTCCACAAAGAAGGATTGTTGGATGATTTGCAGGAGTAGCAGGTTGCGTGGGTCTCGGCTTTGTCGCCCGGTTTCTGGTTAACGCGTTTGATCGCCTGCACATCCGTGACGCTGTTCATGTGTCCGCGCTCTTCGTTATATTCCTTGCTGAACGGATACCCCGCGAACAAGATCACTTGACGCGGATCTTCGATCAGGTGCGAGAACTTATCCGAACCACCGTAAGTGGTTTTGATATTGTTGTTCAGCGTCTGTTGCAGGCTATTCCACTGATTGGGATAGTTGATGCCCCACTTCGATGAATCAGGTTCCATCTGTGCGATCGGGACAATGGTCTGTACGGCGCGTTGCTGCGGTGGCTGGTTCTTCATGAACACTAGCACGCCCACCAAAACAGCCGAGAGCAGCACAACGATGCCAGCCAGAATAACAGTGGTGTATTTCTTCATTGCATTCTCCTTGTTAAGAGTTACTTGACGGGGTAGAGGACAGAATCTTGATATGGCGAATTGGCTCCACCGCGCACGCCGTGCGATACATTACGGTGGCAGTCCCAGCAATTGCGGTCAAAGGCTTGCGGTCCCATCACAATGCTTTCCACCTTATCCTTGTGACAGCGGATGCAGTTTTCTTGAATGATGCCTTTGGTCTTCTCACTGGCGCGGATCGCCACCGGGATGTTGCCTGTCGTAAAGGCATACACATCCTTCGCACCCTGACGTCCCTTTTCGAGATAGTACACAACGAAATTATCGTGGGGCAGGTGACAGTCCACGCATTCAGTGACCTTCTCGTGCGGGGCGTGGTACCAATTTTCGTATTGCGCTTCCATCGTATGGCAGTTGGCACACGTTTCCGGCGAACTGCCTCCGTAAGCGGGCGCATCGGTCACATATACAAAAGTTCCCAACGCGATGACCGCTGCGGCAATAGCTATGAAAAGCGGATTTCTAAACATGCATTCACCTTTGCTTAATGATCTGCATAAATTCTATACGTAGATTATATAACAGGTTGTGACTTTAGTCACAAATGATTAGAATTGGATTAAGTAATAGGCGGCAAATTTACTCGAAATTATCTTGATAAAAAAGTGATACATATCCTTATTTGGATATGACACCGCCTCTTTCTCCCCCACATCTGGTTCCGTTATCCGGAAATCGTCTCCATCCCATCTTGCCCCGCTATTTTGAGGCGTACACCCGACCTTTCCACGTCACTCCGCGTCTGGTCACCACCCTCCATGCAGATGTGAACATCATCGCCCCGAACACTCCTGCCCCGAGCGGAGTCGTCAACGCATACCACTGCGAAATTCCCATCTTGACCGATGCCTTTGCCCGTGTGAAGATCAAATACCCCCACAGCAACAATGACTCGATAATCACCGCTAGCGCCATCCATTCCCCGCCATTCAGGTACCAGTAAATTCCCAGTAGAGGCCATACCGGTAAGAATAGCGATGTGATCACAGTCAGCAATGCGCCAAATACACCGAGCGCCATCAACCCCGGCTGGTCACTCAGCCCGAGATAGATGTTCTTTGTCCAGCCTTCCCACATCTCCGGCAGGGATGTGTACATCCGCGTACGCGCCACCTTCATGCCATCCGCGACGATCAGGCGATAACCGTTCCACTTTACCTGCTGCGAAATAGCTTTATCTTCCACGATATTGTCTTTGACACTTTCATGCCCGCCGATGGCATCATAGACCGAGCGTTTGATCATGATGAACTGCCCATTGGCGATGGCATCTTTCGTTTTCGGGTCATTGACTTTGCGCGGAGAAAATCCCACCGAGAGCGCGGTCATCACCAAGGGCATGACCGTCTTCTCCCAAAACGAGCCAAGGATCTGGAAGGTCATGATCGTGAACATATCCGCTTTGGTTTCGATGGCTTTAGCGTAACAGGAAGAGATCGTTTCGGATGCAAGGAACGTATCTGCATCAATGAAGCACAACCACTCGCCATGTGCCGGTGCCGAAGCTTGATATAACGCATGGGGTTTTCCAGCCCAGCCTGAGGGTAAATCCGAGCCATCCACGATATGGAGTGAAACAGCTCGCTGTTTCCGCTCCGCCAGCAAGCTGGCTGACTCCACACGGATCTGCCGCAAAATCTCCAGTGTCCCATCCGTGGAGCGATCATCCAACACGATCACTTCCAGATTCGGATAATCCTGCCCCAGCGCAGACTCCACGCACACGCGGATATTCCGCTCCTCATTACGGGCGGGAATACAAATGGAGATCAGTGGCGCGTTTTGTGGGAGAGTAGCCGGCTCAACGACAATATCGAGGTGATACTGGTTGTGCAGCCAGTAGATGATACCGATGCCACCGATAAAAAAGGCTGTAGATAGAATAAAGTAAATCATGATTACGGTTGAAAGTTGAAAGTTGAAGGTTACAGGTTCAACCTTCAACCTGTGACCTTCAACTAAATGACTCTCACCGTCGACCCGCGCTCGGTCTTCTCCACCTCGATGCGCGTGGGGAAGGCATCCTTGAGTTCGTCGAGATGGGTGATGACGATGATCTTGGCAAAATCGGGTTTGACCAGATTGATGGCTTCGATCAGGCGCTGACGTCCGAGGGCGTCCTGCGAGCCGAAGCCTTCGTCTATGACCAGCGTTTGCAGGCGAGCGCCTTTGCGCTGCGCCAGAATTTCGGAGAGCGCCAGCCGAATCGCAAAGTTGATGCGGAAGGCTTCGCCGCCGGAATACATTTCGTAATTGCGTTCACCCGCGCCGTCCTTGATGCGGATCTCCAGAGTCTCGCGCAGGTCTTTGCGTTTGTCATCCTTGTATTTTTCCTGCGTGACGAATTCGACCATCATCTCGCTATTGCTCAGGCGGTCGAGCAGATCGTTGGCTTTGTTTTCGATCTCAGGCAATGCCTGCTCGATCAGCAGTGCCGGAACACCATCCTTACCGAAAGCGCGTTCCAGCGTCTTGTGCTGTACGATGCGTTTTTGAAGTTCTTCGCGTTCCGCGGCATAGTCTGTTTTTCGGGTGCGGAGCGTTTTCAAAATATCCACGCGCTGTTGCGCTCCGCCGAGTTCAATGCGTGCCCGGTTCTCGTCTTCGCGTAACTTGAACAACTCGCGCTCAGCCACATCCATATTCGGAGATTGCGATTTTGCTTCAGCTAATGCATTTGCCGCCGCATCAAATTGCTTCTGCTGTTCGTCAGCCTCTTCTTTCCTTTTTCGTCTTTCTTCTTCGATATTCGCGATCTCACTCTCGATCTGCTTGCTCACTTCTTTGGCAGATTTCAAATTGCCAAATTCTTCTTCCACGCTGCGCAGGTCAAGTTCTTTCTGGCGCGCGGCATCGTGAGCGGACACATCGTAGCCAAGCTTTGTCAATTCCTTATCGAGCTTGGCAAGCTGCTTTTGTTCTTCGACGGCGTACTTGCCGCTCTCCAAAACTTTTTCCACTTCTTTCAAGCGTTTCCTGCCGCTGGTTTCCCAATCCTTGGCGAGCGCTTGCAAACGTTCCAGCCGTTCGGTCAGTTGAGAGATCTCGCTCGCGTAGCGGATGCGTTCATTCTCAGCAGAGGCGAGCTTGTTGATCTGTGATTTGGAATTAGTAACTTGTGCAACTAGATCGGTTGTCTCTTTTTGATTCGCCCGATACTGGCCGCCTTTTTGCTTGCCTTCTTCTTCCAACTGCTTGAGCGTGGACTTGCGATGCTCTTTGCTCAGTTCCTGTCCACAAAGCGGACAAGCGGCGCCTTCGGCAGATTTGAGCGCTTCGATGCGTTCCTTGAGCTGGGTCATCTCTGTTTTGAGTGATTCGTTCTCCACCTTCAATGCAGCTTGACGCTCTCGACCGGAATTGCGTTCGTTTTCGAGTTCAGTCCGTTTTGATAATTTTTCTTCTGCTGCGTGTAGTGACTTAGTAGCTTTCTCGATATCCTTACCTAAATCACCGATCACTGATGACTGTTCACCGATCTCTTCCTCTTCAGCCGTCAGCGAGCGCAACTCTTCTTCCAAGCGCGCCTTCTCTGCGGCAATTTTTTCCAGCAGGGGAGCGCGTTCCTTTTCATGTTCGCGTACTTCCGAAGCGACTTTATCCCATTCTTGCAGATCCTTGCGGAGTTGCTGCCACTCCTTGTACGCGGACTCGATCTCCTTGGCGCGATTAACGAGATCGGCATAGGAGGCGCGATCCGCTTGTTTGGCGGTGAGACGACTCTCCAAAGAGGAAAGAGCCGTGCGCGTTCGGTCGAGTCCCGCCCGGAGTGTGGAAGTCAATTTGCGCTGTTCATTGATCAGCGCAGCGTTCTTGCGAATGTTTTCCAGAATGGATTCCTGCGCAGTGCGGGCGGAGGTCAGTTGTTTGAGTCCCGCTTCGAGTTCAGCGAGACGCGCTTTGCGAGTTTCTTCCTCACCGAGTTCTGCGTCGATCTCCGCGATGCGACCTTCGATCTCATCCACGTCGCGTTCGATGAGTTTGCGCTTTTCGGCAGTACGCTCTTTGTATTCTTCCCATATCTCCAGCCCAAGAATATTGCTCAACACGTCTTTGCGCTTGCTGGCATTTTGTTGCGTGAACTGATCGGCTTTGCCCTGCAAAAAGAACGAGGCGTTGACGAAGGTATCGTAATCGAGCCTCAGCGTTTGTTCGATGCGTGCCTGTGTATCGCGCGTGGTCTTTTCCGTGAGCGGACGCCAGCCCCCATCGCTCTTGATCTGAAACTCGAGCACCGTGCTTTTGTTGCGCGGCAAGGTGCGCTGAACACGATAGGTGTTGTTCTCGTACGCAAACGTGAGAACGACTTCGGCAGCTTTGACATCCGCATGGATATTGATGATGTCGCTGCTTTTACCACGTGCTTCGCCGAACAAACACCATGTGATGGAATCGAGCAGCGATGATTTGCCCGCGCCATTATGACCAGAGATACAGGCGAGATCGAACGAACCGAAATCGAGATCAATGGGGTCGCGATAGGATAAAAAACCAGAGATGCGAAGGTGTAATGGAATCATAGTAGATTTGTTCTATGGATTATAATCGAAGCACCATGTCAGAGACCCCCGATGCCCGTGCCCGTCGTCGCCTCACCCTGGTTGTCATTATTCTGGCTACCCTTCCCTGTTATTGCATCGGATGGATCGCCATGGCACTCGCACCGGATGCCAGTCAATTAACGCCCACCGCGACGTTGACATCCACCGTCACAGCGACTGGAACGCTCTCGATTTAATCTCCGACGCTCAGCCTGACTCCGTTGATCATAACGGGCACCATCACCCAGACTGCAACCTTTACCCCCACAGCGACATCCACCGCTACCAGCACTCCCTCGGCAACACCGTTCCAGCCTGTAACGACAACCTATACATCCACCTCCACGCCGACTTCAACGGTTACTTCAACGCCTACTTACACTCCAACCTCGACCAATACGTTTACGCCGACTGCCTCTTTTACGTCGCAGCCTACATTCACTCCATCCCTCACGACATTCCCAACCACATCCGCCCAATAACATGACCGATATCCTTCCATTCCTGAAATCCATGATCTCTGTTTCGGGTCTTTCGGGACACGAAACACCCATTGCCAACATCATCCGCGAAAAATGGGATACGCTGGCAGATGAAACCAGTCTCAGCCGTGTTGGTTCACTGCACGGACTCAAAAAAGGCTCCGTCAAGGAACCCCGTCCCTCCATCATGATCGCCACACACATGGATGCCATCGGCATGATGGTCTCGAAGATCACAGATGGTTTTCTGCACATTGCCAAGGTCGGCGGCATTGATGTGCACGTGCTGCCCGGCGCGGAAGTAACTGTCCACGCCAGCAGCGGTGACGAATTGCCCGGTGTGATCGTCATGCCCTCCGCAAAGTTGTTGCCCGAAGAAGCTGGAAGCGGCGCATTGGAGATCCAGTATTTGCTGGTGGATACCGGATTGCTGCCGCGCGAAGTGGAGCGCAAGGTTCGTGTGGGTGATCTGGTCTCGTTCGCCAATCCACCGATTGAGTTGGCAGGCGATGCCATCTCCGGGCATACGCTGGATAACCGTGCATCAGTGGCGGCACTGACGATCTGTCTCGAAGAATTGAAGAACAAGTCGCATGTTTGGGATGTGTGGGCAGTTGCTACGGTGCAGGAAGAGAATAGTTATTTGGGCGCCTACACATCGGCATTTGGCTTGCACCCCCAGATCGCCATCGCCATGGACGTGACCTTCGCCTCTGGTCCCGGTGCGAGCGGCTGGCAGACCCACGGACTTGGAAAGGGCGTAGGCTTGTGCATCGGTCCGAACATGCATCCCTTCCTGCATGCCAAACTAAAAGATATGGCAGAGAAGTTCGAGATCCCCTGGTTCATGGATGTGGCGCCGACTCACTCCGGCACCGACGCTTACCCGGTGCAAGTGGCTGCCGAAGGAATACCCACAGCTCTGTTGGAAATCCCACTGCGCTATATGCACACGCCTGTGGAGATGGTTGTTGTCAAAGACCTGCAGCGTGCAGGACGTTTGCTCGCCGAGTTCATCGCTTCGCTCGAAGCCGATTTTGTCGAAAAGATCGTTTGGGAAGAATAATATTTTGGAGTCAGCCAGCTTGCTGGCGAAATGCGGGAGCAAGCTCCCTGACTCCATACAGGTAACCTATGCCAACTTTTGGGAACGCTCAACTTAAACTGCTAGAAAAGCTCACCAATGTCATCGCCGTTTCAGGTGATGAAGGGGAAGTCCGCAAGATCGTACGCGAAGAGATCGAAATGTACGCGGATGACGTGAAGGTTGACGCGATGGGCAATGTGCTGGCGACCAAGCAAGGGCACGGAAAGAACCGCGTCCGCGTGATGGTGGATGCGCACATGGATGAAGTCGGGTTCATGATCGTGGCGGACGATAACGATGGTGTCTATCGTTTCGAGACGGTTGGCGGCATGGATGCGCGTCATCTTGTGGGCAAACAAGTCTTTGTTGGCAAAGAGCGCACGCCTGGTGTGATTGGTGGCAAACCGATCCACTTGATGGAAACTGACGAGCGCACGCGCAAGGTTCCGGTCGAAGCATTACGAATTGATGTTGGACTCAGCGGCAAAGCCAAGGTGGGTGATCGCGCTGGTTTTGCGACTCAGTTCAAGCGTGTCGGTCCGTCCATTATGGCGAAATCCATTGATGATCGTATCGGCATCGCCACGTTAATCGAATTGTTCAAGAATGCTCCATCGAATATTGATTTTTGTGCGGCATTCACCGTGCAGGAGGAGATCGGTCTGCGCGGCGCGAAAGTGGCAGCACATTACTTCAACCCCGATATGGCAATTGCCGTGGATTTCAACTCCCGCCAATGACCTACCTGCCTATGATGGTACGGAAAACATCAGCTACAACACCAAGCTAGGACTTGGTCCCGCTATTTACGTGGCAGACGGCTCGACTCTCCATGACACGCGGCTGGTCCGCTTTTTGCAGGGAGTTGCCGAAGCGGAATCGATCCCGTATCAACTGCGCCAGCCCGGTGGTGGAGGCACGAACTCCGGCGCCATCCAAAAAGCCCTGGCTGGTATTCCGACCGTCTCTGTTTCCGTGCCGCATCGCTACACCCACTCCCCGGTCAGCATCTCGCGCGTGGACGATTGGAAAAATACGCTCAACCTGCTCCAGGCTGCTTTGCAAAAGATCACTCCATCACTGCTTGCAGTTCGATAGTATCGTCATTGCGAGCGAAGCGAAGCAATCTCTGACACAATTCGTAAGATTGCTTCGTCGGGAAGATCACCCTCCTCGCAATGACGAAAACATTATTTAGAATGAATTCAACGTGTCTACTTATTTACCTGTGTACCTGTTTACTTTTTTATAGGTGACCCATGAATGGATTAATTGCTCTTGTAGGTTCTGGGGAATACCTGCCCGTGATGGAAGATACAGATCGCTATTTACTGGGCAGTCTCAATGTGAATGGACGCAAACCACGCGTCGTTTGTTTGCCCACTGCCGCCGGGCAGGAAGGCGATGAAAGCGTCAATCGCTGGTCGCGTATGGGCATCGAGCACTTTCAAAAACTTGGCGCGGATGTGACCGCCGTGAAGATCATCAACAAAGAGACGGCGAATGATATGCAGTATGAGTCCGTTTTGGAAAACGCTGACTTCATCTACTTCTCAGGCGGCAACCCGCAGTATCTGCATGACACCATGCAAGACACCTGCGCCTGGAAAGCCATGCAGCGAGCGTGGACGCGTGGCGCCATCTATGCCGGCTGCTCGGCGGGTGCCATGATCCTGGCAAAACGCATCCCGAGTTTCCGCCTGTTCAATACTGTGGAAGGTTTTGGGGTCGTGCCCGCCCAATACGTGTTCCCGCATTTTGACGCGGTGCCGGTTATGTTCAAACCGTTGATCTCGGCATTGACCTCCAAGCTCAAGAAGGATGAGCGTATGATTGGCGTGGATGAAGATACCGCCCTGGTTGGCAAGCTCGGCGGCGAATGGAAAGTGATGGGCAAGAGCCAGGTTCATCTCTTTACGCCCAAAGGCAAGACCACCTATGATAGCGGTCAGACTATCACACTTGACTGACCACTGAACTATTCAACTACTCGACCATTTGACTATCGAACTATCTAACTACCTAAACTACTGAACTAGGACACACTGATGAAACAACTCCTCCAACAACTCACCGAAACCTTTGGACCTTCCGGCTACGAAGAGAACGTCCGCAAGCTGATCGAAGCGGAGGTCAAGCCTCTCGCCGACGAGATCCGCGTGGATGCGCTTGGCAGTCTCATTGTCCGCAAGCGACCGACCAAAGAATCCAAGGATACCAAGAAGATCATGGTCGCCGCGCACATGGACGAAATCGGTCTGATGGTCAGCCATATTGATGAAAAAGGTTTTGTGCGTTTCATGCCTATTGGGGGTGTGTTCAGGAAATATGTCGTCGGTGGACGTGTGCGCTTTTTGAACGGTGTTCCCGGTGTGCTCGCCTATGACAACTTAGGCAACATCAACGAGACGCCCACGCTTGATAAGGTTTATATTGATGTTGGCGCTACCAGCAAGAAAGATTGTCCCGTCAAAGTGGGTGACGTTGCCGCCTTCGACCGTCCGTATGTAGAGATGGGTGATCGCCTTGTTGCGAAGTCCATGGATGATCGTGTCGGCTGCTTAGTGGCTATCGAAGCCTTGCGCGCGCTCACATCCACACCGCACGATGTTTATTTTGTCTTCACCACGCAGGAAGAAGTTGGCACACGCGGCGCGGGTACCTCTGCCTATGGCATTGACCCCGACCTTGGCATCGCTGTAGACGTCACGCCTACAGCCGATACGCCCAACAGCCCCAAGATGGAAATGGCTTTGGGTAACGGTCCGTGCATCAAGTTCCAGGATGCCGGAGCGGTCTCTGATCCGCGTGTGGTCAAATGGATGCTCGCCACTGCCGAGAAAAACAAGATCCCCTATCAGCGTGAAGTTCTTTTGTTCGGCGGCACCGACGCACGTGCCATTCAAGCTGTGCGCGCGGGCGTCCCAGCCGGATGCATTTCCATTCCCGAGCGTTATGTCCATTCACCGTCTGAAATGGTGGATTTCAATGACGTTCAAAATTCTGTCAAACTTCTCACGGCACTTCTTCGCACCCCGATCGATCTGGGATAAATGCCCCGCGCCTTTCGATTCTTTGCAGTGATCGGATTGCTCCTGAGCGCGGGATGTTCTGCCCTGCCGGACATCCCGTTTCTTACTACGCCGACACCTGCTTCTGTTATCCAAGCCACAGCCACCACTGAGATCATTCCCACGCAGACCGCGCCTTCCGAATCACAGGCGCGGATCCTGCGCGTTTGGCTGCCTCCGCGCTTTGACCTCAACGCCGAGACGAACGCCTCCAATTTGCTGAAGCAGCGTTTCGCGGAGTTTGAAGCGCAGCATCCCGGGTTGAAGATCGAAGTTCGTATCAAAGCCGAGGCGGGAGACTCCGGCTTATTGAATTCACTTGTTCTGACGAGCAATGCTGCTCCTGCCGCTTTGCCCGATCTTGTGGCGCTACCGCGTCCGGCACTGGAGTTTGCTGCCCTCAAGGGATTGCTCCATCCCATCGACGGATTATCGACCGCGCTGCAAAGCCCGGATTGGTATCCGTACGCGCGTGATCTGGGTCACGTTCAGAATATTGGCTATGGACTCCCATTTGCAGGGGAAGCTATGGTGTTGCTCTACCATTCTGAACTGGACGGTGGTGTCACATGGAATACGATCTTCTCGGGCAAGCACAATCTTTCTTTCCCCGCAAGCGACCCGCAAGCCTTGTTGGCATTGTCCCTCTACGTTTCGGCAGGCGGAGAAGTTGTTGATGCGAACGGAAAGCCAAGCCTTGATCAGGAGATTCTGATCAGAGTGTTATCGTGGGCGAAACAAGGTGTTGAAGCAGGGGTGATCCTGCCTTCGGTGAAGAACATTGCCACGTACGATTATGCTACCAGTGCCTATCGTTCTGGCAGTTCAGATATGGCGATCACCTGGACGAACGATCTCCCGGTTGGTTTGGTCGCGCCAGTTCCGGGGCTGAACGATTCGGCTTATTCCTTTGCCACCGGCTGGGCATGGACTCTGGCGGGCGCCAACCCCGAGAACCAACAGCTTGCCATCCAACTTGCTGAATTCCTGACCAGTGATTCCTTCATTATCGATTGGACTCAAGAGGCTGGCTATCTTCCGACGCGACCGTCCAGTGTGCCCGTGAAGGATTCAGCGGTTGCGCATGTGGCTGAGTCCGCCTATGTGATGCCCTCCGACGATGTAGTGGAAGTGTTGGGTCCGATCTTGCAAGATGCAGTGGTGCGTGTGTTGAACGGTGAACAGCCCGAAACTGTGGCGGCAAGTGCATTGGAAAAACTAAAATAGACAACACACCGTTCCGTTGATAATCCCTGAACGGGGCAGGTTGGACAAACCTGAGGGACATTTTATGAGGAGAACCGAATATGTCCGAGTGGAAGCGCACAACAAAGGAAGTCCCGTTCGAAGGCTTGATGCCCGAGATGGTGACAGAGATCAAAAAATATATCGAGCTCTATAACCTGGGACCCATCCTTGCCGATGCGTTGATGTGCATACAAACCGATTCGGAGAAAGCCAAAAAGGGACTGTTCGGCAGCGCAGAAATGGTACATCAGGGCGCAGTCGTCACACCGCGCTGGCTGGTGTGGGTGGTCAACGGCACGAAGACCAGCACGGCGGTCATGTCCGCGCAGTTGAAGGATGTGGTGATCAAAGACTATGCCCATACACAGTTCGCCAAAATGGTGCCCGACACCGGCATCGAAGTGAGTGGACAGTTTACCGATGTAACAGAGAACAGCTCCGCATTTATCGGGTTGGATGAAAGTGTAGCGGGAAAGAAATTCAAAGAGACCGTGATCCAAGCCGCGCAGGATGCGAAAAAATAAAGTCTGAATCTGCAAGTCTGATACACATTTGGGATGGAATATTACACAAAGCCAATGAAACCGTTGAGAAGAAGCTTTTTTGTCGTCATAATACTTTTGGCAATGGGAGTTCAAGGTTGTGGAATGCCGAAGACACCAATCCCATCAAGTTCGGAAACCACACCAACTGCTAGCCCAGCATCCTTCCCTTTTGAAGAGAACCTAAGTTGTTGGCCAATTGCATCTCTGGAAAGTAGCAATGATATAAAAGGTAGCATTCTGTTTGAAAACATGAGTAGAGATGGAAAGCTTTTTGCGTGGGATGTTAGCTCGTTTCATACCCACAAGTTAGATTACAGTAGTTTGGCATATACAGTTTCTTCTGATGGTTCTCTTGTTGCTTTTTTACTTTTTAATCAAAACAAACTTATCCTTATATCATCTACTCAAACAAAGGAATTTACGTTACCAGAAGGTAATGATTATGTGGACGTCCAATTTGCCTCGAATGGCTTGATTTATATTGGCGGCACTAGAGATGAATTTTCTTCAAATTACACAGATACTGGATTTTTCGATAAATACTATCTTCTAGATACTGGCACAGGTAATTTGACGGATAAGACAGTATTTCTTCCTAATTTTACACTTGGACCACGTGTATATAGGTTCCCCATAGAATATAGCCCCGATTTACAATATATCGTTTACAAAACAACTCCCTCTGATGATGGAAATTACAAATTTGCGCTGATGAATGTGAAAACTGGTGAGATTATTTGGACAGGATACTCTATGCCACACTGGAAACCAGATGGTAAAGTCCTTACTTATTTTTCTAGAAACTTGTTTTCTTTGTCGAAAGACGGCACAAGCTCACAAATGACTCACTTCGAACAAAAGATTCTCGCTGGCTTAGGTACACTGGGAGAAGACATGCCCTGGTCATCCGATGGGCGGTATCTGGCATTTCATGAGACACAAACCGCATTGAGTTTATTTTATATCTGGGATAATCAGGAAAAGGTGGCGTTCAGGCCTTGTTTACCTGATGAACTTCGGGCATATTCTAATTACCATGCTTATTGGTCGCCAGACAGCAAGTTTCTTCTTTTGAGACTCGTTTATCCTGACACAAGATATTCTGGAGAAATGCCAACACCAACTCATTTTTTGGATCTAATTCTTGATATGAGAAATCAAACAATATATACATTGCCCAGCGACGACAATCGAGGTCAATTCCTATCGCAAGCACCTGATGGGGCAATTATTGAAGGTTGGGTAAATTGGGAATTGCAGTGAAAACGACTCTTTTACTTATCCCCATTTTATAAAAATAAAATCAGGCTCCCGAACGGAAGCCTGACGTTTTCATACCCACGCCCACAACATCCAAATTCCCACCATCACCAAACCAATCAGAAACCTTGCCCCAAATGCCCAGCCCCAGCCAACCATATAGGCTTTGGTCGAAGCGATTGCGGCATTGCGTTCTTTGAGACGGTATAACTCAGCAAGGAATAATCCCAGCGGGGCAGCAAGCAGACCCAGCAATGGCGTCAGGAAAATGCTGCCGATGATGCCTGCGGCAAATGCCAGCAGGATGGAACTCCACGGCACATATTGGTCGCGCATTTTGCTGGCGATGATGAGATTGTCCACGATGTTGCCGCCGATCATCAGGACGGTGATGATGGCAAAGGCGAGCCAGTGCCAGCCGGTCATCAGTCCGCGGGAGGATTGGATGAGGGCATAGACCAATGTGGCGAGCCACATCACGGTCAGACCGGGAAAGACCGGCACGATCAAGCCTACCAAGCCGATCAATAAAGCAAAGAGGGTAAGCGTTTCAAGAATGATCTGAAGACCAAGTTGCCAATCGGGCATGAGACTCCTCTAAGCATGTCACCCTGAGCGATAGCGAAGGGTCTCTACTCCCGTGGGAGGGATTCTTCGCTATGCTCAGAATGACATAGCACAGATTGTATTATTTTATTACATCTACGTTTCCCATCCACGGACGTAGCACATCTGGTACCACAATTGAGCCGTCAGCTTGCTGGTAGTTCTCCATAACGGCGATCAGGGTGCGGGGTAAGCCGAGACCCGATCCGTTCAGGGTGTGGAGGAAGCGTGCCTTGCCGCCATCCGCCGGACGGTATTTGATGTTCGCGCGTCGTGCCTGAAAATCGCGGTCGTTTGAGACTGATGACACTTCCAGCCACTCATTGCAGCCCGGCGCCCAGACTTCGATGTCGTAGGTCATGGTGGCGCCGAAGCCGATATCGCCGGTGCAGAGCTGTTTGACGCGATAGGTCAAGCCGAGCGCGGCGGCGGTCTCTTCGGCGTGTTCGCGCATCTTTTCAAGCATGGCATCTGAATCTTCGGGCTTGGCGTACATGTACATCTCGACCTTGTCGAACTGATGTCCGCGCTTGATGCCACGCACATCGCGCCCAGCGCTCATCTTCTCGCGGCGGAAGCAGGGAGTGTAGGCGGTGTACTGGAGTGGCAGGACAGCCTCGTCCACGATCTCTTCCATGTGCATGCCGGTCAGCGGAACTTCTGCGGTCGGCACGAAGTAGAGTTCTTCCTCATGATCTTTGTACAGGTTGTCGGCGAACTTGGGCAATTGCCCCGCGCCATAGACCGTGTCATATTTGACCATGAAGGGCAGATACTTTTCGGTATAGCCCTGACGAATGTGCAGGTCGAGCATGAAGGCGATCAGCGCGCGCTGCAGGCGAGCGCCGGCTCCGCTGAGAACGTAGAAGCGTGAACCGGTGATCTTGGTGCCGCGTTCGAAATCGATCACGCCGAGCGCGGGTCCCAGATCCCAGTGCGGTTTGGGAGTGAAGTTAAATTCAGGGAGTTGACCGACGGTGCGCAAAACGACATTCTCATCTTCGGATGCGCCTATCGGCGTCCGTTCATCCGGGATGTTGGGCAGGGCGCTGGTCAATGAGGTTAACTCCACCTCTACCTCTGCCACTTCCTTATCGAACGCAGCGATCTTGTCGCCTACTTCACGCATGGCGGCGATCTTCTGCTCGCGTTCGGCGGGATCCTTCATCTTGCTGATCTCTTTCGAGACAACGTTTCGTTCGGCTTTGAGCTGCTCCACTTGTTGAAGCAGCGTGCGGCGTTTTTCGTCGAGCCGAAGGATGTTATCGACAGAAGTCGACTCCATCTGGCGGTTCTTGAGCGCCGTGCGGACAAGGTCTGGATTTTCGCGGATCAAATTGATATCTAACATGTTGCACCTCCGATGTGCGGAATAGAATACGCCCCCGGTCCATTTGCAGGACGAGGGGGCGTCTCGTGGTGCCACCTGCTTTTGTCGCCGAAGCGACCTCGGGCTTGCGCTGTAACGGGCGCTCGCGTCCCTCTTACGGTAGCGATTTTCGCGTACCCCTACGAGGGCGACGTGGCGAAGGGGATTTCTCCGTTTGGCTGACCATCTCGCACTGACCGATGGCTCTCTGCACAGTTACGTGGATACTTGTCTTCGCGCTGTCTTGATGGGTGTCATTATACACTCCCGGAGAAGGGTGTCAAGAAGGGTGACTTCCGTATAATGGAAATATCTTAGAGTGATGGAGCAGATGATGCTATCTAAAATGCGTGAGTACCCAAAACTTAAATCGAAAGATACGCGTCTGATCGGCAGGCGAGCGGATAATGGAATTGAGAGTCAATTACTGGTGATCCAGACTCCGTTCGGGTATCGACGTATGGCGGAGATGATCTGCCCGGAAGGCAAAGAGCCGATTGCCGCGATTTTATATGTGCATTGGTATGAACCAGAGTTCGCATGAACTCAAATCGCAGTCAATTCATAGAAGAGGCAAAGGAGATGGCGAAAGCTGGCGCAGCTTGTCTTCTCATTGAAACACTTTGGTCTGACCCGGATTTCTTCCTCAAGCGCGCACAGACAGATGATATTCAAAACTCTATTCAAGAAGTTGTGAATATTCGCCAGGCGATGGATCTATTGCTTTTGCGCTCCAATGTGGATACCGATCGATTCGCGTATGTGGGACATGATTTCGGCGGGATGTACGGAGTCTTGGCTGGGAGTCTGGATCAGCGCCCGAGCCACTACGTCATCATGGCAGCAACGCCTCGTTTCTCGGACTGGTACTTGTATCTGCCGAAGTTGGAGGGAGATGCGCGAGAAACGTTCATCCGTCAAATGTCCGAGATCGACCCGATCACTCATGTGGCGAATCTGGCACATGCACCGATCCTTTTTCAATTCGGGACAGCTGATCCGCATGTGTCAAAAGAACGCGCGGATGAGTTCTTTGCGGCGGCAAAAGAGCCGAAGGAAATGAAATGGTATGAAGCGGGGCACGGGTTGGATGAAGAGTTCCACGCGTGAGAGAAAAGTTTGGTTGAAGAAGATGCTGGGGTTGAGGTCATAGATCAGGATCACGCTGTGGGGAGTTTGCGCTTGAGATGCGTACCAATCGTCGGCTAGGACCGATGCGTTGATTTTTGTCCAAAAAGATGTGGTATATTTTGGATAGGAGTCAAATAAATATGAATGAGCGTATCTTGATTATCGAGGACGATCAGCAAATATTGAAGTTGCTTCAACGTGGTTTAGCATACGAGGGATATACCGTGGACACCGCCACCGATGGACGAATGGGTTTAAATTCTGGCGCGTGATCACACCCCTGATATCGTTATTTTGGATTGGATGTTGCCTGGCATGGACGGTTTAGAGGTTTGTCATCGTCTGCGCACAGGTGGGTCGATCCCGATCCTAATGTTGACTGCTAAAGATACAGTGCAGGATCGTATCCAGGGTTTGGATGCTGGTGCCGATGATTACATGATCAAGCCGTTCAATCTCGATGAACTGCTTGCACGTGTACGTGCCTTGCTGCGTCGAACGCAGCCTGAGCGTGTGCCTGTGTTGAAATTCGCTGATCTAAGCCTTGACACTGGTTCGCGGCAGGCATCGCGCGGCAATCGTTCCATTTCACTCACCGCCAAGGAATATGAACTGCTCGAATTGTTCCTGCGCCATCCCAAGCAGGTGTTGACGCGTGAAGTGATCTTCGACCGTGTCTGGGGCTACGATTTCGGCGGCGAAAGCAATGTGCTCGAAGTATATATCCGCTACTTGAGGCAAAAACTGGAAGGCGAAGGGGAAGCCCGCCTGATCCATACCGTGCGCGGTGTGGGCTACGTTTTGCGCGAAAATCCATAAACCGATATCTTCTGGCTTGCAGCTTCTTTTATGTCATTACGCCTCCGCCTGACCTTGTTGTATTCAACACTTGCCGGAGGCGTTTTGCTTGTCTTCGCGGCGGCAGTGATCTATGCTTTTAATGCCTTGCTGTTCGACCAGATCGATAACACCCTGGAAGCCTCGGCAAATGTCATTATCAGTGAGATCAAGATGGGTTCGCTGGGAAGAGTGGAGCCGGATCTTTCCTCTGCTGATATCAATTCGGATGTGTACGTTCAAGTGCTGGGATTGGATAACCAGATCCAATCCAGTTTGAGGAATCTGCCTGGTTTTTCAGCAAAACCGTTCGATCCCATATCATTGCGAAGTGATGCTCCGGTTTTTCGAGAGGTGAATGACACTGAAAAGCACTTGCGCGTCTTTACCGTGCCTCTCGAGCAAAAGGGACAGCGCATCTGGACGCTTCAACTTGCCGTGGATCTCTACAACTTCGATCAAGCCCACGCCAGTTTGACCAATCTGCTTGCCGTCATGCTCCTGGTTGCCATGATATTTTTTGGGGTGATCGCCTGGTTCACGCTTGGACAAAACCTCAAACCGTTGAAAGCCATTACCGAGACCGCCGAGCAGATCAACCGTGCGGACGATCTTTCTCGCCGCATTCCGTACAGTGGCGCAGAGAATGATGAGATCGGGAATCTGGTCAGTTCCTTCAATCAAACATTGGAAAGACTCGAAGCCCTCTTTACATCACAGCAGCGCCTGTTGGCAGATGTCAGCCACGAATTGCGCACGCCGTTGACCGTCATCAAGGGCAATGTGGATCTGATGCGGCGCATGAAGATCCTGGATGAGGAATCGCTTACCAGTATCGATCAAGAAGCAGGGCGTTTGACGCGTCTTGTTGGCGGTTTGCTGATGCTCGCCCAAGCGGAGTCTGGCAGGCTGACGCTGAACATGAAGTTGGTCGAGATGGATCTGCTTCTGACCGAAGTCTTCCAGGAGATGAGCATTCTCGCCTCGAGCAAAGTGCATGTGCATTTGAATGATATTGACCAGGTCTTTGTCAACGGTGATCGTGACCGTCTCAAGCAGGTCTTGATCAATCTGGCTGCGAATGCCATCCAATACACACCGCATGGTGGAGATGTGTTCCTTAGCCTGGAGAAGATCGGCGAACAGGCACGCATCATCGTGCGGGATACTGGACCGGGCATTCCTGCTGAAGATCTGCCACACATCTTCGAGCGTTTTTACCGTGCTGAAAAGTCACGCACGCGCGGAAAGGCCACAGGCTTTGGTCTGGGCCTTTCCATCGTTCACTGGATTATTGAACAACACGGGGGGCGAATTGAAGTGGAGTTGAAGGAAGGCAAGGGAACAGCCTTCGCGATCTGGCTGCCGGTCTTTAACGCCAAGGCGATGGGCGGCGGGGTCAAGACCATTCCACTGAAGGATTAATTCAGTCCCAACCTCTTGCTTGCCTGACGACACAAGCCTGCCCCATATTTTTCATACCATTCACTTAACGAGACACTGGTTGTTGCCCCACTGCTGGCGTCTTCATAGATGGGAACGCCATATTGAATATAGCGCAGTGTTTCAGAAGACCAGGTCCATTCGCTGCGCGTGATGACACCGATCCCGCCATTGTATCCGGCGAGTGCCAGGCGGACATTTCCATTGGCGGAATTGAGAGAACGTGAAAGGTAGTTCAATCCGCGCAAGGCGTTGACATCCGGGGTATAGGGGTTTTCTCCAAAGTGGAAGTGAAAGGGCATCACTTGAAACAATCCCATCGCGCCAGCGCGTGAAAGAGCACGCGGATCGCCGCATGATTCGATCTGCATGACCACTGCCACCAGGTTCGGATCGAGCCCTGCTACATTCGCCCAATGGACAATATCCTTGTTCCAATGTTGTACCTCTTTTGTGAAGATAGGGGATATGCCAGAACTGACCGGGAAAGGTGTGATCGTGTTGATCGACGATGCTGCTGCATAAGCGTCCCGGGGAACTTTGAGCGCGAAGATGGTCAACAGGCAGATCATGATCACGCCTGCAAGCGGTGGGAGAATATAAAAAGACAAACAGCCGCTAGCGCTTTCCTGTTCCGCGGCTGTTTGCCATTCGTCTTGGTTATAGGAGCGAGCACGGGGCATAAGTAGGGTTCCTTTTTAAGTTAGGGACCCGAGCTCGAAATTGAGTTCGGATATTAAGTTTGCAACTTGAAAAATTTCAAGCGTCGTAGGGACGGTCGTTATTATTTCCTGAAAGGTTATGATAGGTAGGTTCCTGACGGCTAAACGTTTGTTGTGTGGGCGGCTTAGGCGCAGGTCGGAACATGTTTTGCTGAGCCTGCATGTTTTGCGGGCGATTCAAGCTGGAAGCCGGACGCAAATTGGCTTGCTGGCTGACCGGTGGACGATACGTCTGCCCCTGCGATGGCTGCGGGTGATTGTAAGCGTGCCGCTGATCGGTGGTGAAAAGACGGTCGCCCGCCAGCGAGAAGGTACCAATAATGAGCACACGGATAAGCAGCACCATGCCAGCCACGAAGATCGGCACGATCTTGGTCATGGATGCATTGCTGATCACAGCGCCGCCCGACATGCTGGAGTGGTTCACGATGGCGACCGAAACACCCCACCAGGTTAGTGAAGCATTGAACATGGCAGCCAACAGCCAGGCGCCAAAGAGGTACCAAACTTCCTTTGGTTCATCGGCGCCCTGTTCGGGGGTAAAGATGCGTGCGATGCCGGCAAAGTCAATGCCACAGAACGCGATCGCCAGAATGGTTGCCCAACGCATACTCGCAAAAGCGAGGTCGCCGAGTACGTCGAGCAGAGCAAATTGCGTGGTGCTAAAATTGAAGATCTCGAACGCCAAAAGCGCCCCGATGATCATCAATCCCCACGCTGCACCGCGATTGAAACCACGTCCGCGAGAGATGTTGCGGAAGAGAGCGGCAAGCCCATCCCCTGTATTTTTACGGTAAGCAGTCATCTCGACCTCCTTTGTCGAATGATGGAAGACATCCGATTGGAGTATAGAACAAGTGTTCTATATTGTCAAGGCAGAAATAAAAACTCGAAGGTTTTTTAGTACCTCCGAGTTATCCGTTTCAAAAATATTTTATTTAGCTTAACTTATAACCCATTCTGCCTTTGTCCGTATTGCGGATCACCTTGGCGATCTGTGCTGCCAGCCGGGCATTATTCAACAGCAGGGATAAATTTGCCCGCATGGACTTACCCTTGGTCAACTCAGCCATCCGCTGAAGCAGAAACGGTGTGACGCCTTGTCCATGAACGCCTTTCTCCTGTGCCTCTTTATTTGCCTGTTCGATGAACGGTTCCATTTCCGAAGCCGGAATGGCTTCCTCTTTCGAAAGCGGATTCGCCACGAGGATCGCGCTCTGCAATCCCGTTTCCCAATGCATCTTCGCGAAGGCGACGATATCCTGCGGGTTGTCGAGCGATTCCGTTACGCCGAGTCCGCTTTCGCGCGAATAGAACGCCGGGAACTCATCCGTGCCATAGCCAACGATGGGAACGCTCATCGTTTCGAGATATTCCAGCGTAGCGGATAGGTCGAGGATCGCTTTTGCTCCGGCGCAGACCACGATCATGGGAGTATGCGCCAATGCCTGCAGATCTGCCGATATATCGAACGGCGACTCGCCGCGGTGCACACCGCCGATGCCGCCCGTGGCGAAGACTTTGATACCTGCATGTTTGCAGGCGAGCATCGTTCCTGCTACGGTGGTTCCACCGCAGGCTTCGTTGGTGATGACTGAAGCATATTCTCGCGGACCCACCTTGTACGGATCTTTCTCCGTCGAGAGCCGTTCCAGTTCCGCATCAGTCATACCGATGTGGAGATAGCCATCGAGAAAGCCGATGGTGGCTGGGGCGGCGCCTTCCTCGCGGACAGTGCGTTCCATATCATGCGCGAGAGTCAGATTTTGCGGCTGAGGCAATCCGTGGGTGAGCACGGTCGATTTCGAGAGCAACGATGGGCAAGGGAATGGTCATTGCCCGTTTTACATCATTTGATTTGATTATGTTATCTGTGAATGGCATGAAATATGTACCAGTGTTTGATTAGGATAACCCTACCCAGTGCAAGCCCAAAATATCATCGATATGAGCAATTGCCTGGCTAAGGACTGGTGAGACCGCCTCGCCATTGGCTTTCATGAATTCGGCGGTTTCCACCAATTGTTGACGATAATCCAATAACAGGTTGCGCATGGCAACCTTTTTATCTTCTGCTCCCAGGACTTTTCCGTTATAGGAAGCGATGGGTACATCCTGGACCAAGGTCATCATCTTGTTCAGGATCGTTTCCTTTTCCAGTTTGCCGATGTTCTCATCACTGGCTTTCAAAAGGTTCTCGTGGCTGAGCTTCCAGGCTTCCAGGTGCTTTTCCGGCACGATGTCGAGCGGAGTTTTCCATGTACCGACACCGATCCAATGTAATTCAACGCCTTTATCTCGCGCGCTGTTCGTGAACTCGTTTGCAAATTCTGTGAACAGATTAGTGATCTTATACCGCGGCGTAAATTCTGGTGGCGGCTTGATCTCTTTCCCTTTGATCGCTTCATTCGTGGGAGTTAACTGCTTTTCGAGTTGGGTGAGCGCTTCTTCGCGTTGCTTGGCTTTCTCGAACTCAGGCTGACCGATACTTGCCAGATAAAGCGTGAGATTTCGCTCGCTCATAAATCCGCCCAGCTTGCCGCGGATCAAACCGATCATGTTATTGATCCATGAAAATTCAAACGTAGACGGGCTGGATTGATCGGGCGTAACACGAGAACCGGCGCTATACACCAACTTCTCAATAGACTTGGGGCTGAAGGGATAAGGATCATCGGCTGTTGGCTTTTTGCCGTCACGGTTCACGCTGAACACCAGGCGGACATCGGTCGCTGTGATGGGAATTCCATCCAGGCTGCGACTCTTCACCGAAGGAGATTTGTCATCCTGATCGCGCAAGTCTACGTAATGGTCGCGGATATCGATCGCCTGCCGGAAGCGTTCAAAGCCGTCGATAGTGGCTTTACCGCCTTTTTCCTTTCCGGTTGGACCAATCACATGCGGAGTACCATCAGGCTTTTCGAAGAGTGCCACGGAATCAAGGTCAACCAGCACTTTGCCAGGACCGCCGATCAAATAATTGGGAGACGAACGATGTTCTTCAAAAACGTCACCCTTGGTAATGCGGATGGTGTCGTCGCTTCCCGAAAGGGCAACTTCATTGATAAAGCTTCTGGCGACAGAAATATCGCTGATCTCGAAGATATCTGCCAGATATAACGCGGCAGAATGTTGAGCGATAAAGAACGGTGCGAGCAGAATAGGAAGATATTGGAGGGTACGTGGATCAGTTAGAGCCTGCCAGGCGAACACAATAAAGTTGTTCATATAATTGACACCCTGACTCGCCGCATTAAGCGCAAAATCAGGGTTGAATATATATAAGAAGAAATTTCGTGTGTGGAAGATCCACTGTGTCAGCGAATGTTCGGGACTGACGATCATGCTGACGATAAATCCGCTCGCCAGGAACAGGATCGTGAAATACGTCATCCGGTTGCGGGCTTTTTCGGGTCTGAGATCGAAGATGCGGTTGAGCAGCGCGTCTACGAAGCGGATAAAAAGCTCGTCAAAGAGACGGCGTTCTTTTTCCAGAGCGCTCTCGGCAGCAACAGGCAGGGGAGTGGTTACGGTGGTCATTTGCCGTTCCCCTCGATCCACTTGATCATCTCTTCAATATCCTGTAACTCCGTTGTCATGCGGCGGCGCAGTTGTTCATTGGTTCGAATGATCGTGTGAGATTTTAGGATGAGCGCCTTGAGAGTCTCTTTAGGACTGGGCTTTCCGCTCTTCGCCAGTTCATTGATCTCACGGCTTATAACATCTACATACTGACGTTTTGATTTCTCTTCGGCTGCCTTTTCAATATTGATTCGACGGCGTTCGATCTGTTCACTTTCGGCTTTCGCATCTTTCAACCAGGAGGCATTCCATCCCTTAATGATCGAATCTTCTACGGTGGGGTTGAAGCGCGGTCCGCTAATTCCAACGCTGAGGATCTTTAAGCCGCGATCCTTCAACATTTGGTATTCCCGGCTAGGAATGGTTCCTTCCCCACGTCTGCCGGTGTCATCCAATACATCTACTTCAGGCTGAGTGAGACGCGCCTTCACCATTTCATTGATCACCTGCAGGGCGGTCTTCTTTTGCGGTTCGTTTTTCTTGCTGGCAGGCACCGATGGAGGATATGGATGGGCAGCAGGTGCTTGTGGCGCTGAAGGCTTTTGCGCTTTCCCTTCCTCCTTGTTTCCATTTTCCAGCCATTTGATCGCCCGATCCATGCGCAGGTTGAGGAAACGATAAAAAGATGTTAATACATCTTCCATCGTGCGCTTATTTGTGCTTGTCTTCAATGGTTGGCTGAGAAGATCGATCTCTATCTCAGGCGGCGCCTCCAGTTGTGGCGGAGCCGGAGGGACCATTTGATCGGGCTTGAACAATTCGTCCAGTGTGAACTTGGCGGCATACTCGCGCCAAACATCCACGGCTAAAACGGCAGGGAGCTGATTCCAAGCAACACGATGACGCGGCGAATCAGGGCGGGCGTTGGGGTTGATGCCCTCTCCGAGGATCGCCTTGCGGACAGCTTCTTTATCCTGCCGCTCGTTCTCTTTATCCTTTTTGGTGATGCCTGCGCGGAAACCAAACCGTGAACCGGGTTGACCTTCCTTTGGAAAGCCGGTATCCACGCGGAAGGTGACCGAGATATTGGGAACGACCTCAATACCGTCACGCGTCAGGGCGCTTACCTGTTTGCGGCGGTCCTGGATCTGATTGAACTCATCATCGCTTTGGTCATCCTTCTTTTTGTCGAAGGGCTTATCCGATTCTTTTGGACCGACCGATTGCGATTGAGAATGCAGGTCGATCGTGCCAGCAATGAACTCACCTGCATTGATGAAATGGACTCCGGGTCCCATGGTCTGTTTAATGGCGGTGGCAGAGCGGGTCACGGCGGCACTGGCAGAATCGAGCCACAGCACGCCGGGTCCCTTTTTGCGTTCTTCACCTTCGCGCATAACCAAATGTCCATCGCGGATGAAGATCGCCGGTCCATGCCCGCCGAAGAGGTAGGTCACCAAACGGTCGAAGATCTTCTGTCGGTCGCTAAAAGTGCGCACAGGCAGAACGAACTGTGCAAAGAATGCCAGCCAGAGTACCAGCAAAAGCGGGAAGATGCAAAACAGATCGATGAGAATATCTAATTCACTCGCGATAAATCCCCCCATACGAAAAACTTGCCAGCCGTATACCACCAGCAGGATGAACAGCCACGCGGCAATGTAAAACCATGGTTTCTTATAAAGCGGGGTATCGTCCATGTGAATGAATTTTATATCAAAATCCACTAATTAGCCAACGGATATTCCAGTACAATCGGCACATGGTACGTGTCGAATTTCATTGCCATACGAACGCCTCCAAGGACTCTCTCGTGACCCCGCGTGAGCTGGTGGATGCCTGCCGCCGCAAGCATATTGACCGCGTCATTATCACCGATCACAACTCCATTGCCGGGGCACGGGCGGCTCAGACGCTGGACCCGGAACGGGTCATCGTGGGGAGGAGATCATGACCACCAAAGGGGAGATCCTGGCGGCGTTCGTGACGGAAGAAATTCCCTCAAAACTTTCACCACAAGAAACGATAAAGCGCCTGCGCGACCAGGGCGCGTTCATCAGCGTTTCTCATCCATTCGACAAGCTCCGTTCGGGTGGATGGAAATTGCCTGATCTGCTGGAGATCGTCCCGTTGGTGGATGCGATCGAGGTCTACAACTCACGCTGTATGAATCCAGGTTTTAACCGCGAAGCGCGTCAGTTTGCGGAACAGCATGATATCCCCGGAACGGTCGGTTCGGACGCGCACGCCGCCTTCGAGTTGGGGCGAAGCCTCCTTTTGCTGGAGCCGTTTCAGGGTCCAGAAGAGATGCGGAAGGTCATCCGAAAAGCGATTCCCCAAACACGCTGGTCGCCTCCCTGGTTCCATTTTTCGTCAAGGTATGCCACCATCCGTAAGAAACTAAACCAGTCTTGACACCCCATTTCAGACAGGATAATATTGGGGGCGCGTGCCCGGTTTCGCCTGAAAGCGTAAAGGTGGACGGGCATAAATTTTTTTCAGCAGGAGAGTTGTAAGATGTCAGAACGTTTTGTTGGAACCGTGAAATGGTTCAATGCCACAAAGGGCTATGGCTTCATTGGCCGTGATGGCGGCGAAGATGTGTTCGTTCACTTTAGCGCCATTCAGTCCGATGGCTACCGCAAGCTCGAGGCTGAACAGAAGGTGGAGTTTTCAGTTGAGGAAGGTCCCAAAGGTCTGCAAGCTGCCAATGTGGTACCCATCTCGTAAGACCTAGCCTGCGGCTATAGTTTTGCGAAACGAACAGAGTTGCCGTGAGGTAGCTCTGTTTTTATTTTAAGTTCCGGGTAATTCATAGGAAAGCGGGAAAATTGGATAAGTTATTAATCCCTGACTTTTATCATTTGAATTTTTTTATAGTTTTACGTATATTTTTAGTGCATAACTTTTTTCCTTTTAAGGCGACTACTGATTAACTATGAGTTTCCTACAACTTTTTAAGCGGGATGCGGACAAACACGCGGTTCTTTCTACGGGACACGTGGTGCCGGACCCCATGCGTTGTGTCCAATGTGGGATCTGTTCCTATAACTGTCCGATCGGCATCGATGTGCGTGCTCATGCCTGGAGGGGTGAGCCGGTCATTCATAGTCAATGCCTGACGTGCGGCGAATGTGTGGCGCGCTGCCCACGCGGTGTGTTGCGTTTCGAACAAACGGACTTGTTCGCAAAGGGAGAATAATGAGATACGTTATTGTAGGGTTCGGCGTTGCTGGCATCGCGGCGATCGAAGCCATTCGGTCTGTCGATCATACAAGCGAGATTGTATTGGTGGGAGATGACCCGCACGGATTTTATTCCCGCCCAGGGTTGGCGTATTTCTTGACCGGGGAATTGCATGATAAGGCGCTCTATCCACGCACATCCAATGACTTTAAAAAACTTACCTTCGGTACGGTGCGCGGACGTGTGATGCGTATTGACCGCCAGCAAAAGCTGCTCGAGATCGAAGGCAAACCGCCGCTGAATTATGACAGATTGTTACTGGCGGTCGGCGCGCAGGCTATGCCTATGAAGGTCTCAGGGGCAGACTTGGAAGGCGTATTCAAACTCGATCACATGGAAGACGCGAAAAAGATCCTTTCGCATGTTCGGCGCGGGAAAACTGTGGTGGTCATTGGAGGAGGTATCACTGCGCTGGAACTGGTCGAAGGGTTTGTGGCGCATAACATGAAAGTGCATTACCTCTTGCGGGGCGACCGTTATTGGAGCAATGTGCTCGACGAGCACGAATCCAAGATCGTGGAACATCGCTTGCAAGAGGAGAAGGTTCAACTGCATTACCATTCCGAGATCGCTGAAGTGACGGGGAAGAACGGGCAAGTAAATGGAGTTGAAATTGCAGGATGGCAAGATCATAAAATGCGATATGGTCGCCTATGCCATTGGCATCCGTCCGCGGGCGGAACTGGCGAAAGCAGCCGGGCTGAAGATTGACCGCGGCATCCTGGTCAACGAATGTATGCAGACCGATGATCCGAACATTTTCGCGGCAGGTGATGTAGCGCAGGCATTTGACCCGGCAACTGGTACGTCCATTCTGGATAGTTTGTGGGCACCTGCCCGCCAACAGGGATACGCCGCGGGCTTGAATATGGCTGGTAAGCAGACAACCTACGTCAAATCGGCATCCTTCAACGTCACCCGCCTGGCAGGGTTGACAACGACCATCATCGGCACGGTCGGGCGCGGCAGGGATGATGACCTGGTAGGTATTGCACGCGGCGACAGCGAAACCTGGAGAAGTCTACCGGATGCCATTGTGGCGCAAACCGGTTTCGAGGTAAATCGTCTGCGTGTGCTGGTGGGAGAGAAAACATTGCTTGGCGCCATTGTAATGGGCGATCAGAAACTATCCTTCCCACTGGAGAAGATCATTTCGGGGAACGTGGATATCACATCCATTCGCGAGAAGCTGCTGATGCCCAATGCGAAAGTGGCAGATATCGTGGCGGATTTCTGGACAGAATATCAAACTTCGGCTGTAGCTGGTTAGTTCGATCCATTTGGAGGAGACATGCTTCGTGGCAACAAGGAACTTTGGGCGGCGTTCATCGTAATGCTTATGATCACCGGTATCTACAGTGCTGTGTTTTTTTTCACGCGCGAGATCCCGCCAGCCCGTGAACTGTTTGGGCACGGCATCGGGATCGTGGGCTTCATTTTCATGCTTTTGACGGAAACACTGTATAGCCTGCGCAAGCGGACGCGTAGTGTGAAGTGGGGCAGAATGTCCACCTGGCTTCAATTGCATATCTTCACCGGCTTAGTGGGTCCGTATATGGTCTTACTCCACACATCCTGGAAGTTCAATGGTCTTGCCGGAGCGACCACCTTGTTGACGATCATCATCGTGGTCAGTGGTTTTATCGGGCGCTACATTTTCACGCGTATTCCACGCACATTGGACGGGCTGGAGATCGAAGGGACGCTTTCACAGGAAGCGCTTAAACAGGCGCGTCGGCTTATGGCGCTCTGGCACACCGTTCATATTCCCATTGGGATGGCATTGTTCATATCCGCTTTTGTGCATATTGGAGCGGCACTGTATTACGCAACGTTTTTGAAGTAAGAATTAAGTTGTTACAGATCATTTCGAGATGTCACCCTGAGCGTAGCGAAGGGTCTCTACCGCGATAAGTGAGAGACTCTTCGGTCGCAACGAACGTTCCCTCAGAGTGACATAGCAATTTAGATGTAGATTTTAGTATTCATAGAGGAGAGAGAATGCGAGCAGGTCGTCTGGGATGTCTCACAGGCACTGGCATCATTGCCGCGTTGATCGCTACACTTGCCATCGTAGGTGTGGCTGTGGCAAGTGGCGGTTCCATGTTCAGCCCTGGATCTTTGAATGCTGTTCAAGGACACATGCTTGGCGGAGTTTCTTCTCATGCGGAGATCGCAGGAAATTGCGGACTCTGTCACACAGCCCCCTGGGAAAAGGAGACAATGGGTGACCGCTGTATGGCATGTCACACCGATATTTCTGCGCAGATGGGGGATGTGCTCACCGAACATGGCAGAATGTACCGTATCGACCCAAAGGTGGAGTGCCGCGATTGTCATCCTGAACATAATGGGGCGACTGCCTTGTTGACCGTGTTGGACGGTTGGCGGTATCCGCATGAGTTGTCGGGTTACATGTTAACCGCGCACCAACTCAAGGCGGAGAAAGAACCGTTTGTTTGTGCCGATTGTCATGTTGCGGATGTCACGGTCTTTGATATCAATATCTGCTCGAACTGCCATCAACAGAGAAATACGGGCTTTATGACGAATCATATCGAGGCGTATGGCGCGGCATGTTTGAACTGCCATGATGGGGTTGATAGCCTTGGTCAGCATTTTACTCACGATAAATTTGCCTTCAAACTGACCGGAAAGCACCTGGCAGTTTCCTGTGAGGGATGTCATGCGGGCGTTCACAGTGTCGATGAGTACAAAAAGACAGCGCAGGACTGTGCCTCCTGTCATACCAAGGATGATCCCCATGACGGCACCTTGGGAAACGACTGCGCCTCCTGTCACACGCCTGAAGATTGGAAAGCTGTCCATTTTGACCACAATCGCTCGGTCTTTAAGTTGACGGCGGCGCATATCAATGTGGCTTGCAGTGATTGCCATACCAATAACCTGTTCAAAGGCACGCCCATGGATTGTTTCTCCTGCCACAAGGGAGATGATCCGCATAAGGGGTTGCTCGGGCAAACATGCGAGTCCTGCCATCAAGCCACCACCTGGAAGGATGTGAAATTCGATCATTCTCAGTCTTCTTTTCATTTGGTCGGAAAACATATCGGTGTTCCCTGTGAAAGCTGCCATAAGGATCTCTTGTTCAAAGGCACGCCCATGGATTGTGCCTCCTGCCATAAAGATCCTCATGCCGGGCAAATGGGAAGGAACTGCACCGATTGCCATAATCCCAGCGATTGGAAGGATGTCCACTTCGACCATTCGCTTACAGGCTTTCCACTGAACGGTGGTCATGGCGGTTTGACGTGTGCCAATTGCCATGCCAATGGAGTCTATCGCGGTACGCCGTCGAGTTGTTTTTCCTGTCACGCGAAAGATGACCATCACAACGGGCAATTCGGCACGGATTGTGCTTCCTGTCATGTGCCGACAAAATGGAGCGATGTCCATTTCGATCATGCGACCACGGGTTTCAAGTTGGCTGGCTCTCATGCGAAGGTGCCCTGCACCTCATGCCATGTGAACAATACGTATAAGGGAACGCCCACGAATTGTTATGCCTGTCATGCCAAGGATGATCATCACAACGGTGAATTTGGAACCGACTGTGCAAGTTGTCATAAACCCACGAAATGGTCAGAAGTAACGTTCGATCATGCCAACACTGGCTTCCCCTTGACCGGGCAACATGGTAACGTTCAATGCAAAGCCTGTCATGCCAACGGCTATAAAGGCACACCGACGAACTGTTTTGCCTGCCATGCCAAGGATGATAACCACAACGGACAATTCGGCACGGATTGCGGTTCGTGTCACACCACCAAGAGTTGGGCTGGCGCAACCTTCGACCACTCCATGACCGGTTTCCCGCTGATCGGTAAACATGCGGGCGCGCCGTGCCAATCCTGCCATTCCAATGGATATAAAGGCACGCCCACGAATTGTTATGCCTGTCATGCCAAAGACGATAACCATAACGGGCAATTCGGCACGGATTGCGGCACCTGTCACACACCCAAGGGTTGGGGCGGCGCCAGCTTCAACCACTCCATTACCGGCTTCCCCTTGGATGGTAAACACGCTGGTTTAAATTGTACGAAATGTCATAGTGGTGGCTCGTATAGCGGCTTATCGCCCAGTTGTACCACCTGCCATGAAGATAAGCACAATGGGCAGAATGGTCCCAATTGCACGGAATGTCATACTACGAAAACCTGGAGCAAGTAAGTTGAAGTAATATTAACAGTAAAAATCATTTATAGGTTGAACAGGAGAAGATACAGGAATAGTAATTATTTTGTAGCCTGGGAGGGCGAATGCGAAATAATAATCGTTTGGGGTGTCTCACGGGGACCGGTCTGATCGCAGCATTGATTACGGTGGTGGTCATTGCAGGGTTTGCATATGCCCGAGGCGGTTTGTTATATAACCCCGGTCCATTGAATGCGAAGAGTGGTGAAGTACTGGGCGGGGTCACGTCTCATGCAGAGATCGGTGGCAACTGTAAGGCATGTCACACCGCGCCGTGGGAGTCTGCAACCATGGCAGATCGCTGCTTCGCTTGCCACACAACGATCGAAAAACAAATGCGCGATGCTGCCAGCATGCATGGCAAGATGGAGCACGATAACCCGGACCTGACCTGCCGTCACTGCCATCCCGATCATCGCGGACCAGAGGCTCAATTGACCGTAATGGATAGCGGACTCTTCCCCCATGATGTAGTGGGATTTTCTTTGAACGGACATCAGCGCACATCCTCGAACAGCCCCTTCACCTGCGATGACTGCCATCATGGAGATATCACGGTCTTCGCCTCTGACTCCTGCCAAACCTGCCACCGTCAAATGGACGTTTCCTTCGCCCAGGCGCATCAACTCGCCTTCGGCGCGGATTGTCTCGCCTGTCACGATGGCATGGACCGCTTCGGGAATGATTTCAACCACAACAGTTTTGCATTCCAATTAACTGGAAAACATGCCGCCGCGAATTGTACGGATTGTCACCTCAATGCGCGAACGGTTGCTGACTTGCAAGCTCTCTCAAAAGACTGTATTTCCTGCCATCGCAAGGATGAACCGCACGAAGGGCGTTTCGGCTTGAATTGCGCCGACTGCCATTCCACCGAAGCCTGGGCCCCGGCAAAATTCGATCACAACCTGGCTGCCTTCAAACTGGAAGGCGAGCACGCCGAAGTGGAATGTGAGGAGTGCCACCAGAACGGTATCTACAAAGGTACACCAAGTGACTGCTATTCCTGCCACAAACAGGATGATGAACATGATGGCAAATTTGGCACCGATTGTAGCGCCTGCCATACGCCTACTGATTGGGAGGAAACCACCTTTGACCACCAGAAAAGCGACTTCCCGCTTACAGGACGTCATATTGGAGTGGAATGCGAAAAATGTCATACGGCTGGGCAATTTACAGGACTCTCCACGGCGTGTGTGAACTGCCACAGTGACCCAGCCTTCCATGCCGGTATGTTCAGCAGCAATTGTGCGCAATGCCACACTACAGAAAATTGGTATGCACCATACACCGGTTCACACCCCAGTATTGCTGATGAAGGTGGGAGCGGAGTTAACCACGGCGGTGCCTCCTGTCGCGAGTGTCATACGCAGACGCTCCGCAAAGCTACCTGCACTTCCTGTCATAAGAATGGCAACCCTGATGGGGGCGGTGGTGGTGATTAACCATCCATAACGGAAACAGCCCGCGTCGTAGAAGGACGCGGGCTGTTTTTTTGACGGCAAACTGTTTTAATCAGCGGCGAGCGGCACGACAGAAGGTTCGTTCGGATGTTCATCCTCAATCTGCATGACAGCGGGCAAGGAGAAACCAAGGAAGCCCATGAAGATTGTCACAAGTCCGGCGATCAAATACCACGCACGGATGCCGATGAGATCTGAAACCGGGCCAGCGATCAATAAACCTAGTGGTGCCATGGCAGTTGCTGCACTGTTAACCAAACTCATAACGCGTCCCTGCATATCGGGGCGGACCTTCGCTTGCATGATCGCACCGAGCGGACCATTGGTAATGGGTGTCATGGCGGAACTAAACCCCATGGAGATCATGGCAAGGATGAAGAGATTTGCCGGGACAAGTGCCACACCTGCAATTCCAATACCGATGCCAATAATGCCGAGCATCGAGGTTACTATCTTCTTCCGGAAACCGCCCCAAACGCTGAGTAACACTCCACCGATAATGATGCCAAATCCGGAGGCAGAATCCATCAAGCCAAATTCGAACGCGCCTTTTCCAAAATATTTGGTGATCAGTAATGGCATGAGCGATCCGGTCGGTGTGAGAAGGAAATTCAGCAGCACCGCCATGGAGAGGACGACCAATAATCCGTTCCAGTTGCGAACATATGCCAGTCCTTCGCGCACATCGGCAAACAGGGATTGCTTTGTTTCGTGAGGTGTTTCTACCCGTGCTGGCTGTGGGATGCTAAAGAATAAGAGCGGCAGAATTGCTAATACAGCGGTTCCGACATCAATGAGAAGTACATTCTGTGTAGGAAATACCTCGATCAATAATGCACCGACAGGGGGAGCGATCATATTCATTACGCCCTGTAATGTTTGATTGAGTCCGCTGATGCGTGTCAGGTGTTTCTCTGGCACCATCAAACGCGTAGAAGCTCCCATGGCAGGGAAGTGGAACGCTCCGCCTAGCGAGCGGATCGCCATGAGCACATACACATGCCAGATTTGGACCAGCCCGGTTGCAAACAAAACGATCAGCCCAAGAGTTGCCAGGGCAATGGAAGCATCGGCAAAGATCATGATGAGACGGCGATTCCAACGGTCAACCAGTGCCCCTGCGAACGGTCCAAGCACCACCTGCGGCAGCATGGCAGCCAGGGTAGCGAATGCCAGCATAGTTCCGGAGCCGGTCTTTTGGGTCAACCACCAGATCAAGGCAAATTGCACCAACGCCGAGCCGAACAGTGAAAATGCCTGACCGGTCCAAATGGTAAAAAAGCGAGCTGCCCAGTTTTGGGGTAGGGGCTGAGAAGAATTTTCCATGTTTCCTCAATTTTCTTATGTTGGAATAAAGATAAGTAAAAAAGCCTTGGAATAATTATTGATATTATAAATATAGTTTTTAAAAAGTCAAGTTAAAAGTTGTGATAATTTAGGATAATTGAAAAATCTTAAGATCTTTTGAGAAGAAGGTTGAAAATCTTAACCAATTTGCTACAATCAGCGTTGTTTTCAAATCCGCAGTATAGGATGCCCTGATGCAGACTTTCTCCTTCAATTCTCGCCGTTCTCCCGTTTATGGAAAAGGGGGCATGGTAGCCTCTTCCCAGCCGCTTGCCACTGTTGCCGGACTGGAAATTCTGGCGAAAGGCGGAAACGCCGCCGATGCTGCAGTAGCGGCAGGAGCAGCACTCAACGTTACCGAACCGACCTCCACCGGAATTGGCGGGGATATGTTTGCCCTCTTTTATTCCGCAGATACGAAGCGCGTCACCGCCCTCAATGGATCGGGACGCGCTCCTGCCGCGCTGACACTTGACCGGCTAAAGAAAGATGGCATCACCACCGAACTGCCTCCGTTTCATGTGCATACGGTTACAGTTCCAGGTGCGTGTGCGGGTTGGTTTGATCTGATCGAAAAACACGGCTCACTTTCGATGAACGATATTCTCACTCCCGCCATTCGGCTTGCCAGCGAAGGGTTTCCTGTTTCGCCGATCACATCCAAATCGTGGAACTTTGGCGCGGAGCGTCAACTCAAAACAGCGTTGAATGGTCAGGAGTTGACCATCGATGGACGTGGTCCGATGCCGGGAGAAATTTTCCGCAACCCAGGGCTGGCGCGTACCTTCGAGATGATCGCGCAGAAGGGCGCGTCAGCGTTCTATCAGGGTGAAATAGCGGAAGCAATCCTCGGCGTAATAAAAGAGGCGGGCGGAGTCCTGTCTGCGGAGGATCTTGCCTCGCATGTGTCCACGTGGGAGCAGCCGATCAGCGTTGACTATCGCGGATACCGCGTCTACGAATGTCCACCCAACGGACAGGGCATCACCGCCCTGATCGCGCTCAACATTCTGGAGGGATTCGAACTGGACGCGCTCGCTTCGCTTTCTACCGAACGGCTGCATCTCGTTATCGAAGCCTTGCGCCTCGCCTTTGCCGATTCGCGTTGGTATGTGGCTGACCCGAAATTCTCGCATATCCCCGTGAACGAATTGCTCTCGAAAGAATACGCTGCAATGCGTCGCAAATTGATCGACCTCAAACGCGCCACCGTTGACCCGCGCCACGGCACACCGGTCAACTCCTCGAATACGGTCTATCTCAGCGTTGTGGATAAATTCGGCAATGCCTGCTCGTTCATCAACAGCAACTACTGGGGCTTTGGCACTGGCATTGTCCCAAAGGGATGGGGCTTCACGCTGCAAAACCGTGGCTACAACTTCACCCTTAACCCCGACCACCCCAATTGTCTCGCACCTGGTAAACGCCCCTATCACACCATCATTCCGGCTATGATTACTCGCGCTGAGCGGAGCGGCGGCGAAGACGAAGCGCTCTTTGCCTCAATGGGTGTCATGGGCGGATTTATGCAACCGCAAGGACATGTCCAAGTCCTAACCGCTTTGCTCGATGACAAGCTCGACCCTCAATCCGCGCTCGATCTGCCGCGCTTCTGCATTGACGTGGAAGAAGACGGCGGACAGGTCGCGATGGAAGAAGGCATGCCAAAAGAAACAATGGATGCCCTTCAAGCGATGGGACATCCATTGTATGCTGTGAGCGGATTTGAGCGCGCGCTCTTCGGCAGGGGACAGGTCATCCTGCGCGAGGCGGAGACAGGCGCGTTATGCGCGGGCAGCGATCCGCGTGCCGATGGTTGTGCAATGACGCTGGCGTAAATTCAACTAATCCATCAGGATCAAAGTAGAACATTCAGCGGCAAGAAAAGCGATCAGGATGAAGACCGCTGCCAATCGCATCCAGAGTTGTTTTCGTACTTCTCGGCGTTGCTCCTCATTCTTCCGTGATTTGGTTGTTGATTGCGTATTCTTATTCATTAAGTTTAAAGTTGTTCCCTTCTAAAGTTGATACTTCAGTTATTAAGTGAGTGCGCCAAACCAGCCTTTGCGTTCCATCCATTTCACAAATTCAAGTACTGGCGAGACCGTCAAGGAGAGACCCAGGATGATCACCCAGTCGATGAGCGGCAGGCTGAAGGTGTTGAATGGTTCATGCAGGGCAGGGACGTAGATGATCAGCAGCAACAGGGCTACTTCCCACAAGATGGCAGTGTTCAACCACTTGTTCTCGAACGGACGGTTGAACACCGAGTGACGGTCAGAACGGAAGTTGTAGGCTTTGAAGAACTGGATCAGTACCAGCGAGACAAAGGTCATCGTCATTGCCTCTTCGATGCTGCGACCCGAGTTCGTCGCCCAGAGGAATAATCCGAGATTAACGAGTGTGGACCAGATGCCGCCTGCCAGCATCAGGGCGACAACGGGACGGGTAAAGATACCTGCCTTCTGGTCGCGCGGCTTGCGTTTCATCAAATCCTTTTCAGGCGGGTCAACAGATAGTGCCAATGCAGGCAGGCCATCGGTGGCAAGGTTGACGTAGAGGATTTGCACGGCGGTCAGCGGCAAGGGTAATCCCAGTAGCGCAGACCCAGCCATCAAACCGATCTCACCGATATTCGATGAGAGCAAATACATCAAATATTTTTTGATGTTGCCGAACACACCGCGACCCTCTTCCACTGCCGCGACAATGGATGCGAAATTATCATCAGTCAGGGTCATGGCGGAGGCTTCTTTCGTCACGTCTGTGCCGGTGATACCCATCGCAATACCGATGTCCGCTTTCTTAAGGGCAGGGGCATCGTTGACACCGTCGCCGGTCATGGCAACCACATGACCGTTTGCCTGGAGCGCCGTCACCACGCGCAGTTTGTGGGCAGGCGAAACACGCGCATACACGTCGATGGTCTCCACCTCCTGTTTGAACTGCTCATCGGTAATATCATCCAGTTCCGCGCCGGTGACCACTCGTCCATTTTTCAGAAGTCCCAATTCGCGCGCCACGGTCTGTGCTGTGACAGGATGGTCGCCGGTGATCATCACAGGGCGAATGCCTGCGCTTTCACAGACGGCGATCGCCTCCTTCGTTTCGGTGCGCGGCGGATCGATCATGCCAGCCAGCCCAAGGAAGGTCATATTCATTTGTGCAGATTCAAGCACCGCATCCGGTTTGGAAGCGATGGCAAGCACGCGCAGGGCATTCTCTGCGAAACCTTGCGCCACGTTCAAGACTTGTTTACGCGTGGCGTCATCCAGCTTTTTAACGCCGTTCGTCGTGAGGATCGAATCGCAATGTTCCAGGATGATCTCTGGAGCGCCCTTGGTGTAAGCGACGATGCCGTTCTCGGTTCGATGGAGCGTGGTCATGCGCTTCGATTCGGATGTAAATGGAATCTCCTGCAGGCGCGGATAGGCATGATCCAATGCTTCTTTCCCCAGCCCGGCTTTGGCGGCGGCTACAACCAGCGCGCCTTCGGTGGGGTCACCTTTGATATCCCAGTCACGTTCGGTAACTTGCACCAGCATGGCATCTGACGCGAGCACGGCTGCAGAAAGCAAAAACTTTAACTCACTGCTGACCATATTGGACGAATCGCCGTTTGTCGAAAAACTTCCTGTTGGCGAATACCCCGACCCACTGACGTCGAAGATCTGCTCTGCGACATACACCTTCCGCACGGTCATCTCATCTTTGGTCAGCGTGCCGGTCTTATCAGAACAGATCACCGAGGTACTGCCAAGCGTTTCCACAGCGGGCAGGCGGCGAATGAGAGCGTTGCGTTTTACCATCTTCTGTACGCCGATGGCGAGCGAGATGGTCACGACCGCGGGCAACGCCTCCGGCACGACCGCTACAGCCAGTGCGATACCGAAGATGAGCATCTCGATGAAAGGCTGTCCGCGCATCAATCCCAATGCCACGATGATAGCCACCACTACAAATGCCGCGCGCGCCAGCGTCGACCCAACCTTGTCAAGATTTTGTTGCAGAGGAGGTCTTACCAGTTTCCACGGTTTGCAGGAGCTGGGCGATCTTTCCGAACTCGGTCTGCATACCCGTGGCGACGATCAATGCCTTACCGCGTCCGTAGGTGGCAGCGGTTCCAGCGTAGACCATGTTCTTTCGGTCGCCCACAGGTAATTCGTCGGTAGGAAGCGCATGGGTATGTTTTTCCACAGGCACCGATTCACCAGTCAGCGCCGCTTCTTCGATCTGCAAATTGATCGACTCGATCAGGCGTCCATCGGCCGGGACGCGGTCGCCGGTGTGAAGCAGGACAACATCGCCAGGTACAACCTCGCGTGCTGGAATTTTCATTTCCCGTCCATCGCGCACCACAGTGGCGGTCGGTGCTGCCAATTGCCGCAATGCTTCGATGGCGCGTTCGGCGCGATACTCTTGGATAAACCCCAGCAGGACGGCAAATAATACAATGACCGCGATAACGATCGACTCGACGCCATGCCCCAGGAACAACGATATAACCGTTGCTCCCAGCAGGATCAGAATGAGCACATTTTTGAATTGCTCGATCAGGATCTCCCAGGCAGAGATTCGGCGTGCGGCTTGGATCTCATTCGGTCCAAACTTTTGCAGGCGACCTGCCGCCTCTTTCTCACCGATGCCTGATCCCGCACTATCGAGTTGGTCAAACGCCTGTTCTGTGTTTGTGGTGTGCCAAAAAATATTTTGTTCCATGATACGAGTCTCTCCTGTCCTTATCGATTTTTGTCTTCTTTGCGCGGCAGCGCAGACTTGAACACGAACTGATTGAACAGGTAGATAGGTCCGACAAGCAGGAGCAATGCAAGCACACTGAACACTTCCATTAGTTCCATTATGAAGGCAAGGATCTCCTCGAAAAAGAGTATCAAGGATGTACCTCCTGCGCCGGTGGCGAGGGCAGGCTTCCAATATTTCCGCAGAGCGGATGTTGCAGGGGCAGACATGGGGAATCTCCTTTCTGTTTACGAAAAGCAGTCAGGAGGTGGTGAGTGTGGGAAATGAAAAGACCACCGCCTGAGAGGCGATGGTCTTGCGCTTTCTTCCAGACAGCCGGGAAATCTCTTTCCGTCTTGACGACTGTCCGACCCGAAACCGGTTCGGGGGCTACTCCCCATCGGAGTAATTAAAGTGTACAGCAGAAGTGCAGACAAGTCAATTACAGTTTCGAAATTTTGGAAAGTGTTGCCCGGCTATTGACTTTCGATTCAAACGGCATATAGTGATAATTGAAAAACAATTTGTAATAAAGGAATCACTATGCCTGAGAAAATCCTTCACTCTCTTGCTGGCGTACCGCAAACACTGTTGATGACCTTGCTCGTGCGGGCACGCGAAACGCAACGTCCGGATGGAGCATTCAAGGACGAGAAATCTGTCGAAATGATGAATTGCATTAACGCAGATTTTTCCAAACTGAGGATGCAGCGGCATGACGAGATCGCTGTCATCATCCGCATGAAACGCTTTGACAGGCATGTGCGCGATTTTCTTGCACGTAATCCTGACGGTGTGGTTGTCCACATCGGCTGCGGATTAGACACACGCTACGAGCGTATCGGGAATGATTATGTGGAATGGTTCGACCTGGACGTGCCCGAAGTGATGGATCTTCGCAAGAAGTTGATCTCTACTCAGTCATCGCATTACCATGCGGTCACAGCATCTGTTTTCGACATGAACTGGTTCGCCGAAGTGGAGCGGTTCAAGCCGCGACCATTCCTGTTCGTCGCCGAGGGAGTGCTTCCGTATTTTGAAGAAACACAGGTAAAGGAATTATTCCTGCGCTTGAGTGAGCGCTTCCCCGGCTGCGAATTTGTCTGCGATGCGCACACACCTTTTGTCATCTGGGCAGATAATCTGCATCTGGCGTTTGCAGGGGTCAAGGCGCGTCTGCATTGGAAATTGCGAGACCCGCGCGATGTCGAAACATGGTGCGATGGTTTCCATCTGCTGGATGAATGGAATTACTACGCCGACGATGAGCCGCTCATGAAACCATTTCTTTGGATGCGTGCCATTCCGGCATTGGCCAGATCATCTGGTATCTATCATTATCGGCTTGGAGAGACTGTCATCGAAATGGTATAGCGAAGAACTGAGGTACAATCCCCGCTCAAAGTAACTTGGTCAAATTCATTTTAAATTGGGAGGCGGAGATGTCCGCGTTATCGAACATAGATACACGTACGATCGTTGTTATGCATGGAGATCAGACCGGCGAAGAACTATTGCAGGAAGCGTTGCGACTGCTGGTGCCGGAAGTGATCGGCCTGTCATTGAATTTTCAACATTTTGACCTAAGTTTGGCGAAACGGCGCGCCACAAAGAATGAGGTGGTAAGAGAAGCCGCCGATGCTATGTTGAAAACCGGTTTGGGAATGAAGGCTGCCACCATCACCCCGCCGGACCCGCAGGATGTGGGCAGCCCAAATGCTTTGTTGAGGGACATGATCAATGGAACGGTCATCCTGCGTACCGGACGACGCCTGCCGCGTGTGCGCCCGGTCGGGGGCGTCCATGACCCGATCTCCATTGTCCGCATGGCTGTGGACGATGCCTATGGGGCGAAGGAATGGCGCGAAACTACGGCAGAGGGGGATGAGATCGCCTATCGCACTTCCAAGATCAGCCGGAATGTTTGTCGCTGTGTGGCAGAGTTCGCTTTCCTGCAAGCCGAGCGGACCAATGCGCGCGTCTTCGGCGGACCCAAGTACACGGTCAGCCCGGTGTATGAGGGAATGTTCAAAGAGGAGATGGACGCCGCTGCCAAACGCCACCCGAATGTGATCTATGAACCTCAATTGATCGACGCCACTCTTGCTCTTCTGCTCAAAAGTGATGGAGAAGCGATGGTCATCCCCACGCTCAACCGCGATGGCGATCTGCTTTCTGATATGGTTCTTCAGATGTTCGGCAGCATTGCCGGGTCGGAAAGTCAGGTCATTGCTTTCAATGATGCCTACCACATCAAGGTCGTTTTCACCGAAGCACCACATGGGACTGCACCCGCACTGGAAGGCAAGAACATTGCCAACCCGATGGCGATGATCCTGGCTGGCGCTTCGATCCTTTCTTATCTGGATCTTCCAGATGCTAATAAAGCTTCGCGGGCGATCTATGAATCTGTCTTTGAAGCTGTCCACGCGGGACAGGTAACCACGGATCTGGGCGGCAGCCTGACGACCACACAGTTCACCGATGAAGTGATCCACCGCGTGAGCAGCAAACTGGAAGTCTGGCGCGGACTGCGACATTAACAATAACACCAGGTTGGACGCTGATTCACGCTGAGAAACGCAGATTTTTTGATCATCGGCATCTGCGTTTTCCGTATCCAATTGAATACTCTTAAAACGAGATCGCCCTGTCAGTCATTGGCAGGGCGATTTGATTCTCACAAAATGGGTATGCTACAATTCACGCGATGACATTACGCTCATTCACGTGGATTCCCTTTTATCAGGAACTGGCGCAGAAATTGAAAGGCTGGGAGAACCGTCAGGCGGAGTTGATCGCCTTTTTGGAGACACTCCGCGCGGAGGGGTATGTCATTACGCCGCTTAACGACAAGGACAAAGACGGGAGTCGTTTTCTGCTAGAGGAGATCGACCCTTTCACATTCTTCGGCGTCTTCAATCGGGGCATCGGGTACGAACAACGCATCGCGATCCTCAAACGCATGCAGTCATTCTTCGAATTGCAAAGCGAAGTGCCGGATGATTTCAACGGCGTTCCCATGTTGAACAATCTCAAGTCGTGGTTTTTCCCGTATCAGGATTTGCGCAACGCGGATGACATCGCTCGCTTGTGGCAGGTCTTCCATCAGGCGTTGGGAAAAAGCCCATTGGGGAAGAGACAGTTCCTTCGGTCGTTTGATGCGGCGCTCTCTGTCAAGCAAACCAACGTCAATCTAACGATGGCTCTCTTTTGGATACGTCCCGATACCTTCCTAAGTCTCGATCAAAATGTGCGCGCGCATTTGGGTATCAAACTGCCGCCGGGTGGTCTGACCGCAAAGTTCTATGCCGAGACGGTAACGAAATATGCCAATGGCAAAAAGTCGTTCCCCGAGATTTCGCTCGAAGCGTGGGGCGCAGGCAACGAGCGTGCGGGCATGGTCTCGGAGCCGAAACGACCATATCACACCAAGGGCGGGGTCAATTACTGGCTGGTCGGCGCTTACTGGGATGACCGCGACCCCGCTGACCAGACCGAGCGTTTTCTGGCGGAGGGTGTTTGGGAGAACGGATATTTCAACCGTTATCTGGATGACGTCCTGTCGATGCGCGTGGGCGACCGGATCGCCATCAAATCCGCTTCAACCCAACGCCGGGGCTTGCCCTTTGACAATCAGAATCGTACGGTCTCGCGCCTTCTCATCAAGGCAGTCGGAACGATCGTAGCCAATCGCAACGATGGCAGAACGGTTGAAGTGGAATGGGATCATGACTTCGCCGAGAAGTCGTGGTACTTCTACACCAATCGCAGCACGATCTGGCGTTTGCATTTGGACGAAGGTTATAAACTGCGAGCCTTATCAGAACGACTGCGCGATTTCGTCTGGTATGGCAAGGAGCAGGATTATGCCTGGTTCGCCAAAGTGTGGTGGGATGGCAAACTGAAACAGGATGAGGAAACAGTGAAGCAACCTTATAGCGTGGATGATGTTCTGGCTTCGGGCGTGTTCCTGCCGGAAGCGGAAGTGAACCAAATTTTGGAACGGCTCGAAGCCAAGAAGGCTCTGATCTTGCAGGGACCTCCCGGAGTCGGCAAAACGTTTTTGGCGCGCAAGCTGGCGTACGCGCTGATGAAAGAAGTGGACAACAACCGGCTGGAGATGGTGCAGTTCCATCAATCGTATTCGTATGACGATTTCGTGCGCGGATATCGCCCCGTGGCGGGGAAGGCAGGCAGCTTTGGTTTGCAGAACGGCGTCTTCTACAACTTCTGCCAGAAAGCTATCAATGACCCCGACCGCGAATATGTCTTCATCATTGACGAGATCAACCGCGGCAATTTGAGTCAAATCTTTGGCGAACTGCTGATGCTGATCGAGCACGACAAACGTGGCGCGGAGTACGCGGTCCCACTGGTGTATCGAAATGAGAACGAGCCGCGCTTCTATATTCCATCCAATTTGTATTTGATCGGCTTGATGAACGTAGCGGATCGTTCCTTGGCAATGGTCGATTATGCCTTGCGCCGTCGCTTTGCCTTTGCCACATTGACACCGCAATATGACAGTGACCTCTATCGCGGCTGGCTATTGGAACGTTCGATGAAACCGGAACTTGTGAACTTGATCGTGGAGCGCATGACCGCTCTCAACAAGGAGATCAAGGAGGATCCCTTGCTGGGAGAGAATTACCAGATCGGTCACAGCTTCTTCTGCCCGAACGGAGATAACTTCGCCAGCTTGGACAAGAACTGGTTCTACGGCATCCTGCGCACGGAGATCATTCCCCTCCTGAAGGAATACTGGTTCGATAACCCGTCCAAAGCCGAAGACGCCGCCCGGAGATTGCTCTCCTGATGATCAACGGTAAAGCGGGATCGTTTGACGGGCAAGCCTTTTTGGAACGCGAATTTCGCGAACAGGCGAAAGCCGCGAATTCACTCAAAATTTTCGCGCAATTCGTTTCATTCGCATTTTTCGCGTTAAGAATTCTTGACTTTCTACAATGATGACCTCGGTTCCCGTCCAGTACACAGAATATGGCATTCCCATTCGCAATCTGTGGCACATGCTGTTGTATGCGTGGAACGAAGTGCCGATTTCCAATCACTGGTCATGGGCGGATGCCGAATCCGCACCGACGCTGGACGCGCTGCTGGCGTCCATTTTGGCGAAATTCATCCAACAGCGGATACGCATTGGGCTGGGGCGTAGTTATGTTGACCAGCACCAAGCCATTCAGGGCATTCGTGGACGAATTGATTTTGCCGAGAGTTTGAGAGAACGAACCTTTGATAGGGGAGAAGTTGTTTGCGATTTTCAGCAGTACAGTGCGAATGCGCCGAAGAACCAGATTATCCGCAGTACGCTGGCGCGTTTGGTTCAGACAGGTAACTTCGGCGCTGACCGAGATAAAGCTGAAGAATTACGCCATTTCCTGCGCCAGTTGACCCGCGCCCTCGATGGCATTGACCTGATCGAGCTCAACTTTGACTTCATCCGCAGGCAGCAGTTGGGTCACAATGACCGCGACTACCGCTTGATGCTGTCCATCTGCGAACTGTTCCTGCAGCGACAAATGCCGACCGAAGCCACCGGTAAACGCACCTTGCCTGCTATGGAACGCGACACACTGCTTCTCTACAACGTCTACGAACGCTTTGTCGCTAACTTTTATCGCATCCACTTAAAGGGATATACCGTCAAAGCACAGTCACGCCTCTCGTGGCATGCGAAATACGACAACCCCTATCTCCCGTCCATGCAACCGGATTTATTAATTCAGAATAATCGTTCCGGCGAGATCATTGTGCTGGATACAAAATTCACGGCGAAGAGTTTGGTTGAGAATGAATGGGGCAAGGAAATCTTCGATCCATCCCACCTGTATCAATTGTATGCCTATCTTGGTTCACAAGCGCATGTTTCAGATGAGCATCGCAACGCATCGGGCATTTTGCTGTATCCCGCTGTCCGCGCGAAATTGTCGGAGAGGATCGAACTGCAGGATCACATCATTCGAATCGAGTGTGTTGATTTGACGATGCCGTGGCAGGAGATTGAAGCACAATTACTGAATTTGATTTTATAAAAATGGTTTTGAAAGAGAACTCCGAGTTTTTCGAAAACTCGGAGTTCTATGTTATCTCATTACTGAACTAATCGTTCACAACCACCTTATCTTTATACAAAGTGATCGAAATGTTGGCATTTCCAACTAGGTTGAACTGTCCTTCCATTTTCTTTCCGCCGACCCAGGCAACGTAAATGTACCAGCCGGCGGGGATGCTCACCTCAAAGGTGCCATCCACCGGGTATTCGCGGATCACGTCCGTGCCGTCTTTGGTGGTGCCTTGCAGAGAGATATATGCCTGCGCCTTGGATTTGTTGGATAGTTTGACATCCGCGCGGGCGGTGCCACTCGGAGCGACACCCCAGGAACGTGCGATCAATTCTTGCGTGGGCACCGGCTGGATCACGATCCCACCTGAGGAACCAGGGATGTAGATCGTCTGCCCAACGTATAGCAAGTTGATGTTCTGGATGCTCGGGTTCGCTGCCCACAGCGTATTGACGCTGACCCCAAAGCGAGCGGCAATGTTCGAGAACGTGTCACCCGATTGAACGATATAGGTAGCGTACGTACCGGATGGGGGAACCGCGGTGCTGCTGGGGGGCTGGGTCGGAACCGGAGTGTTAGGGATTGTGGAGCCGCTTCCGGGAACCACGATCACCTGTCCGACCGTGAGAACGGTGCCCATCCCGGGGTTGGCAGCCACGATCGCAGAGACGGTCGTTCCACACATGGCGGCGATCTTCTCCAGCGTCTCCGCATATTCGATGGTGAATGTCCCACCGCAAACGCCTCCGGCATATGCATTGCTGGGAACCGCGAGAAATGCCATGAGGAGCAGGCTAAAAATCAATCCGTGAACAAAGGCTTTATTTCGCATATTCATCTCCTTCGAAATAAACAACAGAAACACTATTATTGTAGGAAAGATGGAGAAATAAGACTATCCCTCTGAGGTTCGAGTCGGTTTTAATACTACTCGCGCTGAGCGGAGGAACGGTGATCATTCGTTCCGCAGTCGAAGCGCCGTTGCTGAAAATGCGCTTCGACTGCGTTCGTCGCAAAGAACGCTCCTCACTCCGCTACCCTTGGGGTACGATGTCAGCGCGAAGTATATCTATCCGTGATGATCTCTCCATAATTTATAGTTATTCATGATCTGCTCGATATGCCCCGGAATGTGCGCAGAGTAAATATTCAGCCAGTTCTCGAAGGTATAAGGCTCAGTGTATTCGGGGTGGATGACGATGTGATCGAACACATCCTCGGGCTGTTTCTTCAACAGTTCATAGGTGGTCTTTCTGGCAAGGCGTACCGAATCCAGGGCATCTTGCAGATCGTGCTCGTGATAGTTCAGCATATTTGCCCAGGCTTCCTGGTCGTAGCCCATCAACGTGCCGCCAGGTTCGACGATCAGTTTGCGGGCGCGCAGGGCGGCGTTCGTTTCGGAGTCCGCCAGGTGGATGATGACTTCGTGGATGCTCCACTCATTCTCCGCGGGTTTGAATTGCCAGACTTCGCGTGGAATATCCTTGAGCATTTCAACCAGCATGCTAAATCCTTTGCCATACAGTTCGATCTTTTCATTGCGTTCTGATGTATTCATGAATTATCACCTGTAAAATTGGAATGAGTATGTACCGGTCCTACCCAGCTTTCAGCAAATGCCAGAAACGCCGTGCTGGATGGGAACCCATCGGCACGTGTCCCTGTTTGTATCGTTCCTGGAACGATCTGATCGTTGATCCTGAGCAGACCTGATCCGCATGGACAAACCACATTGCGAAGTTCGAAACACTGATCGCCAATGGGAAAATCAGGGATGGAGATCGCTCGTCTATCCAATGGATCAATCCACTCGACAGATATTGTGTCTTTCCCTGAAACACAACGTACTACATAGCGTTCGCCATTCTCATAGGTATGTTCACAATGAGCTTCATGATAAGGCAAAGACGCCACAGGTACATCGCTAAATTCAGGAAAGTATTGGGTGAGCGTTTCTGTAAGCATGTGTGCCAACGGCAAATGATCACACAAGATGCCGCCAGAAAATTGAATGGTCTTTGAGAGCATGGCTTTATTCAGCCATAAGATCAGCGCGTTCCCTATCCCATGCGGACTATCGGTTACATGCCAATAGCTAAGAATAGCAATGGGATGGTCTGTGCCTGGTTCATACAGGGTCATCCCAGGGTTTTCTCCGCTCAGGAATACAGGACGTTTGATATCAACAAACATAGCTGTTGTTCATTCCATTTCCACAGCCATCGCCACCGCTTCACCACCACCCAAACATAACGATGCAATGCCGCGCTGCAATCCGCGGTCTTTCAGGGCGTAGAGCAGTGTCGTCAACACACGTGCACCGCTGGCGCCAAGCGGATGCCCCAACGCGATCGCTCCGCCGTTGACATTGACCTTGTCCCAGTTCCAGCCATCGTCGGTGAGAGCGTAGCCGTCTGCCAGCACTTGTGCGGCAAAAGCTTCGTTGAGCTCGATCAGGTCCACATCATCGAGAGTCCAGCCGACTTTGCGCAGTAATTTCGGGATGGCGTGCGCCGGAGCAGCGAACAGATATTTCGGTTCGACCGCCGCCTGGGCGTATCCAACGATCCGCGCCATGGGCATCAATTTATTTTTGTTAGCATATTCGCGTGAAGCAAGCACCACCGCTGCGGCACCATCATTCATGGATGAGGCGTTCCCGGCGGTCACCTTGCCATCGGGTTTGAACGATGGCTTGAGCTTTGCCAGCGACTCGAGTGACGTATCTTTGCGTGGACCTTCGTCCATGCTCACGACGGTGACTTCCCCTTTGCGTCCGGGGACGGGTACGGGGACGATCTCCGCGCGGAACTTCCCATTTTCTTGAGCCTCGACAGCTTTCTGGTGGGATTGAAGCGAAAACTGATCCATCGCTTCGCGCGTGACCTCGTACTCATCCGCGATAAATTCGGCAGCGTTGCCCATGCCCCAATTCTCGAACGGATCCCAGAGACCATCGTTGAGCAGGGCGTCGGTCATTTGCGTGTTGCCGAACTTCAACTCGCCCATGCGCCCGCTGACGAGATACGGCGCGCGGCTCATGGACTCAAATCCGCCCGCCACGAACAGATCGGCATCGCCCGCACGAATAGCTTGCGCCGACATCATTGCGGCTTTGAGACCCGAGCCGCAAACTTTGTTGACGGTCGTGGCACTGACCGTGGCGGGGATACCGCCAAAGATACCTGACTGGCGCGCCGGGGCTTGACCTTCTCCGGCTTGCACCACATTTCCCATGATGATTTCTTCGATTTCTTTTGGATCGATCTGTGCGCGTTCTACCGCGGCTTTGATCGCCACGGCTCCCAGCTTCGGCGCTGGTACATTGCTCAACAACCCCTGAAATTTTCCAATCGGTGTGCGTGCTGCAGAAAGAATAACGGCTTCGTTTTCTTTAGGCATTGTTCCTCCATCTGGCGAATGTGAACAGGTCAATTATAAAGCCATTGTTCAATGTCATTGCGAACCCCGAGCGTTAGCGAGTGGGCGAAGCAATCTCCCGTTAAACGGAATCAATCTAATCGATTGGAGCAACCAAGTAAAAGGAGATTGCTTCTTCGCTTCGCTCCTCGCAACGACATGGATTACAATTCCCCTATGACAGAATCAGAGAAAACACTTTATGAATTGATCGGTGGTGAAAAGGGATTACGCGCGCTGGTGGACCGGTTTTACGATGCGATGGATTCTTCTCCAGAGGCGGCGAAGGTACGAGCGATCCATCCGGATGATCTGACTGAATCAAGGAATAAGCTTTTTATGTTCCTCTCCGGTTGGTCGGGCGGACCGGCTTTGTATATTCAGGCATTTGGGCATCCGCGCTTACGACAGCGACACATGCCATTTCCCATTGGCAAGGAAGAACGCAATGAATGGTTGTGGTGTATGGATAAATCCCTGGAAAAATCTGAGTTTGACGTGCAAACAATTGACTATTTGAGGAAACGCTTTGCCGAGATCGCGAACTCGATGCAAAACCGGGTTGATATCGATCTGTAGTAAAGATTTTGGCTGCGTTAAGAAGTGACGGTTATCCCTGAGATGACCGTCACTTTTATTTATTCCAGGTGTTTCATCGCCTCCCGCCGGCTAAGCGGATGCAACGGTGTAGCTTTGACGAATTTAGTCACCGCTTTGGGGTCAATTCTCGCATACTGCCGCAGTGACCAGCCGATGGCTTTATTGATGAAGAATTCCTTAGAATCCAGATTCTCGCAGATGATCTCGCACAACAAAGGGAAGTCGGTTTCCCTTTTGTAGTTGAGTTGAAAAAGGATGGTTGTGCGGCGTAGCCAGAAATTATCCGATTTGCGCCATTTGGCGAGATATTTCTTTTTCACGGCAGGATAGCGCTTGAAGTGTACGCCGACCACACCGCCAGCAATAGAGTCAACTGTATCCCACCAGGATTTGGTCGTGATGAGATATTCGATGGTTTTGATGAAGTCTGCGGGGAGTTGTTTTTCGAATCGGTTCTGAAGTCCAACGGCAATATATTGGAATTCACGTTGAGGCAGCGCCCACAAATCATGCAGGATTTCATCGAGCTCTTCAAGAGGGGGATATCCATGTTCGGCAAAAAACTCTTTTTGCAAGGCGGCATTCTTGGGCGTTTTGATTCCCAGATACTCGAACTGATCGCGCATATATTTCTTCATGGCGGGCGCCTGAGATGGATCGGCATTTTTCTCGAACAGGTTTTTGAGCGCAGTGACGTAGGAGTGCATGGGATCTCCATTTGTCCGGAGTCAAAAGCCTCCAGACTTTTGACTTCAACGTCGGGAGACGTTGGAGTCCGGTTTATGGTTTTGGCGTATCAATCGGATCATCCGGCTGGACGAAGTGTACCAGCCATTCGTCATTTCCTTCATCCGTGACAGATGAATACGGTGTGACGATGTGGATCCATGTGCGACCAGGATGCAAGGGAACAAGATTATTCTGTGCATCGACAAAATGCATTGGACGCTGGAGTCCGTTCTTCTTATCCCATTTACGGTTTTGCGTTGACCAGTAGATCTTGAACACCTGTCCATCGCGGAAGAGATAGGCGGGTTCCTTTTGACCCGGTTCAAAATTGATCTCTAGTTGGTTGTGGCGGATGCGGTTGTGCATTGCAAAAACTATAATCACATTTTCAAACGCCATTTGCCTGCCAGTCAACCGGTCTGTGGCAGGGATGAGTTTGCCAGTGCCATCGGCTTGGTCGGTGAAACGCAAATAAGTTTGGGAGATGGGATCATAGTGCCAGCCCGATTGAGTATAGGCATGATAGAACACAACGATCTTCTCAGCGGCTTGTCCATTTTGGGGAGGTGTTTCTGAAAAGAGATTACCGGAATAATTGACTGGTTGTTTCGGGTTCAAGCTTTTCTCAGCAAGTTCGCGCATGTGCTTCACGGTCAACAAGGCGCTGTTAGGCGTGTATGCGTCTACGCCAAATATGATCTCGCACCAATTGAGTTGCGCGCCGATATCGGGTGCGGCGCTGGCATAGATGAGACAGCTATTCGGGAACATCGCGCCGATCTGGTTGTAGGTCAACCGCCCCGAGCGGATCGGTCCAACGTAATCTTCAGCAGGAATGAACCAATTGGGTGGCGTGCCGGTCACGACCGGACTGGATGTAGCAATTGGTTTTTTGACCAGAACCAAGCCTGCATCCCAGAAAGTGGCAGTGTCGTTTACTTGAAATATTTTGATTTCGCCATTCGAGCCTGCATCGCTGTCCTGGTCATCGTTGCCAACATCCTGTTTTGTAAATTCGTATAAATTGGTTTTTACGAATTGGACGATAACATCGTCGCTAGAATTCTCAAAAGCATAATAGCCATTGGAATCAGTCACCGTTTCCTGCTGGACCTCATGGCTGCTCCCGTCTAACAAGCGAACACAAACGCCGCCGACTCCCATCTCCCAATCATCCTGCACACCGTTTTCATTTTCATCGAGCCAGACACGATTGCCGATCCACGTCCCGCTGGGATGAATGACTTCCTGCCGCACCTTACATCCGCCAGTAACGTTGGGAACCGTGCGCGGATACTCGCCATAGAAAACATTCATGAAGCGTGTGGTGCCTTCGCCGATGAACAACTCAAATACCCACGGCGCGAATCCCGGTCCTGCCTGTGGGCGCGCTGTGACAGGCATATTGCTGATCGAAACCAACACAGCCGGAAGTTTGAGTAGAGATAGATCTTGTACTTCACGTCCTGTCAGCGGGTTTCTATTGGATGCAAAATCCTCAAGCTCAGGTCCGTGATCTTGCGCGATACGATGTGGTTGTGGAGTGGATGTGGAAGAGGGTGCCGTAATGGATGTTGACGTTGATGTGACGTTAGGAGCATTTGTTTCGGTTGCAGTTGGGGAACGAACCTGTGGGGAACAGGCGTAGAGAAGCAAAATGCCGAGCAAGATAATTGAGCGGCGCATTCTGTAATTATAGGCTCAATATGTCGTTGCGAGGAACGAACGATAGTGAGTGACGAAGCAATCTCCCGTTAAATGGGAATGGCTTAGCGAGGAGTTGTATCCGTTTAAGAGGAGATTGCTTCGTCCTACCGGGCTCGCAACGACATTCTATTTGACCTTCGCCCCGGCTGGAGCGATAAAGCGTGCCTGAAAGACTCCTGATGAAAGATCTTTCAAATACGATTCTGTCCCAAAGATGATCACCCAGGTATGACCTGGTTTGAGCGCGGCAGGCGTTCCATCGCGATTGATAAATTTCAGCGGCTGACCCTTTCCCGTTTTTTGTTCATACTCCGTGGAGAATGTGCTCCATTTGATCGGGTACATTTGCCCGTCGCGGAATAAATATGCATTGCCTGAACTTCCTTGTTCCAGATCGATATCTACGATCGTAGGCGTTATGACAATGTGCGGCGCGAACATCAGGATCACATTTTCAAATTGCAGCTGCCTGCCGTTCAAACGGTCCACGGTTGGTTCGAAGATACCCGCTGCCTGAGGATCGGATCGATCGGTGTAGCGCCACCAAGCACCAGACGCCGCATCATACAGCCACTTGGATTGATTGAGCAATGCCCAATATTCCCGCAACTCGGTTGCAGGAGTTCCGCCTGTGGGTGGCTGGTCGGAAAAAAGATTACTGGCATAATTGAAATTCGCGTGTGAGAGCTTATTCTGTTCGGAAATCTTTGCCAGTCGTTCCAGCGATATCATCGCGCCGCCACCCGCAGCAGTATGAGGAACTGTGGCACAGGTGGGAATATGAACCAGCACATCCGGGTCGGCAGAGGCGTAGATCAAACAACTATCCTGGTACATTGCACCTAAATATTTATAAAAGATGCGCCCCGAACGGATGGGTCCCACCTCTGGGCGCGGAGGTTTAACGGATGGATCTGGAGTGGGAGTCATGTTTGGTAATGAGACCAGACCGGCATCCCAGAAAAGAAGCGTTGAGCTTGCGACGTCGAACGCATCCGTTCTGCCCGATGTCTGATCCACATCACTGTCGTTTGCTTCCTCCCCGATATTTTTCTGCGTGAAATTTGCCCACGCTGGTTTTTCAACTTCAATGATGTATTTCCCTGCTTCGACATTGAAACCAAAATAGCCGTTGCTATCGCTTGTTGTCTGCTGAATCTGATTCCCGTTTTCATCCAAAAGATTGATACACACTCCACCCACTCCGCCTTCGCGTGGATCTTGAATTCCGTTATTATTTTTATCTTGCCAAACGCGATTGCCAATCACAATATTTGTTTGCGCCATTGGCTCGCTGCGGATCGTACAACTGCCATATAGCGGTATTTCAGGCTCGGGGAACTCGCCATAAAATACAGCCAGATGCCGCGTGGACCCTTCCGTGATGTAATACTCGTAAACAAATGGCGAGAACGACAAGCCCGCCTGTGGACGCGCCTCCGGAGGAAAATGGGAGATGGAGATCAGCAACGCTGGATAATCCAGTTGTGCGGGGTCAGAGACAGGTTGACCTGTTAAAGGATTAAATCCTTCCGGAAAATTAACGGGTCCATAGGTTGCCGGAGTTGGGATAGCTTGTGGCGTTAGTGAAGTGGATGGGTTGGAAGTAGATGTGGGGAGAAGTTGTGTGGCGGGAACAGTCGCCGGGTCTGAAGGATCACCCGGTTGCGCAGTGGATGTCGGTACGCTGTTCTTACAGGAGGAAATTAAGACAACGATCAAAAAGTACAGATATGATCTGTAAATGATTTTGTTCATTTGTTCTGGACGTTTTTCGCGTTTGAACTATTTCATTAGAGTTCATTAATTCCTGGCACTAACTCATCCTTCACTTCGCTCCTGGCGGCTGGCTGAATTGCATCAACCATTCGCCCGGTTTCTCTTCGGTAAGAGCGGTGAGTGGCGTAACAATAATGACCCATGTATGACCCGGTTTAAGCGGAATAAGCGATTCGGTATCTTCATAATAAAAACGGATTGGATGCCGAATACCCGCTTGCTTCTCTGCCTCTGTCTTATGCGTGCTCCAACGGATCTTGTATTGCTTTCCATCACGAAATAAAAATGCATCGCCCATCAACCCTGCTTCCAAATGAATGTCGAGATTGGTCGGGGAAACCACATCATGCGTTGTCTTGAGGATAATGATATTTTCAACATGTAGTTGACGGTTGGTCAGGCGGTCGATCTCAGAATGCAATTTACCCGCCAGTTGTGGATCACTGGTATCCACATAACGCCACCAACTTTGATAAAGCGGATCATAGACCCACGCTGATTGATTGAGCCAGGCAAAGTAAGTGTCGAGCCGTGAAGCGGGGATGCCACCCTCAGGTGGCTTGTCAGAATAGACGTTGCTGGTGTAATCGACCGCGCTATGCAATTCACGCGTCTTGATGAGTTCGGTCAATTTGGGGATATCGAGCATATATCCACCACCCTGAATGCCGTGGTTCACGAAGAAGCAGCGCGGCAACTGGTCCAACACTTCAGAAGAAGCAAAGGCGTAGATGAGGCAAGAGTCTGGCATAGACTCTGCGATATCGGCATACACCAATCGTCCCGAACGCACTGGTCCCACTTGCTCGAGAGCCAGCCGGGAGGTGGGTGGTGGCAACTCGTGCGGGATCAAACCCACATCCACGTTGAGAAGCGATGATGTGACGTTCAGCGCTTCCGTCCAACCCGTAGCCGGATCTACATCACTATCGTTTTCCTCCTTCCCAACATTTTCCTGAGCAAATTCCATGCCATTGGGTTTTGCCACAGCGACAAAATACGTTCCCGCGCTGACGTTAAATCCGTAATAGCCATTCGTATCAGTAGTGGTCTGTTGAAGAAGATTTAGATTCGCATCATACAAGTTGATGCAGGCGCCCTCGATGCCGCCCTCCCAATTTTCATGGATGCCATTTGCATTTGCATCATGCCAGACTTGGTTGCCGACAAGGAGACTAGTCTGTGTAAACGGCTCCATGCGGACATCGCATCCTCCCGAGAGCGGAACTTCGGGTTCGGGAAGTTCTCCGTAGAACGTGGTCAGAAAACGCGTGGCACCCTCGGTGATATAGACCTCAAAGACAAACGGCGCAAAGGACAAGCCCGCCTGTGGACGCGCCGTCGCCGGGAAATGGGAGATCGAAACCAATGCCGCAGGCAGTTTGAGCAGCGAAGGATCAGCGACCGGCAGCCCCGTCAGCGGATTGATGACAGGTGGGATCGCGGTTGGCACAAGAGCAGGTTGAGTTTGAGTAGCGGTGATGGTTGCGGGTTGTCGTGTTGGATTTTCTTGCGTAGTAGAAGAACTAACAATTGGAGCAGAGACCGGAGCACAACTGCCAGTGATTAACGTTATAAGAATGAAACGTGTGAGAAGACGAACCTGTGGAGTGAGTTTGAACATTCGAAAAGATTGCCGTAAACAAGAGGCAATACTATTGTTTTATTCTCAGTTCCTTATTTTTGTGATTGGGCAAGTTCTTGAAAGCCAGCGCGCACACGTTCATAAGTCGCTTCCAGCGCTTCGGGTAATACACGTACGGCACCGATGGATGACATGAAGTTGGTGTCGCCTTTCCAGCGCGGAACAATATGAATGTGAACGTGACCCAGCACGCCTGCTCCTGCTGCTTCACCGATGTTGACGCCCACGTTGAAGCCTTGCGGACGGTAGATATTTTTCAAGACCGTAGTGCACTGGGAAGTGAGTTCCATCATTTCAGCGCGGGTTTCTGCGTTGAGCTCTTCCAAACTCGAAAGATGTTGGAACGGAATGACCATCAAATGTCCACTTGTGTAGGGGAAACGGTTGAGGATCACGTACGAAGATTTTCCGCGATAGGCGATCAGATTTTCCGCGCCATCGTCCATGGCTTGCGCTTTGCAGAACACGCAGCCTTCTTCCTTGTTGCTATTGTTGATGTATTCCATGCGCCAGGGGGACCAGAGTTGATTTATAGGAAAATTGTGTGGGGTGAAAGGTGAAATTCTTATTGATGGTGTGATTGTAGCAGAAAACCATGATTGGAATATGAAGCAGGGATAAAGAAAATGTTGAACAGTGGAAAGACCAGTTTCTTCCTTATAAGGTTTTCTTCTCGGAATACTTAGTTGCTCCCGAAAATGAGATAAACAAAGAACATGCCGATCATAAAACCAGTCACCAATATCCAGCCAACCCATCGCCATAAGGCAGATACCCCTTCGCTTTGCCGAGAATCTCTTTCGCTGCACTCGAAACATACGATATGATACGTTCCACCGCCGGGTGTATCTCCACAACGCCACATATTGATCATTCTTCCACAGGACGAACACTTTCCAACTGGTACTTCCATGATTACCTTTCTGCGGACCTATCTACCCAATAAACATACCATCTCCATATAACACTTTATAGACAGACGAATTATAAATCTCTTACGGTAGCGGGATACAAACCTTTCGACTTTCGCTGAAGGTTTTGAATTCATCGCTTCACTTCTTCGAAAGCCTCAGGCAACGCCTTCCGAAATCATCCTTTTTAGAGTATCCTACCGCTAATGCAGTCATCTTTATTTCCCGCCGCCGTTCCGCAGACATTGACCGTCTCCAAGTTGACCTTCTTCATCCGCAAGCTGCTGGAGGAGAATGAGTCGCTTCAGGATGTGTGGGTGCAAGGGGAGATCTCAAACCTCTCACGCCCCGCTTCGGGACATGTGTATTTCACGCTCAAGGACTCCAACGCTGCCATCAAATGCGTGATGTGGAAGACCAGTGCGGCACGCTTGTCCCTTTCTTTGCGCGACGGCATGGAAGTGGAAGTGCATGGCAAGATCGGCATCTACGAACCGCAGGGCATCTACCAACTCTACGCGGATCAGATCCGACCTGTGGGCGAAGGTGCGTTATTTCAAGAGTTCATGCGGCTGAAAGCCATGCTTGAAGCGGAGGGACTCTTCGACCCGGAACGCAAACGCCCTATACCAGAGTTTCCGCAAAAGATTGGTATCGTCACCTCTGCGACGGGGGCAGCGTTGCGTGACATGCTCAACACTTTGCGCCGCAGACTCCCGCTCGTGGAAGTGATTCTCGCTCCCTCACCCGTGCAAGGAACGGAAGCGCCGCCAGCATTAGTGAAGGCTATTCGGTTGCTTAATCTCCAATCGCCGGATGTCATCATCATCGCTCGCGGTGGTGGTTCCATTGAAGATCTGTGGGCATTCAACGATGAACGCGTGGTGCGTGCAGTGGCAAATTCAGAAATTCCCATCATCTGCGGAGTCGGTCACGAAACGGATTTCACGCTTTGCGATTTCGCCGCCGACCTGCGTGCGCCGACTCCTACCGCCGCGGCGGAACTTGCCACACAAACTACTATCTACGATCTGCAGAGCCTACTTTCCACTTTCCAATCGCGCCTTGTCACATCTACGCTAAGAATTGTCGCCGAGCAGCGTAACACCGTTGCCTCACTCGCTGCCCAACTGCGTTATCTCTCACCGGAGCGCCACATCCAATCCGAGCGCCAGCGCGTGGATGAGTTGTCGCGGCGGGCGTATTCGTCTCTCGTACACCGTGTCCAATTGCAATCATCTCATCTGAAAGGGATGAAGAACCGTCTCGAAGCGTTGAGTCCGCTGGCGGTGCTGGCACGCGGATATGCCGTGGTGACACGAAAAGACGATGGCGGTGTTGTGTCTCGTGTTGCCGATGCGAAGAAGGGTCAGCCTATCCAAATTCGCGTTTCGGATGGAGAGTTCGATGCAAAAGTTGGCGAGTAGTAATTGGTGAGTGGTAATTAACAAAAATCGTAAATCGTCATTCGTAAATCGAAAATTGTTCGAGGTTTTTATGCCGAAATCATCCAAGAAAAATGAAACTGCTGTTGAAGAATTATCGTATGAAGCCGCTCTTGCCGAATTGGAAAGTATCGTCTCCACGCTGGAGGATGAGCAGAGCCAACTCGAAGAGGCGATCAAGCTGTTTGAACGGGGACAGGCTCTGGCGGCGCGTTGTGGCGTGCTGCTCGAAGCGGCAGAACTCAAAGTGAAGCAGGTCGCCGGAGATGTCGTCATCCCGTTCGAGGAGGAAGAGTCCGAATGAAACTTGGCGCGTTGTTCCAGAACCACGCGCTGATCGCCGGTCTGATCGCGTGGGCGTTGGCACAGATCATCAAACTGCCGCTCGATTATTTTCGCACGCGTCGCTGGAATTGGGCGTTGATGCTCACTACCGGCGGGATGCCGAGTTCGCATTCTGCGTTAATGACGGGCACTGTTTTTGCTACGGGGTTGTATAATGGATTCGACAATCCGGTGTTTGCGCTGGGTGTGGCGATCACCATGATCGTCACCTATGATGCGGCGGGTGTGCGCCGACAGGCAGGCATCCATGCGCAGCGCATCAATGTGCTGTTCGAAGAATTGCTGCGTGGGCATCCCATTAGTGATAAGGATCTGCGCGAAGTGTTGGGACATACCCCTTTAGAAGTGGTCGGCGGGATATTGCTTGGTCTCATTGTGGCAACAGCCCAATGGTTGATCTGGAAATAGAATTCTTGTATATCTAAAAAAATTAGCCACAGAGTACACAGAGACCTTTGAGAAAAAATTCAAAAACTCATTTTCTCTGTGATCTCCCCCGGCACTCTCTGGCACCTCCCGCCAGGGCAGGTGTGTGGCAAAGATAAATTCAAAGGAGTTTCAACATGAACGAACTTGTAGATTTGATCGTCAAGAAAACGGGGCTTCCCAAAGCGACAGCCGAACAGGTGGTAAAGATCGTCATCCAATTCCTGAAGGACAAACTTCCCGATACCTTCGATGCGCTCGTGGACAAAGTCCTGGTCGCAGGCAACGATGGCAAGCTGGATGTGGGCGATGCGATGAATCTACTCGGCGGTTTCTTCGCCGCGGCACAACCTGCCAAGAAGAAATAATTTCTCTTCAACCGTCCCGCAGGTTTGATCGACTCACAAAGTCTTTCAATAAAACCTGCGGGATGTTCTTTACTTTTTTATTCGGCGCATTACAGCGCCAGTAACCATCTGAACTTCGGGGACTTTGAGAACGACGACACCGATCACATAAATAATCCCACCCAACGCGACTCCACCAAGACCGACGAGCCAGCGGTTCATGCTACCCGTTAGCTGGATCCAGAACCACAAGCCGATCGCCATTCCCAGCGACGCGACTGTCACGCGCCACGCCGCATCCGCAATAGACTTGCCCTCGATGCCGTTCAAACGTCTGCGCATAAGGATGAAGAGTGCCGTGACTTCGAGTGCAGTTGCCAGCGAATTCGCCAGCGCCAATCCGCCGTGCGGCATCCAGCCAATGGACGCAAAATAGCGCGAGAACAAAATGCTGAAGACGACATTCAATCCCATCGCGATAACGCCCACTACGACAGGTGTTTTTGTGTCCTGTTGTGCGTAGAAAGCACGCGTCATGATTTCATACGTGTTATGACCGAGCAGCCCTGCGGCGTACCAGAGCAATGCCCATGCCACGAGCTGCACGTCATGCTCACCGAATTTGCCGCGCTGATAAAGGATGGAAACCAACGGTACGCGCAGCATCATCAATCCGATACTGGCGGGCAGAGTCATCAACAAAATCCCGCGCAGGGAGGCTGCCAGCGACGCGCGCATTTCGTCCACTTTGCCAAGTGCGTGCTGCGCGGAAAAAGTTGGCATGGCGGCAATGGCAATGGATTGAGCGATCACGGATAGGGCGGTCATCATCAACGAGAAACCGTAGGTGAGGCTCGCCGCACTTCCCGGCTCCATACGAGAGGCAAGGTTGTTGTTCACCCAAAAATTAAGTTGAACGACCGCGACACCGAACAGACGCGGCGCCATGAGAAAAATGACCTGCCTTGTATTGGCATCATGCAACCCAAGTGTAAAAACGTATTTCCCTTTTTGCTTGAACAACGCTGGAAGTTGGATCAACAAATAGAACAGCGAACCAATCACAACACCCCATGCCAAACCGTAAATTCCCATCGAAGGTGCCAGCACTAGAGCGCCGAAGATAATGCCAAGTTGATACACGGCAGCCGTTAGAGCAGGGATAAGAAATACCTGATGTGCGTTCAAAATACCGACGACCAGTCCGCCGATGCCAAAGAGGATGGCTGAGAGTAGTTGAATGCGGAGCAAGGAAACCGTCAGCGAGAAAAGTTGAGGTTTGTTGACAAGTCCGGGGGCGAGGGCGTAGCGGACAACTTGCGGGGCGAAAATGGCAGTTAACGCCGCCAACAGACAAAGGGTCAGCGTGACCGCATTCGTCATGGAGGAAGCCAATCTCCATGCCGCCTCTTTGTCCTTCTTGGCGAGGAGTCCAGTGAACGCTGGAATAAATGTAGATCCAAGTGCCCCGCCTGCGACCAGAAGAAAGATGGTCTCACTCACACGGTTGGCATAGGAGAATGCATCCAATTCAGCGGATGCGCCAAAGGTTCGCGCAACGATCATGCCGCGAATAAGTCCTGCGATCTGCCCGAAGACCATCGCAAGCATCACCGTCCCTGCGGCGCGGGCAAGCTGTCGGTTGGCGTTGACTGTCTCAGTGGTTGTCATAGCGGGAGATTATAAGCGACCCCCACCGCCCTGCGGGCACCTCCCCCATTTTCCTGCGAACTTCAGCAGGAAAATGGGGGAGGAAGGGAGGGGGTATAATCACGACCAATCATGTCCACTTCTGCACAACATGGATATTTGGTTATCGCCGATATTTCGGGCTATACGTCTTTCGTAGCGAAGACGGAACTTGAACATTCGCACGAGATCTTGTCTGAGTTGCTTGAGTTGCTCGTCAAAAGTTTTCAGCCGCTGATGATCATTTCGAAATTGGAGGGGGATGCCGTTTTCGCCTTTGCCAGCGACGGGGTGTTTACCCGCGGTGAGACCTTGATCGACTTTATCGAATCCATGTATGTGGCATTTCGCGACAAACAGCTTTCGATGAAGCGTGCCACGACCTGCACCTGCAATGCCTGCCGGAATATTCCTTCGTTGGATTTGAAATTTTTTGTCCATTGCGGAGATTTTATTCAACAGAAGATCGCCAGCATCCGCGAACTCGTCGGCTCAGATGTGAACCTGGTCCACCGCCTCACGAAAAATCATGTCGGCGAAACGACAGGTTGGCGCGCCTACATCATGTTGACCGAACAAAGCTGTTCTCGCTTGAATTTAGTTTTGGAAAATGCCCACGTGCAGATGGAAGAATATGAACATTTGGGACAGATCAAGACCTTCAATATCGACCTGCATAAACGCTACAAAGAGATCACAGAAGCCCGTCATATTGTGCTGGATGAAAAGGATGCCGATTTCATCCTGCGGGCAGATTTTTCTACACCTCCCGCTGTGACCTGGGAATGGCTCCAGGACCCCGACAAACGTAACCGCTGGAACGGTGGTCATGTTACCTGGTCGGTTGGTGACCGACCCCAGGGACGTCCCGGCATTGGGTCAAGTAATCACTGTGCTCACGGAAAATCTCTAAGTATCGAAGTAATGGTCGATTGGCATCCATTTGAATATTACACGGCACATTCCTTTGAGAATGGCAAACATGTCTTCACGGAAACGATGCGTCTCGAACCACTGGCAAATGGGGGAACACGGGTGCATGATCTTCTCAAAATGATTTCACCCATGCCCGCCTTCATGCGCCGCATGGGACTCAAGTATGTTTTGATCAACCAACATCATTTTGATAAGGCCATTGCACACGCCGCTCAATTAGCTACTGAAGAATTTTCAAAGGCAAACAGTGAATGAGCATGGATGAGATCCCACACGGTCATCTACTGTTCATCGGTCTTTCCTCTTTCATTATCCCTTTCTCTGCACGCCCTTCGCGGTGAATAAATGAACCGCCTCCACCAATTCCTCTCTATCAGACAAGGCGAAAGCCGCATGGCTTGGCTTACCATCGGGGTTATGCTCTTCACATCCATGGGCGCGGCATTGGGCGGGACAGGTATCGAAGCGCTATTCTTTGCCCGTTTCGGCGTGGAGTATCTGCCGTACATGTTCGTAGGATTGGGCATCATCTCCATGATCATGTCGTTTGGCGTAACGGCGCTGCTCAGCCGTGTGCCGAAGCAGATTCTGTATGTTGCCATTCCACTGCTGATCTCCATGGTTTTAGTTTTGGCGCGCTTTGCTTTGCTCAGCGGTTCGAGCTGGGTATATCCAACTCTCTGGCTTGGTAAGGAAGTCCTCAACTTCCTGATTGGTATTGTCATCTGGGGCATTGCCAGTGTGGTTTGTGATACACGTCAGGCAAAACGATTGTTTCCCCTGTTCAACGCCTCTCGCATTCTCGGTCAGGTCATTGGCGGATTTGTCACCGGTGTGCTGGTCGCTTCTATCGGCACGGAGAATTTGCTTATCGTCTGGGCGGTCACGCTTATCCTTGCATTCGTTCTTAGCAGGGCTTTGCTGAACCGAGCTCAGGTGAATTCCGCGCCGGAAACGAAGTCGCGTCGCAAGCCGCCCACTCTTGTACAGGAAATGCAGCGCGGGTTTCAATACGTGCGCACGTCTCCGCTGATGACGTGGATCGCCATCTCCACCATCTTCTTTTCCGTTCTCTATTTTTCCATCTCGCTACCTTTTTCACGCGCCGCGACAGAACAGTATGTCAATGAGGACGCACTCGCAACCTTCCTCGGTCTGTTCAACGGTGTCAACACGGCTGTAGCATTTCTGGTCTCTCTTTTCCTTGCCAACAAATTGTTCGCGCGCTTCGGCATCATGCTGTGCGTGCTCGCCTTGCCTGTCATTTATCTGATCGGTTTCGGCGGGCTGGTCATTGCCCCTGTATTTGCCATGATCGTTGCCTTTCGTTTTATGCAATTGCTCTGGCTCTCAGGCGTTGCTGACCCGGCATGGCAAGCGATATTCAACGTCGTTCCACCAGAGCGCCGCGACCAAGTCCGCACTTTTATCAGCGGCGTTCCCGAACAGGCTGGCACATTCATCGCGGGTGGGCTCCTCATCATTGGCGAGCAAACGCTTGCGCCGCAGCAACTCTATCTCATTGGTCTCTTCGCCGCCGCAGCCTGCACCTATATCATTTATCAGGCGCGGCGCGGATATAACAATGCCCTCATCGATGCTCTACGCGCAGGACGCCCGCATCTCTTTTACAGTGAAGAGCAGCCCTTCGGCGGCTTTCATCAGGATGCGGTTGCCGTCCAAACGGCGCTCGACGGACTGCACAATTCTGATCCGATCATTCGACGCGTCTCGGCAGAAATTCTTGGCAACCTCTCGCTACCTGAATCGACAAATGCTCTTGTCACTGGATTGGGCGATGCGGACTCGCTCGTGCGCGCTGCCTGTCTACGAGCCTTATCTCAATCCAAAGCGACTCCTGCTCTATTGGACATCGCCGCTTCTCTCTCTGACCCCGAAGCGGACGTCCGTTTCGAGGCGGTTTCTGCCCTGTCACATCTCGCCGTCAATGGATTTGGACTCGTGCAGTCCATTGTGCCACTGCTCGATGACGTCGATGTGCGCGTGGCTTCGCGTACCGCCGTGTCGTTATTGCACGTGAATCCGAATCACGACAAAGCGAAGAAATATCTGCGTCAAACTTCGGTGTTCGCTGATGTCCCTTCGCGTGAAGTCGCCATCACTGCCCTCGGCGAATGGGGCGACAGTGAAGCCTTTGCTTTTCTTGCCAACGAATTGCAAGATCGTTCTCTCCCCGTATCGCTCAGAAGTGCGGTCCTTTCCTCTCTTACGCGGATTGATGAATCACAGGCATTGCCTCATCTGATCGCGTCGTTGGGAAATGAGAATCAGTCTGTTTTGGAGACATCCGCGAAGTTGCTAGGGGAGATGGGTGAGTCGGCGCTTGACTCTGTTCTTGACAGTTCTACCGCACATGGACAAGTCCGATGGCGCGTTGCTGGCACTAGAACATCTGCCTTTGCCTCCATCCCAACCGATACTCGACTTTGCACGTGCGGAAGTATCACGCGCGGGGGCGTACGATGTCCAGATGCGCGGGATCAACCTAAATTCGAGAAACGAAGCGCTGAGTCTTTTATCCGCATCTCTGCACAAGAAAGCCCACGCGCATGGGATCCGCGCGCTGCGTGCCGTCGGTCTATTGGGGAACCGGGAGGCGATGAATACTGCTATCGAAAATTTACAAACGCCCGATGCAAACCAGCGTGCGAATGTGATCGAAGCGTTGGAATCGATCAGCACGAAATGGCGCGACATCCTTCAGCCGCTGATGCGCTTGTGGGAGGAAGATGGCGCTGTGCCTGCCTCTGTTGATTGGGAAAGTTTGCTGCGTGATGATGACGAATGGATCCGCGAGTGCGCCGCGTTCGCGAAAGAGTATGGAGAAACGAAAATGGATACCCTTGCCACGTTATCTTTGATGGATCGGATCTTGTTCCTGCGGCGTGTGCCGTTGTTCACCGCTCTCTCGCCCGCGGACTTGAAGCAGGTTGCCGCCATTGCCAGCGAAGAAGAATTTTCAGACGGCGAAGTGATCGCGTATGAAGGCGAGCAAGGTGACGCAATGTTTGTTATCATAGCGGGAGAAATCCGCGTGTGCCTGAACGATGTGGAAGTTGCCCGCCGCGCCTCCGGTGAATATGTCGGCGAGTTGGCGGTCATCAACCGCGAACCGCGTATGGCAACCCTGATCGCCTCCGGCGATGTGCGCACCCTGTGCATTGACCGAAAAACTTCGAAGGGCTCATCCGCGAACGACCGGATGTGAGTCTGGTCATCATTCAGGTGTTGAGCCAACGTCTTAAAGAAGCAACAGAATTGAAATCAAATCTGCGCTGACGCAATGTCATCCTGAACGAAGTGAAGGATCTCTACTAAAGCATGGAAGCATCCTTGTCTAGGTAGAGACTCTCACCTGCACTTGCGTTAGGTGCAAGTGTCGGTCGCTCCGCTCATCAGAGTGACATGCAAAGTCGGTAGCGCGGGTAACAAAGGAATCCATGAAACCCTCTCAGAAATTCATCTCACTTTTGCTTGTCGCCATTCTCTTTCTCACTGCCTGTGGGAAAGTAGTTGTCACACCACCGCCACCCGTTGATGTCACCAATACCCCCGGCACTGACCTGACTCCCATTGACCTGCAAGTCGGCTACGGCGTGCGCGGATCGTGGTTCGAGTTGTATTTCACCGACCCGGCGAATCCTTTTTCGTCACAAGGCTCGGGCGGAATTGATGAACCACTGGTCAAAGCCATTGACGCGGCACGCTTGAGTATTGACGTTGCCGCCTACAGCATCACCTTGAACAGTGTACGCTATGCTCTGATCCGTGCTCATGATCGCGGTGTGACCGTCCGCATGGTGATGGAGTCCACCAATATGGATAGTTCGGACGTGAAGGCATTACTTTCGGCGGGTATTCCCATCATTGGCGATGACCGCCAGGGATTGATGCACGATAAGTTCATGGTCATTGATAAATCTGAAGTTTGGATGGGTTCGATGAACTATACCGACTTCAGGCACCTATGATGACAACAACGATATGCTGCGTATCAAGTCCACGAAGATCGCGGAAGATTATTCACAAGAATTCAAGGAAATGTTCGAGGACGATAAGTTCGGTCCTGATATCGTTCCGCAAACTCCGAACCCCACTGTGGAGATCGATGGCACGCGCGTAGATGTTTACTTCTCGCCTGACGATGGTGTGCTCAATGCACTGGGTCTCTTGTTGAGTCATGCCGAAGAGAGTATCTATTTTCTGGCGTTCTCGTTCACGTCCAATGAATTGGGAACGGTTGTTCGCCAGAAAAACGAAGCGGGTCTTGATGTCAAAGGTGTGATGGATGAGGAGCAGATCAACTCCAACACCGGCACCGAATTCGATCCGTTCCGTCAGAAAGGCGTGGATGTACTGATCGACGGCAATGATGGTCAGATGCATCACAAGCTTTTTATTATTGACAAGAAGATAGTCGCTTTTGGCTCCTACAATTTTTCGAACAGCGCCGAGAAGAACAACGACGAAAATCTCATCGTCATTTACGATCCGCAAATCGCCGAACAATTCGTACAGGAGTTCGAGCGCGTGCGTTCACACGCCCATCAGTAACGCGATTACTCGTCCTGAGCGGAGTGAGGAGCGCTCGTTGCGACGAACGCAGACGAAGGACAAAAGGAATCTATGCAACAACCATTGAAACTGCTTGTAATCTTTGCTCACCCTGATGACGAATCGATGGGAATGGGCGGTACGCTGGCTAAGTATTCTGCGGAAGGAGTGGAGACGTACTATGTCTGCGCAACGCGTGGAGAGAGAGGCTGGTTCGGTCCCGATGATCAGAATCCCGGCTTGGAGCGACTCGGACAGATCCGCACAAAGGAATTGGAGAACGCCGTCGCTGAACTCGGCATGAAGGGACTCTACTTCCTGAACTACATTGATGGCGAAGTGGACAAAGCAGACTATGCCGAAGCCATTGGCAAGATCGTCACGCACATTCGCAGAATACAACCGCAAGTGATCGTGACCTTTCCTCCTGATGGCAATTATGGTCACCCCGACCACATCGCTATCGGACAGTTCGCCAGCGCTGCGGTTGTCGCTGCCACTGATTCGAAGTATGCCGACCCTGAAAACCTCCCGGCTCATCGCCTTTCAAAACTCTATTACATGGTTGACCCGGAAAGTTTCATTAGTTTGATCGCTCCCTTCATGGGTGACATGACCTTCGAAGTGGATGGTGAGCTGCGCGGCGAGATTCCATGGAAGGAATGGATGATCACCACGCGCATCGAAATGTCTGAGTATTGCTGCGCTGCGTGGCGTGCCATTCGCTGCCACGAAAGCCAGATGCCCACCATCGGTGCGCTGGCGGAGATGCACGAAGATGCCGCGGTTGCAGTTCTTGCCATGCAGGGAACCTTTTACCGTGCCTTCAGTGTAGTCAATGGCGGCAGGGATGTGGAAAAAGATCTGTTTGAAGGATTGAGATAATTATTCAGGAAGAGCTTGCATTCGCTCAACTTCTTGATGAGCGTTGATACTGGTGAACAATTCGCGCGCTTCCTGCCACAAACGTTCACCTTCTTGTTTATTTCCCTGCTTGAATTCCAAACGTGCCCATTCGCGTAACGTGCGGGCGCGTTCCATGTCGATCTCGGCATCGGCAAATATTTTTACGCTTTTGCTAAAGCAAGCCTCAGAATCATAGTCACCGGGCTGATGCGTTTCCCAATCTGAGAAATGGACCGGCTTGCCCAACCGCTCTGATGTCATGCCAAGTGTGCGCCATGCCATGCCAATATATTCGGGCGAATTATCCTCTTCGGCAAGCACAAGCGCCTGGCGTGCAGAATAAAAAGCTTCTTCATACCTGCCCAAACCGATCAACGCCTCTGCGCGGTAGTTGAACGTGAGCGGCATGCACCAGGAACCGGTAATGCCTGCCATAAGAATGGCTTGTGCCAGGTCAGCTTCTGCTTCCGCGTAGTTCTTCAATGCCACTTGTTGACCGCCTCGATTGGTAAGGAAGATGATCTCACCATCACGATAACCGATCTCGCGGGCGATCGAGAGCGCATTGTCAAAGCGCTGGAATGCCTCGTTATTATCGCCTACTGCATCTGCGATCACACCCAGATTGCTGGAAAGATCCATTCCTTGTTGGCGGTTTCCCAATCCCTCAAAGATCTTGAGAGCATTTTCCCAACATTCCCCTGCTTTGTCATAACGACCTGAAACGTAGTGAGCAGCGCCAAGTAGATTCAAACAGCGCGCCATTTCATTTTGGCTGTTCAATTCGGTACAAAGCTCCAGTGCCTGCCCGGCAAGCTCCAGGGTGATATGTGATTCTCCAAGACGGTAACGGGCAGAGCCTTGTGTCCAAAGCGCTTTGGCGAGTTCGAGCTTGGCATCGGCGTTCCGGGCAAATGTTTCGGCACGGATGGAACTTTCCAATGCGGCGCGATGTTCGCCCAAATAACTTTGCGAGATCGCCAAGCTTTGCAGCGCACGTGACTGGGCGATCAGGTCATCGTTCTCTTTTGCGGTATTGAACATGGCGGTATAGATCTCGGCGGCTTCTGAATAGCGCGCCAGCCAGTTCAAAACTTCTCCATACTGGAAATACACATCGAGCTTTAATGCGAGTTGTTCAGCTCCACCATGTTGGTTGAGAAAACCCAGCGCCCTTTGATAATAGGCGATCGCGGAATCTGATGCAAATATATTTTGCGCCTGTCTGCCTGCGCGCGCGTACCATTCGGCGGCTTTGATCCATTCGTTGGCACGTTCGTAATGTTCGCCCACGCGGCCCGCATATTCATTGGCACGTTCTCCGCCGATCTCGACCAATCCCTCTGCCGCTTGCGAGTGGTAAATCGGTCGCAGCCTCAGCAAAACACTTTCATAGGTCACGTCGTGAAGGATGGCGTTTTTGAAGATGAACTCAATTGCGTCTTTTGCCGCTGACTTTTCATAGCGGAAGATAAGCTCTTTTGTGCGTAATGTTCCCAATCTATCAAGAATAGGTTCGGACGCCGACGCTTGAGCTTCTGGGTTTTTCATGTGGTCTACAATATCGGTCCAGAAGATACGCCCGACCACGGAGGCTTGTTGTAATGTTTCTCGGATGTTTGCGCTTAGAACATCGAGACGTGCCTGGAGGAGTCCTGTTAAAGTAGCGGGCACTTTAAGATCAGAGAGGCGGTTCAACTCCACCGACCACTGTTCCTGCCCCCTGATGATGACCCCGCCCTCGATCAGCACCTTCACCAACTCCTCCACATAGAAGGGGCTGCCTTCCGCTTTTTTGATGATGAGGTCGATCAGAGCTTCTGGAACACTGCGCGCCTTTTGCAGGATCTCGAGAACGAGCAGGCGGGTATCCTTATCAGGCAATGGGAGCAGGTCCAAGCGTAGATGTTGAACCGTTTGTGTTCCCCATTCTGGTCGTTGTTCGAAAAGGGTCGAGCGTGTCAAGCCAATGATAAGCAGGGGAAGGTCCGGCTGTTTTTCCATTAAATATTCGAAGAAATCCAGTGAGCCTGCATCAGCCCAGTGAATATCCTCGAGGAAGATGACCACCGTTCGTTGACGAGCGATCTCAGCCACAAGCTGTGCTGCATAGTGGAAGGCACGATCATGTACCTGACGAGCGTCGCCGAGAATACCTTTCAAATGCGGGCTGAAGGAATAATCGAGACCGATGAGATGCCCGATGAAGTGTGCGTACAGTTGGGCATTTTCCTTATCCGCTGCCCAGGTACGGATACCACGTTCCAACTTGTGGCGCGCCAAGGAAGAACGATCGTTTTCCTGGATCTGGAAAGAAGAGGCGAGAATACCACGCAAAAGCGAATAGGGGATTTGTGCTGTCTCCTGCGCCGCGCGACCTTTGAACAATAGAAGTGGTTGATCGAGAGTATCCAGCCATTTGCCAAACTCGAACAGAATGCGCGATTTGCCGATACCTGCCTCTGCAACGAGTGTGACCAAATGCGTGGCGCAATCTGTGATCGTTTTCTCGAACACGGATTGCATTTGTGTGAGTTCATGGTCGCGACCAATGGTGCGCGTCTCGATGCCTTCGAGTCCACGCGTGGTATCGCGGAAGGAGCGCGGTCGAATCCCATTGACCGTATATACCTGGATCGGTTCGCTTTTGCCTTTGACCGTGATCGGTTCAAGGGCAGTCACATCGAAGATGCCGCGCACATGGCGGTGCACATCCTGCGAGATCAAAATGCCGCCCACCGGCGCGGCGTGCTCCAGGCGGCTGGCAAGGTTGACCGCGTCACCGATGGCGGTATATTCGCCGAGCATGCCCACGGTACCCAGCAGGGCAGGACCTGTGTTGATGCCGATGCGTAATTGAATGCCTTGAATTTGGGATTTGTAGTTGGAGAAGGCTTCGGATTGTTCCCGTTTCCAATCCTGGATCTCCGACTGGATCTGAAGCGCCGAGCGGATGGCGCGTTCCGGATCATCCTCATGGGCGGTCGGCGTGCCGTAGAGCGCCATGATGGCATCGCCGATGTGTTTGTCGATGCGCCCGCCGTGGTCCAGGATTGCTTTATCCACGCGAGTCCAAAGCGAGTTGATGACGCTGTTGACGATCTCAAAGTCCATGGTTTCTGCCATGGCAGTAAAGCCGGAGATATCCGCGAACAACACTGTGACCAGTTTCCGCTGTTGCGGTTCATGGGATATCCGACCATCGCTTGTCGCTCGATCCAACTTCTCGCGCAGTGAGGCTAGAGCGATATCCGTAACTTCATCGCCTAGCAATGACCGTTTCGACTCGATCTCGGCTAATGCCCGTTCGAGCAGGTCCCGTTCGTGAGGAGTGGATGGCTGATGCAGGGAATTCATGACAAGCTCATTATGAAACGGTAATTATTGTAACCTTTTGGATGTGCTATATTATTGCAAATTGTGTAGAATTTATCTAGTTCACTAATTATCCAACATTTTCATTTTAACCGCAACAGAACAAATCGTTTTGAGATAACAAAAGGAGGCGCCAAAAAGAACGTTTTCATGTTTTCCCATATCGTGACCAGCTCAACCATATAGAGGAGATATATGAACAAGCGAATTTTTTCAGTTCTAGCCGTGTTGCTGATCGCAGCCATGGTCATTTCGCCGGTTTCAGCGGGCGCTGCTGTAAAGCTTTCGGGCATCCAATTTAGTCTGGGATCTTTGATCGCCTCTGGTTACGCCAGCGGACTTGGCAATACCGATGTCACTGTTGTGTTGGATGGGACTGGCATCCCTGTTATTAGTTGTATCAACTACGGTGGCAATGTCGTTCCTGGGCAGAGCTCCCCGAAGGTGACCGCAACCGGCACGCAGACCCTCGATGGGGGGGATCCGCTTCGCAAGAATGGTAGATCGCCCTTCTTCACCGAAACAGATGACCCAGAAACCATCGCCTGGGATATAGCCGGGTGTCCCAATTCCAATTGGACCGGGCACATTGACTTCATTTTCTGGACCGATGCCACGATCTCCGTATACAGCACATCAACAGGCGCGCTGCTCGCCGCTAAGAGCTATACTTGTAATACCACACGCTATCCCGCCAGCGTGACCTGTACTGAAAAGTAACCAGCAAGAGTTTATAAACAAAAATCGGGTTCCGTACGGAACCCGATTTTTGTTATCCCATATTCTGTTTCATCGAGAATTTGAGCGCTGTCTTGTACACATTGCTCAATTTATCGCCGAGCGCTTTGGCTTCTGGGTTGCCCTGCGCGGAAGCTTCATCCACTTGCGCGACCAGACCGATCAGTGCTTGCATGAACTGGTCGTTGAGCATGTCCTTGTTGTCAGAGAGCATTTTTTCGAGCGTGGCATTGTCCGGCGCATCAAGCAATTGTTCGATGAATTCCACTTCCGGTGGCGTGGAGGCTTGCCGTAGCACTTCAACCATTTTTTGCAGCTTGCCCATACGGGTGTAGTCATTCTTCTCAGAAGCCTGTCGCAGCATCTGATTGACCACATCTACCGCGTCTTGGGTGAACTGATCGATGTTAGCTTGCACTGCCTGTACTACATCATCCTGTGCCAACAGGGACTCGATGAATTCCTGTGCCTGTTTGAAGCGGGCTTCGAGCTGTTTATCCATTTCATTGGTGAAGCTCAACAATTTCTCGCGAATGGACTCGAACTTTGCCTTCTCATCGCCAGATGCTTTATCGATACGTTCGGTCAGCAGTTGGAAGAATTGGTAGTCCATACCGCCGCGCACCAAACTGACGTACGCCTTCAAACGCGCATCGGTGGGGGATTGCAGAACTATATCCACCAACTTTTCGAGCGTGAGACCCTGTCCCGCCTCTTGCAGCGTCTTTTGGGCTGCTTCCATTTCACTGACCGTTTCCTTCAACTGACGCCCAAACTCGGTCTCTTCGAGCAATTGTTTCTGGATCTCGATCATGCCACGGGCGATCTGTTCCTGTCCACTGCCGGCAGCACTTTGAGCAAGACGGCTGAACAAAGCAAAGAACTGCTCGTCAAAGAGTTGGATATTCTGCTTGATGATCTCGCTGCGCACATCATTGGAAGAAGCCTGCAACAACCTTTCAACAATTGCCACACGGTCTTGCTGCTCTTTCAGCATTTCTGGTGTCACACCGTCTTTCTCCAGGATCAACTTGATCATGGATTCATAGGAGAGATTCGGTGTAGGTTTGAGCAAATACCCTTTGCGCTTCTCAGGCGGAAGTTTTTCTGTCACCTGTTTGATCAGCGGACCGAACACTTTTTCCTGCTCATTGAGCGGCACATTCAACTCAGGCGGGAAGAAGGTTAACAACAACTCCTTGTCATTGTCGTGATACACGATCGGCGTAGCAAGGCGACCCTGATAGCCGCAGTGCGGACAGCGCGCGGTATTGGATACTCCGCCGAGCAGTCTCTGCTTGGCTTGTGGATCCTGAGTCACATCAAAGAGTTGTTCGATATTTGCCGCGATCATCTGGCGGCAGCGTGGACAGGCAATTTGTGTTTGTGGCATTCGTTTATTTCCGACTTTCGATTTTAGATTTGTGAAGGTATACAGGTAATAAGGAAACAGGTATGCAGTTCAAAAATATTGCATGTTTCCCTGTCTACTTGTGTACGTGTCTACATAATTTCTTTATCCAACCAATTTTTCCAACCGATCAATATACTCTTCCATTACCGCAAAGGTCGTTTCTACCGCCTGTGGGGTGGTCAGGTCAGCGCCGGCTTTCTTGAGTACATTCAAGGAATAATCTGACGAGCCTGATTTCAGAAAGCCAAGATAGTTCTCCACGGCATTGGGTTCTTTGCGCAGGATCTTTCCAGCTAAAGCATTCGCACCGGAGATACCCGTCGCATAGGCATAGACATAATAATCCGCAAAAAGATGCGGGAAGGTTGCCCAGGTCATGCCCACGCGTTCACGGTCCATGTCGAAGCTGGGACCAAATCCTTCGGCAAATAGATCCGCCATCAGGTCGATCATCGAATCGGCGGTGAGCGCTTCGCCGCGTTCGGCGCGTTGATGCGTTTCCAGTTCGAAGCGCGCCAGCGTCGGCATTTGGAAGAAATAGCGAAAGAAATTCCCGCCCACCGCTTCCAGGATCAATTCCGTTTGGAAGTTCTTATCCTTCACGGTGTTGAGCAGGTGTCCGCGCATCATTGCCTGGTGGAAGTTGGATGCCACTTCCGCCACGAACAAGGAATAATCTGAATAAACATAGGGCTGATGCTTCCAGGTGAGATACGAATGCATCGAGTGCCCCAACTCATGTGCCAATGTGCTCAGACTGGTGACATCCTCTGTATAACTCATCATAATGAAGGGATATGTACCCTGCGAGCCGTAGGAGAATGCGCCGTTTCTCTTACCCTGATTCGGATAAACATCCACCCAGCGTTCTTGCAGGCAGCCCCTACGGACCGTTTCGACATAGTCCTTGCCCATCGGCGCCAGACTCTCCGTGATCAAGTCCACCGCTTTTTCAAAGGGCACCTTCGTCTTCTTTTTAGCGATCGGCGCCCACATATCGTAATAAGAGAACTTTTTCAGACCAAGTGCTTTGCGTCGAATCTCAAAATAACGATGCCAGACCGGCAGGTTCTTTTTGAAGGTTTCGATCAGGTTATAAAAAACGTCTGTGGGAATATTCAGATCGAATAGCGATGCTGCCAGTGTGTTCTCATGTTTGCGCGCCTTCATATAAAACACATTCGCCTTGATCGAGCTTTCAAGATTAGCGGTCAGTGTGTTCTTGTACTCTACATATTTATCCATGTAGGTTATGTAGGCGGCTTTGCGGGCTTTTCGGTCTGCCAGTTCCATCAACTGCGAGTCGTAATTACCTTGGGTGACATCGAACTCTCTGCCCTGACTATCTTTAATTGGCTTGAATTTAAAGTCCGCATTGGTGAGCATCCCTGAAGACGTTCTTCCAGCCGAGAGTGGGTCACTGGCAAGTCCAAGTAATTCTTCCACTTCTGCCGAGCGCACGTGTGCCTGCTTACGGAAGAGATCATTGAAACTATGTTGGTAGATCTCCAATTGGGAGTTTTGCATGACCCAGGCATCGATAATGTCTTTCCCGATCGCCAGGATTTCGGGCTGCACGAACGATACCGCCGAGAGCACCTGCCCATACATCGAGAAAGCCTTACCACGCATCGCAGCAGATTGTTGATCCGTGGTATCGACGGAATACAAAAATTCTGCGTACATGGCTGTAGTCCCGGCGCGCGATAACAACTCATACGCTGCTTTCAATCCATCCAATAGGGTAGATGGATTTTCGCCCAATCGTCCCTGAAAAACCTTGACCTTGGCGATATCTTCGATGATCTGATTGACTTCTTTTTCCCATGTTTCGTGGGATTCAAAAACGCTCTCAGCATTCCAAGTAAATCTCTTATCCACCTTATTTCTTGCGACGACTTTAGTAGCCATAGCCTATTTATTCCTTGGGATAAAATTCCGCTTCCGACTCACGAAGGGTTGATTCCGTTATCGGCTGATTGTACCATTCTGAAGCTTTTTGCTTGTCCGGCGGCGATGTGGAAAGGAAGAAGACTGCGTTACCGCGGCAGGGAGAAACAGATCCTTGCCCCGCTATCCGGTTTTGGGTCCGCCCACATGCGACCGCCATGCGCTTCGATGATGGCGCGTGCCAGGTAAAGCCCCAGCCCGGCGCCTTTGGTTTGTTTGACGGCTTTTGTCGAGCGGTAGAAGCGGTCAAAGATGTGCGGCAGATCCTTTGCTTCGATGCCTGGACCCTGGTCGCTGACGCAGATGACCACCTGTTCGGGGTGAAGACTTCCGCTGATCATGATCTCACCATCGGGTGCATATTTGATGGCATTGGAAACCAGGTTCGTGATAACCTGCCCGATGCGTGTTTCATCTGCCAGCACAATGGGAAACTTCTCAGGGAAGTCTGTAACAATCGTGTGCTTCTTCGTTTGTGTTGAAAAACGTTCGGCAACACGTTTGGCAAGTATGGGCAGCGATACATCTGCCCGGTTGAGAGTCATGCCACCAGCCTGCAAGCGCGATGCATCCAGCAGGTCATCGATCATCTTGCTGAGGCGGTCTGCTTCTTCTTCAATGACTGCCAGCGAATCGTTGATGGTGGATTTATCCCATTTGGCATCGTCGCGTCGTAAGGTGGATGCGTAGCCTTTGATAAGGGCAACTGGCGTACGCAATTCATGGCTTACGATAGAAATGAAGGTAGCTTTGATCTCGTCTGCATTTCTAAAGTGTGTAATATCGCGTATGCTGACAATAATGTTGCGAAGCTTTTTATCTGGTGAGATCAACGGAGCGTAGGTGACGCCGACAGGGAGAGGGGAAGGGAAGTCGCGTTTGAGATCACCTTCTACATATAAAGATGCATTGGGCGTGAGGGGCCAGCCATTGGCGATGGCTTCCTTTAAAGTAGAACCCTGCGGATCGTGCGCCCATTGGATCACATCATCATGAGGCAGGTTGACAAGCTCGTCATGTGTTTTGCCATAGATGCGTTCAAAGGCATCGTTGGCGCGCTCGATGGTGAGATCTGCATTGAGGATGATGATGCCATCCGCAGCGGAGTCGAGCAGCGCATCGAGTCGCTGTTTCTCAAAGGAGATCTGTCCGTAGAGCCGTGCATTGAAGACCGCAATGGCTGCCTGATCCGCAAAGGACTGTAGCAGGATACTGTCATTATGGGTGAAACGATCTGGATAGTTCCTGAAAATGAAAATAACCCCGATGACCTGCCCATGCGTGGCAAGAGGAAGACCTGTGCCGTTGAGGAGTCCCATGCTGGCAGTGTAGGTCAGTTCCTTTAACATGCGGTTGAGTTCGCTCACATCCAACTCGCGCACGTTTTCCTCGGCGAGCAATGGGGTGAGGTAACTTAGAAAAGCGGGAGCAATTCCATGGGCGGCAGCGACGCGCCAGCCTTCCTGTTCTTTCAGCGCGATCAGCCCAGCTTGTCCGGCGAGCATTTCAATGGAGATGCGCAGGATGCGCGCCAGGAGTTTTTCGAGGTCGAGTTCCTGGGTAAGTGCGCGGGATATTTCGAGCAGGTAATCACGTTGTCGGACGCGGAAATCGGGAAGCATAATTATGAGATTTTATCATCGGCGTGTTTGCGAAGTGTTAGAGATTTAATTCTGAGGAAAACTCCAAAGAATTGAGCGTAACATCTCACTTCGTAACAAAAGCATATCAGTTTCGTCTTGGAATACGTTTTGCTCAACAGTTTTGTTGAGTTTGTTAGCCAACTTGATAATTTGGAGAATTGTTGACAATAATAGGTAATCTCTGTAAAATCCTAACAAATATGTAAAGTCGCCGAAAAGTACATATTAGACTACGAAGGGTGTCCCCATACAATAATTTAAGGTGAACAACTTTTAATAATACTGGACGCTGATAAAACATCTCATCGGTGCATTCGAAAGGATTTCGATAATGAAACGTTCATTCTCATTTTCCAGCGTTCGGTTGGCATTTAATGCTATCTTCACCCTGGTATTAATAGCATCCCTGGTTTTTCCTTCTCAAGGTGCCCAGGCTCAGGGGTTATCCTTTCCGGCAGAGATCAACAAGGAATTTTCACCCATATCGATTACACCGGGGGGTATTTCGCGTCTAAGCATTACCATTTTTAACCCGAACCTTTTTCAATTGACCAATGCCGCTTGGTTGGATAACTTAATTGGCGTTCAACCCGGCATTACGATTGCAAACCCGGTCAATCTCACAAATACTTGTGGTGGCACGGTGACAGCTTCTGCGGGTGGGACATCGCTCTCGCTAACGGGAGGTACGGTCCCTCCGCAAGTGGGAATTACACCAGGCGCTTGCACCGTTTCGATCGATGTTACTTCTACTGTATCGGGAAACTTGATCAATACTATCCCATCAGGTGGTCTCACCGGTAATGGTGGCGGTGGGACGATCACGAATACTACGCCTGCCAGTGCTACTTTGCATGTAGGGTCGGTCCAGCCTCCTTTGATCACAAAGATATTTAATCCGAATACGATGTGGGTGGGGCAGACCAGCCAATTGACGATTGCCGTAAATAACACCGACCCAAACACGGCGTTGACCCAATCCACGTTCACCGATAACCTTCCTGCTGGAGTGGTACTAGCGAACCCTGTTGGCGCAACATTGAACAACTGTGGACCTGCCACACTAACCGCTGCAAGCGGAGCGGGGTCATTAACCGTTAACAACGCAACGATTGCTGCCAATGGCGTTTGTTTGATCACGGTCAATGTCACTTCCACCGTGGAAGGGGCGTACGTGAATACGATCCCTGCTGGGGCGCTTCAAACCAACCAGGGAGCTACCAATATCAGCCCGGCAACCGCTCCTTTGAATGTGCAGGGAGTTGGCTTATCGAAGTCCTTTGCGCCCCCGACATTTGAAGCAGGTGGAGTTACTACCCTGACGATCACCCTGCAGAACCCAACGGGTACTGCACTGACAGGTGTAAATGTATCTGACACTTTGCCCGGTACGGTTCTGACCGTTGTGCCAGGCTCCGCTGCCACGACCTGTGGTGGCACTGCTACTGCCACTGCACTACGTACGGTCTCTCTGACAGGTGGCACGATCCCAGCTGGGAATACCACAACGCCCGGAACCTGTACGATCACGGTTCAAGTGACGGCTCCTGCAGGCGCTAGTACAGCTTCCTTTACGAACACGATCCCTGCCGGCGCGATGACCACCAATCAGGGGATTACTAATGTGATCCCTGCAACTGCTCCAGTAAGTATCTATACAGCAGGAACTGGTGTGGGTTCCGCGAAGAGCTTTAACCCGCCGATCATTGAGCAGGGACAGAACACACGCTTGAGCATTACGGTCACGGCGCCAGCTGATCAAACACTGACAAATTTCACGCTGACCGATAACCTGCCAACCGGAGTCACCATCAGCAACTCAACGCCTGCTGTTGTATCTGCAAACTGCGGACCCTCGGCTGCGCTTACGGCTACTACTGGCGCGACAACGATCACATTAACGAATGGAACTATTCCTGCTGGGGCAACCTGCCAGATCGATGTATACGTGACCAGCAACGTTCCCGGTTATCACACGAATGTGATCAACCCTGCGAATATTACAAACGCTCAAGGGTTGACCTTGCCAGGTCCCATTTCTGCAGATCTGGAAGTGCAGGCTGTCAGCGACCTGGCACATGAAAAGGTCTTCACCCCAGATATCATCGGGCCGAATGGTATCTCGTTGTTGACGATCTCCCTGATCAACACGAACAGTAGTCCTTTGATCAATGTGTCACTGTTGGATAATCTGCCCGGCAATGCCGTCAATGGAATTGTTATAGCGCCTGTGCCGAATGCGACCACCAATTGTGGCGCTGGTGTTGTTACAGACTGTGCCTGGCACTCAAGCCATCTCCATGGCCGGGGGAACGATTCCGGCTCAAGCGGGAGGCGTGCCTGGGTTATGTACGATCACGGTTAATGTTCAAGGCAAAGGGGCTGCCAATAATTATCTAAATATCATTCCGCCTAATAATGTTAGTGGAACCATTCAGGGTACGGGCACTGTGATCCGTCCGGTGGCGGATGCATCGGCACCGATCGAGATCACAAATCTATCCATTGAAGTGGTGAAGGAGTTTAATCCGCTCACGGTCTTTGGCGGATCTGCTTCCACGATGGGCGTGCAGTTGATCAACCCCAACAACGCCGATCTGTATGGGATCACGTTCACTGACAACATGCCGGCAGGAATGATCGTAGCGACCCCTGTCGTTTCATCGGTGGGAACGTGTGGTGGGGCGATCACAGCCGTTGCCGGGAGTAATTCCTTCACCTTCAGTGGCGGGAGTTTACCAGCGTTTGGCAGTTGTATATTGAATATTAGCATTACCATGACGGTCAATGGCAACCTGACCAATACCATTGGCGCAGGCACAGTGACCACGACGAATGGAGCCAGCAATCCCCAGGAAGCGAAGGCTTCTCTAACGAATCTGCCGGGTGCGAGCGTCAGTAAAGCATTCTCACCAAACCCGATCAATGCGGGTCAATTTTCGCTCCTGACCATCACCATTCAAAATACAGGCAACATTCCTCTAACGGGCATGGGATTGAATGACAACCTGCCTGGGGCGCTCCCGGCTGGATTATCCGTTGCCGGCGCGCCAGCGCCCGCTCCAGTGAATAATTGTGGTGGAACCTTAACTGCTGTCGCAGGCTCACAAACAATTCAGTTGGTGAGTGGGACCCTGGCTGCCAGTTCGCTTTGTACGATCATTATCCCTGTGACGAGCAATGTTCCGGGCTCCTATCAGAATATCATTCCCGCTGGCAACCTGTCCTCGAATGAAGGTGCGACCAACAATACGCCTGCCACAGATACACTTGTAGTGTTGGCGGGTCCGACCACCGCTTCGATCGGTGACTTTGTCTGGCTTGATGCAGACGCCGATGGCGTGCAGGACGCGGGTGAAGTAGGTGTTGGCGGTGTGACGGTACAACTCTACTCCAGCACAGGAACCTTGATCGGTACGACCACAACCGCTGCCGATGGTTCCTATAATTTTACGGGGTTGACGCCTGGTGACTACTACGTTCAATTTACACCCCGGCCGGTTTCATTGTCAGTCCGCAAGATCAAGGTGGGAATGATGCCACGGATAGCGACGTAAATCCGGTTACGAGCCGGACCATTGTTACAACGCTTACTGCTGGTGAGAATGACCTCACCTGGGATATGGGTCTGTATCAACCCGCTTCGTTGGGTGACTTTGTATGGAATGATTTGGATCGGGATGGTATCCAGGATGTGAATGAAACGGGCATTAATGGGGTAACGGTCAATCTTTATCGTCCTGGTTACGGACCCGATGGTATCCCCGGCAATGCTGACGATAACAGCATCGTCGCGACCACGACAACAGCAGGGAATGGTCAATACCTGTTCAGTAACCTTATCCCCGGCGATTACTATGTGGACTTTATTCCACCGGCGGGATATGTGGTCAGCCCGCAAGATCAAGGTGGAAATGACGCCACCGACAGCGATGCCAATCCGCTGACCGGTCAAACGATTGTTACTACTCTTGTCTCTGGCGAGAATGACCTCACGTGGGATGCGGGTCTATATCAATCCGCCTCTCTGGGCGATTTCGTCTGGAATGATCTGGATGCCGATGGCGTTCAGGACGCTGGCGAGACCGGTATCGATGGTGTGACGGTTGAACTATATGATGGCGCCGGAAACTTGGTTGCAACCACAACCACCTCAGGTGGTGGGCTCTATCTGTTCACCAATCTTGTGCCAGGTGACTATTCTGTGAGATTTGTTCCACCCGCTGGGTATGCAGTCAGCCCACAGGATCGGAGCGGCAATGATGCCACCGATAGCGATGCGAAATCCGGTTACGGGTCGAACGATCACTACGACTATCGTTGCCGGCGAGAACGACCTCACCTGGGATGCAGGTCTGTATCAACCTGCTTCCCTCGGTGATCGGGTGTGGATGGATGCCAATGCAAATGGGGTTCAAGACGCGGGCGAAACTGGTGTCAACGGCGTGACCGTGAATTTGTATCGACCCGGTTATGGACCCGATGGCATCCCTGGCAACGGTGATGACAACAATATTGTTTCTACGACTACTACGGCTGGCGGCGGACTCTATCTGTTCGATAACTTGATCCCCGGTAATTACTTTGTAGACTTTATCCCACCGGCTGGATACGTTGTCAGCCCACAGGATCAAGGCGGCAATGACGCCACCGACAGTGATGCGAAATCCCACCACTGGGCAGACCATTGTCACTACGCTTACCCCTGGTGAAAATGATTTAACCTGGGATATGGGTATTTACCAGCCCGCTTCATTAGGTGATTTTGTTTGGAATGATGTCAATGCGAACGGTGTTCAGGATGCTGGTGAAACGGGCATCAATGGCGTAACGGTCAATCTATATCGTCCCGGTTACGGACCTGATGGTATTCCCGGAAACGCAGACGATGCCAATATTGTTGCGACCACGACAACAGCAGGTGGTGGTCTTTACCAATTCAACAATCTAATCCCTGGCGATTACTATGTAGACTTTATCCCGCCTGCGGGTTATTCCATCAGCCCGCAGGATCAAGGCGGCAATGATGCCGCAGACAGTGACGCGAATCCTGCTACCGGGCAGACGGTCACCACCACACTTACCCCCGGTGAGAATGACCTTACCTGGGATGCGGGGCTGCATCAAACAGCTTCGTTGGGTGATTATGTCTGGTTTGATCTGGATGCAGACGGCGTTCAAGATGCTGGTGAGACTGGCGTTGCGAATGTGACGGTCAACCTCTATTCCAGTGCAGGTGTTTTGATTGGCACCACAACAACCTCTGCTAATGGGCTTTACCTGTTCACGAATTTGACTCCTGGCGATTACTACGTGGAATTCATTCCGCCCGCTGGCTATGCAATTAGCCCCCAAGATCAGGGAGGCAATGATGCTACGGATAGTGATGTAAACCCGGCAACAGGTCGGACGATCACAACGACCATAGTCGCTGGTGAGAACGACCTTACTTGGGATGCGGGTCTTTATCAACCTGCTTCCCTTGGTGATCGAGTTTGGTTGGATGCTGATGGCGATGGTGTGCAGGATGCCGGTGAGACCGGTGTCGATGGCGTGACCGTTAACCTTTATTCCAGCACCGGCACATTGATCGCAACGACTACAACGGCTGGTGGCGGACTCTACCTGTTCGATAATCTTGTCCCTGGCAGTTACTACGTGGACTTCATTCCTCCCGCAGGTTACAGCCTCAGCCCACAAGACCGGGGCGGCAATGATGCCACAGATAGTGATGCAAATCCCACCACAGGTCAGACCATCGTCACAGTGCTTACGGCCGGCGAGAGTGACCTCACCTGGGATGCGGGCTTATATCAACCAGCCTCTCTGGGAGATTTTGTTTGGAACGATGTAAATCGGGATGGCATTCAGAATGCTGGCGAAAATGGCATTCCGAATGTGACTGTGGAACTGCATAACAGTGCAGGCACGTTGGTAGGGACAACGACCACCGATGCCAATGGAAATTATCTCTTCACTGGCTTGGTTCCCGGTGATTACTATGTGCGTTTTGTCGCACCGAACGGATACACCATTAGTCCGCAGGATCAAGGCGGCGATGATGCTACTGATAGCGATGTGAACCCTGCGAATGGGCAGACCATTGTTACCACGCTCACACCCGGCGAGAACGATCTGACCTGGGATGTGGGCATGTATCAACCGCCAGTGATCGGGTTAACCAAATCCATTACAGGTACCAACCTTGCCAGTACTACTGGAGCAAATACCGCGATTGGTGAGATCGTTACCTATCAAGTAACGATCAACGTACCCCCGGGGTCGTATACCAGCGCAACTCTGGTCGATACCATGCAGCGTGGACTCGCCTTTGTAGCCTGTGACTCGATCGACGCTACGGGTCTGACAACAACGGTAGCGGGTTCCTTTGCTTCGGTCTGTTCCTCCGCTGTAACATCTGACGCAGGCGGCGGGACCACCGCCGATGTGGACCGCAGGGTCACCTACGACTTTGGCACTCTCACCAACCCCGGTGCAAGCAATGCTACGATCACTGTCACATATCGCGCCATTGTTCTCGATATTGCTGGAAACCGCAGAAACACTACCCTGAATAACAGCGTAGTTTGGAATTGGACGGGTGGAAGTGTTGGTCCTGCACGAACGACGGTTACTGTTGTTGAACCGGCGCTTACAATTCGCAAGACAGCCAACGTCACCTTTATCGCCAATGGCACAGAAGGTACATTTACGCTGACCATTTCACACACGGCGGCAAGCAACTCTGACGCGTATGATGCGGTTGTCATCGATCCCTTGCCCACCGGTTTGGACTATGTAGCCAACTCACTGGATTGTACAGTCGGCGCACAAGACCCGGATGTCAGTTGTATTGTCGATACGACCAATCCTGCTCAGCCAACGATTCGCGCGGAATGGACGGTGTTCACACGTGCTGGTGGTACGGCACAGATCCGCTTCCGTGTGAGAGGTAATGCCTCCATGCCGCAAAACGGTGTGACCAATATTGCCAATGTGGAATGGACCAGCATGCCGGGCAGTCAACAGACGCCGCAATCTCGTACGCCAAATATCTTCGCCACGGAGAGATATTACGACCCGAATGATACGGTGAACGTCTACGGTGTTGCTTCTTCGCTGAGGCTCACACGCGTAGCACCAAACCCGAATCCGAATAATGGTGGAAAAAATAATGGCAACGCGGCGAATGCTGGCTTCCTCATCCCGTTGACCGGTTTTGCACCTAACACAGTGACGGAGTTGAATGCTGCCAACCGCCCAGCCTATGGTTCCACATCCCTTACGATTGAGATCCCATCCATTAAAGTGGATGCTCCAATCGTAGGCGTGAGCATGAAGAATGGGAATTGGGATGTGTCCTGGTTAGTGGATCAGGTTGGATGGTTGGATGGAACCGCTTATCCCACCTGGGATGGTAACAGCGTGTTGACTGCCCATGTGGTCAATGCCGATGGAAAGCCTGGTCTGTTCTCACGCCTCAACAAGGTCCGTGCGGGCGACTACATCTTTGTGTACCAATCTGGTTACCGTTATACCTACCAGATCTTGTCGAATAAGAATGTCGATGCGAACGATATTACTGTGTTGAAGCACGAGGATAAGGCAACACTGACACTCATCACCTGTGACTCGTACGACGAAAAAAGCGGCACCTACCTGCGCCGCACGGTGGTACGAGCCGTGTTGATCGATGTCTCGGCAGTGAAATAAAATAGTGGAAACAAAAAAATCACCCCGGCGAATTCGCCGGGGTGATTTGATCTAACCGGTAAAGGTCTTGGCTATCTGAGACCTTGTTCCTTTTCAGCCATGGTGATAGCGCCCTCGAAGATCTCCAGCGCTTCATCGGTTTCCTGCTTGGTGATGCACAGTGGCGGTGCAAGACGGATGGTGGATTTCCCACAGCCGAGCAGAAGTATCCCGTGTTCGTAGCCGATATTCTCGATCCTGTTGCGGATCTCTTCGTTCGGTTCTTTTGTTGCCTTATCCTTCACGAATTCCACGCCGATCATGAGACCCTTGCCGCGCACTTCGCCAATGGATGGATGACGAGCCTGGATCTCGCTCAGACAATCCAATGTGTACTGACCGACTTCCGTAGCGTTATTGAGATACTCATTTTCCAATAGCTCGATGGTTGCGAGAGAAGCGGCACAGGAGATCGGGTTGCCGCCATACGTGTTGCCATGCGTTCCCTTGGGCCAGGTCATGACCGATTCGCGTGCGATACAGGCGCCGAGCGGCAAACCCGAAGCAATGCCTTTGGCAGATGTAATGATATCAGGCTCAACGCCGAAGTGTTCGATCGCCCACCACTTACCGGTGCGACCCATGCCGCTTTGCACTTCGTCCGCGATTAGCAGGATGCCGTATTTATCGCACAGCTTGCGCAGCGCCGGGAAGAAGCCCGCCGGTGGGACGAGGTATCCGCCTTCGCCCTGGATCGGCTCGACCAAAATACCAGCCACTTCATCACCGGGAACGTTGTGCCCGAACACTTCTTCTTCGATATAGCGCACAACGGTCTCGCCGTAATCTTCACCGGGCTTGCGCTCCAGGATCGGGCGATATGGGTCAGGGAAGGGGACATGTGTCACACCCGGCATGAGCGGATAAAAGCCGCGGTGATAATGAGGCTTGCTGGCAGTAAATGCCACCGAACCCATCGTGCGCCCGTGGAAGGCGCCGCTGAAACCGATGAAGTTGTGCCGCTTGGTATGGAACTTGGCGAGCTTGATGGCAGTCTCGACAGCTTCCGTTCCCGAATTGGTCAGGAAGGTTTTCGCATTCTCTGCGAACGGAGCGATGTCATTAAGCCTTTCGCTCAGGCGGATCCAACCTTCATGATAAAAATCGGAAGAGATGTGCAGGAATTTTTCTGCTGTATCTTGTACAGCCTTCACCACCTTGGGGTGAGCATGTCCTGTAGAGAGCACGGCAATGCCTGCCATCATATCGATGAAGCGGTTGCCATCGGTATCCCACACTTCTACGCCTTTGCCGTGATCCATCACGAAGGGATATCCGCGCGGGTAGGATGAGGAAATGACTTTCTTATCTCGTTCGATCAACGCCAGGGCTTTCGGACCGGGCACATGTAGCTTGTTCATAAAAACTCCTTTTATTGAGAATCCCAAAATAGGATATCGGGTGAAAAGAACCGATCCCTGCGATAACGTTCGTTTCGATAATGGGATTAGAGGGTGCGTTTCGTGATCTGCCGATAGGAAATCACGCGGCTAACTACGCCGAAACTTGAACTCGTTTAAAAGGAGATACCTAGCCTGTCGGCTGTCCACCATTTCGTTGCCAGCCAGGATGACGCCATGGTCATCGCTGCATGGACCTGGTTCATATAATGCCCCCGCTGCGTGCAAGCGCCAGAGCGCCTAGCAACCCTGCATCATCACCGAGCGCTGCTTTGGTAATGACAAGATTATCCAAATAATGCGGGTGAAACACATGCTTGCGCAAGCTGGCTTGGAACGGTTTAAATAAAAGCTCGCCCACCTGTGAAACGCCGCCGCCAAACACCAGAATGGACGGGTCGAAAATGGCGAGATAGTTCGCCACGGCGATACCGAGATAATGAGCTGCACGCTCGAACGCAGAGATTGCAAGTGCATCCCCTTGCAGGGCGGCTTCTGCAATTTGAACGGTGGTCACTAGCGGCTGCGATTGAAGCGTGGATTGATGTCCGACTTTCAGTTGTTCGTTGACATATCGTGCAATGGCAGTCCCCGAGGCAAAGGATTCGGCGTGTCCGTTATGACCGCATCCACACAAGGGACCATATGGGTCCACGATCATGTGACCGAGTTCAGCGCCCATGCCGCGGAATCCTTGCAGCAGATGATTGTTGGTGATGACGCCGCCGCCGATGCCGGTGCTGATCGTGAGATAGATCAGATCGTGATGACCTTTGCCTGCGCCGTATTTCCATTCGGCGAGACCAGCCATGTTGGCATCGTTATCGAGGTAGACGGGGACACCGAAACAATTCGAGAGTTTTGGACCTACGGGAAAGTTGACCCATTCTTTGATATTGGGCGTATCAAGGATGGTGCCTGTATGTGGATCGAGCGGACCAGGAGAAGCAATACCAATGGCGTCCACCACTCCTTCTTTGGGCCAAACCAATTCAACAGCCTGAAGAAGACGGTCGAAAACGCCTGCTTCACTGGCAAGGGAACGAACACGGGTATGAGCAATGGGAGTAATGCTTTCCGGCTCGTAGGCTGCGACACGGATGTGTGTTCCGCCAATATCGATGGCAACGGTGATACTCATATTTCTATTATAACCGACGCCCCTGGAAGACCGAAGTTTACGAAGATGAGCATAGGATTACATTGATTGGGACGTTTATATCCCCTGTATCTTTTCTCTAATTGACTTTGCTTTTACTCCCTGCTAAACTCCTTCTAATGAATAAAAATAGATCCACAGACCGAAACGGGCTTTCGAAGTACCTTCAGGAACTGGGGCGTTGGTTTGCCCCAGGGTTGGGTGTTAAACGCTGGTATGCGATCATCCTTTTTGGAGTGACCATGTTAGGGGTAGGGCTTGCCATCCTTCTGCTGGAACTATATCGCACCGATTCCACCAATCCGGTCTTGTTAGAAATCCTTTCTTTTGCATCGTTGCGCTTTATTCCGCGAGCCATTCGTGTGTTGATCTTCGGCGGGATGGGTGTTGGATTGGTCACGTATGGCATTTATCGACTGAACCGATCCTTGTTACGTCCTTATATTCGCCCGGGTGGACGCGCCGTGGTGGATGAGTTGACGAACTACCGCCGCCTCCAACGCGGACCACGCATCGTGGCGATCGGCGGCGGACACGGACAGGCAACCCTGCTTCGTGGATTGAAACAGTACACGCGCAATATCACCGCCGTGGTCACCGTGGCGGACGATGGTGGTTCATCAGGTCGTTTGCGCGAGAGTTTTGGCATTCTGCCTCCAGGCGATATCCGTAACTGCCTGGCTGCACTGTCCAATGATGAGCAGATGCTCACACAGCTTTTTCAATATCGTTTCACCGGGTCTGGCAGCTTGGATGGACATTCCTTTGGCAACCTGTTCATCACCGCCCTGGCAGATATTACAGGGAGTTTCGAAGGCGCGGTGGCGGAGTCGGGCAGGGTGCTCTCGGTCAGTGGACGTGTGCTTCCCTCCACGCTGCATAACGTGAAGCTTGTTGCAGATATGCAGCTACCCGATTCGCTGAATCAGGTTCGGGTGGAGGGCGAGAGCCGCATTCCCAAGATGGCGGGACGTGTCCGCCGGGTATGGCTGGAACCGAACGATGCGCCAGCTTATCCGCCCGTTGTCAAAGCGATCCTGAACGCGGATATGATCGTCATTGGTCCGGGGAGTTTGTATACAAGCATCCTGCCGAATTTGCTGGTCAATGACTTGTTGGGGGCTGTGCGCGCCAGCAAAGCGATCAAGGTTTATGTTTGCAATATCGTGACACAAGCTGGGGAAACGCAGGCATTTACTTGCTACGACCACGTGCGCGCGCTAGAGGAACATGTGGGAGATTGGTTGTTCGATGTGATCCTATGTAACGACAATTACGCGGGGCGGTTAAATGAGGGCGACCAGTGGGTGGAAATGGATGATAAAAGCCGCTCCGATGCTCGCACTCATTGTGCAGATCTCATACAAGAAGGACAACCTTGGCGTCATGATTTTGCCAAACTAGCAGACACATTGATCGAGATCCTCAGCGAATTCACAGGACCATTAGAATAAGATTTTTTATTCCAACACCATCAAGATGGGGATGGTCCAGAAGCCTCAGACCTTAACAGTACATTTTTGTTGCCATTTTTGGGGGTAAAAGGCAAAATATAATTACATTCGTCATTATTTGGGCATTATTCTCTGTGATACAATCATTTTTGTAAACTTAATCACAAACCAAACCTGGAGGTTTAACATGACAGTCAAAGTAGGTATTAATGGATTTGGACGCATTGGTCGCCAGGTGCTCAAAGCAATCCGCGATATGTATCCAAATGAATTGGAAGTCGTTGCGTTCAACGACATCGGTGACACCAAGACGATGGCTCACCTGCTCAAGTATGATTCGACCTACGGTCGCTTCAACGGCACCGTTGAAATTGCCGACGATGGTCTGATGATCGATGGCAAGAAAGTCAAAGTCTTCAAGGAAACCGATCCCGCTGCCATCAAGTGGAGCGACCTGGGCATCGACATTGTGATCGAGTTCGACCGGCTTGTTCACCATCAAGGAAGACGGCGTGAACAAGAAGGGCAAGACCGTGAAGGGTGCTGTCAATCACATCACTTCCGGCGGCGCCAAGAAGGTCATCATTTCGGCTCCTGCAGAAGGCGAAGATCTCACCGTCGTGCTCGGCGTCAACGAAGACAAGTATGATCCCAAAAAGCACCATGTCGTTTCGAACGCTTCCTGCACCACGAACTGTTTGGCTCCGGCTGCCAAGGTCGTGCACGATGCATTGACCATCAAGCGCGCGTTCATGACCACAGTGCATTCCTACACCAACGACCAGAAGGTGTTGGACATGCCACATTCCGACCTGCGCCGCGCTCGCGCTTCGGGCTTGAACATCATCCCGACCACCACCGGCGCCGCCAAGGCGATCGCTCTCGTGATCCCTGAACTCAAGGGCAAATTCGATGGTTATTCCCTGCGCGTTCCGACTCCCACCGTTTCTGTCGTAGACTTTACCGCTGAAGTGGATAAGGAAACCACCACCGAAGATCTGCGCCAGTTATTCCGCGATTGCGCCAAGGAACCGCGCTACAAGGGCATCCTCGAAGCCGTTGACGAACCCCTCGTCAGCATGGATTTCAAGGGAAGCTCCTACAGCTCCTCTGTTGATCTGCCCTTCACATCCGTCCTAGGCAAGGAAAAGAACAACTTCATCAAGGTCGTCACTTGGTACGACAATGAATGGGGCTACAGTCTGCCGCACCGCGGACCTGGCTGCGCTCATGGCAAAGAGCCTTTAGTTAGTCTCTAGTCTTCTAGTCTCCTGGTCTTCGGACTAGGAGACTAGTGACAAGTAGACCAGGAGACTAATGACAATGAACAAGAAAACCGTAAAAGACATCGATCTCAAAGGCAAACGTGTCTTCATGCGCGTCGACTTCAACGTCCCGATGGCGGATGGCAAGGTCACTGACGATAAGCGCATCAAGGCTGCATTGCCGACGATCAAATATGTGTTAGATCAAGGAGCCTCTCTCCTGCTTGCCTCTCATCTGGGACGCCCCAAGGGCGGTCCGGACCCCGAATTCAGTCTGAAAGCCGCTTCGGAAGTGTTGGCTGGTCACTTGGGCATTCCCGTTAAGATGGCGCCTGATTGTTTCGGTCCTGAAGTAGAAAAGATGGCGAAGGAACTCAAGCCCGGTGAAGTGCTCATGCTCGAGAACACCCGCTTCCACAAAGGCGAGGAGAAGAATGATCTCGAACTGGCGAAGCAGATGGCATCCTTGGCGGACGTGTACGTCAACGACGCCTTTGGTTCTGCCCATCGCGCACATTCCTCCACCGAAGGCATCGCCCGCTTCCTGCCCGCCGTCTCTGGCTTTTTGATGGAACAGGAATTGGAATACCTCGGACGTGCGGTGGCGAATCCCGAGCATCCTTACATTGCTATTCTCGGTGGCGCCAAGATCAGTGACAAGATCCTCGTTGTGGAAACACTTGCAAAGAACTGCGACAAGCTCATCATCGGCGGCGGCATGGCGAATACCTTCCTGACCGCGAAGGGTCTCAATATGCAAGACAGCCTCGTGGAAGCAGATGCTATCGAAACTGCCAAGACCCTGCTTGGCAAGTTCGGTGATAAGCTCGTCCTGCCCGTGGATGCTGTCATCGCAGATAAGTTCGATGCCGAAGCCAACACCCAGACCGTTGACGTGGACAAGATCCCTGCCGGTTGGCGTATGTTGGATGTCGGTCCGAAGACGCTTGAGCTGTACAAGAAGGAATTAAGCGGAGCCAAACTGATCGTGTGGAACGGACCTGTGGGCGTCTTCGAAATGCCGAAGTTCGCTGAAGGGACGTTTGCTCTCGCCAAATTGTTGGCGGAATCCGGCGCGACCACCGTCATCGGCGGCGGTGATTTAGCCAGTGCGGTCAAGAAAGCGGGAGTTGCCAAGCAGATGACTCACGTCTCGACCGGCGGCGGCGCCTCGCTTGAATTCCTTGAAGGCAAGGAACTCCCCGGCGTTGCAGCGTTGAACGACAAATAATTTCTGAAAAAAACGTTTCGCCGATTCCATCACAGCTTGCATCGAACCAGATCGGTTAGACGGTTATAGCGCGGACTTCACGTCCGCGCTGTTTTTTTATATAGGGTTTGGACTCGAAAGTCTCCAGACTTTCGAGTTGAGACTTCAACGTCTGGAGACGTTGGAGTCCAAATCAGGTGCGAATGTTTTTGCCATATACGTAGAGCGGAAATGTCATGTAAAATAAGAATGATATATTCCTGCTGAGGTCATCATGCCATTTAATCCCGGAGAAAACATCGGTCCATATCGCATCATCGAGCAGTTGGGGCAGGGCGGTATGGCGACAGTCTATAAGGCATATCACGCCGCATTGGATCGCTATGTGGCGATCAAAGTGCTTCACCCCGCTTTTAATGAAGATAATACTTTCGAGATGCGTTTCCAACGCGAAGCGCGTGTGGTGGCAAAACTGGAACATTCGAATATTGTGCCGGTCTATGATTATGCCGAACACGAGAAGCGACCGTATCTGGTGATGAAGTTCATTGAGGGAGATACGCTTAAAGCTTATATGGGTAAAGGACCGTTGACCGCTGACGATATCCGCAAGATCGTGGATGCGGTCGGGTCGGCGCTGGCGTATGCCCACAAGCAGGGAATTTTGCATCGCGATATCAAGCCCTCGAATGTGCTGGTGGCGACCGATGGTCAGATGTATCTAGCGGATTTTGGACTGGCGCGCATCGCACAATCGGGCGAGTCGACTCTTTCGTCCGATATGATCATGGGCACGCCGCAGTATATTTCGCCGGAACAGGCGATGGGCAAGAAAGATCTCGATGCGGGCACGGACATTTATTCCTTCGGCGTGATGCTGTACGAAATGGTGGTGGGACAAGTCCCGTTCAGCGCAGATACGCCGTTCTCCATTATTCACGATCATATTTATTCACCGCTGCCGCTGCCTCACACCGTTAACCCGACCGTGCCTGAGCCGGTGGAACGTGTCTTATTGAAAGCGCTTGCCAAGGACCGTCTCGACCGTTATGACGATGTGATGGAAATGGTCGAAGCTTTCAAAGATGCGTGGGAGGAAGCCGGCGTCCCCATGCAGGGCACGATGGTGCGCTTGAGGAAGGAAAGGACAGGGTCGCAATCAAAGTCAACCCAGGCTGCACCCGCCCAGACCGTCGCTGCTGGACCCACCAAGATGTTGGTTTCTTCGGAGCCAACGAAAATGGCGGCAAAGGCTGAAGTAGCGGTACCACCAGCTCCGGATGTGAAAAAGAAGCGCTCTCCGTTGATCTGGATCGGCGCTGGGTTGGCTCTCGTTTTATGTCTGAGCTTCCTTGTTGTTGCACGGAATAATCGTCTGTTTGCCAGATTGATCGGCGCTGCAAATCCACCTAAGGCTACAGAGACCGTTGTGGTTGAAGTCTCTCCTACTATTGAATCAACTCTGGCGGCATCCGAGCCAACATTAACGCCTGCTCCGAGTGAACCGGAGCTGCCAGCTACCGTATTAGAAGCTCGCCAGAAAGCCAATGACAATCCCAATGATCCCAACCTGCAATTGGATCTGGCGATTGCTTATATGCACGCAAATAAACCGGCGCTTGTGTATGAGACGCTAGCGAAGACCATTCAAGTTGCCGGACCCGACAACGAGGCGTTCTACCGCGCCGCCGGTGATAAATTGGTTTCACAGGAACAGGCATTTTTGCCAGCGGCTGCGATGTACTTCCAGGCGGTGAAAACCTATGGCTTGAACGGATCTGTTCCCGAAGACCTGGAGAACGCTTTCCACGAAGCCTATTACAAAGCTGCTGACCGCCCTGAAACAGCGAACATGCTGCCTTTCGATAAAGTGGGTCAGGTGGATCAGCCCATTGCATTGATCGCTCAATCGCGCAACGCTTTTTATAGCGGTCATCTTGATGATGCGCACACGTTCTTGAATCAGGTGAAGAGCCTGAAGCCGAATATGTACGAAGCTTTTCTGCTCGAAGCAGAATATTACGCTGCCGAAGGCGAACCCGCCAAAGCAGGCTTGATCACACGCTCATTGACCTCAGACTTATCCGTCCCACAATGGATAAGAATTTACGCTGAGGATATCCAAAAGAAGTTACCGAAATGAACAGAACACCCTTTGTCGCAGGAAACTGGAAAATGAACAAGACCGTCGCAGAAGCCCGCGACCTGGTCGCCAAGACTTGGTGCGCCGTTGAGCGCCATCCAAAACGTTGAAAAAGTCATCTGCCCGCCTTTCACTTCGCTCATGGCACTTGCCGATGCATTGAACGGAACCGGCATCGGTCTCGGTGCGCAGGACTTGCACTGGGAAGAGAAGGGCGCCTTCACCGGTCAGGTGGCGCCAAATATGGTGAAGGAATTTTGCTCCTACGTCATCATCGGACACTCCGAGCGCCGCACCTATTTCGGTGAAACGGATGAGACCGTGAACAAGAAAGTCCATGCCGCCTTGAAAGTGGGACTCACTCCCATCGTCTGCGTAGGGGAGACGTTGGAACAATACGAGTCCGGGCTTACGTCCGAAGTGGTTCGCCGTCAAATTAACGGCGGCTTGGCTGGAATTGATTTCGCTACCGCTACAAAGCTTGTTATCGCCTATGAACCCGTCTGGGCGATCGGCACCGGTAAAGCCTCCAGCAAAGAGAATGCTCAAGACGTGCACGGAAAAGTTGTCCGCCCGGCACTGGCTGGTTTATTCGGCGAGAGCAATGCACAGGCGATCCGCATCCTGTACGGTGGATCGGTCACAGCGGCAAATGCTGCCGAATTCTTCTCCCAGCCCGATATTGACGGCGCTCTGGTCGGCGGCGCCAGCCTCAAGCCAGATGAGATCGTTGCGATTACGAAAGCGGCTGCTGCTTAATCGACGATAGAGAATAGATAATAGATCATAGATCATGGTCAATTCTCCATGGTCTATGGTCTTATTTTATAATCGGGGGAAAATCCATGAGCGAATTACAAGGCTTTTTCTGGTTCATAGTCATGCTGATACCGCTGATCCTGCTTCAGCGGATGTTGCACCGCGAGATCCAAGCGATGTTTCTCATCATCACGCGCAGCCCGCAGTTGACGATGGGCATCTTCTCGTTCATCTTTTTACCGGGGGTCTTTTTGCATGAGTTGAGTTACTTTTTAATGGCAAAAATATTGCGCGTGCCCACGGGGCGATTTTCGATCTTTCCCCAACCTCTTCCGGATGGACGTTTGCAGCTTGGCTACGTCGAAACCGCCAAAGCGGACATTGTCCGCGATTTCGCTGATCGGCGCTGCTCCCCTCATCATTGGTACACTCTTCGTCGCCTACGTCTCGCTCTTTCAATTGGACATGCGCATCCTATGGGAAACGCTCAAGAATGGACAACTGAATTTGTTTTGGATGGGGATCAATGCTTGACGCATGCCAGCGATTTCTATTTATGGTTCTATCTCACCTTTGTGGTCAGCAGCACCATGATGCCATCCGAATCGGACCGCCACGCCTGGCTGGAACTAGTCGTCTCGGTGGGCGTTATCTTTGGCATCACTCTATTGATCGGCGCTGGTCCGTGGATGTTGAATAATGTTGCCCCGCTTCTGAGTTGCTTTCTTAGTACCGTTGGCGGTGATCTTCGGCTTGAGTTGTGTGGTCCATGTGGTGTTGGTCTTGCCAGTGGCACTTATCCATAAGTGCTGGCGCGCGCTTACGGTGTGGATGTGATATAGGAGTGAAAGATTTTTTTTGTTATCTTGCGCATAATTTGATCATGATTTAACTAAGCGGTTGAAATTGTGTATCAGTCAAGTGTATCATCTGGAAATTGTCAGCTGAAATACAGTAAAAAATCATCATTATTCAGCGATCATCGTTGACATTCATGCTCGTTATAGCATAGCCTTGATACGTGAAGTGCACTATAAGGCAGTGTATTACGATCCTTCAGATTGCAATTTTAGAAATCTTACTGAGTGCTTACCAGTTCTTGTTGGAATGATTCAGGTGACTGACAATGTTTCCATCTCGTGATCGGAAACCGCCAAAGGATGATAGTAAGAGGCATGTACAACATATACGGATTGTTGTTCTGTGATCCTTTATATAATTTCAGATCCAAACGCGTCGTCTGGTGCAGATTATTTTAGGAGTTATTCGTTATGGACATTAAATATCTTACACATCGCCAAGGATCTCATAAAATCTTGAGTTATATTCTAAATCATGATAAATCAGGATCATTTCGTGCCCAGTAATAGTTGAAATTCACGTTGCGAGCTGCCTGTCTCAAATGCTCAAGGGCTGCCTCTGTATTCCCTAAGATAGCATCCAGAGTTGCTAGACCATACCAATTCTCGGCAGCATTCAATAACATCCGCATCTTTGTACTGAAAGGCACCGCCTCTGCTTGTCGAGATTGTTGAACTAGCAGGCTAATTAGTCCGCTGTAGAAAAATGGGTCATCGGGCGCGAGAGTAATTGCCTTGCGGTATGCAGCTTCTGCATCTTTAAGGCGATGCAAATTCTCATGTAATAATAAGCCGAGCCGGTAGATATACTGAGCGTTGTTTGGTTCCAACTCAATAGCTTTATAGTAAGCAGATTCCGCTTCACCAAGACGCGTGGTATCTTGAGTCAGCACCATCCCAAGCTTGTAGTATGCCGATGCATTCTCAGGGTTGAGTTCAATTGCCTTACGGAAGGTATCTTCATTCTCGATCATGGACTCTTATTTTCTCTGTCCAGTAGATTATACGCTCTTATGAGAAATTAAAGTTCTATCTCCAATTCGGAGTAAAATAGGGAAATTCTGGCTGTACCAGTTAGAGTAGAACGTTCCATTTCCTCGCTTTCCCATCGATCCCCAACTCATACAATTACGCAAGATGGAATGATTCAGAGATCCTGCCTGGATTTTGGAATCCTACTCTGAACTTTCATAGCCCGTAGGAGAACTGAACACCGTTATGCCGTTGATCGAAAAACCGAAAACCGCCGTTATGATCGTCGCCCACCCCGATGACGAGACGTTGTGGGCTGGGGGAACAGTCTTACGAAACCCCGCCTGGAACTGGTACATTATCAGCCTCTGCCGTTCCAGCGACCAGGAGCGTGCGCCCCGTTTCTACAAAGTCCTTCAGTCCCTCGGCGCACAGGGCTGCATGGGTGACCTGGATGACGGTCCGGATCAGACCCCGCTTAGCGATAAATTAGTGCAGGAAGCTATTTTAGACCTGTTGCCTTGCAAGAAATTCGATCTGCTCATTACCCACAACCCTGCCGGAGAGTACACCCGTCACCGCCGCCACGAGGAGGCAGGATGTGCTGCAATTACACTCTGGCACAATGGCTGTATCCATGCCGATGAATTCTGGACCTTTGCCTACGAAGACGGCGGCAGGAAATATCGTCCGCGCCCCATTGCCCATGCCCATGCGCATCATCCTCTGCCAGAGCAGATCTGGCAGGTCAAATATGACCTCATCACCACTACCTATGGCTTTCATGCGGACGGTTTCGAAGCGGAGACGACTCCGCGGACTGAAGCGTTCTGGCAGTTCCAGCACCCGACAGATGCACGTTTATGGTTGGATAGTGAGGTGTTTCACCGTGAGAGTACTCGTTCTGTATGATTATCCGCCGCCGCCGGCAGGACTCCCTACGCAAGGCGACCTGCTCTACAAGGGACTACTTGAACTAGGCATCGAAACATATGCTGCCCATTTTCAATCACGCCCTGAAAAGGAATGGTATTACGGTTGGTTCAAACCGGATATCGTCGTCGGCGTTGGGTATTGGGGTCATACGCCTGATCTGGTACTCCATCCTCAGGAATTTGATATTCAACCTGTACCCTGGTTGGTAGCGGATGGCTACATCGTCAACTATCATGATGTGCTGGATGCTCTACCGCTGATCCTGGTCACCTCCAATTGGGTCAAGGAGATGTATATCCGCGATGGCATTCGTGGAGATAACATCGAAGTCTTACCTGTGGGATGTGATACGGATGAGTTCAAGCCGTTCGATTTCCACGACGAGAAGATCGCTTCGGTGCGCAAAGCCCTGGGCGTGCTCCCGCACGAATTAATGCTCCTCACTGTAGGCGGGGACGCCGCTTCGAAAGGCGCACAGGAAGTTTTTCAGGCGCTGGCGATGATCGATGAAAAAGTCCCTGAATGGAAATATATTTGCAAGGTCTGGCCCCAGTCGCGGACTGAGTTTCAGAATTCACAAGATTTTCAGATCATCCGTCAGTTAGGATTGGAAAAGAAAATTAGCTATATTACAGACACCACCTCAAGAAATTTCATGCCCTATCTGATCGGTGCATGTGACATCTATGCCGCTCCTTCTCGTTTGGAAGGATTTGGCATGCCGCAAGTGGAAGCGGGCGCCTGTGCAAAACCAGTCGTGAGCATCAAAGCGATGGGGATGTTGGATACGCTCATCGACGGCGAAACAGCTTTGCTTGCGAATGTGGCGCAGGAGATTACTACAAGTGAAGTGGTCGTGGGGGAGGAGTCCGGCTTTGAGCCGAATCATCGTATTGTATTCCCATCCCCGCGCCCGGTGGAGTATCGCGCCAATGTCGAAGAGATCGCCAATCATTTGTTATCTTTGATGAATGATCGCACGTTACGTGAACGCCTTGGCAAGGCTGGCAGGGAGCGTGTGGTAGAACATTTTGATTACCGCGTGGTTGCCGAACAATTCGTGGAAATCGTGCGCCGCAAGCTGGGGCTTCAGTAAAGCTTGATGAAACGGAATCGACTCACACCTGAGATCGAAGAAGCGCGGGCTGCCGCCATCCAAGTTTTACTTCATAACATGCACGGACCTTTCCGCGGTCTACCGCGCACGGCGGGCTGGGGTTATCCCGAACCGTATACGCGTGACCTGATGCTTTCCCTGTTTGGTATTGCTGTCACAGAAAATGCTGAATTGTTGGAAAGCATTCGACGCGTGTTGGAGACGCTGGCACAAAACCAAACTGAACACGGACACATCCCTTCGTTGGTTCATGATAGAGATGACCGAGGCGCTAGTGATACCACGCCGTTGTTTTTGCTTGCTATTGGCATCTTTCGAAAAGTGTCCGGTGAAAAACGTTTTCTGCGTATGCCGTGAACAAGGCACTCACGTGGATGGAATATCAGAGTCCATCGGACAGGCTTTTCGTGGCGCAGCAGCCCACCAGCGATTGGCGCGATGAACAGTGGGTGTTGGGCTTTGGTCTATTTGTGAATACGGTGGTTTACAGTTATCTGCGTCTGCTCGACCAGTACGAGGAAGCGGAAACGTTTTATAAAGAGATGCATCGTTTCACGATCACGGAAGGTGTCATCCATAAGCATGTGCATGAGGGCTTGCGAGTGGCGCAAAAACCATATTATGCTTTGTGGGCGTACAAGGTCTATAGCAGTGAGCGCTTCGATCTGCTCGGCAACAGCCTGGCGATCCTTTCAGGTCTCGCCTCTCCAAGCCGCGCTGTAAAAATGATCGAGTGGATCGAATCCGAATGTGAGCATATGCAGCAAAAAGGGGAACTTGCTTGCGATCTGCCGCCCAACTTTTTCCCGTTCATCCAGCCGAGCGACCCCGATTGGTTCCCGCGTTACGAACAATTCAACCAGCCCGGCGATTATCATAACGGCGGCATCTGGCCCTTTATCTGTGGTTTTTATGTGGCAGCGCTGGTGGCGGCGAAAAAATATAAACTGGCGGAACAAAAACTGGAAGTGCTCACAGAAATTGTACGCGCATCCAATACGAGTCTCAACAATGATCTTCGATTCGGTTTCAATGAATGGCTGAAAGCGCAGGATGGAAAGCCAATGGGGCAGAACTGGCAGACCTGGTCTGCCTCCATGTATCTGTATGCCGTCAAATGCGTGGAAGAAAGGCGCACGCCTTTCTTTGATGAGATACGGGGATAATTTGAATCACTACGACACTGAAATGCTGGGAAGCTTTTTTGAAACTCCGTGTCTTAGTGTCTCAGTGGTTAGTTCTCCGGGATGGAATCTCGCCTTATAAAACTCCCCGCCTCTTTCTATGACTAAACCTGCTCCCGCTTATGGCAAGCGGACACTCAGCCCTGAGTTGGGTCCTGCCGGAACACCGAAAGCAGGGAAGGTTCCGGGATGCGAGCGCAGATCGTCCAGTATCAGATTCGGAGCCACCGTCGTTTCGATCAACGCTTCCGATATCGGTCGCGGACGTTTGGCGGGCTTGGCTCGGTAGATCACCAGTTCAGGAATCCCATCTTCGATCGCTCGCCGCGCCAATGCACGGATGTAATAACGGTTGAACTCACTCTCCGCTAATACATCGGCGGCATTTTCCGGTGTGCCGGTGACCGTAAAACCGCCTTTCGGTTTACGCCGCGGCATGGCACGCGTGATGCGGCGATGGTTTCGCAGATCCTGTGCCAGCGTTTGATCGCTTCCATTTTGAATGGCATCACGCAACAAATTAAGATAATCATGCTGTCCCTGCCCGCTCAAGAAGGGACTGATATGCAGTTGATTGTGCGAAAGATCGTACTCCACTTCATCCAACATTAATCGTCGCGTGCGCTCATCCAGATTTTCCAAATATAAAGCCATGCGTACACCTTTCACTTGTTTAAACGGGTGTTTTTCTATGGCTGTTATGAGGTTGGTTTCGAAAGCGGCAACTCGGTACAATTCTATGCGAACGCAATACCAACACATGTTGAAATTTGGCAAAGAGAAGGAGGTCGCTGTCACGGCTTGTACGCTTAAGATGCTCACCATCCTCAATGCCATGATGCGAGATCAACAACCCTTCCGTCTGGCAGCTACCAGCTGATCTCTTGAACATCCCCAATTAAAAAGCAGCAACTGCCTTGACTTTCAAGACAGTTGCTGCACGCATTGTTAAGTGGCGTTTCATAGGTATCCTACTTCACGAAGGAGTAAAAAGTGTCGCCTTCTTCAACCGGCAGCTTTTCTGCAAGTGCATTCAAATACTCAGCACAAACTTCATCATATCGGTCGATAAAATTCATGCATTCGCTCCGCATTTCAGAAATGCCTCCTATTTCCAAATCAATTGACTGTTCTTCGATGGTGTTTCCAGTCAAATCGCGAGATTTCCATTTTCCTGAGCCAAAAGATAGTTTGCTAAGATCCCAAGCTTCATCTATCTTTTTTGTTAGCATCAGGGGCTCCCACATCATCCCAGCTTTTGCATCTATTCGAGATACTTCTTTGGAGCCAATATGAGCAATGGATATATTTCTAACAGCCCTAACCTTTTCAATATAGCTATTTCTTTGTGGTTTCTTGTGGTGTTGCACCCTAAAAACTTTCATTCTGTTTATTGCATTTAGTTCCTCGTAGAATAAATCATATGCGTTTTCTAAAGCAACGAAAAATGTAACATACGAAAACAGACACTTAAAATAGTAAATTGGTAATTCTAATAACGCTCGTCCGACATGATATATCTTTTCATTTTCTGTTTTTGAACTATCAATACTATTCTGAAAAGGCTCTGCTGCACGCTCCCAATCTTGAATTACAGACTCCAAGATTTTCCACAGCATAGGAATGTTGGTATAAAGTACTGGCTTGGGTTGTTTCCAAGAGGAACTATCCTTCTTACTTTCAAAGCATATTATTCCTGCACCATCTAGCCTGCAAACTTCATTTATCATTTCGTTATGTTGTCCGTAATTGCATTTGTCTTATTTCAAGCCGCCTAACGGTGTGCGTTACTTGCGCTGGGGCGGGCGGTGGGACGCCGTCTGAACGGAAAAAGCTGCGGCAGAGAAAAAGCCTGAAAAACGCGCAGAGTCCCCAGTTAAGTGCACGCTGTGTTAGGTGGCTGTGAAAGAGAGATGTACTTTTTCTGACCATGATATTTTGCTAGGCAACTAAACGGCATCGCTAGTTTCGCTTGCTTTTCTTAATTCTTCGATCACACTTTGAAAATTATTGATCCCCCAATGTTCAGCGTATTTTGCGTTTTGAATTCGGACAATGTCAATCACGTCAATTTTGATTTTTTTATTCGTCGCTGGGATATTCAACAGATTTCCCAAATGAGTTCCCACAATTGCTTTTCTTGTTGTTACCTTGTCACCTTCGGCAATTTGTTCGTAAATTTCAACCTTTAAATCAGGAAAAGCCGGTCGGAGAATGTTATTAAAGGTGTGCCACATGGATGCAGAATCATTCGAAGTTGGCGGAGCTGAACGATTAATAAATTTTGAATCCATAAGCTCATTGAAAGAACTGATATTTCCCTGTTCAATAACCTCTTTATTAAATCGTTGCACGATGTTTTTGTTACTTTCGATGTTGTTCATATCGTTTTCCTTGTAGTGAATAATATTGAATATTACCTTTTACTTGGGCATTGTGCATTTGGCCTGAAATGCTGTGACCGCCACCTAACTATGTTTTATACAGCATGCCACTGTATAACATGCTGCGCCCAGATTATACAGTTGTCCATAGCAAAGGACAAAAAGGTTCAAACCATTATAGCAATGTTGACGCTTGTGCTTGAAACTGTGTGATCGCCTCATACACTCCCAGACCAATGCCGGTAGTAAGTTGTTCTAACTCGAGCATATTGTGCGTCAGGAAGATCAATACCGAGTTGTTGCTGGGGTCGGCGCGCCACCAGCCGCCGAAGGCGCCGGGCCAGCCAACCGCACCGAGTCCGCCACCACAGGGCTGTGGACCCGCCTTCAGGGGATCAATCACCATGGCAACGCCCAGCCCGAATCCATGACCGGTGTTGAGTATCCACTGGGCTTTCATCCGTTGGGTCTCGGTCAGAGAGTCCGTGACCATGCGTTGGAAGGTTGCAGGCTGTAACAGCTGGTAACCATTCACGGTGCCTGCCTGTACGAACATCTGCGCGAAAGTAAGGTAATCGTCCACGGTTAACCAAAGTCCCTGCCCGCCAGAGAAATATGTCATTCCCTCCGGTCGTTCTGGCAGGAACGAGTTCCCTGGTCCACGGAGACGCTCATACAGGCGACCAGTTTCGTCAAAGCCATATGTTTTTGCCTGCCGCTGTCGCTTCTCGAATGGAACAGTAAAGCCAGTGTCATTCATTCCGAGCGGATCGAATATTCGGCGTTTGAGCACATCTGCCAGAGGAGCATCTTCCATGCGTGCGATCAGAAAACCCAGCAGATCGGTGGAGTGACCGTAATGAAATGCCGCTCCCGGCTGATCGATCAAAGGCAGTGAAGCGAGTCTGGCGATCCAATCGTCGGGAGTTAACTCACTGTCGATATCGGCGCCCAATGCCTCTTTATATGCCTGCGCAATGGGACCCGAATGCCAATCCCCATACGTCAGACCGGAACGGTGAGTTAGCAGATCTTCAAAAGTGATGGAGCGTTCTGCTTCAACCGTCTCATGAAGCGCTCCTGAAGTCGAACGCAGAACGCGCATCTGCGAAAACTCCGGTGCCCATCGTGTGATCGGGTCGTTTAACTCGAACCGCCCTTCATCCAATAACATCAGCGCTGCCGTAGATGTAATCGGCTTTGTCATGGACGCGATGCGGAACAACGTATCCCTCTCCATCGGCAGCTTGGATGCTATATCCCTCCAACCTATTCCTTCGGCGTGGAGAATCTTGCCATCCTGCCAAATCAGGGTCACGGCACCGGCAAGATCGCCAGCATTGACCATCTTACGGATAGCATCGGTGATTTCTTTTTCACCCATAAAAATTCTCCTTGCGTTCGTTACTCATGGTCTTTCACAGTGCTATGGAAATACCTTACGCCTTCTTCACCGCATAGCGCGCCAGCAGGTTGCCTGAACCTTCCCAGGTCCGCGTGCCAAGCAATTTAAGCGAGACTGGCGGGCGACTTCTCGAAGATCGGTGTCCCTTCGCCGCCGATCAGCGGGAAGAAGGTCAGGTGCAGTTCATCCACCAGATCATGAACGAGCAGATCGTTCCACAGCAGGCGGCTGAGGATCACAAGGATATCTTTGCCATCCTGTTGCTTGAGAGCAGCGATCTCGCGGTAAGCGTCCGTGCGTGGGATGATGCGCGTGTTCTCCCACGGGGGCAGTTCCGCTGTGGAAAGGTGGTCCGTGATCACCAGCTTGGTCAGTGACTTCATCAGTTCAGCGATCTCGCGCCGGATCTCTGTGGCGTTTGGATCGTTCGGCACACCCGACCAGTATTCCTTGTTGCCCAGAAAAGCACTGCGGCTCAACAGCAGGAAATCGGCGGCACGCAGCAACTCCGCGTTGTAGAAATCAAAACTATCGTCGCCGTGATAGTCTTCATGATAGTAGTCGTAGAGCGAAACAATATTCTTGTCTTTCCCCTCATATAAACCGTCCAGCGTCACAAAGTTGCTAACGATAAGTTTGCGCATGGTCTCTCCTGAATTTATCAACACAAAGGACGCGAAAGATACAAAAAATCCTTTTGTTTTTTCCTTCGCGTCCCTCGTGCTTTTGCGGTGAAATAGGTTTTATTTCTTCTTCGCCTTTGCCAGATTTTCCTTCACGCGGAACTTCACGATCTTGGTGATCAACGCATACGGGATGGGCTGATCGAGTGGGAACTTAACCGATCCCTTGGCGCCCTCGTATTTGGAGAGTTCTTTTTGGAACTTCTCGATGCCCGATGGTGTGGGATAAAAACCGATGTGATGGGTAAGCGCCGAATAATGGACCAGATTGCCGTTTAACGTGAACGTGGGGATGCCGTAATTGATGGTTTCCTGCGCTCCCGGTGCGGCTTCACGGATCGTTTCCCGCACCTTGTTCAGTACTTCCTGAACTTCCTTTGGATACGTGGCGATGAATTTGTTGACGTCTTTGGATGTTGGTTTGCTGGCTGCCATGATCTTCTCCTATAATTTTTTCACTATATCTCCCACGCGGACGGTCCCGGCTCGGACAACCCGACAGTTGATCCCGCGCAAGTGAAGTCTCTTCCCTTCGGGCGAGTTGACGAACTTCGTTGCATCGGTGCCGAAAAGCTCGGCAAATTTCTTGCACCCCGTATGCGGCTCGGCAGTCACTTCCACCACGGCGGTGCCGATAGCAAGCTGTGTACCGGCAGGGATGTTCTCATCGCTGAGATCAAAGTCTACAAAGAATTGGTCACCAGCCAGTGACCAGCGCTCTTCGCTTTGCGCCAGTAATGCCACGGCGCGCGCGTTCATGATCGTGATCTGCGCATTGATATCGGCAGAGCTAAAGCGCTCGCGATTATAGCGATCCTTCCACGAATCACCGACCAGTCCATCTTCCAAACTGAGCTCCCCTTCGACGAGCCTCTTCGCGTTCATCCGTTTTGGGACGGCGCACGATCATCTTCAAAATCCCGTTATCCTTGGGCGATTGGCGGATTGTATCCAGCCCTGCTTCCATCTCTGCATACGATAAATGACTGACGTTTAACATTTGAACCTCACTTGTAAGATTAGGACACGGATTTTGCGGACATAACGGACGTTTTCTGCTTTTTACGGAATTTATCCGTCTTTTCCGTGTCCAAAGATTTTCTGTATTCCTATCTCGTCAACTTCTTTTCCAACTCTAACAAATGCTCCATTTCATGCAGCGCCTGTGAGCGTGCAATCCAGTAGATGGTTTCTTCGCGCTGCTTTTTCTCCTCCCTGACGCTCCTAGACCACTTCTTATCATTCAATGATCCCAGCACGCGCAGTAAAACGGTATGGCGAACTTTGAAATATGCCAGCAGTTCAGAGAAGGGTAGTTGCTCAAAATGGAGCAGTTTTCCTAGATCCCGCTCCGGGTGAATATCGGACACCAATGGCTTATCCCGCAGTAACGCCAGGTAAACCGACTTTGCGGTAATGGCTTCGCAGTTGATTAAATGCGTTACCGTTTCAATAAAGGATCGCTCTCCACTCCCCAGGGGATGATGAAGCTGTTCATCCGATAACCCTTTGCTTAAGGTCTCCATTTTCACAGGAGAGTTTGCCAGCAAACGCAGCACTTCCTTGATGTTCTCTTCCGTTTGATCTCTGGAGATCGCTTTCTTCATGACAGTATTTTACCCTGCCCGAAAAGAAAAAAAGCCGCCTTTTATCAAGCGACTTTTTCTATTCGTGTTTTGTTCTTCTCTAACTGATCTTCTTCTCGAAGAAGCGGCTCAACGGGTCGTCGATGTATTCTCCGAACGGAGGGCAACCTACATATCCCATGTGTAAATATAAGCCGATGGCTTCCTTTTGATGGATTCCGGTTTCCAGTCGCATCACTGGGACCTTATGCTCGCGCGCATACGCTTCCAAATGTTCGAGCATCAACTTGGCAAGCCCTAACCCACGGAACTGCGGGCGGACGAACATGCGCTTAAGTTCACCGTATTCATCTCCAAAGAACTGCACGCCACCACATCCTGCCGGGATGCCGTTCTGACGGGTGACAAAGAAAGCAACACCCTGCTTGATCAGTTTATCCACGCTGTAACCGTGACGGCTGGTCGCTGGGTAATATGGCGCCAGATGTGACTCCAGCTCACCGATCAACATACGGGCTTCGTCTGTATCGGGTCTTTCGGGGACAATAGAAACAATTGTTGTCATTTTCACTCCATACGAATAAAACTCTATTTCTGCATTATCCCCTGTGAATAGATGCATGACTATTACCCAAAAGGATAAAACAAATCCATGTCGTTGCGAGGGCGGTGTTCTTCCGCCCGAAGCAATCTCCACTTAAACGGTTGGCTCTTATCGATGAGTTTACTCCCGTTAACGGGAGATTGCTTCGCCCTTTCGGGCTCGCAACGACATGATGTACACTATTCTTTTACCACCCTCCACCGATTGATCAACATCTTCACCTTCACGCGCACTTGCGCATCCGCATCACTTAGCGCCCAGGCTGAGCGGGTGGCACGTTTGGCATCTTCACTGAGCGTGGCGACACCTTCCCATTCTTCTTCGATCCATTTCTCCGCTTCGCTGGCGGTATCCCACACATAATGAATGGGAAATTCGATGCCCTCTTCGCGCTTGAACCAACCACGTGTCTCAACATCTGCCATGGCGCGGTTTGCGGCTTCATCGTCAGCTACCCCAACAGGTTCTGGCGTGATATAGCCTGTGCGGCGCGTCTCGCGCAGAGAAACCACTTCGATGCGCCATTCTTCGGTGAACGGACGCAGATCGATCAAGATGCCATCGGGCACCAACACTCTTCGAATTTCATTCAGGGCATGAACCATGCCCTCATGGGCAATTCATCAGAGCGACCAGGCAAGGATGGCGATATCAAATGTCTCCTTGTGAAAAGGGAGATATTCCGCTTGGGCGCTGGCGAAGTGGACCTTATCCGCCAGGTCAGCGGGACGATCGTAGGCAGCGACGCGAACGGTATCTTTATCGGCATCAACTCCAACCGTAGAAAGAGAAGCGGATGCATATCGCCAGGTCAAACGTCCCTCACCGCATCCAATTTCCAATACGCGTTTATCGGTCACGTCTGCAAATTTCTGAAATTGTTTGGTCTCGTTCTGTTCGGGGTCTTTGTAGAAAGTCATAAAGTCAATACCTTTGCGCCGCGAATTTTTCCCTGCTTCATTTCGAGCAGTGCTGTGTTCGCATCCTTCAAATCATACTCCTGAAATTCGGGTTTGATGTTCGCCTCTGCTGCCAATTGCAGGAACTCACGCACATCTGCACGTGTCACGTTCGCCACCGACTTGATCTCTTTCTCCATCCACAACTGTGATGGATAATCCAATTGGGATAAAACTTCTTGATCGACCTTTTCCTTGCGAATGGCGTTGACCACCAGCCTGCCGCCGGGACTTAGCCTCTTCAGCGCTTCGCTGACGGGACTCCAAACGGGTGTCGTATCGATGATCGCATCCAACCCCTCCAGCGGACTCTGATCAATGCCTCCCGCCCAAGCTGCTCCCAGCGAAAGAGCAAACTCACGCTCTTCAGGGTTTCGGCTAAAGACAAAAACGTTCGCATTGGGAAATTTGTGCTTCGCCATCTTCAACACCAAATGGTTTGAGCCGCCGAATCCCATCAAGCCAAGATTTTGTCCATCTTGTAGATTACTCAAGCGCAGGGAACGGTATCCGATGGCGCCAGCACACAACAACGGCGCCGCTTCTGAATCACTGAACGCCTCCGGGATCGGATGCACAAAATCCGCGCGCACTTTCATATACTCTGCGTACCCGCCGTTGATATCGCGCCCTGTTGCTTTGAAATCGGCGCATAGATTTTCGTTCCCCGCCAAACAATGCGGACAATGCCCGCAAGCAGACGCGATCCAGGCAATACCGACGCGTGTGCCAGAGTCCAAAGTCTCCTGACTTTGGAGTTTTTCACCATCCAACGTCTGGAGAAGTTGGAGTTCATCTACTACAACTCCCACCACCTGATGCCCCAACACCACCGGTAACTGCGGAGGGGAGTTCGCCCTTCGATCTCATCCAGTTCCGTGTGGCAGACTCCGCAGCGTGTAACGCGGATAAGAACTTCGCCTTCCTCAAGCTTGGGTTCTGCGATCTCTTCGAACGAAAGCGGATTTGGATTTTCTTTGAGCGAGACGATCTCTCGCAACAGCATCGATTTCATAGTTTAGATAATATAAGGTACAAACATCTTCGTATGTTTCATATATTCTGAATATTGCACGCCAAAAAACTGCGTGCATTCCGCTTCATCCGCTTTGGCGGTGAGGACAAGGAATAACGTAGAAACCCCTGCCAGCAGAAAGGATAGCCATGAAATGGACTTGAAAAAGATTCCCCATGTGAGCAAGAACAGCGAGCTATACAGCGGGTGACGGATGTAGTGATAAATTCCGCTGGTCACCAATTGAGTCGTCTTCTCAAATGCTAGCAAAGATGGATCTCCTTCTCTTTGCTGAATTGGTTTTCCGCGCGTGCGCAAAGAATGGATGCCAAATCCCAGCGGCACCAAGCTGGCGAACAACAAAAACCAGGCGATGATTTGATTCCATACAAATGGATGAATGAACCAGAATTTCACATTGACCAGAAATAATCCCAATATGGCTTCCCAGGAGAAGAAGCGATAAAAGCCGTGTGATCCCGGCTTGTGCAGGGATTTCCATGAGACTGCGCTAATAGCTGCTGACCCACCTGCAAAGAGAAGCCACTGTATCATGCCGTTGTTTGCCATTTTGTCTCCCAACGGATATTGATTTTGTTTGTCTCAATCTCTGATCAAGCCGCCGTGATAGACCAATTCGTATGCCACATCCTGTCCGCGGCGGATGAACTCGCGCCCGTGGAAACTATTTAGTTCGCCTTCGCTGGTATCTACGTAGGTGAGATCGTTTTCGGCGTATTCGAATCCACCGAGAAAGCGACCTTCCTGATACATGCGTGAGAGACTGGCTTTGATCATCTGTCCTGCCTGTGCACCGGTGAGCAGGTCATCGCGCAGGATGCGACCGTAATAGTTCATTGACCAGACAGGTTTATCCTCAAAGTAAACAACTTCTTCACCGATGAAGTCTGTGCCGCCAAAGTAGCTGTCAAGGTATGACCATTTGCCGTCGATGAAACGAAGATCGTGCGAGCCGGGACGGCTAGGCGTTGTGTGTTCTCCGCTCCCAACATAGGTCGCGGCTTTGGCGCGGACAATGAAAGCATTTAGTTCGTTAATATCAATTGTCATGATGCACCCACAAACGAATGATAGGACGAGTTTCTTCAGGTTCAGCCTGTCACCGCTTGGTTTCAGGCTGAACCAGTCAATTTATCTTTCTGCCAGCCGCTTGAAGTAGAAATAGGATTTATTGGAATGCTGAGAGATGCCAGACATCTCCCAACCATCCTTGCCGAGTGCGTTCAATTCCTCTTCGCTCAGCGGCTGTTCCTTTTTCAGATCGCGGACGATCTGTTTATATTCCCATTGAGTCCGTTCCTTGATGTAGACCATCGGCGGACGGACCGACTCTGGTTGATGAATGGGAAAGATTGTACGGTTCATGTTTACTCCTTTTCTAAAATTAGAACACGGTTATCCAATACCAGTAAATATTTGGACGTGTCATTCTGAGGAGCGAAGCGACGAAGAATCTCTACCTTTGCTTAGAGATCAATTTGTGTTGGGCGAGACAGAGACCCTTCGCCAACGCAGAGCAACTTGCGCTCGCCTTCGGCTCAGGGTGACAAGCCAGTCTTTTATCCCGTCCCAAACTGACGGTCGCCCGCATCGCCCAGTCCTGGCACGATGTAGGCACGTTCGTTGAGACGTTCGTCAATGGCGGCGATGTGGATATCGATATCGGGATGCTGATCCTGCATGGCTTTGATGCCTTCCGGTGCCGCGATCAAACCGACGAACTTGATGCGTTTTGCTCCCCATTTCTTCAGCACCTCCGCGGTAGCGGTGGCTGACCCGCCCGTGGCAAGCATCGGGTCAAGGATGAGACAGACCGAGACGGTCGGCGCCAGCGGCAGCTTGTTGTAATAGCTCACGGGTCGCAGGGTGTGTTCATCGCGGTATAAGCCGATGTGCCAGACTTCGGCACTGGGCATTAACTCCCAGAAACCTTCCACCAGTCCCAGCCCGGCGCGTAGGATGGGGATAAGACCAATCTTCTCCTGTAATTCCTGCCCGACCATGTGGGCAAGCGGGGTATCCAGTTCACGCGGCACAGTGACCAGGTCAGCGGTCGCTTCATAGGCGAGCAATCCGGCGATCTCACGTACAAGTTCACGGAATTTCTTGGGTTCTGTTTTGACATCTCTCAAGCGAGAGAGTTTGTGGGCAACGAGCGGGTGTTTTGATGGGTATACGTTCGACATGAGAGTCGCCTCCGAAAATGGGTTACTTTATTATAGCCTTCTAGGTGATTTTTGACCCATGACTTCCCTCCGTATTTTTTGTACAGTATTCATAGACCAAGGAGATCATCATGAAACTCGAAGGGTTGCATATCCTCCTGACCTATCAATGCACGTACGAATGCGATCACTGTTTTACATGGGGAAGTCCAAAACAGACCGGCACGCTCACTCTTGAGCAAATTGAATATATTCTTCACCAGGCGAAGGAGGCTGGCGTTACCTCCATCTATTTTGAAGGCGGTGAACCGTTCCTGTATTACGCCATTCTTACCAAAGCCGTGCACAAAGCCACCGATATGGGTTTCTCTGTAGGTATCGTTTCAAATTCCTACTGGGCAACCTCCGTTGCCGATGCGGAGGAGTGGCTGCGTCCGTTCGTGGGGAGGGTGAGTGACCTCACCGTGAGCAGTGACCTTTACCACTGTGAGAAATGTCTGGGCGAGAATCCACAGAACGCGGTGGTGGCTGCCAAATGGCTGGGCATCCCGACCGGCGTCATCACCGTCGCGCAGCCGCAGGAAGAGTCAAAAGAATCGCATGGTCAGCTTGCCGAAGAAGAGAGTGGGGTCATGTACCGCGGTCGGGCGGCTGAGAAACTGTCCATAACGGCGACCAAACATCCCTGGGAAGGATTCGTTTCCTGTCCGCATGAGAATCTGCGTGAGCCGGGGCGAGTCCATTTGGATCCGCTGGGCAACATCCACATTTGTCAGGGATTGGTCATCGGCAATTTGTTCGAGACGCCGTTGAAGCAGATCTGCGACAGCTATGATGCGGACTCCCACCCGATCTGCGGACCTCTGCTCTCGGGCGGACCTGCCGCGCTGGTGAGCGAATGGAATCTCGCGCACGCTTCGCACTACGCCGACGCCTGTCACCTGTGCTACGAAGCGCGGACGAAGCTGAGAGCGCATTTCCCGCAAATGCTCGCGCCAGATCAGATGTATGGCATCATGGGATAGGGAAGTAGCTTCACCGTCCCGCAGGCTTGTCCTGAACGTAGCGAAGGATCTAACCCTGCGGGACGTTTTGTTTTAAAGTGATGAACGTCATCTTGAATATATGCTTACGGTGTTATAAAATGTAAACACTGTAAACAATTTTGAGAGTTGACCATGACACAAACCCGAAGAGAACGAATCCGAACCGAAACGATTGACGAGATCAAAGCCACCGCGTGGAAACAGGTGGCGGAGCAAGGCGCGGCATCGCTTTCCCTGCGAGCCATCGCGCGTGAAATGGGCATGACCGCCCCTGGCTTGTATCGCTATTACAAAGACCGCGATGCGCTGGTCACGGCATTGCTGACAGATGCTTTTGATTCTTTCTGCATTGCCATGGAAACTGCACGCGATGAATTTGCTGCGGACGATCATGAGGGTCGCTTTCGTGCGATTGCAAAATCATATTTTCAATGGGCGGCAGCTGACCCGCAAAAATATTTGTTTCTGTTTGGTACTCCGATTCCCGGTTATCAGTTCGCTCCGGAACTGGGCGCTTCAGCACAACGAAGTTTCCTTGTCTTGCAGGGAGTCATCGGCGAAGCGCATGTGGCGGGAAAAGTGACCGGTGAGCTGACGTCTCTTCGTCTGCCGACCGATCTCAAGTCACAGTATGAGGCGTTGAAAAAGATGGGTATGCCGTATGTCCCTGTTGTCACGCATCTGGCGTTGTACACATGGAGCATGATCCACGGTATGACGTCACTGTTCCTGTATGGATATTTCACCGGCTTTCTCGGCGAGCAAGTCGAAGCGTTCGTGGATGTAGAGATCGAAAAAATGATCCGCATTCTTGGGCTAAATCAATAGTTGAAAAGTTTGCGGAGGGCAACATGTTTCGTGAGATCAAAAAGAATTTTCAATTCAAAAATCTGATCACGCCGCTGGCGGTCATGGCGGCATTCTGGGGCATCGCCCTTTGGGGGTTCGTAGCGTCGGGCTACATCCAGCCGATCATTATGTTTGGTTACATCGGCACATCGCTGGGCATTGGTCTCGGCTTATATGCCACGCTTCCTAAAAAGCAAAAACCGATTGGTCGCAAACTCACGCTCTTTCTCGTGGGGTTGTTCCTCATTGGTTTCGCAATCTTCATGGGGCAGGAGAACGTTCAGATCGAAGGCGCGATCTTCGGCTTGTTGACCGGCGTGATTCAAATGGGCGTTATCCATTACATGATCGCCAAGATCGTCGGACCTTTGCTCTTCGGACGCATGTGGTGCGGATGGGCTTGCTGGACCGTGATGATCCTTGATCTGCTTCCATTCAAACGCCCCAGCGGACGCCTCCCACGTCAGTACGGCTGGATCCGTTATCTGCACTTTGGGCTCAGCCTCAGTGTTGTCCTGCTGCTCGTCTACGTGATCGGTTTCCGCGACGGCGCGAGCGGTTCCATTGCCGTGACGTGGTTCATCGTCGGTAATTTGCTGTACTACGCAGTGGGAATCATTCTGGCGTACACGCTCAAAGACAATCGCGCCTTCTGCAAATACGTTTGTCCGGTCAGTGTGCCGTTGAAGATCACATCACGTTTCTCGGTCATCAAGATCGGGCAGGGAAGTGGTCAATGCAACGATTGCGATGCCTGTGAGAAACTCTGTCCCATGGACATCCGCGTTAGCGATTACATTTTGAACAATCAGCGTGTACTTTCCACGGAATGCAGTCTCTGCCAGACGTGTATCACGGTCTGCTCGCAGGATGCGCTAAAGCTTTCGTTCGGTTTCGATATGGGCGATAAAGAGTTATTGCGTGAACGTGTTGGTTAGGGATGTGTAATGAATAAGGTCGCAGTAAGTGTGTTGTTCATTGGGATCATTCTGGCTGTTCTTACCAATACAGGTTTACTTTCTTTTCGCAGGAAATATATTTATCGGATTTCCTCTGAAAAGATCTCTCCGTCAGTTCCTGTTGCTGCGTTTGTGGATGTGACTGTCATCCCCATGGACAGCGAACGCCTGCTGGAACATCAAACGGTGCTTGTCCGTGATGGCAGGATTGCGCGCATTGGAAACAGGGAACAGGTCGAAGTCCCAAGTGGTGCGCTGGTGATTGATGGGCACGGCAAATACCTGATGCCCGGTCTCGTGGATATGCATGTCCATGTAGAATATCCCAATGATCTTTTGTTGTTCGTCGCCAATGGTGTGACCAGTGTTCGCAATATGTGGGGCAATACCGGCAAAAAACTTTGGTTCGGTCTGCCTGATCAACTGGAAATGAAGAAGCAAATCTCCAGTGGAGAGTTGTTCGGCCCGACGATCTATACTGCGGGTCCTATCCTGGAGGGAAAACCAGCCAATCATCCCTTGATGGAATCGATCACATCATCGGAAGATGCTGCAAGATCAGTCGCCTGGCAAAAAGCGCAAGGCTATGACTTTGTCAAAGTGTATGATCACCTATCGCCGGAAGTTTATGATGCGATTCTGAAAGCTGCAAAGGAACAAGGGTTGCCTGTTGTCGGTCATGTCCCTTTTGCGGTGGGTATCGATGGCGTGCTTGCCAGCGGACAAGCGACCATTGAACATCTAACTGGCTACGTGGATGCCGACGCGGTCAAGTTCCTGATCCCTGAAGATCAACTAGATGAATACGCACTGCAAACGAAGGAAGCTGGTGTATGGAATTGCATCACGCTGACTGAATATCCGAAAAGTAAACAAACGCCGGAAGGTTTTGAGCAGTTACAACATCAAATAGGGATGGTTTATCAGTCTCAGTCCACACGTTTGTTTTCACCCTTTATGTATTACATGGCTTCGAAAAGTCACACCTATGAAGGTGATGATTACGCTCAGCAAGTTTCGGACTTGAACCGCAAAATGGTGCAGGCACTACACAAAGCAGGGGTAGGAATTTTGCTGGGGACCGATGCAGCGCAGGCTTATCATTTGCCGGGCTTTTCCATTCATGAGGAATTGGCTGTGCTGGTGGAAGCCGGCTTGAGTCCATATGAAGCACTATCAGCAGGGACAAGAAACGCAGCCATAGCTCTTGGCAAGGAGAATGAATTTGGCTTGGTGGCAGAAGGTCAGCGCGCCGATCTACTTGTGCTGGATGCCAATCCGTTGGTGGATGTGACAAACACAGATCTCCGTGCAGGCGTCATGCTGCGTGGACATTGGTATGGAAGTGATGAACTGGAGACTATGCTCGATGAACTGGCAGGTTCCTATAAACCAACTTTGTTCGAGCGCCTTGGACCGCTGATTCTTGTTATTTCGGCTGTGTTGAAAATTTGGAAAGGGTAACTCTATGAATGGAAATGATTTTATGAGTTGGGTCTTGCGCTCGCCGTTCCACGGTATGTTGAGCGATGGGATGATGCTCATCACCATCACCGGGCGCAAAACGGGAAAGAAATACACCACCCCGGTTGGTTATTACCGCGAAGACGGTTGTCTGTGGGTCATCACCAGCCGTGACCGCACATGGTGGAAGAATCTACAGGGTGGGGCGGAAGTGGATCTGCTCTTGAAGCGGAAACCGGTCAAGGCAATTGCCGAGCCCGATCTGGACGAGAAGGCTGTGGAAGCACGCATGTACGAATATCTGCGCCACGTGCCACAAGCGGCAAAGCCAATGAAAATCCGCGTGGAGAACGGCAAGCCGAATCCGCAGGATATTGCGAGTACCGCGAAAGATAGGTTGTTTGTCAAAATAAGGATTTGAAATAAAAGGCTCCATTCAGAATGAACGGAGCCTTTGTTATTACATCTCTTTACAACTTTACCTTTGCCTGAGTTAACTCGTCCGCTTCTTTCATCGCTTTAGCGTGGATGGTGATTGGAAATTTTCCGTTGAGCGGACTGATGCGTGCACCAAGCAGAGTCGGTTCATAGAATCCCCAGCGTGCCAGCCAGCGCACACTGCCGGTCAGAGCCACAGCATCTTTCAATTCGGCAAGCGTGTCTTTGTCCCAGCCGCCGAAAAGACCGTAGAAGAAGATGTAAAGCGGGAAACTGGGCAGGATGCCGATGAAGAAGATCAACACGCTGGTGAGTTGTTCACCTTTCCAGAGGAAATTGCTAAGAAGAGTGAGCACCCCGAAGTGTGCAGAGGCTGCCAGCAGCGGAGCAAAGAGTGACTGCCAAAAGTAGAACTTCTGTGGGTAACAAACCCTGTGATTGACGAAATAAGCGGTGATACCTTTTGCAAATAACCCAACGAAGTAAGCGATGATGAGCGCGGTCACCTGATAACGCGCGAGCAGAATCCATGCCAGCACCACGCGGATGAGCTGCTCCGAGAACACCAAAATGGATTTGAGATACGGCTTGTTCGAACCCAGCTGAACGTTGTCACCGACCCACGAGGGGAATTGCACCGCGCCCCAGATCGTCAGCGGGATGACGTAGACTGCGGCTCGCTGGAACTCGACGCCTGTTGACCCGATAATAAATTTTGGCGCCACTGCCAGCAATACCGCGCCGATGAAGGCGCTGGTCAGCGCATTGTACTTGTACGCCATAGCGCTATAATACTGGCTAAGGATTCGTTTGCCGTTCGAGATCGCTTCCGAGATGGCGGGCATGATGCCGTCGTTGAGAGTTTGGGTCACGTTGAAGGCGAAGATGAAGTTTTGTGCCAGCCCCCAGTTGCCCCAGATCTCAGCATAATTAATGAGGCGCGCCTGCGTGATGGCGATCTCTGCGGCTTGACCGAACGACCATGCCGCCGAGCCAAGCATTTCGAATACGCCGAACTGGAAGGAAGTCTTGACGACTTCCCAGTCGAAGTGAGCCAGGAAGAGAACGCGCGCGTTAAATCCGATGCGGCGGTAGAGCCAGAGTCCCCACAGGAAGGTGATCAACTCTCCCGCGTAAGCAGCGATGCCGAGTCCGAGCAATCCGCCGAAAGAACCGCCAAACATTGGGTGCGCCTTACCCCACGCGAACATGATGGTCACGAAGATCGGCTGCACCAGCATTGGCATGATCAGATTCGTGGAAATATCCAGCAGGCGGGAATAATCTCCGCGTTGGAAACCGCCAAAGGCGTGACGCATCACCTGATAAAAGCCGGGCAGTTGGATCATGGAATGAATGATGACACTCCATGCATACAACGCATACGCAGACTTCGGGGCAAACGTACTGGCCAGCCCAATGACAATGGCAACCTGCACGGCACCCGAAAGCGCCTGCCACCAGACGAAGACCTGTCCGTATTGGATGCCTTTCTTCGGGTCATGGACGCGGTACTCGGACAGATACTTGATAAAGGCAATGCTCGTGCCCATATCGAAGAACATCCACGCCAGGTTGAAGAACTGTGTAACGCGCCCCCAGATGCCCAATGCTTCGGCGGAGGGAAGGATATACGAAGGCAGGATCAAATTCTGGTAGATGATGAGCGGGATGAAGAGTACGAGTCCAATGGCAAAAGCAACGAGGAATCCGCCTAACGGGCGATGGAACCCCACGTTTTCCCAGTTGGTGTTTTCTTCCTTCGTTTCGAAGCGGGCGTAGTTCGAAACGATGTTATCTAACTCTTCAGGGTGGCGCAGGCTGTAGCGGCGCACAAAGATGAAAGCGACCGTGGTGGTGGCGATCATCAATCCCATTACTGCCCAGAGGATGTTGCGTGCCATCGCGTGGGGGACGGGGGAGGCGGGATACTCCGCGAACGAAAGCGGAGTCTGTCCTGCCGTGCGGATGGTCAGGTGGTAGACCAGATAATTGAAGTATGCCCATTCCTGAATTTGCGGGTTGGCATCGTTGAGAAAGGCATTGAAGATGAAAGCGTGTCCGCCGCGTGCTGACCAGAGCATCCATTCGCTGGTTTCGTAGGAGACCACCAGCGGCTGCAGGGCAGAGACGGTCGTCATCACATCGAAGCGTTCGCGGACTTGTGGCGCGCCGTTCCAGACGATTTCGTTGATAAGCGGGTCGTCAATTCCCTTGAGAGCCGTGATGCTGACAGCTTCTGTCTGTGATGTGAGTTGAAGCGGAATCCCTAGCACCGCGCTGACTTGATCTTGCGTCGTGTTCTCCCCAAGGAACAAGACCACTCCCGCGCCTTCGTTGATGCGTTGGATCATAGCATCTGATTGTGGGATGTCTCCGTTCAGTACGAACACATCTGCTTGAGAAGGGTCATCTACGAAGATGAATGTTCCGGCGGGAGCTAATCCCAGCGCAGTGCGGACGCTGCTACTGGTCTCGCCAGCATAAAAAACGTTTATTGAATTGGTTGCGAAAGCGGGGGAAATACAGATGAACGAAAGAACGACGACCAGTGAAACAGCGATGAGTCTGCGCATGGTGAGGTATCCCTTTGCCGGATGTAGTTATGCAAAGGGTACCTGAGACTTGGATATTGCACAAGTCTAATTTGGTGAATTGTCATGGCTTGTGTAAAGTTGAACGCTCTTAAACGCGAATAAATCGAATAAACGAATGGCGCGAATTTTATAAAGCTTATTTGCGTCATTCGCCGATTGGTGTAATTCGCGTTAAGTTTGTGCCGTGAGGAGTGGTTGATTTCATGGGCTTGCCTAAAGAATTCATCACAGAGCACACGAAGATTCCCTTTTATTTTTCTCTATGGACTCTGTGCTCTCCGTGGTAAAAAGTTTTTAGCCCATCCTTTTTGCTATTCCCGTGACATGAATTCAGAACCCTGGCGATAGACTTTGCTAATCGTATTGTATTTTGAATGGAATGTCTCTGGCTCCAAAGAGCAAGTCACTCAGCATCCATGCTGCTGGCAAACCCAATCGATTCTTTTGCACCACGAAAAAAGAGACTGCGGAACATGACCGTCATTTCTTCCGGGCTATAGTGCATGCCTTCTTCGAGCCACCAATCTGCGGTGCTGAGCATGGCTCCGCTGAAATAAGCGGCGAAGAACTCGACGGGTACTTTGAAGAGGATCGGGATCGGGTCATTGGCAAGTTTGGTTTGCACAAAGCCGACGATCGCTTCCGTAATGATCTTGCGGATGCGTTCGTACGTCCGGCTGGATTTTGAACTTTTCAGCAGGATGTAATATAAGTCTTTATGTTCCTTGATATGCTGAAAGACCATCAGGAGCGGGCGTGGAGAAATGTGCTTCTTTGCTTTGCTTTCCGGTGAGTCATCTGCCGGGAACCAATCTGAAAAGGGAACCTCAGATAATGCCTGTGCACGTTCATTTGCCATTTCGCTGAACTCTTCCAGAATAAGATCTTCTTTATCCTTGTAGTGCAAATAAAACGTGGCACGTGCAACATTAGCACGTTCAGTGATCTCTTCGAGAGAGATATCATCATAGCTTTTCTGTTTGAGCAGATCGAGCAGGGCAGTCCGCAAGGCTAAACGGGTGCGCTGAATACGGCGATCAATCTTATTTTTTTTGTCAGGTGGAAGCATGAGTAAACCTTCTTTTGCCATTGACAAGGCATCGTTCCTCATTATAATGGACAATATACAATAATGTACATAGTCTATTATTTATTAATGGATTTTAATCTTTTATAGAAATCAAATCGAGGAATTTGTGTCAGCCTCTCGTTCCAATCAAAACAATAACCGGGTTAGTTCTTCCCTGATCGAAATGCGCGACGTGGTGAAGGTCTATGCTACTGCGGCGGGCGAGTTCGAAGCACTCAAAAATATCAGCATGCAGGTGGGCAGGGGAGAATTCCTTGGCATCGTTGGCAAATCAGGTGCAGGGAAATCTACGCTGCTCAACATGATCACCGGCGTAGATGATCTCACCTCCGGCGAGGTGATCGTCAATGCGAACGGTTCGCCTGTATCCATTCACCAAATGAGCGAAGATGAGATCGCTTTGTGGCGCGGCAAGACGATGGGGGTGGTGTTTCAATCCTTCCAACTTTTGCCCATGCTTACGCTCGTCGAAAATATCACCCTGCCCATGGACCTATGCGGCAACTTCAGCCCCAAGCAATCGCGTGAACGCGCTCTCGAGCTGCTCCGCCTGGTTGAGATCGAAGAGCATGCAGACAAACTCCCAGCCTATATCTCCGGTGGACAGCAGCAGCGTGTTGCCATTGCACGCGCGCTGGCGAACGATCCGCCTGTCCTTGTGGCGGACGAGCCGACCGGCAGCCTCGACTCGGTCACAGCCGATCACATTTTTGAAGTCTTCGAGCATCTCGTCAGCGAGCAGGGCAAGACCATCGTGATGGTGACGCATGACCAATCCCTCGCCCCGCGTTTTACGCGCACGATGCGGATCACGGATGGGGAGTTGGGTACTGCTGAAATAGCGGAACCAGACCAAAAGGGCGGAGAGAGGCGGTCCTCATGATGAACACGCGTCAAACCAAGCGGAGGTCTGTCCACGATATCCATGAGATGACCTCCCCTGATGCCATGATTGACATGCACGGCATCGTCAAGAAGTTCAAGAACGCGGCGGGCGAGTTCACCGTGCTCAAAGGCGTTGACTTGACGATTAATAAAGGCGAGTTCGTTTCCATCGTGGGAAAATCTGGCAGCGGGAAATCCACGCTATTGAATATGATCACTGGCATCGACCATCCCACCGAGGGACGTGTAGTTATTGGCGGCACCGATATTTACACCAATGTGACCGAGAGTCAGCGCTCCAAATGGCGCGGACGCAATCTTGGCATCGTGTTCCAATTCTTCCAGTTGCTTCCGATGCTTACCCTCGCAGAAAATGTGATGCTGTCGATGGATTACGCCGACATGTACGATTTTGATGAACGCCCGAAACGCGCCATGCAAATGCTCGAAAAGGTATGGCTGGAAAAGTTTGCCAACAAATTGCCGACGATGGTTTCAACGGGGCAGCAACAACTCGCTGCCATTGCGCGTGCGTTGGCTTGTGATCCTCCTCTGCTGGTGGCAGATGAACCAACCGGTAATCTTGATACAAAATCGGCAAACACCATTATTGAACTGTTCGAAGAGTTGGCGCAGAACGGTAAAACCGTTGTGATGGTGACACACGATCCATCACTGACATCCCGCACGACACGTAACATCATCATTGCCGATGGCGAACTAATCAACGAGACGGTGGCAAAGGCGCTGCCGTGGCTTAGGCATCGTCACATGATGGAATTTACAAAACTGGTGGAGGAGTGGGTCTATGAGCCGAAGACCACCATCATCTCCCGCGATGAACACGTTGAATATTTTTTCATGATCTACAAAGGCGAAGTGGAAGTAGTCTTGCAGGACCGCAAGAATGAGGAGACGGTCATTTCCCGTTTGGGACCGGGTGAATATTTTGGCGATGTTGAATTGATGCGCGGCGGCAAATCCATTGCGAATGTGCGTGCTTCTGCCGATGTACCCGTGGAACTGTTGACGATCAAACGTGAAGACTTCAAACGAGTGATGGATCAATCGCCGATTACAGCGGAAGCAGTTGGCAAGATCGTCCAGCAGAAACTGGAAGAACACCGTGCCGTTGATAGCCGCACGAACCGTTCGATCTTCTCTTTGTTCCAAAAGAAACAATAATTATATGAAACCTCGTTGGCGAAAAGTATTTCACGACCTGTTTGATAATATCGGGCGCACCTTGCTGGTGGTCTTTTCCATTGCTGTGGGTGTGTTTTCCATTGGTGTAATCGCAGGTGCGTATCAGATCATCTCGAATGATATGAGCGCTTCCTATGCTGCCAATATCCCATCCAATATTGAATTTCGCATGGCGAATTTCAATCAGGATGTTTTGGACTCCATCCACAATCAACGTGGTGTCAAGGATGCCGAAGGGCGGCGCGTGTTCAATATGCGCGTGCGTGTGCCCGGTACTGAGAAGTGGACCACGCTGGACATGGTCGCTTTTGAGAGCTTTGATAAGAATGCGATCAATCTGTTGCAGCCTATCAAAGGTGCTGTGGAACCTGGAAAGCGCCAGGTATTGTTGGAAAAGCACGCCCTCGAAGATCTGGATGTCAGCCCAGGTGACTTGCTCGAATTTGAACTTCCGGATGGCACAACCAAGACCATGCCGGTTGTTGGTATCGTTCAGGATACTGCCGCAGGAGCCGCCGATTTTCTGGCATCGCCGTTCGGGTATGTCACCATGGATACCCTGCAATATATGGGACAGCCCAAGCTCTACAACCGCGTGTATATGACTGTAGAAGGCGATGGCGATGACATCTTGCACATCCGTGAGGTGGGCGGGGTGGTTAAGGATAAGCTGGAGAAGAACGGCAATACGATTCTTCGCACGCGCTTCACCCTGACGCATGAACATCCGCTGGCAAGCACGGTCAATGCCGTGTTGGGCATTCTATTAGCTCTGGGAATTTTGATCGTATTCCTTTCCAGTTCACTCATCGCAAATACCTTGAGCGCTCTGCTCAATCAGCACTTGCGGCATATCGGTGTGATCAAATTGGTGGGTGGACAGCGTAAGCAAGTCTTCCTCATGTATCTCGCCCTGATCATGGCATTTGGCATTATTGCGCTTATCATCGCTGTTCCTTTTGGGGGGTATGGCGCTTTTCTATTGGCGCAATTCATCGCAGACAAGCTGAACTTCACTTTGCTCGGATATCGCATTGTGCCGATGGCATTTTTTATCCAGATCGCGGTGGGTTTGCTTGTTCCGTTGTTCTCAGGGCTGACGCCAGTTATTAACGGCTCGCGCATTACCGTACTGCGTGCGCTTAGTGGCGATCTGGGGGATGACGAAGTACAGGTTGATAAGAACGGTGAGAAGCGGCTTTCATCGTTCGATTGGATGCAAGTCAAGGTAACACACTTGCTGGCGTTGCGTGGAATTCATATCCCGCGTCCATTCATTATTTCCCTGCGTAACACCTTCCGCCGGAAGAGCCGTCTCATGTTGACTTTGTTCACGCTAACGATGGGTGGTGCCATTTTTATTTCTGTCTTCAATGTACGTACAACGCTGCATGATTACATTGGTCAGATCGGAAAATACTTCCGCGCCGATGTGACGCTCGATTTCGATCAGGCATATCGTTTGAAAGAAGTTGAGAATTCCGCCATGGATGTAGAGGGTGTGACGCATGTAGAAGGTTGGCAATATCTGAGTGGCGAATTGCTGGATGACAACAAGGAAGTGATCGACAACATCACGTTGTTGGGTCCTCCAGCAGAGAGCACACTGGTGCAGCCTCTCATGGTGGAAGGGCGATGGCTGCGCCCTGATGATAAGAAAAAAATGACAGTTAGCGAAGGGATGCGGAAAACGTATCCGGGGTTGAAGGCTGGCGATTATGTCAACATGCGGGTGGATGGCAAGAACGAAGTCTGGCAGGTGGTCGGCCTCTTTAAGTTTGTCGATCAGGAAGGTCTGCTGGGCTATGCACCTTTTGAGTACGTTTCGGATGTGAATAACCTGGCGAATCGTTCCTTCTCCTATAGAGTTGTGACCGAGCAGCATAAACGCACCTATCAGGATGCCAAAGCAGAAGAATTGGATAAATATTTCCGCGACAAAGGCTTCAAAGTGCGTGTGGCGCAGGCAGGAAGCGCCTCCCTCGATACCGCCGTGGAAAGTTTGGATATTCTGGTAATCTTCCTGCTCATTATGGCGATCCTGACCGCGGTGGTCGGCTCGATGGGTTTGACCGGCACCATGGGCATGAACGTGCTTGAACGCACGCGTGAGATCGGTATTACGCGCGCCATCGGCGCCGATGACCGCGCCGTGATGCGCACTGTCATTGCGGAAGGTATCGTGATCGGCATGATCTCTTTCGCTCTGGCAATTGTCTTATCCGTGCCGTTCACATATGGACTTTCCTATATTGTCAGCAATGCGGTATTCCAAACCCCGATCCAGGTGGTATTCACCTATTTGGGATATACGATCTGGCTGGCGCTGGTTTTGGTCTTATCCACGGTCGCGAGTATCGTGCCGGCGCGTAACGCGGCACGGCTTACGATCCGTGAAGTATTGGCGTATGAATAAAAAAGAAAGGTAAACAAGTAGACACGTAAACAGGAAGACATGTGTACTTGTGTACGTGTATACGTGTGTACCGATAAGGAAGGAATCAATCAGTGAAGAAAACAATAAATACAATCATTATGTTCGTCTTATTCATGCTGGCGTTAAGCGCCTGCGCGAATCAACCCGCTGCTACACCCGCGGCTAATGCCGTGGTGGAAGCCGCGCCTGCCAATGCTGTCGTTGCGGAGGGACACCTTGAACCTGTTCAGGGAACCAATATGTCCTTTCAAGCGCCCGGTACCGTGGAAGCGATCAACGTAAAGATCGGTGATAAGGTCAAGAAGGGCGATGTGCTTGCCCGCCTTTCCAATGCCAGCCAGGCAGAAGCCCAGCTTGCCGCAGCGAAGCTCGAACTCGTTGATGCCCAGCAAGCCATGGATACGCTCGTCCGTACCGGGTCGGAGAATCTCGCCTCTGCCTGGGAAGCCTATCAAAAGGCGCAGATCGCCCGCGCAGATGCCCAAAAGGAATGGGATGATGTGGACCCGAGCGATATTCAGGATCGTATCGACGACCAACAGGCAGAAGTCAATGACCGCAAGAAAGATGTCGATGACGCGCAGGAAGAGTTCGATAAATATAAAGATCTCGACCAGGATAATTCCAAGCGCAAATCGGCGGAAGACAAGCTTCGTTCCGCACAAAAGGATTACAACAACGCTGTAGCGGAATTGGAAGATATCCAACGCGAAAGCGACTCGGTTCGCGCCGCTCTGGATGCCGCTCTGGCTGCCGAAGCGGAAGCCAAACACCAGTACGAACTTTCTACCGATGGCGCCAACAAGGATCAACTTACGCTGGCGCAGGCTCGTCTAGATAACGCCAAGGCGCAGGTGGCTGCTGCTGAGTCGAATCTCTCCAACTACATTCTCAGCGCGCCGTTCGATGGTGTTGTAGCGGAGGTAGCGATCAAAAACGGCGACCAGGTCAGCCCTGAGTCCCGAGCCGTGAGTGTCGCAGACACTTCCTCCTGGCTGATCGAAACCACTGACATTACCGAGCTGGAAGTCGTCAACGTGGCGGTTGGTCAAAAGGTCACCTTCACTGCCGATGCGCTGAGTGACCTGACTATGAACGGCACGGTAAGTGAAGTCAGCCAGTCTTCGTACACACAGAGCGGCGACGTGATCTACACGGTACGCATCAAAGCCAACGATGTTGACCCACGCCTTAAATGGGGCATGACTCTCGAAGTGACCTTTGAACCGCTGGAAAATTAAAGGTTTGATTAGAAAATTGCCGCCTACTTGAAATTTAAAAAATTAAGCGCGACAATAGAATTCCTCCGACAAAAAGCAAACCCAGGGAAACCTGGCGGCGCAAAGTCATGGGTCTACAATCAAGTGAAATATTATTTGATCACGACCGCCAGACTACCGAAAATAGCAAAACCGCTTAAAAACGGTGACGCAAAGCCAGGTATCTAAAGCTAGTAGCCCTAGTCAAGATCGACCGGCTGACCGAAAGGCAAACCCAGGGAAACCTGGCGACGCAAAGTCATGGATCTACAGTCGATAGACCAAGATTGCCAGACTACCGAAGAGCACTTGCAGGGACAACTGAATAGGTTGTCCCTGCTTTTTATAATTAGAACACCTGTCTGATTGAATCTGAAAAATTCTCGTGCAATAATAGAATTGCTCCGATAAAAGGCAAAACCGGGCAAACCCGGCGACGCAAAGCCATGGGTCTAAAGCTGAACTGAGTCATGACCGCCAGGCTGCCGATAATAGCAAAATCCCCGAAAGGGGACGGCACAGAGTTCGGAATTTAAAATCGGCGGGCACGTTGCCGATCAAGATCGACCAACTGACCGAAACGCAAATCACGCGAAAGTGTGAGACGCAAAGTCATGGGTCTACAGTCACAATTATTTTTTATGTGACCACGATTGCCAGACTGCCGAAGAGCAAAAAATAATCCGGGATGATCATTACGGTCATCCCGGATCGGTTTAATTTGGACGCTTCGCCTCACTCTAAGCCGAAAGCTGGTTCCGTTATGTCATTCTGAGCAAAGCGGATGGTTTCCCGAGTAGCGAAGAATCTCTACCATGGCTATGGAGTCTCCTTGGTTTGGTAGAGACTCTTCGCTCGCTGTCGCTCCCTCAGAGTGACATGATGTCTTTACTCCAACTTCAACCCCGGAATTATCGCCCGACGCGTTTTCATATCGAACGAACATCCCTCTGTCAATACATGGATCTTCAATCCGCTCACCGCTACCGGACGCGACCCTTCCACATCCGCCACATTCGTCGAAACCATTTCCTTTCCATCCACGATCGTGACCGCGCTCTGACCCATTACGGTGATACAGTTGTCATCTTCCACGATAGCGCATGTGTTTTCGTCTATGCCCACGCCATAACGACCTGGATGCATAGAGATAGCATATGCCAACCGCCCCAGCCTATCTCGTTGACGGAAGTGCTGGTCAAAAATGATCTTATCGGTGAACCCGAGCCCCGGCGAGAATTGTGCGATCTTCTCACGTGGAGTTGCTCCGCCTTTGCCATACGCAAGCATGATTTCGAGACATTACCGCTGTCCCTGCGGAGGTCCCTGCGATGACTACACCACGCTGATATGCCGCCAGTAATTCCTGCTCGAACTCTGTCCCGCCGACAATAGCCGTAATGCGCATCTGCGTCCCACCTGCGATAAAAATTCCAGTTGCTTGGCGCAATGCATCCAGATGTTTCTTTTTATCCGCCTCTACACGCTGGCGAAACTCCAGATGGATCGGTTTTTGCTTCAATCCCAAAGATTTGAAAACATCGCTATATCCCTTGCCTGTGTTCTTTTCCCCTGAAGCCTGTGGCAGAATGACGATCCTTGCTTTCGCTCCACCTGCTCGTCGAATGAATTCCTGGAAAAGAATTGAATCCTCATCAGTCACCGCACCACCGATCGCCATGAGAGTTGTCATTGTATATCCCGTTTCTTCCGCGCTGAGCGGAACGAAGTGAAGTCGAAGCGTGCTTCTTAAGCATAATCCATGGTACACAGGTAAACAAGTACACAGGTAGACAAAAATGTACCTGTTTACCTGTGTACTTGTCTACTTTCCTCCATCCTTCATAATTCATCCTTCCTCACGTATAATCCTCCTCATGTCAACCGCCAAAAACCGCTCCCTCGACCCCGAATCCAAACCCGATGACCGCGTGGACAACGCCCTCCGTCCGCAAAAACTCGCCGATCTGATCGGGCAAGATCAAGTCAAAGAGAATCTCTCGATTCCTGATCGATGCGGCAAAGCACCGTGGCGAATTGCTGGACCATGTCCTTTTCTATGGACCTCCGGGATTAGGCAAGACCACGCTGGCGCATGTGTTGGGTAACGAAATGGGAGTCAACGTCAAAGTCACGGCAGGACCCGCCATCGAACGCGCCGGTGACCTGGCAGCCATCCTCACTAATCTCCGCGCCGGTGATGTGCTGTTCATTGATGAAGTCCACCGTCTAGGGCGCGCCGTCGAAGAAGTGCTCTATCCCGCTATGGAAGATTTCGCTCTGGATATCGTCATCGGCAAGGGACCCTCTGCTCGCTCGATCCGTCTGAAACTTCCGCATTTTACCGTTGTCGGAGCGACTACACGTCTGGCGCTGGTAACGGCTCCATTGCGCGCGCGTTTTGGGGCTGTTTATCGTTTAGATTATTACGACATCGAAGCCATGAAGCAAATTGTTTCACGTGCAGCAGGAATGCTCAAAGTCCCGGCGGATGAATTGGGCATCAGTGAAGTCGCCCGCCGTGCCCGTGGAACACCGCGTATCGCTCTGCGTCTTCTGCGCCGTGTGCGCGACTTCGCCCAGGTCCGCGCCGATGGAACGGTCACGCAAAAGGTAGCGAAAGAAGCGTTGGACTTGCTGCAGGTCGATCCGCTTGGATTGGATGATGTTGACCGCCGTGTTCTGAAAACCATCATCGAAAAATATAACGGCGGACCGGTCGGCTTGAACACCATCGCCGCTTCCATCAGCGAAGAGCAAGATACGATCATGGACGTGGTCGAACCTTATCTTCTCCAACTTGGTTTCCTCGACCGTACCCCGCAAGGACGCGTGGCGACCAAGTCCGCGTATGAGCATTTAAATATCCCTTATACGATCGAAGGACAGCAAAGGCTTTTATAGGTGGAAAGGAGTATTTCTGTGGTGATCACGATCTTGGAAGCTCATGTGGAAGAAATGAATTGGTCTGTGCTTCAAAACGATTTCAAAGCGCGAACTGTAGAATTACCTCCTCAAATGAAACAGACCTTTTTATTGCAGGACACAGCCGACACGACCCTTTGGCGTATTGTGTCGGTTTGGAAGAGCCGTGATGCATTGAACGAAATGCGCAATTCAGGCGAAACACCTACGGGAGTTCTGATGTTTCGAAATGTTGGGGCGGAGCCAAAACTTTCCATATTCAATGTGCCTGTCTCTGCTCCCTGAAAGTTTGATTGGATGAAAATGGAAAATATTGCACGCCTGTTAGTGATTGGCGGGGTTATCTTGATGCTGCTCGGTGGTGGAATTTATCTTGCCTCAAAATTCGGCATCCCATTGGGACGCCTGCCCGGTGATATCCGCATCGAAGGTGAGAATGGATCATTTTATTTCCCGGTCACCACTTCGATTTTGGTATCTGTACTGTTGACGATTATCTTGAACATCATTGTGCGTCTATTTCGAAAATAACATTTGAACCTTCCAACTTTCCAACCTTCAAACCTGCATGAAAACCTCTGACTTCGACTACCATCTCCCCGAATCCTCCATCGCACAGACCCCCGCTGAACCGCGCGATTCATCGCGTCTCCTTGTCCTGCATCGTGACACGGGGACTCTCGAACATCGCCTCTTCCGCGATGTGACCGATTACTTGCGCCCAGGCGATCTGCTCGTAGTGAACCAGACGCGTGTCATCCCGGCACGTATTTTTGCCCGCAAAGAGACTGGTGGACGCGTTGAAATTCTCCTCCTGCGCCGTCGCGATATATTGACCTGGGAAGCTCTCGTAGGAGGAAAAGGCTTGCGTATAGGCAGAAAGGTATTCGTAGATGTGGATATAGATTTGGACGCGAAAGACTCCAGTCTTTCGAGCGAACCCGCAAAGTCTGGAGACTTTGCAGTCCAAGCAGAAGTTATTGAAATCCTCGAAGGCTCCGAGCGCCTCATCCGATTCTCTGAACCTATCGAAACTTATTTCTCTAAAGTGGGGAATGTGCCGTTGCCGCCGTACATTCACGAAAAGTTGAATGACCCTGAACGCTATCAAACAGTCTATGCCAAGGAACCTGGTTCCGCTGCCGCGCCCACAGCTGGACTTCACTTCACGCCGCGGTTATTAGAAGAACTCCAAGTCAAAGGTGTGAAGATCGCTTATGTCACCCTGCATGTGGGCTTGGATACGTTTGCACCGGTGACCGAAGATGACCCCGAAGAACACAAGATCCACACCGAGTGGTGCGAACTTCCACAGGAAACTGCGGATGCGATCAATCAGACCAAAAAATCAGGCGGGCGAGTGGTTGCCGTGGGGACAACTTCTGTTAGAACCTTAGAAAGCGCGGCTACATCTTCTGAGCAAGCAATCGTAAATCGTCAATTGCAAATCGTAAATCCAGAAATCGCTGTATTCAAGGGCCCCACATCACTCTTCATTCTCCCCGGCTACCAATTCAAAGTGGTGGACGTGATGATTACCAACTTCCATCTGCCCAAGTCCACGCTTTTAATGTTGGTGAGCGCCTTTGCCGGACGCGAAAAAATTCTGGAAACTTATAAAACCGCTGTGGATGAAGGCTATCGCTTTTATTCTTTTGGCGATGCAATGTTGATCTTGTAAAGAGATCTTGTGTTTATCGTGGAATACAAATGATGGCGTCAGTCTGAAAGACTTCCATGAACTGATGCAGGGCTTTAGCCTGCCGAACGCCGTTGAATGCAATTAACACTATTTCCTCAGCTTCTTCAATCCATTTTTGTAAACAGATTTCATCATCGCAGGAACCATCACATCCGCGTTGAGGACGGATAGTTGATATTCCAGCGGTTTCATCGGCGGTTTGGGCTGCTGACCTCTTGGCATGGGTTTTGTGTCCCCGAGTGATACTTCTGCCATGACATACCCTTCCCCTTCAACCGGCATACGTTCAGCTACAACGCATCCACTGGCATTGGCAACTTTACAGCTTGGCATCATCTCACAAGTCAATTGCATTTGGCTGGCTTGGGGTTGAAGCTTGCGAACATGCGGTGCCAATAGAGCCAGCATCTTGAGAAGAGCATCTCCTTTGGGAATTGGAGTCTTCACTGTTCCACTGGCTCCCGAATTGACCACCGGCACGCCTAGCCACTTTGCCTGTTGATCGACCATATCCCCGAAGAAAACCTTCCCTGCATTCTTCAAGGATTCCATGCTGTTACCCAGTTCACCGAAAGTGACCTTTTCCCCGCCAGGAAAATCATAGCTTCCCTGCGGCGCATCCGGCGGGCAGCTTGCTGCCACGATCATGTCCGTCTTCCCTGCATATTGTTTCCACAATTTTGGATGTGCGACATCCCAGCAGATCAGCATTCCCAGATCGCCCAGTTCGGTTTTGGCAACAGTGATGCCCTTTCGCTCACGAAAATAGCCGTGCTCCCACGCCCACGGGTAATTTTTGTCGTAGCGCCACATTTGTCCATGCGGACTAAAGAGCAGCATAGAATTGTAGACGTCATAATCTTCAAACAGCAGGATCGTTCCTGCCAGGTGAATGTTGAATCGTGCGGCGGTCGCTTTCATCCACGCGCTAGTCTTGCCATCAATAGCTTCTACATGTTCAAAATTCTGATCGGTATAAGCATATCCAATATTGAACAGTTCCGGTAGAACGACCAATTGCGCTCCTACTCGCGCCGCTTCTGAAACAAGCGTTTCGGCTCGCTCCAAACGCTCAGTCAATGGGGCGGGAGTGGCATCCATTTGCGTGGTGGCAACGTGGATCGTTTTGGGCATCTGGCATCTCCTGCTGAAAAATATTCCTCTGACTTGCCAATGTCGCGAATTGGTTTCCTATTCGCGCAGATTAGCGGACGAACCTTCTGAACACAACGACATATTCTCTCAGGTACAATTATAGGGATATGAAGACTGAAACTCAACTCAATAAATTGCATGCAGAGGTGATCGCCTGCCGAAAATGTCCGCGCTTGGTGGAGTGGCGCGAGGAAGTGGCGCGCGTCAAGCGGCGGGCGTATATCGATCAGGAATACTGGGGCAAGCCGGTGCCGGGATTTGGCGATGCACAGGCACGTGTCATGGTGGTGGGGTTGGCTCCTGGCGCGCATGGGTCGAATCGCACCGGTCGCAATTTCACGGGTGATGCTTCGGGGGCGTTCTTGTACCCGGCGTTGCACCGGGCTGGGTTTGCGAACCAGCCTCAGGCGGAGTCCCGAGACGATGGTCTTCGTCTGCATGATATGTATATTGCGGCGGCAGCTCGTTGCGCGCCGCCCGACAATAAGCCAAATCCAGATGAATTGAATAATTGCCAGCCCTATGTCGAGCGCGAATTCGAGATCCTGAAGCCTAAGGTCATCGTCTGTCTCGGTTCGATAGCTTTTGCAAGGGTGTTGAAGATATATTCCGTCCGCAACCCGGCATGGAAGTTCGGTCACGGCGCCTTGTACCGGCTGGAAAATGGCACGTGGATCTTGTGCTCCTATCACCCCAGCCAACAGAACACGTTGACCGGACGTCTGACCGTGAAAATGTTCGACGATATCTGGACGAAAGCGAAACAACTCTTGGATGAAAATTCTTAAACGTATCCTTGTTGGACTTGTACTTGTTGCCGTTATCGGAACTTTAGGATTTGTCTTGTGGGTGGAAACTGCTGCGCAGCCGACCGACGTTGCTCTGCAAGCATTGAACTCCGACTCGCAAGTGACCGTGACTCAGCACGACGGTTACTACACCTTTGAACCGGTCAATCAACGGACAACGATCGGATTCATCTTCTATCCCGGCGGACGCGTGGACTATCGCGCTTATGCTCCGGTCTTGCGAAAGATCGCCGAGCAGGGATATTTTGTCGCGCTGCCAAAAGTGAAACTGAATTTGGCATTCTTCGATGTGAATGTCGCGGATAAAGCCATCGCCGAAAATCCGCAGATCGAACGCTGGGCAATCGGCGGACATTCTCTCGGTGGCGTGGCTGCGGCGCTATATACCAAAAATCATCTGGATGTGATCCGCGCCATTGCGTTCTGGGCATCCTACCCGCCGGACGATTCGCTCAAGAACTCGAACATTCTTATCACTTCGATCTACGGCACGAATGACGGACTCTCCACTGGCGGCAAGATCGAAGCATCGAAAGCATTGCTTCCCGCACACACGAAATATGTCGCCATCAACGGTGGCAACCATGGGCAGTTCGGTTCGTACGGCGTGCAATCCGGCGATAACCCTGCATCCATCTCTGCCGAAGAACAATGGGACCAGATCGCTACTGCCACTGTCCAAATGCTGGCATCACTTCTCAAATAATAAGGTTAAAATAGGGTCGTCAATGGCGGGGAGGCTGTTGGAGACTTTTGATATGGAAAAAACTTTGATGACAAGTACTTTGATCACTCCGGGGGAACTTGCGCCAGATTTTGAGGCGCAGGACATTCATGGGAAGAGCGTCCGCTTATCAGATTATCGCGGGAGTAAACCGATCGTTCTGGCTTTTCTGCGCGGCTTTATGTGACCGTACTGCCGCGCGCAGTTGGCGCGCTTGCGTGACGAGTACGAAAAATTCACCAGCCGCGGGGTCGAGATCCTGGCGGTTGGACCCAATCCACAAGATACCTTCGAACAATATTGGCAGAAGGAAAACATTCCTTTCATTGGCTTGCCCGATGCTGATCATCGCGTGGCAAGAATGTACCGGCAGGAAGTAAACCTCTTCAAGCTGGGACGAATGCCCTTAAGTTGTGTGGTCGATAAAAATGGCTATATCCGCTTTGCGCATTATGGTGCCTCGATGCAGGATATTCCCTCGAATGACGAATTATTGCATGTAATAGATGAGTTGATCGCCTCATCCAATTGACATGACAATCGGGCAAATCGCATTCCTTGGTTCGGGTGAAACATCTCTGGCAGGCGGTCGCATTTTCGAAGCGCTTGCTAAAACTATTAACGGTCCACTTCGCATTGCGTTGATGGAAACACCAGCGGGCTTTGAGTTGAACTCTGCACAAGTGGTGGGCAAAGTTGGCGAGTTCATGAAAACCCGCTTGCAGAATTACAAGCCGGTCGTGGACGTGATCGCGGCACGAAAGAAAGATTCCGCTTTCAGCCCGGATGACCCTGAGATCATCAAACCGCTGTTGTACGCCAATATGATTTTCATGGGACCCGGCAGCCCGACGTATGCCATCCGTCATCTAAAAGGGACTCTCGCCTGGGATGTGATCCGCGCCCGGCATCGGCTCGGGGCTACGCTGATATTTGCCTCCGCGGCGACGATCTCCGTCGGTGCCCATGCTCTTCCCGTTTATGAAATTTACAAGGTCGGTCAGGATGTCCACGTGGTGGACGGACTCAACTTCTTCGCAGATTTTGGCGTCCACATTTCCTTCATCCCGCATTGGAACAATGCCGATGGCGGTGTGGACCTGGATACCAGCCGCTGCTTCATCGGCATGGACCGGTTCGCTGAGTGGTGCAAAATGGTCCCGTCTGAAAATGTCACGCTTGGTTTGGACGAACACACCGGCATCATGATGGATTTCGCTTCGGGCATGTGTGAGATCAGCGGCGTCAGTTCCGTTTCACTGGTCAGTGATTGCGACCCGATCATGCATCCGGCCGGAGCAAAATTCCCTCTCACGGAAGTCGGCGATCTCAAAATACCGGAGCCGCTCGATAAGAACATCCCTGCCCACGTGTGGGATATGGTCTTGAATGCACCGCCCTTGGAAGTGGATGGTCCGCCTGAGGATGTGGTTGTTCTTGCAGAGAAGCGTCGCAGCGTCCGCGCGGACAAGAACTGGGCAGAATCCGATAAACTGCGTGATGAAATCTCCGCTTTGGGTTGGACAGTGCAAGACAGCAAAGACGGGTACAAGTTGGTCAAGAACTAAAGCGTAGACAGGTACACAAGTAGACAAGGAAACATGTGTACCTGTCTACTTTTATATCTGTTTCCTTGTGTACCTCCCTCAAGGTGGGATACAATGATGATGAATGATTAAGGAGACTCCATGCGTGCAGTAGACATCATCATCAAAAAACGCGATAAGGGTGAACTCACCCGCGAAGAGATCGAATTCTTTATCAAAGGCTTTGTTGCTGGCGATATTCCCGATTATCAAGCCTCTGCTTTTGCCATGGCGGTTCTGCTCAATGGTATGACAGCGCGCGAAACGACTGACCTCACATTGACCATGGCTCACTCGGGTCATATCCTTGACCTGAGCGATGCCGTGGATATTGCCGTGGACAAACATTCCTCCGGCGGAGTGGGCGATAAGACCACGCTCACCGTGCTACCGACCGTTGCCGCCTGCGGATTGAACGTCGGCAAAATGTCTGGTCGCGGACTTGGGTTCAGCGGCGGCACGCTCGATAAATTGGAATCAATTCCTGGCTACCGCGTGGACCTGACCACCGATGAATTTATACATCAACTGAAAGAAAAAGGCGTGGTGCTGACCGGTCAATCACTCGATCTGGCTCCTGCTGATGGAAAGATGTATGCCCTGCGCGATGTGACTGGCACAGTGCAGTCGATTCCGTTGATCGCTTCGTCCATTATGTGCAAGAAGATCGCGGCGGGTGCGCAAGCTATCGTACTCGATGTTAAAACCGGACTCGGTGCCTTCATGGAAACGCTTGACGAAGCGCGTATCCTTGCCAACCTGATGGTGGATATTGGCAAACTGGCTGGGCGCGAAGTGGTTGCCTTGCTCTCCGATATGAACCAGCCGCTCGGATGCGCCGTGGGCAATTCATTGGAAGTGATCGAAGCCATCGACACCCTCAAAGGCGGTGGACCGGCAGATTTCCGCGAACATTGTCTGCACGTTAGCGCTCACATGCTGGTGCTCGGAAAACGCGCCAAAACGCTGGAAGATGGGCGCAAAATGGCAGAAAAAGCCATCGCGGATGGCTCCGCTTTTGAGAAATTCCGGGTTTTGGTTCAGGCGCAGGGCGGAGATGTTTCCTACGTAGACGACACTTCCAAGTTCCCGCAGGCGAAATTCGTCGAGGTGGTGATGGCGCCTCGAAGCGGGACCATTTCCCAAGTCCAGGCACGAAGCGTTGGTGAGGCGGCAGTCACGCTTGGGGCGGGGCGTGCGAAAAAGTCCGACGCGGTGGATCATGCGGTCGGATTCATCATCCACAAAAAGGTTGGAGATAAGGTATCACAGGGTGAGCCGTTGTTCACCATCCACGCCAATGATGAAGCGAAACTGGAAGAAGCGCGTGAAGCGGTGTTAGCCGCGCATTCCTTCAGCGATACGGATGTGCCGCCTCTGCCATTGTTCTATGACTAACCTATAGGGCTCCCTTCGGGGCTTAGCCCCGAAGGAGCATAGAAAGAACGTGAGAAACAAGTTTAAGGTGCGATATAATAGCCAAAGGAGCGCATAGTTTCATGGCAAAAGTATCCTTGCGGGCATATGACCGCGAAATCGAAACAATGATAGACCGCGGACAGCTGGACGAGGCAATTGCTCACTGTCACCACATTTTCAAAACATTCCCCAAGCATCTTGAAACCTATCGTCTGCTGGGCAAGGCGTATCTTGAATATAAACGCTACGGCGAAGCGGTCGATATTTTCACACGCGTGTTGGTTTCTGTGCCTAATGATTTTGTTGCCAATGTGGGTATGAGCATCATCCGTGATGAAGAGAATAAACTCGATGATGCCATCTGGCACATGGAACGCGCTTTTGAAGTACAACCCTCCAATTCTGCCATTCAAAGTGAGTTGCAGCGGCTCTACGGTCGCCGCGATGGCGTTTCGCCTCCGCGCATCCGCATGACGCGCGGCGCGCTGGCGCATATGTACGTGCAAGGCGAGTCTGTATCCCCAAGCGATTTCAGAGATCAAGAGCGTTCTCAAAGAAGATGCTGGGCGCAGCGATATGCAGGCGTTGTTGGCGCGTGCTCACTACCGCAGTGGACAAAAGAACGAAGCGGCTGAAGTTGCTTCAGCTCTTTTGCGCCGCTATCCCTATTGTCTCGACGCGAACCGGGTACTTGCCGAAATCCTTGGTGCTGAACGACCCGAAAATGCGAAAGCCTACCGTGACCGTGTTGTTGAACTCGATCCCTACGCAGCGCAGGTGAACTCGTTATTCCAGTCCAATGAAGCACCAGACCAGTCGGTGATGCTTGAGCATCTGGATTGGAACGGTCAACCTGTGGCTGCCAGCGCACAGACAGAATGGCGCGGCGCTATCAGTACGGGAAGTCTCGGCGGTGGACAGACGCGCGATGAGCAGCCGGACTGGTTGAAAAATGCCGCCACTAACAACGTGGCAACGGTTCATCCCACGCTGGAAACTGGTTCCGCTTTCGAGCCTCCTGTAACGCCTGCGCAGCCTACCCCAGAAGACCAGATCCCAGACTTTTTGCGTAGCGCTGGCTGGGGACAATCTACTGGCGCCTTCGATGAAAGTAAATCTGCCTTTGCAGAAGAAGAACCCGCCTCAAGTGGCTCTCTTGCGCAAGGTGACCTGCCCGATTGGGTCAAAGCCATGGCTCCACAACAGGAAGCCCAACCTGCTGCCGAAGAAGAACTCCCTGATTGGATCAACAATATTAAGCCGGGTGCTGTGGCTGCTGCCTCCGCCGCCTCACAAACGGATGATGATTGGTTGAACCAATTGGGTCAACCTTCTCAGCCAGCCGAGCAAGCCGCTGACGAAGGAATGGATTGGCTGAAAGGGCTTGAAACATCCACTCCTGCTGCATCAGCGGACCAACCAGACTGGTTAAAAGGCTTGGGCGAAACTCCTGCTCAGCCTGCCGCCGATCAACCAGATTGGTTGAAGGGACTTGGTAGCGAGCCGGAAGCCTCTGCTCCCGCCTCCGATCAACTTGATTGGCTAAGCGGACTCGGCAATGAGCCACAGACTCCTGCTCAGCCTGCCACCGATCAACCCGATTGGCTGAGTGGACTTGGCAGCGAACCACAGACTCCCGCTCAACCATCTGAAGATCTCGACTGGTTGAAGGGTCTTGGCGCTGAAACACCTGCGCAAGCAGCAGAAGAACCCGATTGGCTGAGCGGTCTTGGTAACGAGCTACAGACTCCTGCTCAACCTGCCACCGACCAACCCGATTGGTTGAAAGGGCTTGACGAAGAGCCTGCCTCTGCACAACCTGCTGAATCCGAATCAGATTGGCTGAAGGATTTGGGCGGAGAAACAGAGCCTTCGCAACCTACGACTGAGCCTGATTGGTTGAAGGGATTAGGTGAAGAGACTTCTGCCGCCTCACAAGCCGATGATATGGACTGGTTAAAAAGGCTTGGGCGAGGAAACTCCTGCTGCTCCCAAATCGGAAGAACCCGATTGGCTGCAAGGATTAGGCGAAGAGACTCCGTCCACTACACCACAATCAGAAGAATCGGATTGGCTGAAGCAGTTCGATGTTCAGCCGCAACAACCTGAAGCAAAACCGGAACCTGATTTCAGTTTCCTGGATGAAATCCCTGCTCCTGCAGAGCAACCTGCTGCACCTGCTGTAACACCACCCGTAGCGGAAGCATCCAACGCTGGCACGAGCCAAAAGGATATTGATGACTCCCTGGCGTGGCTGGAATCCCTCGCTGCGAAACAAGGTGCCACCGAAGGGTTGCTGGTCAAGCCTGAAGAACGAAAAGAAGAAGAACCGGAATGGGTGCGGAGAATCAAGGCGAACATGGCTCCGCCCGCGAGTGAGCAGAAAACGCCTGAGCCGCCGGTTTCACCTGTGGCAGAACAACCAGAACCTACTCCTCCTGCGCCGGTTGAACAACCTGCTCCAAAAGCAGAAGAGTTGGGCACAAGCCAGAGTGAAATTGATGATTCTCTGGCATGGCTGGAAAGTCTTGCTGCAAAACAAGGCGCTACCGAAGGTCTGCTGGTCAAACCTGAGGAACGAAAGTCTGAAGAGCCAGAATGGGTGCGAAAGATCAAGGCATCTACTACTCCTGTAAGCGAACAGAAAGCCCCTGAGCCACCAGTTCCGACTGTCGCAGAACCTGCTTCCGAGCCAACACCCGTTGAGCAGCCTGTTGCAAAGGTGGAAGACCTTGGTACAAGCCAAAGCGAAATTGACGATTTACTTGCCTGGCTGGAAAGTCTCGCTGCGAAGCAGGGTGCGACCGAAGGGTTGCTGGTCAAACCTGAAGAGCGAAAAGCAGAAGAGCCTGAGTGGGTGAAGAAGATCAAAGCCTCTACTCCTGCGGCGAGCGAACAAAAGGCACCTGAAATGCCGGTCGTGCCTGTGGAAGAAACAATCCCTGAACCGGAGACGCCTGTTGTGGAACAGCCTGTTGCCAAAGTGGAAGATCTCGGCACCAGCCAAAAAGAGATTGATGACTCCCTGGCATGGTTGGAAGCGTTGGCTGCCAAGCAGGGTGCAACGGAAGGTCTGTTAACCAAACCAGAAGAACGACTCGAACAAGAGCCGGAATGGGTCAAGCAGGCGAAAAAGGCACAACCTGTTGAAAAAGCTCCCAGCGAGCCTGCTTCCACTGCAGATGATACGGCTGCGTGGTTGAAAGGTTTGGAAGAGGAAGAAGCTCAACCTGAACCTTCTTCATCGCGGGTAGATGAAACCGCGATGTGGCTGCGTGGTCTTGAAGAAGAGAAGCCTGCCGCGCAGGAGGAAGTGTCTTCCTCCTCGGTGGATGAAACTGCCATGTGGTTGAAGAGCCTCGATGAAGAGAAGCCTTCTGAACCACAGGGAACAGAATCCACAGCGGATGAGACTGCCATGTGGCTGAATACGCTCGATGAACCTGAGGTTGCTCCGGCGTCTGAGCCCGCAGTACCCGCTCAGGATGATCTACCAGCGTGGTTGCAGGAAACAGAGGAAGAAAAAGCAGCTGCGGTAGAACCAGCCGTTTCCATGGATGAGGCGGATGTATCCGCTTGGGAAAAAGCTATTGAGGAGCCTGTCGCACAACAGGAGTCTCCGAAGGTGGAGGAGGAAAGCCTCCCAAGTTGGTTGAGCGATCTGGAAAAGGAAGAAGCAGAGGCGAAGATGCCGCTGCCGACCGAGCAGGAAGATCTGCCTGCCTGGCTGCGCGATCAAACCGGGGAAGTGGTTGCGGAGCCGACCAAGATCGAGCCGAACTCGTTCCACCGATTGGAGGCCTGCGGAACCCAAGCATGAAGAGGTTTCTGCGCCTCCTCCGGCTGTCGAAGCGAAACCTGAACCAAAACCCGAACCCAAGCCAGAGCCGAAGCCTGCCAGGAAGGCTCCGGCAAAGACCGAAGCGCGTCCAGCAGCACCCTCCGAGCCTTACAAGGAGCCCATTACACGTATTCGAGGTACTGGAATGTTAACAATGCCTACTGACCCTGTCCTTGGTTCGGCACGTGCCGAGCTGACCCGCAGTAACATTCCAGGCGCGCTTGAAGCGTATGGAAAATTGATCAAGAAGGGACGCTTCCTCGATGAGGTCATCTTTGACCTGCGCGAAGCGTTATACCGTTACCCCGTGGAAGTGAGCATTTGGCAATCGCTGGGCGATGCCTATATGCGGGCGAACCGCTTGCAAGATGCGCTCGATGCCTACACCAAGGCAGAAGAATTACTTCGTTAGAAAGTACATCACAGGTCTTCAAGACCTGTGATGTTTCATTACAATATCTCTGGAGGAATACCTGTGGAAAGATCGCTCGTTTTAGTAAAACCCGATGGCGTGCAGCGTGGCTTGATCGGGGAAGTCATTGCCCGTTTTGAACGCCGTGGATTGCGTTTAGCTGGTGCAAAGTTCATGCAGGTTAGTCAGGAACTGGCTCAGGCTCATTATGCCGAACATGTAGGTAAGCCATTCTATGAGGGACTGATCTCGTATATTACCTCTGCGCCGGTGATGGCGATGGTATGGGAAGGTCCTAATGCTGTGGCGGCGATCCGCCAAACTGTTGGCTCTACCAAACCGGTCGAATTCGGCTCCCGGTACCATCCGTCACGATTTTGCCCTCGAAGTGGGACGCAACCTGATTCACGCTTCTGACAAACCCGAGACCGGTGTGCGTGAAGTGGCGCTCTGGTTCAAGCCCGAAGAACTCGTCGATTGGAAGCGCGATGTAGATCGCTGGGTGTTTGAGAAGTAAGCAGTAATTGGTAAATGGTAATTTTTCCCGCTGGTGTAAATCGGCGGGATTTTTTATTTTGGTAGTAGGGCAATAAATTGGTCTAATGCCTTTTGTTGCTCCTCTGATCCATAGAGTCTTGATCCTTTTTCACGAAACTTCCAAATAGCGTCCTCTTTACTCAAACCTGAATATATCAAGTAAGCGACGACCATGGTTGCAGAGCGATGAATCCCCATTTTGCAATGGACAAAGATTCGATGATTATTTTTGACCAAAAAATCAATTAGTTGAGCGCCCATCATCAATTGTTGGGGAGTTGGGTCGGTGTGGTCTTCAGTAGGTAACCACAAATATGCCACTGGGAAAGGGACGCTGAATTTATCCTGGTGTTCGTTTCGAAGATTTATTACCGCCGTTATACCTAGGACACATAATTCCTCCCAGTTGTTTTCGGATATACCTGCACCAGCCAAAAGAATGTTATCTGTTATCCAGGGCATGTAGACCTACTTTCTTTTGAGTGTTAATTGTAAGCTTTGTAGAATCTTGATAAGTTCAAAGTTTAAAGTCTCATATCCATTTGTGTTCAGATGTAACAGGTCAAGACTATATTCCAGTTTTGTGTTTCCATCTGTGTTCGATATGATGTTGGCAGCATCAAATACTAATACACGTTCATTCTGAAGACTTCGAAGGAAAGAATTTACTTCGTCAATCGCTTGATAGATGTCATCAGACCACACGAGTCTGCGTGTCAATGGCACATTGCCGGAGGTGGGGAAAATAGTGGTTAGGATAACCGTTGCATTGGCATCCAGTGAATTTTGAATGATCTTTTGTATATTTGCTTCGCAATTCTCGATGATTTCCTGCTTCCTTTCGGGGAAAAGGGGAATGGTTTTCAGGTCATTGATGCCAACCTGAATAATAACAACCTGAGGGTGTAGCGGTTTTATGTGGGCATCAAAGCGATTAGCGACCTGTGCCGATGTTTGGTTTCCAATGCCGCGGTTGATGAAGGTATAGCCAGTTGTCTGTGGAGTTATCCATTGCGCGGCACGCGAATCTCCGAAGAAAACAACAACCGGTAGACCAGTAGAAGCTTGGGTCTCTGTATCTTGAAAATAGGACAGCCCTAGCGGGTCTAACTCGCTTGAGTACAAGAGCTTGTAGTAGGTCAACAGCTCTTTGAAAAGTACGATATTAATTATCACAGAAGCAAAGAGAGCAAATAGCAGTGCTCCAATGACGATGCTCTTGTATTTATTGACTTTTCGGTTAACAGTCATAACACCCTTCAAATTCCCGACCATCAAACTATTTGACTATTGGACTTTAAACCAGTACGTCCTCGCCCAGGCAGATCAGCGTTCCCTGGTCTTCTCCGTTGCAGATCTGGCACATTGTTCCAGGGGCATCGAAATCAAACACATGGACAGGTAGCCCATGGTCGCGTGCTAATAACACAGCGGATTGGTCCAGCGCACGCAGATTCTTTTGGATGACCGTATCATAATTGATCTGTTTGTATTTCCGGGCAGATGGGTCGCGGCGAGGGTCGGAGGTGTACACACCGTCAATACCGTTCTTGGCTGCCAACAGCGCTTCGGCGCGTAATTCCAGTGCCCGCTGCACGGATGGGTAATCGGTGGTGACGTATGGGTTGCCGGTCCCGGCGGCGAGCACCACGATGTATCCATTTTCGAGATGACGGATGGCTTTCAGGCGGATGAAAGGCTCGGCAACGGTATCAATCGGAATGGCGGTCATGACGCGTACATCCGCTTGACCGCGCGATTTCAGCACTCCGCGCAGCATCAGGCTGTTGGTCACGGTGGCGATCATGCCGATGCTGTCCGCCTCGGCGCGTTCAATACCCCAGCGTTCCCCTAATTCGCCACGGAAAATGTTGCCTCCACCCACCACAACACTGACTTGAACCCCCTGGCTGTGCAAATTCAAAACTTCATCGGCAATATGATTCAAAGCATCGGGTGAAAATCCCCAGTCATGGTCTCCAGCAATAGCGCCCCCACTCAATTTTACAAGCACACGGTTATAACGCATGTCACCTCTCTCCATACTTCTTGAAAAGAATATCTCGATTGTCGAATTGCTTTTCGGGAAAAATTGGGAAGGTCAGGTCAGCAGCCCACCTCCAGCGATAAGCCTTCCTGGCTGGGTGTGACAGTGTAGGATGGATTGAACTCATCGACCGCCTGCTTGAACATGCGATCCAGATCATTGTCATTGTGTGTGGGGTCATGGTGGAAGGGAACAAAGTGTTTCGCCCCGCTTAAACTCGCAAATTGAAAAGCATGCCTGATGCTGCTGTGACCGTACCCGATACGCGTTTGATATTCCTCTTCTGTGTATTGCGTATCGTGGATCAGTAAATCCAATTCCTGGGCAAGCTTATAACCGGAGAGCCATTCCTTCTCTTGCGGAAAGCTGCGTGAACCGAGCGCGGGTTCATGATCGGGCAGATAAGTGACCGTGGAGTGCCCGCAGTCGATGCGGTAACCGATGGTGGGGTTGGGATGAATGATCAACTGCGCTCGGATGGAAAAATCCCCAATCTCGATCACATGCCCGGGTAATTCGTGGAAGTGAAGATTTGCCGATAAATCCCTTACATTCACTGGAAAGAGTGGCGGCGAAAGATATTTCTGTAAACGAGAGTCCAGGGTCATGGTGGTGCTGGCAGGTCCCCAAATATGGATCTCAACTCCCTGGCGGCGCAGCGGCTGGAAAAATGGCAGCCCTTGAATGTGATCCATATGTAAATGGGTGAGCAGAATGTTGACGCGTTTGAGATCAGGAGGCAGGCTTTGCCCTAGGCTTCGTATCCCTGTCCCGGCATCCAGCACGAGCACCGTGCCATCCCCTCCCTCTACTGAAATGCAGGATGTATTTCCCCCATAGCGGACAGTCTCCGAACTGGGAGACGCCAGCGAACCGCGTGTGCCCCAGAAAGTGACCTTCACTTTCGCGACCTTTCCCAGAAAAAGGCAATGCCGCCCAAAAAGCGCCCTGCCTGACCGATCAACGGCAGGGCAGTCACTTCGATCTCGCGCAGGGTGTCATCCATGCCGTTGATCCAAAAAATTTTATGGGCAGGGTGGCGCTGCGTGATCGCAATCACAAGAGGTAAATTTTCCGGGGGGATCAGTTTTCCATCGTGATCTGTGGGCTTGAACCTTGTTGCCCACTCTTGGGCTGGCATACTCCCCGTTTCACTGTAACGGGTGCCGAGGATCGCCTCGGCAGGTTCATTGTAAAAGATCAGATCGCCTTCGGGGTTTACAATGAAAATCGGCATTGCCAGATATTCGGCTAGGTGTCGTGACAGAATAACTTCAATTTCCTGCTGGGACATACAGCAATGCCTCCTGAGCGGACGGTTTTAAAGACTTACTGAACTCTTAACAGAACCTTCCCATCGCTCCACAGTTCTTCGAGATCGTAATGTTCGCGCATATCGGGCGAGAAAAGGTGAACCACCACATCGCCAAAGTCCATCACGAGCCAGCCTTCGCGCGATTGTCCCTCCACGCGTCCCTTTTTCTTGTAATCCTTTTTGGTGGCTTCGAGCACACCTTTAGACAGCGCGTCGAGCATACGGTCACTGGTGCCGTTGCAGATAACAAAATAATCGGTAAAAGAAGCGACATCTTTGATGTCAAGAAGCAGGATGTCTTCGCCCTTTTTGTCCTCCAGGGCTTCGACGATTGTATGTGCTAGATCGAGAGCGTTCAGGTTTCACCTCTATGGTTTGCTTTGCCACCGAGTACACAGAGATTAAGAGAAAAACTCAAAAAGCTGTGTTCTCTGCGGCTAATTTTTGAACGGCGCGGAGAAGAGTTTGGTATAGACCGAGCCGGATGGTTTCAACTCACTTTTGAAAAGATGCACCGAGTCTACCCTTGCAGTGCCTAGTGAGTCAATGTGAATATTTTCAAGCGCCAGACGAATTTTCTGCTGATCAGATGCTGATGCATCCTGTTTGACGCGCCCGATGGTGAGATGCGGAGAGAAAGCACGCTCTTCGGATTCGTACCCTAACCGGCGGGAGGCGGACTCCACGCCATGATGGAGCGCTTCCAACCCAGCCGGAGCCTGGATCCCGATATAAATAACGCGTGGCCGCCTGAGGCTTGGAAAAGAGCCGAGTCCACCAACGCGGATGTCGAAACAGTGCGATGAGTCCGCTTCGGCGCGCAGCATCTGGGTCAACATCTCCACGTTGGATGCGGAGACATCGCCCAGGAATTTGAGCGTTAAGTGCATATTCTCCGGCGGTACCCAGCGGATGAGCGAACCAGTTGCCTGCCGAAAATTGGAGATTGCCTTATAAATGGCTTGTTGGATTTCGTGGGGGATTTCCACTGCAATGAAAGCGCGCAATAGACCCATAGATCAGGCGGAGGTAGTTTGACTGCCGAGTGCGCGCTCCACAGCTTCTTTCAAGTCGAGGAACCCGACTGGTTTCGTGAGATACGTAGATGCGCCTGCTTCCATGCCGTTCTTGATATCGGCTGGCATGCCTTTGGCGGTGATGACAACAACGGGAATATTCGATAAGGTGGGGTCGCTGCGCATGAGCCGCATAATATCGAGCCCTGACAGTTCGGGCATCATGATATCGAGCAGGACCACATCCGGTTTTTCGGCGGTCATGATTTCGATGGCAGGGGTGCTTTTGGATGTTTTGACAACACGATAGCCGCTGACACGCATCATTTCCGCGAACAGCTCGGCAGCATCCTCTTCATCTTCGATGATCATGACCGTTTTTTGATCCATACAAAAGTAACAATAGCATACTCTAAAAGAATTCGCAAGAGGGTTGGTGTTACAGGCTGTTTGTAAGAATTTTTCCTGTCTATCTGTCTATGAAGTACAAATTGGAGGCATATGAGTGAACTGGATGATTTTCGTAAAGAGAAAGATGATTTTTTTGGCAGCCATCCGCAAAGTCCATTGACCCCGGAACAACGGCGCGGATTTACAGGTTTGCATTACTTCCCGGAAAATGAGGATCTGCGCCTTGAAGTAAGGGTAGAGCCGCTACCCGATGAGAAACCCATGCAAATGCAAACCACCACCGGTGATGTGCAAGTATATGTGCGTCATGGAAAATTCAAGTTTCAAGTGGATGGAGAAACCGCTGAACTGACGATCTTCCGCGGCAATCACGGATATTTCCTGCCATTTGTGGATGCGCTGGCTGGTAAGGAAACTTATCCGGCGGGACGCTATCTCGAACCCGAAGAGTTGCCTGGCGGACATTTCTTCGTAGACTTTAACCTGGCGTACAACCCGTATTGTGCTTACAACGAGATGTGGTCATGTCCCATTACCCCGGCGGAAAACCGCTTGAAGATCCCTGTGCGGGCAGGGGAGAAGGTGTTTCACTAGTAACCAGTAAAGCTCTTGGCAGGGCTGCCTCGCCAAGAGCTTTATAGTAGGACAAAAAACGACAGGCATAAACCTGTCGTTTTCTTTATTCTTTAGAAGATGACTTTTCGAGCACGTCTAACAGTGCTTCATATTCATCACAGCAACCCGGGCACTTATCTAGGTGGTCACGGACCAGGGGCATGAGCTGTGCTGCATCCTTTGTGCCGACTTCTCTCTCCACATACTCATCGAGCTTGGTGAAAAGCTCATCGCAGGAGATTTGTTCGTTCTCAGCGCTTTCGAGAACGCGCAAAAAGCCCAACACTGTTTCGTCGGACAATTGTTCTGTGGGCGGGTTGATCTTGTTTCGAATAGCTTGAATGATGTCGCGAATGTTCATACGCAGATTTGATGATTAACGGTTTATTTAATCTTACCTGTGCTCAAAAAGTGCCAGCACATCGTGAGGATTAATATCCTCCATCGAGAGGCGGTTCTTGAGTCTCAGACGTGCATCATGTAGTAATTTATACAATGCATTTCTGTTAGTTTTCAATTTGCGAGCGGCGTCTTCCATGGGCATATCTTGCACGCCCAAAAGAAGCAATGCCTGACGCTGACGGTCGGTCAATTCCTCCTCGATGATGCGGCGGACGCGCGCCAGCATGTCTTCGCGTTCTGCCACAGTTTCGGGTCCAGCATGGGCATCGGCGAGCAAGCCAGGGGGCGGGGGAGCGTCTTCATTTTCCGTGAGTTCATCCAAGGATGAATCCCGCCAGCGCTTGCGGCGCAGTTCGGTCAGCGCGATCCGTACGGCTATCTTGTGAACCCAGGTGGTGAATTGACTGCGCCCCTCGAAACTGTCCAACTGATCCAGAACGCGCAACAACGTCTCCTGCGTCACTTCTTCAACGAGGGAGCCAAATTGGGGGAGATCAGGGGAGAGCCAGCGAGAAAGGGCATATGGTAAACCCTTTTGGATGACGGTGCGTAAATCCTCGAGAGCCGCGCTGCGTATCTCTCCCTCTGCCCGTAGGTCAGAAAGCCATTCTTCGTTAGTGCGTGTTGCCATGATGAGAAAATTATAAAGCAGGTTTAATGAATTTCGATATTCTCTTACAACTCTCTTATAGTACGCCCACGATCTGGCAAATAGATTGGGGGATCAGGAAATATACAAAATTGAGATCGCCAGGAATCTTTCGCATCTGGTTGTTATAGCACATGCGGGAGAGCGTCCTGTTTTTTAGGCTAATTGTGTGGGTGCACAGGAAATCGAGCCTCACACCGGCATTTGTTCCCACAGCCGTTGAAATTCCTCAGAGTTTTCAAGCAAGGATGTCAATGTACCTTGTGCTTCCACCTGCCCATCTTTCAAAACAATGATCGTATCTGCCTGACGATAGGCGGCACGGCGGTGTGAAACGACAAGACAGGTGACATCCTGCATCTCAGACAGCCGCTTCCAAAGCTTTTCTTCTGTTTCTACATCCAGTGCACTGGATAGATCGTCCATCACCAACAACTGCGGTTGACGTACGAACATACGTGCCGCCGCTGCTCTTTGCATTTGCCCACCGGAAAGCCGTACGCCTTTGGGACCGATAATCGTCTCCAACCCCTCAGGCATATCTGCTAGATCTTGCTCAAATACCGCCAGCTGAATGGATTTTGGAAGTGCATCCGAATGCTGCTGAAGTCCAAGCAGAATATTCTCGCGCAGCGTACCACTGAACAACCACGGAACCTGAGGGATATAAGCACTCCGAGGCGGGACAAAGAAATTTGCTGGATCGTGAACTATCTCTCCGTTCCATTCAATATGACCAGTCTTATGTGGCAATAAACCAAGTAATACGCGTAACAGCGTGGTCTTACCGGATGCAACGCGCCCTGTTACTACCGTGAACGAACCATGCTGTAAGGAAAGTGATACGTTTTCAATACCTCGTCCCGAACCGGGATGATGGTAGGTAAGTCCCGTTGCTGAAAGATACTTCAGTCGTTCTACTGATTTTTCTGGTTGTGGGGCGGATACTGCAGGGGAAGGCTTTAAATTCAATGGCGTATGATGCACGATCCGTTTGGGAGGAATACCCTGGATCAGTTCTGTCATGCGTTCGAAGGATACGCTGGTTTGGCGATATTGAGCGAGAAAACGTCCGAAGAATTGAGTAAAGTCCGTAACGAAGTTGAGATAGTAGACAAACAAAGCAAAGTCGCCTAAAGGCAGACGGGCGCTCTGTGCAGAGGAAGCAGAAAGGAGCAGGATCGCCCCTGTGCCAAGATTCACCGCGCTGGTGCTGACCGAGTCGAGCAATTGGGTCATCAGCCGATCTTTGAGCATGGCAGAGCGACGTTGATGCCCAAGAGAGCGATAATGGTCGATGACATGCTTCTCTGCTCCTGCCACCTTGATGGATTGCACGGCGTCGAACATCTCGCTGATGGCACTGGTCACCTTGCCTGTTGCTTCACGGCTGGCTTTGCGCAGATGATAGATGTGTGTAGCAGCAAATTGAGATGCAGCGATCACACCTACCAGCGGCACAAACACAAACAAGGTGATGCGTGGGCTAATGCCCACCAAAATGCTAATGGATACGATCGCAAAAGATCCCATGCCGATCGTATCCAGAGTCCAACTGATGGAGTCTTCCGCATAGGTTGCATCTTCTCGCAGGCGATTGAGGGCATCGCCTGGAGTATGTTTAAGTGCTGCCGCGCCAGGTTGTTCCAACACCGCTTCGAGAATATTTCGGCGCAGAAGCGCACTCATCGTGAAACGGTGCAGTTGGTCAACTGCGATCCCGGAAATGATCAGTACACTGCGTCCAACGGCAACCACCACTAGCAGTGTGATCAATCCCCAGACCACAGAATCAGAAGAGCCAACCTGTTTATCAAAGACATTGAAGAAGCGTTGGATGATCAGTCCGGGCAAAAGTGGGAATAAATGGATGCCAGCCCACAGAATAGCATTCAGTGTGTAGAGCCATGGACGATAACGGATCATCGCCCACAGGAAGTGATGGGTCTTCATGCCAGCACCTCCTCCAGACCGGTCTTGAGCAACGCTGAAAAACGGGACCCAGGATCGGCTGCGAGTTCCTGACGCGTCCCAAATTCCTGTATCGTTCCTTCTTCAAGGATCAATATCTTATCCGCTTTCTGAACCGTGTGCAGTCGATGAGCAATGATGATAGCCGTGCGTCCTTGCAACAGGTGCAGGGTAGCACGATCGATCAGAGCTTCAGTGGCCAGGTCCAGGCGGGAGGTAGCTTCATCGAGGATGACCAACCCAGGGTCGCGGAGGGCGACGCGTGCAAAATTCAAAAGTTGTGCCTGCCCTGCGGAGAGTCCGCCACCGGGTCCTAATTCTGTATCCAGACCATGAGGCAAAGTCGCAAACCAGCTTGAAAGTTCAAACGCTTCAATAGCAGACAAAATATCTTCATCGCGTATGGATGGGTCAAAAAGAGTGAAGTTCTCTCTCACGGTGGCGCCAAAAATCTGTACTTCCTGCGGGACCAACCCAACTCGGTGTGTAAGATCAGGTAACTTCGTTTGGCTTGTCGCCACGCCGCTCAGCAGAATCTGTCCGTCGTCTGGATCGTAGAGGCGCAGCAAGAGTCGAGCGATAGTGCTCTTGCCGCTTCCGGTGCGTCCAAGCAATCCCATTACTTTGCCAGAACTCCAGATGAAAGTCCATCTTATGTAGAGTGGTCAATTCATCACTGTAGCCAAAAGTGACATTCTGAAACGTCACATCGAGGGCTCCCTGTTGTGGAAGGAGACAGTCACCTTCTGTAATGCTGGACTGTAGAGCAAACAATTCCCGCACACGGGTAATGCTGGCGCTGGCACGTTGTAGATCTTCGATCTGAGCGCGGATCTGTTCAATGGGCTTGCGCATCAGTTCTGTGTAGTTGAAGATCAGGTAGACCGTTCCGGCAGTGATAGCCCCTGCCGACCATAGCATGTATCCAAGGGCAAAGGAAAAGCCTGTACCAAGGGTGAAGAGTAGCAATGTCGTGGTCCATATCATGCTGAATGCCATCATGGCGCTGCGGCGGATCGGATACCACTCACGCAGAATATTCTCAAATCGTTGAATGATATAGCCTGTAGCCCCGTTTGCGCGGATATCCTCGGTGCCATGCAAAACTTCGCCGAGAAATCCAAACGCTTCGGCGGTCTTTTGCCGGGATGCGACCCAGCGTGGAACGCCGATCGTTCGCACGCGCAGCATGATGAAGATCGCCAGAGCCGCGAAGAACGTTAATCCCAGCCCGGCGCGCCAATCTTCGCGGTATAGCATGACCAGCACACCGATGATCAGGATCACATTAGCAACAATGCGTATCACGAATTGAGAAAAGAAATTGGATAATGCATCTACGTCGCCGTCAACCCGTTCGATCAGGGCTCCGGGCGGATACTTTTGATGAAAGGACATATCCAGTCGTAAGCAGTGATCCGCCAGATCCACTCGCAGTAAATTGGTGGCGGTCCATGCCACGCGCTCACTGACGTAGGTAGCGAATGTGGTCGCCATTTGCGTGACCAGTACCAGCGTGAAGAACAACACAGCTTTTTGCAGCAGGGCATCATATGATTTTCCTGCCAGAGCCATATCAATAAAATCCCGCAGTACACTGGGGGTATACAGTTGCAGACCAATGCCTGTCAGCAAAATCAATGTCAATCCCAGAACCTGTCCCATTTGAGGCTTGAGATACACAGATAACAAATTCCAATATTCGCGGATGGACTTCATAGAGAAAGCTTCCTTGTTATAGTAACTAACCCATAATAAACGATTTTGTGCGGAATGCTGAAGTGCAATTCTGATGGGATTTGTGATTACGAGCGATTGAAAGCGTGGCAAAATAGCACATCAATGTGTTTGTCAATACCAAACCCTCTTGAAGAAGTTATTTGAGATCGGAAATATTCAATGATGAGAGATTACGAAATAATTGCAACGCTAGGTCCTGCCAGTGACGTTGAGGCAGCTTGGACATCACTACTGGCAGCGGGGGCAACATCCTTTCGCCTGAACACATCGCATCTGGATTTGGAACAACTTTGGGCGTGGTTGGAGCGGTTGGTACCATTCCTGGACGCTCAGCAGCCACGCCCGGCTATTGTCTTGGATTTACAAGGCAGCAAGTGGCGCTTGGGACGGTTCCCATCTCTGGAACTATTCGAGGGGCAGACCATCGAGTTGGTGCTTGCCTCTTCCACAAACCTGCCTGACCACCTGCCAGTGCCGCATCCTGATTTTTTTCAGGCGGCTCTCCTTTCCAGCCCTGAACTACGGCTGAATGATGCTAAAGTACAGCTACGGGTAGAAGCAGTCGCTAACAACAATCTACGTGCTCGTGTGACACACGGTGGTCCGCTCTCGGCACACAAGGGTATCACCTACCTGGAGTCGGATTTTCGCAGTGAGACCCTGAGCGAAAAGGATCAAGAGATCATTCGACAAACAAAAAACCTGCCAGCGATCCGTTATGCTATCTCTTATTTACGAGATGCTGCTGAGATGCACCAATATCGGACCCGACTTGGTAAACAAACATATCTGATCGCCAAACTGGAGCGGGCTCCTGCGATGATGGAGGTGGATCAAATCGCCTCTGATGCAGACGAGTTGTGGGTATGTCGCGGCGACCTTGGCGCTGAACTGGGACTGCTGGGTATGGCACAGGCTGTGTACACCCTCTCTCAGCGCGTACACAAGCTGAATCGTCCGGTGATGATGGCTGGGCAGGTGTTGGAGCATATGACCAATGCCACCACGCCCACTCGAGCCGAGGTGTGTGCCATCTATGATGCGCTGGCATTGGGTTATGGTGGCTTTGTGCTTTCAGATGAGACAGCCATTGGACGCAGTCCTGTGGATGCCTGCCAAACCGCAGCCATATTTCGGAACGGTGGAAGCTGAACAGTTTATATATCGTTGCGAAAGTTCTAACCATATAAATGGTTTATGCCACGCCGGAAAGATTCTTGTAGATATGAAATTACTTGCCCCCTGTTTTCCGTAGATATTTAGTTTACTGAGGAAGATCAATCGTAATGGAAGTATCCTTAATCCCATTGATTGCCTCTTCGATCTGGGTTTTTAGATTCGCCGGGATCTTGCTATCCCAATCATGGAAAGGGGCGAGTCCAACGCCGCCGTTTTGCAGGGTAGCGGTATTGATGCCCGCTTGGACAGAACCATCGGCAACCGATTTCAGGTAATTGTAAACAGCTATGTCCACATTCTTCATCGCACTGGAGATCAACGCTGACTGAATCTCGGGATACTTGTTGTACTCATCAACGTCAGCGCCAATGGCTGGTAGATTGCTTTCCTTGGCGGCAAGTAAAGCACCATTAACAGTGTCTCTGCCAATGGCGAGGATGACATCGCAGCCATTGGCGATCAGTTTCAGAGCCGTGTCCTTTCCTTGGGTGGAATCATTGGAAGTAGGAACGTTTTCTTCCGTTGTCTGAATATTGATGTAATTATTCATAAACCTCATCTCAGGGCCTGCCTGCCAGGATGCTCCTTGAAAGAAGCTGGTCATATAGCGGGCACTTGAAGGAGTTCGCAGACTGGAAACGGAGCAAACGAAGCCTGACCGTGACATGCCGCCTGCCAGCACACCCGCCAAGAAACCAACTTGCTCTTCGGCAAACATCAGGCTGGTGATATTGGGCAGACCGCCGTCGGCAAAGGCGTGGTCAACGATGGCAAACTTGATATTCGGATACTGTCTGGCTTTCGATACCGTGGCATCGCCCATCGTAGATCCGACGGTGATAATGATGTTGTAGCCTTCGGCTGCTAATGCATCGATGTTTGTTTCATATTTGCTGGGCTGTTTGGATTCGATGAACTTCGTTTGGAATCCCATTTCCGTGGCGGCTTTCTGTATGCCTTGCCAAGCTAACTGGTTGAACGCCTGGTCGTTAACGCCGCCGACATCGGTAACTAAACCAACTTTGATTGACATGCCATTTGCCTGAGGCGCAAAAGTTGAGGCTGGATCGGTAGTTGGTTGAACAGGTGCAGATGTTGGTGCTGCTGGTGTGCAGGCGGCTAGAAGCAAACTGGCCGTTAATAGTACGGACAGAAGAAGGCAAAGTCTATTTGACATTTTGATTTCCTTGAAATAGATGTCATTGCGAGGAGCGTTCCCCAGCGACTACACTTGTACATGCGCGCAGTGCAGGTGAGCAATCTCCAATTACAGGCCGTAAATTTGTTGACAAGGTTTACCTGTTTATGGGAGATTCCTTCGGCAAAGTGCGCCTCGCAATGACATAATGGCTGATTACAAATTTTCTTCTTTCAACGTATCCACGATATTGTCGTCCCGGATCATCGCGCCCGAGACCATCATGGTGGTGAAGACGATCGCCAGGATACCCAGCACGCAGACCACGATTGCCGTCCAGGGTAGTGTGAAGGCAAAGGTTCCTACGCCATCGTCGAATTGGAAGTAGATGAACACGCTTACGATGATCGCCAGCGGCAGTCCATACAGCAGCGCCGTCAGCCCGTAGAACAGGCTTTCATAGCGCAGCATGCGCAGAAAGCCACCCGGCGTCAGACCGACAGACTTGAGCATGGCGATCTCGCGCCGGCGCAGCTTGATGTTGGTGTCCAGCGTGTTGATGATGTTGGTTACCCCGATCAACGTGATCAGTGTCAGGAATCCGTAAAAGAACAGGTTGGTCATCATTGTCTGCAGGTTTTTACTACGGTTGAACTCCTTCATCGATTGGTACGAGAAGTTGCCTCCGACGGTAGCCTTGTAGAGCCGTTCGATGGATTCCAATGCCGCGTCCGGATCATCGCTCTTGATGGTCATGTGCCCAGGATTGATCGGACCCAATTGCGCCATCTGGTCGCTCAAAGCGTCGAAGACCGCGTCGGAGACGATCAATTCCGGAACCAGCGCTGATCCCATCATGCCCAGGGGAGTCTCCTGAGTGATCGTACCTACTGTCCACGTCAGGCTGACCGGTGCTTCATCTACGCTTTGTGGGGCGGAGTAGCCAGACATCTTGGTAGCAGAGATTGAGTCTCCTGGTTTCAGGTTGAACAAATCGAGATCGTACAGTTTGCCACCCTGGCGCAGGGTGACGTGATTGAGCAGGATCCCCATCGGCGCGGAGGGATCGGAATACTGCTGTGCATCCAGACCAAGCTGTTTGGCGTAGCGGGCAAACTCGGTGGGACCTACGGCGCAGACCTTGAGCACAAATTGGTATGTGCCGCCTTCTACGGCGCTGGGTAAATTTTCAAATTCAAGGCTGTGCAGTTCTTGCAGAGCCTGGTAAGCCGGATCGGTGATTACCGCGCGGTGGGGAACATACTCCTCATGAGAACAGCGATCGTAGGCAACACGTTGCACTTCAGGTAGCTTGCTGACTTGGTCGGCAAACTGGTTGGCATGACTTTGACGGTAATCCAGGTCAATCATCAGGTCGAAGTTCATCGCTCTGACCGCCATATTTTGAGTGGTGTTGGTATACAGCATCAGAGCGTTGAACGCCACGAACAGGATGATGCTGATCATCAGTGAGAGTAGCGTAGTCAGATATTTCTTGCGGTCGCGCTGGAGAGATTTGAGCGCCAGCTCGCCCTCAAACCCGAACACACGGCGGATCATGGGGCTGGTGCGCAGGTGGAGCGGTACTCCCTCCTGGATCTCACCGGTCTGGCGGATGGCATCGATGGGCGACACCTGCGAAGCACGCCTGGCAGGGATCCATGCCGAAAGCAGAGTGGTCGCGGCGGAGAACAGTACGGTCAATTCGATCACGAGCGGCGATATCACCAATGGCAAACCTTGCTCCGCATCAAGTATCAATTCGGAGACGATGCCCTGCGTGAGCTTCGCCAGAATCGCAACCCCGGCGATGGCGCTCAGAATGCCCAACGGGATGCCGATCGCCGCGATGACCCCAGCTTCCGTGAGTACGATGCGGCGGATCTGCGCGGCTGTAGCACCCACACTGGCAAACATACCGAACTGTTTTTTGCGCTCGCCGATCGAGATAGCGAAGGCGTTGTAGATCACCAACACCGAGCCGCTCACGATCAGGGCGATCAGAGTGGCAATGACCGCCAGGAAAAAGCTCACATAGTTGGAACGTCCGCTGGCGCCCATCCACGGCAGAAGGTTCTCATTATAGGTTATGCTTTTGGGCGGCTTCCCATCCGAACCGGGAGTCATATCTAACCCGGCGCCCTTGGCCATCTCCAGTGAAGTGGAGTTGACGCTGCGCGGATCACGCGCTAGGATCGCGATGTCCACGCTATCTGTGGGAGTCAATTTCTCCGGTTCGAGGTATGTGATGGCTGGAAACGCAGCCGGCATGCCGGTCTCATCGGGCAGCGGCACCATCACGCCGACAACCGTATAAGTTTTGGAAGTGGATGGAATAAAGGTTTCCCCATCTGCCAGAGAGACAAATTCTTCGCCGCCCCATGCCTTGACCATTGCATCATAGTCGGGGATATTTCGTTGACCCAAAAACAGTTGTATTGTGGAGCCAGGTTTCAAGCCCAGGCCAGAGTTGTCGATCATCACCGGCGAAATGAGCAGTTCATTTCCATTTTGTGGGTAGCGCCCAGTGACCAGCCGAATGGGTCCGTTCTGAAAGGAAAGCGCGTCATAAGCGGTGACGTATAAGTAGGGCCGAACTGCGTTTTGGCTGCCGTACGTAGCACTCCCAAGTGGCTTGCTGAACATCGCTGTCTGGACCGCGCTGTTTTCGCTGATGTATTTTGTGTTTTCATACGGCACGTCGTGGAATTGGGCGTGCCAATTGCCCCACATAAAGATCTCGTGTTCGATCATCACCTGCTGAAAGCTGACCCCTAGCAGGAACACCCCACAGATCAACGCAGCGGACAGGATCACGCCTAGGATGGTCACTGCTGTACGCTTTCGATTGAGCCGTAGATATTTTAATGTATACGTGGTCAGGATATTCATGCGCGTACTGCCTCGTCGCGCAGGATGCGCCCGTCGCCAAACGTGATGATGCGATCAGCTTGCAGAGCAATATCGCGGTCGTGAGTCACCAAAATCAACGTCTGATGGTAACGCTTGTTGGAGAGCTTGAGCAGTGCGATGATCTCTTTGGAATTGGCGCTATCGAGGTTGCCAGTCGGCTCATCGGCCAGGATCAGCGCGGGTGTATTGATCAGCGCGCGCCCGATGGAGACACGCTGCTGCTGCCCTCCGGAGAGTTGGTTGGGGAGGTGCCTGACGCGATCTGTCAGCCCCAATGTAGTGACGATCTCTTTCAGGCGCGCCTCATCCAAGCTGCGTTCATCCAGAAGCAGTGGCAGGGTGATGTTTTCCTCAACATTGAGGATGGGGATCAGGTTATAGAACTGGTAGATAAGCCCGATCTGCCGACGACGGAAGATCGCCAGTTTTGTCTGGTCGAGGGCGCAAATGTCCGTGCCATCTACCAGCACCTGCCCAGAACTAGGCGTATCCACTCCGCCCAGGATATGCAGCAGCGTCGATTTGCCCGAGCCGGAAGCGCCAACGATGGCAACGAATTCGCCTTTTTCTACGCTGAAGCTGACGTTATCGATAGCCTTGATCTGCGTATCGCCTTTTCCATATACCTTTGAAAGGTTGTTTACTTTCAGAATTTCCACAATGCAACTCCAAGTTTTTTATAGTAGTGCTATTAACAGTATATAGATGGCAAGTGACCCTGCGGTGACTGCAATTGTGACAATTTATTCACAATCGGGTGTTCTTCGAGTCCGTTAGCAGAGAAAATCAGGTACGTTAAACATTTAATACACGTATCACAGGGACGAGGTAATGGGCAATGGGTAGAAGAAATTATCTGATCGAGGGAATCTCAGGTACGGGCAAAACTTCGGTGGCTGAAGAATTGCAGCGGCGCGGTTATCACGTACTCCACGGCGACTGGGTGTTGAAATATCGGGGCGATCCAAAGACAGGGGAACCGGTCAATGAACCAGTCCATGCGAGCGAAATGGACAGGGCGGTATGGCAACAGGCACATCTTCTTTGGGATCTAGACAAAGTGAAATCCGTGATCGCGGATCACAGCCAGGCGATCTCTTTCTTTTGCGGTGGTTCGAGAAATTTTTCAAAGTTCATCGATTCCTTGGACGGTGTTTTTATTCTGGAGGTCGAAGATCTTGACACATTGTATCGGAGGCTGGATGAGCGCGTGGCGCGAGATCCCACGGACTGGGGCGGAAAACCAGAGGAAAAGGAACTCGTGGCGCGATTGCATCGAACGAAAGAAGACATACCCCGCAACGGCATCGTCATCGATGCAACACAGCCGCTTGTCAGCGTTGTGGATGAAATCCTTAGGCATGTTCAAGCTCAGGCTTGATTCCGAAAGAAGTATCTTTCCTTTCGTTATATTCTTACCGTACTAACCCTCAAAAACTCGCATACCAAAACTTGTCGCTCCTAAAAGCCGCGCTGCTCGTATCCCGCCGCGCAGCTTGAGCAGGGTAGAAGTAGTACTAAAGTTATGTATTTAGGTGTTGACCTAATTAGGTATGCGCCTTACAATAAGGACTATGAATGCATTCATGGCTCTTGCGGACCCCACCCGACTTCAAATTTTTGAGCTCATTGCCAAAGGTGAAAAAAGCGCCGGTGATATTGTCGCACAGTTTAATTTTAAGGCGCCAACGATCTCCCAACACTTACGCACCCTTAAGGATGCAAAGCTAGTGCGTGTACGAGCCGAGGGTCAGCGCCGTTATTACTCTGTTGATCACACCGGGCTTGATGAAATACAGATGTGGCTTTCTCGTGTATCGAAAGAATGGAATGGCTACTTGGATACATTGGAACTGGTACTAGCTGAAGAACAACGTGAAAACAAGGAAACCGAATGATGCAAAATAGACTCCCCGAACCTCTCATTATTACCCGGACGCTTAAGGCGCCGGTGGCAACTGTCTGGAGGGCCCTGAGCGATATCACGACCCTCAAAAAATGGATGCCGTTCCTTCCGGACTTCAAGGCGGAAGTGGGCTTTGAAACGCGCTTTATGCTGGGGGCTAGCCCAGACCGGCAGTATGAGCACATTTGCTATGTCACCGAAGCGGAAGTGGAGAAGAAACTCACGTATAGCTGGCGATATGAAGGCTATCCGGGTGATGCGTATGTAACCTTTGAGCTCATGCCACAGGGCGAACAGACCCTCTTGACCCTGACCTACCGTATCACAGAAATGTTTCCGCTGGATAACCCGGACTTTAATATCAAGAATGCGGCCTACGGCTGGAATCACATTGTTGACAGCCTGAAAGAGTTTGTGGAAGCGTAATGCTGTAATCACAAATTTAATAACAGGAATACGAAAGGATCAATTATAAAAAGTTAAAAATGTTGGCGATGCAGTCGCGCGATAGAGGCAAGCGTAGAACACCGAAAGAGTGGATGAGTCCACCAAATCTTATTCGTTCTTAGACATTTAATTTTGGAGTTAATCACATGCGAAAAATAGTCGTCACAGAATTTGTTACATTAGACGGAGTCATGCAGGGACCTGGTGGACCGGAGGAAGGCTTCGACTATGGTGGGTGGAGCGCGCCCTATTACGATAAAGCTCTGGATCAGATCGCGGAAAAACAAAAGAAACCTGCGAAGGACTTTCTTTTAGGCAGAAAAACCTATGAAGCTTTTGCTTCGTTCTTCCCTACAGATCAGGGACAACAGATCTGGCCCGGCAATAATGACATCAAAAAGTATGTGGTCTCCGCAACCATGAAAAAGGCAGATTGGAAAAATTCGATCATCCTTAAAAGTGTGGAAGATATTAAAAGCTCAAAGACTCAGAAGGCTCTGATATCCAGGTGAGCGGCAGCGGTACCCTGGTTCAGTCGCTGCTCAAACATGATGTAGTGGATGAAATCGTGCTTCTGATTCATCCGTCTACACTCGGCACGGGAAATAAGCTATTTGCCGACGGTACGATCCCGGCCGCTTTCAAACTGGAGGAATGCACCGCGACGCCAAGTGGAGTGGTCGCTCTCCATTACAAACGAGATGGAGATGTGAAGACAGGTGCTATGGGAGGCTAAATGTAACTAGCTGGAGAATCACTTCGCGTTGGAATCTCTATTCCAACGCGAAGTGATTCCAAAGGAGTCGGCTTTGGAAAGGAAGAACACTCTTACACCACCCCACGGAACAGCCGAATCGTAAAACTAGTCCCGAGGCCACGCTCGCTGCGGACAGAGATATCGCCACCCTGGGCGATGAAGATGGCTTTTGCCAAGGCTAACCCGATGCCGATGCTGCTCTCACCGCTGTTCTCTCCGCGATAGAAGCGGTTGAAGATGTTTGGTACATCTCGGCTCACGATACCTTCACCATCATCGCTGACAATGATCTCAGCATACAGCGGATTCGCACTGTAGTGCATCTCGATCCTTCCACCCTCAGGAGTATGCTCGATACAGTTCTTGACCACGTTGGTCAATGCCTCTGCGCTCCAGTTGAGGTCGCCGATAAAACTTGCCTCTGCCTCGCCGCGAATCTCCACGTGCTGTCTCCTGATATCAAGCGGAATCTGCAGAAGGTCGAGCACTCTTTCGATCAACTGGCGTATATCCACTGGCTCGCTTTTTAAAGCCGCGGTGCCAGCGTCCAGCCGGGCTAACTTGAGCAACGCTGGCAGTCAGCCACTGAATACGACCGAGTTGCATGCGCAGTCGCTCGAGAAATGTACGCCGATCCTCCTCTGGAGGATCCTCAGCTAGCAGGTTGACCAGAACGCCCAACGAAGTGAGCGGAGTTTTGATTTGGTGGGAGACATCGGCGATCAAGTTGGATAAGGCAGTCTTATCCTTTTGCAACAATTCTGCTTGTTCACGCAACCGGACAGTGACTTTGTACAGATCGTTCTTCAGTAAACTGAAGCTGCCTTCGCCGTTGTCGCGCACGTCGAGAGAATAATCGCCGGCGTCGATGTCCCGTAAATATGATGAAAGGTCTGCCATCTGGGCAGATATCCCCCGCTGATAGCGTATCAACAATAGCATGGATCCAGCGCAGACCAGTCCAACCAACGCTAATCCCACTGGCAGAAGGCGCGCCGACAGTCCAATTGCGATACTTATATCTGCCGAACGCGAATCGCCCAGCCCATATTTTTCCAGCACTTGTATTCCCAAGTTGGTGGAGTTGGACTTGGGAGAACGCAAATCCTGCACAACCTGCGCCTCTGCCTGGGGATATTTCTGTACCACCGTTCCAACTATGCCCGCATAGGTGTCTTTGAGCGCCCGATTGGTATAGGCTATCATTGCCAGGTTGAGGACCATCGATGCAACTAGTGCAATAAGCGAAAGAGCGATCATCGAGACAAAGAATTTCCGGTCCTCAAGATAAATCGGTTGTTTCATTTCAATCGCCTGCCTGATACCCAAATCCGCGCACAGTCTTAATTAGCGTTGGGTTCTGTGGATCATCCTCAAGTTTTTCGCGCAGGCGTTTGATATAGACTGTGAGTGTGTTGTCGTTGACAAAATCCTCGTCCACATCCCAGATGCTGCCTAGGATCTGGCTGCGAGTGAGCACCCGTCCCTGGTTGACGATTAATGTTAGCAACAAGCGGTATTCCAGTGCGGTTAGGATCACTTCGTGACCGTTTTTATATGCCTTGGCCTGTTGGGTGAAGATCATCACGTCACCACAACTGAGAGTGCTGTCACCCGCCTCAACCGATCCCCGGCGACGCAGGACAGCTTTCATGCGCGAGATTAACTCACGCAGGCGGAAGGGCTTGGCGATGTAGTCGTCTGCGCCCAGGTCGAGGCCGAGAACAATGCTAGCTTCTTCGTCGCGGGCGGAAAGGATGATGATGGGGATATCTCCGGCGGCGCGGATCTCCTTGCACAGGGTGTAGCCGCTGCCATCTGGCAATCCGAGGTCCAGGAGCACCAGATCGAAGCGCTGGCGATTGAGCAAGTCGCGCGCATCCCCTAAGAGGCGGGCCAGAGTGACCTGGAAACCGTCCTGCTTGAGCGAGTATTCCACCCCCATGGCGATAGTATCATCGTCTTCAACGAAAAGGATAGAAAGCATGGGTAGAATCCTAAAAATCTATATTGGGCTTTGGAAAATTATAACAAGAACCCTTCACTAGAGATAAACAATGATGACTTAGGAAAATTCCTATTTGCATAAGCTTAAAACGCTTTCAAAACGCCTATACAAGATCTCTACTGTTTAGCAATAGCACCATCACTATTGCAACACATTCACAACATCTGCATACTTTGTAAAAAATACAACCCCCAGATACGGGGGTTGTTTGCAACTTGTAGGCTAAATTACCTACATATGTTTGTGGGCGCACAGAGACTCGAACTCCGGACCTCTACTGTGTGATTCTAAAGTCCTATCTTCCAATGCCTCCAATACGTCTATTTCGTGCGTTTTTGTTCGTTTTTTTGCGATATTTAAGGGGTAAAAATGTCCATTGAGTCCAATATTTCCATGGCGTTTTATCCTGATTGCAACACTTTTGCAACACTTTTGCAACACCCTGGAGGACTCTATTTGTACAATAGTAGTGTCTCAAGGTGTTGCAAAAATTGCAACACCCCTGGACATTTGTATGTAAGACCAAGCGATAATCAATCGCTTGGTCAACAAAGCCTTAGGTTCATATAATTACCAGAGCCATAGTGAAGTTTTAGTGCATTGAACTTATAAGCTGCCGGTAGCCAAGTCTTGCCCGCGTGACTAGCTTGTGAAGCATAGCTCGTAAATTGGAGATTATGAATGAAGCTTAGATTGGGTAACCTCGCTACTCCCTTGCATGGTAATTAATGACTTTGTAAATCACAAAATAGCCGAAGAGTTATCCAAGATATCCGTCGATTCTTATGAAATGACTGTGAAGCACTGGGTGGAATTTGTAGGAGATAAGTGCGTCAGCCAGCTTACAGGCTACGAAATCAATTACTCTCTTGTCCACATGCGAACAGAATATGTTCCAAGTCGTTAGAGCGGAGATACTCATAATTTGCCTCCTCAGATATTACGGAATATTTAGATCACGATGTGTCCCTTTTGACTTTGGGGCAACCTCATATAAAAGGTGTTTACTTGTCGAAGGCAAGAACGCTTTCGTGGGCTGATCTTGCATAACCAAAGGATGTTTATCGTATAACCAAGAGTGAGAATGCCCATAAAAAGAACGTGCGTAATTTGCGCATGTTGAAAAGATACTTGTGCAACCCAATAGGCGGAGTAAAAAGACTTGCAGTGCATCAACACCGAAACTAAATGTGGGTGGGGCAGGTTTCATTCCTTCATTAGTAATCGACTATCACCTTATGACATTTGACACTTGAACCAAAGGGGTGAAAAACTAATAATCAAACTGGTGTTTCACTGGGTAAGAGGAGAACAGAAATTTTGTAGGAAACCCGCTGGGGGTATTGCAAAAATAATGCCACAGCCAAAGAAACAACATTAATGCAAGCGGTAATGGAGGGATCATGCTTACCAAGATATCCAAAGTTGAATATTCGATCCGTATTTTGCTGATCGCTATAATTTTGTTTAATGCACTTGTACCCACTGTAGCGCTTGCCAAGTCAGTAGACGATCCAGTATCAAAGGCGGTAGCGGAAATATCCCCCAGTTTGCCTCAACAAAAGCCTTTATTTTATGACGCCCCACAACTATCCTACCCAGATCAAACATCCCCAGACCCGGATGAGCCTCCATCACCAATCCCAGCCAAAGACCCAGTGGAATTTTCACTTGTAGCCGATCCGGCTATTGTTCCAATAAGCGGTTTGATCACCTTTACTGTCACGATTTCCAACAATTCCGAACAATTGCTAAGCGCGCTTCAATTTACAGACCCACTGGAATCTGGTCTTGAATACGCCCCAGACAGTTCGAGTCCGGTTACTTATGATGCATCCAAACGTGAGATTCTTTTATCACTCAGCAGCCTGGGCATCGGTGAACGGGTCAGCTTTAGTTATTCTACTGTAATGATCTCCAGCAAGCGGAGTAGTATCCTGGGAAAAGCCTGGCTGCACAGTGTTCGCTTGAACGCCAGTGACAGTAGTATCCAACTTGAGACGACTGCTACCCTTGGCGTGGATGTTGCTGACGCCACTGCCGAGTCAGAAATCACAACTATACCCGCCGAAAGCAACTGGAATACTTTGGGAAGAGTGACTGTGCATATGGAGGAAGATAGCATAGGGCAAGATGCTGTTATTGTAGCATCGCCAACACAACTAGCTGGTAAAGGACCGGAATTGCAATTCAATCTGGATGTATATGAGACAAACCCACTCAGCAATGATGTAGCAGGCGAATTCACCGAGCAGATCGTTACGTTAACGGACCAGCTGGATGGTGTATTCAATTCACCGTCCTATCTTGAGATCAACCTGGATGATTACATTGATCTACGAAGTATTCCTGCCGGGCAAGAACCATATGTTGCCACCTACGATGAGGAACACGAAGTATGGGTGAAAGTGCCGATCCTGGAGCAAAATCTTCAGAATAATTCTGTGATCGTCGAAGCGGCCCATTTCTCCACTTGGGGAGCAGGATTGGGAAGCTCGTTACCTCAAAACGGAGCCAACGTTTTGCTCTTCGATCAGCCTTACACATCTTTGTTTACCGGTGCTTCACGCTATAGCATCCCAATTTGGACGCCACCCGGACGTGGCGGTATGCAACCCGATTTATCTCTTTCCTACTCAAGTAGTACAGCGGATGGGCTCCTTGGTGACGTGCAGGCACCCTGGGTAGGAATGGGTTGGAACATGGATGGGGTAGAAATCGTGCGGAAGATCACTACAAGTGATACGGGGTATGGATATGAAAACAACTTTGCACTGACAATAAATGGAACCTTGTATGATTTGTTAGTCGATCCAGAACATCAAAATCATTACTTCACAAAGCGTAGTTCGTTTCTTTATGTGGAGAGACATAACTATGCACTAGGTAATGAGAAAGATGACAACGCGCTTCCTCCAAACACCACCAAGGAATGGTGGGAGGTGGTGACCACAGACGGCACCCGATACCGACTGGGATGGAATAATGACTCCGAACAACTGGCACTTATGTATGGTTATTCCTGTCCCTCAGGTTGTACCACCCCAAGTGGAGCTTATGCATCGTTGGGATATGCAGGTCGCGGGGAAAATCTTGTGGCGCTACGTTGGCGCGTTGACCTGGTGGAAGATAAACATGGGAACTCCATGTTATATACTTATGACGAAGAGCAGCCGGTATTCCAGACCACTACAAAGTACGACCGAGCTAGTTATATCCAAACTATTACCTATACAGACCATCCGAGTTTAAATAAAGATGACCCACGATATGTTATTTGGTTCGAACACGCGGATCGTCCGGGAGATATACCAACAGAATTTAATGTCTGGGATAATGTTGATACCCAAATGCTGGATTTCATCCAGATCTGCTATACAACTAAGGACTGTAATGAGAACTACAGTGTTATTCGAACCTATAAATTTACCTATGAGACGGTACCTGTTCCAAACGACAAGGGAACACTAATTTTGAAAGAAATTCAGATTAGCGGTGGAGATTTTGAATCCGATGGGATTGGGGCAACTTCTTTGACTTCGCCAAAAATCAAGTTTACCTATGAAAATAAGCCCAATAGAGCAACGAGTGGAGGCTCAGATCCCTTTACTTATCCCCGCCTAAGTAAGGTCGATAATGGCTACGGCGGCTCACTGAATTATATTTACGAAAACGATGGACGTGATAGCAGTTCTTGGTACAACTATCGGGTCAAAACTGCTACTGTGCTGACAGGTGCTACTTCTGCCCCGATTGCTGCGATTCGTGATTACACCTATTCCCTGCCTATTTATACTGGTCAGAATAATACGGGTGAGTTAATCGGTTATACCGATGTCACGGAGACCACACGCGAATTTGATGGAACCACCAAATTGGCAGACACAGTTCACCATTTTGGGACGATTGGACTGGATACCGGAAACGAATTATCCACAGAAGCAAAAGATCCCTCGGGGAATGTCCTACGCAAGACAGTTTCCACGTACGTAACTGATAACTCCCAGGCACCGTTTGTGGGCTGGAACTACCGGTACCTATCACAGGTGGCTAATTATGTGCGAAGTGGCTCGACCATCATTCTCACATCAAAGACAGTGTACGTACGCGATGGTGGAACAGGAAATTTGGCTGTTCAACAGGATTACTTGGGGAGCACTCTATATCGAAAACAATATTATGAATATCGACCGAATTTCAATCTCGATGTCCACATCTTGGACAAGGTCACAAGGCAATTGTTGCTAACTGCTGACAACGATATCGTATCTGATACTCGCTATATATATGATGGGAGTGCCAGCACACCGCTTTCCAAGGGCGAGCTAACCCTCGTACAAAGAATCCTGGATGCAAACTCAACTAGCGACACACGCTACGAATATGATCAGTACGGCAATGTCGACAAGACTTGTGCATATGGTACTATTAACTCTATCCCGAACGCAGAAATTTGTTCTGAAGTCACATACGATGGGGTCATCCATACTTATCCAGTTGAAAGCAAAAACCCGCTTCAGCAGATTACATACACCAGTTATGTATACCAACTAGGATTGCCGTATCAGGTTACAGACCCAAACAATTTCACCACAACCACTGTATATGACCGTTTTGGAAGAACGCTTTCCGTGACTCCAGCCGGATTGCCAACTAACAGAGCGGGTGTAAAGTATACCTATCCCGTTCTCACTGGTGTGGATATTGCCTCGCCTTATAATGTCAAAATGGAATTATGGGATAGTACTGCAAATACCTATCGGTCTGTATGGGGAATCTACGATGGCATGGGACGTATGTTGGAAACCCAGACCTGGGATTCCGATCGTGAACAATTATTGATTTCCGAAACACAGTTCAATGCACAAGGTCTTGCTGTACGGCAAAGTCTGCCTTATTACGTTACCGGGTCAGGGGGAACCTATATACAGAATACAGCGCAATTTACCGAAACAATTTATGATGCCCTTGGACGTGCAATCCAGGTGACTGCACCTGGAAATATCATCTCGTACACTCAATATAATGGTTTAACGACAACTAGTATCGATCCAAATGGAAATAAGGTAGCACGCACGACCGACGGATTAGGTCGTCTTAAGTATATTCATGAATACAACGGTAATACAGCTTATGCCACCAGTGTTTTCTCGTATGATGAAGCTGATCGGCTCAAGTTGACCATCGATGCACAGAATAATATTACAACTCTTACTTATGACCTTTTAGGTCGTAAGACGAGTATGCATGATCCAGACATGGGGGCTTGGTATTATACCTATGACGCTCTAGGAAACATGAAACGCCAAAAAGATGCACTTGGACAGCGAATCTGCCTGTATTACGATAGCCTCAATCGCCTGATCTATAAGCAGTATCGCACAAATGATAGTTGCCCAGATGATAGTGCCATTCAATCAAGCTGGAATGTCAGCTATACCTACGGCACAACCGCACCAGAGATTGGCATGCGCAAAACCATGGAGGATTTGAGTGGGTTGACTTCATGGACGTACAGCAACTATGGCCGGACGGTTGCTGAGACCAAAATCATCAATGGAGTCTCGAAGACTAATACCACGACCAGTGACTGGCTAGGGCGTGTTCTCACGATAGCATATCCAGATGCCGAAACAATTGCGTACCAGTATGATGGACTGGGCAGGGCGAAGGACTTTACCAACGGTACGACCACTTTTGCCACTGTCGGATACAACACCCTCAGCCAGATCATGACTGTCAACCTTGCCAACGGTGTGAGAGTCGAGAATGATTATGATTTTGTTACCCACCGCCTTGACAATCGCACTGCAAGCAAAGGTTCAACTACGTTTTTGGATTTTGATTATCTTTATGATCCCGCTGGGAATATTACCCAACTGACTGATCATGTTCTAAATGAGACCCATACCTACGATTACGACTTCTTGAACCGCCTATCTTTTGCAGAAGCAGTTAGTAACGATGACTACTCATATCGCCAGTCGTTCGAATACGACAAAGTGGGCAACATTCTGGCGCGCAAGGATTGGGCGGAGAGCGATCTGATCTTCAAGGATGATTTTGAAGACACATATCCCAGCAACTGGTCTGCGACCAATCCATCAGGGTCACCTGCTATTTGGACGATTGGTTCGAATGCTTTCACACCAGTCTCCGGCTCACGCTCACTGGTATTGGATATCAATAATAATACTTCGCTTTACGTAGTCGATTCAACGCCAGGTATGAATGGAGATGAGACTGCTTATCGTGCCCGCTTCTATTTTCACCCCAACAGCATTGATATGGCAACTGGAGATATTTTTGCTATCTTCGGCGGCTACCGTAATGATGGCACACAGGTTTTTCGTGTCCAACTTCAAAAAAGCTCGGGCACACATCAAATTCGTACAGGAGTGTTAAGCGACGCTGGCGCTTGGACCAACTCTGCCTGGCAAACGATATCGAATGCATGGACCGCTATAGAGATTAATTACCTTTCAGCAGCCAATACCGGTTCTCTGGCGTTGTGGGTCAATGGGACTCCTGCATCTACTCTGTCTTCCATTGATAACGGCACCAACACCATCAATAAAGTACAGCTAGGGGTTATGGGCATTCAACTCTCTTCGTATGGGAAACAAATTCTTTTTGATGCATTTGAATCACGGAGAACAGCCTATATTGGACCTGCTCCTGTTCAAACGGCAAACACAATAAATCTTTTTCCGGTGGTATATCAGCTGCCAGAAAAAAACAACATAAATGTTGCATTGATGCCTCCTCAACAAAGTGGATTCCCGTCCACAGCAGTGCTTGACAACTTCAACCGCGCTGATAACAGTGGGTTGGGTTCTGGCTGGAATGGCATCGTATCCGGATATGATATTTTGTCGAACAAAGTTGATGTGAAAACCGGCGATAACTATATTTACTGGCAGGGCGGTTCCTATAGCGCCGACCAGGAAGCTTATGTTACGTTATCCATGGTGGATACGATATCGAGTAATTCGGAACAAGATCTGTTGCTTAAATCACAAAGTGCCAGTGGTTGGACCGATGGTGTGCTTGAGGTATTGTACAACAGGTCCAACCAGCAGGCAGAAGTCTGGTCGTATGACCCTACAAGAAGCCCTACATGGTTGTCCCACTGTACGATTTCCGTACAATTTGCGAACGGCGACCAATTTGGGGCACGCTCGCGAGCCAATGGTGATGTGGAAGTTTACAAGAATGGCGTGTCGCAAGGCTCAACAACCTGTAATGTGAGCTCCTGGCGGTTCTACAATGCATCTGGGTATATTGGATTATGGTTCATCAACGCAAGCAACGCTGTGGTGGATGATTTTGGTGGTGGGAATGTTTCGAGCAGCCCTACAAACACGCCGACTAATACAGCAACTGCTACTACTACTCCTTTAGCAACGAATACATTTACCCAGACACCCACAAGAACCAACACTCCGACAAATTCTCCAGTAGTAACCAATACCTTTACCAACACACCTAGTCATACCCCAGCAGCAACGAACTCCTTTACGTCCACTGTGACGCCATCTATTGTGACAGTTGTTCTTCAGCCAGATGGTACTCTGGGCAGTGACACATATCTTTTAAGCACAACCAGCACGATCAACTACGGAACTTCCTCGGATATGGGAATAGGCGAAGGCAATGATGTGGCTGATAAATATGCCCGCGGCCTGATCCGGTTTGATCTATCGACCATCCCTGCCAATGCAACTATCACATCGGCGATGCTTTCTCTGTGGACATCCAGCGACCTGTCGGATAACGATCGCGTGATTCGGGTATACCGGTTAAAGAAGCCTTTCAATGAAATCGGAAACAACATGGAATATTGCATCTGCAGGAATTGGCTGGCAGACGCCGGGTGCATCTGGTGCGAATGATCGAGAAGGCATAGAGATTGGCTCTATCCAAATCCTTGCCAATGAGGCGTTAAATACCGAAAAGCGGATTTTCTTATCAACATCCAGAATCCAGGAACTGGTCAGCGGAGCGTTTGCCAATAATGGTTTCCTTATCAAGACAGATACGGAAGAGAATGATCGGTTTAACTACAAAACGTCCGATAACACAACTACATCACAAAGACCCAAGTTGGTCGTTCAATATTCTTTGGATACGGTGGTCTCTATTGCTACTGGCACATATACATCCACTCCGAATTCCACGAGAACAAATACAGCTACTCCGTCTCGCACACTCGTTTTTACAGCTACAAAAACTGCCACCCCAACTCCCACTGCATCCCGAACTCCCACCGCGCCAACCAGTACAAGGACTCCCACGCCACTAACAGCAACTGTTACGTCAACAATAACTCCCACTGTGGGACCCGGCGCCATCTGGTTATTCAACGAAACAACTAGCACGCCAGGCGTTCTGGACTCAGCCCCTGGAACGCCTTACAGCCATGGAACTTTGGTAGGCGGTGCAGAGCGAGTTCCTGGTTTTGGTACGCAAGCGATTCGTCTCGCAACAGGAAGATACGTGAATATTCCACGGCTGACCGAACAGGAACCTGCCAGCGGCTTCACGATCTCGATGTGGTTATTCCCCACAGAAATCCAGCAGGGGAGTACCTACGTGATTTTAAACAAAGGCGGCTCTGCACAGGACTATCGTTTGTATATAAACTCCAATAGGGCGTTGGTATTCCGGGTGAATGATCTCTCTCCAAATGAATTGGCTGGACCTGTACTTGATCTCAATACCTGGGTCCATGTGGTTGCCGTATATGATCGCCCCGCAGGAAAGCTGAAATTGTTCTTAAACGGCACACTGGTTGCATCTCGCACAGTAACTGGTACGATTTCATATGCCACCACTGCAGGCATTACAGTAGGAGATCCAACAAATCCCTTTATCGGCATGGTGGATGAGGTTTACTTTTAACAAGGGAGCGCTGCTCAATTCGGCAATCATCTCGACTGCCACTATGGCAATGACAGTTACTCCTCTAGCCACCTCAACTATAACGCCTTCCTTCACTTCAACTCCGATAACTCAGACCCCAACGTTCACTAAGACCTTCACGCCAAGCCCAACATTGACCCCCTCACGAACTCCAACGCTAATTACATTTACTCCTACCAATACAGGTACTGCCACGTTTACCCCTCAACCTGATGATGGCTTGCGCGGCACAGGCGCGGATGGAAGTCTGGTCATTTCAACTGGCGGAACATATAACATTCATTCTCAAAACCAACCGGGGCGCTCTTGTGCCGATGCGGTCGCATTTAGCGTCACTGCTCTAGGAAGTACGGCGGCGGTTTTGGACACTGCACCTCCTACTGGTAGCTGCCTGAACACAGGCGACGAAATTCTGTTGATCAACCTGCAGGGTAATCCGTACCAGTATTCCAATACTGGTCGGTATGAATTTCTCAGGGTCGCTTCTGTAAATATTAGTGATCGCACAGTAACTTTTACCACTCCAAAGGTTAATTGGTATGGAGATGTGCCTTTCAGCGATGCCAACATTGGAAAAGGCTCGGGGCAGCAGCGTGTCATGTTGATGAGAGTGCCCAATTACTATAATGTGACCGTGAGTTCAGGTGCGACTTTCACCGGAAGTGCATGGAATGGCTATAAATATGGAGTGGTTGCATTTAGGGTCAATGGCACCCTAACTGGAAGCGGCTCGATTTCAGTAAATAGTAAGGGGTATCGATCTACCGTTCCCGAAAACGGAGTTACTGAATTTGGGGAAAGTTATGTTGGATATGCCGGCGGTTTTGGGGGAGGCTATCCAGGTGCTTGGTCACATGGCATCCGACTGGGAGGCGGTGGCGCTTATGGCACGGACGGAGCTCAGGGAACCACGAGTGGAGACGGAACTGGAGGAACACTATATGGTGATGCCAACCTGGAGAAACTCTTCTTTGGGTCTTCTGGTGGAGAATGTGGGTCCATTTATGGAGGTACTCCTCCAGATTGTGGCGGTCTGTCCGGTGTGGGTGGAGGCATACTCTATATTCTAGGGAATACTATGAGTTTCACCGGCGCCCTGACAGCCGCGGGTGGAAACGGCTATGGTGGTGGGGGAGCCGGTGCTGGAGGCAGCATTCGCGTCGAGGGGAACAATATTTCTGTTTCTAATTTGACAGCTGTGGGTGGAACCGTCAGTGTCGCAGGAGGCGTAGGGCGTATTGCTCTTTATTATCAAAACAGCTACAGCATAGGCTCATCTTCCCCAGGTACTAGCCCACAACCTCTCAACCATATGGCTACATCAACGCCTGTGCCATCCCCAACGTCAATTAACCTCACACCTATTCCCGTTGATTGGGGAGGCACCGGACGAGATGGCGATCTGAATATTTTGACAGGAACTTTTAACTTACATAGTGATAACAAGGCTGGTCGTGCATGCTCAGATGGTGGGGAGGCTGTGTCCTATCAGGTTTCGCAATTGGCTGACTCTTGGGCAAAATTGACTGCATCACCGACAGGCAGTTGTTTATCGATCGGTGATGAGATTTTACTGATCAACCTGCAAGGGTATTCAACAAAATATTCGAATACTGGAAACTTTGAATTTCTACGAGTAGGAGGCATTGTCAACAATGTCGTCTACTTCGATACACCCAAACTCAAGTTTTATGGTGACAATTCTGAAGATGACACCAATATTGGCGCAGGGGCAAGTCAACAAAAGGTTATGTTGATGCGTGTGCCAAACTACAATGACGTCACTATAAATGGCACTTTGAGAGGAAATTCCTGGAATGGGGCACAGTATGGTGTGTTGGTCTTTCGCGTCAAGGGGACATTGAATGGGAGTGGCATAATTTCAGCCAATAGTATAGGATATCGATCTACTGTCCCTGAAAATGGTGTTACTGAATTCGGGGAAAGCTACGCTGGATATACGGGTGGGCTTGGAGGAGGCTATCCCGGAGCTTGGTCACATGGTATCCTATTGGGAGGAGGTGGTGCTTTTGGCAGCGATGGTTCTCAGGGCACTACTGATGGAGACGGGGCCGGAGGAAATGCATATGGTGATCCCACTTTGGAAAAACTCTTCTTCGGTTCTTCCGGCGGTGAATGTGGTTCCATTTACGGAGGCACTCCTCCGGATTGCGGCGGATTGTCTGGTGTGGGTGGAGGCATCCTCTACATCCTAGGCAATACCATTAACTTCACAGGTAGCTTGACTTCTGCAGGCGGGAACGGCTATGGTGGTGGGGGAGCCGGTGCAGGCGGCAGTATCCGGGTTGATGGCAGGGATATTAGTAATCTCGGCTCTGTCAATATCAGTGGAGGCACTGTTGCCGTACATGCAGGGCAAGGCCGTGTTGCGGTGTACTACCAAAACACCTACAATGCCAGCTACGCACCTGGCTATCTCGAAAAATCTGGTATGGCGGATTCCATCTTCCAGGCAGATTTCGAGACAAATAGCCTCAACCAATGGACTTCTAATGTCAATGATTCCAATGACCTGGTGACATCGAACACTTCCGAATATTGGGGAACCTATGGAATGCAAGCTGTCATTGACGACAGTACCGCCATTTACGTTTCCAATAATGCTACATCCACGCCGGGACCAAATAACGAAAAGGAGTATCGCGCTCGCTTCTATGTAAACCCGAACAGCCTGACGATGGCAAACGGCGACATTCTTGACCTATTTACAGGTCGCAACGCCAGTGTGGATATCTTCCACATCCAGATGCAGAAGATTAACTCGCAGTATAAGGATGATCGCGATTCAACGCTGCAATATATAGGCACTTGGACCAACTCTACCAATGCCAGCGCCTACACAGGCACGTATAAGACATCCTCTACGGTGAATAACTCCGTTTCTTACACATTTACAGCCAACCAATTCAAGTTGCTGTATACCAAAGCCAGCAATGGTGGTCTCGTGGACATTTATATCGATGATGTGAAGGTTGATACCATCAATCAATACGCTGCTACAACAAGCTGGCAGAACGCATGGAGTTCATACATACTCCCGAATACATCCCATACGGTACGCTTTGTGCATGCTTCAGGGACAATGACCTACATCGATGCCATTCAGACCTTCAATACCTATCAGGTTCGTGTTGGACTCTTGAGTGATGCAAGTGTGTGGACGGAAGGTAATTGGTTCGATATATCGAGTTCGTGGAACGCAGTCGAGATCGATTACCATGCACTGGTCAACACTGGGAGCATGACCCTCTGGTTCAACGATGTGCAAAAGCAGAAACTCTCGCTCGTCGATAACGACACACGCACAGTAACTGAAGTGCGCCTCGGCGCTCAAGGGGTGGAAACTGGCACACGCGGCACGCTCTACTACGACGACTTCGAGTCACGCCGGTTTTCGTATATTGGTATCTTAACCGATCCTGGTATGGATGACCCGCAGGCTACAAATTCTGCAGGCTGGCAGGAGTATACTTATTCCTATACAGGCAGCCAGCCTCATGCCGTGACATCCGTGTCGATCGAGGGCGGAAGCACGAACCACTACGAGTATGATGCCAATGGCAACATGACCTGCCGTACGGAAAATGGTGCTGTTTTCAAACAAAACTACAATGCTGAAAATCGCATTTCCGCCATCCACAAGATGAGTGGAGATTGTACAGGTACAGCCATCGAATCATGGATTTACACTTATGACGGAGATGGTGTGCGCGTGAGCACGGCGTATTTCACCGCCGCCAACCCCAACCCGCGAACCTTCACTGCCTATTACATGGGCGGCTTATTTGAAGTCAACGGTTCGCTGGATGACTCGACATTCACGCCAACCAGTACAACATCCTACTACGCCATCGCCGGTATGACAGTTGCCATGAAGGATGGCTCAGGAGTAAAATATCTGTTGACCGATCATCTCGGTTCTGTAGCAGCAGTGGTGAGCCCTGACGGAGAAGATCCAGGTACTGAATTGGATGTAGAACAGCAACGCTATCTGCCCTTTGGTGGTGCTCGCACCATTCCGGATAGCCCTGCGATCACATCTACTGACTTCACCTACACTGGACAACGCAACCTGCCTGGCACCGGGTTGATGGACTATAAGGCACGAATGTATTCGCCTTATATCAACCGTTTTTTGCAGCTAGATACGGTCATTCCTGACCTGTCCAATCCGCAGAGTTGGAATCGGTATTCATACGTGCTAAATACCCCCATAAACGCATCTGATCCAACCGGACATCGGTGCTCAGGAGATGTTGAGGAATGTTTAGACTATGACGGGAAAACAATTAATGGTGCAAATGATACTGAAATTCAAAATGAAAGGAAGAAACAAAACTTTCTTTTTCAGCAAATCTTTAAGGGATCGGGGCCAAATGGCATATGGACAACATCAGATTGGGACAGATATTACGCCAATAGAGCGGATTTCTGGGAAAACCCTGAATTGTGGGATCCAGAAGGACCAACAGGATGGGCACTGTTTGCATTGCAAGCCGAACGATTATCGTCATATTACCGACCAGAGCAGCGAGACCAATTTGTGAGAGATTTTGGATTGGTTTTTGCGGGAATACCATCTAGCTCTAATTTTGTTTCAGCTGCTCTTAGTGTTCGATATGGGCCTAGTGCCCTTCAACATCTCGCTTACACTAACGATGGTCTCCCTAAAAGTCTTTGGGATAATGACCCAACCCTCGACCAAGCACATCATTATGCAGGTATTTTTGTGCTTGGCTATTTTACTGAGCCAAATTCTGCAAGTTTCGTAAACACTATGCGAGATCTTGGAAATCCAGGAGATATAGCTCTAGGCAATTTTGCAGCTGGTTCTGGTTGGGCTTATTCTTTGGGAGGTGACCTGAGTTTAATTGGCAATTTGATCTCTGCAGCACCTCTTTATGGAAAATAAATATGAATAAAAGAAGAATCTCTTTTGTGCTGGCTATTGCTGTGGCGACTTCAGTGTTAATACTAGGTGTGAAGGTGTATTATGACATGTCTTTTCGAATGGAGCAGGCAGAATTGGCAGAGCACTTGGGAGATGATGTCGAAGGTTACTTTCCTGCACCATCTTTCCCAAAAAACTATTTTTATAGTACCCTCAAACCAGGGATGACAAAAGCCACCGTTCATAAAATTGTGGTTGAATATAAAGCGGTTTTTACTTGCAGCAAATTTAGTGAGTTATATTACTATTATAGTGTTAACAGCAGTAAAGCAGTACGCTTTAAGATTATTTATGATTTTGATGAGAAGTACTATAAAATTATGGGCGAAGACGATAGCAGTAATCTGTACGATGATGGATGTATTCCTGGAAGGTCAGACGATTAAAAATCATTGCCCTTGCTCAGCGTGGGTCTTCGAACTCGCGGAGTACTGACCAAAGGTTTCTCGCTCTCATGAGCGCGGGCAACATGCAGTGAGAGACCTTCCATTTGAATAGGAGCTATGAGACAAAGAAAGATATTGTCACAATGAACGGCATGGCGGAGTGTGCCCGCTTTCAGCCATAATTTTGTTTTGTACCTTGAAAAAGTACCAGTTCGCCTTATATCAACCATTTCCTGCAACCAGATACGATGATTTCGGATTTGTCCAATCCGCAGAGTTGGAATCGGTTTTCATATGCTGAAAATGATCCAATTAACTACTCAGACTCAAGTGGACATTTTAAGTGTAAAAACAACAGCACCTCTTTTGATGGTGACTGCCACAAAGTAATCGAGACATATTTATCCTTGTTAGAAGAAAAAGGCGGAAAAGAGGGCCAGGCTCTTGTTAAAGCATTTCGGGCAGCTGATACAGCGCACCATTATGACAGAGGAGGAGGCTATGATGAGGAAGACCGGATAACAATAACAATTGAAGAAGAAGGTGGAGGCGGGGGATATCTCGGAGGATTAAACTTTTCGCTTTCAGCCTACGTGATGAATAACTCTAACGAAACAGACAGTTTGGTACATTCAGGGCAACTAGGGCATGAGATTGTACACCTTACTCAAGATGACATAATGGATCGAATGCTGAATATGAGCTCTGGCTCACTTTACGATGAAATAGATGCGTATGACGTTCAATCCAAAATTTACAAAAATATGGGACTTACAACTGTATCAGAATGGCACAGTAGCCTATGCCGCTGAAATCGCAAACTATAAGAAGAAAACTGCGAAAGAGATATTAGGCTCTAGTTGGGCAAGAGCAGATTACCAGGCTTTTCCACTGTACGATGGTGGAAATCGCAAATTCGATAACTGGTGGTATCTTGAGAAACCGAGTATCAAGTCTCTACCTTTACAACTTTTCCATGGAAACTAGCAGAGGTTGTCATGTCACTGTTCGATAACTTGTATTATGAACGGTTGGAGTCTCTAGTGAAACGACAAACAAGGGATATATTGTTGCTTTTATACTGTGTACTAGTGGCGGTATTTCTCTTATCAGCTTGTAGTGATGTGAATGCATCTACCGCACCACAGCGAGATGCACAAACTATATTTGCAGTCAGTAATGACTTTAAAAAGGGCGCTCCAACATCCTTTATCGATATCCATTATTCACGAACTAACATTATCACCATTCGGGGATCAGGACTTGAAAATTATCCGGCTTATATTGGAGAGATAAGCACAGGGAATATTTTTCCCCTTTATATGGAAAGTTCCATCGTAACAGGGTCGGTACCCGTTATGTCTGATGATGGAAACTATCTTGCTTTTCAAACCGAGCATAAAATATATATTGCTCTGATGAGCAAGGTCGCTTCGGATAATTATTCGATAAGTCCCGAAAGTTTAATTTCCGTTTTTGATCAGCGTTCTCGATGTAGTCTTGCTTGGTCTCCCGACAGCCTGCAATTAGCTTCTATATGCTTAATGCTGGATGGTATTAAGATTAGCTTGTACAAACTAGGGAACGATAAACCTCAAGACGTGTTTCAATATTTCGAAGGGAGCATAGATGAAACAGAAGGGGTTTCGTGGTCTCCTAATGAGACAGTTCTAGCTTTTTCATTACGATATGGATACGATGATAAAAAGAATAAACCATCTCAAAAAGACATTTTTCTATTTCACCTTGATACTCACGCATTACTTAGGCTAACAAATACGCCTGACGATGAACAGTATCCAGATTGGTATCCAGAAGGTAATATTCTGACTTTTGCACTCACTGCAAAAGGTGACGCAGAAAGCCACGACACACGATTGATATTCTCAACAGAAGATGGAAGATGTATAAAAGAAGTTCCAAATATAAAAGGTATTGTCTCACCATCATGGTCTCCAGACGGTAGCCAAATTGCTTATATTTCTGACTGGACGAGCATTAAAATTATGGAAACCTCTAAATTTATTCCGCAAGACTTTCTTACTCCACAAGGTTTGTGCAAAGTTGAAAATTAAATTCTGCGCTTTGCTTGAACATTGAGTTCTCGTTTGGCGGTGGTCTTTGACCCCGCCGAGAAAGTACGCCAATAATTTGCGAAAGTATTTGTCGTAATCTATGACAGCATGGCGGAGCGCGCATTTTTTATAGCTTGAAAAGTCAGCGAGTTCGCCTTATATCAACCGCTTCCTCCAGCCGGACACAATCATTCCCAGCCTGTCAAATCCACAGAGTTGGAACCGGTACTCATATTGTGTAAATAACCCAATTCTATACAATGATCCAACAGGGCATGATTTTGGAGATGGGCTCAATCAATTTGCAGCAGGTTTTGTAAAAGAAATAATACGGTCCAATGCTTGGTTTGCTCCTCCCGCCGTACAAAAAGATTTAGGGCCTAGTTCTTCTGACACTACTGCTATGAAATATGGCAGAATTGCCGGGGACATCGTATCTGTTGGAATAGGTATAGCGGAAGCAGTTGCTGGTCTTGGGGCGGCTGGTGGCGGAACAGTCGTTGGCTGTGGAACAACTTTATGTGCTGCTAGCCCAGTGGCAATCGCTGCGGGTGCAGTCTTGGTTGCACAGGGAGTTGCAACAGCAATTGCTTCTGGAGCACATCTTGGTGAAAACCTTGCTATGCTAGCAGGGAGAAATCCAAACCAAAACAAGAAGATTGGTGATGCGTTCCGCGATAAGATTGCTAAGGAGTTTGAAGACAATGGCTATACAGTAGAAAAAGAGGTTGTTAAGGACACACCTTTGGGAAAACGCAGGATAGATATAGAAGTTACGTCACCAGATGGTAAATTGCTAGGAGGAGTTGAAACCAAGTGGGGCAGCTCCCGTTATACAACATCACAGATGGCCAAGGATAATTGGTTGGAGAAATTTAAAGGTTATATCGTAAATGTGGTGAGAAATAAATAGGTCAGCATAAAATGAAAACATCTGAAAAATACAAGGCTCTGATAAATAACGTTGCAGCCCCCCTTAAAAAATTGGAGTTTATAAAAGATAGATATAGATTCTATCTATATCAAAATAGCAATTGGGGTGTGGTTGATTTTCAGAAAAGTGTAAAGAGTAATTCAGATACTATTGTTTTTGCAGTCAATATTGGCGTTGCATCAGGAAGATTATTAGAAAAATTTTCTTCAATCCACCAAGGCAAAAAGCCTGCCATTTGGAATTGCCATTGGCGTATAAGATTAGGACATTTGGTAGACCACAAAGATACATGGTGGTCAATAGATAATGAAACATCGATTGATTACTTAAGCAAGCAGATAAGTGATTACATATTGCTTTTGGGTATTCCTGAAATGAATAAATATATTACAGATGAGGCACTTCGGGATCTATGGCTATCAGGAAAATCGCCATCACTCACTGAAACTGAGAGATTAGAGTATTTATTAGCCTTGGTTAGAGAAATAGGTCCATCAAATGCCGTGGCCGCTATCGAATCGGATATTCGTAGTAAGTAGTCCAAACAATTTAATAAAGTTTATCTTTGTGGAGCCATTCCTTTCATATTGTTCTTGGCGGGATGGCTGAGCGTGGAAAGTGCCGAGCCTTCGTTTCTGACGACTGGAAAACGTGGAATTCGCCTTAGAAGTATATTGGTTATAAATCGCGGAAAGAAATAAATAGTGTCGCGCAATTTCTGATTCGTCATTCTTGATGAAATGGCGGAGCATGGAAAGGCTGGGCGTTATCCAAGTCGTGCCTTCCTCCCGAATAGATGGGAACGCACACTTCGATTTGTCTCGTCTCATTTGCTTTCTTGCATGGATACCGTGTAAGCAGTATAATCTTGTTATGGCAATTCATTCGTTTCGGGATGCAGCGACAGAAGACTTGTTCCATGGACGAAATACTTCACGCGTACGCCGCTTTCCTCCCGAGCTGGTGAGAGTCGCTTTGCGCAAATTAGATGTTTTGAATGGCGCACATCGTTTGAACGACTTGAAAGCCCCGCCTGCTAATCGGCTTGAAGCCCTGAAAGGTGACTTAGCGGGTTTTCATAGCATCCGCGTCAATGATCAGTGGCGATTGATATTTCGTTGGGAAGATGGCGTCTATGACGTTTCCCTGACGGATTATCATTAAAGGAGAAAAGTATGCTTCCTAAAAATCGTATTCCCACTCATCCCGGCGAGATCCTGCTGGAGGAGTTTCTTGTTCCCATGAACGTATCGCAGGTAGCGTTTGCAGAGCATATTGGTGTGCCAACTCAACGCGTCAATGAGATCGTGCGTGGTAAGCGTGGTATTACCCCTGAAACCGCCTGGCTGTTTGCCGAAGCGCTTGGTACTTCCCCCGAGTTTTGGCTGAACTTGCAAACAAATTTCGATCTCGTGCGTTTCCGTCCGAAGCGCCAGGTACAAAGAATGGCCATTCGTGTTTGATGGTAAACATCCGAGTTCTTCGCTGAACTCGGATGTTTAGTCAGTAAGAAGCAGGTGGGGTGGAACAACTCCTTTTTTCCAACTTGAAAATCGACGAATTCGCCTTATATCAACCGCTTTTTGCAGCCGGACACGATTATTCCAGACCCGTCCAATCCACAGAGTTGGAATCGCTACAGTTATACGCAAAATAATCCGATAAATTTCGATGATCCAACCGGGCACATAACTTGCGATGATAATGATGAGAATGGGAATTGTGTCAATTACGAACAGATTGAACGTCGTAAAGCCAATAGGCTAAAGAGGCTGCAAAAAGAATTAGATGACTTCGTGCCACCTGAGAAGGTTAAGCAAGAAGACATGATTCCAATTGCTGACAAGTACAATGATGCCACAGGCGAATGGGAAACAGTATATCTTGCCCCAGATGAGTTTAATCTGTTTGTCTATCAGTCGCTTGGTTCCTATTATTTCCCCGGTGCCATAAACTATGGCGGTTTAATAATTATGAGTGGGCTACAAGACAATGCCACCGATACAACATATGATCTGTTTTCTGATTTTGATGATGGGGCTATGCATAACTCTCCATCAGATGCGTTTCATCATGCTTATTGGAGTGCTTTAATTACCCGAGAGTTTGGCGCGGATTTTGCAAACCAATTTACAATGGCACACGAGGGTAGACCGTTTTCCGAACGGAACGAAGCATTTATGGACCTGCATAATAACCAAGTTGGGATAGGAATTGCGTCAGCTAACCCGAATGCAACTGACGCTGAGCTACAAGCCGCAGTACTCGATAAACTTTACAATGGGCAATTATATGTATGGGATGGAGAAGATATCTATTTTAGTAATCAATGCCCCAGTTGCTGGTGGAGGGCAAAATGAGGAAACTTCATAATCACCATCTTAAAAAAATGGTCGGAACAATATTTCTACTAACACTTACTGGAATATTATTCTTATATGTGAAATATCAATCTCAACAGGTAGAGTTACGGGAAAAGACGAGAGAGCAACTTCGGAAAGAGATTACGGATTTGATTATTGAATATCAAAACGGCGAAACGCAAACAATCGATCTGTCTAAGCTCTCGTCCATTTCTTGGGACAGACTTTATATATTTGGTCCATATATACCCCTTGAGAATATAGATAAATTAGTAGGTTCTCCATGGATGCCTGACAAAAGATACGCCCCACCCAGACCATTTAGTTATTTGATTTTTACGTTAAACAGAAAAGTTGTTCAATATGTGGAATATCCAATTGACGACTTCGTGAATTTCTCTGGAAAAGACCATAAAAATGAAGGTTATGAAAGGTCCCAATCACTCTTTGTACTCAATAAATATGGAACTGTCCTATGGCTTTATCAGTGAGACTTCTGTTTCGAAGTATCTTGAACACAAAGAATCGAGAAAGGTAGATGGAATTCTTGCAGTTCCTAGTTCGTGATTATTGACGATATGGCAGAGTGTATCAAGGCTCGGTATGAATCACACCGAGTCTTTCTTCTGATGACTGAAAACCGAGGAATTCGCCTTATATCAACCGTTTTGTGCAACCTGACACGATCATTCCCGACTTGTCCAATCCGCAGAGTTGGAATCGGTATTCTTATGTAGCCAATCGAACAGTCAATTTTAATGATCCCACGGGGCATAAAATGTGTGATGGGAAGCTAGAAGGAGACTGTAAACATATACCTAGTCACGGTTCATATGATCTTAATCTCGACAAGGGCTTTTCTTCCAAGCAGAAAAAGAACATCACGACTGCTGTAGAAGATGTAGCTTATATGCTATGGGTATACACGGATTATGATACTCCATGGGAGGCATGGAAAGCTGTATATGGAGAGGGTTTTTCCTTTGATCTAGTAAGCGAAGATGACTGCACCAGTAAGAAAGGCAGATCTGCATTTGCCTGTACTGAGCATAATAAAATAAAAGTTGCGCGTTTCTATGGGGACGATTTTCAAAACATTCGGTTAATGGTGCATGAGTTGGGGCATGCTTTTGACCTTGCGGTATGCCGCAGATCTGTAAATTGTGACTGGTTTAATAAACCAGGTGGTGCCGCATATGACAGTCTTGGTGGAAAGCTGAAGACATGTGAATCTACAACAGTAGATGGCTCGGGCTGCTTAGGTAGATTTAGTGATGGCCCATGGAGCGGCGAGGATGCCTATTGGGGATTTGCGGGAGGTTGGGATAATTGGCAGTTTGGAATGTATGAATCAGGAGAAACTTGGGAAGTATTTGCCGACATGTATGTTGGTTGGGTTTATAGTTCTTGGCAACCGACCGATCGTGGAAAAAACCGTTCGGCATTTATGAACACAACGATGTCAGGTTATCTTCGAAACTGGATACCATGAAAATGGAGTTTTCTATGTGGAAAAAATCTACTTTATTATTGTGCATCTTGTTATCACTGTTTGGATGTTCAATTGCGCACAAGAATTTACCATCAACTACTGCTGCGATCACAAGTATGCCAAGCATTATGTCGGCTATACAAATCTCTATTACTTCAACCTCTACTCTCATGATACCTACGCTCACTCCTACTCCTCACCCTACGTTAAGTGCTACTCAAACCATTGTACCTACATTGTCAACAGATGAAGCTCTTCAGCAGATAAAAGAATTATATAAAGATAATGGAGGCTGTGATTTACCATGTTGGTGGGGTATTGTCCCGGGAGAGACGACGTGGGAGCAAACCAAGCAACTCTTGGGTCCGTTGGGAATAATGAAGAACGACTATTTTGAAGTGCTTGTTCCGAGGGAGATGGATCCGTTGAAAGGTCCACTTCCAATCGATTATGTGCTTGGAAATGTGGAGACTAGAATTCTTTGTCAATAGCGGCGTCGTGCGTGTAATTAATGTGAATAGTCGATGGGTGAACCAATCTTTTGATTATTCGCTTTCAGGTATTCTAGATGTTTGGGGTACACCTGATGAGATTTGGTTTACCTTATATCCGGATTCTATAACAGGCAAACCTCATTATGATCTTTATCTTCTCTATTCACATAATGGTATGGTAATGAGTAGAGGATTTGCATCTGTCTCTAGAAATATAATGACGATCTGCCCTCAGCAGGTCTTGACGTACGATAGCATCCCACCTTGGTTTTTGCTCTGGTCATCGGAGGAAACCGTGACTTTCTCTGATAAATCTGAAATACTTACATATTTCAGATCAACTTTTGGAGATGTATTTGTACGGTTGGAAAATGCTAGTGATATGAGTATAGATCGATTCTATGAGATTTATAGTCAGCCCAACCCTTCCAAGTGCCTTGATGTTCCTCTCCCTGTTGATCAACAAAGCATTTGGTTATCGAAATAGCAACGCGGCAGAAAATAAATTCTCCGAGCAGATACTTTTATCCATTGTTTAGTATGAGTTCGTTTTAGAAGTAAACTAAATATCAAACTGTTATGAGAATTAACGGACTTATGCAACTGCTAACTCGCCATTGCTGACGAGATGGCGGAGCATGGAAAGGCTCGGCGTGATCCATGCCGAGCCTTTCTTCTGATAACTGAAAAAGGTGGACTTCGCCTTATATCAACCGCTTCTTGCAGCCGGATAGCATTATTCCGGACCTGTCCGATCCGCAGAGCTGGAATCGGTATAGCTATGTGACGAATTGACCGATCAATTTCAATGACCCGACTGGTCATGTAGAAATACAAGGCTGTGGCGATGACGGGAAAGATGCATGTGTAGAGACAGATCCAAACAAAATCTTTGAAGATGCTCAAAACTTGGCAAAACTTCAAAAGGATGTCGCCGATCGCATGTGTTCAGCTGGAAAAACAGCGTACTGCTCGGGTGATCCGTTAGAAATTGCGGTCTTTGGTTTAACAATGATAATTGGTAGCATTTTGATTGAGGGGTTTATCCTTGAAGGAGGAGCAGACTGCTACCCTCGAAACTGCTGCCTTTTCGTTCCAGTCTGCATACGATAAGATTTTGTATGCTTGTTTATTGAATAATTTTTGTAAGCAACTTTTTGGTATGGGAGGGGAATTCGTCCCAGATCTTAATAATACAAAGTTAAAGCATATCTTTGGTAAGTCAGGACATGATCTTGACGCCCTATTACAAACTTTTAATGGCAACCAATCAGCAGCTTTTACAGCGATTTATAGAGCATTTGCTCAAGTTGCGGGAAATTATTCACCAGATGAACTTCACGATGGAATTACCATAATGGTAAATGGAATTATAGTAACTGTAACCGGTCAAATAGTAAACGGTGTTCCACGTATTGGAACAGTTTATATTCCGTAACACGATCTGAGGTGAAAACCATGAATGACAAACTCTTAAAGTTTGAAGAAGAACTGATGATTATGTTACTTGCAGGTGAAGATTCTGTGCTTTCTATGCTGCGAGAACAGTTTGAAAGTGTGAATTTTTTTGCTCGGGAGCTAACTGGGGTAGGATTTTATCTACACTTTAATATGCCTAAAGAAATTGCCAGAATTTCTGATGTACTTCCTTCTGTCAAATCAAACTTTTGTTTTGGAGATGTAGATGCTACCATTGAAGGATTAAACAACGGCGCTGGTTTTTTAATCTGGATCCGTAATGGTTACTTGACACAACTAGAAGGCTACACTTACGGAGAAAAATGGCCCTCCCAAATAACAGACTACAAATTTTATTATCGTAGAGGCAGAAGAAACATCGAAGGACTTCACAATAAATGGGTTGTCTCCAAAAAATAGATTCTCGTTGTTAAATCATGATGAAGATGTGTGAGTTGATATTAGATAGATTGGGATATCAACAGAAAAAAGGTGTGATTCCTAGCTTTTCATCATAGATAGTGAAGTATGTAAAGGCTTAGCATAGTCGGTTCGCCCTTTCTTCTGGCGACTTTGCCTTAGAAGTATCGAACAATAAAAGCAGAAGAGAGAAAGCAAAGTTGTTTTGTTCTTAGCTCGTTCTTCTTGACGGGGTGGCGGAGCATGGAAAGGCTCGGCGTTGTTTATGCCGAGCCTTTGTTCTGAACGCTGGAAACGTGGACTTCGCCTTATATCAACCGCTTTGTGCAACCCGACACAATCATTCCTGACCTGTCCAATCCGCAGAGTTGGAATAGGTATTCGTATTGTGTAAATAATCCAATTCTATACAACGATCCGACAGGGCATGACTTTGGAGATGGACTTAATCAATTTGCAGCCGGTTTTGTAAAAGAATTAATACGATCCAATGCTTGGTTTGCTCCTCCTGCCATACAAAAAAATCTAGGACCAAGCTCGTCTGACTCCACTGCAATGACATATGGACGCATTGCTGGAGATATTGTATCTGTTGGTATTGGGTTATTGGAGGCAGTTTCAGGTCTTGGGGCAGCAGGTGGAGGAACGATTGTTGGTTGTGGGGCGACATTATGTGCTGCGAGTCCAGTGGCAATTGCCGCTGGTGCAGCACTGGTTGCTCAAGGAGTAGCGACGGCAATTTCGTCCGGCGGGCATTTAGGTGAGAACCTTGCCATGCTTTCGAAAAATGCCGATGGAAAAAGTACAAAAAACAATAAGGATATAAAGCAGGTTGAATTCTGTTGCGAAGAAACTTAAAATGAGTTCACGAAGAAAGATGGGATTTCGGCGATTATGTGGAAAGTGAGAAATATAATGGTGAAGGTGGCACGGCTAACATAAAGCGCGATTTTTCTTACAAAGAGCTCTTGGATAAAGGCAGAAAATTTCTGGAAGATGTTCGAAAAACAAAATAGAAGTTGTAAATGATGACAACAACACTAAACGGAAAAAGTACACAAGAAATTGAAATAGCGAAAGTTGAAAAGCTGTTGAAAGAAATAGCTGATGAACAATGCTGGGGCGCGCGCCTTAGCGTTGGAAATGAACTACGTCTCGAGTTTGGCACAAAGTTACCTAACCTGAATTTACGCGGCAAGCAAAAAGGAGTTTGGCGACTTGGGACCGGAACATCGCATTGGGCTATTACAATGGCAGATGAACATGTTGTGGATTCTTATCGAGAGAGTTTGTTGGTCGAAGAGATAATTAAATTACTCGATGGAAAGCGGGTCAAGGAATTCAAAATAGATTGGTCAAGCCTTAATGCTAAAGTATTGTTTAATGCCGGTATAAGGCTAGACTTGTTTCCTAATTTGAAAAGAAGATCTCGATTACATCATTGGGAACTTTTTATGCCAGATTCGATGCTTCTAAGAATTGGACCTTCGCAAACTTGGTCGCTTGTTTCATCCAAAGAGATCGTGCAATAAGCTAAATGCATGATTCATCGACGATAACGCGGAGCATGGATAGACTAGGCGTAGACAGTACCGACCCTTTCTTCTGAATAGCCTGGAAGGCGGAATCCCCTTTATCAGTCGATTGAGCATCAAAGTCTGAAAAGACGCGCAGTTCCTAAATCGTCCTCGTTGACGAATGGCGGAGCATATAAAGGCTCGGCGTTGTCAGTGCCGAGCCTTTCTTCTGATGGCTGGAAACCCGGAAATCGCCTTATCAATGAAAAACATATACCCCAAGGAAATCGCACTTTAACAACTTATTATTTTCCAAAACAGGGGGTGGCAAAAACCTTATGCAGGCGTTTGTAACCATTCCACTGTTACGAGTGCCTCCACTGCTTGAAACTCAGGATCGGCTGTGAGCACGGTTGCATTCTCTTGGATCGCTGTGGCTACCGCAAACGCATCGGCATAGGAGAGAGTGTGATTGGCTTTGATATGAGCAGCCTCCAAAACGAGCTGCTCATCGACGGACGGTATCTCAATGGGTAACTGTCGGATCAGCGCCAAAGTGTCATGCGCTTTTACAACTCCTCCTCTGCGTTCCACGATATACAGGATCTCTCCCAGGTTTATCAAGGACAGGAAAAGCCGACATTTGTCCTTTCCGGCAGAATCCAACAGCTTTTCGATGCGGGCTGCCATGGGCTCATCCTGCAGGTAAGCTAGCAGGGCAAAACTATCCAGAACGAAGGCGTCAGATTCAGACATAGGCTTACTTGAGCCTGCCTTCTTCACGCAACCGTTCGGCTTTGCGTTCCTTCATCAAGTCTTTGGTAAGGGGAGGCAGGTCTTTGAGCAGTCCTCGTCCTTGTCTGACGGGGTTCTTGAGAGCAGGGATGATCGCTAGCACCCCGCCATAGTCGACGATGACCACCTCGGCTCCCGGTAACAGGTTGTATTTTTTTCGTAATTCTGCTGGAATGACCACCCAGCCCTTATTGGAAATTGTTAAAGCCATCAGAGTACTCCTTGTTATACTTTCATGCTCATTAGTATAACATATTGTGAAGAGCAGAAACATCTCCGCCTAATAAGCGGAGCATAGAAAGGCTCGGCGTTGTGTATGCCGAGCCTTTCTATTGACAACTGAAAAACCCGGAATTCGCCTTATATCAATTCAGATGGACTTTGAGAGAAATCTCAAAGTCCATTTTTGTTTTGTACTGATCCCTATTTTGCATCGAGTCCGGACCATGCTCCATCTGGCTGGTTCTCCAGAGTATCTAAGGCTCGGAAGTAATCTAACATAACGGTCTGATCAAAGGCACGCGCATAGGTCATCGTGGTGTTCAGATCTGTATGCCCCAGCAGCTTCTGGATGGAGGTCACCTGGCAGCCGACATTCAATAATTGGGTAGCAAACGTGTGCCTCAAACGATGCGGCGATACCGTGACATCGACCTGCCTCCCAATCCTTTTCAGATGCTGTGAAAGATAATGTGGCTTCAACGGTAACCCGTTTCGCACGAAGACAAAGCCTCCAGTTGTTTCCGTGCCGCGCACGGTTAAGTACGACCGCAGCGCATTCAACGCCACATCGGTTAGATAAACCGCTCGTCCCTTTCGCCACTTGCCATCTCGAATGAATAGTCGCTGGGCATGGTTCGCGGGCGAAATATAGAAATCGCAGAACCGCAATCCTTCCACTTCTCCCGAACGCAAGCCTCCCTGCCATAAGAGGTAGAACACAGAACGAAGGAGCAAGGCATCATTTCGTTCCTGCACCGGTGCTTCTGTTTCGATCACGCGGCGCAGACGTTGCACCTGTTCAGATGTCATATATCTGGGTAATCTCTCCGGTTCCTTCAAGCGCTGGATACTTTCCAGAGACGGATGCACCTCCATGTTATCGTCCCACAAGAAAAATAAAAAAGACCGCAAGGCACTGAGATTGCCATTCACGGTCTTGGGAGAGCGTTTCTGATCCAACCGGAATTGTATAAATTTCAAGACATGATCATGCCGCAGCTCCGGTACACGATGCACATTGCAGTTCTCCTGGAAATATTTCCAGATCGCTACCTGCATGTAATAGAACTGTCTGGAATTGGGTATCACGCGTTCTATCCGCCAGCGATTTGCCTTCAGTTGGCGATAGGCTTCCAACTGCTGGATCAATTCTTCGGTCAGACAGGATGCGGAAGCGGGAATTTCGAAGCGAATAGGCTCCTCCTCCTGTGCTTCCTCCTTTGACAAGACTTCCCATTCCTTGACGAGACTCGCTTCTGTTCCCGGATTGATTGCTTGAGATGCTTCGATCAACAGCTTCCAACCATCGATCTTTTCGCATGCCGCATAGAAATCTGCTTCCACCTGCTTGTCGTTCGCTACGGCATAATTCTGGGTTGTTTCCACGAAGCGATGACCCATCAACTTTTGAATGGATGTGATCGGCATGCCGGCCGAAAGCAAATTATCGGCGAAAGTATGTCTCAACCGGTGAGCCGTGAGCTTTACTCCGCTTTGTTCACACAACTGTTGGATCCGCTTGCTGATGCTGGTGGTGGAGATCTTCTTCTTCTGGTAGCTAACAAACACATGCTCACACGAAACTTTTGGCCGGATCGCAAGCCAGGAATTCAGAGTGCGCTCGGCTTCTGGAGAAACATACACGGTCCGCTCGGTCGATCCTTTTCCGTGGATGATCAGTCGGGAGGGTGATTTTCCCAGATAAAGATCAGGGTTCTGCAGATCAGCCACTTCTCCGATTTCGCAGCCCACAGCGTAGCATGATGGTGCACATCGCGCGATCACGCGGGTCGTGGATAGCTCCAAAGAAGGTGCGGAGATCTTTCTCATTAACTGGACGTGGCAGCCGTTGCGGTTCCTTCAAATAATGGCGTTTAGGAAGGACGGGAGAGACGATCTGTTTGGTGTCTTTGTTCAGGAAGACAAACAAGGATGCAACGGCTGCCAGTCTGCGGTTGACGGTGCTGGGTTTATAACCTTTGCTCACCTGGAAATTCACGAATTCATCAATGTCACGAGGGCGGATCTCTTCGATGTTCCTGGTTCCCATCACGTTCATAAACAACGCCAGATCGCAGCGATAATCCCGCCATGTGCGTGCCTGTGGACTACGCATCCGCACCCAGCTAATGAACTGTTCCACTTTGGTCTGCATCATATGACCTCCTGACGATTATCCGCAAACTTTCCATTTCAGATTCGGATATAGCGTGAATAAATATTGTCGAGAATCCCAGACACTACGGCTTCATGATTGTGTCTTAAGTATCATGATTGCAACATAATTGCAACAGCTACAAGTTAAACAAATAAGAGGCTTCTCGAATTCGATGTGAGCAGTTTCTGTTTTGTTGTTGTACCATGATGTTGAGCAACTTTGCCCTACATACTAGACAGAACTGTCTGGTTTTGTGGTTTTGACAGGGGGGAAACGTGAGATCTCGCTGTTGTGAACGGCGCGTTTTGACCAACTAAACTACAAGACTTACTTTTCTCTATCTATAACATAACCCTCACGTTTGCAACACCTACAAAAGACATCTACTACCAAATAGTAGCGTTGCTTCATTGCAACACTTTTGCATCATCTACACAAAATACAACCCCCAGATACGGGGGTTGTTTGCGATTTATAGGCTGATTTGCCTATATATTGTGTGGGCGCACAGGGACTTCGAACCCCGGGCCTCTACTGTGTGATAGTAGCGCTCTAACCAACTGAGCTATGCGCCCTTAAGCGTCGCAGATTATAGCCGAGAGTATCGGCTTCTGCAAGTGACAATTACGGGGCGGGCAACACATCCCACGGGTTGATCACCGTTGACATGGTGCGAACTTCGAAATGTAAGTGCGCTCCGGTGGAATTGCCTGTACTCCCAGAAGAGCCAATATTTTGTCCCTGGCTGACACTTTCACCACAACCTACAAAGATGGCACTCAAATGGGCATATAAAGATTGAAAACCAGTGCCATGGTCGATCATCACCATGTTGCCGTAGCCATAACTGTTTTCACCGGCATATACAACAACCCCGCCGTCGGTGGCATAAATATTGGCACCCATCGGAGCCGCAAAATCAAGACCTAGGTGATGTGCATCTACGGAATAGTCAAAACCAGAAAGATTATGCTTATCAGTTGGGTACACAAACGTTCCTGTACCAACCGCACCGCCTTGCACTGGACCACAGGAGCCATTGCCTGCCACCTGTGCCGAAGCGGGGTTGGTGCGCGTGATGCCCAGTGGCATTTGTCCCGGCGTATGATATTGATACTCACCGTTTGGAACGATCAGAAAGGTTCCCACTTTGATATTTGCATTTTGTGGATCACCCACCGCAGCAGGGTCGAGATTATTAGCAGGATAATTGATGATGTCTTCTGGCTTGACCTTGAAATACTCTGCCCATTGACCGAATGGGATGCCTCCCAGCCATTGCCAATAAACGCCATCCATCGGCAGGATCTTCAATTCTTGTCCCGGACGCAAGCTGTGCGGATCGTCTTGCAGGATCTCATAATTTGCTGCATAGATCGTTTTGGATTTCAACCCGAACATCTCTGCGATACCTGAAACTGTATCGCCTTTTTGCACCACATATTTTTCGATCTCTGTACGCGGACGGGATGGGATAGTGGTATGCACCTGTGCCAGACGAGGAACTCCGTTAAGGAATTCGAGCGCATCCTGTTGGATGGTTGCGCCTCCTCCTGCGGCGAGGGTGGGTATCGCTATGGGAGTGTTTTCCGTCGCTGTGGCATTCGGACCCTGTGCGTAGAACAAGCGCACCAGCCATACCACTACCGCTAAAAGTACAACGGATAGTACGGCAGTGCCGGTACGCAAAAGCGATTCACCCAGACCGATCCCAATCAAGGTCTCGATGAATCGCGCGAATATTCCTTTAGATTTGGTTTCCATGAAAAGTGCGTTCTCCGATATATACCCCTCTTATGCAACATTCAGCTTCAAAGGGTGCTGTTATCATAACATGGGCAAAAAACAGACGTCAACCTGCCAGTTTGAACATTAACCTGACGTTAAGCCGCTGACTTCCATACGCCCCTGAAAAATCAGCCGAATCGCGGCGATTCCGACCAAACAGATGGCGCCGCTCACTATGGCAGCGGTTGGAACGCTCCAACTCTGGGCGATCCAGCCAATAAATATGCTCCCGAACGGCGCCACACCCTGTAACGCCCAGAAGTATATGCTGAAGACACGTCCGCGTAATTCATTTGGCACCTGGATCTGGACCAGGGTATTCATTGTCACCAATTGAGTTACCGTTCCCCAGCCGATGAATGCCAACAGAACAAAAGCGATATTGATATTCCGGTTGAGCCCCAGGAAGATGATCGGAATGATAAGAGAAACCTGTCCCCAAAGAAGCATTTTTTTCTTGTCCGATGAACTCAAATAGGCGGCAAGGAAAGCAGCGACCAGAGCGCCTGCTCCCTGTGCGGCATATAAATTACTGGTACGTGCTGCTACCATTGTCTCGTTGTCCAACACAGATCTAAGTACATCGCGTGCCAAAGCTGGGACCTGCTGCACGAGGGGAATTCCGAAAAAACCCACCAAGGCTGCCATGAGTGTCACCGACATTACCAAGGAATTCTGGCGCAGGTACGTTAATCCTTCTTTGAATTCGCCGCCCAGATCGCGTTCTTTTTCAATGACCTTTTCTTCTTTGAAACGTGTCCGCGCCATGAACAGACCGATGATCACAAAGATGAAGCTTACTCCGTTCGCAAGGAACACGCTCCCCTCGTTACCAGTGGCGGAGATGAGCCAGGCGGCGCATAACGGTCCCAGCACGCGACCAAGGTTGAAAGCGGTTGTCTGCAATGCGATAGCGCTAGGCAGAGCTTCCCGCCCAGCAAGTTCGATGAGCATGGCTTGCCGTGCGGTGACTTCTACGGCGACAGCCGAGCCATAAAAGAATGCGAGCAGAATGATATGCCAGATCTGGATGCGACCGGTGAATGCCAGGAAAGCCAGCCCGAACGCCTGAATGGACATGATCGCCTGAAACAAGATGACCGTCTTACGTTTATCCCAGTGTTCAACAAGCACACCAGCGGGGAGGGCGAAGAGCAAAGTGGGTAATGTGTTTGAGAAACCGATAATCCCCAGATCAAGCGGACGACCTGAAATGCGATACGCAAGGTAGGGCAGCGCAGTGGATTGCATCCATGTGCCGATGACGGAAATGAGTTGTCCGACCACGAATAGGATGTAATCGCGCGATGCCAGCGCGGGAAAACGCCTGGTAAGAAAAGATGTAGATTGTGAGATCACGGTCAGTGAGAAGCCTGTACAGGAACAACCAGTTCGGGCATATCGTTGGCGGGTTTGTTGACCAACGGCGAGACCGGGTAGGCATCCATTCTTTCAGCGGGGAAGGGCTTGATCAACGGTTTCAGGGCATCGGGAGTCTGAGGCGATTCATCCAGCCATTTGGCGTAATCACGTGGGTGCAGGATGGCAGGCATCCGGTCATGGATGATGGACATCAAGTCGTTGGGTTCAGTTGTGATGATGGTGCAGGTGCGAATTTGCGAGCCGTCGGGGCTATTCCAAGAATCCCACAGCCCTGCAAAGGCAAAAGGCTTGCGATCCTTCATGTGGATGAAGAATGGGACCTTTGATTTTTTGCCTTCCATGGTCTTCCATTCATAGAAACCATCTGCCAGGATCAAACAGCGCTTGTACTTGAGGCTGCCGCGAAAAGCAGGCTTCTCAGCCAGCGTTTCGGCACGCGCGTTGATCAAGCGGCTGCCGATGGACGGATCTTTTGCCCACATGGGGATCAGACCCCAGACGAAAAAGTCAGCCTCGTGTTTCCCATCATTAGGGATGGCGAGCACGGGTTGTGTGGGCGCAATATTGAAACGTGGTGAAAAGCGTGTTGGAAATGTGTATTCGGTGAAAGTATCCTGCAGATCAGCAGGGTTAACGGTCAGTGTAAATCGTCCGCACATTGTTACTCCTTATCAGGTATACCAGGCAGTGTGAAATAGAACGTGGTTCCCATGCCCGGTTGAGATTCCAGCCAGATTTTACCGCCATGCACCCCAATGATGCGTTTGACAAGAGTTAGCCCCACGCCGGTGCCTTCCACGGTCGGGTCGAGTTTATCAAAAAGCCCAAAAATTTTCTCGTGATATTTTGGGGCGATCCCAATGCCGTTATCATTGACAAAGAAGATCGGCAGCCCTTTTTCATTGACGCCATGGGAGCCGATCTTGATGAGCGGCTCAGGCGAATTCTTCGTAAATTTTGCTGCATTGTCCAGGAGATTTTGGACGACTTCGATCAAGCGGATCTTATCTACGTGGACAGCTGGCAGCGCCTCCTGTACTTCCACCTTAACCTTATTCGCTTCCAGCCTGCCACGGACGTGGTCCACCGCTTCACGAACGATATCATTAAAAGGAACATTTTCTGGTTCGTTCATCAAGCGTCCGATGCGTGAGAGTTCGAGTAGGTCGTTCAGAAGATTTTGCATTTTTTGAGCAGCTTTATAAATGCGCTCGATACCAGATTTTACTCTGGCAGTGTCACCTGCCAAAGCATCTTTTTCTACGTAGCCAAGGAAGCCCGTGATCGTCACCAGTGGAGATTTTAAATCGTGTGAGACGGTATAGGTGAACCACTCCAATTCGGCGTTCTTGGCTTCCAACTCTTCGATCAAGGTTTGGCGATGGATCAGTTCTTCTTCCAACGTGGCATTGAGCTTCGCATTTTGGATAGCCAGCCCGGCATAGCCTGCGAAGAGACGCAACGCCTCCAACTGTGCTTCGGTGATGGCGCGCCCGGTGAGCAAATTATCTACACAAATGACTCCTACGGGCTTGTCGCCAGCCCAGGCAGCTACCGCAGCATAATCTTGGACGCCTTCCATTCTATCTCCCTTGGGAATGTCACGCTCACTGGCATAATCACGAGTTGTATAAAGACCATTTTCTTCCCGAATGACGTTGAGAAATGAAAGGGTTTCTCTGGTCTCACCATCGAGCGAGATACGCAGGTCCCATTCTTCTGCTATTTCACCCTGCCTGTCGGTCCCATACGTGCCTGTTACTGAATTTAGGTCGGGGTTGTAAAGAAAGATACCGATACGATCGAAGTTTAAGTGGTCATGAATCCCATACCAGATGCGTTGGATCGTGGTAGCAAAATCAGTTGTCTCGGTCACTTGCTTTCCCAATTCCACCACTTTTTCGAGCATGAATCGGCGACTCACTTCACGTTCTTCCGCTTGCTTTTGTTGGACAAGCTCTTCCTGGAGTGCAGCGTAAAGCCTGGCATTTTCGAGAGAAAGCGCGGCATACCCGGCAAAGAGACGTAAGGCTTCCAACTGTTCCGACTTTATCGGACGTTTGGATACAACTTGATCTACAGAGATGACAGCTACGGGTTTGTTCCCTGCCCAGGCAGCCACAGCAGCATAGTCTTTTACGCCGTACATTTCGTGCCCTTCAGGGATATTGTTTTCTTTGTCGTAATTGTGCGTGAAGAAGAAGCCATCTGGTTTTTCCAGCACTGCTTTGAAGTTCGACCACTCGCTGATGGGGAACCAGTTGCCCGTGGTATCTTCCATGTTCCCATGGATGTCTGTGCCGATCATGCTGTCCATGGAGTTGCGGCTTTCGTTGTAAAGGAAAACTGCCAGACGGTCAAAATCCAAATCCTCATGGACGCCGCGCCAAATACGTTCGAGAGTGGTTTGGATGTCGTTCGTTTCTGTGACACGTTTGCCTAATTCCAGCACTTTCTCCAGCATGGACCGTCGACGTGCTTCCTGTTCCTCCAGATACCTCTGTTGTTGGAGTTCCGACTGGAGCACCTCGTTAAGACGTGAATTTTCGATCGCCAGACCGGCATACCCTGCAAACAGGCGCAAGGCTTCCAGTTGTTCACTAGTGATGGGACGCCTGCTGATCGCCTGATCCGCACAGATAACTGCTACTGGCTTATCACCTACACGGGCTGCAACTGCAACAAATTCTTTGACACCCTGCATAATGGGGATTTTTTGAACATTATGGTCTGCTTCATAGTTAGGCGTAAAATACAAACCGTCTGTTTCTTTTAAGACGCCAATAAAGGCTTCCGCTTCTGTGGATCTTTCATCCAGGCTGATATGAGAATTCCATTCTTCGATCATCTCACCCTGGTTATTCGTCCCAAAGGTGCCATCCATGCTGTTCGTTTCTGGTTCATAGATATAGATACCTACACGGTCGAGGTTCAATTCATAGCGGACTCCGTGCCAGATCTTTTTCAGTGTGGCAACCAGATCCAGTCCCTCGGTGACTTCCTGTCCTAACCGTAGAACTTTTTCCAGAATGGCGCGCCGGTTCTGTTCATATTCCTGTGCCAACTTCTGTTCGGTAATATCTCGAGAAATGCCAATGATGCCGGTGACCCGCCCAGACTTGTCTTTGACGGGAACTTTTGTTGCTGAAAGCCACCGTAACTGTCCATCAGGAGTGGGATTGAACTCGACGCGGTTCAGCACAGGTTCGCCGGTTTCCACGATCTTCCGTTCTTCCTGCACGAATGTTTCTAACAATGCGGGTGAAGGGAAAAAATCCTGGTCAGTTTTTCCGATAGCCTCCTGCGAGGAGGCGACACCCAACATGCGTGCCTGGGCGGCATTGATGCGTACGAATCGAGAATCCGCATCTTTGAAGTAGACGGTATCGGGAATGTTATCCAGAAAGATTTGCAGTAGATCGCGTTCGTATTTGAGAAGGTCTTCTGATTCCTTACGCTCTGTGATGTCTTGATATAAACCTACTGAGCCGTAGGCAATATTGTCATTGTCACGCAAATCTACGGCTGCCTCGAACACCCAGCGGATCTTTCCGTCGCGCGCCTTGATACGGTGTTCACATTTCCACATGGGGATATTGCCTGTGCGCACTTGTTGTATCGCTTCTTCCAACGAGTAGGGTTCTAACTCGGATAACAGATGCCTCTCCAAAACCAACGTTCCCCACAGATCGTCAGTAAAGTCTTCCGGACCATACCCTGTCAGCTCGCGGATGCCTTCCCCCATAAAATCGTAATAGATATTTCCATCCTTATCGAAGGTCTGGTGATACGGCACAGCGCCGGCAACCTCAATGGCGCGCCGATAAATGGATTCGGATTTACGCAGAGCTTCTTCTGCCTGTTTTTGGTTATTGATATCCTGTACGGCGCCTACGATACCTGCCAGGCGATGATGCTTTTCATCCCATACGGGGTTGGCGTATACCCGCACCCAAACAACCTCGCGATTCTTTTTGAATGTGCGCACTTGTGACACAGCCGATTGATTGTTCATCAGCTTCGCCATCGCCTGATTATCTTCCTCTACATCCTCGGGGTGAAGAAGACCACGCCATCCGCCTGCCGCTATATATTCTTCATAGGTATATCCTGTCATGCGTTCGAAGGCGCCATCCACCCAGTTCAAATGCATTTCACCTTGCCGATCCAAGTGTGTGGAGAAGGTGTAATCAGAACTCGCCTCGGAGATCAGGCGATAGCGTGCTTCACTGGCGCGGGCACGTGCCAGTGTCTGGCGTGTAAGGTCTGCACCGAGATATTGAAGGACAGCACCGACCGGGAAAAGCACAAAACTGATGATCCACGTGGAAAGAGGCGAAGATACGTAACCCGTTGGAAGCAATCCCTGTGCGGAAGCGTAAACCATTCCCATGCCGCTACCAAGCGATAGGATCGTCATTGCCAACGCACCAGTTCCTCCAAGCAGTAACCCTGCAATAGCGATCACAAGCCCATAACCCAGCAAATAAGCTTCACTCTGTACACCTGTTCCTGTTATGGCTGTAGCAGTGAAAAAGAACCAGAACGCAACCACCTGGAGAATGGAGGCAGCTTTTACAGCTCCGCGATGCAGCATGACTAACAGTAGAACGTTAACCAATTCGCCGAACACTGTCTGTATGATGGCTCGGTTTATGATCTCAGGGGTAAAAAAAATAGAATAAGCAACGAATGGGACCGGTACACAGATCAATGCCCATACAATGATGTTCAATAAATAGGCTTGCTGTGTTTTTGCATCATCCGCGAAGACTGGTGCAGTGAATAATCTCTTGAGATGCTTCATTTCTTTTTTAACTTTCTGAAATCACCATCCCGAATGGTCATGCTGGTAGCATCCAAATGTTCCAAGAATGCCTGTGCATATTTACGGCTGGTATGAAACAGGTCGCGCACTTCAGCCAATGTGATCTTCCCATTTCCTTCTAGCACATCTTGGATCGATGTCAGCATGAAATCATAATCCTGTTTGCGGAAGATGACATCAGATGAAACGATAACGAAATCTCCCCTTTCGATCAACGCATTCAGGATTTCCTCCCCGACCTCATTTTGACACTCTTTGACGCTTGGAGGAGCGTACGGATTCTGTTCGAATTTTCGCTTCAGTTCCTGAACCTTTGCCTGCTCCCGTTCATGGAACATTACCTCATGCCCAGCCTTTGCCACGAATGAAGAGTGATCGGTAAGTGAGTTATCAGTGATCAGTTTTTTGATGACAGCATTGAAAACCCGCACCGGGAGTTTAAGTCTGCTCTTGAGCTCTTCCCGTGGAATCCCGCGCCGCAACGGATAGGTCTTATGATACGTCTCAACCGTCTGCAAGATCTTCTCGCGCAATCCATTCCAATGCGGCAGGGCAATAACGAGCGCATCACTACCGATAGTAAGTTCCTTTTCTTCGAGCGGGATTAGCATGCCAGCTTCCAACAATTCTTTCAAGGCAGTTTCGGCTTTCTGGTTTTCGAGCCGTGACCGTGCGAGGATCTCTTTCAGTGGTGCAGCGTTCATACCCAGCGCCGCTTCCAGGAGAATATCTGAGGGCGAACCCTGCAAAAGAGATTCGAGTGATTTCAAAGCATCCTCGTCGAATCGTTTATGACGTCCTTTCGGTTGCGAATCAACTATTGCGCCGCCACCCAGTGTTTCGCTGGGGGATGGGCGGCGCAAGATATAACGGTCGCCGCGCACAACAACGACGGGCTCACGCAATTCAAGTTGAATCCATGCTTCTTCGCCAGGATTGAGCTCTTCGATCCCGAGCAATCGCAAAGTAGCAATGGTCTCGCTTGCACCTGTAAAGAACTTCACTTCGCCACTGTGTTTGATAGGGGAACTGACGTCTTTTAGTAATCGGAAGCGCGCATCTACCCTGCGCGTGGATTGGTACTGGTTGGGTCGGACAACTACTTCACCGCGTCGAACCGATTCCATTTCCACGCCTGAGATGTTGACTGCTGTTCGCGAGCCGGGTGTAGCGATATCTTCTTTTTTCTTGTGCGTTTGCAAACCGCGCACGCGTCCCTGCTGACCTGATGGTAGTATCTCAACATCGTCGCCAGTGGAAATATGTCCATCCAGCAGTGTGCCAGTGACCACGGTGCCGAATCCGCTCATGGTGAAAACGCGGTCAATGGGCAGGCGCGGACGATTGAGATCAAGACGGGATGGTTTGTTTTCGAGCAGTATTTGGAGATCGGTAATTAGTTCCGGGAGTCCGCTTTTAGTTTTCGCGGAGACGCGGACGATGGGCGCACCCTGCATAACGGTACCGGCAAGGGCGGAGCGAATGTCCGTTTCAACGAGGTCAAGCCAGGCTGGGTCCGATGCGAGATCGGTCTTGGTCAAGACGATCAATCCCGCAGGAATCTGCAATAGGTCCAAAATGGCGAGATGTTCCTTCGTCTGTGGCATCACGCCTTCATCGGCAGCAATGATGAGCAGTGCCGCATCAATCCCACCAATGCCCGAGAGCATATTCTCAATGAAATCGCGGTGACCGGGCACATCTACGATGCCGATTTCTTCGCCGTTGGGCAGGGTCATCCAACCGAAACCGAGCTCGATGGTCATCTCACGTGCCTGCTCCTCCTTGAGACGATCAGGGTGAGTGCCTGTCAGTGCCGCGATGAGCGTGGACTTGCCGTGATCAACATGACCTGCCGTGCCGATGACTCGCATCAAAACCTCTTTACCACGATCCCAGCTTGAGATAATAAAGACACGGAAACACTGAGAAAGAAAATCTCGTGCTTCCGTGTCTCAGTGATTCCAATCGAAAATTATTTTCTAGTTGTTTTCTTTACTGTTTTGTTATGACCCATGATACGCTCATATGCTGAGAGCCATTCATGTGCCACGTTCATGAATTCTTGCAGTTGTGCTTCGGTGACCTCGGTAGTTTGCAGTATCTGATCCTGGATGCCCTGAATGCGGTCATCGATCGGTGCGATGCGTTCTTCCAATTTTTGCACCAGGCGGCGCACATCCTTCGTGCCCTCATCCTGTGACAGGGTGTACCCGGTCCAGCGCTTTTGATCGTCGGCTTTGAAGGTGACCCATTCCTGGCGCAGACGGTCTTCAGCAAGACGCTGCATCTCGGTCATTTCATTGATGCGGCGTTCAAGTTTGGAGTTGAGTTCGTTGTAGGTTTCCTGAGCGCGCTTGGCGGTACGCAGTGTTTCTTCCAGGTTCAGGATCTGTGTATCGAGTACCTGTGCCTGTTGTTTGACTGTTTCGAATTTTTCCTTCCACTCTTTGATGGTGCGTTCTCGGTCAAGCTGACCGATGGTCTGCTGTTCGATAAAAGCGGTCTGCGCGGCTTTGCGTTCGCCTTCGGATAACTGTAATTCCTTGATGCGATTGTCGATATTTTTGAAACCGTCCGCGGTGAGTTCGGCGCGCTCACGTGCTTCCTCCGCGCGCTTGCGGACAGCGGTGATCTCGCCCTGCAAGTCGGCGATGCGCTTTGTATCTGTCTTGCGTGCCTCGTCAAAAACGCGCTGCGTGCGGATCGATTCCTGAGCTATACGTACGGCATCATCAATAGGCGGTTTTAATTCCTTGATAGAGGCGTTCAAGTCGGTTCTCTTCGAGAATACGTGCCTTGATATCGCGCTTGATGGGTGGAAATTCGCTTTCAATGGATGTCCTGAGTTCTTCAATTGCCTTGTAGATGGGCTTGAAATCTTCCTGGTGCCTTTTTGAGACTTCGCTCTCGCGTTTTACATGCCGCTGCTCCACCTCTTCCAACGCCTTGGATATATCTTCGCGCTGTTTGGCAAATATCCTATCGAATTGGTCCAGACGTGCGGCGGTGCTGGCGATATCTGCAATCTGTTTGTTGAGCGGTTTGATCTGCTTGGCAACGGTATCGATATTTCCCTCCAGTGCTGCCATCCGCTCTTCCAGTGCAAGAAGGCTCGTGCGTGTTTTACGATGTTCTTCGTCCAGCCATTCAAGGCGTTTGACGAGTTGTTCAAATTCCATGGCTTCCTCCGGGAGGTGACACTCCGCTTGCGTAGTGCTAACTTGCGTGGATTATACCCTGTGCGGTTTTAGGATAAAACGTAGCCACAGAGAGCGCAAAGTGCACGGAGAAAGAACTCAAAGCTCTCCATGGACTCTGTGGAAAATTAATGCCCGAGATGTTCGAACATGGCGGGTAAGTTGGCGAGGAAGAATTCCATCGTTTGCGGGAATAAGCCCAGGATGAAAAGTCCGATCACACCAAGCCCAAGCATGAGCATTTGCGTGTAGCTTTCCTTCGGCTCCCAGCTTGTATACTCCTCCGCCATACTGATAACCGCCAGTGAGCGGAAGGCGCTCGTCAGTAAGCCGATGAGTCCAACGCCGAGCCACAAGGCGGCGCTGACCGAATCACGCGCCAGCCCTTCCCAGATGGCGAGCCGGGCAGGGAACCCCGCCAGCAAGGGGAATGCCCCTGTAGACAATGTTGCCAGAATGATGCCTGTCCCGGCAAATGGTGTGACACGTAAAATGCCGCGACTGGCGCCAAAGCGCATGGTTGGTGAATGTTCTTTGATGACAGTCAGGGACAATGACCAGACCGCTGTTCCCAGTGCACGCGCTGGGATAAGTAGAAAAAGGATTGGAATACCCAATCGAGAATCGATGCTGAGCGCCAGAACGGAGAATCCGGTCTCGACAATGGAACCGTACGCCATGTTGCGTGCCAGGTTGCGTTGAAAAGCGGCAAATAATCCGCCGGTGACGATCATCAGCAACCCCGTGAATCGCAACGCCAGGACTAATTGTGGAGAGGCGCGCAGCCATGAATAACGATCAATGAAGCCTGCGCCGAAAACGATCGTAATCGTAGGCAGCAACCAGAAGAGGAAACCGGCGATGAATGGGGAAGTTTCCTCTGCCAGCATGGGCACCCAGTTGTAAAGCGGAAAGATGGCGAGCAGGAAGGCAAACCCCAGCCCTAGCATCGATGCGGATTGCGCCGCGAGTGCCAGGTCACCGGGGCTGGTCTCCACACCGACGAGCAGCCAGCCTGCCAGCAGAATGAACGGCATCGCCAGTGTCTGATAGATGAGAAAGCGGATCACGCCTTTGCCGGGTGGAGTATAAATGCTGGTCACGAGCGGAATGGACAGTAATACTGCCATTTCGATGAACATGGCTGCGAACAAGAACGGCTGCACGGCAATGGACGCCACCATCAAGGCAATGATCAACATTCCAAGCGGCACGATCCGCGTGGCAGTTTTGGATGCTTCCGCGCCAAAGAACCATAAGGATGCGGCGCCATAGATCAATGCCAAGAGCGGACCTTCAGTTGGCTGAATGATTAGTGCGCGTCCAAGCACGGAAAGGGTCGAGTCGATCTTGAGCGAGAATGACCCTACCTGCATGGCAGTTTCAATGGGGACAAATTGAGCCGCCAATGCCAGGAGCACCGCCACTATCCCGCCGATGATGCTGAGGGCGCGCTGGCTGGAAACAAATAATAGAAGAATGGCAAGTGCGGCAGGAGCCACGATCCAGATCAGCGGTGCGTTCATGCAGACTCTACCTCACTGGCATTCGATGCGATCAGTAAGTAGGAACCTACCAATGCCAGCCCCAGGATAATGACAGCCAATAATGCAGCCACCAGAACTGACCCTTCGACAGCGGCGTATAAAATTTCAAAACCGGATAAGGTTGTTATCAAACTGATCGTAATGTGCAGGGTGTTTGAAGTAAGACCCAGGTGCAGCAAACCCATACCGATCAACAACAAACTGCCGGCAGTAATGGCTACTCCTGCTCCCGCCATCACAAGATCCACTTGCGGAGTTGCGCCGATTACAAGGATCGCCACCATAATGGCAGCAAAGCCGCGGAAGAGCCTTCCGCGGGGCCAGGCGTTCTCTTCCTCCAGATTCGGGGTGGGCAAGTTGGAGCACGTCATACCGAGAATGGTGGCAGACATCCATCCAACCACCACTTTGACCGATGCCATGCCCAGCGGCAAATGATTCAAACACAGGACGAACATGCCAACATATTGAACAGAAAGCAGAATAATGCTGGTACGCCAATCGCGCACCATCAGCAATCCTACCGATGTGAAAGCAATGATAAGGACAGCGATCCACAATAAGATCTGCGCCATGCGTTAGGGAGTCCTTTGTGAAAAGATGGAGATGAACAGCGCCAGAAAAAGCAGCGTCCACATGATGCCGCTTTCACCCTCAAGCACATTTGTGAACAACGTGCTCACTCGTCCAAACTGGCGGTATAACGCCCAGAGCGCCTGATAGCCCCAGTTGAGCCAGCCCGGGTTGGAGGGGCGTACCCAATGGGCGCGAACCGGGTTGAGGATGCGCAGACGCGGCGTGAGCCAGAGCAAGCCCAGGCTTAGCAGTGAGGCGGCGATCCCTGTGATCACGTTACCGAATTGCAGTGCTCCCTCCCAGCCAAAAAGTCCCAACAAGAGTCCCATCAACAGCAGGGTCAGGATGCCGATGGGATATACATTTCTGCCCCAAATGGGCTGATCTTCATAACTAGCGCGGGTTGCCACACGTTGATTGTGGCGGATATAGCCCGTGATTAACATGGCTTGCGCCAGGGTAAGAAATGGCAGGGTGAACCAAAAACTGCCTGCATTATTCCAACCCGTTGCTGTGGCAGAAAAGGGCAATGCTGAAAGGGTCAGGGTTCCCACAAGCGAAACCCGGGTCAGCCATTTGACCGGCTCAGACGAAAGGAACAATGTACTGCCAGACAAGAGCAACGCACAACCCCAGGCTGTTGCACCAAGCGGATTCCCGCGCAACGAAGCGGCGACTGCCAGTGAGCCCATGCCGATCAACCAATAAGGGCGACCGTTCAATTCATCGGGTGCGCGCATCCACATCCAGCCGCCGTAGATGGCTGCGAAAGCGACAAAAGGGAAAATAAAAGATGTATATGGCGATGCAACACTGGTGTTGGAGATGTGCGTAAGCAGTACCAAGCTCGATGCTGCTGAGACCATACGCAAACCGGTGCCAAAGCCGCGGCGCAGGGTTGACTCGCTGGGGTACGGCAGATGTAACGGAAGCACACCTAGGCGCAGCGCTGCTGCCAGGATCAGGAAGATACCTGCTTGTGGCGGCGCGGACCGAAAATCAAAAGGAGCGTTATTGGCAGCGGAGGTCATATCTGCCCAGAGCAGAAGCAGAGTGCCAGCAACGCGCGAAGCGAAGGCGATCACCACGCGTTCACTCAAACTTGGATCTTCCACAACGCGAATCTGGCTGAGCAGTTCGGCGAGATCGATGGCGGCCCAGATCAAAACCAATGTGAGTGGATTATCGGCTGTGGCAGCGAGCACACCCAGTGATGCAAAGGTCAGTGTGCTTGCCCAGTTCATAGGGCTGGGAAAATTACTACGCACCACCGAAGTGACGATGATCGCAAGACATAGCGCCACAATGCTAAGAGAGAACACCCAGGCAACATCATCTGCGATAAAAGTGGGTGTTTGTGAAAAGAGCAGGGCAGGCTGCCAGGCAGGCAGATGCAATTCAATGGGCAGCTGTGTCTGCCAGGCAAAAACGCTGATCAATGCCCCTAGGCTGCCAGTGGTTGCGATCCACCAGTTATAGCGAAACCCCGGTATCGTAAAACGCAGGATCAACAGTGTTAAAGTGGTCAGCAGCAGGATCGCCACGGTAATAAGAATGAACATGGTTTTGTAATTTTATCAGGTTTGTCCCGCTCGCATTTTGCTATCCATAAGAAGCGCGCGGGATTTGCACTAGCCTCTGTTTATTGTAGAATCATACACATGCATTTTAAAAATCTGAAGCCATTATTATTGTTCCTTCTTATCATCTCAGCATGCAATGTTAATTCCGATCAACTTTCAGAAAACGGGATTCCCACTCCGACAGCATTCCAACCGCTGACAAACGGCGCTTCGGACTCACCTTATACGGGTGCGGCGCCCACACCGCTTTTCCTGCCGACATTTACTTCCGTGCCACCCACGCCGATAGAGGTTTCCACACAAGCGGACCTTCTCTCCGCTGGTCTAGCTGCCCAACAACTTTCTTCTGCATCCGATATAAACCCATTGACCGGGCTGCCAGCTCAGAACCCAGACCTGCTCGATCGACATCCCATTGCCATCAAGATCGCCAATTACCCGCGCTATATCCGCCCGCAATCGGGTTTGACGCTGGTCGATCAAGCTTATGAATATTATATCGAGGGGGGCTTGACGCGTTTTATCGGTGTCTTTTATTCCAATAACTCCGAATGGGTGGGACCCGTCCGCTCAGGGCGCTATTTTGATGAGAACATTCAGCGCATGTATCATGCGTATCTGGTCTTCAAGTTCGCGGACCCGCGTGTGCTGGCGTATTTTAAAACCACAGACTTTGCCGATTATCTGGTAACACCCACCATTGGAAGCTGCCCGCCATTCCATAAGATGTCACAGCAGCGCCCAAAAATGGAAGATTACAACAACGAATACTTCAATACCATCGCTTGGGCAGACTGTATCGCGCGCAACAATCTCGATAATACTCGTCCGTTACTGCAAGGACAAATCTTCAGCGATACACATCCGCAAGCGCAATTGCTTGGCACGCAGATCTTCACGTATTATTCGGTCGATTCCTATAATTACTGGTTGTATCGCCCTGAAACGCAGCAATACGTGCGCTATCAGGAACGGGATGATACCCGTAACAATAAGGATGAATCCTACGATGTGTTGATGGACAACGTCACCGCAACCGCTGTCCATGCTTCAAATGTGGTGGTGCTGTTCGCCTATCACACCTTTGCGAATGGATACGATGCCGATGATGAGGTTTACCACATCAACCTGATCAATTGGGGGAAGCCTATGTCTTTCGCGATGGCGTGGGTATCATTGCCCGTTGGCGGCGCATGAACCGCGATCAGCCCTTGTTGTTGACCACGCTGACTGGGGAGCCCATCCCCTTGCATCCGGGCATCACCTTCTATGAAGTGATCGGTAAAAATTCCTTTGTGGACCAAAGTGACGGCGAATGGAATTTCCATCACAACACGCCGTGATACAATAACGCCAACGAGGCAGCATGACATTCGATCCCACCTTTGTGAGCAATCTCATCCTTGTGTTGACCGGCTTCGGCGCCGCTTTCCTTGCCGCTTTGTGGATCGCACTGGTGATCTGGACCTACCGCGACATCCGCACGCGGGCACGCGACCCATTGGTGCAGACGTTATCGACCTTGCTGGTGGCAATCCTGAATTTGCCAGGTATTCTCGTTTATTTGATCCTACGTCCTCAACGGACCTTGGAAGAGGAATATCAGCGTACACTCGAAGAGGAAGCGCTGCTCCAGGTGCTGGAAGATCTTCCGCTGTGCCCGGGCTGCGAGCGCCGTGTCAAAGATGATTGGCAGGTTTGCCCGAACTGTCACACCAAGTTGAAGAAGACCTGCGAGAACTGCAACAAGCTGATGGAACTGCCGTGGAATATCTGTCCGTTTTGCGGCACACCCGTCGCTGGGATGCGTGCCGGAGAAGGTACCAGTGTGGACGATGCCCTGCGCAGTTTGAAATTGAACGATGAACCTGGGGAAGTAAAGATAGAGTGACTGCTATAGACTTCCGAAGTCTCAAAGACTTCGGAAGTCTTCATGAATCAAAAAAGCGGAGGCTGCCCACAGCATCCGCTTTCTACTTAAATAAAATTGGCGGTACCAGCGTGAGGGGGGCACGCTCTTACCGCCAGCCCACATAATAGCAAATCCCATTTTGAAAGTCAAGCCATTTTTTAAATGCTAATAAAAAACACATAATTCGCTTATGTCTACACTTGACAGGTTTTATCGTGACTGTATCGTTTATGAGCTTTGCGGGAAATGAATGCTGGTTGATTATGGTTCTATGGAAACCAGTCAGGTCTTTTTAGTTATTTGAAATTCATTTACGGTAATCGAAAGGCGAATAACTGAGCACTGTCGCCTAAATAAACAATAAGTAACCGGTTCTCTGCATCCACTGCTACATGATAACCATACTGGCGAGTAGCACTCCACTTTAGTGGTGCAGGGGCAAACTGCACTACCTGTTTCTTTGCACCTGTTATCGGATCAAGCTGTAACAACCAACCGTCGGAAGCAAGTAAAAAGATACCCAGGGAACTGGCATTTGCTCGACTGGACATTGATACGTTGACACTCCAACGTTCTGTGCCACTAAGCTTATCTATGGAGCTAACTTTTCCCTCACCACCAGGTAGCCTTGGTAGTTTATCAAAATACATATCGTTTCCCACAATTTCCAGATCCATTTTTTTGTCGCTCCAAATTGGCACATCGTCAAATTCATAACTAATTGTATTAAGAATGTTACCTGTTTCTGTGTCCAGGAGGAAAAGATTTTTGCTTACTGTATCCACATAGAGCGTTTTATTTATGACCAGCGTTTTGGTTACACTACGCGTAAAGGGTAAATAGGTGGACCAAATACGCTCCCCAGTATCAGCATTGACCGCTATCACATAGCCGACTTCGCCGACAAATACGCTCGATGACGATGTCGCTAAATTAATTTTGGAAGGACCACAATATTTATTCCATTCAGCAGTTCCAGAAATAGTATCAAGGGCAATCAAACAAGATGGTCTAGTCGCATCTTCATTACCAATGAAGATTAGCTTACCATTCGCAGTGATCATCTGATGCTCATCTGGGTCGATAAAGATGTTGTCCCGCATCCACAAAGGAGGGATGGATGATTGATGGACCGTGATAACGGGCGGCCATAGTTCTGGGTCTGGCTGGTTTTTTCTGAACTGATAGATTGAGAACACCCCAACAATGACCAGGAACAAAAGAACAGTCAGGGTGTAAACACCTAATGTGAAAGTATCTTGTTTTTGTTTCACTATATTTCCCTAGCTTGGTAAGGAGACGTCCCCGAAATTTGATCGGAAATCTTAATTCATTTTACTCCTTACCTAGGTTTCATAAATTCACCAAATAACCAGAAAAATCTCACTATTACTCTAAAATAAAAAGTGTTATAACTCAGCCAACCCATTATGAAAATCGAATCCATTACCATCCATCATGTCCGTATGCCGTTGGTAGCCCCGTTTGAAACTTCCTTTGGACGTGAAGTTGACCGTGAATGTATCATCATTGAATTGAAAGCCGAAGGTCTCACAGGGTGGGGGGAGTGCGTTGCTACACGTGACCCAGGTTACAACTATGAGACCTCCGGTACTGCCTGGCATATTATTAAAGACTTCATTGCACCGCTAATTCTCGGAAAAGATGTAATAGATGCCTCAGATTTTCAGAACCGTGTCGCTGGTATCCGTGGGCATCACTTGGCTAAGGCTGGGGTAGAGATGTCGCTTTGGGACTTATTGGGCAAAAGAGATGGAAAGTCCCTGCGTGAGATGTTTGGCGGGGTATTGATGCGAAGTCCAGGTCGGCATATCCATCGGTATCCAAGAGTCGATCCCGTCTTTACTAGAGATAATAAACCTCAGTGTGAAAAAAGGATATTCTCGTGTCAAGATCAAAATCAAACCGGGAAGAGAAGTCGAAGAGACATCCGCTGTACGAAAAGAATATCCCAACCTGCTTCTGCAGGTGGACGCGAACTCGGCGTACACGTTGGAGACGGCGAAGGTGTTGAAAGCCATCGATGACCTGAACCTGCTGCTGATCGAACAGCCCTTGTTCGAAGATGACATCTGGGATCATCGCCGGTTGCAGGCGGAGTTCAAGACGCCGATTTGCCTCGATGAAAGTATTATCACACCGCGTCACGCGCGCTATGCATTGGAAATGGAAGCGTGCAAGATCATCAACATCAAACCGGCGCGCGCTGCGGGGTTGAGCCAGGGAATTGCCATTCACGATCTGTGCCGCGCCCATGATATGCCGGTTTGGTGTGGAGGCATGTTGGAGACCGGCGTGGGGCGTGCATCCAATTTGGCGCTGGCATCGCTGTCGGGATTCATTTTGCCGGGCGATATCTCTGCCTCTGACCGTTACTATCACCGCGACATCACCAACGAACGCTTCACCTTGAATGACGACAGCACCATCACCGTCCCGACTGGTCCTGGTCTGGGTGTAACCATAGATGAAGACGCACTCCAACAATTTACGCTTACGAAGCTGAACTCTTTAATCCATCATGTCGTTGCGAGCGAAGCGATCTCCAAATAAATGGGTGATTCTCGTCGAAAAGGGAATTCCATTTAACGGTAGATTGCTTCGTCGGGAAGATCACCCTCCTCGCAACGACATTTCATTCTGATTTTTTCCAAGAGTATAATCAGCGAGTTATGTCATCGAACAACCGTTCCCAAAGCCTCTACGCGCTGATCATTTTCAGCCTGTTGTTTTCCTCCTGTGCTCCTCAACCAACCGAAATTCCCATACCCACACAACCCATTCCGGTGAATTCACCAACTGCCGTGCCAACGGACACTCCCACAGCCACGCCGAGTCCTGTTGGCTTGCAGTTAAGTGACTCTGTCCCAGCTTCCTTACGTGAGCAGGCGCAAGGCTGGAGCCTTCCAGCAAATTCGTTCATCACATTGGATGTCGTCACACCCGAAACGCCCGCAAGCGCTACACAAATTCCGTGGGTGTATGCGTTGGTCGCGCCCTTCCCAACCGTGACCGATAACGTCTCTACCGAAGAACTAAAAAATGCCTGGACGAACGGAGTGATTCCCGCCGCTTTTACTGGACATCCGCTCTTGATGGATGCGTCCACGCAAGCGGCATTTACTGCGTTATGGGGCGCTCCTGCCGCGCAGGCGGTGCGCGTCCTTCCCGTCGACCAGTTGCTCGACACCGCCTGGAGCGAACTTCCCTCCTGGGCGCTTGTCCCGTTCGAAGAACTTGACACGAAATGGAAAGTGTTGACCATTGACGGTCAATCACCGATCCGCAAGAAGTTCGATCAAGCCACCTATCCGTTGGTTGTACCCTTCGCAATTCAGACCTCTTCTGACATTCAACTTTCAACATTAAACCTTCAACCCAATTACGACCCCGCTAAACTGACCACCATTATCATGAGCGGCATCACCGCCTTGGTGCGTGCCACGGCATATACGATGGAAATGAAGGGTGTGAAATATCCCGGCGAATTGATCCGCGACACCATGCTCGAAGCGGATATCGCTCACGTTGCCAATCATGTTCCGTTTTACACAGGCTGTCACTTTCCGCGCCCCGATCAAGCCGCGCTGGTCTTTTGCTCTGACCCCAAATATATTGACCTATTTACCGACATCGGCGTAGACCTTGTCGAACTGACCGGACATCATTTTGAAGACTACGGTGCCAAAGCAACACTGGAGACGCTGGATATTTACAAAGCCCACAACATCGTCTATTTCGGCGGCGGCGCGAACAAACAGGATGCGATCAAACCAGCGCTGTTCGAGAACCACGGCAACAAGATCGCCTTTATCGGCTGTAATCGAACTCGATACCGGTGGTCCTGCCACCGCCACCGACTTGCAGCCCGGTGCCGCGCCATGTGACTTTGCCTATCTGCAGCAGGAGATCGCTCAATTAAGATCAGCCGGATATGTGGTCATCGCCACCAATCACTGGAATCAAACGTATGATTACAATCCCAACCCACAGCAGGTCATTGACTTTCGTCTCATGGTGGATTGGGGCGCATCATTGGTCTTGGGCGCTCAAGCGCATTACGCCCAGACGATGGAATTCTATAATGACACCTTCATCCATTATGGACAAGGGAATCTGTTCTTCGATCAGATGGGCGACCAGGATTGGATGCCAAAAGGAATCCGCCGTGAATTCCTGGATCGATACGTGGTCTACGATGGAAAAATCATTAGCATTGAATTACTTACCACCATGCTCGAAGATTATTCCCGTCCGCGCTGGATGACGGAACAGGAACGCGCTGGTTTCCTACAGGAATATTTTTACAAAAGCGGCTGGACTCCGCTCAACCCGACAGCCACGCCGAGCATTACACCAACATTGACACCCATGTCCATTCCGGCACTCCCCGGCGCTCTAACGGCGACGCCTGCACCTCAGTAACCCGTACTATGGTCTAATTCCCATCTTCTGAACTCTTTCGTTACAATCAAAACATCAATCGAATCGTCATTGCTGCCAGCTATTTCTAGCAAGGCACGCAATGACGATGTTTTTTACTCTAACTCGTCACTGCGAGGAGTGAACGATAGTGAGCGACGAAGCAATCTTATTTTCAGTAATCTATAGGTAATTTGCCAGAAGATTGCTCACCTGCACTTGCGTGCATGTGCAAGTGTCGCCCTAGCGAGCTCGCAATGACGTGACAGGATGCAAGAGTATAATGAGCGAGTTATGGCTGATAAAAAAAATAGACAGATCTATTATGTGTTGATCGTTTTTAGCCTGTTGTTTTCCTCCTGTACCCCCTTAGCAAACGCAGCTCCCATATCTACTCAACCTGTTCCAATTTCCTCTCCAACCAGTGTGCTTACCAAAGGTCTTGTTGGCTTGCAAGTCGGTGACGCGGTGCCGATTTCATTGCGTCAACAAGCGCAGGCATGGAATATTTCTTCGAATTCCTCTGTTATGCTGGATGTAAAAACATCTGCAACGCCAGCCACAGCGACACAAATCCAATGGGTCTATGCTCTGGTTGCGCCCTTTCCAACCGTAACCGATGGCATTTCTGCGGAAGAATTGAAAAATGCCTGGCTGCATGACGATGCTCCGGGCGCATTCCATGGACTTCCGCTCTTGATGGACGAGTCCACGCTAGCGGCGTTCACTTCTCTGTGGGGCGCTCCCGCCGCAAATGCGGTGCGGATCATTCCCGCTGACCAGTTGCTCGAAACCGCCTGGAGTGAACTTCCCTCTTGGGCGATCGTTCCCTTTGAAGCTTTGGAACCAAAATGGAAGGTTCTTACCATCGATGGTCAATCACCGATTCATAAGAAATTTGATCTTGCAAGCTATCCGCTGGTTATAAACTTTGCTCTTCAATCTTCACCTGACCTTCAACCTTCGACCTTCAACCTTCGACCGAACTACGATCCTTCCAAGCTAACCACTGTCATCATGACCGGTGTCACAGCCCTGGTGCGTGCCACAGCATTCACAATGGAGAGAAAGGGTGTCTTGTATCCCGGAGAGGCGATCCGCGATACATTACGTGAAGCTGATATTGCTCACATTAGTAATGAGATCCCGTTTGTATCAGGATGTCCCGAGCCACAACCCGATCAAACCGAACTGGTCTTTTGTAGCGATCCAAAATATATCAATTTGATTCTCGACGTTGGTGCGGATGTTATTGAGTTGACCGGCAATCATTTTGCAGATCACGGCGCTCAAGCCATGGTGGAGACCATCGATATTTACAACCAGAATGACCTGCCCTATTTTGGCGGTGGCTTGGATCGAAGCGATTCATTAAAGCCTGCGCTTTTCGAACTCAATGGCAACAAAATTGCCTTCATCGGCTGTGATCGTGCCGATACAGGTGCTTATCCAACCGCTACCGATGAACGACCTGGAGCTGCGCCGTGTGAATTTGATACCATTCATCAAACGATCTCTGATCTGAAATCGCATGGCTTTGTTGTGATCTCCACGTTCCAGTGGGTGGAAAGCTACGATCCCATACCACATGATGCACAGACTCGATGATTTTCAGGGCATGGTGGATGCCGGCGCCGATATTGTCAGCGGCAGTCAGGCGCACTATGCTCAAACCATGGAGTTTTACAAGAATTCGTTCATCCATTTTGGGCTGGGTAATTTATTTTTTGATCAGATGGAGCCCAATAACATTCAACGCGAATTTCTCGACCGTTATGTGATCTACAATGGGAAATTCATCAGCACAGAATTGATCACCGCCCGGCTTGAAGATTACTCCCGTCCGCGCTTGATGACCGGAGCAGAACGCGCCCCGTTCCTGGAAGAATATTTCCAATTGAGCGGATGGATTTCGCCCACGCCAACCGCAACTCCGTGACGTTTCTTCCGCCTCTTACTTCGCCTTGTGTTGGTTCCACTATCGCTGCTGAGTCCTACACTCTGAGTTGTCGCATTTTAAAAAACGAGATAAATCTCCCATTACAAATATGACTGCATAAGGCGAGTCGATAACTCCGAAGGAGTGGAATTATTATAGATTTTCACGACGAGTTTTGCGCCAACCCCGCAGGGGTGACATATTGCTGTCTGCTATTTCATCCCTTCGGGATTTGTATCCTGCTGTCTATTGGTCTATAATCATTTCATCCCTTCGGGATTGTCTTTGGGCGTGGTGAGTTTATTCTGATTTGGACAATGGTTACTTCGACCCATCAACGTATCCTTGGGATGTTTGAATTAGTATTGCAAATGAATGAAGGAGAACTGCCATGACCATCTTCGATATCTCACTGACCATTTCACCCGCTCTCCCCACCTGGCCCGGGGACCCGGGCATTGAACTCGAACAAACCGAATCCATGGATAAGGGTGGGCACGTCAATGCCACCCGCATGAATATGGGCGTCCACACCGGCACGCACGTGGACGCTCCGCATCATTTCCTCAACGACAAACGCACGGTGGAGCAGTTAGCGCTCGACGTTTTGACCGGTCCCTGTTACGTGGTGCAGCTACCGGATGGGGTGGAGGCAATCACGTCCGAAGTGCTGGTACGGACCGAGATCACGCCCGATATGAAGCGCATCCTGTTCGGCACTAGGAATTCCCGTCTATGGTCGAAGGGCGAGACAAAGTTCCAGACCGACTTTGTAGCGATCACCGAAGATGGCGCGGAATGGCTGGTGCAGCACGGTGTCCAACTCGTGGGGGTGGATTATCTTTCTGTGGCGCCGTATGAAGATTCGACACCCACACATGAAGTGCTGCTCAAAGCGGGTGTGGTGGTCATTGAAGGTTTGAATCTCTCCCAGGTCATGCGTGGATTTTATGATCTGTATTGCCTGCCCTTGAAGATCGCCGGCTCCGATGGCGCTCCGGCGCGCGCCATTCTTATTCAGTCATGATGTTATAACCCGTGGGGAACTGCAACAGGGGTAAGATGTGACCATATAAAGTAGCGAGCATCGCACGGAGGGCGTATGACACAAAATCGCAAAAACTCGGGTATGACTTCTGCCCAGATCGGTATCCTGATCGGCTTGGGGGCGCTTGTGCTTATCCTTTTTGGCTTGATGGTTTGGCTTGTGTTTGGGGGAAGCTTGCGATTACCATCTTTCTCACGCGCCCCAGAAAATACCCCTACTCCGCAAATGACCTCCACCCCAGTGATCTTCAACACGATGACGCCCACGGCAACAGCGACGCCTATTCCGTATGAACAGTTGATTCCCTCGGGCTGGAAACAGTTTAAAACCGAATTGGTCGAGATCTGGCTGCCGCCATCCTTCAAGGCTGCGAAGAAAGAGCCGGAAGAAGAATTGTCGATGGTGGGAGAGACATCCAAGAACTCGCTGTATCAAATGCGTGTGCTTGTGTATTTCAAACCGATGGTGGGGGATTCACTTGAGACTTTTATCGACAGCGAACTCAAAAGTTTGGATCCCCAAATTAGAATTACGGAAAACAGAAAAGTTTCCGTCAATTCAAGGGATGCAGTACGTATTTCATTCGAGATGCGCGCCCAAGGTGTGGATGTCAATGAACGGATCTATGTTTTTCAGGATGGAAGTACGATCTGGCTGGTTGGATATGTGGCGCAAATCAATGAGTTTTTCGATATGCTGCCCACATTCGATCAGAGCATCAAGACATTTCGTCCGGTGCAATAAACTCGTTGGGGCACGGCAACGCCGTGCCCCAACTCTCGCTTTTTTTGGAGCTTAGCCCCGAAAAAAGTGGAATGGTTAATCAAAATAAATATTCAGATCCGAGCAATCGAATCGATTGCCGCAGTTCGGGCAGGTGACCTTGCAATTCTTTTCGTACATCTCGTGACCACAGCGGTCGCAGATGTACGTTTTCTTTTCAGCAAGTATTTCCTCCCAGCGGATGGGTTTCAGTAGAACGGGGTTGAATTGACCGATGCGCTCTGCGCCGAGCCGTTCCACTTCACGCATCACGTTCGCCGCATCGGCGCGTAATTCTTCCACATGGATGCCGCGGCAAATGGGCGCCCACTCTCGAAGCCATTTCTGGCTACGTGCGTAAACTTTGATCGCACCCGGATAATTTTCGCGTGTGATGTGTAGATATGTGACTGCAATCTGGAGAATGCCACGATACAAGTCGCGCACTTTGCCTTTTTCCGCGTTCCAGGCATCTTCGAGCGCTTCATGCGCCTCAAAATACTTTCGAGCGTTGAACAGGTGAAACCCCTCTACAGCCTGTGGTGGCAGGGGGGCATTGCAGGTATCATCAGGGTTGTTGATCGTCATTGACTGGATTATATCTGCGATGGTGTAAAATTATTTCATTCACATGCGTTCCTTTTTTCAAAACAAGAAGTTAACCATTCTGCTCGCCATCCTTGCTTTGGGGGCTTTAACGGTGCTTGCTTTCAGCTTGAGGGATGTTCAATTTAACGCGGGGCAGCCTATCGGTCGTTATGAGACGGAGATGCCTCCTCCCAGTGGGACTGTTGGAATGATCTTCACCACCACGCCCGTTAAGTCTCAGCTCATTTTCTGGGGTGTGTTGGTTCTATTGATCTCTTTGATCGGCTTGTTGCTTTCTCCTGAAGGGCGAAAACAATTGATACGCTTGTTCGTACGTGCCTTCGGAACCTATTGGCTGATCTATTTCGTGATGCGCAACTATGGCGACCGTTTGGCTGCCTTGGCAAATCTTAACCTGGGATCTTTTATATTTGCTCAATCCGGTGAAGGTGATACGAATTTGCCTCCGCCGGTTTTCGTGCCACCGCAGGAATCGCCATGGATCTCCTATGTGGTCAGTATTTTGCTTATCTTTTTCCTGGCGTATGCAGGCTGGCGCGTCTGGGTATTTCTACAAGGGTTGCCTTTGGGAAGAGAGAAAGAAGAACCTTTGGAGGAACTTGCCAGAATTGCACGTTCCTCTCTTAAAGACCTCTCACAGGGCGGTGATACAACCGATGTCATCATGCGCTGTTATTTTCGTATGAGCAATGTGGTGTCCGATAGGCGCAAAATACATCGCAAGGACTCGATGACGCCTGCCGAGTTCGCTGTCCGCCTTGAACAAGCTGGTTTGCCGGGTGATGCTGTGCAGCGGTTGACGCGTTTGTTCGAAGCGGTTCGTTATGGTGGGTATCGCTCGGGACCAAAGGATGTGAACGAAGCGGTCGCCTGTCTGACGTCCATTTTGAATTACTGCGGGGAGCCGGTATGAGCCAAAGACGCCGCGCACTAGTATTGTTGGGAGTACTGGTCCTTTCAGCGTTGCTAGCGTTTCCTTTACGAGCAGTGGCGTATGGCGTGTTGATCCTTCCTGTCGCTTACCTCTTGTGGCTGCTCGGTTTGTTTTACCATTCCCTGCCTCAGGTCGTATGGTGGACCATCATTGCCATCCTGATCCTGTATATGTTCGTAAAGAGCATCATGCCGGAAATTGAATTCGTGAGAAAACACGTATCCTATAGCAATCCGCCCAAGGGACAGGTGGAAGAACTCTCTACATGGATGCATAAAGCGGAATCGGGAGTCTACAATCGCTGGCTGGTGGCGAACCGCCTGGGCAAATTGGCGTATCAGATCCTGGTACAGCGCGAAAGCGGACGCAACCGTTCCTTTTTCGAGCCGTTGGATGGTCCCGATTGGAAAGCCCCCCCCAAGCTGACGAGTTATCTGCACGCCGGACTGCAAGGTTCTTTTGCCGATTATCCTAATCGTAACAACCCATTTGTTCCGTCTGCAAAAACACCGCTTGATCATGATGTAAGTGAAGCGGTGGAATTTCTTGAAACAAAAGTTGACACTCTAAGTGACAATCACTTTTAAAGTGGTTAGTACTTGCTAACACATGGAGACAAACGTGGCAGAGATTTCAAAAGTTTCAACAACGACAAGACAAGTCATCGCCGAAGTGGAACGTGCCGTGGTTGGCAAACGTGCCCTGCTCGAAATGATGATGGCATCCGTTCTGGCAGGCGGACATATTTTGCTCGAAGATTTCCCGGGTCTTGGCAAAACCTTGATCGCGCGCAGTTTTGCCACAGCGCTGGGTCTTGAATTCAAGCGTATTCAGTTCACGCCTGATCTGCTTCCCGGCGACATCACCGGTGGAAATATCTTCAATCGCACCACGAACAAATTCGAGTTGCGCAAAGGACCGATCTTTGCCAACATCATCCTTGCCGATGAGATCAACCGCGCATCGCCGAAGACGCAGTCCGCGTTGTTGGAGGCGATGCAAGAGGGGCAGGTGACGATTGAAGGCGAGACCCTGCCATTGCCCGAGCCGTTCCTTGTGCTTGCCACGCAGAACCCGATCGAATACGAAGGCACGTTCCCGCTGCCTGAAGCGCAATTAGACCGCTTCATGTTGAAGCTGACCGTGGGCTATCCCAGCCTGGACGATGAGAAGTTGATCCTGCGTCGACGCCGCGAGCGCAAACAGGATGAAGTGGTGTTGCGCGAGATCACCACCGCAAAGCAGTTGTTGGAATTGCGCGAGTTGGTCGAAACCGTTCACGTGGATGCTGACCTTGAAAGTTACATTGCTTCTGTTATTCATGCCACGCGTACTGACCGACGGGTGGCTGTGGGTGCCAGCCCGCGTGGGTCGCTGGCATTCCTCAAAGCGGCGCGCGCCAACGCGGCTGTGGAAGGACGTGATTACATCACACCCGATGATGTCAAACGCTATGCCACATCTGTGCTGACACATCGTATCATCCTCCAGCCTGAGTATTGGATGGCGCGTCAGGTGACAGAAGATGTCATTCGCGATGTGCTGGATAAGACGCCGGTACCCGTGGTCAAATAATCATTCGCACTGAGCGTAGCGTAGCGCAGTCAAGGACGGTCGTCAAAAACTATGTCTCGTTCCATTTTTCTTAGTTTGATCGCTTATAGTCTCATCCTTGTCGGCGTCGTTCGTGTGCGCGGCGAGATGATCACGCTTGCATTACCGTTCGTGGTGTATTTGCTGGCAGGGTTTTTGCGCACGCCGAACGAGATCAAACTGGAAGCCTCACGGCATCTCTCGAGTGAGCGTGTTGGTCCGAACTCCGATGTAGTAGTGCAGGTGACTGTCACCAATCGCGGAGAAGCTCTGGAAGAAGTTCTGTTGGAAGATGTTCTGCCGCCGGAATTAAAGATCCGTTCTGAGGATGAAGAGCAGCGGAGCAATCCCAGCCGACACCTGGTAACGCTTGCGAAGGACGCTTCCTTTACATTTGCGTATACCGTTCTAGGTCCGCGCGGAAGTTATGGATTCGAAGCGGTCGAAGCGACGGTCAATGATCATTTAGCGGCGACTAGTCAAAAGGTCCAGATCGAAGCGAAGGGACAGTTGTTTATTTTCCCGCCGGTGATGCGACTCCGTCATGTTGCCATTCGTCCGCGGCGGACGCGTGTGTATGCGGGTTCGATCCCTGCGCGCGTGGGCGGGAGTGGCACGGAGTTCTTCGGTGTGCGTGAATATCAGCCCGGTGATCCGCCGCGTTCCATCAATTGGCGGGCAAGTACGCACCGTGTAGAAGATGATGTGTTGTATTCGAACGAATATCAACAGGAACGCGTGGCGGATGTGGGCATCGTGCTCGATGGTCGCCTGCGTACCAACCAGTTCCCGCACGGACATTCGCTCTTTGAACATTCCGTGCAGGCAGCCGCAGCATTGTCGGATGCGTTGTTGGCACAGGGAAATCGCGTGGGGCTGCTGGTATATGGCTCGTATCTGCGTTGGACATTACCTGGCTATGGAAAAGTGCAGCGCGAACGCATTTTGCATGCGCTGGCTCATGCGCGTGCCGGCGGCAGTGAAGTCTTCTCAGACCTGGAACATTTGCCGACGCGTTTGTTCCCGCCTGAATCGCAGATCATTTTGATCTCGCCGCTTGTGGATGATGATCTGCGTCCGCTGGTGCAATTGTGCGCGCAGGGATTTCAGGTGATGGCGATCTGCCCGAACCCGGTCAAGTTTGAATTATCGTATCTACCCAAAACAAAGAATACGGATCTGGCGGGGCGCATCGTTCGTATGGAGCGCAGTTTGCTATTGCAGAAAGTACAGCGTGCTGGCATCCAGGTGTTGGATTGGGATGTGGAAGAACAGTTCGATCAGGTAGTGAAGCGCAGGTTAAGTCGTCCGCCCGGGTGGTTGAGGACGGTTGGGAAGATAAATTATCGATGGTTGAGTAGTTCCGTCGCGCTGGCGATAGCGAAGACGAAGCGTGGCGGAACGTATCGAGATGTGTACGGCGGACAATACACCGCCTACTCGACCAACGTTACTGTGGAGTTTTATGACAATCGTTGCAATGGTGTTGAGCATTCTGGTGGGAGTGGGTTCGCTTGTGATCGGATACTCACAGGCGGGGTTTAGCGACCCCATAAAATGGCTGGTCGTGTTGGGGATCGGCTGGTTTGTCGCGCGTTGGCAGCGCTGGCATTGGTATGCGCCGCTTGCGCTGTTGGTTATCGTTTCTGCGGCGGCATACGGTGTATGGAAGGAATTTCCCACGGTATGGATGGTGCTCGGCGCTTTGGGCGGCTTACTCGGCTGGGATCTCTCTGACTTTGCGCGTCGCTTGAGTTACGCCTCGCCCACGGACGATATCCGCGGCACGGAGCGGCGTCACTTGGAGCGTGTAGGCATTGTGGCTGCGCTCGGACTGGGATTGGCGTTATTGAGTGTGTACATCCATGTGCAGCGGTTGGCGTTCGAAGTGGCAGTAGGTTTGATCATCCTTGCCGCGCTGGGGTTGACGAGGTTGGTGATCGGGTTGAGGAGATAGATTCTGTCCAAAGCGAAAGATAAACAAGAAGTGGTTCGGATGTAACATGATCCGAACCACCTTTTTGCCTCAGGCTATCTTTTGCCCATTTTCTTCATCTTTCCCTGGCAATGCTATTAAAAATATGTACTGCTGAAAGTTTCTTATGTTTCATTTATCAATACAATATTATTAGCTAATGTGAAAATATTATCTGATAACTCTTTGACTTCCAGAGCCTGGCTTTCTGAAATATTCTCCAACGAATATCTAGATGAAATAAATTTGTCATGAGTTAATAGCCGCTTACTTGCTGACTTTAGATTTCTTATTGTGTCCAAGTTCTTTGAAAGTTCGTAGCAACGCCGAATTATTTTGTTAGGAGGCTTTGTAAATGCCGCGTCGGTGTATGTCAGCACTTGTGTGCCTCTTATCATCAAATTGACAGTATTTTTTGTCGGATCATATTCAATATCAAGAGTTACACTATCAGATAAATCCGAGTAATCAACATCAATGGCACCCCAGTAAAGCTGAAAGTAGCTGTTACCAACTTTTTTCCATAATGCTACTTTATTTTCGATATATTCGAGAATGAACCCAGAACGCATTGAAACATTAATATTGATAATATACGGGGTAAACTTCGTACTATTTTTATCAAAGCAGTTTTCTAACTTTTGCAAAAGTGATTTCGAAATGATGCTTGCCATTTGTAGGCTTTGCATCTCTACCCAGAAGGGTAACGATTTCCACCCAAAATGAGCTCTGCATTTAAATGTGATTGATATGCAACTAGTTCCCACCTTTTGGCATCAACAATGATTGGCAATATTACCGTGTGAAGGTATTTTGCGTTCTCAATATTTTTTATCCCAATAGAAATTGGTATATCTTGATATGACATAGTCTTATCTTTCATTGTTAACATAATTTTGTACAACTGAAGATAAGTTAGATACCAACTATCTAACTCCCATTTTGGAAAGATCTTGTGTAGGTATAGCAATCTATCTACTGATAGATAGATTATATATCTGGAAACATCCAGATATTACTACATATTATTCTATCGTTACCCAATACTGCCCTGGCGCTTCGGGGCTGAATACCCTTAGAGTATATATCCCTGTCTCGGGAGCGGTAAACTCAAAGAAGATTGTGGTGATTATTCCGCTTGGGCAGAGATGTAAGTTGTTTTCATCTTCAACGTGACCCATAGGGGCAAGTGGTCACTGGCTGTCGCTTCTGATAATACCCCTGTGCCTTTTACGACAAACCCTCTTGTAAAAAGGTGATCCGCTGGGGCTCCGATGCCAAATTTGAAAAGAGAATTGCCGCTTCCATCGGATGCTCTCATAAAACCACCCTGCTTATAGATTTCCTCCACCTTTTTGGCATCTGCCTTCGTGAACGAGTTGAAGTCGCCTCCTATTATGACCAGTTTGGCTTGATGATCAATATCATTGAGCACTGCTTTGTACTGATCTTCCCTGAACTGCGGTATCGAGAATATAGATTCTGTATGAAGACAGTACACAAGAATCTCAACATCCTGAATTCGAATCGTTGCTCTGGTAGCAATACGACTCATGCGATTTGAAAAGCTTTTGTGTGGCAATATCAGTTTTTGTGAGTCTGTGATCTGCCATCTCGATAGAATGGCATTCCCGAAGTTTTTATGATACGTAGGCTCAATCGCGGCTGGATAATAAACGTAATTCAATTGGAGTTCCCGGGCAATCCGTTCGACGCCGCTCTCATCCATCTCCTGAAGCAGAACGATATCCAGATTTCTTTGTGCACCGATCTTGCCCAAATCCAAAATAGCTTGGTCGATATCCTGCGCAAACCAAATATTGTATGTAACAACGCTTATATCTTCAGTCGTTTTGGGGATGTTTACCGCATAATTGCCCGAGTAATAGGGCGAATTTTTATCCAGGTAGTTTTTTGCTCTGTAAAAGATGGATACGAACAAAAACGCCGCTATTCCAATGAATACAGCTACCCAGAATCTTTTTCCTTTTCGATGCTTGAAGTGATTCTGCCGTTTCATTTTGGCTTCCGGTGATCAAGATATCGGCACCCTATTCGCACCTGGTCTGAATCAATGCATCTTACTCAATAGTCACCCAATAGGTCCCTGGCGCTTCGGGACTGAATAGCCGCAGAGTATAAATCCCTGTCTCGGGAGCGGTGAATTCGAAGAAGCCGGTGGTGATCATTCCGCTTGGGCAGAGACGGAGCTTGTTTTCATCTTCGAACGCATCTACGATCTCTCCCTTGGAATCAAGAGCCATCACATACGGACAGGAATTGCCGTCATTCTTGACCGTGATCTTGACCCGCCCTGCTTCGGTTGAGAATCGCCAATTGTGCGCCTCCGTGGTCGCGGAAAGGTCACCGGAACCCTGAACACCTTTTTGCAGCAACCCGCAGCCTGATGTCGTTAATCCATCTCCGCCATCGAAAATGGGCGCGCTGCATTCTGAGAGCTGGGTGGCATCTCCGGTGTTATCCTTTGATGAACTTGACCAGCTAAAGATAGCGATGATTGGGATCAAGGGAATGATCGGCAGCAAGGCAACGGTGAGCGCGATCCGTTTGTTGACCCGGCTCAAGATAAAGGTCGCAAGGCTTGCGATCAGGCTCAAGATGGGAAAGGCGATGACACTGCCGATCAAGGTGTAGTCCAACATTCCCATGCCTTTTTGCGGGTCAATGGGGGAGTCATAGAAGGCGAGGAAGAAAACTCCCAGTCCCAGGCAGACGATACCAATCCCGCCCCAAAAGAGGCTGACGAGAATTAGCCAGTTGAATCCGGACTTTTTGTCAGCAGTCATACTTCATCTCCACCAATAAAAGGATCAATTTTTCTATTTACCGTACTCGCTTGTAGCGGCTGTAGCCACCCAATGGACGTTCGCTCAGCATCAAGGCTTGGATGCCTTGCGGGGGGACCTTCACGGTTACGAAGCCGGCTTCGATGCGGCTGACGTATGTGTCTGTGCCGCTGAGAATATCGACCACGGGGGTGTCGTCCATGAGCGAGGCGTGAGGGATCATGACATGTTCGGTAATGGGATCAGCCGTCGGGTTGGCGAGAACGATGACCGTTTCCAGAGTGCGGTCGGTATAACGCTCGAATGCCAAGAGCTTGTCCGACTCCAAGAGTCGGAAATCTCCGATACGCAGAGCGCGGTGTGCTTTGCGTAAGCCGATCAGCTTTTTGATCCAGGCAAGTTCGGGGTTGTCATCGCGGACCCAATCCCAGCGCATGGGGGAGCGATTGCCGGGGTCGTCGCCGCCGGTCATTCCGAGTTCACTGCCGTAGTAGAGATTCGGAGCGCCGGGTACGGTGAACTGCAGCGTCTGAGCCATGCGCCGCAGGGACGGCTCGGGCACCACCGTGGCGAGACGGATGCGGTCGTGGTTGTCGAGCAGCGCCCAGGATTTGAGCATCGACTCGATCCCGGAATCTTGGATCATGCGGTCGATCATGCGACCGGCTGTGGTCGGTGCAATGCTGCCTTTGACCATGCCCTGCAAAATGTAGAGCAGCGGGAAGTTCATCACCGCATCGATGGAGCGCAGCCATTGATCGGGATAGTTGACGATCTCGCCCACAACGAGTGAGCCGGGCTTTTCGAGATGCGCTGCCTGCGTGAGATCGCGCAGGTAATCGTAGCCGAGCTCGAAAGCGACATCCAAACGCCAGCCATCTACACCCGCGCGGAGATAACTACGCACGACCGAATCGGGACGCTCGTAAATGTAATCGCGTACCTGCTGGTTCTCGAGATTCAACTCGGGCAGATTCTCCGCGCCAGACCAGATGCGCGCGCCGCCGTCGAATTGTGGTCCGATCGCAAACCATTCCCGCCACGGACTGTTCGGGTCCTGGAACGCTTCGCGGAAAATGGGAGCGTTTCGCCCCATGTGATTGAAGACGCCATCGAGCACCAGCTTCATGCCACGCGCATGAACATCCTCCACCAGCCTGGCGAAATCTTCTTTCGTTCCGAACTCCGGAGAGATCTCCTTAAAATCTGACGCATCATATTTGTGATTGCTGTATGCCAGATGGATGGGATTGAGATACAGCACATCTGCACCGAGCTGCTGGATGTAATCCAGATGACTGCGCAGGCTTTCAAAGTCACCGCCCCAGAAATCGATCTCGTGACTGTAGAGTTTTGCATCTGGCAGGTAGCCGCCCTTTTTCGCTTCTTCCGACCAGTCACGCAATCTTTTGGGAGCGGGGTAGAGTCCGCGCTTGGAGTCAAGATCGGCGGGAGGTGCGAAGCGATCTACCAGCACTTGATAAACGATGGCGCCATTGCGCCAGTCCTTTTCACGGTTCGCGAAGGTTTCAGGATCGTTGTTGTCCATGTTTGATGTCATTGGTGTCTAGTCCTACTAGTTGATGAAATGTTGCGCTGACTATACCGTAATTTCAATCTGATTTCCATCCGAGTCAAGGACGATGCTTTCGTAGTAACCATCTCCCGTAGTGCGCGGCTGGCCGGCAATTCGATATCCATTTGCTTCCAAGCGTTTGGTCAACTCATCGACCTGTTCTTTTGAGCCGACAGAAAAAGCGATATGGGCGTATCCCACCATTCGTGATGTTGTTTCAGCCGATTTCAAATCGGGAATCTGCATCAACTCAAGCCGCGCTCCGCTGACGAAGGATAAAAAGTAAGATTCGAAGTGCGTTTTTGGATTCGTGTACTTTTTTCCAGCTTGGGCGGAGAAATAGGTTTCGTAAAAGGTTTTCTGGATTTCCAATTGGTTTGTCCAGATGGCGATGTGTTCGATATACATATTCATACTCAATGGTTACTCGATCCACAGGCTTGTCTTCAATAGATCATCATCGTGCGAAGATGGACCGACCTGGATTTCGAATTCGCCGGGCTCCACCACGTTCCTGCCATCTGCGTTCACGATCTGGAAGGATTGCCAGGGCAATTCTACTTGCACGGTCTTTTTCTCTCCCGCTGCTAGCTGAACACGTGCAAACCCCTTCAATGCCTTATTGACCCAGGTGGCTGACGTGACCACATCGCTGACGTAAACCTGCACGATCTCGGTGCCCTCTCGTTTTCCGCAGTTCTCTACATCCACCAAAACTTTTGCCGTTTCTTCATCGTGTACTGTGGTGGAGGTGAGCCGTAGATTCGAATAGGCATAGCTCGTATAACTGAGTCCATGCCCGAAGGAGAAGAGCGGTTCCTGAGTCATGTCAGCGTAGGTAAAGCCATGTTGTCCGCGCACCTGACTATAGAACACAGGCTGTTGACCGACGTGCACCGGAATGGAAATGGTGAGTTTGCCAGAGGGATTGAGAATCCCAAAGAGCGCTTCTGCAAGAGCCCTGCCGCCTTCCATGCCGGGGTTGAACAATTCAATGATCGCCGCGGCGTGTTTGGCGGAGGCTGGCAGAACCAACGGCTTGCTGTTGACCAGCACCACGATCATGGGCTTGCCTGTTTGTGCGAGTGCATCCAATAAAGCGACTTGTCCGCCTTGGAGTTCGAGAGTAGCTGTGCTGAGGGTTTCACCAATAAAGTTCAGATGGTCGCCAACTACAGCGACGATCACATCCGATGCCTGGGCTGCCGCTATTGCTGCGGGGATGCCCGAGAGGTCATCGTCAACGATCGAGCAGCCTCGTTCGTAATTGATCTTCGCCTCTTTCGGAGCCAGCGCGCGGATGCCATCCAGCACGGTGGTCGTCTTTTCGCGCGGATGTTTGCCTGCTTCTGGTGGGTGCTGCCATGAGCCCAGCGACCAATCGCCCAGTTGTTGTAGGTCATCGTCGGCGTTCGGTCCGATCACGGCGATGGACTTTACCTTTTCCAAGTCGAGCGGAAGTAGCCCGTTGTTTTGAAGGAGCACAAGACTTTGACGCGCGATCTCGAGATTTACTTCTCGGTGCTCAGGGCGGTTGATTTCAACGGCAGCGCGCTGAAGGTCAGGGCGGCGCGGGTTCTCGAATAGTCCCATGCGGAATTTAAGAGCCAAGAGTCGGGCGCAGGGAGTGTCAATTTCACTTTCTGCCAGTCGTCTCGTGCGCACGGCTTCGATAGCTCCTTCGTAGAATTCGGGAGTGGTCATCATAATGTCGTTGCCCGCGCGGACAGCCACGATGGCGGCTTCGACGTTGTTGGCGCACGTCCGTTGTTCTCGCACCAGACGACCAACGTTGTCCCAGTCGGTCACGATCACACCTTTGAAGCCCCATTCGTCTTTCAAGACCTCGGTCAGAAGCCAGTGGTTGGCGGTGGATGGCACGCCTTCCATGGATTGGTATCCGGTCATAAAAGTCATGGCTCCGGCGCGCACGGCACGTTCAAATGGCGGCAGGAAATAACTGCGCAGCTTGCGGCGTGAGATATCCGCCTCGGATGCATCGCGTCCGCCTTGGGTTTCGGAGTAGCCCGCATAGTGCTTGGCTGTGGCAAGGATGCCGTTCGGGTCATCAAGTCCGCGCCCCTGGTAGCCACGGATCAAAGCTGCTGCCAGCTCCCCGATCAGATACGGATCTTCGCCAAAGGTTTCGCCGGTACGCCCCCAGCGCAAGTCGCGCGTCAGACAGAGCACGGGTGAAAATGTCCAGTGAATACCAGTGGGAACAACTTCTTCAGCGGTCACTCGTCCAACCTGTTCGAGTAAGGATGGATTCCAACTGGCTGCCATGGCGAGCTGTGTCGGAAAGATGGTGGCACCTTTCCAGAAGGAATGTCCATGGATGGCATCCTCACCGACAAGTAATGGGATTCCAAGACGGCTCTTTGCCGCAAGATCCATTGCCTGCGCCAGCTTTTCACCCCAGATGTGCAGGATCGAACCGGCGTGGCGAGTATTGATAAAGGATAGATCGTCAGCCTGACCATTCCACATGATCAACTGTCCAACCTTTTCTTCCAGTGTCATGCGACCCAGCAGGTCCGCTACACGTTCTTCAACGTTCAGGGATGGATCGCGGTAAGCAGGAGTTTGTTTTGACATAAGAATTTTTCCTTGGATGAGATATTTTATTCGGTTTTAGTGATGAAAATGTGCAAGGAGAAACAATGCCCTTCTGACCAGAAGGGCATTGTTCAAAAGTTTAATCTTCCGTTTTGGTTTGTGGACTGTATACCAAAGGAGTTTCCGTTGTGAACATTTTTTCCTGGTAATTCCTCAACATGAGCAGGGCAACGATGCAAAGGATGAATTCTGAGATCGCCTCGGATGCCCAGATGCCGTTCAATGCGAACAGACGGGATGCCAGCAGCAGAACTGGAAGTTTGATCAGTACGATGCCACCCAGTGCAAGCATCAACGCTTCCTTCGCCTTGCCCGTGGATTGGAAGTAGGCAGCTACCATCACCGATACACCTCCCAGCGGGCAGGCAATCGACATAATTCTTAACGCTGTCTGTCCCTCAGAGAGGATCGTGGGTTCTTTCGATAATACCGAGATGAGTGTTGCAGGGATCAGCATACAGAGAGCGCAGATGAGCAATCCATAGATGACGGTTGTAACGAGAGACAGTTTGATCGTCTCCCTGACCCGCTCGAAGCGTTTCTGCCCAAAGTTAAATCCTACAATGGGCTGCATCCCCTGGACGATCCCTGTCTGCGGTATGGTTAGTGATGAATAGAGTTTGCCGATGATGGCAAAGACTCCCAGGGCGCTGTCGCCGCCCATGACCTTCAACAGATTGTTGGTGATTATGACTACCAGGCTGGCACTTATGCTCTTGAGAAACGAAGGCAGCCCGATCGCCAAGACTTCTCGAATGATAGACCAATCTGGTTTGAAGTAAGCAATCTTGATGTAGTACGATCTATCCTTCCTGAAAAAGAAGAAATAGACGCTCATTAAGGCAGAGACAGTTTGTCCCGCCACGGTTGCCAGAGCGGCTCCTGCCACACCGATGTGCAGCACCATGATGAAGAACCAGCACAACACCGCGTTGACCGTGACCGGGATAACCCAGATCGCAGTCGAGTAGCGGGCACTTCCGTCCGCGCGGATGATGGCTGAATAGCCGGTACTGGTGATGGCACCCAGGAAGATGATGCGCCCGTAGGTGATGGCATAGGGCGCGATACTGTCCGTGGCTCCCAGCAGGTAGACAATTGGTTTAATGAAGATCGCTCCCGGGATCGTGATCGTGATGGCTACTGTCCAAAAGATCAGGAAGGTGTTTGCGACAGTCCTGGAAGCTTTCTTGATATTGTGTTCTCCAAGCGCGCGTGAAACTACAGAAGCGCCTCCCGCGCCTACAATGGTGGCAACGCCCCCGAGCGCGATCATGACCGGAGAAATGATCGACGATCCTGCTGCCGCCAGCGAGTTAATTCCTATGGAGAGAAAGTACGTGTCCGTGATGCTGTAGATGGCATACACCAGCAGGGAGAATGTCGTTTGCGAAGACATCTCCAGCAGCAGCTTCCCGATCTTCTCTGTGCCTAAGCGTTCAACTTTCGAGATACCGCCCATACGCTCAGTTAGCTTTCAGCCATTCCATGCACCCGCCAATGAACTGTCTCGACATATTGAAGATATCATCCGTATCATAGTTGCGGTAGAAACATTCCGTGTGCATCACCAGAGCGAGATGTAGCATATACAAGTAATTACGCTGATTCTCCGCAGCGGTGAAGGTAGTCTTGCCGTAACCGCGTAAGCAGGTTGGTACACTCTGCTCGAAGAAGAGACCCCGGAATTGCGCTTCCATCAACGGCTCTGCCCACAGGGCGCGTTCAAAATCAATGATGCCGGTGATCTTGCCATCTCTGACAAAGAAGTTCGGATTCCATGCATCCCAGTGGACAAGACACGCTGATGTGACCTCTTCCAACGCGCTGGCATGTTTTGCAATGACAGCGCGGATCTCATCATAGCCGAAATCGAATACAACGTTTTTGCGCGCGGCATCTTCCAGCACCGATTCAACGATCTTGATATATGCCTCTTTCCACGTATCCGCCCGCAGGTCGGGGTTGCCGTCATAACCGAAATAGGTGCCAGGGAATGTGTTGATCTCGCGGATGATCTCACCGATGTGCAGATCAATGGACTCCTGTGTTTCGGCGGGCAGGCTGGCTTTCACATGCTCAAGATTGTCGCCGTACAGTTTCTCCATAAAGAAGTAATCCAAGTCGCACAGGTCATGCGCTTCGTCGAAGTAATAAATTTCAGGAACGGGAATGGCAGGATTTTTCTTGACCAGCCGCATGGATGCGACTTCGGTCTTCATGATGTTCTTTTCATACAACATGACTTCCGCGCCCTGTGGGGGAGCGATCTTCAGGATGACTTCGCGACCGTCTTCTAATTTGACTTCGTACGCCGCGTTGAACCAACCCTGCTTCAATTCGGTGATCGCATCATCCCCAGCCGCGAGCTTGGTCCCGTTAAAGGCGCGGACAGCCATGCTCTCGATCTGTTCCCGCGACTTTTTGTTTTTCGTTTTACTTTCCATGTTATTGTGCTCCAATGCATGTTTTGAAATGTTGTGTTTGCTCCATCATGGTTACCCATGACAGGGCATACGGCCTCAATCCCAGGGATGACATGATCCATCATGCCTATGGCACTCCCTTCGGGGTTGGAATAAACCTATCATCGCTTTCTATATACATCCAAATTTCGTAAGGGGTGAGTAACATCCATTCTTAAGTTTTCAAATGCTATAAGTCTTCACTAAAAGCATTTACTTTTAGATCGGTTCTTACTCAACTACCTTCAGATCCGCGTGCAGTGATGCCTGTAAGTCAGCGCCGACCCAGATGTCGAACTCGGTCGCATCCTGGATCCATTTTTCAGCGTTCGTGCTCCAATACTGAAGTTCGTCCGGACCAAGTTGGAAGGTCACTTTCTTGGTTTCTCCCGGCTGCAGGGTAATGCGCTGGAAACCCTTCAACTCTCGCATCGGGCGTGTATCGGTGCCCCATTTCTGGTGAATGTAAAGCTGCACCACTTCATCGCCCTCTCGTGAACCGGTGTTGGTTACATCCACTTTGACAGTTACACTGTCACCCACTTTGACCTTCGCCTTCGACACTTTCAGATTGGCGAACGTAAATGTGGTGTAGCTCAGCCCGAACCCAAATGGATAGAGCGGCACTGGCAAGCCATCCCAATAACGCGGGTTATACATCGGGCTGCCCTCGGGAGAGTGGGTTGTGTTGCGAGCGTAGTACAGCGGTGCATGGCTACCCTTGCGCGGGAAGCTGACAGGTAATTTGCCACCGGGGTTCACATCGCCAAAGAGGAGATCTGCAACCGCGTTGCCACCTTCGGTTCCGGGTTCCCAAGCTTCGAGAATGGCAGGAATATTTTCCGCTGCCCAGTTGACGCTCAAGGGGCGCCCGTTCAACAACACCAGCACAACGGGTTTGCCCAACGCAGCGACAGCCTTGAGCAATTCTTCCTGTCTACCCGGCAGATCAAGCGAAGCGCGCGAGGCGGCTTCACCTGCCATGAGGTCGGTCTCGCCCAATACCATCACGACCACATCAGCGGAGCGGGCAGTATCGACAGCGCTTTGAATAGCGGCATCCGCCTCCTCGGGAGTCTGAACCGGTTTGGGTGTCTCGCCAGCCATGGCGCTTTCGAACCAGGAGGGGATATCGCGCCGGATCTCAGCTCCGGATGCGTAGGTCACATTGGCGTTCGGCAGTTTGGCGCGAATACCTTCCAGCACGGTCACGGCTGCAGGTGTGTGTCCGAAAACCATCCACGATCCTTCGGTTGCAGACATCGAATCCGCCAACGGACCGATCACCGCCACATTCTTCAATTCCTTGGAGAGGGGCAGAAGCCCGCCTTCGTTGCGCAACAATACCATCGAGCGCTGCGCCGACCAGCGTGAGATCTCGCGGTGCTCGGGTAATGCAACAACCTTTTCCAGCAGATCTTCATCCACATAGGGTTTCTCGAACAATCCCATCTTGATCTTGAGCGCCAGGATCGGATACACGAGCTTCCTCGATCTCTTTCACTTTCAGAAGTCCATCCTTCACCAGCTTGACCACACCCTCGGTGTAGGTGTAGCTGGACATATCCATGTTGAGACCGGCTTTGATACCACGCAGTGCTGCATCACGTTTATCGTGGGCATGTCCCTGAATGACCATGTTCGCCACTGCGAAAGCATCAGAGACCACAAAGCCCTCAAAATCCCACTCCTTGCGTAAGACTTGGCGCAGCAGCCAACGATTGCCGCTGGCGGGCACATCGTTGAGATCCATGTAGGCGCTCATGAATGTGGCGACACCCGCTTTGACCGCGGCTTCAAACGGCGGCAGCACGATGTTGCGCAGCTGTGTCTCCGATAGATAGACCGGGTCATAGTCGCGCCCGCCTTCCGAGTAGCCATAACCAGCAAAATGCTTGGCGCAAGCCAGCACACGCTCGGGGTCAGAGATATCATCGCCCTGAAAGCCACGTACTTGTGCGGCAGCCATCGCAGAGCCGAGATAAGGGTCTTCACCAGCGCCTTCCACAATGCGACCCCAACGCGCGTCGCGTGCAATATCGAGCATCGGACCAAAAGTCCAATGCAGACCAGCCGCGCGCGCTTCCTTGGCGGCTACCGCCTGAGACTTCTCTGGAACATCCGGGTCCCAGGAGGAAGCCATTGCCAGCGGCACGGGGAAAATGGTGCGATATCCATGGATCACATCCAGCGCGAACAGCAGCGGTATGCCCGATGGACTTTCTTCCACGGCGATCTTTTGTAGTTCGTTGAAGCGTTTCGTGTTGTTGAGCCACAGCACGGATCCGGCTCCACCTTTGCGGATCTGGTCCTCCGCTTTTGGACCCGGAGCGAAATCCGCGCCGCCCACCTGATTGAGCTGCCCGATCTTTTCTTCGAGGCTCATCTTCTTCAAGAGTGCCTTGACCTGTTTGTTAACTTCTTTGTCCGATGGAACGGACTTGCCTGCCTTTTTCTTGTTCATTGATGATCTCCTTTTGAGAAATATGTTTTATGGACCTGCGATCAAAAGATTTGCATTGGAACGGGTTCGACTTAAGTGGATTTCCGAATCACCAACTCCACCGGCGTGATCACATTGGTGATTTCACCAGTTTGAATAAAGTGGATAAGATTTTGCGCTAATAGTTTTCCTATCAGGGGGATATCTTGTCGTATCGTAGTGAGAGGCAGGTTGTTATAGGCGGCAATAGCGAGATCGTCATATCCCACTACAGCGATGTCCTTTGGGACATGTTTGCCGCAGTTCTGGATAACATTGATCGCGGCGATCGCCATCAGGTCACTGTTCACAAAGACCGCGTCCAGGTCGGGGATTGTTCCAACAGTCGCTGCATGGCAGACATCCCAGACGAGTAAGTGTAATCACCATACACCACCAGGTTGGTGTCCACGCTGCGCCCTGCCGTTTGCAAAGCAGTTTCGTAGCCCTTGAAACGGTGTTGGACGGTTACCGTTTCGCCGGGACCACCCAGGAATGCGACCCGCTTTCGTCCGCTGTGGATCAAGTGTTCGGCGGCAAGCAATCCACCCGTGATATTGTCACCGGTAACAGAGCAGTAATTGAAATTTGGAATTGGATTTCCCCAACCGATAAAGGGCGCGCCCAGGTCAACCAGGGTTTTTGTGATCGACAACTTGTGGTTCGACGTCATCAGAATGAAACCATCCACACGTCCGCTATCGAGATAAGACTGTGCCCACTCGCTGTCATTCGGATCTATATGGGCGATGAGAAGATCGTAGCCCAAAGCGCGCAATCCATTCCCCACACTGCTTAGGACCTCCAGTCCGAATAAATCCTCCCCGGAAGAGAAAAATTCCGGATAATTGGTTGGGGCAACAAAGGCTATCGTATTGCTTTGTCGCATACGCAGGTTACGGGCTGAGATGTTAATGCGGAAATTGTGGTCCCGGGCGATGGCTTGAATTCGTTCTTTTGTTTCCTGGCTGAGGAGGGGACTGTTATTTAAAGCACGTGAGACTGTGGAAGTGGATACATTTGCCAACCTGGCGATATCTTCAAGTGTTTGAACGGTCTTTTTGTTCATTGAATGGGTTTCTTTGCAATCGATTGCATTGTAGCGCTTTAAAAAAACTGTGTCAATAATATCGAGCACTTCATAAATGATTTTAGGAAATATTTAGAAACTACTTTTTCAGGGGAAGCCTAGAGGAGTTCAGCAGAAAAATTATCAAAGCCCCGCCAACCAAGTCTCTGTTTCTTTGGGATCCTTGAATTGAAATAATTTCAAATGGCTGTACTCTGGCAAAGCCAGCAGTTCAGGGAATTCGCGTTTGCGGCGCCAATAGGTCTTAAACAACCAATGGAACAGCAATTCATCAGACCAGATCTGGAAATGTTTCCACATGCTTTCGCGGTTCGTGCCCCATAACAATTCGTTGTGCCACCAGCGGCGCCAGGTGCGAGTCCACAAGCGACCGAAGATCAGCGGCAGAGAATAGTCCAGCCAGATGATGATTTCTGCTTTGAGCCAAAGCAGGTCACGGACCGAGCTATAGTTCCCGGCAACCACCCAACGTCCAGAGCTTGTTGCTTCGGTCACACGGGCGCGGAATACTTCCAGCGGCGCGGGCTGCCAATCGGGCTCCCAGTGGAGCGCATCCAGGTCGATGCAGTGGAGATCGAGCTGTTCGGCAAGTTGTTCTGCCAGCGTGGATTTGCCCGTGCTGGTTGTTCCGATGATGACGATACGTGTGTATGGGAATGATGACATATTTTTGACACAGAGTCACGGAGATGCTGAGTTTTATTTATTCTCTCTCTAACCTAGTATATCCGTGGCAAATTCTATCGTATATAAATAGGATTGCTGTAGATCCAGCCGCGCTTTTTGCCCAGATAACTCCGGAAGACTTCCACGCGGTAGACGCCGGGTTCGGTGACGATATAGGTACAATCCTGCCCCTTCAGACAGGTGAAAATTACTTTTCCATCTTTGAGTAAATGAATATCTGCTTTCAAGGGAGTGTGGATCTGTAATGTCACACCACCTTTGACAGGGATCTCATCGCCCATAATAGCGGACTGTTCGCGTCCCTTTGCCTTGAAACGGAAGCCGCGTGTGGAGGCGGGAAGATCATAAGCAACGAAACAATTCCCTTTAGCGAATGCTTCATAGATCATTTTCTTATCTACATCTATATCGCCGGTGAGAGGCTCTGGAACAAAAACATGGGTATTGATCGTTCTAAAGTGGAACTCATACGGAAAAAGAATTCTATGGAAAGGTCCCTTATGCATGAGCAGGGCGTGTGCGTCGGAGCCGCCCAGGGCAACGACCCGGTTGCCGGTCTCCATTAACAAATCCCAACGTTGAATTGTTTCCGGAATGGGATGATGCGCGATGAACTTTGGGAAAAGGGCGTAGAACAATCCCTGAGGTAGGGATTGAGCAACCACCTTGAGCTCGCTCAAGCCGTTCCAGAGCTCGAGTCCGGTGAAGCCCTGTACGCTCCAATCCTCCCAGGAAATATCATCCTCGCCGAAAGCGGGCGCAGCAGGGTCCCTAGGATGGGCGATGAAACAGATGCCGCCAGCATCTGCAACACCGTTGATGAGCGTTTGCGGGTCATCCGCCAGCGCAGCAAGATCACGCTCGGCGTTGAACACCAGGAGGTGGTTCTTTTGCGGCACCCGGTCCTGGTCGTGGACTTCCTGTCCGATCAGGAGCAGCACTCGGCTGGGTCCGCTGCGGTAGTATCCTTCCACGCCTTGTACGAGAACGTTATGATCCGTCACGATGACGGCATCCAGCCCCGTTTTCATGGCAGCATTGGCAATATCTTTATGAGTGCCCGTGCCATCTGAATAGCGTGTATGCATATGCAAATTGACAATAATCTCGTGCATAATCCCTTTTTTGAGCCCTGTCACAGATATTCTGAGAAAATCGTACACTCTCTGTTTGACGGTTCTTCTCCGTAGCAGGTATAATGTCCCCGCTTAAAAGGAGGCTCGTTGTAAATGGTAAATTATATACAAATTGCTCTGATTATAATCTCGGTCCTGCTCATCTTGAGCGTGATCCTGCAAAGTAAAGGTGCAGGTCTGGGTGGACTGAGTGGTGCCGACGCAGGTAGTGTATTCACTGCCCGCCGCGGCATCGAGCGCACCCTGTTTTATGTCACTATCGGACTGAGTACTGTTTTCTTTGTCCTGGTGATAGCGCTTCTCATCATTTCCTGATCCTAAGGATCACATCTGAAAGGCCGTTTATTCCTCGCGGCTTGACTGCGCGGGGAGGAAGAACGAGCCTTTCTTTTTGTATATGAAACAACTACGCTGGCAAATACTGGTTGTCCTCGTCACGCTGGTCATTGTTGCAGTACTTTTGCTCAGCCAGCAACAGATACCGACGGGTGATGGCGCGATCCTCCCTCAACCTGAGCAGGGAGGCGTGTATACCGAGGGGCTGGTCGGTTCGATGGGACGACTGAACCCACTTCTGGATTGGAACAATTCAGCTGACCGCGATGTGGACCGCCTGCTTTTTAGCGGGCTGGTTCGCTTTGATCAGCGCGGTTTGCCTCAGGCAGACCTTGCCGCCTCGTGGGGGGTAACACCGGATGGTACGGTCTATAACTTCGAGATCAAACCAAACGCAGTCTGGCATGATGGTGCGCCTGTGACTGCCGATGATGTGCTCTTCACGATCGATCTCATGAAGAGCGCTGGTTCATTCTATCCGCAGGATGTGAAAGACCTGTGGGGTAAGATCACGGTCGAAAAGCTGAACGATAAGACCGTTAAGTTTACGCTGCCAGAACCCTATGTTCCCTTTATGGATTATCTGGCGTTTGGCGTGCTGCCAAAGCACCTGCTCGAAACGGTCTCTCCCGACCAGATGCCCAACGCAGAATTCAATATTAAGCCAATAGGTTCAGGTCCGTATAAGTTTGATCATTTGATTGTTGATAACGACGGAAAGATCACTGGGGTAGTGCTGACCCTTTCTCAGAATTATTATGGCACACCTCCGTACATTGAACAGGTAGTGTTCCGCTACTACGCCAATTCCGCTGATGCCTTGGATGCCTACCGACAAGGCGATGTACTATCGGTGAGCCGCATTTCCTGGGATGTGTTGAACACAGCACTGGAAGAACCAAATCTTTCGTTCTATACCAGCCAGATGCCGCAGATGAGCTTTGTACTGCTTAACCTGAACAGCCCCGATCTGACGTTCTTCCAGAATACAAAAGTCCGTCGGGCATTGATGCTGGCGATCAACCGCGGTTATATCGTCACCAGCATCATGGCGGGGCAGGCTGTCGTTTCGAATAGCCCCATCCTGCCAGGTTCGTGGGCGTTTTACGATGGCACAGAGCATTTTGAATACAATCCGGATGCGGCGATCGATCTGCTGAAAGCGGAAGGATATGTCATCCCTGCATCGGGAGGCGATGTGCGTGCCAAGGATGGCATTGCACTCTCTTTCACGATGGTTCATCCGGATGATGATCTGCACACACGCATCGCTCAGACCATCCAAGCGGAATGGGCGCAGATCGGTGTCCATGTGGATCTGCAGCCGATGCCGTACGAACGACTCGTGCTGAATTCGCTCGCTTCCCGCTCTTATCAAGCGGCTCTCGTTGATCTGAAATTTTCCCGCACCCCAGACCCAGACCCGTATCCCTTCTGGCATCAAGCTGAAGCTACGGGCGGGCAGAACTATTCGCAGTGGGATAACCGCGCTGCCAGTGAATATCTTGAACAGGCACGCGTCTCTGCCGATTACACTCTACGCACCCGGTTATATCGTAATTTCCAGGTGGTATTTTCTAAAGAATTACCAGCCTTGCCGTTATATGTGCCGGTTTCGTCCTATGGCATAGATAATCAAGTAAAAGGTGCTCAGGTTGCATCGCTCTTATATGAGCCCAGCGACCGGCTGGCGACCTTTACCAGTTGGTATCTGATCACCCGTCGTGCCATCGAGCAAACGGATACTCCAGCAGCACAACCATAATTCACGAGATGACAGTCACTGTTACAGTGACTGTCACTTACTTAAGAGAGGAAGGATACATGAGCAATCTTCAAAAGGCGCTCGATTATGCCCATCAAAATCGCGAACGTTTTCTGGACGAATTGATCGAGGTGCTCAAGATCCCATCTATTTCCACGGATGCGGAATATAACGGTGAAGTGCGGCGCGCTGCCGAGTGGATGGCAGATCATCTCAAAAAGATCGGTATCGAGAATGTACAAGTCATGCCCAACGGTGATGGGCACCCCATCGTTTATGGCGATTACATCAAGAAGCCCGGTGCCAAGACCGTGCTCATTTATGGGCACTATGACGTCCAGCCGGCTGACCCGTTGGAGTTATGGGAGACCGGTCCGTTTGATCCGCGAGTACAGGGCGATCTGTTGTTCGCGCGCGGTTCCTCCGATATGAAGGGACAGGCGCTCGCTACGTTTGATGCGCTCGAGTCCATTCTGAAGAATGGTGAACTGCCCGTCAACGTCAAGTTCCTGCTGGAAGGCGAGGAAGAGATCGGCTCAAAGAATCTCGAAGTGTTCCTCAAGGAACATGCCGAGATGTTCAAGGCGGATGTTTCCCTAAACCCCGACGCCGGCATGATGGGCGTGGACATGCCCACCATTACCTATGGTCTGCGCGGACTGGCTTACATGGAAGTTTATGTCTACGGTCCCAAAGCGGACTTGCACTCCGGTTTGTATGGCGGTGCCGTCCATAACCCGGCGCAGGTGTTGGCGGAACTCATCAGCAAGATGCACGATGAAAAGGGACGCATCACGCTGCCTGGTTTCTACGACAGCGTCCGCCCGATCAGTGAGCAGGAGCGTACTGATTTTGCGCGCCTTCCGAATGATGATGCGCACTATTTAGAGGAGACAGGCGTTCCGGCGTTGTGGGGCGAAGAAGGGTATATCTCCGCGGAACGCACGGGAGCACGTCCCACGCTGGAAGTGAACGGTCTGCTCTCCGGGTGGACGGGTCCTGGTTCGAAGACAGTTCTGCCTGCGAAGGCGATGGCGAAGATTTCCTGCCGCCTTGTGCCGGATCAATCATCCGATGAGGTGGAAAAGCAGATGGTGCGCTTCATGGAGCAGAACGCGCCGAAGACCGTGAAATGGGAAGTCAAAGCCTTGCACGGCGCCCCGTGGGCGATCGCGGATCTAAATAATCCCGGCATCAAAGCCATGAACGATGCCATGCGATCCGCTTGGGGTGTGCGTCCGTTTTATCGCCGCGAAGGTGGTTCCATCGGTGCGGTGGCGATGCTGCAGCAGATCTGTGGCGTGGAATCGGTGCTGGTAGGTATGGGTTTGCCGAGTGACAACGTCCATTCCCCGAACGAACACATGCATTTGCCAACGTGGTACAAAGGCATCGACGCGTTCATTCATTTCTTTTACAACCTTGCATAATACAGTAGGGGCGGGGTCCCCGCCCCGGGTAGGATTTTAGAATTACATGGAAGATAAGATCATTTCATACGGCGGACAGGCAGTTATCGAAGGCGTGATGATGCGCGGGCAAAAGGCATTTGCGATTGCCATGCGCGCACCCGATGGCAGCATTGTTGTCCATCGAGAAGACCTGGCGGCGGTCTATCGGTCGAAGATCACGAAGATGCCGTTTTTGCGCGGCGTCATCTTATTGTGGGACGCGCTTGGGCTGGGCATGCGCGCGTTGACCCTCTCCGCCAACACGCAAACTGGCGAGGACGAAAAACTTGAAGGTCCGGCGCTGTACCTAACGCTGGCGACATCGCTTGCCATCGGTATCGGTTTGTTCTTCCTGCTTCCGGCTGGCGTAGGCGGATTAGCGGAGAAGTATCTCGGGTGGAGCCCGTGGCTGAACAATCTGGCGGAAGGCGTCATTCGCTTGATTTTGCTGGTCGCCTATATGTGGGCGATCGGTTTTATGCCAGATGTCAAACGTCTCTTCGGCTATCATGGCGCGGAGCATAAGACCATCAATGCCTATGAAGCCGGTGTGGAACTGACCCCCGAGAACGTAGCGAAGTTCCCTATTGAACATGCCCGCTGCGGTACAGCGTTCATCCTGACACTTGTGCTGATCTCGATCCTGGTCTTCACCTTGCTTGGACCGCTTCCATTGATTTGGAGACTTGTCAGCCGTGTGGTGTTTATCCCCATCCTGGCAGGCATCGCGGTGGAGTACATCCGCTGGACAGCGAATCATTTGGATTCACCGATCGTGCGGCTCCTGATCAAGCCGAATCTGGCTCTGCAATCCCTGACCACCCGCGAACCTGACACATCCATGCTGGAGGTCGCCATCGAGTCCTTCAAGACCATGCGCAAGGCGGAACAGGAATTTACGCTCTAGAAATTTGCGCTGAGCGAAGTCGAAGCGTATTTTCAAGCTACATTACGATCAGGGTAGACTCAAATCTGCCCTGATTTTTATTTTTCATCCAATGATCAATTCACAGTAGAATCCTATTTATGAAACCCAAAGCACCAAGAAGGACCTTAGCCTTCTTATTGATCACGGCATTTCTGTTTATTGCTGTATACGCACTGTATGACCGTGGACGTCCCCTGCCCATCGCGAAACAGGAAAAATTATTCGAAGGCGTGACATACTATCGCAACGTGCGCTATTTTCCACATGCCAGGATCGCGCATATCCTGGTCATTGATGTACAAACGCCGGGATTGAAATTCCTGGTCACACCGCCAGATGCAAAGGGAGACATGCCGCTCGTGGCGCGCACGACCTCAGATTTTCTAACCGATTTTGACCTGCAAATCGCCATCAATGGGGATGGCTTTGTACCATGGTGGTCTCATAGTCCGTGGGATTACTATCCACATGCCGGTGATCCGGTCGTGCCGTTGGGATTAACCGCATCCCGCAGCAAAGTCTATGCTTACGATAGCGTAGAAGATGAAGGGCTGGAACCCACGTTGTATTTTGGGCGCAAGAATCAATTGGTGTTCAACATCCAACCGGAGAAAATTTACAATGCCATCTCCGGGGACAGGATGGTGGTCTTTCATGGCGAGCCGGTTCCAGGGTTGAACGAGGAAGATCTTGATCCGCGTACAGCGATCGGAATGGACAAAAGCGGACAACACCTGATCCTTATCGTAGTGGATGGACGCCAGCCGTTATACAGCATGGGCGCAACCTTTACGGAACTGGCTGATTTACTAATCAAATATGGCGCCTATGAAGCGATGAGTTTGGATGGGGGAGGCTCGTCCACGATGGTGATGGATGGAGGAGTAGATAAGCCGATCGTTTTGAATTCGCCGATCGATAATTACATCCCTGGTCGTGAGAGACCGGTGGCGAATCACTTGGGGATTTATGTCAAATAATGTCGTTGCGAGGAGCGTTTGCTGCGACGAAGCAATCTTCCATTAAACGGAATTGCCTTATCGAAAATAATCAACCATTTTAGAGGAGATTGCTTCGCCCTACGTATGCACTTGCGCCAGGTGCAAGTGTTGGGCTCGCAATGACATTCAAAATGCAATCTCGCCGATCTGCTCGAAGTTGACATCGAACAGTTCTTCCGCTTCCATTTCGGCTTCAGCTTGGTCCATGTCCCCGGCTTGGGTGCCGCGTTCGCAGTAGGACCGGTAGTTGCAGAAAACACACTTTTGACGGTCATCCGTGAGCGGGTAGGAAGAAGCGTTTTGAATTTCCTCCGAAAGTTTGAGCAGCGTATCCCAATCCCGTTTATATTGCGCGGATGTGTAGGCGAACCGTGCCGGATCATCTGGGAAATCCGCGAACCAATAAGTCATCTCGATCTGCTCAGGCTCGAAAGGTTTTCCGTTATTGAGATGCGCCCCCGCATGGACAAGTAACGCACGATAGACACGGGTTTGCAACCGCGCCGACAGCCATTCATTGCGCGGACGTTTGCGGTAGGTTTTCCAATCGAAAATGGTTGCTCTGCCATCCTGAACGGCAATGAGATCGTATTTCGCCACCAGCCGGAAATTTCCCAATGGCACGGAGAGTGTCGTTTCAGGATATAGACTTCTGAAGTCTGCAAGACTTTGTAACTCCTGCCAGTTCGACCACCAACGCTGCAAATTGGCTGTGTTTGCCAGCTTGCCAATTTGCTCATTGGGTATCCCGATCAAACTCTGCTGTACCAGTCGGTGAAAGTATTCGCCTTCCTGTTGGTGTTTCTCGTTCTCCAACGCTGGCTCGGACTCGACTGCCGGATAGGATAGTTTTTCCAGATAGCGCAGATGAAAACGACGCGGACAGTCCACGTAATCCTGCAGGGACGATTGCGAAAGTGTGTTCAGGGTGATTGGCATTGACCGGATTATAGCATTTTGTACGCCGCGACTTGGAAGGGCACACAGGATTCGGTTATACTTCGGCGCGTAATCATTTTTTGAGGAGACACTCTATGGAATGGCTTTTGGAACCTGAGACCTGGATTGCTTTCATAACACTAGTGGCACTGGAACTTGTGTTGGGCGTGGACAATGTGATCTTCATTTCGATCCTTTCGGGGAAGCTACCCGCGGAACAACAGGGACGGGCGCGTACAACCGGTATTTTGGCTGCGGTAATCACTCGTGTCTTACTTTTGCTTTCCATTAGTTTTATCATCGGGCTTACCAAACCGCTTTTCACTATTGGAGAATTCGAACTAACCGGCAAGAGCCTCATTCTTTTGGCAGGCGGATTATTCCTGCTTTGGAAGAGTACGCACGAGATCCATCAGAGGCTGGAAGGGGTGGAAGGACATGCTGCGACAAAAGTACAATCCCAGTTCTGGGGTGTAATCGTTCAGATCATGCTGCTGGATATTGTCTTCTCGCTTGATTCGATCATTACGGCAGTGGGTATGATCGAGCCAGAAAAATTGCCACTCATGGTCGCAGCGGTGGTGATCGCAGCAGTCGTGATGGTGTTTACATCTGGTCCACTCGGGAATTTTGTTGAACATCATCCCACCATTAAAGATGCTGGCATTAAGTTTCTTGTTGATGATCGGTTTTACGCTGGTCGCCGAAGCTTTCCACGTTGAAATACCCAAAGGATATATCTACTTTGCAATGGGCTTCTCTGTGCTTGTGGAGATGTTAAAATCTGCGTGCTGCCCGAAAAGCGGCGAACAAACCAGTCAATTTGCGTGATCCGTACAAGGCAGCAGAATTATCTGCCATAACGGCACAAGGATCTATTCCTTCGGTAGCAGTACCTCAACCGAAGAAAGCTCCTGCCAGGAAGAATCAATCGAAGAAAAAGAAATCAAAATAACCGATGGAGGTGGATGAAAGTCCACCTCTTTTTGTTTAACTGTATAATTCTGCTCATCCTACACTGGGGAGACTCCCATGCCCGCTCCACGAAAACTGCAAGTCTTTCTCTGCCATGCCTCACAAGACAAATCCAAAGTCCGCGAGTTGTATCAGCGTCTTGTCGTTGAACCATGGATCGATCCGTGGCTGGATGCGGAAAAGCTCTTGCCGGGTCAGGATTGGAACTTGGAAATCGAAAAAGCCCTGCGCGCTGCAGATATGATCATCGTGTGTCTATCGAAAGAATTCGTTTCCAAAGAGGGATATGTTCAACGGGAATTTCGCAAGGCAGTGAGTTATGCGGAGGAGAAACCCGAAGGAACGACTTACATCATCCCCTTGCGGCTGGATGATTGTGAAACCCCCTATAAATTTCAACAATGGCAATGGTTGGATTATTTTGCAACGGGTGCTCAGGATAAACTGCTCATCTCCCTGCGAATGCGGGCGGAGAAACTTGGAATCGGTCACGGTTCAAAATCTACGGCGGGAGTTGATACCGTTTCCAAATCGCACCCAGAACCCACTGGTTTCACCCCGGGCGGACGTCCGTTCTACAAATTTGCTGGTATGGAATTTGTCAAAGTCCCTGCCGGTGATTTTTATATGGGCGCGGATAATATGGAGGATGCAAGCCCTCAGCATCTGATTTACCAGTTGAACTATGATTTTTATATCGGGCGTTACCCGGTCACCAATCAGGAGTTTTCTTTGTACCTGCGAGACAGAGAAAGACCTATTTTGATTGCCAGATCTCAAATGAAGTTGCCCATTGCCAATGTCTTCTGGATTGATGCAGATACTTATATTGATTGGCTCAATAACATGCATGATACGGAGTTACCAACTGGCTATATATTCAGCCTGCCTTCTGAATCTGAATGGGAAAAAGCCGCTCGTGGAGTAGATGCCAATGAATATCCATGGGGTAACGAGTTTGATGCCAGACGTTGTAATTCTTTAGAAGGCGGGAAGAAAGGCCCAACGCCTGTGGGCACCTATTCCCATCAAGGCGACAGCGCTTTTGGGGCAGCCGATATGGCAGGGAATGTCTGGGAATGGACTCGCAGCTTGAAACGAAAAGGGAACACGCTTTACAGTTACCCTTATCGCTTCGATGATGGTCGTGAAGAAGCGGTCTATGATGATGCTGAATATATTCTGCGAGGTGGTTCTTTTGAAAGTAACAAGGAAGAAATACGCTGTGCCAAACGTAGCTGGCTAAAGCCAAAGCAGGGATCAAATACGATCAGTTTCCGTGTTGCCATCTGCCCCATCCCCAAATAAAAAAACAACCCTCTGAGTCAGAATAATTCAGAGGGTTGTTTTTCACTATTCACTTGCTCACTTTCTACTTCCCACTCTCTATCTCCACCCACTTCTTCCCGATCTTTTCCTTCGCTGCCTTGATGAATCCGGAGAATAACGGATGCGGCTTCATCGGGCGGGATAAAAACTCAGGGTGGAACTGGCTGCCCATCATGAAGGGATGATCCTTGATCTCGGCGATCTCAACCAGCTTGCCATCCGGGGAGACGCCGGAAAAGACCATGCCTGCTGCTTCGAAATCCTTGCGGTAGGCGTTGTTGAATTCAAAGCGGTGGCGGTGACGTTCATCCACTTTGGCTTCGCTGTATGCTTCCGCGGCTTTTGTGCCTTTCTTCAATTCGCAGGGATAGAGTCCCAGCCGCATCGTGCCGCCCATATCGGTGATGGAGCGCTGGTCGATCATCAGGTCAATGACCGGGTATTCGGTGCTGCGGTCAAATTCAGAGGAGTTGGCATCTTCGTGATTGAGCACACCGCGTGCGAAGTCAATGCACATGGTTTGCATTCCCAGACATAGTCCTAGATACGGAACCTTCTTTTCACGTGCGTAGCGCGCCGCCAGGATCTTCCCTTCGATGCCGCGTGAGCCAAATCCACCGGGAACAAGGATCGCATCCGAAGCCTGGATCACGTCCCAGCCTTTGTCCTTTTCGAGATCTGCCGAATGCACCCAGTTGATATCCACTTCCACATCGTTGGCGAGGGCAGCATGCTTGAGCGCCTCCCGCACTGACATGTACGCGTCTTGCAATTCCACATATTTTCCGACCAATGCCACTGTGACGGTGGGCTTATCCCTGCGGACGCGTTCCACCAGTTTTTCCCACGGCTTCATATCGGGTTTACGCGTGGCTTTCATCTTCAACTTCTCGACCAGATAATCACCGACACCAGCGCGTTCCAGTAACAGCGGGACTGCATATAAAACATCGCTGGTTGTCATTGGCACAACGGCTTCCTTTTCCACATCGCAAAACAGCGCGATCTTGTCACACAGTTCACGACCGATGGGTTGGTCGGCACGGGCGATGATCATATTGGGTGAGATACCGATCGAACGAAGCGCCGCCACAGAATGCTGCGTAGGTTTGGTCTTGATCTCTCCTGTGGCGCCGATCTGCGGCAGCCAGGTCACATGGATGAAGAACACGTTCTCACGCCCTACCTCATTACGGAGTTGGCGCAGCGCTTCCAAAAAGGGCTGGGACTCGATGTCGCCCACCGTACCGCCGACTTCCACAATGACCACATCGGCGTTGGTCTCTTTGCCGATTCCCGCCACCCGGCGCTTGATCTCGTTGGTGATGTGCGGGATCACCTGAATCGTCCCGCCCAGAAAATCGCCGCGGCGTTCCTTGCTGATGATCTCGGCGTACACCTGTCCGCTGGTGAAGTTGGATGAGCGGCTCAGGCGGATGTCAATGAATCTTTCGTAGTGACCAAGATCCAGGTCCGTTTCTGCGCCGTCATCCAGCACGTAGACCTCTCCATGCTGGTAGGGACTCATCGTGCCGGGGTCCACATTGATATAGGGGTCCAGTTTCTGTACCGCCACTTTGAAGCCGCGCTCCTTGAGAAGGAGTCCGGTTGCCGCGGCTGTCACACCTTTGCCCACTGATGAAACCACGCCGCCTGTATAGAATAGATATTTCGTTGTCATCCTTTACCTCTCAATTTCTTCGCGCTGATTTCGATCAGTCGCGGTATATACAAAAGCGATGGGGAGGGCGATGAAGCCCTCCCCATCGGGGATTGCGTACTGTGAAGGTTGAAAATTATTCTTCGTTCTCATCCGACCAATTTCACTAGGTCTTCGGCGGCGCGTCGCATTTCGAGGAAGATCATTCCTAATTTGGCATCCTGACGCGCCATGGCGGTCAGAACCGCTTCCTCTCCAATGGAGGTTAAAACAATGGAGCCCTTATCGCCTTTGATGTAGACCTGCTCCAAGCCTTTGCGCCCCAATTCGTTCGAGATGCGTTCGCCCAGGCTCAGCATGGCAGCCGACATCGCCGAAACCCGGTCCTCTTCCACGCCTTGTTGCAAGGCAGAAGCCATGATCAATCCATCTACAGAAACGACAGCCGAAGCTTCAATGTCGGGTGCGGCGGCTTGCATATTGCGCAATCGGTCCACCATCTGGTCAGCGCGATTTTTTGCCATGTTGGGTCTCCTGAATAATGTCTGTCACAGTTTACCATAACTTCAAATTTCGGGAAAATACAAAGCATTTCAATTGACTGACACCTAAAATTTGACCGTCGTTTTACTTCGTGTTAAACTTGTTTGTTCGGCTCATGAAACTACGCCTGTTTTTGCCGTTTGTTTTGCTATTGATCGCCGCACAGGATCTCCCTCCCGTGGCGATCTCTTCGCCGTCCCCAGATGACGTTTTGCGTGGAACGGCGACTATTACCGGCAGGGTGGACGACCCCAACTTCCAATCGGCGCAGCTGGACTTCGGCTACGCTTCGAACCCAGCCGACACCTGGTTCACCCTTCAGACGTTTCCTCAGCCCGTGCTGGATGTCACGCTTTTCACCTGGGACACCCTCTCCATCACCGACGGCGACTACATCCTGCGCCTGCGCCTGACCCGCACGGACGGTTCCTTCCAGGATGTGACCGTTCCCGTCAGCGTGCAAAATGACACGCCGCTCGCCACGCCAACAGCTATACCTACCTCCACGCCTGTGCCAGAGATCGAAGTGCAGATCCCTACGCCGTTCCTGCTCGCCGCCTCCCCGACGCCCACCGAACCTCCGCGCCCCACACCGACGGTGCTACCGGTCAACCCGGTCTCGTTAAATCAAAGCGCTATTTATATGAGCCTTGGTCGTGGAGCCTTGGTCATTCTTGGACTATTTGTTTTTGCTGGAATTATTCTTCGACTTCGACGTAATTGATGAAAGAAAATTTAGGGAAACATACCAATGTCAGAATCAAATGACAAATCAACGGGTTCAGATATCTTGTTGACAGATCCTAAGTTTGTCATGCAAATTTGGTTTAAGTACAACAATAAGGATTTTATGCAAACTATTGCCCACGAGGCAAAACAAGAAATATTTGTAATTGAACAATTTGTAAAAGTCTTTCTGGATGATTTTGAATTCGTCAATGAACAGGTAAAGTCATTATGGGGTGAACGAAAAGTTGAGGAAAATGTTGCTGTGATTATGAAGGAATTGGCAAAACTTCGGCAGATCATGTCAATTGTTTGGGAATATTCGGAGTCTCACTTGTTATCAGATACATCAAATTCGAAATTTTAGGTTGGTTATATTCTGGAACTTATTTATGACTGAAAATACATTTTTACTTATCGGCTTGGGAAACCCGGGTCGCGAATATGCCAACACTCGCCATAACTTTGGCTTCATGCTCATTGACCGTATAGCTGTGCGTTTAAACGCGCGCGGTATGAAGGTGCAATCGAAAGCTATTGTCACCACGGCGATGCATGAAGATTGCAAACTCATCCTCGGCAAGCCGCAGACCTTCATGAACCTCTCCGGTCAATCGGTGCAGGGACTGGTTCACTTCTACAAGATTCCCCTCACCAACTTCATGGTACTCTCCGACGATCTGGATATTCCCTTCGGCACCATCCGCATCCGTGCCGCGGGTGGGCCAGGCGGTCAGCGCGGCATGTCGTCCATCATCGAAAAGCTCGGCACCAAAGAATTTCCGCGTCTGAGGCTGGGTATCGGTCGTCCACCCGGGAGGATGGAACCCTCCGATTACGTGCTACAAAGTTTCCCGAAAGCCGAACAACAGATGCTTTCAGAAGTGCTTGATCATGCATCGCAGGCAGTCTTTGCATTTGTGTCGCATGGCTTGAATAAGGCGATGAATGAATTCAACGGTTCGGTTGAATCGTAATTCGGTGGTTGAGTAGCCCCGTGATCGTCGGGGTGTATCGAAACCACCTGTTAGCAAAATAACATTTGCAACATGGTGGTCTCGATACGCCTTTCGCAACAAACGCTCAAGGCTACTCGACCAACGTTGAACAAAAAATGGAATTAATTCTCGAAAAAATCCGTTCCCTACCTCAATATCAGCAACTGCTGAATGATCTCCAGACCAACGGCGAAAAGCCCAGTCTGGGATTGTTGCGCGCTGCACGTTTGCCGCTCCTTGCCGCATTGCTGGAAGATGCAAAGCGACCTATCCTGTTGATCACAGATCGCTCCGATCATGCGTTGTCGTTGTTCGATGAATTGGGATTTTGGGTCAGGTCGCCGCGCTATCATTTTGCAGAACCCAATCCTTTGTTCTATGAACAGGCTGCGTGGGGCGTGACCACGCGCCGCGACCGTTTACAGGCTTTGACGGCGCTGGCGTCGTATCATCTACCGTTCGGGCAAAAGCCGGAATTCCCGCCAGTATTTGTCACATCGGTGCGCTCGTTGATGACGCGCACCATGCCGCGGCGTGACTTCCTCAAGGCGTGCAAAAGGTTATCGGTCAATCAAACCATTCAGCCGGATACTCTGCTGCGTACGTGGGCAGAGACTGGCTACCAGCGCGTCAACACCGTGCTCGAACCGGGACAGTTTTCCAGCCGCGGAGGTATTCTGGATATCTGGGCAACCGCCGAGACGATGCCTGTCCGCTTGGACTTCTTTGGTGACGAGATCGAGACCATCCGCAAGTTTGACCCGGCTTCACAACGAACTGTTGAAAAGCTTGATTCCATTCTCATCACACCCGCACGCGAATACATCGCGGCAGGCGACTCGGAAACAGAACTCTCGGAGTTCCATATCCCGTTGCTGCATCAACAGCCTGCCAGCTTGCTTGATTACCTTCCGCAGAAAGCCATTGTCTTGATCGATGACTTGTCCATTGTGGAGAGTATGGCGGAAGAAGTGGAAGAGCAGGCGGTCAAGTTCAGGCAGGAGAGTATCACCGAACAAACCCTCTCGCCCGATTTTCCATTGCCATACATTCCATGGTCAGAGTTGCATGATAGCCTTCACGGACAACCTACGTTGGAGTTGGGCTATTCCACTCGCGAAGAGTCCCCTCTCCCAGCGGGAGAGGGGATAGGGGTGAGGGAGAAAGTCTGTCATCACAGTTCGGTCACGACGAACGTTTCGGGGGTAGGCTAAAGCAATTCGTCGAGTATCTGGTTTCGGTGGTGGAAAGAGGCGAGGAGGTCGTGGTGGTTTCGCGTCAGTCGCCGCGTCTGTATGAGCTGTGGCTCGAAGCCGATCACACGGAGTCCAAAACTGCGCTTCCCGATTTTATTGAAGCATCCTTGAGCGAAGGTTTCACCGTCGAGCATCTGCATCTCATCACAGATTCGGAGGTCTTCGGCTGGGAGCGACCGCAGCCGCGCACGCGTCAACGCCCAGTGGCAGAGACGCCTGAGTCGGTGTATTCTGATCTGCAGGTGGGCGATTACGTGGTGCATGTTGACCACGGCGTCGGTCGCTTCGGCGGGTTGGTGCAGCGCGAGTTGGATAACCACGTGCGCGAGTTCCTTGCCGTGGAGTATGACAATGGCGGACAGTTGTTCGTGCCCGTACATCAAGCGGACCGGCTCACGCGCTACGTCGGTGCAGAAGGTTCGATGCCGGGGCTTGACCGGCTTGGTGCGCAGGAATGGCACGAGAAGAAAGCGCGCGTCAAAGAAGCTGTGCTCGAAGTGGCACAGGAGATGCTCGACTTGTATGCGCGGCGTAATGTGGTACATGGCTATGCCTTCAAAGAAGACACGACCTGGCAAAAGGAATTGGAAGACTCGTTCCCGTATGTAGAGACCGAAGATCAACTTCGTGCGTTGAAAGATATCAAACACGATATGGAAGCCACGCGCCCGATGGATCGTCTGTTGTGCGGCGATGTAGGTTATGGCAAAACGGAAGTAGCGCTGCGTGCCGCATTCAAAGCGGTGATGGATGGTAAGCAGGTAGCGGTGCTTGTGCCGACAACGGTCTTGGCGCAACAGCATTATGAAACATTCATGCAAAGGCTGGCGGCGTTCCCGGTGCAAGTGGAAATGCTCTCCCGTTTCCGCACACCGCGCGAGCAGACGGAGATCCTGTTCAAGCTGGCGATGGGCGAGATCGATATCGTGATCGGTACGCATCGTTTGATCTCTTCGGATGTGCAGTTCAAAGATCTTGGTCTGGTCGTCATCGATGAAGAGCAGCGCTTCGGTGTGACACACAAAGAGCATCTCAAGCGACTCCGCACCGAAGTGGATGTGCTGACGCTCACTGCTACGCCGATCCCGCGCACATTGTACATGGCATTGACTGGAGTCCGCGACATCTCCAACCTCAATACGCCACCGGAAGAACGCTTGCCCATTGTGACTCATGTCGGTCCGTATTCGCCCAAGCTGGTGCGACAGGCGATCCTGCGAGAACTCGAACGCGGCGGACAGGTCTTCTTCGTGCACAATCGTGTCCATACCATCGAAGCGATGAAGATGCATCTCAACCAGCTTGTCCCGGAAGCACGCGTGGATATCGGTCACGGGCAAATGCCGGAGGGTCAACTAGCGGCAGTGATGCATCGCTTCAATATGGGCGAAATTGACATCCTGCTTTCGACAACGATCATCGAATCGGGGTTGGATATTCCGAATGCAAACACGCTCATCGTAGATCGCGCGGATACCTTTGGCTTGGCGCAGCTTTATCAACTCCGCGGTCGCGTTGGACGGGGAGCGGCTCGGGCGTACTCCTATTTCTTCCGTCATAAGAAATTGTCTCCGACGGTGGAAGGTCAGCAGCGTTTGGAAGTCATTGCCGAGAATACGCAGCTTGGCGCGGGATATTCCATTGCCATGCGCGATCTGGAGATCCGTGGTGCTGGTGATCTGCTCGGCACCCGCCAGCATGGGCATATACAGGCGGTCGGGTTCCATCTCTATACACGGTTGCTGGCGGATGCTGTGAGGCAGATACGGAGAATTGAAGCAGCAAGAGATGGCGGAGAAAAGAAAGTGGAAAGTGGAAAAGTAGAAATTTCACTGTCGAGTCTCACACAGCCGATATCGATGCCAGTGAATGTGGACCTGCCGCTGGCGGTAGGTATCCCGGCGGAGTACATTCCTGATCAGGATCTGCGTCTGCGCTTGTATCGCCGCATTGCGGACTTGCGCGACGAGACGGAAGTAGACGCGCTCTCCTCTGAGTTCAAGGATCGTTTCGGTCCGCTGCCAGAGATGGTACAAAACCTGTTCTACCAGATGCAGGTCAAATTGCGGGCAGAGAACGCAGGGCTTTCGTCTGTCAATTGGGAGAGCGGACAGATCGTGTTGAAATATCCATCCGTAGACGGCAAGGAACCCAGCCGGCTAGCGGACTTGGGTCCGGGTATCCGCGGTGGGAAGAACGCTTACTGGTGTTCGTTCGGGGAAACGTGGGAAAAACCGCTGTTGGATGTGTTAGAAAAACTAGTCGAGAAATAGAATCCTCAAGTTCTAAAAAAGAAAAGGCGGCTTGTTCATCCGAACAAGCCGCCTTCCAGCGTATAAGCTGTTGTATATTTTTCACTATAAAGGTGAACGACCCGGCAGGGCACGCACGATGGCGATCGCGACGATCGCTCCGAGAAATGCCACTACGATACTGCCGACATTGATACCGTTGACTGCGTTCGGTACACCGAACAATGAGCCAGCCAGAAAACCACCGACGATAGCGCCGATGATCCCCACAATAATATCAGTCAACGCATTACCGCGTCCGCGGCGCATAACCTGGTTGGCGAGCCAGCCTGCGATCAAGCCAACAATGAGCCAAGATAAAATACCCATAACATATTCTCCTTTCGTGTAAACGGTGTATGAACTGTACACCTACTCGCTAAAACGTGAGCACGAAAGGTATGTTACAACAATACGGCGCAAAAAGCGATTAGGGATGTCCCTATAATTTAATGGCGCGCGTGGCAATGTAACTGGGATGGTAATTGTGCAGCGGCGAATCCAACATGTAATCTTCGTATAGATCAGTAATTGCTAAACCGGCGCTGCATTGACCACCAAGCAGGTCGGTTAGCGAATGACCGAATTCAAGCGGTAAGCCCTTGCTCAGATATTCTTCCCGATCTTCTTCAGACAAACTCGTCAGATCAGAATAGGGGATCGCATATGCCACTTCAAGAGTGCCTTCATCAGCTTTGAATAGATCAAAAATATAATGAATTGGGTTCATTGACCCGGTCATCAAGATGCCACCGCGACGAAGCACGCGTGCACATTCCCTCCATACTACTCGAACATCCGCCATGAATACTGTCGAGCAGGGATTGAACACCACGTCGAAAGATTCGTCCGCGAACATGGATAGGTCTGCCGCATCGCCTTCCACTGTGCGTAGGACAAGCGCCTCTCTCTCAGCCACAAGTTGATCCTGTTTCAATTGAGCGGGGGAATTGTCGAAGACGGTGACGTTCGCGCCGGCTGCTGCAAGGATCGGTCCTTGCTGACCACCGCCTGAGGCGAGACATAACACATCCGCGCCCTGGAGCGGAGGAAACCAACGGAGGGGAACCGTTATATTTTCCGTCAACAGAATGCCAAACTCTCCCTGCCGGGCTCTTTCGATGATCTCGTGACTGACAGGCTGTGTCCAGCGATTTTCGCCATCTTCCACCTGTTTATTCCATGCGTCTTTGTTGTATGCGTGTGGGTCCATTGATTCTCCAATATTCGTGGGGCGGAATGGTATTCCGCCCGGCATAAGTGCGGGATGCCATCCCGCACCACGAGATTGTACAAGGGGAGACGACGCTTGTCGAGACGGAATCAATTATCGGCTTGGTATGAGGCGTTTAAAAGAGTTGGGACAGGTCCATGCGTTAGACCTGTCCCATTGTAAGGAGGAGATCCGTTCTCTTAGTCCGTTGCAGCTGGTTCAGCCGCCGGGACTGTTATTCGGTGTGTCTTGTTAAGTACAGCAAATCCAATGGTAGCGAGCAGTCCGATAAATCCGCAGGTCAGCCAGAGCAAATTTGGGTTCGCACTTTCAAGGATCAACCCGGCGAAATAGGGACCGACAGTGAACGAAATACTCCATGAAAGCCCGGAGACCGCCATGTAACGTCCGCGCATATGCTCGGGGGCGAAGCTGGCAACCACGGACTGTTGGAACGGCGAAACGACCATTTCACCGATCGTGATGATCACCATGGCGACAATAAATAGGGCAAAGCCGGAAACGAGACCGTACATCGCAAACCCAATTGCATAAAGGAATGAACCGGCGGACATCATCAACATGGGTTTGAATTTCTCTAGCCGGCGTGTGACCCAGAACTGCATAGCGACGACCATGATGGCATTAATACTGAGGAGAGTGCCATAGTTGATCGCGGGCAAGCCGTGCTGGTCGCGCAGGTAAACGCCCAGCGTGGAGTTCATGTTCATGTAGACCAGAGTCATCATGACGGTCACGCCGATGAATGCCAGGAAAGGGACATCCTTGAAGACATGAGCGTATCCGGCGAAGGTCTGCTTCATGGTCTCAGGCTGAGCGTGCTCGTGTGCCTGCGGTTTGGTTTCGGGCAGGAAGAACAGCACAATGCAAGCCGAGATGACGCTAATGACGGCATCTACAAGAAAGAGTGTGATGTAGGATTTTGTCACCAATAATCCTGCGATGGGCGGTGCGATGATGACAGCGATATTGAACACCACACGGATGATGCCATAGCCTTCGGCGCGTTTATCAGATGGCAGCAGGTCTGCAACTACCGCTTCATGTGCCGGACCACCGATACTCGAAAGTGTACCGACAACCACAACCGTCAGCACAAAGATCGAGATCGTGGGGGCAAATCCCATTCCCAGTGCGCTGAGAGACGAGAGGATTAGGCTGGCAATGATGACTGTCTTGCGTCCCATGCGGTCGGCGATGGCGCCGCCGAGCGCGCTGCCGATCATGCCAGTGATTGAGAAGACTGCGAAGATCAGCCCTACTGTGGACATGCCGATATCGAATTTCTGCGTCAGATACAGGGCGAAGAACGGGTAGAGCATGAACCCACCGAGCCGGTCGATGAAGACAATAATGTTATAGACCCAGAAGGCTTGTGGATACTCGTTATATATTTTTTTTGTTCTTGTGAGTAAACTGTTCATTTTTCTCCAAACACTAAAAACAGACATTCTCCATTCACTTGCTGTTTCTGTTGCTTAACTATAAATAACTAGACTTCCATGGGTACTGTGCGATGGGAAGGTTTGAAGCTGTCCAACCGGATGGTTAGCGTGTCATACTGCTTGTCGCCCGATTATGTTGTACGACAGGCATCTCATAGCGGCGGCGAAGTTGTTTCCCAGTCGAGATCATCCAATTGGCTAAGTTGAACATGCTGCGTGTGAAAACAGTAGGTTGATATACACGCGATTGGTAAGCCAATTTTTCGAGCTTTATCTGTTCAATTTCTTTCACGATTTGATTTCGGTGATATTCAGCGTTAATTTCATCCTGATAACGGTTCATGCGTCTCTCCTCTGGCAAAGCCAGCTTGCTACGTACGGTTCAATAAAAAGGCACTGATCGCCTTGAGCGTTTTCTCAATACGGTCACGGTTCAAAATATAAACTTTGGATCCACTCTCTCTCCTTTCTTGAAGGTATCCCGTCGCGGTCAGCTGCGTCAGGTAGCGCGAAACACTGGGCTGGCTCAGGTTGATGGCTTCCATGATCTCCTGCGAACGCATCTCGCCATTTTCTGCGATCATTTGCAGAATATGCAGGCGGGTATCGTCTGCCAGCGCGGATAATCTTGAGACAAGCTCGGCGCGATCCAGCTCGGGAAGGTAAACATCGGAACCTTCAGGCAGGTGGGCGCCGAAGTAGATATAAAAGGTGTCTTCGATCCTGATCGAGCGTACATAAGGTCCGATGTGAGCGTTTGGGATGAAGATAAATTCCCTGATATCCTTTAGTTCGTTGCTCCACTTGGCTTCGTTGAATTCTTTACCAGTGATAAATTGGACCAGCTCCATGCGAGTCTTTCCGCTTAGATCGATCTTATTGAACGCTCTGGCAGATTCCTCCAGCATCGGGCGGATCCGGTTCCACTCTGCCTGAAGATGATTCTTCCAGAACCAGCGGATATGACCCGTGACAAGTTGTTTAAGAGCGGCAGGGTCAACGACATATTCATAAGCACGTGTTTCTACTTCTTCGTCGGTTAGATCGGGACCAAAGCGGAATCTCAGAAAGTCCACGTAGTTCTTGGCGGAGGTGAGCACCTCATTCCAATCCACGGGTGGGAGTGGTTGCTGGCGGGATTCCTCGGTGAGGCAAGTTCCTTCGTAGGCTGTCAGCAGGCGTTCACGCAAGACAGAGGGGGGAGTGGCTTCCAGGTCAGCCATGTACGCTTCAAAGCTGGAATACGATTTGACTGGATTAATGGCATAGTGAAAGCCGATGGTTACTAGTTTGTGTCGAAAGGATTCCTCAGCAGACATCTGTGCGCGGGTTTTGATGACCCATTCATGAATGCCAGGATTGCCATCATCTTTCGATACTAAGACCATGCTGCCGAACGCGTTTAAGGCAGGCTCGATTTGTACAACGGAAGTTTCTGTTCTTGATTTTTCAAGGTTTATAGCAAATGGGGACATAACTTTCTCCGATTTATTGAATTATTCAAAAAATTGAATAATGTAAATATTTTAATGAGAATCAGATTTCTGTCAAGGTTTTTATGAATAAAAAATCCCCGCCAAGCAATTGACGGGGATAAAAGTCAGAGTTCAGAGAAACTATGGAGCTTGCGTGTTAGGCACAGCTACTCCGGTCCAAGCAAAGCTGCGTTTTTCGCTGACCGCGCCAGCAGAAACGTACACGGGCTGTCCTTGCTCGTCCACACCGTTCTGGCGGACTGTCGTGACCCACCAGACGATCACATGCGCCAAATTGTCGTTCGGACGGAACGAACTGGGCACAATGTACTTGGTGTCGGTCACATAGGCAGTGGTGCGGATGGACTGTCCCAAATTGGATGCAGTCTGATCTTCCACGGTAACCTGATAGGCTTCGCTATCGAGCAAGGTACCTATGGATGCCCATTGCAGGGTGACTACGTCATTTGCCAAGGTGAAGGAAGCGCCACTCGCAGGCAGGAGCAGATTCGGGGCTTGATAGGGAGGCGGAAGCGTCGCTGTGGGGGTTGGTCCCGGGGTGGCGAAACGTTTGCACAACGGGATCGTCAACGTACTCCCGATCATCACATTATCAGAGGCTAGTCCGTTTTCTGCCTTGATCGCATCTTGCGGAACGTTGTAATTGGCAGAGATCAACGACAAGGTGTCGTTGGTTTGCACGGTGTAGTATGCTTTTTCACAGGCATCTGCCGTCTGCGTTGCGTCATTTGGAACATCGGTGGGGGGAGGTGCCGGAGTTCGCTGTGGGGTAAGGAATTTTCAATTTCTGCCCAACGGAAATAATACAGGAGGCGGGCAGTCCGTTCAGCACCACGATGCTTTGCGTGTTTACGCCAAATGCCACTGCAATGCCACCACAAGTATCACCCGTACGAACTACATACTCGACCGGGGGCAGCGAGGTTTCTGTCGGGATCAGCGTTGGCAGGGGTGTTACCGTTGGGGTGAGCGTGATCGTAGCCGTTGCCGTGGGGCTTCCCACAGCGGTCGGCGTGATGATCTGATTGCCGCCCAACCCAGCGCTCAGACTAAAATACACCACTGCTGCGCCAATTAGCAGGATCAACAAGAGCGCACCCAAAGCAGCGGGCAGGCTGAGCCTGATCTCAGGCATGCGGCTGGCTTGCATGCCAGTTTCCACTTTTTTCGATTTTGGAGCGGCTTTCGCCGTCAGTTCTGTGCCGCACACCAGACAACGGGTCGCATTTTCGCTCAAGCGCGTGCCACAGGTGGGGCAGACTTTAGTTTTCTGTTGTGAAGAAGGTTCTTGAAGCATATCGGGGCGGAATTATACCATTGAACAGATTTTGGATTTTTAGCGCATTTGTGGACGATTCATAGACGGATTCCCTACGAAGCTGGTTCCAAGGGACTTGCTCTCCGTGGGGCTTAGCCCCACGGAGAGCGGAAGCGCATCTTTCTACGCCTTGACCGGTTTCGCTCCGAATAAGCTCACTCCAGCCTTGGCGGCGTAATCGCTATACCCACCGATATATTCTGAGATCGATCCATTCTCCAGCGCAAAGATGCGATTGACGGTCCGATCCAGAAAATAGCGGTCGTGTGAAATGACCAGCACGGTGCCATTGAAATCGTTCAGCGCGTTCTCCAGCACTTCGGCAGCCGCGATATCGAGGTTGTTGGTCGGTTCGTCGAGCAGCAGGAAGTTCGCGCCCGAGAGAACAACCAATGCCAATTGAAGCCGACTGCGCTCGCCGCCGGAGAGAGAACCGATCTTTTGAGTCGCCTGTTGGTACGTGAACAGGTAGCGGGTGAGCAAAGAGACGGCGCGTCCTTCGCTCATATTACCAGCCAGACGCACCGCATCGATCACAGACTGGTTGAAGTCTAGCGTATCATGCTCTTGCGCGTAGTAGCCAACCTTCACACTAGGTCCGATCTTGATCTCGCCGAGTGTTGGCTCATCCCTGCCGAGGATTAAACGCAGCATCACAGATTTGCCTGCGCCGTTGGCACCGATCAAGCCCACTCGTTCTCCGTGGCGGATCATAAAGTTGATGTTGTCGAGAACAGTCTTGGAGTCCAACGTCTCCAGAAGTTGGGTTGATTCTCCAAAATCTGAAGATTTTGGACTCCTCGAAAAGATCTTACACACATCCACAAATTCCAACACTTGATTTGACCCACGCCAGCCGTTCAACTCCAAATCCATGGTGCGGCGTTCAAGTACAGGACGGTCGATTTTCTCGATGCGTTCGATGCGTGCTTCCATAGCATGGACGCGCGTCGCGAATTTGTCGTTGAAGATCACCCATGTCTTATATCGCTTCAACGCCATTTCCAACCGCCCGATCTCACGTTGCTGGATCTGATACAACTCTTCCTGTCGTGCCAGGCGTTCCTCTTTATCCACGATGTATTCGGTGTAATTGCCTGTGAAGATTGTGATCTTACCGTCTTCGATCTCAGCGATCTGGGTGGCTACCGCATCCAGAATATAGCGGTCATGCGAAATGAGAACCACTGCGCCGGGATATTCGATGATAAGTTTTTCAAGAAAGGCTTTGCCCGGCATGTCGAGATGGTTATCCGGTTCATCCAACAGCAGTACGGACGGACGCGCCAACAGCAATTGTGACAACCCGATCAGTTTCTTCTGCCCGCCGCTCAACACACGGACAGGTTTCTCGAAATCCGATTCAGGCAAGCCCAGCCCATGCAATAATTCGCGTACGCGCGACTCGTAATTCAGTCCACCCAGAGAATCGAACTCTTCGATCAATTTATGCTGGGCATCCAGAGTCCGTTCGAGTTTTTTGGCATCACCATACACTTCCGGTTCACCAAGTTTCTTCTCGATACGTTTCAACTCTGCATCGATCTCCGCCACACGCGGATTTCCCTCCAGCGCCAGGGAAATGGCGGTGCGCTCAGGGTCGAATTCAGGATGCTGTGGCAAGTATCCAACCGTCACACCCTTAGCGCGGATAACGGCCCCGCCTTTTTCTGGGGCGTGTTCGCCGGTGATCAACTTGAACAGCGACGATTTCCCAGCGCCGTTCGGACCGATCAACCCAACTTTCTGGTCGTGCTGAACTTCCCAGCTCAGGTCGCGGAAAATGGTGTGGGCACCGAGGATTAAAGTGGCATTTGAAACTGTGATCGAGATCATTCTGACTCCATTGTAACAATTAATTAAAACAAAAACGCCGCAGTGCGACTGCGGCGTGACAAGACAACGAAAAACGGGGCGGCTCTTATCCGGGCAACAGACGCGATTCGAGGAACCCCTCCCAGATAAAGCCACGCAGACCAATGCACAGGAAACTGTTGTTAGAACGTTCGTATCTCATAGTTGGCAGATTATAGCACAGGATTTGGTTTATAATTTGGATAATAGAGGTAATAATTATGGCGCGGATTGAAAAGACTGTTTTTATAAGTTATCGACGTAAAGATATTTCCTGGGCACTAGCGGTGTATCAGTATCTCACCAGTCAGAAATATGATGTGTTCTTCGATTACACCAGCTTGTCAGGCGGGGATTTTGAACAGGTTATTATCAGCAATATCAAGGCACGTGCTCACTTCATCTTGATACTGACTCCAACCACACTTGACCGTTGCGATGAACCAGGTGACTGGGTACGGCGTGAAATCGAGACTGCGGTTGATGAAAAGCGTAACATTATTCCGATTTTCTTTGACGGTTTTAGTTTTGGTTTGCCATCCGTTGCTCAACGGTTGACAGGGAAACTTTCCGCGATAAATCGCTATAACGGATTGGATGTGCCCGCTGGGTATTTCCTGGAGGCTATGGAGAAACTGCGAAATCGGTATTTGAATATTCCTCTCAATGCAGTGATCCATCCTGTACCCACAGAAGTGAGAAAAGTTGTTAAGGAAGAACAGGATGCCGCAAACGTAGCTCTTGTTGAAAAAAACGAAGATATTCAGGAGCTTGTTAAGCCTGTAGATGAAAGATCTGTGGAGTGGAAAGAGAAGACAAAGACCAAGGTACCGCCCAATTTACGACCGTATGGAATTGGCGCTTCCATACTGCTCTCCGTTATTCTTGGAGTCTTTGGCATCAATTCCTTGATCCAAAATACAGTAGGAAAAGCGACCGCAACTTTAACTCTAAGTCCGCAAGTGAACTCTACGTCCACTGTTGCCGCAACATCTACTTTTGAGCCGATGAAAGTCACATTGCCTGATACGGCAACTGCCGTTCTTCCAACCGCTGTCCCTACCTTGGGAATTGGCAGCACTATGGTATCTCCTCAGGATGGTATGACATTGATATATGTCCCTGCTGGCGAATTCACCATGGGGAGTAATAATGGTCAGGCGGACGAAATGCCTACTCACAAGGTCTATCTGGATGCTTTCTGGATCGACCAAACCGAAGTGACCAATAAAATGTACTCGGCGTGTGTGGATGCAGGTGTATGTAACGCGCCAACAAATACAGTATCTGCCAAGAATGTTAATTATTACGGAAATATTGCCTTCGATAATTACCCCGTGATCTATGTGACTTGGAATATGGCGTCTACCTACTGCGGTTGGGCAGAGCGTCGTCTACCTACCGAAGCGGAATGGGAAAAGGCTGCGCGGGGTAGTGATGGAAATATGTATCCCTGGGGTAATAATGCTCCTGACGGTAACTTGTTGAACTTCAACAATATCGTTGCGGATACCTCCAGTGTAAAAAGCTATGAGACTGGAAAAAGTCCATATGGCGCTTATGATATGTCTGGCAATGTGTGGGAATGGGTGAATGATTGGTACAGTGAAACCTATTATTCGATATCAGAACCATCAAATCCTCGTGGTCCTGATTCTGGGCAAGCGCGTGTTCAACGAGGCGGCTCATTTTATGACACTAGCAATTTCATCTATTCTTCAAAACGTGACAAAGGCGATCCAGGGTTTGTTTCCTTCAATCTTGGTTTTCGTTGTGCAATATCCGCCTCCAAATAGCGCCCTTCCTCAAACCTCAACCCTCTGATAAAATACCAGCCGCACGCCGAACGAAAAGGAATGAAACCCTCGGCTTCCCCGTCGGGGGTTTTTGTGTGTTTTATGGACAATGGACGATGAAACAGAGATGATGGTACACTTGCACCAGGTGCAAGCGCAGGTGTTGTCGATCGTCCAAAGTCATTGCCAACCGCTAAAAGCCAATAGCTTATAGCTAACCTGAAAGTTGAGAATTACAAATGCTTATCGAACGAACTGACCTCCGAAATATCGCCATCATCGCGCACGTTGACCACGGCAAGACCACGCTCGTGGATGGACTCTTGCGCCAGTCGCATACTTTCCGCGAGAACCAGCAGGTTGCTGAGCGCGTGATGGACTCGAACGACCTCGAACGCGAACGCGGCATCACCATCCTTGCCAAGAATACCGCCATTACGTTGAACGATCCCAAGAGCGGCAAGCCGATCAAGATCAACATCGTGGATACTCCCGGTCACGCTGACTTTGGCGGGGAAGTGGAACGCGTCATGAACATGGTGGATGGCGTTCTCTTGCTCGTGGACGCTGCCGAAGGTCCCATGCCGCAGACCCGTTTCGTGCTCAAGAAAGCGCTCGAAATGGGACACAAGGCTGTTGTAGTCATCAACAAAGTGGACCGCAAAGATGCTGAACCCGCGCGTGTGCTGAATGAAACCTTTGACCTTTTCATCGAATTGGGCGCCAGTGACGAACAAGCGGATTTCCCTGTGGTCTATGCCCAGGCGACCGCCGGAAAAGCGGGTCTTTCCCCGGAACTCGGAGCCGACCTGCAGCCCTTATTCGATGTCATCCTGGATAAGATCCCTGCCCCCAAAGTGGATCCCGATGCGCCGTTGCAGGTGCTCGTCACCATGTTGGGGTATGATGATTATCGCGGCGTCACTGCCATTGGGCGTGTCTTTGCGGGCAAGATCAAAGCCGGTCAACGCCTCGCCCGCCTCACAACAGATGGGCGCACTCTCAATGAATCTGCTAAATATCTTTATACCTTCCAGGGTTTGAACAAGATCGAGATCGGAGAAGGGACTGCCGGAGATATTATTTCGCTGGCTGGTCTCGAAGGTATCGGTATCGGTGAAACACTCGCCGACCCGGCGAATCCTGTTGCGTTACCGACTATCAAAGTCGAAGAACCCACCGTTCGCATGACGTTTGGTGTGAACACCTCGCCGTTCGCGGGTAAGGAAGGCAAGTGGGGCACCTCTCGCAAATTACGCGAGCGTCTATTTGATGAACTGCGCACGAATGTCGCACTGCGCGTCGAAGAAACGGAATCAGCGGAGAACTTCCTCGTCTCTGGTCGCGGCGAGTTACATCTTGGCATCCTCATCGAAACCATGCGTCGTGAAGGTTATGAGTTCCAGGTCTCGCGCCCGGAGGTCATCTTCCACAAAGCGGACGATGGCGCTCTGCTTGAACCGTATGAAGAAGTCCACATCGAAACCAGCAATGAGACGGTCGGCGCGGTGGTGGAAATGCTCGGGATGAGACGCGGGCTTATGCAGGAGATGCATGATGCGGGTCAGGGGATGACGCGCATGGTTTATATCGCACCCACACGCGGTCTGCTCGGCTTCCGTTACCAGTTCCTCACCTCCACGCGCGGCGCGGGTGTCATGCATACTATCTTCCACGGGTATGATGAAATGTCCGGACCGATGTCCACCCGACAGACGGGTTCGCTGGTAGCTTGGGAAGCGGGTGATACCACAGCCTATGCCTTGAAGAATGCTGAAGAGCGTGGCACATTGTTCGTTGGACCTGGTGTAGCGGTTTATGAAGGCATGGTTATCGGCGAGAACGCCCGCGGCGCGGACATGCCCATCAACGTCTGTAAGAAGAAGCACCTGACCAACATCCGTTCAGCAGGTGCGGATATGGAAATCCGCCTCACTCCGCCCCGACGTATGTCTCTGGACGAAGCGATCGAATATCTCTCTGACGATGAACTGCTCGAAGTCACGCCCAAATCGTATCGCATCCGCAAGCGAATTCTCGATACCGAAGATCGCGGCAAGCAAACGAAGAAGGCAAAGGAATTGCTCGAAGAAGCGTAATCCACAACAGGCGATCGAAAGATCGCCTGTTATTTTATTTTTTCTTCTTTATAATTGCGCCAATATGAAAACATCGACAAACCGCTTTCCCACTCGCCTTGAAATTGAATTTGTGTTTGGTTTTCTCGTTTTTGCTGTGTTTACCTGGTCGATCCGCGGCTTTCTTGCTGAACTCCCATCATTTTTGCTCTATTACACCCTTGGAAATATCTTCGGTGTTTTTTCGTATATGATGGCATTCGCTTTATTGGAAAGTTTGCTCATCATGGGACTTTTACTGTTGGCTGCTTTTATTCTTCCTATAAAATGGCTCAGGCAGGGATTTGCCCGAAAAGCAACCGCGCTCGTGTTGGTGGCAGGCGGAGCGATGATCTATTTGCAAAAGATTCTGACATTTCAACTTCCGTCTTTGAAGGAATTAGCTCTGGTTATCGGACTCCCTCTTCTGGCATTGATCGTGTTACTTTATTTCGTCATGACCAATCAGCGTCTTCAAACAATTCTTGACAACATACTCGAACGGTTTAGGATTTTTTTGTATATTTATGTTCCACTGGGACTCATCGGATTCTTTGTTATGATCGTTAGGAATATATTTTAGAAAATGAATACCCATCACCACTCTTTTTCCCGCAGAGACTTTTTGAAACTGGCGGCGACCATGCCGCTTGCGTATGCCGTTCGTCCATTGGTCGAGCAATTGAAAGGGCAGGCAGATACAAACAAGTTTGGTGTGATCGTTTTAGTCTTTGATGCTCTAACGGCGAAGAATTTGTCGCTGTACAGATACCCCCTCCATACCATGCCAAATCTGGAAAAGTTTGCCGAGAATGCCACGGTCTATCATAGACATTATTCTGCGGCAACATTTACTATTCCGGGAACGGCTTCGTTGTTGTCTGGGTTATATCCCTGGTCGCATCGGGCATTGACTTTGGGCGCCGGCGGCGTGGCACGGGAACATATTGAACATCAGATCTTTGCATTGTTCAATGACACCTACAATTCAGCAGGCTATTCCCAGAATAAATATTCTGATAGTTTTCTCTCCCAGTTTGGCGCCTTTTTGGACAAGCATTTTCCATCCAATTCGTTCGATCATGAAAAGAGGGTGTTGTATGACTTGCCATTCTTCAAAAGGGACAGACAGGTGGCATTTTCTGCATTCGATGACAATATCTTTCACAGCGTCGAAGGGACAGATTCATCTTTGTTCCTGGGACCCTTGTATCGGTTGCTGGGTCTGGTTCTGCGTAGGGAGAATAACCAGAAGTTCAAAAAGCAATATCCCGATGGCTTGCCTGATTCGACCGACCAATTCTTATTATCTGATCTGGTGGATGGAGCCATTGATGCATTAAAAGAAATGCAGGCGCCATCGCTGTCATATTTCCATTTCCACCCACCGCATCATCCGTACCGACCAACTGAGAAATATGCAAATTCGTTATACAGTATCTTTGCACCGTTGGAGAAGCCTGTCCATCCATTGGCAAGCGAAGAACGTTCCTACGTCAACATGCGTCGCAATCGACAGGCATATGATGAATATCTCCTTTCCTGGGATGAAGAGGCGGGACGATTACTTGATTTTCTGCGTTCTTCTGGATTACTGGAAAAAAATTACGTGATCATCACATCTGACCACGGCGAGATGTTCGAGCGTGGAGAGATCGGGCATTTTACGCCGTTGATGTATGAGCCGCTGATCCATATCCCCTTGATCATTTCCCAGCCGGGGCAGATCGGGCGCAAGGATGTTCATGCCCCCACCAGTTCAACGGATATATTGCCGTCGCTGGGACAGCAACTCCTCGGTTCGGTTCCGGCTTGGGCGGAGGGTGTTCCGCTGCCGGAGCTGGGAGGTGTGGAAGACCCGGAGCGGTCCATTTACACGATCGATGCGAAGCAGAATCCGGCGTTCGCTCCCCTCCATAAATTCTCGATTGCCTTGACCAAGGGACAATCCCGCCTGATCCACTATAACTATCCTGACTATGAGACCTTCGAGTTCTACGATATCGAAAATGACCCGGAAGAATTGAACGATCTTTATCCCTCTCAACCCGCGTTGGCGAAACAAATGCAAGATGAACTGCTGCAAAAGCTGGATGAGGTGAATAAGCCGTATCGGAGTTGATAGAAAAGGCTCGGATAAAAATCCGAGCCTTTTGTTTATTCCATTTTGGGTTCAATACCCAGGATGTGAACAATCCCTGTTTCATCCAGAATATACAGGAATTCACTGTTGAAAGAGAACAAAACTTGTTTTGGGAATGAGGTAACACTATCAACTTTACAAGAATTTGAACCAGTTAGGTCGCTCAGAATAGTTGGTTGATCCTGTCTTCCTGGAATAGCAAGTAAATCGGACATTGAGATGCCAAATACATCTGATGGAGTAGTTATTCCCCCGACTTTTTTAGTTGTTGAAATTTCATACGTTATAATTTTGTTTTCTTCCCCGATATTCAATTCCAAGAGTATCAGTTTTGATCTGTCCATGGAAACGAGAATTGATCTATTGGTCGTTGTTTTAATGTAATCGGTGAAACCGGATTCTTCTAGAGTGCTGATCAAGATTTTGTTCGTTTCTTGAAGTGCAATTATGGTTTTATCATCTTGGGCAAAAAGAGCATTCGTGAACTTGTCCTTTAGATTGCTCAAAGTCAGCTTTTCACTGGTAGAAATGTCATATGACTCTACTGTGCCTTTATCCGTGACAACCAAAATTGTCTCACCATCCCTCGAAACATCAACGTCCTTTATTTCATCCGATATTTCAATGTTGGAAATGACTTTTTCTAGGTCGAGATCCAACAATGAAATCGATTTCGAGCCTGCGGCAATTAACTTGCCTTTTCCTGAAAATTTCAAGTAGCTTACTGGGTGTGTGAGTGGTATGAAATATGTTTTTCCGCTTTGCTCTTCACGTATCTCGACTTGAGCTTCGAAACCCAATGCAAGGATATTGCTATCAGGTGATACGGCAATCGTCTGGTAATCAGAAAACCTAGTAGGAATAGACTTTGATATTACCAGATTTTGTACATCCCAAAAATCCAGCTTCCCGGCTGCTGCTGTAACTAAAGTTCGATCATCTGGTGAGAATATGGAATTGCCAAGTATTCCATTATTCCTGGCAAGTACTGTAATCGATTCTCCTGTAGCTGTCCTAAAAAGTTCTATTCCTTTAGTAGTATTGAGAACTAAAAATTCTCCATTTGAGGAAAGGGATGGATGAATTCCCTCGAATAATTCTACCGGTTGTTTTCCGGCTGTCTGTGCAACTAACGTCCGCCCATCCATATACTCTGCCAGCAAAGAAATTCCCATCCTGTGAAAAGACCATTTGCCTAGTGAAGACACGGTTGTCGTAATCCGGATTAAGGGATCGATTTTTCGTAATAACCTTCCATCTGCTGTTTGATATATGAATATTTCGCCACGTAACGTTGCTATTGCAAGCCGTTTTCCGTTTTGGGAATATTTCATGTCCGAATACACCAGATCCGCAAGAAGAGCTTCAGATGATGTACCAGGTCCCTTGATTTCTCCAATCCTCGTGAAGTTTTTTGTGTCGAATCTATAAACCATTCCATCAAAGGTTGCTGCTGAGATTTCTGTACCCGTTTCAGCCAGTCCGGAGAGCATAAATTCATCTGCTTGAGAAATACTTCCTAAAAGATCTCCGGTTTGTAATTCCATCAAGTTTAGATTGTTTTTCGAAATCCAATACAAAGATTTTCCCTCTTTTACATCCATTCCCATTTGTGTAATGCTGTCTGCCGTATCCTGATGCCAAAGTAATGCCGTTTCTTTTGCGTTAAATCAATAAAGTCCTCCTGCCGATGCTACCAATAGATATTCGCCATCTGATGAATTTATCATTTGGTTAATAACACCACTTCCAACCCGCGTTATTTCAGATACTTTTGAACAATTATCTGTAGTTATAGCATTGGGCGGAATAGGAGTAACTGTAAAAGTAGGAGCGATTGTTGCCGTCGGATGTGGGGTGTTCGTTGCCCTGGGTGTGGGTGTGTATCCCGGGCTGACTTGCTGACAGGCAACTAAAACCAACATTGCTACAAGAACTGTGCAGTAATTTTTCAAGCGATACTTTGTTGTCATGGAGATTTTCCTCCCACAAAATAAATACTAGTTAACAGCGATTTGAGAGACTTTTTTGAAGTGTTACTTTGAGTAGTGTTGAACACCTGAAAATTTACAAATTCTTCTATTCACACTTCAAAGTTATCGTTGATGTACTGGATGTGCCTGCTGCGTTATAGGCATCGACCCGATAGGTTGCACTCTGACCGGTATCCACAGCGATGACATCGGAATAGGTGGTGGAGTTGGCTGGCAGTTCAACGAGTTGGGCTCCGTTGCGGATGATCCGGAATCCGGTTTCATCGTTGGAACGGTCTGTCCAGATCAGGGTGACATTCAGATTGTTGTTGACGCCGTTATAAGTGCAGTTGAATGTCCATTTATCGTACGCAGGAGCGAGCGGCGGCGCTTTGGTTGCCGTGGCAGGCGAAGTCACAGACGGAACTGCCCAGTAGCTGCCGGTCACTTCCGCATATTCACCCCATAACCAGCACTGACCGCTGGGACTTTCAGGAGATTTAACCAGCCAGAAATTGCCGGGATCATAGCGTCCAAGTATGACCAATTGTTTCTTCGGCAGGTAGGTGAACACGATCTCGTAATCTTGTCCGGGTCCTTTACGACAATTGGTTTGCTCTTTCACGGTCAACATGGGCGTGGAAAAGGTAGGGGTGATCGTGGCAGCAGGACTGGTCGCTGTTGGCGAAGGAGTGGCAGGGATGATCGATTGCGGCTCGGTCGCGGATGGCGATACCGGGACCGTCAACATTGCCTGAACGGTCAGCGCCGCGGCGGTTTGAGCGTCACTGGGCGGCGGGACTTGTTCGGCAGATGGTACATTACAGGCGAGGATTGCAAGTAGAAGGACGATGATAGCTGCTGCAAATCTTGATATTTTCATATTTCATTCCATATTTTGCTTTTCCACAGAGATCACAGAGAACCTAGAGATTTTTTCTCAAATATCTCCGTGCGCTCTGTGGCTAAGAACCTCAAATGTGTTTATTCAAAAAGTCGCGGACCACTTTCAGGTAAAGTTCATTCTCTTCCACGAAGGTCATGTGTCCGCTATTTTCGAAGATGACCAACTCTGCATTTGGCAATTCCTTTGCCATGGCTTCAGCGGCAGGCACGGTGCAGACTCGATCCAAGCGACCAGTGCAGACCAAAACAGGCTGAGGTACGTTCTTGAGTTTATTTTCCACTTCGATGCTGCCGTAATCGTTCGTCGAAAAGTGACGCAGCATGGCAGGCGCATACACTGTCTCTTTGGTGCGTTCTTCATATTCAACGATTTTCAAGTCCAGTGGGTTCCCAAAATGGAATGGCATTTGGTCGTGCATTAACTGCGCAAATTCCTCCTGAGTTTGGACTCGGGACTCGCGATCCCACGAAGCCTTGACCTGCTCCCGTATCTCAAGCGGCTCCAACGTTTCCAGATTTTCCTGCACAATGGAAAGAAAGCGCGCCGAGGGAACACCGCTCGAAACAATCGTCTGTGCAGCGTGACCGGGAAAATCCACAGCATTTTGCAGAGCAACGAAAGCGCCGTAGGAATGCCCGAGCACGGCATACTTCTCCAGACGCATCGCCTCAGCTACTAAAACGATATCCTTCGCCATTTGTTCCAGCGTCCACGTGGATTCGGGGCAGACATCGGATTTTCCCTGAGCACGCATATCCACCAGGATCAATCGGAACTGATCGCAAAGCGGATCGAGATAATCGCCGAACTCATGATGATCCAAGCCGGGTCCGCCGTGGAAGACCAGCAACGGATAGCCCCTACCGCGTTCGACAACATTCAGGCGCGTATCGCCAATATCTACCAGAGTATTCATTGGTTTCCATATTCACCCTTTCGTGCTGTTGAGTGTTCTCATTATAAACAGACTTCGGAAGTCTGCCAGACTTCCGAAGTCTCATTTGTTTATTCTCCACTTCCCTCCAGCCACGTGGACTGGTATTCCGGTTTCTCATATTCGAGCGCTTCCTTTGTGAGACTCAGTGGATAAAACGTATCCACCATCACTGCCAGTTCCTGTGTTTCCTTTTTGCCGATGCTGGCTTCGGTCATGCCAGGCTGCGGACCGTGAGGAAGCCCGTATGGGTGCATGGAAATGTCACTACGATCGATGCCTTTGCGTGACATGAAGTTGCCTTCGGCGTAATAGATGATCTCGTCTGAGTTGACGTTGGAGTGGTTGTATGGCGCGGGGATTCCATCTGGGTGGTAATCGAACATTCGCGGCACGAACGAGCAGACCACAAAGTTGTGTGCTTCGAAGGTCTGGTGTACCGGTGGCGGCTGGTGAATGCGCCCAGTGATGGGCTCGAAGTCTTCGATGTTGAAGATCCACGGGTAAAGATAGCCGTCCCAGCCAACGACATCGAAGGGATGATAATCGAGAATATGTTTGGATAAGCGGTCTCGTACTTTGATATGCACTTCGAACTCGCCGCGTTCCGTGTGTGTTTCCAGTTCTTCGGGCGGGCGGATGTCGCGTTCGCAGTAGGGGGCATGTTCAAGCAGTTGACCGAACTGGTTGCGGTAACGCTTCGGCGGCTCGATCTGGGATGGGTTCTCGATGACAAAGAAACGTGCTTCGCTGCCGTCAATGTGCATTTGCCAGGTCGTCCCGAACGGGATGACGATGTAATCACCTTTGCGGAATTTGAGATTACCGAACTGTGACTTGAACACGCCGCTGCCTTCGTGCACCCACCACGTCTCATAGGCTTGCGCGTTGCGGTAGAAATAGTCCATGCTTTTGCTGACACGTGCCACGCCGAGTATTACGTCGCGATTTGCCAGAAGGGGAATCCGCGCGGAAACGGCATCGCCTCCGAGCGGGATGTCGGAAGTCCTAAAGGCGCGGTGGCGGATCGGACCGAAATCCACGGTTTCGGGTAGACGGGAACCGATGTCTTCTGCATGTTTCACCCGCGGCGGGATAAAGTTATGGTACAGGATCGACTGCAGGACGAGAATCCCTCCAATCCCATAAGCTCTTCCCGGTAGAGTTCGCCATTCGGTTTGCGGAACTGGGTATGTCGCTTGTGGGGGATCTGTCCAAGTTTGTGATAGAAAGGCATTCAACACTCCTTTTATTTTAGGATTTCAGAAAATGCGACCACATTTGTAAGATGTTTTGAATGGGCGTGTTGAAGGGCATATGACGCATTGTGTGATAATTCATCACTCGAAAGAGAATGGTCAGCGGGCATTGTAGCTAATCCGATAAATGTGAGCAACTTAAAGGATACACCCTCAGCGGTTTGGTATTCTGTATCCATCAGTTTGCGAATGCGCTCGCAAGCCGTACGTGCTCCGGGCGCGCTTGTGGACGGCATCAAGATAATGAACTCGTTTTCACGCTTGCAAGGGATATCTGAGTCGCGTAAGTGAATATCGAACAGTTTGATGGTAAGCGCTTCTGCATTGTGAAGTGTTTCCAGGTCAGATGGATCTGTTTCGACGAGAAGATCGATCAGCGTCAAAGAATCACCGTAACGCCGCGACTTGTTCACTTCATGATCCAGAAGGATCTTGAACACATCGGGAGAAAACAGTTCGATCTTACGGGCAGGTGTGCTTTGCATGGCATTACTCCTTTTTGTTCTGCATGTCGTGGAGAACGGATGTATTTACTGCCATCGAGTTCTTTCCAGTGCTCTTCCTAAGGGGTTATTGTGATCGATTGAATTAAGGCATCCAGTTGAAAGAGAGATGGGTTGAATGAGTCTGGATACATGGCATCCAATGCTTTGACAACGGCATCATAATAAGCCTGGTTTGGACCGGTATCCGGAGGGATTGCCACACCTCCGGCAGGGACGGTTGATTCCGGTTTCTCATCCTCTGCCAAAATGGAGGATGTTACCGGCAAAATAGCGATCACATAATATTTGCCATCGTTCGTCAGCCCTTGGAAATGATAGAACATTTCGTGATTGTTGATCGGCGCAGGATACTGAGCATACTGAGTTAAGAAGCGAACGCCGCGTCCAGTTTTGAATTCGACCATCTGCATGTGTGCAGCAAATACCTGTGCTGCGTTATAAAAGGGGACTCTTGGTGTAGTATTTGCTGTCAGCGGAGTGCCCGACAAAATACTTTTGAGCCGCTGGATCTGTTCCGCTGCTGTGGAATTGAGCTTTGCATATTCCTCTGCCGGGTAGACAAAGATCTGTGGTTCGGTAAATTTGTCTTTTACCTGGTAACCGGTCAACGTGAATTTTGAATGTTCAGGTGCAAGATCCCAGGGTGCAGTTGCGTTAGGGTCGGTAGTAGCTGAGACCATCTCAGTGAGTGCGTCCTGTGCTACGCCGAGTGGCAGCCCAAAACTGACGTTATTCAGGGTTACAACGCCGCCTGTATCAACTGTGTTCGTCGCAACCGGAACAAATGTTATTGCGGGCTGTTGAGTCGGTGTAGCTAGAGATGGAAGATTGCATGAAATGATCAATAGCATCATCATGCCAACGACAAATAATTTTTGTTTCATTCTTTTCCTCTCAAACGTTGGATTTGTTCTGACCTGACGTTCGCAGAGGCAGCAGTGTTCCGCAAATAGTAAATGAAATTGTGCAGCCTATCGTTTGCGGGTATCAAAAAGGGCATGTACCTCTCCTGTTTATACAATCTCCGAATATGTGACTGCGGTTGTCATGTGGTTGTCGCGAGCATATTGCATGGCTTTGGATGCCTGCTGCATGAGATTTTCACTGGTCAGCGACTCACCAGCCGGGATGGAGGACATGCCCACATAGACGGCCATGTTGAACGAGACACGATCGAAAGTTTGATGTGGCTCGTTGAAGGACTTTGCCAACCGCTCGCAGGCGATGCACCCACCTTCTTCAAAGGTGGCGGGCATTAGCACCAGGAATTCGTTCCCTTTGCGGCAGGGGATATCGGTATCACGAAGCTGCACGTCGAGAACATTGATGGTGAACAGTTCAGCGCTATGCAGAACGTCTGGCTGATCGGGGTCGGTTTCGATCGCCAAATGGACCAGCGTCAATGGCGACTTGTATCGATGCGAGCGATGGACTTCATGCTCCAACAAGGTCTTGAACGATTCCAGCGAGTACAGTTCAATGTCGTGTGTCAGTTGAGAGTTCATTTGATCGCTCCTTGATACTGCCGGTCATTCACTTTTTGCCGACGGTATTTCTCAAGACGCCAATGCGTTCGATCTCCAATTCAACTACATCGCCTTCTTTGAGCCACGGACCCTGGAACTTGGTCAGTTCCAGCAGGCAACCCGTGCCGACCGTTCCCGAGCCGATCACGTCGCCGGGGAAGAGCATGGTGCAATCGGATGCGCGGGCAATGATCTCGCCGAACGAATAGTGCATATCCTTGAAGTTGCCGCGCGAGAATTCTACACCGTTGACTCTCGCCGCCATGGATAAGTCATACACGCCCGGGCGTCCCGTCGCTTTATCGGCAATCGCTTCATGCGTGATGATGACCGGTCCCAGTGCCGAAGCAAAATCCTTGCCTTTGGCTGGTCCCAGCCCGATCGCCATTTCCTTGCGCTGCACATCGCGCGCGGACCAGTCGTTGAAAATAGTGTAGCCGAAAATGTGCTGTTCGGCATCTTCGGCTTTGATATTCATCCCGCCTTTGCCAATGACTATGGCAATTTCAAGTTCATAGTCCATAGCGTTGGTATAGGGCGGATAGGGAATTACATCCTCATGTCCAAAGATGGCGTTGGGATTGGTAAAGTAGAAAACCGGGAATTCATACCATTCTTTCGGTACGTCCCGTCCACGGTTGCGGTTGGCGGTGGTGACGTGCTGTTCAAAGGCGTAGCCGTCACGCAGGGAGTGGGGTTGGAGTGGCGAGAGGAACTTCACTTCATCGAGTGAAAGAGCTTCCTTAGATCGTTTGCCTGCAGCAACCTCTGCTCCCGCCGCGATGACCGCGTTCATATCGGGATAGGGCAAGGTGTAGACTCCGTCCTCCATAACGAGAGCCGGCTGGGATGTATGTCGAAGCGTTGAGATGGTGGCAAATTTCATAAGATATTTTCTTTCGCGTTGAGCGGAGGGCGAAGCCCGCAGTCGAAACGCAAGTAACTTGAAGTCATCTTGTTAGATGTGCTTCGTCTTCGCTCGGCTTACACTCGCTCCGCTCAGCACGAATATTTTATAAGTTTCCGCGCTTTTCTTGTTCCAATTCAATGGACTCGAACAAAGCTTTGAAGTTGCCTTTGCCAAATCCCTGTGCGCCATGGCGTTGGATGACTTCGATGAACATGGTCGGGCGATCCTGAATGGGGCGCGAGAAGATCTGCAAGAGATAACCTTCATCGTCGCGGTCCACCAGAATGCCGAGATCGTGGATGGCTTTCATGTCTTCCTTGATCGAGCCCACGCGGTCGGGCAGCATCTCGTAATAGGTATCGGGCACGCGCAAGAATTCCACGCCGCGCTTGCGGAGCTCGTCCACGGTTGCGAGAATATCGCCGGTGATGAGCGCAATGTGCTGTACTCCAGGCGTGAGATAGTAATCGAGATATTCTTCGATCTGACTCTTCTTGCGACCTTCGGCGGGCTCATTGATCGGGAATTTGACGCGCCCGTTGCCGTTCGCCATCACCTTCGACATCAACGCGGAATATTCGGTTGAGATATCTTTATCGTCGAAATGCAAGAGTTGGCGGAAGCCCATCACTTGATGATAGAAATTCACCCAGTCGTTCATCTTGCCAAGCTGCACGTTGCCCACCATGTGATCAATGGCAGCCAGCCCGGTCAACTCCGCTTCGTAGTTGATCGCTTTATAGGTTGGAGCGAAAGCACCTTTATAATCGTCACGATCCACGAACATGTGAACGGTCTCGCCATAGGTGTAAATTGCGGACGTGCGATAGATGCCGTAATCGTCTTTCTCTTCGCGCGGAGTCCATGCCGATTTACCGCCGCGCGCAGTCGTCTCTTTCCAAGCCTTCTCCACATCGTCCACGCCCAGAGCGATGACCTTGATCCCGTCGCCGTGCACCATATGATGCGAAGCCAGCGGGCTCGAAGGAGAGTAGGGCGCAGAAACAACAAACCGCGCCTGCCCCGATTCAAGTACATACGAAGCGAAGTCGCGGTTGCCAGTTTCGAGCCCGGAGTAGGCAACAGGCTTGAAACCAAAAGCCTTCCACCAGTAATACATGGCGTGCTTGGCGTTGCCCACATAGAAATGCACGTGGTCAACGGATTTTATTTGCAGAAAGTCTGCCTCCTCGGTGATCGGACGCGATTCAGGTTTAACAGTCGTAGCCATTCAGCCTCCTTTGGTTGGGATAAGTAAATTTTACGACAAAGGATGTCCGAATGCAATTCCGTACATTAGGTGAGGATAAAAATCCCGTAGCAGAAAGCGGACTTTCCATACGCTTCCCACCACGGGATGGTTGATTCCGTTACCAGAGCTTTTCTTTCCCCGAAGATTCTCTTGCTACAGAGTCACAGAGATTTCAAGTTCTTTCTCTCTGGGTCTCCGTGACCCTGTGGCTTAATGATCTTTGCTCTTGAGTTTACGGACAATATTTGATCGGCATGCTCAGCGCCGAACTGCTCGGATATGAAGACTGATTGTCCGAGTTATCGGTTGCAAAGAATTGATATTGGATCGTGCCATTTTGCGTGCCAAGCTCACCCGCTGCTTCTGTAACGAGGCTATAGTTAAACCCATAAATGCCGCCCGCCGCATTGTCATTCGGTGAAACCTTGTGCCATGTTCCGGTGTAGCCGCCATCACCGAGATAGCGATACGCCAGCCACACGGACTTGATGCCCTTGCCCGCATCGGTGACATGGATCGCTACTTTCAGCGCGCTGCTGGTACAGTTACCCGGATACGAAACTTCGGACACCAACACCAACGGATCGGTCAACGTTGGTCCAGCGCTGGGTGCAGTGGTCGGTGTGGGCGGAGCTTCCACGAGCGGGATGCCGCTCAAATTGCCGGTGGTGTGACCGGTGGAACCGGAGATCCAACAATTGGATGAACCACTGAGCACCAGCCACCAGCTATTATCAGCATTGTGACCAACGATCGTAATGTAGGTGCCTGCTGCGAATGAACCGGTCTTGTCATAGACTGTGCCTGGACCTTTACGACAATTCGCGCCCACGTCCACGACAAAAAATGTGCCAGAGGGGGTGGCAGTTTGTAAAACAGTGGTAGGGAGCACAACGGGTGGAACCGTGTTGGTTGGGATAATTGGAATCTCGGTATTTGTAGGGACGGCTGTGTTTGTTGCCACGGGAGTGCTTGCCTGAAGCGTCTGCGCCCCCGCGGTGAGCGTCAGTGCCGCGGCTTCGTTTGGATCGATTTGGTTGGATGGGAGGTTGCAAGCCATACTACCCAAAATCAAGACCAGTATGACTGAGACAATTTGTTTGCTGGCTTTCACGTACTTTCTCCTTTTGAATAATGTCCTATAATTATATGGTCGAAATGACTGTGCGCAATATCCAAAAGTCCTGAGAACGTGCCATGTCATTGCGAGAAGGAGCGGAGCGACGATGAAGCAATCCCCTCTTAATCGGTCACTTCTGTTCGACAGGGGAATCCCATAACGGGAGATTGCTTCGCTCTTTCGAGCTCGCAACGACATCTACAGTTTCGGATGTGTCACGAAAAAATCCCAGATCAGTTTGGTGGCAGAGATGGTTTGCGTGGGCTGGTCGCCTCCGGTCCAGGCGGGACCATCACTGCCGGGCCAAGCGTGCTTCCCGCCGATGATGGTGTACAACTCGATAGCTGTTCCATTTTCACAATTCAAATACATGTCATGTTGAATATCGGAGAAAACATCTGTTTGCGGTGTGACGTCGCATTGATCGGCATTTAACCAAAAATCGATCGAGTCTTTTACAGACTTGAACGGCACATCCACCAATGAGTTGGGACCCGAGCCGCCGTAATAGCCGACGTGGCTATCCTCCGTTCCGTGAAAATGGATAATAGACACGGGTTGAGATGGAGCGCAGCGGATGTAGTTCAAAGTCCCGGCAACGGGAGCAACCGCGGCGAAGATATCTGAAGCGTCACAAGCCAGTCGATATGAGAAGATGGCGCCGTTCGATAAACCGGTGGCATAGATGCGTTTCGGGTCGATCTTGTATTGTGACGAGATTTCTGAAACCACTGCACGGATGAAGCCCACATCATCGATCTGGTGTTCCACGGCATAGGCGCAGCACGTGCCGCCATTCCACGTCAGCAGTTTATCTTCGTGTCTTCCTGTCCCATTGGGATAAGCGACGATGAATCCCTTTTCATCTGCCAGCGTGCTGAAGTCGCTGGTGCGCATTTGTGTGTTGGCATTGCCTCCGCCACCGTGGAAATCCAGCACGAGCGGAACTGCCTGACTGCCGTCATACGATGTCGGTACGTGCAAGATATATGTGCGACCCATGCCATCGAAAGTCAATGTGTGCAGCGGATCATTGGATGTCGTTGCCGTTCTTCTACAGGCGAGCGTTGCGATAACCAAAATAAGGAAAGCGGAAATGAATTTATATCGTTTATCCATAGTGGCTCCTCAAGAATGGATAAATTGTATTTGTTTTTGATTATCGTAGCTTTATACCTTTGTAATGCCCGTGTAAAAAATCTGCCGCTCATTCGAGCGGCAGATTAGCTTCAATGAATTTTTGCCAGACGGGAAAATCCTCAGGGTTCCACATCTTCTCCATCACAGGGATGGCATCTTCCTTTTTCCACCCCAACCGATGCACACGATACAACATGATGAATGAACTCGCTCGGTAATTCGCCTGACAGTGCACATGCACTTTCTCCGCCTTATGTGCATCCATAACGTTGAAAAAATCTTCCAGGTTCTGGCGGGTCGGATCGCTCCATTCGACAGGGATGTGAATGTATTTCATCCCTAGCGATTTCACGATCGTATCCTCATTCTCCAATGCGCCCTGTGATGTCTTCAATGCCAGATTGATCACAACCTGCACGCCAGCCTCTGCTACTTCTTTCATTTGCTCCGCGGTCGGCATGCCACTACTTGTCAATTTTTCATCGTAATACCAGTAATTGTAAATATCTTTCATTTCACCATGACGACCTTTCCATCCGTCATTTTCTGTAGATCTTCCGTCTTCAATTCAAAAATGGCATTGGGAGTCCCTGCTGCTGCCCAGATGGTTGGATATTGCAGGAAGTCCTCATCGAGATAGGTTTCCATTTTCTGGATGTGCCCGAGAGGCGGCACGCCTCCGATGGCGAAGCCGGTCACGGATCTCACAAAATCGGCATCTGCCCGCCCGATTGATTCTCCCGCATAACTGCTGATGCGCTTCTCGTCCACGCGGTTGGAACCGCTGGTCAGCACAAGGATCGGTTTCCCCGACACCTTGCCCTTGAAGATCAACGACTTCACGATCTGACCCAGCTCACAGCCGGCGCGATCCGCCGCTTCCTGCGCCGTCCGCGTGGACTCGACATGTTCGATCACAGTGTAGTTGTATCCAAGTGAGTTTAATACATCTTGAATTTTCTGAGCGGAAGGGGAGAGGGATTTGTCCATTGGCATGTCCTTTTGAGCGGCAATTATAACTGTGCTTAATGTTCTCTAATCCTATTCAAAGAATATTCAAAAGCTGGGGGCGTTAAATGGAATAGGAGAGAGACCTTATGTATATTGATCCGAATGTTGGTGGAGTTCTTTTTCAAGCGCTGGCTGGGATCGCCACGGTCATCATGGGGGTACTCTTTTTCTTTTCAAGGCAGATCCGTTCAGGCATCGCTCATCTCCGCCGAATCCTTACTGGAACTTCCGAAGAGAAAAAATCTGAATAAAGCTCCATGGAAATCGAATATCGAACATCCAGCCTGTGGGATCGTTTTCCAAACCGGCAGGACATTGCCTATGTCTTTAGCGGTGTGGTCTTTATTGTCTATGCCTGGGCAGTGAGGGGATTTTTCTTTCAATTCTCTTCCCTGCGCTTGTATCATAACCTTGGTGACATCCTGGCTGTCTTTTGTTACCTGATGGCATTTGCTCTACTGGAAAGCCTATTGATCCTGGGCATCTTATTGTTAATCGGATTTATATTGCCCCGCAGCTGGTTCAGGGACGGGTTCGCGGTCAAGGGGTTTCTTGCTGTGCTGGTGGCAGGCAGCGCTATGATCAAACTGCAAAGTTATTTATATTCCCAGCAGATCAATGATTATCAAATGCCTTCACCAACAGTCATTTCCAGTGGCGCAGGCATTGGCTTTATCCTTCTTCTCATCCTCATCGTTCTCTTTCAAAAAGTGACCTGGGTACGCAACCTCCTGCTTGCCTTCGAAGAGCGCCTGCAGATTTTTCTCTATGTTTTCATCCCACTAGGGATCCTTGGTTTTATTGTTGTCTTCTTGCGAAATATCAGGTGATTATGCCTTCACAAAGGGACGTATCTCGTCGCGATTTTTTGAAGCTTATTTCATTGGCTGCGCTTGCCTACTTGCCGAAACCGCTTCAGCGTATCTCGCCCATCATCCAAAACGGAAACGCCAAAAATGTCATCGTTCTGGTCTTTGACGCTTGGTCAGCGGAACATATCCAGTTCTACGGTTATCCGCGCCAGACCATGCCGAATCTGGAACGTTTTCTCGACCATGCTACCGTCTATCATAGCCACTATGCAGCCGGGACATTTACCACCGCTGGCACATCGTCGCTGCTGACCGGCTTGTATCCCTGGAGCCACCGCGCCCTCAGTCTCGGTACGGGAGGTATTGCCAAAGACCGCGTGCAGCAGAATATCTTCTCTGTCTTTGCGCCAACTCATTCCACGCTTGCCTACACCCAGAATAAATTCGCCGATGTCATGCTTTGCCAGATGGACGAGTCCATCAACACACATCTGCGTACAGGCGCTTTCAACGCCGAACACCGCTTTCTATACAACCTGCCGATCTTTAAAAATGATGCACAGATCGCCTTTGCCAGTTTGGAAAATAATATCTTCCAGCATGACCTGGAAAACGATTCGTCCCTTTTTATCAACCCTATCTATCGCATTTTGAAAATGTATAAGCAGCAAGCCAATGATCGAAAACTCGAAAAGGAATATCCACTTGGCTTGCCCGACGACACAGAACAATTCCGGCTGGATGATACGGTCACTGGAGCGATCAATGCGCTGAAATCATTAACCGAGCCATCCTTTGTCTATTTCCATTTTTATCCGCCGCATGAAAACTATTGCCCGTTGGGGCAATTCCGCGACATTTTCGATGGTGGCTGGCAGGCGGAGGAAAAACCCATCCATCGCCTGTCGTGGGGACACAAGTCCTACAAGGAATTGACTCGCCTCAACCGCGACTACGATGAATATATTGCCAGTTGGGATTTCGAAGTTTCGCGTTTATTCCAATACCTGCAAGACTCCGGATTGATGGATAGAAGCTATATCGTGGTTACCGCCGATCACGGAGAGTTGAACGAGCGGGGGGAACGGGGGCACTTCACTTCCATGTTGTATGAGCCGTTGGTCCACGTCCCGTTGATGATCCTCGACCCGAACGCCACCGCTCGCAAAGACATCCACACCCCAACCAGCGCCGTGGATATGCTTCCCACGCTCGCAAATCTTGCTGGTTTGCCCATCCCTGATTGGACAGAGGGAAAACTGTTGCCTGGCTACGGCGGCGAAGAGGCGATAAGTCGCAGCCTCTACGCCATGGACGCCAAGACCAACGCTGCCTACGCTCCCATCACCAAAGCCACCATCTCGCTAATGAAATATCCCTGGCGGCTGACGTACTACAAATATCCCAATGATGAGCAGTTTGAATTTTATGATCTGGAACAGGACCCCGAAGAACTCAAAGATCTCTATCCGTCTCAATTGAAGGAGGCACGCATGCTGAGAGATGAACTGTTAGGAGAGCTCGAGTATGTCAACGAACCCTTCGGTTAAGACGGTATCTGTTCCTTGGCGGCTCAGCCAAAATCTTCTTTCTATCCCTGAAATAGCGCTTGTTCTTTTCGGTTCTACTCTGAGTTTATATTTGCTGTTACTACCCGATGTTGCCTATCAACCTTGGGACTCGCTGGATTACGCCTACTCAACCGAGACACTCGGCATCATCACTATGCGCGGCAATCATCCGCTCGGTCATGTGATTCATTATTTGGCATTTGCTCTGGCAAAGATATTTGGTTATGAAGGCAGAGCGTTGCTCATTGCGCAGATCGTCAATGCCTTTGCAGGCAGCTTGGCTGTCGCTATCTTCTTTTGGATGCTTGCCGGGCAATTAAAGATCAATCCGCTTATTGCGCTGGGCTGTTCAATTATTCTGGCTGCAAGTTATGGCTTTTGGTTCTTCACCAACACCGCGGATATTTACACAATTTCGTTATTATGTATTCTTCTCACATGGTCTTTCCTCATTCATGAAGTGGTGCTGAGAAATCGTTCTCTTCCCATTGCTTCTGGAATCTTCGCCGGCATCTCTGTGGTAGCTCATCAACTCAATATCCTTCTTATCCCAATCGGAATGTTTCTCATCCTTCTAGCATCTGGCAAGCTAGTCACTCTGGAAAGAAAAGCCAAACAACTGATCGCATTCATTCTCTATGCCGCGCTGACCTTCATCGCAGGTTATATCTTCTTGGGCTTTATCGCCACCTCATCCTATTCCCTTTCGAGAATCATCGGTTGGGCGCGTGGCTATTTCGGCGACCCCACCTACGGGCGTTATCTCAACCAGGAATACTTCCACGCGGCAATAGACACAGCCTCTCAAACCATCCTTGCCAATACAGAATTCACCTGCTATGTGCCGTATTCCATTCTTATCATGGCATTCGGTCTTATTTTTTATAGATCACTCGAAGAAAATAAACGCTCGGTTTTATTTGTCTCCTTAGCACAAACGCTCGTTACTTGGGTCTTGGTCTTTTGGTGGGAACCGCAAAATATGAAATTCTGGATTCTCTCCCTTGTGCCGTGGATTCTCTTTTTGGCGCTTTCTTTCCAATCCGTAGAATCGCACCTCCAAGACAGGCGGCTCAGACTCCACCCCAGCCTGACATTCATCCCTCAGCTTTTTCCTCCACTGTTGGGGATTCTCATCCTTACCGCAAATTTCCCCGTGATCTCAAACCAACACAACCCCCAAAGCGACACAGCCCTCGCCTTTCACCGCGCCATGGACCTGTGGACGCAGCACTCCGAACCCCGACTCGGTCCTCTTCACCGCCGGTGACCTTGTCCCTCATTTGCTCTACTGGGACGATAGGCCCGGAACGATCATCCTTTATCGTTCCCTGCAATTGGGTCAGTCATCTACTGATGGTTTCTCCGATCTGCGTACAAAGATTGATCGAGCGATTTGTGCACATCGAACGGTTCTCATAGCTCCCGAAGCCGTCGAAACGATCACAGATAATGAATTGTCACTGCTAGATGTCTCACGAGAAAGTTTACAAGACTTTATCGATAATTATACAAGTAATGGGAAAATCATTTTTTGGTATAAAAACCTTCTTAATAACAAACAGACGCCCGTCTATGCTTTGACTGGCTCTCGAGCTTGTAATACCAATGAGTGATATACCTGTTTAAATTCACCCATCCCTCATAATTGTCTAGCCCGCTCACCTAAGCCTGCGGGGATTTCATAGGCTAATCGTAGGGAACGATTTCTTTCAACCAACCGTTTACCTTTTAGAGATAGATTAAGCATATAGACGAATAGTCTTTGTCTGTCCCTAACTTGGTTGTTGTAGGGTAGTTCACTATGGTACAAGGAGGTAAACAATGCTGGAACTTTTTAATACTCTTACAAATTGGATAAACATTGAACCAACGGTTGGTCTACTAATGCTCATTACTGCCTTGGTTTTATTTGGTTCAGCGTTCAGAAATTATAAGAGGCTAGAGGAAGAAGCATTCTGGCCCTGGGCTCGGCGTTTACTTGAAACGTTGGCACGTGCTCTGGTCGGAGCGGTTCTGTTCATTGGATTATTGTGGGCGTTCCGAATTATCTTGAACGATAATGTTGCCTCCTTCTATTCAACTCACGGTAGCCTAAGCGACCTTAGTCGCTCCAGTGCCTTTACTATTTGGGGACGTCCACATCAGCAGATTGAATTGACTGTCTATCATTCCATTGAGGTGGAAGAGCAACAGGAACAACCACGCGAAAACCCAGAAGACCCACCTACCTATAAGATGGTAAAGGTACGCAAAACGATTCCTCAAAACAGCATCATTGGTTTTACAGGTGATGTAAATATGAAACTCAGTGAGCGGGAAAAGGGGTACGCGCTTTATAGTGGATATACCATTGATGTTCAACTCGTCTATGAGATTACCAATGACTCCAACATCGAAACAGATGCAGATTTTACCTTTCCGCTCTCACAGGGACAGACTCTGTTTGAGAATTTTGTGATCAAGATGGACGATAAAGATATGAGTCCAAAACTTCGAATTGGCTCTGATCTGGTTGCCTGGACAGTAAAAATGAAACCGCATCAAAAGAGTGAGATTTTGATTACATACTCTTCGCGTGGTATGGACTATTTTTATTACCAGATCCCCGTTCAACGTGAGATAAAAGACTTTGTCCTAACTCTTACTGTGGATCGTCTGCCAACATCTTTGTTAAATTACCCCGATGGTGTCATTACACCTACGAAAATAACATCCACTCCAGATGGGCACGGATCCATATTAACCTGGCAATTGGATCGTGCTATCACCGTGGCAGGTATGGGCGTTTCCCTTCTGCCCTCCTGAGCAGCCTGGAGCGCAAGTGTTGCGCGTGCTTGTCATTTCCCCTTACGCCCTTACCCTGTTGGGGGCTATGATGGCTCTCACGATGCTGATCTGGGGTATCGAAGTTCGTTTTCTCGATTTGGCGCTGTTGTCGGCTGTGTATTCCATGCAATTCCTGCTCATGTCTGCGGCAAGTGATTATTTTTTGGGATTCTGGGGTTCTCTAATTCTTGGTGCGATCTTGACGCTGCTTCTCTCTTACTTATTATTCCGCCGGCTTCCCAAGCGGGAAATGAGAATTTCAGTATATGGATTGATCATTTTCTTCACGGTTATTTATCCACTTTCTGGACTGATGACAGATCTCACAAATCAAAACGCCTTTCATGCCTTCGTGCAGGTTGGTATGATTTTATACATTACAGCGTTATCCTTGTTTGTGATGAGAACATCTCCTGACAAGAATCGAGAAGTTTGATCCATGATAATTGGGATACAGAGACTTGTGGCACGCTGGTTCGAGAGCGAACCAGCTGCCGCCTTAATGATTTTTGTCACAGCCTTCTTGTTGCTTGGGGCGGCTTTTACCCACCTCCGCCGCAATGAGTTTGCCCAGAAATCACCCGTGGGTGCATTGTTTCTGTCATCTCTAGTCGCTGCAGCGTTTGTTGTGGTTGTTAGTTTGTTTTATACCTTGCTGAAAGAATCCTACTCTTCATTTGTACCTTTGGCTTGGTCACTGGAACGCGGAGATACTTATCAAAAAGAGGTTGATGAAGCTGAGAAAAAATGGGGTTCTGCAATTGCTCAAAATGATTAAATGGTAGCCCAAGAGATAAGTCATATAGAAGTTAAACAAATACCAGGTTCTGAAAATAAGGTTTTATATATTAACAAGGTTGTGACTGAAACTTTGAAGCAGGAAAGTATTTTGGGCTTTGATGGGTCAGTAAAGATACGGGTAATAAATGACCGTCTGAATATGTATTCTCTCGAGGCTATTTATAAGTATGAGGTAGCCAACCAGTCCGAATTGACTACAACTGCAAAATTTCAATTTCCGATCGGCATGAATCGAACTGTACGGAATTTGAAGATCACGGTAGATGGGAAAGACATAGACAATCTGAAGTCTATCAAGGATGGAATTGTTTCATGGGAAATGCAACTGCTTCCACAGCAGCATAGTCATGTTGTAGTTTCCTACCTTCTCCACGGAATGGGATCGTATACGTACGCGGTTTCAACCAGACGACCCATCCAAGATTTCTCTTTGACCATTACTGTTGATAAGAAAGATGTATATCAAATTACCCAACCAGACACTACGGCAATTAAACACGTTGTAAAATCTCTGGATGGTGGATACACCCAAACTTGGACAATCAAGAATTCCATTCTCTCCCCTACATTAGGGATAAAGTTTGAACAAAAAGTACTTTCCGACCCTGATCAGGAATATGTAATTCAACTTGTCCAATTTATGCCGCGTGGATTGATGTTGCTGTCAGTAACGATCTTGATGACTTTTTTGATTTTCGGCGTCCAGGTTGACCTGTGGAGATTTTCTTTGTTCCTTGCAACATTCTCTGCAGTCTTTCTTACATTAATAGGGTTTGACTTGATCAAGGTTAATCACTGGACGCTATTGCCACTGCTTGCCCTCCTTGCTCTTCTTCTTGTACGCAAAATCTATCAAGGATTACCTCGTTCATCGTTCTTCTTAACATTGAGTTTATCGACAGTTTTCCTGGTGGGATATCCTCACGCCGGGTTACTTCAGGATGAAGCGAGCAGGAATGCCTTCGACACCGTTGCTCAGGCATTGATCATTTTGTATGTCTTTGTAATAGCTTTTTATGTACGTGTACAGAAAAAATCCATCAAATCGAGAGTGGCTAGTTAGTTTCTTCTCATATATTTGATCTGCCATAAAACCCGCCACGTGACGCCTTCGTCATCGGAGCGCTCCCAATTCCAATCAAACTGGCTTGCTTCGATGTTGTACCAAACCATACGCTGCTTGCAGGCTTGCCCTTTGACAATCGCGTCGCGTACCAGGATCATCTTGCCATTATCGAATTTGCCTGTGAAATCGAGATATGTGCCGCTACTATCTACCCAAGTTTGGCACCAGAGTTTGCGTTCTCCATCATAAGCAGAGATGCTGATGCCTTTGAAATCAGGGGCGGAAAAATTTTCCTGAATTACCTTGTCCTCCAAAATGTGTAAAACATGGTTGGAGCCTTTTCCATCTTCACCCCAGGTGCAGTTCCACTCACCGAGCCAAAAATCGAACTGAGTTTCGGGTTGGTCGCTCATCTCACTCTCCTTTGAAAAACTGTTGCTCGGACTATACCCGCACCGAAGCATTTTTACCCCCTTCTATAAGACTGTTTTTATGGGTTTCGAAACATTCCTGTCATCGTGTATACTTCGCTCCCAGAGGAAAATAAAATATGTCGGAGAGACAACGAGCAATTTATCAAAGTGACGGGGATCGGTACGAAGCCTTGATCGCACGTGAAGACTATCAAGGTAATATTGTCAAAACGTTGGATGAAATTGTTAGAGTGGAAGGGTTGGATGTGATCGACCTCGGCGCTGGAACGGGACGTCTCGCCGTGATGCTGGCGCCACGGACAAAGTCAATAAAAGCTTTCGATATGTCGGAGGAAATGCTGCGGGTGTGCCGCTCCCGCTTCGAAGCCAGCGGACTCTCCAACTGGCAGGTACAGGTGGCGGATCATCGTTCCATCCCTGTTCCGGATTGTTCCGCTGATCTGATTGTCTCCGGCTGGAGCGTTGCCTATCTCTATGTGTGGAATCCCGAGACATGGAAAGATGAGCTGGAAAAATGGTTGGGGGAGATGAAACGTATTTTGAGACCGGGCAGTTTCATCGTCTTGTTTGAATCGCTGGGCACAGGGAATGAGATCCCCGTTAAGTTGGATCATCTTAAGGAGTATTATCCCTGGCTTGAGAAAGCGGGATTCCAAAATAAATGGATCCGCACCGACTACAAATTTGAATCGCTCGAAGAAGCAGATGAGCTATCCAGCTTTTTCTTTGGCGAGGAGTTAGGCAAGAAGGTGCGCAAGAACGAATGGGTGGTTTTGCCCGAGTGTACGGGCATCTGGTGGAAACAGATATAGAACAAAAGAACGCCGCGATCTTATGTCGCGGCGTTCTTTTTCCTTTTTAGTATGCTTGTTTCCTGAAACCATTCAGCGCAGCTTTTACCAAGGTGAATAATGATAAGAGGATGCTGCCAATGGCGAATGCCCATTTGACCAACCCTGCAAGCATGGTCAACCAGGCAAGGATGGAAGGCTGGGAGGGATACATGGCGAGCATGGAAACGATCCCCACATTTTCCAGTAGATCAAATAACCATGCGCCAGCAGGCATGGCGTTGAGTTTCTGCATGTTGCTTTCGGGTTTATAGGCGCGCTGGAGCAACCACGAAAGTAGCAGCCCATAGAACAATGTGTAAATGATGGGGTAGATGATATCGGCGGTGAGCTCGATCTTCATGTAAAGCGCCCGTCCGGCATCGCCATATTTGTCGATCATGGCAAAGGCTTTCTCGGGTGTGTAGAAGAACATCAAGTCGAGTGGAGTAATGCTGGCGTTGGCAGCAAATGCCATAATACCCGCCGCTAGCGGCATGACGTACCCCATCATTAATCCGTCAGCGACCAACAGGATGAGCACGCGCCAGCCATTTGTCCATGCATGAAATTTTTGGGAAATTGTGTTGACCATTGATGATGCCTCCGTGAGTTTTAGATATTAACCCCCATGCTCGCGAAAGCCTCGCCTACGCCCTAATGCCAGATCATGGGCGCCAGAAGGGAAACAATAATAGCAATGATCAATGTAAGTGGACCGCCCACACGCAGGAAATCGGCGAAACGATAATGACCTGGTCCGTAGATCAATAAATTGCCGTGATGACCGATGGGCGTGAAAATGGATGTCACCGCCGCCATGGCAACCGTCACGGCAAATGGTTCGGGGGGAAGCCCCAATCCGCGCGCCAACGCAATGGCAATGGGAGCAAATAGGGCAGTGGTTGCCGCGTCAGACATCACCTGGGTGAGCAGCCCCGCCGCGACGAAGAATATCAACAAGATCCAGCGTATGTCCCAGCCTTGAACTAATCCCTGCATCCAACCTGCTACGAGCGCCGCTGTGCCTGTTTCCTGCATAGCCAATCCGAGTGGGATGGCTCCCGCTACAAAAATGTAGATCCGCGTGTCAATGGACTGATACGCCTGTGACGGTGAGATGCAGCCGCTCAGGATCATCACCGCCATGCCGGTCAACAACGCGATCTCGGTTGGCAAGACACCAAATGCCGCTACAGCAATCGACGCGATCATGATCAGACCTGCAAGCCGTGCCTTGAACAGCGGTTTGGGCTCTCCTTTGAATGGCACCAGCATCAGAAACGATGGGTCTACAGAGATGCGACGGAAAGAAGCATTATTCCCTACAAGCACCAACACATCACCCTCCCGCAGGCGGGTACGCGAAAGCTCTGCTCGTATCCAGCCTTTGCGCCGCCATACGCCTACGATGATGACGCCGTAACTTTGCAGAAAATCTACTTGTCCAATGGTCTTGCCGATCAACTCTGAGCGAGGCGCCACAACCGATTGAACCATTTCGGAAAATAGTTCTTCGTGATTGGCATCGTTTTCCTGTGCACTTAATAATTCCTTTTCGTACTTTAACAGCGGACGCAAAGCAATGCCCGGTTCCTGTTGGATAGTGGCTATTTTGTCGGGATTGGTGCGCACCAGCAATACATCATCGGCATGGGTCTTTTTCGTACCAAATGGTTTGCCGCGCGGTTCGTCGTCTCGATACCAGGCGAGCACATGCAGGTTGGGGTTTTGCAATTCTTCGATCTGACCGATGGTCTTGCCGATCAACGGCGAATCAGGCAGAATGACCAATTCCGTGTAGTAGCCATCGAGCCGAAAGTGATCCCCTTCATCTTCATCCGCACGATGCGCGGGAAGCAGAAAGCGCCCGAAGAGCAGAATAAAGATCGTCCCTACAGCTGATAACGCCAGCCCGATCGGTGCAATGGAAAAGATGCCCAATCCCTCTCGCCCGGCTTGTTTCAGCAATCCATCCACGATCAGGAATGCCGGTGCACCGATGATGGTGATGGTCGTCCCTAGTGATGCGGCAAAAGACATGGGCATCAACAACCGTGAAGCCGGCACATCGTTATCGCGTGAAAGCTTTAAGACGGCTGGCAGCATAATAGCGGTAATGGTAACGTGGTGAGTGAAGGCAGATAACAAAGCGACCGACGGCATGATCACACTGTTCATTTGCTCAAGACTATTCCCCGCTAGTCGCTTGATCCAATTCCCCAGTCGTTCTGACAACCCCGTGTGAAAAAGTGCGCCGCTCAACACGAAGATAGTTGCCAGCAAAATGGCAGGCTCACTGCTGAAACCGGAAAGCGCATCCTCTGCCGTGAGCAAACCAGTAATGGTCAGCGCCACGATAATCAGGATCGCCACCAGATCGATGCGGATCCACTCGGTGAACAGCAGGATGATGGTTATCGTCAGGATCGCAAATAAATAAATCTGTGCAGGCTCGATACCAGCAAGCATCCGCCCATTATAGATAATGATGACATGAAAAAGAAGGGGAATATCCCTACTTGACAAACGCTTCTTTCTGACTGGCAAGCGTATCGATGATGCGCTCTTTGTGCCTGCCCAGTATTTCTAGCCCATCCATTTCTTCCATCGTGAAATATCCAAAATCGGATGTTTCGTCGCTCAAGCCCAATTCGCCGCCGATGACTTCCGCTTCAAAATGTAAGGCAACGATCTGGAATTTATTTCCATCCCCGTACACGGATAACTGATCCGGATGACTGTACACGCCGACGAGACGCTTCGCAACTACGCTCAAACCTGTTTCCTCTAAAACTTCTCTTTCACACGCCTCTGCCACAGACTCACCAGGCTCAAGCCCTCCCGATGGCAAACACCATTGACCGTTATCCATTCGCTTCGTGAGCAGAATGCGACCACGTTCATCGAAGATCGTCGCCGAACATCCGAGACGAATTTTTCCTTCTTTGCCAATACGTTCACCATAAATGATTTGAGTCATATACCATTCTCCCGAATATAGAAAAATAATCCCGAAGGGATGGTAGGATTATAGCAACAAGCAAATGAAACGAAAAACCCCGAAGGGTGACATAATGTATGCGAAGGTTATGTCAGCCTTTCAGGGTTTCAAAATCACCCATCCTATTTCTACAATCATGGCACCCCTACGGATTGAAAACAAAAATGCTCCTGGCGGGGCTCAGCCCCGCCAGGAGCATTCAATGACTGGTTATTTTATAAACGTCCCATTGCGTAATTCGCGGATGGTCTGCTGAATTTCTTCGATGGTATTCATCACGAATGGACCGTACGGCACGATCGGTTCTTTGAACGGTGCTCCCGCGATGAGCATAAAGCGGACGGGGTTGTTCTCGGTCTTTACCGTGATGCAATCGCCGTCACTGAATTTGACGAGCTTTACTGCTTCTACCGTCTCGCCGGAAAAGACCCCTTCGCCTTCGAAGACGTACGCCAGAGCGGTGTGTCCGGCTGGGATGTTGAAATCCCATTGTTTATCGGGACCAAGCTGAACGTCCATATAGAGAGGCGCTGCGGCAATATCCTGCACGGGACCGGTGACGCCATCCACTGTCCCTGCCACCACGCGGATCTTGACGCCATCCCTTTCGTAGGTGGGAATCGTGGAGGAGTTCACCTCCTGATAGCGCGGTTCCGACATCTTGAGATGCGATGGCAAATTGACCCAAAGCTGGAAGCCGTAGATAGCTCCGTTGTCACTGCGACGAGGCATCTCTTCATGCAAAATGCCGCGACCAGAACTCATCCACTGCACATCGCCGGGACCGATCACGCCTTCGTTGCCGAGGCTGTCGCGGTGAGCGGTAGCGCCTTCGAGCATATAGGTGACGGTCTCGATGCCGCGGTGCGGATGCATCGGGAACCCGCGAATAGGTCCTTCGAGCGGATCGTTGAAGGCGAAATGGTCAAAGAGCAGGAAGGGGTCGTACTCGTTGCTGACACGCGGCGCAATCGAACGCTGTAATTTGACGCCCGCGCCTTCGATGGTATTTTGAGGGATAACAATTTGGGAGATAGTTCTAAGGTTGTTCATATCGTGTAGACGTGGTAACAGATAGGAGTATTACATAAGAAATTTCTATGCGTTGGATGCTGCGTTTCGCCAGATCATTGGTTCGCCTGCCAAATTTCCCAACTCCACGCGCCAGGGAGTGAACTTGAGTAACCCGGAAGTAGCAAGGTGTTCACCATAGCCTTGTTCGGGATCAAAGCCAAGCGGCGGCGGGAGCTTTTTGTGTAATTCCCAGATGCGGAGCTTTTCACTCTGCTCATCCACCCATTCAGCGCGGCAATCTACGTACACGGGCTTATCCCGGTTTTGGATATAGGCTAACGATGCAAACGGATTGGCTTCCAGATGCTTGTTTTTGAGCGCCTTCCATGAAATGCACCAGCCGGTCGAACCCTCCCATACAGGATGAAGCATGCGCGAACGCGGACGTCCCTTACGGTCCACGGTTGCCATGGAGCAATAGACGGCCTCTGATATCCGCCTCATAAATTCGCTTTGGATCTCTTCAAACTGTAAAATTTCCATGATGGTTAGCTCCTACGAATAAAAATAACATACACCATCCCGAAGGTTTTTTCTGAAAACTTTCAGGACGTTTTCTATAAAAGTGACTAAAGTTGAAACAGGAAGAAACGTCCGTAGGCGAGAAATGAAGCCAACCCAAAAAGGATCAGGGTCACCCAGACGTTGGGCGTTTCACGGCAGCGCAGGTGAAAACCAGTGGCGACCAGCATAAGCATGGCGGTCGTGGAAGCGGTCCAGGGGATAAATGTGCTTGCGAGCTGGCAGTACAAGCCCGAGCGCAGTGAGAAGCGTCAAACCAGCAATGAACAAAAGCAAAGGTCGAGCCGCTGAGCCAAAGCGAGCTTTTCCGCGCTGCATCTTGACCGGGTCAGGGCGCAGACCATGGTTGAAGGTCACGGTTAGGAGTTTGATGGCGAGGATGATCTGTAATGCCCAGAGGAAAATGTTCATAGTGGATGTCTCCTACACTATGTACGCAATACAGGTTGAGCAGTCTCTTCAAAGGAAATGGTCAAAGGTCGAAAGTCAAAGGTCACACATTCGACTTTCGACCGTTGACTTTCGACTTATTTTCGCAGCGCCTCTTCCGCCTCACCGATATGTTCATCGCGGTGTAAGGCGCGGACGACCCAGCGCTTGTTGTAGTTGAAGATCTCTTCGAGTAAAGTATGGGGATATTCTTCGAGCCGTTTATCCAACTCATCCGCATTTTCCATGGCGAGGCGCACCGCCTCACGGGGTGGGACGGCTGCCCACAACGGCAGGGAAAGATCATTCACGAAGATGTTGATCTCGGGGACAAAGAGCTTGCTATTCTTCTGGGTCATATCCAGCACATACATCACGCGCCGGTCCCACCAGCAGATATGAGCATAGACGATGCCCACGTTCCAATGCTCGCCGACTTTGGTGAGCATTTGTTCATCGCTTAGACTGTCTGCCAGCGTTTTCATTCGTTCGCGGGAAGCGCGGTTGAGTTCAATAAATTCCCGGTCCATGGTTTCTCCTCGTTAAGCAAATCGTCCCGAAGGTTTATTGAAAGACTTTATTGGTCTTATCAATCCTTCGGGACGTTTTCTTGTTCACATGCTCCACAACTCGGCTTTCATGTCCACTTCGTCGGACCAGCGGCGATGAAGCGCCATGATCTCGAGCATAATGTCTTCGGGCAAGGGCTGGATGTTTTTCGCAGCGTGCAGGAATTCTTTCAGCCGATCCGTATGGCTGGTAGCTCCTACTGTGGCAACTACTTGCGTGAAACTGTGAGCAAAACGGACACAGAACTCCGACCAGCTTGCCACTCCCGAACGTTCAAAGATCGGCGCTACTTCAGTCGCACGCTCCTGCAAATACGGTTTCCATGCTGCAGCGGGTACATCACGCAAGCGGTGCACATCTCCGCCCGAAACGGTGCGCATGGCAACAATTGTTTCCTTGCGGTCTATTAGCAGGTCCCATAATTCATTGGATGCAAAGCGCTGCAACGGGTTGAGATAAAAGATATAGCCATCCAAAATGCTTTGAGAGTGTCCACCGCGCAAGGCATTCAATGCTGTTTGCGATGTCCACGGAAAGACTTCGAGCACGAAGCGCTTGACCAGTCCTTCTTTTTTGAGGTCGGTGAATAATTTGTAACACTTGCCGCCGTTTTCAAAATCTTTGGCAAAGTCGCCGCTCAGGCATAATTGTCCCACTTCCAAACCATCCAATCCGAGCGGTTCGATATTCTGGCGAATGACATCGCGCAGTTCGTCTACTTTGTTCCAGCCGGTCTTGACGATCAGCTTTGGCACTTTGGTGCGGTCTTCGTCAAAAGCAGTGCGCAATACTTTCAGTGCATCGCCATAGGTATGACTGGTGTGAAACCAAACGCCCGAGTCCATGGCGGCGCGGGCAACTTGTACACGTTCCTCGAACGGGATGTTTCCGTCGCCGAGGCGAGTGGTGCCGTACACATAAGAGGAAATATCAGTAAGCATGTCAATCCTTTTTTAGAAAATCCTCCCCAAACTCAATTGCTTGAAAAAACCTCCGGGACGGTACTTATATTATATGCGCCTCTGTGCGAACTACCAAACTTTGATTCTTTCCAGAATGCGCGCAACACTTTGTGAGTAATCGAGAGACTCGTGCGAGACATCCAAATCCAATTTCCTGTGGGATGGAACGGACGCAAGCCATTCGTCGACAAAGAATGTGAACAGGGCGGTGTCTTCTACGCTGGCGATGTTGATGCGGTTCCTTTCCGCCAGTCGGTCTGCTACCGTTATTTCATCTGCGCATAAGCGGACGATGAGTTCTGGTCCCGGTGACGACTCGCGGATGAGTTGGTAGATGCGTCGGCAGAGATCAAATTCAGGTTCCGAGAGCAGGTTGCGGCTGAGAAAGAGGCGGGTGAATCCGTGGAAGTCGAGATCGAGTCCGCCGTCCATCAATCCAATGTGAGGCGAAGCGCGTAATTCCTTTTCCTGTTCGGCGCGCAGGAGCAGATAATCCAGTTGATTTGCCAGTGCGTATTTTTTATCCTGTTTGAACAATGCTTGGAAGGGACGTGTCTGATGTTGTTCGTAGGCTGCTGCAAAAGGGTGTGCTTTGCTCAACGCTTGCACGAGCGCCGTCTTGCCAACGCCGCTTGCTCCAACAATGGTGATGAGTTTGCCCATGGAACAATTATAGACCAGGAATCTAGCAGGGCGGGATGCCATCCCGCCCTGCACTCTATGGTGCGGCTTGACCTGAATCGCTGTTCACCATCAGGCTTGATTCATCCACAGCTTCAAAGTTGCTGCCTTTGAGCACATCCAAGGTGTGAAGCATATCATTGTTCCAGTTTCCGTTTGGTGCGCCGCTGATGTACCAGTCGGAACCATTATCGGCAAGGATGATGCCATATTCTTTCATGGCACGCAAAATGACCTGCATCTCGGGAGAGAAGCCAGAGATATCATACGATGCTTTCAAACGGAAGCGGGCACCCATCGGCGGTGTAGATGTCAGCACACCTTGCGTACCGCTGGTGAGATGACGTGCGGGCCAGATGAAACTGTTGGTGGAATTGGCGGTGAAACGAATTGCATGGTTGATCTGCCCTGCGGCAACCTCTTCATAGCGCACCAGCCCTGGTAAGATCGGCAGCCCGGCGGCATCAGCAGAGGTCCAAGTATTCGGACGGAGTGTATTCGAGTTCAAGCTCCAGATCGCACCTGAACCGCCGCTCCATTGCCCACCGCTGAAGCTCATATCGTAGGTTTCGTACAGCGTGCATGTTTCCGTATCCACGACCAGGATGTGATGGTCTGAGCCATATTCTCTGTTTGGATTGGCAGGGATGGGATATGGTCCTTCATCTGATTCGTCGGGATAATAAAAGTTCACATTGTATTTTGTGACGGATGACCCGGCAACGGCATTATAGGGAATCCCGATCGGACCTCCATTCCATGTGCCGGATCCGAAATCCATGTGGAACGCATCATTACTACCGATCGAGGTGATCCACTGCGATGAGAGGGTGTGTACCGGAAGGGAATCCACACGCGTGTTCCAAACATTATTTGCTGGGAAGACGGAGCATCCACCAATGGTGGGTGCTGGTCCAGGAGTGGGACTTGGCAATGGAGTATAGGTGGCTGGGAAAACTACAGCGCCTTTGGTCAACGAAACCAGAGGAGTGCTGCTTGGGGTAACGGTGGGTATGGTAGGAGCATAGGTAATGTGAAATGCCTGATAATCTATTTTGGCATCGGCAGTGTCGTTGCTGGATATTACTTGGAGACGAATCTCTCGACCAGCAGATATGTAGGGCGAAAAATTGCGGATACGGACAGCGATATTGTTCCAAACATCTGGCTGGGTGCCGATCGAATCGCCCACTGGAATCCATATCTGAGTTCTCCAGTTGAATATGGACCAGGTCCACAGTTGAGTGGGAGCCGCCGGTCCTTTAAAGTTGATCTGCAAGAGAATGGAAGAAATCCGGTTTGGTTTTATATCGGGAGGCAATTGATAGGATGTGTAGCCGATATAAACGGTAGATGGGGTTGTAAAACTTAGATAGGCAGAGGAAGTGTCATCGCTGTTCGATTGATCCAGTAATCCCATGCTCGAGAGGGAGCCGGACGTCCCCCCTTGTTGAGTGGTAACACCGACCGGCAAGAGTATCTGAGAGGATGATGTCGCGGAAAGAGCAGGGGTAGCCATGAGTGCTGTCAGCAGCAGTATGGTTATGAAGATGCCAAGCCGATACTTATTCATATAATAGTTCCATGAAAATGAATGATTCCAGGTCGATGATCTGATCGTGGATATGGATGATGGTATGGAGATGCCGATCTGCCGGGTGCTGTTACTTAATGAATATGTGTTCTCCTACACTACTGAGTATCATAGCAGGAGCAATATTCCACAACATAGTAAATAGGTACCTTTGCTGATTACAAATCTGTGGGCATCGTTGCAGGATAGGTATTTGCCAGGGAGCTGAAACCGCCTTGGCTGAGAAAGAGGCGCACGATCCTTGGTCAGGTTTCGTTTTTCGGGATGGGGTATACAAATGGGGGAATTAACTTGAAAGGTTTCTGAGCAATCTCCTTATGGTAGAATGCCCTCATTAATTTCATTATGAATAATCCTATCATTGTTACATCAGATGATCCTATCCTCGGATCGTTGAACTTCAAGCCCTATCGCAGCAAAGTGGAAAGACGAGTGGTCCCTTTTGCCCCGGCACCCGATGAGCCCCAAACGATGGAAGTGGATACTCCGTGGGGGCAGCAATTGACAGCTAGAAGAGGCGATCTATTGGTAAGCGAAGTAGATAAGCCACATGATTTCTGGCCCGTAGATCCACTCATTTTTGATGATAGCTATATCTTGATACGGCCAGGGTATTGTGTGAAGAAGGCTGTTACTCTACTGGTTCCCATGGTTGATCTTGCGCATGGTAACCCCGATCAAACGGTGACAGTGATTTCTTTGGAAGGCGCTGAAACTGTACGGGCAGGAGACTTTTACCTTGCCAAGGGAGTCAAAGGTGAGATCTGGGCGTACCCGAAAGAAAAGATCCATGAAGTAATGACGCCTGCGGAATGATCCGCAGGCGTCATTTTGTTATTTCTTTTTGCCGTTACTCTTACTCTTTTCCCTGACCTTTGCTGGAGTTATCTTTTTGGCTGCCACCGCTCTCGCTACAGAAATTGCTGGTATTGGTGGAATTTCGGTTTGAACTGATTCGGGAGTGATGGGCTGTACCAGTTTGACGGGATTGATGTGTTCAATGATACCGCCAGTATCGCGCATGACATCCACCATATGCTTGACCAGACGGGCGTCCAGGTCAGGAGAAAGCTCATTTTTCCCATCCCACACAGCGATCAGGCGTACCTTATCGATGCCGCGTACCAGGGCAGAATATAACGCCCAGCGATTATTCCGTTCGTGGACGTTATCGCCATCTTTTGGAAGCCCTACCTGATCCGGCTGGTAGAATTCATCCACCAATGGATCGTTACGCATCCGGTAAAAACGCTCGACCCATTGTTCGCCACCGGGGCTGACGAAATCACGCACATAAGGCGCTTCTGCATAGGGGAAATAACACTGCACGCGAATGCCGCGTTCTGCGCAACTCTCGACGAAAATGATCTCACTGCCGGCGTCCATGCCGGTAGTTACGGCAAGGTTATCAGGTCCCGCGTTGTATTTATCCAGTACAGCGCAGATCGCTTTCCGAATTTCTTCCTCTTTTTCAGGTGGGAAGTGATTTTCCTTTTTCTTTGGATTACTGATCATATAGCCTGTGAACAGGAATACGTTGCCATCCGCGTTATCACGCTTTTCCACTTTGGGTTTACCGGTCTTATCCTGAGTCTGATCTGCCGCTTCATCTTCCTTGCGCATGCGGCGGAGCTCTTCCTGGATTACCTTAATACCGGCATCCACAAATTCAGAACGCATATCGAGCGATTTCAACATTTCCAATTGCGATAGGGATGATTGGAGGAAGAAGGTGTTGCGGCGGGAGGCTGTCAGCGCCTTTCGATAACGGCGTACCACTTCGTTGACGTTCTTGGCGGTATGGACTTTCAGTTCTGCCATGGAGACCAGAGTCCAGTAATCCGCTCGTTCTGCATCGATCAGACTGTCGAGGGCAAAGGCAAGCGAACCACGCAGGTCTTCGAGATTCCCGCGAACCCATTCGATCTCTGGGTCTGGGCTTTTTGGATCTTCAAACTTCTTTGCAAGTTCCAGCAGCATATTTGAGAGCGTGAGCGCATTGACACCAGGATAGGTGTTGTTCAAGTTAATGCGATAGCCCTTCATGTAGGTATCGATAGCTCGGATCAGCCAATGGTAGGAATCGTAAGCGGTTCGCAAGCGCTTCTCAGGGTTTTCAACCCATTTCCATGAATCCTGCCACATTTCCTTGTAAATACGCCCGAGGTAACCGATTGCCTCGCTATCGGTCGGGTTATCGGCGACAAGGTTCTCGATCTTGACAATGGCTTCATCCACCTTGCCAAGACGGTTCAAGTGAAACGCTTCCTGACGGCGGAAGATCAGATTCCTTGCATTGATCTGCAAACCTTTTCGGTATTGATCCAGCGCAAGTTCATTGCGTCCCATGTTAGCCAGGGCACTGCCTGCCTCAGCGATTGCCTCTTCTTTGATCAGCGGATTTTTGATCTCTTCGGTCAGCAGCAGAATATCGCCAATTCGTTTCTGGCGCTGGGCTATGGTAACGCGTTGTCTCCACTCGTTATATTCACGCCAAAATCCGGTCGCCAAGGGAGTGCGTAACGAGCTGCGTTCTGGTTCCGTGAGACCGGTCAGTATGTTGAAGACCGGGCTATGGATGGCATCAATGTCGGATGCCCAGGTATCACGGGTCACACGCGCGATGGCAGCCTTATCCTTATCGAGGAAAGTTGGATCGGGAATGCCTTCGGGTGTGATGTGGTAGGGGATCGTGCGTACGTTGAAAATATCGAACGGCATGTAGGCGCGTCCCGCCTGGATGTGGACAATGCCACGCTTACGAAAAGCGTGACGGATGCCCAGCTCGTAGAACACATTGGCATTGTCAATGCTCATGTCAACGAGACACAGGTCAGCCAGCAGCAATTCCTGGAACATGTCCGTCAGGATGTCGCCGCTGGTGGTTTCCTCATCAGCGCGGAATGGCTCAAAGCCCGCCATCTCAAGCGTCGGCTTGATCAGTTGCATATAAATCGCGTTGAAATCGTAGATCGAGCCATCGCCTCCTTTTTTCTTTCCAAAAGGCATGATCACGAAGGCATGTGGGCGATTCTCCGGACGGATCTGGCTGCCTTCTTTGGCGGTCTCTTCCGCAATAGCCAGAGTCTTCGCCTCGGGCGAAACTTTTTTCGGCTCTTCTGTAGGCGGGGCAGGTGTCTTTATAGCGGTAGAGACTATGGCTTCTGCTTTTTCTTCTGCTTTTTCCGGCGACGGAGGTGTCGGGACTGTTGGTTGCATGGATTGTTCTTCCCGTTTTTCAGTATCCTGTTTTACCGAAACATTTTTCTGCGGAGTTTGTTGCTTCGATTTTTTCCACCCGAACAGACTCCGCAGGCTCATGAACAAATTCATTTATCCCTTAACGTCATCTGTCTTCGGGTAGCGCGCCAGGATGGCGTTGAGTTCTTCCTTGGTGGTGTCCCTACCGATATCGATGTGAGCGAATTCCTGAGCGATCTCAGCCAGAGAGGAGGTGAGACCCGACGCTTTTGCCACAACTGTTTGAACCATTACCGTTGCAGCTTTGCTCATCGCTTCGAGTTCCTTTTGAACTAGCTCAGAGGAAGCCTCTTCAGCCAATGAGCCCAGTGTCTCTTTGAATGTTTCTACGATCTGCTCTTCTGTCTCGTCCAGTGTTTTCTTTGTCTGTTCGACTATAGCATCTGCCATAGCTTCCTTGGTACGCTCGGCAGATTCCTGTGATTCCTTGATCACACGGTTGATCAGATTGGCTTCTTTCTCGATGTTGGAATCTTGCAGTGCTTCCTGCATAGAGCGGATGTATTCCGTATTTTGTGCCCAGAGCACTTCTTCACAGGATTGGACCATCTGATAGAACTCAGCATCTGTGCGTTCCTCAGGTTCAAGGTTTAACCAGTGATCGTAAAGGATAGTTAATTCCATCACCACTTTACTGTAGTTCTTGATAACCGCATCCAGACTGCGTAGCTCCTGCCAACTGACTAACGCTGCCGTAATGGATGCAGTCAATGCCACCCAGAGGTCTTAAACTTCCACCAATCGCGGCTAAAATGGTCCCAATAATGCCGGTGGCCGCAATGAAAATGGTCATGCGTCGTCGTTCTGTTCGGCGTTGCAGGACCTTCCTGTTATGCCATTCCAATTGATCCACCACGCGGTATTTGAAATATTCATCACCGGTCAAATCATTGAATCCGGGATCGCTATTGGGGTCCTGTGGGTTGTATCCCGAAGGCAATGGACCATTGTACCCTTCAAAGGCAAATTCGCCACTCAGGCTGCGGAACATCTGCCGCTGAATTTCAGTCAACCTTTTTTCCAGATAAGCCCGGCGATCTTTATTTTTATTCAAAATAGTACGATAGAAAAAGATCTCTTTCTTGATCTCTTCTGAGCCTGCCCGGAAGATCAACCACGCTCCATTGGCATAATGGCGGGTAGAGTACCATGCCATGCCTGATGCGATGGCCGGTGTGATGATCAGGAGACCCCTGAAGATGAGTTTAATTATTTCAACATACCCAATGCCAGTTATGGTGGAAAGCACCTGTGTGACTAGGGCGAAGAGTGTGGCAAACACGCCCAGCCAAATGATCCGTCGTCGAATGCGATAAAAGTCAGAAGTGCGTCGGTCAGCAGCAGTAGAAAGGTTTGCGTGACGCGTCCACGCGATTTCTAGGATGGGTGCATTTTTGGGTGTTTCTGTTTCCATGGCGGGTACCTCCGTGATTGAATCAGCAGGGATTGCATTGTTTTTCATAATTATTTTCCTTCTGGCAGGTTGGGACATGTCAGGCTGTATTCTTCATCTCCTAAAATGGCAGTCCATTCATCTTTACTCAGGTTAGAGATCAAGTGCGAACATGCATATGGGATCAATTTGTCAGTTGAGATCATCGGCAGAGCAGTGATATTCCAGATCCGTACCACTTTCCTGGATACGGTGAGAAGCAGAGGACTATCAGGCGAGAATGCCACACTCGTGACCTGGTCACTGTGATAGATGCGGTTCATTTCCTGACCGGTGGCGATATCCCAGAGATGGGCATATCCAAGCGAACTGCCTCCGGCAAGCCAGTGATTGTCTGGGCTAAATGTGAGGAACAGTGGCTCGCCGTTCAACGGGATCTGTTCTCCAACAGGGGAGAACGCGTCCCCATCCACTTTCCATAATCGGATGCTGCCTTCTGAACTGCCAGAGGCAAACCACTTTCCGTCATTACTGAAGGCAAGCGAGTCGATATCGCCCTTCTGAGAAAGTTCACTGATCTGCTTTTGTGTCACGATATCCCAGATAAAAATCTTGTCATGCAGCCCAGCCACTGCCAGGTTCTGGATCGGGCTGATGCCCAGTGAATGGAATCTTTCTCCATTGTTTAGATCGAACTGTTTTTCACCGTCACTTACATTCCAAAAAGTGATCAAGCCATTGATCCCAGACGTGGCGACAAGCTTACTGTCGCTGCTAAAGCTGACGCCAGAAACCTCGCCTCCATGCCGAAGCTGGAATTTGGTCTTTCCATCGGAGCTGACCAAAATCCCCTGGTTGTTCTGCGCGTTGGAACTGTCAAACTCCACGGCAGCGATCCATTTTGAGTTAGGGCTGATGGCTGTGCTATAGGTGAGGCTGACTGCTGTCAGAATGGGCGAGCCTTTGGTCCCATCTTTGACCTGAATAATATCTTTCGCTGGAATGCTCCAGATCTTGTAATCATCGGTGTTGACGATTAGATACTCCCCAGAAGGGGAAAATCGGGCTTCGTGCGCAAACTCAGGAAATTCAATGTTGGCGATACGATTGGCGAGCGATGAAATATCCCAGATGCTAACATCGCCATTTTCGTTGCCAGCCACAATGCGGGTTGCATCCTGGTTGAAAGCAATGGCAGAGCCGTGCCCGCCCAGTGCAAATTGGATCATGAGATTGCCAGTGTCAGCATCCCAAATGTTAACCACATTATCGTAGCCAGTAGAAGCGATCCACTGACCATCTTCGCTGACTTTAACACGCTGCACAAATCCGCTGTGCGACATGGTGAGCAGTTCTGCATTTGTAAGGGTATCGATCACGCGCACTTTATTGTCATCCGACACGGTCACATACCACGAACCATCCGGACTGAAGGCTACATCCTCCACCCAATCGCCATGCGGGATGGCAGCCTTGGGTGAACCATCCGTTTTGGTGAGGCGGGAATAGCTATCCCCGCCGCCGGTGAGCAGCCAGGAGCTATCCTTGCTGAACGCCAGTACCGCATAATTGCTTTTCGGGTGTGTAGGACCATCGTAGATCAGTTTTGATGACGGACCAACGCGCCACAGGAACACTTTGCCGATCTTTGTTCCGATAGCAAGGTATTGCCCGTTTGGAGAGAACTTTACTGTGCCAGCCCCAATCTGGCGATCAAAGTCTCTGGCGGCAATATCCAAATGTGCCAGATCAATGATGGAAAGAGTTTTTTGTTCGCGGGCAACAGCCAGATAGTTTTGGTGCACATCCAGATCGAGAACGGCATCCTCGAAGTCGAATTGTTTGACCGGTGTACCATCCTGTGCATTCCAGACGCAGACCGTTTTATCGGCACTGCCTGTGATCAGATATTTTCCATCCGGGCTGAAGAGTGCATCGTTAACGTCATCTTTATGTTGAACGCAATATACTTCTTTGCCATCCTGGGCGAGCCAGACACAGGCTTGATTGCGCACATCCTTGTTGGATGGGTCGCTTTTATTGCCTGTGACAAAGGACTTGTAATCAGGGCTCCATTCAATGCCACTGATCACTCCGTCCTGTTTCATTTGATGCACCGGGATGGGCATCAGGCTGGCATCCGAGCGGATGAGATCTTCCGCCAGAAACGACTTATTACGCTGATAGGAATCGAGCGCCAGAAGGATACTGGTGTCCAATTCACCGGCACGACCCTGATAGATCTGTGAGAGCGCTGCGCTGCGCTGTGCATTGGCAAGGATGGTCTTCTCTTCGGCATCCTTTTGATTCTTTTCGGCTATGGCTTTCTGTGTGGCAGCAATATGTTCATTGGCTACAGCGGTTGCTTCACTGTTTTTTGCAATGAGCGCATTATTCTTGGCAATGAGTGCGTTCTCATCGGCGATGCCTTTTTGCCGGGTAGCCTCGATACTTTGAAAAACGGCGAAGACACTCGCCACAATACTGACCACCAATGCCAGTGACACACCGATCAACAAAGAGCGCTGACGTCGTTGGGCAACCTTTCGGCTGTCATGGATATATTCTGCTTGTAGCGGTATCACTTGTCGATTGGGTTTGGTGGCGGCTTCGCTCATCCAATGTTCCGCCTCATCGAGGTCGGCGCCGGAGAGCAGGTAGCTGTTATTCTTGGTCTTCTTTTCCCATTCGATAGCGCGTTCTAAAATGCGGGTATGCTGGCGCACCCAACCGAGATCGGTGTTGACCGATTGAATCAATTTTGGAAGTGTTTCGTCAAAATTATCCTGGTCGCGCAAGTAAACCCAGTTCGTGGCGGCAAGTTTTTCATGCATGGATGAATCCTTGTCGGGGTCACGATACAGGATGGGGATGAGCTTCTTGTTCAGTTGCAAGCCCAGGTTAAGTTCATCACCACATACTTTTGACTTGAGAGAATCAGGGCTGATAACGAATAGGAACGCATCACTGCCCTGGATGGCAGTTGTGATCGTCTCCATCCAATCAGATGCGAGCTCGATGCCTTCCCAGTCCACCCAAGCGCGTACACCGGCGGTATCGAGCGCCTCGTTCAGTTTTTGGACAAAAGCTTTATCCTTACGCGAGTAAGAGATAAAGACCTTTCCGTTCTCACCCTGATTGGTCTCAGACATGAATTGTCTCTGTTCGCGGACAGCTAACGTGCAACAAACCAGGCGGCAACAACACCTTCAGTGCCGGTAGGATCTTTGACTTTGAGCCATTGATCGTTCACGCCGATCTTGCTTTCGGCATTGGGTTCGGTCACTGTGAATACTGTGCCAAGTGGTAGGCGCTTGATCAATGTGGTATCGCTCACGATGGGCTGCTTGCGTAGGGCGATGCCTTCGGCAGTGGCTTTCACTTTCAATGGACCGCCTGCAATCGCGGTGGGTGATGTGGTGGCAACTGCTTGCTGGGCTGTGGAGCCGCTGGCATACTTGACGTACCACGCTGCTACATAGCCTTCCTTATTTTGTGCGTCGCGGACCTTGATCCACTGACCAGTCACACCAATTTTTGGGATAGCTTGATTGGCAGGTTCGACGCACACGACCGTTTCGGTCACGGGAATGCGCCGGATCAATGTTTCAGGTGATATGACCGGCTGTGTGCGCAGGGAAAGTTCTTCGATCGGGATGAAAGCTAATGCACCCGGTGGCAATTTGTTGGCGGGAGTCGCAGCCGGGGTGGATGTAGTTGTGGTAGTGGAAGCAGTTGTCGTTGTAGTGGGAGCCGAAGCACCTCCCTTGGTTTCAGAGACATACCAGGCTGCAACGTATCCCTGATCGCCCTTGGGATCCTGAACGTTGATCCATTGACCATCTTTTCCGAGTTTGGCTTTGACAGTGGCTTTGGGCTCCAGGCAGGTAAGTTCAGTGCCCACGACCATACGTTTAAAGAGATACCCACCGACAGATGGATCAGCGCGCAGGGCTAGATCATCTTCGGCAGCGTAAATGGTCATGCAATCAGCAGGGACAGGCACTTTCGTGACCTTGGGAGGTTCCTGTGGAGCGGTGCTGAACGAGTTGAACCATAACACGGCGCTGATCTCCGATTCGAGTTTGGCACCGTTATATTTGTACCGTTTGGTCAGGAGCACTTCCTTGTCAGGACCATCGCCGCCGTATTTATAAGGGTCGTATAACACATAGTCATCGCCCTTTTTCTCTTTGACCAAAACGAAGTGGGTTTGAATGCCCGCCTGTTTGTTCCAATCTACCTGCAAGATGACCGGTTTGCCAGCGGCAACAGCGGCATCGATCTGCGAGATCGGAGCAGGGAAGGATTCGCAAGGCTGCATATCACGGTAGGCGCAATTGGGCCATACATAAGGCAACACACTGGGAATAAAAAAAGCTCCCTGGAAACCGCCCGCGTTCTTCATTTTTTCGTTGACTGTTTCAGGAGTTTCGTTATAGCCGACCCCATTCAGCATCATGGTGACAGAGGTCAGCAGACACCCCCATCCACCGATCGTTTCATTCGAGTTTCCCAGCTTCGTAGACTTCCACTTTTCATCGTTCTGGTAAAGGTTCTGTGTTTTGAACATTGCCTACCTCCTGGCTATGAAATTGAAATTCGATTGTGACCGTTGGTACTTAAGTACTGGATATGATTTCATTGTACTCCAAATTCGAATCAGCCCAAAATTTTACTTTTGTTAGGCTAAATTCCCGCTTCGCACGAAGCTGGGTGCTGATTCCGTTATTTGGGGACAATCTTACTCCGATTTAACGCTTCGCGGAGGAGTGCTTTGTAGCGCGATATTTAGTCACACTTCAGGCGGAGCTGCCAGATCCCACCAGCGCGAGAGGTGACCGCCTGGGCGTAGGGGTTGATCGGCATAATGCGAGATATCATTAAACAACATCAGGCGTGCGCGCACGGTGTCTTTGAAATCGAGTATGTTCAAACAGGCGGGAGCCTGATCGAGCCGGTCACGGTAGCCGCGCACGTCAAAACCCAGCAGGCTGCTGATGATGAGGCGTAGAGTGGCTTTATGCGAGACGATCAATATATTTTTGTCTTTGTGGTTGACCACTACCTCGCGGATCACCGGCAGTGAGCGCGCTAAAACACTAATGCCCGACTCTCCCTCTTCCGGAGCAAATGTGAACGGATCAGATTCCCAGGCGGCATATTCATCGGAGAATTGTTCTTCCACTTCTCTCCGAGACATTCCTTCCCAATGACCGTGACTGATCTCGCGTAGTCCGTCGCGTGGAATGGGAGTCAGGCGATGAGGGCGGGCAATGATATTGGCGGTTTCTACCGTCCGATCGAGCGGACTGCAATAAATGGCGGAGATGTTGTCATCTGCCAGCCGCCGCGACAACTGTTCCACTTGTGCGCGACCTTCCTCAGAGAGATAAACATTTGCTGCACCCGAGAACCGGTCTTCTGCGGTGAGCGGTGTAGCTCCATGCCGAACGAGATAAAGACGAGTGGTCATATAGGCTCCCTTTATGTGTTTTTCCTCAGTGTAGCACAGTAGCCAACTATCGGATGGAGTTATTGATACATATAATGTTCAGGATCAGGTACAAATAATATGTCGTTGCGAACCGAAGGTGGGCGTTCTTTGCCCTGCGCACGCTGCGACACTTGCACCTGGCGTACACCGTCCTGGCGTCCTGTGCCAGGGAGTGCAGGTGAGCAATCTCCCGTTAAGCCGAATTAGCCTGTCGATGAGAATCAGCCGTTTAAGAGGAGATTGCTTCGGGCAAAGTACAAGAGCGCCTCGCAAAGACATCTTCACATATTCTATTCGGCATTTTTCACGAACCTATCAAAGAATTCGATGGTGCGACTCATGGCGGTGCTGAAATACTTTGAGATGTTGTGATTGTCTCCATCATATTTATACAGTTCCACATATTTACCCAGGTTCAACATTTGATAGAAGAGATTTTCCGAAAATTCAAGCGGCACATCTTCATCTTCTGTGCCATGATGCAATTGGATCGGACCGGAAAGATCGGTGAGATAGGAATTAGCAGAGATGGAATTCCAGAATTCAGGGTTTTCCTCGGGCGAACCGTATTGTTCTACGAACGTAGTGCGCCACGAGCCAGGGCGTGGACTCGAATCGGGAGAAGCGCTCGGTCCGCGTCGCCAGTTGTAGAGCAGGTCTGGATAGGATGCAACGACGCCTGCCCAGATCACACCAGCTTTGATATCAGGTGAGATGACCATCGAACGTAAGGTAATATATCCGCCCATGGAATGTCCCCACATACCGATGCGGTTCGGGTCGGCATCGGGATATTTTTTCATGGAAGCCAGTGCGTTGAGCACATCCACGGTGTAATCGGGTCTGCTATAGGCGCCTCCTGCCACGCCTTCAGAGCGGTCATGCCCACGATAATCGGAACGCAAGACGATGTAGCCGCTGCGGGCGATCAAGTCCACATAAGCGACATAGCGTTCTGTAGTTTTGTACACATCGGGGGGGATGTAACCATGATTAAAGATAATGACGGGCCAGCCGCTGGCGGGCTTTTCTCCATTGGGCACGGTCATCAGCGCGTAGATCTTTAATCCCTCCGATTTGTAGGATACATAGTAGCGGCTGTAATTCACACCTGGATCGAGCGTGTCTTCGATGACGATGTTGCTGCCGGGGTAGTCACGTGCACGCATGGCGCTGATCTCCAGCGGATTGGGGATTGGAGTTGCTGTGGGGATAGGTGTGGCTGTGCTGGTTTCGGTGGGCGTCAGCGTGGGAAGGGGAGAGGCTGTTGAAGAGGGATCAACTTGGGGCGCAGGAGTAGAAGCGGGGAGCGCCGTTCCACAGGCGCTCATCAACAGAATAAGTATTGTGAACCAATAAAATGTCGGTCTGGTCATGGGGAGCTCCTTGGTACTCTGTCGCTGCGAGATGAATTTCGCTTACGCCAAGATTAATCCAAGGAGGTTATAAATAAATGAGACAACCGCGCTTTTCAAGTGGTTTTAGCCAGCGGGGCAGAGATGTAAACTTATTCCAACGCAGATCGAGCTTTTCAAGGTGTTTGAGGTCGATGATGCTTTTCGGCAGTGATGAAAGTTTGTTAGCGCGCAGATCCAGGAAGCGTAGATATTTTAAATTTCCAATGGAGTCGGGCAGGCGAGTCAGTTGATTGAGACGCATATCCAGATCGCTCAGATAAGATGCATTGCCTAGTGAACTTGGAAGCGTTGTAATGGCATTGCCTTGCAGGATCAACTTCTTGAGTTTTTTCAACTTGCCTATCGTTTCAGGCAGTGAAGTCAACTTGTTGTTCATGGCGTGGAGTTCTTGTAGGCTTTGCAGGTTGCCAATAGACTTCAGGCAGGCTTTCGATCTGATTGTTATATAGCCTGAATTCGATCAGGCTGGGTAATTCTCCGATCTCCTCTGGCAGCTTTGTGATCTGGTTGTCGGTGAAATTGAGATAGATCAGTGCTTTTAACTTGGAGATGTTCGGAGAAATATCTTTTAGCTTGTTGTTGCTGATATAAAGAAATTCAAGTCTTTTCAGGTCAAAGAGTGAATCTGGTATAGAAGACAGATCGTTGTGCCCCAGGTCCAACATGCGGAGTTTGGTCAGTGCACCGATCTCTTCGGATATTTCAGTCAGATGATTATCTGCCAGATTCAACCATGTGAGCTTTGTTTCCTGCCACACAGACTGTGGCGCACGACCTAGCTTTCGATTGTAGAGGTCGAGAGATTTTATCTTTGTGGTATTTCGCTTGGATGGCATCGGAACTTATGATGTAGCTTTCAATCGTTTGACAGAGGCGGTTACAAGTTTTTTTAAGACTTTCGTATCCACATCTTCCAGCTTTTTGATGTAGAGACAGCCTTTGCCGGTAGCGTATTTCCCGAGCTTGCTTAGCAGTTCATCCTGGTCTTGGAGTCCGCCCATGAGGTAGACGGTGAGATTTTGCTTGCGCAGCGAGAAGCCAACTTGAAACCAATCATTCTCGCGTCCCGATTCATACTTGTAGTGATAATCGCCAAACCCAATAATGGCTGATCCCCACATTTTAGGTTCTGCCTTCGTGACGCTCTTCATGATCTCGATGATCTGATAACAATCCGCACGGGCTCCTTCATCGTTAACTCCGCTCAAGAATTTATCCACACTGGCATTGGTGAGTTTGGTCTTTAGTTCAGCCATGAGAAACTCCTATGGGAAAACGGATACGTTTCGTCGGATTATAGCGTATCTGTTCTATAAATAGCTCAACCACCACTTCTGTGGATTTGATTCCCGGTATCTTTGATACCACCTGCAAAGCGGATACAGTACCAGGACTACCAAAATCCAAATGCTATACACGGTTCCCAGCCCAAAGCCGAAGTTGATCAACGATCCTGAACGGATGCCTGTCCCGGAGAGGATGTATTCGTGCCAGTCGCGCCCGGCAAGAACGAGCGCCAGCATTGCCAGCGCATGGATGAGATATAGATGCAGAATATAAAAGAAGAAGGGAACTTTTCCGAACACGATCAACGCGTTGGCGATGCGGTTCCTCCATGCCTCGCTCACAGATAAAAAGATCAACACTGGCCCCATGGTCATCAGCAGAAACTGGAGTGAAGGCGGGTATTTCGTCGTGTTGAGGAAAGATATAAGGGTGAACGTGGAAGAGGCTTGTTCTGCCCATGCTGAGGGTTCACCGTATAAATTGAAACCACGGAGAAGGATAAACAGCAAAGCTGCGCCGATGCCGGTCCACAACAGCCATTTCTTTCTCTTCGATTCATCAAAGGTGGGTATGTACAAAGTTCCCAGTGTGTAACCCAGTGCCATCAACCCAATCCACGGTAGGACGGGGTAATGGAATGCAATTGTGGAACTTCCCAACAACGTTTTATCCTGATGTAGGATGTACCAGAGAATGTCTTTCGGGAAAGCACCAAAGGCTTTGATCGGGTCGAGTATGTTATGTCCAAAGACCAGGATGAGTCCAATCACAGCGATCCACTTGGTTGGCAGGAAAACCAACCCTGACAGAACGATCATACTGATGCCGATCGCCCAGATCACTTGCAAGATGCGATAGCTGTAGGTGCTATCGAAAGTCCACGCAAAGTTGACGATGACGAGCTCTACGAAGACCAGCCACAGTCCGCGAGTAAAGAGAAACTTCGATAAGGATTTTGTATCTGGTAATTTCGTTCCGCGCAGATAAGCAGATGTGCCTGCCAAAAAGACGAAAGCAGGCGCGCAGAAGTGTGTGATCCAGCGTGTGAAGAAAAGCAGGGGAGTTGTTTCCGCCAGATTCGTCGGGTCCGAATACCAGGTGCCGAGACCAAAGTACATACGCACATGGTCCAGAGCCATGATGACCATCACCAGCCCGCGCAGGAGATCGATGGAGTTGATCCGCTTGGAAAGCATCTTCTCATTGTAGCGTACTTGGGATTGCTATTACTATCTACGGCAAGCTCTCACAAGCGAACCCATCATTATCGTTGCCATCCAGACGAAAAATATCGCCATGACCTGCGCTCTTGCAATATTCGTAACAAGTTTGCGCGGAGTTGTGCGTGGTGAAGTCCTTGCAGTCGAGATCGGGTCCGCCACAGGCGCAGGGAGCATTTCCGCTAGAATCGGCTGCCGTGGGGACAACTGCCCGGATGGCGGGAACAGCCCACAGCCCGAGTTGGGAGGCGGATGCCTGTCGCTCTGCTTCTTGAAATAACGGGATACAGGAAATATCAGGAGGATAAGAAATCGTGTTGGCATATCCCTGCGCGACCAGCTCATAGTTGACGAAGACGTCATCCACCATGACATAACGGAGAAGCCTTCCGTAACGGTCTGTTTCAGAAGCATCTTTGATCAGCGTGACTCTCTTGTCGTAGACAAGCTCTATGTTTTTTACCGTTGCTTGCGGCCCAAATTGCTCGACCTGAGTGGTATCTTCGGGCGTATCCATGCCGATATAGCGCACGGAGTAGGTCAGCCCATCTTGATCGAGCAAAACCTTGATCGTATCTCCATCCACCACTTGAACGACTTTTCCAGTTTGCGGAGGGTTGTTGGGGATGCAGGATGCGCCGGTTACCGGAATGGAAAAAGAGACTTGTGCTTCGGTTGCGGTGGGCTCAGGAAGTAACGTTGCACTGGGAATGATAGTAGCTTCGAGAGTGTGGGTCGGTATGGCTGTCAAAGTAGATGCGGCGGTTCCCTGCACTGGCACTACGGGCGTGGGAGTCCATACAGGAAATGATTTCAGCATGACGGTCCAAACACTTCCAAGACAAAGCAAGAAGGTCATACAGATGCCCACCATGTATCCAAATGAGATGCCCAAAATCTTCCTGCTATCTTTCATGTTTCCTCCACTAGGGTTTATTGCTCGCCTTGCGATAAGTTATTCTATTCTTTTTCACTGTCTTCGTTGGATGACCCATAAGTTCTAGCAGGTTGTAAGAGAAATTGAATTCACTTTGGTTTTGTGCTACAGTATTAATACAGGAAAGTGTTCGCGTGACGAAAGGAGGTTCTGATGACTCCGAAAAAGCGATTGAACATTCTTCTGGCAGATGACGGTTCCCAGCACGCCCAGGCGGCGGTTGAGCTTTTGCAGGAACTTCCCCTTCCCCCGAAAAGTTCCATCTTAATATTGCGCGCCTTCCATTCTGGTCAGATCCCACAGATCTCTGATTTCGAAAAGAGTCTCGAACGCTCCAAGGGACAACTGGCGGGCAGGGGCTTTCGCGTGGAAACTGAGTTCAAGCTGGGTTCCGCGGCGCAAATGATCCTTGAACATGCCGAAGAGAAAATGCCCGATCTGATCGTGCTGGGTGCGAAAGGTTTACGTTCCACGGTCAGCATTTTGTTGGGCGGGGTAGCGCAACAGGTGATGGAATATGCAACCTGCCCAGTGTTGATCGTGCGTGCACCGTATCACGGCTTTCGCAAGATAGTGCTTGCCACTGACGGATCGCCCATGAGTTTGAACACTGCGCGTTATCTCGCTAAATTTCCCTTGCCCGAAAACGCAGAGATCCATGCGATGCACATCCTTCCGCCGATGCAGATGCCTATTTTGATGGAGCCGCACTATGGGACGTGGCAGACGGTCTACGCAGTATTTCCCACGCAGGAAGAGGAAGATGCCCAGAGCGAGGCGGAGAAAGAACGGGGAGAAGCGCTTCTTAACCGGACCTGCAGCCTGCTTCAGCGTTATGGGCTTGATCCAACGCCCAAGCTGTTACGCGGTGATGCGGCGACTGAGATCATGGAATATGTCAAAGCGGAGCGTATTGACCTGATCGTGGCAGGCTCGCATGGGTATGGAAACATGAGAAGTCTTTGGTTGGGAAGTGTCTCACGTAAATTGGTCCACTACTCAGATTGTTCGGTCCTGATCGTAAAGGGACCGGGAAAGGAATAACCGTATGGAAGTCGAGATTGGAAGAGTGACCCACTATTACAACCATCTCAATGTGGCGGTGTTGAGACTCACCGACAGTTTGAAACTCGGTGACAAGATACACATCATGGGACATTCCACCGACCTGATCGAACGGGTCTCATCCATGGAGGTGAACCATCACAGCGTGGAATGGGTCAAACCGGGAGAGGATGTTGCGATCAAAGTCGTCGAGCCGGTTCACGAGCACGATGTCGTTTACCTCCTCACAGAAGAAGCCTTGGAATCGCATTTCTCGTAAATCGATCCACTGTTGAAATCCTAAAAAACAGGGGAGATTTGGGTTTAACCAAAATACCGCCTGCGGGAATTTGATCGATCACTGAACAAAAGGCTGGAAACGATGAACAATTTACAGATTGTAAAACGCAATGGGCTTGGGATGCTTTGGCGAGTTCTCGGAATCATCCTTTTTATGATCGGGACGGTAACATTCCTGGCTGGGCGTTTTCAGCTTGATACAGCCAGCGGAAAGAGCAACTTCCCGATCTATGTCTTAATGACCCTGTCCTGGGTCTGCGCGATGAGCGGCATCGGGCTGTTTAACAAAGGAAGGAAATATACTGCTCTCAGCGCCCGCCAGGTTTTTGCTCAGGATAAGCGCAAGCCAGTGGTTTATTTGCGCTCCTTCAAGGATGATTTTTCAACTTCACAGACACAAAATGTCTATGATTGGAAAACACATGAGGAGGAAGTTGCCAATGTCATGAGGCAGATCGGTCCCTTCGTTGCGGTTGGAAACCCACGCGAGCAGCTTCCTGAGTTGGGAGCCGCCCGCATGTACTTGGGAGATCATGAATGGCAGCGGACCGTTTCCATCTTGTCATCTCATGCCCAATTGGTCGTCTTACGCGCGGGAAATACACCGGGTCTGTGGTGGGAAGTGCAAATGGTTTCTAAAATGGTAAAGCCAGAACATCTCGTGTTTCTAATTCCTTGCGCTAAGAAACAATACGATGAATTTCGACAGAATGCTAATCGATATTTTCCCAGGCCCCTGCCTGAATTTGTAGGATCTGGCAATTCACTACTTAACCTTTTGGCTGGTGATGACGGAAGCTTCTTAAAAGGGATCGTTTATTTCGAGAAAGATTGGACAACTCATTTCGTTCCACTTGAGCGTAAGCAATCTGGCTGGAACGTGATTGATGCTCGTCGATCTGCTGCATTCCGCAGTTTGACAAATGCACTTCGACCTGTATTTAACCAACTACAAATCCCGCTTGCCCCTGTCACACCTCCCTTGCTGACGAGGTTGGTTAATTATTTTGTTGTTACGGTGTTGGTTTTCGCGCTCCTTGCTGTCAGTTGTTATGTTTCGGCTATGATTTCCTCACCCTAAAAATAAAATAGTGAGATCTCCTATTCCAGGAACTGATATATATGTTCATGCTATATCGTTGCGAGAAGTATCATGGATATTTCTCGCAACGATATTTCTTAATTATTGCGCAGGCACAACAAAATTGAATTGGCCTTGCAGACCATTTCCAGTTTCCTGTATCGCTAAAAGCAGACTGCTATCATAAATGCCATCCGCGTCGTTCTGAGAAACACCTGGGAAAAATAACTGAGAGGTAATGACTTGTCCGTTCGGTGCCTGCACTTTAACATGGATATGTTCCGTGCGCCCTGGGTAAATGCCAGGGACGACCGTAGTTAATTCAAAGTGACCGGTTGCATCGGTGTATTGATGTCCGCGCAGAGTGTAGCCATTGTTGTCATAGACGCCGTTCGCATCTGCCTGCCAGAAATCAAGCCAGGCATTTGCAACAGGCTGACAGTTTGTGTCGTACACATATCCACTTACAACGAGTTTTGTTCCAGTCATGCCGTCTTGATATACGTTCGCTTGTTCAGGCGATCCAGATTTGTAGTAGGGACCTTCCGTTAATTCCACAGTTGGGCTGGCGGATGTTTTCCCTCCCGCGCAGGCGAGGCTGGGGTCCATGCCAGTGACTGTGCTGCTTACTGTGACAGCAGTCGTTGCAGTTGGCGTTGAAAGAATAGGACCGCTCTCTATTGGTGAGGGGGATGTGGGTGTAGCAGGTGAACATGCTGCAACTACCAAAGCAAGTAACGTGATCCCAAAAACAAAGTTGGACTTTCGTTTCATTTCTCTCTCCTGGAACTAAAAGTATTACCGAGTATAGAATTTTCCCCTGTACTGAAGCTGAAAGCCGTGTGAAGAAAGTATAGGGTAACCGGCTGACAAGATTTCAGATGCAATAGGAAGGATACTTCATACGCGGACGACTCTTGCGGGTAGCCAATAAGGCTTTTGGATGGATTTTTTAGAATGGAGAGCGTCTTAAACTACCGAGTGAGTTGATTCCGCTATATCAGCATTCACCAGCGGAAGCGATTCCCTGAATTCGGTAGGGGAATGGATAGGAAACGCATCGCCTCTGAAATATTTCCAGAGGCGATGCGCTATTTCATTAAGTTATTTTCTACTACTGTGGAATGTTGTAGGATGTTAGTTCAGTTGTACTGTCGAGTCCTGAGCCAGTGATGGTATTTTTTACCAACCCAATATTCTCGGCATACCAACTGACCCCTGTGAGAGTGATCGTGGTGTCAATAGGACTGGCGCCCATTTGGATCGAGATCTTCATGACGTTCTGACATTCCACGCGCATGGCATCGAACGTACCTGCTTCCACTGTCACCGATTCGACGCCGATGGCTTTGCAGTCGCTGGTGACGTTATTGCTGGCAGGTATCTCTGTGCCGTTAATGGTCTCGGTCCCTTCCAGGTCAATCGTTTGCGACCAGGTGTCGCCGGCATTGACCGTAGCGGGGAGGGTGGTACCACTCACATCTTTTGTTTGGAAATCAACTTTGACCTTGTCCGATGCCACGGTGCCGGAACTTCCACTGGGTGGGTTGAGAGCGATCAAATTGCCGTTCTCGCATTTCCAATTGCCCTGGCGGGTGACGCCAACGCCAAAGGTATCCTGCTCGGTAAAACTGTCGCTTTCTACAGATAGAACGGTATGAGTATAAGTGTCAGACACGGGACCGGTCAGTTTGTAATTCCACGTCGCACCGGCGATGACCGGCAGGTAGGGATTATCACAGGCACTCGCTGCTTCTGCCTCCGTGGGCGGAACCTGTGTTGGAACTTCCGTAGCGGCAGCAACCGTGGCTGTCGGTTCGCCAGCGTTCGCCTCTGGCGCTTGCGTTGCATTCGGGACGGAAGGATTTGGAGCATTACACGCCACGATGGACAATGCCAACATAGCCGTGGCGATGATTGATCGGATGGTTTTTATTTTCATATGCCTCTCTCGTATTCTAAATAGGATATTTTAGAGGCGCGAGTATAGCATTGGAAAATGAAAGAAATCGAAGAATAGGAAGAAGAGGGGAGATGGTGTATACCGCCCCGAAGGTTTAAGGTACGGCTCTGCTTGGCTTAATCACAGACCTTCGGAACGTTTTATTCCGTACGATTTATTGTGAGAGAGCACTGCGCAGCGCTCTCTCACAATAACATAGATTATGGTCCTTTGAACTTCCACAATTCCTTGCCTGCTCCATCGCCGCCATTCGCCTGGAAGTAAAGTTCGTTGTTGTATACAGCTAGATACGAGGGATTCGAATCGCCTGACTTGTTAATATCGGCTACGCGGCTGATATTGGTCCCATCGAACTTCCATAGTTCAAAACCGGCGTTGTCGTTGCCATTGGCACTGAAATACAAGGCGTTGTTGAAGACGTTCAAATAGGATGGAGCGGAGTCACCTGCTCCGACATTTATATCTGCCACGCGGGAGGCGTTGGTGCCGTCATACTTCCACAACTCCGTGCCTGTGCCATCATTGGCATTTGCGCTGAAATACAACACGCCATTGAACACTGCTAAATGTGCCGGTGCGGAATTGCCCACATTGGGATTGATATCCGTGACCCGCGTGACGTTCGTACCATCAAATTTATATAGTTCAATGCCAAAGCCATCATTGCTCAAGGCGCTGAAATACAGTGCATTGTTGAAGACGGTCAAATAGGCAGGGTTCGAATTGCCTGTGCCGGTATAGATATCCGCGACGCGGCTGGCGGTATTGCCGTCGGTCCTCCAGAGTTCTACCCCTCCACCATCGTTGCCATTGGCGCTGAAATATAAATTGTCGTTGAATACCGCCATAAAGGATGGGTTTGCATCGCCGGCTATCGGATTAATATCGGTCAGACGTCCAACGGCTGAACCGTTGAAGCGCCATAGCTCTGTGCCGCCGCCATCGTTTCCATTAGCTCTGAAATATAAGGCGTCCTTGAAGGGAGTTAAGAACGCAGGCTCAGAACTGCCCGCTCCGGCACTGATATCGGCTACTTTGGCGGCTGTTTTGGTAGTGCCATCATACTTCCATAATTCACCGCCAGCGCCGTCATTGCCATCGGCGCGGAAGTAGAGCACGCCATTGAACACAGCTAAATAGGATGGGCTCGAGTCACCGGCTCCGGCATTGATATCTGCCACACGTTCCACAGCGGATGGAGGCGGGTTGTTCGTTGTTGTGAGCGTGACCACCATCGAGAAGGTTTTGCTGTTCGTGCCGGAGACTGCTGCGAGCTCGATGACATGGTCTCCATTGGCTGTGATGGGACCGTTGAACGTTAGAACGGCATCCTTCTGCTTGATTACCGCATTGACTGGAGAGGTGATGCCTAAAGCAACTTCATTCGCCGGTGCAGTGACGTTGACGGTGAGTGTTTGTCCGTTGGTGGCTGCCAGCAGATAGCGGACGCTGCCTCCTGCCGGGACGGTTCCGTTGATTGTGACGGTTGTGGAACCGGCTGGGAAAGTGATGCGGTTGCCATTCGAAGGCGGAGGCGTAGCCGGTGTTGAACCAGCCGAGTTGATCGGTATCCTGAGCTCCGTTCCGGCTGTCAAGGATCTGTCTTTGTTGGCTTCTTTTAGCACAGCTAGATCTGCGTTGAACTTGGCGGCAATGGATTCCCATGTATCGCCAGAGACCACTGTATAGGGCACCACGCAGGGCGGACCATAGATCTTGCCATTGCTGCCAATATTGGGGAGGGTCAGCACTTCATTCGGTTCGATGAAATCGGGGTCGATCACGCTGGGGTTGGCTTTCCATACTGCATTGAAATCAGCTCCAAAGCAGCGCGAGATCTGGAGCATCCATTCGCCTTTCACCACTTTATATGTGATCGTTGAACCAGGCGTGAAGTCGCCGGACTGCCCGCCTGCGCCCAAACTGTTGACGGTGACCGTGGCGGGCTCAACCGTCATGGCGCCGCCACCCGAGGCAGTGGCACGGCTGACAATCGCCCCGGCAGTGACGTCATTTTGGGTGATGGTGTATTGCGCCTGGCAGGTGACGGTATCGTTGGGGGCAAGGGCTTTGGGCACATCGCAATTAAAAGGGTTGCCGATGCGTTCATCAGTGACCACGTATTGTGCCTGTCCGAGGGCGGCGGGTCCCGTGTTCTTGATCACATAGGTAAAGGTGATGACTTGATTTGCCTGACTGTATGTGGTGGGGTTGGCAGTGGTGGTGATGCTGAGCACTTTGCTGGCGGTCGTGTTGACCACGGCATTGGCAACATTGGATGTAACGCCTCCTGCCAAGGCAGTAGCGTTATTAGTGATCATGCCGCTGTTGAGATCCGCTTGATTGACGGTGTAGGAAGCGGTGCAGGTGATGCTTTCGGTGGGGTCGAGGGCGTCGTTGTTGTTCCCCACGGTATTGAGCGCCGGGCAGGCGACCGTTGTTTTGTTATCGGTAACAGTGACCGGTCCGGGCAGAGCCGCCGTTCCGTTGTTCTTCACCACGTAGGTGTAGTTAATCACTTGTCCTACAGAATTAAATACATCCGTTCCGTTGACGGCGGTCTTGACCAAATTCAATGTGGAGGCTTCGGCTGCCAGGAGGGCGGGGTCATTTTGTTCCGCTGCGTTATTGGATAAATTGCATGCAAAGATGGATAGAATGATCGCTGCCAGCCCTAATCCGAGTCGAATCATTTTGCTCATATCAGATCCCTTTCCGGGCACATGGGTCACATTATGGGATACATACCTTTACTGGCTGTTTCAGGTAAAAGTATAGCATGAACGGAGTCGAAAATTAATACGGCAGTTTTCTGGTATTGATAGTTAAAACGATGAGGCTGGACGATGTGTTCCCCTGTGTGAGACGGCAGTTTTCCCTTGCTTCCTCCTTTTGAAGATGTTTTTGCGTCAAGAAATAGACTTCCGAAGTCTCTCAGACTTCGGAAGTCTTGGTAGACACTTACCAATCGCCTGCGTATTCGAGATCGTATGGCTTGGTGATGTTTTCGATCCTCACGCGCCTGAGTTCCACCAGTTGACGGATGTGGAGGTTGTCATGCGCGACCCAACAGGCGAACATCTCTCCCGCGCTGATGGTGCGGTACGGCGTGGTATAGGTTTTCTCCCAATCTGGATCCTGCAATCCCTTGAGCCATGCCAGTGACTTTTCCCGCTCGATGAAGAATTTGCCCTGCATCTCGGCGAAGTCTTGTCCATTATAGTTCCGTTCCGTGACCCAACCTTCGGTATCGATCATGTGCCATTCTTCGTGTTGGCGATGGAGAATGAAATCGAGATGTTCCCGAAAGTCTTCGCGCTCTTCGTCGTATAAGTGACACACCACCTCAAGCACGGACCACGTCTCCGCGTTCGGCTTGAAGCGCGCCGCCTCCGGTTCGATCCCTGCCAGTAATGAACGGATCATCTCCGTACTGTGTTGAAGTTCCTGGTAGAACGAGTTGAAGTCCATGGTACCTCCTTTTTTACCTATAAGGATTCTATAATCTTTTGGGTTCAACGGCGTACGCTGTGTTGGGCGGTTTAAGGATACCATGCGAACTCTTTCTATCCAGATATCGCGCGGTCTACCGCTTCCCGTGATTTGATAAATATTGTGAGGCTTTTTTGTTGTCATATTAATGATGGTGAGATAGTCCTGATCGCCCTCTGCCCCTGTTGCATTATAAAAGCCAATATACTTTGTGCCGGACGTCCAAGAAAGACTATGAAAGCCAAAGTACTCTTGGATAAGGATATGCTTGTTCTTTCCATCAAATGTTATTTCACAGAGACCAATGAAGCTTTTGTTAGGAATCGTGCATACATATGTTAGCTGTTTTCCATTGGGACTCCAAAAAGGCTCATGTCCTTCTGTAAGGAACCGCAAGTCATGAGAGTTTGCATCTAAAGCATAAATTTTCCTATTTAGCTCTATAGCTATGGAACCATCAGATGACCACGCAAGATGAGGAATAGTTTCTTCGCAGATTTCTGGAAAATCGTCCATCGGACTAATCGATGCATTGTCCAGATTCAATAAGTAGAACAAGTAGCAACCCTGAAACTTATTCAAGAACAGGATTGATTTGCTGTCTGGTGACCATGCTAATTCATATATGACATCAGAAATATCAGGAGGAAAATCGAAGAATTCTGCTTGTCTATCTTTGTCAACAACGGCAATTCCCGCTCTCTGGTTGTTTTGAATATAAATATAGGCAAGGAGTTTTCCATTTGGTGACCACACTGGTTCATATGCATCCATATTTTCAGGTGAAATAGGTGTAAAACTTTGAGTGCGAATATTGAAAGTGTAAATTCCACTGCCGGAAAATGGGCTACTTCCAGGCTCTTGCACACCCTCGGGCTTTCGCTTCCATCCTTCAACCACAATTTTTTGAGGATAAAAAGGATAAAAGCAATAGAAAACAAGGAGCACCGTTGCCAGAACAGTTATAGCTACAAGGATCATTCTTGAATTGCGTATCATTTCCTAAACTATACCTCAAGCCGCCCAACTATGGTTTATACAACGTGCTGTATAACACCCTTTTATATATCGAAGATTATACGGTAAAACCTGTGAGTGGGTGAGCCGAAATGGTATAATCCCAGCCATGAAACAAACCCTGAACGCTCAAGCCGCTGCTGCCGCCGCTACAAGCGCGCCCTCTTCCCCTGCCACGGCTTGAGACTGGATCGTCGATCAAAGTCCCGAACCCGAACAGGTTCGGGACTTTTTGTTTTATTTATCCTTGGGACACGGGCGCTGCGCGCACGGACAAGACGGAATTTTCCATAAAAGAACGGAAAAAATCCGTCCCCTCCGTGAAATCCGTGTCCGAAAGAATTGAACCTTTCAACCTGCAACTTGCCAACCCAATTGGTATAATTTCAAAACTATTTTCTTTGGAGTAATCCGCAATGACCAAAAAACTGACCGGAAATGAAATACGCCAGACCTTCATAGACTTTTTCGTCGAGCACGGACATACCGCCGTGCCCTCGATGTCGCTTGTCCCGGGCGGGGATGCTACGCTTCTTTTCACCAACTCGGGCATGGTCCAATTCAAGGACGTGTTTATCGGCACCGATAAGAAGCCCTACAAACGTGCCGTCGATTTGCAGAAGTGTCTGCGTGTGGCTGGCAAACACAACGACCTCGAAGATGTGGGACGCGATGACACGCATCACACCTTCTTTGAAATGCTCGGCAATTGGTCATTTGGCGATTACTACAAAAAGGAAGCGATTGCCTGGTCATGGCAGTTGCTGACCGATGTGTGGGGCTTGCCCAAAGATAAACTCTACGCCACCTGCTTCCGCGACGACAAAGGCAACGTTCCGCAGGATGATGAAGCCGCGGATATCTGGAAAGAACAGCCTGGCTTCGACCCGTCGCATGTGTTGTTCTTCGGACGCAAGGAAAACTTCTGGCAGATGGCGGAGTTCGGTCCGTGCGGACCGTGTTCCGAGATCCACATTGACCTCGGCGAAGAGCATGACAATTTGCGCGGTCAGCCGCATCAGTGCGGAGTGAACGGCGAATGCACGCGCTATCTCGAACTCTGGAACAACGTGTTCATTCAATACAACCTCTTCGAAGATGGTCGTCTCGAACCGCTGCCCGCCAAGCACGTTGATACCGGCATGGGCTTTGAGCGCATCGTCTCTGTCTTGCAGGGCGTCGACTCCAATTACAAGACCGATCTCTTCACGGGTGCGCTCAACGTTCTGCGCTCGCTCACCGGTGATACCGAAGAGCAGATGTACGCGAACTTCACTCCCTACCGCGTGATCTGCGACCATGCCCGTGCGGCGGCGTTCCTCATTGCGGATGGCGTCGTCCCCGGCAACGGCGGACGCAATTACGTTACGCGTATGATCATCCGGCGTGCGGCACGCTTCGGCACCAAGATCGGTCTGCACGAACCGTTCCTTGCCAAAGTAGCGGATGCATTCATCGCAGAATACGGCGGATTTTATTCTGAGCTGGAAAAGAACCGCGCCACCATTCTCGACAATCTGACTCGGGAAGAGGTCCGCTTCGCGCGCACGGTGGAGGCGGGTACCGCTCATTTGGAGAATCTACTCTCGGAGCTTCGCTCGTCAAATCAAACCGTGCTCGATGGTCACAAAGCCTTCGACCTGTATGCCACCTACGGCTTGCCCTTCGAAATCTCGCGCGACATCGCCCGCGAGCAGGGACTCGATATTGATGAAGCTGGTTTCACTGCCGCAAAGGAAGAACACAGCAAAGCTTCCGGCGGCGGCAAAGCCATGGGCAAGATGGGCGGCGAAGATGCCGAGTTCTATGCGGGTGTCCTCAAGCAACTGCATCACGACAAAAAACTTGGCGATCACGGCGTGGACTATGATCCCTACACCAGTCCGCGCGTGGAAGGTGAAGTGCTGTCACTCGTTGTAAATGGCGAGTCGGTTCAATCCGCGTCGCTGGATGATGTGGTCGAAGTCATTTTGCCGAAGACTGGCTTCTACATCGAGTCCGGTGGTCAGGTCAACGACGAAGGCTATATCCGCTCTGTCGCGTTGAGCGGAGCCGAAACGTGGGAGATCGAGGTCTCCAATACCCGCAAACCGTCCGCGGGCGTAATCGTGCATGTTGGTACGGTCATCTCCGGTCAGCCGAAGGTCGGCGACATGGTTGTCGCGGAAGTGGATACGGTCCGCCGCCACGATATCATGCGCAACCACACAGCGACTCACTTGCTCCACGCGGCGCTGCATCAGGTGATCGGTCATCATGCCAGGCAGGCGGGTTCACTCGTCGCCCCGGATCGTCTGCGCTTCGACTTTACCCATCCCGAAGCGATGACCCCCGAACAGATCGAACGCGTCGAGAAGATCGTCAACGACGCGGTCGCGGCAGATATGGAAGTGACTCCAAAACTGCGCGCGCGCGAAGATGCAATTGCCGAAGGCGCGATGGCGTTGTTTGGTGAAAAATACGGCGAGACCGTTCGCACGATCACCATTCTGGAGTCGGACAGCTTGCTGTCCAATTCACAGAAGCAAACTTCTGGACTCCAAACCCTTGAGAAATCCGTTGTGACGCCCACAGCAGTTGTAGAACATCAACACAAATATTCCTACGAACTCTGCGGTGGAACCCACCTCGACCGCACATCCGATGTTGGCGCATTCCTGATCGTCAGTGAAGGCTCCGCAGCGGCGGGCATTCGCCGTATCGAAGCGGTGACCGGACGCGGCGCGTACGAGTTGATCGCCAAACGCTTCAAAATGTTGAAGCAGACCGCAGGTGCGTTGAAATCCTCCATAGAGGAGGTGCCGCTCAAGGTTGAGTCGTTGCAGGATGAAATTTCTGATCTTAAGAAAGAAGTCAGTAACCTGCGCGCTCAGCAGGCACTCTCAACCTTCAACCTGCAACTTGCCAACGTTCAAACCGTAAAAGATGTCAACGTGCTGGCGATGGAAGTCCCCGGCTCGAACGCGGACACGCTCCGTATGCTGGCGGACAAGTTCCGCGAGAAATATCCTACCAGTGGAGCCGTGGTTCTGGTAACGGGACCGACCGTCGTTGCGGCGCTGACCGATGATCTCGTCAAGAAGGGACTCAAAGCGGGCGACCTCATCACCGGCATCGGTGGTCGCGGCGGCGGACGTCCCAACATGGCGCAAGGAAGTTTGCCGGAGGGGAATGTTGGCGAAGCGCTTGGGAAGTTGACTAAAGTATTTGAAGAGAAGCTGAGCTAAGGTCTTGGAGTCGAAAGTCTATAGACTTTCGAACTCCAAATACTGTGGGGCGAAATTAATTTCGCCCTACAATAACTCCACCAAAGCCATCCAAGCGGATGGCTTTTTCTTTTGCCTCGTCGCGGTCTGATAGCTTGAACATGACATTTGAAAACTCAAATGCAAATTCTTTCGGCTGTGCATCGAAGTTCATGAAGACGGTGATCTCTTTTTCTGCAAGTTTTCGTTTGTAACCGAGCACGCCGTTGGGCAAGTTCTCCAAAAGGTTGAGCGAACCTTCCTGCAGAGCCTGTTCCTGATTGCGGATCTTCATCACCGCACGGATGGTGTTTAACAGCGAGTCACTCTCCGCGCTTTCCTTTTCCACGTTGACCGAAGGGAAGTTGGGGTGAACCGGTAGCCATGTTTTCGGCGCGGAGGAGAAACCGGCGTTCTGTGTCGCGTTCCATTGCATGGGCGTACGAGCATCGTCGCGGTTGATCAGCACTCCCATGCGGTCGAAAACAAATCGCGGAACAAATGGGAATTTGTGAGCGATGGGATCAAGGGCGGTCTTGAACGGGAAACGCAAATCGCTCATACCGATCTCTTCTCCGTAGTAGAAGCACGGCACGCCGCGCACGGTCAGCTGCAGCAGGGCGAGCAGTTTCGCTTTTTGCATATCACCGCCGAGACGTTCGATGCTGCGCGCTTTGTCGTGGTTGCTGAACACGTAGACCGGCATGAATGGACTTGGATAATGCGCCTCCATCTCGCGGATCATGGCGCCGAAATACTCTGCTGTGAACTTGAAGTTCATCATCTGGAAATCAAAGACCAGCGTCAGACCATCGTTGGATTCATCGCCCAAAAATTTGCGGATGATCTTCCTGCTTCCGCTCACTTCACCAACGGACAGCTTATCGCCAAATTCATCACAGGTGCTGCGGAATTCCTTTGCGAACTCGAAATTCTCCGGCAGGTTGACCGTGTATTTCGGGTTCTGGAAGAAGCCTGAGTAATCCTCTTCGGTGGGAATGAGTTTGAAGGAGAAGGGGTTATTCAGAAACTCTTCCCCCTTATAAATGTAATTGAAGATATCCAGTCGGAAACCATCCACGCCTTTGCCCAGCCAGAAGCGGACCGTGTTGAGCATGGTCTGTTTGACTTCGGGGTTGCGGTAATTCAGATCGGGCTGGAAGGGCAGGAAGGATGCCCAGAAGTATTGTCCGCGTTCGGGGGCGTAGTGCCAGCCGCTGCCGCCGGTGACGCTCATCCAGTTGTTGGGTTTGTCGCGCCAGAGGTACCAATCCGCTTTGGGATTGTCACGCGAAGAACGCGATTCCTTGAACCAAGGATGCTGATCGGATGTGTGGTTCATGACCATGTCGAAAACGATCTTCATTCCGCGCTTGTGGACTTCTTCGATTAGTTGCAGGGCATCGCTCAGCGTGCCGTACTCGGGAGCGACGTCTGTGTAGTTCGAGATGTCGTAGCCGAAATCAGCCTGAGGGGAGGAAAAGAACGGCGAGATCCACAGGGACTCGAATCCCAGCCCGTGCAGGTAATCCAGTTTTTGGAGGATGCCCTGAATGTCGCCGATGCCGTCGCTGTTGCTGTCGTAAAACGAGCGCGGATAGATCTGATAGATGGTCGTTTTATGGTACCAGGGGAGAGTTGTCATGATTTTTTCTCGATGTGTGTTGTGGCGAACTTTGTTATTGTAGTACATATCTCCTCTGCAGGCGATTCGACAATCGGGTATCATTGCGCCCTACAAAGGAGAGAACCATGTCACGTACCGCCAAAATACTTTTGCTTGTCATGCTTGTTGTGTTCACGTTAGCTTGTAATGCCATCGACCAGCGCGTCAATCAGGTGCAGGATGCCGCCAAGACCGTGGAAGCCATCGGCACCGCCATTCCGATCGAAACCTTGCAGGCATTGCCTTCCGCTTTGCCACAGGAAACGCTGCAGGCAGTCGCTTCTGAGATGCCTGATTTCAACAGCATGTTCAACCCGCAGGGCACGCCGGTCTCTGAATGGAACGGGATTCCGGTCATGCCGCAGGCATCTGCCGGGCAGGAAGCCGACGCCAATAACTATAGTTTCAAATTTACAGGTACTACCCAGGAAGCTGTGGATTTTTATAACGCTGAAATGGTGAAGCTGGGTTGGACCTCCATGTTTTCCATGCCGGGCAATAACAATGGTGCCGTGCTAGCTTTCCAGAAAGATTCCACCGTGCTTACGATCACGATCGTTACCACCGATGCAGATACGGTCGTTGTCCTGACCAAAGCATAGAACTCGCTTATCAAAAACGGACAGCTTTGCGCTGTCCGTTTTTGGTTTAAAGCCATGGGGGAACATTTCTATTAGCCCATCGTCAACTCAATAAGGTATTAAATAATTTTTGGAGATGTCATGCTGAGCGTAGCGAAGCATCTCTACCATTGCATTGGAGTTATGTTGGTTATGGTAGAGACCCTCACCTGCACTTGCGCTAGGTGCAAGTGTTGGTCGCTGTCGCTCCCTCAGGGTGACATAGACAAACAGGTAGGAGGACATATGCAGTAACTCAAACCTTCGCGAGCAAACGGGAACGCCGACCTGTCTGTTTGCTTAACCATTTCCAATCAAAATCATAAAAATATTTCGTCATTGCGAGGAGGGCGTAGCCCGACGAAGCAATCCTACAAGTTGTTTCATGGAAATTTCCCATAAGATTGCTTCGCTCCGCTCGCAATGACGAGAAGAGGAGAAAAAGATGAACACCAAACGGTTTGCTCTTTCGATTGGTCTGTTATTTGTTTTGCTACTCTCTGCCTGCGGGGGAGCAGCGACACAGGCGCCAACCCAGCCTCACGAACAAAATTATTCCCGTTCAGAACCCGCTGCCGCTACCGAAGCTCCTGCCACAGAAGCGCCAGCCTATAGCCCAGAGTATTCCGGTGCGCCATTGGTTGACTCGAACAGTGCTGCACCGAGTTCCAATACGCAGAACCAAAATTCTGGGCGCGATCCGCAAGATATGTTCTTCGAAGATTATGGGGTCAATCCTTCGGTCAGTACGGAAGACGATCACCTCTCTACATTCGCCCTCGACGTGGATACCGGCTCGTACACCATCATGCGCAACTATCTTTCCGAGGGTAATATGCCTCCGCCTGATTCGGTCCGCGTGGAGGAATACATCAACTACTTCAATCAAAATTATCCCAATCCGCCGCGCCATCAATCCTTCGGCATCACCATCGACGGTGCGCCTTCGCCATTCACCGAGACCGAGCGTTACACCATGCTGCGCGTCGGCATTCAGGGCTATCAGGTGCCCGAGTCCGAGCGCAAGGATGCTAACCTGGTCTTCGTGATCGACGTCTCCGGCTCGATGGACATGGACAACCGCCTTGGATTGGTCAAACGCTCGCTGGAACTTCTCGTCGAGCAATTGGACTACCGTGACACAGTCAGCATTGTGGTCTATGGAACGGAAGCGCATCTCGTTCTGGAGCCGACGTCTGGTTCCGATAAAGATGCGATTCTCTCTGCGATCTACAGCCTGCACCCTGAAGGAGTGACGAATGCGGAAGCGGGCATCCGTCTTGGCTATCGCACAGCCATGCGCGAGTTTAAGAACGATGGCATTAACCGTGTCATCTTGTGCTCGGACGGAGTCGCCAACATGGGCAACACCGAGTCAGAAGTGATCCTTAGCGAGATCCGCGGACACGTCGAAGAAGGCGTGACCATGACCACCATCGGCTTCGGCATGGACAACTACAACGATGTCTTGATGGAACAGCTTGCCGATAACGGAAACGGTTTCTACGCTTACGTGGACGACATGCGCGAAGCGAAACGACTCTTCATTGACAACCTTACCAGTACACTGCAGACCATCGCCATGGACGCCAAGGTGCAGGTCGATTTCAACCCTGAAGTTGTGATGAAATATCGGTTAGTCGGATTCGAGAACCGTGCTGTCGCCGATCAGGACTTCCGCGATAACTCTGTGGATGCAGGCGAGATCGGCGCGGGGCATTCTGTCACGGCGTTGTATGAAGTTAAGTTATACCCCGAAGCCTACGGCAAGATCGCTACGGTGTACATGCGCTGGGAAGATCCCGACACCCGCGCCGTAACCGAGCTTTCGCAGGATTTCTACGCAGACCAATTAGCAAGTGATTTCCGTGAGTCAGATATTTACTTCCAGCGTGCAGTGGTGGTAGCGGAATATGCCGAGATCCTCAAGGACAGCTATTGGGCGGAGGATGGATCCATGCACGCCGTCTACCGCGAAGCGCAGCGCATCTATGATTCCATGCCGCGCGAACGCGATATGGAAGAGTTCGTTGATCTGGTTGGGAAGGCATTGCGGTATTGGGAGTAATTCGCCACGGATTTTTGAACCACGGAGACACTAAGACACGGAGAAGACTGTATTCATGTCATTCTGAGCGGAGCGAAGAATCTCTACCATTGCAATGGAGTCTTGCCCATCGTAGTAGAGATCCTTCGGTCGCAAAAACCGCTCCCTCAGGATGACATAACAATCGGTAGGGGCGGGGTCTCCCTGCCCGATTTCTTGTTGGGTGGTTATGAATAGGGGAGAGATGGCCTCGCCCCTACGATGTAACGACATTCTCTATTTCTCTTCCCCTGGCACATATTCCCTTTCCAAATGCTGGCGGATCTCCGCTTCATCGAACCAGACGGGTTTGAGTTGACGGTTCGCTAAGAGCGGAGCTTGGTCAGCGTAGTGCGGGGAATCTTCGTGCAGTGTGTTGGAACCAAATTGATGCACGCTCATGGAATGTACTTTGCTATCCTTATCCCAGATGACCAGCAGCACATACGAATCGCCGTCGGTGATCTTCAAACGTCCGTCTTCTTGCAGCGCGCCGTAGGTGGCGTGGAGGATGTCTGGTCCACCGCCGATGGGGAGGTCGACGGTGCCGCGCATGAGGCGGTTGACGTCGCCCCAGGGCATATCGATGCGACCATTTTTCCCCAAAGTACGCACTCCATCAGTGAAAGCATCTATGAGCATATCCTCATTGACGTTGGCTTGTCCCAAGCGAGAAAGTTCAATTGCATCGGGATATTTTTTGGCAAGAGACTTGAGGGTGTACACCATGATCGCAGCACCAACATTATCAGGATCAGTGCTCAGTTTCCATTCACGAATGATACTTTGCGCCCATTCTCTAGTATAGTCTTCAGGCAACTTTGCATCACTAATCATTTTCGCGAATTTTGCAACAACTGAATCTTTTGAATATTTCATGTCGAACTTGTATTGGATGAATTCTTCGGGTGTGATGGATTCGTCAGCACCAAACAATTCGAGCATGCGCAGGGAACGGTTGGAGATGTCGGTGTCGATTCCAAGTGTCGGGGAGTAGCGGCTGGGGTTGGGGTTGCCAGCTCCCAGCGTAGTGCGGAACGGAGTCCCATTCCCGTTTTGGATAAAGCCCGAGGGTGGATTCAGCACTTGAGGCAGATTGTCGAAGGGGATGTAATCTGTCCAAAGAGTTCTTGGATGTATCGCCGGGGAGATAGTCCGACCAATCGTAATTCGGATCGCGCACCGGGATGACGCCGTTGTAGAGGTAATAGATGGTGCCGGTCTTGTCGGCATAGGCGGCGTTGAAGATCGGCAGTTGGCGCAGGCGCATCGCATCCTGCCACTCCTGAAAGTTGGTGGCTTTGTTCATGCGATAGAGTTGTTCCCAAATGCCGGCAGTGCCCATATCGCCGTAGCGGATGGCGTACGTTTGATCTTTGGTGCGCACAGCGGGTCCGTAGATTGACCACAACGTTTCGCGCTTGACCGTGATCTTGAGATTACCAATGAGTTTCACCGTGAGCTTTGCATGTCGCACTTCGAGATCGCGCCACTCGCCGTCGAACTTGTATTGGTTCGGATTCTCGGGATTGATGGTGAGTCGATAGACATCCACGAGGTCGGGGTGGTTGACGGTGAACGCCCAGCCGAGATCGCGGTTGTGTCCGTGGATGATGAGCGGCGAAGCAGGAAAGGTACCGCCGACCATGTCCCAGCCTTCGTCGCTGTGGACGTGCGCTTCGTACCACGCCACGGGTCCGGTGTAGGGCTGATGCGAGTTGACGTCGAGATAGGTCTGCCCGTCAGATGTGCGGCTGGAGGCGATGGCGAATTCGTTGGAGTTGTATTCGATGTTTGGACTTTCGGTGAACGGGCTCATCGCAAATAAGCGATTGTTTGTCACCTGGGTCGGTGTGGGGTCAGGTTCAGGATGATCGCTGAAAAGATGAGCGATGGTTTTATCGAGATCAAAGAAGAGCGGGGATTTTTCCACGGAGGCAGCGACGATATCTTTCCCGCTCACTGGAAAGAGACCGGTCAGCACTTCGTCGGGATGATGCGCGGCGTAGACGTTGAGTCCATCCGCATAGGCTTCGACGATCTTTCGTGTGCCGGGGCTGAGCTTTTCATACTCGGCATCCACCACGTCCCAGACCCTCAGGAACTGGACGAGATAATCGGCGGGAGCCGAGTCCGCGCCGTAGACGGTGGCAAGCTTGCCGCGCGCCGCCAGCAAGACCTGTTGGATGGTGAGGAAGTCATCTTCGCTGTGCGCGTATGCCAGCCCATACGCCGCATCCGCATCGGTGTGACCGAAGATATGCGGCACGCCGTAGGTATCGCGCAGGATTTTGACGTTGTAGTTTTTGGCGAGATCTTTGAGGGAACTCAGATTTTCATGTATCGGAAAGAAAATGTAGACGGCTGCCAGCGCAAGCAGGATGATGAAACCGATAAGGATCCGTTTCCAGTTTGCTTTTAGGAAGGTCATGGGGGAGTCTCCCTTGGATGTAAGGATAGGTCATTGTACATGGGAGGGTAAGTCTGTGCAAATCTGACAATAATGGTTATTGTTTTTTCGTTTTGTGGGTTCTATAATTCTATGTAGTATCGCACTGATTATTAAATCGTTCAGGCTAAACATGGTCAGCTCTTATTGCGAGTAGGCATAGTGGAATCGTTATTGAACTATCTCCCTGGCATCATAGTTGTTATTTTGATCATCACAGGTCTGACCGAGATGTTTGTTAGTGCTACTTGGAAAGATGTGTACTTTAAAGCAGGCATTATGGTTATATATAAGAACATTTCTGTCTATCCTCATCATACCAATATTCCAAGTCGCGATCTACTCGAAAAGCGTTTCAAATCTGGTTGGTTCTCCTTTACAAGTTCTCTGAAATTTAGGGAACTTGATACAAATATTTATGCCTTTCGGGAAGGTTTGTTCACAAGAAGCTTATCATTAGTGCATGGCGTTTTAGTTTTTGATGATGAAAATCACCAAGTGATAGTCAAAGGTTTTTACAATTGGACTTTATTCTGCTTTTGGGTCATGTGGCTAATTTTTCCGCCACTGCTATGGTTTTCTGGCTTTCTGACGTTTTACGATCCACCCGAATTTATCATAGGAGTGTATCTATTCGTTACACTTCCAAATTTAGGAATTCCATATTTGATCGATTACGTTAGACTTTCAAGGGTAGCAGCATTTGCTGCACAGTTATGGTCAAGAAAGTATACTCCTGTAAACAATGGCTCAATCCCCATGAATTGACCAATAAAGTTTGATGCGCAAGTAACACGATAAAACCTGTCAGGTCTGGATAAACAAACTCTGATAACAAAATTATGTTTTAATTTCATCATGACTACACTTTACCTCATGGTCGGGTTACCCTGTTCTGGCAAGACCACGCGCGCCAAACAACTGGAACACGAAGTTTCGGCGATCAGGCTCACGCCTGATGAATGGCATGTCAACTTATTTGGTCACGATACCTTTGGCACCTATGATCCCGACCATGATAGAAGGCATAGTGCGATCGAGTCGATGCTGTGGCAGGTCGCTGCCCGGGCGTTAGCGCTGGGAGTCAATGTCATCCTTGATTTTGGCTTTTGGGCAAAGGAAGAACGGGACGATTACAGGTCGCGTGCCAAGGAACTTGGCGCGGGCAGTGAAGTCCTTTTTATGGATGTCGATGAAGAAGAGTTGATGAAAAGGGTGAGAACTCAGAAATCAAAACCTGACGGATGAAATTCATTACATCCCTGAAGAGAAAATGGAAGCCTGGATCGATTTCTTTCAGAAACCAGATCAGGATGAATTGATCCCTTGGGGTATTGATTGAAACGTTTGTAAGTGGGATGATGATTCGGCGGACTAAAGTCCTGCCTCAGTACATAAAAGTCCGCTGAAGCGGACTCATTTCACTAGCGTGAAGCGCTGCCATATTGCGCCTGCACTGTGCACTGCCACAGGTGAGTAGGCGTCAGCCTCGCTAAGTAGGAAGCAGTAAAATCCAAATATGAATTTACACCAAGGAGAAATCCATGAGCAAAACTGAAGAGTTGTTTGACCGTTGCCAAAATGTATTGCCCGGTCACGGACCTCGCCGTGGGATGAAAGCTGTTTTTCAGGAACTGGCAGATAGCCTGGATGGAAGTGAGACTTTGGACCGGTACGGTGAGGGGGAGTACTTGTCCGCTTTTGAAACGGAAGTGGCGGCGATGTTCGGTAAACCTGCGGCAGTATTTTTGCCAAGTGGGACGATGGCGCAACAGATCGCCTTGCGCATCTGGTGTGAACGTTCCAATAATTTCACGGTTGCCATGCATCCCACTGCACACCCGGAATTTGCCGAGCATTTCAGTTATCAATATCTGCATGGTCTGCGACGGATCCAATTCGGTGCCCCGGAGTTTCTCGGAAATCGCATGTTGACCCTGAAGGATTTTCAGAGTCTTGGGAAAAAGCCGGGAGTGATCCTGCTGGAGTTGCCTTACCGTCCATTGGGCGGGCAACTTCCCGAATGGGATGAATTGAATGCCATCCATGATTGGGCGTTGGATAACAAGATCCCATTTCATTTGGATGGCGCACGCATCTGGCAATGTAAACCTTTTTACCAGAAGGAATATCATCAGATCGGCGAGCTGTTCGACAGCCTCTATGTCTCGTTTTACAAGGATCTGGGCGGACTGTGTGGCTCGATGCTGCTTGGGTCGGAGGATTTCATTCAAGAGGCAAAGATGTGGCAGGTTCGCTATGGCGGTCGCTTGTTCACGCAGGCGCCGTTCATCGTATCCGACCGTTTGGGAATGCAGCGCGTCCTGCCGCAGATCGACAGTTGGGTCGAGCGCGCGCGGAAAGTCGCTGCTATTCTTTCCGAGTTCGAGCAACTGACAGTCAATCCCAATCCGCCTCATGTCAATTTTTTCCAATTGTATGTGAAGGGTGATCCAGAAAAAATGATCCAACGCCATATGGAAGTCGCTGAAGAGACGGGGACCTTCCTGTTTCACAATTTGAGCCAAACGGCTGTGCCTGGTATCGGCATGACCGAGATCCACTGTTTTGAGAATGCCCTGCGCTTTGATCTGGAGTCTCTGCGTCCCTTCCTGGAAAAGTGGCTGAAGTAATAGCCGTTAAGAGATCCTGACATTTGGGATGATTTGTTATGGATATCAAACTAACCAAAGTGACACCGACCGCTGAAGAAATCGAATTCATGGAAGACCGCCTGTATGAACACAACAGCGCTAAAACCGGACGAGATGACGGTCAGTTATTTGGCTTCTTCGTGCGGAATGAGAAGAATGAGATCATAGCCGGTCTCTCCGGCTGGACGTGGGCGCAGGCGTGTCAGATCCAGACCTTATGGGTAGATCCGTCCCTGCGAGGACAAGGATACGGCGAGAAATTGTTGGAAGCGGCAGAAGCGGAAGCACGTACGCGCGGCTGCAAGATCGTCATGCTGGAAAGTTATAGTTTTCAAGCACCTGTTTTTTATCAAAAACATGGATATGAACTGGCATTTCAATTACAAGATTTCCCGCCGGGGCATCAGAATAATTTTCTGATCAAACATCTGTAACGCGATATTAATATCGCGTTACATTAGAAAGCAAAATCTTGATCGAACCCGGTTTGCGTGAGAGGGAAATCGTTCTCCGCCAGTAATTCTGCATACGCATGCAGTTCATCGACCGAATCGATGATCATATCGGCGTAAGGCATCAGGTCATGGACTTTCGAGACTCCGGAAAGTACACCGACCACCAGCCCAGCCCCTGCGGAACGCCCCATTTTTAGATCGGCGACAGTATCGCCAATGACCATCACCTTTGATGGGTGGAGATTCATCCGCTGGCAGGTGGTCAGCACCATATCGGGTGCAGGTTTGGCAGGGATGCCGTCATCTGCACAGACCATGCTGGTGAGATATTCTTCGACGTCGAACGCTTCGATCATGGCTTGGGTAGGAGCGCGGTCATCGGTAGTGGCAATTCCCAGCTTGATGTTCTGCTCGTAGAATTTACCGAACAGATCCCGCATATCGGTGAATGGCTTTGCCAGCATGACTGGATCGGGAATACACCAGCCTTGTTCCACGACTTTTTCTGCCTGTTCTGCACTGAGGCCAAGCGATCGCATCACATCAATGGTCAACTGATATAGCTGCGACATAGGGGATGCCGCTAACTTTCCAAGCGCCAACACCTTCTTGTTCGCATCGTCATATCCCATTGCCAAACACAACGGCTCGCGGACGGGGAGTCCGCTTAGCGCGTGGAGTTGTTCCGCGAGATAAACGACCCATCCACCCCACATGGCGTCGAAATCGATCAGTGTTCCATCCTTATCGAAAATGATCCCCTGTGCTTTAAAATTACGTAGACGATCCATTCACAGTACCTTTGAAATTTTAGTGACAAATAAAAGGGACGAGTTGTCTCGTCCCTTTTCTATTTGTTGGAAGTACTACATTTTACTTGTGTTTCTGGATTTACACACTTACAGTTCACTCGTGAAAGACGGAATTAACAACACGTGGAATCGGAAAAACCAACTCCACGTGTTTACTTCTTGCTCTGTCTGCTTGCTTACTTTACTTGTATTTCCAATTCTGCGCGCCCCAGGTCATGCTGCCCCAGGTGCTGAGCGTGTAACCGGTGAGACTATCTGCCACGCCGTAGTTATCCTGGAACAAATAGAGATAGACCTGCGGCAGATCATCAATGACTGCCTGACCGACCGTGCAATAGGCATCCTTGCGGGTTTGCTGGTCGAAGCTGGTGCCGGCGGTTTCGAGCGCCTTGTCCACTTCGGGATTGACCCAGCGGAAGTAGTTTCCGCCGTTGGGATTATCTGCGGTGGGGATGCGGGTGGAGTGATAGGCGTCGAAGTTGTAGCCCTGCGGTTCGGTGGTGAAGCCGCGGTCGAAGATCAACATGTCGTAATCGCCGATCATACGGGGAGAGTTGTCTTCGTAGGTGCCGAAGATGATTGAGAAGTCATAGTTCTGGATGCGCGCCTCAATGCCCACGGCTTTGAGGTTTTCCACGAGGAACTCTTCGGTGAGTTGCAGTGGATCAAAAGCGGTATATCCCTGCAGTTCGAGAGAGAGCCGCGTTCCATCCTTGGCGTACTTGGCGCCTTTCGCCACGCGGATGCCGTCGTCGCCCATGACCCATCCGGCTTCATCCAGAAGTTGATTGGCTTTCGCCACATCATAGCCCCACTTGCGCGGAAGGTCGCATTGATACCAGCCATACGCGAACGGATTGGTCGAGTCGCTGACGCTGCCTTTCAACACATCCTGTTGCAGGGACTGGTAATTGATAGCACTGGCAATTGCTTCGCGCACGCGGATGTCGCCAAGGATCGGATGGGGTGTCGCGGCGGTCGGGTCGCCATCGAACGGCGCGCTCAGGTTGAAATCAATAGCCATGTTCCAGATGCCCGGAATCAAATGCTGCGTGGCTTTGCCTTTCAGCAGAGCATCGTAATCGGCTTTGAACTCGCCGGGCCACAGATGCATCTGCGCTTCGCCATTCAACATCATGGCGGTTTGCGCAGCAGCTTCAGGCACGATGCGGAAGACGAGCGAATCGAGATACGGCTTGCCTTCTTCAAAGTAATACGGGTTGCGCGTCATCGTGATGCTTTCGCCTGAGACCCAGTTCGAAACCACGAACGGACCTGCGCCAACAGGCTGACGATTCCAATCCCAGCCAGACATCTCTTCGACGGCGCCAGTAGCATGACGCGGGAACAAGCCATAGGCGAATTGATCGAGATAACCAGGATACGGTTCAGAGTACGTAATGACAGCGGTGAGATCATCGGGCGTTTCCACGCCGCTGATGAGATCGAAGCCGCCGGTGCCAGCCACCGCGCCCGAATTGGGGTTCGATAAAACTTCCACAGTGAACTTAATATCGTCCGATGTGATTGGCTCGCCGTCAGACCACTTAAGTCCTTCGCGCAGTTTCCATGTCACAGTGAGATAGTCGGCAGAGAGTCCGCCGTTATCGAGCGTAGGCAATTCCTGTGCGAGCATTGGAACGAACTCGCCTTTTTCATTAATGGTATCGAGACCGGTCATGCTCGTCGCTTCAGCAGCCTGACGTACGATGGCTGCATCTGCCAGGAAGTAATTGAGCGTGGTCGGTTCTTCCGGCAGGATCAAGGTGACGGTACCGCCTCCACCTCCAGCGGCGGCTGGTTCCGTTGCCCCAGCCGGACTCGTGGCTGCCGGCGCTTCGGTCGCGGTCGCCGGGCTTGCACCTCCGCAAGCGTTGAGCGCAAGGCTCAACAGGACGAGCAGGGTAAACAGTTTGACTTTCATTTCTTCTCCTTTTGGTGTTTGTTTGGAGTCAGAGAGCTTGCTCCCGAATTTCGCCAGCAAGCTGGCTGACTCCAAATTACTTCTCAGTGTGAATCACATACGGATCGAACGCATCGCGCAGACCATCGCCAATGTAGTTGATCGCCATCACGGTGATGAAGATCATCAAGCCGGGGTAGAACGCGATCCACGGCGCGCGGAAGACTTGATTCTGTGCGGTGGCAAGGATGCTGCCCCAGGTCGGCGTGGGGGGCTGGACGCCAAAGCCCAGATAGCTCAAACCTGATTCGGTGATGATGGCAGATGCCATCTGCAAGGTGCCACTCACCAGAATGGGACCGATGCAATTCGGCAGGATGTGCCTCACGATGATACGGGCGTCGCTGCCACCGAGGGCACGCGTGGCAGTAACGAATTCCCGTTCGCGCAGCACGAGGAACAATCCGCGCACGAGACGGGCGGGCCACATCCATGACATGGCGGCGATGATGATGATGACCACGAAGACGCTGTTCTTCAACCAGTCCGCTTGCTGCTCACGTAGGAACGCTCCCAGCAGGATCAACACGAAGATGGTGGGAAAGGTCAGGAAGGCATCGGTAACGCGCATGAGAGCGGAATCGATCAAGCCGCCGTAATAGCCGGAGAGCGCGCCGACCAACACTCCGAGGGCGATGGATAAAAAGGTGGAGAGCAAGCCCACGGTGAGAGAGACGCGTCCGCCGTAGAGGATGCGGGTATAGATGTCACGTCCCAGTTCATCGGTGCCGAACCAGTGTTCCATGTTTGATTTTTGAAAACTGTTGGTCGGGTTCTGGGTGGTGGGATCGTAGCGACTGAGGAAAGCAAATGCTGAAGCGATCACAAGGATGGCAAGCACGCTGATGGCGATCCCTGCCAGACGATGTTTGAAGAAGCGACGGAAGATGACCGCTGCAATACCTTCTTCATGCTTCTCGGTGAGGCTCAGTGCGATCTCACTCATACTTCACCTGCGGGTTGAGCCAACCGTAAGCCAGATCGGCAAGGATGTTGCAGACGATGATGAGCACCGCCGTGATCATCACCACGCTGAGAAGGACGGGATAGTCACGTCCCTTGGCGGCATCCCAGAAGAGGCGTCCCATGCCGGGCCACGAGAAGATCGTTTCGACGAAGAGTGCTCCCGCGAAGAGACTCGGCAGATCGAGCGCGATGAGCGTGATCAGCGGCAGGATGGCGTTGCTGAGGGCGTGCTTGTAATGCACGAGCCATGCGCGCAACCCCTTGGCGTGTGCGGTGCGGATGTAATCTTCGTGCAGAATGTCGAGCATGCTCGAGCGTAGGAAACGCGAATACCACGCGACCCAGCCCAGGCTTAGAGCAGTGACCGGAAGGACGAGGTGCCAGATCGTGTCCAGCAGATTCCCTTCCTTGCCGTAGGTATTCATCCCCCCAACTGGGAAGAGCGGTTCGCCCGTCATCGGATTTTTGAGCACCACATAGAACAAAACGATCAATCCCAAGCCCAGCCAGTAGACCGGGATGGACTGACCAATGAAGGTGACCGTGGTCATGGCGTAATCGAAGAACGAATACGGTTTTTGTGCGGAGAGGATGCCGATGGGGATGGCGAGCAGAAGGGTTACGAAGAATGCGACGCCGACAAGAGTCAGCGTGTTGGGGATGCGCTCCTTGATCATCTCGGAGACGGGGCGATGGAACTTAATCGATTGACCCATATCGCCGGAGAACATATCTTTGAGCCAGCGACCGTACTGCACCGGGAGCGGATCGTTCAGCCCCAGTTTTTCTTCGAGCAGTTCAAGTTGTTCTTTCGTGATGTTCGGGTTACGACGCGCCGCGGTGAGCGGACCACCGGGGGCAGCGCGTACCATGAGAAACAGCAAAATGCTGATGATGAACAGGATAGGGATGGTTTGAAGAATGCGCCTCAGCGCGTAGGTTCCCATCGATATTATGCCTCGTACACGATCTGTCCATCGAACAGGGTTAGGACCGATTGGGCGCTGCGGATATCCTCCGGCGCAACCGCGAACAAGTCATGCGAGAACAGCACGAGGTCGGCGAGATAACCTTCCTTGATCTGTCCCTTTTCGTGCTCTTTGAATTCGACGTACGCCGCATCGCGGGTGTAGCCGAGAATGCATTCTTCGAGCGTTAGACGCTGGTCGGGGCTATCGCCGAGCGGTTTGCGGTTCAGCGCCACGAAGATGTTGATCATCGGGTCGAAGGGCGCCACCGTCCAATCGCTGCCAAGGGACATGTGCGCGCCGGCATCTTTCAAGGCGCGCCATGCAAAGGAATAGGGCCAGCGTTCGGGACCGGTGCGTTTCGTCCATACGATATCTTCTTCCACGCTGAACGGGGAGTGGCTGGTTTGCATGGATGCGATAACACCCAGTTGTTTGAAGCGTGGCATATCTTCAGGCTGGCACACTTCGATATGTTCCACACGGTGGCGGCTGTCGCGTACGCCGTTCAATTTTTGGATCTGTTCGTAGCCATCCAATGCCTGCCGTACGGCACCATCACCACAGCAGTGAGTGGCGATCTGCAATCCCATCTTGTCGCAAATGGACGCCATCCGTACGAAGTGCTCCAGCGAATAGATGGGTTCTACTTTCTCGATGCTCGGGTCATCTGAATAGGGATGGATGTTGAATGCCGTGTACGATTCCCACACTCCATCCATGAAGAACTTCGCCGCGCCGCCACGGACGTAATCCATTTGCACTTTCGCCATTTCGGCGGCTTCTTTGAGCTGCTCTTCGGTGGTCTCCGGTTTGACGTGATATGGCACATAGACGCGCATGTGCATTTCGCCAGTATCTTCGAGAGCCGCGTATGCCATGAGCTCTTGCATGTCGCCGTTCATGTTGTGGACGCTGGTAATGCCAGTCTTGTTAAATTCGAGGATGGCAAGTTTTAGCAGTTCTCGCTTGCGCGCTTCATCGGGCAGCGGTACCAGCCCCATGACAGCATCCATCGCATCACCTTCGCGCAATTCGCCGGTGGCAATTCTGTTTTCGTCGCGGACGACGATGCCGTTCGGCATGTCACGCCCATCATTGTGCAGAATGCCTGCCATTTCAAGAGCCCTGGTATTTGCCCAACCAGTGTGACCGTCGAAGGCACCGATGTAAACCGGGCGGTCGGCGATGATCTCGTCCAATTCCTGGCGCGTGGAGACGATGCTGTATTTGATGCCGCGACCCACAACCCATTGATCGGTCTTGGTCTTCTCTGCAAAATCCAGCAGAATATTTTTCAGGTCTTCTTTGGTACGTACTTCCTGTAATTGGGCGTTACCCATCCAGATCGAGCCCCACAATAAATGGACGTGTGTATCGATAAAGCCGGGCGTGAGGGTATGTCCCTGTCCGTCAATGATGCGAGTTTTCTCGCCGATAAATTGTTCGGCTCCCTGATTGCTCCCGACATAAAGTATTCGGTTGTCTTTGACAGCGACTGCTTCAGCGTGCGGATTACTCTCGTCGCTGGTGAATATCTTGGCGTTCTTGATGATGAGTGACGCAGATGTGGGCATTGATTCTCCTAGGATGTGCGTTGAAGGTGACAGCCACTTGTCTTGCGGCAAGTAACTGTCACCTAGTAGGGGTAATATACATAAAGAATTGGTGAAGGTCAAGAGAATTGTGTAATTTCTGCAATTTAGTTTCCGTCATTGCGAGTGGCGCGTTAGCGCCGCGAAGCAATCTTATGAGAATTTCCCTGTGGAATAATTGTAGGATTGCTCACTTGCACCGAGCGCAAGTACGGTGTCGTCGGGAAGATCACCCTCCTCGCAATGACGGGGTAATGTTAGATATAATCAATCCCGAATGAAAACCCAGATCATCACACTCGAATCGCACGATGACCTCATCTCTGTCCGCGACCGGCTTTCGTGGGCGAAGACGCCGCGTATTTTGTTGGTGTGTCCCAAGTATGAGAAGGTCACGCTGCGACAGGTGGATCTGAAAGTGTTGCAACGTCATGCTGCATCATTGGGGGCACAACTGGGATTGGTCACACGTCAACGGCGGGTGAGGGATGATGCTGAGGCGCTGGGGATTCCGGTGTTCGAGTCCACGGGGCAGGCACAGCGTATGGCGTGGCCCAAGCCGCGTCGCAGGCGGATGCCGCATCATACTCCGTTGAGTATCCTTCGCGAGAAACGGAGTCAACTCCCGGCTGCGGAGGAAGCGTGGCGCGCGCATCCGGCGGTACGAGTGGGGGCGTTCGTCGTCGGTGTGTTGGCGGTGCTTGTGCTGGTCGCGTTGTTCATCCCGCGCGCATCTGTCCAATTGACTCCCATTTCGAAAACTCAAAGTGTGGCGCTGCCGGTCACTGCCAGTTCTTCGGTGGATGCGGTCTTTATCACGGGCAGTGTGCCGCTGCGTGAGAAGCGCGTCATCGTGGAAGGCGCGCAAAGTGTGATCGTGACGGGCGAAGGCGTGGTGCCTCAGTCGAAGGCGAAGGGCTCGGTAGAGTTTCGCAATCTGACGCAGCAGGAAGTGACCGTGCCCGCGGGCACCATTGTGCAAAGTGAGATGGCGCGTTTTGTGACGACCGAAGATGGTGTGGTGGATGCGGGCGTGGGTAAGAAGTCGGTGCTCACGATCGAAGCGGTGGACGGCGGCTTGGTTGGCAATGTGGACGCTGAGACGATCAACGCTATTGAGGGCAGGTTGGGCTTGTCGCTGGCGGTGACGAACCCCGAGCCGATCACGGGCGGGCGTGAACTGCCGTCGGTGCAGGCGAGTGATGATGACCGTGCGCGTGTCAAAGAGCTTGTGATGAAGATGATGCAGGATGACGCGCGTGAAAAACTGAAAGCGGAAGTTGTCGCCGGGGATATGCTGTTCGAACGAACGATGAAGGTCTCGCAAATTCTTTCGGAAGAGTATGACTTGCCCCCGGGTGCGGCTGGCACCAAATTGACGTTATCCATGCGAGCGGAATTCTCCGTTCAATATGCGGACGCTTCAGACTTGTCCGAGCTTGCCACGCTTGCGATGAACGCTTCTCTCCCCCCCGACTTTTCTCCCGCCTCTGACTCGCTGACCATGAAACCGATCACCACACCGCAGCTCGCTAATGACGGTTCCGTGCGTTGGACCATGCGCGTGGAGCGACGTATCGTCCAGCAGTTGGATTCAGCCGCCGTCACATCGCTCATTCAAGGACGCGGTGTGAGGAGTGCTCAATCGATGTTGGATACAAATCTGCCACTGGCGAATGCGCCGGTGATCACGTTGTCCCCTTCGTGGTGGCAGTGGATACCCATTGTGCCGTTTCGTATCTCGGTGGTGACGGAATGAGGGCGGTAAACAGGTATACAGGTATACAAGTAGACAAGTACACACGTGGTCGATGTTTACCTGTTTACTTGTCTACTTGTTTACGTATTTACTCACCCACGGTGATCCCATGAGAATTCTAGCCGTTGACCATGGCGAAAAGCGCATCGGGCTGGCTCTAAGCGACCCGACGGGAACTATTGCCAGCCCATTGACCGTCATTAAGCATGTCTCGCGCCTGCTGGATGCGGCACAGGTGGCGAATTTGGCTGTCGAGAAGGAGGCTGGTTTGATCGTCATCGGTCAATCCTTCGACGAAGAAGGCAACCCCAATCTCGCTGGTCGCCGTGCCGCCAAGTTTGCCGAAGCCCTGAAAGAGCAGACGAATATCCCCATCGAGTTGTTCGATGAATTGTTCAGCACACAGGATGCACGTTCCACCCGCATCGAAATGGGCGTCTCGCGCAAGAAGCGCTCCGGTCACATGGATGAACTGGCGGCGGTGATGATCTTGAGGTCGTATATTGAATCAAGAAACTCCGGTGGTTGAGTAGTCCCGTCGCGCTGAGCGGAGCGATAGCGAAGTCGAAGCGTGGCGGGGCGTATCGAAACCACCTGTAACGAAATAACTTTTGTAACAATATTGCTTTTGAATATGCTGGTTTCGATACGCCCTTCGCAACAATCGCTCAGGGCTACTCAACCAGCGGTATAAAACTCATGCGCAAATTACTCATCGTACTATTCTTCCTCCTCATCCTTCTCTTTATCTGCCTGCTCCTTGTAGGATTTACTATCCCATCCCAAGCTGCGCGGATCTATGGACCTCCGTCTTCTGCGCTTTCATTTTCCCAGCGTGTGGAATACTCTGCACGACTGCTTTGGTATGACGGGCTGCTTACACGTCCCTTGGATGTGAACGGAAACGAGCAGTCGTTCAGGATCGAGTTGGGCGAGTTGGTCAATGAGGTGGCGTACAACCTTCAGGATGCGGGCATTATCCGTAATGCGGAAGCGTTCCGCGGATATTTGATCTATTCCGGCTTGGACACGTCCATTCAGGCGGGGGAATACAAGCTGAGTCCGGCACTATCCGCGATTGACATTGCCCACGAGCTGCAGGATGCGACCACGACGGAAGTTCCTTTCACGGTGCTGCCCGGCTGGCGGACGGAGGAGATCGCTGCTTCCCTGATGACCTCGGGTTTGTCCTTCACGCCAGACGACTTCCTTGCCATTGCACAAAGCCCATCCAACGAATTTGACTTTTTATCGGGAGCCAGAAATCTCGAAGGCTTCCTGTATCCCGATACCTACATCATCCAGCGCAACGCGACCGCTGCCGAATTTGTGGACGCGCTCGTGCGCAATTTCGCCCTACATCTTTCCCCCGACCTGACCAATGCCTTCTCCCAAAAGGGACTGACTGTTTACCAAGCCGTGACGCTCGCCTCCATTGTGGAACGAGAAGCCGTCCACGATGAAGAGAAGCCAATGATCGCTTCGGTCTATCTCAACCGTCTGAACATCGGCATGAAACTGGATGCTGACCCGACCGTCCAATATGCCATGGGATATGACTTTACAGGGCAAACGTGGTGGAAAAATCCGCTCAGTTTGGATGATCTGCAATTTGATTTGTACTTCAATACCTATGTCTACGCCGGTCTGCCGCCGACGCCGATCGCCAACCCCAGCCTGGAAGCGTTGGATGCGGTGGCATTCCCGGCGGAGTCTACGTATTATTTCTTCCGCGCGAAATGTGATGGGTCGGGATATCACCAGTTTTCGGAAACATTCGATGAGCATTTGGGGAATGGGTGTCAGTGATGGACTGGATAGGAATATAATCTATCGGGTAGAAGCTCTATTTTGTGGATTAAAAATAAGTTCAATATGGAATGGGTTGGGAGATATTGCAATGAATATTAGTTTATTCTCAAAATCAACGTTAATAATCTTGATCGTATGTGCTATGAGTGGGCTCGTATCTGGTTTTATATTTATGATGGATTTTATTTCTTGCTCCGTTTTTTCCCCGCTTGGATGGGGAATGCAGGCTGCACCTGGCATAGTTTTTGGTGTGGCATTTTCGATAGCAATGGTTTGCATTTACCTATGGGATAAATATATGATCTCCTGCAAGCACTTCGCTATATTTTTCTCATGACAATTATCTTCACTGTTCATCTGGGAAAATTGTGGTTGCAAATTGCACAAGATTACTTATCAATGAAGTGGATAATTTTATTTTAGCTGGTAATAGTAGCCGATTTATTTGGCGCAGGAATTCTTACAGTTGTACAAAAGTTTTGAGTAGGTAGATAATTACTCATAATGAAACGCTCATGGTTAGTGATTGGAGCAGTCGCAGGCATAATCTTCTTCTGTTGGTTAGAGTCGTCTCTAGAAACGATAAATTGGTATCACCAGTTCTCAAGGTTTGCTCATTTGAAAATTTGCAGAATTAGGATGGTGCATTAAGTCGCAGTTTTCTGCACCAGGAATAAAATTTACGACAGCACTAGTATCACAACCATGAGTTATTGTTTGATCTTTTATTACGAAACTCATCCCATCCTACACATCCAGCGTGGACTTGGGTGTCAGTGAGAAGATATTATTACAAGTTTGGAAATAAATCATATAATCTCGCTTATAGGAAATTATACAAACAATTTGCCGCATAACCTTCCGGAATAGCGTCTTATACGGCGAAAAGTTGGGTCAACCATAGGTTGGGTTGACGATCCACATGCATCGTGCGAATATGTGTCTTCTGTCATTATGACTGTTATTTTGGAGTTGTGATGTATTGACATAACGACAATGCGATTCCAACTTCATGGAGGAAATGTATACTTTTGAGGACATAGCTATCGTCTCCATATTGATAATACTATTTATCATAGGTTTGTTTTCTCTGGTAAAACACGACTGGAAAAACAAATTTCTCAGCGATAAATGGGGTGCTTTTGGAATCATTGTTTTGTTGTTGGCGACCATAGTAGGTTGTTATACCTTGCTGTATATTTCGATTGTTATTGCCGTCGATACAGGTTAGTAACCTCCAGCGCGGATTTTGGGGAACCGTCCGCGTTTTGGAAGCCGATAGAAACGAAAGGACTTGCCTCAACGGTAAGTCCTTTTTGATAAATGACCAATTGTGAAATTAGACCAGTGACATCGGTCTGGTTCGGGTGGAAAGATAAACCACAACCAGCAGCATGGCAATGCCCACTACCACAAGCAATCCGCCTTCGACGACGACTGGAGCCAGGATCTGTTGCGATACCACACCAACCGTCTCTTTGAACGTGGAAAGAAAAATGGCTGGTAGAAATGCTGCACGGTTTTGAAGTACATTCGTCAGAAACACATTCAACAGCGGCGCGCTGACCAGGGCGATGAAGGCGCTGATCCCGCCGGTGATGATGAAAGGGATACCCATCCATTTCATCAGTTCGGCGAATTCGCGCATAGTGAAGAGCACCAAGCCGAACAAAAACAGGAGTGGGAACACGAGCGATAACTTCATCAAGGTCCGCACTCGATTCAACTGGATGCGTGGATCGGCGGGCGTATTGCTCAATCCTGCAGGGACCAACTCAACATTGTCAGGGATCGCAAGTACCATCACGCGTAACTGCGACTCGATCAAGGGTGTCATGGCTCCCATCAATTGTTCGGGCGGGTTGCATAAGCCGACGTTTCCTTGCAGCAATCCCAGACCGAGCTGGAAGAGTTGTTCCGCTGTACAGGCTAGGTTGCAGCTTGCAGGAGCAGCTTGACCGCATCCACGCCTTCGGGACCCGCGAGATGACTTTTAAACGGAACCAGCGAGAGCGCGGCTGAATCGCTTTTTCCGTTTACATAATCAAAGATCGAAATCTATGGTGGTATCGGTCAAGGCGCGAAGATCTCCAGGAGGGAGTACCACCATGATGGTCTTTTCCCAATCTGCCTGGGTCATGGTCTTCAAGAACGGATCGGCGTTTGGGTTGCCTGCCACGTAGCTTGCCAGCGCATTTCCCAGAATGGAAGGCATGCGTTGATAGATCTGTTGTTTCTCAAATGCCTGTTTGTACGTCCGCGCAGAAAAGGCTGTTTGCTCGATATTGAATAGAAATAAAGCCAGTATTCCAGTAACAATAAATAACACGGCGCAAATACTGGCTAGAACTTTTCCATAGGTTTGCATGTAACTCTACTCTATACCTCACTCACAATATCAATATAGTCATTCGTCACGGTCTCACCGCCGGTCACGCCAAGAATACTGAGCAACTCATTCAATAGATGCGATTTGTTCTCCGCATCCTTGCGGCTCCAGGTGCGGCTCTTCACTTCTAGGAAGTTGCCCAGCGCCGGAACAGAGACCTTATCCAGATTAACGTAGAACTCGGTCTCTTTATACTTGATGAACCAGCGCAAGACGGTCCTTCTCGATGGCAACTTCCGATTTCGGTTTGAAGTACTCGCGGTAGAAGCGCAGAGAGTTGGTAGCGGGCGCTAGAAAGCGGCTGCGCGAAAGGAGCACTTCGTTCTCGAATTTGCTTTCGCTCTCCTGACCCAGCAGGGTCAAGCGGGCGCGTACGTTGGATACATTGCCCTTGTTATCGACGAAGTCATCTTCACGATAGCGCAGACGTCCCTGGGATGGATCGTCGAACTCAAAGTAAATATCGTGCTGTCGATAATGACGCTCGTACAGGATATCGATCTCCTGCCGCATCAGGGCGTGGATGATCGGGTCTGCTTCCGCTATCTTGACCTTGACCTGCACCTCGAACGATTCCTCCTGTGAAGAACCACCCAGCGCGATCAACTTCGATAACACTGATTGTTCGCGTTCGATCAGGAAGGCATCGATCTTCTTGGCGAGGTCCGCTGCCTGGGCGAGAAGTTTCTCTTCGTTCAGGGTCAATAATTCGCGGTCACGCATGAGCCACTTGCCATTGACCATCACATCGCTGACGTCCGTGGATTTGGCAGCGTAGACGATCTGGGCGTACGTGTTATCTGCCGAGCGACGGAAGGAAGGTGAGTTGTGCAGTGGTTTCACGTCCACCAGGATTAGGTCGGCGCGTTTGCCGATTTCAACGGAACCGGTCAAATGTCCGATATGAAGCGCCTGAGCGCCGAGACGGGTCGCCATCAGCAACGCTTGCGGCGCGGGCAGAGAGGTCGGGTCATTGGTCACTGCCTTGGCGACGAATGCGGCGAGACGTACTTCTTCGAACATGTCCAGGTCATTATTCGAGGCGGGACCATCCGTGCCAATGCCCACGTTCAAGCCGAGTTCGAGCATTTTGGTCACGGGCGCAAATCCCGAAGCCAGTTTGAGGTTCGAAGACGGGTTGTGCGAAACTCCCGCCTTGGCGTGTTGCAATGTGCGGATCTCACCGGCATCAATATGGACACAATGCGCGGCGATGACCTTGGCTTCAAAGAGTCCCTGTTTTTTCACATAGGGTACAACCGGAATGCCCTGCTCATTGCGCATGTTCTCCACTTCGAGGGCGGTCTCGGCGATGTGAATATGGAGCGGTACATCGTATTCTTTGGCAAGTTCGGCGGTCTCGCGCAAAATATCGGCGGTGGTGGTGTAGGGAGCGTGCGGCGCAATGGACGGCACGATCAGCGGATGATCCTTCCACTTCTTGATGTAATCGCGTGCCTTTTCCATCGCATCTTCATAAGAAGCAGCGTCGGCGGTCGGGAACTTAAGGATGGACTGTCCGCACACGGCGCGCATACCCGCTTCGGCGGTGGCAGTGGCGACGGCATCCTCAAAAAAATACATGTCGTTGAAGGTGGTCACACCGCTGCGGATCAGTTCTGCGCAAGCTATAGACGTGCCCAGCGCTACAAATTCTGGTGAGACAAATTCCCGCTCCACGGGCCACATATACCCTTGCAGCCACACGTCCAAACGCAGATCGTCAGCGATGCCGCGCAGCATGGTCATGGGCACATGCGTATGAGCGTTGACCATGCCGGGCATCAGCACCTTGCCCTGGCAGTCGATAACTTCACTTCCCGAAAATTCCTTTTTGATATCTTCTTCCAACCCAACGGCGATGATGCTATCACCCGTGATCGCCACGGCGCCGGGGTTATATTGATTCCATTTCTCGTCCATGGTGAGAACATGAGCGTTCGTGAAGAGAAGGTTGACTTTCTGCATTTGTGCTCCTTTGTAGGGTGTGTTTGTGTAACGCGACATTTATGTCGCGCTGATGTAGCAAATGCGACATGAATGTCGCATTACGATGGGACAATGGTCTTCTTCGCCTAATTGTAGCCAATTTTATTCTGGTTGAAAGGTCAAAAGGGTTTCAAGAATTTTGAGATTCATGTCGAAGTCAGTCTCGATGTGATTGGTCAATTCCAGATCCACAGCGGCAATGCCGACCGAGACCGCATAATCAGCAAGTGTACCCGTATAAACGCATCCTGTGTCCAATGGCGGGAATGGATAGGAACTCACCTTATCAATGGCTTCTGCAAATTGGATGGAACGCTCATCCCACGGTTCGCCGCCAGGGAAAATTCCCAGCGCGGCACTGTGATAGCTGATCAACGCTTCGATGGAGTGATTGCTGAGAAAGCTCACCACTGCCTGCGTTTCAGGCTCAGAACCGGCGTAACTTCCGCTAGTGGTGGGGAGGTAATTCCAGCAGCCAGCGCGATCCCAATCCTGTTGCCAGTTGAACGGGAAGTTGCGGTTCAGGTCCACGCCGTTGCTGTTGAGACGACCATACTTGTCGTGGGAGCGGGTTTCTCCATCCGGGTTGAGATTCTGCAAAATATAAAGCGTTACATCTTCCGAAATAACTTGCGGATTCTGGTTGACATACTCGATCAATTGATTGGCAAGCGTAACCGTGTTCCACTCATCGCCGCCGTGGATGCCTGCTACGATCATGCGTCCGTGTTCACCGGTGCCAAAGGAATAGACTTTGAGCGGCAGACCATTTACAGAAGTGCCGATCACTTCGGGTTTTTGGTCACGTAATAACACGAGCGGGGTCGCTGTTGGGCTGGGCGTTGATGTTGGGCTAAAAACGATCCTGGGCTGGCTCGTGACAGTAGAAGTGGGAATTTCTTGTGTTGCTGTCTGCCTAACCTGCACCGGCTCGGTCGCGATCAAATAGGGAAAAACAACTGCCTGTGTAGGCGTTGCAACATTCTGATCGGCATGGGCGAACGCGATGAACTTTTGTAAATTAAGGATAGAGAATAAGATCGTTCCACCGAGGATGGCGCCGACAAGGAACAGTCTTGTATTTTTCACGGCTGCCAGGTCAGAAAGGCTCGCAGGGCTTTCAGGTTTTTATCGAAATCCGTGTCGCGGTGGTTGGTAAGTTCCATATCCACAGCGGCTTCCACGCCGTTTTCCACTGCCCAGTCTGCGAGCGTGCCTGTGTACACACAACCCGTATCCATCGGCGGGTAGGGATATTTGGTCACGAATGCCAACGTGGCAGCCAGTTCTTTGGATGGTTCCTCCCATGGCACGCCACCCGGAAGAACTCCCAGCGCGGCGCTGTGGTAGCTGATCACACCTGTGAAATGGTGTGCCTGGATGAAACTCATCACCGTGCGTGTCTCTGATTCGGAGCCGCCATACGCACCGCCCGTGGTGGGACGGTAGATCCAGCAGCCGTCACGGTCCCAATCGGCTGCCCAATTTTTCGTGGGGAAGTTACGGTTCAGGTCCACGCCGTTGTTGTTGACACGTCCATCCACATTGTGACCGCGCATCTCGCCATCCGGGTTCATGTTGCGGATGATATACAGCGTTGCGTCACCGGGGATGATATCGGGATGCTCGTTGATATAGTCAATCAACTCGTTGGCAAGCTCGATAGTGTTCCATTCACTGCCGCCATGGATACCTGCCACGATCAAATATTCACGTTCACCGGATCCAAAGGAATATGCCTCAATGGGACGCCCTGCCTGCGAAAAACCGATCAGGCTCGGAAGTGGCCCGCCCACCAAAACGAACGGTGTCGATGTCTCGAACACTGGCGGTGTGTAAAACGGATTCGGCGTCAGCGTGGGCAGGTAATAACTGGTCGGCGGCAGTTTGCGTGTGGGCGTGGGAGTTGGTCCGTTTGGTAACAGTGCGTTGGCTGCTGAGGCGCGTTGACTGTTCAGATAAAACGCAGCGAACCCCAGCAAGCTAAGAATGACCAATCCGTTTGCGCCCCAGAGAAAATACACCCACGAGTGCGACTTCGCTTTGCGACGTGCCATGCTACTCCCTCTCCATGGCACGGCGGCGCAGCCAATCGAGTGCGAGATTGACCGCCCATCTGGACAAACTTCTTGGCGGTCCACCATACGTGATGCGATGGGTCTTCTCGCCCTGCGGTGTGATCAACGCCATTTCGGCGGCGCGTTCTTCCATGTACACGGCAACGCCCAGCGCCACGTCCGCATTGGATTCGGCTCGGGCTTTGCGTAATTCATCCATAAGGGCATCAGGACTCAGGTCCGCGAAGGATGCGGTATGCGGGACTTTGCGCGCCATCAATCCATCCAATCCGGACTCCAAGCCGATCAAACTCCAGCCGCGTTTTGCCACCGCTTGAAGGACCACATCCTCCAACCGTTCTTCATCCGCTCCGAAGATCACATCCCCGAGACGTTCGCGCGCGTCCGATTCGATCTTTGCGATCATCTCATCGGCTTCTGCTTCGTTCTTTGCCTTCGCTGCGATGCGGATGTCGACCACACCTGTATGCGCCGCCAACCCGACCGTGGGATTGCTCAACGTTTCGAGATCGGCAATCTTTTCATCGATCATACCTTCGCCCAACCCCGCGCAATGCAAGATGCGGACCTTGATGATCTCGTGCAGGTTGAATCGTTTTTGCAAATACGGGATGACCGACTCGTGCAGGATATGTTCCATTTCGTTCGGCACGCCCGGCAGGGAGATGACCGCGTTGCGCTCCGTCTCAACAATGAAACACGGTGCCGTGCCGACGGGATTGTTGATGCCGATGGCACCTTGAGGAACATACGCCTGCCGTTTCTGATTCTCAGAAGGCTTGCGTCCATAGCGCGAAATGACAGAGACCACCTGCTCCCACAAGTCTTCGCGGAATTCAAGTTCCACACCTGCTGCGCGCGCCACGGCTTCACGCGTGGGATCGTCCACGGTAGGACCTAATCCGCCGGTGGTGATGACGATCTCTGCGCGTTCCATCGAATGACGGATCGCCTCGGCGATGCGTTCCATGTTATCTCCGATGGTGATGGTGCGATACAGATCCACGCCCATGCCGCGCAGCGTCCGCGCGATGTAGCGGGTGTTGGTATCGACAATTTCTCCGAGTAATATTTCAGTCCCGATAGTAATAATTTCTGCTGAAGGCATAATCTCTTCCCGTCGCTTTTCTCTCTATCCGATCCCGTAGGGGCTTAGCCCCTGCGGAGCTTTTAGTCAGTTGTTAGACCACATTGTACTCTTGAATTAATCTTCCTTCTTCGAACCGCGCCAGATCGAGCGCGGACACATCTACTGTGGAGAATTTACCATCCAAGATTAATTCGCTCATTAATTTCCCCGAGACGGGTCCATGCATGAAGCCGTGACCGGAGAAACCGGTGCACACTAAAAAGCCATCTACAGGAGTCTTCCCATAAATGGGATGCGCATCTGGCGTCACTTCATATAACCCTGCCCAATGTGACGCGCGGCTGGCACGTTCCATCAATGGCATCCTTGTGATGGCGGCTTCGAGATTGACCAGTTCGAATTCTTCGTCCACATTTTGGTCAAATCCCGGCGTTTGCTGCGGATTGCTCATACCGGTCAACAATCCTTCACCATGACGATGAAAGTATAACGATTGAGCGAAATCGATCACGAATGGAAAGTCGCTTGGAATCTCTTTCATCGGGTTGGTGGTGAATATCTGCCTGCGGACGGGACTTACCGGAAGCGAGACTCCCGCCATGGCGCCGATCTGACTTGACCACGGTCCAGCCATGTTTAATACCATGCGCGTTTGAATGGCGCCTTGGTTGGTCTCCACTGCTTCCACTTGATTTCCACTGACACGAATTCCCGTCACTTCTGCGCTGGTGATGGCTTTGGCGCCCATCTTTTGCGCGATGCTGATGTATCCCATCACCACACTGTTGGGATCGACCAGTCCATCCTTTTGATGGAAGGTTCCTAGCAGGGCGTCATCAAATTTCATCAAAGGCAGCCGCGCGCGGATTTCGTCTCTGCTCAAGAGTTGTGTCTGCACGCCCAGACTATTCTGCAATTCCACGTTGCGTTGAAAGGTTTTCGCATCCCGTTCATTCGTAGCGATGAGTAAATATCCGCACGGATCGTAATCGATATCCTGCCCGATCTCTTCTTTGAATTGTTCCAGCATCGGTAGACTTGCCAGTGACAACTTGATATTGACCTCTGTCGAGAATTGGTAACGGACTCCACCCGCGCAGCGTCCCGTGGCGCCTGTGCCGAAGAATTGTTCTTTTTCGAGTAGCACAACATCTGTTATGCCGCGTGATGCAAGATGATACGCTGCACTAGCTCCCATCACTCCGCCGCCGATGATAACAATGTCTGCTGTGGTAGGTAATTCCATAATTAATCCCTTAAAGTCTTTGGACACGGACGACATGGAGATCACAGTATTTTCCGTAAATTCACGGAGAAATCCGTAGTATCCGTGAAATTCGTGTCCGAAAAGGCTTTGCTCTAAGATTTGAAAAGACCCGTCTTCCCGCCTATGGCGGAAAACGGGTCTCAATAAAGTTGACACTTTATCGGGTTATTCGATACCCAGATACGATTTGCGCACCATCTCGTTTTCCTTGAGTTTGGCGGCATCATCGGCAAGGATGATCTCGCCGGTCTGGATCACATATCCGCGGTTGGCGATAGTGAGAGCCATCAAAGCGTTCTGTTCCACCAACAAAATGGTTGTGCCCTCTTTATTGATGTTGACGATGATATCGAAGATCAATTCCACCAGCAGGGGGGAGAGACCCATGGATGGTTCATCCAGCAGCAAGATGCGTGGGCGTGCCATGAGCGCACGTCCCATTGCCAGCATCTGCTGTTCACCACCCGAGAGCGTTCCGCCTTTTTGGCTGATACGCTCTTTCAAGCGCGGGAAGAGATCAAAAACGTGCGCCAGATCATCGTCAAAGCCTTCTCGGGTCTTGCGGGTATAAGCGCCCATTTCAAGATTTTCCAGCACAGTCATGCGCGGGAAGATCATACGACCTTCAGGGCTTTGTGCCACACCATGAAAAGCGATCTCATGCGGTGGCAGCTTCTGAAGCTCTTCGCCTTCCAGAACCACAGAACCGGAGCGCGGCTTATTGATGCCTTGAATGGTGCGCAGCGTTGTGCTTTTCCCTGCGCCGTTCGAACCGATCAACGTGACGATCTCGCCTTTGTTGACGGTGAGCGAGATCCCTTTCAAGGCATGGATGTTGCCGTAATAAGTGTGTACATCTTTGAGTTCAAGCATTTGTCAATTCCTGCCTTTACTTGGTGACTGTGCCTTTACCGAGATAGGCTTCGATCACGCGCTGATTCTTTTGAACTTCTGCGGGCACGCCTTCTGAGATTTTTTCACCGTAGTCCAGTACCGAGACACGGTCTGAGATGCCCATGACCACGCGCATGTGATGCTCGATCAACAGGATGGTGAGTCCCAATTCCTTGCGCAGGCGCTGGATGAATTTTGTCAGATCGAGAGTCTCGTTCGGGTTCATGCCGGCGGTCGGCTCATCGAGTAGAAGCAGCTTGGGTTCCGTAGCAAGCGCTCGGGCGATCTCGAGGCGGCGCTGCATACCGTAGGGAAGATTCTTGGCGGTCACTTCCGCCTCGGAGCGTTTGAGCCCCACGAATTCCAACATGTCCAGGGCTTTGGCGCGCGCGTCCGCTTCTTCTTTGCGGGTCTTTGCATCGCGCAAGATCTGCCCGACCAGAGTTGATTGCAAACGGACATGTTCGCCGACCAGCACATTCTCGATCACATTCATGTTGGAGAACAGGCGAATGTTCTGAAATGTGCGTGCGATGCCGAGCGCTGTGATCTCATAGGGCTGCAGGCGAGTGATGTCTTTTCCATCAAAGGTCATCGATCCGCTGGTGATCTGGTAGATGCCGGTGATGCCGTTGAAGAACGTGGTCTTTCCGGCGCCATTTGGACCGATCAAACCGGCGATCATGCCCGGCTCAAGCGTGAAATCGACATTGTTGACAGCGGTCAGACCGCCGAACATTTTGGTGACTTTCTTGGCTTCGAAGAGATTTATTTCACCGCCTCTTGACGCTTCATCTCGGACTTTTTGCCGTCACCGTTTTCGACAGCTGCTTCCTCTGCTTCGTGCATTTCCTGCCGCACCTGGGCGTTCGGGAGCAAGCCTTCCGGTCGCAAGGACATCATAATGACCAGTGTTAGACCAAAAAGCAGGAACCTATATAAGATCGGGTTGGCTTGATCCTTGACCGTCAACTGCACTGCCGGGTTGTTGATGGATGGCAGGATCGTGTTGGTCAGAAATGCCGAGAGGAAATCTTTGAGCGCAGGCAGGAACAGGCGGTCGGCTGTCATCAATGCGAGACCACCCACGAGAACTCCATTGACATTCCCAAGCCCGCCCAAAATAACGCAACTCAAAATGATGATCGATGCGCTAAAGTCGAACACGCTGGGAAAGATACCGCGGATGTACGCCGCATAAAACGCTCCAGCAAAACCGGAGAAGGTGGCGCCCATGGCGAAGGCTGCCAGCTTGGTGCGGACCGGGTTGATGCCCATCTGAGAAGCAGCCAGTTCATCTTCGCGGATCGCCATCCATGCACGACCCAGTCTGCTATCACGCAGGCGATTGATGAGGAACATAGAAAGGAGGATGATCGCTATGATGAGGAAGTACCACGTCACCGGATTGCTCGATTCAAATTCACCGATGATCGGCAGAGATGGGCGTCCGATCGGACTGATTCCCTTTTCGCCCAATGTCAGGTCCTCATGACTCACCAGAGTAAGACAGGTTGTTTGCAGCCTGAATAATGGAAGTATCCAGCAAGTTAGAGGCTCCTTGATGGTCACATCGATCAGGTTCTTGAAAAGTACCGGGACGATCTCACCGAAACCGAGAGTGACGATGGCAAGGTAATCTCCACGCAATGGCAGCGTTGGCGCACCGAGGATCAAACCAAATATGGCTGCGATGGCAGCTGCGATCCAGATCACCAGCCAGAAGTTCAGTTGTATTTGATGAACGGGCGATGACAGGATACCCGTGGTGTAGGCGCCGATGGCGAAGAACGCGGCGTATCCAAGATCCAGCAGACCAGCATATCCGACTACGATGTTCAAGCCCAAGCCAAGGATCACGAAGATCAGCGCAAAAATGATCTGCGCTGTCCAACGTAATTCAGTGAATTGGTCAATGAACGGGAATGAGATCACGATAAACGCCAGCAGAAATAACTTGGCGCGCTGTTCATCTTTATCAGAGAAACTATGCAGAGAGGCTGTAAAGGTTGTAAAAAGAACCACGAGCACAAATGCCAGAATATTGGTCAGAAGTACAAAGCCAATATCGCGCGGTGCTTTCCCTGTAGCAGGCTGCATGACATAGTTCTGGAACAGGCTAAGAGCTACCAGAACACCACCAGCGGTAAGAGCAGGAGGGAGCGCCTTTTTTGCTAGCGCTGCCAGCGTATCACGTTGGAATCTGCCGCCGAGCAAAAGTCCCAACCCGGTGCCCATGAATAATCCCAATACAGCAACGGACCAGCCTCCAAACAGGAAGGTGAGCAGTCCGCCGATGATACCGAATGTGATTCCAGATTTTATATTTTCCATGGAAGCACCTCTATGCCTTTTGTCCGGTCTGTTCGCCAAGCAAACCTGTCGGACGGAAAAGCAGGATCAAAACGAGTGTGGCGAAGACCCAGGCGTTTGTCCAACGGGTGCTCAGGTAGCCATCACTGAAAGCCGCCAGGAGACCGATCAAGAACCCGCCCAGCATGGCGCCGGTGATATTTCCGATACCGCCCAACACTGCCGCTGTGAATGATTGCAGACCTGCGCGGAAGCCCATGAACCACCAGGCGGTATTGTTATAGAGACCTGCCATTAAACCAGCCGCACCCGCCAGACCTCCACCGATGAGGAAAGTGGCGGTAATGACCCAGTCAATGTCGATGCCAAGCATTTTGGCGGCATCGCGGTTCTGAGCCGTGGCGCGCATGGCTTTTCCCAAGCGTGTGCGCTGGACGAATAAGCGTAGTCCGATCATGAGAACGGATGCAAGAACGATCACGATAATGTCTTTGATCGTAAAGCGCAGTCCAATACTAGTTGACGCGAGCAGGTTCACGTCTCCACCGTTTATGTTCGCCGCCTTGAACAACGCACCAAGCATATCGGGGAATACTTTCTGTGATGCGCCGCCTGTCGTACCAAAGGAAGGAACCAACCACGCCTGTGTCGCCCACATCAGACCAATGTTCTCGATAATGAATGACATACCGATGGCAGAGATCAATGGAGCCAGGCGGGGTGCATTCCTTAATCGTCTGTATGCCAGACGCTCGATCGTCGCATTGAGCGCCGCACAAACAGCGACTGCAATAATGAGAGCCAGAATAAGGCCGAAAACGATCTTGACCGGCTCCTTACTTTCCAGAGTGCCCGTTACTGAAAGCACGGTCAGAGATGTAAAAACGCCGATCATGTACACATCACCGTGGGCAAAGTTGATCAATTCAATGATGCCATATACCATGGTGTACCCAAGCGCGATAATGGCGATGATCGCTCCGTTGGAAATACCGATAATTAGAAATTGTACGAGCTGAAGAGGGTTTGCTTTGATTGCGGCAGCGATGGCAGGAAAATCAAGCCCCGCGATTGGTCCAATCAGGAAGACAACATAAATAACCAGCGCAACAACAGCAGTACGCCTTAGATCAAATCTCTTTTTCTGGGGGATGGTAGTTTCCATGATTCTCCTCTTTCGCCCTGCATATATGATAAATGGGGGGCGGCATAAAATGCCGCCCCCCAAAGAACATGCAAGCGATTACTTGAAGGTACCGACGGAAGCGTACTTGCCGCCCTGAACCTGATAGAAGGTCATATCGGTCAGGCTGGTGTCGCCGTTGGCATCGAACGACCAGGTGCCAAGTGCGCCATCGAAATCCTTAATGGCGAAGACGGCATCGCGGATAGCCTTACGGTCGGTGGGATTGCCACCGGCTGCGCAGACATCTTCGATCGCCTTGAGGGCAACGTTCATGACCTCATAACCATACACGGCGTACGGTTCGGTCAAAGGTCCGAACTTGGCTTCGTAATCCTTCTTGAACTGCTGACCCTTGGGTCCGAGTTTCTCGAACGGGAGACCAGCCACAGAAGCATACGCGCCTTCAGCAACATCCGCACCAGCGCCATCGATGAACGCCTGGGTCTGGATACCATCAGGTCCCACGTATTTGACCTTGGTATTGTCACCCATGATCGCAACCTTGTCCTTCAGCAGTTGGGATGCGTTGTTATCAACGACCATACCAACGTAAATGGCATCGGGGGGATTGCCGCCATTGCTGGTGGAGATCTTGGTCATGAGGGCTTTGTAATCGGCAGCCTTCGGGTCGATGCCTTCGTGTCCGAGCACGGTCAAACCGATTTCCTTGGCGGTGGCTTCGAACACATCCGCAATACCCTTGCCGTACAATTCCTGGTCATCCAGGATGTAAACGGTGGTCGCGCCGAGGGATTTCACGAAGTTCGCAGCAACCTTACCCTGAATGTCGTCAGCAGCAACCACACGGGCATAATTGCGGACGCCGGTCGGGTAATAGGAGTCAGTTACACCGGGCAGGTCCTTGTCCGCCTTGGTAAGACCAGGGTTGGTGTTGGCGGGAGAAATCATAACCAACGGACCAGCCTGATTCAAGATCGGAATGGACAGCTTGGCAGCGCCGGAGTTGAAAGTACCCAAGTAAGCCACAATGGATTTATCAGCAGCAGCTTTGTTGGCGTTTTCGGTTTCAACAGCTGGATCCCACTTACCGAGAGCCGCTGAAGCATCATCCCAAGCTTCGTACGTGACAGTGTACTTGCCACCGCAAGCCTTACCGCCAGCCTGTTCGAGGCGCAGCTGAGAGGCATTGACGATGGTTTGGGTCTGGGTTAAGGACGAACCGGTCATGGGTAAGCTGGAGACGATCTTGAGGGTGCCACCACCACCACCGCCCGCTCCACCACAGGCTGCGAGTACCATGCTGGCGAGCACCAGCACAGAGAGCAATGCATACGAACGCTTAATCATTCTTCTTCCTCCTCCAAAACATAGTTGTTGTTTGATACGACCCCGCGAATGCGGGTAACACAACATGCCGACAAAGCGTAACTGTCAGCATCACCTCCTTTGGCGGTAGATTTATAAACAAAAAACCATTTAGCAAAAAGCCGGAGAAAACCTCCCGTGGGGCATAATTTTCTCTCGGCTTAAAAATGGCTTGCTTACTAATAATGACTCAACATAAAATTTGCTGATTTGTAATTAAGGGCATATCTTAAGTGAGATTCGATAGGGGGTCAAGACCTGTTTGGATTAAATTTTACTTGGAAGACGGTGTATATAACAATTGCTCGCGGATGCGTAAGTCGGTGTTTCTCATCTTCATAGCCAGATCAGCTGCCAGATTGTACATGAGGCGATAACCGAGTTGCGGATAGGTATCGCAAAGCATGATCAGTTTGTCACGCGGAATGATCAATAGCCGCGTCTCATTCTGTGAGGCGCATGCCGAAGCTGACCGCAATCCTTCATCCACAAGCGCTACCTCCCCGAACGACTGTCCGCGCCGGAGTGTAGCGATCACTTTGTTTTCACTCCCCAGATCTACCGGGCTTATCAAGGATGGATCAACAAAAATATCCACTTCTCCTTGCACAATTACGTACAGTTCCTTGCTGCTGCTATTCTCTTTGAAGATGAGATCGTTTTTTTGAAAGACCACCTCTTGGCACAGGTTCGCTACCAACTCCAACTGCGTTGGCGTGAATTGGAAGAAAATATCGCTTTGCTTTAAAGAATTGACAACTGAAGCTGTGGACACAACGACCTCCGATAACTGAGTGTAGCATAAAGAAGAATGACATGCAACAATTCGGAATAATAGTAGTAAGGTTCTCCAAAACCGACCCGAATTTCTTTCTACGGGTAAGCTTGATTCAACCAATCAATCGGGTTCACTTGGACGCCGTTCACCCACACCTCCCAATGCAAGTGTGCCCCTGTGACACGCCCGGTGCCTCCCACCAGACCAATCACCTGACCTTGCTCCACTGTATCTCCGACATTCACCATTAACTGTGATTGGTGCCAGAAACCGCTGTAGATACCCCAGCCGTGATCGATAATGGTCGCATTACCGCGTACGGTCAAAGGTGCAGCGAAAACCACTGTGCCACGCGCTGGAGCGAAGATCTGCAAACCTTCACCGCCTGCAAAATCAAGCCCTGTATGAAAACCCTCAATGGTCAAATCGGTTCCGATGCCAAAGTATTTTCGCCGTGTTCCGTACCTGGATGTGTACTCATCCGGATAGACAGCCGGGGATGTGAAAATCCCATCCCACAATTTTGTAGGGCTGGCAGGAGTAGTGAGCGCAAAGATATTTTGATTTTCAGGGTCTGTCACTGCCGGGTCGATCGTTTCAGATGGAACATATAGCTCTTCACTATAGTAATCGCCGCTCTTGACCAGTACCATCTGCTCGAAGGATTGTTTTGATCCATCCGCGAGTGTTGCTTCCACTCTTAATGGATAAACCCCTGGTTCCAATAACGCGTGCACGCCCTGCAGTGCAACTTGTTCATTGTTCGATGGGAAGAAATGCAGCGGCATATTCACCAGCGAACCGGAAGCAGGAACGTTGTTTTGCGTCACAACACGGATCACCTCTGTGCCACCCTGTACCATCGGCAGCGGATAAATATCCGCGCTGATGAATGCAGATGGCAGCCCCGCTGCATTGTTATTCGTGCTGCCAGTGGGGGAGTACAACACATCGCCGGGAAGCGTATCCCAGGTGCCGCTGATCTTGTTAACCGATGTCAACGTCCAAGGATCGGTATTTTGCTTGACCGCTAACTCGAGCAGGGATTCGCCTATCGCTGGACTCATCCGCGTGGATAGATCTGTCCTGCCATCTTCCTTGGGGACGATCAAACTAATGCCCACATATAACTCGGTCGGGCTGACCAGCCGATTTAATTTCTTCAGTTGGTCATCTGCCACTTGCGTGCGCCGACTCAAACTGCGCAATGAGTTGCCGAACGAAATGATCTCCGTTTCAAGAACGCCGGTCACACCTTCCAAGCCAGGGATGACGACCTGTTGGCCTTGTTTGAGGAAGTTTGGGTCAACATCTGGGTTGGCTGCCAGCAATTCATCCAATGAAACATTGAAACGCGATGCCACATAGGAAAGCGTATCACCCGGCTGGATAATGTACACAGGTCCGGTCGTTTGGGCAGAGACCGGCTGAGCAATAGAACTGAAAAGAATAATAAAAAGGAAAAGGATGGAAAGACGCTTACGCATTCTTGAATAGCACCTCATCGCCGATCTCGAAATCCGCCCAACGCTCGGGATGAATTTCCACAACATATTTTGCCGGTTGTTTTGAAAAATACATGGGTCGCCATGACTTGGCTAGCACTTTGTCCACCACTTTCATATCTGAGTTGAGCCATAACACGGTCAAGTCGAACGACACGAAGAACATATGGATGGAAGAGTCGAGGCGTGAATCACGTATCCCAACCAGAACCAGCCCCTCGTCCCGTCTGAGCGGCGAGCGGAACATGAGTCCGCGTAGTTGGGTTAGGAAAGTGTCGCAATAGTTGAGGCGAAACCCTCCATCCCGATTTTTGGTTTTGTTTTCAATGGAAATTGTTTTGGGCATGATGTACATTCAAAAACGAGGCGTCTATGCGCCTCGTTTATGCTTTGGATTTCAATACTCTTTCGACGCTGTTCATCAAGTCTGTGGGGCTGAACGGTTTGGCGATGTAATCGTCCACCTTAGCAATGTGCAAGCCCAACACTTTATCGATGCTTTGCGCCTTGGCAGTCACAACAATGACAGGAATGTTGCGTGTTTTTTCATCTGCCTTCATCTGCTGGTATACTTCCCAACCATCCATATCGGGCATCATGAGATCGAGCAAAACCAGATCGGGCGCCTCCTGCCAAATCATCTTTAGCCCCTCCACGCCACCCGTTGCCCCTTTGACTTCAAATCCGCGACGTCCTAAAATGAGTCTCATCAAGTCGATCATTTCAGGCTCGTCTTCAACACACAAAATACATTTGAGCTTTGCGTTCATAGAGTTATCCTTGTGTAGTTTACCATAAGCGGAGCATCCTGTGGACAGCGTAGCGGTCCTGTGGATAAGCGAAGCACTACATCTGCCTGTAGATAAAGTGAGGAAAATGAAGCTGATCAGTTGGAACGTTAATGGTATTCGAGCCGTCATGGGACGAAAAGGCTTGGATTGGGCATGGAGAGAGCAGCCCGATATCCTTTGTTTGCAAGAAATCAAATCTCGTCCAGAGCAATTGACCGAAGAACAGCGCACCTTTCCAGGTTATGACGTGGTCTGGAATCCTGCTGAAAAAGCGGGGTACAGTGGAGTTGCAACCTTCATGCGTTCTCCAGCACTGGAGACTCAACTCGGCATGAACGCCGTCCACTTTGACAGGGAAGGACGCCTCATTTCCACGCTGCATGATGGATTCCGTTTATTCAACATTTACTTCCCGAATGGTCAGCGCGGCAAAGAGCGCCTGGACTATAAACTCAATTTCTATGCACACCTACTGGAGCTATGCGACATGCTCCACGCCAAAGGGGAGAACCTCATCCTGACAGGTGATTTCAATACCGCTCATCAGCCTATTGATCTCAAAAACCCCAAGCAAAACGAGAAGAACTCTGGCTTTATGCCAGAAGAACGCGAATGGGTACAGAAATACCTGGACCATGGCTTCGTAGATATTTTCCGCCATCTGTACCCGGATCGTGCCCAATACACCTGGTGGACCTACATTAGTAATGCTCGTGCCCGTGGCGTCGGCTGGCGTATTGACTATTTCCTCGTTTCCGAAGCGCTGGTCCCTCGCATCAAGGATGTCATCATCCGGGATGAGATCATGGGCTCCGATCACTGTCCGGTGGAGCTAATTTTGGAGTAAGAGTAGATAGAATCTCGGCATCTGATGAACAATCAAGTTCGATAGATACCGTAACTTTGTGACAAAACTGTAAATTAGTAGGCAGAATCGCCTACGGAGACATGTATTAGAGAAATATATAAAGATTTCCAGCAGTCTATTCCTTGACCCCTCAAGTTGGTATAATCTCACCGCAATTATTATTTGGAGGCACAGTGAACCCAAGAAACCAATCGTTTGTCGTGACCCTTTTATTGATCGTAGCAGCAGTGGCGATGGTGGTCATGGCGCTCAACAAAGAGTCGACCACATCGGAAGCATTAACGATCAATGAAGTTGCCAGGGATATCCAGGCAGGCAAGGTCTCACGCGTCGTTATCAAAAATAATGGAAGTTTACGCGTTATCTACGGTACGGGCGATGAAACCCAAACAAAGACGGGTGTGGAAGCATATAAAGAATCAGATACCACGCTTGTCCAGCAGCTTGTAAGCCTTGGCGTTACCCCAGATCAGCTTGCGGCTGATAAAGTGAAAATTGAAGTGGAAGCACCCTCCATCTGGGAAGGTGCGTTAGGCGGTTTCTTCGCCTATTTCCTCCCAGTCCTGTTGATGGCGGGTGTGTTGTGGTTTATCTTCCGCCAGGCGCAGGGATCGAACAACGCTGCCATGTCGTTCGGCAAATCGCGAGCGCGCATGTTTAGCGGTGAGCATCCCACCGTCACATTCCAGGATGTCGCCGGTGCAGATGAGTCCAAGCAGGAATTGGCGGAAGTCGTTGAATTCCTGAAAGAACCGCAGAAATTTATCCAGCTCGGTGCCCGTATTCCGAAGGGCGTTCTGCTCGTTGGACCTCCAGGAACCGGTAAGACCCTGCTGGCAAAAGCTGTCTCTGGAGAAGCGGGCGTTCCGTTCTTCTCCATCTCCGGCTCTGAATTTGTCGAAATGTTCGTGGGTGTCGGCGCCAGCCGCGTCCGTGACTTGTTCGATCAAGCCAAGCGTCATTCCCCCTGTATTGTCTTTGTGGATGAAATCGATGCGGTCGGTCGTCAGCGTGGGGCAGGGTTGGGCGGCTCACATGATGAGCGCGAACAGACCCTTAACCAGATGCTCGTCGAAATGGACGGCTTCGACACAGATACGAACGTCATCATTATAGCGGCGACCAACCGTCCCGATATTTTGGACCCGGCTCTGCTGCGTCCCGGTCGCTTTGACCGCCGTGTCACGCTCGACCGCCCCGATATGAAGGGACGTGAAGCGATCCTGAAAGTGCATGTCAAAGGCAAGCCACTGGAACCCGGTGTTGACCTCGGCTCTGTGGCGCGCGGCACACCTGGTTTTGTGGGTGCTGACCTCGAGAACCTTGTCAACGAAGGTGCCATTCTCGCAGCACGTCGCAACAAGAAATCCATCGGTCAGACAGACCTGGAAGAAGCTATCGAGCGCGTTGTGATGGGACCAGAGCGTAAATCCCGCCTGATCTCGGAAGAAGAGAAGCGCATCATTGCCTACCATGAGGCTGGTCACGCTGTCGCGATGAATGCCGTCCCTGAAGCGGACCCCGTTCAAAAGATCACCATTGTTGGTCGTGGACAGGCTGGCGGTCTAACGTGGTACCGCCCCGAAGATGACCGCATCCTCACTTCCCGCAAGAAGATGAGCGCTGCGTTGGTCGGCTTGCTCGGCGGACGTGTGGCGGAAGAACTCGTCTTTGACGATATCACCTCCGGCGCATCCAACGACATCGAGCGCGTGACACAAATGGCGCGTATGATGGTTACCCGCCTGGGTATGTCCAATGAACTGGGCTTGATGACCTACGGTCAGAAGGAAGAATTGATCTTCCTTGGTCGTGAGATTTCGGAACAGCGCGATTACTCGGAAGCTGTCGCCGAAAAGATCGATGCCGAAGTCCGCAATCTTGTAGATGAATCCTACAAGATGACCAAGAAGCTCCTCACTAAATATCGTCGCGAATTGGATGCCGTTGCCCAAAAGTTGTTGGAAGTGGAAACCATTACCCGCGAAGAGTTCGAAGCCATCTTCCCACCGCCATTCCCCAAGAAGAGTGGTACACCCCAGGTAGTTGGGATGGGCTAGTAAACAAATAACCACGGAAACACGTAGACAAGTAAAGAGCCTTCGGTTTTTACCGGAGGCTCTTTTTTTTGCTTGCAGATATGTGCTGCTTAACTCGTCTACTTATATACCTGTGTATGCGTCTACCTGTTTACCTATCTACTTACTCTCTTCCTTATGCTGCCTAACCAACTCACGACGCAGGATCTTTCCAACCGTTGTCTTGGGCAATTCTTTTCGGAACTCATAATGCGTTGGCACTTTGTACGGCGCCAGATGTTCCTTGCAGTATGCCTTGAGTTCTTCCTGGGTCAGTTCTTCACCCGGTTTGAGCACGATCCACGCCTTGACTGTCTCACCGCGGTTCGGGTCAGGGATGCCGCCCACGCCAACCTCCAACACCTTGGGATGCGACATGATCGCTTCTTCCACCTCACGGGGCCATACCTGGAAGCCGCCCGGTTTGATCAATTCCTTCTTGCGGTCAACGATATAGAAATATCCATCCTCGTCCATGCGGGCGATGTCACCGGTGAACAGCCAGGTCTTGCCGTCTTTCAGTTGCCGCAGGGCATTCCGGGTCCCTGTTGGGTCATTGTGATAGCCCTTCATCACCTGTGGACCGTTGATGGCGATTTCGCCGATCTCACCCAACTGCATTTCGGTCTCTCCATCATCGAGACTGATAAGTTTTACGTCTACATCAGGCAACGGCAGACCGATCGAGCCGGCTTTGTTCACACCGAGTAATGGATTACAGTGAGTGGCCGTCGGTGCTTCCGAGAGACCATATCCCTCGAATACTTTACCGCCTGTTAGTTCTTCGAAGCGTTCCTTGGTCTCGCGCATCAGGGGAGCAGAGCCAGAGATGCAAGCTTTGATCGAAGAGAGATCATATTTGCCAGCTTTTACATCCGGGTGGTTGTTAATCCCGTTGTAGAGTAGAGGCACACCGGGGAAGATAGTCGTTTTATATTTGGAGATTTTTTCCAGCACGTCTTTTAGGTCGCGCGCATTTGGCACCATGACGAGGCTGGCTCCCATTGCCATAGCTACACTCATGCCTGCTACCATACCGTATACATGGTAGAGTGGAATGCCCATTAAATAAATTTCCTGCCCATCGATCGAGTTAACAAACCATGCTCTCATTTGCATTGTGTTCGCCACTACATTGCGATGTAATGCGATGGCACCCTTGGGATCACCTGTTGTGCCACCCGAATACTGGAAGAGTGCCGTGTCGTCCGGCGAAATTTCTACAGTAGGTCTTGAAGAATTGGCATGTTTGGCAAGCAAATCCTTCATCCAAAGATCGCCTTCGGCGATTCCGTCGATGTAATGACCCTCCTTTTTCTCTTTGAACAGTGTGAACAGGACCCGCATAATGGGCGAGAGCGCCTCTTTCACATTGGAAACAATGATCTTCTTGAGTTTTGATTTTTCGCGTGCCTTGACCAGAACCGGATAAAAACGCGTCAATGTGAACATGATCTCAATATTCGAATCATTGACAGGTTTTACGATCTCATCTGGAGGATACGTTGGATTCACGGCTACCACCACACCGCCTGCTTTCAGGATCCCGAAATAGGCGATCACAAACTGTGGCACGTTTGGCATGAAGATACCCACCCGGTCGCCCTTCTTCACACCCAGTTCCACCAAGGCTGCTGCCATGTGGTCTGTCAGCGCGTTCATCTCTTTGTATGAAATGACCGCACCATTGAAGATCGTACAGGCGCGGTCGGGATATTTTTTCGCCGCTTCATCCAAAAAATGAAATAGCGGCGCTTTCGGGTATTCGATTGTGTGCGGAACCCCTTTATCGTAATGAGCAAGCCACGGACGTGTGTTCATCATGCCTCCTCCTCGATTGGTTTCCCTCAGTATATAGGATGGAGAATCAAAAGTCAACCAACCGATGGTTGTTATTTATTTCACCGCTTATTTTTTTACTTGTCATTGCTCGATGAGTGAATTGGATATGTAAGACGTGATAGCTTCCGTGATGCCCTCTTCGACTCGAAACCACTTAATATTCGGGTCGGACTCTTTGAACCAATTCGCCTGTCTGCGGACGAATACCCGCGTTGCGCGTCGAATCTCAGCCTTGGCTTGCTCCTCGTTTAATTCGCCGTTGATTACCCGGATGCACTCCCGATACCCAATAGCAGACATCGTCGGCAGGGAAAGTGGGTAGCCTTTTGCAAGTAATCCTCTTACTTCGTCCACGAAACCATTGGCGAACATCACATCAATACGCTTATCCACACGCTCATAAAGTTCTACCCGTGGACGAGTTAAACCGATGGTAATAAGATGGTACGGCGATTCAGATTGTCCGCGCTGCTCAGAGAATTTCTTTCCAGTAGTCATGATCACTTCCAACGCGCGGATGGTACGTCGAAAATTTCTAGCATCGATTTTTTCAGCGGCATCAGCGTCAATACCTTTGAGTTTGTCGTGTAGCCAGTAAATCCCTCTTTCCTCTTTCAGTCTTTCCAATTCACCCCGAAGTCTTTCGTCCGGCTCCACTTCAGGTGGAGTCCAACCCTGAGTCACCGCGCGGATATATTGTCCCGTGCCGCCAACCAGGAACGGTAATTTCTTTCGTGTATGGATATCCGCGATAATTTCCTTTGCGTGTTGTTGAAAAACTGCCAGACTCAATATTTCGTTAGGATTGGCAATATCGATCAAGTGATGCGGTACGCGCGCCTGCTCTTCGGGAGTAGGTTTGGCGGTGCCAATGTCCATGCCACGGTAGAAGAGACGTGAATCGGCAGAGACAACTTCACCATTGAGACGCTCTGCGAGTTGAATAGCAATCTCCGTTTTGCCGACAGCGGTGGGACCAACGATGAGGAGGAGAGGTGGTTTGGTCATCAGTCAATCTGACTATTAGTAGATTCTGTTTTTAGTTTGTTATATTGCCAAGGCGAAATCGCGTATCGAGTTGAAAAAGGAAGAATTAAAGCCAAAAACCAAAATATTGGCGCTGCAATAATCATTCCGCTCAGACCTTTTTGACCAACTTTATTAGTGAGTAAACCAACAGCTGCTCCAACTGTGCCAGCAATTGGAAATAACAATACAGAAAACTTAAAGACGGTCTTGCCTAGAGATGTTCTTGGCGCAAATAATTCTTCTTTAATCTGTTGAGTTAACTTCGGATTCCAAATGGGCAGAATATTTGCAAAGACAATCGATGTAATTATCACCAATTCTGGAATTGGAAAAAACTTTCTTAGTATAAAGCCAAGAACTCGCTCTGCAATTAATGCAAAAAAACCAGTGAGACTAAGGTGATACAAAAACCTCATCCACAGATTAGGCTTGTAATTCAGCCAAATAATTGAGACCATCCCTGTAAATCCAAGTAAGAGTGACACATAAAGATAAATCAAGGAGATATATGGGAACCAAAAAATGGCGAATGTCAAAAAGAAATATAGTGAAGGGAAAATGACTACAATATTTCCTATAGGTTGCTTCACATATCCAGTTACGGGGTCACGCTTTGGTTTCTTTGCCATGAGATGAATCCTAAAATACGACATTTTCAAAATGTGTTGTTTTTGTTTCCAACCCCTGCTTCCCCTCAATGGCAATTACATCAATCTGCCAATGGTCGATTCCATTCTCAGCAGCGTAATGCGCAGCGCATGCCAGCATGTGTTCACGCTTCCTTGCAGTGACATTTTGCTCGGGGAAGAAGTTCTTGCTGGATGTCAGCGTTTTGACTTCGACGAAGACGGTGACATCTCCTTGGCGGGCAATGATGTCGATCTCGCCATAGGGAGTGCGCACATTACGGGTGATGATCTCATATCCATGTGATGTGAGATAGTCCGCGGCAGTGTCTTCGCCCCACTTGCCGACGCTTTGATTGTGCTTCATTTCAGGAATTCTTCCAGGATCGCCATCAGTTTTTCATCGAAGCTTTGTTTGATGGGCTTGGTGTTTTGCGTCAGGCGGTTATACAACCCGAGCATGAGCTTGGTCGTCCGCTCGATGGAGTATTGCTGAGATGCTTCCCGAGCAGCGGCGCCCATCTTCTTTTGTAGATCACGATTTAAGCAGAGATAGGTCAGCTTGGCGGTATAAGAGGCGATGTCCTCTGTCGAAAGCAGACCCGACTCCCCGTCCACGACGGAATCGCCGACTCCGGGAGAGTCGATGCCCATAATGGGGAGTCCGGCTGCCATGGCTTCGATCACCGATAGCGGATGAACTTCTGTTACTGAGGTGGTCACGAAGACATCGCACATTGCAATATACGAGGGGAGCTTGTCATAGGGAATCATCCCGGTAAAATGGACACGACCCTGAATGCCCAATTCACCAGGCAGTGACTTCAATTCTTCTTCATGTTCTTTTTGCCCGCCGCCGACGATCAGCAAATGGACATTGGAAAATAATCGGGCAACCCCTGCGAATGATTGGAGGAGAAAATCAAGATTTTTTCCGGGGCGATACGTCCAGCGTAGATCAACAGAATATCATCGTCACAATAGCCGAACTCTGCGCGCGGTATTGGCTGGGCAATGTGGAAGCGATGCAGGTCAACCCCGTTTGGCACGACCTCGATGTGACCATCCACGCCATATTGGCGCAAGACCTTTTCCATGCCGCGAGAGGGGGAGATGACCAGATCTACCGCGCTGCAAAAATCAGGCATGTAGGCTTGCAACATGCTCTGGCTGACCTCGACCGGCATGAGCGGCAGACGTGCCTGGGCGTAGAGATCGTAGCGCGTGTGGTTGGTGAAAATGACGGGGATCTGCCTGGGGCGACAGTAGCGCAGGGCGAGACGTCCGCTCAGGAAGGGATGGTGAACGTGAACTACATCCATGGTCTGGAGCAGCTTTTTCATGGCAGTCTTGTATCTCAGGGAGAGATAAAAGCCTGTGTCTGCGAGAGGCACGCCCGGGCTTCGTACGACGCGTGGTTCGCTATCTTGGTAATCCATATCGCCAAACGTAAAAACGTAGACTTCATGCCCTAGGCTTTCGAGCATGCGCTTGTTCAGGTCAATGTAATTCGTAATGCCGCTGACATACGGCTTGTAAGCATCCGCCATCATTCCGATTCGCATACACTTATGCTAAGGCAAGCGATGAAGAGTGTCAAGGAGAGAATTCTGCCCGTGATAAAATCGGATTATGTCTGTCAAATTGATACTACGCAACAAAGAATATGAAGTGAAGCCCGGTATGCAGTTGCTGGATGCGCTCAAGAAGATCAATGTAATACCGGAATCGGTCATTGCCACGCGCAACGGCGAGATGATCCTGGATGATGAGATCCTGAAAGACGGTGATGTAGTGAAATTGGTCGCGGTGATTTCAGGAGGATGATGGAGTCGAACGTCTCCGACGTTCGCCGCAACGTCTGGAGACGTTGCAGTCCAAAAAGAGACTTATATGAAATGTAAAAAATGTGGTGCCAAAGCCTCGGTGCATATGCGTCAGCATAAACTGGCGTTGTGCAAGGATCATTATCTCGAATGGGTTCCTGAGCAGACCGAGCGTTTTATCAAAAAATATGAGATGTTCACACATCACGAGAAGATCTTGGTGGCGGTTTCGGGCGGCAAGGATTCACTTTCCTTGTGGGATATTCTTCACCGTTTGGGTTATCAGGCGGATGGACTTTATCTTGGACTCGGCATTGATGGCGGTATCAATTATTCACACGAGTCGCAGCGGTTGGCACAAAAGTTCGCCGACGAGAATGGTTTGAAACTGCATGTAGTGGATATCGAAAAGGAATACGGTCAACCGATTCCGGTGCTGGCGGAAAATTCCCACCGCGGATATGGCAAACCTTGCGCCGTATGCGGATTGGCGAAACGTCACGAAATGAACCGTGTCGCGCGTGACCTTGGGTATGATGTGCTTGCGACCGGGCATAATCTCGATGACGAGGCTGCCGTACTATTTGGAAATACATTGAACTGGTCGAGTGATTATCTCCTGCGGCAGGGACCGGTTCTTCCATCCTCCGATGGGCTGGCGCGCAAGGTCAAGCCGTTGTGCCGCTTCTACGAACGCGAGATGACGGCGTACTGTCTGCTGCGCGGAATTGAATATATCTATGAGGAATGCCCCTACGCCGAAGGGTCACAATCCATTTACTACAAGGAACTGCTTAACCAATTAGAGACGACTCGCCCCGGTGCGAAGCTAACCTTTTATCTGCGATTCCTGGAAGCGCGCAAAAGTGGAAACTTGTTTATTGAGCAAAATATTGCGCAAGCGCGCTTGCATACCTGTCCCAAATGCGGACAGCCCACTTCCACAGATGATTTTTGTTCTTTCTGTCGAATGATCGAGAAGGTGAATACAGTTACGGCGGAATAGTTTAGTAAACAAAATAACTCCAACACATGTCGTTGCGAGCGCAGCGAAGCAATCTCCTCGTCAATGGATAGTTCTTTGTGAACAGGAGATTGCTTCGTCGGGTCTTCGACCCTCCTCGCAACGACATTTTATTTTGTGGTTTTTAGAATATATGTGCTAAAATCGAAATCTATGACTATCTCCATTGAAAATGCGGAACATTATGTTTGGGGTGACGTATGCGATGGCTGGCATCTGCTCAAGCGTGAGGATATGAGCGTGATCCAGGAACGAGTCCCGGCGGGTGGCGCGGAAGTGATGCACTATCACAATGTTGCCCGTCAATTTTTCTACATTCTCGATGGCGAAGGGACGATGGTCTTTGAAGACCATGAAGTGACTTTGAGCAAAGGTCAGGGACTTGAAATCCCGCCGCAGGTAAAACATCAATTTGCGAATAAATCGAATGCCGATGTGCATTTTTTAGTGGTATCTATTCCAACAACGAGAGGCGATAGGGTTAATGTATGACTCCGATTACCATTTCGAAACAAACAGCACGACGATTTGTCTTAGGCAAGCAGGGATTATGGCCCGGTCGGCGATGGAAGGGGAAAAAAGGTACGGCAGAAGCGATCAATGCCTGTGAAGCAGTGCAGCTGGACCCTTTGGTTGCCATTGCACGCAGTCAGGATATTGTCTTGCACAGCCGGGTGCTGGATTACAAGCCGGAGTATTTGCAGCAAGTCGCCTACAAGGATCGTCAGTTCTTTGATTATGGCGGCTGGCTGGCGATGTACCCGATGTCGAATTTGCCGTACTTCCGCTATCACATGGAGCAGCGGTCACACGGCGCGTATGTGCAGCATCATGTCCCGAATGGACATTTGGAAGTGATGGAGATGGTACGTTCGGAATTACGGACGCGAGGTCCGCTGGGAAATCGTGATTTCGACGGCAAGCGATTGGCACAGCAAAGTTACCGAGGACGTAAAGAATCGTCGGTGGCGCTGTTCGATATGTGGCTCTCAGGCGAGATCATGATCCATCACCGCGAGGGATTTGACCGCGTGTATGATTTCCGCGAGAACATTGCGCCGAAGGACTTTGACTACATTGCGAACGAAAAAGAAGCGGAATTATTTTTTGCGCGGAAGGCGGTCGCTTTCCACGGCTTACTGCGCGAAGCGGGAATGCGCATCAGTTTGGATTATGATATGCGCCGCAAATATGGGCGTGAGGAAACGAGTCAAAAGCTTCAGGGGTGGATCGAGTCTGGAATGTTGAAGCAGGTTCAAGTCGAGGGCGGACGCGAAACGTTCCTTTGTTTAGGAGAGGATGTTCCGGTGCTGGAAACGCTGGCGAAAGGAAAGACGCCCAAGGGATGGAATCCCAAAGAGGCATCTACGCTGGAAGAAGTGACGTTCCTCGCTCCGCTGGATATCGTCAGCGCGCGCGGACGGGCGAAGAAGTTGTTCGATTTTGAGTACAAATGGGAAGTGTACACACCGGTACATTTGCGGCGTTGGGGTTATTATGTGCTTCCCATTTTGTACGGCGATGATCTGGTGGCGCGGCTTGACCCGAAGCTTGATCGCACAACGATGACGCTGGAGATCAAGGGCTTTTGGCATGAAGAAGATGCGCCGGTGAAAGATGCACAATTTGCGAACGCGCTGGCGTGCGGGTTGATCCGTTTTGCGAAGTTTCTCGATGCCAAGAAAATCAAATTGAATACGATTCGTCCCGCTGCGTTGCGAACGGAAGTGGGGCGGATGGTGAAACAGGCGGGATTAGGGTAAACGAAAATATAGCTATGAGTTGAATATAGAAAACAACTTTCGAGTCCGCTAATCTTCGCGAATTTTGAATTGATCAGCGGACCATTTTGAGTTTTTCATGTGCGGGGTATAATACTGTGCAAACCTACAAATTCTGTAAAATATATTGACAAAACCTTTGCATTGTGCTATAGTTGTCTTGTTCCAATCGGGACAGTTCGATAATTATGCTGCTTCATAGGTGAAAATAAACGTATGGCAAGCCTTGCTCATCTCAAATTCAATGACCCCGCCCCAGACCTGGAATTGCTGAACGCAGACGGTGTATCCGTGAGGCTTTCTTCTTTCTGGAAGAATCAAGTGCTGATTTTGGCATTCTCGCGTCACTTCGGCTGTCCGCAGTGTAAGGAGATGGTTGACGAACTCGCCACCGCTTCGCCGAAAATTCAAGAGAAAAATCTTGGCTTGGTTATCGTTACCATGGGCACGCCCGAGGAAGCAAAAGTCTTTTGCGCCGAACGCGCGCCCGGCGTGATCTGCCTTTCGGATGTGGAACGGAAAGCGTATCAAGCCTATGGACTCGAGCGCGCCAACGTTTGGCAATCGTTCCTCTCGCTCAATGTTTGGCGTTCGAATCGCCGCTTGAAAAAAGAACGCGGCTGGAATACCGACCTGCCTCCCAAAGGGCAGGATGCTCTTCAAATGGCTGGCACGTTCGTCATTGCTCCCGATGGACGCATCCGCCTGCCGTATTACTACGATGACATTGCCGATCACCCCGATGTGGACTTGCTGCTGCATGGTGTGATGGGATTGGATTGGAACACAAATTTCACTGGACCGGTAGCACCCTAATGAAAAACGTTTTTCTTGCTTTTTATCTTGCCCTCAAAGAAGTGTTTCGCAATAAGGGACGCTTCTTCCTCGTCAGCCTTGTGATCGCTTTGATCACACTACTGGTGTTGTTCATCGCTGCCCTCGGCGAAGGACTCGCTAATGGCAACCGTCAATACGTTGCCAATCTGGACGCGCAACTCGTGGTCTTTTTGGATAAATCGGACTTCAGCATTTCTGCCAGCCGACTGGATACGAATACTGCACGCTCGGTTCGACGCGTCAACGGGGTGGCGGATGCCGGTCCGATCTACACCTCCACTACGGAGATCGTTTCCCTCGAAGAGCCGCTGAAAGTGTCTCTGCTCGGCGCAGAGCCGGGTCGGCCGGGGATGCCGAAGATCATTGAGGGACGCGAGTTCCGCGGCGGTGAAGCGCGAGAGGTTGTGATCGATCGAAATGTCGCACTCCGTTCCAACATCAAGGTCGGGGATGAGATCGAGATCCGCTCGACGCAAGGAACGGACGATCAGTTCTTCAAACTCAAAGTCGTCGGCATGGTGGATGGGCAGTCTTACTTCTTCCAGCCAACCATGTTCGTTCCACCTACTACCTGGGAAAAGATCCGCCCGCAATCAGAAGCGGACCTGAACAGCGATACGCCATATCCGAACATCATCGCGGTGAAACTTCAGAACCCGAGTCAAATCGAGTTGATGAAAGCACGTTTGCTAGCGAATGTCCCTAATATCGAAGTGACCGACATTGCCACGACCATCAATAACATTCCCGGTTACTCCGCCCAGCAGGGGACAGTCCAAACCCAGGCGATCTTCACACTGTTGATCGGTGTGATGGTCATCGGCGGTTTCTTCCAAATTCAGGTTTTGCAGAAGGTGCCGCAGATCGGTGTGCTGAAAGCCATCGGTTCGTCGAACGGAGTTGTGGGTTGGGCGTCGGTCATCCAAATTATCGTGGTGACAGCTATCGGCGTAGGTATCGGAGGCGGGCTGACCTATCTCTTCTCGCTGGGACTCCCACCCACCATCCCATTTGTGTTCAACGGAGTCCGCTCCTTTGCGGCGATCATCCTGCTGCTGTTGATCGGTCCGTTCGGCGGAATGGTATCTATAGTGTACGCGGTTCGCATTGAGCCGCTCAAAGCATTGCGGTTAGGGTAATTCGATGAACTCTGTAGCTCTTGAAGTCAAAGATCTGGTCAAATCGTTTGAAGTGGATGGTGCGACCATTCATGCCGTGGACAACGTGTCCTTTCAGGTGAGGTCCGGTGAATTTGTGGCGCTGGTCGGTCCGAGTGGATCGGGCAAGACCACCATGCTGTCCATTTTGGCAGCGCTGCTTTCCCCCACGAGTGGGCAAGTGCTGATCGATGGGCAAGACCTCGCCAACATGAACGAGAAGCAGCGTGTGAAACTTCGTCGTCAGAAGATCGGGTTCACCTTTCAGTCGAATAACCTGATCCCATTTTTAAGTGCGCAGGAAAATGTGGAGTTCATGCTGCGCCTGAATGGACAGGCGAACAAAGCAGGGCGCATGCGCTCGGCGGAGATCCTTGCCCGGCTTGGGTTGGGTGACCGCCTGCATAACCTGCCCGCCCAACTCTCCGGCGGACAGCAGCAGCGCGTGGCAATTGCGCGGGCGCTGATCCATAATCCTGCCCTGGTGTTGGCAGACGAACCGACCGCCTCCCTCGACACGGAGCGTGCCTTCCAGGTGGTGGAAACCTTTGCCAAGCTGGTACACGAAAACAACCGTGCTGGCATCATGGTCACACACGACCTGCGCATGTGCCAATACGTGGATAAGGTTTTTCAGATGCAAGATGGGAAACTGGTGCGGGTCTATGAGACAAAAGACGAGATCATGGAACTGGCAACAGGGACAGTGAAGCATTAACAAAAACTTCCGAAGTCTCGCAGGCTTCGGAAGTTTTTTGGCATCCACATATCTATAATCCCAACGCACTTGATAAGCCGCCCAGTACAACGATCATCACCACTGCCGCGACGACCGCTCCGCAGCCCCAGCCGAGAGTTACGCTGCGACTTTGTCCTTTTGTGATGCCTGGTTCCAGCCTGCGGATGTGTCGTACTGCCTGCCAGCCCGCGAACATCCCTGTCAGGAACCAGGCGATGGTAACGAATAACAAAAAGACAAATAAAATCAGGAAGATCGTGCCGATGGCTTCCCCGAGTGCGTTACCGAATCCTGCTCCGATGCATTCCCCAAAGGAGAGCCCTTCGCAATTCAGGTCAGAACTTTGTACTGTGAGCATGCCCAAGGCGATCATGATAGCGGTGATCAGCCCTGAGACAATCATCCCCAGTGGACCACTAATGCCCCAAATACGGATCGTGGGCAACATATGTTTCCATGAAATGCTGGGTGCATTGGGTCGTAATGCAAGCATGGTAAATAACCCTGCTAGTGCACCACCTGCAAATCCGCCGATTCCACCGCTGACAAGCAGCACGGCGAAACCTGCCACGTCATCGCTGCCCAAGTTCCCCTGACTGGCGACAAGGATGGCGAGAAAAATCAATGCAATGATCCAGAAGATGCCCCAGCCGAGGCTCCATACAAATGCCCAGCCGGGAACCTTGCTGAGCACAACATCCATCCCTACTTTGGTTGACTGACGCAGAAAAGGTCTTTCACCAGTTACTTTGGCTGCCCCTGCTTCAATGAGACCATCCACCAATTTGCGAAAATTGTCTGTATAACTGCCAGAACGCAGATCAAGTGTTTGTATCTCCTTAACCAGTGTCTTGATTTCGTCGGTCCATGGGGCAGCACGGTAGATGACGGGGAAAATGGTTTTTTTCAATTCCAGTGCTTTATTCACTTCCTCGCGCACATATTTCGACTCGGCTGAATCCGGTGATAGGACCAGCACAAACGCTTTACACTCACGAATGCCTTGGATGATCTCATCATGCCAATTTTCTCCCAGTTGAATATCAGATTGGTCAAACCACACGCCTGTCACCTGCGCGTCCAAATCCGATGCAAGCCGAGTAACGAATTCCGTGTCACGGCGGGAATAGGAGATAAAGATATCCTTGGTCATTGTCTCATCCTCTGCGTGATTTCATTATACCTATCTCGTTTTTAGAATCAACCAAAAACCACCTATAGAGGCTCCATCGGTGGTTATAGACATGTTGCTCTGCTCAGCTTACAATGGCGAAATAAATTATTCGCCGTGGAAGAACTTGTCCATTAGCGGTGCCATATTTTCGGGGATGTTATCTCCCCACGCTCCGCCGTCAATGACATCGCCGGTCTGTTCGCCGTTCTCATCCAGTTTGAAATAGACCGGTATGCCGTCAAAAGCAAAATTTTGCACACGACCATCATCCCAGACCCACTCATCCACGTCCATCTTAATGATATAGGTGCCCTCGTATGCCTTAACCATGAGTTCGTTCTTTTCCTCTAGGGCAGTTTCGATCGCCTTACAAGGGGGACACCAGGTGGCATCGAATTCTGCTACAGGCATAAGTCCTTGGGCGATAGCTTTTTGCGCTTCCGTTTTGAGCATGGCTTGCAGATCACCATCCTCCGGGTGTAAACGGACAACGATAAACCCCTCCACTTTTACGGTTTCGGTCGGCGCTGGATTTTGATTTTTTTCTGGAGCCGTGGGAGAAGGAGCAAGGGTGGAAGGCGCTACCGTAGAAACGACTTGTTGCTCTGATGGGGTTGCCTGAGCTGGAAACAAAAAATTACAGGCCAGAATGGCTGGCAGAAGTACGAACAGGATCTTTTTATTCATTATTATCTCCCTTGATTGGCATATCTGCACCCGGAACGCGGACCGTGATCAGCTTCCCAATGACGGGCGGTTTGCAGCCGGTGTCGCTACATGACATGTATGTGATTTTAACGACATCTTCCACCCAATCGTTCCCGGAGGGGAGTTCTACCGGCAGGCTCAACGTCACGGCTCCAGGCGGGTAGACGAGCAACGTCTTCGGCTCAAAGTTTGGTACTTCAGCGGGAATGTTTTCCATCAATTTGCCAGTGATCTTCATCTGGCTGTCCGCCGTCAGCTCGATCAATGTAGGGCGACCCAATCCATCCACGCCGGTGATGGGAATGTCCTTGCTGTACATGTGATTCCCCGCGAGCGGAGTGAACGTAGCAGAGAGAATAGTTTCTCCGTTTGAGTTCTGATCAAGTTGAATGGATACATCCACGTCATTTTCGTTGAACGCGGCTAGAGCCAATGGCAGCGAGATATTTTTCTGGCTTGCACAGGCAGAAAGCATGAAAATCATACTAACGAAGAAAAAAATTTTAATTCCGAATTTCATATACTGAGTATAAAACAAAACCTCCAAGAGATTTCTCCCTCGGAGGTCACTCAAAGATCACGATTTACCAGTTACGAATTACTCTATCTCTTCCGGCACGGCTAACATCTTCTCTTTTTCCTTCTTCACCGCTACCTGCCGCGCGTAATTGATCATGATGACCGCCCCGATGATGATCGCCGATGCAACCGCGATACGGGCGTTCAATTCCTCGTTTGCCAACAGCCAACCCAGGAACACCGCCACCACCGGATTTACATATGCATACGTGGACATCAATGATACTGGAGCATTGTGCAATAACCAGCCATAGGACACGAACCCGACCAGCGATCCGAACGTGATGAGATAGAGGAGTCCCAGCCATGAACGCATCGAAACTGCCCCGAAACTGAATCCCTTTAATTCGCCGGTCACCACGCTGACGATGAACAGCGAGACCGCGCCCGCCAGCATCTGCATTCCCGTTGACATCAACGTGGACTTGGGCATATCTGCGCCGCGCGCATAAATGGATCCCAGCGACCAAAGGAACGGAGCGCACAATAGCAGAATGGCGCCAAAGGTATCGATCTTCTGTCCTGAACCAGTAATTTCTGCGGGTCCGATCAGAATGAACACACCCGTGAAACCAAGGATCAACCCAACAATAGACTGCCAGTTGGGTTTCGAGCCTCCCGTGCGGAACGACTCAAACAACACCAGCCAAAACGGTGACGTGCTGATCATCAACGCTGCGATGCCCGAGGGAACAGTTCGCTCTGCCAAAGCGACCAATCCATTGCCGCCGAGCAGTAACAACGTGCCAACAATGGCAGTAGATTTCCAATTACTTGTCGTCGGTACTGGGTCACCTGCCATACGCCGCCAGGCGAACAGGATCGCGCCCGAGATCAAAAAACGCAATGAAGCATGCATGAACGGCGGAATGGTCTCCACAGCAAAGCGTATTGCCAGATACGTCGAACCCCACACAATATACAAAGCGATCAAAGCAGTCCAAAGTTTCGTTTTCATTCTTCTCCATAGAATTCCCCTCTCCCAGCGGGAGAGGGGTTAGGGGTGAGAGTGAAATCCCACCTTACTCTCCACTCACTCGTGCCGAACTCATACGCCAACAATGCCATCTTACGCGGCGCGCCATAACGATAATTACCAAACCGACCCACCTTGTTGATTACCCGATGACACGGTATCAACACCGCAATGGGGTTGTGTCCAACCGCGGTGCCCACGGCTCTGGATGCGGTTGGCTGACCAATCCTTTCGGCGAGACCTTCGTACGTGGTAACAGCCCCTGTCGGGATTTGGAGCAGCGCTTCCCACACCTTCAACTGGAAATTCGTCCCGCGCAGGTGCAGGTTCAGCTTGCCGCGTCCGTTCACATCGAAGATCGGCTCGATCAATGATGCCGTGGATTTGTGATCTTCGACCATGCGCGCATTCTTCCAATCGGCGACGAGATTATCGATGGCGTCTCCTTCGCCGGATTGGACAAAGCCCAAGTGGCAAATGCCTCTCTCGGTAACGGCGACCAGACATTTCCCGAAGGGAGAAGCGTGCAGTCCATAGCGGATGGTCACTCCCTCGCCGCGCGATTTATATTCACCGGGCGAGACCGCTTCCGTTGTCACAAAAAGGTCGTGGAGTCTGCCGAGGCTCGAAAGTCCCACTTGATGGGTGGTATCCAGTAAATTCTCCGAGCGGCTGAGCAGATCCTTCGCGCCCTCTTTGGTTAGGAACTGTAAGAAGCGCTTGGGGCTGACGCCTGCCCAGCGTGTGAATAATCGCTGAAAATGGAATTCGCTCAAACCTATACTGGCTGCCACGTCTTCCAGGCTGGGTTGGTCTTTGTAATGGTTTTCAAGGTACAAGATCGCCTGCTCGATGCGCAGGTAATCATCCGAAAGTTGTTTGAGGCTTGTGTTCATAGTCTCTCCTTATGTGCCTATTCTATGAACAAGGCTTGTTTTCGCCGACCCGATTCTTGCTCTCTTGCTCCCCTTTCCTTCAGGAGAGGGGTTGGGGGAGAGGTCAAAACTCGCCAATCTTATCATGCCTTAGTTCCCCTTGTTTCCTCAGCCGATATTGGATAATATAAGCCCACTTTAGCCTCGGAGGTTTACTGTTATGAAACCTGCACATTCCATTCAGGATTATCTGGATATCATCCGAGGGGGGATCGATAAAAAGTTTGACTCTGCCAAACCGAAAAAAGTCATCATCGTCGGAGCGGGTCTTGCCGGACTGGCAGCTGGATACGAACTAAAGAGGGCGGGTCACAACCCGGTCATTCTCGAAGCTCAACAGCGCATTGGCGGGCGCGTGTACACCCTGCGCGAACCCTTCACGCATGGACTGTATGCCGAAGTGGGCGCCATGCGTATCCCACGTGCGCATTCCCTAACGATGGAATATATCAATAAGTTCCAATTGCCGATCAACGATTTCACCATGGATAACCCCAACGCCTACTACTACATGGGCGGACGCAAAGTCCGCGCGCATGAAGCGGAGAAAGACCCGGCACTGCTGGGCTTTGACGTAGCGATGCACGAGATCGGCAAAACTGCCGGAGCGATGTACCGCAGCGCCATCCAGCCGTTGATAGAAATGATCCAGCGCGATGGTGAGGACGGCTGGGAGGAGATCATTCTCGACCATGATCAATACTCCACGCGCGAGTTCCTGGAGTTGAACGGCTGGTCGGAAGGCATGATCGAGATGTTCGGTCTGCTGGCTAATCAAGAGTCGGTTATGAATTCGTCGTTTTTAGAGTTGTTCCGCGAAGATTGTGGCAACTACTACACCAATATGGTCGAAATCCAGGGCGGAACAGATCATTTAGCGTATGCATTCCTCCCTGAATTGAAGGATAACATCCGCTTTGGGGCGAAGATGATCGCTATGGATCAATCGCCAGACAATGTGACGATTCACTATCAAACGCTGGCGGGAAAATTCTCTGAGACAGGTGATTATGCCATTATCACCGTTCCTTTCCCTGTTTTGCGGCATGTGGAGGTGCTCAAACCGTTCACGCGTGCCAAACAGCGCGCAATCCGCCAATTACATTACGATGCCTCCGCAAAAATCCTGTTTCAATGCAAACGCCGTTTCTGGGAGGAAGATGACGGCATCTATGGCGGTGGCACACTGACCGACCTTCCGATCCGCAACTTGTATTATCCAGACCACGGACGTGAAACCGGGCGTGGTGTGATCCTTGCCAGCTACACCTGGTCAGAAGATGCCCAGCGCTGGGGCTCGCTCAAACCGGATGACCGCATTATTCAGGCGCTTGACGATGTCGCGGAGATTCATCCGCAGATCACAAAAGAATTTGAAGTAGGCACATCATGGATGTGGCATGACGATGAGTTCGCTGGCGGCGCGTTCGCATTATTCGACCCGGGTCAGCAAACATTGTTGCATGAGGAAATTGTCAAACCCGAGGGGCGCATCCATTTTGCGGGCGAACATGCTTCTCTATACCACGCCTGGATTCAAGGAGCCTTTGAATCGGGTCTGCGCGCGGCGGTAGCAGTTCATCAAGCTCCATAAATAGATAAGACCTGACAGGTCGCTTCGCGAAAACCTGTCAGGTCTTCTGTAATCGATGCCCCGCTTATGCCGTGTGCTGCTGAGTTTTGAACCTGCTTTCGCAGGTGGATCCCGATCCAGAAACGCCGCCTTGGCTCAGGCCTATCGCGTTATTTCTTTATGGAATTAGAGATCCTTTTTACAAGTGTTGGCTCAAAACGGAAGGTGCAACATCACGAGCACAGCAGGGACACGAGTTTTATACCATAAACGTTAGTGCAATGGTAGATGTAAATTAATTAGTAATCGTTAATTCTATTTGCGTTATCGATTGATTTGTGCTACTCTTGTTCTGATACAGACAACTCAGACCAAAGGAGAGAGCTATGGCGACGGTTCCAGGCATTGATGTTTCGTATTGGGATGCAGGCATCGACTGGCCCAAGGTCCGTGCAACGGGGCAACGTTTTGTCTTTGTCAAAGCCACAGAGGGAAATACCTACCAGGATCCCACCTATGATGACAATTGGTTTGGGGCGAAGTCGGCGGGATTGTTGCGTGGCGCGTATCATTTTTTTCATTGTAATATCGACCCCAAGAAACAGGCAGATAATTTCATCAACTACGTGAAATCCTTTAATGACAATGGCGAATTACCTCCTGTGCTGGATCTTGAAACGCATGACAATGTCAAAAAGGAGAAGATCATCCCGGCGGTCAAGACCTGTCTTGACTTGATCGAAGCAGCGTTTGGGAAAAAGCCGATCATTTATTCAGGTTATTTTTTCCTGCAGGATTATTTATCTGAGGCTGGTGGCGGACCTCCGATGTGGGCGAAGGATTATCCGCTGTGGATCGCCCAGTATCCCAATCAGTACACACCTGGTATGTCACCGTTACTTCCGCGCGGTTGGTTCAAGTGGACGATCTGGCAATATAGTGAAAAGGGAGTTGTCAACGGTATCAATGCCGATGTGGATATGGATCTTTTCAACGGCACGCTGGAAGAATTGTATAAGTTCGCTGGAGCAACTCCGGTGGTTGCCACTCAATCCAATGGTGTGACAAAGAAGCATACGGTGAGTGCTGGCGATACTTTCGAAAGCGTGGCGATCAAATATGAACTCACCGTCCGTGAGTTGGTGAGTGCCAATCCGCAACTGCTCAAATCGGGGGATCAGTTAACGATCCCGGCGGCGGTGGCGATCCCTGCCGAAAGCGGGACCAGTTCCGGGTCCACGACGGGAGGCGCTCCCTCCCAGCCGCGGACATATACCGTCAAAGCTGGGGATAGTCTCTCCTCGATTGCGGTCCGTTTTGGGACGACAGTTGCAAAGATCGCTTCTGCCAACAACATCACCAACATCAATATGATCTCGGTGGGACAGATCCTGATCATTCCCTAGACAACAGAAACTTGGAACCCCGTCACGTTTTTCGCGGCGGGGTGTTTGATTCCGCTAAACGTTTTAAAGTTCTGCTGTTGACTATTTTATAAGCCAACATTTTGGGAAGGGAATCTTGTGAAAACCAAGCTCGCTATTTTTGTACTACTCGTCTTGATGGTTGTGGCATGCACACCGAATGCTACTGTTACCCAAGAGACCGTAATACCAGCGGTCCCGGCGACGGAATTGCCCGTTGCTAAATCGCCTACTGCCGAGCTCAATGTACAACTTACAACTGCAGCTGAGGGGACCGAGACGCCATTAAAGGCGGGCGATGTGTATTCGTATGTCGATGGAACTACATTGGTAGCGGTCCCATCTGGCGAATTCACTATGGGTGGAGGTGGAAATGATAATCCGCAACACTCTGTGACCTTGCACGACTTTTGGATCTATTCCACTTTGGTAACCAACCAACAATTTGAATTATGTGTGCGTCTCGGGAAATGCGTGTTGCCTGATCCGGCAGATAACCCGGAGTATGCAGACTTAAACTTTGCTAACCACCCTGTCACAGGCGTTACGTATGACCAGGCTGTTGCTTATTGCTCTTTCATAGGTGGACGTCTGCCTACAGAAGCAGAATGGGAAAAAGCGGCGGGCGGACCGAAAGGTGGCAGCTATCCATGGGGCGATCAGCAGCCATCTTGTGAATTGGCAAATTTCGGAGACTGTACAAACGGTAAGTCTACTGTGAACGAACATACAGGCGGCGCTAGTTACTATGGAGCCCTGGATATGCTTGGAAATGTCTTCCAATGGGTGGCAGATTGGTACGATGCCAGTTACTACAGAAATTCACCGGCGGATAACCCGCCTGGTCCCTCAAACGGTACGGAACGTGTTCTGCGTTCCAGTGGGTTTGATTCTGATCTGGATCAACTTTCCATTTTGAATCGCAGGTCGGAAGATCCAGCAATGCATGGCTCCGATATTGGTTTCCGTTGTGTAGTTGATCAACCGCAGCAGTCTGCTCCTTTGTGTGAAGCGCCACAAATGTATGGAGCAAACGCCGCCACATCTACATGCCCGGTACTCGGCGTAAAGCAGGAAGAACTCTGTCAGAAGAATTTTCCCTACACCAATGTTTCTGTTACCGGCGCAACGGACGCGAAAATTAAATCAGATAATTGCACTGCACTGGATGACCCCGCCAAGGTTTCCTGCCAGCCACCTAGCTCCATTTCTGCATCCGCACAATGCCAAGTGGATATTTCTGGAGATCCCACCTGCCCAACCGGTTATTCCCTTCAAGGAAGCGTCTGTGTTGTTGATAATGGGATAAATGGAACATGTCCCTCTGGTTTGAATTTTGAATTCATCCAAACAATGTTGTGGACTGCCTGCTGGAGCCGATACATCCCTGAAGGCAGTGGCCTGTCCCGTGGGGACATTCTACTTTGCTGGTCGAAATGCTTGCACACCTAGCCCGGTTCCGGAATTGGTGACGATCTCTCTCGATGTGGAATTCAAATCTTGTGCCGCCCGACCCGATGGAGGTAATAATGGTGGAGGTAACACTACCGGTTGCCAGCCGCCTCCCGAAGGGTGTTTTACGGCAATTTGGTCACCAACTTTATGTTGTTGCTCGACAGATGGTGTTTCATGCTAACTCGCCAGAACTCACATTTGGGGTTGAGTATCACAGTCACGTCAAAAATTCTTGACCTTGCTGTATTACTGTTCGACTGGATTTAAAGGATTTTATAAAACAATTCATCTGTGGAAGGGAATCTTATGAGAAAAAAACTCGCCTTGTTCGTTCTGTATATCGTGATCATCTCAGCGTGTGCACCGACCGCCACAGCTACGGAGGAAACAGCTGCCCAGCCTTCTGCACAGGCAACTGAACCAGCGGTTGTGGAAACTCCAACGCTTGTGCCTACGAAGCAGCCTGCATTGCAAGCAGGTGAAGTGTATACATATATTGATGGTACAAAGCTGGCGGCTATCCCTGCCGGAGAGTTCACCATGGGCGGCAATGGAAATGATAATCCTGAGCATCCGGTCACCCTGAATGATTACTGGGTCTTTTCCACGTTGGTGACCAACCAGCAATATACAGTATGTGTTCAGATAGGCAAGTGTACACCGCCCGACCTGACCGATAACCCAGGATATGGCAACGTTCAGAACGCTAACGACCCGGTCACAGGCGTCACATATGAGCAGGCTGTCAATTATTGCACTTTCGCGGGTGGACGATTGCCATCGGAAGCCGAATGGGAAAAAGCAGCGAACGGTGCTCCAGATATGCTAGGAAGTATCTCTGAATGGATATCTGATTGGTATGACCCCGCTTATTACAAAAATTCCCCTTCAGAGAATCCCTCTGGACCAGAAAATGGTACTGCCCATATTGTACGCTCTGGTTCCGAACTCGATCACGAGCCGCAGTTCAGAAAACCCGCAGGAGCATCGTTCTAGCTTGGGCTTTCGTTGCGTAGTAGATCAACCTGACCAGTTTGCGCCCCTCTGCGAAGCACCGCTGCTTTTTGGTGCACAGGCTGGAACCTCCACCTGCCCGACGCTTGAGGTCAAGCAGGTGGAACTGTGCGCTCAAAACTTTCCCTATACAAATGTAACTGTCAGTGGCGCAACGGATGTAACGATTAATTCAGAGACATGTACCCCCACGGATAACCCAGCCACTGTTTCCTGCCAACCCCCCAGTACGATAGCAGCGCAGGCACAATGCCAGGTGGATATTTCTGGGAATCCTACTTGTCAGGCTGGGTATTCGCTGCAAGGTACTACCTGTGTTGCAGATGGTGCTCCAGGTTCCTGCCCGGCTGGGTTGAATTTCAACTCATCCAAGCAGTGTTGCGGGTTGCCGTCTGGATCAGACGCTTCTCTCAAACCAATGGTTTGCCCGGTGGGAACGTTCTATGTCGCCAGTCAAAATGCTTGTTTGTCTGAACCTGTCCAGGAACTGGTTACGATCAATGCCGAAGTAACATTTAAATCCTGCGCTGCCCGTCCCGGTGGAGGAAGTTGTGAGGCTCGAACCGATTGTCCATGGGAAACTCATTGGTCTGGTGACCTATGCTGTTGTGTATACGATAGCGATGCCAGTCAATGTTCTCTTTTCCAATAGCGATTGCACTATGGATGCGTTCAATCTGGTATGGACCATTGTGGACAGGTAGCGTGATAGTCATCGTTCGGGAAGTATAGACCCCAATCATTGCGGGTAAGGTTCTGTCCGGCAACCTGACAGATTTCCTTTATCCATGATTTGGGGTCCAAATCCCATAAGATGATATTTCCATTCACGCTACCTGAAGCCAATCCGTTCCCGGATGGGCTAAATGCCAGACTGGTAACTGAATCAAAATCGCCTTTGAAAGATTCTCCGATGGCTTGGCGGCTCGGGAAAGACCATAATCGGATCGTATTGTCTGAGGTTCCTGATGCAAGAAGCTTGCTATCGGGGCTGAATGCCAGGCTCGTAATGGGACTGGCAAGCCCAACGAGAGGCGCGCCGGAAATCGGTGATGCTTTCATGTCCCAGATATAGATGATGTTATCGGAACCACCTGATACCAGAAGCTTCCCATCGGAACTAAAGACCAGCGTATTGACGCCGCTTGTATGACCGACCAGGGGTTCTCCAAGTCTTTCCTGTTTTTGCACGTCCCACAGGATAACCTTGGCATCCGTACCACCGGATGCGAAAGTTTTTCCGTCCGGACTAAACGCCAGGCTCCACACCCCATTGACATGTTCTTCAAGTGGTTTCCCAATAGGCAGCCTGGTTTGTGCATCCCATAGAATGATCTTGCTATCGAGGCTGGCGGAAGCTAGGATCTTTCCATCAGGGCTGTATTTGAGACTGGTAATATTCTTGGTGTGGCGCAGTAGGGGATTGCCAATAACTTTCTGAGTTTTTGCATCCCACAGAAGGATAACGCCATCTGCATAACCAGCCGCCAGAGTATTGCCATCGGGACTAAAAACTACACTTGCTACGCGTTCAGGGTAACCGGTGATGGGTTTTCCAATGGGTTGTTGTGTTTGAACATCCCATAAGATGATGGAGTTGTCATTGCTGGAAGATGCGAGTATCTTACCGTCAGGGCTGTAGGCCAGGCTTGTCACGGAGTTTTCGTGTTTTCTCAAGGATTGTCCCATGGGCGTGCGTGGACGAATATCCCAAAGGATGGTTAAGCCATCATCTCCCGCTGAAACAAGTTTTCCTCCATCCGGACTAAAGGCAACACTAACTACGCGCTCTGTATGCCCCGTAAATGGTTGACCGATGGGACGGTGTGTTTGAACATCCCATAAACGGATGGTCTTATCGGCGCTGCCCGATACAAGCATGGTCCCGTCTGGGCTAAATGCGACACTGCGAACCTCACCAGAATGTTCGGCGAGAGGTTGACCGATCATTTGATGAGTGCGTACATCCCATAAGATAATGGATTTATCACTACTGCCTGTAGCGATCATTTCCCCGTTGGGGCTAAAGGCTACGCTTTTCACCCAATCGGTATGCCCGAGCAAGGGGGCACCGATCTGCTGATGAGTTTGTACATCCCACAATCTCACGCTATAGTCCACACCACCCGATACAAGCATAGTGCCATCCGGGCTGAACTTTACGCTGTAAATGATATCGGTGTGCCCAATGAACGGTTCACCGATTAACTGCCCGCTTTGCACATCCCATAGGAGAATCGTGCGGTCGGCGCTGCCAGAGGCAAGCGTTTTGCCATCTGGGCTGAAAGCCACACTTCGTACAATATTTGTATGTCCACTGAATGGAGTACCAATTGGCTTGAGGGTTTGCACATCCCACAAGGTGATGGTGTTATCGTCATTACCAGCCGCAATAGTTTTACCATCCGGGCTAAAGGCAATACTCCAGACAATGCTAGGGTTGCTTGCTTGCAGTGTCCCGATTTGAGTTCCAGTTTTGACATCCCAGAGAGTGATAAGCTTATCAAAACCTGCCGATGCAAGGATTTTTCCATCCGGGCTCAGCGCAACACTTTCTAGAATTTGTAACTGCCCGCTGAAATATTGAAGTATCTGTGGGTTCAGATTTACAGTATCGAGCAGCACGGAGCGGGTACGCAAATTATCTTCCAAGCGGAATGCCTCAATTCCAATCAGCATGGAGAGTACCGGTTGTTTCGCCCGCAATGCCACACTTTCTGCTGCCAGTTCCCCTACGCGTGCGATACGAGCCTGTTCCACGGCATTGGCTTCTGCCACTTGAGCTGTGGCAGCATTATTCTCTGCCCTAACCTGCGCGGTCTCTGCCGCTTGTTGGTTAGTTTGGGCCACCCCTCGCTGCTGGGTTGCGATGCCTGCCTGCACGAACCCAAAGATGGCAAGAGCCGCCAATGCGATCGCTCCTGCAATGGCAATGGCGGTCACGATCCTGCGCTGTCTATCGGTTGCCTGACGACTGGCAAGCACATACTCACGCTGCAGGTCGGTGGGGTGCGGCTCCTTGGATGTGTTCGTGGCAAGTTGAGTTTCTGCATCTGTGAGTTCCTTGCCGCGCAGCAGAAAACTGCTTTCTTTTTTGCTTCTTTCCCATTCGAGCGCTTTCACCTGCAACTGCTTATAAGTCGCTGCCCATTCGTAATCCGTTTGAATCGCTTTCAATAATTTCTTGAGAGCGGTATCAAAGTCATCATCACGGCTGAAAAAGATGTAATTCAAATGCCCAAGTTGAGGCGGCGTATCCTCCCATTGGATCTCGCGCACCACGATGGGAATGATGCGCTTCCCGTTCTTGACAGCGGTATCGATCTCCTTCCCACAGATCTTCGATGTAGCGGAATCAGGGCTGATCAGGAACAGGAAGATATCCGCCTGCTCGATGCCCTTTTCAATTTCCTTCCACCAATCTACAGTAGGTGGGATGCCCTCCCAATCGATCCAAAAATCCAGTCCATTGTCTTTGAAGCCAGCGCTCAATTTGCGAGCGAATTCGATATCTTTGCGCGAATAGGAGATGAATAAACTGGTCACAGATTGCCTCGTTGAAAGTAAAGATTTCCCTGCCCGAAAAGCGACGTTTTATGCATCAATGAAAGCCAACGGCTAGCGCTGGATTATAGTACAAACTCTGTCTAAATTCGCGGATAAACGCCTCTTTGCCACAGAGAAAATTGATCCCGCTTTAAATTCTCTTCTACACTGTGACACCTTTCCCGTTAAAAATCAAGACCTGACGGGTCGCGTCAGGTCTTGTTCACTTACGGGTAGATTCTCTTGATCGTGCGTGGGAACGGGATCGCCTCGCGGATGTGTTCGATGCCGCACATCCAGGCAGTGACACGCTCGGTTCCCATGCCAAAGCCCGAGTGTGGGACAGAACCGTACTTGCGCAGTTCCAGATACCACTTGAAGGCATCTTCCGGCAACCCTTCCTTTTGGATGCGTGCCAGCAGTTTATCCGGATCGCTCATGCGCTCGGAGCCGCCGCAGATCTCACCGTAGCCTTCCGGCGCGAGCAAGTCCACCGACTTGCAGACTTCGGGGCGATCGGGCCACGGTTCCATGTAGAACGCCTTGACCGCGGATGGATAGCCATAGACGAAGACTGGCTTATCGTAGAGTTTGGTGATCTCGGTCTCGTGCGGCGCGCCGAAGTCCATGCCCCATTCGAACTTGAGCAGTTCTTTGCGCTCGGGGTCGGTCTCTTTTTCGTAGAGGTCGATCAGGTATTTTGCCGCGTCGTCATACGACATGCGCGGGAAGGGGGATGAAATTTTCTCCAGTTGGGTAAGATCACGTCCGAGGAACTTCAACTCGGCGGAACAATCCTTCAACACGGACTGGGCGATATATGTGATCAGACCCTCTTCGATATCCATTAACTGGTCGAGGTCGCAGAAAGCGATCTCGGGTTCAAGCATCCAGAATTCGGTCAGGTGGCGACGCGTCTTCGATTTCTCCGCGCGGAAGGTCGGTCCGTAGCAGTAGACTTTCCCGAAGGCGAAGATGTTGGCTTCGTTATAGAGCTGTCCGGTTTGGGCGAGATACGCAAAGCCTTCGTCGAAGTAGGGAGTTTCAAAAAGGGTAGTTGTCCCTTCGGCGGCGGCAGGGGTCAGGATCGGTGTATCCAGATTGAAGAAACCCTGACCGTCGAGATATTCGCGCACGGCTTTCATCACGCGCACACGCACGCGCAGGATCGCCCACTGACTCTGCATGCGGATCCATAGGTGGCGGTTATCCAGTGCAAAATCCACGCCGTGATCTTTGAGCGACATCGGGTAATCCAGAATTCGCTTCCTGCACGATCTCGATCTGCTTCACGCCGAGTTCGTATCCGCCGGGGATGCCGGGAGCGCGTTTATCTTCGCGGACCGGACCCGTGATGATAACGGATGATTCTCTGCGGTAAATGCGAGACGCGCTCGAAGACTTCCGGTTCGAGATCGCCCTTGAACGCCACGCACTGCACAAAACCCGAGCCGTCGCGGACGAGTAAAAAGCATAACTTGCCCTTATCCGTGCGGTTGTAGACCCAGCCTTTGACAGTCACTTCCTGCCCTACATACTTTGAAATTTGTGAAACGCTGATGTATTCAGCCATGAAACTTGTCCTTTTGTTCGTTGATTGTGCCAATTATAGCAGATGGTTTTTTCTTTCCAAAATTGCGCTTTCAGCTGCGATCAGCTACCTTTCTTTTATTCTGTTAAAATCTCCAACTTGTTGGTGCAATTACGCAGCAAATCGCATACATGTATTCCAGTATTATCCTTGCCTGTCCACTGCAGACGATATATTTATTTGGAAAGGTCTACAAAATTACAATGAGATCGATGTTGAAAAGAATCTTTGAAGTCAATTCCTTTTTCTCGAATGTCCTTATTCCTTTAATTGCCCTAGCATTATATTGCAGAACGTTTGCCTATTTCTCATCCCGTTTTTTGACCGAAGGCGTAAATTATTACTTTGCTAGTAGGTTAGAGAAATACATCTGGTTTGCTTTAGCAGGCGCGGTCTTGATCTTCCTGACCCTCTTATGGCAAAGCCCAAATGGGATAAGAAGATCAAAGGGAAAACTGTATGCAGGCGATTTCTTCCTGCTTTTCCTGCCCTTAACTCCCATTGTTCAATATATTCTAAAGAATCAAGAGACGTTATCTGTCAGGGGCTCCTTGTATATTATTCTCTTTTTTTTGTTCTTCTCGAGCATCTATGTGTTGGTCATTCCGACGCTTTTAGGAACTGCCGTCCGCTCTCGGACTTTAATGACAGTGGGGTTGGCTTTTGTCTTTACTGTCCTTAGTATGTCTTCATTAAGCGCTTACTTTAAGTGGTTTGAAATGGGCGCCTTGCGAAAGCAACTGATGGTGTTGGGAGGAGTATTTCTGTTCATCTGGGTTTTATACAACCTCGAACAAAGGAAGGTTTTGTATTTTTTTATTATCGCCATCTTCCTGTTTAATAGCTCAAGCTTACTTTTGGCACAGCCCAAGGAAGATGATAGTTCCTCTTCTGGTTTCGAAAAAAACAAGTTGCTGACGCTTGTGGATGGAAAGATGCCCGCCAGTACACCTAATATTTATCTGCTCATCTACGATGCCTATGTTCCGAATGAAACGATGCTTGCCTATGGGATTGATAATAGCGCCCAGGAGCAGTATTTGGTGGATCAGGGATTCGTGCTCTATCCACATACCTATTCCATTGGCTCCGCTTCTGCTGCAACGATGAGCAGGGTACTGAATGCATCTTCTGGATTTTATGGGAACAGGAAAAGAGCCGTTTCTGGCGATGGAGTGGTTCAAAAAATCGTAAAGGATATGGGCTATGAAACCTATGGCTTGTTTCCCACCGATTACATGTTTCGCGATTTTGGTTCCAGTTACGACCATTCTGTGCCGGAGAAAAGTGTCCCGCCGTATATGCTGATGGCGAAAGCGATCCTGGTTGGCGAATTCAGGTTCGATATTGAGAATGTCGGCTTTGCTCCGCAGGCACGGGAACAATTCGTCCAAAGCAAGCGAGATATTTTCACGAATATCCCTGAGAATCATGTTTTTATGTATACACATTCCAATCTGCCTTCGCACAGTCAGAATTCCGGAGCTTGTTTACCGAATGAGACCGAGCTTTATCACGAACGGTTAACACAGGCTAATTCTGAAATGAAGCAGGACCTTGACTTGCTTGTACAGAATGACCCAGGAGCGATCATTATTGTGGCAGGAGATCATGGACCGTATCTGACTAAAAATTGTTTTGAACTGAATGGTCTTTACCCTGCATCAGAAATAACACGGTTGGATATTCAGGATCGATATGGAACTTTTCTGGCGATCCGTTGGCCGACAAATAATTATGCAACCTATGACAAAATCACTGTATTACAAGATGTGTTCCCTGCGGTCTTTGCTTATCTGTATCAGGATACATCAATTCTGGCTTCGAAGGTCGAGCCAACCAGAACATCTCCTGACAGTATAAGTGAAGTGTATGTTGAAGATGGAATTATCCACGGCGGACCCAATGATGGGGAACCGCTTTATGTATCTGGGAAGTGACCCAGGCATTATGCTTTTTTATATCTCTTATCCATTTCCTTGCCTACTGTCTCCACGGCGGATTGGCGTGACAGGAGCCGAGTGGTCAGAAACGTGGCGAAACGATTTTGTGCACCGGGTACAAAACTGGGAGTTCTCCCCAGTGCGTTCAGCGTTTCACGGACGGTATCCTGTGCGGTCATGACCGGGGGCCATGTTTTGACATCTGGATTTGGATTCTCCGCGCGCCAGCCGGGAGTGTCGGTAGCTCCAACAATAGTGGTTAGTACATCCACGTGATAGGGAAGTAGTTCCTGCCACAACGCTTCGCCCAGCGTCAAATCGTGTGCCTTGGTAGCGGAATATTCGCTGACGTAGCTTGTGCCTGCCAATGCAGACATGGACGAGACGAAGATGATACCGCCGCGTTTCCGTCCGCGCATGAGAGCGCCGAAGTGGTGAGCAAGGACGAGCGGTGCACGTGCATTGACCGCGAGAATAGAAAGTTGTTTCTCCAACGGCACGTCCAGAAAATGCCCGATAGCGGAAATGCCCGCATTGTTGATCAGCAGTCCGATTTCCAGATCTTGGGTGGAAGCGACCAGCAGCCGCTGAAAATCGGGAACCGCCAAATCCAAGATAATGGGTCGAACACCGATGTTGAACTCACGAGATAGATTTTTGGATAGGATAGTCAGTGGTTCTTCCTGAATATCCAGCAATACTAGGTTCAACTCCTCCCGCGCCAGTTGACGGGCGAACTCTGCGCCCAATCCCATTGCCGCGCCGGTGACTAGCGCCCAGGGTCCGTATTTCTCAAAAAAGGTACTCATATGCTCTCCCACAGACAAATTTTTGTCGATTATAAAACGCAACTATCATTTTCCTCACACGTATAAAAGGTATACTGTTGTGCCAAGAAAGGATTTATCCATGACAAATCGTTATAAGATCCGCCAAAATATCATTTCCATCGGAGATGATTTCTGGATCGAGAATGAAGCCGGTCAAAAGGTATTCAAAGTGGATGGCAAAGTGCTGCGCATTCGCAAGACGTTGATGTTCGAGGATGCTCGAGGGAAGAAACTTGCCCAGATCCAGGAACGCTTGCTGGCGATCAAGGATACGATGGCTGTCGAAGACGCGGACGGCAACCAGATCGCTACCATCAAGAAAGCGCTCATCGCCCCGCTGCGTGACCGTTGGTCGGTCAACGTCAAGAACGGACCCGATCTTGATGTGCAGGGCAACATCCTTGACCACGAATACACCATCAAGCAGGGACGTGACCGGGTAGCTGAGATCTCGAAGAAGTGGTTTCGCCTGACGGATACCTACGGTGTGGAGGTTGATCCCGGTCAGAACGACATCTTGATCCTTTGTATCGCGATCGCCATTGACATGATGGCACATGGTGATGATGAAAAAGACGAGAAAAGAGAAAGACGCATTGCTCGCAGGGATAGACGGTAGCCAAACAAAAGAGTCTCGAAAGAGGCTCTTTTTGATTCCATGTAAAGGCAAAAAGATAAAACGCTCCGCAGCGAAAGGATGATCCATTTATGTTGTTGTCATTTCTGCTACAATTTGCAAGGAACAGGTAAATCTATTTTCAAAAGGACTTAAAAGCTGCTATGCGGTCGATGATCGATAAATTATTGAAGCCTAATTATTTCTTTTCAAATGTCATTATTCCCTTATCTGCATTGGTCCTCTATTGTGTGACCTTTGCATATTTTTCTTCCCATTATCTAACGGAAGGCGTAAATTATTACTTTGTCAGCAAATTGAAAAAATATTTACTGTTTGCCATCGCTGGTGCGGTTTTGGTATTCGGGTTGTTGTTCGTGGCTGGTCCAAATAGGAGCCTGAAGTTTAAAGAATTAAAGGAAAAATTTTATATTGGAGATCTATTCCTGCTGTTGCTTCCTCTAACTCCCGTGGCTCAATATGTCTTGCGGAACCAAGGCATCCTGAAGCCTACAGATTCTCTTTATGTACTGATCATCTTTTTTCTTTTTTCCAGCGTTTATATTTTGATCATCCCCGCACTGGTAAATGTTGCTGTGCCATCTCGAACGCTGGCAATTATCGGATTGTCATTTGTGTTTACGATTGTCAGCATGTCATTGGTCAGCGCCTATTACAAATGGTTCGAGATCGGCGCGTTGAGAAAACAATTGACGGTCTTCGGGATCGTTTTCCTGGTCGTCTGGCTTTTATACAACCTGGGGCAGAGAAAGATCTTGTATTTTTTTGTTGTTGCTAATTTTGTGCTTAACAGCTCCTCTATTTTGTTGTCTCAGCCTAAGAACAAAAGCGATTCGTCCGTTTCCCCGGAGAATAATAAATTGCTCGCCCTGGTGGGTGATACAGTACCGGCTACCAAACCCAATGTCTATTTGCTTGTTTATGATGCATATGTCCCTAACGAAACGATGCTGGCCTATGGCATCGATAACAGTGCCCAGGAATCGTACTTGGTGGACCAGGGTTTTACGCTCTACCCGCACACGTATTCGATCGGAGCCGCCTCTGCCGTGACGATGAGCCGGGTACTGAATGCGTCCAGTGACTATTATGGAGATATGAGAAGGGGTGTCTCAGGAGATGGTGTTGTGCAAAACATGCTGAAACATCTTGGGTATGAAACCTATGGCATATTCCCCTCGGATTATATGTTTCGCGGTGTGGGCTCCAGCTACGATCATTCGATACCTAGGAACAGTGTACCGATGTATGTTCAACTATCGAAGGCGATCTTTGTCGGGGAATTCCGATTTGATATCGAGAATGTTGGTTTTACTCAACAGTCACGGGAGCAATTCATAGAAGCAAAGCGGGATGTTTTCAAGAGTCTCCCGGGAGATCAGGCTTTTATCTATACACATTCGAATTTTCCGTCCCATACTCAGAATTCCGGTGCTTGTTTGCCTGATGAGACGGACCTCTTCCGCGGACGATTAGACATTGCCAACGCAGAAATGCAGCAGGACATCGACCAGATCGTACAGGATGATCCTACTGCGATCGTGATCGTGGCGGGCGACCATGGTCCTTACCTGACGAAAAATTGTTATACGCTGACGGATGCATATGACGCATCAGATATCACCCGGCTGGACATTCAGGACCGCTACGGAACCTTTCTGGCGATCCGCTGGCCCACGCAGGGCTTTGCCTCTTATGACGATATCACGGTCTTGCAGGATGTATTCCCGGCAATATTCGCTTATCTCTATCATGATCCCTCCATTTTAGGCGCAAAAGTTCCAAGCAAAACCCTTCCTGATAGTATCAGTAGCGTTTATGTCGAAAATGGAACGATCCATGGAGGCAAGAAAGATGGGGAGCCGCTTTATCTATCGGGTCAATAGAAATGATCTACCAATTCGTCTCTGCAACTAGATCTGGATAAATAGTATGTAGTTAAGTTCCCCGATCGGACTGGGCGCTTCCCACGGCGCTGACGATGACTCCCGTTAGCACGACCAAGCCTCCCAGTAGGGCGAAGCGTCCCATCCGTTCCCCGATAAATAAAAATACCCAGACGGGATTAAAGACCGGCTCCAGAGTCCCGATCAGATTCGCTTCCAGTGCAGGGACATACCGGATGCCCTTCGTGAACAGGATGAATGCCAGCCCGATCTGGAAGGTGCCGAGATACGCGACCGTGAGCCAGTTGGTCACGGTATGACTTTCCTTCAAAATGGACGGGATCCCCATCACCGCCATGACCAGGCTGACGATCAGGATGCTGTCTTCGGGTGTCGCATCCTTTTGCGCGCGGAAGGAGACGATCATGATCGCGGACGTCACGCCGCTGAGCACAGCCAAAATATTGCCGAACAGACCGGTGGGGCTGAGTTGGTCGCCGAAGAACAGGATCATGCCCAGAAAGATGATGCCCATGGCGACCCAGTCGTTGCGGGAGGGTTTTTCACGCAGCAGCCAGTAGCCGAGCAGCACCACGTAGATCGGCGCGGTGTATTGCAGAAAAATGGAGTTGGCGGCGGTGGTCAGCTTGGTGGAGGTGACGAACAGGAATTGCGTCGCCAGTGACCCGCCCGCTGCGAGCAGAGTCCAGCGCGTGATGTGTTTCGGCAGGCGGCGCATGTAGAGCAGAAACACGATACTGGTGAAGATACCGCGCCCCGCCAGAATGGACATGGGTTGCCAATCGAGCGCTTTGACCAGCACGCCGCTGGTGCTCCACAGCAGAGCGCAGAGGACGAGGAAAAGTACAGCCTTGCGGCGTTGGGTGGGGAGAAGTCATGAATAATCCTTAGGCTGGATGTGAAAGCCTGCGGATTATAACGGATGAAGTTTTTTATTTTCCTTCGTTCTTGATAAGTTGATCATTATATTTTAACCCGAATCTGCCCAAGTATTCTGTTACTTTCTTTTGTGTAAAAAGGAGGAAAAACATTCCAGTTTTTTGAATATTCTGCTATAGCAACTAATTCTTTGTTTTCCCAAGTATGGAGCAAGAGTCTCCGTAACCGCTTTTCTGCCGAATACACCCTCAAAGTGACGCTAAACGGTTTGCCTGGCAGACCAATATATCCATAAATATCTTTTCGTCTGATTAGTCGTCGTCTTAATTGAGCTACGGCACTCTTGATAATTTTTAGCAATTGTGTTTCAGTGATTTTCTCTGGGATATTTAATACTATATGCCCCTCAAGTCGTCTGAAGAGTCTGGGACTGGTGTTTTTTGCATAGATAACTTTGTAATGGAGTCTTGGAATAAGGTTATTACTATCTAACATTCGTTGGCGAAAGATTCTTTTTGAATCTCAAAACTTGTCTTCATTGAGTTTTGTAAACCAAATAGGGTGGATCTAAGTTTAGTAGTGTCATACCATAACAAAGAATGCTCGAACAGCTTAGGTACTACTTCTTCAAATGCAAGCTTGTTCTTAATAGCGTCATTCAGTAGTTTTCCATTAATGATTGCTAGTGGTTGCACAGGCATGTCGCAGTCAATGTTCACAAGGATACGTTCAAAATTACTTCCACCAAAAAAGCTGGCCGCCCAAGCTACTTGGAGTGCTTCAAATTGATGAATCCCCCTGTACATAGTGCTTGTTTGTATGTTGATATTAAGCTGTTGTTTATTTAGCCCGCTTTCCATGAATGATATGATCTTTAATCCATTATGGCTTGTGAAACCTTTGGTAAGTAGATACTTTATCCCCAGTGGTAAGTTTTCAATACCAGTTTTTTCAACTGTATCTTGGTTAGCAATAATAAAAAGTAAAAAAGATACAATCATAGAGTTGCAAGTGTCTAATAAATCATCTAGGAGGCTTACAAGGTCGGGTGCATATATATCTTTTTTATTAAGAATATCGATATAGCTTATATCGCTAATTCCGTATTCAATTCCGCCATGTGAGATAGCATTTCGTATTACAGAATCATATCCATTGGTTAGGTTTGAATACCCTAGTGCGATCAACTTTTCAATGCGTTTTGGGAGACCAAGCGAAACAAAATCCCTACTATTTTGTTTCCCCAAAATGTGCAATGGAATTTTGATTAGGTGATTGTAAATCTGCTCACAGCATTTTACATATTCTGGGTGCCAGATGTTTTCGAAGTCTTCAATACCCTTTGGAGTATCTATTGAAAATTTTTCCCCGTCTTGTATTTGCCAACTCACACTTGGTCGAAAGGAAGTAAAAATTGCTCTACTAACGTATTCGCCATGATTTTTTAGTGCATCAAGAGTGCATTGGGTATCCATGCTTAAAATGGATAACGTTTCATTGATGATTTGGTCATCTACATAGCAAAAAGGAGCATTATTAGCGAAATCATACAATGAATATAGCCAGCTGTTATCTGATGGTTTTGATTTTAGCCAATCAGAAAATCTCTCCGAAACGACATCTGCTTTTAATTCGCGCATTAGCCTGGCTAAAGGATGTCTAGTTACGAACTCGTTTAAGGTTTCTTTTCCCATTGCTTTTCAATTTTCCCTAAATGAGTATAACACGCCCTTTTTCTCTTATTCAATTTGTTCTGTTGTGAAGAGGGGGAAGAAATTACTTCCTTCTCTCATCCAACCCCTTCGTCATCTCATGTATTTATATTGTTATAGTCCCCGCTCCGCCGCACGTTGCACTTCCCAATCTGTGTGAGTCGCAGGAACCCGCAGGATTTCCTCTTCAGGTCGCCGCACAAGACTGAGCGCCTCTGAAGGGCAGTTGATCACGCACACGCCGCAGCCCACACAACGAATGGCATTCACTTTCACGAGCGAACCGTCCATGGACAGCGCATTGAACTGGCAGGATTGGATGCAATTTTCACAACCGTTGCACAGCAGTCCATCCACCTGGTTGACGAATGCAGAGCTTGCCGCCACGTTGGCGATCCCTAACTCCGCCATACCACGCAGGATTCCGCACGAGCAGGTACAGCAGTTACAAACGTAATACACGCCTTCCTGGCTGTTGCTGACCGAGTGGACAAGTCCCGCCTCGGCGGCGCGGCGTAACGTTCCCAGCGCCTCGTCATGGGTCAACGCGCGGATGGTCGTATTGCCATCGAATGCGTTTGACACAGGATGCAAGACCATACACACGTCAATGGGATGCTCACATGCCTGTCCGATCAGCGCTTTTTGCTTTCGGCAAATGCAATCCTGCACGCCCCATGATTTCATCGCATCCACGATCTCGACCGCGCTCTCGAACGGGCGGACTTCCATGGTATTCCGTACCGCCTCGTTGACAGGGATCACGCGATGCAGCTGCGGCTTGACCTTGAGGATCTCACGGAACGAGCTCTGAAAATAATCCTCGAACAGACGCGCCAGTTCCTCATCCATCCTGCTCATTTGCATTTCGTAGATCCCGACCACGAATGGCATCAACTTAAAGCCTAATTTCCCGTCTTTCTTCCCCGTCTCGATTAATCCGCTTCGGAACATCTCTTTGAGTTTGGCGCGTACTTCTGGGACATTTCTTCCCGTTCGTGCCGCGACCTCTTCCACAGTTTCCAGTGTCGGAAGTAGTTGCGCAGCCAACTCCGCCTGTTCAGTCGTGAATATTTTCGCCAGCAGTTTCAATTCCCGCCCATCGTCGGTGGGTGGGAAGCCGTTCGGCAGGGCGTTCAACCGCTCCGCGAGTCGTTTGTATTGGATGTCCATTTTTCCTCTTGCTCGTCTCTGGCATGAAATGCCAGATCGAATAAAGCTTTTTCCTTACTTTGATTATACTGTTTAAGAAATTCGAAAAGGAATCTGCCCTCTCCGAATGAAAAAAAGAGTTCTCGTTGGAGACTTTTTTAGAGTTACTTCCTTCTCTCTTCCAACCCCTTGAGCATCAACTCCTTCGTCACATTCGGGTCAGCTTTGCCCTTCGTTGCACGTGCAACTTGACCCATGAACCATTGCAGCAGGGTCTCTTTGCCGGCGAGATATTTTTCCACTTCGGCGGGATTGTCGGTCAGCACTTTGGTGACGGCTTCTTGAATGAAGCTTTCATCGGAGACCTGCGCCAGTCCCTTTGCTTGGACGATCTGCGCCGGGTTGCCGCCGTTCTTAAGCATTTCTGCCAGCACGGTTTTCCCAGCGTTGTTGCCGATGACCTTGTCGGTGACCATGTCGATCAATTGGGCAAAGGCTTCAGGGGCAAGGGTGATTTCGTCGATGCTCACGCCGGAGTCGTTCAGGTAACGCATGAACTCACCTGCGATCCACGAATGGACGGTCTTGGCTGGGCTCTTGGCTTTGGCGACCACGCGCTCGAAGTAGTCCGCCAGAGTCCGCTCGGAGGTGAGGAAACGCGCTTCTGTCGGGGTCAGGCTGAAGTCCGCGATGAAGCGTTTAGTTTTCGCTTCCGGCAGTTCGGGCAGTTGAGTCCGGATCGAACTCGATCCACGAGTCCGAAAGTTGCAGCGGAGGCAGGTCGGGTTCGGGAAAGTAGCGGTAGTCGTGCGCCTCTTCCTTGCCGCGCTGTGAGTAGGTGGCGCCACGCACATCGTCCCAGCCGAGTGTTTCCTGCACCACCGTCCCGCCCGATTCGTAGAGCTTGATCTGACGTTCGATCTCGTACGCCGATGCACGCGTGAGAGCGCGGAAACTGTTGAGGTTCTTGATCTCGGTGCGCGTGCGCAGCTCGTCACTGCCCACGGGTCGCACGGAAATGTTGGCTTCGAAACGCAGCACGCCTTTTTCCATGTCACCCGAGTTGACGCTGAGATAGCGCAAAATGGCGCGGACTTTCGTGGCGTAATCGAGCGCGGCTTCGACGGAGCGCATATCGGGCTCCGAGACAATTTCAAGCAGGGGAACTCCGGCGCGATTGAAGTCGACCAGCGCGTAATTTTTTTCGTGCGACAATTTGGCAGTATCCTCTTCGATGTGCACGCGTCGGACTCGCACCCGGAGTTGGTTCGGGGACTTGAGCGTTTCTTTCGCTGATGATTTCTCCCTCATCCCCAACCCTTCTCCCGCTGGGAGAAGGGAGCTCCCCTCGCCCGGAGGGAGAGGGGCTAGGGGTGAGGGCGAATCCACGTCGAGCCAACCTCTCTCGCAGATCGGAAGTTCGTATTGCGAGATCTGGTAGCCTTTGGGCAGATCGGGGTAATAATAATTTTTGCGCGCGAAGGTATTGTGCTTGTTGACCGAGCAGTTTAAGGCGAGACCAACCAGCGTGGCGAGTTCGGTCATCCGTTTGTTGACGACCGGCATAGCGCCCGGCAGACCCGTGCAGGTGGGGCAGATGTTCGTGTTCGGCTCAGGCGCGGAGGAATAATCCGCGGAGCAGCCGCAGAACATTTTGGATTTGGTCAGCATTTCGGCGTGGATCTCAAGTCCGATGACGGTTTCGTATTGGGTCATAGTTGGGTAGTCTCGTAGTTTGTTAGTCTGGTAGTCAAGTAGTCAAAGGTCAAACGTCGAAAGTCGAACGTCTGATGATGGGTTATGGATTTTCGACGCGTTTTTTCAGCGACTGTGCCTCTGTCGCAATATAAGATTTAACCGTTTGACGATACAGATTACCCATGATTTTGCCTAGCCAGCCTTTGAAGGTGAATGTCAGGGTTAGTTGGGTTTGCTCAGCACTCATCTGCTTTAGCATGTGTTCCGCCACCATGTGCATGCCGGGCATGTTTGCCTCCCACACGAAGCTGGACGGTGGCACGAAGGTCGTCACGATCCATACGGCGGGTTGAAGATTTGGCTGATAGACCTTGTAACGATTGCCGAGTTTCAGTTCAGGCTGGTCAAGGACTTCCACTTTGGTGACAGTGGGAGTCCATTCGTGCCAGTGAGTCACATCGGAAAGGACTTTCCAGATAGCTTCCTGGCTGGCGTTGATCGAAATGGAGGTTGAGTAAGTAGGCATAGTTATTCTCGAAGTAGTTTTTGTCTGGCAAAATATAAAAGCAGAACGGAGTATATTTTGTGAAAGCCTAATAAAGAGCGATAGACAAACCCGAGAGATGACTTTCCAGTCTTTGGATCCTTGCGCGGAACGACGGCAGACCCGAAATACAATTGTGTTCGTACATTTTCCGGTGTGCCAATGTGTGTCACCATGAACCAGGATCGGGTACGCCCGACCATATCACACATCAAAAGTTCATTCTCATTGCGACCTTCCACGCTCCATGCGGCAAATTCATTTCTCCTGCCATCTGCCAGCTCTCGTGCCTGCGCATCGTTAGATGGTCGATAGACCGTGTAGGTCAGGATAAACCCTTCCACTTTGAAGAGCCAGGTTGTGTAGAAGGCGAATACAAATTTAGGCAGAGAGATATGTCCCTGCAGTTCTGTTCGGTAAGAGTTTGCATAAAAGCCATCGAGGCAATATTTTGCCAGAAGCGCATTGGGTAGAACGCTACATTTCTTGATGGATGCCATAAAAATACTTTTAATCCGGTATTTGGCTCAAATTCTTGCAGAGTCAATTCTTGCTACGAGTGGTCTCATCCCATTCAAAGGGGTGCCAATCCATCGGTTTGTTTATTCCTACTAAACCAAGCATGTCTATGACTTGTGTGCGATGATGAACGTTGTGATCGATCATTTGCGCCAGGGCAATAGCATATGGGATTTGATCCAGCGGATCGATCTCACCCAGATCGTCATCTGTCCAGTTGAGAATATCGGTCAGCGCATGAGCTTCAACGGTTTTTATTATAGCTTCCTGGAATTCGCGGTCAGCCGTATCAAATAGTTGGACGATTTCTCCTGGTGTTCTGCGGATGTTGTCGCGATCCGGACGTGGTCTAGGGATTCGACGCTCGAGACGATCGGCAAAGAAGATCATGCCACCAATGATATGAAGCAGGGTCTGTTCGATATTGCCGTGACCCAATCCCAACGGTCGTTCGAGTTCATCCTGGCTCAAATGCAGGATTTCTTCGAACAACTGCCTGTTTGCCCAGCTATCGTACGCAAAGAGTACATCGATGAATGGATCCGTCATGAGTTCCTCCTGACAAAGTGCTTTACAGAGGCGGTAACTGCTTGTGCCAGTCTGTCACTTGCTGGTAAGCGTGAGCGACTTGGAATAAGGTTTGTTCATTCAGGTGCTTTCCGATCAATTGCATACCGACAGGCATGTTGTTGGAAAAGCCACAGGGAACGGCTAACGCCGGGACTCCGGCAGGGTTGGTGGATACGACGTAAATATCGGAGAGATACATCTCAAGCGGATCGCTGGTCTTTTCGCCAAGTTTGAACGCCGTGGTGGGACAGGTCGGGGCGAGAAGAACGTCTACGGAGGCGAAAGCAGACTTAAAGTCCCGGCGCAGAAGCGTGCGCACTTTTTGAGCTTTCAAGTAGTACGCGTCGTAATATCCAGCGGAGAGGGCGTACGCTCCGAGCATGATCCGGCGCTTGACCTCATCCCCGAATCCTTCGTGACGGGTCTTGAGGTAGATGTCGATAACATCCTTGGCGCCCTCCGAAACGGAGAGACCGAAGCGCGTGCCGTCCATGCGGGCGAGGTTGGCGCTGGCTTCGGCGAAGAGCAGCAGATAGTAGACGGGCAGTCCGTACTTGGTGTGGGGGAGCGAGACCTCGTGGACTTCCATGCCCAGCTTTTCATACTGGCGGATGGCTTCCTGCAGTGCGGACTCAACGCCCGCTTCCATGCCTGCAATGAAATATTCCTTCGGGATGCCAAGCTTCATGCCTTTGACGGGCTTATCGATGTTCGCCGTGTAGTTGGGAACCGGTGATTGGTAGGTGGTGCTATCGAGCGGATCATGCCCGGCGATGGCTTCGAGCACGGTGGCGCAGTCGTAGGCGTCACGGGACATGGGTCCGATCGAGTCGAAGGAGGAGACGAGCGCGATCAAACCGTAGCGGGAAACACGTCCATAGGTGGGTTTGATGCCGGTCACGTTGCAGAAACCGGCTGGCATACGCACTGATCCACCCGTGTCTTCACCGATGGTGAATGTAGCGAGGCTGGCAGACATCGCCGCGGCGGAACCTCCACTCGAACCGCCGGGGACGCGATCGAGATCCCACGGGTTGTGCGTGTTGAACAACGCGGAGTTCTCACATGAGGAGCCCATGCCAAACTCGTCCATGTTAGTCTTGCCGACCAGCACGGCGCCAGAGTCTGCGAGTTTGTTCGTGACCGTGGCGTTGTACTGCGGAACGTAATTCTCAAGGATTTTTGATGAACAGGTAGTACGAACGTTGCGCGTGGAGATGCAGTCCTTCATCGAGAAGGGAATGCCTGTCAGTGGTGTGACGTTCTCGCCTTTGGCGATGCGTTCATCAGCCTTACGAGCCTGTTCAAGTGCCAGATCGTCCGTGACCGTGACGTAGGATTTGACCTTCTGATCCACATCGTGGATGCGGTCGAGCATCGCCTGCGTCAGTTCGACGGAGGAGATCTTCTTCGATGTGAGAAGTTCGTGGGCTTCGCGGATGGTTAAGTTTGTTAGTTGCATGGGTTAGATAATTAGAGTGTAGAGAATAGAGAGCAGGGGATAGAAAGTGGAAAGTAGGGAGTGGGTTTTACTACTCTCTACTTAGCTATTCTCTATTCCTCTCCCAAAACCGTCGGCACTTTGACGTAGCCGCGTTCCGATTGCGGGGCATTCTTCAAAAGCTCTTCGCGGCTCATGGATGGTCGCACTACATCTTCACGCAGAACATTTTCCGCGTTGGCGATGTCCGAGGCGGGTGGAACGTTGGACGTATCTACCTCATTGAGCATGTTGAAGTAGTCAATGATGGAGGAGAACTGTCCGCTGAATTTCTGCGCTTCCTCTTCGGAGATCCCAAGCCGGACGAGGAAGGCTACGTGTTTGACGGTTTTGGTGTCGATGGTATTTGTCATTTGAGCCAGTCTTTCAGTTTTCGCAATAGGCTTTTCTTCTGTTTTCTTTCTTGATTGATTTCTTTGATTGCTTCACTCGTACGCCATGAGGCTTGCCAAGGAGTATTTGATGGTATATGGGGATGGGCTTCAATGTATTCTTTTGGCATATGCTCATCTGGTAATTCGCAATCAATATCAAATGTATCATCCCAGCCAAGTATTCGTAATTTCTCGTAGGTTTCGTGATATTCAGATTTTATTGCATTGTGATTTTCAGGCTGACCTCTCCACATCATAGCTAACTCGCTGATGCGATTTAGTAAGAGATTGACTGCCTGTAAATTTTGCCCAGTTTTATCCATAGCTAAGATAAATCCAAAACACTATCCAACCCACGCCGTAGACCAACAAACGAACCGACCTTGCGGATAGCCAGTAAGGAGCCGTCTACATAAGGCTGGGCACTGCTTCCGGAATCGTGTCGAATGGTCAGCTTTTGGTCGGGCATGCCGAAGATGATCTCTGCTGAGATGTTGTACCCCGGCAAGCGGACAGAATGTACCTGCGAGCCGGTCATGCTGGCGCCACGTGTTTCGACAACTCCCTGAACTTGATCCAGCGGAACGGTTAACTCTGACGGGCGGATTTTGGAGAGTTGATACGCCAACTCACGTGCGGTTCCGCTGGGAGCATCTTTCTTGTCATCGTGGGCGTAGTCAATGATCTCCCATTGCGGGATGAACTTTGCTGCGATCTCAGCAAACTTTTGTAAAAGGACAACGGTCAAGGCAAAGTTGCCGACGGCTAACACTCCGCGTTGTACCTGCTCGGAAACGGAAGCAATTTCGGCGTAGTCTGAATCGGTCAATCCCGATGTGCCGATGACAACGTGTGCTTCGTGTTGTAATGCGGTCAACACATTTGCTTTGGCAACATCCGGTTTGGTGAATTCAAAGAACACGTCGCAGGGATGAGTTGCCATCGCTTCTTGCGCCGTCGCGTAGATGGGACAGGGTAGATCCACTGCCAGTACATCCCCAAGCGACTTCCCTGCATGGGTGCGTGATATCGCAGAGACAAGCATCATGTCGCTCTGTTTAGCGATGGCACGCGCCACGGCAGATCCAGCCCAACCGGTAGCACCAGCAAGACAAACGCGAATTGTCATGGATCGATTTCCTTTTCATGATGCTGAGTCATGGACTGTAGAAAACGCATGCCAGCCAACACTTGCTTGATCCTGTGCTCGCTCAGTATCCCGATGTATTCGCCTAACTGCGAAGTATCCACCGTGGATGATTGCGAAACTACAACGACACTTTGCTTTGCCAGATTTGCTTCGCCTTCATCGAGCAACACATTACCCGGCTCTTTGGCACGTTTCAGATTGGATGTCAACGCACAAACCATCACTGTGCTTTGTGCGTTGACGTGGATCACGACGTGCGGATGGATATGGTCGGACGCTATTCCATTCGTTTCGTTGGGAGAGATCCAAAACAATTCGCCCAGGCTGATATCCATCCAGCACCTAGTTTGTTGACTGGGCTTTTCGTTGCGACTCGTTCTCTTCCAATTGTTTCCGGATCCAGCGCATCAGGTTGATCGCTTTGTGTTCAGGCATGAAGCAAGCACCCACAGTTTCGGTAAACGGAACAGGGAAACGAAAATCGTCAACTTCATACCAAAGAGCTCCGTCGGTGCAATAGGCGAATTTGGCAGTTTTATTGATGATCAATTCCTTTATGTTCATGGTTTACCTTTCTGTGTAGTTACTCAAATTTGATATGCAGTTCTTTCAACTGTTTCGGCTCGACTTCCGAAGGGGCATCTGCCATCACATCGCGTCCATTCTGGTTCTTCGGGAAGGCGATCACTTCGCGGATGTTGGGTTCGTCCGCCAGCAGCATGACCAAACGGTCAATGCCGGGCGCCATACCGCCGTGCGGGGGAGCGCCGTATTCGAACGCTTCGAGCATATGACCGAACTTCAACTGAATGTCCTCGTCGCTGATGCCAAGCATCTGGAACATCTTCATCTGAATGTCACGGCGATGGATACGGATCGAGCCCGATGCCATCTCATAACCGTTACAAACCATATCGTACGCATCCGACATCACCTCACCGGGGTTCGTATCGAACTTCGGCAAGTCTTCCATCTTCGGCATCGTGAACGGATGATGTTCCGACTCCCATTTTTGCTCTTCTTCATTCCACGCAAAGAACGGGAAGTCCAGCACCCAGGCGAACGCCATGCAATCTTTGTCAGCCAGTCCAAGCTTATCGCGGAACCAGAGACGCAGCCCGCCCAGCGTTTTGTTGGCGATGGCTTTGGTATCGGTAGCGAAGACGACAAGATCGCCGACTCCCGCTCCTGTTTTGGACTTCAACTCCGCGACTTCTTCCTCTGTGAGGAACTTGGAGACGCTTCCCTTCACGCCTTCGGCTGTTACCGCTAAATAGGGCATGCCCTTCGCTCCAAATGTCTTCGCGACTTCGGTAAGAGCATCGAGTTCCTTGCGGGACATGTCTGCGGATTTCGGCGCGACGATACATTTGATCACGCCGCCCGTCTCCAGCGCGGACTTGAACACCTTGAACTCACTCTTGGCGAACACGTCGCTGACGTCCATCAGTTCCATGCCGAAGCGCAGGTCAGGTTTATCGGAACCGTACTTATCCATCGCTTCACGGTAGGAAATCTTGCGCCACGGAGTATTCAACAGTCTCTTGTGCGGAGCTACGGCAGGGATCATTGCCGTGTACAGACCTTCGACCAGCGCCAGCACATCGTCGCGATGAACATAGGACATTTCAAGGTCGAGCTGGGTGAACTCGGGCTGGCGGTCACCGCGCAGATCTTCGTCGCGGAAACAGCGCGCGATCTGGAAGTACTTGTCCATGCCAGCGACCATCAGCAACTGCTTCAACTGCTGCGGCGACTGGGGCAGGGCATAGAACTGACCAGGGTAAATGCGGGAGGGCACCAAGTAGTCGCGTGCACCTTCCGGTGTCGCTTTGAACATGATCGGAGTCTCGATCTCGATAAAGCCTTCCTTATCGAGATAGTCGCGCATGAACTTTATGACCTTATGGCGCAGAACCATATTGCGGGTCATGCGCTCGCGGCGCAGATCTATATAGCGGTATTTGAGGCGCGCATTCTCGTCGGGCAGGTCATTGTCCGAGTTGACCATGAACGGAGGTGTCTTGGACGGATTGAGTACAGTAACTTTTTGTGCGATCAGTTCAATCTCACCGGTCGCCATTTTGGGATTTTCCATCCCAGCCGGGCGTTTCTGCACTAATCCTTCTACTTGCAGCACCCACTCAAACCGGACCTTGGCAACGGCGTCCAACATCTCTTTGGGCAAATCTGGATTAATGGTTACTTGAATGTGTCCTGAGCGGTCACGCAGATCGAAAAATGCCACCCCCCCAAGGTCGCGGCGACGATTTACCCAACCTGCCAGCGTGACGGTTTGTCCCGCGTTACTGGCTCGTAATTCTCCGCAAGTGTGTGTTCTGTACATAGTGCGCCTCTCTTCTGTCATTGCGAGGGCGTTAGCCCGAAGCAATCTCCTGCCAATTGAAGGATTGCTTCGTCGCCCTTTGGGCTCCTCACAATGACGGTTGGTGTGATGTATATAAAATAAATCGCCCTTCGCGTTTGCGTTGGGCGATTTGGTTTGACTTTTTTATTTGTCTACTAGCAAAGCTTCGCCCAACGATTTAGTCGATCGTCATTGTCATTATTATTAGCATTATTGGCGAAGCAGAACTTGTTTATCATGATGCGGCATTATAGCACAGAGTTCCGTTCAAGGGCAGATTTGGGTTTAGAAGGAAATGGAGAATATTTTCAGCGCAATGAGGGTCTGGAAACGGTAACAGGCACCGGCTTGGAAAGAGGCGGAAAGTCATTTGGATGATGACGAGGAAACGGATTCCCTTTTTGTTAGGTGCGTGTAAGGTGATGAAACGCGCGCCCACTTCCATTTTCATTTGCGTTGACGTATAGTTTTATTGTCATCACAATTTCATGTAGAGGAGAATACAATGAATTACAAAGTCTTGTTTGTGTTATCTGCCGTTCTTGCTGTCGTTGTTGGGCTTGGTTTCCTTATTATCCCTGAGAAGGCGTTGTCGCTGGTAGGTACTACAGAACGGTATGCTTCCACACTCTTTGCAGCTCGGTTCTTTGGGTTTGCGATGTTCGGGCTTGGTCTGGTGCTGTTTTTTGCCAAGGATATCTCGGACGCGAAAGCGCAGAAGAACCTTGGCATTGCTAACCTGGTCATCTGCGTTGTCGGTTTTGGATTATCTCTCTATGCGACCATGGCGGGGAATGCGGTGCTTCGCGCCAATGTCTGGTTGCCGGTCGTTGTCTTTCTGCTCGGCGCACTTGCCTACGGTTTTCTGATCTTCCTAAAGCCAAAAACGGCGCAATAATAAATTTTGATCTCTTGGGAATGAAACGCCCGCTGAAGAAAAGTGGGCGTTTCATTTTTATTTTGCTCCCATTTGTCTGCTTTTAGTAACTTCTAGTTTTATTTGGCGTCATGTACCGCGGAAAAGGAAAATAGAAGCAGATATTGTCGCTCATTTTTAATGTTTACGTTGGTGAAAACGGAGTATGTTTGTAATCCTATGAATGTAGTCAATGATCTGGGGAAGGAAACGAATAGAGACCTATGTATCCTTGTCGTAGATGATGACGTGCTGAATCAACGAATGATGCAGTTGATTCTAAGCCGGGAGGGATACAAGGTATCTATCGCTTCGAATGGCATAGAAGCAGTTGAATTGGCAAAGACCCAGGATTTTGACGTCATTTTAATGGACCTCCAAATGCCAATTTTGGATGGTTTGGGAGCAAGCCGGCAGATCCGGGCTGGGGAGAATGATCAGCGACATGCATTTATCATTGCCCTTACTGCCAGTTACCTGCCTGAGAAGGGACGGGAGTTATATGAAGCAGGTATTGATAATTACATATCAAAACCATTCGATTTGGCGCATCTTCAACAGATATTAAGGTATAGTAAAACGCTGGCAAAAGTAACCAGGGCTTTAAATGATGATTTTGTTGCTCCTGAGTTTAGTTTCGAAATCGGTCTGCATCGGCTTGGTGGGAACAAAGAGATCTACAAGGAATTGTTGGGCGAATTTGTACAAGAACTCCCTGGAAAACTAAACAGGCTCGATGACTGCCATCTCAATAAGGAATTCGAATTGCTTTCACGGCTTGCTCATAATCTTAAGGGAGTTTCTGCTAATCTGGGGGCTCTGCAGTTATCGGAGCAAGCTGGCAAACTTGAAAGGCAGGTCGATTCTGGTACCCAGGAAGCAATTGGGCATATAATAGATACGGTGAGGGTAGCGGCTGATACATTTCAAGTGTGTGCGTTGAAATACTTAGCTGAATAAAAGCGGCAATCAACTTAAAATTATCCAAATACAAGACAGCAGGAGCTATATATGCGGGTGTTACTTATTGATGACGAGCAGTTTTACTTCAAGCTCATACGAAAAATGTTGAAGGAAGCTGACTATACCCTCGAATATGCCCAATCTGGAAGTGAGGGGTTGGCAAAGATTTCGACTTTTGAACCGGAATTGATCATTGTTGACTTGAAACTTCCAGAAATGGACGGTTTTCAGATCCTTGAGCGATTAAACGAGATCCAAAGTTCTCTCTGATTCCAGTCATTGTAATTACAGTTAAAGATGAGCTCAGTGAAAAGTTAAAAGCTTTTGAGATGGGGGCAGACGACTACCTGGTAAAACCATTCCAGCCTGAAGAACTGGTTGCCCGCATGGGCATCCTTGCACGGCGTGGTAAGGTAATGCAGGCTGCTCAGCAGCACGAGATCAAAAATAATGCGACCATGTTGACCATCCATAGCCTGCGTGGCGGCTTGGGATGCTCAAGCATTGCTATCAACCTGGGACTTGCTTTCCAAAAGTTGTGGGGAAAGAAAACGTTACTTGTTGACGGGGTGCTGACAGCTGGTCAAGTTGCTTTAATGTTGGATGCAAAGCCGAATGCGACATGGGAAAATCTTGTTGGCATTGATGCCGAGCACATCGATGATGCAGTCGCCAGTGAAATGATGTGCAGCCACAAGAGCGGCATACGGTATATTGCTTCGCCGCGTTACCCGATCGCTGCAGATACGTTTGGGAACGAACAACTCAGCGTATTTGTGGAAAAGCTGAAAAGTAGTAACGACTTCATTGTTATAGATACACCTCATGACTTTTCAGATATGACCATTCATCTGTTAAGCATGTCTACATCCATCCTGCTGCTTATGGCGCCTGAAATGGCATCCCTGCGTACGACCATGAGCGCCCTTGAAATATATGATCGTTTGGGCATTCCGCCAGAAAAAGTTCAGCTCATCTTAAACAATAATTCATCGAACCCTGCTATCAAGCAGGCTCAGCTTGAAAAAGTATTAAAGCGTCCAATTGATTTTGTATTGCCTTACGAGGCAGGGGAAGTTAACCGTGCGCTCAATTTCGGTCAGCCCTTCACCTTAAGCAACCCTGACCTGCCAATATGCCTGGCGCTGGAAAAAATGGCATATGCACTAAGCGACGAATTCTCATAAAGCCATTCCGCCCGCTGTACCTTCTGCTACTTGGAAGCGTGTAACATCGGGCAAGTAGCTGCCTCATGCGCAAAAAGAGACGCCATTCCTCCTTCATTATTGGTCTACTGCTTGGAATTGGCATTCCCGGCTTGATCGGGATATTGGCTGTACAGGCGTCTACCCTCACAATTCCAGATTCGATGGTTGTATTTCAAAGCGCATCGACTCCTTCGTCAACTTCTACATTGACGAGTATCCCGCTTCCTTCCTCAACATCTACTGGACTCCCTTTAACCAGCGCTCCATTATCTGACAACTCCTTTGAACAACTCTACGCCTTCATTCAGGCACCGAGTGGAGCAGTCCAACAGCCCTATGTGCTTCTTACGGCGTTCGGATCTATTTCCCGTTCAGATGCTGTCGTGATCAATGGCTATATCAATTCAGATGAATTTGTTTGTTCTAAGTTTCCTTGTGCTGTCTATTTGACTGGGAGTTCAAGATTTATATTTCGTGCCTATTCGAGCAACGGACAAAGCAGCGATGAGGTGATCGCTTCTGTCAGTATTTCACAGACGCAAGGCGGATATCTGGTCAGTATCGATTCGGTGAACCAGTACTCCAGTTTTACGGATTCATGTGCTGCCATATGGGGCGTCGGTGACCTGGAAAATGCGCAATGGGATAATTTCGTGCAGTTTCCTTATCAGCTTGGCACGAAAAAGACCTATCACCGACTCGCGGCTCAGTTGATTTTGAATGGGGCTGTGGATACGCGAGACTGTCCGTACGGCGGCTTAAGCTCAGGCTTGGACTGGCCCACTGCTTGTGGGCTGGAAAAAGCCAATAACGCGGTCATTGAATGGCAGAACAAATATGACGACCGTATCTGGCTTTCCAGTAAGAACCAGGGTATTCCGCCCAAAATTCTCAAGACCCTCATAGGAATAGAATCTCAATTTTGGCCCGGCAATTCCCGCTTTTATATGGATGAATTTGGACTGGGACAGGTCAATCAATTGGGAATGGATGTCCTCCTTCGCAGCGATCTCCAGTTTTATCAACAAGCTTGCCAAAGTGTGTTTACGGACTGTTCGAGATCGTATCTAAGCTGGGAGCCTGCCCAACAGCGGTTGATCCGTGGGGCAGCAGCGACCATGATGGATGCCACGTGCCCAACGTGTGCCTACGGTGTTGATATTGACAAAGCCAAGCAGAGTGTCGATATCATTTCAAAACTGGTTAAAGCGAACTGTATGCAGGTTGATAAGATCGTGGGTTCTGAGATCAAGGATACAACGTACGCCGATCTGTGGCGATTTACCCTGGCAACCTATCACGGAGGAGTAAGTTGTTTTGGTCGTGCATTCCTGGAAGTACAGGATAAAGGACAGGATCCTACATGGAAGAATGTGAGTAAAGAATTGACATGTACGAGTGCGGTCAATTATGTCAATGGATTTATGGATGAACTGAATTCATTCGATTATTATCTATATCAACCAAGCGACCTCGTAACGGTTGCTGCCGTGCCCACGATTGTGCCTACTCGTACACCGATCCCTACGCCGACAGTTTTTGTTTCCAATGCGAAGATCGTTGTCCATGTGTATCTTGACCGCAACCGGAACAATACACCCGACCCTGGAGAAGAGATCGATGCAATGACCGTTGAAGTGAATACTTCTGACAATAAGAAACTCTCCCAACGCACTCAGAATGGACTTGCCACGTTCGATATGGCTGGGTTTACACCGGGCGTAAAAGTGGATGTAAGCTTGCCCGGGTTATACCGCAATGAATCCTTCACGTTGCCCGAACAGGGTGAAGTATCCGTCGTATTTAAGTTTGATATGCCCGCATTGCCCACGAATTTACCTTGATCAGTGAGTGAATCATGACAAAGAAAAATCGCAAGAACATCCCTCCCCAAAATATGGAAGAAGAAACCGGGGCGAGTGAAAGCCCGATCGAATCAGGACTGTCCAATACAGGTGCTGATGCGGAAGTTGATGCGGTGCGTGCCAGCTTGATCGAAGCAGAACAAACTGAGCCGGAGCTGGAACCGGATGCCGTCGAAGTGGATGCGCCCACCGAGATGGTTGAAACGTCTCACGATACCGCATCCAGCGACGAAGAGATCCAGGTGTCAGAGCAAGAGGCTCAAACCAACTCGTCTGAGGACCATTTCATGGATGACCTTCTGGCTGATGTGCGCCAGTCGCTTCTGGAAGAAGATGATACAGATAAAGACAAGGGAGAGAAAAAATCGAGTTGGTGGAATTGGCTTGTAAAGGCTCCTCCCAGCCCAGCAACACCGACGGTGGATGAATCTGAGGATGAGGCTCCTGTTGCTGAGGCTGTTTCTCCTGTATTGGATGACGCTAAGACAGAGCCGATCGATGATGTGGAAGAGATCGATGAACTGATCAAGTTGTTGGAGACGGAAGAGCTTGAGGATGATGCGGATCTTCCTGCACAGCCTACTCTGCCTCCTGTTGAGGAAGTCAAGATCGATGTTGAAGAACTGAAGAAGCAGGCTTTTGCTCCGCGAATGGAAGGGGAAGCGACGGAGGAGCTTAGCGATGTACGAAAAGTGGCTCTTGCCGGGGAAGAAGATGTCTTTGTTGAGGTGGAAGCAAAGAAGGAAGACCCGTTGGAAGAGCGGATTAAATCGGTGGAGAATGCTCTGCGCCCGTATCGGACGTATATCTATTACGGACTTGCGTTCATCGGTGTGGTCATGGCTATCATGGCTTCGGTGTTGATTTATAACGGTGTGAAACAATCTATGCCTACGCCGGTAGCGACGGAAGCCCCGAATATGCCTTATCCGGTAATGGTAAGCCTGCCCGGCGGCTTGAACTTCAATCTGGCAAAGGGTTCTTTGAAAGATGGCTCATGGGACCCACGTGGACCTGAATGGCTTCAAGGCACAGAGATTTGCCGTTGGGTGGCGCTCCCGTGGAGTCGACAGCTAGAAGCGGCTGTTCGCACCATGAACCGGGACGATGAGATGCAACTTGTCATGAGTAACAACGATAAGATCTCTTATAAGGTTGAGTCTATTCAGGAACTTACTCCAAGCTGAATTACAGGCAATGGATTCGAGTTCTCCATGCCTTGCGCTTATTCTCGCGAAGCAGGATTCCGGAAAGAGGTGGGTGGCGGTAGGGAGACCCTAGTAGATATAAGAAAGGACGAAGCTGCAATGAACCCCATCACTGTTCTGTTGATCGACGCCGATGAAGCCAATAGGAATTTTCTGGCACAACTTTTGCAAAAGAAAAATTATCAGGTGCGGCAGGCAGCAACGGGGTCAGATGGGATCCGAGTAGCTTCTGAAGAACCTCCCAAGGTTATCGTTTTTGATTCCAAGTTGCCAGATATGGGCGTTTTGCAGTTGATCAGTGGGTTGCAGGAAGTTCCTCATATTGCAGATGTACCCTGTGTCGTCTTGAGCAGTCATTCTCACCCGGATGAAATGCAGGCTTGTTTGCAGGCAGGTTGTGCCGAATATTATATTAAATCTGGCATGGTCATGATGACCTTGGTGGATGCGCTTCCACGCTTATTGTCAGAGGGGAAACGGCTGCGCAAGCGACAGAATAATGGTTTCTTATTTGTTTTTCTTAGTGCAAAGGGCGGGACTGGCACATCATCCTTATGTGCCAATATTGGTATGAATATGGCGACCCATTTGCCAACCTCTACCATTGCAGTGGCGGATCTTGTCTTGCCGATGGGCTCAATCGCTCCTCTGGTGGGAGCGCCCGAAGCTGGGATTAATCTGGTCTCTCTTGCAGAGCAGCCGGAGGATGTCATTTCTTCCGAGTATATAAAATCACAGCTTGTCGTTCCGCCTCATTGGTTGTTCCATCTCCTGCCTGGGGCGCCCGACCCGGAGACAGCGCTAAATCTGCAAGTAAATCATATTCCCCGTATCGTCTCTTCCTTGCGAAAGACGTATGATTACACGTTGATCGATCTAGGGCGCTCGCTCTCGAAGATCAGTCTGCCGATCATCCAGCAGGCTGATTTGGTTGTCCTTATTTTGGGTACCGATCTCAGTACGGTAAACCTGACTAAAAAGCTTTGGCATTACTTAAACGGTCAAGGCATTCAGTCGAACCGTATCTTTCCCATTTTGAATCGGGCCGTTGGCTTGGAAGGGCTTACAAAAGCAGAAGCGGAAAAGATCATTGGGTTTGAGATCAAGCTGATGATGCCCTACATGATGGGAAATTTCACTCTTGCTAACAACCAAAACACTCCTATCAGTATGAAATTCCCGACCGATACAGCTACGATGGTTATGAAACAGGCTTCCATTGAAATGACCCAACTCGCAATAAAAATGCAGGGGTAATTCGTTATTAAAAGGTTACAAAGTTCGGTCTATATGTGTGCGTTTATCATCAAGCAGGGTGTTTTGGGCTAGATATGGTGGGTCTCCCTATAGAAGGAGCGGGCTAGTTTTGTAACTTATCATATAGACCTTCGTCCTGAGTTTGATAATAAATTCGACAAAACTTCGCTATTTCAACGCTGAATTAAATTGAGAATCATTATTTGGGATGCAGAGACCCTGGGACGAAACTTGGTCGCATAACCCTTCGGGGTGTAGTCCTTGGCGAGCAAAGGCGAAACCGACCCTGTTTCTTTTTAGGGTCGTTTTTATTTATTGTTCCAAACGGTTGGACATTAAAGATCTCGAAAGGTGCAAACGCCGATGAAATTACTTAGCCCTCTTCATAAGAAGCATTCTAGTGGATCGCGCGCGCAGGCAATTGTTGAGTTTGCGATCGTTCTGCCGATCCTCCTGATGATCCTGGTAGGGATATTTGAATTTGCAAGGATGGTCTTTATTTATTCCGCGGTGACCAATGCCAGTCGAAATGCTGTTCGCTATGCAGCAGCTGTTGGATTGGATGATACTGGATTGACGCGTTTCAATTATTGTGAAGGTATCAAAAAGGTTGCATCAAATTCAGCATTCCTCGTGCGAACTAGCGACTTCAATATCCAAATTGATTATGACCATGGTCCTGATGGCTCGGGACCATTTGCAGAGTGTAACTTGTGGAATGCAGCGCAAGTAGATAGCGATGTTTCGGTCACTTCAGGAGATCGAGTTCATGTCACAGTTTCTGCAACATACCGTCCCATGGTGCGCCTCATTCCTCTTCCCACTAAGACCTTTACATCATCAAGTTACAGAACCATTTTTGGCGTTGTCAGTGTAGGTGAATAATCAAATCAGACCTTAGGAGATCGTATGAAATCTAACAACCTATTTGAACGAGGGCAAGCTTTGATTATTATTGCACTTGCCGCGATCGGGCTATTCGCTATTGTAGGAGTAGGGATTGATGGAAGTGCCAAATTCTCTGATCGCCGTCATGCCCAAAATGCGGCAGATACGGCCGCTCTTGCCGCGGCATTGGCGAAAATAGATGCGCTTACAGTGGGACTATCAGATAATCCTACAACCTGCCCGCCTTCAAGTGGATCTCCTTCGGCTGTATGTGCTGCTGTACAACTAGCTGGCTTGGATCGCGCCGCCAGCAACGGGTATAACAATAACTTGACGTCAAATATAGTCAAAATTTATTCTCCCCCGATCAGTGGTCCATATACGGGTAATACGAAGTATGTTCAGGTTATTATTACTTCGTATGTCAACACCTTTTTTGCCCGTATTATTGGTATTCCCCAGACAAAAAATGAAGTTCAAGCTGTAACCTTTACCCGCCAGGGCGGACCTATGTTCAATGGTGCATCTATAGCTTCTTATAACCCTGATACCAGTAGTGGCTGCTCTGGAAGTCTTCGTGTTGGTGGCAGTTCAACAATAACGCTTACTGGAGGTGGATTGTGGCTCAATTCAGATGAGCCAGATTGTGCTCTTGAGCAGCAGGGTGGATGCCCCAGTAGTGGAAATCCACTATTAGTGATCAATGGAGGAGGTATTTCCTCTGCAGGAAATAACAATGTTGATTTTGATGCTTGTGTAAACCCAATTCCAAGTATTTCATATAACAACACTCAACTTAAAATTCCTGAAGATGTAGACATGCCTGACAGACCGGCGGAATGTAGCCAAACTTCCAATGCCATTAATACTCCAGCCGGTAGTAATACTTGGCATATTACGCCAGGCTATTATACAGATTTCCCTCAAAACGGGATCATTAACAACAATAAAAATATTATTATGGAGCCTGGAGTTTATTGTGTTAATGGTGATGTCCATTGGAGCGGCGCTACCTTTAGTTCTCTTGACGGCACTAGCGGTGTAACAATATATATTACAAAAGGTCATGATTTTAGCCTCAGCATCAATAGCCCTATTTCCCTTGACGCCTCTAATTCAGGTGAATATAAAGGTTATTTAATCATCGTTGAAACAGATTTTACTGGTGCGAGAGGGTCTTGTACAATAAACGGTGGTACATACCTTACGATGTCTGGTACTATCTTTGCTCCTTATTGTGATGTAACAATCAACGGGGATAATAATAGTAGTTCTACGGTGAATTTAGGTACGCAAGTGATAGGGTGGAATGTTACCCTAAATGGTTCATCAACCGTTAACTTTAATTATGTTCCTGCTGATAATGCTCAAAACCAGAAACGTGTAGGTTTGATGAAATAGATGCAATGGAGACTGTTTTAGCGATCTGTCCACGAATGAATAACTGTTCGTGGACAGATCATATTTCTTGATGTTTCACTTTTTCAGTAATCAGTAAAAGGAGGTGTAAGGCACATTTTCATAGGTTTGGTTACAATTTCATACAACGAAGGAAGCAATATGAAACCAAATTTTTTTTCCACAGAACGTGGACAGGCTTTGATTATTATTTCTTTAATAGCAATTGGTTTAGTTGCAATCGTAGGACTGGCAATTGATGGAAGTGCCAAGTTCTCTGACCGCCGTCATGCACAAAATGCGGCGGATACTGCTGTGCTGGCAGGTGGTCTTGCTAGGGTTAGTGGCGATACTCAGTGGAAACTGGTGGCGCTAGATAGGGCACTTAGTAATGGCTACAATAACAATCTATTGACCAATACCGTCACAGTCTTTTCTTGTGAGGAGACTGGCTCTGATTGTGGTCCGTATGCCGGGAACTCCGATTACATAAGAGTTGTCGTCAATTCCTATGCCAGAACATACTTTGTCAGGGTCCTGGGGATTAATCGTACTCATAACACTGTCGAAATCCTTGGCAATGTCAAAAAAGACATATGTTGGAGGACCATTGTATGCAGGCAGTTCAGTATGGTCTACCAAATCCAGCGGCTCTTGTAATGGAACCAACAAAAAAAGTCTCTATACTGGAGGATCAGGAGAACTTCAGTTATATGGCGGTGGTATGGGCTCCGCCATGACAGATGGTAGCTGTATCGATTTTTCTGGCGGCAATACTCAATTCCATAAGGATGATCCTTATTGTGGAGACCTTATTACGGCATCCAGTTCGATTCCGAGTGCCAATCTCAAGAGTTTGCATGATCCTGATAAGTGCATGGATATCGTAATGAATGCCACGTTTGACGAGCCGCCTGACGACTTGGGCATCACTTGTACTGACACAGCGACGCAAAGTGGAAAAACCTTGAGCCCAGGCAAGTACACCAGTAATTCCGACTTTCCTCCTTCAGGTGTCAACACACTTGAGCCCGGTACGTACTGTATTACACAAGCCGATTTCAAATTGAATAATAATCAGAAACTTACTGGTACAGGGGTAACGATCGTTATGAATAAGGGCTTGATCAAGTGGAACGGCGGTTCAGAAGCAAAATTGACCGCCCCAACCAGTGGCGATTACAAGGGGCTTTTGATCTATTATCCACCTGATAACAGTTCAGAGCTGGATATAAATGGCAGTAGTGATGTGACGCTCACGGGGACTGTATTGGCTCAAAACGCCCCCTGTTTCTTTGCCGGAAGCGGTCAAATTCAGAAAGCCACTCTCCAATTTGTTTGCTATACCTGGCAAGGCGGTGGTACCAGTGACGTTCAACTCATTTATAACTCTAGCCTGTTTTGGAATCAGATCATACCCTCACAGGTCGGTCTATTGCAGTAGGGCCTGAGGAAACCAGTGAACAGGATCAGACACTTATCACTGGATAAATAATTTCATTGAATTGGGAGTAATGTGATGGTAAAAAAGACAGTAGTATCCGGCGTTCCAGGAATATCCGATCCGAACCTTTTACGACCGAGGGTTCTAAAAAATCTTGTAGAACTCATGGAACAGACTCCACCGTTGGGGGAGCGGCACGATGAACTGCTAAAAGATCTGATCTTTGAAGCCTACCAGAACGCTAACGGCGACTTGGGCGATCTGGAGCCGGAATTTCTTAAGTTGGTCTATGAGTACGCAACAACCGATGGACCGCTGGAAGAATTCTTTGTCAACCCACAGATCAGCGAGATCATGGTCAATGGACCGGATCAGATCTTTGTAGAACGGTATGGGAAGCTACTGCTAACCGACGCCAGCTATGATAATGAACTACAACTGCGCCTGGCGATCAATCACATTATTAACCCATTTGGTCGCTATGTGAATTACAGCCACCCATTAGTGGATGCCCACCTGAAGGATGGGTCTCGCATCAACGCCGTAATCCCGCCGGTTGCCCAGCAGGGATCGTGTGTCTCTATCCGCCGCTTTCTTAAGGATAAACTCTCAGTTCAGAACCTGATCGAAAAGGGCGCTCTCACACAGCCAATGGCAGATTTCCTGGCTGTTTGTGTGGCTGCAAGGCTGAACGTCATCGTGGCAGGAAATACCAGCTCCGGCAAAACCACATTTCTTAATATTCTGGCACGCGCCATTCCTGATAACGAACGCATCGTTACCATTGAAGATTCAGTTGAATTGCAATTGCAGCAGATCCACAAGGTCTCTCTCGAAGCCCACCCGGCAGATTACAAGGGCGAAGGAGAGGTTACCATTCGCGATTTGGTGAAGAACTCCCTGCGTATGCGCCCTGACCGGATCATCGTGGGTGAAATTCGCGGTGGAGAAGCGTTGGATATGCTGCAAGCCATGAACACTGGTCACGACGGTTCGATGACCACAGTCCACTCCAATTCTCCGCGTGATACGCTCTCTCGTTTGGAGACGATGACGATGATGGCTGGTTTTGACCTTCCGGCGGTCGCCATTCGTAAGCAGATCGCCGCCGCGCTGGATTTGATCGTGTACCTGACGCGTTTCCCGGATGGGACACGTAAGGTCACACAGATCACCGAAGTGGCTGGTATGGAAGGTGACATCATCACGCTCACCGATATCTTCCAGTTCCAGCAGACCGGGACCGACCCAGAAGGAAGACCTGTCGGTCAGTTCAGACCCACGGGACTGCGTCCCATGTTCACTCCCAAGTTGGAAGCGACAGGGAATAAATTCGACCGTTCCATATTTATGAAGTAGAAGCGCTCCGATCGAATAGGTGAATCAAAAACTGCCAGAGAATTTTCACTGGCAGTTTTTTTATTTTTCAGGGGAAGCATCGATCTGATCGCTCAGTTCATCCAACTTTGCCAGCCTCGACCTCGGTCAACTTCCAACCGAGCGCACCGGTATTCTGGCGCGCCTGCTCAGCATTCTTCGCTCCGGGGATGGGAAGCGCTCCCTTGCAGATCACCCAGTTCAACGCCACCTGGGCATTGGACTTTCCGCCATGATCCTGACCTATAGTGGTCATTGCCTTGATAAGCGGTTGGATCTTAGGAAGCATAGTGGCATAATTCCCCGCGCGTGTTCCAGGGGGAGGATTCTAGGGCTGTACTTCCCAGAAAGCAATCCCTTTTCCAGCGGACTGTATGCGATCAAGCGAATACCAAGCTCTTTGCAGCGAGCCAGCGTTCCGTCCTTTTCAACAGTGCGGTTCAACAAGCTGTAATGCACCTGATTTGATGCCAACGGAATGTTATGGCGTGACAATGCCGAGTATGCTGCCAGCATGCAAGTCTGACCGTAATTTGAGATGCCCACGGTGCGGGTCATGCCGCTTTTTACACATTCTGCCAGCCCTTCCATCAATGCGTCAGTGCTCATCGTAAAACTGGGCAAGTGCACTTGATAGAGATCTACACTATCCACACCCAGGCGCGTTAAGCTGCCTTTCAAAGCACGTGGTAAGGCTCTTTTGAGAAATCGCCAGGGCCACGGGAAAAACTTGGTGGCGATCAAGATCGGCTGGTCAGTGTCCTTGATGAATTGTCCCAGCATGCGTTCTGAAGTACCATTCCCATACACTTCTGCTGTGTCTACAAAACGGATGCCCTCATTTACCGATGTTTCAAAAGCGAGCTTTACTTCGTTGGCGCCGTAGCCATGTCCATACTGCCAGACAAGACGGTCGCCCCATTGCCATGCCCCCAAACCCATTTCGATCGCGTGCAAAAATCTAGTTTCGCTGCTGATCTCTGTCAAAGTTGCCTCCAGGCGAACTGCCCGATTGTATCTTAAAATCTGATTGCATCATAGCCAGCGTCTGTAATTCCGGTTAAAATTCAACCCTATATTTTATTTGGAACTAATGGAACGCTATTCTCTCACTTTCCTCATCAGCAGAGGAATGGGGGTGAGGGACTACCGCTCCCTGAGTTCCCGGGAGGTTCCTGTGAAACCTGATTTCCATACGCGGGATTCAGAACCCGCATCAGATCTAAGCCGCAGGCTGGGTCTGCACTTTTCAAACCTGTCTCTGCTGACGCGTGCTCTCACACATCGCTCCTACCTCAATGAGAATCCCAGAGCCATGGAGGATAATGAGCGCCTCGAATTTCTTGGGGATGCCGTGCTCGATTTCATCGTGGGCGCCTGGGTATATAACCGTTTCCCCGAAATGCCCGAAGGTGACTTGACCAAGATGCGCTCTGCATTGGTGCGCAATGATCAACTGGCTGTGTTCGCCCGCAAGTTAAATCTGGGTGCAGCGTTGCGGTTGGGGCGTGGAGAATTTGTCTCTGGAGGACATTCGCGCGATGGCTTGTTGGGGTCCGCTTTCGAGGCGCTGATTGGCGCCCTTTATCTGGACTCAGGCTTGAGCGCGGTGGAAGCGTTCGTCAATCCCATGCTCGAATTGGAACGCGAATCAGTCCTGTCACGCATCCATGATCCAAAGAGTCAGTTACAGGAATGGGCACAAGCGCAGAAACTCGGCGCCCCGCACTATAAGACCGTCTCCATGAGCGGACCTGATCACGCCAAACAATTTGAAGTGGATGTGGAGATCGGCGGGCAGGTCGTTGGGCGTGGACATGGCAGCAGTAAACATTTGGCTGAACATCATGCCGCCCAAAATGCCCTGACATCACTGGGACTTCAATGAACATAATCAAAAATCAAATCGTAAATCCAAAATCGAAAATCTGAAATCGAAAAATGCCTCTTCGCCTAAAATCCCTCGAACTCCAAGGTTATAAAACATTCGCATCGAAGACTGTCTTCGAGTTTGCGAGTGGTATCACTGCCATTGTCGGACCGAATGGTTCTGGTAAATCGAATGTTGCCGATTCCCTACGCTGGGTATTGGGAGAACAATCCTACGCCTTGCTGCGCGGCAAGAAGACCGAAGACATGATCTTCAACGGTTCGGAACATCGCGCGCGCGCCAGCATGGCTTCTGCACAGATCCTGTTCGATAACACGAACAACTGGCTGCCCGTGGACTTTACCGAAGTCTCGATGACGCGCCGCGCCTATCGTGATGGTCACAACGACTATTTGCTCAATGAACAACAGGTTCGTTTGAGAGACTTGAACGAATTGCTCGCCGCCTCCGGTCTGGCAGACCGAACCTACACCATTCTCGGTCAGGGATTGGTGGATGCTTCGCTGGCGTTGAAAGCAGAGGATCGCCGTCGCCTGTTCGAAGAGGCGGCAGGGGTGGGTTTGTATCGTTCCCGCCGTGAAGAAGCCTTGAAGCGACTCGAGAATACCATGCGCAATCTGGAGCGTGTACTCGATATCATGTCCGAGTTGGAGCCGCGGCTGCGCAGTTTGGAGCGACAGGCAAAACGTGCCATCGAATATTCGCGTGCGCAGGCAGACCTCAAAGTTATCTTGCGTGAATGGTATGGCTATCACTGGCATCGTGCTCAGCGTGAACTGACCGATGCGCGTGAAGTGGTCAAGACGCAAGAAGCACGTGTGCAGGAAGCGCGTCTTGCACACCAAAAGGCTCAAGATGAATATGTCACCTTCCGTGAACGATTAAGCGGATTGCGTGCACAGCTCAACAATTGGCATCGCCAGTCGGCGGAACTGCATAACCAGCGCGAAGAAGTCAGCCGCGAACTGGCGGTGTTGGAAGAACGCCGCCGCTCTTTGCTATCAGCGCAATCCTCGGTACTTGCCGACAAAGATCGCGTTTCTGATGAAGAGCGCGTTGCCTATGAACGCCTTGCCGAAGTGGAGCAGGAAACCGCCCGCTTGCAGGCAGAATATGATGATGCCCAAAAACAATATCAAGAGGCACGCGAAACTCTGGGGCGAAAACAAGCCGAACGCACTGAGGTGGAAGAAAAGCTGCGCCTTGCGCGCACCGAGATCGAACGCTGGAGCGCACAACGCGCTGAATCTCAGGCGCGTTTGGAAGAACTGCGCTCACGTCTTGAAAGCTTGCAGACGCGTTTGGATGCAGCCAATAAAGCCATCGAAACAGCGGAGACAACCGCCCGTGAAGCGGGTATGAAGTCTGCGAACGCGCGCCATGAACGTGAAACTGCCGAACAGGAATGGCGCTCTGCGCTCGAAAAAGAGGAGAATGCCCGAAAAGAAGTTTCCAAACTGGAGGATGATCGCCGCGCAAAATCCGATCAACGTGCGCACAAGCTTGCCGAACATACGCGCGCCAAGGCACAGTTGGATGTGCTCGAGCAGGCGGAACAGTCGCTGGCTGGATATGCGGAGGGCGCGCGTTATTTGTTGGATGCGGCGCGCCAGTCACGGCTCAAAGGGGCGCGCGGCGCGTTGAGCACATCGCTGGATGTGCCGGCAGAGCTGGAAACAGCCGTCACTGCGGCGTTGGGTGATACGCTGGACGCGATCTTGCTCGACTCCAGCGACATCGATGACGCGCTGCAACTGCTTGAATCAGAAGATGCAGGACGTGCGGCGCTGTTGCCACTCGAAGACAATTCCCGCCAGTTGCTCTCGAAACCAGAAGATGGTGATTGTTTGGGAATCGCCTCTGAACTTGTGAACGCGCCGGAAGAATTGCGCGCTGCCGTGAACCTGATGCTCGGGCAGACCTTGATCGTCCGCGACCGCGCCACGGCTCGCAGAATGATACGGGATTTGCCGACTCACGCGCGGGTGGTGACTCTGCGTGGAGAAGTTTTCCGCGGCGACGGTTTGATCATCGCCGGGAAATCCGCTTCTTCCTCCGCTTTGAGTTGTCCCCGTCAAAAGAGAGAGTTGACCGAATCCCTGGCAGCCTTAGGTGCGGAGATCGATGTGCTGAACAGCGATGTGGATGGTTTATCCGCGCGCATTCATGACGCACAAAACGAGCTGGCTCGCGCAACCGATTCGGCACGTCAGGCACGTCTCAGAGTGGAAGAAATGCAGGGGCATGAGCAGCAGGCTGGATTGGAGTCTGAATCGGCGCGCCGTCAGTTGGAGTGGCAGAAGAGTCAGCAGGTTCAATTGCAGGCAGATGCCGATGAGGCGGCTTCCATCCGCGCAACTCTGATCCAATCGCAGGCAGAGGTGGAGTCGCGTTCTACGCAGGCACAGGAAGATGTGCACACGCTTTCTGAGCAATTGAGCGCCATGGATCTGGCGGAAGCGCAATCACAGGCTTCGTATTGGAATACGCGCGTGGCGGTGGTGGAGCGCGCCCTGGACGATGCGCGCTCCCGCCAGGATGAGCGCAGCCGTGAAGTGTCCCGCTTTGATACGCGCCGCTCTGAATTGGCAACACGTTTGCAGGAAGCGAAATCATCGCTGGATTGGCTGGATAAAAACAAATCGTCTTTCCGCGATCGCGAGAATGACGTGAACACCCAAATCGAACAATTGCGCGTGCAGCTTGACCCGGCGGAGAAGGATCTCGAAACCGCCGAACAGGAAGAAGCGCGTTTACAGGAAGCGGAAGCCAATACGCAGCGTTCGCTTGCCAACGCGGAACGCATGTTGGGACAGGTGCAGTTGGAGCAATTGCGCAAACAGGAAGGGCTGGATAACCTGCGCCAGAAGATCATGGATGATTTTGGTCTGGTGATGTTCGAATATGCCGCAGATGTTTCGGGTCCGGTGCCATTGCCGCTTGAAGGCATGGTGGAAGAATTGCCGGTGGTGACAGAAGTGTCTCCTGAGCTCAAATCGCAGTTGACGCACAACCGCACGCAGGTGCGCCGTATGGGACCGATCAACCCCGAAGCCAAGCAGGAATTTGACAAAGAGTCTGAGCGCTATTCGTTCATGCGGGCGCAAGTGGATGATCTGCGTAAAGCCGAGGAAGATCTCAAACAAGTCATCGCAGAATTGGATGAATTAACACGACAGGAATTTTCCAAGACCTTCGATGCTGTGGACAAACAATTCCGCGCCATGTTCACGCGTTTGTTTGGCGGTGGTTCTGCGCGGCTTTCGTTGACTGACCCCGATAACCTGGTAGAGACAGGTATCGAGATCGAAGCGCGTTTGCCGGGGCGGCGCGAACAGGGATTAGCACTGCTCTCGGGTGGTGAACGCAGTTTGACGGCGGTGGCATTGGTGTTTGCCTTGCTCAAAGTTTCACCTACGCCGGTCTGTGTGATGGATGAAGTGGATGCCATGCTCGATGAAGCCAACGTGGGACGCTTCCGCGACCTGTTGCAGGAGTTGAGCAAGGAGACGCAGTTCATCGTCATCACGCACAACCGCAATACCGTGCAGGCAGCGGATATCATTTACGGTATCACGATGGGACGTGACTCGGCAAGCCAGGTCATCAGTCTGCGTCTCGATCAGGTGACGGATGATATGTTGAAGAGGGGATAAGGAAGCGATCCGTCTCTAGGAATCAAAATCGCCCGCTCCTAATGAGCCGGGCGATTTTATTTTCGTACACGATCAATTTATTGCTGTGCAGGAACGGGGGTATTCAAGGCTTGCGGTTCGGTTGGGATGCGGTCATGCCAGATATCTTGTGTGGTGACCGTATAGGTTGCCTTGGTCTTGTCCAACCAATCGGTGAAGGCGGTTTCCTTCTTTTGTTGATACTCACTATCAGTCAGCGGTACATCTGCCTTGCCCAGTACCTGAATGATGTGGTAACCGAATTGGCTCTTAACAACCGGACCGATCTCGCCAACCTTCTGACTGAAGGCAGCGGTTTCGAATTCGGCGACCATGGCGCCCTTACCAAACCAGCCGAGATCGCCGCCGCTCGCGCCGGAACCGGTATCTTTCGATTGTTCCTGTGCAAGCTTGGCAAAATCTACCGCCTTGCAGCAGCAGATTGCGCGCCGCTTCGGCTTTCGTAGCATCATCCAGCAGGATGTGACGTGCCCAAACCTTCTCTTCGGAATGTGGTACATCTGTGGTGACCTGTTCGAGCAGCTTCTGGCGGATCAACTGCATTTCATAGACTTTGCGCAGAGTCTCTTCGCTGATATTGTAGGCTTTGAGCTGAGTGACGGTCTTGTCGTACTCCGAGTTGAAGCCTTCGATGGTGTACGGAGTTGCAGTCGCGGTGGCGGCTTCCGGGACGAAGGTCGGAGTGGCGACAGACGCTGTGGCAGTTGCTGTTGCCGTAGCAGCGGCGTCAGGCGTGTTCGTCGGCGCGACCGTGGACGTGGGGGCTGTCGTCGGGGTAGCAGTCGAAGGATAGAGGGTCAACTGTTCGGACGACATGGTCGGGAACGTAAACGCGGTGGATGTGACGGTGGGAGTAAAGGTTCCGCTCGGGAAGAATCCGTAGGCTTCCTGGATCGACTTGTTCACTTCTTCTTCCGAAACAGTGATACCGAGCTTCTTTGCTTCCTGACGGATCACGAGTTCGTCGGTCATCATATCCAGCACTTGCTGACCGAGAATGGTCGGAGTGCTCAAGGTCGCCTGGATCTGTTGCTGCTGCTGTGATGTATCCATGCCGAAAGCCTGCTGATAATACGAGTAGGTTTGCAGCATATTGAGTTCACGGACGCGTTCCAGACGGACGCGTTCCTGAAATTCTTTGGTGGTGATCACTTCGCCATTGACATCAGCAACGGGTTCCTGCAGCATGAAGTAGGTTGTCTTCAGATACCCATATCCAAGCAGGACGGCGACAAGTATGATGCTTCCAATGGCGATCCGATTTAATGAGAGCGATCTGTTGTCGTTCACGTTCCAAGCGGGCGATGTGTTTCTTCGTGACGATCTTGGGGGTGGGGCTTTGTTTTGCCATAATTCTCCATAGCGCAAAGGCGGGGCATGTTCGCCATGCCCCGCAGATGCTTTTACGGATTTAGCGTGACTCTTCCCAGTGCTTGCCGGTGTAGGGAAGCAGGGCGATGAAGCGGGCTTGTTTTACCGCTTCTGCCACGATGCGTTGGTGCTTTGCGCACGCGCCGGTCTGGCGGCGTGGGCGGATCTTACCTTCTTCGGTGACGTACTTTCTGAGCAGGTCGACTTTCTTGTAATCGATGGTCAGGGTCTTGTCAGCGCAGAATTGACAGAATTTGGGCTTGGCAAAGAAACGGCGATCTCCGCCGCCTTCTCCGCCGCCCTCGTTGTTTCTACGATCGTCAGGCATTTGTTACTCCAGTTTTTCTTGTAAAGACCTGACAGGTTTCAGCCGGTCTCCCGAGCTTTCTTCATCAGATGGTCTTCGCAGATGCCATTCTGTGTGGCAATTCACGAAGACCTGTCAGGTCTGATTATTTGGTTAGAATGGGAACTCGTCCTCGTTTGCAGTCATATCAGTTTCATCCGCGATCGCATCAGACGGCTGTGACGAGTTGTTGTGGTCGCGGCGTTCGCCAAGCATCATCATTTCGTTGGCAACCACCTCGACACTGGTGTGTTTCACACCTTCCTTGTCGTCCCAGCGGCGGGTTTGAAGACGTCCTTCGATATACACTTGCTGTCCCTTGGTGAGATACTGTTTGCAGATCTCTGCCAGATTGCCCCAGGCAACGATGTTGAACCACTCTGTTTCATTGTGGCGTTCGCCATCCACGGTGTTCCATGAACGGCTGACAGCCACAGTGAATGTAGTGACTGGCCTGCCTGAGGGAGTGTAGCGCATTTCGGGTTCACGTCCCAGATGACCGATAATCTGTACTTTATTAAGGCCTCGGCTCATATCCATCTCCTTGTTCTTCTAAATAGACCGAGTTATCACAATATTATGGTTGACCCTAGATGGCGGTCAGCATATGACGAAGGACAGTTTCAAAATAACGGATGTTGCGTTCCAAATCGCTGGTGGACTTGGGCTCGAGGCTGATGTTCAAGAGAACATACTGACCATCGCGCTGCTTGTGGATCGGGAAGGCGAGACGACGGCGGCCCCACACATCTACTTTATCCACATTTCCGCCTGCTTCGGTGACCCAACCCTGGACGCGTTCGAGCGCGCCCTTAAAGGCGGTTTCATCCAGATCAGGCTGAATGATGCAAACTAATTCGTATTTGCGCATGAGAAATTCCTCCTTTCCATGGGATTGTTCCTGTTCAAACCGTAGGCTTGCCGGGAACGGAAAGGCACGTATTGTGACGTACCTGTTTTAATAGCGGCGGAAGTTTATCACAGTTCCTGAAAATGGGGAGGAGCTATAATAGACTTCGGAAGTCTGTCAGACTTCCGAAGTCTGAATATACGAGGCTACCCATGTTCGATCTCCCCAACGACGAAATTCTATCACTCAGCAAAGAGCACGTTTTCTATACCTGGTCGGCGCAGGCGAAGGTAAACCCAATCGCAGTGAGCCGCGCCAAGGGCGTCTATTTTTGGGACGTGAACGACAAGCGCTATCTCGACTTCAATTCCATGACCATGTGTGTCAATATCGGTCATGGGGATGAGCGTGTCATCAAAGCCATGCAGGAGCAGGCAGCGGAACTCCCATATGCTGCGCCGGGCATGACCACACGAATCCGCGCACTGGCGAGCAAGGCGGTGGCGGATGTGACTCCGCATCAGGCGCTGACCAAGGTGCTGTTCACGCTCGGTGGGGCGGATGCCAACGAGAACGCCATGAAGATCGCCCGCGGCTACACCGGACGACACAAGATCCTGACGCGCTACCGTTCCTACCACGGAGCGACCGCCGGTGCGATGGCTGCGACGGGCGACCCGCGCCGCCTCGTCTGGGAGCCGAACCTGATGACCGGCATCGTGCATTTTCTCGACCCGTATCGCTACCGTTCTACTTTCCATCGCATAAATCCCGATATCTCAGAAGAAGAGTTCGCGCGGGATTATGTCAATCATCTCGAAGAGATCATTCGTTATGAGGGACCGGAGACCATCGCCGCCATATTAATGGAATCGGTCACCGGCACGAACGGCATCATCATTCCGCCACAAGGATATATGCAAGGTGTGCGTGCCTTGTGTGATAAATACGGTATCGTCATGATCGCAGATGAAGTGATGAGCGGATTTGGTCGCACGGGCAAATGGTTTGCCATCGAGCACTGGGATGTTGTGCCCGACATCATGACCATGGCAAAGGGACTCACCTCTGCATACGCGCCGCTCGGGGCGGTGGCTATGAAGCCGGAGATCGCCGCAGCCTTCAACGATACTCCCTTCGAAAGCGGACTTACCTACACGTCACATCCGATTTCACTGGCGGCGGCAGTGGCGAATATAAATGTTATGAGGGATGATAAGCTCGTCGAGCACGCGGCAGGCATGGGTCCGGTATTGAAGCGTCTGCTGACCGATCTTGGGGAAGCGCATCCCTCGGTGGGAGAAGTCCGCAATATCGGCTTGTTCGGCATCCTTGAACTCGTCAAAGATCGAAACACGAAGGAACCGATGGCGCCATGGAATGGATCGTCGCCGGAAATGATTGCGTTGAGAAAGTATTGTCTGGATAATGGATTGTTCCTATATACGCACTGGCATACCGTATTGATCATCCCGCCGTTGATCATTACCGAGAAACAGTTGAAAGACGGCTTCGATGTGCTGGACAAGGCACTGGAGTTTACAGATAAAGCAGTGAAATAAGAAAATGACCTCCGTTTGTAAAGGAGGTCATTTTCTTCCACAATGAAGCAGCGATGAGAACATGCCCAAGGAAATCACTTTGCTGCTGCGATGAACGTGATGCTAGCTACATTGAACGTAATGATTGCTACAATGAAGATAACGTGGCTGTATTGAAGGCGATGATTGCTGCGATGAAGATCGACGGTGCTGTATTGGAGAGTGGTGGTGCGGCGCTGGCTACGATGTCAGCCGTGATCTCCTTGGGATGTCCCTACTATACAACCAAGCCGATCCATAACCAAGTGACAATTATCTGTATTCGGCTGTAATTTGTCCACTATCTCATGTGACATTGTATAGTTTTCCCTATACAGTTATAAAAAAGTTTCATTCATGCCGTGAAGTCCGTATACATTGATCTCGATATTGTCTTTTGGGAGTGTTATGGTCCCGCTTCGCCTATCAGAAATGTCGGCGGTTTGCTGCGAACAACTTACATTTTCTCTCGTTTATATACATGTGCTGTAATAAATGAAAGTGTTGAAAATTTATTTCAATGATGACCCAATGCTCCGTAACAGAAAAGAAGACGGACCGACCATCAAGCTGAATGATTTTGGCGAGATGGTCTGTTCGTTTGTCTTGTTTCAAGCGCGATGGAAAGAAAGCGTATTGACAGTATAATGATTAAAGCGTGGGACGAGATACGGTATTGTGTATTTATTTTGACTCCATGGAAGAGGAGCATGTATTTTCGACCCGTTTTGAACAAAAATCGCTGTTAAGTTGTTGTAAGCCAGCGTATGACCTTTGTATCTTGAGGCATCTTTGTGCGTCACGTATACTAGTATAAACAGGTTTTATTTTGACTTTTTGACCAACGAAAAAAAGGAGTAGACATGAAAGTCAAGCGTTTATTTTAACCTGGGCATGGTGATTATGATGTTAGTGACATCCTTCGCCGTTTCCCAACCGGTGGCTGCCGCACAGGCACCGGCAAAATTTACTCCACGCATTCCTCAGGACGCTGAAGTGGTGCCTGGCGAAGTTGTGGTGGCGTTTGCCAACTCACAGGATATAGAATCTTGTCGAGAAGATCGAGCAAGCGGTCGATACGGCGAACGATGCCGGCGGTGAAGTGACACGTCTCAGCCTGGATGGCAGTGCTGTTATTCAAGTGGAAGGCGATACCACGGCTGCCCTGGATGAACTCAATAGCCAGCCAGATGTGTTGTACGCCGAACCCAATTATATTTTCTCGATCCCTGCTAATGAAGAACAATCGACGGATGAATATAATGCCTCCTCTGATTTCTCCATCCGTGAGGTGAGTGCCAACGCTTACACCAATGGACTGGACACCATGGCGGTTCCGAACTCGACCATTGAAGGCATGATGGCGATGGGCGTGCTCCCCAATGACACCTATCTGACTGAAATGGAGGCACCGTGGAGGGATGTCGGCGGAGATATCGTGTGGCCCAATGCCACTGCCAGCGCCAATATTTGTCTGGTCGATACGGGCGTGGATTACTTGCACCCCGATCTTTGGTATACGAAGATTGTCAGCGGTGTAAAAAAGACCTTTTATCGTGTGACGAACGGGTATGATTTTGTGGAGGGTGATGCCATGCCTCAGGATAGCAACGGGCATGGGACCCATCTGGCAGGCATCATGGCGGCGGTGAAGAACAACGCTGCTGGTGTGTCGGGCATCTCCACAGGAAATGTTGTCTCTGTGCGAGCTCTCGATGCGCAGGGAATGGGAACGAATTTCGATGTTTCCAAAGCGATACGCTATTGTGCGGATCGTACCGATGTGCGCGTGATCAATCTTAGCTTAGGGACCACAGCCCCATCTGCCGCGATCGAAAGCGCCCTGCTGTATGCCACCACACCCACCAACCAATTCATACCTGGCTCCTCCGTGTATGGCAAGGGCAAACTGGTGGTGGCTGCTGCTGGGAATGATGGCACGGACACTCTGACCTACCCGGCTGCTTATGCCGCAGACTCGGATTTCCCCAACAACCGCATCATCTCCGTTGGCGCTACAGGCCAGTTATTAGGCAGTGTAGTCAACTACGGCTGTAAAGCCCTGTTCTCGAATTATGGAAGTTGGGTACACGTGATGGCGCCGGGGTTCAATATTTATTCCACCTTCCCCTATGATAAACCCTTCTACCTGAATTATTATAAGGATAGAGACACTCGTTACGATTTTATGAGCGGTACTTCGCAAGCGGCTGCCTTTGTGTCGGCTGCGGCTGCCCGCCGTATGGGGTATAAACCAACCGAGACAAACGAAACCGTTGGTGGACTCATAGTAAATACCGGTAAGGCAATGAATAACGCCCTGGGCACTTCGTGCACGCCGGCGGAGATCTCTACTGTGAAGAGGGTAAATGTTGCCACCCTGTTGGACCGCGCCGGGGTGCGTGTGAGCGTTTTCGATGCTGTCAGCGGTGTTCCGTTGAATGGCGCCACCGTCGCCGTTCAATTCCTCAACGATGGGGTGTCCACCCTTAAAACGTCTGTCATTGCACCGGATACCCTTAAACCTCTGCCTGGGGAAGACCCCGACTTAACTCGTGTATATACAGGTTATATCTCAGTTGTGGATATTCTGGATGTACCCACCGTAAGCACCAAGGGACTCCCCATTTCCAACTATTCCATTATGGTGAACAAAACCGGTTACACGGTTGGCTACCAGAAGATCTTCCGGCAGGATAACCTTTCTACACTTACAGCGGGTACTTTTAACGTCTTCCTGAATGACGGCGTACCGCCTACCAGCCCGCAATTCAATGTAGTACTCGGCTGGCATCAGTGGCAGCAGAACGGATTTAAAGCGGCTACCGGTAAGATCGATCTGGATCTTTATGTGTGGCTGCCGAATATGGAATCGGGAACGGTGATCGACCCGGCTCAGCCTGCCAAGTTCATCGTAGGATACGGTGGTGACGCCTTCTTAAATCTCGAAGGGCAATCGACCGGCACCATGAATAACTTCCCGTTCGCCCGCCTCAAGCGCGAGGGCGGTTATATAGATAGCACACCGATCGAGACGACCACCATCTTGCAGCGTGTAGCCCGCAGCAGCGGAACAGTACCGGCAAATGCTGCACTGCCGTACTATCGCGGCGACTACAATGTTCTGGCGACCGATTACGGTCAGACTATTGACCATGACAACGATGGTTGTGGCGATAACTATGGTAATGGCTTCAAGCCGATCTGGAATGGCGCCCCGGGTACTGGCGGCTCAAACTATTACGATTACACCACGGACACGGACTGCCCGCCGAATGATGTCAATGGCACCAAGGGTATCCCGCTGCTTGGCGCTTATTACACTCCGTACATCTATGTATGGAAAGACGGCGTGGTAAAGTACTTCCAGACCAGCGAATATCAATTTGCTCCCTGGGCTGCCGAGATCGGTTCTACCAATGCCACCAACTGTAACGATCACTGGTGGAAGGCGTTCAAGATCGCGACCACTGCCGCAAGCGTTACTCCGGCATACACTGCCTATGGCACATCCTCTCTACCTCTGTGCGATGACGGTCTTGCGAATGGGTTTATCCCCTATACGGGTTACACCAGCTCCGCCAACGTCATGGATCGCCTTTACATAACCGGCTTCGGAAAATAATATCGATAGTAGATCAATACACTGGGAGCCCGCAAGTACTTGCGGGCTCCCTTTCCTTTCGCTGATGGGGGTACAATTAAACCTGTATGAACTCTGAACCCGAAAATAAACCCACCTTTGATCGTACCACCTTGTTACCCATCGTTCTGGCAGCCTTCTCGCTGTTCGGGATATTACTGGTATTCATGATCGGACGTTTCAATGCCAACCGTGCTCCTGCTCCTGCCGAAAATACACCCACCCCCTTTGAAATATCAGCTCATCGGCACCGAACCCGGTATCTCCACGGCGGAGGTCACGGCTACAGGCGAGATCGGTTTTGACGGAACCGTCGAACCTGGCTCTGGCAATATTGATAATCCGGGCGAATCGTCTGGGAATACGCCTCAGGCGCCGAACCTGGGATTGGTTGTTACGGCACAGCAAGGTGGAATTTCAGGCGGTGGCTCATCCAACAACAATAATAACAATAGCGGCGGCACTTCTCCGACAAGAACGAAGTCGTCCTCCTCATCCGCTCAAACGGCAGCGGCAACCAGCGGAGGCGATCCCATTATTATTTTGAAAACCAGCACAAAGGCGCCCACCTTGCCTGGGTTCATTGTGCGCACGGCAACTTCGAGCCGTACCCCGGCTCCCACAAAAACGCCTACTGCTTCGCGCACAAAGTTCCCCACCGCAACGATCGGCACCCTGTTTGGGTCCACCCCCACGCGTACGCCTACAACTGCTGTTGCCACGAACGCCGGCGCCACCCAGGTGCCGCTTGTGCCCAGCTCTGTGGAATATGATGACGAACATCCGTTGATCGCCTATAGTGGCTGGAACTCTGTTTCAGATGTGACTGCATATCATGGTACATTACATGTTTCCGTTGCAACGGGCTCTGCAGTGACCTTTCGGTTTACAGGGCAACAGATCCGTTTGAAATTTCAAGAAACTACAAGTTCCGCTATTATCCGTATCAATATTGGCGGCTTGAACTTTGATCTTGATGAGGGCAACGGCACAAACGAATGGGTTTCGGTCTTGCTGGCACAGGGCACCTACACGGTCACGATCACCCATAGCAGCGGCGGCTCTGTCAATTTGGATTCGATCTTCATCCCCGACCTCAACACCCCCACACCCTCTGCCACGCCTACCGCGACGGCGACCCCATAAGCGTATCCACCTCCGCGCGCTGGAAATAGAGGCGGTAGGCAGCCGTCTCTTCCAGGATGCCCCGCACCGCCACGAACAACTCCTTTTGGATGTATTGATTCGTCTCTCCATTTCCCCTGGATAGGAGCAGCGCCTCTTCCTCCCCCGAAATGGATACGTGCCCCCCAGCCGTCAGCCACTCCAAGCCGATCCGCACTGCCCTCTCGCGTTGACCCGTTACCGCGGCAAGTTCCTGCACTGTTACGTTTCCGCTGCGCTGGTTGATCGTGTACTTCACCAACCCTGCCAGTTTTTTTAGAAATTCATCCGTCTTTTCTTCGGCAGGTGAAACACCGATCAAATATACTTTTTGGGGCTTCACAGTTTCCAGTGCAATACGCAGAGACTCCGCGGATGGGGGAGTTGTGTAGATCGCAAATTCATTTGCTCGTTTCAACTCAAAACGCGATTTACCTTTTGCTTTGTCCGCGCCTTCTGCCCATATTTGGAGTGCAGGCAGTTTCGCCAGCGAGCTGGCTGACTCCAAACGCAGATCGATAATTTCCAGTTTCTCTTGTTTTCGTTCAACTGGTTTCTCTTCCACCACGCGGAATTCTTCGAACTGCAACGATGCCTGTTTTTCCCCACGGAAGGTGGACGCTCGTAACGAATAAGCAATATCGAAGCGGCTGCCGCTTTCTGGCAATTCTTCGCCTGCACCACTCCACCATAAAATATGTTGAGGCCTGCCTTCTTCATCTTCCACGGTCAGGCGCAGATGTTCTTTCGCCTTGCCGATCGTCGAAACGGATTTCATGGTCACGTTGCGCGTTGCCAGTGTCAACTCGGGGTTTCCCGCACCAAAAGGAGCCAGCATTTCCAGAGCGGAGGCGAGCTCCAGGTTGATCTCATCCAACCTCAGCCAGGCATCAACTTGTAAACTTGGCTCTTCTCGGATCAGTGTACCTAGTTGCTTTTCGATGGCTTTCCCCAACCCTCTACGGAAGGAAGAGAGATTTTCTTTTTGCAGGGAAATACCTGCCGCCATGGGATGACCACCGAAGTTGAGCAGCAAATCCTTTTGCGTGGTGATGGCTTCGGTGATGTGCAATCCTTCCACCGAGCGTGCGGAGCCGCGCAAAATGCCATCTTCCCCTTCGGTCAGCAGGAAGGCGGGCTTGTGGTAGCGGTCCACGAGGCGGCTGGCGACGATACCCACCACGCCGCCGGGCCAGTTGGGATGTGACAGCACGATGGCGGGTTCGGTCAGCAACTCGGGGTGTTCGCGCAGCTGCAATTCAGCCGCGTCCGTTACCTGGCTGGTCAATAATCTGCGCTGAGCGTTCAAGCCTTCGATCTGTGCGGCGAGTACCCGTGCGCGAGCCGGGTCAGAGGTGAGCAGTAATTCCACGGCGGGATTGGCATCGCCCAATCTGCCGAGAGCGTTTAATCGCGGTGCGAAAGTGAAGCCGATAGTCTCTTCAGTGAGCGTTTCGAGATTCGTGCCGGAAAGTTCCGCCATCACTTTCAATCCCAGGCGGTTGGTCGTTCTTAATTTTTGAATTCCCTTTTGGGCGAGTGTCCGCGTTTCATCGCACAACAGAGCTACATCGGCGATCAATCCTAGTGCTACCAGATCTAATAAATCCTCTGCCAACCTTTGACCTTCAAGGTTCAACCTTTGAACCAATAACTCTTCAGCAAGTTTATAAGCGACACCGACACCAGCCAGATAAGAGAGAGGATGCCCATCTGGCAACAGATGCGGGTTGACAATGGCTTTGGCATTGGGAAGCGTTGCGCCGAGATCGTGATGGTCGGTGATGATCACGTCAACGCCGCGTGAGTTGCAGTAGTCAATGGCTTCGTGAGCGGTGATGCCAGTATCGCAGGTGATGAGTAGTTTGACCCCGCTATCGAGAATGGGTTGGAGAGTCTCGATGTGAACGCCGTGACTCTCTTTGCCGCGGATGGGAATGTAATACGTAACATTCGCATTCAAGGCGCGCAGGGTCTGCACCAACAAAGTCGTGGAAGTTTGTCCATCCACATCGAAGTCGCCCCAGACGCAGATCAGTTCGTTGTGGCGAATGGCTTGCGTGATCCGTTCGATGGCGGGTTCGATGTTCGGGAACGGCGTGGAGGGGATCACATCGGGATGTAGAAAAGCGCGCGCGGAGGCGATATCCGTGATGCCGCGTCGGATGAGGGTCTGCGCGACCAACGGAGGCAGGTTGAGGGGGGCAAGAGGCGAAGCATCCACTTCGGGAGGATTGAGCCAGCGAGTCATGGGTCCTAGTATCAGGTGTCAGGTGTCAGGTGTCAAGTTCCATGATCGAATCGGACTAAATATCTCCACAAAAACAATGTGTCCTTTTATAATGCCGCAGACCGTGGAGATGCAGTCTTTATTTACTGTGAGAGGAGAGAATTGAATATGAAAACGGTTTTGAAGTGGGTCGGTATCGTGTTGGGTTCATTGCTTGGTTTATTGGCGGTGCTTGGCGCGGTGATGTTTCTAATCGGCAATGGGCGCTTGAACAAGAAGTATGATTTCCCGCCTTCGAACATCACGATCCCGACCGATGCTGCCAGCATTGAATTCGGTAAACATCGCGCGGAAGTGTTGTGCCAGGGCTGTCATGGGGCGGACATGAGCGGAAAGGTCAACTTCTTTGACGGTGGTCCGCTGGGCACGCTTGATTCCGCGAATGTGACGACGGGGGAAGGCGGCGTGGGACGCGAGTACACGTCGGATGAAGATTATGTGCGTGCCATCCGTCATGGCATTGACCCGGATGGGAAACCGATCTTTATGCCGGCGGTGGTTTCAACTGCGAATCTGAGCGATGAAGACCTGGGTGCGATCATTGCTTATATCAAGACCCTGCCGCCTGTGGATCACAAATTGCAAGGACAGAGATTTACTCCGCTGGCGAAGATCCTGCTTACGGCAGGCGTGTTGGGAAAACTGCCGGTGGAGGCGGTGAGCCATGATGTGCATGTGACCGCTCCCGCGCGTGGGGTGACACCGGAGTATGGCGAGTATATGGTGAAGACCAATGACTGCCTGATCTGTCACGGGTCGCAGTTGAATGGCGGGAAACATGCCAACCCGACCATCAAGGTCATTTCTCCGAATCTGACTCCTGGCGGCGAACTGGCTGGTTGGACGGAAGAAGATTTCGTCAACACGATCCGCACCGGGAAGACGCCTGGCAATCATGAATTGAACGATGATCTGATGCCATGGAAAAGTTATCGCAATATGTCTGATGATGAGTTGAAGGCGATCTTTGCGTACTTGCAGTCGCTGCCGAAGTTGACGCAGTATAAGCCGTAACTTGAAGCAAACGACCTCCGCTAAAACGGAGGTCGTTTGCTATTTCTTACCATCAGGCATGAATATTTCCTCGATGGTTTGCCCGAACAATGCGGCGATTTGGAATGCCAGGGGCAGACTGGGATCGTACTTTTCGGTTTCAATGGCATTGATGGTTTGCCGCGAGACGTTGAGCTTCTCTGCAAGGTCAGCCTGGGACCAATTCCTTTCTGCACGCAAAACCTTGAGGCGGTTCTTCATTCGTACTTCCAGGTGAAGTAGCCAAGACCAACACCCCACAACACGAACAACATCGGAAGGACGGCGAAGGTTGGCATTTTGGGAAAGCCGATATTTTCCAGGAAGCCATAACTGAATGAGATGAGACCGGTCAGCACGGCAGAGAAGGTAACTGCCAACAGGTTGACGCGCTGCTGAAGTTCGTCACTATCCCTGAGCAGGCGCATCAGTGCAACGATAATGAAAATGACCGGCAGGGCAGGGACGATGGAGATGATGATCTGCCAACCGCGTTCAAATTCAAATTTTTTGAGCAAGGTCACGCTGGCGATCAAGGTGAACGCATACAAGAATATGGCGAAAATAAATTCCTGTACGTAGCGGCGCATGGCTTGTTTGGGAGTGATCTGATTATTCATTTGGATTTACTCCTTGTTTTCTGGATCGTTCCTTTTCGCTGTGAGCGCCGCACCCAGAGCGGTTCCGATTGCTACGCCGATAGCGACTCCAGTTGCGAGATTATCTGTTGCTATGCCGAGTGCAGTTCCGATCCCGGCTCCGAGGGCGATCATGGTACCCATATTTAATTTGTTCATTCTTTCTTCCTTGAATATGTAAAGTTTACTTGACTTTTTGTATTGTAAAGTAAACTTTACATTAAGTCAAGAACTATTTACCAGACAATATCAAGCGAAGAGTCTGTAGTGAGGAAAAAAGAATATCCTCTGGAAAATATTCTCCAGAGGACATAGTTGTTTTCAGATCTGTTTTTCTTATGGAAGAGGTTCCAGCCCAAGCAATTGGGAAACGGTCACCGGGATGAATCCCTGTGCGCGCAGATACTCGATCACTTGTGGGAGCGCTTCGGCGGTATGCCAGCCGCGTCCGTTGGCGTGCATGATGATAATGGAACCATTCTGTACACTTTGACGGACTGCCTTGTTGATCGTGGCTGCGTCGAAGTTGGGGTCCGGGTCGCCAGTCTCAACATCCCATTGAATGGTGTAGAGTCCATGCTGGGCGAGCACGTCCAATACATGTTCGTTGGAATCCCCGAATGGCAGGCGGAAAAGATGGGAAATCCTGCCCGTGGATTTGTACAACATATCCTGCGTATCAACGATCTCGGCGTTCATCTCTGAATCGGTCAGTGTTCGCATATCGGGATGATCCCAGGAGTGATTGCCGAGTTCAAAATTTGGGACGCCTGCCAGGAATAGAGTCTCATCGGGATGCGTGCGCATCCAATCGCCGCCCATGAAAAAGGTGGCAGGCACATTGTTTTGGATGAGCGTGTTGACAATATTCGCGTCGAAGCCTGCGGGAGCATCGATGGTCTGGCAGAGATCAAACGTCAACGCGACGTATGGCTTGGTGCGGTCACCGTGATAGATGAATTGCACCGGGATCGAGACCAGCGTCGGTGCAATATTTGGATCGGGTGTAAGTGTAGGCGTTTCAGACGGGGTAGGGGTGAAAGTTTGAGTCGGCGTGACGGTTTGTGTGAGTGTAGCGGAAGCTGTCGCTGTGGAAATTGGTGTTGACGGTTGGAGCACATTGCTGCATCCAACGAGCGCAACCACTCCAACTGTTGCAATGATTACCCGCCAATATCTTTTTTTGATCATTCTGGAATTATAACGGTTCAAACGTGTTGGCGAGATGTTTGACATAATTCTATATGGCTTGTGCAAAGTTAAAAAACTCTTAAACGCGAATGTCACGAATGAACGAATGGCGCGAACTTTTGTGGTTTATTTGCTCAATTCGCTGATTGACGTACTTTGCGTTAAATTCCGTCACGAAATCAAAACCTTGTCAATGTACTTTGCTTTAGGCATATAACTCTATGCAAGTCCATAAATGAACAGACCTCCATGAGCATGGAGGTCTGTAGTTCTTTTTGTTTAATAGGCTGGTTCTGTTACAGACAACGGTTCGAACCTTGCCGTGAAGTGACGCAGCAATTCAGGTGCGTAGGTGAATTTATAGCCGTGAATTTCGCTGGCGCGCGATTTGATCGCTGCGAAGGTATCGGCGACATAGTCAAAATGACTCTGCGTGTATGTGCGGCGCGGAATGGCGAGACGCAGCAGTTCGAGATCGGGGTAGTGCCATTGATTGGTATCAGGGTCGAGACAGGCGAACATGACCGAGCCGATCTCTACGCCGCGGATGGCGCCTTCGCGGTAGAGTTCGACGGCTAAGGCTTGGGCAGGGAACTCCCATTGCGGGATGTGCGGAAGGATTGCGCCAGCGTTGATGTAGACGCCATGTCCGCCTGTGGGTTGGATGGTGGGAATGCCGAGTTCGTTGAGCCGTGCGGCGAGATAGGCTGTCTGCGAGATGCGATACGACAAATAGGATTCATCCAGGGCTTCGTATAAGCCGACTGCCATGGCATCCAGGTCGCGACCGGCGAGTCCGCCGTAGGTGGGGAAGCCTTCGCGCAGGATCAGTTCGTTCTTGATGTTCTGGAACAAGGTCTCATCGTTGACGGACAGCAAGCCGCCGATGTTGACGATGGCGTCTTTCTTGGCGGACATGGTCATGCCGTCGGCGAGGGAGAACATTTCACGGGCGATGTCTTTGACGGGGATATTTTTGTAGCCGGGTTCACGCTGTTGGATGAAGTAGCAGTTTTCGGCGTAGCGTGCCGCGTCGATGAAGAACGGGATTCCCGCTTCGTGGTAGACATCCGCTACGGCTTTGAGATTTTCCATCGAGACGGGCTGTCCGCCACCGGCGTTGTTGGTGACCGTGATCATCCCGAAGGGAATCCGCTCGCGACCGTATTTGGCGATGAAGGCTTTGAGCTTGGCAATATCCATATTGCCCTTGAAGGGATGCGGATTCGCCGGGTCGTGGGCTTCGTCAATGACCAGGTTCGCTGGGCGTCCGCCGCGGGCACGGATGTTGGCGTCGGTGGTATCGAAGTGCATGTTGCTGGGGATCCACAGATCGCGCTTGACCAAACAGGCGGACAAGATGTTTTCGGCAGCACGCCCCTGATGGGTGGGGACGAAGTATTTGAAACCGAAGATATCTTCCACGGCGGCTTTGAGACGCATGTACGAACGTGCGCCCGCGTAGGACTCGTCGCCGCGCATGAGCGCCGCCCACTGTTCCTAACTCATGGCGCCGGTGCCGGAGTCGGTCAGCAGATCGATGAAGATATCTTCCGCTTTGAGGGAGAAGAGATTGTAGCCCGCCTCGATGAGTTTCTCTTCGCGTTCTTCACGCGGAATGAGGCGGATGGGTTCCACAACTTTGATGCGAAACGGTTCGGGGGGATAGATGGGATTGGTCATTGTTTGCTCCTAGGGTTTAGACCTGGGAGGTCTCCAAGACCTCCCAGGTCTTTATGGGATTAATCTTGGGTAGCGAGCCTGGCGTGTGCCCCTGTGTGTTGCCATTCGGTCTCCAATGACCTTTTTATTGTACGACGGATGGGTGGTTTGGGTCTGTAACAAATGTCATGAAGTTTGTAGATATTCGAGGAGTAGAGAAAAGGGAGTAGTCAGGAAGATTCCAAACTACTCCCAACTCAACTACTCTCTTTTACTTTTGAGCGTATTGATTATGAAAAATTTAATAGCAACTTCTTAGCATGGATTTATTTTTTGTTAACCAAGACTCCAGCATCATACCTTAGAATGAAATAAGCGGGATATAGGGGAGCCAAGATACGAACCAAGCTTGTTGTTGGTCAGGCTCAATACTCTTCATCACATAACCCACACAAAAAAACGGACTGCCTGTATTGGAATGCGTTCCTTCTTCGAAATGAAGAAGGACATTCCGCGACTCTGGATGTGCAAGAAGAAAGGATGTTGATCTGCACATGGATTGGAGGTGACCCAAGGAAAGAAATACAAGAATCGGTGGTAGTTCAAGTTCGTTTTTCAGGATGTACATTTTAAAGTTTCAGGAGAGAGAATGAATAAAAAATCTAACAAGTGGATGTTGGTCAGTTTGCTGACTTTGGCATCCATGATCTTTTCTGCTTGTGGAGCACGGCAGACGGAAACACCTGTTGCCACAGAGCCGCCTGCAACAGAAGTAATGTCAACGCCTACAGAAGCCATGACGGCGGAAGCAACCGCGGAAGGAACCATGGAAGTGACCGAAACACCGGGTGCCTCTGCGGGCGAGATCGACTGTATGGGCGCTCAGCAAGGTGATGAAGTCAGCATGATGTATCAATGGGCTGGCGTGGAAGAGACCAGTTTCAACACGATCATGCAGCCGCTTCTGGATGCTTGCGGTATCACACTTAAGCCTGAGTCAACACGCGACCAGGCGATGCTCGATACACGCGTCAATGGCGGCACGCCGCCCGATATCGCCTTCTGGAATGTCACCCAGTTAAATCAGTATAAGGATATGCTCAAGCCGATGGATGAACTTGGCGCGAGCAAGGACAGCTACGCCGACTTCTTCCTGACCCCTGGTACGGTCGATGGCAAGTGGCTCGGTCTGCCAGTCAAAGCGGATGTGAAAAGCATCATCTGGTACAGCCCGTCTAATTTTGAGGCGCTGGGATATACCGTGCCAACCACCTGGGATGAGTTGAACACGCTCGTGGACAAGATGGCTGCCGATGGGCACGTTCCCTGGAGCATGGGATTCGAGTTCGAGCGACGCTACGGGGTGGGCGGGTTCCGATTTCATTCAGGATATCCTGCTCGTTCAGCAGGGTCCGCAATACGTGAATGACATTATTTCTGGCAAAGTACCCTATAACGACCCGGGCGTGAAACAAGCCTATGAGACCTACGGCAAATGGGCGATGGACCCGAAATATACTGTCGATGGCGCACAAGGAACACTTTCTACACCGTTCCTGCAAGCTATCTATAAACCGTTCGCTGATCCGCCGGAAGCGATGATGGTCAAGCAATCGGGCTTTGCTGGAGCTGAGATCGCCAAGCAATTCCCGACTCTCAAGCAGGGTACCGATTACGACTTCTTCGTCGTGCCGGGAATCCAAGGCTTGCAAGGCGGTGCAGACTGGATGATGGCGTTCAGTGACAAGCCCGCCGTTCAAGCGATCGTGAAGTATCTATCTTCCGCAGAAGGCGGAGCCAATTGGGCGAAAGCTACATTTGGTATTTCACCTAATAAAGGCGCCAGTGGAAATTACACTGACCCCGCACTGCAAAAGCTGGATGAAGCGCTCACCACCACCACCGGCTTTACACCCGATATCGGCGACACCATCCCTGGCGGATTTGGCAGCGCCGAGTGGAAGGCGATCATTGACTACGTCAATGGCGGCGATCTGGACGCGTCGCTCAAAGCAGCAGCAGATGCCCAGTCGCAGGCGTTGACGAAGTAAACGTGTTCTTACAGGGACGCTTCATGTGGAGCGTCCCTGTTTTGATTTTTGTAACGCGAGATTTATCTCGCGCTTCACAAAACGATCGAACCTGGAGCATCTCTAACCACTGTACCCTTCGGGCATTACAAGACACGGAGACACTGAGAAGATCTTTAAAAAAACTCCGTGACTCAGTGTCTCCGTGGTTCAAAAGGTTTGCGCGGGTTGCTCGGTTTAATTGTTAATCCGCGAAGCGTCGCGTTACATTAACAAAGGAGAAGGAAATGGCTGCACAAAATATTCCGCGCATTATGAAGCAGGGGAGAGTAGTGCCTTGGTTGTATCTTCTACCTGCTTTGGTAGTGATGGCATTTTTTATTGTCTACCCCATGATCGGGACCATTTCTTTGAGCTTTGCCAATAAAACGGGAACACTGCCTGCCAGCACCACCTGCGCGGTGGGCAAGCCGTGCTGGGGTATCTTTGAGAATTACCGCTATGCCCTAACTTCTGAGATCGACTTTAGCTCGTTCTTCAGTTTCTGGGTTACCTTCTGGAAATCCTCCTTTGGTAATAATCTCAAATGGATCATTTTTATGACGGCAGGAACAGTCGGCATTGGGCTGGGATACGCGGTGCTGGCAGATCGCGTCAAATATGAACCGCTGGCGAAAGCCATTCTCTTTATGCCGATGGCGATCTCTTTTGTAGGCGCAGGTATTATCTGGAAATTTGTCTACGATTACGGCACGCGTCAGACGCAGATCGGTTTGTTGAATGCCATCGTCACAACCTTGGGAGGAAAGCCGGTGGCATGGCTGTCTACGCCGGGGATCAACACCTTCATGCTGATCATCGTTGGCGTTTGGATCTGGACCGGCTTTTGCATGACCATTCTTTCATCAGCATTGAAATCGGTGCCGGAGGAAATTTTGGAAGCCGCGCGTGTCGATGGCGCCAGTGAGTGGACCACGTTCTGGAAGATCACGGTCCCGACCATCATGCCGACCATCCTGGTCGTGATCACCACCATGGTGATCAATGTTCTGAAATTATTCGATATCGTCTATGTGATGACCGGAGGTAATTACGGCACGAACGTCATTGCCAACCGCATGTATGTGGAGATGTACAAGAACTTCAACGTGGGTCATGCCACGGCGGTGGCGGTCATTCTGGTGCTGGTCATCATTCCCTTTATTTATTTCAACATCCGCCGTTTCATGGCACAGGAGGCGATCCGATGAACCGCGAGCGTATCAATAAACTCTTCAATAACATTCCAACCAATCTTATTGTTATCCTTACGATGATCGTTTGGATCGTTCCTACACTGGGATTGCTGATCACTTCTTTTCGTCCATCGCAGGCGATCAACACATCTGGTTGGTGGACGGCTTTTTCTCCTTCCTCCATTTCGGGCACGTATGATAAATATTGCGCCGCGTGTCACGGTTCGGATGGCAAGGCTCTGCCTAATGCCGATCTAACGAACCCGGCATTACTCGAAAAGTATCCACGCTCGCTGCAGTTGCTGGCTCTCCTGCGCAAACCGATCAATGGACAGCCGCATATGGGCAATACGCCTTTGCCCTCCGCACAGGAAGCCGCGGACATCGCCTCTCATCTGCGCGATGCTGCTGCTGGCAAGACCGCTTCGAATTTCACGACCAGCAATTATGTCGATGCTTTGGTCGGGTATCGCGGCACGCGCACCTATGCCGCTGATTGCGCGGCAGGCACCCAGCCACCCGATCTCCATTGCAACATCAGCGATCTGCTCAATCCACGTGGGATGGGACGCGCTTTCCTCAATAGCCTGCTGGTGACGATCCCAGCGACGATCCTGCCGCTGTTGTTCGCGGCATTTGCAGGATATGCCTTTGCCTGGCTGGATTTCAAGGGACGCTTTCTGCTCTTTGCGATCCTGGTCGGACTTCAAGTTGTTCCGCTTCAAATGACTCTGGTGCCCATCTCACGCGTCTACGCCCAACTGGGACTGAACGGCACCTTCCTCGGCGTCTGGCTCTTCCACACGGGATTCGGTCTGCCGTATGCGATCTACCTCATGCGGAATTTTCTCGGTTCCTTGCCAAGTGATCTCTTCGAAGCCGCCTACATTGACGGCGCTTCGCACTGGACAGTGTTTTACCGTCTTGTCCTACCGCTGGCGATGCCTGCCATTGCCTCATTGGCGATCTTTCAATTCCTGTGGGTATGGAATGACCTGCTCGTAGCATTGGTTTTCCTGGGCGGGACGACTCCCGTGATGACATACCAGATCAGTAATATGGTTACATCACTGGGCGCGGGTTGGCATTTGTTGACTGCGGCAGCCTTCCTTTCCATGCTGCTGCCGATGATCGTATTCCTTTCACTGCAGAGATATTTTGTGCGTGGTATGTTGGCAGGCGCGGTCAAGGGATAACAGTGTAGGGCAGACTGTCAGTCCGCCCTACTTTAAACAATCTGTTTATCAACTACGGGGATTTGATGTTTCTTGCTATTTGAATCCCAGGATTTGAATCCAGCAAGTACCGCCTCCAACACAGGCAGCAAGTTTGTGACTCGTTTCGCACGGATGACCCAATCCCACATCGGCTCAAACTTTTTCCAGCCACCCGCATACGCCACATGGCGGAGTTGATTTACAAACCCCTCATGGGCTTGTGCTGCATGGAGAATGTTCTTCCAACGGTAAAACTCGCGGTAGGCATGCCAATATCCGGTTTCAAGTGCTTCAGGTGTCAGTCGCTTGGGCTGGAAAACGGTATGACGCGTATCGAACAGATCCCAGTTTGAAGAAGTGAGACGACCTTCTGCTTCCATTCGTTTGTAGAGTGCCGTTGATGGATAAGGAGTCAAAATGTGGAAGGTGGCGGTTTCAATGCCCTGGTTGATCGCCCATTCCACGGTGCGGTCGAAAACGGACTCGTCATCATCATCCATGCCAAAGACGAAGCTGGCATTGACCATCACGCCCAGGTCATGCAGGCGTTTGATGGCAGTGGAATAATCACGGTTCAAGTTTTGATATTTGTGCTGCTGCACCAGGTTGGTTGGATTCAACGTTTCGAAGCCAACGAACAGACTACGCAAACCGCTGGCAACGGCTTTTTCCAACAACCCCGGCTTGAGAATGGATTGAACGGTCCCTGCGGCTTGCCATAAACGTCCCATGCCGGTCATGCCTTCGAAAAGACTTCCCGCAAAATGTGGATTCCCAAGGAGATGGTCATCCAGAAAATAAAGATGTTTTCCGGGTAGATTTTCAATCTCCGCTAATGCCCGGTCTGTTTCAAGCGTGTAAAAGGATCTGCCGCCTTCGAAGAAGGCTTCTTTGTAGCAGAAGTCGCATACATGTGGACATCCCCGCGAAACAACGATGGAGTTTGGAACAAGATATAAATGACGTTTGATCAAATCCCGGCGGGGAAGCGGCAGCCCGCTGAGAGTGCGGATGGTGGAGTCATATCGTTTACGCGGCTGTTTTTGGGCATAGTCTTTCAGGAACTGCTGCCAAATATCCTCTCCGGGACCGGTAAAGATAGTATCGGCATGTTCCGCCGCTTCTTCTGGCAGAGATGTGACATGCAAGCCGCCGAGACATACATACGCTCCCTTGGCACGATAGTGGTCTGCAATTTGGTAGGCTCTATAAGCGGATGTGATATAGACCTGAATAATGACCAGTTCCGGTTCGTCATTTAGGTCAAGTGTTTCCACATGTTCATCTTGGAGAACAATTTCATCGTTCTCATCCAAATAGGAGGCAAGTGTTGCCAAACCGAGAGGCGGAAACAGGGAATACTTGATCGGTCTCCAGAAGGGACTCTTAGCTTCCGTTAGTGCAGGCAGAATCATTTTGACTCGCATGGTCCATCTCCTTGATCAATAAAAGATACTTTCGCCGATGAACGAAAGTATCTTTGTGACGGGTGGCAAATTCTGCCAGGGGACTCTCAATAAATGTCAGATGCTATCTGCTTTCCGCTTCCTTCCGTGGTGGATCCATAGAATTTGTAATACTCGTATTGATTTTCTTAACTTCTATTTATTCCTTCTTAATCCCTTTCTTTCTCGATACGCATTAAACGTATTGAGAGGGCACTATAAGAGAATTGTTAGAGGCTTCCATGGCGGCTATGAGACGAACAGTGGATCACTGGAAAGAAGTCTCAATTTAGATGGAAAGGAGTATGACATATATGCTGGATGCCAAAACACAATTTCATCGGAACGCAACGATCCTTTCGGCAGAAGGGAAGCCGGTCGGATCGATCGAACGAGTTGTTGTAAACACAGAAACACATGTATTGACCGATATTATTGTCAGTACAGGTGACAGGTCTAACCGTGAAGAGAAAGTGGTTCCAGTGGAATTAGTGGATGAAACTGCAGACGGTCATATCGTCTTGCGGGAGGAAGCGGGAGTGCTTCAGGGTTGTCCGCCGTTCGAGGAGCGGAAACCGGTTCCGGCTGAGTCGGAGACGACGGTTGTTGATGATGAGTCGCCTTTGGTGGGATATCCGATCTTGAGTTCACCGATCAAATCTCTTTCCGATGAGGAATCATCCACACGCATTGAGCGCAATATTCCCGATGGAACGGTGGCAATGAAGGAAGGGGCGACGGTCGTTACGTCTGAGGGGAAATCGATCGGGCATGTAGAACGTATCCTGATCGATCCTACGGTAGATCAGATCACACATTTACTGGTGGCAAGTGGATTGCTCTTGAAGCAGGCGAAACTGATCCCGATCGCTTGGGTCATGTCGCTGGGCGAAGATAAGATCCATTTGCGCGTTAAAAGGATTCGGTCGAGTTCGCTCGATCCGATCCCCATTGATTGGTAAGGAGGCTCAAAATGACAGTACGAAAGAAACCAGGTAGTGGCGGCGAAGGGGACTACTACCACGTGGAAGTAGTTCCGAGAGGAAACTTTACAACCTATCGGACCCAGGATGTTGGCAAGAAGGGGCATATTCAAAGGGTGGCAGGCAAACATACAAGCGGTTCATGGACAACCGTGAAATGGTTGATCGGTAAGAATGAGGCGCATCGTCAGGGAAAGAAACTTGTTGCGGATACGAAGAGCGCAAAAGATGTGATCGAGAAACTGGGCTCACAGCCTGTCCATGTGTCGGGAGATCGTTATTCGGCGAAGCCGCGCCCGAACGTGCCGGAAAAAAATAAACCGACTCCGGCTCAGTTGCGGGCACGCCGTCAAAATATCAAGAAGGCGCAGGCGGCACGCTGGAAGAGATAAGGAGATTTCATGGAAACGGAACCCATTTTACAACCGCAAACTTATGCACGCCCCAATGCCAATGATATGCGCCGCTGTGAAGTATGCGGGAATGAATACGATAAGTGCATGGAGATCCGCGTGAACGGCATGACGCATGTCTTCGATAGTTTTGAATGCGCCGTCCATGCACTGGCTCCCAGCTGTGCTCACTGTGGCTGTAAGATCCTGGGACACGGCATGGAGTTCGAACGGTGCGTTCTTTTGCTGTGCCCATTGTGCCAGTCAGGTGGGCGTGCATGAAATGAATGACCGGGTTGAAACGGAAAGGAGCAGAATATGAAACTCAAAGAAGTGATGTCAACGGATGTGGAGGTCGTTCACCCGACCGATACACCGAAAACCGCCGCGCAGAAAATGCGTCAGCGTGATATCGGGTTTTTACCCGTTGTGGAAGCAGGTCAACTGTTGGGCGTGTTGACCGACCGCGACCTTGTGGTGCGATTGATCGCAGATGGCGTGCAGTTGGATTCGATGCTTGGACGTGACGTTGTCACTGCTCCAGGTATTTACGTATACGACGATCAATCGGTGGATGAGGCGGCGCAGATCATGCGCGACCACCAGATCCGCAGATTAGTGGTTTTGAACCGCGGCGATGGAAATGTGATCGGTGTCGTATCCCTGGGCGATCTGGCGACGAATACCCCTTCTGAAGAGGCTGGGGATGTTCTGAAATCGGTGTCCAGTACGGGTGTGGTCAAAGCCCGTTAATAGATAACGGGACTCAAAACGGAGAGAGGCAGTGGACATTTCGTTCGCTGCCTCTCTCCGTTTTAATTTGACCCTGCTCTCAAGCGTTTGGCTCCGCTGATGGCTTTTCTACTCAATATCTTTCAACGATGTCTGACGGCGAAATTTATAGCGGTGCAAGAGAGCTTCAATGCTCTTTTGATTCTCGGGGGAAAGATCCACGAATTCGAAACCGATCATGAAATAATCAGTGTTCTCTTCCTTGCGACACCAGGCAACGCGTGCCGGAATGACCATGGTGGGAGTGTTCAATTCAGGCAGGCTGCCAGGGAATTCGATGGACAGGGTCATTTGTTTGCCCGCCTCCTGTGATTTCTCACCGATGACCATGGCTCCTTTGAGCGTCAGGTCCTCGATATAACCCAACACAGAGCGGGGATTCAAGCGAAAGACAGGCGTGAATGCCTTCAGGTTCTCGCGCTCTTCTTTTCTATTCTCGCTCATAGATGCCTCCTTGTATCTGTCATCATACTCTACTGACAATCGTTCTGACCATCAATTTCATGTCAGATTCAGATGGAACATTCCATACGATTGTACAACAAAAAAGATTGTAAGCCATACAGATGTAGTAAGAGATACCTTATGGCTATGTATCACGTCATGTTGTGGTGGTATATTAACAACTCGTTAACAAACATTCAACAAGAGGTTTTTCATGTTTGGTTTTTTCAAGCGCCGTGAAGGCGTATTTATGAAATTGATCGAGGATCAGGCGTCCCTATCGTATGAAGGTTTGAGATTATTAGTGAAATATCTGGAGACGCAGGAACAGGATATTGCTGAGGAACTGTCACTCAAAGAGAAGGAAGCGGATGAGGTGCGCCGTATTCTGATCGATGAGTTGAACCGTTCCTTCGTCACGCCGTTCGATCGGGAGGATATCTTCGCCCTCTCCCGCTCTATCGACGATGTGGTGGATTATGCCGATAGTACGGTCAGTGAGATGGTCACGCTGAACGTCAAGCCGACACAGTATATGCAGCGCATGGCGACCCTGCTGAAAGATGCAGCCTATGAGATCTATCAGGGTGTTTTACGTTTGCATAAACATCCCAACGTTGCCATTGACCATGCCCAGCGCGCCAAGGCACTGGAGAACCGCGTGGAGGCGGTTTACCGGGAAGCGCTGGCATCCCTGTTCAGCGGACCGGAAGATATTCATCATGTGGTGGAGATGTTGAAAATGCGCGAAGTCTATCGTCACCTCTCCAATGCAGCAGACCGCGGGGATGAAGCTGCCAACATCATTTCTGATGTGATCGTCAAGAAGATGTAACGGATGGCATGTCACCACAACTTATTGCCGTTATCGGGTTGGCTCTGTTATTTGATTTTCTGAATGGTGTGCGCGACTCAAGTAATATTGTCGCGACCATGATCTCTTCACGCGCCTTTCGTCCACAGACGGCGTTGATGATCACGGCGGTGTCAGAATTCTTCGGTCCGTTTCTGTTCGGGGTGGTAGTTGCCAAGACCATCGGCGACCAGGTTGTGGAATCATCTGCCCTTACACTTGGAACAATTGCCGCCTGTTTGTGTGGCGCTATCCTTTGGAATTCCATTACCTGGTTCCTTGGCTTGCCGGGGAGTTCCTCCCATGCCTTGATCGGCGGGTTGGTGGGGGCGGTCATCATGCGGGCAGGTATGGATGCGATCAAACTGGGTGGTTTGTATAAAGTGTTGATCGCGTTGTTCATCTCTCCGATCGTTGGCTTCCTGTTTGGCTTTCTCCTCACAAGGATCATCTATTTCCTCGTGAGAAATTCCACCCCGCGCGTCAATGATGTTTTTCGAATGGGACAATTCTTCACAGCCGTGGCATTGGCATTCAGCCATGGAACGAACGACTCTCAAAAGGTGATGGGTATCATTACATTGAGTCTGGTCATCGGCGGTGTGCTGCCATCGTTCCAGGTCCCTTTTTGGGTCATTGCCGCCAGTGCAGCAGGGATCGCCATCGGCGCTATTTTTGCCGGCCAGCGTTTGATCCATACCCTGGGGAGTAAGTTTTATAAGATCCGTCCGCTGCATAGCTTTTCCACACAACTTACATCTGCGATTGTGATCCTAAGCGCTTCGTTAGTAGGTGTACCGGTGAGCACATCACAGGTAGTCAGTTCAGCTATTATCGGTGTAGGCTCATCAGAGCGGTTGAGTAAAGTGCGCTGGAGCGTGGCGGCAGATATTGCTGTTTCATGGATCATCACCATTCCTGCCAGTGGAGCACTATCCGCGGGTGTGTATTGGTTGTTCGTGCATATCGTGAAATAATTCATAGCTTCCCTACGGTATAATCCCCGCGCAATACATACCATATCAAAGGATTTGCCGTGACAAAATTATTCTTTGCCACCGATATTCATGGCTCGGATATTTGTTGGACCAAGTTTCTCAATGCGGGGAAGTTTTATGGCGTGGATGTTCTCATTCTCGGTGGCGATATGACTGGCAAGGCGGTCATCCCATTTATTCATCAGGGTGGAAGCAAATACAAGGTCACATTGTTGGAGCAGGAATTCCCCGTTACAAATGAAGATGAATTGGCTGATATCCGCAAGCGTGTGCGCAGCCGCGGGTATTATCCCTATCTGACAAATCCTGATGAAATGGCGGAGCTTGAAAAGAATCCCGAGCGCGTGCATCAGATCTTCGTGCAGGAAGTGCTAAAGGTCGTTCAACAGTGGATGGATCTCGCCGAGAAAAAGTTGGACGGCACCGATATGAAGGTCTATTGTTCGCCCGGCAATGACGACATGGAAGAAGTGGACGAGATCGTTCGTTCTTCCCGTCGCGTGCTGCTGGTCGAGGGGCAGGTAACGCAACTGGATGCGCATCACGAGATGATTGCCTCGGGTTGGTCTAACCGAACGCCATGGGATACGCACCGTGAAGAGGATGAGGATCAACTGGCGGTCCGGTATGAAGCGATGATCTCCAAATTAAAGAATCCACGGAATGCTATTTTCAACATTCACGTGCCCCCGTATAAATCCGGTTTGGATGAAGCCCCTGAATTAGATAAAGATCTGCGTCCGGTGCTGGCAGGCAATTCCATGATCCCAGTTGGTTCGAAAGCTTTACGCACTGCTATCGAAAAATCACAGCCGTTACTGAGTCTGCATGGTCACATCCATGAAGGGCGTGGATCAACGCGTATCGGAAAAACGTTGTGTATCAATCCCGGCTCGATGTATGAACAAGGGACTTTGTTGGGCACAATCGTGGAATTGGGGAAAAATAAGATCGATAACTATGTTTTGACCACAGGATAACTCTCGTAACGATTCAGTGTTATGAACTGTAGCGAAATGTCCCGCAGGTGGGTGTAACAGCTTAGCTCTGTCAACCAACCTGCGGGACGGTTAATAATTCAGAAGAGGAGAAGTTCTATGAGCAACCTGTTCGTCCGTAAGGCGACCGGCATGGTGCGTTCGTGGTCGGTCTTCGATGCGTTCATTTATGCGTTCTTTTCGATCAATCTGGTAACGCTGGGATTTTATAGCTTCAGCCAGATGTATTATTTTGGCGGAGGCATGATCCCGGCGTTGATCATCAGCGCCATCTTCATTATCTTTGAAGTGGTGGTCTATGCTTCTTTGATCGCTGTCATGCCGCGCTCCGGTGGTGACTATGTTTGGCAGACGCGTGTCTTCGGCGGAGGCATCGGTTTCATCCTCGCCCTCACCGGTTGGTGGTTCACGCTTTGGCTGTGGACTCCCATCTATGGCGACATGCTGCGGCAGATCGTGATCACGCCTTTGCTGGGTGCTTTCGGCGCACAGAAATTGGCAGTGTGGTTTGCGGGTCCAGACACGGCACTGTTCGTTTGCTCGCTGCTTACACTGGTTTTTGTAGGGTTTGTAATCGCCGTGGGCATGAAGACCTATGCCCGCATTCAAAAGTATTCCTTCTATGCCGGGGTGCTCGGATTGGCGATCGTGATCATTTTGCTCTTCACTGGTTCACCCGAAAAATTCAAAGCCGGACTGGAAGCGAATTCCGCTGCCTATTTTGGGACTCAATCCGGAACGGTTCATGATGCGACCGTGCAAGCGGGTACCGATGCCGGAGCATCCACTCCGCTGACGGGTGGTTCGTTTTTCGCGATCCTCTTTAACTCTTCCGTATCTGGTCTTCTTCAATTTGTGGCCCAACTGGGGCGCAACGCTCTATGGTGAAGTGCGTGGTGCCACTGATTACAAACGGAATTTTGCGGGCATGGCTTGGGCTCTGGTCGTGACAACCATCCTTGGCATCCTGTTTTTCCTTGGCGTTGCCAAGACTATCGGCTGGGATTATTACGTTCAATCGAACGCGGCATGGTGGAATTATGCCTGGGGCTACACCACCGATGTTCCGCCTTTGCCTGTGTGGCCCAACCCGGCGATGCTGGCAGTATTTCTAACGAATAACCGACTTGTTCAAATTATTGTATTGCTGCTGATGAGCACCTGGTGGTTCGGTTGGGCAGGGACCTTATTCCTTTCCTCGACCCGCGTCATCTTTGCGGCGGCGTTCGATCGTCTGTTGCCCGAGAAGGCGGCGGAGTTGAACAACAGCGGCACACCTGTGAACGCAATGTTGTACATGTTGGTCCCAGCGGTATTGGTCTCTGCTTTGTATGCTTATAATGTGGCGGGCTTCAAATCCATCACACTGGCGGCAACGCAGGGTATCGCCATTATGTACTTTGGCACTGCGATTGCTGCCATCATTCTTCCATACAAAAAGAAGGAATTGTTCGAAGCCTCTCCGATCGCCAAGATGAAAGTAGCGGGGATTCCTCTGATCACGGTTGCTGGTGTGATCTTTGGCGGTTTCCTGCTTTTCCTGTTGGTGGAGTGGTTCTTTGACCCATGGTTGAATCCTGCCTATGCTCCGGCTGGGTTGTATGGAATTAGCCTCGCCAATACCAATTCGATCATCTTTTTGTTGGTCTGTTATGGTACAGCCGCTGCGCTGTATTATGGCTTCAAGTCCTATCGTAAGAAGGGTGGTATCGATATGGACAAGGTGCAGACAGAAATTCCAGTGGAATAAAAAAGTGGCAGTCACTTTCGATGTGACTGCCACTTATGCTATAAACGTCCCGCAGGTTTGCATTCAAATCTTTGTTTGAAGAGAAAACCTGCGGGACGTTGAGTTCTTTATCGTTGCCAGATCGAACCTGGTCTTGCCATCTCTGCCACGATATCAAAGGATGAGATGACACCGAGTGGGAAACTTTCCGCATCGTTCTTGTCGATGACAATCACGCGGTGGCGGTGGTTTTGGATCATGAGGTTGGCGGCTTCCTGCAAGTTGGCGTTGATATCTACAGTGATGACATTGCGATTCAGGAAGTCTTTGACTTTCAGGTTTTCATCCACAGGATTGCCAGCCAGGTGTACCAGTTGGTGCCCGGTAATCACTCCTTGAAGTTTGCCCAGTGCATCCACCACGATGATCGAGCGCCAGCCCGCCTGGGTCATGGTGCGGGCGGCGGAAATGATGGGAGTGTCTTCGCGGCAGACCAGGAACGTTTTGGAAGTCACATCTCCCACGGTTTTCCGGTGAATGGGTTCTTGCGCTGCGATACCGGCAACCAGATCAGAGATGGAAAGAATGCCGACGGGTTTGCCTGCTTCCATGACCAACATGCGATGAACATCTTTTTTACCCATGCGCTCGGCGGCTTCACTCACCGGCGTGTTGACATCCACGGTCTCAACGGGATGGGTCATCAGATCGCCCGCAGTCATCTTTCGCATGGTGTCCAAACTTCTATCATCGACCGAGAGCCATTCCCCGGCGAGCAGGTCAAAATCGGTGATGATACCCAGAGGCTCATCGGGATGCTCGGCGACCACAATGGCATGGATCTGGTGTACGTCCAACAGGGTTGCCACTTTCCCCAGGGAAGTGCTGGGCAGACATGTGATGACTCCCTCATGCATTAGATCCTTGACCGTTTGACTCATGGGTATCTCCTCTTGTTTTGTGAGGTTTGCGGTTAAAATGGAATTGACCAGGAGTTGAGAGTTTCTAACCTATATGCCAATTCTACCTGACATCCTCGATGAAATGAACCGCTTGATCGAAGCGGCGCGCACCAGTTCCATTCTGATGCGTGCCATCGGTGGATTGGCTGTCCGTGTACGTTGTGGGGATCTGCAGAAGTTTTTTACCCGTGAATATCACGACCTTGATTTCGTGGTCGCTGAAACTGACAGGAAAAAGATCGAACCGTTCTTTCAAGAAATGGGTTACGAATCACATCGCCAATTCAATGTGCTCAACGGCTCGAAACGGCAGATCTATCTGGACCCCAACAGCGAGCGGCATGTGGATATCTTCGTCGGCAACTTTGAGATGTGCCATAAACTACCGATGAACGGACGCCTCCCGCTGGACCCGGTCACGGTTCCGCTGACCGAATTGCTTTTGTCCAAAGCCCAGATCGTGGAACTTAACCACAAAGACGCCCTCGATATCGCCTCTGTATTACTCTTCAACGAGACCGGTAACGATGACGATGGCAAGGTCAATCTGGCGTACATCGCCAAATTGTGCGGTCAGGACTGGGGCTTGTACAAGACGACATCCATCAACTTGAAGCGTGTGGAAGAAGTTGTCGGGGAGGAGACGCTGAATTTAACGGAATCAGAACGCGGCTTGATCCGGAAGCGCATTTCCGAGATCCAGCAGACGTTCGAGACGATGCCTAAATCCATGGCATGGCAGATGCGCGACAAGGTGGGGACGCGTGTCCGCTGGTATGAAGAGGTGGAAGAAGTCGCGCGTTAAGGAGTTATTTACAAAGGGTTAACCGTCTTTGATTTGTTCGGTATATAATCAAAGCGTTGAGAGTGCGGTGCTCTCAGTCAACAACCACACATCACAAAAGGAGAAGAGAATGCGTACCAAGAAGACCGTTCGTCTGTTGCTCGCAATGTTTGTGATTGCATCCACACTGCTGGCAGCGTGTGGACCCAAAGGTGCCTCGGGGCAATTGAACGTGATCGCCCTTCCGCATGACTGGTGTAACTACGGGGGAGTCATCGATGCCTTCAAGGCGAAGTATCCTGATATCACAGTGAATGAATTGAATCCAGATGCCGGTTCGGGCGATGAGATCGAAGCCATCAAAGCCAATAAGGACAACAAAGGTCCGCAGGCTCCTGATGTGATCGATGTTGGTTTCGCTTTCGGAACATCAGCCAAAGCGGACAAGTTGATTCAGCCGTACAAGGTCCCGACCTGGGATTCCATCCCTGCCGAAGCCAAGGATGCCGATGGCTATTGGTACGGTGACTATTATGGCGTGCTCGCCTTCCTGGTCAATACCGATGTCCAGCCGACTGCCCCGCAAGATTGGGCTGACCTGCTCAAGCCCGAGTACAAGGGACAGGTTGCCATGTCTGGCGATCCCCGCACCTCCAATCAGGCGATCCAGACCGTATATGCGGCGGCTCTTGCCAACGGCGGCTCTCTTGATAATGCCCAGCCTGGTCTTGACTTCTTTGCTCAGGTCAACTCCGCTGGGAACTTAGTCCCGTTGATCTCGAATAACGGTTTGGTCGCCAAGGGTGAGACTCCTATTCGCATCACATGGGACTACAATGCTCTTGCCGCCGTCAACTCTTTTGCCGGCAACCCGAAGACCGAAGTGATCATCCCCGCCACCGGTCGTTTCGCAGGCGTGTACGTTCAGGCGATCAGCGCCTACGCCCCGAACCTCGACAACGCCAAGTTGTGGATGGACTTCTTATATTCAGATGAAGGGCAGTTACTGTGGATGCAGGGTTACTGCCACCCGATCCGTGAAGCTGATATGCGCGCGCGCGGTGTCATCCCTGCCGACCTGCTTGCCAAGCTGCCGGATGTCTCTGGTGCTGTGTTCCCGACCCTCGACCAGTTGAACGCTGCCAACGAACTCATCACCAAGAATTGGGATTCCGTGGTGGGTGCGAACATCCAAGCCGCTCCCTAGTTGTAAGAATTCGTCATAAGGTGAGACCCTGCCAATAGGCAGGGTCTCATTGCAAAAAGAACGGTGATGAGGAGTTAGCTTATGGCAAGCCAGAGCATGTCTGTCCGTGCTGCACCGAAACCTTCCATTCTTAAACAGTGGGTAGGGGTCATTCCCTTTTTCCTGTTTGCAATTCTTTTTCTCATCTTGCCTTCCCTGCGGTTGTTCATCGGTAGTTTCTCGGCGAATGACGGCAGCGGATTCACGCTCGAACATGTGCTTCAACTCTTTGAAGAACAGTCGATCTTGAGTGCTTATTGGCTGAGTATCCGCATCAGCGCGGTGACAGCCATCGGCGGCGGCATCTTTGGTTTTCTGTTGGCGTATTCGGTGACGGTGGGTGGGTTGCCTAAATCACTGAGGTCTATCCTGATCACATTTTCCGGCGTTGCTTCCAATTTTGCAGGCGTGCCTCTGGCGTTCGCTTTTGTCGCCACACTGGGTAGAACAGGTTTCATCACGGCGGTGCTCAAGAATGTTTTCCATGTTAATCTGTATGATGCTGGCTTCAACCTGTATAGCTTTGCCGGGTTGAGCCTTACCTACATGTACTTCCAATTCCCGTTGATGGTGCTGGTGATGACCCCGGCACTGGATGGTCTGAAAAAGGAATGGCGTGAGGCAGCGGAGAATCTGGGAGCCAGCTATTTGCAATATTGGTGGCGCGTGGCGCTGCCCGTGCTGCTGCCATCCATTTTAGGTTCGATGATCTTATTGTTCGGGAATGCCTTCGGAGCGTATGCTACCGCGTACGCGCTGACGGGTGGTGCGCTACCCATTGTCACGATCCAGATCGGGGCGCAGATCCGAGGCGATGTTTTGCATAATCCCGGTTTAGGATATGCGATGGCGATGGGCATGGTGGTCATCATGGCGATCTCGCTGGCGGCATATTCCTGGCTCCAGGCACGGACAGAGAGGTGGTTGAAATGACGATGGATAACCTTGGCAAAGCCTTGTCCCTGCGGGCGTTTCGATCTAGAACTCGGGACAAGAAGGTCGATCTCTGGAGTTGGCTCTGGTATTTTCTCGGCGCGGTCTATTTTATTTTGCCGCTCTATGCTACCTTTGCTTTCTCGCTCGAAATGAAGCGCGATACCCTGAGCCTTTTTGCTTACCAGAAGGCGTTTGCGGACCATAAATTCTGGACAACGTTTGGATATTCCAACATGGTGGCAGTGTTCACCATCATCGTGAGCGCCTTGATCGCCATACCAACTGCATACTGGATTCGACTCAGACTTCCGCAAGCCCGCCGTATCGTTGAGTTCATTACACTGCTGCCATTCGTGGTTCCAGCGATCATCCTTGTGTTTGGTTTGATCCGCATCTACAGTTCTCCGTTGAATATCCCATTTACGGACGTTACGATCATCCCGCCGTTGACGAATTTCCGCGCAGGGACGACTGTGCTGCTGGTGGCGGGATACACCGTCCTCGCGCTGCCATATATGTATCGCTCCGTGGACACAGGGATGCGCACCATTGACGTGGCGACTCTGACGGAAGCGGCTCAAAGCCTCGGCGCGAGTTGGTCGGTGATCCTGATGAAGGTCATCTTCCCGAATCTTCGCTCCGCACTTCTGAGCGGTGCATTGCTCACCTTTGCCATCGTGGTCGGCGAAGTGACCATCGCTTCCTTCCTTGGGGTTCCAGCCTTTGGTCCGTATCTCTTTTTGCTCGGACAGCACAAAGCCTATGAGCCAGCCGCGTTATCCTTTGCCAGTTTCATTCTGACATGGATGGCAATGGGATTGATCCAACTCGTCACTGGCGGTCAGGGACAGACAGCCGGAGCACACTAATTCATTCAAGCGAGAAAACCATGGGATACCTGACTCTTTCAAATATCTCGAAACAATTTGGCGATACGGTGGTGGTGGAAGACTTCAACCTTGACATTGAAAAAGGTGAATTTGTTTCTTTTCTTGGTCCATCCGGCTGCGGAAAGACGACAACGTTGCGTATGGTGGCGGGTTTTGAAACTCCCACTGCTGGCAAGATCACGCTCGGCGGGAACGATATTACCAACAAGGCTCCTAATCAACGCAATGTGGGTATGATCTTTCAGGCATACGCTTTGTTCCCGAACATGACGGTCGCTCAAAATATCGGCTTTGGACTCACCATCCGCAAAGAACCGGAAGCGGAAGTGAAGAAGCGCGTCGATGAGATGGTCAGCCTGATCAATCTGGAAAAGCACGCCGACAAATATCCGTACCAACTCTCCGGCGGGCAGCAGCAGCGTGTGGCATTGGCTCGTGCGCTGGCGAATCGTCCGCAGGTGTTGCTGCTCGATGAGCCGCTTTCTGCCTTGGATGCGAAGATCCGTGTGTCATTGCGACAGGAGATCCGTGCCATCCAAAAGCGCTTGGGCATCACTGCCATCTTCGTCACGCATGATCAGGAGGAAGCGCTATCCATTTCTGACCGCATCGTGGTAATGTATGAAGGTCGCGCCGAGCAGGTCGGGACACCGTTCGAGATCTACAATTTCCCACGCTCTCAATTTGTGGCGAACTTCGTCGGTTCTCTCAACAATGCCGACGCCGAAGTGTTCGACCCTGCAAATGGTTTGCTGAGCATGGACGGCGTTCAATTCAAAACAGCCGACCCCGAAATGTCCAGCCGCAGAAAAGGTGACAAGGTCAAGATCTCGATTCGCCCCGAGCGCTTCAGTTTTGCCACCGAGCCGCTGAAAGATAATGTTGTGGATTGCACCATCGAAAATATCACTTTCCTCGGTTCGGTCGTCCGCATTCAGATCAAGATCGGCAACACCAAATTCAACATGGATACCTTCAACAATCCATTCCTTGAATTGCCTGCTATTGGTTCACAAGAAAAAGTCATGTGTTCAAAGGAAGCGGTGCTGGTTCTTAGCTCGGCAGAGAAGTAAACACGTAGATAGGTAAATAGGTAGACAGGTATACACGTGTCTACCTATTTACCTGTTTCCTTTTAATCGTGAGGTTATTGGTATGTCGATCATTGAAGAAGTCATAGCAAGAGTCCCCGATTGGAAAAATAAAAATATTTCGATCGCGCCGCTTTCCGGTGGTCTGACCAATTCCAACTTCAAAGTGGAGGCGGATGGCGTTCCGTATTTCGTCCGTGTGCCGGGAGCCAGCACAGATCTGCTCGCCATTGACCGTGCCAATGAATATCACAACACCAAGGCTGCCTCCGAAGCGGGCGTTGCTCCGCGCATTTGCTATCACCTGCCCGAATACAGTGTGATGGTGATCGAATTTCTGGATGGCAAGACCATGTCGAAGGATGCGCTGAATCAACCAGGGATGCCGACCCGCATGGCACAAGCCATCAAGCAACTCAACGCCGGTCCACGCTTCTTACTAGACTTCAACATGTTCCGCCTCATAGAATATTATCTCAGCCTGTGCCGTGACCGCGATATCAAGATCCCTGACGGTTATTTGGAAAGAATGCCTACGGTACAGCGCATCGAACAAGCGATGAATGTCCATCCGCTGCCGACAGTTCCCTGCAACAATGACCTGCTCGCCGAGAACTATATTGATGATGGCGAACAACTCTGGTTGATCGATTACGAGTACAGTGGCAACAACGATCCCACTTTTGAGTTGGGCAATACCTGCCAGGAAATGCAATTTAATGACGACCAGATCGCTGAAGTCTGTGCAGCCTATTTTGGCAAAGCGACTCCCTCTCTGATTGCCCGTATGAAATTGAACATGATCATGTCCGATATAGGCTGGGGATTGTGGGCAGCCATTCAGGCGAAGATTTCAAGCATCAAGTTCGATTTCTGGGGTTGGGCAATCGAGCGTTGGGGCAGAGCAGTGGAGAAGATGGATTCGGGGGAGTTTGAGGGGTGGATGAGGAATGTGAGTGCGTAAACACGGAAACAAGGAAACACGTAGACAGGTGAGAGGAGAGATGTGTGGCTGAAACGAAGTCGTTGTACGAATCACCTGGGGAAAAAGGTAAACGCGGATTCGAAGATTTGGAATGTTACCAACTCGCTTTAGAAGTGATGGCGAGGGTGCATGCCTTTTCAAAGACACTTCCCTCTGATGAGAAGTATGATCTGTATTCGCAAATTCGTCGTGCTTCAAAGAATGTGACAGGGAATATCGCTGAAGGATATGGGCGTTATCATTATCTTGACAGCTTGCATTATTACTCAATCGGGCGTGGCGAGTTAAATGAGACTTTGTCTCGTTTGATTGAAGCTCGTGTATTGGAATACATCAATCAAACGGGCTTTGAAGAACTCTACAAATTAATTCGAAAGACTGAGCAAACACTCAACGGTTACATGGCGTATGTCCGCCGTCAAAGAGCTGATGCTCAAGAGTACGGCGATAAAAAACTGCGGGAAGATGCAGCAGACTATGAAGTAAATCTATTTGATGAGGAGAATACGGAATCGGGTACGCAAGAAAATGTGTAGGCGCAGACAAAAGCCTGTTTACCTGTCTACATGTCTACTTGTATACCGCTCCGAAGGAGACCCATGAAATCTCAAGCAGAAATCGTCGTAGTAGGTGGTGGAATTTATGGAGTGAACGTTGCCTATCACTTGTTTAAGATGGGCAAGAAAGATATTGTGTTGTTAGAAAAAGGCGAGATCGCCAGCGGGGAATCGTCTCATGCGGCGGGAGTGGTGACGCAGTTCGCCACCTCCAAGACCATGATGCAGTTCCGGAAATATTCCATTGAACTGTACAGCGAATTGGGGATGTTCAACCACGTTGGCAGCTTGAGAGTCGCCTCCAGCCGGGAGCAGCTCAAGGAGTTGGAGCGAAGCGTGAGTCGGGCGAAAGCTATTGGCATGGATGTCGAGATCATCTCGCCTAGTGAAGCGGTCAAGGTTATGCCGCAGATCACTGACAAAGAACTGTACGGCGCGATCTATCTCCCGCGCGATGGACATCTTTCTCCATACGACACAACGACTGGCATGGCACGCCTGATCAAAGAGATGGGCGTGGATGTCAACACGAACACCCGTGTCATTGGAGTTGAACTTTCACCGAAAGGTGAAATACAAGCCGTCATCACCGACAAAGGCACGATCAAAACGAATTTCGTGATCAACGCTGCAGGAATGTGGGCGCCGCGACTCGCCGCCATGGCGGGCGTGCCACTACCAACCACGCCAGTCGATCATCAGCATATCACCGTCAAAGCCGTGCCGGGGCATGTGTTTCCGAAGAACACGCCTTGCCTGCGCGACCCGGATAACCTTGTCTACATGCGCGAAGAACAAGGCGGATTAGTCATCGGAGGCTATGAGCCGAATCCTGTTGCGCGCTGGATCGATGGTACGCCATGGGGACACAGCAATACCACCTTGACGCCAGATTATGGTCGCTTCGAGATGCTGCTGGAAGGGGCGATCCGCCGTATCCCATTTTTGAAGGATGCCGGCATCATTGATATCACCTGTCATCCCGGCGCATACACGCCTGATTGCCAACCCATGCTGGGTCCGTTACCCGGCGTGCGTGGCATGTGGATGCTGGCAGGTATGTCATTGAATGGTTACGGCGGTGCAGGCGGCATGGGCAAACTGATGGCGGAGTGGATCATCGAAGGTGAACCGCCGATGGATGTCTACGCCTACAAAGCCACGCGCTTTGGGAACTACTTCACTGATCCGCAGTATGCCGCTGAGCGTACACGCGAGAGCGTCAAATATTATTACGCCATCCGCTTCCCGAATGATGAAAATGAATGGGCGCGTCCGCATCGGATGAGTCCCGTTTATCATCGCACGCAGGAATTGGGTGCGGTATTCGGCGAAAAATATGGCTGGGAGCGTGTGCTGTATTTCGAGCCCGGTAAGAAATGGCGTCGTGCTGGATCTGACCAAAAAGAATGGGGCTGGGCAAAGCCTCCGTACTTTGAGCGTGTCGGTGAAGAACACAAAGCCACGCGTGAACGTGCGGCGCTCTTTGATCTCACATCCTTTGGCAAGATCGAAGTGACTGGGCGTGATGCGCTGAAGTTGTTGCAGCGTGTCACCGATACGAATATCGATAAGCCCGCTGGCAGCACCACCTACACTCAATTTCTCAATATGCGCGGCGGCGTCGAAGCGGATGTGACCGTCTCACGCCTGAGCGATGATGTGTTCTGGGTCATCACCGGCTCCGGTTTCATCGGAAACGATCTGGCGTGGCTGCAAATGCATGTGCAGGATGAGGACGACGTGACTCTGCACGACATCACCACGGACTACGCCTGTCTCGCCTTGTGGGGACCTCAGGCGCGATCCGTTCTTTCGAAGGTGACGCCTGATCCCGTTTCGAATGAAGCGTTCCCATATCTGGCAGGGAAGTTCATCACGATCAATGGCGCGCGCGTTTGGGCGCAGCGCGTCAGTTACGTTGGCGAGTTGGGCTGGGAGTTGTACATCCCGAACAACCGCGCTTCCATGGTATGGGATCTATTGATGCAAGCCGGAAAAGAGTTCAACATGGAAGTCGGCGGCTACAAAGTGCTCGAACTCACTCCGCTTGGAAAAAGGCTACCGTTATTACACAACTGACGTGACGCAATTAGAAACTCCGTTTGAAGGCGGGCTGGGATTCTGTGTCCACTTTGATAAAGGCGATTTCATCGGCAAAGAAGCTCTATTGGAAAAGAAACAAAAAGGCTTTGCCACGAAGTTGTGTACGCTGGTTCTCGATAGCGAAGACTTTACGCAGATCTACGGCGGCGAAGCGATCTATCACGATGGGAAAGTTATCACCCGCGTCCGCAGCGGTGGATATGGATATACCGTGAAGAAAAACATCCTGCTTGCCTATCTGCCTCTTGAGTTATCGAAACCCGGCTGCCGCGTGGAAGTGGAATTGCTGGAAGGAAAGTTTCCTGCCGAAGTGACAGCGCCTGTGCTATATGATCCAAAAGGCGAGAAGCTACGTGCCTAATAACTTGCTCTGTCGGGGGCTTCGCGAAGCACTCCGAAGGAGAAGCCCCCGACAGAGCAGTAATGAGAGTTGTATAATACCTGAATGACAAAATCCCCTCCTGAATATGTTGGCTTTGGGATGCTCACACCGGTAGAGATCATGGTGTTGGAGAAACTTCCAAAACATAATACTGGTGCTGTTGTAACAGAAGTCAACGAGTTCGTGTTCGATGATGCTGCCATCGTGGCGTGCCTGCTGCGTCAATGGAATGTGAGTTCTGGGATGATCGGCACGGCGGTTGGCGATGATCAGCGTGGGCATACGCTGGCAAATCAATTGAAAGAATGGGGGATACAGGGTGAAGTACGTTTTACAAAGGACTACAAGACACCGCTTGAAGTGAACGTCTCGGATCGGAAAGGTGCGCGCACGTATTTCTGGCAGCGTACACCGCAAATTCTAAATACACTCGATACAGCTGATTTGTCTTTGCTAGAAGGTTCCAAAATCCTGTATGCCGATTGGTATGATGGCGACCATGTTCTGCGCGCCATTGATGAAGCGAACCGTCTCGGCGTTCCGGTGTTCGTCAATCTTGAGCATGGACATAAAGACTCCGATGTTTTGAAACAATACGCCAAACGCGCTACCTTTTGCCAGGCAGTGACCGACGCCGCACAGATCGGCGGGAAGCAGGCGCTGGTAGGAACGGCACGCAAGTTGTTGAAGTCTGGCATTCAGACCGCCATCATCACACTGGCAAAGGGCGGATGTCTCGTCGCGCAAGGGAATCAGATCGTGCGCGTCTTCGCTCCGCACGTCAAAGCGGTGGATGCATGTGGTGCGGGAGCCACATTCTCTGCTGGCTTTATTTATGGATATCTCAAAGGGTGGAATGTGGAGCAGTCCGCGCGCTTTGCCACTGCCGCGGCGACCCTCAAAGTCACACGTGCTGGGCTGCAGATGTTTTCTGTCGAACAGATACAAGAACTTGCCCAAAAACTCAAGGTGGAACACTGGGCATTCAAGAATAACCAATTCGAGATCATCGATAGAATTCTTGAACTGCCCAGACAGGTAGCGGATCAGGGCAAACAGGCGCAAAAGAAATTGCTCAAAGATCTGAAACTTCCATCGAAGTGGGATGGCTCAAAGGTCAATCATCCGCATGCCAGGACAAAACGAAAGATCATTTAATTCCTATCTTATTGATAAAGGATGGAAATATGTCATTTGCAGAACTTCTTACGCAAGAGCAGGTTGAACGTATTCATGAGTTTTCATTGGAGATTTTGGAACAGGTGGGCCTGAAAGTGCGCTATAAACCGGCGCGTGAATTATTTGAGAAACACGGCTGTATCACGTCTGCTGATAACGAGATCGTTAAGTTTCCACGCGAGGTGGTGGAGAAGTATCGCAAGATGGCTCCGCCCACCTTCACCTTCCGCGGGCGTGACCCCAAATTCGATAAGACAATTCCCAACGATAGCCCGGTCATTGTCACAGCTAGTTCAGCGCCCGACATTATTGATCCGGTAACCGGCAAGGAACGGCGCGCGGAGTCAGGGGATATTGCACGCATCGCGCATCTTATTAATGAGCTGCCGGGTTATGACATGTTCTCCATTTCCACGTTGGCGGAGGATGCACCTAAAGATCAATTCACCATTTCGCGTGTCTATCCCGCTATTAAGTATTGCATGAAACCCATCCGCGCTACGACAACAGATCACAAGGATACGCTGTCGGTTATGGAGATGGTGTACATGGTTGCGGGCGGAAAGGAAGCGTATCGAGAACATCCTTTCCTGACACATCATTACTGTCCAACCGTTTCACCGCTGAGCATGGACGTGCTCTCGACTGAAAATGTGATGTACTTCGCTGGTGAAGGTCTGCCCGTCTACCCGACCATCGTGCCGAATGCCGGACTCACATCGCCCATGTCCATGGCGGGTTCGTTGGTGCAAGGTAACGCTGAATACCTTGCCACGGTAACATTGATGCAAATGGTCAAAGAGGGCACACCGACCATTTATGCTACCCTGGCAACGGTCGCTGACATGCGCACCGGAGCATACACCTCCGGCGCCATCGAATGCGGAATGATGCACATGGCATTCGCGCAGATCGCTCGTTACTACAATGTCCCGTGCGGCGGTTACATTGGCTTGACCAATTCCAAATTGAACGATGCGCAGTCGGGTTATGAAACCGGCATGTCTGGCATGGGCGGCATCCTCAGCGGCATGGATATGTTCAATATCGGCGGGCTTATCGATGCACTCAAGACCTTCGATTTTGCGAAAGCCGTCATCGATGATGAAGTAGCGCAGATGTTGAAGCGCGTCAAACGTGGTATCTCGTTCAGCGACGACGATCTGGCGATCAACTTGATCAAAGAGATCGGTCCAGGTGGCTCCTTTATCAAACCCAAACATACCAGTGCCCGCATGAAGACGGAAATTGTCCTGACCAAGATCGCCGACCGCGATGCACGCATCGCTTGGGAGAAGAAAGGTTCGCTGGATACGCAAGCCCACGCGATGAAGAGAGTTAAGGAGATCATGGCGAACAACACAGCGCCCTTGATCTCACCCGAAGTGGACGCCAAATTACGCGCTGCTTTTCCAGGTCTGGTGGCAGGCGAACTATTACCTATCGAATAATATGACTCGCAAAACCCGCATCATCCTTGGACTTCTCATCCTTGCCGTTTCACTCTCGTTGGTGATCTGGGGATTTTTCCCTTCGCGGCGTGAATCGCATACCTTTCCGATCCAACCAGCGGATCTGCAACTGCCGACCCCAGCCTCGCTTCTGATTACGCCGGTGGTTGTCTCGTGAACAAGATGCTTTTTTCTCCCCGGAAGTTTTTTCCGTTAATTGCTACTGTGCTTGCGCTAATGCTCGCCATCCTTGCCTGCGGCGGGACTTCTGCCTCGCCTCAACTGACGCAAGCATCACCCTCTGACATATCGCCAACTCAATCATCTCCATCCGAACCGATCATGCCTGTGCCAACGATGCAGCCTGCCGTTCCTGAGCGGCGTTTGTTGACTGTGGAATATCCTGCCAAGATCCGTGCGGGCGACTCAGATCGTGTTCGCCTGACACTGCAAGTAGACAAGAATGGAAATATCACCCCAACTGCGGTTGTAGGTGGGAACGTGGTCAATGGGGAAGTGGTCGAGATTCCCAATTTGTATGAGACACACCGTGTCATTGCCGAAGCGAAATTTGATATTGCCGGAGTGGAAGTCTCTCCGTCAGGTTTGTCGAACCAAACTCTCGAGCAGGGACAAACTATTACCTTCGCATGGAGTGTTCGTCCGACCGAGGTGGGAATTTACAGGGGAACAATTTGGCTTTATTTGCGGTTCGTGGATAAAGTCAGTGGCGAAGAAAGCCAGAAAACGGTGGCAGCTCAGGACGTAGATATAGAAGCGGTCAATCTTTTCGGGATATCTGCTAATTTGGCGCGAACGCTTGGAGTCGGAGGTTCCATTGTCGGTACCATCGTCGGTTTCCCGTTCTTTGAAGATATCGTCAAGTACATTTTTAACAGACGAAAAAGACGAAATTCGTAAAGATATGACATACATCACCCCATTAATTGACATGCAATGGGTGTTTGCGATTGTTCTTTATGGTACAATTTTGTCGCTTGTACCCCACATTTAAGGCACAAGATAGACACTTTTCGCCGGAGTAGCTATGAGCCCTTGGATTTACGTTGGTTTGTTCTTCATTGTTGGGCTAATCATCCCGGTCGGCGCTATTGGAGTGGCGTGGATCCTGGGACCCAAAAAGCCTAATCCCATTAAACAGACAACTTATGAATGCGGCATCGAAACGGTAGGCGATAGCTGGGTGCAGTTTAAGGCTCAGTATTACATTTTCGCCCTGGTCTTTCTGGTGTTCGATGTTGAAACGGTCTTCCTCTTCCCGTGGGCGGTGAAACTAGGCTCGCTGGGATTGTTCGCTGTGGTGGAAGGCATCATCTTCATTCTCATCCTCGTTGCCGGGCTGGTGTACACCTGGCGCAAGGGGATGCTGGAGTGGGCGTAAGTTTTCTCTATTAGAAGGAAAGAGGCTGATTGGAATATATCCATTCAGCCTTTTGTTTGTGTAATGACCTCACCCTGACCCTCTTTAAGGAGAGGGCGTTAAGGAGAAGTTATGTTTTGGAATGATCCCCTCAAAGTAGCCGCTGATTGGCTGTTGGGCATCTTCACCGGTTGGGGCATGCCAGAGATCGCCGCGAACATTTTGATCGGCTTTCTCGGCATTTTTGTTCTAATCGCCGTGTTGATGGTGCTCGACATTTTCCTGGTTTGGGTCGAGCGCAAGGTGGTGGCGCGCTTCCAGGACCGTCTCGGTCCCAATCGCGTCGGTCCGTTTGGTTTGATCCAACCATTTGCAGACATCATCAAGCTGCTCATCAAGGAAGATACCACTCCCGGCGGCGCAGACAAGGTTGTGTACAACATTGCGCCGATGCTTTCGATGATGTCGGTGTTGATACTATGGGCAGTGGTGCCTCTGGCTCCAAAGATGTTTGGCGTAGACCTGAACATTGGCGCACTTTATATCATCGCTGCCGGTGCCATTGGTACGCTCTCCATCATCATGGCGGGCTGGTCATCGAACAATAAGTTTGCCTTGATCGGTGCGTTCCGCCAGGTAGCGGTGATGGTCTCATTCGAAGTGCCGATGCTGACCATGCTTCTGATCCCGACCATTTTTGCAGGGTCAATGGGTTTTGCTGCCATCACTGAGGCTCAATATCCAATACCATTTTTCCTGCTATCGCCACTTGCTGCAATAATATTCTTGATTGCGGCAATTGCTGAATTAGGGCGCGCTCCTTTCGATATGGCAGAAGGCGAATCAGAATTAGTCTCCGGTTACAACATCGAATATTCCGGCATGAAGTTCGGCATGTTCTACGCCGGTGAACTCCTGCATGCCTTTACGTTCGGTGGTTTCTGGGCGATTCTATTCTTTGGGGGTTATGGATTGTTTGGGTTGGAAAAACTTCCGGCACTTGTTTGGTTGAACAACCCCTTTATTCACATTTTGGTTTTGATGGTGAAAGCCATGCTAGGTTATTGGGTCATCATGTGGGTCAAGTACACGCTCTTGCGTATCCGTATTGACCAGATGCTGGCGTTCAATTGGAAGTTCTTAACGCCGCTGGCGTTCGTTCTGCTGATGGTTGTCGCGTTGATGAATGCGCTTCTCGCCGGAACTCCGATCTGGGTCTACGTAATTGGCATGTTTCTATCCAATGTGCTGGTTGGCTGGGCGGCGCTTGAGATCGCACGCTCCGTAAGCCGCAAGGAACGCGAAAAGGTGGAAGGACCAAAGCAGGTTGTGGAAGCGGTCCATCACTAATGGGAGCAGATAACAATGACTGGTGAACAAATCATTTTTCTCGTAGTGGCATTGTTTACGCTGGGCTCCGGCTTCATGGTCGTGACCACGCGAAACTTGGTCCACGCTGCATTGTGGCTGGTTTCTACACTCTTTGGAGTGGCAGTGATCTATGCCGTGCTTAATGCAGCGTTTTTGGCTGTGGTGCAAGTTGTTGTCTACATCGGTGCCATTGCCATCCTCTTCATCTTTGCGGTCATGCTGACCCGCAAGGATATGCGTGACCAGGGTCCGCAGATGAATAGGAACTGGTGGTTTGGCGCACTGCTGGCAGTGATGACCTTCGGCGGCTTGTTCTTCCTGCTTCAAGGTTGGGGCGGTATGGTGAAGACGGCAGCAGACCTCCCTACGGGGTTTGATGCGATCACTGAGTTGGGCACAGCGTTGACGTCTCCGACGGCGTACGTCCTGCCGTTCGAAGTCGCGTCTGTCCTTTTGGTGGCGGCATTGGTCGGCGCTGTGTTCGTAGCATTCAATCCCCGTTCCCAGAACGCAGAGAAATAGGAGGCGCACAGCATGGTTCCACTTTCCTGGTATCTCATTTTTGCAGCGGCGCTTTTCAGTATTGGCCTGTTCGGCGTGTTGTCTCGCCGCAATGCGGTCGCCATCCTGCTGGGCATCGAATTGATGCTCAACGCCGTTAACATCAACCTGGCAGCCTTCTGGCGTTATGGATCGAATGTAATGGATATGACCGGACAGGTTTTCGCGATCATTGTCTTCGCCGTTGCCGCAGCGGAAGTGTCTGTGGGTCTGGCATTGGTGATCTCCGTATATCGTCGCCGCAACACCGTTGTGGCAGACGAAATCGATATGATGAAGTGGTAGGGATTTATGACGACTGAAACATTGATCTGGCTAATTCCACTCCCACCCGCGCTGGCGTTCTTTTTGATCGTATTGTTCACGAATAAGAGCAAATGGCTCAGCCATAGCATTGGCGTTGGTGCGGCATTTCTTTCGTGGCTGGCGAGCATGGTGGTCTTCTTCCGTGCCATCGCCGTGGAGCATTTGGGGCAGGAACCTTTTGCTTCCTCGATCAACTGGCTGCCGACCGGAAGCACCTGGCTCAAGATCGGCGTGTTGATCGATCCGCTTGGTGCTGCAGTTTTGTTCTTTGTGTCCATCACGATCCTGATGATCTTCCTCTACAGTATCGGTTACCACAACTTTGGTCAACCGGCTGGAGATCATGACCGTAAGGGTCTTCCGCCTCACGGCGCGACCGTGGAAGAGCATGGACACAAACACGTGGTTCCCTCCGTCGAGCCGATGTACTCACGCTTCTTTGCCTTCCTAGGCTTGTTTGCTTTCGGTATGTATGTGCTGGTGGTCTCTGATAACCTGCTGACCTTGTTCGTGGGCTGGGAGATCATGGGGCTGTGTTCCTATCTGTTGATCGGCTTCTGGTACGGAAAAGAATCCGCTCGTAACGCTGCCATCAAAGCCTTCATGACCACCCGCATCGGCGATGTGTTCATGCTGCTGGGCATTTCCTTCCTGTACAGCGCCACCGGCACATTGACCTTCCGCGAGATCTTCCGCGAAGAAACGCTACATGCGCTGGCTTCTACACCTTCGATCTGGGGCTTCTCGACCGCAGGCATTATTGCTCTGCTGCTCTTCATCGGTACGGTCGGTAAATCCGCGCAGTTCCCGCTGCACGTCTGGCTGCCCGACGCGATGGAAGGCCCGACACCCGTCAGCGCCATGATCCATGCGGCGACGATGGTGTCCGCAGGTGTGTATGCGGTCATCCGCATGTTCCCGCTGCTCAGCCTCGACCCGAAGACCATGACGATCGTTGCGTTCATCGGCGCCTTCACAGCGATCTTCGCTGCGACCATCGCCGTGGCGCAAAACGACATCAAGCGCGTGCTGGCGTATTCCACGATCTCACAGCTTGGTTTCATGATCGCGGCGCTTGGCATCGGTGCGTATATTGCGGCAGTCTTCCACTTGATCACACATGCCTTCTTCAAGGCGCTGCTCTTCCTTGGCTCCGGTTCCGTCATCCATGGCATGGAGCACGGTGTCCTGCACACAGGCAATCATAAGGTTGACCCGCAGGACATGTTCAACATGGGCGGTCTGCGCAAGCAGATGCCTATTACCTTCTGGACATTCCTGATCGGTGGTTTCGCGCTATCTGGTTTCCCGGTCGTTACCGCAGGTTTCTGGTCGAAGGACGAAATTTTCGCGGACGCCTTTGCTAACGGTCACATGGTTGTCTTTGTGACATTGGCTCTTGCTGCTTTCATGACCGCTTTCTACACCATGCGCCAGATCACCCTGACCTTCCTAGGGGAAGCGCGCACACCGGAAGCTGAACACGCCCAAGAAACTCCCTGGACGATGACGACTCCGCTCGTTGTTCTCTCGGTCTTTGCTGTCACTTATGGCTGGGTCGGCATCCCCGAACATTTCCCACTCCTTGGCGGACTCGTGCCGAACTGGTTCCATGAATTTGTCGGTGGAACGCTTGCCGAACATCCCGAAGTGATCGAATTCAGCTGGATCCCACTGCTTACATCTCTGCTTGTGGCGCTCGGTGGTTTGACGTTCGGTTACCTTGTTTATCGTAATGTGAAATCTCCGTCGGAAGACAGATTCCAAATCCCTGTTCTGAAGAACAAATACTACGTTGACGAGGTCTACGATTTCCTCTTTGTCAAACCTGCGTACTGGTTTGCTGAAACTTTCGTCTACAAATGGATGGACAAGGGTGTGATCGACGGTATCCTGCACGCGTTTGGTCCGGTCACACAAGGCTTGGGCTCGTTCGTCCGCAATCAATTTGACTTGCCGATCATCAACCGTCTCATCGGCGATGGCTCGGCGGATGTCACCTACTGGTTTGGCGGCAAATTGCGCGCCATCCAAACGGGACGTGTCCAGCAGTATCTCATGTTCGCCATCGTGACCTTTGTGGTCATTGGCGCGATCCTCTTCGCCTTTGGGCTGCTGGCTTAAGGAGTAAGTGATGAACTTCACCGATACTCATCTTCTCTCGCTTATCCTGTTCACACCGGCATTTGCCGCGGTCATCATGCTCTTCCTGCCCAGCGGCGAAAATAAGCTTTTCCGCTGGTTCACTCTGGGCGCGAGCATCATTCCGTTCATTTTCTCGCTGATCGCCTGGTTCCGCTTCGATGTCAATCAGGTTGGTTATCAGTTTGTCGAACAGTATTCATGGTATGACGCGATTGGCTCATCCCTGCACCTCGGGGTGGATGGTCTCTCGCTCTCCATGGTCTTGTTGACCACTCTTCTTACACCGCTTGCCATCCTGGCTTCCTTCAGCATCAGTGACAAGGTCAAAGCCTACATGATGCTGTTCCTGTTCCTGGAAACCGGCATGCTCGGCGTATTCATGGCAATTGACCTGCTGATTTTCTTTGTCTTCTGGGAAATCGGTCTGGTGCCGATGTACTTCCTCATTAATCAGTGGGGAAGCGCCAACCGCAACTACGCCTCGCTCAAGTTCATGATCTACACCATGGGTGGTTCGCTTGGTTTGCTGCTGGCGATCCAGATGCTGGGCATGTTGTTCAAGACCTATGATCTCAAGTTCATTACGGACAATTGGTCAACGTACACAAGTGCTATTGCGGGCATTCCAGCCAGCACGGTCAAGACAGTTGCTTTTTGGGCGTTTGTCATTGCCTTCGCGGTGAAGGTCCCGTTGTGGCCCTTCCACACCTGGCTGCCCGATGCGCATACCGAAGCTCCGACCGCAGGCTCGATGATCCTGGCGGGCGTGTTGCTCAAGTTGGGCGCCTACGGTTTCCTGCGCTTGATCCTGCCTTTGTATCCGGCGGAAGCGAAATACTTCGCGGGTGCGTTGGCATTCCTTGCTGTAGCTGCCATCGTTTTCGGTGCGTTCGGTTCCTACGCTCAAACAGACTTCAAACGCCTCGTGGCGTATTCATCGGTCAATCATATGGGCTTCGTGGTCCTTGGTATAGCGGCAGCAGCTTTCGCTGTAGGCACGAACGATGCGCGTATCGCTTTGAATGGCGCCATCCTGCAGATGTTCAATCACGGGTTATCCGCGGCTGGAATGTTCTTCCTTGTCGGTGTTATCTACGAACGGACGCATACTCGCAACCTGGAAGAGTTCGGCGGATTGTTCCCGCTCGTCCCGATCTATGGCGGGATCCTGATCTTCACCAGCATGGCTTCCCTGGGCTTGCCCGGGCTGAACGGATTTATCTCCGAGTTCCTGGTGGTGCGAGGTTCCTTCGGCGTGGGCGTGAATGCGGAGGCTGGTTCGTTCATGACGATCTACACCGTCATTTCGATGCTGGGATTGCTCTTCACAGGCGCTTACATTTTGAAGGGGATCAAGAAAGTCTTGCATGGTCCCATGAACGAACACTGGGCGCACGGCGAACATAAGTTAACCGAGATCAACACGCGCGAGATCATTGTCATGGTCCCGCTGATGGCGCTGATCTTGTGGATCGGTTTGTATCCGGCATGGATACTGAACGTGATCAACAGAGCCGTGGTCATGCTCTTCTAAGAGGTGGATGATGGATTTTCCTATACTAAGTGTCATCACATTTACACCGATCGTCGCGGCAGTCATCATCCTGTTACTGCCTGCTCAGCGAAAGAATGAAGCGCGCGCGGTCGCGCTGGCGGCTGCGGTTTTCGCACTGTTACTATCCCTCTGGGTCTACATCCAATATCTGACCAGGCATGCGACTGGGTACATGTTTGAGGAAACCTATCGTTGGCTTCCTTCTCTTGGTATTGGCTTGCACTTTGGTGTAGATGGCATGAGCACACCGCTTGTTTTGTTGACTGGTGTGGTCATGTTCACCGGCGTACTGATCTCCTGGGGTAATGACGATCCGCATGTCATGGCGGGCATCCAGGATCGTCCGCGCGAATTCTTTGCCTTCCTGTTCCTGCTGGCAGGCGGCGTGTTCGGTGTATTCGTCTCGCTTGACCTGTTCATGTTGTTCTTCTTCTATGAGATCGCCGTGTTCCCGATGTACCTGCTCATCGCTATCTGGGGCTGGGTGCAGACGCGTGAGTATGCTGCGATGAAACTGACCCTCTACCTGTTCCTTGGTTCGGTGGTGGCGTTGGTCGGGGCCCTGGCGATGTATTGGGTAGCATATCAGAATACCGGTGTACTAACGTTCGATATGATCGCTTTGGAAAAAGCTGGTTTCTCTCAGACTTTCCAAAACGTCTGGTTCCTGCCTGTTTTCCTTGGCTTCGCCATCCTAGGCGGTATCTGGCCCTTCCATAACTGGTCGCCAGATGGTCACGTGGCAGCGCCGACAGCGGTTTCCATGTTCCATGCAGGCGTGTTGATGAAGTTAGGCGCGTTCGCAGCACTGCGGGTGGGTATCATGCTCCTGCCGGAAGGTGCGAAATATTGGTCGTGGCTGATCATGCTGTTCGCAGGTGTGGCTGTAGTGTACGGCGCCTACATTGCTTTCGTTCAGACCGACCTGAAATACATGATCGGTTTCTCGTCTGTGTCGCACATGGGCTTGGTCATGCTCGGTTTCTCCACGCTCAACCAACAGGGTCTCACAGGCGCAGGCGTGCAGATGTTCTCGCACGGTGTGATGACGGCTCTCTTCTTTGCCATCACTGGTATGATCTATGACCGCTCGCACACACGCCAGATCCCTGAATTGGGCGGCATGAGCAAGATCATGCCATTCGCCACTATCGGCTTCATCATCGGCGGTTTGGTTTCGATGGGTATGCCAGGTTTCTCCGGTTTTGTGGCGGAGTTCCCGATCTTCATGGGTGTGTGGGGCAGCCGCTGGCTGGTGGCTGTGATCGCCAGTATTTCGATCGTTATCACGGCAGCCTATATCATGCGCAACATCCGCAGTGTGTTCTTTGGCGATGTACCTGAGAAACTCGTTGGTCATGTTGGCGATGTTACTGTCCTGGATAAAGTTGCCATCGTCACGCTTTGCTTGCTGATGATCGGTATTGGTCTGTTCCCAGGCATAATGGTTCCCATGGTGCAGACCGGCGTTGAGAATGTACTCCGCCTGCTGGGAGGTGCATAATGTTTACTTCAACAACCTTTGCTTCCATTCTCCCGGAGATCCTGATCCTCATCCTTGGTATTCTCGTACTGGTGGTGGAACCTTTCTGGAAGGAAGAAAAGCGCCGTAATGTAGGCTGGCTCACCGCGGGTGGATTACTTGCCACGATCGTTCTCAGCCTGTTGTTTGGTCAGCCTGGTGAACCGACTGCCACCCTCGGCGGAATGGTCCGCTTCGATTGGCTGGGATTCTTCTTCAAACTGCTGTTCATGTTTGCCGGAGCGGCGACGGCGCTTCTCTTGATGGATAATGAGAAGGTAGGACAGCGCGGTGAAGCCTATCTTCTACTTTTGGCTTCGCTCATTGGCATGAATCTGATGGCGTCTTCTGCTAATCTGGTCATGCTCTACCTCTCGATCGAGACGACTTCCATCCCATTGTATCTACTCTCCGGCTTTATGCTCAGCGATCCAAAGTCGACTGAGGCTGGTTTCAAGTATTTGCTCTTCGGCGCGTTGACCTCTACGATCATGCTCTATGGTTTCAGTCTGATCTTTGGCTTTACCGGCACAACGGATATGTACCAACTGGCTGGAATGCTAAAAGGTGGAGCGCTTTCTGCAACAGCAGCATTCGGTATTCTGGCCCTCATCCTGGTTGGCATCGGCTTCAAAGTTTCCATTGTGCCTTTCCACTTCTGGGCACCGGATGTGTACGAGGGCGCGCCGACTCCCGTTTCGGGATTTTTGTCCACGGCTTCGAAGGCGGCGGGATTTGCTGTGTTGGTGCGTTTGTTCTTTGTAGCGTTCCCTGATTTCGCCTCTTCGTGGACGGCCGTTCTTGCCGTGATCTCGGCTGTCACCATGACAGTCGGTAACCTGCTGACCTTGCAACAGACCAATATCAAGCGTCTGTTGGCGTACTCTTCTGTGGCACACGCCGGCTACACTCTGATCGGTGCAGTGGCGCTTTCGCAATTGGGCGCCGCTAGCGTGGTCTTCTACCTGGCAGCGTATATTGCTACGAACCTGCTTGCCTTCGGTATTGTTATGGCGTTCAGCCGTGTGACGGGACTCGAAGATATCAAGGATTACGCTGGCATGAGCCGCCGTTCTCCCTGGTTGGGATTGATGATGCTGGCAGCGTTCCTGTCTCTGGCAGGAATGCCGCCGTTCGGCGGTTTTGTGGCGAAAGTGTTCGTTTTTGCCGCTGGTGTGCAGGCTGGCTATACCTGGCTGGTCATTGTGGGTATCATCAACTCCATCGTGGGCGTGTACTACTACCTGAATGTGATGAAGTTCGTGTATCTATATCGCATGCCGGAGCAGGATGAGGAAAAACACCCTGTGGAATTAACCCGTCCATATACAATCGCTCTGGCGGTGCTTGCCTTGGGCGTGATACTGATCGGTACGGTGTTCGCTCCGTGGTTTAGCTGGGCGAATGCCGCGGCGTTGAATTTGTTTTAGCGGGAGCACCAACAGCACGTTGTTGGACTCCATAGGAGACAGGCTAAGGCGTAGAAAGTGAAGCGGATGTACGTTATCCAAATCCTACAATTTGACATACTCTTAGCCTGTCGTTATAATTGTGCGACATGACACAATCAGAACAAAAAGGCAGAAATATCCTGACTAACTTGTTGATCGTGCTGGTAGGTCAGGTAGGGTGCCTGACACTTATCATCATTCTGGCATCCGTGTTTGGTGGGTTGTGGCTGGATAAAACGTTCAATACAAAGCCGGTTTTTACACTGGCTTTGTTGTTTGCTGGAATTCCCGTATCGGTGTTCGTGATGCTGGCGGTATCACGTAAGACACTGGCACGGTTAAAAGACAACGCAGAAAAGAACTCTGATACTTCGTCATAGGAGGCGGATTTGGAACCACAAAAACGTAGACCCTGGCGCCGCTGGGTCGTGCTGGTGCTGATGATCGTAGGGTTCTGGCTGGGAAGTGTGATTGTCCCGGTACAGCCTGAGATCACAGTGGCAGCAGAGAAATTGATCGAAGAACCGATCATCGAGAATTTCCTCGGTCTCGGTCCTTTCTATTTGGTGAATACGCTCCCGACACTGGCAGTGACCATCGTGCTGCTGGTGATCATTGCGTATGCCACCAATCGTTCGTTGAAGAAGAGCGCCCAAACGGACCTGGTGCCGCGCGGCATTGGCAACCTGATGGAAGCCATTTTGGAAATGCTGTATAACCTGACCGAAGGTTCGGCGGGGGCGAAATGGGCAAGGGCGATCTTCCCCTGGTTTGCGACCATCATGATCTATGTGTTGTTTGCCAACCTGCTCAAGCTCATCCCGGGCTTTGAGTTCGATTGGTGTGTTACATCCTGCACACGGGGAAGGACATGCTGTCCAGGCATTGGGCGGTGGATGGGCGAACCTGCTTCCCGCGAAAGTGGAAGAAGGCGGGTATATTCTCGCTCCGTTCTTCCGCGGCATCTCCGTGGATTTGAACTTTACTGCTTCGCTCGCGATCATTGCTGTGGTCATGATCCAGGTGATCGGTTTCCGCGCGCAGGGCTGGGGTTATCTGAGCAAGTTCTTCAATACGCGTCGCATGTTCAAAGTGCCGTTCTTTGGCGCCATGGACTTTTTGGTTGGCTTGCTGGAGTTGATCTCGGAACTCTCCAAGATCCTTTCGTTTGCCTTCCGTCTTTTCGGTAATATGTTCGCAGGGATCGTGTTGGTGGCGATCGTAGCGGGCTTGCTCGGCAAGATCTCCATTTTGCCGGCGATGATCATGATGTTCGAGTTGTTTGTTGGTGTCATTCAAGCATTCGTGTTCGGTATGTTGACGATGGTCTTCATGGCGCAAGCCACGCAGGGTCATGGTGAGCATGAGGAACACACAGAAGCGCACGCAGAAGCGCACGAAATTTAAATAATAACAGGATAACCTAAGGAGGCTTGCAACATGGAAGGAAATATTTTAGATGCGATGCGCTATGTGGGCGCAGGTTTGGCGATGATCGGTGCGGCGGGCGCCGGTGTGGGTATCGGTTTGAGTGTGCAGGGTGCGCTGACAGGTATGGCTCGCAACCCGGATACATACGGTAACTTGCTGACCAACATGATCCTTGGTATCGCGTTCTCCGAAGCGATCGCCATTTATTGTCTGGTCATCGCGTTCCTGATGCTCTTCAAAGTCGTGTAATTCAATAGGAGCAACACATGGAAGCACTTGGTATTAATCTCGGTCTGCTCATTGTTCAGATCATTGCGTTCATCATCGTATTCCTGACCTTGAACGCATGGGTCTACCAGCCTTTGCTGGACATGATGGAGACCCGCAAACAGAAGATTGCACAGGGCTTGGAAGATGCCCGTGTTGCCGCAGAGGCTCGCGCCGATGCTGAGAAGCAGGCTTCGAAGATCATTGCCGATGCACAGGCGGAAGCCAGCAAAGTCGTCCGTGAAGCCACAGATCGCGCCGCTGCTGCCGGTAAGGATGTCAAAGCCGCCGCCGAAGCCGAAGCTGTCAAGGCACGTGATGCCGCCATGGCGGAAGCTGAAGTGGAACGCAACCGCATCCTCGGTGACCTGCGCGGACAGGTCGCTGCGTTAGCCGTCGCTGCCGCCAACAAGCTGGTCGGCGAGGCGCTGGATGAGAAGAAGCAGCACGCTTTGCTGGATGAATTCTTCTCCGGCGTGAAATCTGGCAAGGTAGTTGTTCTTGACGATGCCGGTTTCAAGGGCGATTCCGCTGAAGTTACCTCCGCGCTGCCGCTTGAGCAAGGATGAAGAAGCCGCCGTGAAGAAGGATGTGCTCGCGAAGGTTGGGGCGCAGGCTGTTTCCTTCCGCGTTGACCCGTCCATTCTGGGCGGACTCGTGATCAAGGTCGGTGACAAAGTCCTCGATGGCTCGGTCGCTGGCAAGCTCGAAGGTCTTCGCCAGAGCCTGAAGTAAGTTCACTTGAAGAAAATAAGAAGGTTTGAGCAAATTCGCTCAAACCTTCTTTTGTTTAAGGCTGGTGAGTTTTGCGCATAAGATAAATTGGGTCTTGATTGTAAACAACTTTTAACTTACAATACCGCCAACATCGCTCCTTCATTACTAGTATTTCTCGGGTAGAGGATATAAACAGATGAATGAGAATAGAATTCAACAGGTTCTTGAAGTTGAACGGCAAGCGCAAGAGATCCATGATAAAGCGGTAAGTGATGCTCAGCAGTTACCGGTACAGGCTGAACAGGAAGCCCAGGCGATCATAGAAAAAGCCCGGGCAGAAGCACAAGAGGAGGCGCGTAAGCTCGTCTCCAGGGCACAGGCGGAAGATGAAGTTGCCCGAATCCTTGCCCAGGCAGAGGACAAAAACCGCCAGGTGGAAACGCTTGCGAAGAGCAATTTCGAGCGCGCGGTAAATTACATTCTTGATCGTGTTGTAGGAAAAGAGTAATTTATGTCGGCGGGCGGGGTCTCTGGGTACGCAGCGATCAGCGCACGGGTGCGGGCAATGTATTCGTCTCTGCTCACCGAGCAGGATTTCCTGCGGTTGAGTGAGGCGCCTGATTTCCAGTCCCTTATCGGACTACTCAAGCAAACGGCCTATGGTCCTTACCTTGAAAGTTTGAAGGATAAGGACCTTACTCCACGTAAAGTCGATCTACAGATCAAAGGGCGGCTAGCAGACTCGTATAATAGTGTTATTCACATTGCTCCTGAACAAACTCGTCCTCTCTTAAAACAATTGTATAGATATTTTGAAGTTGGCAATCTCAAGGCAGTGTTGCGTGGTATTGTCACGGACCCAAACTGGGAGCATGTTCAAGAGATATTGTTCCCGATGGGGAGCATGTCTGTGCTGCCGGCGCAGGCAATGGTCGAGTCTGGAAGTATTGCCTCCGCAGTCGAGTTGTTGAACGGAACGGTCTACGAAGAGCCGCTCAACTTTGCCATGAAGCGCTACAGCACGGAACAAAATCTGTTCACGCTCGAGGTCGCGCTCGATCTCTTCTATTGGCGTCAGCTGTGGCAGTATGCCAAACGCCTGCAGGGACTTGACCGTGACCAGGCGTTGCGCATCATTGGTTCGCTGATGGACATGAATAACATTATGTGGGTCATCCGTTATCGTGTCTATCACAACCTTTCGGAAGAGGAACTGATCAATTACACGCTGCCGTTCGGCTACCATGTGCGCGACGAAGATGTACGTGCCATCGCCGCGGGTGTGGATATTGCTTCGGTGGTCGAGCGTGTCTACCCCGGTGTTTCGGATGTGGAAGCGCTTCTCGCCGAACCCCGCAGCGGTTTGCCCCAACTGGAAATACGACTCAAACGACAGGTGCTCAAGCAGTGCCTCGCAGCCTTCACTGGAAACCCATTTCACATCGGTATACCCATCGCATTCCTTGTCTTGAGCGATCTTGAAATACAAGATCTAACGGTATTGATCGAAGCCAAGTCTTCGGATATGCCCGAAGAAGAGTTTCGACCCTACTTGCTGAGATTGGATACGGCGAAAGTGTAGTAGTGTCTGGTTCGCCGGATCGCGGAACAAAGAGTGACCACCTTTGATAGATAGGAGATTGGTTCCATGTTCTTTCCAAAAGCGATGACGGAGCTCGAACTGATTGTCCCAGCCAAAGATCTGCTGGCTGTGACGAGAATCTTAAGCCGATACGGGGTTTTTCATCAGACCGATAGTGCATCCTATTCGGGTGTGGCGACAGGTTCTGCCAACACGTGGCAGGATACTGCATCTCAATTTGCCTCGCTCGAACGCCGCCTCCAAGTTGTTTTACAGACCTTATCCCTGGATGAAGGAGCATCTCCTGCCGACTCAACTCGCGATGTGATGCTCGAAGTAGATAAACTCCGCGCTGATGTGGAGAAGACCGAAGAGCAAGTCAAATCTGCCAGCGAGCAGTTGAATTCCGAAAAGAAACATCTCGAACAGTTGGAAACCGTCCTGCATCAACTTGAGCCGGTGAAAGATCTGGATATCGATATCGCCGCGTTGCGCAACTCACACTATACATTTTCGATGCTGGGATTAATTCCCTCTGCAAATATCGACCGTTTGCAAACCAGCCTCGCCCGTGTCCCAAATGTATTCCTGACGCTTCGTTCCGACTCAGCCAAACCTGTTGTCTGGCTCGCCGGACCTCAGTCCAACGCGGACGTGTTGACTCGCGCTGCCAAAAGCGCCTACCTTGATCCACTGGCGCTGCCCGAGGGATATGAAGGCACGCCATCAAAGATCATCGATTCTTTGCACAAGTCCATTGAAGGATCGAAACAGAAGATCGAAGAGCTACAAAACAAATTGGCGCAATATGCTAGAGAACACGGAAACGAACTGCGCGATTTGCTCTGGCAGGCGCACACCAGCCGCGTGCTTTCCGATGCCATTGTCCGCTATGGACAGCTTAAGCACACCTATGTGGTTACAGGTTGGGTGACAGTCGATGATCTGCCCGAGTTGACAACGCGCCTCAAGAGTGCCTCTCGCGAAATTCTTATCGAGACCCTGCCAACCTCCCGTTCCGGACACAACCAGCATGTGCCGGTGGCATTATTCAACAACAAATACCTGCAGCCATTCCAGATGTTGGTGAACATGTACTCTCGTCCTCGATACGGCGAGATAGACCCGACCCTTTTGATGGCATTTACCTTCCCAATCTTGTATGGTGCCATGTTCGGCGATCTCGGTCAGGGACTGGTGTTGTTTGTGCTGGGCTTGTTGATCCATAACAGAATATTCATGAAGGGAATGCAATCCCTGGGTTTGTTGATTTCCTATTGTGGTGCTCTGGCGGCAGTCTTCGGTGTTCTCTACGGAAGTTTCTTTGGCTTTGAAGGGGAACACTTCGCTCATACCTTCGGCTTTGAGTTCCAGCCCATTTGGACAAGTCCCATTATCAACACACTGCCTGTGCTCGGTGTTGCTATTGATGTGGGCATCATCCTCCTGATTGTTGGATATTTGCTGGCGATGTTTAACCAATTCCGTTCGCGTGAGTGGGCGCATCTGGTCTTTGGTCACACGGGCATCGTAGGCTTTTTGCTTTACCTATCCTTCCTCGGTCTATTGGGTATGGCGGTATCTGCGTTGAAGTTGCCCATCATTCCACGGATCGCGGTCGCTATCAGCAGCCTGCCTCTCCCGTGGGGAATCCTGGCGCTGATTTTTGGGATCGGCATCATGTTCTCTGATGTATTTATCAACCTGATGGAAGGTCATCGCCCGGTGATCGAAGCGCAGGGTGTCGGCGGATTCATCATGTATCTTGTTCAGGCGTTCATGAACCTGTTCGAGACAATGATCAGCCAGTTGAGCAATACGCTGTCCTTTGTGCGTGTGGGAGCGTTCGCCGTGGCGCATGGTGGCGTCAGTATGGCGATCTTCGCTCTGGCTGGGGAAGACCCGGGCTTCAAGTTCTGGTTGACCATCGTACTGGGCAATCTTTTCATCATCGGTTTTGAAGGATTGATCGTAGGCATCCAGACCATGCGTTTGAACTACTACGAATTTCTGGGCAAGTTCTTTACGGGCGGCGGCATGCGCTTCGATCCGCTCACCATCACTCCTGCCAAAGAGGAGGGATAAGTTGAATTGGTGATGATCCAGTAATGTACTTTTTCTTTCAGGTATGAATTAATAAAACAACACGATAAGGAGAGATAAACATGTTTGTACTTTTTGCTGTTCTGGTCGCTTCAATCCCGGTCATTCCCGCTGTTGTGTATGTGCTTCAGAATGGAAAACAAAGCCCTGCCAAGGCGTTGGCTCGTTTGGTGACAAGTTTCAATACGTTCAATTTCCTGGTGGGCATGATGGCAGCTCGGACTCATCATGGTCTGGTTGGCTTCCCCGACCAAAGTTATGGCGGCGGGATTGGCTCAGGAAGGCGGCGGAGCAGACCCATATATCACGTTGGCAGCGGCGCTTTCCACAGGATTGGCATCCATTGGCGCTGGTATCGCGGTGGGCGGCTCGGGTGCGGCAGCGGTCGGTGCCACGGCGGAGAAACCGGAATCCTTCGGTCGCTCCTTGATCTTCGTAGGTCTCTCAGAAGGTATCGCGATCTACGGTCTGATGATCTCGTTCATCATCCTCGGTCGATAGGTTTTTCATGAAGGTACTGGTCATCGGTCATCCAGATGCGGTGCTGGGATTTTCACTGGCTGGCGTTCACGGTCAGGCAGTGACGAATGCCGAGGAAGCCAACGCCGCATTGGATTCGGCTCTCGCTTCTGCCAACGATAACGGCATTGTGCTGGTCACGCAGGATGTGGCGAAGCTGATCCAGTCGCGTGTGGAGGACCTCAAACTGCACAGTACTGTTCCGTTGGTGGTGGAAATTCCCTCGCCGGAAGGCGTCTCACCGGATGCACCAACCTTGAGCGAAGTAGTCCTTCGGGCGATCGGCATCAAACTATGAATCTTGTCTTGCGTGTTGGTAAGCGCAGGAGAAATGGATTTGGTATCGAGTTATGAAACCAGAAGATGAGAATATCGAGGCATTGTCACGTGCCATCTTAAGGGATGTGCGCGCGGAAGCGGATGGATTGCAGGAAGAAGCCAAGGCGAAAGCAGAAGCCATTCGTCAGCGTGCGCAGGCGGAGGCGGAGTTTGAACGGAAAGTCATCCTGGATAAAGCCAAACAGGATGCGGAACGTCTGCGCAGCCAGGCAGTTGCCACGGCGCAGTTGAAGGCGCGCACGATGCAATTGGAACACCGCGAAAAATTATTGGATAAGGTGTTCACTACGGCACGCGAAAGACTTTCTACGATCCAGAAGCGTGCAGACTACGATAAATTGGCGGCACAGCTACTCAAGGAGGCGATCACTCAATTGAATGCCGAGACCGCCGAGGTCCGTGCTGATGAAGCGACAGAACGTTTCCTCAAATCGTCATCCGCTGACAAAGTCTCGAAAGAATTGAATGCAAAAATCAACTTTGGCAAATCGCTCGAATCGGGGACCGGTGTGGTGGTGGATGCATCCAACGGACGTTTGCATTATGACAACACATTGGAGTCGCGCCTTGATCGTTTGCAGAGTTCGCTGCGGAATGCAGCGTATCAAGTGTTGATGGGAGAGAAGATATGAGTGAGCAGATCGCAACGGTTACATGGATCAACGGTCCTGTGGTGCGTGCGCGCGGCTCGCGTCACGTCAGCATGTTGGAACTGGTCGAGGTGGGCGAGGAGCGGCTGGTCGGTGAGGTGATTGGTTTGAACGGTGACATGATCACAGCACAGGTTTATGAAGAGACATCAGGCATGCGCCCAGGCGCGCCGATGTACGGCACAGGTTTGCCGCTTTCGGTGGAACTTGGACCGGGTTTATTGAAGAGTATCTTTGATGGTGTGCAGCGTCCACTGCCGTTGATCGAAATGGAATCAGGTTCGTTCATTGGACGCGGGATGCGGCTCGATCCGTTGTATCGCAAGGATCGCTGGAAGTTCACTCCAAAGATGAAAGAAGGGGATAAGGTCAGCGGCGGGATGATCATCGGTGTTGTGATGGAGACCGACACTTTTGAACATCGCATAATGATTCCCCCGGATCTTTCCGGGACGTTGAGTTGGCTCGCCTCAAGCGGCGAATACACGCTGGAAGATGTTATTGCCAAAGTAAAGGTTGGCAACGAAGAAAAAGAATTGACCATGCTCCAGCGCTGGCCCGTTCGCAGACCACGACCATATAAATCACGCTTGGGCGTGAACACGCCATTGATCACCGGTCAGCGCGTGTTGGATACATTCTTCCCAGTAGCGAAGGGAGGGGCGGCGGGCATCCCAGGTCCGTTCGGTTCAGGCAAGACCGTCACTCAGCACAGCATCGCCAAGTGGGCAGATGCACAGGTCATCGTCTATATCGGCTGCGGTGAACGCGGCAATGAGATGACCGAAGTGTTGCAGGAGTTCCCACACCTAACCGACCCACGCAGTGGACGTCCGTTGATGGAACGCACGGTGTTGATCGCCAATACATCCAATATGCCGGTGGCGGCACGCGAAGCGAGCATCTACACAGGCATCACCATTGCCGAGTATTACCGTGATATGGGCTACCACGTAGCGCTGATGGCAGATTCCACTTCTCGTTGGGCGGAAGCGCTGCGCGAAGTTTCCGGTCGTTTGGAAGAAATGCCCGCGGAAGAAGGATATCCTGCTTATCTCGCTGGTCGTCTCGCGGAATTTTACGAACGTGCCGGGTATGTTGAAACGTTTAACGGCAATTCGGGTTCGGTGACCATCGTCGGCGCGATCTCGCCTCCAGGCGGTGACTTCTCCGAGCCGGTGACACAGCATACCAAACGTTTCATCCGTGTCTTCTGGGCGTTGGATAAATCGTTGGCGTCGGCACGCCACTTCCCATCCATTCACTGGCTGGATAGCTACAGCGAATATCTCGAAGATGTAGCGGGCTGGTGGAGCGAACAGGTCGGCACCGATTGGTTGAGGATGCGTAACCGTGCCATGGAGATCTTGAGCGAAGAAGCGCGTCTTTCGCAGATCGTGAAACTGGTCGGTCCGGATGCTCTTCCCGATGAAGAACGTTTGACCCTTGAAACAGCCCGCCTCATTCGTGAAGGCTTCCTCCAACAGAATGCCATGGATCCGGTGGACGCGTATTCTTCCCTGCAGAAGCAGGTGCGCATGATGGAGATGATTTTGCGCTTCCATGAACGCGCACTGCGCATCGTTAAACACGGCGCGCCGATCTCGCTGATCCATGAACTGCCGGTGGTTGATACCTTGATCCGTATGAAGAATAACGTTCCGAACGAAGAGTTGGAAAAGATGGACGATATCCAAAAGCAAATCGACGAGCAGATGAGTTGATTAGATTCGGAGTACCGATGAGCAATGTGACTGTTCAAGGCGGACAGGAAGTTCTTGGGGTGGGGCGTATTGATGGTCCGATCCTGATCGTGGAAGGCGCGGCGAACGTCAGTTATGATGAAGTGGTCGAGATCCGCGATGCACAAAATCGTCTGCGCCGCGGACGGGTGCTCGAAGTGGGCGAGAAGAATGCCGTGGTGCAGGTCTTTGCTGGTTCGACCGGGCTCTCCATCGATGGGACGCGCGTCCGCTTTTTGGGCGATACACTGCGTATCCCGGTGGCAGAGGAAATGCTCGGACGCGTCTTCGACGGCTTGGGCAACCCCATTGACGGTGGTCCACTGCCGTTGACCGATACCTACGCCGACGTGAACGGACAGCCGATCAACCCGACGGCGCGTATCTATCCGCGCGATTACATCCAAACCGGTATTTCCGCCATCGACGGCATGAACACCCTCCTGCGCGGGCAAAAGCTCCCGATCTTCTCTGGCGCTGGTATGCCGCACGATCAACTTGCTGCGCAAATTGTGCGCCAGGCGACTCTCGGTGCCGAAGCAGGGCAGCAATCGAAAGAGACCGAATCCTTCGCCATCGTTTTCGCCGCGATGGGCGTTAAGCATGACGTGGCAGATTACTTCCGCAAATCGTTCATGGAAAGCGGCGCCTTAACTCGTGTGGCGATGTTCCTCAACCTGGCGGACGACCCCCCAGTCGAGCGCTTGGTCACGCCACGTGCTGCGTTGACGCTCGCCGAATATCTGGCATACGAACGCGGCATGCACGTATTGGTCATCCTTACAGACATGACCAACTACTGCGAAGCCCTACGCCAGATTTCGAATATCCGCGGTGAGGTGCCGAGCCGCAAGGGCTATCCCGGTTACCTTTATAGCGATCTTGCTTCGTTGTACGAACGCACGGGGCGCATCCGCACCAGTGAGGGATCGATCACACAGATCCCGATCTTGACCATGCCAAATGACGATATCACGCATCCCGTCCCGGACCTGACCGGGTACATCACCGAAGGGCAGATCACGCTCGGACGTGAGTTGGGTCAGGCAGGTGTTTATCCTCCCATTGCGGTGTTGCCGAGCCTTTCGCGTTTGATGAAGGATGGTATCGGCAAAGGACGGACACGCAGTGATCATCCGCGTTGGGGGGCGCAGTTGTATGCAGGCTATGCCCATATGCAGGACGTGCGTGCGCTGGCATCCGTCATTGGCGAAGAGGAATTGGGCGATGTAGACCGCCGCTATCTGGAGTTTGGTCGTGCCTTTGAGCGTGAGTTTGTGAATCAAGCCCTCACAGAGAACCGCACGATCGAGCAGACTTTGGATATTGGCTGGAAGCTGCTCTCCATGCTGCCGAAGGAAGAGCTGACCCGCGTCACGCTCGACGAGATCAAGACCTACTATAAAGGTGAGGGATAGTGACTGTGACCGTCCCGCGGGTTGGTATTAATCTTCAGAGTATTGAGAAGGAACCCGCGGGACGTTTGACTGAGGTGATCTATGCCAACAATTAACGTTGCGCCAACCCGCACCAATCTGATCCGTATCAAAAAGGAACTGCGCTTTGCCAAGGAAGGATACGAGATCCTTGACCGGAAGCGCGAAGTTCTAACAACGGAATTGGTTCGGGTGGCGAAAGAGGCGGATGCCGTCCAGAAGGAAGTGTGGAAACTGCTCGAGATTGCCTACGATGCGCTCGAAAAGGCGCGTCTCACCATGGGGAGCGATAATGTGGAATGGGCGGCTCTGGCGGCGAGTAAAACTGTGGATGTGCATCTGAAACTTCGCGGCATCATGGGGGTTGCTATCCCTGAAATTCAAGCACGTGGTGAACCGTTGAAACTGCTCTACAGCTTGAGCGGAACCAACGCCGCGCTCGATGAAGCGGCGGCAGCCTTCCGCGAGGTTGTCATCAAAGCGCCACAGCTTTCCCAGTTGGCGACAACCGTCTGGCGACTGGCAGGCGAATTGCGTAAGACACAACGTCGTGTGAATGCTTTGCAACATATCTTTATCCCACAATACGAAGATACAGTCGCTTTCATTGTCAGTTCGCTGGAAGAGCGCGAACGTGAAGAAACTTTCCGCTTGAAATGGCTTAAGACCAAGATGACCAAAGCGCAGGCATAGCGTTTATACGAAAAGTTATTATAATCAGCGCATACACGTTGCACGTTGACGCCACTATCGCTACAAGGAGACAGTTATGAAGATCGGTGTATTGGGTACAGGGACAGTTGGAATGACGATCGCTTCAAAGCTGGTACATCTAGGTCACGAAGTGATGATGGGATCCCGTGATGTGGATAATCCCAAAGCGGTCGCCTGGGCAAAGGATGAAGGTGGGCAGCATGCCATGTTCGGCAATTTTGCGAACGCCGCTTCTTTTGGAGAGATCATTTTCAATTGTACGCTCGGGTCCGCTTCGTTGGATGCACTGACATTGGCAGGCGCTGATAATCTAAAAGGCAAGATCCTGATCGATACTTCCAATCCGCTTGATTACTCCACCGATAACTGGTCTCTCACAGTTTGCAACACTGATTCCCTGGGTGAGCAAATTCAGCGGGAATTTCCGGAAGCACTTGTTGTTAAATCTCTCAACACGATCAACGCCGATGTAATGGTTAACCCGAACAGACTTTCCGAGATGACCGATGTCTTCGTCAGCGGCAATGACCCGGATGCGAAAGCCACCGTCATCAAGATCCTGCGCGAATGGTTCGGCTGGAAGCACATCATCGATCTGGGCGATATCACCACATCACGCGCCGCCGAAGCCTATGTACTGCTCTGGCGCAGTTTCCGCAAGGTGGTCTCATCGTATCAGTTCAACATCAAATTGGTCCGCTCCGCTCAATAGCCAGCGCGACCGATCCTTTTGCACGGATAAAGGTTTTAGCGATAGAATCGCTGAAACCTTTTTTGTTTATGAAAACACTCAACCAACTCTTCACTGAATTTCCCTTTGCCCATCCAACCGACCTGCCTGAGATCGAGATCACAGGCATTGCCATCGATAGCCGCGCTGTCAGACCCGGATTTCTTTTCGTTGCCATGCAAGGCGGCACGGTAGACGGACACGCCTATATCCAAAAAGCGATCGAGAATGGCGCGGCTGCTGTAGTGGGGGAGAAGGACATCAGCGGACTCTCCATCCCGTACATTCAACTGGAGAACACGCGTCGTTCTCTCACATGGATCGCTGGTGCGTTTTACGATTGGCCCGGTCGCAAGCTGACGGTGATCGGCGTCACCGGCACGGACGGCAAGACCACCACGACGAATTTACTCTACAAAATATTGCTGGCAGCGAATATCAAAGCTGGCATGATCTCTACCGTCAACGCCGTGATCGGCGATGAAGTGCTCGATACCGGATTCCACGTCACCACACCAGATGCTCATGATGTGCAACATTATCTCGCTAAAATGGTGGATGCTGGTCTGACACATGTTGTACTGGAAACCACTTCGCATGGCTGGTCACAACATCGCGTGGATGCCAGTGAATTTGATATCGGTGTGCTGACCAATATTACACACGAACACATGAATGAGCATGGTTCGTTCGAAAATTATCGCAATGCTAAAGCGAGATTGTTCTCCAGCCTGGAGATCACCAAGCCAAAGGCGCAGGGCAATCCACGTTTGGCGATTATTAATCACGACGATCCGAAATCCTTTGATTTCTTGAACGATTTCATCAAAGTAAATAAGATCAATTATGGCTTAGGTCAGAATGCCGATGTCCGCGCGGTGGATATTTCCTATAGCCCATCAGGAATCCACTTCGTAGCGAAAAGCAAAGATTTTCGCGTAGGCACAACAAGCAAATTGGTTGGAGCTTATAACGTGTCGAACTGTCTGGCGGCGATGACGGCAGCGATCTACGGGTTGGGAATCAGTCCTGAAATCGCCGCCCAGGGAATCGCCTCTCTCGAAGGCATTCCTGGTCGCATGGAACGCATCGACATGGGACAAAACTTCACCGCTATAGTCGATTTTGCCCACACGCCAAATGCACTCAAAGTCACTCTGGAAGCAGCTCAGGAAATGCTTCGATTAAACTCAGAGAACTCTGTGAACTTATCATCCCAGAATGGGACTGTGGCTAAGAATGTTCGTGTTATCTGTGTTTTTGGCTCAGCCGGACTCCGCGACAAAGAGAAGCGCCGCATGATGGCAGAGACCTCCGCCGAACTTGCCGATCTCACGATCCTGACCGCCGAAGATCCACGCACCGAATCGCTGGAGGGAATCCTTGAGGAAATGGCAGCCGGCGCTAGGTCCAGAGGAGGAACCGAGGGCGAGTCCTTTTGGCGGGTCGCGGACCGGGCGGAAGCCATCCGCTTTGCGTTGAAGTTGGCGCGTCCGGGTGATATTGTTCTGTCGTGCGGCAAGGGACATGAACAATCCATGTGTTTCGGTTCAACAGAATACTTGTGGGATGATCGTACAGCGATGCGCGCAGCCTTGGCGGAATATCTTGGCGTTGATGGTCCGAAGATGCCTTATTTGCCATCGCAAGATAAATCAGAAGCGCAGTGGTTGAAGGGATAATGATCCACTTTTCGATTTTCGACGCCAAAAGATCGTAGAACTGTTTGGAGAAGCAAAATGACGAATTGGGTAACACCAGTCACGTTGACGGGGAGATATGTCCGGCTAGAGCCGATGAGCGAGGCGCATACTGCGGGGTTGGCAGAGATCGGAGTTGGTCAGCCGTTTTGGGACGTTATGGTGTACGGGAAAATGGAAACACAAGAGGATATGCGGAAATGGGTGCGCGAAATTCTCTCTCGTGCTGATAAAGGAACCGATATACCGTTCATCGCCATCCATCTCGCATCAGGACGTGTGGCAGGCGCTACGCGCTACATGAACATCTCACCCAAAGACCGCGGACTCGAGATCGGCGGCACCTGGTATGGATTGGATTTCCAGCGTACCCCGGTCAACACCGAATGCAAATATCTGCTCTTGCGCCATGCGTTCGAAACTCTGGGGTGTGTCCGCGTACAGTTGAAAACGGACGTGCGCAATGAACGCTCGCAGCGAGCGATCGAGCGCTTGGGCGCAGTGAAAGAAGGCGTGTTGCGCAATCACATGATCCTGCCCGATGGGCATGTACGCGATTCGGTGTTTTATTCCATTATCGATTCAGAGTGGCTGGCAGTGAAAAAGCGTCTGGAAGAGATGCTGGAACGTTAGATCGGTTTTGTTTGAAGTTCTGTATTGAAGAAGTAGATACGTTCCCCAGTGAATAGCTGGCGGGCGGAATCCCACGGAAAGACAATGACCACATCGAACTCAGTGCGTTCACCTGTCGGCGGCGGCATGTCCAGCCATTGGGTCTCGTAGGTGCCGGTTACATGCGCTTCTTCGTAGACACCCTGCGGTCCAATGATGATATGCTGCAAGTCAAAATGAATATCGGGGAATGATGTTAGCAATTGCTGATAGAAGCGCGTGGCACCTTCCTTGCCGTGCCAGCTTGCATGACGGTTCACAACAGTGTACACGCAATCTTCGGTCAGCGTCGCCATCAGACCGGGGATGTTGCGCGCATCTTCCGCCACGGAATGATCGATCCATAATTGACGGATCGCGCGATGTTCATCTCTATCCACTGTACGGCGTAACTGTTTGACAATATCGGTTGATAAATCTGCTCTCATGCCTCTACTCTACAACGCAGGGATTAAATGACAGTGAGAGTCAGACGTATTGATTCATCATCCAAGGTAATGGGACTCCAGCGCCTCTTCCTGGACCTGTTCCTGATTCCGTTTAACGAGATATGCTTTGGCGTTCGGTCGTGAACTCACCACGCGAACCAGCTCCTCGTCAATGAAGTGGAGCGCGGCCCCATCGTCTGCGGCGTAACCGCCTCGCAAAAATCCCTGCCCGATCAGCTTGTGATAGGAAGCTCGCCTTTCGGCTTCGCCGTCATAGTGCGGACAAAAACTCCCTTTGAGGTATCCCAAACATTGAAGCGCTTGAAGTTCGCCGGGCAATGAATCGGTGCTGCAATCTTCAAACCAGCAGTTTGCCCCGGCGCTGATACCTGCCAGGATTGTGCCTGCTTCACAGACTTTGAGCAGATACTTATCCATGCCAAATTCGCGCCACAGCGCCATGAGGCTGCGAGTACTGCCGCCTCCCACATAGAGGACATCCTGCTCGAGAAGAAGACCTTCGATATCTGCGGACGGCGGTCGAAAGATCGAAAAGTAATTTGGCTGGCAAGGGAGCGTGGCAAAGGACTTATAGAAGTTGAGAATGTAGCTGTCAGCATCTCCGCTGGCAGTAGGGATAAAACAGACCTTTGGATTCGGTTTGTGCGTTTGTTCGAGAACGTAGCGGTCGAGGGCGAGATTTTCCGGCTCCATCGAGAAGCCGCCTCCGCCCATGGCAATGATCTGGCGCATGAGATTTTCCCTTTCAGGTATATGAGGCTTTATATGCTCAGGCTAATTCCGCCAAAACCTTTTTTGCAGCATCTATCTCGTCCTGCTCGGTGATGACCACTTTATCTGCTATCGTGGAAGATGGGGATTGGATCACCTGAGTAATATGATGACAAGTGCTATCAACGAGATGGAAAGTTCCCGGCGTTAGCAAGAGCAGATCATGAATATCGAGAGAAACCGCTTCCCATGCAGCCAAGCGGAACGGTTTCACTGCTACTTTGAGCCGTCCATCCAGCACCTGATAGATCTCCCAGGTTTTCTCGTGGTAGTGAAGGATCTCGTGAGTGCCTGTCATGAAGAGACTAATGGCAAAGGCTTCGCTTCGTATTTCATGACCGGGTTTCCAGTCATCGGTGCCTTCAGGGGTGGGCTCTCTCCAAAGGTTGTGGCTGGATAGTTTTACCAGCTTGCGTTCAGGTTCGACAGCTCCATTCAAGTCCTTGTAGCGAATGATATACATGAGTAGGTACCTTTTAACGTGCACGACAATTCATTACTTCCCACAAAGATATGCTTATTGTGTACAAACGTTATGGCTTAAAAACGTTGGCAAGATCATATTCCAATATTTGAGCGCATTTACCTATATCTTGGCAATAGATGGCTGCAATAGTTTTGTTTGATGTCCATGCCAGACCCTGAAATATCCCATTGGCAATGCGCGTTATGGATTTTTCCTTCAAGGAATATAACCAGAGACCGTCCTCTTTTCTGGATCCGTATTTCCCAATGAACGCAATCTGTGTCGAATCTGGCGACCACTGTATCAAGAATGGGGAAAATATCTTCTCCTCAACAACGCTCAATGCTAGCGTTTCAGGATCCATTAGATACAAATAATATTCTACTCCGAACCGCTGAAAATCCGTTTTCCCTACGGCATTTGGTGATGCAAAAAAAGCGATAACCTTTCCATCAGGCGACCAGGCAGCCCTCCCCGTACTCCCTGTTTTGCCAGTGTCATCCGCTTTGAAATCAGGAAAATCGTCTTTCAAGTTCCATGAGCGAGATCCATCGGTAATTACCAGGTCAAGCGGACTGAAGCCATCTTGTGATAGCCAGTAGAGAGTTCTGGTCGCGAAGCCGCTATCCAAATAGACGATCCCTTTTGTTTGATCAAGATTCCAACTCACATCTGATGATCCGAGCGGCAAGGGTCCAGCTAGTCTATCTAGTTGCTGGGTATTCCAATCATATATCCTTATGTATTGGACACCTCCTTTACTTGTCAAGCACCACTCCCATATTTCAAGACGTCCGTCTGCCAAAACATCACCCGGATAGTATTTTACAAAACCACAGTATGGATCTTTGGGAAAATGAATTTTTGTAAACTCCTGGTCATTTTCTCTGGCATAGGATTGCAAATCACCTTGATCACTGCCATCCAAAAAAACAGTCAAGCCATCTTTGGTATTTACCAGTACGTAATATTTCTCAGTCTTAGGAAAGATCAATTCTTTAAGTGGAATTGGTGGAGCAGATTTGCTTGAGAACAGACTACAAGACGTTGTTGCGATTACTATTAAGAGTAACCACGTGAATAGAGGTGCGTTTTTGCCGTTCATCAGGATAAATTCTTTTTTCATGTTTGTACCCAAATCTAATGACCAGTAAAGTTAATTCCCAAAGATAGATGTTGCCAATAATTACTCTTTTGCGAGATGAAATTCTCTGACGGGAATCAATAGATCCGATGTGGCTTTGACTCCCTGATGTTGGAGCGCGCCTACGTATTCGGGGTGAAAATGGAAGGCCCCATCTTTGAGAACTTCTCGATCCCAGGGATTGAGCAGCAGTTCATCGGTGATGATGCCGATGTAGTCTGGAGTATTGGGGGATTTTGTGTGGGAATACAGGACAGCACTCTTGACCAGGGATACTCCCATTGCAAGAGCTTTCTCCTTCACCACGCGGATCGTACCGCCGCTGTCGCAGATCTCGTCCACGATGAGGATGCGGCGACCGGCAACTTCCGCAGGTGGGGCAATGATCCATTGCGGGTCATCGTATTTCACGATGTCGTTCACACGCCGCGAAACTCGCACCGGATAGACTTCGATCTGGAGCATGTGCGCCAGCAATGTGCCGGGGTAATATCCGCCGCGACCGATGGGCAGGATGATCTCCGGCTCGAAGCGTGAGATGGCGATCGCTAGGGCTTTGCAGATGCCATGGAAATCTTCCCATGAGATGGGATGAATTCCTTTTCGAGTCCAGTAATCGTATGAAGTTTGAGACATTTGTTGTAGACCTTATGTGCACTGGAAGGAAACTTCTCATTTAAAACTTCTAAAATCCATTGGAGCCCGATAGGGCGAAGCAATCCTACAAGTAATATTCATGAGATTGCTTCGTCGGGCTACGCCCTCCTCGCAATGACGAAACCAGATACTCCCAGAAATTATAGCATCCAACAAAAAGCCCATCGGTGAGATGGGCTTTTGGATAACGAGATCAGGCTCAGGCTTCGGCAGGAAGCGCCTGTCTGCGTACGGTGATGCGGTTGAGCAGGAAGAGTCCAATGGTGGAGATGAGCCCGAGGCTGAGTCCTCCAAGCCAGATGGCAGTGGGAGAAATATTGTCGTTGAGGAATCCGCCTAGGAGCGGAGCAATCGTGCGGGCGAGACCCCAGCCGAGCCAATAGATGCTCATATAGCGCCCACGCATGTCCTCGGGGGCGAGGTCGGCAACGTATTTGCTGGCGGTGGGGACGAGGGTCAGTTCGCCGAAGGTCAGGATGACCATGCTGAGCCAGAAACCCCAGAAGCTACTTGCGAGGGCGACGCTGCCCGTGCCGATGGCGTAGATCAACATGCCGACGGTGAGGACCGGCAGCGTACGGTGCTTGCGTGTGACCAGTGTGACGAAGTATTGAATGAATACGCACATCAAGGCGTTGGTGGTGGGGATCCAGCCGTAGAGATTTTCGGGAATGCCAAAGTTGGTCTTGGCGTAGACTGCCATGAGGATCCAAAGCATGGAGGGCGCAATTAAGCCAAAGCTCATGGTGAAGACGAAGGCGATGTATTTCTTATCGCGCAGCACGCGGATGATGCCGTTGGTCTGCGGAACCTTGTGTTCATGCTCTACGTGCTTGATGGTCTCGGTCAGTGTTTCGCGTGCAAAGACGAACAGTAGAATGCTGTAGATGAAGAAACCGGTCGAAGCGCCGATGAAGGCGAGATTGTAGGACGTAGCGGCGAGGAAGCCTCCCACGGCGGGACCGAGAGCGAAGGCGGCGTTGTTGGCGATGCGATTGATGGCGTAGGCGTCCGTCCGTTTTTCGGAGGGGATCATATCGGCAAGCATGGCATCTGCCCCGACCTGATACATGGGGTTGGACAAGCCGATCAGTACCATGAGTGACGCAAAATGAACGTAGGTCTGCGCGTGCATGAGCAGAAAGTAGGCAAGACCGGTCATGACGAGGCTGAAGTTCATGACCACTTTGCGCCCGATCTTATCTGCAAGCGCCCCGGCGATCAGGGATGAGATGAGACCTGTCCCGGCGTTGATGGAGATCAGCGCGGCAACGCTGCTAAGCGGCAGGTTCAGTTTTCCGCTGGCGTAGATGAGCATGAAGGGCCAGATCATACTTCCACCTGCTGTTGCGATGACAACGCCTGCGATCATCAGCCAGTATTGGCTGGGGTATTCGTTGTAGACTTTTCTGATGCGTGTGAGGATGTTCATAGCGGGGGGAGTTTATCACGAAAGGCTTGTCCTGAGTTTATCGAAGGGATGAAGCCGAAGAGACGTGGGTGGAAAGTAGAAAGTGGAAAGAGGAAGGAAGATAGGAGATGCAGGTGAGAAACGTCACACGCGTCCGTTCGCGTTCACTTGATCTGATGGGTTTGAATGTGGTGAAGAGTCTTCTTTTGGGAGGATATCCCCGACCCGAATTTGAATGTCTGGGAGATAGCGGAATAAGGTGTGAATAAAATCCTTCAATTCTTTCTGGAGTTCCAGCGTGATCTCCGCCTGTTGACCGGGCAACACTGCCAACACTTTGTGATCGAGTTCATCCCCTTCGAACTGCTCGAGCATGCCGAAGGGTTCACAGTCTACGATGCTACCGGGTTTGAGCTTTTCTTTGGTGATGAGATAACAATCTACCGCATCATCGTCATCGGTCAGTGTGCCGATGATAAAGCCATAAGAGTAAGGATATGAATCGGAGGCGGGACGTTTGCCTGGGATTTCCAGTGTCTTTTCGTTATACACGTTTCTGAACGATGAACCAGGCACGACCTGGATGAGTGTTCGTATCATTGGACGTCCTTTTGGAAGATAACGCCTATGCCCGTACAGTGATCATCTTGGGCACAGGATGGATGTTGATCATGATCAGCGGCTTTTCAGAAGCAATTTGTGATCTTGTGTTAGGTTTCGGTATCACGATTATCTTACCACGCCCAATCCTATGTCATGATTATGGCTTTCTGCGCGCGATCAAGATCAGCGGCATCTTCACGGCTTTTATTGTTTCAGCATCACCCCACAGGGACCGGAGTCTTGGTTCAACCTCATCTACAGGATTTATCCCGCGTTCGACCGTATATCGTTTAACGGCAGACCATGTTTGTAGAAAGGCGAGCAATTGCCCCAGGTCCCAATCCATTTTCATGGAGAAGGTTGGCAGATCCTGGATCGCATCGAATGGGAAGGATACATCGCTGTATCCGCGAAACATCTGACGGTTACCTTCTGCCCAGAATGGATCGATGGGTTTGTAGAGTTCGGCATCAATAAATGTATCGATTTCCGCGTTTACAGAAAAGAATCCATACGACCAAATCGTCAGCACTCCCATTGGTTTTAGGACTCGGTCAACTTCCTGGAAGAATTTCGGTTGATCGAACCAGTGAAACGCTGTGGCAACGGTAACCAGATCGAACGCTTCTTTCTCAAAGGGAGTTTGTTCCGCTGGCGAAAGACTGTATCTCACCTTTGGGTGCGGGATGGCGTGCCCGATCTGCTCGGCGCTGAAATCTGTCGCTTCGACGTGGGCAAAATACCCGGCGAGGGAGACCGCCGCCTGTCCGTTTCCGGTGGCGCAATCCCAAGCGGAGCTGTGAGTCGGGGAGATTTCGCTCAGATAGAAAAATAATTCGTCAGGATATTGCGGTCTGTTCTTGGCGTATTGGTCGGATCTCTGAGAAAAGGTTTGGACGTTATTCACAGTTACCTCTAAAGAAATATTCTGCTGGCGAGTATGAATAGTTATCCCATGGGAGTCATCAACTGGAAATAATTTCCATCGGGGTCTGCCAGAGTAGCGATCCAGCCTTGCCCCATCTCGTACGGCTCTTTGACCACTACAGCGCCGATACCTCTCAAACGATTGAACTCCGCCTGGACATCGGCTGTTTCAAAATTAAGTATGGTACGCCCAGGGTCTTTGGTAATGCCTGTCATTTCAGAATGTTCGAGAATGCCGATAAATCCGTTCCCCACCTGCCAGCCCCAAAAGCCATTTGCCGCATCCAGCATGTCGGCTGGTTTGCCGAAGAGCAACTCATAAAAGGTTGTCATGGCTTTGGTTTGTTTCGTACCGATCATGACCGAGTTAAGATTCAACATCTGTCTCTATCCTTTCTAAAGTCAATACTATATTTTATGATGTCGATTTGACATGATTATAGTCGAATAAAAACAAGCTCCCATCTCCAAGAGATAGAAGCTTGTTTTTTGTGTCAAACCCCTTTAATTTGCCATCCATTTTTGAAGCAACTTATACAGTCCATAACCCGGTAAGGCGCTGACAAATAGAACGAGCACGCTTTCGTAGTTCCAAAAACCCTCTCTGCCAAATAGGATGTACATCGCCACGTAATAGGCGAATTGAAGGATAAAACTAATAGCACCTCCAATTACCCCGGAAAGGACGCCTACCATCCTTTGTCGAATGGAGAGGAGAGCGCCCCCCACGCCTCCGCACAAAGCTGCCAGCACGATATTGCTGATCGGATCGAGAGGAGACCAAAAGCCCAACCAGATCAATCCGCCCATCAGAATGATGATCCCAAGGAGTATTTGAGTTTGCTCCCATTTCTTTTGGGCAGGCGTGACTTGTTCCACAACCGTTTCAACTGTTAACGTACCGAAATGTCCGTTCGCTGCGGATCTTCCGTGATCAGGGAAACGGTACGTGGTCCCGGCCGGGGTGCCAGGCGGGATCTTTACGGTCAACTCCCGCTCCTGCAGGGATGTTCCAACATAGAACGTTTTTTGGATTCCCGTTTGCGCTTCTTTTTTGGTGAGGAATAATCTGTAGATGATATCTCCGTTATCCGGTTCTTCCTGAACATTCAAATTTTCTGGAGGTATGCGGGCTACGTTGATGAACCAGTTGGACAGGTGTAGGAATAGCTGGAGATTTTTTAGTGAGCCGCCATTTTCTGTTGCCCAGGCGCGCCATTTGCTGCCATCGATGGCTTGTATTTTTAACGTTGTCCTTCCGACGCTGAGCACCTCAATGGATCTGATCATCCTCCAGGGCAGGAAATCACCTTTATATTTGATGCCACTCCGGTTGATCGTGAAGACGCCAAAATCACAGTCCGCGTTCATTTTGAGGCGGTCAACATAGGTGGGAAGCAGGGTATCGGCAACAGCCAGTTGAATATACCTGCCCATTTCTTCGATCTTTTGCAGGGAACGATTTAGTTCGAGTTTCGTGCCGTTTGTCCTGAAGATTTCCACTTTGTGGGTGTAAATATGGATGATGCCCTGGTAAACCATCTTTTCCCACTTTTCGGTCATGTACTCTATTTCCCGCCAATATACGGTATGTTCCTGTCCATCCTTACGATAGAAGAACCCATCACGATATATTTCGATCTTAAGATCTTTGCTCAGATACCACGTTCCCAGGCGATATAACGCCGCCACCAAAAAGCATACTGCTATTCCGATCGCCACCGGCGAATTGTCGAAGGCAACGCTTGCCAAAACCCCAGATAACACGGCGAGAAAGATAAAGAGCCCTGCCCAGCCGAAGATCCTGTTTTCGGCGACGCCCGATTCAGCGATGAAAACTCCCAGCTTGGAAGAGTTTCGTTTTCCATCTTCCAGTTTGGACAAAATGCCCCAGCTTCGGAATCCATTTGACCACCTTGCTATAGGCGGCAAAGGTAGTCCTTGATCCGAAATACTTGCGGAAGGTTGTATTTGTGCTTGTGGTTTGTCCATTGAGATCGGGTTGCCAATCCGTTCGAAAGAAGCATTTTGTGATATCAATTTTTCCAGCCCCATGGAGGCGTGTTGGTTGTTTGGATTAATCCGCAGCGCCTGCTGTAAGCAGTGGATCTGCTGATCTTTTTTCTCGACCACGCTGGACATCCACAACCAGGCGGACTCATTATTAGGTTCAGTTTGGACTATTTCTGTGAGATACTGCCTGGCTTTGACCTTGTTTCCTTCTTTTGCGTATTCAATCGCCTGCGTGAGTTTGCTCATTGTGCCTGGCCTCCATGATGCAAGAGAAAATACCCCTGTATTGTACGGCGACTTGCGGGATTTTACATTGCGAATTGCTACAAAAATCTACCTTAAGCAGCCTCCTCCACATACTCTGAAAAGTTATCGATGATCTCGGCTTGCAATTCTTCCCGCCATTGCATACGGAACATCCTTTGCTTTCCATCGATTTCGACCCCTATGGTCAAGCCATCTTCGTAGGGGAGAAAGTTATGTCCAAGGTACTTCCAGCATTCACCCATAGCATGGACGACGCCATTATAGTCCGTGAAAGGTTTGACGATGCGATACATCTTGCCTGGGATAAGATCGACCGCTGAAATTTTTTGTTTTGCAGAAAATAGATGCTTTCGCAGTGCTACGGTCAGCGACATCTGAAAATCGCGTGCGACTTGTGTACTTGGCGCGATGACATCAAAGCCGTGATAGGCGCCATCGACGATCTTTAGTTCACATGTCACACCTTGATCTTTGAGACGCTTGGCGTATTTCACATCTTCATCGTGAAAAAGATCCGGGGTTCCGACTCCGATCCAGGCAGGCGGCAAACCAGATAGGTCATCTCTTCGAGCGGAGACGGCATACTCCGGATAGCTTCCGGCTCCACTCCCGGACCGAAGATAGGAAGCCCACCCGAAGCGGTTGCTTACCCGACTCCATGTCGTGATCTCGTGTTCGACCAGATCTGTTCGGGAAGATGTTCGGTCATCCAGCATGGGATAGATCAAGAGTTGCGCGGCGAGCGGAATCTCCTTTTGGTCGTGAGCCAGTTGTGCCAATGCCGCTGCCAGTCCGCCGCCTGCGCTTCTGCCTCCGATGGCGATACGATTATCGATGCCAACTCGTCTGCTATACACTTTTGCCCATTTCAGAGATTCATACGCATCGTCCAGTGCGGCAGGGAAGGGATGTTGAGGTGCGAGACGGTAATCCACGGATATCACGACAATGCCTAACTCCTGCACAAGCTTGATACACAGAAGATCATCGATCTCAGGTGTACCGATCACATAGCCGCCGCCGTGCAGCCAGACCAGTCCGGGTACAAGCCCAACATGCGACTTGGGTTTATACACATGCAGACGTATCTTTGTTTTCTTGTCTTTGCCGGGAATGAAAATATCCTGTATTGTCACATCCTTGGGTGGCTTTGCGGCTCCTTGTAAATTCGTGAAGAACCGCCAGAGCCAGAGGTTCCCGGAAGTTATGGAGAATTTCGGAACCCGACGTGCAAAACCTTGTAATTCAGGATGGATAGTTGATGATTGTGACATTCGCGTGAACGACCTTATTAAGAAAATTTGGCCGACTTGATCAAATGTCAGATGATCCTATTGATTCAGCATGTTGAAATCTCCAGCGCAACGCCATGCTCCATATCGCCAGCGGAACGAGACTGCCAGCCGCCAGGATCAGTACGATGACGCGCGGAGCGAGATGGAATACGTCTGTGACGAACCCGGTCAGCCACAGGGAGATGGATACTGCCAGCGTAAAGACGGCGATGTCGAAGGCGAAGACGCGCCCCAGCAGGTGATTGGGAACGGTGAGCTGTAAGAGCACGTCGCTGTACGTCCAGTTGATCGAGCCGCCTGCGCCGCGGATCACGCATCCGACGAGCACGATCCAGAGGGCGGGAGCGGTTCCCACAATGAACCAGGCGATGGGCAGACAGGCAAATCCGCCCAGGATGGCACGCCGTAACCAGACAACGCTCGTGTCGCCCAGCCGGTTGGAGATGAGCGGACCGATGACCGCGCCGACACCAAAGGCGGTGAACATCAGCCCCAGCGTAGTCGCGCCTTCCTGTCCCACATGGAAGACATGTGCGGCGTAGAGCGCGGCAATGATGTCAAAACTGCCGACCTGACCCAGCGCCTTGATCAGGGTCACCAATGCCACATCCAGATGCTTGCGGACGTAGCTCATGCCCTCCACGAAATTCTTCCAGCCGCTTTCCATTTCATGAATCGCCTTCGCATGGAATTGACCGGTGATGGTCAGCACGAGAATGGCGGAGAGTAGAAAACTGGCGGAGTCGACGATCAAGGAGACATGCACGCCGAACAGGGAAGCGGTCAATCCACCGATAGCACCTCCCAGCGTCAGCATGGCGGACCAGGTGATGCTGCCCAGTGTGTTGGCTAGAACCAGTTCGTCGCTTTCAACCAGGGCTGGCATGAGCGCGGCGCGCGCCGGTTCAAAGAATGCCGAGACGCTGAATTGCAGTACGGTGAGCACATACAACAGCCAGAGACGTTCCGGACGGTCAACGAGCAGGAAGCCGAGCACGATGACCGCACGCAAGACATCGCTCAGGATCAGCACTTTGCGGCGGTCGAAGCGATCCGCCACACGCCTGCGATCGGACCGAGCAGGAACGGCGGCAGGGCACGCGCGATGAACAGACTTCCCACCGCCAGCCCGGAAGCCGCGTAGCGATTGACAATGATGACCGAAGCGATGGTGTTGAACCAGTCACCGGTCAGGCTGATGACTTGTGCCAGCCACAGGGAACGATATTTTGGTCGAAGTTTGAGGAAGGAGAGATAGTTATTCATGAGATAACAAAATTGATTCTACAACAGCTTTCTTGAAAACATGAGATGGAACTATTTTGTTTATCATGTCGTTCAAAGTAACAATAACTGATTGAATACCAAATGCGTAAAATCAATCATTAGGTAATCATAACCAATATTGCAAAGGATAACATCATGGAAGCACCGAAACGAAAATGGACGAGATTTGCCTTGTTTGGAATAATAGTGATTGTTTTAGGGTTATTGTTTGTCTTTATTCTTTGGATGAGGTTTATGGGTTGGCAATTATCGTTAGGTCCAATTGAAAAACCAATCGGAGGGTATCAATTTGGTGCAATGCAATTACCGCAGATCGAACCAGAAAAAGGGAAACTGGTTTTTGCGTCCTATCAAGCTAAATATCGAAACCGTCATATTTTTACGATTCAAACAAATGGGAGAAAGTTGATACAACTAACCTTCGGTGAAGGTGATGATTATGCTCCTCGTTGGTCGCCTGATGGAAAGAAGATCGCATTTGTTTCCAAGCGTGATGGTAATCCTGAGATTTATATTATGGATGCTGATGGAAAGAACGTTACGCGCCTAACATACGATCCTGCAAGAGATGATTCTTTGGATTGGGCGCCGGACGGGAAACAGATAATCTTTTCCTCTAATCGGGACGGAAACTACAACCTCTATTTGATGTCTGTCGAAGGTGAAAAGGCTGGAATTCGTCAGTTGACCGACACAGCATTTGAAGAATCAGATCCTTCCTTTTCACCAGATGGAATGCAAATATTGTTCATGGAAGATGAGGTCGGCACGTACAAGCTTTCCATGATGGGAATCGATGGTAAACAAAATAAACGCCTTACTAGTGTCAAGGATGTAGTGGCTTACAGTGCGGGGTCATGGGCACCGGATGGAGTCCGCTTTGCCTACGTGATCGGATATTTGGATATTCGTGATATTTTGGTGGGAGATATAAAGCAAGTTACAAGTTACTCGACGGGTGATCGAGTTACTTGGTATCAAGGGATGAATTTGTATCCAAGTTGGTCGCCCAATGGAGAACAAATAGCCTTTATTTCTGATATGGACGGACAATCGGATATATACATTATTCTCGCCGATGGGAGCGGGATATTCCGAGTAACACACACTAAAGCAGATGATGAAACTCCTGATTGGGTTGCCCTTCAATAATTCTCACTTCAACAAAAAGACTTCCGAGGTCTTTAAGACCTCGGAAGTTTGCTTGTGCGTACTATCTTCAAGCTCGTCCGCCACGAAACTGACTGCCATGTACGCTGTTGAACAGTCTCTTATTATTCTCCCATAAAACGGACTCTCCGTAATGCCTTGCGTCCAGGTCTAAAGTGCTGAGGCACCCAATCCTTCGCTTCTTCCTTGAGAAAACCTGCATTAGGATTATTTTTCCCTGTACCTTGGATCATATTAGCAAGATAGCGACAATAGAGATGGTCGAAGATGCGCATGAATTCACCAAAGTAAATATCAGAAACACGGGTATTGCCGCGAATCACAACCATGTTCTCGTCATTGGCGCTCTGCGAGTTCCCGCTGAAATTTGCCGAACCCGTCACTACAATAGGATCATCAGACAGCGGATCAACAAGCATGAACTTGTCGTGGATATATAGGTTTCGGTTGAAGCCAGTCAGGGTCTCTTCGTTGAAATTCGGCAGTTCGCCCTTTTCGAGCTTCGCTCCTACCGCAATGACTGAGTTCTGCATCTGATTGATGTATTTTTCAGTCTTTGGGTCAGGAGCCTTATCGAAAACGGCATAACGAAGCGTTGAATCTGCACGCTCAAGTACCTCGCGAAAGACATTGTCCATGTTGAAGGCAAACGTCATGCAAAGCATATGTTTTGCAGAACCCATTAGGCTTGCATACCAATGTAAGGTCTCCAGCGTATCCTTGTCGTCGCGTGGACTGAAAAATGTAAGTATTCTATTGGCAGGGGGCATGCAATCAGTAGGAGGGGTCGGTTCCGCCTCCAGGTTCGCTTTCACAAGTGGATCGCGCTTTACAGCAGGGTCTGCAAGCTGTTCCCAATAGTCAAGGTACCGTTGGGCAACGAACTTATCCCAGATGGCATGACCAACATTGGAATGACCGAAGATACCACCTGCGGAAATATTGGTTGAGCCTGTCCATACGGCAATGGGCTCATTTTTGTGAATCAGCACGATGAACTTGTTATGACGTATCCCGCCTCGCGATCTCTGCGGCTTGCAAATCTTTTTGATACCCGCTTTGGCGATAGTTAGCTCATTGTCGCCTTTGTACGACTGGGCTTCGTATCGAATCGCAACATCTGCCCCCTTTTTGTATGCATCATGAAATGCCTTACCCACAGGAAGGTAGTGGAACTCGTATAGCATTGCGCGGAGTTTGTAATCTGATGCATCAGGACCAGAGGCAATACCAATGAATTGTATGAGCGCTTCGAATAGTCCGCGTGACAACCATTTCATTTGTTCACAATCTGGCTGGTTCTCGTCCGGTTTGGTGGTTCCAAACTTACGAGTATATGCCTGGGAGCCGGCAGCCCCTCGATTGAAGTAAATATCATGTGTTGCCTGGCGGCTATCACTGGAGTTTCCCTGCTCTGCCTCGGTTGAGATATCGATGGTCACTGCAGAGGCGTGATCCAACTCGAGCAATTTTGGTTTGCCATAAGCAGGCACGATCTTATATCGGTATTTCGTATTAGGTTTTGCTGTGTAGTCAGCCCATTGAAAGGACTGAACAGGGTGCTCTGATGTGGGTACAGGAGATCCTGGTGCCAGGCTTTCATCCTTGGACTTGAATCGTTTTATGCCACGCAGATAATATTGCTCAAGGACTTTATCCTGTAGATCAAGTTCCGACCGCTCGATCGCAAACCCAAGCAAGCCGTCCCGTTTTTTTTCCTGCCCTTCCACGAAATCCCACGCCACAGTGACCACATGCAGCCCACCGATTGCCCGCGCCTTCAAAACATCGCCTGTCACCAGATTACGCATGATTACCTCCTTGCTTCCTCGCAGGTGGTCTAACCATCTACGAGATCGTTGTATTCATGAACGGTAGATGATTTACTTCTCGCCGCTTCTTCCTGACGCCAGAATTAGCCAATCGTCATTTTCCACGTATTGGTTCCGTTTGAGGTCATATTTGAGCGGCAATTTTTGATTGGCTTGTTCCAGATAGGGTAAAAGGGGTCGTTGTGGAATGAACCGCGCCTCACGTTCGTCGAGCTCACCGCGCTTCCATCCAAATTTTTTCATATAGGGCGCAAAACCAAACCCGTCAAAGAAATAGTGTCCCCCAAGTAAAGCCATATACCACAAGCTCGGTGTCGCTTCAGGGTTTGACCGCAGCGGAGCCTGTATTTCGAGATCCTGGAGAAGCGATAATGCCTGTTTATCTCCTGTGCTTGTTAAATGATTCCGGAGATTATCATAGGCAGGGAATGTAACGGGTGGACTAACAAATAGGACCGGTTTATTTTGGAGGCGCGCCATGGCAATTTCATGCACTGTGCCAACACTATAAATATTGGTAGGACAATAAACGATCAGGAAATCACTGGTGTCGACCATGCGCAGGTCAACATGTAAGGTGGACCAGAAATGAGCACATATATTCGCCCGGATACAGTCACCCTCCTCTGAGTCTTTGAACGTCCATTCCTTCCTTTTATCTGTTGAATGTTCATCTTCCTTGCCGTAATGAGGAAGTCCGGCAACGGTTGGCTTATTCCAAGGGTCATACACTGTCACACGATAGTTGTTCAGGAATTGGCTGATCCGGTTTCGCCACCCATTTTTTTTCTCCTCCTCCCGGGATGCAACAAAATCCATGGGACCGGAAAGATAAACGCGGGAACCCGCAAGCAGATTCCTCTTAGCATTTTTGACTGGGCACATAGTTCACGTCCTTTCTTTATTGGACAAATTTGCGCAGTCTGGTAGTGAGTAAATTCACAATTAATAATATAGCAAATATTAACATCAAATACAAGCAGTTCTGACAGACAAGAAGAAATTGACTTGCTGGGATAAAAAACGGACGGAAGCATTGCTCCGTCCGTTCTACTTTCCACTTTCTATCTTTTATCTTCTATCTTCGTCCACCACGGTCTCCGCCGCCGCGGTTTCCTCCGCGATCGCCGCCTCGTCCGCCGCGGTCTCCACCACGACCACCACCGGGACGTCCACCGCCTCCGCCGCCGGGTTTGCGCTGATCTTTTTCGCGCGCTTCTTCGGCTGTCCAGCCTTCGAGCACGGCTTGCCTGGACAAGCGGATCTTGCCTTGCGGGTCAATGTCGGTCACCATGACGGTGATCTCGTCGCCCATGCCGACCACGTCTTCCACTTTGTTGACGCGTTCGGAGTCAAGCTGCGAGATGTGCACCAGACCGTCCACGCCGGGGAGGATTTCCACGAAGGCGCCGAAGTCTGCAATGCGGACAACCTTGCCGGTGTAGATGTTTCCGATCACGGCGCTTTCGCCGAGGGCAGAGACACGCTCGTAAGCGATCTGTCCGCCAACGCCATCGGTCGCGGCGATGTAGACGGTGCCATCTTCCTGAACGTCGATGGTGGCGCCGGTCTCTTCCTGCAGGGCGCGGATATTCTTTCCGCCGGGTCCGATCAGGGCGCCGATCTTATCGACCGGGATCTTGACCGTGATAATGCGCGGAGCGAACGGTTTCAATTCCGCGCGGGATTGCGGCAGAACTGCCAGCATCTTATCGAGGATGAAGGCACGCGCCACTTTTGCCTGTTCGAGCGCTTCCTTCATCATCTGAGCGGACAAGCCGCTGATCTTGATGTCCATTTGCAGGGCGGTGATACCCGCCGGGGTGCCAGCGACCTTGAAGTCCATATCGCCGAGGTGATCTTCGGTGCCCTGGATATCGGTGAGGATTTGGTAGCGACCGGAACCGTTGAGGTCGGTGATGAGCCCCATGGCAACGCCGGAGACGGGAGCCTTGATCGGCACGCCCGCATCCATCAATGCCAGGGTGGAACCACAGACCGAGCCCATGGAGGTCGAGCCGTTGGATGACAACGCTTCAGACACCACGCGGATGGTGTAGGGGAAGGTCTCTTCTGCCGGGATGACCGGTTCGAGAGCGCGCTCTGCCAACGCTCCATGCCCGACCTCACGGCGGCTCTGTCCACGAAGGGGCTTTGCCTCACCGGTAGAGTAGGGCGGGAAGTTGTAGTGATGCAGGTAGCGCTTGTCCTTGATGGGGCTGAGGTTGTCGAGTTCCTGCGCTTCGCCAAGGGTAGCAAGCGTGGCGAACGACAGGATCTGAGTCTCACCACGAGTGAAGAGACCGGATCCATGTGCGCGCGGGGATAAACCAACTTCGCACCAGATCGGACGGATCTGAGTGGGGGTGCGACCATCGGGGCGCTTGCCCTGGCTCAGGATGCGCTCACGCACGATATCCTGTTCGGCTTGGTCGAAGGCTTCTTTAACGGAAGCCGTGGACGGGTAGTCGGAAGCGGAGGCGCCTTCTGGTACAAAACACAGTTCGGCGACGACGGCGTCCTTGAGGGTCGTCATCCCGCCGTAGAATTCCTTCTTGCTCAGCGGCTTCTCGAGCAGTTCGTTCATCGGTCCGCTGACTTTGTCAAAGACCTTCTTGCGGATGTCGGCATCGGGCAGGGCGAGTTTGACTTCGCGCTTGGGCTTGCCAACTTCTTCGCGCATTTGGAATTGCAGGTCGATCAGCGGCTGCATGGCTTTGTGACCAAGTTCGAGCGCTTCGACCATCACATCTTCGGGGATCTCATTGGCGCCGCATTCGACCATCAGGATGGCATCGCGCGTACCGGCGATGCGCAGGTCGAGATCGGATGCGTCCAGTTCGGCGTAGGTGGGGTTGATGACGAACTCACCGTTGACGCGTCCCACGCGCACAGCGCGCGACGGGTCCGCCCCAGGGGATGTCTGAGATCATTATCGCAGCGGATGCGGCGTTGATGGCGAGGATGTCGAGCGGGTTGACGCCATCCGAGGAAAGCGTGAACATGATGACCTGCACTTCGTTGCGCATTCCGTCCTGGAAGAGCGGGCGCAGCGGGCGGTCGGTCAGACGGGCAACGAGGATGGCTTCGGTGCCAGGGCGTCCTTCACGGCGGAAGAACGAACCGGGGATGCGTCCGCCGGCGTAGAGTCTTTCTTCGTATTCGACAGAAAGCGGGAAGAAATCAATTCCTTCGCGTATGTCGCCCATCGTTGCCGCAGCAAAGACGATGGATTCGGGCGTGCCAAAGGTCACCGCGCCGCCAGCCTGACCAGCCAGTTTGCCGGTCTCGAAGGTGAGGACGTTGTTGCCAATGGTCGCTGAGTACTTTTTGGATTCGGGTTGCATAATTTGTCTCCTAAAATTGCTTACATTGACTTTTTGCCGCCAAGTACGCTAAAAGCGCGAAGAAAAAGAATCTTCGCGTGCTTCGCGGTCTTTGCGGTTACTTGAGTTCAATATAAGCCCTAATAAATGTTTCCGCCTCGGGTCAGGGACTGAAGAGTGGGAACAACCTCGTTGTTCGCGCTATTCAATTCCTGACGGCGGTTAAATTGTAGGGGCACGACATGTCGTGCCCCTACGGGTTGACGTGCTATTTATTTGTGGCGGAGTTTGAGGCTCTCGGTGACGCCCAGGTAACGGGCGTAATCCACCTTGCGCAAGTAGGTCAACAAGCGACGGCGCTGTCCTACGAGCTTGAGCAAGCCACGGCGGCAAGACACATCTTTTTGGTTGGCACGAAGGTGATCGGTCAACTGGGAAATACGACCAGTCAGGATGGCGATCTGGACTTCGGGGGAGCCGGTATCGCTGTCATGACGGTGGTAATCCGTGATGAGTTTTGTCTTTGCTTCTTTTTGTAAAGGCATGACGTTTGCTTCCTTTCTACAAGATCTATGCAGGTCTCCATGCTCGCAGCCGCAAAACCGCTTGCAGGACCAGTCACGGGCGGAGATTATACCAGAGAATTTGCCTTCAAGGCTTCTGCGGGGCTAAGCCCCGAAGAGAGCAGGATGATTACCTTTGTGTTCCTTCGTTCCCTTCGTGGTTAATCGCCTTTTGTATCTGCCCTTCATGAACCTCAAAATGCAGCGTCACATACCGGAAAAGCCGCTCGATGGACACTTCTCCCGCCAATTCGGACACAAACTCAGGCGGATATGTGACCGTCCGGGCGAAGTCCAGCTCCCGCATCCGCTTCAGGCTGGACATCAAGCCTGTGTGCCCTTTCTCGTACGCTTTTTCCAGCGTCTGACGGGTGATCCGCGCAGGGGCACGGGCGAGCAGGGCGTTGCCCCAGTTGAAGAGTCGGGAGGTGGAATTGGTCAACAGCTTGAACATCCACGGGGTGTAGCGCAGCATCGATATTTCAAAGCGGATGGCGGGAGGCCCGAGCGTGATGTGGTAGAGCACGCCGCCGATCGTCCATGCGAGGTTGGCGCTGGGGTGAGAGTAGAAGGATTTCAGGAACGGAATCCAGCAGGTGATGAAAGTTCTGACGCGTGGATTCCAAATCCTGAGCGAGTTGTTCTTTGATTCCCATATCGTCTCCGTGGCGCAAGTTGGTAACATGCGCTACACCTCTATGTTGATCGCGCTTCCGGATTCGTAACGCTTCAATCCCACGCGGAAGATGGTCACCGCTAGGAAGAGGAAGACCACCGCGCCTGTGAGCAGTTCCGCCAAACTCTGCCACGTGAACTTGGTGATGAACTCGGCGGGGATCGCCCCGATCAGCGCAGCCGGGATGATGGTGAATAGGATGAACTTGGCGTAGTTGTCGAAGAGCGTGGTGGGATAAATGCCGAAGGTGATCATGGCGTTGAGGGCGAGTTGGCTGAAGTTGCTCATCATGCCGAACCAAAAGGCGAGACTTTGCACGATGATGAGGAAGGATGTAAAGATGATTGCCGCCAGAAGCGTGGCGAGGGCAAAACGGAGAAACCCATCCCATGTGGATTGACCGGACATGGCATAGCTGACGAAGCCGTAGGTGAAATCGCCCACGCCATGCGCTGCCATGCGGCTGCTGATGGCGTGGAGCAGGACAGGGCGCGGCAGCGAGAGATAATAATCGAGACGACCTTTGGCGATGATGTCACTCAACATGCTGGCGTTGCCGAACAACAGGTTGACCAATCCGATCGCGCTGGCAAGGATGCCGAAGGTGACGTACATGTCTTTAACGCCCCAGCCGTTGATGTCTTTGAAACGGTCGAAGAAGATGATCCAGATGGCAAAATAGATGAAGTTGTTCAACATCATGCCAATGACTTGTGTCAGGAAGGCGACGCGGTATTCCATGATGGAGAGCAAGTTGGCTTGCCAGATGGCGAGGAGGAATTTGAGTTCTTTCATAATTTTTGTTTGAAGGTTGCAGGTTGGAAGGTTTGAAAGTTTGAACCTGCCAACTTTTTAACTTGTAAACCTGCTAACCTTTTATCCTCCATTCACCGTTAATTGACTGATTCCACGCCTGTAGGTGAGCGTGAGTAGGAAACCGAGCACCACGATCCAAACGATCTGCAGGGACATCACTCTGATGAACATTTCCGCGCTCGGTGTGACGAACAGTCGCGCCGGTCCATAGATCATGCTGGAGAACGGCATGGCTTTGGCAATGACTTGCAGCCACTTCGGATAAAAATCGAGTGGGATCAACATACCGCCGAGGATGAAGGCGAATTTTTGGTAGATCCATGTGAAAGCGGAGACGTCTTCGAACACAAAAGCGGAGAGACCAATCATAGCGTTGACGCAGAAATGTAGCGTCCACGCGCCGAGGATGGCGGGGAGGGCGATGATGATTCCTTGCGGGTGATTCGGCGCGCCGACCAGCCAGAAGACCGTAATGCCGCCGATCAACGCGTTGATCATGGCGCGGAAGATGGTCTCGCCCATGGCGGTGCTGAATTGATACAGCAGAAAATCATAAGGCTTGTTGAGAATGTAGGCAATGGAACCATCTTTGACGTTCTCGGAAATGGTGCGCGCCAGCGGAGGGCGCCCGAGTTCAACGGTTTCTGCCAGCATCAGATACCAGAGCGTGTCGCGCAAAGTCAGGTCGCCGATCATATCCGTGCCGGAGGAAGCGAAGGTGATCTTCCAAAGCTGATAGAAGATCCACATGAAGGGGATCATCATCAGGCTGCGCCCGATCAACTCGCCGGGGTAGGCGAGACTGTTGATCAGTGTGATCTGAAAGATCGCCCAGTATTTCTTGAATGAATTCATGCCGTCCCTTTCTGCGCCAGTACGAATAAATGAGCGGCGCCTTCACAAGTCGCATCGCCGACGAGCTTTGACCAGAGTATGGTAAAGCCACAATCTTTCAGCATCTCGATATAGGTCTCCGAGCCGAAGTGACTCCAATACATGGGTATGCCAAAAAATTCATCGTTCGGGTCATCGACCGAAAGTGTTGCACCGAGACAAAGCAAAGCGAGTCCGCTGGGGTTGAGCATGCGGTGGAAATTTTCCAGCAGGGAGCGATGTTCTTCGCGTGGAATGTGAATGATGGCGTAATAGGAAGCGATACCGTCGAAGGTGTTTTCTGGAAAGGTCAGCTTGGTCATGTCTTCGCAGACGAAGGTCGCATTGGGCACGTTCTTGCGTGCGAGTTCGATCTGCGTATGGGAAAAATCCACGCCGGTGACATCGAACCTCTGGCTCAGTTTCCGGGCGATGGGAATCCCTGCTCCGCAGCCGGCATCCAGTACCTTTGCACCTTTTGGCAGGCGCGTGACCAACTCCTCCAGCAAACGGACATCCTCCGAGTCTTGCGTTCGCTCGGCGAGATAACGATCCGCGAGCTTGTTATATCCAACTCTAACAGTTTCCTTGTGATCCATGCTGGGATTATACGGCAATACTATCCCCTCGTCACACCTGCACCCACCGCAGGCGCAGTGTTGCGAGCCCCGATAGGGCGAAGCAATCTTCTAATGAATATCTCGTATGTTATTGATGATAGGATTGCTTCGTCGTCGCTGTGCTCCTCCTCGCAATGACGGACGGAATTACTTCAAAAGCAAATATTCCAAATTCTTGAACACCTGCAACGTATCCAGTCGTTCACGTTCTCTGACTTCCTGATTGAACATTGACCATCCTTCGCCATCTCCCAGATGCATAACTTCAAGGAGAGGAAGTAATTCCAGATCCATATAGCGGATCACTTCCTCCTGGGTGAGAGGATTGGGCGGAGGCCAGTCGTTCATATCGATGGAAAGATGGAACAGGATCGTTTTGAGTATCAACGCTGCCGGTGTGTTGTGACCGAACATCCGCTCGATGCCATCAAGAATAGTTGGCAGCTTTGCATTATCCTGCACGACGTTTGGCGGTTCATCGATAGTAGTCTCCGCGGACAAGGTGAATTGACGCCACTCATCAAAAATAGGTCCATATTCGGGTAGAGTGGGAAAACCAATATCAGGGAGTGCCATTGCTGTGCCAACCGTGGAACGAAAGGCGTGCAGAAAATCTCTTATCCCTGGTCGCGGTTCCTTTTCCACGTCGTGGAACAGGATAACCCACTTCATCATCTGCTGTTGCTCCGGCGTCATTTCCAGGAATTCGGGCATCATGTACATGCCCAGAAATACACACATCACATGGGTAAGTGTGACGCCATCTCCATAGGATGCCATCTTATTCCAGTTGGGGACAATGGAGCAAGTCTGTCCCATTCTTTCGGGTGTGAAGAATGTTTTGACTCTTTTATCGAGTTTGTTCCATGAAGTGATTTCTGCATCGTTGTATTCATTCACCAGGCTATGAATGAATTGATTCAAATCTGGGAGACATCTATCAAAAGATGGAAATAATTTTTTTACTTTCATAATAATTTGATTATACAAACGAAAAAGGCGGGATGCCACATCGTACTCGAAGGGTATCCCGCCCTACGAAAGAACTGTCGAAATTTTAGAGGAGCGTTCCCCGCAAGATGACCGCTGCCACTGAGAAATAGATGATCAGCCCGGAAACATCCACCAGCGTCGCCACGAACGGGGCAGACGAAGTCGCCGGGTCAAGCCCGATGCGGCGCAAAAGGAACGGTAACATTGAACCGGAGAGCGTTCCCCATAGCACGATCCCTACCAGTGCAATTCCAACCGTGACCGCCAGCAGCCGCCAGTGCTCGCCATAGGAGTGGAACGCCAGCGCCCACACCGAAATACGGACAAAGCCGATCGATCCCAGAATCGCTCCGAGCGACAGCCCGGAGAGAATCTCCCGCCGCATGACGCGCCACCAATCTGCAAGCGTCACTTCGCCCAACGCCATGGCGCGGATGATCAAAGTCGATGCCTGCGAACCGGAGTTGCCTCCGCTTGATATGACCAGCGGTACAAAAATGGAGAGCACGACCGCTTTAGCGATCTCATGTTCGAACTTGCCCATGGCAGTGGCGGTCAGCATTTCGCTGATAAACAACACGATCAGCCACGTAGCGCGCTTCTTGACCATGCTGGGAATCGCGACTTCCATATAAGGTTCATCCAGCGCTTCCATACCACCGATCTTCTGGATATCTTCCGTGGCTTCCTCTTCTGCTACATCGAAGATGTCGTCCACGGTCACGATGCCGATCAACACACCTTCACTATCGGTGACGGGTAAGGCGTTTCGATCAGAATCGCGGAACTCTTCGACAGCGACTTCCTGATCGTCGGTGGCTTTGAGAGCTATGAAACGGGAGTCCATCAGGTCAGATATTACCGTATCGGGAGATGCCAGCAGGATTTGACGGATGCGCAAGTCATCGATCAGCTTTCCTTTTTCATCAATGACATAGATCAAACTCATCGTCTCGCTATCAGTTCCATACTGGCGGATATGATCGAGAGCCTGAGCAACCGTCCAATTGCGGCGGACGCGTACAAAGTGCGGGGTCATCAAACGCCCAACGCTGTTTTCGGCGTACCCCAGCAGGAACGAAGCGCGGCGCCGCTCCTCCGGTGATAATAAATTCAATAATCGTTGTGTGACTTGTGCTGGAAGTTCTTCCAGCAATTCCGTGCGGTCATCATCCGACATGTCGTTCAGGATGTTGACCACTTCCTCATGCGCCATCGCCTTCAACAATTCCTGCTGACGTTCGATGGGCAGATAGGAAAAGACCTGTGCAGCTTCCGCGCGTGGCAGGAGACGGAAGACCACCGCTTCTTTCTCCACCGGTAACGGTTCCATTAAATCGGCGAGATCTCCCGCGGGCCAGTTCTTGATCTCCTCGCGCAGAGCGACAAAATCGCGTGCCTCGACATATGTCTCGAGGTCAAAGACAGTCAAGTTTGCATTCATGGTTGCCTCCATAAAGTGAAAATAAAAGCCACCTTCGATTTCTCGGAAGGTGGCGATTGCTCACGGGAGGCAGGTTATCTCAAACCCCGCGTACTAAAAAGTAGTGACGCGCAAAGAGACGATCTGCCAGTGTGTGGGCAATCGCAAATCAGTTGGGCGCACTAGCGGTACGTCAGCGTCCACAGCGGTCACTTCCTTTCTTTGGATAGGATGATATGTGTTCATAAGAACCTGGTGCTTTATACTCCCGCCCTCAAACATCCGTCAAGGGCATTGACTTAGGAATTCTGTAATTTATGAAATAAGACAATATTGTTTCTTGCGATCATTTTGCTTTGATCACCTGATCTCTGCCACTATTTTTTGCGTGATACAAAGCTTTGTCCGCGGCTTTTAGTAGCGCCTCACGGGTTGTGCCATGTGTGGGATATTCTGCCATGCCGACCGATATGGACAGTGTGTTAAGGAGCCTGCCTTCGTGCCGGAGCTCTGTCTGTTTCAACGCCTGTCGAAGATGTTCCATGCGTTGGTAGACATCCTCGAGATGGATCTCTGGAAGGATAACAATGAATTCATCACCCCCGTAGCGACAGGCTGTATCACCCTCCCGGATGGATGCTTTTAGCAGTTGGCTCACTTTGATCAATGCCTCGTCTCCTGCCCCATGACCATAAGTGTCATTTATATCCTTCAAACGATCCAGGTCAAATATCACGATCACTAAAGGCATTGATTTTCGCTGGACACGGCTAAGTTCCTTGGGCAGCACTTCCTCCATGAAACGCCGGTTAAAGAGCCCGGTAAGCGCATCCCGGATCAACTCTTGTCGCAGTGCCTGATGTAATTGTGTATTATCGATTGCCAACGCTGCCAATTGTGCAAGCATGGTGGCAGCTTGGATATCCGAGTCGCCCAGGTTGTAGCCGGGCTCCGAAGTGGAAATGTCGAGAACGCCGATGCTCCGCCCTCCCAATAAGATCGGAATGGCTGCCACAGCGCTTAATTTCAGGTTGTCGTAAAGAGGGCGCCGCTGTGACCAATGAGCATAATCGTTTATGACGGCTGGGAGGCACGTGTCAAATGCCTGCCAACTTAAGACAGCCTCCTCTCGTCTGGCTCGGTCGCCTTTGATGATGGGTTGATTATGCGTGAATGCCCTGACTACCAAATCTTCGCCTTCTTTCAACATGATCTCGCAGTAGGGCACTTCAAGAAAATCTGATGCCTGATCGACAATCGATTGCAGAAGATCGTCAATGTCTCGTTGATTAATAAGGTCAAATGTGATCTTGTGCAGGGCAGTAAGGTAATGGTTTTGACTGCGAAGAAGTTCTTCTGTGTGCTTCCTTTCATTGAGTTCTACCTGGGTCTCAGCGTATTGATAGGCATTTGACATTGCAAGTGAGATCGCTTCTGCTAGTGATCTGGCGAGTGAAATATCCTCATCGTTTAAATCGTTCAATTTGTCGCTCTCGATATTGAGAACCCCCAGAACTGTTTCGTGGTGTTTTATTGGTACCGCCAATTCACTTTGACTGATGGTGCCTGCTCCCCGAAAATAATCGGGGTCAGCCGAAATATCGGGGACGTGTTGCAGTTCTCCGGTACGATAGACCCGTCCGATCACGCCCTGGTCAACAGTGCGTGGTTGTCCGAACTGTCCCACCGTCTTGCCTGAACCGGCAACCGTCTTCCAGGTCTTTCCATCAAGGCTTGGGAGAGAAATGGCAACACTTGTCCATGCGCTTAAATGTGCGATCGATTCGGTTGCCGCCTTTGCGATCTCGATCACATCAAGATGTTTACCCACAGCCTGGAGCGTCTCATAAAGGATTGCCTGGCGTGTGACCGTCTTCTCATGTTCCTTGATATGGCTTTCAAGCTCACGGGCATACTCTTTCAAGGATTCGTTGGTTTGCTCCAGTTCCTGATAAGCGCTGGCTTTTACAATGGCGAGTGCAACTTCTTTGGCTGCTGTTTCGATCAATTGAACATCCTGGAGCGTAAAATCACGGTTTTGTGGGTCATTGATAACAGTAATCGTTCCCAAGATATGGTCTGGGTATTGAATAGGACTAACAATAATGGAACCACAATTGGTCTTTTCGCGTCGCTTTTGGGCGGCAGCGCTTTCGCGAGGATCTGGTTTTCCTTTTGGCGAGAGTGCAGATTGCTTGTTACGGATCACCCAACCACATAATCCATCCATCAATTCACTGTATGGAACCGACCTATCAATATAATGAGCACTTGCCCCACCCTGAACATAATGTTCGATCTTTTCTTGCAGTTGATTGAGTATGATCATGGATACGCGGTCGGCAGATGTATCTCGGGCGATATTATCAACAATACGCTGTAACAGGTCTGCCAGATTCTTTGATTTGATCCCCGCATCGGCAATGGAATATAAGACCTCGGTCCGTTGGATGAGCACTTCGAGTTCATTAACCCGCCTGCGTATCTTTGGGTCGGGAATGTTTTTCCTTTTCACCGAGGAAAGATCCTTTCACAGTGAGACTTGATTGCCTTCCCTCATCAGGCTGGAACGTAGTGACTTCGTTGGCAGAATCACTGCCTTATAACATCCTTTTTGTATTTTATCACTCAGAAAAAAACGTACAAGCGGCTGGTACTACTAGGTGAGATTTTTATAGGGAGTAACTATTCCTGCAGTTTAAGAAGGTGCATCTTGGCTTTTGTTATACATAAGGGAGATATTTCTCATGCAAACTTGTCAAGTGATGGTCTACGTGCCCAACCAGCATATAGACTAATGCCCGCGCGCTGACCGGGAATCCGCTGGCGGTTCCGCGAAACAGCAAAGCATCTTCCTTCATGTTGCCGATGGCAAGGATGTTGGCGCGGCGTAGGAATTCAAATTCCTGGATCAAGTCTTCCAGCGAACAACTGTCAAAGCCAGCCTCACGTACGAAATCATTTTGCTCAAAACCGGGGAGCGGGGTTGCATCCTTGCGCGAGACCCGCAACAGGCGGTAGGAAAAGACACGCTCCACGTCGTTGAGATGTCCCATTACTTCCTTGATCGACCATTCCTGTGGAGCATCCCGGAACAAGGCTTGTTCATCGGAAAGGCTTCCCAGCACTGCCCTGATCTCTTCGATCTGTTTGGGTAGCGCGGCGAGCACATCTCCACGTGCAGTGGCTCGCTGAACATAACCTGCATAGAACTCGGCGTATTCGTCTGATGTCGGAGAAGTAAAAATTTTCATCGATTATCCTTTGGTTGTGCGGATTATAGCGTATGCCTGTTGTATAATGCGCCCAAACCTTAGGAGTATTTTATGAGTAACAACCCAACCGTAGAACAGTGGCTCGAAAAACAATCCCCTGATCAAAAGAAAATCATTCTTGCCTTGATGGCTGTTGCGCGCAAGAATATGCCCGGCGCGAATGAGCATATCTATCATGATGCGGTGGGGTATTCCATCAACGATTCGTCCTTTGACCGCATCTGTTACATAGCTCCGCAGCAAAAGGGATATGCCAACTTCGGCTTTTTCTTCGGCGCAGGTTTGCCAGACCCCAAGAAATTGCTGATCGGAGAAAGCAAACGGATGAGGCACGTCAAAGTGTGGAGCGTGGAAGATGCGAAAAATCCTGCACTGGGAAAACTGATCGCTGCTACATGGAAAGAAGCACCTGCGCGCGTGGCGGAGGTCCATGCGCAGATGAAGAAGAAAAAAGCATAGCAACGCCATCTTGATAGCGGTCGTATAATCATGGCTAACGCGAAACATCATTTCACTTGCCGAGGCTCGCCATGACAAAACGACTTCAAAGCGGACTGCTCATCCTTGTTTTGGGAATACTATTGACCGGCTGCTCGCTTCCTGCCACGCCGACAACTGTTCCCGTTGCCACGGCAGTCGTCTTATCTCCAGCCACTCCCGTACCCGACCGCCTGCCCTTTGAAGGGATGTGGATGACCGAAGGCGAAAACCCCGAGATCATCGTCTTTACAAACGACAGCATGTATCGCGTGATATCGGATCAGACTTCCGATAGCGCTGCTCGTGAGCAGTTTGCCAAAATCGTGTCCTACGATCTGGCAGCGAATTACATTTCCCTACGTACGCAGATGATCCGGGTCAACGGCAAAAAATATGGGTATGACTCTCCTAATTTCAATGTTACTTATCTGATGGAAGGGGATGCTCTTCAAATCGGCATCGGCTGGGATGATCAGTTTGCAATCGAAACAGAGCCGTTGATGTATTATCGAAAGTAATTGGTCTTTTAATCCAAGTATAGAAGACAACTCCCGAGTTAGATTCGGGAGTTGTTATTTCCTATCGTCAAATTTGCCAGCTTGATCGAATGTCTTCTTAGTTCTTCTTTCAATTCATCAGGTTTCCGCACAATAAAATCAAAAGAAAAAATAGAGATCTGGCGTGCCAGCCAGTCGAGATCTTCCACGCTGCCGCGCATGAGAACGCCATCTTTGTGCGGTTCCAGAACGCCAAGCACATCGAAAACTTCTCTTTGTGCAGTATCCAAATCCGTCTTGAGCAGAAGTTCGAAAGGATAGGTGCGGGGCATGGTGGCGATGGATTGCATCATGTGAGCCAGTGGATCGAAACCTTCCGGGCGTTTGAATTTAGCCTTGAGGGTGGCGATGTGGGTGATACGATCCAGCCGAAAGGAGCGCAGGTCCTGGCGTAGATGACAGTAGCCTACCGCATACCATCGTTGGAGATAATACGTAAGACCATACGGGTCAAAATCTCGTTCGGTGACCTCTCCCTGCTCAGAACGATATTCGATATGAACGCGCTGCTGAAGTTGTGCGGCACTGCTCATTTCACTGAGCACTACTTCACTGGGTGGAGTGGACGGAGCCGCATTTTGATCCAGTGTAATGGTTTCGGTCAGCGCCCTCACGCGGCTCTTCAGATCGAGCGGCATGACGCGTTCCAGCTTGGCTAAGGAGCTTTCGATGGCGCGATCGGTATCGGCGAGATTGAAGCGGCGCGCGGAGATCAATCCGACAGTCAGGGCAAGGGCTTCCTCATTAGTAAACATCATCGGCGGGAGTTTAAATCCCGCCGATAAGACATAAGCTCCATTGCGACCGCGCTCCGCTTCGATGGGAATGCCCAGGTCTTGCAGCATGATGATATAACGCCGCAAGGTGCGGATGTTTACTTCGAGCCGCTGTGCCAGTTCCGCGCCAGACATGCGTCCATGAGCCTGGAGTAAGGCAAGCACGGCAAGTACGCGTGTAGTGGGGTGATACATAACGGCGAGTATACAGCCGTTTAGGGTCTTCCAGTGAGTCGTGAGCGGGGAGTAGGTGTAAGCCTCAACACTTCGGGGGCTTTTATTAACCGACGCTTGAGATATTTTGAAATATCCTGACTCCAAAGAGTGGTTTGATTCAATTCAGCGGTATGACGTTCATAGGCATCCTGATCTTGAAAACCGGCGAACCAGACAAATACATGCTCGCCTTCACGAACTGGCAAGGCAGGAAATGTATTCGGACTATCCTCCGTGACAAAATAGGCAAGAAGGTGAAACTCCTTTTCCATCAACACAGGATGAATTGTGTTTTCGAAATAATTGATGAAATCAGGGTCCACAGGTTTGTTGAAAGAGTAGATCGTAGCTGCTACGAATCCGTTTTGTTCTACAGCGCTGTTCGTGGGAGGACGATTTCCATTCAATGAGAATCCGGATGTCTGTCGGGCGGGATGCAGCAGTAAGACATTATCCGAATCGATCATAGTCGAATTCGCTGCGTCGCGATGTGCCTTCCAAATAGGTCCGCTGTAAAAGGCATGGAGTGATTGCTCCCTGGCAGACATAGTATTAAATCCACGCAGCCAAACGAATTGATCGGGATCATCCAGATTGCGGAATTGCCCGATGACTTGCATGCCCACGGCTTCCTGCGTTTCGACGAATTCGCGGTCAAACAGCTCGATCAATGTTTCCCGTTTACTAGGATGCAGGGTATATTGCCTGAGTTCCACGATCGGAGAATAGGTTTGTTTGGTCATACGCGCTTGAACTTCATCACCCAGTTCGTCTCCCATGTTTTCCCGCCATCTTCGGAGAATGCCTGTTCCCACTGACAAGAATCTGTTGTGATCTTTGACCAGATGAAGCGGCTGTAGATATGCCGCCCCTCGAAGATCTCTTGAGAATAAAATAAACCAACCCCTTCGTTGAAACTGCCGATCATAGGGACGTCTAATATGCCAGTCCTATCTGTCGTCCAGTAGATGCTCCATTCTTTGGATACCGGGTTGAACAAACGCAAGCTCATCGCTTGAACGGGACCGGATGGCATTTGAATAATATTTTCATCCATGTTGCCGATGCCGTTCAGGATTTTTTTGTCAACGGTATCACCCTCGAATTCAAGCCATTCTGTTGAGCCCTTCAAGCGGTCTTTCAGCATACGGTGATGCACTTTCCATGTGCCGTGCAGGAAATCAAAATCGTTTCGTCCGTCGTTTTCAGCGCTCATGGTTTATTCATCCACTCTCTCAAAAGTATTTGTCCAATTCGTCTCCCAGGTCTTTCCACCATCAATGGAAAACGCCTGTTCCCACTGGGCGGAATTCGGCGTGATCCTCGACCATGTGAAGCGACAGAAGATATGTTTCCCTTCCCAGATTTCCTGCGAGAAGAACTCACCGACTCCATCTTTGAACTTGCCGATCATTGGGACATCCAACAGACAACTAGCTCCCGCTGCCCAGTAAATGCTCCATTCCTTGGTTTTGACATCAAAGAGCCGCAAGGTATAACCATGTGTAGGACCAGATGTACGGTTCATGACCACCTCATCCATATGACCCAGCCCGTTGAGCAGTTTCCTACCGACGGCTGTCCCCTCGAACTCTTCCCATTCTGTGCAGCCTTTCAAGCGTTCCTTGAGTCTTCGGTGACGCATGATCCAGTTCCCAACCAGGAAATCAAAGTCATTTCTTCCATCGTTTTCTGTTTGCATATTCAGCTCCTATAAAAGTTGTTGATCACATACTTAGTATAGGAATGAATGCGGACAGGATCGTTCCTAATTTAAATTTTGGGAATAAAGTTTCTCTTGGATTTCCTTGGCATTGTTTATTCCTATCCCCACTTGACGCATTCTCTCATCAATACGATAATCAGAAAAACCATGTCAGACAACATTGACGACGCTGAACTTCATCGGATCGTACAACGTGTCATCAGCCGGGCGATGGGGAATGCCGAACGCCCGCAGACCGCGTCCAATCCGCCTGCGCAACCAGTGACAGCAGCCAGCGGCAAGAAAGTTGTCGCCATCGGTGCGGATCATGGCGGGTTCGAGTTGAAAGGTATCCTCAAGACCGAAATATCCAGCCTTGGATTTGACGTCACCGACGTTGGCACCAATAGCAAGGACGCGGTGGACTATCCCGATTTTGCTCATGCTGTGGCGCAGTTAGTCAGCAGCGGAAAAGCCTGGCGCGGCATCATGATCGACGGTGCGGGGATCGGAAGCTGCATCGTGGCAAACAAAGTCCCGGGTGTGCGGGCAGGCATGGCATACGACGTATCCTCCGCTAACAACAGCCGCGAACACAACGATACGAACGTGCTGACCCTTGGCGCGGGCTTGATCGGTGTCAACCTGGCGAAGCAGATCGTCAAAATCTGGCTGACCACCGAATTCGGCGGCGACCGTCACCAAAAGCGCATTGATAAGATAAAATCTGTGGAAAAGCAGTATTTGAAATAATAACGTTGGTTGAGTAGCCCCGTGTTTTTCGGGGCGTATCGAAACCAACTGTATGAATCAAACAATAAATAACTTGGAATACTGTGGTTTCGATACGGGCTTCGCCCTACTCAACCACCGTGCTTTTAGGAAATCAATGAAACCCGACCCTAAATTAGTAGAACAACTTGTAGAGATCATTACCCACGAAGTGCTTGCTGCCATGGCGGAAGAGGATGCACGTGCAACATCTCCCGATGGGTATCAATGCAAATTCGATTGTGCTGAGGGGATGTGTGTGCGTGTTTGTACTGACCGCATGGGGAACGTGGTGAACGCCGGAGCGGAGCGCTTGTCATCCACACTTGGAGTCATTCCGCAGGATCAGGCGTTGGCGAAGATGATCGATCACACCTTGCTCAAGCCAGATGCGACGGAGCAGGAAATCGCCCAGCTGTGCTTTGAAGCCAAGAAATACAATTTTGCGTCTGTGTGTGTCAACCCAACATGGGTGGAATTGTGTGCGCAATTGCTGAAAGGCTCATCTGCTAAAGTTTGTACAGTGATCGGCTTCCCGCTCGGAGCAACTTCCTCCGAAACTAAAGCCTTCGAGACCAAAACCGCTCTCGATCACGGCGCCACCGAGATCGATATGGTCATCAATATTGGAGCGTTGAAAGCACATGATCTGGAAACCGTTGCCAAGGATATCCGCGGTGTGGTCAATACGGCGCATGCTCGTGGCATCATTGTCAAAGTCATTATCGAAACAGTTCTGTTGAACGATGAAGAGAAAACCATCGCCTGCCTCATCTCAAAAGAAGCCGGTGCTGATTTTGTCAAAACATCCACAGGGTTTGCAGGTGGCGGTGCGACTGTCCACGATATCGAGTTGATGCGCAAGACGGTCGGTCCGCAGATGGGAGTCAAGGCTTCGGGCGGAGTCCGTACGTTTGAGGATGCCGCCTCCATGATCAAAGCTGGAGCGACGCGCATCGGTGCCAGCGCTGGGGTGAAGATCATTCAAGGTCCCAGCGGTCAACCATCGGCGGCGAAAGAAGCGAGCCTCTTCATCCAAGAGTTATTAGAGAAAGCGTCCCGCAGGTTTGGTCGCAGGTCAAGTTGATTGAGGAATCCTGCGGGACGGTTAATGGAGTCATTATGTTGATAGCAAAAGTCATTGGCACGACAGTGTCCACCATTAAGGACGAAAAATTGCATGGGCGCAAGCTGCTCATCCTGCGCCAAACGGATGAGACCGGTGCGCCCTCCGGGAAACCGTATGTGGCGGTGGATACCGTTGATGCGGGCATTGGCGATCTGGTGTTGACCGCGGCAGGTTCGTCGGCGCGACAGACCAACATCACCAAAGACACGCCCGTGGATGCTGTCATCATGTCCATTATCGACTCGCTCGAAGTGGACGGCAAAACTGTTTTCAGAAAATCGTAATCATCGAAAGGAAATCTCATGGTTGATGCATCATTGATCGCTCTTGGAATGGTCGAGACAAAAGGATTGGTCGGCGCGATCGAAGCTGCCGACGCGATGGTCAAAGCTGCGAACGTGGTCTTGATCGGTTCGGAATATGTCGGCGGCGGTTTGGTCACTGTGATGGTGCGCGGCGATGTCGGTGCGGTCAAGGCTGCCACCGATGCTGGCGCTGCTGCGGCAAAACGCGTAGGCGAACTCGTTTCGGTGCATGTCATCCCGCGCCCGCACACCGATGTGGAAACGATCCTCCCGCAAAACACACGCGGCAGTTTTGGTGGACGTTCAGGATAAAAATCTTTGCCACAGAGATCACAGAGAACTCTGAGTTTAATCTCAATGATCTCTGTGCGCTCTGTGGCTAAGTAAAGGTTTTATGCCCAAACAGTTTTACACCGAACACGATATCGAAGACATGGTGCGTAAGGGAATCAAATCCCTGCAGGTCACCGATGATGTTGTGTTGACCGAACTGGCGTACGAAAAAGCCAAAAAGTTGGATCTCCAACTCGTCAGCGTTAACGCGGACAATCCTCCCGCTGCGCCGGTTCGACCGTATCTCTCCGAAAAGCAGACGGCTTCCCCTTCGAGGACGATGCCATCGAAGCCGGTCGCTGCTCCCGTTACCCAAACGGTGTCTCAGCCCACGTCCGCTGCACCGAGAGTGCTTCCCATCGAGCAGCGGATCCGTTCCGCTGTCCTTGCCAAACTTGGCGATCAAGTGGATGCGAAACTGCTGGATAACATCATCCATCGTGTGGTCAAAGGGATTGGGTTGAAATAATGCTATTCGGCAAAGTCAAAGGCACCGCGATTTGCACGATCAAATATCCCGGCACGGAAGGGTTGAAGTTGCTTGTTGTCCAGCCGCTGAATAAAAAGTTGGAGCCGCTCGGCACCCTGCAAGTAGCCGCGGATGTTGTCCATGCTGGTCCGGGTGACCTGTGCGTGATGGTCCGCTCGCGTGAAGCCGCACTAGCCATGCCCATCGAGAAATTCGTCCCCATTGACCTGGCACTCATCGGCATCGTCGATGAATTGGAAGTCAAACCTGATGGCGAGTTCAGTTATACGTTGAAAGCTGGAAGAAATCAGTTTACATAGGAATGCATGTCATTCTGAGCGAAGCGAAGAATCCCTAATTCGACCTAAGAGATTCTTCGGTCGCGAAAACCGCTCCCTCAGAATGACCTAAAAGAGGACTCTTTGATACTTGGCAAAGTCGTCGGCACCATTGTCACCACCATCAGCCACCCGCATTACAAGAACCGCAGGCTGCTGGTCGTCCAACCATTGATCATGGACGGTGAAACACCCGCGCCTGAAGATGACTTTATCGCCCTCGACAACACGCAGGCAGGGATCGGTGACACGGTGCTGGTCAACCGCGAAGGAAATGGCGCCCGTCAGGTATTGAAGAATCCTGATGCGGCAGTGATCTCGGTCATTGTAGGGATTGTGGATTCCGTATATTTGGGAGATTAATGACAGCGACAGAATTACCAACTTTACCGTTTGAATCGAAAAAGAAATGGGCGGACTGGTTAGCCAAGCAACACAATAAATCCACGGGCGTGTGGTTAAAAATAGGCAAGAAAGGGATAGGCATCTCCTCAGTAACCTATGAAGAGGCGCTGGATGTCGCTTTGTGTTACGGCTGGATTGATGGTCAGAAAAAGGGATTTGATGACCAGTTCTGGCTGCAAAAGTTCACGCCGCGTGGAGCGAAGAGCATTTGGTCGAAGATCAACACTGAGAAAGCGGAAAAGTTGATCGCCAGCGGTGAGATGAAACCGGCTGGCTTGAAAGCCATCGAAGCCGCCAAACAGGACGGTCGCTGGGAAGCGGCGTATCACTCCCAGAAGACAATTGGCGTGCCGGAGGATTTTCTGTCCGCGTTGGAAAAGAATAAGAAAGCTAAGGCGTTCTTTGAGACACTGAAAAGTGCCAATCGGTATGCATTCTTGTTTCGTTTGCAGACTGCGAAAAAAGCGGAGACGCGTGAGAAGCGCATCCGTCAATTTGTGGAGATGTTGGAAAAGGGCGAGACGTTTCATTAGCATAGTCCCTTATCGTCATTGCGAACCGAAGGTGGGCGTTCTTTGCCCTGCTTCGCGTCAGCGACGCGAAGCAATCCTACCAACAATCACTTTTATGCATATTGTTCGTGAGATTGATTCGTCGCCTGCGGCTTCTCGCAACACCGCACCTGCGGTGGGTGCAGGTGTGACGGAAAAACAGAATTTAGGAGTTTATTGTTATGAAGACAGGTATTGTTGGTAGTGGATTTGTGGGTGCGACCGCGGCGTATGCATTGGTGATGCGTGGAGTGGGTCGGCGCGTAGTGCTGGTGGATATGAACAGAGCACGCGCAGACGCCGAAGCGGACGATATTTTGCACGCTGTTCCCTTTGCCCATCAACTGGAAGTGTCCTCAGGCGATTATGCTGATCTGGCCGATTGCAAAGTGGTGGTCGTTTCCGCAGGAGTGGGACAGAAGCCGGGCGAGACTCGTCTGGAACTGCTCGGGCGGAATGCCAAGGTGTTCGAGCAAGTCATCCCCAATATTTTGAAAAACGCACCAAACGCCATTCTCTTGATCGCCACCAACCCCGTGGACGTGATGACACACATTGCCGCGCATTATGCCGCGCAAATGGGAGTCCCTTCGAGCCGGGTGATCGGTTCCGGTACCACGTTGGATACGGCACGCATGCGGACTCTGCTTGGTCGCCGTTTGAAAGTGGACTCGCAGCACATCCATGCCTATGTGTTGGGCGAACACGGTGACTCGGAGGTGCTTCCGTGGTCACTCGTCACTGTGGGTGGGATTCCGCTCGAAGAGTTTTGCACTGACCGCGAAGTGTCCATTTGCCCCGATGATTACGCTGAGATCGATGAGAAAGTTCGCAGGGCGGCGTATCACATCATTGAAGGGAAAAATGCGACCTACTATGGCATCGGCAGTGCCATCGCCCGAATCGTGGAAGTGATCCAGCAGGACGAACGTTCCATTCTTACGGTGTGTACACCAATGCCCGATGTAGTGGGTATCAAGAATGTGACCGTTTCTTTGCCGAATCTGATCGGCGGCGAAGGGATTATCCAAACCTTTTTCCCACAGCTTGATCCTAACGAAACGGATGCATTACGAGCCAGTGCTAACGTTGTCCGCTCGGTGATTGATAAATTGGAGTTGTAACCAAGCAGGCGCAGAACAAAAACTCAGCCACGGATTTTACTGATTTACACAGATAAAGCCGACTCAGTAAATTGAGTCGGCTTTATAAATTTAAAATCCGTGATTATCCGTGTAATCCGTGGCGAAAAGTTTTTCCTACAACAATGCCACAAACTCCGCGCGGCTGAGAGTTTCCTGCTGGAGCAAAGCTTGCGTTACTCGTTCCACGGCTTCGCAGTTTTCGGCGATGATGCGTTTCGCTTCGGAGTAGCATTGGTCAAGGATGCAGCTGATCGATTCATCGAGAGCTTCAAAAGTGCGTTGACCGGTGAGCGGAGATGCCAGGGCGGCGTATCCTTCAGGCTGTTGGAAGAAGCGCAGACCGTTGGCGCTCATACCCAGGCGCATGACCATTTCTTCCGCCCATTGAGTTGCTACTTTCAAGTCATTGGATGCACCGCTAGTGATATCGGCGCAGAAGATCTCTTCGGCGGCGCGTCCGCCCATGAGACCGGTGATACGGGCAAGGATCTCGTTGCGCGACATGAGCAGTTTGTCCTGTTCGGGGAGCGCCATGGTGAAGCCTCCCATCTGTCCGCGCGAGATGATCGTGATCTTGTAAACGGGATCCGCATTCGGCGTGGCGTTCATCACGATAGCGTGACCCGCCTCATGGTAGGCAACGACGCGGCGTTCCGTCTCGCTGATGACACGTCCTTTGCGCTGCAGGGATCCGGTCAGATTTTTTTCCACTGCTTCCTGCAAATCCTGAATGGTGATGGACTCGTGATCCGCACGGACAGCGAGAATGGCGGCTTCGTTCATGATGTTGGCAAGGTCGGCGCCCACCAGCCCCGGCGTGGACTTGGCGACATCTGCCAGATCGACATCCGGCGCCAACGCGCGTCCATTCGCGTGCAGTTCAAGGATGGCTTGCCTGCCCTTGATGTCGGGGCGCGGAATGTTGACGTGACGGTCGAAGCGACCTGCACGTGTGAGAGCCGGATCGAGCACGTCCATGCGGTTGGTCGCCGCCAAAACGACGATGCCTTCCGAACTTCCGAAGCCGTCCATTTCAACCAGAATTTGATTGAGCGTTTGATCGTGTTCCATCTCCGCGCCGCCTGAAGCGCTCTGACGTTTGCGACCGGCGGCATCGATCTCATCAATGAACACGATACACGGAGCTTTGGCGCGCGCCTTCTTGAATAACGAACGCACGCGGCTCGCACCAACACCCACAAAGACTTCCACAAAATCAGAACCCGACGTAGAGAAGAAAGGCACACCGGCTTCACCCGCAATGGCTTTGGCGAGCAAGGTCTTGCCAGTGCCAGGATCACCGACCAGTAAGACACCGTGCGGCATGCGCGCGTTCATGCGCTCATACATCTTGTTTCCCTTGAGGAACATGACGATGTCCACCAGTTCTTCGCGGCATTCATCAATTCCTGCGACATCCTTGAATGAAAGGTTGGGAACATCGCCATCGGTAAATTTCTTTTGCATGATCGAGAGACTTCCGCCTCCCATGCGTGTGACCAAAAATCCCATCGTGCCAAGCAGCGCCAGCGTAACAAATAAATTAGCCATCTTATCGCCGCTCAACGGACTCGGCTCGATGATCTGATAATTCAACTGAGACAGTTGGCTGTCTTGTACCCCCAGCAATCGAAGCTGTTCGAGTACCGATGAATTGGGATCGCGGCGGGTGGTCTTGGTTGTGCCATTGGCATAATAGATGGTGACCAACCCGTATCCCTGTGAATCTTCGATCTTCAAAACATGTCCCGCCTTTACATCCGCAGCAACTTTGCTCAATGAGATGGGTTTTTCTGCGGTGCTCTGCCTGGCGATCAGAATGCCCATCATCGCCAGCATTACGAGTAAAACGACGATGCCCACCCTGATGTACTTGTTCTTTTTAACTAATTCTGACATGTTGACCTTAACTTTCACTTGTTGTAAATCGGTGTAATTCCGTCAATCTTATCGCGATTTCCGTCCGATTTACCTTTTATTTTCGTTGTGTGGATTAGGACTTATTAATTTTCAAGAGAGAAAAGAAGATGTGGATGATACCGCTTCCTTTGTCTACGCCGGTATCTGATTCCGTTTTATGGAATCAAGTCTGTTCTGCGAGTCCATTTTCCAAAGTGCGTAACGCGCAGGAAGGGAGGATGTAGGTTCGAAAAGTAAAAAAACATCCTTCTTGACAAAACTAATTATATTAGTTAAAATACTAATATAATTAGTGATATGGAGAGAGACATGAGTACAAAGTTTTTCACTCACAAAAATGGACAGATCGCATACGATGTTACTGGTGAAGGTCAATTGGTGGTGTGTGTTCCGTCGCTTGGCGATGTGCGCGGCGAGTATCGTTTTCTGGTCCCTGAATTGGTCAAAGCTGGTTATCGCGTAGCCACAATGGATGTCCGTGGGCATGGCGAGACCAGCACGGACTGGGACGATTATTCCGTGGCAGCGATCGGTGATGATATCTTAGCCCTGATCCGCGAACTGAAAGCGGAGTCCGCTATCGTGGTGGGAACCTCTATGGCAGGCGGAGCCGCCATCTGGTCAGCAGTCGAAGCGCCTGAATGCATCCGCGGCATAATCCTCGTTGATCCGTTCGTTGATGGCGATAGCAATGGTCTGCTTGTGTTCTTGTTGTCAATTACGTTCGCCCGACCGTGGGGCGCCGCCATGTGGAAGAAGTATTATTCGTCGCTCTATCCCACGCGCAAACCCGCTGACCTTGACAGCTATGCTTCTGCATTACAGACGAATATCCAGCAGCGTGGACGACTTGAATCGGTGATGGCAATGCTGCGCGCTTCCAAGCGTTCATCCGGTGAACGGATGCTGATGGTGAAGCAGCCTGCCCTGGTGTTGATGGGCAGTAAAGATCCCGATTTCAAGGATCCTGCCGCCGAAGCTAAACGTGTGGCTGAAGCCGTGCGCGGCGAATACAAGGTCATCGAGAATGCGGGGCATTATCCGCATGCAGAGATGCCCGAAGTGACCGCGCCGCTAATGATCGAATTTATGAATTCCCTGAAAGGATAATCATGCCGCGCAAAACTCGTATCCGACTCGATAAGAATGCCGTAGTGCAAGCCGCCGTGAAAATTCTCAATGCGGAAGGTGTGCAAGCGCTGACCCTCAATCGCTTAGCCGAAGAACTCAACATCAAAACGCCGTCGCTCTATAACCACGTGGATGGTCTGACTGGCTTGCATCAGGAACTGGCGGTGTTGAACGCGCGTATGCTCGCCGACAGTTTGGGTGAAGTTGCCATCGGTAAAAGCGGCTCCACGCTTTTCATGGATGCAGCGCAGGCGTTCCGTGACTATGTGAAGGAACATCCCGGTTTGTACATGTCCACGCTGCGTTCGTCCGGCACGCAGCAGGTGCAGGACCCAAACCTTGTGCGCGAAGAAGAGCGCACGTTGAAAGTGGGTTTGGCAGTTATGTCTTCGCTTGGGTTACAAGATGAGGATGCCATTCATGGACTGCGCGCCTTCCGCAGCATGGTGCATGGTTTTGCCACGCTCGAGATCGCTGGCGGTTTTGGACTGCCGCAGGATTGCGATGAAAGCTTTCGCCGATTGGTATCCGCTTTGGTGGTTGGATTACAGAAAAAATAATTTGGAGTGAATCATGGATGCTTTAAAAATGTTGAACCTGGCTCTTCGATTTTTGCTGGAACTCTGCATGTTGGCTGCCGTGGCGTTTTGGGGATTCAAAACGCAAAATAGCTGGTTGATGAAGATCCTATTGGGGATCGGCTTGCCCGTGGTGATCGCCACACTCTGGGGCATGTTCCTCGCTCCGAGAGCGACTCGCCCCTTGAGCGGCGCTTCTTTTCTCGCCCTTGAGATGATCCTGTTTGCGACAGGTGCTCTCGCCCTTTTCGCCAGCGGTAAACCTACCCTTGGCTGGATCTATACCATAGCTGTGATCGCGAACAAGATCATGCTAACCGTTTGGAAATCGTGATCTAAAACTTCTGACAAGTTCATCTTTTCTCTCATTCATAAACCCATGTAATGCTGCCAGGCTGATTACGTTCTGTGACAGTTTTAGCTTTTCTCTTCGATCGGATGGGGAGCTCTTAATACCAACCAGAAGGATGGATTTGCCTGCCTCCGCTTCGCGCAAGCTGGAGGCGGGTTCATTGGATGAACCTTGAATTACCCTGACGCCAAATCTCGATAAGATATATGCTCCTGTTTCGTTTTCAAATTCTGTACATATCTAATTATTAGGTTTGGGCGGAGAAATAGCTTCTAATCCTTCTTTCAGATATTTCGCTGGTGCATTCGCTATACTAATAGCGATTCGCCCTCAGCACACAATCCCACCCTTCCTACAGCATCATAAGCATTGCCGGGTTTTGGATCTCGTTTTCCTCCTCGTTACAACAATGGGCCCTTCAACAGAAAGAAGGTGATGCGCGTTTAAAACTGGCAGGCATTCGGGTTATCTCAAACCAATATTAGACATGAGGAGATTTAAATGCGAAAAATGCAAACTCGTACCATGCTAACGATGTTTGTAATTCTTATGCTTGTTGCCGGTGTGACAGCACAACCCGGTTTAGCTGCCCAACAGAAATATGATATCAACACTCTGGCTGGCAAGGTGGCTTCGCTTAATGGTACTGCCGGTTTACAGATCCGCTTTTCGGCTTTTATCGAGCAAGAGGCGGAAGAGGAAGACGCGAATATGGTGCCGACTGCACCGATTACTCCGAACATTGTTCTATCCAGCCCGCTGGATGGGAGCACCGTTTTAGGTCCGGCAGTCACTGTGAATCAAGATACGGCTGCTGCGCCGCAGAATGAAACGGCAATTGCTGTCGACCCGAACAATCCCAATCGTGTTGTGGCATCTGCAAATGATTATGTAACCCGCACGTGGGCCTGTGATGTGAACGGTACGCCTTGTAGTGCGTTGGGTGATGGTTATTCTGGCACCTACTTCTCCAATGATGGCGGTCAGACTTGGTGCTGTGCCAGCACTTGATCCTCAGCATCTCGGAACTTTGATTCCAGGCGTGACACGCCTGACAGGTGGTCAGTACGACGCCGGCGGTGACCCGGCTTTGGCTTTCGACAGTCAGGGCAACGTCTATTATGCCGGGCTTGGTTTCAACCGTACCTCCGCACCGAATACGGCCGCTGTCAACAAAGGTACCTTTGACGGCAGCGGAAACCTCAGTTGGGAAGCACCGACGTTCATCAACCAGACCACATCTCCTGCTACCCTGAATGATAAAGAGTGGATCGCAGTGGATTGGCATGTATCGAGTCCGTTTAAAGATCGCGTCTACGTGAGTTGGACACGTTTCCTCTTCAATGCGAATAATGGCAACTATGTACAATCACCGATATCCTTCGTCTATTCGACGGATGGCGGACAGACCTTTAGCACACCCCAGAACATCTCGGGGAATGTGCTGTACGATCAGGGTTCGCGACCAATCGTCGGCTATGATGGAACCGTGTACGTCATCTTCGAAGGGTCAACCCGGTTGGCTACTCTCGACAGTACGTATATCGTTAAATCGACAGATGGCGGCATGACCTTCAGCAAGCCGGTCAAAATTGCCGACTTGCAGGATGTGATCCCGTTAGCTAATGCGGCGTTCCGAAACGACAGCTTCCCGGCTGGCGATGCTGCGCCGAATGGAGATCTGTACGTTGCATGGACAACGCTCCTGAAGGATAGTAATGGTGGTCTGTGTCAGACGCGTACCAACAATGGTTGTCATGCTGTCACAGTCTATAGTAAGTCAACGGACGGTGCTGCTACCTGGAGCACGCCTGCGGCTATATTCCCCACGGTTGATGCTTCCACCCGTGTTGCGGATGGGTATCCTGTCACACAGCCAAGCGGTGGTACTTTGAATGCTCCTGCCCCGCGACGTGTCGACACACAATGGCCGGCCGTGGCTATTTCACAATCTGGCACTGTCTATATGTCGGCATACGCAGCGGATACAGTATCGCCCTGGCAGATTTGTGCGACTGGCCCGGTGCCGCCGGTGGGGCGAATAACATGTGACACACTAGGTGACTATATCCATAATGCCCGCCTCAATTACTACGTAGCCAATATTAATTCCGGTGGTGTGCAAACGGTCAGCACACATCCGATCAACACCCGGAATGGATTCGGTGGCGGTTTTATTGGTGACTACACCGGTTTGTCGGTCGGTTCCGATAACACGTTCCACGCCCTTTGGACAGATACAAATAATAAACAGTCTGTTGTCTGGTTCTACGGCTTTGAGTTTGTGCCGACTCTGATCAATCAGGAAGATGTAGTAACTGCCTCAGGTGTCATACCATGATGTAAGTGAGTTCGAATCGTTCGGTTTAAACAGAGAATAAGGTTTAATGATACAGGTCGAGTGATTGCTCGACCTGTATTTTTCAATTAAGCTAAAAGTGTTTCTCGATCCCGCCAAAGCCGAAGATTTTATTCTTCTCGGTCATCTCGATAAAATATCGCAGCCGCTTCTTGAACTCTTCCGAGCGGTGACGGGCACCTTCAATGAAAGCGACTCGAATGCGGATGTAGGAATCTGAAAATTTCTGAAAGTTCTTCCATGCTTCCTTATCCGCTTTGATCGCTTTCAAAATATCGGGCGGAATGACGAATTTCTCCTCCAGGATATCTCCCAGCGCATCCTTCACTTCTTTGATGACTTTCTTATTCGCTACCAGACTCCTCAAGCGTTCGATGTTGGCTTGCGAATAACCAGACTTGGGTCGTCTGGGTGAAAAGCGTTGAGCCGTGTGTTCGTCATCCAGCTTTTTGGCGGTGCTGTCGATCCAGCCAAAACAGAGCGCTTCTTCCACCGCGTCGTTGTATTCGATGCGTGGTTTGCCGGTCGCTTTACGGGGGTAGACCAGCCAGATCTCTTTCTCAGTTTTATAGTGCTTTTTCAGCCAATCCCGCCATTCTTTGCGTTTGGTAGTGTAGAAGGTTTTGGTTATTTCCATAGTTTGTCACTCGGGGCAATAAGGCGCTTCCGTCTCGATATCTCCAACATATTGGTATAGGTCTTTATGTCCGATCATCTGTCGAATGGCTTGGATTTCGCCGATGTGATACCAGTAATGATACGTGACGCGCCGTAAGGCATCTCCGCGCGTTTGACCAACGTTTTTGCCGTTTATGGGAAGTTCGGTTAGCAGAAATTCATTGGTCAGCGTGTCGAGATAAGGGTCGGCAGCCTTGGTAACCGTTTTCCATATCTCCAGCATTTCACCAAAAGAGGGTGTGCTCATCGGCGCACCCACTGCAAAGATTTCATTCAGTTGTGAAAATAACAAAACATCCTGGGGACGCTGCAGGAATGTCCGCTGTTCGTGCCAGGCGAGATGACCGACCGTCCAACTGATACAGTTCATTTGCCCGAAGTGCTGTGCTCCTTCTTCTTCCGTGAGTCCTTCGAAGTCCATGCAGCCATTCGCTGCGCGTAAAGCGGAATTGGTCAACGAGCGGGTGAGTCATCGTTCCTCCTGGGTGTGATGTTGTTCCGATAGTTTACCATCCACGGTTGACCCAGCCCTGCTGGCGTTCTTCGCGGAAACGCTGCGCCCACTCTTCGGAGATGTCGTCTGCTAATTGGGTTAGCGCGGGCGGGGCGATGGTGACAGAGTTTGAGTTTAATCCGAGATAGTTCAGGATGTTTTGAATAGTTCCCTCATAATCCTGTATGAAGTCTTCATACACGACCGTCAATGGAGCGATGCCACCCTCGCTGAAGAAGTCCTGAATCCCTGCTTCGCGCATGGAACATTCATCGTACAGGTGATGGATGGCATCGTAGGAATATGCATTGGATAGATCAACTGATTTGCGCGGTTCTTCCACAGGGAGATGCCATTCTCCGCTTTGAATCGCTCGCCACCACGAGACGGCGAGTCGCACTTTGTTGCGGCGCGTCATGAAAATGTGGCGGTGATTTGGAAAGATGCTTTCCCAGACATCCCTGCGGATTGTTGGCGTGGCGAGACAAGCCGGGAATTTTCGCAGTGTTTCGATCAGCTGAGTGAAGTGCGGTTCATAGAAGGAATAGTTGATGCCAAAGACGCCATTCGGTGTAGTGCCGAGTTTCCAGAGGTAATCCTGAAGGTCAGCATAATTATCCTGGCGAAATGTGCTCAACAGATCAGGCGGACAACTGAACCATTCACGTGGCACTCCGGCAACACCGGTCGATTCGAGAGCTTTGCAGATTAAGGTGCTGCCGGTACGTTGGGTGAACCAGATGGTATACGATGCGCGGGGCGCCATGGCATTTCCTTTTGATTTTCAAACGGTATCTTTACTGGCGATAAAAGTGAATGAACCTGCGAAGTTCCTCAAGCGCATATTCTCATTGTTCTTGCGAGTGGTGAGTGCACCCATCTTCCACCATAAGCGGTGCATCAATTCGAGCGGATATACCAGCGATTGTGCCACACGCCGCGGCATTTTGGGAAAGAGTCCCATGCTGGCGAGTGCCTTCAAGGCAGACCATGATTTTCCAGGAGAAAGCTTTTCGACGTTGAAGCCGCCATATTGCAAGAGATTGTATGCGCCGAGATGCGTGTTATTGTAATAGCCGACACCATTATATGGCTCCAGAAACGCAACAGTGCCGATCAGTTTTCCCTGCGGTTTTAGGACGCGGAAAACCTCCCGCATCATCACAAAGGGATAGCGCATGTATTGCAGGACGGTCACACACAAGATGAATTCGAAGCTGTTATCCTGAAATGGAAGGGCATGAGCATCGCCGAGAATATACGCTTCGGAGGCGGAGTAATCGAATCCAACCCAATTGAAACCGGCGTGTTCGCTGACTGCTTTATGGATGCCGCTTCCGCATCCCAGATCGAGCATCAGGCTATTGGATGTTTTCGCTTTGGGAAAGTAACTCAACATTTCACGCGTGAGATGACGCGGGATTTGTTGTCCGTTGAAATTTACCTCTGGGTGAGGATTTTCTTCCAACGGTACAAAATCAAATTCATTTGCCGGTGATGCAGATGGTACGATATCAAAATCAAGCTGGTAGCGTTTGGTCTGTTGGAGATGCAGGTTGAGCGAGCCAGATGATGAATATTCGTAATAGGCTTCACAGATGGCACAGATCGCCCCGTTTTCGGCTTGCTCCAGATGCGATCCGCAATTGCTACAACGAAGAACCTGCCATACTACCTCTGATGGAGTCTTTTTCATTTTCCTTCATCCTGTTTCGTCTCCTGTCGGTCGATGGGGATCGGCGGAACTATTTGGTAGGTGATGAAGGGACGCTGAGTCTTGGTTTTGTCGCTGGTTATAATGGGGGGACACTTTTCAAGTGTGGCGGAAGTATACGTTGCTTTATATCAACTGGCAACCTTTCCATTAATTTACAAAGGAGGAAGAATGAAGGAATTTCGGAATCCGCAGGATGTGCACGCGCCCGTCGGCGGATACACCCATCAGATCGAGATCACGGGCAATGAGCGGATGCTTGTCCTTTCGGGGCAAATAGGGATGAAGCAAGATGGTACGATCCCTGAAGACCCATTAGAGCAGATCGACATTGCACTGGAAAATATCTTCCGCAATCTGCGAGCCGCTAACATGGATGTCAAAGACATCATCAAGCTGACGTATTATTTGGTAGGTGACATAGATACAACCAAACGTCGGGAATTGACGGCCGCCAAATTGCAGGGACATAAGCCATGCAGCACACTGCTCTATGTTGCCCGTCTGGCAACTCCCGCGATCAAGGTGGAGATAGATGCCTGGGCTTCAAAAGCGGAATAACCCCCGGGATTAGTTTGTGGTCTTGGATAACGAGAACAATTCAAACATCCAATCTGGAACCGCGCGTGGGCTGCCGGTTTTCACATCCACGAAAACCCAATCCGTTTCGCCTTTGACCAGAGTCCTGGAATCGGATTTGCGTACGAATTCATATTTGCGAAGAGACCGCACGCGGCGTATGTTCTCGACCCAGGTGCGGATCTCGATCTCTTCTCCGGCGTAGGCAGGTAGAAAATATTCGATCTTGTGTTCTCGTACCACCCAGGTGGCACCGTCCCCCTGCGTGGCGACTCCGCCGATCCTTGTGTAATGTTCCACAGCGATATCCTGCATCCATTGGACATAGAAAACATTGTTGACGTGCCCGTTTTCGTCGATGCTTTCGGGTGGAATGATGAAGGTGCGCGTGTAGATTCGGTGATTATTTGTCATGAAAACCTTTTGGGACGCGGATCTCACGGAATAACCGGAAAAAATCCGTGAATTTACGGAAAAGTCTGTGATGTCCGTGTAAATCCGTGTCCAAAGTTCTTAGAAATTTGGTTTGCGTTTTTCCACGAAGGCTCTGATGCCTTCCTGCCCTTCGGGATGAGTGGCGCAATCACTGATGCCCTGACGTTCCAATTCAAGCTGTGTTTCCAATGTATTGGTGAAGGATTCCAGCATTAATTTCTTGGACCACGCGAAAGAGTGGAGAGCCGTTTTCGAGAGTTTCTCCAACATGAGCAGCGCTTCTTTCTGGACCTCCTCGTCTGGCACCACTTTGGTAACGAGTCCCCACTCCAGCGCTTGCGTAGATGAGATCGGTTGGTCGTACGCCATGATCTCCATGGCGCGTGCCAAGCCCACCAAACGCGGCAAAGCGAACGAACCGCCGCCGTCCATGCTCAAGCCACTGGATGTGTACGCCTGTCGCAACGTTGTGGACTGTGCCATCACGCGGAAATCACAAGCCAGGGCGAGGGAAAAGCCTCCACCTGCGGCGATGCCGTTGATGGCGGCAACGACCGGTTTCCCCATCCTGTGAATTTCAGCAATGGCAACATGGAACATAGGCGCCAGCCGATATAGCACTGCTCCGCCTGATTCAGCCTGCTGGCTGATCCATTTCAGGTCGCCGCCCGCACAAAAGGCTTTGCCGTTACCAGTCAGCATCACACCTTTGATTGAATCATCCACAGCAGCCGATGCCATGCTTTCGCCGAGCATTCTCATGAGGTCGAAGTCCAGAGCGTTGAAGGCTTCCGGGCGGTTAAGCGTAATTTGCAGAATATTCCCATATCGCTGTGTGAGGATAGGATCGGTCATTGCGATAGCCTCCGTTATTGGTTGTTCAAACCGGGCCCAAATGTGCCAAGATAACTTTCGTGTTCTGTCAGGCATACACATTGTTTATCGAGCATCTCATAGTCTTCCTTCCACTGGGAAAGAAAGGCTTTGTAATCTTCCAGCGTTTCCCACTCATCTACGGTAAGAAAACGGTTAGGATCTTCTGGCGTGCGAATCAACTTTGTGCGGATGTAGCCTTTCCCTTTTTTGAATAGCTCCGCCCATGTGCCGTTCGATGCATAGATCTGCTCGAATTCATCCACGCATTCTTTCTTGACGATGTATTCCCAGATAACGGTGATCATCTTATTTATTTTGTTTGATCGGCGTTACGCCACCAGTAAAATGTGATAAAGAATCCGAGCAAGCTGGTGAGAACGATGATGATGTAGCTGTGAACCCCCAGAAACTCAGAGCGTGGACCTACGGCGCCACTGAATAATGCTGGTACCGACCAAGGGGACCAATCACCCCAACCGGTGATGGCAGCGATCTGTGCCATGACAACGGTCAGCACCAGCACCCCAAAGGAAGGCAGGTAGCCTTTTCCGGCGCTGGCGGCAAATGCTATGAATGGCAACAAGATAATGACCAAGACACCGGAACCGAGAATATCTATAGTGGCAGATTTGAATAATTCCATGGACCAGCCGGGAATATCTACCAACTGTCCAACGATCAGACCAAAAACGTAACACCACACTGTCAGAAGCAGAGTCCAGAGCGCCATCACAACGAACTTTGCGCCAACGATGACCTCACGCGATGTCGGTAATGCCAGCAATTCCTTGGCGGTGTGATCGGAGAACTCTCTGCCAAAAAGCCATGCCGTGAAGATGGAGAAGATGATAGAGCCTCCGACCGCTGTGGCTTGCGCCAGTAAATTGAACAAGGTTGCCCATTCGGCGGTCCCGGCGGTAAGTTGGGCTTTCGCGCTGATAAGCCCCATCGATTGCGCTTTGACAGGGTCTTTCAAGATGATCATGAACAAGCCGCCGACCAACGGCACGATGGAATATCCGATGGCGGTGAAGAGCGCTACTTTCGAGCGCCTTAGTTTGAGGAATTCAACCCACAGGGCAGATCGAAAATTTGTCATTGTGCAACTCCCTCCTGTGATGGTGTTTCCTTCATTACGCGTGCTTGCAAGGATGCGCCGTTCGTCAATTCCAGAAAATGCTCTTCAAGATTTTGCTGTTCTATGCCGAGTCGCGTCGGAGCGACACCCGCGTTGACAAGAATATGCGCGATGTAATCGGGACGATTGAGTGCGGTCGCATCATCGAGAAGAATGGTTTCACCCTTCATGGTGTATTTGAACCCGGCGCTTTCCAGGCAGATCTGCGCTGCCGGGATGTTCCGTACCTGCACTTCCAAATGTCTGGCGCGCAGTTGTTCCAGTTTTTGCGTGTCGAGTTCTTCGATCAACTTTCCGTTATGGATGATGCCGATGCGCGTGGCAAGCTTGTCCACTTCGGTGAGGATGTGGCTCGACATGAAGATGGTCACACCTTTTTCATGCGCCAGCGAACGCAGCAGTTCACGAATTTCCACCACGCCCGCCGGGTCGAGTCCGTTGGCAGGTTCGTCTAGGATCAAGAGTTCGGGTCCGTGCAGTAGGGCGCGCGCCAGCCCCAGGCGTTGGAGATTGCCCATCGAAAGCGTACCCGCTCTCCGGTCCGCGTAAGAACCGAGCGATAATCGTTCGATGATCTCATCCACGAGTTTGGAGTCCGCTTTGGCGTGCAGGCGTCGAGCGATATCCAGATTTTCGCGGACGGACAATTCGGGATAGGCAGACGGAGTCTCGACGAGATGCCCTACCCGTGCCCATGGGCCGCGTCCATCGGGACCGAGAGCCTGTCCCAGAACCTTGACATCCCCTGTGCTCGGGCGGATCATCCCCAACAGGGCGCGGATGGTCGTGGTTTTGCCGGCGCCATTGAGACCGAGAAAACCGTAGATTTCACCAGTCCCCACACGCAGGTTGATGGCATCGACAGCGAGCACATCGCCAAATCGTTTTGTCAGTTGATTGGTTTCGATTGCATTGGACATATATTAAGTGTACCGTAAAACGAACATCCTGCAGGTTGTCATGCAGGTCGGGTAAAACGACAAGTTTTGTCACGCAGGAATTTTAATGGTTTTGCGTAATCCTTGATGTTTCAATTATTTCATTTGCTGGCAGGACGGTGAAATATCAATTCCCCAAAAAACAGAAAAAAGCCCGTCTGGTCTTTTCAGAGCGCAGACGGGCGTCACATTCTAAACATCCATTCAACTAGGAGCTTCCATTGGCGAGAAGAGCCGTAATCTTATCGCCCAATTCGATGATGTTGAAAGGCTTTGTGATGTATTCGTTCACACCCACCGAGAAGGCTTTGAGCTTGGCTTCCTTATCTTCCATGGCGCTGACTACGATCACGGGAGTCTTCGTGAATTCCGGGTCCGCGCGCAGAAGAGCGCAGAGTTCGAAGCCGTTCAAGTCGGGCATCATGAGGTCGAGGATGCATAGATCAGGATGGAAGGAATGGGCGGTTTCCATGGCGGCGGTGCTGCGATTTACAACAGCAGTCTCATGCTTGTACATTTTAACCACCCTCTCTAACAATCCTGATGCCTGTAAGTCGTCGTCCACGATCATTATTTTTGCCATGTTTTGTCAATCACCTCGATATTTTGCATAATCATACGATGAAAGGAGACAGGCGGCAAGATAGGAATCGAACAAAATCATGGCAGTTTCAGGACAAAGATGGGTGGGACCGATTACTGCTTGGGGATAGATAGGAACGAATTGCCCCCGAGAGTTCGGGGGCAGGGAATGATTTCTTAGTCGAGGAATTCCCTCATTTTTTCCATGAGGTCGCCCACATGGAAGGGTTTGGTGATGTAATCGTTTGCTCCTGCTCCAAAAGCGACCAGCTTGCTGTCTGTGTCATCGAGGGCGGTGATGATGATGATGGGGGTGAAGCGGAAACCGGGGGTGGCACGCAGCATACGGCATAGCTGGAAACCTGTCGGCTGGGGCATCATGAGATCTAGCAGGATCAGGTCGGGGGTGGTCCTCTTCGCCACGTCCATAGCTTTGGAACTGTCATTTTCAACGATAGGCTCATAGCCCGCCGCCTGAATGATCGTTTCTATTAAGCCTGTGGCACCTTTGTCGTCGTCTACTATCAGGACCTTTGTCATTGGCATCGCTCGGAGCAGTGTTCTATCTTTCCTAGAAGATTTGTCCAATGATACGCTGAAAGATGTCAGGATGCAAGCAGAATTGCTATTGGAATTAAAGAGAAAAGTTACGCTGAGGTCAGTTCTTTTATTGTCTTGATGAAATCATCCACACCAAAGGGTTTCGTGATGTACTCTTTCGCTCCGGCTTTGAATGCCTGCTCCTTGCTGCCAAGATCGTCTCTGGCAGAGACAATCACCACAGGAATGTTGGCAAACCTGGGGTCGTTATGCAGGATTTCACATAGTTCAAAGCCGGTGAGTCCTGGCATCATCAAGTCCAGTGTGATCAGGTCGGGGTGGACCGAATCCGCTACTTCGATGGCTTTGGTACTGTCGTTGACCGTCGTTGGCTGGTGACCTTCCATGCTGACCAGCATTTTCATAAGATCAGTGATGATAACATCGTCGTCCACAATTAATATTTTAGGCATGTTTGTATCTTACAAATGCTTCCGACAACTGGCAAGCGTGGATAAGGTGCTACCACCTTACAAAAATGCCAGCTATTCAGTTTTCGCCGAAATCTGATCATTTACAGATTGTTCGCGGTCTTTCTGCGTCTTGATCTCTCCCGCTATATAAGCTTTTATCAGCGCTTGCACGCAATCGCCATCGAAGTGGGAGCCGGAATCATGCTGCATTCGGTTGAGCACTTCCTCCACATCCATGGGCTGACGATAGGGGCGGATGGACGTCAGCGCGTCGAAGACGTCCGCCACGGCGACGATCCTGCCGAACTTGGATATCTGGTCTCCAGCCAAACCGTTGGGGTACCCAGTTCCATCGATGTGTTCATGATGTTCAGCCAAGGCGGGGAGTTCTTCACGCATCAGGCGTACATTTTTCATAATGTTCGCCCCGATGGCGGGGTGTTCTTTCATCTTGTTGATCTCTTCGGTTGTCAGATGACCAGGCTTGCTCAGAATGCTGTCGGGAATGCCGATCTTGCCAATATCATGTAATAGAGCGCCAACTCGCAGTTGATGCAAGTTGGATGGGGAAAGTTCAAGCTGACGCCCAATGGCAACAGAAAAATCACTGACCCGCTGGGAATGTCCGTTGGTATAGGGATCTTTTGCGTCCACGGCGGCAACCAACGCCTGAATCGTATCGAGGAAAAGTTCGTTGGCATCGCCATAGAGTTTGGCGATCTGGAGCACAGTGGCTGCCTGTGAGGCGAGGGTTTGCAGAAGATCGGCATCTTCTTTCGTAAAGAGTCCATTCACACGGTTGATCGCTTCGATACCCCCGATGATCTTGGTCTGGGAGTATCCCATACCCTGACCAAGCTGGACAGTACGCGTGAGAAGCGGAACAGCGATGATCGAAGATGTGACGATGCCGGTATGACGCTCGGCGTCGGTAAAATGGCGTTTGTCTTCATGCGCATCAGATACAAAGATAATGTCACCCGTTTCGATCGTATGACCGATGATCCCCTTGCCGCGCGGCACACGCAGCGCTGGTCCACTGGAGCCGTTCGTGGAAAGATGCAGAACGATATCGCCTGCTTCCTCATCCACGAGGAACAGGGATGCGTGTTCAGCGTGGAGCAAATCTCGGGCGTAGCGTACGATCAATTGCAGAACCTGATCCCGGTCCAGGGTGGAGCCGATGATCCCAATGATATCGATCATCGCTTCGAGACGTGTATTCCGCTGTTGGCTGGCTTCCAGCAGTACGGCTTTCTCGATCTCAGATGCCATGCGCGTGGTCAGTAATTGTACGATCTGTAAATGGGTGTGGGTGTAATTGAAAACCTGCACAACACCGATGGGTTTTCCGCGCAGATGCAACGGAATCGATACAACATTCCGGAATCCTTCTGCTGTACCTGAAAACTTCTGCCAGCGCGGGTCGTGGATCAGGTCTTCGATCACGAGCGGCTGGGATTGTGCCATTGTTGCGCCGACAATGCCTGTATCTGTTTTGATGCGTTTGCCGATCAGGCTGTGGTCGCTGTTAGGTCCGCGAATGACCTTGAATTCCAATTCCCCGTGTTCTGAGTCGAGTAAATAGAGCGTGCCGGCGATGCCGCCGCAGATCTCGATGATCAGGTCGAGCATCTGATCGAGCAGATCGTCCAGTTCGGTGTTACCGGCGATCTGGTTCGCTCGAGCAAGGATGTGATAAAGCTGTGAAGTTTCGTCGTTTGACGCCATGGCTGCACCTGTAAATAAATATCCGAACGCCATAGGGGCTTATTTTCATTATATAACTGTTTTGGAAAAATACAATTTTAGTTTTCCCCGTACAAACAAGATCATTCGGGGGTGATTCCCAGCAATGCATTGATGCGTGATTTCAACTCATCGATATGAAATGGCTTGGTGAGGTAATCATTTGCCCCGGCGCCCATGGCAACTAGCTTGCTATCCAGATCGGTCAGAGCTGTGACGATGATAATGGGGGTGCGCTTGAAACTTTCGTCTGCTCGTAACATGCGACAGAGTTGAAAACCAGTGGGTTCAGGCATCATCAGATCAAGCACAAAGAGGTCAGGCTTTTCGGCACATGCTAAATCCATCGCTTTCGAGCTGCGATTTTCAGAGACTGCTTCGAATCCCACCATCTTAAGGTATTCTTTATATAAATTCGTAAATTCTTCGTCGTCATCGACGACCATGATTTTAGGCATATTGAAATCCAGTAATCAGAAAATAGGTTGTCTCTCGTTTTGTTCCCGATATTTTATTTGATTTTCTCAAAAAGAGAATGATTAAAAGGTAACAAACACCATTGCTGATATCCACCTATATCCCGTATGCTCCCATTGGGCATACAGGTGCCGTTGTGTGAATATCCTATTTTCTGATGGACGAACAATTGTCCCCGGAAGTTCCTGCTATTTGTGCTGATTAGCCCGCTAGCAAGGAATCCACAGCATCTGCCAGTTCGCGCAAATTACTGACCTTCAACACATTATTGCACAACGGCGCGTATTTCGGCATATCGCTGTCACCGTGCCACATGAGCGGAGGTTCGGGATTCAGCCAAATGGTACGAGCGGCGCGGCGTGACATGGTGGAGAAAATATCCAGACGCGGGTCGTAGTAGTTGTTGCGTCCATCACCGACGATGATCAGGGTGGTCTGCCCGTTGAGCGTATCCATGTAATCGTTCTGGAAACCGTTCAGGGAGTAGCCGAGGTCGGTGTTGTAGTGTCCGCTAGGCATACGCAGTAAAACGGATGAGATCGCTTCATCGGCGTTCGAACCGCTGAAGTCCTCCGAGATATATTCGAGATGGTCGATGAAGGCGAAGGCGTGGGTCTTGTGGACCTGTCCCTGCAAGGCGAAGAGAAAACTCAACATCAACTCGGAACAAAAGCGCATGGATGTGCTGATATCGCAAATGACCACGATCTTCGGCTTGCGCACGCGATCTTTGCGCTTGATCTCCATCGGCACGCCCTGATATTTTAGGTTGCTGCGGATGGTCGCTTTCGGGTCGAGTTGTCCGCTTTTGGCGCGCTTCTGCCGCAGGGCGATGCGGGTCTTCAACATGGCGGCGAGCCGCTTGACTTCGTGTTGCAAATCTTTCTTGTCAGCATCTGAGAGCGCGTTGAACGGACGGTTCATAAGATTGTCCATCTTATCGCCAGGCTCTTTCTCGCTCATATTCTCAGCAATACGCTCTCCGGTGAACTGTTCGATCTGTTCGCGCATACCCTGCATGTTTTGCTGGATCATTTCTTTCATCTGCTCGACGCGGTCGCGGCTCATGCCCATCTGCTGGAGTTGTTCCATTAACTCCTTCATCGCCTCGCGCACTTCAGGGAAAGCCAGTGCGCGCATCATGCGTTCCGCCATCCAATTTTGATAACGGAGATCGTCCACCTGATTGAGTCCCACCATCTGACCGAGCGCTTCCAACTCTTCTCTGGACAGCTGCTCGCCGTTCATCAGCCTGTTCATCCGCTGACGGAGACTCTGCGTATACTGCCGTAGCGCGTCTGCCAGCATCTGCGCCTCTTCCGGCGTCATATCACCGGACGGGTCACCACCCATCATCGGCGGCGTACCGGTGCCAAAGAACAGCGGGAATAATTTGTCGAAGGCAGGCAGGTCTTTTAGATCTTTGATGAGTGTCGTCCGCAGGGAGAGACGGAACTCTTCCCGGTCCTGAATCCCCATAATATCCACGGCAGAAAATGCTTCCGCCGATTCTGCTAAAGAGATGCGCACCCCGCTCGAGCGCAACGCTGCAATTAACTGTAAGATACGGGCTTCCATAAATCAATTCTCCGCAGGGACAGGGCTCGCCCCTGTCCTTTTTTGATAACGATAAAGGGCGACCGTAAAGGTCGCCCCTACAAGTTAATTTCCAGAAAATCGTCCGTAATCGTATTCGTCAGGTTTTTGCCGTGCTGCTGTTGGGTTAAGAATTTGTCTCTTTGCCTTTTGGAGATCGGCTTCATGTTTGAGCAGCACGGACAGTGTCTCTTCCAAGGTATCCTTATCCAAATTCTTGGCGTTCAAGGCAACGAGCGCATTTGCCCAATCCAACGTTTCACTGATGGATGGGGATTTGCGCATATCGCCTTTGCGCAGCTTCTGGACAAATTCCACTGCCTGCTGTGCCAGTTTGGGATTCAAGTCCGGCACTTTCAAACGCACAACCGCCAGTTCTTCCTGTACGCTGGGGTAATCAATAAAGAGATACAAACAGCGCCGCTTCAACGCTTCGGATAATTCACGTGTATTGTTCGATGTCAGGATCACGAACGGAATGTGTTTCGCCGTCATCGTTCCCAGTTCGGGTACAGAGACCTGAAAATCACTGAGTACTTCCAAAAGGAAGGCTTCGAACTCTGCATCGGCGCGGTCAATCTCGTCAATCAATAACACGGTGGGTTGGTCACACAAGATGGCTTTCAGTAACGGACGCTGCAACAGAAAGCGCTGCGAGAAGAAAACATCCTCCTCACGCGCCAGTTGATCGGCAGCTTCACTGAGCGAGCCTGCTTTGCCGAGTGTGTCATTCAACTTATCACGCAATAACTGTGTGTATAACAACTGCTTCGAATATTCCCATTCATACAACGCCTTCGATTCGTCCAAACCTTCATAGCATTGCAAGCGGATCAGTTCACGCCCTGTTGCGCCTGCGATGGCTTTGGCGAGTTCCGTTTTGCCTACACCGGCGGGTCCTTCGGTGAGCAGTGGCTTATTCAATTTCTGCGCTAGATACACAATGGTGGAGATTTCGTCGGAGGCGATGTATTTCTGTCTGTTCAGTTCACTCTTTACCGTTTTTGTCGAATCAAAAAGATTTGTCATTTGTCACCTCTAATTAATAGACAGTATACTCCTCTTGATGACTATTGAAATCAAACTCTTTCCTAGCTTTAAGGGTAGGTGGAAACCTTGAAAATAAAGGCGATTCCCTAATTGACAGGTTCGCGGCAGTTCATTTCTTTCATGGCAGGGATGAACGCCATGCTGAGGGTGGTGACAAAGTAAACAACTCCCAGCCCGAGTAGCATGTTACGCACCCCGAGCTACTCGGTCAGGACTCCGCCGATCAACATCCCGAGCGGCATAATCTTTACAAATCTTCCAGAAAAGTTGTTAAGACGCTCATAAACTCATCGAATTTGTCAAATCGAATAAGGTGTCCCGTATCTGGAAAATTTTTGATTTGAATTGTAGGATGTAGTTTATGGATTCTGGCTGCAACTTCACCAGTCACTATTCCTCCTAATTCCGGATTTCCGGTAATCAGTAATAGCGGGAAACATATTGCTTCGATCGTAGATACCCATTCGACCCTGTTCCGATGTAGGCTCCTCAAAAGCATATTCACGAATGTCGGATCAAACTGCTTTTTCGATTCACTCATCAAGTGGATCATCTCCTCCGTCCAGGTAGGATGATCCTGTCTGTTAATCGTTTCGAGCTCCTCGATAGATTGAGACGGCAATTTTCTTGCCCATTCCATCATTGTTTCTTCGGGTCTATTATCTTTTTCCTCTGATGAGATCAACCACGGCGGGTCTTCCAACACAAGCGCTTTTACCAGGTTGGGATATTGTATTCCTACTTGAAAAGCGATCATGGCACCCATGGAGTGACCAACAAGTATTGGATGAGATAATCCGAGCACTTGGATGAGTTTTACCAGGTCTAAAGCCATATCGATTGGCTCTTCCTCGCCGATGCGGGCTGACAGACCGTGAGATTTCATGTCTGGCATAATGACGTCATAGTTTTTCTCCAGTTCGCGCGAAACGGGTGTCCAACATAACCCATTATCCGAAAAACCATGCACCAGTATGATTGGCTGCTTTTCTCCGTTCCCAGTGCGGTAATAATGCAAATAGCCGTTATTGACGGGAATATCCCCCTGTTTCCATTGCGATTGTGTGTACATGTTCCACCTTGAGTAAGTTATCAATTAGGATCCAACGGTTTGCGTTACCCGCTGGTGGGCGAGACGAGATAACGCCACTGTAACGGAAACAAATTCAACTTATGGATACTGTTTGAAAACGCGCAGACTCTCACCAGCGGGGTGCACGCGGCGTTAGGCGGCTTTCGGTCCTGTATAAAGCCAATCCATTCTCCGAGCTCAATCTATACTATAGCTTGGCGCAATTGGCGAAAATGATCCACTAGATTTGCCAAAGAATAGTGGGCATTCAAACCGCTTGGATTGGGTAACACCCAGACCATGGTTTTAGCCAAAAGCTCGGATTGTTCACCTACTGTTGCCTTTGGGTATCCAAAAGCGGTACGATATGCACCAATACCTAGAATCGCCACGATGGTTGGTTGGTAGCGTTTGAGTTTCCCGATTAGCCGTTTCTGACCTTTAACCAATTCTTCAGATGCCAACTCGTCTGCGGTTGCGGTCGCCCGCTCGACTAAATTGGTAATCCCATAGCCAGCCACCAATAAACCCTTTTCTTCTTCTGGCGCAAGCAACTTGTCAGTGAAGCCCGCCTGATGTAGAACCGGCCAAAAGCGATTGCCTGGGCGGGCGAAATGATGACCTACAGCGCCTGAGTAGAGACCGGGGTTAATGCCGCAGAATAGTACGTGTAAGCCAGGAGAAATAACATCTGGCACGGTCTTGTTCTGAGCAGCGAGCAAATCGGCACGGTTGGGTTTGTTTGATCGTAACATGCTTCACACGAAATCACTTTTTGAGCTGCCTAACGAGGCGGCTTTACCCGCTGGTGGGCGGGACGAGGCAACGCCACTTTGTCGAGGCCAACCTCCAGCCAACAAACTGCCGAAAAACGCGGCGAGTCCCACCCGTTGGGTGCACGCTGTGTTGGACGGCGCATTACTTATGGACACAAGGTGTTGGTTGGGTAAGACTATGCCTTGCGTACTGGGTAGCGCAGGTGTGTCACACCAACGCCTGAGGTCACTGTCGGGTTGCCAAGGACAACTGGCGCGCTAGCCAAGTGATCAAAGAGCCGAACTCCAGAACCGAGAAGAATTGCTGAGATGTCAACGCTGATTTCATCGAGGAGTCCAGCATTAAGTAACTGCTGAATAGTATCAGCTCCATGGACGCCAACGGACTTCCCAGCAGCGGCTGCCTTGGCCTGGTTGACGGCACTTTCGATGCCGTCGGTCACGAAGTGGACGGTCGAATTGGGACGCGGCCATCCGCTAGGGATATCATGGGTAAGCACGAATGCTGGTCCCCAGGCATGATTTCCGCCCCAGCCATCAGCGGTCTCGAACGTGTGTCGGCCCGTGAGTACGGAACCGAGTTCTGAAATGAGTTCGCGGTATTGCCTGGCGCTCGGTTCAGACATGTGGAGCGTCATAGGGTCCGACCCACCGGTCTGAACTTCTGTGTTCCCTGAGTTCATGTACCAGCCCATTACTTCGCCCACGCCACCATTGAGGTCGGCAACGTAGCCGTCGAGCGACATGGACATAATGGCAATGACCTTCGAATCTTTAACAACTGTTTTGCTCATGGTGATTCTCCTTTACAGGAGTTTAGGACATGTGTTCTATCTCGTCAAGACGGCAACAAACTAAATTCCAACCCCACCGGAGCCGCCCAACGGCTCGCGTTACCGGCGCCGGGGCGGACGGCGGGACGCTGTCCACTGTGGAAAAGGCTGAGGGGCGGAAAATGCCTTGAAAAATGCGCAGACTCCCACCAGTCGGGTGCACGCTGTGTTGGGCGCTTTTACGGACTTCACAAAACTAAGTTCTTAAAAACGATCATCATTCATCAATGCATCAAAAATATTCTGATTGATAATTGAAAGCACAGAATTTAATGACTGAAACAACGGAGATTGAGCTTGGCTAATTTCCTTTTCGCCATGAAAAAGATTACATCTGACGATATAGAGAAACTCAAGCACCGCTTTAAAGTCTTTTTTCTCAATTCGTTGGCATATTTCTAAGTCTTTACCCCATAACGGCATGTTGGTTGAATAGTCCTCATAGAAATAAAGGTCTCTGTTGTGAATAATTGACGCAATGGTTTCTAACCCTACATGACCTTTATCAAAAACTATCTCTTTCATTCGAGTGTGTTTGCAGTAAATCTGAATACCGTCTATTGCGCACCATTTATCATTTGGTGAATTCTGACGTGTGATTCCTTTTGCTTTCTGGAAGCATTGGCGATCCTCTTTGAAATGCCAAATTGACGGTCAATTTCAGGGTCTTCTTTTAATAGAATTTTTGCTGCTTCCACATACAGCCTGTTATAAATCACGAATTGTGAAAAGAACTTATCAAAACATTCTGACAGATTATTGCCGTCATAAGCTGAAGCTTTCTCATCCCAGCGAATGTAAAATTCTCTTAGTGCTTGTTTTTTTGACATGACTAATCTCAAATTTATGATTTAGCGCCTAACGGCTTGCGTTACCCGCGAGTGGGCGGGTTGAGATAACGCCATTGCATCGGAAACAACTTCAAGTCATGGACAGAGCTTGAAAATGCGCAGAGTCCCACCAGTCGGGTGCACGCTTTGTTGGGCGGCAGTGTGTAACCCATTAGATGGCTAATCAACCTCGATGCCTTCCACGCTGATAGCGTTAATCTTCGCCATAACATCGTCGGTTAGCATTGGGAGTACATTCACGGCCTGCATGTTTTCGACAACCTGTTCAGGACTTGTTGCACCCATGATGGTTGTACTGACGTTGGGGTTTTTGAGACACCATGCCAGTGCTAGACGCGGCATGCTTGTACCAAGCTCAGCCGCGATTTTAGACCATTCGCGAACTGCCGCGATTCGTGCCTCGCCTATCGGACCTTCCAATCGTTCTCTTAACCATTCAAGTCCTGGCTGACTCGCAAGTGAATCTGCTGGGATGCCATCATTGTATATGCCAGTTACCAGGCTCGCCGCCAACGGAGAAAAGACGGTTGTTCCCAAACCGATCGTGTCATACAGCCGTTTGTATTCCTGTTCCACACGATAACGATGTAACAAATTGTATTGCGGCTGTTCCATGGTCGGTGGGATCAAGTTGTACTGGCGCGCCACGCTGTAAGCTTCCATGATTAAAGACGCGGACCACTCGGACGTACCCCAATAAAGTACATCGCCACGCAAGATGAGTTCTGTCATCGCTCGCACCGTTTCTTCAATCGGCACTTCTGGATCAGGACGATGACAGAAATACAGATCCAGATAATCCACTTGCAAGCGTTTCATGGCTTGGTGACAGGCTTCAAAAACATGTTTGCGGCTCAGACCTAATTGGGTTGGTTTGGCATTCTTCCCATATGGACTATGCATCACTTTACTGGATACAATATAGCTATCACGTAACCACCCTGCTTTCTTGAGCGCCATCCCCATGAGTATCTCCGATTGACCATCGCCGTAGACTTCAGCATTGTCAAAATAATTACAGCCTGCGTCATATGCCGCGGTCAGACATGCCAGAGCCAGGTCAACATCTGGCTGACCGCTGAACATGGCCCAGAAGCCACATGATATTTCACTGACTTTGAGACCAGATTTTCCGAGACGGCGATAATTCATGTTTGGTTCCTGTTGTTTGAAATGAGATGAAAATCAAGTCGAGACTAAACCTTTGTCTTCATGCATAGTGCCTATTTTGCCGCCCAACAGCTGGCGTTAGCCGCTTGGGGTGGGAGTGGAGACTCGCCGTCAAAATGGAAAAAGCTCCCAGCCACGCAAAAGCTCCAAATAACGCGGTGCGTACCCCAAGTCGGCTAGTATGATTAGGGAAGGACACGGCAGACCGATAGTCGGCAGGTCCTCACGAGACCGTCGTGCAGCAAGGGTCGCCGTGTCCTTTGTGCAACAGCCCGAACAGTTGCTAGGTCTTAAAGACCGAATACTAGCGCGGGCGTAGATGTATTATACGACCGGAGGACGAGATGACAATCACTTTAGAGGTGTATGTTGGGGTGGATGTATCGAGCGAAACGTTGGATGTAGCGATCTGGGGCGAGAAGGGATGCTCCGAGTACTCCAATAGCAAGCGAGGGATTGCAAAAGTAGTGAAGCAAATGGTGACCTTGGGCGCCAAGCTCATTGTGGTAGAAGCCACGGGAGGCTATGAAGAAGCCGTCGTACAGGCATTGTTTGAAGCCGGGTTGCCTGTGGCGCTGGTCAGTCCGCAGCGGGTACGCCAATATGCCAAAGCCAAGGGGCTGCTGGCTAAGACGGATCAGATCGATGCTCAGGTACTGGCAGAGTTTGGAAAGCAACTGCAACCCCGCTTGTTTCGAGGGAAAAACGAAGAGCAAAAACGGTTATCGGCTCTATTGGGACGACGAAAACGACTGAATGAGATGCTGCAGGCGGAGAAAAACCGCCTGCGCACGAATAATCGGAGCCTGCAGACGTCGATGAAACGTGTCATTCGTTGTTTGAAAGAGGAACTGAAAGCGATCGATCAAGAGATCGAACAATTCCTGCACGAACATCAGGAGGTAGAGAAGCAGGAGACGTTGTTGCGAACTGCCAAGTCGATTGGGCGAGTGACCGCTGCCACCTTGTTGGCGGATCTGCCAGAACTGGGACAACTGGATCGCAAGGAGATTGCCGCTCTGGTAGGTGTGGCACCCATGAATTGAGACAGTGGCAGAAAGCGTGACTATCGCAAGACCCAGGGTGGCAGACCGGAAGTGCGCAATGCGCTCTACATGTCCACCTTAAACAGGCATTCGCTACAACCCGATCTTGAAAGCCCAGTATGAGCAATTGGTGAAACGCGGCAAGCAGAAGAAAGTCGCCATCACCGCTTGTATGCGCAAGATGCTCACCATCCTGAATGCCATGATGAGAGATCAACAGCCTTTCCGTCTGCCAGCTAGTAGCTGACTGGCTTGAGTAACACCACTTATAAAGCAACAACTGCCTTGACTTTCAAGACAGTTGCTGCACGCGGTGTTGGGCGCTGCTCGTTATTCTCCAGTTGATGTGTGATCGACCCATATTGTCTCTAATGGAATCTGAAGTATAAAATTTCTCAAATGTTCATCCAATCCAATTTCGCTGGGGGTGAGATGAACTTTAAGCTCCTCACGTAACTTCGCACGTGCATCATCGTAGTCTTTATTGTAATCACCTTTGTTTTCAAATATCGGGTTGTGGCGGTCATCCATTCGAGTAAAAAGACCACCAAATCTATACGGCTCAATGCTGTTCAGTGCGTTGAACTCTTGAGACAAATCTATTGCTTCTCTATGTGCAATCGCTTGATTAGCCTTGGCAAGAAGGTTTTCCAATACTCTGTTCTCATCATCTTGAGAAAATACACGATTTGACCGATAGTTAAAACTCCAGCCATCAACTTTTTGCTCAATAAAAAAATTAAACCATGTGGCAATGGTGTCGTCTGTGGGATCCTTGCTGAAAATATGTTCCGTCCTTCCCCATAAATGCATCAAGACTCCATCAAGACCGCCGATGGATATTTTTGGCATATCATCCGAAAATGTAATGCTCGCTTTCATATATTTCCTCTAATCAGGCGCCCAACGGCTTGCGTTACCCGCTGGTGGGCGGGACGAGACAACGCCATTTTGCCAGAACCAACTCCAAGCCCCGCCAACTGCTTGAAAACGCGCAGACTCCCACCAGTCGGGTGCACGCTTTGTTGGGCGGTTTCTACCTTTTCCATTTTTGCTGCAAATTCATGTTTCATTGAATGGAGACTTTCGCTATCTGTTTGCTGCCTCTCGATCCATAAATTCCTTTAACCAAGATAAGTTTTGTTGCTCAAGTTCGAGGGATATCTTTGATAGACGCTCTAGTCCCAACTTTAGCACGTTAAATACTTTATTGTCTGACTCCTCTGAGAAATCAACAGATGGAATGTTTTCAAGGATGGCATTGCTTTGCGCAATGACCGGGGTTAACTTTTGCAATATGCATTCGCAGCTAGCAACTGTATCCTTGGCATCTGTTGCACAGTCGGCTTTTATGGCTATAAAGATCTCACTCCAAGCCATCGTTGTCAAATAACAGTTCTGTGCCCATCCTAATGCTTCTGGAAATGGCACAAATACCCTGCACATTATCTCCGAACCGCTCACAACTGTACTGGCGTAAACACGGATGGCGTACAAGACATAATTCGGCAACTCATCTAAAGGCATTTCCCTTTTCGCATACTCTAAGAAATTCTTCAAAGTTAGCATGATAGAAATCGTAGTTACTTTCGCCAGATGCAAGAATAAGTACTTGTTATGTGTTTCTTTCAACGACTCTTTGCACGAACCGCCCAACGGTTTGCGTTACTTGCTGGTGGGCGGGACGAGATAACGCCATTGTAACGGAAACAACTTGAAGCCACGCAAAGTGCTTGAAAACGCGCAGACTCCCACCAGTCAAGTGCACGCTGTGTTGGGCAGTTTTTGACCTTTATGGATTTGCAAATTTCATAGTGTAGCCTGTATCAGTACGGAACACAGCAATGTTTATGCCTGTATGTAGCCAGTTTTCATGATCAACTTCTCCAGCCCAAGGCGTCCAAAAATTAGGATACTGTACAAGTTTAACTGAAAACTGTACGACCCTCATAATGTCACCTTTCGGTTCTAAAGGCAAATAAGGGGTACGTTCATCGTAATAAACCTTTTCAATTGTGTAGCCGTCAATTCGACAATAATTGGGGGCGTCTGATGTGTTGAAGTATTCCAACCATGATTTCATCAAACCTTGAGTGACTTCGTCATCACTCCATCCCTGGACATCAGACTTCGATAAAAAAACATCTGGAGATTTGCAATATTCATGATCAACTGACAAGTCATTAATCTCAAATACGGGCAAACCATTTTGAGTGGAGACGGGCAAGAGTAGTGGATTTGGTGTGTCCGTTGGAATTTCTGCTGGAGTGACAGGGACACACGAAATGAGAGCTAAAACACCAAGGAAAACAAACCTCCTGAGTTTCACTTTCATCATGTATCACTCCTTGCAATGAACTGCCCAACGGTTTGCGTTACCCGCTGGTGGGCGGGACAAGATAACGCTATTTTATCGGAACCCACTTGAAGCCAAGCAAAGTGCTTGAAAACGCGCAGAGTCCTACCAGTCGGGTGCACGCTGTGTTGGGCAGCCTCTTGCCTTCGAGCATGATTGTATTGAAACTGACCCATAATCAGATAATAAAATCCAGGTTAATACAAACTCCAGATGGAGTTAACCATACCTTCTTCTAGTTTTGTCCATAGGCGCGAGAAGCCAAAAGACCCACATTATGAGAGAAGGGAAAATCCAGAATGCGAAACTATTACCATTTACTGAATGCACGCTACAAACAGTGTTTTCAATTGAAAAGTAACAATAAGTTTTGAGTATGAAAAACGGAACTAGCCCCACAAGAATGGTCAGGACTCCCAACGTCCAAAACTGTTTAGGACGTGAAAGGATAATTGAGTTTGTAGAGAATAACACAGTGCCTGTGAGTCCACCAATGATAACCAACAAGTCCAAACCCCAACCGAAAATAACAGCCGAAACAGAGATCACACCGTTAATAGTGAGAATTACAGCTGTCTGAACAAGAAACCTTTTTGCTGTAAAACCACTTGCTAGAATTTGTTTTCGGTACATTTGAATCGAGATTACCTTTTAGTAATGTAGGTCGGCTGCCCAACGGGGTGCGTTACCAGCGGGTGGGTGGGACGAGGCAACGCCTTTTTGCCGGAACCCGCCTCCAGCCACACAAACTGCCTGAAAACGCGGCGACTCCCACACGTCGGGTGCACGCTGTGTTGGACGGCGGTCTGGTAACGAGTCTGGACTCCCTGGCATATGCTTCCGTGGAGCAGTTGCGCTAGCATGGTTTCGAGTCACCCGAGAGACCATGCGCAGCAAGTGCGGACGAGCCCATGATAAAACCATCAGGAAGCGCACGCCGCGTCCGTTGCGGGGTGTGCGCTGCTCACTGGAGCCAAGCGACACAACCCTCAAACAGAAATCACGGTATTCTACTCGCCGCCCAACGGCTTGCGTTACCCGCGGGTGGGTGGGACGAGATAACGCCATTGTAATGGAAACAGCTTGAAGTCACGAAAAAAGCTCGAAAACGCGCAGAGTCCCACCCGTCGGGTGCACGCTGTGTTGGGCAGTTTTGAGCCCGAGAGAACGATAACTGATGCATTGAGATATGGATATAGGTCATAAAGAGAAAGACTTGGATCGGTAACAGGGCATAACTCTGATTTTCCAAAATCAAAAGGTATCCACGAAACTTCAGACAGTGATCTATTGGCGTGCAAGTCTATATATCTTCTTCATCGCAACAAATAAAATCCACAATCCCACAATCATCATAAGGATCATCAAAGAATCAACTAGAGAGCCCATGTCCCTATCCCATTGAAATATAAGCATGGAGCTATACAGAACGAGTAATCCTATACCGGCTTGTCTGTTTGCAGGATGTTTAGGCGATAATTTCTTAGAAAGGGGCATAATGCCAAAGGATATGAATAAGCCTACGACCAAGATAATGATTTTCAATAGCAATCCCACTATTTGAAGTGTAGAAACTGAACTGTGCATATTGATCGCCTTCCTAATAAGCATTATCCCTGCGAATATTTTAAACTGCCCAACGGCTTGCGTTACCCGCTGGTGGGTGGGACGAGATAACGCTATTGTATCGGAATCCACTTCAAGCCATACAAAACGCCCGAAAACGCGCAGAGTCCCACCAGTCGGGTGCACGCTGTGTTGGGCAGTTTTTATTTTAGCGCGGTGCACGAATAACAGGTATACCCTCTGCATGTCGTCTAAAGATAATCTCTCGTTGCTTATGAAATTCATCTGCCCATTCTGAGAGTTGATATTTCTTGGCTAAGTTCTCACCAAATCCAGCCAATTGGAGTTGAAATTCTCGACTCAAACCAGCGGCGCGCGTGTCATGCAATACCTGTAGCATGTATTGAAAGAATTCATCACTGAACACTTTAGTTGGAAATTCGGCTGCTCGCGCGTGAGCCACATCTATACTTTCTCGCGCCATTAATATTGTTAGCAGTGCCACAATCTCTTTCGTAATTAGCTCATTCAAATTGGCTTGCCTTCGAGCCAAAATGGCATTGATCAATTCAATACGAATACCAGGTTGTCGCTTGAAAAACGTGAAAATACGTTCGGATGTACCGCCGATCAGAATAATGCTGCCGTAACGAATAAATGTGCCAACGGCAACAAACCCAATTATCCATAACACTGTCGAACTTAATCGGTCAGCGAGATAAAATACCACGCCAATTCCAAGGGTTACACCTGCTAACAATGCTATCTTTTTAATCATTTTGATTATTCCTACACTTTATTCAGCAAGTGAACTGCCCAACGGCTTGCGTTACCGGCGCTGGGGCGGACGGTGGAAAACCGTCCGAATGGAAAAAAGCTGAGGCGTGGAAAATGCTTGTAAAACGGACAGAGTCCCCAGCGTCGGGTGCACGCTGTGTTAGGCGGTGTCTGTAAACTACTTCTGCCTCACGGCGGATGATATTTTTATGCCGCTGTATTTCACGTATGCAGATGCAAATGCAGCGGTACTGATAGGCGTATACAGGGTTTGCCCAATTCCCGTGATGATGATAAATAATAAGCTGCTCCGTACATCTACTGATGGATTAAGATAACTCGTGAGAGTGATGGATGTGACCTGGAAATTCGATTGTGTAAGTATCGTTATAGCGGCTGCCAGCGTATAGAAAAGACGATATAGAAGCGCCAGGACAGTCCCCAGCAAAATAAGAGCGACAAAGTGATCCATAAAAAGTGTCCACGTTCTTTTTATGTTCTGCTGAATTCCCCAATTGTTTGAAAAGAAGCTGAATAAAGAAAAATCCCATAGAGCACGAAACATGACCAGAGGAAGAAGAATTAGACTATTGGTGCTGAACAATGATTGAGGGGTAACCGGACGATTTATGGAGAAGACTATGAATCCTAATAGCCCGCAGGGAAGCAGCAGCAGAAATAAGCAGCCGATCACCCGCCCCGCATATTTTCGGTTTGCTAGCAGTGCGTCGTACATTGTTGCCGGCTGACCAACTGAAAGCGAATAAACAAGATATGGTACGCCAATGAGATAAGTCAGGAAGACGACTAGGGTAACTAGATTACCAACGAAAAACAACAAAGGTAACAGAGAATTCGAACTATTCTCTCTATAAAGAAACCCAAGTAATTGGTTAAGAAAAGGTACTGCGCTTAATAGCCAGATCGAACCTTGCTTCCAAATATTTTTCCAACCCTGTTGCAGAAACAAAATCACATCGGTCATGATGTTATTATCCTGAACTCCTTCTACTTTTTTCTAACCGCCTAACGGCTTGCGTTACCCGCTTGGGGTGGGAGGGTAGACTCGCCGACGAAACGGGACTCCGCTCAAGCCAGGAAAATGCTCCAAAAACGGGCGCGTACCCCAAGTCGGGTGCACGCGGTGTTAGGCAACCGCCCTTGAACGCCGGACTCGATGCCTATAAAAAGCCACTACCGCATTCATGCCCAAATTGTACAATGAACTTTGATACTGGCAACGACCCAAAAAACATGATTAATCAGATGGCTGGCGAAAAAAGACAATATTGCGATAAAAACAGACCTTGCCCAAACCCGACTTGACCCATGAAAGCAATGGAACGATGAAAACTTTGACGAACCTGAAACATGGATAGCCAAGGAGAGAACCACTTTCTGCAAAACAACTGGGGGATGCAAAACGAAGCATCTGCGGTGTAGAAAACTCTTGCTACAAAAATTCAACATAGCTTGTGCCGCAGTTGCGGACGAGGGATGACAATGCCCGCTCATGACAAGCACACGCTGTGTGCATACACAGGGTGTGCGGATGATGCAAGATATCTGGACGATGCAAAAGGTGATGTAAAAGAGCAACCTTGCTTCTAGAAATCGATCGCAAACAAAACCAAAAATCGAGACGGCGATTCAAAAACGGATTTAGGATTTTCAACAGGTTGCCTAACGGCTTGCGTTACCCGCTGGTGGGCGGGACGAGGTAACGCTATTTTAGCGGAAATAACTTCAAGCCAGAAAAAATGCTCGAAAACGCGCAGAGTCCCACCAGTCGGGTGCACGCTTTGTTGGGCAACCGTTTTACTCACGGAACAAGACCTTTGGATCGCCCCCAATCTTCTAATTGAGATTGAAGGCTTGGCTTTTGGGATACTTCCATAATTGCTTCTGACAAATATTGTTTGGCGGTTTCTCGATTATCAAGCAACAAAGAAAAAATTGCCGCCCAGAAAGGGTATTTTCTGGACAATGAAAATTGGAGTGCTCCTGCTAAAGTCGAATGTGCGTCAAGCCAGGGTAAGCCATAATTTGTACAAACTGAGACCACTTCTTGCCCAATTTTATTTAGATCAGAATTAGCATCAAAGTTCCACCAATAATCTCGTTGGACAGGCATTAAGTGTCCAATCCGTTCATTTACAATACAGTTTGACTCCAGGGGATGGTCAGTAACGTGGAATGAACCATGAAGTTTTGCTGCTTCGGGATAATACACGCCAAGATTGATCGTGAATTGACCGCTATCACCATAGTTTGTCCAACTTCCCTGGATATTAATTATCTGAACACAACCAGCACGAGAACGGCGGAACGTTCGAGAAGATTTTTTGAAACCCTCTCGTTTTAGAATAGGTTGAATCCCAACCTTGATAATGTAATCTATCTTCTCAGAAGTTATACTCATACTTCATCTTTAGGTTGCCCAACGGTACGCGTTACCGGCGGCTGGGCGGGTTGAGATACATCTGTTTTGGCGGAACCAACTCCAAGCCACGTAAAATGCTTGAAAACGCGCAGACTCCCAGACGTCGGGTGCACGCATTGTTAGGCGGCGTTTAATCAGGTTTTGTTCTCAGGGCAAAAAACCAATCAAAACCTAAGAAACGTCTGTATTGATCTACATACAGAATATCATCGTCCAACGCCATAAAGTAGTATGCCTTGTCTCTTGGGTGATTGTGATTCCACGACCAAAGTTTCTTACCTGTTTCAAGATCAATGGCGGATATATTTCGTTTCTTTGCACCAGCAACATACAGAATTCCATTATGTGTTATTACAGCAGAATATCGAGGATAACTGGATATATCCATGCCAACATCTAATCTCCATCGTTGTTTACCTGTAGCCGTGTCGTAAGCAGCAACATAATTCTTCTCATCTACTACGATAAGGTAATCTTTTTCGATTTGGAAATAAAATGGAGCGCCAGATGCCGCCGTTTGCCAGATTACTTTTCCCGTTTGTGTATCCAGCGCAAATATGGAACCATCGTGAGTGCCTATATAAGCCACATTATCTTGAACAAGATAAATGAGATTGCCATGTAAGTAATCTTCATTGAATTGCCACATCAACTCACCGGTGTCGCCGTTTAAGACGGCTAGACTACATCCTGTATTTTCATTCACTATCTGTAAACTGCACCGTGATTGGAGTGATTTGAAATCGCCAAATAAACTCTCGCCGCCGTGAGTAACGACATAAAGGCAATTCATCTTGATTTCAGCCCAAGGAGCAGTGTCTTGTTTAAGAGAGAGTTTCCATATTTGATTGCCAGTCAGGGTGTCTAACGCTATGACAGATGAATCGGAATTTTGGTAACCATCATACCAAGACACCAAAAACGCAGAGTTGTCAGAGAATAAAACTTGGTAAATGTTACTCAAGTTTGAAACTTCCCAAAGCTGACTTCCATCGTTTTCGTCAAAGGCTATGAGTGATTGGTTTCCCAAGTCATAATAGTAAACGGTTTGATTGTTATATTCGATGCGAAAATCTGCGTCATAATCAACGCTGGCAAGGTCGTGTTGCCATACTGTCTCGCCTGTACTGCTGTCTAACGCTGAAAACAAACCTTCTTTGTTCACAACATAAATGTAGTCGGTCTCAACAAGCGAATAATCAATCAACGAAATGTCGCTGTACGGATAACCAGCATAACCATTGACTTTCCAAAGCAATTCTCCATCTGAGCTACTTAGGGCATAAAGTATATATTCCTGTTCATCATCTGTTGTCCAGTAGTTGGAACTCACAAAAATGATGTCTTCCTTCTCAGATAAAAGGATAATAGCTGTAGACACAGAGCCGATTGACTGATTACAGTATTGATCCATGAAGGTTTCACTTGACCAGAGTGCCCTGCCCGTATTTTTGTCAACGGCATAGATATATTCGCATTGAGACGAAAACTCACCTTTGACACCTTCAAAAACAAGCATGTCACTTACGACAATGGGATTAGAAAGATTCTTATCTGAAATCCTCCACAGCTCACGCCCAGAAGGGATTGTAAGTTTGAGATACATTATGCCAAGACCAATGGCGATGATGCACGCTGTAACTGCAAATACTTTTGAAATTCCACCAAACTTTTTCATATTTTTACTTTGTCTCTTAGCCGCCTAACGGCTAGCGTTAGCCGCTTGGGGTGGGAGCGTGGACTCGCCGCCGAAACGGAGAAAACTTCCAGCCGAGAAAAAACTCGAAATAACGCGGCGCGTACCCCAAGTCGGCTGCACGCGGTGTTAGGCGGCGGGCTTGCCATGACACGGTCTGAAAAGATACCAATGTCATTGAACATACATCGCTGCACCCCAAAATGGGTAAAAAATATCTAACCCAGTAGTATGCCCATCTTTATCGTAATAACCGATTACAACAGTGACTTCTTGTCCAGATTCTAAACCACTAAAAGGTTTTCTGGTGTCCTGTTGTGGGACAAGATTTTGTGATGTAAGAGTAAGTGAATCTTCCATGTTGTTCCAATCTGCATAATACACTGAAAACTCGGAGTCGTAATGCCCTTGTTTGACATAAACTACTACTTGATTGGGGCGATTTACGTTAAGAACTGCAAGATTTGACGGTGCCTGAATTTCCCAATCGGATATATCCAATATAAACCCGCTTCCCGCCATGATCTTGTAGTCTTGGACGATTGGAACATTTTTATCAATATGTTCGCTCATAAAATCATGATCGTAGTCCACGTTGACGACGGGCAGTTTCTTTTCCGTGGATTGGCAACTTGGAAATAAAAGCGTAAGACTCAGAAAGATTAGAAGGAAGGTTTTGACTCGATGACCCATATTTCATTCTTTTAGCCGCCTAACGGCTGGCGTTAGCCGCTTGGGGTGGGAGGGTGGACTCGCCGTCGAAACGGAAAAAGCTCCCAGCCGAGACAAAAGCCAAAATAACGCGGTGCGTACCCCAAGTCGGCTGCACGCGGTGTTGGGCACCCTTGTGCCTACCAAAACGCTGGCTGAAAAAGACTACACCGCCAGCTTGTCTAAATTTTATACTTAACTTTTACTTTGATGATAACCAAAAAAAACGGATTACCAATCCAATAAATACTCAAAGACTTGTGATATGACGAAACACCAGCCAATTAGAACAGGCTTTTGACTGCGATCTACCAATAGTGAATGAATTTTTCAAAATCTTTCCCGCTGATAATCGTATTGAGATAAGTACCAATTTCCCTAACCAATTCATCGCCTTCAGAGGAAACGGCAAGAATATAAAACCCAGACCAATTATCCCAACCTAAATCTAATTCTATATTTCCCTTCTGGCATTGTGTAATCACCGCATCTAACCCAGCTAGAGGTGGATCTAGTTTCGTACATTCGAATTTGGCAACTAAAATATTACCAACTTCAGAAAGGATTTTGGGCGCGGCATAAAAAACTGAGTACATCACATGCCCATTGGCTGCTTGATAGAATTCTCCTTCTAAAGTCCGATTTTCTTCGGTGTTCATTATATTTATTAAAGGACCTCAAACTTGAGTTCGGCGGGTTGCCCAACGGTGTGCGTTAGCTGCGGTGGGTGGGAGAGTAGAACTCGCCGTCGAAACGGGAAAAACCCAAAGCCACGAAAAAGCTCAAAAACGCGCGGCCTACCCACCGTCAGCTGCACGCATTGTTGGCTGGCGTTTGCCGGTGCACAAAGTTACGCTGAAAATTATATCCTCCAGAAATCAAGCAACCGAGGAACTATTTCATCTACGCTGGTTTCTGAGGTGTTAATTCTCATCCACTCCAGCTTCGTTCTTTGCAGAAGACTTAGGAGCAAATCCTGCTGCCTTTTGTAATAATCAACGATTTCCAGGTTTGAGCGACCAAATTGGTGTACATATTTTCGCCAACCCTCATCTCGCTCCAGGATAATCCGTTGCTCCATATCGGTTTCGTTGATTTCAAGAAGGCACAACTTGCAGTTTATCTTTGCGAGGCGCTCGTCGATGCATTGGACATGATTCCAAGCGAGCCCATAGTGGTACACATGGGTAAGGTGGAAACGCTCCAACAAGAATGGCAGACGATGGTTGGTGCGGTTTCTGGCATTCCAATCCGTTTGATTTGATCGCTCCTGCACTTTTTCAAAGAATTGTACATAAAACTCAAGCAGTTCTAAATGATCATCTGGCGTCAGCCCTTCCCTGGTTTCTTTTCGCTCCAAGACACGCTGGGTATGATGTTCGGAGAGCACAACTGAGGAAGGATAGTTTTTTTGAACAAAGGGAGCACTTCTTGTCAACGCATGAACAAGGGTTGTTTTTCCAGTACAACAAATTCCTTCAATGATTAGACCAGAGATATCCCAATTCATCCCTTAGAATCCTTTGTCATCCATAAGCCAGCCAACGGCTCGCGTTAGCGGCTTGGTGGGAGGACCAACCAACGAAACGGAAAAATGTCCTCGCCGCGACGGTGGTTCTAGCGCGGCGCGTACCACCAAGTCCGCTGCACGCATTGTTGGGCGGCTAGCTCACATTTGGCAACTCCCATACATTGGCAACGCCTTGTTTGCTTAACATATTATCGGCATAGAGTTTCCACTGGATTTTCCAATTCTGCTTATGTGCCCAATCGCGCCAGTCTTGGTCTGGATTCAGTTGCGCCATCTCCCAGGTGTCATCAGGATAGCTCCATCTGATTTTGGTGCCAATATCGATATGTTCTTTTGGGAAGAGAACTTCATTTGGCTGATAAACTAAAGTTAGATCAAGAGATCCATTGCTTTGACCATGAAATGAATGTTTTATAGATCCATCGTCTTCAAAAGCATGTTCTACGAGCTCGTTATGCATATCGTCTTCGTCGTAATAACCTATATTATTGAGTCTCAAAATTACTTTGACACGCGTAATAACTTTTTCACTTTCATTTCTTAGAATAACACGGATACCTCGATATTCTGGTGAACCCTGTTCTCCGCTAACTGCTCCATGGAAAAGTCCAAAAGTTAGGCTGGCATCAGGACTTAACTGACAATTCATTACATCTCTAACTTCATAATCCTCCATGGGTGTTGCTAAAAAGTTAAAGCGTTTGTAGTAACGATAATCAGTTGCCTGATGTGCTGTTGAACTCTGAACAACCTCAATTACGTACACAACATGATTTATAGCACTGGCCAAATTAATCGGATAAATATTAAGTTCAGGGATTTTTGGACGAATATTGTTTATGACTTGTTCTAGCCACTCTCTTGAAAACAGCGTTTGGTCAACTGGGTCAAGTTTTTCTGGCAGATGCTTTCTTTCTTCTTCTGCAAACTCTTTGATGCCATAGATAAGTATTCCACCCGACGAATTAGCCATTGCTGATACATCCTTAGTAATCTCCTTCATCTTGCTTTCGCTTCTTCCCAATGCATCAGCGGCCTTGTATTCAAGATTTGGACCTTCTTGAATTTGGTCTTTTATGAGCTTCTCAAGTGCATCTTGATTCCACATTTCTCAACTCTTTAATTTATATGTGCCGCCCAACGGCTGGCGTTACCCGCTGGTGGGCGGGATGAGACAACGCCATTGTATCGGAAACAACTCAAAGCCACACAAATGCCTGAAAACGCGCAGACTCCCACCAGTCGGGTGCACGCTGTGTTGGGCAGTCTTTGTCACTTAGTAATGAAGCGCCAAGCAGGGAATGCACCTTCATTGTCCTGCGTCAATTGAAACAAACTTATTTGGTCAAGCGCAAGCAAGTAAATATTGTGCATCAAATTATCATCCCAAATAGTAAAGATGATCCATTTCCCATCAGGCGAGAAAATGGGGGCAGATGCATCACCTGCATGTTTTTCGATAAGATTTCTTTCTAGACCTGTCCCTAAATTCTTTAAAACAATTTCAAACTCTGGCTTGGCATCAATATACTCTAATCTGCTTGACCGTACAAATATTAGTTCTTTACCATCGGGAGAAAAGGATGGGGATGTATTGTCAAAATCTCCAAAAGTGATTTGGTGAATATCCGCGCCATCCTGGGAAGCTTTGTAAATCTGCTCATATCCTTCTTTATCTGTAGCTGTAAAAATAATTTTCTGACCATCTGATGAAATACCAAAACTTGTCATGGAAGTATCTTGCTTTGAAAGCAGGTACAACTTATTTTTACCTAAGCGGTCTGTGCGGACGAGTTTTGGAGAGCACATCCCAGCTGAATTATCTATGCATTCAATATAATAAATAAAATTTCCATCAGATGACCACTCGGGCTCCAATTCATCAATATCTGGGCTCTTTGTAACATTAGTCCATTTGACTGTATCGCCTGAAAACGAGCCAATCAGTAAATCTCCTGCCGATACTAGTACAATTTCTTTTCCTGAAGGTGACCAACTGTAATCTGTTAATAACCCTTTTGGTTCATATTGGGAAGCATTCGGCATGGATAATGTACGAAAAAGCAAAACAGGTTCTTTTGCGCAAATCTTGACATTCGATAAACAGGTAATATCCACTCCATACATACTGCCAGAGTTTTCTTGATTTTTTATGTATGTTAATTGTGCGATTGGTTGTAATAGTTTATTTTCGGTCGTAGCAGCCAAAGCAGGAGGGCTAGTCGGTTTAACTTCTTGGGACTCAATGTAAGACGAACAACCCGTCAAGAAAATAATTACCCCTAGGGAAATACAAAAGAAGTTTGAGATATTTTCAAAATAACGAGTATGTTTCATGGTTTAGTTTTTGCAAGGAACTGCCCAACGGTTGGCGTTAGCCGCTTGGGGTGGGAGTGTGGAGTCGCCGCCGAAACGGGAAAAACTTCCAGCCATGAAAAAACTCAAAATAACGCGGCGCGTACCCCAAGTCGGCTGCACGCGGTGTTGGCTGGCGTCTGGGGAAGTAATTTTTATTTTCCAAAGTTTACACCGACTCTTGCGATAAGGTTGGCAATTGGGAGAAGGAGTTCTGCACTCTTGCGTCCCATCTCCATTGCACTGGTATGTATATCCAATGCTCCGATGACCTTCTGATCTGTTCGTAAGGGCAATACTAAGCGCTGATGTGTCTGAGGCAAATCTGGGCTTTCGAATCCATTTTTTTCAAAGTAATTGATGGATGGAATAGTATTATCTTGTAAATCCCTTGAAATGTAAGCATAAAAAATTCCAACATGAGGTGGGGCATAGACATCAAAACAGACTGCATTTTTATTTACGCAAAGCACAATGGCGTTTATGAAAAAACGATTTTCATTGCCTGTTTCTATTCTCAAACTGAGTTTATGCCCCAATTCGATCATTCTTTTTCCGCCTTCACCTGTACCTGCTATTAACTTGGCAATATCACCATGCGTGTCAACCCAATATATGCCTGTATGATATAGATTGAGTTTTTTTGCCAAGAAATCTGCAGAGGATTGGGCGAAATCATAAAGATTTGTCGTGCTCTCGCTAATTTTTGAGACTTCATTGACCAACTCTGATTCTAGTGAACTTGTGTCAGAGTAAAAAGCAAGTTTAAATAAAGAACTACGCTTTTGCTCTTCTCTTTTCCATCTTTCCAGGTCACTTTCTTTTTGTATTCGTTCAATATCAAACTGGCGAATTTTTTCTTGCTCACTGAGTTTACGCTCATATTCTATTTTTAATTGTTCATTTTGATCGTGGTATTTTCGAAGGAATAATACTAAAACTGCTAATCCAGTGATTAGTCCGATCATAAATGCGAGAATTGAAGACGTTGTCATAGTATGTATGTGTTGATTACAGCCAGCCAACGGTTGGCGTTACCCGCTTGGGGTGGGAGGGTAGACTCACCGTCGAAACGGGACTCCGCCCAAGCCAGGAAAATGCTCCAAAAACGGGAGCGTACCCCAAGTCGGGTGCACGCTGTGTTGGCTTGCCTTTAGGTTTCTGCTGTTTCAATTCTTTTAATTGTTTCCTGAATTTCTGCAACGAACTCGTCCTTCAAAAATTGGTTCACATCAATACCTGCGATTTCAAAAATCCTTTCGCTCGTTTTTGCAAGAGAGTACCAACACATAGAAAACACCAATCCCCAATCTTTTGCTGCAATGTATTCACCAAACTCTTTTTTCGTCCCTAATCCTCTGCGATATATACTAGTAGCTACGTGTGATCCGTGGGAATATTGACACAAGAAAGTATAAAAGGAGTATTTTGATCCTTCGTTAATATCCTTCATTAATTCTGCCAAGTTGGGAACTTTCGATATTGGGGTGTAAGGCGGAGGAAGTACGTTCGTAACTGCTATCCTAAACGCTGAAACTTCATCCCGCATCCGCACGGCTTTGCTATTGTCAAGCCCAAGTTTATGTAGTTGTCGTGAAACACGATCGTAATATTCTTCTTCTGTTTGTAGTTGTGCTAACCACCGAACTTCTCGATTAAACACATCTTGAGGAGCTAACATCCACAATGTTTTCATTGCCATCTCAAACACCGAACGAGTCAGTATCATCGCGCTTGGTAATAAAACTAAATCTTCTCTTGCAAGTGTAATTACTGCTTCAATATTCCGAATAATCAAATACATTAAATTTTCAGCTTCAACGTTTGCTTCGTACTCTCCTGAACCTGAGGAAGACTTACGGGCATTTAGTATTTGATGTATGAACTCTTCAAGTAATCCACATGCTTTCTTGATATCTGGTGTAGGAGGTAGCATAAGACTTTTACTTTCGTTTATTTATTTTGCAGTATGCAAGCCAACGGCTGGCGTTAGCCGCTTGGGGTGGGAGCGTGGACTCACCGCCGAAACGGGACACCTTCCCAGCCAGAAAAATGCTCCAAAAACGGGAGCGTACCCCAAGTCGGCTGCACGCGGTGTTAGGCGCATTTTAGGATCATCAAAATACTTTCTCTAAGCATCATGATCTACAATACTACGGGAAACAGCATAGACAATAAAACCTTCAAAGAAACCCATTCGTAATCTCCTAATAACATTGTTCTCGTTGTTTAGAAATTGGTAGTAAAAGATTTCCGGATTCTTGCCAAATTTTGGTGTTTCAAATGCACCAGTTTTTAGTTTAGTGAGTCTCGCATTTTGGATTTCAGCGTTTTCCTGTTCAGGGGGAAAGGTGGCGGAAACTGGCAGAACCCACAGTTCCTCATCCCATTTCGTTCCAAAATGGTAAAAATGGATAGCCTTAGCAATACAAGTTAATGCCTTTATAACTCTTTCATAATCATAGGTTATTGCCAGTGAAGGTTCGCCATCTACAGAAATAGGATAAGTTTTGCCGCTGAAAAAAAAGCTTCTGAGTAGGTTTGGTCTGCGCTGAAGCGCTTTCATTACTTTTTCCGAAAACAAATTTCGTGCTTGAATATTGACTTCATATTGGATTGTAATTAGAGAACGGAGATATTCGTCATCATTCGATTTTTCAGTGTTGTGGATATTGCAAGAAGGTACAGTAATTAGGTCTTTTCGAAAACCTGGAGGAAAAAAAGATCGTGGTGGGACATGTTCTTTTGTAGTTGCTGGATTATCACACATGTAACATGTTGCTTTTTCATTCATGATGGTCAATGCCCATAACTTTTTTAACGCTGAAAGCTTCATCCATCACTGTTTTGCACCACTTTGGTGCTCAACGCGCCTAACGGCTGCACGCGGTGTTAAGCGCAGGGTTTCTATACTAGGTTTGCGCCTTTTGCACGATTGCAATTCTCGCAAAGGAGTTGAATATTTCGTGCCGTATTGCTGCCACCTTTTGAAACAGGAATTATGTGGTCATACTCTAAATTCACTTGGCTTCGACATTTGACGCAGCGACCTCCATCGCGTTGCCATACAAACATCTTTACATCATCAGGGATTTGTTGCCTTTCATAAATTGGGGGATTATTCTTAATGCCAAAAACAGCTAATGCCTCTTTTGCGATCTTCGATGTAATCTTTCCATCACCATACGCAATCGCATATTCATGTACTTTTCTTATCATGATAATGGCTTCACTTGGGCATCCGTTGCTGTGTTCAGCAAGTAAACCTGTAGCCGCATCTTCAATCTCTATTTCCTGGGGTACAGACAAGGAGATTATTTTGCTAATCTCCGCCACATTATATGGTGCAAAATTTAACACGAACATTATTTTTGTTAACCGCTCATCGACTTTCGTATGCTTTGAAGTAGTACCAACTAGAGTGAATTGGGGAAGTCTTAGCTTGACATTACGAGCAGAATTACCTTTTCCAATAACAATCTCAAAAGTAAAGTCAGTTATTGCAGAGATAAGCATATCCAGCACTTGTCTTCGCATGGCTTCAATTTGCTCGATGACTAGAAGGTCTCCTGCGCGTAAATTGGTCAAAATTGTTGCCAAATCTGCTATTTTTTCGATGGCTTGACTAGATGCAATCTTCGCGTTAACTCCCATCTTAGCGGCAACAATCTTAGAAAGAGTGACTTTTCCCATGCCAGGTTGTCCGCACAGCAGGAAATGGTGAACTGGCTCTTGTTTCTTACCCGCCGCGGTCATCAATGTAGCGAGGCTAAATTTGATCTCATCTTGACCTACATACTCGAAAAACCCTGACAAATTGGTATTCATCATTGACCTTTTGATATTATCTACTTCACAATTGCCAGCGCCTAACGGCTTGCGTTACCCGCTGGTGGGCGAGACGAGACAACACCATTTTGACGGAACCAGCCTCAAGCCACGCAAAGTGCTTGAAAACGCGCAGACTCCCACCAGTCGGGTGCACGCTGTGTTAGCCGCCGTGACTTAGAGTATATACTGACACAAAGAATTCACCTGTTTCTGCTGCCCGGCGTGCCTTTCGGTTTATAGCTTCAACTAAAGACATTTCACCATTCAAAATATAAAACAGGTCTTGGCTATCCATGCCAATTATATTTGTCGGTCGCCCTTTGGAATAGGCTGTTAACCCATCGGGAGTAAAGCCGCTGTAACTGACATACAAACCACGAGACCATTTCGACTTACCTTCCACCTTTCCATAGAATACTAGTAAATCGCTTTGGTCTATTTGCTTATTGTGCCATTTTGCTTCAACTAAATAAACATCTGTTCCTATTTGGAAACTGCCGTCAATTTGCTCGCCGACAATTCTAAAAGAGCCACGAGGTTCCAAATTGTAAGCCGCAAACATTTCATTCAAAAATTTTTCAAGGGCAAAACCCCGTTTATGTGCCTCTAAACTTGTCAAGCCTACTAAGTCATTCTTGAGATTTTCGATTGTTTTCTGATTAACAGGACTTGGCTCCTCTTTCTTGATTGGCTGTGATGATGGAAGGGAATTTAAGAAAGCAGGATCCCAAAGTTCGGGAATTTTGAAATTGACCTTCGTTATCAATTGATTTAGATTGACGATCTCATCACGTGTAACTGGTTCACCTTTGTTGCTCAAGTAGGCGATGCCCATTCTCACCATTTCTACTATCAGATTACAGAACTGATCTCGACGATAATCAAGGGTTGCTTGTAGTAATTGAATAATCGCTGGCTTCTTGCTTCCGCCAATCCAGAATTTTGATAAGCCGAGCTTGTTTGCGACTCCGGGAAATGATATATCAGCGGCAGCGAACGGGTGAGGTTTCCCAGGCAAGAATTTATACAGAATATCTGCTATTTCGCTTATTGCTTGAGTTTCTTTTAGTGATGATGCCATATGATTCTCAATGATTTAGGCGGCTAACGGCTTGCGTTACCCGCTGGTGGGTGGGACGAGATAACGCCATTGTAATGGAAACAGCTTGAAGTCACGAAAAAAGCTCGAAAACGCGCAGAGTCCCACCCGTCGGGTGCACGCTGTGTTGGGCAGTTTTGAGCCCGAGAGAACGATAACTGGTGCATTGAGATATGGATATAGGTCATAAAGAGAAAGACTTGGATCGGTAACAGGGCATAACTCTGATTTTCCAAAATCAAAAGGTATCCACGAAACTTCAGACAGTGATCTATTGGCGTGCAAGTCTATATATCTTCTTCATCGCAACAAATAAAATCCACAATCCCACAATCATCATAAGGATCATCAAAGAATCAACTAGAGAGCCCATGTCCCTATCCCATTGAAATATAAGCATAGAGCTATACAGAACGAGTAATCCTATACCGGCTTGTCTGTTTGCAGGATGTTTAGGCGATAATTTCTTAGAAAGGGGCATAATGCCAAAGGATATGAATAAGCCTACGACCAAGATAATGATTTTCAATAGCAATCCCACTATTTGAAGTGTAGAAACTGAACTGTGCATATTGATTGCCTTCCTAATAAGCATTATCCCTGCGAATATCTTAAACTGCCCAACTATGTTTTATACAGCATAATGCTGTAAAATGTTCTTGTGCGGGGTGTTATACAGCACACTGCTGTATAACACCCTTTATTATAAACCCTCAAAAAAAGCCACAAGCAGGAAACATGTCACAAATTACTTACCCTACCGACCACGATTTTGCCAGTTTCCGTATTTCCGAAGGACCTACCGCACCCAAACTACTCGACGTCTATCGCGATACCCTGCGCGTCAAACACTACTCCGCCCGCACAGAAGATACCTACGTTACCTGGGTCAAGAACTTCATCCTCTTTCACAACAAACGCCACCCGCGTGAAATGGGCGCCGAAGAGATCGGACAATTCCTCATACACCTCGCCTCTAAAAAGGAAGTCTCCGCCTCCACCCAAAATCAAGCCTTCAGCGCCATCCTGTTCCTGTATCGTCATACCCTCCACATCGAACTGGACGAAGTTGCCCTGGCGCAGTATCGTCCTCAGCGTTCCCGCACTGTTCCGACCGTTCTCTCCAAAGAGGAAGTCAAGCGCCTCATCTCCAACCTCACCGGAACCCCCAGGCTGATTGCACAGGTCATGTATGGAGGCGGGCTGCGCGTTATGGAAACCCTGCGACTGCGCGTAAAAGACATAGATTTCGATAACCATCAGATCATTGTGCGCGACGGAAAGGGCGAGAACGACCGCTTCACCATCCTGCCCGATTCCCTCATCGGACCCCTGCGCCTTCATCTGGAACATATAAAGCTCATCCATCAAAAAGACCTGCTCGACGGCTTCGGGACCGTTCATCTGCCTCTTGCCCTCGAACAAAAGTATTCCCAGGCGAACAAAGAATGGATCTGGCAATATGTATTCCCCGCCTCAGACCTCGCCAAAGATAAACGTACTGGAATAACACGCCGTCACCACATCCACGAGACTATGGTCCAAAAAGCCATTCGTGAAGCCGCCCGCCGCGCAAAGATCGACAAACACGTTACCCCTCATACCCTCCGTCATTCCTTTGCCACGCATCTCCTGCAAGGTGGATACGACATCCGCACCATTCAGGAACTCCTTGGTCACAAAGATGTTAAAACCACCATGATCTACACCCACGTCCTCCAGCGCGGCGGGCTAGCCGTCAAAAGCCCCCTCGACACCTGATCACGCTCCACGTCCTATTCCCCATTAACCATTCTCCATTAACCGACCATCCCCATGCGCCTCAAAGCCGATATCACCTTATTTCTCATCTCCATTATCTGGGGCTCCGCCTTTGTCGCCCAACGTGTTGCCGGGCAAATGGGCAGCGTCTACCTCTTCAACGGCTTCCGCTACCTGCTGGCGGCGTTGGTAGTATTGCCGTTCGTACGGCGAGATACGATCTCATCCCTGCCTGCCAATCAATACAAATGGATGGCTATCGCCGGGTCCCTGCTCTTCATCGCTAGCGCTCTCCAGCAGGCAGGCATCGTCTACACTACAGCCGGCAACGCAGGTTTCATCACCAGCTTATACGTGGTCCTGATCCCTGTCGTCTTGTTCATCGTCTGGCGTGAGCGACCGCACTGGCTGATGATCGTGGCGTTCCTCCTGGCTGGGGTGGGGGCGTTCCTTCTTTCAACCGGAGGCAGCTTCGAGGTCCATGCCGGAGACGCTTTGGAATTGATCGGAGCCTTATTCTGGGCGTTCCATGTCGTCATCCTGGGCAAGTTCGCCTCCCGGTTTGAATCCCTTTCTTTTTCCGTGGGACAACTATTTGTCTGTGGCATCCTAAGTCTGGGCATCGGGCTTTTTATCGAGCCGATGATCTCCTTCAATGGGCAGATCTTGTTTGCCATCGCCTACACGGCTCTTTTCTCGCTGGGTCTCTGCTACACTCTGCAAGTATGGGCGCAGCGACATACACCGCCTGCCGATGCGGCGCTGCTGCTGAGCCTCGAATTGGTCTTTGCAGTTCTTGCGGGCTGGTTGTTGTTGCGCGAGAAGCTGGCGCTGGTACAGATCCTTGGCTGTGCTCTCATTTTCGTTGCAGTTTTGCTATCACAATTCAAAGAATGGACTTCGGGTACAATTGACCCAGACCACCTCGTGGAGGGTCGATGACCGCCAAAGTGATATTGAACCCCTACTCCAATCGCTGGAACTCACAGAAGCGCTGGTCCCAAGCTGAAGCCGCACTCAAAGCTGCCGCTGTCGACTTTGACCTGGTCATATCGGAACGCAAAGGGCACATCATCGAATTGGCGGCGCAAGCCGTGCATGAAAAGTTTTCTCCGATCGTCATTGTAGGTGGTGATGGTTCGATCGGAGATACGCTCAATGGTCTGATGCAGGCAGCGGGTGCGGGAAACGAAGCGCTCGGTCCACTGGGTATCATGCCAACTGGTTCGGCGAATGATCTGGCGTTCAACGTTGGTATCCCCACCGATCTAAACGAAGCCGCGAAGGTGATTGCCAGGGGCAAAACTCGCCTGATCGATATCGGCAGACTCAACGAAAAGTACTTTATCAACAACTCGGCGGCTGGGTTGGAACCGTACGTCACCATAAAACACGAACAGATCCATTGGATCAAAGGCATCGCCCGCTATCTGGTCGCCGCTGTGCAAGCCATTCTGGATAAACCCGAGTGGCACGCGGACCTTAAAATGGGATGGCGGCGAATTTAGCGGACCGGTTTCCTTGGTCTCGATCGGCAATGGCAGACGCACCGGCGGGTTCTTCATGACGCCGCATGCGGATCCCTTTGATGGGAAGTTGACCCTCGCCTTCGGCTATCGTGGCACCAAGCTGGGCTTGTTCCAAGCCTTGCCGCGTGCCTTCAACGAAGATAAGGGCAGCTATGTAGAAATGGAAGGCATGCGTGAACTGCATTTCACCCGCCTCACCATGCACCTCGACAAACCTTCCCCCGCGCACACCGACGGCGAACTCTTCCCCGAATGGATCAAAGATTTCGAGTACGAAATATTCCCTCAAAGGCTAAAACTCCTAGTACCTTGATATGACATCCGAACTATCGTTTAGACCTCTCAAGCGGAACCTCTGGCCCGACCTCGAAGAATTGTTCGGACCGAAAGGCGCCTGCGCCGGTTGCTGGTGCACCTATTGGAAACTGCGCGGCAAAGCCTACGAAGAAGCCAAAGGTATTGAAGCGCGCCTCATGCACAAGTCCTTTATTGATGCGGGCACCTCCACCGGTTTGCTGGCATATTTACACGGCGAAGTGGTGGGCTGGGTGGCTGTCGAGCCGCGCGAAAAGTATGAGCGTCTGGCGCACTCACGCTCCCTCCAGCCCGTAGATGACCAACCCGTCTGGTCCGTCACTTGTTTCTTCGTGGCGAAGCGCCATCGTCGCAGCGGCATCACGGTCGAGTTGCTGAAAGCCGCGGTGGAACACGTCAAAAAGAACGGCGGCAGGATCGTAGAAGGCTATCCCGTGGATGCGCAAAAGGATATGCCTGCACCCTTCATATATACAGGCACCGCTTCTGCCTTCAAGCAAGCTGGTTTCACTGAAGTAGTGCGTCGCACGCCCACGCGCCCCATCTTTCAATTCGTGATCGAATAGCTTTATAGGATACGGATCTCACGGACAGTATGGATGTTTCCGTGAGAGTATAAAATCTTCCGTCTCTTCCGTGTCGTCCGTGTCCAAAAGGTTTACAATAATATTCATGGCATTTCGGGATATTCGGAAATCTAGAAAACTCTTAAGCAGTGAGGAGCTTGGTCTCCTCATTATTATCTTTGCCCTTCTTGCAGGCGTTTTTGCCGTGAATATCTATCTCTCGCGCAACCTGCCGGGCAGAGAATTGCTCTTTCAACGCTGGCTCGGGGCGCGTGCCTTCCTTGTTGAAAAGAACGAACCCTACGGCGCAGATGTGGCGCGCGAAGTGCAATTGCTGGTCTATAACGGACGGCTTGCCTATTCGAGCGAATATCCCTACGCCCTGAACGACCCCTTCTTTATAGTTTTGTTATACACACCGCTTGCCGTGCTTCGCGAAGGGGTGCGGCTTGTCCTCCCTTCGGCAGCCTCCTTCTTCGGCTTCCCGTTCGTGCGCGCTTTCTGGATGTTCCTGTCTGAAGTGGCATTGATCGGTATCGTGTTGCACTCGGTGCGCCTCTCTGAATGGGCGCCTCCGCGCTGGTTGTATGCCGGTTTCTTCCTCTTCGGATTGTTCGGCTATTTCAGCTTGAACGCGCTGGCAGTCGGGACCCCAACGATCATTCTATTGTTCCTTTACCTTTCCATTCTGCTAGCCATTCGTTCAGACTACGAAGAACTGGCAGGTGGTTTACTCTCCCTGGTTGTCTACCAATGGGAAGTGGGTGGGCTGTTCTTCCTTTTCATTATGGTGCTGGTCATCTCGAATCGCCAGTGGAAAGTATTGATCACGTTTGGCATGGCGATGTTTATCTTTCTGGCAGCCTCATTTCTGATAAAACCAGATTGGGGCATGCCTTATATCCGCGCGGTGCTCTCCGATTGGTACCGCACCCCATTCTTGAACCTGGCATCTATAGTCAGTGTTTGGTTCCCGCAGATATCTTTCAACCTGGGCAGGATCGTTTCATTACTATTTGGTGTGATCGTATTCATTGAATGGATCGGCGCCGTGCATTCCAATTTCCTGCGCATCTTTTGGACGGCGTGTCTTTCATTGGCTGCCACGCCTTTGGTCGGGTTTGCAATTTTCCCGTCTAATCATGTGGTCTTGATCCCATCGGTGATCCTCATCCTTTCCCTGGTCTGGGAACGCTGGACACGCAGGCAAACTCTGATGACCTTCTTTGTCTTCAGCTTGATGGTATTGATCCCATTCGGCTTGTATTATCAGACTTCCGTTGTCTACGACCGGCTTTATACAGATCTACTCTCACTCCTGCCTCCGCTGGTAACCATCCTTGGTTTATACTGGATGCGTTGGTGGGTTCTCCGCCCGCCGCGCACCTGGGCTGATCAACTAGGAAATCGAAAATGAACTGGCGGCATTACATCATACTCTTCATCGTTGGGCTGATCGTTCCCTTCACGATCTCGCGCTTCCAATCCCTGCCGGGGTATATGGACGCTGACTATTACTATGCAGGTGGCATGCAGCTTGCAATGGGCAAAGGCTTCAACGAACCTTATATTTGGAATTATCTGGATGACCCGCAAACTCTGCCGCATCCCTCTCATGCCTATTGGATGCCGTTGGCATCCATCGTTTCGGCGGCTGGGATGTGGCTCGCTGGAAACACCGGATACGAAGCCGGACGCCTCCCGTTCATTCTCCTTTCTGCCTGTGTCCCGTTATTGACAGCCGCTCTCGCCTACAGCCTCTCCCACAAAACGCTGCTGGCGATGATCTCGGGGTTATTATCTGTTTTCGCACTCTATTATTCTCCGTTCATGTCTGTTCCCGATAACTACGCCATCTTCATGCTCCTCGGCGGGACCTTTCTACTGCTTGCCCCACGCACTCAAAAATGGATTCCCATTGCTCTTGGCGCACTCGCCGGTTTGATGACCCTCGCCCGCAGCGACGGACTCCTCTGGCTCGGTCTTGCGGGTCTGACTGTGATGTGGAATGCTACTTATAAAGAAGATGGTTCCAAGAACTCTTTTGTGGACTGGTTCAAGTTGATCGTCCCTGCCGGTTTGCTTGCCGTACTGGGTTACCTCCTTGTGATGGGACCGTGGCACGTGCGCAATTTCAACCTCTTTGGTTCCTTCATGGCTCCCGGTGGCGGGCGCCTGCTCTGGCTTGAAAACTACAACCAAACCTTCCTCTATCCTGCCGACCTCATTACAAAAGAAGGATTCTTGAAAGCAGGCTGGAACGCCGCCCTTCAAGACCGTCTCGCTGCTTTCGGTTCGAACCTCGGCAACGCCATTGGCGCACAGGGTGAACTATTCCTGCTTCCATTCATAGTTATTGGTTTGTGGCAGCTTCGTAAAGATGTACGCACGAAGATCACCGTCACAGGTTGGGTACTGCTGTTCGCTGTCATGACGATCATCTTTCCATTCGCAGGCTCGCGCGGAAGTTTCTTCCATTCGGGCGCCGCATTCCAACCGTATTGGTGGGCGGTTGCTCCGTTTGGCTTGGATGCTTTGATTACACTGGGTTATGAAAAGAAGAAGATCGCCGATCCCAATTTGCGGACCGTGTCACAAGTCTCTTTGGTGTTGATCGCGGTTATTGCAACCGGGTATCTGGTCTTCGGTCATACTATCGAAGGCGGTGGCAAGAAGGAAGACCGCGTCTACCCATCAGTGGAACAAAAACTCCTTGATAACGGTATCAGCCCCACCGACGTAGTGATCGTCCGCAATCCCCCGGGCTACTATATTTCGACGGGACGCTCTGCCATTGTGCTTCCATTTGGCGACGAGTCCACGATATTGGCTGTGGCGGAAAAATTCCATGCACGTTATCTCATCATAGAAGATGGCGGCACGTTCCCTGCCATCCAAACATTGTATGATGACCCTCAGAACAATCCCTCATTCAACTACCTAGGAGAAGTGAACGGTGCGCGTCTCTACCAGATCAACACCGCGCCTTGATCATCGGCTGGTGATCGCCGTTGCTGCGTTGATGGCTGTAGGCTTTTATTTGCTGTTCAGCGCTTCGGTCTTTCGCATTGGTTTCCCTCTCGATGATTCGTGGATCCATCTCACATATGCGCGCAATTTTGCTCAACATGGCGAATGGGCTTTCCGCCTGGGTCAGCGCTCCGCCGGTTCCACCTCACCCTTGTGGACGTTCCTGCTTTCGATCGGTTATTTTCTAAAACTCGCTCCTTATGCTTGGACGTATTTTCTTGGCTGGCTGGCGCTGACTTTCTTTGGCATTCAAGCAGAGAACGCAGCAAGGATGTTCGTTGCTTCCTATAAACCAGCGCTTCCGTGGGTGGGGATCTTTTTCGTGCTTGAATGGCATTTCACCTGGTCTGCCGTTTCCGGTATGGAGACACTGGCGCACGCGCTTGTCTTGCTCACAGTCCTTGCTGCCCTGATGAACGGTTCGCGTCAGTATCTAAGCTTAGGCTTGCTCACCGGACTCAGCGTCTGGATCCGCCCTGATGGTTTGACTCTACTTGGTCCGCTGTTGTTTACCGCCACATTGGCAGAACCGAATTGGGATGCACGCGGCAAAGCTTTTTTGAAGATATTGATCGGCTTTGGCATTTTCTTCTTCACCTATTTGCTTTTCAATCTGGCGCTGTCAGGCAACCCGCTGCCGAACACGTTTTACGCTAAACAGGCGGAGTATAAATCGTTTTGGCTTTCTAAAACACTCTTTCAGCGTTTCGGGAATTATCTGGGCGTGACCGTTGCTAGTCCCTTCCTGGCATTGATCCCTGGTGTACTTGTCTGGATAAAGAAAGCCATTGAGCGCCGAAACTGGGGAACACTGGCGGGCGTGATCTGGTTTCTGGGATATGTCGGCATCTATTTCATGCGTTTACCCGCCTACCAGCACGGACGGTATATCATCCCGGCTCTTTCTATTCTGTACTTCTGGGGTGTTCTTGGAACAATAGAACTGATCAATAACCTCAAAGCAAATAAACGTCTGGTTTTTATCTGGCGATCGGTGCTCGTTACACTGATCATCGCTTTTGCCTTTTTAGGTGCACGCCAAAACGCGATGGACGTGTATTGGGTGGAGAATGAGATGGTCGCCACGGCGGAATGGGTCCAGCAAAATCTTCCACCGGATGCGGTTTTAGCAGTCCATGATATTGGCGCATTAGGGTATTTTGTGCCCAACCCTATGATCGATATGGCTGGCTTGATCAACCCTGAAATAATACCTTTCATCCGTGATGAAAACCAGCTTGCCAATTATCTGACTACGCACTCAGCAGACTATCTTATTGTTCTTCCGGGGTTCTACCCGCAGCTAACTTCTGGCTTACAACCGGTCTTTTCCGCCAAAACCGACCCTGCTATTTTGCGGGTTGATGAGAATATGCAAGTGTATCCATGGCATTAAGGCAATCAACAAAATTGAAAACGAAATTGAAATGCGTCTTTGGATTGATTAATTGCCCGCCTGTCGCTACTGTGCTATACTCACACGTAAGACCATTTTGGGATAAGGCTACCAATGAATGAGATAACACTGCTGATCGCAGATGATCATCCACTGTTTCGACAAGGGGTGGTGGATACATTGTCCTTTGAAAAGGATTTCAGGATCATCGGGCAAGCTGCCGATGGCAAGGAAGCCATTGACTTAATCCGCTCTCTCAAACCGAAAGTTGCTGTTCTCGATGTGAATATGCCAGGGCTTAATGGACAGCAGGTCACTCATCAGGTTACTGCTGAGCATCTGCCGACGCGTGTTGTGTTGCTAACCGGTTACGATGATATCGAACAGGCGATCCATGCTGTGTTGGCTGGAGCCGTGGGGTATTGTGCCAAGGATATCGAACCTGAGGTGTTGGCTCATACTATTCGTGCTGTAGCGGATGGCAAATACGCTGTCGCTGGTCAGATCTTTGCCGCTCGGGAGTTAGATCGCTGGATCGATGAACAAATGGAAGGGGCACGCCGTTCCTATAGCGAACCAGGTTCACCGTTTCATCCATTGTCTGACCGCGAAATGGAAGTGCTTGCCTGTGTGGTCCGTGGCATGAGCAATAAAGAGATCGCCAACTTGTTGGGGATCAGTCATCAGACGGTGAAGAATCATGTAACATCCATTCTCCGCAAATTTGGTGTTGAAGACCGAACCCAGGCAGTTGTGTATGCTTTGAGACGGGGTTGGGTGAAGCTGCAAGATACTCAAGTAAAAAGCCAGGAGTAATTTATGGTAGCAGACAGAGACACCTCTTCAGGCGGCGCGTTGGATCTGCAAGCGGAATTGGATGAAACGACCAGGTCATTGCGTGAAGTTACGTTAATGATCGAACAGAGTCAGGGGGAGGTATCAAAACTATCCCAACGCAATGCTGCGATTACAACCCATCTACAACAAGTTCAGGGACAATTTGACAAGTTACCGCCTCAGGAAATTCGCAACGCCTATGACTCCGCTTTGGATGCCCAGCAGCGTCTCTTTGTGATGCGTGGTCAGTTGGAAAAATTGCAAAGCGAAAAATCCCATTTGGAGCGCTTCAAATCGACCCTTGAGCGGGCGCGTGATCTCTCGAATGGACCTGCCTCCTCCTCCTCTAGTGGCGGATCGAAAAGCCCCCTGGCGAGCGTCGAGATGCTGGTCAATGCTCAGGAAACGGAGCGACAGCGCCTGTCTCGCCAAATGCACGACGGGCCCGCTCAGGCTCTGTCTAATTTTATTCTTCAGACAGAGATCGCCATGCGCTTATTGGAGATCGATGCTGGTCAGGCACGTGATGAACTCAACAGCCTGAAGACCTCTGCCATGGGAACCTTCCAGAAGGTTCGCAACTTCATCTTTGAATTGCGCCCAATGATGCTTGATGACTTGGGATTGGTACCGACCGTCCGCCGCTACGCCGAGGCATTTAAAGAACAGGCTGGGTTGGATGTAAGCGTTACCGTAACGGGAAATGAACGCCGTCTCGCTCCATACCTGGAAGTGATGCTCTTCCGCGCTATTCAAGAGTTACTTGGCAATACAGCTCGGCACAGCCAGGCAACCCAGGTGAAGGTCATGGTCGATATGGGGGATGACCGTGTGCGTGTTAGTGTGGACGATAACGGCAAAGGCTTTGACTCAGATGCGGTTTTACAGAGTTCCAGCCTCGGGCTTAAATTGATCCGTGAGCGTTCCGAGATGCTGGGTGGCAGTTTCGAAGTTGATAGCTCGATCGGGAAGGGCTCCCGTATCTCGTTTACAGTTCCAGCTCGTTCCTAAACCTAAAGATTGGCTTACCATTCTGTAATTTTCCCATAACAGGATTGTAAGTGATGCAATTAGCTATAGGTCTTGAAATTTCGAGCGTTATGAGTATACTGAGCATAGTTCTGAGAACGGTTCTCGGATGAATATTTTTTCACGAAAGGAATACTACTATGTTATTCGCTCCCAAAGAAAAAGGTCAAGGTTTGGTTGAGTACGCTATCATCCTCGCTCTCGTCGCCATCGTCGTAATCGCGGTCATGCGCTTGCTCGGACCCAAGATCGGCAACACCTTCAGCACCATCAACAACTCCCTCCTGTAATTCTATCTGTAACTAAGAAAAGTAGGACTCTGTCATTGGCAGAGTCTTGCCTTTTAACTAAATTGTTATTATCGATTTTGGTTTATACTGTATAATATTTCAATTGAAGCATCTGCCAGTTACTCTGGTAGAGAACCCAGAGAGGAGAACTACTCTATGCGTCGCGGAAGAATTCTTATCCTGCTTGTATTAATTGTCGGTCTCGGGTTGGTTCTTGTATGGTTTTTCTTTAATCAACTGGGGGGCGGGCAACAAACACCACAGTCAACTCAGCAAGCAACAACTTTTACTGAGATCTATTATGCGGCACAAAACATTCCCCAAGGTACAAAGATAACAGCGGATATGCTTGGCAAACTCTCGGTTCCACCTGAGAAAGTGGCTGAGTTTGAGTTTCAAGTAGGTGAAGAGGGGAACCTAGAAGGACAAGTCGCTCGTTATAACCTGGAACAAGGTGTAGTGATTACCTCCTCTATGGTTGGTACCGGTCCAATTGAGATAGCAGGACCCGCCTGGGCAGTTCAAATTCCCTCTGGTATGGTTGCTGCTACCATTCCTACCAACCGTTTGGCATTGGCCGGATACGGCGTGAATGACGGGGCACATGTCAACGTTACTGCCTGTATGCAATTTGTTGATGTGGATCCTGCTTTCCAAACGAAGTTGCCTAACTTTACTTCCGTGTTGACCGGTACTGGTTTTGTGCAGAACGCCCTTCCTACATTGTCCGTCCTAGCTTCCACTGGTGAGACTGTCTCCAGACAGGGTAGAGTGGAATTAGACCCAACTCTGCAACAACCTTTCTATGTAGTGCCATCTGAAGATCAGCGTCCCAGATTGGTATGCCAGATGATTTTGCAAGACGTTGTTGTCATGAAGTTGGGCAACTTTACTCTGCAGGCTCCTGTTACTACAACAGATCCAAATGCAACACCTTCGGCAGCTCAAGTTCAACAGCAAGCTTCACCTGATATCATCACGTTGATGGTCAATCCGCAGGATTCTATTTCTTTGAACTATTTTGTGTATAGCGGCGCAGTGCTTTCCATGTCGCTTCGCAACCCTAATGACACGTCCCGTTTCGACGCTCAATCGACAACGTTGACCAGCCTGCTTACACAATACAATATTTCTTTGCCGTCCAAGCTTCCTTATGCTATGCAGCCTCGTGTCGATGTCTTGACGCCGCCTTTATTGCCGAATGATGTTGTGACAGTCCAACCTCAACAATAGGTTGATTTTAGAATCGCTCAATTCAACTAAGGAATTCAAAAAGTATGCCTTCCGGTGACAAAATACGCGTCATGATCGTGGATGATGTTTCTGAGACGAGAGAGAACGTCAGGAAACTTTTACAATTTGAATCGGATGTAGACGTGGTGGGCGTTGCTCGCACTGGGAAAGAGGCGATTCAAATTGCCCAGGAGTTGAATCCAGATGTGGTGTTGATGGATATCAATATGCCTGATATGGATGGCATAGCTGCCACGGAAGCAATTCGCTCGAAACAACCTGCCATCCAGGTTGTGATCCTCTCCGTGCAGAGCGATCAGAATTACATGCGTCGTGCAATGCTTGCGGGGGCAAGGGACTTTCTTACTAAGCCTCCTATGGGTGATGAGTTGATCTCTGCGATTCGACGCGCTGGGGTGATGGCTCAGTCTGAACGATCGAAGAGTGCCCAGATACAGGCTGCCATACCCGCCATGAACATGAGTGGGTTGAATGCAGTCTTTGGTGCTCCAAAGGGGAAAATTGTTACAGTTTATAGCCCCAAAGGTGGGACCGGTTCAACTACGTTAGCTGTTAATCTAGCCTTAACGTTACACAACGAAGATACACGTGTCGCGTTAGTGGATGGTAATTTGCAGTTTGGTGATATCGCAGTCTTTGTGAATGAACAGGGAAAAAACACCATTGCCGATCTTTCAACCCGAGCGGATGAACTTGATCCGGAGATCGTGGAAGAGGTGATGGTGAAGCATGCCGCCTCAGGTGTGCATATCCTTGCTGCGCCAAGCCGCCCAGAATATGCTGAGAAGGTCTCAAGCACACAATTCTCAAAAGTGCTGGAATATCTGCGACAACTGTACGCTTACGTGATTGTGGATACTTCCTCCTACTTGACGGATATCACTCTGTCCGCCATCGATGTTAGTGATTTGGTGGTTCTTGTTACCACGCAAGATATTCCGTCTATTAAGAATTGCCGCCTCTTCCTTGACTTGATGCAGACTATGGGTATCGGGCGCGAGAGAATTCTATTTGCCATGAATCGCTTTGATAAGCGGATCAATATCACTCCCGAGCGTGTTGCAGATAATCTCAAACAAGAGGTGGCTTCCGTTATTCCTTTAGACGAACAAACAGTAACAAAAGCTGTTAATCGCGGTGTACCGTTCGTCCTTGATAGCAAAAATCAACCAGCGACACGCGGTATTTTTTCTTTAGCAGAAGGTGTGCGTGCTCGTGTTGCTGCCTTGGAATCAAGCAGCGAGTCGGACCGTATTGGTAAACGATAACTTTAGTGTGAAAGGAGATTGGAAGCATGTCTCTCTTAAAACGAATTGAACAAGGCCAGGGTGGTTCTTCCTCTGGTGGATCAGGTGGTAACCAGCCATCTTCAGATAATAGCGAAGGATCGCGTCTATCTTCGTTGCAGGCGCGGCGAGTGAATGCTCCAATTACTTCTCCTCAAGCTGGGTCTTATTTTGATCTAAAGACGCGTGTCCAAAACAAACTCCTCTCGGAGTTGGATCCGTCCATGGATATTACCCGTACGGATGAAGTACGTCGTACCATTCAGGAACTTTTCGAGCAAATTTTGGCCGAAGAAAATATTGTGCTTTCCAGACCGGAGAGGGCACGCCTGTTCGAACAGATCGCGGCTGAAATTTTAGGCTTGGGACCTTTACAGCCACTATTGGAAGACGACACGATCACAGAAATCATGGTCAATGGACCGAAGAACGTCTATATTGAGCGAAAAGGTAGATTACATCGCGTTCCTGTTACGTTTGAAAGTAACGACCATGTGATGCGTGTGATCGACAGAATCGTGGCACCGCTAGGTCGTCGTATCGATGAGTTGAGCCCCTATGTGGATGCCCGCTTGCAGGACGGTTCCCGCGTCAATGCCGTTATTCCTCCTATTTCCTTGGTTGGTCCGACACTAACGATCCGTAAATTCTCGAAGAACCCTATTACTGTTGATCAGTTGATCCAGTTTGGTTCGATTTCTGCTGAATCTGTACAATTCTTGAAGGCTTGTGTTGAGGCTCGCCTCAATATCCTGATTTCAGGTGGTACAGGTTCAGGGAAGACGACACTGTTGAATGTAATGTCCAGCTTCATCCCGAACGATGAACGTATTATTACGATCGAGAATGCTGCAGAATTGCAGTTGCGCCAGGAACATGTTGTGACATTGGAATCACGCCCGCCAAACATTGAGGGACGTGGTGAAATTACGATCCGCGACCTGGTGATCAACTCCCTTCGTATGCGCCCTGAACGAATTATCGTAGGAGAGTGTCGTGGCGGTGAAACGCTTGATATGTTGCAAGCCATGAACACTGGTCACGATGGTTCCATGACAACCGCCCATGCCAATAGCCCACGCGATGCGCTTTCCCGTGTAGAGACCATGTGTCTTATGGCAGGCATGGATCTCCCGGTTCGTGCTATCCGTGAGCAGGTGTCCAGCGCGGTGGACGTGATTTGTCAGCAGGAACGTATGCGTGATGGTACCCGCAAGGTTACTGCCATTACTGAAGTGAGTGGCATGGAAGGCGATATCATTACTATGACCGATATCTTTGTCTTCGAGCAAACCGGTACGGAAAATGGCAAGATCATGGGAAGGCTCCGCCCAACCGGCTTGCGCCCCAAATTCATGGATAAAATCGAAGCTGCAGGTATTAATCTGCCACCTTCGATCTTTGGCATTGGTGAAAGACGTCGCTACTAAATCATCGATAAGCGAGTGAGGCGCAGGTAACTTGATATGACGATCCAAATGCTGCTATTAGGTGGAGGCGTTCTTCTTTTAATACTCCTGATCATTGGTGCTATCTTCGCTGTTACTAGTGAACGTTCCTTGGTCGAGGAAAGGCTTGGAAAGTATCTCGATGAAGACAAAGTAGAGACAGAGAAGGCTGAGCAGCGCTCTGTAGTTACTGATTGGTTGAATCGAAGGGTTGCGGGATCATCGGCGGGAGATCGAGTTGCCCGTGAATTAGCGCGCGCTGATCTGAAGTTCAAGGTTGCTGAATACTATGCCCTTGTGTTTATTTCCACAGTGGCGACAGCGGTTGTTGCTTTGCTACTTCAGTCAACATACCCGATAGTCTCTTTGGCAATCGGCGGTGTCATTGGATTTTTCATTCCTCGTTTTTATGTGAAGCGTCAACAGGGTATTCGCCTGACCAAGTTCAATGATCAGTTGGGCGACATGCTTAATCTGATGGTGAACGGTCTGCGTGCTGGTTACTCGACTATGCAAGCGATGGAAGCTGTAAGCCGCGAACTCCCTGCTCCGATTTGCGATGAATTCCGCCGCGTCGTGCAGGAAATGCAGATCGGTATTCCAATGGAAAAAGCGCTGGATAATTTGCTGCGCCGCATCCCCAGTGAGGATCTGGATTTCGTGATCACTGCGATTAACGTTCAACGCGAAGTTGGCGGTAATCTCTCTGAGATTTTGGATACGATCTCGTTTACGATCCGTGAGCGTGTAAGAATTAAAGGCGAAATTCGAGTTATGACGGCGCAGGTGCGAACCTCCGGTGCTGTTTTGTCGCTCATTCCTGTATTTCTTGGTGTTGCGCTCTGGTTTGTAAGCCCTGAATATATTGGTAGCTTCTTTGATGACAATCCCTTCATCCCCCAGCCTTGGTGCGGTATTATCGCGATTTCCGTTATCGTTGGTATGGTGGCGGCAGGTTACTTTGCCATGATGAAGATCGCAGATATCGAGGTATAAGATGAGTACTGGATTGATAATCCTTGCTGCTTTGGTGGTTGTTGGGGCAATTGCCATTGTGGTATTCAGTTTGAGACGAAATGCTGCGGGAGAAGAAGATGATCCGTTGCAGGCACGCTTGGCGGAGTTTATTCAGCGCGGTGACGTGAGCTCGCTGGAAGAAATAGAACTTTCCCAGCCGTTTGCAGAGCGTGTGATCATTCCCTTTATACGACGTGTGGGTGAAATCTCCGCAAGGTTTACGCCTCAAAAAGCCATTCAGGATACTGCTGTCAACCTTGAAAAGGCTGGAAACCCATGGCCCGTGGATGCGCCAACATTCTATGCCATTCGTATCATTCTGGCCATTGTTTTTGGCGTTTTGGCATTTTTGGTGGGGACTGGAGACGCTACTACAGACCTTTTGATTAAATTTGGCGGCGTATTTGGCGGTTTCTTTCTACCGCATATCATGCTGACTAGCAGGATCACAGCAAGACAAAAAGAGATTCGCAAGGCAATGCCGGATGCTCTTGACCTTTTGACGATCTGTGTGGAAGCTGGTCTTGGTTTTGATGCTGCCTTGTCAAAGGTCAGCGAGAAATGGGAGAATGAACTTTCTCTTGCCTTCACGCGTGCGATTCGGGAGATACAGCTTGGCAAGCCTCGTCGTGAAGCATTAAAGGCTATGTCAGAGCGTTTGGGTATTCCTGAAATGACCAGTTTTGTTGCTGCGATTATTCAAAGCGAATCCCTTGGTGTTAGCATGGCGAAGGTGCTGAGAATTCAATCAGACCAGATGCGTTTGAAGCGGCGTCAGCGTGCGGAAGAAGAAGCTCATAAGGCGCCTGTCAAAATGATCATTCCAATGGCTCTCTTGATCTTCCCATCCATCATGATCATTATTTTGACCCCAGCCGCGATTCAGATCATGATCAATCTCGGTTAGTATTGTAAGGATTTAATTCTTATCATAGATGACCTGTGAGTAAAATACCCTGGTCGTATCGCCTCTATCGATTGACCTGGAGCGGATTGGACTTGCTCTTTCCGCCAACATGTGCGGGATGCGGAAAAGCCGGTTCCCGCTGGTGTTCAGACTGCCAGGGACGCGTTCTACGTGTTCGTGAGCCTTACTGTGAAAAGTGCGGAATCCCCACCAATGGGGCTGATCTCTGCGGAAAATGCAAAACAAAACCGCCTGCGTATCGGATGATGCGCTCCTGGGCGGTTTTTGATTCCTCAGTGCAGAATGCGCTTCACACATTGAAATATCGCCGCAATATCGGATTGGGCGAGGCGCTCGCATCAAGCATGGTCGAGTTTGTGCGTTCGCTCAACTGGAAAATTGACATGGTTATTCCCGCTCCGCTAGGCAAGAAGCGCCTTCAGGAGAGGGGATATAATCAAGTTGCGCTTGTCGCCGAGCCGCTGGCCTATGAGATGGGATGGGAGTATGCCCCTCAGGCGATGTGGAAGAGACGTGAGACGCGGTCTCAGGTTGGGCTGAGTATCTCTCAGCGGAGCGAAAACGTAAGAGATGTGTATCAAGCTTCACCTGAGAAAGTGAAGCGGAAGTCCATTTTTCTGATGGACGATGTCTCGACGACAGGTTCGACAATTTCATCTGGCACCGAAGCGTTGCTTTACGCCGGAGCACAGGAGGTGTACGCACTGACAATCGCACGCGCACTTTCACATCATGATCTCAATCGTGTTTGACAATGGCGCGCAGGCGTCGTTGATATAACTCTTTCAGGAGGTAGTAAGATGGCGAACAATGTAGAAGTGGTTGCCCGTAACATGCGGTTGACCGACAACACCCGCGAGTACGTTGAAAAGAAAGCCGCCAAGCTCGAACGATACCTTCAAGAAATCGATGAGGTTCGCGTTGACCTGTCGCATGAGAAGACAGCCCGCAACGCAACCGACCGTCAGGTGGCGCAGATCACGCTGCGTGGTAAAGGGTTCATCCTTCGCACGGAGGAACGAGCCGATGACCTGCACGCTGCGTTCGACAATGCGTTGGATAAGATCCAGAGGCAGATCGATCGCTATAAAGGGAAACACCATCACGGACGCGGCGATGGACGTTCGGCTGCTGAAGTGATCGAACAGGAAGAGATGCCCGTGGACGAGACCAGCGAGTTGCTGCCTCTGATCGCGCGGCGTAAGAAGTTCGCTGTTCTGCCGATGACGGAAGATGAAGCCGTCGAACAGATGCGTTTGCTCGGGCATGACAACTTCTTTATCTTTTTCAATCCCGATCAAAACTCGATACAGGTGCTTTATAAACGGCGCAACGGGTCATATGGCTTGATCGAACCTGTGGTTGGTTAGCTACCAAAATTAAAACAACAAACCGACCCGACATTTGTCGGGTCGGTTTTCTAGAGGAAGTGTTTAATGGAATTTGATGACGATATCGAAGAGCTGACTGCGAACTCTACCAATGTGAATATTGATGTAACGAGAGCCTTGATACTTGACCTATTAAAGGCAGTTGGAGAAGACCCCGAGCGGGAGGGACTTAAGAATACGCCGATCCGTGTGGCGCGCATGTACACCGAGTTATTGAGCGGTTACACAGCTGACCCCGAGCGTATTGTCAACGGCGCGCTCTTCGAAGTGAAATATGATGAAATGGTCATCGTACGTGATATCGAGTTCTATAGTTTGTGCGAGCACCACATGCTGCCGTTCATTGGTCGTGCGCATGTGGCGTACATTCCTGATGGCAAGGTGATCGGGCTCTCGAAGATTCCCCGCATTGTGGATATGTACGCGCGCCGCTTGCAAGTACAGGAGCGGATGACCCGTCAGATCGCGGATTTTTTGCGCGATTTGCTCAAGCCGCAGGGGGTGGCAGTTGTGGTGGAAGGAATGCATATGTGCGCGATGATGCGCGGCGTGAAGAAACATGACGCTCGTATGACAACCTCCGCCATGCATGGAGCGTTCCGCGCTAATCTGGCAACACGACAGGAATTTTTGGATAATATCTCACGCGGTGCAAAACCGCTTCAATTCTAAGCTGTTAGCTGACCCCGCTAAATTGACGCAGCACATCCCGACGCGTCTCCATCCAGACCTGCTGGCGGAGGCGCGTTGCTGTTTCTGTGATGGTCTCCTGTGTGATGGGATTTTGGTATTCAGGATAAATTTCTGCCAGCGGCACGATAACGAAGGCATATTCCCAGTAATCGACGTTGTATGGTTTCTCGTCAAAGAGTACGATGTCGATATCAATTGTGCGTGACGCGAATTTATTTTCGCCGCGTTTTCGTCCCAGCCGCGCTTCGATGGGGCGGATGATGTTCTCTTTCAATTCCACCTGCATAAGCGGACATTTGAACAGCACGCAGGCATTCAGATAATTTGGTCCCTCTGCGCCAACCGATTTCGATTCCCATGCGCTGGAAACTTTCAGCACTTCGCCATACTCGTGCAATAACTTGATCGCCTGAACCAGATTGGTCTCAGGCTGAATATTGGATCCGAGACTTAGGTAAGCGAAATGTGACTCACTCATCGCGACTGCGTTCGATCTCTACACCAACCGATTCAGCAAAGCGCACTGCGCCCGGTTTCTCCACGCGGACGATGACCTTTTGCACACCATTCTCTTCGAGACAGAGTTTTGCCAGATCATTTGCCAAAGCTTCCACCGTCTCGCGGTTGGCGGATTTGGCGTGGGCGAGCACTTTCTTGCTCATCGTACTGTAATTGACGCAATCGTCAATATGGTCTGTTTCGGCGGCGCGGCGCGTGTCAGTGAAGATAGTGATATTGATGAGAATATTCTGGGCACGATGACGTTCCCAGTCGTTGACACCGATAATTCCGCGAGCGAGTAGATTTCTTGATAATAACTTTGTCCATGTTTTGGTTTCCTTTTGGGTTTTGCGCGTAGGCAATTTGATAAATGTGGAGTGTGGGTTGATGGTTAATAACTGATGTTATGCAAAATAGGCATGGTTGGTTTTTGTAAGGCGACATTCATGTCGCTCTTACGAAAGAAATAATAAAAAGCGAGATAAATCTCGCGTTACACAAGATGCCTGCCTCCATCCACGTGGATGATTTCGCCGGTGATGTAGGATGGGCATGTCAGTAAGAACAGTAATGCTTCTTCCACTTCGCCGTTTTGTGCCCAGCGTTTCATGGGAACGTTCTTGATGATGTCGCGATTCTTATTTCCATCAGCAGGCGGCAGGATGGCGCCGAGCGCCAGCCCGTTGACAATGACTTTTGGCGCAAGTGCTACTGCCAGTGACTTGGTCATCGCTGCCAGCGCGGACTTGCTAACGGTGTAGGGAAAATGATCCGCGCCGGGGCGCAGGGCGCGCCAATCGAGGATGTTGATGATGCGGGCACCCTTCGTCCGCTTGTCTCGCGAAGGCTTGGCTGAGGAGGAAGGGGGCGGTAAGGTTGATGGCGAGATGGGTTTGCCAGTCTTCGATGGAAGTGTTGTCGAGGGTGAGAGATTCGAAGATGGCGGCGCAGTTGACGAGGGCGTGCAGAGGAGTGGATTGGTTTACTAACGGGATCAAGCCTCCGGCTTGGGATGAATTGCTTAAGTCCGCTTGAAAGATCCACGCGCGTTGACCGAGTCCGGTAATTTCGTCGCGTAGGGTCGCGGCGTCCGAATCGGAGTGTCCATGATGGATGACGATGTCGGCTCCGGCGCGGGCACAGGCGAGGGCGAAGAGACGTCCGAGGCGGCGGGCGGCGCCGGTGATCAGGATCGTTTTTCCGGTCAGGGACTGTTGGGTCATCGTAAATAATTGTACCGCCTCTTGACCCGTGTTTTTGAGGGTGATACTATTTCGAACAGAAAGCTTTACTGCTGCATTGAGTTCTGGAACCACACTTTATCTTTAGAAAGGTGAAAGAATGACAAATCAAAATCCGACTGTTTATACCGGGGATATCGCAGACGAGCATTTTGACCCCACGAAAGAATATTCAACTGAAAATCAGGAGATCCAATTCTCCGAGGAACAACATGCCATTTGGGCTGATCTGTTCAAAGGCATCCATCAGCCGTATTTGCTGGAGCATTTGTGCCGCGAGTACAGGCATGGATTGGGCTTGCTGCAACTCGACCCGCAGCACATCCCGACGGTGGCGCACCTGAACCAGCACATCACTCCGCGTACGGGCTGGCGCATCGAACGGACGGCGGTGCGCTACACACTGGCGGATGACTGGTACAAGAAGTTTGCACAGCGCATCTTTTTGATCACCGATTATCTGCGGTCGCGCGACCAGATGGAGTTCACGCCCGAGCCGGATATGTTCCACGATATCTTCGGGCATCTGCCGTATCTGACGCAGGAGTTCTATGCCCGCATCGAAGACAAGTTCGCTCCCGCGTACATGAAAGCGACGCAGGACGAGCGGGAGGTCATCAAACGGCTGGCGTGGTACAGCACCGAGTTTGGACTGGTGATGGAAGATAACCGTTTCAAGGTCTTCGGCGCAGGAACGATCTCCGGTCGCAGTGAGTTGGCAAACACCATCATGGAGTTTTACCGGTTGAGTAGGGATAACGTGATCGATTACAGCGGGGACGTGTTTGACCAGTTGCAAGAGCATTTCCTGATCCACAAAGACACAATTGAGCAGATCATCGCCGGAGTGAACGAACTCCATCACAAGGGACAAATGGCTTCGCAGGAGTTGGGCTGGAACGTCGTCCATGCATTGTATGCGAAGCTGGGCATTCCGCACGAAGGCTATTTGGGCGGAGAGGTGATCTTTGCTCCGTTCAATGTGGATACGATCGCCAAGATCCCGAAGACGGTCTATGCCTTCAACCCGATGTTCTTTGTCTGCGAGTTGTTCGAGCAGATGGATGCGATACTGGATTCGTATCTGGCTCCGATTGCGGCGAGAATTGGATGATTTAACCCACGGTCACAAATTGCGGTTTCCACCTTCTGAAAAACCGCAATTTGTGACCGAGTGCGGTATAAAAAGCCGCCTCTTTCTACGGGAGAGGCGGCTTCTGTTTCGATTGGCTTTTGCTAGGCTGATGGATTTGGGTCAGGTCTGTTTTGCTTGTATTACTCTAAATGCTTGTAGTGGCTAGTTGGATGTAAGCACGCACTCTCATAGGGCGCTTGATTAGGCAGATTATTTTTCCTTGACTCCTAGCTCTGTAGTGCGATAATCGAGGGAGAAGGAATGTCCGCATGAGCATACTTGATGATGCTTTCCATAAACTCGAACGGGGTAAAGAACAGCTCGTTGATTTCATCACTATAATCAGGAGGAACTTCGATGAAAAAAGTTTCTCTTATGTAATCAAAGCCTATCCTTATTCGAAGCCCGCCAATAGTAAAGACCCTCTCCCGTGGCACCTATACGATGTGCATTTTGAAACCGTCCCAGTCTTTAGCAAGCGGGATGGAATTCTCATGGGTGAAATTATACAAAGTTTCCGAAGTTCTTTGGATTATCTCGCTTGGGCTTTGTACTCCAAAAGCGGTGTCAGAGTCAAATCGTCTCAAGAAAGGCAAATTGCCTTTCCGATGTTGAGTAACAGCACCAACCTTACCCGTGAATTCGATAAACGACTTCCGAATGTTCCCGCTAGTGAGCGAACATTTATTGAGAGGTATCAACCTTATCAATCTACCAACTCCGCTATGTTCATTGGATGGCTTAACACCCTCTCTAATACCGACAAGCATAGAGTAATTATTCCAGTTGCCGTTATGCCGCTGGATGGGAAGATTGAATTCGTATATGGCAGTTGGGGAAAAATAATCACCATGATTAAGCATCTTGAAGATGGGCAAGAGGTAAAAGAAGGGGCAAAGGTTCTCTCCGTCGTCATCTCTGGTTCGCCTCCCATTATGAACAAGACACCAGTGCAAGTGAAGTCAAATACCCTCCGTCTTGGCACGATTATCCCAATCGATTTGGTACAGGCGCGACCACCCTTCGAAGCCGTCACTTTGAGTTCTGCCCTGAACTGTATTCGGGATGTATGCATCGAGATACTTACGGAAGCCAGAAAATATTTTTAGACTATTTCTTGCTGATCAAGTTACTTGCGAATAATGCACCTATTAGCACGATCCACGCCACAACTTGCGCCAGCCGATATTCACCGAACACCAGCGTTCTATCCCCGCGGAAAGCTTCGAGAAAGAGACGTGATCCGGCAGTCGCTTGGCGTTTTACTATCTAGCGGTTCTTCAGGCGATACCTAGTTGGTATTTTCAAGAATTTTATCCACGACGCTTGAGATGGGTGCCGTGGCATCGATCATGATCGCGTTTTCGGGAAGACCTTCTTTTGTTTTATGTTGTAATCTTGCAAAGGCTTCACCTTCCTCGGCTGTCCCACCCCATTCGGTTTTAGGTCGGGCGGCAAGACGTTGGTTCAGCGTATCCAGATCGATCTCAAGAACGAAAACTTCATCGAACAGATAGATGAAGCGGTCGGAATTCCTGGAACCGCCGCAAAAGAATGTTACCGCATGGTTTTGATCGGCTACTAAGGCTCTGACCTTCTCCACGTCCCACATCCAGGTACGATTTCTCGTCAGCGCTGCCATCCACGGGTTCTCCAGTTTCCATATTGCCCCAATAAGCCAACTCGTCATCGCCGTGGATAACCTGGTAGCCGCGCCTTTGCAGCTCGTTGCAGACCGTAGTTTTACCGGCGCAGGAAACGCCGTCAATCAAGTAGTTCTTGGTACCCATGTTTCATTTCCAATAAGAGAGTTGATGATGCCTAACATCATTTCTTGTGGATCAAGTCGCTTGCGAATAATACAACCGCCAGCACCGCCCACGCCACAACCTGCCCCAGCCTATACTCACCGAACACTAACGTGCTATCACCGCGGAAGGTTTCGAGAAAGAGGCGTGACCCGGCGGTCAGCGCGGTGAAGGTCAGGAAGAGAATGCCCGGGCTGGATTCTGAGTTTTGAAACCAGAGAACAGCGAAGATCACAAGGGCAGCGATCAATTCATAGATCTGGCTGGGATGCCGTTTGGCGTTCCACAGGTCAATGCCCCACGGAAGTGCCGTCGGACTGCCGAATGCTGTCCCTGCGGCGAGGTGGAGAGGGCGAGTCCAACCGCGAGAATGGCGAAAAATGGAGTCAGCGCGTCGAGCGTACCCCACAGCGGAAGTTCCTGCCGGTATCCGTAAACGAATCCCACCAGCAAAGCGACCACCAGCGCACCGAGCGGGTCGAACAGATCCACGTTGACTGAGAACAGGCTGAGCGGGCTTTTCGTGAACGCTGAAAGATTCGAAACAGCGAATAACACACGTCCGCCAATGATGTAGGCGATGATGCTGTAGAAGACGATGTTGTTGAGCGCGTCTTTAGAAATGCCGTGGCGGTCAGCCCGCTTTTCGGCAAGTGCGAGTCCAAGCCACATGGCGGCGAGGAGCAGGATGAGATGGCGGGGTGGGGCAAAGAGGGTTCGGAAAAGGTTGATCATAGATAATTACTCGTGCTGAGCGGAGCGTAGCGAAGACGAAGCGCCTTGCGTGAACGTCCTTCGTCTGCGGGCTTCGCAACAATCGCTTCGCCCTCCGCTCAGGACGAAATGTTACTTCAAAATCTCCTCTACCCTCGTGCGGAGTAGCGCTTCTGCCATGGGACCTCCGATGACGACATCATGGATGATGCCATCGCGACCGATGAAGTAAGAGGATGGGAGAGATTTGAGTTGGTAGGCGTTTGCCGTGTCACCGGTTTCATCGAGCAGGATCGGGAAGGTCAGTCCCTGCTCTTCAACGAATGGCACAATGTCGGTTTGATTGTCTTGATAGGTCATGTCCACTGCCAGCACGACAAAGCCTTGATCTTTGTACTCGTTGTAAACGGTTTCGATGGTCTTCATTTCTGCGCGGCAGGGCGGGCACCACGTTGCCCACAAATTGACCAGCACCGCCTGTCCGCGCAGGTCGGAGAGTTTGATACTTTCGCCCGTCGGCGTCTTCAACTCAAAATCGGGCGCGAAGAAAGCCCTGCTGCGGAGCGGGAATCTGCCCGGCGGTGGATGTCGCCTGAACGGTCGGCGCTGACCCAGATCCATGCCAGACCGAGCAGAAGGATGATCGAATAGAGTATTCGTCGTTGAACGGGTTGCATTGCGCTCCTTTTTTCGCTACACTGGTATTGTACACTCGCTCCAAAGGATTCTTACGATGAGCTACTCAAGAAATTCTCTTCGCAGGCGCAGATTTCTCCTCCGGGCGTCAGCCGGTCACGTTTGCGGTGCTGGATGATAGTCTCAATATTGTCTGTCTTGAAAAGATGGATGTTGTGGGCGTGGTCGAGTATTTGAATGAAACGGATAGCATCTCGCTTGCGCTCAATATCCCCTCGGCGAAGGCGTATCAGTCCACGTATTTGTCTCTTTCCAAAAAGATTTCACAAGCGGGGCTAAGACCTTATGGCAAATCTGCATCGAGACAAGTTTTGGAAACTAACGCGCAGGATTGTTTCCGCGCCTTGATCGGCAAAACGCCGCTTCCACGCCGCACCTTTGAAGGACGCGTCCAGCGTGCGTTGATCCTCTATGAGCAGGGTGTCCGTATTACCGACCCGATGGATTTCTTCGAAGAGATCACGCGCCATCACATGTTGAACGGTGTCTTCCCGAACGAGCTGCTCCATTCCGCCCACGAGTTGGATGCGCTCGCTGTGGCGTATGTCGCATGGCTGGCGGTCAATGATGCAGGACAAGTCGAGACCACGCCGAACCAACTCATCCTGCCCAAAGAACTCGAACGCGATTAAGACTTTTTGTGTTTTCCCAAATTGATCGAGCAATAAATATAGTTGGAAGATTCAATGCCTAACCACTGAGACACGAAGACACTGAGAAAACCTTTTAAAAAATCTCCGTGTCTCAGTGTCTCCGTGGTTCAAAATGGTTTGAGCGAATTACTCGGTTAGTCAGCAACAACGCTCGTCACGAAAGTCGCTCCCATCATTTCCATATCGCAGAACAATTGATCCGGATCGACGAGATGTCCCATCATGTGCAAACCGGATTTTCGGATTCGTTCGTACTGCATCAACAAAGCGACAACGGGAATCGCGGTCAGCTCGTAGCCATCTTCGTGCTCGCATCGTGCCTGGACTTGAGTCTTGATTCTGTTTAATGAACCTTTCGCATCCACCTTGAGCACCACCCGATACGGCGGCTTGGACTTGCCCATTGCCCACCACATCAACTTTCCCAACGGACGGATTCCGCGTTTCGGGAACAATTTCAACCCGATCATCACGATGGGTGTGACCAGCAGGTCTGCGATCCAGTTGGATCCGGAAATATAGAAGCCGGTATTCTTCAACGTGGGAATCATTTCAGGCAAGGCACGCATCTCCTCAAAGAACATGGAATAGCAATCGCGTTTGCCGATGTCACCGCCGAAATCGAACTTACGCATATCCCAACTAGACGGCTTTGTCCATGCGCCGTTTTTGTAGACTTGCGCTTGATAATGGAGGAACGCTTCCATCAACTCATCCACGGCATCAGAGAAGGGGATCTCGCCGATGTTCAAATATCCCGCTGTGAGAGCGGACTCGATGCTATCAAGTTTCCCTGCCGCATAACGAACCATCGCCGACGGCAGACCGGGATGATAGCCTGCCTCTGTGATGAAGCACAAATCTTTGTTTTCAATTTCCGCTTTATGTTTGTTTAACGATGCCAGCTTGGCGTCCGAGAACTGCACGTCGAGATAGTCCACTCCAGCGTGGATGGCGGCTTCGATAACGGTATCCGCTTGATGGGTGGTTGGAGCGGCGACCAACAGAAAGTCCACGCCGCTGAGTCCCGTGCGGAGCGAATCCGCGTTCGCCGCATCCACGCATCGGACGGAGACGCGGTCGCTATCCAATTGTTTGGCATAGACTGTTGCCTTCTCCACATTTCGCCCTGCAAGAATGACATTGTGATTCGTCTGCGCCAGCAAATGCTTTGCCAGCAGTTTCCCCGTATACCCGTACCCGCCCAAGATCAAAATATTCATGTGCCCTCCGATTTATTGACTGATTGTACAGGAAATCACTTTTCTTGATAAGCCAATGGTAAAATGGAGCATCCTAACTAGACAGGTTTGAACATGACAGACGAACTTCAAAATCGTGCGATCAATACATTACGTTTTCTTTCGGCTGATGCCGTACAAAAAGCGAACTCGGGTCATCCCGGACTTCCCATGGGCGGCGCTGCCATGGCATTTACCATCTGGACGCGCCACCTGCGCCATAATCCGCGCAACCCCAAGTGGATGGGACGCGACCGCTTCATCCTTTCGGGTGGGCATGGTTCCATGCTCCTATACTCTTTGCTGCATCTGACGGGATATGACGTGTCACTGGATGATATTAAGAACTTCCGCCAATTCGGCAGTATCACCCCCGGTCACCCGGAATATGGACTCACTCCCGGCGTCGAAGTGACCACTGGTCCGCTCGGGCAGGGATTTGCTCAAGGCGTGGGCATGGCAATTGCGCAGGCGCATCTCGCCGCGGAATTCAACAAGCCCGGGCATGAACTGATCCAATCGTATATTTACGCTATCGTCACCGATGGTGACTTGATGGAAGGTGTTGCCTCTGAAGCTGCATCGCTGGCAGGGCATCTCAGCCTCGGACGAATGATCTATTTGTACGATGACAATCAAGTCTCGATCGATGGCTCCACTGATCTTTCTTTCACGGAAGACCGCTCTAAACGCTTTGAAGCCTATGGCTGGCATGTACAAAAAGTGGCGGATGGTAATGACGTGGAAGCCATCGATGCTGCCATTAAAGCCGCGAAAGCGGACCCGCGCCCATCCATCATTATGTGTCGTACCACCATTGGATATGGTGCACCCAAAAAGCAAGGGACATCCAAAGCGCACGGCGAACCACTCGGCGACGAAGAGTTGAATGCCGCCAAGCAAAATCTGGGCTGGCCTCTGGAACCACGTTTCTACATTCCCGATGATGTGCTGGAATTCTTCCGCAAAGCCGTTGAACAGGGACGCGAACGCGAATTCGATTGGAAGATGAAGTTCGATGCCTACAAGCGTTTACATCCAACTCTCGGCTCAGAATTGACTCGTCGTTTAGCCGGTCAATTGCCGGATGGTTGGGATGTGGAACTGCCAAAGTTCCCGGCTGACCCCAAAGGACTCGCGACGCGCGCTTCCTCCGGCAAGATCATCAACGCCTTGGCGCCGATCCTTCCTGAACTCATCGGTGGCTCCGCCGACTTGGCTCCCTCGAACAACACCATGATCGATGGTAGTCCTGCCTTCCAAAAGGCATCCCCGGAAGGACGCAACTTCCACTTTGGTGTGCGTGAACATGCCATGGGCGCCGTACTGAACGGAATGACTCTGTTCGGTGGAAATATTGCCTATGGCGGCACATTCCTGATCTTCTCCGATTACATGAAACCGGCGCTTCGCATCGCTGCCATTTCTCATATTCCGACGATTTTCATATTCACGCATGACTCGGTCGGGCTCGGCGAAGATGGTCCCACGCATCAACCGATCGAACAACTTGCGGCGTTGCGCGCCATCCCCAACATGACCACCATCCGCCCAGCGGACGCGAACGAAGTCCGCGAAGCGTGGAAGGTTGCCATCTCCCATCGTCACGGACCGACCTCCCTGGCGTTGACTCGTCAGGCTGTGCCGACTTACGAACAACCCGCAGGCGAGACGGTCAGCAAGGGTGCCTATGTGTTGAAAGATTTTGGAACACCCGAAGTTATCCTCATGGCATCTGGCTCGGAAGTGAGCCTCATCATGGATGCGGCGCAGAAACTCTTCGAAGGTGGAGTCGGTGTCCGCGTGGTGTCTTTCCCAAGCTGGGAATTATTTGAAGCGCAGGATGAAGCCTACAAGGAATCTGTGCTGCCGAAGAACATCCAGGCGCGACTCGCTGTCGAAGCGGCATCCAGCCAGGGCTGGGAACGATACGCCAAATCCGTGTTGGGCATTGACCACTACGGCGCATCCGCTCCGTATAAGATCATCTTCGAGAAGTTCGGATTCACGGTTGAAAATGTAGTTGCAAAGGCGAAAGCGTTACTGGCATAGTATGAGTTTGACAACGACTGGATTGATTTTGATCGTATGTGGAGTGCTGGCGATGCTCGGTTCGGCATTGAATTGGCGCATCGTCACACACTCCGGAAAATTGTTCAATATGCTCCTTGGCGATAAGATCGCCCGCGTCATTTATTTTGGCGTGGGCGTTTTTGTGTTTGTCAAAGGGATCGAATTATTGGTTGGCGCCCACTGGCTGCCATTTTGAGGTATCTATGAAAGTTGCTGTTGGGTTTGACCATGCGGGATTCCCGCTGAAAGAAACCGTGATACAAGCTGTCCGCGATGCGGGGCACGAACCGATTGACGTTGGCACGAACTCCGCTGACCCCGTGGACTTCCCTGACTTCGCCGAGAAGCTGGGACACGCCATCCAAAGCGGAGAAGCCGAGCGCGGCATCCTCTGCTGCGGATCGGGCGTCGGTGCCTGCATTGCTGCCAACAAAATGAAGGGCATTTACGCATCTATTTGCCACGACACATACTCCGCTGCCCAAGGCGTTCTGCATGATGATATGAACGTGCTCTGCCTCGGCGGTCGCGTCATTGGACCGGAACTTGTCAAAGTTCTAGTCCCTGCTTTTCTAGGTGCAGAGTATCAAGGTAATAAGACTGGTGGAGAAAGATTGGCTAGAAGAGTAGGAAAGATTCATAAAATCGAAGCTGGATAAGTTTGGACATGAAATGAATCGATTGGTTGGATTATTGTTTCTCTGTAGCAGTATATTCATAGTTTCTTGTTCCACAAGAATAAGTAATGAACGTATTAATCTTCTGACAGAAGCAGCAACACCAGTCATTACAGATACTCCTTCTTCAACGTTTACGCCTGCAGCAAATTCTAATTTGTTGGGATATACAAGTACAACTTTAGAGATAATGCGGAAAGGTGAACGATACACCGTTTTGTTAGGGTACGATATTGGAGAAGCATTTTTTCGGTTGACGCCAAGACCAGAAGATAATATGCAAGATGACATACGAGCGGGGTTACAAACAGCAAATTTGGAATGGTATAGCGATTTAGATAGTGATGGCGAAATAGAATACCTAGTCGCTGTGTATGGAAGAGGTGCTCGCCCTAGTTGTTCGGTTTTAGCTGTGGATTACGATGCCCAGAAAAATGAGTATCGAATATTTGATTCCATTGATGGACAGTGCGTTATATCCACAGATTGGAATGATATTGATAACGATGGAAATCCAGAAATTATTGGAAGGGATGAAAATTTCCATTATTTGGCAGGCGGGGCGGGTGCGGACAGGGCATTTTCACCAATCTGGATTATGCATTATGATGGAAAGAAATTCACCAGTGTAACGAAACAATATCCAGATTTGATCGAGCAAGACGCTAATAAATGGCTGGAAGCCGTAGATAATGATACGTGGGGACAGGGTCAATACCAAAGCGTTTATGCGTCATATCTTGCTGATATGTATCTTCTTGGAAAAGAAGATGAGGGCGTCCAAGTTTTTTTAGATTTGTGTAGCAAACGTCTTGAACCTTATATAAAAGGTCAAAATCCCGAAGCAGATTTTAGTTGTAATGAATTGCTTGAACAAATTACTGATGCAATCATAAAAGCAGGCTTTTGAAGAATAAAAATTCCTCTGAAAATCACACTTACTTACAAGGAAGTACCATGTCAAACTCTATTACAAAACTCACCTCCCTCGGTCAATCCATCTGGTATGACAACATCCAGCGCAAACTGCTGGAGAACGGCGAACTGAAAGCCATGATCGAACGCGGCGACATTCGCGGCGTCACGTCCAACCCGACCATCTTCATGAACGCCATCGCCAAGACGAATGACTACGACTCCGTGCTCACACCGCTCGCCTGGGCAGGCTGGGACGCGGAGAAGATCTTCTGGCAGCTCGCCATCGAAGATATCCGCGCCGCCTGCGATGCCTTCGCTCCGCTCTACGAAGAGACCAACGGCGGCGATGGTTACGTCAGCATTGAGGTCAGCCCGTATATCGCGCATGACACCAATGCTACCGTCGCACAAGCGGAACAGCTCTGGGCACGTGTCAAGCGACCGAATCTGATGGTTAAGATCCCTGCTACCAAAGCGGGCATTCCCGCCATTCGCAAAGTCATCTCGGTCGGCGTGAACGTCAATGTGACGTTGATCTTCTCGCTCCAGCGCTACGCCGAAGTGATGGACGCCTATCTCAGCGGTCTCGAAGATCACATTGCTGCGGGACATTCCGTCGATCATGTTGCCTCGGTCGCTTCGTTCTTCGTCTCGCGTGTCGACACCAAGATCGATCCAAAACTGCCTGCCGGTTCAGACCTCAAGGGCAAAGCCGCCATCGCCAACGCCAAACTTGCCTACGATGCCTACCAGCAGACCTTCGCCGGTCGACGCTGGGAGAATCTCAAGGTCAAGGGTGCGCGCGTTCAGCGTCCGTTGTGGGCGAGCACCAGCACCAAGAATCCCGACTACCCCGACACGATCTACATCGATAACCTGATCGGACCCGAGACCGTCAACACCGTTCCGCCCGCCACGCTGGATGCCTTCAAGGATCACGGCGTTGCGGCGATGACCCTCGTGCGCGATCTCGACGGGTCGAAAGATGCTCTCAGCAAACTCGAAGCCGCCGGCATCTCGATGGATGTCGTGACTCAGGAACTGGAAGACGAAGGCGTCAAGTCATTCGCGGACGCGTTCACGCAACTGCTTTCCACCATTGACGAGCGACGGAAGAACGCCGCTTCTTCTCTTGGACCTCTGGCTGATTCCGTTGCCAAGCGCATCGACTATCTCGAAGCGGATTCCGTTCCCGCCCGCCTATGGAAAGGTGACCCGTTCCTCTGGGCGCCTGCCAAAGACGTTGCCGGTCAACACGAAGTCACCATCCGCATGGGCTGGTTGGACTCCACCGACAAGGCTCGCAAGAAACAAAAAGAGTATGAAGCCTTTGCGAAAGAGATCAAGAAGGCGAAGATCGACCGCGTGCTTGTTCTGGGCATGGGTGGTTCATCCTTAACTCGCGGAAGTGCTCAGCTCACTGCTTGCCGCGGCAAAAATCGATGCTCCTTTGTCACTTGCCATCCTCGACTCCACCGAACCGACACAAGTGGCACAAATTGCTAAAGACTATCCGCCCGATAAGACGCTCTATATCGTTGCCAGCAAATCCGGCGGTACCGCCGAAGTAATGGCAGCCTTCGATTACTTCTGGAAGCTGAGCAAGAAAGATGGTTCACACTTCATAGTCACAACCGACCCCGGTACCTCGCTTGAAGCCCTGGCTCGCAAACGCAACTTCCGCAAGATCTTCTCCGCCGACCCGCTCGTGGGTGGACGCTACTCTGCGTTGACCGATTTCGGTCTCGTTCCCGCGGCGCTGCTTGGAATTGACCTGACCCGCTTCCTCGATAAGACCGATTGGATGCGTGCTCAATGCAGCGAACACATGCCTGCTGCACGCAACCCCGGCATGGCGTTGGGGGCTGTGATGGCAGAGTCCGCTCTCGCAGGCAGAGACAAGCTCACGGTGTGGGCAGATGCGCCCTTGTCCGCTTTCGCGGGCTGGGTTGAGCAGATCATCGCCGAGTCCAGTGGCAAGCATGGGAAGGGAATCCTGCCGGTTCCGCTCGAGCCTATCGGCGATGTGAAGGATTATGGCAAGGACAGATTGTTCGTCTACCTGCGTAAGACCGGTGAGCACGATGCCGCTCTCGCCGCCTTGAAAGCCGCCGGTCATCCGGTGCTCGTATTCTCCATCCCTGATTTCTATGACACCGGCGCCGAAATGTTCCGCTGGGAAATAGCGACGGTCATCGCCTGTTCTATTTTGGGCGTGAACGCCTTCGACCAGCCCAATGTTGAGACGAGCAAGAAGATCACCAAGGCGAAGATCGCCGATTACCAGAAGAAGGGCAAACTGAAGGAAGGCAAGCCCGCATGGAAGAGTGACAGTGTGTCAGTGTTTGCCCCAACCGCGGTGAGCGGCGCCACATTGAAGACGGTGCTGGGCAGTTTCCTGAAAAAGGCGAAGGCAGGTGGTTATGTTGCGATCAATGCCTATCTGCCGCGCAACGCCGAGATGATCGATGCCCTGCAGAAGATGCGCGTCGCCATCCGTGCCAAGACCGGCAACGCCGTGACCGCCGGCTTTGGACCGCGCTTCCAGCATTCCACCGGTCAATTCCACAAAGGCGGACCGAAGAATGCTCTGTTCCTCGTCATCACCGTCGAACCCGAAAAGGATTTCGACATTCCCACCGAAGGTCTGACGTTCGGAACGCTCGTCCGTGCACAGGCGCTGGGTGATTACGAAGCGTTGATCGAAGCCAATCGCAAAGTGATCCGTGTCCATCTTCCCTCGATCCAAGACGTCCAAAAATTAATTGACGCATTAGGTTAACCCTCCGTAGGGGCACAGCGCCGCTGTGCCCCTTTTGATTCCATCAACAAATATCCATGAAATATGACCCGCAAAAACACCACCGCCGCTCCATCCGATTGCCGGGATACGATTACACCCAACCCGGCGCGTATTTCGTGACCATCTGTTCCTACCAGCGAGCGCACGTGTTCGGCGAGATCGTGGATGGGGAAATGAAATGCAACCGCTGGGGTGAGATCGTGCGGGAGGAATGGTTCAAAACCGCGGTGTTACGTCCTTATGTGAGGTTGAGGGAGGAAGAATTTGTGGTGATGCCGAACCATGCGCATGGGATCGTTTGGATCGTGGAGGAGGATGGGAAATTACATGTGGGTGATGCTTTGCATAATGCCCAAATGAACCTTGCACAAAGGGCGGAGCAACGCTCCGCCCCTACGGTGGTGCCGGGTTCGTTGGGTGCAATTATCCGAGGATACAAATCTGCGGTAACGTATGCCATTAATGGATTGATGAATGTTCGCGGGGTTGTTTGGCAGAGGAATTACTATGAACATGTGGTTCGGAATGAAATAGAATTGACGGCGATAGCCAAATATATTGACGCTAACCCGTTCAACTGGCAATTGGATCGTGACAATTCGAGAAATATTCGCAACCTGCCTGCGCCTGAAACGATCGAAGAATATTTGCAAGATGTTGATGAGATGCTCAAAGACGGGCGAATTTAGAGAAGACAACGTTTAAAATTGGCGAAATCCGTCTTCTGGGTTTCGCCGATTTTCATTTTTCCTTCTTGAATCTCGTTCAATGGGGGAGATTCCTACCGTGGGAATTAATTAATCTCTCACGTTTTGTGGCGGTACCTGTCACAGACGGGTGGTAGAATAAATAGAATTCTTGTTCTATTAATGGTGACATGGACCGTCTCAAATCACGAACTGCCCGCCTCCGCCAACTGGAGGAAACACTCTTACTGAAACCGGGGGGAATCCGAGCCACTGATCTTTCCCACCAGTTGCATGTCGATCGCCGAACGGTGTACCGCGATCTTGAATTCCTTGCCGGTCAGGGAGTACCCCTCTGGCAGGAACACGGTACCTTCGGCATCAACCGCATCCGCTACCAGACGACCGTCCGATTGACGTATCACGAATTGGTGGCGCTCGTGCTGGCGGGGCTGCTTTTAGCGCGTACCTTCGATGAGCGCAATCCGCATGTGATCAGCGCGCTACGCCGGTTGGCAGTGACGTTGCCGGAGCCGTTCACCCATCAACTGGAGCGAGCTGCCTTGCGTACACAATCGAACCACGTTGACCCGCGTCATACCGCCGTATTGGAAGCCATCACAGAAGGCTGGGGCACAGGCAGAAAGGTGAGGATCACGTACCAGCCTCCGACGGGGGAAGCTCCGCGCGAACGTGTCATCGCACCCTATACGCTCGAAGCCACGGACGCAGGCGTCTATGTGATCGGTCACGACGAAGCCTCGAACGAGGTCCGCACGTTCAAGCTGGAACGTTTAGTGGATGCCCGCGTGCTCGGGCAGACGTACACCATCCCAGCCAATTTTGATCCTGAACAATATCTTGCTCATAGCTGGCGGATCATGACGGGGGTTGAGCCCGTTAACGTGATCCTGCGCTTCAATGCCGACGCTTCGCCTTTCGTCCGCGAACGGATCTGGCACCCATCTCAGACGGTCGAATCCCACGCGGATGGATCGTTGACACTCACTCTGTGCATTGCGGAGCCGCGTGAAATGCTGCCGTGGATCCGTAGTTGGGGCGCACAGGTGGAAGTCCTTGCGCCCGATTGGCTGCGTGAAAAAGTGGCGGAGGAATTGATCAAAGCGGTGGAAATCTACCGGAGGGGTTGAATTGGTTCACACTCTTTTGATCGTTCATGAGCAAAATGAGTATGACAGATAACTCCCTTAACATCCAAATTCGCCGAATTGAAAGTGATCTGGCTGAGTTGCTCTTCAACCCGCGTGAGGTAGATCTGCGCGTGGGCGAAACGCTGACCTTGCGCGAGCGCGAAACAGGTCGCGGCGTGATCGTGCAGATCATTGCCTTTCGTTCCGCTTCGTATCCGGCACTTGCTAAAGAACAAATGTCGATCCTTGTGGAAGGGTGCCAATGTTCACGAGGAAGTGCTGAAGCTTCAAGTGGCGCTGGCAGAGGAAAGCGGACAAAATGGAAATGGCTTTGTCGATGAGTTGGGGAATATCAAGTTGGCACTTGCCAAGTTGCGAAAGACTGTCGCTCCTCACAGTAACGGACATGCCCACTGGGAAAGCTGGGATGGCTGGATTCCCGCCCGCGATGTGGAAGTCTCACGAACAGGCGATGATGAAGTGTTTGCGAATGCCACCAACAGCCTCGGTCATGACCTGCGTCTGGGGCGCACGTTGACCGGTGAAGATTTCTTTATCGAAGGGCAGGGGCTTGAGAAGGTTAATGTGGTCACCGGCGTGAAAGGCAGCGGCAAGAGCCATCTGGCGAAAGTCATTTTGATGCAGTTGATCCAACATGGCGCGCCGTGCATCGTCTTCGATATCAACCGTGAATATATACATTTACCAAAAGCGGAGATCGACGAAGAGACTGGCGAAGTGCTTCAGCGCGGTGTCGTACATCTCGAAGCGGGAGGGAATTTTCGGCTCGGAGTCCGACAATTCGGCTTGGCTCCGTTGATGACGCTGATGCAGCGCTTCGGGCTTCCAGAAGTTTCGGCATTGCACTTTGAGAATCGTGTCGCCCGTCTGTGGGCGGAAGCCGAAGGATTGGAAGAATCTGGCAAAAAAGCACCTTATCTTGGTCTGGAGCAGTTGATCGACATGGCGGAAGATCAAGAATTTGGTGGGGGTTCGAGCGCGTTGGTCGTCAACAATGCCATTCGCTCACGCTTGGAGTCGCTGGTCAACACGCGCATCTTTGCACGCAGCCCAAAAGAGGCGGCAAGTTTGAGCCTTGCCTACAATCGTATCAAGGATGGCGGTGCGCTGGTGATCGATATCTCGGCTCTATCCAATTTAGCGCGTGGTGGCTTTGTGCAAGCGATCATCGAGCTGGTCAAGGATCTGTGTCACACAGAGATCGCGAATGGCACGCATCATTTCCCGTTCATCTTTTTCGAAGAAGCGCACCTGTATGTGTCCCGCGCCAGCATTGACTATATCGTGACGCGCGCCCGCCATCTGGGCATCACCAGCTTCTTCGTCACGAACATGATCCAGGGCTTGGATGAAGCGATCCTGCGGCAGGCGGATAATCTGTTCCTGCTGCGCATCCCGTACGAAGATGACGTGCGTCACGTCTCACGTGGCGCCGCTACCGATTTTGCCACGATGGACGCGCTCGTTCGGCGTTTACGTCAGCGGCATGCACTTGTGGTGGGAAATGTCACATCGCAGTATCCGTTGATGTTCGAAGTTGATCCGTTGAGAAATGTCAACACCGCGGGCGAGACGCGCTTCTTCTTCCGCGGTCAGGAGTATGACTCATGAAAAAAGTTAAAACTGTATCCGATCATGTTATTGACTTGTTGCAGCGTGAAGATTGGCAAAAACCCGATAAGCCCTACATCAAACCTTCATCGCTTGCCAAGGGATGCTTGCTCTATGTCGCTTTCGAACTGCAGGGACGCCCCAAGCCGCCAATGGATGCGCGCGTGGGGCGCATCCTTTCGGTCGGTACCGACAGTCACCGCCGCTTGCAGCGTGGATTGACGCGTGCCTGTCTGGCACAGGAACTTTACTTCGTGGTGCCCGAGTACCGCATCCATGGCTTTGTGGATGGAGTGCTGTACATCCCGCCGGAGAACACGCCTGACCCGTCGTTTGTCGGTTTTTGGATTTTGGAATTCAAGACCACTGCCGGCTCCGAGTTCGACAAGATCAAAGCCGCCAAACTGCCCAAGGAAGAACACGTCCGGCAGGCGCAAATTTATCTGTGGGGCATGGAACTCTATTTTGATGGACAAATCCCTTTGAAGGGAGCGATCATCTATTACGAAAATCGTGACACGCTAGACCATGTCGCTTATCAAGTGGAACCTGATCCCGAGGGCGTGGAAAACCTGATGAGACGCGTCAAGGATATGCTTATCGCCGTGGATGCTGGTTCGCTCCCCAACGATTACTTGCCTGAAGATCACTGGGGTCACAAATTCTGTCCGTATCTGGATATTTGCGAGCCAGGTCAAAAAGCGATGGAGTGGCAAAAACAGCAGCCAAGAGAACTCCCTGATGAAGTGATCGCCAACATGATCGCCAAACGTATCGTTGCCAAGAAAGGCGCTGAGAAAATGACAGATCCTGGGAAAAAGAAAAAGGGTCAGCGCTCGCTGGAGGAATTGACTCAGGAATTGAACTGGGAGCAAACCGAGAAATAACTTGCAATACTGACCAACACAGTCTAATTTTATTTTCACCTGCAAGTCTTATACTTGCGGGCGAAAGGAAATTACAAATGTTTGACTTCGGCGCTCCTGAACTTCTCATCATACTGGTTATCATCATTTTGATCTTTGGACCGGGTCGTATTGCCAAGACCATGGGTGAACTTGGAAAGGGGATAAGTTCTTTCCGAAATTCGCTTTCCTCTGAAGAAAAATCCGATTCTGTGTCGGATGCCAATACCACTCCGAAATAACGTCGGTTCGATAAGGGGGTGCTCAGGTGGCTATCAAATAGATCTACAAATACAGAGAAAAAGCATGAGGATTGTCGTCAAAAGACGGACAATCTTCACTTTTTGATTCCGGTTGCTATCATCATAATCATGCTTACCATACAGAAAAGGAATCCGTCTCAATGAAAACTAAAGTCGTTTCCATCTTGCTCTGCCTGATCTTTCTCATGTCCGCGTGTGCATCTCCTGCCGAGCCAGCCACGTTGAAAATCGCTGCCCTCCCGATCATCGACACGTTGCCAATGTACGTGGCGCAGCAGGAGGGTCTCTTCGCGAAGCATGGCGTCAACGTGGAATTTGTGCCCGTCGCTTCTGCACCTGAACGTGACCAGATCTTGGCTGCCGGTCAGGCGGATGGCACCATCAACGAAACACTGGCAGTGATGGCGTTTAACAAATCTGCTGTACAGATGCAAGTTGTGCGTTATGCTCTGCGTCCTACCGATAGGCATGGACATTTCTTCATCATCGCTTCCAGTCAGAGCGGCATTACCGATGTCAACGGGCTCAAAGGTGTCGAGATCGGCGTCTCGCAGGGAACTGTGATTGAGTATGTTACCGACCGCATCCTGCAAGCCAATGGCTTCACTGCCGACGAGATCAAGACCATCGCCGTGCCAAAGATGCCTGACCGCATGGCGCTGCTTGCCTCCGGCGAATTGAAAGCGGGCGTGATGCCCGATCCGCTGGCTTCGTTGGTGGTGGCGCAAGGTGGCGTCATCGTGGCGGATGATTCGAAGTACCCCGAATACGGTTTCAGCGTTATCTCCTTCCGTAAGGCGGTCATTGACGAGAATTCCCAGTCTGTAAAAGGTTTCCTTGCTGCGATCGAAGATGCGACGAAGTTGGTCAACGCCGATCCCGCCAAATACAAAAACCTCCTGAGTGAGCAGAACCTTGTCCCTGCACCGCTGCTGGATAAATATCAAGCGCCGGTCTTCCCAACAGCAGGCGTGCCCACCAAAGCCGAATGGCAGGATGCGCTAAGCTGGCTCAAAGAAAAGGGTATGCTGGATGTAGATGTCTCCTACGCGGACTCCGTCAACGCTACGCTTCTTCCTTAGCCGGTAGCTGATTCATCTGTAACGCGACATTTATGTCGCTCGTGATAATGGCGACATGAATGTCGCGTTACAATTCTGCCTGCATGATTTCCATCCGCTCTATCGGTTTCGCGTACTCCAATCTCTTACCGCTCTTTGAGAATTTCTCTCTCGAAATCTCCCGCGGTGAGACGTGGGCGATTCTTGGTCCTTCAGGCTGTGGCAAGACAACATTGCTTTATCTTCTCGCTGGCTTGCGTTTCCCAAGCAATGGATGCATCGAGATCGATGGCGAAAAGCTTGTCCGTCCGCGCCCGCACAGCGGACTGATCCTTCAAGATTACGGATTGCTTCCATGGTCAACGGTGCGCGAAAACGTGGAGTTGGGTCTGCGTGTGCGGAAGTTCTACGGTGACGATGGTAAACATACGCCGGTCAATTTTCAGCCCGAGAGCAGTGTCACGTACTGGCTGGAACGTCTCGGCATTGACTCGGTCGCCGACAAATATCCCTCTCAACTCTCCGGCGGACAACGTCAGCGCACTGCCATTGCGCGGACCCTTGCTCTTGAACCCGATCTGCTCTTGATGGATGAACCTTTCTCGTCGCTGGACGCCGTCACGCGCGAAGATTTGCAAAACCTGACTCTGTCCTTGTGCGCGGAAAAACAATTGACGCTTGTCGTCGTTACGCATGCTATTGAAGAAGCGGTTGTGCTGGGAAAGAAAATCCTGTTGCTTGATGAAGTTCCCACACGCACTCCGCATATCTTCGAAAATCCAGCTGCCGGAACAACAGGTCATCGCGAAAGCAAGGAATATCAAGAGTTGTGCAATCTGCTCCGAAGGGAGATGCAGCGTGAAGCGGCGTGATGTTCTTCTTGCGGCAGTGGCACTTTTGGTTATCTGGCAAATCGCAGCGATGATCGTGAATTTGCCCATCCTGCCTCCGCCGTTGGAAGTGCTGCGGGTGTTCGTCCGTGAACTGCGCAAGGATATGCTCATCCATTTTGCGGTCAGCCTGTGGCGTGTCACAGCGGGGATGGCGCTGTCCGTGTTGGTGGCGGCTCCTGCGGGGCTGGCAATCGGCGGGTCCAAGAGTTTGAACCGCATCTTTTCGCCGTTCATCTATTTGTTGTATCCTATCCCCAAGGTTGTACTCGTCCCGGTTGTTATCCTGTTTTTGGGAATTGGCGACACGGCGAAGATCGCCATCCTATTCTTGATCCTGTTCTTCCAAATCTTGGTGCTCGTGCGTGATCAAGCATCGGGACTCGCTCCGCAGTTGATCCAGAGTCTACGCAGCCTCGGCGCGGGACGGCGTGCCCTATTCCGATTCGTTTATCTCCCTGCCAGCTTGCCAGCGATTTTGACTGCCTTGCGACAATCGATCGGTACAGCCGTGGCGGTGTTGTACATCACGGAACTCTCCGCGACGAAATACGGACTCGGTTATTACATCTACTATAAAGGCAGCACACTATTAGATTATCCCGCCATGTATGCCGGTGTGATCGCCATGAGCCTGCTTGGGACTCGGGATGTACTTCACCGTCGATTGGATGGAACGAAAATGGTGCAAGTGGAAGTTTGTGAATTGATACGACGGTCGAGTAATCTCGCTTGATCTTCGCAAGATGTATCGAGACCACAGTGTTACGAGAGCAACAATCCTACCCAGAACAACAAACTAAACGCTAACGCAGTCTGACCTGTCTTTGCCAGTGCCATATTCAGCGGACGACCTTTTTGAGTCAGCACCACTTGCGTGGCTTGATACGCGATAGGCAGCGACAGCCATGCCAGCAGAGAAGCCCACGGGATCATTCCCGCCCACGCGACGGGTATCAAAATCAGATACGCAATCGTTATACAAGTCATATACTGGATTCTCGTACCTTTTTCGCCAAGCCGAACCGCCAATGTGTGTTTGCCCGCCTTGCGGTCGTTTTCCAAATCGCGCAGATTGTTCACCACCAAAATTGCAGTAATGATCATCCCTGGCGGGATGGTCATCCACCACACGACAAGCGTAACGGTACCAGCTTGAATATAGTATGTCCCTGCCACAGAGGCGAGACCGAAGAAGATGAAAACAAAAACATCACCCAATCCATAATAGCCAATCGGAAACGGTCCACCTGTGTAAGCAATGGCTGAGAGGATGGCGGCAATGCCCATCACGATGATGACCCAACCGCCCAGCCATGCCAGGTACAATCCCAGCAATGCAGCGAGAGTAAATACAATAACCATTCCACTTTTGACTTGCTTCGGTGTGAGCATGCCTGCCTGCGTCACACGCGTAGGTCCCAACCGTTCCGCCGTATCAGTGCCGCGCTCGAAATCGAAGACATCATTGGCAAGGTTGCTCCCGATCTGTAAAAGCAGCGCCGTGAACAAACAGACCAACGCAGCATCGACCCGAAAATAGCCATCGCGCCATGCCAGCGAAGCGCCCATCACCACTCCCGCTGCGGCGGCAGGTAAGGTCCGCGGACGGATCGCCAGTATCCACGTATTCCAGTTGAAAGCGCTTTGTTTGGCCACGTTATACTCCATTGCTCAAATTAATTTGGGCAGTATAACGTATAATTCTCGAATTCGTTTTACGACTAGGAGACCGTATGACACAGTTGACCGGAAGCGAACGCGCGAAGTATGTCCAAGGTATGTTCACGCGTATTGCGCGAAGATATGACCTTATGAATAGACTGATGACCGGTGGGCAGGACATCCGCTGGCGGAAACGTGTCATCGAACTGGCTCGGATGAAGAACAACGCTTCTCTTCTGGACCTTGGAACGGGTACCGGTGATATAGCGCGAGAGGCGCTTTCGCAGTTTCCACAAGCCAAGATCGTCGCCGCAGATTTTACTCACGAAATGATGCGAGTTGGAAAGAAGACAAGTCCGCTGAATTTTTCTACCGCCGACGCGCTTCGCCTGCCCTTCAATGATTTTTCCTTCGATGCCGTGGTCTCCGGTTTCCTGCTGCGTAATGTTATCGATCTGCAAAAAGCATTGGAAGAACAATATCGTGTTCTGAAATATGGCGGACGCATTGTTATTCTCGATACGACCCGCCCGAAGAAGAATATCCTTTCACCGTTCATCTGGCTGCACATGCACTTCATCATTCCTACCTTGGGCGGACTGCTGACCGGCTCACGTGATGCTTATAACTACCTGCCTGATACCACAGAAGGATTTGTCACTGCCGAAGAATTGGGGACGCGCATGGCAATTGCTGGATTTAAAAAGATAGAGTTCCAACGATTTATGTTTGGCACAATAGCCATCCACTGGGGAGAAAAACTATTTTCGAATGGAGGTTCAAAATGACCAATCTTGCCGCCGGAAAATGTGTTCCCTGCCGCGGAGGCGAACCCGCCTTAAGCGACACTGAGATCGAAGAATTAATGTCGCACGTCCCGCAATGGCAATTTGTAGTGCGGGATGATATTCCTCACTTACAGCGCATCTTCAAGTTTACCGATTACCCTCAAGCCGTGGAATTTACCAATAAGGTTGCTGCTGCTGCGGAAGAACAGGATCATCATCCGCTCATTATGCTGGAGTGGGGAAAAGTTACTGTGCAATGGTGGACACATGTTGTGAAAGGATTGCACAAGAACGATTTCATCATGGCAGCTAAAACGGACGAGCTCTTTGGCTAATTACGAATCTGCGCAAAAGAAGATTTCCCGCCGAGATTTTCTGAAATTGCTAAAAGTAGGGGCAATTGATTTGGCTCTGCTTACCGCGGGTGGCGCCGGATGGAGTTTTTTCATCGAACCCAATCGGGTGAAGGTTGAATATGTTAACTTGACCTTGCCGCACCTAGGTCCAGAATTTTCCGGGCTTCGCGTCGTTCAGATCAGCGATATTCACATGGGCAGTTGGATGAACGCTGAACGCCTGCAGCATGTTGCAGATCTAGCAGCCGAGCAGAAACCTGATCTGTTGTTCCTGACCGGTGATTTTTTGGTGGGTCACGTTTTCAATAAAACATCAGAGGATCAACTGCAGGATATGGTCAATATTCTATTGCCACTGGCAAAATCCATTCCATCTTTTGGGATCCTTGGCAACCACGATCATTGGACAAAATCGGGCGCAGTCCGTGCGATGTTAAAAGACAGCGATATCACGGAACTGAACAATTCCGTTTGTACGATCTCTCGTGGAAAGGAACATTTGCATCTCTGCGGCGTGGATGACGTTTTGGAAGGTCATGCTCGCCTGGATGAGGTCATCGAGAAATTGCCCGGTGATTCTGCAGCGGTCTTACTGGCTCACGAACCGGATTTTGCCGATGTCAGCGCTAAAACCGGTCGATTTGACCTTCAGATCTCTGGTCACTCGCATGGCGGCCAGGTTGTGATCCCCTTTATGGGTCCGCCCATTCTGCCTTACCTGGGGCAAAAATATCATACGGGACTTTATCAAGTGGGGAATATGTTGCAATACACGAACCGCGGCGTGGGAATGGCTACTCCGACTGTGCGGTTCAATTGTCCGCCAGAGGTCACTGTATTTACCTTGAAGTCCGCTTAAGATGCCGGGTTATCCGTTGCAAGTTTTGGAGAAGTACTGAGATATGTTCTGGTTTTTACAGATTCAGCAACTTCCTTTTCGAGCGTCTTGTCCAGTACTCGTATCGCGGCTTCCACAACGAGCGGATCGAACTGCATTCCTGAGCACTTCATCAGTTCTTCTCTGACTCTTTCGAGCTTTAATGCCTTGCGATAGGGTCTATCGGAAGTCATCGCTTCTACGGCATCGGCAACGGCTACGATACGTGCTTCGATCGATATCTGATTTCCTGTCAGACGGTCTGGGTAGCCTTCCCCGTTGAAAAATTCATGATGATGGCGAATGATCGGCGCCAGCGGACGAAGAGATGGGCTGCTCTTGATAAGCTCGCCACCCATGGTCGAATGCTGCTTTACGATCTCAAATTCGGCAGTAGTCAACGCTCCTGGTTTGGCAAGAATTTCCATCGAAATCCCCAATTTGCCGATATCATGCAGCAGGCCAGCCTTGCGCACCAGTTCCACTTGTTTCTCGTTCAAGCCCAGGTTTTTGGCAATCTCCGTAGCGTATTGGCTGACTTGCTTGGAATGACCAAGAACGTATGGATCACGCAAGTCTATGATTTCAGAAAGTGTCACTAATAAGCCTTCATTCAGATCAATGATGTCCTCAGAGTTCTTTTTCAGGATCTGGTTTTTTTCGCGTAATTCGGAAACCATCTCGCGGGTACGGTCAATATATTGTTTTTGGCTCAGACGTAGCAAAACCATGGGGATCACCATCAGTAACAATCCTGCGGTGTGGTTGTGCTCGTATCCAAAGATCAGTACGTAGGTAATAAAACCGATGCCTACATAATACGGAGCCAGCCAACTAAATTGTTCGTGCCACAATGGAAGAGCAGGTTGGTTGGTATCCAGACCCATACCAATGGCGATCATCCATGTAGTAACAAGATAGAGAATTCCAGCAGCAACCAGGCTGATCCCGATTTGAGAGATAACAGGTAAAGCCAGGAAAGGTTTCCCCGTCAGTATCACTATTCCGACGATCAACGTACCAGATAATAGGTGATTGCTCAAATTAAAAATGAACCGGCTGAACGGACTGCGATACTTGATCAGCAAGGACAGCGCCAGCACAAAACTCGCAACAACGATGCCGGGCATTCCAAAGATCAAATATGCCACAAGGATTGGTATTGCGGAGGTGGATATCGAACTTTGTCTTGCGTACAAGTCTACGGAAAAGTTCTCTGAAAGGATGATCAGGCTGGCGATCATAAGCAAGCCAACCCAATCGAATGGTTGCAATGTGATATCGGCTGGTGCCCAAAAAGCCAGGACAGTGAATGCCAGAATTGCAAGCAAAGCAAAAGCGCTAATGAAGGTAGTGACTGCAGATGGCTTTGACTTACTATTTGTTTTGTTTTGAACATTGAGAGTATATTCATCAACGTTGCTTTTGACATCCCCTTGTTGCCGAGTTGGTGCATTTGATGCTGAAGGGTTGATAGCCTCCAAAGAAACGGGAACAGCTATGGGTTTCGTCTGGACGCGCACTGGTTCCTTGATGCCTTCGAACGAATCTTGATAGACGTCATTGGAAAAGGCGAAAGTCTTGTTGCGTCCATTTAATTTTGAATGATAAAGGGCTAGGTCGGCGTTATGTATGATCTCTTCCTGGCTTTGGCTAAAATTCTCTCTCTGCGCTACACCCAGGCTTAAAGTTGCACGAATAGGTTTTATACTGGTTGGAATGGTAAATTCCAATTCCTCGATGGTCTTACGAATAATTTCGGCCCGTTCAAATGCTTGAACCAGGGTGGTTTCTGGTAAGAGAATGGCAAACTCTTCGCCGCCAAACCGGCAGACCATATCATAGTCACGCACTGCCTTTTTCATGGCATGAGCGATCCCGATTAATACTTCATCGCCTGCCAGATGACCGTAGGTGTTATTTATGTTTCGGAGGAGGTCAAGGTCGGCAAGAATGACAGTGATCGGTCGATCAAAACGATTGGCTCTGGCAAGTTCGTTTGCCAGGTGTTTCTTGAAATATTCATGATTGAATAAGCCGGTTTTGGGGTCGATTTCTGTTTTGCGTTCGAGGGCAGGCACCCGTAAAGTGCTGTAGATCAAGTAGAGTGGAATAAAAAATAAAATAATGGCGAACGGATTATAGGTCCAGAGAAGGGAAAGGCTGGCGCCAAAGACCAATAATGTAAAGTCGAGTGCCAGGGGAAAGAAATCGAAGATACCTGATTTTTTGAGATTTTCCCCGCGGGCAAGCCAAACCACCACGCCAACCATCAAGTGGTTTAACAGGTCAAAGACCGACATGCTGGCAAATATTGCCAGCACGGTTTGCCAGGTACTGACGGATGTAGCGGGATTGATCCATTGATATGTAAAGCTAGCCGCCCACATGGCGATAAAATAGTTGCTAATATTGAATAATTGACCATACCATTTTGGGCTATTCCAGTACCATTCCACGAGATGGGAGACCAAAATGACCAGTAATGTGGGCGGGAGTCCAAGTGTGACAAAAGAGAAGCCATATACGAGAAAACTAAATGTGTAATGGGAATTGTCCGTAGCACCGATCACCTTCAACACAAGAGTGAGTGAAGCCAGCAGGCAAAGAATAAGTAGTAACCAGGGTCGATCCACCTCTATGCGGATGATTTGCCAGATAAAAATGGCAAGCCCGATGAGGTATGTTGAGAATAGATAAAGCTTGGTTTTGTAAGATAATGATTTCATGGTGATGCCCTAGATACGAAAATTCTATAGCGATTGTACTAACAATTTTATATTATTTCGATTGGCTTGTTACTTGCAACACGGAGCATATTTCCCAATGCTTCATGAGTTGATTGCTTTGGTATCTTTAAAATATCTGACGGCGTCGGGTAACTCCCGACGCCGTTGTGTAGACTTCCTATTTATTCCAACCCACTGTCGCTGATGGTTGTAGTAACCGAAGTTGACGCAGGCTTTTCAGGATGTGAGAAACTACGTTATTTACAAACAGGGTAAATAGAATTGTTCCAAAACTGGTTGTTATTATTTTCATAATGCATATCTCATTTGTGCAGGGACAGCACACCTTATTGATCCCAATAATCGGTGTTCCAGCCGACCGTGTTCCAACCAACCGTATTCCAACCAACAGTGTTCCATCCGACTGTATTCCAACCAACGGTATTCCAGCCTACAGAGTTCCAGCCGGTGCTTCCCCAAGTGATGGGTTCCGGTCCGGTCGTTAGCAATTGGCTAGGAAGTGTTTTTGTATTAGCGGACGCGGTTGTTTTGGTTTTCACCGCATTGAACACATCGAGGTATCCTGATCCTGCCTTAGTTGAATTGTAACTGGTCCAGTTCTTACTGGCGGTGGTGGTCAAACGATATTTGACCTGATCGGGTGTCAATGCGGGTTCTGACTGCAACAGGATGGCAACCGCTCCGCTGACCATTGGCGCCGATACAGATGTGCCCGACATCTTGAAGTAGGTTTGGGCAATTACGTTGGCAGGGTGTGACTGTGCCATGCCCATATTGGTATTGACCAGACGAGCCACAATGTTTCTGCCTGGAGCAACGAGATCAGGTTTGGCAAACCCATCAGAGGTTTTCCCATAGGCAGAGAAGGATGTAACGACATCATCATTGAGCGATGATGTGCCTTTATCATCGGTTGCTCCAACTGTGATAACGAACGGATCATTTGCTGGTGGATAAATGACCCCATTCGCCTTATTGCCTGCGGACACGACAACAACGATCTTGTTGAACCAGAGGATTTCGACTGCGGCGTCGAGCGGGCTGGTGTGATAAGACTCATCTACGGTGCTGTTGAAGGAAATATTTACGGCACGGATGTTGTAGGTAGATTTGTTCTCCAGCACCCACTGCAACCCTGAAATTACGTCAGAAGATCTTGCGCTGCCATCGTCGTTAGTGACTTTAACATTGATGATGTTTGCCAGAGGCGCCACGCCAATGTATTTGCCATTCGAATCGCTTCCATCCCCGGCTGCAATGCTCGAAACATGTGTGCCATGCCCATATCCGTCGGATGTGTTTTGGTTGTAGTCAGTATTGAAGTAGACATTCGCGATCTGGCGGTTCACACCCATGTTGGTGTATAGGTCGCCGCTGGGGTTAATACCGCTGTCAACGATGGCAATGCCAACATCTTTTCCCTGCAAATAGGGAGAGTTGTTCCATGCTTTATCAGCGCGGATCGTGTAAATGTAGGAGTTTGCCAGATTGACTGTATCAATACACTGCGCGCAGGCGGAAGATGTCACCTTGGCATCCAGGCTGATCCAGCGCACTGTATCCATGTGCGAGAGTTCAATGGCTGCCTGGGCGGTCATTTCAGCGGCAAACGCGTTGATGATGCTCAGGGATTGTGTGACTTTGCCTCCCTGTTTTGCCACTTGTTGTTCGACCTGTTCCGCTTGACCTTGCTTTTGTACGATAACAGCTACAATCTGTTCCGGGTTTTCTGAGGCCGCTTGAAGCAATTGCGGTTGTACTTTCGCGGTTACATCCTGTGTTATGACTGACCCCGTAGGGGCAAAAAGCATCATAATGAAAACGATCATCAGGAAAAATCGAGTGGTTTTCATGTTTTATGTTGATCCTTTCGATGCTTGGATTCGCTCCACCATATTTTGCCTGTATTAGGGGATTACAGGGATACGTAGACCTACGTATTCCGGCATATTAATTCGATTACAGGTTCGTTAAGTAAAAGACCTTTGGGAATGTGCCCAAAGGTCGGAGATATCCGTCTAACGGAGTCATGTATCGGTTGAGAAGGATGCGCTATTCGTCTATTGGCAGGATACCGCGTTTGATCGCGTAGCGTACCAACTCGCTTTGACTATGGAATCCCATTTTGTTCATCATACGGCTGCGGTGCAGTTCGACCGTGCGGTGACTGATGGAAAGCTGCCTGGCAATTTCAGGAGCCGTTTTCCCCTCTGCTGCCATTTGCAGAACTTCCCGTTCCCGGTCCGTGAGCGTTTCATACGGCTCTTGCTTCAAATTCTCTGGAGGCTTTGCGATCACATCGATCAGTGGATCACGGAGCTTGGGGCTTAGATATTTTTCATTGACAAGTGCCTGATGAATGGCGGTGATCACTTCTTCGGGTGCACTGTCCTTTAAAATATATCCAATGGCGCCCGCATGAAATGCTTCCATAACATAGGGTTCGGCACTTTGCATAGAAAGGACGATCGTGCGAGTCTTGGGGGCACGATGATTCACCTGCCGGAGAACTTCTAAGCCATTGAGATTGGGCATCATCAGATCGACGATCAGGATGCTGGGCTGGAGACTCTCCGCTAACTGGACTGCCTGTAGACCATCCTGCGCTTCGCCGACGACCGAAAAGGTTGGTTCCGTTTCGAGGAGCGTTCGCAACCCCCGACGAATGAACGGATGATCATCTGCCAGTAAAATGGTTACGGTCAATTTTCCTCCTTTCGAGCGGCTTGCCATTTAATGGAAGCGCAGCCACAATTTGTGTTCCCTGGTTTAAGAGGATTCGATCACCACATACCCTCCAACCAGTATGGCTCGTTCCTGCATTCCGCCCAGACCAGATGTTGGTTTCGTTGCGTTGCCCGATAGATCAAATCCCTTGCCTTTATCGAGTATCTCGATCCACAGTGCCTCGCCCTGTGTGATCAGCCCTACAAACACCTGCTTCACGTGAGCATGACGCGCGACATTGGTAAGCGCCTCCTGGACAATACGGTAGGCAGCCGTCTCCACCTCTGACGGAAACCTTCCCTCGATACCGTTGTTGAGGAAATCGACCTCTATGCCGGTTTGTTTTGTGAATCGTTCGAGATGCCATTGCAGTGTTGGCAAAAGTCCCAGATCATCCAGCATGCCCGGGCGTAGATTGAGCGACATTTCTCGTACCTGCCCGATGACATCGCCGACCGTTCTTTGAATTTCCTCCAGACTGGCTTTCTGGGCGCTGCCTTCCTGGCGTTTGGTATTTTCCAGCATAAATTGCAGACCGGTCAACAATTGACCCAGATGATCGTGTAATTCGCGGGCAATGTGACGGCGTTCTTCCTCTTGCACATCCACAATGCCTTTTGCCAGTTTCCTTTGATGTTCCCTGCCCAGGCGCACCTGTCTGAAAAGATTGGCATTTGTGATCGAGACAGCCGCCTGATCAGCCAACCCTTTGAGCAATTCAAGGTCATCTCTCTGAAGTGGAGTAGAGGGAGTGATGAAGATAGACGCAAGGATTCCCATAGGTTCCTGATTTCTGAAAATCCCGGCGATGACGAGGCGATGGATATTCTCATTTTGGAACAGCGTCAAATATGGGAAGTCGTGAAAGCTTTGCAAGTCATCGATAATCACGACTGGATCCTTGAACGAAATAAATGAGTTGACAATATCTGCTGGAAGCGTATATTGATCTTCCTTGTATTTTTGAAGTTGGCTGACTCTGTGGTCGCTGATACGTCGTGGAATATATCTTTCTTTTTGTCCAATAAAAAGACGGCTGTGCCTGAAGCTTTAATGGCATTATTGGTCAATTGGCAGATCGTTCCCAGCACATTGCTCAACTCAAGATTTGAATTCAATTGTTCGGCTGATTTTACAAGCGTTTGCGCTCGTTCTGCCTGGTGCTGAATTTCATTCAATGTTTCCCGCTGTCGTTGAATGTTTCGAAATGCGATAACCCTATCTCTTCCGGGTACATTGCTCTCTGTGACCGATGTCACTTTCACTTCGATGGGTATCGTTTCATTCGCTTGTGTTGTTAGGATGGAATCGAACGCCAGATCATTCTCTGTTCCATCTGCAGAATTGTTGGTTCTCAAAAGGTCGATTTGTTCGGATGTCTTTTCATCGGTAAGCCTGAGTATCTCATGAATATATCTGCCGATGGTCTCTCCTCGCTGGCAACCAATGAGATTCAGGGCGACCTTATTGATGTATCGTATTTGTCCCTGGTCATCGATTGCCACCACACCATCTGCTATGCCGTTGAGCACAGCTGTCAGCCATTTCTGGCTTTCCTGGATCTCTTTTTCATATTGATTCCGCAGGATCGCTATTTCCAGGGTGGTAATGATCTGTCTATCTGTGAAGGGAATAAAAATATAGCCGAATGGACCGGTGTTCTTTGCCTGTCGTAGAGTTGCCTGCCCGGCAGTTTCTACCATGTAAATCACTGGAACATCATGAGAGGAGCGGGACCAACTCGCCGGTCTTAATACCATCTGTTCCCCGCTGCAGGCGAACATTCATAATTAGGATATCGGGTGTCAAAGACTTGATACTGTGGATCGCTTCTTTACTTGACGAGCAAGTACCAACTACTTCATATCCAAAGCTCAACAGACGCTCCTGCAGATCGTGAGCGATGGATTTATTGTTTTCCACAATCAGGATTTTGACCGTCATCTCCACCTTCCGTTTGGAAGTAACTTATTAACGGCAAGGGCTAATGCAACTTTAACTGGGCTGAAACAACTCACTTCTACATGACGATTTCATGCCTGTTCAACGTTATTGTAGATATATAACATATTTCTTAGTTTTTTAGCCCTTGTATTATTCGTTCGAGAGAAGCCTCTTGCATGCGTTTAAGTATTTTCAACGCTAAGGGTTGACTTCCCAACCAGCCAATGAAAGCGGACTGAAGTTTGGCTAACCCAGCAGGCGGAATAGGCAATTCCAATGCGGATGAAAAATCCGCGAATTCGGTCATCGATCTGGAATTTTCCGCGGCTGAGACGGGTCACTTTCGGAGCGGCGTTCAAAAACTCGCGCAACGACTCAAACTCGGTGGGCGTCATCCACTGCGGTAGGTCGGAGGTGGCTTTGAAGTTACTGGCCAATGCCAGATCTTGCAGCAGCCTTTTGTGTTCTGCCGAAAGCGTATTTTCCTTTTCCACGAAATAGGCAACATCTGGATCAGTGGCAACCAGTAGTTGAAGCCACAAGCGGTTGATCGTGTTGCGGATGGCGTTGCGCGTGCCCGGTGTGGATGGGTTGTAGAGCAGGATCGCATCGCGCGGATCTTCCCAAACTCCGGCAACATCTGTTCCCACGCGGATGGCATCGCATAAACCAATGGACGGAATGATCGGTGTGCCACAGGTTAGGAAGTAGGCATCGGCACCCATTGCTTCGCGCATCACTTGCAGCCCCTGACGGAAGGCAGCTTCGCGCGGCATATCTACATGACGTTTGCCGGGGAGCGCTCCGCCGTAGAGGAAATCGAGCTTTAGGTAATCGAATCCCCACGTGCGGACTTGTTTCATCAGCGCAGTCAGCCAATCGAGTACGGCGGGATGGGTGGTATCCAATGCGTAGAGATGTTCGCCCCAATTGAACCCGGCGCGGACAAATTTTCCATGCTCATTGTGCAGGAACCAATCGGGGTATTCGCGGAACAAACGGGATGATTCTACGGCGATAAGCGGAGCGAGCCAGAGTCCCGCTTTGCGACCAGTGGATTTGATCTTGTTTGCCAGCGCGGTCATGCCAGAGGGGAATTTTTTGTTCACTTCCCAATCGCCGACGGAGACTTGCCAGCCATCGTCCACTTGCAGCACATCGAAGGGAAGGTCTTTCAATCCATCAAAGATGGAGTGCAGAAGCGGTTCGTCAATGGCGGTGTAGAGGCTGTACCACGAGCACCAGATACGCGGCGCAGGATGGTCTGTCGCTTTGCCGAGTCGTTTGCCAAGTTCTTCGGCGTAGCGGGCAAAGACTGTCGATTCGTTTCCGCGTGTGATGAGCCAGTCGCCTTCGCCAGCTTCGTAGATGCCTTCGAGTACGTTGTCTCTCAACGTGACATGAGCATCCAAACCGAGAGCGCCGAGCAGGAGGATGTCATCGTCTGCGAATTCGACAGCAGCGACCCAGGAGCTGTGCGGCGCGAGTTCGTGAGCATAGACCGGGTCAATTTGCAGTGGGTGGAGAATGGTTGGCTGTTGGATCAGCAGGGGCGTTAGATCTGTCCACGCCGCGAGTGACCAGGATTGCCATCCGTGGCGGTAAAACTTTTTCGGAGGCTGAGGCAGGCTCAGGCGTAGAGAAGAGGCGCTGACGATCTGGGAATCCCCGGTTTGGGGTAGGGAATCAGGATTGAGGTGAAGAGTCGGCATGGGTGGAATTATCCTCCAAGAAAAAACAGCCCGCAAGTTGACGAAGGTCATCTCTTGTGGCATAATCCAAGAAACAAAGGCGTTGAAGAGAAAGAGTAGATCTGAGTAGTTGTCAGAGAGCCTGTGGAAGTGGTGCGAGCAGGTCAACCAGACAGATCGAAAATCATCTCGGAGCCGTGAGCCGAAAAACAGAGTAAGCGAACCGTGGTTGTTCCACGTTACAGGAACAGGATGATGCTAGTCGTCCAAGAGTGCCCTGCAAGTGCGCAGGGAATCAGAGTGGTACCACGGGAATTCTCTCGTCTCTGTTTGAGATGAGAGTTTTTATTTTTAAGTTGTCAGGTTGGCAGGTTTGAACGTTTCAACCTGCTAACTTGTAAACCTGATAACCTGCAATGACGGAGGTCGAATGTTCAAACCAGTTAGTCCCAAACTCAACGTGACTTCGATGGAAGAGAACGTGCTGAAGTTTTGGAAGCAGCGCGAGATCTTCAAGAAGACGCTTGAGCATCGCGAAGGCGCGCCGGAGTATGTGTTCTTTGAAGGACCTCCGACCGCCAATGGAAAGCCGGGTGTGCACCATGTGCTGGCGCGCGCGTTCAAGGATATGTTCCCGCGCTACAAGATCATGCGCGGCTATCATGTCTCGCGCCGCGGCGGCTGGGATACGCATGGTCTGCCGGTCGAGATCGAAGTGGAAAAGCAGCTAGGCTTCAACAACAAACAACAGATCGAAGAATACGGCATCGATAAATTCAACGAACTTTGCAAGAAGTCCGTTTTTACCTACATTCAAGATTGGGAAAAGATGACCGACCGCATCGCATACTGGGTTGACCTGCAGGATGCGTATGTGACCTACACCAACGAGTATATCGAGTCGGTCTGGTGGATCTTGAAGAACTTCTGGGATAAGGACTTGCTCTTCAAGGGCTACAAGGTCGTGCCGTATTGCCCGCGCTGCGGAACGCCTCTTTCTGACCATGAAGTTGCTCTCGGCTACGACGACGCGACCGACCCCTCGGTCTTTGTTCGTATGCCGCTCGTGGATAAGCCGGATACGTCATTGCTGGTGTGGACGACCACTCCGTGGACTCTGCCCGGCAACGTGGCGGTGGTCGCGCACCCCGATGTGGATTATGTGACGGTCGAGCGCGTTAACAACGGCACGAAGGAAAAACTGATCCTTGCTCAGGCACTGGTTGGTAAAGTGTTCGGAGAGGAAGAAGTCAAAGTCCTTGAGACCTTCAAGGGCAAGAAACTGAACGGGATGAAATACAACCCGCTCTATACCTTCCTGCCTGTGGACAAGCCTGCCTACTACGTGGTGATGGGAGATTACGTCACAACCGAAGATGGTACGGGTTTGGTTCACACTGCCCCGGCGTTCGGTCAGGAAGATATGGAGACCGGCAAGAAGTACAACCTGCCTGTCTTGATGACCGTTTTACCCAACGGCACTTTTATCCCTGAGGTAACACCGTGGCGCGGAGTCTGGGTCAAAGAAGCCGACCCGATGATCATCGAAGACCTGCGCGCGCGCGGCTTGCTCTACAAATCGGAAGATTACACACACACGTACCCATTCTGCTGGCGCTGTAGAACTCCGTTGCTGTATTACGCGCGCGAGTCGTGGTACATCCGCACGAGCGCCTTCCGCGACAAACTCGTGGAATTGAACAACACCATCAACTGGGTGCCCGAGCACACCAAGGAAGGTCGTTTCGGGAATTGGTTGTCGAACAACATCGACTGGGCGTTGAGCCGCGAACGCTACTGGGGCACGCCGCTCCCGATCTGGGAATGCGAATCGTGCAAGCATCGCGAAGGTGTTGGCTCCGTCGCAGAACTCTCCGAGAAAGCCGGTCGCGACCTGAGCGAGCTCGACCTGCACCGTCCGTATGTGGATCAGGTTCACTGGAAGTGTTCGGAGTGCGGCGGGCAGATGTCGCGCGTGCCCGACCTGATCGACGTGTGGTTCGACTCGGGTTCGATGCCTGTGGCGCAGTGGCACTATCCGTTCGAGAACAAGGAAAAGTTCGAAGAACAATTTCCCGCCGATTACATCTGTGAGGCGGTCGATCAAACGCGTGGATGGTTCTATTCGCTGCATGCCATCAGCACGCTGTTGTTCGGTGAAGTGGCGTTCAAGAACGTCATCTCGCTGGGCTTGATCCTCGATGCCGACGGGTACAAGATGTCCAAGTCGAAGGGCAATATCATCGCCCCATGGGACGTTTTGAGCGTCCATGGCGCGGATGCCTTCCGCTGGTATCTCTATACGGCGACCCCGCCGGGAAATGAGCGTCGCTTCTCTTCCGAATTGGTGGGTGAGGTGATACGTAGTTTCACCCTCACACTGTGGAACGTCTATTCGTTCTTCGTGACCTACGCGAATCTCGACAAACCCACCGTCACCACCATGCCAATAGCGACCAGTGATCTGGATCGCTGGCTGCTCTCTGAACTCAATGTGCTCGTCCGTGACGTGACGGATGCGTACGAACATTATGACGCGCCCAATGCGACGCGCCCGATCGAAGCCTTCGTGGAGAAACTGTCCACGTGGTATCTGCGACGATCCCGCCGCCGCTTCTGGAAGTCGGAATCGGATTCCGATAAACAGGCTGCGTACTCCACCCTGTACACGGCTCTTGTCACCATCTCGAAGCTGCTCGCCCCATCCATGCCGTTCCTGGCTGACGAGTTGTACCAGAACCTCGTCCGCTCGGTGGATGAGACCGCGCCCGAATCGGTGCATCTTGCCAAGTGGCCCGAAGTGCTGCCCGAGATGATCGACGAATCGCTCAACCGCGATATGGATTTGGTCATGAAGCTGGTCTCGCTTGGACATTCTGCCCGCCAAAAGGCGAATCGCAAAGTGCGTCAGCCGTTGGCAGAAGTGGCGTTCTCTCTTGGTAATGCCAATGAGCGCAAAGCGGTCGAAACCTACGCTGACCTGTTTACGGATGAATTGAACGTGAAGAAAGTCCGTTTGCTGGATGCTTCGACGGAAGCGTTGTCGCACACGGTTAAGCCGCTGCCCAAGCAATTGGGACAGAAATATGGCAACAAGTTCCCGGCGATCCAGAAGGCGATCCTGGCGATGAACGCGGAAGAAGCAGCACGTCCGCTGCTCGAAGGGAAGTCTCTGCGTGTGGTCGCCAACGGTGAGACGTTCGATGTGCTGCCCGAAGAAGTGGAAGTGAAGGCGCAGGCAAAGGAAGGTTTTGCCGTAGCGGAAGATGGCGCCTATGTGGCGGCGCTGGTCACCGAACTGACACCCGAGTTGGTGCAGGAAGGTCTGGCGCGTGAGTTCGTCCGCCGCGTGCAGGATCTGCGTAAGAGCGCTGATCTGGATGTCGCCGATCGCATAGGCTTATTCGTCGAAGCCTCCGCAGGCTTGAGGTCCGCGTTGGAAGCGCACAAGGAATACATCACCGCCGAGACGCTGACGTCCAATCTCGTGTTCGGCAATCCGCCCGCTAACGCCTCTGTCGTCGAAGATTCGTTTGATGGTGAGACGGTCAAGGCTGGGTTGGTTAAGAAGTAGTTTAGAGTTTGCCAGTTTCTGAATTCAAATTTGAAAGGCACATCGCAACGGTGTGCCTTTTCTTTTATAATAAACCTATCTAATCAACAACAACAACGAGGTGTCAACGTGTTACAAAAACTTCCTCTCTGGGCGCGTAAAACGCTCGCAAACGGCGTTCATCTGTTCACGGCAACAGGTGCGGTGTGGGGATTCCTGACCCTGCTTGCCATCTGGGATCAGAATTTCAAGATGGCGATCATCTATATCATCGTCGCCATGTTCGTGGATGGGTTTGATGGGATGCTGGCGCGCTGGCTGGATGTGAAGACCTATGCCCGCGGCATTGATGGTGGCTTGCTCGATAACATCATTGATTATTTGAACTATGTGGTGGTCGCTGCGCTGTTACTGATCAAGGTGCCGGGTTTGCTGCCGGAGAGTTTTGCCATGCCGGCGGCATTCTCGATCTTGCTGACATCCGGTTTCCAATTCTCGCAAGTGGATGCCAAGACGGACGACAATTCCTACTTCTTCAAGGGATTTCCGTCAGTGTGGAATTTTCTTGTTATTTACATGATGCTTCTGGGACTGAATCCGTGGATCAACTTATTGGCAGTTGTGGTCTGCAATATCCTGATCTTCGTTCCGACCCGCTATTTGTATCCAAGCCGCAACACCCGCCTGCGCAAGCTGACCTTGGGCTTTACCTACGTCTACGGCGCGTTGGGAGTCTGGGGCTTGCTGCAATACCCGAACGTACCAGAATGGGTTGCTCCGGTTTCTTTTCTGTATGTGGCGTACTACGCCCTGCTGAGTTTCTTCCCGAAGCTGGGCGAACCGAAATCTGCGTAAAACATATTTCATGTCACTCTGAGGGAGCGTTCGCTGCGACCGACACTTGCATGATTTGCCAAGCAAATCACACGCAAGTGCAGGTGAGAGTCTCTACAGAAGAAATCCTTCGCTCGAACTTGCGCTCGCCTTCGGCTCAGGATGACATTTACGAAGGTGAGTGACGATAGGAGCAAAATTTTCTATGTATATTGAAAAAGTATCCGAAGTCACCGAAGAGATCATCAACGCCGTGCAACGGCTGGTTCCGCAACTGGGCGCTCATAAAGCTCCTCCCACATGGGAGGAATTGAGCGCCCTTGTGCATTCGGAAGCATCCACGTTGTTGATCGCGCGCTTCCCAGACGAGAAAAGCCCCATCGCTGGCATTCTGACCCTATCGGTCTACCGTGTGCCAACTGGAATCCGCTCGATCGTGGAAGACGTGATCGTGGACGAAGCCATGCGCCGCCGCGGAATCGCCGAAGCCCTGATGTTACGTTCCATTGATCTGGCGCGCGAAGCCGGAGCGAACGGCGTGGCGCTTACCTCCAACCCGAAGCGCGAAGCGGCGAATAAGTTGTACCAGTCCATGGGGTTTCAAAAGCGGGAAACGAACGCGTATTTTTTCAAGCTGGAGTAAAACAAGACGGAGACTGTCTACCCTGTTTGGGGATTGAGAGTTAGCTATGGACCATGTGTTTCATATAAGTCGAACTGCCAAGTCGGTTATTTGGTCTGCACTATTCGGTTTTTGGTTAATGCTGCCTCTAACAATATTTGTTTTTGGGCAAAGTATATTGAGCCTTGTAAGTAGCCATGGTGAGTTTGGTAATAAAATTGTGGTGCTGTTAGTTTCAATACTTGGGGTTTATTTTGCCTTTTCTGGACCTCTTTCATTAGTCAATCAATTTAATACTGTTCGCGTAAATGAAGATGGTTTATATATCCAAGTGTATGCATTTCGTTATGTATGGAAATTTGTAGCATGGAAAGATGTCCAGAGCATAAAACTTGCTCCCCGACTTGATCGCTGGATGAGATCGCAATGGCTAGTAAAGGTGAATGAATTGACTTATTGGCATCGTATTATTGGTCAATATTACGGATACGGACGCGAACCGGTTTTCGTTATTAATTCTGATATGGATAAGTGGGATGACCTGGTAGAGATCATTGAAAATGAACTTGATAAGCGAAATTAACAAAACGAACTGTTTCAGTTCATGGGCTTCAAAAGCGGGAAACGAATGCGTATTTTTATAAGCTGGAATAAACAAGTAAAACTGGAAACGAAAAGTGGTTCGGATCATTTCCGAACCACTTTTCATGTAGACAGAAATGACTATTTTTCAACCTTCCATAAAATCTGATTGATATGCCCGTCTTGGGATTTTACGTTCTCATAAGACTGCTGCACGATCTGTTCAAGGATCGGCAGACTCTACATCGCTGAGCCGCTTGATATACAGACAATACCCGGTAGTCGTATGTTTCCCTAACTTCGCCAGCAATTCAGAGTAGCGTGCCGTACCGTCCATCAGGTAAACGGTGATCTTGCCTTTTCTGGGATAAAACCCAATCACATGACCGTCGCCTTCGCGCCCGCTGTCGTATTTGTAATGGTAGGTGTCGAATCCGATCGTTCCCACATTCCACAACTTTGGCTTTTGACCGCTGATTTGCTGCATCATTTTAAGAAGCACCTGGCTATCTTTTACGAGTTGCTCATCACCAAGGGATGCAATAAAGTCTTTGACCGATCTGTCGATTTGAGGAGATTTTTTGTCCATAAACGACATTGTATCACTCAAATCGGAGGTAGTTTCTCTTATTCGCGAATTGGCACTCACCTCCAACCCGAAGCCTGAAGCGGCGAATAAGTTGTACCAGTCCATGGGGTTTCAAAAGCGGGAAACGAATGTGTATTTTTATAAGCTGGAGTAGGCTATTTTATTTGGGTATGTCAGTCTCATGTTTCTTTGCAAATTCTAGGATAATGGAAATCTGCAAATCATTGAGACCGAGAGTTAGTATCTTTTTGCCTTGTTTCGAATAAATAACATAAATACCTAAAATTTTGCCTAGCTTTTGCCGGAATGTCTTTTCGTAGTCAATATCACTCAATTTGATTTGCTCTCTGTGATTGCGGTTACCCCATACCGTAGCTCCACTTATGATTTCTTGATCTTTGGTTAAAGAGTAGAAAGGATATGAGACGTAGGACGAAAATAAATAAATCAGGAACACAGGTATATAACTACCAAGGTCTAAAGCCTTTCCTGTAAAAAACGATAAAACTGCTGCCATGGGGATCAAGAACAATAAGCAATACATGAAAAAAGAAAACATAAATCTGATTTTGTTAGGATAGATCATTTCGTCTTCTTCTGATGAATTCATTTATCCTCTATCTTTTTGAAAAGAACATCCTACCTGATGTTTAAACTCTGAACGTTTTATTGCTTATGAACAGGGAGTTCCAACACCTTACTTACTCTTTATCGTCTCCGTAAACGTCCCCATCCCCTCGGGTGGATTCTCGTACGCCCCGCGATATTCCTGCGGCATCAACTCTGCCACGCGGTACATCATCTCATCTGCGATCTGCTGGCGGATATCGCCCTTGATCTTCACGCCGTCCACTTTCAAGCGGAAGATATCTCCGACGCGCATATAGAAGTCCGTGCGTTTGAGATGCTTGAGATTCGTCAGGTAGTTTTCCGCACCCCAATGCGCGATCGGCAGGATCGGCACTCCCGTGCGGACAGCCAGCAGCACCGCGCCGGGATAGGCGCGCAGGAGACGCCCGGTCTTATTGCGTGTCCCTTCCGGAGCAATACCGAAGATCATTCCATTGGCGAGCACTTCCTCAGCTTTGCGTAGGGCAGCCGTATCCGCTTCGCCGCGGCGGATGGGGATCATGCCCCACAGGTTGAAGATCGCATTTAGGAACCAGTTATCCCATGTCTCGACCTTTGCCCAGCCCGTGAACTTCCGCGGCTGGAGCAGGGCAAAATAGACCGGCACTTCGATCTGACCGGTGTGATTTGAAATGACGATCAAGGTCCCTGCATGGGGACTTTTTTCAGTTCATCCTTGCCGTGCAGATGGCATGTGATGTGGACGTAAATATTGATGACGAACGCCGTAAAGCGATACAGGAAATTCATAGCGCGGTAATAAACTCCAATGCGTGGGGGACAAGTTCCATCGAGAGCGACTGACCTTCCTTGCAGAGCGTCTCTCCATCGCAGTGAGCGGGGAGAGTCCCTTTCAGGGCGGTGACGGTCACCTTTCGTGCGCGCGCCATCTTGATCTCGGGTTGAGTCGCCTGAGTCCCATTCATAAAAGTTGGCAGCAGTTGCAGGATGCGGAATTTTCCCGGAGCCCCGGCGATGCACAGGTCAAAGGTGTTGTCGAACGGCTGTCCATCCGGAGCCATAAAGAAGCCTCCGCCCATGCGTTGACCGTTCATGATCGAGACCATCAACGCCGCCTGTTCGACGCATTGCTCATCGTATTCTATGCGCACAGTCGGCGCCTGAAAATAGACGAAGATCGTTTCGAGCGCCGCGATGAGATACGCCAGCAGCCCACGCGTCCAACGGATGTTCGCCGCCACAAATCCAACATACGCATCGAAGCCCACGCCCACGCCGTTCCCGAAAAAACGCCCATCGGGGTACTCGCCGCCGCTGACCTTGCCAATGTCCATCCATTTGCGGCTGTCCTTTGCCAGCAGAGCGATGTTCTCCTCCAGCGTTCCGCGCACGCCCATGCCGTAGGCAAAATCATTGCCCGTGCCCACCGGCAGTAGTGCCATGGCAGTGTGATTGAACCCCGCCTCACGTGCCTTCATCAGTCCGTTCATTGTCTCGTTGGCAGTACCGTCGCCGCTGGCAGTGACGATCACATCATACTTTCTGTCGCGCGCGGCTTTCTCCGCCAGTTCCGCAGCATGCCACGGACGCTCGGTCAGTACCAGGTCATAGTCAAGATTGTGAGATTTCAAAAGGCTTTCGATTTGTGGGATATGCTTCCCCGCGAACCCCCGTCCGGATATTGGGTTGATGATGACGAGATATTTCATCCCTTGCTCCAAAGTGTAGATTGGGGCAAGTCTATCACGAATCCGATTGCCACCGTGTCATGACACTGTCACGGTTTGAACTTCAGATAATCCTCCGGCGTATCCAGATCCTGCAAAATGCTCGGGTTGTCCACCTTCACATATTCGATCTCTTTCGCATGAGCGTTCATGAAATCCCGCGGCGATTGCGGCGACTTCATATTTAGGATCTCCTCCCACAATGGACGCGCCATCAGCCACGGATGTCCGCGCCGCATTTGGTAGCTCGGTACAACCAAACGGGACTTCCCGTTTTCGAACATTTTCCTGACCATTCGCACGCTTCTTTCCTGTATCTGAGGCTGGTCGCCGAGACAAATCAGCACCGCCTTCGCCTCAGCCTTGACCGCCCTCAATCCGCACTGGATGGAACTTAGCATCTCATTGCCCGCATACTCCTCATTGAAAACGACTTGTGAACCGTGCTGTCTCGCCACCGCCTCTACCTGCTCTCGGAATCCACCCGTGACCGTGACCACATCCTCCACACCTGCCGACCATAGCACCGAAAGCACCTGCCCAAGGACAGTCGTCTCACCCCATGGCAACAGCATTTTTGGCTGCCCCATCCGCTTCAATTCACCCGCCGCCAAAACAAGCGCGGAAATCATAAGGTGTCATCCTCGATAAGTCGCTGATACATCTCCGGCGTATCCACGTCTAACAAAAGCCTGTCATCATGCCACGGCAAATACTCCACACGATGCTTGTGGAAGATCCCTCGTCCGCCAACATCTCCTTTCAATTCCATCAAATCTCCAAACGTCACCCGATCAAACAACACCGGATTCGCCCGCTGATCCTGCACCATTGGCGCAAGGATAGGCTGCAACTCCGCCGCATGTCTCTCCACCAATGCGCGCAAAACCGACGCTGTGATCTGTGGCTGATCTACTAAAAGGAAAATACACGCGCCTAAATCGCTCTCTTTTAATCGCGCTGAGCGGAGCGTTAGCGAAGTCGAAGCGGGGGTGAGGGAGATAATCCCGCTACGAATACTACTAGCCTGTCCCTCCCTCCACTCCTCATTCCTCACGACATTCACCGGCAAATCGCCAATCACGTCTTCAACATTTTCCGCACCCGCCCCCGTCACCACCACAACTGGCGACAACCCCGCCTCCAGCGCCCTCCTCGCTACCACGCGGACAAACGGCTCTCCCTTCCAATCCAACAACTGCTTCGGCTGCCCATAGCGAGACAATTCACCTGCTGCCAAAATAATCCCTGCAACAGGTTCACGAACAGCGAAAATTTGCTTCTCTTGCAAACTGGAAACGATCACCGAATCGAAATTCGACAGCAGAGTCTTTGCCATATTGCTGGCAACGGATTGCAATTCCGCCGTATCCGCCTGATTGAGCAAAACCGATCTTCGAGCACCTGCTGGAATATTCTTCAGTCCACCTGCTTCATCTAAGAGAACACGAGTCAAAGCATCAGTGGTAATAATTTCCCCGCCGCTCAAGCCACTCAACTTCGAAAATATCTCCGGTCGGTGAACATATTCCGCACCCAATGGCTTTCCGATGCTGGAAAGTCCAACCACTTCCACAACCTGCTCCACAAACGCCGGGATAGGTGGCTCATGCTCCGCCCATGCTTTCAAGGGTTTCTGCCGCGACCCGTCTGCTTCGATCAATAATGGAATGGCGTGATAACCGCAAAATTGATGTAGCCAGTTCAATAGTTCATCGCTGATGGGTTTGGTTCTATCGCCATCTAATTCACCGGTGATGAGAATGACTCCGTTCAGTCCATGCTTAAGCGCTTCAATAGGAGTAGATGTCTCGGCAACGATATGCTTATCTGCCAGAGGAATTTGCCATGCCCCTAGATGTGTCGTCGCAGTGACGACCACTGGCGGAGTCAACCCCCTTGCAAGCTGGAACATTGCCGTGGTTTTTCCACCCGCACCGGTAAATGCGATGCAAGGTGTTGACGTCACGCGCAGTGCCTTAGCAAGGGAGAGAGTCATAACTGAAATTATACACATCATCCATGTCGTTGCGAGCGTAGCGAAGCAATCTCCTCCTAAACGGTTTCATCCTATCGATAAGAAAGCCTCGTTAAACGGGAGATTGCTTCGTCGGGAAGAGCACCCTCCTCGCAAGGACATGGCTCATTTCATTAACATGCACCGACAAGGTACGGTATAATAGGCACGCCGCTCCAATGGAGTGAATGAAAAACTAAATTAAGTAAGGCATCTAATGGCAGGCGATTCTCTCAACACTACTGATTACTGGACAAATTTCCAGGTCACCCGACAAGACGTCGAATTTCTCCATAACCATCTGTTCGAAAAAGAAATACCGTTAACACCCCGCGAATTGGTCGCGGTGTTGATCGGTGAGCGTATTCGCGTCGAAAAACAAGCTTCTCAAGATAAGCTTCAAGCGAACAGCAAGACCTATTTCCCGAAAGACAGTTTTCAAGTGGGGGATGAGCTGGTCTTCCCTTCCTTAAATTGGAAGCGTGGAATGGTCAAGGCGGAACGCGCCGGTGTGAACCCTGAGATCGGCAATTTCAATGTGTTGACGGTTGAACTTGAAGATGGCAGCGAGAAATTCTTTGCGTCTGGAATCGCCAGTCATGCTCTGAATGATCTGCCTGCGACCCGTGAAGAAGAGACGGTTGATCCTGAAGATATCCTTCAGGCATTTTCTGGATCTCTTGAAAAGAAGATCGAAGCCGCTTTTAAAGAGGATGGTCAACTTGCCAAGATCGCGGGACGCTGGTTCCCACGCGCCCTGCTGATCGACGTCAATGTAGGGAACCTGAATTTAGCGGAAGCCGTTTTGGACATGGCTGGAGGCGAGCCTCTTCCCACCTCCGCGCTGCTTAAGAGGTCGCCCTTCCAGAGGGAATCAATCCCAAACTGGCGGAGTTCTCCCTGAATTATGCATTGCAGGAAGATGACCGCTTCGATGAGGTCGGTCCTGCCGGACAGGTGCTGTGGTGCCTGCGTCGTCTTGAGCCTGCCGAAGTACGTGACGTACCCCTGTACCTGCACTATATGCCGATCGAATATGACCGTTCTTTGCTTTCCGATCAGATGCTGAAACTTGAGGCGCAGTTGGATGATGAGCTCAGCCTGGTGGATGCGAAGTCGGATGCGGTGCCTAATGAGGTAACCGTTTCCTTGATCTACCCGCATCTGCGCGCCGGGACACTGCCGCTTTCCGCGCGTGTTCGCCCCATGTTCCCGACTGCCTACGAAACACCGCGTGTGCGTTTTACACTGGTAGATGGCAAGACCAAACAAAAGATGCCCGGTTGGGTGGTGCGCGAGCACGCTTACGTCTATGGCTTGCGCGAGTGGTACAAAGCTAATGAACTAATGCCCGGAAGTATCGTACGCATTCGCCGCGGCGAGCCTGGTGAGGTGATCATCGAAGCCAAAACATTCCGTGCCAAGGATTGGGTGCGCACCGTGATCGTCGGTGCGGATGGCGGCATGGTCTTTGCCATGCTGAAGCAATCCATCTCAGTGGAGTTCAATGACCGCATGGCGTTCGCGATCCCTTCCTATGAATCTTTGGATCAACTTTGGAAACAGGATAATCGTAGACCCTTCGAAAAGCTGGTTGCCGATATGATCCGCGAGATGTCGAAGTTGACCCCGCAGGGACATGTTCATGCGCAGGAGCTTTATTCGGCGGTGAACATTGTCAAGCGCGTCCCGCCTGGACCGTTATTTGCGCTGCTCTCGAGCAAGCCTGAATTTACGCATGTTGGTGATCTACATTTTCGATTGAGCGATTTGGAGTAATTCATGACAGAAGCCAAACGTTTCAGCCTGGTTAAACCCACGGTGGATACTCCTTTTCATGTGGACTTTGAATGGTGGAAGAAGAACGAACGTGACTGGCACGTTTATTTGCGTTCGCTTTTGTGCGCCGAGCACCAAGAAGCTTTTGCGAACGTGGAAGAAGGCGAAACCATTGATTGGGTAGACCCGGTCACTGCGGAAGTGAAGCCGGTGGAAGGTGTGCAGAACGCGCTGATGACTCACTGTGTCAAACAGGCGGATTTCCTCACATCCCAGACCGCCCTCGTGGAAGCGATCTTCCGCCTCTTTCTCGCCAACGGGAACATGCCTATGACTTCGAAAGAACTGGGTTCCCGCCTCAGCCGCCCCGCGGATACGATCCTGCGGACGCTGGCAGGTGGTGCGCGTGTCTATAAAGGAATCCGCCCTGCCACTTCCTAAAGCATCGCACTAGGGAGTAGGTTTGCCTGATTTGCGATGTCGTACTACAATTTAGGTTATCTGCCCCTGTAGCTCAATGGACAGAGCACCAGCCTTCTAAGCTGTTGGTTGTGGGTTCGAGTCCCGCCAGGGGCGCCAAATATAGAAGTAATAAGCATGAAAACACCGCCATATCCCAGATATGGCGGTGTTGATTTAGACGGTAAGACAAGAGTAGGACAAAAAAATACCGCAATAAAAACTTACCACTAGATATTGCGGCGCTCATGTTTTAACAAAAGGGAGTAATTTGAAAGTAGGAATGACACAGTGGAGTTATTAGACAGATGGAAATATTGGATGCCTTGAGAAAAGTTTTGCACTTTTACTCTTTTATTCCTTCCTGTTGAGCAACAGCCTTTACGCTAAATACATAAAACTAACCAACTTGATGGCTTCAGTTGCTTTGGCAGGTAACCCCGACTAGCTTGGGAAAGCCCTTTTTAGAAAAAATCGAATATAATACAAATGTTCTAATTTTGGGTGTTTAGCTTATTTAGGGCTGGGTAACCTTTTGGAGGATCTGATGACATTCGACGTCACAGTAGAAGCGAAAGTAGTTGGACAAAAACGTCCCCTTTTTACGGACTGGAAAATAGAACTGCCGCCTCAGAATCAAAATCAGGGTGATCATTTGAGACTGAGCGACTTGATCACATCCATTGTTATCAAAGAGGTCGAAGTTTTCAAGTTACGATAGGGAGAACGCAAACTAGCTCGTGTTATGAGCCGGCAGCAGATCGAGCAAGATGTGCTTGGGGGAAAGGTAGATCCGAGAGAAAGAGATCTTCGACAGCAAGTGAATGTAGATGAAGCTATTGGTGTTGCCCTGCAAGCATTTGAAGATGGGCTGTATTTTGTTTTTGTGGACGATATCCAGCAAACTCAACTAGATAGCGAAGTCTTTCTTAAGACAAATAGCAAAGTGTTGTTTCTACGGCTGACTGCCCTGGCGGGAGGATAAAACATGATGCCAAAATTGGAAGTGCAGGAGCGGTTAAAGGACTTCTACAATCCTAATCATGAAGCGGATCAACTGGCACGACTGAAGAAGTTATCATCCAATCTTTCCACGATTGGACAAATTCTTATACAGGCGGGACCAGTTTGGGACAAGATCCAAGAAGAGTCAAATCAGCGCACCTGGCGCAGCTGGAATGGGGGCATGGCTGTCGCGAAGTTATCTGCTGCGGAACGCCAGTTATTGTTCAGGGCTCTTTTCCCTGGAATTGCATCCTTTGTGGAAGATACCTGGAATCTATTTGATCTACTTCCTTATCAATATGGTTATCAAAGACGTCCCTTTCGTATTCCACATCGTAAAGACGTTGCTGCACGCGTGTCTTGGCTGCAATCTTTCCCTCACGCCGTTCGCGGTTATGAACATCAGGATATTCAGTGGTTGGCAGCCTGGGCCGGACATTTGGGATACTGGGGTCCGAATGCATTGGGGTATCTATTTGCTTCTGCCCTAGCTAAGAGGGATCAAACAGGCGACGAAGTTTTCAGGATATTGCTTGAGTCTGCAAACGGAACGCACGAGTTTGGCATTATGGGGAGACATGTAGTTCGAGCGCTTTTGTGCTCGCCCCGAGTGGAAGGCTGGGACTATATTGAGAAGCTGCTGCTAGCTGCCCAACGAGAAGAAGGATTGCGGCAAGTGGTGCTGGAAGCCCTGGATGAAGCCCATCCAGACGCTTATCGTCGGCTACTGCGGGTTGTGATCGATCAAAACCTGATCCGGTTCAGTTCAGCAACACGGGCGTTCAGTGTATGGTTTGGATTACCCTTTGAAACAGTCAGCCCCAAAACAACCCGTACTATTTTGGAACAGGTTTCCAATTTCTTGGCTTCATCATCAGAGTCTGAAGATACTGCAAGAGATGGTGATACAGAGCAGGCGTATTACGCGCTCTGGTCTTTAGCATTTGACGATGCTGCCAAGGCTTTGCCGCATGCCATCGCGCTGGCGGCATCACCGATTGTCGAAAAACGGTTTATCGCCGTTCACATTCTGGGACAGTTGAATTTATCCGATTGTCTTCCTGTATTGCTCTCCTGCTTGGATGATGATGACCCACGAATTGCTGCCCATGCATTGTTCGGGATAGCTTCTCAGAGCTTTGATCCAAAATTGCTTGCCGATAGCGACTTGTTCGAACGCCTGGAAAAACTCCTGCTGCGCATTAAGAATAAGCAGAATACTCTCAAACCATTGGTCTGGGACTGGTTGCCAATCTCCTTAAATCGAGAGCTTGTCACAGGACAATTGATCGACTGCCTTGGTTCAAGATCTGTTCAGCGGCTCACTGCCTATTTATCCATGATGAATCCCAACGATCGGGCACGTGTTGCACGAGTCCTACTGGAAAAAAAGACCAAGGATCGCGAAACACTGCGGACTCTGTTACTGCTCGCGAGCGATCTCAGCCCTCATGTACGTGGGACAGCGGTCAAGGGACTTCATGGTATCAAACTCGAAAGTGCTGATATCGCATATTTGGAAGGATTACTCTCGCGGCAGTCGCAAGATTTACGGCGGTCGATCATTCAACTATTACTGGAACTGCCGGATCAAGAACTGCTGGAAAGTATTCGGCGACTGTTGTCCAATAAAGGTGCAAATCAGCGCTTAGCAGCTCTGGAACTCTTGGAAGTGTCCAAGAAGAACCAGCAACTCCTGGACCAAGTGGAACCGCTTGCTAAGCAATTCAATCAGAGGACCAATCTTTCTGCTTCAGAAAGGATTTTGCTCGATGAGATCCTGTCAAACCAGACGGAGAAATACTCTTTAGACGATGCACTGGGATTGCTAGACCCGGCGAAGCGAACAAAGCCGAAACCGGTTAAAGCGAAACTACTGTCCCGAGTAAAGCCTGGAAGTTCTGCTGCCCTGGCATGTCTGAAATCGTTGGATGCATTGGTGGATGAACACCGGAATGACACGGTCCAAGTCTCAAGAGGGAATACGACCACGCTGGACTTATTGGGAAACCTGCAATGGGGCTGGATGTTTTATCCGGTCCAACGATTAGGTATACCGAATTTCGAAAGCTTTCCGCTCAAAGATGCCGTTGATGCATGGTGGCAATCTAGATCAAATGACCTTGTGGATACAGACGGGTATGAACTTATACGGGCGTACGCGGCACTTCAATTATTCCCGCATTCTCATCGATTAATATCCAGGTCTGAAGAGGGTGTGTCAAAAGAGACTCCAACAATTCTACAACGTGCAAATCAACTTTGTGGTGCAATACCGAGAAATGGTTGGGTCCATCCTACAGTGGCTGATCTGGAAACATCCAGCGAATGGTGAAGTAGACTTCGTCCTTTCCGCACTGGACGAAGCTATTGGAAAAATTCCCCACTCGGAACTTGTAGAAATGAAGCCCATATACCAGGGTGGTGCGAAGGTGCGGGCGATCCATCGCGGTAAATTGCATTACCTTGGGATTGCACGCTGGCTGCGAACGATCCGCCCTAAATCGTGGACAGGGCAACATCATGCATTCTTGTGGAACTTGGTTTGCTGGTTGAATGAGCCAAAGCCAGGATTGCCGGGAAATTATTCGGATCTTGAGGATCTTTTGTTTGCTTATGAGGCAGGTGCAGCTAACCGTGATGATCTTTTTTACATGTTTCTTGGATCACTTCATCATGACGGCTATGGTATGCATTTTCAGCTGCTTTCTCAATTTAGTGGACAACACCGTCACAATCGTATTGAACCCTTATATGGGAAGTTCCCAGTCATTGGGGAAGTTGTGGATGCCTGCCGGGAACGCATCATCGACGTGGAATGTCGGCGCGGAGAGCTGCCTACAGCAGCCACTGCACCTGCCAGCAGTATTCGTTCTGTACCAGGAATGAGAAATTTATTCCGCCTTCTGGTGGCTCTGGGCGAGTCTGGTTTTTCACGTGGATATTTTTTCAACGCACAATCACGGTCTGATGTGTTCAGCCATCTGATCCGCAACAGTTATCCTTTAGCAGACGATACTTTGGCCGGTTTCAGGGAGCAGGTGCAAGCCTGCGGTATGTCGGAGAAAAGGCTTAGCGAACTGGCGGTGTATGCGCCTCAATGGGCTCATTTTGTGGAGCAGGCTATAGGTTGGGAACACCTGACCGATGCGGTGTGGTGGTTATATGCTCATACAAAGGACCGGCAGTGGATGGTCGATCAGGCACTTCGGGAAGAGTGGGCAGCGCGCATCAATGAGCACACTCCGCTTACGGCGGATAACTTGATGGATGGTGCCGTGGATGTAGCCTGGTTCCAGCGCGTTTATGCAGATATGGGCGAACAACGTTGGACACAATTGTACGATGCTGCCTTATATACATCTGGCGGCATCGGCCACGCACGAGCACGGTTATTTGCAGATGCCATGCTGGGTAAGACAACGGTTGAAAAAGAAACCGAACGCATCCGTAAAAAGCGCAACCAGGATGCTGTCCGTGCCTTAGGATTGCTCGCCTTGGGTGATCTCGAACATCAGAAAGCGGAAGTACTTCGGCGTTATGAAGTAATGCAGGAGTTTCTCCGCACTGGTAAGAAATTTGGTTCCCAGCGAAAGGCCAGCGAGAAATTGGCGGTATCGATCGGCCTGCAGAATCTGGCGCGGACAGCCGGGTATACGGATCCGCAGCGATTGGAGTGGGCCATGGAGGTCGAAGCCGTGGCAGACCTTGCCAAGGGACCGATCCACCTCATGGTCGATGAATATCAAATCGCACTTTGTATCAATGAGATGGGGGAACCGGTTCTGGACTTCCATAAGAAAGATAAGCCGATTAAGACATTGCCCAGTGCTGTCAAAAAGAAGGAGCACGTAGCCGAACTATTGGCTCGCAAGCAGCATCTGGAACGGCAGGTTAGTCGAATGCGGTCATCGTTGGAACAGTCTATGTGTCGTGGGGATGAATTCGCAGGAGCTGAGATTAAAACTCTCTTCCAGCATCCCATGCTCAAAGTAATGATCGAGCAACTCATTATAGTTTCTTCGGATGGATTGGGTTATCCCTTCGATTCTGGTGCATCCTTGTGCGATCACAATGGTCGGCAGATACCGCTTCACGACGTGGACCGTGTGAGAATTGCTCACCCGCTGGATTTACTTCAGAGTAACGATTGGCATCTTTGGCAGCACGAGTGTTTTGTTGCCGAACGAATCCAACCGTTCAAACAGGTTTTTCGCGAACTCTATATACTGACTTCGAACGAACAGCAGGAGGGAAATCTTTCCCGCCGTTATGCTGGGCAGCAGGTCAATCCACGCCAGGCGCTGGCGCTGTTTGGGCAGCGTGGCTGGGTGGTAGACCCCAACGAAGGTGTCCAAAAGACTTTTCATCAGGAAGGGATTTCTGCTCGGGTTGGTTTTCTAAATGGTGCATTCACACCCGCTGAGGTCGAAGGGCTTACCCTGGAAGCAGTTGCGTTCACCAAGCGTGAGGGCTGGGAACCTTTGAATCTAGCGACTGTTCCACCTCGGATTTTCAGTGAGATCATGCGTGACCTTGACCTTGTTGTCAGTGTAGCTCATGCTGGTGGAGTAGATCCGGAATCATCTACTTCATCCATCGAGGCTCGCACCGCGCTTATCCGCGAGACAGCACACTTGCTCAACTTGATAAACATACAGTTGTCTAAGAAGCATGTATTGATTGATGGCAAATTGGCTAACTACAATGTGAACTTAGGAAGTGGAGTTGTACATAAGCAGCCAGGTGGTGCAATTTGTATCATACCCGTTCATTCTCAACATCGCGGGCACCTGTTCCTGCCATTTGCAGATAGCGACCCAAAGACGGCAGAAATTGTGTCGAAGGTCATCCTGTTAGCTCGGGATGAACAAATAAAGGATCCCACAATATTGGAACAAATCTTGTAAACTTATCGGTGACCTGGCTTGCCAAAGCTTTCTAGGGTCGAAGAAGTCGAACAGGTCTGCTGCCTGTTCTATATGAACCAAGCTGGCAGTACGCTCAAGATACTAGGTGCTATAATGCCTTTATTCCACGCGGGGTATGGTTTCTATTTATGACTTCAATATCAGATCGAGTTGATCAAGCACGTAGGCAACGAAGAGAAGAGCAAGTGCTGGCAGCCATCTTGCATATGTCATCCGCCTGGGGGTTCTTTGCTTTGATTTCTTCGGGCATTGTGTGGGCTGTCAGTAGAACGCGATCCCGCTTTCTTCTAGTTCAGGCGCTACAAGCATTCTTATTTCAACTGAGCGCTCTGCTTGGCTTTGGTGTCATGTTTCTGCTCTTTATGGCGGGTTTTTATTTTGCAGCATTCAGTGGTCTGATTGCGCGAACTGGAGTGACAGAACCAGAATTGACTAGAAATCTGATCATAGCCGCCATCATTGGCTTCACAGCCATATTCTTTTTTCGATTTGTCTTTCCCTTAGCGGGAATATGGGCAGGTATACAAATTTTGAGAGGAAAAAGCTATCTTTATCCTGCCTTAGGAAACGCAGTGGTTCGCTATACTTCTCGTCAACCTTTTGTAGTACAAGCAGAATCTTCTGGTGACAAAGTATCTAACGAAGAGAATGACCGTGTGATCGCCGCCCTGGGACACGGTGCCATGTTCGCCGGCTTTAGTTTGTTTTTGTCTCCGATTTTATGGGTCACTGCTAAAAAACATTCTCCTTTTCTAACTCATAATCTCTTTCAAGCCAGTCTTTTTCAAATGGCGGTCACGCTTGTTGCTGCCCTGTTCTATTTCATAATATGGGGTGGAGGTGCTTTACTTGGCATGCTTCAATTTTTTGGAATACTCCAACCTACCTCTTCCGCGGTCGCATCCGCTTGGGAATGGCTGAATTACTTGCCGTTTGGTGTTGGCATCATGATCGTTTTATGCTTGGCAGCTTCTGCGGTTTGTGTCGTGATTGCAGTAGTTCAGTCTTTTCGAGGAAAAGAATTCACCTACCCACTGGTTGGCAAGTGGTTGCTTCATTATATGAATGATAGCCTGTATCCAGGTTGTTAGGGTAATGCAGGGTAGTGAGAATTTGCAGAGTCTTCCAATAAAAAGCCTTGATTGCCGTACAAAGCTGATATTTTATTCCAGCATTCTATGGCCCATAGCTTGAAATGCCGCTCCAGGTAGTGAACCAGAGAGTACCTCTCCTATCTTCACAAATATCTGTAATAACATTATCCGCTAACCCTTCTTCCTCAGTAATCCTGATAGTTTCCCCTGTCTTGATGTTGTAACGAATTACACCTTCGCCTGGATGCCCTGGTCCAGTGGTCAGCCAAACGACCTTTCCATTACTGCTGGGATATATCCCAGTGACCGTCTCTGGCATATTTGCCCCAGTATCCAGATTGAGTCCTTCGATTAGCTTCCATTCATTGTGTGACAATTTGTATACATCCGTTATGGTTTCTGTACTATACACGGAAACCCAAGGCTGGTTATGAATGAGTGCGAAGGATTGGATTTCTTTGCCGAAATCCTTATATGCTTCCCAATTTTCACCATCCCATGTGTAGATCCGATAGCGGCTTGCCATATATATATTCCCATACTGGTCGGCTTCTAATTTAATTACATTCTCTGTCTGTTTTGCTTCTATCACTGGTATATCAAGAATAGAACTATTTTGTTGCTTCCAAACCTTTGTTACATCGTATCCAGCAACCCATAGCATGTGATCTTGGTCCACTACATAATCCAATACCGCATCATACCCTGGCGCTTTGAACACTAGCTCCCACTTCCCGTTCACAAAGCGATAAATACTTTGTTTGTCATGAGCCCACAATGTGTCGTTGGATACTTTTAGATCACTGAGATAAAGAGAATTCGGCTCTGGAAGAACAGACCAAGTACTTCCATCCCAACGCAATACATTTCCCTGCGATGAAAAGAACAACTCACGTCTATTTCCTACAGCGCAGGAACTCATAGGACAGATAGGGAATGTCTGCATCCATCAACGTGCGCGTCCATATTTCATTTGCAAAATGATATAAGCCAGGTTGTCCTGGGGTAGTCCAGCGGTTTGCTCCATCTGCACCAAGCCAAATACTTCCATCCGGTGCTTCGGTGAACGCATTAAACGAATAGATCGAAATATCGTCGAATGGCAAAGATATGCTTGTAACTACTTGCATACCGATCCTGTGGACCAATTCCACGTCGCCAGTGACGGTCGAGTAATCTTGGACCGGGTACCAAATTCCATGAACTGGATCACCCCAAATAGTACCAAGAGCTGTATTTGGTTCCAATTCAATGGTTTCCCAGTTACTGCCATCAAAGTAGTATAAAACCCCACTTTTTCCAGTTCCTCCAATCGTCAGCCATATGTGGTCCTGTGCATCCACGACAAAATCATAAATATGAATTCCTGGGGATAACGTATCGAAGGGATATGAAATTTCTCCCCACGAATTATTTTTGTAATATTTTACGCCTTCCCATGATGTAGCCCAGATTGTTTTGCCATCGGTAGAAAGAGCGAATTGCACATCAAAACTCCCTCCCAGCATTTTTTGCCAACTCATACCGTCGTAGCGATAGATCTCATCGCCGGCTCCCCACGTTGGCAAATATCGCCCTATCATCCAGGGAGTTCCATCTGCGGCAAAGATAAGGTCCAAAACGACCCAATCCTTAGGATCAGGAAATAATTTGCTATCCTGTTTCCAGGCATATCCATCAAATCGGAATACATCTTTCCCGATAGCCAGGATGGAACCACCGGGGGCTAGCTTGAGTCTATAGAATGCACCAACAAGACCATCGGGATACGAGTATCGAGTGGTTTTTGCTGTTAGGCTATTGTAGTGAGCTACTCCACTCGGACCAGCCACCCAAATATTATTTTGATCCACCAGGAGCATGTCATAGATATAATTTGGATTCCCAAAAGTTTTCCAATGGGAGGCTGGTCTAGATCCACAGGATGGCAGAAAAAAGGCTAGTACAACACAGAAAATTAGCAGGCGGCGCATCAGAGACCCTCGATAAGAGAAAAGTTCTTTTGATAAGCTGTTAAACGCTCTAGTTGGGAGAAAAGTTCATGCTTCGAAAATGGTTTTCTACAATATGTTGGTTCATTATCCTTGGATTGATTTCCGCTTGTTACCCTGCGCCGGCAATCACAAGTACCACAGAAAGAACCCCGATTGAAACCGAGAATTCGTCGCCGACCCCGGCTTCTCCAACTTTACGGAAAATAGGTTCCCTTGGGATGGGTAGTGCCGATGATATAGCTTGGACTCCAGACGGAAATAGCCTAGTGATTGCTGGCTCCCAGGGCCTTCATTTTTATAATCCACAAAGCTGGCAACTGCAAAACTACTTCGAAACGCCAACCGAACTCCAATATGGATACCCAAATAGTGTTTCAATTAGCCAAGATGGAACAAAGGTCCTATTTGTAGGGACAGGTGGAATCTGGCAAACGGACATCAAAAATGGGCAAACAACCAGGATCCTTCGTGATGCGATCTATTCGGATGCACGTGCACTTTACAGTCTGGACCGGAAAAGAATAGCTTTTCTGCGATATACCATTGCGGTAGATGGGTTTGCAAGTTACTACTCATTGGAGATTCTCTCTACAAATGATCAGAAAATCCTAGCCACCTTGATTGAAGAGAGCACTACAGAGATTTACACAGTGAAGCTTAGCCCAGATGGGCATACTCTAGCCGCGGCGCGCGCTGATAATTTGATCTATCTGTTCGATATCAATACTGGCGAACCCATTGGCACGTTGACGGGTCATGAAAGCGATGTCTTGGATATAGACTTCAGTCCAGATGGTAAGCACTTAGCTTCGATTGGTGCTGATGCTACTTTACGCATCTGGGATGTAAACACAAAACAGGTCGTTCAAACCCTGCGCGATTTTGAGAAGAGTATGCGCGCCGTTGAATACACTTCGAACGATTCCCTCTTGGGGCTTATTCCCGATGGGCAGATTGAGCATTGGACACTAGATGTGCAAGGACGAGCCAGCGCGCAAAGCACCATTTTTCGTACAGACGATCTGATCCAGCGTATGGTGGTTCAGCCAGGCGGAAACCTGCTAGCCTTGTTAGGAGAAACAAACCAAATTCAAGTATTGGACTTGAATACGGGCAAGGTTGCACAACGGTTTTCGGAATTCGGGGAGAGCCTAGATAAACTGACATGGAGTAAATCAGGCGATCAAGTCGCAGCGGTAACCGAGGACTGGCAACATGCAACCATTTTTGTATGGGAGACTTCGACCCGGAAACTGCTGCACCGTTACGAGCTTGATACTGGTTCAGTTACAGATCTGGCCTTTAGCCCGGATGGCAAAATGCTTGTCGCAGTAGACCGGGGAAGATTTATTCGCTTTTGGGATCTCACCGCCAATTATGATTCGCTGCGCATCAAATCCGCCTCTGGCGATGTCGGTAGAATGGGGTTTAGTCCTGATGGGAGATATTTAGCCATTGCTAGTAGGACGCTTCAGGTATGGAAATTAGACAAAGGTGAAACAGACTACCACGTTGTCCATGAGGCTGAAATTTCCGGTGAGCCGCTCTCTGTTGCCTACAGTCCGGATGGAAATACGATCGCTGTGGTCACTCAGAAAGAAGTCACGACCTGGGATGCCGATTTTGGCAAGTTGCTTTCCACCTGGCAAACAGGCAACAATAACTTCTATAACGCTCAGGTCTATTGGGAGGCTGGCTTAGGCAGAGTGGTTCTCACGCTGAGTTGGAACGGAGCATTTTTCCATAACCTTAATGATGGCGCGTTGCTATACTCCATGCCATCTACGGAAAGTAGTTTTTCTCCATTCGTTGTAGATTCCGATAAGCGCTTGCTTGTCATAGGTGACTATAAACCTAGGATAGTAGATGTGCTATCAGGTAGTTTGCTTTGGAGTGATGTTGATCAAAAATTATATTGGGACAAACTTGCGCTCCGCTCGGATGGACTCATGTTGGCGACCAGCGATTATGGCAATACTATACACTTATGGGATATGAGCGGACTTCTCTCAGGCTGCGGCCCAGTTGCCTGCTGTGACATCTACGATGCCTCCTGCGCCTGCCCAAACGCTTACTCCTATACCAATCCAACCTAATTTGCTGGAAATAACTGCCATAACACCCGCCGCGTTGCAATCTGGGGCAATTGAACCTGAGAATCTTTCCCAATTGATTGAGTTGACAAGAATTGGCAAAGGAGGTCTTTATAGTCTGTCCTGGGCGCCAAACAACAAATACTTTGGACTTGGCACAACGCTAGGTGTGTATGTATATAGTGTTCAACCTTTTGATGCAAAAGGATTCGTTCCCGTTTCCGGAGGTGTATACCAGTTTGCCGTCAGTCCAGCCGGCGACAAGGTTTTGACTAGCGATCTAAAAGTTTGGAATGTGGATACAGGTAAGGAGCTCTATGAACTAGTGCTGCCTCAGAAAAGCCCACCGATACTTCGTTACAACATGCTCGAACGGATAGAATTTAGCGGGGATGGCGAATGGATTTATGCTAACTTTGGTGAGGACGTGTGTACCTGGAAGATAGAGCAAGAACAAAGTATGGGTTGTAGATCAATCAAGATTGACGGCTGGGATTATATGCCTTGGAGCATCAGCCCGAATGGACAGTGGGCAGTATTTTTGGGAAGTCGAAATAACGCTTTGGTAGTGAATACACAATCCAGAGTTGTTGCTCATACATTTGAATATGGCGAAAACCAGGTATCCGACATTGTTTTCAGTCCGGATGGACAAACGATTGCGTTTCTTAGTTATGAAGAATTCAAATCTTATCCAGGCACGATCACTATTGGAAAAGGGCGTATTGAGCTATGGCAGATAAGCTTTGATGGAACATTTACTCTCAAGCATGCTCTGGAGATCGGCCAGGGTAAACCTGCATCTTCAACAAGTGGTAATGTTTTTTATTCTCCGGACGGTCAACGATTAGTTGTCTTGAATGGCAATGGCGAACTCCAATTCTGGGATGTGCGGTCAGGCAGACTGCTCAACACAGTTGTCAACATCGGGAATCAATTTGCCCTCAGCCCAGACGGCTTATGGATGTTGACCACAGATCGACAGGAAAAAGCCATGCTCTGGAAAGTTACAACTGGATACCAACCACAATTGATTCAATCACTAGATGGATTTTTCTCAGATGCATCTAGACTATCGATCTCACCGGATGGCAGCCTGTTCAGTTCGGACTGGAATAATATCGAGCGCTGGGATATGTCTGACCCACTTATTCCCAGACTGACGCAGCAATTCGAAAACTATAGTGCTCCCTTTTCAGTCAGCCCAGACGGTAGCTGGTTGGCGGTGGAAGCTCCAAATGGGATGGCTCAGATCGTCGAGGTGTCCAGTGAAAAAGTATTGGCATCATTTGAGGCTGCAATGTTTTCTGAAAGCGGCTCCACTCCTTACCTTACCGATCTAGCCCTTTCTCACGATAAACAGCTCCTAGCTTCAGTCGGCTCAGATTGGAAATTACGCCTTTGGAATGTATCAGCAAGGCAACTGCAACAGGAAATAGATCCTCGACAATTCATGCAAAATTTAACAATCAGCCCCGATGGGCGTTATCTTGCCGCGAGTGGAATTGAATTTGGGGATGCCAACACGATCAGCCACACTAACATAGCGGTTTGGGATATCTCCAGTGGAGAAATGATTCGTTATTTTGACTGGGTTGGAAGTGGGATCGCATTTCATCCAAATGGAGTCCAAATCGTCTCTGCGCGCGGCGATGGACAGATCTCACTACTGGATCTGCGCACCGGAGAGCCGTCATGGGTGGTCAAGGGATCAGAGTCGATCACGTCCCTGGTGCTTAACCCGGATGGTCGTTTGCTTGTTACAGCAAACAATAAAGTCATCCAGTTCCTAGATACCTACACTGGAAAGGTACTGGGCGAATTACCAGTCACATTCGTGCCCTGTAGTCTGGCATTCTCACCCGACGGAAAAACCCTCGCTGTGGGCAGTAGAGATGGAACAATCCATGTATTCAGCCTCAAATGAAATGGTTATTATTTCTCGCTTAGACCCCATAAACGAATTCGATCATCATTGCCACAGGTGGCCAGGATAGTGCCGTCTGGAGAAAATGCCATAGAAGAAACATATATATCGATAGTCATTAGTTGATCTCCATGTGCCATGTCCCAAAATACCAATTGGTCTCCTGTCCTTGCAACCAATAGGCTGCCATCTCGACTAAAGGTAAGTCCCCATAAATATTTTTTAGTTTGCAGGGAGCGGAACATTTGCCCACTGCGAACATCCAGCAACCAGATTTTTCCATCACGCCAACCGGTTGCCAGAGTCAGACCATCGGGTGAAAAAGCGATATGCCCTCCGGCATAATCGAAACTGCGTAAACGTTTGCCCGTTTGTGTATCCCATATCTCTGCCTTGCCATCGTCATTTTCTGCGATGGCTAATAAACGCCCATCAGGGCTTAAAACCCACTCGCCCATAGAAAAACCGGGTTCGATATGTATAGGATCTTCGTTGGAGTTCAAATTCCAAATCCAAACATTCCAGTAACTTGAAGCTACCAGTACATCGCCAGAGCTCGAAAATACCAGATTCGTTATCTGACTACTATAACTATCTCCAGAATTTGATAGGATATTTAATGTTTGAGTGACTTTCCCGGTTCGTGGATCGCGCAACGCGACTGTGTTTTCAGAATTGACCGTTGCCCAATATTTTCCGTTCAAGCTAGCTGCGAAGGTTTTTGCCTGTTCCTCCAAAGGGATGGATGTTGACTTGCTTTTAGTAAATGGCTGTGCAAGCCTCCAATCCTCAATACCAGTGCTGGATCTAACCGCGATCTCTTTTCCGTTATTGGTAAAAAACAAAGGACAAATAAATTTCTTGGCTTCGAAATCCGAAATCGCTTGGAGGAGCCTGGGTCTCCCAATGGTTGTGAGATCCCATACCTGGATGTGCCCCATATCGCCAAAGCTTAGCAGTCGTCGATCGTTTGCGGAGAGGAAAATCTGATTGCCGCTTGGAAAGTCAGAGGGGACAATCTGGCTGCTGCCTGGAAGTTTGCTCACCAAATTACCAGTATTCGTAGCCCAGATCTGAATAAATCCATTCCCTAGAGCTGTAAGCAGGTATTTGCCATCTGATGTAAAGGCGAATGTTTCGCCTAGTGGAACAAATTCCGGGCTGGTCCTCCCAGTCAAAATCTTATGACGAAGAACAGGTTCCTGCCCGGGAACCACATGCCAAAGTTCAGCAATACTTTCATACACAACTTCGGTTGTGCCCTGGGTCATCTCCTCCGTTGGAACATTGTAGTACCAGATGAGCAAGGTCTGCCCATCCGGGCTGAATGCGGCATGCCTTGGAGCTGCCTTCAATTCAAAGGTATGCAAAATATTTCCGCTTCGTGCATCTGCCAGATAGACATAGTCTGAATTGGCGAAAACGGAAAGGCTGTTGTCTCGATTGAAAGATCCATAGGTGGAATGTTCCTTTTGTGAGATCAAACTCCCGGTCTCCAGATCAAACAAACGATACGTTTCTCCTTCACAGTCGATCGTGATCGTGGCATTGTCCGCGCTGAACGATATGTGAGAATACCAGCAATCTCTGTCAAAGGTTCGCACTTGCTTGCCCTCGATAAGATCCCAGACAATGATTTCACCTTTATTATTTTGTTCCGCCAGGAATTGCCCATCAGGACTAAAGTTAAGACCTTCCACTAACTTCCCACTGGTAAATGATTGCCAAGGGGAATCGGCGTCAGCTTTATATACATAAACCGAACCCAGTGTTCCAATAGCGAATTCCTTGCCATCACTAGACCATGCCGCGGTGTATGGGCTGGTACTGTACTTTGCTCCGCCGAATGTGTTCGTTTGGTGGAGCCCGATTACGTTATCAATCATGATCGCTTTAGGATCGGCAGGCAGGGGTGTGGTCAAAGGCACGGGTATCTCTGCAGCGATGGCGGGTGTCGGGGATAACGTCGGCGTAATGGTTGGCAACGGCGTCGCGGTTATTGCAGGAAGTGCTTCAGCTAGATTCCATACAGACGAAATATCGAAAAGGCGAACTGCGGCTTTGTGAGAATCTACTGCGGTTAGAAATTTTCCATCCGGGCTGAAGCGCATAGCCTCCATTGACTCATTGAAGGTTGGTATGTCCAACAAATTCTGGCCGGAATCAAGATCACCCAACGAAATCTTGTAATGTATTCCGGACCAGGTTGTATACGCAAACAATCTTTTAGATGGATGAATAGTGAAATATCCGTGACCGCAAAAGGGTAGATTCAATGAATATAGCCAGCGTCCATTTTCAAGATCCCAAAAACTGACTTCTTCGCCATCCGCGCAACTTTCGCCACCAGAGCTTTCAATTACAGCACGAGATGATGAATAGATTAGGGCACTGCCTATTAATCTGTCCCCTCGATCTACCGACCAAAGCGTTTTGCCACTAGTTACGTCCCATGCTTTTGTTCCTCTTTCTGCAACCAAAGTAAGTTGATTTCCCCTTGAATTAAAAGCCAGCGCAGCAGGAATCCCCAGATCGTGTTGGATGGTTCGTATCAGGTGACCATTATTCGGATCCCAGAGGGTCACGTTATACCAGCCATCTACAGCCAACGTTGAACCATCCGGAGAAAATGCGAGCAAGCCGCCCCCGCTGTCTAGTTCCATCGTTAATTGAAGGGTACTGATATCCCATAATTGAACACTATGAGCTGCTATTGCGATATGTTTTCCATCGGGAGCAAAAGCGACATGAATGTCATAACCGTTAATTTCGATCATCCCCAATGCTTTCCGGCTTCTTAAATCCCAGAGATGGACATTGTGATCGATGAGCGCGAGCAAGTTGCCATCGGGGCTAAATTCTATTGTGTGGAGATTGGCATTAAATTCTGGCATTAGAAGGGACTGGTTTTTCGCTGCCAGGTCAAAGACCTGCAGGTTGGCTTCCTGGATCACCGCGAGACGACTCCCGTCTGGACTCAAATACTGCGTTCCGTTATCGTGTGTGAACGCATACCGCTCCCACTGGAAATCCAAGGGTCGGTGAACAGAAGGAAGGAAATGGTCATCCACTGTCCAGCGTTGGAAAGTGCCATTGGACATACCCAATAAAAGCTCTTGACCGCCCATGCTGTACGAAACGTAATCCAGCCTGTTGTCAAATTTTCGCAGCACATATAAATTCTTGCCAGTGTGTGCATCCCAAAAGCGGACCGTTGCATCATCTCCCGTAGAGACAAGCATCTTGCCATCCGGGCTGAAGGTGATCGATCCAATATTTGCTTCATGTCTTTGTTCGAAAAGGAGCTTACCCGTCTTAATATTCCAGACTCGAACGATGTTCTCTGATCCGCCCATGGCAAATAACGTACCATCCGGATCAAAGGATGCCAGCCCGCTGTTAAATCTGCCCCACCATTCCATGTTGGTCTCCAGGGTCTGTAAAACCGTTCCTGAAGCAGCTTCACGGATTTCAACTTGTGGCTGGAGTTTCGGTTCGCCATTCTTATCCAAAACAGTTACCCCGATATTGGCAACTGTTTTTTGGTCCGCTGAAAAAATAAAAGTTGTGGATCCAGAGAACGTCAGTTCCGGATACAAACGGGTAGTTTCATCGTTCGTTAGGTTGTATTGATACAGTAAAAGTTGTGGGGAATCAACAAAGGTGTATACCAGGTTTTGCCCATCCAGAGAGAACCATAACTGAGTAACATTATTACCGTACTTATCATCCTGTAGTGGAATGAATTTAATGGCTTGCCAGGTGACTTTATCATATAGATAGATTCCCCGTGAACTTGCTACTGCCATGCTTTTCCCATCAACTGACCAGGCAATAGTTCTTGCCGAACCATAACCGATCGTTCCCAGATCGACTGCGCCAGGTACAGAGTCCGTAGCAGTGGGTTCAACGGTTGGCTGTGGACTGGGAGTAGTGGGGATGGATCCTTTGCAGGCAGGTAAACTCAACAAGCCAACAAGAAATAGGATCAGAAAGATTTTAGTTTTCATTTGCTATCCTACCGCCTGCTCCAGATCTGAATTCTTCCATCACTCAGACCGGCAACCAAGATCTTGCCATCCGATGAAAACATCAAGCTGGTGTAAGAACCAGATATTGTCTTGAGAATCTTACCAGTTGCAGTATCCCTAATCTGGATGCCAGTATTGCTGCTCATGACTAGCAGACTACCATCTGGGCTGAACGTGATCATTCGACTGTGCGATTCACCATCCAGCGTTTGAAGCAATTCCCATGAGCGAAGGTCAAACACAGATATTTTCCCTTGCTCATAATCAGCAACTGCCAGGCTGGTGCCATTGGGATGGAAAGCAAATTGGTCACCCTTTACTTTCCAGGTTCTCAATAATTTACTACTCGCAACATCCCAGAGATAGAGTGATTGCTCTTCAAGAGATGCGCCAGGGGCGCCAAGCAGTAATATGCTGTCGGGACTGAAAATCAGATTGGTAACGTAGATTTCGCGAGCCAATTCCACCGGCTTTGCGTCCAGAGCGTCCAAGTTCCAAAGGAGTATCTTTCGATCGGCATCGATGACAGCAAGTTTTGTGTTGTCGGGCGAAAATTGTATGACTTCGGTACCCAGAGGAAATGGTTTGTCCGAATAAGACTCCAGTATTTGCCACTCAACACCTTCTTTGCCGTTTTCACCAAGGACTAGATGCGTTTGGGTACTGTAGGCGATCCACTTTCCATCGGAGCTAATGGTTGGCAGCACAATACCCGCATCCGGTATCTTGACCACACCTGACTGCTCTACAGATCCAGACTCTATGTATCGTCCAGATATGAAATTCTCCTGATTGGGCAGTGACCAGTTTTTTCCCACCATCCAGAAGGGCTATCGGCGATTGGAATTCAGTAAATCCAGTTATATTCAAGATAGATTTCGGTTGTCTTTCCGGGAACACATCCCATACCTGTACTGGATTACCGATCGCTACGAGCCGATTGCCATCTGGAGAAAAATATGCCTGATCACCCTTAGGCAAAGTGTAAAGCAGTTTACCTGACTGAAGATCCCAAAGCTGAATATTGCCATCTCCACTCGCTGTGGCAAGACGCTTGCTGTCTTCTGTGAAAGACAAGATCTGGAAACCTCCCATCATAAATTCGGCATCCGAGTGATACCACTTTCCGGTAGGAAGGCTGGCTCGTAGGGTAGGAGGCTGTTCTGCCGTGATATTCCAAAGCTGAATGACGCTTTTGTGATCTTTACCGGGAACATAAACGCCAGAGCGTGCTACCTCATATTCATAAAACAAGACTACCAGAGTCTTGCCATCCGGGCTGAATGCGCCCATGTCCGGTGTCATTCCGGAGACTTCAAAGGATTGAAGGATCTTCTCACTTTTGGCATCAACCAGGTAAGCGGTGTCACCACCTGGCTGGAAGACAAGACTACCATCTGGGCTTGGAATCCCTGGATAGACTTGATTGGCTTGGTTCACTTTTTCAAGTAGCTTTCCGGTCAAGGCGTCCCAATGATAAATGGTTTGGCCGCATAGAACCGATAGGACTTGATCATCTGAAGTAAAGGACATCTCTGCATTCCAGCAGAAAAGATTATCCAATACGTAGAGCGATTTTCCTGTGGCGACATCCCATACCTGTATGGAGAGGTTGCTGATTTGGCCAGCCAGTAAATGTCCATCTGGGCTGAATGCCAGCTTCAATACCTCTCCTTTTGCAGGCAGGGAAATTGCTGGCTGAGAATTATTCAGTTTAAAAATCTATACATTGGGAGATCCACCTAATGCCAGGCTTTTTCCGTCTGGCGCCCAAAGCGCGGTATACAAACGCCCTAAACCGTGCTCACTGAGTATTTCCAAGCGCGTTATATTCTCGGGACGGATCGAATTCAGACCAGGAGTCGGAGTTGTATGTGGTTGAATGGAAATTGCAGAAACTGTTGCAGTAGCTGTGGTAGTAGAGATTAAGTTTGGCAATGGCGTGGCCGTCATTGGGATGTCAGCTTCCGCCAGTTTTGAAATAGCCGAGATGTCCCAAAGGTGAATGGGGTTTGCGTAATAGGTAGCGGCTAATACCTTGGAATCTGGACTTATGGAGAGATGTCCAGGGTCGGAGAATGGTAGCTTGGCGAGGGTTTGGCCGGATGCTGAATCCAATAGTTCAATATTATTATCGCGATACCATGCCAGCAGACGTCCATTCATTCCCAAATCTGCAACAATGTATTGACTGTCGCCAGGGTTTGCGATGTCATACAGGCTTTGACCTGTCACGGGATCGAAAAAATGGAAGGAATTGTTCCATTGTGGGTTGGACGCCGCATCGAAATATCGATGCCGGGAAATCCCACTGCCATACCATTTCCAAATCGGCGGCGATAGTCGCTTTACCAAAGTAATCCGGCTTGGTTTGAAAGGTGTATAAGGTTTTGTCTCGTTCAAGATCCCAACCCAAACGCTCTATGCTGCCCACGTAGAATAGCCTCTTGCCATCTGGACTGAGGCTCAGGGCAAGTGGATAGCTGTCATCCAATAGTTTGAATTCTTGTTGTGAGATCCCCGTGGCTGCATCAAGAAGGCGAACAAAACCGCCGCCGGCAAGTACGATTTGTTTTCCATCCGGGGAATATGCGAGAACATCAACACTATGTTTTGGTTTTATCTCATTAAGCTTTTGGAACGTCTCAATATTCCAAAAGGAGAGAATACCGTCAGCGGCTACAGCCAGTTGTTTCTCATCAGGTGAAAATTGTACATCCTGGATTTCGTGAGCATGGACAGGCAGCAAAGCGAGCCACTTTCTGGCCGGCACCTTCCATAAATGAATATCATGATCTGCGACGGCCAATAAATTGGCGGTATGGCTGAAAGAGGTTTTGAAGATCAGGCTGTGGTATTCAGGCAATGTCAGAAGGAAAGTGCCGTTTTTCGTATCCCAAATTTGAACGATATCATTCAATAGGACAGCCATTTTAGTGGTGTCAGGGCTGATATATGTGTTTACCGTTTTGACTATATCAGATCCCCTGTATCCGCTAAGATCTTTCTCAACAGTGATTTGTACATCGAGCATTTGTTCTGGCAGAAATCGATTGTCTACGGCATACTCTTGGAACAAGTTCGTGTACAACTGTCCGATTAGAATTTTTGTGCCGTGATCGAGATAGGCAACACTTTGGACGCCTTGCTCGAAATCACGCAATATAAACAGATTCTTTCCTGACCGAGCATCCCAGAACCGAACAGTAGCATCCCGGCTGGCTGAAGCCAGCACACTCCCGTCTGGACTGTAGGAAATATCTGCAACATCACTTTCGTGTTGGAACTCGAAAAGTAAACGTCTGTCTATTGCGCTCCAAACTCGAACGAAGTTATCTTTACTGGCTACTGCGATTTGTTTTCCATCCGGACTGAAGGTAAAGCTGACGATCGCGTTATCCTGCGGAAAATCACTTTCCTGAAGCGAATAGAGTAAGTTCGCGTCATGATCACTTCGCAGTTCCAACACATCCGTACATTTCTTTCCATTATCTCTAGTGACTATACAAACATTATTGAGAATAGCAAACGATCCCTTATCTGGAGAGAATACCGGCGCTGATTGAAAATGAAGAGTCGGATCTTCGATCCATGGAGCAAATTCTTTGCTTTGAATTCCATAACGCCAAAGAGCACTAGGACCATACCATGAATTCGTAACAAATATTAATTCTGTGCCATCGGGAGAAAAAGAAAAATACTGAAGTGACCTTGTGACTAGTTCGTCTGCAGAGATTTTTTCGACTACATTCCAGGTCTTAGTATCGTGCAAATATATGCCGCTTGAACTCCATACCGCTAATAGTTTATCGTCCGGCGACCAGACGACATCGTGGGCGGGACCTCTACCCAATTCACCGAGATCGGTTACTTGTGATTGAGCGGAAGGTGTATCTGTTGATATAGTGATAGGATGTTCGATTCCTTGGGTTGAGGTAGATGCGCACCCTAGAGGAAGCAACCAAAATATGATTAGCAAAAAACATAAACAAAAATGTAATTTCTTATTAGTTGACATTGCAATCATTTTCCACCAATATCTGTCTAGGAGCGATCCAACCCATTATCGAGGTTTATTTTCGAACCGCTTTATTGTAAGCCTACCCTAGAGAACGCTTTCAATCACTTTTCGGTTCCTTGAATAACCAGAATCTTTATTGAATTCATGTTCACTAGATCGATCTGGTGTGTTTCTTCGCTGTGGAATGTCTTTCGATCTCTTGAGAGTTGTTGAAGGATTGGGTGATAGTTTTTCACAAAACGTAATTGCAGATAGATGAAAAGTAGGACAATAGTAGGACAGACGCTCCAAAAATCATCGGACGCAATGGACAGAATGGATGTAAACACCTCAAAAATAACCAAAAAACGAAATGCCGCGATTCTTCTAAGCTGCGTTGTTGTGGGTTCGAGTCCCGCCAGGGGCGCAGATAAAGGAAATAAGCATTGCCATATCCTAGATATGGCGGTGTTGATTCCAATGGTAAACAATAGCAAGACAAAAAATAAATCACAGAAGTATTTGTCATTAGTTTTTGAGGCTAGCGCTTAGTTCAGTTTTTGGCAATATGTTGCTCTGTCTGTTCGAAAAAGAATCAAGATGACCGCTCGTTGTATTTAGCAGATGCACTTCATACCACGACATTTTTAAACCCGACAATAAACACATTATTTCCAGTAAATATGTAACCTCTTATTCGTTGACCTGTGTATGCAACTTGGTTATCCTTGAACGTATGGTCCCCAGGGAGGGTCTTCTGGGGGAAGTGTAGCCTGTTTAGGGAGATTCATTTCATGAATACAACTCACAAGTTCGTCCGCACTGCCGTCACTTTGATCGGCATTTTTTCAATTCTGTTTTCATCGCTGCAGATCCAACCCACAGTAGCTGCCGCGCAAGGCACGGATGACGGTATCCAGCGCGATTACAACAGCGAGACCGGTAAGGTCACGCACATCACCGGCACAGGCAATGAACCCATCACCGTGATGGGAGCCATGTCTGCGGATATGACCTCCACCGAACGCGGTGACGTACTCGTGGAACGCTTCGCTCCCGAATTTGGCTTGAGCGAACCATCCGAAGAATTGGTCGTAGCTGACGAATCTCAACCCGAAGCGGACCGCATCGTGACCAAGTATCAACAGGTCTACCAGGGTGTGCCCGTGCTCGGCGGTGAACTGATCGTCAATGCCAGCGACAAGGGTGAGTTGTATTCCATGAACGGTGAAGTCTCACAAGGGCTGGCGCTCAACACTACGCCTGCCATATCCGTCGAAACCGCCATTGATATCGCCAAGCAAGGCATGACCAAATGGTACGGCGGTGCCAAGGCTGACTATCAGCACACGAATGCCGCTCTCTTCATCTTCGATGAGTCTCTTCTGCGCCCCAGCTTCCGCCCGGTGGAATTGGTCTGGAAGATCGAGATGACCACCATCGCCGAGGGACAACCCATCCGCGAATTGGTGATGGTCAGTGCCAAGACAGGTAATATTCCACTACATTTCAACCAGATCGATACCATGTGGGAGAACGTACAGGCGGAACCGATCGTTCAATATGATGACCCCGCTCCCACAGAAACAGCTACCCCAATACCAACCGAAACTCCCATTCCAATGGACACACCACTTCCAACAGAAACCGTACAACCCGATGAAGCGGTAGTCGGCATTCAATCTGCTAGCGATGTACCGGCTTTCTCAGGGGCGATTTGGTATGTATCCACAACGGGCAGCGATGTGAATTCTTGTTCCTTGCCTAGTTTACCTTGTTTAACGATTCAGAAGGCAATCGATAAAGCGATGGACGGCGACAGGATTGCGGTTGCAGCTGGTATTTATGGTAATACCAGCATAATGAAGGATATTTTTCTTTCGGGTGGATGGAATACTGACTTTACTGTTCAAAATGATATGTCGGTTATCGATGGAAAAAATTTCTACAAAGATCTATCCATTGGCGGAATGCAAGTAACAGTAGAGCGATTTATAGTACAAAATGGAAATGGAGTCTATGGAGGTGGGATCGAATTTTATAATGGTGGCAACCTCACATTAAATAATGTCATGATTACAGCGAATTATGCGACCGAAGGGGCAGGGATTTATTCACTTAGCGGGACAATAACATTAAATAATAGTACAGTAAGCAACAACAGAGTCGGTGGCCATGGAGACTGGCATTTATAGCAATGGCACATTAAATATAAACAATAGTACTATTACTGGAAATAAGGCGTTAGGTAATGGTGGCGGAATTTTCCACACCTATAGCACCCTTGTAATAAAGAACTCTACAATAGTGAATAACTCTGCGCTTGATGGCGGGGGAGGGTTGTCAACTCAGGTGGGATATGTTTATAACACTATCATAGCTGACAATTCCACTTTACCTAGCAGTATGGGATCAGGCTGCAGTGGGATTCTCAATATATCCAAGTCTAGCCTATTTGGGAGTTTGTCAGGTTGTTCTATACAAGTGGGTTCTGGGAACCAAGCCAATGTCGAACCCCTTCTCTCTCAAGTAGCTATAGGAATGCCTGCTTACCATGAGCTAAAAATTGAGAGTCCCGCCATCAATGCTGGCGATCCTGCGACCTGCTTACCAACAGATCAAGAGGGATAAGTCGTGGAACGAGTTGTGATATCGGCGCTTATGAATATAAATTGCCAAATATAGCAGCTTCTGTTGGGATAATAATCGAGTCAAATCAACGCATTGGTCTTGGTCTGCCATCTAGTACACTGCTTAGAGTGTATGTAGTGGATACAAGCGGCAGCCCTGTCTCCGGTGTTAGCATCACCTTTACAGCGCCATTATCGGGCCCAAGTGGAACTTTCGCAGATAGTAAAAATGGGACTACAGTTGCTGTTACCGATAATAACGGTATAGCGACAACATCTACTTTTACCGCCAATTCAATATCAGGAAATTATTTGATTACTGCACAGGCAGACAGCATTTCAAAGCCGACTACATTTTCACTCATAAACTCAGGTTTGTTCGTGAAACAAGGGGGAGTGGATGGATCTAATACCTGTACATCTCCGACATCACCTTGCGGTTCCATTAACCAGGCTATTGACAAAGCTTCTCGCAGTGAAACGATTTTCGTAGCAGCAGGAACATATACAGATCCAGTCCATATCACGAAAGATATCAGCTTGTTGGGAGGTTGGAATTCGTCCTTCTCCACTCAGAATGGGATTTCGGTTGTGGATGGACAACATATTAACGATGTGATTGATTTTAGCCTCTACAACTACTTTATTGTAAAGCTTGACCATTTTGGAATTCTTAACGGCAATTCAAATTACACTTGGGCTGGTGGAATTAATGGAAACGGTTCACTTACTATCCTTAATAGCACCGTGAGGGGCAATTTCAGTAAAGAAGGACCAGGAGGTATAGCTTTTGCTAAAGGCGATTTAACTATTGTCAATACTACAGTCGCTGAGAACACAACGAAAACTGCCGGTGGAGGTATTTATGCAAAGAAAACATATCTAACAATCCTAAATTCTACAATAGCGAATAATCATGCAAGGCTGGGAGGAGGGGTGATAGGCGAAGGCAAAATAATCCTTGGCAACAGCATTCTCTCCAATAATAAAGTTCAATCTTATGGACCTGATTGTGTCGGTATCGATGTTTCGGATCATAGCATAATCGGCGACACATCTAATTGCTCTGTAAAAGTAAGCACGGGTGATAAGCTCAACATAGACCCCTTAATAAGCGACTATCCATTGAATACACCAGGGTACTATGCTCTCCAACTCAATAGTCCAGCGATTGATGCTGGAAATGCGACAATTTGTCCGTTGACTGATCAGCGTGGAATAAATCGATTTCCAGAGATATGCGATATAGGCGCCTACGAATATTCACTCCAAATGCAGCCGCTTCCCTTGCAGTGGTAGGTGACTCATATCGACGGATTGCTCCAGGAACGTTAGTATCCTCACCTTTGGCTGTCTATATTCTTGACCAATATGGCAGCCCTGTGCCGGGAATTGAGGTCACCTTTACCGCGCCAGTATCCGGACCAAGTGGTGTGTTCACAGATAGCGGTACTTGGTTCACTCATTCTGTGACCAATGGATATGGAATTGCATCGAGTTCAACCTTTACTGCAAATGACCAGTTTGGGCATTTTGCGATCAATGCATCTATCACTGGTCTTGCCAACCCTGTGAGTTTTAACTTTACCAACATTGCTTGGTATGTATCACCCACAGGAAATAATTACTCAATCTGCAATTCCAAAGCCACACCTTGTTTGACCATTAATAAAGCCATTGAACGTGCTACAGCTACAGATACCATATATGTCGGTTCTGGGGTTTATACAGGTGCAAGTGCTTCCCCGATTGTGTCAATTAACAAGAACATCATACTCTCTGGAGGGTGGAATTCAAACTTTACCAACCAGACTGGCATGTCAGTCATTGATGGACAAAATTCCCGTGGAAACATGTATATAAACAAATCAATTGTTTCCAGCTTAAATCACTTTATCCTGAGAAATGGAAAAAGTAACAATGGGAGTGGAATTTACAACATGGGGGACATAACTATTTCCAATAGCTCCATCCATAGCAATGCTGGTGGCGGTATTTATAACAATTCTGGAATTGTAAAATTAAATCAGTACAACTATTAATAACAATACCGCTCTGAATGGCGGTGGTATTTCTAGCAATGGCGACATCAGAATTACCAATTCCACTATCAGTAACAATACCGTTTCTGGAAACGGAGGAGGAATTCATTTCGGTGGAGGGACAATCCAGATTCAGAACAGTATAGTAGCTAATAATAGAGCAAGTGGAGGTGGTTCGGATTGCTATAGAACGGCAGGTTCATTTATTTCAAATGGATCCAATATCATCGGAGTTGTATCAAATGATACATCTACTTGCATAGTTTATCCTTCTACAGGAGATAAATTCAATCTTGATGCAAAACTGGCGATCTTCCTCCCGACGCAGGGGTATCACCCGCTTCAAGCTGATAGTCCTGCCGTCAATGCTGGCAATCCTGCTTTTTGCCCATCGATGGACCAACGTGGTGTAGTTCGTGTTGGTTCATGTGATATTGGCGCTTACGAGTTCACAATACCTGGGGTAGCAACCAATCTGTCCATTGTTAGTGGAAATGAGCAACGCACTGCGCCCAATTTTGTGTTTCCAAAACCATTGCTGGTTGCCGCGTTAGACAACTTTGGCAGCCCGGTACCGGATGTAAACATAACGTTTAACGCTCCTGGTACGGGCGCAAGCGCAGTTTTTTCCAGCAATAACACAAACTCCATTACCACGACTACTGATGAAACTGGGGTGGCATCTGCACCTCTTCTAATTGCTAATAGTATATTAGGACCATTCTCTGTCTCTGCCGAAGCAAATGGTACGAATCCTGTAAGTTTTGCTCTTGAGAACATGAATTGGTATGTTGCTTCTACTGGGAACGATTCGAATAACTGTGCAACTGCAAAAACCCCTTGCCTTACTATTAATGGGGCTATCAATAAAGCGGATAGCGAAGGGGTGATATTGGTTGCAAACGGTATTTATTCTAATTCTAACTATAACTATTTTGGAGTCATTTCAAAGAGCATCACGATAGATGGTGGATGGGATACAACATTTATTGCACGAAACGGTCAAACGGTCATTGATGGGCAAAATATTCATGGCGGATTTATTGTCCAATCTGGTACTACAGTTACCATAAGCAATATGACAATCCAGAACGGGCAGGCGAATTCTGGCGCAGGAATCTATAATGATGGTGATCTGACGTTGAGGAATTTGACAATCACCAATAATCAAGCGCAGAGCGAAGGTGGCGGCATCTATCAGAGGAGTGGAAACCTTAATCTTGAAAACGTGACCATCAGTAATAACATTGCTCAATCGAACGGGGGTGGCATTTTTGTCTACAGTCAGAGCGGAATGGTTAATATTAACAACAGCACCATTCACCAAAACTTTGTAACAGCTTCCGGCTCTCTTTTGGCAATCGGTGGCGGAATTTCAAACTTATATAATTTGGCACTCAAGGTTCAAAACTCAATCATCGCTGGCAATGGGGCAGAAGAAGCTCCAGATTGCTACGGCCAGATCATTTCTGGTGGACACAACTTGGTTGGCCTTGATGTTGGATGCAATATCACCCCTGGGGTTAACGATCAGATTGGGACGCTTAGTTTCCCGTTAGAATGCACGGTTGGGCAACCTGCTGGGTAATGGCGGAGCCACTCTCACCCATGCCCTGCTTACTGGCAGTCCAGCTATCGATGCAGGGGACCCCGCCACCTGCGCCACAACCGATCAACGCGGCGTTGCCCGTCCACAGGGAGCAGCCTGTGATATCGGCGCCTTTGAAGGATCAGCATCACAAACTTTGTTACCCGTTGTTCGAACCTACACCGCCAATCACAACAATGCCCTTCCAGGGACATTGGTATGCGACCAACCTGATGCGTGTGCAAGCACTAATACCGATGCCAGTCGTGCTCATCAATCCGCATTAGGAACGTATAATTTCTATCTCAGTCATTTCGGGAGAAATGGCATTGACAATAACAACATGCCGATCATCTCGACCGTCCAATATGAAATTGGTTATAAGAATGCCTTTTGGAATGGTGCTCAAATGATTCTTGGGGACGGGTATGGCTTCGCCAATGCCGACGACATCATGGCTCATGAGTTGACCCATGGAGTGACTCAATACGAATCCAACTTACTTTATTTCTACCAATCGGGTGCTATCGATGAATCTTTCTCAGACCTATGGGGCGAGTATTTCGATCAGGTCAACGGAACAGGCAACGATTCTCCATATGTGAAGTGGCTTATCGGAGAAGATGTTACCGGCAAAAGCCAACCCGCCTTTCGAAACATGGCTAATCCTCCCCAATACTCCCATCCGGATAAGATCAGTAGCTCCTACTACTACATGGGTGAAGGTGATAATGGAGGAGTTCATACGAACAGCGGTGTAAACAACAAGGCAGCCTACCTCATGGTCGAAGGTGGCACCTTTTAATGGAGTGACCGTCAAAGCCTTGGGATGGGAGAAGACAGCCTCCATCTACTATGAAGCGCAGGTCAACCTGTTGGGAATCGCCTCCAATTATTCCGATCTGTATTACATCCTTCAACAAGCTTGTGTGAATGTCGGCTACTTGGCTGATGACTGTTTCGAAGTGAAAAAGGCGTTGGATGCGGTCCAAATGAACACGCCGGTTACGGGCACCACCTCCAATCAGGCCAGCGCGCCGCTCTGCCCCGTAGGGATGATTACCACTGCTGCTGTAACTTCATTCACCGAAACCTTTGACGATGCTAATGAAACCTTCGATTTTTCCGGCTGGACGAAGATGTCCGACATCTATAGCAGCCCTGCCTCTGCTATGAACACCTTGGGAGGCAATGGTGTTTTCCAAACCTTGACGATGAAAGACGGTATTCTCATTAAACCGAATAGCTATCTCCATTTCCATCATGCCTATGATTTCGAGGTCTATCAGGGTGCAAACTATGATGGTGGTGTTGTGGAATATTCGACCGACAACGGCAACACTTGGATCGATGCTAGTGCGCTCTTTTCCACTGGCGATGGTTACAATGGAACCCTGGCGACCTATACCATCAATCCGAATCCCCTCCAAGGGCGGCGCGCCTTCACGGGCACTAACTTCCCATATTATCTGTCTCCTACACATATGGTTTCCTCCCGCTTTGATTTGAGCAAATTAGCTAACAAAGTGGTGAAGTTCCGGTTCGCCTATGGAACCGATATGGCGGAATATTGGCGTGGTTGGTTCATCGATGATGTGCGGGTGTATCAATGTGTTGGCACGCCTGCCATTCCAGTGGTAACGGCACCCGCCGTGAATATGCTTATCACCGATTACACTCCACTGCTGAACTGGTCCGATACCACACCCGCGATCCATCATTACCAGGTACAAGTGTCGACAGACAAAATCTTTACTTCCCCTCTATATGATGTGAACAACCTGGCAACCTCCGAGTTCACCATCCCAACCGATCTACTCGCCAATGCCACCTATTTCTGGCATGTGCGTTCCTTCAATGCCATCGACAGCAGTCTGGGCTGGTCACCAACGTGGAGCTTTCGTACGGCTCTGACTCCGCCTGTATTGAGTACGCCCACGGAAGGGGAACATCTCTCGAGCCTGCGTCCCGCCTTCGAGTGGGAGGATGTGAGCGGAGCCACGGGATACACGATCCAGATCTCTACCGTGAGCAGCTTCGCCACCATCGCCAACACCAGCAATCCAGTTGCTTCCGCCTACACACCGAGCGTCGATCTGCCCAAGGGCAAGTTGTACTGGCGTGTGCGTGCCAACGGAGCTAATGGTCCTTCCTTGTGGACAACTCGTTCCTATCAGGGTCCTTATGCCCCGGCAGCACCTGTTCCGAGTCTGCCTGCGAATAATACTTTGCTCACGGATTACACTCCGCTGCTCAAGTGGTCTATCCTGACCATTCCCGCCAGCGCCTCTTCCTTCGATCATTATCATCTCCAGGTTGCCACGGATACTGGCTTTACTGCCCTGGTGCTGGAACAAGATATTAGCGGTGTGACGAACAACACCTTCACCCCTCCAACGGATCTGGCGTCCAACACCAAATACTACTGGCGTGTACAAGGCGTGAACACCTTGCCGGAAAATGGCGCTTGGTCCACGGTGTGGAGTTTCCGCACGGCGTTATTACCTGTGACCTTGAATGCTCTACAGAATGGGAACACCCTGCGCCCTACCTTCTCGTGGAACGATTCGAATGGAGCACCGCTGCCTACCAGCTATACCGTCCAGATCGCGGCGGTGAGCAACTTCTCGATCCTGCTCACCAGCGGCAGTCCAACCACGAACAATTTCACGCCCAGCATCAATCTGCCCGCAGGGAAACTGCTGTATTGGCGCGTGCGGGCTAACGGCGTGAACGGTCCCTCCTTGTGGACGAGCGGCAGTTTTACCACTCCCACACCACCCAGCACTGCAACGTTGTTCTTGCCGGCGAACGCGTCATTGAGCAGCATCTACACACCTACTCTCAAGTGGTCCGCGGTCACTTCTGTCATAGCTTTCGATCATTACCAGGTGCAAGTGGATGATGATCCATCCTTTGGTACTCCGGTAGTGGATGATGTCAGTCACAACCTGGCTTCTCAGAACACACTGACAACTTCTGCTCTGCCACATAACACCAAGTTCTTCTGGCGCGTCTTGGCGTTCAATACCTCTGGGCAGTACAGTACCTCTGCGGTGTGGAGTTTCCGCACGGCGTTATTACCTGTGACCTTGAACGCTCTGCAAAATGGGAATACCCTGCGACCCACCTTCTCGTGGAACGATCCCAACGGAGCACCGCTGCCTACCAGCTATACCATCCAGATCGCAGCGGTGAGCAACTTCTCGACCCTGCTCACCAGCGGCAGTCCAACCACGAACAATTTCACGCCCAGCATCAATCTGCCTGCAGGGAAGCTGCTCTACTGGCGCGTACGTGCCAACGGCATCAACGGTCCATCTTTGTGGACCACCGGCAGTTTCACCACACCCACGCCGCCGAGTGTTCCCACACTCTTGCTGCCTGCCACTAACTCGCTCAATACCAATTACACTCCCACCTTGAAATGGTCGGTGGTGACATCCACCCAATCCTTTGCCTATTACCAGGTGCAAGTGGATGATGATCCGCTCTTCGGCACTCCGGTAGTGGGTGATGTCAGTCACAACCTGGCTTCTCAGAACACACTGACAACTTCTGCTCTGCCACATAACACCAAGTTCTACTGGCGTGTCTTGGCGTTCAACAACCTAGGGCAGTACAGCATCTCTCCCGTGTGGTCCTTCCGCACGGTGGTAGATGCACCGACGCTGCTCACGCCTGCCACGGGCACTCCGGCGGGAACGCTGAAACCGACCTTCGATTGGGATACACCCACCGGACCGGTGACGGGGTACACCATTCAGGTGGCCACTAGTAACACCTTTACAACCTTGTTGGTGAACAGCACTACGACCGATTCGAGTTACACTCGTTTGACCAATCTCCCAGCTGGGAAGACGCTCTACTGGCGGGTCAAGGTCAATGGTCCCAATGGTCCGTCTGCCTGGTCTACAGTTTTTAGCTTTACTACACCCTAACATTGGCTTTTAAGAGTTACATCCCATGTCAGATTTTGGCGTGGGATGTACTACCTTGTAGAAAATTAAATTCTTATATTCAGTTATGGGTGTATAGCGACATCAATGAACTTAGGATAAGGTTCATATGTAGAGTGATAGTGTTAGAAGAATAATTGTTGCCTGTAAATACGCCTTACAAAGAAAGAATATTCTCACAAGCAAGTAAAATGTGTGACAGCAGAGTTTGTTGTGGAAGAAGTGTGGTCTGTCTCTAGGTCTCAAATAAGTATTGGTATATACTTTGGGGTAAGTAAGGCATAGCGACTGATACAAATGGCTAAAAATAAGTAGGACAATAGTAGGACAGACGTGCCAAAAATCGTTGGACACATTGAACAGAATGGACGTTTAAGTTTCAAAAATTGCGAGAAAATGGACAGATTGGACGCAAAAATAATAGAAAAACGAATTGCCGCGATTCTTCTAAGCTGTTGGTTGTGGGTTCGAGTCCCGCCAGGGGCGCAGATGTAGAGAATGGAGTGTCGCCATATTTAGGATTTGGCGACACTTATGTTTTAATAATGTCCGTTATCTGATAGGTACTTCCATATTTTCACCTATACAAGACTTCCGGATAAAGTACGCAAGGACGCTCGTCTACAAAACGTCACTTCTTTTGTTGAACAAGTTTCACGGTATCCAATTGGATAAAACGTTCACGACCAGATCTGGCTGGTTAGGATCGTTCGTTTTGAGGTGTACAGCAAAATTGTGCGGACCGTCCATGCCTTCGTGCATCATGAAAACGCTGGATTGGACTGTGGTGCTTTCGCCGGGTTTGAGTACCATCGAACCGATGGTCAGTTTGGGCGGTCAGCATCCCTCCAAGACTTCGATGTAGGGATCTTCTTTAAAGCGTAACGTGCCGTTGCCTGTGTTGGTGACCTTCACGGTAAATGTTTTATTGACTCCAAAGTGCACATCGCCGTAATCGATCTGTTGCTGATCCACAGCAATGGACGGCGTGCCGCCACCATCGCCACTGCGGTTTGCGAATAACGCGGCAGCGAGCAATAACAATCCGCCGCCGAGCAGAACCAGCAGCCAGGGGAAGTTCTGTTTTTTCTGCTTTCTATGTTTCTTGTTGTTTTTGCTCATAGAGCCTCCTTACTTTTCATAATCAAACTGGAACGAGTAAAGATAGGCGATCAAGTCCCAGGTCTGTTCTTCGGTGATGATCGAGCCCCACATCGGCATTCCGGTTCCCATTCCGCCGCGCAGGATCTTGCCTTGTAATAACGCGGGGCTGGCTCCCAGCATTCGAGCGGGGTCGGTGAAGTTCGCCGGGGTTTGCATCTTCATTTCCTGCGACCCTGCCATGTTTTGAGCGGACGCATCGCCGGCGGCTTTCAAGTCATCAGCAAAGACGCCATCACCCGCGCCGGTCTCACCGTGACAGGCAGCGCAGTTTTGGGCGTAGAGACGCCTTCCATTGGCTAGTGCTTCGGGCGTGATGTTGGAACGCCACAGTGATGCCACCACGTCCCAGCGTTGGGATTTAGTCAGCATCGTATTCGATAATTCATCAAAGACTTGATAAGGTGAATGCGAGCGATAGTATTCAGATACTTGGTAAGTAGTAATTGGTAACTGATCGATAAATTGTTTACCGTTGATCGCTGATGGCTTGTCTATTGGAATAGAGGCTGCGTCGTGCGGAGCGTCAATGTCCAGGTTGAGGGTCACATACAATGGAACGGAAACAGGCTCCGGCTTCGAATCCGAGCCGCTGACTTCGATGGTGCCGCGCATCCGCCAGTGATTGAGTCCACACCAATGTGTGCAGTAAAACGTATACGTCCCAAGCTTGTCGAAAGTCAGCGTCACATCCGTGACCTTGCCCGGCTCTACATCCACCGCATCCACATCTATCTGACCAACCGCAAAGCCGTGCATGACATCATCAGAAGTGAGTTGTAGATGGAGCGGCTTGTTGACTTCCGCTTTCAGGACATCGGGACTCCAGCCGCCGTTCTCGGACATCCGCGCGTGGATGAGCGGGGTGCGCGACCAAAGGAGAAGCGGCGCTCCAACCGCCCCGACGATGGCTGCCGTTATCAAAATGCGTGAGAGAAGTTCCGGGCGTTTCATAGCAGAAGCCAAAGCATGATCGCAGTGACGATGAACGAGAAGACGATCACCGGAAATGATGAAGTGCGCGCTTCGCTTGCTGCTTTCTGCGCTGTGCGCGCTGACCAGATCAACCCGCCGACCAAAGCTAGAGTCTGTGCCGGTGCAAGAATGGACGTGAACATTGGTTGCCATGCAGCGTTCGCTGTGCCGAAGAGATTCCATCCCAACCCAAGCGGATCGGATAATGCGGCGAGAATGTAAGTGGCGTTGGTGAGAACGAACGAGAGACTGAACGCGACCCAGAACATCAAGCCGAGCGGAATGAGGGCGGTTGATAAAGAGATGAAGCGTTGTTTCAGCGATACTTCGCTTTTTGTTTGTAGAATGCTTAGCGTGAACAAACCGGGAAGAATGCCAAAGATGATCGCAAGGAAGACGATGGCATATAGAAACCACATGCCTGTGCCGACGTTGTACGCCGCATCTTTGAGCAAGCCCCACGGACCAAGTAACACGCCTGCATAGATCATCGCTGAGCCAAGCATGATGAATGCTTTGAAAGCCTCATCCAGACGCGTGGATGGTTTGGCAAGGTCTGCCGAGAAGGGACGCAGTTTGACGGCAATGTTGTCGTAGGGGCAGGTGCGGATACATTCCATGCACAGACCGCAGTACGTGTTCTTCGTCAATCCTCCAGGAAAGACATCCCACGGACAACCGTATCCATCCGATGAACCGTTATAGCAGGGCTTGTCTTTGCAGTTCGCACAAACCTGTTTCTCCTTGATCCGTAGTTCAACCGGAGCAGCCTGCGAATAGATACCGATAAATCCACCAACGGGACAGAGATACCGGCAGAAAGAGCGCCGTTCAAAGACCGTGCTCAATCCAACCGCGGCGAAGAGCATCGCGGCAAGAACAATCCCTGTGATCCTTGGGGTGGTAAGAAGCACACTGCTAAACAAAGCCAACAAAAGAAATGAGATGTTCTGCAACCAGATATTTCGGAACATCTTTGGCACGCGCAGATTGAGCCACTTCGGTTTCTTGTCAGGCGGAGCCAACACCGCACCGCGCTGCAGCCATTCACCCGGTAAGGGGATCGGGCAGACCGCGCACCATCCACGCCCGAAGAAAGGGACAGCGACCAGGATAAGAATCGCCCACCACGCGATCCACACAAAGACGATGCTGAAGTTATGACTTCCTACCGGCGTGCCGATCAACCCGGCGAGAATGGCAAAGATATATCCGACCAGCATAACGATAAAAACTGCCAGCTGTGGGTAACGGCTTTTGAGAGTTTTCTTTATCAAAGGGATATGGGTAAGCTCAACGCGATTCATTGGACTACACAACGTCTCTTTCTTCTTTCATCTTTCCTTTGTTTATGAAAGAAGAAAGAAGAAAGAAAGCAACAATAGATAGAAATGCTAGCCCTAATGATCGATACAGCCAAGCATTCGTTCCGACCGTGATCTTGCCGATCATGAACGGATGCATGGCGCCGCAGGTGATGTTGCATTGAAAACGGAAGGAGCCCGGTTTATCGGTAGTAAATGTAATCGTAGCTGTTTGACCCGGGTCAGCTTGGACGGAGACATCGTAGCCATCCACATAAAGTCCGTGGACTACATCGGTGCTGACGAGCTGGATGGTCACGGTATCGCCAGAGTTGACGTGAAGTTCAGAGGGTGAATAAGCAAATTGACGTGCATCGATTCGGAATATCCGCGCTTGAGGAGTGGCGGCGTGAACTGGTAGTGGGGCGAAAACCACTACCAGTCCAGCCAAAACAAAGAGGAGAAGAGACAAGCGCGGATTTATAAAGTTAGGGGATGTTGGATGTCCCGTACTTGGAGTACGTTGTATCTACGTATGCTCTGGCATCCTGCGGACTTTTCCCATCTTTCAACAACCGCATCACATCCTGAGTGATGTCCACGCAGATGGAACAGCCGAGAGCATGGCTGTCGAAGCGGATGTTGCCTTTGTCGTCTGTGCTTTCCACGTAGCAGGAGTAGTTGGAGGTGTGACCGATATTTCCGCAGCCGCAGTAGCAGGGAATGTCTTTCATAACGTCTGGGTTCGCTACGGCAAATTGATAAGCCTGCTGTACTGTCACTGGAGCAGATTGGACTTCTGCGGGCATTTGATCCATGGATGCCATGTTCAAGTCATGTTCCTGACTTTGTGTGGAGCAGGCAGAAATTCCCGATGAGAGCAATGCCACGATGAAGAAAAGGAAAAGAAACTTGCGTGTCTTTGAAAGCATATTGAGCCTCCGGTAAGGATGGCTCAATAGTAGTCGTACAAAACCGATGTCTCCAGCGCACTATGGCGGGAAGAGAGATACGCCAAATGGCTTATGATGAATGTCTCGGCACTTGGTGTCAGTTGTCCCTATTGGAATGGCGAATATTCCATATACCAAAGAAGAGCACAGATAGTCCAACACCTATCAGACCAGCAAGAAAGACCAGTGCCGATTTGAGATCGAGCCATTCTTTTCCAAAAGACAAGAAAAGGATGACACCCATCAGGAATGCTGAAAGAAACGTTGCCGTGGATACAGGTTTGTTTTTCATGTTGAGCCTTTCATAGAACGCCAGAGGGAAAGTGGACCAAATATCGTGATGAAGTGCTCCGCTTCTTCGACAACGCCGAAGCCTGCCTCCGTTATAAAGCGCGGGATCAACCCGTCAAAGTTATCGGCAGCCTCTTCGAGACGGCGCATGTACCGCGTGATAAAACGTGCCAGTGAAGAATGGGGTGAACCGAAATCCAGTACATAGAGCTTGCCGGTTGGTTTGAGCACGCGATGAATTTCTTTGAACGCACGACGCTTATCGTCTTGAGTGAGGTGGTGAATGACAAGGCTGGTGATCACTCTATCGAAAACGGAATCAGGATACGGGAGGAGGAGGCGAGCCCTTCGTCCCAGCGAATATCCATGCCGCCGGATTTTTCTCGGGCAATATTCAACACCTGCGGGTCGCCATCCAAACCTGTGATGTTCGCATTCGGATGGGCACGCTTGAGCATTAGAGTTAAGGTTCCCGTTCCGCAGCCAAGATCGAGCACATTCATACCTGGCTGAATGTTTGCCTGTTGGATGATGCGTCGTTTGAACGTCTCTTCACGCATGACCCACTTAAGCAATGGATCATACAAAGGCGTGAGCCATTTGAAACGGAGTGCCGGGATATAACGTTTGGGTGATGTCATATTTCCATTATGCGCCTGCCGCAGGGATAACGAAAGCGCAACTCGGCGGATGCTGTTACAAGCACAATAGCCTATCGATCGATAGGCTACTGTGAGAGAGGAAGGTCTTGCAAATACCTGTAATTATTTTGGTAAATTGTTGTCTGTATGAACGTGGATCTGGCTTACAGGTGTCACTGGTTTCATGCAAATATAACCATCTCCGTTCAGATCAGTGTCAATGCCTACATGCTGATGCTCATGTTCATCGTGTTCCATCGCCATCATCAGGCTAAAGCCTGTCGGGCAGCTTCCAGCGGGTTCATCGGCGGCAAATGCGACGGAGACTGCAAACTGTGAGAGAAGCATAACCAGCAGAAAGGCGAAGAAGATTTTCTTGTACATTGGATCTCCTGTATTTCTAATGTTGATGTTGAGCGGTGCCGCTCAAATACTTTTCAGGTTCCTTGTCGAAAGATTTCTTGCAGCCGAGCGAGCAGAAGTAATAGGTCTGTCCCTTGTATTCAGAGGTGCCAGCGGCGGTGGCGGGATCAATATCCATGTGGCAAACGGGGTCGTGCACAGTGGTAGTCATAGGTTGGTCTCCTTTTCTTGAAGAAAATTATCGTTTCTTAAGACCACACCGCGCAGGGCTGTATTACTTGTTGTCTTATAAGCAATTTTGCCTATGACTACATGCGCATTGCCATCGGCAGCATGAACAGATACACGTTCATGACGGTGAGCACGACGATCAAAGCGGCATAGGGAACGAAGGTTCCCCATACCTTTCCATCGGCATGATTATTCTTCGCAATGCGATACGCGGTATAGAGCGAGCCGACAAGTCCGAGCGCGATCAAGCTGTACTGCAAGACCTGGATGGTTCCCATACTGACCAAAGCCGGGGATGCACCGTGGAATTCCTGTCCGAACAACGTGAGCGCCGTGTAGAAAATGGACTTGCCTTCCGCCAACAGGTGGAACAGGTTGTGGGCGATATGTCCTGCCACATCCAGAGCGATGATGGCATAGCCGAAGTGGGCGAAGTTTTCCACCAGACTGGATTTGTTGAACTTTCCCGCGATCCAGGAAGTGAACCCGAGCAGGGCAACGGGGATGGCGATCGCAACCGCAAAGGTGATGCTGAATGTAATGGCGTAGTTGGTGGTGCCAACAGCTTTTTCCAGCCAGTTCAACACGGAACTCCACACTTCCAGCATGGTCACATTCTGGACGAAGACGATGCCCATGATCACTGCTGACAAAAACGCTTCCTCAATTTTCGGCTTGCGGATGAACCACAACTCTTTCGTGGGCTGACGCACGGTCAATTGGATCGAATCATTCGGGCAGTTCTTGATACAGGCAGCACACACCACGCAGTTCGCATTGGATGTCATGTTCTTGGGGAACTCGAAGAGCGGACAGCCCGGCGCTTTCTCCGTGCCTTTGTAGCAAGAGGCGGATGTACAAGTCGCGCAGATCTCCGGCGTGCCGCGCAGGGCAAGCATACCGGTGCGGGCGTAGTTGCCAGATAATCCACCGAGGAAGCAGACATAGCGGCAGAAGGTGCGGCGCTCATAAAAGGCTCCAGATGCAATAACGCCGGTAGTCAACATCAACATCAGCACGCCGGAGCCGAAGGGATTCTCGACCACACCCCAGACGTGGTCACTCCAGGTAATGAAGATGAACAGCGCGTCGATGATCCAGATGCCGTATTTTTTCAAGAAGCGCGGAACAGAACGATTGTTGCCGACGAACTTCTGCACCAGATCGTTGATCGTGGCAAACGGACAGATCGCACACCAAAAACGTCCCAGGAATAGAAAGATGATCGGGATCAGGGGCCACCACAGTACCCAGGTTAGAGCCGTGCCGAAATTATCATGTGCGGCTTGCGGTCCGAGCAGGAGTTGGAACATGATCAGCATGAAGACCATCAGCGTGGGCCACTGGATGATGCCGGGGAACCACTTGCTACGCATGAGCCGGTCGATAGGTTTGATCTGCAGTAGGTTGCCGCCTGCCAGAATGCTTTTATTTGATTTCAGTTCGGTAGCCATATCACTTTCCGCCTTTCACGAGAATAGATTGTTTCTTGAGAACGCCTGCAGAAGTGACAAACCCGATATTGACCACCACAAATCCCCACAGGATGACGGTTTTGGAGGAGAAGCCCGGAACAACGACAACAAAATCCGCCTGCAGCATCTCTCCGTTGACATGGAACATGACGTGCACATCGTGCTCGCCGGAAGTTTCGAGATGCGTTTCGAGCGTGTACATTCCATGCTCATCGGACTCGATCATGGAAACTGGTTCTACATTCTCCTGATGTTCTGGCATTTCCTCGATGGATGTGCCCATATCCATTCCGGGCATGGAGTCTTGCGGTTGGCTGTTGCCCATGTCCATACCAGGCATGGAGTTTTGTTGTTCTTCGTGCCCATCGGTTTCAGTGTGTCCGGAGGATTTTGGAGCAATGAGAATTTCCACATCAGCGTTGTTGAGGGGCATGCCCATGCTATCCGTCAGTGTCACCACGACCGTATTTTCGCCCTTGACCCAATCGTTCTGGCTGGACAACGTGACGTGATACCCATCAACGTCCATCTCCAGGAGATGTGCACCATCTTCTCCGCTTGCAAACGCAGTGCTGGTGTTGACAAGGAGAAGAGTAAAGACAAAAAGCAAAGTCGAGATCGTGCGGAAGAACCTTTTCATGGATTCCCCCCAACTAAGCGATCATGATTGTGCATGGTTTACCTCCAAAGGATTGTAAAGATGCGCAATCTTACCCAGCCTACTAGGTATTGCTCACCGCTAATCTGCTGTATATATCACAAGCTATTCTGCTTATGATGAACATCACCCAGTCAATGTGACTGGGTGATGGAAATGGTTCGTTATATTGACGATTGGATTTTCCGCTTCACAAGCGGACTTTGAGTTTGGTTCCCTTACTCAAAGCGGATTCGATCTCCAGCTTGGCTCCGATAAGGTCCGCACGTTCGTGGACTCCCAGCAAACCGAAATGTCCGCTGGGAGCAAATTCGGTTGGGCTCTTCGGCACGGCGAATCCCTTTCCGTTATCGCTGACTTCCATCTGGATCTCGGACTTCCCAAAAGCGATCTTCAACTCAGCACGAGTTGCGCCGGAATGTTTGACCACATTATTGAGTGCTTCCTGTGCGATGCGATACAGCGAGAGCTCCACTTCGCGTGCCAAACGACGTTCCTGGCCTGTCTTTTGGAATTTCACATCTAGATTGCTGTTCTGACTCATCTCGCGAGACAACATTTCCAAAGCAGTGACCAGTCCTAAGTCTTCGAGATAGATAGGGCGCAGCGCACGCGTGAGACGGCGCAGATTTTCGATGGTCTGCTCGGCAAGCGACTCCAGTTCCTTGAGCGATTGCTTTCCGTTCGCATCCTTGACCGATTTCTGCGCCAGCTGCACACGCTGCCGCAAGGCGATCACGGCTTGAATGGTGTCATCGTGCAATTCACGCGCCAGCCTCGTTCGTTCTTCTTCCTGCGCTGATGTGATCGCTCCGATGTAGTCATGCAATCCCTCTTGCGCCGCTTTGACCTTACGCGACATTTCGGTCAGTTCCATTTGCAGGTGCTGCACTTCCGATATCCCACCGACAGGTTCTTGGATAGTTTCAAAATCACCCCACGCCAGTGCTGCTGCTTTGGACTCCAACTTCTGTAACGGTTGGACAATGCGCGATGCGACGAACCATAATGCTAGCACGGCAAGAACGAATGCTGGCACGATCACCAGCGGTGCTATCTGTGTCAGTTGAAGCGATGGACTTGTGACCATTTCCCACTCTTCTTCTGTAATCAGCGCCCAGCCTGTTGGAGTAACGGGACTGTAGGCAACCACATGTTCCACCTTGCCCTGCTTCAAGTAGGTTGTACCGCTTTTGCCGCTCAGCGCTTCCGTCACACCAGGGTGATCGGAGGAGATACTATCCGTGGCGAGAGGTCCGCTGGAGAAAAGGATGTGATGCGACGGATCAAGCAAAAAGATCGTGACGTGGCTGCCGTCGGGGTACGATGCGGAAAGAGCATCATGCGCCAGTGTCTCAGGTGAGAAGGCACCGGCTACGATGATATTTTGAGAGGGGATCACTTGCGAGACGACGATGAAGAGCCGCCTGGATGTTGAGATCAAGAAAAGGGGATGAGAAAACAGGCTCGGGATCGGAAGATGAAGCGAGAGTGATTTTATTTTGTGCGAGCGAATCCCAAAATTCAGAAGCGGATGTGTTTGTGATGAGTCGTCCATCCAGATCGAGATAAGCAATGCCGCCGTCAAAATCCTGCGCCAGATCGTTCGTGGAATGGATCGAACGGGTATTGTCGGAAAGATGTGCCAGCTCGACCAGATTCATGATGTTGGATGCGCGGTGGTGCAGCTCGGAAGATAACGCAGCGGCGGCAGCTTGCACGGCGCGTTCATCGCGTTCGCCGACCAACGCGCGCATATCCTTTTGATGTAGCGAGACGCTGCCGAATGCGATCAACAGCAAAAGCAGCGTGAGCGGTAAGACCGTAATAGCGAGCAACTGCACGGTCAGCCCGCGCAGGAAAGGAGCGCGCGCCTTTTTCATTCTTCTGAAATTGTGCCTGAACTTTGCGAGATCAATCCCAGCGAGACCGCGCGCATCACGGCTTCGGTGCGGCTGCCAGCTTGCAGCTTGGCGAAGATGTGGGCGAGATGTCCCTGCACGGTTCGGTCGCTGATGCTAAGCTGCACACCGATGGCTTTGTTGGTGAAACCTTTTGCGGCAAGACGCAGCACATCCAGCTCGCGGTCGGTGAGTGGGTCAACGACTTTCTTCTCCGGGCTTTTGAAAATGTTGGACATCAACTTGCGTGTGATGTTCGGGTCGAGTGCCGACTTGCCCTCGTACACATCGCGCACGGCTTGAATGAGTTCATCGGCTTGCCCCGTTTTGAGAACATATCCGTTCGCGCCAGCTTGTAAAACCGCCATCACATAGGGATCGTCATTGTACGCCGTGAGAATGAGCACACCTACTTCCGGAAAATGCGAGCGCACCCAGCGTGTGACTTCGATGCCGCTGGCTTTCGGCATCTGGATATCGAGCACCGCCACATCCGGTTTATGCTGCTGGATAAGGGACTGCGCTTCTTCCCCGTCCCCGGCTTCTGCTATGACCTGAAGATCTTTCGCACTCTCGAGCAGTTGCCTGACCCCTGCACGGACGATGTGATGATCATCCGCGAGCAGAATGCGGATCTTGTTCTTGGGTTGAGTTGCTGACTTTGCCATAGCTTATTGTATCCGGTTCTTGATTGGAGAAAACAAAGGGGAAGAGTAACCATCCGATAGCGGTGCCCGCCAACAGTCCCGTAAGGAAGCGCATGATCGAGTTGAAGGAGCCGAGTGCGTCGCCAACGTAGAACGTCGCAGGGAAGATGTGATTCGTCAGGGCGGCGAGCCATCCATTTGTATCACGGAATCCCTGCCCGATACCGGAGAGGTCGCTGATCGTATGCGTCCCGCCATCGATGATGATGGGTAAGAGCAGAAGTACAAATCCCCACCACGGCAGCAGCTTGATCCTTCGCCGAAGAGGATACCAGATCACAGCGAACAACCAAACGCTGGTGTAGAACGAGATCATGCGGTCTGACCAGGCAACTTTCCAGCCCATGTTTTCATTACCGGTGAACTGACGTAGGAGCATGGGGTTGAGTGTGTTCTGCCATGCCGCCTGAATTTCACTTAGCGAGTACATGCTTTTTTGACCGAAGAAAAAGAAAGAGCGTTCCGGCAGTTGATGACAGAAAAAGGAGTAAATGAAGTAGATCATTTTTCCCGCGCTGGTCAAGCCCAGATGCATGAAGACCGGCGCAAGAAAAGGCGCGAATACCCAGGCACCGTACACGATCAGGAAGGTGGCAAACCAGTGATCGCCGATCCATTGAAAGATAGAACGTTTTGGCATGTGTGAGCTAGTGGCTGCAAATGCTGACATGAGACTTTCTTTCTATTATGGAAAATGGACATCAAGATATTGACGTCCATTTTCCAGTTCTACTTACTGCGTAGTTGGAGACATGAATTATTGAACAGAGATAGGTAGCTTCATATTCGACTCGTAATGCCCCTGCGTATGACAGGCGAACTCTAGTTCCCCCGAATTTGCCGGTTCCGTGAATGTGAGATCGAAGGATGCTGTTTGACCTGCCTGCAAGTTAGAGGCTTCGACCATCGCAAGTGCCATCTTATCCAGATCGGTCATATCCATGTGCATGCCCATTTGGTCTTGCGTCAATGGTGGCATGATCATGAACTCATGTTCCACCACACCTGCATTGGTGACGACAAAATGATAGGGGACACCTGTCTCAAATTCGGTCAACGATGACTTGATCCCAAATTCAGTCAGTGACACGTCAACATTCACGGTCTGTTTTGTTTCACCGGGTTTTTGTCCACTGCAAGCGGCTAACAAGAATGCGGCAACGAACAGAAGGACAACAATTCTTCTAAAAGTAAACATCTCTTCTCCTCTTATTTGTTGAAATTTGGAATTTTCAGAAACGACTACCTTTAATGAGATTTCGTGACTGGCGAACCTCCATTGAGTGAATTTTTGATGGCGGTTGCCGTCAATGCATTGACCGGTTGGCTGGTGTCTTCTACCAGCGAGAACCAGGTTTGCCCATCACTCCCATGCAAGATCAACGTGGATGGTTGGTCAGTATTTCCATATACGAGCATCACAACCATCTGGCAGTCACAGTCTTTCGTTCCATGGTTTGGGCAGGAGCAATCGTGTGATCCTGAGCGCGCGGCATGCAAGTCAAAGGTCTGGATGGGGCGTAAGCCTGCCTGAATCAGTTGTTCCCTGCTCCATGTCAGGGCTTCTTCACAGGGTCGATTGACGGATAAGAACGGGGAAGTATTCATACACGCCTCAGGTTCTGGGATTGTACGGTTACCCTTTCGGAAGCAGCAGGGCGAGTTCACTTATCTTCTGATAGGCAATATTGCCTATGCTTTGTAGCTCGGTACTTCGGTTGAAAGGTTGGTGGCAAACACCCCTAAAAAAATAGGGGCGAACGCCTCTAACTCTGTTTTTTCATAATCCGTAGAATGAGTACAAATCAAGATCAAAATGATCACAAAGGAGACAAGATTATGGATATGAATTTGCGTGAAATCTGGACCGTTGTTCACGGTATGGTGTTCGGTTTCATCTTCCTGCTGGGCTTCAGCGGCGCGTTGTACATGGTGTACAGTATGAAACCTGAATTGCTTACCGCCGATGGCATCAAGAAGACCGTCAATGCTGCCAAAGTGTATACCTGGGGTCTGGCGATCTCTGTGTGGGCTGCCGTCTTCACCGGAGCGTGGGTCGTGTACCCCTGGTACCGCGCTACTCCGCCCGAAGGTACCCTCGACCTCTCCACCTTCCCCAAGTTCCTGTTGCTCGCCAGCGAAAGCACTGCCAAGTGGCATGAATTCGGCATGGAATGGAAAGAGCACGTTGCTTTCCTTGCCCCTATCGCTGCCACAGTAGTCGCCTTCGTTGTCAGCTACTATGGTCCGACCCTGGCAAAGAAAGTCGGTGAACGCCGCGCAGTGATGATCTTCTTCATCTTTGCCTTCGTCGCCACCGCTATCGCCGGTATGTTTGGCGCCTTCATCACCAAAGCCGCTGCCGTCCGCTAGGCACTTGAGAATTAGTTGAAAGGAAACAAAATCATGGCAACTTTAGCGAATAACCTGACTGAAAAAGTAAATGGACCGGTCTCTGCCGCTCTGCTCGCCGGGGGCATTGGCTCCGCCGCAATGGGTCTCATCACACTCGCCTTCGAGATCAACGACAAGTCCGCTTTTGCAAAGAGCCTAAACTGGTACAAGCCCGTTGGTGGTCTCTCCGGTAAATCCATGTTAGCGATCATCATCTTCTTTGTCGCCTGGGCGATCCTACACTTCGTCTGGAAAGATAAGGAAACCAACTTCACCCGCATCTCATCCATCGCGATCGCATTGCTGGTGGTCGGTCTGCTCGGAACCTTCCCTCCCTTCTGGGAACTCTTCAAGTAAGAATCGTATCAAACAAAACTCCCGCCAGTGAGCGGGAGTTTTTTGTATTATTCCTTCCCCATACGTTCAAATAAATGATGTTCTACGGCATAAATTGCCAACTCAATGCGATTGTTGAGATGCAACTTCTCGAACATCGTTCCAATATAGTTCCCGACTGTCTTTTCACTCAAATTCAAAACCTGACCGATCTCCGCGTTTGTCTTGCCGCGTGCCAGATGTACCAATACATCCATCTCACGGTCAGACAGCTCACGGAAGGCATCCTCTTCTGTTTTTCTATCCAATTCGCGGACGCGTGAAATCAGTTTTGCGGTTGTGGATGGATCGAACGACGCTTCGCCCCGTGCTGCCGCCTGAATCGCCCTCAACAGCTCTTCATTCCCGACCTGCTTGAGTACGTATCCCACGGCCCCGGCATTGATCGCACGGATGATCAAGTCATCATCTGCGAAGGATGTCAACATCACCACCTTGCTATCAGGGAAACGAGACGTGACCTGCCGAGTTGCTTCGATGCCGCCTTCGCCAGGCAGACGAATATCCATCAACACCACATCAGGTTTAAACTTCTCTGTGGCGCGCACTGCTTCGGTGGCGGTGCTGGCTTCAGCGACCACTTCCATGTCGGGCTGGTCGTTCAACAGGGTCATCAATCCCAATCGCACAATGGCATGGTCATCTACAAGTAAGATACGAGTCTTTGTCATTATGAATCTACCCAGGGAATTTCAAGTGTAATAGTTGTCCCTTTGCTGGATGGTTCTGAGAAATGCAATTCTCCATTCAAGAGACGCGAACGATCGCGCATATTGCGCAGTCCATAACCGGACTCGGAATTTGGAGCGATGCCTGTGCCATCATCTTTGATCACAACTCGCAATCGATCACCCAAGTCCTGTGCCTGGATATTCACCGTGCGGGCATTGGCATGACGTACAATGTTTGCCATTGCTTCATTTACAATGGCGAACACATGACGGGCGCGTACAGGAGAAAGCGACTTCTCTCCAAGCGATTTCAGATCCAGTGAAGTTGTTACGAGGGTATTGTAGTGAGGATCCTGTGAAAGTTCTTGAAGCATCTGAGCCAGAGTTTTATCCGAAGGGACTACATCCGAACGGTGTAATTCAGCCAGGTTATGCCGCAGATCCGCGATGGCATCGTTCAACACGACAACTGCACGCTCCAATCTGGATGCGATTTCGGATCTTTCTTCCGCCAGTCGGGAAGCTGATTCGACCAACAGCCCCGCCGTGTATACCTTTTGGATAGCACCATCGTGTAGTTCGCGTGCCAATCGTTCATGCTCAGCACTGATGATCTGCTGTTGTTCCAACTCTTCGATCTTTCGCTGAGTCTCCAGTGTAAAAATCTCCAGCGAGCGAATCACAGTGATCGCGATCACCAGGGTGATTACTGTTCGAAAGATGATCGGCGGTACCTCTACTATTTGTTCAAAGGTTTGCGTGTTCAGGACATTCCCCGGAAAGAAATGGACAGGAGGGGGGATCAAGCCGCCCAGAATAGCGTATGCCCCAATGGAAATACCGGCGATTCTCAGTGTGTTGTAGATAACAGGGACATTGAGAGGCTTGATGCGCCTGATGGCATGCACACGCAATCCATACGCTGCCAGCACACCGCCCGGAAATCCAATGAAATAACGCGCTAATGCATTTGCAGTGTGATGCCACTGTTCAAGATCGGGTTGGAAGGGCAGGAGCACAAAGAAGGAAATAAAGACCCATCCTGCAAAGAGCGCTGTGGGTACACTGTTCGACCAACGTGGCAGATCGAACGGACTCAGCACAGAAATCCCAAACTCAAAGAGACAGGCAAAGGAGGCAGATAACAAAACCAGTTGAAACACCAACAGCAACTTAATAACTGGAGTGCTCATATATCCAGCTTGAATGGGTATGAACAGGTCTCCCCATTCGTTAAAAGCGTGGGTGATTCCAAAGGCTGCCAGCCAACGCAGGCTGCGCGCCAGTTCCAGCCGGGATGATTGCTGTACCTGAAGGATAATAGCGAATCCCAGGATAAAGAAACCCAGCCCATACACAAACAGAATGAGTTGGCGGTTGAGTGCAAAGAATTCAGTAACAGTCATTTCCAAAACCAATTCAGGCAAGCATAAAGGAAAAATCAACATCCTGCAAGTTTGATTGCAGGATGGATCAAGTGAAACAATGTGAGCCCATATACCCAGACCGCTGAAATTGCCCAACGAGTGATTTTGAAGGTAGCGTATGTTTTTATAGTGTTACTCTGCGTAACAATTGCGCATTGATAGCAACTACGATCGTGCTGACAGACATGAGTAATGCGCCGACAGCAGGGGAGAGTAGAATGCCCCAATTTGCCAGGACCCCTGCAGCCAGCGGAATGGCGACGATATTGTAGCCCGCTGCCCACCACAGGTTTTGGATCATCTTGCTGTAGCTAGCGCGGCTGAGTTTGAAGATCTTGACCACATCCAGTGGGTTGCTGTTGACCAGGATCAAGCCAGCGGATTCGATCGCCACATCGGTCCCACCGCCGATGGCGATGCCTACATCTGCGCGGGTGAGGGCGGGCGCATCGTTCACTCCATCGCCAACCATCGCCACGCTCTTCCCCTGCTTTTGCAGTTCCATCACTTTTTGATCTTTGTGCTCGGGCAGGACTTCGGCAAATACACGTTTGATTCCCAATTGACTGGCGACCGCTTCCGCTACGGGACGGCTGTCACCGGTTAACATGGCGACTTCTATTCCCATTCTATTTAACTCGTCAATGGCTTGTTTGCTTTCCGGACGAATGACATCTGCGACAGAGAAGGAAGCGATAATTTTGTCTTTCGTAGTCAGGTATACAACGGATTGTGCTTTGCTATTGGCAGAGTTTGTGAAGTCCGCGATATTGGATGCCGGAGTGAGCGAGAGCATTTCCAGAAGACGCGGTCCGCCAATGTAGTACGTCCGGCTCTCGAAATCAGCTTGGGCACCGCGTCCTTTTAGAGCGGAGAAATGGCTCACGGGTGGTAGGACCAGCTTCAGGCTTTGGGCGAAGCGGCGGATGGCTTGGGCGATGAGATGCTCGGAATCAAACTCCAGCGCGGCGGCGAGGGCAAGCGCCCGGTCTGAGTCCCAGCCATCCGCAGTTGCCATATCCACCACACCGAATTGACCTTGTGTGAGCGTGCCGGTTTTGTCAAAAATAACCACGTCAATTTCGCGTGCGGCTTCGAGGGCGAGCCGGTTGCGAACGAGGATGCCGTTCTTTGCGCCCAGTGCGGTCGTGATGGCAACGACGAGCGGAATGGCGAGGCCCAGCGCGTGCGGACAGGCAATGACCAGCACGGTGACGACACGATTCAGCACTTCGATGTTGAACGACTCAGCAATTGTCCAGGCGATGGCAGTGATGACTGCGGAAGCCAGTGCGATGTAGAAAAGCCAGCCTGCCGCTTTATCGGCAAGGACTTGCGTTTTGGACTTGGATTGTTGCGCTTGTTCAACGAGCCGCATAATGCCGGCGAGAGCAGTTTCGTTACCAGTGGCAGTGACTTTCACGTGCAGGCTTCCATCACCGTTGATGGTTCCTGCGATAACCTTCATACCGTTCATTTTGTGGACGGGCAGTGACTCGCCTGTGATCATGGATTCGTTGACGTTGGAGTGACCATCCACCACTTCGCCATCGGCAGGGATGCTTGCCCCAGGGCGGACGAGCAGCATGTCGCCACGTTTGAGCGCAGAAACTGGAACGGTTTCTGTCATGTCGCCGTGATGAATGCGTTCTGCGGTATCAGGCATGAGCTTGGCAAGCTCGTTGAGCGCGCCAGAGGCTTGCCGCACGGAGCGCATCTCCAGCCAGTGACCGAGCAGCATGATGTCAATGAGCGTGACAAGTTCCCAGAAGAAGCCTTCACCGAGATTCAGGAATTGCGCGGCGATGCTATAAATGAATGCAACCGAGATCGCCAGCGAGATGAGCGTCATCATGCCAGGTTTATGGTCTTTTAATTCGGGGACCGCCATTTGTAGAAAAGGGATGCCGCCGTAGGCAAAGACCACCAGGGAGAAGACGAAGGGGATCCATTCTGCAAAAGGAATGGTGGGTGGTGTGAATCCGAGCCACATTTGGATCATGCCGCTGTAGGCAAGCACAGGAATGCTTAGTAACAGACTCCACCAGAAGCGAATGCGGAACATTTGCTCGTGCCCGGTGTGATCGGTGCCATGACCGGCATGAGCGTAATGGTTTTCTTTCGACATGCCAGACATATCATGTCCTTCGTGGGCACTGGAGTTCGCATGGCTTTCCGTCTGGTGTGCGGAGTGGTCCACCAATTTGTGTTGGGAAGAATCATGAGATGCATGCTGTTTATGATCGTCCATAGTTACCTCGCAACGACAAACAAAATATTTGTAAGCAGTATCAATATAATGACCTGTTTCTAGAGTTGTGACAAGGCATCTTATATACTTTCTTACTGTCTCACATATAGGCATAATTGCGTGTTTTTATGTGTGAAGGAATGAGCATTTGTATGTGTACGGGTAGCCTCGGGTATCGACTTCTACTGCAAAACATTTATGTCTCCCATATGGTGATCGCAATACTTTTCGTAACACTCCATCGAATCAAACAAAAAAGCACCTTCCAAATTTCTAGGGAGGCGCTTTGCGATTCAGGCGATGCACCGTTATCTTGAGCACTTGTGCCCTGATTTCAGGCAAAATCACCGTTTTTTGTGGTCTTGACAGGACTTCGAACCTGTGACCTCGCCGATGTGAACGGCGCGTTCTAACAACTGAACTACAAGACCTTGTTTATCCCATCTTCACTGTGTGATTCTAAATTCTCATTTTCCACTGCTTCCAATACGTCTGTTTCGTGCGTTTCTGTTCGAATATTTGCGCTTTTCAGGGGTCAAAATCTCCACCGTGTCCCATATTTCCACTGCGTTTTTTTCTGATTGCAACACTTTGGGAACTCTAGCTGCACGATAGTAGAGTCTTATACCCAGCTATTCGACAGTTTCCAAAGACGTTGTTGCACGCTGTGTAAGCACACCAGAGAAGTTTCACAACAGTTGTTTAGCAATTGCAATCAACTGCTCTTTCGTAATAAAACCTGGACTTTTGGGATCACATCCACTGATGGACGATACGGCAAAATGGAAATCGGACGTATGCCACTGTAAAATAAACGATGGCGTGTCGTTGTCCCATGAGATCTCTTCTGCATCCTCTCCCTGGCTCCAGGCTCCTTGCGTCAAGAGTGCATCATACATATCTATACGTACTGCCTTCGAGAGAGCATACTCTGGAATATCAATACTGATATCCTGCGAGGATTGCATAATTTCCAGCCAACATCCCGACGATGGGACATCATAAACATAATGGACAGTGACCCTATGGATATTGGGTACAAATATTGTGTCACAAAATAAATATTTCTCCGGTAAAGATTGAGGCATATGCACTTTGAAACCTGCAATATCCGCAAACAAATACTTTTCGTCATACGAAATCATGGTGGGTGGCACAACCCTTGTGTCACAAAATTTGTTTTGCCCCATGGATGTCACAGCAGTTGAGGTAACTGATTTAACGGAGGTTGGGATGATGGTTGGAGCAGACTGAGTTAGGAATGGTTGACCACAACTGCTAAGGCTGCCCAGAAGCACGAGCAGAGTAACAAAAAACAATGACTTTTTCATGAAATCCTTTCAAGTAAATGCCTTAAATTGCCTGTCGCCGCCCCAACGTGTCCGTTAGTGGCAGGTGAGATGATGGTAACAGTGTTTTGTTTTTCACAGCGCACAAGGCTCTGTTGAAGTGATTAAGTTGAGACAGAAGTCAACTGCCTTGAGCGTTCTTTGAATATTATTTGACAGGGTATCTCACTCGCAGCAAAAGATAGAGACTTACAATCGTGGACAGTACTGTCAGATATGGAAGCAACTTGTGAGATTGAGAAACAACCACTGGGATTGCTCTGGAGACACTGACCAGTCCGCCAGTCACAATCGTGGCTAGGAAGAACAATACGGTGACCAGGCAAGCAGTTCGTTGCGGGAAGCCCAATGTCATTACTTGGTTCACGCGATAGATGTTGATGGCAAGAAAAACGAACAATCCAAATCCAACAAGCTTGTGGAGATTGAAGAGAATTGGGTTATACGGCCTTCCGGAATGGCTCATCCATAATCCGGAAGGGAGGATCAAGAGGAAGAATAGTCCGGCACTTACGAGTCGAAGTTGAAGAGCATTCATGAGGATTCCTTGGTTGAATAGACTAGAGTAACTCTGGCGCTACCAGAACAACATTGCCGACCACCTGCCCACTCTCTAGCAGTGCATTGGCTCTTGCCGCCTCCAGGATGGAAAACCGGGCGCTGATCACCGGATTGATCTTACCCGCTTCGAGCAACGCAAACAGTGTGTGCCAGTCCTCCAAAAAGGAACGCCAATCAAAGCGAGAGAGTCCTGTACTATAGGTCCCTGCTGACCTGCCATCCGGTAAGATGTTGAATAAGAGTAGCTGTCCCAAGAATTTCAGCATACCCGATGTGCTTAGCGGATTACCGTACCCTACTAATTTTCCGCCGCGCCGCAGTAGTGAATAGCTGTGCTTGAAATAATCTCCACTCATCCCATCAAAAACTGCATCCAACCCCTGTGGCTCTGCCTGGTGAATCACCTCGATGAAATCCTGCGTTCGATAATCAATTGGTATTGCTCCATATTCTGCCAGGGTGTGGTGTTTGCTTTTCGATGCAATCCCATACATTTTGAGTTCAGCTAGTTTTCCAAGCTGCAACAGCGCGGTCCCAATGCCGCCGCTCGCGCCGATGATCAAGACTGTATCACCTGCTTTTACTTTAGCAGTGCGATGCATGACCTGGTAGGCGACAATGTAATTGAGGATCAAAGGAATTGCTGTCGCAGCATCGAGGGACTCTGGAACCGGGATCAACCGTCCTGCATCCCAGTACACGTATTCAGCATACGCGCCGAAGGCAGTCAGCGCAGCAACACGACCTCCTATGGCAGCATTTGTCACATTCTTGCCAATTGCATCAACTGTACCAATGACTGCGTAACCCGGAGTAAATGGTACTTTGGGACAAAATGGCGTCTGTCCATAGCGGGCTGTGATGTCTGGAAGGCAAACAGGAACGGCTTGCGTTTTAATGCGTACTTCCCAGGCGGAAGGATCGCGTAGCTCGTGCTCCATAAGCTGGAGAACATCCGGCCCGCCTCTTTTGATTACTGTGATACTTTTATATTTCATGATTTCTGCTTCTTGGTTCATCGAGTGGTAGATATTCTGATTCAGGCTCGAATGCCATCCCAGAAAATGTCAAAACCTGCCTGAATGATCTCTTCTTGTTTCTTGAGCTTGCGTTGGGTGCGTAGCAAATTCATGATGGCGACAATATCCTGATAGAGGAATGCACCGATAAGTTCGAGAGGGTAAGGCTTCAGTTTCCCTTCATCTAATCCTCTTTGGATTGCATCATAAAAGTAAACGAAGGATTTTCCTGACTCCTTTACGACAGCTTCATCCACAATCCCTGTATCACGAACCTGCTGGACATATTCATAGGCATCTCTATGTTCCAAAAACCAGCCAATTGAACCGCGCCAGATCCCAAAAAACATATCGCGAACAGGAAGGGAATGATCCAGGAGTGTCTGCATGTATTCTGCCTGGTCTCTGCTGATCTGCAGAACTAATTCGTTGATCAAATCCTGTTTCGTGGGAAAGTACAGGAACAACGTGCCGGCAGCAGTGCCTGCCTCTTGGGCTATTGCAGCGGTCGAAGTATTCTGCACGCCTTGGGCGACAAACAGTTTTAGGGCAGTACTCAAAAAAGTTTCCCGTTTTGTTGGGGCAAGTTTTCGGACCATGTTTTCATTCCTTCTATTCAATATGACTGATTACTCAGTCATTATACATCGGTAAAGAATAAGATGTCAAGTTTTTTTGATTGCACGATCGCACCGCTTTAAAGAAAAAATTTCTCCCCGATCTCCGGAGAGGTTCTTATGGGTTTTGGCAATGTGCCTCGGTGTTTGGGCATTGATGCCGCATTTTAAGCAAAATTGCTTGTTGCTTGTGGTCTTGCTAGGACTTCGAGCCTGTGACCTCGCCGATATGAACGGCGCGTTCTACCAACTGAACTACAAGACCTAAATACTGAAAAACAGTAATGTTTACTGTGTGATTCTAAATGTCTGATGTTCAACTCATCCAATCGTTCCATTTGAAGCGTTTTTATTCGTTTTTTCGTTTTCAGGGTAAAAACGTCCATTGAGTCCGATCTTCCAATGTTTTTACCATGATCGCAACACTTCGCAACATCAAAACGATTTAAATGAAAAAACGCCCGCTAGAAACTTGGAAGGCGCTCTAAAATTTAGCTAACCATTCGTTATCTTAGGTGTTTTTGCTCTACCGACTTTACCTACACCGGACATCGTCAACTGGATTCAGGTATGGGCGGCATCATGGATTATAAGGCACGTTTCTATTCCATTTCTCCAACCGACAGATACATTCAATGGTTGCGCTGCTGGCGCGGCGAGCGCATTATACGTGCTTGTGCCAACAGCGACCAGCACAGCCACTACCCGAATACTGATCAATACTTGTTTGAAATTATTGAACATTTTTATCTCCTTGATTTTGTAACGATCACACTCAAAACGTGACATCTTGGTTTGATTACTTCACATTTGCTGTGCGATGTACGCCCCTATAGTAGTCACTCAATGTAAAGAGAATATAAAAGTTCCATCAAGAGTCAAAAAGGAGTAAATCTCTCGGTTTACCAAATTTGTGCGGCTCAAGGCATCAATGAATGGAGCTATTTCACGTCTTGATACGCCAGTATCTTCTTGAGAATCGATGTATCTTTTTTAGCTTTCATGCATCCAAAGAGTAATCTTGAAATTGGACATTGCCTGAATGATCTTTCTCGAATTGGTGTTGGGATTTGGAATTGGGCTTTCACTGGGTTTGTTGGGCGGGGGAGGTTCATTGCTTACTGTCCCTGCCCTGGTGTATCTTGTCGGGCAGACGCCACAGGCAGCCGTGACTACCTCTCTTGCGATCGTGGGTGCCAATAGTGTTGTCGGTGCCCTGTTCCACGGCACACACGGACGGTTGAACTGGAAGGTGGCGTTCGCGTTCGGAAGCGCCGGGATGCTGGTCTCTTATGCGACTGCCAGTTTTTCCAAACACATGGACCCTGAGTTGCTGCTGGTCGCGTTTGCCTGCTTGATGTTGGGGATCGGATCAATGTTATTGTTCCGTCGTACGCAGGATGAAAGTGGAGAGCACCATGCTCGTCCGCTTTGGTTCGTACTTGTGAGTGGAGCCGGTGTTGGTTTGCTGACAGGCATCCTCGGTGTTGGGGGCGGCTTTCTGGTAGTCCCTGCCCTGGTGATGTTGGTGGGGCTTCCGGTTCAGACGGCAATCGGTACCTCTTTGATCGTGATCGCCATGAACAGTCTTGCCGGTTTTCTAGGTCACATCAGCGGCGGGGTAGTGGACTGGATGGTCACGCTGGTTTTCACGATTGCTGGTGTGGTCGGGACGTTCAGCGGCATGAAACTGTCCAACCGCTTATCTTCGTCCAAATTGCAGAAGGCGTTCGCGGGATTTGTTATCCTGCTGGCTGTCTTTCTGCTGATCGATAATCTGCCAAAACTTTTTTAGATGTAAGGAGAGAATCAATGTTCACACAGCAATTTTTTGTCGAGGGGTTGGGATGCGCATCCTATCTGGTGGGGTGCGAAGCCAAGGGTGTTGCAGCGGTGGTCGACCCGGATCGCGAGATCCAGAAATATCTGGAGGTCGCCGCTAGCCGCGGGTTGAAGATCACCCATATCATCGAAACGCATCTGCATGCCGATCATGTGTCAGGCAATACCGATCTGGCTGCTCGCACCGGTGCAGATATTTACGTGCATGAGTCCAGCGGCGCTGAATTCGCACATAAACCGCTCAAGCACGATGATGTGCTGGAGCTGGGAAATATTCGCCTGAAAGTTCTGCATACGCCGGGACATACACCAGAGAGCATGACCTTGCTTATAGCAGATACGACCCGTGCGGAAGAACCCTGGCTTGCCCTGACCGGTGACACGCTTTTTGTGGGCGACATGGGACGCCCCGATCTCGTCGGCATGGAGGCGGCTCGCGAACTCGCAAATAATATGTACGACACCCTGACCGAAAAGATCCTGCCATTGAACGACAGCCTGATGATCTATCCGGGTCACGGCGCCGGATCATTATGTGGAAAATCGATCGGCTCGATGAAGTCCACCACCCTCGGCTTTGAACGGAAGTACAATCCGGCTCTTTCGCCGCGTGAGCGTAAATCCTTTATCGAATACGCTGTCAGCGACCTGCCCGAGCAGCCCGGGAATCATACCCGTATCAAAGCAATGAACCGCAAGGGACCGAAGCCGCTCGGTGTCGTTGAGAAACGCCCGCTCACGATCCAGGAGTCCATTCCGCATTTTCAGCGCGGGGCTGGTTTGCTGGATACCCGCTCGAAGGCAGAATATGTGCAGGCACACATCCCTGGCTCGGTCCACCTCGAAGCGGATTCGCAGTTGAGCAATCGAATAGGATTTGTCTTCCCGCCGGATGTGCCGGTCATTTTGCTGCTTACCGACCCATCTGAATACGAGCAGGTAGTCTACAGCCTGGCGCGTGTCGGCTACGACAATGTTGTTGGTTATCTCTCGGAAGGATTGGATATCTGGGAGAAAATGGGACTGCCTATTACAGCAGGTGATATTCAAGATCTGGAACCACGGGAACTGTACCAGCTTATGCAGACCTGTACAAACGGAGACTGCCCTGTCGTGGTCGATGTGCGTGAACCGTGGGAATATCGTCAGGGACATGTCCCGGGTGCAGTGTTGATCCCGCTCGGGCAGTTGTCAGCACGTTTGAAAGAATTGGATCCTGCGCATCCGGTGGCGGTGATCTGTGCCAGCGGCAGCAGGAGTCAGTCCGCTGCTGCATTGCTCGGGCAAAAAGGTTTCAAGACTGTCTACAACATCCTGGGTGGTACAGGGGCATGGATGTACAGCGGATTAGAATTCGAACGATAACTTCAAACTGATAAAGGAATTCATAGATGGCAAAACAAGAACGCCGCAAGGTGCAACAACAAAAAAAGAATACTCAACTGCTGTTATGGGGGGCAGTTGCCTTGATTGCTGTAGCGGCGATCGTATGGATGATCGCAGGAGGAAACTCAACCAGCAGCAGCGGGCTTCCGGCTGAGATCTCCGTATCGGAAGCATTGGCGAAGAAAGAAGCTGGCGTTTTCATTTTGGATGTACGGCAACCCGATGAATGGAACGAAGCGCACATCCAGGATGCGACCCTGATTCCGCTCGATCAATTGCCTAATCGGATCAATGAGCTGCCAAAAGACCAGGAGATCGTTGTAGTTTGCCGCTCTGGAAATCGCAGCGCGCAAGGACGTGACATATTGCTCCAGGCAGGGTTCACCCAGGTTACCAGTATGGCAGGTGGACTTAACCAGTGGAAAGCCGCGGGTTATCCCACTGTCAGCGGACCTTAAAACAGTTTTACCAATATTTTGGACCATCGAAATGCACCCTGCCGTTTTTGCAGGGTGCATTTCTGTTGAGTGCGTATCTGGATGTCCAATTTCATTATCTTCATAAATTCTTTACATAGCGTACAAGGAATCTTTATGGGAAGACTATATCATCCAGCCACTTTCAGGTATTCACAAGGAGCATTTCATGAAGTGGTTCAAAAATCGTTTTGTCTAATCTCAAGTGCAGTTATTCTTCTGGTCGTTATTGCTGTAGCCGCCTTCTATTTCCGCGACACAGCCAATGCTGAACAGTCAGATACAACGGTAGTACAAACGGCAAAGGTGCGAAGCGGAGACATGGTGATCACTGCCAGTGGAGCAGGCACCGTTGTCCCAGTCTCTGAGGTGGACTTGGGGTTTCGCTCGGCAGGTGTAGTACGCGAACTGACTGTAAAGGTAGGTGATAAGGTTGAATCTGGCAATACACTTGCTCGGCTGGAAGACAATGTTCAGGCACAGGCAGATTTTCAGGCTCTATTCACTCCCAGTGGTGTGCTTCAGGCAGAAGGTGACCTGGCAAATGCCCAGATCAACCTGGATGATGCCATCTCTGAACTCACCTATTTGATCGGTTCAGATGTCTACTATGCTGAACTGAAGGTGGCAGAAGCGCAGGTAAAACTTGATACGCTGAAGGCGACTTCATCAACTACTCCAGCCAGTCTCAATGACGCTGCAAAAGCCCTGGAACGTGCTCAGAGTAACCTTGTATATCTCCAGAACATCTACAGCAGCGAATACGGCTCCCCTGATGTGTCGGATGTGACTCTTGCCCGGGCAAAAGTCGAGTCGGCACGTGTGTTGGTACAGGATGCGCAATCTGCCCTGGATATTATCAAAGCAGGACCGTATGCACTGAAAGATCCCATTGCGGCTCTTGGTCCGAAAATGCAGCGCCTGGAACAAATTCGCCTTGCCGTGCAAGGCACGCAACTGACCGCACCTTTTGATGGCACTATAACCGATCTCAAGGCAGTGGCAGGGCAAACTGTGAACACGTCGCCAGTCCTGACTATCGCATCCACGAACGATCTGCTTGCACACATCTATCTGGATGAGAGTGACCTGGGCAAGGTCGAAGTGGGAAAGCGTGTAACGATCACGTTTGATGCGTACCCCGATACACCCATCGATGGCAAGATCATCCTGATCGAACCTTCCCTGCAAACCATTGATGGTTCATCCGTGGTGGCTGCCTGGGCTTCCTTCGATCAACCGGATTTCCTGGTTCTCTCTGGTATGAACCTCGAAGCGGAAGTCATTGCAGGCGAGTCTCATGGCACGCTCCTTGTACCGAAGCAAGCGCTTCGTGAACTGGAGGCGGGTTCCTACGCAGTGTTCGTCGTTGGGTTGACAGGCAACCTGACACTGACGCCGGTGGAAGTTGGACTTGTGGATTACGCCAACGCCGAGATCTTGAGCGGATTGAAGGTGGGCGATGTCGTCAGCACCGGAAACGTAGAAACGAAGTAATTGCCATGAACAGTCCGTTGATCGAAATTCAAGGATTGACCAAGGTGTACGGCGTGGAAGAAGCCACCGTACATGCTTTATCCGGTGTGGATATGAACGTCCATCGCAATGAATTTGTTGCCATCATGGGACACTCCGGTTCGGGCAAGTCTACGCTGATGAACATCCTCGGCTGCCTGGACCGACCCACAGCAGGAACCTATGTGTTCGATGGTCGTGATGTCAGCAAGTTGAGCAGGAATGAACTTGCCGAAGTACGCAATCAGAAACTGGGCTTTATTTTTCAATCCTTCAACCTGCTTCCACGACTGAGCGCGCTTTCCAACGTGATGCTTCCCATGCTGTACAACATGCATGAAGAAGTAAGTGATGAAGAAGCAAGACAACGTGCTATCGAGTCACTTGAGGCAGTTGGGTTGGGAGAACGGTTGCACCATCATCCCAATCAACTGTCTGGTGGACAACAGCAGCGTGTGGCGATTGCGCGCGCATTGGTGAACAAACCGCCTGCTGATTCTTGCCGATGAACCGACCGGCAACCTGGATTCGAAGTCCAGCGTGGAGATCATGGACATCCTTCATGACCTGCATCAGAAGGGTGCAACCATTGTCATGGTCACTCATGAGACGGATATTGCCGAACATGCGCAGCGTGTGATCTGCGTCAAAGATGGACGGGTGATCTCCGACGGGCGCGATGGCAGCAATGCCTGCCTGAATAAGAGGTCGCTATGAAATTCCGAAAGATCCTTCGAACCGCATGGGAAGGGCTCATGTTGAACAAAGTCCGTTCGTTTCTGACCACGCTTGGTGTCATCATTGGTGTGGCGTCGGTCATCGTCATGCTGGCAGTCAGTGCAGGGACCGAAGCCGCCATTGCAGAGCAGATCAATGCGCTCGGCGCGAACCTGATCATTGTCGCACCCATGCGTGGAATCCCTGGCGCGGGGCGTACGATGATGATCGAAGATGCGTATGCCATTCAGAAGCAAGTAGTGGGCATTGATGGTATCTCTGCTGAACAAGGTCCCGCTCCACAAACGGTAAAAGGGAACGGCGTCACGCTTAACTCGATCTCTGTCATTGGCACGACGTCTGACTTTTCGTCGGTTCGAGATTACACGGTTGCTTCGGGTGACTACTTCACTGCGGATGAAGATGAGCGCAAGGCAAAAGTTGCGGTGCTTGGAGCAGGCATTGCCAAAGACCTGTTTGGTGATATGAGTCCACTGGGTCAGACGATCACGATCGGCTCGGTAAAGGTCACGATTGTCGGTGTGATGGAAGCAAAAGGAATGGTAGCGGATGTGGACTACGATGGTCGTATCTATCTGCCGATCAACCTGGTGTTTCAAAAGTTCATGAGTGAGATGCCGATCGGCGGTGACCGTGTCCGCACGATCTACGTGAAAGCCAGCAGCCAGGAAAACATTCCGGGCATCATCACTCAGGTCACGGCGCTGCTCAGTGACCGCCATGATGTCAGCCCGTCTCAGCCAGATTTCACGGTCCAGACACAGCAAGACATCATTGCCACACAAGAAGCAACTACTGCCGCATTCCGCGATCTGCTGGCGTGGGTGGCAGGCGTATCGCTTCTGGTGGGTGGTATCGGTATTATGAACATCATGCTGGTTTCAGTCACTGAACGTACGCGCGAGATTGGACTGCGTCAGGCGTTGGGTGCCCGCTCATCGGATGTGTTGCTCCAATTTCTGCTGGAAGCCATCATTTTGAGCCTTGCTGGCGGGTTCATTGGAGCAGCGGCAGGCGTGGGGGGCTCCTACCTCTTCAACATGTTCGGCGGGATGCAGACCGCGATCGTGCCCGGCTCCATCCCACTGGCGTTTGGTGCGGCGGCGACAGTTGGCATCTTCTTCGGGTATTACCCCGCCACGCGCGCAGCCAAACTCGACCCGATCGAAGCGCTGCGGCGTGAATAAAAAATATTAAATCCAAATCATCAAAAAGGAAACCTATCATGAAACGAATTCTCTTTATCACTTTTGTTCTGGCTTTGTTGCTGACGGCGTGCGGTGGAACATCGTCTGCTTCCAACACATCTGGCAGTGATGTGTACACCAGCTCTGTCATCTCAACCGACTATGAAAACGCGCTGCCTGTCCGCAATCAGCTTGCCATTGGAACCATGAAACTGGATGGCACAGCACAGGCTGTGACAGCGGAGCAGGCAAAGCAACTGGTACCGCTCTATCAGGCTCTGCGCGGAACCACGACCAGCGGCGGCGGATCACAGGAAGAAATATCCGCTTTGCTCGGGCAGATCGAAATCCACAATGACCTCCGATCAGCTCAAAGCGATCGCCGACATGAAGCTGACATTCACCGATATGCAAACTTGGGCGGCTGAAAATGGAGTAACCCTGGGGTCTGGCACTGGACAACCAGGTTCAGGGATGGGTTTATCCCCCGAAGCACGCGCGACCAAACAGGCTGCCGAAGGAATGACTGGCAAAACGCCGGGAAGCGGTGGAGGCACAGCAGTACTGGATGCAGCGATCAACTACCTTAATAAGCTGAGCCAGTAATTTCAAAACTTTATTTGCTGGTTCCTCGTGCGAATGGAAAAGGTAGTACGCAGATGAACCAGCACTCATAATCTTTCTTGCATACAATAGTAAGCATCCGAAGTATAAGGGAAAGATGATGCAGTCCTTGATATCCCCTGATCAGATAGATCAGCGTGGGACGATCTGCGGTTCAGTTAGGATCAAGAAATCCTTGGCATGGCGCGAAAACGGATAGCGGCAGGGAATGTTTATGTCATTCTTCGAATCGTGCCCGTGGATGCAAGGCACTTGACTTCTCATTAATCCCTCACGCCAGTTCGTACTTCTTTACACCCTCTCGCAAGATCTCAAAGATCTCTTTGACAGGATGGATAAGCGCCAGCACATAGAGGGCGAAGCCAATACCATAGAGCACGCCTCTTGCCGGGACGATGAAAATGCTCAGCCACACAAGTATGCTCCCGAGTGTTACGGCGGCAAGACTCCCCCAACAGCCGCCCAACTGCGGATTCTCCTCTTTGAGGAAAAATCGGCGGGCAATGTAGGGGATGAGGGAAATGCCAAATTGCAGCACCCAGCCATAGATCAAGGCTTGAGGCGCAGTCGCTTCCACAGGTCCAGCCTTGATCAGTTTGAGTAACGTCACAGGGGCGATGAGTACGGGGAGCAATATCCACGAATAGGATGCGATCAGGTGCCAGCCGCCTGCGCTGGTCAATCGTCCGCTTGTTTTGAGGGCGCGTCCCATCCGCAGCATGAGCGAGACCGTCGCGAAGAGATGCAGGATCAAGCCTCCTACGAGGAGCGGCATATTACCGCCCGGCCAGGGACCCAGCACCAGACCGAACGCGCCAAGTGTCATCCCCCAGTAGATAAGTGAGATGTCTTTAGCACTTCCGAGCGGGCGACCAGTGATCATCGGCATGAGATCCACCAGCAAGCCAGCGAAGACGAGTGACATGAAGCCCCAGGAGTTGGCATGGATGTGCGCTTCGAGCGGAACCTTGATATATAACGCCGTGCTCCAATTCAACCACAAGCCCGTACCGATGATGATGCCGACCAGCAAATAGAAGATACCTGTGATGTAAAACTTCAGGCTGGCAGGTGCATCGCCACCGCGCACATTCCACAACTAAATCAGCAGAAGCGTTGCAGCAACGAAAATGAGTGTGCCGCCTGTGAAGATCATTGGGTGGTTCAAGCTTGAAAAACCTGCCACTAGTGCGACCAATCCCGCATTCAAAGTCAGCCAGATATCCCAACGCATGGCTGGGCGCGGCTTTTTGGAAAGCGATGCGACGAGTGGAGGCAGCAACCCGAAGACCACCTGCGAGATGACACCCAGCGTAATGAAGTGCACACGCACCCAACGCAGTGCGACGAATGCACTGACCAGATTCAGACTGATCAGGGAAACATCTGCTGCTGCGAACAACGCAATGAACGCATAAAGTAACGCTGTGAGAAGATATGGGAGAGGCATCATTCCTCTCCTTTGGAACCGAGGAATACAAGCCGTGTTTTGGCATTGATCCCGCGTTTTGCTCCACTGGGCGTGATGACTGTCACGCCAGGTTTCACGGCAAAAGTTTCTTCACCGACCGTCATCAAACCTTCACCTTCGAGAAAGTGATACATGGCAGCTTCAGCCGGATGCAGGGGAATTTGTCTGCCTGCCTCCAGCCCTACCACGAGCGCTTTGAACTTTGGCGTGTCGATCAGGAATTGCGGCTTGGGACCATCCGCTGCGAAATTGGCTTTGGATGTGGTCTCTGGAAAATAGATCTCAGGCATATCGTCTCCTTTCTGATATACCTGACTGTACTCATTTCCCCCGCTTCACGCCCCGACTTTTGTCGGGTTTTTGCACCCAGTCTTTATTCTCCCTGGATCATTCCCCGCTCCGCGAGTGCGGCGCGATCCAAAATGCGGATGTGTTGCCGATCCATTTCGATGAGTCCCGCCTTCGTCAAGTCGCGGATGACGCGGCTCAACACATCTGGCACGGTGCCGAGACGTGCCGCAAGCTCGGTCTGGTTCGTCCAACGGCGGCGTTCGATCACATCCCCTTCCGCTTGTTCCAGTAAAAGTTTGGCGAACCTCCCCTCGACGGTCTTCAAGGAAAGGTCTGCGGCGAGCGCGACCAGATTGATAACCTTATCCGCCATGTTCTCAATGATCTGCATGGCAACGTGCGGATGCGCCAGCACGAGTTCTTCCAGGGCGTGACGGGGGATCAGCCAGATGCCCGATTCTTCCAGTGCCAGGGCTGTTGCCGGATTGGGCTTTTTTGCCAGTACGCCAATCTCATTGAATATCTCTCCTGCCTGGATGAAGCGCAATACCTGCTCCCGTCCATCAGGGGAGGTTTTCAATACCTTGAGTGAACCATACTGCAAAAAGAACAGGTATGATTCCACATCCCCTTCCCAGAATACGACGGTGTTAGGGGTAAACACCTTCCATGTGGCGCTCTCTGCTAGAGCAGTCAGCGTGCTGTTGTCGAGTCCGCGCAGGAATTCAAAGGTCTGCAGACGCTTGAAAAGGATATCGGTTTGCATAGATCAAGTGTAGCATGCATTTGATCTGCGCCAAACAAAGACGTGATGGCTGATATTAGCCAATGAACTGCACATCCCGGCCAACGCGACCGTTCAACTGGATTTCTCCCGCACGGATGCTCAGGCGGGACTGATCACATTCCATCTTGTGAACGGAACAGATGACATGCTGCACGAATTCATCATTATCCAGACAGACCTGCCTGCCGATGAACTGCCCACAGATGAGATGACCGGACGCGTCGTTGAAGATTCGGTAACGATCATTACCGCTGCCGAGGATATCCCACCTTCTGACAGCCGGGACTTGACCGTCAATCTTGGCGCAGGTCACTATGTGATGGTCTGCAACCTTCCGGGTCACTATCAACAAGGCATGCACATGGACTTCACAGTTACACGTACCAGTAATGAACTGCCTTCAACACCCGAGTCAACTGCGCAGCCCACAGATGCCAGTGCGGTAACATCGGCGATAACGCCTGAGGCGACTCCCAAACAATAACAGGGAACGCTCCTCCGGCTACTCCCTTATAGAAGGAGTTTCAACCCTGTAGCGGCGTTTTGTGTGCATTTCTGTCAAGTGGGGATGAGTATATAAGTCCTTAGGCAAATCAATTGCGATATCCCAATTTTCTACTTCCGGATATGGGTGGCATTATCGTTTATGCCCAGTTCTCCTTGTCAGGATGAAGCGTATTGTTGCTATTTTCTTGTTCATTTAAAACAAGTAATTCGAATACGGCGTGTAGAACTGTTTCAGGCGACACCAATTCCAGACAATTATGATGCCCCATAGGGCAAATACTTTTATAGCAATACCGACATGGAACGTCATGATAGAGAACGCGCTGAGGCACCATCCAGGGTGTGTGCTGTGGATTGGTGAGAGCATACAAAACGACCACAGGAGTTTGAACAGCCGCGGCAATGTGGGCGGGACCAGTGTTGTTTGTGATAAGCAGATCTGCCATAGCGATCAATGCCGATAATTCACCTACATTCAATTTGCCAGCCAGGGAAAATAAATCACTGGGAATATTTCTGCAAATCTCTTCAACGAGTTCGACCTCCGTTTCGTTTCCTGTAAATACAACTTGTAAGTCATAATTTGAGATCAAATCTTGAGACACTTCTCGATAATGATCAGCCCGATAGCGCCGTGATGGGGCGGTTGCCCCGGATGTAAGACGATCCATGGTTTGCGTGTATCCAATTCGTTGGTCAATAATAATTTATGAACTTTCTCTCGAAGGTGTTCAGGCACACGCAAAGACAGATGCTCATCCGACGTTTCACTGCCAATAAATGCAACGAGATCCAATTGACGCTGTACTTCGTGTCGAATGGTTGGTGAACCAACGTGATCGATCTCGGGCATCCAATCTGTCAGCAAGTGATACGGATTTTCTCTGCAATATGCCAACCGTAGCGGAATATCCGCCAGGTAGGTGAGTAAAGCTGCTGGTAACGGACTCTGACTGAACGTGGTGAAAAGAACCGCTCCATCAAAGTGAAGACCTCTTAAGCGGTCGATTATTTGGAAATCAGATGCACTATCCGAAGGGGGAGCACTGGATTTCATCCAGGGGGGATCGTAGATGAGCGTGTTGTCAATTTCCGGAATCAGAGGACTAATTTTTCCTCCTGATGTAGAAGTTAATAAAGTGATTTTTCGTTCAGGGACTGTCTCTTTCAATGCGCGAATAGCGGGTGTCATCATCAGAACATCGCCCATGGAGTCGAGACGAACACACAGGATGTTTTTTGCGTTGCTCCATTCTTGAACATCACCCATTTTCTTTGACCATGTTCCTTACCAGCGATTCACGTATCTTTTCGATCACACTCGTGGTGGAATAATTTTCCAGGTACGGAAGGATGTAAACCTGCCCGCCCAATTCTTCAACCAGCTCCGCTTCGGGAAGTGTCTCGCGCGTGTAATCGCCGCCTTTGACAAAAATATCCGGCTTGATGTAACTGATCAACGCATGAGGAGTATCATCGTCAAATGGGATGATGTGATCCACGCAACTCAGCGCAGCGAGAATTTGCGCGCGGTCTTCCAACGAATTGATTGGACGCTCAGCACCTTTCAACCTGCGCACGCTCTGATCGGAGTTCATGCCCACGATCAGAATGTCGCCCAATGCTTTGGCTCGGTTTAAATAAGCGATGTGCCCGCGATGTAGGATATCAAAACAGCCGTTGGTAAAAACGATCGTGCGACCGCTTCTGCGATAGGAGGCAAGGCGCAATGTAAGTTGGAAAAAATCTGTGAGGAATTTCTCTGTGGTTGAAAGATGCTCCTTCAATTCATCCACGTTACAAACTGCCGTGCCGTTCTTGGCGACGACCACGGACGCCGCTGCGGATGCGATCTCTGCTGCGTGTTCCATGTCGGCTCCAGCAGCGAAACTCAGTGTGAGCGCGCTGACAAATGTGTCGCCTGCGCCTGCTACTTGGGAATCAGGTTTCGCCTCAGCGTAGGTTCGATACGGAGTTTGATCGTCGCGATGAAAGATCAGGGCACCGCTCTGCGCTAAAGTGACTGCCGTCATTTCAGCATTTGTCAGACCTAGTACATTTTTGCCGTGATCGGAAATCTGCTGCACTCGCTCGTCATCGTTAAGCAGTTTCTTGACATCCAAAAGCTGTACACACTCTTCATAGTTTAACTTTGCCACGGTCATGTTCAATGTTTGATATGCCTGCAATTGTTTTAAGTCAATAACTAAAATTCTTGGATCATTTCTCTGCAGTTCTTCCAATGCAACAATGACACGCGGAGTCAGAACCCCATGGTTGTAATCTGAAACCACGATTGCTTCATGCTGCGGGAAAAGATGGCGCAGACGTTCGATCATCTCTGTCTCTGATGCCTTATCCAATGGGTGTGCAGAACCCTCATCAAAGCGAACCACCATCTGTGAATTGGAAAAGATGCGCTGTTTGGCAAGCGTATTGCGGCGGGATGTTTGCCAGACATAGTCCGTGGAGACACGTTGCTTCTCTAAAGAGTCGATCAGCCGATCTCCCAACTCATCATCACCGAGCACAGACAAAAATGTGACGTCCGCGCCAAGAGCGCTGAGATTAACTGCCGTATTTGCGGCTCCGCCTGGCATATATGCCACCGCATGAACGTCCACGATCGGGACAGGTGCTTCCTGACATAATCGTTCGGATGTCCCTTGAAGATAAGAATCCAACATCCCTTCGCCGATCACCAGCACACGGCGACCGTTGAAATTATTAATCGTATTGAGTAAATCATTGGTACTGTTCATATGCAAAAACTTGCTCCACTAAAAATTCATCAGCTATTACTTGTGCCGCTTCCTTGAGGTCGCTTACAATAAAATCCGGTCGCCGGATCGGGGACAAGTTCCATTCCGTTTCGTGACCATTGTTTAACAAGATGGTCCGGCAGCCAGCGCGATTACCAGCTTCTACATCGTTCAGAATATCGCCCATAACCCATGAAGAAGCGAGATCCAGATCGTGTTCCATCGCAGCTTGAAGGATCATGCCGGGCTGTGGTTTATGGCAGTAACATGGCACAGTATATTTTTCAACCTTGCCGCCGAGATGGTGAGGACAATAATAAAACCCAGTCAACGTAACGCCTGCTTCTACAAACAGTTCTTCTAATCGCTTTTGAACAAGGTTCAATGCTTGTTCCGGAAAAAAGCCATGAGCCACGCCTGATTGATTGGTGATCACGATCAACTTGTAGTCCAGATCCTTGAGCGAACTCAAAGCCGCCTCCGCGCCCTCCGAAAAGCGAATCAGCTCCGGGTCAACGTTGAACGGGATGTCGTCGATCAAAGTCCCATCTTTATCTAGAAAAATTGCCTTCGATGCCATAGTCTCACCTCAACCAATTCTTATGGTTATGAACCGGTGCCAAATGCGGAACAGTCACCGAACGATCGCCCAGCTTCCCATCGATCCGTATGGCTGTCTCCACGCGACTGTTCTCGATATTCATCTCGACCAGTTCGCAAATGAGATGCAGCGCCAGAATTTGCACTTCCTGAATGCGCTGCGTATTTTCGGAAGGCACCAAAATGGACACATCTGCAAGCGACAGCATCTCTCCGCCATCTTTGCCGAGCAATGCTAAAGATGAAATATTCATTGAGCGCGCGGTCTTGAACGCTTCGATCACGTTCTGAGAATTTCCGCTGGTGCTGATGCCGATCAGCAGATCGCCTGCCTGACCCAGCGCTTCCACCTGCCGGGAAAAAATTTGATCGTAACCAATATCGTTCGACCACGCTGTGAGAAAGGCGCTGTCCGCCGTCAAAGCGATGACGGGCAATCCCTTTCTTTCATCAGAAATAAATCGTCCGACAAGTTCCGCCGAAAAATGCTGCGCATCTGCTGCACTGCCGCCATTGCCGCAGACCATCAACTTGCCTCCTCCGGCAAGACATTCCGTGATCAAACTTCCTGCTTCCAAAATAGACTCGTTCATCACCTCCATGCTGCGAAGCAACGTTTCGACAGCGGATTCAAAACCTTGCTGAATGATCTCGGACTCATCGCTTCGCTCCCGCACATCCAGCATCATTCCGTTATCGAGAATGTTTTCTTCCTCCACACTTCTCTCTGCCAGGATGTGCTCATACAAGTCTGATATCATTTCACTGACTTTTTGCCAGGTAAAAAATTCATTGACGCGCTGCACGGCATTCCTGCTGAAGATTTGCAAGAGATGCGGATCCTTCTGCAATTGAGTCATTCGCTCTGCCACCGCTTGCGGATCATTCGCCGGGACAAGAAAACCCGTCTCTCCATCTACGACTGTGAACTGGACACCGCCAACACGCGCGCCGATCACTGGCGTACCGCACGCCATCGCTTCCAAGGGAGTGATGCCGAACGGCTCATACCACGGCGTGGATATGAAAACATCCGCCGCACTGTAGTAATACTTCAACTCATCACGTCCGCGGCTGCCGCAGAATACGACTTGGTCAAGAATCCCTTCCTCCTCTGCGATCTTCTGCAAGCGACCGATCTCCGGTGTGACCGCAGGGTCGGGTTCTCGCGATTCTCCGCCCACGATCAACATACGTGCTGGAACATTCTGTGCCTCGAGCATGCGGGCGAATCCGCGGATGGCAGTATCCACGCCTTTGCGCGGCACCATGCGTCCGAGTTGAAGCACGACCCATCCATCCTGCGGGATGCCAAGGCGCTTTCTGGCGTCCGCTTTATCGACCGGCATCAATTCCTCTGGGTCAAATCCGCAGGGAATTTCCACGATCTTTTCCGGGTCAGCCTCATAAAAATGGATCAGGTCTTGTTTGTCCTGCGGACATTCTGCAATGATGGCGTCTGCTTCCTGGGCAACCCGGCGCTCGATCTCAAACCGTTCCGCTGGGAATTTATCATCCTCTCCCTGGAATTGCCGCCGTACCTGATCCAGCGCATGAAATGTGATAACGAAGGGAATACCAAGAGCAGCCTTGATCTCCGCCGCCACCAATCCAGACATCCAAAAATTGGCATGCATCAGATCGTAGGGCTCTTCTTGATGCTCAAAGAAGTCGATCATATAGTCGGTAAACGTGCTCATGTGGCTGAGCAATTCTTCTTTGCGGACAAATGCCGCTGGTCCGGCAGGAATGTGAACCACACGCATGCCCTCTTTCCATTCATAAATATCAGGCAGCGAAGGATCATCGCGGCGGGTAAATACATCCACTTCATATCCCAAATGGGCTAGCTTCTCCGAGATTTGAGCTACATACACATTTTGACCGCCGCTATCCACGCTTCCCAGAGCAGCCAATGGGGAAGCATGTTCACTGATCATCGCAATCCGTTTTCTCACTCGACCTCCTGAACTTGAGGGGTGGGAGCCTCCATCTTCAATCCAGTTACTGATAAAAAGGTATCGCTCCAATCCGATGCAAAACGCTGAATATTGAATCGTTTCAAGGCTTGCCGCCGTGCTCCCGCCCCGAGTTGTTGTGCCTCCACAGGCTCAACAAGTAATCTCTTCATGTGCGGGATCAACGTTTCAACGTTGGTATCGATATATCCCGACACTCCATTTTCAATCGTGGTTACCATCTCAGTGGTTGCCAACCCAATGATCGGCATGCCCACCATCATCGCTTCGCAGATCGCCAACCCCAGGCTCGTATAGCGGATGGGATTAAATACAAAGCGATAGTGACCTTCCAGTTCCAACAATTCCCGATGGGAAAGCGAAGCCAACCCATCCAATTCATGAGCATTGATGCCCACCAGAGCCAGGGGAATTTCCTTGCGGATCTCTTCGAACAGATCCAGCCCTAAGCGCCGTCCGCGGCTGTGCAGGTTGTTGACGATGACCAGTCCACGTTCTTTTTCACCGGTGAATTTGGCTGTATCGGGGATCAACACGCCATGCTCGATCACGCGCGTGGGTGTTTGACCGTTGTCCCACATCAACTGGTTGAAGTGCGTGACATGCACCAGAAGGATATCTGGATCGTCCACCCAGTGCCGGGAATTCGTCGGATCACCCCACGGGGGATCATGTTCCAGATACACACGCGGTAACTCACGCTGACGAGGGGATAGGATCTCGTACTGATCTTCCAAATAATTCTTGCGCGTCTGAAACAGGATGCAGTCAAAATCCTGGTCTCGGACTTCCTCCGCTGGAATCTCATGCAGGTTCTCGGGCCAGGGATAACTTTCCGTTCTACCGTAATAACCTTCTGATTTATCTGCCTTTACCGGTATATAAAACTCATGCGGTGACTGCACCAAATAATATAAATAACTGCCGTGGATATGCCAGGTAAAGATCCGCAGACGAGGTGAGGGGGGGAACATCAAAGAGTTGCTCCCTTGAGAGATGTCGCCGGAGCGCGTTCCATGGAAAGTTCCGGGCGCGTGTAGATATTCACCATATGTTTCTCGATCTGCAGGATAACCTGCTCGGGGTTTTTATCCATCGCATCCCAAATACGCTTGTGCAACTGTTCATTGGTCGGCGCCCAGCGCACGGAATGACTTACTGCAAAAAGAATCACGCTAGGCACTTTGAGCGCCGCCGCCACATGCGACATGCCCGTATCGTTGCTAACGACGAGATGTGCTTGAGAGACCAACGCGCCCAATGTGCCAAGGTCGGTTTTGCCCGCCAGGTCAATGGCTTTGGCTTGCATATATTGATTCACTTTAGATGTGAGTTCAGCCTCTTCAGCGCTGCCGGTCAGAACCACTTGATAGCCGAGAGCCGTTAACCAATCCGCCACTACGGCGAATTTTTCCGGCGCCCAGCGGCGATGAAGTCCGCGCGCGCCGGGGTGGATGCAGACATAATCGTTTCGCAAGCGATATTGATCTTTGATCTGCTGAAGGGAAGTCCAATCTTCTTCGAAGAGAGGCAGTTCCAAGTCCGAGCCCTGAAGCGGGATTCCCAGAAAGTCCATCAGATGCAGGTGACGTCGCGATTCCGGTTCTCCGTCCGGATAGATAAGATAAAAATCTGGGTCGGGACAATATTGGTCCGGGAGATAATATCCAGCCGTTTGCTTTGCCCCGAATAATTCGATCATAGGGTTGACAATATCCCCCGAGCCCTGCATTTGTATGGCAAGATCAAATTTCTGGCGCTGCATATTTTCCAGGAAGGAAAGTATGGCGGGCAGATCTGGTTTCTGTTCAGGCAGACCGGGATAGCCGGGGAATGTAATGAAATCATCCAGGTAGGCGTGAAAGCGTTCGACAAATTTGTCACACCACGGTAAACCTGCCAACGTGATATAAGCCTCGGGATAGGCTGCTCGCAGTGCTCGAAAGGCGGGCACGGCATTCAACATGTCGCCTAGCTGGAGCGCTCGAAAAATAATTATTTTCTCAATGGGAAAAGGATTACGGTTCTTATTTGTAAATATAAAATTCTCTGCCATATCTGTTGCTCCTATGAACAGTTAAAAGTGAACGATGCGGTGCTTCTCCTAACAAAAACATTTCATATCCAAATGCTGACGCTGGATGAAGATAACGCATGCTTGTTGATTTTGATTGCAAACGCAGTTGATTTTCTTTTTGTCGTTTTCCCCTGATCTCTTGGGCTTCCTTACTATATGTCCACTTCTCTTTCTTCTCAATGGGGGCTTCGCCTAATCATGATGAGGCGTCTCCCTATCGATATCAAAATATAAAAGGTGTCATCGATTTGCGCAGGGGTATACCTAGCACTTGAAAATGGATATTCCCCATTTCGATATGCGCTTGAAAAGCGTATAGTGCGAATATGTTGAATCTTCCCTCTTCTATTCAAATCGAACCAGTCGGGCAATGCAATCTGCGCTGTGAGATGTGCGCGATCCAATTCCGCAAGGATGGACCGCCTCACAACGGGCTGGCTTTTATGGCGTGGGATACGTATACGAGTTTGTTAGATGGTTTCCCGGGACTCAAGAAACTCCACCTGCAGGGACTAGGTGAACCGATGATGCATCCGCGTTTCTTTGAGATGGTGCGCTATGCCAAAGCGCGTGGCATCACGGTGACGATCAACACCAATCTCACGTTACTCAACCCCGAGCGGACAGAGAAACTCGTACAGAGCGGATTGGATACGCTCTTTTTTTCGATTGATGGCTCCACAGCGGAAACGTATGAACGTATCCGCAAGCGTGCTCATTTCGACCGTGTGCTGAATAACATTGAAATGTTGTTGGAAACCAGGAGACGTTTGAAGAGCGAACATCCGCATTTGAGGCTGGTGATGGTGATCATGCGTCAGAATTTACATGAGTTGCCGGAGTTGGTCGAGTTGGCGCATCGCTGGTCAGCGGAGGAGATGTTCGTGCAACATCTCTCGCACGATTTCGGCGAAGCGACCTTGCCCGATGAATATCGCCCGATGCGCGAGTATTTTGTCGAGCAGTCACTGGCTCATGAAGACCCGCAGCGTATTGACCAGTATTTCAACCAAGCGCAGGCGACCGCACAGTCGCTGGGATTGAAACTGCGCCTGCCCCGTACCACTCCCCGGCGGCATGAACCTGGCACACCAGGACGAGAACGCTGCGACTGGCCGTGGACGGGAGCATACATTAGCTACGAAGGCTACATGATGCCCTGCTGTATGGTTTCTACGCCTGACCGCGCTAACTTTGGTAAAGTGACAGATCACACACTGACATCGGTCTGGAACAGCGACGAGTACAACCAGTTTCGTAACCAGTTGGATTTGGAGACTCCGCCGGATATTTGTAAATCCTGTTCGTTATATTGGGGGACATTTTAGTAACGCGACATTAATGTCGCGTTACCAAAACAGAACTCGAAAATACAGCGCCCCATAAAGCCGCCAAAAAACTGAAAGATACGGAATTAATAGCGAAGTAACTAACATCTCCAGAACATGTTCTGGAGAATGTTTTGTGTATTGCAGTCGCAGATAAGTGAAGTGCAATATCAACCCCGCCCAGAGTGCAAACATAGCGAATGCAATGGCTGCACCCCCGAAGACAACTGCTAATGCAAATCCAAGCGTGGCGAGAAGGATCGCATAGTATCGAAGCGGTGGGCTGGCAGAGATCCGCTCGCGATATAGGTCGGGATATTTTTTATAGAGCAGCGCATCGAACATGCTTTTTCGCTGTTCTTGGATGCTCACACCCCAGGACGCTTCCCGCACGGGATGGATTACCTTTGCATTTGGCGCACATACTAGCTTACAAGAAAGACTCAATAACTTGAACTGAATGTCTGAATCTTCGCGCCATGCCATCGTATAGCGTTCATCGAATCCGTTTACTGCTTCCAAGACATCACGGCGAAAGAAACAATTGGCAGTTAGAAATTCGCAATCGCCCAGACGAGAAACGTTCTTTTCATAATCAGTTGGAATGTTTGGGATTGGCACGATCACTTTGCCGCTGACGCCGGCAACGTCCGCTTGCATGGCGGAGAGTCCCTTTCGCAGCCAATCGGGATCGGGCAGGCAATCATCGTCGGTAAAGGCGATGATTTCTCCACGCGCTGTACGCCAACCGAGATTCCGCGCGGCGGCGGGACCTTGAGTCAGAGTTGCAGGGTAGTAGCGGATCGGGGGACAGGCACCCGCTTCCGCTCCGGGAGAAGAAGCGGATGCCGTTATGGAGGGAATCTCCTTCGCTGAGAATCCCTCCACTAAAGAGCGTGTCTCGTCTGAGTCCGCATCATCAACAACAATGATCTCGTAGGCATCGGGCGGGAAGTTTTGCTGGACGAGCGCGTGCAGACACTTGAGTAGGAGATGCGGTCGTTGATAGGTGGGAACGACGACAGAAACCTGAATGCTCACGCTTGCGAGCCGTTCTCCGGCTTGACGATCAGATACGGACCGATGACCAGCGCTTCGATCGGAGATGTCCAGAAGCATTCGATGGCATCGCGCGGCGAGCAGACGATGGGTTCGCCCAAGGTGTTGAGCGATGTGTTGATCAGCACCGGCACACCCGTGCGTTTGAAAAAGGCTTTGACCAGATCGTAGTACGCCGGGTTCTGATCGCGGCGGATGGTCTGCACGCGGGCGGTGCCGTCCACATGGCGTGCGGTGGGAATCTTCTCGGCTTTGTCTTCCACGACATCGTAGACAAAGAGCATGTACGGCGATACGCTCACATCCTTGAACCAGTTCTGCGCCTCCTCTTCCAAGACCACTGGCGCCACCGGGCGGAAGTCTTCGCGGCTCTTGATGTAGTTGAGACGATCTTTCATGTCTTGCGGAATGGGCGAAGCCAACAACGAGCGTGAACCCAGGGCGCGCGGACCGAACTCCATGCGGTCCTGGAACCAGGCGATGACCTTGCCTTGTTCGAGCATATCGGCTACTTCATCGCACAGATTTTCCAGTTTGCGATAAGGGATCATGGACTGCTTGAGAAAGTCTTCGATCTCTTTCTCGTTGTACTTCGGACCGAGGAAGACATGATCCATTTTATATTCGCGCTTCATATCTTCACCGATGCAATCTCGTTCGATCAGATCGGTCCACAACGCCGCGCCGAGTGCCGTGCCTGCATCACCCGAAGCGGGCTGCACCCAGATGTTCTTGAACGGACCGCGGTCGCGTAAGCGCGAATTCATCACGCAGTTCAACGCCACACCGCCAGCCATGCAGAGATTATCCGAGCCGGTGGCGTCGTGCAGCCACTTGCTCAGTTTCAGCACGGCATTTTCCAGTGCCGTTTGCAGGGAACTGGCGATGTCGTAGTGGCGCTGCTCAAGCGGATCGCCCTTCTGCCGGCGCGAACCGAAGCGCGCTTCTAACTCAAGCGGATATTTGATGGTGAATGTTCCATCGTTGCGAACAGAAAGTATTTCGTTGAAATCATCTATGTAACGCGGTTCGCCATAGGAGGCTAACGCCATCACTTTGAACTCATCAGACGAATGTAGGAAGCCAAGATAATCGGTGAGGCGCTCATACAGAATGCCGAGCGAATTAGGCATGTCTACCTGTCCCAGTGGCTGCATGGAGGTGCCTTTGCCCATGATATAACTGGTGGTGGCTTTCTCGCCGCGCCCATCCAGGGTCATCACCGCTGACTCGGTGAACGGCGACGGAAGAAACGCACTGGCAGCATGAGCGATATGATGCTCCACAAAATGCCACTTGAAACTGAAATGCCCGTCCACGCGGGCTCCCTGAAAGCGGGATTGCAAATGATGCGGCACACCGTCCACTAGCTGTGACGGCGCGTTGACGATGTAGGACAGAAATAGCGGATCCCACGGTGAGTCTTTATCCGTGGCGGCGCGGGAAGCACCCGGCTCCAGTGGCAATTCGATCGAATCCTTGATCTGTTGCTCTTCCAACAAGAGATAGGGGTTGAACGAATAAGCGATGTGATCCACATCCTTTAATTTGATGCCAGCCTCTTTCAAACAATAATCCACTGCATGGTGGGGTAAAAAATACGTCGTGAATGGAACAGGGCGCTTGCCATGCTTTACATGGGTAAAGCGTTCATCTTCCGCCGCCGCAATGACCTTTCCATTCTCAACCAAACAAGCGGATGGGTCATGAAAGGCGGCATTAATACCGAGAGTGTACATAATCATCTCCTACAAGTGGCGTGCAGAGATCAACAGCACGTGCGCGTGTGAGAAGTGGTGTCATGAGTTGTTTCGTGTGGAGCAAATGTCTGTTGAAATCCCTGCCAATTCCCGCCACTGTACACCATTTGAATGAATACTTATAGTAGGTGGCTACCTATCTTGCCTTAGGTCTTTCCCTTATTGAGGCGCGCATCCATCAAAACTAGGATTAACTGACGCCCTCTAGTGAAAGGTTATGTCAATGACAGATATGCCAGATGAAACGCTGCCTCTTGATCCTGATGGACAGCCAACGCAATTTGAAAAGATGCGCACGATCCCATGGAGTCTTGCCTACGATCTGGCAAATACGTTTTTCATTCAACTCTCTTTCTTCGGCTCCGTCTTCGTGTTGTTTCTCGATGAATTGGGACTGAACGAATTGCAGATCGGTATTTTGCTTTCCATCATGCCATTTCTGAGTTTACTGTCTCTGGTGCTTGCCAAACCAGCCGCGAAGATCGGATATCGAAGAACATTCCTGGTCTCGATGATGGCGCGCACGCTCTTTACCGCCGGGCTGCTGCTGGTTCCCTGGTTGGCAAGTCAATTTGACGTGGATTTCATAGGGCGTTTTGTGATGCTGGTCATTCTTGCCTTTGCTATCAGCCGCGCAGTAACTAACACTGCCTACCTTCCCTGGCAGCAGGAATATATCCCTCAGCAAATGCGCGGACGTTATTCCGGCTATAGCAACGTCATTATCAACGTGGCAGGATTGATCGCCATTTCGGTCGCGGGATTCCTGCTGAACAGTCCGCTGGGGATTGGACGGTACGCGCTTCTTTTCGGTATCGGAGTTGGATTCAGTCTCCTATGCATTTATCTCGCCTCACACTTTCCCGGCGGGGCGCCATCCAGAGACAAACTTTCCTTATTTCAAATTGACAATAAAACATTTGCACCTCTGCGCGACAAGCGTTTCCTACAATATCTTGTCACGCTGGGATTGATCACCCTGGCGATGGGACCGATCTCTTCCTTTCTGCCGATCTTTATGAAAAATAAGGTTGGCTTGAACCTGGGCAGCATCGCCATTTTGCAGACAGGCAGCCTGATTGGAAGTCTGCTCTCAAGTTATTTCTGGGGCTGGCTGGCGGATCGCTACGGCAGTAAACCGATCTCACTCACCGGCTTGTTGATGACCGTCATCCTGCCTGTATTCTGGTTCGTCATGCCGCGCGGAACATATCTGAGTTTTCCCATTGCACTGAGCATTGCTTTCCTGCAGGGCATCGCTGGCACTGGGTGGAACATCGGCACCGACAGACTGCTCTTCGTTACCATTGCCTCCTCCGAACACAGAAGAGAATATCTTGCCCAGTTCAGCGCCTGGACTGGGCTGCTCAGCGGAACGGGCGCGATCCTGGGCGGTGTGCTGCTACAGAGATTTTCGTCCACGCAATGGACAGTGCTGACCGTCAGTGTTGACTCGTATTCATTGCTGTTTGCAATCGGCTTTATTCTTCTCTCGTGTGCCATCTTGATCCTTGCCTCGGTGCGTGTTCCGCAAGAGACCAGTCTGGGCGAATTTGCCAGCCTCTTCTTACGCGGGAATCCCTGGTCGGCGATCAGCTCCATGATCCGCTTCAACTATGCCAAGGAAGAAGCAGAGATGCTGTCAGCCACGCGCCGGCTCGGGCTGACACGGAGTCCGCTCACGGTGGAGGAATTGATCCGCTCGCTCAACGATCCGCGTTTTTATGTCCGCTTCGAAGCGATCGTATCCATGACGCAGCAGCGTTCGAATGAGCGATTAGTCCAGGCATTGGTGGATGTGCTCGAAGCGCCCGATCCGGCTCTGAGCGTGATCGCCGCCTGGGCATTGGGACGAATCGGCAACGAGTCCGCTTTACCTGCATTGCGGAAGGCGTTTCAGAATGCTGGGTATCGTTCCATTCAAGCACATGCCGCGCGGGCGCTGGGTTCTCTTCAAGATAAGCAGAGCATTCCGCTGTTGATGAAGTATGTTCAGGGAGATGCCGACTTGGGAATTAAAGTTGCCTGCGCTTCCAGCCTAGGCAAACTTCGCGTAAAAGAAGCAACGCCGTATCTTTTGGAAGTTTTGTATATGGATAGATATCTTCAAAGCCGACGCGAAATGGGACTTTCCCTGGCACGCATTCTGGACGCTGAAGGGAAATATATTCAACTTTCACGCAAGGTGAACGAGGATGCAGGTACGGCACTGGCTCAGGAAATGGAAACGCTCAGAAGTACAATACGCGACTTCTCCTTGAATATAAACTTGCTCATAGATGCCCAAGAACAATTTGCACGCGCACAATTAGATGTTGGTTTTAAATTCCTCTTGTCTATAATGGATGATATAGGTGTGAAAGTAACCCAAAACTATTGTAAGCAGATCTTGAACGAGTGCAACGTCCGTGTCCGGGAGTTTGGTCAGATGAGGATGGAATATCCAATCTTGAGCATCGTAACGATGGAGAAATGTGCTGAATAATTGTTCTCAACCGAACTCATTGAACTCTATACGAAAGATAGTCTGTGAGAAATGCTATTGATGACTTTTATCTATACAGCCCGATCCATCAACATGCGTAAAAAACTCCAATGAGCAAATCCTTTCGGTGGTGTGTTGCATCTTACTGCCACAAGGCGGCTTTCATCCCACCGTCTACTAGGACAGACATGCCAAAAAACGTTGGACGCATTGAACAGAATGGATGTTAAGTCATCAAAAATGCCTAGAAAATGGACAGATTGGACGCAAAAATAACCCAAAAACGAAATGTCGCGATTCTTCTAAGCTGTTGGTTGTGGGGTCGAGTCCAGCCAGGGGCGCAGATGTAAAGCAGTAAGCACCACCGAAGACCAGATCTGGTGGTGCTCATGTTTTAACACTGGGTCTAATTTCGAAAGTAGGACCGACCTAGTGGAAGCACTGGACAGAAGAAAAATATTGGATGCATGGTGAAGAGTTTTGCGCTTTTATATCTCTGTTACCCCTTACTCAGCAACCGTATTTTGGTTTAGAGCATGTAATAAATGTGATGATTCGCCACAATGGCGTTGCCGCTGCGCTTAATAACAGAGTTGGAATCATTTTACTTCTGCGTTGTATCGAGAATTCAGTCTAATTAGCCAGGATTGCAGTAAATGTGACCTTGTTGACTGTAGAAAGTAGGATATTAGTCATTTGCTAGTCGCTGTCAAAGACAGTACAATCAAATTGAGTAAAATTTCACAAATCAGATGTGATTTTACGAAATCCGTAATATAGGTCTGCCTCGTGATATTGCTTTACTTTTTATATGGACTGGCTTTCGAAGGGTTGGGGCTGGCTGCTTATTTACAGTTGAGAAGGGAAGGAGATTTCCCTTTAAAAAAAGAACTTCCATGGTTGGCAGCATTTGGAATCGTGGGAGGGGCAGCAGGGTGGACAGATATGTTTCTTGCCAGTGGGTCACTGGCAGAACTCCAGAATATTCTTAGCATCTTGAGAGTAGGATTACACCTATTAACTGGTTTGCTTCTCCTTCGTTTTGGATGGGGGATGCTGGGTAATCTTAATCCACTACCTGCGTGGAGCATTTTCATCCCGGGGATATTGATCGTACCGATCGCCTTTGTTATCACGTACGCCGCCACTACGTTCATTACCCCTTCGCCGATCGAGATCCCAATCGAAATCTGGACCCGCTACCTGCTCTATCTCCCAGGCAGTTTCCTCGCCGGGATTGGGTTCCTACGCCACTGGTACGCGCAGCGCAAGCTGGGACTCTATGATGTTTCAAATCTGATGCTGGGTGCCGGTCTAGCTTTTCTCTTTGAAGCGGTGGTTATGGGTTTGATCGTCCCCGCCGCGCCGTATGGACCTGCCTCATACTATAACTATGATCGTGTGATCCATAACGCCTTTATCGGGGAAAGCCTTGAAGTGAAACCTTCCTATGGGCTGACAGCCTGGCTGGATTACCAGAGCGTGCTCAAGACGACCGGCGTGCCGATCGAGATCTGGCGTATGTTGTCGGCGGTAGTGGTCATGTTTTTTGTTGTCAAAGCTCTGGATGTGTTCGAAGCGATCCGTAAACGGCAAGTGTTGGCGCTGCAGATGGATCGTGACCGTGCTCAGCAGCAAGCATTTGAAGCGCAGATCCAGGCGCGCCAAACGGCTGAAAATTGGACGAATGCGTTAGTCAATATCAGCAGGCGTATTGTCGAATTGGAGCACGTAGATGATGTTCTCGTTTATATCGTCCGAAACATTCAGGAATTGCTGCCAACGAATTTTGTGGGCGTGGCGATCTTGAATCAGGAAAATACAACCCTTGAGTTGAAATGTTATGCCGAAGGGGAAGAAGTCAATTTGCTGGCGAATGAATCCATAACGGTGACCAATCCTCTCATCCAGGATGTGATGCGCACTTCTAGTTCATATCGCTCGCTCGGGAATGAATCCCCAGAATTTTTTGATGGGATCTGTCATTGCAAAGATCGAGTTCCCCGAGCGGTTGCCATCGTTCCCTTGAAGTTGGAAAGTACAACGATCGGCGTGTTGTGGATTGCCCACGCGGAAGCAAAGAAATACTCAGAGACCGACCTCATCTGGTTGGAAAGCATGGCAGACCAGGTAGCGATCGCCATTCAGCACGGTTTGATGACATCGCAGTTACAGACGCTATCCGTTGTCCAGGAGCGCGGACGGATCGCGCGTGAAATGCATGATGGGTTGGCTCAGGTGTTAGGGTATTTGAACTTGCAGGTGCAAACGCTTGATTCACTTTTGAATCAAGGAAAGACTGAAAAGCTAAAGATGGAACTTCTGCAAATGCGTCAGGCGATCCAAACGGCACATGCAGATGTGCGAGAAAATATTCTGAGCCTGCGCACTACGCTGGCACAAGAGCAGGGATTGGAAGCCGCGGTTGCTGAATACCTGGCTGAGTTCGAGATCCAAACAGGGGTAAAGACGAAATTTTCATATCGTATCGATGGTGAGTTGAATCTTTCTTCCATCGCAGAAGTTCAGTTGGTCTGTATCTTGCAGGAAGCGTTGACAAATGTACGAAAACACGCCAAGGCTGGTTTTGTGAATGTGTTTATTAGCAAGGATGATCACGCCGATCTTGACCATATCCATATGCAGATTCTGGATGATGGCGTTGGCTTTTCAATGGCAGGTTCAAAGCGAAATTTTGGATTGCAAACCATGCGCGAACGCGCTGAAAGTGTGAATGGAAAACTTCAGATCAAATCTGCCAGTGGAACTGGCACTGCCGTGGAATGCTGGCTGCCATGCCTGCAGTCTGAGCGATTGCAAAAACAAAGTGTGGTGATCCGGTAGGATCGATCGAATGATTGGAGTGCAGCGAATCAATGAATGTTCGTGAATGGGCATTACCGGTTTATACGATCCTGATGCAACTGGCGGTCGGGTCACTTTTTGTCCTGTGGTTGATCCGGACCTTTTCGGGTCCCAGATTTAGCCATCAAGAAATTGACAACATTATCCGCAACCCGATATTTGTCATCGTATTCACTGCTGCTGTGGCTATGGTAGGCGCCCACTTTCATTTGAGCCGTCCCTTCCATTCTTTTCTGGCAGTGTTGAACTTTAAGTCATCATGGTTGAGCAGGGAGATCGTTTTTTCCATTTCCTTTTTCACGACAACCATAATGCTTTTGTATTTCACATACTATCAAACTCATCGTCGCACTGTCATCTCGATCCTGGGCTGGCTGGCGATCCTGATCGGCACCGTGCTTATGTACTGTATGGCGCGCATCTATCTCATCCCAACACAGGTTGCCTGGAACTCTACGACCGTGATCTTTTCGTTTTACATAACTGCCTTGATGCTTGGCTGCATGGCGATCGCATGTCTGCTGGTATTGGATCTCAAGTTTGCAGAGATAAAAAAATCGAACGATATCGATCTGCGCGTGGATGTCATCCGTCATTCCTTTAATGGTTTGACATTGATGACTATTGTCTTCGTGGCGTTGAGCATTTTGATCGTGTACATCCAAATGCGCCTCCTTTCTCAGGGAGATAGGATCGCCCGCACCAGCCTTGACCTGCTTCTGCAGCTTTATCTGCCGCTGTTCGTAATGAGGATGGTATTTCTTGTGTTCTCGGCTGTCTATTTGGGAGTTACTGTATTCCAAATTTCCCACTCTAAGCTCACACCGCAAGGATTGATGACGCCAGTATATATGTCCTGTCTGTTCATCCTTGTAGGAGAGATCATCGGGCGTTTCCTGTTCTATGCAACACATATTCGTGTAGGAATCTAGTATAGGTGATGTATGACTATTCGTGTTTTGATCGCAGATGATCACAAATTATTTCGTCAGGGATTGATCGGGCTGATGAAGACGCGGGACGACCTCGTCGAAGTGATCGGGGAGGCGGAGACCGGGGAAGAAGCAGTCCGTTTGGCGGAAGCGTTGCTGCCCGATGTCATCCTGATGGATATCTATATGCCTCAGATGGACGGTTTGCAAGCGGCGAAAGAGATTCACGCGCGGTTTCCCAAAATAGCGATCGTGATGCTGACATCCTCCGAGCGCGACGGTCATCTGTACGAAGCGGTGCAGGTGGGTGTTTCCGGTTACTTGCTGAAAAGCCTGGACGCGAACGAGTTGTTCGACCTGCTGAGCGGTGTGGTCAATGGTGAGACCGCCATGACGCGTGCCATGGCAGGCAAGTTGTTGAAAGCGGTGGCAAACCGCATGGCGGACGGGGACAAAGGTGAGCAGGCATTGACCGAGCGTGAACTGTTCGTGCTTCGGCTTGTCGCCAGCGGCGCCAGCAACCAGGAGATCGCTCAGAAACTCTCCATCTCGGTGAACACGGTCAAAAGCCACCTGAAAAGCATTCTGGATAAACTGCAGCTTGAGAATCGAACCCAGGCTGCCACGTACGCTCTCAAGCACGGACTTGTCTCGCCGCGCGAAGATTGAGGCAAATCATCCTTTCGGGTGAGTGGAGACTGCTAGGGAGGGGGATGTAACGGATGAATCTAACTGGTATCCTGATGGTGAAAAAATGCACAAAATTGCCATTTCATTGATCCTTACCTTCAGGAGTCTCCTATAGCCTAATATGAAATACTCATCCACGTTCACAAATGCCAATGATGGCTGTGCTTTTTCAAGGCACATTGTCGTTTCGAACACTATTTTCGGAGGAAAATAATGACTAAAAAGGATTTCCTCACCAAAACCCTGACCGATACCGTCCTTTCCCGCCGCAGCTTCCTCAAGTGGAGCGCAGCTCTCGGTGGAACCGCAGCATTGGCAGGTGGTCTGGATTTCGGCTTGAAAGCGGTGGAGAAAGCCGCCGCTGAAGGCGATACAAAAACCATGACGGTTGCCTGCTATCACAACTGTGGTGGCCGTTGTGCGTTGTATGCCCAGGTCAAAGATGGTACCTTGACCCGCATCACACCTGAACCAGTAGGTGGTGAAGATACACAGAACAATCCCCGCATCATTCCCTGTTTGCGTGGTCGCTCACAGATCCATCGCGTTTATGCTCCTGACCGCTTGAAATACCCAATGAAGCGCGTGGGCAAACGCGGTGAAGGCAAGTTCGAACGTATCAGTTGGGAAGAAGCTCTGGATACCATTGCCAGTGAGATGAAACGCATCAAGGAAAAATACGGCAATGAATCCTTCTATTTCATGTATGGATCTGGTGCCCAATGGACAGGTCCAGATGGACGCGCTCCTGCGCGCCGCATGATGCGCCTCTTTGGCGGATATACGGATTATTATGGTTCCTATAGCACGGCTTGCTATAGTGCTGTTGCCCCGCTCGTTACCGGTGCAGCCGTTGGCAATTCGGCTGAGGATATCAACAACTCCAAGCTGGTCGTTCTCTTCGGTGATAACTCGGTCGTGACTCGCGCTGGCGGTGACAACCTTGGCTATCACTATTTGAAAGCCAAGCAGAATGGAACTCGCTTCATCAGCATCGATCCGCTCCTGACCGATACCGCGCTCGTCACTGAAGCGGAATGGATCCCGATCTTTCCCGGAACGGATGTTGCTTTGATCGCGGCTCTTTCCTACGTGATGGTGGAAGAGAATCTGTACGACAAAGAATTCATGAAGAAATACGTTGTCGGCTTCGATGAAGATACCCTTCCTGCGGAAGCTCCCCGCAACAGCTCCTGGATGTCTTACATTTACGGACGCGCCGACGGCGTTGTAAAGACTGCGAAGTGGGCTGCTGAGATCACTGGTATCCCTGCCGAACGCATTGAAAGACTCGCTCGTGAGATCGCTGGAACCAAGCCTTGTGCGTTGTTCCAGGGATGGGGTCCGCAGCGCCGTGCGTATGGTGAACAACCTGTCCGCGCTCTGCCCATCCTCGCCGCCATGACCGGCAACATCGGCATCAGTGGTGGCAGCGCCGGTATGCGCCCCGCCGGTATGTCCTTCAAGATGAAAGGTATGCCGCTTCCCGATAACCCGATCAAGAGTGTGATCTCGGTCTTCATGTGGCCCGATTTCATCACCCGCGGAACCGAAATGACCAATGGTCCGCGCGACCGCATCAAGGGCGTTGAGAAGCTGAATTCCAACATGAAATTCATGTGGAACCAGGCTGGCAATACTGTGATCAACCAGCACTCCGATGTGAACCTGACTGCCAAGATCCTTGAAGATGATACGAAGTTGGAGTTCCTGGTCACGGTGGAGAACGCAATGACCCCGTCTGCCAAGTTCTCCGATATCCTGCTGCCTGAAACGACCAGCTTTGAAGTGGAAAGCATCATCACCGGTGAAGGTCACAGCGAAAAAGGTAACCATGCCTGGGCTGTGTTCAGCCATAAGATGATCGAGCCGCTTTACGAAAGCAAGGAGATCTACTGGATCGCCGAGCAGTTGGCTGACCGTCTTGGCATTGGCGATGAGTATCGTGAGGGACATGCGACCAAGGAAGATTGGCTGCGCGATATGGTCGCTTCCGCTCAAGAGAGTTACGAAGACTTCCCCGCCTCGCTGGAGGATTTCCGCGAGCTGGGTCTGTACAAGGTGAGCAGCGATAAACCCTCCATCGCGCTCAAGAGTTTCATTGAAGATCCAGTGGCGAACCCGCTAAAGACCGCCTCAGGCAAGATCGATATTTACTCTACGCCTCTGGCTGCTCTCAACGAGCCGGATGTCGTGCCTGCCATCCCTGTCTACATCCCTGAATGGGAAGGCGTTAGTGATCCGTTGCGCGAGACCTATCCTCTTATGATGGTAGGACATCACGCCGTTCAGCGTTCACATTCAACATTCGATAATGTTGATTACCTGAAGGAAGCTCATCCTCAAGCATTGTGGATGAACACTGTGGATGCCAAGAAACGCGGCATCAAGAATGGTGATATGGTGCGCGTGTTCAATGACCGTGGAGAAGTTCATCTTCCGGCGTTCGTCACGAACCGCGTCCGCCCAGGCGTTACTAGCATGCCGCAAGGCGCGTGGTACACACCCGATGCCAACGGCGTTGATATCCGTGGCTGCGTAAATGTGCTGACCAAGTACGAACCCACCCCGTATGCCAAGGGAAATCCCCAGCACACCAACCTGGTTCAGGTCGCAAAGCTATAAAGGAGAATGAACCATGGCTACAAAACAATTAGCTTTTGCTGTTGATATGTCCTCCTGTACCGGCTGCAAAGCCTGTCAGATCGCATGCAAGGATAAGAACAATCTTCCCACCGGTGTCCGCTGGCGCCGCGTCTTCCAATATGAAGGCGGTGAGTGGATCGAACATGACGGTCAGATGGTGGCAAGTGACGTGTATGCGTACTTCGTTTCATCTGCATGCATGCACTGCGAAAAACCGATCTGCAAGGAAGTCTGTCCGGCTGCCGCTATCAGTAAGCGCGAAGATGGCATCGTCCTGATCGACCAGGATAAATGCATCGGCTGCCGCTATTGCTCGTGGGCGTGCCCGTACGGCGCTCCCCAGTTCAATGAAGAGATGGGCGTGATGACCAAGTGCACCATGTGCGCCGACCTGATCGACAAAGGTGAGAATCCTGCCTGTGTTGACGGCTGCCCGTACCGCGCCCTCGAAGTTGGTCCGCTGGATGAGTTGAGAGCAAAACACGGTACTCTTGCCGCTCCTGCTCCACTGCCTGATCCTGCTATTACAAAACCTGCTGTCGTCTATGCTCCGAATAAGGTCACCAAGACCTATAAGGATGCCAGTGGGCAGTTGATGAACATTGAGGAGTTGTAAACATGAATACGCGTGAATGGGCATTGATTGCCTTTACTATCCTCTCTCAAATGACCGTAGGTTCCTTCCTGGTGCTGGGCATCGTTCACTTTTATGCCGCACGCAAGAAGGGCATGGCCGAAGCGGACCGTATGAGTGACCGCGCCCTAGTGGCTCTTGTCCCTGTGCTTGGCCTTGCGATGCTTGCATCATTATTCCATCTCGGCAACCCGCTGAACGCTCCGCGCGCCGTGACAAATTTTGCCACCTCCTGGTTGAGCCGTGAGATCCTTGCGACAGTGATCTTTGGTGTATTGGCTGTGCTGTTCACGGCATTGCAGTGGTTCAAGGTTGGACCGTTCTCTGTGCGCAATATCGTTGCATGGCTGGCTGCTGCTGTTGGTTTGGTGCAGGTTTACAGCATGGCACGCATTTACATGGTGCTTACCCAGCCTGCCTGGAACACCATTGCCACGCCGCTCGCCTTCTTCACCACGGCGTTTCTCTTGGGATCGCTGGCCATGGGTGCTGCATTCGTTGCCAATTATGCAATTGAACAGCGCAAGAACCCCGGCTGTGCCGATGCTCAATGCGAGTTGATGCGCGATGCTTTGCGCGGCATTGCCATTGCCTCCGTCGTTTTGCTGGGCGTTGAGTTCGTGGTGCTGCCTCTCTATCTTGGTTACCTTGCCATTGCAGGGTCGGCAGCGTCCCATAGTGCGGACATCCTTGTGAATTCCTACGGCACGCTTTTCGTCCTTCGTCTGGCGTTGGCTTTTGTGGGCGCAGGTGTTATGGGAGTTTTCCTCTATCAGAATGCTAAGATTGGCACGGAAAAGACCCTGGCAACCCTTACATATAGCGCCTTTGCGATCGTACTGGTCGCTGAAGTGATGGGACGTTTCCTGTTCTACATTTCCGAATATCGTATCGGTGTATAAACACTAGTCGTACTCTTTTCAGGGGCGGGGTAACCCGCCCCTGATGCATCTTCCTGACGGACAGCGACATGACATCTCTGACACAAAAGATCCGCCGCGTTTTTATCCCAACTCTGTTCCTGACAGTGGTCGCATTTTTATTTTTGACGGTACGCGTCGCCTCCGCACAGGATACGGAGTTGGTACGCCTCCTGAAGCTTTCTTCCAGCGGATACGACCGCGCCAATTCCATTGCTTTCTCTCCGGATGGCAAAACACTGACCATTGGGGGCTCAGCCGGGATCTATTTGTTCGATCCGCAATCATTATCATCGTTAGGCTATATACCGACCGGTTCATGGGTGCGCAGTCTTAGCTTTATCCCGAACAGCAACATCCTTGCTACCGGGCTGTTCGACCATACGATCAAGCTCTGGGATGTTGGAACGCAGCAGGGCACAGGCTCACTCGAAGGGCACGAAAACTGGGTGCGGAATATTTCCGTTTCTGCGGATGGTTCTCTGCTTGCCTCCGTTTCTGATGACAACACTCTGCGCCTCTGGGATGTTCAAAGTCAATCCCTGCTACTGAAGATCAGCGAAAACACGGATGGAGTCCGCGCTGTGGCTATGTCTCCGGATGGAAGTCTGGTGGCTGCTGCGACGCGTGACAACGCCATCCGCATCTGGAACGTGGCGGACGGCTCGCTTCTTTTTACGCTGGAAGGTCACACCGATTGGACGCGTTGCCTTGAGTTTTCTCCGGATGGCAAGATCCTTGCCTCTGGTTCGTTCGATAAAACGGTTCGTCTCTGGGATGTGGAAACTGGCACTCTGCTGCACACGATGGAAGGACATACCTCCAGTGTGTTGGATCTGGCGTTCTCGCCCGATGGAAAACTGCTGGCTTCTGCCTCAGTGGATAAATCGGTTCGTCTCTGGGGTGTACCGGATGGAGAGCGTTTGCAGGTGATGCGCGGACACTCCAATTTTGTGTATGCGGTTGCCTTCTCGCCCGATGGAAAAACTCTCGCCTCTGGCGGCGAAGATAACTCTGTGTATCTGTGGAACGTGGACAAGGTCTCAGCGCTGGGTTCCGCTTCGATATCGGGAACAGGTTCGGTCACAAAGAATGATCCGGGTCATCAGCAGAGCGGCGCCGACTGTGCGATGTGTCACCAGAATAGCGGGTCAGATTGCCGCACGTGTCATCATCCAAAAGGGATATCGGCTCCGCCTGCCGTGGTGGAAGTCCGTTGTGAGGTGTGTCATGCCAACGGTGTCAGCCTGAATTGGTGCCCGGTCTTTCCGCGTTCTGATGAAGCCACAACAACGTTGTTATCGTATCTTGGCATAGCGCTTCCTTCCGGTGTGCCTGTGAGCGGGGATGGGATCGCTGTCAAGTTGACATCTCCTGCGAACGGGGAAACGCTGTATTCAAAGCACGCAAATGTAGCGCCTGTCACTGTGACGGGAAAAGTGTTCTCGTCTGAAGGCTCTGTGAAAGGTGTGAGCGTGCAGTTGGATGTGTATGCGGGCGATGAATTGGTCAATACTTTGACGACGCCTGCCAGCAGTGATGGCTCGTTCAAATTCAGTCTTGCTCTCAACCCAACTGGTGGATTACCTGTGAGCACTCGCCCCAGTGCCTTGGATTGCACGAACTGCCATGATGATTTTCATTCGCAGGGCGAACTGCCGCAGGGTGAGACGCGCCTGATGGTAACGGCGACGGAATCTGATGGAAAACTCGCGACTGACCAACGCTGGGTCAATGTGGATGTGAGTAATGATGTGAGCGTGCCTGTGAAGGTGATCGACTCGGCGACCGGATCGCCGGTTGCGAATGTGCCGATCAAGGCGATGACGATCCTGTATGAATGGAAGACGCAATACACACAAGAATTGACCGATAAGAATGGCGACGCTCGGTTCAATATCGAACGCCTCTCACAAGCGCCAACGATGTACACTTTCAACGTCGAACCGGTGGAAGTGGATGGCATCCGTTATGCTGCCGATGCTCCGGCGCAGGTTACGCTTGAGCCTGATAAGGATACGTATCCTCTTGTACAGTTAAATGTCCATGCGGAAGATGGAAGCCTCACCGGAAAGATCGCTGGCGCAAATAATAATGGAATGGAGATCTGGGCGTTGCATCTGCCGTTCGGTCCGATGTACCAGACACATGTGGACGCATCCGGTTATTTCAAGTTTGATACTCTGCCTGTTAGCAAGTATTTGATCCAACCAGATACCGTCACGCTGGCGGCTCAGGCAAATTCTGTCCCATCGCAAACGATCGATCTGCTGGAAGCGCCTTCTGCACAGCTTTCCATGAACGCGGAAGAATCGTCACAGTTGATCGGCAGTGTTACCGGCAGTGGAGATATGTCTCTGCCGTTTGCGTGGATCACAGTTGGCGAGAAAGAAGCGGCGAAACAGATCAGCCCGTTGTCCGGCTCCTTCTTGCTCGATCCAGCTTCCTCTGATTCGTTCGTGGTCACTGCCTCCGCTCCCGGCTTTTATTCGAGATCCTTTATCGTGGATTCGAACGATGCACCTGCAAAGGTTGAACTCAAACTCCGCAAGGACACGCTGCTGATCCCGTGGGGCAGCGGGCAGATCATCCTTCCGTCCGATTCCAAAGCGCAAGTGGAAGGATCGCACGTTTCACTGGAACAAGGCTGGGTTTGGGGACAAGGTGAGAGCACGACGGTAGTTGAACTACCCGAAGGCGAAGTACAAATGCGCGAAGGGAAATTTGCCATCGAACATCCCTCGATCGGGACGGCATGGTTGTACATGTACGATGGTAGAGCGACCGTCACTATGGAAGATGGCTCCGAGATCAAAGTCCAAAGCGGAGAGATGCTTGCCTTCGCGAAGGATGCACACCCCATCGCCATGCAGGATGCTGTGATCTTTGCCCTGCATCCCATGCTGGAAAAATCACCCGTCCCTGAATTGATCGAACCCTCCATCAATGCGCGTTTCGAAAACTGGCTGACAAAAGCCGGGATAAAGTCTGTCCAAATTATTACATTTGTTACTTATATTATCGTTCTTGTGGCACTTCTCACCCTGCCTGCGATGATGATATTCTCAAAATTCAGAAGAAAAGAGAAAGTCTCTTCTGCTCAGGAGCCTCGTTAATGGAACAACTCAATATCGAATCATGGAAGTCTGCATTGATGGGGGAAACGCTGCTGTTTGCCGTACTCGGCAAGCTCCTTTATCAGGATCTGGATCGTTCCTTGTTGGATGCCCTCGTCACGGATGATGTTTTTCTCGAATCCCCATTTGGCGAGGATCAAACGGAAGTTCAACGCGCCATCGAACTGCTTTCGCGTTGGAGCAGTGAGAATGCTAACGGCATCTCTGATGCAGAATTCAACCTGATCAAGCAGGACAATCTAAAACTTCTCCTTGGTTTGGATGTGATGCCGGCGCCGCCCTGGGAGTCCGTCTACTTCAGCGATAAGCACATGGTCTTTCAGGAACAGACGATTCAAGTTCGCGAGTGGTATGCGCGTTTTGGTCTACAGATCGAACATCTTCATCAGGAACCCGATGACCACATCGGGCTTGAACTGCTCTTCATTTCCCATCTCGCATCCAGCGCATGGCAGGCACTGGATGATGATGCGGATCGCTTCGAAGAACTGCTGCAAGCGCAGCGTGATTTCCTTAGCGAACATCTTCTGCGCTGGGGAACTTCGTGGGCAAAACTGATCAAGAAACATGCCGAAACCGATTTCTATCGCGGCATTGGACATCTGACTCACGGAGCCCTGCTTGCTGCCGCTGAAACCTTACAGATCAAACTTCCTAAAGAGGTTTCCCTGTGAGCTTGCTCAACGCCGCCGAACGGTTCGCTTCTCTTGACCGTTCGCAGATCGTTCTGGATTCCAAGCGCTGTCTGCACTCGCAGGATCAGTATTCGGAATGCGCGGCGTGTTTCCACATTTGCCCCGTGGATGCCATCGCGGTCAGTAAACCACCTTCCCTGAATTCGGAAACCTGTCAGTCTTGTCTTGCTTGTTTGCCAGTATGTCCTGTCGGTGCGTATCGAGCTGACGATGATGTGGCTGACCTTTTGAACAGCGTTACTCACATCGAAGATCAGACTATTGAACTCGTTTGCGGACTTCACCCACAAGCGGAAACGGGAACGCACTCAGAGGCGATAGGGATTCGATTGAAAGGATGTCTCGCCGGATTGGGAACAGGTGCCTATCTGACCTTATCCGCGTTGGGAGTGACTCGCCTCCTTTCCCGCACCGATGCCTGTGATGCCTGTAAATGGCATTCCCTCCGCTCGGAGATCCACCGTCAAACCGAAGGCGCGAATCGATTTGCATCCGCATGGGGTAAGGATGATGTTGTCTCTTGTGTGGATAACATTGAATCACCGGTTGAACGCGTACTCTGGAACGCGAAGAATCCGCCCATGTCGCGCCGTGATCTGTTCCGACTCGTAGCACGACAGGGACAGGTGGCAATGGCGCGTGCCATGGAGAATGGAATGACCTCCGCCGAGCGCAAGCCGGGATGTGACCGGCTGCGGTTGTTGTCGGCAGTGTCCCACCTGCCAGAGCCTTCTTCCGACGCTGATCTGCACGGATTTGGTTTTGCCACTCTAACGATCTCCGATGCCTGCACTGCCTGTGGCGCATGCGCCAGAGCCTGCCCGACACAGGCGTTGAAATTTGAAAAGAACGAAGATGAGATGACCTTTTCCATCTCGTTCAGCGCACGCAATTGCATTGACTGCGGACTCTGCGATCACGTCTGCCTGTCGGATGCGATCACCTTCAACCATGCGCCGACATTCGAAGAAGTTTTCGGCGCGAAAGAACCGTCCATAGCGGAATCAGGCGCACTGGTCCGCTGTGAGCGCTGTAAAAGTTTGATGGCAAAACGCGAAGGCGTGAAATACTGTCCGCTATGTGAATACCGGCGCACCCATCCCTTTGGTTCGATGATGCCGAAGAAGCTTGTCAAGGAATCCCGCTCATGATCGTTGATGTGACCAAATCCAATATGGATGAGATCAAGAATCCTGTTCTGCGCGAGTATGCCAGTTCATATGTGCAGATCTATCAGGATTTCATGGAGCAAGTGCGTGCCATGGGGCTGGAGATCGAAGCGGAAGATACGACAGAGGTTGTTGCGCAAAAGACCGAAGCTCTACGCAAAAAAGGCGCAACGGTGCGGAACGAAGAGAAGAGCATCTATCTCAACCGCATTTCGCCGTCCTGTGTTGCCTGTCAGACCGGCATTGGAAGCTCGACCTTCTTTGTCTCGTTGAAATGTCATCGAGATTGTTTTTACTGCTTCAACCCAAATCAGGAAAATTACGAATACTATCGCGAACATACGCGTGACACGGTCGCCGAATTGGATGAAATGCGCAAGACCAATCCGCGCATGGGGCATCTTGCCCTGACCGGCGGCGAGCCGCTTTTATTCAAAGACGAGACCATTCGCTTCTTCGAACATGCGCGTGACCTGTATCCGAATGCGTACACGCGTCTCTATACCAGCGGCGACCACATTGACCGCGAGATATTGGAAGCGCTGAAGAATGCCGGGATGAAAGAGATCCGCTTCAGCATCCGCATGCATGATCTCGCCAAAGGACATCGCTTCACCTATGACCGGATCGCGTTGGCGCGTGAATACATCCCCAGTGTGATGGTAGAGATGCCTGTGCTGCCGAACACGCTCGAAGAAATGAAAGATGTCTTGTGTGAGTTGGATGTGCTGGGTATTTTCGGCATCAACCTGCTTGAGTTCTGTTTCCCGCTCAACAATGTCGAAGCCTATCGCGAAAAGGGATACAAGGTCAAAGCGCGACCGTTCCACGTTCTCTATGATTACTGGTATGCGGGCGGACTTCCCATTGCGGGCAGCGAAACGGTCTGCCTTGATCTCATGGAGTTTGCTCTGGAAGCAAAGCTGAAACTCGGCGTACATTACTGCTCGCTGGAAAATAAACACACAGGGCAGATGTACAAGCAGAACAGCGGACATCACCTGCCGCGCCGCGTCTACTTTTCACAGCGTGATTATTTTCTGAAGACTGCCAAGGTGTTCGGAGGCGATGTGCCTGTTGTGAAGCAGGCTCTTGAGAAGGCGGGATATCAAGATCATGTGATTAGTGAACAACACCACAGCCTGGAATTCCACGTCGACCGCATCAGCAGTTTGAAGAAGCTGGACATTGCCGTGGGTATTTCAAGCCAGGTGATCGAAGCACGCGGGAACGACTCATTCCTGCGCGAACTCAAAGTGGACGTGACAACGCCACAAACATTCCGTCTCTCTGCAGACGTATAAGGAGAAATAACATGTTCCATCTTGGTACCCCTGAATTGGTCATTCTGCTCATCATCATTGTTCTTCTTTTTGGCGTCGGGCGCATCGGTAAGATCGCTGGCGAACTGGGTAATGGCATTCGCGAATTCCAGAAGGGAATAAAGGGTGGGGATACCACCGCCGAATCCGGAGAGAAAAAAGGCTAGTCCGTGAGCGCAGGAACCACTGTCCCTGAGAAACGCAAACGCAGCTGGCGCGATGTCTTTGGCGCATTGGGGCGTGCCCACCGCAAAGCCAGCGTGCAAATGGAGAGTTCCGCACCCTTGCTGGAGCACCTCAATGAATTACGCATGCGCGTCTTCAAGGCATTCTTCGCTTTGATCCTGACGACAGGTGTTAGTTTTGCGTTTTCCCAGCCTCTGATCCAGTACCTTGCCACACCCATCGGCGGTATCAGCAAACTGGTCTCCATTGAACTGACCGAGAACATCGGCATTTTCATGAAGGTATCCCTGCTGGGCGGCTTTGTGCTGGGTATGCCGATCCTTGTCTATCAGATCATGGCATTCATCCTACCGGGTCTGAGAACGAACGAAAAAAAATGGCTGCTGATCATGGTTCCGTTCGCCACGCTGCTGTTCGCAGGCGGTGTCGTCTTCACCTGGTTCGTGATGCTGCCCTCGGCGATTCCTTTCCTGACGAATTTCATGGGCATCACCACGCAAGTCCGCCCGGAGAATTACTTTGATTTCATCACGCGCCTGATGTTCTGGATCGGTATCTGCTTTGAACTGCCGCTGATCATCATGTTCCTGGCGAAGTTGAAGATCGTTACTGCCAAACAGCTTCTTGCTGGATGGCGATATGCCGTGGTCGCGATGGCGATCGTCGCCGCCGCTGTCACACCGACGGTGGATCCCGTTAACATGGGTTTGGTCATGGCTCCGTTGATGGGGCTGTACGTCATCAGTATCGTGTTGGCGGCATTTGTCGGTCGAGGTGCAAATGGATAATGTTTTTGGTATCGGCGGCAGTGAACTGATCGTTATCATTGTTCTTGCAGCCATTGTGCTTGGACCGGAGCGTCTGGCACGCTCAGCGCGCGAGATTGGCAAGTTCGTCCGCAATGTCAAATCCTATTTCACATCCCTGTCCAGTGAATTGAAAGCTGAGCTGGATGTGCTGGATGAAATACAAAAGGTAAAGAAGGATCTACTAAAGTGATTTTCGTCATCACTCGAAAGGGTGATGACGAAAATACCCCGGATTGATGATGTAAAAAACAGTGTACTCCACTATCATACAAAGGAATGAATACAGCAAGAATTCATTCCATCAAAAAAACACTCCGATCTGTTCAGTCTAAAACGAAAGTCATGACGGAACAGGCAAGCACCTTCCAGGGTGCAAGGGTTTTTCTGGAAACAGGATAGCCTCCCGAAATCTCATTATGCTGAAATGGGATGGACTTGGAAAGGAGGATGCGTGTCTGTAGTGTATGCCGCCTCCTTCCTGTGAGACGGCATTTTTGTTTCCCCAAGCTGATCTATTGAAATGAGGAAAAGAGCCATGGATATTCAACCTTTGCTCGAAGAATCATCAAAACATCATAGTCATCTATGCCCACGCCAGATACTTGGGGTGCGCATTGCGCTGGCAGGCATGGAAGCATTGGGGCTGGAAGCGAATCAAGGGAGCAAACGCCTGCTCACCATCCTTGAAACGGATGGTTGCTTTGCCGACGGCGTTATCGCCGCCACGCACTGCACCGTCGGACACCGCACCTTGCGCGTGGAAGATTACGGTAAGGTCGCTGCCACCTTCGTCGACACGAAGACCCGTTGTGCCGTTCGTGTGGCTCCGGCATTGGATGTGCGAAACCGTGCCTATTCCTGCTGCCCCGAAGAATCGCGTCATTACTTTGCCCAGATGCAGGCATACCAAACCATGCCCGTGGAGCAATTGGTAACGGTCACCGAAATCCAACTGGTGACACCAATCGAGCAGATCGTCTCGCGCCCCGGCGTGCGTGTGGAATGCGCCACCTGCGGCGAAGAGATCATGAACGAACGCGAAGTGCTCGTGGATGGTCAACCGCTTTGCCGTGCCTGTGCCAGCGGCTCGTATTACCAAACGCCTATTCACCTATTGAACTATTCCCTTCGAGACGATATCGGATGAATACCCCTCTGCTATCCATACTGGTTTTCATCATTGCCACGTTGTACGCCAGTGCAGGCTTCGGCGGTGCCTCTGGCTATCTCACTGCCATGAGCTTTTTCCCCATCCCAGTCACTGTCATGGCAAGCACAGCGCTGGTGTTGAACATCCTCGTCTCCTCCATCTCTTTCACCAACTACACCCGGGCAGGACATTTGAACCGTAGATTGTTGATCCCGTTTCTGATCACATCTGTCCCTGCCGCCTTTCTCGGCGGATATATGAAGATCTCGGAGCAACTGTACACCACGCTGCTGTATGCCGTATTAACCTATCTTGCCTTACGCATGCTGTTCTTCCACACGCCAACCGAAGCCGAACACTGGACACCCCGTCCGGTCTCATTGTGGGTAGCGTTGAGCACTGGCGCTATTATTGGTCTGCTCTCAGGTATGCTTGGCATGGGCGGCGGCATCTTCCTCTCGCCATTGATCCTCTTGATGCAGTGGGGCACATCCAAACAGGCGGCAGCTTCGGCGGGCGGTTTCATCGCGATCAATTCCATCAGTGGACTGGTCGGAAGAATACTCGGTGGCACACTGTCGTTCGGTCAATTCGGTCTGTGGCTTCTTCCCGCAGGTTTACTGGGGGCGCTGATCGGGAGTCGAACTGGGCGCGATCCGATTCTCCGGTGCGGGCGTGCGGCGCGTACTGGGCATCATCCTTACCATCGCGGTGGGAACCTACTGGATAAACACATTATTCGCATGATGAACTTCATTGATCCCTTTGGTCGTTCCATTACCTATCTGCGCATCTCGCTTACCGATCGCTGTAATCTGCGCTGTGTTTACTGTATGCCGAAGGACGGCATCGAGTGGCAGCCGCTCGCCGATCAACTGTCAGTGGAGGAGATCGTGCGGGTGGTGGAGACAGCCGTCCAGGGTGGGGTGAAGCGCGTCCGTCTCACGGGCGGCGAACCGTTGGTGCATCCGCATGTCGTGGAGATCGTACGCCGCATTGCGTCCATCCCACAGATCGAAGAAGTCAGCCTCACGACGAACGCCATGCTGCTCGAACGTCTTGCACAACCCCTGGCAGATGCGGGACTCACGCGCGTCAACATCAGTCTGGATACGTTGAATCGCGAGCGCTTCAAGAGTATCACGCGCGGAGGAGACATTAACCGCGTCTGGAAGGGGATTGCCGCCGCCGAACGCGCGCGTCTTTCGCCTATCAAGCTGAACACCGTTATCGTGAACGGCGTCAACACGGACGAATTGCCCGCGCTTGCCTGGCTAACCATTGAACATGCCTGGCATGTGCGTTTCATCGAAGTGATGCCGATCGGCAACGCGCAGGGATGGGGCGAAGGCTTTCCGGTGCCAAGCGACCGCTATGTTTCGGTGCAAGAGATGCGCGAGCGACTTTCTGCTTTCAACCTTGAACCTGCGACACGACCTCATGGCAACGGACCCGCGCGGACATTCCGCATCCCCGGCGCATTGGGCACGGTGGGATTCATCTCGCCGCTGGGTGAACATTTCTGCGAGAACTGCAATCGCCTGCGTCTCACATCCGATGGCAAACTGCGCTCGTGTTTGGTCATCCCGCATGAAGTCTCGCTGCGTGAGGCGGTGCGTGCCGGCAAACCATTGGAGCATTATTTTGAGCAAGCCATTCTCAATAAACCCCAACACCACAACATGCTGGCAGCTATGCCCGCGGACTTACAACGCGGCATGAGCCAGATCGGCGGATAACATGAATACAGTAACAACCCTCTTCTTCGCGACATTACGTGACCGTGTGGGAACCCGCTCGATGGAGTTGGAGATCCCTCACCAAACTGACGTCGCTGATTTCAAAACCATCCTGCTGGAAAAACTTCCAGCCCTGCGCGGCTTGACCGGGCACATTCTGGTCTCCGTCAATCGCGAGTATGTCTTTGATGATGCGATCATTCCAGACGCAGCAGAGATCGCCTTGTTTCCTCCGGTCTCAGGTGGATAACGTGACCTATCCAACCATCTATTCTATTACCGAAGACGAGATCGATATCAACGACCTGCTTGACCAGATCACGTTAACATCCACGGGCGCCGCAGCGATCTTTGCAGGCATGGTACGCGGCGTGACTGTACGCGGTGACGCTCACGAAACGGACTATCTCGAATACGAATTTTACAAGCCGATGGCGGAAGCAAAAATGAAACAGGTGGCGGACGAGATCCGTGAACGCTGGGGTTGTGTGGAAGGAATCGCCATTGTCCAACGCATTGGCAAGCTCTATCCGCGCACACCGACGGTGTTGATCGCCTGCACCGCCGCCCACCGCGACACCGGTGTGTTTGACGCGGCTCGCTATGGCATTGACCGGCTCAAGGAGATCGTGCCGGTGTGGAAGAAGGAAGTCGGTCCGCAGGGAGAGGAGTGGGTGGAAGGAAGTTATCTTCCCAAGGTGGGGGAATAGTTTTTATCCAGCAAAGATCTATAAAGTTGATTCTCAAGTCCATCCTTGTGCGTTCGATGCCCATCATTAATCTTAATAGTATGCTTATGGACTGATACGATGTTTGAAAAAGCATGACAATAGTAGGACAGACGCACCAAAAACCATCGGACGCATTAGACAGATTGGACGCAAAAACAATCAAAAAACGAAATGCCGCGATTCTTCTAAGCTGCGTTGTTGTGGGTTTAAGTCTCGCAGGGGTACAAATATAGGGGTAAGAAGAATCAAACAACGCACCTTAACCCGTTCGACGCGCGCCTAGTATTACTTCCCCATTACTGCTCACTTGCCAATAACCTCTTGATATGTGGCAATTGTTTTAATGCTGCCTGCTCGCCGCGTTCGATCACGCTGGGAATCTTGTCCACGTCGAACATGGAGATCGTCCCGTCAAATTCAGGGATGATGGGGAATATTTCTGCGTGGTGTGCCAGGTTATAAAACGCGTAGGTTGAATTGAGAATATTATTGATGTAGATGCTGTTCAATTGTTCCTGCACCGCCGTCATGGAACGGAAACGGGCGCGGTAATCGAGCGGGAATCCCATGGCGATGATGATGTCAGCACCATCCTGGATGGCAACATCGATCGGTAATGGATCGGACGCTGCACCATCGACCAACAAACGTCCATTGACTTCCCAAGGGGGAAAAATGATCGGGATGGCAAGGCTGGCGCGCACTGCATCGAAGACGCTCTCCTCACAGAGAGTCACTTTTTCGCCGCTGAGCAGATCCGTTGCTACCACCTTGAACGGCATCTTCAAATCGGAGAATTTCCAATCTCCAAACACGTCACGCAGTTTTTTGTTCATCACCGAATTGTCCACCAAACCACTTCGTTCATTGAAGCGCAGCGACCCATCCTTGCTGGCTTTCAGGTTTTCGGTGTAGCCTTGCATAATGTCGCTCGTCCAGAGCGTCTTCGACCATTCCTCCATATCGCTCTCGGAGACATGATTGGCGATCAACGCAGCATACATGCTTCCGCCGCTGCAGCCGACAACGCTTCCCACTTCGATGTTTTCGGATTTCAATACCCTCCACAAACCCGCCGCCGCGGCACACTTGATGCCGCCCGAACCGATGACCAATGAAACACGTTTGCTCATACAATGCCTTCCTAATCCGCTAGCAGTTTTTTGATGAAGGGTAGTTGTGCTTCTGCCGCACGCTCGCCTTCTTCGATCACGTAGGGAAGCTTATCTGTATCGAACAGTTTAATGGGATATTTGAACTCAGGAAGAATTGGGATGATCTCAGAGTGATGTGCGAGATTATGAAAAGCATAATTCGTCTTGAGCAGGTTGTTCGATGTGATGCTGCTCATCTGGAAGTTGTAGCGCATCAGCGATGTGATGCGTTCCTGGTATGGACTTTCGAATCCCATGGCGATGATAATATCCGCGCCTTCGCGGATCGCTACGCCGATCGGCAGCGGATCACTTTGGAAGCCGTCAATGAAGTAACGCCCGTTCATCTTATGCGGAGGGAATATAAATGGGATGGAAATGCTCGCCCGAACGGCATCTGCCACGCTGCCTTCACATAGTACAGCCTGCTCACCACTATACAGGTCGGTAGCAGTCACGTAGAGTGGGATACGGGTCTGGGTGAAGGTTGCACCTTCGAAGCCTTCATGCAGCCTGCGATTGATCAAACTATCGTCGATCAAGCCAAATGATTCATCGAATTTGAAAAGGAAGGGAAGCGCCAACTGCAGGATGGCACGTGTGTTCCGTTTGGCAGTCACCTGGCGCGTCCACATCCTCAGCGTGGCTTCGGTCGCTCGTTCCACCGACCAGCCCAAGGCGATGAGCGAAGCGTAGATCGAGCCGCCGGAACAGCCTACCACCATGTCCACTTCAATGTGTTCGCGCGCTAGCACTTTCATCAATCCCAGCGCGGCGGCACATTTCACACTGCCCGAACCGATCACAAGCGCGATGCGTGGTTTTCTGGTTGCCATGGTTTACGAATAACTGGCAACAGCGGCGTCTACCGTATCAAATATTTTGAGGATATTTGTAAAACCGCTCAGGTTCAAGACCTTCAAGACATCGTGCTGCACGCCGCTCAGCCGCAAGTCGCCACTTTGCGCGCGAGTTTCTTTGATCGCGCCGAGCAGCACACGCAACCCCGCGCTGCTGGTGTAATCCACGCCGTTGAGATCAGCGACAAGTTTTGTATGCCCCTTTGCGATCTGCTCCTGAATGAACTCAGTGATCTTGGGTGCTGTCATGGCGTCGATGCTACCAGCCAGCGTGATGATGATGACGCCCTCAATTTGCTTATCTTTGATTTCCATCTCTCTCCTTAATTGATTTTGCTTGGACTGATTTTCTTTTCAAGGACAAATTGGTTTGCACCATTGTCCATTTGACTATAGGTGACGTGATCCATCAACTCTTTGACGAAGTAGATGCCTAGACCGCCGATCTGGCGTTCTGACCAACTCGCTTCCAGGTCCGGACTTTGAGCTTGATCCGGTGAAAAATACGTCCCATCATCTCTGATGATGAGTCTCGATGTCTCTTCTTCTACATCGAACGCTAACGATAACAACCCTGGCTCTCTGCCTTCGTAGCCATACTGAATAATATTGGCGCATAATTCATCCACGACCAGTTTGAACGCAAACACATCCGTGGGATTCAACCCGCTATGTATAGCTGCAGACTCTGTAAAGTCGCGCAATTCGCCGAGCATACTTTAAGTTCGCCGTGCGGCAGATCGCATGGTGGACTTTATCCGCAGTCACAGTGCGCCTGAATGCGATCAGGGTAATATCATCAAACTGCTTCTGATCGCCGATATGGTTCTTCAATTCCACGTTCAGCTCGAACAGCATACTGAAAATGGACGTCCAAGGATGGGCGATACTTTGCAACAAGTGGTCTTCCGAGAACTGAACCCCGGATGCATTTTTGGCATCTGTTGCGCCATCGGTGAAACCAACCAGAAGATCACCTTCTTCGAAACAGACGTTTTCAACACGGAAACTCATATCTGGGAACATGCCAACTGCAGGACCAGTGGGCATGAGACGCTGAACCACGTTACCTGCTCGATCCAGGATGACGGGCGGCTCATGCCCTGCATTCACGTAGTGCAAGGTCCCGCTTGCAGGGTCGAGGACGCCAAAGAATAATGTAGCGAACATGTTGGATTTACCGTGATATTCAGCGATGAAATTGTTGGTATTCCTGATGATGTGCAAAAGCTGTTCGCGGACGTTGGATATGTCCACGCGTGTTTCACTAAACGCCCGCAAAAGGCTGCGGAATAACACCATGAACAATGCCGCACCTACGCCCTTGTCGCAAACATCTGCGATGATAAAGGCGGTGAGATTCGAATTCCTGAACTGGAATACATCGTAAAAATCACCCGCCACTTGGCGAGCCGCATGGAAGTGCGCAGCAACCTCCCAGCCTGGAATGTCCGGCAGCTTTTCGGGGAAGAATCCAGATTGGATCTGGCGACCAATTTCCAGGTCCCGTTCTGCCACATCCAGTGCCAGCTCGGTTTTCGCGTGCATCGTGGCGTTGTCCACAGCAGATGCGATCTGGCTGGCGATCGTCTCTGCCAGTTCGATCTCAGTTTCCGCAAACGTATAACCGGGGTCTTTGGCAGGCATCCCGATCGTACCGATGACTTCACCGCGCGCCATGAGTGGAACGATCATGATGGATTTTGTACCGCGCTAACGTGAAAGATCGGCGATCGAACTGGTACGCGGGTCACTTTGGGCATCCTGAATGACAATGGTCTTTTTGTTCTTGATCACTTCCATGGAGGAAGTGTTTCCCTCCACCGGCAGGAAAAGCCCCAGCGCACTGGGCTCTTGTGGGTCAGCGGCTTGAAAGGCAACGATTTCCAGTTGCTTTCGATCAGATGTGAGCAGCCCGATACCCGCGTTACGGATCGCGAAGATCGTGACCAGTTCCTTACATACTGCCTGGAGGATCTCCTTGAGGTCAAGCGATTGCCCAACTTTTTCTGCCACGCGGTTGATGGCAGAGAGTTCACCTGCGCGAGCCTCTGCCGACAACTTGGCGCGTTTGAGCAATTCCTCCGCTTTTACGCGTTCTGATATGTCATTATAAAATGCCAGATAACCGAACCGCTCACCTCCAATAAAGAAGGGCGTTGTAAATAGTTCCACATCCACTAATGAGCCGTCTTTCCGTCTGCGGCGTTTCTCGTGAAGGGCGTGCCTTTTCATGACCAGGGTCGAGAGATCATTTTCGTTTCCCGTTAAGGGGAGATGAGTTCATCCAGGCTTTTCCCGATCACATCCGCCTGGGCATAGCCAAATAACTTCTCGAATGCCGGATTGGCAACAGTGATCTTCTTATCCATGTCATTGATGACCATTGCAATCGGCGATTGTTGCAGGAGGCTGTCGAGCAGTTCTTTTTGCCGCAGGATCTCCTTCTCCGCATTAATGCGGGCGGTAACATCGCGGATCGAGCCACGCGACCCGAGCACGCGTTCGCCTTCCATGATCGGCGAAACCGTCATTTGCCCCACAAGGACACTGCCATCCTTGGTGCGGTATTGATATTCAAATGGTTCAAGAGGCTGTTTCATTTGATAGAGCAATCTGAACTTCTCAATAATGTCACGAATGCTGGCGCGGGCGACAAAGTTTCGGAAATTTTTTCCTTGTACTTCTTCCCAGTTCGTAAATCCTAAATGCGTGATCATGGCTTTATTGGCATACGTAATAATGCCATTGGGGTCAGCCTCAAAAAAACTGTCTTGCAGCGTATTTAGAATGACTTTCATGGTTTGCTGCGTGGCGATCATATTTTGTTCCGCCAGTTTTTCTGCGCTGATGTCGTTGAACTGGATGAGCCAGCCTGTCGTTGTATGAGTGCCATTACCGAGATGGGAGATATGCACATCGAAGGTTCGATGGGTATCTGGAAAAGTAACTTGCATCTTCTGGTCTTCATGCACAGAGGCATTCAGGGCTTTATCCACCAGTAGGGCGATCTCCCTGTGCTTCTCGACCAATGCCGACAGTGAAGCACCTGCATACGTTCTGCCTTTTAGGTCAAGCATCTCACGGGCAGCATCATTAATATCGCGGATGTTCTTCTCTGCGTCGAGAACTAACACTCCCGTGGCAAGCTTCCGCACGATAGCCTCATGTGCTAGCGGCACCACTTCCAGGATGTGACCGCTGAAGATTGCCCAAGCAAAAGCAATACCAGTAACTGTGAAAATGATCGGTGTTGGGTCAGGGAATCCAGCGGGAGGCGAGCCGAACAGGAAATAGACATTTCCAGCCAAGGGAGCCAGCACACCAATGATCAATCCATAGGCTTGGATGCCGTATTTCTTGAAATTCGTCACCAGCGAAACGGTCATCAAGATGATGCCGATGAGGAGCAGCATGTATGAATAGACTGTATGGATGTAGAACAGAACACCGTAGTGGTTCTCGAGGGCGAGATAACCAGCCACGGCTGTCATATCAAAGGATGTGAAGAACAAGTGATGCCACCCACTTGTTAGCAGGAGAAAGTAGAGAAGCGCAGGCGGAACCCAGAAAAATCGTTCAAATCTTTCGATAATTTCACGCTGAAAGCCGGTAACCTTTGCCGCAAGCAGGAACCAGGTCGTTGGTACGAGCATGATGCCTGCATAGGTTACCCCATTCCAGAACCGCTGCCAGCCAAGATCTGGCGTGATCAATTGGATCGCATTGGCAAACGCCCAGAATGCCCCGCCAAACATCATCAGTGAGAACACGCCCAACTCTTGTTTTTTGACCGGGCGAGATTGGATATAGAAAGCAATGCCTAGCAGGATCAACCCAGGGATCACCTGCCAGGTTAGATAAGGATTGGTCTGAAATACCGTTTAAGAATGTATCTCTCGCTTAATAGATTTTGTAAATGTCAGTGTATTGCCCTCTTCAGAGGCTCGATATTCAATATTGTCCATGGTTTGATAAATAAGATACAGCCCCAACCCGCCGAGTGGACGGTCTTCGAGCGCCGCTTCCACATCTGGTTTCGAAGCCTCCGCAGGCTCAAAGATGTGACCAAAGTCTGTGATGCTGACCAGGATCCGATCCAGTTCGATGCGAAACGAAAGGATGATCGAGCCGGGATCTATGCCTTTATATCCATGTTCGATGATGTTGGTACAGGCTTCGTCTGTTGCCAGCTTGAGCTCGAACACCGCTTCATCCGGGACCTGGTGCCTGCTGCAGCAATCCGAAATGAATTGGCGAAACACAGAGAGGGATTCCAGTTCGGCGGCGCGGGTGATTTGATAACGCTGAGACATGGGCGGCTCCTAATACTCTGCACCCGGAAAGGTGTCCACTCTGGCGTGGCGACCGATCTGCTTGATCATTTTCAGGTCATCCCATTTTCTGTCGAGCACCTGCAAGATGCCATCGTGAATTGCCCATGCGCGACCGCGTACGGTTTTCCATTGGTCAGGCTGGCGGAACGGGGTGCTGCCATCCAGCGCTTTATGTAATTCACCGCCGGGTTGGAATTCTCTGTGGATGGTATCCATCAACTGATGCCCTTTAGAGTAGGCGAAGCCGCGCTTCTCGAATATCCATGCAGAGACATAGGTAAGCGGCTCAAGGAAAAACGCGTGATGCGCCATCATGGTAAGGAATGTTTCGATGTGATTGAGCACAATGCGTGAACTACGCAGCCCTTCACGGATCTGCCCGGGGGCAAGCCCAGACTCGCATGGCTTTTTCTTCTTCGGGAAGATTTCGGCGTACTGTACCAAATAAAGTTTCGTTCCCAGCCTCGTCATAATCAGTCTTGTATTTTTCACAGGTGGGATCGTTGGCGATCAGGAAATTCAGGTCAATGCCATTGTATTGATTATCTGCCAATTCGAGATAGAAGAACTCATTTTGCGGATCATCCCCGTACCAGGCACGGATCTTGACCTTGTCGCTCCCTTGTTCGGCTTCAAGTTTTACTTGCTGCACTTTTTCAGAATTCTTCCATGTGCGCGGATTGATGTCAAACTCCGCCAGAACTTGAACGGGAATCAGGGCACGATACAGACGTAGTTTGGGATTCTCGGGCAGGCTGTTCAAAGCCCTGATCGTGACAGCCAAACTGGCATCCCCGATCAATTGAGAGATTGATATCTCACGTAGATCGGTTCCCGCCTTCTGTGGTTCAGACTTCACCTTTAAACGCTTAAACATTCGGAGTTATTTGGTATTGTAACTCATATTATGTTTCATCATATAATCCTTGCGCTTGGGGAGTGGCGAAATATGGATAAACGAAGCCTATGATCCGAGCCAGGTAATTGGGAAATAGTTGTTGGTGAAGCTATCTGCGATTCAAAGAAAAGAACAATAACTTCAAGGCGGATTGAAGGGGATTGGTAGTCGTCGAAACTATCACTAGGCGCAGATGGAGGGAGTCGCCATAGATGCCATATCCGGTACCTGGTATAGCAACATGCATTTCCCGAACCGTAACAGCGTGGAGCGGATACAACTTGTCATTCCCGCGGGCTGTGAAGCGGGCAACGTCTGCGGCACGATGTTTAATTACTCTGTGCAATGCACCTGGGAGATCACCTATGACGGTTATAGCAACGGTTCCTACCAGTATCATTTTTCCAGCACCTTGACGGGAGGCTGCCCCGCGGGTTCGGCAGGATCACTCTCATTACTGCCTGATGGTACCTTGTACCGCGAGCATAATACTCCGGCATTCAGTGCCACAGGGATTCTGCGTCGGTTGCCAAGTGCGATCAAGGAGTAGGGAAAGCATGGTCAGGGGGCGATGGGTTTGGAGAGCGTCTCAAAAATTCCCTGGCTACACATTGAGAAACAGGTACTAATGAATACCCTGTCTACATAAAAAGTGGACAGGGTATCTCTTTTCACTGACTTTTTGAAACATCATTACCTTTCTTACTGGTCATAAGAAGTACTTTTCCCATCTGGCAGTCTGGATATGGAAATCAGGGTTATGTTAAGACTATGGATCTTATTTAATACGCCCAAAAGCGCTGCCTGATCTGCCAGCCTGCCGGTCAAGATCGTCTCACCGACTTCATGATTTTGAATGACGAGCCCATCGAACCAATCTGTCCAGAGATCGTTCAACTGACCTTCAATATGGATCTCGTAGGTGTGGGGCGCGTTCATGTTAACTTTTCAATAAGGGCTGTATGCTTCTTGCCCATTCGTGAATGGCGTTCCAGTCGCGCCGATCCTCCTTGGGGAAGATGCCAAGCGCCACCATCAGCCTTAATTTGAGAGTATCGAAATTGACCGGCAGTTTGGTAAAGTCGAGCACTCCGGCAAACATGCCTTCACTAACAGGTTTCATTTGTGCTCGAATAGGTGCTGTCCATCCTGTGACAGCCTGCCGGTATTGACTTCCACCAGACATCGCCAGCGTGATACTGAGAGTGAACATAGCAAATGGCTTCTGCTGCAGTTCGGGTCGATGCCTCTCAATAAATATCATAGCTTCAGGCAGCCATTTCGAACTCCGTATCGGACTGCCGGCAATGACGGCTCGATAGGAAGACAACTGCTGCACTTCATTCATCAGAATGATATCCACCAATTCGCCGCACTCGGAAAGCGTTTTGCCAATTACCTGTGCAACCTCCGCGGTGGAACCTGCGCGGCTTGCGTATGTGACAAGGATTCTGTTTTTCATGTTATTGTGTGCTTTCATTTCGTTGTAGTAGATTTTGAGCTGTGAGATCGGAAGTAGAGCATGATGCCAATTCCCAGAAGGGCGATATCGAACACGGTCATAAATAGAAAGCCAGCGCCTGAGTTTTCCAAACCGAGTCCAAGCAGAGGGGCACTGCCAAAGGAGATGGGTAAGTTGGAGTGCATGAGGAAGTCCAATATCCAATGACTGAACACCACGAGTCCAATGATGCCAGCCGTACGATGGTTTCGGTAGATAAGATATGCCAATAGTGTAGCCACGGATGACCAGACGATGGACATAAACAGACCATGAGACCACGGGTGTGTAAACTCCTGAACATAGCGGACGCCATGAACAAAATCCATGCTAAAGGCTGACTTTGACTCTAGTCCAATAGATGAAAAGACGAAATACAGCAGATCGTTCGCTTCACCAGCGGCTAGTAGAGCCCAGAGGGGAACCACAGGGGTTGTTGATTTTGCGGCAAAGCCAGCCGTAAGGTGACCTATACCAGACATAACTTAGATGCCCCTTACCTGTTCGAGTAGATCGTTGCTGATTTCGTTCTTCCTTCCTAGCTGAAACAGCTTTCGCGCGATGAGAATATCCCAGATGAATAGAAACAAAACAGAAAAGATCGAAATGTAGATCCCGATCCCGGGAATATAGAGTCCCAGATCACATATGCTGGAGGCGATGCGGATATACGCTGTTGCCTTACTGAAATTTGGAGTCTGCAGCATCACCAGCGAGATAATGAGACCTCCCAATGATCCAAGTAGATAACTGACATGAAAAGACGTGCCGTTGAATGCGACCAGTTTCGCTTCCCCGGCTGCAAGGAATATGGCGCGTTCGGCTTCTGTGGCTGCTGCGGCGTATCCCCGGCTTAAGCTGCAGCATTTCGAATGCTGGTCGGGCAGTGATAAAGGCAATGACACCGATCACTGTAATCATCATATAAAGCCCTGCCAGATATGGATTGATGTTTTTCAAGATCATGTACAGCGCCAGGGAGACAGCAATGGATAACAACATGTAGATGACCATCAACAACTCAAAATCGATCAGGCCAATCAGCGGGTTTTGTTGAAAGATGTTGAACCAGTCGGCAACAGTCCCGTCATAGGGCGGCGGCGCACTGATAAAGGCAACCATCTGGATGATAATGATCACCGGCATAAGGACGGCAGCTATGCCGCCGATCCAGTAAAGTGGTTGAGCATCATTTGCTTGTGAGTTCGTTGTGGCTTCTCTTTTCATTTTCTTCCTCCGAGATCATATTGGAATTTTTTGTACACTTATGCGGTTGCTACTGCTGTATAACCGGTTCGGCTCAACTGCCAGGCTGGATCGCGACCAATGCCAGTGGAACAACCCGTGATCAAAACTACTTTCGACATGAAAGTCCCTTTCTTAGCTCAATTGGAACAGCTTGTGGGCGGTCAGGATGTACCAGACGATGCTGCAAAGGCCGCCGATCATTGCAAGAACCATAGAGGATGCAAATCCATAGGGAATGAACGTTGCCCATATCGTGAACAGGGTTAACAATATCCCGCCAAGCAGCCCAGCGCAGGCAGCCACCCGGCTAAAAACTTTGCCATGCAGCATGACGACGGACATCACGATCGTTGCTGTCTCAGTAAGTGCGAAGCCAATAAAAGCGCCCGGCGTGAAGTCCTCTCCACGTGCAAGCATTGCTTCACCGGCTGCAGCTAACAGGGAGCGCTGGGTATCATCAGATGCAAGTGCATATTTCGTGCTCAAAGCCCACATCGGAAATGCAGCGTTGTTTGCGAGATAGATCGCAGTACCAACAACTGCGAGGATCAAGGCGAGCGCAGCGTAGGGTTGATTTTCTTGTTGATGAACAAGATATAGTGATAGGAACAATGGGATCATCAACAGTAAGGTCAGAATATTGGGCAGCAAACCCAAATTCCGCAGCCCAAAGAACCAATGATTTTGAAATAGATGGAACCAATCGACGGCTGTCATTGTTCCCGGTTGTTCTGCACCTGCTGGAAGAAACGTTAATGCGATATCGGTCAGTGCGACCACGATCGCGAGAAGCGCTGCGATTCCGCCTAGCTTATAGAGGCTGCGCCAAATGAAACGCGCATCTTCATTATTTACTTCACGGATGCGCTCTCTGGTAACTGTTGCTGTCATTCTTTTCTCCTAATATTTTCTTGCCCACACTATACGACCTTCACTGCGATGCGTCACTGTACCAAGGTGGTGTTTTCACTGTTTGGATTAAAAAACAATAGGTGTACTTAAGTACACCTATTGCAGTAATGCCATTTGGAGATTGAAATTACTTAATCTAGTGCCAGTAATCCAAGCTCCCGCGCGCGTGCTATCGCCTGTGTGCGGCTGTTTACATTGAGTTTATGAAAGATATTGCCCGTATGTTTTTTTACTGCACTGAGCGTGATCACCAGCTTATCCCCGATGTCTCTGTTGGAGCACCCTGATGCGATGAGCTTCAGTACGTCCATTTCGCGCTGGGTCAAGGATTCGATCAACGGCTCTATATCTTTTGCGACCTTGGTTGTGCATCGGGTGTCTGGCTCTATCGTGGTTTCGTGCTGAGGAAAAGCAAGTAGGATATTTCTGGTATAGGCGATTTGGGTGGTGGTTAAAAGCTGGTCATCGCAGAGAGTAGTCAGCGTGTGGGCGATGCGTTCGCCTTCCTCTACAAAGATGCTGATAAACCCTTCCGTCTCTGCAAGCCCCACCGCTGTCATGATATCCTGCAAACTTGATGGATATTCGCCATCCAGTGCATATAGTTGTGAGCGCAGTAGCAAGGTTTGTAAGGCAATGGGTAGGATCTTATTTTCGAGTGCCCTGGTCACAAGAAGATCTGCGAGTTCAATGCCCGAGCGTAGAGACTGGTGTTCAAGATGCTGTGTCATCTTGTTCAGAAGGATCCGCAGTGCGCTGATATAGAGTAGACCTGTGGGGTGGGTAATTCCGCTCGGGGAAGAAAATGGAGGGTAGGAAAACTCATCGTGGAAGAGGAAGCCAAAAGGCGAAAGGATGCGCTCCGTTTCCTGTCCACGACCAACGGCGATAAAGACGGCGACCTGCTGGGCGATGACCTCTTCCCCCACGAGAGTTGGGGCTGCCGAACGCTTCAGGTCGAGCGCTTTTTCGATCTCCCTCAGAGATGACTGTGGGTCCCCTTCCATTTGAAATAACCGTGAGAGGAAAACACTGTGATAGATCTCGGCATCATTGAAGCCGCCCAGTTTGCTCCATTCCACTGAAAGGAGAAAATACCTGCGCGCTTCTTCCAATTGGTGCCACTGGTAATACACTTGTGCCAGTTCGCCATATAGGGTCGCACAAAAGGGGGAGAACGACCGGGTTTGCTCGATGCGTTCAAGCGCCTGGCTCACCAGTTGAAATGTGGAATGCAGTCTGCCTTGTTGCAGCCACATTCGCCCGAGCAGGGATGTGCCCATGATCTCAGAAGTCAAGTCACCCGACTCCCGGGCAGACTGGATCATGATTTCATAGGTTGCGCCGGCTCGTTGAGAGTCAAAGACCTGTTGGTAGGCTTCTGCCAGCGCCATATAGACCATGCTGCGAACCTGCGTTTCAGTTGTTGGCAGGATCTGCAATGCCTTTTCTGACAGATCGCGGCTTTCCATCGTCCGCCCTTGATAACTGAGTAGCATGGACTGAAGGGCAAACCATTCGCCCAAAAGAGCAGGCTCAACTAGGTCATGATCGGTGTTGGCGAAAAATCGTTCCAAAGTCTCTAGATAAGGTGTCAGCTTGTCCAGATTGCGACGCGTGAGATGCAGCCAGGCAAACGCCATGTTGACACGTGGGCTTTCGCTGGTGTAGTGAGTTGGCATACTCCTTAACCACTCTTCCAGCGTCTTGAAATGAGCCTTCATCACCAGTTCCATGACGATCGTTTCCAGCAATCGAACCGCGTTCGAGTAATCCTTTGCAAGCACGAAATGCTGAATGGATTCCTGTACCATCCCCGCCTGCTCATACCAGGTTGCTGCACGTTCATGCAGTATGGCTGGAGCATCACTGATGGTGTTGTCATGAAAACGCGCCCGCAGTAGATCGGCAAAGAGATGATGATATCGAAACCATTGGAGTTCATCGTCCAGCGGCAGTAGAAAGAGATTCGAATGATAGAGCTCTCTCAAAATGCTGTCGCTGTCCTGATGTTGCGTTACCGCGTTGCACAATCCTGCATTCAAACGATCGAGAATGGATGTCTGGAGCAGGAATGTCCTAACGGGAGTGGAAAGCTGTGAGAGTACTTCTTCCACAAGATAGTCCGCTATATAAGTATGACTGCCGGCAAATGATTTTATGAAACTGGAGACGTTCGCTTTCCCTTTGAGTGAGATTGCTGCAAGCTGCAGGCTGGCGATCCAGCCTTCTGTGCGCGCTCCGAGAAGCTCAATATCATCCCTGGATAGATCCAGGGTCATCACGTCGTTGAGAAATAAGGTGGTCTCCTGCAAGTTAAAGCGAAGGTCAGCTGCGCGGATCTCGACGAGCTGGTTGCGTGCCCGGAGCCGCGCTAACAGCCACGGTGGATCAATGCGGGTGGAAACAATGGGATGTAGTTTTGCGGGAAGATGATCAAGGAGGAAGGATACGGACTTATGGATAGCCGGGTTCTGAATGAGATGATAGTCATCCAGAATCAGGATAAGATCCTTTTCTAGTTGATCTAGATCATTGACAAGAAAAATCGGAATATTCTCTTCTGAGATGATCTGAGGCGTTTGGAAGAGTGAGCGAACAGATTGCCCGATGTGCGAGTCCGCGCGTTCGATGGCAGTTACTACATATGTCCAGAACTGGATGGGATCATTATCGCCTTCATCCAGGGATACCCAGGCAACAGGGATATCCACTTGATTTGAAAACTCGGTCAGCAGAGTGGTCTTGCCAAAACCCGCAGCCCCAGAAAGCAGGATGATCTGGTTTGATTGATGGACGGCGGTCAATAGTCTGTCCGAAAGGCTGCTTCTGGAAACCAAGCTTGAACGCAGTGGAGGAATATGAGTTTTGTTATATAGGAGTGAAACCGACATTGTATATACTCACCAGTTTCGCTCATAACGTCTAAGGTGGGTGTTTGGGAATTGTTATAATCCATTATATCGTTCTTTCCGACAAGCATCATTTAGAACGAATACCCTAATTTTTTCTATCCTTGTTTGTTGTACTTAGGCTTTATTTGATATGGCGCGGAGAAAAGCAGACAACGAATTGAATAAGCCTGAGTTTGATTCAATATGTACTTGTTAAATATTTGCGTAATGGTTTTTAATTGGCTGGTAATAAAGTAGGGCGATAGTAGGACAGAAAAAACGTTGGATGCATTGTGAATTATCCCGCACTTTATGATCTTACTGCTTCTCATCGTATCCTGAAGATACATACGTTGGCATGCCAATCTTGCCTCACAGACCGTTGAAAAAGATCCGCCGGTTCGTTTCGCGATCATAATAGCTACTACAATAGACCAGGTCATCGGGACTGTGCAGGCCGTAATAATCGATCAGGCGCTTTTCTGCATCGAAGAGCGAAAAAATGCCCCTCTCGCGATCCCCCTGGTAGGTGGGTGTTGACATCCAGATTTCGCTTTCATTTACATGAAATGTTACATGTAACAACTTTTGCCTCTTGACAAAGACTTATCGTTTATGTAAACTGATGTTACCGGTCACGTGACCGGTAACATTTTACCAGGCCTACTAATTATGCCTACTTCCCGTCCAACCATCCGTGATGTAGCCCGCCAAGCTGGTGTATCACACCAAACTGTCTCGCGTGTGATCAACAGGAGTGATGATGTTTTGCCCGAAACCCGGGCGCTGGTCGAAAAGGTGATTGGTGAACTGGGATACCGGCCGAGCGCGATCGCCCGCTCCATGGCTCGCGGACAGACCCATACCCTGGCCTGCATTTCCCCAAACCTGACAGACTATACCTTTGCAAGTGTCATCGAAGGCGCTGAAACTGAAGCACGCCAGTATGGCTACTTTCTGCTTTCCTCTTCTGCGGTAGGTCCAGATGCTTTCCGCGAGCTGGTAGATGAACTCGTTGACCACCGCCGTGTGGATGGATTGATCATCATTAATCCCTATATCGATCAGCGATACAAGTACATCCCGAAGAACTTCCCGGTTGTGTTTGTGGGTGCGCTATCGCATGGGGAGGAGATTTCATCTGTATGTTTGGATGACGAAAACGTCGCTTACGAGGCGACGAAGCATTTGCTCTCTCTGGGACATAAAAACATCGCCATGATCACGGGTCCGATGACAGAGGATTGTTCTCAAGACCGCGCCAAGGGATATCGACGCGCACTGCAGGAAGCAGGACTTGCTCCAGATGAGTTCAATGATCGTCGAAGGCGATTGGTCGGCCACATCTGGGAAGGAGGCGCTACTGTCGCTCACGGCTCAGCACCCAGCCCTGACCGCCATCTTCGCCCAGAACGACCGTATGGCAATGGGTGTCCTGCGGGCTGCTCGCGATATGGAACTTAAGATCCCATCGCAGCTGGCTGTGATCGGCGTGGACGATATGCCTTTGTCCTCGTATTTCGATCCGCCTCTCACCACCATGCGGCAGGATATGCCGTTGATCGGGCAGAAAGCTACCCGTATTCTTTTGAACATCATTCAGCAGAAAGATACTTCTACGCAAGCGATCAAATTACCTGCGCAACTCATCATACGACAATCCACGTTCGAAGGAGGTGATTGACTCACAACTGTTGCAGATCAGACATTCGTGTTAGTTCTACATTGCACATAAATTCAAGGAGAAGAATACATGAAGAAGAATTTGCTTTTCAAGATGCTGAGCGTTTTTGTGCTGGCATCCTTTATTCTGGCGGCTTGTGGTTCCCCCGCACCGACAGAAACTCCGGCTGCAGCCACCGAAGCGCCGGCAGTGACGGAAGCCCCAGCGGCAACTGAAGCTCCCGCCACCGAAGCATCCAGCGCTGAAGTCGCTCTCCGCTGGCGCACTCGCCCCGACAATCAGGAAGAGATTGACGTCTACAGCAACATCAGCACCGAACTCGATGCCCAACTTGATGGTATCACATTAACCTACGAACCGGGCGGTACGGAAGGCGCGAATTACCAGGATCAACTTCGCTCTGAAGTTGCAGCCGGTACCGCGCCCGATGTTTTCTGGATTCCTGGAACTGATGTAGCTGATTTCGCCACCCGTGGTTTGATCCTGAACGTCTCCGATCTGGCTGCCAAAACCGAAGGCTTTGATACCAATGCCTTTTACCCCGGTCCGATGTACCACCTGACCTACAATCCTGAAGGTGATAAGTCTGGTGCAGATTCCGGCGCTCTCTGGGGACTCCCCCGCGATGTGTCCACGTTCGCTCTCTACCTAAACATGGACCTAATCAACGAAGCCGGCGCTCCCGATCCGCGCGAACTTGCCAAGGAAGGCAAATGGGATTGGAACGCGTTCCTCGATGTCGCTCAGAAGACCCGCGCCCTCGGCTCTGACATTTACGGCTACGGCGCCAGCGCCTGGTGGGGTCCTTACGGTGTATGGCTCAATGCATCAGGTGGTGGATTCTTCAGCGCTGACCGCAAGTCCTGCGCGCTCAATACTCCTGAGTCCCTCGCTGGTCTTGAATTCCAGCGCTCACTGTACCAGGATTACGATGTTGCCACTCCGTACGGTGAAGACCCTGAGCCGCCGTTCCGCGCCGGCAAGGTTGCCATGTTCCAGAACGGTCGCTGGGCTACTCCTGGTGTCCGTACCGTCCCCTTCAACTGGGATGTGGTCGAGCTGCCTGCAGGTCCTACGGGCACGCCCGGCAACTGGCTGTTCTGGGGTGCTTATGTGATCAATGCCAAGACCGAACACCCTGAGGAAGCGTGGAAGCTCGTCCAGGCTTTGACCACTGCTGAAACCCAAGGCAAGGTCGCCGCTCTCGGCGCCAACATCCCGAGCCGCGTCAGCCAGGAAGCTCTCGATTCCTTCCTGACCTTTACGCCGCCCGCCAACAACCAGGCGTTCCTCAATGGCATCGCCGACTCTGCCAAGCCGACCGCAGAAGGCCCGTTGTGGGCTGGCTCCTGGCCCGAGTTCGACAAGATCATGGGACCTGCCATTCAGGGTGTGTTGACCGGTGCAACCTCTGTGGAAGATTTCGGCGCCACGATCTGTGACGAAGCCAATAAAGTATTCACCAAATAAGTCCAGTTCAATAGGAGGGGCAGACCCAGGTCTGCCCCTTTTTCTCTGATAAAGAGATCTCCAAGTGACAAAGTTGTTTGTGATTTTGCGATCTTTTTATCAAGCTTTGATGAAGTCCTTGCAAGGAGACGAGTCTATGACCGCCTATAACCCTTCGACAACTCTTCGGTCTTCGGATGCCCGCACAAGTTTGGTGCTGAGGCTGCATGTCATCTGGCGAGTCTTGTTCGCGGTGTTCAGCTTGGTTGGGGCGACCGCTCCTTGGACCAGGTGGGTGGCGATCGCATCGAGCTGGCAGAAGATCCTGATCACGGTGGTGCTGTCCCTGGCGGCAGTATTCAGCATTGCCGGTGCCATCCAGATCACACGCCGCAACCACGCCGGGCGAATGATCTCGCTGGTGCTGGATTACCTTGCCTTTGTGGTCTGCGCGGTGCTGGCGCTCAACACAGGAGAAGTATTCATCGGCATCGATGCGCTCGGTAACACCTTCGGAAAAGGCATTCCCTATCTCGGCATTGTCGCAGCGGGATATTTTCTGGGCGTTCTCGATGAGCGTTACCCACAGAGAAAAGGTTCTTCTGAAAGTAGCTTGAAGCAGGTCAGCCGCTGGGTGATGATCGGTGGGTTGATCCTTTTTCTCTGGCAGGTGGGCGCCGTCAATGGACTCCTGTATTTCCTTTCGAAGCTAGCCCAGCCGCGTGGATTTGCCGCAGTAGCTGGCATCTTGATCTTTGGGCTCTCACTGTGGTCCATGTCGCGGAACGACATCGCCCAAGCCCTGCATACCAAGACCAACCATGAACAAATTCTCAACGGCTGGCTCTTTCTCTCCCCCAATCTTTTGGGTTTCCTGATCTTCTTCGCCGGCCCATTGATCCTCTCGTTCTACTTTTCGTTCACCGACTCAGATGCATTCAATCCTCCCAACTGGGTGGGACTCGAAAACTATGCTCGCATTTTGAATGTCAAATTCGCCTGGCTTTCCTCACCCGATCAATTGGCGCGCGAAGTGGTGGATATCAAAGTCTATGACGAAGTGGGACGTCTCGCCATCGGACAGGGAGGACTCCTCTTCGCTGCCGCCGATAAGTTCTTCTGGCTGGCTCTTCGCAACACGCTGACCTTTGTGCTGTTTGCGGTGCCCTTGAGTGTGCTCCCCGCTTTGTTGTTATCGAATGTACTGAACAGCAAACTTCCCGGCATGAAGTTCTATCGTGCCGTGTACTTCATGCCGAGTATCGCCGCGGTGGTCGGTATTTCCCTGGTCTGGCAGTGGCTCTACAACGCCACCATCGGCTATATCAATTATTTCATTACGCTTGGTATTGAATTCTGGAACAATCTCTTCAACGTTGCCATCGTCGATCCCAAGATCCAGTGGGTATCCGACGAAAAGACAGCGCTCTTTGCCGTGATCCTGATCGCCGCCTGGCAAACGATGGGGTTCAATACTGTGCTCTTCCTGGCTGGGCTGCAAAATATTCCCGGTGAACTTTACGAAGCCGCCACGGTCGACGGAGCGGGTCCGTGGTCCAAATTCTGGGGCATCACCCTGCCCATGCTTGCGCCGACAACGTTCTATGTCGTTTCAACAACGACCATCCAAGCCATGCAGGTCTTTGAACAGGTCTTCATTTTGATGAACCCACCGGAAGGTCCGAACAACTCCACCATCACTCTGGTCCTCTATCTCTACCGTAGCGGTTTCCAAAACTTCCAGCAGGGCTATGCTTCTGCCATCGCCTGGGTGCTGTTCATCGTTATCTTCGGACTGACGTTGATCCAATTCCAGCGCCAACGCCGCTCCAGTATCTACGAGAGCTAAGGAGAAAAAACCATGAAAATCGAATCCTATCGCTTCATGCGTTTTCTCAGCAACTTTGCGGTCTACTTCGTTCTGACGTTCTTCGCCTTTGTAATGTTATTCCCGTTCCTCTATATGCTCTCGACCTCGTTCAAGATCCCGTCGGATACATTCCGTTATCCGCCGCGCATGCTGCCGCACGACCCTGTGGAGATCACCGTGGCTGGCTACGATAAGCCACTTCCGCTCTACTACGTGGATGTGGATGGACAGCAAAAAGAATATGCCCTCGCTAAAAGCAACATCAAAGTTGGGCAATATGCGCCCGCCGATAATCTAACTGCCACCGTGGAACGTTACCTCACAGAAGTTAAACCCACCGGCGGTGCAATGAATCCGCAAACGGTCATGATCGATGGGGAGGAGCAAAAACTCTTCGACGTGGATGTCGATGGGACGATCGTCCCCATGATACTCGTCAGTCAGACGACCGTAGGTGAATTCGTGGACCCGCAAAATACTGAGAACAAGGTCTATCGTAACGTTCGCTTAAGTACGCCCGTCGAGAACCTGAGCGTGCATCCAGAGAACTACCAGCAGGTCGTTGAACTCAACAACATGAACCGTGCGCTGACGAACACGGCACTGGTGACCATTCTCGTGGTGCTTGGACAATTGGCCACGTCTGTCTTTGGCGGCTATGCCTTTGCGCGGTTGAAATTCCCCGGGCGCGACACGGTCTTTGTCTTCTATCTCGGCACGATCATGATCCCGTTCGTGATGCTCATCGTTCCGCTCTATCAACTCATGGTGCTCATTGGCTGGACCGACCGCCTCGCCGCCCTCATCATCCCGTGGATCTTTACCGCCTATGGCACGTTCCTGATGCGCCAGCACTTCATCACCTTTCCCAAGGAGATCGAAGAGGCGGCGCTCCTCGATGGAGCATCGCAGATTCCAGATACTCAAAGATATTCTCATTCCGGCAAGCATCCCGGCGCTGGCAACACAGGCAACCTTCACATTCCTGTATGCCTGGAACTCGTTCATCTGGCCGCTGGTCATTATCAACGTAGGCAATGAGAAGAATCACGTGCTGACGCTCGCACTCAATGTCTTGCGCGGACGCGCTTCTGACACACCAAATCTCATCCTTGCAGGTGCAGCCATCGCCATTATCCCGCCGCTGATCGTCTTTATCTTTGGTCAACGCTTCTTCGTGGAAAGCGTGGCAAGCAGTGGAGTGAAAGGATAAACAGATACAGAACACCGCCAGCCGAACACCGGCTGGCGGTTTCAAAGATTTCGTTGGGGCGACCCGCCGTGTGAAATTAGTCGCCTTCATGATTTTGAAGGGTCGCCCTTGTATTTCATAGCAATCATAAACATTTTCAAGGAGAACGCTCATCATGTTACAGAAGAAGGACGGCCAATACACGGTCTATGGCAACGCCATCACCAAAAGCCAGACGCGCGCAGTCGACAAGTGGAAGGACATGCTTGCCAAAAAATTTAGCTACGACCCCAATGAGAAGTTCAATCTCAGTGTGGAAGATCACCCCTACGGCTGCGACATTTTCGGATTGAAGACCATCGTCCGCGACGGAAAGGGTGCGCCGCTTAACAAAGAGAACGGCGTGATCGTCAGCACCATCCGCATGGGGTTCGGACACTACCGCATCGCCATGGCGGGTGTCTCGGCGGCGAAAGCGATGGGTTTTCAACCCCACTGGCTCGACCTGCTCTCGGTCCCTGGCATCACCACCGACGTTATCAACTGGTGCAATACCAACTACAGCAAGTATTCGCGCATTTCGCAGCGCTATCCGTGGTTCGATAAATATGTCTGGGAGTCGCTCACCACAGGCGAGCCATCACTTCCCGGTCTCAATACGCTCTTCAACAACTGGATCGTGACCTGGCCGTGGCGTTTCCTCAAGACCGAAGTCAAAGACTATAAGATGAGCGAGCTCTTTAAAGGACTCTACGGCACGCTCCCCCTCCGATATGCCCATTCTCACCTCCCACATGTGGAACTGCATGGGCGCGGTTGCAGGCGGCATGACCAACGTTGTAGATATGATGTTCGATAACTGGCCGATGGCATTCCAGTTGACCGAAGGCGCCAAACATGCCGTCCAATCTCCTTCGGGCTATTACGGATTCCGAGTGATGCGTGGCTTTGATGACAAGGGACGCATCATGAACCCGGTCCCGAAGGATGCGTTGTACTATACCGGTCATCATGTTGACCACGAGCTGGTCGAGAACATCGAAGCGGACTGTGCCGACCGCATCAGCCGCATGAATGCCAAAGAGCCGCGCCGCTTCCTGGTCACGATGGGAGGCGCGGGCGCACAACGCGAATTGTTCAAAGCGATCATCGAACACGCCGTGCCGCTCATCCAGAAAGACAAGATCGCGCTCTTTATCAACCTGGGCGATCACAAGAACAACTGGGAATGGCTGCAGGGTGAACTGGCTCATCACAAGGAACTCATCCATACCCACTTCACCTGGGAAGACACAAAGGTGTTTACCGATAGCATCCGCAAGAAACCTGCGCATGGACTGCACGTCTTCCTGCATGACAACACGTTCCACGCGGTATATGCCACTAACTATTTGATGCGCGTTATGGATGTGATGATCACCAAGCCCAGCGAGCTGGCATTCTACCCCGTGCCGAAGATCTTCAACGCCCGCGTCGGCGGGCACGAGATGTGGGGAGCGATCCGCGGCGCCGAGATCGGCGACAGTACCGTTGAGACGCGCACCATTCCGCAGACGCTGCAGGCCATTGATATGCTGGCGGATGATACCGACCTGCTCGAAATGTTCTGCGACTGCATCATCAAGAACAAGAGTATCGGTATTTATGACGGAGCCTACAAGAGTGTTGAACTTGCCACAGGCAGAAAGTTTGTGAGATAACTGTGAAGGCACTAATAATGTTAGGCAGTGAACCTCATACTTTTAGACCGAACGAGGTTCCTCTGCTCGAAGGAACGGATGTCGGCGTGCAGCGCATCTATGAATGTCGTCTGAGCTTTTATCCTTGAATTGCGATGACCACATTCCCTTGTTTGTGACCCTGCTCCACATATCTGTGCGCCTCAGCCGCCTTTTCCATTGGATAGCATCGGTCGATGACCGCTTTGATCTTCCCCGCCTCGATCAGCTCTTTGACAAAATGCAGATCTTCGACGCTTCCGGGTGCAATGGCGCAAAGCACTTTCCTGCCGTCTGTCTTTGAGGTCCACAGCATTTGAATCAGTTGCTTCATTTTGAAGCTGGCGAAAAGCAAAATACCATTTGGCTTGATGAGAGGGTCTGACCCTTGAAAATGAACTTTTTCCCAGAACATCAAGAATAAGATCATAGGTTTCGCCGTTTTGGGTGAAATCTTCCCTGGTGTAATCAATGACCTTGTCTGCTCCCAGGGCTTTCACAAATTCCAATCTCGGAGTGCCACAAACCCCGGTCACTTCTGCTCCCCAATGTTTGGAGATCTGCACAGCTGCTGAACCGATCCCGCCACTGGCGCCATTGATCAATACTTTTTGACCCGGCTGGATATTTGCTTTTCGAAGCAAGTTCAATGCCATAATGGCACCGTAAGGAACCACGGCGGCTTCTTCATAGGTCATATTCGCCGGTTTAAGTGCCAGGCATCCTTCCTCAGGCAAGCAGGTATACTCCGCATAGGCGCCAAAACTTAGGCCAGGATATCCAAAAACCTGATCGCCTTTTTTGAATCGCTTTACATCTTTACCAACAGCTTCGATCTCGCCAGACAGTTCGTTTCCCAAGATGGTTATGTTTGGTTTTCTGAGTCCAAAAGTTATTTTCGAAGGAAGCCAGAAGATGAATGGCATATTGAACTTGCGCGGGGAGACTGCCTTGAAATTTCGCGCCATCAGGTCTCCGAAGTTGACAGAGGACTGCATGGACGCGGATCAGGACCTCGTTATCTTTTGGGGTAGGTTTGGTCACTTCTCTTAGTTGCAGAACATCGGGTGTTCCGAATTCCGTGAGTACGATTGCTTTCATGATATTCCTTTCCTTTCCATAATCAGGTTCAATGGCTGGCTGCTCATAATATGACCAGCACGCAGTAACACGATCCCCAGCCAGATCCACCAAACAATGACACCCACACCAAAGGCATATCCCAGCGCGTTGAGCGCAGGGGCAACCGAACTGACAATCCCTGTCGCGCCGAGGACAAGTCCCAGGGTGTTCAAGGGCTTGGACAGTTGCCCGGTGTGCAATGCAGCCCAACTGGTGGACAACACCCACAGGCAGCCGAGAAACCTGTCAGAGTGATCGATGCCGATGGTAACGGTATCCACTACCAGTCGAAGTGTGGATGCGCTCGCCGGGTCCGTAGCGGAAAGTTTGCCGATGACTTCCCATCCGTAGAGGGTGATGAGTCCGCTGACGAAGACCATTCCTGTCCAGAACAGCCCGAAGCAGGTGGCTACCAGTGACAGGGCAGGCGTATGGGTCTTGAACCTTTCGTAAAGCGCCAGGACCAGAAACGTCAGGAATGTGCCGTTGACGAGGTACATGGAGAAATGCCATATAAAGATAAGCGTCTGGTTAGGTAGGAAGAACGCGATCAACTGATCAAAGGGCAGGGAACTGTCAGCCATCGGGGTGAGTAACGTGGTTAGCAAAGCCAATGCCAGAATATACGTCCCAGCACAGACCAGGGCGGAAATACCGCCGACTTTTTGCAGGGTTTTCATGTTTTCTCCTTTTTGTGAACCGATCAGGCTTCATCACTACGCCAAGTCCACGCCAGCCGGATGATCCCTAGCAGAGCGATGCCCTCGAGTACAGCAAAAACAGGATAACTGACGCTTTGCCAATTTCCGCCGCCAAGCACGTAGAGTAAAGTCAGCACGCTGGCAGCGATATTCATCCAGCGGTTCACATCATGGCGGAGCCAACGGGACAGGAGGATCATCACAATCGGTATTGCCTGAATCAGGCTGAAGCTCAGGATAAGCATGGGGGTAAGCACAAAACCTGTATTGCCATTGATGATATTTTCCAGCGTACCGGGTTCGATGAAACCGATGATGTCAGCATAGGCAATACAGAACATCACAAAGACCCATAGGGTGGAGAGTGTGATCTTCCGGTCTTGGACTTGAATCAGTTTGTTGCTTGCGTTCATTCATTACTCCTTGGTAATTGGTTTGTAGATTCCAGCGGAGGAATCGGATTGATTGAGAGCAAGGGCAGCCCGAGGTCACGCACTTTTTAAAGTAACCCGTGTAAGGTGGACTGATCAGCTACAGGTCCAGAAAGAAGCGTGTTGCCGTCAACTTCCAGTGTGATAGTCAGACCCTCGAACCAGTCCACCCAACGGGCGTCAAGATGTCCCTTGAGGCGGATCTCGTACTGCGGGGCGGTTGGAGTCGGCTTATCGGTCATTGATTGCCTTATGGTTGATCTGCCCTACGATACCGTTGGATGTGGTGAGACGTCATCACCACATGATGTGATTGATGTGGTGATTGTGCAGAAAACAAAAAAGCCCCGACAGATCGTGTGATGCTGCCGGAGCTTGGATGGGTATTTAGGTTGACTAGAATATTTTGAGTTCTTGGGCGCGGCGGACAGCTGTCCGGCGGTTGTTGACTCCCAGTTTGTTGAAAATGCTTTTGGTATGAGTACGCAAGGTGTTAAGCGACACGATCAATCGTTCGGCAATTTCCGGTCCACTTAATTCGCTGCAGAGCAGTTTGAGTACTTCCAATTCACGTTCGCTCAAAGGTTCAACGATTTCCGGTTTTCGATTTTTGATTTTGGATTGCGGAGAGATTGTTGCCGGTTGTGGAAATGCCACCAAGAGTTTCTCTACATAGTTATACAAAGGATGAACCCCGTTGCGCGCTGATTTTTCAATCGTACACTTGAGATCCAAAAGCAACAATCGCAGGGATTCGTCTTCATCCACGAAGATGCGAACAAAGCCTTCTGGTTCAGCCAGAGTTAAGGCGCGTTCCAGCGAGGCAAGGGCACGTGACTGGTCGCCTTGGGCTTGATAGGCAAGTGAACGTAGGATCAGGACCTCGATCACGCTTCCGTTTCGTCCGCCTGTCTCTGCGGCTTGCAGGAGGCGTTCCAACAGTTCCAATGCCGCGTGAAGATCGGCATCCACTTGGTCGGCTTTATAGCGGGCGATAAGCACCCGAGCCAGCGTGAGATGCTCGAACTCGCGCATGTAGATCAACTCATCGTCTGGGGAAACTTTCTGTTCGCGCGCCCAAGCAGAAGCTTCGATCAATCGCCCCTGCCTGACCCATAGCCGCGCTTTTTGCGCAGCAATAGGATGATCGGGCAGCGGATTTTGGATATATTGCCGCTCTGCCTCTTCCAAATAAGCGAGTGCCTGATCCAGTTCGCCTTGCGACGCTTTCAGGCGTGCTTGAGAAACGCATAAACGCTGCTGCCAGCCAGTTGTCGCGCCTTTCTCACCCATTTGCTGAGCCTTTAACAAGGACTGTGCCGCTGCTTCCAGATCGTTTTGCTCACACTGCAATTCACTGAGTCCACGATGCAGGTCAGACACGCCAATAAAAAATGTTGCGCCGTGATTTGCCGCCACTTGCAGCGACTGTTGATAAGTAATGACAGCCTCACGAAGGCAGCCTTGAACCAGCTTGATGTTTGCCAGGGCAAACGTGATACCAATGGCGCTCGCAAGGTCATTTACCTTCCACATCAGCGCTTGAAACTTGAGAAGATCCTGCTCTGCATCTTGCAAGTTACCATTGGCGTATTCTGCCAACGCCAGTAATGCAGTGGCTTGCGTATGATAGAGTGTGGTTTCGTCAGGAGCGAGCGTCAGTGTTTGAAGGGCATGCTTTTTTGTGCCGGGGATATCGCCCAAAGCCAGGGCGTGATAGGTACGGGCGGCAGAGATCGAAGCTGGTAATGCCTGAAATTCTTTTTCGTCTGCTACGATCATTTGGGATGAAGAATTTTCTGATGAGTTGCCTGCTGATTCTAACCAACGCTCGGCATCCAGAAGGCGGGCTTCACTCGCCTCTAATTCGCCGGTACCCAACAATGCCCAGGCATACCCTACGCACATTACTGGATGGGCGCGGACAATTTCATCGGGCAAAGCTTTTGCCCATCCGATCCAGGTGTCGTATTGGTAGGTGATATCCTTCTCTCGCCAGACCCGTTCGATCAAGTTCGCTGCGCGTTCAAAATCTTTGGCTGCCAGGAAACGCGGGATGGCGTCATCGGTCAAATGATTCTCTTCGAACCAAATGCCTGCCCGCCGATGCAGCATGGGCACTTGATCAGGCTGTTCCTGACGCAAATAGGATTGCAGGACCTCTGCAAACAAGTGGTGATAGCGATACCATTGACGTTGATCGTCCAATGGAATGATGAACAGATTGCCGCCTTCCAGGATGGAGAGCATTTCTTTGCTATCTTCCCGTTCCGTGACAGCGTTGCACAATGGCGCACAAAACCGCTCAAGGATCGCGGTTTGGAGCAGGAAGTTCCGAGACAATTCGGGCTGACGCTGAAGCACTTCTTCAGCCAGATAGTCCAACACGAAGCGATGGCTGCCTGTGAAAGCCTGGATGAAACCAGCAATATCTTCTCGTCCCTGCATGGAGAGGGCTGCCATTTGCAGACCGGCGATCCAACCTTCAGTGCGGGCTTCCAGCGCAACGATATCTTCATTGGAGAGATTCAGTCCCCTCATACGATTGAGGAATTCGGCGGCTTCCGCTGGGGTAAAGCGCAGGTCAGCCGCGCGTAACTCGGTAAGTTGACCTCGGACGCGTAACCTGGCTAGAGGTACATTTGGATCCTCGCGTGTAGCGATGACCAGGTGCAATTTGGGTGGTTGATGCTCGAGCAGAAAATTAAGAGCATCATCTACTGGTTTGGAATCGATCACGTGATAGTCGTCCATGACGAGAATGAAATCGTCCTGGAGGCTGGTGATCTCATTGAGTAGGATTGTCAGAATTGATTCGATAGCAGGCGGTTGATGGGATTGAAGCGCCGTCAATAAACCATCCCCAATTCCCATCTGGATGGTCTGTAACGCTGCGATCAAGTAAGAAATGAAGCGTGCTGGATCGTTATCCCCTTCATCCAGCGAAAGCCAGGCAACCGGTTTCTTGCAATTGGCAGTCCACTCACTGACCAGTGTAGTTTTACCAAAGCCAGCGGATGCTGAGACAAGAGTGAGTCTGCAACTTGAAAGAAGACCCTTGTTCAGTTGTTCAATCAGACGGGGACGAGGACGAGTTCTGACCGAGTCGGTGGAGCAAAGAGTTTGGTAGCCAGGATTGGCACGGTCATAAGATTCATTATAAGACGAAATCAAACAAATCTGGTATCTTACCTTGCTTTATATGTCCGTTTCGTTTGCAGGCGGGTATAGACTCCGTTACGGTCGATCAGTTCCTGATGAGTCCCCATTTCAACGATGCGTCCATGGTCGAGTACGACGATCCGGTCCGCGTTGCGGATGGTGGAGAGACGATGGGCGACGATAAAAGTAGTGCGTCCACGCATCAGCTTGGATAACGCTTCTTGAATGAGAGCCTCCGATTCGGTGTCGAGAGCGGAGGTGGCTTCATCCAGAATGAGCACACGCGGATTGCGGATCAACGCCCGGGCGATGGCGAGCCGCTGTTTCTGTCCACCGGATAGTTTGGCGCCTCGTTCCCCGATGTGGGTTTGGATCCCGTCCGAAAGGTTTTGGACGAATTCCCAGGCGTTGGCATCCCGAAGCGCGGACTCGACTACAGCGTCCGAAACATTCGATAGACCGTATGTGATGTTCTCACGGATGGTTCCTTCGAACAGGATCGAATTCTTGCGGCACGACCGAAAGGAACTGGCGATAGGCGCGCAGATCGAGAACGTTCATATCCTGCCCATCGAGCAGAATGCGCCCGGAGGTGGGACGCACGAAGCCAATGACGAGATTCAACACGGTAGATTTTCCTGCGCCTGAATGACCGACCAGCGCGATATTTTCTCCTGCGGGAACATCCAGCGAGAACTCTTTCACAGCCGAGACTTCCGACTCCGTATAACGAAAATTGACATTTTCAAAGTGGAAGGTTCCCTGCACTTTATTGACCTTGATCTTGCCTTCGTTGTGTTCCAGGTCAGGGGCTTCCAACACCTCACCAACGGAGCGGATCGACTCGAACCCTTTGGTGATGGGCGGCATCAAATTGACCAGGCTCATGACGGCATTGGTGAGACTGCTGAAATAACCGGTCAGCATGACCACGTCCCCGGCGGTGATGGGAATGATCTTGTTGTACGCCATCCATGCTGCGACGACGAGACAGATCACGTTGAAAATGTTATAGGTTACCCAGGCGATGGAACCAAACACGGCATTCGTGCTGTCGAGTTCCAGACCGGCTTCGCGAACTTGGGTGAGGGTGGAATCCATGCGCTCGAGTTCATCGCTTTCCAAGCCGTGGGCGCGCGTGATGGGGATGAGGTGAGTCATTTCCGTGACGCGTGCCGCCATGCGTTCCACTTCAGAGCGGAAGCGTTGATTGCGTGTGGTCAGCGAGTTGCGCATGCTTTGTACTAACAGTGCAGAAACTGGCACCATGATCAGAAAAACCGGCAGGAACGCAGGTACACGAATGGCGGTAATGACCAGCGCACCGATCAGATTGCTGATAGCGCTTAAGCCGCCATCGGAAAGCTGTCGTACCATCCCTTCAATATTTTCCACATCGCGCACTACTTTGGTTTGCAATACACCTGCGCTGGCACGCGTGTAATAGCCGATGGAGAGTCGCTGCAGTTGGCGCGAGAGCGCCGAACGCAGACGTGTTTCCATGCGGCGCAGGGCGGTGCTCAGTTGGCGCATGTAGAGGATGTGAAGTGGAATATTCTGAAAGAGCAGCAATACCAGGATCAATGCATTCCACCACAGTTCGGCAATGGGGCGGTGCTGTACGACAACGTTAATGATATTGGCGGTGAGTAAAGGCAACAACCAGACCGGGCTGTGTTTGAATAGAAAGACACCCGCGGCAATGAACAAGTGGGAGCGATCGGAGGAGAAAAGCAGCCAGAGCGTTTTGAGAGGAGTTTCACCCTGAAAGCGGTGTTCGAGTAATTGTTGATCGTTCAAAATGGGACTCCAAAGAAGGAAGTGGCATTACATGCTACCAGAATTCTAAGGCTCTAACCACGAAGACACAGAGATGTCGTTGCGAGGGCGGTGCTCTTCTGCCCGAAGCAATCTCCCGTTTAACTGGATCAATCAAATCGATAAGAAGTATCCGTTTAAGGGAGATTGCTTCGCCCTCTGGGGCTCGCAAAGACATAAAAATTGTTTATAACTTGAATTGATTTTGGATGCAGGAAGACGCAGATCAAAAGATCTGCGTCTTCCTGCGTAAATCAACGCCCCAGGGTTTGACTTGCTTTGAACAGAAAACTCTACGGAAACTGCCAGCCGACATTTCCTTCGCCAAAGTTAATCGTGAATTTCAACTTGGGTGAATAATTGAGGAAGTTACTCTTCACGGAATCGCTGACGGTGATATGAGAGAAACTGGCATCACCAGAGATGCGGGAACCCAGGAACAGACCATCTGTCCCTGCGCCGGTGATCTCGATATTTTCAAAACTCGCGGAAGTAATTCCGTAGGCGCCATCGAGTTGAAGTCCGCTGAAGGTGGGGGAGTCGATCACGATATCCTTGACGATCAAGCCGGAGATCTCGCCCTGTGCCGACCAGACCTTCAAAGCGCCATGCTCCAGGTTGAACATCGGTCCGCCCACACGGAGGAGCGAGTTGCGTTCCACAAAGGTATTGCCATCGAAGGGATTTGAGTTGAACTGTTGCGCGATGAGAATGCCGGGATAGGTGACTACATCAGAACAGACATTATCTTCCACATGATTGTTCTTGCCACCGTAAATCGCAAAGCAATTCGCTCGCCACGGGATCTGCACCGTGTTGAAGCGGAAAACGTTATTCGTGTTGACCGGGTCACCGAGTGGAGACCACGAAGCCAACGCATCGTCGCCCGTATTACGGAAGTGTGAATTCTCGATCAACGAGTTGCTCGTGCCGTTGCAGAAATTAACTCCATCGGCAAATAGATTGCGGAAGCGACTGCCCGTGATGACTAAACCGTTCGTGCCGTGGGCTACCCAATAGCCGACCTTGGTGTGTTCAACCCATATATTTTCGAGCCGCGAGCCAGTGCCCGCACCGCCGTTAAATCCGTTATCGGGTGTTTTGTCATCGCGCAGAACGGTCTCGCCCAAAATGGCAAAGTCGAAGTAACGGCAGTTATCCCCGGTGCAGTTGAAACGCGCGAACGCACCGTGGATGGTCGAGTACCACATCCCTGCTCCTTGAACCGTCACATCGGCAACATCAAAACCGATCTTCGAACTCTCGAACGTGCCAACCGGAATCCACATGCCGGTCTTTTCGCTTTTGGCTTTGGCGATGCAGCCTTGAATGGCAAAGCCATCATCCTGACCATCATCCGCAACCGCGCCGCATTCTTCGATGGAAATATATCCATCCGGCTTCGTGAGCGGTGGCGCAACCTGTTCCAGATCCACAAGATCGATCACATAATATTCGGCGTTGTCATCCGCATCCACTTGCAGCTTGACCGTCGCGCCAGCAGGGATATCCCCGACCAACGCGCGCGCTTCATCATAGAAATGATGTGCTCCACCCGCCTTTGGAACATTGAACGTCTCTTCTTCACTGCCGTATGACCAGGCATATTTAGATGTCAACTGGATCTTCTGACGAAAGGTGCCGTTCACATACAGACTGATGGTGGACTCTAATCCTTTTCCATCTTCGGAATCGGGAAATCACAAATCGCACTACGACCGAATTGGCTGATCCCGTTGATTGGAATTGGACATACTCCCCAGCCCCTTCCAACCGAACCGCGCTGCGCCCTGACGACTCAGACGCGATCGTGCCGAACGTGCGATCAGGGGCAAGGATCTCGCCATTCGTCTCTGCAACTTCGGCTTCATATTCGATCCATGGCACATCTGCACCGCGGCTGCCTTCTGGATTTGTCGCAGGCGGAATCTCAAAAACAGGGATCGGTGTGTTGACTGCCAACGATGTCCCATCCGCGGGTTCGATGATCCAGCGGGCATTGTCTTCGGTGGTGGGGACTTTTTCGTATTTCACCTGTCCATCTTCCACATATAAGACCTGCCAGTTATGCCAGACGTTGCGAATGGCTACGGATCCCTGTGATGGGTCGCCATCCAACACCCAGCGCGGACTCATCCATACTGGGTAAATAGTGATTACTTCTACATACGGTTTTAGATTTTCGATGGAGAGATAATTTCCGCTGGCTTTGTTCTGGAAGCGTTTCGCACCCTGATAACTTTCCATGAGCCAGAGAGAGGAGTCGTCTGAAACATCTCCCAACTTTGCCTGTCCGCTCTCTTCATATAGATACATTCCCGTCTCCGTGTTCTTGATGCGGATAACGGGAAACGATTTCAGTAGGGACAACTTGTATGGTAGCGGTAGCAGGAACCGAGGTAGGTAGAGCCGTGGGGGATGTGCCGGGGGGAACTGTCGCCGATGCAGTCTGAGTCCCGGCACATCCCGCAGTCAAAAGAAGAAGAATAATAAAGGTGAAGAATCGTTTGAGCATGTTAGAAGGTAAGTCCGCCTTTCGGGGCATGGTTTTGCATGTAGAAAGCCGCGATGCTAGGCGGGATCATGGCAATGAAGGAAGCTGCCATATAGAGATTCAGCGGGAAGCCGCGTGTCAGCGTATATAAACGAACGGAGATCGTTTGGAGATCAGATTGGCGCAGGATTAGGAAGGGCCAGAGGAAATCTCCCCAGAACCCGATAAAGGCGAATAATCCGAGCACCATGATAACCGATGACGACAAGGGAAGGGTAATGCTAGTGAACATGTGCAGATCAGAAGCGCCGTCGATCTGTGCTGCTTCATACAGGTCGCGAGGAATCGCGTCGAAGGCGTTGTTCAGTACCAGGATCATGAAGGAACTCGCGGCATAGGGGATCCAAAGTCCAAAGAAATTATCTACCAATCCCAGTTTTGCAATGATGACATAACGCGGGACCAAATAGACAATGCCTGGAACTGCCATGGTGATCAGTATTATGGCACGGATCACGTTCTTGCCAATGGGATTGAGCCGCGAAAGGCTGTAGGCGGCAAGGGAAGACACGAGTACTTGTGCGATCACGCCTCCACCGGCGGCTATGGCGGTGTTCAAGAATAATCTGCCTAATTTAAAGCGCTGCCATGCATCCACGTAATTCCACCAGAGCGGAGTCTTGGGCCATAAATGAATGCCTGGTTTGACAACGTCGATGCTGTTGTGCAAACCGGCTGTGAACGAGAATATAAATGGAAAGATCACCATGACGCTCATGAACGCCAGGATGATCAGATAAAAGATCTGGATGAAACGTCCAAGCGGTGAACGCCACTCGGTGTTGGACATGATGCCGCGGGTCGGATTGCTCATGGTGATTAACCTTTGCTAAGATCTTCTCTGGTGAAGAGGACGTACAGTACGGAGAACAAAGATAACGCCACCAACATGGAAACGCCCCAGGCAGAGGCTAAACCAAAGTCGGTGCGGGTAAAGGCGATGTTATAGATTTCAAGAACGGGAGAAGTGGTGCTGCCGGCAGGTCCACCGTTGGTCAAAATAAAGGGTTCGGTGAATACCTGTGCCACGGTGATGATCTGCAGCACTAACATGATCTGTATTCTGCTGCGTAGAAGAGGAATGGCGATATAGCGGATGCGTTGAAAAACGGAGAAGCCATCCAGTTCGGCGGCTTCAAAAAGTTCGGTGGGGATTTCGCGCAGGGCATAGAGGTAAAGCAATGTTGCTCCACCTGCTCCGATCCAGGTCATGATGACGATCAATGCCGGTTTGGCAAGTAGTGGATCTTGCAACCAAAGATGCGGCTCAAGATTTACAAGTTTGAGCAAACTATTAAGAATGCCGCCCGTGGGAGCATAGATCTGTCGCCAGACGATCAAACCAACTGCGATGGGAATCAGCGTGGGGAGGTAGACGACGGTTTGGAAGAAAGAGGAAAGTCCCCGCATTTCATTGATGATGAGCGCCAGGATAATAGGAACCATGGCTCCCATCACAAGGCTTAGCAACACATACGTGAGGGTATTCTTCCAGGCAGTATAAAAAATAGGATTGCCGAACATCCGAACATAGTTGGAAAGCCCAACCCAACCTTGCGGACCTGCCACATTTACTTTTTGAAAGCTATATAAAATGGTAGATACGATGGGGTACCAGGTAACAAGGGTGAATGCAAGCAATGCGGGCAGAAGGAATAAAAAAGCAACCGCCTGTTTTTTCCAGTTGATGCGCCGTCGTGCTGTCGTTTTGACCGTGTTGGTGACAGTCATGGTAGTGGTCATGTTTCGTATTCTCCTTTAGGATCCGGAGACTCAGTACAAGCGAAATTGTTGGGAGTGGTGATGTGGTTCGTATCACCTCTCCCAACAATTAGCATCTATTCAGAAGTTTATTTCAGCAGGTCAAGAACGTTGGTCTGGAACAGGTTGGCGGCGTCGGTCAGAGCGGCAGCCGGGTCAGTGTTTTGATCGGTGACGATCAGGCTGACTACATTACCGAGTGCGGCGTAGTAATCCTGTCCGGCGATCTGCGGTTCATTTTGCAGACCGATGGTGGCTTTGTTGAAGAGGGTGTAGTTGTCCACGGGCAGGTTGGCGTACTCTTTGATGAGGGCGTCGATCTTTTCCTGGAACGGTCCAACATACATCGGGTAGCTCGGGTCACCAATGACAGCGGTCGGGTTGGTCTTGGTGGCTTCGTATCGAGCCTTGACTTCGCCTTCATCGAACTGGACGAACAGGCGATAGTAGAAACCAGCTTCGATCTGGTCGGCGGTTGCCTTGGCGTTGATGAATGCTACATCACCACCACCGAGGGAGACACGGTTGCCATCGGGTCCGGCGGGCAGCGGAGCGAAGCCGAACTGGTTCATGTCCACATCGGGATAGGTCTGCTTGATCCAAGCCAATTGACTACCAGCCATCAATACCATGGCGGCGTTGCCGGTGGCGAGGATTTCACCATTGGTGGGCCACTCAAGCAATTCGCGCGGAAGAGCATCGTACTTCCACTGCAGGTCCTTGATGAAGTTCAGGGCAGTCAGTGTTTGAGCGTTATCGAATGCAGCAACATACTTGCCATCGTCGCCCTTGGTCACGATATCGGTATCTTTCAAACCGAAGTTGTAAGCGATGACTGTACCATGCCAGCCAGCCTGGTGAGCTTCGCCGCGGATGAAGGAGAAACCAGCGACACCAGCGTCACGGTTGGTGAGCTTCTGAGCCATAGGACCAAGTTCATCCCAGGTAGCAGGAGGAGCATCATAACCAGCATCCTTGAGCATCTGGATGTTGTATGCCATACCCATTACGTACGCAGCCATGGGCATACCGTAGATCTTGCCGTCTTTGGTAACAAGCGACATGATGTTGGGGTTGTATACCGTATCGAGCTTGGCGGCTTTGTAATAGTTGGTGAGGTCGGCAGCAAGTCCCTGACCAAGCATGAGGTCACGGTCAGTGAGGTAACCCTGGAAGACCACCGGAACCTGATCGCCTGCAACCAAAGCAGGGAAGGTAGTGGGATCATACACATAGTCGTTACCAACGATCTTGACATTCGGATACTTCGCCATAAAGCGATCAGCGGCGGCGTTCCAATCCGCGAGACCGGTGGGATTGGCTTCGGTTGGGATGCCGACAACGGTGATCTCGACAGGGCGTCCACCAGCGATCTGATCGGGGAAGGCAACGATTCCTTCTTCCGTTGCAGGAGCTTCCGCAGCGGGGGCGTCTGTTGCGGCTGGAGCCTGGGTCGCGGCGGGAGCGTCCGTCGCCGCTGCCGGTGCTTCTGTCGCAGCGGGGGTACCGCAGGCGCTGAGGACCAGCGAAGCCAGCAATACCACATTGAGCAAAAGAGCGAACGATTTGGCTTTCATGATTTACTTCTCCTTATGAAATATAGAGGGACAAGCGATTCGATAAAGTGATTCTGAAATTCCATTTTTGATACTTTATCTTGCGCCAGTATATAGACAATAAAAGCGGATGTGGTCTAATGATAGTCTAAATATAGTTGAACGTTCAACTAAAATATGGTAAGATTTTGCCGATGGAACCCCTGACCCAACGTAATGTCCCTGGGACGACCGTCTGGGATGATGAACACATCAAAGCCTTGTTGCGCTTTCCGCGTTTTCCTGCACGTTTGATCCAGCAGGAACCCTGGCAGTCATGGATCGGGCGGCGCGGCGGATTGAAGGCTGTTCATTCCTATTTGCAGAATTATCCATTCTCACCCAGTCATCGGCGCATTCTGAATGTTGTGCTTTCCAACCCTGAAGCTGTAGCTGATGTCTATGCTGATCAATTGAATATCAGCCGTGCCACCTATTTTTATCAACTGCGTGAATTGATCCCTGCCGTTGCACAAGCACTTAATTATTGGAATCAGGAACCCGTTGGCATTTCTCTCGAAGAAGATCCCCCTCCTTTTCAAAACAATCTCCCTACTCCATTGACCAACATGGTCGGCGTAGAATCGACTCTTCAAACGTTGCTGCGTTTATTGAGCAGGGATGATGTCCGCTTGTTGACACTGCTTGGACCAGGCGGGATCGGTAAGACTCGCATGAGTATCGAGATCGCTCGGCGTCTCGATCGCGAAGCCTGTTTTGTAGACCTCTCCACATTGACCGATCCATCTCGGTTGTGTGCTGTGATAATGCAACAATTGGGAGTAAAAGATGCGACAGTTTCTTCCCTTAAGAAAGCCCTGAAAAACCGCGATTTTTTACTGATTTTAGATAATTTCGAGCAAATATTGCCTTCCAGAATCCTTATTTCTGACCTTCTTGCCTCTTCCCCCCGCCTAAAGATTATCGTTACCAGCCGCGCCAATCTGCATATTTATGGCGAATACGAGTTCACGATCCCTCCTTTAGCAATCGCTGACATCGAATCCGTGAAGGGACAACAGCTGTGGGCGCAGTCCCCAGCGGTGACATTGTTTGTCCAACGCGCACAGGCGGTCAACCCGAACTTTGCTCTGAACAACGAGAACGTGGAAGCAGTGACCGAATTGTGCCAACGTATGGAAGGGTTGCCGCTGGCAATCGAACTGGCTGCGTATCAGGTTAAGTACTATTCGCCTCAATCCATTTTGGAACTTTCCAAACAGCGCCTGGATTTTTTGAGCCAGGGTTCTAAACGAGTCGCACCTCATCATCAATCTTTGCGTGCAATCCTAGATCGAAGTTTCAACCTACTTATGCCTGAAGTGCAGAACTTATTATGTCGTCTATCAGTCTTTCCTGAAAATTTTACAAGGGAAGAAGTATTGTCTTTGAATATTGAAAATGTTGAGGTCGGATTGACCTCTCTTATCGATCAATCTTTGTTAGAACAGAGCTTTAATGGAAATGGCAAAACAAAATTTAAAATGTCTGGCATAGTGCGTGAATATGCTTTGGAAAAAGCGGAAAGAATGTCCGTTAGTTGAAAAAGAAGTAAAATTCAACCAACTTCTTGACAAAAAACATTTTTTCTCCGATAATGCCGTTGAACGTTCAACTGGATTCCTATGAGTGTCACTGTTATTGATGTTGCCGAAGAAGCTGGAGTTTCCCGCACCACTGTCTCGAATGTGTTCAGTGGCAAAGGGAATTATTCCGATGATACGCGCAAGGCTGTGCTGAGCGCTGCCAAGAAACTTGGCTATAAGCCAAACCTGGCGGCGCGTTCGCTGATCACCAACCAGTCGCGGCTGATCGGGATGATCCTGCCTTCCTATGTAGACACGAACACTCTGACCAATAGTCCCTTTTACAACATCATCATGGACAGTGTTTATTCCGTGCTGCGGGAGGAAGCCTATTACGACCTGATCATTTTCTCGGTGCCTTATAAGGAAAAGCTTTCGCAGGTCAGTGAATGGATCGACGCCCGCAATGTGGATGGCATCCTAGCGGTGGGTGAATACGACCAGGGGTTTCTCAAAGATCTGAATTCCAAAAATATCCCGGTTGTCCTGATCGATAATTATTCGCGCGCCAACTTTTCGAATTTTTCGTACGTCAACTCTGATGACGAGTCGGGTGGCTACATTGGCACGCAGGAATTGGTTTCCAAGAGATACAAGAAGATCGCTCTCTGCGGCGTGGAGCTGACCGGTCCCTTGATGCAGAAGCGTTATGAAGGTTATAAGCGTGCCATCAAAGAAGCCGGGTTGAAGGAATATGTCTTCGACAAGCTTGGCACTCCCTTCGAAGCGGGACTCCAATTTGCGGATACGCTTGCCGCACAGGGATTTGATGCTGCCTTCTGCACAGAAGATATGATCGCGGTAGGTATCTTGCACGGGATGCATAAAAAGGGCATCCGCGTCGGGCGGGACTTTGGGCTGGTCGGCTTCGATAATATTCACATTGGGCGACAGGTTTTTCCGGCGTTAACCACCGTCGACCAGAACATCTTCGCAAAAGGCGAGACCGCCACAAAGACATTGCTGACGATCTTAAACAAGAAAAATTCACTGGGCAGTCGCTTGATCCTGCCGGTGAGTTTGGTTTCAAGAGAGACCGCCTAAGTCTCTCTTTTTTTGCTTGATAGGTTGAACGTTCAACTGAAATTAATCTGTGTGTGTCGGGTGGGTCATTCCTGACGGAGGAGTACTGCATGGCAAAAGTCGCTGATAAATATTTGATCGTGGATCCGTGGAAACTCATTGAAGACGGATTTCATTCCGATAGAAGCGAAGTTTCAGAATCATTGTTCTCATTAGCCAATGAGCATCAAGGCGTGCGTGGATTCTTCGAAGAAGGATATTCCGGCAGTAGCTTAATTGGCGCCTATCTGAACGGCATCTACGAAGAACGTTTCACCGAAGGGATGGCGTACAAAGGTATTTCGAATCGGTTAGCGTTCATGGTCAACACTGTCAATTGGCTGTACACGCGCATCGAAGTGGATGGGGAGACACTCGATCTCGCAAAAAGTAAATTCACTGATTTCCGCCGTGAACTGGATTTCCGCAGCGGTGAACTGAAACGTGAATTTGTTTGGGAAACTGAATCGGGCAAGAAGTTGAAGCTTGTCTTTCAACGCCTGCTCAGCATGGATGTGAAAGAACTGGCATGTCAGCAGATCCGCATCACGCCGTTGAACTTTTCGGGGAAGGTCACCGTAACAATGGGACTGGATTTCTCCATTCCCCATCGCCAGTTCAACCAAAATTTCTGGGATTGTGTCCGACAAGAAAATAACGCGCTGCTCTGTGTGACCAAGAATATCAAGCATCGTCTGTTCGCAGGAATGAAGGTCTATGCAGAAGTAGAGCAAACATCCATCGAAGTGGAAAAATTTGTCGGAGTCCGCTTGGAGGTAGGTGTCGTTGAGGGGCAAGAGTCAGTTATCGGGAAGTCTGTAGCGCTGTACTCGGAGCGGAATCCGGCTCAGGCGTTGGATGAAGCCTGGGAGCGGGGAACATTCATTTTGGAGACATCCGCAAAAAAATACGACGAAGTGCTCGAGTGCAACCGCCTCTATTGGAATGATTTTTGGGCGAAGTCAGATATCACCATCGACGGCGACGCGGACACACAGCAGGGCATTCGTTTCTGTATTTTCCAGATGCAGCAGACCTATCGCGGTGTGATCGACGGCGCGAACATCGGCGCAAAGGGGTTGACCGGCGAAGCCTACAACGGCAACGCCTTCTGGGATACGGAGACATACTGCCTGCCGTTCTATTTGTTCAGCAACCCGAAGGCAGCCAAGGCTTTGCTTGAGTTTCGGTACAAGACATTGCCGCAGGCAATGGCACGCGCCAAAGATCTGGATTGCGAAGGCGCCTGTTTTCCCATTGCCACCAGCGACGGCACGGAAAGTTGTACGCTGTGGCAGCACGCCAGCCTGCAATTTCAGCCGACGACCGCGGTGGCATACGGCATCTGGCATTATGTGCACGTGACCGGTGACACCACATTTTTGAACAAGGAAGGCGTAGAGTTACTCGTGCAAATCTGCCGCTTCCTTGCCAGCCGTGGACAATGGTCGGCAAAGGGACAATTTGGCTACTACGCCGTGATGGGTCCCGACGAATTTCAAATGATGGTCAATAACAATGCTTACACTAATTACATGGCAAAGCGCACATTCGAATACGCGTTGGAAATTCTCAGTCCCCTCTCCTTGCAAAGCATCCCCGAAGGGGACACGAGGGAGAGGGCGGAGGGTGAGGGTGAACTCCCGTCTCAAGCGGAACTAAATCAATGGCGCGAAATGTCCCCAAAAATGTTCATCCCCTACGACCCCGCGACCAAACTTTACGAACAGCACGAAGGCTTCTTCAACCTCCCACACATCGACGTGGATGCCATCCCGGTGGAGGATTTCCCGCTCTATCACCATTGGTCATACGACCGCATCTACCGCAATGACATGATCAAGCAGCCCGATGTGTTGATGTTCATGTTGCTGCATAATCAATCATTTTCGTTGGAAGAAAAGCGTGCCAACTACGAGTACTACGAGCCGCGCTGTATTCATAAGTCATCGCTTTCTCCGTCGGTGCATTCGATCTTTGCCTCCGAACTGGGACGGCATCAGGAAGCTTTCGACTTCTTCCACTTTGCCACCCGCATTGACCTGGATAACTACAACCGCAACACGCACGAAGGCATCCACACCACCTCCATCGCCGCGGCTTGGATGAACATTGTCTACGGCTTCGGCGGTATGCGCTCGGATGGAGATGTGTTGTCTTTCAACCCGTCGATCCCTGCCCATTGGAATGGCTACAGCTTCCAGGTTACGTATCACGGCTCGGTCATCCACGTGGAAGTATCGCAGGGCAAAGCCATCTTCCGTGTTACCAATGGGGAGCCTGTCAGTGTGAAGGTTCGCGGGCGAGTGGTAGAAATCAATCAAGAAGGTATCTCGGTCGAGATTTAATTTTTTTTACCACGAAGGCAACAAAGGAACACGAAGGAAAATCAAAATTCCTTTGTGACCCTTCGTGACACTTTGTGGTGAGGTCAGGATTTTCTATGGACTGGAACATCACGGAAACGAATCAACTCACCCCTGAGGATGTTGACCGTCAGGGAAATAAATTGCTGATCGGCAATGGATACATCGGTTATCGCGGCACGCTCGAAGAGTTCAACAAGGAACAGAAGACCGCTACGATTGTCTCCGGGCTCTATGACCGCGTCGGTGATCAATGGCGCGAACCGGTCAACTTGCCGAATGGATGTTTTGTCCAGGTCATTTATAAGGGCGAGAAACTCCATGCCCTGACGAGCAAAGTGATTCATCATACGCAAGGCATTGATATGCAGTCCGCCCTGCATACGCGCGAAACCACCTTCGAGGCATCCGATGGGAATCGCATCACGATCCGCTCGCGGCGCTTTGCCAGCCTGGCGCAGCATCATCTCATTTGCATGGAATATTCCATCAGCGCCGAGCGCGAGTGTGAAGTGGACATTCAAACCGGTATCGATGGCGACGTTTGGGATATCAACGGTCCGCACTTGGAAGAGATGGAGACATGCGACCAGAATGACATTATTTCCATCCGTGCTATCACTCACGAGAATAATATTCAAGTTGCAGTGGCAGAAGCCGTTTCGCTTTTCGGTGAATACCAAACACAGGGATACACAAAAGAAAAATCCGTGATCATCCGTGAAATCCGTGGCGTAAAACTTCATAAAGAATTGAACCTTTACAAGTTCGTCTCCCATTTCACAGGGTTGGATATATCCGATCCTTTTATAGCCAGCATCCAACTTTGCCAGCAAGCCTCATCCACCGGCTTCGACGTTCTCCTCAAAGAACATTCTACGCTCTGGTCAGAGCGTTGGGATGCCTGCGATATTCAGATCGTTGGCGATGAAGAAGCCCAGCAAGCTCTGCGTTTCAGCATGTATCATCTGCTGGCGATCGTCCCAACCCATACCGAGAACGCCTCCATCCCTGCGCGCGGAATGTCCGGGCAGATGTACAAAGGTGCCATCTTCTGGGATACCGAGATCTTCATGCTGCCATTTTTCACGCATGCCTTCCCGGAACTGGCGCGCAACCTTTTGCTCTATCGCTATCACACTCTCGATGGTGCTCGCCGCAAGGCACGTGAATATGGTTATCGCGGTGCTTTCTACGCTTGGGAGAGTCAGGATACAGGTGATGATGCCTGCACGCTTTTCAACGTCACCGACGTCTTTACCAATCGTCCCATGCGCACCTATTTTCGCGACAAGCAGGTGCACATCAGCGCGGATGTTGTCTATGCCTTCTGGAAATATTTTTCGCTGACCGGCGATGATTCCATTTGGTTCGATGGCGGTGCGGAAGTGGTCTTCGAATGTGCGCGCTTCTTTTTGTCCTACATTTACTTCAGCCCCGACAAGCACCGCTACGAAGTTCTCGATGTCACTGGTCCCGACGAATATCACGAACGCGTCCACAATAATGCCTTCACCAATCGCATGGTCGCGAACACCTTGGAAGTGTGCCAAAGCATCGCTCACTATCTCGAACAAAACTCTCCAGACTTTTTTGGAAAATTGAAAGCGCATCTCGACTTTGAGTCTGATCTTGCGCTCATCAACGGCATCATACCCAACCTCTATCTGCCCGATTCAAACCCGACCGAGGACCTGATCCCACAATTTGACAATTACTTCATATTGGAAGATGTTCCGCTAAAGACCCTGCTTGAGCGCAAACTCCACCCCACGGAATATCTCGGCGGCGGAAACGGACTCGCCACCACCACCCAGATCATCAAACAAGCGGATGTGGTGCTGATGATGTACCTCTTCGGCGAAAGATATTCGCTCGAGACCAAATCCGTCAACTGGGAATACTACGAACCCCGCACCGAGCATGGATCCAGCCTCAGCGCCTGCTCTTATTCCTTGATCGCCGCCCAGATTGGCGAAGTGGACTGGGCATATAAATACTTCATGAAGACCGCCACCATTGACCTGGAAGGCAAGGGCAAACAATATGTAGGCACGTTGTACATCGGTGGGACTCATCCCGCTGGCAACGGCGGCGCGTGGATGTCTGCCGTCTTCGGCTTGTGCGGTATCCACTGTGTGGACGATACCATCTCCATCGATCCGAATTTGCCTGCTCACTGGGAGCAAGTGATGATTCCCGTCGTGGTTCATGGACAGAGATTAAGGATCAGCCTTTCACACAACAGTATTGGTGTCAAACCTTTCAAAATTATGGATGTGCCCTTGACAGTGTCGATTTGTAACGAAATCTACCCTCTCTAGGATCGAAAGAAATCCTCGTCCAGATCTTATAAATCTCCTGCATTTCAAACTGTAGCCTGCATGTCGTCATCTTTAACTTGGATGGCGGCATGCTTATTACTATTAAATGCCCTGTCGATTTCAGTGGGAATGAGAATTAGCAATTGTCTCTTGTATCTATAAAAAACCGCTTTTTCCTTATTATCCATCCAATGAGTGAGTAAACTGCCAATACGAAGGACAAAAAGTAGGAAAGACACGCCAAGGGCGCAGGTGTAGCAGAAACGAGCGACGCTATATGCCAGATGTGTTGCGCAGGATTAAGAGATGTGTGTATGCCTCATAGATGGACCAATGATCATTTCCATCAAGGAACATCTTCCTGTCTCTTACATCTACTGCTATTCAGTATGTCTGAAAAGCAGCAAGTCTGCTAAAAAAACATGACTCACCCCGAAATTAATCTTTCGTGGGTGAGTCTTTTTAAACCCTATGTGGACGCTGATGCATGCAGATCCTTGCACCGCCCGCAAGGGCAGGTGAAACGCTGATCTTTCTTTTAATCAGCGTGAATCAGCGTTTGTCTGCGTCCAAATTAAATTCGGGGCTAATTATGTTTGATACCCTACTTCCTTAGTCGCTGATCTGGTCTATCAGCGAGGTAGCTTTATCGATCAAAATCTGTCCATTTTCTGTGGATAGGCGATTGTTCTTTATCAGTCCATTCACTTTTTGGATAAAGAACTGCAAATCCTCGATTGCTTCGCCTGCCTGCTCATTTTCCACAGACAGACCTGCTTTCTCGAGTCTGACATATAGAGGTTTAGCGTGACTCTCCTTGAGATATCCTCTGGAAACAAGCTCGTCAAGGCTATCTTGCAAAGCTTTGAGTTGCTGTAGCGGCGTCAATGGACGGACCGGTTTGCTCACCGGACCGCCAGAAGCCCAGGCTTGGGAGGTGATCCCCAGGCAGCGTGTGGGCTGGTCGGGCGTGGCGGTCGTTCCGGAGTAGTAATCGTGCGTGAAGCCTGAGTAGTTGTTGTAGATCGAATTGGGAATAAGATACGAATTGGTCTCATCCTGGAGAATATAGGGTTCTCCGGTCGGGCAGTGTACATACGGGTTAGTCGTATCATTGATGTGATTGTCCACAGCCGGCTTTGGTGCGGTGCCATAGGCATTATAGAAGGATGTAATGCTGTGTCCCCATTCATGTTTGAAGACGTTTCGATGCCCATACCAGACCGCGTCGATAATAATGGTTGAATAGGTCTGCCCGGTTCCCATATCGAGTGTCAACCCGGCTCCATAACCGATCCATGTGGTTGCACCAGTCTTATAATCCACGACCCAGGGATCCCAGATTACGATCACCGAGTCGAAGGCAGGATCACGTTCTGGGGATGTATTTACCGGGCTCGGCCACCAACCGCTACCGATCCTTGCTAGTTCAGTAAGTGGGCGCTCCGGGTAACGGATCGTTAGGGTTGGGATCATGTTTCCACTATCTAATACCGGAATATCCTCCTGGACAAACTTGGTGGCCATCAAAGCTGCCTGGTCTTTTTCCTGTTGGGTCATGACCCCGGTATAGTGATGTACGCCTGAAGCGTCAGCGTACGTAAAATCGACTGTGTCATAGACTAAGAGCAGGATCTTCCAATTGGGATTGGTGTCAGATTCAGGCAGAGTGGTGACCTCCAGATTATCAAACCAGGCTGTTCCAGTGATCGTGCCTGAAAAATACCCCAATCTGGCAGCTATGGTCATTTCAGTTTGATCGCCCGAATTGAAAACAAAACTTACATAGGTCCAATCATTCGTGCCAAAAAGCGGCTGGGAATACCAATCCCACGATCCCATAATGGAAAGATTGGCACCCCGGTCCACCGACTGTGTAGTATGTTCTACACCGACTGTCTTGATCCAGCCTGTGACCAGGTAGGTGGTATTGGGCTGCACATGGATAGTTTGCAGCCAGTAGGCATCGTTGGGTGCATCGGATGTAATCTTGACACTGTGGCTACCTTTATATGCTTGAGTATTATCCCAGGTAAACACAGCCGATGGATCATAGGAATCCTGTGTCCAGTAATCAGGTACTTCGATCGGTGAAAAATTCCCCTGCTCGAAGCTCCCATTCATTAGCAGGTTGAGTGGATCTTGATTTTCGGGGGCAGCAGAAGCTGGTCTTCCGGTTAACAAGGTTCCCAGACTGATTGCTAGAATGGTGATAATAGAACGTATCGTGTGCATTTTAGTCTCCTTTCAACACAAAGGGCCAGTGGTCTGGCAATAGGTAAACACGTTTCTTTTCTACCAATAAAGGAGAACCAAAATCCAAACAGTCTTCGTCCCAAAAAAGTGAGCTATGAAGCTCATAGAACCTGTAAAACCGACCAGGTTGCTGTACTCAGATCAAATGGGAATGGAAACCGCGAAGCGTGTTGGGAGCGGGTTGGGGTTATAAGTAGGATTGCAAACAAGCCGGAGTAAAACCTAAATTCTTTAGTCGCCTCACCACCCTAATTACGACATTCTGCCCCTGAATTTGTACATACATTCACAAATCATTATAGTGTTATTTTGGGAAAAATCAATCCCCAGTGACTAAATTCTAATCTTTCAGATCTGACTAGGGTATTTGTACTCTGGTGCCCCGAGAATGATCCATCCAATCATTTTTAATACTTCTTATGAAAACCGGGTTACGCCGTGTGGCAGTCGCTGGCGGTGATACCTGCGGAAGTGTTCTGAGGCAACTTAGTATCTATGTGCCCGAATTCATCTTCCCATTTGGAACAGCTGCACCTCTTTGCCGCGCAAGCTCCACTGACTCATATTTTGATGGGTCTGCTAAGAATTCCTGCACAACATCCATATAGCGGGCGAACTGCTCGCGTCGTATATTGTGCCCAGCATTTGCTACATGCGCCACCTTTATTTGAGGAAGTATTTTTCCAAGCTCGGTGATGTCTGCCTTGCTGGATGCAGCGCCTTTTTCTACATCCGCACGAATAAACAGTGCGGGGCACGTGATCTGCTGAAATAGATGGGGAAGATCGATAGAACGAATATCTTCCGGGTGAACGAGTGCTGTAATACTGAGACTGTAACGATGCTTGGAATTTACCCATGAGTCCAACTCTACATCGGACCAGGTGGGATTGTTCGTGTAATACTCACTTGAAAGATCATCTCGAGTTTTTCGCTTGTTGGCTTGTATCCAACCTTTGAGTCCATTGATGGACTCGTTATTTCGTGTATCGCCTTCTAAAGACCTCCAGAAGGGAGGTGGGTCTTCGAGCAGGATAGCGCGCGGCAGTTCTGGGAAAAGACCCGCCAGCACGAGGCAGGTGATCGCGCCCATGGAATGTCCCAACAGGATAGGCTTCTCCAACTTGAGAGCCTGGATCACTCCTGCAAGGTCTGTGCCCAGTTTTTTCAAGGTGTGCCCGTCTGTCGGGGCTTCGGATTTTCCATGACCACGTGCATCAACCATGATGACATCATAGTCATGGGAGAGAACCTCGGCAACAGATGTCCAGCATAAACCATCATCTGTAATACCGTGCGCAAGCACTAGTGGCGGCTTGGCGCCTCCTGTTCTATAGTAGTGTATGTTCACACCATTAGAAGCAATAAACTCTGAAGAGACTTGTAGCATATTTCCTCCTATAGGATTAACTGTTCTTACAAAGTCGCCATGGCTTCATTTATCACGATCATAGCTTCTTCGTGGCTCGGGGGCAGAGGGAGCGATTGACGTAGGGGAATATTCTGTTCGCTAAAAACATCCAGTGCTGATGCTCTGAAACCCAAAAACTGGCAAGCATTCCCTTAACAGTGGCGCGGGATTTCGTATTACTCATGATATCACCCTTCGCCATTGGGCAGCGATACCCGTGCGATTGTGTTGGCGGGAGATTTACCTGTAGAGCAAATTTTCCATTCTCAATCGTCTCGTTCGGGGGAGAAGCCGGGGGGCTGCGTGAGCCCAACCAGACAATTTCATGTCCATCATGATCTCCCCGCAGAAAAGCTGCTCTACTGGCGTGTGAAGGTAATGGTCCCAATGGTCCGTCTGCCTGGTCTACAGTTTTTAGCTTTACGACACCGTAGGTATCCGATACTATGAGCAAATATTCTCTCTATAGATAGGGAAGGATATTTGCTCATTTGGGCGCCCTTTTTTCCAAGGTGGTGCGTCAAGTGAACCACCTTGTAGAACCGCTCCGTTCTGCCTATAATAAAATCAAAACCAGGCGGTTTTACCTCCATTTTCCATAATCAAAAGGAGTCCAACATGGCAGGAAAATTCACACTCAGAAAAACGGATAAGGGCAATTTCGTATTCAACCTCAAAGCTTCCAACGGACAGGTGATCCTCACGAGTCAACCCTATTCAGATCGCCGCAGTGCCTTGAATGGGATCGAATCGGTGAGAAAAAACGCCTGCGACGATGGTCGCATCGAACGGCTCACAGCAACCAATGGAAGACCGTACTTCGTTGTCAAAGCCGCCAATACCCAGGTCGTTGGTACAAGTGAGATGTACAGTGCGAAAGCATCTTTGGAAAATGGAATCGCTTCCGTGGTTAGGACCGCCCCTAACGCGGTCCTCGAAGACCTGACAATTGAATGAACCCGATCGCGCAAAGTAACAATATTTTAGGATGGCGGTTCGCATTCAGGTGGAAGCTAGCATGCCATCATCAATTCGGGAACAATCAGACAGCCACCTTGAAAGTGGCTGTCTGATTGTGAGTTTACTGGATCAATAAGATGATTATGAAACCCCAATAGTTTAGGACGATAATCCTTTTATTGACAGGAGTGCTAGCTGGCGCTTCTCCTTATTTTTCATGTTGTTACCAGCTTCACAAATCAGTTATAATGAATCCGTGGAATGGAGGGGACTATCACAGCCACCATTGCCTCTCCACTCCCATATCCCTACATGGAAAGGATGGAAGTAAGCTCATGGGTCTGTTTGGAAAAATTCTCGATAAACTGGGACTGAACAAGAAAAAAGAAGCCGAAGAAGCGCAAGCAAAAGCGTTGGCAGATATGGCCAAGAAGGAAGCGGAGGCTCGCGCAAAATTAGCCGCAAAACCTGCGGCTAGCGCCCCTGTAGCCAAACCTGCCGTTGCAGCATCTCAGCCAGCTCCTGCGCCGAACACAGTCGCTCCTGCTGCGCCCGTTGTCACAACACCGGCTGCTCCAAAGGCAATTTCCGAAGTGGATGTCGTCAAGCAACTGGAGCAGATGGCGGAAGGTTCTGGCCTCGACTGGAAGGTCTCCATCGTGGACCTACTCAAGGTACTTAAGATCGATAGCAGCCTCAGCGCGCGTAAAGAACTTGCCGAGGAGCTTGGATGCCCTCCGGAATTAATGGGCGGTGATCACAGCAAGATGAACGTCTGGCTACACAAAACCGTCCTGAAGAAGATCGCCGAAAATGGCGGCAATATCCCAGCCAACCTGTTAGATTAAAACATTTGAAATACATGACTCACCCCGAAATTAATCTTTCGTGGGTGAGTCTGTTTAAAACCCATAGTGGACGCTGATTCACGCTGAAAATGCTGATCTTTTCTTCTAAAATCTGCGTAGGTCAGCGTTTATCTGCGTCCAAAATTAGATTTGGGGTTAATCATGTTCATGATCGAGGGCACTATCGCTTTATTCCGACCTTGACTCTGTCGTAGCTGTGTGAGAATGATCGTTGGTGCGATTGACAAGCTCTTAGGCAGGGCAAGGCTCAGGTCAAGGCGATCTATCGGAAGCTATGGAAGTTGCCAAAGTATTCATGCCATAGCAATCGATGCCCAACAAGTTAAAGACGAGTTGATGTTGCCAGGATCGCTCCCTGGACAACGAGAGTAAGCAGAAAAGCGCCCGTTCGGGCGCTTTTCTGCTTGGAATTGGAACGGTCACTCATCCAGGATGAACGTGACTTTCAGTTGCACTCTGTATTCGGCAATATTGCCATTCTCATCAATGCTCACATCCTGATTGGCTACCCAGGCAGACTTTACATTCCTGAGCGTTTTCACCGCCCGCGCAACACCTTGCCGGACGGCATCATCGAAACTCTTGGTCGATGAAGCTTTGATCTCACTAACACTTGCGACAGACATAGGAGACTCCTTTCTAGGGTTGATACGTAGAAATACCACTGATTCGGGATCCAAAAATGCCGACCTTCGCGCAAGGCTGCGTGTTGTGATGTGGCAAAAAGAGCAGAAAGCCTGAATGCTGTCTTCCTGCTTTTTACCGTTTTTGCGACATCCCGGCAATGGCTTGAAGCAGAGCATTCGCCACGACTTGTCCGGACTGCTGGCGATGGGGCTTCTGTGCCATCGGTCCAGCGGACATTAGAGCGCTAAGAGCCGCCTGCAAATTATCCTGTCCTTGCTGTTTGGCGCTCATGAATGCCATGCCTGCATTGAGCAGGTCACCAACATCAAGTCCGTCGGATAGCCCTCCGCTGGCTGGTTGTGATTGCTGACCACCCAACAGTGATCCGAGCAAATCGCCGCCTGACTGGGCATTAGGTTGCTGCCCACCCATCAAAGCTCCTAGCAGATCAGCCCCAGGCTGTTGAGCAGCTTGCTGCCCACCACCCAGAAGAGACTGGATCAATAACATGGCGTTATCTGGGGTTACTGCCTTCTGTCCTTGTAACTGTTGGGCTGCCTGTGCTAATCCTTGGGCATACACCTGTCCAGAACCGCTTTGGGCATTTTGTGCGAGATATTGGCTGGCGTGTTGCAGCTGGGTGGACGGAGCCGATCCGCTTTGTTTAGCCATGGACTGCGCAATCATGTTGAAGGTTTGCACCATGTTATCGCCATGATTTTGGTTCTCAGTATCTGCCTGATTAAGCGATGACTGATTTGCTGCCAACGCCTGCGCAGCTACGTTGAAGATGGCAGAGAGATCTGTTCCCGATTTTGCAGGTTGGGATGGCTTGCTCGCTGATGATTTATTCATGGATATTATCCTTTCCTAGCATCAAGAGTTCGTTTGTCATTACAAATTCCGTGTGAGCAGATTCTACCAGTAATGACCTAGGACATTCCGATGTTGAGATAAGTCGGGCTGCAATAGATTACAGGCTCATGGAATGAGTTCCAGAAAGTAGCTCGGGCTGTTGAGTTGCGATTTTGCTGACCATCCTTCCTTACCATCTGGTAGGCGGATTTTCCACCATTGGTAGGTGTGGTCTCCCACAGGAGTGCATACCGGACCGTTAATGATGTCTGCATTATTGGACCGTATATTTATTGTATAACAAGCTAGTTGCATTTACAATCAATAATTGATATCGTGACCATAACTCATTCGAACCCTTGCTATGCAAGGAGCTTTCAATTTGAATTATGTTATACTTTTATTCATGGCTGATATCAACTCTCGCATCCAAAAGTATATTGGTCAGATGACTGGCAATGAGGCGCTGCTGGAAATGCTTGAGGCAGACGCTGCCACTGAAATGCTCCAATGGGTAACTGACACAGTAACAACGCTTGTGAAAAAGACAGAGGGCATGGATGACGCGACGGCGGAAAGCACATTGGAGCCACAACTCAAAGCCGTGCGGCAAGCGGTGCGCTCCGGCGGAAATTGGGCAGCCGGTAAATATCCTGACCCGGAAAGTCGGGCAGCTCTGCAGGCAAAACTAGCCGAATACCGGTCCGTGATTTCTGGTGAACCCGCAACGCTACTACCGAATACGACGCTGGTTTCCATGTTGAATCAAGTGGATGATAAAGGCAAATCTCCTCTTGAATTAGTTCAAAGTTTCAAGCGGATTATGGGGTAAGCCTAACCGGAATCATTGGAGCGTGATTCACAATGTGCTCATAATGTGATCTGTAATTTGGTAATACTAATAGAAAAGAAGCGGCTTATTACCGCTTCTTTTTTTTGATCGTTAAGAGCCTGTCGAGCATTTCCTGAAAAGTCAGTTGTTCATTACCACGCGGGAGTTACAGTTCCCTGTTCATCCTGCCAGTATGGCGCCCAGGCAAGCGAGACCAATTGCACCTGAATATCTGTCTTCTTGGGCTTGACCGTCACTGTCTCCAATGCTTCAGTCAAGGGGTCGACTTTTTCAGCCAGCGCATTTGACTCGGCTTCGAATTGTGCTTGTAGATCGGTCAACTGTTGTTGCACAGACTCGACCGTGTCGTTGGCGCGTGAGACATCGCCGCTTTCTTCAAATGCACGACCTGCTCTGCGTGCTGCACCGGTAGCCTTGCTGATGGTGCTGCTGCTGAACGTCTTGCGGCCTGTGAATGCGCCCAACAATGTTGCTCCGATGGAGAGAGCCGTCTGCATCTTGGCTTGTCGAGCTTGTTCCTGCTGTTTTTCGACCGCGGCTTGCGCCTTGCGGAGGCGTTCCTGCAAAGACGTGATCTTGGGAGCGTATTTTTTGCGCAGTGCTTCCACCAACTCATCCCGTTTTTCGCGGGCTACCTGTCCAGCACGGATGCGGAAGTCGCGTTCGTCTTCGCCTGGTTGTGAGACGAGTTTCAAACTGGGACTCTGCACCAGATTGATCGCCTGCGTTCCATACAGCCAGTTGACGAAGTCCTTGCTCCACGCCGCGTAATTCTTTGACTGGCTGGCAGACGGCGGCAGTTCGCCGAACTGCGCTCCGCCTTGTGCGGATTTTTCCAGATCGGTGGCAGGGATGCCGATCTCCTCGGCGATCTCCCACGTCACCGGGATGGCATCATCCGTGATCGGCGTGAGGTATACCTTGCTCTGGGATGTGCTAACTTTTGTTTTGGTATCGGTAAAGTTCACTTTTGTCGCGCCGATGATCTTTGGCTGATAGACAAGTTTGTTTCCACCCGATGCACCCCCTCGAGTGGGAAGGAAGAATGCTTGAACACCGGGTGGCAATGCAGGTTGGCTTGTCGAAATAGATGGAGCAGCAGGCGCAGCTGCGGCGCCGGTTCCTGAAACGGGAGCTGCTGTGGGCTTTGGCGCAGAAGCGTCGCTGCGTAACGGATCCATCAACACCTTGATCTGATCCCGCGTCAATGGACCCCGTAAGTATGACAACGCCCAACGTGTCTGCATCAATTCGGGCGCGTCTTCATGGGTGTTGTTCATCAAGAATACGCGGTTACCCAGGCTGGAAATAATCTTTTCGATCTGCGAGCGATTGAACTGTGCTCCTGTTGCGGCACTTTCAAGTCCATCCAGCAGGCGGGCTTTGTCGCGCTCAGTCTGCAAGCGACCAATGAACCAGGTGCCGATATTGGAAAGCGCCTTGTAATCGAGATCCACCGGATTTTGTGTTGCCAACACCATGCCAACGCCGAATGCACGCGCTTGCTTGAGCAGCGTGAGCATGGGTAGTTTTGATGGAGGATTGCCGAGCGGCGGGAGATAACCAAAGATCTCGTCCATATATACGAGTGCGCGCAGGCTGGTCGTGCCAGGCTGACCGCGCATCCAGCTTAGAACTTGATTTCATCAGCAACGACACAAAGAACATACGCTCAGGATCGCTGAGATGGGCAATGGAGAAGATCGCAATGCGCGGTTTGCCATCTGGCGTGTACAGGATCTGCTTGATATCGAGTGGAGTGCCTTGCAGCCAGGTGCTGAATCCTGGCGATGCGATTAAATTGTTCAGTGCCATCACAAGCCCAAATCGCTCTTTGGATGGATAGAAGGATTTGAGATCCAGCACGCCGATCTTGGTTACTGGCGGAGTTTGTACCTGTTGGATCAGCGCTGCCAGGTCCATATCCTGGCCGTTTCGCCAGGCATTATCAAGGATGGTGGAAAGCAAAATGTGTTCGCGGCTCTGCACGGGATCGGCTTCGATTCCTACCAGACCGAGCAGGCTGGTTGCCGTGGTGCTGACACGTTCACGCAGCATGTCATTATCATCGCGAATAGCTTGTGCTGGCGCGGCAAACGATTTCAAGATCGAGACCGAGATACCCGCACTGCTTCCGGGAGTGTAAATGCGAATGTCGGTCATGTCGCGCAGGCGCTGGATGCGTTCCCCGCTTTGATTCCAGCTTGCCAGCCCATTCTTCCATGTGTCTGCCTGTTTGTTGGCATACTCTTCATCCGAAATGCCTTTCTGCCGGGCTTCATCCTGATTGATCCACGGCAGAAAGTCCTGCCCCCGCAGTTGAGGAAATGTCAAAAGTAAATTGGCAAGATCGCCTTTGGGGTCAATGAGGATCGCAGGCACACCATCGATGGCTGCTTCTTCGATCAGTGCCATACATAGACCTGTCTTGCCTGAACCGGTCATGCCAACACAGACCGCATGTGTGGTCAGGTCTTTGGAGTTATAAAGTAATAATTCGTCTTTTGCTTTTTGTGCGTCCAAATCATATACCCGCCCCAAATAAAACGACCCCAACTTTTCATAGTCATCCATAAGATTTTCCTATTGATGAATTTTCGACGTTGCGGATTTATTGTACAACAAAAATAGACAGCAAGTTACCATTTACTACTCTTCGTTTCACAGCATTTTACTAGTCTCAGGCCACAGAATACCCTATATTACGGTTTGCACTACGAGACTTTTAATCATTGTTCCGGTAACCACATGGGCTAAGTTCGCAGTGGAATTGTCGGTGCTCGTACGGCACTTGCAATGCCGTGCATGTTATACACTTATACTTGGCATCCATGGGCGTATGGAGACAGGATCATAGAAGCAGAATTGGTCGAGAATATTGCGCTTTGCTAATCTGAGTTGAGTGAAACGGAATTTTCGAGGCAAAGGCGTGCCATGACACTTGATAAGGCACAATAGATGACAGATGCACCAAAAAGCGCTGGAAAGTACGAAAATATACCAGTTGTCGCAATGAAGTCATGATCTACAATTTTTTCAGAGCCTTTTCTGCAGCAACGGTAGTGATGTCAATGATCTCAATGCTGTGAAGCGTCGAAATAAATCCTGCTTCGAATTGCGATGGTGCAAGGTAAACGCCGTTCTCCAACATCTTCTGGAAGAATTTTCCGAAGCGGACTTTGTCCGCCACCTTGACCGTGTTCCAATCAACTGGCTTTGTTTCGCTAAAGAAGGTTCGTGAACATCGTGCCGACCCGAGTTTGCTGGATGGGAATTCCGGCGCGTTCCGCCGCAGAACGGATGCCCGCTTCCAACGCAGCCGCAGCCTGCTCCAGTTTTCTCCAGGTTTCCTCTCCACGGATGAGACTCAGCGCCGCGAACCCCGCGCTCATCGCCAGCGGATTGCCCGAGAGCGTCCCTGCCTGGTACATCGGACCCAGTGGTGCGACCAGTTGCATGATCTCTTTCTTCCCACCATATGCACCGACAGGAAGCCCGCCGCCGATGACTTTACCCAGCGTGGTGAGATCAGGCTTGATATTGTAAAGAGTTTGCGCGCCGCCTTTGTGCACGCGGAAACCGGTCATCACTTCATCGAAGATCAACAGCGCGCCTTCGCGTTCCGTGATCGTTCGCAAGCCTTCCAAAAATCCGGACTGTGGTAGGACAACTCCCATGTTGCCCGCTACGGGTTCCACGATGATACCCGCGATCTGGTCAGGATATTTCTTGAACAAAGCTTCAACGGATGACAGATCATTGAAATTGGCAACCAATGTGTCGGATGCAACTGCACTGGGCACACCAGGTGAATCAGGTAAACCAAGTGTCGCTACTCCAGAACCAGCCTGCACCAACAACATATCGGCATGACCGTGATAGCAGCCATCGAACTTGATGATCTTTTCACGCTTGGTGTAGGCGCGCGCCAACCGCAGCGCGGACATGGTCGCCTCTGTCCCTGAATTGACGAAGCGGATCATCTCGATGTTGGGCATGAACTCCATAATGCTTCTGGCGAGTTGAATCTCCAGCGGACTCGGCGCACCGTACGATGTCCCCAGGCAAGCGGCTTCCTTGATCGCCTCGATGACCGTTGGGTGAGCATGCCCTGTGATCAACGGTCCCCACGAGAGAACATAATCGATATAACGATTGCCATCCACGTCGAAGAGATAGGGTCCTTCACCGCGTTCGATGAAAAGCGGCTGCCCGCCCACAGCACGAAAGGCTCGGACCGGTGAGTTCACGCCGCCGGGGAATAAGGTCTGTGCTTCTTGAAAGAGAGAGATGGATTTTGAGATATTCACGAAAGACTCCAGATGTTTACACGTTTGCAGGTTGGAAGGTTTGAATGTTTGCGAGAATGCGGTCAACAGCCAGCTCACCAGAATGAATGCAATCGGGAATGCCGATGCCACGATAGCCATTTCCCGCTAACGCAATAGCTGGGATGCTTCTGCAGTTCACTCTCGATCTGTTTGAGAATTTCAGGGTGACCGAGGTTGTACTGTGGCATGGCTTTGTCCCACAGGAAGACACGCGATAGAAGGGGTTCAGCGGTAATGCCAAGAGTGAGATTTAATTCCTCTCTTGCCAGCTCAAGCAAATCATTTTCATTCCACGGGATATCCTGCCCGGCGCGGCCGACGAAGACGCGGATGAGTGCGTATCCATTTGGTGCGCGATGCGGGAACTTAGTGGATGTCCAGGTGCAGGCCAGGGCGCGGCGTCCTTCACGGCGCGGGATAACGTAGCCGTAGCCATCCAAGGGACGCGGAAGGTTGCTGTTGCGGTAGGCAAGGGAAACGGTAGCAGTCGAAGCGTAGGAAATAGTTTGTAAAGCGGAGGCAAGCGTCGGGTTGATCGAAGCGAGAAGTTGTCCGCTGACATAGGCAGGTGTTGCAAGAATGATCGAGTCCGCTTCAAGCGTTTCGTCTGTATCAAGTCGAACGTCAAAGGTCGAGGGTCTGGAAATGCCCATTACACGTGTGTTCAGGCTCAGACCGACCTTTGACTTTAGACTTTTGACCAGTGCTTCCACAATTTCCGCGAGGCCCGTAGTCGGTGTGAGGAACGCAGAACGTGAACCCTGCACGGCTTTGCCATTGGATTTTGCCCGCATTTGCAACGCGCCGCGTGCAAGACTTCCATATTTCAGTTCAAGATCACGCAGATAAGGGAACGTGGAAGCTAGCGAAAGTTGGTCGCCATCGCCCGCGTAAATACCAGACATCAGCGGCTCGATCAGATTCTCATACGCTTCCCGTCCCAACCGGCGGCTGACAAACGTGCCCAGGCTTTCATCGCCATTGACCGCTTTCGCAGGCTGCAGGAAATCGAAACCCATACGTGCCTTGCCGAACCACGACACAAGATGTGACTTGAGGATCGCCTGTACATTGGTGGGAATCATCATGGCGAGACCATCAGGCAGTGGCTCAAGTTTGTTGCGATGAAGGACGTAGGTGTTCTTTTGATTGGGGTTCGTGCCATGCAAACGATCGGCGAGCCCCAACTCCTTGCAGAGCGCGGTGGCGTAGGGTTTGGTTGCGAGGAAGGTGTCGGGTCCACCTTCGATGATGAACTGTCCATCGTCAAACGAGGCGCGGTCTGTAGTGATCTTGCCGCCCCAGCGATCGGATGCTTCGATCAACGTGATCTGCGCATCAGGGATTTTCTTGGATGCATAATACGCGGCAGAAAGCCCTGCAATGCCGCCGCCGATGATAACGATACGAATTCATAACCAGTTTGCTTCCTTTGCAGTGTTCCGAATTTGTTCCGCCAGCCCGGCGATCATTTGTGAGGATGTGTGGACCATTTCGATCCGCTCCAAACGCACGCCTAATGATTTGGCTAATTTTTGATAGACGATGTCAATATCGTACAACACTTCAACGTGTTCACACACAAAACCAATCGGGCAGCTGATAATGTTCTTCTGTCCCTGCCTGGCATAGCGCTCGATCAACACCGAGACATCCGGTCCCAGCCACGGTTCGTTCGAGATCGCCGCGGATTGGAAGGCGAACGTGTGTGGCTGGTCGCTTAATCGCTGCATGACCGCCTCAACCGTTTCGCGAAGCTGCTGAGGATAAGGATCGTTCCATTCAAGGATGCGCTCTGGCAGGCTGTGGGCGCTAAAGATCACCGGCACCTGGGAACGCCCCTCTTCGGGGAACCTCTCCAGTGCTGCGCAGACACGGCCGACCAGCGCGTCGATATATCCGGGGAGTAGATGCCAGTCTTTGATGGGCGCGACCTCGATAGGCGACCGGGTCTCCTCAATCTTTTTGAAATAAGCTTCGATGCTCATCAGGGAATAGTGCGGTGCCATCACCAGCCCAACCGCACGTTCAATGCCCTGTGACTGCATTTCGACGAGAGCATCCTTGATATAGGGATGCCAGTGTTTCATACCCACAAACGCTTTGAACTCCTGCTCGTTAATGTTCAACGCGTTTTCAAGTGCGGATGCCTGTTCCAAGGTCTGCTCCAGAATGGGGGAGCGTCCGCCGATCTCGCGGTAGCGCTCGCGTACTTCGTGGATGATCTCCGGCGCGGTAGGACGGTAACCGCGCACATCCAATAGGTACGGTTCAACTTCGTCCAGATTTTTCGGTCCGCCGTACGCCATTACCAATAAACCGATCATAGATGAGGTGCTCTCCATTTTTTAATAATTTCTTCAAAAGGTGGCTTGATCTTGTTCTCATTAAGAGGGAACCAGCCCAGCTCCGTGCGGACAGCCTGTTCCTTGAGTTCTGTTGAACCCCAGACGAACGTTGCACCCAGCACACCGACCAGCACGGAGAACCAATCTACCCGGATGAATAAGGAAGTGAGAACCAGTAAAAGTCCAATGCCCATCATGTAGGGCCACCAAAGATAGCCGAGCCTCCGTTCGCTTTGAATGACGAGCGGAAACCCCAAGCCGATCACAAAGAAGGTTGCAAGACCGAGCAGGAGACCGAAATAATTCATAAGGAAAGAGAGTAGAAACTAGAGATTGGAGACCTGTTGATTGGCTTCATCTGCAGGTATCATGTGTCCGATTGGGTCGCGTTTCAGCAAGTCGCGTGTGGTGGCGGAGGAATGTGCCGCTAGAATCCTTGCGTGGCGCGGATTGTTCGGATTCGCCGGGGCATGACCTTTGACGATGCGCCGCTGCTGGCGTGACAGTTCGATCGCATCCCAGAGCAGGGTGATACCGAGGATGCCGAATGCAACTGACCCTGGACGATTGACGATGGACAATGAGAAATATTCGACGATCAGTCCGAGTGCTGCAAAGATGGTGGTTGGCAACCAGATCGTCGGCGAGATGAATTCGACTTTGCGCACGGCGACATGTCCAAACCAGATGCTCAAGAATGCGGTTAGTGCTGCCACCACCCCGATCGTATTCATTTAGGCTCCGACCTTCACAAGATTGTATTCATGCACCATATCGACAACTGCTTTCACATTGTCCACGGGGGTGTGCTGCAAAATGCCATGACCGAGATTGAAGATGTGACCGGGTCTGCCATCCGCGCGGCGCAGAATATCTTGCACGCGTGCTTTGATCTCAGGCAACGGTGCAAATAATGTCACAGGATCAAGATTGCCCTGCACGGCGCGATCATGACCGATGATGTTCCAGCCGTCATCCAGGGGGAGTCGCCAGTCGAGTTCCAAGCACGGAGCCGCCAGCGCGTTTCATCAACGGCAGCAACGTTGTTGTGTTCGTGCCGAAGTGGATGACGGGCACGTTTAGTGCTTCGGCAGCCTGGAGCACCTTCTTGGAATACGGCAGGACAAATGTTTCGTAGTCCGCGGGGCTGAGCGCGCCGACCCACGAGTCAAAGACCTGCACGGCCTGTGCTCCTGCATGAATTTGCGCCACGAGATAAGCGCTCAGCACGTCGGAGAGTTTGTCCATCAAGGCGTGGAAAACGTCCGGCGCGGAATACATCATCGTTTTGGTCTTGAGGAATTCGCGCGACGATCCGCTTTCGATGATGTATGAGGCGACCGTGAATGGCGCGCCACAAAAGCCGATCAACGGCACTCCGCTCAACGTCCCGCGCAGGATGCGGATCGCATCCATCACATAACCGAGGTCGGATTCGGCATCGAACGGCTTCATCCTGCGGACATCCTCCAGGGTGCGGACCGGTGAGGCGATCACCGGTCCTTCTCCCTTGGCGAACTCCAGCCCGAGACCCAATGGGATGACGGGCAGGAGAATATCCGCAAACAGGATGGCCGCATCCACACCGAGAGCGCGGACCGGTTGCATCGTGACCTCGGCTGCGATCTCGGGATGCTGACAGATCTCGATCAGGGTGTACTTTTCGCGAATGGCGCGATACTCAGCCATGTAGCGCCCTGCCTGGCGCATGAACCAGACGGGCGTTGCGTCCACAGGTTCGCGGCGGCAGGCGCGCAGGAAGCGGTCGTTCATTTCCATAAAGCCAAAGTCTCCTCGGCGGGGTGATAAATAGCGGTGTAGACGGGAGTGTCCTGCAACGTATAGCGGCGTGCTTCCGTGTCGCGCAGTTCATTGACGAGATCGGAGAAGCGCGGCAGGTCTTCGGTTTCATACACGACCACAAACTCCTGGTCCTGCAATCCAAATGAATATAGGAGTAACTGTTTAATGTCTTCGTATTGTTTGCCAATGCGAATGTGTTCGTTCATCATGCCCTGGCGTGACTCGCGGCTCATCAAATACCATTCGGCGGTTTTGGCGAACGGATACATGACCAGATATTTCATGCGCGTCTCGGCAAATGGATCGATCTCCTGCGCCGAACGCGCCTTTGTATATTGCGACGGGCGCGTGAAGCCCCACAGCGAATCGACCGGTCGGATCAAATGGCGAAGGGGCGTAGTTGCTTGCGCCAGTTTTGCGAAGAAATCAGATGCACTGCATGCTTCGCGATCATCGGCTTCGAGCGCACACCATACCAACAGGTCTGCTTTGGTATCGGTGTTCTGAAACACATCGACACTCTGTGCTGTCGATCTCAAACCTGACAACCAATTCGCATGGAAGGAAGCTTTTGCTTCCTTATCCAATGACCAATAAGCATCGGTGAAACTGTAAAGCGAAAAATGATTCAGAGTCCGGGGTGTTTGTTCGGGCATATCCTTCTCTACCTATAAATCAGTTTGTTTTCGGAACATATATACAAGCGGGATCAGTTTCGAGATAATCACCGGTAAGACCATACGCGCGTCCACGTTGACCGCCACAGACGTCACGATATTCACAGATACCGCAGCGACCTTTGATCTTATCGGGCGAGCGCAGGTCGGTGAACACTTGCGAGTGACGGTATACATCCACGATGTCATCGGTGCGGACGTTGCCCGCCGTGACGGGCAAAAATCCCGAGGGCTGGATCTCGCCAATATGCGAGATGAACAGGAAGCCATTGCCATCGTTCACGCCCTTGGTCGGACGGTTGAGTCCATCGGCATATTGGAAGCCCGCGCCCTGGAACGTGACTGGCTGTTCATTTCCCTGCTCAGCGTGTTTGCGTTCGATCGCCACGCGGCGGTACATTGGCGCGGCTGTAGATTTGATATCGAACGGCGCATTCTTTGACAGATCATATAACCAGTTGAAGACACGTTCGTGTTGCTCGGGTGAGATCATGTTGCTGGCTTGAGCCCGTCCTGTCGGCACAAGGAAGAACAGCGACCACTGCACAGCGCCGACCTCCTGCAGGAAGGGGATCATCTGATCGAGAATATCCACATTGTGTTTGGCAACCGTCGTGTTCACCTGCACACTGATACCGATCTCCTGAGCGCGATGCAAAATATCCATCGTGCGCTGCCATGAACCTTTCACCTGTCGGAAGTTGTCGTGGATTTCCGGTGTGGGTGCATCGAGCGAAAGAGCGATACGACGGATGCCTGCATCACGAACCTTTTCCAGCCGAGCCGTGGTGGGCAAAGCGGTCGCGGTGGGCGTCAATGAACAGCGTAAACCTTTTTGTGTGGCATACGCGATCAGCTCATGCAGATCCTTGCGCATCATGGGGTCGCCGCCGGTGAAGATCAGGATGGGTGAACCGAATTCTGCCAGACGATCAATGAGATGCATCGCTTCATCCGTATTCAATTCGTTTGGATCCGGTGTGTGCATGGCATCGGCACGGCAATGGACACAGGCATAGGCACAGGCACGCGTCACTTCCCAGGCGATCGTGAACGGAGCCATGCTGAAATCGGCGTGCACCATGCGTTCATTATGCATCGACCGCTCGGCAGCAGCGCGGGGAGCTAGGTTATTTGCTGTCATAAGAGTCTCCAGAATAATTTTTGAAAGTTTGAAGGTTGAAAAGTTGGAATGTTCAAACGTGTGAACTTTCTAACCTGCCAACCACCTGGCGGCATCCACGGCATGATAGGTAATAATCACATCTGCCCCAGCGCGCTTGATGGACGTGAGCGTTTCGAGCGTGACCTTCGCTTCATCCACCCAGCCGTTCGCCGCGGCGGCTTTGATCATCGAATATTCGCCGCTGACGTTGTATGCCGCCATCGGCAGTTCGGGGTATGCATCCTTCACCACACGGATCACATCCAGATACGCCAACGCAGGCTTCACCATCAACATGTCCGCGCCTTCGTCCACGTCGATCGCCGCCTCGCGCAGCGCCTCACGCACGTTGGCAGGGTCCATTTGATGTGATTTGCGGTCACCGAACTTCGGCGCGCCTTCTGCCGCTTCACGGAATGGACCGTAGAACGACGATGCATATTTCACTGCATACGACAGGATCGGAAGATTTTCATAACCAGCGATATCCAATCCTTCACGGATCGTCGCCACCATACCGTCCATCATGCCGCTTGGGGCGACGATATCCGCGCCGCATTCCGCGTGTGAGATGGCGACCTTCGCCAGAATATCCAACGTCTCATCATTGAGCACATAGCCCTCGGGAAGACCCACATGGAAGTGCTCACCCGTGTTCAAGATGCCGCAGTGACCGTGATCGGTATATTCGCACAGACAGACATCCGTCACGACCACCATCTCGGGGATTTCCTTTTTGATGGCGCGAATGGACTGTTGGACAATTCCATCCTGGGCGAAATTCTCCAAACCGACCGGATCTTTCTCCGCAGGGATTCCGAACAAGATGACAGCGTTCACACCACACTTCAGCGCGGCTTCCGCTTCGCGGACACTTTCCTCCACCGATAGCTGGTACACGCCCGGCATCGAGCGGATCTCACTGCGACCTGTTCCGTGCCGCACGAATAATGGATAAATAAAATCGCGCGCGTTCAATTCCGTTTCGCGCACCATCGCGCGCAGAGCGGGAGTTGTGCGCAGTCTACGGGGACGTTTGATCATTTTTGAATTTTGATTTTCGATTTTAGATTTGCGATGTTCCAATTCAAGAAATGTCATGGGACCTCCAGATGTTTCAAGGTTGCGATCAGTCCATCGGTTGTGTATTCTTCTGCAACAAGGATGTTGGTGAGCCCGGCATCTTTCGCTGCCTGTTCTGTGATCGGTCCGATGCAGGCGAAGATTGGATTACCGGGCAGGTGCATTGGATCGAGTCCGTTCTGCGTGGCGATGGCGATGAAGTTCTGCACCGTGGATTGACTTGTCAATGTGATGACGTCCACGCCAAATCGCAATACATCCAATGCTTCGATACTCGGCTGAGCAGGGACTGTCTTGTACACCGTGATCTCGTGTGGGACACCACCCGCATTGCAGATCGCTTCTGGCAATTCATGGCGGGCGATTTCCGCACGCGGGAGCAAGACCCATTTGCCCACCAGATCTCCCAACCCCGGAAGAATTGCTTCTGCAATATATTCCTGTGGAATGAAATCCACTTGAATACCGCGTGCTTCCAAAGCCTTGGCTGTCTTCGGTCCGATGGCAGCGACCTTTGCGGCTTTCCAATCCAATAAGGGGAATTGCTCAACCACAACTTCTACTGCATTTACCGACGTGAACACGATCCACTCATAGCAGTCAAGTTTGGATAATGTTCGTTCTAGGGCAATGTTATTTCTCACCGGCTGGATCTCAATGACCGGGAAGTAAATCGGTTCAAACCCGGCAGTGCGCAGTTTTTCTGCAAACTCGTCTGCTTGTGCGCGAGCACGTGTAATCAAAATTTTTTTCATCCTGCCACGCTCATGCCAAGAAGTTGACTTGCACCCTGTGCAATGGCGCGCTGGGCAAGTTCATTGCCGAGCAACTGCGCATCCGTCCCCGTGCGGTTGACATGGATGGCTTTCTTTCCATCTTCTGAGATCACTAACCCGGTCAATGTAATGATCTTCGACATCATCGTACCCGGAGGGTATTGACCTTCGACTTGTGCGTATGCCGCCACAGGAACGGAACATCCACCGCCGAGACCGCTGAGGAAGGCTCGTTCAGCGGTGACCGCTTTGCGCGTTGCGTCATCTTCCAGAGCAGAAAGTAATTCGAGTGTTGTTGTGTCATTGGTGCGGCACTGAACCGCGAGGGCGCCTTGCCCTGGCGCTGGGAGCATGACATCGAGAGACAGCCATTCGGTCACATTCTTTTCAAGACCGAGACGAGTGAGACCAGCACCTGCAAGAATGATCGCGTCATATTGACCATCCATGGCTTTGCGCAGGCGGGTATCTACATTACCGCGCAGGGACACTGTGTGAACGTCTGGGCGTTGCGAAAGGATCTGGGCTGCGCGGCGCAGGCTTGAGGTCCCAACTGACGCGCCTGTTGGCAGCGTGGAAACGGTATATCCTTTGGCAGAGATCAATGCGTCACGTACCTCCGCTCGTGCAGGGATACATCCAACGGTTAATCCAGCAGGATTTTCCACGGGCAGATCTTTAAGCGAATGAACGGCACAGTGCACAGCGCCATTCAATAATTCTGATTCAAGCTCCTGGGTGAACAGACCTTTGCCACCAATTTCGGGCAAAGGCTTGTCGAGGATTTTGTCGCCTTGCGTGGTGATGATCTTTTCTTCGCATTCGAGATGCGGATGAATTTTCTTTAAAGAATCGATCACATATTTTGTCTGCCAGCGAGCAAGTGCGGATGGACGGGTTGCAAAGATGAGTTTCATAGTTAATCGGCTGCCGTGGAGGTAGGATGGGTATGCTTATCAGATAGGTTGAAGAGTGTGCGAGTCAGATCTGCATATTCTGAAGCTCTTGGTGATCTTGCTTCGGAGCGCAAACGATTAGTTGGTGCGTGTAGTAGTTTTTTGACAAGTGCCTGGGTCATGGCTTCGATATGAGCGCGCTCCGCTTCGGTCAGGTCAGGCAAGTGACGTAATGTCTTTTCAAGCTCAGTCTGGCGTATCGTTTCTGCGCTCTGACGCAGGTCTGCAATAAGGGGGAGCATATCCAACGACTTTCGATATTCTTCAAAGCGAGCGAGTTCTTCCTCTAAGATATGTTTTACCTGTGGCACTTCCGCCATGCGTTCAGCGAGGGAATGTTCCAGTTGAGCGTTAAGAGTATCCATGTCGTATAACTTGACATGGCGAATATCGACAACGTCAGGGTCGATATCACGTGGCACAGCGATATCGATCAACACCAGCGGACGCTCACTGCGCAGCCGCATGATCTCATTCACCATGTGGGACGAAATGATGGTGTGCGGTGCTCCCGTGGAAGAGATCAAAATATCAGCGCAGGCTAACTCCCTGTGGAGATCTTCGAACGTTGCGGCTTGCGCATTCCAGCGTTGTGCAAGCGCATGTGCCCGTTCGAGTGTGCGATTGACGACCAGTATCTTCTGTGCGCCACGCTTGCGCAGGGCTTCGACAGCCAGTTCTGCCATTTCACCCGCTCCGAGAATGACGATCTGCGCCTGAGAAATATCGTGAACAACGCGTTCTGACAAAGATGCAGCCAATGATGATACAGAAACGGGATTACGACTGATAGCTGTTTCGGTGCGGGTACGTTTGCCGGCATGGATGGCAGCCTGAAAGAGGCGGTTCAGGATAAACCCAGCTGTGTTTTGTGCACGTGCCAGTTCGAGTGCATGTGTGACCTGTCCCAGAATTTGCGGTTCACCCACCACCAGGGAATCAAGACCGGCGGCAACTTCGAAAAGGTGCTGTACGGCTTGCATGTCGCTCAGTTGATATAAATGAGAGCGGAAACTATCTACCGATGCACCACTCACATCTGATAAAAAAGTCTCCAACTCGGCGAGCGCCAATGTGTTGGAGACAGCATATAACTCAATACGATTGCAGGTGGATAAGAGCACCAATTCAGTGAATGGTGAAGTCACATGTCCGCAGGCGATGCGTGCCAGGGCGATACGGACGACATCTTCCCCCAGCGCCAGTTTTTCTCGTACAGCAAGGGGAGCGGTCGTGTGGTTTAGTCCGATGCAAAGAATATTCATGATAGTCACTTTGGCAAAGATGGTTCAACTATAGAACCAGTGACTGTCATGTGCCAGATAAATTTACAGGGGTTTGTCTAAATAATAAATAAGAAGTCTTGAATTATTAAGTCTGTGTTTGTCTAAATATGCAGATTTATGCTTTTCATCGCCAGAGTTCTGATAAAAGTCATTATCAGTGTGTTTATTTGTCAGGGCCGCCTTGCTTTTCACCGCGCTCGGTCAGAAAATATGATCCCCGCACGACATAGTCTGAGCAAAAAAACGTATTGCGATTATCAACCAACCAAAACTTTTCCTTCACTGCCTAAAATGGTCACCACTTGTCCACTGTGGATTTTCTGGGTGGCATTACCAGTACCCATCACTGCCAGGATGCCGACTTCACGCGCTACGATGCTGCCGTGCGCCAGCGGGCCGCCCAGGTCGGTGATCAAACCAGAGATGCGGGCAAAGAGCGGAGTCCAGGCTAAGCCAACGTCAAGGAGGGCGTCCTCACGGGTACGCGCGGCATGTTGGGCGGGCCTTTTCGAAAATGGATGGATTCGAAGTCACACCGCTGATACCATCCTCCTCGATCAACCACTTCAACTCAGCGGATGTGATGGTCTACCTGCGGATGAAATCGATCCAAACTCTTTGCCCGAGAGCTTCAAGAGCCAATAATGGTTAGCTCTCATTTCTTTGCAGCCCGCAGGCAGTGAAGAATTCAGAGCGGAGGGATGGATCTTCGGCGAAATGCCCGCGCCAAACGGTCGTGCGCGTGAGAGGAGACGTTTCCCGGACACCGCGCATCTCCATGCAGAGGTGATGTGCCTCCAGAAAAACAGCCACACCATGTGGATGCAGCATAGTCTCCAATGTATCAGCAATTTGCTGACCGATCCTTTCCTGTACAGAAAAACGTTTGGCAAAGAGCCGGACTAGGCGGGTTAACTTCGAAATTCCAATAATGTTTTCGTGAGCGATGTAGCCTACGTACGCCATGCCGTAAAAGGGAAAAGCATGATGTTCGCAGAGTGAAAAGAAGGGAATTGGACCTTCAATGACCTGGCTGAGGCGGCAGTCCGGATCACCGCGGCATTCTGTGTCGAAGACGCGCAGCAACTTTGGGTCGCCATCATAGCCTTCGGTTGCATCGAAGAGAGCTTTGATAAAACGTCGCGGTGTATCCTTGGTCGCGGCAGTATTGATATCCATTCCAAAAGCGGAGAATATCTCCAACGCATAGCCTTCAAACTTCTCCAACTGTGCATCTGTGATCTCTCGCCTCTGCAACTTCATTGTGGCTAGATAGTCAATGTCATCTGGATCATCATGTAAGTGCATATCATATCCTCATCCGGAGATTCGCCCTTTCAAATCATTGGCATTGAATGGACCTGTTTCTGCCAGCAGGGCGCGGGCGCGCTCGATCTGGTCCCAAACGTTCCACAGTAGTACGCCGCGCACGCGGTTATTTTCGGTATAGTAGATCACGCCTTTTTTGAAGGACTCTTGCCAATCTTCTATGATGTTCAACTTGCTATTGATTTCACCAACTGCCTCATAGCCCATGTCAAAGAGATCAGAGTAGAACATTGGCGCGTGAGTGTAGCTCTCGTTTGCACCCGCCATGTTTCTTCCTGCCAGCTTGCCCATGTGCACCGCGTTATCTTCATGCTCCACACGAACGCGTTTATCGAGAGTTGCATGATGGAAATTGGCAACGTCCCCTGCTGCGTATACATCTGGTGCAGATGTGCGCAAATGCTCGTCAACCAGCACCCCGTTGTTGACCCGCAACCCAGATTGTTCTGCCAGTTGTACGTTCGGGCGGATGCTGATCCCTGCCACGACGCCTTCTGCCATGAAATTGCGCCCGCTTCGGGTCCGGACCGTGAGGCGGTCACCGTTTTTTTCGATATCTGCCACGCTGTCACTGGTGACCACTTCCACACCTTTGCTGCGGTAATATTCGTTCAGAAACTGTGACAAGTCGTCTGGATAAACGTTCGCACCAATCGCTTTTTCAGGAAAGATCATCACGACCTTTTTGCTGTTCATGGTAAGCGCCGCGGCGATCTCTGAACCAATGAAACCACCGCCGATCACCACGAAATTTTTCCTTTGCTCGCTCAATGCACGCAGGCGTTGATAATCCTGTAGATCACGGAAGTAGATGACGTCTTCCCCTCCAAATGGCAGGTGAATGGGGGAGCCGCCGGTTGCCAACAGTAACCTGTCGAATGTAAATTCCTCGCCGGTTTCGTCGCGGATACACTTTATCTCAACATCCAGTTCAGTAACTTTGTGGTTCAAAAGTAGCACTGCTTTCAGTTCTTCTGTATTCTTCCAAATCTTTTCCAGCGGGCGTCCCTTCCAGAGTCCTTTTGAAAGGTTAGGGCGTATATAAGGGGGATTCAGCTCCATGCTGAACATTCCAATGGAACCATCCCGATCGAGTTCCCGAATCCCCTGCACGGCTGCATCGCCTGCCAGTCCACCGCCTATGATCAAGTATTTATAGTGTTTCATCAGCCATCCTTATGAGTTACTTGAACATCTGTGGGAATTGACGAATAATGCCGTTGCTGAGCATATCTGCCATACCAAGGATCTGGACATGGATCTGGTCGTAGGCAGCGACTGATGCGGTGTAATCACCCTGTAAATAGGTGACTGCCTCCTGCAGCGTAAGATCCAGATGTTCGTGCATCATCATCTTCATCTCATCCAATGGCCACTCTTCAGGGTTGGCAGCGTTGAGAAACACAGCGATCTCATCTGCATTGGCATACCAGCGCGCGATGGCATCGTTCTGTGCTGTTGTATCCCCAACCTTTGCCGCTTGCAGGATCTCGGCTGCGATCAGGATATGCTCCCTGAGCAAAGCCGTGAGCTGATCCCCGGCTGCCTCTCCATAGAACGGCTTGATTGCATTCCCGATATCCTCCTGATTTTGTAAGAGCCGATCCACAGTTGCCTGCGTGTCTGGCAAATCGTTCGCAATGCTGACGATCACCAACCGGGTCCAGGTGATGTGATCCTCCCATAATTTGCGCATTGCATCATGAAAGGCTTGTGCATCTGTTTTTGGTTTTGCGTATGCAGTCGTCGCAAATAAAGCGGATGCCAGACTGGTTAACAGGAGCGCTGAAACCATGAGAACATGCGTAAACTTTTTACGGAAATTCATTTTTCTCTCCTTGACTTGAAAATTGATTTACTGTTGGGGCATTGTAGGGAATAATATTTCGCGACCGCGGGAGCGGTCTTGCTTATAAGTTTCAGTCCTGCGCGATTTCTTACCAAAATAAAAACAGCGCTTTCCTGTTCAGGAAAGCGCTGTCTGCTGCGGGGCGACATCACAGGTTATAAGATCAACCGCTTCAAATCGTCACTCGATGGCAGTTGATGCTCGTTTTCCAGGACTTGCAGGTCGCGTAGGATTTCATATTCCTGGCGGCAGGCAGGGCATTGGTCGATGTGTTGTTTTATCCCTGGTATCTTTGATGCAGGCTCCTGCCTGTCAAGTTCCATTTCCACAAAAAGGGAAACCAGATCAAAGCATTCAGAACAGGATATTTCATTCTCCTGTGTGTTTTCAATATTTCGTATCAGGTGTTCAAGGCGAGTTTTTTGCACAGTGGCTCCTCAATCATTTGTTACATTCATAACCGAATTCTTACTCTGATATATTGAACAAACTCAATGTCTCGCTTACGTCAAATCCATTCAATTGCAAACGGCTCTTCAGTTTGCGTCTTGCATCATGTAGTAATTTATAGACAGCATTACGGTTTGTCCCCAAATGTTCCACCACCACGTCCAGTGGAACCTCATGAATGACCATCCATACCAGCACCTGCCTTTGTCTCTCAGTCAAATCGGCGGAGATCCCATCACGGATGATTTGTTGTACCTCGGTTTGCAGGGCAACTTGTTCAGGGGGAATGCCATCCGAGATATCCCGCATGAACTTATCAATTGAACTACCTTCATCAGCAGTCAGTTCATCAAGCGAAACCCGCTTCCAACGCTCACGGCGCGCTGTTACCATTGAAATGTTGATGGAAAATTTATAAGCCCAAGTGGTGAACTTGCTGTCACCGCGGAAATCCGTAAGGTGATCTAGTATTGCGATGAGCGCGTCTTGTGCACAGTCTTCGGCGCGTTGAAGAATATCATCCCTGCTTAAGTCCCTAAAATCTCCCAGATTTCGACTAAAAAAGTAAAGAGCGGCACGCAGTAAAAGTTCACGCAGGTCGGAAAGCGCAGCCTCCTGTATCGAACCGCTGTCTGCGAGTTCATGCAACCACTCTTCATTACTTCTTGTTTTCACCATATGAAGTCATTATAACAAGGACAAAGGAAATCCCAAGAACTGGATCATGACAACATAAAGCCGCTGCGATACCAGACAGTGGTGATGAATTTCTTTCAATAAGTCGTGGCATCAACTCCACATCGAAAACTGTTTCTCCGCCTTGAGTTTGCACTCATCTTGCCTGTGTCACGGTTCCCGCTATGATGTAGACGTGATACAGGCTCCTGCCACCAAACTGCTTCATGTTCTGTGGGTAGAAGTGACCGCCGATTGCCATACGGCATAACCTAGCCGGTTAACTACCAGGGGATGTGACGGCTCCGTCTCGAATATCGTTCATTAGATTCCCGTACCGTAAGCGCCGCGTCCATTCGAACAGGGATTCCGTCAACTGCCGCACGAATTTGCGCGTATCTTCGTCGATGAGACGCCCCTTCGCATCAAATTTTTGCGCTGCGTTGGCAACAAAGACCTGCGGAGTGTTGACCGCAAGCATATCCGTGAATATGCAAACCTGCCGAAAATGCATTTGCGCTCGGATCGTGCCAGATATACCGGTAGATGCGCCTATCAATGCCACAGGTTTTTCTTTGAGCGGTGACTTGTTTGGCGGACGCGATGCCCAGTCAATGGCATTCTTCAAAACACCGCTAAAAGAGTAGTTGTATTCCGGGATGGCGAACAGCAGCGCGTCGGCATTCCGAATTTCCGTTTTCAAGATCTTTACAGGTTCCGGTTCACCTTGCTGGCGGACATCTTCATTGAAGAGTGGGATCGCACTCAGTACAGCGTTGTCAAAGATGCGGATCGCCATTTCGTCGGGAGCCAATTCCTGGGCGGCGCGCAGAAGCGCACGGTTGTACGAGTTTTTGCGCAGACTGCCTCCAATCCCCAGCACTTGGATTTTTTCATCTGAATAGTCTCTCATTATTAATCTCTCCAGAACAATGAACAAACACCTTTTTAAGGAAGACAGTATGCGAGTGAACTGTTATTTCTCTACCCATTCCCCGGTCTTTTCATCTTTTTCGTATCTGTTCTTAACAGCCGACCAGGCAACACGGAAGGCAGTTTCCTCGCGTGAGCTATCGCCAGGCCGTTCTTGTGGCTGGTCGTATTGTTCCCAGGCACTATTGAAGGCTTCCATGAAAATATCCTGAGCATGAGGTGGCAGCACATTTCTGATGCTATCAGGCAGATCAGATGTAGATCGATAAGGCATACCTTCCTCCATTCACTATGATTCGATTATAGGAAGGTTTGCTCTCATGCTCAATTCGGGAAAGCCCTATGCCAGTGAAGGGAACCTGTCATCCTGCCGAAGCTACTAGGAGGAAAACCATTCTCTCCTCTACCATCCAGACCTTTCCCTTTCTAAGGTAAGCGTAGCATCTTATCTAAAGCAAGAGCTTTTAGGGTTTTGCTCGGTATAAGAGGGGGAATCGTAGACAAATATCATCTAAAGACCAAAAAGGGTTATACTTTCAATTCGGAGTTATTAGGTAGAAAAAGCAAAGAGAATAGATAGGCAGGTACCACATGTTGACAGAGAAACCGTCTACGGACCGGATTCAAGTTTACTGTGCTATGTGCGTCTCGCGGTGTGGGGCGATCGCTGTAGTAGAGAATGGGCGTTTTGTTCGCCTTGAACCAGATCCCTCACATCCAACAGGCAAGGCGCTTTGCGCGAAGGGGCGGGCAGCACCGGAGCTGGTTTACCACTCTGAGCGCCTTCTTTATCCTCTCCGTCGTACACAGCCCAAGGGTGAACCGGACCCAGGTTGGCAGCGTATCAGTTGGGATGAAGCACTTACATCAATTGCTGACAGATTGCGAAGCATTGCCGATGACCATGGTCCGGAAAGTGTTGTCTTCAGTGTGTCATCACCATCCACTTCGGCATCCGATGACTCGACAGTTTGGATCCAGCGTCTGATGAATGCCTTTGGCAGCCCAAATCTCTGTGCATCCATGGAACTGTGCGGCTGGGGGCGATACCAGGCAACAACCTATACGTTTGGTGCCAGTGTACCCGGTAATTACATGCCAGATCTTGAGAATGCTGGCTGCATTCTATTTTGGGGGTATAACCCAAACCTTGCCCGGCTTACCCATGCAACGGCAACAGTAGGTGCTCTTAAACGCGGGGCGCGACTAATTGTTGTCGATCCACGACAAACAGGTATTGCTAAAAAAGCAGATCTCTGGCTGCAAGTGCGGCCCGGTGCTGACGCTGCTCTCGCGTTGGGGATCGCCCATGTGATGATCGAGCGCGGCTGGTATGACCGCGAATTCGTCCGTGACTGGACGAATGGTCCCTTGCTTGTACGCGCTGATAACGGTCACCTGCTGACTCAGCGTGATATCTCTGAAAATGGGAGTGCCCAAAAATATGTAGCCTGGAGCGAAAGGATGGGCCGACCGATCGTCTATGACCCTTCTGCTGGTCGTTATGAAGGAGAGGATACTGAACCAACTTTGTTGGGTACATATGTGATCGAGACCCTTCAAGGTGAGATTGTTTGTCATCCGGGGTTCGAACTCACTGTGGAACATTTGCGCAGTTATCCACCTGAGCGCGTGGAGACGATCACCGGAATTGATCGCGTCCAAATTGAGAAGACTGCACAGATGCTCTGGGAGTCGCGTCCAGTAGCCTATTATGCCTGGAGCGGTGTGGAGATGCAGACAAATTCCACACAAATTGCTCGCGCCATTGCTCAACTTTATACGTTGACAGGTAGTTTCGATGCGGTTGGAGGAAATGTGTTATTTCCCAGTGTGCCAACAGCAAATGTTACGGGTCTGGAATTATTGCCTGTTGAGCAGCGCTCCAAATCTCTTGGACTAAAAGAACGTCCGCTCGGACCCTCCCGTTGGGGATTTGTCACTTCAGATGAGTTATATCGAGGCATCCTGGAGCATACGCCCTATAGCGTACATGGGCTGGTCGGTTTCGGCGCTAACCTGCTCCTTGCGCATGCGGATGCTCCCTATGGACGTGAGGCGCTTAAGGCACTTGATTTCTATGTCCATGCTGATCTCTTCATGAATCCAACTGCCGAACTAGCGGATATCGTTTTGCCTGTTGCCAGTGCGTTCGAACGAGAAGCGCTCAAAGTAAGCTTTGAATTGAACGCTGCGTCACAATCCTTTGTCCAATTGCGCCAGAAAGTTGTTCAGCCTCCGGGAGAGGCTCGCTCAGATACAGAGATCATCTTTGGTTTGGCTAGCCGTTTGGGTTATGGCGCCCAGTTTTGGGATGGCGATATCCAGGCTGCCTATCGCTATCAACTGGGACCGTCTGGTATATCGCTGGAAATGCTGCGCGAGCAACCAGGAGGTATACAAGTGCCTCAAGCGGTCCATTATCGCAAATTCGCCGAACTTCGCGATGGAGTGTCCCGTGGCTTTAACACATCCACACGAAAGATCGAGCTATATTCTGAGAAGATGCTGGAATATGGGTATCCTCCTCTCCCTGAATACGAAGAACCGTTGATAAGTCCTTTGTCCCATCCGGAATTGGCAGAACGATTCCCGTTAATCCTTACCTCTGCCAAGAATACCTTGTTTTGTGAGACCCAGCATCGTGGATTGGCGAGCCTGCGCCGCCAGGCGATGGACCCTGAAGTTGAGCTGCATCCCGTAGCTGCGGCTGAGCGGGGCATCCGCCCTGGTGACTGGGTACGAGTCGAAACGCCGGATGGCAGTATTCGTGCGCGTGCTCGATTGAACAGTACGCTAAAACCTGGAGTGGTCTGCGGTCAGCATGGTTGGTGGCAAGCCTGTCCCGAGATCGGCGCGCCGGGCTATGATCCCTTTGATGCGGAGGGGTCCAATTTCAACCTCCTTATTGGAAGTAAAGCGATCAACTCAGTTAGTGGGTCTATTCCTCATCGCGCCTATATTTGTCAGATTAGTCGGATAGACTAAGATGAGCGGGGCGGATGTAGGGATCTTCTTGGAAGCGCGTGCTATCACCCGTGTTGGCGACCTTCACGGTAAATGTCTTATTGACTCCAAAATGCACATTTCGCAAATAACTCGGCGGCGAGCAAGCAACAACAATCCGCCGCCGAGTAGAACCAGCTTTCAGGGGAATTTCTGTTGTTTCGGTTTTCTGTGCTTCTGATTTTTCTTAGAGGGTGTCTGGCTGATTATCGAACTGGAATGTCAAAGGTTGTAGTAGCGCCGTTGACGTTCACTTCATACGTGCCTTCCGGGAGATCAATAATATTGAGCGGCACGTTCACGCGGATAGGTAGCGTATCAGGATTACATTCGGTCTCCGTGAGACGATAGGAAATTAATTGCACTAGGAAGGTGTTTCCGTCGCGATGGAGACTCACCTCGCCCAGTTGGGTACAGTAGCTTGGCAAGTTTGCCGCTACGACCGCATGGACCGGAATAAGGGAACCGACACCGGTTTCGAGGATTCATGAAGTGAGAGAGACAAGCCTTCCAAGTTAATGTGCCATTTCAGACATCTGCTGATGCTATAATATCCAAGCTCATTTCCAGTAAAAAACTTCTATCATCACGGAACTCGACATAGGAGGTTAGTCTCTCATGGAAGATTCTTCACAACAAACTATTCCTCTTACCCGTTTTGCTTGGTTATCGATCGCTGCTGCCGTGGTAACCATCTCACTTAAGGTATTTGCCTATTTCCTGACCGGATCGGTAGGCTTGCTGTCAGATGCCATCGAATCCTTTGTTAATCTGGCGGCTGCCATCGTGGCATTGTTTGCTTTACGCGTCGTTACTCGTCCAGCGTCCGATGAATTTACCTTTGGCTATTCCAAGGTGGAGTACTTTTCCAGCGGCTTCGAAGGGGGCATGATCCTGCTTGCTGCCGCCAGCATCATCGTCAGTGCGCTGCCTCGCCTGATCCATCCTGTCCCTCTTTGAGCAGGTGGGGTTGGGTTTGCTGATTTCCGTGATTGCCTCATTGATCAATCTGGGCGTATCGCTGGTACTCTTGCGGGCGTCAAAACGCTATAACTCCATTACTTTGGAAGCAGATGCCCATCACTTGATGACGGACGTGTGGACGACCGGAGGCGTATTGATCGGCATCGCCCTGGTGTGGCTGACAGGCTATGAGCGGCTGGATGCGCTAATCGCGATGGCGGTCGCCGTCAACATCCTGTTCACCGGCTATCGCTTGGTTGTCCGTTCCGGGAAAGGCTTGATGGATGTGGCATTGCCTGCCGAAGAGACAACCAAGATCAAGTCCATTCTAGATAGCTATCAAGACAAAGGTGTGAGTTACCATTCCCTGCGTTCCCGGCAGGCTGCAGCACGCAAATTTATGGCGGTCCATCTGCTTGTCCCAGGCGATTGGACGGTTCGCCAGGGACACCAACTTGCCGAACAAATCGAGCAGCAGGTCACGAAAGCGCTTCCGTATTCAAACATCGTGACCCATATCGAACCGATCGAAGACCCGATTTCCTGGGCGGATAAGGACTTGGATCGCGGATCGTAATCTGGGCTGATCGCTCATAGAATTTTCGCTAGCAAACAAAACTTTCTCGTAGGTTAGGCAGGCAGCACACAGAGTTCTGCCTGTTTATTTTTAAAACAGGTTGAACTCTCAATGGATGCAGTTGTATAATTAAACATATGAACATATGCTCAGTTGTTATTTTTAGGGTGATATCACTATGACGGCTTTTGTACTAGACGAACATACTGGGGCGCATGTAGCCGAACTATTCCGCGCATTTAGTGATACCAGCCGGGTACGCATCATGTCGGCTTTGCTGGACGGGGAAAAAAACGTCAGTGCTCTGGCGGAATTGGTTGGCATCTCAGAGTCCGCGGTCTCTCACCACATGCGTGGCTTGCGCCAAACTCATATCGTCACAGCACGCCGTGAGGGCAAGGAAGTGTATTACAGCATCACAGATCCCCATATCGTTACCCTGTTCAAGCAGGGAGTGGAACATGTGCGTAATGATTAAGCGGTATATTGTTTTGCTTATTATCGGTTTGTGCGCATTTACTTTGTCCTTCCATTTTGTTGTGGAGGGACTTGGGGGAATCCAGGATCACTTTATTGGGCAGCAAGCAACTGGTAACTTTCACTCGCATGATGGTGATCTGTTCGTTCTGGGCGAAAGGGACGTTGAGAGATTCGCTCAGCCTGTATCCCGCATGGTAGTTATCTCAAACCTCAGCTTGGTTTCTGAACCGCTTCCCCCGCCATTTCATCCTCCGAAATCCTTGTAACATTGCAAATTGTTTTTTGTTGACCCTATGTGTGCCGGCGACCCATCGCTGGCTTTTATTAGCGTGCAAATTAACTACAAAGGATTTGGAATGGAAAAACTGATTAAGGAAAAACTCTTGCTCTCACATGCGGATGATGTACGCGAACTCGCACCGGCAGGCATCTGCGCTTTCAGACATTATTCTCGGTGGTCAGGATGGGCTCGTGAACGTTCTGGGTGTGATCCTGGGTGTGGCAGACTGCCACCAGCGATCCGCACATTGTATTGGTAGCGGGATTAGCAGCCACGTTTGCCGAGTCTGTTTCGATGGGAGCGGTCGCGTACACATCCACGATGGCGGATGCAGATTTTTATGAGAGCGAGCGCGAACGTGAATACCGGCATATCCAGGAGATGCCTCACCTGGAAAAAGACGAGATACGTGCCATCTATTCTCAGAAGGGTTTCAAAGACGATTTGTTGGAACATATCGTTGAGACGATCACCGCCAATCCCGATATTTGGGTGGCGGTTATGATGGCGGAGGAGCATCGTCTGACACCCGTTGACCGGACACAGGCTGTGAAAGTGTCTCTGGTCGTGGGCATCTCAGCAGTAGTTGGGTCGCTCATTTCCTCTGATCCCGTTTGTGCTGCTACCAGTTTCCACCAGCATTTGGGTGTCGATCCTGGTTACAGCATTGGTTCTCTATGTTGTAGGTATCTACAAAGCACGGACAACGGTTGGACTTCCCTGGAAGAGTGGTTTGGAAATGGCGGTGATCGGTACTGTCAGCGCGTTGGTTGGATATGCCATCGGTCTGCTCTTGAAAGTTCCACCGGTTCCATGAGCAGCCACGAATAGGGTCTGAACAGCCGATGAGGCGCAGATGCTCTTGGCGCACGGAAAGCTATTTCATGAGGAAAATATGAACAAGAATGCCATTCACTTCCTGATGTTCATAGTGCCAGCACTGGCAATCGTGTTGGCATTGTTGGGAGTAGAGACCCTTTTCAAAAATATCCTTGGCTGGGTCCTGCTTCTCACTGGTGTTGTCTACGCAGCGGGAGTGGTGATCGTTGGTTATATTCGCAGGGAAACCTTTTGGGAGACCCACGCGCAGGGCGATACTGTACAGGCAGAGCAAGGCGACCGTTCTTTCTGGATGATCGCGTTGGCAATGATGGCAGTGTTTTATCTCTCACCGTTGGAGTATATCTATCTGCCAACACGATTATTACGCCATGACTGGATGGAAATAGGGGGGCTGGCTCTGTTCGTATGTGGGGGCGCATTGTTTGTCTGGGCACGACGTACCCTTGGAAAAAGCTACTCAGGGCATCTTTCTGTCCAAACTGGTCAGCAATTGGTCCAAAACGGTCCATACCAACTGGTCCGTCACCCTGCTTACACGGGCTATCTGTTAATGGCATTGGGCATTGCAGTTGGGTATTCAAGCCTGACCGGGATAGGTTCAACTGTATTTATTTTGCTGCCTTGCATGATCTATCGTATCCATGTGGAAGATGCCTTATTGGCTAAGCACTTTGGTGAGCAATTTGAGTTGTATCGCCATCGGGTCAAACGATTGATCCCCGGCATCTGGTAAGGAAAGGGGTTGGACATGCGCAAGAATCAGACAAGTCTCACAGCGGCGGGAATAGCGGTGATGCGTGCCGTGGAGAGTGACAAGCCTGCAGATGAACGGATTTGTTACGATCCATATGCCCGTCGATTCGTCCCAGCCTGGATGTACCATGTGCTAGGGTTCTTTATCAGAAGTGGATATGCCGAAAGGCGTGGACCTGGCGTCAATGGCTTTCTGGCGGCACGGGATCGTTATATTGATGATGTTCTGCAAAACTTCCTGAAAGAAGGGACGGAGCAACTGGTCATCCTTGGTGCGGGATACAATTCACGTGCCTATCGCTTTGATTTCAACAACGTGAAGCTCTTCGAAGTGGATCATCCAGCCACGCAACAAGATAAGTTGGCAAAAGTAAAAAAGATATTTGGGAAAGCGCCCGAGCATGTTCGTTATGTATCGGTGGACTTCAACACACAGAGCGTTGCGGATCGTCTTCTGCAATCCGGCTATGACCCTGTACTGAAAACGCTATTCATCTGGCAGGGTGTCTCCATGTATCTAACGGCTGAGGCAGTGGATACTACTCTGGCACTTGTCGTAGAGCATTCAGGGACTGGAAGCGCGATTGTCTTTGATTACATCTATCAGGATGTGCTGGATGCAGCCCGGCAGAAGGAAGTCGACAACATGCGCCGCTACCGCTTTATGACTGGAGAAGGTCTCACGGTTGGAATTCCTTCAGGAACAATCTCAGCTTTTCTCAAGCAGCGTGGATTTCAAGATGTGAGCGATGTCAATGCCAGCGACCTGAAAGCCATGTACTGCACGGAGAAGAAAGCCAGACGTTCTATCGTAGGCGGCTATGGAATAGCCGTTGGAAGAAAATAAAGAGATGTCATGAAACACAAAACACTTGACCAGCTTGCTTGCCCACAGTGTCACGCATCGTTGGAGTTGATCGCTGTGGAGCACACTCTCCAGGAATGCCATACGGGAAACTTATATTGTAAAAAGTGCTCAAGGAATTTCAGCATCATTGATGGAATTCCACACTTCACTTCGCCTGAACAGTTGACGGGTTTTAACCGCCGCTTCTCGCGACTGTATGACTGGTTCTCGGGGATCTATGCCGCGTTCTCAAAAGTTGCTTTTGCCTACATCGGCATGGATGAAGAAACCGGTCAACGTGAGATCACAGATCGGCTCGACCCGCGCGGCGGGCGCGTGCTTGAAGTCTCGATCGGTCCGGGTGTGAATCTGCCTTATCTTGTGCGCCGACCCGATGTTGGAGAAGTGTTCGGGCTGGATATTTCGCTCGGGCAGTTGAGACGCTGTCAGCGGTATGTCGGTAGAAAAGGCTGGGATGTAGATCTATTTCTTGGTAACGGCGAACAACTGCCGTTCCAGGATGAATCGTTCGAGGGCGTCTTCCATGTGGGCGGCATCAACTTCTTCAATAACAAGGAAGCCGCCATCCATGAAATGATCCGCGTGGCAAAGCCGGGAGCCAGGATTCTGATCGCTGATGAAACTGAAAAAGGCGCGCAGGGATATGAAAAGTTCATCCCCGGATTTAAGAGATCGTTCGGCGGCAAGCGTACTGAGATCATCGCCCCGATCGACCTTGTGCCGGATGATATGCTTGAGAAAAAGGTGTTCGATGTCTGGAAAGGCTGGCTGTACTGTATCGAGTTTGTGAAGCCGCAAGGCGGGGAGGCAGAATGAAAAAGGATGCGTTTCGTGATCAGGTAGTGATCGTCACCGGAGCTTCCGCGGGAATTGGGGAGGCGCTGGCGCTGCTTCTGGCAAAGAGTGGTGCAAAAGTGGTGATCGCTGCGCGGCGTGCCGAGCGTTTGGAGCAGATCGCCGAGTCATGCCGCATGTTCTGCGGTGAAGTGCTGGTTGTTCCAACGGATGTGCGTGATGAGCTTCAATGCAAAACTTTGATCGATAGAACAATCAACACGTATGGCAGGTTGGATATGCTCATCAACAACGCCGGGATGGCAGCCAGCGCATTGTTCGATGAGTTTCCTGATCTGTGTTTGTTCAAGCAAACAATGGATGTCAATTTCTACGGCGCGGTGTACTGCACCTATTACGCTCTGCCGTATCTGAAACAAACACGCGGACGTATCGTTGCTGTTTCGAGTCTGGGTGGCAAGACAGCCATTCCATACAACACGCCTTATTGCTCCAGTAAATACGCCATGCACGGATTCTACAATTCGCTGCGCATGGAGTTATATCGATCGGGCGTAAGCTGCACGCTAGTTTGTCCCTCCTGGGTGGCGACAGAATTCCATGAGGCACAACTCAATAAAGAAGGTGAGCGGCGCGGTCCGCGTGGTCGCGATTACTACAATAGACCTCTTGCAAAAGTCAGTTAAGTTCAAGGTTGTAAATAGCAGCGATCAAATTGAAACGGAGAGCAAATCTAGTTCTGCGATTACGATACCTCTCACTGAGGATCCGAAATACTTTCAGCTTGCGAAAAATATGCTCGATCACGATGCGCTTGCGAGCCAACGCCCGATTTTTCTGTTTCTCCTTTTTGGTCAAAGGATGATATTTGGATTTCTTAAAAGGCGTCTGGCAGTTTTCATGCAATTCTGCCAAACCTTGATAGCCAGCATCCGCTAGGATGCAAATATGTTGGGCAATCGCGAGCTTATCGTCCTTGAACAGTTGAAAGTCATGCTTGCTGCCCTGACTAAAGGCGGTTGCCACAATTTCAGCGGTTTTCTGGTTGGCGATCAACTGTGTTTTCTGGGTATGTCGCTTCTTTTTGCCACTGTAGTGCTGTTCCTGGCTTTTTTTGGACGCTCCACGGGTTGTTCACTGACATCCACCAGGATCACTTCAAAGATGGTGTTGCTGGGTTGGAGCGCTTTTTTGCCAGGCAGGCGAAACTTTTTCGAACTCGCCAGCACATCTTCTACCTTGCGGATGGTGCGACAGACCGTCGCTTCGCTGACACCATAGGATTGTGCAATATGAAATTCAGTTCGATATTCTCGCCAATACATCAAGGTCATCAGCAGTTGATCGGCTCGGCTTAGTTTCGGTGGTCTACCAAAGGTACCCAATCCGTGTTCTATCACGCTGAGCATCTCTTCAAAGGTCTCCCGTTGAACACCTGTAAGTCGCTTGAAATCAATGTCCTTTAGTTGTTCGACCGTTTCATATTTCATATGCCTATTATGGCACACTTATGCAAGAGGTCTAATAAAAAGACCATGACCTCTGCGCAATGTGCCGAGATCGTTTTGAAGGCTGCAGAGAAACGCCGCCGCGAAGTATTGATGGGACCCGGCGCGCTGGCGGTCTGGCTCAAAGTTATCGCGCCGGGCTTTCTGGATTGGTTCGCGGTCAAGGTGTTTTTGGAAGCCGCCGTTCGCCGCGCGAAGGCAAAGAATGTCGGGAGTTCAACACTATGAAAATGACAAATCACTGGAATCAGGTTATCTATCGTCTTTGGGCGCCGATCTATGATTCGACGGTCAACCGTCTTTTCGCACCCGGACGCAAACGCGCTCTGGAATTGCTCTGCTTGCAGGCTGGCGAATGTGTTTTGATTCCCGGTGTGGGAACCGGCGCGGATATACCTCTTCTGCCTGCCGGTGTGGATGCAACTGGGATCGATCTCAGCTCGGACATGCTGGCAAAAGCCCGCCTCAAGCTGGACCGATGTTCTGCTTCCGTTAAATTGATCCAGGGCGATGCTCAGGCGTTGCTTGTGGATGAAAAGTCGTTCGACGCGGTTGTCTTGAATTTGATCTTATCGGTGATCCCCGACGGGAATGCCTGTTTGCAGTCTGCTTTGCGCGCCCTCAAACCTGGCGGACGCATTGTTGTCTTTGACAAATTCCTCCCTGAAGGCAGTTCGGTTTCCCTCGGGCGCAGATTTACCAATCTATTCAGCACCCTGCTTGGCACCGATATCAATCGCCGTATGAGTGACTTAATGAGGAATTGTCCTTGTGTTGTCATGCATGACGAGCCGAGCATTCTGAACGGCATGTACCGGGTCATTTTTCTGAAAAAGTTATAGCACGGAGCGGGGTATGATATATGGAATTGCCTCTGTTCTGACTGACTTTTGAACCTTTTGCCTTCCTACTGGTACATACTAGTGAACACAAAAGGCAGTCAGCAGAATGGTCTCATTGGCACTTGCGAAACAACTTCATCAGCTTTCACGGGAAACTGCGGGCATCCAATACAACATGACGGCGCAGGAGCATGGTCTTGATCTGATTCGCCGCATGGCTTCGGGGGATGAGAATGCCATGGGCGAATTATACGCGGCATATGGTCAGCGTCTGTTCGCCTATGCCCTGCGCCTGACGAACGACCGTGCCGCGGCAGAAGATGTAACACAGGAGGCGCTTGTCATTGCCTGGCGCACGGCGGGAAAGTTTCGCGGGGACGGGCGCCTCATTGCCTGGTTGCTGGGTATTGTCCATCACACTGCCATGAAGTCTCTTCGCCACCAAACTGATCCACTCGAGTCCATTGAAGAAACTATCAGCGAGAGAAATGCCTCGCCTGAGGATCAAGCCCAGGTGGAGGAAACGAAGCGCTGGGTCCGTCAGGGATTGCAAACCCTTTCCACTGAACACCGCGCTGTGCTCGAGCTTGTCTTTTATCAGGGTCTCACGTTGAACGAAGTGGCTGAGGTCTGCGGATGTCCGCTGGGCACGGTCAAGAGTCGTCTGAATTATGCTCGTCAGCATTTACGCGGCGTGCTCAGTCGTAATGAGGAGAACTGGCGATGAACCACGAAGAGCAGCTTATTTTGTACGTGACGGATCAATTGAACGATGCCGCCGAACGCCTGAACTTCGAAAAGCATCTTGCGGATTGTGCCGAATGCCAGGCAGACCTCCAGCTTTGGAAAGCGGTTGCCGACGAGATCATCGCATCGAACTCAACCGAACCTGTTCCCGTTAAAAGTAGTGGACCGTGCCCTGGAAGAGATCCATCAACCACTCGCCTCAACGCGAGCCTTTCGCCGCGTTGTGCAGTTACTGCGTTCGCAGATCTTCCTCGTCCAGCGTGAGATGTGGCCCGCTACGGCTTCGGTGATGGCGCTGGGCGTCATCGTAGCCTTTGTGTCTGGACACGCCGAGTTTATTTACTTTCTTGCGCCCATGATGGCAGCCGCGACCCTCAGTATTCTCTTCGGTCCGGAATATGATCAGGCGTACGAACTGACTCTTTCCACGCCGACCTCCCCATGGAAATTGTTGCTTGCCCGTTTGAGCATTGTCTCTGCCTATAACATGCTCCTGGCGCTCGCGGCAGCCGCCATTTTGATGATCATCCTGCCGCCGGGACCGCTTGGCAAACTTATATTGGGTTTACTGGCTCCGATGACGTTTCTTTCTGCTCTGGCGTTGTTGCTTTCCATGCGGATCGGGACAGGCAATGCTATTACAGTGGCTTATGTTATGTGGTTGATGCAGTACGTGCCCTATCAGGCATTTGGAACATGGATGATCTCGCCTGCATGGAAATCCTTCATCCTTGCCTACTGCGGCTTCTGGCAAAATCCGATGCTCCTGCTCGTTCTCTCGGCACCTCTATTGATCGCTATTTTGTGGTCTGCCAATCGTCCAGTATTTCACCTATCTATATAATCCTCATCGGAGAAAAACGTGTCCCAATTTTTCGGCGTCATGCGCCATGAATTCACCATGTCCATTCGCCGCCCCGGCTTGTGGATCAGCTACACCCTGCTGGTTTTGTTCTATCTCATCACGAATCTGACACCCGGATTGGATGCCTCGAAGGATGTCATTCGCCCGGATGAGATCTGGTACGAAGCCGGGCATACCGTCTTCATGTTCAATATTTTCATGCCGCTATTAGCGGGTATCCTCGCCGCGGATCGAATGCAGCGCGATAAACGAATCGGTGTTCGCGAGTTGCAGCGCAGCACACCGTTCTCGATATCAGCGTATATTCTTGCGAAATATTTCGGCGTACTTCTGTCTGTCCTTGCACCAATGTTCCTGCTGGTTCTATTGGTCGGAACTGCATTGGTGGCAAAAGGGTTGGCGCCTCTCAACTTCCTTGTTCCGCTCCTGCTGGCGTTCCTTTTGATCGCCGTTCCATCTCATGCATTCGTAGTTGCGTTTTCGCTGGCTTGTCCGCTGGTCATGCCGTTGCGTGTCTATCAGGTGTTGTTCACCGGTTACTGGTTCTGGGGCAATATGATCAGCCCGAAGGCTTTTCCCACCATCAGCGATACCCTGTTGAATGCGGTTGGACAATATCCCGTGCAGGCTTTCTTCGGCGTGTTCACAAACTCGACCCATAAAGTGGAAGGGGGCTTCACTCCTCCTGAAGCGATGCTCAATTTGGTAGTGTTGTTCGCTTGTATCGCCATCGCTTTGTTCGCGGTCAATCAGTATCTGCGTTGGCAGGAACGCCGCCTTTAGGATTTCTTATGAAACGATTTTCACTTCGTTATATTTTGTTGACCTCACGCTTCGACCAGATCTGGTTTCCGTTGGCGTTCTGGATGCTGTTCATCATCATCGGCATCATGCGCGGACAGGAATATATTCTGGATACCTCGCGCGCCTATCTGGGTGCGGTCGTTCCGCTTATTGGCGGGATCCTGGCAGCCTATGCGGTTCTCGATGATCCAGCGTTGGAACTGCGCTTCGCGACTCCCATTCCAGCCATCCAGACGTTGATGGAACGGCTCGCTCCAACGTTCGTGATCCAGGTTTTATGCGCTTTAACCTTTCAGGTCTTTGCGCTTCTGCTCGGTGTTGATTTCACTCCCATGTATGGAAACTGGTTCAATGTTCAATTGATCTGGTTGATCCCAACACTGTCCTTGATGGCATTGGGATGTCTCACTGCTATTGCCGCGGCGCAGACCACAACCGGCGCACTGCTGGCAGGTATGGTCTGGCTCGTGGAATTGGTAGCGCGCGGCTGGTTCGCCGATAACAGTGGCAAATACTTTCTGGTCTTCATGGGTCCGCTCATGCCCGAGCACCCGGACCTGATCGCGAATTACATCTCATTGTCTGCTCTTACTTTCCTGTTTCTATTCGCTGCCTGGGCACTGTTACATCGCCAGGAAAGATACATCTAAAAAGGAAATATCCATGATCAAAATTACTTCCCTTACAAAAACCTACGGCATCGGTGGGAAAGCTGTCCATGCGTTAAATGGTATCGATCTGGAGATCGGCTCCGGCATGTTCGGTTTGCTGGGTCCCAATGGCGCTGGCAAGACCACGCTCATGCGCATCCTGGCGGGCATTGTGAATCCCACCAGCGGATCTGTGCAAGTGGGCGGACATGATCTTTCCACTGAAATGGGCAAGCAGGCAGTCAAGTCTGTGCTTGGGTACTTGCCCCAGGAATTAGGCATGTATCCCGAACTGACAGCCAAACAATTCGTGGATTACATGGCGATCCTAAAAGGGTTGGACGATCCAAAAAGAAGACAACAGCGCGTGAGCTCCGTCCTTGAAATGGTCGGGTTGCAAGATGCTGCCCGGCGCAAGATCAAAAGCTTTTCGGGTGGGATGAAGCGCCGTGTCGGCATCGCCCAGGCGTTGGTCAATGATCCAAAACTGCTCATCGTGGACGAACCGACTGCGGGGCTTGACCCTGAGGAGCGCATCCGTTTTCGTAATCTGCTTGTCCGTCTGGCTGCCAATCGCGCGGTGCTGCTTTCTACTCACATTGTGGAAGATATTGCCCAAACATGTAGGGATATCGCTGTGCTGGCGCATGGACAAGTTCTCTTCCGCGGTAGTCCAGCGCAATTGACGCAGGCGGCTGCGGGTCATGTCTGGACCTGGAGTGGGTCGGGTCTCGAAAAGCCGGATCATGGCTTAATGGTTGTTTCCATGCTGCATCTGGCGGAAGAGACACAGTTCCGTCTGGTAGGTCCGGATGTCGAAGCGTATCCCACGGCGCAGCCTGTCCAACCTGGATTGGAGGATGGGTACGTGTGGTTGATGAGAAACACTGGGCGTGGATGAAGTGGAGATTATTTAGAGACGATAGGGATGTTCAGTCATAACGATTTTAATTTTGACAACTTGGATCAATGATTAACATTCTGCCTCCATCATAAAATAGAAAAAGACAACTTGATGTGCCTTCATCAAGTTGTCTTTTTTGTGATCCTAACCAGATTCGAACTCACGATCAAGTGGACAGTTCATGTGTTGGTGATTTGAATAATACCGGGCAGTGCTAGTTTTCGAAACATCTCATCCATCTGTTCGGGTGAATACTCCATCTTGTTATCCAGCCACCACTTGAGTAATGAGAGCAGGCTGCCAGCCAGAAAATTCGCCAGCACAGGGATGGGTAGTTCATAGTTTTTTTCATCTGCTTTAATGCGCTGCTCGATTTGATCGCTGATAGATTTCTGTAGGTGATTGATATGCAATGTGTTTCCAGCCTCCCACGAGAGCAGCTTATATAGTTTCCACTGCTGCTGAACATGTTGGAAAAGACCCAGGCTTGGGAAGAACGGATTTCTTTCCATAATAGATGGGGGAGTGTGTTGGATTAGCATCTCGACCATCCGATTCAATTGATTTTCAAATAACTCATCCTTATCAGCATAATGAGCATAGAATGTAGAACGCCCGACATTGGCACGGTCGATAATATCTTTGATGGATACGGCGCGATATCCCTTCTCCATCATCAGTTCAAGCAGGGCATCGCCCAGTGCCTGGCGCGTGCGCTGGCTTTGCCGGTCATTTTTCTCTCTCATATACAACTCCCAAAAATGCACATTTTGCTGATTTTGTCCAATATGGGACATTCTACTCTGATTGAAGATTGCTTCCTGAAGCTGTTGCTCATAGAATTTGATCAACACATGCAGACGAAAGGAATCGCAGTATGGCCGGTCTTGAACGCAAGAAAATCATCCGTAACATTGTTTTCTTTTCGGTTTTAGTAAACACAACGGCATGGATAGCGCCTCTATTGGGAGGAAGTCCATCCTCTATGGGTCCCGGCTTTATCCTGTGGGGAACCGCACCGTTACTCATTTCCCTGGGAATGCGTGTCGTGACGCGAGATTGGTCAGACTTGGGAATTAAGCCTGTTATTGGCAAAAATATCCACTGGTACCTACTAAGCTTCCTGGCGATTCCCATTCTGATGCTGGTAACGCTTTTTGTCGATGACGTATTCTCCCTTGCCGCTGTCCCAGACTTTTCGCTCGGAAAATTCCTTCGAACGTTTCTGACAGCCTTACCCATATTCTTTATCTTTGCGATCTTTGAGGAAGTGGGTTGGCGTGGCTACCTTGCCCCAAAGCTGGCGGCGCTGGGAGTCAATCGTTACTTGTCTGCTGCCTTGGTCGCGTTCGTGTGGGCTTCGTGGCATCTGCCCTACATAAGCGAACTGACCTGGCTCAACAATACCGGAGACCTGGGATCGTTCATTCCACGCTTTTACCTAGTTTGTTTTGCCATGGCTGTAGTGTACGGAGAGATCAGAAATAGCACAGCAAGTTTCTGGCCGGCGGTGCTCATGCATGCGGTAGCCAATTCATTCGGACATCCGTTATCTGCTGAATACGTTAAGTACGTAAGCGGAACAGAATATCTTGGCTCGATCAGTAATGGTCTCCTCTTTATCGCTTTGGTATTTCTCCTTGGAGTGATTATCTCCCATAGGAGATCTATGCAGGTCACGACAGCAAAATCGTCTGTGTAAGATATAAAACCAAAAGAAACGAGGTACATATGCATTCTCATTCACCTTCTCATGAAAGTCCTGCCCAAACGGAAGGCAGGCTTATCCGCTGGGCTTCCTTTTATGATCTGACGGTAAACCTCATGACATTCGGTCATGCCCGTACATTACGAAGCCAGACCATAGACCAGGCTTTGCTCAAACCAGGAGATTCTGTCCTGGACGTTGGCTGTGGTACAGGTGCTGTTGCCATCCCTGCCAAACTGCGGGTGGGAAAAAACGGGAAGGCAGCGGGCATTGACCCGGCTCCGGAGATGATCGCAGTCGCGCGGGAAAAAGCGCGGCGCGCTGGCTTGGAGATCGACTTTCGAGTCGGCGTGATCGAGTCTCTGCCGTTCGCGGATAACACGTTTGACGCCGTGACGTCCAGTCTGATGATGCATCATCTAACGGACGACCTGCGTGTGCGGGGATTGGCGGAGATCTGGCGTACGCTCAAACCCGGTGGAAGGATCGTGATCGCAGATATGCGTCGACCCGAAGGCTCCGCGTTCAAGAAGTTTTTCACAGCAGCGATCCTGCATCACGGGCACGTGGTCCAATTTGGTCTTCAGGATCTGAAGCCGTTACTGAAAGATGCTGGGTTTGAAAATGTGGAGCAAATGGAAGGCGGCATGTTGACCATAGGTTTTGTTCGGGCGGTCAAGCCGGTGAAGTAATTCAACACTCTTAGCTTGCTTCTATTTACAACCAAACTGACAGTTACTATACTCGAACAGTAACTGCCAGTTTTTTATATCAAAGGAGAATGCTATGAAATGGATCACTCGTTCGCATGTGCACGTCGACCGCGTCGCCTGCCCATGGCTCATTACGCGTTTCATCGATAATGAAGCGGAGTTTTTATTTGTGCCCGCCAGCTAGATCTCACAGGTGGCTGAGCTGCAGGGCGCGACCCCGTTCGATGCGCCGGGTGTAGAACTGGGTCACCATGATGGACGCTGTTCGTTTGAGTCCATTATCCTCAAATATGGTTTGAAAGAACCGGGATTATTGCGGCTGGCGAAGATCGTCCACGCCGCGGATGTTGCGGAAGATATTGACACCGATCCTATTGCGCGTGGGTTGGAAGCGATCGCATCAGGCTACAGCTTGCGTTTTCCGGAGGATCTTGAAAATCTTGAGCATCAATTCGATGTGTACGATGCCTTGTATGCATGGTGTCGGTTGGATGTGGCAAAAGGCAAGGGTGCCGCATGAGTCCTGCGAACAATCGTGATATTCCCATTCTTTTCACGACCCGCATCATCCGTCTTTTCTGTTATGGATTCCTCTCGGTCATCCTGGCGCTGTATCTTGTCGCTGCCGGGCTGACCGAGACTTCAAGTTGGGTTGTTGTTCACGTTCACTCTTATCGGTGATGCAGGCATCACATTGTGGCTGACCACATCTGCAGACAGATTTGGTCGGAAGAAAACCCTGATCGTGGGCGCACTCCTGATGGCGGGAGCAGGCTTGGGCTTCATTCTGACGCGGAACTATATCCTGCTTATCATCGCAGCGATCATCGGGGTCATCAGTCCGAGCGGGAATGAAATTGGTCCGTTTCTATCTGTGGAACAGGCAAGCCTCTCGCAACTTGTGCCCGATGAAAAGAGGACAGGATATTTTGCCTGGTACAACTTGGCGGGTTCTTTTGCGACGGCTACAGGCGCGCTGACCGGTGGCTGGCTGGCGCAATCGCTGCAAAACAGTGGCTGGTCATCACTCGATTCTTATCGTGTTGTGTTGATGGGATACGCTGTTGGGGGATTCATCCTGCTGTGCCTGTTTTTTAGTTTGTCTCATAGGATCGAGGTTGCACATCAAACTGACGATTTGAAACGCATGCTGGGGTTGCATCGTTCACGTAAAGTAGTATTCAAGCTTAGTTCGTTATTTGCTCTGGATGCGTTTGCCGGCGGATTGATCGTACAAAGCATGTTCGCCTACTGGTTTTATGTACGCTTCGGCGTAGATGCTGGCACCTTGGGAAGCATCTTTTTTGGCGCAAATGTTTTGGCGGGGATCTCCGCGTTATTGGCAATTCGGATCGCGAGGTCGATCGGCTTGATCAACACGATGGTCTTTACGCACATCCCATCGAATATCCTGTTGATCCTGCTGCCGTTCATGCCATCTCTGCCGTTTGCCATTGGATTGCTGCTTTTGCGATTCAGTATCTCGCAAATGGATGTGCCCACGCGTCAATCCTACACGATGGCGGTTGTCGACCCCGACGAGCGATCTGCCGCTGCAGGGGTCACTGCCATTGCACGTTCTGTGGGTGCCTCCATCTCTCCTGTATTGACCGGGCTTTTTTTCAGCATCCCCGCCTTGCTAAGCCTGCCCTTTATTTTGAGTGGCGGACTGAAGATCGTATATGATTTACTCCTGTTCCGTGAGTTTCGCGCCGTAAAACCGCCGGAGGAGAAATAAAACGGTGAAAAGGAGTTTTTTGGTTTCCTCATTGTCGCTGCATGATCGCCAGGGTTCCGGGTTCCACCAGTTGACGAAAATAGTCGTTGATCTTCTCGGCAGGGAAGGGGAATTTGTTATCGATCCACCAGGTGAGCAGGGCAATGAATGAACTGGCAACATAATGTGCCAGCAGTTCAGGCGGGATATTTTTATTCCTTTTTGGCAACGCCGATTTCAAATGGTCAAGCAAATAGCCATATAAATATTTCTGAACATGAGTTAGTGTAATGTAACCGCCCTGTTGCTTTTGTACTTGTTCGAACATAGCTAGGCTCAACGCCCAGGGGCTTTCCATATCAAACGTGGTTCCTGACAGGAAATCTTCAAATTGAGCGCGCAGGGGTTCAAATCCGCTTAGCAGGAGTTGATCGAGGCTTTCGAAGTGGGCATAGAATGTGGAACGCCCCACATTGGCGCGGTCGATCACATCCTGCACGGTGACCTTCTCGTATCCCTTTTCAAGGATCAATTCACTCAAGGCGTTTTGCAGCAGTTGGCGTGTGCGCTGGATGCGGCGGTCTTCGGGTTTCACTTTGTTGGGCATTTCATCTTCCAGTCTGTTAACCACTAAGGGCGCAAAGAATACCCATTGAATCTTTAAGGTCTTAGCGCGCTTGGTGGTTAAGAATTACTGAACAATTGCTTCGTATGTGTTCAGAAACGTACAGATTTCAACACATTGGTTGTTGACATCTTTTTCCTGTTTTTGTATAACCGAACATAGTGTTCAGAAACGTATATAGTGTACAACAAATTTGTTTAGAAGAAAAGGAGCAAAACAAAAATGGAAACAGGACTGATCAATAAAAATCAGGTGATGGCAATGCCTGTGGCTGAGAAACCCCTGATCGATTTGAAGAAGGTCTCGAAAGCGTACGATGTTGCGTCTGGAAAATTCCTGGCACTCAAGGAAGTGGACATGCAAGCCGATTTTGGCGAGTTCGTGGCAGTGGTCGGCAAATCGGGGAGTGGCAAGTCCACGCTGATCAATATGATCACGGGCATCGACACGCCTACTTCAGGCGAAGTGTTTGTTGCATCCACGCCTGTCCATGCACTCGATCAGGAGCAACTGGCAGTCTGGCGCGGACGCAATGTGGGCGTGGTCTTTCAGTTTTTTCAACTTCTGCCCACGTTGACCATCGCAGAGAATGTCATCCTGCCGATGGACTTCTGCAATACGTTTCCAGTCAATGAACGGCGCGAGCGTGCGATTGCTTTGCTGGAGAAAGTTGGCATTGCAGAACAAGCCGATAAGCTGCCCTCTGACCTATCCGGCGGACAGCAGCAACGTGCCGCTATTGCCCGAGCACTCGCCAATGATCCACCGTTGATCGTCGCGGATGAGCCAACTGGCAATCTTGATTCTGCTACATCCGATGCGGTAATGAGGTTGTTTGCGGATCTCGCCGCGGAAGGCAAGACTGTGTTGATGGTGACGCATGAACGTGACCTCTCCCGCTTTTTTACACGCTCCATCACTTTGGTTGATGGCGTCATTGCGAATAGAGGCAATAAATGAATAGTCCACGTTGGAAGAAGGTATGGCGTGACCTGCAGTCTGCGCGTGGACGCATGGCGATGATGGTTATTGCTATTGCGGTCAGCATTTTTAGCGTAGGTATGTTCCTCAGCGCGTTTACCATTGCTAACCGCGAAATGAAGCGCAATTATCTCGGTACGAATCCCGCCTCGGCGTTCATCGAGCTGGATCGAGTTGATGATGCGCTGGTAGAAGCCGTCAGCCTGAGACCGGGCATCTCGGAAGCCGAAGCAACCTCGTGGGTCGGAGGCAGAGCCGAAGTCAATCCAAATGAGTGGATGCCTGTGCTGCTGTTCGTCATCCCTGATTTTGAAACATCGCGAGTTAGTACAGTCGCTGCCGAAGCAGGTGCGTATCCGCCGTCGGCTCAGACCATCCTGGTCGAGCGCGAAGTCCTGCCGATGGTCGGCTTGAAGATCGGTGATTCTCTCACCATCCAAACACCGAATGGCGTAAAGCAGCAAATACAAATTTCGGGCACGGTACATGACCCTGCGCTCGCGCCCGCGTGGCAGGAACAGACCGTGTATGGATACATCACACCAGCTACACTCGTAACGCTTGGCGAAAGCGAAACAATGCATATTCTCAAAGTGGTTGTGAGCGGTGAGCGATACAACCTCGCGAACATTGAATCGACGGTGAGTGATCTGGCGGTTTGGCTCAAGGCACAGGGATATAAAGTGCATGAGATCCGCATTCCGCCTCCGGGCAGGCATCCACATCAGAGTCAGATGACCTCTGTGATCACTTTGTTTCTGGTGTTCAGTTTTCTGGCGCTGGTGTTGAGCGCCATCCTCACCGCAACAATGATCAACGGTTTGCTCGCACAGCAGATCCGTCAGATCGGCATCATGAAAGCGATCGGTGCGCGCACCAGACAGATCACCGGGCTCTATCTTGGTTTGATCGTCACGCTCGGTATCGCCGCATCGCTCATCGGTGTGCCATTGGGCATTGCGGCGGGGCGCGGCTTTACGAGCGTGATCGCTCAACTTCTCAATCTCGAGATCTACAGCAACGTTGTCCCAGCCTGGGTGTATCTGGTTCTGTTTGCGATGGGCATCCTCGTCCCGCTGTTGGTTGCGCTGGATCCTATTCTCAAGACGACTCGCATTACGGTGCGCGAAACGCTCAACGATTACGGGATCAGTCGGGATGCCTCCGCTTCGAACCTACGGGACGGTTGGTTCCGCCGCATCAAGTTTTTTGATAACACCCTGATCCTTGCCCTGCGCAACACCTTCCGTCGTCGTGGACGATTGATCCTCACCTTGAGTTTGCTTTCTGCTGCGGGAGCCATGTTCATGACCGGCATCAACGTGCAAACAGGCTGGAATTCTTATATTGAGCAATCTGCTGCCGACCGGCGCTATGACCTGGAGGTCCGTTTCAACTCGCCGATGCCCGTTGAGCAAATTGATTCAATACTCGCAAATGTCTCTGGAGTAGAGAAAAAGGAACCATGGAGTTCTGACTCCTGCCGCCCTGAATCGCCCCGATGGCTTGGACATCGTGCGAACCTATCCCGACGGCGGTCATGGAAGTTTCTCACTGCGTTCCATGCCGTTGGGCAGTGACCTGATCGCAACGCCGTTGCTGGAGGGTCGCTTCCTGCAGGCAGGAGATGTGGATGCTGTTGTGTTGAATCAAAATGCCAGGGCTCTTTTCCCTGCATTCCAAATCGGTGATGAGATTCAACTGCAGATCGAAGGGCAGACTCAAACCTATAGTCTGGTGGGCGTTATCAAGCAGGTTCTTTCATCGGCAGCGGCATACGTCCTGCCTGAAACCTTCGCCAAAGCCACAGGTCAGCCTCTTGAAATGACGAATGCCGTGCGCATCGTGATGCTCGAACATGATAAAGACTCGGTTACCTCGATCACTCGAGATGTCGAGCAGGCGTTGGCGGCAGGGGATGTGGGTGTCAAGACCACGCTTTCAGAAGCATTATTAGGCGAAGCGATCAGTGGGCATGTATACATCTTCATCTTTGCCTTGTTGATGATCTCGATCGTTATGGCTGTCGTCGGCACGCTGGGACTCGCCTCCAGCATGGGTACCAGTGTCATCGAGCGGACTCGTGAATTCGGTGTGATGCGTGCCATTGGCGCAAAGTCGAAGACTATTTTGCGGAATATCATCAGTGAGGGCGTTTTCATCGGTCTGATGAGTTGGGTGATCGCCCTGCCGTTATCCATTCCGCTGTCGTATGGGATCGGCTATCTGTTAGGCATGATGTCCTTCCGCTCACCTCTGACTTTAGTCATCTCGCCCATTGGTCTTGCAGTTTGGTTTGTCGTGTTGGTTGTGGGTTCGATCGCTGCAAGTGCCTATCCCGCTCAGCAAGCTTCACGCCTCACTGTGAGAGAAACGCTGGCGTACGTGTAGTAATAAACGTTCCGAGGGGTTGAAGCGCTCAACATGATCCTGTACGCTGCCTGCGGGACGATCAATTATCAAAGGAAAAACAAAATGGAACAAAAAGTGAATAATAAAAAGGTATTCGTAAAAGTAATCGTCTGGGCGGTGGTCATCTTGGCACTGCTTGGAACCATGCATGTTTTGGTCAATTACTTCAACCTGTTTACATTCCTGCAAAAACTACATGGAGGGTAGTACTGCAGCATTAGATATATTGTAGAACCAAGAGAAATAAACAGTGGCTGACCATTTTGTCAGCCACTGTTTATTTATGGAAACTTCATCTTTGTTTTGTTGCAGCAATCGGGTCCCCTTGAATTTTGATGCAGGCAGATCATTGAGCTTGAAGTATGTTGCCAATGACAAACCGTCTTAGAAGGGAATCTTACTTCTTGATAGCATTGATCTCTGTCAGAACCTTCTTGACCATATCTTCTGTTAACCCAGCTTCTTTGGCGGGGGGCATGGCGAGGATCGTCTTCAACGTCATCCCTTTTGCCATGCCAATCATGGGATTCTTGGAAATCCCAGGGACATGTTTTTCCAGGATCTCGACTGCCTTGGTATCTTTCAAGATCTCGCCAACAGTTGTATCCAATGTGTATGCCATTTTATACTCCTTGATCTGATAAACAAGTAAACATGCCTTACCAGGCACGTTACTTGTAGTCCAATGTATCCGCTCTTCCTCCCTTATTCATTGACCTGAAACACTTAATTAGTCTGCGACCGTTAAATCTTGCAAAGGTGCCGCAGGTGCATTCCTGTTGACCGAAGAAATGCCATTCTCCATGCTTGCTTTGCTTGAGTACATTTCGCTTTGACCAATGATCTGAGCGTTGGCAGCCTTGAGCAGAAAATAGGGTCTGCCGTCGCTGGACGTGCAACGCTCAAAGTTGGTCTCGTCTCTGGCATTCTTTCTCGTGGACTCGATGCCATTCAGGGCTGCACGCTTGTCAGAGTATGGCTGGCTGGTGAGAATGATCTGCCCGTTGGATGCTTTCAGGTTGAAGACGAAATTCCCCTTTTCTGTCTTTTTGAGTGTGAACTTTCCTGCCATGATGAACTCCTTTTGTGGTGGGATGGAAAGGAAACGAATTTGGCACTGTTTTCATTATAGACAGAATAATTGACTTTACAAGTGATTATTATCCTATATCGCTACGAGAGTTCAGAATCCCAGCCATGCGACAGGAAGGTGACTTCGCTATACCACCCTACACAGGATGGCAGATTCTTTGCAAATGTAAGTAACTAGAGAAGTGGTTGATCTGATGAGTTATTATCGTCCAAATATTCGTATAATATCTGCACGTTCGAGCGTTAATAGACTTCACCCCTGTGTGCATCGACGCGACTATAGCCCAATATAGTAGCCGATCAAAGCATTGCGGCCGGGTTTGCCGAGTGCCCATACGGTGGAGACAACTGTCTTGAGCGTAGGTATTTAGCTCTAGCTGATCTTGCTCTGTGCCATTTGTTTTTCCCCGTTGCTAGTTTTGAGCAGGCATCCAGGATAAACCATGAACAATGAACCTCTTCTGAACGTGCAGTATTTTTTGCTGGATATGGATGGAACCTTCAATCTCGGTGATCAGTTGATCGATGGTTCCCTTTATTTCATTGATACGCTGCGGGAACTGAAAAAAGATTTTCTTTTCCTGACGAACAATTCGTCCAAGCATCGTAGATTGTATGCCGAAAAAATATATCGTTTGGGATTACCGATTGGCGAAGAAAAGGTTTTCACATCAGGGGAGGCGACCGCACTTTATATACAGCGGGAGCACGCGAATGCAGCTGTCTACGTGGTGGGTACACTTGCGCTAGAGGAAGAGTTTCGTCAGCATGGATTTCATTTGGATGAGAATGACCCGCAGTTGATCGTACTGGGCTTTGATACCACATTGACCTATCAAAAACTGTGGAAACTGTGTGACTTTGTGCGCGCGGGCTTGCCATATATTGCAACTCACCCTGATTTCAATTGTCCAACCGAGACGGGGTATATGCCGGATATCGGGGCTGTGATCGCATTTGTAAAAGCATCCACCGGGCGTGAGCCGGATCTTGTCGTTGGCAAACCCAATCGAATGATCGTGGATGCGGTCTCCCAAAAGTTTGGATATCCCATCAAAGAAATGGCTATGGTAGGGGACCGTCTTTATACGGACATTGCGCTCGGGCAGACATCCGGAATTACCACGTGTCTTGTGATGAGTGGTGAAACGCACCCTGAAGATTTGATCGGCTCGCCATTTAAGCCGACCTATGTCTTTGAGAACTTAGCTGGTATCGCTGCTTGGCTTCGGGAACACCTTCGTGCATAGTCCCCTAGGTTCACTTCTCATGCTTTTCAGAGCATGTGTTTGTGGGATTTCAAAACGCCTATTCCGTTTATAAGTGGAATACCTATAATTGCATCAGTACGTATCCTAAGGAGAATGCAGATGAGTATTTCGGTCTATTCAAAAAAGGATTTTTCCCTTAACCCTGCAGACTTGCTTGTGGATGAGACTGTCTTCCACAATGCAAATGGATATCTGGGTGTACGTTCGAATTATGAAGAGGGGTATCCAGGAGGTTACAACAGCATTCGCGGCATGTATATAAACGGCTTCTATGACTTTTCCTATATGGGACAGGCGGAAAAGTTATATGGGCTAACCGAGCAGAAACAGGTCATGCTGAATGTGTGCGACACGCAAAGCATAAAGATATGGTTGGATGAGGAGGAATTTTCCTTGTTTCAAGGCGATGTCATCAGCAGGGAACGCTTGTTGAACATGCAGGATGGCATTACGGAAAGGAACGTCGCTTGGCGTTCACCGAAGGGAAAGGAAGTATCCATCCACTTCACGCGCATGGCTTCATTCGAGATTCTGCCGTTGTTTTTGATCCAGGTGACGATCCTGCCGCTCAACTTTAGTGGACAGATATTCATCGTGTCTTTGCATCGTGGAGATGTACGGAATTTTTTCGATCCCTCCGATCCGCGTGTGGCGGCAGAGGATGTCCAATATTTGACGGTCGCTGAAACGGATTATCAGAATGGCGCTTCCTTTGTTACATCCAAGACTTCCAAATCAGGGCTTTCGATCTGTTCCTGTGTGAGAAATGTGGTTTCTAGTGAGAATAATAGAAGAACAGAAAGAAATGATGGGCAGGCGCTAGAGACCATCTCTGTGGACGCAAAACAGGGAGAAACGATCTCACTCCATAAATTTACGATAATCTGTGATTCGATTCGCTATGATGATCCGAAATCCGCTGCGGCGAGTAATTTGAATCGTGCGCTCGAATTGGGAGTGGACACGTTATTTGCCAGACAACGGGCATATCTTGCCAGGCTGGGAGTCAATGATGCTGTGGAGATTCGGGGCGATGAAGACCTGGATTCGTCCGTGCACTACAACTTGTATCAGTTGATCCAGTCCGTTGCCAAGGATCCACATGGAAATATTGCTGCTAAGGGATTGAGTGGCGAAGGTTATGAGGGACATTATTTCTGGGACACGGAAATGTATCTGCAGCCGTTCTTCACCTTGACCATGCCAGAGATCGCGAAAAATCTTGTCCGCTATCGCTATTCCATTCTGGATCATGCCCGGGAGAACGCGAAAATTCTCGGTCACAAAAAAGGAGCCGCTTATCCATGGCGAACGATCATGGGGGAAGAGTGTTCCGGTCACTATCCGTCCGGTTCCGCCCAGTATCACATCAGCGGAGACGTAGCGTACGCGGTGATCGCCTATTATCTTACTACGGGAGACTTGGACCTGATCGAAGAATGTGGTGCAGAGATCATCTTCGAAACAGCTCGTTTGTGGATGCAAGTTGGTAATTATTACAAAGGTAAGTTCTTAATTAACGAAGTCACTGGTCCCGACGAATATACCTGCCTCGTAAATAATAACTATTACACTAACTCAATTGCCAAACACAATCTGCGTTGGGCGGCGAAGTTTTATGAAATGTTGAAAGAAAAAGGCCGCGCAGAAAAAGTATCGCAGAAGATCGGTTTGAACCCTGAAGAAATTGCTGAATTTCGAGAAGCAGCCTCCAGGATGTACTTGCCATACGATGAAGAGTTGGGTATCAACCCGCAAGACGACTCGTTCTTGCAGAAACAGCCCTGGGATTTGAACACGATCACTGAAGCGGAAAAACCGTTGCTCATGCATTACCACCCAATGTACCTCTACCGCCACATGATCTGCAAGCAAGCAGATACGGTACTGGCGCACTTTATTCTGGAAGACGAGCAGGATGAAGAAACCATTCGCAATTCCTTTGCCTTCTACGAGACCGTCACCACACATGACTCGTCGCTTTCTACATGTATTTTTAGCGTAGTGGCATCCAAGCTTGGGTTGAGTGACAAGGCATATAAATACTTTGGCAATTCGGCAAAACTTGATTTGTTCAATACCCACAAAAACACGAAAGACGGCATCCACACCGCTAATATGGGCGGAACGTATATGGCGATCGTGTATGGATTTGGCGGGCTGCGTATCAAAGAAACAGGATTGTTTTTGAATCCTTCTTTGCCTGCTGGATGGTCAAGCTATCGATTCCGGTTCTTTTACCAGAACAGCTCCTTCGATGTGAATGTGGAGAAGGATGTGGTGACGGTCATCCGGCTATCCGGAATCGCTCAGAAGGTTTTTGTTTATGGTAAGCAGTATGACGTTTCAGACCGGGTATCTGTACCAACTCACAGTTGAAGTTTAAATCTGCAATAAAAGACTCCCTACGTAGGGAGTCTTTTATTTATTGGCTCTACATTATTTCCTTACCATAGGTTCTTAATTGCTTACGCCGTTCCTTGTAGTCGGGCATCCATTTTTCAACCAGCTTCCAAAAGCGTTTCGAGTGATTGTGATGGACTGTGTGCGCCAACTCATGGATGACCACATAATCGATCACATCGGGCGGCGTCAGGACCAGTCGCCATGAAAAGCTCAGGTTGTTCTTCGGACTGCATGAACCCCAGCGAGTCCGCGCTGATGTGATGCGGATCGTTCCCACCGCTAGCTGATACCGTTCGGCAAAGAGCGCCACCCGCTCGAGGATGATCTTCGCGGCTTGTTTCCGATACCAGTGACGGAATACTGCTTCCGCATTTTCTTTTTCTGATTCAGCCAGTTTGAAGGCATCCTCCAAAACAAGTTTCTTGCGTGCACTTTTGACGATCTCCAGCGGGTATTCCTGCCCCAGGAATAGAAAGCGTTCTCCAGCTTCATATTGTTTTGTCTTTTCAGGTGCAATATTTGCTACCTCGATTTGTTTCTTTTCCACCCAATCTGCATGTTTGACGACAAACTCCTCAATCGCCTTTGCGGACATCTTCAGCGGCGCGCGGACCGTGACCGAGCCATCGCGCTCCACGATCAAGGCGATGGTTCTACGTTTACTGCGGATTAGACGATTGATGTTGATAGTCATATTCAAAGAAGGTCACATTATAGATGAAAACGGACTCCAAAGTCTCCAGACTTTGGAGTGGGACGCTCTGGTCCCATAGGGGATGGTAAGACGTTCAACTCCGCACAAAGAAAAGTATCTCACAGCATGATAGAATCGCCCACATGACTCACGCTGAACAGATCGCCACCCTACTTCATGTCAAACCGTCTCAGGTGACTGCCGTTATCAACCTTTTGGATGAAGACAACACTGTCCCGTTCATTGCCCGGTATCGCAAAGAAATGACCGGTTCGCTGGACGATGAACAGATCCGCATTATTGCTGATGAACTCGTCCGATTGCGTGCCCTTGATGAACGCCGCACAACCATTTTGACTTCAATCGAAGAGCAAGGCAAATTGACCGATGAACTGCGCGAGAGCATCAGCGCCGCGGATACGATGACTGCTCTGGAAGACCTCTACGCGCCGTACAAAAAGAAACGTCGCACACGTGCCATGATCGCACGTGAAAAGGGACTGGAACCGCTGGCAGAATTGATCCTCCAACAGCCCACTAAAGGTTCTCCGGAACAACTCGCCGCGAAATTCCTCAACGATCAGGTGACCGATGTCGCGGAAGCCTTGCAAGGGGCACGAGATATTATCGCGGAAATGATCAGCGACAACGCTAACGTTCGTACGGCGGTGCGTGAAAAGGCGCTCAAATTTTCCAAGATCCGTGTGGAGAAGATTGCCGATGCCGTGGATGAGAAAACGGTGTACCAATCCTATTACGAATTTGAACAACGCGTAGACCGCCTCCTGCCGCACCAGGTCCTTGCCATCACACGCGGCGAAAAGGAAGGTGTTCTGCGCGTGCATGTGGATATCGCCGAGCGCGATTGGCTGGATGCCGTTCAAGGCGAATTCGAACCGGATATATTGTCTCCCTTGTCCGATCAACTGGAACAAGCCATGCAAGAATCGGCTGAACGCCTTTTGCTGCCAGCCATCGAACGCGATGTTCGCCGAGAGAAAGGCGAGACCGCCGATAACCATGCCATTCAAGTTTTCGCGAACAATCTACGTGCGCTGCTCAGCCAGCCGCCGCTTGCCAATCATGTCATCCTTGAACTCGACCCCGGTTTCCGTACCGGCTGCAAAGTCGCAGTCGTAGATTCCACGGGTAAGTTGCTCGATACAGGTACGATCTATCCGCACGAGCCGAAGAACGATTGGAAAGGCGCGATCGATACACTGCAGGATATGATCAATCGTCATCATGTCACGCTCATTACGATCGGTAACGGCACGGCTTCGCGTGAAACTGAAAAGCTGGCTGCGGAACTGACCAAGAACGCGCCGAAGACAAAATATCTCATCGTCAATGAAGCGGGCGCCTCCGTCTATTCTGCGTCTGCGTTAGCCCGGCAGGAATTTCCCGACTTGGATGTGTCCATTCGTGGTGCGGTGTCCATTGCCCGACGTGCGCAAGATCCGCTGGCAGAGTTGGTCAAGATCGATCCCAAGTCCATCGGCGTGGGTCTATATCAACATGATGTCGATCAAACGGCGCTGACACACGCCCTCGACGGTGTGGTCGAAAGTGTGGTCAACCGCGTGGGTGTGGACGTGAACACCGCCAGCCCGGCGCTGCTCACGCATGTGGCGGGCATTGGTCCGAAACTTGCTACGAACATTGTCGCCTATCGCGATGCCAATGGTCCGTTCAAGAAGCGCACGGACTTGCGGAAGGTGACCGGACTTGGACCGAAGGCGTTCGAACAGGCAGCCGGTTTCATGCGCATCCCGAATGGGAAGGAACCTCTGGACGCCTCTGCCATTCATCCCGAATCCTATGAGGCTGCCAAAGCTCTGCTCGCTCTTGCCGGACTTTCAGTTGATTCCGCTATCAGCGACAGAGTTCCTGCGCTGGAAGCTCTCACCGCTAAAACATCCCTCGAGTCCCTAGCCCAGCAATTGGACTGTGGCGTACCGACCTCAAAGATATCCTTGAACAACTTGTCCGCCCAGGCAGGGACCCGCGCACCGATGCGCCGCTTCCCATTCTGCGCTCGGATGTTCTCAAAGCCGAAGACCTGGTCACCGGCATGCAGCTCAAAGGGACGGTCCGCAATGTAGTGGATTTTGGCGCCTTTGTGGATATTGGCATCAAACAGGATGGTTTGCTGCATCGCACACAAATCCCGTTCGGCACTGTCCTCAAAGTGGGTGACATCATCGATGTGGAGATTCTCAAGATCGAAAACGAACGCGGTCGCATCGGATTAGGCTGGGTGAAGTAGTCAACACTGTAATGCGAGATTTATCTCGCGCTTTTGGGTAAGAGCGACATAAATGTCGCATTACGGAAGCCCTGACAGGTAAACACCCGTCAGGACTTTTTTGTTGTAGACAAGTCAACTTGTCGGGTGGTATCCTATTTCAATCTGGGGAACATAAATCGCGGCATGACGTCATGACAATAAGCGGAGGTTGGCTTCAATGGACAATCAACAGATCAATACAGTACGCCCCAAACGCACGTTTCTATGGTTTGGTATTGTCATCCTGGTCATTGCCGGAGGCATTATTTTCCTTGTTAGACGAAACCAGCCCGGGAATTCAAATCCCGGAAATAACAATCTTATTCCCGTTGCCGTCGATACTAATCAGGCGCTGACAGGGACTCCGGATAAATTCGGCATTGATGTCCAATTAAGTGATGGACAGCCCCAGCCGCAGAACGTGACTCCGCTGCCAGCCGCCACGGGAGAACCACTTTCAGTGGATGAGATCGGAGCGATTCTGTCGCGGCTACCCGGACCGGTTCCAGGTGCAGGAGAGCAAACAGAATTCAATCTCCCTGCAGATGTGCTGCCTCCGCCGAAGCCAGGGAACACGATCAAAGAGTCATTCCCACCTCTCGAAACGGAACCAACTCTGGTTGCGGAAGAGGCGGGTCCGCTTCAAGTCCTGCGATTCGCACCCGAAGGAGAGATCCCGATCGCGCCGTTCATCAGCGTGACGTTCAATCAATCCATGGTTCCGCTGGGAACGTTGAGCGATCTGGCGGCGAAGGATGTGCCGGCCGTCATCGAGCCGGCTTTGGCTGGAACTTGGCGCTGGCTGGGAACCAAAACTCTCACGTTCGAATATGACTCCGAATTGATCGACCGTTTACCCAAGGCAACTGAATTTACGGTGACCGTTCCAGCAGGGACAAAATCGGTAACAGGCGGAGTTCTCGCCGAAGCTGTGTCGTGGAAGTTCAAAACGCCTCCTCCCAAAGTCGTGACAACTTATCCTGATAATTCTCCGCAGCCGTTGGAGCCGCTCTTTTTTGTAGCGTTCGATCAGCGCATTGACCCGGCAGCGGTGTTGAAGACCATTTCTGTGAAAGCAGGCAGCCGCGATGTGAGCATTGTGTTGGCAACTCAAGCAGAGATCGATAAAGACGAACGCGTTAGCCAGATGAGCAAGGACGCGCAGGAAGGACGCTGGCTGGCTTTCCGTGCGACAGAAGCATTTCAAACTGAAACAAACATTACGGTTACGATCGGACCCGGAACGCCCTCCGCGGAAGGACCGCTCACCACGACCGAAGCACAATCCTACAACTTCCTTACGTACACGCCTTTGCAAATCGTGGAGCATCGCTGTTCGTGGTATGACAATGAATGCCCGCCGTTGACACCGTTTTATATCCGCTTCAATAATCCGCTGGATACGAGCGTGACTAGTGAGGATATGCTGCGTGTAGAACCCGAGATCCCCGGCGTGACCGCCAACATATACGGTGACTCGATCGAGATCAGCGGAGAGACCAAAGGGCGGACGACGTACACCGTGACCGTGTCTGGCAAAGTGCAGGATATTTTTGGTCAGCAATTGGGAAAAGATGTACGCCTGACGTTCAAGGTAGGGAAAGCGGAGCCAACGCTGGTGAATACCCAGCAAGTCTTTATGACTCTTGACCCAACCACTTCCAAAAAGATCTACTCGCTGTATGCCATCAATTATGCCAAATTGAATTTGAAGGTGTATTCAGTTCAGCCTGATGATTGGGATGCGTTCCAAAAATATTTACAGAATTGGCAGCAAAATGACCCGGCGCTCAAAATGCCTGGCAAACTCGTGGAAGACAAAGTACTCAATTTGGATCTGCCAGCCGATACCCTGACGCAAGTCGATCTTGATTTGGGTCAATATCTAAGTGGGAAGTATGGTCATCTTGTTCTGATCGTTGAGCCACCTGCAGGGATGTTCGAGAGTGATAACGATAAATGGCGGCGTTACTCGCAAACGATCATCACGTGGGTACAAGTCACACAGATCGGCTTGGATGCTTATAGCGATTACAGCCAGATGGTTGCGTGGGCGACCGACCTCAAAGACGGATCTCCATTAGCAGGCGTGCAAATTCGCCCTGGCAATAAAAGCACCACCATACTGAGTGGTGTAGATGGTGTAGCACGATTTGAAATTCCAATGGGTGCAAGTTATCTTGTAGCAAATAAGGGCGCAGACCAGGCAATCCTGCCACGGTCCATGTATGGGTGGTATGGTGATTACTGGAATCCATTTCAAGTTTACGATTTCCTTCGTTGGTATGTGTATGATGACCGCCAGATGTACAAACCCGGCGAAGAAGTTCACATCAAAGGTTGGCTCCAACTCATCGGTGCCAGACAAAATGGTGATGTTGGTTTGGCAGGGGATCGTTTACGCACCATTGATTATCAGATTACCGACGCAACAGGAAACGCCATCACGAATGGTCAGGCAGAGGTAAACACCGCTGGTGGCTTTGATTTTGCGTTCAAGATTCCTGACGTCATCAACCTTGGAACGGCACAAATCACGTTTAACGTGGCTGGCGAATTACGTGGGATGAGCGGCTCCGATTACTATCATCAATTCCAGATCCAGGAATTTCGCCGACCCGAATATGAAGTCAACGCGCGCAATGAAACCACCGGTCCCTATTTTGTCGGCGACAAAGCCACGCTTGCAGTGGAAGCAAAATATTATGCGGGCGGCGGTCTGCCTAATGCCGATGTAAGCTGGCAGGTGACCACTTCCTCCAGCACCTATTCGCCGCCCAAATGGGACGAGTTCACGTTCGGCAATTGGCAGCCTTGGTGGTTCTACGATTATTGGTATCCGCCTTTCCCCGGCGGAGAAAGCCAGACCGATTACTTCAACGGAAAGACCGACGCCTCCGGCACCCATTATTTGAATCTCGATTTCCAGCCGCAGGGCGATCAAAGCAAAGACCCACAGCCGCAAAGCATTGTTGCTCAAGCTACGGTCACCGATGTGAACCGTCAGGCATGGAGCAGCACTACGACACTGCTCGTCCATCCGGCGGATGTCTATATCGGTATCCGTAGCGACCGTTATTTTGTCCCCAAGGGCACTCCGCTCAAGATCGAGTTCATCGTCACCGATCTGGATGGTAATCCCGTAGAGAATCGGCAGGTGGATATCACCGCCGGACGCCTGGAATGGAAGACGAAGAACGGGACCTTTGTCGAAGAAGTGGTCGACGAACAAACCTGCTCGGTTCTTTCCAAGCCGGAGCCTGATACCTGTTCCTTTGAAACTCCCCTCGGCGGAAGCTACCAGATCACTGCCATCGTGACCAATGAGCACGGACGCAAGAATCAAAGCCGCTTCACGCGTTGGGTCAGTGGCGGGAAACTGCCTCCAGCTCGCAAGGTGGTACAGGAAAATGTAACACTGATCCCCGATAAGGAAACCTATCAACCCGGTGACACGGCAGAGATCCTGGTGCAATCTCCCTTCACACCAGCAGAAGGATTACTCACCGTCACTCGCAGCGGCATTCTGTACACCACCCGCTTCCAAGTGGAAGATGGTACTGCCGTGGTGAAGATCCCCATCGAAGATAAACACATTCCCAACCTGAACATCCAAGTGGACTTGGTCGGTTCCGCGCCGCGCACCGATGACAATGGCGACCTACTCAAGAACGTGCCACCGCGCCCGGCGTTCGCTACTGCGCAGTTGACCTTGAGCATCCCGCCTCTGCAGCGGACATTATCCCTGCAGGTCACACCCGATCAAAGCAAGTTGGAACCCGGCGGCGAAACGACCTTGACCGTGCTGGTGAAGGATGCGAAGAATGCTCCGGTAGCCGATGCAGAATTAGCGGTTGTGGTCGTGGACGAAGCCATCCTGGCGCTGACAAATTATCAGGTGCAAGACCCGTTGAGCGTTTTCTACGAGAACAGACCTTCGTATCTTGATAGTGTATATGGTCGCACGAGTATTGTTCTAGCTGAACGTCCTCAAAACATTCAGGCACAAGAGAGAGAATCGTCTGGAGGTTTTCTAGACTTTCTAAGTGGAGCTCCCGCCGCTACTCAAGCTCCTGCTACGGAAGCTCCGGCGCAACCAGCAGTGGCGAATGGGAATTTGCGTATCTCCCAAACGCCCATTAATGTTCGCTCTGATTTCAATCCGCTGGCGACCTTTGCTCCAACGGTTCACACGGGCTCCAATGGCGAAGCACGGATTTATGTCAAGCTACCCGATAATCTCACGCGTTACCGTGTCATGGTTGTAGCCGTTGACAAAAAAGGGTAATCAATTCGGCACGGGTGAATCCAATATCACTGCTCGTTGGCCGCTCATGGTGCGTCCGTCCGCGCCGCGCTTCCTCAACTTTGGCGACAAATTCGAATTGCCGGTTGTGCTGCAAAACCAAACCGACTCCCCGATGACCGTGGACATAGTCGCACGTGCCACCAACCTTGAATTGGAGAATGCTGGTGTACGTGTGAATGTTCCTGCGAATGATCGCATCGAAATACGCTTCCCCGCATCGACGGTCATGTCCGGCACGGCACGTGTGCAGATAGCTGCCACATCTGGAAACTATGCCGATGCCGCAACAGTCGAATTACCCGTCTACACACCGGCAACCACGGAAGCTTTTGCAACCTATGGTGTGATCGATGAAGGTACACTTGCCCAACCAGTTCAATATCCATCCAACGTCTTCCCGCAATATGGTGGGTTGGAGGTAACAACTTCCTCTACGGCATTGCAGGCATTGACCGATGCTGTACTCTATCTTGAAGTCCTATCCGTATGAAGGTTCTGAACAATTGTCTTCGCGCGTGCTGGCAATTGCATCTCTGCGTGATGTCTTAACAGCGTTCAAGGCTGACGGGTTACCCTCCGCTAAGGAAATGGAATCAGCCGTCGAGCGCGATATCGAGCGCCTGAAGTCCCTGCAAAACGATGATGGCGGATTCCCATATTGGCGGCGCGGATTTGAATCGATCCCGTTCAATACCATCCATGCGGCACACGCTTTGATCATTGCCCAGCAAAAAGGATTCGATGTACCGCCGGAGATGCTGCAAAATGCCTTGAGCTATTTGCGTGATATCGAAAGCCACTATCCATCCTGGTACAGTGATGATACGCGCTGGACATTGAGTACATATGCGTTGTACGTTCGCAATTTGACCGGAGACCGCGACGCGAACAAAGCAGAAAAACTATTGAAGACTGCCGGGCTAGAAAAGCTTTCGATGGAAGCTATCGGCTGGTTATGGACTGTGATCGATGATCCAGAACAATTGGATGCCATCCGTCTCTATGTGAACAATCATGTCGTGGAAACGGCAGGCGCTGCTAACTTCACTACCTCGTATAGCGATCAGACCTATCTATTGCTCAGCTCCGACCGCCGCACCGATGCCATTCTGTTGGATGCCTTGATGGAAGATAATCCGCAAAGTGACCTGATCGTCAAAGTGCTCAATGGTCTGTTGGCGCATCGCACCAAAGGACATTGGGATAACACACAGGAGGATGTCTTCATCTTATTAGCGCTGGATCGTTATTTCAAAACCTATGAATCGCAGACGCCGGATTTCGTGGCGCGCATCTGGCTGGGAGATACCTACGCCGGCAGCAACGAATTCCGCGGGCGCACGACTGACCAACATGAAACACTCGTGCCAATGACCTATGTTCTCTCAGAAACATCGGCGGGTGGTGGAACGCAAGACTTGATCCTCAGCAAAGATGGAACTGGTCGCCTCTATTACCGCCTGGGTCTACGCTATGCACCCACCGATTTGAACCTCAAACCGTTGGATATGGGCTTTGTGATCCAACGCCGTTATGAAGGCGTGGACAATCCCGAAGATGTCTATCAAGATAGCGATGGTACTTGGCACATCAAAGCCGGAGCGCGGGTGCGCGTCAAAATTACGATGGTTGCTGACAATCGCCGCTATCACGTGGCGTTGGTCGATCCGTTGCCTGCTGGATTGGAGATTGTCAACCCAGCGCTGGCAGTTTCACAAAGCATTCCGCAAGATCCAACGGCTCCAGATTATCGCTATGGATGGTGGTGGTGGGGTCCATGGTATGAACATCAGAACATGCGCGATGACCGTGCCGAAGCGTTCACATCCCTGCTTTGGGACGGCGTGTACGAATATACTTATATCGCACGCGCGACCACTCCCGGAACATTCATCGTTCCGCCTACTAAAGCGGAAGAGATGTACTCGCCCGAAGTATTTGGTAGAAGTGGAAGTGATTGGGTGATCGTAAAGTGATCATCCAGAGCATCCGATAAAGATATTAGCTGTTCAGAAGATTGTAAGCCAGGATGAAGTGTATTCACTCACCCTGGCTTGCAATTTATATCCACGACTTTCTGGTTTTGGCGTGTAGTCGTTGTGATATGCCTAATAACCAGGAGTTTGTAAATGAACGTTGTAGTTCCCTCTGCCAATGCTTTTGATCATCGACATTTTCTCATATAATTGGGACTGTCATTAAAGACACATATCATCGAATTCCTATTATGTTTGATTATGTTGATGTACAACCGCGATAAATTAACTCGAAATTGTAACTTTTCAAAGGTAATACTGTCTTGAACATACGACCATTTTATTAAAGCAATTCTTGTTTCTTATCTACGTAGGCATCAAACCTGCAAACAAAGATGTGGCTAGCTAGTAACTATGCATAGCACTAGACATCTTCCCTTTGCGGGTATACCGATGTAAGCAATTAAACACTCCTGTTTTTAAATTCATTATTTTTTATTACATGAAAACTCTTTTTCTACGGTTGGAGAAGTGGCGATGGTTGGTTTTGGCACTTATCGGCATTTCCCTGTTGTGGGTGGAGATCCAGGAATTCCTGACGCTACGGATATTAAACCAGGCGTTTCATTATTTCGAAGTGTTTCAGTATGCTGTACTGTTAATATCTACGGGTCTGCTACTGGAGCTATTTGCCCGCTCTAATAAGGCGCACAAAAATGCTGTTAATATCCTGGAGAACAAACATCGCATCAGCCTTGAACTTGTCAATCAGGATGATTGGGAATCGCTGATCCAAAAGCTGACAACGATCCCCAGCAAAATAACAGATGTGGAAGAAACGTATCTTTTGATTCACGATCCGTTGAGTGGGGAATTTGAAGCAGTGGGACACTGGCTGAACGAAGCCTCGCTTCCGAACGCGGAGCTTTGGACTCCCACCGTTTCCTGCCAGGAATGTTTGGAGAAGCCTTCCGCCGACCGCCCTGCTTTCCATATGTGTCAGGAACCAGATCAGGCTGCAGATTATTACGTCTATTGTTTGGAAGTATCTCATCACAATATTCCCACGGCTTTATTGAGATTCCGAGTGCATCGTGATGTAAGCCTGACAAATTATGAAGAGGAAATTTTCAACAATATTCGAGATGAGATCATCATTGCGATCCAGGCTAGTCAGGATCGCAGGAGGTTGTCTGAAATGCAATTGGCGGAGGTAGCCATGGCAACGCGCCGGGTAGTCTCCACCTATGTACACGATCAGCTCGGTCAAAACCTGGGATATATGCATCTGAAACTGGATCAACTCAGTTCAGATGAGAATGTTGCGTCCCGGGATATGCAAAAAGAGTTGAACCGCCTGCGGGAAGTGGCAAATGAATTATATGAGATCGTACGCGATATCTTGAAGAAGATGCAGCCCGAGACCATCCCTCACTTGACAAATTTGCTGCAAGAACATGCCAGGACAGTTTCTCGAAGAAGCAAATTGACACTAAATTTTAAATCCATTGGAAAGCCGCTTCATCTCCCGTCTGAAATTCAACAGATCGTTTTCTTCACATTCCGCGAGATCCTATCAAATGTTGAAAAGCACGCCTCTGCTACCGAGGTAGAGGTATTGGTGATCTGGTATGACAGCACCCTGGATATTTCCGTGAGGGATAACGGAAAGGGGTTTGACGTAGCAACCGTCAGAAAGGATGAGCATTTTGGGTTGGATATCATGCAGGAACGTATATCGAATATCAATGGGAAGCTAACGGTGGACTCGTCTCGAGAGACCGGAACGGTCATATCAATATCTATACCGCTTGGGCGGGTTAAAGAGGTAATTGTATGAATGAAGAGACAAGATCGATACAGAGAGTTTTAGTTGTTGACGATCATATTATGTTCCGAGAAGGGCTGATCAGTCTTCTATGCTCCACGCCCGATTTCAAGGTTGTCGATCAGGCAGGTACGATGCACGAAGGGATCGAGAAAGCTTTGCTTTATAAACCAGACATTATTCTTATGGATTTTTCCCTTCCTGATGGCACCGGTCTGGAAGCAACACGCGTTATTTTGGAGCAATTGCCTACGTGTAAGATCGTTTTCCTGACCGTGTATGAGACCGATGAAAATCTGCTTTCGGCAATCCGTTTGGGGGCGAAGGGTTATATGCTTAAGAACGTTTCCAGTTCATCTCTGATCGCCAGTTTGCGGGCACTTGAGCAGGGCGAAATTGCCATGTCGCGCAAGATGATGAGCAAGGCATTGGAATATTCACGCTTTGCCATGGCATCTCCCAGTAAGGATGTTATGGGCAAATTGAGCCCGCGGGAGATCGACATTTTGTTCGAATTGCAGAGTGACACCACAAATGCAGAGATCGCGAGCCATTTATTTCTTTCTGAAAACACAGTAAAGCATCATATTCACAATATTCTCGATAAATTGGGGATCGATAATCGCCGGCAGGCGGGGATTATTGCCAGACAAATGGGGTTTAAGAAGAGCAGCAACGAAAAATAGTGCTTTTCAAAGCCCTTAAAGCAAAGGGTTAACCCTTGAGGGTTAACCCCTTAGGAAAAGAATCATTGAAAAAATGGTTCTTTTTTTAATCCTATTTTTAATTAGGGGGATAATCGACAACTTTTATCCAAATACGTAAGATTGTTTCAAAGGATTTGATATTTTCGTATGGTATTCCAGCGAACGCCATGTGTCCTTGTGATGAATACAGATATGCTGATGAAGCGCGCCTTGGCGCGCCTTTTGACTCTAGGGGGCGATATGGAGATCGTGGTCAGCGAGGCACTGGATATCGATGATCTTATGGATGATATCTGTAAAACGGGACCCGATGCGATTTTATTGAGTGAGTTGAACCCATTTTCCCAACGGGAACCGCTTACCCAACTTTTGATGCTCCGCCCAACGCTCCGCTTGATCGTTGCAAGCGAGGAAACAAATTTATTGAATATTTTTAGCAGGGAGGAAAAGACAGTCACGGAACTGAACGATCTATTGACCTTCATCAATGCGCCCTGAATTTTTGACAGCGGAACTCAGAAAGGAGAACATGACTCTCGCAATTTTTTTATTTGCTTCTTCAACCTCCCAAACCTTCAAGGAGTGAAAACATGGAAATAATAAATTTTAAACATAGGCTTCGTTTTTTGAATCGCTTTTTGAGTATTCTGGTGATTCTTGCCATGACACTGGGGAATTCAGCCTCTCTCAGCGCTCTGGCAAAAGCGGATACGGCTCCCTTGTCGGCGCCTACCACGCTGCATCTGAGCGTGATCAGCGCTGCCGATAGTAACGATGTTGCCGACACATACAACATCGTGAAGGGGCAGCCGATCAACGACTTTAAATATATTATCAATATTGATAATACAGGGACAACCGATCAGCGCAGCCCGGCAGATGGTTGTAGTCCAAGTTCTCCTGGCTATCCAGACTCTTGTAACTGGGTCTCTGTAGCGGGAAGGGCAAATCACAGTCCCATCTATACCCAGGGTACTCAGGATGATTTCCCCGGTGGAATATTTACCATTGATGGCAACGTGGTAGATATGCCCGCTGGGCGTTATTTGATTTCTGTGCTGGCGGATAACTTTAAGATCGATGGTGCCCATTTCACTATTTCTCCAACGGGCGGCGATCTTAATGTGACCGTGGAAATGCAGCCGTACGATCTGCCGACTGCTACCATTCAAGCTGCTGTTTTCGAAGACATGGCGCCGACGAATAGTGCACCTGATCTTCCTGTCGAGCGCGGCTTGGCTGGCTTTCGGGCACACATTAATGACTATATTGATGAAGTGACCACGGATGTGTTCGGCAACCCATTGGGCGCTGAATATGATGCCAGCGGAAATTACATTCCTGGCACTGGTGGTGTGGTGTTGAGCAAGTGTTATGTTGTGGCGAACGGTGAAGATATCGGTACAGTTAATCCGGTCAATGCCAAAGGCGAATGTCCGCTTGCGTTCACTACAGCGGAAGATTCACTGTTAGCAAACAATATCAACCAAACCATCGAAGGTAGACCCATTCCAGTGGGGGCGGCGATCGAAGGAAAGGTTGTCATTCCCAATGTGGGTCCGAACCGCTATGCTCTCTCCGTCACGCCTCCGAGCAAATCGGGCTGGGTCCAGACGACAACCCTCGAAGGGAATCACGATTGGGATGCCTGGGTGATGGAAGGAGCCACGGGTCTGGACACTGAATTTGTGGTTGCCAGCGAACCGTTCCCTGCCACCTTCTTCGGTTTTGTTCCGCCTTCGGTCAATACCATGACCGGTGGTACAAACACGATCACGGGTCGCGGGGTTGCGATCAACGCCATTATTCCTCCGAAGGGTGGATTGATCGCTGGTGAAGGTGTACGAGGCGGGCAGCCCAAAGATGGGAATCCCATACCGAATCCAATTCGCAGGTTGTTTGTTTCGCTATCCGATCTTAACGCGAACGATCAAACCGTTTTTGTTAAGGAATTTGGATGCGAAGCGACGCCCGTGCTCGATTGTACGATCCCGCCCGGATTCTCAATTCCCAATGTCCCAGATGGCGATTATGTGCTTGGTGTTTGGGATGAACCTCAGGATTATATTTTTAATTTCCAAAACGTAAGCGTGAGCGGCGGCGTTGTGCAAAATGCTGGCGATGTCACATTGCTTGGTTGGTGGACGCCTGTTGACGGGTACGTTTTCAATGATCTCAATGAAAACGGGAAAAGGGACCCTGGCGAGCCAGGCATCTCCAATTTCTTTATTTCGATGCGTAACCGTGAGAATTCCCTCATGGATCGCGGTTCTCCCTCTACAACCACGGATGCCAATGGGTATTACTGGCTGGAAAGTGCCTATCCAATGAATCAGTGGCAGATCATCGAGGCGTATGCCGATGGTTTCCATACCACGGGAATTACCTATTGGGCGGATAATCAACCCGAGCCGACCACAGTTCTCGGTGCGGGCGTAGATGTCAACTTTTTGCCTGTGTTCAGTCAGAGCGGACATCTTGATTGGGGAGTGAAAGCCTACAACCCTGGTGAGAACGGTGGCATTGTGGGTACGGTCAGCTATGACACCACTCGCAACGAATTAGACCCATCTTACGCGGCTATTGAAGATTGGCAGCCCAGTATTTCAGATCTGACGGTCAATTTATATGCTCCCATCCTATGCGGTACACATACAAATACGGCTTGTGATGAAGCCGGTTTGTATGAACTGGCGCAGGATGGCTCATATGCCTTGGGTGGTCTTTTGAACTCTTATCTAAGCGAGACGTGGGAACGGCCTTCCGGATGTATCGCACGCGACATCAATGGTGCACCTCTTGTTCATGGTGTGGATGAGAATGCTCTTCCTCTCGATCCCAACGCACCTTGTCTTGAAGCTCCCATGACCGGTGTGCAGTTCGGTCCGATGGAGTCTGATCAAGGTACCCCAGATGCTAATTTCGGCGCAACGGTGGATGGCAACTATGGCTTTGGCGATGGCTGTTATCTGGCTGATGGCGTTACCCCGGGTCTGTTCGATCCGGATACGCAGGATTGTGTCATTGGTACTTTGCAGGCACTGCCGTCGAACCGTGATTATCTGGTGAAAGTGGAAGTTCCCGATGATCCATTCGGTCGTCCGTTGTATCAAGTGACGCGCGAAGAGGATATCAATGTTGCGGCAGGCGATTCCTTCGTTCCACAGGTTCCGCCTCCGGCTTGTGCTGGGTCGCTCCATACCGTGGATGTACAGGATGTTGGCACAGACAGTTATGGTGCGGTAGACCTGTTTGGGAACGGTAGCGTGATAGTTCCTGCGTCGACACCGGTTAATAATCCGCCATTTGTTGACATGGGCGGTACGATCTATGAGGGGCAACAGAAGAATCTGTGCGATATGAAACTGGTCCATCTTGCCGACCGGAAATCGATCGCTCCAGGATTCAACTTCTTCACAGATGTTCCTCTTCCTGGTCGCTTCTGGGGCTTGCTCGTGGATGACCTTAATTGGTCCAGCAATCCACAATCGTTGCTTTATGGCGAAAAGATGGGCATCCCCTTCGCTCCCATTGGTATTTACGATTACACCAACCGTTTGATCACCACTGCGGAGTCTGACTACAATGGTCTCTTCGATGTGCTTCTGCCTTCGACGAACCGCATCAGCTGCCCGACTCCTTCTGGTGTGTGCGCGAATCTCTACAGGTTTGTGGGCAATGACCCTGGCATTCCTGGGCGTTGGAATGCGAATTACACACCGCAGTATCGAACGATCTCGGCGGAGTTCGAAGCATTCCCAGGACTTACGATCCCAGCAGATCTGGCGCCGACTCAGGTGGCAGTTTCCATCCAACTCCCCGGCATGCAGACAGCTACACCGATCATGTGTACGCTGGAAAACACTCAGCCTCAATTAATGGCAGTCAGCAAACCGTATGCGAATATTTCGAGTGCGGCTGATTCCTTTACCATTAATGGATTTGGTTTCGGCGCTTCAGGACAAGTCCTATTGGATAACGTGGCTCTGCCAACTTCAGGTTGGAGCAATACCAGTATTAATGTGACTGTACCTTTGGGCACTGTGGCTGGTACGCATCAGTTGAGCATCATTGGCTCAAGTGGAAAGAAGACGATCAATGGATTAACTTTCCATGTGTTCAATAGTGCCCCGACAACCGTCTCTGCCTTCCCGACCAATGCGAGCGCTCTGGATACATTTAGCAATCCACCAGCCTATAGCTTTAGCGCCAACTGGACGCAGAATGGAAGCGCATACGTTGCAGTTAACGGTGCTGGTACCAATAACGATTACCTGCGAATTCGTGCGAATAATGCGATCATCAGTAATACGGTGAGCAATGCCTGGCGTTCAACAAGCTATGGCACTAGCCAGGAAGCGTACTTCACTTTTGTTCGCAAGTCGGGCAATCTGGCTTCGAACCAGCAGGGACTGTTGCTCAAGTACAACGGCTCTGGCGGAAGCCCGAATAGCAGTGCTGCTCGTTGGGTGGCAGTGGTTGTCGATAACAATAACGATCCTGACCCCGAGGGTGGTACCGTGCGGGTGCTAACAAAGACATCCAACGGCGCTCCTGTAGAGCAGTTGGTCATTGACGGATCCAATGCTGTCTTCTCGGATAGCGACCAGCTTGGCGCTCGCGCTCTTGGCAATGGAACGATCATTGTCTACAAGAACGGAAGTGAGATCGGGCGTGTGAGTGTCAATGCAACCTCTGGTATGAGCGGGCGTATCGGTCTGCGCTTCGAAGGTACCGGCGGAGCCTCTTCTGAAGCCCGTGTGGATAACTTCGGCGGCGGCAACACAACATTTACCAGTACGGCTCCGTATGCCCCGGTCCTGTTCGAAGTGGGACCCGGAAAACCCTTCAGCAATATCCAAAGCGCCATTGACGCGGCAGCAGCTCAAGGTACATATCGCGACGCGCTTGTCGTTGTGTATCCTGCGGCTCCAGACTTGAACAATCCTCGTTCCAACGGACGCGGCGCCTATTACGAAAATCCGATCATGTATGCCCCTGTTCAATTACAGGGTGTAGGTCCCGGTGGAGTTCGTCCGGATGGTTCTGTGGTCGATGGGTCACTCATCGATGGTATTGCCTTTGGTGGTGATACCACCCTGGCGACCAACTGGCTTGGAAAAGTTGGAACACTGACGTGGGATGGCAATCAGGATATTAACGATGGACAGGTTATTTATGTCCTGGCTTCCAACGGGAATACACGTGCCACACTGACCGAAGCTGGTTCATTCAACTCGACCACCTTCAAGCCAATGATCGATGGTTTCAATATTCGTGGCGGCGACCAACAAGGCATTCCACCCAATATCGCTCAAATAGCCGGCACTCTCAATCCTAATGCGAACCTGCCTGTTCAAGTAGTGACGCAAGGCGGCGCAATCTTTGCCAACTCCTATGCGACGAACCTGCAGATCACAAATAACGTGATCGAGAGCAACGGCGGCGCCTATGGCACCATCCGTATCGGAACGCCGAACATCGGTGACCAGAATAACGACAACCTGCGCATTGCCAATAACCGAATTCTTTCGAATGGCGGCACGAACCTGGCTGGCGCGATCGGTCTGTTCAACGGTGCAGATAATTATGAAGTGGCGTACAACGATCTGTGCGGTAACTTCTCCGCGGAATATGGCGGTGGTATCAGTCACTTTGGATATAGCCCAAGTGGAAAGATCCACGATAACCGCATCTACTACAACCGCTCCTACGATGAAGGTGCAGGGATCATGATCGCTGGCGAACTGGCAACCAACCCGAATGCGAACTATGGTCAGCCAGGCGGTCCACGTGGTTCCGGATCTGTGGATATTTATAACAACCTGGTCCAGGCGAACCTATCGAACGACGACGGTGGTGGTATCCGCTTCTTGATGGCGGGTAACTTCCCGATGAACGTCTACAACAACATGATCGTGAACAACGTCTCCACGCACGAAGGCGGCGGTGTAGCGCTCGATGATGCGTCCAATGTGCGCTTCTACAATAACACGGTCATGAACAATAAGACCACTGCGACAGCTATCACCAGTAACGGTCAACCTGCTCCTGCCGGTCTCTCTACTGGACCAAATAGTACAGCCTTACAAGCCAGCCTGCCCTCGGGTTCCCCCACGTTCAGTAACCCGCTGCTGTTCAATAACATCTTTTATAACAACTGGGCTGGTACGAACACCGGCGGCAATGTGACGGGTATTAGTAGTGGCGATGCCAATCCTTGGGACATGGGTTCCCTCACTACTGGCATACTGCTCTCGCCAACCAATAGTGTTCTTCAAACAAACCTTGGAACGAATCCCAGTGGAACGAACACATCTACGAATCCGGGTGTGGTGACTGCCCTCGATATCCCCATGACCTTCACCAACTGGGGCGCGTTCGTGACCACGCTGATGGTGACCGCCGAACTGCCTCCCGCATTGATGGGTGATTATCACCTGGCAAACACCTCCTCACCAGCGCGTAATACAGGCGCATCCTCCAAGGCGTTACCTGGCTTCCAACAGCCGCCTGCAGGCAGAACGGCTCCGATCATCGACATTGACAATCAAGCACGTCCCGCTGGGGGCGGCTTCGATATGGGTGCCGATGAGGTGGACGGTACAACAACAGGTGGTGGCGTTACAGAACCCGCATTTCCGGCTACCGCTATTCTTGACGATTTCCAGCGTGGTATCGGTAACGTATCGTTGGGCAACAATTGGGGCGGGGTTGTCAGTCAGAATCAGTCTGCCTATCGGATCAATACGTTCAATAGCAGCCGTCAGGTGCAAGTGCGGTCTGTTGGCACCGTAGCTCTCAATTATTGGAACGTTGCCAGCTTTGGTCCGAACCAGGAAGTCTACTTTACCTTTACGGATATTTCGACCACTGCCACCGAGCAGGATCTGATCCTCAAGCGAACTGCCTCCAATGCATCGATGATCGAAGTTCTTTATAACCATTTGCTTTCTCAGGTTCAGGTTTGGACGCTTGATCCGACGAATGGCTGGAAATTACACGCCGCCTTTACCGGAGTAACTTTTGCTAATGGCGATCAATTTGGTGCACGCACACGCCAGGATGGAACTGTAATTGCGTACAAGAATGGCATAGCCATCGGCACCACCAATGTGACTACAGGAGCAACCCCGTGGCCCACAGCCCTGGCACAAGCTGGTGGACGAATCGGAGTGTGGTTTATCGGCACAGATAGCACCACCGCCGGGGATGCTCACTTCGATGACTTTGGTGGAGGCGATCTGCCTTAATCCCACAGTGAATGGCTGGAGGTTGGTCTCCAACCTCCAGTCACACCTGAAAAGGAGAAACTTATGAACAAGCATATCTCTCGTAGAGACTTTCTCAAATTGGCAGGCGGCGCTGTGGTGACCGTGGCTGGTGCTGGACTCCTGCCTCAGTTCTTGAAGAAAACGCTCCATCCCGATCAAGTGGTTCAGGCACAGAGCGCTTTCCCTGACCCCGATCTTTTCTTCGCCGGCACCGACGGTTGGTTCTCGCTCCCTGACTCGCCGAATTTGGCACCCTGGTTTCCTGATCCGTTGGCGCCAGCACCCTTCAACACCTATATCTTTGGCTTTCGAAATGTAACTGGTATGGCTGATACAGCACGTGAAAACCAGAGAAACAAAGCCCAACACAATGCACCCTTCTTTTGGGCTAATGAAGTGATCGATGATAACGATCCAGGCTTGCGAGTGCAACTCACAAATCTGGGACTTGCCTTGCGCCCAGACCTGACCGATGCCCACACACTTCACTGGCATGGCTTCCGTAATGTCATCCCATTCTTCGATGGTGAGCCGACCGGTTCTGTGTCTGTTCCAGTGGGCGAGCGCTTCACATACGTATATAGACCGCGCGATCCCGGCACATATATGTTCCACTGCCATGTGGAAGATATTGAGCATGTCACCATGGGCATGACCGGTCTGGTGTTCGTCCGCCCGAAGATGGGTGCGAACTATGCCTACAACGATGCCTCCACTCGCTTTGACCGGCAATATGGAATGTTCCTCAGTGAGATCTGGGCAAAAGGACACTTCAACGATGCCCACATCCAGGAGTCAGATTGGTCCACCTTCAAAGCGGATTTCAGCCTCCTGAACGGACGCGTCTACCCAGACACGCTTCTTCCTAACTCCCCGATCGATCTCGCTAAATCGACTGGACCCAACTCTCATGCGTTGACCATTCGGACCGATCCCGATACGGGCGATCTATTGACCAACCCTGGGTATGAAAACCTGCAATACAACCCGCACTCCGCATTGATTACCTGCAACTCAGGCGAAAAGGTGCTGCTGCGTTTTGCCAACCTCGGTTTCCGCGAAGCTGCCATGACCCTCGCCGGTATCGATATGCGTGTGGTCGGTCGCGATGCCACCCCTATGCGCGGACGTGACGGTACCGATACGAGCTATGTCACCAATACACTTATGTTTGGCGCCGGTGAAAGCTTTGATGTCATCTTCACAGCTCCGGCATTCAGCGGCGGCAGTGGCAACAGCGGACAAGGATACGATACATATGTCCTTTACAACCGCCGCTACACCCAGGTGAGCAACCTGAGCGCGGGTGGTAGTGGTGGACAACGAACGGAAGTTCGTGTGTATCCCTCCGGTCATTTACCTGCCCAACGGTATCTCAACGAGCACCCGGACGATGCGGCTGCCTAGCCGATGCCTAAAGGAGTATAAAAAATGACTACTTCAAAATTCAAATGGATGCGGTTGTTAACGGTCCTGGTGATGGGCATCATGGCATTCAGCCCGATGGCACATTTCCAGTCTGCAAAAGCACAAGCTCCGGCGGCAACGGGTATCGTCTGCACCACTGGACCCGATTTCTTCCTGACAGCACAGGAAGGCTACATCATGCTGCCAGATATGAACACCATGTACATGTGGAGCTATGGTGGTCCGAGTTTCCAACATCCTGGTCCGGTACTTTGTGTCGATCAAGGTGACACCGTCACCGTTACGCTGACAAATTCACTGCCCTATGGTTTGACCACTTCCATGGTATTCCCAGGGCAGGAGAATGTTCAAGTGAGCGGCTCACCGGTTGAACCCGACCTGGCAAACAACTCGCTCACTAACAGTGTCGCGAACGGCGGCAGTATTACCTACAGCTTTGTTGCCAATAAACCCGGTACCTATATCTATGAGAGCGGTACTGATCCCAAAACACAAGTGACCATGGGTTTGTTCGGCGCTTTGGTCGTTCGCCCCTCGTCCGGTTCAGATCGTGTCTATAACACGGCTGACAGTCAGTTCACATCGAGTGAAGAATTCCTGGCGCTGCTGTCTGAGATCGATCCATACCAGCACTATGCCTGGGGCATCTCTGCCAGCGTTGGTCAGAGCTTTGATATGAGTAAGTACAACGCTCGTTACTGGCTGATCAATGGACGCGGTTTCCCCGATAGCATCGCCGATAACTATGCTCCCTGGCTGCCTGCTCAACCCTATGGTGCGATGGCGCGCATTTATCCGCAGGATGCATCTCATCCTCTCCCGGCTGTGGAACGCTTCATTAATGTGGGAACCGAAGAATATCCCTTCCACCCGCATGGACAGAATGGCTTGGTGATCGGGCGCGATGGCAACCCGTTGAAAGGCTCTGGCGGCGAGGACTTATCCTTCGAAAAGTTCGCGGTCAATATTGGACCGGGGCAGACCTGGGATGTGACCTTCAGTTGGCACGATGCCGAAGACTACAACCCCACAACTCATCCGGTGCCTGTGGTTGAGCCAGATTTGGTCAACATCATGGTGGGTATGTTCTACGGCGGAAGTCCCTATTTGGGTGTGACCGAAACGATGCCTCCTGGTGTCAGCACGCTCAATCAATGTGGTGAGTATTACATCATCTCTCACAACCATGCCCTCTTCCAGCTGGATGCCTTTGGGCAGACCATGTCCGGACCGATCACGTACTTGCGTGTCGATCCGCCTCAGCCCAACAACTGTCCATAAAGGGCGAAGGAGCATAACATGAAAACAAAACGATTATTTTCAGGCTTGCTACAGATAGGCTTCCGGCTGACGGTTCTTGCCTCCATGCTTATGATGGCATTTGCTGGCAATGTGGGCAGCGCTGCCGCTGCAACTCCTCTCACGTTGAATGGTGTCAGTGTTGGAGCGCAAACGGGTACGCTTACCTTTGGGGGTACTGGAAGCGTAACCTATAGCGTGACCGTAACACGCAGCGGAACATCGCCGGTAGTCTTTCTTCCGTCGGTTTCGGGGCTACCTGCAGGAGTAAGCGGAGCATTCAGCGGTAACTTCTTCTTTGCCGGTTCTTCGCGAGTCATCACACTCACTCTGACAAAGAGTGGCGCTGCGGCTCCGAACGCTGGTAACTACAATTTCACGGTGACGGCTTCGAGCTTCAACGGCACCGCAAATGGAGCAGGGACTCTGGCAATCGGCAAGGCGAGTCAGACGATCACCTTTGGATCGTTAGCCGATAAAACCATGGGCGACTCTGATTTCAATGTCAGCGCCACGGCTTCTTCTGGGTTGACTGTAAACTTCGCCGCAGCAGGCAATTGTACGGTTGCCGGAACGCTGGTACATCTCACCAGTGCGGGATCTTGTACGATCACCGCTTCGCAAGCTGGCGGCACCAATTACCTCGCTGCAACGGATGTGCCGCAGACATTCAGCATTGCCCCTAGTAGTGGTGGCGGAGGCGGTGGCAGTGCATCATTCGATTTGTATGCTGTGACCGGTTCCACGAATCTTCCCGGTCTTTCCAGCCCGGTCATGGTCTGGGGCTATAACACCGCAGACGCTCCTGTGAGTCAACCGGGTGGACCTACACTCGAAGTGAATCAAGGTGATCTGGTAACGATCACGCTTCACAACCAACTGAGCGAGCAAACTGCTCTCCTGCTTCAAGGACAAAGTATAGCTCCTGACCTAGTTGGTGCCCCCGCCGGTGGAACACAAACCTATACTTTCAGAGCCAACAAACCTGGTACCTTCTTATATGAAGCGGGTCTTCTGCCCAATGCACAACATCAAGTGGCGATGGGTTTGTATGGTGCGTTGGTCGTTCACTCTAGCACAGCTTCGCAGGCGTATGACTCTGCCGCTACAGCTTTTGATGCAGAGCAGGTTCTGGTACTCAGTGAATTGGATACCGCTCTCAATAACAGCGCAGACCCGTCAACCTTCGACATGCGCTTGTACAGCCCCAAGTATTACTTGATCAATGGCAAGACCTATCCCGATACGGCTTCCATCAGTGTAACGGCTGGTGATACTGTCTTGTTGCGCTACGTGAATGCCGGTATGCAGGCACATGCTATGAGCACATTGGGACTTTCACAAACCATCATCGCTCAAGATGGCAGCCCATATGATTTCTCGCATACCGTAACATCGGAGACCATTGCCACCGGTCAAACGCTGGATACCCTGGTGACCATCCCTGCTGCAGGCACACAGTTTCCACTGTATGATGCCAGCCTGTATCTACGCAATAACACTGGCAACGGAACTTTTGCCGGGCTGGGCGGTATGATGACCGTCCTTACAACCGGAACCGTTACAACCAGTGACACAACGGGTCCGGTCACCAGCGCCATGAGCATGACCCCTAATCCTTCCGATGGCACACTGGATGTTGCTATCAACGCTACGGTCAGTGATGCAAGCGCTGGCAATTCGAACGTCACTGCCGCAGAATTCTATGTAGATAACACTTCCGGATCTCCCATTGCGATAACAGGCACCTTTGGTTCTCCGACCGCCTCCGTAACAGGGACAATTCCTACCTCTCTTCTGGGAATCCTGGCGGCGGGCGATCACATGATCTACGTGCGCGGTCAAGACTCAGCCGGTAACTGGGGCTCCTTCCAGAGCGTTATCCTCACCTTGCAAACTTCCTCTGCCCCTGTAACTTCGCTCTACTTCTCTAACACGGGCACAACATCCTCCGGACCGAATGGAGTTGGCGCCGATGCCGCGGACATCTACCTCTATGATGGTTCCGCTTTCAGCCAGGCAATTGACGCTCCTGCTGGCACGAATGTTGACGGCTTCGATCGGGTAGACGACACGCACTACTACATGTCCTTCGCTGGCACTGTGACATTACCTGGTGCTGGAACTGTCCAGGATGAAGATGTTGTCTACAACGACAACGGCACATGGTCGGTCTATTTCGATGGCACAGCCCAGGGACTGGGAGCATCCAACCTCGATGCGATCAGCGTTGTAGGTGGCACGCTCTACTTCTCTACCAGTGACACGACTTTGCCGAGCGGTGTCGGCGGCGTAGGTGATGATGCCGATATCTACTCGTGGGATGGTTCCGCCTTCGCCCGAGTGTTCGATGCTACGGCGCAAGGTTGGTCCAGCAACAACGTAGACGGGTTTACCTATATCGACGCAACTCATTTCTACCTGTCCTATAGCAGCACTGGTACCTCTGTAGCTGGTCTTGGGACCGTTCAGGATGAAGACGTTGTTTACTTCAATGACGGTAACTGGTCAGTGTACTTTGATGGCACGGTTAATGGATTGACCACGACCAGCCTCGATGTGGATGCCTTTGATCTGCCGTAGTGTATAAGCCTTTGCTGGAGGTTCAGGCACACTGAACCTCCAGCACATGGTCTGCCCCTTTTTTCTTGTGGGAAGCTCTGTCCATTATTTACAGGGCTTCCCGCTCTCGCTAGGAATCTCCAGACAGGTGTTATTGTTATGTGGCTCAATAAAAAACGAATTTTTTTCATAGCAATTATTCTTGTAATCGTTGCAGCGGGTGGGGTAGTCGCCTTTCGGGCAAATCGAGCCCAAACACAAGCGGAGCCACCGATGATAGCAGCTCGCATTTCGGAAGACATGCTTGAGTCTCAATATGGAATGCATGTGAATTTGGTGGCGGTCACCGGTGCCGGCGGTTTTGTGGATGTGCGCATCAAGATCGTGGATGGGGAAAAAGCAAAATTATTATTGGGCGAAGCCAGGAACTTCCCTGCCTTGTTGACTGGTCAGAATGTGGTGCTCGATGCTCCAGCCGATACCAAATCACGGGAGATCCGCTATGAGGATGGCGGCACGATGTTCATCATGTACCCGAATTCAGGGAATGCTGTCAAACACGGGGACCCAGTCAATATTTTATTTGGTGATGTAGCACTGGATGTCATCAATGCCCAATAGGAAACATCTATTTATGCGTTCTATTCTTTGGAAGTCTTCTTTTCTTTGTCTTACAGCCATCCTTCTTGTTGGGTGTTTCGGCAAAGCCTCGTTTCGAGGGGAGGCGGTTGATCCATCCGCTCCTGCCGGAGAGATCGACCTGCCCGATCAAAACGGGAACAACTTTCGGCTGAGTGAGATGCGCGGACATGTCGTGCTGGTCTTCTTCGGTTTCACTAACTGCGTGGACGAATGTCCGCTGACGATGGCATATATCAAGCTGGCATTAGAACAATTGGGAGATAGCTCACAGAACGTCCGGGTGGTGCTGGTGAGTACCGATCCCGTCCGCGATTCGAGAAAAGCATTGAAAGGATATCTCGATAAATTTAATCCATCCTTCGTTGGCATTACCGGTGCGTACGATGATCTGAAAACGATCTGGGACGCGTATGGTGTGACTGTGTTGGAAGGTGGAGAAACACATTCAAGTTTCACCTACATGATCGACAAGAACGGTAACCTGCGAGCGACCTTTGAACCGGAAGCAAAACCAGAAGATATCGCGCATGATCTCGATATTTTGCTGTCGGAATGACCAGCAGAAAATGGAATGAGACGATGAAACAAAAAATCTTTCAATGGCTCGGAATCATTTTGATCCTGGAAACGGGTCTCATTCATTATTTCACCGCGCAGTCACAGTATGACAAGGCTGGCTATATGGGCTATGCCTATGTCGCCTTTTCACTCGTGACGTTGATCTCCGCCTTCGGAATTTATCACCGGCAAATTTGGGGTTGGGGGATCGGGCTTGTCCTTTCTGTTCTTTCTGTCATCACTTTCTTCTGGAGTCGAACTCTAGGATTACCGGCAATGCCGGTGGGGGAATGGTTAGCGCCTTTTGACATTGTTGCAGTATCTGTGGAAATTGTTTTTATTCTGCTTTATTTTTTGCAGCCGTGGAAGACTCAAGAGGCAGAATTTGTCCTATCTTCCAATTCGCGCCTGCGCTACATTTTGCCTGTGACCGGATTGTTCCTGATGGTATCCCTTAGTGCTGGGACATATAGTTGGAATTCCGTTGTTGCTCAAGCATATGGACATCATGTAGGCTCGGTTGATCAGGTGTGCAGTACGCCGCTCACTTCTTTCTCTGAATTGGAAGATCGCTATGGCATCGAGGTGTCTCGTATTGCCACCTCGATGATGGGCAGTGTCGTGGATGTGCGTTTAAAGATCGTTGACCCTGAAAAAGCACAACTCCTCTTGAAAAATCAAGCGGCACTTCTGGTCAATCAACAATTCCTGGTGCTGGCGCCTCACATGCACAGGCACGGCATGTTGCACAAGAACAAGATCCAGGTCATCTTTTTCTCAACTCAAAATGAATTGATCCAGAGCGGAGCCGAAGTGAGTTTGGTCTTCGGCGGTGTGCGTGTAGAGCCGAAAACCGTACAGTGAGATCATGAGCAATCGCATTCGAGCGTATTTATTTTTCGGAACCATAGTTTGCCTACTGGCTTCGTTGTGGGGGGAGTGGCAGCCTGTGCAAGCCAGTACGGCGGTTTGGTATATGCTGCCTGCACATTCCGAGAAGATCGCCCCGGAAGTGCAGAGATCGTTGAACAATCTCCAGGCTGCTGACCAGATCACTGTGATCGTGACTCTTCGTCAACGTGCGGACCTTTCACGCCTCACAGGCAGAACGCGTTTGGATCGGCGTATCGCTCTACTACGCGCTCTGCGGCTCACCGCCAATGGTACACAGGGAAATATCCGATCCTTATTGCAGGCACGCCTCAGTGAAGGCAGAGTGCAGCACTTCGAAGCGCTTTGGATCAACAATGCTTTTTCGGTCACTGGCACAGCGGATGTAATCAATGAGCTGGCTCAAGACCCCAATGTGCTGGAGATCACTCCGGATGAAACCGATATCGTTCCGGCATATGCGACACCAGAGATCAATCTCACGAACATCAAAGTCCCAGCGCTATGGGATCTGGGATATACCGGACAGGGGATCGTCATTGCCAGCATGGATACCGGTGTGGACTCGAGTCACCCGGATCTTTCCACCCGATGGCGGGGTGGCGCCAATAGTTGGTTTGATCCCTACGGACAGCATTCCACTCCCTACGACCCAAACGGACATGGCACTTGGACGATGGGTGCCATGGTCGGTGGTGATGCGGGTGGAACCAGCATCGGAGTGGCTCCCGGTGCACAGTGGATTTCGGTCAAGATATTCAACGATGCCGGAACATCCACTGCCACTGCCGTTCACCAAGGATTCCAATGGCTGCTCGACCCTGATGGCAATCCCAACACTGATGATGCGCCGCAAGTGGTCAACAACTCGTGGACATCCTCCACGACTGGCTGCACGCTGGATTACGAACCTGATCTCCAGGCATTGCGTGCTGCTGGTATTTTGCCTGTTTTCGCAGCGGGTAATTATGGCTCTGCCAGCAGCACCAGCCGCAGTCCTGCAAATAACCCTTCTGCATTCCCAGTGGGCAACCTCAACGATACCAATGTGATCTACAGCGCCAGCAGCCGCGGACCATCCTCCTGTGCGGGGTATAGCGGTCCATACCCCAAAGTGGTTGCGCCGGGTGTGACGATCCGCACTACAGACCTATTCGGCAATTATTACAGCCCGACAGGCACATCTTTGGCGGCACCGCATGTAGCGGGCGGATTGGCGCTCTTGCTTTCGGCTTTTCCGAATCTCACGGCTGCTGAACAAGAGAATGCTTTGATCAATTCCACGGTTGATCTTGGCACCGTCGGTTCGGATAATACCTATGGATACGGCCGTATTGATCTGCAAGCGGCATTCAATCTTCTCTCTAGCTCGGCAACTGCCACACCAACGACGGTGGCAGCAACAGCGACCAACACTCTCACATATACACCGAATCCAACCAACACCTTCACCGCGACGCCTGTGCAACCATCACCAACTTTTACAAACACGCCTGTTCCACCGACCAGTACATTTACAAAAACGGCTACACCTACTAATACATTTACTTTCACACCAACCAACACTGCCACAGCGACCAATACGTTTACGAATACACCAATCCCGCCGACAAGTACCTTTACCAAGACAGCCACACCAACGAACACATTCACATTCACTCCAACGAAAACAGCCACGGCGACTAATACATTTACAAGTACGCCCGTTCCGCCGACAAGTACCTTCACCAAGACAGTCACGCCAACAAATACTTTTACACCGACAAGCGTTCCAGCTACAGCGACCTTTACGCGGACTCCCTCTAACACACCGCTCCCGCCGACGATTACAGCTACATCCACGCCTTTGCCAAGTGCAACGAAAACTGCCACTCCCGTACAAGGAAACATTCCTACGGCGACTTCGACTCGATCCTCCTCTTTGCAGTCGAAGGCACTTATGCCTGACTTGCTGGTCACCCAAATCGGATCGACTTCCGGCTCGCTCTCACGCTTGAGCCTGCTCGAGCAAACCGGCTCTGATGACAACCCTGATGCGTATGTAACCTTCCAGACTCCAGATTCGGTATATCTGGGCTACCAAACCTTCCATCTGCCACGTGACGCGTCCCCTTCGCGAATTTCCACCATGCTCTTGCAGGTAAACTTCAAGGGATCAGGTTCTACTTCACAGATCTGGACCTTCTCTGTCTATGATTGGAATTCAAAGATGTGGATCCCTGTCGGCGACACGATAGGGTTAGAGGTTAATCGATGGAATGAGTTAACGTTCTCGATCAGGAGACCTGCACGCTACATCTCACCAGGTGGTGAAATACAAATCCGTTTGTCTTCAAACGTTGGGACCAGAGATGCCAAATTGGATTACGAATCGTTGCATATAACATATCGCCCGCTGGCGGTCAGTTCCTCTAATGATGCACTTGCTGTACCTGTGGAAAGACCGGGCATCGTATCCTTTTCCACCAGTCCCTGATTCGAACTTTCAGTATCCTTGAAAGACTGTGTTGATTTAATTCAAATCGATTTGCACCCGATCGTGTGCAATGATGGAGAAATATATAGTAAGGCGCCAGTTCGGGATTCTTGGCGAGCCTCGGGTCAATGTCCTGCTTCTGAACATGGCGCTGGATGGAATCGAGCCTGCAAAAGCGATACAATGAGCCTGATGGATAATCGTCCCGACCCTGATGAATTATTGAAGAATATTCAATCGGAAGAAAAACGCCGGGGAAGTCTTAAGATCTTCCTTGGTTATGTGGCAGGTGTAGGCAAGACCTATGCCATGCTCGAAGCAGCGCATCAACGCAAGGAACAGGGCGTGGATGTGGTGGTGGGATATATCGAAACTCATGAACGCGCGGAGACGGAAGGTCTGGTGCGTGAATTGGAAATCCTGCAGCGCAAGGAAGTGGGATACCACAACATCACCCTGCCTGAAATGGATGTGGATGCGGTCATTCAACGCCAGCCACAGCTTGTTCTGGTGGATGAGTTCGCACACACGAACGCGCCGGGATCACGCCATGCAAAACGTTATCAGGATGTACAGGAGATCCTTGCTGCCGGTATCGATGTGTACACCACGCTCAATATCCAGCATCTCGAAAGCCTGAATGACATCGTGGCGCAGGTGACCGGAGTGCTGGTTCGAGAAACGATTCCTGACCCGGTGATCGACGAAGCCTCCGAGATCGAAGTGATCGACCTGCCGCCGGATGAACTGCTTGTGCGGTTGCAGGAAGGTAAGGTGTATGTTCCCGACCAGGCGACGCGGGCGATCCAGAAATTCTTTCGCAAAGGCAATCTGACGGCTCTGCGCGAAATGTCTTTGCGGCGCGCAGCAGATCGTGTGGATGGTCAGATGCGGGCGTATATGCAGACCCGTGCCATACAACGCATTTGGGCAGCGGGGGAGCGGTTATTAGTTTGTATCAGCCCAAGCCCGGTCAGCGAGCGACTGGTTCGCACCACCCGCCGCCTGGCAGATGAACTTAACGCCGAGTGGATCGCCTTATATGTGGAAACAACGCAGTTTGCCTCCATGTCTCAGGAGACGCGCGACCGGGTTGCTGGCATCTTGCAGTTGGCGGAGGAACTTGGGGCGCGATCGTACAACACCTCATCGGGCAACTCAGTAGAGACGGTATCGCAAACGATCATTGATTTTGCTCATAAGAACAACATCACCAAGATCGTTGCTGGGAAACCATTGCGACCACGCTGGCAGGAATACCTGCGCGGCTCTCTAGTGGATAAATTAATTCATAAGAGTGGGGATATTGACGTATACATTGTGACCAGCAGTGATGCTCCGTCTTTTCCTGCTGATGAACATCCCTTGAAGCTGCACAGTTCACTTTCTCGATATCTGTGGAGCATTTTACTTGTGGGCGTGGCAACGATCATTGGCTTGTTGATCAGAACAAATATCGAACCCACCAATCTTGTGATGGTCTATTTGCTGGCGGTAGTGGTGGCTGCCACTACCCTGGGACGAGGCCCTGCCATTTTGGTGTCGTTGTTGGGGGTGCTCGCATTTGACTTCCTATTTATCCAGCCACACTTTACGTTTGCCGTGGCAGACACGCAATATATCCTTACCTTTGTAGGTTTATTCCTTGTAGGACTGGTGATCAGCCAACTGGCGGCGCGGGCGAACGAGCAGGCAGATGCGGCACGCGAACGGGAAGCAGAGACCGCGGAACTGTATGACCTCAGCAGGGATTTTGCTTCCGCCACGGATCTTGATTCCATCCTGAACGTTTTCAAGAGACATCTTGAACAAACTTTTGAGCGTACGGTCGCTGTGTTACTGCCTGACGAAGATGTGGTTAAGGTTTTTGTTGAAAGTGAAAACCTGACGTTGAACAAAGATGAACTGGCTGTTGCTGATTGGGTCTATCGTCATGCGGAACCTGCCGGGCGACATACCAAAACTCTACCCGCTGCGCAGCTACGATATCTGCCTTTGAAGACATCGCAGGGTGTTGTCGGTGTCTTGGGTGTTGGTAAACCAAACACTGCTGATTCCGATCTCACGCCTGCCCGGCGTCGTTTAATGGATGCGTTCGCAAATCAAGGCGCGCAAGCCATCGAGCGCGCTCAATTGGAAAGACAAAATCGACAGATCGCCTTGCTGCAATCTGCGGAGAAACTACAAAACGCATTGCTTAATTCGATTTCGCACGATCTTCGCACGCCGTTGGTTGCCATCACCGGTGCGCTCTCTGCGTTGGATGAAGAGTATGTAGAGTTGGATGACCCTGCACGAAATGCTCTGATCGAAAATGCGCGTGGCGAAGCGGACAGGCTCAATCGACTGGTGGGGAATCTGCTTAACATGACGCGCATCGAGAGCGGAACGATCAAACTTCATCTTGAACCGGGGGATGTGCAGGACTTGATTGGCACTGCCATCGAACAGCTTGGCAAACGCATCGAGCAAAACTCGATCAAGGTGGATGTGCCTGCGGGGTTTCCATTGATCCCTATGGACTTCACATTAATGGTTCAGGTCTTTGTCAATCTTCTGGAGAATGCTGTCAAATATTCCCCTGAGACATCCATGATCGAAGTATGCGCCTTGCGTGATGATTCAAAAGCCCGGCTCCAAATCCTGGACCGTGGGGTGGGCATCCCTGCCGAGGATCTTTTACGAGTGTTCGACAAGTTCTACCGCGTCCAACGCCCTGAGAGCGTCAGCGGCACTGGGCTTGGGCTTTCCATCAGCAAGGGAATCGTCGAAGCGCACAATGGACAGATCCGTGCCCTTGAACGCCAGGGAGGCGGTACAATTCTGGAAGTGGAATTACCTTTATACAAATGACTTCTCTCAATCAACGCGTTCTGGTGGTGGATGACGAAGCGCCCATTCGGCGCTATCTTCGTGCTACTCTGGGGGCGCAGGGATTGACGGTTTTTGAAACTGCAACAGGTCTCGAAGCGATCAACGCTGTGCTCGCTCACCGACCCGATATCATCATTCTCGATCTGGGTCTGCCGGATATTGATGGCATCGAAGTCACACGCCGTTTACGAGAGTGGTCTCAGACGCCCATTATTGTCCTCTCGGTACGCGAAGCAGAGCAGGATAAGATCGCAGCTCTCGATGCGGGAGCCGATGATTATCTGACAAAGCCCTTTGGCACGGGGGAATTGCTGGCGCGCATGCGCGTTGCACTACGGAAGCAGCCAACTCTCCAGAACGAACCGGTATTTCAGTCCAATGGGTTGTCTGTGGATTTTTCTCGTCGTGTAGTCAAGGTCAACGAAAAGGAAGTCCAACTTACTCCTACGGAATATGACCTTTTGAAAGTTCTCGTCACCCACGCGGGTAAAGTGATTACACACCACCAGTTGCTGCGCCAGGTATGGGGAGATGGTTATGACGATATGCACATTCTGCGCGTCAACATCAGCAACCTGCGCGGAAAATTGGAACCGGATCCATCACGCCCGACCTACGTTCACACGGAGCCGGGAGTTGGATACCGTTTAAAAGCCTGATTCCCGTCTTGACCTTTTCTTGATGCCTTCCCTCGTTCTTTTGACCCCAATTTGACCAACAACTGAATACACTTTCGCACTTGGAGAACATCTTCTCCAGGTTATTTTGGCTTGTCCCAGGAGGAGGGAGAACCATTTATTGATTTCTTCATCGCACCTATCAGCACCAACGTGTCTGGTCGCCAGAAGAAATGCCTCAGATTGGAAAATTATGATTGACAATAACAATGCCTTACCAACATCAATTATTGAACGAAGCGCAAGCAATATGCCGCCGCGCACGTTGCGTTCCTGGGTTATTGGGCGTCCTTTATCAACAGAAGATGCGCCTCATCAGACTATTGGAAAGGTGGTGGGATTAGCGGTCTTCGCCTCCGACGCGCTTTCCTCCACTGCGTACGCTACACAAGAGATCCTGGGAGTGGTTGCGGGCGCAGGTGCGATTGCTTATGGATACCTGTTCCCGATCTCACTTGCGATCGTCACCTTATTGATCATCGTCACCATTTCCTATGAGCAAACCATCCATGCCTATCCCGGTGGTGGTGGTGCCTATATCGTTGCGCGTGACAATCTTGGCGAACTTCCGGCGCAAACCGCGGGTGCCGCGCTTCTGACCGACTACATCTTAACAGTAGCCGTTTCAATTTCTTCGGGTGTCGCCCAGATCATATCTGCTTATCCTGTTCTCTTTCCATATCGCGTATGGATCGCTGTATTTGCCGTATTCCTGATCATGCTGATCAACCTGAGAGGCGTAAAAGAGTCAGGAACTGCATTTGCCATCCCAACCTACTTTTTTATCATAGCCATGGTGATCACAGTTGCTTTTGGTTTCATCCGGTATCTCACGGGCGGGCTGGGCACAGTGGTGAACCCACCGGAACTGGAAGTGCGTAACCTGGTCACAGCCATCACTCCTTTTATTCTGCTACATGCATTTGCCAACGGTACAACAGCGCTGACCGGAGTTGAGGCGATCTCGAATGGGATCACGGCGTTCAAAGAACCCCGCAGTAAAAATGCAGGTGTTACCCTGATCTGGATGTCTTTGATCTTGGGGTCATTGTTCCTGGGACTTTCCTTCCTGACGGGCCAGGTCCATGCTGTTTTCTCCGAACAGGAAACGGTCATTTCGCAACTTGCCCGAACCGTCTTCAACGGTAGAGGACTCCCTTATTTGATGCTGATCACAGGCACCACCGTCATTCTGATCATGGCTGCCAACACAGCGTTCGCAGACTTTCCGCGCCTGGGTGCATTACACGCCGGTGATGGATTTCTTCCACGCCAGCTTACATATCGAGGGAGCAGGCTCGTATATTCACGCGGCATTATGACTTTGGCGGTGATTGCGTCTGTCCTGATCATCATATTCCAGGCAAGCGTGACACGCCTTATCCCTCTGTATGCTATTGGTGTTTTTCTATCTTTCACGCTGTCTCAGGCAGGCATGGCACGACGTTGGTGGAAGATCGGTCATTTGAAAGCTGGCGAAGAGATCGTAGAGCCAGGTTCCACGCTGCGGTATGAAAAGGGTTGGAAATACCGAATGATCGTTAATGGATTTGGATCGCTCTGCACGGCAGTCGTTATGGTGGTCTTTGCCGTTACGAAATTTAAAGAGGGTGCATGGGTTGTACTTATTCTTACCCCTGTCTTGGTCGCGATCTTTTTCTCGATCCATCGTCACTACAAGCATCTTGCCAGGGGCTTATCTCTGAGCAATTTTAGTGCTGTTCCTCAGCAGAACTTGCGCCATCGTGTTATTGTCCCCATTAGCGGCGTTCATCAGGGATCTCTGGCAGCACTGCATTATGCACGCCGATTGTCGTACGATATTACGGCTGTCCATGTGGCTGTGGAGCCGGCGGAATCTGAAAAGGTTCGCAGGAAATGGGAAACTTGGGGCGAGGGGGTACGTCTGGTAGTTGTGAATTCCCCATACCGCCTCTTTCTGGAACCATTGTTGGATTACATTGCAGAGATATTGAAACAGCGGCAGCCGGGTGAGACTCTAACTATCATCGTGCCAGAATTTATCTCCGATAACTGGTTTGCCTCTGTATTGCATACCAACACGGCAGAACTATTGCGTAAGCGCTTAAAACGTCATCAGGGTATTATTGTCACGAATGTCCCGTATCATGTAGAAAAATAGAGGCGCTTGGTTGAGACCGAAAACTGCCGATGTCCTTTAGGGATGTAAAGGAGGTAGCTGCCGCAGATGTAGAGCGAACGATCAAGATGTATCTTCAGGGCTCAGAAAGGTATAATAAGTCGCATTCCTATGCGTATCTCCGCTTTCCTTTCACAATCCTGGAAATATATAGTTGCGCTGGGTTTGATCGCTACAGTTACGGCAATTCTGTTCATCCTGCGTGATTTGCTGGATACTACGCTCATCGCCTTGATCTATCTGATCCCGTTGGGTACGATCACGGCTCGATGGGGATTAGCCCCAGGGATTGCAAGTGCTGTTGCAACTTTCTTTGCATTCAATTACTTTTTTATTCGACCATACTATACACTGGCGGTTCACCGACCTACCGATGTGATGATATTAATCATCTTTCTGGTTGCTGCCGTTGTCATCAGCCAGTTGGTTGGACGCGCTCAGGCAGGGCTTGCCGCTGCTACGGCTCGTGAACGCGAAGCGACACAACTTTATGAGCTCAGTACCGCACTTGCCGGTTTACACAATGATCATGCCATTACCCAAATTCTTGCTGACCAGATTCACACAGTGACAGATGGGGAATATGTAGAGCTTAATGTTACTGGCATGAGCCCGTCCATTGTCCGCATCCCTGACGGGGAGATGCCATTGCGTCCACCTGAACTCATTGTTCCGATCAATTCGGCGCGCGGGCTCTTGGGTGAGATTCAGCTCTGGAGATCTGAACCAGCCTTCGCGCCACGTGAGAAGCGATTGATCCAGACGCTCGCAAGTCAGGGTGCACTTGCTTTGGAACGTGCCTGGCTGGCGCAGGCAGAGTCCCGGGCTCAAGTCCTTGAGGAAAGTGATCAATTGAAGTCTGCAATTCTGTCGTCCGTTTCGCATGAATTGCGTACGCCATTGTCCACGATCAAAGCTGCTGCCTCCAGTTTGCGAGGTGGTGAAGTAGGCTGGGATTCTCCAGCGAGTGCGGAGCTGATCGCGGCAATTGATGATGAAGCGGATCATCTGAATTTGTTGGTAGGCAATTTACTGGATATGTCACGCATTGAATCGGGAGCACTTAAACCAAAACGGGAATGGAATATTTTGTCGGAAATCCTGGGCGGTGTACTTGCTCGCATGAAACGTCTGATGATGGAGCATAAGCTGGAAATCAGTGTGCCCGAAACTCTGCCCTCATTCCTGTGGATTACGTGCAGATCGAACAGGTCTTTACAAACCTCATCAGTAATAGTTTGAAATATGCTCCCCCAGATACGGTGGTTAAGATCCATGCATATGAGCAGGAAGAAAACATTCACGTTCAAGTCAGTAATCAGGGACCACAGATCCCGCCTGAGGATCTGGAACGTATCTTTGATAAGTTTTATCGTATCACGGCAGCCGACCGGGTAACCGGCACCGGGTTAGGTCTTTCGATTTGTCGGGGGATTATTGAAGCACATGGCGGTCGTATATGGGCTGAAAATCTTGCGGATGGTCTGGCGTTCAACTTCACCCTACCTTTGACTTGGGATGGTGCAAGGCCGCCAAAGCTCCCCGTAGAACCGGAGATGGAATGAGCAATGCACCCCATATTCTAGTTATCGATGATGAGCCGCAAATCCTTCGCGCGATCCGAACGATCCTTACTGAGAAACAATTTCGCGTGTCGACAGCCGGACGTGGCGAGGAAGGACTGGCTCTTGCCGCGGCGAATGAACCTGATTTGATCATTTTGGACCTGGGTCTTCCTGACATGGACGGTGTGGAAGTTTGTTCCCACTTACGCGAGTGGACTCGAATTCCGATCATTATTCTCTCTGTTCGTGATAGTGAACGCGATAAGGTTGCTGCGCTAGATATGGGCGCAGATGATTACCTAACAAAGCCCTTTGGTATTGAAGAACTGCTGGCTCGTGTTCGTGTGGGACTTCGTCATTCTACAAGCCGAAAGAGCCAGCAGAGCAAAGTTGTACGGGCTGGTTCGCTGACGATCGATCTGGCGTGGCATTTGGTAAAACGCGGTGAGGAGGAAATCAAGCTGACAGGTATTGAATACAAGCTGCTTTCTTATCTCGCATCGAATCATGGGCGTGTGCTCACTCATCAAAGTATCCTGTCGAATGTATGGGGGCCGGAAGATGCGGATCACACAGAATACTTGAGGGTCTACATGCGCCAGCTCCGTAAGAAGCTGGAAGTTGACCCTGAACGCCCTCAATATATCCTTACAGAAGCAGGCATCGGGTATCGATTTATTGCTGATGATTGAAATAATCAGGGTTTAATTCTTCTGCTCATCTCTTGCCTTAGCACGTTCTGATCAGCCAAACATTCACTTTAGGTGGGGTGCCGGGTGAGTTCTTAATTCCGTATTTGACCAGTTGTACGTTCATCATCTTATCAATTGTCATAAATTTTGTCATGAATGTGAACATGACTTTGTTCTTAACTTGCCTCCGTGTGAGGCATTTTTATTTGTTCTTTATTTTTTCTCCGCTTTCCTTTGTCACTATTTTATGCCCATTTGTTAGCATCTAGTTGAATGTGAGGTGACATGTTCAAAATTGAAGAAAAGCCGCAGGCGAAGAATGTTCCTTATTTGCCGCACCCGGGCGCTGAGTTGATCCATTACTTGTTCGTTTTAGTTCCTTCCACCGAAGTAGATATGACAGTGCTTACTCGTAAAGTATGGGAAATGGCAAATGCCGGCGCCTTTCGAATCCAGTTCCTTGGTCTTTGTAGTGATTCTGTTGATGAACCGGCAATGCGTCGTGTCTTGGTGAGCATGTCTTCGATGATGAACTATGGAAGCATGACTTCAGAGGTGAAAGTTATCTCCACGAACGATTGGGCGGACAGCTTGAAGTCACGAGTTCATGAAGGAGATATGGTTGTTTACTGGGATGCACCGACCGTATCCTCAAAGCGTAATTCATTGCACCGACTCTTACGTGAGAATTTAAATGTGCCATTGTACATTGTCCCAGGCAGCGCCAAGCCTCAGGTAACGCGTGCAGTTTTGGGGAGACAAGTTATGGCATGGATCGGATTCCTCGCTATCGTGATTGGTTTCTTTTTTCTCCAGGTGAGAATTTACCGACCTGCGAACAACTGGACCATGCCTTTGGCGTTATTTTCGACGGCAGCGGAATTGTGGTTGATCTGGGTATGGCATGACTGGTTCAAATAATCAACCGGAATAGATATCATGATTAAAAGCGACAATGTAACGCCAACTTCGATCATCGCACGGGAATCGGATTTCACACCTTCTAGAACGCTGAGTTCGTGGCTCATCGGTCATCCGTTATCCACAGCCTCTGCACCACATCAAACAATTGGGAAAGCCATTGGACTTGCTGTTTTCGCGTCTGATGCCCTTTCTTCTACTGCTTATGCTACACAGGAAATTCTGACCATTCTGGCAGCTGCTGGAACGATGGCATTTGGTATTGTATTTCCAATTGCGGTTGCGATCGTGATCCTGCTTGGTATTGTTACTATTTCCTATGAGCAGACCATTCATGCTTACCCGGATGGTGGCGGTGCCTATATCGTTGCGCGGGACAACTTGGGTGAGTTTCCGGCTTTGATTGCTGGGGCGGCGCTTCTCACAGACTATGTGCTTACGGTGTCCGTATCGATCGCATCTGGTGTCGCTCAGATCACATCCGCTTTTCCTTTTTTGTATGAATATCGGGTCTTGCTTTCTGTTGGGTTTATTGTGTTCGTAATGATGATGAATCTGCGAGGGGTTAAGAATCGGGAATTGCATTTGCCATCCCCACTTATTTCTTTGTCGTCATGATGTTCATTACTGTTGGAATTGGCTTTTTTCGCCAATTTGTGACGGGCACCCTTGGATCTGTTGTTAATCCACCGGAATTGGAGATGGCGCAGGGGATTGCAGCTATCACACCATTCCTGATCCTGCATGCCTTTGCCAGCGGAACTACCGCACTCACTGGTGTGGAAGCGATCTCTAATGGGATTACTGCCTTCAAAGAACCACGCAGTAAGAATGCGGGCATCACCTTGGTTTGGATGTCTATTATTCTGGGCTCTTTATTCCTTGGTATTTCCTATCTGGCAAAAGAAATCTCGGTCATTCCTGCAGAAAGTGAAACAGTGATTTCACAGTTGGCGCGGACCGTTTTTGCCGGACGCGGAACTCTCTACCTGATGCTGATCGGAGCGACGACTGTTATTCTGATCATGGCAGCCAATACAGCTTTTGCAGACTTCCCGCGCTTGGGCGCGCTTGTTGCGAAAGATGGGTTTCTACCCCGTCAGTTGGCGTTTCGTGGCAGTCGCCTAGTCTATTCTAGCGGTATCGTGACACTTGCTGCCATTGCTTCTATCATTCTGATTATTTTCAAGGCAAGCGTAACACGTCTGATCCCATTGTATGCCATTGGTGTGTTTCTTTCCTTTACTCTTTCTCAGAGCGGCATGGCGCTTCGTTGGCGGAAGATCGGAAAGTTGAAACAAGACGAAGAGAAGCGAGAGCAGGGTTCGAAATTGCACTATGTGAAGGATTGGCGCTTCAAAATGATCGTCAATGGTTTTGGTGCGGTTTGTACGGCTGTGGTAATGATGGTCTTTGCAGTGACCAAGTTCCATGACGGTGCGTATGTTGTATTGATCCTGATCCCTGTTTTGGTGGGAATCTTCTGGGGCATCCACTACCACTACAGTCGTGTTGCAAAAAAACTATCCCTGGCTAATTTCGCCGATGTTCCACCCTTTTCTACCCGGCATCGTGTCATTATGCCGGTCAGCGGTGTGCACCAGGGAACGTTGGTCGCGCTTCGTTATGCTCGTAAATTGTCCGATGATATTACAGCAGTACATGTCATGATCGAACCTGGTGAGTCTGAAAAGGTCCAGCAAAAGTGGGAGACCTGGGGACAAGGCGTCCGTATGGTTGTGCTGAATTCCCCCTATCGTCTATTATTGGAACCATTGCTGGAATATATCCGTGAGATTTCATACCAGAGGCAGCCAGGTGAAATATTGACGATTGTTGTCCCTGAGTTTGTTCCTAACAACCGCTTTACTGCGACGTTGCACATGAATACAGCAGAGCTACTGCGCAGTCAGCTTAAGCGTCAACCAGGGATTGTCATCATTGACGTGCCTTACCTGGTGCATGATTAAGAGCCCTTCAGATGTAAATCTGTACTTCTCCTCAACAGGTGATACAAATTTAATATTGAAGGAGATACACCTGCCACTTGTCTGAGTGGCAGGTGTACAGGTTCTGGCCATGACGAGGGAAGAAGGCAAGAGCCTCTGAAAGTTTCTCGGCGTTGAACAATTTGTTCTAGGGATTTCCCTATGGCGGGTGGGTAAATTCCTGATAGAGGGAAAAGTGTGAATGTCTATAATTTATGTAGACAGAAGAGAAGGAGATATACCATGCTAAAAATGCAACTCAAAGAAGGAACCCGCGTGGTCACATCCGATGGTAAGGAAGTGGGGAAGGTCAATCGTTTTGTGATCGATCCGCTAACCGATAAAGTTACCCACATCGTAGTTCAAAAAGGTGGTTTGTTTGCGGAGGACAAAGTTGTACCGCTGGATAAAGTGAACCTGGCAGATGAGCATGACATTGTCTTGAAAGCTGGCATCAATGATTTCAATGACTTTCCTCCTTTTGAAGAGACTCATTTTGTCCAAGCTGCAGGTCAGGATGTGATCGATCCCACACCAGATGATCCTCCACACCTGCGTGTTGTTCCGGCATACTACTGGTATCCGCCCGCTGGCTATATGGAAGTGCCAGGCTCTGGCATCGGCTATGAAAACTGGCCCCAGATGGAGACCAAACAGAATATCCCTGAGGAAACCGTGGCATTAAAGGAAGGGTCCAAGGTAGTCAGTTCCGATGGGCGGCATGTTGGCAATGTGGAACGTTTGTTATTGGACCGAGAATCGAAGCGGGCAACGCATTTTTCTGATCTCGCAGGGAATGCTCTTCAAGGACCGAAAACTTGTCCCGGCGCATTGGGTGAGATCGTTGGAAGAGGATAAAGTGAATCTCGCTGTATCTGCTGATGTCCTGGAAACTCTTCCATCCTATAAAGATAAATGAAAATAACTACTTTAGTGGGTCAGTTATAGGTCATGGATACTCTTTATCCGCAACTGCTGATGCTGGGAAAGGTGATCTTTTCCAGCATTCTGGCAGGAGTAGTTGGTTACGAGCGCGAAGTAGCGGATAAACCTGCCGGTTTGCGTACTCATATGTTGGTAGGTGCAACAGCGACATTTCTAGTAACGCTGGCGCTTCGCGCTATTTCCTTATTCAAGGATCACCCATCCTTGCGCTTTGATCCAAGCCGTATATTTGAAGCGATCGTTTTAGGAGTCAGTTTTCTGGGGGCTGGAACAATCTTGAAAAATATGCGCAGAGGAGAAGAAACTGTCGAAGGGCTTACAACGAGTGCGTCTATATTATCGGTTGCCGCGGTTGGGATCGCTGTGGGATTTGACGCCTATTTTCTCGCAGCAGGCGTCACCTTGTGGAATCTGTTCGTTAATTGGGGACTGAATTTGATGGTCAAGTATTTTGAGCGCAAATCTGAATCATAACTACCACTTGCAACCTGGCGTTGTACTGATGCCTGCTGTTTTTCCCACACGTTTATACATCGTCACATTGGTGAACGGCTCTCCAAGAATTCCGTCATGGATCGCCCATGATCGTAAACGGATGCTATTCACAGCTTGGGAGGAACGGAACGGATTCGAATCATTAAGCAGAGGATAAAGATCGCCTCCTGCCTGGAACCCAGCCTGGATACTATCCATCAAACGTTTGCCCATCTGGTAGGCAAATCCATAGCGCTCGAAGATGACCGCATTATGGTAGTACAACGGCTCGACAAAATACATATCGTGTCCAAGGCTGGTGACAAAGCCCTCAAAGGCATCCATGGCATCGTGCAGGAGCCGCAGTCCACGCCGTACCTGACCCGGTGCGAGACCTGCATCCATAGCAGCTCGCTCCGCTTCCAGGTTACGCTTGAGCGTACCGAAACGAGTCCGCGTGCCGTCTGGCATAATGTCCACATTGAAACGTGGTGCATCTGGGTCATTCAGGATATATAGGAGAACGTGGATTTGTCCATTTAATGTGTCGGTGAGATGGGCGTAGAGAATTGGGTCGGGGAAGTGTTGCTCATGAAACAAACTCATTTCTACATCGCTGGAGCCTGGAGCAAAACGGAATTTGAGCAAGGATTGGATGCGCTGTGTATCAACGTCTGGTAGATTGAATTTATTCAGTAGCGATTTGGGAATATAACGGGCATAGATCGCCCGTTTTTCATTTTCTGAGAGGTTATTGATTCCGCCGATCGTTGATGGTGCCATATCTAGTGTCCCTTTGTCGTGTAGCCACGTAGCCGCTTGATCAAATAAGTCTGGTGGTTGAAAATGGATCTGACCACATGATTATTCGACGATCAGACTAATCAACTACTAAACTGCCTGACTACCTAACTCTCTGTTCGCGTTCAGCGTCTCTGGCTTCATCACGTTTGGCGATGGTGGCGCGTTTGTCGTAGGCTTTCTTACCTTTTGCCAGAGCGATCTCGATCTTGGCGCGCCCTTCTTTGAGATAAATACGCGTTGGCACAATCGTCATGCCTTTGATGCGGACATTGTTCCATAGCTCGCGGATCTGCTTTTTGTGGAGCAACAGGCGGCGCTTGCGTTTGGGTTCATGATTGAAACGATTGGCTTGCTCGTACGGGGCAATATGTGCTTCGACCAGCCAGGCTTGTTTCCCATCTTCGATATCGATGAAGGATTTCCTGAATACTGACCTGCCCGGCGCGAATCGATTTGATCTCGCTCCCTTGCAAGGCGAGACCGGCTTCGAATTTTTCAAGTAGGAAATATTCAAAACTTGCTTTACGGTTGGTGGCGACTACTTTGACATCTTCAGACATAATTTTATATTACCACAACCCTTCGACTTCGTCCCTCGCATTCGCTCGTCACTCCGCTCAGGGCGCATTTAGCCCCATTTTAGGATCGCCCAGCCTGCCAAGAAGCGCAAAGCACCGAAGATGACCAGGGCTTGCGATAAGCCGATCCAATCTGCCACGGCGGGACCAGCGAGGGAACCGATGAGGATCGCCGCGTTCAAGATAATGTTGTACCACGCCAGATGGGGAGGTCGATCATTGGCTGGGATATTCTCCAGCATGTAATTAGCGTAAGCTCCGGAGACGAAGGAGAAGCTCAACCCACCGATAAGGGAGACAAAGTAAAACTGCCAAACATGAGTTGATGCGGCAAGGATCAGCGGATAAGCCGCCATGCTGGCAACGCTCCAGCCGGTGATGTTCTTGTGCCCGAATTTGTGGACAAGCTTTCCGAGTTGAGTGGAGCCGAGCAACACAGTTAGATAGAAGAGAGCGGTACCTATACCGATGTGACTATCGTTGAGTTCTAGCACTCGCACATTGAAGATCGGGAAAATAGGAATTGCCAGATATTGTGTGAAGTGAAAGGCAAAGAGCGCTAGTAGAACATTGCGGAAAGGCGTCTTCCAGATATCGAGGCGCAGGTGTTGAAGGGGAGAAACACTTTGTTTACCGGGATCAGGCTCCGGCTTGGTTGGAAGCGCAGGCGATTCCGTTTGCAGGGGGCGAATGAAAAAGAGGTGGAGCGTGCTCATCGCGGCACCCAAGGCTCCGATCCCAAAAACGATCTGATAACCGGTGGGGAAGATGACATTTTTGAGAATGTAGCCGCTCACGAGCGAGGATGCCATGTAGGCGATGGAGAGCACGATGTTGCGAACGGCGGCGACATGCGCGCGCCATTCGGGTGTCACGGATTCGGCGAAGAGGGCGCTGAAGCCGACTGCCAGCGGAGTGCAGTGGGATCGCCATAAGGAAGGTGAGAACGATGAGCGCCCAGATCTGTCCTGTAGGATTAAATAGCCACGGCAGCAGAATCCAAAGGAAAAAGCCGATGCGATAAACCAAGGCTGCCCAGAAAACCGCTCGACCGGTGTTGCGCCGTTCAATCCAACGCCCCGCGGGGATGGCGACGAACAGACTTACGACAGCGGAGACCGCGCCAATCAACCCGATCTGAAAACCGGTGGCGCCCAGGCGCGTAGCATAAACATTGATGAAATTGACGGCGGAGCCGCTAAGTAACCCAAACCAGCCAATATCCAGGTAGAGGTGAAGAAAGTTCGCCTGATATTCTTTTGGAACTTGGGAAGGTTTGAAGATGGATGGGAGTAAGGATTGCATGGCGGAGCGGATTATATTCTGAATTCGTTTCTCTCCGGCTGCAGGATTTTTAGAGTTGCTGAGAAAAGCTCTATCTCCGATCTGTTTGCTCACTTTGAGATGGGGATTAACGCATCGTTCACTTCTGCATAATCCCAGCCATCTATGCTGGGTGGTTCTACGTGGAGCGCGCTGAGCATGCTTTTAATTTGTTCACGATGTTCGGTAGCGTGGTTGATAGATTGGAGCATGACGACCCATGGTTCTGTATAGAAACCATCTGTTGTTTCTAAACGGCTAGCAAAAGGATTTTGTTCTCCTTTTGCCAGTGCCAACAACCCTTCGCCACTCACACGCACAGACTCCTGCAATTCGGCAATATCTGTGATCGCCTGTGTAGGCTGACGTCTTATTTCGACAGGCGTAGTGAGCAATGCCAGGTATCCACGTTGTGAGTTTCCCATGTGTTCCAGTGTGCGGCGGATCGTTCCGCGCGTGGCAGAGTTTGGTTCAGCATCCAATTGTTCATCAGTAAGAGTTGCACAGGCTTCGAAGATCTTTTGATTTGCCCAGTTGTTGTGCTCAAAGAACTTGATCAGAAAAATGTCTTTCATCAAATGCTTCCTTTCTATTGATAAAACCTTCTTAAAGTAGACTTGGATCGTGGGAAATTATACGCTATGAAAAGTTCTATTTATCCTGACGTAATGGTGTGCTCATCTGTCTTTCATCCGAATTAATGGTTGCTGAAAATTATTGCGATTTTAGGGAACTTCCCAAGTTCAATGTCTGGACATCACCCATTGATAAACCAAAAACCAATGTGTATGCTGGGACTAGCTTTACGACTGTATAGCTCCGTTAATTATTGTCTATTGAAAGGAGTAAGAGTATGAAGAATAAAACGTTATTGCTTTCACTTATCATGGTGACGGCAATAGTTCTTACAGCTTGTGGAGGTGGAGAAGAGACCAGGACTTCTGTGCCTGCGACTGATTTTCCCACCATGCAAGCAACAGAGGCAACGACTTCCACAGCGGAGACGCCCTCTGGAACCGAGACTTTGACAAGCGATCTCACCGGCACACCGGGTATCCCCGTGACGGGCGGTGAGAATCCGGCGCGTTTATCCAACGAACTTGATTTCCATGTCTGGAATCAAAATGGTGAAGAGATCGGTGAAGTGAAAGATATGGTCATCGATGTAGATAACGCTATGATCACCTACGTAGTCGTAGGAACCGGTGGATTCCTGGGCGTTGGCGATAAAGATGTTATTGTTCCGTGGAATATGTTGACCCTCCAAACAGGAGACGGCAGCATGACTGGTGGACAGCAGAACGCCTTTATCCTTCAGGGCGACGCCAATACATTCAACGACTTCCCCGATATGGATTGGAAATCGACTTTCCCGAAACTCGGCGAACCCGCTGGTGATTGGGATGCCGATATTCGTGCCTATTGGGAAACTGGAACGGTTCCGGGCGGGACTGGAACGGGTACCCAATCTCCGGAAGGTACCTCCACCTCCGCGCCTGATACGACCGGGACAACTGTTCCGAACGGGACAGAGACTCCCTCTACTGGTACGGGCGGAACGGGTGGCACAGGTTTAGCCACCTCCACTGCCACGACCAATCAAGGTCAAAATAATGGTCAAGGATTAGGACTTGGTACAAAGCTGCAGGGTGTGCTGTTAGCAACGGATGTACTAGGCTCGACCGTAAAGTTGCCGGGTCTCCCAGATACAGGTCAACCTGGCACGGGTACTGGTACAACGGTGCCAGAATCCACGGCAACTTCGAGCAGTTCTACAACGACTGAAAGCACTGCCACTCCTGGTGGAACTACTTCGACCGAAGCTACAGCCACGCTGAGCACGGGTCAGAGTAACAGCAATAATGGTAATGCTCTTGGCAATGATAATATGGCGCTTACGATCAGTGATATGATCGTCAATGTTCAAACTGGCGATATTCAGTATATTGTTGTGAGTTCCACCTTTGGTGATGGCGAACACTGGATCCCTGTCCCGTTAGGTTTGCTGCAATGGGATGCGACGAATCAAGAGTTCAGTCTCAATACCAATGGTAATATGCTGACGAACGCTCCGTTCTTTACGGAAGACCAGTTCCCAAGCACGGATACCACTGGTTGGGATTCGCAATTCTCCACCTACTGGAATAATGGTGGTACCGGAACAGGTTCGGGGAATGGCTCAGGTGGTAACGCCACCGCTACGGCTACTCCTTAACCCTTGCTGATAAAAAATAAAAATCTGCGCAGAGAATTCTCTGCGCAGATTTTTATTTCGGCGTTCAAAATATAACTGACGATGGTGGTCTCGGCTTCGTTATATCTGGATTTCAATTCCGGATGTAGATTCTCGCGCGAGTTGGAATGGTTTTTTGTGATCCTGGTATGTCAGTTCATAATCGCCCAAAAAGCCGTTGAACCTGATCTTCCCATCCTGATCAGATACGAGAGTTGTTGGTTTTATCCACCACTCTCCTTTGATCCGTTTTAGGAGCTCGTCATAGGCGGGTTTGGCTGTACCATCTTTGCGAATTCAGACCGGCAGGAGCATTGAGCCAGCCACCGTCGGCTATATCCCACCAGGTAATGCCTTCTACCAGTGGATGTGCAAAGAGCGTTTCGTAGTGTTGAATGGTCTCTTGCGCCTGTCTCTCCTCGCCTTCAGGCGTCGAGGGCCAGTCCGTCACTTGATAATCATTTAAATCCACGATCTCGGGCGGCATGAAATGACCAGATACCAGGGTGGTTTCAGTAAAGTGGATCGGCAGGTTGAAACGCTCGAAGTTTTCCAGCACCTTCATCGTTTTTTCCACACCCCACCAGCCCTGATGCATGTGTGATTGGATACCGATCACGTCAAATTTAATCCCGGCTTCAAGACAACCTTCGACAAAAATGTCATAGGCGGATGAAACGTCGAAGTCATTGATGAGCAGTACGGCATTGGGATTGGTCTCGCGCGTGGCTTCGAACATGGTCTTGATGGTTTTGATGCGTCCCATTTCCTTGCAGATGCGTGTGATGCCGTTATCATACTTATCGAAGACAGGCATGATGACCGCTTCATTGATTACATCCCACATATCGATCAAGCCGCGGAAGTCTGCTACATCACGGTGGATTCGGTCGATCTGCGCCTGAAGGATCTCAGCGTTGCTCATTTCCAGAAGCCATTCTGCGGTGAGAGTATGCCAACAAAGCGGATGTCCCTTGGTGGTGATGTTGTTCTCCTGACACCAGCGGGCTGCGTTTTTTACCTTTTCAGTGATGGGCTTTCCACGTTCCGGTTCAAAACGTCCCCAGTAAAACGGAAGCGTAGCGGCATTGAAGAGCGTTTTGAGCTTTTCGGCTCTTCGTTCTGCATTTTCCTTTTCAGCACCGGAATAATCCCCGCTGGTAAGGGGAACCAGGTCAAAGCCATGGGTGCCGAAGAGAAATTGGTGTCGAGTTTGTTCGATGGTCACTTGTTGATCCGCCAATGGAGTGCCATCTTCCTTTAGGATGGTGATCGTAGCAGCGGTCGTGCGGTTCTTTTTGATGTTGTCGTTCATAGATAGATTCCTGTTCGGGTTACGCAAACATATTAAACGAGATCAATTATCGGCTTGGAATGAAGCGGAACTTCATCCAATAGCTATGGCTCAATAGTTTGGATGGTGCCATCGGCGTTGTACGTTAACTCAGCAACTTTGATATTGCGCTTGTAATCAATTCCGCCTGAAAGCTCGGCATCGTGATAGAAGAGATACCATTTGCCCTGGAATTCGACGATGGAGTGGTGGGTGGTCCAGCCGAGCACAGGTTTGAGAATATAGCCTCTGAAAACGAAAGGACCCGTTGGTTTGTCGCTGGTGGCGTAGGCAAGATGATGCGTATCACCGGTGGAATACGAGAGATAGTACACACCGTTGTATTTGTGCATCCAGCTTGCTTCAAAGAAACGCTTTTCATTTTCGCCAGCGAGAATGGGAGCTTTATATTCATCGAGAATGGAAATTTCCTGGGCGGGCGCTTCAAAGCTCAACATGTCTGCCGAAAACCTGGCGATGCGCGGACCTACAGCGGGTTCGCTGCTTCTAGGCTCTTTGCCGTCCGGGTCGAATTCTCCTGTTTTCCATTTTTCGAGTTGACCGCCCCATAATCCGCCGAAAATCATATAAGCTTGCCCGTCATCATCAACAAAGACACATGGGTCGATGCTGAAACTTCCTTGGATGTAATTTGCCTCTGCTGTGAACGGACCGGCTGGTGATTTGCTGGTCGCTACACCGATACGGAAATTATTTTCCTTATCTCTAGCAGGGAAGTAAAGATAGTACGTTCCGTTTTTGAAGGCAGCATCCGGCGCCCACATCTGTTTGGTCGCCCACGGTACATTCTTTACATTCAAAACTTCTCCAAGGTCCGTAGGGAGAGTGTGCATGTTATCCATCGAAAAGACATGATAGTCTTCCATATCGAACTGGCTGCCCTCGTTATCGATGAGCGGATTGTTGTGGTCAAGATCGTGAGATGGGTAGATATAGATCTTGCCTTCAAACATATGTGCCGATGGATCGGCGGTATACATAGTTGTGATCAGTGGTTTCTTGAAGATATCCATGAGCGCCTCTGTAGGGGGAGTATTTGCTGGGGTTGCCAACGGTGCTTTGGCGTTTGCTGAAGCACAGGCGGAAATAATTGTTGTTATCAGTGTGAGCATGAGAAGACTTCGCAGAAATGTGTTTGGAGATTGGATGCTGTGTGAAGTTTTGTTATTCATGATGAGTTCTCCTATTGAACTTTATTCTCGATCTTTGTCTCACCAACTTGGACCGTGACCAGATCGTTCGGCTGTAATGTGAAGTTATCAGGTACGAGACATGTGCCTGTCATCAAGAAGACGCCCTGCGGAAAATCCAATTCGCGCGTAAGAAAGTCCACCAGCTCAGGAAAATTTCGTTTCATGGACGCTGTATTTGCCTCACCGTTGAAGACCGTTTCATTCGCTCGTTGAATTCTCAATTGGATGGGAATATCTTTGACATCCTCTGGGGTGCACAAAAAGATTCCGTGCCCCAACGCGCATGAGCCATTGTAGATCTTTGCTTGTGGCAGATACAGTGGATTTTCACCTTCGATATCGCGCGAGGAGACATCGTTCCCTGCGCAATAACCGACGATCTCGTTATAGCGATTGATCACCAATACCAATTCCGGTTCCGGTACATTCCATTGACTGTCTGTGCGGATGCGGATGGGGGCTCCATTTCCTGAGACGCGCCAACCGATCGACTTGGAAAAGATCTCAGGACGCTCGGCTTCATAAACTTTCTGATACATATCTGCCACACTGGATTCGGCTTTGCGCGCATCGCGGCTTCGTAGGTAGGTGACCCCTGCCGCCCAAACTTCATGCTGGGATTCGATCGGCGCCTCCTCCTCACCCGAAGCTGGATCAACATTCGATAACGCTTTCAACACCAGAGACATTTTCTCGCGCGGCATTTCAAGCAGCGTAGTCAATGTGAGGCTTGCTGGCAGAAAATGACCATCCACAGCCCAGCGTGATCCACGTGCGGTTTTATGTTTTGTAAGCAACATTACATGCCTCCAAGTTGTTGGATGATAGAGTCAACGTCGTAAACACAGCCACCCCAAATGCCGCCGCTGACATTTTGCAGCGCTGCCCATAGGCGGGTATCGTCAGGCAATTCTGGGTTCGGTTGTAAGCCTGGATGTGGTGGACGCGTTCGAAGAATTAGTTCTCCGCTTTTTGTATCGAAGCGTCTTTCATCATCTCCGATGCAGTCAATTTGTCCCGAAAGATTCACGCGATCAACAATGATCTGAACTGTATCCCCATCTCGCAATTTCCCCAGCGGACCTCCTGCCAATGCTTCTGGTCCAATGTGACCAATACATGCGCCTGTGCTCACACCACTGAACCGGGCATCGGTGATGAGCGCAATGGTCTTTCCATGTGGTAAATATTTCAAGGCTGATGTGAGCTGATATGTTTCCTCCATACCTGTGCCCATCGGTCCGCACCCGATAAGAGCGATGATATCCCCCGCTTTGACAGGATTCTCGCTCAGCCCTTTGACAGCTTTGATCGCGGCATGCTCACTGGTGAACACGCGAACAGGTCCTGTCTTGCGATAGACACCATCCAAGTCAACAACGTTGGGGTCAATGGCTGTGCTTTTGATGACCGCGCCTTGTGGGGCAAGATTGCCTGTGAGAAACGTGATCGTACTGGTTAGTCCGCGTTCATGGGCTTTGGCTGGAACTCATGATCACATCATCAGAATCAACTTCATCCATCTCCCATAAGCGTTCACGAAGCCGTTGGCGGCGTTCGCTATATTCCCATTCTTCAAGCGCTTCATCCAATATGTTCCCATTTACGGTACGGGCTTTTAATTTCAATAACCCCAGATCACGCAAATGTAACATAACTTCTGGCACGCCCCCTGCCAGGAAGACTTGTACCGTGCCGTACCCTGTTGGTCCATTGGGGATCACATCCACCAGCCGTGGCGTGGAACGATTGACTCTTGACCAATCCTCCGCAGTAGGTCTAGGAAGTTTCGCGGCATGTGCGATGGCTGGAATGTGTAGCAACAAATTTGTGCTTCCACCAAATGCGGCATGAACGACCATGGCGTTATGGATTGAAGTCTTCTGTAAGAATATCTTGAGTGGCGATGTTGTTCGACACCATCTTCATCAACGCACGTGCGGATCTTCGTGCCATATCGAGCCAGATCGGTTGCCCGGATGGCGCGAGCGCTGAATGTGTGATCGCCAGCCCCAGCGCCTCTGCCACCACCTGACTGGTGGCTGCTGTTCCCAAGAATTGACACCCACCCCCAGGTGATGCGCAGGCACGGCAGCCTAAATCGGCGGCTTCTTCCAATGTGATGAGTCCGTGTGCAAAACGTGCTCCCAGTGATTGGATTTTTCCAGCATCTTCACCTTGTTCAGGCAACAGTGTTACGCCACCTGGAATGATCACACATGGTAAGGATTTCTGCGCGGCAAGGGCGATCATCATTGCGGGAAGACCTTTATCACATGTAGCAATGCCCAATACACCTTTGCGAGTCGGGAGCGAACGAATGAGTCTGCGCAACACGATCGCTGCATCATTGCGGTAGGCAAGACTGTCCATCATGCCAGATGTGCCCTGTGTGCGCCCATCACAGGGATCACTGACGAAACCTGCAAAGGGTATGGCATTATGTTCTTTGAATTCACGTGCTGCGGCTTGAGCAAGTAAACCCACCTCATAATGTCCGGTGTGATAACCAAGCGCGATGGGTGAGCCATCTTCCGCACGAATACCACCTTGCGTGCTGAGGATGAGATATTCATCTTTACCCAGATCCGAAGGACTCCATCCCATCGCCGCATCTTGCGTCCAACCGAAGACATGTCCGCTGGGAGCGTTGGTTAAAAAGTCGGGTTGTAGAGGCAGCCGTCCCGTAGGTCCGGAGGCGTGAGTCTGCACATCAAAAATGGAAGTGGATGATTCCATAAGCTCCTTGTCTATAACCCAAATGGGTAAATCTTAAAAACAGTTGACAATTTTCAAAGGCTGTGCAATAATAGCGGTATCGTTACCGGTAACGATACCGCTATTCTAACACTTTTCACCAAGGAAATGGTATGCGGACGAAAAAACGTACGGTGACAATTCAGGATGTGGCGAAAAAAGCGAGGGTGTCTGTTTCGACTGTTTCGCGTGTGCTCAATGGGAAAGTGGATGTGGCAAGCGAGACGCAGGACCGCATCCGCACTGTGATCGATGATCTGGGCTATACCACCAACCTGGCTGCGCGTAGCATGCGGAGCCGCAAGAAGAATTTGGTGGGGCTGATCATGCCAGATATTGCATATCCATTCGCAGTGGAAGTGATGAAAGGGGTAAACCGGGCGATCGCGGAATCAGAATTCGACCTTTTGGTGTATACAACTGGTGATGTTCGCAAGAGTGGGCGGGCGTATCATGAGCAAAAATACGTTTCCTTATTAACAAATTCAATTTCAGATGGTGTGATCCTGGTGGCGCCGGTTGCTGGTGAATTTAATATCGACGCGCCCATTGTTTCCATTGACCCTGTAGCTAGCAACCCTAATTACCCTGCGGTCCATGCAACCAACTATCAGGGTGCCATGGATGCCATGGAATATTTGCTCAGACTGGGGCACAAGCGGATTGGCTATATTAGTGGCCGCGCCGAGTTGGAAAGTTCAAACCGCCGTTTGATGGGGTATCGTGCCGCATTGAAAAAAGCGGGTATTCCTATCGATGAAAAGCTCATTGCCTCCGGAGATTACACGACAGAAACGGGTATAAGCGGTACGCGTGAACTCCTGGCAATGGATAACCCTCCGACTGCCATTTTTGCATCCAACGATCAGATGGCGATGGGCGTTTTTCAAGTGGCTCAGGAGATGGGGGTGAAGATCCCCGACGATCTTTCAGTGGTTGGCTTCGACAATATTACAGAGTCAAAATATATGGGGCTGACAACCGTGGACCAGTTCATTTCTGATATGGGTTATGTTGCCACGCAAATGTTGATCAAGCTGATTAATAGCTTACCCCTCGATGACCAGACCTATAAAATGCAGACCCAACTGGTCATTCGTTCTTCCTGTCGCGAGGTTGTAAATGTGAAATAGGTCTTATTCTCCACATCAGCCTTGCAGATCATTCTTGCATTGGGCTACCTTTTGAAAGGAGGTGAGAGCGTTACGTACTCTTAAGAAAATAGCAGGTCTTCTCTTAACCTGGAAAGTGGAAGGAAGACCTGCAGATTCGTGAGGAGGATACCTCCACACGTCTCAAGTATAACCTGTTAAAACTAAAAGGAGAAGAAAATGTCTCGCAAGATCTACATGATTTTGTCTCTCTTGTTGGTCGCTGCATTTGCGCTCTCTGCTTGTGGTGCAAACCCGACCGAAGCCCCTGCAGCCACCCAGGCTCCTGCTCAACCGGCTGCCACGGATGCGCCTACTCAACCTGCCGCAACCGATGCACCCGCTGCTGAAAAAGTCACCGTTACCTGGTGGCACATTTCGACAGCAGAAGAACACAAAGCTCTCTGGCAGAAACTTGCTGATGAGTATATGGCTGCTCATCCGAATGTCAACATTGAAATCACAGTGTTGGAAAATGAAGCCTTCAAAACCAAGCTCACTACCGTCATGCAATCCGGCGAACCACCTGATATTTTCCAGAGCTGGGGCGGCGGCGTGATGAATGAATATGCCAATGCTGGTCTTCTCAAGGACATCACTCCTGACCTCGATGCTGATGGCGGCGCATGGCGCAATACGTTCGCACCGGGCGCTTTGGGCGTGTATTCCTACAAGGATAAGAACTATGGTGTGCCTTGGGATATGGGCATGATTGGCTTCTGGTACAACAAAGCTTTGTTTGCCCAGGCTGGTATCGATGCTCCTCCCACCACTTGGACCGAACTTCTTGAAGATGTAAAGAAGCTCAAGGCTGCTGGAATTACCCCGATGGCTCTCGGCGAGGGAGATAAATGGCCCGGTATGCACATGTGGGCATACCTTGTCACACGCCTTGGCGGTAAGGATAACTTCCAGGGTGCACTGCTGCGCACTGGTTCCTTTACGGATGCTCCATTCGTTGAAGCCGGCAACAAGCTCAACGAACTGATCGCTCTGGAACCCTTCCAGGACGGCTTCTTGGGCGCAACCTATGGCGATGAAGCCACTGCCATGGGCAATGGCAAGGCTGCCATGGAACTGATGGGACAGTGGGCTCCGGCTGTTGAGAAAGATAACAGCGAAGACAAGAAGGGCATTGGCGATGATCTTGGTTGGTTCCCCTTCCCGATGGTCGAAGGTGGTAAGGGCGATCCGAATGACGCGGTCGGCGGCGGTAATGGTTTTGCTATCGGCAAGAACGCATCCCCGGAAGCCATTGACTTCGTCAAGTATCTGACGACTGCTGAAGCACAAAAGCAGCTTGCTGAAATCGGCGTTGCCATCCCGGTTGTCAAGGGTGGTGAAGCTGGTTTGACAGATCCGCTGATGATCACGCTGCAGCAGAGTTTAGCCAAGGCGCAGTACTTCCAGTTGTACTACGACCAGGCTCTGCCTCCGGCGATGGGTTCTGTGATCAACGACAGCACCCAGGGCATCTTTGCCGGTACGTTGACACCTGAGCAAGCGGCACAAGCAATTGAAGATTCAGCTGCCCAGGAACTAAAGTAACGGATAGTTATTGATCTGTGCGGGGGTTGGGTCATCCACCTGACCTCCGCACTTTCCTTAGATATCTCCAAGAAGGAGAACTTGCATGCAATCCCTTCCTGCCATTCCAAATATTTTCAAACTTAAACGGGGGACAGGTGCTCCACAGAGACTCCAGGATAGGTTGGTTATTATTCTCTTCCTGTTACCTGCACTTATCCTTTTTGCTTTTTTTGTTCTTTATCCTATTCTTCAGTCTATGTACTATAGTATGTTCAATTGGAAGGGGTTCGGTCCCGCCGTTGACTTCGTTGGGTTGGATAATTTCAAAAAAATTCTGACAGATCGGGTCTTTCTGCTCGCCCTCCGTAATGGGCTGCTCATCGTTACTTTCTCGCTGCTCTTTCAATTGCCGTTGTCCTTGTTCCTGGCAGTCATGGTCGCACGTGATCTTCCCGGGCGAGCTTTTTTTCGTACCGTCTTTTTCATGCCCTACGTTCTTTCAGAAGTGATCACAGCCTACATGTGGCTGTTCCTTTTCAACCCCGACCCGGAGCGCGGCTTTCTCAACGCGATCGTAACGCTTGGGGGAAATGAGCCGGTGCTTTTTCTGGGAAATACCAAAATTGTCTTAATCACAGTATTTGTGGTTCTAACCTGGAAGTACTTTGGTTTTCATATGCTGTTGTATCTAACAGGTTTGCAAAACATACCGACGGAGATCGAAGAAGCCGCCCGCATCGACGGTGCCAATCCCGTTCAAAGTTTCTTCTACATTACCCTGCCTTTGCTTGGCAGTACGATCCGCACTTCCGTGTATCTGTCGGTGATCGGCGCACTGCAGGTTTTTGCACTTGTCTGGATCATGACCAAGGGCGGACCTGTCAATGCAAGTGAGATGCTGGCAACATACATGTATCGTTTTTCGTTCGTACGCTTCCAACTGGGCTATGGCTCTGCTGTTGCCATTTATATGTTCCTGCTCTGCATGGCGTTTTCACTTGTCTATCAGCGCCTGACGCGCCAGCCTGATTATTTGACCGGTCTCTAGAAAGGATGCAAGGCATGCCCATCACCTACCTATTTCCTCGCTGGCTGCGAAAGGCTGCTTCACGGTTCTTTCAGTACCTGATCCTTTCCGTGATCGTCGTGATCATTGTTGTCCCGGTCGTCATGCTGGTATTTGCCGCCTTGAAGACACGCGGCGAAGTCATGTCCCATCCATACACGCCTCCCATTCCCATCCATTGGGAGAACATTCGATTGATCTTAGGCGGACCTGTCTTCTGGGGGATGCTGCGTAATAGTTTGATCGTCATGCTGTTTGTTACTGCCGGCGTGGTTATCATTTGCAGCCTGGCAGCCTTTGTGTTTGCACGGATGGAATTCAGAGGCAAGTCTCTGTTGTTCAATTTGTTGGGCACTGTGGGATTGATGCTTCCCATCCCTGTTGCCATCCTGCCGGTGTACCTGACGTTGCGCCTGTTGGATAATCTCGGCTTGCCCGTGCTTGACAATCTCCTGGGGGTCATACTGGTGCAGATCGCCTTCGCTCTATCGGGCAACATCATGATCTTGCGCGGCTTTTTCACGGCGATCCCTGCCGAGTTACAGGATGCTGCCTACATCGATGGCTGTACTGCCTTTGATTTTTTCTGGCGTATCCTGTTGCCATTGGCAAAACCGGCGCTTGCCTCCGTTGCAGCGTTGACCATGATCGCCAGTTGGAATGACTTGCTCGTCCCGTTGGTCATTATCAACAGTGACAAACTTTGGACACTGCCTTTAGGTACCATGCAGTTCCAGGGTCAATACGGGCAGGATCTCTCGTTGGTCTCTGCGTTCGTTGCCCTCTCGGCGATCCCCACCATCATCTTTTACCTCTTTGCCGAACGGCAGATCGTTTCAGGTCTCACCGCTGGAGCTGTAAAGGGATAGATCCTGAATGTCTGAAACGTTTCGAAACCCCATCCTGCCAGGTTGCTATCCGGACCCTTCCATTTGCCGGGTGGGGGATGACTATTATCTTGTAACATCTACATTCGAATATTTTCCTGGATTACCGATCTTCCACAGCCGTGACCTGGTCCACTGGGAACAAATTGGACACGTTCTCGATCGAGCCTCCCAACTGGACCTGGATGATATCCGTCCATCTGGCGGCTTATACGCCCCGACGATTCGATACCACAACGGAACCTTCTATGTGATCAATACGCTGGTGGATGGAAAGACAAGGTCAGGAAACTTTATCGTAACAGCGAACCAGCCTCAAGGTCCGTGGAGCGAACCGCATTGGTTGGAAGAAGCGGATGGATTCGATCCATCCCTGTTTTTCGATGAGGATGGACGTGCCTGGTTCACTGCGAATCGTCTTCATGAGGCTGGGCATTATACAGGTCACACAGAAATTTATCTGCGTGAGATCGATATCAGCAGCATGAAGCTGATCGGTGAAGAATTCATCTTGTGGGATGGTGCAGTCAAAGGCGCTGTATGGGCAGAAGCAGCGCATATTTACAAAGTAAATGACTATTATTATCTGCTCGTTGCCGAGGGCGGTACCGCACACCATCATGCCGTAAGCATTGCTCGCAGCAAAAACATCATCGGACCCTATGAGGGCAACCGCAGTAACCCGATCCTGACTCACCGCCACCTCGGTCTGGATTATCCCATTGTGGGCACCGGTCATGCTGATCTTGTGGAAACACAAAATGGCGACTGGTGGCTTGTCCTGCTTGGCATGCGCCCTTATGGCGGCTACTACTATAACCTTGGGCGCGAAACTTTCCTTGTGCCTGCACGCTGGGAGGAGGATTGGCTGATCGCGAGTCCAGGCACGGGGCGGGTGGAGTTTGAGTATCCACTTCCTGTTCTACCAGAACATCCCTGGCAGGCGATCGCCCCACGCGATGATTTCGATCATCCGAGTCTCGCTATGCAATGGAATTTCTTGCGCACCCCGCGTGATGATTTTTATAGCCTGACCGAGCGTGCGGGCTTTTTGCGCTTGTATGTGCGCCCGCAGCATTTGGCTGAACAGAGTAACCCCAGCTTTGTGGGGCGGCGGCAACAGCATATTCATTGTACGGTAGAGACTTAAATGGAGTTCTCTCCACGAGCGGCTCATGAATGCGCCGGGTTGGTTCTGCTTCAAAACAACAACTTTCACTTTCGCTTTGTCGTTACCTTGAAAGACAACACGCCTGCGGTGGAACTCATTCAACGCTCACACAGACGGGAAGAACTGCTCGCCTCGCAGCCTATTACGGCTGGGTGTTGTAATCTCAAGGTCATTGCTCATGAGCAGAGTTACAACTTCTATTTCTCGATAAATGGCGGCTGGCATACTCTCGCCGAAAATGTAGACGGACGTATTCTCAGCACCCCGGTCGCTGGTGGATTCGTCGGCGCTTTCATCGGCTTGTACGCCAGCAGTAACGGAGAGCTCAGTACAAATTACGCTGACTTTGATTGGTTCGATTATCAAGAGCTAGCAAGCTCTTAGAAATTTGTTCGTTATATTTTCTGATTGGATTTAGGCATTGTTCACACTTCGACGTTCTCTTGCTATTTTGCTGCTTCTCTCCTTTATTCTTTCTGCCTGCGGATCACCGTCCACACCGACACTTGCTCCCGTAACCCAGACAGTATCTACTTCCACGCCGGTTCCGGTGAAATCTGCTTTTGAGACGGGGGTGTATCCGAATTTGTTCAAAGATTACCTCGGCAGAAGCGATGAAGAGATCCAAGCCAAGATCGACGACGCTTTCGATCAACTCTTCTACGGCGATGATTTATCTCAGCGCGTTTACTATCCTGTTGGATCAGACATGGCATACATCTCTGACATTGCCAACAACGATGTACGCACAGAAGGTATGTCCTACGGCATGATGATCGCCGTGCAATTAAATAAGAAGGAAGAGTTCGACCGCCTTTGGAAGTGGACAAAAACCTACATGTACCAAAAGGATGGTGGGTATAAAGGCTACTTCGCCTGGCACTGCAAAACGGATGGTACGCAGCTCGCCGCCAATCCCGCCTCCGATGGCGAAGAATGGTTCATTATGGCGCTGCTCTTCGCGGATGGGCGCTGGGGTAGCGGTGACGGAATTTATAACTACCGCGCCGAAGCACAGTCCATTTTGGATGTTGCTCTCCACGCGGATCAGTTTGCTGGTGACCTTTCTACGAACCTTTTCGACCCTGAAACAAAACAAGTAGTCTTCGTCCCGCAGTTGGGACGAAATTCTCAATTTACCGACCCATCCTATCATCTGCCACATTTTTATCAACTCTGGTCGCTCTGGGCGGACAAGGATAATCAATTCTGGGCGGATGCCACAAAGATCAGCCGTGATTATTTGAAGACCGCCGTGAACCAACAAACCGGGCTTGCCCCGAACTATTCTGAATTTGATGGCAAGCCTGTCGATGATGACTACAACGGCGCATTCCGTTATGATTCGTTTCGAGTAGGCGCCAACGTTGGCGTAGATTACGCCTGGTTTCGTCCCGATGAATGGCACGTAGAACAATCCAACCGTTTGCTGAAGTTCTTCGCTTCTCAGGGAATGGATTCCTACCCCAACCAATACAAAATTGACGGCACCTCTCTTACCAGCGATCGTTCCTCAGGTTTGATCGCCACGAACGCCGTTGCCGCCCTCGCCGCGGATCGGTCGGTGGGTGAGCCGTTTGTGGAAGCCTTATGGAATATGGACGTTCCAACGGGAACCTATCGCTATTACGATGGCATGTTGACCATGCTGGCGTTGCTGCAAGTCAGCGGTAACTTCCGCATCTATGAACCGGGTACTGCACCCGCCGGGCAGGTCTTTCCAACACCGAAACCGGAGATAACAGGTAAATTCCTTCCACCCACTGGAAAAGCTTTACTATTGGTAGGACAGGATAAGAAAAGTATTGATGCGTATTTTGACGCAACGGTGGCAGCTCCGGGAGGAGTTACGATTAATACAGATCTCCAGTTGAAGGGCATCAAGGATTTGGACTATCTGGCAGAGAAGTATCCCAAGAGCGTATTATCGGTTGGCGTTGCTTTGACAGGGGCATTGGATTCTGTTGCCAGTGGAAAGTCTGATGCGAAAATCGATGTACTTCTCGATAAACTGTATTCTTATGATCGTCCGATATTTCTCCACCTTGCATTTGCTCCCGATGACGCGCCGGATGTATTTGTATCAGCATGGAAAAAGATCCATGAACGGATGCAGGCAAAGGGGTATCCGAACGTTGTCCTCGTGTGGGAGTCCGGTTCGTGCGAGGAGTCAAATATCGCGGACTGGTATCCCGGCGATGAAGTTGTCGATTGGGTGGGGATGTCGTACTGCGATGGGAAGCCGGTCAAAGCGACGATCCAATTTGCGCGCGAACATCTCAAGCCTGTGATGTTGACTGCCGCTCCGTCTGCTGTGCAATCGGATTGGAACATGTGGTTCGCACCGTTGTTCAAATACGTGAATGAGAACAAAGATGTCGTGCGGGCAATGACCTACGTTGCCAAAGATAAACTCGATGCCGATATTTTGAAACATTGGAAAGATGAAACCAAACAGAGTTTTTGGCTGCGCGCCAATCCATCTCTGTTTGATACGCTGGGGCAAGCACAATGAACTTATTTCAAAGGAGCCTTTCATGAGTGCTACTGGCACAACAGAAAAAATTTTGTATCTCGATGCTTCATTATCGTTTGAAGAACGCGTGAAGGATCTGGTCGGGCGGTTGACGCTCGAAGAAAAAGTGGGATTGATGAGTCACCCGGCATTTGGCGTACCGCGGCTGAACATTCCTGCTTACAACTATTGGAGCGAAGCCTTGCATGGCGTTGCCCGCAGTGGACGCGCCACGGTTTTCCCGCAGGCGATCGGCATGGCTGCCACATGGGACAAGGAATTGATCCATACAGTAGCAACCGCCATCAGCGATGAAGGACGCGCCAAATATCATGCGGCGTTGAAACGTAATGGATACACTGCTCAATATCAGGGACTGACCTTCTGGTCGCCGAACGTCAACATCTTCCGCGATCCGCGCTGGGGACGTGGACAGGAAACCTGGGGCGAAGACCCGTTCTTAACAGGTGAGATGGCATCTGAGTTCGTCAAAGGGCTTCAAGGCGATGATCCAAAATATCTCAAGGCGGCGGCATGCGCAAAACATTACGCTGTCCATTCGGGACCAGAACAGGATCGACACTTCTTCAATGCCGTCGTGACCAAACGCGAGTTGTATGATACCTACTTACCTGCCTTCAAAAAACTCGTGACCGAAGCAAAGGTCGAGTTGGTGATGGGTGCATACAATCGTACGCTCGGCGAAGCCTGCTGCGCCAGCAGATTGCTTATCGAAGATATTCTGCGCGGCGATTGGGGTTTTGGTGGACATTTCGTTTCCGATTGCGGAGCGTTGACCGATATCCATCTCCATCATATGATCACGAAAGACGGAGCCGAGTCCGCGGCTCTTTCTCTCAAGCACGGATGTGACCTGGGCTGCGATCATGTCTTCGATGAGATTCCCGAAGCGATCAACCGCGGCCTCATCACCGAAGCCGATGTCGATCGCGCCCTTGAACGCACGCTTGGAACGCGTTTTAAATTAGGTATGTTCGATGCCGATGAAGATGTGCCATACGCCTCCATCTCCACTGATGTGGTCGCTTGCGATGAACATCGTCAACTGGCATATCGCACTGCTACCGAATTTGTGGTGCTGCTCAAAAACAAAGATAACATTTTGCCCATCGCTCCATCCACCAAAAAGGTCTTTGTCACAGGTCCCACCGCTACCAGTCTGGAAGTGCTGCTCGGAAATTACTACGGCTTCAACGATAAGATGATCACGCTGCTCGAAGGTATGACCGGTCGCGTCCCTGAAGGCATGGGCTTGGAATATCATCCCGGCACGCCGTTGAAACATGCACGCGAGATCAAAAATACGTGGGCACCCGGCATGGCGCAGTCTGCCGACATCACGATCGTTTGTGCGGGCTTCAATTCCTTCCTGGAAGGGGAGGAGGCGAGTTGCTTCTCTCTCCGCAGAACGGTGATCGCGAAAGCATCACGCTGCCTCAAAGCCAGATCGATTACATTCGCGAGCTTTCGATCCATGGTGCGCGCATCGTTCTTGTGCTCACAGGCGGAAGCCCCATCGTGCTTGGTGAAGTCGAAGACATGGTGGAAGCGATCCTCTTCGTCTGGTATCCGGGCATGGAGGGTGGTCGTGCCGTTGCCGATGTGCTCTTTGGCGATGTCTCGCCTTCCGGCAAACTTCCGATCACGTTCCCCAAGTCGCTCGATCAACTGCCGGCCTTCGATGATTACAGCATGGACGGTCGCACCTATCGCTACATGAGCAAAGAGCCGCTCTATCCCTTTGGCTTTGGTCTGAGCTACGGCCGTTTCGATTATTCGGAATTACAACTCGATAAGCAGCCTCTTGCCTTGGGCGATTCCCTCCGCGTGAGCTTTACCCTGACCAACTGCGGCGCATCCGACTCAGCCGAAGTTGCCCAGTATTACCTAAGTGATCTCCACGCCTCGACCGTTGTCCCGCTTCAACATTTGATCGGCTTTGAACGTGTCTTCCTCCAAGCTGGTGAAAGCAAAAAAATGGAATTCGTCATCACGCCCGAGATGATGTCGTTCTTCAACGAAGATGGCAAGTTGACTTTGGAGCCCGGCGACTTCCGTCTGGAGATCGGCGGCTGTTCTCCCTCCAAACGCGGACAAGCCTTGGGTGCGCCGAAACCCATCACAGCAGTATTTGAGGTCAAGTAACAGATACGAATAGTGTTAATAAAAAAATCCCGAAGAGGTGAATTCTCTTCGGGATTTTTGCGTATTCGAAACAAAATTAATTGATAAGGATTGGTATAAAAACTATCTTTCTATTGAGCGTTCTGGCGCAGCTTGCGAAAGAACGGATTGATACACAGTGGCGATCCCGCCTTTTACGGCAGCATCCGATCCATGTGCCGCAGGGATGATCTTAACAGTTTCTCGATTCCATGGCAAAGCACGTTTTTGTATCTCATCATTGACAACAGGAAAAAGAAAATCAGAGGCGATACTTAAAATACCACCTAGTATCACAACCTCAGGATTTAGCGCGTTGAGTAGTGACGCGATTCCGATACCCAGGGAATGACCGATCTCTTCCAGCGAACGGATCGCTACTCGATCTCCAACCTTTGCTGCTTCAACGACCATTTCCACCGATAGACGTTCCCACTGTCCTTGTACTTTTTCCGTGATCACACTCGTTTCACCATTTTGAATGGCATTTCTGATCTTTTTGAAGAGACCGACCTGACTGACCATTGTTTCCCAACAGCCATAATTTCCACAATTGCACAACTCGCCGTTCGGATCCATCGTCATGTGACCATATTCTGCTGCTACACCGTTGACACCGCGGCGCAAATGTCCATCGCTCAAGTATCCGCCACCCAGACCAACATTGCCGCTCAGATACAAGATTTCGTTGTATTCCTGTCCAGCGCCGAAGAAGTGTTCACCCAAGGCTGCCATGTTGGCTTCGTTGTCGACAAAGATAGGCGCGCCGAATGATTCCTGTTCCAGTAAAGTCAGAAGCGGGATATTCCGCCATTGTAGATTTGGGGCAAAAAGGATTGTTCCAGTTGTCTGGTCCACCATACCCGGAACACCAACAGCGATACCCAAAAGTTTATTCGAAGCGGGATTCCCTTTTTCGACAGCTTCCCGCAATAACACCATCATGTGATTCAGAACTTCCGATTGACCTGCACCTATTGCTGTTGGTTCTTTAATTTGCCAGATCACATTTGGAGCGAAATCGGTTACCAATACTTCTAAATAATCCACGGCAATTTCGCAACTCACAATATATCCAGCCGATGGGTTGAGGGTGAGTAGTGTACCTGGACGTCCGGCGCCGGATGACTGTGTCCCTATTTCACGCACAAACCCATTTTCACTTAGCTCTTTGACTAAATCGGATACGGTCGTCTTATTTAGATTGGTCTTTTGAGAGAGACGCGCGCGTGAAATTGGCGATTCTGCCCATAATGTGTGCATGATCAGGGATAAATTGATCTGTCGTACAAGTGCCTGATCCCCAGTTTGGCGTGTATTTTGTGTATTCATTCAATAACCCTTGACAATATCCAATGATTTAGGAGATAATTAGTTTGTTGGGACAACAAACTAATTATAGAGTATTTGTCCTTTGTGTCAAGCAATTTTCTCTAATCATATCAAATTTTTACTCCCAAGGAGATGCTAATGGCTAGTTATATTCCCAAACCTGAAGATAAATTCACCTTCGGTCTCTGGACTGTCGGCAATCGTGGGGCAGATCCATTCGGTTATGCTGTTCGCCCCGGAAAAACACCCGCAGAGTTGGTCCACTTGCTTGGCGAGGTGGGTGCTTACGGTGTCAACTTCCATGATAATGATTTGATCCCGATCGATGCAACAGCTGCTGAACGTGACCAGATCCTGAAAGAATTCAAACAAGCGCTGGCAGATACTGGTCTTTGCGTCCCGATGGCAACGACCGATCTGTTCAAAGAGCCCATCTTCAAAGATGGTGCTTTCACATCGAATGACCCCAAGGTGCGCGCGTATGCTTTGCAAAAGACCATGAATGCCATTGATCTCGGCGCGGAACTTGGTGCAAAGATCTACGTATTCTGGGGTGGACGCGAAGGCACAGAGAGCGATGCCACCAAAGACCCGATCTCGTCCATCAAACGCTCACGTGAAGCAATGAACTTCCTGTGCGAATATGTGAAGGACAAGAAATACGATCTGAAGTTCGCTCTCGAAGCCAAACCCAATGAACCGCGTGGTGATATCTACAATTCCACGACTGGTCATATGCTGGCATTTATCTCCACGTTGGATCACCCCGAAATGGTGGGAGTCAACCCTGAAGTGGCGCACGAACATATGGCGGGACTCAACTTTACCCACGGAGTCGCACAGGCGTTGGAATCAGGCAAACTCTTCCATATCGATCTGAACGATCAGGCTTTTGGTCGCTTCGATCAGGATTTCCGCTTTGGAGCGGTAAATCTCAAGAGCGCATTTTTCCTTGTGAAACTTCTTGAAGATAATAAATACGATTCCAGCCGCCATTTTGATGCCCATGCGTACCGCACAGAAGACTATGAAGGCGTGAAGGATTTTGCGCGCGGCTGCATGCATACCTATCTGATTCTGAGAGAGAAGGTTGCCCAATGGAACGCCGACCAGGAAATCCAGTCCATTGTGTCAGAGATCAGCGGTGATGATGGCTCGATGAACCAATTCTTTGGCAAGTATTCTGCCGAAAAAGCAGATGCCATCAAAGCCCAGGCTTTTGATCGCTCTGCCATTTCTGGTCGTGGTCTAAAGTATGAACGGCTTGATCAGTTGACAAACGAAGTCTTGCTTGGTGTTCGTTAATTTCTCAACAAACCGCCAATCACATTCGAATTGTGATTGGCGGTTTGTGAATCAATCTGTCAGAGCACGTCTGTGAAAAGAAAGCAAGTTCACTGCGGAAAATCATCGGCTTTCACAAAGTGAACCTGATCTGAATATCAAAATTAGATTTGATGGTTTCATATTACTGAGCGGTTTTTATGTGCGGTGCTTATAAACTTTGGATAAAAGATGATACGTCCATGACCCCGCCTTGGCTCAGAATAAAATACCTAAGCTTATCGCATAAGAAGGAGGTACCTCTGTAAATATATAAATTATTGTGTCCATCAGTCCGATTCACTAAAACAATCCATGTAGGAGAAAAAAGATGAAATCCAATCGTGTTTTGATGGCTGTGTTTTCTTTGATGGTCATCGCCTCCATAGTCCTGGCAGGCTGTGGTAATGCGGCACCAGCTGCTGGAAAGACCAAGATCGGGTTATCGTTTTCCGATTTTGCGACGGAACGTTGGAAGAATGAAGAAGTATTGATGCGCAAGCTGCTGGAAGAGAAGGGTTATGAAGTTCTTTCCGCAGAAGCCAATCATGATGTAAAACTGCAGAACGACCAGATCGACAACATGGTCAGCCAGGGTGTGAAGGGTTTGATCGTGATCGCAGAAGACGGTGATGCTGTCGTGACCTCTGTTGACAAGGCAGCCGATGCGGGCGTGAAAGTGATCGCCTATGACCGCCTGATCAAGACCTCCAAGATCGCTGCCTACCTGTCCTTCGACAATGTCGAGGTTGGAAGACAACAGGCCCTCGGCGTCATGAAAGCAATTGATGCTGATAATTGGGATGTCAGCGCGAACGGTCCTGCTCGCGTTGTTCAGCTTGCCGGCTCACCCACAGACAACAACGCTACCCTGTTCACCAAGGGCCAGACTGAAATCTTACAGCCATACGTTGACTCTGGCAAGATTGAGATCGTAGCCCAGCAGGGCATCGACAACTGGGATGCTGCCAACGCCCTCAAGGTGATGGAAAACATCCTCGCTGCCCAGAACAATGACATTGACGCGGTTGTCGCCTCGAATGACGGTACTGCGCTCGGCGCTCTCCAGGCGATGAAAGCTCAGGGATTGGCTGGCAAGGTACCCATATCTGGTCAGGATGCAACCGCTGATGGTTCCAACAGCATCGTCAAGGGCGAATTGACCGTGTCCATTCTCAAGGACATCCGCAATCTCTCCCCGCTAGCTATCGATGTTATGGACAAGTTGATCAAGGGACAACCCGTAGATGGCATGAAGAACTTCAAGCTTGCCGATCTGACTGTTGACCCGAGCAAGACCGGTGAAGTACCGTGCGTGTTCCTCGAAGTCCAGCAGGTCAATAAAGATAATGTGTATGACTTGGTTGTGAAGAGTGGCTTCCAATCCTATGACGATGTTTACCGTGACATTCCCGATGGTCAACGACCTCCGAAACCCGGTGAAGCTGCTCAGCCTGCTTCGACTGAGAAAATTAAGATCGGGTTATCGTTTTCCGATTTTGCGACAGAACGTTGGAAGAACGAAGAAGTATTGATGCGCAAACTGCTGGAAGAAAAGGGCTATGAAGTTCTTTCCGCAGAAGCCAATCATGACGTAAAACTGCAGAACGACCAGATCGACAATATGGTCACACAGGGTGTGAAGGGTTTGATCGTGATCGCAGAAGACGGTGATGCTGTCGTGACCTCTGTTGACAAGGCAGCCGATGCGGGCGTGAAAGTGATCGCCTATGACCGCCTGATCAAGACCTCCAAGATCGCTGCCTACCTGTCCTTCGACAATGTCGAAGTTGGACGCCAGCAGGCAATGGGCGTTATGACGGCTCTCGGTCTCCCCGGAAGCACAACCTGGACAAAGGATAATCCTGCCAAGGTAGTGCAACTGGCTGGTTCACCGACCGATAACAACGCTACCCTGTTCACCAAGGGTCAGACCGAAGTCTTGCAGCCGTATGTTGATAGCGGCGTGATCAAGATCGTAGCCCAGCAGGGCATTGACAACTGGGATGCTGCCAACGCCCTCAAGGTGATGGAAAACATCCTCGCTGCCCAGAACAACGCGGTCGATGCTGTGGTCGCTTCGAACGACGGTACCGCTCTCGGTGCTCTCCAGGCGATGAAAGCTCAGGGATTGGCTGGCAAGGTACCCATATCTGGTCAGGATGCAACCGCTGATGGTTCCAACAGCATCGTCAAGGGCGAATTGACCGTGTCCATTCTCAAGGACATCCGCAATCTCTCCCCGCTGGCTATCGATGTTATGGATAAGTTGATCAAGGGTGAATTTGTCACTGGTATGAAGAATTTCACTCTAGCGGAATTGACCGTTGACCCAAGCAAGACCGGCGAAGTACCATGCGTGTTCCTTGAAGTCCAGCAGGTCAATAAAGATAATGTGTATGACTTGGTTGTGAAGAGTGGCTTCCAGGCGTATGATGATGTATATCGTGATATCCCTGATGCCCAACGCCCACCGAAGCCATAGGATAAAATGACTTATTATTTGCCGACCCTCTGTACAGAGGGTCGGCAAATACGTCGAGAAAATTCTTTGGAACGCAGGAGTTCAAAGTGGATAATGATCTTATTCTCGAATTCAAAAATGTGACCAAACGGTTCCCGGGTGTGGTGGCGTTGAATGATGTTTCCTTCGACATTCGCCGTGGCGAAATTCATGGTATTTGTGGAGAGAACGGAGCGGGGAAATCTACCTTGATGAAAATTCTTTCGGGTGTATACCCATACGGGACTTATGAAGGCACGGTAGTTTTTAACGGCGAAGAATTGAAGTTGGGCGATAGTTCGATTCGTGAAGCAGGGGAAAAGGGTATTGCGATCGTGTATCAGGAATTGACGCTTGTGCCAACCATGTCGGTCGGCGAAAATGTCTATTTGGGACGCGAACCGTTGGATGGGCAGGTGATCAACTGGAATAAGTTGTATTCAGACACAAAGAGTATCCTGACAAATTACCAACTGGATGTTGCCCCTCAAGAGATCGTCAAGAATCTTGGTGTGGGCAAGATGCAGATGGTTGAGATTGCCAAGGCATTATCAGAGAACGCGAAAGTCTTGATCCTGGATGAGCCTACCAGCGCATTGAGCGAGTCAGAAGTAGAAAAGTTGATGGAGATCCTCAAGACGCTCAAAGCACATGGTATCACCTGTATTTATATTACCCACAAACTTGAAGAATTTTTCCGTATTACCGATCGTGTCACAGTGATGCGCGACGGTAGAACGGTTGTAACAGAAGCAACAAAGGATTTATCGGTTGAAAAATTAGTAAGGCATATGGTCGGGCGGGAAATGAAGGAACGTTTCCCCAAAGGGAAACGCAACCCTGGTGAGGTGGTGCTTGAAGTGCAGGACCTGCAAGCGATGGATCCGAATAACCCCAGCCGTAAGGTTTTAAATGGCGTGAATTTCAACGTGCGGCGCGGTGAAATTTTGGGGATCGCAGGGTTGATGGGATCGGGTCGTACTGAATTGGTGATGACGCTCTTTGGTGAATACGGGAAAGTCGTCAACGGGTCGATTCGGCTTGGGGGAAAAGAGATCAAGCCTCAGAGTGCGCGTGAAGCGATCGATGCAGGCTTGAGCCTGGTCCCGGAGGATCGCAAAGGCATGGGGCTGGTACTCATCCAATCGATCTTGAAGAATATATCCCTTCCGAATCTCGATCAATTCTCTGGATTCTTCCGCATCAATGCCGATGAGGAATTGAGAGCCAGCATGCAGCAAGCCAAGAGTTCTGACCATTAAGACTCCCAGTTTGGAAGCGCTGGTGGAAACGTTATCTGGTGGTAACCAGCAGAAGGTGGTCATTTCCAAATGGTTGTTGTCGAATCCCATCGTGTTGATCATGGATGATCCAACACGCGGCATCGATGTGGGCGCAAAATATGAGATCTACAAATTGATGAATGACCTTACAGAAAAAGGCGTTGCTATCATCATGATCTCCAGTGAATTGGAAGAAGTATTGGGCATGAGCGATCGGGTCATGGTCATGTCTCGTGGGCATTCTGCCGGGACCCTGTCCATGCAGGAAGCAAATGTGGAGCGGATCATGTCGCTGGCAACTGGCGTGGCATCCTGAAAAAGATCGAGCGATTTGAAAGAGGCATACTATGGAATCTACACAGACAAGCAAACCTAAACTGAGCTTTACTTCGGAATTTTTCCAGATCATGCGGTCGAATGTTCAGACCTATACCATCCTGGTGGCATTGATCGGTATCTGGCTTATCTTCTTCTTTACAACGGGCGGTACATACCTTGCACCGCAGAATGTTTCTAACTTGTTCCGGCAGATGTCTGTTACGGCGTTTTTGGCAGTAGGTATGGTGTTGGTGATCGTCACCGGCAATATCGACCTTTCTGTCGGAAAGATGGCGGGGTTTGTTTCGGTGGTGGTAGCGTATTTGCAGGCGCGGACCTGGTACAACTACTTACCTGACCAACCTTTGTTGGCGGCTACCCTTTCCGTGATCACAGGGTTGGCGGTTGGCGCATTGTTCGGCGCCATTCAAGGCTATATCATTGCCTATCTAAATGTTCCTTCCTTCATTGTGACCCTTGCCGGTCAATTCTTGTTCAATGGATTGATCCTGTTGGTTACGGAAGGAAAGACCATCCCTGCCAACCAACCCTGGTTCTCTGATATTGCACAGGGCTATGTGCCGATCCTCTGGGGGTGGATCTTCGCCGCCGCTGCAATCGTATTTCTATTTTGGAACATGTTCCGCAGCCGGCAGAACAAACAGAAGTACGGTTTTGAGTTGCGCAATCTTTATATCGATTTGTTGATCACTGGTTTTATGGCTTTAGTTATCCTGATCTATGTATATAACGTCAACAACTATAAGGGTATTCAGAACCCGGTCTTGTTGCTGGCGATCACTTCGATGATCATGATGTACGTTTCTAACAACACGCGCTTTGGTCGCTACTCCTATGCCATTGGTGGGAACCGGGATGCTGCGCGTCTTTCTGGCATCAACATTCGGTCCATGACCTTCAGGATCTTCGTGCTGATGGGTTTCCTGTGCGGCATAGCAGGAATTGTGCTGGCTTCCTATGTTGGGTATGGAACGATCGCGGCTGGCGGCGGATATGAACTCGATGCCATCGCCAGTTGTATTCTGGGTGGTACCTCCACGTTGGGTGGTATAGGGACAGTTCCCGGCGCGTTGATCGGCGCATTGATCATTGCTAGTCTTTCCACTGGTTTGCAAATGATGAACGTAGCTCCGGCGTGGCAGTATGTGGTCAAGGCGATCGTGTTGGTGCTGGCTGTGTTGGCAGATGTGTATTTCAAGAAAAGCAAGTAAAAACGATTTGGAGTGACACGGCATGGCATATTTTCTTGGCATTGATACATCCACCACTTCCAGCAAGGCGCTGTTGATCAATGAGAACGGAGAGGTGGTCGCGGTTGCTTCGAATCCGCATACGCTGCAGACGCCAAAACCACTTTGGTCGGAGCAGAGTCCGCTCGAGTGGTGGGATGCGGTGGCAGCGAGTATCAGGTCTGTGTTGGAACAAGCAGGCATCAGCGGGGAAGGAGTCGCGGCAGTCGGTTTGACGGGGCAGATGCATGGTTTAGTCCTGCTCAACGAAGATGGAAGTGTCCTTCGACCTGCCATCCTGTGGAATGACCAGCGTACGCAGAGCCAATGTGATGAGATTCATCAGATTGTCGGCAAAGAGAAGTTCATCCAGATCACCGGCAATGTGGCGCTGACCGGTTTTACTGCGCCGAAAATCTTGTGGGTCAAAGAGAACGAGCCGGAAGTCTTTGCAAAGGCGAAGCATGTGCTTCTGCCCAAGGATTACATCCGCCTGAAACTGACCGGCGAATATGCGATGGACAAAGCCGATGGCGCGGGCACGGTGCTGTTTGATCTGAAGGCTCGGGATTGGTCAGAGGAAGTGCTGGCAGCGTTGAATATTCCGCGGGCGTGGATGCCGCGTACGTTCGAAGGAACCGAGACGACTGGCTATGTCACCGAAGAGGCGGCGCATCTCACTGGACTGAAAGCTGGTATACCAGTTGTGGCGGGCGGCGGCGATCAAGCGGCGGGTGCGGTTGGAGTGGGCGCTGTGGAGCCGGGAATTGTGGGACTCACCGTGGGCACCAGCGGTGTGGTGTTTGCAACAACTCCTTCAGCATTGATCGAACCAGAAGGGCGTTTGCATGCGTTCTGTCACGCCGTGCCGGGCATGTGGCACTTCATGGGCGTGATGCTTTCGGCGGCAGGAAGTTTGCAGTGGTATCGCGATACGCTTGCACCGAACGTGAGCTTTGATGATCTGTTGAAAGAAGCGGAAGTAATCCCTGCGGGAAGTGAAGGACTGCAATTCCTGCCCTATCTCTCCGGCGAACGGACGCCTCATCCCGATCCGTTGGCGCGTGGCGCGTTCATCGGCTTGACTCTACGCCACAGCCACGCGCACATGACGCGTGCCGTATTGGAAGGCGTGGCGTTTGGGTTGAAGAATTCGTTCACGCTGATCCAGAATGCAGGGCTGGGACAGATTACGCAGGTGCGTGGTTCTGGCGGTGGGACAAAAGGCGCTCTGTGGCGTCAGATCATGGCATCCGTCTTGAATGCGGAACTGGTCACCGTTAACACCACGGAAGGCGGCGCCTATGGCGCAGCGTTGCTTGCCGGAGTGGGAGCAGGCGCATGGAAAGATGTTGTCTCTGCTTGTAGGGCTTGCATTAAGATTACTGGAAGTACACAGCCTGACCCATTCCAGGTCGAGACGTATCAAGGTACCTATGCCATCTATCAGGATTTATATCCTGCTTTGAAGGGGAGTTTTGAAAAACTAAGTGCTTAGGTGGTGCTCTTTCACAGCATTTCATTAAGTGCTCTGCTTGTTTAATATGCGAGACCTCCGGTTTCAGCTGGTGTTTGCAAAACCTGGCTTACTCCGGAGGTCTATCTCTATCTTTGCTACTTTAACTCCTTAATTTTGATCTAACTAATACTTTTGTTTGTCATTAAAAGCTGCAACTAAAACCCCTCATGCTCCGTTCGAGCGATGATCTCTTCTTGCAGTGTCTTGCTCAGGTCACAAAAATAATCGCTATAGCCAGCTACGCGGACGATCAAGCTGCGATATTGCTCGGGGTTTTGCTGGGCGGCGCGCAGCGTAGCGGCATCTACCACATTGAATTGAATGTGATGACCATCCAGTTTGAAATAGGATCGCACCAGGTGGACAAGGTTATCAAGTCCTTCTTCGTTGGCGAGCACCTGCGGAGTAAATTTCTGGTTGAGCAAAGTTCCTCCGGTGCGAGCGTGATCCATCTTGGCAACCGAACGTACAACGGCTGTCGGTCCATTCCGGTCCGCGCCCTGGACGGGGGAAACGCCCTCCGATAACGGAGTCCAGGCACGGCGTCCGTCGGGAGTCGCTCCGGTCACAGATCCAAAGTAGACGTGGCAGGTTGTCGGCAGCAGGTTGATGTGATATTCACCGCCGCGCAGATTTTTGCGTCCGTCAACGGCATTGAAATAGGCTTCGAACACACGCACCATTAGGTTGTCGGCGTATTCATCATCATTGCCGAAGCGGGGAGTGCAATTCAACAACAATTGCCGCTCGCGTTCAGACCCAGCAAAGTCAACAGCTAAGATATCCAGCAGCTTTGCCATGCTTAGCGTTTTGTCTTCGAACACATGCTTCTTGATGGCAGAAAGCTCATCAGTGATCGTTCCCATACCCACACCCTGGATGTAGGTGGTGTTGTAGCGCGCACCGCCGGCGTGATAATCTTTGCCACGCGCAATGCAGTCATCGGTCAAAAGCGAAAGGAACGGAGCAGGCATGTATTTGGCATATAACCGTTCGATGGTATTGTTGCCACGTACTTTGATATCCAGGAAATGGACCATCTGCTTTTCAAAAGCACTGAACAGTTCATCGAATGAGACGAACGAACGCGGGTCGCCAGTTGCCATTCCCAGTTGACGCCCAGTGCGCGGATCCACGCCGTTGTTCAGGGTCAACTCCAGGATCTTGGGGATATTGAAGTAACCCGTCAGGATGTAGGCTTCCTTTCCGAAAGCGCCCACCTCCACACATCCGGAGGAACCGCCGCAGCGTGCATCCACAACCGATTTCCCCATCCGCACCAACTCCTGCACGATCAGGTCAGAGTTGAAAATGGAAGGCTGCCCAAACCCGGTGCGGATGATCTTGGCAGCGCGGCGCACAAACCGGTCCGGATTCTTTTTACTGACCTGCACCGATGAAGATGGCTGGAGCAAGCGCATATCCTCGATCACATCCAGCAGCAAATAAGAAACTTCATTGACGCCATCCGAACCATCCGGACGCAACCCGCCAACATTGATTTGGGCAAAGTCGGTATATGTTCCGCTCTCCGCGGCGGTCACGCCCACTTTGGGCGGCGCAGGCTGATTATTGAATTTGATCCAGAAACAATGAAGCAGTTCCTCGGCTTCGTCGCGTTTCGCCGGGTCATAAAACGGCAGCAGATGCTGATCGAGTTTGCCAGGACAGAACGCGTCCCAGGTATTGAGTTCGGTGGTCACGCCAAGATGCACGAACCAGTAATATTGCAATGCTTCGTGAAGATCGGACGGAGCATACGCCGGGACATTTCGACATACGCTCGAAATTTTTTCCAGTTCCGCCCGGCGCTGCGGATCAGACTCAACCGCAGCCTGTTTCGCCGCTACATCAGCATATCTCTCCCCGAAGCGGATCAACGCTCTGGCGGCGATATGCATCGCCTTGAGTTCTTCCTGTTTATCGTAGGCTTCCGTGTCGTGCAGAAAATCCAATGTGTCGAGTCGACATTGGATCTCTTTTTGAAAATCCAGCATGCCTTTGTGATAGATCTTGTCATCCAATACCGTGTGACCCGGTGCGCGCTGTTCCATGAACTCTGTAAATATCCCGGCTTCGTAAGCGGCTTTCCATTCTTCGGTCATCTCGCTCAAGATCAGCTCACGCATGGACTTTCTACGCCAGTAGGGGATGACAGTTTCCTCATAGGCAGCGCGAGTCGACGGCTCTACGTGGAAAGATGTCTTTTCGCGCGTGTTCAAGATATCAAGATCTTCCAAAGAATGACAGCACAACTCGGGAAATGTCGGTGCGGTCTTGGGTGCGTTCCCTTTTTCGCCTACGATCAATTCGCCGGGATAGATCTCGATGTGTTTATTTTCCAGAATGTAGGCAAACGCTTTTGCGCGGCGGACAGGCTCTGAGAGAAATCCATGATCCTGTTTATAAAATGTTGTCAACAACTCAGCCCGTTCGCTGGAGAGCGTCTCTTTGGCATCCAGCGACTGCTGGCGTAACATCTTTATTCGTTCGGTAATTGGCATTGGACCTCCGATGAAATACTTTGGCAAAAATCTTTGTAGGATCACCGTACAGAAACGTTCAATCTATACCTTCGCAGCAATTCTGCCGCCTGGTTTATCTCTGTCTCGGTTGGTGGTTTTGTCTCCGACAGGGTATATTCGCGCCCTAGCGCTTCATATTTTGCTTGAGCGATATCGTGATAACCCATCAACTCTACGCCTTCGAGATGGGGCAGGCTGGCAAGGAATTGTCCACATTCAGATAAATTCTTCTCGTCATCATTAATACTGGGGATCAGTGGAATACGAACTAGGATCCGGTGACCATGGGCGGAAAGCTTTTGCAGGTTCGATAGGATCACTTCATTGGGCACGCCGGTCACTTCGCGGTGGCGGACGCTGTCCATGTGTTTCAGATCATATAAAAATAAATCAACATCATTGCGGATCTGTTCAAAGACATTCCAATTGGCAAATCCGCAGGTATCTACCGTGGTATGGATCTCCTGCTTGCGGCAGGCTTTTAGCAAAGCAGAGAGAAAAGTTGGCTGCATCAATGGTTCACCGCCAGAAAAAGTGACCCCGCCACCTGACTCATCGTAAAAAGGAATTTCCCTCATGATCTGTGTCATCAACTCGGTAACCGATGTTTCACCCCCTGAGAATTCTCTTGCTTCCGAGTAACAGGCAGAGATGCAGGTCTGGCAATGAGTACATTTGGATCTGTCCGTTATGATGGAGTGGATAGTCTCCAGACTTTCAACTGAAACATTGGACTGCATTTGGATGGCTCCCTCTGGGCAAACTTCTACACAGGCTCCACACAACAGACAGCGACCAGCACGGTAAAGCAGTTCTGGTGTTAACGACTGACTCTCCGGGTTGTGACACCACAGGCAAGATAGAGGGCAGCCGCTAAAAAAGACTGTTGTGCGGATGCCGGGACCATCGTTGATGGAATATTTCTTTAGGTCGAAGATCGTTCCATTTGGCACAAACGAACTATACACCTTGGGATAATTGCTGTCAATAAAATATATAAATTGTATACTTATTGTATATTGAAGTACAATATAAATGCACTGTTGCTTATCCGATTTGATTTCCATGGAGCAGACATGGCTAAAAAGAATATTCCTCCAAAACCACGCGCGAGCGACCAAGTGGAAAGAGAACTTCGACGTTTGATATTGACTCTCGAACTGGAACCTGGTCATGCCATTGGAGAGTCTACACTAATGAAGCGTTATGGGTGGGGACGTACACCGCTTCGTGAGGCATTTCAGCGGCTTTCTGAACAGGGGCTGCTCCAGATCATTCCACAGCATGGAGCGATCGTCACGGCATTGAGCCTTTTCGATTTTGTGGAAGTGATGGACGCGATGGGTTTGGTCATTGGGTCAGCTGCATCTCTGGCGTGCAAACGTCTGAATGCTGAGGAATTGGATCAGCTTGATGAATTAGTAGAGCAAGGGAAAATATCTGCGCAAGCCGGAGATTTTGAGCGTCTAAGCGAAATAGACTATGAATTTCATAGTATTTTAGCTAGAGCAACCGGCAATCGATACTTAAGCGATTATCTCTGCCGTCTTCATCAGATCGCTCGGAGATTCAACTTTGCAGCTTGGAAACGAGAACGCAATGCTGCCCCTTCGCTTGACGAACATGAACAGCTCACCGCTATTTTCCGCGCCCGAGATGTCTCGGCTGCCAAAACAGCTATGCTCCGGCATGTTGAGTCGGCTCGACAAAGAGTGATTGGAATGATCCAGGTAGATGAGTAGACAAGAAACACAGTGATTCTGTTGAAATATACAATTAGGGATATAATTTCAACGTGAAAGTCTTGCACTATTGGCAATGCCAATACAATAGGTTGGGAAGTTCAATTTGGATCAATACCAAGAATTTTTCAGCCAAAACCCTCTTTGTGGCGGATACGGGGAAATCGATCAATTGATACCTACGATTTCTTAATTTACCCAGGTGCTACCCCTAATAATCTGGGGTGGTGCCTGCCTGCATCCGCCTACAATACAACCAAGGTCAATCGAATATGCAAAAAGAACTGAACGTCATCATTGTCGAAGATGACCCTTATGCGCGGGATTTTATGTCTATGTTGCTGCGACGCGACTGGCGTACCCGTGTAGTGGGGGAATTTAGCAGCCTCTCCGGGATGGAGTTGAAACAAACGCTGCGTTCACCGTCCGCTCACGTAGATATCCTGGTCTTGGATACAGAAGTGGCGAATGACGAGAATTGGCCCGCCAAGGTCGTTCAGATGACGCGTGTTCTTCCACGCCCGCCGATCATTGTGTTTACCTGTACCTCTCCAGAGCCGCATATTTTGGAGCGTATTCTGGCAGCTAAAGGCGGTGGCTACATTGCTAAGAATGAGATTCTGTATGCCCTGGCAACTGCCATCACTGCTGCCGCCAAAGGACAATTTGTGATCACTCCCGGTGTGCTGATCGTTGCCGGTCGCTTGGAATTGCCCGAACAGACCCTCATTATGGATGGCACCATGCCGGTGGCTAACTTTACCTCACGTGAAAATGATCTGACCCGTTTGGGATTGCTCTTTAACCTATCTCAGCGCGATATGGCGGATGACCTGATCATCAGCACGGATTTTGTTGCCGAGGTCATGGGGCAGGTCTATGAAAAGCTTGGCGTGCGGGATATTTTGGATGGTGAGAAAGAGCTGGAAACATTTTTTCAGGATGAAATCTTACGCGAGCACTGTAAGAAGATCCTGGAACAATACGCCTCTAACGGGACTCGAACCGGGCGCAAAGCCCCTGGAATGGCTACCCTGGCGTTTCACTTGCTGACCGTCCCGGAAACCACGGACTTCAATTAGTACCAGAGTTGATAGTGATAGGTGAGGAGCACATATGTTATCTTTTTTGACATTTTTGATCGCCTGGTACAACCTGCCGTTTACGTTGATGCTGGGACTAGGCGTGTTTTTGGCTGGCTTGCAAATATTGGGACTCAGTCACGATGGCGACGCTGATGCTGACGCAGACGTAGATGCGGATGCCGACCTTGATGCTGATGTTGATGCCGATGCTGACTTGGATGCAGACGCGGATGCGGACATAAGTCTGGACCACGATATTGATCATGATATTGATCACGATCTGGATCACGACGTCAGTCACGATCTGAAATCGCGATTCGCTCTCCGGTTTTTCCTGGCTGGCATTTATCGGTATCGGCAAAGCTCCGTTGATGGTTGTTGTCTTGATCGTGCTAATGACAACCGGTCTGTTGGGTTGGATATTGAACGGAATTGCCGTAGGAGTTCTGGGATTTTTCCCCGGTCTCTTGTTGCTGGCAACCTTCCTTGCCAGCCTGGTGGTTGGCAGTTTGGTCACTTCGCGGGTTACCCGCTTCATCGGGCGAGCCCTGCCTCCTGTCAGCACGACCGCTACACGTGCCCAAGCTTTTGTCGGTAGACCCGGGACCGTGATCAGCCCCTTTGTGGATGGTCGTTATGGAATGATCCATCTGCGCGATGACGGTGGCACTTTGATCAGTGTATTTGCCACAACGGAGGATGAACATCCCATTCCGCGAGGTGAATCGGTCATTCTTTTGTCGTACGATGCAAAGCAACGCCTTTATCTTGTCACTCGCCGGTAAAAGCGCTGAAACAATTCTGCGCACTATCCGGTAAAAATTCTGGAGGTTTGTATGCCAATTCCTACATTTGCTGTTTATATTGCCTGTGGGGTAGTCGCTGTTCTTTTGGTCGCACTGGTCCTCTTCCTTTCGATCATGAAGGCGTATGTTAAAACCCCCGCCAACCGCGCTTTTGTCCGCACCGGCGGATTGGGCGCCAAATCCAACACGCCGCCGAAAGTGGTGATGAACGGTGGTGCCTGGGTATTCAAAAGCATTCACGAAATTACCTGGGTCGACCTCGGCACCATGGCGATTGAGATCGAGCGCACCGAAAATAACGCGCTGCTGACGAAAGATCCACAGTATGCCGATATCAAAGCTATCTTTTATATCAAGGTCAACCCGACTGTGGATGGCATTATCGACGCGGCTCGCACGATCGGCGGGAAACAAGTCGACTCGAACGCAGTCAAGCAACTGGTAGATGCCAAGCTGGATGGTGCTCTCCGTGATGTGGCTGCATCGTTCACGCTGATGAGCTTACACCAGGAACGTGAGAAGTTCATTCAGGAAGTGCAGAACCGCCTCAAAACGGACCTGGAAGAGAACGGCTTGGTCCTTGAGTCTGTCTCCATTTTGACGCTTCGCGCCGCCCGTCAGGGTTCCTTTGGTACCGATGACGTGTTCGGTGCCCAGGTGGCTCGTGCCAATGCTCAGGTCATTTCACAAGCCTTGCGTGAACGCAATGACATCGAGCGCAAAGCCGAAGTGGAGATCAAACAACGTGACACAGAAGCCGCTACCTCTCGTCTTCAACTCGATCGACAACTGGCGTTGGTGACTGCCACCCAGGAACGCGAAGTCCGTACCATTCAGGCGACTGAAAAGGCGCTTGCTGAACGCAGCGAATACGAAGAAAACCAAAAATCGGAAATGGCGCGTGTATCTAAGGAAAGGGCTGTAGCCTTAGCCGAGATTGAACGTGACCAGCAACTCGCCATTCAAAACGAGCGTAAGCAGCAAGAAGTCATGTCGACCGAAGTGGCGCGTCGTCAAGCCATCGAATTGGCTGAACAACAGCGCCAGATCGCGGTGACCAACGAACAGAAGAAACGTGAAGCTGCCGATAAAGATCGTCTGGTGGTCTCTGCTCAACGTGAAGAAGCTGCGCAAGCCGTAACGACCGTCCAGGCGACCGAAGCTGCCAACCGTGAAGCTCGCATCAAAGTGATCGAAGCAGAACGCGAAGCGCAAAAATCCATGATCGAGCAGAAGAACAAGATCGAGCTGGATGCCTTGCGCAAACAACGCGAAGCGGAAGCCCAGGCGAAAGCCCTAAAGGAAACCGCCTCTGCGGAAGCAGAAGCCTCCTTGAAACAAGCGGAAACTGTCCGTGTGCAGGCTCAAGCGGAAGTGGAAGCCGCCAAACTGCGTGCAGAAGCTGCCAAAGCCGCCGCATCCGCTACCGGTTTAGCTGAAGCGGATATCCTGAAAGCGAAAGCCGATGCTGCCATGCGCGAAGCGGAAGCGGTCCGCGCCAAAGGTTTGGCAGAAGCCGAATCTGAAAAAGCCAAAGCGGAAGCCCTGGCTGCGTATGATGGTGTGGCTCAGCGCGTGGAATTGCTCAAGCTGCAACTGGACGCTCAGGTGCGCATCGAAATTGCCAAATCGCAGGCGCTTGGCTCTGCTCTTGCCTCGATGAATATCAAAATGATCGGTGACCCGAATGCCGCCGCTGCCTTATTGCGCATGGTCACGGCTGCCGACGGACTGGGTGAGATCCTCAAAGCCACACCGGAACCAGTCAAGGAAGTTGGCAAACAGTTGGTCGAAAAGGTCACTGGTAAACCGCTGCAACTCTCTATGAGCGATGGTGAGGATGGCAAGAATGGAAAAGATGCCCAACCGACTGCCAACCCGAATATAGATGTGGCTCAGCTAATGCCTGAGATCATTGCGATGATCGAAAAGAAGATGGACTTGGAAGCCATCAAGAACCAAAGCGTTCGTGAAGTATTGGTTGCCTTGAGTGAAAAGGCTACGAAGAAAGAAAGGGCGACCATTGAAAAAGCCCAACAGGCTTTGGATACTTTGCCCGTGCTCAATGACCTGCCTTTCGAAGAGCTTTACCTGCGCGCGACAGTCAAATAATGATCTGGAATGAACTATCCTGCTCGCTTTCATGAGCGGGCAGGATAGGGAGAAACCTTATGAAATTGTCCCAACGCATCCGTATGTTACTCAAAGCTGCCGCCAATGATCTGTTCGGTGAAGAAGAGTTAACGGAAGTCCGCCAGGTGCTCAACGGCGAAACGAATGCAGAACGCCTGACCAGCGTTCTGGATGATGCGCAGCGTCAACTAAACTCCCTGCGTTTGGAGTTGACGAATGCGGTCAGCCATCAAAAGCGGATCGAGCGAGTTTGGCAGGAGTCTGTGGCTCAAGTCAAAACTCTGGATGAGGCGGCGAACGCAGCCATCCAGGCTGGGCAGGATGAACGGGCGCGAGGCTATTTGGTGCAATTGCAATCGGCGCAGAAAAATGTAGCTGAGTTGGAAGAACTGGCGCGAGCTGGCGAACAACGCAGCAATGATCTGCGGAGTGCCGTCAACCAGCAACAGGATCAGTTGAATGTGCTGCGGCGGCGTGCTCTGACATTGACCGACCGCGAACGCAGTGTGACGGCTCTGGCTGAGTTGCTCGGCGATCAACAAAGCTTGTCTCGCCAAACAGAGAAACTGCATGACGAACTGACTGCATGGGAAGAGCAAATTGCTCATCGTGAAGATCTCATCGCTGCCCGCCGGGAATGGAGTAAGTGATATGGCTTTGACACCCGAACAAGAGCAGGCGCTTGACCAACTTGTTGCCCAGATGCGCCAGGTGCAGCCCAAGCCAACACCTGCGCCTGATATGCTGCAAACCTGGTTGGGCATTTCACAAGTCTGACCTGCGCGAGAAGATCTTTTCGCTGCTTGGTCAAAAAAATGAGTATGAAAAACGTTTCCTGGATTGGGTCAATTCCAATCCATTGGAAGCCAACGTAGAGCTTTTTGGGAGTAGCAGCCTGGGCTTTCTATCAAGCCGAGAAAGGCGTCAATCCAAAAATTAAAGCCTACATTGATTCGTTCTATTACATTTCAACATGTGCTTCTGTCGGTTATGCGGATGTATTCGCTGTTACTCAACCGGGAAAGACCATCACGGCGATCGTGATGATGATCGGTCCCTCGCTGACCGGCAGAGCATTGAATACCCCTGAGTCACGTTGATTTGCCATGAAAGGAGATAAAAATGGCTACCCTGCTTGATAAAGTTTCCACCCTTATTTCGGCTAACCTGCATGCACTGGTTGACCAGGCTCTCAAGGCAAATAGTCTTGCTGTGATCGACCAGTATATCCGTCAGGCGGAGGATAATCTCGAAAGCCTGGCAGATGCCGCTGCCACGGTAGGAGCGGAGATCAAGTCCATCCGCCGCAAGCTGGATGAACATGAGAAGAAGTCCAAAGAACTGGATCGCGCTGTCGACGCCTTTTTGACCGAGAACAACGAGACAGCGGCTGCATCCACGCAAAGCCAGCTCAATAGCACCCTGCAGTTGATCGAAACCTATAAAGGACAGATCGCCACGCAGGAAGTGGAATATCAGAAGTTGTTGGATGCGCGCACCAAACTGGAAGCTCGTTTGGCAACCATGCGACAGCAGCGCACGGAGCTACAGTCCTTGCTGGAATTGGCGAAAAGCAAGGAGATCGTGGTCAAGACCATCAAAAGTCTGGATGACCTAACCGGATCCGGCGACACCGACATCAGCCGCATTGCCCAAAGCATTTACGCCCGCCTGGACAAAGCCAGCGCTGCCACGGAACTGCGTGCTGCCAGCCTCGACCAACAGATCGACCAGGTTCTCGGTCGCGATGTGATCAATCAGCAGTTGGCGGAACGCAAGAAGAAATTGGCGGAGAAAAGCGCCTAATAAAATTACTCAAGAAAACACTTCCGGTTTCTACACTGGAAGTGTTTTCTTTTGAAGTAAGTGAAACGAAATATCTCTGTGCAGCGTTGTATCACTATGAAAAACTCAAATTATCGCCGTCCGTTCTTGAAGTTAATGGGCACCTCCTTGCTCTCCTTATTCCTGCAACAGTGTGGAGTTCGACCTAAGCCTACAGAAATGCCTATTGCCGCAAGCACTCCTACTGGATTGCCTACCATCATGCCATCTGAGACGGCGCTTCCTTCTCCCACAGCGACAGTTCAGCCAACTTCAACGCCTGCCTATCAATCTCTCGCCTCGATCGGACAAATCAATACCTACGATGTTCCGCAGCTACGCCAAAAACTACAGGAAATGCTCGAGCAGCTTGGCGGATTGACTGACGTGATCCGACCGGGCGCACGAGTGGTGATCAAACCCAATCTGACAGGCGGCACTTGGACCGATTCCACGCTTCCGGCGCCAGCGACCGAGCTTTTCGTGACGCACCCGGCATTGGTCCAAGCCTTATCTGAATTGCTGATCGATGCCGGAGCCGGACAGATCCGTATTGTGGATGGCTTGGGAGACGAGAACATCTTCCAGGCATGGGGCTATATGGATGCGGCATCCCGAGTCAATGCTGAATTGGTTGATCTGTGCAGATCGGCGCCTTATAGTGACTTTGCTATGTTTCCTGTCGGACCCGCTCGACAAATCTACGATGTTTTTTATTTGAACGGCGTGCTAGGAGAAGTGGATGTCTTTATTTCCTTTGCCAAGATGAAGACGCATAGTACGACTGGAATTACGCTATCGTTGAAGAACTTGATCGGGTTAGCGCCCATCAGCCTCTATCGTCGCGATAAAGCAGATAATCACCGCTCCATGTTTCATGAGTCAGAAATATATGACCAGCGCTTGCCACGCGTAGCGATTGATCTTAATCTGGCGCGACCAGTCCATCTAGCATTGGTGGATGGAATTAAAACCGTGGAAGGAGGCGCAGGCGCCTGGGATTCAGGTTATAACCCCGTTCAGCCAGGCTTACTTGTTGCCAGTAAAAATCCGGTTGCGGCAGATGCAGTCTCCGCCGCGATCATGGGCTTTGACCCGGACGCGCCTTCAGGCACTTATCCGTTTTCCTACGCGGACAATCATCTCCTGCTGGCTCGTGAAGCTGGGCTGGGAACAAACCGGTTGGGGGAGATCGGTGTTATGGGCGCAAATATCGCCGATGTGGCTTTTCCCTTCAAAACACCTCGATAATTGACCCAATCAATTCAACATTTTCGACGTTGCAAGATGGGCATTTGGTGTAGGATTTAACATCCGGTTCACAAACGTAAAGTATCCTTCTATCTCGAAAGAAACTGCCCAATGAGCAAAATCCTGGTTGTCGATGACGATGAACATATCCGCGAACTTGCCCGGATCTTTTTAAAGAGTGATGGCTTTGAAGTGATCGAAGCTGCAGATGGGGTGGAAGCATTATCCATGCTCGATTCGGTCAAGGCAGATCTCGCAGTCATTGATATTATGATGCCTAAAATGGATGGCTGGGAACTTTGCCAGGAGATCAAAGCCAGTTTTGATATTCCTGTTCTGATGCTGACCGCCAAAAGCGAGACCAGCCAAAAATTGAGAGGCTTTCAACTCGGCACCGATGATTACCTGGTTAAACCCTTCGAGCCATTAGAACTTGTGGCGCGTGTCAAAGCCTTGTTGAAGCGCTATCGCATCGAAACGTCACAGACCATCCAGCTTGGCACGCTCCTATTAGATCGGAAGACATTTCAAGTCGCGGTGGGAGGCGAGAGTCTCACGCTTCCGCTTAAAGAATTTGAGTTGCTGTTTAAATTGGCAAGTTATCCCGGTCGCACCTTTTCACGTGAACAATTGATCGAAGATATCTGGGGCTATGAATTCCACGGCAATGACCGCACACTGGATGTGCACGTCCATCGCCTGCGTGATCGCTTTCCTGAAAACGAACATTCCTTCAAGATCACCACTATCCGCGGGTTGGGATATCGTCTGGAGATGGATGCATGAGAACTCGAAAGCAACGTCTCTTTGGCTTTCTCTGGTTTCTGTTTGTACTGATCTTTATCAGCAGTATGATCGCGTTGGCATTTGTTCTGACAAGGTATCTTTATCGAACGATACAGTGGCAACCGCCATTACTTCTTACGCAGATCATTAACGCATTGTTGGGTTTGTTCTTTGGCGGATCGTTGGTCGGAATAAGCAGTAGGTTTGCCCGTGCGCGCGGTTGGATGCCGGAGATGAACGTCTTCGCACCTGTTCTCGATGCGCTCGAACGGATCGCCCGCGGCGATTTCAGTGTACGCCTGCCCAATGAATACAACGATAACCCCATGGTTGGAAAATTGAGCGATAGCGTGAACAAAATGGCTAGCGAGCTTCATCAATGGGAAAGTATGCGTCAGGAATTTGTCTCGAATGTGTCGCACGAGATCCAGTCGCCGCTTACATCTATTCGCGGGTTCGCGCAGGCACTGGAGAACGATCAGCTTACTATCGAGGAACGCCATCACTATCTTGCCATCATCAAGGATGAGAGCACACGTCTTTCGCGTATCACAGAGGACCTGCTCAAGCTCTCTTCTCTGGAATCAGATCAGCTTCAGTTCGAACCGAAAACGTACCGGCTGGATAAACAGATCCGCAGCCTGATCCTGGTCTGTGAGCCACAGTGGAGTGAGAAAAATATCGAACTGGATATCTCGCTCGACGAGCTGGAGATCACCGCCGATGAGGACCTGCTCAGCCAGGTGTGGATCAACCTGCTGCACAACGCGATCAAATTCACGCCGCAAGCGGGTTCCATTAAAGTGACATTGTCTCCCCGCGGCGATTTCGCGGAGTTCAAGATCACGGATAACGGTATTGGAATTTCCGAAGAAGATCAAGAGCGCATCTTCGAGCGCTTCTATAAAGCGGATAGATCTCGCACGCGTACCAAACAGGGCAGTGGACTCGGACTCTCCATCGTTAAAAGATCGTGGAACTGCATCATGGAAAGATCTATGTGACAAGCAAAGTGGATTCAGGAACCACCTTTACAGTTCAAATCCCGATCAAATAAACGTTTTTACTTTGAAAGGACTCTGTTCGAATGACCGAACAGAGTCCTTTTGATTCTCATTCCTAGGTTCAAACTCAGTTTACATTGCAGAAGTATCCTTTTGCCAGTAAAGGAACACAACTATGACTACGATTACTAACACTAAAGAATTTCCCGTAACACCTACCAAACAATTTACTATTCGCCATGTCACATCAGCGGATGGAACAAGGATCGGCTGTCGCCAGATCGGCAGCGGACCAGGACTTGTCATCATGCACGGCGGATTACGTGCCTCACAACATTATGAGCGCCTGGCTTCTGCCTTGGCTGATCAGTTTACTATCTACATTCCTGACCGCCGCGGGCGCGGACTTAGTGGTCCTGCTGGAAAAGACTACAGCTATCTCAAAGAATGTGAAGATCTTGCAGCCATCCTGCAGGCGACAGGTGCTCGCATGGTCTTTGGGCACAGTGGCGGTGCGCTATTTGCGCTGGAAGCGGCGTTGAAATCTCCAATAGACAAAATGGTTCTCTACGAACCCGCGGTTTCCATCAATCATTCTTTGCCATTAGATTGGTTGAGTGACTTGGAAGAAGCCGTCAATCGAAAAGATTATGCTGGAGGCATGGTCAGGGTGATCCAGGGCTTGCCGCTGAATTGGATGAGCAAAATGCCGGGGTGGATACTGCGTCCGCTTTTTTCGCTCATGCTGCGCGGAAAACAGGGCGCCGAAATCATCGAGTTGTTGGAAACCGGCGCGCGTGAAGGGCGCGAAGTCGCTCCGTCTGGATTCGAGACATCAACGCTATCGAGCGATCAAAACCCAAACCTTACTGCTCGGCGGCGGAAAGAGTCCCGCCTTTTTGTTGGATATTCTGCCAATTCTGGTGGAGGCGCTTCCTCATGCAAAAATGATGATCCTGCCCGGGTTGGATCACAGCGCACCCGATGAAGATGCGCCCGAGGCGGTTGCTGCAGCGTTCAAACCCTTTTTACTCTCAAAAACGTAGATATGGAAGAAGGCTCTTTGCCGAGTTCACACTCAATTCATGAATGCAATTTATTCTCTAGTGGTATTTGAATATTGGAAAGGAATTATAAAATGGATAATCGTTCTCAGCGCCGAGGCAGAGGTGCAGCCATTCTCAATCACGATGAACCGGCGGTCTCGTTCAAATCGATCAATTGGGGTCGCTTGCTCAGTTACCTAAAACCCTACTGGGGCAAGATGGGGCTGGCTCTACTGGCGTTACTTGCCTCCAGCGGATTTGGTCTCGCCTTCCCACTGGTCATTGTGCGTCTGCTTGACTCTGTCACAAAGGCAAATAGTTTTGCCCCGCTGAATCAAATGGCTGGACTGTTGATCGGCATCTTCCTGCTGCAAGCCATTTTTACATCGGTACAATCGTACCTGCTCTCCTATATTGGCGAACACATCGTCTACGACTTGCGCACATCGCTCTATACCCAATTGCAAAAGCTGTCTTTGAGTTTTTACTCGTCCCGTCGCGTCGGCGATATCGTCTCGCGTCTCTCCAGTGACGTGACCCAGATGCGCACCATGCTGACCAATAACGTGACAGGTTTCCTCAGCCAGGTCATCACCCTGATCGGTGCCATCGTGATCGTCTTGACGATGAACACGCGCCTCACGCTCTTCATCCTGGCGTTGGTTCCGATATTGATCGTGGTAGCTGGCGTTTTCGGTAGCCGCTTGCAAAAAGCCAGCACGAAAATCCAGGATGAACTGGCAGATTCCACGGTTGTGGCAGAAGAAGGTTTGCAGGGCATTCGTGTTGTGAAAAGCTTTGGGCGTGAGGACTACGAAGTCAGCCGTTATAACAACGCTATGGAGAAAACGTTTCAGGCATCCCTACGCATGGCAATGTATAGTTCATCATTTCAAGCGTTGATGATGTTCCTTGGTTTTAGCACCATTGCCGCCATCATGTGGTACGGTGGACGCGAAGTCATTTCCGGTCATCTCACACTTGCCATGATCACCGGCTTCTTGATGTACGGCATTTCGATTGCCGGCAGTCTCGGTGGGTTGGCTGGCTTATATGCGCAAGTCCGTTCTGCCATCGGCGGGGTTCAGCGAGTCTTCGAAATTTTGGATACCAAGCCCGCGATCCAGGATGAACCGAACGCGTCAATCATGCCTCCTGCGCGTGGACATATCCAGTTCGAGAATGTCTCGTTCACTTATGATGGGGCAGCTCACGTTTTGCACAACGTTTCCCTGGATGTAAAAGCTGGGGAGATCCTAGCGTTAGTTGGACCCAGCGGCGCGGGCAAGAGCACCATCTTCAACTTGATCCCCCGCTTCTACGACCCAACCGATGGCTTGATCCGCCTCGATGGGCAGGATCTCCGTTCGGTGACCCAGCACAGCCTGCGTGAGCAGATCGGCATCGTGCCACAGGAGACTATCCTGTTTGGCGGTACGATCCGCGAAAATATTTTGTATGGACGTCTGGATGCAACAGAAGAAGAGATGATCGAAGCCGCGAAAGCCGCCAATGCACATGACTTCATCATGGCATTCCCGAAGCAATATGAAACTATCGTTGGTGAGCGTGGTATGAACCTGAGCGGCGGACAGCGTCAACGTATCGCCATCGCGCGCGCCATTCTCAAAGATCCCGCCATCCTTCTGCTCGATGAAGCGACCAGTTCTCTTGACAACGAATCAGAAGGATTGGTGCAGGAAGCGCTAGATCGCCTGATGCAGAATCGCACCACTGTGATCGTAGCGCATCGCCTGAGCACTATTAAAGTGGCGCACCGTATCGTGGTACTCGATCAAGGTCGCATCGTGGAGTTAGGTACACATGATGAGTTGATGGATCTGAACGGTTTGTATGCCCGTCTATACTCCATGCAATTCCGTGATCCAGAAGATGAATTGTCCACGCTTCGAGCCGCGGTTTCGGCGGAGGACCATAATAATGGTGCAAAACCAAAAGAAAAACCTACAGGATTCTTGAGCACGATTTTAGGAAGAGCATAAAGATGAGAACGCCCATGCAGCAAATGCATGGGCGTTTTTGCTTTGGCACAAAAAGAAATATCTCGTATAACTTGACGCATCCTAAAAGTCCCCTATAATTTCGACAGCATTGGTGCTAATTTTAGAAATAAGGGATGTGATCTATGGCTGCTTCTTCTGTTATTGTTGTGGGTGGTGGACTCTCTGGAATGACCGTTGCGCGCGAGTTGGCACTGCGTGGCTGGCAAGTGACCTTGTTGGAACGCTCGCATCGTCTTGGGGGAAAGGCTGGTTCTGATCTCAAGAATGGAAGGTTGGTCGAACATGGATATCACGTCTTTCCAAAGTGGTATCCCAACGTACGCGCTATTCTGGATCGCATCAACGTGCGGCTTGTTGATTTTGACCGCTATCATTTCCTGCTGCCGGGTGGATATCCAAAGAAGGTCACTGTGATCGGTCCTTCCGGATTTTCAGCAATGTGGAATTACGTTTTCAATGGGCTCCTGCCCTGGTATCACAATCTTCTCTATATTTACTCCGTACTGGATATGATCAGCCGTCCACTCTCAGATAAGAAATATCTGGACCGCGTCAGCCAGATCGGTTTGATACGCGGCAAATGGTACACAAGCGAATCGGTTGCTGAGATGGGACAGGAGAATGTCCTCAAAGCGTCTGCCATCCCGGTCTATGATCTAAGCGCAATGACTGCGAAACGGATCGCCAGTTATTGGGTCAAACAAGCCAGCCCATTTCTCTCCGTCCTGCCGGGTGACCTGCAAACCGTTTTTATCGATCCTCAGGTGCGCGAACTTGAACAATTGGGAATTGACATACGCTATGATACGGAAGTCTGTGATGTAGTGATGCAAAATGGGGCGGTGAAGGCGGTCACACTAGTAGATGGAACCCATCTGTCTGCGGATGTATATGCCCTTTGCACCCCCTTTGAGGTCACACGGAAATGGCTTCATGATGATCTCTTCGAAGCAGATCCGGAATTAGGTAATCTACATTTTCTCGAAGCGCAGCCCATGGCAGCGTTGCACCTGCGCTTGCGCAAGGAATTGCCAGATTTACCCAAGGAACATGTATTTCTTCACGGCAGTTATTATGCGCTTTCCTTTATCGAAGTGGGACAACTTTGGAAAGAATCAGATGGCAAGCCTTATTTGTCCTTCATATCCAGCAACTACAGCCCGCTAAACGCGGTAAGCAGAGAAGGTGCAAAAGATTTGCTCCTGAAAGAGATAGGCGAATATCTCCCGATCACGCCTGCCGACGTGGAAAGCTGGGAGTTGAATCCCAACACGGATGTGCCGTTATTTATCAACACGATCGGTGCCTGGTCAAACCGTCCGCAACCCAAAACGAAAGTAAAGAATTTGTATCTGGCTGGGGATTATGTAAGGAATGCAATTGACCTGGCGTGCATGGAGGGTGCTGTCTCTGCCGCGTTGGAAGCGTCTGCAGAAATCTTGCGTGATCACACCGGGAGCGGAGATCTTCCTGCGGTTCAGGTCCCACCAGTATGGAATTGAGCGCTGTTGGTATTTGCCCGCATCATGATGTCTCCTTTTGTTGCAGTGGCGCGGGTCATTGCCTGGTTTGAAGAGAAACTCTTTCCGCATCGCCCCTATGCTTCAGAAACCCGCCGTCAGGCGATCCCAAGCTTGATGAATGACACGCGTCCGCCGAGAAAACCGTAGTCCAGGTAAGAGAGAGCCCACTTTGTACAGGTTTTTGTACCATTCCCAGCTTTGAGAGAGGGAACTTTTTGCCATACAACTTCGTTGTCCCAGGGTTGAAGATCATTCTTATTTGGTATATCCTGTGGACACTATTAATTTATCTCAAACACATCCCTCTACTCCAGATTGGCGGCTCCTTGGAGCTCTGAAACTGCTTATTGGTATTCATACGGACGACATTGTCCATGCACAGTTGACAGATCTGCTTGCCCCGCTTAACTTGTCTGATGATTTTTTCAATCGGATTCTGATATCTATATATAACTCTGTTACCCGCGCCCTACGTTCCAATGACGTCAGAGAATCTGGACATATCCACCTTTCCATTTTTGTACCGCATGGGCGAACGTCAAAAGGGAAAACCTGGGGCTACTTTCACATCGAACGGATCGAAGATCGGTCTGACGGTACGATAAGCCACGACCATGCCATCGATTTTTATCTGTATATGGAAGGGGAGTAACAACTGGCTTAACCACTGGGAACACAGGTTCTGTGTTCCCAGTATGTTCTATGCGAATTTACTTTAGAATTTCTTGTGCCCAGTCTTCTGGCTTCTTTTCTTTCGCAAGTGCTTCAGCGTTTTGGATCTGTTGGGCGGAGAGAGTGGACGCAGCCTCATCTCGTACTTTCTCACAGCGCACACGCATATTCGGCGTAATCGCCGAATGTTCCAAAACAGAAAGCGCCACCGCCAGTTTGGTTTCCGCTGATAATTCATCCTGCATTTCGGCGAAAGCGATCAAAACATTCAGGATGATGGGCGTCCATTTGGCGGAACAGGCGTTGACATATGCTTCCAGGAACAGGCATTTTGCCTCTTCGTTGGAGTGAATCGCAGCGTGTGCCATTCCCAAATGGATGGTAGTCTGTGTGCCGTTCAACTGGTCGCCGATTTCCTTTGAGAGAGCGATACTCTGCCGAAAATAGGGCACCGCTTCTTCATTCTGACCCTGGGACAGGCACACCATCCCAAGCATATCCAACCCGAAAGCTTGTGCCCAGCGATCCATCTTTGCCTCTGCGATGGTATTGCTTTCGTTCAGAATAGAACGGGTGGCGGAGATATCATTCAATGCCAGGGTCGTCATTCCCAGATACAACATACAAAAGACCAGCCCACGTGGATCACCGACAGGACGCCAGATCTTCAGGCTTTCGGTCAGTTGATGATAGGCTTCCTGCAAGTTGCCTTGTTGATAAGCTACGATGCCTAATACGTTAATCGGGATGGTGACATGCCAGGGCGTCAGCATCTTCCCGTAGCGAAGGCTTTCTGTGGTCAATCTGCCAGCCTCAGCGACTTCGCCAGTCATCAGACACAGATAGCCCCAGTTCCCATAGATGTAATACAACACTTCGGTATCATCCGTTTCAAGAGCAATCTCAAGAACTCTTGGCAAGTAATGGAAGTGCCTGTTCGATATTCCCTTTACGGAATTCAAACCAAGCATACGAATCCACCAAAGCTGCGAAAACGGCTTTCTCTTCCAGGGTTTAAGACTGGTTGGTGCGCCTTGCATGCTGAGTTTCTCCACAGCAGTTTTATAGGCAGAAAGTGCTTCATCGTAAAAGCCATGTACTTCGAAATACCAGTTCAAACAGAAAACCATCTTCCGCAATAGATCGGTACGTTGATGTTCGACCGCCCAATGCCAACAGGAAAGCCAGTTCGAAGTCTCGGAGCGGATCAATTGAGATGTTTGAGGTTGTTGTGCGCTTTTGAATGGTTTTTCGAGCGCCGCGATCCAATCTGCATAATAGGCGGCGTATTTTTCATAGGCAAGCATTTCCTCTGCAGGGTCAGCCTGGAGTTTGGCGAACGCATATTGACGGGTCAACTCGTGCAGATCGTAGCGGTCCGGATCGGTTTTATGACGCAGCAGGGATTTGTCCACTAAGGAAGAAAGCATCAATAGAGATGTTCCCGTGGCGGCGAGGGCAGCTTCGCGCGTAAAACCACCTTGAAAGACAGATAGCTGCATCAGTAAGGTGCGCTCTTCTTTCGTGAGCAGAGTCCAGGAGTGATCGAAGACTGTTTTGATCGAGCGATGGCGCTGAGGAATATCCACCTTCTTGGTCTCCAGCAAGTCCAGACTGCGTTCCAACTCGAGAGCGATCTCTCGACAAGACAAAACCCGCGCCCAGGAAGCAGCGAGTTCCAACGCGAGGGGTAAGCCGCCCACCAGTTTGCAGATACGTATAATGGCATGTGCGTCTTCTTTTTCCAGCGAAAAATTCTGAGAGGTCTGGTGGGCACGCTGGACAAAGAGCATGAATGCACTATTGTTTTCCAGGTGAGAGTTTATTGTTTCGGGGATGGGCAAGCCTTGTACTTCGAAAAGCCATTCCCATTGCAGGCGAATTTGCTCGCGAGAAGTGAGTAACATTTTGAGATGCTGAGTTTGTTGAAGTATCTCGCCAAGCAGGTTCCCGCCTTCCACGAGATGTTCCATGTTATCGAGTACCAGCAGGACCTTTTTTGTTCGAAGATACGTTACCAGCTGTACGATGGGTGCGGCGGGACCAGAAAAGGATAACCCAAGGATATCTGCAATGGCAGGAACGATGGACTCGATCATGCTAATGCCCGCTAACGAGATGAAAAACACGCCGTCGGCAAATTGAGTTTCAAGCTGGTTTGCTACTTCAAGTGCCAGGCGCGTTTTGCCGATGCCGCCTGGCCCGGTCAGCGTGAGCATACGACAGGGAAGTTCAAGCAGTTGTCTGGTAATAACGCGGATCTCATGTTCACGCCCGATGAGCGGAGTGGGAGAGACAAGCAGATTGCTGTGTTTCAGTTTGGAAGCAGGAACAGGCTCCAGCGCGGGATGAGGCGGAATTGCATCCAGACTGTCAGTGCTTTTTTCCTGTCGTGCAGTCTTGAGGAAAAGTGGAATCTGATCGGTAGGGATTTCCAATTGCCGGGCAAGCAGTTCTGCCATTTGCCGCGAGGGGCGGCGGTCGTCTGATTCGATCTTAACGATCATGGTGACCGAACAACCCACTTGTTGTGCAAGCATTTGTTGCGTCAGATCGAGGTTTTTTCGTCTTCGTTTAACCCAGTTCCCAAAAGAATAGTTCATGTTTTGATTTTCGTATCTTAGGTGAGTGCAGTCAATGTATTTTGAATGAGCACATCAAGAGCTTTATTTGGTATGTGCATTCGAATTGATTCTAATTCCTGTGGAGTACATTGCACCTCCATCTGTGACCACAATTGCTCCGCTTGCTCTTTGAACTGCCACGGTGTGGCGCGGTGCTGCCTAATGTGCAGCGCAAGTTCAAGCGCTGATCTGATCTTTCCACGTTTTGCCTGGAGGGTCGCAATTCCTGTTAGTGCAGATAAAGCAGCAGGTTCTGCTTGGCATTGAGACGCTATCCGTAACGACTGTAATAAGGATCGTTGTGCGCTCTCCTCGTCATTGCGCGCAATGAGAATAAATCCCAGAGCGGTCAGGTTGGTTGCTACCATCACCTGATCGCCATCCTCTTCAAAGAAATCCATGCTTTCGCGGATCAACGTTTCGGCTCGATCCAAATTCCCTTGTGCCAACTCCAGCCAACCCAGATAGTTCAGGGCGCTGCCAACTCCCCAGCGATCGTTGAGCCGACGAGTTGTTTGTACTGCTGCTTCCAGGGATGTTCGGGCTTCTTCCCATTGACCCAACTGGATGGCTACGGCTCCCAGGCGGGTCAGGTTGATCGCGGTGCCGCGCGGGTGATGAATGGACCGCATTACATCAACACCCTCTTTTATATGTTCGTAGGCGGTCTCATATTCTCCAAGAGACAGGCAGATCATGCCGAGGTGGCTGAGAGCATATCCGATGCCAGACTTTCTGTTCTGTCCGCGGTTCAGGGATACACACTCTTCGGCAAGCCAGCGAGCTTCACCATAGTTTCCCTGAGTATGTTCGAGCAGTGAGAGGTAGAGCACTGCTTCAGACAGGACAGGGTTTTTGCGGTACCGGTCGAGCAGGCGCAGGCTGCGTTGGAGCAGATCGCGCGCCACTTGAGTTTGCCCAAGATGCCAACACATATGTCCCTGGGCAGCCATTAGTTCGCCGAGCATCGTGGCTTCTGGGCTTTCTTTTGGATATGTAGTTTCATAGTGCTTCAGCGGGAGGATGGCTTGCTCGAAAATATCCATGCCTTGATACAGCCAATTGCGGATATCGTGCAATACGAACATACTGGCAAGGGATTTTTTGAGATTGTCTATTTGTTGGTGTTCGACCATCCACTGCCAGGCGGCGCGGACATTGTCCATGTCCTGGCTGATCCGATCCAATACTTCGTGTTGATTGGGGCTTTGCAGTTGGTCATCCCACTGATGGAGCCAATCAGCGTAATAGTTGGCGTGTCGTTCATGCATCTGATCGTGTTCTTCGGGGTCGCTCTGTGCTTTCACGCCCACATATTGGCGGATGAGTTCATGGAAATCGTACCAGTCTCTTTGTGTGCTGGGATGCCGTAACAGAGATTTATCTAACAGCGCGGATAAATGGAAAAGGGTGGCACCAGCAACACGCTCTGCGGCTTCGCGGGTGAAACCGCCGTTGAAGACTGCCAATTGACGCAGAATACGCTGCTCTTCTTTGGTGAGCAGCTCCCAGGAATAATCAAAGACTGCGCGGATCGAGCGATGTCGCGCCGGAACATCGCGTGCGGTGGTGCTCAGAAAGTCCATGCTGCGCTCGATCTCGCGGGCGATCTCTGTGACCGGCATCATGCGCACCCAGGTGGCAGCCAGTTCCAGCCCGAGCGGCAGTCCGTTCACAAGGCGGCAGATCTTTGTGATCGCTGGGGTGTTTTCAGCTGTGGGGGTGAAATTTGCTTTGCTTTGTCGTGCTCGTTGCATGAACAACATCGCTGCACTGTTTGATTCAAGTGTAGATAACCCGGTATCTTCAGGGACAGGCAAACCTTGCACTTCAAAGACCCACTCTGCCCGGAGATTTAATTGCTCACGCGAAGTGGCAACGATCTTGATGTGAGGAGCATTTTCCAGAAGGTCATCCAGAAGTTGGATGCCATCGAGCAGGTGTTCCAGGTTATCCAATACCAGCAGGATGTGTTTCTCTCGAAGAGTATGAAACAGTTGTATCTTCAGTTCCGTAGCGCCGGAAAATTCATAGTTCAAGGCATTTGCGATAGCCGGGACGATGAATTCCGTTGAACTGGTGCCTGCCAGCGAAACGAACGCTGAGCCGTGTTGGAAGTCCTTTTGCAATTCCCGGGCTACTTCGAGAGAGAGACGTGTTTTGCCTACGCCACCGGGACCGAGCAGTGTGAGCAATCGGCAAGTGGGATTTTGCAATTGCTGAAGGATGGCGCGCAGTTCATGCTCGCGCCCGACAAAAGAGGTAATGGGATTGGGCAATTGACTTGGAATTGGCTTGGAAACGGGAACAGGCTTTGGCGTAGGAGGAATTGAAATAACATCCAAGCCGTCAAATGCTTTTTCGCGTCGTGCCACTTTTAGAAATAGCTCGCGTTGCTCGGGTGAGATTTCCAGATACTTTGCAAGCAGGTCTGCGATTTGACGGGATGGGCGGCGCTCATCCGATTCGATCTTGACAATGCTTGCCAGCGAACACCCCACCTGGCGGGCGAGCTCTTGTTGTGTCAGATCGAGCGCTTTCCGTCTACGTTTAACCCAATTCCCGAATGATTGTTCCACGATAATAAATAAAGTAAGGACTTTCCCGGTACCAGTGGCGCTATTGTACTACTTTTTGTACACTTAATTGTACAGGTTACCGACACCATCTTTCTGGGAAAAAGTATAAAGTAGAGACATAGCAACGTACTGCTACGACCTTTCAGAGAAACGCTTTAGGAACAATTTGAGGAGATTGTTATGAACGCACGAAGCTTTATTACTACTTCCCAGGATGAACAGGCATTGGTCGCACTGGCAGCGGAAGGTGACCTGGATGCATTCAACCAACTCGTATTAACCTACCAAAATATGGCATACCACCATGCCTTTGCCATGCTTGGCGATCCGGACCAGGCGGAAGATGCCACACAGGAAAGTTTTATCAAGGCTTTCCAGGCGATCCGTGGATTTCGCGGCGGTTCCTTCCGCGGCTGGCTCTTGAAGATCGTGACCAATTCCACGTATGACATGCTGCGCAAATCAAGACGGCATCCCACCCAACCCTTATTCCCCGTGGATGAGGATGGTGATGAGTCTGAAATCGCCTGCTTGGCTGGCGGACCCGAATACTTCTGTACAAAAAACTGTGGAACATAATGAGTTTTCCAAAGATATCTACAAGGTATTGGATGAATTACCCGCCGCCTACCGCAGCGTGTTGACGCTTGTGGATGTGCAGGAACTCGATTACATGGAAGCCGCCGAGGCACTGAATATCCCTATCGGGACGGTGAAGAGCCGCCTAGCGCGTGCACGCCTGCAAATGCAGGAAAAGTTGAAGGGCACATCGATGTATAGGAATCCGGTGGCACGTGTCAACCCTTGCCTGGCTGTATAAAGGTGCTTAATGAAGACTGTAAATCAAAAAATAATTCTGAAACTTCTACTCCTATTTCTGCTGACCCTTACCGTGAGCGGGTGCGGACAGGTTGCCAGCGACTCCAATTTCACCCTGGAAGATGGGAAGTCCGTCTCAGGGACGCTGTTCATCTTGTCGCAAAATGCCACCCTGGCAAATGGTTCTTCTGTGGACGGTCCTGTTGTGATGTTGTGCTGTAATCTGACTGTGGACGGTTCCGTTGATGGCAATATTTTTTTGCTGACTGGTAATGTCAAAGTCAGTGCAAAGGCGAATGTTAGTGGCGATGTAAGTGTCCTTACTGGTAATTTGTCTCGAGAATAGTGAATACGATCATACTCTGCCCAGGATCATGTATCCTGGGCAGAGTTGTTTAAACGGCTAGCCATTTTTAAACTACCCATACTTCCCTACTCGACAAAGGTAGAGAATCCCTCTACAGAGTGGAAGTAGCGGTGTAACCCTGTGCTGAGGAGACGCTTCCTATAATGGGGAAGAAATGCTATAGGAAATTATTGTAATAAATTCTCATATCCAAAATCTAAGGAAAGACATAGAATCAGTAGACTATTCTTCCTGGTATATTAAAATTCCAGGTAAGAAGACCCTAGATCGGCACGCCCTCTTGAGGTAAATAGGACGTTCCGATATCATGCTATACAATATGTGACAGCCTTGGAAGAAGGATAATAAGATAACAGTATAAATCTTTATCGAGTGGTGGGTCTGCAGGAGTTAGAATTGATCTATGACAGCGGCATGAAAGCCTTTCCTGCAGGGCTTCCTCAGCAGCCTATCTTTTATCCCGTCCTTCAGCTTGAATATGCCCGCCAGATCGCTTCCGATTGGAACATCAAGAATGGGGACTTTGCCGGATACGTTACAAAGTTTGCAGTGGATGACCAGTACGTAAAGCAGTTTGAAGAACACAGAGTGGGTGAGTTTGCTTATCAGGAGCTATGGATTCCGGCAGATAAACTGGAAGAATTCAATAAACATATTGTTGGGCACATCAAGACCGTGGCAGCTTATTTTGGAGATGCTTTCCAGGGCTTTGTCCCTGATAAGTTTGGGTTGCAAGGGAAAAACGCGATTGAGCAATTTACCCTGCTCGCAAACACCTTTATTTATAAACGCATGGATTTCTACCTTGAAGTTCGGCGTAATCATAAAGCGATCTATCTCAATTATCCATTTTGGCAGAAAAATGATTCCAAGAATCCCGGGTTGAAAGAAAAACTGCTGAAAGCGATCAAGGAAGCATGGTTAACATCGTTTCCGAACACCCCTTTGGTGGATTTCGTTCAAGAAGAGCGCCCGCTCGAAATAGAGCCGGATCAGACGCTCGGGGAAGAATTCGATCAAGAGGATGATGCACCTTCCGCGCAGGTGGAAGCGGAACCTTCGGAAGATTCTGTTCAGGATGCGGTCATCCTCGGGGAAGAGGCGGATCCGGATCTGGAAGAAGTCCAACCTATACAATGGATCACTGCGAGAACTCCAAAACATCCGGATCAAGAGGATGAAAAATCCGTTAAGCCAGTGGAGCCCAAACCAGCCTTTGATTCGGAACGTTTTACACCGCGAGTACCTCCAGCATCTTTGGCAAAGCCTGCTTTCCAGGCGACCAAACCTGAAAAGCCGACCGTTTCTCACTTTGAGCAGGGAGTTCAACTGGGGCTTAATGGCAAGTATCGCGAAGCGATCATCGAATTGACCAGGTCTGTGGAGGGAAACCCCAGCCATGCGGTCGTTTATACCAGCTTGGGTGTGGCGTATCATCGTGTGGGTGAAGATGACCGTGCTATATCCTGCTACGACTCGGCTTTAAAAATCGATCCCAGATATGCTGAGGCGCACTATTTCCGAGCGAATATTCTTTACGGTCGAGGAGATGTTCGCGATGCCATTGCGGGATATACGGTTGCCATAGGGCTGAAGCCAGAATTGATCGAGGCGCACCAGCAGAACCCCGTGCAAGACCGATTGACAGATTACACTGCACCACCCTCAGCGATCCATTGGGTCGCCAGATCCGCTCGCCACATTCTTGAATTGAATACGTTGCTGAAGGATAATTCTCAAAAAGTGGATCTGCTTAAAGAACGAGCAGTGGAATATTCCAAGCTTCAGAATTATGAGCAAGCAGTTGCAGATTACAGTGCGGCTTTGGCGTTGCAGCCCAAGGATGCAACTGTGCTCTTTTCTCGCGGTGTAGCCTATGAGCAGATGGGGCAAAAGGATCGCGCACTCCGAGATTATCAGCGGGCTGTTGAAATTGATCCGCAAGTAGCAGATGCCTATATTAATCGCGGCATCATGTTTGCGAATATCGGGAATTATCGTCAGGCGATTACCAGTTTGAGTGATGGAATTCGGCTTGCTCCTAAAAACCCGGATGTCTACTTCAATCGTGGCGTATCCTATTTTCAAAATGGCGATCTGCTCAATGCCATTGAAGACTTTTCACAGGTTACCCGACTTTCACCAGAGGATGAAGAAGCCTATTATTGGCGAGGAATCTCCTATGATGGGTTGGGACGTGAGCAAGATGCGGTCGCCGATTATCGGAAGTTCCTGGAATTGTCTCAAAATCCGCAAGCCAGGGAAGATGTGGAGCAAAGACTAAGACAATGGGATCTCAAACAGCAAAATGAAATGAGCAGCCAGTCTGCTGTTTCTACGGATAGAGAGAGTCCGAGACAGGCTGAAAGAGAGAAGCGAGTTCGAAATCCAGGTCTTTATGAATTGCTCAATGTACTTGGGGAGCGAGCGTTCCACTCCATGTGGCTGGGCAGTGGTATCGAATGCTATGGGGAAGCGGCAGAGGAACTCTCTTCCTTAACTGACCAAATGCTTATCAACGGGCAGGATATTTTTCGTATAGCCTCAGGCATCCGCCAAATGACAGCAGGCGATCTCGTGGCATTTGATCGGGGTTCTGATTCGCATTGGATCCTGATTCGTGCCTGGGAAGGAAGGGGTTTCTACGTTGAGATCGAAGACCCGGCAAGTGCGAAGAAACTACGTGCGAGTTTCCAATCGGTGGAGGATATAGAGGGGGCAGTTCCGCCTTATGATGCTTTGTTCATTCACGTCTGAATCGATACTCAGCATTGGTTATATAATGCTTCATCAACAGAATTAACTCTTTACTTCACATATCCCGATCATTCAGGAGGATTCAATCCATGTCTCAGCCGCATGCAAAGCCTTTCAATTACGCCGTTGGCATGTTTGGCACATCCATCCCGATCAATATGCTCAAAACATATGCTGCGATCTATTATGTGGGTAAGCTGGGGATGACAACCACGCAATTTGCATTGATGTTGTTGATCTACACTTTCATTGATGCAATAGATAACCCTATCTATGGCTTTCTTTCTGACCGTACGCGGACGCGTTGGGGGCGTCGCCGCCCCTGGTTGACGATCGGCACCCCGCTTCTGATCCTGTGCTTTATCGCCTTTTATAGCCCGCCTGCATTCCTGGCAGGAAACTCCCTGGTTGTATATTGCATGCTGTTCTATATGCTAACCGGTACTCTGGATTCAGTGATCAATGCCAATTATGGAGCGCTTTTCCCTGAACTATTCAGGGATGATGCCTCCCGCGCAAATGCGAACGCGATGCGGCAGGCTTTTCAACTTGTCGCAATGATCATTAGTATCGCACTGACGCCCTTGGTAACCAGCAAGCTTGGCTATGCCTTAACCGCCATCATTTATGGGCTGTTGGGTGGTATCGTGATCCTGTACATGACCTTCTCCTGCCGGGAAAGGGAGCCCGAACCAGAGGAGCAAAAGCCGGAATTGTGGAAGGCGATCAAAGACCTGATGAACAATCGTAAATTCTGGATCGCTGGTTTTGCCAACGCCTTCTACAGCGCCGCCATGTCATTGGTTTTGGCTGCCATGCCTTTCTTCGCCAAATACACTCTCAAGATTTCTGATGGGCAAACCACTTTTTTGTTTGCCGCTGTACTGCTAATCGCGATCGGTTGTGTAGCAGTTTGGGCAGCGCTGGTGCGGAAATATTCTTTGATCGTGGTCTGGCGGATTGCTCTGATCGCATTGGCTCTGGCATTCGTTCCCCTGAATTTTGCCAATTCTCTTATCACCGGTATTGTCTTTAGCGCTCTGGTCGGCTTTGGCTTTGCAGGCGTCATTACCACCATGGACTTGATCGGCGCCCGCATCATGGATGAAGATACGCAGAAATACAACCTGCGCCGTGAGGGCATTATTTCCAATGCCATGGGGTTTATGAACCGCTTGAACGGTCTGTTCACCAGCGCCGCGTTTTACCTGGTTGCGCTTCTATTTGGTTTTGAAAGCGGACTAAACCCTGGAAGTCATCCAGACCAGGCTGCGCGTTTTCTGCTGGCTGTCTTTCCGCCGCTGTTGATGGTGATTAGCCTGCTATTCTCGTTCTTCATCAACTTTGATGAACCAGTTCCTGCCTCTACCCAGAAGCCAGCGATGGATGCTGTTGAATAAGAGTCCGCGCTTTCGAAGGGAAAATACCCGCCTCTCTCTCACGAATGGTCTGATACCGTTATAGGATGAATCGCTAATGGAAAATCCTCTCCGCATTCAATACTTTGTTGGCCATGCACAGGAAGGTCTGTACCTTACTGTCCCGTTCAATATGCCGCCCGATACAGAGTCGATCACTCTGACCTATCACTATGAGCGCCATCGGGAAACCAAAGCTGCAGATGGCAGTTTTATTCAGCGAAGTGAGATCAACATTATTGATCTTGGGTTGATCGCTCCCGATGGTACGCAGGTCGGCGCGTCTGGTTCCGATAAAAGCTCGATCTCTGTCAGTGCGACGACTGCTACTCCAGGGTATCGACCTAATCCACTTAACCCGGGAGAATGGAAGATTCTGGCAGGGGCATATAAAGTGGCACCAGAGGGGGTGACGATCACCTACGAGATCAGCTTCACGTCAAAAACGATGCGCCTGCTCAAGGGCGATCTACATGTCCATACGTTAGCCTCTGATGGCATTCTGACCGTGGACGAATTAGCACAGCGCGCTACCCGTCATGGTTTGGACTTCCTGGCGATCACGGATCATAATCAGTTCGTCTCATCCGATTTCCTGCCTCAACTGCCTGGGCTAACCCTTATCCCTGGTGTCGAGTGGACTCACTTTAAAGGGCACGCGAACTTTTTAGGCTTGGATAGACCTTATGACGAACCGTTCTTTGCTAATACGCCGCAAGAGATACAAGCGCGCTTTGATAGTGCTCATGAACGCGGTGCGTTGATCACGATCAACCATCCATGCGACGATGTTTGTCCATTTCAGTTCGACATGAATTCCCTGCCGTTCGACTGTCTCGAAATATGGAACGGTCCCATGCGTATGTCCAATCTTATGGCAGTTGGTCTATGGCATTCTATGCTCATGGACGGAAAAAAGGTTCCCATTTGTGGAGGCAGTGATTACCATCGTGACCATCTCTTCATCATGCCTGGCGGTCCAACTACCTGTGTCTATGCCCAATCTGCCAGTCCCGCGGATATCCTCTCCGCCTTGAGACAGGGACATGCCTATCTGACATTCGCACCAGATGGTCCCTCGCTGTGCATGAAGGCAGGAGATGCGATCCTGGGGGACTCAATACTTTTCTCTGAAACCAGAAATCTTGAGTTAAGCGTTGATGGGTTGCAGTCCGGCGATGTGCTCCAAGTTGTCACTCCAAAGGGAAGTACGCCCCTCCTGAAGGCAGAAGGCAATGGACGGTTTGATGGAGAATTTTTCATGGATGAGCCGGGGTTTGCGCGGATTGAAATCCTACGCGCGTTTATTCCGGGTATGCCATTATTGCCAGCGCTCTTATCTAACCCGATTTATTTTGAATAAAATAGATAAAGCTCATACCCCTTTTGACCAAAACAAAAAGAACCGACCTATATGGATCGGTTCTTTTCAAGTTTGTAAAACAATCCTACTGACGAGATGCAGCGAGTGCTTTGAGAACCTCATCTGGGGTAAGTGGAAAATGGTCAAACCAGATACCGGTTGCATCGTGCACTGCCGCGGTGACTGCCGGGGCGAGACACATATTCATGACCTCACCTAAACCGCGTGCTCCCCAGGGACCGCGCGGATCGGGGATCTCCAACACCATGATGTTCATTTCGGTGGGGATATCCAGCACGGTTGGCACCAGATATGTGGACAAACCCGGAGTGAGCACTTTGCCTTCTTTTTCGACAAAGTTCTCCATCACAGCATAACCAACCGACTGCACCAGTCCGCCCTGGATCTGCCCGATAACCTGCTGCGGGTTGATCGCCTTGCCAACATCGATGGCGCAATGGATCTTCTCCACTTTCACTTGACCCGTTTCCATATCCACAAGCACTTCGGCGGCTTGAGCAGTATAAGCATAGGCAACGTTCGGATCGCACTGTCCTGTTTCGGGATCGGGCGCCGTGGTTTGATGCGGCCAGTAGGTGTGATCCAGGTGCACAGGACGTTCTTCATTGGTCCATTGTTCTAACGCCTTCTCCGCGCCTTCCTTGATGGCGTTGCCAATGAAGAATGTCATTCGAGAGGCAGAGACGGAGCCCGAATCTTTCACACGTGCTGTATCTGTAGAGATCAACTCGATCTTTTCCATCGGCAGCGATAAGGCATCGGCAGCCATTTGGGTGATCACCGTATGAGCGCCCATCCCGACCTCACTGGCGCCATGACGGATCACTGCCCGCTCGATTTCACTATCACCATACAGGTCAATGCCGATGGTGCAGCTTTCGGGGTAACCATAGGAGAACCCAACATTCTTATGAGCACAGGCTAGACCCAATCCGCGGCGTAGATAGGGTTGCTCTGGCTTTGTCTTCTCGTGTGTTTGTAAAAGTGTCCAGCCATCAGGTGTGATGCTCCAACCTGCTCCTTTAGCGCAAGCTTCCATGACCTCATGGATCGTAACGCCGGGCGGGAAGGGAGCGCCTGTGGTTTGGAGGGAACCATCCTTTACCAGGTTACGCATGCGCAGTTCTACCGGGTCCATGCCAAGTGCTTCCGCAAGTTTGTTTACCATCTGCTCTGCGCAGTACACAGCCTGAGGTCCGCCAAAGCCGCGGAATGCGCCGCGCGGCACATTATTCGTATACACGTCATACGCATCCACTTTGACGTTTGGGATCTCATAGGGTCCCAGGGCATTGATCACAGCGTTGCTGGTCACAATGCTGGTTGTGAACTTATAGGCTCCGCCATCTGCGAGAAGTTTCACTTCCGCGGCAACGATCTTGCCATCCTTGGTCGCCCCCCAGCGTGTAAAAATGCGGAAGGGGTGACGCTTGCAATGTCCCAGAATGGATTCTTCACGGCTCCAAACAACTTTGACCGGATGGGGATTTCCCATGCTTTGTAATTTGAGAACTGCCAAAGCAACGATGATCTGTACCGAAATATCCTCGCGTCCGCCAAATGCTCCGCCGGTCATTGGGTAGATTACGCGGACCTGGTCCTCGCTCAGCCCTAACGCGTGCGCGATCTGTTTGCGATCTTTTGTGCCCCACTGCCCTGTGGTGACAACCGCAAGCCGCCCATCTTCATCCATATAAGCGAGTCCGGACTCGGTTTGCAGGTACGCATGTTCCTGTGCCGGGGTGTTCAAGACCGATTCGACGATCACGTCTGCCTGATGAAATCCTGCTTCGACATCTCCGTTATACAGTTTATGATGTCCGAAAGTATTGCCGCCCACATCTGGGTGTAAGATAGGTGCGTTTGCTTGTATCGCTTCTTCTACATCGAAAAGGCCTGGAAGGTCCTCATATTCGACCTCGATCAGATCGCGCGCCTCTGCTGCGATCGCTTCCGTGGTAGCAACTACAGCGGCAACGCGATCCCCTACAAAGCGGACCCGATCCGCGTATAGTTTTTCACTTGGACCACAAAGCACGGGTTGGTCATAGTTGTAATATCCGAACTCGTTGCAAGGTACATCCAGGGATGTTAGCACGGTGAGTACACCGGGGAATCTTTCTGCCTTTGAAATATCGATCCTCTTCACGATGGCATGTGGACGATGTGCCATCAACATTTTCATGTAGACTTGTCCAGGCATATTCATATCAGAGGCGAAAACAGCTTCACCTTTTACTTTTGCCATTGCATCGACGCGGCGTACAGATTGACCAATATATTTCATACGAGTGTCCGATCTTCTGTTCAATTAGAAACAATCCAACATTCCTATTTTGATGAAACAAGCACAGCTTTGGAAGTGGTATTTGCAATTGTTTTATAGGATAGCTATCACTATGTTCAAATACTTGACCCATAAAGGCATTAGAAGCAGATTTATCTTGACGGTGTCAAGATTTTCTTCTATACTCCACCTCATGTACTACCACTCGGCACCGATGCTGACTTGTTTCTGACAGTCGTTCGTCGGTGTTTTTGATTAAGGGAAACAATGTTTATCGACACGATCTACGTCGTCCACCACACCCACACCGATGTGGGATTTACCAATGACCAGCCCATTTTCTGGGAGATGCAATACCGCTTCATTGACGAAGCCCTGAAGCTGGTCAAGCGCTATGAGGGGAATCCACTCGAGAGCCGTTTCCGCTGGACGATCGAAACCACCTGCGGATTGGATGCCTGGCTCAAGACTGCCTCCAGCCGCGACATTGACCGTCTCATCGCCGCCGACAAAGCCGGCTACATCGAAGTCATGGCGATGCAGACCAACAACACTCCCTTACTCGATACAACCCAATTAATTGAATCGCTTCGCCCCGTGGACCGACTGCGCCGTGAGTACGGACTCGATATCCGCTACGCCATGAACTGCGACATCAACGGTCAGAACTGGACTCTGCCTGACATCCTGCTCGACGCAGGCATCGAAGGCTTTAGCATGGCAATCAACCACCACTTTGGCGGACCGCCTCACCCGCGCCCGAACGTTTTCCTCTGGCAAGCCCCCAGCGGACGCGTGCTCCCATCCCACAATGGCTGGCAATATTCCAAAGCCAACGAATTTGGTCTCGCCAACGAGAGTGACGATATCTTCCTCGAGTGGCTGCCAAGAATCGAAGCGTATCTTACACAGATCAATTACCCATTACCATTTATCATCCTCGAAGGCTTCCATCCCTACGGCGATAACGGCTCCGCTTGGGGCGCTTTCGCTGAATTCGCTTGCCGTTGGAACGAATCAGGGCGCGCACCGAAGATCATTACCGCCACTCCGCGTATGTTCTGGGAACGAGTCAAGAACCATCACGATGACTTGTCCGTCCTCCGCGGCGACTGGACAGACTACTGGAACTTCGGCTGCATCTCATCCTCCCGAGAAACAACAATATCACGTACAACACGCACTCGCTTACAAAATGCAGATGCTTTATTTGCTGCACTAAATTCCCCTCTCCCAGCGGGAGAGGGCGACCCGAAGGGTCGGGTGAGGGAGAAGTCCAGCCAAAAATGGTCAAGCCGCACCCGCCAACTCCACCGCGACCCCGCATGGCGCGCCCTCAACCTCTACGGCGAACACACGTGGGGCGCGGACACTGCCTCCAACGATCCGCAGTTAGAAGACTCGCTGGCGCTGGACAACCACAAAAAGAACTATGCCTACACCGCGCGTTCCCTCAGCATCCTGCTCGAACGCGATGCCCTCGCTGACTTCGCTCACTTTGTCCCACGCAACGATCAGAGCGACCTGCTGATCTTCAATCCGCTGCCGTGGGAACGCACAATCAGCGGGTCGATCCCCAAGAACGTCCTCATCCCACGCGGACTCAATACCGATCCCTCCTCCAGCCGTCATTTCATTGGGCGCATGGCACAGCCCACCAACTTCTGGACAGATCGCGCTCAATCTGGCTGGCACGGCGGCATGGGCTGGATGCTCAAGCCCACCACCGTCCCTGCGTTTGGATATGCTGTCGTCAACTGGGATTCGCTCACGGGAATGGTTGAGGCTTCCGAGAGTGATGAGACAGTTGTTGAGAATCATCGTTATCGCCTAACTTTCGATACAGAGAAAGGCGGCGTCACATCCCTGTTCGATAAGCAAATCGATCACGAATGGGTGGATAGCTCTGCCAACTATCCTCTGCACGGATTTGTCCACGAAGAAGTTGCCGACCACAATACTCCCGAACCGCGCAAACTCTTGAACACCGTGGATTGGTCAACTACGACCGAGACCAACCGCGGTTGGCATCCTGATTGGAAAGCCAATCGTACCGCGCCGGGCAAAGTCCTTTTGCACAAAGTCTATCACCTCGAGTTTGCCACGATCGTCGAGCAGGTCGTCGAACATGAGTTGATCGGAAAAATTTCCCAGCGTGTGCTGCTGCCTGATAACGGCGACCAGATCGAGTTCCAGTCCGAGTGGTGCATGGGCACGTCCATTCACCCCGAAGCCACGTATCTGCTCTTCCCGTTCAACATCCCGAACGCTCAGGCTCGCTTCGATGTCGGCGGTGTGCCCGTTCGCCCGCACGTGGACCAACTCGCCGGTTCATGCCGCGATTACTTCACTGTGCAAGGCTGGGTCGATTTCAACAACGGCGAGCGCGGCATCACCATCGCCACGCCTGAAAACCCGATGGTGCAACTCGGCGACTTCCATTTTGCGCACGACCAGCAAGACATCACCCTCGAACGCGCCTTGTTCCTTGGCTGGGTCACCAACAATTATTGGGAAACGAATTTCCCTGGCATGCAGCCCGGCACCGTGACCGCGCGGTACGCTATCCTTCCCTACGCCGGGGACTTCGACGAATCATTTACCCATCGCTTTGCTTCCGACACCGAGCATTCGCGTCCGCTGCTGCAGCATCTCGGCGAACCTTCTGCTCAAGAACTTCTTCCTGAGTCTGGGACATTGCTCCACCTGCCGCAGCATCCCATCCTCACCCTGAACCTGCGTGCTCACGAAGATGGCGCTTTGCTTACTCTCTTCAATGCCAGCGATGAAGAACAAACTTCATCCATCTCAAGCGGACTGATTCACATCAACTCCGTTCAACGCTGTGACTTGTTCGGCAATAAACTCGACAACCTTTCCGTCAACAACGGCGCGGTAGAAGTGACCATCGCCCCGCGACAAACAACAACACTTCTCTTGAACTAGGACTTGTCTCAGTAACACCCCATGTCACTCTCCAAAGGATACCGCTTTGGACGGGGAGGGAGCGTTCGTTGCGACCGACACTTGCACCGAGCGCAAGTACGGTGAGAGTCCCTTACCTGTCGCGGTAGAGATCCTTCGCTATCGCTAGGATGACATTTTTGAAATAACTCGTAATAATCATCGCTCACCGAGACACCAAAAAAGAATCTCCGTGGCTCTGTGTCTCAGTGGCAAAACATCAAAAGGAGATAACCCATGATCCCGTCTTTCTTGCTCGCCAAACTCTACGTCAAAGGCTCACTCAAGAACAACGATACAGGCTTCGAGTTCTCGCTTAAGAACATTATCGACTCGACTATGCTGATCGGCATCGGACCCATCGCAGTGGGTGAGAAGAACTACGAAGGCGAAGCCATCACCATGACAGCCGGTGACAAGACCGTCAACGGCGCGGAACTCTCGCGCGCAAATTCCATCCCCGTGCGGATGGGCGTGCCAATGAAGATCGTGGTCGCTGGGGACAATCTCGCCGCCGGATCGCAGAGGGTTTCCGTCTCTGCCACTACCAGCGACATCGGCAAGATCAAGTTTGATATCAACGATACCGTTCAATAACGATTGAAGAGTGCAGAATGATGGATCGAATTCTGTATTCTTCCTTCTGATTTCTGCCCTGGAGAGAAACCATGCATCGCAAAGCAACCATCTTCACAGCCTTTTCGCTCATCATCGCGTTCGCTTTCACTGCCATCACACTGTTGCTGTATCCTCTCTGGGGAGATGTGAGCACGTTTCTTTCCACGAATTTCCCGGTGATGCTGGCGGCATCGATCTGGGGTGGTTTGAGTTCAGCCGCGCTATTGTACTGGCTGGAGACAAAAACGTTTGGGCGGCGTTGGCAATACATTTTATTTTCCATTACCGATGTGGCGATGATCGGTTTGCTCGGATATTTACTGTATCAACTTGGCACCGAGCGAAGTGTGCTGCGTCGTCAGTTCATCGTTGCGTTGCCGTATGCGTTGTGGTTCGGCGCGATCATCTTGTACCTGTGGTTTATGCCGCGTTGGAAAGTGCTGCAGTCACGCAAAGCGCTTGTGCCATTTTTGATTGTGCTCGGTGTGAGCGCGTTGGTATGGTTCAACCTGCCGTTTCAATTTGAGTTCACCAGCCGACCAGTTGCGTTCATTCAGAATGGCGGCGTGGTCGTGACATGGGGCACGAACATGACCGCTACAGGCCAAGTCAATTATTCGCTGGATGGCTCGCCCGCGCAGACGATCTCACATCAGACGTTTGGACTCAGAGATGTCGGAGATAGGATCGTGCGCGTCTTTCTCCCGATCTCGTCTGATCCCGTTTCATTGAGTTTTACCGCCGCCTCAGAGGGGATCCGCGCCATTCACCCCATCAGCATGGAAAAAGCGGGGAGGCTCGAAAGCGAAACGGTCACTGTACCATTCCCTTCGAAAGGAGATGACATATCTTTCGTCTCTTTCTCTGACATCCACGAACGAGCGGATGTGTACAACTCACTCGCAGCGCACATTCCATGGAATGAAATGGACTTGGCAGTCTATAACGGTGACCTGCTCAACAGCACCGTCAATCCCGAACAGGTGACACATTCCATTCTGGGCTTGTCCACCGGCGGACTTGACCTGCCGCGTCTCTTTGTTCGTGATAACCATGAGACTCGCAACGAAGGGGCACGTTTACTGGATGACTGGATGCTGCCCACAGGCGGAACATGGTATCAGGCGTTCACCTTCGGAAATACTTTTTTCATCGTACTTGATTGCGGCGAAGACAAACTTGATGACCATCAAGAATACGGCGGGCTGGTGGACTTTACCAGCTATCAGAAAGAACAAGCCGCGTGGTTGGATGGCGTGTTGAAGTCACCCGAATTTCAACAGGCTCAGTACCAGATCGTTATTACTCACATGCCGCTGTTCGGAGAAGAGCAGGAACCGCCTGCCTTTGAGCCGGTGGCATCCCTGCTTCGGAACAACCAAGATATTGACTTGATGCTCAACGGACATACGCACATCTACGGCATCTTCTCGCCGGAAGAATCAGGTTTGCCTTATCCAGTCGCTTTTAGCGGAGGTCCCGAAATGGATTCGGCTGCGGCTGTTGTTGTCAACATGACTGCCAATTCTCCGCAGGTTAAGATCATCGATACCAACGGCACCATAGTGGAGCAACTCCCATGAATGAAGCCACCTATCAAGTCAAAGAAGCGTTTCCCACATGGCGCATCATCATCTGGGCGTTGGGCGGGGTCGGCACGACGATCATCGGCAGTCTCGCCGGGCTTATGACCTACTTCTATGTGCCGCCGCAAACCGCCCAATCGGACTTTCCGCAATACCTTTCCAATGCCACCATTCTCGGCATCACCATCCTTGGGCTGATCGGATATATCGGCGGCATTCTGGGAGTACTGATTAATCCGTTCGTATCGAATTGGAGTGACCATTCCCGTTCTCCGCTGGGGCGCAGGAAGATCTTCATGCTTGTATCGTTCCTGCCGGTTTCGATCCTCAGCTATTTGATGTTTGTTCCACCTGTGGACAAAGTCAGCCCGGTCAATGCTGTGTGGCTGTTGTCGATTGTGGTGTTGCTGAATGTCTTTCGCAGTCTGTATGGAGTGTCGGGAGCGCTCGTACCGGAGTTCAGTTCGTCGAGCAATATTCTGATGCGCTTCAACACCTTTAGCTCCATTGGTTGGGTGTTCGGATTCATCATCGGCTCACAGGCGGTCTTCCTTATCAAGGATGGTTTGATGGGTACCGGTATGAGCGCCGTGGAAGCCTTCCGCATCACGGTTGGAAGTTTGATCGCCCTCTCGACAATTCTTGCGGGTTTACAGGTCTGGGTGGTGGATGAACGCCGCTACGGCACAGGTAAATCATCACAGGTCAATGTGTGGGAAGCGCTCAAGCTGACATTATCCAACCGCACGTTCGTGCTGTACACGTTGACCAATCAAGTCTACTTTTGGGGCGATGGACTCTTTCAGGGTGGGCTGGTGTATTTTGTAACGGTCATCTTTGGCTACTCTGATTCGATGATGGTCGCGTTTGGTGGCACCATTCTGGGACTCTCGTTCATCATCTACCCCTTCGTCTCAACGATGGCAAAATGGACAGGCAAAAAGAACCTTTATATGATTGCCTTGCTTTGGATGGCAGTTATCATGATCGCGCTTGGCTTTGCCGATAAACTGCCGTTTCCGGTCACGATCTTGTCGTGGGGCATTGTGGCGTTCATCGCCATCCCCGGTGCCATTACAGGCATCATTCCGGGCGCGATCAACTACGAGATCATCCGCGAAGATTGTATGCGCACGGGTGAAGCCAAGGAAGCATCCTTCGGTGCGGCAGCGGAACTCCTCACTGCTATTCCCAGCGGATTTGTGAATCTGATCATGCCGTCCATTCTGTTATTGGGACGCAGTACAGAAAATCCGGCTGGTGTACGAACAGTGGCGGTGGTCAGTGCGGGGTGCATGATCGCAGCTTTACTTATGCTTTATTTCCTATATGATGAAAAGAAAATTCAAAGCTCGCTCAAGATACACGGTTACGAATAAATCCTTTTAAGGAGATTCTCTCATGCCTATTCACACCTCTGAAAACTACTGGATACTTGAAACGGATCATACCGCCTACACTTTCGGTCTTGACCCCGAAGGACGGTTGGTCAATTTCTACTGGGGCGAACGCCTGCTGCATACGACTGATTATCCGTCGCCATTTTCGATGCAAGGCTGGGCATCGTTCAGTGACTCGGGTCAGTTTGCGCGCGAAGAATATCCGGCGGAAACCGGTTTGAAATATATCGAGCCATGTTTCAAAGCACTCTACCCTGATGGCGTGCGCGATACCGTTCTGCGCTTCGAACGTGCCGAGCAGAACGGCGATGAATTGATGGTCTATCTGTGTGATGTTCACGAGCCACTGCAAATTGTTCTCCACTACCGAGTTCATGAGAAATATGATCTGTTCGAACGTTGGGCAGAGATCATCCATGCCGGCGGTGAACTGATCACGCTTGAACGTGTCCTTTCCGCGCAATGGCATTTGCCGCGTGCGAGTGAGTATCGCCTCAGTCATCTCTATGGACGTTGGGGGAACGAGTGGAACATCTGCCGCGAACCGATCCGCCCGGGAGTCAAGGTGTTGGATAGCCGCCGCATCACGACCAGCCATCAGGCAAATCCGTGGTTTGCCGTGGACGATGGTCACGCGGATGAAGAGCACGGTGAAGTCTGGTTCGGTGCGCTGGCGTGGAGCGGCAACTGGAAGTTCATCGCAGAGAAAAATGAATATGGTCTAACACGTCTCAGTCTTGGCATCAATGACTGGGATTTTGCGTGGCGTCTCATGCCCGGTGAAAACTTCCGCACGCCGGCGGCGATCTTCGGCTACACCCGCAACGGCTTTGGCGAATCCAGCCGCCGCATGCATGACTACATCCGCGAGCAGGTTCTTCCGAACGGAGATGTGCTGCGCAAGGTTTTGTACAACTCGTGGGAAGCTACTCTCTTCGATGTGGACGAACCCTCACAGGCGACACTTGTGGAACTGGCAGCCAAGATGGGCGTGGAACTGTTCGTGATGGATGATGGCTGGTTCCACGGTCGGAAGGATGACCACGCCGGGTTGGGGGATTGGTGGGCAGACGAATCAAAATTCCCACAAGGCTTGAATCCGTTAATTGAGCGTGTTAACGCCCTCGGCATGGACTTCGGCTTATGGGTGGAGCCGGAGATGGTCAACCCAGATAGCGATCTCTATCGCGCGCACCCTGATTGGGCGATCCACTTCCCAAACCGTGCCCGCACGGAGTCGCGCAACCAACTCATCCTTAACTTTGGTCGCACCGATGTGCAGGATTACATCATCGAAAAACTCGATCAACTTCTGACTGATCACAACATCCGCTTCATCAAATGGGATATAAATCGTAACGCCAGCGAACCAGGCTGGGAGTCCGCGCCGGGTGATCCGCGCGAGTTGTGGGTACGCTATGTGCAGGGTGTCTATCGTGTGTGGGGAACGCTGCGGGAGCGGCATCCGCAGGTGACGTGGCAATCCTGCTCGGGTGGCGGAGGACGCGTCGATCTTGGCATCCTGCGTTTGGCGGATCAGGCATGGGTCAGCGATAACACTGAACCGACGGCACGTCTCAGCATCCAGGAAGGATTCAGTCAGGTCTTCCCGGCGAACACGATGGAAGCATGGGTGACCAATTCGGGTCCTGACTACTTGCCGCTTGAATTCCGCATGCACGTCAGCATGTGCGGCTCGCTCGGCATCGGCGGACATCTCGTCCACTGGAGTCAGGATCAACGTGATCAGGCGGCTTATTGGATCGCACGCTATAAGGAGATACGCCCCATCATCCAGTTCGGTGATCTATATCGCCTGCGTTCGGCACAAGAGGATGCTTTTTCTGCACTGCAATACGTGAGCAAGGACAAAAGAAGTCGGTGCTGTTCGCCTTCTGCACACATCAATACCATATTCCGATGCTGCAATCCCAACTCCCGATCTACCTGCGCGGACTTGACCCGAATGCCAACTATTCCATCGAAGAGCAATCCGATGTCCGCTCCGGGCTGGCATGGATGCGCACCGGCATTGAGCTGTATCTGTCTGATTTCCAGAGCACGGTTCTACGCATTCGACAGGTTGAGTAAAACAATAGTAGGATTTATATCAAGAGGCCTGGCACATGCGCCAGGCCTCTTGATATAAGTTTCTAAGCATTCAAGAGAAACAGCACGATCTTAGAGATTGTTGCGTTTAACCTAGATAGTCCAGTTTCCAGATTTTTTGATATAGTTCCAAATGCGATCCAGCGCGAACAGGATAAAGGCAACAAGGAGTATCAAAACGATAAAAGGAATTTGGATAATTGCGAGACGTCCAAGAAATATCACTAAAAGACTGAAGCTCAGAACCAACAAGAGCGATTGGATGTGTTGGTTCTCATAGCGACGAGTCTGTTCTCGGGCTGAAGAATTGCTCAATACAGCATCGAAGAGTACCAGATCCCAGGCAGCCAGTGCGATCGTTGAGCCGAAAAGCATTAATAAGGGAGGAAGCCCAAGCAGTCTCCCGGTTACTGCCAAACCTATAGATGTCAATAAACAAGTTAATCGTAACCACGAATACGATTGTTTTCGAGCAAGCAGCCATCCAGGTAGTAGCAGGATCGTGATTATGATTCCAAGCCATCGCCCAGCGATCTCATATCCGATTGCCAGGCAAAGTACGGAAACAATGATAGATATGGCAAGGAGAATTTTTCGAAAGTTCATAGCTTTTCTTCTTATAGTTCCCGCTGTCCACGCGAACGGGTCAGGGCATTTCGTACCAATGGGAATAACGGCTGATCGACTTGCCAGTCAACGATCGGGATGTGCAGTTGGGCGATCTCATTCAGCCGCAGACGACGCTCAATGCGGGCAGCTCGAATTGCCAGTTGATTATGTTCATCATGCGAAAGGGTTGGAAATGCAAAATGGATCGGGTCAGGGCTGATCAACAGCACTTGATACCCGTAGGCGCGTAAGCGTTGGAATAGAGATCGATCTGAAGATGTAAGCGAACTGAATACGATGATCAAGGCATGAGATGGGAAAACACGAATGGGTAGAAAATCAAAACTACCAAGCGCAGAGTTTTCTGTTTCTACTCTGGCTTTTGACAAACAGCTCATAATGCGATGAAGCTGCATCTTACCGTATCCCGGGAAAGCAGTTAACATCCTTCCGCCAAATACAAGCAAGCTAACTCGATGTCCTTGGTGTAGGAACATTTCTGCCAGCGATGCCGTTGCGCTGATGCCATGATCGAATAGGCTTTCCTCTCCGATACGGATGTCCGTATTTCGGCGCGCGTCCAGGATCAACCCGATTTCAGCAATTTCCTCCTGCTCAAACTCTTTCGTGAAGAACTTGCGTGGATGACGGGCAGTTAACCGCCAATCCAGGGAGCGAAGCGGATCGCCCGGATGATATTCGCGGATTCCAAAAAAATCTGTTCCGCTGCCGCCGATTCTTGCTGGAATGGAACCGGGCGAATGTACTGTATTACGTGGGCGTATGGCGATCCGCTTGAACTTTTTAATTTGTGGTCGGACCTGGATCGTGGCATTATCTGGCAGTACCACCTCGGTTTGAAGTAAACCTAGAGGGTCAGTTATTTTTGTTCGTATTTTCCTCCAGGAAAAATCTCCTCGGATGGCAGTAAAAGCATAATCCAATGCGGTTGTTTCTCCGGGCTGAAAAGTCGCCCATTGCTTTAATTCCCCATCCGTGATTTTCATGTCTGGTTGACCTGTTTCATCAAGGAAAAGATGAATGGTCTCTAAACCCCTGTTTTGTACAGTCAGCTTAACGCCGATCGATACTATTCCATTAATGTTGGTTTGGTCCAGAACGCGTTTTGCGCTGAGAGATACTTTTTCAATATTCGGTGACTGCAAAATACCCATCATAAGATAGACAAGAAAAGGTAATGCCATCCATGCAATATCTCCATTGTGCGTTATTAACGCGGTAATGAAAAGCAGTAAAGAGACTGCACAAACCGTTAGTGTTTTGTCATTCATTGTTGAGCTTGATCACGGGCACTGAAACAGAGTGGGTTATTTCTGCGATCACTGTATCTTCTGACTTTTTGGTATCCCATAAGCTGGGGTCTAGAATGATGCGATGGGCGAGTGCAGGCTGGATGAAATGTTTGACATCGTCTGGTACAACATACGTTCTGCCTTGGATGGCAGCCCAGGCACGGGACAACTTGAGCAAGGCTAGCGATCCACGCGGACTGACGCCAACTGCCACCTGGCGGTGGTATCGGGAGTGTGCCGTCAGGTCAACAATATATCGACGTACATCCGGATGTACATATACCTCTTCGACAGCTTCTCGCATCTTGAGGAAGATCTCAGGAGAGATAATGGCATGTAGATCAACAATATCTTTTTTGCGTTCGGCGCGCCGCTTTAATATCTCATCTTCCTCCTCCGGTGTGGGATACCCAATGGAGAGTTTGACCATGAAACGGTCTAGTTGAGCTTCTGGAAGCGGGAAAGTGCCCTCATACTCGATCGGGTTTTGAGTGGCGATAACGATGAATGGTTCAGCCAATGTCAGGGTTTCACCTTCCAGGGTCACTTGATATTCCTGCATGGCTTCGAGCAAAGCGGATTGCGTCTTGGGCGAAGCACGGTTAATCTCATCGGCAAGAAGAATATTGGCGAAGATCGGTCCCTTACGCAGCATGAAACGGTTATGTTCGCTTTCGAATACATATCCGCCGGTAATATCTCCGGGCAGCAGGTCCGGGGTGAATTGGATGCGTTTGAATTCCATCCCCAATGCCTTTGCAAAGGAATTGGCGATCAGGGTCTTCGCTAAGCCAGGGTAATCTTCCAATAAGATATGCCCTCCCGAGGAAAGAAAGGCTGCCACCATCAGGTTGAGAACGTCTCGCTTTCCGACAACTGCTTTTTCGACTTCCTGAACGATCTTGGCTGATAACTCAGCGACTTGTTCGATGCTTAGATTGGTAGAATTTTCTATCGTCATTTTTTGATCTCCAGGGATGCTTCCATGAAATTGAGTACTTCATCGATCATTTGGTAATGCTCGGACTTTTCTTGCCCCGTCCATTGCCGGATCCATTTTTGAGGAACTCTTTGAAAGGCTTTAAAAAACTTTTTTAGGGTCCCATCTGATGTTGATGGCTCCTGTGGGAAAAGAAACTTATGGATATTCTCAGGCAATGGGATATTGCCCTGTTGCAGGTCCTCATGAACGCGGTAATCGTTCGAAACGCTTTGTTTTGATGCGTAAAGGGATGTTAGCAGATGAGTAAGTTCCCGCTTAAGGGTCTTTTCATCCTGAATATTCTGACCGTTATAGATAAATAGACTGCGCCAGTATCCAATATTGATGATGGTGGTGTTCATTTCCATGTGAGAATCTGTTGGCGTATCAGTCTGTTCCTTGGGAAGGATGCGCCATAAAATAACAATCGCACCTACAATAGCTGCGTACCAAAAGTATTTTTGATGGAAGCCCAGAACCAGAATTCGTAATAAAAGCCAGATGACCAGGGCTATTGGTTTAAGAATGTTATTTAATACAAAGGGCCAAAAAAGTATTCCCAGGAAAAGGAGTATGGCTGTAATTAAGAGTGAAAGAGCCACGGGTTTGGATACTTTCATTTCAATTCCTTTTCTGGATAGAGCGACTGTATTCCATAATGGACTCAAAACTCCGTAATGCCACCTGCTCATCTGTAGCATTGGGTTGCCAATTGCCATATCGGACGGCATCAAACAACTGAGTCAGTTGATGGATGGGCTCATAGGGTACTCCAGCGCTCTGCAGCAGGTGTTCAAACTCTCCAGTGGTCATGAATTCTTTTCGTTCGATCCCCTGCTCCTGTTTGAGTGCCATGCTCATTTGTCGATAACAAGTAATGATCACATCCTTGAAATCCATACCGGTCATGATCGCTTGCCGGGCTTTCTCCGCTTCTAGCCCTACCAGGTCAATGGGATCGGCGTGCTGGGAAGGAGTGAGTACCCACTTCATCACAAATGCCGTGATAACCAATAAGCCGACTCCAACCAACCAGAGCAAAGACGGGGGGGCTGCCCCCAAAGGTGACGTAACGACAGGGCTAAGAGTTGGAGTAGGGATCACCACCGGAGTTGTATACTGCCCTGAGGTAGGGAACAGCATGATCAGAAAAAACGAGACAACCGATAGCCACACTGATAATGAGTCCGTAGCGGAGAAAATCCACGATCAGTTTCCAATCGGTGCCTCTGAGCAGTTGATACGCTGTATATAGCGTTGCTACTGTAAGGATAAGAGCAGTAACTACGAGGATGAATCTTGCCGTCGAAATGGAAACAAGCGGGCTTTCGTCGGTCGAAGCGACTACCAGTTGACCTTGTTCCAACCTGGGAATGGGCATTCCTGGCTGTAACTCTAATTGAGGTAAGCTTGCTGCGACCATTATCGTGAATAAGATAAGGAGTCCCAGCAGAGTGAGAAGTCTTGCGTTTTGTATTCCCTGTCATTGCTATGAACCGCTCCCGGCTGATATTGTAAGCCCGATTTTTCCCAAGGTATAGTAAGCATGAAGTTGCTCGATTTGCGACTAATCCCGTGGTAACACAGAAAAATACAATTATGCAAATTACATAATTGATCACGATGAACCGGTTAAAATGAATTCATGTACTCGATCCGTGAACTCTATCGTATGGGATGTGGACCCTCCAGCAGCCACACTATGGGACCTGCCAAGGCGGCGACCCTTTTTCGGGAGCATTTTCCTCAGGCACAGACATTTCGGATTTATTTATATGGCAGTCTTGCCGCTACTGGGAGGGGGCATCTTACCGATGTGGCTATCCAGCGTAGTCTTGCACCGTTGGATGTGAACTTTATTTGGCAGCCCGAACATATTCCTTCCTTTCATCCCAATGGTATGCGTCTGGAAGCGTTGGATGCATCGGAACAGGTGATCGGTGATTGGGAAGTATTTAGTGTCGGTGGTGGAGCCTTGCGAGAAGAAACTCCAAGCGGCTGGCTGCCTCAGGCTGAGCCAACCTATGCGGACACAACCATGAATGCCATCCTTAAGTATTGTGCGCATAGTGGACAGGCGTTCTGGGAATATGTGGAAGCGCAGGAAGATCCTTACATCTGGGATTTTTTGAGGGAGGTTTGGCGGGTGATGTACTCATCCATCGAACATGGCTTGCAAGCGGAGGGCGTCTTGCCGGGTGGGTTGGGGCTGCCCCGAAAAGCCTGGGTGTTCCATCGCCAGATTACTGTCAGTGGAAAGAATTTTTTCAATGAAGGTCTATTACCTGCGTACGCTCTCGCTACATCAGAAGAGAATGCTTCAGGTGGGATGGTGGTAACTGCGCCAACTTGCGGTTCGAGTGGAATTGTCCCGGCTGTTTTAAGGTATATGCAGGAGAACACCAATTGTAGTGACGCAGCGATCTTGCGCGCACTCGCCACGGCTGGGCTTATCGGTAATCTAGTCAAACAGAACGGTTCCATTTCCGGTGCCGAGGTTGGTTGCCAGGGCGAGGTGGGTGTTGCCTGTGCCATGGCAGCAGCCGCTGCCGCGCAACTCATGGGTGGAACGCCACGCCAGGTTGAATACGCCGCAGAAATGGGATTGGAACACAACCTCGGTCTAACTTGCGACCCGGTGAACGGTATGGTGCAGATCCCCTGCATCGAACGCAACGTGTTCGCGGCGGCGCAAGCGCTGACGTGTGCACGCTATGCCTGTTCTACGGACGGCAGTCATCGTGTCTCATTTGACGAGGTGGTTGCTGTCATGAAACAGACAGGTCATGACTTGCCCAGTCTATATCGTGAAACATCTTCTGGCGGATTAGCCACTACCTATCGCTTTCCGCCGCCACAATGATGTTCCCTTTTGGATTGACGATTTAATCTCGAATAAGCGTTTCCAACCATGGCACTTGACCGGTTTTCCGCTTCCACCAGAGATCTTCCCAAATGTAGTGAACCGCCAATTGTTTGTAATTTCCGAACCGTTCAAAATGCTCAAGTATTTTGCTTACTTCGACAGGATTTTCTGGATCTTGATCGAAAAACAGTTTGGAATAGATCTTCTGCTCCCATGGAGATATGTGATTGAAAAAATCCCAGTGATGGAAAACGTCAAAGAGTAAATACCAAACCGTTGCCGGACCGACTCCGTACAACTTCAATAACTCTTTCATCTGGGTGTCTCTATCTTTTGCACGCAATTCGAATTCGTTGATCTTTCCCTCGATAAAACAGTCGTCGATGCGTTTGATCGATTTGGCGCGGTATCCCACTTTCAGTGTTCTGAGTTCTTCTTCTGTTACAGCACACAAAGTGCCAGGTTCCCAAAAACACCATAGTTTCTTTTGATCAAACTCCACCAGTGTCCCATATTTCTCCAGCAATAAATTAAACATCTGAATGGAACGTCTGACAGTTGCATTTTGGAGCACGATCCCAATGATCAAATATTCATAGAGCGAGCTGGGATGCCCAGGTCGCATTCCACGCCAACGCTTGATGATCGGACCAAGAACTGTATCTGCCCGAAACTCTTTATAGAAGTCGTGTAGATCCAGTTCCAGATTGTATCTGTAATTGACCTCCCCTATGAGTGATGAAATGACATCCTTATGGATCATGTGACTGGCATAAATTTCGACTTGGATTCTAGGCTTGGATATTGTGCCTTGGTCTTGGAATTTCAGACCGAAGCATTCTCCTGACCATGCGAATGTCTGCCAGCGAATTCCTGGCTCCCAGAAATTGTCGCCGGTTGTGAAATGATCTGGTTTATGAAATGTGGGATCGAATTGGAATGGGGTGGTGGGCTTGAGTTCAACTGTTTTTATTTTTCGTAGTTTCATAGCATGGCTCGACGTGTGGCTGCTGAATGATTTGTATTATACGTCTATGTCCTCGTGGCTATTAGAGGCAGATACACATTTTCAGAAAAACCGGTTGACTTGTTGTCTGGAAAGGCTTATACTCTAACTGGTAAGTGGTCTGACCAGTTAGGAGACGTATGGAAAAATGGAATGTAATTCAAAAGCCCGCCGAGATCGCCGAACAACGTTTGTTGGATGGCATCTTGAGCGGGCATTTTGCTGTCAACAGCGTTCTGCCCGGCGAGCGTGATCTTGCCGAACAGATCGGCGTCACGCGCCCAACCCTGCGCGAAGCGTTGCAGCGACTTGCACGCGACGGCTGGCTCGATATCCAACACGGTAAGCCGACACGTGTCCGCGATTATTGGCAGGAGGGCACGATGGGTGTGCTCTCGATGCTGGCACAAATGCCTTCGCAGCAGACATCCGATTTTGTGAAGCATTTGTTGGAGATCCGCGTACTACTTGCGCCCGCGTACACTCGTCAGGCGATGGAGACTGCCTCATCCGAGATCGCCTCGCTGCTCAGCAAGTTTGAGACCATAGAAGACACGCCTCAAGCCTATGCCGATGCGGATTGGCAGCTTCATCATCTTCTCACATTGCGCGCCAACAATCCCATTTTCTGTTTGCTGCTCAACAGCTTCCAAAGTTTGTATCACGTGATGGGTGAGCATTACTTTGCTATCGCTGAGAACCGTGTTCGTTCGCATGATTATTATACCGAGCTCTTGAACTGCGCTAAAAAGAATGCCTATCTCAAAGCCGAAATATTGACGCGTGATGTGATGAACGAAAGCCTCGCACTCTGGAAAAGATCATCGTAAAGCGAGATACTATCTCGCTCTACAAGGAGAACTTATGAAACGCTGGAATGGATGGGGAAACGTGGACACGGATTATCCCGTACCGCCCTCTGCTTTGGGCTATCTGACAAAACGACTTGGCTCACTCAACCCGCTTCCTGATGCCTCTAAAGAAACCGTCCTCTCCGCTGTACCGGAATCCCGTTTGCCCACGCACCCGCTCGTGGATACTTCTGCCGAGGAGCGACTCATGCACGCCCGCGGACAATCCATGCATGATTGGGTGGACATGCGGCACGGACGAGTGAACACCTTTCCTGATGGAGTGGCATTCCCTGAATCGGATGAGGACGTGCGCGGCTTGTTGAAGTATTCAAAAGCTGCGGGCGTGCGCGTCATCCCTTACGGCGGCGGGACAAGTGTGGTCGGTCACATCACGCCATGTCCGAATGACAAACCGGTGTTGAGTCTGTCACTCGAAAAGATGACGAGGTTGATCGACCTCGATGAAACGAGTTGGCTGGCGAACTTTCAAGCAGGCGTTGCAGGACCTCAACTCGAAGAACAACTCAAAGCACGCGGATACACCCTCGGGCATTTTCCGCAATCTTTCGAATATTCCACGCTCGGTGGTTGGATCGTCACTCGTTCCAGTGGACAGCAGTCCTACCGCTACGGCAAGATCGAGAGTTTGTTTGCAGGTGGTTTGCTCGAAACCTCACGCGGACAACTGGAGATCAAGCCCGTGCCAGCCTCCGCGGCCGGCATGGACATCCGCGAGATGGTGATGGGGTCAGAGGGAAGGCTTGGGGTGGTGACTCAAGCCAAAGTCCGTGTGAGGCGTCTGCCTGAGGCGGAGTCATTCTTCGGAGTGTTCTTTCCCTCTTGGGAGCAGGGATCGGCTGCGGTGCGGGAAATCGTCCAAAATGAATTGCCCGTTTCGATGCTGCGCTTGAGCAATCCGCTGGAGACCGAAACGACGCTCATCCTTTCGGGCAAGAGCTGGGTTGGTATGGCGGATCGTGGTCTGCGTGTGATCGGTTATGGCGATACGCGCTGCCTGTTGGTCTTCTGCGTAACGGGATCGCGCAAGCTATTCAATCGCACGCGGCAAGAGGTGGGCGCGGTGTGTCATAAGCACGGCGGGCTGGTTGTGGGAACGGTCGTCGGGCACACGTGGGAGAAGAGCCGGTTTCTCTCGCCGTATCTGCGCAACACGCTGTGGGAGAAGGGTGTGGCAATTGATACGCTCGAGACCGCACTGCCGTGGTCACAGGTGCCGGAAGCGTCGCGAGCGATCCCGAAATCCATTGTGGATGCGATGGGCAAGCACAATGAAAACGTGCTGGCGTTCTCACACCTCTCGCATGTTTATCGTGATGGTGTCAGCATTTACACAACGTACTTGTTCCGCCGACCTGCTGACCCGGATGAATTGCTCGCGCGTTGGTACGACATGAAGCACAACGCCAGCCTGACCATCCAAAAATACGGCGGGACGATCACTCACCAACATGGTGTCGGTATGGATCATGCGCAGTATCTGCCTGCCGAAAAAGGCGCGCTCGGCATGGATGCGATGCGTGCAGTGATCAAGTCGTTTGATCCTGACGGGATGATGAATCCCGGAAAGCTGTTTGTTTGACGGAGTGCAAAGTCTGGAGACTTTGCACCGACGACTGGAGTCGTCGGACTCCAAGGAGCAAAATACTATGCAATGGACTCGCGGTTGGCGCGATACTGTTTGGGCTGAACTGAACCAGCCTTGGGACTTAATCATCATCGGCGGAGGCATCACCGGCGCAGGCATCCTGCGTCAGGCGGCACACGCGAAACTGCGTGCCCTGCTCGTCGAAGCGGATGATTTCGCTTCGGGCACATCCAGCCGCTCATCGAAGATGGTACATGGCGGATTGCGCTACTTGAAGAACGCCCAGATCAAAGTGACATTGGAATCGGTGCGTGAGCGTGAATACCTGTTGAAACAAGGTCGCGGACTCGTCAATCGACTCGGCTTTTTGTATCCCTGCCTGAAAGGCGATAAAATGCCCGGCTGGGTCTTTGGCGCGGGGTTGACGGTCTACGACATCATGGCGGGACAATGGACTCATCGTTCCTATGACTTGGACGATATGCGCGAGTTGTGTCCGCCGTTGACGACGCCAGCGCTGCGAAGCGGGTATCGTTACTTCGACGCGAATACTGATGATGCGCGGTTGGTTCTGCGGCTGATACGAGAATCGGTTGCGGATGGGGGAGTCGCGTTGAACTATGCCCGAGTGAATTCATTATTGAAACATCAGAACGGACAAGTTTGCGGTGTGGTCTTGCACGACGTATCCCGCGAGACAGAACGTCAGATAGAAATTCAAGCGAAAGTGGTCATCAACGCTACCGGCGCATGGGCAGATGAGTTACGAGGCGAAGTGAAACAAAAACCGCGCATGCGCCCCCTGCGTGGAAGTCATCTTGTTCTGCCGTTCAATCGCTTGCCGATCACACGTGCGGTTTCGTTCCTGCATCCGCGTGACGGGCGACCTGTCATGGCGATCCCATGGGAAGGTGCGATCCTTTTTGGCACTACCGATGTGGATCACCAAGCGGATATTCAAACTGACCCATCCATCAGTTCCTCCGAAGCAGAGTATTTGATGGAGGCGCTGCGCTTTGTGTTCCCTGCACAGGAATTCGATTTCAAAGATGTGATGTCCACGTTCTCCGGTTTGCGCCCGGTGGTCAACACCGGCAAAGCCGACCCATCTAAGGAATCACGTGAACATGCGATCTGGGATGAGAACGGTCTGCTCACTGTTAGCGGCGGCAAGTTGACCACATTCCGCATCATGGCGCGCGATGCGCTCAAAGTGGCAAAGAAATATCTTGGTCATGTTGCCTTTGATGTCAACACCCCGGTGCTCGAAGCGTTCCCAGCCGAAGCTGAGCTTTGCCTTGCAGATTTCAACTCTTTCCCCTGCACAGCAATTGCGTTTACTGGCGCGTTATGGGATAGAATCCATCCCGTTGTTTACAGCTGCATCTTCTGAGTTCATTTCAAATACACCTTATCTTTGGTCGGAACTGCGACAAGCGGCGCGCGCAGAAGGTGTCATCCACCTTAATGACTTGCTTCTGCGGCGTGTTAGACTTGGACTGCTCGCTCCCAATGGCGGCTTGGACCTGCTTCCGCAAATTCGTACTATCGTTCAACCCGAGTTGGGTTGGGATGATGCACGTTGGGAACGAGAAGCAAAAGAGTACGCCAAATTGTGGAAGCAAGCGTACGCGCTAAATTAGCCCCACGGAGTCAAAAGTCTCCAGACTTTTGATCTTTACTCCAAAGTCTGGTCCCAAAGGGATGCTTCGCAAAGACTTTCGAGTCCATAAACAAGGAACACTATGCCAGAGAACATCCTCGCCATCGACAACGGCACACAATCTGTCCGTGCCCTGCTGTTTGACCCGTGCGGCAATCTCCTTGCCAAACAGCGTGTCCCGATCGAACCGTATTACTCCACAGCGCCCGGACTCGCTGAGCAGGACCCCGAAATTTTCTGGAAAGCTGTTTGTGAAGCCTGTCAGGGATTGTGGGCGCAAGGCGTGGATAAATCGTCCATTGCGGCGGTGGCACTCACCACGCAGCGCGGCACAGTTGTCAACGTGGATAAGAACGGCAAGCCTCTTCGTCACGCCATGATCTGGCTCGATCAACGCCGCGCCGAAGGTCTCAAACCGGTCGGCGGCTTGTGGGGTGCGGCATTCGCGGTTGCGGGCGCTTCCTCCACGGTGGCGTATCTTCAGGCGGAGGCAGAGTGCAATTGGATCCGCACGAACCAGCCTCAGGTGTGGAAGGAGACGCACAAATATCTCCTTTTATCGGGATATCTCACCTTCCGCCTCGTCGGGCAATTTGTAGACTCGGTCGCCTGTCAGGTTGGATATTTCCCCTTCGATTACAAAGCGCAAACCTGGAGCAAATGGTGGGATTGGAAATGGCAGGCGGTTCCGATGGACAAACGCATCTTACCGGACCTCGTGTCTGTTGCCTCACCACTAGGCACGATCTCTGCTGAAGCGTCTTTTGCCACCGGCATCCCCCAGGGACTCCCGCTCATTGCCGCCGCCGCCGACAAAGCGACGGAAGTGCTTGGCGCAGGTTGTCTCGAACCGCATGTTGCCTGCCTAAGCTATGGCACAACCGCCACGATCAACACCACGCACAAAAAGTATATTGAAGTCATTCCGCTCTTGCCGCCGTACCCTGCCGCTGTTCCAGCTGCTTATAACTTTGAGATCGGAATCAACCGCGGCTACTGGATGGTGACATGGTTCAAGCAACAATTTGGTCTGCGCGAACAGAACATCGCCGATGAACGCGGTATCGAGCCCGAAGCATTATTCGATGAACTCGTGCGTTCCGTCTTGCCCGGCTCCGATGGATTGATCTTGCAACCGTATTGGTCACCGGGCTTGGTATTTCCCGGACCTGAGGCGCGCGGTGCCATGATCGGGTTTAGTGATGTGCATACGCGTGCTCATGTTTATCGCGCCATCCTCGAAGGACTTGCCTATGCCTTGCGTGAAGGCGCCGAACGGACAGAGAAACGCAGCGGCGTACGCATCACCGAACTGCGTATCGCAGGCGGAGGAAGTCAATCAGATGCTGCGCTTCAACTTACTGCGGATGTCTTTGGTCTGCCTGCTTCTCGTCCGCATGTCTATGAAGCCTCTGGTCTCGGCGCGGCGATGGACGCGGCAGTCGGTGTGGGTATTCATAAAGATTTCTCCATTGCCATCCACGAGATGACACATGTCCGTGATACGTTCGAACCCGATAAAAAAACACACGCCCGATACGATGATCTGTATCATGGTGTGTATAAAAAAATGTACGGCAAATTAAAACCGTTGTATGAGTTCATGCGAAATACAAAAAGAGACAGATAACTTCATCTCTTAAAAGCTGTAAGACAACTCGTTTGACTAGACAATTTTATAGAGGTAAAATGTCGCCCAACATCAACAGGTACACATGCCCATCTATAAATTTCTAATTCAAAACAAAACCAATGACCCGAGAAATGGAGGCTGCTTAAACGACGCTCACGCTCTCGGGTTCCAGCACCTGCAAAGCCTTCAGGTGCAAGACCTCTACTTTATCGAGGGCCAACTGTCGCAGGAAGACTTGCAGCAGTTGGCTCTCGAACTTTTAAGCGACCATGTCACGCAGGTTGCTTCGTGGATAGAGCTGCCCGCGCCTCTTTCTACGCCTGAGGCTGATTCCGTTATCGTAGAAGTTGCTCTCCGCCCCGGTGTCACTGACCCGGTTGCCGAACAACTTATTCGTGCTGCGCATGAACTTCACTTGAACGGAGTTCATCGGGCTGCAACTGGTCAGCGCTTTATTCTCTGTTTTGACCAGTCCGTTTCTATCCGTGAGTTTGTGATCAAATCTGTTGCCAAAAGTTTGCTTGCCAACAGTGTCATTCAACATTGGACCATTGGAGAGATCACACCATCTTTCCCAGAGGAAGCAGCCTCTAGCGGCGCCATCGAGATCATTCCCATTCGAAACTTTTCGAACGATGAATTACTCATTCTCTCTAAAGACCGCCGTGCCGCACTAGATCTGGCTGAGATGCAAGCTATTCAAAACTATTTCATCAAAGAACAGCGCGACCCAACCGACGTTGAATTTGAAACCATCGCCCAAACATGGAGCGAACATTGCGTTCACAAGACGTTCAAGGCAAATGTGACGATAGACGATAGACGATCGACCATGGATGTTTATGGTCCGTCATCCATGGTCAATGGTCTGATTAAAACCTATCTCAAATCCGCCACCGACAAGATCAATGCGCCCTGGGTCATCTCTGCTTTCGTAGATAACGCTGGGATTATTGACTTTGACGATGAATTCGAGATCTCTTTCAAAGCAGAAACACACAACCATCCATCCGCCATTGAACCGTTTGGTGGAGCAAACACTGGCGTTGGCGGAGTCATCCGCGATATTCTCGGAGTCTCGGCAAAACCCATCGCGAATACCGATGTCCTTTGTTTTGGAAATCAGAACCTTGATCCTGATCAGTTACCCGAAGGCGTTTTGCATCCACGGCGCATTCAATCGGGCGTTGTTGCCGGTGTACAGGACTATGGAAACAAGATCGGCATTCCTACTGTGAATGGAGCCATTCTTTACGATGAAGGCTACACCGCCAATCCACTTGTCTTCTGCGGATGCGTAGGCATCGCTCCCAAAGGAAAACATCGCAAAAAGCCGCAGGTCGGAGATAGGGTCATCCTTCTTGGCGGAAGAACTGGACGCGATGGTCTACGCGGTGCGACCTTCTCCTCCATGACCATGGACGCGCAAACAGGCGAAGTCTCCGGCGCCTCCGTGCAGATCGGTGACCCCATCACCGAAAAAGGATTGATCGATGTCATTGTCCGCGCACGAGACCTGGGACTTTACAACGACATCACCGACTGCGGAGCAGGCGGCTTATCCTCTGCAGTGGGTGAGATGGCATCCAAGCTCGGCTGTGATGTGGAACTGACCAATGTCCGCTTGAAATACCCGGGTCTTGCTCCATGGGAAATCTGGCTCTCCGAAGCGCAGGAACGCATGGTGTTGGCAGTCTCACCGGAAAATATTCTGGCGTTGCAAAAATTGTGTGACACCTTCGATACCGAGTTAACGGACATTGGAGTTTTCACCGGAGAAGGTCGTCTTCTTGTTCGTTATAACGGTAATCCTGTTGTGGATATGGACAATGATTTTCTGCATGAGGGAATTCCACAACGACAATTGAAGGCAGTGATCAACAACTCGTATATCGACAGCCCGGTCGTAAATTGTCGAATACCAAGTATCAGAGAATACTTACTCGATTTGCTCTCCTCACCGAACATTGCCAGTAAATCATCTGTCATCCGCATTTACGATCACGAAGTGCAAGGTGGGACGGTGGTCAAGCCGTTAACAGGAGTGAAAGCTGATGCTCCCTCTGATGCCACGGTCATCAAGCCTATTGGTACAAAAGGGAAGAAAGGCATCGTACTTTCCAACGGCATCAATCCTGAGTATGGGAAAGAAAATGCCTACAAGATGGCGTGGTCTGTCATGGATGAAGCCGTCCGCAATGCTGTTGCCGTCGGTGCCGACCCCGATAAGATTGCTGTGCTCGACAACTTCTGCTGGGGCGATCCACTTCGTCCAGAAACACTCGGCACGCTCGTCGAAGCTTGCCGTGGATGTTATGATGCAGCGCTTTTCTACGGGACGCCGTTTATTTCTGGAAAAGACTCGCTCAACAATGAATATCTCGGTGCAGATGGTATGCGTCACTCCATCCCGCCGACATTGCTAATCTCTGCCATCGGCGTCACTGAAGATGTGACCCAATCCATCACTATGGATTTGAAGGAAGCAGGCAGCTTCATTTATCTGGTTGGTGAGTTCCCCAAGGAACAAAAATCCGTGCCCGATGTGCCTGCATCCACCCTACAGGTTTATCGTGCCTTACATCAAGCCATCAAAAACGGACTGGTCCGTTCTGCTCACGATCTCAGCGAAGGTGGGCTCGCCGTTGCTGCCGCAGAGATGTGTATCGGCGGGCGTCTTGGCATGGAAGTCGATTTTGATAAAACAATGCTTTTTACTCAGGTGAATGGATGTTTGTTGACTGAAATCACCTCGGAAAACACATCCGCTTTTGAAAGCCAATTTGCAAACCTTTCCGTTACAAAAATTGGCGCTGTGACATCCAAATCTTTCCTCAACATTGGCGGCGAAGAAATCGCTTTAACCGACATTGTCCACGCCTTCAACAACCCAAACCATTCTCTACTCTCTACTCTCCAATCATCTAATTCATGAAACCAAAAGCCCTTGTCCTCCAAGCCCACGGCTCCAATCGCGATTTTGATGTGATCGAGGCACTGACCCTTGCCGGTGCCGAAGCCTGCGGCGTTCCGCTCAACGAGTTGCGCCAGAATAAAACCTTGTTCTCCGAGTATCAATTGGTCGTCGTTCCCGGCGGCTTCTCCTACGCGGATGCACTCGGTGCTGGAAAGCTTCTTGCACTTGATCTTTCATCCTATTTTGCCGAAGAGATTTCAACCTTTGTTGCAAGTGGCAAACCAGCCATCGGCATCTGCAATGGATTTCAAGCATTGGTGAAGTCAGGAATATTGCCGGGTAATAATGTCGTTGCGAACGAAGCGAAGCAATCTCCTGTTACTAGTTCGACTTTTGAAAATGAGGAGATTGTTTCGGGCTATCGCCCTCGCAACGACATGGCGGTCACACTAACCTTCAACGAACAGGGACACTTCGAATGCCGCTGGGTGACTCTTGCTCCCGTCTCCCACACCTGCATCTGGACAAAAGATCTGGATGAACTCATCGAATGTCCCATTGCTCATGGGGAAGGTAACTTTCAGGCATCCAACCTCTTCCCTCTTTCTTCTTTCATCGAAAACGACCAGATCGCCCTCACCTATACCTGTCCCGATGGTTCACCAGCAAACGGAGATTATCCCTTTAATCCCAACGGTTCGCTCTTGGATATCGCTGGCATTTGTAACCCACAAGGCAATGTACTCGGCTTGATGCCACATCCCGAAAATCACATCCATCCATACCAGCATCCACAATGGACGCGCGGTGTGAAAGGTAATAGCGGATTGAAGTTATTCGAGAATGGCGTGAAGTACGCAAGTCAGATATAGAAAGAAAGTGATTGAGAAAATGATGGCACTTTTTGTTATTTGTCTTCTGGCTACAGTTGTTTCATTGCGAACAATTATCTTGGCATGGTTTATGCCTTCAAGATTGAGGAAAGAAATAGAAGGTCGGTCAAGGGTTTTGACGGATGCTTATCCAACTACGAATTTCTGGCGAAACGCTTCAGTTAATAAAACCAGAATTCTTACTACACTAGGCTTCATTCTTATGCTTATTATTGACCTTGCCCTCTATCGAGTTTTATTCGGAAGTTAAAATGATTTCAAAAGACCAACTCAGAGAACTCCTTCCAAGTGCATTGGATAAAACCAACTTACCTTTGCCGAATAAGCAGACCGGCAAGGTGCGCGATTGGTATGACCTGCCCGATGGCAAGCGCCTCATCGTTACCACAGACCGCTTGTCTGCGTTCGATCACATTCTCGCCCGCGTGCCGTACAAGGGACAGGTGTTGAATCAACTCTCTGCATGGTGGTTCGAGCAGACCTGCGACATCATTCCCAATCATCTCATCTCAGTTCCCGACCCAAACGCATCCATCGTGACGAAAGTTGAACCGCTCGCGATTGAAGTCATCGTGCGTGGATATATTACTGGTGTGACATCCACAGCGTTGTGGTATCGCTATTCCATTGGAGAGCGGTACATTTACGGCTACGCCTTCCCCGAAGGCTTGAAAAAGAATCAGGCGTTACCCGAACCGATCATTACACCTACAACCAAAGGCGGTGTAACAGGACACGACGAGCGCCAGACCTGTGCCGAAGTGACCGAAAAAGGTTTACTTGATGAAGCAACATGGGAGCAAGTTCAAAAAGCGGCACTCACCATCTTCAAGCGCGGACAGGAAGTCGCTCGTAATGCAGGCTTGATTCTCGTAGACACAAAATATGAATTCGGCATTGCACCTGATGGAAGTGTGATGCTGATCGATGAAGTTCATACGCCAAACTCTTCTCGCTATTGGAAAGTGGATAGTTACGAGACGCAATTCGAAGCAGGCAAAGAGCCCGAAAATTTTGATAAGGAATTTATCCGTATTGCGTATGCCGAAAAAGGATATCGCGGCGATGGTGAAATTCCATCCATGCCTGATGAGTTATGGGTGGCAGCTAGCGAACGCTATATCAGCATCTACGAAATGCTCACAGGGAAAACATTTGAGGCAGGTGAATATCCAATCGAAGAACGATTGCTCAAGAATTTGGATGGACTACTATGACCAATTCACTTGTGGCTGTCATCATGGGTTCCAAGTCTGATTGGGAAACTATGGAACACGCGGCGAAAACGCTTGAGCAACTGGGAATTCCCTATGAAGTCAAAGTTGTCTCGGCACATCGCACGCCTGACCTGCTCTTTCAATTTGCTGAGTCTGCGCACAAACGCGGCATTGAAGTCATCATTGCGGGAGCGGGCGGCGCTGCGCACTTGCCAGGCATGACCGCTGCGAAGACGCATCTGCCGGTGCTAGGCGTGCCTGTTCAATCGAAGGCGCTCAACGGCATGGACTCGCTGCTCTCGATCGTGCAGATGCCAGCGGGGATTCCTGTGGGCACATTGGCGATAGGGCGCGCGGGTGCAGTCAATGCCGCGTTGTTGGCGGCGTCGATTGTGGCGAACAAACATCCGGAATTTTGCGATGCTTTGCTTGCCTATCGTACGCAGCAAACACAGTCGGTGTTGGACAACCCTGACCCGCGAGACGAGAACGCATGACCAAGATCGGAATTTTGGGAGCGGGACAACTGGGACGGATGCTTGCCCTGGCAGGATATCCGCTTGGACACCGCTTCCGCTTTCTGGACCCCGCTTCTCAATCACCCGCGGGCTTGCTTGCTGACCATCTGGCATTGAACTACGCTGACAAGCCTGCCCTTGAGCAGTTCATTCGCGAGTTGGATGTGATCACATACGAGTTTGAAAATGTCCCGGTGGATGCGACGCGGTATCTGGAAAAGTTCGTGCCAGTCTATCCGCCGCCTATTGCTTTGGAAAAAGCACAAGATCGATTCGTGGAGAAATCTTTCTTTTGCGAGTTGGGAATTCCCACTCCACGATTTACGACAGAGATCAATGCTGCATTTGGTTTTCCGGCTGTGTTGAAAACTCGTCGTATGGGCTACGATGGCAAAGGACAAAGAATTGTTCAATCGGAAGTTGATTTACAAAGTGAAAATTCTGATGAACATATTCTGGAAGAATTTATTTCGTTTGATCGGGAGCTTTCAATTATTGGAGTCAGAAGCAAATCTGGTGAGATGAAATTTTATCCGCTCGTGGAAAATCATCATCGTGATGGGATATTACGATTGTCACTCGTTACCGGTAATGTCTCGACGGAGTTACAACGTCAAGCGGAAGAATATGCAACACGAGTCATGTCTGCATTGAATTATGTCGGCGTGTTGGCAATTGAGTTCTTTGAAAAGGACGGTCGCTTGCTGGCGAATGAAATGGCACCGCGCGTACACAACAGCGGGCATTGGACGATCGAAGGGGCGGTAACGTCTCAGTTCGAGAATCATCTTCGGGCGGTGAGTGATGCGCCGCTTGGGAGCACGAGTCTGCTGGGGGCGTGTGCCATGGTCAATTTGGTGGGAGAACTTCCAGATATGGAATTCATCCTGAAGATCGAAGGCGCGCATTTGCACTTGTACGATAAGGCGCCGCGACCGAAGCGGAAGATTGGGCATATTACGTTGGTGGAAAAGGATGTTGAGACTTTGCACGAAAAGTTGGACCAGATAAGGAAGGTGTATGCTGAATTTTGATGAGTCGCCGAAGGAAGAATGCGGTGTAATCGGGATCTTCGCCCCGAATGAAGACGTGGCGCGCATGACGTTCTTTGGTTTGTACGCGTTGCAGCATCGTGGGCAGGAAGCTGCAGGCATGGCAGTTGCGGATGGACAAGTGATGATGATGCACAAAGGCGTGGGGTTGGTGTCGCATGTCTTCACACCGAATACGATGGCGGAGTTGAAGGGACACTATGCCATTGGGCACACACGTTATTCCACAACGGGTTCGTCGCTGCTGCGAAATGCACAGCCGTTCATGATCGAGACGATCAATGGTCCGCTGGCGCTGGCACACAATGGGAATTTGGTGAACTCGGCGGAACTTCGAAATGAATTGATGGCACAGGGCGTCGGGTTTTCATCCACGTCTGATACTGAAGTGATGACGATGATGCTGGCGCGAAATGGTGGCGCGACATGGGAGGAGCGCATCAAGACCGCGATGAAAAAATGGGTTGGCGCTTACTCATTGGTGATTCTGACACGTGATTGTGTCTACGCGGTGCGTGATCCGTGGGGATTCCGTCCGCTGTGTATTGGGTTGTTGCCAAGCGGCGGACATGCTGTTGCTTCGGAGGTGGGTGCGCTGCAAACATTGGGTTGTGAAGCCATACGCGATGTGAAACCGGGAGAAGTGGTGTCCCTTTCTAATAGCGCATTGAAGGTGATGCAGGCGCTCCCTTCTGTTGAGCCTTCCGCAATGTGTGTGTTCGAGCATATTTACTTCGCGCGACCTGACCAAACCTGGGACGGAATCAACGTCCATCATGTGCGGCAGAGGCTGGGAGAAGAACTGGCACGCGAACTGTGCGCAAATGTGGGTGCAGATTTCGGTGATGTGGTCATTCCTGTTCCTGATTCGTCTGTGCCAGCCGCCATTGGATTTTCGCGTGTGAGCGGAATTGCATACAACGATGGCTTTATCAAAAATCGTTACGTAGGGCGTACCTTTATTGAGCCAACCGATTCGCTGCGGAAACGCGGCGTGGCGTTGAAGTTCAATGTGATCCATGAGAATGTGCGTGATAAGCGTGTGGTAATGATCGACGACAGCATTGTGCGCGGTAATACGACAGGTCCGCTGATCAAGTTGTTGCGTAATGCCGGGGCGAAGGAAGTGCATGTAGCGATCACCTGTCCACCGATCGCACATCCGTGCTTTATGGGTGTGGATATGGGTCGTCATGAAGATTTAATCGCTCATAATCGAACGGTCGATGAGATTTGTCAGCACGTTGGAGCCGACAGTTTATATTATCTTTCTGTAGATGGAATGATGCGTGCTGTGGGACGCGAGGATGGATTTTGTCAGGCATGTTTTACGGGGAAGTATCCAGTTGCGGTGGATCTAATGAACGTCAAGACAGGTTTTGAGCGAGGGACGAAATGAATGTACTGGTCATTGGTTCGGGTGGGCGAGAACATGCGATTGTGTGGAAGGTGGCACAATCGCCAAAGCTGACGAAGTTATACGCCTTACCGGGGAATCCCGGAACGGCAGAGTTAGCAGAGAATGTCAGCGGGGTATCTGTGGATGATCATGCCGCGATTGCCATATTTTGTGAAAACAAAAAGATTGATCTGGTAATTGTCGGTCCTGAAGCGCCATTGGCGGCGGGGTTGGTGGATTCACTCTCAGCTGAGGGGATCCGCTGTTTCGGACCGATGCAGTCTGCCGCGCAGATCGAAGCGTCGAAAGTATTCGCCAAGGATTTCATGGCGCGGCATCACATTCCAACGGCGAGATATGCAACGTTTTCCACTTTCGAAGATGCCATTCAATATTTGGAATCGGTCGATTATCCGATCGTGATCAAAGCTTCGGGGTTGGCGGCGGGCAAAGGGGTGAGCCTGCCTGAAACGATGGACGAAGCTAGGGCATCTCTTGAATCGATCCTGATCGAAAGAATATTTGGTGAGGCGGGAAACGAAGTTGTGATCGAAGAAAGATTGATCGGACAGGAAGTCTCATTAATGGCATTTACCGATGGGACGTGTGTGGTTCCCATGCTGCCCGCGCAGGATCACAAACGATTGTTGGATGGCGATGTAGGTCCGAACACAGGCGGGATGGGAGCGTACGCCCCCGCTCCGATCTTTACTGCTGAGTTGATGAATGAAGCCGTCAAAAAAGTATTGAAGCCTGCGGTACTTGGATTGAAGAATGAAGGAACGCCGTTTGTTGGCGTATTGTATGCGGGCTTGATGCTAACGCCGGATGGTATCCGTGTGCTGGAGTTTAACTGTCGCTTTGGTGACCCGGAGACGCAGGTGGTGCTTCCGTTGTTGGAGACCGACCTTCTAGAAATTGCCAATGCTTGCGTGAATGGTAATCTGTCAGATATCGATATCCGCTGGAAAAATGGAGCGGCAATTTGTGTGGTGTTGGCAAGCAAAGGATATCCGGAGAAGGTGGAAAGTGGAAAGTGGGCAGTGGTCGAAAGCCTACCCGACGATATGGTTTGCTTTCATGCAGGAACGAAAAATGAGCAAGGTAAATTGATTTCTTCGGGTGGACGTGTGTTTGGTCTAACCGGTTTGGCGGACAATATTGAAGATGCTATCCGCACGGTGTACGCAAATATCGACAAAGTCTCATTCGATGGAATGCAATATCGTAAAGACATCGCCCATCGCGCACTGGAAGGTGCAAAGTGACAAACTCATACGCAGCCTCTGGAGTTGATATAGATGCTGGCAACCGTGCCGTCGAACTGATGAAGGACTCTGTTCGTGCAACGTACAACGAATCTGTTCTTGCGGGAATTGGCTCGTTTGGCGGATTGTTCGACGTCTCCGCTCTTAAACAAATGGATCACCCTGTACTGGTCGCTTCTACGGATGGTGTAGGTACGAAAGTGAAACTCGCCGCCTCCGTTGGTCGCTATCGCGGCATCGGGCACGATATTGTCAATCACTGCATCAACGATATCCTTGTGCAAGGCGCACGTCCGTTGTTTTTCATGGATTACTTTGCTACCTCAAAGTTGAATCCCGAACAAACTGCGGAAGTGGTGACAGGCATTGCTGAAGCCTGCAAGGAATCGGGAATGGCATTATTGGGTGGCGAGACGGCAGAAATGCCTGGCGTCTATCGTGAAGGAGAATTTGACGTAGCAGGGACCATCGTCGGCGTATTGGAACGTGACCGCATCTTACCCAGCCGAAACCTAGTCGCTGGTGACCTGATCGTTGGTTTCCCTTCTAGCGGACCTCACACCAACGGCTACTCGCTCATCCGCAAAGTGTTTGATGGCGCAGATTTGGAAGCCATTCACCCCGAACTGGGCTGCCCGCTTGCGGATGCTTTACTCGCTCCGCATCATTCTTACTTCAATGCGCTCTATCCACATCTCGACAAAGTCAAAGCGTTGGCACATCTCACAGGCGGCGGATTTATCGAGAATATTCCGCGGGTGCTTCCTGAAAATCTGAGTGCGGTTATTCATTTGAATTCATGGCAAGTCCCTCCATTGTGGAAATTGATCCAAGAAAAAGGAAACATCTCCACAGAAGAAATGTACCGCGTCTTCAATATGGGAATTGGCATGGTTGCTATTGTAGATAGATCCATCGCCGCTGATTTTCAATCATCCATTTCGGAACCTACCTTCGTCGTCGGCGAATTGGTCGAAGGCGAGCGAAAAGTCATTTTGAGCTAAAGGAATTTTCATGAAGGAACTTACTCTGCGTTATGGGACAAATCCCAATCAAGTACCTGCCCGCGTATACATGCAGGATGGAAGCGAACTTCCGATCACTGTTCTTGGAGGATCGCCCGGTTACATTAACCTGCTGGATGCGCTCAATGCGTGGCAGCTTGTCCGTGAATTGAAGCAGACCATCGGGTTGCCTGCCAGCGACATCGTTCAAACATGTCAGTCCATCCGGCGCAGCGGTCGCTGTCCCATTGCCCGACATCTTGAAGAAAATCTATTTCGTGGATGATATGGAACTTTCTCCGCTTGCCGCAGCCTATGCCCGTGCCCGCGGCGTGGACAGGATGTCCTCTTTTGGCGATTTCATCGCTCTATCCGATACAGTGGATGTTCCAACCGCAAGACTGATCGCTCGAGAAGTGTCCGATGGTGTTATTGCTCCGGGTTATCAACCGGAAGCGTTGGACATCTTGAAGAAAAAGAAGCAGGGCAAATATGCGGTAATCCAGATCGATCCTGCCTATGAACCGCAGCAGACCGAGACCCGTCAGGTCTTCGGCGTTAGCATGGAGCAGCGCCGCAATGACCGACCAGTGACGCGTGAAGATTTTGCCAATATTGTCACAAAGTGCAAAGACTTACCCGAATCCGCCATACGCGACATGTTCATTGCCTGGATCACGCTCAAGTTCACACAATCGAATTCTGTTTGTTATGTCGTGGATGGACAGACCATTGGCGTCGGCGCTGGACAGCAATCGCGTGTGCATTGTGCCCGTCTCGCTGGCTCCAAAGCAGACTTGTGGCGACTGCGCCAGCATCCAATCGTTCTTGCGCTCCCGTTCAAGGAAGGTATCAAGCGCCCCGACCGCGACAATGCCATTGACCAGTTCTTACAGTCCGATGTCACCGATGAAGAGAAAAAGAACTGGGTGAATGTGTTTACTGAAATGCCAAAGCAACTAACCTCTGAAGAACGCCGTGCTTGGCTGGATGGTCTCACGGATGTTGTACTCGGTTCCGATGCTTTCTTTCCATTCCGCGACTCAATTGACCGCGCTGCCAAGAGCGGAGTGAAGTATGTCCTTCAGCCCGGCGGTTCCAACCGTGATGAAGATGTCATCGCTGCCTGCGACGAATATGGCATGACGATGGTCTTCTCTGGTTTGCGATTATTTCATCACTAAATGGAAACAGGTATACAAGTACACAAGTAAACATGGAATAAATTGTGACAATTCCTTTTCGTCTTGTTATTCTCATTTCTGGAAATGGCTCAAATTTACAGGCAATCGTAGATGCTTGTAATGCAGGTCTGCTTAATGCACAGGTTGTGTGTGTTGTCTCCAATAAAGCGGATGCCTACGGACTTGTCCGTGTGAAGGAAGCTGGGATTGAAGCTGTCCACTTCGCTAAACTAGCTAGTGAATCACGTCAGGAATACGATACCCGCCTTGCCGCTTACGTGTCTACCTGTTTACCTGACTACGTGATACTGGCTGGCTGGATGCGCCTTCTTTCCTCATCCTTTCTTTCCTCTTTCCCAAACAAAGTCATCAACCTTCATCCCGCCCTGCCCGGAATGTTCCCCGGCACCCATGCCATCGAACGCGCCTTTGATGCCTACCAACGCGGTGAGATCGAGCATACCGGTGTCATGGTTCATCTTGTCCCTGATGAAGGTGTGGACAATGGTCCCGTGCTGGCAACAGAGATTGTTCCCATTCAAAAAGATGACACCCTTGAAACACTTGAAAGTCGTGTCCATGAAACAGAACACAGACTTCTTGTAGACACCATAAACTTGTTACTAAGAGTCTCAACTTAATCTGTTTTGTTATTCTTCATTCATCATTCAGCATTCTGAAATTGAAAGGATTTCCCATGCCCACTGCCATTCTCTCCGTCCACAACAAAACTGGACTCGTCGAATTTGCCAAAGCCCTCTGTGACCTTGGTTGGACGCTTCTCGCCTCTGGCGGAACCGCCAAACTTCTCCGTGATAACAACATCCCCGTCACCGAAGTCGCGGATTACACCAAATCGCCCGAGATTCTCGGCGGGCGTGTGAAGACCCTGCACCCGGCAGTTCACGGCGGATTGCTTGCTCGTCCCACAGACGAAGACCACCAGCAACTGCTCGATCTCGGCTGGGATTTCATTGATTTGGTTGCCGTCAATCTCTATCCCTTTGAAGAGACAATTGCCAAACCGAATGTGACCTACGCCGATGCCATCGAGAATATTGACATCGGTGGGGTCACGCTGATTCGTGCCGCAGCGAAGAACCATGAACGCGTGACTCTTGTTTGCGATCCAGCTGATTATGCCCATGTCCTTGAAGTGATTCGCAAGGGTGAGGTTCCAGCTCCAATGCGCAAACATCTTGCGGTTAAAGGATTTGCATCTACAGCGCATTATGACACCGCCATTCATGATTATTTGAAGAAGCAATAACAATTAGCAGTAGGGGCGACCCGCCTGGAAAGGTTAAACCACCTTGAATTCCCCTGAAGGGTCGCCCCTACATTACAAGGAGAAAAATGAACGAAGAATTATTTGACCGATTTAAATCCCTGACATTCGACGATGTCCTCATCGTCCCGGGTTATACCGAAGTCCTACCGAATGAAACCGACGTGAGAGTCCAGCTTACCCCGCAACTCTGCCTCAACATTCCGATCCTCTCCGCTGCCATGGATACGGTTACCGAAGCGCGACTGGCGATCGCGTTGGCGCGTGAAGGTGGCATGGGAATTATTCACCGCAACATGCCGCCAGAGGCGCAAGCCGCCGAAGTGGAGAAGGTCAAGCGCTCGCAATCGGGGATGATCGTGGAGCCGATCAGCTTGCAGCCCGATGCGCCGCTCAGCAAAGCCGAAGAGATCATGTCCACGTATCACATCAGCGGTGTACCGATCACAGATGAAAACGGGAAACTTGTCGGCATCCTCACGAACCGCGATATCCGCTTTGTCGAAGAATCGGATTACAACTTGCCTGTGAGTCAGTTCATGACGGGCGATGGAAAACTTATCACGGCAAAGGTGGGTATCTCTGCCAAGGAAGCCAAAGACATCCTGCAAAAATATCGCATCGAAAAACTTCCGCTTGTGGATGAGAATGGATTGCTCAAAGGCTTGCTTACGGTCAAAGATATTCAGAAAGCACGCGAATATCCCAACGCCGCCACCGACTCAAAGGGACGTCTGATCGTCGGCGCGGCGGTGGGTGTGGGCAAAGACCTTGAAAAGCGTGTTGACATGATGGTCAAAGCCGGTGTGGATGTGGTCACCATTGACACCGCACATGGTCATTCACGCGGTGTGGTGGAAGCGGTGCGCCGCATCAAAAGCGCGTGGAAGGATCTTCCCGTCTTTGCCGGGAATGTCGTCACCGCCGAAGGCACAGAAGCCCTCATCCAGTCCGGGGCAGATGCGATCAAGGTTGGCGTAGGTGCAGGTTCCATTTGCACCACGCGTGTCATCTCCGGCGCGGGCATGCCGCAGGTCTCCGCGATTTATGAATGCGCGCAGGTTGCAAGGAAGCACGGCGTCTCGATCATTGCCGATGGCGGCATCAAGTTCAGCGGTGATATTGTCAAAGCCATCGTCGCCGGTGGGAATGCTGTTATGCTTGGCAGTCTGCTTGCGGGGCTTGATGAAGCGCCCGGTGAAGTGATGCTCTATGAAGGACGTCGCTTCAAGGAATATCGCGGCATGGGAAGCCTCGGCGCGATGAAGGGCTACGGCGTTGACCGTTATGCCAGTGGTCAAAGCGGAAGCGGAAAACTTGTCCCCGAGGGCATTGAAGGACGTGTGCCATACAAAGGCATGCTTGGTGAGTATGTCTATCAGCTTGTCGGCGGTCTGCGTTCAGGCATGGGCTATGCAGGCGCGGCGTCGCTCAACGACCTGCGCACCAAGACCCGCCTCACACGTATCACGAATGCCGGTCTCATCGAAAGTCATCCGCACGATGTTATCATTACGAAGGAAGCTCCAAACTATCAACAACGCTAATGTCGTTGCGAGCGAAGCGGGCGGTTGTTGCCCTGCGGAGCGAAGCAATCTCCTGTCACTTGGAAAACATCAATGACCTTAAACCTTCTTTCTCCTCTGGATGGACGCTATGTGGACGCCACCGCGCCCTTAGCGGAATATTTCTCCGAATTTGCTTTCCTGCGCGATCGAGTTCGCGTCGAGCTGGACTATTTGTCTGCTCTTTCCAAAACGGACTTGGTTCGCCCTTTGAGCGATTCTGAATCCGAACGGATCAGTTCCATTATCTCGAACTTTTCCAATGCTGATGCGGAACTCATTCTCGAACACGAACGCAAAACGAGACACGATGTCAAAGCGATCGAATATTTCATTCAGAACAAACTTATGGATTCAACCGACTCGCTGGTTGAATTGCAAGAGCAAGCTCTTGCACTCCAAAATCTGATTCCATGGATACACTTCGGTTTGACATCCGAAGACACCAACAGCATCGGTCAAGCCATTGCATTGAAAGAATCCAGAGACAAGGTCATTCTCCCTACTCTCCAATCTCTACTCTCCAGTCTCTCCGACTTCGCCCTCCGATATAAATCTATCCCCATGCTCGCCCGCACACATGGGCAATTCGCCGTTCCCACCACACTGGGAAAAGAATTCGCTGTCTACATCGCCCGTCTCACAAAGACCTGTGACGATATAGCCGCTCATTGCTTCGAAGCCAAACTGACAGGAGCGGTCGGCAACTTCAATGCCTTACAAGCTGCCGCGCCGCAAGTGGATTGGATCTCCTTCAGTGAAAACTTTATCTCCAGCTTTGGTCTGCAGCCCAACCTGCACACAACCCAGATCCTCCCGTATGACAATTGGATTCGCTACTTCGATCTCATCCGATTAACCAATTCCATTATGATCGATTTTGCTCAAGATATCTGGCGTTACATCAGTGATGGATATCTCAAGCAGGCAGTGGTAGCTGGGGAGGTGGGTTCTTCTACGATGCCACAAAAAGTGAATCCAATTGACTTTGAAAATGCAGAAGGGAATCTCGGCATCGCCAATTCTCTTTTCACGCATTACGCCCAAAAACTGACCGTCTCCCGTTTGCAGCGCGACCTCTCCGACTCCACGGTTCGGCGGACGTTCGGCACGGCGTTAGGTCACAGCCTGTTGGCGTGGATCAACTTCCAGCGTGGGTTGAAGCGCATCGCTCCGGATGAGGAAAAGCTCAAAGCGGAATTGAATGCCCATTGGGAAGTCGTATCCGAAGGCGCACAAACCATCCTGCGCGCGGCGGGAAAACCTGATGCCTATGAGTCGTTGAAAGAGCAGACGCGTGGGCGCATCCTAACGGAGTCCGATTACAAGACATGGTGCGAGGCGATCGATGTCGATGAGGTGACTCGTCAAAAGTTGAAGTCGCTGTCGCCCGAAACGTATCTCGGGTTGGCGATCCAGTTGACTGACAAATTGCTTGGCAAATAAGAAATTCTTATTGACACATTTTATTTTTCGAGTAGAATACCGCCCAATATGTGCAGACAAATATCTGTGCGCCGTACCCGTCGTTACACCCTGACCTTTCTCGAGAGGTTGGATGTCTTTGGCTTGGCGGCGCAGATTTGCAGATGGTGAATCCAAAACAACCCTCCCTTTCGGAGGGTTGTTTTTTGCATACGAACTGACTTTTGGAGGATGGGCATGATCGCGACGCTTGTATTGGAAGATGGAACGGTTCTTGAAGGCAAGGCTTTTGGTGCAGAAACGGATGCGGTGTTCGAGTTGGTCTTCAACACCAGCATGACCGGTTATCAGGAAATTCTCACCGACCCTTCCTATCGTGGACAGGGCGTGTTGTTTACCGTTTCGCACATCGGTAATGTGGGTATCAATCTGGAGGATGATGAGTTTGCAAAACCACAGGTATCTGCTGCGGTGATCCGTTCTCTCAGCCCGGTCGTGTCGAATTGGCGTTCGGCTCTGTCGTTATCCGATTGGCTCAAGCAGCATGGCGTTCCCGGCATCAGCGGCGTGGACACGCGTTGGCTGACTCGCAAACTGCGTGACGGCGGCACACAAAAGGCGGCGCTTTCCACGAAGGGAACATCTGCTGAAGAATTACTGAAGATAGCTTGCGAATGGAGCGGACTTGATGGACGGGATATGGTCAAGGAAGTGACGTGTGAGGAGAGTTATCACTGGGATGATGATGATGGGGCAAAGTGGGTGAAGGTAGTGAACAGTGAGCAGTTGGCAGTGGAAAGTGGAAAGTGGAAAGTGGTCGCTTACGACTTTGGGATCAAGGAGAACATATTGAGGCATCTTTCCAGCTACGGCGCGAATGTGACGGTTGTCCCTGCGGATACGACTTGTGAAGAAGTGTTGGCATTGAAACCGGATGGTGTCTTTTTGTCTAATGGTCCCGGCGACCCGGCGGGTTTGCCTTATGCGGTTGAAGCCGTGAGTGGGTTGATCGAAAGCGGCATACCGATATTTGGTATCTGTCTTGGGCATCAACTCATTGGTCGTGCTCTTGGGGCTGATACGCATCGTCTCAAGTTTGGGCATCATGGTGGGAATCATCCTGTTCAATATCTGCCTAGTGGCGAAGTGCTGATCACTGCGCAAAATCATAATTATTGTGTCACCGAAGGCGATCTGAACAAAGATGAAGTAGAGATCACCTATAAAAGCCTGAACGATGACTCACTGGAAGGTTTGCGGATGAAAAATAAACCGGTCTTTAGCGTACAGTTCCATCCCGAAGCAGCGCCGGGTCCGCATGATGCGCATGATATTTTTGGTGAGTTTTTCAAGATGATGGAGAAGGTGGTTACTAATGGCTAAGCGTTCGGATATTCATACGATTCTTGTTCCCGGTTCGGGTGCCATTGTCATTGGGCAAGCGGCGGAGTTTGATTACTCTGGTACACAGGCGGTCAAAGCTTTGAAAGCGGAAGGGTATCGCGTGGTGCTGGTCAACTCGAACCCAGCTACGATCATGACCGACCCCGAAATTGCCGATGCCACCTACATCGAACCGCTCACGCCTGAAGCACTGGAAGCCATCATCGCGCAGGAAAAACCCGATGCCATGCTTCCCACGGTCGGTGGGCAAACGGGACTGAACCTTGCGTTGGCGCTTAGTGAAAATGGCGTACTTGAAAAGTATGGAGTGCAGTTGATCGGTGCAAAACTGAGCGCCATCAAAGCTGCGGAGGATCGGTTGTTGTTCCGCGAGACGATGCAGAAGAACGGCATCCCTGTTCCGCGCGGGGGAGCGGCTTACTCGCTGGCAGAGGCAGAAGAATTGGTGAAGGATACCGGTTACCCGGTTCTCGTCCGTGCTTCGTTTGCGATGGGCGGGGCGGGTGCTTCGTGGGTCTATGAACCTGCTGAATTGAAGGAAGCGATCCGCAAGGCGATCTCTGAATCTCCCATCGGTCAGGCATGGATGGAAGAGTTTGTGCTGGGATGGAAGGAATACGAACTCGAAGTGATGCGTGACAAAGCAGATAACTTCGTTGTCGTGTGTTCCATCGAAAATCTCGACCCTATGGGCGTGCATACCGGCGATAGCATCACGGTCGCACCTGCACAAACGCTCACAGATCGCGAATATCAAATTCTGCGTGATCTTGCTCATCGTGTACTTTCCGCCGTCGGTGTGGAAACAGGTGGTTCGAACGTGCAGTTCGGCGTGGATCCGAAAACGGGACGTGTCGTTGTCATTGAGATGAATCCGCGCGTGAGCCGGTCGTCGGCGCTGGCGTCGAAGGCGACAGGCTTTCCGATTGCCAAACTTGCCGCGCTGGTCGCCGTCGGCTACACCCTCGATGAGATCACCAACGACATCACCAAGCAAACCAAAGCTGCCTTCGAACCCTCGCTGGATTATGTGGTCGTGAAAATTCCGCGCTGGGCGTTCGAGAAATTCCCCGGTGTGGACTCGACTCTCGGACCGCAGATGAAATCGGTGGGGGAGGTGATGGCGTTGGGACGGACGTTTCCCGAAGCCTTGAACAAGGCGATCCAATCGTTGGAAATTGGTGTGGATGCCCTCGACGGTTCTGGTACAACCCGTGAGTTGCCTATTGAACCCGAGACGTTATCCACGCTGAAAAATCCAACTGCGGACAGGTTATTCCGCGTATATCGGGCGATTCGACAAGGAATGAACCTGGAAGAAATATCCAAGGCTATAGGGTATGATCTGTGGTTCTTGGCTCAGATGAAGGAAATGCAGAATGTAGAATTTAGAATGCAGAATACGGAAAGCGGAATGCAGAAGACAGAATTGAAAGCGCTACTGCATGAAGCGAAGCAAATGGGTTTTGCTGACTCGCATATTGCGCGGCTGTTAAATTCATCATTCATCACTCATCATTCTTCATTCCGCGAGCTGCGTAAATCACTAGGAATAATTCCTACATTTCAGAGAGTTGACACCTGCGCCGCGGAGTTCGAATCTCAAACGCCGTATCTTTATTCCGCGTACGAAATGGACGATGAGTTCTCGCCCGACGGACAAACAAAAGATACTTATTCTTGGCGGCGGACCGAATCGTATTGGTCAGGGAATTGAATTCGATTACTGCTGTTGTCAGGCAGCGTTTGCTCTATCGAAGATGGGATATGAAACCATCATGTACAACTGCAATCCCGAAACGGTCTCGACCGATTACGACACCGCAGATCGTCTCTACTTTGAGCCGTTGACGTTGGAACATGTGTTGAATGTGATAGATAGAGAACAGCCTATCGGCGTGATCGTGCAGTTTGGCGGGCAGACGCCGCTCAATTTGTCAGCAGGGCTGGAAGCGGCAGGAGTGAAAATCCTGGGTACATCGCCGCATGCCATCCAACTCTCGGAAGACCGCGAAGAGTTTGCGAAACTGCTCAAAGAGTTAGATATCCCTCAACCGGAGAACGGGATCGCTCGTTCGTTGGATGAAGCGAGAGAAGTCGCGAATCGAATTGGATATCCTGTGTTGGTGCGTCCGTCTTTTGTGTTGGGGGGACGGGCAATGGCATTCGTCGATTTGGAAGTCAATTTAGCGGGATACATTCAAGGGGCGATCGAAGCGGCTCCCGGTCATCCGATATTAATCGACAAGTTCATGGAAGACGCCTTCGAGATCGATGTCGATGCGCTGGCGGATGGGGAGCGAGTTGTGATCGGCGCGGTGATGCAGCATATCGAAGAGGCGGGAGTCCATTCGGGAGATGCGGCGTGCGTGCTGCCGCCGTATAAGGTCAGCGCCTATCATCAGGGCATCATGCAGGAATATACCGAGCAGTTAGGGCTGAGGCTGGGCGTGCGCGGACTGATGAACGTGCAGTTTGCGTTGAAGGATGAAGTGGTGTGTGTGCTGGAGGTCAACCCGCGTGCCTCGCGGACTGTGCCGTATGCCAGCAAGGCGACCGGGTTGAATTTGGCGTATGTCGCTTCGCAGGTGATGGCAGGGAAAACCTTGGAAGAACTCGGCGTGACGGAAGAACCGCGTGTGGACGGTTTCTTTATCAAAGAAGCGGTGCTGCCGTTCAAGAAACTACCGGGTTCGAGCATATTGCTTGGACCCGAGATGCGCTCGACGGGTGAAGTGATGGGACATGCCGCCCGCTTTGGTCATGCATTTGCCAAGAGTTAGATCGCAGCGGGACAAGGTTTACCGCAGAGCGGCGCGGTGCTGATCACGGTCAATGATTATGACAAGAGCGCAGGCTTGAAGTTCGCACGCGATATGCACCGCATGGGATTCAAACTTTATGCCACGCCGGGAACGGCGTATTTGATCAACAGCGTAGGCATGCCTGTGGAAACGGTGGAGAAGGCGCAGGACGGTTCGACACAGATCGTGGACTTGATCCGCGCGGGGAAGATCCAATTGGTGTTGAACACGCCGCTGGGTCCGCATGCGCACACGGACGGGGTCGAGATCCGCAAGGCGGCGATTGCGATGAACGTGCCTCTGCTCACGACGCTTTCCGCGGCGATGGCGGCAGCCTCCGCAATCCAGGCGCTGGGGAAGAAGGAGTTGCGGTATCGGAGTTTACAGAGTCATTTTGGAGGAGGAAGATAACTTTCGGTGCCTATGTAAAACTTCTATTTCTTATAATGTAACGCAACGACTCCCGATCCAAACGTTTTTTGCCCGATAAGATTTAATGTACGGTTCCTGACCGATTCGAAGAGGCGGGGACCTGCTCCCGCAATGATCGGGTGAACGACAAAGTGATACTCGTCGATGAGATCCCATTCTGCAACTTGCGATGCGATGTTCAGCCCGCCGATGAAAATGTTTTTTCCTGGCTGTCCTTTTAACTTCATGATCTCTTCTCGTAGATTGGAATGGAGGAGCGTTGTGTTGTTCCACTCTACACTTTTCAACGTCGTTGAAAAGACGATCTTGGGCATGGCATCGTATACGCGCGCGAATTCGTTGATCGTTTTCGTTTCCGATTGATTTACTGCGACATCGTGCCAGAACGGATACATCAAGTGATACGTATTCCGTCCGAAAATGTCCACGTCTGAATCCTGCAAGAGCCTGGTGAAGTACTCATGCAATTCATCATCGGCGATCCCTGTTTCATGACCACAGTAGCCGTCTATCGTGATGTTGATCGCAAAAATAACTTTTCTCATTGGTTGTTCTTCTGACAGACTTTTAATCCTTGGAAATAGGAAAATCGCTATTGTTAAATCGTCAACAGAAGTGATGCTAGCCGCTTATTCGCCCCAGACGGCGAACTCGTTTCCGCTTGGTTCCGCGAAGTGAAAGCGGCGACCGCCCGGGAATGAATAGATAGGTTTAAGGATCGAGCCGCCTGCTTTTTCCACTTTTGCGAGAGTAGACTCCAGTTGATCGCTGTAGAAAACGATCAGGGCTGCACCTTTTTCCGTGGAGGAGGCGAGGTCAGATTGGAAGAAGCCACCGTCCAGCCCTTGATTCTCAAAGGCTGTGTAGTGGGGTCCATAGTCTGTGAATGTCCAGCCAAAAGCGGATTCAAAAAACGCTTTTGTGGCTGCCAGATCTTTGGCAGGGAATTCAACATAATTCATTTTTTCATGCAGGTTCATGTGCTCTCCTTATTGCCCGATGGGTGGTTCCCAGAGTTCCACCTTATTTCCTTCTGGGTCAATGACCCAGGCAAACTTCCCGAAGTCCGACTTATCGATCCTGTTCAAGCACGTTGCAGCCTTCTTCCTTCAAAGCCTTGACCAAGGCGTGGAGATCTTCCACTCGGTAGTTGACCATAAAAGAAGCAGAGCTAGGAGCAAAGTGATCGCTTTCTTGCGAATCGATTAACCAGGCAGTGGTTCCTGCAACTGGCTTGCCGTCGGCATTGGTCCAATCGAAGACAGCTCCGCCCCATTCTTGCACATCGATTCCAAGGTGCCGCTTGTACCAAGTGTGTAGTGCCGAAGCATCTTTGGCTTTGAAGAATATACCGCCAATGCCAGTGACTCGTTTCATATTTGTCTCCTATTCGTGAATATGAGGGTAGGTGTATTTTCCCTGTAGGATAGTTTCGAGGCTGACTGTCATCTCGTCTGCCCGGGTTTTACCTTGTCATTCGTTTGTAGTGATAACTGCCAAATCCGACAATGCTGGCACCCCACATATTCGGCTCCTCTTTGGTGACCTGCTTCATTAACTTGAGAATTTCTAAGGCATCGCTTCGTTTCCCCTCGTCGGTGACGCTGTTGAGAAAGTCCATCACACTGGCGTCATTTAACTTGGTTTTGAGTTCAGTCATTGCCATGTCAGCCTCCAATGGTTGGATGTGTATAGAACAATAGTTCGATTATACACTTCGTTTATCAATTCTTGTAGAACTGTTCTGTAGTCCATATGGCTTCGAATGTAATACCCTAGCCATTTGAGTAGGCTGTACTAGCCTATTTGCTAATAGAAAAGATCATCTCTCCCAAATATACTTTCAATAAAAAACAAGTGAGTTGACGAGTTTTATGATGAGACCACTCTTCCGTATCTTCCTCTCTTTCTCTGTCTGGTTGTATCAACGCACGAACGGCAAATTTGGCGGCAAAATACAAGGGCTTCCTGTACTCTTGCTGACTACCACAGGTCGCAAGACAGGAAAGAAGCGAACCACGCCTTTGGGATATTTTGAATATGATGGTTCATACGTGATTTCTGCTTCTTATGCAGGCTTGGATATTAACCCTGCATGGTTCCATAACCTGAAAAGCAACCCAAAGGTGACGCTTCAAATCCAGGATAAGCATTTGACTGCACTCGCAGAACCAGCGGAGCCAATTCTTCGAAAACAGTTGTGGGATAAGCTGGTTGAATTATCACCTAATTATGGACCTTATCAGCAACGTACAATCCGCGAGATTCCAATGATTCTTCTACGACCTGTATAAGAATGACCAGGGTACTCTCTCATGTGTTAGATTAAAAGCAACCGAAGCCTTTAAGGCTTCGGTTGCCTGTTCATAAGATACTTTTTATGTTAAAGATGCATCTATGGAGTTTGAGATATCCTTGTAGATCATTATCCTTGCATGGTCATGACGTCTCTCCGGGATTAGCTGTCTGTGATAGCTGCTCAATAGACTGTTTTTCGGCAGGTTTGTACTCGAAATATTTTTTCAACCCTAACATATGCTTTTCGAACAGATGCCATGTCAACAAGGCAATGATGACTGTGGCGATGTACGTTGTGAGAGGATAGAGGATATACGCCTTCCACCCGCGTAATTCACTATGCCAGAATACATCCAATAGGATCAATGCTGGAGTCATATGGAAGAGATACATGGAATAACTGTATTTGCCGAAAAAGGTCAATACAGGGAAGCCAAAGATGCGGCGAAAGAAGTTTCGCGGCGGATAGGTAACGAAGATTCCGATCAAGCCGACTGTAAAGAGGGCGGCGGTTGTATATCCGCCCAGCGTGAGAGGCAGGTTGTGGTGTGCCGGGTGCGGCATTCCGGGCAGCGATAAGAAAGCGAGCAAAACAAATGTGGAGAACGATATAAGAAACAAGGGCGTAGCGAAGCGCCGAACTTTGTCCCTGGCGCCATCATAGGTTAGAAAGACAGCCAGTAAGCCTCCAAAGAGCATTTCTTCAAAACGTGAGAACGATGTGTAATAGAAGAAAGTTGAGGTTTGCCAGAGGCTGGGCCACAGAAGGGTAGTCAGGATCCGTCCTACGATGGAAATAACAATGTAGCCGATACTAAACTTGACAAGCGTGTCGCGGTCCAATTTGTAGACGATAAACGGCCATAGAAAATAAAACTGTTCTTCTATTGCTAATGACCAGGTTATACCAAGATAGGGTGTAATAAAAAAATCTTTGGATAGCTTTGCCCAGTTTTGTACATACAGGAGCATGATCGGCAGGGTCGTCCTTAATTGTTCAGTAAATTGTTCTTCTAGTTTTGGCGCGAATAGCAGAACGAACAGGATGGCGGCGTAATATAGCGGGAAAATGCGCAGAATGCGGCGTACATAAAAGTTCCTGAAATAGTGTTCATCTGATTTGGACTTGAGCAGAATGGATGTTATCAGAAAACCAGAAAGGGTAAAGAAAATATCCACTCCCACCCAGCCGACTGTGGCGAAAAACGAAAATGACTCGAGCACAGGATGTGCTGTGAACTCTTTGGCGCGGCTAAAAAGATGCAGTGTCATCACCAGCACCACTGCAATACCGCGCAGACCGTCTAACTCTTTGATACGATTATCCACAGAGATTTCTCCCCGCCTATTATATAGGATGTCTCTGTTATTTGACGGGACCTTTTCGCAATCTCTATTTGTCAGACGGTATTTTGTCGATTTCTCCAGCTTTGGTTGATCTGGAATGTACCAATAACTCCAAATAGAACGAGAGAACTTTTTATGCATCAATTCCATTTTTCACAAAGTCAACGATCACTTTTGATGCATTGATCGGAACCTCGATGGGGAAGAAGTGCCCTGCGTCTGGGAAGATATGGATCTTGCTGCCCGCGGTCTTGCTTGCCAGAAGATCGGCATTCGCAGGCGGGACAACTTTATCGTGCGCCCCGAATAGGATCAGGGTTGGTACTGAAATGCTCTGCAATTTATTTTCGAATGATGCTTCTTCGGATAGTAAACTCATTCCAATGGCAAGCTGCGCTTGATAGGACGCCGGTTCAATGGGGTTGGCAACGCGCCACTTCACCCATTCATCGATCATTTCTGGATTCGCTTCTGCCCAGCCGGGTGCGGTGCTGACAACGAGTCCATTCTTGAAGCGGGTCAGCGCATCGCTTGTGACATCAGTCAGGACCTTCATCGCTTCCGGCGTGACCGGTACATGGTGCGAACCTCCGAAGTTGGTCGAGCACAAAATAAGACTGTCCACTCGATTGGGATAATCGAGCGCGATGGCTTGAGCAATGAATCCGCCCATCGAGTGACCAACAATAACAGCCTTTTCGACTCCGAGCATGTCCATTAGCCCGATCGTATCTGCAGCCAGCAGTTGCGCCGTATAAGGACCGGCTGGCTTATCGCTTTGTCCTACGCCGCGATTATCGAAGGTGATGACCTGAAAATACTCTGCCAGATATGGCACCATCTTATGCCACTGCCACATCGGGTATCCAAGACCAGAGATCAACACCAATGGCTTACCTTCGCCATGGATCTCGTAATAAAGTTCGATGTCATTGGATTTGATTTTTGGCATGATTACTCCTTTGGAAAGTGGAAAGTGATTAGCTCACTACTTTCCACTTTCTATGGTTGCTACTTCACAAACCTCTCACGCAACTCTGCCTTGATCACCTTTCCATACGGTGAATATGGCAGCGCATCAACAAACTCCACGCGCTTCGGGATCTTGTACTTCGCCAATCGTCCCGAGCAGAACTCCAACAATTCTTTTGCAGTCACGTTTTGCTTCGGCTTGCACGCCACGATCATCAAACCGACTTCGCCCCATTTCTCATCTGGCCGACCGATGAGAGCGGCATCGGCAACAGCGGCATGTTCACGGAACACCGCTTCCACTTCGGCGGCATACACATTCTCGCCGCCGCTAATGATCATGTCCTTGAAGCGACCGGCGATGTAAAAGTAACCGTCTTCATCCTGCCGTGCCATGTCACCGGTATGGAACCAACCATCTTTCAACGATTGTGCCGTGGCTTCGGGATTGTTCCAATAACCAATGCACACATGTGGACCTTTGATGAGCAGTTCACCGGTCTCGCCAACCTTCACATCCTTGCCGTCGGTATCCACCAAGCGCATCTCGCTATGGAAGATCGGTTTGCCAACAGAACCTTTTTTGCTCAGCGCCTCTTCATCGGTCATTGAGAAACAGTTCACGCCAACTTCGGTCAGTCCATAACCCTGCCGTACATTGATACTCTTGGCTTGATGCCACGCATCGATCAACGCAGGCGGGCACGGCGCTGCGCCGCTGATAAAGAAGTGGATGTGTTTAAAATTCGTCTCAGCGAACTTCGGTGAACTTATCCAGATTTGGAACAGCGTAGGCACACCGAGAATGACCGTACACTTCTCGTCGGCGATCAACTTCAGCGAAGCCTCGGGGTCGAAGGAACGCGTTATGATGATCCGTCCGCCCGCATAGAACAGCGGCACGAGAAAAACGAACAACCCGCCTGAGTGGAACATCGGTGTCAGAATCGGGGACACATCTTTTTCGCTCAGCCCCCACGAGATGACCGTGTTGATCGCATTCCAAAAGATCTGTCTGTGAGGAAGGATGGCGCCTTTTGGACGTCCCGTCGTCCCAGACGTATACAGGATGCAATAAGCATCCTCCTCTTCGACAAGCGGACGGTTCGGCTCCAAAGCCGACATCTGATTTAGCGATCCTTCGTATGACTCTGCCCCTGAGATATTCGCCCCTTCGAGCGAGATGATATGGTCTACGCTGATAGCATCCTTCATCTCGTTGTACACAGAGACAAATTCCGGACCAACGATCAACACCTTCGGCTGGCAGTCATTGACAATGTAGGTTAACTCGCGTGAAGTCAATCGCCAGTTCAACGGAGCAAGGATCGCGCCGATCTTCCCAACGCCGAACAACAGATCCACGTACGCAACGCTGTTGTGCGCCAGAATGGAAACGCGGTCGCCTTTTCGTATGCCGTATTGTTGTTGTAGCAAATTGGCAACACGATTGGCGCGCTGATCCAACTTAGCATAGGTATAGCGGACTCCCGTCGTGATGTCATACAGCGCCTCACGGTCAGGAGTCAGGTTTGCTCGTTTGGTCAGGATATCAGCAGAATTCATGGAGTATCAGGTTCCAGATTTCAAGTTCCATGTTTGCGTGTCGTGAAGAAAATACGTGTCAGGTTCAGCTGCTTGAAACCTGACACGTGAAACTTGAAACTCGTTATGTTCCCACCACAATTCCGCCATCCACGCGGATGGTTTCACCGGTGATGAAGGAAGCATCATCCGAAGCAAGGAAGAGATAGGCATTCGCAATATCGCGCGGATCGCCGAGTCTGCCCAGCGGAGTACGAGCCTTCATGCCATCAATGATCTTCTCGGGCATGGAAGTGATCATTTCAGTTCCAATGAAGCCTGGCGCCACAGCATTGACACGGATACCGTACTTGCCCAGTTCACGCGACCAGACCTTGGTCATGCCCACCACGCCGGATTTGGTGGCAACATAGTTGGTCTGTCCAAAGTTGCCATCCAGACCGACGATGGAGGATGCGTTCAGGATCACACCGCCTTTTTGCTTCGCCATCACTGGGGCAACCGCCTGCGTGCAGTTGAAGACGCCTTTCAAGTTGACCGAGATGACCAGATCAAAATCGGCTTCTGCCATCTGCCCAACGAGCTGACCTTCCTTGAACTTGATCAACTGTCCATCGCGCAGAATGCCGGCATTATTGACGATCACATCGATGCGACCGTGTTTCGCAACAACATCATCGATCCATTTTTGGACCTCTTCGCGGCTGGCAACATTGACCCTGTAAAACGCGGCGCCTTCGCCGAGCAGTTTCACAGTTTCCTGCCCCATAGCTTCGTTTACATCACAAATGATGACCTTGGCGCCTTCTTCAGCAAAGCGGAGAGCCGTTGCCTTGCCAATACCCGCCGCGCCGCCTGTCACCAGTACGACCTTATCTTTCATTCTCATGAATAGCTTCCTTTTTGAGTAGATATCAATTTTCAGTGAACAGTAACCGATCAACTGATCACTGTTCACTGATTACTATTTACTGGTCATTTCAACGTCTTGGTAAACAAAGCCATGAACTCATTGGGATGTTCAATATAAGGAGAGTGTCCGGCTTCGGCAATGACAACTTCTTCATACGAACCGCCGTTGTCCTTGTATTGATCGAGCACATAGCGAGTTTGACCAACCATCGGCTGAGGTGGATAGACATCCATGCCGGGCCAGCCAGGGACGGCACCCAACATGCCGAGCGTGCCGAAATCGAAGAGCGAGTTGTCGCCAACGATCTGATCAGAGTCGCCGCGCACCCAAAGGACATGCGGCTTGTTTGGGCTGGCGATGAATTTCTTTACGCTGTCGCCAACATACTTCGGTGAAAGCGCATTGATAGGACCGAACTTGCCAGGTGCCACATTGGGCCAGTTGCCAGAAGGAACGAAGTCACCGGGATACTTCTGATCGCCAACTTTTTCAGTCATTAAGGAAGTGAGCAGATCTTCTTCACGTGCCGGTTTGAAAGGTGGCTTCCAATAGAAGCTGTTCATCACGATGCGCGGTGACGCTTGCGGGTTGTCCATGGAGCGGTCGCCCGCCGCCATCAACTGCGGGAACACTGGGTTGACCACGCCGCCGCCGGAACCGGCAAAGTCATCGTAGCAGGGTGTTCCCTGGATATCCTTCGAGCCGCCAAATCCGAACGGGGAACCGGGATCAACCAAGGTCACGCCCAAGAAACGTTCACTGGCAGCCGGGAGCAGACCGAAGATGATCGCTCCGCCCATTGAGTGACCGACCACGTAGGTCTTGTCGATCTTCAGTTCATCGAGCAGGCAAAGCAGGTCATCCACGAAATCGCCAACGCCGCGCGTTGCGTCAATGAGTTTGTCTTCGGTATCGCCGTAGCCGCGCAGGTCGGGCGCAACGCCGTGGAATCCTTGCGGCAGCTTGAGCATGATCTCTTCCCAATACGTGGAGGAAGAAGCATTGCCGTGAATGAACAGAACAGGTTTTCCATCTTCCGGTCCGCTAAAGAGCACATGCATCTTTATGCGCGGAGTATCGATCATCTTAGAAGTAATGCCAGGTAAAGTAGGAACAGTAGACATTTCATTTTCTCCTTGTTTTGATTTTGGAGTCGAAAGTCTCCGGACTTTCGATTACTTAGTTTGAGCATCAAACGTCTGGAGACGTTTGAGTCCACATATTGCGCAGTTCGCGCTTGAGTATTTTCCCTGCAGCAGAAATGGGCAGGGCATCCATAAACGTCACGGACTTGGGGATTTTATATTTCGCCAGGCGGTCGGTCATATGCTTCAATAATTCTTCCTCCGTTACGGTTTGATTTGGTTTCAATACAACACAGGCTTTGCCAACTTCACCCCACTTCGCATCCGGCAAACCGATCACTGCGCACATGTGCACGGCGGGATGCTGATACAACACCTTTTCAATTTCAGCGGGATACACATTTTCCCCGCCGCTGATGAACATATCTTTCTTGCGATCAACGATATAGAAATAGCCTTCTTCATCAAAGTAAGCGAGATCGCCGGTGTGGAAGAATCCGCGCGTATCGACAGCCGCTTCGGTCGCAGGTTGATTATTGAAATAACCGGAGCAATAGGATGGACCTTTGAGGACAAGTTCTCCCGGCTCATTCGGACCGAGGAAGTTGTTCCCGTCATCGACGATCTGGGCGTCCACGAAGAAGTTTGGTCTGCCAATAGAACCTGCTTTGCGGATGGCATCTTCCGGCGCGAGGGCAAAAATGCCGGGACCGAACTCGGTCATACCGAATCCCTGCTTGAAGCGGATGTTCTTTTCTTTGGTGTATTTTTCGACCAATGGTATAGGCAACGGTGCGCCACCCGATGTGCAAAAACGCAGTGACGAAAGGTCAGCGTTTTCCCAGTTGGAAGCAGTGGTCAGCATCTGATACATGGTTGGCACTGCCGCAAAGACCGTGACCTTCTCGCGTTCAAGCAAGTTCAATACCTGCGCTGGATCAAATTGACGTATGAAGATCGTCGTCCCACCGAATATGACCTGTGGAAGTGTGTACACAAACAATCCGCCCGTATGGAACATTGGGAAGACATTTAAATAGACATCGTTATGGGTCACATCATGGATGACCGTGTTCAATGTATTCCATGCGATCATGCGGTGGGATACTTCCGCGGCTTTCGGAAGACCGGTTGTGCCGCCGGTGAAGATCAGGGCGGCGATATCCTCTGCTTCGAGGCTGGGACAGGTCACAGCTGAGTTGGAAGCGGGTTGGAGAGTCGCCTCAAAGGGCAGACTTCCCTCGATCCCATTCCCATCCAAGTGGAGAGTGGAAAGTGGAAAGTGGGTGACGAGTTGCGCGACGTTGTCCTTGAAGTCATCCGAGAAGATCAATAACTTAGGCGCGGTGTACTGGAAGATCTCGAGCAGTTCGCGCCAATGCGAACGCCAGTTGAGTGCGGTGTGGATCGCGCCGAGTTTCGAACATGCGAAGAAAACGTCCAGATGCTCATAGCCATCGCGTGCCAGAATGGCAACACGATCGCCCTTCTCAATGCCCTGTGATCTCAACCAATTTGCCAGCTTGTTCGCGTGTTGGTTGGCTTGGCGGAAGGTCAAGCGCCACTCGGGGGTTTTACCCGCATCGATAAAGGCTAATTTGTCGGGGCTGTAGAGTTCTCGCCTAGCTAGATAATCACCGATATACATGTTCACTCCTCTGAGTGGGTAGTGGAAGGTGGTAAGTGGTAAGAATTATTTTGAAATACGGCTTGCGAGTGTGCGGGTCATCTTTTGGATTTCGAGTAAGTCAGTTTGCAAACTTGCTGAAACGGATTCAGTTAGAAAACCTAATTCCTGTGAAATGATGATTTGCGTTTCGATCTCTGCAATCGAACCTAACGCGACAAATAAGAATTGCCGAAACTCTCCACTGTGCTGGCGGGCTTGCCCTTCGGCAATGTTGGATGGAATGGAGACTGCTGCTCGCCGCATTTGATTTGTCAGCCCATATCGCTCGCTATCTGGGAATTGATTGGTTTCTTGATAGATTTGTTTGACGAATGCGATACCTTTCTGCCAAATTAACAAATCTCGATAGCTTTTTATCTCACTCATTGCTATTCCCTTATCACTTACCACTTTAAACTTATCACTTGACCCAACGCCACACAGATGCTGCCATTGTAATGCCGCCGCCGCTGGCACAGAAGAGAATGATTTCGCCAGGTTTCGGACCCTTGCCCTGAACGATCGCATCATCCAGCGCCATCACTATGCAGGGAGAGCCAGTGTATCCCCATTTATCCATGACCCAGTGAGTTTTTTCAATAGGCTGTTTGATTAGATCCATCATGAGTTCAATGGTGCGCAGGTTGAGTTGGGTGAAGAAGTAATGATCCACATCATCGAAGGTAAGACCAGCTTTATCGAGAGCGCCCTGCATTAGCTTGGGCCAGTATTCGGTATTGAACGCCTTGGGAAATTTCTTAACGAACTCTACTTTGGGACCGCCGAACTGTGCCATGTTCTCCGGCGTGCAGGGACGGAAGGTTCCGCCTGAGTAAATGCCCAGCGCATCGTGAAAAGAACCCACTGCCAGCAGGTTGGAGCCGAGGAAACCAGGTTCGTCACCGACTCCCAGAACAACGGCACCTGCACCATCGGCAAACAGATTGGCGGTTTTCTTATCTTTGAGATCCAGGAAGCGGCTCATGCCGTATCCGCCCGCAACGAGTATGTACTTCATCTTTGGCTCGGTCATCAGATATTTGGCGCCCTGGTCGAGAGCTGTGACCCAACCTGCACATGCAGAATTGACATCGTAGCAGCCTGCCTTCTCTGCACCAAGTTTGCTTTGCACGACCACAGAAGTGCTGGGGGAGAGGTAGTCCGGTGTATCGGTGGAGACAATGATCAGGTCCAGGTCTGAAGCGGAAACCCCGGCGCGCTCCAAAGCTTTTTTTGCGGCTTCCACGATCAGGTCAGACGTCACCTGTTCGGGAGACATCCAGCGGCGTTCTTTAATGCCCACGTTCGTGACCAACCACTCACTCGTGGATTCACCCAGTAGGGCGTCTACTTCGGCATTAGTGACAATTCGTTCAGGGACATAACTTCCGGTGGAAAGGATCTGTACATTTCGGGTCACGGTTTCTTCTCCGGGAATGGATTCTACACTTCAAAAAGCCTATCTTCACAACAAGTGGAACGGCGAATAAATGGATTGAAAGCGCACTATCGATTTCTAGCATTTGTGTAGTTTATCTCAGAATGATCGCTGCTGGCAACGTAGAGGAGAATTTGCCAGGACCTCCCGCAACATCTCTATTCAATTAACGTTTATCATATTGAAATAGAACTATGCCAATTCAGTAGATATTGTAGGGGGCTTCAGTCGTTTGAAATATTCCTTTGTCCCAAGCAACGCGAAATAAGTGGTTTTGCTATTTGGATGGTTTTCTTTTTTGACAAGATAGTTTTTCCTTTTAGGAGTAGTTGGGATGAGTTTAATTGACCGAGTAAAACACCGTTTGATGTGGATGTATCTTGATGTTGTTGATCCATTACCAGGCACTATGAGAGACTTTGCCTGGAAGGTCCGTTGGCGAATGCGGAACGACAGAAATCCATTGTTTGTGACTATTCAGGACAAATATGGCGTCAAGGAGTACGCACGGCAAAAGGGTGTCCGTACGGCGGAGACCTACTTTGTTAGTGACGAACCGGAGAGCATCCCTTTTGATTCCCTGCCTGAACGATATTTCATAAAAGCCAGCCACGGTTGCAAGTGGAATATCTATTGCGATAACAAAACTTTTTATTATTACGGCGATGGAGAGGATTTTATCGGGCGCAGAAATTATGCGTCGCATGAGATCAGCCGGGAGCAAGTCATTGAGTATTGTAGATCGTGGTTAGGGAGAAAGTATTCCAAAAGACAATGGGCGTACCGTCATATTGTTCCCAGGATAATGGTCGAGGAAGTGTTGGAACAACGCGGCGGAGGCGAGCTTGTGGATTATCGCTGCTTTACCTTCAATGGCAAGGTACGAGCGATCTATGTCGATTCGCCTACGGCTTCGGTTCATCTTCAGCGGAAGTTTGTCGATGTGAACTGGATGGAGCTTCCGGTCAATAATCCAAAAGAAACGCTGCATCATGTCTTGCCAGAGAAACCTGATACCCTGGATGAGATGATCGCGGTCTCTGAGAAATTGTCACACGGTCTCGATTTTATTCGGGTTGACCTGTACGACACGACGCGTGGAGTTATATTGGGGGAGATGACTGTCTACCACAATGGGGGGGAACCCATGCCAACACCTGATAAATCCTTTAATCGCTGGCTTGGAGAACAGTGGGTGTTGCCCCAGATAAAAGAATCTGGGAAAACGATTGTTACACATACCTAGATGAATTTTTAGTGGTCAGAGAGGGACTCTTATGAATAAGGTCATTGTTGTTGGGAGTGGAGTGCCAGGCTACGCTGTGATCCGTGGGCTGGCGAATAAAGGAATGCCTATTATTGCAATGACGCATGGTCAATATGATATTGCGCGATACTCTCGCTATGTCTCGGAGATTGTGCCGATCACTCTGCCTGACAAGGATGAAGAAAAGTTCGTGTCATTATTGATGGACAATCGTCAGCAGTGGAATGGAGCATTGATCCTGGAGACTACCGATAACGCTGCCGTTGTGCTTTCAAAAAACAAGGCTCTGCTTTCACAATATTACAAGATCGCCACTCCAGATTGGTCAACGCTCGACATATTTATCGAAAAAGAGAAAACATATGCTCTTGCAAAGGAATGCAGCGTTCCGTTCCCCAGAAGTTATCTTCTTTCGAACTATGAGGATCTAGAGCAGGTCCGGGAACTTTTATATCCCTGTATCCTCAAACCGATCCGTTCTTTTGAGTTTGTTGCTTATTTCAATGTAAAGAACTTCAAGGTCAATAATGACCATGAACTGCGAGAAAAGTTCAAACTTTGCCTGGATGCCAGACAACCTGTGATCCTTCAAGAAATTATCCCTGGCGCTGACGATAATTTATATAAGATGCAGGGTTATGTGAACAGTAAAGGACAGTTGGTGGGAAAGTTTTTCTATCGGAAGTTGAGACAAAATCCGCCTCAATTTGGTGTGATACGAGTTGGGGTTAGTTCTGATCGATATCCGGAAGTTGAACGGCTGACCGAATTATTATTGAGCCGTGCTGGTTATCAGGGCTATTTTAGTAATGAATTTCGGGAGGACCCCAGAGATGGACAATTGAAGCTCATGGAAAATAATTGTCGCATGCCGCGTTCGGGTATGTTGGCGATCGCCTCTGGGGTGAATTTTCCCTGGATCATTTATCAAGATTTGGTCATGGATCGTCAAGTTGATATTATGGAATACAGGTCAGGGACATATTGGATCGATCTTTACCCTGATCTTTATCAGGCATTTCTGCGTCGCGATATTGAAAAGATCCCTCTATTGGAATATATAAAACCTTACTTTAGCAAGCACAAAGTGCTTGCTGAACTGGATGTGCATGATATACGTCCATTCCTGAAACTGTTGAGCAGCCTTCTGACCCTGGAAAGGATCGGAAATCTCTTGCGGAAACTTCTGTCGCGTTTTCACTTATCTCGATCCAAACCGGTTTTGAAAACAAGATGATAGATATTCTCGAATTTCTTCTCTAGGAATAATTTTAAGCGCAGAAAAGGGTACCGGACAATGATTTGTTCAGTTTCTTCTTGGGAATTGGGTGCCGCTTCTGCAGGATATGATATTTTTTCCAGCACATTATTAATATGGCTTTTCATTAGCTTGCCAACAGCCAGCCAAGTGTAGCGGCTGCGGGCAAGTTCATATCCTTTTTCACCAAATTCTTGCATCTTCTTGGGATCTGAGAGCAAAGCAGTCAGGGCGTTGGCTATGCTTTTTTCATTGCCCGGTGGTACCAAAAAGCCAGTGACACCATCATTAACGAAATCGGGAATTGCACCCACATTAGTTGCAACGATCGGGAGTTTACTAGCCATTGCCTCTATGAATGCAATTCCAAAAGGCTCCAGGTGGGTCGGGAGGCAAAAGATACTCGCCTCCCGGTAATATTGATTGACCGCATCGACTGGAATACGACCGATGACATGGCAATTTGGAGAATCTATCAGTGGGGAGCAGCCAACAATGGTCAGAGTAGCGTCTGGGTGCGTTTGAAGCGTCAATTTGAATGCTTGGATGAGGTCCGGACCACCTTTCCGTTCCCAGTCTATACCTACGAAAAGGATATTCTTCTTCTTGTATCGATCCAAGTCTATCTGTGGCTCGTGATGTACTGCGTTACTTCCGGCATATGCACAAACAATTTTAGTTGCCGGGCAGCTATAGTCCTTGACGAGAGAATTGATGATATTGGAACTCCGTACGAATACCATGGATGCATTGTCATAAATCATTTTTTCCAAATTAATCCAATAACGGCTATAGAGATGTGATGTGCTGAAATTTGGATAAGAAAGATTTGCTAGATGAGTATGATCGGTATAAACAAAGTGAGGTATGCCTGTCATGCTTCCATCAAAGATGGACTGCATTTGAAAGGAGAATGCTATCGATTCGTTTGAAAATGTCTTTTGGACCAGTTTTTTGATCTGCTGAAATATATAGGGAGTCCGCCAGAAAACTCGTCTCGCCCTTTTTTTATGCGCGATGATTTCCAAGCCGTAGATTCTTATGACTTCAAGGATGTTCCTTATCAAAACCAGGGGTTGCTTCTTTACAGTATCATAAACATCAAGGATAATGATTTCGTACTCAGGGAATTCATCCTGCAAAACCTCTACCATTCTTGTATTTGCATAGGGCCAAGTCTCTGCCCGAATAAAAGCGATTTTTTTCCTCATAAAGTAGTCATTCCATTTCTTTTTTTACCTCATAAAATAAACTGTAAGACTGGCTATCAAGACCGAAGAGAGTTGCTGTCACTTTGCGGTTTCGGTTCGTGCAGGCATCATCGAAAGTATTAATCTTCGTATTTCTAAAAATATTCCCTTTTGAAGCACTGCCAACATAAGTAGGTAAGTGGCTGCTCCGGTGATGATCCCTGCTGCAACCTGAACCCAAGGCGCAAAAACCGAAGATATGGATAGAACGATCCATACTACAACTGCCATACAGGCTCCGGCTGTAAATGATGGCTGGAGTGTGACAAAAATTCTCCAGATCGATATCTTCATGAGGCGGGCTGCAACGACAAGATTTAGAAGCCCCCCAATAAAGGCGACAACTGCATGAGTCCAGCCGACTATTTCAATACTTCTCGTGGATGCGCTCGCCCACCATAGTGCTGGTATTAGGATGACCGCTCGGACAACGGAAATAGATGTCATTGCCGAGATGGCTCCACGTGCCTTGTAAATATGGGTTACATTGTAGACAAGCGACAGAAATAGTGCATAGAGAGAGATGGCTCGCATGACCGGTATCGCTTCTACCCATTTGTCAGTGAAGACCATCCATACAAATGGCTTTGCTATAAGCATCAGCCCCAATGCGGCGGGGACAGTGACAAGTGAAACATAGTTCATGGTGGTTAGAAACGCCTTGTTCAGCGCTTCTGGGTCATCTTTCATCCTGGCATATACAGGGAAGATTACCCTCCCTACAAGGCTGCAGAATTGGATGATCAATAGGTCAGGGATTCGAAATGCAACTGTATAAACCCCCAAAGCAGCAGCACCCATGTAATAACCTACGAATAGATAATCGACATTGACAAGGATATAGGAAAGAATATTGGTGGCTACGATACCGCTCCCATACGAAAAAATTGACCATATCCATTCTCTGCTTGCCTCTAGTTTTGGACGCCAGGGCACAATAATCCAATATGTGATCAGAGAGGCGAGCGAGCCCGAAACGTGACCGATGATAAGGCTCCATGCTCCTACTCCCCCCAATGCGCAGACAATGGAAACAGATCCTTTTATGATGGCTTGTAAAGTATCTGGGATGAACTTCAGGTTAAAAGATAAATTTCTAGCGAGCAGCACGTTCGGAATATGCTCTAACGAATTGATCAGAAATACGAGAGATAGAACGCGTATAAATGGTACAACACGTGCATCGTCAAAGTAATTTCCCGAGAGAGGCGCCAAAAGCCAAGTGCCAAGTACCATAACGATGCCGATGGCAAGATCCAGCCAAAAGGCGCTATGGACTGCCTTTTCATTGCCTTGGTAATAAATTAATGCTGAGCCGATCCCGGCGCCATTGATCATATCCAGAAAGCCAATGATCAGAAGTGCAAAACTGACCACGCCAAAGTCTGATTTGGCGAGCAACCGCGCCAAGATGACGGTGCTGATGAACACCATGACTTTTCCGAGATAATACGATGTATATGTCCAAAAGACCCCTCGAACGGTTGCCTGCATAAAGTTTGTTTTCATTTGGTAAACATTATGGATAGAATACCGATAAAGCCTTCCTGGAATATCTTATCTGCAATGATTTTGTGCTCAAATGATGAAGTAAGTGTTGATCGCCCTTGACTTGTCTTATATTTCTATAGGTATAACGATGATTTTATGAAAATCAAACGAAGAAATATGATTAAAAAGGATCCATTTTTGTCTGGTACTTCCACCGCTGCGTTGGGATTTGCCTTGACCGCACAGGCGATCGCGGATTCTTCGTTCATCTCGTGGGCATGGAACGTGGCGAACGGCTCAGGGAGTGTGGGTATTCAGCGATGACGCTGAGAGCCGGGCAAAATGAGTTCACTGCTGAACTTACGCTTATCGGTTACCATTGCGGTAGCTTGGTTCCGTCAGCGAACAATGTGCCAATTCCATGCCGCGGACGGTATGATCGTAATCCGGAAAGATAAGTAACATATACTTCACTCTTAGGACTGCTTCTACATGAACAACAAACAATCTGAATTTCTCAAGCCAGAGATCGAAGCGAAGATCGACACTCTTCTTTCCAAAATGACTTTCCTGGAAAAAGCAGGTCAACTCACACAGCTTGGACCTTCCATGGTCGGCGGGTTCGACATCGAAGCCTTCTTGGATAACCCCGAACTATTCAAGGACGCCAAACGCGACTTTCATGAGGATTGGATTCGCAGAGGTGAGGTCGGTTCGTATTTAGGCGTACAAGGTGCAGAAGAGATCAACCGCCTGCAAAAGATCGCCGTGGAAGAGTCACGGCTGGGTATTCCGATGATCTTTGGGTTGGACGTCATTCACGGCTTCCGAACCATCTTCCCGATCCCGTTGGCAGAGGCGTGCAGTTGGGAGCCGGAACTGGCTCGTAAAACAGCCGAAGTTGCGGCACGCGAAGCCGCCGCCGCCGGTATCCACTGGACGTTCGCCCCGATGGTGGATATCGCACGCGATGCGCGTTGGGGACGCATCGCCGAAGGCTCGGGCGAAGATCCGTTCTTGGGAAGTGCCTTCGCCTCGGCGCGTGTGCGCGGCTTTCAAGGCGATGATTTGACAGATGCAGAACATGTAGCTGCTTGTGCCAAACACTACATTGCCTACGGCGCGGCAGTAGCAGGACGAGATTACAACACTGTCGAAATGGCGGAACAAACGCTGCATGATATTTATTTGCCGCCTTTCACCGCCGCGGCGAATGAAGGCGTGCTTACGGTCATGAGTGCCTTCAACGATCTGAACGGTGTGCCTACCTCTGCCAATCATTACACCCTGACTGACATCCTGCGTGACAAACTTGGCTTTAATGGATTTGTTGTGAGCGACTCAGGGTCCATCGGCGAACTCATCGCGCATGGATACGCTGCCAATCGCAAGGACGCTGGCAAGAAGGCGCTCACTGCCGGTGTGGATATGGATATGGTCACCGAGAGCTATCGCTTCGACATTCCCGAGTTGGTCGAAGCAGGTGAATTGCCGATCTCCATTGTGGATGAGGCTGTTCGCCGCATTCTGCGCGTCAAATTCCTGTTGGGCTTGTTCGATCATCCATACCGCTCTAACGCTGACAATGAATTTGCTACCCAATTAACCGCGGAGCATATAGCTGTTGCGCGCAGAGTTTGCCAAACACTCGATCGTTCTCCTGAAAAACGAGAACAATATCCTGCCGCTCAAAGCGGAGCAGAAGATCGCCGTCATCGGTCCGTTCGCGGACAGTCGGGAAGACATGCTCGGTTCGTGGTCATTTACTGGTGCGGCGAAGGATGTTGTCACTATTCTCAGTGGAATTCGAGCCGTCTCGAAAAATGAAGTGCTTTATGCACAAGGCTGCGATGCCACAGGCGAACAGCCCGCTGACTTCACTCACGCCATTGAAACGGCACAACAAGCAGACGTAGTTGTTGCAGTTGTTGGTGAACCGATGGGAATGAGTGGAGAAGCTGCCAGCCGTATGCATCTCGGACTGACGGGACATCAAGAGTCCTTGCTGGAAGCGCTGAAAAATACAGGCAAACCACTGGTCGTTCTTCTGAGCAATGGACGCCCCCTGGCAGTCCCGTGGATCGCCCTGCATGCCGATGCAATTCTGGAAACGTGGCAACTCGGTGTGCAGGCAGGCAGTGCTGTGGCAGATGTGCTCTTTGGCGCGTACAACCCAAGCGGCAAATTGGCAGTCACTTTTCCTTATTCGGTGGGTCAATGCCCGATCTATTACAATCATCCCAGCACGGGACGCCCTGCGACCGATTTCTATTTCACATCCAAATACAACGATGGACCGGTTGATCCGTTATATCCATTCGGTTTTGGCTTGAGCTACACCACGTTTGAATATTCAAATTTGAAGATCAATGCTAATACGGTCAAGGTCAGCATAAGCGCTGTCGTGAAAAACGCAGGTAAAGTCACCGGTGAAGAAGTGGTTCAGTTGTATATCGGCGATGTGGTGGGCTGTCGCGTACGCCCGGTGAAGGAGTTGAAAGGCTTCCAGAAAATTATGCTTGCTCCAGGTCAGAGCCGCGATGTGACATTTGATGTGAATGTCTCTGACCTTGGCTTTCACGATGTTGAGATGAAATATGTCGTTGAGCCAGGACAGTTCAGGGTGTGGGTTGGGACAAATTCAGCAGAAGGACTGGAAGGCGAGTTTCGACTCTAACAACCCTATCTGATTGAAAGACAAAGACCGTCAGTTTCATTTGGATTGGCGGTCTTTGATTTTGCTTTTATTACCAGTCTGGGTTCTTATCCTCACTAGTATTTCTCGTTATGTTGTAACTGTTACCACCTCCAATGCCGACAACATAGATCTCCGTGTTCCCGTCGCGGTCGGATGAGAAGATGATCCAGTTTCCATTGCGATCCAGGGATGGGTCAAGATCCTGGGCAAAGCTATCAGAAACATTGGTGGGGGCTCCACCATTATCGGTCATAGTATAGATCTCAGGGTTGCCGTCACGGTCGGAGACGAAAGCAAGCAGAGCCCCACCGTAAGAGCCTGTGGGAGAGTAATCGTTCGCCGGGTTCTTCGTCAGATTTGCCAGACCGGAACCATCGGGTTTGATCTTATAAATCTCCAGATTGTTGTCGCGTGTGGATGTAAAAGCGATCCACTCCTGCGTACCCAGGATTTGTGGCACCGAGTACCAGACCGGTGCAAAATCATTAGCTGGATGGTTGGTGAGCCTGCGCGTTTGAGAACCATCACTTTTCATGATGTAGATCTCCTGATTGCCATCACGGTTCGATGTGAAAGCGATCCAGTTACCGTCAGGGGACCAGGTAGGATATTGGTCATCACCGGCGTTGTTGGTCAGGTTCACAGGAGTGCGCCGATCCAATCCAGTGACGTAGATCTCGTTGTTGCCGTTCTGATTGGATACATAAGCGACACGCACATTATCCGGTGCGATGGAAGGTTGAATATCGGCAGCAGGATTATTGGTCAGCCGTACCATGGATTGGTTACTGATGTTCAAGGCGTAGATCTCAGAGTTCCCATCGCGATTCGACTCAAAGACGGTGATGCCTTGAATGTTGGCTGGCAGTGTGGGTATGGGAGTCGCAACGGGTGGGCTGGTCGGAATGGGAGTTGGCGGCGCGAACGTCGGGATCGCCGTTGGAATGGCAGTGGGTATGTTTGTCGGAACAATGATGGTGGGCAAACCAGTATTGGTTGGGATGGTTGACGGGATAATGATTGGGGTAGGATTCCCTGATTGAGCGGTGGCAGTTAAGGCTGGGTTGGAAGCGTTGCACGGGTCCAGATCTTTCCCGTCGATGAATCCGTCATTGTCTGAGTTTGGAACGAGCGGACGCGGACACGTCTGATTCTCGAGTTCATCCTTGAGCTGGTCATTATCCGAATTGGGGTTAAGCGGATCGGTGCCGAGGCTTACCTCTGCACCATCCTGCAATCCATCCTGATCGGTGTCTGCGACCAGCGGGTTGGTCTTTGCTGCAACCTCTGCGCCATCAGCGAGCAGGTCTGAATCAGAATCGGGACTCAATGGATTGGTTGTGTAAAGCTTGATCTCTTCACCATCCATGATGCCATCCTGATCGGTATCTGCTACAACCGGATTCGTTTTCGTGGTGCTGACTTCTTCACCGTCCAACAATCCGTCTTTATCGGTGTCCGATGCAAATGGGTCGGTGCCGATTTGTGTCTCCTGAGCATTGGGGATGCCATCGCCATCAGAGTTGCCTCCGCCAGGCATCAAAGTCTGCGTTTGAACATAAGCGGCAGTCTGTGTGATCGCCAACTCGTTCTGTACGCCGACCAAAGGAATGGCAAGCAAAGCGCACAGAAGCAACATGCCTATCAATGTGGCACCAGCGAGCCATACAGGGATCAGTCCCGCCGCAGTAAACCCGCCAGGAAGTTCCACTGCCTTGTTATCTTCGGTTGGGAAAACTGCGACTGTGAACGGATACGTTTTCTCGTTACCGATGAATGGCTGTGAACGTAAACGCGCACGGAACGGATAAACGCCTCTTTCCCCAGCCGGCACTGGGATCACCTCCCTGGCAGGGATCTCCACGTATTGCACTTCCACTTGCTGTTCACCGGGTGGAGTATTTACTACTGCAACGGGGAGCCCCTTCTCGAATAGGAGTGTACCGGTTGGGCTGCGAAACTCTACGGCGTATGCGGAATCAATATTGCCTTCATTATTGATGATCACATTCCCAAATTGTTCTGGTTGGATATTGTCTGGCTGGAGAATGGCGGAATATTGGGAGAAGGCGGAGATCGTGAGAATACATTCCACATCGGTCGAGAGCTCAGGATGCGTCATACTGGTAAAGCGGATGCGGAATGGTTTACGCCCGGCTCGGGAGGCAGGTGCTCGTGGCACAAAGATCGTGACATGGATCTCCTGATCTGCAGAAGCATCCAATCGTGTCACTGTGGAATTCGTGGATATCCACGTGGGCGGAAGTCCTTCGATACTAAGTTGGTAGCTGTCCTCTTCTAAAGCCCGGTTTCTCAGAAGAATGGGAATAGTGATACTGGACCCTGGTGCGACCGAAAAATGGACAGAGCCCAGCAAAACACCGATAGACCCTCTTGACTCATACGCTGCCACCGTAAGGACACTTCGCGCGATCGCGTGAACCGTCGGGTCTGTCTGGCTGACGGCGCGCACATCCAACGGATATTGACCCACGCGACTCATCGGGATGGTAGGCGGCTCCACGGTGAGGATCACTTCCTTTACGCCACCCGCTGGGACGCGCACCACGGGTGTATTGATGGTCGTCCAATCTGCAGGAATGCCTTTGACCGTTACATCAAAATAATCTTCGGCTAGCGATTGGTTGATCACCGCCACATGGACTTTCGCCTTGTTCTCTGGCGCCACAGTGATATTGTCTTCTTTGATAGCCAAGACAAGGTATTCTTTCTTTTCGTACGGACTAGTATTCATACTAATGCTCCTGGCTTTACTGATGTTGCTTTCTTGCTTATTCATAAGCCAAATGAATCCATAGATACAGCTATGCTGGGGTCGATGGATCAGGAACCGGTTAAGGCGACGCGAGTTCGTTGGAATAAAAATGAATTTATCAGTGTCCCCCAGTGGATTGTTTACAGCCAAAAAATTATTCGGGCGCTTCTTCTTCTGCCTTTTCGGCAAGTTCGATCAAGTCGCCTTTCTTGAACAAAATGTTCTTTAAAATAGTGCGCCATTTGGGTGTGCGGCGCAGTAAAAATTCCAGGTCCATGCCGAAGTGGATAAACTCCTCTTTCTGGGCGTGTTCCATAACGGCATGTGCCTCTTCATCCTGTTCGAGAGCCAGGCGCTGCTCATACCAGGCAATTGCCTCTGCCTCTTCGATCATGGATGTGATCAGCCGTGCGAACGTGCGCGTTTCCTCATTCAATTCTTCAGGAGGTTCATGATATTGTTCAAAACCCATATATTATTCCTTTGGTTAAGTTTATTTACCCTTCGATCGTTACATAGCGCTCATTGGCTTTGTCTTCAATGGCTTGCTTATAAAGTTCCACTAACCTTGTCGCTTGTGTTTCCACATCAAATGTTTTCGCCTTGATAAGGGAGTGCCGTTTGAACTTTTTCATCAGGCTGGGGGAGTCGAGAACTTGATTGATGGATTTTGCCAAGGCGGCTGCATCATTGGGCACAAGAAAGCCCTGCTTACCTTCCTCTACAATATCACGCGTACCGCTTCCGTCTACAGCCACTACAGGTAAACCCGCCGCCATAGCTTCCATCGTGACCAACCCCTGTGTTTCGGTGATGGATGCAAAAGAAAAAAGATCCGCTGCTTTTAGATAAGCAGGTATTTCTGAAAAAGGCACTTCACCGGTAAAGGTGACTTGCTCAACGATACCGAGTTCTGCTGTGAGAGTTTGCAGGTTGTCTTTTTCCACACCGTCACCGATGATGACCACGCGCAGATCAGAGTGCGTGCAAAGCACTTCTTTTACAGCTTCCAGTAAAACGGGCCAGTTCTTTTCCTGTGCCAGCCTGCCAATAGAGATCAAGACCTTGTCATTTTGCCAGCCCATGCGCCTACGTAGTTCTTTGCCATCAGCTTGTGCAAATGGGGTCAGGTCCATGCCGGTGGGGATGACCGTATATTGATCCTGCAAACCATAATCGCGTACCAAGATCTCTTTTATGCTTTCCGATGGAACGATGATGTGCTGGCACAGCCGCATAAAGGTTTTTAACCAGCTCTGGATCGCATTCTTGATAAATTCCTGAATCGTCTCCTGAGGTAGAGGAAAATAATGTGTATATTCCTGATAGCGGGTGTGGAATGTGAATACCAATGGCACATTCAGCTCTTTGGCTTTCCTTGCAGCTGTCTGCCCAAGCAGGATCGGGTGATGGGTATGAATCACATCTGGTTTCAAGAGAGGAAGCAGCTGATCGGCAAAGGGTGAGACAGGAATGACCGCAGGAACTTCTGCACTGACGGGCAATGTCAGCGCCGGGTAGCGAAAGATGAAAGGAACTTTATCCTCGTATCCATTGTTCGCCTGTTGTGCAAATATGAAAACGTTGTGATGCTGTTTTGTGAGTTCTTCGCGGAATGTCTCCACCGAACGCGAAACACCGTTGACCACAGGTAAATAAAAGTTCGTAAAGAAAGCGATCTGCATGGCTTACTCCGTTAAGGGTCCTAAGAGAGATAGCATAGTATTCCCGGTAGGAAATTTTTGCTCGTATACGTGGCAGGCATAGATCACCATACCGGCATTCCAGATCAAAGGCGCCTCAGCTTTGTACCAGAAACTGCCCAGCGGTTTCCCATCGGGTCCATGTGCTTCGTTGATCTGACGGTCTCGTACGATCACATCTACGAGACATTCCAGTAATTTCTTAGCATGCTCTTGATCTCCGAGCTGGGTGAGAGCGATCAAATGCCAGGCGCCGAGCCACAACCACGAAGCGTCCGTATGATAATTCGATAGACCGGCGATATGATTCTCGATAGCAACCAGCTCCGGTGGATAGGGCGGATGCGCTACACGCGTCGGAACTGGATCGGACATGCGCGCTTCTTCCATTACGTTCAAAATAGATCTCGTTTGTTCAGCGGATGCCAACCCCCAGGCGATAGCGAGTAAATTCCCATCCGAACTGAGATTGCTCAATTTTTTGCTGGTCACAAAATAGCCAAGGTCTTCTCTCCAGAATCGATCCTGGATCGATTGCGCAACCGCGTCGGCGCAGTACGATAATTGCGCTGCTTCTCCGCGGCGATCCAAGGTCTCAGCGCAACGAGCCATTTCATGCAATACCTTCCAGTACAAAACATTGGTATACAAAACGATCCCTCGGCGAGCGATCGAGTCGGTCCAATCTGAATATCCGCCTTGTATCAAGAGTCCGCAAGATGATTCTGTATAGGTTCTTATCCAGCGCAACGCCAATTCCAGGGTGTGCCAATGGGTTTGGAGAAATTCTGTATCTTTTGCATCGCTGACATACTGCAAAGCGGAAATGATCAACAACGCCTGCCCATCCAGAGAAGGAGCGCCATGCGCACTAAAGTAGTTCGGAACCATGATCCTATGGGTGGGCTGTTCTCGTTCAAAGAGAGAATGCAGGAACCGTGTGACCGGGTCCATAGATTGCAGCTTAACGGGTAGTTGACCGTTCTTGCGCTGATGCCAAAAGAAGGACTCAAGAGTCTCTTTCACAACATCGTATTGTTTGAGTGCCAACATGCCATAAGCTGCAAAACCGAAATCACGTGCCCAACATTCTCGGAAGTTACGATATCCCGAGTGAAGGACCTTTTTACTGATGTCACGCGTCAAATAACGGGTACGTACTCCCGCCTTCATGCTTTCAGTGGCAATGAACATCGCCAGCGCTTCTTTGCTCTCGAACTGTTCCTCCTCCGAAAAAAGTGACCGAGAGACCAAACGCGGTTCCCGCAGGATACCGCTCAGATATTGATACGAAAGCAGCGAAGCAATTCCAGTCACCATTCCAAACAAGGCTCCCCGCCAAAAATCGGAGTGTTGCTGTATGCCCTGCACATGATTTGTTGTCATCAACCTTAAACCTCATTATTTCTAAATAACTCGCTTAAGAATTGAAACCCTTCTCATAGAAACTACTCGATGTGTTCTTCTACCCAATTATAGAAGGGAAATGGATATTAAGACCCATTCATTTATATCAACGATATGGAGTCGGTAGAGTGATGCGGTATTGAGATACTTAATTTGAATTTAATCTTGCCCCGTGAATTCCCCGCCTTAAAAACAGGTCAATTTGCCTGCGCTCGTTCTTTTTTCCAAAGATCAATGGCGGCGCAAAGATGTGCGCCGAAGAGTGTAATAGTGGAAAGTATAAAGATCAAGAACAGGAGGGCTACGATCGTACCAACAGAACCATAGATCAAACGATACTGGTCGAAGCCAACGCGGATGTACCAGTTGAAACAAGCGGTTGCAACTTTCCAACCGATGGTCGCGAATAATGCTGACCATAGCGTGGCGGCACGGTCTACTCTTACGGTGGGCACCCAGTGATAGAGTGCTGTATAAAGAAGGAAAATCACCAGCCATGAAACGAACTTTGAGAGCAAGTGCCAAAGTTGTAGGAAGGGAAACGAAGCGCTTTCGGTAACGAATAATGAAATCAGACTTGTGATCCATCCCGCGATCAAAGAGATAAGTAGTAGAATGGTCAGTGTTCCGATCATACCCAAGCCAACAAGACGTATCCTGAAAAAATTCCGGTGCGCTGCCTTTGCCCAGGCAAGGTTGATGTGATACGCCAGGTTGGTGAATACTCCTGAAGCGGACCATAACAATGTTATAAGACCAATCAATCCAACCGCACCACGTGCATCCAGGATCTCACGTAGGTTATCGTTGATCAGCGCTTGAGAAACCGGAAAAGTTTCCTGTACAAAATTCGTGACACTTTGATAAACCTGTTGTCTATCCAGAAAAAAACTGCCTGTTGCGATAAGGACCAACATGAGTGGGAAGAGAGAAAAGATCGCATAGTATGCCAGAGCTGCGGCGGCATGAGATGCACGCGTTGCCGAGAACGTTGTGATGGCGTTTTTTAGAATATCAAGACGCCCACCACTGACACGGTTTACATCATGATAGAAATCTTCCAACTGCTTGGCGATCACGTCTCACATCCTCCATGGAATTAACCCGCGCAGATGCACGTAAAAACAATAGAAGAATTTACGAACACCATCTGGATGCATCGTTTGGCTTTTCGAGCATAATGAATTGTTTGCCCGTCAAATCTATTTCGTTGTTAATTAAAGAAGTGGGTGTGGCAAATAAGTTAAGCAACCTTGTTGCTCATGGTGAAAAATATTATACGTCAATCCTGATAGTTTTTGAGTTATCATGATTGTGATTGGTCGGAGACAAGTATACAATTATTCTTGGCGGTCTCACTACAGGATTTGTCATCCTTAAAGTACCTCTCATCAAACTCGTGTATCCTCGTGCGAAACTTTTCCCGCACATCAGGGTTTACGAGAAATTAGAGACAAAGGAGTTTTTATGGATACTGAAACATCAAAGCCGAGTTCGTTTTATGAGCGCCCAGGAGTGGAAAAGGGCGTTATTGGCATTGCAAATGGGATCCCATTTGGCATGGAACGTGTCACCAATCCTTCGGTGGGGATCGGTGGGGTGTATGGCACGTGGGGCGATACCTATGATAATGAATCTTTGCCCGCGTTTTTGGAGAAGCGTCTGGGACGCCCGCTTCAGCCGAACGAAAAGTTGAATCTGTCTGAGTTGGGCTTCATCAGCCGCCAGCATATCCCGTTAAATCTCAGCCGTGAGGAGCATGCCCAGCTCGAAGTTGAGGTTGGTAAGCGCTTCCTGAGCGAGGCGATCAAAGCTTGCAATTGGCAGCCCTCCGAAGTGGGAGCCGTGTTGATCGGCATGAGCGCGCCACTTTCTGAGGATTACCTCGACCAGATTACGAAAGCGGTGGGTATTCCGGAAAGTGCCCTGAAGGTGGCAATCCATAAGGCATGTGACGGCTCGACCAGTAGCCTGCATTTGGCACTCAACCCGGAGCTTCCGGAGAACGCCCAACTTGATAGGAACATCGCCAAGTCTTTGTATGGCAAGAAGGTGCTAGTGGGAGGTATTGAAGGGTTGAGCCGCTTCGTCGGTTCCTCTCATGATGCCAATGCTTTGCAATTATTTGGAAATGCCGCCGGTGTAGTGGGCGTCATCCCCGGTACAACGATGAAATTTATCGCCGGTGAATTGCGGGAAGTATTTGATGATGAAGGTGTGTTGCAAGTGGCAATGTATTATCCGCATTCTCCGCAAAAAATGGATGGCGGCTATAACGTGGATGTGACCGAACCGAGCGAAAACAACATCCGCGTGGCGGGACTGATGCACGAGCCGAAAGATGGCTCCTCCATCGCGATGGCGGGCCCGATGGGCATGGTCAAGTTGTTCGTCCGCACCGGTGTGCAGGTGGTGCGTGATGTGTACGCTGCCTATCAAGACAAGTTGAACGAGTTGGGCATGAGCGGTAAGTCGTTAGCTGTGGCGATCGTTCATCATGCTAATTACAAGATCAACAAACTCAAGGAAAAGCATCTGCAAAACGAAGGCATCGTCCTGCCGATGCCGTGGTTACTGAGCGAGTTCGGGAACGTGAGCGCAGCATCGAACATGATCGCCTTCCTGCGCGAACTTCCCAATATGAAACCTCTGGACCATATCCTGATCGATGGCTTCGGCGCGGGTACCTATTACGATGCGTTCGCGGTGGAACTCGGAGGGTAGGGAGTTTTCCGAAACGGAAACAATCATCCCCTGCGTGTGAAGCGGTATTGTTAATCAGTGAACGCCATCCGATTGGAACGGGTGGCGTTTTGCTATTGATTTGTAACTTATATAAAATTTCTTCGTCCTGTATGCGTTGATGAAAATATTTATTGCAGGGCGAGAATGTTCAATGTACCGTTCAAAAAATAACCAGGAAATTGTTGGTCTCCTTTTGCGATTAAAGACATTCGAGAATGAATATCCGTATGGTATGTTCTCATACCGTCGCTCCTCGTTCTTGATGCTGATCTCGCGTTATCTTGGCGTTATTTTGTATCGCTGATTTTAGACTTTGACTTAAATCAAAAATCCCCTCACAGGGGATTTTTGATTTAAGTCAGAGAAGGTTATGCTTCTGCAGTGCTGCGCTTGAACCAGTTCTTCCATTCGCGGTTTTCCCACACGACCAGGATGGGGGAAGCGTTGAAGATGGATGAATAGGTACCGCTGAAAATACCCACCAACAAAATGATCACGAAATGACGGATGCTTTCACCGCCGAAGAGGGCGAGCGCCAGCAGGGTGAACATAACGGTCAATTGGGTGTTGATGGAGCGGTCGAGCGTTTGGATGGTGGAATGGTTGACCAGTGTTTCGTAGTCGATGCGGCGATACACGTGGGAGTTTTCACGGATGCGGTCGAACACCACAATGGTATCGTGCACCGAGAAACCGATGACGGTAAGCAGAGCAGTGAGGAAGAGTGCGTCTGCTTCCCAACCCAGGAAGTAGCCCAACATAGCTTCCACACCAAGCACGACCAGAACATCATGCAGCATGGCGATGACGGCAGCGGTGCCGTATCTGAAGGCATGATCCACGCCGCGGAAGGCATACCAGATATATCCCAGTATCGCGAGGGCAGCCATCAAGATGGCGATGCCAGCGGCGCGGGTTACTTCAGAGCCAACCGATGCACTGACGGATGTGAAAGCCAGCACGTTCACAGTGGCGCCGGAGAGCGTGCCAAGTTCGGTAACGATCTGTCCTTTGGTGGCATCATCAATGGTGCGTGAGCGGATGGCAAAGGAGTCGTCACCGAGAGGTTGAATGGTCGGATCTGTGTCAGGGGCGAATTTCAAGAATACTTCCCGGGTTGCATCGGTAGAAGGGCGTGCTGCTCCATCGAATTGGACTTCGAGCAGAGAACCACCGGTGAAGTCAATACCGAGTGGGAACGCTGATTTGATCTGTGTCCAGTTGATCACCATGAAGACGAGTCCTGGAATGATGATCAAAAGCGAGATAAGGAAATAGGTGTAACGATTTTTGATGATATTCATGTTGAACTCCTACAGACCGAACCAGCGTGGGTGGTCCGCGGATTTGATACTATCCAGAACCGTGTGCAGGAAGGTGCGGGTCACGATAATGGCGGTGAAGAGACTGACGAGCACACCTAATGCCAGGGTCACCGAAAATCCTTTGACCATGCTTGCGCCGAAGGAGTTACCGAAAATATAGAGGATCACACAGGTGATCAATGTGGATGAATTCGAATCGCGAATGGAAGGCCAAGCACGGCTCCAGCCCAGATCGATCGCCTGGCGGATGTTCTTGCCTGCGCGCAATTCCTCTTTCATACGTTCGAAGATGAGGATGTTCGCATCTACTGCCATACCCACAGAGAGGATGAAACCTGCGATACCGGGAAGTGTCAGGGTGATGCCAGAGAAAAAGCCGGGGATACCGAACTTGTAAATGGCGAGGGTAAAGATAGCGTAGCTAAGCAGTGCCAGGTCTGCGATCAAGCCCGGCAGGCGATAGTACAGCAGCATGAAGATGATGACCACGCTGAGACCGATGATGCCTGCGATGAGACTCTTGCGAACAGATTCTTCACCAAGCGTAGCGCCCACCGTGCGGCTCTCAACAACCTTCACCGGAACAGGCAGGGAACCGTAGCGCAATTGGACTGCCAATTGGTTGGCTTCTTCGGCGGTGAAACTTCCCGAGATGATGCCGCTTCCATCAGTGATCGGCACGCTGACAACAGGGGCAGAAATCACTTTCTTATCCAACACGATACCGAGGTATTGTTGAGTGTGTGTGCTGGTGTACTGGCTAAAAATAACCGCACCCTCAGATGACAAGGTGAAACTTACAGCGGGCTTGCCGGTGGTGTCTGTAGATACATGGGCTTCAGTCAGGTCGCTACCGGTCATAACGGTGTGATAAACCGTCGCCGGAGTTTCAGGCGTGGCTGCTGCGTTGGGATCTGGGGTCGCAGTGGGTTGGTTCGGATCCACGGTGGCGGTGGCAGCAGGGGTTGTTTCGCCATTCGAGACCTGGCTACCATAATCGGTTTCGACCACAGTGCCTGGGGCAATTGGACTGTTGCCAAAGTCAACGAATTCCAACAAGGCAGTCTGCTGCAGGGCAGCTACAACTTCTTCTGGATTGCTGACTCCGGGGAATTCTGCCACAATGCGGCGGTCACCAGCGGTCTGCATGAGCACTTCGCTGACGCCCAAACCATTGGCGCGGCTCTCAAGGATCTGGCGGGTGGTTTCCAATTCACCGGATGCCACTGTAGCATTGGCGGGCAGATCGGCTTCGAGCAGGGTCTGCAATCCACCGCGCAGGTCGAGCCCAAGGCGGATTTCGACATTCCGGTTGACCAGAGGCTTCTGGGTAAAGGGGTTGATGATGCTGATTTGCTTGCTCAGATCGATCCACAGCGAGAACGCTAAGAGGATGACGATCAGGATCAGCCAATTGGTGTTACGACGATTTATAGCTTTTCTTCTCCATCCACGAAAATGCCAGCCTTAGGCTGGCGGCGGCGTGATTATACTCCGATTGATGAGGCATGGGTAGGACAAAATGTAACATTACGGTGGGTACACCCATTCATTAAACAGGGGCTGCAAGATACAGTTGCAGTGTTTTTCTGCTAAAGTTTGTAATTCCTGAGGGGTGGAAATGCCCCAGGAAAGAGTGGTGGTGTACTCCTTCATAAAGGAATTGAACGCCTCTTTTCCCATCTGTTCGCGCAACGCCACGAAAAAGAGCGGACCACGCCCATATACAATAGCGCCATATTCTGCCCCCGAATACCCGGCAACCGGTAGACCGATTGGGATGTTCTCCTTATTTACACGTGCCCAGCGTCCTTCGAGTGAGTTACGAAAGCCTTGTTCCCCGTTTGACCCATACTGATCGGCGTAATATTGAAGCGTGATGAATTGGGTAAGTGACTTATCCAGCCATGGATCATCTAATTGATCATCGCCGACCAAGTTATAGAACCATTGATGTCCCACCTCGTGAGCGACGGTTGATTCCAAAATAATGCTGGTGGGAGTTCCAGTCGTTTGTTGGTCGAGATCATAAATGCGGTCTGCGATGGCGATCATGCCAGGGTACTCAATGCCCAACGCCATGTTGGGCGTGGCAACGATATCCAACTCGGTATATGGATAAGGTGCATATTGGTCGCTGTAGAAATCAATCGCTTTGGATGCTACTTCCAGCGAAAACTGAGCCCCATCTTGAAAACCAGTATAGGCATAACTATGGATGGTGACTTCATCGAACGTTTGTGACACTTCTTCGTATTTCGGACTAGCCGCCAAATAAAAATCTCGTGCAGGACCACTCGCCACAGTCAACGTTTGAAGCTGGTCGGCTTCGTCATGGCTGATGTCACGCCCTGAAGTGACCAGCGTTATCCCTGCTGGTGCCGTCACGCGGACAATGTAGAACGCCGCGTCTCCGTATGTGACGTCACCGTCCTGCGGTGGGATCTCGGCATTCCAGCCTTCGTCATCGTAGACGCAGATCGTTGGGTAGGCATGTGCCAGCGCAAGTACATCCTGGTAATATGCTAAGACACCGTAGTTCAGATCCACACTTTGCGGCACGGTTACAGCGTAGTCCATTTTTAGGATCGCGCTTTGACCTACCTCCAGTGGCGACGAAAGTGAAACGACCATCAAACTGTTTTGGAGATCGTATTGTGGAGCGACAGATTGTCCGTCCACGGTCAAATTTGTGATGGTCATTTCTCCACCCAGGATGTTTGGGAACAAACGAAATTCGATCTCGTTGAGCGGAACGGTTTCCGTATTGGTGTAGCGCACTTCCTCCACGCCTTTAATATGGAACATATCCTCAGCGATCTGGATGTCGAGATGATAAATGCTGGCACCCTGTAACTCATTGAGCGTAGATTGCTGTGATTGGACCAACCCTGCAGCGAAGATGGAACGATCATCCCAAGCAGTGCTCAACGCATCTGTTGTGGGGGGAAGTGTTGGCGCGGCTGTCGGTGTGGATGTCGCCTGTGCCGTAGCGGATGGCGTGGATGGAGGTGGAGTTGCCGAGGGTTGGGCTTTGGAACAAGAAACAAGGATCAGGCTTAGGCTTATTAAAGAAGCGAAACATTTTTTCATCCGGTTACATCCTTGAGAAAGTCCAAAGCTTTTTGCAGGACCTGCTCGGGTGTCAAGTCATCTGTATCGATGATGATGTGGGCGCGTTGGTAGGCATGGGAGAGACGACGCGTTTGTTCGTTGTAATCCTTCTCCTGCCAGTTGAGTTTTCGGCGCGCCGTGCTGACGGGGAAGGATGCGTGGAGAAAGATCAAGATATCAGGCTTGGAGATAATTTGCCACATAGCTTGCACATAGGAATGCTCCTGTGCAATGTGGCGGCAGGCAAAGCCATATCGTTCGAGCCCACCGATGAGCGTAGACTTGCCAGACCCACATGGACCTACAACACCGATCAGTGGGCGTTTACTGGGAGGCTCTTCCATATTTATTCGTTATCGTGCACCAACTGATTTAGTTGAGCAGGTCCGCCGAGCACGGCAAGCGTATCTCCTGCATGGATCGGGCAAGAGTTGGTCGGGTGCATTTCGGAGGTATGGTCATGCCGCAGTAGAACAATATTGAGATGATAGTTGTCCTCCACGTAGCCAACGGTTTTACCGGCGAACTGGGAACCCGGCTTGATCGTTACGCGTGCCAGCCCAAGTAATTGACCTTCCACTGAAATTGGGTTGGTAACATCCGCTCCGGAGGCCGCGGCGGCGAATACGGGCGCTGCCATTTCGGTGGCGCTCAGAGCGATAAAACCGAATTGATCTTGTAGCGAGTGAGCAAACTCTTCATCAAAGATACGGATAACAACCTGTATCCTGGGGTTCAATGTGCGTGCTCGCAGTGCGATCTGCAAATTCATGGCGTCATTCTGGCTGGCAAGGATGATCGTTTTTGCGTCATGGATGTTTGCCCCTTCCAGAGCGCCGGCGTGCCGGGCATCCGAAAAGATCACGGGAATGCCCATGTCACGCGCGGCGGCGGTGGTATGTGTGCCTGAGTTAATCTCAAGCACAACGATACTTTCACCCATCTCATGAAGCTTTTGTGCTACGCGATACCCCAGATGTCCCAACCCAACCAGTACGATATGTTTATTCATGGTGGAAGCAACTGCCATCTCCCACTCCTTCCCTCGAGATTTTCGATTGAAAAGTAAAACGCCGAAATCGGTAAGCCCCTGTGCCAGGAAGATGACGCCGATCACGGGCATGATGAAATGGAACAATTGTAGGATGATATGACGTGGGAAATCGCCAAGAGGCTGCAGGAACGTAGCCGAGAGGATCGTATAAATGGCTTCTCCCACGCTGTTGAGCGGTTCGCCGAGGGAGCGGGAAAGAAAGAAATAAATAAAGCCACCGCCGATAACGGTGAAGGTAAAAAGAAACAGAGCCGTTTTGAACTCACCGACGAGAATCCATGTGTCGCGCCAGGCGGCTCGATATTCACGCCAACGATCCTTCATGTTTTCAAACCATCCAAAGGAAGCCGTACCATCATGCGCCGCACATTGTCGCCATTGCGCGGTGTGACCTTAAGCACCAGCACGCTGATGTCGTCTGCTGGGCGGTTTTCGTCGAGCCGCACCGCTTGCGCCAGCAGCGTATCCGCGATCTCTTGAGGAGATGGATCTTGATCTTCCAACATGGCTTGCAGGGTTTCCATCGTGTTCATGGGGTGACCACGCCGTTCACCGGCATGGACCAAACCATCGGTGTAGATGACAATGACCAGACCCGTTTGGATCGCGATCTCCGTAATGGATGGACGAACATCGCGCGATGTTCCTAGTGGAATACTTTCGGTCTCGACACGGTCGATCTTTTCCATACGGCAAATGAACATGGGGGATGGGTTGTTGCGGGTCAGGACGATCGTGCCGCTGTGCAGATCGATGGATGCGATATTGAGCGTGCAGATGACTTTTCCCTTTTTATCGGTGAAGAGCGCATCCGACGCCGCCCGAGCCGCGGCCCCGTCTCGGACACCTTCTGCCAGCAGCCCAATCACCTTCCGTACCACCATTTGCGAGACAGCTTTCGCTCCGCGCCCGGATGTTTGCCCATCGGCGAGCACTACGGAGAGTCCGCCATTGGGGCGTTCCACGACTTCGAGTGTGTCTCCACTTTCGGATGTTGCGTACTTGTTGACCTTGGCGACAGCGATTTGGACTTCCATACCTTAATTTTACTATGGGATTGAATAAAGCATGATTCCCCTGGATGCTCCACGGCAATTCATACTGTTCTATGAATTCAATATCTCGATGGACAAAACCATATTTTTGATCGGTGAATAGTACACTTTATAGGGAACATTCCATTCCAACACCGTGAAGGGATTTCCTTTTGTTGGAAAAGATACCGTGCCGATATGGAACGTTGGTCTCCAGATCGAACTCCGGGATTTGCCAAGTGTGCCAATCTTACTCTGGATCTTTCCAGATGCCACCGGTCTCATTACTTGTTGATAGCCGATCAAGCCAAAGATCATGGAACCTATCACGCTAAGCGTGGCACAAAAATACGGTTCCCCGAACGGTGACAGGAACATGCTAACAATGGCGCCCAATACTCCTCCCGCCAGACATAAAAAGAACGCCATGAATCCCTCGCCAGAGAATTGTTTTTCCTGATAGGGACTTAACTTCCCGTTGCGGTTGTACTCCAGATCGACCTCGTTGAAATCAAAGAAGGTCATCAATCTTTTCTGCGCCAAATTCCTTTTATAGAGTGCTTGGGCAGATTTATCATCGGTGAGCGCAGCGATCAGGATGTGCGTTTTTCCGCAGTATTCACAGGAAATTTCCTGGGTTCCAGAAGCCACTTCAAGGTTTGCCCCACAGGACGGGCAGGAGAGAGTGATGATTTCATTCATTGTAGTATGAACGTATAGCGGTATTATATCCCCGATGCAAATCCCAATCGATTTTATTAAATTCAATAATCGGCTGGTTATGATTTTTACTTAAAACATAATGGTTTTTCCTTCAGAATAGCCCTAAACAAGAAGGAAAAACCACCAATTTGGGTGAGCCACCGATCAGATTTGAACTGATGACCTGCCGATTACGAATTGGCTGCACTGCCAACTGTGCTACGGTGGCTTACTTAGCGGCGGGGATTATAAAGGATTACAATATTTCCCGCAAGTTTTTTGAACCTCACTGCGTCTAGGATGACGGTAACCACTATGTATCGAATAGCCATGCTTTCTTATCACACTTGTCCGCTGGCGACGCTCGGCGGCAAGGATACCGGCGGAATGAACGTCTATGTCCGCGAGTTGACGCGTCAGTTGGGGCGCATGGGCATCCATGTGGATGTTTTCACGCGCTCGCAGGATGACCACGTGCCGCACGTCCTGCACGAGTTGGGATATGGCAACCGCGTGGTTCATGTCCCTGCCGGGCCAGAGACTCCGCTCGGAAAGCGCGAGATGGCGGAATACATCCCGCAGTTCGTGGAAGGCGTCAAGGCGTTCGCTTGCGAGAAGGGTATCCACTACGATATCATCCACAGCCATTACTGGATGTCGGGGATTGCCGCCGCTTCTCTTTCCGAAGCCTGGGGTGGGATTCCGATTGTGAACATGTTCCACACCTTGGGTGAGATGAAAAACCGCATCGCGCGGACAGAGGCGGAGCGCGAAGGGGAGTATCGCATTAATGGTGAGAAACAGGTCATCCGTCGGGCAGATCGGATCGTTGTCGCTACCTTAGCCGAGTTGACCCAGTTGCGTTTCCTCTATAAAGCTGACCCGAACAAAATGGTCATCGTCCCGCCTGGTGTGGATGTATGCCATTTTTATCCGATCCCTGCCGATGAAGCGAAAGCATTTGTGGGATTGAAACCTGAGGATCGCATGATCCTTTTTGTGGGACGTATTGAGCCGCTCAAAGGTGTGGACACGTTGATCCAGGCGATGGCATGTTTGCAGTTGAAAGAGGCGGGGCGACCTGTGCATCTGGCGATCATTGGCGGAGATCCGTCCGCCAGCCCTGAGCAGATGACCGTTGAGATGGCGCGCCTGCAGCAATTGTGTGAAGACCTTGGGTTGGGGCAAACCGTTGTGTTCCTCGGCAAGCGCGATCAGGATACACTGCCGTATTATTACTCTGCTGCCGAAGTTCTGGTGATGCCTTCGCATTATGAGTTGTTTGGCATGGTAGCGCTTGAAGCGATGGCATGCGGCACGCCTGTGATTGCATCGGAGGTGGGTGGGCTGGCGTATCTGGTGCGAGATGGCGAAACGGGATTTACCGTCCCTGCGGAGGAACCGGCTGCATTGTGTGATCGGTTGACCTTGCTGTTGAACGATCCCGCCTTGCATGAGAAGATGAGTGGTCAAGCGGCGGAGTATGCACAGGATTATGCCTGGGAAAAGATCGCTGCGCAGATCGTGGAAGTGTATGATGAACTAGTGAAGAAGGAACCTGTTGTCTAACGATCTCTGGGTTACTTTTCCAATTCTTGCAGTTTTGCCTTCATCTGATCGATCTCTTCCTGTTGGCTTGCAATGATGGTTTGGCAGAGTTGCTTTATCTCGGGGTCTTGAATTGGAGCCTGTTGACACATCAGGATCGCGCCTGCATGGTGCGGGATCATCGAACGTAGAAATTGTTTGTCGGTGATCGCGGTTTGCTGCCGGATGAACAGAAAAAAGATGGCAAGTGCAGCAAGACTCACTGCAAGAATGATCACATTGAGCCGTTTGTTCTGGTACATCGCACCCATGAGCAGAAGTTCGAACACGACCATGGGGGCGGTCATGATGGCAGCCATATAGAATTCATTGAGACTGTTGAAAACGTTTCCAAAAACATTGACCATTGAGTACATCAAGATATACATGGATATAAACGAAAGAACCGACATGATCAGCAGTCGGCTGTAGTGATTTTGATTCATATTCATAAGATCAACTCCGCTAGAGGATATTGTGCCCGGTGATATTCATGATTCCCCCGCAGGTTGTATTCCATTCACTGACATTAACGTGCTTCCTCTATGCTCGTTATGAATCCATCTTGAGTTTTAGAATCACCACCCGCCGTTTGCCCACTTGGAATTGTTGAAGGCGTTGATACTTTTCATGCTGGGCTTTTTGTCCCTTGTCGGATGCGATCGCCACGATGCTGTGTGGCGATATGATCCCCAGCAACGTATCCAGCATTTGCCATAGCGGATCGTCCGAAGTCTTGTTTGAATTGGGGAGTGTCCATTGTGAGTGCTGCCCATAGGGCACATCGGCAAAGACAATATCTATCGTTGTGTTGTTCAGCTTCTCTTGCAGTTGATCTCTATCCAGTGCGTTTGCTTGAAACGTTCTCACCCGAAGCAGATGAACGTTGGCAAAGGCGCTGATCTTTTCTTTCAAGCGGAGGGCGCTATCCAATGCCTTTTGATGGGATTCTTTTCCATATTGTTGGAACATCTCTTCGATCTCACGAATCCTGTGATCCATACCTGTGAGGCTGAGCAACCCAAGATTCTTCTCTGCTGCCCTGACGGAATCGGGATCAACATCCGAACCGATGATCTCCCGAAAAGCTTCCCAATGCAAATATCCTAATATGCCAAGATGATAGGCGGCTCCACAGCACGGATCGAACAGTGTGCAGGGACTGGTCAGATGATTTTCTGCGCGTATTGCGAGACAGCGTTGCAGGACTTCATCCGCCAGGCGAACAGGGAACGCCGGATGCCCCGGCAGGTTGTAAAAGACCCTGCCGCTGGCAAGATCGGAATAATCAGGGCGTTCGGTAGCGAATTGATAAGGCATGGACGGATTCTAACTATAAATCGGTTGCATCCTGTGGCAAACTTTTGATTTTCCTCAGATATTCCGTAACGTTGTCATCTTCTTGCTGGTTGTATTGAAACCCAAAATGCGCCGCAACGAATGTTGCCAGCTTCCGAAAGAGACTTCCCATGGCAAATAGGGCGTTCCAGATATTTTCGAAATCGGCATCGGAATATGTCTTTTCCAGTTCCGACCAGATCTTCGGCTCAAGATCGGCTTTGAGATATTTGCCCATCTTTCCGGGAGATTTTTTGAAATCGGTCTGGATGCCAAAATACCAAACCAGCATTTTCATCAACTGTGCGCGGATGTACTCATCTTGCATATGTTTGGCGTAGGTAAGCTCACCGCGCCACAGTCCTTTTGCTGCATATGGACTAACCCACCAGAACTCATTGCAGCAATCCCGAAATAGTTTCTCGGTGGGCGGTGTGGGCAGATAATCCTTATCACTGGATGGTGGGATATGCCCAAGAATCCCATCTTTGTCAAGCAGAATGACCGTGAGGTTATCAGTAGCAATTTTCTTGAATATTTCGGGTGGATGAAAGCTCAGGTCGATGCGGTTACCGTCCTTGAACTGCATCAGATAGACGTAGGTTCCATCGTTATCTGCTGGCGGGTCTTGCATATCTTCCGGTTCTTGAAGGATCAGGATCTCACCGAAAAGAGGTGGGATATTTGGATTCTTGAAGTAGGGTGTCATATCATTGACGAGACAGGCGATGTCGTAATCCTGGAACACATCCTTCGGTGCGTTGGGATTGGCGCGTGAGCCGTTCAATACCATCGCGCGGATGTTGTCATCGTTTTTGGCGTAATTCAAAATGAGGTCATACATTTCCTGTTCGGTGCGCATGAGTTATCCTTTCCATTGGAGTTTTGCTGTGACAGGATAATGGTCAGAGGGGTGGATGCTGCCTTCGTGATAGCGGTCTATTTCAGCAGAGATGACATCAAAGTGGTTGGATGCCAGTAGCCAGTCAATGGGATCGTTTGCCTGTCCGTAACCGTGAAATGTCCCGGCAGTGTTATCACCAGGATTTGCAGTCTGATACATATCGAACAATCCATCTGCGGTCAAATGCTGATAGGCAGCTCGAAGCCTTATCCGCGTTGAAATCGCCTGTGACGATGACAGGCTTATCTTTCACATTCTGCGAAATCCATCCCTTGAGCACTCGAGCAGAATCCAGCAGTGCAGACGGTTCATAATCGAAATGGGTGTTGACGAAGAAAAGAGAGTCGCCGGAGTCGATATGGATGAACTCTACCCAAACGGTTGTACGTGGAAGCACTGCGCCCCAGCTTTTGCTTCCCACCACATTGGGCGTTTCGCTCAGCCAGAAATATCCCTTTTGTTTCAGTTGAAAGACATTTCGCTTGAAAAGGATCGGCGCCATCTCCAGTGCCGTTTCCCCTTCATGAGCACGGTGCACACCGTAAAATTCATACTCTGGTAACTGGCTTTGGACGAATTTAGCTTGAAAGTCATCGCGGCATTCCTGCATACCGATGATATCTGGGTCAAAGGATTTGATCCGTTCGATGACGAGCCGCTTTCGGTTGTCCCAGCGGTTTTCCCCGTCGTCGGCAAGCCCATAACGGATGTTGAAGGTCATGATTTTGCGCATTGTTTAAGGGATATTCTGGAGAATATGATCAATGGAATGGATAGTCCGTTCGAGTTACGATCTCATCGCTGCAGATTCAACCTTTATCCAACTCCATCTTTATCAAGGCTTCTGCTATTCGCAATGCCTTTAGTCTGTTTCTTTGCAAGGCGTACTGGGACGTTCCCGGCGTAAACTTTGCCTCGGCTTTCTCGGTCTTGCTGATCATCGAAGCCAACGCGCGGAGGGCTTCTTCTAGATCACTCCGCTCGAATCTATTTGTGTTGTCAGTTTCCTTATTTATCAACGCAGATGCAATATGTAATGCTTTGAGGTTGTCTCGCAGCATCGTGTGCTGCCATGTCCCCGACGCCAGTTTCTGCTGTGCTTTTTCAGATTTGCTGATCAAGGAAGTTATCGGTCGCAGCGCTCCTTGTACTTCATCTGTTGTGTACTTGTCCACAGATTACCTCATCTATGTCAGAATCATGACATGTCGCCTCATGTTGTATGTGGGTATTTATTGTTCATGGGTGACGATCACATCTGCTGCCTTGGCGCTTTCCCACATTGTTTCATATTCGTTCATGTATAACGAGTAAAGTTCTTTATTTTTGGATTTGTCAAGGAAAAATGTGGGACGATTGTGTTTGTTGGCTTGAAAGGTGCCAAGTTCGACAAATATGACCCCGTGACCATTCCTTCCGTTCACAATTACCAGAGTGCTGGATGGCAAATAATCGATCGTTCGCAAATTGAGTTCTCCCTTTGCCAACTGGAGTTTATAGTTGGTTATGTATTCGATAAACTCATCTACTCTGGCGCGCAAGCCAAGTAAACGATTGGACCCACCTTCCGCCGTGACTTTAGAAAATTGCCCATTACTCAATTCACGAGATCTCATGAATGTGGCACTTTTTGCTATCATTTTCAACGCCCCATTGCTCGGGTCTACAAGCATCAATCGAATGGAGCCTTTTCGTTCCAATATACCTTTGAGCTGCGGTGAATAATCCTCCCAGAACGTTACACAAGTTCGTGAAAAAATCCAAACCTCTTTTGCAGTTGCTAATGCGGATTCGATCTCGTCTGTCCACTCTTTGTATGCATATATAACTTCGTCGGCTGAAGGTTTCTCTATTCTTGATAATATACTTTCTGCAGTTTTTTGCAATCGGCTGTTTGTTTCCCGGCTTATTAATAAATTGTATGCCAGCAAAAATAGGGTGCTAAGGATTGCTGTTGATACGAGCTGCTGATCGACTTTTTGCATGAAACTTAATGGCGCAATGATGGCTATGATTGCCATGATCAGGATGGTGTCCCAATTACTTTTGATAATGCCCCAAACACGGCTGGAAGTTTTCATATAGTAGTCTCCCATGTGAATTTCTTTCTAGTGGATGATGTAATTGGAAGTGGTACTCAAACCATAATGCTTCGCCAGAATTTATTCTTTCATCCTCACATACAAAATATTCGCTCCCTCGCGTTCCTGGGTGCGCATCTCGAAGCGGTCTTTGAGTTTGGTGATCATACGCGAAAGCTGTTTGTGACCGTACGTGCGTGGATCGAAGCTGGGGTCGAGTTGGTAGAGGGCGTTGCCCATACCGTCGAGACGCGCCCAGCCGTCTTGTCCCACTGCCATTTCGAAGGCTTGGCTGAGGATCGGCATCGGGTCGAGTTCTTCCTTTTCTTCAACCTTGACTTCCTTGCCATCCTTAGATTTGGTATTTCGTCTGGCAGGAGATTGCCTTTGTGGTGCAGGTCTCTTTACTTCGACCAGGTTTTCGGTGTAGACGAACACATCGCAGGCGTTGACGAACGCCTTGGGCGTCTTCTTTTCACCGATGCCCATCACAAAGATACCCGTCTCGCGGATGCGGGTAGCCAATCGGGTATAATCACTGTCAGAAGAAACCAAACAGAAACCATCCACCACGCCCGAATGCAGGATGTCCATGGCGTCGATGATCATGGCACTGTCGGTAGCGTTCTTGCCGACGGTATAGCGGAATTGTTGAATGGGTTGGAAGGCGTGATAGTTCAACGTCTCCTTCCAGGAGTTCATGCTGTTGGTGGTCCAATCTCCATAAATGCGGCGGACGGTGACCTGTCCGTGGCGACCTGCTTCAACGAGCATCTGCGGGAGCAGGGAGGATTGGGCGTTATCCCCATCGATCAAGATGGCGACTTTGTTGCGTAAAGAGTTTAAATTTTCGTTTGCCATAATGGGTTAATTATATCTTGCCTTCTCATAAAACGTCCTGCAGGTTTACATACATTCCGTCATTGCGAGCCCTGAACGAAGTGGTGCAAGTTGCCCTGCGGTAGCGAGTGGGCGAAGCAACCTTATGTGAACTTTTCCTTATGCTATCGCTTATAGGATTGCCTCGCGGCGCTTGCAGCGCCACTCGCAATGACGAAAATAATGTGGATCACTGAGAAACAGGCACCGGGGTGTTGAGAGCCTCCGGTTTTGGGGCAAAGAGTCCCAGATCCGTGCAGGAGGCGAGACCCTCGATGGGGAAGGTAGCCTGGTCGCTGACGGTTGCTACTTGGATGGGCGTATCTTTCTGGTAGGTACTGTCTACCGTTAATTTGACTGTCACCTGGTACCCAATCGGCAGCGCCGTCAATTCCACAGTCTTATCGGGGTGCTCGCGTCCTTCATCGAGAGCATTCAGCGTGACTCTCAGATTAGTCAACTCGATGGTGCCGGTATTTGTAAGTATGACGAACGCGTTGGTCACTTCACCCATGCCATGACTCACGTCAATGCTGGTGTTGCAGCCCAGCACTCTCACCGAAACGGACGGCGTTCCGTTGGGGTCGCTGGTGGCTGAGGCATCTGTCGATGGCGTGAAGGTGAAACTTACCGGTGGTTGATCTGTATTCGTGGGAATGGGCGTGTCTGTGTTTACAGGTGCGGAGGTGGCGCTCGCTACCCCAATGATCACAGGCGTTTGCGTATAAATGGACGGCAGCGGGGTAGATGGCAGAAATGGGGTGGGAGGGTTGCTGGGAAGCGGCTGGATGATCCAGCCGTTGCAGGAAGAGAGCAGTAAGGTGATGAGCAACGCGGGAATGATCCTTTTCACTAAAGTGTGATACATTTTTTCTCCTCGCTGTTCATTGTATCTCCCTTTGGAGTCAACCAGCTAACTGGTTGACTCCAAGCTTTATAGCTGTCCGCTCTCACCCCAAGTTTCCAACTTCTTTTGATACTCTGGGTCGTCATAACGTGCCGGAGAAAAATCGTTAGCGAAGGTTGGCAATTTTCCACTGGTAACATGTGCGCTGAGCAGGTCGCCAACTCCGCAGGCTGCCATAATGCCATACCCAGAGACTGCACCGGCTACGAACGCACCATCCACGCCCATCGGTCCCACCAGCGGACGGTTCTCGCGCGTCTTGGTGTAGTATCCGCCATCAAGCTGCGGGCGTGGCATGCGGACGAAATATTCTTTCATGCGCGGCAGCATGACGGAGAGTCCGCGCAGGGTGAGCTCGGGGAATTGCTCATCTATCACCAGCGGGTCTGATGGTTCCACCAATTTGGTCTTGTATTCCCATAAGATCAAAATATCGTTGCCCGCGCCGATGGGACGCGTATGTGCGCCCCACGGAAATTCTTCCGTGAGCCAGCGGGTTTCTTCATCGTCTGCCAGTGCCTCACGTTCATCGTCTGCCCATGGCACCTTTTGTGTATCATTCCAAACCAGCAGCGGCGCATCCCGTCCGACCACACCAAGTGAATCTTTGACAACGGCTTTGAGATGCAATTCATTGTAGACAGGTAGATCAATCCCGAGCAATTCCCCAACAGGTTTGAGATACGGTCCGGCGGCATTAATGAAGATCGGGGAATCGACGCGTTCTCCCGAACTGAGCCTGACTCCGCTTACATGCCCGTTCGCCACATCCACGCCTGTTACCCGCGCGGACTCAAACCGCACCCCGCGCCTGCGTCCCGTTTCGAGCAGGTACATGCCCAACTGTTGGGCGCTCAGCCAACCCGCACGCCGAGCGTGCAATGCTGCGACCGCTTTCTCTGTGAGATACGGAAAATGCTGGCGGATGAGTTCATTGCCGAGCAATAGGTCAGCTCCGCTGGGGAAGTTGGAAAAACCTTCGGGCTGGATGGGTTGGTAGGAAGATGCTCCAGTGGCGTGAACGTGCAGCGGACCCGCACCCAGCTCCGATATGCGGCGTGAAGCGGATTCCAATCCTGCGATCTTACTTTCGTCAGCGCTAACATATAGGTAGCCGCGTCGGTTCATGTGGAAGACATTCCCGCTTTCATTCGCCAGTTCTTCCATTAGATCGATGGAATGATTCATGATGGCAAGCATGGCTGGGTCGGGCCACCAATTTCTATAACACTCTGACGAACGGTCACTGGTAAAAGAAAGGGGAGGGCGCTCGTCTACCAATACGATATTTTGAAAACCTGCTTGGCTGAGATAGTGAGCAGTGGCGATCCCTGTGATACCCGCTCCGCAAATGACGATATCTGCTTTTTGTGTCATGCATGTCCCTGTGATTTAAAGTATGATTCTGGTTCTAGGCGGCTAAAAAACCACCCGTAACAATTATTTCTTTTTCTCGTCTATTAATTAAGTGTGAATTGGCGTTTTATAGATGTCGTTGCGTTTAATTATATTCCCAACTAACGAACAGTTGAAAGCTATGACCCAGGGGCAGACATTTGTTTGGAATTTGCCGAGCTATCTATAAAACCAATATTACACCCGCCGGACAATCTATGTGATGCTGTGTCATAAAATGAAATTTCTATACGATATGGCATAACCATCAGTTTCGTGTATAATTATCTTAACGACTTGATTATGCGGCGGTAACTATATAACATGAGCAAGTTCGTATCCCTGCATTGAACTACATAGAACTTAGCATCGTCCTACATTGATCGATTGATCGATGAGTTCGGTCTAACCAATTCATCGGGAAAGGATGATCGAATGACAGGACTAAAAAGATCCTTCGTCTGGCTGTCATTGTATCTAGCACTCGTTCTGATCTTGGGTCAGAGTGATTATGCTGGCAGACCTATTCTCAATTTTGCATCCTACTTCTACCTGACGGTAATGGCGGCGGTGCCGATTACGCTTTTCTTTCCTTCGATCGCAAAGGCTCAAATTCCCATGTTTTTGTGGGGTGCTGTTTATCTGGTCATCTTGAAAACTGTTGACCGGTCTATCTCAACGACCTCGATCGATCTGCCGATCATTGTTCTGGAATTTATATTGCTGGAGCTGGGTGTGTGGATCGCCCAACAGTTAGCCACAGAGATGCGCTATGCTGAGTCACTCATGGATACATTAGCTTTCGGTGCATTCCCGAACCGGGTGCGCGATATCGAAGCAGAAAGTCAGCGTATCAAAGTTGAGTTGACCCGCAGCAGGCGTTATCAGCGCCCTCTGAGTTTGTTGATGATCGAGGTAGAAGCCGATCTCGATCAATCTGCTACAGCCATTGCGCGCAGCATTCAGCATGACTTAATGCATCGTTTTTCCTTTGCCCGAGTGGGGCAGGTGATCGACGACCTGATCAGGCAGACCGACCTTTTCTTGAAGGATCATCGCGGACGATATGTCATTCTATGCTCTGAAACCAGTCTCTCAGATGTCGAGTTATTTGCTAATCGTATATCGCAAGCTGTAAAAGAGAAGACAGGCTTGCGTATGTTCTGGGGCTATGCTTCCTTCCCCGATGAAGCACTTACTTTTGAAGATCTTATGCAAAAAGCGCGAGAACGTCTTATCAGTCACCCCTCTTATCAGGATGACGCCGTTTTCAAAAACGTTTTTAAGGATGTGTCTAAATTATGACAATCACTCGAATTGACTCACTCCAACAAGTAACCTGGATCCGCCGTTTTCCAGCGGAAAGACGGATTGCTACTGACAGAACGTATCAAATCCTAAAAAGAGCCATGGACCTCGGGATCGTGCTGCTTACGGCGCCTTTTTGGCTGCCTCTTTTAGCCGGGGTTTCCCTGGCAGTCTGGCTCACTGCTCCCAAGGCACCTGTGATCTTTTACCACCTGCGTACGGGCAAAGGCGGAAAACGCTTCCGCATGTATAAGTTCCGTACCATGGTCCCGAACGCGGAAGAGCTAAAAGCGAAATATGCCCACCTCAATGAGTTGAAGTGGCCCGATTTCAAGATCACGAATGATCCGCGTGTCACTTTCTTGGGTCGTATTTTGCGAAAGACCAGCCTGGATGAACTCCCACAACTGCTAAATGTTTTACGTGGTGATATGAGTTTGGTGGGTCCACGCCCAACCTCCTTTGGCGCGGAAACCTATCAATTGTGGCAGACGGAACGCCTGGATGTGGTTCCGGGTCTGACTGGATTGTGGCAAGTGGAGGGGCGCGGCTCGATCGAGTTCGATGAACGACTGCGGTTGGATATCGCCTATATCGAGCGAGCGAGCCTGCTGTTGGACATCGAGATCCTGTTCCGCACTGTGATCGCTGTATTCCAACAGCGCGGCGCCAAATAACCGAAAGTAAAACAAAAATGGCTCATCCATTCGTTTGGATGAGCCATTTTTGTTTTAGAATCTTCTTTCTGATGGCTTTGGGACTCTCTCCACTTTTTTATTCCCATACCTGCTAAAAAGATAATCCCTATTAAGACCAACCCCTCGATCGAATAGGCAAAGCTTTGTACCAAGGTGGTGGAGGTGGTACGTTCCAGTTGGTATGCCCCAGCATCCAGATGCCCTGCTGTTCGGGGATGTCCATCGGCATCTGCGACAGGAAATTTTGTTTCACGATTGGCGTATCCGATGGCAGGTGACCAGGGAGTCAAGTGCAAGTCATACGGCGGGTGTTTCAAATCCTTAAAACCCAGGAAATCCGTTGAAACGTAGTTGCTGGAATAATAGTCGATATATTGATTGCTTATCGTTGAAAGAGCATCTTTTGTGTTTATGACAATATTGCCATACACCATAATATTCTTGGTCCTCAACGCATCTGACTCGACTGCGATCCCATCGCGTTGACCTGTAAAGACCGCGATCGTATTGAAGCGGATGATGAATTGATCCACGATCCAATTTGGCGGCGAGTCGTCTGACAGAAGGAGGCTGAAGGCAGGTGACTCAGAACCGGGCTGAGATAGGAGACAGGTATTATTTTCAAGGAGCAGTGTATCGGAAGGACCCTTTACATTGTCGCTGAAATAGCGGATACAGCTCTTGGTCGTATCCCTGATCTTGTTGCCACTGACGATTCCCGAACTTCGGATACTGATACCGTTACCTGTGGAACCTGTGATCTCGTTGTTTTGGATATTGGCATCCTGCGCCTGGATATACAAACTATGATCCAGTTCATCGGTCCCGTTCTTGTAGAGCTTGTTATTCTTAATAACCAGCCGGGTATGATCGATGCCTTCATCAATATTCTGTTTAGCGATGATCCCATTTCGCGTAGTATCATGGATAACGCATCCATCGATGGTCACGCGGTCAGTGCCTTTGGAAGAACGAAGGACGATGCCATTGCCGTCTATGTTATAGATGGTACAGTTCTTGATGTACACATTGGATACATTTCCCAGCGTGATCGCATCGCCTGTAAAGTCATGGAAAACAGCACCGACGATGATGGTATTGTTGTCATTTTCATCCAAAACCAAAGGTCCTTTATACTCCTGATTGACGATAACCTTTTGCCATTCATGGAACGGCTGTGTTGGGAAATGAGAGCTGGCTGTCAACGAAAACAACAAGAAGGCGATCATTAAATCCAATAAAGTATGTGAAATATTTTTATCTATCTTTTTATATTCAGTTTCCATAATTGTGAATCCAAACTGGCAGAGGTTGCACACTGCTTGTAGATGTTGATCCCCCTCCACTCATAGTGAGGCGCAAATACGCCTTGCCGGTGATTTTTATCTATTTGGCAACAAATTATTATATAGCCTGCAAAGGCTGTCAGACTGTGTTTACCAGAGAGTAGTTTTCTATCACAAATTGTCTTCCTTCACGAGCACAGCGTTCTCGCAGAGAACGATCCTGTAGAAAAGTTACTATTCCTTCGAGCAGCGCCTGTGGTTCATATTCATGGATCAACCATCCGCTATGTTTGTGGCGCACGATATCTGTCGTGCCTCCGGTTGCAGTGACAACCACAGGGAGTTCTGTGGCCAATGCCTCGAGAAGCGCATTGGATAATCCTTCTGCAACGGAGGGTAAAACAAAGATGTCGGATGCCTGTAAATATGGCACCACATCATCTACGGCGCCTTTGAAGATGGTATTACTTGTTGCCATCTTTTTCAACATTTCCTCTTGTGATCCTGTTCCCAGGATCAAGAGGCTGCTGTTTGGGCGCCTTGCCTGCACCTGCTGCCAAATCTTGAGCAGGTCATCCACACGTTTCTCTGATTCGAGCCGACCCACAAAGATCACGATTTCTCCTTCTGGCAGTTGCAGTTGCTTTCGGAGCCGCGATTTTGTTAGGCTATCCACGGGATGGAAGCGGTCTAGTTTGACTCCATTAGGGATGAATCTGCATTTATCTGACGGTATACCGCTTTCCAGGAACTCATCCTTGATCTCATTGCTGATCGCTACGAACGCATCCACGTGCTTTTGAAGCATGTGGAAACGATAATGACCCAAAGGTCGATCCACGAGCCGCTTAAAGTCACCTAAAATTCCACCACGAAGGGATTTCGATACGATCGGAATACCCCAGAGCCGTTTTGCCATAACTGCCATTGTAGTGGGGGATAATAGTCCGTGGGCATGCAGGATATCCGGGCGAAGCCTTCTAATTAATGGGATGCCCGTTAATGTGAAAGCAAGCGATGCCAATGCCTTTGTTTTCAAAACCGGTAATCGGTAGACGGGGACATCTCCCATCCTTTCGAAGGGGGCGAGTCCTTTATAGCGGCGCGTCAATACTTGCACCTCAACGCCGCGCTCTTTAAGCAGCGGTGCCAAAGCTGCGATCTGTCTCTCCGCTCCCCCCAAGAGAGGCAAATAATCTTGAGCGATCATGGCGACCTTTATCGGTCGAGTTTTAAGAGGACTCATTGCCATCCGATTCTTTATTGTCTACAGACATCAGCTTTTATTTGCGGGACTGTTGTCGGCCCGCTCAAGATGCATAAGAAAATGGGAAATGGTAATGTAATGAACCAGAAAATTTGACGACAATTTTCCAAGCGGATAAAGTTGTGACCAATTCAGGTTGACCAGCTTAAAGCCAGCTTGTTCAAATAATCTTTTCCAAGTCTTAGGATTTTGATGTTTTTTCCATTCAATGGTCCTGGCAAAGGGCGACTGCCGTCCCAAGTCGCCCCAAAGGTTTGACCGGGCAGCATCTGCCAGGATCAAAATGCCTTTAGGAGCGGTTACGGTGCATAGTTTTTCAGCAATACATAAGAATCGTTCATAGGATGCCATGTTGACGTGCATGTCGGTAACCGCTTGTTCATCCAAATGATTGATAACGTTGTAGAGAATGACCACATCAAATGGTTCCGAAAAAACATACTCATCAAAGGTTTTTGGGCTGATCTCAATGTTATTAAGGCAAAGTGTGGACACTACTTCCTCAAGAGTGCGGTAGCTAATACTTTGTGAACCTTCCTTCTCAGGCTCCAGCCCCAAGACAAAGGATGCTCCATGCAAGGCTGCCCAGGCAACGAGAGACCCTTTTCCACACCCAATCTCTAAAACTCTCTTTCCACGAAGATCCAGCCCATCGAACACGAAATGCGCCTTAGTGCTGTATCGTTTTACATTTCTATAACCGACGATCTCTGAGATACGTTCGATTCCTCCTGAGTTTTCCATGTAGTCCTCCTGTAAGAATCACGTATTTTGCAGGTAGCGAAATGGTGAACAATTATGCAGGCGGTAACGGTGAATAATGGCGGAAGCGGACTTTCTCTTAATTCGTAGATTTGACATCAGGAAGCTCTTGACGACATACTGGACTGGAATACTTTCCACGCTTCCGTAATAATTCCTTTTTGCAACCAGGACAATGCAACCATATAGGAGACGAACCCGCTCAGAACACTAACGGCAAGTTGTATCCACGGTGAAAGTGTAGACGATATGGATAAAACGAAAAGAACGACCATCGACATGAACCCTCCAGCAATGACGGATGGTCGCAAGGCGGAAATGATCTCGCTAAGAGATGTATCCATTACCCGCCCCGCAACAATAAGATTGATTACTCCTCCGATAAACGCAATCACGGCATGTGTCCAACCAACAGCTTCGATGGATCCGATCTGAGAACTTGCCCACCATAGCCCTGGAATCAATATCAATGCTCGAAAAATGGAAACGGATGTCATTACAGATATTGCCCCCTTTGCTTTATAGGCGTGAGATGCGTTGTATGCCAGGGATAGAAATAGTGCATATAAAGATATTGCGCGCATGACCGGAATAGCTTCCACCCACTTGTCGGTAAACACCGCTAATACAAATGGTTTTGCAATAAGCATCAACCCGAGACCAATGGGGACGGTAATGAGCGCTACATAGTTCATGGTCATCAAAAATGCTTTCTTCAGCGAAGCCGAAATCTTCCTTCATTTTGGCATACACAGGAAATATCACTTTTCCGACCAGACTACAGAATTGGACGATCAAAAGATCAGGGATTTTAAAGGCAATCGTATAGACACCAAGGGCAACGGCGCCTAGATAATATCCAACAAAAAGATAGTCAATATTTACTAACACAAACGCAAGAAAATTCGTTGCCACAATCCCACCTCCGTAGGAGATGATGGCACGAGCCCAATTGCTGGAGAATTCAAACTTAGGACGCCAGGTAATGAGCGTCCAAAAAGCTAGCATCGATACTAGGGCACCTGCGATTTGACCAATAGCCAGACTCCACGCACCAAGTCCCCACCAGGCAAGAAAGATAGAAGTTATTCCTTTTACAAGAGCTTGCAGCGTGTCTGGAATGATTTGGACATTAAATGATAAATTCCTGGTAAGCAGTACTTTGGGAAGATCTTCCAATGCCGCTATCGGGAATACGATAGCAAACACTTTAACAAACTGCACTACCCGGACATCATCAAAATATTTCCCTATGAATGGGGCGATAAGCCAGGTTGCCCCCATGATAATGAAGCCCAGCGCAAGATCGATCCAAAAGGCAGTATGCGTTGCTTTTTCATCGCCTTGGTAATAGATTAGTGCCGAACTTATGCCAGCACCATTGACGGCATCCAGTAGTCCAATCAGGAGTAATGCAAAGCTAATAACTCCAAAATCAGATTTTGTAAGTAGGCGCGCTAATATGACCGTACTGATAAAGACAAGCAATTTACCCAAGTAGTACGATGAGTAAGTCCAAAAAACGCCCCGAACTGTTTCCTTGGCAAATGTATTATTCATTAGCAATTTGTGGTAGTGGAATTGTCCTTGGTCGTTCATGAACAGGTTCAATTTCTTCTTGCGAAGTACTGACTCGCTTGGCTCTTGATGTAATTATAAAATCCACAACAATAGGAAGCGCCAGTAAGAACCAGAATGTTTTCTCATATTGCCGGCTGCCAAACAACATACCCAAGTAATATCCTCCCAGTGCTGCGAACAATCCTGTTGATAGGATTGCTAATGAAAGATTTAGATATACATATTTCCCTCGGGAATATTTCCATGCGGTAAATAATGCTGATAACAGTATTCCTAGAAATGGGATCAACCCAACAACGCCCGTACCGGTTGCGATCTCAAGATAAGTGTTATGAGCAACGCGCAGATCGCGAGTATGGATCAGGAAACGGTATTCTGACTGGGCATATGCTTCTGCAAACCCATCGAGCCCAATGCCCAGAACTGGGTGTTCTTGGAAAAGGTCCATGCCGTACACTTGGTACGTCAAGCGGCGGTCGGTTGAATTGCCGAGGTCAGAACTGGCTGGGGTATCTGTCAGCCCTACACGTAGCTTGATCTCCTCAGGCATTACTAAATATCCGATGACAAAGATCAAGGTAGTTGCAGCAAACCAAACAATCTTATTCTTTTGAAATAGCAAGAACAGGATTAAAGCCAGGCTAACTGCCAGCAATCCGCCGCGTGATCCTGAAAGAATGATGCCGTAGCTAATGAAAGCACCCATGATCAGCAGCGAGAGTTTCTTCCAGAAGTTTTTCTCAACATTCATAAGTGCCAGTGCGATAGGAATTCGGGGGGTCATGGTGAGGGCGTATCCATTAGGTTGCCCTAGAGCTCCCTGGAAGCGTTGCCCCACTTGTGCTGGGTCAAAAAAACCGTAAAGTGTGCAAAGAACGCCGCCAATAATGAACAACCATAGCGCGATTCGAAAGTGCTTTTCAGACCGGATGAGATTGATCGTAAAGAAGTAGAGCGCTACAACACGCAGTAGTTTTGCCATACGCTCCAAAACCCGGGTAGGATCAAGAGCTACAAATACCGATATAAGAGCGACCAGAAGAAAAATGAGAATGATCGTGTTTTGTGAAGACCGCACCAGGGGTTCATGTGGTTTGTAGATAATATAGTTAAGAATAGCGCATCCGAACACGATGATGCTGAGGAATTTGATAACAGAAAATCCACCGTCAATGTTAAATTCTTCCAAAGGCAGAACCAGGATTACGATCATGAGACCAATTTCTGGTTTGAAGAAGAACAGAAGTAAGCCAGGGATCGCTAACACACTTGCAAATGCTATGATAGGAGAAACGTTTACTAAAACATATGAGCTGGCTATAGTAAGAATAAGAGAACTGATCAATATACTGACTATCATTGCGCGTGAAAATATCCGTTCGGGTTCAGCTTTGGTATTTGCAGGAACTGGAAATAGAGTTGATGGTTGACTTATCTTTTGCATAACGTATCGAATCCTGTAATACAGTAATTGCCTGGACTAAAGTGAGTATGATGGAGATTGAACTGCCCAGACAATTACTGATTAATTCTTATCAAGCAACAGATGGTACAGTGGCTTTATCAGAGACCGGTGCACTGACGTATTCTGCCATGAACGCTAGCAGAATCCCTGCCATAACACCAGTGAGTAATCCTAACGCCAGATTGAACTGATAATTTGGTTTTGTTGGAGCATCAGGGACAACTGCCGGATCGAGCAACGTCAGATTGTAGACTGTGGTTAGTCCGTTCACATAATTGACTGCTTCATTTGTGATCGCGGTTCCCAGTTCCTGTACGACATTTGGATTAGGCCCCGAGACCTTGATAACCACAATGGTCGTTTCCTGTAAAACAGTCGATGTAACAACATACTGTTTTTGCGGACTTGAATTTAATTGTTGCCAGGCTTTTTCCACGATGGATGAACTTTGTGCTATTTCTGCGTAGGTGTTCGCTACTACAGGTGCAGATAAGGATGTGACCGCAGAACGCAGGTCATTGAAATCAGTGATACCCGTGTTTGACGGACTTACGATAAGCCGAATAGTGGTTTCATAGGTAGGGACTTGTGTGTAAGTGAAAACGGCGGTTGAGACGAACGCGATCAATAACACAATAAAGAATAACCATTTTCGTTTCCATAATGTAATCATAGCTCTTTTGAGTTCCATATAATTAATCCTTTCTATTCTATAACTACGGGGTGCTTTTTTGAGTAAACGCAGCAGGAACAGCGAATGTTACGTAGATCCGGCGATGCGCTCCGGTCCCCATGTGGCATATTGATAGCCGCGTATGATATTAGAGAGCGCCACTAATGAGGCGTAATATACCAGATCAAAGTGATAAGGCAGGCTCAATAATTTCATTTGACCGATCTTAGTGCTTTGCAGCAGTAAGCCTGTTAGAGCCAGCCCGTGAAAAATGAATTGGAGAATGGCTGCAGTTTGATACAGCCACCCGGAATTCCAAAGCAAGGGAGCTGTGAAAAGTAAAAGGATGAGGGGAATTGCCAACAACCGCCTAAGTATTTTGTGGGTGAACAATTGGATCGCAAAAAAACCATAGGCAACAGGATTTAACAAATGCCGCATCAGCCAAATGCCACGCAAACCGCGCGTCATGACCCGAACTTTTCTTTTGTATTCCGCTTTTGGAGAGGGAGCGACCGGTCCGCGGGATATAGCGCGGGGTTCGAAAACGAGGCGATGATGGGAAGAAACTACCTGCATGGCAGAGAAAAAATCGTCCGTTACGCTTGTAGGTACTGCTTTGAAGAGTTCCTTCCGGATCGCATATAGCCCTCCGGAAGCACCGCTTACATTTCCTCCGGCGTCTTGCAGGCGTTTTAAGATGCGATCATAATTCCAGTAGGCGCGTTCGCCTTGTGCCTTGATCTTCTGGCTTGTATGTTGATAATCTCCACTAACACCTCCAACGGTTGAATCGGCGAACGGAGCAATAAGATACTCCAGCGAATCAGGATTCAAAAGACTGTCTGCATCTGTAAAAACAAGAATTTCCCCTTCAGTGGCTTTCACCGCTTCATTCAATGCTGAATTCTTACCCTGCCTGGGAAGGGCAAGCAGTTTTACAAAGGGAGAATGAAAACTGCTAACCAATGTATTGGTTGCATCTGTTGACCCGTCGGACGCAACGATAATTTCAAATTGATCGTGTGGATAGTTGGATGCAAGAACGCTTTCTATTTTCGATACGATCGAATCAGCCTCATTATAGGCAGCAATAATGACCGATATCATTGGGTAGTAATTGGCATCGGTTTTTATTTGGGGAGGGGGGACGATTAAGGATCAAATCGCCAAAAGGAGTGGAAATCCAATGAAACAATATAATATGATAATTATAGAACCCCAAAATACCGCAAGCAGAAAGCCCTGGAATAACATATGAAAATCCTATCTTTCTTTTGGTGTGGCTGTTGACAGCCCGCACCGGTCAGGTGATGGCTTTTGTGCTAAACTGTGGTGTGTTGGGGTGAGATAAAAGTTACTTATAGCGCCTATTTAAGAAGCGCGGAAGCAATTACCCATGGAGAACGATGTATCACTTTTCATGACGGTGTAGGCATGTTTCTGTTACGCAAAAATCACTCCAACAGATAACTTTAATGCGTTAAAACAAAGAATTTACTTTGCACAGCCAGACTACGAGTTTGCAAGAACATTATAAAGCTCGGATGCCGATTTTTGAAGGCTGAATTCATTCAACACTTTCTTTCGCCCAGCTCGACCCATTTGAATCCTTAGTTCTGGAGAAAGGGATAATGTTCGGATCGCTTCTGCCAACGCGGCACTATCCTTGCTCGGAACAAGTATGCCAGTTACACCGTTTTCTACTAATTCAGGTACGCCTGTGACTGCGGTCGCAACGATGGGAAGCCCGGCTGCCATTCCTTCCATGACTGCCACGGGAATACCCTCACTTAGGCTGGGAAGCACCAGCAGATCGACTTCATTCAATAAGGCGGCGACTTTATCGTGGGTTTGAAACCCAAGCATTTCAACATAACTTGCCAGTCCGAGGCGATTGATCTCCTGTTGAATCCTGGAGCTTAGTTCTCCATCGCCTACCAGATAACAACGGAAGTTAATGTGCTCAGCCTTCAGTTGAGAGCACGCTTCTATTAAGTATTGGTGTCCTTTGATCGTTTCCAGGCGACCTACGCAAATGATCTTGAACAACTCACTTCTTTGTTTATCTGTATCCACTTTAAATTTTGCGGAATCGATCCCGCAATGGACCACATGGACCGGGGTAATTGCAGCGCTCGGAGCAACGCCTTGCAGGAAGTTTACATTGTAATTTGAGATGGTCACAACAAAACTGGCTCGCCGAATTTTTTCATCCAGCATGGTTTGGTTGAAGTAGAAATCAGAAGAGTGAGTCTGTAAAACTATAAGGGATATCTGTTAGTCGCTGGATAATATACGCCATCAAGGTAGGATGTGTTGCCGAATGAGCGTGCATGTGCTGTACGCCCAATTCATTGATCTGTCTTGCCGTGTGAGCCGATTGTAAAAGGACAACGACCGCTCGACTGAAAAATTTTGGCGAACGAATATTTTTTATCAGTACCTTCATCCCAGTTTGGACATAAACGAAAGGTCGCTTGGTGAACCAGTAGAAATGATCTCGTATCGTACTCAGTGAAAGAAGCTTGGGGTAATGCACATAAGGATCAATTGACTGAACCTCCGCATGAACGACCGCTCCCTTTTGATGGATCAGCGGAAAGACATGGATCTCCATGCCAAGCTTTTTTAGTTCAAGCATCTCATATAAAATGAACGTTTCGCTAACAGTAGGAAACCGTGAAATGATATAAGCAATCTTTTTTTTCATGCTTTATATAACAAATCCTCAATTGTTTAGAAAAATAACTGTCAGTGTTGTGGATGGATGTGGGTATGGTCTTGATCCCCATCATTGACCCGTGGTCTGCGTTGAGTTAATTGCTGGATATGAAAGTATTAAATGTATTTTCGGTCAAGAATAGCACAACGTCAAGATTACCTTGAGTACTAGTAAGGCTGGGCTGCCGACAACCGAATGAGCTTGGTGATGCTATGATTTCGAGAACTTCTCATTGAGTTCATGCCAACCGGGTTCAACCATAATGCTCCCATCGGGGAAGACGATTGTGGGGACACTGCGGTATCCATGGTTGACTTGCATGACGAATTCGGTCGCTTCCTGGTTACCTTCCAATCCGACCCGTAAGTAAGAAATATGATTGGCTTCAAAGTACTTCTTTACCCGTATACAGTCTGGGCAATATTCGGTTGAGTAAACCACGATTTGTGATGGGGTGAGTGTATAGAGGTCTGTCATGTTTGTTGCCTTCTTGATAGTGTGTTGATGTGGTTTGATCTATGATCTTCTTCGGCGCAGGATGGCGTCGATTATTTTAAGATCTCCTATTTGGTTCCAGGTATGAGTGCCCACAATGTTGCCTTGCTTAGGCGGTTTAAAAGTGAGTTCTGGCTTTTCAGTATACCCTGTTTCTGTCAGTTGGGTGATCTCATTGAAATTGATGGCATAGCCATAGCGGACAGAACAATCCTGGGAGGGGCGGAAAAGCTTGTTTCCGACGGAAAAAATCCTCCCTGCAGAACGAGCCGTTTTAACATCCTTTACGATGGGATTGCATGGAGAGGCAGTCCAATTTTCAGAGAGGGGGCTATTTGAATAGTACAGATTTAAAGTATCCCAGTTGGGATTGTTCGATTCCTGCACATTTACAAATAGCCACCAACGATGATCTTGTTCGAAAAGCGTGGCATCCACTGCGTTGATATTTGTCATGAGTGTTTTTTCGAGCGTCCAGCAATCAGGGAAATGCTCACACCGGTAGATTTCGATCGAACAATTTTCCTTGGTCTCTGGCATCATATAAGAGCTCTCCCTCATAAGAGAAGAGATAAGGATAAGAAAGATGATATGGCTGCTGCAACACTAATTCACTGGATACAACGTTGAACTGGTCATCCAAATGCAGGCAGGATATATGACCACGCCCCCTGGGATGAAGTAATTCTTCTACAAAAATGTAGTACTGTCCTTCATAGACCCACGGGAACGGGTCTGCCCAAGCCCGGCCGGGTGGCGGCATTAACGGTTTGAAGTCCTCCCAGGCGGGAGATGCGCTGTCGCTATGAGTGGAGATCAAAACGATCCATTGTTCGCTGAAAAAAAGGGAAAGGAATTTCCGCCAAACACGCTGGATCAAACGAGGTTTCGCCAGAAAGGTCTGGAAGGAACGGATCCATTTATCAGTGGGTTGGTTTGTACCGCTTAAAATGCTCATATTGTTTATAAGGTAGAGTTTATGAACGTTCTATATTATTTAAATGTAAAGACTTGCTCAATCTAACTTCGTGCTATGGTATATGCTTAGTGCTTTTCCTTGGCAGCTTGTTCAAGGATATAAAAGCCCAAGAGAGAAAACTCTTCAAGTTTCCTCAGATCAATTGTGGAACTGGTTTCGATGCTATCGATCATTTTGATGAGTGAGCCGCGCACCCCACTGGCTCGATGTGCCCACACTGAATCTGCGGGAATATGCTCAAGACGTTCCACCAGCAAAGATGTTACATGCGTTGTCTTCATAAGGGATAAAACAATAGCACCCCGGCGCGGGTCGAGCGCACAACCACTGGATTCGAAGGTTGACCATTGGGGCTCCAGGGAGAAATTTTACTTCCATTTCATCCGTTTAGGGTAAAAAAGGACTTGTTATTCCAACAAGTCCTTTCTACAGTACGTTAGGTTATATTACTGACCTGCACTTCGATGAAACGGACGTGGGACAATTACTGCAAAAAGCCTCATCCGTGGACATGCCACAGACCATGGTCTCACGATTGCAGGAACGAAACCAGCCTATGTTTTTTAATGTGCTTTCCATGTCTATTTTTGTACCCACACGGACCCTGTCTGTCTACTTCCCTGATTTGAAATGATTATTTGAACCAGGTGATCAAGTACGTTTGGATCCCCCATCATTTCTATGGGTAAGTTGAGAGACTTTACTTGATTGGCAGTCACCTTGACTTGCAGGTTTCCAATTTTTTCACCGTCCAGGACCGCTTGGATATCGTACGTTTGTTCCTGATCAAAAGGATTCTCAATGGTAAGTGGAATTTCTCCCTTGTTGATCTCATCCAAGCGGAAGAAAGTGCCATCCGGTTTCCAGAAAATACTCTCATTGCCAAAGAGTCCATCTGGTAGCAATATATATTGAGGGGATGCAGACAAGGACAACATAATGCCTTTTTCATCGAATGGCAGAGTTTCATCTGCGCCCATCATATCCACAATTTTCAGGTCGGCGCTACCATTAGAGATTGTCAGTGTATGTGAATCATCTGTCGTCCAACCCACAAGGATTCCTATACTGCCCTTTCTGAAAAGCAACAAATAGTCTTTGCTCGATTCCGTTGTAATCCTGCGAACAAACTGATAACCGTCCAAAGTGGTGGTAAGTGTTTTGAGTGCGGTGTAGGCTGGCTTCAGTTCTCCTGTTCCCGTGATGATCCCAAAATGGCGGTCATATTCCTCCATTTCTCCCCAGGTGTCATCCTTCCAGTCATACCAAATACTCAAGTTTATTTCATGAGAAGCATTCACCAGCCACGATCGGACAAGATATTGGGCTTGTTGTTCCGGCGTGACTTTAAGATTGTAGAACTTGCCGCCATTGGTGTAGCCCCACTCACTGGATGTGATCGGTATCTTTCGATCCGGCGAATAGGAGTCGATCAAACGTCGCAGCCGCAGTAGACTTTTGATCTGAGTTTCAGGGTCCCCGCCATTGTGCAGATGAATATTGACCGCATCGAATTTTGTCAGGACACCAGTCTCTCCAACAGCCTCCAGAAATCTCCAGGGATTGTCGCCATAGACGGTATCCAGCGTAGCGACATTAGGACCAAGGATGATCGCGTTGGGATCTGCTGTTTTCATGGCGGCAATTGCCTCACTGGCAAGAAGCGCATATTCCTGCGAGCTGCTTTTTGGTTTCCAGGACCAGTCTCCATCTGGTTCTGCCCATAATTCCCAGATGACCCCGCGACCTTTAAAGTGTTCAGCGGCAACCCCGGCGAACTCGACGAAGGCTTTGCGGGTTTCTTCTGTGCCACTTTGTTCGAAATTGTGGCCGACCAGGTTAAACACCACGCGAATATCTCTCTGCTCCATCATCGAGACAAGTTTATCGAAATATTCAAAGCACCAAAAGGGAATGCCATTGCAGGCTGCGCCCGGCCAGATATCATCCCGGACAAAACCAATATGTGCATCATTGAGTAACGTACTTTCGGCAGGGGAAAAATAAGTGTCGCCGACAAATTCATAATGGATGGATAGCCCCCACCCTTGGGGCAGAACTCCACCGGGTAGCCCAAGTGGTTCGGGTGTAGGAGTCGCTGTAAAGCTAGCTGTTGGACTTGGAAGGACGGTGTTCGTAGCAATGGCTGTTGGCGTTTTGCTTGGGAATGATCGAGTGGGAGCAGGCTGAGCGTTTGGTGAACAACTGACAGATAGGAAGATGATGGTGAACAAGAAAAGGAATGTTTTCTTCATAGAGTACCTCTAGTATCCATCTGAGAGCTTGACCGCACTATCCACTGTGCGTTCCGTGGCAACATCCGCAACGAAATTGAAAGCTGAAATGACGGTGCCCCGGTCGTTTCCCACGGCAGTGTAATATAAGCCAGTCTCATTCCCGGTATTCATGCCGCGCAGCGTATTAGCGGTCACAGATGCGACGCCTGAATTATGAAATACCAGACCAATGTAACGATAAATGGAGTTAGGATTCCTTGGACCATTCGGAGCAGTATTGAAGATTTCGATTGCCGGTGATAATGGAAGCCGTGTCTGCTTGCACGGTTGCATAAATGCCATACCATTCGCCCGCTTGTTCCGTTCCGCCGAATCCCTCAATCAAATTATCAGAGATGGATGCTCCATATAAGTGGTCAACAAAAATGGCATTTTGCGGAACGCCATAAATGTGATTTCGTTCGATCACCCAGCCGGCTCCATCTTCCAAATGTACGGCATCTACACCCGAGGAAGCGATCCAGTTGTCGCTCAAAGTCCAATCCGTGGTGTGAAACTCGGCATATATTCCGTAACGACCGGAGTTCTCAATAAAATTGTTTGTTATCCTGCCGTTTAGAGAACCAATATGCTTTGTGTGATCCAGAGTGTCGTAGGAGAGTTCTCAATCCGTCGCGGCTCATGTTCGTGATCCACACATCGTTGACCACGCTCAACCACGAGGCCAGAATGATGCCATCGGTCTGTGTTTGTGGGTTATTTGCGCGATTCCCATCCAGCATCATGCGCTCAATGTACACCGGGGTTGCCCAGTCTCGATTCTCAAGAAAATTATCGGTAGCCAGTAATGCGGTAAGATTGGCGCCATCTGCCTGTTTTAGGATGGTCCCGCTCCGACTTGTGCCGCGATAGGATCGGTCGCCGATCAGCTTGATGGTCTGGTCGATCAGGCACTGTCCAACAATGATGATTTCATCTCCCTGGCTGCTGCCGGCAATCGCTGTGTTGATGGTAGTAGCGTCGGATAATGTGTTGGTACAAAAGACAGTTACATGTCCGCGTTGTGCTGTTTCTTCCGGCACAGATGTGGCGGTTATGGTTGGAGAGGGCAATTGAGTTGGAGAAACAGGTTTCGTAGTTTCCGGGATTGGTGTTGTAGTAACGCTGCAAGCAGACAAAATGATCGCTGTTATCGTGAAAATAAATAAAACCTTCTTCATCGCTCCTCCAAACAAAATTTGAACGTATGATCCAGGTGTTGAATTGAACTTCTTTGACCTGCATATTATTTATTTTTTCTTTAGAACATCCATCACCGAATAATAAGCGGGCTTTGGCTGGTATTCTGCATCGAACAGCAGCGGTGCAGCATCGGGTGTGTGGGTTTTGTAGACCCATTGGGAATCTTTGGAGGAGATCCAACTGTTTAGGTCACTGATGCCCCAGGTGGCGAACAGGGTGCAAACCTGCGAGTTGATGCAGGCGGTCATGGCATCGGCGTAGAGTTTCTTCTGGATCTCCACTTTCTCCTCTGGCGTGCCAGGGATCTCATGCAGGTTGACATCCATTTCAGTGATCATGACTTGCACGCCTAGCTCGCCGAACTTTTTCATGGTGGCTTCGATGTCGGCTTCTTCGGGCATCCGCTGACTGAGCCACGGCAGGAACAAGTGCATTTGCATCCCGACCGCGTCCACGGGCACGCCATTCTCTTTCAGGGTCTTGACCATCTTGTACAGCGTGTTGATGTTGTAGGTTGTCTCTGCATCGCGTGGACTTTCATTGTTCGCGGCGTTCAGGATCAAGATCGCATTTGAGTCAGCTTCACGCGCCCATTGAAAAGATTTCTCAATATACTGCGGACCGATGTGGTCGTACCAGAAATCGGCACCGCGGTAACGGTCGCGTTCGGGGGCTTCATTGGCGATGCTCCAGATCTTGACCTTGTCCTTATAGCGGCTGACCAGTGTGGTGATGTGGTCATGAAGGATCGTCAGCAGTTCATCCTGCGAGTAGTTCCCTTTCTTGAGCCATTCAGGAAGAACGCCCTTATCGTACGAACCCCATACCAGATGCGATGCATAGAGGGTCAAGCCCATGTCGGAACTTTTGTTCACGATGCCATCCAGGATTTCAAAGTTATACTCGCCGGGTCCCAGCCAGACCTGCGCATCGGTGAACACGCTCAACGCACCCAAATTGAAATCGTGCTGCATCACTTCGCAGGAGCGCTGGTCGAGCATGTATTCAGGGTTGAATTCCGTGCCGATGAGAATGTTGTGCGGCGCTGCCATTTCTGCCAAACCGGGTTGTTCGATCCACGAGGGTTGGTAAATGCCATCAGGCGGAGTGGTGATGGAGAGATTCGTTAGTGTCAGTGTTTCGGGGGATCCAACTGTGGTGCCAAATCGAAACCATCCAAACGGGAACAAGCCATTCGGTAGGTGAAGACCCGGCAGGGAGGTCAGATCCACCTCTGTGACAACGGTGTTGTCCTCATTCAGCACCTGGAGTCGCTTTCCGTTGCGGTCGAGGAAAAGCAGGGTGATCTCTTGATCCGATGGAATGGGCAGGGGAATGTTTGCCGTGCAATCCTCGGTGGTGCCATCGCGCACACACAGACCGTAGGATGTTCGATCAGTGCTGATGTCCATACGGTTGATGCTTTCCCACCAGTTATTGGTGATGTTCTCTTCTGTGCCGGTCAGCTTGACGCCTGCCCACGATGAGAAATTTCTCTTGATCCCAAAATGGATGCGGAGCGGTTCCGGCACCGCATGTTGAGTGGGGTCCGAAGCCCAATCGCTTTGCTCCTCTGATTCGGGAGTCACGACCAACCCATTGACCTCGTTCGAGTAATAGGGCCAGGGACGATAATCCACGAGAGAGTTCCATGGTATCTTCTCCACTCCCAATTCGGGGACGTTGGTAGGAACGGTCTCAAGATGCGCGATCGGAACGTAGGCGTTTCGTTGCTGGTTGCCTGTCTGAAATTCGATGGCGGCGTAATCCTTGTATATGCCGGTGACCACTACCGGTGTTCCTTCGGGGATACGTTCTTGCGATAAGCAATAATTGTTACCTGGAAAATCAGAGAGAATGGTGCGGCCCTGGATGGTGGTGACCGGTTGGGGCGTGGATGTGAGAGTGGGTGCGGCAGTGGCTGTAGCAGATGGTGCAAGTGTTGGCACGGCAGGTGTTTCAGCGGGTGCACAAGAGGTCAAAAGAACGAGGATGAGGATGACTGTGATGATAGGTTGTATTTTCATTTGCTTCCCTGTTTTGCTGGCTATGTTGTAGCAGCTTGTCTGATGGCTATAGTATGGTTTATCGCAAAAGTGAACGGACTTATGATGGACGGTCATCGGGTCCGAAATAGGCATCATACAGCGCCGTCTCATCTGCGGTTGGGCGCTCGAACTTCTCCGGAAACTTCAGCAGCACGTCCTCCACCAGGCTCTGCGCATCCGGACCGCCGCGTTCCCGCACTCGACGCGCTAACTCCGGAAGCGGCGCATCAACGAAATGCAATTCTGTCGCCGCACCCGTGCGCACAGCGATCTGCCGTATGGCTTCGCGCTCGGAACGAGACCATGACCCGAACTCGATGATGACCGACACACCCGCCCGCAACAGAGTTTCGCCATGTTGGAGCATATGATCCTGTAGTCGAAAACGAATGGAGTAGTCCACTAGGCTGATCCCCATCGCCACCAACCATTCGTCTGGGCACAATCGCACCGCACCTGTCACCTTGGCGATTGCAGTTGCTCGTGTGGTCTTGCCAGCGCCGGGCAAACCAATAATGACATAGAGCTTGGGCGTGATCACAGGAAGCCTCCAGGGGAGTATGAGAATGCTTGCGGATACGATTCCGGTTGCGATAGCGTTACCCGCTTGAGGTGGGAGTGTGGACGCGCACCGAAACGGGACAAGTGTACACCGTCACCGTCCGTGCTGGCAAAGGGGGCAAGGTCCGCATATCCCGTTGCCAGACTCAGTGGCAGGCTGATAAACCGTTTTGAACTTGCTATCCCAGCATCTCTATTTTGATTTTCCTATAACATCGACTATAATTACTGCCTGATTGTATGCGCCCATAGCTCAATTGGACAGAGCACTTGTCTTCGGAACAAGCGGTTGGGAGTTCGAGTCTCTCTGGGCGCACTTTCATTTTTAAAACTACTGTAACGCCAGCGTTATCAGCCATCCCCATCTTCCAAACCATATTTATCAAGAAAAGCGGGTAGGTACTTGCCTACGCCGTGCATGGGTGATTCTCTCAATCCGATTTTCGGAGGTATCCCCGTGTATTGATTGAGACTTCTATGTTATTTTCAAGAAAAACTATCAGTACGCTGGATGGCGTACTGATCAAAACAGAAGGAGATGACAATGACTACTAGAACCGGTTTGGGAGCTTTTCTTTTGGGTGGAGCAATTGGTGCCGCGATCGGACTCTTGTATGCGCCACGTGCTGGCGAAGAGACCCGTGAGATGCTGATGGATGAGGGAGAGAAAACCGTCCAGAAAGCGCTGGAGACCATTCAGGATGCGCAGGAATCGGCGCTGGCATCGATCCGCGATGCCCGATCCCGTTTGGAGACCCTGAACCAGGAGACCAAGGACCGGCTCAAGAGACTTCAGGAAATCGCCCAAGATACCCTGGATGAATTGAAAGAAAGTGTGAAAAAAGGCGTTTCAAAGGCAAAGGATGTTGTGAAAGATAACGAAAAGGTTTCGGAGTCGAGCTCTTATTGAGCTCGACTCCCCTATGGAGGATAGCATGCAGTTGAAAAAAGGTGCGGCGGTTGAATCGTCTACTGGCGAAAAGATCGGCAGATTAAGTGCTGTTGTCCTTGATCACGAAACAAAAGAAATAAGCCACATCATTATCGAAAAAGGATTGCTGCTGACTACCAACAAGGTTGTCTATATTCAGGATGTACGCACGATCGAAGACGATGGACGGGTCATTCTGTATAAGACCGCCCAAGAGTTGGAAGACGCCCCAACCTATGACCCTGATTCCTATGTTCATTTAAAATCAAGAGGAGCCTTCTGGCGATGTGGTGCCGCAGGAGCGAGTTGATTCTGTATTGTGGTATCCGCCTGTCAACACTGCCTGGTGGGCAGGTGGCAGCGGGGCGGTCAGCTATCCACAACTCAGGTTTACAGAAGGAAAAGATCTCTTCCCAGAAGAAAATGTCGTGTTGAAGGAAGGTTCGAAAGTGATCAGTACAGATGGGAAGACAATTGGGACAGTAGCACAGGTGATCATGGATCGACCCACCCGCACGGCGACGCATATCGTTATCAGTGCAGGTCTTTTCCTTAAGGAGGAAAAGGTGATCCCCACGCTCTGGATCAAGGAAGTAAAGGACGATGTGGTCAAATTATCAGTGTGGTCTGATATGTTTGATAGTCTGCCTCGTTATGAGCCTGCAAAGTCTGTCTAATACGCAACAGAACCCTACTTTGCTCGATGATTAAACAGTTTTATTTAAACAATATTTGATTCGTCACCAAACAGCGCAATGGGGTGGATACATCCTTGTTCCATGGATCAAACGGAAAGGATAATACATATGGATCGAACGAATCTGCATAAAGCAGCTGAGCTTGGACAATCCATCTGGCTCGATTACATTCACCGCTCCCTGATCACGTCAGGTGAATTGGAGCAATGGGTAAAGATGGGTTTGCGCGGTATGACATCGAACCCCGATATCTTCAAGAAAGCCATCAGTGAAAGTGACCTGTATGACGAGCATATGGAACGACTTGTCCACCAGGATCGCTCGCCGGAAGAGATCTACGAAGAGCTAGCGATGGAAGACATCCGCAGAGCAGCTGATGTGCTGCGCCCGGTCTTCAAGGATACGGACGGCACTGATGGCTTCGTCAGTCTAGAAGTGAATCCGCATCTGGCATACGATATGCAAGGGACGAAGAATGAAGCGACGCGTTTGTTCAAAATGCTGGATCGTCCGAATGTGATGATCAAAGTACCTGCCACGGCAGAAGGTATCCTTGCCTATAAAGACCTGATCAAAGAGGGCGTCAATATCAACGTCACCTTGATTTTCTCTGCACGGCAATATGACATCGTTGCAGAAGCCTACATCATCGCCCTGCAAGAACGTCAGGCGCAGGTTCTTCCGCTCGAACATATTGCCTCTGTGGCATCCCTCTTTGTTAGCCGCATTGACACCAAAGTGGACAAGTTGCTCGACGAATTAAAAGAAACCCGAAGCCAAGTCCCTCAAAGGCAAGATCGGGCTTGCCAATGCCAAGGTCGCTTATCAGCGCTTCAAGACCTTCTTCACCGGTATGCGCTGGGGCTATATGGTGGAAAAAGGCGCACACTACCAACGTATTCTGTATGGAAGTACGGGTACGAAAAATCCTGACTACTCCGATGTGATGTATCTCGACAACCTGATCGGACCTAACACCGTGAACACCGTCCCGCCGAAAACGCTGGATGCGTTCGTAGATCACGGCAAGGTCGCCAACACGCTTGAAAGCAATATAGATGAAGCATACGCCCAACTCGAACAGTTAAGTCAGACTCGGCATCAGCTTGGACGATGTCACTAGTCAACTGTTGGAGGAAGGTGTTCTGAAATTCACCAATTCGTACGACGGTCTGATCGAAGCGATCACACAGAAACAAACGCAATTCACGATTGCTTAGACCTTTGTTTCCCGTCATTGCGAGGAGGCGACAGCCGACGAAGCAATCCTACAACGAATAACTATCAAGCTATTGTTTGTAAGATTGCTTCGCTACGCGGGCAACAATCGCCCGCTGCGCTCGCAATGACGGTTGTATGTAAGTAGAAAGGAATCTCCCATGACCGAAATCGAAAGAAAAGCAGGCTCCATGTGGAGCGGAAACGCCAAGAGCGGCACGGGCCTGATCAGTTCAGAAAGCCAGACGCTTTTCGAAGAGCCTTACTCCTGCGAAACCCGCTTCGATGGCGACAACATCACCAGCACCAGCCCCGAAGAACTGATCGCCGCGGCGCACGCGGCTTGCTACAGCATGGCATTGGCAGACACGCTTGAAAAGAACGGCTACGAACCCAAAGAGACCGACACCAGCGCCACCATCACGCTCGACAAAAAAGATGGCGGGCACGAGATCAGCAAAATGTTCCTGCATATCCGCGCCGATGTGCCGAACATCGACAACAACAAATTCCAGCAATTGGTTCAGGAAGCCGATAAGAACTGCCCGGTGTCTAACCTTTTGCGCAACGGATTGAAGATCGAGATCGACGCCGTTCTACTTTAATCTCATCGCATGGACGCGCGCGACTTTCATGGACCCAACCTTGCCTACATTCTCGAACTGTATGAACGGTTCCGGGATGACCCCGCTTTGGTGGACGACTCCACCCGCAAACTCTTTCAAAACTGGCAGCCAACTCTCCCTGAGCCACAGACGGTTCTGACTCCCCCCAGCCGGATCCCGTTATCCAAAGCCGCGGACCTCGCCCAATTGATTCGCACCTACGGCTACCTCGCTGCGACACTTGACCCGCTCAACCTCAAACCTCCCACACTGACCTTCACCACCCCCGAAGAACTCAAACAAGTTCCCGCTGCGTCCGTCGGCTTGACCGGCGACAATGCCCATCAAGCCATCGAGCAACTGCGCTCGATCTACTCCGGAACCATTGGCTACGACTACGGTCACATCCGCCTGCCCGAAGAACGCGACTGGCTCTACAGCGCCGCCGAAAGCGGGCGTTTTCGCACGTCCGTTGATGAAGTAAATCTGCTCAAGCGATTAACCCAAGTTGAAGCCTTCGAGCTATTCCTGCACCGTCTGTTTCCCGGCAAAACGCGCTTCTCCATTGAAGGACTCGACATGCTCATCCCAATGTTGGATGAGATCATCTCCGCTGCGATGGGTGAGGATATCTGTGCCATTCTGATCGGCATGGCACACCGCGGACGATTGAACGTGTTGGCTCACGTGCTCCACAAACCGTATCCGCAAATATTGGCAGAGTTCCACGACCCGAAAGGACGTGCCACCACGTGGGACGAACTCGGCTGGACAGGCGACGTGAAATATCATATGGGTGGCTACAAACTTCCGCGCCCAGACCAGAAAGCGGATCTGGTCATTCGTATCCCACCTAACCCAAGCCATCTTGAACTTGTTGACCCATTCATTCTCGGCATGTCACGTGCCGCCAACGAAGGGGTGGACCAACCCGGTTCGCCGAAATACTACGAGAATGCCTCCATGCCGATCCTCATTCATGGCGATGCGGCATTTACGGGGCAGGGCATTGTGGCTGAGACATTGAATATGTCCAGCCTAGATGGATATTCCACAGGCGGCACACTTCATATTATTTCCAATAACCAATTGGGCTTCACGACAACGGATAAGGAACTGCGCAGCAGCCTCCATGCCAGCGATTTGGCGAAGGGATTCGAGATGCCGGTCATCCACGTCAATGCGGATGATCCGCTGGCATGTCTCGAAGCGGCGCGGACATCGTTCGCCTATCGCCAGCAGTTCCATAAGGACTTTGTCGTCAACCTGATCGGCTATCGTCGCTACGGTCACAACGAAGGCGATGAACCGCGCTTTACGCAGCCGGTCACGTATCAGGCGGTGGATAAACACCCTTCGGTGAGACAACTCTGGGCTTCGAAATTGGAAGCGAAGAACATCATCCAGAAAGAGCAGGCGGAAACGTTGCTACAGGAGCAGTTGAAGGAATTGCAGCAAGTCAATGAGCAGCTTGATGCCGAGAAGTCGCTCGATGAACCTGTTCCGCAGGCACCTCCGAGCGGCGCGGCGCAAAAGGCGAAGACCGCTTTGCCGTTGAAACAATTGAAAGAGCTGAACGCCGCACTAATGCAGTTCCCGGATGATTTCCATCTAAACCCCAAATTGGAAAAGTCCGTCTCGCGGAGGCGCAAGTTGTTGGATAAAGCCTCCGCCAGCGTAGATTGGGCAACCGCAGAAGAACTGGCATTCGCCTCTATTTTAGAAGAAGGCATTTCGATCCGCCTGACCGGAGAAGACAGCGCCCGTGGAACATTCAGCCAGCGTCACGCTGCCTTTTATGATGTTGAGAACAATGCGCCGTACATTCCGTTGCAGATGCTGCCGCAGGCAAAGGCGTCTTTCCAGATCATCAACAGCCCGTTGAGTGAAGTGGGCACGCTCGGGTTTGAAGTTGGATACAACGTGCAGGCGCCGCGTCGCCTGGTGTTGTGGGAAGCGCAGTACGGTGACTTCATCAACAATGCACAGAGCATCATTGATGAATTCTTGTTGGCGGGGCGCGCCAAGTGGGGCTTTACGCCGTCGCTGGTCTTACTGCTTCCGCACGGCAACGAAGGGCAGGGACCTGACCATTCGAGCGGACGTATCGAACGGTTCCTGGCGTTAGCAGCAGAGACGAATGTACGCATTGCTTATCCCTCCACAGCGGCGCAGTATTTTCATTTACTGCGGCGACAGGCTTTGCTGTTGGAAACTGATCCGCTGCCGTTGATCGTCTTCACGCCCAAGGGCTTGCTTCGTCATCCACTTGTGGCTTCGCCTGCGAAGTTCTTGTCCGATGGCGGATGGCAACGAGTGATCGATGACCCCGACCTCTCCAGTCGACCGAAGGATGTAGAGAACCTGATCCTATGCAGTGGACGTGTGTACTTTGACCTGGTCACCAACGATCTGCGTCAGGAAAATTGGGATGATGCGATCGTACGGCTCGAACAGTTGTACCCATTTCCCAAAGATGATCTGGAAGATGTGATCGCTTATTACCCGAACCTTCAGCGCATCCTCTGGGTGCAGGAAGAACCGCTCAACATGGGCGCGTGGAATTATCTGCGTCCGCGCTTGCGGCAGTTGACCGAAGACCGCTTGCCTGTCCATTATGTCGGCAGACCGGAAAGCTCGAGCCCAGCGGAAGGTTCGTCTACATCTTATCGCATCAATCAAAATGAATTGATCGCGCAAGCCTTTGAATTTGAAAAACAGACCCGCTCCCGCAGTGTGGTGAAAGAAAGAGGTTGATATGACGGTGGAAGTCGTTGTTCCTGAAATGGGTGAGTCGGTGCTCGAGGCGACGGTTGGCGCATGGCTCAAGAAGGAAGGGGAGTATGTCAATGTGGGCGAAGTGCTCGTGGAATTGGAGACGGACAAGGTCAATCTCGAAGTGGGTGCCAAGAGCGCGGGCAATCTGGCGAAGATCAAAGCCAAGCAAGGACAGGATGTCAAAGTGGGTGAGGTGTTGGCATTGATCGATGAGAAAGCATCGGTACCGGAAAAGGTTACGGCGGAGCAGACTGTTGCCAGAGAACAAACGGTTCCGTCCCAGCAAGCGGCACCAAAAGAAACATTGCGCGATAACGGTCATGATAGTGAAAGACAATCCGCGCCGCAGATCACACCTGTCGCAGCGCGGCTGGCAAAGGAAAAGGGTGTAGATATCAGCTCGATTACCGGCAGCGGCAACGAAGGTCGCGTGACCAAAGCGGACGTGGAAGGATTCCTGCAAGGGCAGGAAAAGGTCGCAGAACCGCCTCAACAAACTCCGGTTGAGCCCGAACCGGCGCTCGCGCCAGAGCAAGTCCCGCAGTGGGAAAGCAAGTCAGACCGTCCCGAAGAACGCATCCGCATGACGCGCCGACGTCGCACCATTGCACAGCGTCTGCTCGAAGCGCAGCAGACCACCGCCATGCTGACCACGTTCAACGAGATCGATATGAGCGCCGTGATGGATCTGCGTAAACGCCGCAACGATGAATTTCAAAAAGAACACGGCATCAAATTGGGAATTATGTCTTTCTTCGTGAAGGCGTCCATCGGCGCTTTGAAGGCGTTTCCACCGTTGAACGCGGAGATCGACGACGATGAGATCGTGCTGAAACATTATTACGACATGGGCATTGCCATCGGTTCGGAAGAGGGACTGGTCGTGCCAGTGGTGCGCAATGTGGATCGCCTGAGTTTTGCCGATATTGAAAAGCAGATCGTGGAATATGTGACGCGTACGAACGCGGGAAAGCTTACTGTGGAAGATCTGCGCGGCGGGACGTTTACTATCACGAACGGCGGCGTCTTCGGTTCGATGCTCAGCACGCCGATCCTCAATCCACCGCAGGTTGGGATTCTGGGCTTGCACAAGATCGAAGAAAGACCGATTGCGCTCAAAGGGGAAGTTGTCATTCGCCCGATGATGTATGTAGCATTGAGTTATGACCATCGCATCGTGGATGGACGTGAAGCAGTTCTATTTCTGGTGAAGCTCAAACAATTGCTGGAAGACCCTGAGAAATTATTGTTGGAAGGGTGACTTTTTACTAAATTTCAGATTGTTTCCTGTCATTGCGAGCCCGGTAGGGCGACACTTGCACATGCACGCAAGTGCATGTGAGCAATCTTATAACTAAAATACAAGAAAATTATTGTTTATAGGATTGCTTCGCTTCGCAGGCAACGAACGCCTGCTACGCTCGCAATGACGTTTCAATTAACTATTCTCTCCGACTACATAGATACCCCTCCAAGGAGGGGCGTGAGGCACTTGCCCATCGCTTTGTTTGCTCGTACAATCAAAGCCGCAAGTCAGTATATAAATACCGGAAAGGGACATTCATATGACCGACCTGAAAGAGTTTGGAGAGAAAGTTATTTCGAATCTTGAGAAAGTGATCGTGGGGAAAAGTGCTTCTGTGGAATTGGTGGTCATTGGTCTCTTATGTCAGGGACATGTTCTGATCGAAGACGTACCCGGGGTGGGCAAGACCATGTTGGCACGCAGCCTCGCCAAATCGCTCGATTGCACATTCAACCGCATCCAGTTCACGCCTGATATGCTGCCCAGCGACGTGACGGGCGTCTCCATCTACAACCAGCAGAAAAAGGAATTTGAATTTCGTTCCGGTCCCATCATGGGACAGATCATCCTGGCAGATGAGGTCAACCGCGCCACGCCTAAGACGCAAGCCGCCTTGCTCGAAGCGATGGAAGAACATCAGGTGACGGTAGATGGGATCACACATCCATTACCGACGCCGTTCATGGTGTTAGCTACGCAAAACCCGATCGAATACGAAGGTACGTTCCCGCTGCCAGAAGCGCAGCTCGATCGTTTCCTTTTGCGTGTGCGGTTGGGGTACCCCAGCGCTTCAGAGGAGATGAAGATCCTCGGAGCGCAGCAGCTTCAGCACCCGATCGAATCGCTCACGGCGGTCGTCAAATCTGCGGAGTTGTTGAAAGCCATCGAAGCTGTCCGCAAAGTGTACGTGTCGCATGTCATCCAGAAATACATCATTGACCTGGTCGGCAAAACCCGCCAAAGTAGTGACGTATATCTTGGCGCCAGTCCGCGCGGCAGCCTGTCGTTGTTCCGTGCTTCACAGGCGCGTGCGGCGCTTAGTGGACGTGACCATGTTCTGCCGGATGATGTGAAGGCGCTTGCCATCCCCGTGCTCGGACATCGCATCATCGTTGCACCTGCTGCGCGGCTGCGTGAGTTGAGTGCCGACCGTATCGTGCAGGAGGTTATGTATACTGTGCCTGTCCCCGGTGGCGACTTCCAGGCAGAAGCAAAAATGAAAGCAAAGGCAAACGAAAAGTGACACCCGGACGTGTCTTTGTATTTTTGATCTTGCTGGTCGGAGCCATAGGCACAGTGGTCAACGGTGCCGTCTTTTATGTGCGCCTGTTGTATATTGGCGTGCTGTTGATCGCCATCGCCTGGCTGATGACCTACCTTTCGTTACGCGGTTTGCGTGTGGATCGTCAATCGCGCAACCAACGCGGAAGCGTGGGTGATATCTTCGAAGAGCATTTCGAGATTTACAATGCCAGCCTTCTGCCGAAACTGTGGGTGGAGATCGCCAACGAATCGACCGTCCCTCATACGGCTGGTTCGCGTGTGCTCACCCTTTTGCGCGGACGACAGAAACGCACCTATACCGCCCGTACCTGGCTCACTACACGTGGCGGTTTCAAGCTGGGTCCCACGCGCGTCACCTCCGGTGACCCATTCGGTATCTTCCGTGTGACACGCTTGATCCCAGCTCATAAAAACCTGGTTGTGCTTCCGATGCAATTTACGATGGAGCAGTTTGTTTCTCCGCCGGGATTGCTGCCGGGTGGTAAGGCGATCCGGCGCAAATCGCTGGATATTACGCCGCATGCCTCTGGCGTGCGTGAATATGTCCCCGGTGACCCGATGAAGCGCATTCACTGGCCCACCAGCATTCGCCGCGACCAGTTGATGGTCAAGGAATTCGAACAGGACCCACAAGCAGAAGTGTGGTTCTTTATCGATACGCATCGCAATGCCCATGTCGCCAGACCGAGCGATGACGATCGCAGTTTACCTCCCATCGATGATTTGTTCCTGCTGCGGCGACAGAAAATGAGTTTGCCGCCATCCACCATGGAATACTCGGTCACTATTGCGGCATCATTAGCACACTATTTTCTCGAACAAAGGCGCTCCGTGGGCTTGGTTACTGCCTCAGAGAATGAATACACCATTATCCCCGCTGAACGCAGCGAGCGCCAGGAAGCCAAGATGCTCGAGGCGCTGGCGTTCCTGCAGCCCGAAAGCACGTACACGCTTCCCAGTTTGGTCACGGCGCAGATCGGTCAGCTGCCACAGGGCAGCAGCGCCATCCTCATCACGCCCATGATCTGGCCCGAGTTGCTGCTGGCAGTGGATACGCTCCAACGCCGCCGCATCCGCCCGGTGGTGGTGCTGTTGATGTCTCAATCCTTTGGTAATCGCGCCAGCAATGAAGACCTCGCCAAAGATCTCATGGCGCGCAAGGTGCCGGTCTGTCGTGTCTATTGCGACGCCGATCTTGCGGCGACCCTCTCCAGTTTTTCCACTAATAATTTCTCAGAGGATATGTCATGGCGCGCTCCGATATTGTCACACTTGATCTGAACTTTCAGGGACGTCCGCACGCGATCGCTTCCTATTTGATCCGGACAGGCGACGCGGTGGTGCTGATCGAAAGCGGACCCGGCTCGACTCTCGCGGGACTGGAAGCGGGTCTCGCTTCACAAGGCTTATCTCCCCGTGACGTGACTCACGTCCTGCTCACACACATCCATCTCGATCACGCCGGGGCTGCTGGCTGGCTGGCGCGGCAGGGAGCGCAGATCTACGTGCATCCCGTCGGCGCTCCACACATGTTGAACCCCGAAAAACTCATCGCCAGCGCCACGCGCATTTACGGCGATAAAATGGATACGCTGTGGGGTGAGTTCCTGCCTGTGCCGCAAGATCAACTTATCATCCCGAACGACGCGGAAGCGATCCGCATCGGCAACGCAGAGTTCATTCCGCTTAACACGCCCGGTCACGCCGAGCATCATTATTCCTATCTCTTCGAAGATGTGATCTTCTCCGGTGACGTGGGCGGAGTCCGCATTCCGGGCTATCGCTATTTGCGTGTGCCCATGCCGCCGCCCGAACTGCATATCGAACGCTGGCATGAGAGCATTACCCGCCTGCACAAACAAAATGTCACACACATCGCGCCGACCCACTTCGGCATCTTTGACGATGTGGAATGGCACCTGCACGAAGTTGAAAAGGGATTGGACAGCGCCGAGCGCTGGCTCAAACAAACCATGTCTGAAGATGCCTCCATCGAAGTGGAAGCCATGCGCCAAAGTTTCACGCAGTGGATGATGGACGAAGGCGCGGAGATCGGTCTCGACGCCGAAACCGTTAAAGCCTACGAATTGGCAAATCCGCTCGGCATGAGCGCCGATGGATTGCTACGGTATTGGAAGAAGGTGAAGAATCCAGGGTAGTAGTTCTCGTAAGATGTTAGTGGGATTCAATTCATTTTACTTGAATGGGTATGGGAAACAATCTGATTTTGTTTTCCATGGTTGGGAAGAATGAGATTTTCGGTTGGGTTTTGGTGAGTTCGAAAACCCGCGCCGAACGAGAAAAAACATGGAAATCTATCATCGCATCAGCATTAACTCAAAAAAACGTCCTGATTTTTTAGCTGTGATACAGAAACTAAAGATCAAGCATCAAAGTGTATTATTACCTGGGGGAGAAAATAGCTTGATAAGTTTTGATATATCAGAATCCGACTCGAATTGGACTGAGATTTCAGAGTTAGCTAAATCATCGGGAATCGTTGGTATCGTCGAAACTTTCTTTAGCGATGACGAAATTAAGGCATCCGAATGGGTACGAATGATACCCGTCGTTTCGATTGGATACCCACAACCAGAACAATCTTGGACCGAGGAGCATCCCACCTATGAGAATTATTGTTCTCAATGTGGGACATATACTCAAAAAGTATCATTCAGAGTGAAGGATAGTATGCATTTGCGCAAGAATGATATTGGGACGCTTTATTGGACGTACGCTACCCTGTGCTCGAAAAGCGTCTGCGATGAGCTTAACGTTTCAGGTTTTTCTGGCTTCGAGTGTTTAGATGTGATACTGCATAAATCCAACCAACCATCAACGAACCTGAAGCAAATTGCTGTACCTAAAATTGCTTATCAAGCCCTTATAAGTGATGAGCCTCTCAATTCGACAAAATGCTCTGAGTGTGGTTCCATTAAATATTTGCCACATATGAAGGGTGTTATGAAATTAACGCGCCAGTCATTAGACGTTCAACCTTGATTTTGTTCAAACTTTCGAATGGTTCGGCTCGGGAAGAACAGCTTATCGAGAGATATTAATTTCGAATCGTGTGGCAAGATTCATTTTAGAAAAGAAGTGGATAGGCGTTCGGCTAAAGGCAATACAACTAATATAATGGATATTGTCAAATTCCTTTGGTAACATAGCCAGGAAAACTGTTTTTTCGGGCGCTATTTTCTTTCTGCTGAGTAATGCCGTACTGCTACATCGTCAACTAGAGTAGCGGGAACTTTTTCTCTGAACAATCGTCCTCCAAGAAAATACTATTTTGGAGAAACCTTGTGAAAAAGTACCTGCTTATTCTATTCCTTCTCAGCCTGGCGCTCTCTGCTTGCGCTTCTGCTACCAATACCCCCGCGAATACACCTTCCCTGATCGGCACATGGAAATTGACCGCCTACGGTCCCGCCGATTCTCCCACTCCCGCCGTAGCGGATGTGGATGCCAACCTCAAGTTCGATGCAGATGGCAAAGTTGGCGGCAGCGGCGGTTGTAACTCGCTCGGCGGCGATTACACCGTCGAAGGTGACCAGATCAAATTCGGTCCGATCGTTTCCACGATGATGGCATGTGAAGAACCGCGCATGACCCAGGAAGCGATGGTCGCTCAGGTGATGACCGAGTCCGTTTCGTACAAGATCGATGGTAATACGCTGACGATTAGTAAGGATGGGAATGTTTTGGTTTTTAAATCGGTTGCGGGGAAGTAAAAAATAAGCAAATGTCGTTGCGAGGGTTGAGATGCGACAGCATCGAAATCCCGAAGCAATCTCCCGTAGCATTCCAACAATCTTTTGGATGTAAACAGGAGATTGCTTCACCTGCTTCGCAGGTTCGCAACGACATTGTTGTGGTTATTCTTCGGCTAACACATGCCGTGCGATGACCAATCTCTGTATCTCACTTGTCCCTTCACCGATGGTCATCAGGCGGGCATCGCGGTAGATTCTTTCCACTGGAACCATACTCGAATACCCATATCCGCCATGGATCTGGATGGCATTGCGGCAGACGCGTTCCGCCATTTCGGTGGCGAACATCTTTGCCATGGCGGCTTCCTTGTTGTATGGCTTGCCTTGTTCCTTGAGCCAGGCAGCTTTGTAGAGCAGGGTCCGCGCGGCTTCGATCTCTGTGGCGGCATCTGCCAGCATCCACTGGATGGCTTGCTGGTCTGCGATAGGCTTACCAAAAGCTTTACGTTCTCTTGCGTAATTAACCGCGTGTTCGAAGGCAGCTTGCGCCAATCCGACTGACAGCGCTCCAATGCCGATGCGCCCTCCATCCAGTGTGGCGAATGTCTGATGAAGTCCCTTGCCTTCTTCGCCGATCAAATTTCCCAGCGGCACGCGGACGTTGTCATAGGTCACTGCATGAGTGGGGGAGCCGTGCAGTCCCATCTTCTTCTCCGCAGGACCGATCTTCAGCCCCGGTGTATTCGTGGGTACCAGAATTTGACTCAATGAACGTGATCCGCCCGCCGGGTCGGTGCGCACGAGCGTGATGATGTATTCTGCGATGGAAGCATTCGTGCACCACATCTTTTCCCCGTTGATGACCCACTCGTTTCCCTCTTTGACCGCTTTGGTGATGACTCCGCCTTGCAGATCAGAGCCTGCGCCCGGTTCGGTCAGCGCCAACGCCCCAAGCTTATTCTTTCCGCTGGAAACAAGCGGAAGCCACTTCTGCTTGAGCTCTTCGCTGCCGAACAAAACGATGGGCGTGGTACCCAATCCGTTATGGGCGGCGATGGCGAGCGCCGTGGAGCCGCAGCCCCAGCCGATCTCCTCAATGGCGATCGCCGCGCTAATCGCGTCCACGCCCGAGCCGCCATATTCCTCGGGGATGTTCAACCCCAATAATCCGAGCGGTCCCATCTTGCGCGTGGCTTCCCAGTTGAACTCATAATTCATATCCACGTCATGGGCTTTGGGCTGCACTTCCTTCGCGACGAAATCATGTACGGTCTTTTGCCAGATCTTTTGTTCTTGGGTCAGGTCAAAATCCATAAATAAGTCTCCAGTTCCTGGTTGTAAATCTAAAACCCTTTTTGTACGCGGACAACACGGAAATACACGGAATAAACAAAAAATCCGTGTATTTCCGTGTTCCAAACTTCTAAATAGTAATTACCTTATCAGCCTTGATCTGTGCTTCGATGATATCGCCCATGCCGCCGACAATGCCAACCTGGATTTTCTCGGTCAGTTCATAATAATTCAAACAGGTGGAGCATACGATCAAATGGACGCCGTTCGTTTCCAGTTTGCGAAGTTGGTCGAGAACGGGTGACCCATCACAGACCAGTTTCACGCCTTCGGTATAAAAACAAATCGCAGCGGGCAGGCTTCCATTTTGAGAGAGCAGATCAAAGTATTTTCCAGCTAGGGCTTGTTCTAAAATTGCATCTGCTTTTCCCATGCCGTTGTTGGTGACAAGGATGACCGTGTTGTTCAAATTCTATTCCTTCGCATCGATGTATTCATTGAGCAATGTACGCGCTTCTTTCGCCTGATCCTTGGAGACAAACAACTGTACCCGCCCCAGCCCATTCACGGTCACCGGATAGATGTGATGACCTACGGCTTCCTGGAACAATTCGATGTCAATACCTGATGCGGCAAAATATGTTTTGAGCAGATCAGCTTCCAGCCGTCCCTGCACTTCAGTGAGAAGTTCCCATGTGAGTTCGTCCATTTTTTCCTCCGTGGAGCGGATTGACAATCCGCTCTACCAAAACACGATGAATAACGCCGTCCACAAAACGCTCACGATCAACTGACGGACGCCAATACGTGTGGGTTTCCATCCTGTAGCAGGATGGGTGATGCCCCACAACGTCTCTATCCATTGTACCAAGTATGGGATGAATATCCAACGCGGTAAAACGGAGACCAGCCCGAGCGTAAGCGCGGAAGCGAGATTGAAGGATGTGTACAACGCCGCGCGGAATCCCATCCGCCACTGCTCGCTTCGTTCCGGGACCTGTTTCTGTTCCCGTTGCTCGAGCCTCAGATACGCGTAGACGATGCTCGCCGCGCTCTGCATCCAAACCAGAATCCACAACCACCACCCAAGCGGATCGTACCGACCAACACCGACCCAATAGGCTGCCGGCGCTGCCAGCGACAATACGCCGATAGCAACGATCTCCACACCTGCCTGCCTTCGTTCCTCACGGCGGCTGACGAGCCAAAGATGCCAGGCGAAAACGGGAACGCCCGGAACTGCCAGATACAGGATGGAGAAAAATCCTTGAACGATCAGACCAACCAGCGCCGCCGCAGCAATGATGCCGTACATAACGACCCAAAGCCGCGCGGCAGGCAGATCATCTTTGGGAAGGCGACCAGAATAGGCTTTGACCATCATCGTGACCGGCTGGCGCATGAGGAAAGCAGCGATCACCGCTACAGTGAGGCTCAACGATGCAAATGTGAAGCGTCCGCCTGCGAATAGCCCGATCAGCAGTGGACTGAAAATGAAGACCCAGGAACCGTGATCCTGGGGAAGAAAGATCTGTTTGCGAAGGTATTTTTGCATGGAGTGATTATATGAGACGCCGCGCAATTTGCCAAATTGCCTCCTGGTTATGCTAGAATTTGAATACAGCATGCTCAGAGAGAAAGCAATTTCATTCCTCAAGATCTTTCCTCAGGAAGTGCGGATGGCGTTCCTGGTGGCTGCCATGTTCCTGTGTGTAGAGGCTGGAACTCGGGTTTGGCAGGAACGCTGCCAACACGTTGTTGTTGGCAACTCTGGGCAAAAATGTTGATACCATTTTGCCTTATGTGTATATGGGGCTGGGGGTGGTGGTGTTTCTCGTGACGATGGTGTATTCGATGAGTTTGGGGCGCTTTCAAAACTCAAGTGTTGTGGTCAATTTGCTGGCTGGTATTGTTATCTTGTTTACGCTGGAATGGTTCATCCTTCTAAAATACCCCATCTATCGTATTCTCTATTTGTCAACGTTCGGTGTGGGAGGCGTCCTTGGCACGGTCGCCTGGACAGTGGCAAGTGAAGTCACGGATGCGCGGCAAGCCAAACGACTGTTCCCTTTTTTTGCGAGCGTGAGCATTTTGGGCGGGGTGCTGGGAAATTCACTTGCTGCAGCGATCACCAAGTGGCTGGATACAAGATATCTGGTCGTGTTGTTTACACTTTTCCTCGGTGCTGTTTTTTTCCTGGCGCGTGAGATCACCCGTTCCTATTTCAAGCCGGAAACAAACTTTGCCGGGAATTTCAACTTTTTCTATGAATTGCGTGCGGGGTACGATTTTGTTCGTCAATCTGGTTTATTCCGCCTGCTGGCGATCGCTTCGATCCTTTTTTCCATCCTGTTTTTCACTGTCGAATACCCCTTCAACGTCATTATTTCGGATACCTTTGCAAATAAGGAAGCCGCGTTGACCGGCTTTAATGGTTCCTTTACCAGTATCCAGACAACCATAACATTTCTAATATCCCTCTTCCTGGCGAATCGGATCTATGCGCGCCTTGGTATTGTCAACAGCATTTTGATCATGCCCGTTGTCTATTTGGTCTGCTTTGGCATATTCTTTGCCAGCTTCCAGTTTACAGGCGCGGTCATTGTGCGATTCATGCAACTGATCGTGCTGGGTGGGTTAATGGGGACGGCGTGGAGTGCCTTGTTTAATGTGGTGCCTATTGAACGGCGTAGCCAGGTTCTGGCGTTCATGAACGGAGTTCCAGCCCAGGTTGGCGTGGTGGTCTCAGGTGTGATGCTGCTCGTTGCGCGCCAGATCTTCACCAGGCAGCAGGTCTTATTGGTGGGAGTGGCTGTCGCGATCCTATGTTTTTATATCGTTTGGAAGATGCGTGCTGAATATGGTAATGCCCTCCTGGCCGCTTTGCGCGCCGGGCGCGTGGATGTGTTCAGCGACGAGGATGATTCTTTTGCCGGGTATAAAGATGACCCTGCCGCATTACAGGTTATCGTGCAGGGATTGCGTGATCCCAAACCTCTAACGCGCCGCCTCGCCGTGGAAATGTTGGCGCGTACTGGCAACCATACCGCCGTGCCTGATCTCATCGGACGCTTGTCAGACGAAGATGCCAGCGTCCGGGCGGCTGCGACTCAGGCGTTGGCAGATCTCCATGCGCGCGATGCTTTTGGTGACATCATGCTGGGATTGGATGACCCAGACGATACCGTCCGAGAACGGACTCTCGCCTCCCTTCCGAAGCTGGATGTTGCTCCCTCGCCCGAGCTGATGCGAACCCTGGGACGTTTGCTCAACGACCCGAACATCGCCATTCAAGCGCGTGCAGCGGCATTGCTGGTCTATCTCGGTGAAAGTGGTGAATCCCAAGCCGTTTTGAATCGATTGTTGAAGACGGGAGATATTAATTGCACACGCGCAGCCTTGGGAGCGATCCGTGAGATGGCGAAGAGCGCGAGACACGATGTTTTGTTTGATGCCGGTCCCATCGTAGATGCGATAAACCATCCATCGCCGGTTATTCGGCGTGAAGCGGTCAATGTGGCGGCATTGCTGAATAACGCTGATGTGTATGCGGTCATTGCAGAACGCCTGGCAGATGAAGATGTCGAGGTGCGGAAAGCTGCTGCAGAATCGCTGAAGCAGGCTTGGACGAAATCTCGAAGCGTTGTCCTTCCGATATTGGAGACTTCCAATCGAATTGCTGTCTCTGCTGCATTAGACACGATCCCTGCTGGAGATGAAGAGTCACTTATCCCGCTGCGTGGGTATATCCAAAAGGAAGTATCCAGCCTGCGGTTTTATCGTTCGATGATCGGGTCGATCCCTCGTGTGGGGCGTGCGACCTTTATGCTGCTCGAAGCTCTACGTCACCGTGAGTTGGGATGCGAAGAACGCTTGATGAAAGCGGTGGGTTTGTTTGGCAACCCGCAAGCGTTGGAGTTAATCCGCAAGAGTTTGAATGCCGGTGATGCTTCGACACGTGCTGCTGCGCTGGAAGCGTTGGAAACATTGGGAGATAGACGTATCACCAAGGAAGTGCTGCCGATCCTTGACCGCGGCGGTGTGTTTGGCACGGATGATGACGATAAGATGAACACCGGGCGCGTTGTGGAGGTATTACTGGTGCAGGATGACCCGTGGGTGCGGGCGTTAGGGACTTATGTGATTTCAGAATTGAAATTAAGAAATTTCACATCCTCGTTGCACAAGTTGTATTCTGATCCCTCGGTGTTGGTGCGGGATTCTGCCCGCGATGCGATCGCCAAGATGGATGGTGCTGTAACCATGAAAAAAATCAAGAACATCAAAACGTTAAAGACATTATCTGCTTTGGACCGCATTTTGTTATTGCGGGAAGTGCCTATATTTTCGATCCTTGACCCGGTGGATCTGGAAGATATAGCGAATGTAGCTGAGGAGCAGTTATTCTCTGATCAATCTTTCCTGTGTCTGGAAGGTGAACCAGGTAAGACCCTGTTCATTATTGTCAGCGGCACAGTGGAGGTGGTTAAGAGGTCCGGCGCGAGTGAGACTGTTTTAGCAACACGCACCACAGGAGAATTTGTCGGTGAGATGGCGATCCTGGAATCGGCGCCGCGTTCGGCAACGCTCAAGGCTCGTGGTGATGTGCGCGTGCTGGTCATCGACGGGGATGCGTTCAACAGCATCCTGCACGATCGTCCAGCGGTGGCGATCTCTGTGCTGAAGCATATGTCCACGCGGGTGCGCCAATTGAATGAGAAAGTGCGTGTGGCGGGGTAGTAAAGGTACAATTCAGCCACAATTTTCCAAGGAGAGAAATCAGAATGCCCAGCAAACGAGAACAGCTTCGTGAACGAAAAGCGCAAGAAGCGCGACAGGCGAGATTGATACAGATGATCGGGGCGGGAGTTATTGTCCTGTTGATCGCGGTGGTTATCTGGCAGGCTTTGCCAAAGAAAGAACCGTCCCAGCAGATCACGGCAGTTGACGTAGGTAAGCAGCCTGCCTGTGATATTTTCAATAGTATTGCTACTGCTTCACAATATGACCAGCCCCCGATGAGCATTGACACGAGTAAGCAGTACTTCGCCACCGTCAAAATGGCGAAAGGCGGTGAGTTTGTGATCCAACTGCTCCCGGATAAGGCGCCTATCACGGTGAACAGTTTTGTCTTCCTTGCCTGCAAAGGATTTTTCAACGGTGTGACCTTCCACCGTGTACTCGAAGGGTTCATGGCGCAAGGCGGCGACCCGACCGGCACTGGCATGGGCGGACCTGGCTACCAATTTGTCAATGAGAATAGCGATCTGACGTTCGATAAAGAAGGCGTGGTGGCAATGGCGAACTCCGGACCCGATACCAACGGCAGCCAGTTCTTCATCACGTTTGGTCCGGCTGATTTCTTGAATGGTGGATATACCATCTTTGGGCAGGTGATCCAAGGCATGGATGTGGTCAACGGCATCACGCGTCGTGACCCGGAACAAAGTCCCACCTTCCAGGGCGATGCCATGGAAAGTGTGACCATCACAATGCAATAGGTATTTCAAATGAGAAATCGAAAACTTTATTTTGTGTTAGCGACTTTAATCATGGTGATACTGGGTTGTAATGCTCTTAGCAGCCCCACGGCTGCACCTGCAACAGAGGCGCCAGTTATTGCTACAGAAAACTCAGCTGTTCCTACGGACAGTCTGCAATCGAATGCCACCGGATGTGACGCGTTCTCTGACATTCCAGTTGCAGCACAATACAGCGAACCTCCCATGCGGATCGATGTTGCCAAGCAATATTTCGCCACCGTCAAAATGGCAAAAGGCGGGGAGTTTGTCATCCAACTCTATCCTGACAAAGCGCCTATCACGGTGAACAGTTTCGTGTTTCTTTCTTGCAAGGGATATTTTGACGGCGTGACCTTCCACCGTGTGCTCGATGGTTTCATGGCACAAGGCGGTGATCCAACCGGCACTGGTATGGGCGGACCCGGCTATCTCTTTGTCAATGAAAACAGTGACCTAACCTTCGATAAGGAAGGCGTGGTGGCTATGGCAAATGCTGGACCTGACACGAACGGCAGCCAGTTCTTCATCACATTCGGTCCGCAGGAATTCCTGAACGGCGGCTACACCATTTTCGGGCAAGTTGTCGAGGGCATGGATGTGGTTAATACAATCACGCGCCGCGACCCGGAGATGAATCCCAACTTTGAAGGGGATGCGATGGAAAGTGTCACGATCACGGTGAAATAAAAAGAAAGATGAAAGAAGAAAGAAGTCCTCGCCAGTTGGTGAGGACTTCTTTTTGTTTACCTGTTACCGTGTCTACTTGGTTACGTGCTCTACCCGCATCCGCCGCCGGACTTGTCGCGCTTCAACTGCAGTTTGATCTTCGCCTCGAATTCAAGTTTCTCATATTCGATCGGGCTGGGATCACAGGATTCGTAGCGGCTGCCCAGAGCAACAGGAAAAACATATCCGAGTTGGTCATCGGCAGGGCTGGCAACGGATTGAATAGTTTTTAGTTCCGGGTCATCCTTACCAAAGAACGCGATCCAATTGTTGACTCCGCCTTCTAAGATATAGCTGTTGCTCAAGCTGGAGGCGACGAGCGTCTTCCAGGCTTTGACCGCGGCGGCCTCGTCATTGCTCATCAGAATGAAAACGGAATTGGTCGCGGGTTCGGTCAAGAGAACCGGTACCACTTCCTGAATGCGCTCCACAGGGATGTTGATCGCGCCTTCAACGTGATACAGGTTGAAGTCCGCTTCACTGCGCACGTCAATGTAGATGGGATTCATTGCCTGGTTGTAACGAGCTTTGAAAGCTTCGGCAGGTGAAATGAAGACCAATCGGTTGGAGAGCATTTCATCCGCTGTATAAACGACTTGCTTTTCATCCACGGTACGGGTGAAGGTAACCTTGTTGTATTTATCCTGCAGAGAAGGCGAACCGATGAAGACCACGGCAAGAGCAAGAACGAACAAAGCACCTGCGCCAACAAGGCGGAGTTTTGGCTCGTGGCTCATGTCTCGTTTGCCGATGATGCGTTCCAGTTGTTCCGAACCCCAGAACATGAAGAGTGCCATAAGAACAACAAGCAGAACCACAACACCGACAGGCAGGTGGAAGACCTGGTCGAGGGTCAGGCGTCCGTAGTAGCCAGCGTTGGTGTACCAGTTATCGAAATATTTTTCGGTCTCACCGAAGAAGAAGGCGCCGACAAAGCCGCCGAGCATAAAGAGCATACCGTCAATTTTGCCGGTGGATGCAGATGCCAGGGATGTGGTTGGGCAGAAACCGCCGATGATGAAACCCACGCCCATGATCAAGCCGCCGAGGATGCCGGAGGCGAGATAGGTCGGGTTGACCCACACCTGATTGAAATCCAGGATGCCGAGTCCAACCGCGCCAAAGAGCAGCACCATGGCAGTCACAATGGCGGTGAACATCACTTTGATAACGGTCAGTTCTTTGAAATAGAACTGTGCCGCCAGTTTGCGCGAATTGCCAAAGCCGGACATTTCGAGGGTAAAGCCAAAGGCAAAGCCGATCACGGCGAAAACAAGATACGTCCAGGGGTGTTCGACGCTTGGAACGATCAGAACGTTGAGAGGGAATTTCATGTCGATGCTCCTTAGTTCCAAAGTTTCCGGACGAAATAGGCAATGCCGTATGCTCCGCCAAAGATGGCGAACATCACGACCCACGAACCTGCGGAGAGCGTTGTCCCACCAGAGAGCGCCTGACCGGAGGTACATCCGCGTGCCATGCGTGCGCCGTACAAGAACAACACACCGCCGAGGAATGCCATCAGCCAGCGTGTGCGGTTAGAGATGTTCGGTCCCTTGGTGGTGATGAACTTCAAGCGTCCATTGAAAAAGCCTGAGCTAAAACCGCCGAGCAGCGCGCCGAAGAACACGGGTACGACCCATTCATCGAACGGGTTTCTGTCGCCGCCCGCCATCTTCAAGAGATAGGGCGTATTGTCCACGTGGTTGGGGACGATAGCATCTTCGACTGCCACGGCAATGCGGCTGGTGGCGCCGGAGGAGCCAAGTCCATTACCGGTGAGGAAGAATGCCAGGAAGAGAACGATTCCCAACACCATGCCGCCAAAATAAGGATTGACGTACGACTTCTCAGGTCGATTGAAAATACTTTTCTTCGTTACAGGAGCAGTTGTCATAATGTTTCTCCTTACCATCTGCGCTCACGAGAGCCTGGGGTGAAGCGACCCTCCAAAGATCGCTTCACCGTTCAAGCTCCTCGCAATGGCGTATGGATTATTTCTTTCCTTTTGCTTTCTTCTCTGCCTTCGGTGCGGCGTGCTCGTGTACTTCCACTTCTTCGTAACCGGTCACCATGGCGCGCATTGCTTCGAGCGGAGTTGCGCCGGTGGTGGTCATGTACACGTGCACTACGATGAAGGTACCGAAGAGCCAGGCAACGAGCGAGTGGAACGGAGCCAGGAAGGGCAGTCCGCCGAACCAGCCAGCCACGACAGGGAATTTCTGAACGCTCCACATTAGTGCGCCCGTCAACATTTGCAGCGGCAGGAATACCATCAGAATGCCGAAGTAGGTGAACTTCTGGATCGGGTTCATACGGTTATCGGGCGTCTTCTCGAATGGATGACCTTCGCCCTTGAAGATGCCAGAGATGTAATACTTGGCTTGCACGATGGCATCGTCGAAGAAACCGTAGGGGCGCGGGATATATTCCTGCATCCGCTCGGTCGCCAGGTGGTAGAAGACCGCCAACAAAGCGTTGATCACGAGAATGGCGGCGATCACATTGTGGATTGTCACCACGCCGCGGAAGGAGAACGCTCCGAAGATGTCTGGTCGGTGGATGATCAAACCGGTGAACAGGAGGGTGACAATGGCGACGGTCTGCAGCCAGTGCCAGAACCGGCGATAGGAGTCGTACATGTAAACGCGTTCGGTTCGAACCGCAGAGTGAGCCTGTTTCCGTGACGAGACGTATCGCAGCGTCCCATGACCGATCACACCTAAGAGCGACCCAGCGAAGAGCAGAGCGCCGATCCAATCGATCCAATTCACGCGGCTGGAGCCGAAGACGTACATCTTGTCATTGGCAGGGACGGGGTTATAGTAAACAGCACCGTCGGTACCTTTGACGATCTCACCGCTGGCGTTGACGTTGTTGTTCGCGTCAAAGACCGGCAGGGTGCCGTTCGGGGAGTAGCTGGCAAGCTGGATCGGCTGAGCAACGCGCGATGTATCGCTGTGGCAGGATTGGCAATCATTGACTGCGTTCTCGCCGCGCGTGACGTTGTGGTTGATGCTGTACGGCTGAGTCAAACCTTCGATGTGCGGATTCTTGAGTCCGAGGGCGGCGAGCTTGCCTTTGACCGCTTCTTCCTTGGCAGAAGAGTTGATCTTGAGTTCTTCGTTGTTGAGGCTGCCGTCTTTGTTCGCGTCGAACGCGGAGAGGATGTCAGCGGCGTAGACGCCATTTTCGAAGTAGACCGATTCCAGGTCCGTGAGGCGAACCGGGCGTTTGTCGCCGTTGGCTTCATCATAGACCCAGTAGTAAGTCGTGATCAGGTTGTACGGGGCGAGCAGTTTGTCGCCGTCCACGTTGGTGCGGTTAAGGAGCACGGGCTCGTAACCGGTGACCAGCGAAGTGACCGCATTCGGGTCGCCTTCGATTCCGCGATAGGCTTTGACGGGTTGCTGGTCGAGCGTCAGCACAGTCCAGTCATAGGATTGAATGGCAGGCGCATACATCTGCGGAATATGGCAGGTTTCGCAAGCGACCGCAGCCATGTGTTTGTCAACATAGGGCAGCCAATCGGAATGTCCCTTGCTTGCGTCGTGACAAGAGTTGCAGCGGCGCATGGTGCCTTTGAGTTCGGGCGCTACATTGAACTGGGCGCTCTCGCCGCGGGCGAAGTTGTGATCGGGCATCTTGAGATATTCGCTGATGTCGAGCACGCGCGGATCGTAGACGAGATGATCGGGTTCTGCCTTCTGTGCTTCATCGGCATGGGCGGGATTGTTCAAGGCGTAGTGACAATCGGTGCACTGCAGTTGTCGTTCCGCGTGGATATCCCAAGAGCGGTTGAGTTCTTCCTTGTTGGCAAGGTTTACACCGGAAGCAGAAATCTTCTGTGCAGCGATCACCTGACCAGTGGTTGCTGTCTGCGGGTAGTTCAGATCACCGACGCTGATCGTGAGCGGTTCATTGCTGTCAGCATGCACTTCGCCGTGACAGGCAGCGCAGTTGGCGTTGGTGGGGTCTTGAATTTTCACGAACTCAGGCTTCAGTTCGCCATTTGCATCGAATGCCTCTGTTGAATAAGCATAGCCGTTCTGTCCAAGGCTGGAAAGCTTGACGATGCCGGTGTCAACCAATGTCGCCATGTTCGCGAACTGGAAGTCGCCAGCTTTGAGCGCTTCCACGCGGGCGGCGTTGTTCGGGTTCTCGAAGTGGCACAGGAAACAGTTCATTTCCATCGTGCCGGATTGAGTTCAATCCCACGGTTGAGCGACGCCATCTACTAAAATGCTGGCTTCGGGATTCTTTGTGTCACCTGCGAGGCTGCTCAACGCTTCACCTGTGCGGGATGTGGTGGCAGGTCCGCCGCCAACGACGCGGTAGCCGTAGGTTTCAAGCCATTCGGCGGTGGAGAGGTCGAGCCGTTCGTCGCCGCTCTGCGAGAGGAAGCGATAGGTGAGCGGATCCCATTTTCCGAACGTTCCAGTGCTGGAGTTGAGTTCACCATTTTCTTGATAATCGCTCAACCCGAGGTCGGAATGGAAAGCGTGACTTTGAATGAACTCGGTGTCGTGGCATTGTCCGCAGGTCTTCATGGTGGAGACGGGGTTGCCGCTTTCGAGCACGTTTTTGCCGTCCACATCGAGCAGAGCGAAGGTCGAGTGCAGGGACGAGGGTTGTAGAGCGGGAGCCGCTTCCGGCTTAGCAAGAACCGTTCCAATTCCAACGGCGAAGGTCAGGATGAGAAGTCCGGCAATGATGAGTAGTTTTCGTTTCGATGTATTCATGTCAGTCGCCTATTTCTTGTCAAACCGTCCGCCCCATTCGACGGGATCGCCGGGATAGCCTAGGGCAGACCAATCCATGCGTCCGTTCTCGCCGTGGCAGGATTCGCAGTTGAGGGCGTTCTCAGCGGGTTGAACCATGTGTGTGGTTGCCCAGTACATGTAGGTTTCAGTGAAGCCATATTGTCCGCTGTACTTCAAGCCGGTGATCGGTGCAGCAAGTTCGAAGGCGCTGTTCCAATCGAAGGTCGTCCAGAAACCGCCCTTACCGGACGTAACGGGTTGGAGCAGATAATTGTTCACGGTGTCATACGGCTGCTTGGCGATATGAAGTTTGAACGGGAAGATCTTGGCGTTCGTATCGTTGATGTTGCCAGCCGGTTTGTTGATGTAGGTGACGGTATTCGGGTCGATCTTGTCGCCGAGGATGTAGCGATATTCGTTGTTGCCGTTGAACCAGAGATAGGTCGGGGCGAAGTTCTTGTCGTAGACGAATTCACCTTTGATCTTGAGGTAGGTGTAGTGATCGTCTTCACGTCCACTTTGCCCGGCTTGTGACCAATCCCATGTGACTTTGGTCGGTTCTTCGGTCGCCAGTGCAGGGATGTGACAGGTCTGACACGCTACCGAAGCAAGATGCGTGTTGATACGCTCGTCTTCATGCTTCTGGTTGACGTGGCACTGTTCGCAGGAGACCTGTTCCTTCGGGTCAATGATGTAGTTGTCGGCGAGCATCCGTCCGAGTATCTGGTGATCCTTGGTCACGTGGCAGTCGGTGCATTGCATGTTCAGGTCACTGCCCATGTGCACATCTTCGTTCTGCTGTGGGAAGTAGAGACTTCTCATCCAGGTCGCCATGCTTGACGCCGTTTCCGCCGCCGCCATCGAAGTGACATTTTCCGCAGTTCTCGCGTGTGGGCGCACGGACGGACTGCGCTGCGACTTTCAGATCAACTCCATCCGCGGGGTTGCCATATAAGCCTTTGCCGTATACGCTGGTATCGGCGTGACAGGCGAGACAATCTACATTTTCCTGTTTGGTTTGTTCAACGGCTTTTCCTTCTTCCCAGCCGTAGCCAGCATGACAGGTCATGCACTTGTTCTCATTGCCCTGCGAGCCAATACAGAAGTTGTTGATCTGATTGATTTTGCCGATGGTCACAGGCACATCGCGCCAAGGAACATTGAATTCCTTGGATTCCCACGTCCAGTGCGTGGTCTTCATCAGGTCAGTGGCGGCGTCTTTGTGGCATTCGAGGCAGGCGCGGGTCACATCCTGTCCGGTTTTGAAGTCACCTTTGACGATGTCTTTGTGATCCACGTGGACGGAGTGTGTCGGCAGATAATCTTCCGGGTTGGTGGAAGGCTTATCAGCGCGCGGGAGGAAGTAGATGACAGGGACGATGACCACCATCAAAATGCCGAGCAGTCCCAGGGTCCAGAAAGGGAAGCGTTTCTTCATACATTCTCCTTAACCGAGTTCATTGACAAGGCTGGCTCGTTGAGTCAGCCGATCCCTCATCGCAGAACGGAGCAGGTCCATGGCTTGGATGATACGCGTGTCGCTCAGGTGGTACGTGATAACCGTTCCCTGACGCTCGGTGAATACAAGTCCGCGTTCGCGCAAGACCTTCAAATGTCGCGATGTAGTAGGTTGGGGGATGCCTAATTCGTTCGTAAGTTCGGTCACGTTTTGTGGTCCATCGCTCAAGGCATATAAGATGAGAATACGCGTGGGGTCAGAAAGGGCGGCACAAAAATCGGCTTCGAGCTGAATAATTTCCTGTTTTAAGGTCTGATTTACCATCTTATACTCCTATATGCGGATAAACGAATATACGGTTGATAACATAATACACCCGTGAACTTTTTCACAAAAGTGAAGGTTGTCATAACAAGGGTGGCGCAATGTCATTAGGTTTAGGTAGAAAATTTGGTACTATTTAATTGAGAATTAATCTACTATGGCTTTTTACCAGAATGAGGCTCCATCCGTTAATGTAGGTGACAGGCTTCGTGAACTTCGCATCTCACGTGAGATGTCCCTGCGCGTCCTGGCGATGAAAAGCGGACTCTCCATCCACACGCTCTCCATGATCGAGAAGGGGAAGACTTCTCCAGCCATCAGCACCCTCTACAAACTGGCTGAGGCGCTGGATGTCCCGCTGACCTTTTTCTTTAACCCTGATAACAACCGCAAACAGGTTATCTTTTTGAAATCCGATGAGCGCACGCATATGCCCTTCACGCGCGGTATTGTGGAAGGACTTGGCGGAGAGAACTTTGTCGGCAATGTGGAACCGTACATGGTTACGCTTGAAAGCAGTGCCAATAGTGGACCGCAAGTTATGTCTCATTCAGGACACGAGTTCGTCTTATGCTTACGTGGCACACTGGAATACCAGGTGGAGCACCAGACTTATGAACTCGCTCCGGGTGACAGTATTCTTTTTGCAGCAAACCTCAAGCATCGCTGGAAAAATCCCGGCAGGACGGTTGCCACAGCTCTGATCGTGGTATCCGGTTTTGACGATGACTCGGATATGCACGGCATCCACTGGAAAGCTGGAGAATAAGAAGCGACTCACCCGAGTCGCTTCTTTATTTGGATGAGTTCAACGCTTCCATACGAAGCCTGAGGCTGTCGCCGCTAAAGATGCATTTCCTTTTCCCTTGTTGATTTCCACTTAAATCTTTCCCCACCAGCGATGCAAAATTGACACTTTTTCGTTAAACAGGCGAGAGAGAGTTTATGAGTCCTACATCCAAGAAGGAAACTACAAGTAAAAAGAAGAAGACGAAATCAACGAAGCCTGCAAAACAGCAACCTGAGCAAAAACTGGGGGATACTCCCGTCGCGCCGTGGGAGATGCCTACACCCGAGGAAAAGCAACAAGCCAAACCGGTTCGCCGCGCCTTGAAGAAGGCTGTCTCCAAAGTGAACTCGCAGAAGAAAGCGGACCAGGTGATCGAGAAATTGGAATCCGCTGTAGGGGAGAAAAAAGCTGCGGATGTGGAACAGGCGAAAGCGAAGATCGAATCGCCTGCCAAAGCGGCGCAAAAGGTCAAAGCGGTGGAACAGTCCGCTCCTGAGAGTAAACAGCCCGAGAAAGTCATCGCTAAGACTGCCGAAGTGGTTGCCACATCCAAAGGACGCGCGCAGGAGGCTGTTGCAGAAGCTGTCCAAGAAGCGATGAACCCTGAACAACAAGGTGCCGCTCCGACAGTGGAAGACGCTCGTAGGCGTGAATACTTGCGCACTGCTGTTCTGAAACGTCTGAAACCAGTGGATGCGTTAGATGCGAATATTTTTCTTGCCATTAATCATCTTCCACACACTCGTCTCTTAAACGGTTTTTTCTATAGTCTCACGCTCGCTTTTCAAGCAGTGACACCCTGGTTTATCGAAGCCGGAGTGGCAGCCCTGCGGCATCGCCGTCATGCCAAAAGCATTCTGCGGGAAGTTGCTTTGCCTTTATTAGTCACAGGCGGGCTCGTGGAATTGGTTATCAAGCCTTTCTTCAAACGCAGGCGTCCATTCATTACGATCATTCAAGCCATTGTTATTGGCAAGAAGCCGGGGACATGGTCGTTCCCATCGGGTCATTCGGCAGGCGCTTTTGCTGGTGCCTGGCTGCTCAATAATAAATTCCCCAAATTCGGTCTGCTGAGATATTTTATTGCTTCCCTTGTGGCGTTCTCACGCATCTATTTGGGAGACCATTATCCCGGTGATGTGGCATCCGGTTCTTTATCGGGCTTGGTGTTTGCCATGGTATTTTATAGAATCTTCAAACGATCAAAAAGGAAAAAGTGATTTTTGATGCCGAATACAAAAATAAAGTTGAATGTTGATACCGACTCGTTAAAGAAGATAAAGTTGGTTGCCGTAGCGTATTCTCATGTACTTGAGGAATTCTTCCCGAACAAGGAAGCCTTCAACGCGGAAAAAGAAGTGGAAGACCGGGCTCAACAGATTATGGATGAATGTAAAAGGCTTGGTCTGGAAGCAAAGGGTTATCCGGCTGACCAATATCTGCTCACGAATATTCTTGTGGATCATCCCGATGTCATTGTCAATCTCGTGGACACCGTGCGCGGAAAAGACAAGCTTGCCAGTACCATCCCTGCCTTTTTGGAATATGCCAACATTCCTTATACAGGCTGCGGCGTTACCGGAATGGTGATCGGCGGCAATCGTCACTTGTTCAAGGAATTGCTCCAAAGTAACGATATTCCAACGCCAGAATATAAGTTCGTCAAGGACTTACGCTCGAACACGCCGCCCGCATTTGATCCGCCTTATATTGTCAAATTGAATGAAAGCGGCGGCAGCATGGGAATCGATAACCATGCCGTAAAAGAGACCGCCGCTCAGGTGATGAAAAAAGTAGAGGATATACAAGAATCGTACAATAAGATCCCTGTATTGGTCGAGAAATTCATCGATGGGCTGGAGGTGACAGGGGTGGTTTTTGACGATGGAAAGACGCGTCATGTTTTTCTGGCGAATAAGAAATTCAAACTCAAACCAGATGGCAAACACGCCTACACCAGCATCGAAAGCTATGATGTTGAAAATGCATGGAAGTACGAACGGTTGGATGAAGAGTTGGAGAAAAAGATCTCTGAGCTTTGTTTGAAGGCTTTCGACGGACTACGTTTCACGGATTATGCCAAGTTTGATATCCGTGTAGATGAAAAGGATATGACGCCTTATTTTATTGATTGCAACCCGAACACAGCTCTTGGTCCTGGCGACCAGCCGATGACGGAAGTCATGGCTTTGCATGGGATCGAATTTAGCGATATTCTGGCAAGCCTATTAAGTAACCATGTCAAATCCCCTGAGCGACCCAAAGAGATTTAGCCGTTTGCGATGGATCGAGCAGATCACGGAAAATCACTGCGGACCTGCCGTGATCCAGATGCTGTTAGAGAATATTGGGGTTAATGTAACGCAGGAGGAGATTACTGAGTTCCGCGGGCGCCATGCTGACTATTGAGTTTAATGGCACGCGAGTTGATCAACTGGCAAAGGCGGTCCATGAACTGGCACCTCATGCCAAACTCTGGCACAAGGAAAAAGCCAGTTTTGACGATCTTGAATATGTGCTAAATGAAAAGAAATTCCCTGTCGGTGTGGAATGGCAGGGACTTTTCGGAGATGAAGACAACGACGATGAAGATAACGGCCACTACAGTATTGTTGCCAATATCGATAAAGCAAAGGATGAATTGATCGTTGTTGATCCCTATAAGGATTTTGTCGACCAAAACCGTATTATCAAGATCAGTCTATTTGAGAAGCGCTGGTGGGATTTCAATGAGTTCAAGGATTTGGAAACTGGGGAAAAATATTCTAAAAAGGATGAACATCTATTTTTTGTTGTAGTGCCATTGGATGTGACATTCCCTGAAGTGCTTCAAATGCAAAGTTATTATTAAAGGGAACAGTTTGGCAGACTACTATTCTCCAGTTTTGAAGCTGAAAATGTATCTTTTCTGTCTAAATTGCGTCCTGAATACAACATAACAAGTACAGATAGGGATTTGAGTGAGATGTAGATAATTTCTATTGGACACTACAGGGAAATGATGGTAATAATCCACTATGCTACCCGGGAAGTTCAGGTGAAATGACACTCTAATTTATATTTTTATTGACAAGTTACTCAGTCAATGACTTTTGCTTCTGCCTTTGCCAAAAAGGTATAGCCTGCCATCATTGAAGTACATTGCACTTGTAAATTCTTTTAATTCATAAAGGTTATCCAAATGGTTATTTCTTCGCGTACTTCTTCAGGTCCAGAACGGAAGCCGCTGGTGAGTGTCGTTGTTCCCACATTGAATGAGGAGCGTAATCTTCCTCAACTATTTGCGTCCATTCCCGATATCGTGGATGAAGTTATTCTGGTGGACGGTTTTTCCAAGGATCGTACGGTGGCGCTCGCCAAAGAACTGCGCCCCGATATTATAGTGGTCTACCAGACTCGCAGAGGCAAAGGGAATGCTCTTTGTCAGGGGTTTGAAGCTGCAAATGGGGACATCATTGTCATGTTGGACGCCGACGGTTCGACCAGCCCTTCTGAGATCCCTAGTTACGTTGGGACGCTTTTGGCGGGAGCCGATTTTGCGAAGGGCTCACGTTTTATGCAAGGGGGAGGCACCTCCGATATGGAATTTCACCGCTATTTAGGAAATCAGTTTTTCGTTTGGGCAGTGCGTATTCTGTTTGGCGGCAGCTACACAGACTTGTGTTACGGTTATAACGCTTTTTGGGCATGGACACTACCGCTCCTGAATCTGGATGGGGATGGCTTTGAGATCGAGACCATGATGAATGTCCGTGCCATTCAGGCGGGGCTGCGGGTGGCGGAAGTGCCTAGTTTTGAAAATCGGCGTTTTATGGGGCTTTCTAACCTGCGTGCATTTCCCGATGGGTGGCGTGTATTGCGCACAATCATCAAAGAGTGGCGGAACTACCCTCGTCTGCGAATGGTGCGCAATCATGAGAGTTCCGTAGATAGTGAATCCTTCGAGAAATCATTCCATGGGATATTGGAAGATACAAATCAATTTGTCAAGATGACGAAGCATCTGGCAAAGGATAAATTAAAGACGGTAGCAGAAAAGTTGCTCAGCCGCTATGATGCTCTCATGTCAACAGATATGGGCGAAGCCTCTCGCAGCTTACAGAAACGCTATGCAGAATATTATCGGGCTGTCTATAAAAGCTATCTGATGAAACATATCCCTGATACAGAGAACACCGATGCAGATGTTTCTTCTACTGCATCGAAAAACAAAACTGTTGCCGGGAAACCCAACCCTACATCATAACAAACGATGTTTCCCTAGTTTATAGCCGCCTTGAGCAGATTATCTTATGCTGAAGGCGCTATTGTTTGCTTATACCTTGAAGTACAACTGAGAGCGTCAAATTACAACGGATACTCATGGCTAATAAAAATCTTTCTCTCAATGCTCAGAAGATCCTTTTGATCGAGGATGATGTTGACACAAGCGGTTTAATCTCCACTATGCTGCAAAAGGGTGGATATACGGTAGCTGTAGCTAATTCTGGAACATCTGGAATTGCCATGGCGCATCAGGAACTCCCTGACTTGATCCTGTGTGACATTATGATGCCAGAAATGGACGGCATTGGCGTCTTACGCTCCCTACGCAGTCAATCGGATACGGCTACCGTCCCATTTATATTCCTGACAGCCCGTGCCCGAGCAGAAGATATCCGCCAGGGAATGGAACTTGGTGCTGATGACTATCTGACGAAGCCAATCCAGGTCAGCACGCTGTTGAGCGCTATAAGTACGCGTCTGCAGCGACACCAGCAACTTCAAGCAGGTAGACTGGCAAGTTTTGCTCAAAGACTGGTCTTATCGCAGGAATACCAGCGTCAACAGGTATCCTCCATGTTGGATAATGAAGTCGCACAGTCCTTGCGCAGTCTGCAATTTATCTTCAATATGTTAAGTGCCCCCACCGGCTCTGATGTGTCCTTGTACAATGGAGCCAAGGAATTGTTGGGCGGTCTGATCCAGAAGGTGGATGGCTTAACCCAGGAGATGTACCCTTCCATGTTGGAGCGGCTGGGGCTGGTCCCGACCATCCGCTGGTTGGCAGAACAGTACGAAAATCTCAAGATCGAACTTGATACCGAGAACATGGATTTTGCCTTTGCGCCACAAGTTGCCATGTGTGTATTTCGTTTGGTACAGGAATCGCTTAATAATGTAGTTCAACATGCCAAAACCAAGGAAGCGCGCATCTCTTTGAAATACACCGCTCCTTATTTGGAAGTTCGTGTGGAGGATAATGGAGTTGGTTTTGATCTCGAACAGGTCTTGCAGTCCAGCAGAAGTATGGGGATGCAGCATATGTATGGTTTGGTCGTCTGGCTGGATGGCGAACTGCACATTACTTCGAGTCATGATGAAGGCACCAAGGTATACGCGTTATTGCCTCAATCGTCTGTTGACCCTATTATGCGTTCCTCTGTTTCGGGTGAGTTTTTGCGCCGTCTGGCAGACCGATCTCAACATGCGGAAAAAACAGGGAAGCTTGCTGTTTCCAGTGTTAATGTAAAAATCCTTGTTGCCATGCAGCAACCATTGCAGTTGCAGGGAATGCGCAAACTATTGATGAGCAATAGCCAGTTCCAGGTTCTCGACGAGATCCAGGATTTTGAACAGATCGTCCCTGCTCTGGAAAAACATCATCCGCAGTTGTTGATCATCAATCCGATCGCGGAGGGTAAAAGCCAAAAGGAAGTGTTGCAGTCTATTGTAGGAACGCGCAAGGATGTTCCAATTCTTGTGATCAGTCCCGCCACACATGACGAATATGTATTAGACGCCTTTGAGAGCGGTGCTACAGGGTATATTCCCAACACAGCTACCCTCACCGATCTGCACACTGCCATTGTGCAGGTATCCAAGAAACAGTACTACCTAAGTCCTTCTTTGGTATTTGATCTGGCACGCTGGCAGCAATTGAAGGCAGGATAGCATTTACTTATGAAGATCTCTGTTGTTATTTGCGCCCATACAGAAGACCGCTGGCAGGATTTAGTCGAAGCCGTTGAATCGGTGATGAACCAAACGGTTCCTGCCCATCAAATCGTGCTTGCTATCGATCACAATCCAACTATGTTAGCGCGTGCCTGCGAAAAATTCCCCGCGGCAACTGTTGTGGAAAACGTTCAAGATCGCGGATTGAATGGCGCGCGTAATAGTGGTGTTGCCGCTACTACCGGTGATATTGTTGCCTTTCTGGATGATGATGCCATTGCCCAACCCAATTGGTTGGAACAGCTACTTGCGACTTATTCATCTGAAAAGATCGTGGGTGTGGGCGGCAAGATCAACCCTTTATGGTTGAGTGGTCGCCCGGCGTGGTTTCCGGATGAATTCAACTGGGTGGTGGGGTGCAGTTATCGCGGTTTGCCTACGGATACTGCGCCTGTTCGAAATCTGATCGGATGCAATATGTCTTATCGCCGTACTGTGATCGATCAACTCGGCGGCTTTCGCAATGGCATTGGGCATGTGGGAGGGCGTCCGCAAGGGGACGATGAGACCGAGTTTTGTATCCGTTTACGTCAAACCATTCCCGGTGCTGTGCTTTTGTTCCAGCCGCTGGCACAGGTAAGTCATAAGGTCCCTGCCAGCCGCGCCAACGGGAAATACTATCGCTGGCGATGTTATTTGGAAGGACGCTCCAAAGCACTGCTCTCACGCCTGGTTGGCAGAAATGATGGACTTTCCTCAGAAAGAACGTATACTATGCAAGTTCTGCCCAGCGGTATGTGGCAGGGTGTTCTTGCTAGTGTGCGTGAAGGCAACTTAAACGGTATCAGGCGCTCGGTCGCGATCGCGGCGGGGTTGTTCGTCACCACTTTTGGTTATGGCTTGGGTACTCTTTCATTAATTGGTCAAAAAGTAGAGTAGCAACATACTGGAATGAGCGTTGAACAATGCGAATTGTAATGTTGACACAGTTCTATCCGCCCGTGTTGGGCGGGTTGGAGCGGCACGTTAAAGATTTGAGTGAAGCATTGGCATCTCGCGGGCATGAGGTTGCCGTTATCACTCTTCGACAAGGTGGGTGGGGAAAAGAAATGCCTGAATTCGAAGTATTGAATGGAGTGCGGGTCTACCGGATTCGCGGAACCGTTTCTCGTGCAGAACGACTTCTGTTCATTGATGAGCGACGCAGTTATGCGCCTCCTTTTCCGGACCCGGAGCTGGCTCTGTCCATTCGGCGTATCCTCAGCCGTGAGAAACCTCAGATCGTCCACGCTCATAATTGGTTATCCTTCTCGTATCTCCCACTCAAGCGCTGGAGCAAAGCTAAGATGGTGGTTACGCTGCATGAGTTTGGCTTGAGTTGTGGCAAATGGACGCTCATCCATAACGGAACATTCTGCTCTGGACCCGAAGCGGCGAAATGCAGAAACTGCCTTATCGATCATTATGGTCTTGCTAAAGGTATGGTGACGTATACCGGGCAAGCCGTTATGCGACGAACGCAAAATCGCCTGGTGGATATGTATCTGCCCGTCAGTCAATCGGTGGCGGATGGTAGTCAATTGACAAGAAGTGGATTGCCCTTTGAGGTAGTTCCGAACTTTATTCCCGATAAATCGGCTGTGTCCACACCTGATATTGAATCTAAACTAGCTCAGCTGCCGAAGCAGCCATACATGTTGTTCGTGGGATCATTTAGCCGCCAAAAGGGCATGGATATTTTGCTTGAGGCATATCGTGGTTTGGAGACAAACGTCCCATTGGTGATGATCGGTTATGAATTGAGCGATTTTCCTTTGAGTAAACTTGATATTCCGGCGAATGTTCACATTTTGAAGAATCTTCCTAATGAAGTGGTTATGGAAGCGTGGCGGCGCAGCGGCATCGGGATCATCCCCTCCAATTGGCACGAACCAAGCCCAACCGTCGTTATGGAAGCGATGGTGATGGGGAAACCTGTCATTGCTACGCGTGTAGGTGGTATTCCAGATATCGTTGCAGATGGCGAGAGTGGGTTACTTGTCCCGCCAGGCGATAGCATGGCACTACGTCAGGCGATGAAGCATTTAGTAGATCATCCAGAAGTGTGTAAGAAGATGAGCATGGTCGCTCTTCAACGAGTTGCTGGTTTTCAGGCGAAGAATGTGGTATCGCGTATCGAATCTATTTACCAGCGATTGTGGGACTCAGGTTCATAGCAATGCAGTGGGTTAAAGAATTCTGGTCCTGGCTCTTTTATTCCAAGCCTCCTGAAGTCCCTGATCATGGTGATCACCCTTATGATGAGAAGAAGGGCTGGGTTTGGGGCTGGTTCCCGGCTATCAGTCTGCTGGGAACAATATGTTTATTCATAGCCGCATGGGGTTTGAATGCCGCGCGCACCAACAGTCCATATCATGAGATCATCTTTTGGGTGGGTATATTGCCGTTCTACGGAATGGTCACCTGGCGCCTGGTCTCGCCAGATCCGTCACGCCGTGAACGAGTGGCATTGATCTTATTTGTAGGGGTTGGACTGTACCTGATCAAGGTGATGCATAGTCCCCTCTACTATACTTTTTATGATGAACTGCTTCACTACCGCACAGTAGCGAACATCCTTGCCACAGGTCACCAATTTGCTGAACATCCGTTGTTGCCGGTCAGCCCGCTTTACCCCGGTTTGGAAAACATTGCCGTGGCGTTGGTCCAACTCGGTGGGCTGGATATTTTCAGCGCTGGTATTCTTACGATCCTGGTAGCTCGGGTTGTTTTTGTCTTTGTCTTGTTTCTTTTCTATGAGAAGACAAGTGAATCCCCGCGGCTGGCAGGGATTGCCACCCTGATCTATGCAGCAAATCCGCACTTTATCTTTTTCGATGCGCAGTTCTCGTATGAATCGCTGGCGCTCGTCTTTGTTGTGATCGTATTTCTTAGTATTGAGTACCGTTTACACCATCATCGAGATAAACCGCTGGGCGCTTCCTTACTTCTTATTTTTGGTATTTGCGCCACTCTTGTAACCCACCATGTCACCAGCTATTTCCTTTTGATCTGCCTGGTCCTGTGGGCGATCGTGACGTTCTTTTTTCCATATAAGAACGAGAGCCGTACGATCATCTTTGGCACAGCTTCTCTTGCCTTTGTTGCTATCTTGTCGTGGATGATGTATGTGGCGATTATTACGATCGATTATCTTGTACCTGTGCTTTCCGGGGCGTTGTTCGACTTGTTCAAGGTGCTACTTCGGGAAGAGGCTGGAAGGCAGTTGTTCACCAACGATAGCGGAAATGTTCTAGCACTTTGGGAAAGAATCTTGATCTACAGCACTGCCTTGTTTATTTTGCTAGGAATCATGGTGGGCGGGCTTGCGATCTGGCGTGAACATCGCAATCGAACAACTTATCTTTTCCTTGGGCTGGTGGGATTGTTCTATCCTGTTACCCAGTTGCTGCGTTTCTCGGAAAAGGGACCTGAGATCGCATCGCGTATCGGTCCATTCATGTTCTTGGGAATCGCCTTTGTCATGGCGGTGGCTGCAACGAAGATCTTTAGTCCTTCTGCCGTTCGAGGCGCCCGGTTTGAGCGTATCGGTGTCACATTGGTAATTATTATCATGTTTTGGGGAAACTTCCTGGTGAGTTTCCCGCGTTGGGCGCTACTACCAGGTCCATACATGGCCTCGGCAGATACGCGTTCCATTGATGCAGAGAGCATGAACACAGTAAATTGGGTGGAGAAGTATTTGCCTCCCAACCAGCGTTTTGCAGCAGATCGCATCAACGGGTTGCTTTTAGTCGCTTATGGACGTGAATACCAGGTCACCGGTTCGTGGAATGGAATCAATGTTCCTGGTATTTTCCTGAAAACTCCTTTCAGCAAGGTGGAGTATGACACATTATGTGCAGGCAAGATCGAATATGTAGTTGTCGATAACCGTTTTGCCGACTATAAACCTATGCTCGGTTTTTATTACGAATCAGGAGAGAATAGCCAGCGTTATCAGGAGCCTTTAGAAAAGGCAGTGCTTGAAAAGTTCAAAGGTCAGGATGAATTTAGTCTGATCTATGACGATGGAACTATTTATATATATCAAGTGGATTTAACCAATTGTGACCGCTAAGATCATTAACCGTTTGATTATTATCCTTATTACGGCAGCGCTCATGCTGCTGACGCTTTTGGATTGGAAGCTCAGCCCGGTGCGCGTCTTGTTTGCCATTGCCCTGGTCACTATCTTGCCGGGCTATGCACTTACCACGGCAATCTTCATTAATACTCCCCTGGGTATTTTGGAAAAATTTGCGTTTAGCTGTGGGTTCAGTTTGGGTATAGTTTCTCTGGGCGGCATTCTGCTAAATTTCACTCATTGGGGTATCCAGTCAGTTTCCTGGGTGATCCTGCTGGGAGGAATTTCCCTGATTGCGAGTGTAGTTGCTATTGTGCGTATGCAGCGGGCAAAGGAAATTGATCTCAGTGTGACTCAGATCCCTTTGCGGCTACGTCAGGTTGTTCTCATGGCGCTGGCAGTTGTTATCTTTGGCGGTGTTTATGTCTTTGCACGGCATGGAGCCGCGAGTCAGTCGTTACCATCTACCACGCGGATATGGATCCTGTGGACAGACGATTCGCACACAGAGGCAGTGCTCGGTATCCAAAACCAGGAAAATGTTCCGATGCAATATCAGCTCCAACTCAGCACGCTTCAGGGTCAGGTGCAGGAATGGACTCCTATTGCCTTGGCTCCAGGAGCTACTTGGGAAGTCCACTATATGGTGCCGAACAATGTCGCTGAGAGTGATTTTTTCAAAGCCACTCTCTATAAGCTTGATGATCCTGGAACTGTATACCGTGAAGTGTATCTAAAACGGATAATTCATTAATGGCTGGCATCATGCAAAGTAAAAATAAACTTCTTCAATTATTGGAAAACAATCGAGTGATATTGACGAATGCCATATCTTTGATCGGTACACTCGTGGTCACATCAGGATTGGGATTTGCTTTCTGGTGGCTCGTAGCGCGGAAGTTCGAACTGACGGAAACGGGATTGGCTTCCGCTTCCATCTCAGCCATGTACCTGTTAGGTACTCTGGGCATGATGGGGATGGGAACATTATTGATAGGAGAGCTTAATCGGCATCCTGAAATGCGGGTTGCATTGATCAGCACAGCTTTATTGATCTCCGGATGTAGCTCCGCGATCCTGGGCTTTGCTTTTGCTTTGAATCGCCTCTCATTTTTCACTTGAATTTGCGTTTCTCGGAGCTAGCTGGGGCAATATTCTTCTTTTTGTTGCGGGTGTTTCTGTGACTGGCTTAACCCTTGTGCTTGACCAGGCACTGTTGGGTCTATTGCTTGGTCATTGGCAACTATGGCGTAATGGTATTGTTTCTGCTGGAAAGATCCTGCTTCTTTTGCCGATGGCATATTTCCTAGAATCAAAGAATGCCATGGTTATATATGGAAGTTGGTTTCTTGGAAATATTCTCTCGCTTCTAGTGCTTGCTTATTTGGTCAGCCGCAAGCGTATCGAGTGGACCAGTTTCCACCCGCAATGGAATATCTTTTGGGAAATGCGTTCCACTGCGCTTGCTCATCATGTGCTTAACCTGTCTTTGCAGGCAGCACAATTTGCCATGCCTGTGATCGTAACCCTGCTGCTTACGCCGGAAGCAAATGCCAGTTTTTACATTGCCTGGTTGATCGCTACGAGTTTCTTTGTCATCCCTTCTGCATTGTCTCAAACGCTGTATGCGGTGAGTGCTGCGGATAGTTCCATGCTGGCTCAAAAACTTCGATTTACTCTGCGCACTTCTTTTCTAGGGGTAATCAGCGGTGGTGTGTTAATCCTTGTACTGGCAAAATTTGTTCTTGGTTTCTTCAATGCATCCTATGCTGCGACTGCCACTGTCAGCCTGCGTATTTTGGTGTTGGCTGCTTTGCCGGTGGTGATACGCGTGCATTATGTGACGATCCATCAAGTTAAGCGTCGGATCAAGCATGCTGCCCAAACATTTTTCTGGATGGCGCTTTTGGAGCTGTTGTTAGCAATTATCGGAGGCAAGTTTGCTGGTTTGCCTGGACTCAGCATTGGATGGGTTCTAGCGATGTATATTGAAGGTATATGGATGTTCTCCATGGTCTATCGTACAGCCTCGGGCGTAGAAGAAACCGTCATGAAGCGAACTACTCTGCCAGCAGAGGAAGCATGAAATCTTTGGAGCGTTTTAATAGTCAAATTACGCTGCTGGTTGCAGTGGTGGCTATTGTATGGAGTGAAATCCTGTTAGTGCGGGGGCAATACCTATCTGGGATTTTGCTGTATAGCACTTTACTGTTGGTTCTATTGACGTATGGGGCTTACCGTTGGGAGCATCCACAACGGTACTTAATTGTATTAGCAATCCCGCCTATCATTCGTATCCTGAACTTTACGTTGCCACTTGGCAATTTGGAACCTTTGTTTGCTCAAGTGGTGATTTCTGTTCCTCTGGTTTTGGTCGGGGCTGTATATGTTTGGCTTTTTAATGAAGATCGATCTACTTTTGTGTTCAAGCGGCGTGAATTAACTGCATACCTGGTTATGATCGCCTTGGGATGTATTATGGGGCTGCTGCTCTATCAATTTAAACGCCCTGCAAGCCTGCCTGGTAGTTCCCTTCTGTTGTTTTTCTTTTATGCCTTTGTTCTTATATTTGCAATGGCTTTTGTTGAGGAGTGGTTGTTTCGCGGTATCATGCAAACCGAATTGACGCGCCTCTTAGGGAGGAATTTTGCCAGTTTGATCGTCAGCATCCTCTATACCACCCTGCAGATCAATAACAATTCCTGGATATTTGTCGCAGTTATTTTTGTGTTTGCTTGGGGACTTAGCTGGTTACGCAGCAGAACCTATAATTTGCTCTATGTCTGTTTGATCCATGGCGCGGCAAACTTGATCTTTTTTCTAATCCTTCCCCGGTAACGTTTTACAGGAGCTACAATGAACTCTCTTTTATTCTCAGACGCTTTGATCGTGGTCAATCAGAGAAATGTCTATTTATACCTACAGCTCGTAGCAGTATTTTCGCTCGTGATACTACTGGTCGAACGTGAATTGGCGCATAACATCCAGCATATTTTTGCATGGATGACCCGCCGTGTAACGTTAATTGGCATTGTGCCGCTCTTGTTTGCCTTTGTCTTAACTTTTAAGCTGGCATATTAGCTACGCGCTCTAGCAGACCCTTCGACGGCTTTCTGTTGGATTAATCGTTTGGTTTGCCGTTTACTTTTGATGTAAGCAAAACCACCCTTAAGCATCCCTCGGTATTCCAGCCCCTTTAGGGTTGATGGATAACTGGTCTCTTTCTTCTTGTTTTTGAAAGAGCGCGGACTGAACAAGAGATACAGCGCGTAAGGAAGTCGGAGTAGAAAACTGGGAAGAATGCCCGGATGATCCAACATCGTTTTGGTGAGAAAGGCTGTGAACCCTACACCATAGTTATAAATTTGCTTCTGCAGTGCACTATATTCCCGGCGGTGAATATGCTGCAAAAAGGCAGTTGGTTCATACACCATCTGGAAACCGCCAAACAATAATTGAACGTACATCGCCAGATCGTCACCGCAGGTGGTGATCGTACCGGCACCGAGTGCTGGGTCGAAGTAGCCAACTTTCTCCAACGCGCTTTTTTTGATGGATAAATTCGCTCCGGTCCCAAATATGCCTGCAGATAAAGGATAAAATGCCCGATCTGGCTTGTGCTTGTGCATATCGTAGATCTTTTTCTCGTACCCTTTGTTGAAGCCGCCAGACTGCTCGAACCATGTTTGTTCTTCCGTTTCCAGTTCGGCAGGGATCGTCAATCCGTTGACGGCGCCTACATTGTCTGAAGTGGCGAATCCGCGTAACACGCCGATCAGCCAGTGGTCGTCCACGAGCACATCATCATCGGTGAAGGCAATGATCTCACCCTTACCGGCTTTCGCCCCGGTGTTGCGAGCCCAGCATTGTCCCTGGTTGGGTTCCACAACATAGTGAAGATTTGAAAACTGCTTCGTGAGTTTCTCTACGACAAAACGAGTTTCATTTGTTTTTGGAGCGTTGTCCACAACAACAACTTCATAGGTAGGATATTTGATCTTGAAAACGGACTCCAGGCAGCCCGCCAACATGACCGGTCGCTCGTGGGTGCAGATAACAACGCTGATAAAGGGAGCGTTTCTTAACAAGCCCTGTTCTTCGATGACGCACCTGGCTTTTTCTTTGCCGGGAATCCCTGTCAGTGGAAGTGCGGTCAATGGGGGCAGACCATCCTGTCCAAGGTGGACGTTGATCGCAGCGCTTAACGCATCCCAGATCAAGGGAGCGTAGGCGTCCGGGCTAGTGAGTCCCTTTTGTAATGGAAATTCCACGATTCCAAGTGGATAATTGTGCAAACGTACCAATAATTGTGCAGACCCATACTGTAATCCTTTTTCCTTATTTTCAGTCATGATAATTGGTAGCGGTGCAGCAAGTTCAACTTTAAGAATGAGAATAGGTTGGAATGTCATGTTCTGCCAATCTGTGATTTAGAATATATTTTGATGATACCTTAAAGCAGCATTATCGTAATGGAGAAACAACATGCTTATTCGATCAACAAAGAAGTTCACCATGCTTTTCCTGATCAGCCTGCTGATAGTGGGGAATAGTATCACGGCTTTTGCTCAAGACAATTCGAATGTAATCACATTGACATTCAAAGACCTGGGCTATGATGATCTTCGGCTTAAGGGGTTGTACGGAACCAACGGTGTATGGATACCTTTTCAATCGGATTGGCCCGTGGCAAATGTGGAAGTGCAACTGACCTACGCCGCCTCACCTTTGCTCAACAGCCAGGAAGCGATCATGACAGTTTTGGCGAATAACCAGGAGTTGACCAGTATTCGCCCGATCGGCGATGGACAGGATCATACTCTGACCTTTGTCGTGCCATCCGATCGATTGCTTTCAACCGGAGTCAACTTAATTTTTGATGGTCACTTGCGTTTAACCGACCAATTTTGTGAGGATAGCTTTAATACAGGTCAGTGGCTTATTGTCAGGAGCACAAGTGTTGCCAAGATCAATTTGAGTGACACATCTCCTGCTCCACAGTTGACGGAGTTGCCGGAAGCCATTGTTGTGCATGGGGAGAACAGGGATATCGCCCCGACTATCTTTGTATTGCCCGATCAACTAGACGATCAGACGCTTACTGTGGCAGCTCAAGTTGCTGCTCGTTTGGGTACTACGATGACGGCTGATAACCTTCCTGTTCAGGTTGTGGCTGCCAGCGGCCTGACGCAACAGCAGAGGAATGATGCGAATCTTGTCGTTTTTGGCACACCCGCCAATCAACCGCTTATTGGGGAGTTGATCAATTCGTTTCCTGTTCCTCCAACAAATCAAGGATTCATGTCTGAAGATGGTCTTCCGATCCCTGCTGGAGATGGCGTTGTACAAATCTTCAATTCTCCCTGGCACTCTCGCGGGAATATATTGATGGTTGGAGGCAATGACCAGGCGGGGTTGGTGATGGCTGGACAAGCATTTGTGGATGAGGCAACCTTCCGCTCGTTGACGGGTCGTTTTCATTTTGTTCATGCGCTTGTCAAGAACGAAGATTTAAATCGCTTATTGGCCTGGGTGAACCCGGAGACCACGTTTGCTCAACTGGGCGAGTATGATCGTCAGATCACAGGGCTTGGCATTACCGATAGTTATTATCCGTTCCAGTATCCGCCTGGAGTAACCTTGAACGAAGGCGCCCGGTTGGTTTTGCATATCGCTTTCAGCCCGGCATTGCGCACGCAGAACTCCTATGCCGTTGTTTCGATCAATGATGTGTATGTTGGTGCGATCAATGTGAATCCTGTGGATGGCGATTCGTGGGTTGCTCTGGATCTGCCTGTGCGTGCACTGAATGAACTGGCTCGTGGGAGCAGCGCCCGCAAGTTGGATCTGAAATTCTCCATTGCCAATCTTTTGCCCACCAACAATTGTCAACAAGTGGATAAGAACAGCAGCTGGACGAAGATCTATGCTGATTCCTATTTCCAGGCGAGCTTTTCCCCCGTAGCAACGCCTGACTTATACTTCTTTCCCTATCCCTTTGCCAGTTTGGGTAATAGCAGTTCCGTTGATCTTGTGCTTCCTGAAGCGCCCAATTTTTCTGAACTCCAAGCTGCTATGACAGTTGCTTCACTTATTGGAAAAGGGTCCATTCCCAACTTAAAGATCGAAGTGAAACGGGCTGTTGCAGGAACCTCTGACACCCTTGTTGGTCGTCAAGTGATTCTTTTTGGTACACCTTCTCGTAACCCCTTGATCGCTAGTGTACTGAAGGACGTTCAAGATACTGCACCGGTGAATGTATACCAGGTACTTGGTGCTCCGGAGGTGGGCTTCTTCCATGAAACAGTTTCCCCATGGGATGAGTTGAAAAATGTTCTGGCGATCTATGGCGATAATGATGCTGGTTTTGATGCAGCTGTCAAAGCGCTTTACCAAACGGGACACATGGCAGAGGAATCCGGGTCGATTGCCATTGTTCGTCCAGAGGAAAAGCCTGTGATCATTTATCGGGAGGCTGGACTACCGCAACCGGAAGTGGTCAATCCGGATGTCATTCTTTCTGAAACAGGGCAAGTTACGCCAACTGCTGTCCCTGTAATCAGTACTGCAGATAGCAATGCTGCACCGAATAACGCATTGGATACCTCCGGTCTTACAAATACGGAGAGATTGATCCTGATCGTTACGGTTTTCCTTGTGATTCTGGTTGCCGTAGCAGCTCTGGTGAGAATTGCCTGGCGTATTCGCCCGTGATCAACGATCACTTTTTCGAGCAAAGAATAAAAAGAGCGACTCGCAAGAGCCGCTCTTCATTTTACATATTGGTTACATATTGGGCTCAGCCTGTGATGATGCGTTCTCCCTCATAGAGTTTAATTGCAACAAATGTGATCGCAATAGAAAGTAGGATGGTCAGCGTGGCAGAGACCGCGATGTTGGATGCCAGGATGGGTTCCGAGCGCATGAACTGATTGATGAGGATTTGCTGCCCAAAGGTTGGAATGAGCATGGTCCAGAGAGCAGGTTTCACGGGCAGGAATGCCAATGCGATACCGGGCAGAGAGGGGATGAGTCCCACAAAAGGAAGATATGTTCCTGCTTCTTTGGTGGTCTTGGTGAAGGAAGCGATCAGCGTCTGAATGGCGCACGCCAGGAAAATAATCGGCAGGCAGATCAGGAAGATCGCCACGATGGCGCCACTATTAAAGCCGATCTGAACGCCGATGATCTCCTCTACAGGCAATATGGTAAAGATGGCGGCAAATCCGCCCAGAGTAATGATCAGATTGATGATAGCGAATGGCATGGCGGAGAGCATTTTGCCAATGGCGACCCATCCGCGCGGCAGGGGATTTATCAACAGTGGTTCCAGTGAGCCGCGTTCCCGTTCTCCGGCAGTTGCATCCGTGATCACCGGAGAAGCGCCATTGAAAATGGCAAAGATAATAAAGTACGGCAGCATCGAGATGAAGATCATTGCCTGACTCTGCGGTGTGGCAGTGTCCTTATCTTCGATCTGCACTGCGTGGATCAGTTCTGGGTTGATTCCACGTAAACTCAAACGCAATGTACCCATGTATTCACTGTAGGCTCTGAGCGTGCTGCGCGCACGACTGATATCGGGCATGGCGGATTGGCGGGAACTGTCCAATATCAGTTGCACTTTTGCCGTTTCTCCTTTGGAGAAATCCTCACCATATTCAGGTGGAATGATAAGCACCACATTGGCATCTCCAGCAATGACCGCAGCTTCCGGGTCGGTAGGTGCTTCTTTAATAATGATATCCTGCTGTTTCAAGAAGGCGATCAGGTTGGGAGCATTCTCAGCACCTGCAACAGGCAATACGAGAGCTTCTTCCACATTGTCGCGGATAGTATTTCCAAGGATCATGATCATGGCGCCAAGAAGCAATGGACCGAAAAGCGCCCAAAAAAATCCGGTCGTCCAACTGCGATAATCACGCAGGTTGTCGAGTAATTCCTTTCGAAAGATAACCAATATCTTTTTCATTATGCCAATCCCTCTTCTGAGCCGATGGCGGCAACGAAAGCATCTTCGAGATTCTCATGCCCGGTCTGTTTACGCAGGGCGTCAGGGCTGCCAGTGGCGGTAACTTCGCCCTTGGCGATGATGACGATTTGGTCACATAGGGCGGCGACCTCCTGCATGATATGACTGGTAAATAATACGCATTTGCCTTCATCGCGCAGACGCTGAATGAATTGGCGCATCGCGCGTGTACTCATCACGTCCAACCCGTTGGTGGGTTCATCGAGCAGGACATTTTTGGGGTCATGTACCAGTGTGCGAGCGATCGCTACTTTGAGTTTTTCTCCGGTGGAGAAACCGTCTGTTTTGCGGTCAGCAATGGGCTGCATATCCAACAGTTTGATAAGCCTATCGATCTGGCTTTCAAGCGCATCCTCTTCGAGCCCATGCAACTGCCCATAGTAGCGGATATTCTCCCGGGTGGTCAGACGCGGATATAGTCCACGCGCATCTGCCAGGACGCCGATCCGCTTCTGGACTTCCAACGGGGATTGCTTCACATCAAATCCATCCACCTGCGCTGATCCGTTATCCGGTTTCAGGAGCGTGTAGAGCATACGCAGGGTGGTGCTTTTTCCCGCACCATTTGGTCCGAGCAGACCGGTGATCTGCCCATCCGGAGCGGAGAAGGAAACGTTTTGAACAGCTTTTACTTTGCCAAACGATTTGGAAAGACTTTGTACTTGTATCATGGTGATAACCTTGTTTATGGAGTCAGCCAGCTTGCTCCCGAATTACGCCAGCAAGCTGGCTGCCTCCACATTATTTTCTTTATGGACGCGGTCCGGTGAAATCGACGAAGAAAGGCGGCGGTTCGATTCCGTTCACGCAAGTAGTATCCAGCCCATCAACGGATGCGCTTTCAATGAACTCCCTGAACAAGTTGGAACTGCAGCGGTTGGCGAGATTGCCATGCCCCATGCCTGTAAATACCAAATGGAGTTCGTTGGTAAATTCTTCTGCCACCTTTTCCGCGTGCCAGGGTGGGGTGATGGGGTCAGCCTCTCCGGAGAAGATCAAAACTGGTTTGTCAGATGCGAATGGCTTGCGGAATTCAGAGGAAACACTTCCCTTGGGGAAGGCGGCACAGGTTTTCATGAACTCGATCGTGCGATCACCGAAAATGGTTCCCTCACTTAATTGGGTGGCTTCTTCAGCGAAAATGAGTGGCGCGTCCTCTGTACAGGCAACGGCGTAGAACATGCCGTCATACAAACCGGCATTGACGAGCAGCGCCTGCGATATAAGCGGGACATAATTCTCATCTGCGTATGCCGCGTGAATGGAAAGCGGCAACGTGGCAACAAGCTCTGGTACATAGAGCGTGTTGAAGATCATGCCTGTGATCATATCTCTCGTGACGGTCAGTTCGAGCGGTTTATTGGTCAGTGGGTTGGGGATGGTGATCTCTGCGGGTGTTTCTTCTAAACGCGAGAGCAGGGCATCCAGCTCGCTTCGCACATTGGGGAAAGTTGACTTACAGGCTTCGTCCGCTTCACAGCGAGCCAGGAATACTTCGAGTGCAGATTGTCCATCGCGTGCAGCATCCATGAAAAGGATGAATTCCGGGTCCACAACTGAATCCAGAGTCACTGTGCGGACGTGTTCGGGGAACATGCGCAAATACGTCAGTGCAGCGCGCGTTCCGTAGGATGCACCATAGATATTGATCGTTTCATAGCCGAGTGCTGCGCGGACTTCGTCCAGGTCGGTCATGGCGATCTCGGTAGTGTAGAAGCGCAGGTCGGCATCCAATGTTTTGGGGCAGAATCTAAGTTTTGCCAGCGCTTCATCATCATCCAATGACTCATCTTCGAGATCAAGGCAGCGCAGTGGGTTGGATTTACCTGTGCCGCGCTGGTCGACCAAAACGATATCGCGATCTTCGTGGACAGTGAATAGCATCGCGAGCATGGCGGGGAACGTTTCGATCGCGGATTGACCGGGACCACCTGCTAGCAGGAATAGGGGATCCGGTTCGGGATTCCGTGTTATGGCTGGTATCACAGCGATATGCAGCTCGATCTGACGTCCATTCAGGTTGCTTCTGTCTTCGGGAACGGATAGTATGCCGCAGCGCGCGTCCCATTGATCGCCAGATGGCGAGGTGAGAGCACAATCTTCCAGCGGGATAGATGGTTTGGGATCAGCGGTCAGGCTTCGGGGTGAGCAGGAAGCGACGAACAGGATAAAGATCAGGAAAATTGGGGTAATGTGTTTCATAGCATTTTGTTTTCCAATGAATATTATATCCAGTTGGTAAAAATAAAAACTGGATTACCATCACGGTAATCCAGTTTCAAATATCATTGATTTTTATTTTTACTGATACATACCCCAGTCCAACGCGGACGGGTCTTCCATCATGGCGAAATCCCAGACATCCATGCCCATTTCAATGGTGACGGGCATGTTCAATCCTTCCACGGCTTTGGCTTTGGTCATTTCGATCATTGCTGGTCCGTAAGGGCAGAAGGGGGTAGTGAGGATCATCTTCAAACGGGCAATGCCGTTCTCTACGCTAATATCGCGTACCAAACCAAGCTGGATAATATTCATACCAATTTCGGGATCAACCACTTCGCCAAGTTTTTCACGCGCAGGTTGTACCAGTTCCGGGTTCGTCTGATGGATCGTCCACTGGATTTCATTGATAGGTTGTTCTTCAGTCATTTTTTACCTCTGGTGGTTGAGTAGCTCGAAGCGGTTTTTGCGAAGAGCGTATCGAAACCACGTATTGTATTTATTTATAAGTTGGTTTCGATACGGGCGATAAGATCATTCGCCCTACTCAACCAACGATTAAACTATACCTTCGCACCAACAGGATGTACTACATACGTGCAGTGAGCGCCGCCATCGAGAATGCATTGCACTTTACTGGCAGGCAGGGCGAGCATCTTTGAGATCAAGGTTTGATCTACTGTGCAGACTTCAGGATGGGTAACGCCGATCTGGTAGTAGGGGCATGAGATCTCGTGGATTTGATAATCTCCGCCTTTCTTTTCCCATTCAACGGTAAAACCTTCCTGTGCCAGCATGGTTTTTACGAACTCGAGGCGCTCTTCCATGCTCATGCCTTTGATCTGGCTAGCATATTCGCTTGCCAGGTCTTCCGCGATCGAATTGAACAGACTCGCCACGACTGGCGCTGGCATGGATTCTTTCATCTGCGAGAGCAGACGTGTAGTCAGGCGCAAATATTTCGTAGGAAATCGCTCCATCCCGTCTTCTGTAAGAGAGTAGACCAGGCGCGGACGCCCCACACCGTGGCGTTCCTCGTCCGCTGCGACGAGCCCTTCCATCTGCAGGTTGGTCAGGTGATGACGCACCGAGATGGGATTGATGCCCACCGCCTCAGCCAGTTCATTGATCGTGATTTTTGGCTTGCGGAGCAGGGTCTGGAGGATCTTGTCTTTCGTACTTTTCATGGGCGCGAGTATAACCAAGTGTCCGTGTATTGTCAATATACTAGAAAAATATCATAAATATTGACTTTTCTCTCTGACCCTGCTATAATGCCGCCGACCAAGTACAAACGCCAGAAATGGCTTAATTAGGAGCAGAAAACGAATGTCGCAGCTTGAAATCAAGAACTTGCATGTCAATATTGAGGGCAAAGAGATCCTCAAAGGGCTGGATTTGACCGTAGAACAGGGAAAAGTCCATGCAATTATGGGTCCGAATGGAACGGGGAAGTCCACACTCGCTTATACGTTGATGGGGCACCCGTCTTACACTGTTACCGAGGGTGAAGTTATTTTCAAAGGACAAAATGTCCTCGAGCTGGAGCCGGATGAGCGCTCCCGGCTCGGAATCTTTTTAGCGTTCCAGTACCCGGTCGCCATCCCGGGCGTGACCGTGGCGAACTTCCTGCGCACAGCTCTCAATGCCCGCCGACGGGCGGTCAACCCTGACGACAAGGGCATGCCGATCCCTGAGTTCCGTAAGCTGCTCAAGGACAAGATGGGCATGCTCAAAATGGATCAGAACTTCGCGGGTCGCTACCTCAACGATGGCTTCTCCGGCGGCGAAAAGAAGCGGGCTGAGATCCTTCAGATGGCAACGCTCCAGCCTGAGATCGCTATCTTAGACGAGACCGACTCCGGCTTAGATATCGACGCGCTGCGCATCGTATCCGAAGGCGTGAATGCCCTGATGAGCAAAGATATGGGCGTGCTCGTCATCACACACTACCAGCGCCTGCTAAATTACATCAAGCCGGATTATGTCCACGTGATGCTCGGTGGCAGGATCGTCGAATCGGGCGGACCGGATCTGGCTTTGCATTTAGAAGAAAAAGGCTACGAGTGGATCCGCGAGAAGTATGAAGAAGTTCCTGAGAGAGCAGAGAACTAGAGAATAGAGACTAGTCTCTATTCTCTAAGAACTGGAGATTCTTATGAGTGACGATGCAAAAATCTTAGAAGATATCGGCGAGTATAAGTACGGTTTTCATGACCGCGACGATAACTACGCGTTCAAATCCCGCAAAGGACTCGACCGCGAAGTCGTCGAACAGATCTCGCATATGAAGGGCGAGCCGCAATGGATGCTGGAGTTCCGCCTCAAGGCGCTCGAGCATTTCCAGAAGCGACCGATGCCGAACTGGGGACCGAACCTCAAGGAACTCGACCTCGATAACATTTACTACTACGTCAAGCCGACTGAGAAGAGTGAAAAATCATGGGATGATGTTCCCGATGATATCAAACGAACTTTCGATAAGCTGGGTGTGCCGGAAGCCGAACGCAAGTTCCTTGCGGGTCTCGGCGCGCAGTATGAATCGGAGATGGTCTACCACTCCATTCAGGAGCATCTTGAAAAGCAGGGCGTGATCTTCCTTTCCATCGAAGATGGTTTGCGCAAACACCCTGACCTGTTCCGCGAATATTTCGGAACGGTCATCCCGATCGAAGATAACAAATTTGCAGCGTTGAACAGCGCTGTGTGGTCGGGTGGTTCGTTCGTCTATGTGCCAAAGGGGGTGAAGGTTGATCTTCCGCTTCAGGCATACTTCCGCTTGAACACGGCTAATGTGGGTCAGTTCGAACGAACGTTGATCATCGTCGATGAAGGCGCGCAAGTCCATTATGTGGAAGGTTGTACTGCGCCGCAGTACACCACTAACTCGTTCCATTCCGGTGTGATCGAGATCATCGTCAAGAAGGGCGCGCGCTCGCGCTACTCGACCATTCAGAACTGGTCGACCAACGTTTATAACCTCGTGACCCAGCGCGCCAAAGTGTTTGAGAATGGCACGCACGAATGGGTTGATGCCAATATTGGCTCAAAGGTCACGATGAAGTACCCGTCCTGCTATTTGATGGAGCCTGGCGCTCGCGGTGAAATGCTCTCGATGGCGTTTGCGGGTCCCGGTCAGATCCAGGATGCGGGTTCAAAGATGGTTCACTTCGCGCCGAACACCTCCAGCAAGATCACATCCAAGTCCATCTCGAAGGCGGGTGGACGCGCTTCTTATCGTGGTCTCTTGAAAGTCTACAAAGGCGCGAAGGGCGTCAAGTCCAATGTGGTCTGTGATGCGCTGTTGCTTGACCCCAAATCGCGCTCCGACACCTATCCCTACATCGAGATCGATGAAGACGATGTGACGATTGGTCACGAGGCTTCAGTCAGCAAAGTGGGTGAGGAGCAGCTTTTCTACCTGATGAGCCGCGGTCTCTCTGAGGAAGAAGCCACGACCATGGTCGTCTCCGGCTTCATCGAGCCGCTCGTCAAAGAATTGCCGATGGAGTATGCCGTCGAAATGAATCGCTTGATCGCTTTGCAAATGGAAGGATCAATCGGTTAGCAAGTTATCAAGTTGGAAGGTTGGAACGTTCAAACCTTCCAACCTGTCAACCTTCAAACGGATAAATAAATACATGGAAGAAAAACCCAAAGTTGTAGTATCACGAACTCGACAGGCAGTCTCCACCGCTAAGGAATTTACCTTTAGCGAAGCGGATATTCGCCGTGATGCCGAACCCGTCGCTTCGTACCGGAACTTAGCCTGGGAGGCGTTTAAGCGGCATTCCCTCCCCGATACAACTCAAGAAGCCTGGCGCCGCACGGATATTCACCAACTGCCGACCGATAAGTTCAAACTGACATTGGATAATACCAGTGACCTGCCTGCCGTGCGCGAAGACCTGCTCAAGCCGCTGGTCGCTGACCAACACGGCGGACAGATCGTCCTCACGCCGGGCAATGTGAAAATTGACCTGGATGAAAAGCTGGCGAAGAAAGGTGTCATCTTCACCGACCTGATTACCGCCGAGCAGAAATATCCTGAACTGCTTGCAAAGATGCTTGGTAAGACCGTCAACGTGGAAGAAGGGAAATTTTCCGCGTTAGCAGGAGCCTTCGCGCAGAACGGTGTTGTACTGTATGTGCCGAAAGGCGTGACCGTCGAAGAGCCGCTGCACTCTGTGCTCTGGGGACCCGGCACGGATCTGGCACACATCTCGCACATCCTCGTCCTTGTGGACGAAGGTGCTTCCGTGACATATGTTCACGAGTCGGCATCGCCCGATTTAAAGGGAGCCAACTCGATGCACGCGGGAATCGTCGAGATCCAGGTCATGCAGGATGCGCAGTTGAAGTTCGTCGAACTGCAGTCATGGGGACGTCACGTCTGGAATTTCTCGCATGAGCGTGCCCGTGTCGAACGCGGCGGCAACCTCGATTGGATCTTCGGCGCGATCGGTTCCCGCATCACCAAGAACTTCTCCGAACTTGATCTCGCCGGTGAAGGCGCTACAGGACGCATGTCTGGTTTCTATTTCACCGACGGCACCCAGCACCTCGACCACGACACGCAGCAGAATCACCTGGCGCCGCATACGACCAGCGACTTGCTGTTCAAGGGCGCGTTGTTAGGAAAGAGCCGCTCGGTGTGGCAGGGTATGATCTACGTTGCCCCCGGTGCGCAAAAGACCGATGGTTATCAGGCAAATCGCAATCTGGTGTTGAGTGACGGCGCCCGCGCCGATTCGATCCCTGGTCTGGAAATTCTGGCTGACGATGTGCGCTGCACGCACGGCGCGACCGTCGGCAAGCTCGAAGCGGAACCGCTCTTCTATTTGAAGTCGCGCGGCATCCCGCAGCACGAAGCGGAGAAGATTGTCGTTGAAGGCTTCTTCGATCCCATCTTCCAGCGCATCCCGTTTGAAGGCGTGCGCGAACGCTTCCAACAATATATTGCTGATAAAATGTCCTAGTGCAAGGGCACGGACATACATTGATTTGAAGAATCGAGAACACTCATGATCGCAAAGACAAAGACAAAATCCAAAGTCCAGGCAAAAGCAAAGTCGCCAGTTCGGGAAAAGCCGAAGGCAGTCGCTCCGGGCAAGCCGAAGCCGGCAGTGCAGGCAAAAGCCAAGAAGCCTGCCGTTCCGGGTGTTGAGAACCCGCGCGTGGTCAACAAGATCAACCCGCCGCGTTCTGCCAATGGCGAAGAGCGACGCTTCAATTCCAAGGGCATGCGCCTGCCGCAGTTCGCCTACATGAAGGCGCCTGGGATCCAGCATGATTTTCAAGTCGGCGATACGGTCGAAGTGTTCTGTGACCATGAAAAGAACCGCGACCGCGTCCGCGGTTGGATCAGCGGCATCGTGGTGCAGGTGGATAATAAGATGGTGGCAGTGCAGTTCCGCTCCAATGTCTTCCTGACCGATGGCTGGATGGTGCCTGACCGCATCCTCTGGTACCCGCTCAACTCCGAGTCCATTCGACCGGTGGCAGGCAAGAAATCTGGCAAGAAAGAAAAAGAGAAAGTGATCCCTGAATACTAGGAAGATACGAAAACAGGTAAACAAGTAGACACGTATACAAGTCTATGTTTACCTGTTTCCTTGTCTACTTGTTTACTTCCTCATGCTCAACGTAACTGAAATACGCAAAGATTTTCCCATTCTCCAGCGTGAGACCGCAAGCAACGTTCCGCTGGTCTATCTTGATTCCACGGCTACATCGCAGAAACCGCTGGCGGTGATCGAAGCGATGAACGATTACTATCGCCGCTCGAACGCCAACATCCATCGTGGTGTGCATACGCTGGCGGAAGAAGCCACCACGATGTACGAGCAGGCGCGCGTCAAGATCGCCAAGTTCATCAACGCCAAATCGGCGCATCAGATCATTTACACGCGTAACACGACCGAGTCCATAAACCTCGTTGCCTACAGCTGGGCACGTGCCAATCTCAAAGCCGGTGACCTCGTCATCCTGACCGAAATGGAGCACCATTCCAATCTCGTGCCCTGGCATATGCTCCAGGCGGAACGCGGTATCGAACTGGACTTCATCCCTGTGACGGATTCCGGTTTGCTGGATTTGGACGCCTACCGCACGCTTCTCTCTCGAAGCCCGAAGCTGGTCTCGTTTACACACATGTCCAACGTCCTCGGCACCATCAACCCCGCCGCGGACATCATCCGCATGGCGCACGAAGCGGGTGCCATCACACTGGTGGATGGCGCTCAATCCGTGCCGCATCTCAAAGTGGATGTCCAAGCCCTCGACGCGGACTTCCTCGCCTTCTCCGCGCATAAGATGTGCGGTCCCACCGGTATCGGCGCTCTCTATGGCAAGACCGAATTGCTCGAAAAAATGCCTCCATTCCTCGGCGGCGGCGACATGATCAAGGAAGTGAAACTCCGCTCCTTTCGCCCGAACACCTTGCCGCATAAATTCGAAGCCGGCACTCCCGCCATCGCAGAAGCGGTCGGTTTTGGCGCAGCTATTGATTACCTGAACTCCATCGGCATGGACAACGTGTCCGCGCATGAGCATGATATAACGGGATACGCTCTCGAACGCTTGGAAGAAATTCCAGGTGTGAAAGTGTTCGGTCCCGATGCCCAGCACAAGGGTGGGGTGGCTGCGTTCACGCTCGAAGGCGTGCATCCGCATGACGTGGCGCAGATCCTGGATAAAGACGGCATTGCTGTACGCGCCGGACATCACTGTGCGCAGCCACTCCATGAAAAGTTTGGCATCCCAGCCACCAGCCGCGCTTCCTTCTACGTGTACAACACCAAAGAAGAAGTGGACTTACTGGTGAATGGGATCTATAAAGTGAAAGAATTATTTGGTTGATATGTAGGGGCGAGGTTCTCTCGCCCTGCACTGGGCGGGGAGACCCCGCCCCTACGGAATAAATAATGGACGATCTCTATCGCGAAGTTATCATCGAACACTACAAAAACCCCGGCTATCGTGGGCATCTTGACCCGCACGATATTCTCTTTGCCGATAACAACCCGCTTTGCGGCGATCATATTGAGATCACTCTTCAAACGAACGAAGATGGGACGGTCAAGGATGCACGCTTTGATGGGCATGGCTGTGCCATCTCACAAGCTTCCGCTGACCTGCTGATCGAATCCATCATTGGTAAGCCGCTTGACGAAGTGAAGAAACTCAACAAACAGGATATTCTCGACCTGCTCGGCATTGACCTGGGACCCGTCCGTTTGAAATGTGCGCTGCTTTCGCTCAAGGTGTTGAAGGCAGGAGTTTACGGACTCGGCGAAGCCAGCGACGAATTGGTGGAATAAAAACGTAAAGACGTAAACAGGGAAACAAGTACACATGTGTGCACTTGTTTCCCTGTTTCCCTGTATACTTAACCCATGTTCAACTACACAACCATTGAAGAATCCAAAATCGAATTTGTAGAAATTGCCCCCGTCGGCGAACTGCCGAACGGGGAACGGCTTTTCCTTGAGATCGCAGAGAAGCCGATCGTGATCTTCAACATCGCGGGACAATTTTTTGCCATTGGAGATGTTTGTACGCATGATGACGGTCCATTGGGCGATGGGGACTTGGAAGGATACAACATCGTTTGTCCGCGTCACGGAGCGGAGTTTGATGTCCGTACCGGCAAAGTAATGCAAATGCCTGCTGTAGTAGATATCCCGGCGTACCCAGTCAAAGTCGTGGATGGGATGATCCACGTTGGCGTACCAAAAGAATGACTCTAAACTTCCGAAGGAATTCTTTCGGAAGTTTTTATATCTGTACTTTTTCTGCTCGGAATGTCACGATTATGGATGAGCAACTATTGTCAAAGTAATGACATTTACTCCTTTTGGTTTTCTTCCATACATCCTACAATGGGAACAAGGTGAATGCTTGTATGACAAAAATCTTGATCGTTGAAGATATGCCCGATAATGCTGAGTTGGCGCGTCGTATCATGTCGTCTCGCGGGTATGAGGTATTCCATGCTATGGATGCTGAATCCGGTTTGGACATGGCACTTGCCGATCCTCCTGATCTGATCCTTCTGGATCTCGGACTGCCGGACCATGACGGTCTTACATTGGCGGGTTGGTTCCGAGCGGAGGAGATACTGCACGAGGTTCCCATTGTTGCTTTTACGGCATGGCCCGCAGAGACTGCCAAGCACATGGCGGAAACGTATGGCTGCAATGGCTTTATTAGCAAACCCATCGGCAGCGTCAAGGAATTTGCTGCGAAGATCGAATCCTATCTGAAAAAATAGAGACGCCGAATATCGATGAACTCTGTTTCTAGAATCAAACTTATCCCTGCCAGTCACTTTACCACGGCGCAGTTGACTGAGATCTATAATCAAACCCGTGTGGATTATCTGGTGCCGATGCCCATGAACGAGGCGCGGCTTGTGGAGTATATCCATACATATGATATTGATCTTGCCCATTCCGTTGTGGCTAGGCAGGATGATCATCTTTTAGGTGTTGCCATGCTGGGGCTTCGCAAGGACCGCACCTGGTTGACGCGCCTGGGTGTGCTTCCCAACACACGGCGTAGCGGCGTGGGCATGGCTTTGTGTGAGGGCTTTTTGGAAGAATCCGAGAAGCTTGGTATTCAGTTCCAGATGCTGGAAGTGATCAAGAACAATGTGCCTGCTCACAGCCTGTTTCTGAAGCTTGGATTTTATGAAGTGGGGGAGTTGCTTGTCCTCAGGCGTTCACCGGTTATCCCACCACCTGAGCCTGTTATTGCAGACGCTCAGCGCCTCGAGCGCATCGAAGCTCTTGATCTTGTGGGAATGGATCGTGGTACTCAACCCTGGACTAACCAGTCCGAATCCTTGAGCAACGCTTCTGAAGTCTCAGGTTTACGCCTCACTCTCGTGGATGGCAGCGCCGGTTGGCTGGTGTACCAGCGACAAAAATTCCTGCTCACGCGTTTTGCGTTCAAAACGGAATCAGGCAATCCCGAAGAAATGGCGCATGCTTTCCTGTCCCATATTCATCACCAGTATCCGCGGCTGGACACGCATCTCGAAAACATCCAGGTGCGCGATCCGCATCTCCCAGCGTTCTATGATTCGGGATATGTCGAATCGTTCCGTCGTATCGAAATGTGGCGCGGAAGTCCGCCGCCCAGCCTCACCGGTCAGGAAGAATAAGCAAAAAGAGACGAAAGCCGCTTTCGTCTCTTTTCATTTATCAATATCAAGTCTTTCTGCACTGATTGTCAATTGCTTAGGATCAGGACAAGAGAAATACCCTACGATCCTCAAAATATCAAACCCTTCCGCGAATGGACGCTCCGCCAGCGCGCCATGACGCACCATGATCGAGCGTGTGAGTTCGGAGTTGAAATAGTAGCGATCACGATAGGTCTCGTAGCAGGACAACGCTTCAATCTTCTTGTTTACATCCTCTTCCGAGACTTCTACCAGAAAGTGCGGAAAGAATCCATACGAAGAACGCACCACGTCAAAGCCCAGAACGGTAATGCCACGAAAAGCGCGCAGAGCTTCATCGGTCATTGTGTTGTGATCCTGATGCACATCCTGCTTCGAATGGATAAAGATCAGGTCGGGGCGAAAATCCTTGCGCAGCTTCAGAAAATATTCCAGAATTTCCTGCCGCGCATCGGGAAAAACGCGTGTGGTGAATGGACCAAAGATGATGTTGCTTTCCCGAACTCCCAGCACCTGCATCGCCTGAATATGTTCGTGCTTCACATTCGCAAGATCAGGATTCTTTTGATTGTCCGAAAGGGTGACGCAGAGAACTTCTGTCTGATTAACGATCTGATGGAGTAGAGCGCCACATCCCACTCAATATCATCGGGATGTGCACCAAGGAAAAGGATTCGTCTCCCAAAAAAATTCATGTTCGTCTCCTTGTCATGGCGAGGGCAGTGTAAGGTAACAAAAAGCAATCTCCTTCAAGCGGAGGGAGATTGCTTTACTATTCCTTGCTCCTCCTCGTTTTGAGCAGCCTTATTTCGTCGCCAGAATTCCGCCGACGACTTTAGTCATTACAAGCTTGCCGTCGCGTTTAAACCAGCGTGTAGCCACATCGGTAATCTTTCCGATCAAAGCTTCATATTCATCGTGACCGTTAAACATGGAAGTCCACAGGCGGCGGTCTTCGCTTAGAGAGGCGCGTACATACTCGATGAATGGTTCAACGGCGGGGAAGGTGAGATGATTCTCGAACTTGTGCAGTTCGGTCTTTGCAAAAATGCTGTCAATGGTGTTGAAGATATCCCCTTTGAAGCGAGAGGAACCTGGCATGGGCGGGATGGTCGCGCTCGTAGCCTCCTTGATAATTTCGTAGAACATCTGCTTGTTCTCAGGCAGCGGACCGGAGACAAAGAGGCGACCGCCGGGTTTCAAGACACGGTGAGCCTCACTAAACGTGAATTTCAAATCAGAGGCGTAATAGATGGCGAAAGCGCTCGTGAGAAGATCGAACGTGTTATCTGGGAAATTGAACGGTTTGTTGAAATCCAAAAATTGAAATTCGATGGTAGAGCCGCGTTCCTTGTTCCTGGCGCGAGCTTTCTCGAGCAGTTCTTCTGAAAAATCGCCGCCAATGATCTGTGCTCCGCCCTTGGTGTAATCATCGAACAGGAAAGATAGTTTCCCTGCACCACAGCCTACATCTAAGATTTTCATTCCTGGTTGAGGCTGAAGCAATTCGTTTGTCCACACGTCAATGTTGGCTGAGCCATACTTTTCGTGAATGTCAATGCGAGTAAGAAGGTCCTTGCTGGTTTCTTGATAATTAATTTCCATACGTCTCTCCTTTTTATATAGCAACGAACTTACCGCGTGAATATTCCGCGCATCATATCATTGCCATTTTGAGTTGAAAAGATTATACCAAAATAATTTCAAAATTCAACGACTGAATTTTGAAACGGCAAAAATAATTGCCGGGCCACCCGGCAATTATTTTTCCTATAGTAAGGCGTGTATCTCTTCTTCGATCACTTTGCAGAGAGTGGATATGGCATCTTCAACAGATTTGCTCAATCCGGCGCCAAGTCCCATTTTTTCTGCCTCGATGCCGATGATACGAATTCTGACTTCTTTCTCTGTCAACTGTCGTCTCATGCGGAGCGTTTCAGCTACGCCCCAGCCGTGAGCAGATTTCGCGTTGGATGTGAACGACTCCAGTTCTTCTTGGCTCAAGCGATGGATGGTGCCTGGCTTCGCAGAACTTTGAACTGCGTCCACCAGGATCGCGGCTTCGACATCGTTGAGCAGGTCGATCAGCGTTAGACCGGGCAACTCACACGCTTCGATCTGGACCTCGGGCTTGGTCGCCGTTTCAGGGAATTTTTCCTCCCATCGACGGACTGCTTCCAGCCCGGCGGCATCATCGCCGCGCAGGCTTTGCCCGATGCCAATCACTGCAACTCTTGTCACTTCTTCTCTTCAACCTTCAGCGTCAGGAAGTGTGTGGCGCACGAAATGCACGGATCATACGAGCGGACAAGATGCTCAGCCGTGAGCGTCGCTTCTTCATGGGGCAGGCTGATGATCTTTGGCGTGAGCGCCATCAGATCGGCTTCAATGCGCGGCAGGTTCTGTGCGGTGGGTGGGGTGATCTTGGCAAACTGGATCATGCCGTTGGCGTCGATCTTGTAACGATGATAGAGTAGCCCGCGCGGGGCTTCGGTGGCGCCGGAGCCTTCACCAGCTTTGAGCTTCAATTCCACGTGGGCGGGACCGGTCGGCTTGTATTCGTTGATGAGCTTGATGGCTTCTTCATAGAAGTGAACCAACTCAATCGCACGAGCGAGCAACGCTTTGTACGGATTTCTGATCGGCAGTTGAACGCCAAACTCTTGTAAAACCTGTTTCGCCTTCGGCATCAACTGTTCGTGGTTCAGATTCACGCGCGCCAGCGGACCAACCATGTAGGTGTTGCTGTCCACGGTGTGGCTGTGCAGCGCGTTCGAGTGACGCACATGCTCTTCGATGTACCCGTTCTCGTATTCAGCGATGGAGAGCGTGCGTCCATTGGAGGAGATCACGTCACCTTCGATCACGCCATATTCGTCCGGGTGGTGAAGGGCTACGAACTCGTAGTCAATTTCCAGGTCCGGGAAGGGAAGCGTGAGTCCCAGTTTGACAGTATCGATCGCGGCGTTCAATCCCCATTCCAGATCGGGGAGCAGCGCCTTGAGCGCTTTTGCTTCGGGCCAGCTATAGAAACCGCCGACACAAACGTTGACCGGGTGTACGGAGCGTCCGCCGATCGCTTTGAGCAGTTCGTTACCGATCTTCTTGAGGCGCAGAGCAGTCTTCACCACTTCGGGAGCATCCGCCGCCAACTCGAGCGCGGATTGTTTGCCGAGCAGGTCGGGCGCTTGCAGCATATAAACGTGCAAAGCATGGCTTTCGATATATTCACCGCAGTACATCAAGCGGCGCAAGGAACGTGCCTGCGGAGAGATCTTCACTCCCAACGCATTCTCAAGTGCATAGGCGGCGCTCATCTGATACGCCACAGGGCAGATGCCGCAGATGCGAGCGGTAATGTCGGGCACTTCTTGCAGGAAGCGGTCCTTCAAGAAGCCTTCAAAGAATCTCGGCGGCTCGTAAATATCGAGACGGATCTCCACGGCTTGACCATTCTCCAAACCGATGTAGAGTCCACCTTCTCCTTCCACGCGTGCCAGGGCGGGAACTTCAATATTTTTCATTATGCCTCCTCGTTAGCGGGAAGAATGTCATCGACGATCATGCGGAAGGTCGGGGAGTATCCGCTGATTCCACGGAAGAGGCGGGCTGTCTCTCCCGGATAGCGTTCCATCTTTTGAAGCATGTTTGCTACTGCATCGGCATTTACATCACGAGTGGGACCGAAACATCCGTAGCAGCCGCGACCGATGGATGGGCAGATCGCGCCACATCCGGCTTGTGTTGCAGGTCCGATGCAGGGCACGCCTTTATCCACGATGACACAGGATGTTCCACGGCGCTTACATTCCAGACACACAGAATGAGCGGGCAAATTGGGGCGGCGATTGTTCAACAGCGCCACGATGACTTCGATCACCTGGGTTTTATTAACCGGGCATCCCCACAGTTCCAAATCGACAAGGATATGCTCAGCGATTGGCGTCGCAGATTGCAGGTAGTGCAGGTATTCAGGATGTCCATAGACGGTTTTGGCATATTCATCGGCGTTCGCAAAGTTGCGCAGCGATTGGATGCCACCGGCGGTTGCACAGGTGCCGAGCGCGATCACGATCTTGGCGTTGGCGCGCACTTCTTTAATGCGCTCAATTTCGTGCGGGGTTGTGATCGAGCCTTCAACAATGGCGATATCGTAGGGTCCGGGTTTTTCTGCGCGGGTGGCTTCGAGGAAGTAGGCAATGTCGATCGCGTTGGCAAGATCGAGCAGGTCATCTTCCATATTCAGCATTTGAAGCTGGCACCCGTCACAAGAGGAAAACTTATAAACAGCAACGGTTGGTTTTTTGGTAGTCATTAGAACTCCTCGACGTTGAAGAACGACTGCAGTTCATCAAAGCGGAAGACGGGTCCATCTTTACAAATGAAGTAGGGTCCCATCTGGCAGTGACCGCAGGAGCCTTGTCCGCATTTCATGTTGCGTTCGAGTGAGACGTAGATATTTTCGGCAGCGACACGGCGTGCCATGGCTTCGAAGATGACGAAGCGGATCATGATCTCGGGTCCGCAGGTGAGGACGGCGGTCTTGCGCGGGTCAATTCGGAACTGGTAGAACCACATCGGCACCACACCGACGCGTCCATTCCAGTTGGCATCGCCGCGGTCAACGGTCACTTCCACGTCAATACCGGCTTTGCGCCATTCGGCATATTCATTGGGGAACATCAGGTCGCCAGAGGTGCGTGCACCGTACAACAGGGTGACCTTTCCGTATTTTTCGCGGTTCTGAATGATGTGATACAACGTCGGGCGAAGAGGAGGCAGACCGATACCGCCGCAGGCGATGAAGACATCCTTGCCTTCCATTTCCTTCATGGGCCAGTAGGTGCCGAACGGACCGCGCAATCCGACGATGTCGCCGACTTTCAAGCGGCTGACGGCGCGCGTCACGTTACCGACGAAGCGGATGGTGTGTCCGATCTTCTCATGGTCCGTTGGATCAGAGCTGATAGAAATGGCTGCTTCACCGAAGCCGGGCAAATACAACATGTTGAATTGTCCTGGCTCAAAGCGGAAGGTTTCTTGTTCAACGGGATCAACGAAGCGGATCCAGTAGGTGGAGATACCGTCTGCTTCCGGGACAATGGATGTAACCTCAGCCCAATGCGGCTCAAGCAAAGCATCGGTACGGGTTTTCATTTCAGGGGCTAGGGTGGTCATCGTTTCACCTCATTTCGCAGGGCAGCGATCTCTTCCGTGATGTCGATTTCTGCCGGGCACCACGTGATGCAGCGACCGCATCCAACACAGCCCAGGGTGCCGTATTGTTGCTTCCATGTGCCGAGCTTATGAGAAAGCCACTGGCGATAGCGGGAGTAGATGGTTGGGCGTGTATTGCCGCCAGCTTGATGGGAATAGCCGGGATTGAAGCACGAGTCCCAGACGCGGGTGCGTTTGGTCGTGTTGCCGTCGAGACTCATTTCATCCTGCGTATCCCAGCAGAAGCAGGTTGGGCAGACTTGTGTGCAGCTTCCGCAGCTCAGACAGCGTTTTCCGATCTCATTCCAGTAGGGGCTATCAAGGTTGTCCAGGATGAGATTAGGGAGGTCTGAAGTATCGAGCTTGCGGCGCATCTGCTGTTCGGCGTGATTGAGGCGATGCTCGACGTTCGTGAGAATGTAGCCACTGGCGTCATCGAAGGGGATGCCTGTCATCATGCGGCGCGCAATCTGTGAGCCGATGGTCAAGACGAACACATCGTCTAACTCAGTGAGACTGATATCGAACATTTCCTTGGTGCGCGGACCGGTTCCCATCGAAGTGCAGAAGCAGCTCCCGGCAGGGTGGGTGCAGTTCACGGCGAGGATAAAGACCCGCTGGCGTCGGGCGCGATAGATCGGGTCGGTAAAATCCGAGCGCATGAAGATGTTGTCCTGGATCTGGATCGCAGCCAGCTCACAGGCACGTACACCGATGAACGCGTACGCGGGCATCTCTGCCGGGGGAGTCGTATTCTCCCAGCCCTTGCCGTTCTTATGCAGTTCGAACAATTGGATGCGTGAGGGGAAGAGAAACTGCTTCCACGAATGAGCAGCAGGGATAACGTCAAAGTAGCGGTTGTGTTTCTCACGGGTGAGGCGGAAATATCCCGGCTTCTGTTCGGTGCTGTATCCCTGCGGAAGGTCGTCGAGGCGTTCGATCTCTTCGTACACGAGCGATTCGTTCTTTACGCGCGGACCGATCGGCAAATATCCTTCTTCCTTTAATCGGGATATGAGCAGATTGAATGCCGGCTTTTCGATCGTAATGGTGCTCCCAATATCAGGGAGACGTTCACTTGGCATTTTTCTCCTCCGGTGATGCAAACATATCAATTAACTGCAGACGGGTGACCAAAAGACGGCTGGCAACGAGGTTGGCGAGTCTGCGCATGACCACATAGCCCAGGTCATGGTCTGCTTCACAAAGTTCCCGCAGTTTGCCGGAATCGATCCCCACAATTAATCCATCCACCACGGCAACGGCGCCTGCCGTTCGTTGGTGGATGGTGGGGGTAACGCTGGACCAGCCAAACAAGTCCCAGGGTTCGGCTGTATAAATACGGATCTTGCCACGATGGGGGATAAAGATGTCGAGAGCGATGCGACCTTCTATAACAATATAAAGAAAGTCCTCCCTATCGCCTTCCCGAAACAACACTTCTCCCGCCCGGACATGCCGTAAATGGGCAATGTCTGTGATCTGCTGCAAATGCTCGGGCTTGATCTCCTTGAACCAAGGTATCTTTTCGAGTTCCTTGGTCACCTCTGCTTTGTTGAACATAGACGTACTCCTTTATTTGGAGAGTGAAAGGATTTTTACTAATTAAATTGTACCATTTTTCACAAGCATTTATAGTGCGTTCCTTCCTATTTGGCTAGGCAGCTTGTCATGCTCGTGTTCCCTTATAAATATGCTACAATGCGGGACAATTCAAGTGGAGAGCCATCATGAAAAAAGTTATTCCGACCGTAAAAGGTACGCGTGAGTTTTATCCCGAAGTCATGTCGCTTCGGAACTATTTGTATGAGAAAGTGCGCAATGCTTCTCAGGCATTCGGCTATCAGGAGTGGGATGGTCCGTTCATTGAGACCATTGATCTCTACGCGGCAAAATCTGGCGAAGAGTTGGTGAAGAAACAATCTTTTACCTTTGAGGATCGTGGGGGAGATTTGGTAACCCTCCGCCCTGAATTGACCCCGTCACTGGCGCGCATGATCGCAGCGAAACAGAACGAGTTGACCTATCCCGTGCGCTGGTGGTCATTCGGTCCGTTCTGGAGATATGAGCAGCCACAAAAGGGACGTACGCGCGAATTCTTCCAATGGAATATCGACTTACTGGGAGTCAGCTCCCCAGAAGCGGATGCGGAACTGATCGCGGTTGGTGCCACATTCCTGCGCTCGGTCGGACTCACCCCGGAGCGGGCTCAGATCTATGTGAATAACCGCCGCCTGATCGACTCTGAATTCGATGCGTTGGAGATCCCGCAAGAGAAGAAACTTGAGGTCGCAAACCTGATCGACCGTCGCACAAAAATGGATCCCGCCAAATGGGATGAGAATGCGGTCGCGCTTGGTCTTTCTCAAAAACAGTTGGATGGTTTGAAGACAATGTTAGGGGATTATGAATTGTGGAAAAAGAATGACGAGTTGACTCGTCTCTTTGCCGCACTGGAAGCATTGGGTGTAAAAGAATATGTTCAGTTCGACCCGAACATTATGCGCGGATTGTTGTACTACACTGGAACTGTCTTTGAAGCATTCGATACCAGCGGTTCATTGAAGCGCGCCATCTTCGGCGGTGGACGTTACGATAATTTACTGGCAGATGTAGGCGGACAGCCTCTCTCAGGGGTGGGCTTTGCCATGGGCGACGTAGTGGCAGGAATTCTCTTGCAAGAAGCGGGTCTGCTCCCTGACTTTGACCTGACTCCCGCTTCGGCGCTGGTTACAGTATTCGATGAATCGTTGTTGTTGAAATCCTACGCGCTGGCAGCCAAATTGCGACTGGCTGGTTTGAAAGTAATGGTATTCCCCGAACCGGCAAAAATACAGAAACAATTTAAATTTGCAGACAAAATGAAGATGAAGGTTGCGCTTGTGCTCGGACCAGATGAAGCGGCGAATGGTCAAGTGGCGGTGAAAAACTTATTAAACGGCGAACAGGTTATCATCCCGCAGGAAGAAGCGGCGGAATACATCCAAAAGTTGGCGTGCTAAGTCCCCGTTATCCAGCAGATGTTTCGGGTCCAAGTTCCTCTTCGAAGTTATCGATCTGTTTGAGCAGGTTGAGGGTTTCCATCGCTTCCTCTTCATCGAGCAAGCTGATGGCAAAACCAACGTGGATAACGCAATATTGCCCAACTTGTGCCTCCGGTACATAGCTGAGACAGACCTCACGGCGAATACCGCCGAAGTCAACTTGCGCCATATGTAGATCGCCCTGTTCGTAGATCTCGATAATTTTTCCCGGAACTGCCAGACACATAATGAACTCCTGAAATCTTCCACTGAATTGCGGAAGGCTGTTATCATCTTCGCTAGTAGTATACATCAATGCAGAAAGACGCCATCAGGATGAATGTCATCGAAATGGTATGAAAAATCAACTTCCGATTTAATCTGCGGAAGGTGGATAATCTGCGAGAGAGTATGGTTTTTTGTTTATGAAATTAAGTGAGATTATTCAACACGCTAAAGGGATCGTGTTGAATCCATCCATTTTGATCCACGATTACGAGATCATCGGCGGCTGCGGTGCAGACTTGATGAGTGATGTATTGGCAGTCGTGAAGCCCGGTGCAGTATTGTTAACCGGGCTTTGTAATCCGCAAGTGATACGTACGGCACAAATGGCGGATATTCGTGCGATCATATTTCTACGTGGCAAACAGCCATCTACAGAGATCGTTGCTCTCGCAACCCAGGAAAATATCCCTCTGATCTCAAGCGATATGGGTATGTTCGAGCTGTGCGGCAAGTTGTACAAAGCCGGATTGCACAGTTTTGAGACGAATTGGATAGGCTTCCATGAGTGACACAATTCAAGAATTATATGGAAGGAAGGGCCGGAACATAACAGACCACGATGCACAGGATATTACGCGCGTCGAAGAACTTGCGTATGACCTAAAAATTTCAGATGTAATGACGCGTGAGATCAAAAGCCTGTCATCGACGGAAACGATGCGTGCTGTTGTTGATCTCTTGCGTCAAAACCGGATTTCGGGAGCACCGATCATAGACGAGGAAAAGTTGGTGGGAGTGATCAGTCAGGAAGACCTGATGCGGGCGTTGGCAGATCATGACCGGGAAGCACCGATCAGCAAATACATGTCGACGGATGTTTTCACGGTGAAATCCTATGAACCGGTGATCAAGGCGCTGGAGGTGTTCACTCGTACAAACGTAGGTCGTCTTCCCGTGCTGGATGAGAACGATAAATTGGTCGGCATGATCACCAAAGGCGACATCACACGAGGCGTTCTGACTGCCATCCGCAGGGATTATCAGGAAGAGGAAATTCGCCGGTATCGCGCCAGTCATCTTTTCGAAGATATCATTTCAGACCGCACCAGTCTGGTCTTACGCTATAAGATCAAGCAGGGCGATTTTATGAACGGTGGGCAGGCTTCCAGCCATATTAAGAAAGCATTGTTGCGCTTGGGCTCGCCTCCGCAGTTGGCACGTCAATGCGGGATTGCAGTGTACGAAGCGGAAATGAATCTCATTATCCACTCGACCAATGGCGGTGTTCTGCGCGTGCAAGTGGAACCGCATCGCATCTTGATGCAAACTCTGGATGATGGTCCTGGCATCCCAGATGTGGAGAAGGCACTGACACCGGGTTGGTCAACGGCATCGCCATTAGCTCGCAGCATGGGATTTGGTGCGGGCATGGGACTGGTCAACATTCAACGCTGTGTGGATAAGATGGATGTCGAGTCTACGGTGGGCAAGGGAACACGCCTGTTGATGGAGATCCACTTGCGACCTGATGAAAAATTCAAAGCGCCTCCGGGTGCTTCGGAAACTCCGAGTGTGTAAAAGGATTTAACATGAATCTGCAGGATATCATTGCTGGATTGAATCTAAAACTGCTGACCACTCCACGGGATTTCAAAACGGTCACTCCGCAGGGTGGATATGCTTCCGATCTGTTGAGTTGTGTTGTGGCTGGAGCGCAGCCCGATAATCTTTGGGTCACGCTGCAGGCACATATGAATGTAGTGGCAGTGGCGTCACTCAGGGAAGTCTCAGCTGTGATCCTTACGGAGAATGCCCAACCCGATGCAGATGTGATCGATAAGGCGAACGATCAGGGAGTGGTTTTGCTTTCGACCGAGAAGCCAAGTTATGAGATCGTGGGCAAGCTATGGGAAATGGGAATTCGGTAATTCATATGGAGTCAACCAGCTAGCTGGTTGACTTACGGAAGCAAGCTTCCTGACTCCAAACCATGCCTACCTATCGCGCTGAACTGCATGTGCATACTGTGCTCTCGCCCTGTGCTGGCGTGGAGATGATCCCGCCTGTGATCGTGGATGAGGCGCTTAAGTGCGGCATCAACCTGATCGCCATCACGGATCATAACTCCACGGCGAATATTGGGGCGGTGATGGAAGCTGCGAAGGGCACGGGACTCACCGTCCTGCCGGGGATGGAGTTGCAGACGCGGGAAGAAGTGCACGTGTTGTGTCTATTCGATGGTCTGGATCAGGCTCAGGCGTGGCAGAGAAGCGTTGATGCCCGGTTCCCGGATCTGCTCAACGACGAGGAAAAAGTTGGAGAACAGTATGTCGTCGATGCGACCGGAGCCTTTGTCCGCAAAGAAGAGCGGATGTTGATCTCGAATATTGAGATGTCGCTGGAAGAGGCGGTCAAGGGCGTGAATGAATTAGGCGGCATCCTTATTCCCGCGCATGTGGAACGACGCGCGTACGGATTGCTGGCTGTGTTGGGATTTGCGCTGCCGATCTTTGAAGCGCTGGAAGTTTCGCATTACATGTCGGTTGCGGACGCGAGCCGACAATTTCCGGATATCAAGAAGTTCCCTGTTCTTCAGAGTGGGGACGTGCATTATCGTGATGGGTTTCTGGGGTTGATGGAGTTTGAGATGCATGCCCCGACGATCGCCGAAATTCGCAAGGCGATGCGTGGAGAAGGGGAGCGCTGTATGCGCATCATTTCTCCTGATTTCGAGTAGATTTTTCCTTCTTTAAACAACCTGACGGATGTCATCTGAGCGAATGACATCCATTATTGACGGTCTCTCGGCGGGAGAGTACACTAAGTACAATATAGTGAATAATTTCACAATATTGTGAAACACATCACATGGAGAGACTAAATGACCGAAGCTGTTGCTACAACTCCCGAAATCTGTGAAAACAAACAGGCATTATTGGATGAGATCATTGCCACACATCGTAACCGTCAGGGCGCGATGATGGTGATCCTGAATGAGATTCAAAAACGGGTTGGATATGTGTCCGAGCCGATGCAGCGTTATGTAGCGGGGAAGCTGCGCGTACCCGTCAGCGCTGTGCACGGCGTGGTGACGTTCTATTCGTTTTTCACCACCGAGCCGCGCGGCAAGCACACCATGAAGTTTTGCATGGGAACTGCCTGTTATGTAGGTGGCGTTCCACAGTTGATCGAAAAAGCCAAACAGTTGACCGGAACCGAGATGGGCAAGACCACACCCGATGGTCAGTTGACTATGGAAGTCTGCCGCTGCGTGGGTGCCTGTTCACAGGCGCCGGTGGTTACTGTGGATGACGAAGTTATCGGCAAGGTCAAGCCCAATAAGTTCCAGCAAATTATCAAGAAGCTGCTCGAAAGCAAATAAGGTTTTGCAAGGCTATGAAGGAAATCGCTCTACACCTGCTCGATCTTGCGGAGAATAGCGTCAGTGCGCACGCCAAGAATGTGCGCATCGATGTCCGTGAAGATTTTCGGGTCAACCAGCTTGTCACCATCGTGCAAGATGACGGTGACGGTATGAGCGAAGACGTGGTCAGGCAGGTGACCGATCCTTTTTACACAAGTCGTACCGAACGCAAGGTGGGGCTGGGCATCCCGCTCTTCAAAGCTAGCGCAGAAGCCTGCCACGGCGGATTGAACATCTCGTCGAAGCGCGGATCCGGGACGAAGATCGAAGCGAACTTTCAGCACTCCCACATTGACCGGATGCCGCTGGGTGACCTATCATCCACATTTCTTACGCTCGTGCTTACACATCCTGAAGTGCATTGGGTTTTCAACTATTCGTTCTGCCCGCCGTACAAAAGTACGACACGCACTTTTGAGTTTGACGACCAACCCGTGAAAGAAGCCTTGCAAGACGTTCCACTGACTCATCCGGATGTGATCACATTCATCCGTTCATCACTCGAGGAAGGAATTGCGCAGACGCGCAAATAACAGGAGGCAACTATGCCAACCGTGAAATCACTTGAAGATTTGAAAAAGATCCGTGAAGAGGCGCTGAAGAAGCGCGATATCAAAACCAGCGAAAGCCGCGTGCAGATCATCGTAGGCATGGGTACGCCGGGAATCGCCGCGGGGGCACGCGACACGCTCAAAGAATTCCTGAGCATCATCGAAGAGAAAGCCCTCACCGATATCTCCATCCGCCAGACGGGTAGTTTCGGTTTGGATGCGATGGAACCAGTGGTGAAGATCATCATCGGCGATGCGGCGCCGGTGACCTACGGCAAGGTCACACCGTATGCGGCACGCCAGATCATGGAATTGCACATCCTGCGCGGCAAGGTCGTTGAATCGAATCTCATCCCGACAGAGGCGAAATGAAATACTTCCGTTCTCATGTTTTAGTATCTATTGATCCGCAGTGTATGGACATGGGCGCACGTGAGATCATGGACGCGCTCAACACCGAACTGGCGGATTGGAAACTTGCCGAAGAAGTGCAGATCCTCGAGACCTCACGCATCGGCGACCCTGAACGCTTCGGTCCGGACTTGGTGGTGTATCCGGAAAATGTGCATTATGCCAACCTGACGGTGGATGACATTCCCTTCCTCGTCGAGGAGCATTTCCTCAAGGGACGCGTAGTCGAGAAGTTCCGCGCGCAGGAAACCCTGATCGTTGACGAAGAACTCGGCGCACCGAAAGCGAAAGAAGTCCGCGTTGTTCTGCGCAACTGCGGAAAGATCGATCCGCACAACATTGAAGACTATATCGCGGAAGATGGTTACCGCGCTCTCGCCAATGTGCTGACCGGTATGACTCCTGATCAAGTCATTGACGAAGTCATGCGCTCCGGTCTGCGTGGACGTGGCGGCGCCGGTTTCCCTGCCGCTCGCAAATGGCAACTCTGCCGACAAGTAAACGATAACCCCAAGTACTTAACCTGCAATGCCGATGAAGGCGACCCCGGTGCGTTCATGAATCGCCGCGTGCTCGAAAGCGATCCGCACTCTGTAGTAGAGGGCATGATCATCGCCGGGTACGCGACCGGCGCCAGCATGGGCTACATCTACTGCCGCGCAGAATATCCGATCGCGGTGGCAAACCTCAACATCGCTATCGAACAGGCACGCGAATTCGGCTTCCTCGGTAACAACATTTTCGGTACCGATTTCTCCTTTGATCTCGAAGTCCGTATGGGAGCGGGAGCGTTCGTCTGCGGTGAAGAGACGGCGCTGATCGCCTCCATCGAAGGCAAACGCGGTGAGCCGCGCCCGAGACCTCCGTTCCCGGCGGTCAAGGGTGTCTGGGGCAAACCGACCAACAACAATAACGTGGAAACCTACGCGGTGACTCCACAGATCCTGCTGCGTGGCGCGGACTGGTACGCCAGCATGGGTACCGAGAAAAGCAAAGGCACCAAGACCTTCGCCATCGCCGGCGACGTGGTCCATACCGGTCTGATCGAAGTTCCATTCGGTCTCAGCCTGCGCGAAGTCATCTTCGATGTCGGTGGCGGTATCAAGGATGGCAAGAAGTTCAAAGCCATCCAAACCGGAGGTCCGATGGGTGGCTGTCTGGTGGAAGAACACCTCGACCTGCCGCTCGATTACGAAGCGCTGACCAAAGCCGGTTCGATGATGGGCTCCGGTGGTCTTATCATCATGGACGATGAAACCTGTATGGTAGATATCGCCCGCTTCTTCATGGAATTCACGCAGGAAGAATCCTGCGGTAAATGCACGCCCTGCCGCGTGGGAACCCGCCGCATTCTCGATCTGCTCGAAAAGATCTGCAACGGCAAAGGCACGCTCGCAGATATTGACCAGCTCGAACTGCTCTGCGAAGAAGTCATGCGAAACTCGCTCTGCGGTCTCGGTCAAGGTGCGCCCAATCCTGTGGTCAGCACGCTCAAACATTTCCGCGAAGAATATATCGCTCACGTGGTGGATAAGAAATGCCCGGCGAAAGTCTGCCGCGCGCTCATTCGCTACGAGATCACTCCTGAATGTACGGGTTGTATGGTCTGCGCCCGCAACTGTCCGGTCGAAGCGATTACCGGCGAGAAGCGCAAGATGCACTTCATCAATGACGAGACCTGCATCCGCTGCGGTATCTGCGCTCAGGTTTGTAACTTCAACTCCGTCGCGGTTCTTTCTTAGAGGCAACATGGTTAACTTAACTATCAACGGTAAGCAAATCGAAGTCACCGAAGGCACCACGGTCTTGAACGCCGCCCGTCAGAACGGCATCAAGATCCCAACCCTGTGTGACCATCCCAACCTCACGCCCTACGGCGGTTGTCGCTTGTGCATGGTGGAAGTCAAAGGCATGCGCGTTCCGATGGCTGCCTGCACCATGCCCGCCTCCAATGGCATGATCGTGGAGACCGAAACTCCCGCGCTGAAGAAATCGCGCAATGTGGTTCTCTCCCTGTTGTTCAGCGAGCGCAATCACTTCTGCATGTTCTGTCAGGTCAGCGGCGGTGATTGCGAACTGCAAAACGCTGCCTACGATGAAGAGATGACCCACTGGCAGATGCAGCCGCAGTGGACGAACTTCCCGGTCGATACCAGCCATCCCTATTTCGTTCTCGATAACAATCGCTGTATCTTGTGCCGGCGCTGTATACGTGCATGTGCTGAGATGTCCGGTAACTTCACACTCGGTGTGGAAGAACGCGGTGCCGCGACCATCGTGATCGCCGATACCAACATCCCGCTCGGACAAAGCACTTGTGTCTCCTGCGGTTCGTGCGTGCAAGTCTGCCCAACCGGCGCACTCATTGATCGCCAGAGCGCCTATCTGGGTCACGAGAAGAATCTGACCACTGTCCGCTCGATCTGCCGCGGCTGCTCGATGGGCTGTGGGATCGTGATCCACACTCGCGACAATCGCATCGTCAAGATCACCGGTGACTACGAAAACGAGAACGCTGGGACTCTGTGCAAATACGGTCGCTTCAAACCACTGGATGAAAAGCGGACTCGCCTCACGACTCCTCTCAAGCGGGTCAACGGTCAACTGACCGCTACCAGCTGGGAAGATGCCCTCGCCACCCTCACCGAAAAGTTCTCCGCTTCGAAGGGCAAAGTCGCTGCTGTGGCATCTACCCGTTTATCGGTTGAAGCACTCTCCGCGTTCAAATCCCTGTTCGCTGATGGACTCAATTCCAAGATGGTCACCACCACCGAGGAAGGAAATCTCACCGCTTTACAGTCTGCGTTTGTGGAACAGAATGGTTCCTCCATCGAAGGCAAGTTGGATACTCTCCGCACAGCGGATTGCGTCCTGCTCGTCGGCGCTGACCTGACGACCACCAACGAAGTCGCCAGCTTCTACATCAAGCGCAACCTGCCGAAGGGAACACGTCTCATCATCATTGACCCGAACGCGAACGGCATGGACGATCTGGCGAACATCAACCTCAAACCAGTCGCTGGAACCGAAGCCGCTGTGCTCTCCGCGCTCGAAGCCGCCGTCGTCAAGGAAGGTCTCGCACGCGGCACCGTGGATGAGAATATTGTTTCCCTCAAAGCCGCACTTGATATCTGCGAACTGAACGCTGAAGATGTCACCGACGCTGCCCGCATGTTAGCAGAAGCCGTTGCACCGATCATCGTGTTCGGTAAGGGACTCACCGCCGCCGGCAACCCCGGAGCCATGGAGGCGCTTGTTCGTTTGGCGAACGTCATCGGCGCGAGCGACTCAGAGCGCAAGGGCTTGCTCTCGGTCAAGGGCGGATCAAACTCCCTCGCTGCATCGCTGCTTGGGTTGGAGAACCAACTCGAAGTGAAGGATGAAGCGGTGTACGTCGCATTGGGCGATGATTTCGCTTCGAAGAAACTGGTCGAGAAACTGCAAAAAGTCCCGTACTTGGTCGTCCAAGCCAGCTACGAATCGGAATTAACGAATCGCGCTGACCTTGTCCTGCCGGTGAATGTTTGGGCAGAAGAAGCGGGGTACGCGTTGAATGCAGAAGGTCGCCTGCAATTTGCATATGCCGCCGTGACAGCGCCCGAAGGTGTGCGCTCGAATGTGGAAGTGTTGAAGAATGTTGCTGGCAAGTTGGGCGTGACTGTACATGATGATTGGCGCGCCGCTTTGACGAAACGCACGAGCGTTGTGGAATTAGAGCTTTAGGAGTCGAACGTCTCTGACGTTCGATTGACACTCAAAAGTCTGGAGACTTTTGAGTCCGAGAGGAACAATTATGACAAAACCAAAAATCTCTTCCGATTGGATGGCTGGCTGCTCGGGCTGTCACATGTCTTTACTGGATATTGACGAGCGTTTATTGGAAATTGCCGAACTGGCAGACATCCGCGCAACGCCGATCACCGATTTGAAAGAACCCGATGAAAGCGGCGTGGATGTGGGCATCCTCGAAGGTGGCATCAACAACTCTTCCAATGAAGAAGTGGCTCATCGCATGCGCTCCCGCTGCAAGATCCTCGTGGCATTCGGCGACTGCGCTGTCTTCGGCGGTATCCCTGCTCTGCGCAACATGTGCGGAACACAGGAAGCTCTGAAGCGTGCTTATGTGGAAGCCGAAAGCAATGACGACCAAGGCTTCATCCCCAGTGACCCCGAACTGGCGGTGATGAGCAACGTCCGTGCGCTGCATGAAGTGGTGCCCGTTGACCTGCACGTCCCTGGCTGCCCGCCCGACCCGGATGTAATTTACTACGTGTTGAAAGAACTCGCCGAAGGCAGAATGCCTGAGATCAAAGACGAAACCCTGCACTGGCATTAGGAGCAAGAATGACTAAAAAGATTACCATCGAACCCGTTACCCGTATCGAAGGACATGCCAAGGTCACCATCCACATGAAAGATGATGGCTCGGTGGAACATGCCTACTTGCACATCAACGAATTCCGCGGCTTTGAGAAGTTCTGCGAAGGACGCCCGTATTTTGAAATGCCGTCCATCACGCCGCGCATTTGTGGCATCTGCCCGGTCAGTCACCATCTTGCTGCTGCCAAAGCCGCCGACGATCTGCAGGGAAGCCCCGCGCCACGACCGGCAAATCTCCTGCGCGAACTGATGCACATGGGACAGGTCATCCAGAGCAACGGCATGCACTTCTTTGAACTCTCTGGTCCCGATCTGCTGCTCGGCTTTGACGCTGACCCCGCGGTTCGCAACGTGATCGGTGTAGCTCATACCGCACCCGAAATCGCGGTCAAGGCTGTAGGTCTGCGCCGCTTCGGTCAGGAGATCATTCGCACGTTGGGCGGACGCCGCATCCACCCGAACTTTGCTGTGGTGGGTGGTGTCAACAAGGCACTGCAAGCCAGTGAACGCGAAGCCATTCGCGCGGGCATTGATGCCAATCTTGAAACTGCCAAGTTGGGCGTGAGCATCATGAAAGATTGGGCACAGCGCAACATGGAAGACATCAACAAGTTTGCCGTGTTGAAGACTGGCTACATGAGTATCGTCAACGAAGATGACAGCCTCAACCTCTACGATGGCAATATCCGCCTCGTGGATCGCGCGGGCAAGCAACTCGAACTCTTCCCCGGTCATGATTATCTCGATTACATCGCAGAACATGTGGAGAACTGGTCGTACCTCAAGTTCCCCTACTACAAGAAGATGGGCTTCCCCGAAGGCGTCTATCGCGTCGGTCCGCTTGGACGCATGAACGCGGTCAAGAGCATTGGTACACCCGTTGCTGGCGAAGAGCACAAGTTCTTTAAGACACTCAACAACGGCGATCCCGTGGGACAGACTTTGTACTTCCACTATGCCCGTATGATCGAAGTCATTTACTGTATCGAACGCGTCCGCGAACTGCTGGACGATCCCGATATCCTCAGTACCGACATCCTTAACACGAAGAAGGATTACAAGGGCGAAGGCATCGGTATTCTCGAAGCGCCGCGCGGCACGCTCATCCATCACTACAAAGCGGATGAGACCGGCAAGTTGACCGCGGTCAACCTTATCGTTGCGACCGGTCACAACAACTGGGCGATGAGCGAATCGGTTGACAGCGTTGCCAAGACCTACATTGTCGGCGGCGAAGTCAAGGAAGGAATGCTCAATCGTGTGGAAGCAGACTGTTCGTGCGCATGATCCGTGCCTGTCGTGCTCGACGCACGCGGTCGGTCAGATGCCGATCCAGATCGAAGTATTGAACCCCAGCGGTGAACTCGTCCAAACGATCACCCGCGACTAGTTAAAGGGCGGGATATCCCTCGGCACTGCGATGTGTCATCCCGCCTTTCCTAAAGGACTGAACCATGAGCACACTCTTTATCGGATACGGAAACCCAGACAGACAGGACGACGGCGTCGCATGGCACGTGCTATCCGGCGTCGCGAATCAACTTGGAGCGGACACCTCTTCCTCGTGGGAAGACCCGCTTCCTTCCACGCCTGAAGCGGACTTCGCTTTCCATCTGCAGTTTGACTCCCGAACTGGCGGAGGATATTACTGCCTATGATCGAGTGTGCTTTGTAGACGCACATACCGGCAAGATCCCCGAGAATGTGCAAGTTGTGGATGTTGCACCGGAATATCAGACCTCTCCGTTTACACATCACCTTACCCCTGAGATGCTGCTTTCGATGAGCCAGGAACTCTACCAAAAAATACCCGAAGCGATCCTCGTCTCTGTGCGCGGATATGAATTTGGCTTCGAAACAGAACTTTCGCCGTTTACTTCATCGCTTGTTACCGAAGCCGTCGAGCGAACGGTTGGCTGGCTCAAGGCAGAAGAGCTTTACTAATTGGTTTGGGTGGGGGATTTTTGATTTAAACGACTGTAATGCGACATTCATGTCGCTCTTGCTCAAGAGCTGCCTGAAAAGCGAGATAAATCTCGCGTTACAGGCACGTGCAATATTTGTTAAACGCGATGATACAATTTATGAAAAGGATATCTTATGGGTATCACACTTCAACCGGTCACCGCTGATAATTGGAAAGCACTCGTTAAGTTGAAAGTTCGAGGAGATCAAAACCACTTTGTGGCTTCGAATGTGTATTCCATCGCCGAGGCACGGTTCGGCGAAGAATTTGAAGGACATTGGGATTTGTATCCTTTTGGTATCTATGATGAAGAGATGCCGGTCGGCTTTTTGATGTATGGCTATAATTTTTTGCATCCAACTCAGCAGGTATTTATTTACCGCCTTATGGTGGATGAGAAATATCAGGGAAAAGGATATGGACGCCGGGGCATGGAGAAAATTCTGGAGATATTCCGTGCTGATGATCGAGTTCAAGGCAGTGGGCATCAGCTACGAACCGGATAATGATGTGGCACGGAAACTGTACGCCAGCTTAGGTTTTGTGGAAACGGGGCAAATCCTTTTCGATGAGGTAGAAGCGGTGTTGAACTTGCGCTACCGCTCATCTAAGGAATGAAAAAAGCTTTTGGATAGTTGGAATAAAACACAATTTTTATGGTTCAGAAAATATGCGGCACTGTGTAAATTGTGGTAAAATCTTGCCCGCAATATGGCGGATGTAGCTCAATGGCAGAGCACCTGACTGTGGCTCAGGTGGTTGTGGGTTCGAGCCCCATCATCCGCCCCAAAAAGAGACTCCAATTCGGGAGTCTCTTTTGTTATGTTAAGGGCTTCTTCTGCTTTTACAAAAATGACATCAAAGAAATGTTGGCTTGATGCCTTACTTTCTAGGAGGACGCAAATCCTTGAACATGTACAGCACGAATAGGATGATGAGCGCCATAATGATGGCGAAAACCACTATTCCAACGAGACCCAGGGCTAGAACCGATGCCATGCCAACTCCTTTCCTTCCACTTCCGAAACGAAATGTTTTTTTTGTAGAACTATACCAGATGCATGGTAACGATCATTCGTCTTTTTCTTGGACGCTACTACTAATAAAGACAAGTGAAACGATTTCCCCTTTCGGTATAATCTTTGAAAGATTGCAGAACTCTCCAGATTTATATGTAGACGAGGCAAAATGCCCAAACAAGTTTCCTCCGAAATATCAGTTAATTGGGATCAGGTAGCTGCTTTTCGCCTGACACAGCATCACCTTTTGAAACAGGCTTCGAAAAAGTCGCTCCTAGCGGTTGCAGATGATATGACCGGGGCACAGGCACAGTTGGTCTCTGCGGCGTATCTCTCCCTGCAAACCAGAATCCATGGACTAGAGCTCAACCACATCGAAGATGCTTTTCGTACGCGAATGATGGTTAAAGCTTCGGGGATGCGGCGTACGTTGTTTCTTTACCCATCTGAAACATTAGCTGTCTTCGTGCGCGGATCAGCTCGCCGTGCACAAAAGGAATATAACTGGGCGCGCAGAAAAGGCGCTTCAGAGCGTGACCTGGATGCGGCGATCCATGCAGCGTTGAGTGTGCTCGATCAACCGCTGACCCGCCCAGAGATCGCGGAACGTGCCTGCAAGGTGCTGGGTGTGGAAACGCGCTTTGTGAAGGGAGGTGGCTGGGGCAGCAATCGTGAACTGGCTTCTGTCCCAGTTGGCGAGTTGACATATCCTGTTGTGTACTTTCTCCATCTCGCGGCTTCGCGCGGGATCATTTGCTACGGTCCGTACCAGGGTAATGAGCCGACCTTTGTGCGTGCAGACGCGTGGATTCCCGATTTTCAGGATATGTCGCAGGAACAGGCGGAAGGACTCCTGCTGCGTAAGTATTTGCACGCGTTCGGTCCGGCGACCGCCGCAGACTTTTCTATGTGGAGCGGATTATCCCTACGGGATGTGCAGGGAATCTGGCAGCGTGAGGAATCGGATTTCATAACGGTGGACGTTGATGGGTGGAAGGGAACCGTTCTTCGGCAAGATGTCAAAAAGTTGACAAAGGCCGAGGTCCAAAGTCCTTCTATCCGCTTGCTGCCTTACTTTGATACATTCCTTCTCGGTCACAGGGAAAGGACGCATCTTGTAGCGCGAGAGCATCATGGAAAAATTTACCGCCCACAGGGATGGATCTCGCCGGTTGTGCTCGTAAATGGTCGTGTTGTGGCTCTTTGGGGGCATGTACTTGAAAAAGGTCGCCTGCACGTGACGGTGCAGAAGTTCGTTCCCGTTTCGCGTCATGTTAGGACGGGGATTCTCGAAGAGGCAGAAGACCTGGCTCGCTTCCTTGGGGCGACTGAGGTGGATGTTCAGATCCGTTAGAAAAGACTTCCGAAGTCTTTAAGACTTCGGAAGTCGTGGGTCATTATTTTCCTTTCACATACCAGATCGAGCCGGGTGAATCGTAGTTGTAGCCTTCACCAAAGATGAGATGAGCCGTGCCTTGCTCATCGACATCCATCTCGTAGTAATCGCCGAACGGGAAGCGGAAGCCAGCTGGGAAGATGTAGGTGGAACCGCTAACCGGCGTAGAGAGATCTACTTCATTGCTCCAGGTGGAGCCGCCATTGGTGGATGCGCGGTAGTAAACATTCCAGTGGTCCATGCCTCCGTTGGCGGCGCGGGCATCCATCCATGAGATGCGGACTTCGCCGTTGCCGGTGGCTGCGATAGCCGGGAAGGCGTGATGCGTTCCTGCAGGGGCAGTGGAGACATCCACTCTTGCGGACCAGGTGGTACCGCCGTCCGTCGATTTAGAGAAGTAGATCCGTTCGGGTCCTTTGGCTGCGGAACCAGCATTCCACAATGTATAGAGATTTCCAGACGAATCAGATGCCATCACCATTTGTGCGCCAAGAAATGCCCAGCCGCAGGAATAGGCAGAGCAATCGGGAGGGGATTTGGAAACATCCAGCAGTGTAGTTGTCCAGGTGGTTCCGCCATCGGTGGACGAACTTACGTAGAGATTAACGTTGTTCTTTGCGCCGCCGCTGCCTTCATAGCCAGCCCACGCAAAATAGACATTTCCATTCGACGTGACCGTTCCGCCGCCAGCCAGTGACCAACCCAGTTTGCCGTTCTGGTTCACCTTGACTTCGGTGAAGGTTTGCCCGCCATCATGCGAACTAGCGGACCAAATGGTCTGTGAATGGTTGTAGACCACATAGACATCCTGTCCGCGCACGGCAAGGATGGGTTTATCGGTGCCGGAGTTGGTCGAGTCAGCGGTGACAAAATTCCACGTGGTGCCAAAGTCTGTGGATTTGGCGACGATGATATCGCTTTTATTATTTTGCATGAACGAGGCATACACGGTCTGTCCATCCACCGGGTCAACCGCGATCTGCGAATCCCATTGTCCGCCTGCTGTTGCTCCGGCTTGATACATCACAGTGGGAGAGCCCCAGGTTGTGCCATGGTCGTTGCTGATCTGGATCACCTGTGATGGGTTGGAGCAGCTCGGGCATCCCGGAACGCCGGTATATTGCGCATACAACATGTACACGTGACCGAAGCGGTCCGCAGCAATGGACGGTTCCCATTCGTTATCTACATTGAAGCCGAGACGGGTTTGCGGGGTGAAGCCTGCTGGTCCTGCCAAGAGAACGGATGCAGGCTGCACGGCTGACATGTTGGTCACCGCCTGGTTTATTTTTCCCTCGCGGATCTTTGCCTTGCCTTCAAAAAACCACTCACGGTATGGCTCAGTGCGCGGCACAATGACAACTGCCAGTACGAGCGCCAACAGGATGAATAGAAACACCAGCATCGAACGTGGTCTCTGCCTAAGCATACTCATAGTTCCTCCATTTGGTTGTGACTTGGTTTACTGAATAATATAACCATCTTGGGTGGATTTAGTGACGTTAAAATAAAAAAGCCACAGAGTTCTTGGAATATTTGAGAGAAAATCTCTTTGCCTCTGTGTCTTAGTGGCAAAACTCAGAGTTCTCTGCAGCTAAGCGCATTTCCAAAATTCACCGAATGGGTCTCTTGATTTCGTTGTAAAATAGGTACATGTCCCAAACCATCAATGTGCTCTTTCTCGCCGCAGAGGCGGAACCTTTTGTAAAAGTCGGCGGATTGGGTGATGTGGCAGGGACCTTGCCGCGTGCCTTGCGCGCACTCTCCACCGAAGACCTTAAAATTGATATACGGCTTGTTTTACCGATGCACACTGCTATCCGGACGGAAACGCTCCGACCGGCTGGAATCTTTTCAATGCCGCGCGGCAGCACCGAGGTCCTGGTGGAAGCGTACGAAGGCGCCCTGGACGGAATGCCGGTCTATTTCATCAACGGCGACCCCATCCGTGCGAGCGGCTCGGTTTATTCATCCAATAATAAGCTGGATGCTGAAAAATACGTTTTCTTTTCGCTGGCGGCGCTCGAATTGCCACGCCAGATCAATTGGGTTCCCAATGTTATTCACGCCAATGATTGGCATACCGCCATTGCTTCCTACGGTAATTTGGTCAAACGCTGGGAAGACAGGAAAAATCGCGTGGCTTCGGTTGTTACGATCCATAACCTGCCGTTCCTCGGACCCGATGTAAAGGAAATTTTGGAAAGCTACGGTCTGCCGATGGCAAACACGGACCTGCCTGATTGGGCGCGTGTGATGCCCATGCCGCTCGGGTTGTGGGCATCAGATGCGATGGTGGCAGTTTCGCCCACCTATGCTCAGGAAATTCTGCACGAGGAATTCGGATGCGGCTTAATGGACTTCTTCCGCAACCGAACGGAGGCGCTGAGCGGTATCCTCAACGGGCTGGACACCGCTTCCTTTGACCCGAAAACGGATTCTGTTATTGCGACGAATTTCTCCGCTGACGACCTCGTCACCCGCAAAATGAACAAGGCAGACCTGCAATCCAAGCTCGGATTGCCCACGCTGCCTGATGTGCCCCTGCTCGGTATGGTCACCCGTATGGACGAAGCCAAAGGTATTGATATCGCCCTTAAAGGGCTAGCAATGCTCGGCAAACAGGATTGGCAATTGGTCGTGCTGGGCGCAGGCAATCCCAAGATCGAGGAACAAGCCAAGAACCTGCAAGAAGCCATGCCCGACCGTGTGCGTGTCGAAACCCGCTACGATGCCAAACTGGCACGCCAGATCTACGCTGGCACCGATATTTTCCTCATGCCTTCCCGCTATGAGCCTTGTGGACTTTCCCAGATGATCGCCATGCGTTACGGCAGCGTGCCGCTTGTCCGCGCTGTGGGCGGACTGCACGATACCGTCACTGACAGTGAAACCGGCTTTGTGTTCGTGGATCAAAAGGTCAAATCGTTCAATGACACCGTCCGGCGGGCGCTGGAGTTGTACCCCTATCATTCGCGTTGGGCTGCCCTGCAAAAAGCTGGCATGGCTCAAGATTTCTCTTGGGAAACATCCGCACGAAAATATCTTGCTCTTTATCAAAGACTTATCGATTCATTGCCAACGACGAATGGAAGAAAAGTAAGCGAATCGTAGAAAAAGTGGTTCAATGCCATAAGAGATTCCTCTCCATGCTCTCTGTGATCTCTGTGGCTAAGCAATAGTGTGCTCATGAAAGAATCTAATACCATTGAGGCGAAACCATGAAAACACGAGCAGTCATTCTGGCAGGTGGTGAAGGGTCACGCTTGGGGGTTCTCACAGCCAAGCGGGCAAAACCGGCTGTGCCTTTTGCCGGTAAATACCGCATCATTGATTTTCCATTGTCGAACTGCGTCAACTCGGGCATCTTTGATGTCATGATCCTGGCGCAGTATCGCCCGCAGTCATTGATCGAGCATGTCGGCTCCGGCGCGCCCTGGGACCTGAACCGTGACTTTACCGGCGGCGTCAAGATCCTCAGCCCTTACAAAGCCCGCAACGACTCGGATTGGTTCGTCGGCACTGCGGATGCGGTCCAGCAGACCTTCACCTTCATCAAAAAAGATTTTCCAGAGCTCGATTCTGATCCTCTCCGGCGATCACATCTATACCATGGACTACGAGCCGATGATCTCGTTCCATCTCGATCATCATGCTGATCTGACCATGGGTGTGATCAACGTCACAATGGAAGAAGCTTCTCGCTTCGGCGTTTTGGCAACGGATGATAACTATCGCGTTACCTCCTTCGTGGAAAAACCAGCCAACCCGCCATCCACGTTGGCCAACATGGGTGTCTATCTGTTCAACCGTGACCTGCTCGATAAGATCCTCTGGGAAGATCGCCAACGTAAGAAATCCTCCCATGACTTTGGCAAAGACATTATTCCACGCCTGGTTAAGTCTGATGCGCGTGTGTTTGCCTATCCCTACACCGGTTATTGGATGGACGTTGGAACCGCCAACTCCTACTGGCAGGCACACATGGATATGCTCTCGCCGAATCCACCGCTCAAACTCTACAACCGTAGCTGGGTCATCCACACTCGTACCGAAGAACGACCGCCTGCGCGTTTGCCTGCAGGGGCTCGCGTCCACGCCAGCATGTTGTGTGACGGTGTCTACGTTGGCGAGAACGCCATCGTGGAGAGCAGTGTGCTATCACCGGGTGTCATCATCAAGCCGGGTGCAGTGGTGCGTGAATCGATTCTTTCTACAGACTGTGTTGTTGAAGGCGGAGCCGTTGTGGAGCGGGCGATCCTCGATAAGCACGTTCATGTCGAATCCAACGCGCGTGTGGGGTGGGGCATTGCCGATCAAAATATCCGCATCGCCATGGTCGGAAAGCACAGTGTTGTGCCCTCGGGCTACGTGATCGAACCCGAAGCCCAGGTTAGCACGGATGTGATCCAATCGGATTACGATGAGAGTGTTGTGCATGCAGGACAACTTATTCAAACACGGAGACTAGCGAATGAAATTTGAGCGTTCAGGAGGAATCCTGTTGCATCCCACCAGCCTGCCCGGTCCGTATGGGATCGGCGATCTCGGTCCGCAAGCCTATCACTTTGTCGACTGGCTCGAATTGACAGGCTGCAACCTTTGGCAGATCCTGCCGCTCGGACCAACAGGATACGGCGACTCGCCCTACCAGTGTTTCTCCGCCTTTGCCGGGAATCCCTACCTCATCAGCTTTGACTTCCTCATCAAAGATGGATTACTGACCAAGGAAGATTTTGCCGATAAACCGAACTTTCCCGCCTCTCGCGTCGACTACGGCTGGATCATCCCGTGGAAGCTTGAACTTCTGCAAAAGGCTTTCTCTCGCTTCGCCCTGAGCGGAGCCGTAGGCGAAGTCGAAGGGCATTCTTTTTATGAGCTACGCAAAGAGTTCGATTTCTTCTGCGCCTCGAACGCCTCCTGGCTCGATGACTTTGCTCTCTTTATGTCCATCAAAGAAGGCAACGGAGGCGGTGCCTGGAGCGGATGGGATAAACCCATCCGCACGCGTCAACAGTCCGCCATGGACGAAGCGCGCAAGAAATATGCTGATGATGTCCGCAAGCATTCTTTCTATCAGTTCCTGTTCTATCGCCAGTGGCACGCTTTGCGCGAATACGCCAATGGAAAAGATATCAAGATCATCGGTGATATCCCCATCTTCATTGCCTACGATAGTGCGGATGCCTGGTCAAACCCCGAATTGTTCTACCTGGATGAAGAATGCCTGCCAACTGTTGTGGCAGGAGTTCCGCCTGATTATTTTTCCGCTACAGGTCAATTATGGGGCAATCCGCTTTACCGATGGGATGTTCACAAAGAGACCGGCTATGCCTGGTGGGTGGAACGTTTCCGCGCTGTGTTGAAAACGGTGGATGTTATTCGCCTCGATCACTTCCGCGGTTTTGCTGGCTACTATGAGATCCCCTTCGGTTCCAAAACCGCCGAAACAGGACGCTGGGTGCCGGGTCCCGGCAGCGACTTCCTCAAGGTGCTCGATCAGAAACTGAGCGATGGACGCACCGCCGAAATCGAACTTCCCATCATTGCCGAAGACCTGGGTGTCATCACCGAAGATGTGGAGCAGTTGCGCGATGGCTTCCATCTGCCAGGCATGAAGATCCTGCAGTTCGGATTCGATAAAGCGGATAACCCCTTCCTGCCGCATAACTATGTGACCCACTGTGTGGCATATACCGGCACGCACGATAACGACACTGCTCGCGGTTGGCTGGATGCCGCTTCGGATGCCGAACGCGCTTTTGCATTGAAATACTTGAATACCGATGCCATCCATTTCGTATGGGCGATGATCCGCTCGGTGTGGTCATCGGTGGCGGTCTACGCCGTCACACCGATGCAGGATGCCCTACGGTTGGGAACCGAAGCGCGCATGAACTACCCATCCCGTCTCGGCGGTAACTGGGAGTGGCGCCTGAGCGCAGCCGATATGAGTGAAGAATTGGCGAAGAAGTTCAAGGAATTGAACGAATTGTATTTGAGATAAATGAAAAGCAATGTCCCGAAGCTTGAGAAGAGACTTCGGGACATCGTTTTAGCATGCGGTCACTTTTCTTGAGGATGGATATAGAATGAGAAAATCGCTTCTAAGCAACATATTTTTAGGCACGGTTTTGACTCTGTTGCTTACCCAATGTACGATGATTGGTAAGAGCAAAATGTCAGACCATGCTGATGTTTTGTTTTATACGGCTAGTATAAATGAGGTTAAGAACAATAACATTTCTTGGTCCTTTGAAGAGGCTGCTCAAACAACGTTTTTTGATCAAACATTGGCGGGTTCTAATGAGCCTATCAGGCGTGCTACTAGGCATTTATCTGGTAAATATGGACAGTCTAAGTTGAGGGTTTTCCTAACTACATATGTCAGTCAGTATGGTAACCCAATTCGACTTGATGAAATTGAAAAGATAGAATTTGATTTTACTCCGGACATCACTGTTACGCCTAAAATTTTGGAAATAGGAAAAGAGCAGAAGGGAAATTGCTTAATAAGAAATGTAAATAACGATCAGAAAAATGGATATATCGCATGTTCTATTCAGATTCGTTTGGATGAAGAATATTTGTACACAGTTTATGTGCACGGTGAGGTTGATGTATCTATTGCGGAAGACATTATTAATGATGTTATTGTGGGTTTGCAATCAAAACTACAAAACTAGTCTTGTTGCGTCAGCAGTTTTCTAGATAACAGAGCAGCCTGTCCATGTGACAGGCTGCTCTGTTTACGGGATCAACTTCCGGCTGAGAAGGAAGCGGGTCTTTATCCGCACTATTTCTTGAACAACGATAAATACTCTCCGTAGCCTTCCTCTTCCAATTTCTCCTCAGGGATAAATTTCAACGACGCCGAGTTCATGCAATAGCGCAGCCCGGTGGGGGCGGGACCATCGTCGAAGACGTGCCCCAGGTGTGAATTGGCGTGCTTCGAGCGCACTTCGATGCGCGGCATGAAGAGTTGGTAATCTGTATGAGTAATAATGTTTTCGGATTTAAGTGGCTGGGTAAAACTGGGCCAGCCAGTGCCGGAGTCATATTTATCAAGCGAGCTAAAGAGTGGTTCTCCGGAAACGATATCCACATAAATGCCGGGGCGTTTGTTGTTCCAAAAGGCGTTGGAGAAGGGCGGTTCGGTGCCTTCGTGCTGGGTGACTTCATATTGCAGCGAAGTCAACTGCTTGCGGATCTCGGCATCGGACGGTTTTGTAAATTCTTTCATGACGGTCTCCTTTCTGTCGTCTTATTCCCTTGACGATGAAGGAGCCGCCGCCGTTACCCGCCATTTGTTACAGATTTCTTACGCCTCCGGCTGTGATTTGCGCAACTCAAAGACACGCTCGCGGAATCCCTTATGCACCACGAAGGTCATCTTCTGATATTCGTAATCGACATGCAGGGATTCCGGGTCATTTTGCTCGCCGCAGCTTTCACATTGCGGCAAATATATGATCACGTTGGATGTATCTACATCGTTTCTGGAAAAGAGCGATGTAGGTCTAGTGCCTTCATCGCCTGAAACTCTCACCGTGCGTTCCGTGTACTGGTTGCACAGATAACAAAACGACGGAAGGTCTTCCGACTCGTTCAGGGTCAGGGAAACGTGCTCGGTATCCGCATCCTGTGGATCGGCAATATCGCGCCGACAGGCTGGGCAGATATTGTTCGCCGTTGGCAGCACTTTGACATGGCAATGCGGGCATTCGATGATCGCTGATGGTCTTTCTTCGATTTCGTCCATGATGTGATTCCTCTCTTGTTACATTGGGTTGTCACCCTGAGCGGCAGCGACACTTGCACCTGGCGCACACTTGCCCCGGGTGTAAGTGCCGGGGAGTGCAGGTGAGGGTCTCTACCCCAACATCCGGGATTCTTCGCTTCGCTCAGAATGACATGCAAAACAAGAAAACTTAATTGACAACTCTTATTTGAAGGATGTGTATGGTCGGTTCAAGTGTTTGACCTTGTGCAGGACTATTTTGGATCTCCCGCACAACATCCATGCCTTCGATGACTTTCCCGAAAGCGGCAAAGCCTTGTCCATCGGGATTGCGCCTGCCGCCGAAATCAAGCTCGGGCTGGTCACCGATGCAGATGAAGAAATCGGACTGAGCAGTGCCCGGTTCATTCCGCGCCATCGAGAGGGTTCCGTTTGTGTACCGAATGCCCGTCTGCTGCGTGGTCTCGTGCGGAATTGGCGGCAGGTTGAGCGGATGCCCATCCTCTTTCAAGCCGCCCTGGACTACTTCGATCCTGAACTCATTGTGCGGTTGATTATCCATACGAACGACGCGGTGGAAGGTTGCTTCGTGGAAGCGCTCCTCCTCGATATAGCGTAGAAAGTTCCCCACAGTGACTGGCGCCTGCTGCGGATATAGTTCCAGCAAAATATCGCCTAATGAGGTCTGAATAAGCACGTGTGGGTTATTGTTCTGACTTATTCAATTGTTTCTCAGAGAGATCATTGGTAAAAGCGGATGTTCTGCTTTTCGAATGATTTTGCGTTGATTATATGTAGAAGTTCCTGGTAATTATCCAACTGTTGTTCCAGCATGATCGTTCGTTTTTGATCCAAGCTAGTTAATTCTATACGACCGAGAAAGGCGCGATTTCGTACCGTGAAATCCTCGTCCCAGCGTAGTTGAGTGGTTGCGCCATCGGCATGTTCTTGAACGATGCCCGTGTCAGTCACTAGAATTTCTTCACGGAGTCGCGGAATGATCCGTATGTAGTAGCCTCCGCCGATGGCAAATCCAATGCCTGAGATCGCCAGCATGACTACAGCACCATAATTGACGGGTGTTTCTCGAAGCCAGGCGGGTACTCCAAAGAACAGGAAGAAAGCGCTGAGCAAGAAACAAAGAGGAATGATGGAATAATTCCCAATCACAAACCAGGGCGAAAATTTAAACCTTCTGGGCATCATAAATGCATTCCTTATTCTAAGATGACTGGCTTTTCTCGATCCGTCAGATTGACTACGATGGCATTGCTAGCCTGTATGAGGTTTTGCGGTGTGATCATGATCTCTTCACCCCATTGACCTCCACCTGTGCCGAGAATGGGCTCGTTTAGAAGGCTGGCTTCAAGAAAAGAGCGGAACCCTTCCGGCTGCCAATGAAAAGCAGGGATCGAGCCAATGACATAGCCCGTTGTTTCCTTCACCACTTCGGGCGCCGCCATTTGGATATTGCGCGAACCGATGGCTTTCTTGAGATGTCCCGAGATGGCATTCTGGTCGCCGCCCAGCATCACCAGCACACGTTCGCCGGTATCCACCTGAAAGATCAAGGTTTTTACGGCTTGTCGCTCTGAAAAGCCTAAGGCGCGCGCTACATTCGCGGCGCCTTTTTCCGTCTCTGGTGAAAAACTACGCGCCTCGTAAGGGATATTGCGTTCATCCAAATAAATGTGAGAGGGAAGCTTGGTCATTTGTTATTCCTCGATGCAAGATAAATTCCGAAAAGAATTAATACACCGCCGCCAATCATCAGAATTGATGGTGTTTCTTTCAGAAGGAAAAAGGCAAGGATGGCGGAGCCAACTGGTTCACCTAGGGTGGTGACTGCCACAAAGGCAGCCGGTAAATAAGCCAGCGCCCAATTGAAAGTGGAATGCCCAATGATCTGCGGGATCAACGCCAGCAGAAATATCCATAGATACGTTTGAGGTGGAAGACCGAGAGGAGATTGTCCGGCTGCGAGCATGATAACGATGAGCCCCATAGCAGATATTCCATACACCAGAAAGATATATGGGATGAGCGACATCTTTGCGCGCAGTTTTCGTCCGATGATGAGATAGCCCGTCACAGCCCATGCGCCCGCCAAGGCAAGGAAATTTCCCCACATGGCGCGCCCTTGCAACACCTGACCCAGATCCTGACACTGGATTCCGTTATAGATGGCACACGCATCCGACAACCCGACGATGGTTCCGCCGACCAATGCCAACGTCAACCCGATGACCGCGGTCCGCGTGAGATGTTCGTTGAGCAGCATTGGCGAGAGCAGCGCCACCCAAAGCGGACCAGTCGCCACGAACACGGCTGAACTGGCAACGGTGGTGTATTCGAGAGATGTGATCCATGTGGCGAAATGGGCGGTGAGGAACAGCCCTGAAATGATCCCCAAAGTAATTTCTTTACGCGTGAGCTTCTTGAGTTCGTCGCGATGACGGGTGAGTGCCACCGGAGAAAGCATTAGGGTGGCGAAGGTTAATCTCAGTGCGGCGATGACGAGGGAAGGTGCTTCCGTTTGAGCGAAACGGATAAAGATCGAGGCGGTGGATACTGCCAATATGGCGGCGACCAGACCCAATGGTAGAAGGAGGCGAGAGCGTGGTTCGGTCATCCGCCTATTTTACTGGAAGTCCGGTGCTGTGTCGTTGCGATCCGAAGGGGGTGTTCTTTGTCCTGCGAAGCGAAGCAATCTCTTTGCAAATAGCAACTTTTATCAACAAGCTGCATCTATTAAATAGGTGTTTCGTCAGGTCTTCGACCTTCCTCGCAAAGACGTATTACTTCAATACCATGCGTGGTGTGCGGCGATAGTCCGACAGCTTGCCAGTGTATGCCTTGCTGATCCAATCCACCAGCTCATCCATGGCGAAGGCTTCTTCGTTGTTGAGCACGGTTTGCAGGCGGGTCAGGTGCTCGGTGAGTTCTGCCATTTTCACGCGGAACTCATCGAAGGTATCAGGGGTGGCGTTATTGCGCAGATCGTGAGAGGCTTCATGTGCATCGTCCACTGCTTCCATGGCGTTGTGGATGTACTCGACGATCATATCCCAGTCTGTCATGGCTTGCTCCTTTCTGGAATTGATCTGTTCCACTTTTACAATAGCACGATGGAAGATGTATTTCAAGTTCGGTATTGTAAGAAATCTGTTTGAAATCTCTACAGTAAAAAGGAAGCCCCTGAATTTGGGCGAATTATGGAAGAAAATGCCAATATTTGCGGCGGAAAGGATACTTTAGTAAAACCCTTACGAATTGAATCAGGATATTTTTCTTGACATGAGTTATTCATAAGACTACAATTTTTATCGAATATTTCAAAAATCTGCAAATGCAGAAACATACTCAAGGAGAGAGACATGGCTTTTGAATTACCCAAATTGGCGTATGCCTATGACGCGTTGGAACCGTATATCGACGCGCGCACGATGGAGATCCATCACACTAAACATCATCAGACCTATATCACAAACTTGAATGGCGCAATTGAAAAGACTTCGGAACTGGCGGGAAAATCGCTCGAGGAATTATTAAGCAATTTGAATGCAGTACCCGAGGCGGTTCGTATGGTTGTCCGCAATCATGGCGGTGGTACTTACAACCACAACTTGTTCTGGGAGATCATGGGACCCAAGTCAGCTGGCAAGCCGAGCGGCGAACTCGCCAAAGCAATCGATGCATCCTTCGGTTCGTTCGATGCCTTCAAGGATGAGTTCACCAAGTCTGCGATCGGTCGCTTTGGTTCAGGTTGGGCGTGGCTGGTGAAAAAGGGGAGTGGTTTGGGCGTGGTTTCCTCTGCCAACCAGGATTCCCCGCTTTCTGATGGTGTAACTCCGATTCTCGGCATCGATGTCTGGGAACATGCCTACTACCTGAACTACCAGAATCGCCGCCCCGATTATGTTGCCGCCTGGTGGAATGTGGTCAATTGGGATGTTGTAGCCGAGAAATTCAAATAGTTCTCTTGCAATGAAGTAGAACAACGATATAATTACCAAAAAGAGAAACACATTCCAAAGGAGTATCCCTCATGACTCACATTATCACCAGTTTATGTGTTCGCGATCGTGGCTGTATCGATGTTTGCCCGGTCGAATGTATGGTTCCCGGTCAGCCTGTCAATGAATGGCCCTGGATCTATATCGATCCCGATACCTGCATCGATTGCGGCGCCTGTGTTCCTGAGTGCCCCTATGCTGCCATCTTCCCCGAGGATGAAGTCCCTGCGGCGTATACTGCCAAAGGAGGCGAGTATATCAGCAAGGTCGGTTTAACTGGCACGTTCGATGGCACCAACCATCATGGTCATCCCATTCATTTGGAAACCGCCCGTCAGCTCGCGGCCGGCGAAGTGGTTGATCTCACGCCTGATATCCAGCCGAACTATGAGTTCTTCAAAAGTGGTCCAGGGTACGGCGCAAAAGATTCTGACAACGGAATGTAGTTCAAGTATGAAAAAGAGCCAGGCGATAACCTGGCTCTTTTTATTTACTTTGTCTGCTATGGATTTATCGCTCCGAGAAGCACATCGTCAGCGATGTAACGCGCCCGGAATGGATTATCTTCCTCAAGTAGTACGACGACTACCAGCGGCGTTCCCTGCCAATCAGGCGGCGTGCCCGCAATAAACCATGTGACAGTGGCTTCCTTTTCTTTTGCACGTGCTTCGTAGGACCAGTAGCTTTGTTCATTTCGGACAAGGGAATTTGCCGCTTCATCCGCCGCCGATGACTGTACCGCTTCGACAGGTTTTCCCTGTGCTGAAAGCACCACCCAGCCATCGTTGGGCGTGTTGACCGCCGTTGCGATCTGCGGGGTAGGGATTATTCCATGGTTGCTCAACGCGGCGGCAGCTAAAGCCACTTGCAGTGGTGAAACGTGGAAATTTTCCAGGTCTGGGTTCGACAACGGTTCCACGATAGGGAGTTGAACGGCAGGCGCCTTATCGAGTCCAAAGGTTTCGTAGACCTGTTGCATTTCTTCTGGGTTGAGATATTCCCCTTCAAAAAGCGTTTTTGCGAACAGATCAGTCAACGCACCAACTGGATAAACTCCCTGCGTGGCGCGGTTGATCAATGGTTTACCAGGATCATCATTGATGGTTGCGCCGATCTCTGCCAATTGATTCGGGTCAAAGGTGGGATGTGATGCCATCGCCAGGATTTCTCCGCTTTGGGCGTTGAGCAATACAACTGCACCTGCTTTATTCGCAAGCCCAGTATCAGCGCGCTGTTGTAACGCCAGGTCGATGCTCAGGCGTATATCCAGTCCATGCGGTGACATGCCGTAGAGTAACTGGTCCCACCAGATGGCAGAGGCTGGGTTTCCCCTGCTACCGCGCAGATACTCATCGAAAACGGCTTCGATCCCGGCTTGCCCATATTTGCGGTCGTTATATCCAATGACCGGTGCCAGGGCGGGATATTGATAGGAACGTGAGAAATCTCCAATACTACCGATATTTATGTTTATAGGATTGTTGGCGCGATCCAGAATGCTTCCGCGCGGCACGTAACGATCTTCGACAAAACGGCGGGAATTATCGGTGCGAGTTAAGAGATCAGGTCCGCGCACTAGAGACCACCACCCATTGGTTAATGCGATGGCGAAAAGCCCGACTAGTAATAAACCATTCAAGGCAAGATAGGGGAGAGGCTTGGGGAGCGGAGCGGGTTCTTCGTCCAAATGATTGCTTATTTGCAAAAGAAACAGCAAGGCAATAAAAGATGTGACGAGCGATGAGCCGCCATAGGAAATGAACGGCAGTGTTACACCGGTCAGCGGGAGCAGGCGTAAATTTCCGCCGATGATGAGAATGGCTTGGATGCCGAAATAGGCTGAGATGCCTGCCGACAGGAAACGACGGAACCCATCCGCGGCGCAGAGGGAGACACGTAACCCTCGGGTGATGATCATTCCCATAAGGGCGAGCAACCCTATGGTCCCGATCAGACCCGTCTCTTCCGCGATGGCGGCATAGATAAAATCAGAAATGGCGACCGGCACAAATTCAGGATTCCCCAATCCGGCGCCGCGTCCTACTAAGCCGCCGTTTGCCACAGCCATCAACGACTGGATGATCTGATAGGCACCGCCTCCTGGATCATTCCATGGAATTAGCCACGCATTGAAACGAAGTCGAACAATATCTACAAAATAATACCCTGCAAACGCAACGATAAGAAGCAGTAGTGAACTAACTACAAGCACTCGTCCACGTTCGGTGGCAAGATAGAGCAATATTGTGTATATCGCAATAAATATCGATGCAGTGCCCAGGTCACGCTGGAAAACGAGCAGCATCGTAGCCAGCCCGATCAGGATGAGGGTTGGCAGAATAAGGGGAAATGCCCGTAAACGAATGGGGAGCCAGTCTGCCAAATAAGCAGAAAGATAGGCGATCAACAAAAGCTTCAGGGGCTCAGAGGGTTGAAAATAAAAACCGCAGCACCCCAGCCATAATCTCGGACCATACCCAAGGGGATTCGTGCCAAAGATCAAGGTGAGTCCAGTGAGGAGAATGCCGCTGGTCAGAAGCACATATTTGTACTTTCGTACAAAGCTCAAAGTAGTAGGCAAGCGTAACCCGACTACAAAAATTCCCGTGGCAACTGCCAGCCATAATGCCTGACGCACACCATTATCTGGATCAAGACGCCAAATCGTCAGAAGCCCCCATCCCGTTAATAATGCGGCTGCCGGGAAGAGATAGGGGTCAGCATCAGGCAGCCGTTTAACGATGGATTGATGTGTGCGGTAGACCAGTAAACACCAGAGTACATAGGCGAGCCAATGTGACCAGTGTAAGTGTGTATTGAAACTACGCGCCCAAACCGCGGGCGCCAGGGTTGTAATAACAGATTGAAGGAATAAGAAACCCGCTGCGATCTTAAGCAGGTTACCTTGGATAACCCGATTCATTAGATGTATTTGTGGAGCAGCAGATCCAGCTTCTGGTAGGTCTCTGGCGGAATGACATCTTTACGGGTAATAAGAGCCGTGGCAAGCGCATGCCCACATTCACAATTGCGCTGAGGCTTTAAATTCTTTGCCAGGAAACTCACTGCCTTTTGGGCTATCACTGTATTCTGGTTCAAGGTTTGGATCACCATTTCAACGGTCACCGGCTTTTCGCTCACATGCCAGACGTCGTAGTCGGTCACGTGTGCCATTGTGGCATAGCAGATCTCCGCTTCACGGGCGAGAAATGCCTCAGGAGAAGCTGTCATCCCAATGATGGACATGCCCCACGAGCGATACGTTCTGGACTCTGCCTTCGTCGAAAAGCGTGGACCTTCGATCGTGATGAACGATCCGCCGCGATGGAGCACGCCTCCTGCCAAGCTGACAGCGGACTCCAGTTGATCGGAGAGATCTCCGCAAAAAGGATCTGCCACGCTGATGTGCGCTACGAGTCCTTCACCGAAAAAGGAGCGGGTGCGTCCGTGGGTGTTATCGTAGATCTGGTCTGGAATGACAATATGCCCTGGAGCGAATTCTTCTCGTAAAGAACCGCAGGCGCTAATACTGACGATGCGCTCTGTTCCCAGGGATTTCAAAGCAAAGATGTTGGCGCGATAAGGGACTTCCGTGGGAGTGATGTGATGTCCGATCCCGTGGCGCGCCAGAAAGGCGATGCGCTGTCCTTGGAGCGTCCCAACTACGATGGGAGCGCTTGGTTTGCCGAAAGGAGTATCGATCTTGTATTCGCGGGTATTTTCCAACCCTGGCATTTCATACAGCCCGGATCCGCCAATGACGGCAAGGTGTACATGTTCGGTCATGCTTGACCTCCTGATTTAAGTCTTTGAGAGGGAGTAGACTGGTCGTTAATCCCAATGCGCACATGGAAAACTGTATCGCCGCATTTGAATTCGTCTCCTGTGATCAGCACCGTGGGAATGGTGATCTTCTCACTGTTGAGAAAGGTTCCATTGGTGGATTGAAGATCTTCCAGCCACCAGTGCCCATGGTGGAAGAGGATGTGTGCGTGCTTTGCGGACACCGCTTCATCTACCAGAGATAGGTCGCATTGTTTATCGCGCCCGATCACAATAGCAGAATCAACAAGCCGACTCTGGATGGAGCCATCCAGCCCATGAACAACTTCCAGATAAATGGTGGGGATTTTTGTGGTGGCAAGACTATCCGCTTGTTGCTGGAGATCCCGCCAAAGAGTTAGAAGCGCCCACCCCAGGAAGGAAAATAGCGCGATTGCCATCGCAATCCGCAGGGTGAGTACGACGGTTGCAATCATTTAATGTGTTTGTCGAGTTTATCCGTTCTAATGTCGATCGTTTGTTGGTTCATGGTCGCGGTGGGGCGTTCGCTTGTACCCGGATCACCATCCAATGGTGATGCCTCGGCAAGATCAGGACGCGGTGGGGGATTATCCTGCCCGAAGATCAATGCTACGCCTGCCAAGGAAATCACATCGCCCGGATATAAAACGGTCTGACTGGTGCGTTGTCCGTTCACGAAGGTACCGCCGGTAGAGTTTAGGTCAAATAATACGAAGCGACCTTTGATGGCGCGCAGTTGGGCATGGTTGCGTGATACGCGCGGATCATCGATCACCAGGTTGTTTTCTAACCTTCGCCCGATGTTGACCACAGTTTCTGTTAGAGGATGCACTTTTACGCCCTCTATGATCAGAAAGGCGTTATCCGGGATATTCTCACTTACTTCAGAGCGATCGGTGTTGTTTTGCATTCCCTGAGTATCCTCCACGGGTTCCAGTTTGTGCGAAGCCACCACACTGATCTCACCCGGTGCAAAGGATTTATCGGTTGTGATGGTAACTGTTGGTTGCGATGTAAACTTTAACCCGACATCTTTGCCAGCCTTCATAATGATATTCTTCAAGACTTCGAGTGTGCCAGGTTCCTTCCAAATGGATGACGAGTTTGCAGAGATCACTAAAGTGAACACGTTGGGAGCGAGAGCGCTTTCATCCTTTTGTTGAACGATATTCTGTTTGAGAGCCGAAGCCAGGCGGTGGATCATGCGATCTTCTACTCTTAAACCAGGCAAAACTCCCACCAGTTGGTCTTCCACCAGCGACTGCAATTTTGCTTCTAATTGATCCAAATTAAGCTTCATAAAGGCAACTTTCAAGACCCAGGCAAAGATTGCAGGTATTATAGAGGCGACACGGAAGAATCTGCAAGATGACCCAAACTTACAGATTTAGCATAGGATGCAATTATAGGGGTTTCTGACAGTTTGGGCACTGGGTTTCTTTATAGGTGATAACAAATCCGCAATTGGGGCATGCTGTAGGGTGGACTTCGCCTAGGGGAGCGCCACACGTAATGCAATTACCTTCTCCAATGGGATTTGCCGTTCCGCAATATTCACAGGCAATGCGCGCCAGCCTCTCTGAGAGGGCATGGGATGCGCCCAACGTTGTGATGGTGCGGTCGATCGCTTTCCAGACGTTGTCTGTCAATTGGATGTTTTCGATATCTTGGGCGAGATCGTCTAGCCTGCTGAGCAAGCTAAAGGGGTTTCGAAAGGCTGAAATGGCAGTTTGTCCCAGGCTGGCTGCAACTCCCAGCCAAGCTTGTTGACCCAATTCCACCATTATGCCATCCTCGACTTTCTGGATACTGATGGTGAGAGCAGTTTGCCCGCCAGACATGGAGCCCATACGAGTAGCGATCTGTACTGCCATTTTCTCCGTGTTGCCGACCACTTGGGCATGCAGGTTGCCGCGGTTAAATTCAGCCATTAACGCCTGTGCGATGTCGTTCGGTTTGATGCTTCCGTGAAAAATTCGCCTGTCCATATTTTCGATTATAATCCTTTAACGAGCGACGACATTTGTCGTCGTATTCCATATCTATATGACTATCTACGCAATGAAACGAATTTTGTTTAAGGCAATTTTGGGGGTTTTAACGGTAATAGGGTTGGGATTGGGAATTTTTCTGGCGCCGAATCAGGCTCAGGCGTTTCAGGAACCGTCCACACCTTCCGGAGTGGTCATCACTGTCACCTATACCGAACCCATGAATGTGCGCAGTGGACCCAATACTTCCTACGATATTTTAGGGCAGATTCAACCTGGCTCAGTCTACCCTGCACTTGGGATTTCGCCTGGTCGGGAATGGGTCCAAATTTCCTATGAGGGTGGACCGAATGGGATCGGTTGGGTCTATGCTTCCTATGTGAGTATTTCTGGCGGTGAACTTCGTGTCGTGGAACCGCCTCCAACCCAAACACCGCTAGTCACGCCTACATTTGATCCGACGTTATTAGCCGCGTATCCTACTCTTCCAACGCAAACGCGTATGCCAACTTTTACACCGCCGCCGCCCTTGGCGATCCCTCAGTTTACAGAGACGGGACCCACCAGCGCGCCGAAAGTGCCATCAGGAATTTTTGTGTCTGTGCTTGGCATTTTGGGCATTGCGGGATTGGTGCTTTCATTCTTTTTACGCAAGCAATGAATAAAAAAAGACCGTTCTATGGGGTGAAGATGATGGTTGGATCGACCTTGATCTTCATTTTCATGTTTTTCGGAATATTTGGTTTCGAGCCAGCGCCGATCGTGCATGCCCAGCAGCCGACAGGTTCTATTGCAACTGTGACGGGTACGCCGGAAGGTCCGTTTGCTTTTGTGGATACAAGCTTAACACAGGGCATTCTAGTCTATGCGGGACCCAGCACATTCGACTATGCACCGATGGGTTATTTGCTTGCGAATCAAAAAGTGTACTTGATTGGTCGTGCTGAGGATAAAAAGGATTGGTATCAGATCTATTATCCAGGTGTGCCGGGGTCGACGGCATGGGTATACGCTTTGTATCTGGTGAAGTTATCTGCTGCTGCTGGGGTCCCAATTGTTGAAATACCTCCAACACCTACGCCGAATTCAACGCCAACCATCGACCCCACTTTGGCAGCTGCTTTTATCGGGCAACAGACACCGACGCGTCTACCAACCTTCACGCCTCCTCCGCCTCTTGATGAGCCTCAATTCACTGACGTTATCCCGCCTCAAACGACCAGGGGCATTCCAGCAGGGTTGCTCATTCTCAGCTTAGGGCTTTTTGGTTTCTTTGGCGCTGTGATCTCCTACTTGCGTGGCAGATAACAAAAAAGACCAGTGAATGACTGGTCTTTTTTGTTACCTAGTTCGATCCTAGTTTTGGCAAGAGCAGGAACCGCCGCAACCGCAGCCACCTTCTCCGTGTTCGTGCCCATGAGACTGAGCGTTCGGGCTATCGACCGCAAAGCCTGCACCGCGCACTGGGTCATTGACGAAATCAATAGTTGCACCGCGCAGGTAATCGATGGACACTTCATCAATAACAACTTTTACGCCGTTGACGTCAACAGTTGTGTCGACGTCACGGAAGTTGTTATCGAGTGCCATTCCAAAGTTCACGCCACAGCAGCCTCCGCCGGCAACATAGACACGAAGTGCATAGCCTTCCAGCTTGCGCTCGGTGAGAATGTTTTTGACGGCATCAGATGCCGCAGAAGTCAGAGTAATGATTGCGGTCTCGGTCGGTGTTAGGATCTTTGTTTCGAGTTCTTGTAACATAGTTTCTCCTTCGAGAGTGAAGTGGATAAATCTTATCAAATTCAAGGTAGACTGTCAACATGAAAAAGGGAGGTCTGTCAGGTTTTAACGATGTCTTAATATTCTTGACACATCCAATTTGGAACTGTACAATCCCTTAGTTCTACAGGCGATAGCCTATATTTTATTTTCAGGAGGAGTTACCCACTATGTTTGTAATGGGACTTACACCACTGGAAACCGCGGCGATCTGGGCTGTGTTTATTGTTGCATGGCTTGGATTAGGATACGCGGTTTTCCTACGCTCGCAGATCATGCGAGAAGACAAGGGAACTGCAAAAATGCAGGAAGTTTGGGGCGCGATCAAGGATGGAGCGAGTGCTTATTTAGGAAAGCAATTCCGCTCCATTTTGCCGTTAATCGGGGTCTTGGCCATCGTGCTCTTTTTGTCAGTTTTTGTCGTTCCGCCTTCGGAAGAGGCGCATTTGCGCTTTCCAGCCTTCACTGACCTTCAGTTGAAGATCTGGATCGGCATTGCACGTGGTTTGGCGTTCATTATGGGCGCCGGCTTTTCACTGGCGGTCGGTCAGATCGGTATGCGTATGGCGATCGAAGGTAATGTGCGCGTGGCTTCGGCTTCCCGCAAATCCTTCGGTGACGCTCTGCGTATCGCCTACCGTGCTGGCACGATCACTGGTATGTTGACCGATGGACTCGGCCTGCTGGGCGGCACGATCATTTTCATGATCCTGGGTGTTGCCGCTCCGGATGCGCTGCTCGGCTTCGGCTTTGGCGGCACGCTGCTCGCTCTGTTCATGCGCGTGGGCGGCGGTATCTTCACAAAGGCAGCAGACGTCGGCGCTGACCTGGTCGGTAAAGTGGAAGCAGGCATCCCTGAGGATGATCCACGTAATCCGGCTGTTATCGCGGACCTCGTCGGCGACAACGTCGGTGACTGCGCTGGTATGGCGGCGGATATCTTCGAAATCCTACGAAGTAACGATCGTTTCCGGTTTGATCCTGGGTCTGGCTCTCTGGCATGCAACTGGTCAGCTTGAATGGATCATCTTCCCGTTGATCGTGCGCGGTATTGGTGTGTTGTCCTCCATCATTGGTACATACTTCGTCAAAGCTGGAACCACAGGTAAGAGCTCCGACGCCATGAGTGCCATCTTTAGCGGCTTTCTGACCTCTGCCGTTATCTCTGCTGCCTTGTTCTTCATCGCAGGTTTCCTGTATTTGAACAACGCGGAGATGGCAAAGTGGGGTGGTTGGTGGCGTATGCCGATGGCAGTGGGTGTGGGTGTTTTACTTGCCATTTTGATCGACCGCCTGACCGAATACTTTACCGGAACTCATGCATCTCCTGTTAATGACATAAAGAAAGCGGCTGACACTGGTCCAGCGACTTTGATCCTGGGTGGTATCTCTGTCGGCTTTGAGTCATCTGTTTGGTCTGTGATCGTGATTGCATTGACGATCGTTGCTTCGATCTTCATCTTCGGCACCATCCCCGGTGTGGAAGGTGCTACACGCGCAACGTTTATTCTCTACGGCGTGGCGATGACCGGCATCGGTATGTTGACCCTCACCGGCAACAATGTTGCTATGGACTCGTTCGGTCCGATCGCTGACAATGCGAATGGTATCGGCGAAATGTCCTGGTCTGGTCAATCAGATAAGGAAACCAAAGTTGCCCAGCAGATCATGGCTGACCTGGATGCAGTCGGTAACACGACCAAAGCCATCACCAAGGGTGTTGCCATTGGCTCTGCCGTGATCGCGGCTGTATCGCTGTTCGGTTCCTTCATGGTGGATGTTTCCCGCGCTCAGACAGCGCTTGGCGTTGCGGTGGAAAAGCAGATCCAATCTATTGGTATCCGCGTTGACACCCCGCAGGTGTTCGTGGGCATGTTGATCGGTGGTGCACTGCCGTGGTTGTTCTCCTCCTTTGCTATTCAGGCGGTGGCTCGCGCTGCATCCCTGATCGTATTGGAAGTCCGCCGCCAGTTCAAGCTTGGCGTGCTTGATGGTAAAGTCAAACCGAATTACGAACAGGCGGTTTCCATCTCCACGACTGCGGCGCAGAAGGAATTGGTCTCTCTGGCATTACTTGGCATCGTGACACCGATCGTTGTCGGTCTGACGCTTCAGGTCGAAGCGTTGGGCGGTTTCCTCGCCGGTATTATTGTCTCCGGTCAGTTGCTAGCGGTATTCCTCAATAACGCTGGCGGCGCTTGGGATAATGCCAAGAAATTGATCGAAGACGAACCAAAGGATCTTGCCAAGAATTCTGGTAAGGGTTCCGAACGTCACAAAGCCAGTGTGGTTGGTGACACCGTCGGTGATCCGTTCAAGGATACGGCTGGACCTGCTTTGAACCCGATGATTAAGGTTGTGAACCTGGTCTCCGTGATCGTTGCCCCGATCGTGGTGCAATACTCCGGAAAAGTTTCCCTCGGTGTTTGGGTCGTGGCGGTCGCTTTGCTCGGCGTTCTGGCTTGGGCAGTGATGCGCTCCAAAGCGCCCGCTCCTGAAATGGGCGGTGGGTCCGCTCCGGTTGCTGCTGCTCCGGCAGTGAAGACAACTAGCGCTTCAAATAGCAAACCGAAAGCTAAAAAGAAGTAACACTACGAGTAAGTAAACGACCCGTCAGAAATGGCGGGTCGTTTTATAATCCTTGGAAAAGAGGATAGTATCATGCTCAAAAGGCTTTCATCGCAGTCAGTTTCCCTTTGGTTATTGGTTATTGTATTCGCCGCATCACTTTCGGTTTGGTATATTTCCAGAGAGCGAGTTTTTTATTTTTGGGATTACGCTTTCTATATGGACATGGCAGTCCATGTCAGCAAGATGTTTATTCATAATCCCTTTCAAGCGATCAATACTATCTATCTTTCCACTAGTTTGGATTACAACTATTATTTTGCTGTGCCTCTTATCCCGTTTTTGGAGGTTTTTAGATACTCACGATTAGGCTATATCCTTGGCTTAGTATTTGTTTATCACGTTCCTGCGATGATCGCATGTGGATATGTTGTTCGGAGGATTTTCCCTTTTGCACCCTATGCAGGCTGGATCACTATATTGGCAGGACTTTCGGTTCCAGCATTGTGGGCTTCTGTGTTTCGGGGATTTCCTGATACAGGGGCAGTGTTTTTGATCACTCTGGCTATCATCTTTTATTTACAAGATATGGAATTAAAACAATGGCGAGTTCAACTCCCTATGATCGGTGTTATATCTGCATTAGCAGTGATATTTCGTCGTCACTTTGCTTATAGCGTCATATCTTTTTGGTTTTCCATTGGTATCTTCTTAATGTTTTATTCCATCAAGAATTCTGGAAAGGATAAGAGGAGATTTATTCTTGAAAGCCTGAATATTCTTGTAAAAATATTGATTGTCCTTTTATTTTTCTTCCTCTCCATTATTCTACTGGCTCCGGGTCTGTTATTAAAATTTTCTATACAAACTATTTGAATCTTTACAAATCATATGCCAGTTACCCTTATCAAGTCTTCATGTATTTCTTAATGGCATATGGTGTCTTGTGGCTTTTGGCTGGCTTTGGCTTTCTGACAAGCATGGGAAACATACGATCATCATTTCAGATCAACGTAAAAGGCGTATTTGGCAGCCCGTTGTATTTTGTTTTGTTCTTTGGATTAACTTCTTTGTGTGTGTGGGCTTTGTTTCCTCGGCAAATCGATGTCCATTATGTATTGCATATAGCACCACTTATAATAGTTGGAATGACTACTCTGGTGATAATGATCCAGAGCATCAAAACATCGTACCGTACTCTTGCGAATGTATCTGTTTTTCTATTGTTAATTTGTAACTTATGGGCGGGGTTAGCCCCTACAAATCAGGTTCGCATTGCAACAACATTTGGTTACCCACCATTGTATCGTCAGGATTATGGCGAAATCACCAATTTTATAAATTATTTGCGTAAAATTGCTGGAAACAGCAGCAAAGTGTATGTTGTAGATTCGTCCAGAATAATGAATAGCGATATTGTTCACTATGCGGAAGTTTCCCAGTACGGCAATGATTCGGTCTTACAGATACTTAATTCTCATCAAGTAAACTCGCGAGATTCTTATCCATTAACTTCAATTCTCTTGGCAGACTATGTTATTGTAACAACACCATTTCAGTACCATCTGACTGAATATGAACAAAGAGTCGTGAAATACACATACGATGCCTTTAATGAGCAATGGAGGATTAGCAACGATTTTAAAAGATTGCCCCTTCAGTTCCATCTGATGGATGGGGCAGTCTTGTCAATATATGAGCGTCAATCTCCTACATCTTTTGAGACAATACTGTTGACTTTTGACCAGATGCAAAGATATATTGGACGCTTTCCCGGTGGACAGCCAGACTGGATCTTAATTACGCCTTTACAAGAAATGAGCGGTATATATGCTCAAGATGGGCCGCAGTCTTCCGTTGTTATGAAAGATGATATTTCATTTCTTTCTTTACTTTACGCCGGTAAGGAAAATTCTGTGACAAAATTAGCTGGAAAAGTTGTGTCTTCAAATGTCCAATGTCCTTCTGTTGAAATTTCTGCTAATCTATTTTCAGCTTCTGATACTGTCTCTTTATTGCATTCTGAGCAAGTGGTTTTGAATAACGAGGAATTTAATTTAAACGTGGAAAAGCGGGAGAATACAGTGTTGGTCCTTGATTTTCAGAAGGAAACAAGTTCTTCCAAATTGCCATGTGATATCAGCATACAATGGGATGTAATGAAATAGATAGTCTGATTTTGAATAAGTGCTTGCCGTTCATTGCGTGAGATGCTTTACGACCCAAATACCTGATGAGTTTTTATGACATTCCGTGTTGACAACATCAGGAGGGTTTGTGATTTTTATTTTGTAAGCAATTTGAAGTCCATTATTACTCTTGTATAGGGATTCCAATTCTACCCAATTCGGAATGTCGTTCGAGGCGGGAATAAAATTAAATTTCAAATGCCGAACGGCATAATCGTCTTCGTAAACAATATATTTGTATCCTTGGTGGTACACCTTCGAGCCAAAATTTATCCATGTTCTGGGTGGATAAATTTTGTAAGATCGTGTATTCGTCATTTTTGGTCGAACAAGCAAAAAGATCTGTACGGAGATAATAGCGGTACGCACTTAGCATGAGAACGCGCTCACCTTGCTTGGCAATCTGATTAATTGGTGTGATGTGACCGCAAATGGCGGCATCGGAGCATTGCGGATTTCCATTAGCATCTAAGGGAGAGTATGTAGAGATTGAAATAAAGGCAGATCTTATAAAAATAAAGCCCATTAACAGGATGGTGGACATCGTCGCCATAATTGTTAACGATGCTATTCCCGTTGCGGTTACTGCTGCGATGATCTCTGCCACAAGAATGAATAAGATAAACCATAAAAATAGTACATAGCGAACTTCTACGACTGTGAAGGATAAGGTAATCCACGAAAAGAGGGCTATGCCAGCGGCAAAAGCAACTTGCGCTGCATTCCTGGATATAGCGATGCGTTTACGAATATCTTTCACCAGCAAGATGGGGATAAAGACAAGCGTCAATGGGGTTAAGTTTCCAAGGCTTGCTCCGTTATTTTTGAAAGTAACAACAAGAGGGTATAACAAGCGATAGATCCATATTCTTTCTGGATTGAAATCCCACGGTCCATCCATTGGATTTATATTTGTCAAACTTTTCCAAAATGCAAATGGGGAACCCAGGATAATCTAATTCATTAGTAAATGATAAACGGCAAAACCAGACGCTCCTAGGGATATCCATGCAATATATTGAACAGCTTGTGGTAGGGAGAAGCGACCCGCCTTTATCTGTTGAGTGGTATAGGCAAGAATGAATATTCCAAGTAAAAAAACATTATATGGACGCAAAATACAGGCAAAACCGAGGAAGCTGCCAGCAAAAAAAAATAGAAAAAGATTTTGCTGTGATCTTTGACTATTCATATTCATGGTCATCCAATATATGGCGGCAAGTGAATATGCTGAACTAAATAACTCTACCTTTCCGTCGCCCATTTGGTCTAAAAATGCTGTTGATGTCAAAATCAGAATGGGCAGGATGCGTCGTGTCAGAGTCGATGTTCCAACAAGCCTTGCCAGCTCGAGTACAATCACAATATTCACAACTCCAAAAAGCCACGGGATCATACGGGCAGATTGATCCCCAAAAACTTGCATAACCGCAGTAAATTGGATAACAGAGTGAAATACGCTAACAAGAAAGGTGTTTTCCAAATAGAAGCCAACATGGTTTAAAAGGGCAGTCAATTTTGCGTCTGAAAAATACACTGCTGATGCATCATAACTAATACGTGAGGAAGATTGAAAAAGGGATACGACAAGTATCGCCAGTGATAGAATTGCTATTACCTTTTCGTAATTCGTTTTGGAATGCACAGCTGGAATAGAAAGTTTTCTGAATTGCGCTATTCCAGAGAAAATCCCCAAACATAATATGATAATTGAAAGCGACCTGGAAAGGTATGACAAAGACGCCAGAGTCAAAAAAATAAGGGAGAACACTGCATTGCCAATCAAGAAGTATGTTGAAAAGAGAATACCTTGCAATGCATGGATATCGTTTTTTAGGCGCTCATCCAAATGGAAAATGCTGGCAAGTTTCATTCCCACTGATATACATGCAATACTGAAAAAAGCTAATCCGACAAATGCTATAAGAGTATTAAATAGATAAGATGCAATGGAGATTTTGGATAATTTCTCTGGCAATGTTGAGAGATCATAGAGTGAGGCACCTTGCATCTGGCTAATGGCTCCAGGGAAGTACATAAAAATTGCCAGGCATATTATGGACCACGCTACCAATCCTGTGTTGATAAAGGAATTCCAGAAGTTGTTCTTTGGCATTACACCACCTTTGGACTTATGCTGTAGCAATTTGTCACGGCGTCAAGGAATATACTTCCCAAATCCCAGATGATTTTTTTTGACAACTTGTTTCAGGCTGGATGGGCGGATTTGAAACATTGATCTTGTATGCGATCTGCAGGTCTTCTGGCTTTCCAAAGAGAGGCTCTAGATCGATCCACTCTGGTGCGTTATTTGGGTCTGGAATGATCTCGAGTTGTGCATGTCGGGTAGTGTAGTCGTTTTCATAAGCGATATATTTATAGCCTTGTCGATAGATTTCACCCCATAATGCTGCACTATCGATTTGGGATGCAGCCTGCAGTCTTTGATATTCGTCATGACCGGTTGAACAGATAAAGAGATCTGTGCGCAGATAGTATCGGAACGCGCTTAATGTTAAGACGCAGTCTCCAGGTGCTGCCGAGTTATTGATCGAATTAAGGTACTCGCAAAATCTGCTGCCAGTGCACTGCGGATTCCCAAGCTTGTCGATGGGCGAGTAGGTATCTAGTACGCTGTAAGCTGTCCTTATGTTGATAAATATTAGTAGCGCAATGATCGATAGGCTTAATGTAGTTCGAAGAACATAATCCTGGTTTTCTAAAATTCCGGCAACAATCTGCGCGAGAGGAATGAAGAGAATGATCCAGATGGATAAGACATAGCGGAATTCCAGAACCGTGAAGAATAAAAATACCCATAGAAGCAGAGTAACCAAGCAGACAACAGCCAGGTTGAATAATTCTCTTGAAATATGAATATCTTTGCGTACATCCTGTATAAATAAAATTGGGATAAATGCCACAATGACAGGCGACATGTTCCCCAGACTTTGTGGTGTGTTTAGATATGTTGCAACAAATGGATAGAATAGTCGAAAGAGAAAGATGGTTTGCGGATTAAAGCCCCACGGACCATTGGATGGATTTATCTTTGACAAGCTGGTTATAAAAGCAAATGGATTTCCAAGGATTATCCAGTTTGCGAATAGATGGTAGAGCCCAAGAACACCAACGCCAACGCCAATCCAAAATAGGGAAATGATGGATGGTTTGAAGTCTGTACGACCAAAGCCGTTTTTTGATAATATATTTTGGAAATAGAACAAAATGATAAAAATGCCCAGCAAAAAAGCGTTAAATGGTCGGCCGACAATCGCCAAGCCACAGAGAAAACCAACCAATAATAAGGATGATCTATTTAACTGCCTGTCCACGCTTCCAACAACAATCCAATAGATGGCAGCCACTGCCGGCGCTGTGCTGATAAGATCAACTTTTCCATCTCCCATTAGGTCTGAAAGCGCTGTGGTCGTGACCATCAACATTAAAAGGATGTACAGCGCTCTTTTTGACAACTTCATCCTTTCTCCGATTGCCATGCCTACTATAATAATGACCACTCCACACATCCATGAGAAAAGACGCGCAGATTGGTCGCCAAATGACAACATGAGCGCCGTAAATTGGATTGCTGTCTGGAATACACTTACTACAAATGTGTCATTCATGAAGAAATTTGTTTTTCCAGTCAGCGCAGTGATCCGGGCATCAGAAAAATAGATAGCAGTAAAGTCGTAGCTTAAGCGCGCCATCGTACAGAAGATAGAAAGTATCAAAACACTTATGGAAGACCAATAAATAAACTTGTAGATGGTTCTTGCTGGCTTTTCATCTGCTACAGCGCTGCTTTTTGTGAAAAGCTCGAGCACTGATCTCTTAAGTTGTCCAAAGCCAGATAAAATTCCTGCCAATAAGAGTATATAAACATACATTGAAGTTAATTTATGTGTGCCTGCAAACGCAAGAAATACGAGTGAATAAAGCCCTTGCCCAACGAGAAAATCTGTGCAAATGATCGCCAACCTTGTTAACCCTGTAGAGGGAAGTATTGGAAGCTCTATCTTTAGTGCTTTTTGTGTAAATTTTCCGAGCGAAATACAGGCGCAGGAAAATACTAGCAAACCTATAAATGCCTGTGCCAGATTGGGGATGAGACCTGTGAAGTCTGTTTTGCTCAGTTTTTCTGGAAGAAATTGCCAGTTTGCAAGATCTGTCCAGCGAATAAAGCTTACTTTTCCTGGAAAGAGCATGAAAAAGATTATGCAGAGAGTTGCCCATAATAAGAGTATTAGTTTGGCTGTTGATGATTTTTGCATGGGAACCTTTTGTATGGTATATATTAAAATTTGAAAAAGAATATAAGGAGTACCACCCAGATGAAAATATTACTGGTCGGGAATTATTTTTATCCAGAACATACCGGAGGTGTTGAAATTGTATCCTACAATCTGGTAAAACATTATAAAGAGAACGGATGCGATGTTCTTTGGGTGGCTGCCGATGTTCCTCCAAAATTTAGACAGGCGGGTGCCGGTGACCTCCCGGTACGTTCCTGGAATTTTACGGAAGAACGACTGGGCTTTCCAAGCCCTATACCCTTTCCAGGAGATTTGGCGAAACTTTATCGTGGGGTGAAATGGTGCGATATTGTGCATCTTCAAGATAGTTTATATCCAATAAATATTTTTATATTTATCTTTTCCAAACTATTGAGAAAACCTGTCTTGCTTACCCAATATGCGAAGTTTATTCCTTACAGCCAATTTTATAAACGCGTTATTCAAAGTATGGCTTATTGGACAGTTGGAAAGTGGATGTTTTCCACAGCGGATCGTACTGTGTTCATTACTGCAAATGTTCGGGATAATATGCAATATCTTAACCCTAAGAAAATGCGGGAAGTAGTTCCATTAGGTGTTGATACGGTCTTTTATTCTCCCATTTCTGCCAATGAACGGGATGAAGTGCGTAAGAGGATCACGGGAAATATAACAACACCTCTTATTCTATTTGTAGGCCGCATGGTGGAAAGAAAGGGTGTACATCTATTGAAGCCATTGATCGAAAGGCATGGCGAGTGGCATTGGGTCATGGTGGGACGCCCAGACGATTATGATCCAGGTGAATGGAATTTCCCGAACTTAACGTATTTTAGAAATGCTTCAGAAAACGACCTGCGCGAGTTATATGCCTCCGCTGATTTGCTGGTTCACCCCTCAACTGGTGAGGGAGTTACCTTGATCGCATCCGAAAGCCTTGCTTCGGGTACTCCCGTCGTAATATCAGAAAATCTTTATATGAGGTCGATGAGAAGGATAAGGATTTGTTTTTTGCAACCAAACCCGATGTTAATTCCATTGAGCAAAGTCTGGCACAGGCTTTATTAGATCGGGAATATCTTGAAAAAGCGAGGCTCCGTTGTAGAGAGTATGCCTTAAATCGCCTTAGTTGGATGACTATGACACAGCGCTACATCTCCATACTGGAGGAATTGCTTTGCAAAAAATAACTTTGGAATTTATCAAGATGATGACTTGGGCTTTTGGCAACTTGCAATAATGGATTCTGTCCAATGTTTCTGGATCCGTCCAATTTCCAAAAACTTTACGAACATTACCAATAATCTGACGATTTGCCAGCCTATAAACAAAGGGAAGTGGATGAAAAATGCCGGACCAAGCTCTTTAACAAGAATATTCTTGAAGCCGGTTAGCGTCAAAATATGTTTCAATGATAGTGGCGATAAAATGGTGAAATGGGTCAGGTCGCCGTAGATCACATAGCCAGGTAAGAGCCCTTCTCCATTAGGAGTTTGAATAATAAACAATCCACCAGGTTTTAGTGCCCGGTAGACTAAATTCAGCAACTCAAAAAGCTCCTCCTTTTTGAAGTGCTCGATTATGTCGATTGCCACGATAACTTCGTACTGCCCCTCATTTTCCTTTAAATAGGTAAACACATCTGCTTCGATGGCATTGAAGCCGTTCGCTTTTGCAACAGCGACCTGTTCTCCTGATATGTCAACGCCGGTTAGATTGGTAAAACCTGCGGATTGTAGGTACTTAAGCATGAAACCCTGTCCACATCCAAGGTCAAGTAATGGTGCATCACGTTTGCATCCTTTGAGGAGCGGTAGATATTTCTCGTTGTACCACAATTTCAGGTGCAGAAAGCCGAAACGTTCTCTGGGTTCGCCTTTCTTAAAGGCAGAATAATATTTCTCATATAGTGGACCGCGAATATCTTTCATGGTTATGATCCTTCGTAATGTAGTTTACGCTATTCCTTCGAATTTAACCCTAGGATGCTTAGAACAAAACTGGTCAGGATTACCTGACTTCCAATAATGATCGAAAGCGAACTCCCAAATACCAACCGGATACTATTACCAAAACCAATACTATCAAATCCAGGAGTATAGGAAAGGATGGCAGCTCGAAGAATTAAAACAACCCCAAATAGAATAAGGATAAGCCCGGCTCCCAGCCCGATTTCTAGATTGAAATACCTGAACAGGTTGAAAAATGTGGGGCGTTTGGGTAATAGACCGAAGTTATATGCAAAAACTCTTGTGATCAATGCAAACGAAACCATGCTCAGCCCTACAGTCATCAGTGCTCCTGCCAGGATGAAACTATGAAAATCCAGAGGGCGGAAGCCGATATTCACTGTTCCAAAATAGAGCGCCAAACTTCCAATTCCACCTAATAACAATAAAATGATGCCAGGATATAAGAACAACCATCGTGGACTGTATATCAACAAGAACCGCAAATGTCTCCACCCATCTCGAAAACTTCGCAAATGAGGCGGGCGATTTCGTTTGTCCGGAGATAGTGTGGTGGGAACCTCTGTTACCTTCATTCCCAGGATGGATGCTTTAACAACGATCTCGCTGGCGAATTCCATACCTGTTGTTTGCAGATTCATTCTCTGTATTGCTTCTTTTGTAAACCCGCGTATCCCACAATGGAAATCTTTTGCAGGTGTCTTGAAGAATAACTGTCCAACAAAGGATAGTATTGGGTTGCCTATATATCTGTGATGCCATGGCATAGCCCCTTTTTTGATGCCACCCTTGAAACGATTGCCCATCACCAGATCATAGCCTGCGCGGAGCTTTTCTATAAAGGGCATCAGATGAATAAGGTCATAACTTTCATCTGCATCTGCCATGATAATATATTTCCCGTTGGCGGCGTGGAATCCTCCCAATAATGCACTTCCGTATCCTTTTTTTTCGATATGAGCGACCCTAGCTCCGCACTTTTCGGCGATTTCAACAGACTTATCAGTGCTGCCGTTATCGGCAACGATCACTTCGCCTCGAATACCACTTTCTCTGAGAAAAGAAACCGCCTGTTGTACACAGTTCCCGACGGTGATCTCTTCATTTAAACAAGGCAGGACAATACTGAGTTCAATTTGTTCATTGGTATTGGTGATGGGATCTTCCATAACGGCCTCTCAAGGTGATTAGAAGAGCATAATTATTTTGTATACTTTTTCTGCCACTCGAACAACTTATTCAACGCCTCGATAGGGGATAGACTATTAACATCCAATTCCTTTAGCTCGTCCAGTAGCGGACTTGTCTCTGGGAAGAGCATGATCTGCTGTGCCGCATGTGGATCGATCTTCACGGCGCGACCGGATGTCTTCTCCAATTCTGCCATGATCTCGTTCGCACGTTGAATGACCGGCGAAGGTAACCCCGCCAGTTGTGCTACATGGATACCGTAGGAACGATCTGCGCCGCCGGGGATGATCTTGTGCAGGAAGACAACTTTTCCATCCGCTTCGCTTACAGCGACGTTATAGTTTCGCACACCGGGTAACAACTCGGCGAGTTGCGTCAGTTCATGATAATGCGTGGCGAACAATGTCTTAGCACGCAACTGCGGATGATTGTGCAAATATTCGATCATGCCCCAAGCAATGGAAAGTCCGTCATACGTGGATGTGCCGCGACCTATCTCGTCGAGAATCAATAATGAACGTGAGGTTGCATGATGCAGGATATTTGCCGCTTCGATCATCTCGACCATAAAGGTAGATTGCCCGGCATGGATCTCATCCTGCGCGCCGATGCGGGTGAAGATGCGGTCAACGAGTCCGATGCTGGCGGATGCAGCTGGAACGAACGATCCGATCTGTGCCATCAACACGATCAACGCGGTCTGCCGCAGATACGTTGATTTACCGGACATGTTCGGTCCGGTGATGACGCGCACGATCTCGCCTTTTTCGAATACGACATCGTTCGGGACATATCGCTCCCCACGCAGGGACTGCTCGACTACGGGATGCCGTCCCTCACGGATATCCAGTCCGCTTCCATCATGGACATCTGGCTTGGTGTAGCCTCCGATGGCGGCTGTCTCTGCTAAAGCGGACAGAACGTCCAGTTCTGCCAAAGCTCGTGCAGTCTTCAGCAGCGGAAACGCGGACTTGGTCAACGTAGCACAGACTTCCTTGAACAGGCGCAGTTCGATCTCGCGGATGCGTTCTTCCGCGTTCAAGACGAGCGTCTCATACTCCTTCATCTCAGGAGTAATGAAGCGTTCGGCATTGACCAGTGTCTGCTTGCGGATGTAATTCTCTGGCGCACGATCCGCTGCACCGCGCGAGATCTCGATGTAATAACCGAAGACTTTGTTGTAGCCAACCTTGAGCGTCTTAATGCCCGTCCGGTCACGTTCGACGCTTTCGAGATTGGCGATCCAATCACGGGCGTGTTTGGATGCTTCGATGATCGAGTTCTAAATCTTGGGAATATCCCGGGCGGATGATGCCGGTATTTTGCAATGTTGCGGGTGGGTCATCATCAATGGATGATTGCAGCAGCGACAATTCATCGTTCGCTGGAGTGAGAGAAGGAATAGCTTTCTCGTCGCCGGCAATTCCGGCGATCTCCGGAAGGCGGGAAAGAGTTTCGCGCATGGCAACTAAATCGCGTGGCTGTGCCTGTCCCGCCATGACGCGGTTGACCAGTCTTTCCAGATCTGCTAGCGGCTTCAGCGCCGCACGGATCTCCGCACGCTTCATGCCGTTATCGAAGAAGTGCTGCACGCCACCTTGCCTGCGTTTGATGCGATCGACGTTGAGTAACGGCTGGCTGATCCACTGATGGATGAGTCGTTTGCCCATCGGGGTAACGCTGTGGTCGAGCGTACCGAGCAGGGAACCCTTCCGCTCACCGCGCAGGGTTTCATCTAATTCCAGATTGCGGCGGGTGGATGCGTCGAGAGTCATGAACTCGTTGATGCTGTAGGAACGTAGGCTCTTGAGCAGGGTCAATGAATCGGGTTGGGTTTCTTTCAGATATTGCAGGATGGCTCCTGCCGAGCGAATCGCCAGGCTGCGACCTTTGATACCGAAACCTTCCAGCGTAGATGCTTTGAAGTGCGAGAGCAGAGTCTCTTCGCATTTGCCAGGTTCGAACTTCCATGCAGGGAAGGATGTGAAGTGTCCCTGAATTCCGTCATTGATGGTTTGGTTATCAGGGTGGAGAATTTCGGCGGGATGTAAACGCGTCAGTTCGGCGCGCAGAGCTTCAAGCGGAAGTTCGGTAACGGCGAATTCCCCAGTGGTGATATCGGCATAGGAAACGGAAGCAGATTTCCCATCCAGAATGATAGATGCGAGATAGTTGTTCGCATCTCCGGGCAGGAGTCCAGGTTCGGTCACTGTCCCCGGAGTCACCACGCGGACGACTTTCCGAGGGAAGAGTCCCTTGATAGGCGTATCCCCAACCTGTTCACAGATGGCGACGTGGTAGCCCTTTTCGATCAAGCGCGCCAGATAATTTTCGACAGCGTGATAGGGAATACCTGCCAATGGTGCGCGCATGCCTTTGCCAATGTTGCGGGAGGTCAGGACGATGTCCAGTTCGCGGGCGGTTGTTTCGGCATCTTCGTCGAAGGTTTCGTAGAAATCCCCCAATCGGAAGAACAGAATTGTGTTCGGGTAGTCCCGTTTGATCTCAAGATATTGTTGTCGGCTCGGTGAAATATCGTCAGTGGACATATTCTGATTTTACTATGGGTTGGGACTATAATTCAGCCATTGTCTCTGACAGACCCCGTAATTGACTTTTCAATAGTGTTACGGTATAAAACCAAGTCGAAAAGAAAAGGAGTAATAGTATGTATATTGATCCCAATACCGGTGGTGTCTTATTTCAGGCTCTCTTAGGAGCTTTCGCAGTCGTTTCAGGAGCGTTGTTCATTTTTTCCCGGCAGATCCGCGAATGGATCGCTCGTATGCGCCGCCGCGGTCGTAAGGAAGAAGAAGAGAATCAGTAAGAAACAGGTAATTGCACTGCTGATCTTCGCAAATTTGTATCGAAGGATATGAATTTGCGAGGGTTTTTCTACATTCATATATCAACAAGTGAGTAAATGAAAACTCTTATCCTAGGATTTGACTCGTTCGACCCCAACGTTTTCGAGGGCATGTCGGGGAAGAATCAATTACCCAATCTGGAAAAGTTCGTACAAGCGGGCGGCTATTCTCGTTTGGAAGTGTGCTCTCCTCCTCAAACTGAGGTTTCCTGGACCAGCATCGCGACCGGCGCCGACCCTGGCGGGCATGGCATCTTTGATTTTGTTCACCGTGACCCGGCGACCTACGCTCCGTACGTATCGATTTTGCCAATGCGCAAGACGGCAGTGGGTGAGCAATTTGTCCCGCCTTATACGGCAAAGACTTTCTTCGAGGAAGCTGCCGATATGGGCTATCCCGCCACGGCGTTGTGGTGGCCCGCCATGTTCCCGGCTCGACCCAATGTGCCGGTCAATACCTTACCTGGACTCGGTGCGCCGGATATACGCGGTCAACTTGGTGTGGGTACGCTTTTTACAACAGAAGCTGAAGTAAAGAACAAGACGACCGTTATGAAGTTGGTTTCGGATGGGAAGAATCGTTTCTCGTCCCAACTTCCGGGTCCGCAGACTCAGGGAAAGTCTGGTCCGCAAACGATCAGCCTGCCGATCACTGTGGATGTGATCGATGAAAAAACGGCTCGCATCACCATTGATAAGATGCAGTTCGAACTGAAACTTGGTCAATGGAGCGATATCGTTGAGTTGAAATTCAAGGTGGGGATGCTGTCCAGCGTCCATGCTATTACGCGGTTTATCGCTACCAGCTTGCATGGTGCAGTCCGTGTGTATACCCTGCCGTTACAGATCCATCCGCTTCATTCAGTATGGCACTACGCTTCCTCTCCTTCCTTCTCCAAGAAGTTATGGAATGAAGTGGGCGCTTATCTCACCCTTGGCTGGCCCCAGGATACGACCGGTCTCGAAGATGGTTGCATCAGCGATGAACAGTTCCTTGAACTGTGCCAGACCATTTTTGACCGCCGCATTCAGATCCTGTACTTCCTAATGAAGGACTTCAAGGAAGGTGTGCTGGCGGGTATCTTCGATGATCTTGACCGAGTGCAGCACATGTTCTTTCATAACCGCATGGATGTAGTGGAAGATTGGTATAAGCGGTTGGATAAATTTGTAGGTGATGTTCGCGCAAAGGTCGATGGTTGGAGTGGTAAGTACCGTTTCCTTATCATGTCCGATCATGGATTTAGTCACTGGGACAAAAAGGTTCATGTCAATCGCTGGCTGTTGGAAAACGGCTATCTTGCTCTGAAGAATGGCGGTTCCGACTTGACCGGTGTTGACTGGAGCAAGACCAAAGCCTATGCTGTTGGACTGAACAGCATCTACCTTAACGTTGCCGGACGCGAGGGACAGGGCAGTGTTTCGGCAAATGATCTTGAGCAAACACTCTCTCAGTTGAAGGATCAACTCACAGCATGGAAAGATGCGGATGGATCGCCCGTGGTCCAGAAAGTTCGTCTCAAGCATGAGACATATAACGGACCCTATACCCGCTTCGGTCCGGACCTGGTGGTCGGGTATGCATCCGGATATCGCGCCTCCGGTGAAACCGGACTCGGCAAGATTCCTGACATCTTGATGGAATCGAACACGGATCACTGGGGTGCCGATCACTGCATGGATTCAGACGTGGTGCCTGGTGTGATCTTTGCCAACCGCGAACTCGAAGACTTCGGAACCATCTCGTTCCGTGATATACCTTTCCTTGCCATAGGCAAGCATCTCGATCAATCCAACATCAAGCCGCCCACACAGGCAGCTGGTCAGGGGCAAAAAGATCTGGAAGAACGTTTGAAAGGTTTGGGTTATCTTTAAAATTCGCTGTCTTGAACAGCATAGTTAGCATAGGAGCACATTATGTACAAACTTGTTCTCGTCCGTCATGGACAAAGCACATGGAATCTTGAAAACCGTTTCACCGGCTGGACTGATGTCAGTCTCACTGAGCAGGGCAAAGCGGAAGCGCATGAAGCAGGCAAGTTGCTGCGCGAAGGTGGCTACGTTTTTGATGTGGCGTACACTTCAGTGTTGCGTCGCGCCATCCAAACGCTGTGGACCGTCTTGCAGGAAATGAATCTTGAATGGATCCCCGTTACGAATGCGTGGCAGCTCAACGAGCGTCACTATGGTTCTCTGCAGGGATTGAACAAATCTGAAATGGCAGAGAAGTTCGGTGAAGCGCAGGTTAAAGTGTGGCGCCGCAGCTACGATGTTCCACCTCCGGCATTGGAACTGACCGATGAGCGCCATCCGCGTTTCGACCCGCGTTACGCTTCTTTGACTCCCGAACAGTTGCCCGCCACCGAGTCGCTGAAGATCACGCTGGAGCGCGTTCTGCCTTACTGGCATTCCACTTTGGCTCCCGCCATCAAATCGGGCAAGCGTGTCATCATCGCCGCACACGGCAACAGCATCCGCGCGCTGGTGAAATATCTCGATAATATTTCGGAAGCGGATATCACCGAGTTGAATATCCCGACCGGCTTGCCGCTCGTCTATGAACTGGATGACGACCTCAAGCCGATCAAGCATTACTACTTGGGTGATGCGGAAGAAGCCGCGAAGAAAGCCGCCGCCGTTGCCAATCAGGGCAAGGCAAAGTAAGCAGGAAACGAACGTCCGAGCGCAAGCTCGGACGTTTTTGTTTCTACTGGAGCTTTCCCCACAAACCATATCCTTCTCTGCGACGTTTCTCACGCCGCTCGTGTTGCTCATGGATTTCCTCTACGTGGGCGGTTTTCTCTTCGATAGCCGCTTCCAGCCATAACCGACCTTTCTCTGCTGTCCCATGACTCCCGGCTCCATACGCCCCGCTTTTTGTATCGTCGTCCCACGGCGGATTCGCCACGAGAGAGCCTCCCTCGATCCAATCCATATAGTAATCCGGCGACGCGACGAAATCCATTTCATCGACAACGCGTTCCATGTGGCAGAGGTCAGGGCGCAGATGCAGCAGGAACGAAGTTTCCAATTCGCAGGCATGACCCATGCCACCGATCGGGGATGTGCGATATTTTTCCAATGCCGCCGCGCCGATCTTTCCCGATGTATGCAGCCAGGCTGTGGCACAAAAGATTCTTCGATGTCGTTCGCCCGCATATTTCACAATATTGACCAGGAACGATGAATTGCCGCCGTGTCCACTCATCAAATAAAAACGGTCAAAACCACGTTGTGCCAACACATCAATGACTGCCAACCAGAAATCCTCAAAAGCACGTCCGCCAGCGTTCATAGTCGCCGCAAAGGAGGATCGATGTGTGCTAACTCCATACGGCATGACCGGCATTGAAAAACTGCGCGTAGGCACTTGATTAGCAGTACCCTGTGATATGGCTTCTATAATGATCGTATCAACAGAGAGGGGTAGGTGATAGCCATGCTGCTCCGTATGACCAATGGGAAATAGGATCACCTTGCCGCGTTCTGAGTCTGGAAGAAGGATCAACTCACGTCGTTGTGAAGCGTGAGGAAGAGCCAAACACGAAGCCGGGTGTAGCGTGTAAAAGGATTGCGGATTGAGTCCCTGCGGCATCAGGCAATAAACGCGAGAAAAGCCATCATCGCGCAAGCTATCCAGCAGGTTTGAGACGTATTGAAACAGGATGGGTTCCGGGAGTTCCAGTCCGCTGCCGCGCCAGCCGAACGGGAATGGTGGCAAGAGTCCGATTCGGGGGGGATCACTTAATTGGTTGGCGAGCAGGTTCAAATCGTAGCCTGAACCGAGTGGCAGAACAAGAGGAGTGTCCCGCGGGAGTTCTGCCACAGCATCCCAAGTCATATCACCGTAGTTAAAAAAAAGTTGTCATTAATATCCTCGATTTTAGTTTAATTCTTGATTTGCGTGTAGGCAATAATTTGCTTTACACTCTTCTAAAATAAAATCTAAACAGAAAACATAGAAAACTCAGGCGCATACTGAACCAGTCCGCACGCCCCATTACTAGAGAAAGCTATTGTCATGAATTCATCATCCACCCCGTATTCATTTTGCAAATCAAACTGACTCGCCTTCTGAAACCCGAAACGACCATAATATTCTGGAGCGCCAAGCACAACTACATAATCGAATTTAAGTTCCTGACAGCGTCGCAGCCCTTCCCGTATCAATTGTGAGCCGATCCCATGTGATTGACATTCAGGTTTAACTGCAACAGGTGCGAGTCCGATTCCCCTGGCATTACTCGGTGGGGTGGTGGAGACGGGACTGAATAAAATATGTCCAAGCACTTCCTCACCACGAACTGCCACCAAAGAAATTATGGCCTTTCCATTCGCGTGTAAGGCATCGACAAGTTTGCTCTCTGCCACCGTGGGAAACGCGGCTTGAATGACATCCATCACCTGCAAATGATCTTTTTCTTCTTCGCTTCGAATTGTGAATTCCATATGCCTTCCTGTTTTGCAGTAAGTATAGCCAGTTTTTATTATCGGTGGATTGCCTTTTCCCATTCTTGAATATACAGTAAAATCATAAAGTCATGTCTACGACTGATATTTCGGCAAGTAAACCTTTTCAAGACCTATAAGTGGTGGTGCGTTCTGCATCGCAGCATTCTGCTGACGATGCAGTTTTTATTTTCAAGGACCTACGAGGAGAAATGCAATGAGAGTGCGATATACAATTCTGGCTTTGATCGTTGCGGCTTCACTGATCCTTTCTGCATGTGGAGCGGCTGCCGGACAACCTGCCGTTGTGCGGATCGGTTGGGCGCAGGGACCTGATTCGCTCAACATTGGTGTAGCATGGCTGGCTACTGCCTACACTATTTCAGAACTCACCTACAGTTCAATGTATGAACTCAACCTGGATGGCAGCCTATCATTCGATCTTGCCACCGATGCGAAACACTCAGAGGATGGGCTTACCTATACCTACACCATTCGTGATGGTGTTAAATTCCATGATGGTCAGCCATTGACTGCCAAAGATGTAGCGTTCACCTATAACTTGGTGATGCAGCACGAAGATTTCCCAACCCTGCATTCCTATATAGAACATTTTGTCTCTGTAGAAGCTCCCGACGATAAGACTGTGGTGATCACTCTGGATGAGGCGATCCCCAACATCGAGAGTAAATTGGTTTTCCTATACATCTTCCCGGAACACATTTGGAAAGATCATTCTGAAGGAGATGCTGCTGCAGCTTTTGAGAATCTTGAAATGATCGGAAGTGGACCGTTCAAGATGCTGGAGTACAAGCCGAATGAATTTATCCGCTTAGGCGTCAACAAGGATTATTACGGCGAAAAAGCCAAAGTGGATGAAGTGATCTTCCAGATCTTCACCAATTCTGATGTGCTGGTGCAGGCATTGAAGACCGGTCAGGTGGATATGATCACAGGTGTGCCTAATACCAGTGTTGAGTCGCTCAAGAGTGATTTAAAGATCAAAGTGGTCACTGCTGCTCCGCTTTCTCCTGATCTTGCCGATATCATCTTCAATGTGACTCAACCCGAAAACTGCCCAACGGACGATGGCGGTTTGTGTACGGGGCATCCTGCTCTACGCGATAGAAACGTCCGTTTGGCGTTGGCGCATGCTACTGACAAGCAGAAGATCATCGATGTGGTTTTGCTTGGTCTGGGAGAGCCTGGCATTGCCCTGATTCCCAAAGGCTTGGGCGAATGGTTTAACAGTAACATCAAAGACTATGAATTTGATGTTTCCAAAGCTAACCAGATCCTGGATGATGCTGGCTACAAAGACGCAGACGGCGACGGTACACGTGATATGCCCGATGGCTCGCGCCCGTTGACCTTCCGCATGAACTGGCCCAGCTCCGATGAAACAGCGCCACGTGTAGCGGATCTGCTCTCCGAAATGTGGGGACAGGTGGGCGTAAAGCTTGAAATGCAAGCTGTGGAAAGCGATGCCCTGACCGCCCAATGCTGCCCGACATTGGATTACGATATCATCCTTTGGGGTTGGGTTGCTGACCCCGACCCGAATACGCTGCTGATCATCCCAACTACAGACCAGATTCCTACCGGCTATAACGAGACCGGGTATTCAAATCCGAAATACGACGAGTTGTACATATCGCAAGGCTCGGAGCTCGATCATGCCAAACGTGTAGAAATGGTGCATGAGATGCAAGCCATTGTTCACAACGATGTGCCGTACATCATTCCTTACTACGCTTCGGCTGTTCAAGCCTATCGCGTTGACCGTTTCACAGGCTGGAAAGATAGCGAGACCAAAGTCGCGCTGGATGATCCAAGTTCTTTGTTGTTCATTGAGCCGGTAAAGTAAACTCATTTTGGGAGAGGCAGATGAGTTCTGCCTCTCCCGTTTTGGAGCATCATTGAATCGCTGGCAATATATTCGCAACAAAGCGGGTTGGTCACTCTTTACGATCGTGTTTGTGATCGTACTGAATTTTTTTCTGTTCCGTGTTCTACCTGGTGACCCCGCCCGCCAGGGTGTTCGTGACCCACGCCTGACGCAGGATGTGATCGAGGCGATCCGTGTCCGCTTTGGGTTGGATAAGCCGGTCATCAATTGTGTGACGACGGTGAACCCGCTTCGCTTCGGGGATTGTGGCGTGAATCCGTTGGAGACGCAGTTCTTCATCTATGTGCGGAATCTGCTGCGCGGCGATATGGGTACATCCTTTTACTACAACCGTCCCGTCGCTGACGTATTGTGGGAGCGGCTCGGAAACACTGTGCTGCTGATCGGCGGCGGACAGATACTTGCCATCATTGTAGGTGTGCTGTTCGGCGTGTTTGCCGCCTGGAAAGCACGCACTACCATCGATTACGGTGCGCTTATTACCGGTCTCGTCGCATGGAGTTTACCAACGTTCTGGCTGGGAATTGTTCTTTTATTCTGGGGCAGCAATCATGGATTTCCAATCGGCGGCAAGGCGACACCGGGCATGAGCAGTTATCCGTTTTTGACGCAGTTGGGGGATATTTCCTGGCATTTACTATTACCGACCATCACGTACACGGTCGTTTATATGGGCGAATATATGCTCATCATGCGTTCCAGCTTGCTAGATGTGCTTGCTGAAGATTACATTCTGACTGCCAAGGCAAAGGGACTTAGCACTTTCCAGGTTTTGAAAGACCATGCCCTCAAGAACGGAATGCTACCGCTAGTGACCATCATTGCTCTCAATCTAGGATATACCGTGGCTGGTGTCATTCAGATCGAATCGGTGTTTTCATGGCCCGGGTTAGGTGGTGCGTTGTATGAGGCGGTCGTACGCAGGGATTTTCCGATCCTGCAGGGCGGTTTCCTTTTGATCGCGGTCAGTGTCATTATTGCCAACTTTATCGCGGACTTGACCTATTCTTATCTCGATCCGCGCGTGCAGACAACGGGGTGATATATGGCAGTTCAAACCGCTGAGATCAAACCCGCTGTTCAAAGCTCTCCTTTACTAGGCTTTTGGAAAACCTTCAGTCGAAACCGTATTGCGGTCTTCGGTGTTGGGATGCTGATCGTTGTGGTTGTAGTGGCTGTTTTTGCACCCCTGATCGCGCCCTTTGACCCCAAGTCGTCAGCGGGCGTCGGCACAAGCGATATTTACAATCCACCCAGTACAACGCATTGGTTCGGGACCGATGATGCCGGCAAGGATATCTTCTCTCTATTCTTATACGGTGCACGTGTCTCCCTGATCGTGGGTTTTTTTGCTTCGTTCATTTCGGTTGGCATTGGCGGAACAATCGGTCTTGTGGCAGGATATTATGGCGGGCGCGTCGAAAACATTTTGATGCGTTTCACTGATACGATGTTGGTCATCCCTGACCTGCCGTTGATCGTGGTCATCGTAGCGTTGACCAAACCCAGCCTGTTCAATATCATCTTTGTGATCGGTATCTTTGGCTGGACCACCACGGCGCGCATTGTCCGTTCGCAAACGTTGGCGGTGAAATCGCGTAAGTTTGTGCTGCGGGCACGCGGGATCGGGGCGAGTAATCCGCATATCATTCGCCATCATATTTTGCCGCTGGTCATGCCCATTCTCGTGGTGAACGCGATCCTTGTTATTTCCACGGCGATTTTGAACGAGTTAACCCTTTCCTTCATTGGTCTGGGTGATCCATCTGCGATTTCGTGGGGGCAGATGTTGAACTTTGCTTTCAGCCGTGGCGCCATGAGTGCGGGAGCGTGGTGGGCGCTGGTTGTTCCGGGATTTGGTATTGTGTGGGTTGTCCTTTCGCTGACTCTGCTTGGGCACGGACTCGAGCAAGTGCTAAACCCGAGGCTGGAATCACATCATTTGATGCCGGGCAGGCCCACGGTCCAGACAGAAGCGGTGGATGCGTCCATTAAACCGAGCGATGCGCAGGTGCTGCTCGATGTCCGCAATTTGTCTGTGCATTACGTCAATGATGGACAGGTTGCAAAAGCGGTACATAACGTCAGTTTCCAATTACATGAAGGCGAATTGCTGGGATTGGTCGGCGAAAGCGGATGTGGCAAGACGACATTGATGATGGCGTTGATGCGGTTGCTACCAGCTTCCGGTCAGATCGCTAGTGGACAAGTTCTCTTTGGTGGCAAAGATCTGGCGACCTTGAGCGAGGACGAATTGACCGATGTACGCTGGAAAGGCATCTCGATCATCTTCCAGGGAGCGATGAACGCGCTCAACCCGGTGCGGACCGTGGGTGACCAGATCGCCGAAGCGATCATCAAGCACAACCCGTCCATGCCACACGGTGTGGTGGATGCACGTGTTGTGGAATTGCTCGACCTGGTGGGTATCACTGCCGAACACAAGGAACATTATCCGCATCAATATTCCGGCGGGATGCGTCAGCGTGCCATGATTGCCATGGCTCTCTCTTGTAATCCGCAAGTGGTGATCGCTGACGAACCGACCACTGCCTTGGATGTGATGATCCAGGCACAAATACTGGATTTGCTTGACAGCCTGCGAAAGAAACTTGGGCTGGCGATCATTTTTGTGACGCACGACCTTGGTGTCGTTGCAGAGATGTGCGACTCGGTGCTTGTCATGTATGGTGGTGTAACTGCCGAATATGCCAATGTGGATACGATCTACAACACCCCGCAGCATCCCTACACACAGGAATTGCTCAAGGCGTTCCCCGATCTTACCAAGCCTGAGAAGCAACTTGCATCTATTCCCGGCTACCCCCCAAGGCTGGATGCATTACCGGCTGGCTGTCGTTTTGCGCCGCGCTGCCCTGTGGCGTTTGAAAGATGCTCGCTCGAGATGCCGAAACTGACCAATGTTAATGGTGGGCATATTGTAAGTTGTCATCTTGTAGAAAGAGATTAGTTAGTTCTTGCGGGGCTTTGCGAAGCACTCCGAAGGAGAAGCCCCGCAAGGAGCGGTGTATTATGTCTGACGAATTTATTCTTGAAGTCAAAAGTTTGAAAAAATACTTTCAGGCTGGCAAGCCCAGCCTGTTCTCACGCCGCGAGCAATTTGTGCACGCGGTGGATGGCGTGGACCTGCAACTACGCCGTGGCGAAGTAATCGCCTTGGTTGGTGAAAGCGGATGTGGCAAATCTACGCTTTCGCTGACCTTGATGGGTTTGGAGGAAGCCACCGAAGGAATCATTTTCTTCGAAGGCAAAGATATTACCCACCTCACCGATAAGGAACGCAAATCCATTCGCCAGAAGATCCAGATGGTCTTTCAGGATCCATACGAATCGCTTAACCCGACACAGACGATCGAGACGATTGTTGCTGAACCGTTGATCGTTCATGCTATTGCCACAAGCCAGGATGAACGCCGTGACCGTGTTTTGCATGCATTGGAAGATGCCGGGCTGAAGCCTGCAGAGGATTATCTGCACCGCTTCCCACACCAACTCTCTGGTGGACAGCGCCAGCGCGTGGTCATTGCCAGCGCTCTCGTGCTGGAACCGCACCTATTACTTGCCGATGAGCCCGTCTCGATGCTGGACGTATCTATCCGCGCTGAGATCATCAATCTACTTGCCGATCTGCGGGCAACGCGTGGCATTTCGGTCATTTTCATCACACATGATCTTGGAACGGTTGGCTATTTTGCTGATCGGGTTGCGGTCATGTATTTGGGGCGGATTGTCGAGATCGGAACCATGCGTGAAGTGTTGACCGCTCCCAGGCACCCCTATGCCCAAGCGTTGCTGTCTGTGATCCCGGTGCCGAATCCGCGTTTGAGGAAACAGCGCATGATCTTACAAGGCGAAACGCCCAATCCCATTGAATTGCCAAGTGGATGTCGTTTCCATCCACGTTGCCCAGTGGCGATGGATGTTTGCAAGCAAAGCGATCCACGTCTGTTCAAGATCAGCGAAACGCATCAAGCCGCGTGTCTCTTACTGGTAAAGTAACCTTACTTCATTCTGTCCGGTACGGGTAAAATGGAATAGATGGACATCACCAGTCTGCAAAACACACGTATCAAACATTACGTCAAACTTCGCGATGACAAAAAAGCCCGCAAGCAGGATGGATTAACGCTTGTGGAGGGTTATGACGAGATCCAGCTTGCGGTTGCAGCGGGACATATTCCGCAGACGCTTCTTTCCGCGCCGGAGCTTGTCTCCCGCACGATTAGCGGCAGCTTTCCTGAAACGCTTACCGTTAATCGCGCTGTCTTTGAGAAACTCTCCTATCGCGAGAACCCTGATGGTTGGATGGGAATCTTTCCGATCCCGCATACTTCACTGGATGATCTCAAGTTAAGTCAATCTCCATTGCTGATCGTGGCGGAGTCAATTGAAAAGCCCGGCAATCTTGGCGCCATGCTCCGCACTGCCGATGCCGCCGGTGTGGATGCACTCCTGCTCTGCGACCCGCGCGTGGATTTATGGAACCCCAACGTGGTGCGCGCCAGCCGCGGAGCGGTCTTCAGCGTACCCACCGTCGAATGCGATAACGCTTCCGCGTTGGAGTGGTTGAAGAGTAGAAAGACGCGGGTGCTTGCCGCCACGCCTTCCGCTGAGGTGATGTACTCCAGCGTTGATATGCGCGAGTCGGTCGCTATCGCCGTCGGTACCGAAGATGAAGGTCTGACCCATTTCTGGATGTCGAATGCGGATATAAAGGTAAAGATTCCCATGATGGGAAAGGTCAACTCATTGAATGTGTCTGTTTCGACGGCGTTGATCGTATACGAGGCGGTCAGACAACGGACGTGAAGTAATATTGCAAGATCCAAGGAGGATACGATGAATGAAACTGTGTTGCGCTGGGAGGGACGGATCGGCTCGCTGAGGGGGCTAGCCATGGTTGCTTTGATCTTGATCGTTATTTTCTCTATACCTGCATACTTGTCCTTTCAAACGGCTATGAAGAATAGAGCTGGCAGTCAGCCTGTGACAATGTCGCAGCTGGCGCTTGGTTTTGTGGAGAAGGACCAATACATTTCAGTTTCAGGGGTGGCAGCCTATGAACTGGCTTATATTGAAAAGGAAGACGGCGTCAAAAAGGCTCTTATTTATCCGCTGATCGATCAAAAAGATGGTTTCATTGTTTTTGTGCGTACCACTCACGTGGAATTAGAGAACGCTCCAGATGCGGATGTGACTGTCTCCGGCATGACCAGCAGCTCTGCCACTGATCTTCAGAATTTGATCGAGGGGGATATGGCAGATATCAATTCTGGAGGTTTTAAGACCATTTCCACTCTCTATGTAGAAGCAGAACAAAAGCCGGCACAAGTTACCTTTTCCTTTTTGATCCTGGCTGGCATGGCATTTGCTGCGCTCTTGAGCGTTGGCACATTCTTCTTCCCAGCCACGACCTTTGGTCCGTATCCGGTTCAACAAATTCCGCCTGATGCGCCGCTGAGTAAAGCCATTCAGGCTACAGGGAATTTTCAACAAGTTAAGAGCATGCAGCCTTTGCAGTTCGGTAGGTCGAAACGAAAATTCGTAAATTCGGTTGCGAATTTATTCGTTATGGAAGATCACACGCTGGGCGTGTATATTCACTTTGTGTACACCCACCGTGTCTATGGTATTCAAGTCTCGAAGCAGGAGACAGATTGGATGGTCTTGGTCAAGCCCACGCAGGTAGTTGCACTGGAGCCAGGGAAAGTCTATGGTTGGCGCGACCGCTGGGCGCTCTCCGTTCGTTATCGAGATGATAAAGCCAAGGAGCAGACGGTCTATATCATATTTGAAAATGTTGCATCACAGGTCAATTTTGTGAACTATCTGCGTGAGAAGGGATACGCCATCAGCAGCGGACAGTATCCGGTCACTGGCGGACAGGCTTGGGCATAACATCGCGAGCAAAGAAGATTTAGTTTGCGTAGATTTACCATTCTCTGGCTGGGACAACTAATCTCGATCATCGGCAGTGCGATGACGTGGTTCGCGTTCACCATCTGGGCGTGGGAACAGACCGGGAAGGCTACTGCACTTGCCAATATCGGTTTCTTTACCTTCTTGCCCATCGCGTTGTTGACTCCTATCGCTGGTGTGTTTGTTGATCGCTGGAATTGTAAACAGGTCATGCTGCTCAGTGATTCGGCAACTGCCCTTGGTACACTAACGGTCTTTTCTGATCTATTCCTTTGGTAATTTGCAGATCTGGCATATTTATGCAGTAAGTATCGTAGCGGGATTCTTTACAGCCTTTCAATACCCGGCTTATTCCGCAGCGGTAACTACCATGCTCTCAGCAGAAGATTACACCCGTGCCAGTGGAATGCTTGGAGCATCGCGTGCGCTTTCGGGAATTCTGGCGCCGATTTTTGCCGCTGCGCTGCTGATCCCATTGGGGATACGCGGTGTCATGCTGATCGATCTGGCAACCTTTCTGATCGCGTTCGTTACTCTTCTTGCGATCCCGATTCCACAACCGCAGCTAAGCGAAGCAGGCAAACAAAGCAGAGGCACTTTTTGGCAGGAATTTCGATTTGGCTTTCAATATATCTATAAGAAGCAAAGCTTGCGGGCTTTGACCCTTCTATTCATGCTGGCGGGGGTCTTCCTCGCCATTGGCGCAACGCTCATGGCTCCCTTAGTGCTGAGCAAAACCGGTGACAGCGAAGCGGCATTGGCAACAGTTCAATCAACGGGAGCTATCGGCGGTATTGTCGGAGGCGTGATCCTCAGTTTATGGGGCGGGATGAAAAAGCGCATCCGAAATGTCCTCATTGGTGGGGTGGGGGCGTGTTTGCTCGGTATCTTGTGGCTGGGTCTTGGAAAGATGGTTATCTTTTGGGCGATCGGTAGTTTCTTCTTTGCGTTCTTCGAGCCTTTTGTGGAAGGCGGTAATATTGCTATATGGCAAGTGCAAGTTCCCGCTGACGTGCAGGGACGCGTTTTTTCTGCAAGGCATCTGTTGGTTCAGATTCCGTATTTGTTTGGTATCCTTATTTCTGGTTACCTTGCCGAGGCAAGCACGATCCCCCTGGTGATGATCGTGGCAGGTATAGCGGGCGCATTGGTCTTTCTTGCCGGAAGCTCTGTGCCATCTTTGAATGTTGAGTCCAACGTGTAGATGCGTTGGCTCCCTTATAACGGAGTCGGAATGTATTGGGTTCTTGGTATCCTACTTTTCGTGGTGATCGGTTACTTTGTTGACCGTGAGATCTATTTTTATGAGGGTGTCCGCCTGGGTCCGCGTGTGCAAGCATGGTTGTATGATCGCTGGTCGCGCAAGTATGACGGATACAAAACCGAAAGCCAACTTCACGATGACGAAATGCTTGCACAACCTTTGTTGGATTCTCTAAAGGATGTGCCCGAACCTTTTGTTCTGGATTTCGCCACCGGTACTGGACGTCTCTCCCTCGCTCTATTGAACCGGACTGAGTTCCACGGGCGCATCGTCGCCCTTGATCTTTCTCAAGGGATGCTGGAACAAGCCGCTTCCAAACTACGCCCACACATCTCTCGCTTCGATCTGCTTCGTCATCTTTCCCTGCCGCTCCCATTCCCAGACGCGTCGTTCGATGCTGTCTGTGCCCTTGAGGTGCTGGAGCTTTTTCAAAACGCGGATGAGCCATTGGCTGAATTTTCGCGTGTCATTCGCCCAGGCGGAGTCCTGCTCACTTCGCGCGGTACAGAGGCTTCAGGGCGTAAAGCCAAAGTGAAAAGCGCAGCGGAATATACGTCCATGCTGGAGCGTCATGGCTTCGAAAATATTCACATTACAAAATGGTGGAAATGGTTTGATCGCATTTTGGCAGGCAAAAGCGGAAATTCAGAGCCTGTTCGAAAGCATGCTTTACAAGATGTGTTGAAGTGTTCTTGCGGTGAAATACGGTGGGAGCAAAAGCAGAACTCTCTCTGCTGTGGGCATTGCAGTCGCGAATTGATTGTCACAAAAGAAGAAATAGTGCTGAATTAATGCCATAAAAAAAGCTTCACCTAGTTGGTGAAGCTTTTTTTATGGCAAACTACTAATTATTGCTTTGACGGGTTATTTTTTCCATCTGGATGTGGATCTGCTCCAGCAAACTTTGCAGTTCATCCCGCTCGTAAATGGCGTGACGAAGTGATATTTGGATATCTTCATTATCTGCATTGGCAGGCAGTCCCAACAAATGCTCTTCCCGCGCGATCTGCTTGATCTTCTGGTCCAGTTTTATTTCCAGGCGCTTGCGATACCCTTCGTAGAAACGGGCTTCGTCCATGGGAGGAATGGCAGTATGTACATCGCGTTCCAAAAGCTCGGAGATGGTTTTCAAAAGCCTTTCCAAATCCACTGGCTTTTGGAGAAACCTTGTCACACCAATCTTCAACGCAAACTCCCGGTCATCTGAAGAAACATAGGTAGCAGAAATGAATACGACAGGCACACCCCGTGTTTCCGGGTCGATCCGCAGGCGGTGAACCAACCCAAACCCGTCTAGCTGCGGCATCATAATATCGGCAATCACCATTCTCGGACATTCCGCGCGGATGATATCCAGTGCTTCTTTACCGTTTTGCGCCGTAATCACGCGGAACCCTTTGAAGGTTAAAGTTGTATTTAATAATTTCCGGATGTCTGGATCATCCTCAACGATGAGCAAGTAACCCTGGTCTGTGCTCATATTACATTCTCCTCTTATTGTTCCACTATACAGTCACTGCGAGGAAATTTCAAGTTGCACAAAGGTTACAATCTAAAGTACCCCTATCCCCGCCAGCCAACCTTCACGGAGCCAGTGCCCCGGTTCGAGATTCAAGATTGACCTGAGCAAGCAGGTGCCAGGCGGAGGATGCACGAGATGACTCGGTCAAAACTTCCACGAGATAGCGCCCATGCTGGAGGCTTTCCTTGTAAAAATATTCGCTCTCATCCTTAATCCCGTTGCCGATAAAAAATCCGAGACCGCTGCCGACGAAGAGTCCTGCCAATAGCAGCCCGAGGAAACTGAGAACTGCCGTTTGAGGGACCGTGAGCGGTGTAAGGTTTTCTAATCCATTGCGCGCTAGACTAATGATCCCTATGACGGAAAGGATCCCTGTCGCTGTTCCCCAAACCGCTCCGCCAGCCGCGCCCGCGAGCAGGGTCTCAAATGCCTTGACGCCTCCGTTTGTATAGACCTTCATAGATGATAAGGGACGTGACTGGATCGCTTCGGCAAGATACTCTGAAAGGATCAGGCGGTGAACCGCTTCGTCGGCATCCTGTTTTGAGTTGTACAACCGGACAACCAGCCGTTCTCCTTCTTTTCCACGCATAAGGTGTATTTTCTCGATCAAGCGGTGCACTTCATCATATTGTCGCTGAACAACCTGGCGCGTTTGCTCGGGAAGGCTTTGCTTCAATGCCCGTTCATAGGCACGTTGAGCGTAGCTTTCCCCCAGTGCTATTTCCTTCAAAACAACCTGTTCGATATTTTCTTCACCAATAGTCATGGTAGCAAAGATCGTGATACGTCCACGGTGGATGGCGCCCAGCAAACTACTAGATGGTTTCCAGTTATCCCCTAAACGATGCAGTTCATCCATGATCTCCTGTTTGTATTCGGCGCGCCGCTGGGCATAGGAGTTGAATAACACTTTGAGCGCTCTGTTCTTGACAGCGTTCGCTGCCACTGCATAGCCTTTTTCACCTGCTTCAGCCATTTGATATAGATGGTGTAATGCTGGGATGTTTTCTGTGTTCATACGTAACTCTCCTTCCCAGCCCTTGCATCATTGCTGGGAGTACTCTTTTTATTTCACGAGTGTATGATGGAGAATTCATTGCGTGAAAACGTTTCTCTGATATCCCGCCTCGTATCAGTACCTTCTTCCGCGAACAAACAATCCCCCATAGAAACTTATATCTAAATTATAGCATTACCAAAATGATACGGAATTAGGGAAACATTAGAAGGATGCTTTTTACCGATGAAACCGGTAACATTCCCCATAAGCTGGCGTTATTCTCTATGACGGTGCGCTTGACCGTCTACAGTCTCAGGTCGAGTTGCCATCCACAAGGACGGTCACTTATCAATCTGAGAATGTGTTTCTCCTCTAAGTTCGCCCGGCACCAACGCCGGGCGAACGCTGTTTGTATGTCACAAAATTTAGGCTGGTGACTTTAACCAATTTGCAAGCTTTTTTTGCAACTATTTACCGGGAATTAACGTCTTGAATATAGAATGCCCGTTATGGGCATCAAAAGTCAACCTGTCAGAAAAGGAGTAAATTATGGTTTCAATGCTCAAATGGTTCATTGTTCTCTTGCTAGCCGCTTTATCCTGGCTGGTTGGCGTTATCACCCTGGAGTACTTCAGACCCTATAAAAAAGTACCCATCCGCGTGAAATAAAAGAAGCGCCCCGCAAGGAATTCCTTGCGGGGCGCTCTTCTTAATCTCATCAGTTTCCCTTCCACTCAAAGTCATAGACGGTGGTCAGGTGCTGAAAGCCATGCTTTGCTACGATGGGTCGGCTCATGGAGCCAGCTTCCACCACGGCAAAGGGATAACCGCGCTGACGGATCTCTTTGAGCCGCGTCGCTAGCAGACTGGTATACAGTCCCTGCTTGCGATATTCGGCGATCGTTGACCCGGCGAACAGTGTGGCAAAATGTCCATGGGGAAAATAGGTCCATGCGATGGAGGCGGGTGCATTTTCCACATAAGCAACATACATGCTCAGATACCCAGGGATCTGTAGATGTGACCCAAGACGGTCATAAACCCAGGTATTATGCCCGCCCCAGACAGTATCCAGTACATGTATAACATCCTTCAATCCATCCACATCTGTGATGCGGCGGATATCTGCCTGCACTGGCTGGAATAAATAGGCTGGGGCATTGTTCAAGTCGAGCACCATCACTGCTGCAGGGTCGTTATCTTCCACAAAACTGTGAGAGACAAGTTCATCCTTCAAACTGGGTAACAGGTCGTGATCGTACACCTTCCAAGTGAACGGTTGCTTCATCGGAACAAGATATTCCACTTCCTGATGGATCACATCATGGAGTTTCATCTCGTTCGCGAACGTAAAAGTAACCACATTCATTCCAGGCGCCTTACGGATAAAACGTACAACATCACCGGTAATTTCCCTGCGCGCTTCGGGATACATGATCCTCATGCGCAGGTCTTTGTCATAGGTTGTTAAAACACTACTTCTGTTCATGATCTTTACCTTCCAAGCCGAAAGGCAAATCATCGAAATGCCTTTCAACCGCTGCAATAACTACTTCTCATTTCATTCATCTCTCGCCCATGCGATCATGGGACTGACCTTTTTAGCAACACGATAGGCTACATCTTTGAAGCCAAACCGCGGCCAAAAGCGGGATGCTAAAAAGTTCGGACTGATCCAGTTGGTATAACAGACATTGAAACCATCCTTGCGTACTTGGTCCAATCCACGCCAGGTAAGCGCTGTACTGATGCCGCGTCCACGTGCCTGCGGTTTTGTAGCGGCAACGCTGAGGTAGGAAGTCTTTGGTGAAGCGAGCAACTGAGTATCCGATTCTTCTTCTGGTCGGAAGCCGATCATGCCAAGAGATTCTTCCTTGTCCATCGCCAGCCAAACATTCCATTCTTTGTCATCTGCCAGCTCAGACCAACCTTCTTTGAGATCATCCCAATCTTCTGGAATAGTGGGGTGCCAGTAAGGTGCTTTTGCCAAGGCACGGAAGATGATGTTCGAATGACTTCCGGTGTGCACGTTATCTCCTGCGCCAGCTCTGCGGATGGTAATGCCAGCCGGTTCCTCTACATCAGGGATGGTTGCTCCCGTTAAATCGAGCAGTGCATCCACCCGTTCTTTTCCAAAACCGATATCGAAGAGCGCGTCCAGGATATTCTTATCTGCAGCGGAAACATACAGATAATGATTGAAACATCCTTTCTTCACCCATTCATCACCGACTAAGGCATACAGGTCTTGCATTACTGCTGGTTTTTCATTTTCAGCCAGAGCATATCCGGGCAGATACACATATCCACTGCGCCCCCATTCCAGGGTCATGGTTTCGCCGACCAAATAAGCGATCATCTTTCCATCGCAAAAGGCGGCATATCCATTTTTCAATTTCTTCTGCCATAAAGTTTCCACGGCTTTCGTGGCGACTTGCGGGTCTTCAAAGCGGACAGGTAATAACGATAAAACCTTTCGGTTGCAAGTATGGCGGTCAGCTAAAAGCTTGCCAGCCTCAGGGATCATACCTTCGGTAAACGGTACATATTCTATTTTCATTTCTCTTCTCTCTCCTTTCGCCCCTTCCGACCTCCGGTCACCTCCCCCACAAATCCGAAGTTCGTCGGATTTTGGGGGAGGAAGGGTGGGGGCGGGGTTAGTCTGCTGCCAATGCTTCAGGTGCTTCTTCCTTTACGGTCACACCGACAGCTTCCGATAATCCATATTGATTTTCCAGTTCGTGCCGGAACTGCTGCGTATACAGGCGGTAATAATGTCCGCGCATTTTCAGCAGTTCAGCGTGTGTACCTTGTTCGGCGATCTGTCCGTTTTCGATCACGATGATGCGGTTTGCCTTACGAATGGTCGAGAGACGGTGAGCAATGACGAAAGACGTGCGCCCTTTCATCAGGGCTTCCATGCCACGTTGGATCAAGGCTTCGGTCAGAGTATCCACCGACGAGGTGGCTTCGTCCATGATGAAGAGTTCCGGGCGTGCCAGCACGGCTCTCGCGAGGCTGATCAACTGCTTCTGACCAACAGAGAGGAGATTGCCTCCTTCGCCTACGTTCTGGTCATAGCCCTTTTCCAGAGTCACGATGAAGTCGTGTGCACCGGCAATCTTAGCGGCTTCAACGATATCTTCGTCGGTGGCGTCCAACTTTCCGTAACGGATGTTATCGCGCACACTGCCCGAGAAAAGATGCGGCGTCTGGAGCACGATCCCGATCCGGCTGTGGATGGAAGCGAGAGTGTAGTCCATGTAATCGCGTCCATTGATGCAGATCGTCCCTTCGCGCGGTTCATAAAAGCGGCACAAGAGATTCACGATCGTGGATTTACCTCCACCGGTCGGACCGACCAAGGCGATCATCTCGCCCGGTTTTACCTGCAGCGTGAAGTCGGTCAGCACGGGCTTGCGATCCTCGTAATAGAAGTTCACATGGTTGAACTCGATTTCGCCCATGAGCGTCTTCGCTTCGATGGCATCGGGTCTGTCATGGACCTCGGGCGGGGTATCTGCTAATTTGAAGATTCTCTCCGCTGAGGCGATGGAATGCTGCATTTCAGAATAGACGCGTGCCAGGTCTTGAATAGGCCACATCATGAAGGTGAGATACGAAACGAAGGCTTGGATGCCACCGATGGTCATGATACCGAGCGAGATCTGCGTGCCGCCATATCCGACAATGAAACCGAGTGCCACCGCAGCGATGATCTGTACAGTGGGGAGAAACAGCGCTGACAACCACGCCGCCCGATACGCCGAGCGATACATAGTGGTGGTCAATTGCTGGAACTCACGTGTATTCTCGTCTTCGCGCAACAGCGCCTTGACGACTCTCACACCTTGAAAGTTCTCATTGAAGGCGCCCGTGATCTTCGAGTTGGTGCGACGGGTCACACGATATTCCACCAAAATTTTCTTGCGGAATTGCACCGCGATATAAAGCATCACTGGGATAACGGTGAAAACGATCAGCGCCAGTTTCCAATTGATGATCGCCATGAAGGTAATGGATGTGATAATGTTCATCACAGCCCAGGTGGTATCCACCACGCCCCAGGTCATCAGATCAGCCACGCGACCGGTATCAGATGTAACGCGTGCGATCAATCGTCCTACCGCGTTCTGGGCATAGTATGAAAGCGAGAGATCCTGCAAGTGATTGAACAGCATCTTGCGCAAGTCATATTGAATGCGCTCGCCCAGCACACCCGCCAGGTAAATAAAGGTGAACACGAACGCGGACTGGAACAGAATGATCGTGCCGTAGATGGTCGCCAGTTGCATGACGCGGGCAGGGTCCTTCAGGTTGATACCGGTATCCACGATCTGCTTGTTCAAAAAGGTTAAGTAAGCATCCGTGGATGACACCAGTGCAATGGTTATGAAAAATCCCAGCACCCACTGCCAATGCGGACGGAGCAATCCCAGAATGCGTTTGAACACCGGAGCGGTGATTTGACTGGTATGTTCTTCTTCTTCAAGTTCGATAAGTTCTTCGGACATTTTTGATGTCTCCTGTGGATGCGCGATCGCGCATCTACTAGTACAACCAATTTCCAAGTTTTTGTTGTAAACGGTGGTCGAGCAGTGACAGTGATCTGCGGTTGCAGTCCTGCCACGTACTGGAACTAAGCATCATTTTTGTTCCGGTACGCCCTTGTGAACGCCCAGGCTACTCGACCATCTGAGCGTCTCTAATTCACACGCGAGATTTCCATCTCAAGTTCCTCATCGATCTTCGTCTGTATGTCGTAGATCTGACGGTACATTCCATCTCGCTGGGACACCAGTTGTTCATGAGTTCCCATTTGGATCACTTCGCCTTTATCCAAAACCAGGATCAAGTCGGCGATCATCACGGACTGGATGCGGTGGGCGATGATGAAGGTAGTGCGGTTTTCCATCAACTCGTTCAACGCGCCACGGATGGAGGCTTCGGTCTCCGTATCCACCGAGGAGGTGGAGTCATCCAGGATCAGGATGCGCGGATTCTTCAGTAGAGTACGGGCAATGGTCACACGCTGTTTCTGACCGCCGGAGAGGGTCACGCCTTTTTCGCCGACCAGGGTGTTGTACCCGTCCGGGAAGGATAGGATCACATCATGGACAGCGGCGGCTTTGGCGGCTCGTTCTACTTCATCATCCGAAACCTGGCGCCCAACGCCATAGGTGATGTTCTCGCGGATCGAGCGGCTGAACAGGAACGGTTCCTGTTCCACGATACCGATCTGTTTACGGAGATAGGCACGTGAGTATTCTTTCAACTCCACGCCATCCAAAAGGACTCGTCCGCCGGTGTATTCGTGGAAGCGGGGCAGCAGATTGACCAGTGAGGTCTTGCCGGAGCCTGTCGAACCCAGTAAGGCGATTGCCTGACCTGGTTTGACGTGGAATGAGACATTCTTCAAGACGCTGTGTTCGCCATCCGAGTAAACGAATGACACATCTTCAAAGGCGATGTCGCCTTTTACCTGTCCTACCGGCTCGAACGTTCCATCATGAAGAGGTTCACGTACCTGCTTGACGATCTCCATCAAGCGCCCGTAGGACACCAAACCAGTGGATGTTGAAACGATGATACGTCCCAAGTTGCGGATAGGCCAGATCAGCCACACTACAAGTCCGACATAGGCAAGGTACATGCCAACGGTGATCTCATCATTGATCGCCATGCGAGCGGCATAAACGAAGCCGAACAGCATCTGAAAACCGAGCACGATATCCGAGAGGGGCCAGAACATGGAGTGCATGAAAAGCAGGATCTTGCCTTTCAGGTACTTGCCCCAGTTATCCTTCTCGAATTTACCTTTTTCATATTCCTGCCGGGCAAAGGCTTTGACCACGCGGACGCCGGTCAGGTTTTCTTGCAACGTGGTCGAAAGGACCGCCTCCTGCGCCTGATAGTCTTCGTATGCCTTGGTCAGCTTTTTGAAGAACCACAGCGACACAAGCAGCATGAATGGGATCACTACCACAGAGACCAATCCCAGCTTCACGTTCAGGTTCAAGATCGCGATGAAGTTGACGACGAACAGCATGACGATGCGTCCGATACCGATGCCTTGTTCGCTGAAGAAGCGGCGCAGTGCGTCCACATCAGATGTAACTCGTTCGATAAGGTCACCCGTGGGATGCGTAGCGTGATACGAAAAGCTCAAACGCTGGATGTGATCGAAGAGAAAGTCGCGCAGGCGGCGGGTGATTCCTTCAGCTGTGTAAGCAGCCAGACGTCCCGAAAAGTACGAGAATCCACCTTCGAACGCGGCTAGAGCAACAAACCCAGCCGCTATCCAAATAAACGTTTGGGTGAGGCTATTTCCTATATAGTGACCCTGGGTAAGAACATCATCCGCGAAGTAGCGCAGAAGCAGGTAGGTGCAGGTCTTCGCCAGCGCGGAGACAGCCAGGGCAAGGGTCGCACCGAGATAGGGCAGACGGAAATCCACCATCATCTTCCAGAGACCCTTCAGGCGGTTCGGGTCAAGAGCACTGCGGAAGTCGAACGTAATGGCAGGCTCGTAATTGGGTTGTGCAGTTGTCATTCTTGCATTCTCCTCCCTTTTCCCTTCGCGCATGGGCAAAAGCGAATGGGGCAGGGCAATAAAAATAAAAAGGCTGTGGTGCGTGCACCACAGCCTAAAATTCCAGAAGGCAGAGACCGTTCACCGGTCAAAAGGCGCACTACGATAAGGTAAAGAACCGGCGAAAACCGGTGAGCTGACGAGTCGAGTCCAGATGTAATCCATGTAGTGCGCTCCTTTCTGTAGAGATGAAATGCGACATTAATTTCGCATTTATGTGCCGAGTTTACCCCGTGCCAACGAAATGTGTCAAGGCTTGAAACAAATCTTTATCAAATTCCTTTTTTCAATACCCGTATAGAAAACTTGGAGAGTGAGCGCGTGGCGATCAATACGAGGACGATCATCGCCGGGTAGATCGCCAGGAAAGCGATTCCAAGAGTACGGGCTACGCTGGCGCGGGTATCGGTCACAATAGCGGCGTGGAAATCTGTGCAAAGAGCGCCGACAGAATGAGATTGGTTATCGCGGATTGGCGTGCAGGCAGAAACCTTATCGCTAAATTCATTTTTGTTCATCACAAAGTCAACAGTCGTTTTTTCCAAACCAGCGATCTGTGAATATTCCTGGCTATTGAGGATAAATGGCTGTTTGAACGTATATTCCCGATCGGCGGATGCCACCACCATGATCTCGCCGGGTTTCAATCCGCTGGCAAGGGCATAGTAGGACATATTTGGATCAACGGAAGTGTTGGCGTGCTTTACTTGCGTCAGGAAATTTTCCAGGAACAAAAAATAATCGTCCTGGTAGGCGGCACTGGCGTTGATGCCGTATTCACCAACCATTTTATGGAATTGCTGCCCGTCGATCGTAACAGCACCGGTCTCAACTAGAGTGATCATTTGATTCTTAAGCGCTACAGACGAGAGATCGGTTACGAGTTTATACAACCATAAATATAACAAGGCAAAAGCCACAGTGAAGATCGCCAACATGGCAAAAGATAAGCGGCGAAGGCGGGTACCGGTGCTCTTTTCCAAAGCCAGTTGTTGCGCCTGAGCTTTTTCTTCTTCCAGTTGTGCGTTTTCGATCTCACGACTCTTCAGAACGAAGACATCCTGCAATTCTGTGGGGCAGGGATTCTTCTCACGGTTGACGAGAAGCTGTGCTTCAGCATCTTGCAAGTCCTTGCCGCGTAGCAAGAAGCTTTCCTCTCCTTGACTACGTTCCCATTCCAATGCTCTTACCTGCAAACGTCTGTGCGCCTGTACCCAGTCGTAATCAGTGTGGACGGCTGCCCACACTTGTGCGAAAGATCGATCAAAATCATCCTGTGAACGCGAGAAAAAGATCCAGTTCAAGTGAGTGATGCCCGATGGCGCCAATTTGGAATTCGAAGTCGCGAACGATGACGGGAATGATCCGTTTCCCGTTCGCAATGGCGTGTTTCAATTCTTCTGCACATACAGCAGATGAAATCGAATCAGGGCTGACGAGATAGAGGAAAATATCCGCAGCCTCGATCCCTTTTTGGATTTCCTTCATCCAGTCGATGCTGGGAGGAATATCCTGCCAATCGACCCAGGTGTCCAAGCCTTCCGCTTCGAAGCGTTCAGCAAGTTTACGAGTAAAGTCAGCGTCTTTGCGCGAGTACGAAATAAAAAGTTGCTTCATCATATAACGATTATAGAGGAGCAATTACCAAATTACAATCACAAATTGGATACAATAGACAGCGATGATCACTCTCCACCAAATCCAAAACGATCGAGCCCAATCTCTGACATTGCCCGATATGTCATCTCTGGATGCCATCACTCGTCAACTGCCCGATGGATATTATTCGACCTTCCGTACCTTTGACGGATGTACGCGTGTCATCGGACTCTCCGCCCATCTGCGCCGCCTGCCGAATATTGACGGTTCATCCTTACGCCGCAACCTGCTCTTGTTACTGGAGCCGTATCGCCCCGGCGAAGCACGTGTCCGCTTAATACTAACAAAGCAGGGAGAGCTTTACATCTCCATTGAGCCGCTCAAGTTGCTGACACGTGAGATATACGAGAACGGCGTGGAAGTGGAAACAACATTACTGTATCGGAACGATCCGCGCGTGAAGTCAACTGCCTTCATTGGCGTTAGCAACGATGAACGCAAACACATTGCACAACAAGGAATCTTCGAAGCATTACTGGTCAAGAATGGAAAGATCCTTGAAGGGATGACCAGTAATTTTTTCTATATCATGGATGACATATTGTATACCGCCCAACGTGATATCCTCCTTGGCGTCACGCGCACCATGGTCATCCGCGCGGCACGAGGAATAGGGATGGAAGTAAGATACCGTCCCTTGAAACTGGATCAGCTCCCGGCTGTGAAGGAAGCGTTCATCACGTCGAGTTCGCGCGGCATTGTGCCGGTCATCCAGATCGATGCTGTAAAAGTGGGGAGGAGGAAAGTTGGGCAGACGACGATGCTATTGATGAAGGCATACGATGAGTATGTCCTGAAGCAGGCGGAGAAAATTTGACGGGTACATGGAGTCGAAAGTCTATAGACTTTCGACTCCGCTGTTAACAGTGCTGACCTGCGCGGCGAGATTATTGATCCATTTGCGCGAACGATAGCGCCATAAGCCAAGAATCCACTTTATTGTTTCCTCAGACATGGCACAGAGATAAACGAAGTAGACCGGCAAATGGAAAATGTTCGCCCCAATATACGCCATCGGCACGCCGACGATCCAGATAATGATGCCATCTAGAAATAGTGAGAAGCGCGTGTCGCCACCCGCGCGGAGGACACCAACCACAATGATCATGTTGTTGACACGGATCCAAGCGAACAAGGCGAGCACATTGATGATATAGCTCGCGTTCTCGATCACTTCGGGGGAAACTTTGAACAACGACAGGATCGGAGTCTTGACGAGCTGCAACACGATCCCGATCAAAATACCGCCGACCATACCCAGCCCCAGCGAACGCCCAGCGTACGTGTATGCCTCTTCTTCCTTATCTGCGCCGATGCGATTGCCGACCAGTACAGAAGTGGCATTCGAGAGACCCATAAAGATCACAAATGCCAGTTGATCGATGGTGCTGACAATGTTCATCGCCGCAAAGGAGCCGGTTCCCATGTGCCCATAGATCACGCTATAGGAAGTCGTACCAAGCGCCCAGAAGAGTTCATTTAGCATGACGGGCAGCATTGGCTTGATAACTCTCCCGATAAATGCTCTGTCAAAATCTGTCAGCTCGCGCAGCGACGCAGCAACGGGTGATTTCTTGATATATGTCACCGTGATCAGCGTAACACATTCAAATGCGCGTGCAATGACTGCCGCGACAGCCGCGCCTTGGATCCCTAATTCCGGAAAACCGAACATTCCCGGATCAATGCCCAAGATGGCGGAACCAGGGATCAGCGCCCATGCCAGAAGCGTACTGATGCACAAAGCAATGACACTGATCGTTGTAGGAGTTTTCACGTCTCCGGTGGAACGCATCACCATCGAATAACTGAATGTGACCGCGAAAAAGAGGAACGTCCACGAGAAAGTGCGGAGATAATCCACACCTAGAGCGATCACAGCTTCATCTTTGCTGTAAATATGCAGCAATTGTGATGGGATGAATTGTGACAACGAAAAGAAGACCAGGCTCGCACCCATGGCGATCATCAAACATAATCCAAGCACGCGGCGCAAATTGGGAACGTCACGCCGACCCCAGAATTGCGCCGTGAACATCGCCGCGCCACTGATGATACCGAAATGGATCAGGTTCAATAGAAAGTAGATCTGCCCGGCAAACCCTACGGCTGCTACTGCGGTATCTCCTTCTTGTCCGACAAAAACAACGTTCAACATGTTCAACAGCGCAAAGGCAAATTGTTGAATGATGATGGGAATGGCGATCTTTTGTACTTCCAAGAAATATTCAGGGTCTCGGTAAAAATTCACCACCTTGCGAAATAGGGTCACTTTTTCCTCCAGGGAGTTGTGATTATACTCGCTGGGTATACCTTAGCAGAGATACCGCTGGCGACGATCAAAGAACAATAGTAGCGATAAGTATTATTATCACTGCCTCAAGATGCTCTGGGGAATAGGTGTACAATTTTAGGAAAATTACTACAAAGAGACCCATATTTCGATGAAGAAAACATTTCTTTCCACGTTGTTCGTGTGTTTGTTGCTTTTCATAGGGTGCATGCCACAAAACACACAGTCACCGAGTGCAACGCTACCTCCTACAGGTCAACCATCCGCACAAACACCCACTCCTCTGCCGACGATGAATGCTATTCAGCAGGCAATAGCCACTCAGAAAGCAATTATCGCCAGCAAGCCTACAGCCACACCGGTCTCGGTTCGAACCGAGGTCACGATGCCATCAGACAGCTTGCAGGTCAGTTCGCCGAGCGGCAACAATACAGTGTCCTTTGGCTTGATCGATGGCGTTCCATATTATGCTGTAAGGCATGGTAATTTGGATGTTGTCCTACCATCTAAACTGGGCTTCACCTTTTTGAAAGACGCATCATTGGATGCTAACTTTATTATTTCCAATTCAGAGACAGCCTCCTTCGATGAAACATGGACCCAACCTTGGGGCGAAGTGAAGGATATTCGTGACCATCACAACGAGCTGCGCGTGGAATTGACCGAGCAGAACATCGAAGCGCGCAAGATGGACCTGATCTTCCGCGTCTTCGACGATGGAGTTGGTTTCCGTTATGAATTGCCCGAACAGCCAAACCTGAAAGATATCCAGATCATGAGCGAAGAGACCGAATTCGCCATGAGCGGGGATCACTCCGCCTGGTGGATCGAAGCGTTTCAAGATAACCGCGATGAGTACTTATTTAAGAACACGCCTCTTAGCTTCATGCGGGAAGGTGCGCGAAAAGGAGTGCTCACTCCTTTGACGATGCAAACTGCAGATGGTCTCTTCCTGAGTTTCCATGAGGCGGCGCTGGTCAATTATTCTTCCATGACACTGGACACGGACGAGCATTTGGTCATGCACGCCAAACTGTATCCCTGGTCTGATGGCGTCATGGTTAAGGGACAGACTCCGCTCAAGACGCCCTGGCGCACGATCCAAATTGCAGAAAAACCCGGTGACCTGATCACATCCTACCTCATCTTGAATTTGAACGAACCCAACAAGCTCGGCGATGTTTCCTGGGTCAAGCCGCAGAAGTATATTGGTATTTGGTGGGGCATGCACATCGGCAAATGGACCTGGGGTAGTGGACCCAATCACGGCGCCACCACCGATAACACCAAAGCCTATCTCGATTTCGCTGCAAAACACGGCTTCGATGGTGTGCTTGTCGAAGGCTGGAACGAAGGCTGGGATGGTGACTGGTCTGCCAATGGAGAACGATTCAGCTTCACAAAGCCCTATCCTGATTTCGATCTGAAAGGTTTGGAAGCGTACGCTGATACACTCGGAGTAAAAATAATCGGACATCATGAAACTGCCGTGGCGATCCGAAATTACGAATCGCAAATGGAAGATGCCTTTGCCCTGTATCAAAAGCTAGGCATCAACACGGTCAAGACCGGTTATGTGGGATGGGGGCAGGGCATTAAACGCTACGATGACAATGGCAAGTTGATCGGCATGGAGTGGCACTACGGTCAATACATGGTGAAGCATTATCAACGTGTTATCGAGATCGCTGCCAAATACGGCATCATGATCGATGCCCACGAGACCATCAAAGACACCGGTCTGCGCCGCACCTATCCCAACTTTATGACCCGTGAAGCGGCACGCGGTCAGGAATACAACGCCTGGGATGGGGCAGGCGGCAACCCGCCCGATCACGTGGTCATCATGCCGTTCACGCGCCTGCTTGCTGGACCGATGGATTACACCCCCGGCATTCTCGACCTGACCTTCGATCAATACAAGCCGAATAACAATGTCAATCACACGCTTGCCAAGGAGTTGGCGCTGTATGTGGTGATCTACAGCCCCTTGCAGATGGCAGCCGACCTGATCGAGAACTATGAAGGCAACCCCGCTTTCCAATTTATCTTGGATGTGCCCGAGGACTGGAACGAAACGCGCATTCTTAATGGGCAGATCGGCGATTACATCACAACCGTCCGCCAGAAACGTGACAGCAACGAATGGTTCCTTGGTTCGATCACTGATGAAGACCCGCGCGAATTGGATGCGCCGTTGGATTTCCTCACTCCCGGTGTGACCTACACCGCTGAGATCTATTCCGACAAAGCGGATGCGGACTGGAAAAAGAATCCGTACGCGATTGATATTAAACGCGTCCTCGTCGATTCCACCGTGGACCTGAAACTGGTCCTCGCCCCAGGCGGCGGACAGGCGATCCGCTTTTATCCGGCAACGGCTGAAGACCTTTCATCGTTGCCCAAATATGAGCCATAACCAACCTTCTCTGTACTCAAAAACATCCTGCATTATCGAGCAGGATGTTTTTGAGTGTTGTCATTATTTGAGTGGATGTCAATCTTGAATAAGAACAAGCTACCCAAGTGATTGGCGAATCCTGCTTACTTTAACTTTGCCAACACAGTGTCTATTTCATTCATGTCATAAGCAAACGTTGGGGCGAGTTCGTAGATATAACGATCCCACTGTGTACGCAATTGCACATACTTCTCCGCTCCTGCTTGGGTTGTCTTGATACCTGCCTCTTCAAAACGTTGAACAGCCATCTCGTAGCGACGTTGCCAGAGTGTACGTGTTTTTGCATCTGGCGGGATGTCGAATTTCATTTTTGGCAACAGGTCCTGACCGAGGGTCTTCAACTCTAGCATGGAACCGCGCCATAGGTCATTGACCGCTGCCGATTCCTTTAGCCAGCCAAACTCTTTGTCGTCTAGAGCGCTTTTGATCAACGTTATTGTATCCAGCGATGTTAGGGTAGATCGGGATACGGAATAAAAAGGTTCACGAAAGCGAAAGAAAAGCAGGATGGGATAAAAATGATGAGATTCTCTTACTTTAGCAGTTTCTGCAGCCCAATCAACGATATTGTTATATCCATTTTCGAATTGTCCCTGTGGACCTAAATGAGAAACTACTTCGGCGGCATCGCCTGTTTCAGCCGATAAAAGATGAACCTGGAGCCCGAGTGCATTCCGCTCTTTCAGATTACCATATAGCTCCATGAGGTATGTCACGATCAGGGATGCAAGCGAGATGCCTATAAGCGACGTAAAAAGATAAAAGAAACGGAAGAATCCATTCTCAGGAAAAAAGTCACTTGCCCCGATAAACGACAAGCTGCTTCCACCTACATACAGGGCGGTGATGAAATCGGTGGGAGTTTGCCCATGATTGGTTTTGATAGCAGTACCAAGATTCGGATGAATGATCAGGGCTGCTGCCAGGCTTAAAAGCAACATCCAGGAAGCTAGAACGATCACCAAGATGATCGGTCCTGACAGGGTCAAAAAGAAATCTCTCCAGCGTCCCAGTGGTTTTGATACTCAGACCAAAGTCCGCCAGATCAAGTGGGAAAGCTCCGTACTGATAATGGTCTTATTGGCACGCGCATAAAGTATGAGCAAAAAAATATCTACCAAAACAACGATACCAAGAACTGTGCCTGCTATCTCTTCTAGAATCGCCATATCAACCTCGTTTATTTAATAAGTCATTGTTCGCTGGCAGAACCTCATGCTTTTCCAATACATCCAACCAGGCGGCAAAATATCCGATCGTTAGCAGGGTAAAGACCGTTCCGCCGGGTATCCACATGATCAGACCGGCAAGTTGCTGATCTTGCAGCAGCGTGATTTTCCAAAGACTCACGAATGATGTGTAATAGGGATACCAGGCTTCCGAAGAAAAGCTCATCAGCGCGCCTAGAATTCCACTTTGCAGGACTGTAGCAAAAAGATAAGGGATCGCCATCCCATAGTGAAGACGTTTTTGCGTTGCAGGCTTAAGTAATACCCACCAGAAAAGAATAGCCGAAACTAAAAAATCCAAATGTTCCAAACTGTGAACCCATTTGTTATGCAATGCGGTTTCAAAAAGTCTGGAGGCATGCCAGGACCATAAAGTGACCGTAAATAAACTACAGGTAAAGATCGGGTTTGTGATCAAGTGTAGAGTTGGCAATCGATTCCAACAATTCCCTAACGTGTGAGCTTGTTGCCGAGGTAACACCCACAGTAGCGCCAGATGGAAATCACTCTTTACTAGGAGCGGTGCGGCTACCAAAATCAAGATCATGTGTTGAACCATGTGGGCAGAAAAGAGCGCTTCACTCAACGCATCCAATGGAGAAACAAAAGCCAACACCAGGGCAAGTAATGTGCCTAAAAAACTGAGATAAATTTTATGAGTAAATCCATGTCCTGTACGATGCCAGAACTTTTGAATACCCCAAACATATAACAATATCGTAAGAACAAGTGGTACTAGAATAGATGGCTCAAAATTCCACGCCTGCCACAGCGTATCGGGATTCAGCAGTGGACCATCATACATCATCTTGTTCTCATTCCTAGCATGGACCGTTACTTCCCTTCAGGAGTCAGAACGGGGGTGCGTTGCTGCTCAGGAGTGGGCAGTTGCCCATTGCCGTTTAATCGCAAGGCAATGACCTCAGGGTTATCGCCCAATCCAAATGCCCAGATGACCGTATCACCTGCCACAGCGGGCCATGAATTCGTTCCACCAGGCGCTTGCCATTGCCAAACAATACTTCCATCGGCGCGTGAAAGCGCAAAGACCTGACCGTCAAGGGTAGCTGTAAAGAGCAGATCATTTACCACAGTTACACCGCTAAATGACACGCGATCAAAGACATGTTTCCACAAAATTGAGCCAGTTGCTGCATCCAGCGCATACAGTTCTGCGTTTCCATTCTTGAGCTGTGTTCCACCTTCAGAGCGGTTTAAAGCTTCTTCAGGAGTATCAGCATCGTAAGCTGTGGCGTTGTAAGGAGATGGAAGATTGGCAGTCAGGGCGTAAATCGTGCCATCGGCATACGCCATTGGCGCTTCGACTCCACCCCACGCTCCGGGAGCGACCCAAGTGGTTGAACCGTCTACGGGTAGTTCTTGTAGATTATCATTTTGATGCAGTCCAATGGGTGTGCTCCATAAGGTGGTTCCTGTTTCGCGATCGAATGCATAGACAACGCCCAACTTGCCTGAGCCAATCACAATATTTTTATCAGTGCCGTTGATGGGAATAGTTGCCAACATAGGAGATATCTGGAAATCAAGATTGAAAAGATCGTGCGGCTTAACCTGGTTGTACCAAACCAGGTTCCCAGCGCGATCCAATGCGATCAGAGAATTGGAATATAGATTCGGGCCCGGACGGCTGGACCCATTGGGCCAGCCCTTAATACCTGGGACAGGGGACGGGTTCCCACTGGACCAGAAGCTGATCCCGGTTTCTGTGTCGATCGCTGGCGGGAACCAAAGTCCGCCTCCACTATTAACATCAGGGTTTCCCCAAAAGCCTTTTTCCACGACTTGCCAGAACCATTCAGGTTTTCCTGACTTCGGGTTCATCAAGTAAACGGCTCCACTCGTTCCCCCTTGATAGGAGTGATAGACGACTTTGCCACGACCAGACACTGCTGCTTGCATAGCGAAATAAACATGATTGTCAAATGCGGAGGGCTGGAAGGCACCGGACGCCAGTTGATAACCAGTATCAAATTGCCACTGTTCGTGACCGGTCTTGATATCCAAAGCCACATATCGATCAATACGACTTAGGGCATAAACTTTTCCATAACCAATGCCAGGACCACTGGGACCAAAGAGCTTGTTGTTATATTGTGTCTCCCAAATAGTGTCACCTGTCTTGAAATCGACTGCATAGATGTTTGCAGCGAGGTCTTCATAATAAACAACTCCGTCTGAGATAACAGGATTGCCCGTTCCCGCGCCCCATTCGGCAGTACCCTCCAACGGAGAAGTCCAGGCGACTTGCAGCATGGACACATTACCGGTGTTGATGCTCGAACCGACCGCAGCACGTGTATTTCCATAATCATGATTTGCGAGGGGCCATTCCTGTTCGTGATCTTGGATCTCCGGTGGGATATCGAATCCACCTGTGGCAGGAATGCCTACTTCAGGTGTAGCCATCATCGTCGGATCGGTTCTCGGAATATTGATGCTGCCGATATTGGGCGTGGGAGTGCTAGCTCCAGGTGTATTTGTCGGTAACGCCGCGGGAAAATTTTTACTGCAACTTACAGCGATCATCAAAACAAGAGAGAGTACCATCAACCGTTTCAAACGCATACACAAGTCCTTCTCTAATGGATTTGACGGAACGATACCGCCGGAGCCTGGTTCCCCCATGCATTGCGGATGTAAGAAAGGATGGCAGCGATCTCCTGGCTGGTGAGTTTGTCGTGAAAACCCATCATCGAGCCCTGACCATAGGTAACGGTATCAATGATCGGTTCCGGGTCATGAAGCGTGACGATAGGGTTGCCCGCCAGTCGTGGGTAAAGAGTCGACCATCCAGTTCCATCCGTTTGATGGCATTCGGCGCAAAACTCCACATAGAGTCGTTGACCAGAATGGATCACCTTTTGTGTTTCTGGCGGTCGTTCTGTGTGTGTGTTGCATGAAGAAATCGTGAGGACAGTGAGCAGAAGTAAAAGATAAAAATTTTTTCTGCGCAAGAACAACCTCCTATACCTGACCACAGACCTTGAGCGAAAAGGTTGACACCAATGTGGCAAGGATGTATACAGCGAAGAAGCAGTTCAACAACATGGCAATGAATGCCAGCAACGGACGGGCATACTTCTCGGTATCCTCAAGCATTTCGGGATTTATAGTTGGTCTCTCGGTTTGAAAGCTGCGCCAATATCTCCATGACAGATACATAAAGAAGAGTGTTAGTACAACGGCGAGTAAACTGAACAGTGTGATAAGCAACTGTTGCCTTGTCATACCTGCAACTGAATCATTCAACCTGCCCCATTTACAGGATACAGAGATCAAAGAGTTTACGATGTTCAAATGCAGGAACCACACGAGGATGCCTAGAATCAGACACCACTGGGCTTGTTTTTCGCTGGGCTGGGAAAGGTCAATAGCGGGCATAATTACAAATCCATTTCGATCATCGCATCAAGTAGGGAGAGATGAAGAGTGTCAGATACACGAGTATCCACTGAGCAATGCCTACATAATTACTTAATCCATCGACCGTAAGCGCCCAATGACGCTCGGCATTGAAGATGCCTCTGAAATCCCTGGATAATAAGGTATATCCCTTCGAATACCGTCCCACCTGTGAAGATCAAAGTGAGAATGATCGTTATCCAGTAGACAGAGGCATAGGCGTTATCGTCCCATTTGAAGGTCAGAGTTTTGAGGTGATACCAGAGCAACGCGATAAATATTGTTTGGAGAACTACTTCAAGCGTAAGATGAATAAGCATGCCACGTTTATCGTTTTTTTTGATCGCTTCTTCATCCAAGTAAGATGGAATAAGCGCAATGAGCAACACTAACGTTCCCAGAGTCGGGATCAATAAATTTGGAAGCGGATAATCCCCAGGGGGCCAGTCATTCGTCCCTGAGCGTAGATAGAAATACGCTACGAGCGTACCGAATAATTCCGCCGCCTCCGTTAGCGACATAAAGACCATCCCGTAGAACATGGGCGGATATTTCCCTTTTCCCTGTACTACTTGGTCAGTAGGCAATGCATTTGGCGGTCCTCCTTAACCCAATCAATGGAGGTTTCCTTTCCACGCGGCCAGAACCAAGCTGCCAGTACGATCAGGAATAGCGCGGTAAAGACGATCACAAACGTGAGACTCCACATCTGGCTGATGAACTGCAAGATCAAGATAAATGCTGCAATGAATGGAATGATCGTATTGCCCGGCAGAATGATGCGCATCTCTGGCTCGGCATCCAATGCACTGGTCCCAAGAACCTCACGGCGTTCAAGACTTTCCTCGAAAACATAATCGTCCACAGAGGCAGGAGTATTCCAGAGAGGATAATGACTCTTTACTATGGGCAGTCTTGCAAAGTTATAGGGAAGAGGGGGAGAGGTGGTTGCCCATTCCAATGTGCCAGCTCCCCAAGGATTGGCAGTCGCTGGTTCGCCATTTCGCAAGCTGGTAAGCGCGTTGAAAACAAACAGTAAAACGCCAACACCGAGAATGTAGGCGCCGATTGTAGAGATCAAGTTGGGAGCATCCCAGCCTAAGCCAGGCAGATAGGTATAGACGCGACGAGGCATCCCGTATAGTCCGGAAAAGTGCATGGGAAAGAATGTGACGTTGAAGCCAATAAAGGTCAGCCAGAAGTTCCAATGTCCCAGACGCTCGTTCATCATTCTACCGGTCATCTTCGGGAACCAATAATAGATCGCGCCCAGCAGTGGGAACACCGAACCACCGATCAGCACATAATGCAAGTGAGCGACCACAAAATAAGTGTCGTGTGCCTGCAAGTCAAAAGGAACTGAAGCCACCATGACGCCGGAGATACCGCCGATCACGAAGGTGACAATAAAACCAAGCACATAGAACAGAGGTGTCTTCAAATTCAGCTTACCATGCCAGAGCGTGGCAAGACCCGAGAAGATCTGGATCCCACTTGGAATGCTGATCACCATACTGTTGATCGTAAATAGACTTAATCCTGTTGTGGGCAATCCGGTGGCGAACATGTGATGGACCCATAAACCAAAACTGATAACGCTGATCGAGACCAGCGAGATTACCAGCAGAGAATAGCCGACCACCGCACGGCGGGTAAAGGCAGACAGGATCTCGCTGACCATTCCCAGCGCAGGGATGAAGATGATATAGACCTCAGGATGCCCAAAGAACCAGAAGAGATGCTGCCACAGCAGTGGATTCCCTCCCAGGTTCGGATTGAAAAAATTTGTGTTGATACTTCTATCAAAGCCGAGCAGGTTGGTGGCGATCAGCAGGGTGGGCATGGCGAATTCAACCATAATGGATGTTACGAGCATCGCCCAAACAAATATAGGCATGCGGTTAAGCGACATGCCCGGCGCACGGAATTTGAAAATAAGGATGATAAGTTCAGTGGCAGCGATCACAGCCGAGATCTCGGTACCATTGATCAGCTGCTGATATACATCCATCCCAAAAGTGGGGGTGTAGCGCGTTTCGGAGAGCGGCGCATACCCAAACCAGCCGCCATCAGGTGCAGTACCAAGAAGCAAACTGCCCCACATAATGAGTCCTGAAAATAGGAAAAGATAATATCCAAAAGCATTTGCCCTGGGGAAAGGAACATCGCGTGCGCCGATCATTAACGGAACAAAGTAAATTCCAACACCCAGCATGATGGGAACTGCGAACAGAAACATCATGGTTACGCCGTGGATTGTGAAGAGTTGATCGTATTGATTCGCATCCAGGAAAGTGTTTTCAGGAACGGCAAGTTGTGTGCGCATCAATAGAGCCGCGATCCCGGCAAGCGCAAAGAAGAAAAAGCCGGTCACAATATAACGTGCGCCGATCGCTTTGTGATTGACCGTTGAGAGCCAACCGATAACTCCTGTACCCGGACGCCAAAGCTCGAACAGCCGATCGGTTTCTTCCGTTTGTGGCGCAGTATTATTGATCTTGACTTCTTCGGTCATGGCATTTTGTGCCGTAGTTTTCCTGCTCGCAGTCTTTTTTGTAGTCGTCCGCTTCGTCACAGTTCTTTTTGGCACAATAATTCTCTCACTTTAAAGTTTCTAAATAAACCAACAAGGCTTGTAGATCTTCCGAACTGACGTACATGTTTGGCATCAGGCTGCCCGGTTTAATATGCTGAGCATCCACGATCCAACCCGCCAGATTGCCGCGGTTATTTGTCAGGCTTGCTCCGGCAATGGTTAACCGGCTATTGAGATGGGTGAGGTCGGGTCCCAGATCGATGCTGCTTCGGTCTTCCTCCTTATCATCTAATCCGCGGACGGTATGACAGAAAGTGCAACCAGCAGAGATAAAAACTTGTTGTCCTTGTTGAGCGATTGGATCGGTTGGCGCAACGACTGCTTGCTTTTGAACTGCCAGCCAAGAATTGAAATCATCCTGACTTTCTGCCACTACAACAAAGCCCATATGCGCATGCTGCAGACCACAAAACTCTGCACACTGACCATGATAGATTCCAGCGCTGTCTGCCTGAATAGTGATATTGTTGATGCGCGTGGGGATGAGATCCATTTTGCCGTGCAGTTCAGGGACCCAGAAACTGTGAATGACATCTGCCGATTGAAGCTTGATCTTTACCGGCACACCGACCGGAATATGGATCTCATTGGCTGTTGTAAATCCCTGATCTGGATATTTAACTTCCCACCACCAGCGGCGCCCAACGATCTCGATTTCGACCGCCGGATCGCCGCGCGGATTTTCGATATTTGCCAGCGTGTAAATACTGTACCCGAAGACGATGCCGATCACTCCCAGCGGAAGGATGATCCCGCCTACGATCGGCCACCTGCGCCCAGTGTCTCCACTGGAGCTATCGGGAACCGTATCGCTTGTTCCACGGCTCCTCCGTAACACGGCTGTCAACATTAAGCCAACTACAAGAAGAAAGATTGCAGTTCCCAGGCCAAGCATTACCCACCACAGATTAGCAATGCGCACCGCGTTAATTCCGTGGGGGCTAAGAACAGATGGTGTTTGATTTAAACTGATGGGGGTAGATGAGCAGGAGTTGAAAAGAAGGAGAATAAGGAAGAGTGGAACGTAATGAAACCATCGTTTCCTCACGGCGAGCACTTCCTTTCCAAGGGCAACTGAATTCCCCAATACGTTGGTTGCTCGTATAAATAATCAGCGATATTACTTGCATCCTCCTTACTGACGCCCAGGTCAGGCATGGCTGTGCCAAGTTCTATCAGTTGAGGATGTTCTATCCATTTCGCGAGATTTTCTTTGGTATTGGGAAGACGCCCGGCTATATAACTGCGTTGGTAAAAACATTTGAGAGGGGGAGCAGCCATGGCATTCGCCCCTGGCACTCCAGGAATGGCATGACAAGCACCACAGCCGTACATAGCGATCAAACGACGCCCAGACGCGACATGACTCTTGATCGCTTCGCGCGGCTCCGGGACACCGTTTACATCCCCTATACAAGATGAAATCAAAATCGTCAGGGCAACGATGAAAGCAAGTACCACATCCTTAGATTTCATTAAATTCTTTAGTCAAATGGGAGCAACGGATCTTCTGTACTAATGTTATTGTATCAAGGACAGGCGAGTGGGGTAGGTGGGATTAACCCTATTGACCTTCTGCCGCGCTGGCTGTCCCTTTCTAATCGAATTTTTTATATCTTGTAGTATCCATAAATGAATAGGAAGTAATAGGGCAGGGGAGCCATCAAGCCGTTTCGAAATCATGCAAATTTCGTTACAAGAAGTAACAGCACGATCTACCAACAAAAGGATTTTTATTGTGAACACACAGCCGCATGTTCAATCAGGACTTCGTACTTCAGGGGTCTTTGCCCAAAAGCCCATGCTTGGTTTAACAATGTTTCTGGTGGGCAGTTTTATATTTGGTATCGTCGCATACAATCTCGGAGTAAATGAGTCATTGGCGCAGTGGGATATGACGATTGCGAAATTGTTCCGCACTATTCAGAAGGATGCACGCTGGAACTGGATGGAAAATCTTCTGTTCGGTTGTTTTATCGGCAAGGAGTTAGTCGTTGTGATTGCAGCCATTCTGACAGCTTATTTTCTCCACAAGCGTTTTTGGAGAGAGTTGACAATGTTGTTGCTAGGTGTAGGCGGTGGCGGTTTGATCTGGTATTTTCTCAGCCACTTTTTAATCGTCCAAGACCTGTCGACCATCTTGATATGCTGGTGCCATCGGGACCATCTTTCCCTAGCGGACCAGCTGTGCTCGCAGTTCTTTGCTATGGGCTGTTGGCTTATGTACTGATACCCAATTTGCAGTCTCCATTTTGGAGGTGGGTCATCGCTTTTTTATCTGCATCTGCGGTCATCGTTACTGGGTTGAGTAGCCTTTTGTTTGGCACACATTATTTCATAGATGTAATCGCAGGCTATGCTCTTGGACTCGCTTGGACTGGATTTGTATATACCCTGGCAGAAAAGATCTTTCAGAACCGGTTAAGCGCAGAACAGATAAAATGGCATCCGATCTCTCTCAGCGGTCTTCGTCTGCTTGTTTTCTTTAAAAAACGCCCACTGCTTGGTTTAGTATTGATCTTGTTTAGCGCTTTAATTCTTGCTTTGCTGGGATATAACATCCTAACAGAAGGACCTTTGACGCAATTGGATATGATTGTGTATAAGGGTTTGCTTGCCCAAGCCAAAGCGGCTTCACCAGTATTGAACGACATCATGCTGTTCGGTTTCTTTGTGGGAAAGCAGTCCGTCCAGCTAATCGTGATGCTCTTGAGCCTTTATTTTCTGTATCAACGTTATTGGTTGGAATTGCTAACAATACAAGTCAGTGCCCAAGGCGGCGGTATCCTTTGGAATTTTTTGATCGGCTATTTTTCCCGTCCCCGACCGTCGGAACAATTGGCATTTGTTACGAATACGATCCCATCCTTCCCAAGCGGACATACTCTGGGTGCGATGATCTGTTATGGGTTTCTGGCTTATTTATTGATCCCTAAGATGCCTTCGTTTTTTTGGAAATGGTTTTTAAGTTTCTTCCTGTTAGCGATCCTACTTTTCGAAGGTTTTACCCGTATGTTCCATGGCAATCATTATTTGACCGATGTTCTAGCGGGTTACGCACTCGGTATCTTCTGGCTTGTATTGGTTTGTACTTTGATGGAGAATATCTTTGTACAAGAACAGAAAGAATAAACAATAATCAGGATTTCTTCTCGAAGATTTCGTAATAGCCCTTGTCCAATTCATCATCGCTGAGGTGGGCATAGCGCTGTGTGACTTGGATGTTGCTATGCCGTGCCAGTTCCTGTGCGAGTTTTAAATTTCCTGAGCCGCGCAAAACGGTGGTCACAAAATAGTGTCTGAAGGAGTGGGGGGTGATCTTGCCTTCAGCTTCTTTCCCTAGAATTTGGATGACACGTTCCGTAACGATATTGCGTCCGGTTGTAGTGGTGATGGGCTTGACCTTTTTTCCGGCGCCTTTGTCGTGGCGGGCAAAGAGGGGCAGAGAACTGCAATGGACGTCCGGACCCGCCGTCCAAGGCAGAGCGAAGCGAGAGATAATCCTTGAGCGCTTTCATCGAACGGGTCGAGAATCGCACTACGGCTTGCTTATCGCCCTTGCCTATGATGACCGCACGTCCCTCATTCCAGTCAATGTCACCGCGCCGCAGAGCACAAGTCTCGTGGACGCGTAACCCGGTATCGGCTAGAGTGAGCAAAAAGGCACGGTCTCGAATTTCGCGTAACCGAGCATTTTCGGCATCCTCACCAGGCGGTACCAGTCAAATTCGCAGGATCTTCCATAAACTCGATTACACGTTCAATATCAGCTGTAGGGAACTGAGGCAAACGAATGCCAGGACGGCGCGCACGTTGTCGTATAAGTAAACGCAGACGCGGCAGGTTGATCTCTGCCAGGCGCTCGGCAGCCACGAACTCGTAGAAGCCCGCTACAGCGGTCAGGTAGAGCCGCTCGGTGGCAGACGAAAAATTTTTCAGATAGGAAGCCAGCCAGGCGATAGCATCTTCGTTGAGTTTGCCAGTGGGGGTTGAGTCAGGATCAAGCCAACGTTCCTTCAATACACGACAGAAAACAGAGAGCGCATTGGCATAGGTTCTTGCTGTATGTTCACTGCGTGATGTCTTCACCGTTGCAAGATATTTGTTGACCGTTTCTGCAATGAGATGTGTAGAAGTGGTTTCCATGCTTCCATTATACGAAGTTGTGGAGATTTGTCAATGTTTATGATAATAATACTTATCAAAAGCATAAGAGTGATAATAGAAGTTATCACAAATAAACACTCCCCTATTTTGAAATAAGAAAGCAGAATAAGGAATGATGAATTTTGGAAATTTTGAAAGTTGAAAGGTTTACAGGTGGAATGTTTTCATCCTTCCACATTCTTACTTCATCCTTGATGTTCTCTCCCCTACCCCACCTTGAAGTATGCCCAAAATAAAAACGCCGAGAGGAAACATTCACTCTCGGCATAACTGAAATCACTGTTCTTTAGGCTGTTGTTTTGACGTTTTCCGCCGCCGCAAAACCTGCCTGCAGCGCCTTGCGGTTCATTTCTTCCGTACCTTTCGGCGCACGGGCTGTGATGGCTTTTTCGATGGCTTCACGGGAGACAACATTGGTCAGCCCGACCAGTACGCCCAGTGCGACTGTGTTAGCGGTGATAGCTTTGCCGGTCGTTTCCTGCGCGATCCTTGCTACGGGAATTTTGATCCCGTTGAAATCAGCAGAAGTCTGCACCCGGTCTTCGTCCACGATCAACAGTCCATTCGCGTTGACGGTCTTGGCGAATTTTTTGTAGGCTTCCTGGCTCAACGCCACCACCACATCCGCGGACAAGACTTCAGGATGATCGATCTCACCATCCGAAATGACCACTTCGGAACGGCTGGCGCCGCCGCGGGCTTCCGGTCCGTAGCTTTGGGTTTGCGTGGCTTGCTTACCATCGTAAATAGCAGCAGCTTCCGCCAGGATAATGCCTGCCAGGATCATACCCTGCCCGCCTTCACCAGCCAGGCGGATCTCAATTCGCTTTTGCATGATTAGTTGCCTCCATAGTTGCGGGTCTGGATGGCTTCTTCGTGGATTCGGTCCACGAGCGTGTGATAGACCTTGGTATATTCTGGTCGTTTCTTCGTGTGTAGAACGCCGCGCACGATCTTGGCGTTGGCTGCCCGATCTTCTTCGCTGAGCCGGTCAAACGCAGATTTGGAAATGCTGTTGTCTTTGAGTCCGCGCATCATATCGGCGGCAGTGCCGAGTTTGTTGATACGCCCAAAGGTGGTGTGACAGTAGCTGACCGCTTCCACGAGGCTGAAACCTTCGTTCGAGATCGCCTGCGCAAGGTATTTATCGAGTTCGAGCGCATGATAGACCGTGCTGCGCGCCACATAGGTCGCTCCTGCCGCAGCGGCGAGATCGCAGATCGGGAACGGCGGCTCCACATTCCCGTACGGAGCCGTGGTGGCGCGCATATCGAGCGGAGTTGTTGGACTGTATTGTCCACCGGTCATACCGTAGATGGAGTTGTTCACCACCAGTGCGGTGATACCGATGTTGCGGCGCGCGGCGTGGATGAAATGATTCCCACCGATGGCGAGCGCATCGCCGTCGCCCATGATGGCGATCACTTTCATGTCCGGGCGAGCGATCTTCAAACCGGTAGCGAACGCGAGAGCGCGTCCATGCGTGGTGTGAAGCGTGTTGTAATCCATATAGACGGGCATACGCGCCGTGCAGCCGATACCAGCTACCAGCGCGACCTGATCGTTCTCCAGTCCGAGGCTTTCAATAGCACGGATCAACGATCCCATCACGATGCCAATTCCGCAGCCCGAGCACCAGATGGTCGGGAAGCGTTTGTTCTTGCGCAGGTTCTGAAGCGTTTCACTGGCTTCGAACCAGTCTTCGCGCGGGATCTGTCCTTCGTTGACATCCAATTCATGAGCAGAAAGAATATAGTCAGACATCCTTAAGCCTCCACTGCCGATACGATCATGTCGGGCGTTACCATCTCGCCATTGGCGCGATTGACGCGGATCACTTTCTTCCGCCCGGCAACGCGCTCGACCTCCAGCGCCAGTTGACCAAGATTCATTTCAGGCACGATGATACGCTCGACCGAATCGGCGAGTTCTTCCACGGCCGCTTCGGGGAATGGCCAGATCGTTTGCGCGATGAACAGGTTGACCCTCTCCCCTTTCGCACGGAGTTGCTTCATGGCGTGACGAGCTGTACGCGCCGAAGCTCCATAGCTCAGGATGGCAGTGCGGGCATCGGGTTCATAATCTGTTTGGTATAGGAGAATATCATCCGCGTGATTCTGGAATTTATTGTTGACACGCTCCAGCCACGGTTCGATCTCATCGAGGCGCTGGGTCGGAAATCCAACTTCATCGTGGAAAAGTCCGGTAATGTGATAGCGATAACCCGTGCCAAAGCTTGCCATTGCTGGCACACCACTTGGCTCATTACGAAAAGCTTTGTATTCGGATGGCGCATCCGTGACAACACGTTCCACTTTTTCAACGGTATCGAAATCGGGGAGTTCGATCGGTTCGCGCATGTGACCGATGATCTCATCCGCGAGCAGGATGACCGGCGTACGATACTTCTCAGAGAAGTTGAACGCCTTGACCGTCAGTTCAAATGCCTGCGCCACTGAAATGGGACTGAGCGCGATGATCGGATGATCGCCATGCGTGCCCCAGCGCGCCTGCATCACATCCCCTTGCGAGGCGGCAGTTGGCTGACCAGTGGAAGGTCCAAGCCGCTGCACATTCACGATCACACAGGGGATCTCCGCCATGGCAGCATATCCGATATTCTCTTGCATGAGTGAGAAGCCCGGTCCGCTGGTGGCGGTCATGGATTTGAGTCCGCCCACCGAGCCGCCGATGATCGCCGCCATGCTGGCGATCTCATCTTCCATTTGGATGAACTTGCCCCCCACTTTGGGCAGTTCGCGGGACATCACCTCCGCTACTTCCGTGGATGGCGTGATGGGATATCCCGCATAAAATCGGCAACCAGCGGCAAGCGCGCCCATGGCGATCACTTCGTTGCCTTGCATGAGTTCGAATCGTCAAAATAGCCTCCTTGAAAACTATTCGATCTTCTTGACTAGAATCGCCAGGTCCGGGCAGTGCGTGTCACAGAAATGACAGGCTGTGCATTTTTCCTGCGCCACCACGACCGGGTGATTTCCGTTCGGGTGCATCGCCAGCACTTTTGTCGGGCAGAACTCGATGCAGATCTGACAGCCTTTGCACCAGGTTGCGAAGATATGTACCTCGCCGCGCGGTCCTTTTCTTGAAGAAGTTACAGGGGTTTGTTCGATGGCAGAAGACACTTCGGTCATACTTATCCTTTTGTTGCAGAAGTATAGGAAATGTTCCACAAACACTAAAATTATAGTGAAAGAAGCTCCTCTTTAGAATTGATGAAAATCCCATATCCTGCCGTAGTTTGTAAGACAAATAATTACACAAATTTCATGCATAAAAAGACTTCGGAAGTCTCCAAGACTTCCGAAGTCTACGAAATTTCACCAAATTTCCGCCGCTTCTTTCACATTTGCACGCGGCAGGAGTTTGATCGCCTTTAATTGACAGATCGGGCGGCACACACCGCAGCCGTAACAAGCTGTCGGGTCGATAATGACCTTCTTGTTGTTCGTCGAATAGCGGATCGCCCCGTACTGGCACCTGCGCATACATTGGCGGCAGCCATTGCAATTATCAGGAATGACTTCCGCGATCCATTCCGCTCGGAACATGACCGGGTAATCGCCGCGCGCATGGGTGATGCGATATGCCATGCAATCCTGGTCGCAGTTACAGAGACCACCGATGAAGGGAGTTTTGAACGTCCACACAGAATGGGCAAGCCCTTCCTTATCGAGTTTGCGGATGGCATCCAGCGCTTGTTCTTTGGTCAACAATTCCAGGCTGAACGAGTCATCGAGCGCTTCCATAAGCTGCTTATCCATGGTCAAACCATAACAATAGCGCGCGTTCATATTGCCGGTGGTCACGCGCCGACAAACGCAGGGCAACCGCACCGCGCCCTCGACCATCTCAAAAACCTTCTCCACATCTTCCATCGGCACCACCTGCCCGTAGTGATCCGCCTTTTGGTTCATGGTCAAGATCGGCTTTGCCAGCGCCATCAGCGGTGTGCGGCGGATGATATCCAGGTGTTTCATACTTTCGGGAACGCGCTTGTGAAATCCATTCAAGAAATCAGCGGCATAACGGCGCCTATCCTTTTGATCGAGCAGTTCGATGGAATAATTTTCCATCGCCAGATACCACTTCTTCCCCTCACCATGCTGCGTACAAAATTCACACATAGACGCCTCCGTTGGCAAATATGGAAAAGTATATTCATGCCAAAAGATGTCTGATAGTGACATTGTTCCCTAGAAAAGCGACAAAAAACGGAATCAGGATGGGCTCCGCCTCACACGAAAGCTTATTTTGTCGTCTGTTGATTCTTAGGCTTGTACCCGCTTTGACCGGGATATTTGGATGGCTGTCTTGTCTTGGGCGTGGCGACAATTGTGGCTGGTTTCTCATTCTTGATCGGCGTACGCATGAACAACCAGTAGACGGTGAGAAAAACAAAGATCAAGAAGGTACCCACATACAAGAACATGGCAACGGGCAATGCCGAATTGGTACCTGCGAATAGTCCATGCAGCGTTGAGCCGATATAACTGACCAAACTCAGGATGTGGATATATCGGAACGCAACCGACCCGATCTGCGAACGCAGATAGAACGTGACCGTGACCAGCATCATGATGTAGAAACTGATGATCCCAAGCCCCACCCAAAGCGGACGATACGAATCGGTAAATGGTATTAGGATTTGAAGCATATTGAATGGCAAAAATTTATCAAATAGCAGCACAACCACATGCAGAACAATAAATCCTAATCCGATCAAAGAAAGATGCTCGTGGAAGTCGTACGTGATGGTGCCTTCGAGAATTGGCTGGAAGATCTTACTGCCAATACCAAAGCCCCAGACCATGGAGAACCACAGTAGGAAATAACCGGTCAAACCGGAGGCGCGCGTCACATACCACCAGACCTGGACCGAATCCAAGCCAAAGATCCCTTGCACTTTTTGGGCGAATGTCGCTCCACCTAGATTTCCGCTGAACAGGATGGCGATCAACAGAACCGCGAAAATAACGCTGACCAGCATGATGCTGGAGAGAGGTTTACCGAGCGATTTCATTGGATAGGAAAGTGTCCGCTGTGAGTTCATAGAGATAATCCTTGTAGTTGGGCGAACCATGCAAATTGCCATCGGGGTCAACCGCAATATAGGTAAGTTCTTTTTTCAATGTGAGGAGGCGCTCCGCTTCCTTTTCACCGCCGATCAGAATGGTCTTGGCGTAGACATCGGACTCGATCACGTCCGGAGAAATGACGGTCACGCTGAGCCATTGGGTTTGTGCAGGTTGCCCCGTACGTGGATCGATAAGATGGTGGCGTGCTTTTTCTCCTTGCATCCACTTGCGTTTCATAACAGAGGATGTTGCTACTCCGCCCGCTGGGATATGCATCTGCGCCAACATTTGAATGGTGTCCCTTGGGTCTTCGAGATAGATATCCCAATCGTAGCCATCCAGTGGCTGACCGATGAATTGAATGTCACCTCCTGCGCTGACGGCACAGGCATCTACATAGATGTGCAACAACTCGGCTGCCTTTTTCACGATCCAGCCTTTGGCAATGCCGCCGAGGTCGATCTGCGCGTCGAATGGTAAACGGACCAAATTCGAGGCGGGGTCAAAGGTGATTTGGCGGAAATCAGGTCGTGATGGTCGTGCCGAATCGGCAGCGTCCACCTTCGCTCCATGTGCACGGATATCGTCCATGCTACGGTCGTAACCGATCTGTTTCAGATCCGCCAGAATCGACGGGTCAAAGATGCCGTGAGTCTCCTGGTGGTATTTTGTGGAGAGTTGCAGCATTTCCATCAATTCATCAGAGACCTGCGCCCATTTACCAGAGGCGCGATTGAGTTCAGAAACTTCGCTGTATGGCAGGAAGCGGCTGAAGCGCTGTTCACAATCTTCGATGAAGATCTTCGCTGCGTACATCCCGTCGATTGCCCGCTCCCCCTCTGCTGCCAACGTAACCGACGTATTCATGGCGTGAAATTCAATGGAGCGGATCATGATCCACCGGTCCTGAATGTGGGTCGAAAGCCAAAGTTTTGACGCGGCTGGAAGAGAGAGAATGGCTGGCTTTGTGTGTCGTTGCCGCTTGAATTGAAATCAGAAAGCGGCGGAAGTGGTTCGAGGGTAGGCACAGTAGAGGAGGAAACCGCTGTGTAAGCAGAGTTTTGCTGATCGGGTTTCGGGGCGTGTGCCAACATGATCCAGCCAGCTACAAAACTTGCCACACTGGTGAGCGTGATCCAAAAGCGGAGCCCGAGTTTAAGAAGTTTCATGGTTCCTCTACTGATTGATAAAGACACGCCCATCGTTGGTAATTCGGATCACCCCGCGTTGTTGTAGAGCCGTCAGGAGATTTTGAAACTGACCGATCGTTTGCTGATCCTGTTGGATCTGTGCGTTTGCTTGTGCAAGTTGTTCTTGAAGCTGTTGCTCGCGCTGTTTGTATTGCTGTTCATGATCTTGATATTGTGAGATCAGGTTTTGCATCTGATCCGATTGGCTGACTTGTGAAACGTTCTGCCCCAGTCCATCGGAAGCTTGAGCCGATGAATTGGATGCAGGAACGCCATTCTTGTTGAACAACGCCGCCCCACCGATGCCGAGGACCGACACCCCCACACATGCCGTAATGAATAACGCAACTAGAACCGCTGTAATAGGTTTTTTCATAGCACCTCCAAATATAGGTGGAAGTATACAAACGCAAAATGACTACCAAGTGAAAAAATTGTGTGCGAATTGTGTTGATTGCGATACCCATGTCCTGCTTGTAAAATTAGAATATATGTTCTATAATCTATGTATGGATGCCATCGGAACCCTCCAGATGCTCTCCAACCAGATGGAGCTTGAACACGCGGAAGAGTTCGCGTGCTGAGCCTGCCAAGCCCGGCTGCTTTACACCCAAAGAACAACGCGCCGCTTTTGTTCACCCTGCCCAGCTCCCCAATGGCAAACAGATCATGTTATTGAAGACGTTACTCTCGTCTGCCTGCGAGAGGGACTGTTACTACTGTCCCTTCCGGGCGGGGCGTGATTTTCGGCGTGCGACATTCAAGCCGCAGGAATTCGCCGAGTTGTTCATGAAGTTGAACCATGCAAAAGCTGCCGAAGGAATATTCCTCAGTTCGGGCATCGCGGCTGGAGGAGCAAACACACAGAACAAGATCCTCGATACAGCCGAGATCCTGCGCAAGCGCATGGGATACAGAGGCTACATGCACCTCAAGATTATGCCTGGCGCCGAGCGCGGACAAGTGGAGCGCGCCATGCAATTTGCAGACCGTGTGTCGATCAACCTAGAAGCGCCCAATACGGAACGGCTCACAAAACTTGCTCCCCATAAAACCTTTATGGAGGAATTACTTCGCCCCTTACGCTGGGTGGAGGAGATCCGCCGCTCGCAACCAGCCTATAAGTTTTGGAATGGACGATATCCATCCACGGTGACGCAATTCGTGGCAGGCGGCGCAGATGAAAGCGATCTGGAGTTGTTGACGACCACCGATTGGCTGATGAAGAACGTTCGACTCAAACGAGCATATTTCTCGGCATTCCATCCCATACACGATACGCCCATGGAAAATAAGGCGGCTGTTGACCCCATGCGTGAGCATCGCTTGTATCAAGCCTCCTTTTTATTGCGCGATTACGGCTTCGACTTGGAGGAAATGCCCTTCACCCAAGAGGGGAATCTCCCTATCCCTACTGATCCAAAATTGGCGTGGGCACAGGCGAATTTGCTCGAAAAACCAATAGAAATCAATAAAGCAGAGAAGCGCGACCTGTTACGGGTACCTGGAATTGGCTTAAAAGGAGCAGACGCGATCGTGTCCGCACGCAGAATAGGAAAATTGCGGGACTTGACCTCGCTGCGAAAATTGGGCATTATTGTGGTACGGGCGGCACCATTCCTGATTTTAGATGGTAAACGCCCTGAATCCCAGCTTGCAATGTTCTAGCATTCCCTACTCATTCTCAGGACCCTTTCTCCAAAAGGGATGTTTTCTTTTAATCGTTTGTAACCGAAAGGAGAAATGATATGGTCAGTGTTCAAACCCAAACACAGAAACAAACAGCTGTAGAGTTTTTGAAGATGGTCATCAACGGGGATATTGAAGATGCTTACGCCCGCTTTGTGGACGTACGTTACGGCAGGCATCACAATCCATTCTTTGCGGCAGGCTTTCCATCTCTTAAGGAGGCAATGATCCAGGATCATGGTCAGTTTCCCAACAAGCGCCTGGTGATCAAAAATGTGCTTCAAGATGGCGACCTGGTGGCAGTACATTCCCATCTCATTTTGAATGATGGCATGAAGAACATGTCCACGATGCATTTGTTTCGCTTCCAGGATAACAAGATCGCGGAACTATGGGATTTTGGACAGGAAATACCAGCGGACTCCCCGAATGTGGACGGGGCATTCTAGCTCAAGATCAGCGTAAAGATAAAAGGGATCATTCATGGGCAAAATAGTTGTCTTCCTGAACATCACACTGGATGGCGTTATGCAAGCACCTGGGCGCCCCGATGAAGATACACGCGGTGGTTTCCAACACGGAGGTTGGGCAGTGCCGTATTCCGAACCATCCCTTGGAAAATCTGTCGGTGAGAGCATGGCAACATCAGGAGCTTTGCTGCTTGGTCGGCGCACGTATCAGGATTTCTACGCGTACTGGCCGCATCGCACTGATAATCCCTTTACAGAAGTATTGAACAACACGCCAAAGTATGTAGCTTCTACGACATTGAAAGAGCCCCTGCCCTGGATGAATTCCATTTTACTTAAGGGTGATGTCCTTCGGACGGCGGCTGATCTAAAATCACAACTCGAAAAGGATATTGTGATCCTGGGAAGCGGTGAGCTTGTTCGCAGCTTGATGAAAGAAAATCTAATTGACCTTTATATGCTGCTTATTCACCCGCTTGTTTTGGGAACAGGAACACATCTTTTTCCAGATGACCACACCCTTGCCACATTGAATCTGATCCATACGGAGGTCACAAGCAAAGGTGTGATCATTACTACCTATGAACCGGTCAGATCAGCAAAACGCTCTGGTTAGTATCAGGTGAAAGAACAGGAACAAAATAATTCAGTGGAGTAAAAAAATAATTCCGCTGATAAAGCAAGAAAACAGGAGAATGAAATGGCATATTATCTTGTGCAAGCCAAACCCATTCCAGAATTTGTGGATGAACTAAAAAGAATATTGAAAAACGGAGAGATCCGCGTGATGCGCCCATTCGGGCAGGCATTGCATGATGCGCTGGAGAATGCACGTTTACAGGATAACGGATTCGCGATCTGGGAAGAAGAAGATTATTGTGCTCCGCCCCTCGCGCAGGAACGTAGAGCTGTGCTGAATAATTTCTTTGAGAAACTAAGTGTCGAGCGAGTTGAAAAAGGAACCGGTTGGAAACAGATCAGGCACCTGCCCATCTTGTGGAACGAAATAGAATTGTTACAGCGCGATCCAGCCGCCGCGTAACCCCTCACGCACGGCTTCGGTGCGATTCGTCACATTCAATTTGGTGTAGATCGAAGAAACATGAAATTTCACAGTATGTTCGCTGATACTCAATGCAGCGGCGATCTGTTTATTTGCCAACCCTTTTGCTAATAACCCCAAAACTTCCGATTCCCGTTCCGTCAATGGACCACGTTCCAAGGGTTCGTTTTCGGATTCGAATAACAAGGTCGGTGCGCCGACGATCAATCCCTGAGATAAGGCGTGGACAGCGGCAGTCAACTCTTCAGCGGAAGCATCCGTTGGCAGGATGCCCCACACGTGAAAGGAACGGCTCAGATCGCGGATGTTAAGCTGGTCATCGCTCAGGAACAGAGTCCCTACTGAAGCGGAATCCACTTCGAGCTTTGTCAAAGAGATGCGTGAAGCGGACGTGATCACCACGTCCGCTTCGTTTTCCTCATCCAAAGAGTCGTTAATCACCTTGATCATCTTGTCAGATGACATCAGAGCACGCAAACCTGCGCGCAATGCTGGTGATGAAATATCCAACAAGACTCGGATCACTTCCTCTCCCCTACCGTTACCGCCACTGTTTCGGCGCGTCCGCCGCGCAATACTTCCACCACAATGGATTTGCCAACGGTATCACTGTTGAGTGCTGAGAAAAGATCGTCGGGGTCACCAACGGCTTGACCGCCAATCGCCACGATCGTATCACCAACGAATAAACCACCTTGCTGTGCAGGTCCATTTTCTTCCAGCCAGAGAATCAATAAACCGCTGGTCTGTTCACGCTTGAGAGATTTGCGCGTCGCTTCGGGAATTTCAACAGGCTGCGTGCGCACACCGAGATATCCGCGTTTGACGGAGCCATGCTTTGCAAGGGCATCAGCGATGCGCCACGCTACCTTGACGGGAATGGTCAATGAAGAGCCGCGCGTTAAACCGGAAGTGTTCAACCCCAGCACTTCGCCTTCGGTATTGATCAACGGTCCACCAGAGAAGCCGGGGTAGGGTGTTGTTTCGGTCGAGATGTATTCATCGAGCAAGCCGCCGCGGGTGCGAGCAGGTCCGCTGATGGCAGTGACGATGCCCCAGGATGCCTGCATCCCAGCACTATTGGGTCGACCCAACGCCAGCACCAACTGACCAACTTTCACATCGTTGGATGTTTTTGCCGGGGAGAGTGCTTTCTCTGCCAGTCTCAACACAGCAAGGTCAGAACCGGGGTCGCGCCCAGCGACAGTCGCCTTAATGGTTTTGCCATCTGGCAAACCGACTTTCAGATCGTCCTCGCGTGTGACCACGTGATCGGCAGTGAGAACCAGGTCTTCTGCAAAAGCTATTCCGCTGGCAGGGTAACGTTTGCGAGCATCCACAAGGATGGTGCTTGCGCTTGCCTTTTCAACAGCGGCTGTTAACCCATTCGAGAAATCAGTAAGAGGGTTGGTCATATGTACTCCTTATATCATAGTGTATGGATCAAACCAAGCATCCATAGTGTACTGTTTACAAATCTTCGATACATCGGGAGGATGGGTGGTTATGAACCTAGACATTCGGGGAGGTGTCATTTTGGGAGTCCAAAGTCTCGAGACTTTGGACTCAGTTAGTCATATAATCAATTCCATGAGACACAAGTTGCGACTGAATGCAAAAGTATTTCCCATCATCACCGTCCTTGCATTCATCATGCAATTCATTGACCCATCGCGGGTATGGGTCATTTTGATGATCTGTATTGGGGGGACATGGCTGGTGTGCTGGTGGTGGGCGCGTGAACTGGCACGTTCGCTGCGTTTTGAACGTGAGATGCGCTATGGCTGGGCGCAGGTCGGTGACCGGTTGGAAGAACGCTTTACACTCACCAACACCTTCATGCTGCCGGTCACATGGATCACGGTCAAAGACCATTCCACCTTACCTGACCACCATGCTTCCATTGCTACCGGCGTAGATGGCAACAGTCTCTCGCAGTGGAAGGTAACAAGCCAATGCACGCGGCGAGGAGTGTACAGGCTCGGGGGAACAACGTTAGAGACCGGTGATCCCTTTGGCATTTATACGTTGACCTTCGAAGACCCCACAAGTTCCACTCTGGCGATCATGCCGCCTGTGTTGTCGCTGCCGCAATTCCAAATTGCTTCCAGCGGCTGGGCAGGTAATGGCAGACCGACGCGGCGCTCCTTGGAAGAAACGATCAATGCCTCTCACACGCGTGAAATGGTGCCGAATGATCCCATGCGTCTGATCCACTGGAAGAGCACGGCGCGCTACAACAAATTCTTTGTCCGCCAATTCGAAGGTACGCCTGCGGGTGATCGTTGGATATTGCTTGACTTGCATAAAGAGTCACAACTCGGGGAAGGTTGGAATTCCACGGAAGAGCATGGCGTGATCCTGGCATCATCCCTTGCCATGCAGGGATTGAGCGAAGAGCATCCCGTGGGAATCATGATCAATGGCAGTGAACCAAGCTGGATCGTTCCACGCAGAAATGAGCATCAGGCACGGGCGTTGTTGAAGGCGCTGGCAGTAGCATCTCCATCCGATCTGGATTTGAAAACCTATATCGAACGCATGGGTCAAACCGTTGGCAGCCAAAGCAGTCTGCTGGTCATCACGGCAAACTCTGACCCGACATGGACCGAGTCCTTACTGCCGCTGATCCAGCGCGGTGTGATGCCGACCGTGTTTTTATTTGATACGCTTTCCTTTAGCGGAGTATCGGATATTCGTGCTGTGGAGGATGTTCTTCAATCATTGGGCATCCCATATCATGTCATACCGAGAGAGATGCTCGATAAACCTCAGGCTCGACCTGGCACCGAGGGTGAATGGCAGTGGCGTATCTCGGCAACGGGTAAAGCCATTGCCCTGCATGAGCCAGTCGAAGAATGGCGGAGATTGGAATGAGTCGCATTTTCCGTAAACTCCTTACCGCCGATGCTGTCGGATTGATCCTTTCGTGGATCGCTGTGTACTTGCTTATCTATGGCATCTCAGCTTCACTGCGCCAATCGGATACACAATATTTCTATTACGCCTGCACGTTATCGGCGCTGATCGGTTTGGTGTTGAGCCGAACGAAATTAAACGGGATTCAAGCTTCCGCTTGGATCGCTGCGCTCGGCGTCTCTGGCGTCTGGGTTATTGGGGCGAATCTTTCCATCCCGTTGGTTGCGCTCGGCAAAGCTTTATTCTCGCTCGTGAAAGAGATCATTCCAGCTATCCGGTCAAAGACTCCGCTGGATACCACACCGATCCTTGAAACGTGGTCGCCGATAGCACAATCATCTGCCACATTATGGGCACGTCTGCAAAATTGGATGTCTGCGCTCTTTTATAAAATCAATGTCAACGATGCGCTCATCCGCAATATGGTCTGGTTGCTGGTCTTGTGGTTCATCGCCGCCTGGGTCGGATGGTCCACACGAAAACGGAATGCCATCCTTACGCTCTTCCCTGCTTTGGCGCTGTTATCCGTAGTCACATCGATCAGTGAAAAGAACATTGGAGCGTTATGGTTGATGTTGGTGGATCTGCTTTTGTTGATGGGCGTGTGGAGCTATCGAGTCCATAGTTATCAGTGGGAGAAACAAAAGATTGATTATTCAGAGAGCATTCCCTTCGATGTAACCCAGGCAGTTGTTTTTCTCTCCTTGTTGATCGCAGGGCTGGCATTCATCACACCTTCGATCTCATGGCGCGACATCCAGGAGCATTGGCGTGACCGCAATCAAACCTCTAAAAATGAAACCGTGGAGATGCTTGGCATTCAACAGCCAGCCAGTCCGCAGACAAAGACTGTCGCCCAGATACCATCCCTTCCACGTGAACATTTGTTGACTGGTGGGTTTGCCAATTCAGAAAAGGTTGTGATGACCATCAAGACTGGTGAACTATCACCGATGCCGTATGAGATGGGCGGTGTCAACGTACCACGGTATTACTGGCGCAGCGTGACCTACGATACCTATGTCAGTTCTGGCTGGGAGACCAGCGCCGCACATCCGCAAGCAGCACAAGCAAATACACCATTACTGCCCGGGTTATTAAGTGGATACAAACTCGTGCACATGGATGTTGACATGGTACAGCCAGAAGGGAAATTATTCTGGAGCGGGATGTTGTACAGTGCGAACGTTCCTCTCAGCGTGAACTGGCGCTTCAGACCCCAATCAAGCCTGTTCGCTGATCGATCGGTATTGCTCCAAGCTGATATTTTCGCTGCCACCGTCAACACCACCCGTTTCAAAGTGGATACATATGTTCCGATAGTCAGTGCAGAGGAAATGCGCTCTGCCTCAACAGAGTATCCGGAGGATATTGCAAGGCGATATCTCATTCTTCCCAGCTCCGTGCCAGACCGCGTGTTCGATCTTGCACAGCAGATCACAAAAGGAATCGCTAACCCATACGACAAGGTCAAGGCGATTGAAAGCTATCTACGTACGAATTATCCGTATGATCTGGAGATCCCTGCCCCACCAAAAGACCAGGATGTTGCCGATTATTTCCTGTTCGACCTCAAACGTGGATATTGTGATTATTACGCTACCGCCATGGTTGTTCTGACGCGCGCCAGTGGTGTTCCCGCTCGCTTCGTATCAGGTTATGCATCTGGATCGTATGATGCGTTGAGCGCACAATATGTCGTCCGCGAAATGGATGCACACTCCTGGGTGGAGGTTTACTTCCCAGAGATCGGTTGGGTGGAATTCGAGCCTACCGCTTCCGAACCGGAGATCCAACGCCTTCAACCGGATACATTGGCTGCCAATGACAACAAAGAACGATCATCTGCACAGAAATTGTTGATCCGTTTCTATGTGGGAAAAGCCGTCCGTTGGATCTTGCCAGCAGGCAGTTTGCTCTTTTTTACTGTTTTCTATTTTGCATTTATTGAAAAGTGGATGCTGTTACGTCTGGTTCCATCCCTGGCCATTGAGAGAATATATTTCCGGTTATATCAACAAGGTCGTCCCCTTGCCGGGGAATATACACGCGCTGAAACGGCATACGAATTTCTCAACAAACTTACAGGCAAGATAGATGAGTTAAGCAAGGGGTCAAGGTTTGCGAAGATGTTCTCGACATTACAAACAGAAGCATCCACACTAACGAACCTTTATCATGCAACACTGTTCATTGACCAACATATTGATAAAGAAGATGTGCATCATGCCTGGCATTCCTGGAGAAGAGTGTATTGGCGTTTATTCTTCGCAAGAATAGTATTGTTCGTTAAACACAAAACAATACAAATGCATCAGGCACAAATACTAGATAGATAACGATTCGTTGTTATGTATATCTGTTCATCATTAAACTCAACGTCATCATTCAACCTTAAAGTTTTATAAAACATCACATCAAACTCTTGAAAAAGTTTTCATTATCGTTATACTAATGACAATCATGTGATGAACAATGAGCATGTTGATAAATGTTTATCCATACACAACGAAAGGAAAACAAAAATGATTTCGATGGATACGCTGACGATCAAGACTGAGAACAAATTCAGAAGCTTGGTCACAAAGCAAGCATATAAAAAAGGGGATGTGATCTGTGAAATCCCCACAGAGAAAGTTTTGGACAAACCGAATCGCTATACAGTGCAGATCGCGCGCGATCGCCACACGCATGTCGGAAAACTGGCGGCATTAAATCACTCCTGTGATCCGAATGTGATTCTCGATACCGAGCATTTGCTTGTGTATGCCTGCAAGAATATCGAGAAGGGCGAAGAGCTCTCCTTCTTCTATCCCGCCACCGAATGGGAAATGGATGCGCCGTTCATTTGTCTCTGTGGTGCATCGAATTGTATTCATGTCGTGGCCGGAGCACGCTTCCTGCCGCTCTCCACTCTCGAGCATCACTTCCTCAACAAGCACATCCGCGAAATGATGATCGAGCTGCTGGAGAATACGGAACAGCATCTGACGAATTTACAGGAAAGATAAGAATTCTCTCTTAGGCAAAAAGGACAGGCGATTGCCTGTCCTTTTTTATTTCATTGGTTGTCAACCACCCTTGAGTAAATTCCATCGTTCCCAGCAAGATACAGTGTTCCACTGTTGGGATCAAAAGCTGAATTCCAGACATACTTGATACCTAGAGGGTAGGGAATCTCCGTCAACACCCCTTCGGAATATGTCCATGAGAGATATCCTGCTAGGATCATATGGTAACCATCCCCCAAATATATATTTTTCAATATGCCGCTTCGGTCTGAAACCTGTAGAACGGTTTGAAGTGTTTTATCTGCAAAGCGATAATAAAACAATGTATAAGCTGGATATTTCTGGGACATTGATGAGCTGGAATGGGTCACCATCGCTACAGTTGTACCTTTTTCAAATCCTTCGAACCAAAACCCTGATCGATCCAATGAAAGAATTTGCATTGCTCTGTAATCTGGCAGAAGGTTATGAATTTCCTTTTGATCATCATCGTACAACAGAACGGAACGTTCCGAATCAATTAGAAGTAATATGCCATCTTCGTAATAACTAGCACGGAGAGAACCTGCATTCGGGCGAATTTCTTTTTGAATTGATTTATCTGCGATCACTTTGACCGTCTTTCCATCATCCAGAAGGATACTGCCTCTACATTGATTAGTAATTGGTTTGATCTTCCATGCTGAATCAAGAAGGTTATAACCTATTTCAGGAATTGAAAAATCCCCTGTATCATTATCTGTTTCATTTAGATTGTCTATGGATGCATACAGGCTAATTAGTTGTCCGGAGTTGCAGAAGCTATCAAAAGTTCCACTGGAAGGGAGTTGAATCTTTTTTACAAATTTATCTGAAAGCATTGCAAGGCAAGATCCCCTTAGCGCCGCAACGGTAGATCGGTCAAGCTCATAAATATACTGACCTCCTATTTTCCCTGCCCATAAGGAGTTCGTAAATGTGTTGTATGTGATATCTGTGAATTCATCACAGGCAATAAGTTTGAACCACCCTTTCGTTTCCAGACTGCACCCTGTTACTGAAAGCAGCAGAAATAAAAGAACGATAAAAAGGATGGTAATTCTACTTTGGTATTTCATAATTTCTCCCTATAGATATTGATGGCGCTACGGAAAACCAATCGCGAGTATAACCAGACATTCTGGTGAATTACTCGATTGTAACTTCTTTACCACTATTACAGAAAAATCAGATGTAAAATGGAGCCCATCGTACTTTGTACCTGTACGAGATCCATCACAGCCACATCACCGAAACCGGGAAAATAATGGAAGTCCGTCCTGGGAGGAGAAGCAATGAACGAGCCTCGTCGATTACGTGTCTTCATCTGTCATGCGTCAGAGGATAATTCCACTGCCGGAGAGATCAACGAAAAGCTGAAAAAGTACAGTTGGATCGATCCCTGGCTCGATGAGGATGACCTGTTCCCAGGACAAAATGTCGATTTAAAGATCGAAGAAGCCCTCAAGGAGGCGGATGTCGTCCTGATCTGTCTTTCTACAAAGTCGGTCAAAAAAGAGGGGTATGTTCAACGGGAAGTAAACCGCGCCCTGTACTATGCAGAACAAAGACCTAAAACTACGATCTATCTTATTCCGCTGCTCCTAGAGGAGTGCACACCTCCGTTCTCTCTCCAGGATCGGTTTTGGATCCAATACCAGAACCCATCGGAGGGGAGTTTCAAAAAGATCATGGAGTCTGTGAAAATAAGGGCGTCTGAATTGGGGGTAGATATGGGGTTGACTCCAATGGATGGAACTAAAGAGCCAGAAATTATTGATGAGCCGCCAGCTCGTCCACCACGGACCGCCTTTCGTTCGGTTGTAAAAATGTTCCTTGGCATCATGCTGCCGTTCTTTGCTTGTGGGATCGTGGCTGTCATGGCAGTCAGCCGGAAATACTTCGATGGAATTTGGGCGGCTAACAAAGGCGAGATCATCTACACCTTCATTGTCTTCTGTGCTTTGCTTGTTCTGAGCTTTGTTCTTTTCATTGATGGATTGGGAAAGCTCACGGCATCCACCGTAAAAGGTATAGGTCAACTTACAATGGCTGTACCTGGCATTACCAAAAGGGACGTATGGATCAAACGATTCGCCTCGGTTCGGGATGGGCTAAAGAATAGAGAAATCTTCAGCAAACAAGTGGAGATCGTCCGCTCTTCTGTAACGACATTACAAAATAAAGAAAACTGGTTCGATCCTGATTTCAAGGAACGCTTGAAAGCGGCGCTGTGGAGCCTGTTTGTCCCAGGGTTGGGACTATATTTACGAGGGCAGAGGTTTGCTTGCTATTGGTCTTTTGATCGCTACCACGATCGGATATATCGCGGATATCGTTCCAGGGATTCTATTGCACTTGATCACGATCGTGCTCTCCAGTGTATTGGATAAACCTGGAGTGGATACATCAGACAAAGTCTATTAAGGTTATCGATTCCCAAACTCTGTCGGTGGCAGAGACATCAGATACAAATATACTGCTCGCAGTTCATCATCGGTCATATAGCGGTAGGATTTCCACGGCATGTAGAGTGGACTGAGCCGCAAGCCGTGTTTTTCTCCATCGCGGATAATATCGATGAAGCCAGTATCTTCCCACATAGGGAGACGACTGCCACTGCCGGGTGTCAGATTGGGAGGTGCGGGCCATTCTGCGGGAAAGCCGGGAATCTCTCCGCCAGAGAGAGTCAGCCCATGACATACTTTGCAGGATAAAGAAAGATATTCTCCATATTCGACCGTGAGGCCAGGTTCTGGCGCGATTGGCGATGCCTGGTCATGCGGAATTAACTCTGCGGGGATGAAGGTAATGCTCTTCACGATATTCATCGCAATAAAACCGGTGAACGATAGAACACTAGGTTGTGTTTCTTTATCCACGGGCGGCTTGCTGCGGATGTATGCCAGCACTTTTCCCAGGTCTGCATCGCTTAAAGAATAAAACTCCGTTGACGGCATGAACAATAACGGAGTCCCGTCTGGGCGGATGCCATGCTTGATGGAGCGGACCAGGTCCAGATCCGAGCGAAGCGAACCGATCCCGCCTTTGCCGGTCGTCAGATTCGGCGTGATGACCTGTCCCAGCGCGGGATTGTCCATGTAGACCAATCCCTGCAATTGCTCGCCATGACAGGCTTCACATCCGCGATATTGAAAGATACGTTTTCCTTCTGCCAGCGATTCAGCATCATTTGGGATGGAGACAGGCTGCACGGATACATCATATTTTTTATACAAGCGCGCTCTGCCAGACATGTACAATGCCAGCATGCCCGCGATGAGTAAACCGAACAAAACGCCTGTGATGATCCCCATCCATTTCAAAATAGACTTCATGCTATTCTCTCGTATACAGTTTCAGGGATCGGTCTTCGAGAATCTCGACCCGGAGTTGTCTCAGCGGCTTTTGCGCGGGACCTTCGACCACACCACCCTGCGCATCATACCTGGACCCGTGACATGGGCACGTGAACCCTTCGCCTTTTTCTTCGCCCTCGACAGTGCACCCAAGATGTGAGCAGGTCAGACTGAGCGCCTTGATCTCACCGTCCTTGTTGAAAATGAGGGCAGGTATATCGGCGCGTAGTGTACGTGAACCAATGGGATAGTCATCAATGCTGCCAAGATCAAATTCGGTGGGCGGCGCAGGATTGGAATGAAAGCTAAAAAAGCGTACCAGTCCTCCCAGCCCAAGGATGCCGCTTAATCCAAACAAGGCATGTGTGGATAATTTTACAAAGTCGCGACGAGTTAATGGTTTCATTGGTATCTCTGCAAAGCTATTTGGGCATAGTTCCCAAAATAGTCAGAATAAAGATCAAGAGGATGATCAAAACAGTGAATAGCTGAGCTAACCGGTTTCCGCGCGGGAACCAGCGCCCCAATTCCTCCGGCTTGGCATTCGGCAGCACATAGGGGATGATGCCCAAAAGGACGATAGCAATTACGGGCGGCAATACACCGAGCAGGAAAGGATCTCCAACTTTGAGAAGCTGCTGCACCCACAAGAAGAACCATGGTGCTTTCGAGTCTCCAGGCATTGTGCCAAGAGATGAAATCGGTTCCTTGATCGGTGCAGGGACAAACAAGGAAAAGAGCAATAACACGATGATGGCGATTGTCATTGCCAGCACTTCACGATTCAACAGTTCAAAACGTTTGATGCGTTCTTGATTCTTCTGGATCACAGGCGGCACGGCAATCCCGCCATCACGCCGCACGCGGAAGATGTGCCACACGATCAGAACGATTGCAAATGTTGTCAACCCGAAAATATGCCAGGCATAGAAACGTGTGAGAGTCGCCGTGCCCGGTTCGCTCCCGCCGATCACGAATTGATACAGCCCGTCGCCGATCCATGGAATGGTTTTCAGGAGGTTCGCACCGACCAACAACGCCCAGTGAATGCCTTCATCCCAGCGTAGGATATAGCCGGTGAAATCCAGTAGCAGAATGATCGCGAACAATCCAGTTCCAAGCAGGTGATTGAAGCGACGCTTGGATGCGTTGGCCCCGGTCAGCACCACGCGCAGCAAATGGATCGTAGCCACAAGCACGAGGAATTGCGCTGACCAGTAATGCAAATTTCGGATCAGCTTTCCAAAGGGAACCAGCACGTCGATATTTTCTATCGAGATCGCTGCCTGGTCAGGCGTAGGAACGTAATAATACATTTCCAACAATCCGGTGACAAACAAAATTAGCGATAGAAAGACAGCCAGTCCACCCGCGGCAAGCGTGTAGCGGAAACGCGCTTGCTCCGCTGGGATCGCTGGTGGATGCAAGTGGTGGAAGAAGTTTGGTCTGGCGGGTTGTTTTCCCTGCCCCATGAGATTCCATCCAATCGCGGCAAGGACCAGAACACCGATCAAGAGCAGCGCGCCGGGAATTTCATTTTTCGGCAATGTGACTGAATGATGAACGGGAATCGCTGAACCGTTGATCTTGCTCAGGGTAAAGTCATCGGTATGCCTGCCGTTCAATCGCAACAGATAGGCTGTCAATGCCCATGCATCTTCTGTGGATAGTCCCCCCGTACGAAAGTATGGCATATTCTGTTGAATGTACGTGAACAACTCATACGCGTTCTCGAAGCGAGCTAACTTACCCATCCCCACCAGAGCGGGAACGCCTGTCTCTGGGATAACAAAACTATTCTTAGAAGCATCACTTCCATGACAACCTGATTGCCAGCAATCACTTTCCTTCGCGCCAAAGGAGTCGCGCCACTCCTCGGTCAATCCCTGACCGTGATCGCCATGACAGGACATACACATGCCCCAATAGATCTGTGTGCCATTGTCCGCTTGTGCGGGTGGCGTAACAGTGGGCGGTTGAGCGAGGCGATTGATATCAAATGTTGGTGTGGGTTGGGAAATAACAGCGGCGGTGGGTCCTGTCGTTGCAGCCAATACAGACTGAAAAACAAGGAACATCACCCCAAATGCCAGAAGACCAATTATGATGAATTTGCGCAGACGAGACATAGCGGGCAGATTGTAACTCGTGATACTTTTCACGACCAGTCTAGTTTTACGATCTGATGTCATTGCGAGGGCGGTGTTTGTCCGCCCGAAGCAATCTCCGCCTAAACGGTTAACTCTTATTGACAGGCTAATCACATTAAACGGGAGATTGCTCACTTGCACCGAGCGCAAGTACGGTGTCGTCGTCGCTCCGCTCCTCCTCGCAACGACATGAAAGTTTCCTGTACAATAAAAAATCTCCGAATGTTGTCGGAGATTTCATCCTATCAAATTCACGTTTCACTCTTCAGTTTTCACTGCACGCTCGTCAACTGCTTGAACGCCCCCACCCACGGTTTACCCAAGCGATGATTGTCTGAAACCTCGATCTTGTTGAATTTCTGCGCGATCTGCGGCATGAGCATGGCAATCGTTCCCCAATCATTGGTAAAGATCGCCACTTTCATCTTGTCCGCGTATTGACCGGTCCACATCCACTCCATGCGGAAGCGGTCAGCTTTGACCCAGTAATCGCGCTTTTCCCAGGCTGCAACAGAAACATCGATCCCATTGGCGATGGTCCGCAGCGCAATGGCAATGAAGGCTGCCAGATCTTTTGTTTCTTCAGAAATATCTTTTTGCTTTGCCAGTTCACGTACAGCCAACACAATGGCTTTGGATAGTCGGGTTCGGTCCTTCCCGGCGGATTCGGGGTTGATAACGCGGCTCAAAAGGTTTCTCCAAGTTCAGGGTTCAAGTGCGGGATTATACATGGCAATTGAAAATCGTCAACCAGAAAGTTGATAGTTATCCTACTTGCTATGCAGCAACTAGCATTTGACTACCCCCCCCCCTAATAGGACTACAATGGTCGTATATAGTCAGGCAATATGCGATTATGGTAGAGGACGTGCACCATGGATCAAATTAGCTCTTTGATGGATGAATGTGCAAGGTTTCAGCGAGAATTGGATGAAGCTCAATTCGCAAGGCAAACATTACTGGACAGCTTGGAAACGTACCATGCCGGAGCGTTTTTCTTTAGATCAGTCCGAGTAGAAGCAAAAGCATTGTCATCTGAATTTAAAAAGCTCAGTTTAGCATCAAGAGATGCATTAACTAAGACAAGAAACTCTTTGTACAAAACTCATCCAAAAACTCACCAGCATGATCGGTGAGTTTTTGTTTTGGGAAATAGGATGATATAGGGTGGGCGCGAATTAAGAAGATTCTTTTGAAAAAGGTTAATCGTATCAAGAAAATAAAGTATAATTTCGCCCGCCTTAGCACAGCACGGGGACGTGCTGGAACTGGCAGACAGGCATGACTTAGGATCATGTGCCGAAAGGCGTGAGGGTTCGATTCCCTCCGTCCCCACAAACCTCAGCCCTACCATCTCTCCTGTTTGAGATGGAGTACATTACGGAGAAATACCTTGAAAATTGAAAAGATCATTGAAGAAGGACACCAGGCGAAATTGATCGTCGAGGTGGAACCTGAAAAAATGCAGACCTACAAAGAACGCGCAGCCCGCAAGATCTCGCAGCGTGGCAAGATCGCCGGCTTCCGTCCTGGCAAGGCACCCTATCACCTCGTGGTGCAGAACTACGGCGAACAAGCAATCATTGAACAGGCGGTCGATTTTTTCATCGACGCTGAATACCAGAACATCCTCAAAGAAGCGGATGTCAACCCCGGTGCGGCTGGATCTTTGGAATCGATCGAATCGCTTGAACCGCCGAAGATGACCTTCCGCGTGCCCCTCGCCCCCGAAGTGGATCTGGGCGACTATCACTCGATTCGCATGCCCTACGAGTGGTCTGGTCCCGCTGAAGGAGATGTGGAGAAAGCTATTGAAGATCTCCGTCAAATGTACGCCACGACTGAAAACGTGGAACGCGAAGCCCAGGTCGGTGACTATGTATTGGTGGATGTGAAATCCGAGACTCCCGAAGTGAACCGCACCGGTTTTGCGGCGTTCATCCGCCAGGAACCGCGCGACACCGAATGGCCCTATAACGGTTTCTCCCATGAACTCGTTGGCATGAAGCCCGGCGATGTGAAGACCGTCAAGCACACCTTCCCCGAAGATTGGGAAGTGGAAGAACTCAAGGGCAAGGAAGTTGAGATGGAAGTTACGGTCAAGACCATCCGCGCCGTTACCCTCCCCGAACTCAATGATGAATTTGCCAAGACCGTCGGCGCTGGCGAAACGCTCGATGCCTTGAAGGAAGCCGTCACCAAGGATGTCGAGAACCGCTCCAAAGCCGATTATGACGACAAGTATTTTGTGGATCTGATCGAGAAGATCAAAGAAGGCGCCACTTTCAAGTACAACGATCACTCGCTCGAACATGAAGGCGAGCATGTGCTCGAAGATCTGAGCCAGCGCCTTTCTCAGCAGGGCATGGATCTCGATACCTATTTCAAGGTCCGCAACACCACCCGCGAACAGTTCGTTGAAGACGAAGTCAAGCCAGTTGCCAAGAAGCGTCTCGAACGCTCCCTGATCCTGGACGAAATCGTCCGCAAGGAGCAATTGGAAATCGATAACGCTGCTTTGGATGCCGAATTCAATACCACGCTCTCGATGTTGACCCAGCAAGGTATGGATTTGAGCAAAGTCCGCGGCGGCAAGAAGGGACAGCAGCAGCTCGCTCAGGCAGTGGCGATGGAATCCGCTAACCGCGTGATGACCCGCAATGCTTTGGATATGTTGAAGTCTATTGCGACGGGTGAATATAAAACTCCCGAAGAACGCGCCGCCGCAAAGGAAGCAGAACAAGCCGCCAGCGAAGAGAAAGCTCCCGAAGCGGAATCAGCCTCCCCTGAGTCGGAAACGGGCGAAGCTTCCTAAAGAAGTCCTGATAAAGAATTAATACAATTCCAACACGGAATCGGTATGATTGACGAAATATAAGGAGATGAACATGATTCCTAACGTCAAAAATATAACCAGGGAAGTGATCGAATCGACCAATTATGGCGAGCGTTCTTATGATGTTTTCTCTCGCCTGCTCAAGGAGCGCATCATCTTCCTGGGCACGCCGATCGACGATCAGATCGCAAATTTGATCGTGGCGCAATTACTGTTTCTGAACCACGAGGACCCTGAGCGCGAGATCTTTATGTATATCAACTCGCCCGGAGGTGTGATCTACGCTGGTCTCGCCATCTACGACACGATGCAGATGATCTCGAACCCGATCAGCACCGTGGCTGTGGGTGTGACCGCATCCTTCGGCACCGTGCTGTTGACTGCCGGTACGAAGGGACGCCGCTTCGCTTTGCCGAATGCCACCATCCACATGCACCAGCCTCTTGGCGGCGCACAGGGACAGGCAACCGATATCGAAATTCAAGCCAAGCAGATCCTACGCTTGAAGAGCCTGTTGCTCGGTATTATGGCGAAGCACACCGGTCAGCCGCTCGAAGTGATCGAACGCGACAGCGACCGCGACTACTATCTCGACGCCAAAGGCGCTGTAGAGTATGGTCTGGTCGACGAAGTGATTGCCTCGGCTGAGAAAGCAAAATAGTCTGGTAGTTTAGTAGTTGGATAGTTTGATAGTCGAAGCCCGCTGAGAGATCGGCGGGCTTTTTATTTTGGAGTCCAAAGTCTCCAGACTTTGGACTTCCTGTTCCATGTATAATTCACCTCCGCGAAAGGAATTATCACAATGACCTTCTCAATCGTTGCCTGTGACTTGGAAGAACAAAGCTGGGGCGTGGCGGTGGCGTCAAAGTTCCCGGCAGTTGGAGCAGTGGTACCGTGGGCGCAAGGCGGAGTTGGCGCTGTGGCGACCCAGTCATTTGCCAACACATCCTTTGGTCCACGCGGATTAGCACTGATGGCAACTGGACTTTCGGCACAGGAAACGCTTGGACGATTGTTGGAAGATGATCCTGATAAGGAAATCCGACAGGTGGGTCTTGTCGATGCCAATGGTGGCTCGGCAACTTTCTCCGGAAACGGATGCTTCGAATGGGCTGGCGGCATCGCTGGGAACGGATACACCATTCAGGGAAATGTTTTGGCGGGTGTAAAAGTCGTCCCCGCCATGGAGAGGGCATTCTTGAAAACAAAGGGAAATCTGCCGCAGCAACTCCATGCCGCACTTCTAGTTGGTGACCGCGCCGGCGGCGACAAACGTGGACGTCAATCTGCGGCGATCTATGTGGTCAAACCCAATGGTGGATACGGCGGATTCATTGACCGCTGGATCGATTATCGCGTGGATGACCATGAAGACCCCGTTCTTCGGTTGGGAGAATTGCTCAAGATGCATGAACTGTATTTTGGCAAGAGCCCTGAAACGGAACGGATGCAGATCAAAGGCAGGATATTGGAACACCTGACCACAATATTAAAACAGGAAGGCTACTTGACGAAGAATGCGAAGTTCAACGATGCGTTCAATGAATTTATCGGCAACGAGAACTTCGAGGAACGGGCTGATCCCAACGCGACCTGGATCGACCGCCCGGTATTGAAATATCTTGTAGAAAAATATGAATGATTTGATGTCGTTGCGAGGAGGAGTGTAGCGACGACGACACCGTACTCCCCGGCACTTGCGTCCGGGGCAAGTGTGCGCTTGGTGCAAGTGAGCAATCTCCTCGATCAATGAAAAATATCTATTAACAACAGAAGATTGCTTCACCCTATCGGGCTCGCAACGATATGGAGAATTATGATCCCACCACACATAAAAGCTTTGATTCTCGACATGGACGGTGTCATTTGGCGTTCCGATACGCCGATCGGCGACCTGCCTGATATCTTTAGAAGAATTGAAGAACATGGCATCAAATATGTCTTTGCCACGAACAACAGCACTAAATCATCCGAACAATATGTGGAGCGGTTAAAAGGATTGGGCGTGAGTGCTGAAGCGTGGCAAGTAGTGACATCCTCGCAAGGTGCTGCTCACGTGATGGCACAGCGCTTCTCGCAGGGAACGAAGGTATTTGCCATCGGGGAAGATGGTGTACGCCTGGCACTGGAGGAAAAAGGCTTTGAGATCGTCTCAGTAGAAAATGCCACAGAGGCACAGGTCGTTGTCATGGGACTGGATCGCACAATCAGCTTTCAAAAAGCATCCGAAGCAGCTTTGCTCATCCGTAATGGTGTACCTTTTTATGCTACCAATCCGGACAAAACATTCCCGACCCCGCGCGGACAGATCCCTGGGGCAGGCGCGTGGATCTCGGTCATTACTACAGCAACAGGCGTTGAACCGATTTACGCAGGCAAACCTTTCCCTTTCATGATGGAGCTATCGCTGGAAAGACTGGGCGTGAGAAAAGAAGAGACTCTTGTCGTTGGTGACCGGCTTGACACGGATATTGCTGCTGGGCAAGCAATAGGATGCCCAACGGCACTGGTTTTAAGTGGAATATCCACAAAAGAGCAGGCAGACGAATGGAAACCGAAGATCGATTTCATCGCAGATGACTTATCTGCACTTGTGGGATAAAATAGATAACGATCAGATTGAAGTCTTCACACCGACGGAGTTGGGAAATGGCGGAAAAACTCAAAGTCTTCTTGTGTCATGCAAGCGAAAACAAACCTATTGTCAAAGATCTATATAATGATCTTGTAGCAGCGGGTTACAATCCTTGGCTCGATAGCGAAGTTCTGCTGCCCGGTATGGATTGGGATCGTGAGATTAAACTTGGGCTGGATGCTAGTGACGCAGTGATCGTCTGCGTGTCTTCGGTGTTGGTGGATAAGGAAGGCTATATCCAGAAGGAACTGCGACTGGCACAGGAACATGCAATGATGATGCGACCAGGGACTATCTTTCTGATCCCCTTGCGGCTGGATGATTGTCCGCTTCCTTATGAACTGAAAGATATTCAGTGGGGTGATTACTTCGCAACAGATGGATTTGAGAGATTAGTGCAAGCCCTCAACATCCGCGCCAAGCAAAAAGGGCGAGAGCTCGGCGTAGCTAAAAAAAACCTTAATCCCTGAAGATGAACTGCCTCCGGTCGGCGATCTGTTGATCGGGTCGCGTATCCCCTTTTCTTCCAATCCGAACTTTGAAGGGCGCCTCGAGGAGCTGAAAAAGCTGAAAGAGACGCTCTTAGTGGATTCGGACACAAGACTCAGACCTGCCCCTACTGTATAATTGTGACATGCTTATTTATGATCTAGACTTACCCTCCCTCGAAAACCGATTGAAAGAATGGAATGAACCTGCCTATCGCGCCAAGCAGATCTGGCAGGGATTGTATCAGCATCTCTACAACTCGCCCGAACAATTCAGCAATCTGCCCAAGTCCCTGCGCGAGAAGATGACTAAGAATTTCAACTTTTCTCCGTTCAAAGTGAAAACCTATCTCGATTCATCGGATGGCTTCACACGCAAAACCCTTTTTGAATTGCCCGACAAAAACCTGATCGAAGCGGTGCTGATGCGATACGGCGACCCGGCGGATAATCCGCAGATCACGTCGTCGGCTCCGAACAGCGAGAATTTGCGCGGGGCGAAGAATCGCCGCACGCTTTGCATTTCCACGCAGGCGGGCTGTGCGATGGGCTGTGTTTTTTGCGCTACCGGGCAGATGGGTTTCAAACGTCATCTTTCGAGCGGCGAGATCGTGGCGCAGGTGATGTATTACGCGCAGATGCTGAATGAAGTGAACGAATCGGTCACCAATATCGTCTTTATGGGGATGGGCGAGCCTTTCCACAACTACGACAACACGATGGCGGCGATTGACCGTCTCAACGATCCGAGCGGATTCAACTTCGGGGCTCGCCGCTTCACCATCTCGACCGTGGGTCTGGTTCCGCAAATTCGGCGTTTCGCTGACGAAAAGCGACAGGTCAACCTTGCCATCTCACTTCACGCCGCGGAAGATGAGGAGCGGCTTGCCATTATGCCAGTCAATAAGCGCTACAAGATCGCGGATGTGATCGATGCTTGCAAATATTATGTTGAGCAGACAGGAAGACGCGTCACCTTTGAATGGGCTCTGATCAACGGAGTCAATGACACCCCTGAAGTGGCGAAGCGGCTGGCGTCCCGTCTGAGAGGTTTGATGTGCCATGTCAATGCCATCCCCCTCAACCCCACCACAGGCTATTCCGGCACAGCGACAGATCGTCAGCGGGCGGTCATTTTCAAAGAAACGCTGGAGCAGGCAGGCATCCCATGTACGATCCGCATGAGGCGCGGGATCGATATCCAGGCGGGGTGTGGTCAGTTGGCTGGTCAGTCTGTTTCTTAAATGGTTAATTTGGTTGGAAAATAATATAATGATTTATTGCCTACACGCAAATCGTAATTAATATAAAAGATATCCCGTGAAGATTTCCAGTTCCAGCAGCGTTAATTTCTCAGAACGCATGAATGCTTCCGAATCATCGTGGCTCGTGTCAGAGTGCACCGCCGGAAATCAAGCTGCGATCGAGATGCTTGTACGCCAGTACGAAACTGGTGTGTTCAAGCTTGCCTACTCGATTGTCGGCGATGAAGTGGACGCAAACGAGATAACGCAAGAGACCTTCATTGCGGCATTGAGATCGCTGAAGACCTATCAGGAAAAGAAGACCTTCAAAGCATGGCTGTATACGATAGCACTGAACTTGAGTCGAAGTCACTTGCGGAAGCGGAAAGTCATTGAACGGTTGCAATCCACGCTTGGCTCCATCTTTCGAGTGGAGACCCAGAAACAAACATCACCCGAAGAAGATGTGATCCGCAATGAAAAGGAAGCCATCCTTTGGAGCGAGCTCAACAAACTGGATGAACGTCACCGCATCGTTGTAGTGTTACGATATTTCCACGAGCTGCCGATCTCTGAGATATCGGACATCTTGTCGGTCAACGAAGGGACGATCCATTCCCGTTTACATACCGCCCGCGAACGATTGAGAGATGCTTTACAGTCCATGCACGGAGAATAAGATGCAAATTACGCACGAGGAAGCCCACCGACTGATTCAATTCAAAATCGATAATAGTCTGAACCTGGCGAAGGAGGAAATACTCCGCACGCATCTCAAGGATTGCGTGGAGTGTGAGCATTATTTCGATACGCTTCGGGAAACAGAAACCGCTTTACGACAAACCCTGCGTAAACAGTGGAATGTACATCCCCTGCCCCTCCAAATGGATGCGATTTATGGAAGAGTGCATTCAAATCCTGGTGTGAGTATCTTATTGTCTACACGCAGCGCATTGATCGGGGCAGTCGTGGTGATGTTTGCCTTCTTTGCCTGGCAATCTGTAAACAATAATACTTCTCCCTTACAAATTCCCTTCGGCACGCTGCCAATGATCCCCACACCAGCAGCACAATTTACGGCAACCAACACTTTGCAGAACGACTGCAAAGAAATACATTATATAGTGCAGCCAGGTGACACAGTAGAGGGTATTGCCCAACATTTTTCTACGTCAAAAGAATTGATCATTGCAGCCAACGGTTTATCGACGACTGAAATTAGAGCATCAGATATATTAGTTGTCTCGTTCTGCGAAACGACTCCCACAAGCACAACCTACCCACCTACACTTACGATCACACCTGTATTTGAAACAATTTCTACCACTCCGGGGTAAATCTATACACTTCTCTACCCAAAAGACAAGTCTCTATACGAACTTGTCAGAAGATGCAGAATGATGTATAAGTCATGCCATTCCCTGAATTAAAAAGGTATTATGAACAACGATAAACCCTCCTGGCTTCAGAAACCAATTCATCCCTCCTTGCCTGCTGTTACAAATGAAATATTCCTATTCGGTCTGATCATGTTGCTGGCGGTCGTTACGAGATTTTATGATCTCGGCACGCGTGTGATGAGCCACGATGAAAGCCTGCACACCTATTTCTCCTGGTTGCTGTATCGCGGACAAGGTTATCAACACACACCGATGATGCATGGACCGTACCAATTTCATATTATTGCATTGTCTTACTTCCTGTTCGGAGTGTCAGATTTTACGGCACGCATTCCTTCTGTTTTGTTCAGCATTGCCACAGTGTGGATGGTCTGGTACTGGCGCAGATACCTCGGCAAATGGGGTATGGTCGTTGCATCTCTTCTAATGGTCATCTCACCGTACATGCTGTATTACGGGCGTTACGTCCGCAATGAGTTGTTTGTTGGCTTTCTCGGGTATATTGATGCTCTATGCCATCTTGCGATATATTGAGAGTGGGGAAAAGAAATATATCTACATGGTTTCGGCTGCCACGGTCTTACACTTTACATCCAAAGAGACATCCTTTATCTACGCAGCACAAGCGTTGATATTTTTAGGTATCTATTTCATTGCGCAGATCACACGAAAGCCCTGGGATAACAATGCATCGTTCTACAAAGCGTTCATCGTCCTGTTAGTGATCGGCGTTGTTCTATTTGGGATTGGTGGAGTCGCTCACATTATTACAAAAGGAGCCGCAGAGACTCTTTCCACAACCGAGACCGCCGCACCTGCCAACCCATCGGGAACACCTGCCGCAGACGCTACTGCAGAAGGTGGATTATCCCTATCTATCGTCTTTTTCGCCTTGGGCGGACTTGTGATCGCCGGCGCGGGTGGCATTTATTTTTACCTGGCATACATGCGTCATGAGATCGCCAAGAGTTCGCGCCTTTGACCTGCTCATCGTACTGTTCACATTCTGTTTGCCCCTGCTTAGTGCTTTTGTCCTTGACGTGCTCAATAAGTTGAACATCTCGAAGGTAACCATTCCAACCGAATCTTCAGCCGTGGCAGCTTTGGACCCCGCCTCTATGATAACGATGGGAATCGTGGTTGCCATTCTGTTCGTCATCTCGATTGCTATCGGTCTGCTTTGGAATCGGGAATGGTGGAAGTACGGCGCACTGTATTGGGGAGTATTCACCATTCTCTACACAACTGTGTTCACCAATGCATCTGGTTTCTTCTCTGGCGTGGTGGGGTCGCTGGGATATTGGCTGGCACAGCAAGGCGTGGAACGTGGAAGCCAGCCAACGTATTACTATTGGTTGGTTCAAATCCCCATGTATGAATTCCTGCCCGCCATCGGAAGCCTGGTGGCAATCGGCTTGGGCTTGAAGAAGCTTCTTACCCCGAATCAAGCATCCCCTGAGTCCGAAGCGGATAAACTTCCAGATGAAGCTTCCTCCGAAGAAGTTTCCACTCAGCTTGATGACCGATCTATGTTTATCACGTTCTTCGGATTGATGGTGTTCTGGTGTATCACTGCGGTCGTGGCATTCTCGGTGGCAGGGAGAACGTATGCCCTGGCTCACCTATCATATGGCGTGGCCCATGGTGCTTTTCACCGGCTGGGCAGTTGGGCAGATCATCGAGTTGATCCCGCCGTTTGAGGTCGGTGAAAAGCCGGTGCGCATCGGTCTCACGATCCTCGTAATGACCGTGTTTGTCGTGGCAGCATTCAATGTATTCCGATCCATTTTCGGCGCAACACCTCCCTTCCAAGGGACTGACCTGGGACAACTGGAAGCAACAGGAAAGTTCATCTTTCCGCTTGTCAGCTTGATCCTTTCCGGTGTCTTGCTTGCCTACCTGATGAGAAATGACTATGTAAGCCTGGGCATGGTGGGATTGTTGATCCTTGCCATCATCACGCTGGAAACCAGTGTGATCAATGGCGCAACCATGATGATGCTCACCAGCACACCAGACATTGCTCAAGCTACGATCACGCTCAGTCAGGTTAAATTTGCAGCCGCCCTCTTGGCGTTGGTAGGGAGTATCGCCGGCATTGTATTATTGGGTCAGACTCCAACGCACCAGCGCCTTCTTCCAATTTGTGACGTTGACGATCTTCGGCTTGCTGGCTGTGCAAACTGCGCGAACCGCCTTCCGCGCCAACTACATCAATTACAACAATGCTACAGAATATCTTGTCTACGCCCATGGTGCGGGCGGGGTCAAGGAAGTGATGGCGCAGGTAGAAGAGATCTCGCGGCGAACTGCTGGTGGACTGAATGCCATTGTCGGCTATGATGCCAGCGCTCCTGATACCGGAGTTTCCTGGCCGCTGGTGTGGTATCTGCGCGATTACACGGCGTTGCGATCCTTTGACCAGCCCACACGCTCTCTGCGGGAAGCGGTGGCAGTGATCGTAGACCAGAAGAACTTTGATAAGATCGAGCCCGCTTTGGGCGACGGCTTCTATCGCTTCGATTACATCCGCATGTGGTGGCCCAACCAAGACTATTTCAACCTGGATAAGGACCGCGTGTTGAAAGCCATTACCGATCCAGCCATTCGCGAAGGTATCTTCGATATCTGGTTCGACCGTGACTATACCAAGTATGCACAAGCGACTGGCAGTTCAACCACAACGCTGACCACCTGGCAGCCTTCTGACCAAATGCGACTATACATCCGCAAAGATGTGGCTTCACAGATCTGGAACTACGGCGTTGGACCTTCACAAACGGCGGTTCAAGCAGACCCCTATGAGGCTGGTACCGTTGTCATCCCAGCGGATCAAATCTTCGCCGCTGACCGCTATCCACCGCTCGGCTTGAATGCGCCGCGCGCCATCGCTGCGGGAATCAACAATGATTTCTATGTTGCGGATTTACGGAACAACCGTATCCTGCACATCGCATCGGATGGAACGCTGATCAATGAATGGGGTACCTTCGCTGCCATTGACTACTTCAGTGGTCCCGTCTCTGCGGAAGAAGCTTTGAAGCAGGCACCTTTGGGCACATTTAGTGAACCCTGGGGTGTAGCCGTTGGACCCGATGGCTCGGTTTATGTGACCGACACCTGGAACCACCGCGTGCAGAAGTTCACAGCAGATGGCAAACCGATCAAACTCTTCGGGCAATATGGGCAGCCAACGCCCGATATCCCCGAGTTGAAAAACTCCTTCTGGGGACCACGTGGCATTGCCGTGGATGCCCAGGGACATGTGCTGGTCGCCGATACCGGAAACAAGCGCATCGTGGTCTTTGATTCGAATGGGAATTATCTAACTGAGTTTGGTACCGGCGGATTTGATCCCGGTCAATTTGACGAACCAGTAGGTGTGGCAGTTGGTCCAGATGGGGTCGTCTATGTCACAGATACCTGGAATCAGCGCATACAATCCTTTATCTCCGATCAGACCGGTACGGTGTACAGCCCCTACAAGCAATGGGATGTGAACGCCTGGTTCGGTCAGTCGCTGGATAACAAACCCTTCATCGCGGTCGGCTCGAACAACCATGTTTTCATCACCGATCCGGAAGGCTATCGCGTGATCGAATTTACATCAAATGGAGAATTCGTCCGCACCTGGGGCGACTTCGGAACAGGCGATACCGAGATCGGATTAGCTTCCGGTGTAACGGTTGATCCTTTCGGCTTCGTATGGGTCACGGATGCCGGCAATAATCGCATTTTGCGATACCGCCTACCATAAACAACAAAGAAACGGGAACATGCCGCTTGCAAAACAAGCGGCATGTTTTTTTTGTCTATAACTAAATATCAACAGCTATGCAAGTCAGTGTCTGATCTACGCCAGGGATGGATTGAATGGAAGACGCGATCAAACTGCCCAGGAGCCCAATATCAGAGGCTTCCATCACCACCACAGCATCATAGGGACCGAACGTCATATTTGCTTCCACAACATCTTTTAGTTTCCGCAACTCATTTACGACTGTCTTTACTTCCCCGCTGCGAACTTTGATCAGAATGTATGCCTTCATGGTCTCTCCTTTTGAATTCGCACAATGATCATCCAATGAACAGCAACAGCCTACTCAATTATTGATCTTCTTTCTTTTTACGACCCAGCCAGGCAATCACACCACCCCCCAACACAGCGCCTATGATGATCCCAATGGCAATGCCGGTGGTTGTAGATGTTGTGACTGGCACCACAGTAGCAACCGGAAGGAACGTAGGGGTATCTTCAGGTTGCATCATCGCAGTTGGCGATGGCAGACACTGCCGTACAGTAGGAGTTCCAGTCGGCAGTAACTCGGGTGTGGAAGTCTCCGTGATTGCAAAAACCAATTCCGATACACCTGTCTTGACCAACAGCTTCTGACCTGGGTAAATATCATTGCCAGAGAGATTGTTCAAACGCTTGATCTCATCGATCTTGGTCTCATAAGCAATGGCGATCTGCCACAGCGATTGACCATACTTGACCTCATGGATGACATCCCCATCAGCATTTGGAGTGCTGAGGACGACCGCCTGCACCGGCTGGACTGACGTTCCCACCGCAGGGACGGCTGATCCGCTTGCGACAGGCGTTGTCGAACTCTGAGACGCTCCTGCCGTGGATGGGCGAGCACAGTCAATTACATAATACACTCTGCCGCTCGCTACGGCAACACCTGCACCAATTTCTGTCAGGTCTGCGGAGATCATTGTGGTCAGGTGTGGCGCATCACCAGTCCACTGGTCGACCGCTTGTTGTGCTGGCATACTCTCGAGACCACCAGTGATATTCTCGGAACGGAACCCACCCAGGGACAAATCACCCGCCAATGGATACCCCGCCGCCAGTAAACGTTCTGTCACACCGATACCGCCGGGACCGGAGTGCGTGACCGTACCATTGGCAGCCATAAAATCAGCTTGCGCCTGGGCGGTATACATCAAAATGGAGTTGATGGTATAGGGATGAACGCCATACGATGCGCGTAAAGCGTTGACAGCATCGATCAGATCGTAGGCGGTTCCGGCAAAATTGGGTTTAGGGAGAGAGTCCGCTTTGGATGCAGAAGGAAATAAAAGCGCCACCCAAGAGATACAGAGAAAGGTAATGCTCAAAAAGGTGAAGCGCCGGGACATGAAATGATTATACCGGGTCTACTTTTTGAGCGAAGTAAGCTCTTTGGACGTTAAATCCCGCCATTGACCGGGTTCCAATCCATCCAGTTTGATCTGCCCGATCGCCACCCGGAGGAGACGCAGGGTAAACAACCCAACCGCGGCGGTCATGTGACGGATCTGGCGCTTCTTGCCCTCGCGCAGTTTGATCTCGATCCACGCGGTGGGACCATGAGGAGTAACAGGCTTGGAACGCGGTGGCAGGTTTGGGTCCGGCAGGAGGCGAGCTTTGGCAGGCAGAGTCCGGTATTCTTTGAGCTGAATGCCGCGTTCGAGATGAGTTAGTTTCTCTGATGTAGGATCGCCTTCCACCATCACCCAGTAGGTTTTCTCGATGTGATGTTTCGGATCGGTGAGGCGTTTGATCAAGGCACCGTCATCCGTAAGCAACAGCAGACCTTCGCTGTCGCGGTCCAATCGCCCAGCGGCGTAAACATCAGGCACATCAATGTACTGCCTGAGAGTAGGGTGACCCGTGCCTTCATCTGTAAATTGCGAAAGCACATTAAACGGTTTGTTGAACAGTATATAACGCATAGTACAGAGTATAATAAATTAATACAACATAGGAGGATTTAATGGCAATTCCGAAAAAGGTTATCGCTGGCAAAGTACAAAAGAACAGCAGCAAGAATTTCAAGATACAGAAGCAGAAAGACACCGAGCGAGATGTCGACATCGACATCGAAGAAGACGGCACTTATGAGGTTGAAAAGCTCAGTGTAGATGATCTGCCTACCAAGATGGAGGACGGTACAGATATTCTTTGGTTCAATAACTTCTCAATAAAGAAGAATGGACAATACATCAACCAGAGCTTCAAGGTCACGATCGCTGGGCTGTCTGCCGTGAGAGCAGAAAAGAAGAACATAGTGATCTGGGACGGCAACAGCAACAACGGAAAACCCTGGATTTTTTCTGGAGATGTCATTGATGACACAATCGAGCTTACGGATGGCGATCCTAGTGTCGGGCAAAACCCGCCGCGCTAAAGCGACCGTCCAAGTTCATAGATTGACTTCCGCCATGGAAAACTTTCAATAAACCGTTTACGCGTTTCTACTTCCTCAAATTTCGAGACCAGCGCTTCCAATAATCGGTTTGCATTCTGCAAGACCTGTTGGGTGCGCGGGTCTTTTTGTTCCTTCAGGTATTGATAACACACGTGGTACACCCTCAGAGGCTCATCAGTGCCATCCAAAGTGCCGCCTGCATCAAAATGTCCGAGAATCTTATCCATATGTGCAGATGCCTGAATGTGGTCACCCATAAGCAAGGTTGTCTCCACCAACCCTGCCAGAGGCTCCATCGAAAGGGAAATTTGTCCCAATTTATTCCGGATCGCAACCGATTCGAGCAACGCATGATACGCATTGAGATAATTACCAGCCAGTAAATAGGCACGCCCTAAGTAGTACTGCGCCCAACCATCTGCAGAGGGCTCATGCAAATCGTGCGTAAGCTCATTTGCCTGACTGGCATATTCCATCGCCTTCGATGAATCCATCTGGGCGCAAGCAAGCGCACTCAAATTGATAAGAGTATATGTTTCAGCCCGCAGATTTGCAATTTCATGAGCTGCAACCAGTGCCTGTTCGTAAAAGCGAATCGCGTTGGACAGGTCTCCTTGCATGCTTGCGGAAAACCCAAGATTTATTAGGCTGTTACATTGATGAAAGCGATCACCGTTCTCCTTGGAGATGGCGTACGCTTGCTCCTGATACTTACCCGCCAGAGCATGATTTCCTTTAAATGCGCCTAAACAGTGCGCCACATTTGCCAAAGCGTATGCTTCAAATTTTCGTTCTTTGCTCTCTTGGGCAATGGACAAAGCCTTCTCAAGATATTCCTGTCCTACAGCAAAATCCTCCCTTTCCAAGGCAAATAATCCGGCCACGGTGAGCACTCTTGCTTCATCGAGGCGGCGCCCCGAGCGTATGGCTATGCCAAGGGCTCGATTCTCCTGCCTGATCCCTTCCTCTTTTTGCCCTGTCTTATATAAAGATGGAAAATAAGAAATAAGCAATTTGACAGCTATTTCCGGCATTGCATCATCATCCACATACTGGTCTGCACGTTGAGCATGATGTACAACATTTAAGTAATCTGCTATCGTATCGTGATAGCGGGCTCGCAGGGTCAGCACTGTGGCAAGCCGGGTTCGGTCATTCAACTGTTCCGCCCACCCCTCAAGAGAAACCAGATCGTTGAGCTGCAGATCACGTTTACCCATTCGTTCATACATTTCAACCCTCTCAAGCACTACATCAAACTGGGTTGCTAAGTCATCAGGGAAAACGAAAGCCAGCGCCCGGGTAAAATAATCCGCTGCCTGACTGTTCTGATAGGTGTTGATACAAGCTTTTCCAGCCTTGGTCAAATAATCCAACGCCTTATCTTTCAGACGGGCATGCTCGGCATGATGAGCCAACTCACCATAATGGTGCTCCAAATCCTTTTCATTGATCTTTTCCAAGGCAGAGAGCGCAATAGCATGAAGCTCCATACGCCGAGCATTCATCTGCATGGCATAGGCAGCATCACGCAACAACCCATGAGTAAAGATGTATTTCAGTTGACTGATGGCAGACCAGATCTCCGCTTTTTCTGCTTCGGCGATCTCCTCCGTCAAAACGTCCCCGTGTTGGAGCATATGCGCCAGTACTTGTACCTCAAACTCGCGTCCCAACACAGCAGCGGTCTGGATCACCTCGCGCACATTCCTTGTCAATTGGTCGAGGCGTGCGATCAACAATGCGCGAATATCCGTGGGCAGAGAAGCTTCCTGCAATCGTTTAAGCACCCTCCAGCCCTTTTCGCTCATCTCGATCAGTTTCTCTTCCTGTAGATAGGTCAGGAATTGATCGGCAAAATAGGGGTTACCTTCTGAGCGTGATTTTAACAACTGCACTAAATCAGGAGAAGATACCCCGCCCAGTTGTATTTCAGCCAGGGTAGCAAGCGCTTGTGTAGAAAGCGGCCCAAGCACAATGGAATGATCGATCAAGTTATCGGGCAGAAAATCAGACGAACCGGCGTGACGAGAGGAAACTAGGATGGCAACCGGATACTCTCTCTCCCCCATAGAAAGTACCCTTTTCAAGCGAGGCAGGAACGCTCGCGAATCCTCATCCAGAAACTGGGCGTCTTCGATGAATAACAAAAGCGGCTGCCGGCGACTTTCCGCTTTGATCAAGGCGATGAGAGCCGCTAGCGTGTTGTTGTAGCGTCCCTCTGCATCAAGATTTTCATAGAAAGACCCTGACCACTCCAGATCCAACAATGCCCCAAGCACTGTACGGAGTCGGTTAAGCTCTGCGGCAAGCTCAGGGACACTTACACTTTCAAGCAGGGCATCCAGATTGGTATCAAACGCCTGCTTCTGTTCAGCTTCCTCCGCACTGGAGTTAATGCCAAAGTAACGTAACAACCAATAACGGAAGGGATTGAACGAATGACGCAGGATCTGATCAGAATGACAAAGCGCCCAACGCACATTTCTTGTCTCGCGCTCGTGCGCAGCTTTCAGTTCATACACCAATCTGCTTTTACCGATCCCGGCTTCTCCCCATAAAACAGTCATCCCCGCGAACTTTCCGTGCCAAAGTGGATCTACGTGCTCCACAAGCTGAGCCAACTCGGTTTCGCGTCCAACCAGTTCACCCTGATGAAAAATCTCCTGCGACTTGCGTCCCTGCAAAGCGAATACTTTTTGTTCGGCAGCAAAGCCCTTGAATTTCTGCGAACCTAAGTACTCATGGTCAAAACGATTTTTGATGCGCCGCGCAATACGTTCATCCACCCAGATGTCACCATCCGGAGCATTCATCATAAAGCGTGAAGCAAGGTTCACGCCCCAGCCATAGCAGGTGTAATCTTCGCACATGGCGCTACCAAGATATCCAGCATGAGCGATGTAATACGTCACGCCAGCTGTAATCGGAAAATCTGCCATAGACTGCAGATCCAGAACGAAATTTAGAGCACGACCGATATCATTCTCATAAGCTGTGGGCGCTCCCCACAACATCAGCATATTGCAGCCCTTATCGCCAAAGTCAAGGCGCGTCAGCAAGCCCCCGTATTTTTTGCGAAGCTCGAAAACAATGCCGATGAAATCATGCAGGGTCTCGTCTGGTAGATCTGGGAAACGCATGAACAGATTAACAACCTGGCGGAACTCACCGCGTACATCGTGGATGATCACATCCTCCGGCATAAAGAGGCGGGCAACATCCAGATCCAAAGGCGGGAAAACAGTTGGTGTACGCTCCGGCTCCTGGAAGCGGAAGGAGACAAATTGATAATGAGCCGCGCCAAATGGCTCCGTCTGCACACCATCCCCTAACAAGTCGTTTAATTCGGCTGTCAGTAGAATACTGCCTGCCTGGGCACGATGTTCCGCCTCCGCCGAACCATCTACGGCAGTACCGCGAAAATAATACGTTGCCTGATCTTTATCTTCCGATTGAAGAATACGCCATGAAACAGAGCCCAGCGTCAAACCAATACGCGCAGATATAGGAAATTTCCCGTAAACAGTATACCGGACTGGGTCTGCCTGCAAACGTTGCTGGATGGCGCTGGCTGAGGAAAAGAGCTCGCAGTGAGATCGACTTTTCATCGCCATCGATCGGGTATAGAGCCATGATGCCATCCCCAGCAAAGCCGACGATCTTGCCCCCATATTCAAAAATACTCTCCACCAGGGGGTCGAATACACTGTGCATGAGTCCCGCCAACACTTCTGCACCATGCTGACCATGCTGCATGAGTGTATCGGTCATGGTGGAAAAACCGGAAAGATCCATGAACATACCTACAGCTCGGAATTCCCCACTATGACGACCCGCGCGGAAGTTTTCAACGATGAGTTCTGGGACAACGCGATGCATATATAAATTGTAGCATGTATACTGCAATCGGTCACAAATTGCCTTTTAAATAAGGAAGGTGCAATTCCATGGATATTATATAATCGCACTATGACAACAACCTATGAAATCAGGATTTGCGACTCCTGTGGGCTTCGCTACCCCCTCGTGCAGGGACATCCTCACGGAACACGCTGCCCCATCTGCATGGGAAGCACCCGCGTCATCCTAAGCCGCGAATTGATCTATGAACCTACGGGCGATCTCAGCCGAGGCGGATCCAAATCATTCCTCACTCCTGCCCCATCCGCACGAAAAGCGGGATTCGCTGTCTTAATGGATAACATCCGTTCAGCGTGGAATGTGGGTTCGATCTTTCGAAGTGCCGATGGCTTCGGCTTTGTCCATGCTTACTTGTGTGGGATCACGCCCACCCCTGAGGTGGAGGCGGTAGCAAAGACATCCTTGGGCGCAGAGGATTCTGTCCCTGGTCCTATCACAAAGATGCCGTAAAACTTGTCAGAGGCTTGAAAAAGGAAGGATATACCATCCTCGCCTTAGAGGATGATGCGCGCGCGCGGGCAATGTTGAAGGACCAAAGCGAGAGATCGCGCTCCGATACCGTCATCATCCTTGGCAGCGAAGTGACCGGCGTTGACCCGGAACTGCTGGACCTGTGCGATGAGATACTTTACATCCCGATGCGCGGCGAAAAGAAGTCGTTCAACGTGGCAATGGCTTTCAGTATCGCAGCCTATACTTTGACGGTTACTTGATCCTCATCAGAATTCTTGCTAGCGCGCTGCCTGCATGATGGTCAATTCTTTGACCAGCGGAACCAGGTCGCTGGGCATGGTCGTATCCGTGACCTTGACGGTATGCGTGGCTTGCGATGCTGCTACTGTAATGGTGTATTGAAACTCATCTGTGGTTGACCGTGCTGCCAGATTCTCAGGGATCTTGAAAAAATCAGCCTCCATGATCAAGCGCGTCAGGTGTTGCGCCTCATCCGCAGGCAGTTCGTTCAAATTCAAATGGAGTTGAATTACATTTCCAACAACACCGCCTGAGCGGTGAAAGTTTATGGTGGTCATATCTTCCTAACCTTTCGTAATTGGTAAAAAGTACATCCCAATGAAAGGTGATGAAGGATGTGCAATAAAGATACGTAGAGGGTTATGGCAAAAATCAATGGGATGAACAGACAGGAATTCACTATAAAACAGAGTGATGGGTCTATCAACCCTTACTCTGGTCTGTTTTCTTATTAAATCTAATTAAAGTTCAAAAGACATCTACGAGCGGACTTTCCTTCGCAGCAATGCTCGCAGAAAAAGTATACCAAAAGGCAAAAACGCCCAAGGCAGCCAGCCGAAATGCTGTTCTTTGAGAACCGAATTAGCAGGAGCGCCGGCTAGCTCCTTTTTACGCTTGGATCGCACCCAATAGGCACTGACTCTATCGATCAAGGAAGGGACGACTCGATTGAGTGTCACTGGCAGGTCATACAATCGCCCCAGATAGAGAGAATGTTGCGGATCTTCCGCCAGTTCCACGATCTTCTGTGCTACATATTCACGTGTCACTTGCCCCACGGCAGGGCTTTGATACTTCAACTCCTCCATCCGCCACAGCCTTCTTCTTGAACTCTGTGCCGGTTACAGCACTGGGATGTACACGCATTACAGTGATCCCCCATGGAAGCAATTCTCTCCGCAGACCATCTGTTAAGCCATCCACGGCAGATTTTGTGCTGGAATAGACCGTCAACGGCGGGACTGAGATACGGCTCGAATAAGAGCTCATGTTGATGATCATGCCCGAGCGTTGCACCTTCATCGTGGGCAGCACCTGACGGATCAATTCCGCCATAGCGATGATATTGACATCATATTGTTTGCGCAAATTTTCTTCGGTCAGTTCCTCGAACCAGTCATAATGTCCCCACCCGGCAATATTGACCAAAATATCGATGCGGTGGTATCGGTCAACGACTTTTTCTACCAAGTCTGCAATCTGATGGGAATCAGTTAGATCGGTGGGAACGGAAAATGCAACTCCGCCCATTTGTTTGATCTCTTCTGAGAGGCGCTCCAATCGGTTAGCGCGCCTTGCCACCAGCACTACACGTGCCCCCGCCCGAGCAAATTCTCTCGCGGTTGCTTCTCCAATGCCTGAAGATGCCCCGGTGACGATCGCTACCTTGCCAGCAAGGACAGATTTCGCTTGTATCTCCATATCTATATCTCAAAACGACTAAAGAGATAACACGTTATTGAGGAATTTTTTACCGTTCCTGGCTGAAAGGAATTAATACATAGCAGAGATGATCATTCAGGCAAAGTATTCCGATTATGCCAATCTTTGGAACGAATCCCGTAAACGATCCCTTTGCTTACAGCCAATTCGAACATGGATCGATCCCCAATTCTTTAACTCATCAAGGTTTCATTCTCCCATCGTTAAACTACATAGAAGAATGAGTCTGCTGCAATTCTCAGTTATTCCTGTAAGAGGCAGCCAATCCATATCTCACGGTACTTCATATGGAGGAAACATGCCCATTCGTTTCCGTAGAACGTTCAAGCTATTTCCAGGGGTCAAGGTCAACCTAAGCAGGGGCGGTGTGAGCTTCACCGTTGGACCAAGAGGCGCAAGGCTGAATTTCAGCAAGCGTGGTGTGAAACAGACTGTCGGTATTCCAGGCTCGGGACTTTCTGAGACGTCTTACATCATCAAGAATGAGCCAGAATCAAAGAAGAAAAAGGACGATGAAAAGGAAGAAAAATCAGAGAGTGCCGATCAAGAAGAAGCCGAGATCGAACATGGATGTTTTCCATGGGGCTGTCTTCTGTTCTTGATGGTCTTTGCCATCGGCGGATATCTGTTCGCCTATGCCAACCATCTCCTACCAGCCAATTTTGTCAGCAACATTATCCAGGGGATAGCAGAGTGGATCAAAAATGCCGGAATGTAATGTGTCGAGTATGATCTGCACACAGACTTGATATGAATTGGTTGCCCTAGTCTCGCCATACGCTGGGAATTGGAAGACTATAAAGCTCTTACTCCAACAATCTAAAACGCAAACGCAGCGGCTGGATTATGAACTGTGATCTGCTTGATGTGTTCTTGAGTGACCCCGTTCTGCAACAAAGCAGGGATGAACTCTTCGGTCAGTGCAGTGTAGCCGCGATACCCATCATCCGGCAATCCATCGGTACGAGCTGGATTGTACCAACCGGCATCATGGGAAAGCAGGATCTGCTTCACATACCCGGCTTGGATCAGCGCCCTGACACTCGCTTCCATCTCCGCCTGAGATTGATACGGCGCCCCGACCGCATCCAACTCGATGAAAGCGCCGCGGCGGGCAGCTTCCAATTGGATGGAGATATCGGATTCCGTTTGAGCGTGGATCCAGATGAAGCGGCGCAGGTCGAGCCCCGCCTCCTCGAGCACGTCCATTTCTTTTTTGGCGATCTTTCCACCGACGGTATGACTGCCAATTACCGCACCAGTGCGCTGACTCGCCTTCGCTGCCGCGCGTAGGTTGCGTACCTCTACTGGCGTAGGACCATCATCGCTCATTGCTAGTTTAATGAAACCGGCTCGAATGGAAGTGCTGTCTATGCCTTCGGTCAATTCTTTTGTCCATAAGTCGGCAAGATACTCTTCGCTTACATCGCGCAGCATCTCTGGGATGTAGGCATCGCGATAGACTCCAGTGGGGGCAATGATCTGAATAGCGGACTCAGCTGCAAGTCGTTGTAAGACGCGCAAGTTGCGTCCTACTCCGACGGTCGAGCATTCAACGATGACTGTCACACCTGCCGCGGCTGCCTCATCCAAGTATGGCTTGACAACTTGTATCACAGCATCAGGATTGCCTTGAGCATAACCTGTTACAGAAGGTCCGCGCAAGTCGGTGAAGAGATGCTCATGCGGCAGGATCAAGCCTAATAATTCGACCTTGATCGCTCCATGTAGTGTGTGGATCCTTTTCTCCATACAGAGTTCATCCTCTTAGATTCAAGGCGTGCAAGGAACACGGAATGTTTTGTGACAGAAATCGTCACAAATGGCTATCTGGCATCGTTCAGCGCTATTATAGCCCTTCTATCCGCCCCATTAAGTATGACCCGTAGACCATAATAGGGTAATGCCCAATCTCTATCGCGGAATATCGTTCCCCATCCATCGTTATTGAGGGTGAGGAAGAAAAATGAGCCTTACAATTTTTATCTATCTCTCACTCGCCGCCTGGAGGCTTGCATCGCTAGTTGCCAACGAAGATGGTCCGTGGCAGATCTTTAAACGTTTTCGCCAGGGCGCCGAAGTTTGGTGCAAAAAATATAAGTTCTGCAGCGATCTGGGCTTGTACGAATTGCTCGCCTGTGAATGGTGCAATTCGATCTGGATCGGTATTGGGCTAACCCTGCTCTATATCTGGATCGGCAACACTATTTTCTATCTGGCACTGCCTTTTGCCCTTTCAACTGTGGCGATCATTATTAAGTATCTCGTACAGCTTCTGCAAACAGCACAGCAACTTTTGGAGCATCAGCAGAAACCGCAAGAGTAAGCGGTATAAGTTGTGCCCAGAAAGGCATCGAACGAATTACCAAGGGGAATAGGATTTGTCGCGTCTAGTTGAGTCCAAAACAAGTAAATCAGTCTTTTATCCCACAAGTTGACCGGCAATAAAAGCCAGCATCCCCACCAACGCGCCGAGATAGATCCCACGCATGGACGCCCTGCCTTCGCGGGGCGTTTTGCTTTTCACCAACCGAATCGTGAAGATAATGATAAGAAGGTCTGTGATGAAGATCATTATCAGATAACTCACGCCCAGCCACCCAAAGAGTACCGGGATAAAACTGATCAATATCACCAGGCTAAAAAGCGAAGCAGAGATGGTGAGAGCAAATTTCCTTCCCATGCGAATCGCAATAGATCTTGAATCGCGTTTCTTATCGCCTTCCATATCCATGGCATCACCGGCGATCTCTTCGCCCAGGTCAATAAAGAATGCCATCGCTGCAAAGCACCAGACGATCTTGTTCCAGGGGTCACCGACAGCAATCCCGCCAAACAGAAACGTGAAGGCGACCGAGAAACAGACCATCAGGTTCCCGATCAAACCCGCTTCTTTGAACTTCCAGTTATAAAGGATGCCCACCGCACAGGCAACGGTACAAGAAATAAAGGCGGTAACGCTGATCAGCAAAGAGGCGATGAGCCCCACTGTAATAGCGGCTCCAGTCAATACCAGGGCATCTGTAGGAGAAAGAGCCCCAGATGGCAGTGGTCGTTCGGGCATGTTGACTTTGTCCACTTCGAGATCAAAGTAATCATTCAAGACCAGGGCTGAGCCAGAGATGAGAAAAACACTTATGAATCCCAAAAGCATCTGCTGTACAGAAGGGAGTTTTCCGAGTGCGATCCATTCCCCGATAAGGACACATACTCCCGCTGAAAAGGGAAGCTCCGGACGAAAGATCTGGATGATAGCTTTTACTTTGCGGGCGACCATGAATACCCTCCAACGTACCGGAACTTATTATGAGTATTTCCTATAGGATTGTTTCACCCTACCGGACTCGCAATGACAAGGAAACGAAAATAAATTTTCACTTAACCTTTAGTGATTTCACCATGTGCAAAAGAGTCTCACGCCACGTCTCAAGCTCGCCTTCCGCCATACGAGCGGAGAGAAGAACACGTTGGTTTTGCCCCACATCAACGGCAATGATCAGCATTTCATCATTCACGTCATGTAGAACACCCTCTTGATAAGCTGCAGGACGCTCATCCAAGGTCAGAGATATCAGGTCATCGAAACGGATAATGTCATCCAGTCCTTCTGTGCGCAGAAGCACCATTTCCTCTGGCGCCATGCTGATATTCATGCTCAGCCCTACGATAATCTGTCCTGGTTTCAGTTTTTCAGGGACATCTTTCGATAATTTCTTCTTTGAAAAAAAAGCGATGTGATTGTTTCCCGGTTCCATCGTCCAGGAGGATGGGTATTCAAAGCTATAAGGCAAAATCCCCGCATCATAATCAACAGTATAGGTGGTCCATTCGTTCTTTGGGGTGCAGGCAGTGAACAGCAAAGCTACAAGTACGAGTAAGGAAGAGTATATTGTTTTCATCCTGCTATTATAAACAAACAATAAAAAAGAAACGATGTACTCGTTATGCTCATGAACGAGTACATCGTCACAGTGTTGTGCTTGAAAATCAAGCCTCACCCATTCCCTACGTGGAGATCATGATTATCGTGGTCCGAACCGTCGTTCTGCCTGCTCCGGAACTGCCTGAGTCGAGAATGTGGACATAGAGGAATTCACGGCTCCCGTGAGCATATCCATGGCAACCTTTTCAAACTTATTTCCATCGAGGGCGGTATTGGTGGCGCTGCCAAAGAGCGGATCATCCACCACAAGCATCAGTCCCAGGTCTAGTTTCTGGAATTCATTTTCAGCGATGGATGAATCGCTTCCTGAAAAGATCAGACCTGTGGAGCCGGTTCCCATCGCCTGTGGTCCAATGATCTTATTGCCCTTGATCTGTGAGGTAAAGGACAGGTTGGCAGCCACGCCAACGTTCGAGTTCTCGACCGCATTATCTTTGACCACAACATCGTGCGTGTACATTGTAACGATGCCCACACCCGGCAACATATAGGGTGCAGACATCAAAGCATCGCGCACGCGGTTGCCTTTGATCGTGCCGGTGACGCTGGTCTGCGGCGTGGCGAAGCTATAGCCACCTAGGAAGATGCCCCACTGATCGATCACGCTGTTCTCGCCCTGCGCAACGATCTGATTGTTCAGGATATGAGCCGTAAGCGTCGATTCAGCCGGGCTCATGGGGTCAGTTTCGGCAAATACAGTGATACCGACACTATTGAACTTGGTGATACGGTTGCCTGAGATCACGATGGTGCGCGGTGTCGCCATTTGATTGGCAACCACGATGCCATTGCCCTGATAAACAGGTTGAGGGTCAGCAAAGCTTACGTTCTTGATCACATTGTCGCGGATCACGCCGCCTGCGCTAACGAAGGTGATACCATCCAGGTATGGATTCGCATCCGCAGAGTTGAACCCGTCGATCGTGAGGTTGCGAAGCGTTACATCCGCATTGGCAGCCAGGATGATGGGACGTCCCTCGACTCCCGCAACAGCGGACATCGTGTCCTGCATCCCCAATGGAGCCTGGACGATGACTCCGTTCGCGCCGATCAGGCTCAGGTCCTTGTCAAGAATCGTGACCTGTTCCACATACTTCCCGGTGCGGATCAATATGGTGTCCCCATCGTTGGCAGCATCCACAGCTGCCTGGATGGTGGTGAAACAATTGCCGGCTCCTTTCGGGTGAACACAGAGTCCGGCAGCCTGGGCGTTCGATATCCCCACGCCTGTCATGGCGAACAACAACAAAAGCAATACAAGTGCAATTCGTCTGGCGTTCATAAAAATCCTTTTTTGAGCAAAAACAAATGAATAGTAGGGAATGGATGAACCTAGCGCGGATTGTACTCCCCGAGGATGCGGCAGTTCCTTTCGATTATGCAAAGCTTTATGTTTTGTAACATGTGTTAATGTTCCCCCGGCTTCAGCGTTCAAGCGCGAATAAATTTCACCCGCTGTGCATGAACATCCAGACTTGCGATCTTCCATCCAGCCGTTGCCCATGCACGTTTACTGACATGGTTTGCTTCCGTCTCGTGATTCCACCAGCGCCGGTCCTCATAGGCGGAGGCGGGCAACTTAGAACCCACGATCCTTTCGATTTCCACAAAGGTAAGAGTAATCTCCTTCGTGGAACCAGGCAGTTCCGATAAAAAGATCTCGAACGGTTTGTATTTTCCAGCCATTACGCATCTCCAACAAAAGTCTGACGCCAAACCTGTCTTACCCACCCAACAGCGAATTCAATACCTCCCACCACTTCTGCGCGATCAAGTCATACCCCGCGCTATTGGGATGATTACCATCGTCATACAGCGTGGCTGGGTTGGTGAAAATATCCGTGTTCGAGAAGTCTACGGTTAGAGCGCCGTACTGTGCGGCTTTGGCGCTGAGGATAGCATTATAGAGACCCACTAGCCGGGACATGCGAGTCAGTTCAGCCTGCGTGATCGCAGTGAACGCTTCGCCCTTCAACGCCACCGGTCGCTTGGATTGGTCGTCGAGCAGAGCAACGATCACCGACGCGCCCGTCTTGCGTAGGCGGCTCAGGATGGTATCCATGTTGGCGGTAAAGCGCTGAATATCCTGCGCCTCGCCATCATTATTCACATCGCCACCATATTCGTACAAATACCAAAGATCGTTGCTGCCGATCCACACCAACGCCACGGCGCCGCGTCCCTGAGCGGCAGCATTCTGCAACGCTACGACAGCCCGGTCCAACTGGCTCTCGATACCCTGGTCACCGTTGATCAACGCGTCCGAGCTCCAGCCCGATTGCCCAAGATTGACCAGGTCCGAACCGGGGCGCACACCATTCAATATCTCCAACAACCTGCCGGGATATCCGCGCCCCGAAGCGTCGCCATCGCCCTGCGTGAGGCTATCTCCCAAAGCGACCAATGTGATGGGACCAGAGGCGAGCGTCGATGAGTTGGATGATTCCACCGGAGTCACCACAGGCGTCCCAGACAGCGCTTCTGTCTCAGCCGGAGGTTGGTCCGTGGGCGAGGAAGTGGGTGCCCCGCTGGAGCAGGCTCCCAGTAAAAGCGCTAAAACGAGGATGAGCTTTTTCATGCAAAGCCTTTCTACAATGGTTTATTGGGTACCAGGTGGATTCACAGAGCGCAAATAATTATTGCCTTCTACTTGAAAGCCCATACGCTTCAAATAGGCTTCATGTTTCACATTCCCAGCATCAGAAACAAAACGCCTGATCCCATGTCCCCAGAAATACTCCGAGCTTTCATCGAACAAGAATCTGCCTGCCCGAAAATCCCGATACCCAGGGATGACGAAGTCAAGAAAGATATCCGCATCTTCCCCGCGCGGACGTACGATCAACACGCCCGCTGGAACCATATTCCGCAGGACGAACACAACCAATTGATCTTCCTTTGGCTTGAACAAATAACTGGGAAAGAACTCTTCGATCTCCTTGCGGTAGAACTCGACGAAGTTCTTGAGATAACGACTATCATGTGCCACTTCTAACAAATGGAAATAATCCTTCTGCCGCGACATCTGCCAGAGATAGTACATGTCGATGCCGACGATCAAGGCATTCAAGCCCGCTACTGGCAGCGCTCCAATGAGTAGACCATAGACAGTAAAGAAAGAGGCACCCACCAGATTGATAATACGCAAGCGCCACAGCGACTTCATCATCAGCGAGATTGCCACCAACACCGAACCAATGTACCCAACCATCTCGAACCAGAATTGTGTATTCATAAAAACTCCCATTTCATCATTGCTTTGTGCTCTAAAGCGCTACGAAGCAATCTTTGATTGCTTGCTAGTATGCCCCAACAAATAACGTACATGGTCACGCAACACGTGATAAATCGTTCCACCAGCTAAAGCACTACCTGTACCTAGAAGAAAGCGCATCAAGCTGGCACCCATCCCCGCCTGAAAACCGGCAAGGATCTCCAATGCCAGCGCACTGCCACCAGTAACTGCCAGCAAACCGGGGAGGTCCTGCATCACAGACAACTCCGCACGACCACGCCATTCCGCTGTAAGATATCCTAAGATCGAGAATGCAACCAGATATTCCAGCCGCGAATACAGGGCTTGCATGCTCGTATCTTGAATACGGTTCGTCAAGCCGATCATGCCATGCCAGCTTGTAAACGGACGAACAGGCGACCATAATGCCAGCAGAATAGTATACAAAGCAAAGATGGGGATCAACCGTTGTAACGAGACCCGTTCGAAACGCCGATCAGGAAAATGCCGCGGTAAGAGCGTTAATAAAGCAGTACAAGCCGTCACAGCCAACCCGATCCACAGATAAGGGAATGGATGCAGGAGGCTGGTCCCTGCCCCGAAAAGGAACCAAGCTGCGGCGGAGAGAGAAGCGTAGACCGTTAAGCGGAATCCCTTCGCCGCGAGCCATTGTCGGTAGACATCGTTGAAGACGCTTGCGCCACATATCCCGATCAAGAGCGTCAAGACCCAACGATTTGGAGATTCAATTTGGGCAAGTCCGTTCATCCACAATAGCGGAATGAGCAGATAGATAAAACCCATCAGCGGAGTTTCCAAGCGTAAACGACCTGCGATATTCGGCGTAAGGGCAAAGCGGGAAGAGAGCACATTATGGATTAGTGCTCCCAATGCTGTACCCATCGTGTTGTTCAACAAGTCCATCAGCGAAGGGGTGCGTGCTGGAATAAATAGTTGGGTGATCTCGATGCTCGCACTGATCGCAGCACCCAACAGCCAGGCATTCCGCCGTTGAGTTGTAAGCCGATAAAGGAAACCGATCGGCAGGAAAAGAATGATATTCGAGATCGCGTCACCGGTTGTGGTACGCACCGCGAAACGTATCTGCTGAGGGACTGCCAGGTAGAAAGGATTCAACGTCAACAACAAGACAACCAGCGTCATGTATCCCAATAATGCAAACGCAAGTCGTGACGTAGTGGATCTCAGCATTCGACCATCCCCGGAATGTTACACCTTCTGCATCAACCGATCCCGTATCAAGATCACCGAATGATTCACATCTACATCGGTGCCCTGTTCGATCTGCATACGGCATGCCGCGCCTGTGGAAACCACCTCCAGATGGGTACCATTCTTTGCGCTTTCACTTTTCAGGTTTCTCAACAGCGGAAACAACTTCAACTCCCCTACCTTCATCGAAATATCGTAGTGATCGGCTTCATACCCGAAAGTGCCTGCCATGCCGCAACAGCCTGTATCCAACACATCCACATCATAGCCGCATAGACGCAACACTTCCACGGTGGCATTGGTACCACTCGGCATTCCATCTGCCGCCAATCCCTCGGCGCGTTGATGACAATGTGGTTGGAATTTGATTTTTGGTTTATCACTTTGAGTTTTCATAAGAAGCAAAGAATCACCGCTGTTTTGTCCGAGACTCTTCGCTTCGCTCAGAGTGACATCACTATTGGGCGGAGTGCCTAGGCGCAAATCCTTGAACTTCTCAGAGCGCAACAGGAACTCATCCAGCAGCCAGACCTTGCTCACACGTGCAGCAACCTCATCCTTGCGGTTCGGAAGCATATCGAAGTATTCATTCTTCAAACAATAGATCTCGGGAGGCTCGATGCCCACCACAGGGATTTCGCTGTTTGGGTCGATCTGGTTCAACGCGTCCATAACCTTACCCGCGTAATCCTTTGCCGCGTCTACAAATCCCTTCGAGAACAAAGACGCGCCTGCCCCCAAGATCGGCATCACCTGCACATCATACCCACAGAGCGATAACACATCAAAAGCCGCCTGCTCTACCTGTGGATCGACATAGCGAGCGAATGCATCAGAAAGAAAAATGACCTTCTCTCCGTGACTCTGTGGCTCTGTGGTTACTCTTGGTTGGGGTCGTGTGAACTTCGGGAAGGGACGCTTGGTTGTTACACCCATCAGGCTGGCGATGATATTCTTGAAGAGCGGCACTTCCATCACCCAATTCGATAGCGGCGCGATGGAAGCCGCAAACGCCGCCGAGTAATGGAAATAGCCAAAAACATAATCGCTCAACGAACGCCAGTGCGTTTTGTAATAGCGGCTCTCGAATTCGAACTTCAGCTTCGCCATATCCACGCCGCTGGGGCATTCTGATTTGCAGCCCTTGCAGGCGAGGCAGAGGTCGAGGGCTTGGGCAACGGAATTTTCGATTTCAGATTTTTGATTTTCGATTTGAGAGGGTTGACTAATAAATGAACGCAACAGATTTGCTCGTCCGCGTGTGGAGTGCATTTCTTCGCGTGTGGCTTGGAAGGATGGGCACATCACGCCAGTGGATTTGCGGCAAACGCCTTGTCCATTGCATTGTTCGATGGCGCCAGCCAGTCCGCGCTCGTGGTTGAAGTGTAATGAAGACTCCCAAGGCTGGGTGTGGTAGCTTTCGCCGAAGCGCAGGTTTGCATCCATAGCTGGAGCATCGAACATCTTCTTCGGGTTGAGCAAATTATCAGGGTCGGCAGCGCGCTTCAAACCGCGCATGGCATCGGTCAATTCTGCACCATACGTTTTCTCGATCCATTCACCGCTGACAATACCATCGCCGTGTTCACTGCTCATCGAACCGCCCAGGCGTGATGCCACAGCGAAGACCTGCTCACAAATACTGCGCATGGCACGCACACCTTCGCCGCTCTGCAGGTCCAGCACCGGGCGGATGTGCAAACATCCTGCAGAGGCGTGCGCATACACTCCACCCAGTGCGTTGTGCTCGGACATGATCCGTTCTACTTCACGGACAAACTCGCCCAGCCGTTCAACGGGAATGGCACAATCTTCAATGAATGCTGCCGGGCGCGCGGACTGCGGACGCGAATCCAAAATTCCCAACCCTACTTTGCGGACGTTCCAAATGCGCGCCTGATCTTCCTTGGACTCGGCGATGGTGACCACATCCCCGATCTTGAGCGCTTCTTCTTTCAACGCCGAGGGTTGGTCGCCGCTAAATTCAACGACCAACACCGCCGCCGGGTCACCGACCACCCAGCCCATCTGACGTGCATAGGCTGGGATGCTGCGTGCCAGCCGCAAGATCAACTGTGGAACTAATTCAATTGCCGAAGGATGATGCATCAACAAGCGTGGCACATCTTCGCAGGCTTCCACGTTGCTGCGATAGGAGAGCACCGCCAGGATGGTATGTTTCGGCTTTTCCACCAGTCTCACCGTAGCACGGCGGATGACGGCAAGAGTCCCTTCGCTGCCAGCCAAAAGTGGTGCCAGGTTCCATGTTCCAGGTTTCAGGTAGGCGGGGTAGTCACCTGTCCATTGGGATGGTTTGTTGGGTGACCAAGGCAGGAGATAGTTCAAACGATAGCCCGCGGAGTTGCGCCAGGTGCGAGGCCAGTTCCTGGTAATGGCTTCCGTATATTTTTCGCGGATGTTGAGTGCGGAGGAATAGAGATTAGATAGTAGAGAATTATCGAGGGTGCTGCGTTCGCCAAAAACTCCGAGAGTGCCATCTGCCATTACAACATCGGCAGAGAGGAGATGGTCCGCTGCCATACCGTAGAGAATGGAATGAGCACCTGTACCGTTATTGGCGATGACTCCGCCCATAGTGGCGCGTTCCGCCGAAGCCGGATCGGGACCGAACATCAAGCCGTATTTCGCGGCAGCCGCATTGAGCGTGGCAAGAACGACTCCCGGTTCAACGGTAGCGGTCTTCGCTTCGGCATCGATCTCTAAAATGGAATCCAGCCAGCGTGAGCAATCCAGGATCAGCGCTTCACCGATGGCTTGCCCGCCCAGGGATGACCCTGATCCGCGTGGCAGCACGGGGACTTTATATTTCGCTGCCAGTTCCATGGCGGATTGCAAATCATCTTGTGTCTTGGGAATTGCTACACCGAGCGGCTCGATCTGATACATGGAGGCATCGGTGCTATACAAAATGCGCGAGGCAGTATCCAGGCGAAGATCGCCTGTGAAATGTTTGCGGAGTTCGTTGATGAAATCAGGGGAAAGGGACATACTTGGATTCTACCAAAGGGTACCTGCAAAATAAAAACCCACCCCAAAGCAATTTTGAGGTGGGTAAAAGTACCAGTAAAGTTCTATTGATCAGTCGCGATGAGGGGCGCAGAGCAAGCCATTGTTATAGTCATCCAATGTGGTGTTAAGCGGGTTACCGACTTTCCAGGCATCGCTCTTCGCAAGAACCTGGCCGGGGACATTGTATTGGTTCAGCCAGTTGTACGCCGAAGTCATCGTGCTATCGACACAGCTGGTTTCGTTACCGATCAAACCGTTTAGATAGGCTGCCACGTAAGCTCGGAAGAGAGTCAGAGTTTTGTCCGCGCCTTTGCCGGTTTGCGCCTCACCCTAAGTCATTAGAGCGATGGCTTGATCCTTGGTAAAGGTTTGTTCTCCGATCGTAATAGAGCTAACGGGCCACGCTTCGGGATGATTCTTCCAATAACCAGGAGTGCCCGTGCCAGGACCACCACCGTCACCGGGGATAAGGACTTCGATCATCGTATCCTGGTATCCGCCAGCGCCAAAACCGTCAGAGTAGAGGATCACACCAATCAACTGCCCCGTTGTTGGGACAAAACCTGCGCCGTTCGCGTTCGCGTCATCGAACATGGCTTGAGCCGCAGCAGTGAGCGGGAAGGAATTATCGTAGGTGCCGGTTAAGAGCCAGAGAGCCACCTGAACATCCTGCGCCGTACCCTGTTTGTGATTCAACAAATAGTTGATCTTGTCCCACGGAGCAGCCAACCCAGCCGGGAGACCGGCATCGGTGCTGTCGTACAAGGTGACAGAAGAGCCATCGGGAGCATCTTCCATGTGATTATCTTCCACACACCACCCGGCGTATGTTCCATTTGTCACGTCAAAGCCGGTACCAACGTTGCTGAGTGTAATGTCAAGTGTGCTACCCATCGTGCCCGCGTTCCATGGACCATGAGAAGCATTTACAGGTGCTCCAGGAAGGCTCAACAGCCCAGCAGCAAAAGCGGCAGGGACAGCGACTAGGGTGAAGATCAAAACGAGAGGTAGAGCAATTTTCTTCATTTGTGTCATCCTTTCAGAGATTGGTTCAAAATGGTTGTGCCAGATCAGACATGGGAATTATTGCAAGTTCCTCAATACTGCCTCCATTTGTTTGTCTGCCTTGCTCAGCAAAGTTTGCAAGGATGCAAACAAGACTAGGTTACACCGAATTCGTTACCAATTTTTACCGCGAGAAGGTTACACTTTTGAACGAGAAGGTTACAGCCTGGTTTCTGGGGTGCAACAAAAAATGGCTGAGATATTCCATTGAATATCTCAGCCATCGGCTGGAAAAAACACAAGTTTTATTGGGATCGCTGCTTTTCCCACAAACGCCTGTCATCTTTGCTCTCGGCATCCAGATCGCGCGGATCAACATCTTTGACGATCCTGTATCCATACGCGGTCCACATCTCGGCAGCAAGTTTGCGGGCATCGCGCTTCAGCCCTTGCGTGGCAAAGTATTGGCAGACGCGGGTCACATCACGCAGGAAGATATTCCAGCCATTGGGATTCGCTTCAGGGCTGACGACTTGAGGGAAATCGATCAAGGTGATGTCGCCGCTCCAGTACAAGATGTTGTAGGCAGAGAGATCGCCGTGTATACGTTTATTGCGCAGAAACAGATCGATGTTATGGATGATGCGCTCAAAGAGTGGCTGTACCTCCTCACATTCGAGGGTCACAGCCGTGAGTGGCGGAGCGGCGTTGCCTATATCTCCGATGTATTCCATTAGGATGGCGTTCTTCTCCATCGCATAGGGTTTGGGGACATCTGCACCAGCAGCATGGAGGGTCTCCAACGTAGTGAATTCGTAGGCAATCCAGGATTGGTGGCGAAGTTCCTCACCATACTTGGTTCGTTTTGCCATGGCGTGCAGGTCGCCATCTTTGACGATGGCATTTCCATCTGCATCGAGGTCGGTGCGTCCTTCACGGTATTGACCATCGTTCTTGAGATTGCGTAGCATACGCGGACGATAGACCTTGGCTGCCAGCCATGGCGCGCTGATCGATGGACCGGAGCGGCAAAGATAGACCGAGGCTTCCTTCCCGGCTTTCACCTTGTATAGAACATCAGAGATCCAATTATTTTGGGCGATGTTGTTCAGGGAATCTAACAGCCAGGCTTCTTCGAACCGCGCCGCTTTGTACGTAAATTTAAATTCACGCGAAAGCTCCTGGGCACGGACGAATAATTTTAGATCGGTCTCATGTTTTTTCGACTCACGCTTTCGCATGAGCCTGTTCTGCGATAACAGTTCATCCATCTTCGAGTCATCCTGTGTACGCACATATTGACGCTCCTCCTGGATCAACTTTCTTGACATCCGCTGATAGAGACGGCGTTTATCAGTCCCAAGTCGCACATCCAGTCTATCCTGGTCATCGAGTTCATCGAAGAACTCAAGGAGTTGATTTTTGCTCATGATGAGAGTACCTTATCGAGTGTACATAATAGAAAAGAGGAAGCTCAGAACAATGCGCTACCCGCTCTTTTTCTGTTTTTCCCAGAGGCGCCGATCATCCTTGTTTTCGGCATCCAGATCGCGCGGATCGACTTCTTTCGTGATCTTATGCCCATAGGACGTCCACACGTCTGCGGCGAGTTTACGGGGGTCGCGTTTCAGTCCTTGCGAGGCAAAGTATTGGCAGATGCGGGTCACATCACGCAGGAAGATGTTCCAGGAGGTTTGATTCGCTTCCGGGTCAACCACTTGCGGGAAATCGATCAAGGTGATGTCCCCATCCCAATATAGGATGTTGTAAGCAGATAGGTCACCGTGGATGCGGTTGTGCTGGAGAAGCAGGTCAATGTTGTGGATAACGCGGTCGAACAGCGGATGCACTTCTTCACGTTCGAGGGTCACTGCGGTGAGTGGCGGCGCAGCGTTTCCCATATCGCCAATATATTCCATCAGAATGGCGTTCTTCTCCATCGCATAGGGTTTCGGGACATCCGCTCCGGCAGCATGAAGAGTTTCCAGGGTCGTAAATTCGTAGGCGATCCAGGATTGGTGCCGAAGCTCTTCACCGTACTTGGTACGTTTCTCCATAGCGTGCAGGTCGCCATCTTTGACGATCGCATTGCCATCTGCGTCAAGGTCAGTACGCCCTTCGCGATATTGACCATCGTTCTTGAGGTTCCGCAACATACGCGGACGATAGACCTTGGCAGCCGCCAACGGCGAATCGATGGCATCGCCTGAACGGCAGAGATAGACCGAAGCTTCCTTGCCGCCTTTGACGCGCATGAGCACATCCGTGATCCATTTGTGTTCGTAGAAATCGCCAAGCGATTCCAATAGCCACCAGGATTCGAAGCGCGCCGCTTTGTATGTAAATTCGAAACTGCGGCTGGAGTCGTCCTGTCCCTTTAAGAAGGGTGCTTCCCGTTCACGGACATACTTGAAATGATGATCCGGAAACCGCTGCGGGCGCTTATTCTTATTGATAAAATTTTCTGTTTGATCGTTGTCATCCAAGTCATCAAACAATTCTAGGTAAGTATCTGTATTCATACTCTTATTCTTGTTCAAAAGACCTGACAGGTTTTCTCCGCATTACAGCCGAGCCTATCTACTTGCGTGGATAAAGGCTATGCTCTTTCTAATTCCCTGCGGAAACCTGTCAGGTCTGATTTGCTTTAAAAGAAAAACCGCAGGGCGAGATGCGCCTGCGGTTGATGGTATTCAAGAACCAATGGATAAGGGCAAGCCCTATCCCTACCAATCACCTGCTGGAGGCGCGCTCAATACATCGTGGGTGGACGACAAGATGGATTTCATTTTTTCGTGCCTCCTTTCGTAGAATAAGATAGTGCGAGTTTATCATTCAGGGACGGGTGCGTCAAGGAACTGATATCCTATCCCTCTGGCAGAGATCAATCCTGATGTTTATTGTCGTCTGATTTTTTGACGAACCAGTTCCATTCGGGGAACATCGAGATATTTTTGCCATTGCCCCAGACTTTGGCTTCGAAAAACACGCCGATGCCCGCCCAGAAACCGCCGAGTAATCCTAATGCTAGTCCCCAGTACGCCATATTGGTCATGCCTTCTATGCCAGCCAGGAAGTAGCCAAATGCTCCCAAAACCAGCACACCAAAAAGGATTCCCAGTACTAGATTACGGAAGAACTTGAATAAGAAGATTTTCCAGTCCATGAGGTCAACTCCTTTTCTGATATCTTCTCTATTAATATACGACTCTTCGGATGAAAAGTCACGTGCAGATTGTCATGCCAGGGAGCAAATCACTCTTTCATCCCGAAGGTCGCCAACACGGGAAGATGATCCGAACCGCCATCCTCCCTGATCTTATATACCGCTATCGGCTGTAAACTTCCACGGTACCAAACGTAATCAATGTGTTGTAGTGACGTATCCGGTCTTGTACCAGCAAGTTCATTTTCCCCAAAAAACCAACCGGCTTCGCGGGCGGAATTGCCCATGGACTCGTCAAAGATATGGACTGAACTCGATGTCTCGTAGCTGTTGCAGTCGCAGCCTACAATTACCGTTCCACCTAGTTTATTCGCCTCTTCCAAAACGATCTGTACCTGCCGATTCTGGGCGGCTGTTTTCTGCACGATCTCGGCGGGAATCTTCTGCCAAGGTGTCCACCAAAGGTTATAGGCAATTAAATGGACAGCGATAAAAGATGTCTCTTGACCATCGATCGTAGTCTTCACCACGACTGCCGGACGCCCCGCTTCCAGATCCAAAACGTAGGAATCGGTAAAGGGATAACGGCTGAATACTGCTGTAGTACCATAGTTGTCCACTGTTCCCATTAGGGAATATGGATATACATCCGCCAGTCGCTCCTGCAATGTGGACATCATCTCCGGCTGAACTTCCTGCATGGCGACCAAGTCAGGTTGATAGGTTAGAACGACATCCGCAACGGCATCGTAATCGAAATTACTATACAGAACATTGTAGGTCATGACCTTTAAGGCAGGTTCCACACGTGAAGGTTTAGTGAACTTTGGGATCACATAAGGATGATATATTCCTACAAATATTAAGGCTGGCAACAATAAGGGGAGGAGAGCCTTATACCTTCGTACGAAAAGTCCCCAAACAAGAAATAGAAGTACAAGGAGGAATATATAGGAAATAAACCGGTTTACGATAATCAGCCACCAGTTTCCATCTCCAACCGTGAGCCACAAAATAAACCACACGGAAACAAAAATGGCATAAGTAATAATCCAAACGGAAACATTCAAGAAACTTTTGATCACTCGGTCTACACTACTCCAAGGGTTGGGTTCGCCAGCAGTGGATCGTAAATGGGCGCTAAAAGTCGTCCGATGTTGATTTGAGCGAGATGGTAAGATGACACAATGATCTCCAATACCTATAAATCAGTATGTTTCTCTAAATAAAGAAGATACTTCTCGATCAAACTAACTGCTATCTTCCTAGCCATTTCTAATTCTGATGCGTCAGCCTCTCGAAGTAAACCAGCAAATTCACCGCGATGTCTACCTTGTTTAATATTTCTTTTATTCGAAAGCTCTCCTAACAAACTCCAGTCTTTCTCAACGATTCCTAATTGTTTTAAGCTATTCTTTTTGCTTCCAAACCTAGTTGCTATGGCATCCCTAATTTCATATAAATATAGAAATTCATTATCCGGATCTCTCACAGCTTCTTGATAACTTTTCAATAGCTGCTCTAAGGTCTTATCTAAAGTTCTATATTTTGAGACAGTTTCAGCAAACCATTGCTGCTGCGCTAACCTTTCACGTTTACTATCATACAAGACATTGCCTTCTTTGTCTCTATGAACAAAGTCAACCTTTCCAGCTATCATTTTGATTACAGCAGTTTCAACCTCTAAATATATATTTCGCTTTCCATCTTCCGTGAGATCAATACGACTCGGCTTACCCAAAGAATACTCACGGTGAGTCAACAGACTGAACAGCATCAAATCTGCTTTTCAAGAGCGTTGTAAGTTCATCTCTGATGTTTGCGGCGTTTTCAGCGTTTCTTGGATTGACTAAAGCTTCTGCTTTGCCATTACGAATCGAAAGTTGAAAATCTGTCGAAGAAATATTGATTTCTTCTTCAAGAAAATCCGCAGGTTCATATTTCCATTCATAATTTATCGAAACAATTTTGTCCATTTGTTTATGACCACTTTTTGATAAACTCCTCGCCCTTCCTCATCAAATCATCATGATCCTCCGGCGCAGGGAGATCGTTCAGCAGCGCAATTGTGTACTCGCGCAGTTTATCCTGCACGTGCGGTTGACCGGCGCTCATCCACTTTTCCATGCTCCAGCGCGGGAAGATGGGATTGACGTAGTAACCCGTTTTATATTTCTTGAGCGTGGTCGGCGCGGAGACGTAGCTCTTGCCCGCACCCACTTTGTGAATTTCCTCCAGCCCTACATGCATGTCATCTAATTGAAAGCCGTTGGCAAAACGCAATGCCTGGTCAATGATCTCGTGGCAATAGACGAAGGTCTGCGGTGAGATGGCTTTCGATCCCAACGTATCACCCACGAACGGAGCGATGCCGCCTTTGGTAAGCGTCATCATCAGCGTGTTCATCCAGTAGGTTTCGGCGGCGAGCAGGTCCATGCCCCAGCCGGTGCCACTGCCCGATGTACCGCAGTGCGGGATGCCGTAATGTTCCATCATCTCGGCACATGCCAGGCTGACCAGAATACTCTGCGGATCGTAGAAGTTCATCAGCGTCTTCATATCGAAGTAGACCGGCAGCATACCCAACAGCATGGGTGCGCCTTCTTTATATAACTGTCCGATCACGAGACCAGCGAGCAGTTCTGCCAACAGCACCGCCACCGTCCCAGCGGGAGTGATGGGTGTAGTGGCGCCGGACATGCTGTAATTCGAAACAATGACCGGCAGTCCGCGGTCGATGGCGATCATCATTTTGTCCATGGTGCCTTCGTTCATAACGAGAGGCGACACGGGGTTAAAGTAAGGCATGATGAACGGCTTCTCGCCCAGGTCCGCGCCGTGAAGCGTTTCGAGCATCCGCAGTACATCGTCAAATTTTTTCTCATCCGAACAGAGCAGCACCATGGGTTTAATCCCATTCGCAAAATGTTCCAGGCTGCCATACAAGTCAGTCAGATGCTCAGGCACATCGCGCACAATGCCCACCGTCGAGACCATGTCGTAATGCGGCAGTTTGTTGCCAACCCGCACCATATCCTGCATGTGTTTACGCTGGAACAGCACGGGCGTATCGGTCTCCGCCTCCTGATAATACAGCGCCGTGACGCCTATACCGAAGCGCGTCCGGTCCTCTGCCCCGCCGATCGTGAACTGCGGATTGCCTCTGCGGTCGAACATCTGGATCTGCCGCGGAGCGACCTTCATCGCCCATTCGACCAACTCCGCCGGGATCCGCACGGTTCTTCCTTCGACGTTCGAGCTGCCGACTCTTTTCTCAAGCATCGCCAACGCGGACGGCGAATCCACGCGCACTCCGGTCTTCTCGAGGATCTGCATCGTGTACTTGTGAATATCGTGGATCTGTTCTTCTGTGAGCATTATCAGGCGAGGACGGACATTGTTCATGTTTTTTCTCTCCTTGCGTGATTGTATGCCCCATTGTATCCGAGAGGCAGGGCAGTGAAGTACAATAACAGCCACTATTCAAGGCAAGCAAGGGCTCCATGGGAAATGCGCGGATTCATCCAAAATAAGCTGGTTACCGTCAGCACAACAAAACTAGCTGCCATTTCGGTAGGAATTTCAGTCGTTGTTACAGCCATCCTGACAAGCATTTTGAGCTTTCTCATCATGGGGCGATTGTCACTGGAACTGCTCGTGGCAAACACTTTGATCGGTATCATCGTGCCTCTGATCGTTGCACCTTTTGTGATTAGCCTATTGAAACAAGCCACGAACTGGGAACAGGTTAGCTACGAGCTGAAGAAGGAAAATATCGAGCAAAAAAGGCTGGAAGAAGAGGCGGAGCAAAAGGTCAGAGATTTGCAGGCGGTCAACGAACTTGCCATCGAATGTGCCGCCACTCTTCCCGAAACAGATATCATCCAACTGATCGCAGAAAAATTGCGCAGTATCACGCACGCCATAGGGGTTGGCATTACTCTCTATGAGCCAGCGAGACGCATTCTCACTATCAAGCATATTGCCGTCTCGGGGCAAGTATTAACGATTGCGAATCAGCTGGTGGGGTTCAACCTTGTAGGCATGGAAACTCCTGTCACTCCCGAAATGGAGCGCCACATGATCAGCGGCACCGTAGAGTCGTTTGAGGATCTGTCTGATGTTTCCTTTGGAACAGTACCCAAGCCTGTCGCTCTCTTATTCAAAAGCACTCTAGGAATAGGGAATTTCGTTGCGTTGGCACTATCCTACGGAGGCAAATTGGTGGGGACAGCGATCATTGCTCTTCGTAAAGAACAACCAACTGTGGACCTCGATATTTATAAGACCCTGGCACATGTGGCTGCTGTATCTATTCAGCGCAAAAATGCCGAGGAGGCTTTGAGGGAAAGTGAAAATAAATTCAGAACCCTGATCGAAAATCTATCAGAAGGCATCCTTTTGCTTGACGAACAAGGGTCTATCATCGAATGGAACAGGGCACAGGAAGATATAGCCGGATTGTTACGTGAGCAGGTGATCGGCAAACCGATCTGGGAAGTCCAATTCCAGCTTACTCCTGAGCCCCAACGAACCCCTGAGTTCTACGAACGTATGAAACAACGTGCCAGGCAAATCCTTACATCCGGCGAATCATCCAATTTCAATCGCCCTATCATAGGTCCGATCCAATCTGGCAACGGTAAGGTCAAACACGTTCTGCAGACATCCTTTCCTATCCGTAGTTTCAACCACTATCGGATCGGCTCGATCATGCGGGATATTTCGAGTCAGGTACATGCCGAGGCAGAGCGCAATAATCTGATCGCAGAATTGAAATCCAAGAACACGGAATTGGAGCAATTCACGTACACGGTTTCGCACGATCTCAAAGCGCCCATCATCACCATCCGTGGCTTTCTGGGAATGCTAGAGAAGGATGCCTTCGGCGGAAACATGGAGCGTCTGCGAAAGGATATCTATCGCATTACAGAAGCCGCCGAGAAAATGCAACGGCTGCTCAACGAACTGCTGGAGCTTTCACGTATTGGCAGGGTTATTCACCCACCCCGTGCGATCCCGTTCGAGCAGATCGTGCACGATGGACTGTCATCTGTGCATGGCAGATTAGCTGTGAACAAGGTGCAGGTGGATATAAAACAAGACCTGCCGATCGTTTTTGTCGATCCAACGCGAATCAACCAAGTTGTACAAAATCTGTTGGATAATTCTGCGAAATTCATGGGAGAGCAGCCCGATCCGCGTATCGCAATCGGAACAAACGGAGCAGATACCGATGGGAAACCGATTTTCTACGTTCGAGATAATGGCATTGGGATCGCTCCCCAACACGTAGAATCAGTGTTTCGATTGTTTCAAAAACTCAACCCATATGCAGAGGGCACAGGTATTGGTTTAGTGGTGGCGAAACGCATCATCGAAGTCCACGGCGGGAGGATCTGGGTTGAATCAGAAGGACTGGGGAAAGGGACAACGGTTTACTTCACGTTGCCAGTACCGTAAGCATATCATTCGCCCCGAATGGAGTGAGAAGTGATTGCCTCGATATCTGTAGCCGAAATATCCATAACTTAAAATGGCGCTTCGACTTCGCTAACGCTCCGCTCAGCGCGTAAACTTCCTTCTCGCCCGCCATAACACCGTCAAATACAAGGCGATGCCAAAATTGAAGAAGGAGGCACCACGAATATCAGGGGGAGCACCAGTGGCGCCGATATACCAACCCTTGGGCCAGATCAACGCGACCCATGTCGCGATCTGACTTACGATCACCTTATCGTACAGAACCAATATCGCTGCGCCAAGGATCGCCCCAGAAACATCGCCAGCCCCGCCCAAGATCACCATCGCCAGCACCATGGACGAAATATGGAACGACATCGTCTCTGGGTCCACATAGGAAAGCGTGCCAGCATATAAGGCGCCTGCCAAACTTGCCAGAGCGGAACTCAACACGAACGCCCACACGCGCGCACTCGTCACATTTACACCCACAGAAATGGACGCCAATTCATCTTCACTAGACGCAAGCCAGGCTCGACCTGTGCGCGAACTCGATCAAACGTGAGCTTGCCCAGGCGGCGAGAAAAACAAAAATCCAGACGAGATAAAATTTGATCGTTGGGGAAAACAAGCCCAGGCTTAGAAAACGAAACGGACCGAATCCGCCGAGTCCACCCACACCACCGGTCACCTTTGGGATGTTGATAATGACCTGTCGTTCCAGCAATCCCAAGGTCAATGTAGCCACCGCAAGAAAGTCGCCGCGTAAACGTCGTGCCAATAAGCCTTTGACTACCCCTAGCAATGCACCCATCGCGATACCCGTCAGCAATACCAGCGACATATCGACACGCCCCAACAATGCCGCTACGTACGCGCCCAAACCAAAACTTGCTGCAAAGCCAAAATCCAGCAGACCAGCAATACCCAACACAAGATTGAGCGCCAGCGTCAGCATGATAAAGACACCAACCGTGCGCAGGATATTTTGACCCGCTGGGAAAATGATCGGCAATATCGCAAACACGATCAACAGGATCTGCCAACGCATCCAACCAGACTTGCGACCGATCGCCGTCAAAATGACCGAGTCCCGCGCCGAAACAGAATCCGTTGCCGCCTCACCCGAAGATGCCAGCCCCATCGGGCGCCATGCCAGCAACAGGATCAGAAGACCAAGTAATAACACCGGAGTCCATTGGGCGCTGAGATAGTAATCGCTGAGCGAAGAGACCACACCCATGAAGAGTCCACTCATCAGCGCTCCGACCGGGCTGCCAATACCGCCTAACAACGCTGCCGCAAAAGCCAGCAAGCCACTTTGCGCCCCATGAACTCCGAACGGTCTTCCATAATAGAGAGCAAAGATAAATGCCGCCGTGCCTGCGAACGCGCCGCCAATAGCAAAGGCACGTGTGATGGTCTGATTGACATTCACGCCCAAGATCTCCGCCGCCTGTGCATTTTGCGATAGCGCCCGCAGCGCATGACCGGTGCGTGTCTTTTGCAGGAACCAGGTTGCCAGCAGAACGAACATCACCGCCATCAGGATGACAAAAACATCTGCAAATCGGACAATAAAACGGTAGTGCAATCCCAGCGCCTTCACCAGATCGATCTCTGGCAATAGATTCGGAATACCATCTGTCGGCACCTCAGGCAGCCCCGGCACACTACGATGCTCACCAGGGATCCATGAATGTTGGAATGTGCGCCAGACTAATGCGCCTTGAAAGAGAATAAATGAAATACCAAGCGTTGCGATCAGTGGCGCCAAGCGCGAGGAACCACGGAAGGGTTTGAAGCCGAATTGTTCCACGCCCATGCTGAGCAGCGCACCCAATAACATTGACATGCACAGCACAAACACCAAGCCCGCGGCAAGCTGTAACGGCGCCCACTGCTGGGTTATGCCAATGATATTGACCAGACTCGTCACCAGTGCAGAGGTGAGCGCAAAGACATCGCCATGCGCCAGATTGAGTGTGCGTACCGTACTGTAGATCAAAGAAACGCCGATCGCGTTCAACGCCAACACCGCGCCATTCGACAATCCAAAGATCAAGATCTGAATAAAGGTCTCAAACCCGTTCGGCGCATTCGGGTTCGGACCTGTCGGAGCAGCCACTTGAGGTGCCTGCTTTGCCGCAGTCCAGGTTACCTTGTAATCGCCGTTACAACGCGGCTGACGGTCTGCCCAATGGATGGTTAATTCACCAGAGGCACTTTCTTCCGAGTTGAAATGAATGTTCGTATTCAGGTCTTCGCCAAGCGAAACCGTACTTGTTTCCCCGTCAATCTGTGGCTGGTTTGATCCCGCAATACTGGTGTAATCAATGTTGCTACATGGAATACCATCCGAACCGTTGAAACTGTAACGAATAGCAGTGATCTTTGAGTCACGAACTGAAAAAGAGATCTGAAAATCCCGACCGGCAGCGTCATCACGCCCAGTCCCGTTCCAGATGCCATCGTAGCGACCCATCGGAGCCGATGCGGGCACAGGCGTTGTTTGAGTTTCCTGTTTTGCTGAACAAGCGACCAATATCAATAAGGCAACAATAAAGAGAAGATATTTTTTCATCAGTTATTTTGGATATTCTTTACATGCTCATCAAAGAATTGACCCACACGTCCCATAAAGGCAAACCACGGGTCAGGCTTGAACGAATGTCCTTGCTCGTCGTAGCCGAATAACTCCACATCTTTGTCTGCCTCCTTGAGCGCCTCGTACAATTTCTTCGACCATTCTGGCGGAGTTCCGGCATAGTCCTTGCCATCTTCCGCGCCATAATGGATCTGCACCGGTGTGTTGACATAGTCCAGGTGGTAGAACGGGGAAATCTCTTTGAGAATATCGGTGTCTTCCGCCGCGAATTGATACGCCGCCTGCAAATTCACCGGTAATTCCGATGGAACTACATCCGAAGAATTACAGCCCCATAATTGTTCCCCTTGAGCGATATCACCAAAACAGCCATTCCCCCATCGCGCGATGATATCGGCGTGATCAGCACTGACCGTGGAATAGAGAACCGCCGCATCCACGCGGGAATCGACCGTGAGGACCTTGATCGTGACTCCGCCACCCATGCTATGCCCCCATATTCCAATGCGGCTCGTATCCGCCTCAGGGATGGAGGATACCGCGCTAATAAGATTGACCACATCGATAGCGAGCCCCGAGTAAAACAGACTCACATCCACATCCGACTCGCCCCAACTACGGTAATCGGAGGCAAGCGTGATATAACCACGCTTGGCAAGGTAGGCAGCCGCACGGTCCGTGCCGTCACCAGAGTGGTAGATGCTGCGGCTGTAAAAGCCGTGGTTCATGATGATCACTGGGAATGGACCAGTGCCCTTGGGAATCTGCATAATGCCCGTGATGGTCAGCCCGTCACTGGGGTAATCGATCAAATACCCCGTATAAGCCTCATTCTCTTCCAATGTGGCACGAATGTGGATCTTTCCGCTTTTATAGGTGTGCTGGCGGAGTCCTTCAATGGTGTAGGGAAAAAGTAATTCTTCGACGGTGGGAGTTGGGGAAGGTATCAGCGTTTGTGTCGGCACGGGAGAGGGAGTCAGCGTCTCGATCACCAGATGCGGCGGGGGCAATGTCGCATCAGGAGGAGCGGCGGAAAGAGGCTGACAGGCAATAAGTACAAATAAAAAGAACAGGCTAACGCACTGTTTCATGGGGTGATTGTATCAAATCTTTGATACCAAACCTGACAGGTTTTTGTCCTCATGAAACCTGTCAGGTTTTTATCGCTAAAACTTTATATCCTCACCTGCATATTATATAGATTGGCATACGCTCCATCCCTGACGATCAACTCGTCATGCGTACCTTGTTCTTCGATGCCGTTCTCTGTCAGCACAACGATCCGACGTGCATTCCGCACCGTTGACAGGCGGTGAGCAATGACCAGTGTTGTACGGTGCTCCGTCAACTTCTCCAGCAACTCTTGAACGGCGCGTTCGCTTTCATTATCGAGATTACTGGTCGCCTCATCAAAGATGAGGATTGGCGGGTCTTTCAGAAATACACGAGCAATGCTCAGCCGCTGTTTTTGCCCACCGGAGAGTTTCACCCCGCGTTGACCAATATCCGTATCGTAGCCGTCCGGCAGGGATAGGATGAACTCGTGAGCATTCGCTTTTTTGGCAGCTTCGATGATCTCTTCACGGCTGGCATTTAACTTCCCATAGCGGATATTGTCTGCGACTGTTCCGGCAAACAGGTAGACATCCTGCTGCACAACGCCAATATTCCTGCGCAATGAACACAGACTGATCTCGCGAATATCCCTGCCATCCAGCAATATTTTCCCGGCATTGGTATCGTAAAAACGAGGGATCAAAGAACAAAGCGTTGTCTTCCCAACCCCAGATGTTCCAACAATGGCAATATATTCGCCTGCTCTGATATTCAGGGAAATATCTCTCAAAACAAAATCGTGTTCTTCCTTATATTTAAAGCTCACCTTCTGAAATTCAATCGTTCCCTGAGCATGACCGATGTCCATCGCACCGGGAATATCCTGAATATCGGGCTCCACTTCCAACACTTCCATAAAGCGGTCAAAGCCAGCGAAGCCTTCCTGGTAAAGGCGGGTGAAGTTGCTAAATCGTCTAATCGGTTCGATGAGGATGCCAATACACAATAAAAAGGTGATCAAGTCTGGCAAATCCAGGGATGCATTTTTTATAATGCTGATACCGCCAAAGACGATCACGGCAACTGTAAATAGCTGTGTGAAAGCGATCATTCCCGCTTCAAAATACGCCTCGCTTTTATAACCATCCTTTCTACTGGCAAGGAAACGGTCATTTTCATGGTCAAACTTCCTTTTCTCGATCTCTTCATTCGTAAACGACTTCATCACCCTTATGCCCGAAAGCGAATCTTCCACTTGAGCATTAATATCGCCAATCCTATCGTGGCTTCGTTTTAGGGCGGTCCTCATTTTCTTGTTGAAGTACACGACATACACTGCCATGACCGGCAAAAAGAGAAAAACCATCAGGGCAAGCCTGACATTGACCGTGAGCATGATGGCAAACGCACCCGCAAAATTTAACAGCGAGATGACGATATCCTCCGGTCCATGATGATACAGTTCCGCCAGGTCGAACAAATCGTTGGTGATCCGCGTAAGTAATTGACCTGTCCGCTGTTCATCGTAAAAGCCGAACGACAGTTTCTGGTAATGCTCAAACAATTCACTGCGCATATCGCGTTCCATCTTGGCGCCCATCATATGACCTTGATAGTCCACAAACATGTTGCACAGAGTATGGATGGCGATCAATCCCAGCATGACCGCGCCCATACCGTAGATCTGGCGCAATACATCCGGCGAATTGCTAGCCAGAAGATTCTTAGTGATGTAATTCGCACAGACCGGCAGCAGCAACGCCGTTCCAGAAACGACAAATGCACAAGCCATATCCGCCAGGAACAAACCCAGATAGGGTTTGTAGTACGACAGGAATTTCTTTTTTCGAGAGAGCATAGTTTTCCTTGTTTAAAACAAAAACCGCAGACGAGAAACGCCTGCGGTATATCATCATCGTAGGGACAACCCTTGCGGTTGTCCAATTCACGGGACAGAAGGACAAGGGCAAGCCTTGTCCCTACCGGTCACCTTCAGGAGGCGCGCTCAACAAAACATCATATGTCACCATGGCTCTCATTGGTACGTGCCTCCTTTCTGGAATAAGATATGGCGAGTGTATCATTTGGATGTAGAGCGGTCAAGAAGTTTGATGGGATGATCATATTCGATCACACTATCCAGCTCACCACTGGCTGATACCGCCTCTGAGATTTCCAACAAACGCACGGCAACACATTCCTCTACAAAGGCTTCTCCGCATTGAGGGCAAACTCTTACAGGGACATTATTAACCACCAGTCGCATTTCGCCGCGTTCAAATGGCATAGACGTCAAACCGTCGACCACGTCCACTTGCCTGCAGATCAGGCAGATCATGATTGCCTTCGCTTCTTGAAATCTTTCGTCCATTGATTCGGGTCAGGGAGATATACCGTGATAATGGTAGTCTCGTCCGCTTCCGGGTTTTCAGAGGTCACGATATGAAATGGACGCTTGCCCTGAAAACCCAGGATCAAGCGACTCGGCTCCGGCATCTCGGATGAATAATCTTCGATGGTTTCACCTGATTGAAGAGACTGAATAACATTCTTTGCGGAAACACGCCGCTCGAACATGCGCTGCACAGCGTGGACGCGGAAATAGATCTTCACGCTTCCTGCTGTTTCTTCTGCTGACCCGGCGTGAGCACATCGGGGATTGCCGCGGCTCCATCCTTGAACGCGGACTTGATCCCGTTAGACATGGCTTTCCAATACGCTTTGGCTGTCAACTCTTTATCCTCACGGAAGCGTCCCAGCCAATCCATCAGTTCGGGGCTGCGCAGCCCATCGCTTTCCCATTGCACAAGATAACCCATCACCATATCCATGACGCGTTGACTTTCCCAGAACACGATCTTGGGTGCTTCACGTTTATAGATCTCACGCGCCAACTCAAATTGATGCTCCTTGTAATTTGCATCCAAACCCGTGTAGTGCGCGCGCAGAATTTCGTCGGTAATCGTCTCAGACCACTTACGATGAAAGCGGCAGATACCGCTGTTCTCGTTGAACAGTTCATAGGTCATGCGCTCGACGTTCTTGCGACCCAGCGCTTCGGGTCCCATGAACTCCACGCCATAATGGACAAAGTATTTGCCCATCATCGGCATGGGACTGAGCATACCCGGAACCCAATATTAATTCGGCACCATACAACCTTCGTCACCATGACCGATGAACACCGCCCGGTCAATGCTGCGGATGCCATACTTTTTATCAAGTTCTTTCGCCGCCACGCGGATGCTCTTACGGAAGACTTCCGCTTTCGGCTCGAACAGGATAGCCTGAACAACGCTCATCGCGTATTGGGCATTCTTCATGCTGTCGGCGACCACGTCAAACTTTGACGGATCGTCTTCCCAGCCGAAGCGCATCTCGTTTAACGGAGGCAGCCCAAACTGAGTCGGATCGATCAATCCATCGCGGACCAGTTCCATGATCCAGGCGACCGTCCCGCCCGATTGAATGGAGTCGAATCCCATCGCATCTACAAAGTCATTGAGTAGTTCGGCAGCACGCTGATCGAAGACTCCCACCTGCGGACCGAGCACGTGATATGGCTCATAATCCTTTTTGTATTGCCCGTTCATCTTCTTACACACCACCGGGCAAGGCTCGCCGCAGTGCTGGAACTTCTTGGGCTTGATGGTCTCCTCGTTGAACTGCTTGAGGTAGTGATCAAGAATAAAATGCTCGTGCTGCTTCAGCCGTGACTCGACCGGCTGGTAAATGGACGTGTAATTGAAACTCAGAATGCGCTCGTTGAGATCGCGCATGTTGACGCCGAACGTGCCGCCCGTTTCGAACTCGGGCACGTAACGATATTTTTCCGTGACCGCCAGGTCGGTCTGGATGGTCTTCTTGCCGAAATGTTCCATGAAGTAGGAATCGATCTCTTTCGAGTCGCGCAGGTCGGGATCTTCCCATTCGCCGCCGAAGACAATGCCGACAATGTTATGCCGCTGCAACAAGCGGCTGCCGAGTCCACCGCGCCCCGCCCAATCGACAACGGCAGTGAAATCGCGATTGCGCACGGGGCTGGAACCGATCGCGCCTTCGCGCGTATATTTCGCGGCGGGACCCACGGCGCAAATGCGGAAGTCATCTTTTGTATATTCGCTGGCATAGCGGTCGAACAACGCCTGCTGTAATGCATAAAAGCCGAGCAGCGGTCTGCCATCGGGGCTGGCATAGCCCGCCCACAACGGTTCCACATTGACCGGCTCAATGCGCACCTGAACTTCGCCCGCCTTGTGGTTGAGCAGCACCACACTCGGCTCAGATGCCATACCGCGCAAGGCGACATAGTTGACACCTACATGGTGAAATGTATACGCCGCGCCGCCCATACTGGAAACATAAAACCCATCCCACTGGGAGCTCCACGAGCAGAACACCAAGCGCCGTGAGCCAGGGATGGAACTGCCAGCCAGCAACCCCTCGCCAAAGGTGAAACTATCTGGATATAAATTGTAGCGATGCCAACCGTAATCCACGGGACCTAGAATTTTCTCTTCGTCTTCAATAGGACGCAGATACCAGTTCTTGTTGTGGAGATGGACAGTCAGTTCGCGTTGTATGATGGGGTAGGTCATGTAATGTCCTCTTATAGATATTTCTATCAGTAAATTAAATATCGTTGACCAGCCAAATGGATAGGGTTACAAAACACCGCACCAAACCAGACAGGTTTTTTATCTTATTCCTGGAATCCTGTTCGATACAGATCGTAATACATGCCCTGATTTGCCAGCAATTCAGCATGTGTTCCCTGCTCGATGATCTTTCCATCATTGATGACCACGATCTTATCTGCGCTGGTGATGGTCGAAAGGCGATGTGCGATGACAAACGATGTTCGACCCTTCAAAAGCGTGGTCAACGCGCTTTGAATGATCTGCTCGGTCTGTGTGTCCACCGAGGAGGTCGCTTCGTCCAGGATCAAAATACGCGGGTCTGCCAACAGCGCACGTGCGAACGAGATCAACTGGCGTTGTCCTACACTCAACAACGCGCCGCCTTCTTCCACCGATGTGTCGTAGCCGTTGCGTAAGCCCCTGATAAAGTCATGCGCGCCGACCGCTTTTGCCGCCGCGATCACATCTTCATCGCTGGCGCCCAATCGCCCGAACAAAATATTTTCCTTGACCGAACCATTGAACAGGAACGGATCTTGCAACACCATGCCCATCTGTTTGCGCAGGCTTTGCTGAGTCACCGTCCGCAGGTCGGTGCCATCGACGCGGATACAGCCTGAGGTCGGGTCGTGGAAGCGGGTCAACAGCTTGACGATGGTCGTTTTACCGGCACCCGTCTCCCCCACCAGCGCGACCGTTTGTCCGGCGTCCACGTGCAAGTTGATCCCATCCAGGACAAGCGCCGGGTCATCCGAATAATGGAATTGGACATCTTCGAATCGCACCACGCCGTTGATCGGCTCCATTTCACGGGCATCGGGTGCATCCTGCACTTCCACTTGCTGACTGAGCAGGTCAAGGATGCGCTCCCCGCCCGCCATCGTGGATTGAAGCGTATCGAAGCGACGACTTAAATCGCGGATCGGCTCGAAGAAACGGTCAATGTACAATACGAACGCGATCAACACACCAGCAGAGATATTTTCGCCCAACACCGCGCGTCCACCCACATAGACAACCATGGCAGTGGCGATCGCACCAAGCACATCCACAAGCGGAGTGAAGACCGAAGCCACCTTCGCCGCATCCAGGCTCGTCTCCAAATAATAACGGTTGACGTAGCCTATAAAGTTATTGTAGTTGTGACTCTGACGTGAAAACGCCTGCACAACGCGTACACCATTGACATTTTCCGCCAGCACAGAGTTGGTCCACGAAACTGCAGCACGTACCTTACGATAATTCTGCCGCGCCACTTTGCGATAAGCGATCGTTGCCACTACCATCAAAGGTAGTACCGCGAACGTCAATAAGGAAAGCTTGAAGTTCAAAGTGAGCATCGCCACCAGTATTCCAATGATACCCAACAGGTCACGAATGATCGCCAGCACTGCCCAGGTGATAAATTCGCGCAGAGTTCCCACGTCATTGATGACGCGCGTGATAACACGCCCCACACTGTAACGGTTGTAAAAACTCAGCGAAAGTTTTTGCAAATGATCGAACATCGCCATGCGCACATCGTAGAGCACATGTTGCCCCACACGCGACATGATACGTACCCGATAGATATTCGTCACCCACTGAATGAAGGATACGATGCTATAGACTACGACAATAATAAGCAGCGTACGGAGGTCCTTTTTATTGATCCCATCGTCAATGGCAAGTTTGACAAAGTACGGACCTGAGACTGACGCAATCGTCACAATGACCATCAGCAGCAAGGCAAACAGCATTTGCCCCGTATAAGGCTTCACGAATTGCAGCAGTCCACGCGCCACTTTAGGATCGTAGCCCTTATCGAGCTGTTCTTCTGATTGAGCAATAAATGAGGGAGGAATTATTTTTGTTGTCATGGTGTCATTTCTCTCGCGCTGAGCGGAGTGAGACCCGGTTTTGGGATCGAATGAAGACGAAGCGCAGATTTCAAGTTAGCTATTATTTGCATTCAGGTTACGCTTCATCTGCAGGGCTTCAAAGAGCATTCAGCCCTTCTGCTCAGTGCGAGTAATTTATTTAGGTTTTGTTCTTTCTCGCTGTTTTCTCTCTGCTTTTACAATCTCATGAATTCCTTCAATATCTCCACGAATTTAATGCTTCTTTTTTCGCACGGCTCCAACCTTTTATTTGGTGCTCCCATTGAAACGCCTCTTGATATGAATCAACAACTTCACTCCATACAAGCACAACGGGACGGCGGGTAAAAGTATAAGCCTCAGGATGTGCACCCGTTTGATGTTCATGCACGCGCGCATCTAATTCTTTTGTCATACCTGTGTAATAGGTGCCATCAGAGCAGTGGAGAATGTAAATTGCGTATGGCATAGTGTGAGCACTCCAAGACATGCGCTGCGCTTCGTCTTCGGACGGAATACCACCGTCCTCCGCTCAGCGCGAGTATCTATTAAATATTAAATTTCCTCTGACTCTTCCTCCAACTCAGTTTCTTTTTCCTTGGCATTGCCAGTGACTTGTATCTCTTCCATCTCTTCTGCAAAACCAGCCTGGTCGGCTAGTTGAAGATCGTGGATCTCTTTGTACAATCCGCCACGGGCAAGCAATTCTTCATGTGTGCCTCGTTCCACGATCTGACCCTTATCCATCACCAGGATCATATCGGCACGACGCACCGTGGAAAGGCGGTGCGCAATAACAAAGGTTGTGCGACCTTCCATCAAGGTGTCTAAAGCTGATTGAATTAACTTTTCGGTCTGCGTATCTACCGACGAAGTGGAATCATCCAGGATCAGGATGCGTGGGTTCATCAACAGGGCACGCGCAATTGCCACACGCTGACGCTGTCCACCGGAGAGCGTGACGCCGCGTTCACCAACGATCGTTTCGTATCCGTTCGTGAAGCCTTCAATAAACTCATGCGCCTGCGCCGCTTTCGCAGCAGCGATCACTTCGTCCATCGTGGCATCTGGGCGACCGTAAGCAATATTTCCCTTGATCGAATTCGGAAAACAACAGCGAAGTCTGCAACACAATACCGATCTGTTTGCGCAAGGTGACAAGATCCATCTCGCGCACATCCACGCCATCCACGAACACGCAGCCTTCTGTGACATCGTAAAAACGCGGGATCAGATTCACGAACGACGTTTTTCCCGAGCCTGTCTGCCCGATCAAGGCGATAAGGCGGTTCGGTTCGACCCGCACGTTGATACCGTTTAACGAGGCTGTCTTTTCATCCTTATATTTGAGTCCCACATCACGGAACTCTACTTCACCACGCAGCGGTTCCACCTTCACCGCGTTCGCTGCGGACTGGATCGCCGGTTCGGTGTCTAATACTTCAAAGACGCGCTGTGCGCCGGCTGCCGCTTCCCCACCTGCGTTGACAAGCCCGGTCAGCGATTGGGCAGGTTCTGCCAGCATCAGAATATAAGCATTGAATGCCACGATCTCACCAATGGTCATGGTACCGTTGATGACCATTTGACCACCAAACCACAGGATCAAGATAATGCTGATCGTTGTCAACCAGCTGGTGGTAGGCATGATCTTGGACCATTCATCAATAACGTACACCCATGTTCGAAAAACTTCCTGATTGGCATCTGTGAAACGCTTGGTCTCATAGTCTTCACGCGCAAAAGCTCGCACGACCTGTACACCGACCACATTTTCCTGCAAGCGGTTCGAAACTTCGCCGACTGCCATGTCTACATCGAAGAATAATTTTCCGATCTTCGTTCCGAACACAGAGGTCATTAGGATGAGCGGGATCATGGGCAGCAACGCGATGAGCGCCAATTTCAAATTATCGCCGATCATGATGTATAGGATGCCAGCGACCAACAGGAAGAACCGCACCAACTCTGCAACGGAACTACCGGCGAACTGTTCAATGGAACGCACATCTTCGATACAACGCGAGATGAGTTGTCCGCTTTGGGTGTGGTCGTGGTAGGTGAAAGGAAGATGCTGAATATGGTTGTACATGCGGTTGCGCAAGTCGTAGCCCACATGGGTGGCGATCCATGCAGACCAATAGCGTAGGATCAGATTCAAAGCAGCGGAAACAAGCCCAAGCCCCAGAAGAAGAGCCGCCGAGCGGACGAGGGATCCGGTGTCTCCATCGAGAAGTCCCTGATCAATGACGGTCTGGATGATACGCGGCACGACCAAACTCAATCCCGTCAGGACCAGCAACACCAACAATGTCCCAACGATCTGAAGGGTATATGGACGCAAAAAGGTGCGAATTCTCAGTAAATGTTTCATAGGCGGGGCATTGAGGATACCATAAAAAAGCTCCCGAAAAGTGTTTTCGGGAGCTGTGAAACAATAATTGTGATCGCTATTGACCGATCAATTCAATTACAGCGAGCGATGAAATAGCATCAAGATCGATCTTGCTACTTTCTATCGGCCAGCCGCGGAAAGTATCCGTGCGATACGCTGCAACGACCTTTTGATACGCTGGAATAATGTACACTACATCTGTATGAACGATACTCTGCATTTGCCAGATGTAGCGGAGGCGTGCTTCCTTATCCATTTCAACAGCCTGTTTTTCATATAAGGCATCATACTCAGGGTTGGAATAGCCAGTTTCATTCGTGCCAGAGGATATCTCTCCGCTTGACATAACACTTAGAAGAAAATCCGGGTCGGGGTCTGCTTCCCATTCCCAAAGTATGATATCGTAATCAAATGTGGGACAACATCGTGCTGTGAGGTCCTCAGATGTGACCATTCGTAACTGCACGTCAATACCGATCTGAGACCACATATTGCGCAATAACTCTGCTTCTGTTTCGGCATAAGGAATGCTGTCGGGCCATTCCATGCGAAAGGAAAGGGACCGTTCGCCATCAGGCATATCACGAACACCGTCTGCATTAACATCGTGATAACCGGCGTCATCCAGGAGCTGGTTGGCTTTGTCTACATCGAATTCATAGTCCTTGATGGATGAATTATAGAAAACGCCTAGCCCTTTCGGGATCAGCGTCAGCCCGGGATCTGCCAAACCTAGAAACAACTCATCTACCAGGCGTTGTTTATTTACCGCATGTGCCATGGCAAGGCGCACATTTCGGTCGCGCAAGGCTGGGTGACCACTACAGATCCCACCAATATCCACAGGGCAATCCTCGGGAGCAATTTGGTTGAAAATGATATCTGAGACCATCGATCGGCGAAGCGGAAGGACCGGTAACAACCTGAACACCTTTCATGTCTTTAAGAGCAGACACAGCAGAGACTGGCAGGTTGGCGATCAGGTCGATCTCTTTATTTTGAAGCGCCTGGACCATCGAAGAAACATTAGCATAGATCAGAAACTCAACTGCACCGATCTTGGGATGATAATAAAAATGGGTTCGGACTACGTCCAGCCGTATGAATTTGCCAGGCTCGTATGTTGTCAGTTTAAAGGGACCGCTTCCAACCATTTGAGATACCGGAATATCCATTTGTGTTGGATCTGTATTACCTTCCCAGATGTGTTTGGGAAGAACATACAAGGAGATCAATTGACTCTCCATGTTTGGAATCGCTTGTGTAAGCTGGATGAGCACTTTATTCCCTGGCAAAGCCCTCACGCGTTCAAAATTGGCTGCGTATCCGGGAAGAAAGGGGAATTCTTCAGCGTGTTCCATATAATAGTTGAACGAAAATGCTACATCGTCTGCGCTAACAGATTCGCCATCATGGAACTTCACTCCATCACGGATCTTGAAAGTCCACGTCTTGTTGTCTTCCGAAATATCTACACTCTCTGCCAGCGAGAGACGATAGTTGCCATCTAAAGTTTGCTCATAAAGCGTATCGTATATCAGACTGAAGATATTAAATGATTCGATCAACTGTGCCATGCCAGGGTTAAGAGTATCAGGTCCCGCTACCCAGCCAATCCGCACAACTGCACTTGCCCCTCCGACGCCACACGCCGAAAGGATGGTAGAAACTATTAAAATGAATATCAGACCAATTTGGAACTTGCGCATGTAGCCTCCTCTCTCTCTGTACGGGATTATAGCGAATAGGTTAAATTTGTTACATTACAGTTTCCCATCATACTAAGTGGCAAAATTTTGAATGTGCAATGACCGCACCATATCCATATCGTAAATCATGAAGTGCAAGATACTATCTTGTATCAAATGCCTACGCGCAAGACCGGTTTTCAGAGGAGAATTTACTTTTGAAATGGGATCAACCTCCAGCTTGGAAAAGAAACGGCGTATCAATCATTGATCGATCCCATCATTTTATCTACATAATGTGAAACTGTATCCTATAAAATGCAAATGGTATAATGCCATAGAAATTGATTCCAACCAAAGGGATTATGCATGAAACTCCACGAATATCAGTCTAAGACAATTTTTTCAAAGTACGGAATTCCCATCCCGAAGGGACGGGTGGCGGCTACCGCAGACGAAGCGAAACAGATCGCAGAGGAACTCGGTGGCCGCGCTGTTATTAAAGCGCAGGTGTTGGTGGGCGGACGCGGCAAAGCTGGCGGGGTGAAGGTTGCCAAGAACCCGAATGAAGCCAGAGAGTATGCCGATCAGATCCTGGCAATGTCCATCAAAGGTCTGCGCGTGCGCAAGGTGCTCGTGGACGAAGCCGCGGCGATCGCGCATGAGATCTATTTCGCCATCACGAACGACCGCGCGGCAAAGAAGCCGGTGATGATCGCCTCTGCCGCGGGCGGTGTGGACATTGAAGAAGTGGCAGCGACCACACCTGAGAAGATCATCAAAGTGCATATCGATCCTCTGCTCGGACTACGCGACTATCAAGCGCGCGATATTGCAGCGTCGATCGATCTGCCCCGCGAACTGTGGCGTGACTTCAGTAAGATCGCCACATCACTGTGGAATGTCTATCGCGAAAGCGATGCAGAACTGGCGGAGATCAATCCACTCGTCATCACCAAGGATAACAAGCTGGTGGCGTTGGACGGCAAGATGCTGATCGATGACAACTCGCTGTTCCGTCACGCTGACCTGGCGGAGATCCGCGATATCGACGAAGAAGCACCCGCTGAAACGGATGCACGCCGTCACGGACTCTCGTTCATCAAGCTGGATGGCAACATCGGCTGTATGGTGAACGGCGCCGGTCTGGCAATGACCAGTATGGACATTGTCAAACTATTCGGCGGTGAACCAGCCAACTTCCTGGATATCGGCGGCGGCGCAAAAGCAGATAAAGTCGCGGCGGCAATGCGCATCATCCTTTCCGACCCGAACGTGAAAGCCATTCTCTTTAACATCTTCGGCGGTATCACCCGCTGCGATGAAGTGGCGAAGGGTATTCTCGTGGCGATGGATGAAGTCAAGCCGAAGGTTCCGATGGTTGTGCGTCTCGTAGGTACCAATGCGGAAGAGGGACGCAAACTGCTCGAGAACGCGAACATGATCACAGCAGAGACTCTGGCTGATGCGGCAAAGAAGGCTGTCGCGGCAGCGAAGGGATAATTACGCGTAGGGGCGGGGTCTCCCCGCCCGGGGCGAGAGGCTTCGCAGCCTCGCCCCTACCGCGTTACGGAGAAAAATATTCATGAGTATCTTAATCAACAAAAACACCCGCCTTCTTGTGCAAGGCATTACCGGCAATGACGGTCTCTTCCACACAACTCAGATGGTTCAATACGGCACCAATGTCGTCGCGGGCGTGACTCCCGGCAAAGGCGGCGAATGGGTTTTGGATGGAAAAGTTCCGGTGTTCGACTCGGTCAAGTTAGCGGTGGATGCTACCGGTGCGAATGCGACCGTGATCTTCGTCCCGGCACGCTTCGCTCCCGACGCAATGTTCGAAGCCGCGGATGCAGGCATCCCGCTGATCGTCTGCATCACCGAAGGTGTGCCCGTGCAGGATATGATGCGCGTGCGCAATTATCTCGACCATAAAAAAGTCCGCCTGATCGGACCGAACTGCCCAGGTCTATTGACTCCCGGTGAATGCAAAGTTGGCATCATCCCCGGCAATATCGCCATTCCTGGCAATGTCGGTGTGGTCTCGCGCTCCGGCACATTGACCTATGAAGTGCTGTATGCGTTGAAGTTGGTCGGCATGGGTGCATCGACCTGTGTGGGCATCGGCGGCGACCCCATCAACGGCACGAACTTCATCGATTGTCTCGAAATGTTCGAGCATGACCCACACACCGAGAAGGTAGTGTTGATCGGCGAGATCGGCGGCACCGATGAAGACAAAGCCGCAGAATTCATCGCCACCAAGATGACCAAGCCGGTCGTCTCGTTCATCGCCGGGCAGACCGCCCCTCCAGGAAAACGCATGGGACACGCTGGCGCCATCATCGAAGGCTCCGCTGGAACTGCCGCAGATAAGATCCGTGCGTTGGAAGCGGCGGGTGTGAAAGTTGCAAAACACCCCGAGGAAATCCCCTCCCTTTTGAAATGAATTGTAGGGGCACAATATATTGTGCCCCTACCGCAAACAATAACAAACGTATAGAGCCGTCCTCTCGGACGGCTCTACGTTATAATCACTTCAACGCTAACGATTACTTGCGGTGCGAGTTAATATACGTGACTGCGTCGCCCACAGAAACGATCTTCTGGGCGTCTTCGTCTGAAATTTCGGCGCCAAATTTATCTTCAAAAGCCATGATCAGTTCGACAAGGTCGAGGGAATCCGCTTCGAGCTCCTCACGGAAACGGGCTTCCGGAACGATCTTCGCCTCATCGGCACCGAGCAAGTCTTTGATAATCGCCTTCACTTCATTGTATGTGTCAGACATGACAACCTCCTCATAGAATTTCCCTTTCGGGACTTCGTCGTGGCAATTGTACTCTTGATAAGCCAGATTTACAAACATCCCGACAATACCTTGCGGGATTTCATCAACAGGAACACTACCCCATGCCAAAAGTTGCGCCGATCGACCAGAGAAAATCCGACCACATCAAGATCAATTTGGAGCAGGATGTCCGCTCCGCTCTCACTACCGGACTGGAAAATTATCATTTCACCCACGAAGCCCTCCCCGAACTGGACTTAAACCGCATCGACCCAAGTCTGAGCTTGTTCGGCAAACGATTAGCCGCTCCCATCCTGATCAGTTCCATGACCGGCGGCACCGAGGAAGCCGGAGAGATCAACCAGCGACTCGCCGAAGCCGCACAGGAAGTCGGCGTTGCCATGGGAGTCGGCAGTCAGCGTGCCGCGCTCGAACACCCGGAGCAAATTCCCACCTTTTCCATCACGCGCAAAGTCGCTCCCGACATTCTATTATTCGCCAACCTCGGAGCCGTGCAACTCAACTACGGCTACGGCATTGACCACTGCCGCCGCGCCGTGGACATGATCCAGGCAGACGCGCTCATTCTCCATTTGAATCCTTTGCAAGAAGCCGTGCAAGATGCCGGTGATGTCAACTTCGCCGGTCTTGCCAAAAAGATCGAAGAAGTCTGCAAGCAGATCGAAGTCCCTGTCATCGCCAAGGAAGTTGGCTGGGGCATCTCCGAAAAGACCGCCAAGCTGCTCGCCGATTGCGGTGTCTCCGCTATAGACGTGGCAGGCGCAGGCGGCACAAGCTGGTCACAAGTGGAAATGCACCGCGCGCCCGATGAATTCACCCGTCAACTCGCTGCCACTTTCGTCGGCTGGGGCATCCCCACCGCAGACTTAATCATCAACGTCAAGAACGCGGTCCCCGACATGACCACCTTCGCCAGCGGCGGCATCAAAGACGGACTCGACATCGCCAAATGCATCGCCCTCGGCGCGACGTTGGGGGGAATGGCAGGTCAGTTCTTGAAAGCGGCAGCGGTTTCGACAGAGAGAGTCGTTGAGATGATGAAACTGACAAAGAGACAGATTGAGGTTACGATGTTTGCGGCGGGAGTTGAAACGTTGGAAGGTTTGAAGGTTGGAAAGTTATTTGAGTTGTAATACGATGTCATGCTGAGCGTAGCGAAGCATCTCTACCAACGCACCAGAGACTCTTCGCTACGCTAATCTTTCCTATCTCCTATAAGGTAGATGAGTAATCTATTAAGAATATTTCCTGAACTACTATAGTCAAAACCAAAAGACAGCCATCGAAGAATTGTGGCAAATTTTTTATTGAATTTATAGGAACGGGGGATCCCCTTCTCAACTACATGATACCTGCTCATGCAACAGTGGGCACAACATTGCCAAAACATTTCAGTATTCTGCAGAGGGGTTAAAACAATGCCTGTAGAACATCTCCTTTCAAATCCGTATATCACAGGCAATTGAAATATATGTGCCAACGATGCAAGCAATTTTATAAATGTGCTTGTATGGAATACAACACACTACCATTGAAGAAGAACGTGCAAAATAAATTTTACGAATGGTTCGGCGAGCCCATTTTTACCACCGAGCCACCATTGCCCTTAACGGATGATTTGCAAAAGAAATTCAGCGAATGGTTTGGAGATCCCATTCCCGACGCCAATCCGTCGCTCACTACGATAGTAAATCCTTCTATTGAATATCCCGTTTCTGTCGAGTTACCACTTTCCGTCACAGCAACTCATCCAATTGGAAATACCGTCCCTGCCAATCTGCCGTTTCCCACACCAACCGATCACTCACATTCTGAAAAGCAAAGAAGTCTTTTAGGCGATTTAAGAAAATTTATTATTGCAGTACGTGGCAATTTGTTGCGCGCCGAGATCGCCTACCTGTCAATCGGACTCTTCCTCGGTATAAGTACAATAGGTTTCTTGGCAACAGGCACGCCCAACTCGCTCGGAGTTGGTGCGTCTCTGTCAACTACAACCACTCCCTCTGCGCTTCCCACGAACACACCCATACCAACAAGTACATCTGTACCTATATTGATCGAGCCCACCCTTGCACTCACGATCAGGAATATGGCGCCTGCTGCACTGATAGTTCCAACTCCTACACCGATCCCATCCGATACGCTGATAGGATTACTGAAAATTGGTTATCTTTCGCAGTCTGGTCCGCTGTCTTTGACCGATCAGTTTAGGGTATACGAAAGCGCGCTCAAACATGTAGGTATTAGCACGGATGAAATCCAAGTAGTAGGCGAGCAGGTCAACGGTCCCGGGTATGGTTCGCCCGATAACATCTGCGGTCCCCTGTCGCTCGCCATCCTGCAAGAAGCGGGCATCGTCCGTTCGGATATCAAGCCGCATGCTTTCTGGTTGCTCAACCCTGATGTTGTAGAAAAACGCAAGCTGCTAGCCCAGGTCTTCCCACCCGATCGATTTGAAAACATACGTTTCCGCATTCCCTTGAAAAATATGGACTGGCAGACGAATCCCCTTTACCCCGGCGATTTCATCTATATCTATGCCGGTACAGGCGGCACCTTCGAACACATGCTGGTTGTCGACCGCGTTGACTCCGCTGGGCGCGCCTACTCGATTAACAATTACATGACGCCTGATGGCTTTATTATTTCGGAAGTCCTGCTATATAACCCAGCCGATCCCAACGCGGGCATGTTCCCAACCTGGACGGCGCGACCCAATTCGAAAAGCGGCTCGACCGGTTTTGCTGGATTTGAGGTTTGGCGTTTGCGAACGCCGTAATATCTGGCATCTTTTTCCAGTGGGAAACAGATGAGGAAAACCCTGTAATCATTGCATCAATACACTCAGACTGATTTCTCCGTTAATCATTAAAACTGCCATTCATGATGAAGGAGAAATACCATGCCAGATACAAATCTGCATTTTCTGGATGCCAGCATTTGGAAATACGCTGTTTTAGAAAAAGGGAAAGCTGAGAAGATCGAGTCCGCGCAGTCGTTGATCGCCATGCAGCCTGCCATTACCAGTATTCACGTTATAGATGATGTCTGCGCAGAACTTCTCAAAAAAGGAAAAGGGGCAGAAGAGTCTATCCACAACTTCATTGAGGATGTGTTCACCAACCATCGGGTCGTGGCGCTGGATAAGGATGGATATCTTACAGCCGCTGACCTGCAAAGGGATTATCACTTGAAATTCCACGATAGCCTGATCGTCGCCGCGGCGCTGCTCAGCGGAGCAAAGATGATCTACACGGACGCCTTCAAACCAGGATTGGTATTCCGCGAGATGGTTCACACGATCAATCCCTTCCCCAAACCAGGTCGACCGCGAAAATAAAAGACAAGAAACACCCTCCGCCGGTTTCCAGCGGAGGGTACATTTTTCTTGCTACCTCATCATGGTGGTTATCGATTCATGGTCAGCACTTGACGGAAGAGCGAAGCCAGCCAATCGACGAACGATTGACTCGCCTGAGGCAGTGACGTGGTTGTCGTCACTGTGCCTGTTGCGGTGACGGTAGCCGTTGGGGTTTCAGAGGGAACTTCACCCGTGTTCGTCGGAGTGGCAGTCTCCGTTGCAGTGGATGTTGCCGTATCGATCACTGTGGTGGTCTCTGTAGCAGTCTCAGGTAGCGTTGACGTTTCAGACATTACCGCAGTGGGAGTTTCCGTTATGGTTGATGTGGCGCTTGGAAGTGGAGTTGCTGTGAAAGTCGGGATCGGGAATCCAGGCGGCACTTGCGGGTGGACTACGATACCGGTCGCAACTCCAACGGTTCCGGGGTTGGCAAGCGAACTTACGTTGCTCGGCGAAATCACCGTCACGAACGATCCGACCTTAAGGAGATTCGCTCGGGGTGGCGGAAAATCTTGAGTCCCGGAGCAAGCGTGAACGTAAACTGTGAACCGTCCTTATCCACGATGGTGATATTCTCGTTCGGTGTGTACGCGATGACATACCCAACGCGCGACACTTCCGCATCTGAGCTTGATCCCGCTCGGGCAAGCGTCAGGTTCGTCACCAAGGCGAACGTTAGCGCTATCAAAACCACTAGGCTTATTTTTTTCATGGTACCTCCAATTCGTTGGTCTAGGGAGTGAGAAAGACGGTCAGGTCAAATTGGGTCTCACTCCAACCACGCCAACCATACATTCAAAAAGATATGTCCATCTATGGGACTTTAGGGTGATAAGAGGTAGATTTATGAAGAAACAAAACGTTTATTTTAAAAATTTCTAATCCACATGACCGTAAAGCTGAGAAAATAACTCATGAAAATTTCCCTCAAAATTGCTCATGCAAATGAAAACCTTAACGTACGCTGAGGGTTAACACACAAAGTAAATCCCTTTGCCAAAGGATACATATGCACAACCTTACCCCCATTTTGCAACGGATCCCGCAATTTGCTTCCGCTTCTTCAATGGAGATCAAGGAATTGAGCGGTGGCATCACGAATCGGGACTTCAAGATCACCGTGAATGGAGAGTCTTTCGTTCTTCGACTGGGAGGTAACGAAACGACGTTCCTCGGCATTGACCGGAAAGTGGAATATGAATGCTCTCGCCTCGCTGCGCAGGTTGGGGTTGCTCCTGAACCCATCGCGTTTCTCGACCCGGAAGGCTACATCCTCGCGCGCTTCATTGCCGGAAAGACCATCCCTGCCGAGGAGATAGGAACGGAAGAAAACATCTCGCGCGTTGTTGCATCTATCAAAGCGTATCACTCGCTCAATTTCTTCCCCGGCTTTTTCTCCCCTTTCCGCGTGGCAGAGGAATACAACAAAACATCACGCCGATTGAATGTTAAGCTTCCCAAGAAAATGGGCTGGTATCTCGAAAGGGCACACGAGATCGAAGACGCGATGTATCGTAAAACCCTGCAACCGCGCCCCTGCCACAATGATCTGCTCAACGGCAACTTCATTGACAATGGCGAACGTATCTGCATTTTGGATTGGGAATATGCAGGAATGGGTGATGTTTTCTTCGACCTGGGAAATTTCGCCGTGCAGCAACTGTCTTGAAAGTCAAGGCAGTTGTTGCTTTATAAGTGGTGTTACTCAAGCCAGTCAGCTACTAGCTGGCAGACGGAAAGGCTGTTGATCTCTCATCATGGCATTCAGGATGGTGAGCATCTTGCGCATACAAGCGGTGATGGCGACTTTCTTCTGCTTGCCGCGTTTCACCAATTGCTCATACTGGGCTTTCAAGATCGGGTTGTAGCGAATGCCTGTTAAGGTGGCCATGTAGAGCGCCTTACGCACTTCCGGTCTGCCACCCTGGGTCTTGCGATAGTCACGCTTTCTGCCACTGTCTCGATTCATGGGTGCCACACCTACCAGAGCGGCGATCTCCTTGCGATCCAGTTGTCCCAGTTCTGGCAGATCCGCCAGTAAGGTGGCAGCGGTCACTCGCCCAATCGACTTGGCAGTTCGCAACAACGTCTCCTGCTCCTCTACCTCCTGATGTTCGTGCAGGAATTGTTCGATCTCTTGATCGATCGCTTTCAGTTCCTCTTTCAAACAACGAATGACACGTTTCATCGACGTCTGCAGGCTCCGATTATTCGTGCGCAGGCGGTTTTTCTCCGCCTGCAGCATCTCATTCAGTCTGTTTTCGCCGTCCCAATAGAGCCGATAACCGTTTTTGCTCTTCGTTTTTCCCTCGAAACAAGCGGGGTTGCAGTTGCTTTCCAAACTCTGCCAGTACCTGAGCATCGATCTGATCCGTCTTAGCCAGCAGCCCCTTGGCTTTGGCATATTGGCGTACCCGCTGCGGACTGACCAGCGCCACAGGCAACCCGGCTTCAAACAATGCCTGTACGACGGCTTCTTCATAGCCTCCCGTGGCTTCCACCACAATGAGCTTGGCGCCCAAGGTCACCATCTGCTTCACTACTTTTGCAATCCCTCGCTTGCTATTGGAGTACTCGGAGCATCCCTTCTCGCCCCAGATCGCTACATCCAACGTTTCGCTCGATACATCCACCCCAACATACACCTCTAAAGTGATTGTCATCTCGTCCTCCGGTCGTATAATACATCTACGCCCGCGCTAGTATTCGGTCTTTAAGACCTAGCAACTGTTCGGGCTGTTGCACAAAGGACACGGCGACCCTTGCTGCACGACGGTCTCGTGAGGACCTGCCGACTATCGGTCTGCCGTGTCCTTCCCTAATCATACTAGCATGACTTCAACGACGAACAAGATGAAATCCTGCTTTGTGCGTACTTTGGCTCCCCTACCGACTCGCAACGCGCGCATCAAAAGCTGATGAAGATCATGTCTGACCTGCGCGAGTCGATGTGGGCGATGGTGCAGATGGGCGTCTCGAAATTGGATTTTGATTACGCCGTGTATGGTCAAAAATATTTTGATCGTTTTGAAGCCAACACGAGTGGAAGCGAGTATACTGAGTGGCTACGCGCCGTATAGCTTGTTAAAAGGATTTCATTATGCCACCTGTCGTCTTCATCATGCTCGATGGTGTCCGTCCCGATGCAATAGAAACCGCCAATTGCCCAACGCTTAATTCTTTCCGTGAACGCGGAGCTAGCACCATGCAAGCACGCAGCGTTATGCCTTCCATTACGTTGCCATGCCACACATCAATCTTCCATTCTGTTCCTCCTGCCAGACATGGGATCACATCGAATACATTTACTCCGATGGCACGTCCGTTGCCGGGATTAGTCGAAGTAGCCCGCGCGGCTGAGAAACGCGTTGCTTTCTTCTATAACTGGGAACAACTGCGCGATCTGGCACGCCCGGGAGGTATCCACTATGCGTTTTTCAGAGATAGTTCCTACTTCATGGATGGCGACGACGAAACGACTGCTCATGCCGCAAGTTTTATTCAAAAGGAAAAACCTGACCTTGCCTTCCTTTATATGGGCACGGTCAATTCAGCGGGGCACCAAAATGGCTGGATGTCGGAAGTGTATTTGAGACAACTGGAACATGTTGACAGGCTGCTCAATAGCTTTTTCGAAAAGCTACCGGAAGAATACACCGTCATCGTTCATTCCGATCATGGAGGACATGACCGTCTCCACGGTACAGACTCTGAGGAAGATATGACCATTCCCTGGATGGCAGCAGGAGCGGGAATCAAAAAGGGGTATACGATCCAATCGCAGGTTAGTTTGCTGGACACCGCTCCTACGATCGCGAAATTATTAGGGATCAAACCACATCATGAATGGGAAGGACAGGTTGTGCAAGAGATATTTCTGTAGTGCGATATTTATTACGCCACAAGTGTGAGCAGCGACATGAATGTCGCGTTACGAATGGGCCAGCAAAATTTTCATTTTGGAGAAAACACACATGGAATTCCCCACACACGCACAGGCAGTCATCATCGGCGGAGGAGTCGGCGGGGCAAGCATTGCCTATCACCTGACTCAAATGGGCTGGAAAGATATCGTTATCATCGAACGGCACGAACTGACCAGCGGCTCGACATTCCACTCAGCAGGATTGGTCGGTCAACTGCGCACGTCGTCCAGCCTCACTAAGATGATGCGCTACAGCACAGACTTGTATCGCAGGCTCAAGAATGAAACTGGCGTTGACCCAGGCTGGGATGAGGTGGGAAGTTTGCGTATCGCTTCCTCTGACGAACGCATGGAGGAACTCAAGCGTGTGGTTGGATATTCCAAGGCATTTGGTATGCCACTCGATATGTTGTCGCCGAAAGAATGTCTTGACCTGTTCCCGTTGATGTCGCTGGAGAATGTCAAGGGCGGTGTGTTCCTGTCCACAGATGGGCAGATCGACCCCACTGGCTTGACCAACGCTCTCGCGGCGGGAGCGAAGAGTCGCGGTGCAAAATTCATGATGAACACGCGGGTGACGGGAATCACTCTCAGCAATAACGAAATCAAGGAAGTGGTGACAGATAAAGGCGCGATCAAGACCGATGTTGTCATCAACGCAGCAGGCTTGTGGGGTAATGACATCGCCAATATGGTCGGCATCTCGTTACCACTCATCCCAATGGCGCATTTGTATCTCATCACTAAACCGGTCAAGGATCAGCCACAGTCCATGCCCACGATGCGTGACCCCGATAATCTTGTCTATTTCCGCGGCACCGCGAGCGGAATGATCGCGGGTGGTTACGAACACGAACCGAAACCCTGGGGCTTGAAAGGCGTTCCACAGGACTGGAATTTCAAATTGCTCGAACCCGATTGGGATCGCTTCACGCCGTTGATGGAAAATATCATCAAGCGCGTGCCATCCATGGAAACGGCAGAGATCATGCAACTCCTCAACGGACCCGAAGGCTTCACGCCTGATTCGGAATATTTGCTCGGACCAACATCTGTGCGTGGATTCTGGGTGGCGTGTGCCTTTTGTGCGCACGGCATCGCTGGTGCAGGCGGCATCGGCAAGGTGATGGCGGAGTGGATCATTGACGGTCACCCCGAATGGGATATGTGGAAACTGGATGTGCGCCGCTTCGGAAACCAATATGGCAGTCAGGCGTTCACGCTGGCGCGCACGGTCGAGACCTATGGCAAGTACTACAGCATCCATATGCCGTATGAGGAACGTGAGTCCGCCCGACCGCTGCGTCTCTCTCCTGCCTATCATCGCTTACAAGAACTCGGCGCGATCTTCGGTGAAAAAGGTGGATGGGAACGCCCAAACTGGTTCACACTGAACGAAGAAGATTTCACGCGCGACTCCTGTACCAGATCTCAAAGGCTGGGCGCTGGATAATTGGTCCCCTGCAATCGCGGCGGAACATCGCGCTACTCGCGAAGCGGCTGGACTCTTCGATGAAACATCCTTCTCGAAGATCGAAGTGCAAGGACCAGGTGCTTGTGATTTCCTGCAAAAACTTTGTGATAACGATATCGACAAACCTGTTGGGACGGTCGTCTACACTCAAATGCTCAACGCGCGCGGAGGCATTGAATGTGATTTCACCGTTTCACGTCTTGCACCGGACCGATTCATGATCGTCACCGGCACAGCTTTCGGTACACACGACATGACTCATCTGCGCCGTTACATGCCGCTGGATGGAACAGTCTACATCAATGACATTACCTCCGCGCGGACGTGTTTCGGATTATGGGGTCCGCGTGCAAGAGATATTTTGCAGAGCATCACACGAGATGATGTATCGAATGAAGCCTTCCCCTACATGACCGCAAAGCAAATTACGATTGGGAATATTCCAACACTAGCACTGCGCGTGACGTATGTCGGCGAACTGGGCTGGGAATTCTATGCCACATCGGAATACGGCGAGCAATTATGGGATACGCTTTGGGAAGCTGGCAAATCCTTTGGCATGTTGGCGGGCGGATATAAAGCCATCGAGTCCCTGCGTCTGGAAAAGGGATATCGTTATTGGAGCGCAGATATTACGCCCGATTACACTCCGTATGAAGCTGGTTTGGGATTTGCAGTAGCGCTGAATAAATCAGTAAACTTCATGGGTAAGGAAAAACTACAAAAGCAAAAAACCGAAGGCGTGAAAGTCAAACTGTGCTGCATCACACTCGACGACCCGAACACAGTTGTATTCGGTAGTGAGCCGATCCGTTATGAGGGTAAGGTTGTGGGTTGGGTCACATCGGGTGGATTTGGGTATACGATCAACAAATCTCTCGCCTACACCTACCTCCCCATTGAACTTGCGAAACCGGGAACACATCTCAGCGTGGAATGTTTTGGGGTCGAGTTTCAAGCTGAGGTCCAGAAAGAGCCGTTATACGATCCAAAGGGAGAGAAGATCAAAGCGTAAAGTAAAGCGTTCCGCAGGTTTCCTTGTCAGAACAAAGTCTGAATTAAACCTGCGGGACAGTATGAACGTCAAGTAAAATTGGCGGATGTCCTCTACTATCCATGTTGTTGTTTTTGACTTTGGCGGTGTCTTGCTCCATTGGGATCCGCGACGAGTGTATCAGCGTTATTTTCCAAACGATCCGGAAGCTGTGGATCGGTTCTTGAACGAAGTTGATTTCCACGGTTGGAATGCCCATCAGGATCGCGGGCGCCCGTTCAGTGAGGCGGTGGCAGAGTTGTCTTCGCGTTTTCCACAGTACTCTCATCTGATCCAGGCATATCCTGACAACTACATCGAATTGATCACCGATGCACTTTGGGGAACGGTTGAGATATTGAAGCAGTTGAAACAAAAAGGCTACTCACTCTTTGGGCTGAGCAATTGGTCGGCAGAGTTGTTCCCTTTGGCGCGCGAAAAATATCATTTCTTCGAATTGTTCGATGGCATCGTTCTCTCCGGCGCAGTTGGATACAATAAGCCGGAGCCGGAGATCTATCATATCCTGCTCAGGAAAATTGGAAGACCCGCGCAGGAGTGCCTGTTCATCGATGACTCACTGCCGAATATTCAGCAGGCACAGCAGATCGGCTTTGCGACGATCCATTTTGAATCGTCCGAGCATTTGAAAAAATCATTACAGAATATGAACCTGCTCTAGCTCCGACTTTGATATATCTCATCGGGTAAAATTCAACTATGGACATCAAACCGCTTCTTTCTCACATTGAGCTGGAACTACAACGACAGGTTTCGCGTCTCGATCAGCCACGCACCAAACCCTTCCATGAGATGCTCACCTACCACATGGGCTGGACCGGTGACGGGAGCTGGACCCGAAGCCACCGGCAAACGCATCCGTCCGCTGTTAGTTTTACTTTGCGCTTCAGCTTGTGGGGCGGATTGGCAGTTTGCGCTACCCGCTGCTGCTGCAGTTGAATTAGTCCACAACTTTTCGCTCGTGCACGATGATATCCAGGATAATTCCCCCAAGCGCCGCGGGCGTAATACGGTTTGGACAAAATGGGGTGCGCCCATGGCGATCAATGTGGGTGACGCATTATTTGTAATGTCTAACCAGTCCATTATCGACTTGAAGAAGAATTATCCAGCCGAGAGCGTGGTAAAGGTGGCGGAGATCCTGCACAACACTTGTCTCGACCTGACACGCGGTCAATTCCTGGATATGTCTTATGAAGAAAGAACCGATCTCAAGGTGGAAGACTACTGGCCGATGATCTCGGGCAAGACAGCGGCGCTACTTTCCGCTTGCTGCCAGATCGGTGCGGTATTAGGGAATGCTGATGAAGAGAAGGAAGAAGCCTACCGCGCTTACGGTCATTACTTGGGCTTGGCATTCCAGGTACAGGATGACATCCTTGGCATTTGGGGGGATGAAAAGGTCACAGGCAAATCGGTGGCGAGTGACCTGGTGGAAGGGAAAAATTCCCTGCCGGTGTTGATCGGGTTGGGGAAAAAGAAGAAATTTGCCGAACGCTGGGCAAAGGGACCTATCCAGGCTGGAGAGGTGGACGATGTGGCACGCTTGCTTGCCAGCGAAGGTGGCTATGGTGAGGCAAAAGAGGCGTCCATTCAGATGACAGATATGGCGATCAACAGCCTGCGTGAAGCTGATCCCCAGGGCGAGGCAGGCGAGTCGCTGTTCGAACTGACGAACAAACTCCTTAACCGGGAGCAATAATCGGTGGAGTTTGAAGCGATTTCCTCCCAGGGTTTGCCTGTCATCCTTTTCATTGGTATAATTCTTATCACTACGCGGGTGTAGTTCAGTGGTAGAACGCATGCTTCCCAAGCATGATATCGTGGGTTCGAGTCCCATCACCCGCTCTGATGTCGAGGAGAGACTCCCTCGACATTTTTGTTTAGTTTTTTGTAAGGTGACTGTTATGTGGTCACGAGACCGTCAAAATTAGAATTGGGGTTGGAGGCTCCGCGGCAATGATGCCATTCGAAGAAAAAGGTACCATCCTATATGTAGAAGACAATCCAGACAACAGAACTCTTGTGCGCCGTATTTTGTTGTCTGAGGACTATTCGTTGTTAGAGGCGAATAATGCGTTCGAGGCGCTCGAAGTGTTAAAAACGTCCAAGCCCGATTTGATTTCTCATGGATATCAACATGCCAGATATGGATGGGTATACATTGACATCAAAGATCAAGAGTATGCCTGGCTTTGCAAAAGTCCCCATCCTGGCATTGACTGCTAACGTGATGCGCGGCGACCGTGAAAAAACACTCGAAGCGGGTTGTGACGGATACATTCAAAAACCACTTGATATCGATCAATTAATCAAGGAAATAGAGCGATTCCTTGCAAGGAGTAAACATGTCTGATAATGTGATGGATACACAGCCTATCAAGAAGCCCTCCATCCCAAAGGATGCAACCGTGCTGGTTGTAGAGGACAATGTTGCAAATTTTGTGTTGATCGCTCGCATGTTGGGATATCTCGGAATTCATTGCGAGTGGAAGACCTCGGGGTATGAAGTCGTTGAATATGCCGATACCCTGCAGCGTCTCGATCTGATCCTGATGGATATCCGTCTGCCCTATGAAGATGGGTATGGTGCCCTGAAAAAGATCCGTGCCTCGGATAAACTGAAATCGATCCCCATTATTGCTGTGACCGCCGAAGCGAGCACAGACCAGATGAATAAAGCCAAGAATTCCGGCTTTGACGGTTTTCTTGGCAAACCGCTCGATCCGGATAAATTTCCGGATCAGATCCGCCGCATATTAAGCGGAGAGCCTGTCTGGGAGTTTAGTTAACCTTTTCTTTTGCCAGAATCGATGCAACCAATGAGCACATCCTCATCGACTGCAATACCTTTCTTCGTCACTGTATTTTTTACCGCGAATGGAAGTCGTCTGCAACTCACCCACTTCTCTGACCCTCAGAGCCGGGATGCTCAGACGACTGTTCCTCGTGGTATGGATCTATCTTTGCAGGAGATGGAAACCTACCTGAAAGATGGAAATGTCCTCATTAACATGAGGGATTCTTCAACCATTCCCCCTCCGTTGATAGCGTATCCAAAACAGTTGGGATGTGAAGCGGCCGCGTATGTACCCATTTTGCAAGAAGGACAACTGCGCGGTCTCGTGTTAATTGGCGCACGAAATGGGCAGGAATTGCCTGATGATGTAGTCAATGCTTTCACTCGCACGATCCGACTGACAGCAACATCATTATTAAAGTCCCAATCTCCAGCGCCTTCCTTGAATGACAGAGCTGCGATGGAAGCTAAAGCGTTAAGTGTGCTGGCATCCAATGCAACCACAATGCAGGATTTGAAAGGTTTCTATTCATCGATCCATGAACAAGTTCGGACTGTGATCGGCGAGCATGGTTTTGTTATCGCTTTATATAATCAAAAGACTAATTCCATCAGTATTCCCTATCTATATGAAGATGGCAAATTCTCTTCGGTTGATTCTTTCCCTTTAGGGGAAGGGTTAACGTCGCTTCTCATTCGCACGCGAGAACCTCTGATGCTTGTCGAAGATACAGAAAGACGCGCAGCAGCAATGGGCGCCAAGGTGGTTGGCAAAACAGCCCGTTCCTGGTTGGGCGTGCCTATGGTCGCGCGTGGCGATGCTATTGGAGCAATCATTATCCAAGATCTGGAAAACGAACATAGTTTCAACGAAGATGATCTCCGCTTTCTTGGTACAGTTGCCAATCAGATCTCCGGTACCATTCATAACGTTATCATCATTGATGAGACGAAAAAGACAGCCCTTCAATTTGAAACAGCAGCACAAATCTCCCGTGATATCAGTAGTTCCCTTGATCTAGACGAACTTCTGAAAAAAGGCGTAGACCTTATCCGTGCTCGCTTTAATTTTTATCATGCATCCGTGTTTTTAAAGGATCCTGGCGGCGAGTTTGTTGTGATCCGTGAAGCCACTGGCGATGCTGGGGCACAGATGAAACGCGCTGGTCACAAGCTGGGCGTAGGGTCCAAATCTGTTGTAGGATATGTAGCAGGTAACGGCGAAGCGCTTGTTGTCAATGACACAAGCCGAGATGCAACGTACTACCCCAATCCATTATTACCAGATACGCATGCAGAAGCAGCAATCCCTCTTAAATTGGCTGATCGCATCGTTGGTGTTCTGGACGTACAAAGCAAAGATTCTTACTCCTTTGACGAAGACAGTCTGCGTACGCTTCAAATCCTTGCAGACCAGCTCGCTATCGCAGTTGTTAATACCGAATTATTTGCTGAAACCCAGGAACACCTGGCACAACATCGTTTGTTGCATCACATTACTACTACGGCTGCTTCTGGTACTACGCTGAATGAAGCACTGCAATCTGCGGTCAATGGATTGCAGGTGACGCTGGGTGGTGATCGCGTATCTATCTTACTGGCTGACCGCGACAAGAAGATCCTAGAAGTAAAAGCTGCTGTGGGATATGCTCAGAATGTCTTTGATCTGCGTGTCCCGGTCGGCAGTGGCATCACAGGTTGGTCGGCAGCCCACCGTCGTACCTTGCGGGTGGGCAATGTTCAACAAGATACACGCTACATCGAAGGAAGTCCGAACACACGCTCTGAAATGGCGATCCCTTTGGTCTATCGAAGTGAATTACTGGGTATTCTCAATGTAGAAAGCGAGCAATTATTCGCCTACGCCGAGAATGATGAAGAATTGCTCGGCACGCTGGGCGGGAGTTCTCGCTGCGATTATCGCTAACGCAAGATTGTTGGAGCAGATCCGTGCTCAGGCAGAACGCGAACGCTTTCTATTCGAGATATCCGACAAGATCCGCCGTACAACCGATATACAAACGATCATCGCGACCACAGCCAGCGAATTAACAAGAGCAGTGGGTGCTAATAGCGCACATATCAGGCTGGGAACAGGTGGAAAAGAGAAGAAGGACCGGGATGAGAAATAGATTTTCACTCGATCGCGCGATGCGTCGCATTGGTGGATGGTATATCATCCATATCGTGGGTATCGCCCAGCTGATTTCCTTGCTCGGTGCAATACCAGGGTTACTATCAATTCGAGCCAATGCAAGCTTTACAGCAAGTCAAGCTACTGCATTCAATATAGCTGTACCACTGTCTATTTTGGCATCTCAGGTGATCATGCTTGTGATCAGTTGGAACATTACTCGAAAAACACGCAAGCAGTTGAAGGCTATCATAGCAGGTGTAAACAAACCTGAACCTCAAGATGAACTTGAAGCGTGGAAGGAAATAACCAGTTTCACATGGCGATATGGCGTTTTTGCCATCATTATTTACTTTTTTGTTCAAGTTTTTCCGGCGTATGGCATAGCACTCACTCAGGCAAAATCTATACTTTCTCCATTTCAGCCTACCTCTTTAAACTCTCCGGTGCCTACCTATATTTTGGTTGGCGGAATTGTTTCTGTTCTGGGTTCTGTCTTTCTCACAGTAATCATGATCGAGCGGTTGATGCTTCCAGCCAGGCTGGCGTTATTGCCTAAAGATTTTGAGAATCAATTAAAGGGCCGCGCCGGTGCGCTTCTCATCAGCAAGTTCCAGCTCTTAATTCTCGCCCTAATTCTGATTGGTGTTCTCCTTGTAGCGCCAATTGGTTATCAACAGGCTGTGCGCATTTTGTATGCTGAAGTAAGCTCGATGGAGATATTCAGCGCATTAAGATCACAAACTATTCTTTTCAGCTTGCTTGCGTTACTGCTCGGTGCCAGTTTCTCTTACCTTGTCTTCCAAGCAGTAGCAGGTCCTATCAATGAACTGATCCATACATTTGATAAGATCGAACAGGGAGATCTTTCCCAGCGCGCTTCGGTCAGCGCCACCGATGAACTGGGCATTGTTACGATACAGTTCAATCGTATGCTCTCCCGGTTGGAAGTTTTGCAAACCACGCTTGAAGTACAAGTAGCTGAACGTACAAAACAACTAACCGCCCTGAATGAGGTGTCACGCGTTGCTGCATCCAGTCTTGACCCCAACGAACTCCTTACCAAGGTAATCAATCTCTTCACTGATCAATTCGGTTATTACTATGCTGCCATCTATCTCCTTGACCCTAGCGAAAAATGGGCAGAACTACGCGAAGCAACTGGAGACGCAGGCAATGTTCTCAAACAAAATCACCATCGGCTTGAGGTTACAAGTAGAAGCATGGTGGGAACCGCCATTCGTGAAAGATCGCCTCGCATTGCCCAGGTAGCATCTGAAGAGAAGCAGAGATACGAGAATCCCCTTCTTCCTTACACGCGTTCCGAGGTTGCCCTGCCTTTGATAGCAGGTGACCGTGTTTTGGGTGTGCTAAATGTCCATTCGACAAAGGAATCCGATTTTGGCCTCCACGTGATCGAAACCATGCAAAGCATGGCCGGGCAGTTGGCAATCGCTCTGGAAAATGCGCGTCTCTTCCAGGAAGCACAGCAAAACATCCATGAAATGCGCGCGATCCAGCAGCAATATTTGCTCGAAGCATGGAACGAATTCTCGACTCACAGTGAGGATTTCGAGTACGAAGTAGGCGATCAGGCAGATACAAAAGCAAAGAAGGTTGAGATCCCCATCAGCCTGCGTGATCAAATTCTTGGTCAAATCATTCTTGAAAGCAACGCAGAATGGACTCCGGAACAAGAGAGTTCTTGTGAATGCTGTAGCGACCCAGGCAGCTATTGCCTTGGAAAATGCCCGTCTTGTAAGAGAAAGTCGCCAGGTTGCCATGCGTGAACGCATGTTGGCTGAAATCAACTCGAAAATATGGTCATCAACAACGATCGAAGGCGTCCTCCAGATTGTCGTAAAAGAACTTGGAAGGCGGTTGGATGCGACAAGTGCCACGATCGAACTTAATGTAGATGAAGGCAATGGCTGAGATCCACTCATGAAACAGGATATCAAATCACTCACCAATGCTCAAATATACGCGTTAATGGGAAGTAGCTTCGGTTTCGCGTTCCCGGTCTTGGCAATCATTATCCGGATCGCTGGCGCAAACCTACCATTTAATCTCTCAAGTGTAGCCACTGTCCATACGAACGATCCACTCCTCTGGATCATTGATACAGCGCCTCTCTTTTTAGGTTTTTTTGCCTGGCTCACTGGAAGACGACAGGATGAGTTAATCGTACTCAACCAGCGTCTTCGTCAACGTGAGAAAGACTTGCTTGACGAACGCAACAATCTTGAAAGGCATGTGGAGGAGCGAACCGTCAGCCTAATCAACAAGGCAGACCAACTTCGTTCTGCGTCCTACATTGCGCGCCAAACTGCTGAGATTCAAGATCTCGGAGAAATTCTAAACAACGTTGTCAACCTTGTCACAGATCAATTTGGGTTCTATCACACAGGCATATTCCTTATCAACGAAACAGGAAACGAAGTCATTTTACAGGCAACATCTTCTGAGGGCGGCAAGCGGATGATGGAAAAAGGATATTCCATGGCTGTAGGCACTCAGGGAATTGTAGGACACGTTGCATCTCAGAAAAAATCCCGCATCGCTCTCGACGTTGGAGCGGATGCCGTTTTCTTCAATAATCCCAACCTCCCCATGACCCGCTCTGAGGTCGCTATTCCGCTTTTGATCAGGAATAGGGTTCTAGGCGTGTTGGATATTCAATCTGACAAGCCTCAAGCATTTACACACGATGAGATCGATGTACTTGAAATCCTGGCTGACCAAGTGGCTATCGCCATTGAGAATGCTCGTTTATTGGATGAGGCTCAGACAGCTCTGATGCAGCTCGAAGCGGTAACAGCCCTTCGTACGCGAGAGGCGTGGGGGCAAAAACTTCAAGAGAAAGAACATGTGTACACGTACACTCCCTTGGGACTACGCGCTGGTAAATCCAAAGAACAAGATAATGGATCATCTATCATTCCGATCAATTTGCGTGGACAACAGATCGGTTCGATCTCCATTTATCGCAAAGGCAACCCAACCTGGAACAAAGTGGATGAAGATTTGATCGCAGAAGTGGCAACTCAGGTCGGGCTCGCCATCGATAATATTCGCCTATTGGAAGAAGCCACGCAGCGGGCTCGGCAGGAACAAACTGTAGGAGAGCTGGCAGCCCGCTTTAGCCAGTCCCTAGATCTTGACTCGCTTCTCCAGACCGCGGTACGGGAGCTTGGTCAGATCGCTGATGTTTCAGAGGTGTCCGTTTTTATCAACCAGACAGAAGATGACAACAAAATGCAACCCCGCGTGAAGCGCAGGACAGGTTGATATGAATACGATAACTGAAACGCAGACGAACTCCAAAACCGCAAATGAAAGCCTGGCGGATTCGTTCCTCAAAATTGGACGCTACGTTCCCATATTTTTGCTTATTTCCAGTTTAGGTGTCCTTGTAATTTATATACTAGGTCGAGTTAAGATTCTAGGCGATCCGACACCTTTGTTACTGGGTATTTTCGTACCCATTGGAGCGATCGCGCTCCTCCAACAAGCAGTGTTTGTTTATCTGGCACGCCGTAAACAAGGTATCGCGGCTTATTTTGCCAGTTCTACATTAGTGGCGATCCTAGCTGTGTCTTTCGTAGCGCTGTGGCAGGGCTCGATCTATTTTGTAATACCTGCCATTCTGATCATGCCAGTCGCAGGTGTAATGGCTGGGATGCCTCGAAAGAACATACCTTGGCTGGTGCTTTTAGTTTTGGTCACCACCGCCCTGATTGTATTAGTGGAAAAATCTTTCCAGGATGGTAACCGGCTTCCTTTTAGCTCACCGGCATCTATTGCAAGTCTGGCTTTTCTCAGCGCGACTGGTCTGTTACTTATTACCATTACGGTCATTTCAAATAATAGGAGCTATCGAAGTTTGCAATCTCTGCTCCTGGTCTCTTTCGTTGTGATCGTAACCATTCCAACGGTGATGGCTACTATCCTTTCGGGAGTTGGAGCGTACTCGAACAGCCAAATACAAACCTACAATACCCTGAAAGCGATCACTAATCTTAAAGAAAATCAAATCACACTCCTTATAGATGATTTCAAGAGCGATGCAAACAAGATCCAAAGCAATGCTCGTTTCAAGCAAAACATTCTGCCAATACTGAGCGCGAGTGACAACGATTCGGGGCAGATCATAACGCATCAAACATTGGCTCGCGCGTTCATAGTGTCTGTTCAAAAGGACAAGAGCACGTATGCCGAAATATTAATCCTCGACACAAAAGGGACAGTGGTCCTTTCTACCGACAACCATCACATCAATGCAGATTATGAGGAGCAGCTCTTTTATCGTCAGGGTACTGTCAAGTTCTTTAGTGGATTTGCTTCCCTTCCGGAATTCGGCGACAAAAATTTTGTTGTTGCCACCCCGCTATTTGATACCAACGGTCAAACAATTCGCGGTGTGATCGTCCTTCGCTCGGATGCCAGCGCCATCAAGCGCATCATGGAGAATACTCCGGGCTATACACAGGCGGAGACCTATCTTGTTGATAAGAACTTCAAACCTGTCACGAAGACATATGCTTCCACAGACACCGTACGAACAAAAGCTGCTCTTGATGCTGTGATCGAAAACATTGGCGGGCAAGCTGCCTATCAAAACTATATTGGACAGGAAGTTTTAGGGTACTACAAATGGTATGAACCCATGCAAATGGCGATTATCGCCGAGGTACCTGTTCAGATCGTCGCACAGACATCTCTAACATCCCTTCTTGGAAGTTCCTTACTTGCAATACTTGTGATCATCATCGCCATTGCTGCTGTTGTAATTGCAGCACGATCGATTACGGAGCCTATTCGTGAACTCGCACAAATCACGGAAAGTTATACAGCGGGGAAATTCCATGTGCGTGCATCTGTGAATCGAAAGGATGAGATCGGCGCTCTTGCCAGTTCCTATAATATGATGGCGACAGAACTGCAGGAAATCATCGGGAAACTGGAACAACGCGTGACCGACCGCACCAAGGAATTAGAAAGCCAAACATTGCGCATGCGTGCAGCAGCGGAGATCGCAAGAGATGCCGCCGCCACCCGCGATCTGGGAGATTTGCTGGAAAGCTCTGCACGATTGATCTTGGAGCGTTTCAAGCTTTACCACACAGGTATCTTCCTCATTGATAAGGACCGGGAGTTTGCAGTTCTGGCCGCTTCACCGACCGAAGCTGGCAAACAGATGATCGCTAATAGTTTCAAGATACGCATGGGTGAAGCTGACGTTGTTGGGCGGGTAGCATCGACAGGAGAACCACGCATCTCGCAAGACTTAGGGGATGGGATCAGCTTCAAACATCCCTTACTTCCTAAGACTTAATCAGAAATGGCGTTACCGCTTAAAGTCGGGAATACCATGATCGGTGTTCTTGATGTTCACAGCGAGCAATCAACGGCGTTCACGCAAGATGACATAGCGATCCTGCAAACCATGGCAGATCAGCTTGCGACAGCGATCGAACGTACCCAGCTGCTGCAGGAAGTTGAATACAACTTGAAGGAGCTGGAAAAAGCCTACGGTCAATACACACGAGAAGGCTGGCAAAAGCTTGGGTCAAGTGGACAATTATCAAACCGTGGATATCGCTTTGATAACATCCGTATAGAACCGATCAGTTCAGTACCAGACACCGGAAGTGAACGTGTTGCATTGGGCAAGAATGAGCCACCCAACGGCAAAAAGGCAGAGAACTCTCTTGCCATCCCAATCAAATTGCGCGGACAAACCATCGGCGTGGTCAATGCAAAACTCAAGGAAGGATTCAATCCTAAAACGGTTTCTACATTACAGGCAGCAACGGAACGCCTGGCTGTAGCTCTTGAAAGCGCTCGTCTGTATGAAGAGGCACGTGCCAGGGCAGATCGTGAACAGGCGATCGCTCAGGTAACAACAAAGATCAGTTCTTCCACAGAATTTGAAGCGATCCTCCGTACAACCGTGGAAGAGATCGGTAAATCGATCAATAACTCTGAAGTAAGCATTCAAATTCTGGAAAATCTGGACGACCAGAATCCAAACTCGTAGACCGGATATTACTATGTTAAATTGGCTCAAGAACATTTTTACCCCTCCAGTCTTCGAAGATGACGAAAAAACTCGCATGGCAAGGCTGCTCTACTGGATTAGCTTGACCACGTGGGTGGTACCGGTTGTGCTGGTGGTCGTCTACATCCTTAATCCTGCAAACAGACAGCTTCTCCTTCCTGCGATAATCCTGCTTGTCTTATTTCTTAGTGTTACAGCCATAATTGGAAGAGCAGGGAACATCCGCGCATCCAGTATGCTGCTGACGATCATCCTTGTCGCTTCAGGTTTATTTGCTGGGTATACATCTGCAGGAGAGCTTCGCCCCAATATCATATATTTCGCCTGGATCGTCATTGTAGCAGGTTTGTTATTGGGTGGCACAGAAGCCATAGTCATTGCAGTCATATTTTCTATTGCTCAATTTATCTTCAGTCAACTTGCGTCAAATGGCTTGATTGTCCCGATCAGCACTGCCCCAACATCATTGGGAGAAACGGTTGTGCTATTTACTGGTTATCTTTTAGTGGCATTTACTTTTAATCTGGCATCCTCCAGTATAAAGAACTCTCTTGGAAAATATCGCCAGAGCCAAAAGGAACTTTCGAAAACAAACAAGGAACTCGGTCAGATTGCTTACACCCTGGAAGAAAGGGTGAAAGAGCGTACTACAGCTCTGGAAAAACGCGCATCCCGTCTGCAGATCGTTTCTAATGTAGCACGTTCCATCGCCTCCGTACAAGATATCAATACTTTGCTCTCTGATGTTACCCACATCATCAGCAATCAGTTTGGTTTCTATCACGTAGGCGTTTTCCTCATTGATGCAAATAGGGAATATGCCATCCTCCGCGCAGCCAACAGTGAAGGTGGTGAGCGGATGTTGAACCGTCAACACAAGTTGCGGCTGGACTCCAATAGTATTGTTGGATATGTTACTTCCCGAGAAGAGCCCCGCATCGCTCTCGACGTTGGAGCGGATGCCGTTTACTTCAATAATCCTGACCTCCTGGGAACGCGCTCCGAAATGGCGCTGCCCTTACGCCTAGCTGGGCGAGTGATAGGTGCTCTGGATGTACAAAGCACGGAAGCGAATGCTTTTACCGAAGAAGACATTGCAACGCTTTCCATCCTGGCAGACCAAGTAGCTATCGCGATCGAGAATGCCCGCCTTTTTAGTGAGTCGCATGATGCATTGGTCGAGTCGCAAGGCACATTCGACAAATATGTCAAGCAGGAATGGCGCAGCTTTGCCAAACAAGCCAAAGTCACCGGGTTTGTTTATGATGGCAAACGTGTCTCCGTCTGGGACGGCAGTAAACAGCCTGAACAGAAAAGGAACATCGTACAAACAGGTCGTCTCTCTCTGCAAAAGGTCTCCCCCACGATTGCCATTCCCATCAAATTACGTGGACAGACCATTGGTATGTTGGATGTCCGTTCCAAAAGTGGACAACGCGAATGGACACCAGATGAGATCACCCTGTTGGAAGCAGCTGCAGAACGCGCTGCCCTTGCACTGGAAAATGCCCGCCTGGTGGAAAGCGCCCAGCGCCGCGCAGCACGTGAGCGCGCCATCGGCGAGATATCATCCAAGATCGGTACTTTTAGCGATATGAATGCTATCCTGCAAACCGCTGTTGAAGAGCTAGGACGCAGAATTGGCGGAGCGACCGAAGTAACGCTCGAACTTGTCGATGACGACACAAAAACTGCTTCATAGGAATGCCATGAAGGTAATGATATGTTTAAACGATTATTAGCATTCTTGAGACCAGTGATAGTTTTCTTCACACCGCCCATCTTTCCAGAAGATGAGGAAAAAACGCGCAGAGGCAGATACGCTCACTGGATTTCATTGGCGTTCCTTATCGCGGCACTCGGCTTTGAAATTATTATTCGTAATACTCGTACTGCCGAGACTCTGGGCTTCCTGGATTTTGCCCTGATAGGTATTGCCCTTTTCGGATTGCTAGGCTGGTGGTTGGTCCGCAGAGGGTATGTGATGGTCATTTCCATACTACTCGTAGTGGTTATCTGGACAGCATCCAATGGGATTGCAACAGACTATGGCATTCGAGATGCATCTTTCATCCTGAATTTCGCAACTATTGCCATGTCAGCCCTTCTACTTGGATGGGTAGCCACCCTTTTTGTCGGTGGTTTAAGCATCGTATCCCTCTTTTTACTGGCTAACGCAGAAGCGGTGGGTAATATAACCAACCGTGCGTATCCTGTTACGAATTTTGCTCAGGATGTTTCTGTTGTATTCCTTCTTGCAACTGCTTTTATTGCCTGGCTCATCAGCGATCTGGAGCGGGCAATCAAACGATCACGCGCCAACTTGAAGGAATTGGAGGCATCCAATGCAGAGTTGAACCTGGCTCAAACAGATCTTCGCGCACGCTCTGCTGAATTAGTCTCAAGCAATGAAATGCTGCAAGACCGCACAGAACGTTTGCGCGCTGTGGCAGAAGTGGCTCGTACCGCAACCGCTGTGCAAAGCTTTGATCGCCTCCTGCCGTTGCTCACAACAATTATCAGTAAGCAGCTCGGTTATTACCATGTCGGAATTTTCCTAGTGGACGAAAACAAGGAGTTCGCGATCCTGCGCTCTGCCAACACCGATGGTGGATTACGAATGTTGGCTCGCGGGCATCGGCTCAAAGTCGGTGAGCAAGGCATTGTTGGTTTTGTAACACAGACCGGGAATCCACGTATCGCCATGGACGTCGGTAAAGATTTAATCCACTTTTAATAATCCCGATTTGCCAGAAACACATTCAGAACTTGCTCTGCCGCTCAAAGTAAGCGGAGAAATCATTGGCGCACTAGACCTCCAGTCACTGGAGACAAACGCATTCGATCAAGAAGATGTCTCCCTGCTAACCATCCTGGCAGATCAGGCGGCTATAGCGATCCAAAACGCGATCTCCTCTGAGCAGGCGCAGCGTGCCCTGCGTGAAGCGGAGATCGCTTCCAGCCAGGTAACAGGAATGGTTTGGAAAGGTTTCCGTGATGTTCTCCAGACAAAGGGATACCGCTATGACGGGATCAAATCAGAGGCGTTGAAAGAAGCGCGCAAGTCCAAGAAAGAAAATGAAGGGTTATTGATCCCGATCCAATTACGTGGGCAAACGATCGGTCGTCTGAAATTACAGCCATCTGACCAATCCAAGGAATGGAGCGTCGACGAGATGGCGATCATTGAAGCGACAGCGGAACGCGTAGCGCTGGCACTCGATGGCGCTCGTCTTCTGGAAGATGCACAGAAACGTGCTTCACGAGAAGCCTTCCTATCACAGATGGGCACCAAACTAGGAGCTTCCTTCCAATTGGATTCGATCCTGCGTGACACCGTGGAAGAACTTGGACAAACACTAAAAGGTTCAACGGTTTCCTTCCAATTGGTGAATCCCTCTGCCCCGCCACGGCTGGAGACCAAAGATGAAAGCTAATACGATAAGCCATCGCCCCCTCCGAAGCCTGACCTATACTCTTACGATTGCATTTATTACTTTAAGCCTAGTAGCTCTCGTGGCAGACGGTATTTTTGCGTTGTATACAAACCTTGCCAGGCAACAAGAATATATCGCCACACAGCAACAACTTATCGCCCGGCAGGCAAATGAGGCAGTAGGAGGGTTCTTCGAAGAAAAATATCGTTCGATGGAGTCGACGACCAAAATCGTTGCACTATCTAACGGTACGATTAAAGACAGAGAGCTGATCCTCGATAGTCTGCTCGCTACGCAACCTTCGTTTCGTCAAATGGCGCTTCTTGACGAATCAGGAATGATTGCTGCACAAGCATCCAATGTAGCCCTGGAGTTATCTGAACAATTTACATCCCGGTTACAGGAAGCACGCGCATCTCTACAGAATCCAGAGGAAAGATACATCGGTGCGATTTATTTCGATAAAACCACAAACGAGCCGCTGATCGTACTGGCTGTTCCCACCAACCTTTGGAATTTTAAAGGAACGTTGATCGCCGAAGTAAATCTACAATTCATGTGGACTTTGGTCGAACAGTTAAAAGTTGGCGAAACTGGTTATGTGTATATTGTAGATAACAAAGGTAACCTGGTTGCCGCCAAAGACAGTGCGCGTGTATTAAGAGGCGAAAATGTCAAGCAGATTATCGAAGTAAAAGAGTTCATTGGCGCCCCGTCAGCACCAACTGACAAGACATTGGATATTAATGCTTACGCAGGTCTTACAGGCGGCAGAGTCGTTGGAACCTATTTGCCGCTTGGTTCTCCGCAATGGGCTGTTGTAACAGAATTGCCCTACGAAGAAGCCTATGCGCCTGTTTTTAATACAATCTCTGTTTCGCTCGCATCCATTTTACTTACTGGTTTATTGGCAGCTATCGTGGGCAGCATCATTGCCCGCAGAATAGCAAGACCGTTGGTTGAGCTAACAGGTACAGCTACTCGTATCTCGAATGGCGAAATCGAGTTACGGGCTCCTGAAACAGGTGCACAAGAAATTGTCACACTAGCATCCGCGTTCAATGTCATGACATCTCAATTAAGAGGCTTGATCGGGAATCTGGAAGGCCGTGTGGCATCGCGTACTGCAGAACTTGAAATTGCCAACAAACAGACATCTCGACGTGCTTCCCAATTGCAAGGTATCACCGAACTCTCTGAAGCGATTGCCCACCTACAGGATCTAAACGACATTTTCGTCACCACCACACATTTGATCAACGAACGCTTTGGTTTTTATCATGTTGGTATCTTCCTGATCGACAGCAATCGCGAGTTTGCCATTTTACAAGCTGCGAATAGTGAAGGTGGTCAAAGAATGCTGGCGCGAGGTCACCGGCTTCAGTTGGGAAATCGGCGTCGTAGGATTCGCGGCAGAAACCGGAATCCCACGCATCGCTCTGGACGTGGGAGCGGATGCCGTTTTCTTTGATAATCCTGACCTTCCCAAAACGCGCTCTGAAGTTGCCCTGCCAATGAAGTCTCGCAACGAGACAATTGGCGTTTTGGATGTTCAAAGCACCGAACCGGGAGCCTTTTCGCCTGAAGATCTACAGGTATTTACCACGCTTGCCAATCAGGTTTCCATTGCCATGGAGAATGCTCGGCTCTTAAACGAAACACGCGCCGCTCTGCGACAAGTGCAGGATGTTTATGACGAATTCACTCGCGCAGAATGGAGCCGTACGATATCACAGGCAGAACAACCCGGTTTCCGTTATCAAACCGGAAGAATTGAAATGCTTGAAAAACAACTTCAGACCCCAGAAGTGATTTCCGCCGTGGAAAATGGCGAATCAGCTGGTAGTGATATCGCAGGCGAAAAACGATCGACCGTGGCTGTGCCCGTCAAATTGCGTGGCGAAGTGATCGGTGTGCTTCATATCGAATTTAACGACCCAGGCAAGGTCTGGCACGATGACGATATCAGCCTGGTGGAGGCAGTTGCTGAACGCGCTGCTTTCGCCATGGAGAACGCCCGTCTCTTCCAGGATGCCCGTCGCCGCGCGGCAAAAGAAAGTTTGATCTCTGAAGCAACTGCCCGAATCAGTGGTGCTCTCAACATTGAGAACATTTTACAAACCACTGCAGAGGAGTTGGAACGTGTTCTTGGCGGTTCAGAAGTGTTGATTTAATTCCAGAGCAGAGAGAATTAGGAGCCAGGAAATGCTCAATCAATTCCTGAATTTCTTCAGAGATCCCGAAGATCAAGATCCATCGTTTATTCGATTAACTCGTAATATTGTTTTGGTTGTTCTGATTGGCACTCTTGTTATTCTTGTCATGGTCACAGGCAGTATACCTGGCACCATCTACAACCCTACAGCCATCATTGCAGTATCCGGAATTGTCCTATTGGAGATCATTTCCTTAATCCTGGTATTGCAGAAAAAGCTTGGTATGGCAAAATTCATGGTACCAGCGGGGCTCTTGGCTGCCATTACCACTATTTCTATCAATGGACTTGGCTTACATGATACGTCCATCATGGCATTCTCTGTCGTGATTGTCATTTCCACTTTACTTTTGCGCGATAAGGCTCGCTATTTTTCCACACCTCTCACTCTGCTCGCTATCGAATTTATCGTATATGCTGATCTCAGCGGTATAAACAATACGATCTATGCGGAAAGAACGGATATTGACGACGCCTTCATAACAGGCGTTCTTATCCTGGTATCTACAGAACTTTTACAGATGCTGATTCGAAGGCTCAATGAGAGTATTCAAAGAGCTCAAGCGAATGAGCAGATGCAAATCGAAGCCAATCGCGAACTGCGAAATCTGCAGGTCAGTCTTGAGCAACGCGTTGCGGAACGTACAGCAGAGTTAGATTCACTGAATCAGCGTAATCAAAACCGTGCCAAGCAGTTTGAAGCCGTTGCGCAGGTGGCGCGTTCGATCAGTTCCACCCAAAACTCTGAAATTCTCCTTCCCAAGATCACAACTCTGATCAGTCAGGAGTTCGGCTTTTATCATGTAGGTATCTTCCTCCTGGACACGCGAAGAGAATATGCCGTTCTAAGCGCATCTAATAGTGAAGGTGGTCAAAGAATGTTGGAGCGCAATCACCGTCTGCTTGTGGGCGAGACCGGTATCGTCGGCTACGTAACAAGCACCGGCAAAGCGCGTGTCGCCTTGGATACGGGTACGGATGCGGTGTTTTTCAATAATCCTGATCTCCCTGAAACGCGTTCCGAGATCGCCCTGCCCCTCCGCATTGGCGAAGAGGTAATTGGTGCCCTGGATGTACAAAGCACTGAGCCAAATGCCTTGAACGACGACGACATCAGTGTACTTGGCACGCTTGCAGACCAGGTTAGTGTTGCCATTCAAAATGCAAGACAATATGAAAGAACCCGCAAAGCCCTTATCGAATCGGAGTCGCTTTCACGCCAGTTTGTTCAGAGCGGATGGAGCAATTTTACAAAAACTGAGAACATTCTTGGTATTCGACATACAGGCGCAAAAGCCACACTTCTTTATAGAAAGAATAAAAGAAACAAAACTGATGATCATGAAATACCGCATAGTGAACAATCGCGGACGAATGCCAGAGGCACATCCTTATCATTACCAATCAAATTACGCGGAGAAGTGATAGGTTCCGTAGCTGTCCGGTCAGCAGCAAATCGGCAATTTGATCAAGATGAACTGGATATTGTTACAGCGATCATCGAACGTGCTGCTATCGCCATGGAGAACGCCCGTCTTTTGGCAGAGAGTCAGAAACGTGCCGCCAAAGAGCGGACCATCGGTGAGATCGCCGCAAAGATCAGCGCCCAGAGTGACGTTGACGAACTTTTGAAGACTGCTGTGCAGGAGTTAAACCGCACGCTGCCTGGCGTAGAAATCGCCATCCAAATGCAGCAGGCAACGGAGACAGGAAATGTTTAATCGATTCCTGAATTTATTGAGAGAACAAGAAGATCAGGATCCAACTTATATTCGGCAGGTCAAGAATATTCTGATCTTTGCGATTATTGCCACAATTGCATCTTTTGTTGTGGTTGTAACAACGGACAATTCTCAACGCCCCGAAATCACTCTGAGCGCATTAGCGGTGATGCTACTCTCGGAAATTATTGCCTTTGGCTACGCCAATCGTGGAAACGTTCTCCTGGCAAAGTTATTCATTCCTGTTTCGCTTATTGTTGCCAGCACAGTGATTGCCTTCAATGCAAATTCCATGCACGATACCTCGATTATTGGATTTCCGGTGATCGTGATTATTGCCAATCTCTTACAGGGTCGGCGCTCGATATTTATTACCACCCCATTGGTTGTACTTGCGCTGATCTTTTTGGGCATCGCAGACATGCAAGGTTGGACAAAAACCCCCATCGCCAGCCGAACAGGTATCGATGATATTTTGATCGGTTCTGTCCTTGTTATTGCCGGTTCAGGAATCCTAAACCAGCTTATTCAAAGATTACGTGGCGCCATAGATCGAGCAGAGTCAAATGAAAGAGCACAGCTGGAAGCGAATAAGGAATTGAAGGCTCTGCAAGAGTCTCTAGAGACACGCGTAACAGACCGCACTGCTGAACTCGAACTCGCCAATCAACGTAATGAGAAACGCGCCAGACAATTCGAAGCGATCGCTCAAGTAGCACGCGCCACCACAGCAAATGAAAATCTTGATACATTGCTCCCGCGTTTGACCGTGCTGATAAGCAATCAGTTCGGCTTTTATCATACAGGTATCTTCCTACTAGATAAGGAACGCAAGTATGCTGTGCTGCGCGCGGCGAATAGCACTGGCGGCAAGCGAATGCTGGAACGTACGCACAAACTCCTGATCGGGCAATCCGGCATTGTGGGCTTTGTCTCTGCGACAGGGAATCCGCGCATCGCCCTAGACGTTGGGACGGATGCTGTTTTCTTTAATAACCCCGACCTTCCCGATACCCGTTCAGAATTGGCTCTTCCTATTCGCATTGTGCAAGACATCGTTGGCGTATTGGACGTACAAAGTGCAGAGGCAAATGCCTTTCAGGAAGAAGACATCGAAGTTCTTTCCACGTTAGCGGACCAGGTTGCCATTGCCATTCAAAATGCGAGATCCTTCGAAACCATGCAAGAACTCATCAAGAGAGGCACAAAGGGTTTCGAGTGCATATTTGCAAGATGCCTGGCAGGTGCTGCAATCAGAAGAAACGAGTATTGGTTATCGTATTGCCGAGAATGAGGTTATACCTCTTTCCAAACCTTTGAAATCTGCTGATGTTCAAAAAGCAATCCAAAACAAGCAAACCATTGCTGAGCATGGCGAGATAGCTACGCTAGCCATCCCGGTCCGCATACGCGATGAGGTGATCGGCGCGATAGATATACGCACGAACTATGAACATACATGGGATGATGATGAGGTAGACATTGCAGAAGCGGTAGCAGAACGTTTATCACTAGCATTAGAGGCGGCACTGCTTCTCAAGACTACACAACGCCGCGCTGAAATCGAGCGTATTACAGCAGATATTTCCGGCAAGATCGGCGCTACCACGCAGTTCGACTCGATCCTGCGTACTGCCGCAGAGGAACTTAGCCGTGTCCTTGGTGGCTCAGAGGTGTTAGTTCAAATTCAACCTCTGGAATCCTTTGGCGATAACGGCAATTCATAGAGAGAATCATGTTTAGAAACCGCTATCAATCCCTGTCTCCAATAGAAAGACGCGCATTCTGGTCCGCTCTTGTGACCGGCATCTTTGCCACAGCCTTTGCTGGTATGGTCCTAGATACCCTTATCAGCGCTCCGAATTTGCAATACCTGCTTGCCAACGCGGTACCTTTTATCATAGCGATCCTTTCCTATATTTCTGCATACCTTATTATTGCAGGAAATGTGTCGGGAGCTGCATGGTTTATTCAGTCGAGCATAATCTTGTTGCTTTCGGCAACAGTGACACAGGCAGAGGGCTACGGTTTTCCAGCGGCATTTATTGTGTTGACCGTCACTTTATATGTATCGATGCAGGTGCTTAGCGGCCGCGCTCGGACTTTCTCGCTATGGTTGGGATTGGCAGGCAGTATTGGCATCATCCTACTGGATACCCTTTGGGCGGCTAACCGCCTCCCTGTAGTAGCCAAAGACGCGACAACGGCAACCATCCTGACAGTGGCACTGGCTCTCATGCTGATCGCCACCACACTAGCTCAGTTCAATAACTATGGTTTTCGCTCAAAATTGATCATCGCATTTGCTTTGGTCACCCTTATTCCCCTCATTGTTCTTGGGTACTATAACAATGCCGTTACGCGAAACATTCTCACGAATGAAGCACAATCTTCCTTGACGGATCTATCCAATCAAGCTGCTTCACGCATCGATACTTACCTTAATATTCAACTTGAGGATATTCGCGTTCAGGCTCAACAACCCACGGTTATTGCCTATCTAAAATTACCGCCTACAGAGCGGGTTGGCTCGCCAGAGGAAAATTACGCAATAGGTACATTACTTGCACTTGCACAAAAGGACCGGGGGGTCTTTGTCCGGTCTATTGGGTTGCTTGATTCGCGAGGCAGGAATGTCCTTGATACGTCGAACGCCAATATTGGAAGAGACGAGAGCAACTTTGATTTCTATAAGCAGCCTGTGGCGACAGATACTGCATACCTTTCGAATATCACCTTCCTAAGATCAGGTGAAGGAAACATCTACTTTTCCGCGCCGGTTGAAAATGAGTTTGGTGAGATTATTGGCATACTGCGTGCAGAATATGCATCTGGCATCATACAAAATCAACTTGAGGAACAGGCATCAGGGCATCTCCTGGCTGTGGTCGATAGGGATACATATATCCGAATTGCCAATACAAACCGCACAGATACACTCTTCAAAACCTTTAATGACTTCAGTGATCAAGAAATAAAATCTTTTCAAGATGCCGGACGAATGCCTCAAGGTACGCGTTCCACCCTAGTGATCCCTGCGGCTCAATTTGTGGCTGGCTTGAAAAGCCTGTCAGATGTTCAATATTTCACCGCTATATCGCCGTTCTTTGACGAACAGGCTGTAACGACAGCAAAAGCCCTGAATACCGAACCCTGGCTCATTGTCGCCAGTCAGTCACAAGCGACACTCCTGCAACCTATTGCGCAACAATCAAGAGCAGGCATTCTGCTCTCTCTGGGTATTCTTTTGGTAGCCAGTATTGCCGCGTTCTTCGCCGCTCAAATCCTTACACGACCGATCACTATGCTTACGGGCGTTGCAGACAAGATCGCTCAGGGTGACCTGTCTATGCGATCAAATATCACCACACAAGACGAAATTGGTACCCTGTCTAGCACATTCAACAGAATGACCGGTCAACTTCAAGATACTCTTAACGATCTAGAAAAACGGGTAGCAGAACGTTCTGCGGATCTTGAAATGGCGCGCCTAGTAAGTGAACAGCGCGCACAGGATTTACAATCCATCGGTGAAATCTCCAAAACAATTTCATCAGAACAACAATTAAATATCCTTCTGCCTCTTGTTTCACGTCTGGTGAGTGAAAGCTTCAATTTCTATCACGTGGGTATCTTCTTTCTGGATGAAACTCGTCAATATGCCGTTTTACAGGCTTCGAATAGCGAAGGTGGAAAACGGATGTTGGAACGTGGACATCAACTCGAAGTAGGGCAGACCGGTATCGTCGGTAATGTCGCTCAAACCGGAAGACCCCGCATCGCCCTGGACGTTGGAGCGGATGCCGTTTTCTTCAACAACCCCGACCTCCCTGAGACCCGTTCTGAAATGGCGCTTCCCTTGAATGTACGCGGTGCCACCATCGGTGTTATGGATGTACAAAGTACCAAGCCAGGCGCATTTACAGAAGCAGATGCAAATACCCTGAGTATCCTTGCAGATCAGGTTGCCATTGCCATTGAAAATGCCCGCCTGTTCGGGCAAACACAGGAAGCGTTGAACGAAATTCAAAAACTATATCGCCAATACCAATCTCAGGAATGGACTGAGTTCATTCGCCAATCTTCCCACATTGGCTACCAGCAAGGAACGATCACAGGCAAACCATTAGAAACGCCCGTCGAGACAGATGAGATCAGGAAAGCCTTACAACAGGGTGAAGTAGTCGTTATAGAAAGCAAGAAAGACAAGTCGCAGCCAATCATGGCTATTCCTGTCAAACTACGTGGACAAACTCTTGGTGTGCTGAACATCAAAGCGCCAAAGAAAAAGGCAAGATGGAATCAAGATGAGATCAATCTGGCTCAAGCCATATCTGATCGTCTTGCTCTTGCACTTGAAAATGCCCGCCTATTGCAAGAATCCCAGCGCCGCGCCGCAAAGGAACAAAAGATCGGTGAAATGACCGCCAAAATCGGCGCATCCATCAACATGCGCAACGTTCTACAAACCGCCGTGGAAGAACTGGGACGCGCCCTGCCCGGTTCTGAAGTTGTGATCCAATTCCAACCTTCTCAGGAGAATTAACCATGGATAATGAAAAGAGATTCTCTATGAGACATTGGCTAAGTCACTTAAGTGTTCGTGCTAAATTAGTTCTGGGATTCACCGTCCTTTCAGCTGTTGTTGCAGGGTTGACAGCAAGCGGTATCTATAACAACACGAAGACACAGTTGACGCCCGAATTACGAGATTTGATCCTCGATCAAGTCGTACTTGTTGTCTTGGTAGCGATCGGTCTGGGTGCTTTCTTCGGCGCCGTGGCCGGGAATGCCCTCACAGAACAAATAGGCAAACTGACAAAAGGCGCATCGGCATTTGCTGCCGGACAATTGGATCAAACCATTGAAATCACATCAGGAGATGAAATCGGTGATCTGGCTGAAGCTTTCAATAACATGGCAGGCGAGATCAAAAGGTTGATCGGCGACCTCGAACAACGCGTTGCCGAACGCACAAAAGATCTTGAAGGACGTACTTTGGAGTTGGAATCGGCAAACAGAAGAATCCAAACCCGCGCCGCACAGTTCGAAGCATTGACGCAGGTGACTCAAACGATCACATCTGTACGCGATCTGCAAGCTCTCCTACCCATCGTCACCAGAGTGATCAGTGAGAAATTTGGGTTTTATCATGTAGGCATCTTCCTGCTCGATGAAGTAGGACAGTTTGCCATCTTGAGCGCCGCAAACAGCGAAGGCGGTCAAAAAATGTTGGAGCGCAAACACCGCCTGCGCGTTGGTGAAGAAGGCATTGTAGGTTATGCCACCTCTACCGGAAAACCGCGCATCGCCATGGATGTAGGAACAGATGCCGTGTTCTTCACCAATCCGGAACTGCCGGATACCCATTCTGAAATGGCATTACCCTTGATCAGCAAGAATATCATCGTAGGGGCATTGGATGTACAAAGTATCAAAGTTGGTGCCTTCACAGAGGAAGATGTACAAATGTTAAGCCTCCTGGCAGATCAGGTGAGTTTTGCCATTGAAAATGCCCGCTTGTTCGAAGAGACCAGAAGAGCATTAGGGGAGGCAGAAGCCATCAGCCGTCAGATCACACGCGAAGGCTTTGGGCGTCTGGCAATGGAGCAAAATCTGGTCGGTTATCACTACAGCGTTGCTGGAGCCAAGCCCATCCATGATCCAATGAAGTTAACGGCAGCAACTCCAGGTAAAGGCAAACAAAAGCAGGCGGAAACAAGCCAGGTCTTGGTACCGATCGAGCTGCGTGGTGAGACAATCGGCACTTTGGCAGTACAGACTCCATCCATCGAAGCATTAACTCAGGATCAGATCGATCTTATCAAAGCGGTTGCAGAACGTGTTGCGCTTTCGGCTGAAAATGCCCGTCTGTTCGATGAAACGTCCCGCCGTGCAGAACGTGAAAGAATGGTTTCTGATATTACAAGCAAGATTCGAAGTGTCAATGACCCAGACCAGATGATAAAGACCGCCGTAGAGGAATTGCGCAATGCGCTTGGCGCCAGCCGTGTAGAGATCATCCCTCAGGTCGTCAAAGGTCGTGAGTAGTTATGGAAGCAAGAGGAAATATGACATACATCATCGCTGTATCAAATGAAAAAGGCGGCGTTGCCAAAACGACATCTACGCTCTCCCTGGGAGCAGCACTCGCCGAATTAAATCATCGTGTGCTGCTGATCGATCTCGATCCGCAGGCGAACCTGAAGTCTCGCGTTGGGGCTCGAAACCGGCGAAGCAGAGGTTACATCTGCCAATGTGCTGGTGGAAAATGCAGCGTTGCGAACCGCCATTCACAAGACAGATATCAAAAATCTTGATTTGGTGCCATCCAACTCGCGCATTGAGACGGCAGAGCAATACCTGCCCATGCGCAGCCATTATCTCCAGACGCTCCACAATGCCCTGGCAGCAGGTCCACTTCCTTATGATTACATCCTGCTCGATTGTCCGCCAGCGCTGGGAGCGATCACGTTAAATGCTTTATCTGCCGCCGACTTATTGATCATCCCTACCCAGGCGGAATATTTTTCTGCATATGCCTTGAGAAACATGATGGGCTCCATCCGGCGCATTCGCCAGGAAGGGAATCCCAACCTTGCTTATCGAATTCTGGTCACTCTATTGGATCGCCGAAACCGAACTCACAGAAACATTTTCGAACAACTACAAGCCACCTTTGGTCATGGCGTTTTTACCACAGTCATCGAAGTGGACACTAAACTTCGTGAGAGTCCCATTGCAGGTTTACCCATTACCCATTACAAACCGAACAGCCGTGGCTCACAGCAATATCGTGTCCTTGCCCAGGAGTTAATAGAATATGCCAAAGAAGAAGCCAATCAACAAACGGCTTAAGCAATTATTCCAGGACATCACACCCGAAGAAGCTCCCTCTGAGTTCGAAGGCGGTAAGCAAGCGTTCGGCGGAGGAAAAGCCTTCCAAGCCGGTGGAGGTCAAGTCTGTTTCACCAGCCACCCGACCCGTGGAAATGGTTACGCGTCTCTCCAAAGCGGAGCCGATGTCGCTTGCCTTCCAAATGGGACAAACCACCTGGGCAACCCTGCAAGTCATTGATGAAGCCGAAGAGCGCCGCTGGACGCCTGATGAACAATTGCTCGTTAAACAGGTAGCCGATCAACTTTCGCTCGCCCTTGAGAATGCGCAATTATTTCAGGAGACTTCAACGCCGCGCTCAAGAAATGACCGCCCTGGCAGAAGTGGGTCGCGAGATCTCAGCCACCCTTGAAGTGGAAAATGTTCTGGAAAAGATCGCCGCGTATGCTAAGAATTTGCTTCAAGCAGAAACCAGTGCCGTGTACCTGCCAGACGCCCAATCCAGATTTTGGACCGCCATTTCAGCGATCGGGCTTGACGGTGAAGAGATCAAAAATGATCCCGTTCAAACCGGGCGTGGCATCCTCGGAGACGTTGTGATCAGTAAAACAGGGCGGATTGTCAATGATGCATCGCGAAACGAAAGCTCTGTGCAAGTTGCAGGTACGACTGCTCGCAGCTTTGAGCACATTATGGGTGTACCGATCCTTTCCATGGACCGTGTTACAGGTCTTATGGCAGTCTGGCGCACCGGCAAAGGCAAGGATTTCACTTCGACTGAATTAGATTTCCTGGGTAGCCTGGCGCAACAAGCCGCCATCGCCATCGAAAATGCCCGCCTCTATCAACAGGAGCAGTATCGCCGGCGCGTAGCAGATACTCTTTCAGAATTAGCCCGCATCGCCAGTTCTTCTTTGGATCTATTCGATGTTGTTCGCAGGTTACTGGAACAACTGCCCAGCCTTGTCTCATTCCGCACCGCATCCATCCAACTGATCCACAAAGATGGACGTCGTCAACAAGTCGGCGGTATTAGTAAAGATGCAGAGCGCACACAATCTCTCGATGCACCGGGCAGTTATTTCCTTCGAAAAGTAGAAGATGATGCACTCATCTCTGAGATCGTGCAAACGCGGGATATTGTCATCATAGAAGATACCTACAATGATCCACGTTGGGAAGTGTTCCCTGAAACACAATCCATTCACTCATGGCTAGGCGCTCCCCTTTTGGTAGGCACTGATGTTATAGGTATCCTGATCCTGGATGACAATATACCGAATGCATACAATCAGGAAATTGCAGATCTGGTTAAAGCGTTTACACCTCAGGCTGCTATTGCCATTCAAAATGCCAGTCTGTTTCAAAACGTCAAGGACAGCCAGGGACAACTTTCTGAAGCGCTGAGAATTGCCCGCATCGGCTACTTTGAGATCGATCTACAAAACGATCTAATCACATTTACAGAAGAGTTACTATCCCTGTTAAACACCTCTGCCGATAAAGAAGGTGGATATCAATTCCCACTGGAACAAACGCTCACCAAATTCGTTGTTGCAGATGATATTCACATTGCCAGAAAAGCCGTGGAAGATGCGATCAATGGCGTTTATCGAGCAGATCACACATCCGAAGTTCGATACAGAACCGTTGACGGAAGAGTCATTTGGGTTAGCTCCATCTATAAGGTGGAATGCGATGCCGAGAATCGACCTGTCAAAGTGGCTGGTTCATCGCAAGATATCACTGAACGTAAAATAAACGAACTAACTCAGGCAGCGATCACCCAAATATCTGAAAGCGCCCTTACATCGAAGACCATTGATGACCTTTATAAAAAAGTACATGATTTAATGGCGGTCCTGTTGCCTGCCGAAAATTTTTATATTGCGCTATACGATGCCAGCAACCGCATGATCACCTTCCCTTACCATGTGGATAAAATAGACGAAGAATGGTCTCCACGAAAATTAGGGAAAGGGTTAACGAGTTATGTCATTCGAACCGGTAAACCGCTACAAACATCACCAGAGATTTTCTCAGACCTGGAAGCATCCGGTGAGATTGTCAACGAGGGTGTCGTCAGCGTAGATTGGTTGGGCGTACCGCTCCGCTCAAAACAGACGGTCAACGGTGTGATCGCCATCCAGACCTACGATACAACGATCCGCATCACGGAAAGACACAAAGAAATTTTATCTGTTCTTGCGCCGCAAGTGGCATCCGCGATCGAGCGTTTCCTCGTAGAACGCGAAATCCAAAAGTTCAAGCTCGGCATTGATCGCTCCGACAATGCGGTGTTCATTACTGACCTGGATGGCACCATAGAATATGCCAACCCGGCATTTGAAACAGTCTATGGTTACAAACCAGAGGAAGCTGTTGGCAAAACTCCTCGGATCCTCAAATCTGGACTGATCCCCGATGAACAATACAAGCAGTTTTGGGGGACGCTTCTTGCTGGAAGTGTAGTATCGGGCGAATTGATCAATAAACGAAAAGATGGGCGTATCATTCCTGTAGCTGGAACAAATACCCCTATTCTCGATGAAACAGGAAAAGCGATCGGGTTCCTGGCAATCCATCAGGATATTACCGAGCGTAAACAATCGGAACAGGCATTACAACGACGTAATACCTATCTGGCAGCCTCGTCAGAAATTGGTCGTCTTGTAACATCTACCCTGGACCTCAACACGATCTTTACCCGGACCGTTAGCCTGATCGGTGAACGATTTGGGTTTTACTTTGCTGCCATCTATATCATCGAAGAGAATGGTTTCTCGGCCCGCCTCCAGGAGGCAAAAGGCGAAGCCGGCGAAAAGATGAAAGCTCAAAAGCACTCCTTTGTCGTGGGCTCACCTACTATTGTAGGGCGAGTGTCAGAAAGTGGAGAAGTCATTGCTCGTCAACGACACAGAGAAAGATCCACTTTACCAGCCCAATCCGCTGCTTTTGGATACGCATGCTGAAGTCGCCATCCCGCTGCGTGTTGGAAAACGCATCATTGGTGTCATCGACATTCAATCCACGCAGGAGAACGCGTTCACTCAGGATGATGTCTCCGTATTGCAATCCCTGGCAGATCAGGTAGCTGTCGCCATTGATAATGCCCGGTCGTATGAACTTTCACAGCAATTGATCAAGGATCTGCGTGAGGTCGATCAGTTGAAGAGCCAGTTCCTTGCCAACATGAGCCATGAATTGCGCACGCCTCTTAATTCGATCATTGGTTTTTCGCGCGTCATCATCAAAGGCATCGATGGTCCGATCACAGAGATGCAATCACAGGACCTAACTGCCATCTACAATTCCGGTCAGCACCTGTTGGGCTTGATCAATGATATTCTCGACCTTGCTCGTATCGAAGCTGGAAAGATGGAACTCAACTTCGAAGAGGTTCATCTCTCAGAAATGGTCACCAGCGTAATGTTAACAGCAAAAGGTTTGGTCAAGGAAAAACCGATCCAACTCATTCCAAAAGTTCCGGCAGATATGCCGACCGTACGTGGCGATACCATGCGTGTCCGTCAGGTATTGATCAACCTGTTATCCAATGCTTCCAAGTTCACGGATGAAGGCACGATCACCGTGGAAACAACAGTTCAAAAAGGTCCAAACGGAAAGCCAGAAGCTCTCATCAGTGTGATCGATACCGGTCCGGGCATCTCACAAGAAGGGCAGGAAAAGCTCTTCAAGGCTTTTTCACAAGTGGACGGTTCTGCAACCCGCAAGAGCGGCGGCTCAGGTTTAGGTCTATCTATTTGTGCCAACCTGATCCAATTGCATGGTGGACGTATCAGTGTTCACAGCGAAGAAGGCAAAGGTTCCACATTCTGGTTCACTCTACCGCTCTTCCACCAACCTACTGAGGAGATCCCGGAAGGCAAAAAAGTGGTCCTTGCCATTGATGACGATCCCCAAGTGATCAGCCTATATGAACGCTACCTGAACCCACAAGGATACTTCGTTGTGCCGCTGACCGATCCATCCAAAGCCAAAGAGCGGATATTGGAAATCAAGCCTTTTGCTGTGACCCTTGATATCATGATGCCCAATGTCGATGGCTGGACGGTCCTTACCACGCTCAAATCTGATCCTGAAACCAGAGAGTATCCTGTGGTGATCTGCTCTATTATGGAGCAGTCAGATAAGGGCTTTAGCCTGGGAGCCTCCGATTACCTTGTGAAACCCATCCTGGAGGAAGACCTGGTCCATGCGCTTGACCGTCTGAACAAAAACGGTGATATCAAGGAAGTCCTTGTGATCGACGATGATCCTAATGACCTGCGTCTGATCGAAAAGCTGCTTAATGAGCATGGTCACTACAAACCGATCCTTGCCGAAGGTGGAAGGAAGGGTTGGGAATTAATTAATCAAAAAACGCCGGATGCGATCATTCTCGACATCTTCATGCCTGAAATGGACGGCTTTACCATTTTGGAGAAGATGCGTGAAAATCCACTATTCCGTGATATCCCTGTTCTGGTGGTTAGCGGAGGCGGATTGACAAATGAGCAACATCAACAGCTTAATGATTTTGGACAACGCTTGATCACCAAAGGCTCACTCAAGGAAGCCGATCTGATCGCAAATATTGAAACTGCACTGAACCGGATCAACCCCTGATCTGGCAGCGAAAACGATTAAGTACTGAGGATACATTCGATATGTCATTTGTTATTCGATGCTTGGATTGCGGTCATGCCGCCCCATTTAATCCAAGCTCCATGCATTGCCCACAATGCAACAGTCAGTGGCGTGAAGCCGAGTATGATTTGGATGAAGTGGCAAAGACCTTTCCAGCAGAGATCAAGGAACGACCCTTCGACCTATGGCGATATAAGGAGCTCTTACCGATCAACAACCCCAACCCTACTCTCCGGTTGGGTGAAGGTGGAACACCGCTTATTCAGGCTGCCAATCTGGGCATGATGCTTGGTTTGCCAAATTTATACATCAAAGATGAAAGGCAAGGTCCTACCTCCTCTTTCAAGGATCGTCAGGCAGCAGTTACTATCGCTGCGCTTAAGGAAGGCGGCGTCACTGAGATGGTCGCCGCATCCACAGGCAATGTAGCCATCGCCTTATCCGCGTATGCGGCTCGAGCGGGAATTAAGCTCTGGGCTTTTGTCACCAGCCTCGTTCCCGGAGTCAAGATGCGTGAGATCGCCCTGTATGGGAGTCAGGTAGTGAAGATCACGGGGTCCTACGATCAGGCAAAACAGGTCGCGGCGGAATTCGCCCGTCAACGCGGCTTGTATCAGGACATGGGTGCACGTACGGTCACGGCGGTCGAAGCGATGAAGACGCTTGCCTTCGAGATCGCGGAACAACTTACCATGGCACAGGGACCGATGCCAGACTCAACAAAAGAAAAACCGAAGTGGCGCACTCCCGATTGGTATATCCAGGCGATCAGTGGCGGAATGGGACCGCTGGGTGTTTACAAAGGCTTCAAAGAAATGCAAAAGCTTGGATTGATCGACCGCATCCCAGCGATAGCGCCCATTCAAGCAGATGGCTGTGCTCCCATGGTTTTGAGTTGGAAGAAGGGTTTGGAAAAAGCAGAGCCTGTTCTTTCTCCCAAGACCCGAATTCGAGACTCTCGCCACTGGCGACCCCGGCAGAACCTATGTAATGCTCCGCAAACAAGTCAATGAAACGAATGGCGTGTTCGAAAGCGTCAGCGATGAGGATGCTTTCCGTGCGATGCACGTGTTGGCAAAGATGGAAGGGATCTCAGCCGAGCCTGCTTCAGGGGTGGCGTTTGCTGGGTTGTTTAAGCTTGTGCGAGCAGGAATTATCAAGTTGACAGATACCGTCGTGGTAAACTGCACGGGGCATACACTTCCTGCTGAACAATTCCTGTTCGGCGAAGGTTGGACACGTGATGTTGACCTGCGTCCAAAAGAGTTTCAGGCGCCCACTCCACAAGAGGGACTGCTCTCCGCGCTTAACAACGTGACACCCAATCGCTTCTCGCGTGTTGCCGTGGTGGATGACACCGCCGAGGCGCGCCGCCTCATTCGACGCATTCTCCAATCACAAGGCGACTTTGAGATCTTCGAAGCCACCAATGGACGCGAAGCCATCGAACTGGTGAATAAGGAACACCCTGATCTTGTCATCCTCGACCTGATGATGCCAGAAGTGGATGGCTTTGCTGTACTGGATGCACTGCGCAGTAATCCTTCGACTGCCAATATCCCGGTGATCGTTGCTACAGCAAAGGAACTCACCGTTGATGAAAAGGGTCGCTTGCAAGGGCAGATCCAGTCATTGATGATGAAAGGCGATTTCCTAAACGATGAATTCCTGGAGGAAGTACGTTCGCTCATTCGCTAGCAAAATCAGGTAGAATCTTCTTCCGGGGGCTGTTGCCTCAACTTCTCTCGACGGGCAACTTTCCGTTGCCCGTCGCATCATTGTAAGAACGAGAATGACAGATAACACGCTAACACGTATTCGCCTAAAAAAATTTCGAAAAACCGGAATCAATGCAGCATTGATCTCCGCGTTTTTTATGGGACTCGCACCTGTATTCGGAAAAGCTGCGATGGGAGGAGCGGATAAATTCTCACCGTTTGCTGTGGTGGCGCTTCGCACAGGGATGGCAGCGCTGCTATTGCTGCTCATCATGTTGATCTTCAAACGTCAATTCCTATACATTTATCCCGCTGGATTATTGGGCTGTGCCATTGCAGGGTCTATTAATGGAATTGGCTCGATATTTTATTACGTGGGATTAAGTAAACTAAACGCCAGTGTGGCACAAATGCTGTACGCGTTGTACCCGTTCTTTGTTGCTCTGTGGCTGAGGTTCGACCATCAATCTACCTCACGATTGACAACGATCCGCATCATCATCGCCATTTTTTCTGCCGTCCTACTCACTTGGGCAGAACCCGGCTCCATTGACCTGGTTGGTGTGGGGTTTATGTTGATCTCTGCTGCACTGTACGCCTTCCACATTCCCATCAACCAACGCGTGCTCTTTGATATTCCCGCACCGACTGTGACCATGTACACGTTACTTTCGATGAGCGCCATCGTTGTACCCGTCTATCTGATCTTTGACCGCAGCCTTCCATTAGGTGATAGCGCTCCCTGGCTGCCCGTGCTTGGATTAACCGCCGTAACTTTCTTCTCACGACTGACGCTATTCCTGGGAGTAAAAAACATTGGCGGCATGCAAACCGCTTTGCTGGGTCTGGGAGAATTGTTAGTGGCAGTTCTATTCAGTCACCTTCTACTTGGTGAACGATTAACCATATTTCAATGGATCGGTATGGCAGGATTGGGATTAAGTTTGTTACTGGTTTGGTATGAGAAACCAATCGCACAATCATCGCATCCTCATGGATGGTTGAGTTGGCTGCAGCCCCCAGATTTCCCATCTGACTTTTACAAACACTAAAAACCCCACTGCTCGGTGGGGTTTTGATTTTCCATAGTTGCACAATCAAGGTTATTGACTACTTTGTTCCAAATCGTATAAATACCCTGTTCCACGAACACTGACGATACTTTCAGAGAGAGCTGGGAATGTTTCCAATTTGTGGCGAAGGCGGCTGACAAGCGGACGTAAGATCTCAGGCGCCTCGCGCTGGGAGGTGTCGTACCCTTGCACGAGCAGAACCAGTTCCCGGTGGGAATAGACGCGTCCGGGGTTTTCGATCAGCACGCGCAAAAGACGCCCCTCCGCGGGAGTGAGGTGGATCATCTGATCCTTCTTGCGGATCTGACGACGAGAAAGATCAATGTGTGTACCGTCTTTTAGGGAGAACTCTGGCGCGCCTTCATCAATATCGGCTGTCGCACTACCACCGCGTGCCTTCAAACGCGCATCACGCCGTGCTAAGCCCTTCTTGACACTATTGATCACATTCGCAGGCGGAGCCGGTTTGAGCAGATAATCGTGGATGCGCAAACGCAACGCCTGGATGGCAGACTCGGTGGAACCAAAGGCAGTCAGCAGAATGACTTCCGTTTCAGGTGAGATCTGGTTGACCACCTGCACCACTTCCAGCCCGTCCATACCCGGCATGCGTAAGTCGACGATCATCAATTCTACAGGATGCGTACGTACATATTCCACGGCTGCCTGTCCATTGGGCACAGAGTTAACTGAATACCCCTCCAACCGCAGAATATCCGTCAGAGATTGGCGCGCAACAGGCTCATCATCGACAACAAGGATCTGTGACTTCATTGTTTATCTCCCATCGGTAAGAATAATCGAAAGCATGCACCGGGCTCTTCCCCATCGATCAGGTCGAGCGTGCCACCATGTGAAGTGACGATATTGTAACTCACAGTCAGCCCCAGACCAGTGCCGCCTTCCTTTGTACTATAAAATGGCTCAAAAATGTTGGTCCGTTTGTCCTCCGGAATACCAGGACCGTTATCCTGAAAGATCATTTCGATGCCATTGTCCACAGCGCGGGCACTGATCTTTATCTCGCCGCCGCCAGGCATGGCATCCAGCGCGTTCAGGATCAGGTTAAAGAAGATCTGCTGGATCTGACTGCTCACCGCATAGATCTGAGGCAGCTTCTCTGGCAACTCGGTAATGACCTGAATATGTCGTTGACCCAGCTGTTGCGAAGTAAGACTCAACACATGCTGCAACAGATCGAGAATATCCACCTGCCCTACTTTTACCGCGCCAGGACGATAGAAATCGAGCATGCGCTGCATGGTCTTCATCAGGCGGTCAAGTTCGTTACGCGCCAACTCAAAATATTCCTGACGCTTCTCTTTGGCAAGATCTTCACGCCCGGCAAGATGCAGGCAGTTCTGCACCGATTGCAAGGGGTTGTTCACTTCGTGCGCAATGGATGCAGTAAGCCGCCCAGCTGCTGCCATCTTTTCCGCACGTAATAATGCTTCCTGTGAATCTTCCACACGGCGAACATAGTCACGCAAGTCGGCATACAGACGGGCATTTTCCATTGCCACTACTGCCTGACGCGCCAACACGAAGAACATCTCTAGATCGGCACCGCGGAAGGGACGTTCTGCGGTTGTGGCATCGCGCGCCGCAAAGAGCACACTGTGGAGATTGGAACGCGCGACCGGAATCAGGATCGCTGACCCAAGCCCGAGCGTGGAAAGAAGCGATTGCGCATCCTTCTCCCCGGGACCTGTGGCGTTGATCACGATCGGATTCCCGTCTGCATCCACCTGGCTTACGAGTTGTGTGGCAAAGTTTTCGCCATCCACTTGAAGCACGTTACCGCGCTGCGCAATCATGGAGACCTTTCCATTCTCCACTTGATAGTAGGCGACATTCGAACAATTGAGGTGTTCGCGGATAGCCGTCACGATCAGGTCGAGCAATTTTGTGCGGTCTGTTTCAGAAAACAGAGTTTCTGTCACATTGAACAGCGGGCGTAATGCCTGTACACGTGCCGTATCGCGTTTGCGCTGGTTATCGGTGATCGCCTGTTTGACGGCTTGAAGGAGTTCATCGCTCTTCTCGAATGGCTTGAGGATCAAACCATCCACTCCCTGCCGCAAAGCACGGATGGCGGTCTCGACCGTGCCGAAGCCGGTCATCACCAGCACAGCCACATCGGGCTGCACCATTTGCGCGCGTGCGATAACATCGAAGCCATCCACTTCTGGCATACGGATATCGACCAGCAGCATATCAACACGTTTCTGCTGTAGGTGCAGAATAGCAGCGCGCGGATCGGTGAGCGCGGTGACATTGTAGCCAGCGCGGCTCAAGATGCGCTCGCACAGCATCGCAATGCCCTGCTCGTCATCTACAACAAGGACTGAAATTGATTCCATAATGAATATTCTGTATTAGAGAGGCAGCCAAACATTGAACAACGAACCTTTACCCGGCTGGCTTTCCACATCGATCTGCCCGCCGTGGTCGGTCACAATACCATAGGTCACCGAAAGTCCCAACCCTGTCCTCCTTGATCGCCTTTCGTTGTAAAGAATGGTTCGAAAATACGAGTTTGATTTACCTGCGTAATGCCCACCCCGGTATCGCGCACGGAAACGACTGCGCCGCTGTTGCCATCTCGCGCCATAGAGCGGGTTGTGATTTCCATTTTGCCACCATCGGGCATGGCTTGCAATGCATTGTGTACCAAATTGAGCAAAACCTGTTTGATCTGGTTCGGGTCCATGGTCACCCACGGAAGACTCTCTTCAAGATCCAGAGTCAATGTTACACCGCTGGTATGAATGAGGTGACAACTCAATGCCACTACATCCTGCACGACCTCATTCAAAGAAGAGCTCGCCCGCGTGCTCTCACTCTGCCGTGCAAAATCGAGCAGACGCCGCACCACATCGCGCGCGCGGACCGATTCGCGCACAACCATTTCAAGATCTTTGCGTGTCTCACTTGCAGGCGGCATCTCTTCCATGGCTAATTCTGCAAAGCCCATCACGGAGGTTAGTGGATTGTTCAGCTCGTGAGCAATACCGGCTGCCATTTCACCGACCGCCGCCAATTTTGCGGCTTGAATAAGACGGTTCTCTGCCGAACGCTGCGCTTCCATCCGTTCATTCAACTCGACCTGCATCGCCCGCAGTTGGTTGATCGTCACTTCCAGGCGTTGATACTGGTCGGCACTGGTGATGACGCTGGCAAGAATGCCCGCCAGCGATTCAAGCGCCATAAAGTCATTGCTGGTAAATGCATTACGCGAACTGCTCTCTACGTCCAGAATGCCCAAGACCTTCAATCCGTCGCGGATGGCAACGCACATTTCAGAACCAGCCTGCCAGCCTTTGATGGAGCGATAACGATCATCCAATAAAACATCGTTGACCATGACGCTTTCCCCCGTTTTGAAGACATGACCGGTAATGCCGCTGATGACGGGATACTCAAAGGACTTCATGGCGCGCTTGACCACATTCTGGCTGGCACCGCCGAAACCGCTGATGGTAAGGTTTCCAGTTTCATCGGCAAGAAAGACCGCCGCCAATTCATAAGCAAAATAACGCGCCAACAGGTCAGCGGTAATCTCGGCTACTTCCCGCGGCTCTGTCAGCCCAATGACTTGCTGCACCACTTCGTGAATCAGACCCAGGTTGCGGGCACGCCCTTCCGCTTCTTCGCGCAGGCGTGTGTAATCTGCCAGGCTGGCTAAATGACTGGCGATGACCACGATCAGGTTTTCATCGTAGAGGTTGAACGCATCCTTGCGCGCCGCTTCAATGCACAGAATACCGATCTCCTGTCCGCGGAAACGCAACGGCACATACAAGCCAGATTGCGCGCCCTCATACAATGGCACGGACTCTGAATCAGAGAGATCATCCAGACGTAGTTTTTGTACGCTCTTCAAGAGTGGTGCGATGCGGTGTTCTTCCACACTGCGCGTGGTGGAGGTCATGCCCGTCACGGCTCCGGGCACAACGGTATTCCCTTCGCTGCTGCGATATTCGTTCAATAAGCGATTGTCGGAAGATAACAAATACAGAAGGATCATCTCAGTAGAAAAGGCACGCGAGAGCAAGGCAAACATGCGGCGCGCGATCTGATCGAGGTTGCGCCCGGTAGAAATGGTAAGAGCGAATTCGTTCAACACCGCCAGGCGTTTGAGATGCCCTGCCATTTCGGCAAAGGTGATCAGGGTTTCGATGGCTGGCGCTATCTGTGTGGCAAGATCGATCAAGCGGTTCCATTCATCGCCCTTGAACTCTGACGTGCGCCAAAGCACCAAGGCTCCGATCAGGCGCTGACCGATCACCAGCGGGACGCTCGTCCATAGTTTGGTGCTGGGCTTCATGCCTTTGTGAGGAATGCTGTTCCACAAAGCATCGCCGCGCTGAACGACCATTGGAGTGAGATTGCGGTTCATTCGCCGGAAGAGCGTATGCGCATCGATCGAGAGGATCAGGTCCGTGCAGGAGGGAGCGTTCCATTGCGCGTGGACTTCGAGCAAATCCCCGCGCCGGATGGCGAGCCAGGCTCCTTGAACAGGGAACAACCGAACGAAGGAAGCGAGCGCCCGATCCAGTGACCGCGGCAGATCGTACGGATTCTCCGAATCCACATCCGAGACTAGCAGCGAAGCGGCTACCGAAGACGATCCATATTGATCGGGCGGCGGCTCCTCGGTAGGAATCCCCGAAACGATCAAACGCCACAAGCGCTGCGCCTCGTTGGACATTTGATCAATTCCCGCGAGAACCACGCGCGAAACACCTTCCAAAGGGAAGGCATACAAGCGTTCTGTTTCTAATTTACTGCTTTTGGGTATGGAAGCCGAGCGGCTCTGCCCCCCGCTCAAGGCGCCGCACAGCCACGCATCGACCTCGGGTTTGCTGAGGAATTTCACCAACTCAGGGTGGACCTTTTTGGCAAGATGGTAGTTCGAGAGTACACGCCATTTGCCCGCCTCCCGCTCGACCAGCGCCGACCAGGTCACATCGGTGAGCTGGCTTGCCTCTTTGAGTTAAGTTTCGATCGAAATTCGATTCGACATCGCCCGCAATTATACAGCAGAGTATATAAAGACCTCAGAGATTTTCACGAAGCAGATCTCCGAGTTCTTCTTCTGCCCAATGGTACAATCCCCCGCATGACTGACCTTATCGTGATCGGCGGCGGGCTGGCTGGAAGTGAAGCCGCCTGGCAAGCCGCCCAGCGCGGACTGAACGTCCGCTTATATGAAATGCGACCTGTTCAACAGACCGGGGCGCACCAGTCCCAGGATCTGGCAGAACTGGTTTGTTCGAACTCACTCGGCTCAAACCTCCCGGACCGTGCTTCGGGCGTGCTCAAGAACGAGATGCGGACTCTTGGTTCGATGTTGTTGGAGTGTGCCGAGAAGGCATCCCTGCCCGCAGGTGGAGCGCTGGCTGTTGACCGCGAACTCTTTGCGCGGTTCGTGACCGAACGCATCGAAAGCCATCCGAAGATCGAGATCGTGCGCGAGGAAGTGAGGGAAATTCCAGCCTCGCCCACCATTATCGCCAGCGGACCGTTGACCTCACCCGCGCTTTCACAGGATATTGCCAAGCTAAGCGGTGAAGAGCATCTCTTTTTCTTCGATGCCATTGCGCCGGTCATTCATGCCGAAATCGATCAACATGGAGGTGGCGTTTCGGGCATCGAGGTATGGGGTAAACAAGAGCCCTTCGACTACAGACGGAGCAAACACCGCTCCGTCTTCCGCTTCCCCTTCGAGGACTTCGCAGGACGAAGATAGCACTGATGAAGGTGACTACATCAACTGCCCATTCACGAAGGAAGAGTATTATGCGTTTGTGGATGCGTTACTCCATGCAGAGCGCATCGAATTGCGTGCCTTTGAAGATGCCATCAAGAACGGCGTCAAGGCGGGTCACTTCTTTGAAGGATGTTTACCCGTAGAGATCATCGCCGAGCGCGGACTTGACTCGCTGGCGTACGGTCCTATGCGACCGGTCGGGTTGCGTGATCCGCGCACAGGCAGGCGTCCGTATGCCGTGGTGCAGTTGCGGCAGGATAATCTCGCGGGCAGTTTGTATAATCTGGTTGGCTTCCAAACCAATCTCAAATTTCCCGAACAAAAACGGGTGTTGCGGATGATCCCCGGTCTGGACCACGCCGAGTTCATGCGCTATGGTCAGATGCACCGCAACACCTTCATCGCTTCGCCGAAACTTCTGCGCCCCACCCTGCAGCACATCACGCGCGCTGATTTGTTCTTCGCGGGTCAGATCACCGGCGTGGAAGGCTACATGGGCAACATCGCCACTGGTCTGCTGGCGGGTATCAACGCTGCACGGCTGTTTCACAAGGAAGAGCCGCTCACCCTTCCGCAGACGACCATGCTCGGCGCTTTGTGTCATTACGTCACACACGCCGACCTCAAAGATTTCCAGCCCATGAAAGCGAACTTCGGAATTTTACCTTCCCTGGCATCCAAGGTTGCCAAGCGTGAACGTGGGGCAGCGTATGCGAGAGAGGTCAATGATTGATCTGAATAAATTACTTACACATTCAGAGGAGATTGCTTCGCTCTAACGAGCCTCGCAATGACATACTACGGGACATGAAAAATAGATCCATCGCGATTTATCTCAGCATTATCGGATTTCTCCTTCTCCTCGTGGCAGGATGGTACAGCTATTCGTTTCTCTCTCAGCCGGAAGAGGAACCCATTACCGTCACGCCGACCAAAACGGAAGTTATTCTGCCAACAGGAACACCCGCTCCCAAGATCGGACAAACTCCCTTCGACGGTTTCCGCACCTACGCCGATGTAGAAACGCAAGTGGCTTTCGGTCCGCGTTCGCCTGAGACGGAGGGTCATGCCCAATTGGTGGAATGGATGCGCAGCGAGATCGAAGCGACGGGCTGGCAGGTTGAAGTCCAGGAGTCCGAAGCGATGGGACATCCAGTGAAGAATATCATTGCCAGGAATAGCGATGAACCACCGCAGATCATCATCGGCGCCCACTACGACTCGCGCATCTTCGCCGATCATGATCCCGACCCAGCCAAGCAGACTCAGCCAGTGCCGGCTGCCAACGACGGAGCATCCGGTGTAGCTGTCCTGTTAGGATTGGCACGCAGCCTGCCGAAGGATGCCGTTCCCGTCTGGTTGGTGTTCTTCGACGCCGAAGATAACGGTCGCATCGACACCTGGGATTGGATCCTCGGCTCGCGCGAATTCGTGAAAAACAATCCTGATATCCAACCGCAGGCAGTGGTGGTCATTGACATGATCGGTGATGCTGACCTGAACATCTACAAGGAGCGCAACTCGAACGCCGCCATCACTGACGAGATCTGGGGAGTCGCGCAAACGTTGGGCTATCAGGATAAGTTCATCCCCGACTATAAGTTCTCGATGCTCGACGACCACACTCCCTTTTTAGAGGCAGGCATCCCCGCCGTGGACTTGATCGATTTTGATTATCCCTACTGGCATACCACCGGCGACACGCCCGACAAGGTCTCGGCAGAAAGCCTGCAAGTGGTTGGAGACACGCTGTATACATGGATCGTTCAAAAAAGTGAAAAATAATATCGACCACCCCGAAAGGTTTTCATGAACAAATTCAACGTGAAATACACCCTTCGGGACGTTTTTTCAGTTGGATGGGAAGTGATAAAATCAGTCATGTAAATGGAGGTGGGTCGAGCCATTTCCTCACCCCCAGGTCACCTTAATGCCAAAGAAAACGACCGCTACCCCGCTCCAAAAGATCATTGCCAAAGTGCGCCCCGTGTGGATCGAACGCGTGGGGCTGGAGTTGGCGCGCGGTATGGAAGTGCGCGCAGGCTTTGAAGAACAGCTTGCCCGCTTCTTTGACCTGCTCGAACAGTCGGTGACCAGCGGCGACCCAGCGTGGATGGATGCCATCCTGCTCGATTGGGCAAAATCATCCACGGAGACCAATCTCGAAGAAGGACTGTATCATGTTTCGTTTCTGCTGAACCGCATGATCGTGCTGACCATCCAGGTGGCGCGCGATATCCTTCCAAAACAACAGGCGTTGGACCTGCTGGCAGCCGTCATTCCCATTTATACCTACGGGCTGGGAGTGGTATCGCGTTACGAAATGGAAATGCGTGTGGCACATATCTCGAATGAGATGGAGAAAGTGCAGAAACGCCTGGAGCGTGTGGATAAAAGCAAATCGGCTTTTATCTCCGTGGCGGCGCACGAATTGAAGACGCCTATCACGCTCATCGAAGGCTACTCTTCCATGATGCAAGACCTGCTCCAGGCTGGCAGAGGCGCAGACCTGAACAGTCTTTTGAACGGCATGACCACAGGCATCGACCGCTTGCGCGCCATCGTGGACGACATGATCGACGTTTCGATGATCGACAATAAACTGCTAAAGTTGAATTTTCAGCCAACGCAGGTCAATCTCATGATCGACGCGCTGGGTCTGGAAGTGGAACGCACCCTCCAAACCCGGAAGTTGACCATCGACCGCAAAGATTTCGAAGGGAACAAACAATGGATCTATGTTGATTCGATACGCATGCAGCAAGCGCTGCGCAATGTCTGTGAACAATGCGATAAAATACACGCCCGACGGCGGCGTGATCACCATCGACGGACGCACCATGCCCGGCTTTATCGAAGTGACGGTGGCAGATACCGGCATCGGCATCTCGCCGGACAATCAGGTGTCGATCTTTGAGAAATTCGGGCAGCTTGGGCGCGTGGAATTGCACTCCAGCGGCAAGACCAAGTTCAAAGGCGGCGGTCCCGGGCTGGGACTTCCCATCGCGAAAGGCATCATTGAAGCGCACGGCGGCACCATTTGGGTCGAATCGCCCGGCTATGATGAGAAGACCTTTCCTGGCTCCACATTTCATATTCTGATCCCCAGCCGCACAGAATCGCCTGACCCAAAGATGACCATGATCTTCGATGCACTTGGAAAAGAGAAATGATTTTTGGAATCAACCAGCTAGCTGGTTGATTCCAGGTTTTGAAAGTATATGGCTAAAAAAATTCCTCAACCAACAACAGGTCCACGCGAGCGAGCCTTCCTCGTGGGTGTGGAACTCTATCAACAAAAAGCTTTTCTCGCTCTGGATGATTCACTGAGCGAGTTGTCTTTGCTTGCCGACACATCCGGTTTGGATGTGGTTGGTGAGTTGACCCAGAAACTCGATAAACCGCATGTCAAAACCTACATCGGTCCCGGCAAACTGGACGAGTTGAAAATGCTGGTCGAAGAGACCACCTCCCAGGTGGTGATCTTCGACGATGAGCTTTCCCCGCGTCACCAGCGCGAACTACAACTGGCGCTCGGCAGGAACGTCCGCGTGCTCGACCGCACCGCCTTGATCCTCGATATCTTCGCGCAGCATGCGCATACCAGCGAAGGTATGCTGCAAGTGGAACTGGCGCAGTATGAATATTATCTGCCGCGCCTCACTGGTCAATGGACGCACTTGGAACGACAGGCTGGTGGCGGCGGTGGGCGCGCCGGTTCAACGGGAGGTGTTGGTTTGCGCGGTCCCGGTGAAACGCAGCTTGAAGTAGACAAACGCGCCATCCGTAAACGCATCTCACACCTCAAGAAGGAACTGGAGAAGGTCAGCGCGCATCGTGAGCGCTATCGCTCCCAGCGTAAGCGTTCCCGCATTCCCACCGTAGCGCTGGTGGGCTATACCAATGCAGGCAAATCCACGCTTTTGAATCGTCTCGCAAAATCGGAAGTCTATGTAGCCGATCAACTCTTTGCGACACTCGACCCCACAACACGCCGCGTCGAACTGCCGGGCGGTTATCAAGCCTTGCTCACCGACACGGTCGGCTTCATTCAAAAGCTGCCAACCGCCTTGATCGAAGCCTTTCACGCCACGCTGGAAGAGATCGTCCAAGCCGATCTATTGCTGCATGTGGTGGACATCTCCCATCCCAACGCGCTCAATCAATTCAATGCAGTGCAGGATACATTAGAAGAACTTGGCGCGCAGCACATCCCCGTGGTGACCGCGCTGAATAAAATGGACCGCTTGCGCGATCCGGGGGCAGCGCAGGAGGTTGTCAGAAACTTCCCGAAAGCGGTGACCATCTCCGCCTTGGATGGAAGCGGAATGAAAGATCTGCTGCGCCTCATCCAGGAAGAATTATATGAGACCTACATGCCCATCCTGGTGCGGCTTCCCTATCAACAGGGTGCGCTGATCTCTCTGTTCCATGAAGCCGGTCAGGTGGAACGCATCGAACATGGACGCGGCGGCGTGCTCATGCAGGGACGCATCCCTGGTCGCCTGGTGGCACAATTCAATAACTGGCAGGTCGCGCCCAACACTCCAGAACTCGAAGAAGAGGAAGAAGAACTATGAAATGGCTTTCCACCCTGATCGATAAAGCGTCGGAATATTTTGCCCATCGCAAAGGGCTGCTGCCAACGCTCGGCATTTTGCTCATCCTCGTGAATTTCGTTTTGCCCTTCTTTATGGATTCGAATTTCATCACGGCGAGCAACCTTTTCCTGCATCTCGGCGTTATCGTCGCCATCTTCGGCTTTATGCTTGCCAGTATATTGTAAGAGGGAGAAAACTTTTTTTGATCTCCGTGTCTCAGTGGTTAGTCTCGTATGTTTTCTAACATGGAAGTGTCTAAAGTCGATGTGATGAGGCTCAAGGTAACATGTCATTCTGAGGAGCAAAGCGACGAAGAATCTCTACCTTTGCTAAGAGTTTATCCGTTTTTGGCAGATCCGAGACCCTTCGCTACCGCTCAGGGTGACATTCTGTCAACTCGAAATTAGGCACTCCCTCTAACATCGATCACAAATCGTGCCGATGCATCACGTTATACTACTTGCGAATCGGTTAACCATTCGACTTTCTCAATTTGACTCATCTTCTCCCAACAAGACCGGCAGCATGGATCGGAGCGCGGCGGGATCACCAGACGTATAAAAGGTGACTTCGCCGCGTTTTGATTCGGTATTCCTGGCTCCACCCGCCTCCAACAAACGCCGCACCTGTTTCGCCACCGAAGGAGCTGGGTCGATCACCCGCACCTTCTCTCCCACGATCTGCTGAATGAGCGGGATCACAAATGGATAGTGAGTACACCCGAGCACGACCGTATCAATATTCTTTTCCAACATCGGCAATAGCGCCTCTTCCAAAATGCGACGCGTTTCACTACCATCTAAATTAGACTGCTCGATCTGCTGCACCAACCCAGGGCAGGTGCTTTGAAACAACTCCACCCCATTGGCAAAGCGTTCCACAACCGAAGCGAACAACGCACCTTGAAAGGTAGCCGGTGTGGCAAGGACGCCTACTTTGCCCGTCTGCGTTTGTTCCGCCGCTGGTTTAACGGCTGGTTCCATACCAACAAATTGGATATGAGGGAATCGCTCACGCAGATATTTCAACGCCGCCGCAGAAGCCGCATTACAGGCAACTACAATGATCTTTGCCTGCTTATCGAGCAGGAAGTTCGTGATCGCTTCAGAGAAATCACGTATCTGCTGCAATGGGCGCGGACCGTAGGGAATGTGTCCCTGATCGCCAAAGTAGATGACATTTTCTTCCGGCATCTGCTCACGAATGGCGCGCAGGACTGAAATGCCGCCCACGCCTGAATCAAAAATGCCAATGGGTGATGGTTTGGTAGATGACATGGATGGAAAGTATAACCTGAATCCTATTAATAGCCAGCTTGCCATGCCTTCTATAGACTATTCAAGAGGTTTTTCCATGAAACAGAAAAATACAAAGTCCTTCCTTCCCCAATACCAATTAATAACATACGCTTTCACGCTGTCCGCGGGCATTCTTTACAAAGGAATCTCAAGGTAGAAAGTTCACATTGGGCGCTTGTGTTATGCATAACCTTCATCGTTGCTTTTCTTTTTGTATTTCTGTCGTTCCAATCCGGCAGTCTTCGACACTCCCATTCCTCGCACGCCCACACCGATCATTTTCACGCCTAATTCACCTACCTTCACCACATAACTATGTTTCAGTGAAAATAAAATCCCGGAGGGACAAAAGAGCGGATGCTTTGCAGCATCCGCTCTTCATTCCTTTACCGCTCCATCGGGGCATCAAAGTCCTCGATGGAGTATATGCAAATGACTACTTACTAATTCCCGCATGGACTGACGTTGCGCCAGTTGAGCACGGTATCGTTCACTGTTTGCATACCATTAGTTCCATAAGTGAGGGTCAGTTGGCGGTTGCCAAGTTCATCGCAGCTACTGCCCTTCTCTACATAGTCCCACGAGCCGAGAGCAAACTTATACTCGATGGGTGTGGTCTCATACCCTGTCAGAGTAATGGTCCAGTGCGTGGCATCCACGCGGGTGAGCGTCAGAGCGTTCTCACCGGGGCTCCAATCGGGGTAGCCACCGTTGAAGCGACTCATCGTTCCGGCGATATGGACAGACAAGCCGGTACCATCGGTAGAGGCAGGTACTGTGACATTGAAAGTGACCGTCACGGTGCGTAATTCCGCTTTGGCAGAGACTTCCAAGGAGTAGCCGGAGCGATTGAAGGATGTATCCAGCGAGCGCACCACATAGAAATATGTGGCAGCTTCCATCACCGAAGTATCGGTGTAGGAATTCGATGTAACACGCGCGATCATCGTGTACGGTCCGCCTGCGCTGTCGCTGCGGAAGACCTCGTAGCCATAGAGCGAAGCATCGCCAGAGATGGCATCCCATTGCAAGGCAATACCGGCGGGTGAAGCAGAAATCACGCTCACATTGGCTGGTACGGAAGGAGCCGTCGTATCGCTGCTGGCGTTGACGGTCAGGGAACCAGCTTGCGCCGGGCTGTAGCCATTGCCAATGCCATCCAGATCCGCATAGACCCAATCAAATCCATTGGAGGTGGAGTAACGATAGGCATAATCAAAGGCGCCGGTCGTCTCAGGCAGCAGGCTGGCAACAAATTCATCGTTGTTCCCATCATCTTTGTTGAAGGAGGCATCCACCCAGATCCAGTCGGAGTTACCCGCAGGGTCGCTGCCATTCGGTCCATAACCCAGTTGTGCGAGCAGATTTGGGGTGGGACCAGGGCAGATTCGTGGCGCCATCGATCCAGATCTGACCGTAGACATTATCGGTGCGGTTGACCGCGCTAATCGTATGCTCCAATGTTGGGGGCCACTGCACGTTCGCCCAACCAATTGCCAGGCGCGGCAGGGCGCTGACTTCATTCGAGGGCTGGCTTTCATTCCCGACAGTATCCAGTGAAGTGACCACATAGTAATACTTGCGGGCATTCTGCAGATTGCTATCGGTGTAGGTGGTGGCGGTCAACGGAGCCGAACTGATCTTCTCCCAACCGCCGCCGCTGACGTAACTGCGGTAGAGGTTGTACTTCGCGCCCGTGACGGCATTCCACGCCAGGCTGACCGTGGCGTTGCCTTCATTGGTCACATGCAGATTGGCAGGCACAGCCGCAGCTTTGAGATCGGTGAAGCCACTGACCAGAACCACGGCGCTCAAGGCGCCGACATTCACGGTGATCTTTCCATCCGTAACGGTTGCCTGGTTCGGAGTGGCACTACCTACCACATACAGTTTCTTCAAAACCACGCCATTCGGCAGGTACCCCGAAACCGGGATCGTGACACTCTGCGAACTGCTATTGCGATTGACGATCACAATGGCAGCCTGCTGTTGGGTCTTGCGTCCATAAGCGATCACCTGTGCGGCATCGTCTGCCACCAGCATCTTGAAGTCGCCATTCACCAGCACCGGCTGAGACTTACGCAGCAGGTTCAGAGCAGAGTAATGCAGCAGCAGAGAACCATCGGGTTTGCCGCCCTTATCGAGCCACGGGTAGGTGCGGCGATCATCCGGATCGTCATCGCCATTGATGCCGACTTCGTCGCCGTAGAAAACGGTCGGAGCGCCCGGCACCGTGAACTGGATCAACGAAGCGAGCTTCTGGCGTTTCTTACCTTCAGCAAGATTAGTTGCATTGAGTTCCTTGCTGGCGGTCGTCTCTTCGCCGGGGGTCAACGTCCAGAGCAGGCGCTCGGTATCGTGACTATCGAGCAGATTCATCAAAGAGTAATACGCAGCATCCGGGTAATCTTCGCGCTGCGATTCCATGCGCGCCGCAAATTCAGAGGGCAGGATGATACGTCCGCTATCGCCAAAGCCTTTTGAGTCAAAGCTCTGCGGCGCAAGCAGACCGACCACTGCATCGCGCAGACGGTAGTTCATGGTGGTATCGGCGCGATCACCACGCAACATTCGGAGCAGGGTCGAATCCTTTTGCCAGGTTTCGCTGATGATCAACGCGTCGGACTTGGTATCTTTCACCTGAGTGCGGAAGCTTTCCCAATAGCCATTGGGGAAGGAAGCGTCACCCATCACATCCAAACGCCAGCCGCCCGCACCGTTGCGCAGCCAGTATTTCGACACACTGTTCGGAGCGGTCAGGAAGTATTCCTGAACGGCAGGCAGCGACTTGTTGATGACCGGGATCGAGTCAAAACCGAACCAGCCATCATAGTTGGCGCCGTTCTCCACGCCCGCAGAACTGACACAAGTGCCTGTCCCGGCGGGAACATCGTGGAAGCTGAACCAACTTCGATACGGGGAAGAAACGGATTCACAGGCTCCCACTTGCGGGTAATGATGGTAACGGTCAAAGATGGGACTATCCGATGACATGTGGTTGAAGACACCATCCAACACGATCTTCATGCCACGATCAGTAGCGTGCTTGACCAGATTCTCCCAATCCTTCTGTGTGCCGAAGTAGGGATCGATCTTATAGTAATCCTGAGTGTCGTACGAATGGTTCGAACCCGCATCGAAGAGCGGATTGAAGTAGAGCGTGTTGACGCCCATCAATTGCAGGTAATCGAGATATTGATCGACACCTCTCAGGTCGCCGCCAAAATAATCACGCCCGCGTGGGCTTTCTTTGGTGGGGCTGTAATCGGGAGGCGTGGTGTCGAAACGCCACGGACAATTGGTGCTGCCATCGGCATAGTTGCGGCAGAAGCCTTCTGGCAGTGTGCCCCAGTTGAGCTTGAGCACCGGGTCGTCATAGCGCACGTCACCCGTCTTCGCGTTGTTATCCGAGCGACCATCGCGGAAACGGTCGGGGAAGATCTGGTAGATGCTGGCGTTCTTCGCCCAGGCAGGCGCCGTGAACGAAGGATCGTAGAACATCAAGGCATAGCTGTTATCGGCTGCATCCTCGGTGACCGTGCCCAAGCCGCCATCCAGGGCGGTGGTGTTATCGGCATAGAAATCGACATCCGTTCCATCGGTGACAATGAAGCGGTACCACAGGTTGTTGGGTGTATCCTGATGGACAGCCGTCTCCCAGTAATCGCAGGTGAATTGTTCGAGTCCGGCTTGATAGCACGGGACATCGCTTGCCACGAGCGTCATGGGGGTCACACGCTGACCAGAGGCATTGAGATCATAGACACGCAGACCCACGCCAGTCACATCGTTATGGAAGGTGCGGAAGCGGACCAATACCGTAGAGCCTGCCGGAACCGCGCCGCCCGGTGTGCGATACAGCGTATCGCGTGAGTCATGTTTTAGACCATCCCAGGCGATATTGTTATCGGCGGTAAAGCCTGCCAGGATGCTGAGCATGTGTGTGGTGGCATTGTATTTGAAGGTGACCTTGGCGCCATCGAACGGCACAAAGAACGGGGTATTCGCGCCGCCGGGTGCGCCACCCGCGCCGTAGTTCTCATCCCAGCCTTCGTTGATGGCAACTTTGCCTTCGTAATTGCCAGCAGGCAAGGCGGTGGTCTCAAAGGTATAGATGCCATCGCCGTCAATATCCTGCAGCCAGGAACGCAGACAATCAGCCTGCCAATCACCGGAACAACCCAATTCAGATTGGAAGTTACCCGGAGCGACAGCAATGACCGAGCTCTTGTTATCAGTGACCCAGTGACTCTTGGGATCGAAATAGAACTTGATCGGGCTGCCATCCGCAGCCAGCGGAATATTGGCGCCGCCCTGTTGAGCATTCTTTCCGTAGCTTACATCCCAGGTCTTATTCAATGCCACTTTGTATTCAAATGCACCAGCAGGCACATTGAAAGTTCCCTGCCAGACGTCATCGTTGGTGTCATAGGTAAGGAAGGTGGCAGAACAAGCCGGGTCCCAATCGCCACCGCAGCCCAGCTCGGATTGCAGGTCACCGACCAGAGTGACGGTGGGCTCCTGTGGAGGCGCAGCCACCTGGATATCCAACACATGCGTGGTGGAATTGTAGTTGAAGGTGACCTCGAGATTTGCCGCAGGAACAGAGAAAGCGATATTTGCCCCGTTCAATACACCGCCCTGTCCGTAATTCTCCGCCCAATCTTCATTGATGGCTACCTTACCTTCGTAATTGCCCGCGGGCAAGGCTGTGGTCTTGAGGGTGTAGACGCCATCTCCATCGGTGTCTTGCAACCAGGAGCGCAGACAGCCGGGATCCCAATCGTTGACGCAGCCCAACTCTGATTGGAAACTTCCCGGCGCCACAGCGATGACCGAACTGACATTATCGGTTACCCAATGTGACTTGTCGTCATAATAGAACTTGACCGTCGCATCCGTGGCGAGGTTGAGCGGAATGTTCGCTCCGTTCGCAGCGGCGTTCTTGCCATAGTTCTCGGTCCAGCCATCGTTCAGGGCTGCCTTATATTCATAGCTTCCTGCCGGAAGCGTGAAGGAAGCCTGCCAGACATCGTCGCTCGAATCATATGCCAGATGACTCGCCGCGCAGCCTGGGTCCCAATCGCCGGCACAACCCGCCTCAGACTGCATCGATCCAGTGATCGTGACCGTGGTCGGCGCAGCAAGGACAATCGAAGAGGTTGGAACGAACAATTGGGTTAACAACGTGAGCATGCTTACCCCCGTAAACAACAAACGACGTACATCAATCCTTCGGACATTCATATGCATTCTCCTCAATGAAACTATGAAAACTCGAACGGATCTGTAGCCTAACAATTTTATTAAAATTGTACTCATGGAGATGAGTTTGTCAAGAAAATTGATTATGTGAGTTTGTTACACTTCGCAGAGCAAGAAAGATGAAGCAAGCAGTAAGATAAAAAGCGGTCTACAAACAAAAAACCAGCTTCTGAAGGGTATTTTCGGAAGCTGGTTTGATATGAATTCGTTAACTTATTTATCTTTTCCCGGAAGCTTGAAGATCGTCTTGAGCGCGGGTAGTTTGAGAAGGTTCGGCGATGAGAAAGAGCCTGCCCCAGGAAGCCCTTCCATTGGCGCGGATACAGGTCTGTAAAATGACCTTGCCCGGCTGGTCGTAGACCTTCGAAAAGAGTTTCGCAGAACTAAGGATCGTGCCGTGTTTCAGATCAAGGAAGCTGCTCCAAACATTTTCAGGGTCAAGCGCCCGAAAGCGCTGAACATCGGCAACAACGAATTCCTGTACGTGCCCATCGCCATAGACCAGATAGAACACCTGCCCTTCTTGGAGGCGAGCAAAGTATTTGCCCGCCAGATAGTTATGTGCCAGCAAGCCAGTGGAGCCTGCCTTCGCAGCCAATGTGAACTGCGTCAGTGTATTCTCCTCACCCGAGACGAAGGCGGGATCATCCTCCGGCTGGGAGACGATGCGCCCCGCTAAAATCTCGGGGATATAGATGCCGCGCAGGGAGTCCTGATTCCCGTTCGTAATGCTGCCGATAAATTCTTCCAGGGGTGGGATCTGGCTGCCGTCCTCTGCTCCGACACGACTCGGAAAGAGCGATAGAAGGAAGACAGACAGCAAAATAGATAGGATGTAGGATCTTGCAGAGCGGAGTGCCATGATTTCTCCTCTAATAGTGTGTATTGATGCCTGCTGAATTGTAGACCGCCTCTGCCTGACCGCCCAAATCGTATCGGGAATACCCGATTACATTTCTGATAATACCACTGGATTTTCCCTACCCCCTTTGGTCCTAATCAAACAATCGCGCGAACTCTTGCCCTACACTTGCCCTACGAGGAGATCATTGCAGCCACAGAGAACACAGAGATAACAAAGAAAATCATATGCAATATGGAGTTGTGTAAATCGTTGAAGGGCAGATCGTGAGACCTGCGGTCGGAAAGCGGCGCAGGTCAGAGACCTTGTACCAACTGGAGCCACGGAGGATACTGAAAGGTATCAATAATGTATCTTGAAGGGCACGACTGCGTCACGAATAAAGGTAACAAAGGTCATCTTCAATCGAGTATTTTAGAACTTGTCGTGAAAATAGTTTGGAGTATGCTCAAGAAACCATAAAATTCATCGATTTGTTATTAATATGAACAGAAACAGGCATAGGGAAAACATGGCAGCCGGCAAAAAGTTTGATGTATTCTTAAGTCATAACAGTAAAGATAAACAGTGGGTCATCCAACTAAAGAACTCTTTGGAAGCACGTGGGATCAATGTCTGGTTTGATAGTGATGACATCCGCCCGGGAGATCGTTTCGCAGAAGCATTGGAAAAAGGGATCGAGGAAAGCAAGGCGGTTGCCTTGATCATTTCGCCGGATTCGATGAGATCAGGTTGGGTGAAGGAAGAATATTATCGGGCACTGAGCCTGGCTGTGAACGGCAAATTGCAATTGATCCCGGTGTTCTATAAGAATGCCAGGGTTCCCTCTTTTCTCGAAGATCGAGATCGGGTTAACTTCAGTGACCCAACCCACTACGAGGAAAGTATTAATGAACTTATCTTTGGCATTACCGGCAAAAGACCTGTTACTCCGTCGTCCCAGCCAACCGTACCACAGAAACCTGCAAGCACATCTGTACCGACCAACCCCTCTCAGAACGGAGAGACGCCAGAGAATACCATCACCCATGTGGGTCCGATCAATGAACCCGTGGATACGCTGCTTGAACGCATCGTTCAATTCTCTTTAAGCACAGCCGTGCTGATCGGTTTGATCCTGATCATCCGGTTTGGCATCTCGTTGAAGTTGTTTGGACCAGGCGGTATTAATGACCTGATCAATGCCTCTTCAGAACCCCGCCTGGCATTATGGTTGGTCAGCATCGCTTTTGGAAGCTTCATTATCACGCTGCCGAGGATCGGAATCAAATCAGAATGGGCAGAAACCTTTTCAAAGATCAGTCATTTCCTGTTCACCTACCTGGTTGGTCTGAGCCCATGGATCACGATCCCGATCTTCGCCTCCGCCGTTGTAGGGCTTGTTCTATTTCGACCTGTCTGCCAGTCCCCTACTGCTTTGATTCAAGTTAGGCTTGATAATAATGACACCTTCGAATATCAAGGGAAACCAATTGAAGCTAGATCCGGTGAGACCATATTTCTTAACGTGGTTTCGAATGACGATGATGTGATCTTTTGCTCGTGGACATCTACAGGTCCGGCAATCAGCAGCGTAGGATCACCATCTCATTGCAACACCCAGGTGCGGCTTGCCGGGGAAGCTGGAAAAGGTATCGTAACGTTGTCACTTTCTAAAAGTTCCTGCTCGGCTGTCACCACAACCCCATTGCAGATCATCACCGTCCCTTAATCAGGAGGAAAAATGAAAAGATCCTTGCTCCTTATCATCTGTCTGACACTCTTTATAGCCTCATGCGGTCCAAAAGATATACCAGCAGATTTCATCATCGTTCCGGACCAATGCAGAATATTGACCGGCGAGGAATTTCCAATTTCACTACGCGGCACAAACATACCTTCTGATGGTGTGATCACCTGGTCTGCCACAAAGGGAGAGGTGAATCCCCCGACAGGGTATACGGTAACCTATATTGCCCCCCAGGAACCCGGAACAGTGCGTATCACTGCCGTGTTAGAAGCAAATGGTAAACAGTCATCTGCGGGCGGTCTGACCTGTGAGATATTAAGCCCGGCAACGGATGTGCCACAAGTTTCTTCTCCAACGCCCGAGCCGCCAACGCAGGAGCCAACGCAAAAACCAACGAAAGAACCAACCCAGGGACCAACACTGGAGCCAACATTATCCATTCCTCCCACGACGTCTGGTGTGGCTGGGGAAACCATTGCGATCACCGAAGTCATGCCATATCCCTGTGGGTATACAAACTCATTGCCCAGCATCAACGAATATATTGAACTGTACAATTATGGCGCTACGGATGTAGATGTGCGCGGCTGGTGGATCGGCACGACCGGCGGTGGACAAGGCACCCCTGATCAATTGGTGGCGTGGAACACGGTCAACCCGAAGGTGAACCTGGGCAATAATTTGAAACTTAATGATACGGTTATCCCACCCGGTGGATTTGCCGTGGTGCTTTCCCCTGTTTACCACACAGGGCTTGGGAAATACAAAATGCCGTATGCATTTCCACAAGGCACAACGATCCTGACGTTTACCACCAGCGAGTATGTAGGAAATGACAGTAAGGGACTGGCAGCCAGTTATTACCCTTTGACCACGATCGTGCTTTATATAGGTACAGAGGATGTCATCTCCACGGTGGTTTCTACCTACGGAACGCCATACTATGGTTCCGTTCCAGATAATATCGCGGACAACAAGGCAGATAACTTCCCGTACTTCATCTCTCAGTGCCACGCCATGGAAAGGATCGATGCATCCAAGCCTGATGCGCTCGATAACTGGCACGAGATCAATGAAGGAAAACCCGGCAGCGGAAACTATAAATAGACAACCCGTGCAAGAATTGCATTCGAACGGAGGTTGCCCCGCACAAGGGCAGACCTCCGTTTTACAATCTATCACTGACAAATTTGTAGGAGCAAAGTTCCAAACCTATGAACACAAACATTACCATCCGCAACGCGACGGCAGAGGATGCCGCTGTGATCGTCAAATTGATCCGCCAGTTGGGAGCGGATAGTGAGGTGAGCGAGGCGTATGTGCTGGAGTATCTCTCGGGCACAGAGCGCGCCGTGCTGCTCGCGCAACACAAAGAGACGGTGATAGGGCTTGCTCAGTTATTCCTCGCGTGCGGACCTGTTCCATGGCGGGAATTCGGTGTTGATCGATGAGCTGGTAGTGGAGGAAAGTGCCCGGGGAAACGGTATCGGCAGCGCCTTGATGGAAGCGCTGCTGCAGCGTATCCGGAAGCTGAATTGCAAGGAACTCTGCCTGGCGGTGATGCTCGAGAACGAAGGCGCGATCCGTTTTTATAAGCGGCATGGATTGAGCGAAGAAGCGCTGTTTTTGGAGAGACATTTCTAATACAATGTCGTTGCGAGCCGCTTTTCGGCGAAGCAATCTCCTGTTGAACAGATGATTCTTCTTAACAAACAAATCCCGTTAAAGGGAGATTGCTTCGCGATGCCTGCGGCATCGCTCGCAACGACATAAAACGACTTTATTCCCCATTCATCCAATGGGAGTACAATAGAATAAATAGACCCCGCGAGACTTGCTTACCCTCTGCAAAGGATAAGTCTCGCAGGGTCTTATGATTCAGCATAGGGAGGTCGTTTCCCTGCCGGGATCTTTCGATCAGTCTGTCAGTGTGACCGGGTCCTCGGCATGATCTTCATTCCATTTTGCCACCAATTCATCGCTGTTCTTGCCAATATACTCACGGTTGGCGATCGTGCCGGTGAACGTGCCAGGCACATTAATGCCGGCGTTCATGGCGGGGTCGGCGCGGTAGGCGATGGCGAAGAAACCCTCCAGGTCAATGGTAGGGGTAAAGGTTCCCAGACCATCCACTTTGACAGCGCGACCGGCGCGGCAGAACTCGATGATCTGATCGCGCACTTCCTTGATCGCCATGTCTGCAGAGCCTTCCACAAGACTGGTTGCGCGTGAAATAGCGCGGACCAGCTCGGGGCGCTGAACGGTGTTGCCCTGCTCGATGCGCGGGCGGTAGGCATTGACTGCCTTGATACGAGGTGCCATGATAGGCCTCCTGAAAAAAGATTTGTCCTACCAAAAAGGGTATGTCAACGGTTATCCCATGCATGCCCCCTCCCGGTTTGACATAGTTTTATTATACAGACCGGCGCGCGTTTGTGTTTTGCGTTCCTGTTAATTCCCCGATTTCCTGTGAGGAAAACTTTACTCTTTTGTCAGACGTTGCTGGCAGGAAATATTTTTTTCCTGGCAGGGATCGAAGTCATTTGCTACTAGGAATCGAGTCGTTTGCTACTAGGAATTGAAGTCATTTCCTAGTAGGAATCCAGGCAATTCCTACTAGGAATCTGGGCAAAGGCTTATAGGAAATTTGATACTGGGGCTTGAAGCGTCTGAAGAAGCCTTGCACAGCCCCCGCAGCACGTAACCCGCCTCCAGACAGCCCGTCTTGTATGTAGTGACCCGGCGAAAGATTGCACAGCCATTGCATCCGCTTTCCACTGCTTTCAGCCATGATAGGATACATACCGGTACGGCTGGCAAGGCTTGCGGGAAGGATTTTGAATGAGTGAGGCTCCCAAGAAGATCGTTATTGTTGAAGATGAACCGTCTGCCGCGGACGTGTTCGAGGAAATGATGCGTTTCAGCGGCTACCAGGTCATCAAATTGCACAACAGTTCCACCGCCATATCGGTCATTCGCTCAGAACTGCCGGATGCGATCCTGCTGGATGTGATGATGCCGGATATTTCAGGTATCGAGGTGCTGCGCTTCATGCGCCGCGAACCAGCTTTGATGCACATCCCGGTGGTGATCGTCTCCGCCCGCACGCTGCCCTCCGAGATCAAGGCTGGCATGGATGCCGGCGCTTCCGCCTACCTGACCAAGCCGGTCAGCTTTCAGGATCTGCGCGAGACGGTGGCGGAGGTGATCCTCAAGGCGGAGAGTTTGAAGGCAGATCAGAAGACAGAGGCGGCTGCGGACGAGTGAACATTCTGATGTCTTTCGCAATCTTGTCCAGACGGAGGATTTTAGGGTAGGATTGGACTATCACCAGAACATCTAACAATCATTGAAGGGACAGGCGGAAATGAAGTTTTTCAAAAGCATTCTTCTCATTAATATAGCCCTTTACCTAAGTGCCTGCGGCGCAGGTGCAACTCCCTATTTACAATATCAACCGCCTGGTATTCCGGTCGCAGTCACTATCGATCTATATGGTAACGTTGATGTTTCCTGGGCAGGAAGCGTGCAAACACCCCTTGGAAGCTTCGAGGTGGGGTTGAATTTTGACCCATCCCAAAATTACCCGAACGCCAATGGCACCTTGACTGTGCGTGTTGATGGTAAAGATGTAATTTATGATTTGGCTGGTAATGAAGACATCAATATTCACCTTGACTCGGGATACTACAAGCAGGTTAATCTTCAAAAAAGCGGCAAGGACTGGCTTTTTGAAGTCGAGAAAATATCCGACGTGAGCTTTAACTCATCTCAAAATGAGCCCAGCAGCCCACCAATTTTCGATCATATTGACGAACACAACAACTATTCGAATGGACAATTGGTCATCAACCAGGATGTATATTTTAGCGATCCTAATGGAGACGCTACCTTGATCCAATACGATATGGTCTCTATTGTTCCTGATATTTCTGGTATCCATGTAGAGGATGATCCGCTTTATGCGTCACCCGATGAACAGGTGGCAGGGACCTATAAAACAATCATGTGGGAATGCGGATCAAGCCAGAAAACCTATGTTGTCACATTACGGGCACGCATCTTCGATCAAGCCGGAAATCAAAGCGATCCCTTTCGAGTTGTATTCAGTTGCCGTTAGCCCAGTAAAAAAGACAAAATGATATACCAGCTTTTGTTACAGCCCTGCCAGTGTGCTTAAAATGAAGTCCGCTTTCACTTGTCCAGACGGGGGATTTTGGGGTATCCTTGAACCATCTACAAAGCAGGGACAATGAACGAAGCCGATATCTGCAGAGTCTATGTAACTCCTAGATTACGGTCTGCTGGCTGGACGGATGAGCAAATCCGAGAGCAGGTGACCTTTACGCACGGCAGGATCGTGCCCACAGGCGGAAAGGTGGCACGCAAGGTTCAGAAGAGGGCGGATTATCTTCTTTATTACCAGTCGAATTACAAGATAGCAGTGGTGGAAGCCAAGGACGATTCAAGTCGCGCCGTGGATGGTCTGCCACAGGCAAAAGAGTATGCCAAAATGCTCGGCTTGCGTTTTGCCTACACCACGAATGGACATGAAATTTTGGAATTCGACTTTGAGACGGGAGAACTGAAAGAAGTAAGCAACTTCCCCACACCAGAAGAACTATGGGAACGAGTGAACCCGCTGCCCGCCGATACCAGCCAGCGAATTCTCACCAACATTCGGACGAACAAGCAACTACGCTATTATCAGGAACTCGCCATCAACAAGGCGTTGGAGAAAATCCTTGCGGGTTCAAAACGGGTCTTGTTGACACTGGCAACAGGAACAGGCAAGACCACCATCGCCTCTCAAATCGCATGGAAGTTATGGGATTCACGTTGGAGCAGCAAAGGCTCGAATGGACGGCGCCCCAAGATCTTATTCCTGGCGGACAGAAACTTTTTAGTGGATGACCCTTACAGCAAAGATTTTGCTGTCTTCGGGGATGCGCGCTGCAAGATACAGCGGGAAGCCGATATGGGTCATGATATGTATTTTGCGATCTATCAGGCGGTGGACGATGACCAATGGAACACCGGCTTGTATCGCGAATATCCAAAGGACTTTTTCGATCTCATCATTGTAGATGAATGCCATCGCGGTTCGGCACGCGATAAAAGCAACTGGCGGGCGATACTCGATCATTTCCACAATGCCGTGCAAGTGGGCATGACCGCCACACCCTTGCGTGAAGAAGACAGCGACCTTGGCAACCGTGATACCTACGCTTACTTTGGAAACCCGGTTTATATCTACAGTTTGCAGCAAGGCATTGAAGATGGTTTCCTTGCGCCGTATCGCGTGCATCGCATCGTGACCAATGTAGACCTGGATGGGTATCGTCCGTTGCGCGGCGAGCGGGATGTTTACGGGAAGGAAGTACCCGACAAGCTCTATAAAACGCCTGAATTCGACCGGGATATTGTCTTGCGCGGGCGGACGCGAGCGATTGCCAGACACATTACCAACTTCCTGAAAAAGACCGGCGACCGTTTTGCCAAGACTATCATCTTCTGTGTGGATCAAGACCATGCGGGCGATATGCTGGTGGAACTGGCGAAGCTCAATAGCGATCTGGTGCAGCAGTATCCCGATTATGTGGTGCGCATTACCTCCAAAGACGGCGATATTGGCAAAGGTGATCTGAGCCGCTTTACCGATGTGGAGAGCAAGACACCCACCATCGTCACCACGTCACAGTTACTCACCACTGGCGTGGATGTGCCGAACTGCCGCCTGATCGTCATTGCGCGGACGGTCAACTCCATCGTGGAGTTCAAGCAGATCATCGGGCGTGGGACGCGGGTGCGCCCTGATTACAATAAGTTGTATTTCGATATTCTGGATTACACCGGCTCCGCCGTGGAACGTTTCTCTGACCCGGATTTCGATGGTTTCCCAGCCCTGGCAACACAGGAAGAGATCGACGAAGCGGGCGAAGTACAATCGCAGGAAGTGACCCAACCGGAAGAAGTATTGGAAGAGGATACGGTGGTGGTCAGTGAAAAACCGCAGAGCGACTATCGCGGGAGGAAAATCGTCGTCGAAGGCGGGCAGGTGGAGATCGTGGCAAATGTGGTCTATGAACTCGACCCGAACGGCACGCGCCTGCGGGTGATGACCTACAGCCAGTATGCAGCGGACGTCATCCAAAAGATGTATTCGACCGCGGCAACGCTGCAAAAGCAATGGAGCCATGCACAGGAACGCGCCCTGGTGATACAGGCGCTGGAAGACAGGGGCATTTCGCTGGAATCGCTGCGGGATGCCTTGAACCAACCCGAAGCAGACCCGTTCGATCTGATCTGCCATGTGGCGTTTCAATCACCGATCTATACTCGGCGGGAACGCTCTGACCGATTGAAGCGTGAGGAACGAAGGTTCTTCGAGAAGTTCACACCAGAAGCCAGGCAAATTCTAGATGAAATACTGGATAAATATGTAGAGGCGGGCGTGACACAATTTAGAATGCCTGATATTCTCTATCTCGCGCCGATGCTGGCACACGGCAACCCGATGGAGATCAGCCAGAAGTTCGGCGGCACCGAGAAACTGCGCGGCGCGTTGGAGCAGTTGCAGGCGATGTTGTATGAAACAGAATAGAATCATGGAATACCAACTTCCGTGTTTCTCGCGAGAATCGGCGGACTGAAGTCCTGCCTCAGTACATGAAAGCCCTTCCAGGGCTAAGTCGGCTTTTAGCCGACTTCCACGAACTGAGGCAGGGACTGCGTAGCGTCCCGCACCGAATACAGGATAGCGCGCAGTTCGAACTGGGAAGTTATTTTACATAAACACCAAGGACTAGTAGATGCCCAGACCCAAGAAGATCGAAGCGAAACCGAAAAAAGAGAAAGCCATCACACTCCCTGAGAATGGGAAGACTTCACCGCAGCAGTTAGGTTCGATCATCAAGACGGCGCGGGATATCATGCGTAAAGACCGCGGGCTTTCGGGCGATACGGACCGCCTGCCGCAGTTGACCTGGCTGTTGTTCCTCAAGTTCATTGACGATGATGAGCGCATCCGCGAAGTGAACGCGGAGTTGGAAGGCGTGCCGTTCAAGCCTGCCATTCAGAAGCCATACCGCTGGCGTGACTGGGCATCCCCTGCCGATGGGTTGACGGGCGATGACCTGCGCAACTTCATCAACAACGATGAAGCCCTGCTGCCCAATGGCAAGCATGGCAAAGGGTTATTCAAATATCTGAAAGACCTGCGCGGAAGCCGTCACGGTGACCGGCGCGATGTGGTCTCGCATGTGTTCGAGGGGACGATCAACCGCATGGTGAGCGGGTACTTATTGCGCGAGATGGTCAACAAGCTCAATCAGTTGAACTTCACTTCGACGGGCGAGATCCACACGCTGGGGGCGTTGTATGAAAGTATGTTGAAGGAGATGCGTGATGCGGCAGGTGACAGCGGCGAGTTTTACACGCCCCGGGCAGTGGTCAAATTTATGGTCGCAGTGACCAACCCACAGCTTGGCGAGAGCGTGCTCGATCCCGCTTGTGGCACGGGTGGATTTTTAGCCGAAGCCTTCGAGCATCTCCAAAAGCAGGTGAAGGTCGTCGAAGAACGCAAGGTGCTGCAATGGGAGTCGATCTACGGCGTGGAGGCAAAGCCCCTGCCCTATCTGCTGACGCAGATGAATTTGATCCTGCATGGGCTGGAATACCCGAACATCGAATATCAGAACGCGCTGGCGGTGAAGATTTTGGAGATCGGGGAAGCCGAGCGCGTGGATGTGATCCTGACCAACCCACCGTTTGGCGGCGAGGAAGAACGCAAGATCTTGAATAATTTCCCCGCCGACCGTCAAGCCGCTGAGACGGCGCTGCTCTTTATGCAGTTGATCATGCGCCGCTTGCACAAAGCGCCCCGACACGGACGCGCGGCTGTGGTGGTGCCCAATGGATTTCTATTTGGCGATGGCATTGCGGCGAAGATCAAAGCAGAACTATTACGGGACTTCAACCTGCATACGATCATCCGATTGCCTAACGGAGTGTTCGCGCCGTATACGTCCATCCCAACCAATTTGCTATTCTTTGAACGTTCAGGTAGGGGCGGACGGCCGTCCGCCCCTACGGAAACCATTTGGTATTACGAACACATTCTCCCCGAAGGCGTGAAGAACTATACCAAGACGCGCCCGATGCAATTCGAAGAGTTGCAGCCGATCTTGGATTGGTGGGACAACCGAGTTGAGAATGAACGCGCATGGAAGGTGCGCGCCGCAGACGTGATCCAGACCAACGGAGGCGGCGATGTGGTGAGTGTCAATCTCGATATCAAGAACCCCAACCGCAAAGAGGACTTGGAACACCTGCCGCCTGCCGAGTTGGCGGAGAGTATTCTCGCCAAGGAGAAGCAGATTGCAGTGATTATAGATGAAATCAAGTCTTTGCTGGCAAAGGGTGGATAGATGACAAACGGCTGGCAGACTGTTCCATTGCGTCAAGTGTTGAAACTTGATTTGACAAAAGTGCCTTTGGATGCAGGTACAGATTATCCAATGGTGGGCGTTTACAGTTTTGGGCGTGGATTGTTTTTACGCGAGCCAGTTTCAGGTAATAACACAAGTTACAAATTCTTTTACCAACTTAAAGCCGAACACATTGTTATGAGCCAACTCTTTGGATGGGAAGGCGCACTCGCTTTGAGTTCTGAAAAGTTTGATGGGCTATTCGTCTCTCCGCAATTTCCAACTTTCTTGTGCGATGAAAGCCAATTGGACAGAGAATTTCTTGGCTGGATCATGCGTAGAAAAAGTTTTTGGGAAGATTTAGGAAGTCGCACAAAAGGTATGGGAGATAGGCGGCGAACCTTAAACCCAGAAGCCTTATTTGCTACTGAAATTCCCCTTCCGCCACTGACGGAGCAACGCCGCATTGTGGCGCACATCGAGTCGCTGGTGGCGCGAGTCAATGAGGCACAGCGTCTGCGGGAAGAGGCAATCACCGAAACCAATGTTTTGTTGCACAGCATTAAGTCGAAAGTTTTTGAGACAGAAGGAACTACAACTGTAAAAGAATTTGCCGATGTTCAAAGCGGGTATGCATTCAAAAGCGAATGGTTTTCAGCAACAGGTATTCGTTTGGTTAGAAATGTAAATATCGGTCATGGTGAAATTCGCTGGAATGATACAGTCCGCATACCTTTTGAAAGACAAAACGATTTTCCTGCTTTTGAGTTGCGAGAAGGGGATATTCTTATATCTCTTGATAGACCGTTGATTTCTTCTGGCTTGAAGGCAGCAAAAGTTAGAAAACAAGATTTGCCGAGTTTACTATTACAACGAGTTGGACGAGTAATTTTCAAAAACGGTAAAGTTCTGCCCGACTACTTTTATCAGTGGCTGAATTCTCCGAGTTTTATTTCTTCAATTGACCCTGGTCGAAGCAATGGAGTTCCACACATTTCGCCAAAAGATGTGGAGAAAATATCTTTTGCGCCACCCCCGCTCGACGAACAGCGGCGCATTGTCGCTTATCTGGATGGGTTACAGGCGAAGGTCAATGCGTTGCGGGAGTTGCAGTCCGCGAGCGGGGAGGAGTTGTCCGCGTTGATGGCGAGTGTTTTGGATAAGGCGTTTCGAGGAGAGTTGTGAAAGGCGACCTATCCCCCGTCCCCTTCCCAAATGGGAAGGGGTGCCTGCTGGCAAAGGTTTGCTCCCTTCCCTTTAGGGGAGGGTTGGGGAGAGGTTTGTCCGCGTTGATGGCGTCCGTGCTAAATAGGGCGTTTTAGGGAGAACTATGAAGGAGATATTTCAGCACCCACAAGGTTTGACAGAGATAGCCCATTTTTCGCTCCCAAGCATTCAGACTTGGGGAACGCCAAAAGATGCTGCATATAAGCAGTTGGTTCGATCCACTGCCAAACTCTCAGGATTTGCAAGTCAATATTCATTCTTCGTGTTTACCATTAAGAGTGTCGTAGGTATTCGGCGGAGAAGAAAAGTTGGTCCAGACGTAGAAAATATTCCAAAGCTAATCGTTGATGCCTTCACAGGAGTTTTGTATCCTGATGACAACTTGGATTATGTTCGTGGAATACAAGTCGAAGCTATTTTTGGTCCTGATGACCAAGAATGCACAGAGGTATGGATATATGGTGGATAACTTGCGGGCGAAGGTCAGTGCATTGCCTGCCCATGCTCTAGGGCGGTTACAGGTCAAGGGCGGGGAGGGGTTGTCCGCGTTGATGCCGTCCGTGCTGGATAGGGCGTTTAAGGGAGAGTTGTGAAAGGCGACCTATCCCCCGTCCCCTTCCCAAATGGGAAGGGGTGCCTGCTGGCAGATTATTGCGCCTCCATGGGGATTCGAACCCTAGTTTGGGCAGTGAGAGGGACTCATCTTTCAACAATTGTTTGTTCGCATCCTCACGGGGTCTCGAACTCCGGTCGCGACAATAAAGGGTTACTTTGATGCCATCCGTGCTGGATATGTCATATAAAGGAGAGTTATGAGTATGTCTGCAGATGAATCCGATAAAAAACTGCTTGAATCTTTTGTTGTTGACAATCCAGAGCTGGAAAGACTAGAAGTCCTTGCTTGGACAATTCAATCTATTTGAGGCTTTAGGGGCTGTTCACGTGGAGGTTCGTCACTCTGATTTTCTGTCATTTCTGCTCACTCCATCAGAAAGCCATGGATTAGACGATATTTTTGTTAAGCGTCTGTTACAAAAAGCATTGCTGATGTCAAGCGGGCAGGCATTGCCAATCTCTTTAATTGATCTTGATACTTGGGACTTAGATGAATTGGTCGTTTGGCGAGAATGGCAAAATATTGACATTCTTTTGCTTGATCATCGCAACCAGTTAGCAGTCATTATTGAGAATAAAGTCCATAGCACTGAACACAGCCAGCAATTGCAACGCTACTGGCAAATCATAAGTCAGCATTATTCGATGTGGCGGATTGTTGGTCTCTTCCTTTCACCAGAAGGTGATCCGCCTTCTGATGATAATTACATTCCTATCAGCTATTCTTCCATATGTGAAATCCTTGAGAACTTATCGAAAACACGTGCATCTGCTCTCAATTCAGATGTTCGTGTCGCGCTCAATCACTATACACAGATGCTACGGAGGCATATTATGAGTGAATTCTGAAATTGCAGAACTCTGTGAGAGAATTTATCGAAAACACCGCCGCGCCATAGATCTAATTTATGAATATCGTCCCGATCAGCAGCTAGCAATTCGAGAACTCTTGGAAAAGCTGATTACCAATGAGCCTGCCTTGATTCTTGATCATTGTTCAAAGTCGTATATTCGTTTTTGGCTAAAAGATTTGGATGCAGATATTTTACGCCAAGGTGAAGGCTGGACAAATACAGGAAGAATGATGTTGTTCCAATTTAATAACTTTGAAGATCGTTTATGGCTTTACCTGACGATTGGTCCCGGTCCTGTTGAAACGCGGCAAAAGCTACATGATTTCTCTCATCGACATAAGCCGATCCTTAAGCCTGCTAACCGCGTTCTCAACAAGAAATGGAACACCATTTATGATCGTGAAATCCTTTCACCGAAAACATATCATGAGAGGACAGCTGAGGAGAAAGAAGTTGAAATACACAAAAAGTGGAAACAATTTCTAGAGAATGATCTGCCTGAACTTCGAGCCATTTTGAAAGCAGAAACATGGCTTTGGGAAAATCAATAGTACGAAAAGCTGGAGCAATCTTGAAATGATTGACGAACAGCGGTGCCTTGTCGCTTATCTGGATAGGTTGCAGGCGAAGGTTAATGCGTTGCCTGCCCATGCTTTTGGGCGGTTGCAGGTCAAGGGCAGGGATGAGTTGCGCCCTTTCTTTGGGCGGACGTTGATGGCGAGTGCTTTAGATGAGGCTTTCAGAGGTGAGTTGTGAGATGGGCATAGAGTTGGATGTTACTATCACCTGTCCGCAGTGTGGGTTTGCCAAGCAAGAGCAAATGCCGCCTGATACCTAAGTCATTTTCTACCAATGCGCCAGTTGTGGCGCAGTTCTACGTCCGCTAGAAGGGATTTGTTGTGTCTACTGCTCATTTTCAGACAAGCATTGTCCATCAAAGCAGAGGGAATTGAGCGAAGGATAACGGCGAAATGCTGGAACAATTTCCCGCGGAACTGCGTCAAAGTCCAGCCTCATTATTGGTAGAAGGAGTCAAAGTAGCAGTGAAAACGATCTATAAGGCAATTATCAGTTTATTGGTCACGGCATTCGTCCCCGTTATCGAAGGTGGTCTTCTTTTTGTCCTTTTTCTGGCGCTCGTATCGCTATCTCCGACCACGGTTCCAGGGCTTGATCTTGCCTACCTGGGTGCACTCGCAGGCCTCATTATGGCGGCATCCGTCATGCTGCTTCTGGGGTATCTGATTGCGCTGATGTATACATTCCTGCTCGGGCTTCCGGCTCTGCTGATCGGCTGGTATTTCCGAGCGATCCGTTGGTGGACCACGATGATTATGGCGTTTCTGATCGGCGCCATTCCCGCGACCCTGTCCGTGCTTGCTTCTCCCATTGGGCAGCCTGCAGGTACACCGATATGGCAAAGTACATCTCCTGCCGACCTGATCTGGGCGGGCAGCAGCGGCTTAATGTTCGGATTTATGGGTTTGACCAGTGGTCTCGTATTCTGGCTGCTGTGGAGATATTGGGTCCAGCCTCACTTCCCTGCGGGGCGCCCACGCCCGGTCAAAATGGAACCATCCGCTCTCCAGCAATAGAAACGTTGCCAATCTCATTCAACTCATAGTAGATGGAATACACGGCGAAGACGAAGAGGTGTATTCTCAATTTTCACCGCCAAGCTCGCAACACCTATCCTGACGGAATGTGCCAAGGAGATCGCAAAGTTTTTTAGGGTTTTCTTAGCGCTCTTGGCGCTCTTCGCGGTTCAAGAATTTTGTCTAACATTAATTTGAGAAAGCCGTGGGATCGCCTGCCTGTTGCCTATTCAACAGAACGGGGAAAGGTTATACTGCTTTGTATTGCAGTAACAAAGCCTCTCAATACTTCACCTACAGCGCCAGGGCAACCTGGCGTTGTGATTCCATCAGGCTGATACCTTTGCATGCGGTGTCATCACAGCCTATACGCTTATTCATCCGCTGTCGCTACTATTCAGGAGGAAGAGTGTATGGATTGGAAAACCATTTTCCTACCCGATATTCCATTATTGGAGATCATTCTGCGCGGCTCGGTCATGTATATTGCACTGTTTATCCTGTTGCGTATTATTCTAAAGCGCCAGACCGGCACCCTGGGCATGACCGATCTCTTGTTGATCACCCTGATCGCGGATGCCGCTCAAAATGCAATGGCAGGCGAGTATACATCGATTGCCGATGGGGTCATACTGGTCGCTACGATCATCTTTTGGAATTACGCCTTCGACTGGCTGAGTTTCAAATTCGATTGGTTTGGGCGCCTGATCGAGCCGCATCCGCTACCGCTGATCCGCAATGGCAGGCTGTTGCGCAGGAACATGCGGCTCGAACTCATCAAGGAAGATGAGCTAATGATGGAGCTGCGCCAGCAGGGCTTGGATGATGTTTCCAAAGTAAAAACTGCCTATATCGAAAGTGATGGGCGTGTCAGTGTCATTCCGTATGGATCCAAACAGCACGAAAAACCGAAGCGCAAAGAGAAATAAACCCTCCCGCAACCAGGCAGGAATTTGTCCACATCAGATAAAATATTCCAGCGTCACCATCCCAACAAAATAGATTTCATGAGAAAATAACAGCATGGCCTACGATCCCTCTGACCCCACCGCCAAAGAAAGTGCCCTGCAACCCTCCGAACAGCGCAGGCTTGAAGAAGCCAATGCGTTCATGGAAAACAACAAACCCGCCCAGGCAGCCCCCATCTTTGCCAAACTGGCGGAGGTGCTCCGCTCTTCCGGTCAACCCAAGCGCGCCGCGAATTTGCACGCACAGGCGGCGCTGGCGTTCGCCAGAAGTCGAAATGAGTCCGCTTTGATGCAAGCCCGCGCGGCATTAACCCTGCTGCTGCAATATAAACTCGATCAACAAGCCTCGGCGTTCTACAGCGAACTAAGCCGCGAGTTGAACAAACGCGGCATGATGTCCGCAGCAGAGGCACTGACCAAGGAGTTCGGCGATAAAGTTCCGCAGCCCATCCCGCTCAATTCACGAGCCGCACAATGGAACCGCCTGCCAAGCAACTGCCCCAACTGCGGGGCAGCGCTCCGTCAAAGTGACGTGAGATGGACAGATGCCAACACCATCGAATGCGGGTTTTGCGGCACACCCATTCGACCCTCCATGGGATAGATCCGCAGGACCAAACGTCACTAGATTTATTCTTCTTCCCTATCCTACGAAATAAGATGCACAAGGAGAGGTGTATAAAAGTCTATGAAACGGAATCGATCGATCACGTTGATGCTGGGATTGATGATCTCGATCCTATCCTTTGCCTGCTCCCTGCTTGCCCCGGATACACCCGCAACGCCCACATCTGACCCTTATATTTTTGAACCAGTCACAACTCCGCTCAAGATCGAACCAGATTCCCTGCCCAAGGGTCAAACCGGCGCGGCGTATGAGGTGGAGATCCGGGTGAGCGATAATGTCACTCCGGTGAGTGACGTCTCCATTTCGGATGGAGCGCTTCCTGCCGGGCTTGAACTTGTCTTTGTAAACCAGGAAGGCGGCATCAAGATCAGCGGTACGCCTGAACAAACAGGAACCTTCACATTTACCGTGGTTATATCGTGCTTCGGTACCATGGTCAGCGGGCAGACCGGGCAGAAAGAATATACGATCATCGTGGAATGATCAATACTCCATATCGAAAAGACACTTAAGGGAGAAGAACCTAACAAATGCTCAAACGCTTCTGGATGATCAACGATAACCCGCCCGCAAACCCGACCTGCTTCGTGATCCCCTCGTATGCGCTGAGGAGCAGGACGCTTCCCACCCGTCCGACGCGGACGCAGATCGAACTAGCCTTTACCTGGTGGAAGAGATTCCCATCCGCAAAATTGATCATGTCTACGGGTGATAATCAAATGCTTGGTGTTACCAATGCCAAAGTGATGGCAGACTACGCCGTTTCCCTGGGTGTGCCGCGTGAGAACATCATCGAAGAAGATCGTTCGTGGAATACCTATACAAATTTACTGTATTCGATGGAGATCATTCAGACCCAAAAGCTTGGTACACCCACTCTGGTCACTCTGGATTTATACACGCGCCGCGCCGTTGCCACCGCCCGCAAAATGGGCTGGCAGGATTTCCATTGGCTCTCGGTATTTTCAAAAGGTGAACCCGCCTATGGATACAAATGGATCCAAACTCATTCGCGCGCCACACTCTTTTGCTACGAATTCGGTGCGCTGATCCTCAGCAAACTGGTGGGATGGGTATAGGATAGATAGTGTGTTTGGAGCTTCCCATTTAACGAAAATGGAAGGCTACGCGCTATTTCGCCAGCCTGAGAAAATCCTTATCCTTCAAAATCTACGACCAGTATGGATCGATTTGAGAAAATCAAGGAACTACTTGTTGTCTATTCTCTTCAATAGCACTATAATTTCCATATAGATAGCAACAAAGCGAGGCAATATGGCATGGTTGGGAATGTCAGGCGATACACTACCTGGTGAAGCAATTAAACCTCCTCCCCGGCATCCGGGTGCGCGCAATATCGAGAGGGAAAAGCAAAAGCAATCTGTGACCAAACCGGACGAAAAATCCGTTATCCCATCCTCCTCAGCACGAAAGCCAACGGGAAACCCGATCAAAAAGCCGCGCAATAAGAGCAAATAGCCAGCCCTACTCCACACCTCGATGAACGCCTTTACCTACAACCTGAATGAACTGCTTGTCCTTGGAAGTCACTCGCTGACCTTCCAGAAACTGGAATACCGCGAGAAAGACTAGGGACAGATTCCTTCCCTATGGATGGTCACATAGGGACTTCTCGATCATTCAAAATAACAAGGAGCACAGACATGGCAAAACCATTAATAGCGATCGTAGGCAGTTATGATCCTACACGCGAACAGGAACTGCAGTTGAGAGATGTTGCAACGGCTCCAAAAGCTGCCGAGTTACTTGGTCAGGCGCTTGCAGCTTCGGGTTTTCATATTGTCGTGTACGCCAGCTACCCCCATATGCTGGAGGTAGATGTTGTAAAAGGGTTTTGCAGCGCAAAAAATGCCGAGGCAGACTCCATTCACGTATATTATTCGCAAAAATATGGACGTCCCTCCTTTCACGAGGAAAGCACAGCACCTGCCCTCTTCAAGTTCTATCCCGATTCACGAGATGACTGGGAGATATCCTTCTATCACTCTCTTTCGGCCGTGGATGGCATTTTGATCCTGGGTGGAGGTCATTCCACTCTGGTCGCTGGGCTGGTTGCCATTGGACATAAAAAGCCTATTGTCGCCTGCTCGGGCTTTGGCGGTGCCGGTCAGAAAATTTGGGATGCGATCCCAACATTGGATACCGTAGTATCCTTAGATGACAAGTTCCTGATGGCAGAACAAAGGTGGTCCCCGCAGCTTGCTGAAAAACTAGTAAAACTCTTACAAAAACAATTAGATGAGCTCAAACAAAAGGATGTGATGCGCCTCGATGCAGAGCGCAATGCCATCCTTAAAAAGGCAGAAGAATTAAAACGGACAGACCAAAATATTACATTTCACGCCGTGGTCGCTTCCATTATGTTTATTTTGAGCACCGCCATGTGGCCAGTTGCCTGGGGAGTCAAGTTGGACCTGTTTTGGCTATGGGCGTTACTGATCTTTGCGCCTTTATTTTCCGGTATTTCTGGCGCTATGATCCGGGTTGTATTTGACTCGATGCAAGGAAAAGTTCGACTCAAACAACTCTCCTTGATCCGAAATATGGTGCTTGGTTTGGTAACCGGCGGGATGACCGCTTTTCTGTTCATCATTGCCCAGGTCTTCTCGAATCCAGCTGCCATTGAACCAACCGTTGGCGCAGAAACATTAAAGCGGTTATTGCCTTTTTCACTCGTTATTGGATTCGTAGCAGGTCTGACATTGGATATTGTGCTATCCAAGCTACGAGAGACTAATGTGGTCAACACGGGTGTAATAAAAGTGACAGAAGAAACCGTAGAAGCTTAAATATAGCAACACTACTAGCAGGCGACCAGTGTGGATGGATCATGGGCAATTGTTGTCGCGCATGATCCGAATATCAACATCCAGACACCGATCCTCTACGGTAGTGTTTCTATATTACTCGTCAAAGATCTCTTCATAGTCGTTACGGTCTTTGTCCTTCCAGGATTGATCTCTGCGAGTCGGATGCGGCGCCGATTCGTTGACCTTCAGTTCCCTTCCCTGGAACTTGGAACCATGTAAGGCTATGATCACATCGCGAATAGAAGCATCGGGCACTTCCACAAAGCCAAAGCCCCGGCTCTTGTGCGTCTTCTTGTCCAGTCCAATACGGGCACTGATCACATCCGCAAACGGTTTCACGAGTTTGGTCAGATCAGCAGCGGTGGTAGTAAATGGCAGGTTGCCAAAATATAGTATCTTGCTCATAGTCTTTTTATATCCATACAGGCAGTGTACTCAGTTTGCAGAGTCTGTGCAAGCCATTTCCCGACCTGGAATGTAGTTTGCAAAGCAAACACTACATTCAATCTCGATTTCAGACTCGTCTCAAAACCGGCTTCATTAAATTTCCTTTAATTTCATCTCAGCCCATCTTCATACTTTATCCATACCATTAACAGAACCACGCGATCTTGAGCGTTCTTTCATCACGGCATTTTCCTGCGCTCTTGCTGGTACATCAGCAGAACTGGAAGCCCGACATGAAATTGACACATTATTGGTATGGATTGTATAAAGTATTGCTCGCCTGCTTATTGGTTGGCTTGAGCGCTGCCTGTGGCAGATTGATCCCAGTGACGGGAGCTATGACAGGGAATATCGTAACACTGGATAATTGTTATAAGGTCCAATTCCTTGGAACTTCGCATGAAGAGCAGTTTGTTTCCACGTGGAAGTATCGGGTGGAAGAATTGGGCTGTGGAAAAGACCTACGTGTCTGGATGTTGGAAATTCCTGCCTGTGCTACAGTGCTGGAGGCTGGTCCTGTTCCTTGGGAAGCCATCCAATCTGACCTTACTTTTCAAGCCAGCGGCATTCAATGGCGTAAAGAAGCAGATTTTCATGGCGGCGACTTCAATGTGAAGCTCTCGGGTCCTATCACCAGAGGCACTATACGGATCGGTGCGCAGGGAACGAATGTATTCACTGGCTTTATTCAAGGACCAATCTGCGACCTCACCCTCAACATGCCGACAACTACATTTACAGCAGCAAATATCCCTACTGCTACACAAACCGCAACTGTGCCTTTGATCCACCGGGATACAACCGATACCGATGTTCCTATCCACCAGCCAACCTCTATACCAAAAGATGCGCCCGCATCGCCACTTCCCTTGCCCAGCGCCACATCCATTTCTACTATCGAGAATACCCCACTACCTCCCGCTCAGGAAGCAACCACGACACCGGTGAAAACACCTAAACCTGCTAAGACACACCCCCCCAAGCCAACGAAACATCCTACAAAACCGTAGAAGAAAAGTATTCATCCCACCGTCCTTGATATTTAGCCTCTCTTTATTTCGTTTTCAGATAAGGCTCATTTTGTCTCACTATCATTACCAATGTCCCGCCAGGGGTGCCAGGACACGACGCGACGCGCAAAACTTCCTACAACCGAATATCGGACGTTTCATAAATAAACCCTGATGTGAAAGGAAAACATATGCCTACCTATTCTTCCCCTCGGCAGCGTTCTTTGATCGCCTTGGTATTGATCGCACTCTCTATCACCATGATCGGATCAAGCAGTGGCGCTCCGTTCCCAGACGTGATCCCTCTGCCTAACGGTTTTCAGCCGGAAGGTATAGCCAACGGTTCCGGAACTACGTTTTATGTTGGTTCGATCCCAACCGGCGCTATCTACCGTGGAGATTTTTCCAGGGGAACGGGCGAAATACTGGTCCCCCCACAAGAGGGTCGCAGTGCGATTGGTATGAAATATGATCCACGCAGTGAACTACTCTTTGTAGCAGGTGGCGCGACAGGTATGGCGTTCATTTATGACGGTACAACAGGTACAAATGTCGCCGAGATACAACTCTCCACCTTGCCCAGCTTTATCAACGATGTGGTGATCACCGCGGATGCCGCTTATTTCACCAATTCATCCCAACCTGAGTTATACAAGGTTCCGTTGGACCCTGAAACAGGTGCGCTGCCAGATCCACTCGTCAGCCAGGTGATTCCGTTAAGTGGAGAGTATATCTTCGTCCCCGGTGCATTTAACGCCAATGGCATCGATGCCACACCAAACGGCGATACGTTGGTCATCGTCAATAGCTCCACCGGCACGCTTTACCAAGTGGACCCAACCACCGGTTATGCCACACAAATAGATTTGAACGGAGGCAGGGTTCCAAACGGTGACGGCATCCTGTTGCAGGGTAAAACACTGTACGTAGTGCAGAACTCCTTGAACCAGATCGCCGTAGTGGAACTTTCTCCGGACTACGGTTCTGGCGAGATCGCGAGATTGATCACTAGTCCGCTCTTCCGCGTGCCGACAACGATCGCGCGCTTCGGTAATTCCCTATATGCGGTCAACGCCCGCTTTGGCACCCCGCCAACCCCAGATACCAAGTATGAGGTGGTGCGTGTCTCTACAAAGTAAGTAAAATCAATTAGTAAACATCGTCTCGAAGGTTTCCGTTAAAAGATCCCAGACCTTGAAAGAAACCTTCGAGACGTATTGTAGTAAGCAATATCCGCGAGTCCGCTCCATGGCGGGTACAATTAGGCATAAATCTGTTACGAGGAGCAACAGTATGACCGACATCAAATATGAGATCGTGAAAAAGATCGGTGTACTCTCAAAGGCTGGCTCAGGTTGGGCAAAGGAACTGAACCTGATCAGTTGGAATGATCGTGAACCAAAATACGACATCCGTGACTGGTCTGCCGATGGTTCCAAGATGGGGAAAGGCGTAACCTTCACCCGGGAGGAATTAGTAGCTTTGAAAGAGGTACTGAACAGTCTGGAACTTTGAGGTGGTCATTAGGTTATATACGTTAAGATCTTCAAAGCCTACACCACAACCCGTGTATCCAAAGACAAGAGAAAATTATCCAAGCTCCGCTCATGATGAGCGGAGCTTGTGTATGGACAATAGAAAAATACTTTTAGATATAAAAGAGTTCATTTATTCAATCTGAAATGCAGGGGATGAAGATCAGTGAAAGCGAATTTTATTCGGGGGAATTCATTCATTCGAAAGACAGCATATCCAATGGCGCTTTTGCGGCTGCACGATTCATTATAGATACAGTTCAACCGCAAAATTCCCCTAAATTTGTGGCATAATCAACCAGACCAACCCAGTTGGATGCCAATAACCCGTTTCAAGTCCGGCATCCAACATCGTTTCCATTGAGTCTGATACAACCATCTATCCGTTGTACCCATTCGAAGATGAGATACACGTCAGATTCGGAGATCCAGTGCCAGAGGTAGATACTTTAGCCGTAAAGCCCAGAGAATACCTTCCACTCTTATGGATCGTCTTTGCAGCCCTTCTCGGTGTAAGCTTGTTATGTGGTGCCGCTGCCGTAGGAGTGAATGATATTAACCAAGCCGCCCAGGCAGGTACACCAGCTGTAGGGGTGGTGGATTTTTTTGTCGCCAATATCAATACCGTAGTGGCTGAGACGGTTGTGGCATTTTCTGATATTGTTTCCGCGCCTACATTTACTCCTATATCTACCCCTACCCTCACAAAAACCCTTATCCCTATCACAGCTTCTGCCACATCCACTAAAACAAGACGTCCCACATCCACGCTTGACGCTGCCGACATAACAGTAGCCCCAAAGACAAAGACGTATACTCCCAGCGCTACCAATACGCCCACCAATACTGCCACAGCAACGTATACATCCACAAACACGCCGACCGCAACCTATACTCCAACGAACACACCAACAACAACCAAAACACCTTCAACCACTCCTTCTGCAACCTCAATACCCACAGATACTCCGAGTAATACGCCCGTACCAACCGATACGCCCATGCCAACCGATACCGACACTCCCGTTCCAACCGATACAGCTGTTCCCATTGATACCATTTCAGCTCCCATGCCTTAAACCTTTAAAGTTATGAATAATAACAAAGGAACTCGGCATCGAAGAAAAACTTCATTGTTTACTGCTATGCCTTTTCCTACAGAGAGCGCTTTCTTTACTAAAACCTGATCGTCTACCATCAGATTGCAATTTCTCAAAAGCAAAACAAACGAGTAAAATATGGATATGAATACACATCAGGGATATTTACTCGTCGTTGAAGATGTACCCGATATTCTAGTTTTGCTCCATGAAACGCTAAAATTCAAAGGCTACCGCGTCATTACTGCCAGAAACGGACTGGAAGCGCTGGAAGCCATTGAAAAGGATCCACCTGCGCTCATCATCACCGATATCCTCATGCCTAAAATGGATGGCTTCAGTCTGGTCCATCGTTTGCGGCTCGACCCAACAACGCGCAACATTCCCATTATTTTCTTGTCTGCCACCTATGTTGCACCTGAGGATAAATCCTTTGCCCTGACCATCGGCGTAACACGCTTCATTGAAAAGCCTGTAAACCTTGAGACATTCTTTCCCGTGATCGAAGAACTCTTAAATCAAAAAGAAGCCGAGCCACCCGAATTATTGGATGAAACCGGATTCTACGAAGGGTATCGTAAACGGCTCGAAATCAAGTTGAAGCACAAAAACACGCAGATCGCCCGCGATGAAAACCTGTTAAAGACGCTGACTGGCACAGAACGCGTCTCGTTTGAAGCCTCTCTTCGGCAATCTATGGCGGAGCGAGAAGAAATCCAACATTTGCTGGAGCAGATCCGCAGCAGGTTGGGAAGTTTACGAACAAGTTGATATATATCGAATAAGCCGCTATAAGGCGGCTTTTTATTTCCATAGCGGAGTTTCTTTGTTATAAGAGCGTGCAAAGTCTGGAGACTTTTCATTCTAGGTCTTATTTCTTCTTCCAAACTTCATCCTATTTGTCTTGACTTTCTGGTCGAATCCTTATATACTCGAATTAATCGGATTAATCATACTTATGATACTTCGAGAACGAGTTTCCCCCGATATTTCAGAATTTCTTCGCTATCTTGCCGCGCACGAAGAAGCCGAAGGAGGACTCCCTACTCTAAACGAGTTGAGTTCGGAATTAGGCATTAGCGTGGCATCCCTCCGAGAACAACTTGAAGTGGCGCGAGCGCTCGGTTTAGTGGAGGTCAAGCCCGGGCGTGGAGGGACGCGGCGCCGGTCCTATTCATTCACACCCGCTGTCCGTCAAAGTCTGGGATATGCGCTGGCGGTCAATGACGATCACTTCCGCAAGTTCGCGGAATTGCGCAATCATGTTGAAGGTGCCTACTGGCATGAAGCCGTCGAAAAACTGACCAAGGAAGATAAGCAAGAACTCGAAGCCATCATCACGCGTGCCTGGGAGAAATTAAGGCGCACGCCCATTCAGGTTCCTCACGAAGAACATCGTACTATGCATTTGCTGATTTACAGTCGTCTCGATAACCCATTCGTAACTGGGATATTGGAGGCGTATTGGGATGCATATGAGGCAGTGGGATTAAATGTATTCGCAGGTGGATATGATTATTTGCAGGATGTCTGGCGCTACCATCAAGTAATGGTCGAATCGATCTGCAATGGGAATTACAAGGCTGGCTATGAAGCGCTGGTCGCTCATACCGACCTTTTGTATCACAGACCCTAACAATAAAGTTCGCTATAAGGAATTCTCTCCAATAGACAACGAAGGAGCACTATGAACAAAGTAGTAAACGATTTTTCAATCACGGTTGGCACCAAGAACGGCTCAGGCAGTTCCACCGCCAACAATACCATCTTGAGGGCGATCTTCAAGATGGGTATCCCTGTTTCTGGTAAGAACCTCTTCCCTTCCAATATTCAGGGACTTCCTACCTGGTACACGATCCGCGCCAATAAGGATGGATTCATTGCCCGGCGCGAGATCAACGAAATCGTCGTGGCGATGAACCCCAATTCCTTCGCCCGGGATCTGGCGTCTGTCGCCGTTGGCGGAGCATTTTTCTACGCTGACGATATCAAGCAGCCGATCACGCGCGCCGATATCGCGGTCTATCCTATGCCGGTGAAGGAACTGGTCAAGAAGGACCCGAATGTTCCCAGTGACTTCCGCGATCTGGTCGGCAACATGGTCTATGTGGGCGTGCTGGTTCAGATGATCGGACTCGATCTCGAAAAGGTCGAAGCGGCACTCACCTTCCACTTCAAAGGCAAACAGAAACCTATTGAGATGAATCTCAATGCTGTAAAAGCCGGGGCAGAATGGGCAAAAGCAAATCTTGAGAAGAAAGATCCCTACTATCTCGAGCCGATGAACAAAACGGATGGCATGATCATGGCTGACGGCAATACCGCCGCCGCTATCGGATCGGTCTTCGGCGGGGTACAGTTCGTAGCATGGTACCCGATCACCCCTGCTTCTTCCTTGGCAGAGGGCTTGAACGATTATTTACCCATGTTACGCAAGCGTGAGGATGGAAAACATACCTATGCGGTCGTGCAAGCAGAAGATGAACTCGCCGCGCTCGGCATGACCGTGGGCGCAGGCTGGAGTGGACTGCGCTCGATGACATCAACATCTGGTCCGGGCTTGAGCCTGATGACAGAGTTCGCCGGTCTGGCGTATTACGCGGAGGTGCCGGTGGTGATCTGGGATGTGCAGCGCATCGGACCCAGCACCGGTCTGCCCACCCGCACCTCACAAGGCGACCTGACCTTTACCGCTTTTATCGGTCACGGAGATTCACATTCCGTTATTCTCCTCCCCGGTGATGTATACGAGTGTTTTGAATTTGGCTGGAAAGCATTCGATGTGGCTGAACGCATTCAGACCCCTGTATTCGTGCTTTCCGATCTTGATATGGGCATGAACCAATGGATGAGTAAGCCCTTCCAGTATCCCAACACTCCCATGGATCGCGGTAAGGTACTCTTTGAGAAAGACCTCGAGGAGATCAAAGGCAATTGGGGCCGTTATCTCGACAAAGATGGCGATGGGATCGCCTATCGCACCTTCCCTGGCAACAAGAATCCACTGAGTTCGTATTTTACCCGTGGAACCGGTCATGACGAATATGCCAAGTACAGTGAAGAGGCATCGGTCTGGCTGCGCAACATGGACCGTCTCAAACGGAAGCATGACACCGCTCGTGAATATGTCCCGGCGCCAGTGCTCCACACCACACCAGGAGCAACGGTCGGAATCATCAGTTTCGGTTCCACAGAAGCCGCTGTTCTTGAAGCCATGCACCAACTCGAAACCGAACACGGCATCAAAGCAGATTTCCTGCGCGTGCGCGCCATTCCTTTCACCAAAGAAGTTACCGAGTTCGTCAACAAATACGACCAGGTCTTCATTGTTGAGATGAACCGTGATGGACAGATGAACCAGCTATTGACTCTAGAATATCCGCAGATCGCTTCGAAGTTTAAGTCAGTCGCCTACGGTGATGGTATGCCTGCTTCTGCCAAGTGGGTGCGTGAAGGTGTTTTGGCAAAGTACAATGCCCCGGCAAAAGTTAATGGAAAGAACGCCAAGGCAGCGGTCAAAGCTAAATCAACGGCGAGCAAGACCAAGGTCCAGAAAGTTGCGGCAAAGAGAGCTGCCGTGAAAATGACCAAGGTGGTCTCGTCCAAGACAATGAAGAAATCCCCTGCCAAGAAGATCGTGGCAAAGAAGAAGTAAGAGCGAAAGGAGTATTTACCAATGACTACACCACTCCCCATTGCAGGCGCCCCTGCCAATGTGAACCTTGTAGGTCTCACCAAGAATGACTACCGCGGCAATCCGAGCACTCTCTGCCAGGGCTGCGGACACAATTCGATCTCGAACCAGATCATCAGCGCCATGTACGAGATGAACGTGCTACCTGAGAACGTCATCAAGTTCAGCGGCATCGGTTGTTCGAGTAAAAGCCCTACCTATTTCATGAACCGGTCGTTCGGCTTCAACAGCCTGCATGGACGTATGCCATCCATTGCCACTGGCGCGCTCTTCGGAGATCATACTCTCAAGGGTATCGGCGTCTCCGGCGATGGTGACACCGCCAGCATCGGCATGGGACAGTTCAAGCACATCATGCGCCGCAATGTGAACATGGTCTACATTGTGGAGAACAACGGCGTGTATGGTCTCACCAAGGGACAGTTCTCGGCTACGGCTGAGAAGGGTTTGCAACTGAAAAAGCAAGGCGCCAACCAATATATGCCCGTTGATATTTGCATGGAAGCGCTGGCATCCAATGCCACCTTTGTGGCGCGCTCCTTTGCGGGCAATCCGAAGCAGGTAAAGGAATTGCTCAAAGCTGCCATGGCACACAAAGGCATTGCAGTGCTCGATATCATCAGTCCGTGCGTGACGTTCAACAATCAAACCAATGCCTATCATTCCTACGCCTGGGGCAAGGATCACGAAGAGCCTCTGCACGACTTGACCTATATCGCTCCACGCAGTGAGATCATTCTCGAACGAGAAATGGAAGAAGGCGAAGTACGCGAAGTGAGCATGCACGACGGTTCGGTGGTCATCATCAAGAACCTTGAAAAAGGATACGATCCCACCGACCGTTTCGCCGCCATGCGCACCCTTCAGGAAGCCGGTCAAAACAACTGGCTCGCCACCGGATTGATCTACATCGAGACGAATAAACCATCACTCATCGATACATATAATTTGGTGGACACGCCTCTCAACCGCCTCACCGAAGCGGATCTGAGACCTGCTCCCGCTATGATCGACAAGGTCAACGCCTTGATGTTCTAGTCGGGATTTCTCCCTCACCCCTGCCCCTCTCCCGCTGGGAGAGGGGTTTTATTACCATGATTGAAATCACCCCTTCCCTACAAATTAACGAAAGCGAATTGAGTTTCGACTATGTCCGCGCCTCAGGACCGGGTGGGCAGAATGTGAACAAGGTGGCGACAGCGGTACAGTTGCGGTTTGATGTGAACGCTTCATCATTGCCGGAGGATGTCAAGGGACGGCTGCGTCATCTGGCGGGGAAACGAGTGATAGGTGAGGGAGTTCTTGTAATCGAAGCCAAACAGTATCGAACACAGGAACAGAACCGCGAAGATGCCATTGCACGGTTTACGGAAATTGTGAGGAAAGCCACGGTCAAACCGAAGGCACGGAAGAAGACAAAGCCAACGGCAGCTTCGAAGGCGAAGCGATTAGACTCCAAGAAGCAGCGCAGTAGGACAAAGCAAGTTCGGGCGCAAAAACATTTCGATCAGGATTAGATATGGCAAACAAAGTGGTCGTCATCACAGGTTCCACACGCGGAATCGGGTTCGGTCTGGCAGATGCCTTTCTGGGCAAAGGGTGCTCAGTAATCGTTAGCGGAAGAAGCCAAGGTGCTGTAGATACGGCGATAACAAAGCTGCAATCCAAGTACAAAACCGCACAGGTTTTTGGCGTTCCATGTGATGTCAGCCAACCGGAACAAATCCAATCTTTGTGGGATAAAACCATTCAGAAGTTTGGTTCTTTAGATATTTGGATCAACAATGCCGGTTGGAGCGGTGAAGAAGGCATGCTCTGGGAACGCCCCGCCGAAGAACTTGCCTCCATCGCTGAAACGAACGTCCTGGGTACGATCTACGGCTCCCAAGTGGCAATGCGTGGAATGTTGAAGCAAGGCAGTGGGGCGATCTACAACATGGAAGGCATGGGTTCTGATGGACGCAAACATGCCGGGTTGACCATGTATGGCACCAGCAAATATGCTGTCCATTACTTTACCGAAAGCTTTGCTTTGGAAGCCAAAGGAACACCCGTCATCATTGGCAGTCTACGCCCCGGCATGGTGATCACCGATATGATCGTTGATCGCTACAAGGATCGGCCTGCCGATTGGGAGCGCGCCAGAAAGATATTCAATATCATTGCCGATAGCGTGGAAAATGTCACACCCTGGCTGGTAGATAAAATCCTTGAGAACAAAAAGAGTGGCGCGGTCTTATCCTATTCTTCCGGCTTAACCTTGATGTGGAGGTTTATGACCAGTCCGTTCTCCAAACGGGATCTTTTCGCCCAGTAAATAAAAGGACAGCCGATGGGCTGTCTTTTTTATAGGTATAATCCGCCAAAATTCGCCGAAGGAATATCATTGTGAAACACTCTGTTCAAGGGCTCATTGCCGGTCTCGTGGCTGCCGCGATCTGGGGCGGAATGTATGTTGTCAGCAAAGTAGTGCTGGAGGTCATCCCTCCTTTTTCCCTGCTCACACTACGGCTTGTATTGGGAGCGCTCACGCTGGGTATTATCATCGCCTTGCGTAGAAAAACAGAATTCACACGTGAGCAATTCCGCAATAGTTTCCTGGTCGGTTTTGTGGGCTACGGCATCTCGCTGGGATTTCAGTTCGTAGGCACAAAACTCTCGACAGCCTCGAACGGCGCGTTGGTTACATCCGCAACACCAGCATTCGTGCTGCTCTTTGCCCCATTTCTACTGGGAGAAAAAGCGACGCTACGTCGCATCATCGCCCTAACGGTCGCATCCCTGGGCGTATTGGCAGTTATCGACCCCCGCACGGCAGAATTCTCACCCACTCTTTTCTGGGGAAATATGAGCTTACTTGCCGCAGCTCTGACCTGGGCGCTTTACTCAGTATTGGTGCGGAAAGTTTCCAAATCGGCTGATTTGCTTATATCCAGCACCGTGATGCTAATAGCGGGAATCCCTACCAGCATTCTGTTTAGTGTTTTTGAGATCCGATCGCAGGGCATCGGTGAGATCACACTTGGAATCATTGGCGGGATCTTATTTCTCGGTATTATTTCCACGGCAGTTGCCATGTTCCTGTGGAATTATGCTTTTGCCGAAGTGCCTGCCGCTGTCGCCTCGTTGACGTTCTTTGCTCAGCCGGTGGTTGGAACGCTGCTCGGTTGGTTCTTCCTCTCAGAAACGATCACGCCGCTGTTCATCACAGGCGGCGTGCTGATCGGGATAGGGATATTGATTTCGGCGAATGATTCTTAACCGCCGGTACGGCAGGGGCTCAGCGACGCTGTGCCCCCTACATTTCTACAGGTTAATTCTCGCCAACCGTGTGTAACAACGCCATGTTCGGCGGGCGGACGGCTCCAACGGGGAAACCGCATACGAGCACAACCTGGTCTCCCATTTGCACAACTTCCGAGTGCATCAATTCTGAATCGACATGGTCGATCATTTCTTCCAGCGAATTTGAGAACGGTACCAACTGCGGACGAACTCCCCAGAGGAAAGCAAGCTGGTGATAGGTTTCGGGGTTGGGCGTAAACGCCATGATCGGTACACGCGGGCGGATCTTGGACATCAACCAGGCTGTCTGTCCGCGGGTAGTGAAACACGCGACCGCGGTCACGTTCTTATCATTTGCCAATACCTGCGCAGCACGCGCCATGGAAGCCGCATCGCTGTGCTCCAAACCACCCACCGCCTGTTCCGTGCCCCACTCCCAAAAATGTGATTTTGCTTCTCGTACGATACGGTCCATCATTTGGACAGCTTCCACGGGATATTTACCCGAAGCCGATTCGGCGGAGAGCATCACGGCATCGGTGCCATCAAAAATGGCATTCGCCACATCGGATGCCTCAGCCCGTGTAGGCAGCGGATTGTTGATCATCGATTCGAGCATCTGGGTTGCTGTGATAACCAGCTTTGCCTTCGCATTCGCCACACGGATAATGTGTTTTTGCAAAGCAGGTACACGTTCTGGAGGGAGTTCCACACCCAGGTCGCCGCGCGCCACCATGACTCCATCTACAACTTCAAGGATATCATCCAGGTGGTCGAGAGCTTCGGGTTTTTCCAATTTGGCGATCAGGAACGGCATACGTTTGCCATTCGAGAAACGCTCCATGGCGTAACGCACCTTCTTGACGTCCTCCACCGAGCGGACAAAGGAAATAGCAACCGCGTCGATTCCCTGGGATATGCCGAAGGCAAGATCTGCTTCATCTTTTTCCGTGAACCCGGCGATACGCAGCCGGACTCCGGGGAGGTTGATTCCCTTATGAGAGGACAGTGGTCCACCCACGATGACCTTTGCCGTCAATGTGTTGCGGTCTTTGACGGAATCGACCTCGAGGGTCAGTTGACCGTCATCGAGCAGGAGCCGATCCGAAGTCCGCACGGAATCAAAGAGCTGGCGAAAGTCCACCGGTATCTGTTTGCACCCATCGTCCACCGGCGTTGTACCGGTGACATAGAGACAAACCTTCTCGCCTTCTGATAACTGGACCGGTTCCGGCAAATCTCCTACACGGATCTTGGGTCCCTGCAGGTCCTGCAAGATACCCACCGAATAATGGAGTCTCTCCGAGACCTTGCGGAGCAGAGCAATCCGCTCGGCATGTTGTTCATGCGTGCCATGCGAGAAATTCATGCGCGCTACGTTCATCCCTGCCAGGATCAGCTTTTCGAGAGTCTCCTCTTTCTGACTGGCGGGACCAATAGTTGCTACGATTTTTGCTTTGCGTGTCATAATGCGTTTTATCCCAATGAAAACAGCGACTCCAAAAAGTAGTTACTTCACAATAAAGCCTGATGAAAAAACTCATCAGGCTTCAGTTTTCAATCAACAGGTTGATTTTACCGCATCTATGAACTACGGCGTAAGCCATATTTTAGGAATAACCAGTGGTAAAGAATTCCAAGACCTAAAACAAGGTACGCCACCACATAGGTCACATCGGCAACGGTCGTAAGAGCGCTGCCCTGTGCCAGGCTCCAGGCATACATGCCAGAGGCTTCTAGCCAGGCATATAGAAAGTCAGACACTGTGAATACAAGCAGTCCCAGCCAGGGGCGGGAAAAAGCGCCACCAGACAAGTTGTGCGCTATTCGAAGAGCGATGACCGCCATGGTCAGGTCGGCAGCTGGATAAAAAGAATTCACAATAGCGTTGAAAAGGTTGGATGTTTCCGTTCTGGAAATGACAAACCAGTAGGTTACAAAGGTCAAGATGATGGCAGCAGCAACACCGAGAAGAACACGCATCAACAGTTCTTTTGCGCTGGGCTGGCGCAAAACTCGATATTGAGCGATCAACGCATGCCCCAAAAAGAAATAGGAAACCGTCCAAAATATATCTTGCAGACCAATTGGCACTTCGCCAACGGTCATATTGAGATAACTCCACGTTACTTCACCGGCAAACCACAAACACAAGCCGATTGCAAAGTATCCCCATATTGCCCGGGGAGCGTCAGATCTTTCATACATTGACCATATACTGACAGCTAAAATCGCAGCAAGCAGAGATGCTACAACAGTAAATACATTTGATAAAAGATTGTTCCAAAATTCCGAAAATGGTTGATACCAATAAAGGACAAAATACCCTAGCGCGAACACAACACAAAAGGCAACTGCCAGCTGTAAAATCCTTTGAAACGATGCTTTGGAACTCCAACCGAATCTCATAGTCTTATCTCCATCCCACTCCTGTGACTCGATCCAACATGTATGGATCATAGATATATCGTTTCAAAAGACTCTGTTGACGGGTATCCAGTTTGAACAGGATATCGCGCACCAGATTCTCAGACATGCGAAGTCCGATCGCCGTCGCCGCCTCATCACGGAACAGCCTCAGAATCTTAAAATAGACACCGATCTCATCTTCCATGGAATTGAAATACTGATGGTTTGCCACACCATTAATGCTAATCTTCAAGTGCACTCTGTCTTCAGCCACGTATTGAGATAACTGCTCTCCCAACCGTTCGGCGAGAATGCGCCCGGCAAGCTCGCTGAAGCGGTTCAGTAGAAAACGCATTAACAAACTAAAGGCAAAACGGAGATCATATTCCTGCCAGATACTACTTTCCCCATCGCTAATATATCTTGTAATCTGATATTGAGTTTGTAACAGTTGATTTGGGAAAGATGCATCGGAAACAGAAAAAAGCACTCCCGCTTCTATCCGTGATAACTCTTCAATGATCGGAGCAGAATTTCCCGCGATCAAATATAACTTATCGAGCGCTTCACCTTGCAAACGTAGAATGGATGGAGATGTACCCGCTGACCATGTGCTTACATATCCAGTTAATGCCTGTCCCGAGCAGATCAATTTCTCCGTCCGGAGAACAGGAGTTTCACAGACTACTCGCACGAAACGTAAAGCTTCTTCCGAGAGTTCTACAATAGCAATGGATGCATCTGGATGATCTAATGTGGTTGACCACAGCCCACTTGGAACAACTTCAATTTCCGCTTCCTGGCATTTATAGAGCTTCTGAGAAGCACCACGTAGGAAGGTAAGCAAAAAAGATTTACTTGAAGGATAATGGAGGCGCATAATCCCTGTAAACCGCTCTTTTTGCTGGGATTGGATCAAAGTCTCCACGAAATTCGAGGAGACTTTGATATGCGTGTCAGGGAAATGATCAAGAAAATCCTGCATGGCAAGTTGCGTTCTTAATCATAAACAGCTAGCACTTATCCGTCAATCGTGCTGCACTGCAATAGCATTGCTTAAATGTAATGCAATTCCTTTGCCTGTTTCTCCAGATCGGAGCGGAAGTCAGGATGCGCCACATTGATCAATTGCTGTGCGCGCTGACGAATGGACTTGCCGTAGAGATCCGCCACGCCATATTCGGTTACCACATAATGAACATGGTTGCGGCTGGTCACCACACCGGCTCCCTGTTTGAGCATGGATGCGATACGTGTGACAGGCGTACCGTCGCGTAAAGTGGTCGTACTGGGCAAGGCGATGATCGGAACACCACCCTTGGAGCGCGAAGCCCCGTAGATGAAGTCCAGTTGACCGCCAACGCCGCTATAGAATTTGGGACCGATGCTATCGGCGCAGACCTGCCCTGTGAGGTCCACTTCGATGGCAGAGTTGATGGCGACCATGCGCTCATTCTGCGCGATCACGAACGGATCGTTGACATATTCCGTGCGATGGAACTCGATCAACGGGTTGTCATCTGCCCAGTCATAGAGCTTGCGCGTGCCGAGCATAAAACCGGCAATGATCTTACCCTGGTGCAGAGTTTTGCGCGCGTTCGTCAGCACACCATCGTTGACCAGTTCGATCACGCCGTCGGAGATCAACTCGCTGTGAACACCGAGGTCTTTCTTGTGACGCAGGTACTTGAGCACCGCATCTGGGATGGCGCCAATACCCAACTGCATGGTGGCGCCATCGGGAATGAGTTCCGCGATGAAACCAGCGATCTTCTCGACAACATCTGAGTTGCCTTCATCTGCCATTGCCATTTCAGGGATCGGATAATTGACCGGTATGATGTGGTTCAAGCGGCTGACATGGATGAACGAATCACCCAGCGTACGCGGCATCTGCTGGTTCACTTCGGCGATGATGATCTTGGCGGATTCAGCCGGTGATTTTGTGAGTCCCACTTCCACGCCGAGGCTGCAAAATCCGTGTTCATCGGGCGGAGAGACGTGAATGATCGCCACGTCCAGCGGAAGGACTCCGCGTTTGAAGAGCAATGGAAATTCGGAGAGCAATACGGGAGTGAAATCGGCGCGACCTTCCTGCACGGCTTTACGGACATTGGCGCTAATAAACAAGGTGTTGACGCGTAAATGTCCTTCCATCTCGGGTTTGACATAATCGGCGGGACCAATAGCCAGCGCCTGGCAGATCTCCACGTTCTGGAGATTCGGAGCGTAGTCCACTAAAGCACCGAGAGCTTTCTGGGGCACCGATACGTTTCCGGTGAGAAAGATGCGGTCGTTCGATTTGATACAGCGCACCGCTTCCTCGGCGGTCATGATGCGCGATTGGTAAATGCTATTCCAGTCCATCGTTGACTCCTTCTGCAAGAAGCGTCAAATGGACAAGCTTCCCGGCATGTGTATTGACGCCCAGTTCCAGCGCTGGGTCCGCGCTGATGGCAGTTGCTACGCCGCGATTGGCGATCTCGAGAATATAAGGCATGGCGCTGTTCACGAACGCATGCGTGGCGGTACGAGCCACAATGCCTGGCATGTTCGGAACACAATAATGCAGAACGCCTTCGTCCACGTATGTGGGCTGTTCGTGTGTCGTCGGACGGGAGGTCTCAGAGATACCGCCCTGGTCGATACTCACATCCATCAGCACGGAACGCGGCTTCATGGCACGCACCATCTCACGGGTGAGCAGAACCGGAGCGCGCTGTGCAGGCACCAACACCGCACCGATCACCACATCAGCATACGCCGTTGCGCGTTCGATATTGCGCTTGGTCGAAACCATGGTCACAACATTGGGGAACATTTCAGAGATACGCTGTAAGGCGTTGATGTCCTTATCAATGACCGTCACGTGAGCGCCGAGTCCAAGAGAAGTCTTGGTTGCATACGTGCCCACCACACCGGCACCAATGATGACCACTTCCGCGGGAGGCACGCCCGGCACACCGCCCATCAAAATACCTTTGCCGCCCCAATTATTTTGAAGCAAACGAGCCGAGATCGTGCCCGCCATGCTCCCACCCACCTGACTGAACGGGCGAAGTACAGGCAAAGAACCATCTGCCATTTGGATCTGTTCGTAGGCAATGGAAGTGATACTCTTTTGAAGCAGCACTTCCACTTTATCCTGTCGTGACGAAGCCAGATGCAGCAACCCCGCCACCGTGGTACCAGGCTGCAGCCAATCCAACTCTTCCTTGAGTGGACGAGAAACCTTCAGCAACAGGTCGGCGCGTCCAAAGACCTCATCGGAGGAATAAGCGATTCGGGCGCCAGCCTTTTCAAACTCCTGATCGCCGAAGCCCGCCCCGACTCCCGCGTCATGCTCCACATACACCTGATGCCCATTCAGAGTCAGGATCTCCACCCCAGCCGGTGAAAGACCCACACGATACTCAAATGGGCGCCTTTCTTTGGGTATTCCAATATTCATGCAGGCCTCCTTGTATGAAAGACTTCCGAAGTCTTAAAAACTTCGGAAGTCTATAAACTATTTCATATTCAACACATCGCGGATGAGCGGCAGCGCCCAATCGATGGTTTCTTTATCGATGACAAGCGGTGGTGCAAAGCGGATAACATTATCATGTGTCTCTTTAGCGAGAATGCCTTTCGCTTGCATTGCTTCGCAGAAACGACGCGCCCCACCGGCTTCTGGCTTTAACTCGACGCCGATCAACAAGCCTTTGCCGCGCACTTCCTTGACATGCGGACTGGGGATCTCGGACAACTGCTCAACGAAGTATTCGCCCAACTTCTGCGAGCGCTCCGCCAACTTTTCTTCGCGGATCACCCGCAAGGCGGCACGTGCTACCGCTGCCCCAAGCGGATTCCCACCGAACGTGGATCCATGCTCCCCCGGCTTGAAGAGTCCGAGGATGGCTTTGTCGGCAAGCACCGCAGAGACGGGATAAAAGCCTCCCGCTAGCGCCTTGCCGATGATGGTCACATCCGGGCGAACGTCCTCATGCTGGCAGGCGAACAGTTTGCCAGTACGAGCCAGGCCCGTTTGGATTTCATCCGCCATGAAAAGCACGTTATTCTTCTTGCAGAGTTCCGCCACCCGCTTGAGATATCCCGCGGGCGGAATGATGACTCCGCCTTCGCCCTGGATGGGTTCAAGCATGACGGCAGCGGTATTGGGTGTGATGGCTTTCTCGATGGCATCCACATCGCCGTAGGGCACATTGACAAACCCTGGCGTGAACGGACCAAAGTCATCGCGATAGGAAGGTTCGGTGGAGAACGATACGATGGAGATCGTGCGCCCGTGGAAGTTACCTGCGGCAGTGATGATCTCGGCTTGATGTCGCGGCACGCCTTTGACCGTGTACGCCCACTTACGAGCCAACTTGAGAGCGGTTTCCACCGCTTCGGCGCCGCTGTTCATCGGCAGCGACATCTCGTAGCCGGTCATCTCAGAAAGCTCTTTGTAGAGCATCGGCAGTTGGTCATTGCGGAAAGCGCGTGAGGTCAGCGTAACTTTGTGCGCCTGATCGAGTAAGGCTTTCAGTATCTCCGGATGCACATGCCCCTGATTGACCGCCGAGTAAGAGGAAAGGCAATCGAGATAGCGTTTGCCATCCACATCATAGACCCACACACCTTCCGCCTTTTCGATCACCACATCCAGCGGATGGTAGTTGTGCGCGCCGTATTGTTCTTCTAAAGAAATAAAATCTTTGGTATTCATAAAATCCTTATTATTGTTGTAAACGTAGGGGCGGGGTCACCCCGCCCCTACCAAATTCATTTTTATGCCACACCAAACAAACGCGCCAGAACTGCCTTCTGCGCGTGGAGACGGTTGTGCGCCTGCGGGAAGATGACCGAATGCGGACCATCTGCCACATCGTCGGTCAACTCGTGGTTGCGGTGTGCAGGCAGACAGTGCATGACGATCACATCCTTATCCGCTTCGCCCACCAGCTTGGCATTGACCTGATACGGCGGGAAAACCTTCTCGCGCTTGGCGGTTTCTTCTTCTTGACCCATGCTGGTCCAGGTGTCGGTATAGATGACGTGTGCGCCTTTGACGGCTTCGTGCGGATCGCGGACGAAGGTCAATTGGCTGCCGGTTTCTTTGGCGATGTTCTGGGCGATCTCGACCGCTTTGGGGTTGAGGTCATAGCCTTCGGGGCTGCCCAGAGTGAAGTTCCAGCCTAATTTAGCGGAGACATGCATGAGGGAGACCGCCACGTTGTTTCCATCCCCTACATAAGAAACGTTCAATCCTTTGGCTTTGCCAAATTTCTCCTGAATGGTGAGCGCATCCGCCATGCCCTGGCAGGGATGGTTGTAATCGCTCAAGCCGTTGACCACGGGGATGGACGACCACTTCGCCAGTTCCAGCACATGCTCGTGCTCGAAGACACGCGCCATGAGCGCCTGCACGTAGCCCGAGAGCACGCGGGAAATATCCGCAATGGATTCGCGCTTGCCGAGACCGATCTCGTTCGGCGAGAGGTAGAGCGCATCACCGCCGCAGTGACGCATCGCCATATCGAACGAAACGCGTGTGCGCAGGCTGGGTTTCTGGAAGATCATGCCCAGCACTTTCCCTTTGAAAATGGGCGGGTTGCCTTTTTTGAAATATTCTTCTTTCAACTTAATGGCTACATCGAGCAGGTCTTGCACTTCCCCCGAAGAAAGATCCGATATTGCGAGAAAATGGTTCATGCAAACTCCTTTGTGAGGGTAGGGACGCGGATTCCCGCTCAGATTTCGGAAAAACGACCACATTTGGATCGATGTGGGCCGTCCCTGCTTTTTTTGCCGCTTCTCTTGCACATCCCACCAATTTTCAACACTTTTCAGTATTTGAAATGAATTTTGAAATATGGTATTTAGGCGGCTCTACGAAAGGATTTGATCCAATACAATCGAAATTATATCTTGATTGAGGAATTTTGCCCCGTTGCAAAGGTCATTTCTTGGGCGTGACACGGTTCACTGGAAGGCAGAAGACAAGAAAAACAGCGCCCGAAAGCGCTGTTGATCATGTGCAAGAAGGAGAACTTCGGACGATTCCCGGCAGGTTGGAGACTACCGCCAAGCAGAGTCGCTCTTAAATGTGAACTCTCATCCATAAATAATTAGTGGGGCATCAAGTCCATGAGAACCGAACCTTTACAGGTCGTTTCGCTAAAACTACCATCAAGCAAGTTACCCCTTAAATCCTGTTATAGCAAACTATCTATGGATTCAATTCGATGTCAACATATGATGCAATTTCTTTTACTACTTTTCCATCCTCAAGTAAATTTCCAATCACATAGATCCTTAATTGGGTAGGAACTGAGTAATCAAGTAAATCAGGCTGAACAAATATTGCAGCTATTCTTTCTGGAACATAATTCTCATTAGGATTAAGAATAAACCCATCCTTTTGATAAACTACTTTATTTTTCACCTCGACCCACCCGTTTTCGGTTAGAACAAAAATCCTGGCGCCAAAATCAGGGCCTGAAGAGATTCGTTTATCTGAGATATTTTGAATCTCCAGAGAAATAGGTTCAGAATTTTTATAGGTATTCCATCCTTTTGGAGCAGTAACTTGCAGATAATTTTCATTTTGATTGTCGACCCCAATATCTGGTGTTAATATTGAAGGCGATTCTTCTAAACCGGATGCCTGACTGCAAGACGAGAATATAATTATCATCAAGCTCATTATGGCACTTTTGCATAGTTTCATATTTTGTCTCCTCTGTTCGGCGCGGGTCTTTGACCCCGCCGAAACCCGACCGAAGGTCTCCCCAACCAGCTGCCGAGCAAAGCCAATTATTTTCTACGAAATATCACTTTTCCATCTTTATCTTCAGAAACATCAAACCCCTTTTCTTTCATCAAACGAATTTGTTCATTGATAACTTCCCGGTCAGCTACTGTCGCGGGGGCATTTTGTGGCAACTCAGAAATCACGATATGAGATGGGATCTTCTTTCGACGGCAAAACCCGCCGAGATTTCCCCGTCCATTTTTTTGATGATAAGAACTTTTCACATAGGGTCTTGCACCGTCAACGGGATGGAATGAAGTCTCCAGATAGCTGCGCTCGTCCGCACGAAGTTCACGGACAGTACCATCGTCATTAACATACACGTAGGGGTAGGGAATTATTTTCGCTTCTTTTTCAGAAACGACAGCAAATTCGGGAGTTTGTTTCTTTTTGAAGATGCACATATCTCCACCTACTTTCCTCAAGTTAAGCGATCACCCTTTCGTCACCACCACCCAGGCGCTGGATTCTTCAGTATGGATCTCAGCATTCTTGAACAAATCTGCAATTTGCGGAGGGGAGAGAAAATGGCTGCGCATGAACAGCAGTTTCTCTGCCAACGCGATCAGCTTGACGCCAAAGGTACGGATGTCGGGTTCTTCGATGATGATCCGCCCGCCGGGTTTCAGGATGCGGAACATTTCGTCCGCGGTGGATGGTTGGTCTATTACGTGGTGAAAGGCATCCACCATCAGGATGCGTTCAAAGGAGTCGCTGGGGAACGGGAGAGATTCAGAGAGAGCGCAGACAGGCTGGAGTGTAGTACGATGCGTCTGTTTCAACATCCCCATGGACACATCGGCAATGACCACTTCATCCACCAGATCGCGAACAACGGAAGCGACACGTCCGGTGCCACCGCCCACATCGAGCAAGCGTCCACGAGCGGGCAAGTCAGCCAGCGTACGCAATGTATTCAGTGAAGAATAGGTAGCACGCGCATAGATCGGTGCGATGGCGCTGAAATGGTCGAACGGCATTATTCCCCGGCAGTGATCAAATCCTTGATGCGGTCATATGTGGTGGGACCCACTCCAGAGACATTGACGATATCTTCCTTGCTCAGGAACGGTCCATTGGTATCACGATATTCAACAATCTTTTGCGCAGTTGTCGGACCAATACCTGGCAAGGTATCCAGTTCATCCACCGTGGCGGTATTGATATTGATCAAGTCTGACGTAGGCTGGAACGTCTCCTCGGGCGTGGCAACGACCGGGCTAAAACCCTCCACGAACGGGATATCCAACTGCTCGCCATCTTCCAGAGGACGCGCCAGGTTGATGCCCGATTTCTCGGCTTCGGCGAGGAACCCGCCCGCTGCCGAAATGCCGTCCTGCACACGCGCTCCTTTTGGAAGCGCGTACACACCAGGGCGCGGCACGGCGCCAGTGATATGAACCACGATCGGTTTATCGGTCGGCACGGGACGCAAGGTCACCGCTGTGCCAGTAGGATTGCGCGCCACTACCCATACCAGGGCGGCAACGAACAAGCCGAACAAGATCCCAGAAACCATGTAGAGGACTGACTTCAAATTTTGCATCCTGACAATTTTACTGCAACTTCATCACAAGCAGTCTCTCTTCCCTGCGCGCCAGCGTTGCCGCCAAACCAACCAGCTTGCTGATGCGTTGAAAGTAACGCGGCATTTCTTCATGATCGATACCGCGAAAACCAAACCTTTCATAGAACGGTCCCAGGGATGACTCGCACATCAAATATAACGGACGCGGGCTATCCTTCAAAAGATGTTCGATGATGGCGCGCGCCACTCCCCCGCCTTGATGCTCGGGATATACGGCGATGGAAGCCAATTCCAGGATGTCTGTTCCGTGAGGCTTTTAACTGACCACAGCCGATCATTTCATCACGATCATTTACCGCGACGACAAAACGCTTCCAATCCAAGCCCATCGGGTTGATCCCGACTAAATGGATCAGTTCTGTGATCTGGCGGGATTCGGATTCACGAGCGGGGCGGATGGAGGTAGTCATATAGTTGAGGATGCAGAATGGATAAATAGGCAAAGGTGACAGCCGGTAAAAGCAAAAATTGTTTGAGTAATATTACTAAACAATATATACTCCACAGCACAATAGTATGCCTACACGCAAAGCATCAAATTACTCCAGCAGCCACGATAATGATGAACGTTCCGATAAACCAGTGGATAAGAAAGGGCCAGACAAAAGATTTTGTGCGATAGGCAACCCATCCGAAAGCAAAACCGCCGAAGATCGTGGACAAAGTCTCCACTTCCGGTTTGCTGATGTGCGCAATAGCGAATGGAACGGCTTGCAGCCACAACGCCTCCGGTCCGAATTTGCGCGCGTACCCGAACAAGATCCAGCCGCGAAAGATGAATTCCCAGCCGATCAGGTCGAGGAAGGTTGTCCACGGCAGTCCGTGCGTGTAGGGTTTGTAATAGGCTTGCATGGAAGCATCGCCATGGCCCAGATAATAAATGATCGGAGCCATGAACAGGATGCCAATGGCAGTGATAATCAACCCTGCCTTCCAATCGCCGAAGGAGAAACCGTATTCTTTTGGATTCTCGCGAAACAGTAAAACCGTGATGAGCAGTGGAACCACAAGGTACAAAATCACGCGATCCCAGTATTTGACGCCAGTGAACTTATGATAGTAATCGAGCATCAACAGGATCGTAGATACGATCGTAATGGTGACGATTTTCCAGTCAAATTTGAGTCTTCCGCCGAGGAGATAATTCATAATTCCTTTCGCGTTGAGCGGAGTGAGCCGATAGGCGAACGAAGTCGAAACGGCTTCTATGGTGAGAATAGCCCTTCGTCTGCGCCGCAAAATCATGCGGCTCCGCTCAGGGCGTATCAATATGAAAAATATGATTTGTTCCCAGTTGGACCGAGCAATTGCGCAATTTTATCTGCATCGCGGATGAGTTCAATGCCCCAATTGGTTACGAGGAGGAGCGCTGCAATAACGCAAACGGTGACGATCATCTTCCCCATCGATGATTGATTCCAGCGCGTGGCGATCTGATGGAAACCACCTGTCCACATTTGAGCGGCAAGGATGGCAAAGTATGGAACCAATGCCAGGTGAAAACGATCTTCCGCAAGGATAAAGACATGCGGCGCAATATAGCAGATAAATAGCAGCAACAACAAAATATGTTCCGGCTTCCATCGCAAAAGGGATAATCCCAGCGCGGCGGAGGTAGAAATGAAAACAAAGGGCAAAAGCAAGATGGCAGAGATGGTCAACAGCAACGGCAGCGGGATAAACCCGATCAGGTTGTTGCTGTAGAAATACATCAGTACCCGTTTTTCCAAGCCGAAGAAGAATCCCAAGCGGTTGACTGCCAGAGGAATAAATCGTTCTGGTTGTGCCTTGATGAACTCAATGGCTTTCTGTGTGCCAACCTTATCGCGCTCAGCATCATCGAGGATGGACAATAGATCCAGTGACGGACCAAAGACGAAAGAACCATTTCCTTTTGGGTGATAGCCGAGATAGAGGTTATAGCCCATGGAAGTTTCGATGCCGGTCAGTTTATGATGAAGCAGCGAATTGCGGACGATCCATGGCGTGACGATCAAAGCGAAGGAAAGAATGGCAAGAATTGCGCGTCTGCCATGAAGAAAAAACAGAAGGCAAAAGGCGGCAGCGGCGAAGGGAAGGATAACGGAGCGAGTGAGAGCGGTGAGAGCTAGAAACAAGCCGGAAAGTAGAAAGTGGAAAGTGGTGGGACGCTCAATCGAGGAAAGAAGAAAGAAGAAAGAGGAAAGAAGGAGGACGAAGAAGGGATTTTCTGTGCCAAGTCCCAGAGGATAGACGAGGAGCATTGGGTAGGCAGCGATGAGCCAAGCGGCGACCTTTGGAGTCAGACGGCTTGCCGTCGTAGACCCAGGAGCAAGCTCCTTGAGTCCAAACAAGCGCTGTGCCACCAAATATGTCAATGGCGCGAGCGGGGCTCCCAGGAAGATAGCTTGTGCTAATCTCGCAGCAAAGAAACGGGAAGCGCCGGAGCCGGTGAGGAAATAAACAATGGCGAGAAACGCCGGGTACAGCGGTGCACGAAACGAAGTGCGAATGCCGAGGGCGGGGTCATAATCCTTGACGCTGGTCCGGTCGAAATCCACGTAGGGAGCGAGCTTTTCGAGGTCCACTTGTGCGTACCAACGGAATCCATGTCCGTTGGCGAGGCTGCGCGCCAACATATCGTACTGGAACATGTCGTCGAGCCCGATGCCGAGTCCACTGGCAAGGAAGACCGGAATCAGACGCAGAACGAGAGCGATAATATAGATCCGAACAGTGAAAGATTTCATAGGAAGAACATCCCGCAGGTTTTACCGTAGAAAATTATCCTTGATTCAAACCTGCGGGACGATTGATCACCCTTTTTTGAGTTTTGCAATTCGCTTCGCAAGATATGGCATAAAGTAGCCATCATATTTGTCCCACAACTCAGGACGTGACCAGTCGCTGCCTTTGACCGTGCCGCGGCAATTCGGGCTGCCGCACTGACATTCGAATTCATCGTAGGAAGAACCATCGCACATAGCGTAATCGAAGTTAAGCTCCTCCCCCGCAGCAATATCGCGCATCGCCACCAGACAGAGCTGGCCAGAGAAACCAATGTTCGGCTCGCAGGAATGGTTGAAGCAATCGGTCGCTTCCAGCGGCAATGACGCCACCAGGAACAAGCCCTCTTCTACTTGAATGACGCGCTGTGTAAAAAACTCCATGCTGTGATCGAGGTCTTTCTCGGCAACGATCCGTCCACCGCCCCACACAGAGATCACTTCATCTTTTTGGATCGATTCGCGGGCAACAACACCACAGCCTTTATCGTCATAATTCTTCACCTGACATTTTGGGTTGAGATAGGAAATTCTCAATTCGCGCATTGTATGGTTCGCTTTCATCAAGGCATTTCGCCACGGGATTTTTGGCAGAGTGCGCCAAAGCGATGACAGTTTTAGTCAGAAAAGCGATGGATGTCAATCTCTGTGGTGGGTGAGTTTGGAGCTTTGAAACCATTTGGACACGGATATCACGGACGGAACGGATGTTTTCTGTTTTTCAATGTTCGCTTCGTAATACCCCGGAAGTTGACCCCGTTAAATCAAATGTGACAGCCGCCCCACTCACAGTAATGCGTGTTACTACGCATGGGCGGCTGTCACTTCATTAATTACTTCGACCCACCCTCTGAATCGGAATTTTGCGCCGAGATGCGCTGGGCGTACAGGATCGGCAACGCTGTGATCAGCACCACTAGCAACGCGGTCACATTCGTGATGGGACGGTTGCGCGGCTTGAGCATCTGGCTGAAGATCCAGATCGGCAAGGTTTGCTGATTCCCTGCGGTGAATGTGGTGACGATCACTTCATCGAATGAAAGCGAGAAGGCAAGGATCGCGCCTGCCAGCAGTGCTGTGCCGATATTGGGCAGAACAATATTCCAAAACGTCTGGAAGGAATTCGCGCCTAAGTCCATCGAGGCTTCGATCATGGAATTGCTCGAACGGCGGAAACGCGCGATGACATTGTTATAGACCACCACCACACAGAATGTAGCGTGACCGATGATGATCGTCCAGAAGCTGAACGGAATATGCAACAGGCTGATCGCCGAGCGCATGGCGATACCAGTCACAATACCCGGCAATGCCAGCGGAAGGATCAACATGAACGAGATGGCATCCTTGCCGAAGAACTCAAAGCGATAAACGGCTGCCGCTGCCAGCGTCCCCAAGATCAAGGCAACAAAGGTTGCCAGCACAGCAACTTTCAACGTCAAAATCAGCGCACCTTGCATGGCCGTATTTTGAATCGCCTGCGGGAACCATTTCAAAGTCAAACCGGGAGGTGGGAAGGTATACGCCGATTCTTCTGTTGTAAAAGCATACAGGAAGATCAGCCACATCGGCACATGCAGGAACAGGATCGCGCCAACTGCGCCAAGCTTCAGAGTCCAGGAGGCGTGCTCGCCTGAGTTGGTCGTGGGGGAAGATTTAGAGCGCATCGAAAGCTCCTAACTTGCGTGCGATCAACAGGTACACGATCATGATGACGATTGGTCCCATCGTGAACGCCGCTGCTAGCGGAATGTTGTTCGATGTCCCTTGATAGGTCAACACCGCTTTACCGATATAAAAACTGGAGGTGCCGAACAATTGCGGCACGATGAAATCTCCCAGCGTGAGTGAGAAGGTGAAGATCGATCCCGCCACCACACCGGGAAATGCCAGCGGCAGGATTACTGTGCGAAACGTCTGCGCCGAATTTGCACCCAGGTCACCCGCTGCTTCGATCAGGGACTTTGGCACACGCTCCAGCGCCGTTTGAATAGGAATGATCATGTATGGCAGCCAGATGTAGACAAAAACAAGGAATATCCCCGTCGGCGAAACGGACAGGGACGGTCCGCCCACGATGTCATTGCTCAGGTACCAGTTGAGAACGCCGTCGAGATGGATGATCTTGGCGAACCACGAGATGATGCCTTCCTGTGCCAGGATCAACTTCCAAGAGTACACACGCACAACATAACTTGTCCACAACGGTAGGGTGACAGCAAGATACATCCACGTCTTCAGTTTGGGAGAAGCAAAACGTGCCATGTAATAGGAAAGAGGAAAAGCAATGATGACACTCGCAATCGTTACGAGAATCGCCATAGTCGTGGTGCGGAAGAAGATCTGCAAGTTGGTCGGGAGCAGCAATTTAGCATAGGTTTTCAGGGTGAACTCTTTCACCACCTGCCCGGTGAAGCCATCCAGATAATAAAAGCTATTAATAAGAAGCGTGATCAACGCGCCGATATATACCACCAGAAACCAGACCAGCGGTGGTATCAAAAATAATGCCAACACCAACTTGGGACGCTGATAGAAGAACGTGGAAACTTTATTTACCATGCTAGCCTCCCACGTAGCTGACGTGCTCTTTCTTCCAGAGCAGGCGCACTTTTTGTCCCTTGACCTTAGTCACATCCATAGAGGTGGTCTTCAGGTTTTGCTCCACCACCACGAGATCGCCGCCGCCCTCCAATTCCACCAGATAGCGTGTGTACAGACCCAGATACACTACATCACGGACCGTACCATTGATCGAAAACATATCGCCATCCACCTTCGCGTCACCACTAGCAAGATGGATCTTCTCCGGACGAACAGAGAATCGATTCGATGAGCCGGTGATGCGCTGCGCCACTTCTCCGGAAACGAGATTTGATGTACCGACAAATCCCGCTACGAAGGTTGTGGATGGATGCTCGTACACCTCCGCGGGAGTTCCCACCTGCTCGATCTTGCCTTCGTTGAAAACGGCGATACGGTCGCTCATCGTCAAGGCTTCTTCTTGATCGTGTGTAACGAAGATGAAGGTGATGCCCACTTCGCGCTGAATGTTCTTCAATTCCACTTGCATCTGCTGGCGGAGTTTCAGATCGAGAGCGCCGAGCGGCTCGTCGAGTAGTAACACTTTGGGATGGTTGATCAATGCCCGCCCCAGAGCGACGCGCTGTCTTTGTCCGCCGGAAAGCTGTGAGGGTTTGCGTCCGCCGAAAGCCGGTAATTGCACCAGCTTGAGCATTTCATCCACGCGCTTTTGGCGCTCGGGTTTGGAAACACCTTTGATCATCAGCCCATAGCCGATATTATCGGCAACGGTCATGTGAGGGAACAGGGCGTAATCCTGGAACACCGTATTGACCGGGCGTTCATACGGCGGCAAGTTCGAAACATCTTGCCCATACAAAATGATCTGCCCTGCCGTGGGTCGGTCGAACCCGGCGATCATTCGCAAACACGTTGTTTTTCCTGAACCCGAAGGACCCAGCATCGAAAAGAATTCCCCATCCTTGATCTCCAACTCCACATTGTCCACCGCCTTCACATCACCAAAATAGCGGCTCACGTTCTTAAAGAGGATCGCTGATTCGCCCATGTAATGCCCTCAAAAAAGAAGTAGGGACATGGCAAGATGCCATGTCCCTTTCATCATACTCAGATTATTACTGTCCTACAATCCCTGTGAACTCTTCGGTCCAACGGTCGTAGGTGACACAATCCTCGCTGCCGTTGCCACAAGCGGCGATCGGGGTCTTCCAGAAATAGACCTTATCGAAGGTGTCGAAGCCATTGGCTTTGCAGCCTTCGGTGCCGAGCAAGTCACTGGCGCCATCGCAAGCCGCAGGTACAGAGGGATTGGAACCAAACCAAGAAGCCACATCACCCTGAACCTTCGGGTCGATGGAATGCTCCAGCCACAGATAGGCACATTGCGGATGCGGAGCCTTGGCAGACATCATGGTGGTATCTGCCCAGCCAGTGGCGCCTTCATCAGGAACCACGCTGGCGATCGGGGCGCCATCTGCCTGCAACAAATTCACCTGAAGGGGCCAGGAAGAAGAAGCCACAAAGCCTTCGGTCTTGAAGTCTTCGATCTGCGTAAGATAATCTCCCCAATACTTGGGCGTGATCTGGCGCTGCTGGCGGAGGAGATCCAAAGCCGCAGCAAACTGTTCTTCGTTCAGCTCGTAGGGATCGGTGATACCTAACTCAGGCTTGGTCGCCTTCAAATAGAGGGCGGCATCTGCGATGTAGATCGGACCAGAATATGCCTGCACGCGGTCCTTATTGGATTTGCCGTCGGCGAGAGTCTGTTCTTCAAAGACAACATTCCATGAAGTGGGAGCTACACCACCGAACGCTTCGGTGTTGTACATCAACACATTCGGTCCCCACTGATATGGAACGCCATAGTGCTTGCCATCCACTGTATGCCAGGCGGCATTCTGCAAACGTTCATCCACTGTATTGTACGAAGGGATCTTGCTGGTATCAATTTCCTGCACCACGCCGCCGTAGATCATGCGCAGGCTGGAGTCGCCGGATGCGGTAACGAGATCATATTCACCCGTAGACATGAGCGTCACCATTTCGTCGGAGGTGGCGGCATCCTTCACGGTCACCATACAGCCGGTCTGCTTTTCAAACTCGGTCACCCAGTCATAGGCGGGGTCATTGGCACCACGCTCGATGTAACCGGGCCAGGCTACGATGGCAACTTCCCCTTCACCCATGTTGGCGGCAGGTGCCTCCGTGGCAGCAGAAGGTTCGGTTGCGGGCGCTTCAGTTGCTGGAGCCTCGGTCATCGCCGGAGCTTCCGTTGCAGGTGCCTGGGTTGCTGTTGCTGCTCCCCCTCCACAGGCGGATAGCACTACGCTGAACACAACAGCCAGTGCTACCAAATGGAACAATTTCACACTTGGTCTCATCTCTCTCTCCTTTGGTTATAGGACGATTCCCTCTGAACCGTCCCCTCAGTACGCCATATTATATAGAGATAAAACGGAGCGTCAACGGTCAATTTCCGATTATGACAAACAGTTTGGGCGTATTTGTCCGATATATGAATTTTTTATCTAGACATTTGTAAGATTCGGAAACAGCTCTGTATATCCCCAAGCGATGACTCTAGACCAGCCCGCCTCCGACTCCCCTCAGGCTGGTCTCGTTAAATGAATGCATCCCGCTCTATCACGCCAACGCCATCATCACCATCGAGCGGAATCCGTTATATGCAGATGCCATCTCCTGCGTTGAGAGCGACACACACCTGCCATCCCGCTGCGTGAATGGGATGCGTGAGGCGCGATCTGCCATATCGGAGGTGAAGAATTCCACGGTCACGCGCACTGGCGTATCCACCACGAATGGGTCAGGCACATCGCTATCTTCCAAGCGTTGCACCGCTCGCGTTGCCGCCATGTAGATCATTTCCTGCGTCACCTGCGGCGCCAAACACTCCGCCGCAAAACGCCCTGAAGCCTGTTTGACAACTGCTGTTTCCATCTCACCTAACTGCTCGATGATCTGCGCACAGGCGGTCTGGTCGCCGGTTGCCATAATCACCGGCACCCCAAAATGCCCCGCTACCGCGCCGTTCAAGCCAAACTCTCCGGTGAGAATGTCATTGATCCACAAGTTCGCCACTCTCTTTGACGACCAGGTGTGGTCAAGGATGGCGTTCGGCGAACCATTGCGTGCGTGGTAGCCAACAAAGAAGACGCCATCCACCGTCTCGTCAATACCCTGCATCATCGAAAACGGACTCGGTGATCCGCTGTTCAAGCGTGCCCGTGGATCAAGCTCCTCGATCAAAATATTCGACCCATCCCAATGTCCATCCGCCACGATAACATCATCCGCGCCAGCGTCAATGGCACCACGCACGGCCGCATTGACATCCTGCGTCATCAACTTGCGAAAACGCGCATACTCCGCGTGCCCCGGCGTGACCTGGTCCCAAGTGGTCACTCCGGTGATCCCTTCCATATCTACAGCGATCAAAATCTTCATCTGAGCATCTCCTTGTTCAGTTGTTGTGTCACAAAATAACCCTTTACTTCCTGTCCCAGTGGATACGTTGTAGCTGGGCAAAGCCCAAATCCTAGCGCCTTCCACATTGGAATTGCTTCATTTTTATCCAAAGAACTCCAGGCACGGAGTTGATAAGCACCTTTTTCTTTTGCGCGTTCCAGTGACAATTGGACTAACTGCTTTGCAATCCCTTGCCGTCGAAAATCCTTGTGGACTTCAATGATATCAATATAGCCTTCCAACACATCATGCAGTGGCGGTGGCAGGAATTTCCAATAGACTGAGATCAAACCTGCCAGACAATTCTCCTGAAGTGCAACGATTGAAAATCCATCCTCAATATGCATATGTTGCGCTATCTTTTCTCCCCACTCGTGCATGACTCGGTCTTTCAACGCATTATCAACATCGACAAACTGGATCGTCATATTTGATCCCTATTTCTACTCACTCGCGTCTGGCAAGCCTTCCACAACATGCAACGATGTATTCTTGTTCATCCAATTTTCCACTAGCCGCCCCACCAGCGGATAACGGTAATCATCCCCTTTAAGCACACGGTAGCCAGCCCACTGCCCTAGAATGTGGAATAACGGTAAGACCAGAATAACAAACATGAAAATCAACATGGAAAGTGCAAATACCACAATCCCGATCATTTGGGATGGCGATGCTGGTTGACTGGGTCCACCTTCCAAGCCAACTAAGGCAAAGAAGATCGACATCCCGATCATCATAATAAATCCAGAGCCCAAATAAATCCCGTTGACCAATACTTGATAAGCAGTTGTTTGTATAGATTGAAATTTCAAAAATAAACTTCGCTTCCCTTGCACGATCCAGGCAGTGACCGGAGCTAGAATCCCCCATAATGGCAAAATAACGGTGAAATGTCCCATCGAAGAAACCCAACGGTCTTCATGTTCTTCGATCAACCAGGTTTCCTCACCATCTTGCTGAGCAGGTTCATATCCAAGATAACGAGCCAGGCGACTTCCCAGAACGGGATATCGAAATTCACGACCCAATCCACATGATACCGCGGCAATGATTGGAAGAAGAAAATATCCTCCAAGGGATATTAAGATTACAACAAAAAAGAAAACCATCCAAGCTGTCATTGCCGTCCCCATCATTTCACTATTGTTACCGGCAACTCCAATACCTAGAACCATTATAAGGAAGAGAACAATCATCAACAATAAATAACTCAACATCCACACTGTATACCCCAGCGATTGATAGCCCAGCGATTGCAAGCACTGAAAGGATGCGTATTTCGATTTCCGTCTCTGCTCCGCCCAGCCGATGACCGGGAGCAAAAGCCCCATGCCCATGGCAAAAGCAGAAAGATGAGAAAAGACAGCCCAAATGCGTTCTTCGGTGGAGGGTGTGTTGTTCATTGACTGGACTCCAAAGCGTTGTCCTGAGATTGTCGAAGGGTCTCCGACTTTGGAGTGCAAAGCCCAGTGCAAAGTCTCTAGACTTTGCACTCCGCGTATCTATCAATTTTATCAGAATCAACAGGGTATAATTTCGCCAGACCATTCCTGGAGGAGCCATGTCTGAACTGCCAATTTTCCCGTTGAGTGAAGAGCACAAAATGCTGCGTGACGCCGCGCGCGATTTTGCCCAAAATGAGATCGTTCCCATTGCGGCGCAATTCGATGAAAGCGGAGATTTCCCCTATGAGACCATCAAAAAGATGGGCGGCATGGGCTTTATGGGTATCGAGATTCCCGAAGAATACGGCGGCGCAGGTATGGATACACTTGCCTATGTGCTCGCTCTCGAAGAGATCTGCAAAGCGGATGCTTCGCATGGCGTAATTATGTCCGTGAACAATTCGCTGTACTGTCACGGCATTATGAAGTTTGGAACAGAAGAACAGAAAAAGAAATATGTCACGGCTATCGCCTCGGGGAAAGCCATCGGTGCCTACTCGCTGACCGAACCGCAATCCGGCTCCGATGCCGGGACGATGCGTTCGCGTGCTACACGCGACGGCGATTTCTACGTGTTGAATGGTCGCAAATCCTGGGTCACGAGCGGACCGGTGGCGGATTATTTTGTCGTCTTCATGATGACAAATCCCGAACAGAAACAAAAAGGGGTCAGCGCGTTCTTGGTGCCGGGCAACACCCCGGGTCTCACACGCGGCAAAAAAGAACCGAAGCTCGGCATCCGTGCCTCGGCAACAAGCGAGTTGATCTTCGAGAACTGCCGCATCCCAGCAGAGAATCTGCTCGGCAAGGAAGGTGATGGTTTCAAGATCGCCATGACCGTGCTGGATGCCGGTCGCATTGGGATCGCCACGCAAGCGCTTGGGATCGCAGAAGCAGCCTACGAAGCAGCGCGCCAATACGCGGTCGAGAGAGAAGCGTTCGGTCAACCGATCGGAGCCTTCCAGGGAACGGGATTCAAGATCGCCGATATGAAGACGCGCATTGAAGCATCCCGTTTGTTGATCTACAACGCCGCGCTTGCCAAAGAAAAATCCAAAACAAGCGGCGGACGTTATTCGCTCGAAGCATCCATGGCAAAATTGTTTTCGTCCGAGACTGCGATGTGGGTCACGCATCAAGCAGTGCAGATCCATGGCGGTATGGGCTACAGCAAGGAACTGCCCGTCGAGCGCTACTTCCGTGACGCGAAGATCACCGAAATCTACGAAGGGACAAGTGAGATCCAGCGACTGGTAATTTCACGCAGCGAATTGGGACTCAAATAAACCGGACATGCCCGCATCCAACGCAGCCGAAAACGAATCACCATTTAAAAAACGGATCAACACCACCTGGAGCATCCTCCGCGAACGACTGAAAATCCTTGCTCCACTCCGTTGGATATTCCTTCTTGCAGGGGTAATATCTATTTTCTACGGACAACATCTGATCGAACAACGATCCCCGATCGAAAACCCTATATCACAGACGCAACTCTGGAATGATATTTATAAACTTCAAATCGTGAACTTCGACGACGCGATGCATGCTCTACCGTATTTACTCGGTGGAGCATTTTTATGTGCATTGTTTGCGCTTCCCTCTGCTTGGAAAACATCATCTCCAAATCTGCGGTTTGATTTTTTCTCCCGCGAACAATTCCAATGGAAGAAACAACGAGCCTATCTTCTATCAGGCGGATCGTTATTTCTGCTCGTGATCGTTCTTCTCGCGAGACACACCTACCATTGGAGCTATCCCTTCTTATGGATCATTTCCATCCTTGCGTTTACCATCGTACTGTGGAGATGGGATAAGAACGCCAACAAAGACCTAGCTCTTGGTCTCGGTTGGGTAGATATATTTTGGATCAGCGCGCTTCTGCTTCTGGGGTTCATTATCACCACGTATGCTCTGGAAGATATCCCTAATATGCTTATCCCCGATGAGGGTTCTTTTTGGGAAACCGCGCGTGCCATTGCTGTAAGAGATCTCCATCCACCCTTGTTTGATGCCGGTGTTTATACGTTTCCCGTTGCCAGTTCGATCTACCAAGGTTGGATCGTGCGTTTATGCGGTTTGAATTTATGGGCGTGGCGTTTCTCCTCCGTGTTGGCAGGTGTCATTACTGTCATTCCGCTTTATCTGCTGGGCAAGGAATGGTTCAATCGGCGTGTAGCGGTTACAGCGGTGGTCATGATGATCGCCAACCCGTATTTCCTTTCCTTTGCACGGATGGGATATAACAACAGTCAATCGCTTTTCCCGGTCACCTTTGCTATTTATTTCTTTGCACTCGCTGCGCGAAAAGGCAGCATTTTTTATCTGTGGCTGGCAGGTATTCTGGCAGGGGTTGGGTTCTATACTTATTCTGCTTCCTGGTTGGGATTGATGATTCTTTGCCTAGGCTTGGTGTATTTACTCCTTGTGAAGCAAATAAAATTCAAGCAAATGCTCCTGACTCTGAGCATTATCCTATTGGCATGGGGCATGCTATTCTCCCCACGAGTGGCGTACACCGCCAGCGGAAAGGACAGCCAGGGGTTGTCCTACAAAATCTTTGAAACCAGCTTCGTCAACACGTTCTATGCCAAAACCCTTTACGGGGAAGCAGATCTTCAACAGACGACGCCATTCATTCCCTTCAGCAAATATGACACGATCTTTTATGATCCTGTGATCTATCGGGAATTATTGCTTCGAGCTGCGATCCGCACCCTATTAGCACTATTTGACCCGCATATTGTTCGCGAGCACTTCCTGGTCGTTGGGTTGGCAGGGACTACTTTCTCTGTCATCTTCTTCTTGATCGGGCTCGCCCTTGCATTCCGATCATGGAAACAAATGCGTTTTGGCATCCAGTTGATCTGGCTCAGCGCGGCTTTGATCTTCCTGAGTATTATCGCTGCTTTTCCTCCCCGGCATACTCATATGGTCTCGATACTTCCTGTGCTTGCCCTGCTCTCAGGGATCGGTTTGTCAGCAACGATTGAAAAACTGATGGAATTACTATTCTCCCGTTGGGCACGCGCCGAAAGGATGCTTCACAGAACACTACTCGCACTGGTCAGCCTTGGCATCCTTTACTTTGGGACTCGCACATACTTTGTTGAGATGCCCACTGTGTATCCGCCCTCTTTTGAAGACATCGCATCATGGATCGCCTGGAAGACACCCCCATCCGTTCATCTCATCTACCTGAGCGAAGAAGATATACCACATAGCGTGAACTACCTTGTTAACGCAAAGATGGCGCGTCACACCTATCAATCATCCACGTTCGACACATTCGATCCACAGATCGACCTGGCGACGAATACACCTACCGTTCTGTTTTTGGATGGAAACGATAAGGAACTGGTAGCAAAACTTCGGAAGCTGCCATTCAGCGTCCCCATTCCCTATTCGTATAAAGGTGAAAAAATCATTGGCTATGTTGTCACGAACACAGCCATCGACATCAACCCGGAAGTCGAATGGGACGAGGGCATTCGTTCCCTTATTGCGACACCAGTTGTATGGATGTTGAATTCCCCTGGTGGTCGTTCTAGTTGCATCTGGGAAAAAAGCATTCGCCAGAAAGCAAGTTACATTGCATCCTCAAACTGACCTGCAAGGTGTGCAATGACACTCCCCTATTGGCTGATACTCTTTGTTGTAGCTGTCGTGCTGGATATTTTTTTCATAAGAGGCATGCAAAAATATCGTAAGCTAAAGAAAGAAGCGACCGATGTAGATGGAAACTTAAAGATCAGCAAACTTGAATTGATCCAGCAGGCATTTTTAGGGAATGAAACAATAAAAAATAGTACAGACTATCTCCAAATGGGGATGGATAGACCCAAACTCAAAACAAATGGGGATTTTTTAGTTACCACCCAAAAATCCTTAAGCACTTTCCTCTTTGCAGAAGGTTTTATTGTTTTACTATTTGGCGTAATTATTTATCATGATCTTAGGTCAGAAGAACACTACAAGGTTCACTGGGCTTTTCCGGTCGGGGTTTTATTAATTCTTTTGGGAATAGCCATCCTGCGAGATGACAGAGCGTATGAAAGAGTAAATCATTGGCTTCGACGAGTGTCAACCTGGTTATACATTTCACCGTTGCAGGTATTTCTTCTTATCACCAGTCCTCTCTTTATGGCTCTTGCCATCACTGCTGCGGGCGCACAAGTGAAAATGTGGAGTCCTTTTGCATCTGTTGCCACTTGGGTACTTGGGATTGGTCTTACCGTTCTTGGAACCTGGAAACAGTCAGAAAATTTTCCTCAAGTTGAAAATCGAACTATTCTGTGGTGTACAGTTGTGACTCTATTGGCTTTCTTGGTGAGAGCCATCGACACAGCAACAATACCCATTCTTCTTACAGGGGATGAAGCTTCCATGGGTGTAAATGCAGTTCGTTACGTACAGGGAGATTGGAACAATATCTTTATCACCGGTTGGTTTTCATTTCCAGCTTTGTATTACTTCATTCAGTCTATCGGTATACGCATGTTTGAAAATCCCATTGTGGCGCTTCGGATTCCATCCGCATTGGCTGGAGCGCTGACCGTTGGATCCGTATATTTGTGCGGCAAAATGATGTTTGAGCACAGAACTGGTCTTTTGGCATCACTGATCCTGGCTTCACTCCATTTGCACGTTCACTTCAGTCGATTGGGGTTGAATAACATATGGGATGGATTATGGTTTACCTTAACCATTGACATGGTATGGTACGGGTGGAAATATCAAGCGCGTTGGGCTTATCTATTGGGAGGCTTGAGCCTTGGGCTTTGCCAATATTTCTTCGTCACTAGTAAGGCGCTCGCTGGGGTCTTACTTGTCGCAGTGTTCCTGGCTTTTCTCTTTCAGCGTATGCAGTTCCATCGAGCGTTACCTGATCTTTGCGCCATGTTTTTGGTTGCTGTTGCAGTCTTTCTTCCGCTGGGATGGCACTATGCAAATGATCCCGCTGCTTTGTTCGCGCCATTTGTAAGATCATCCATCTTACAAGATATAGGCTCATCAGGGCTATCTGTTTGGAAATTCCTATTGCAACAGCTACCAGTTTCTCTAGGCGCATACACGTTTACACGCTTTATGGGCGCGTCATTTTGGTATCCATCCGAGACGCCGCTTCTGCGCCCTATCCCGGCTGCGTTTTTCTTGATCGGTTTGGTGCTCCTGTTCTTCCGTTATAAAGATAGCCGGTTGGTTTTGTTGGGCTTATGGTTATTTTTCATCGCCTTGGGAAATGCCTTAAGTTCAATGGCACCTGTAGCGCAACGTTATGTTGCAGCCGCACCTGTTTGTGCGCTTGTTGCTGGTTATGGTCTACATAAAATCACCGAAGCGCTTTCCTTCCGGCTGCCAAAGATCCAAAGGGTCATTCCCTTTCTTGCTTACATTGTTATAGGATATATCGTCGTAAACGATCTATGGTTCTATTTTATTGATTACACAGGGGCGTCGATCTCGCGTGAAATTACCAGCAACGGAATGGTTGCTCACCAGTTCGGGAACTATCTAAAAGGTCAATCCGCAGACACACAGGTAGTTTTCTTTGGTTCTCCCCGGCTAAATTTCGACAGCCCTGCGATCATCTACCTTGCCCCACAGGTCAAAGGGATCAATGCGCCAAAAGATTGGAATATGTTCGATCAAAGCCAATTGACATCCTCAAAGCTCATCTTTGTTTTTCTGCCGGAATATCGTCAGGATATAGAGCTTGTTCAAAAAGACTATCCCGATGGAACACTTACTGTAGAAAAGGGATGGAACGGCAACATTCTGTATTGGGTATATGAGAGAAGCCAGTAAAAACCCACTTATTCGAGATCAATTCGAATCAGTTACAATCACCTCATGAAAACCGTTCTTTTTCACCAACACGGCGGACCAGAAGTCCTGCAATATACCGACTTTCCCACGCCTGAACCAAAGCCCAGCGAAGCCTTGATACGACTTCATGCTGCAGCGCTCAACCGCATGGATGTAATGGTGCGCAACGGTTGGACCGGCTTGAAATTGGAACTGCCACACATCAATGGTGCAGATGGCGCTGGAGAAGTCGTTGCGCTTGGTGAACCCTCAGAAGAAAATTCACGCTATCACGTTTCGATCAACATCGGCGACCGCGTCGTCATCAACCCCAATCTTGGGTGCGGAACCTGTGAGTTTTGCCTCGCTGGGAAGGACAATCTGTGCCGTAACTGGCATTTGCTCGGCGAAACGGTCCGAGGGACATATGCAGAGTATGTCTGCGTGCCAGTCAGACAACTGTATAAATTACCCGATAAATTTAGTTTTCAGCAAGCCGCGGCGGCAGCACTGGTATACCAGACGGCGTGGCATTCGCTAGTCAAGCGTGGGAATCTGCAAAAAGGGGAAACGGTGCTCATTGTCGGCGCGGGGGGCGGCGTTAACACTGCCAGCGTACAGATCGCCAAATATATCGGCGCCCAGGTCGTGATCGTAGGATCCGATGCGAAGAAGTTGGAGATGGCGCAGTCCATTGGAGCAGATATCCTGATCGACCGCTCGAAAGAGTCCGATTGGTCGAAATCCGTTTTCCTGGCAACAGATAAGCGTGGTGTAGATGCGGTCGTGGATAATGTTGGCACAACATTCATGATAAGTCTGCGTGCTCTGCGAAAAGGCGGCAGGTTGCTCACCGTAGGCAATAGCGGTGGTCCAAAATTCGAGGTCGATAATCGTTTCATCTTCGCCAAGCATCTGAGCATCATAGGCTCGACCATGAGCACCATTGCAGACTTCAACGCAGTGATGGACCTGATCGTAGCAGGAACACTAAAACCGATCATGGATAAAACATTTCTCCTGCAAGACGCCGCTTCTGCGCAAGAGCGGCTATGGCGCAACGAAAATTTCGGAAAGGTGACACTGGATATTCATTGATGAAGAAGTTCCCCTGGTTTGAAGCAATTCTTGTGATCGTTGTCATGTCTATTAGTTTATATGCAGCGCTCTCGGACGCGCAAAATTTTTCCTTACGCTGGTTCACACGTGATGATGCTTACTACTACTTCAAGGTGGCGCAAAATATCAGCGAAGGACATGGCAGCACCTTCGATGGCATCAACCCAACCAACGGGTATCATCCGCTCTGGATGATAGTCTGCATTCCCATTTTCGCATTGGCGCGTTTTGACCTTGTTCTGCCACTACGAATCCTATTGCTTGTCATGAGCGGACTTTCTGTAACAACCGGGATTTTGTTGTATCGTCTGCTCGGAAAGATCTTCGCACCATTCATTGGCGCACTAGCGGCATTGTACTGGGTATTCGATATGCATGTGCAAAACTCGTTTTATCGGCAAGGATTGGAATCAGGGATCGCCGCATTTTTTATTGCGTTACTTATTTATAAGCTTTATGAATTTGAGACAACATGGCGTAAGGATGGCGTATCTCGCACACAACTGCTCACGCTTGGGCTGATCGCTGCACTAACCATGTTCAGCCGCCTCGATCTTGTTTTCCTGGCAGTCATCGCAGGTGTATGGATCTTGTTTCGCGGTCATTCGCTGCGTTACTATCTTCCACTGGATATTCTTTCGATCATCACGTCGGTACTGCTGGCGTTCACAATAAAATTCGGTTTCCCCGACTATTTTGAACATGCTAATGCCGCAGCGATCATGATCGTTGTTGCATTGATAATACGCCTGCCTTTGGCGTATTTTTGGGGGCTGTGTCAAAATCAATCAATTGAGAAACCGCTTGAGACTCTGAAAAAGCTTGGTTTATTCACACTTGCAAGTTCTGTGGTCATCGGCGGTTTGATGCTGATCCTTGCCAGAGTCCTGCACTTCAACGCTATGCCGCGCACCATCTTTCTCATGGATGCTGCTTTCTCCTTGCTCTTCATTGGTGTCACCCGCTTCATACACAAAGATCTACATACTGTATTCGCGCAAGCAACATCGGAAAGCCCGCTCACAACAATAAAAAAGTATTGGAAGCAATGGCTGACAGAAGGAATTTTCTATTATGGCGTCATTGCTGGTTTACTGGTTGTATACATGGCATGGAATAAACTGGCGATTGGCACATTCTCGCCAGTAAGCGGACAGATCAAGCGCTGGTGGGGTTCGTTCCTGGTCAGTTTCTATGGCAAATACCCGCAAAGCGTTCTCAACTTTTTTGGATTGAACTCCGAAAAAGATGGCTCTGCCTGGATGCCCATTGACGGCATTATTGCAAAAGGAGCTGATAGGCTCGCCTTTCTGAATCTCAGCAAAGACCTGCGCTACCTCATTGCAGCTTTAGCGGCAGCGCTGTTCATTTACCTCATCTTGCGTTTCTACAAACAGAAGGCTTTAAGCATCATCGTTACGAGTGGACTTCTCCCGCTATTTGTTGGCTGCGCACTGCAGGTCATCTATTACAACTACACCGGATATTCCGCCGAGAAGGAATGGTATTGGGTCGGCGAACAGCTTGCCATCCTCGTCGCTGTGAGTCTTATCATTGGCATACTATCGCGCATGATCTCCGCAAGTCAATTCAAAAGTGTTGTCACATGGGGTCTCGTCGCAGTAATGGGACTTTTTCTGAGCTTGAATTTTTGGGAGAAGACCAGTGGTCCCATGCAATACAATCGCTGGGGACCTGAAATTCCATTTGATGATTCCATTCCACTCATTGAGGCGAATACCGAGCCAGGCAGTATCATCGGCATGACAGGCGGCGGGACCACGGCATACTTCATCCACGACCGTACCATTGTCAACATGGATGGGCTTATTAACAGCAAACCCTATTTTGAAGCGCTCCAAAACCGCACGGCAGGAGAATATCTTGAAGCCATGGGGTTGGATTATGTGTTTGCCAATCGCTACATTCTGTCGAGTCAGCCTTATAAAGGGATGTTTGATCCTTATTTGACCGATACCGGCATAGAATATGATGGAAGAGATCTGATGAAATTCGGAAAATAGGGCTCCGACTAAAATCTCCGCTTCATTCTCACCCAAAATCTGATACCATTAAAAAAGACCAACTCATGCCCCTCAAACGCCCTTTAGGTGTAACCCTGTTGCTATGGATGGTGTTAAGCCTATCAGCCTGGGGAGCGGTGCGATTCGCCGCGTCCCTGCGCTGGTGGGATGTGCTGTCCATGTTCGATTCCCGCCTCAGCCCGGTATATTTATCCATATCGGGAGCAGGCTGGGTCCTGGCGGGAGGCGTCCTGATCTGGGGCGCGCTGAGCCGCAAACGATGGGCGTATCCCGCCATCCCCACCTACTTCATCCTTTGGCTGACCGTCTATTGGATCGAGAGAGTTCTTCTTTCAATCCCCAAGACCGAACCTGCCATTCGTCCTGATCATGTCGTTGTTATTTTTAGCGGTGACGTTAGTCTGCGCACTGCACAGAAGCACGAAAAATTTTCTTACCAGAAGCGAGGAATATGGGCAACACAACTAACATTCAACATCTGCAGGAGTTGAAGGCAAAATCACGCCTGGGCGGCGGAGCAGAACGGATCGAAACACAACACAAAAAGGGACGCCTGACCGCGCGCGAACGCATCGATCTTTTACTCGACAAGGGCTCCTTCCGCGAAGTGGATGCGTTCGTCCAGCATCGCACCCATGACTTCAATCTCGATGGACAAAAGTTCATGAGCGATTCAGTCGTGACAGGCTGGGGCACGATCGAAGGTCGTCTGGTGTATGTCTTCTCGCAGGATTTCACCGTTTTTGGCGGCAGCCTGGGCGAAGTGCATTCCGAAAAAATTTGCAAGATCATGGACATGGCGATGAAGAACGGCGCTCCTGTGATCGGGTTGAACGACTCAGGTGGAGCACGTATTCAAGAAGGTGTAGTGGCACTCGGTGGCTATGCAGATATTTTCCTGCGCAATACCATGGCTTCGGGCGTGGTGCCGCAGATCTCCGCCATCATGGGACCATGCGCCGGCGGTGCCGTATACTCCCCCGCTCTAACCGATTTCATCTTTATGGCGCGAAATACATCGTACATGTTCGTTACTGGACCAGACGTGGTGAAAGCAGTGACGCATGAAGAGGTGACGCAAGAGGAACTCGGTGGCGCTGCCGTGCATTCTGAAAAATCCGGCGTGTGCCATGTCGCTGCCGATAGTGAAGCGGACACCTTGTTCCTGATCCGCAAGCTGCTCGGGTATCTGCCGCAGAACAACATGGAAGATCCACCGTTCGTTCCAGGCGATGATCCATTACGAATGGATGAAGCACTAAACTCTCTCGTACCTGATGATCCGAATAAACCCTATGACATCAAGGAAGCCATCCGTTTGATCGTGGATAATGGTCAGTTCTTCGAGATCCATGAGAATTACGCACAGAATATTGTAGTTGGCTTCGCCCGTCTCGGCGGTCATTCCGTGGGCATCATCGCGAACCAACCAGCCGTGTTGGCAGGCGTGCTCGATATCGATGCCAGCGAGAAGGGCGCACGCTTCGTCCGCTTCTGCGACTCGTTCAATATTCCCATCATCACCTTCGAAGATGTGCCGGGCTTTCTGCCAGGAACCTTCCAGGAGCACCATGGCATCATTCGCTCGGGTGCGAAATTGCTCTACGCCTATTGTGAAGCGACCGTGCCAAAACTGACCGTCATCACACGCAAAGCCTACGGCGGCGCGTACTGCGTGATGTCATCCAAGCACATTCGCAGTGACTTGAACCTGGCGTGGCCCACGGCTGAGATCGCAGTAATGGGACCCGATGGTGCAGTGAACATCATCTTCCGCAAGGAATTGGAAAAAGCCGTTGACCCGGTCAAGCGCAAAGCGGAATTGGTCGCCGATTACCGCGAGAAGTTTGCCAGTCCGTATGTGGCGGCGGAACGCGGCTACATTGACGATGTCATCGAGCCAAAGGAGACACGTCCACGTTTGATCAACGCGCTGGAAATGTTGAGCAACAAGCGCGAGACCAACCCCGCCAAGAAGCACGGGAATATTCCACTTTAGCTATTAGCCATTAGCTTTCAGCTTTTAGCCATGCTACGTGCTAAACGCTAACAGTCGAATGCGGAGGTGTCATGTTCAGTAAAGTATTAGTCGCTAATCGAGGAGAGATCGCGGTACGCATCATCCGTGCCTGCCGCGAGTTGGGTATCGAGACAGTCGCCGTCTATTCTGAAGCGGATCGGCGCGCACTGCATGTCCGTTATGCAGATGAAGCCTATTTGCTTGGACCTGCCCCATCGCGTGAATCGTATCTGCGTGAAGATAAACTGATCGAGATCGCGCGCAAATCCGGCGCAGATGCAGTCCATCCCGGCTATGGCTTCCTTGCAGAGCGTGAGGATTTTGCCGCCAAGTGCATCGAGGCGGGTATTTCATTCATCGGACCAAAACCTTCGTCCATTGCGGCGATGGGTGATAAAGCCGAAGCACGCGCCACAGTTGTAAAAGCAGGGTTGCCTGTCGTTCCGGGCACGGAAGATGTCGGCAACCTCACCGATGAAGAATTGCTCGCTAAAGCACAGCAGATCGGGTTCCCGCTGTTGATCAAAGCCACGGCTGGTGGCGGCGGTAAAGGCATGCGTGAAGTTCGCAACCTGGAAGAAATGCCAACGCTGTTGCACTCCGCGCGCCGTGAGGCAGAGTCCGCTTTTGGGGATGGGAATGTCTATCTGGAGAAATTGGTCGAAGGGGCGCGGCACATCGAGTTCCAGATCATGGCAGATACACACGGCAACGTGATCCATTTGGGGGAACGCGAATGCTCCTTACAACGGAGACATCAAAAATTGGTGGAAGAAGCGCTCTCTCCAGCGTTGAACGAGGAACTGCGCAAAAAGATGGGCGAAGTCGCAGTCAAATCTGCGCAAGCAGTGGATTATGTCAATGCAGGCACGATCGAATTCCTGCTCGATAAGGATGAGAATTTTTACTTCCTTGAGATGAACACCCGTTTACAGGTGGAACATCCCATCACGGAATTGATCACGGGCATTGATATCGTAAAGGAACAGATCCGTGTGGCACGCGGACGTGTACTCAGTTATAAACAGGATGAAGTGCAGTTCAACGGTCATGCCATTGAGTGCCGTATCAACGCAGAAGATCCATACAATAATTTCATGCCGTCCACAGGACGCATCACCCACAGCCTGTTGCCCACCGGTCCGGGTGTGCGCGTGGATACGGGCGTGTATCCCGGTTTCGAGATAACGCCATTCTATGATCCGATGATCGCCAAGTTGATCGTGTGGGGCGAGACACGCGCACAAGCTATTTTGCGCATGCGCCGCGCACTGGAAGAATATCGCATCGTTGGTGTACGCACGAACATTCCCTTCCACCAAACTTTGATGGACTCACATCGCTTCATGGGCGGTCAATACGATACTCGCTTCGTGGAGGAACGCTTCTCGATGGAAGATGCTGAAGAGAACCGTGAAAATCAAGATGAAGTGGCAGCGATCCTGGCTACCTTGGTCGCTCATCAGGAAACAGAACGTTCCGCCCAGATCGTCAACCGCAATGAACGCGATGCCAGCAACTGGAAGTGGGTCGGTCGCTGGGAAAGAATGCACAGGTAATCAACGATGAAATATATAACCACCGTTGAAGGAAAACAGTATACCGTTGAAGTTATTGACGAGAAACACGTCAGTGTAAATGGCAAGACGTATGAGGTGGATTTCGAATCGGTCAGCGGACAACCCGTTTATTCATTGATCCTGGATGGCAAGTCACACGAATCCTATATCGCGCGCGGCGACGATAACTGGCAGGTGTTGTTGCGCGGTCGGTTGTATCCGGTCACCGTGGAGGATGAACGTGAGAAGCGTCTGCGCGCGGCGGCGGGCGGAGGCGTGGCAGAGGGCGGAGAATTCACCTTGAAAGCACCCATGCCCGGTCTGGTGGTCTCTGTTCCGGTGAGTGAAGGTCAGGAAATCAAGAGAGGTCAGGTCATTCTGATACTTAAATCAATGAAGATGCAGAACGAACTCAAAGCTCCACGAGACGGCGTCATTCAACGCATCAAGGTCAAAGCAGGCGAAAGCGTGGAGCAAAAGCAGACCTTACTAAGTGTGATGTAATGTCAAACAGCAACCAGGAAATCGAAGCAAAATTTTACGTAACCGGATTGGACGGGATCAAACAGCGTCTCCATGAGTTGGAGGCGCATTTGATTCAAGAGCGGATCCTGGAGACGAACATTCGCTTCGATCTACCCGATGCCCGACTCCGCTCTCAGGGGCGTGTGCTGCGTCTGAGGCGCGACACCGAAGCAAAGCTCACCTACAAAGGCGGGAGTCGAAATGAAAATGGTGTTCTACGCCGTACCGAGATCGAATTCACTGTCGGAGATTTCGACAAAGCCCAACAATTTCTGGAAGCCTTGGGATACCAGGAATTGCTTCGTTACGACAAGTATCGCGAAGTGTATGGGCTGGATGATTGCCATATCATGCTCGATCAATTACCCTATGGATATTTTGTAGAAATCGAAGGAAAAAATGTAGCTTCCATTCAACAGGTGACAGCAAGGTTAAACTTGAAATGGGATGCCGCTGTCTCAAGAAGTTATAACGCGTTGTTCGATTCGGTCAAGGCAGCATTGCGACTGAAGTTCAATGATCTTTCCTATGAGAATTTTGAGGGAGTTGAAGTTAAACCGGAACATCTGGGAGTCACCCCGGCTGATCTTGATGTGTAAATTGTGAAGTTTTGCTTAAGTCCTATTGAAAATCAATATAAATCAACGTATACTCAATTTGCTTGTCCTATTCGCAAAAATAGAAAGGAATTATTTATCCATGCACAAGCATTCCCCCATCAACTGCATCATCCCACCTCATATGCTTGAAGACATCGCCACAAATGGTACGGCTGCTCAAAAGGTTCTGGCGATCAGCACATTGAAAGCCTCCGCACAAATGGGCGGCAAACGCACCGCACTGGCTAACTTTACAACCGCGGCATTCCGCGTAGCAGCTATAGGCGGCAAAGAACGCATCATCTACGATGCCCAAAATGGATCCAGCTTGCCGGGCACAGTGGTGCGTAAAGAAGGCGAAGCAGCGGTTGCAGACGTAGCTGTCAATGAAGCCTATGATGGCAGCGGTGCAACGTACGATCTTTATAAGAATATTTATCAGCGTAATTCCATCGATGGGAACGGCATGCGTCTCGACTCCACCGTTCATTACCAAAAGGGCTACGATAACGCCTTTTGGGATGGCGAGCAGATGGTCTACGGCGACGGCGATGAAAACCTGCCGGTCAATGAACGGCTTTTCAATCGCTTCACGATCGCCATTGATGTGATCGGTCACGAACTGACACACGGCGTCACGCAATTTGAAGCCAAGCTAACCTATTCCCAACAGCCCGGTGCCTTGAACGAATCCATGTCTGATGTGTTCGGTTCATTGGTCAAGCAATATACACTCGGTCAAACCGCCGACCAGGCAGATTGGATCATTGGGGAAGGGTTGCTGACCGCAAATGTCAACGGAGTTGGCATCCGCTCGATGAAAGCCCCAGGAACAGCATACAACGATCCGGTCCTGGGCAAAGACCCGCAGCCGGCGCACATGAAAGATTACGTCACCACCGTCAGCGACAACGGCGGTGTCCATATCAACTCCGGCATCCCCAATCACGCCTTTTATCGAGTCGCTACGGAGATCGGAGGCAATGCCTGGGACAAAGCCGGTCAGATCTGGTATGTGACTTTGCGCGACAAACTGTCCAGCAGTTCCAACTTCCAGAATTGCGCCGATCTCACCTACCAAAGCGCTGGCGAATTATTTGGCTCAAACAGCCTGGAACAACAAGCAGTGAAAAACGGCTGGGCAGCGGTCGGTATCACGGTCAACGGCGGAGGCGGAACACCAGATCCTGGCACCGGGGATGGATGTCTCTCGTCCTTACTGCGCTTGATCGGCGCTGCTCCGGCTAAGTAGAGGTTTACATGAAAGTAGAACGCGTCCAATTCGAACGAACGGGAGGCTTTGCCGGAATCCGCTTCGCTGCTGATTTCAAGCCGGAAGAGCTTCCGCACGATCAATCAAAAGAGCTTTTCGAGCTGTTGGATGATCTGGATTTTGACGAACTCCCGGAAGAAATGATGGGCGAAGGCGCTGTCCCAGACAGCTTTAGCTACACGGTCACCGTGGAAACCACCAAGTGGAAACACACCGTCACCACAGGCGATACATCTGCGCCGGAGAAAATGCAAGAGCTGTTACAGTTACTCAATCGCATCGCCCGCAACCAGATGCGAAAACAGTAAAGGAGAAAGACCTTCAAGGTAACACTTGAAGGTCTTTTTTAGTCCACTGCCAGGAATGGAGCAACATGGGATTTGGCAAGTGATAGTATGACATTTTATAGTTGAATTTGATCGCAATTAACACTACAATAGATATAGAAAAGAATTGGGATATATTTACAATGCTTGATCCCTTTAGAAATACTCTCGGGCTGGAATTCCACATCATACAAGTATTCGATCTGGAAAGGGTGACAGATGGCTGGCAACGAAGACCTGATCGCTACAAATGAAGAATTGATCGAGGAAGTGATCCCACCGGAAGCTTTCAGCGAAGACACAAGGATCAGCATCCTGGCAGAAATTTCAGAGATCGCCGCCTATTCGCGCACGAATAGCGAACTCTTTGAGGGTTGTATTCATAAGATCTTTAGCGCCATTCCAAACGCTGAGCGGTCCACCATTCTGATCGATTTTCACGGTGAACTGCTCCCCAAAAAATACATTCCCCGAGAACAGTCCTATCACAGCGAAACATACGCGAAAAAGACCAGAGATACCAGAAAAGCTATTTCCTGGCTGCGAAACTTTACCAAAGAGTCCGTCCCAGACAGCATGGTGGAGGTTGTGGCAGCCATGTATGCCCCTATGATCAGGAACGGAAAGGTGATCGGGGTCTTACATGCCGACAGCACGAAACAGATACAGGGGTTCACCAAGTCCGAACTGGATATCCTGAGCGTCATCGCAAATGTTTTGGCATTGTCCATCAAACAAGTCGCCAATGATGAGCAGAAGATACCCTCCGTATTCATTTCCTATGCACACGTAGATTCCCAAAATGCCAACAAGATCAAAGGGGATTTGCGTCGCAATGGTATCAGCGTTTGGATCGATGAAAGACTTAAAGCGGGCGATCTAGCCTGGCAACAACAGTTGGAGATCGCCATTCGAGAGCAACACAACTTCCTGTTTCTCATGACTCCCAGTTGTGTGTCATCTCCCTATTGCCAGTGGGAGCTGGAAAAAGCACAGGTTCTGAATAAGCGCATCATCCCTGTGCTGCTAGCCAACGGAACCGAAGTACCCCAGTCTATTATCGATAAGCAGTACATCAACTTTACAAATGATTACAGCAAAGGGATAACAGCCTTAGTCGATACGATCTGCAACAGAATATAGTAATCTCTTCACTTGTTTACGACGCACGGGAGAAAAATGTATCAGGTCGATTCTCTGATCATCAAGCGCTACAAAGTCCTGCAAGCGCCTGACCCCGCCAACAACATTCTTGCTGGTGGAATGGGTATGGTCTATTTCTGCCATGATACAAAAGAGAATCGACCCGTCGCCCTCAAGTTCATCAAACCCGAACTCCTATCCGATCGCAGCAAACGCGAGCACTTCCTGGACGAAGGAAAAGCCTGGATTGACCTTGGCTACCACCCAAATATCGTTCGCTGCTACGATGTAAAAAACGTTGACCCCAATGTCTTCCTCGTTTTGGAACTCATCGACAAAGAACAGGGGATGAAAGACGCCTCTCTCCGCGCCTGGCTGGATCATGGTCCCATACCTTTAAATCATGCTCTATTATTCTCTCTCCAAATTGCCCGCGGAATGCAATATGCAACCGACAAAATTCCCGGGTTAGTCCATCGCGATCTTAAACCAGAAAATCTGTTAATCGGCACAGACAAGGTGGCTGGAACCAACGTCAACCGCCTTCGCGTAACGGACTTTGGACTCGTCAGGAAGGTTATTGATAGCATCCAAAGCGTACAAGAGCCTGCTCCAGAGTTTATAAAACACGAGCAGCTCCAATACACACAAAATGCCGGCACCCTTGGCTATATGGCACCTGAACAGATCGAAGGAAAATCTCTGGGCGTTTTTACAGACATATACGCATTGGGATGCATCCTGTACGAAATGCTGACGTTACAACGTGGAAGTCACTATCTAATCTCTCAGCACCTCTTCGAACCAATACGAAACTTCCTGAGTCGAAGTATGGCAGCAAATCCCAAAGATAGATACCAAACCTGGACAGAAGTCACAGCAAGAGCTCGAAGATATTTGTTCTCAACTTGGTGCTGTTCGGATTCTATCGTGTTTCCCTATTAACCTTAGCAATACGTAACTGAACGAAGTACGACATA
>JASGIA010000003.1:0-972229 GCA_047602145.1 Anaerolineales bacterium
CGCACAAGCTACTCCAACAGATGATGTGGATGGCATCGAGCGATCCGGTCAAACAATTCTGGATGAAGCAATTTGGGCGACTCCCGGACGGTTTTGGGAATCCGTTTCCCAAACAGACGCTTCCCTCCTACCCGACAATTGTCTCCTGCTCCGAACATGTTTTCCCTACCCCCAATGATTGGTCACCTCACATCCACAACACCGGATTCTGGTTCCTCGATGAAAAAGCAGACTGGGAGCCCTCCGCTGAATTGTTATCCTTCCTCCAAAGCGGACCAGCACCCATCTACGTTGGCTTTGGCAGCCTGAGTGACTCTGCCACAGCAGACCAGACTACGGATCTAGTGATTGATGCCTTGAAACGATCTGGTCAACGTGGAATCCTGGCAACCGGTTGGAACGGAATGACGAAACGGAACGATCTCCCCGAAACGATCTTCATGCTCGAAAGCGCCCCGCACTCGTGGCTCTTTCCGCGTATGGCAGCCGTAGTCCATCACGGTGGGGCAGGGACGACTGCGGCAGGTTTCCGCGCTGGTGTGCCGAGCATTATCATTCCGCACAGCAATGATCAATTCGCATGGGCGCGCCGGGCGTATGAGCTTGGAGTTGGTCCAAAGCCGGTTTATCGGAAACAACTTACAGCGCAGCGGTTAGCGGAGGCGATCCGATTTGCATTAGCGGATCATGTCAAAGAGGCGGCGAAAGAACTGGGGAAGAAAATCCAGAACGAGAATGGAGTCGAAATCCGCCGCAAGGATAGTGATCGATTGTTTAAAGAATGGGAAGTAGGAGCGGGGTTGTCCTGCCCCCACATTTGTTTTGCTTTTCTATTTCTTTCTGCCTACATACAACAGATGCCTCGATGCCCCAAGAATGGATGGCTCGGTGCTGACCTTATATAACAAGTCCAGCCACAGTTGACGTTGGTTTCCTTCAAGTTTGTTGTAGCTCTCGTCATCGGCGGAAATGGCAGGTTCTACGCCTGCAAGGACGAGAGTTTCAAATCCCATCGCTTCATGCAAGGGAACGATCTCAGTGGAGCGTGCAAAATAACCGCGGAATCCTTCTCCGGGTTGATGATCCGGATCCTTTCCATGCTCCAGAATCGAGCGCACCTCTTCCTGATCTTCGATCCAGTAGGGCATACCTCTGAGTAAGTCGCCCAATAGCCCAAAGCGGCTAATAAAGGCGGAGAAGAGGATGCCACCATCTCGCAAACGGTCTGCAGCTTCTTTCAGAGCGGTCTTTCTTTCCTCATCTGAAAACAAGTGGTATAGCGGACCCATAAGCAGAACGGCATCAAAGTCTTTTTTGGTCACTTCGCTCAGGTCACGCGCATCTGCCAGAATAAAACTTACTTGTTTTTCCAACCCTGCCTCTGCGACAACACGCTTATTTTCTTCCAAAAGTCCTGCGGACATATCCACGGCGGTGACGGAATATCCGCGCTGCGCCAGCCCGAGCGTGTACTTTCCTGTCGCGGCACCGATTTCCAAAATAGAACCTTGAGCCGGAAGATATTGCTCCAAATAGCGCCAGGTCAGGTCGAATTCCAGTTGGTGGCGTTCCAATCGTGTGTGCTCTCGAAGTGGATCGTTGTTGTAGTAAGCGGCAATATCTTTTACATCTTCGTTGTTCATAGAATTCTCCCTATTGCTTATCGATCCAAATGGATATCGTCCATCGAGAGTTCATCTTCGAGCGGCTCGAGATGAGTGAAAACGGTGATGGCTCCCCCCAATGCCGCACGGATATCGCTCTCGAAATCTTCGGCGATATGATGGGCATCGTGCACTGTTCGTTCGCCGGGAACAAGCACATGTACCGATACGAAGCGCCGCGCCGCTGCCTGACGAGTCCGCAGTGCGTGGAAGCTAATGCCCATGGCTTGATATTTTTCCATCACTCCCTGGATCAGCCTTTGTTCCTCTTCCGGGAGCGCCTCATCCATGAACCCTGCTACGGAACGGCGTACCAGTTGAATACCGGTCCAAATAATATTGAGCGCTACGATGATCGCTACGATAGGGTCCAGTCTTTGCCAGCCTGTCAGCCCGGCAACCGTCACGCCGCCGATCACGCCTACGGATGTCCACACATCGGTCATCAAATGGTGCGCATCTGCCTCCAGGGTGATGGAGCGGCGCTGCCTGCCCTGATTTAACAAAACACGTGCGACTGCAAAATTGATGAGGGAAGCGGCGATCGAGACGATAAGTCCCAGCCCGAGTTGTTCGATCGGTTTCGGCTGCAAAAATCGTTGAACCGCGGCGCTGATGATCCCCGCTGCGGCAGCCAGGATGAGCAGTCCCTCTGTGATGCTGGAAAAATATTCAGCTTTGCTGTGACCGTAGACATGCTCATCATCGGCTGGACGAGCGGCGATGGTCAGCATGATCAATGCCATGACCGCGCCTGCCAGGTTGACCACGGACTCAAGCGCGTCAGACAACAGACCGACCGACCCCGTTAAATGAATAGGCTCCTGCCTTGAGCGCGATGGTGGTCACCGCTGCGCCGATGGATAGCCACGCGAATTGGGTAAGCGAAGACTTCTCTTCTCTGTGAGATTGGTGAGTAGACATATGAACATGATACATGCAGGCTAAGGACTTGGGAATAGACAAAAGTCATTACTTAAAATAGAAACAGGACAGACAAGGTCTGTCCTGTTGTTCTAAGTTGGATTCTTAACTCATTCCAATACCGCGCGCCATCAATGCCGCCGCGAAAAGGATGACAGCAATGCCGATGACTTCCAGCGTGAGCAGAAGACGTGTCCGCTTGAAATCTTTATTGGTGATCTCTGGCGCCGCACCCTCCTTCAACGTTTTATTCCAGCGCAGATAGCGGATGGTGGGGGCAATGGACAATAACCCGACGATTAGGAAGGCGCCCATCTTCAGCCAGAAGAACGGATTGTGATTGTAGTAGGCAGGTCCCTTTTCGAAAAAGTACACGCGCAGCAAACCAACGACCAGCAGTAGCCCGGCAGAAATGCCGTACGTCAGATCCGCGCGTTGGATGCGGTGCATCTCCTCGATGCTCATTCCTTTGCGGAAGGCGATGAACTCATAGACTACACATGCCACCAGCGTGAACGCCATCAAGTGGTGAAGAAATGCCATTAAAGCGGAAGTAACCATTAAATCTCTCCTCTCAACTTATACCTATATACCTGTTTACTTGTCTACTTTGTTTGTGGATGACTTTATACCAAGCCACCGTCTCCCTGATCGCCTCACGGATCGGTGTGGCTTTCATGCCAAAGGTATTTTCGAATTTGCCTGAATCAATGATAAACGGATGATCGAACTCATACATCATCTCTACTGTCTCTTTTGCAGCAGGAATAAAAAGTCCGCCGATGGACAACATAAAGGTTCCCATTGTGCTGATCTTTGGTTCCACGCTTGCTTCTTCTGCGAACAGACGTACCAACTCTCCCTGCGTCATTTCGGGTTGATCGTTCGGTACATGCCAGGCTTGACCATCGGCTTCATCACGCTCACCAAGGATGACCAATGCTTTGCCGAAGTCCTTCACATAGGTGTGCGTGTGCGGCAGATTTGTACGTCCGATCAATTGTGCGGGCTTTCCATGCAGCAATGGATAAAATGCGCGTTCGCCCATGGTCGAGTCCAAGCCCCAGGGACCAAAGAAATTTCCACCACGTGCCGATGTAACGCGGACTCGCCCTTCTTTGTGCGCCGCAAATGCCGCCTTCGAAAGTTCACCGCGTACTTTTCCCTTTCGAGTGTGAGCATAATAGGGAGTATCTTCCGTTAACGCCTTGCCGTTCATTTCGCCGTACATGTACACGTTTTCGACGATGACCAATTTTGTATTACTGCCGGTCAGACCCTCAAGAATGGATTTTTGCAACGCAGGGAATTTCTCGACCCATTCGTGATACGCCGGCTGAGCGGACTGGTACACCACCGTAGCCCCGCGGGTCACCTCCCGGACCTTAGCCTGATCATAAAGATCTGATGCCACCACATCCACCCCGGCAGGGACCTCGTCCATCTTTCCTGAACGATTTACCATGCGGACAGATTCCCCGCGTTGGACAAGTTCCTCCGCCACCGCGCGTCCAATCGCGCCTGTGCCAAAAACAACATGATCTGCTGACATTCGATTTACCTCTTAATCTGACGCTGTTGCCAGTTCACTCGATTTGTTCACTTCAATTCTTTGTCGTGCTGTATGACGCCGACCCACTGCCTGCACATGGTCCATTGCAGCGGCAAGACCGAACTTCGGCATGTTGCCATACACACTCTCGAATTGATTTGGGTTGACAGTGTAGGTCTCATGCCAGATGCCTACGGTTCCATCCGCGCCAATGGCTTGATTGAACTTCTTCCACGGTCCCAGATGCGGCTCCGATGGATTGCGTGCGAAGTTTTCCAGGTCTTCGAACGAGCGCCAGTATTGGATGATGACAGGTCCGCTGAAATTCCAGAAGAACTCGGCGTGCAGGAATCCTTTTTCGGGATGGGTGAATAAGGTTTGCATCATCGGCGTCATGGCATTTGCCACGGGCAGCCATTTATCGAAGCGCCACCATTTGTTGATGCGCATGCCGATCAGAAATACTACAAAGGGTTGTTCGGTTTTGGCAGTATATCTACCGTTAAATATTTGGGTCATGAGATTTCTCCTATAAATAAGGTTGTCGTTTCAACAGGTTTTGCGCGCCAAATTGTTTGGCGGCTTGCCTCCAGCCAAAGCGACCGTTGAGTGTGTACATCCAATTGGGGATGATCGGTTTGGCAAGCAGCTCCTTGGATGTCTGCGGAATGGGGTTCCCTCCGCCTAAGGCTTCTGCCGCAATATCGAGTGATGTCTTGATCGGAATCGCGCGTCCATCCAACTCGTGCAGTGGGATACCGTGCACGATGCCTTCGCCCGCCCCGAGGGAGAGCCCGCCCATCCATGCCAGTCCATTTTCGCGGGCGAACTCGGCGCAGATGGCGAGTGCCGTGTTGTTGTGATCCGCGCCGGGAAAGCCGCAGTTGGCAATGGCAGCAAAATGGATCGGTGTTTTATTCTCCTTGCGATGCTCGGCGATCTTTTCCAGCGCGGCAGTGACGGGTGCAGGGAGACTATCTACATAGAGGGGAAGGCGAGTACGACCAGGTCAGCATTGTCGATGGCTTCGAACATTGCTTTCATTTGTTCCTGCGAGTAGAGCGATGTGTAGATTTGGATCGTTTGCGTTTCAACGCCGCGAGAACTCAACTGCTCCATGAGATATCCGCCCAGCGAAGCGGATGTGCTCTTCTTCGTGCGTGGACTCCCCACCAGCAGGACGGCGCGTTTGACGGGAGTGATATCAGTGGAGGAAACGTCTATCGAAGGCAGAGCAGGAACCGGGGAGGATGATCCGCGGGCAACCGCCTGGAGCAGCGACTCGATCTGTGAGTCCAGATCCGCTTGAGATTGTTGACCGATCACCAATCCACAAACGGAGGTTTTTGCATACATGTTGATGGCGTTGCGTTGCACCAGGTGACGGAAGATGGCTTCGGCTTGTGCATCTGGTTTTTCCATCCAGCCAATGGTGAGCAGATTCGGATAGCGCTTGTAGCGTTTCTGGTGGTGGATTTCACCGTTGATGTTGGCGAAGAAGGGCGAGATATTTTGGATCTGGTGATCGACCATACGCTTAAGCGCTGAGGAGTACCCGCCGAAAGTGATTGGCGTGAGGTAGATGACGAGATCGCTCTGAATGATCTTGGCGGCGATGATGCGGTTGTCGTCGTTTGTGTTGCACATGCCGGGACTACGCACCCAGCAATAAAAATCGCCCGCACAGTTGCCGATCTTTTGTTCGCGCACAATGATGGTTTCTGCATCGGGAAGATACTTGAGAAGTGCGTTGGTGACGTTGATGGATCGTTGGTCGTTGGCATGTGAGCCGTCGAGGATGAGTGCTTTCATGATGGCTCCTTTAGGAAAGACTGCGTTGATACGCAATGAAAGTATGCGACAAGTGAAATGCAACGAAGATCAATGAGAGTGTGATGTACATCCACGAACGGTAGGGCGATGCAAAATACAACGTGCTGCCGATCAAAGCGATGCCGGTCAACCAGATCAGTGGGGTGTAGGCAGGCGCCAGTGAACCGAAGAGGCTGAGACTCCACGCGCTTTGTGGCGCGTACATGTGAGTGAACCAAGAGAAGAAGTAAATGACTGTACCTGCAATATAGAGAGCTAATCCAAACTTTTGAATTTGTGTTTCAATGCGGATGGGCATGAACAGCGGAAGGATAAAGATGATCAGCCGAAAGATGTTCTCCCCAAGAGTGATGAAAGCTGGAATGTTCTTCTCGAAAATATCTGGTGAATAAAGGCGTGGCAATTTATTGGCGAAGATCACATTCCATGCCATGATGGGGAGTAGGAGCAATAAGCAATTCAACAGGTAATGCACGATGTTTGTTTTCACGACTATGCCTTGATGAATTGCCTAGTGATGGAGTCCATTTCGAAGAGATAAAGTTCATCGCCGCTCGTGCCGAAAGGCGGCAGGCTATTGGTGATCTCCAGCGAGACGATGCCGTGAACGCGTGCCCAGATGATCATGGCAACAGACATAGAGAGCATATCTACATCGCCGCCGAATTTTTTCCACGTCTCAAAACTGACCTTGTATTCATCCTTGACCTGCGGGAATGATTTGACATTCAATTTGCCAGACACACGGATCTGTTCCACCACGCTCACCAGCGCACTGAGCGAACGCGCCGCTGAGGGAAGGACTTCCATCAGCGGTGCATCGTAACCGGGAATGGGTGTGCCGAAGATCAGTTGATAACGCTGAGGATAGGTATGTGCCCACGTGCGGTAGGCGATGCCAATGGCGTTCATGCGCCCGATCAGGTCAACGGCGGGGACAGTATCGCGCGCTTCGAGTTGCGAATCGCCGAAGGATGTGTAGGCGTCGATGATCAGTGCGGTCACCAGCGCGTCCCGATCAGGGAAGTAGTTATAAATAGCAGGTGCGGTGATCTTCAGTTCACGAGCGATGGCGCGCAGCGAGAGGGCGGAGGCGCCATATTCAGCGATCTGTTTCCACGCTGTTTCTTTGATGGCTTCCTGTAGGTTAGGGATTTGTTTCTTCCGTGTGGGTCTGACCATGAGAACTCCTATTTATATTTACAGTGTAAATATACAGTGTTTATTTATTTAAGTCAAGAGGTAAACAAAAAGACCTCCGAGTTCTTACAGAACTCGGAGGTCTCTGCCTCTACAACGATTATGCCTTCTCTATGATCTCGCGGATTTCCTTCGCGTGCGTCTCTTCGTGTTCGGTGAAGATCTCCACCAGGTCTTCAATGGTTCCATGCTCGCCCCATGGCAGCACGAACGCTGTGTGCATCTGCTCGTCTGTCATCTTGTTCATCAGGTCAAGCAACTCGGCGCGGGATGTTTCCCATTCACGCTGAGTCACTTCATAGGGGATGGCTTCGCGTGAGGAAACGGTATCCGCATTATAGGCGTCAATGCCGCGGGATGCGGGAGTTGCTGGGACCTCTCCCGCTAAAAAGGATTTGATCGAAGCGATTACCGCATCATCCCACCCCGTGATGTGATCCAGCACCTCTTTCATCCTCCACGGCTGATAGATGGTCGGGTTTCCCTGGGCTAGCTTGAGTATCTCGCGCATTTCCTGTCGCGCGGTTTCATAGCGTTGGATGTAGTCTTCTTTGTGGCTCATTTAAATCTCCAGTCGAATTATGCACTGACTTGAAATCTCTGCGCCTTTCAGATGCCTGACAGATATCAGAACAAAATATTAAGGTTGAGAACCAGCGTACGGCTTGAATCATGATTTTGTTCATGCTACACTTTTCAAAATCCATGGAAGTGAGCCGCTTCCATTCGCATGATATCAAACTTGCCAAAGGAGATGATATGCGTAAGATGTCTTTTGCTTTTTCAGTTCTGATCGTGCTCGTATTGCTTGCTTCGATGACGGGGAGTGCTGCTGCTGCTCCTGCCGCCCAAGCCAAATGGACTGTGATGGTCTACATCTCGGGAGATAACAATCTCGAAGATTATGTTGTGAAGGATATTGAAACCGAACTCGCTCCCACGGGTTCCACAGCAAATGTGCAAGTTGTTGCCCTCGCAGATCGCGGTCCCGGCTACGACACCAGCTACGGTGACTGGCAGACCACCAAACTTTTCCATGTGACCCAGGGCATGAAAGCAGATGCTGCCAGCGCGGTCGTGGACTGGGGTGAGAAGAACATGGGCGATCCACAAACCCTGATCGATTTCGTCAATTGGTCAAAGACCAATTATCCCGCCGACCACTATGCCTTGATCTTCTGGGGGCATGGATGGGCATGGCGTCCCGGTGTGGTAATGCGTGATGATACCAATAACGACTCCCTGGATTACACCGAAGAGAAAGCTGCCATCCCGTCACTCGGATTTATTGATGTGGTCGGGTACGATGGCTGCAACATGGCGTCCATTGAGATATTCAACCTCTGGCGCGGACATGCCACCGCCGTGACCGGTTCACAGGAATACGTGGGCTGGGAAGGTCTACAATATGACTTGGTTCTCGCGCAAATGGCTGCTGCCAACGGAAATATGACCGCTGATCAAGTCGCTGTTGCCTTCGCCCAAAGCGCCACCGCCGATAAAACCTGGTCCGCCATCGCCGTGGACTCTCGCTTCGATGCTTTGTTTACTGCTGTGGATCAATGGTCTGTGGCACTGACGAACGGTCTCGCCGCCAACCGCAAGAAATATGACTCGGCGTTCAACGCCACCCGCACCTTCTGGCAGGCTCCTATGGACAAAGATCTGTACGACATGGCGTACGAGATGAAGAACAAGGTGTCTGACACGAACATCAAGAACAAAAGCCAGGCAGTGATGGATGCAGTCAATTCCGTTGTACTATATGATCGCCATGTCAACGCCTACGCTGATACCTATGGCATCACCGTCTACCACATCTCCAAAGCCAGTGAGAAGGATTCAAATTACAACTACTATCGTTCCACAGTTGATTTTGCTTTGCAGACGAGTTGGGATGAATTTGTCAATGCGTATGCCAGCAGTGGGAAGCAGTGATGTCGTAAGGCGGTAGACAAATAAAGGGCACAAGAAAAACTCCGAGTTGAAATAACTCGGAGTTTTTTTTGGTGATAGTAGGTTCTAACTTTCTTCTGTTAAAGGTTAGATAAGTTTGAACAGCTTCTGCAAGTGTTGCTGATGCACAAGAATATGAATAATAGAAGGAGAAAAGATCTGAGCCACTTATTTCTGATCATAGTTACAACAAGTGACCAAGCCAAGTCTAACCATCCAACCAAATTCGAACGAAGTGAGCTTGATTCATTCAGTTTGAATTGAGGTTTTGCATATAAAAATGACCATATGGATAAAAGAATAAGAGTATCGATCAGAAAAAGAATTCCTATGTACTCCGGGAATGATTGATATTCTGCCTTGAAGCCTAAAATAAGGGAAAAGCCTTCTACTCCGACCATCACAGTTGCACAGCTAACAAGAATAATAATATTACGATTTCGAATCGTGACCAGCCAGATCATTTCTATAATAATAAATACTGTGGCATACACAATTGCTAATGTTTGAGTTTGCATGATTACCCGGCTTAACCTAAATATCAGGAACGATCAAAATAGGCGGTGTCCCACCTTACACCGCCTATTAATTACGACTTACTAATTACGAAATCACACCCAGTTTCTTTCCGACCTTAGCAAATGCATCCAACCCTTGACCGAGGTCATCGCGGTCATGTGACGCCGAGATCATCACGCGGATTCTCGCCTTGCCCTTCGCCACGGTGGGGAAGCCGATGGACATGGCGAAGACGCCTTCCTCGAACAACTCACGGCTGAACTGTTGTGCCAGCGGAGCTTCGCCGAGCATGACAGGTGTGATGGGTGTTTCGCTGACGCCAGTATCGAAGCCAAGTTTCTTCATCTCAGCCTTGAAGTATTTGGCATTGTCCCAGAGTTTATCCACGAGTTCGGTGGATTCTTCGAGCAGATCAACCGCCGCGAGACAGGCTGCCGCATCCGGTGCGGTGACCGCGGACGAGAACAGGAACGGTCGTCCGCGCTGGCGCAGCCATTCGATGATCTTCTTGTCGCCCGCCACGATACCGCCGACCACGCCGAACGCCTTGGACATGGTGCCGACTTCGATATCCACTTTGCCGTGCAGGTCGAAGTGATCCACGATGCCGCGTCCGCCCTTGCCGAGCACGCCTTCGCCGTGAGCGTCATCCACCATGAACAGGATGTCATATTTCTTCGCCACTTCGTACAGGTCGGGCAGGGGAGCGATGTCGCCGTCCATGCTGAAAACGCCGTCAGTGACGATCAGGCAGCGGCGGTAGTTCGAAGCGTTCTCTTTGATCGCGTCCTCCAACGCAGACGGGTCATTGTGTTCGTACGGGATGATCTTTCCGCCCGAGAGTCGGCATCCATCAATGATCGAAGCGTGGTTCAAGCGGTCGGAGAAGATCGCGTCCTCTTTGCCGACCAGCGCCGATATGGTTCCGAGATTGGCGGTGAAGCCCGATTGGAAGGTGATGACATCCTCCGCGCCTTTGAACTTGGCGAGGCGCTGTTCGAGCTGCACATGCAGGTCGGTGGTGCCGGCGATGGAGCGCACCGCAGCCGGACCGACGCCATATTTCTCTGTCGCCTTCTTCGCGGCTTCGACGATCTTGGGATGGTTCGCCAGCCCGAGATAATTGTTCGAGCAGAAGTTGAGCACATCCTTGCCGTCTACCACGATGCGTGCGCCCTGCGCCGAGCCGATCGTGCGGATGCGGTTGTACAAGCCTTGTTCCTTCAGACCATCAATTTCCTGCGTGAGCCAATCGAGTTTGGACATGGAGACTCCTGTGGTATTCATGCCGTTGCGAGGAGGCGAATCCGTTTTGGATGAGATTGCTTCGCTCCGCTCGCAACGACATTGGTTATTTATTTTTCATTATAGCCCCGGCACAAAAAAGCGACTGTCACCTTTTGCTAGTGACAGTCGCACTATCTTCTTTACTGAAACTCCTTCAAGGTCTGCGGTCTCGGCTGACGTCCGTCGATATCCGTGATCCCATATTCCAACGCTTCCTGAGCTGCGATCAAAACCTGCCCGCTCTTCTTCATGATGTTCGGGTCAGTTGCCAGCGCCGCCACCACGCGACCGATGAACTGCGGTGACTCGGAGTTGCTCATATCGAAGTGTTTGGCGTTACGCATGACCGACTCGGTCCGCACCAGACCCGGGTAGAGCGAAACGACCGCTACTTTATATTTCTTCAATTCATGCGCCATGTACTCAGACATTTTATCGACAGCAGCCTTGGCAACACCTACTGTGTGTTGTTCATATAGACCTGCGCCGCCCAATAAGAAATGTTGACGATCAGCCCGCTTTTCTTTTTGGCCATCAGCCGTGCCGCATAGGCTGCCGACGTATATGCCGCACGTACCCCTGCATCGAACATAGCATCCCAGCGCCAGAAAGGCTGCTCCCAGAAGGGCTTGAAATAGGTGAAGACTCGCCCTTCGCGCATCTGTTCATATCCACCCCAGGCGTTGTTCACCAAAATATCGATCTTCTTACTTTGCTTCGTGATCTGGTGGAATGCCTGCTCTACCTGAACATCATCCGTGTGGTCACATGCAATGGCGATTCCCTTTCCGCCCATCGCGGTCACATCATCTGCAGTTTGAAAAACGGTGCCGCCCAACTTCTCTATATCTGTTTTGTTCTTGACCGTTCTTCCAGTCACATACACAGTCGCGCCTGCTTCTCCCAGCCCAAGCGCGATACCTTTGCCCACGCCGCGACTTGCGCCTGTCACCACTGCCACCTTTTTCGCCAGCGAGTTCATGCAGCCTCCTTGTGATAATAAAATCGACGTCCGAATGGACGTCGATTAAAACAAGCAATCAAGGATAACGCAAGGGAAAATCATTCTTCGGTCTTGATCTCACCCAGAATACCCAACTCGGTGAGAGCCTCCATCACTTTCTGGATGGCTCCGCCTCTGACCACCACTGCGGTCGGACTTAATACTTCGCCCAAATATTTCGCCGCTTTCGACTTTCGCATCTCTTCCAGCACTTCAGGCTTGGTGACTCGTAAAACGACCTGCATCTCAGCCCGGGCTTCGGTTCCGTTAACTTCCCAGCGTTTGAGCGCCTTGACCAGCGACGGCGGGATATTTCCATTGGTGTGCTTTGCCAGCAGCGCCAGCAACTGCTCGGCTTTCAATCCCTGCTCTTTGGCGGAAGTCAACGAGCGAGTCGTGATGCGGTAGAGATAATCATCCTTCTTCGGCTCGTCCCATTCACAGAAGCGTGACACCTGATACCGCACCACCCGTGGCGCATCGCGTGGAATGGTTATTTTCCCGTTCGATGAAACGGTGATCTTGCCTTTTTCGTCAAACGTTGAACGTCCAACGTCCGACGTTTGACCTTCGACGTTTGACCGAACCCGAAATGATGTTGGTTCCGTTGCTCCTTCTGCCGTCGATAGATCCACCTGCCCCAGCCAATGCAACACGCCCGTGATGAAATACTTGACCAGTGCGCCATCCACCTGATCCCAGTAGGAAAATCCGCGCAGATATTGACCATCTGCTTCACGCTTGATGAACCATGAGTCGTAATCTCCGGCGGGACGCTGGAAATCGGCATACTTTGTTTTCACATCGCGGACGAATGCTCTCAGAACTCCACCACTTGCCTTCAGGGATGGCATCTAGCAGGTTCAACAGGAATTCGCGTGTCTCCAGCGGCTGGTTTGTCCATTCGCCTTCGCAGACGATGCCGGGGACAAGGCGCAGTTCGTTGAAGAGGGGGCTTTCCATCCATGCATCTTGCAATATCTTCAACGCTTCCGCGCGCGGGCATTCGAGGAAGGTCTTCACCGCTTCGGGGTTGAGGATGTTTTGCTTGACAAGTTTGGCGGAAGTAAGGAGAGTATGGAGTGCAAGAGCTCGGTCTTGCTGCCCCGCCAGCGAGCTGGCTGACTCCAAAGATTTACCCATGCGTAATGCTGCCAGCATCGTTGTGGCATCATCGAGAATGTGATCGTTCGCAGGGATAACGGTTCCTTGCTCTTTGGGTGATGCGGGTCTACCAAGCGCTTCGGCAACGGCGGGTTGTTCCTCCGCTCCTGCTTCGCGGCTTTCGATGAGCAGCAACAAGTCATCTGGGATGTAGGCAAATTCCTGTGAGCCTTTGTCTGTCTCAAAGAATGCTCTCGCCAGAATACCACGATAGAAAAGCATCTCTGCCGTGGAAGATGGTTTCAGGTGCGGACGTTCCCGGTCACGTTTGCCGGCTCCCATCTCGCGGATATCGCCGTATTTGCGCGTGAAGGTCGCCCACGGAATGCGTCCGCCCGAGTTGACGAGGTCGGTGATGGCAGAATGCGCTTGAGGGGAGAGAGCGTCCATTAACTCGGCGAGCAGCTCAAAGTCCAGAAGAGACGCGGAAAGCTCCTCCCGTGCCGAATCCGCCTCGATGGATTCCAGTTCGAGTCCCCAGAACTCCGCGATGATGCGCAGGTGTCCGATATCTTGTTTGAGCAGGGAGTGAGTTAGATCAGGCATGAGGTGAGTATATTTTACCTGTGTACCTGACTACGTGTATACGTATTTACTTGTTTACCCTTTTATCACCTTTAACGCGTTGGGAAGGATCTCAAACGTTGCACCGCGCAGATCGGTGCCGGGACCGGTGAAGATCTCGCCGTCAGCATGGATGTAGAGCGGGCGGTCGGAGGTAATGCTGAACTTTTTGCAGGTGCCCATCTTGACCTGTTTGAAACGTCCATGTGTGCCTTTCATTACTTCGGGCACAATGCGGAACATCATCGCGCGGCTGACGTCGGTGATCATGGCGTAATGAAAGATGCCGTCATCGAGCTTTGCTTCCGGCGCGACCAGGAAGCCGCCACCTTCACGCGGACCATTGCAAATGATAAGGTAGATCGCGCGCTGCTCCCACTTCTCGCCGTCTGATTCAATCTTCAGGGTCATAGGATTGTGATCAAGGATGATGGTTTGGATGACGGCGGTGAGATACATCAGGAAGCCGCGCACGATGGGGAGTTGGTGCGAGCGGATGGTAACAATCGCGCCAAAACCGATGCCTAGCGTGTTATCAAAATATTCTTTACGCCCGTGCTGGTCGGTCATCAAACCGAGATCCACTGTGGATGCTTCGCCGTTGATGGCGCGCTTGAGCGCCTCGGTTGGCGTGGTGGAGGCTTTGATGCTGTGAGCAAAATCGTTACCTGAACCGACAGGTACCACGCCCATGATGGGGCGTTTCTCGGCAGGGATCTGCATCAACCCGTTCATCACCTCATGGACGGTTCCATCACCACCCATGGCGATCACCACATCGTAGTCTTCCGATCGCTTCGCCAGGTCAATGGCATGACCGGGGTAGACCGTTCCGCTCCAGTCAATGCCGCCGTGTTCTTCGGTGATCGAGCGCAGGTCGCGCGCCACGCGCCAGGCGTTGCCCATATCTGCCATGGGGTTCAGGATGATCTTGATTTTGCGATGCATGAAAGCTCCTCTATAAGAAGACCCTAAAGGTTTTGGAAACCTTTAGGGTCTATTTGATTACTGACTATAACCCCATAATATCAAATCGGAGGCTCGATTCGCCTCCGATCTGGTGAGTTGCCAGTGGACCAGTGACGCCGCGCGCCACCTGGAAAGTTCCGCGGTCATAGCGCTTGGCTTTATAAAGCGCTGCGTCTGCGGCACGCAAGAGGTCGGGTCCGGTGCGGGCATTGACCGGGAAGATGGCGATCCCACCTGAGATCCCGAGCTTGAGCCGTTTGCCATCCTTGAATTTGTATTTGATATTCTTCATCCCTTCGGTGATCTTCTCCGCCACGATCAATGCCGAAGACATATCCGATTGGCTCAGGATCAAGGTCAATTCGTCGCCGCCGTAGCGGGCGAGGAAATCTGTATTGCGGACGCCACGTGCCATTTGCCCAAAGACCAATCGCAGGATATCGTCCCCAACGGCGTGACCATAGGTATCGTTGACGTTCTTAAAACCATCCAGATCCATCATGATGACGGCAAAGGAATAATTGTTGCGCCGCGCCGCCAGGATTTCCTCTTCCAGGCGTTCATCCAAAGCGCGGCGATTGGGAAGTCCCGTCAGCGTATCGCTGTATGCCTGGCGGCTGATCATTTGATGCAGGCTGGCATTTGAGATCGCTACGGCAGCTTGATCTGATAATAACCCCAGCAGGCGCAACTCTGAAGCGGTGAAGCCGCCTGCTGTGCGGCGGGATAGATTCATTACGCCAACTACCGAGTCTCCCACTTTGAGCGGAATGCCGATGATCGAACCGATCCACTCTTTGGGAGCAGTGGTATAGAGCGGATGTTTCTGCATATCTTCCACGATCATGGTCTGACCGCTGCGTGCCACGGTGTAGGTCAATCCATTGGATCTTGGCTTTGACCAGGGCTTATTGCGGGTTCCATCAGAATCCAGCGCGGCGCCGAATGAAATGCGATGGTTCTTATAGAGAAAAATATTTACATCGCGCGCATTGTGGATCAAACGCATGGCTTCCGTCACAACGGCATCCAGTACGTCAGGTAGGTCCAGGCTTGAGGTAAGGTTTATGCTTAGCTTTTTGAGCGCATCCAGCTCATCCCCCTGTTGTTTCAACATGGCAAGCAGTGCCTGATTATCGATCAGGGTATGCGCGAGTTCTTCGACCGCTTTTGGTTCAAGAATGGAATATTTTTCAATAGAAGTGGTGAGAATGTTCAGCAATTTGAGCAAATACTCACGTTCTTCTTGCGGTCCAACTGATGCTTCAAGTTGACGACGTGTTTCTACCAACAGATTTACTCTTATATCGTCCATTCTTTTGGTTCACCAACATTGCGTTGATTAATGATCCGGTAAACTTGTGGGGCTGTTCTTTCTATTACCTTTAGTAACTTGTGGTCATTATAATCATTTGCTTTTGGGCGGTGTATTGCATGGACGTTACAGCCTCCTATCACGATATGCTACAATCGGTTGATACCAGATATGGATACTAACGCATCAACCTCCCCCAAACCTGCTACCGTTTCACCATTGAATCCACGCCGACGCGGGATTCTCATCGGCGCTTCCGACGGACTCGGCGCTGAATTAGCACGTAAACTCGCTCAAGAAGGATACTCTCTCGCATTAATTGCACGCCGCAAAGAAAAACTGGACGCGCTTTGCGATGAACTCAACGCGAATGGACAGTCCGCTCGTGCATATGTTCACGATGTACACAATTATGATGAAGTGCCGCAATTGCTCGCCCGTATCGTTGCTGACTTGGGCGGATTGGATACGGTCATCTTTGTGGCAGGCGTGAACTATCCGCCAGGCGGCATTGATAAATATAATTTCGAGAACGATCGTAAGATGGTCGAGATCAATCTCATTGGTGCCATGGCATGGCTGCATCCCATTGCCCAGATGTTTCAAGCTGCCAAGGCGGGACAGATCGTAGGCATCGCCTCCGTGGCAGGTGACCGTGGTCGTGTAGGCAACCCCGGCTATAACACCTCCAAGGCGGGGTTGGCGACCTATCTCGAAGCGTTACGCAATCGCCTTACACGCCATGGAGTGAATGTTCTTACCGTGAAACCAGGCTTCTTGAAAACGGACATGCTCAAAGCTGCCCAGGGCGCTACTCCCTTTGCGGTGGAACCTTCCAAAGCGGCTGACGATATCGTCAACGCCATGAAGAAACGTAAACAGCAGATCTACACTCCGTCCATCTGGCGTTGGATCATGCTGGCTATTCAACACACACCCTCGATCATTTTCCGAAGGTTATCATTTTAGGAATCAGGTCATAGAGAATGGAGAGTAGAGACTAGTCTCTACTCTCCATTTCTACTCTCTTTGTATTATGTCTCTCCCTCTCAACGCTTTCACCTATCTCGAAAACTTTGGGCATTCGCTCAAGGTTCCTTGCTATCGTATTCCCGTGAAAACCACGGATGATATTTATGAAGCTTTTCAACTCGCCAAGAAATATGGGCTGACCGTCACTGCACGCGGCATAGGACTCAGTTATAACGACGCCTCCCTTAACGGCGGCGGGATCGTGCTCGATATGACCGGCATGGACCAGATCCTGGAATGGGATCCCGCTACCGGCTTGGTGCGATGCGAGTCTGGTGTCACGCTGGAAAAACTTTGGAAGTGCGTTGAACCAGATGGCTGGTGGCCGCCTGTTGTGTCAGGTACCATGAAGACTACGTTGGGTGGCTGTCTTTCCGCAAACATCCATGGAAAAAATAATTTCCGTGTGGGAACGATCGGCGAGCACGTGGTGGAGTTCACTGCCATGCTGCCGACCGGTGCGCTCGTGACGTGCAGCCCCGAGAGGAATGCCGATCTGTTCTACTCGATGATCAGCGGACTGGGGATGCTGGGTGTGTTTACTACCATCACGCTCAAGATGAAACGAATTTACTCCGGCTTGATCTCGGTGGATGCGTGGCATGCGCAAAATCTCAAGCATCAATTGGATAGCTTGTATGAGCACGCGCCCGATCATGATTACATCGTGGGCTGGCTGGATACGTTTGTGAGCGGAAAACACCTTGGGCGTGGACAGATCCACGCCGCCACGAATTTGAAGGAAGGTGAAGATCCCAACGCACGAAAGAATATGCAACTGGCGTTTCAGCATTTGCCAGATCGTTTATTCGGTGTCATGCCGAAATCGCTGCTGCATTATTTTATGAATCCATTCGTCAATAATGTGGGCTGGCGTATGGTCAATATTGCAAAGTATCTCGCAAGTTTGCGCGACCATACGTTCCGGCAGTCGCACGCGGAATTTCATTTCTTGCTGGATTATGTCCCCGATTGGGAGCGTGCTGCCGGGCGCGGCGGATTGATCCAATACCAGTCGTTCCTGCCAAAAGAGACCGCCGAAGGTGCCTGGCGGGAAATGATCGAACTCTCGGTTCAACGCGGACTGCCTTCCTATCTCGGCGTCACCAAACGTCACCGCCCCGACAAGTTCCTGCTCACCCATGCCGTAGACGGTTTCTCGCTCGCCATGGATTTCAAAGTCACGGAACGCAATCGCTCCAAGTTGCGTCTTATGCTTCAGGAGTTTGACCGCATCGTTCTGGATGCAGGTGGGCGCTTCTATTTTGCCAAGAACAGCGAAACCAGCGCCGAAAGTACACATCGCTTCCTGGGCGATGAGACCATCACACGCTTCAAAAAACTCAAGAAGCGCTGTGATCCGAATGGGCTTTTGGAATCCAACCTGTATCGGAGGTTGTTCAAATAAGAAAGAGGAATTATGTGGGCAAGAAGAGTTGGATTATTTGTAGTTGCAATCCTGATGCTTGTTGGATGCGGCGCACCTGCAACGGCTGTGCCTGTGATACCGAATACACCAACTATTGCGGTTGTTCCGACTGAGACATTTCAGCCGACACCCACGATCTGGCCAAGCCCTACCATTGCCCCTGAAGTACCGCTTCAAACGAGTGGACCTCATTTTTTATATTTTCGTGAGGTAGACGGTCAATATCAACTTGTTATTATGGATGCTGATGGACGAGGGCGAAAAGTTATTTCTCTACCTGATGAATTTGTCGACTCTTTGACTAACAAACAACATGGACTTGATATGCGACTTTATATCGCCCGATGGGCACTGGCTGGCTTTTTATACAGGCTATGCAGGAGAGTGGGGACAGGAAAATCAACAAGGTCCCTTTGACCTAACCTTGAATTTGCTTGATCTGACCACAGGGGAAAAGCAGGTTGTTACTCCTATGCTATCGAAGGATTATCCGAATAATTTTGTTGAGATAGCAAAAACTTCGAAAGATTCCTATCCTTCTGCTGAATTAATACAAGCTGCTTTTCTAGGCGGGATCACATCCGCTATCGCCTGGTCACCCGACAGCCATTATCTGGCATTTGCGGCACAAATCGATGGCTTGTCTTCTGATCTTTATGTTTATGACATGTCGCAAGGGAATATTCGGCGATTAACCGATGGCATCGAGCAAATGCAATGGATACAGTGGTCCTCTGATGGAAAATGGATATTGCACGGAAGTGTGTATGCTATGGGTGAAGGAGTAACGGATAGCATTTATGCGGTTACTCCGGATGGTAAAGCTCTTCGCAGCCTTTCTATTGGTCACTTTGGCGGGTGGTTTGATGACCACACGTATTTTGAATATGATAGTCAGAATGGACCAGGAAATTATGGATTGCGGGCAGTTGATATTAATACTGGCAGTATGACGAAAATTTGGGATAGTTCATTTTTAGGTTATCAGGTTGATCTTGCTTTTAACTATCTTGTAGTTTCTACCTTGGAGGAAGGTCTTCTAACTTGTTGCTTTGAACACATACGATGTAATGGACGCATCTGATTTGATTTCAAATCTACCCGAACCGTTCTTGCAACTTGAGAATGGAGAAATCATTTTATCTTAACGGATTTGTCACCCTTCAATACAGGAGAAAAGAAGATTTCTCTATCATCAGATTTTGAGTATTGGGCAGTTGCTACAAATCAAACGACAAAAATTTATTCATCTCAATTGGACTCTAGTTGAAGGAAATACAAAATCCATATCAAGCTTTAAAGGTTAGTGACATAATATGGCGATCGGATATGTCGGGTTTGTTTTTAGCGTACGAAACAAATATATTCTTTGTAGATCTTTCGAGCGGTACGGCTGAGTTGGTTGAAACCCATTTGAATGATACGTACGGTCAGGATTTTATGTGGATTAATGAAAAATAAAAACAAGGTACGAAAGGAGGGTACAATTCGTTAACAAGAGTAGATTTGCATATTACCGGTAGTTGAATTTTTAGAAGTAAGGATAATCTTTTGAACTATGACTTTGACTTGATCGTGATCGGCGCCGGACCAGCGGGAGAAACAAGCGCAGCCAACGCAGCCAAGCATGGAAAGAAAGTAGCATTGATCGAGCGCGAGCCCTATTTGGGCGGCGCGGGCATTAACACGGGCACTGTCCCGTCGAAGACGTTACGCGAGTTGGCGCTGTATTTTTCAGGGTTACGCCAGCGCGGACTGTATGGCATTGACTATTCACTCAAGGATAATTTGACCATCAAGGACTTCATGTTCCGCGAACGGGCGGTGGTCAAAACCGGGCGGCAGATGATCGAGCGCAATGTGGAACATGAAAATATTTCCGTGTTCTACGGGACAGGTTCTCTGAAAGATGCGCACACCGTGCATGTCAGATCGAAAGGTGGAGACATGGGGAATATGGACCTTTCCGCTGAATTCATTATGATCGCTACCGGATCATCACCTCATCATCCACCAGATATTCCTTTTGATCGTAAATTGGTCTATGACTCTAGATACCATCCTTTATCTGGATCACCTCCCGAAGACGATGGCAGTCGTCGGCGGGGGAGTGATCGGGACGGAGTACGCCTCCATTTTCACGGCGCTGGGGATTCAGGTCACGTTGATCGAACCGCGCGGAGGCATCATCCCGTTCGTAGATTCGGAGATCTGTCAGCGGCTGATGAATCAACTGGTCAAGCTGGGACTTAAATTCAATCTCAACGATCGCATGACGTCCATCGAGACGCGCGGTGACCATGTCCATTTGATGTTGGAGAAAGGCGGCAAGCAGCAATTTGATGTGGCATTAGTCGCGGCGGGCAGGCAGAGTAATGTCGATGGGTTAGGATTGGAAGAAGTGGGTGTCAAATTAGGCAACCGTGGGCTCATCCTTGTGGACGAAAACTATCGGACGAATATTCCCAATATCTATGCCATTGGCGATGTGATCGGTTTTCCGGCGTTGGCTTCTACTTCGATGGAGCAGTCGCGCGTGGCGGTTGTCCATGCGTTCAAGCTGAAAAACAAGGAGCGGCTCTCGCCCTTCCTGCCGTTTGCGGTCTATGCCATCCCGGAGATTTCGATGGTCGGCTTGACCGAGAACGAGTGCAAGGAAAAGAATATCCCGTATTTAGTCGGGCGCTCCTACTACGAAGAGAACGCGCGCGGACAGATCATCGGCGATATGAGCGGTATGATCAAACTGATCTTTTCGCCCACCGACAAGAAACTGCTTGGCGCGCACATCATCGGTGAACAAGCCTCCGAGTTGATCCATCTTGCTTCGATGGTTATGCTGGCAAAGGAGTTTATCGATATGTTTATCGATGCTGTTTATAATTACCCAACGCTCTCCGATTCCTACCAGTACGCCGCCTATGATGGGTTGGCACAATACGATGCCTATAAAGCTACGCAGAAAAAGAAATGACCATCGACGTTTTGGATCTCGGTCTCATCGAATATGAAGCCGCATGGAAACTGCAGGATGAATACGCGCGCCAGATCGCGGATGGAACGCGTCCTCCTACCCTTATGCTGCTCGAGCATCCCCACGTCTACACCTTCGGACGGCGGGGAAAACAGGAGAATTTGCTGTGGGGTGAGTTGCAGCTCAAAGAGAAAGGCATTGCTACACACTGGGTTGATCGCGGTGGTGACGTTACCTATCACGGACCGGGTCAATTGGTGGGGTATCCATTAATTCCACTTGGCGGACTCCAAGTCTTATCATCCCTGTAGGGCCAGACTTTGGAGTGATCAGTCCAACGTCGGGAGACGTTGGACTCCAAACGGATTCCTCGACGCCGATTACGTGGGCTACGTCCGCAAGCTGGAACAGACTCTCATCGTCGCCCTCGCCAATCTTGGTCTTGGTGCGGGACAGCGATCCGGTCTCACTGGTGTGTGGATCCAGGCGGATGCTTATTCGCGTTGTTCGCGCTGCAAGCCCGAAGACCGTAAGAAGCCAGCCAAGATCGCGGCGATCGGTGTCAAAGTGGATGCGCGCGGCGTGACACGTCATGGGTTTGCGCTCAATGTGAATCCCGATATGGAATACTGGGATGGTATCATCGCCTGCGGTTTGCAGGATGAACCCATCGTCTCGCTGGTGGACTTGTTCGAGTCTCCGCCTACGATGGAGCGGGTCAAGCAGGAAGTGGTCAAGAGCGTTCGGGGAAGTGTTTGAAATGGAAATGCAAAAGATTAGCCACTGAGACACGGAGTTGAACGTCTCCAGACGTTCGTTTCTAGCTACAAAGTCTGTAGACTTTGGACTCCATTATTCAAAACACGTCCCGCAGGTTGATGGAGTGATCAAGGTCATTCCAGAGACCTGCGGGACGGTGTGTTATTGCGGGAGCGGAGTTACGTTGTCAGCGTAGAAAAAATTTTATGCGCGCGATTTAGCTGTCGCCTTGGTGGGAAGCGCGTTATCCCTTGTCCAGAAGACTGCCACGGTGGCGATGTATGCCAGATAAGCGATGACTTCCGTCAGGTCGGGGCTGCTGTTATATCCGAATAGAGTGGTGAGCAGTTGACCGAGGAGCGATTCTTCCGGGATGATGCGGTTCAAGTCCCAGACGTGTTCGATGATGGCGGGAATCCAACCGACCTCGATGAATTCATGGACGCCGTGGGCGAAGAGACCGGCGGCGAAGAGGATGAGCAGGATGCCCGTCACCTGGAAGAACTTGCGCAGGTCGAGGCGGACGGTGGTGGCGAAGAGAGTGTAACTGAGCAGGGCGGCAGTGCCGAGACCAAGGATGGTGCCGACCAGCGTCTGGATGACCGTGCCGTTGACCTGAGCGGTGTTTTCGGCGAAGAAGGCGGCGGTGATGAAGATCGCCAGCTCCACGCCCTCGCGGACAACCGCCACGAACGCCAGCCAGAAGACAGCAGTTTTACCCGCGGAGGCAACGGCTTTGTTCACACCGGCTTCCAGTTCGCTTTTGAGGAAGCGCGCCTGTTTGCCCATCCAGAAGATCATCCAAGTCAGGATGCCAGCGGCGATCAGCATGGTGATGCCTTCGAAGATCGCTTCACCGGGGTCTTCCAGTGCCATGCCAAAGCTGGTGAGGACGACAGCGGTCAGCAGGCTGACGACGATGGCGCTGAGCGCGCCGAACCAAACGGTGGGGACGAGGTCCTTGCGATGGATTTTGTTGACTGCGCCGAGCACAATGCCGATGATGAGCGCTGCTTCGAGTCCTTCGCGCAGGGAAAGTAGATAGGTGGGTAACATTCGTTCTGGATCTCCTAATTCGGATATGGGTTATCAGATTAAGCGTGTTATACCTGATGGTGCAAGGAGAATCCAGTCAAGTGGATGAAAACGCCAGTAATCCCCGTTGATTGGAGTTTTCAACTAGGTTGAAAAATTGCTCAGTTACTTGATTACTCTTCCAGTGAATGGGTCAACAGTGATTGAAAAGATTTCAGGGGAATAAAGAATTTTCCATTCAAATTGGTTGACGGTGTTTTGAGACAAGCCGACGGATATTTCGCAGTCATTGTTCATTGCAGAACGATTCTCTGATCCGCCGTTGTTTTCTGCTGTCATTAAGGCTTCTTCTGCGGCAACTTTGATTTTCGTCTGGTCAGTTGAAGTCAATTTTAGAAAACTTGAATCATATGCAAATTCCCATGTATTGATTAATTTTCTTCGCGGATAGATATCAATTTGATGTTCGGTTTCACTGTCCTGACTGGAAGAGTTTTTTCGGAGATAAGAAAAACTTGCTTGAAGAAAGCCATTGCCGACCTCATTGCACAGCAAAGTGAATGACATGGAATTTAATTGCCAGTCGTCTAAAGGTTCTTTCCAAATAAATCTATGGAATGTATTTGCTATCTTCAAATAATCGGATTGATTCCAGCTAATTGGATCGGGATAAGCATTTTCTAACCCGATATCGCTGTCTGATGGAGTGAAGATTCCCTCCTCGTTATTCGTGAGCGACTGAAGAATAGTATCGGATTTAATTGTGTAGTGATGTTCGCTGACAACCCTTCTACTTGTATTCTCAAGAAAATTACAAGCCACCACAACAATACCAATTGCTATTGCTGTGATGGCAAGTGTTTGTCGATTCCTAATCACTCGTCGTTTCCTCCCAAGGTTTCAGAGTATACGGTTATCCTTTTGTACTCTTCTTCACCGCTGTCTTTTTCACCTTCGCCGCCCTGCGATACGGAGGCATATCGATCACACAGATTTGGCATTTGCTCCCATCCAGCAGTTTATTCCACAGGCTGGGATAGCTCTTCGCAAAACTTTCCGGGTCGAGCGTGGAGGTGATGACCGTTGGCAGGTTGGCGTAGTAGCGGTGATTGAGGATCTGGTGCAGTTTATCTTCCGCCCACACGGAACTGGTGCCCGCTTCCTTCAGGTCATCCAGCATCAGCAGGGGTGTGGTGCGAATCTCGTAGGCGCGCCGGTCGAAGGTCACATCGGAGTTGGGGCGGAACGTGGATTTGAGATAATCCAGCAAAGCCGAGACTTCGACCAGAATCGCCTGTCCGCCGCCGAGTTGGCGGTAATTGCCGATCGCCGCGGCGAGATGTGTCTTGCCGGAAAAGGACTGTCCCAGCAGAACCATCCAGCCGTTGGGATTTTCCGCAAAATGGACGGACGCATCCAGCGCTTCGTGCAACCGCTTGATATGCTGCGGCGTGACCTTCTCGCGGACGATCTCCTTTTCTTTGACGGTGCGACCATACTGCCCCTGTTTCTCCTTGACGATGGTCGTCACGATTTCTTTGCCAACTTCATCATCGCGCGTCTCGAAGTTTCCAAACGACATTTCCTTGATGTGCGGCAGTGATAACATCGAGATGCCCGGGTTGCTCGTCTCGGTCGGGCGGCGGAAGTCCGGCGCCATGATGCGCACGTACTTCACGAATTCGGAATCCTGTAAGCGTGAGCGGATGCGGCTCTCGATCTCATCTAGAATCAAATTGGTTGTGATGACAGTGGGGAGTTTGTTGATGTAGCGCGAGTTGATGATCTGGAACAACTTCTCCTGCGCCCACGGCGTGGCGTTCTGCGTTCCGAAATCATCCATCACCAGCAGGTCTGCGCCGCGGATATCATCGAAGCGTTGTTCGAAAGTCGTCTCCGGATCGTTATAGGCGAAGCGCAGCGAATCCAACAGGTCAGGCACGGTGATAAACAACGTTGGCACGCCACGTTGCACACAGGCATTCGCAATTGCTGCGGCGAGATGTGTCTTTCCGCAGCCATACGCGCCTTCGAGCAGCAGCCAGCCTTTCAACTCTCTTGAAAATTCTTCGGCGATATTCAACGCATCGCTCAAACTCGCCACTTCCTGCGGCGAAACAAATTCCGCTTTAGGGTTGCCGGTGCGATTGAAGTTCTCGAACGTCAGGTGGCTCAGCCGTTCGAGATTGCTCAACTGATACAAACGCTGACGGGCATTCGCCGCGATCTCATTGGCACGGCAGACGCATGGCTCCAACTTGCCGAATTTCTCGTGACCCACGGGCACGTCCACGCGCAAAAAGCCGACGCCTCCGCAATAGGGGCAGTCGGGTTTGCCAAGCAATGGCGCGGCGTTCGGGCTAGTCGAGATATTCTGCGAACTCACTCTGTGTGTATCGTTCAGAACCTTGTCGAGCGTTCCGCTGATCTTTTTGTCCATGCGTTCCTTCTTCTTTCCAACGTTTCAAAATCGCTTCACAATACTTCCAATTGCGCTTGTTATTCTTCACCGCTATTTCGATCACATCGGCGATCCACTCGTCCGAATACAACTCTTCCGCATCCTTCAACGCGTCCGCGATCAACGGTGTCAGCGGACCGATATTCTCCTCATACAACCGAAACACGTTCGGACGTTCCATCGGCGGGGCAGATGTGGCGGACTGCGGATTCCACTTTCCACTTTCTATCGCCTGGACTCCTGCCCGTCCGCGCGGAGAATTCAACAGGAAGAAAACCGCCGCATCCTTCTGGACCTTGAGCAGGCTCCCGCGCTTCACAGCTTTCTCCAGCCCCTGCTTGATCTCGTCCGCCGACAAGCCCAATGCCTTCACATCGAAATCCATCTTGCTCAATGCCCGAAATGGACTGTCCATATGCTCGACGCGCCACAGGAAGTACAGAGTCACCTTCAACTCCGCCGCGTCATCGATCTCTTTCAATAATTCCTGAAAGAACTTGTCGGGGAGAGATGTGAATGTTTCTGAATCGGTAAAGCCTTTGAATTTCATAGTACGTTGGGGCACGATATATCGTGCCCCTACCAATTATTCGTTGGGTTTGAATACCCTCGTCGCCGCGTTCTCGAACTTCGCCTGCGCCCCGCGGAAGACCAACTCCACGCTGCCCACGGGACCGTTACGATGCTTGGCGATGATGATCTCCGCCACGTTTTGCTTGACCGTGTCCTTCTCGTATTGGTCAGGGCGGTAGATGAACATCACGATATCGGCATCCTGCTCAAGGGAGCCGGATTCGCGCAAGTCCGAGAGAACCGGTCGTTTATCGGTGCGCTGCTCGACGGCACGCGATAGCTGTGCTGCCGCAAGCACCGGTACATTCAGTTCACGTGCCAGAATTTTCAAGTTACGGGAGATGTACGAGACTTCCTGCACGCGGTTGTCGGTGCGCGAGTCGCCGCCCATCAGCTGGAGGTAGTCAATGATGATCAGGTCGAGACCGAACTCCATGTGCAGGCGGCGGCATTTTGTCCGCAGCTGCATCGGTGTAATGGCGGGAGTGTCATCCAGATAAATGTTCGTATCGCCATAGACTTCGATGGCGTGCGTGAAGAGAGGCCACTCGTGTTCCTTCAATTTGCCGGTGCGCAATGTTTGCGAGTCAATGCCGGTTTCCTGCGAGATCAAACGCTGCACCACCTGCTCGTTCGACATTTCCAGCGAGAAGATCGCCACATGCTTCTTGTGGGTGAGCCCCGCGTTCTTGGCGATCGAAAGCATAAAACCGGTCTTACCTTGACCCGGACGACCAGCGATGATCAACAGGTCAGAAGGCTGCAAGCCGGTCAGCATTTTGTCGAGATCGATGAACCCGGTCGGCACACCGACAATGTCATCGGGGCGTTTGGCAAGGTCATCGATGCGGTCATAGAACTCGCTGGCGACGCGCTTGATCGGCACAAGGTCATGCTTGAGCCGCCGCTCGCTGACGTTGAAGACCGCCTTCTCCGATTCGTTCATCACATCGTCAATAGTGGTCTTCTCGTTGTAAGCAATGGAAGCGATCTGGTTGGCGGCATTAATCATCTTGCGCCGCACCGAATACCCTTCCACGATGTGCCCATAGGACTCGGCGTTGAGTGACGACGGCACCTGATTGATCAGAGATGTCAGGAACGCCGGTCCGCCGACCTCTGTCAGCTGTCCGCGCCGCTCCAATTCATCGGAGACAGTCAGCAGGTCGATAGGGACGCGCTGTTCGTGCAGGCTGGTGAACGATTCCCAGATCCACTTGTGACGGTGGATGTAAAAATCGTCGGCAGTCAGAAACTGCGCGATATCGTAATAGACTTCAGGGTTAATAAAGACCGCCCCAACGACGGCTTCTTCGGCTTCCCGGCTATGCGGAACTGCCGTTGACGTGGCGGGGGCGGTCTCATCAGGTAAATAATCTGTCATTTTTTCTTTGGCTTTTTCGGATTATCCGATTGATCGTCCTCGTCGTCGGGCTTGTCTTTCTTTTCATCGAGCTTATCCAGATCGAGCTTGCCCAGAAAATCTTCGAAAACGGATAGACGCTCGGCTCCCTCTTTGGTGAGTGGAGCAGGTTCCGCTTTCTCAGGCTCTTCTTCCTCTTGAGCATTCTCCGGTATATCCTGCTCGGGGATGATGCCCGCGTCTTCCATAACAGTGGGGTGGACGAGGATGGGAACATGCGCCCGCACCGACAACGCGATCGCATCCGACGGGCGTGAGTCCACATGCACTTCGCGACCGTTCAGGTCAGCGACGATATTGCCGTAGAAAATATCATTCTGCAATTTGACGATCTCGATGCGGATGATGCGCGCGTTGAAAGCGCCGAAGACATTTTTGAGCAGGTCATGCGTGAGCGGTCTGCTCATCTCCACTTCCTGCAAAGCGACCGTGATCGCTTCCGCTTCATACGGTCCCACCCAGATGGGAAGATAACGATCCGAGTTGATCTGTTTCAGCACCACTAAACGCTGCGGGGTCATCAAGTGGACACGTACACTATCGATTTGGACTTCGATCATTTCAGGCATGGGAACTCCAACAAGAGATGGCTTGTTGCGCTATTGGTTTGAACGTCGGTCTTGGTCTCTTCGTTACAGGCAGAGCGTTCGCAAGCCTCTGCTAACGTCTTTGTATTTTAACATAAGAATGCTCTGAGTGATTGAGTTGCCAGAATATTCAAATGCGACTATAATGTTGCCCTGCCTGCCGGAACAAAGGCACTTCTGGGGACGAAAATTTATATCGGGGCGTGGCGCAGCCCGGCTAGCGCGCTTGCATGGGGTGCAAGAGGTCGGAGGTTCAAATCCTCTCGCCCCGACTAAAAGAGACATCGAATGATGTCTCTTTTTGTTAAACCCTTCTCAAAGCACCATGTCACTCTCCCGAAGGACACACCGTACTTGCGCTCGGTGCAAGTGTCGGGACGATGTGAGAGAGCGGTTCTTGCGCCCGACACTTGCATGATTTGCCAAGCAAATCACACACAAGTGCAGGTAAGTGTCTCTACTTCATTGGTAGAGATCCTTTGCTACGCTCAGGATGACATTTTGGAAAAACTTCCTTTCAAGGAATGGATATTGCCAACCTCAGGTGGGGATAACCCTAATGCGGGTCATATTTCTGTTTTCGTCTCGTCATAATAGATGAAGGATATGAGAGATGAATACTTATAATTCTGTGAAACGGATCAACGATAAGGTTCGGCGAACCTTTAAATATATGCGTGTGCGCTACCAGCAGGCGAATGACCGGGAACGGCTTTATCTTTATCTATTCGTCTTTATGGTACTGACCTATACTTGGTGGTTGGTAGTCGTTATTTAGTTTTCGGACGGCACACAAGTTCTACTTGGATTGCCACAACTTGGTTGTGGGAATGACCAACATTGTGGCTATCTTCGCGTTTTGAAGTTCCTGCTGTACAGCGGGAACTTTTTCTTGTGCTACAATCCCAGTTCGAAATCTTATATTGAGAAAGTGATCTGATAGGTTCTCATGAGCCTGTCAGGTCTTTTTTATTGAAAATGATCGAAACCACATCGTTCCCGCCACTGAACCGCAAAGCACTCGCTTCATTTATTGCTTCCGTTGTTGCCGTTCTTGCCCTTTGTATAGGATTGTTACCGATCCCTCTCACTGTCTTGCTCTGCTATCCGCCAGGGATTCTGCTTGGCATTGCATCCTTCATCCTGGGCGTGCAGTCCACGCGTGAGATCCGCCTCAACGGTGAGCGCGGACGTACGCTGGCATTGATTGCCATGTGGGTGAGCGGACTGATGATCCTTGCCGCGGTCTGCGTGATCACCTCCGGCATTTTACTCTGGCCCTACGTGGTCGCTTTCCTGAAGCAAGTCTGGTCGCAAATACCACATTAATCCACAGTAATAATGTGGCTTGCAAAGCCTATCCGCTTCGATTATCCTTGCGCGTGGGAGTGGTTAGGTCCCGGTGGGCTTCCTGGTCTTCAAAACCTGTGGCGGGTCGCGTTGCGAGTCGCGGTGGGTTCGACTCCCATCCACTCCCGCCTAATTTAGACGATGGACAATTGACCATAGACAATCGTCAATCGTCCATGGTCGAAGGTCTATAAAGGTGCTTATGTCCGTTCCTGAAATTGATTTGTTGAATGCTCTCGTTTCCAAGGTTTTTAAAATTGAAGATGTGACCACCGGCAACGGCAAAGAATTCCTTGTCCGCTATCGTGGATATTTCATAACAGAAGATACCGTAGCTGCGTACGATCAATTAGCCGAGGATGTTCGTCAATATAAAGTCACGCCGCTCTTCCGTAAGGAAGCCGATGGGAAACAGGTTATCTTTTTCGCGCCTTCCTTGCCAGAATTGCCGCCGCTGGCAAATCCGCGTGCAAATGTGGTGCTGTTCATCCTTGCAGTGTTCAGTGCCATGCTGGTTGGGGTGAATATTCCATCTGAAATCGCCTGTTCCGACTTTATGACGGTTGTTAATTATTCGCTTCAGCATATCTGGAGTGGGTGGCCTTTTGCGCTGGCGATGATGGGAATTTTATTCGCTCACGAAATGGGACATTATCTCGCTTGTCGTTATTATGGCGTTCCTGCGACCTTACCATTTTTTATCCCTGCGCCGTTCATCAGCCCTTTTGGGACACTGGGCGCTTTCATTGCCATGCGCGGGATCCCGAAGAACAAACGCATTCTCTTCGATGTCGGTGTTGCAGGTCCGCTGGCAGGATTGGTGATCGCCGTGCCAGTGTTACTGTACGGTTTGTCGATTTCCCCATTGGGAGGACTCAACACATCTGCCTGTGGAGGCTCACTGGAAGGGAATTCGCTTTTTTACCTTTTTTCCAAGTATCTGATCTTTGGCAAACTCCTTCCTGAACCAGCAACTATGAATGGGCTGCCATCAGCCATTTACTGGTTGAAGTATTTCTTCTCCAGCCGCCCGATTCCTTTTGGTGGCTTGGATGTTCAGCTTAGCTCGGTCGCCTGGGCAGGCTGGGGCGGTTTGCTTGTTACAGCGTTAAATCTTATGCCCGTGGGGACCCTGGATGGCGGCCATGTTTTGTACGGGTTGTTCGGTGACAAGGCGCAAAAGACCTTTCCGATCGCGATCGGAGCGCTGGTCCTATTCAGCGTTTTACCGGTTATCCTTACGCTCTCGCTCACCGCATTCAATTCGGCATGGTTATTATGGGGTGCCATATTATTCTGGCTTGGCAGGGTACGTACCACGCCACTCGATGACATCACTCCGCTGGATACCAAGCGGCGTGTGCTCGGCTATATTGTTCTGATCATTTTCTTCTTGATCTTTACTCCGATCCCTCTGATAGGTTACTAAAAGGCTTTCATGCGCAAAGGCTGGATCATCTTCCTCTCAACGCTGCTATTCCTGTCTGCGTGTTCTCCGTCTGCGCCATCGAACGATGCGCTCACCGGAACGCCATCTGCAAATGTGACGAAAGCGCCGTCAGCGACGGTAACATCTGTTGTCCCCGTCAGCAGCTTGAACGTCGAGAAGGAAGCGCTGCGCGGAGTGCAGATAAAAGTCTGGTATCCGTATCACGGTGCGGAGGCGACTCTGTTCGAGTCGCAGGTCCAGCAGTTCAACAAGGAGAATGAGTGGGGTATCCAAGTCCTGTCACAAGGCAAGGAAAATTACAACGAGTTATTTCTGCAGACCGATGCTGCGCTGCAGAATACCAGTAATCCGCAAGTGGTCATTGCTCTGCCTGAACACGCGTTGGGATGGAAGGAATTCGTTGTTGATCTGAATCCATATTTGAACGATGCGGTTTACGGCATAAGTGCCTTGGACCAAGCGGATTTTGCGAACGCGATCTGGATACAGGATGAGGTGGACGGCGTGCGCTATGGTGTGCCTGCGCAACGTTCGGCGCGCTTCCTGCTCTACAACCAAACCTGGGCGCGCGAACTGGGGTTTTCTTCTGCACCAACAACTCCCGATGAATTTAAAAAGCAGGCTTGTGCCGCGAACAAGGCGCTGCGTGCCGACACCGATAATAAAAATGATTCGCTGGGCGGTTGGTTGATCGATGGCGATGCGATGACTGCCTATTCGTGGATGCTTGCTTTTGATGGCGGTATTCAGAATGGCAAGAGTTATCGCTTCTTGATGCAGAATAATATTTCAGCGTTCCAATATTTGAAGGTGTTGCAACAAGATGGCTGCGCCTGGATGGCTTCCTCCAATTTATCAGCGTATGATCGTTTTGCATCGCGACAGGCTTTATTTGCTACGGCGAGTCTCGAACAACTTGCAGACCAATCGCGCGCCTTCTTTGTGAAAGGCAGCAAGGATGAATGGACACTGTTACCGTTCCCTGGCGATACGAAGAGCGCGCTGGTGGTATATGGTTCCTCCTACATCATGTTCAAATCGGATGATGTGAGGCAGTTGGCTTCCTGGCTGTTCATGCGCTGGATGCTCTCGCCGGAGAATCAAACGCGTTGGGTACGCAGCACGGGACTACTTCCGCTTCGCACCGCCACCGTGGACCTGCTCGCCGATTATTCGAAGGATCATCCGCAATGGGCGGCTGCCGTTCAATTGATCTCTGGAGCCACGATCCCACCGCAACTGGCTTCGTGGAAGAACGTGCGCGTGATGATGGGCGATGGCTTTTACGATATGTTCGATACCATTCGTCACCCTGACTTGACTGACGGGCAGGTACCGTTGATCTTGCGGCAGATGGATGTGATCGCGGAAGAATTGAACAAATAAATCTGTGTTTATATGCTTGTTGCGGGGCTTCCCTAAAGGGTGCTACGCAAAGCCCCGCAAGAGCTTACAGCAACAAAAGGAGGCTGAAATGGACTTCACTCAATTAGGTCGCACTGGTTTGAAAGTGTCGCGTTTGTGCCTGGGCACGATGAATTTTGGTCCGCACACTACGGAAGAAGATTTATTCGCTATTATGGACAAGGCGTTGGAACTTGGTGTCAATTTTTTTGATACTGCCAACGTCTATGGTTGGAAACTTGGAGAAGGCATCACGGAACAAATCGTCGGCAGGTGGTTCGCACAGGGAGGCGGGCGGCGCGAGAAGACTGTGATCGCAACGAAAGTGTACGGTCGCATGGGTGATTGGCCCAACCAATCGCGTCTCTCTGCCTTGAACATTCGCCAGGCGGTGGAAGGTTCTCTCAAGCGATTGCAAACAGACTACATTGACCTGTACCAGATGCATCACATTGACCGCTATACCCCTTGGGACGAGATCTGGCAGGCGATGGAAACGCTTGTCCAGCAAGGCAAAGTGCTGTATGTGGGTTCGTCCAATTTCGCGGGCTGGCACATCGCCAAGGCACAGGAAGCAGCGAAAGCGCGTCACTTCATGGGGCTTACCAGTGAGCAGTGCTTGTACAACCTCAAAGACCGCATGAGTGAATTGGAAGTGTTACCTGCTGCGAAAGATTACGGTCTGGGCGTGATTCCTTGGAGTCCGCTGGCGGGTGGATTGCTGGGAGGTATTTTGCAAAAGATCAAAGAAGGTCGTCGTGCAGACGAAGACACACAAAAGGACGTGAAGAAATACCATAAGCAGATAGAAGCCTGGGAGAAGTTTTGCAAGCAGATGGGCGAAAAGCCTGCCGATGTGGCGTTGGCGTGGCTGGTGGCGAACCCGGTTGTGACCGCCCCGATCATTGGTCCGCGCACGGTAGAGCAGTTGACCGGTTCCCTGCGAGCGCTGAAGATCAAGCTCAATAAAGAAGCCATGAAGAAACTGGATGAGATCTGGCCCGGTCCCGGTGGTGAAGCGCCTGAGGCGTATGCCTGGTAATTGCGTATACTATAGAGCGAGAATTTTTCTCGCTCTACAATTTTTATCCGTAGAAAGGTAACTGACGAATGCCCCAATCTGAATACCGTGCCCGGCAAGTTGGTTCCAAAACCCGCGAAGTCATGGACTACGATCACGATGAGTCTTTGCCTGGCAAGCCATTACACATCCTCATCCCCGGCGGGTTGATCGCGCTGGCAGCGCTGGGCGTGATCATCCTTGTCATTTACCGGACGTGGTTCGAGAACCAATTAGCGCAAAGTACGGCGATTCCGCTGCTTGCCGTGCTGGCTCCATTCTACGTAGGTGGGGTGTTCCTATTCAGTTATGGCTATGAACTCTACAACATTCCGCGGGCGATACGGTTGACTGCCATTATTGTATTCGTTACATTGGCAGTCTGTGGTCATCATTGCGGTGTTGTTCCTGGTGTTGGGCGCGGGCGGAAAGAGTTCATCGAGTAGCTCATCTGACAAGAAGAAATCCTCCGGTGGGGGGAAGCCTCAGGCAAGCAGCACCTCTACCTCCAGTTCTTCACATCGATCGAATTATCCACGTGGGGTAGGCGATGTCGCCATTTTTGGCAGCGGTGGGACTCGCACCCGTGAGGTTGTCCGCGAAGTGGAGAAAAAAGTGGAAGTGCCGGTCGCACCACGTTCTATTGACTGCCTATATTGCAAGCGGTCCTACGTTCCGGCAGAGAATCATTATGCCTGCCCCGCCTGTGGCGCGGCAACGCCGAAGGAACAGATCGAAGAGTCAGAAGCTCCAAGAGAGGGTTCTGAGAATTAGTGAGGGAATATCCCGAAGGTTTGAAGAAGACCTTCGGGATATTGTTATTAATGAATGTCATTGCGAGCCCGATAGGGCGAAGCAATCTCCCGTTAAATGGAATTTTCTTATCGAAGAGATGGAACCGTTTAAGAGGAGATTGCTCACGTGCACCGAGCGCAAGTACGGTGTCGTTGGGCTATGCCCTCCTCGCAACGACATCTAGCGATGCAAATTTTATGTCCTACCCTGACTATTCCTATCCACGCGGATTGTTGATGAAGGTTGGAATCGATGCACTATTAGCGCGTCTTCGCTCCTTTCGGTTGGATGCATTGGCATGTATCGAACGCTTGAAACCGCCATTACAAATTTTAGGAAAAGAAAATATCCCGCAGCATGGACCTTGTGTCATCACCGTCAATCATTATCATCGAGAAGGTTTTGGCGCGCAGTGGCTGGCGCTGGCGATCTCGGCGACTATCCCTGCGGATATCCATTGGGTGATGACAGGCGAGTTTACGTATCCGGGAAAGTGGTATGAGTACTTTGGCGGTGTTGGTTCACGTTTTTTATTAAGCCACATTGCAAACTCTTATGGCTTTTCGACGATGCCGCCCATGCCGCCGCGAACGAAAGATGTGGAGGCGCGTGCTGCCGCTGTTCGCAACGTGTTGGACTATGTGAGGCATTCCCCGAATCCGATTCTTGGTTTGGCACCCGAGGGGCATGACCCGCCCGCAGGGATTTTAACGAAGCCCGCTTCCGGCGTAGGTCGATTCGCGTTGCTGCTGTCCAATGCGGATCTACGCTTTATCCCGGTTGGGGCGTATGAAGCGGAGGGAGTCTTCACCATCCATTTTGGAGAAGCATACAAGTTGAATGTTCCGCGCGGTTTGTCATCCCATGAAAAAGACGCGCAAGCTACACAGATCATCATGACTCACATTGCAAAACTTTTGCCGGTGCACCTACGAGGAGAGTTCGCGTGAAGAAAATTTCGTTGCCGCAAATGCTGGTGCTCAATGCCTATTGGGTGGGGCTGTCATTCATGTGGAATGCGCTGCATCCGATCATTCTGCCGGCGGTGCTGCTCAACTTTGTGCCTGATGCAAAGAAGAATACCTATCTTGGCTTGCTTACGTTTATGGGATTGGTACTGGCGATGGTCATCCAGCCGCTTTCGGGCGCACTCTCCGATGGATGGAGATCGCGCTTTGGTCGCCGACGTCCGCTGATCGTCTTTGGCACGTTGTGCGATTTCCTGTTCCTCTCGCTGTTGGCATGGAGCGGGGGATTGGTCTGGCTCTTCATCGGATACATTGGTTTACAACTTAGCTCGAACATCGCACACGGACCTCTACAGGGACTTCTGCCAGATCGCGTCCCGCCGAATCAGTTGGGCGTCGCATCTTCACTGAAGACGTTCATGGACATGCTCTCGCTCGTCATCGCCTCGCTTCTCGCCGGGCGGATGCTTGATTCCATTTCCAGAGATCCCACTGCCATTATGCTCGTTGTTATCGGGCTGTTGGCAGTCTCCGCTGCGATCACGATCTTTGGTGTGCGTGAGTCCCCTTCTATTCGCGTTTCCGAAGGGCAGGGCTTGAAAGAATTCTTATCGCAATTCAAAATCAGTTTCCACGAAAACACCTCCTATTGGTGGCTGATCGCTGAACGCGCCCTATTCCTACTGGGCATTTATGGCGTGCAAGCCTTTGCTCAATATTATTTACAAGATGTATTGCGTGTCCCAGACCCACCCAAACAGACCGGTGACCTGCTCGCTGTGTTGACGGCTGCTTTAGTGATCCTTGTGCTTATTGGTGGTTGGTTGACAGATAAGTATGGCGCAAAGCGAATCCTTTATCTTGCGACCTTTGTTGCAGCGACCGGTATCTTCCTGATGATATTCGCTACCGACATGCGCGGACTGACGATCTTTGGCGCCATCCTTGGCGCAGGCATCGGACTCTTCCTCACCTCCAACTGGGCGCTGGCAAATGGACTTGCACCCGAAGCTGAGGCGGGGAAATATCTCGGGCTCACGAATATAGCCACGGCTGGGTCAGGAGCGTTGGCGCGTCTCGAAGGTCCTGCCCTCGATTGGCTAAATGCAGCCTATCCTGGAATGTGGGTCGGATATAAAAGCCTGTTCGTTTTCGGCGCGCTGTGTATTTTGGCGAGTGTTTTGATTCTACATAAGATCGAGGGGAAGACAGTTTCCACGTAATGGGTTTGTTCGTGTAGGATGAAAGTTTGATCAAGATAGTGGAGCAAGCGTAGGGTAAGAATAGGGGATGGGTCAAGCAGAATTAGACAGGTTGTGTTTCAATAGAGGAGTAAGGTGATTTCTCTTCTCCTCCCTATGAGAGCCGCGGACAGCACACCGCGGTTCTCGCATTTAACTCCCTTTTGACGAAATATTCCATGCAATGAGATCTGCACTTGATTCTTGATAGGAACCGTTTCACGCTTTCCTGATTGTGGTAAAATACCGCTCGCACGCGGGAGTCGCCAAGTGGTAAGGCATCAGCCTTCCAAGCTGATATCCGCGGGTTCGAATCCCGTCTCCCGCTCTGGAACGGTTGAAGGTTGCAAGTCGAAGGTTTATGGAACGTCTGAAACCTTTCAACTTGCAACCTTGTACTTTCAACTAGTTGAGGGCCCATGGCGCAGCGGTTAGCGCAGGCGACTCATAATCGCTTGGTCGTAGGTTCGAATCCTACTGGGCCCACAAAAATAAACTTGGTTTGAAGAAATCGCCTATTCTCAAGGAAAATGGGCGATTTTTTGTTTTAGGTCTGATAGGTAAAAATCTGGTTTATCTTACGGAAAAGACAGTGATGACAGTGCCGATAGGTTTACAACAGAGAGAAATTTCTTAAAGCTCTTGGATAGAGAAACAAGATCTGCTAGTACACCGATCCTATAGCAAGCGTTTCATTGTGGTCGAATGTTATAATGGAGAAGGCGTGTCCAAAAAGCACGCCATATTCATTCTATGCTCCAGCGTCTCCAGGTTCAGTTCACCATTTTGTTTAGCGCGTTCGTCTTGCTCGTGCTCATTTCGGTAGGTGTCACATATTGGGGGCTGCAAGCCCAGCAGCAGGATGCGCTTGTTATCAATCTCGCTGGTCGTCAGCGTATGTTGGTGCAGCAGATGACGCGGCTGGCACTTCAATTGCAGGATGGGGATGAATCGGTTTTTGCCTCCTTACAAGAATCGGAACAGACCTTTAGTCAAACCCTTTCCGCGCTTAGGGATGGGGGAGCTGCTCCTTATCTTAGCGATAGCGTTGTGGACCTGCCGGTCACACGCGACCCGAAGCTGGTTGCCGCGTTGGATGATGTAGACGCCTCCTGGAGCGGATACCGCACTACTTTGGAAGCTATAGCTTCTTCCGCAACCATTTCTGATTCTCTTCAAACAACTCTTGCAAAACAATCTGATGATCTCGTCGAAAAGGCAGACGTGGTCGTGCGTCTCTATAAATCAACATCTACTGCGAAAGTGCATCGGCTGCGCATCATTCAGGTGGCATTTCTTGTTTTTGCGCTGGCATTGCTGGCAACCGGCGCATGGATAACGCGCCGCTCAGTGTTGAAACCGCTTCACGATCTGGGTTTAACGGCAAGACGCTTAGGGGAGAATGATCTTGAAACACCCGTGCAAATCGAAGGTCCAGAGGAGATGCGGGGATTGTCACAGGCATTTGATGAGATGCGGTCACGACTCCATTCCGCGCGTGAAGAACTTATCCAGTGGAATTCCACACTGGAACAACGTGTCATCCAGCGTACACAGGAGCTTGAAACGCTCAATGAAGTCAGCCGAGAGATATCATCGCGGCTGGATATCCAGCAGGTATTGAATTCGGTTACCGACAAAGCGCGTACACTGTTAGGTGGTGATGTAGCTTCTCTCTGTTTGGTGGATACGAACCAGCATTGGTTGAAACTTCAGGCGGTCAGCGGTCCGAAACTGGCGGTGGTCGGCGATACGATGAGCGTTGAAGAAGGATTTGCGGATTCGGTGTTGACCGGGGATCAGGCGATGACCTGTGGAGTGGGAGCTTGTCATGGCGGTTGCCGCATGTTGTCGCAGGAGTATCGTACGAGCCATTTAGCTGCGCCACTGCGGGTTGGGGATCGCGTGATCGGGGCATTATGCGTGGGCAGTCCGTCGCAGAACCGCTTTGCGGCTGAGTTGACAGAGATGCTCACCAAGCTGGCGAACGTGGCTGCCATTGCGCTGGAGAACGCCCGGTTGTTCGCGCAGGCAGAACGTGTTGCGACGCTCGAAGAACGCCACCGTATGGCAGCAGAAATGCACGATGGTTTGGGGCAAACGCTTAGTTATCTCGGTCTGATGACCGATCAAGTAGTGGAATTCCTTTCAGAGAAACAGGAAGGTGCTGCGCTGGAGCGCTTGCATAAGACCCGTGAGACCATCGAAAAAGCGACTGGCGATGTCCGCCGCGCCATCAATAATCTGATGGAGGATGCACTGTCTGCAAATAATGATCTTTGTCTACGCCTTCGTGATACATTGGATGAGATCGCGAGAGAACATAACTTGAAAGCGGAATGGCGTATGGACGCCGAGTTTGTTTTGCAGTGTTCACCGCAGACGGCGGAGCAGGTATACAATATTACACGTGAGGCGCTGATCAATGCTGCACGACATGCCAATGCAAAGACAGTGAGCGTTCGAGTAGGGCACATGGAAGAAAATTATTTTGTGAGCATCGAAGATGATGGCAAAGGATTCGATACATCTCAGCCTGCGCCGGGTGGACATTTTGGTTTGCAGATCATGCAAGCGCGCGCAAAACATATCGGCGGAAAGATCGAACTTCAGTCTGTTCCGGGTCAGGGGACGCGCCTTACACTGAAGTGGCTGAAGGAAATGGAAGCATAGATGAAACAGGTCCGTGTATTACTGGCTGATGACCATGCTCTTTTTCGCGAAGGGCTGGCAGGTATCATCAGCGCCCAACCTGATATGCAGGTGGTGGGCGAAGCTAATGATGGTCTGGAAGCTTTTGTCAAAGCGCAGGAATTAAAGCCGGATCTCATTCTGATGGATGTTCAGATGCCCGGCATGGATGGGCTGGATGCGACCAAAAAGATCAAGCAAGTGTTACCCGATACCATTATTGTCATGCTGACGGTCCGCGGGGACGATGGGATGCTTTTCGAAGCGCTGAAGAATGGAGCACAGGGCTATCTGTTGAAGGAGATCCGTTCTCAATCCATGTTGGAGATGTTGCGTGGCGCCTTGCGTGGAGAAGCGGCGTTGTCCCCTGAACTTGCCGGGCGCGTCCTCTCGGAATTTCGACGGTTGAGCAAAGGCGGCATCACGGGGAAGGATGACGACGGGTTGACAGAGCGGGAGCAGCAAGTCCTCGTCGAAGTATCGAAGGGTGCATCCGATAAGGAGATCGCTGCTGCTTTGAATATCAGCCTGAACACGGTCAAAACGCACATCCGTAATATTCTGGCGAAACTTCAAGTTCACACGCGACGCGAGGCAGCAAGAGCGGCTCAGGCAAAAGGCATTCTGTAAAACAGAAGAACTAATTCGTTTCCTTAAAAGAGTGATTTCCAAATCACTCTTTTTTCATTCCAAAGGCAGGATGGGGGAGGATGGGATTGCACCATGATTGCCGTTAACCTTGGAATACAACTTGTTCGATTTATCACATATACAGATGTCAAAGCCACGTATCCTGTTGATTTGTTCCCAGCACCTCTTCGGCGAAAGCATGGAGACGATCTTGCGCGCTGAAACAGGCGTGGAGTTGATCGGTCCTTGGAATCTCAACGAACAAAATGTTTGCGCTCGTTTGCAGGAGGTTCAGCCCTCGGTGGTAGTGATCGCGGATGAAGACCTGCAAAGCGAAGCAGCGACAGAGTTGACGCGCTCGATCATTGAAAATTATCCGAAGATCTCTGTGATACACACGGCGTTGAACGAGACCATACTCCGAATCTTTTCCACGTATACCCTGCCTGCCCGGGGCGAGAATTTACTTGAAACGATCCATAGCTGTATTGCCCAAACCAGGGAAGTGAGCCAATCCGATGATTCCAAAATCTAGCCAGGAGTTTGTAACCTCATGAGCCATAGAAGCAACAAGTTTGAAAAGCGAATATCCATTTTGTTCGTAATATTTCTGATTTTATTAATTGCTGGATGCGGTCCTGTAAAACAGAACGGGATCATCCAACCAGCTTCTGCGGAACAGATCGCCGCCGGGAATGCCGAGCACGGACGAGATCTGTTCATGGGCTACGCTCATTTTGAGAATGATGGTCCTCCCTGTATGGGCTGTCACAGCGTGGGACAGAATGGATTGCTCGGCGGCGGGGCGCTGGGACCCGACCTGACCAATGTCACCGAGAAAAGAAATCAAACCGATCTGGCATCCATTCTCTCCAATTACGGCTGGACCAAATCGCCGGTCATGGAACCCATCTTCACTGCGCATCCTCTGACCCAAAGTGAGCAGGCGGACCTGATCGCGTTCCTGAGTTCATCCGTTGGGCAGCCGGAGACCAACAAGGAATGGTTGGTGATCGGAATCAGCCTGGCAGGTTTTGTGGCGGCTGTTTTGGCGCTTGGCTTTGTATATCGAAACCGCTTGCGGGGTGTCCGCAGGGCATTAGTCAATCAGGCACAGAAGGAGTTGTTATGAGCTGGATTGAAGAGATCGCAAATCCGCAAGCCCGGCAATGGGAAGAGTTTTACCGCAACCGCTGGCAGCATGACCGCGTGGTGAGAAGTACGCATGGCGTCAATTGCACCGGCAGTTGTTCGTGGATGATCTATGTCAAAGATGGCATCGTGACGTGGGAATTACAGGCGTTGGACTATCCTGTGTTGCAATCGGGACTTCCGCCGTACGAACCGCGCGGCTGCCAGCGCGGCATTTCGTTTTCGTGGTACCAGTACAGCCCGATACGCGTGAAGTATCCATACATGCGCGGCGTGCTGATGGACCTGTGGCGTGATGCCAAAAAGAAATTCAATGACCCGGTCGAAGCGTGGGCGAGCGTGATGGAAAATGAAGCAGCTCGTAAATCCATTCAGCAGGCGCGTGGTAAAGGTGGCTTCCGGCGTGTGTCATGGGACGATGCATTGGAGATCACGGCTGCCTCAACGATGTACACGGTCAAGAAATATGGTCCGGATCGCATCATTGGCTTTTCGCCGATTCCAGCCATGTCGATGTTGAGTTATGCGGGTGGCAGTCGCTTCATGCAGATGCTGGGTGGCGTCAGTATGAGTTTCTACGACTGGTACAGTGACCTACCGCCTGCCAGCCCGGAGACCTGGGGCGAGCAAACGGATGTTGCTGAAAGCGCCGATTGGTTCAATGCCAAGTTCATCGCATCGGTCGGCTCGAACATGAGCATGACTCGCACGCCTGATGTGCATTTCGCCGCCGAAGCGCGTCACAACGGGACCAAGCTGGTCGTGTTCTCGCCTGATTTCAGCCAGGTCGCGAAATATGCTGACTGGTGGGTTCCTGTCCATGCGGGGCAAGATGGCGCGTTCTGGATGGCGGTCAATCACGTCATCATGAACGAATTCCATTATCAGAATCCGACTCCCTATTTCCTCGATTATATGCGCCAATACACCGACTCGCCCTTCCTTGTGGAACTCAACGAAGCGGATGGAAAGTTCGTCCCCGGTCGCATGCTGCGCGCTGGACATGTGGAACGCACCAGAGATGTCGAGAACGGTGAGTGGAAATTCCTCGTGTGGGATGAGTTTAGCAACGAGCCGCGTATGCCGCAGGGCAGTCTCGGATTCCGCTGGCAGTCGCAGAAGGGTCAATGGAACCTGGAGCCAAAAGATGGGCTGGATGGAAGCGAGATCCGTCCGCAGTTGACGTTCCTGGGTACGTCAGAAGAACAGTTATCTGTTTCATTCGCAGAATTTGGCGAAGGCAAATCCTTCCAGCGCAATGTTCCCATTCGCTATGTGGAAACAACGGACCCCAATTCTGGGGCAAGTGGCAAAGTCGCGGTTGCGACGATCTATGATCTATTGATGGCGCAGTACGGTGTGGGACGCGGGCTCGAAGGCGATTATCCCGCTGACTATGACAATGCTGACCTGTCCTACACACCTGCATGGCAGGAACGCTACACCGGCATTGACCGCCAGAATGTCATTCAGTTTGCGCGCGAGTGGGCGACGACCGCCATGAAGACCGAAGGCAAATGCATGGTCATCATCGGCGCGGGCGTTAATCACTGGTATCACAACAACCTTATTTATCGAGCCTGCATCGGCGCATTGATGCTGACCGGTTGCGTAGGTCGCAACGGCGGCGGATTGAACCATTACGTGGGACAGGAAAAGCTAGCTCCGATGGCGCCGTGGGCTTCCATCGCGTTTGCCTTGGATTGGCAGAAGCCGCCGCGCCAAATGAACTCGCCCTCGTTCCATTATGTCAACAGCGATCAGTGGCGCTATGAGCGCACGTATACCGAACCTCAGCCTGTCTCTCGACCTGAGAGTGAACACAACCGCGATATGACCCAGGAACACACGCTCGACGCGAACATCCGCGCGGTGCGCATGGGCTGGCTGCCGTCGTATCCGCAATTCAATGTCAGTTCATTGGAGATCGTCAAGCGAGCGGAAGAAGCAGGCGCAAAGACCGATGCGGAGATCAAACAGTGGATCGTTGAGCAGTTGAAGTCAGGCGAATTGAAGTTCGCAGTACAGGATCCCGATGCTCCCGAAAACTGGCCTCGTCTGTGGTTTATCTGGCGCGGCAATGCTCTCAATGCTAGCGCCAAAGGACAGGAATATTTCTTCAAGCATTATCTGGGCACGCACCATCAGGTGATCTCAGAAGAAGTAGATAAGGACACCTTCCACGAAGTGACCTACCGCGAAGAAGCACCCGAAGGCAAGTTCGATCTCGTCGTGGACATCAACTTCCGCATGGATACCTCGGCGCTGTACTCGGATATCGTCCTGCCGACCGCAAGCTGGTACGAGAAGGATGATCTGAACACTACTGACATGCACTCGTTCATCCACCCGTTGACCGCGGCTGTGCCGCCTTCATGGGAATCCAAAACCGACTGGGATATTTTCAAAATTCTGGCGGCGAAAGTCAGTGAGTTGGCACAAACGCATTTGCCCGAACCTGTGCGTGATCTGGTGGCGATGCCGCTCCAGCACGATACGCCTGCAGAGATGGCGCAGGCTCACATTCGTGATTGGGCGCGCGGTGAATGTGACCCGATCCCGGGTGTGACCATGCCAAACTTCGTCATCACCGAACGTGATTACGTGAATCTTGGGAAGCGGTTTATTTCCTTTGGTCCAAAGGTGGCGAAGGAAGGTCTCGCAGTCCATGGCATTCATTGGGATGTAGCGGATCTCTACCAGCAACTGCTGGATAGCAAGCCAACGGTCTCATGGAATGGGCAGTGTTATCCATCCCTGGAAGTCGCACGCGATGCCGCCAATATTATTTTGTATCTTGCGCCGGAAACCAATGGCGAAGTGGCATACCGCGCCTTCAAAGCCGAGGAAGAACGTATGGGACTCAAGCTGACCGATCTGGCCGAACCGACGCGCGCCTCACGTGTTACATTCAATGATCTGACGCAACAGCCGCGCCGCCTGCTCAACAGTCCCATTTGGACGGGCATCGTCACCGACGGAAGACCATACTCCGCCTACTGCTTGAACGTGGAACGAATGGTTCCTTGGCGCACATTGACTGGTCGCCAACACTTCTATCTCGACCATGAAGGTTATCTGGCATACGGCGAAAACCTCCCCACTTATAAGCCGCGGCCTGATCCGCTGGCGTTCGGCGATCTGGTTAAGAGTCAACGCGAAGGCAAGACCTTGCAATTGAACTATCTGACACCGCATGCCAAGTGGCACATCCACTCTAACTATTTTGATAATGACCGCATGTTGACACTCTCTCGCGGACTTCGAACCGATCTGGTTGAGCGAGCAGGATGCTGAAAAGCTCGGCATCGTGGATAACGACTGGGTTGAAGCCTACAACGATCACGGTGTGACGGTCACACGCGCCATCGTCAGCGCACGCATCCCCTCGGGGTTGTGCATCATCTATCACGCTCCGGAGAGAACCGTGAGCGTCCCCAAGTCACCGATGCGCGGAAACAAACGCGCGGGCGGACACAACAGTCCGACACGCATCCATTTGAAACCTTCTCTGATGGTTGGTGGCTATGGTCAGTTCACCTACGGCTTCAACTACTGGGGACCGACCGGTGTCAATCGCGACACGTTTATTCTGGTACGCAAACTTCCTGGAGAACCGGAGTTCTAAGTAGAGATCAGACCTGACAGGTTTCACCAAATATTCTTCCTGTCAGATAGATTGCGATATCAGAATCGCTTGCCCGTAAAGCTTCTAAGAAAACCTGTCAGGTCTTGAAAAAGGAAACAACATTATGAAAATACGATCACAAGTTTCAATGGTATTCCATCTCGATAAGTGCATTGGCTGTCACACGTGCAGCATCGCTTGCAAGAACATCTGGACTGACCGTCAGGGTGCGGAATACATGTGGTGGAACAATGTCGAAACCAAACCGGGTGTTGGCTTTCCCACGCAATGGGAAGATCAGGAAAAATATCACGGCGGCTGGGAACTTGACGATAAGCCGAAGAATCCCGAATTGAAGTTGAAACTACAAAACCGCCTGCAAACTCTCGGCAATCTGTTCTCAAACCCGTCTATGCCTACGATGGATGATTACTACGAACCGTGGACATACAAATACGGCGACCTGTTCAATTCTCCGCTTGGTGATGACCAGCCCACCGCGCGTCCCATCTCGCGCATCGATGGCAAGCCGATCGATATTCAATCGGGTCCCAACTGGGATGATGACTTGGGTGGCTCCAATGTCTACGCCGCCAACGATCCTCTGTTGGAGAATATGAGCGATGAAGACAAGCGTCGTCTCTTTTCCATCGAGCAGCTTTTCTATTTCTACATGCCGCGCATTTGCAATCACTGTTTGAACGCGGGTTGTGTGGCTGCTTGTCCCTCCGGTGCGATTTACAAACGCGCCGAAGATGGCGTGGTGCTGATCAATCAGGATAAATGCCGCGGCTGGCGTATGTGCGTTTCAGCCTGCCCCTATAAAAAGACCTATTACAACTGGTCAACCGGCAAATCGGAAAAATGCATTCTGTGCTACCCGCGCCTCGAGACCGGTCAGGCTCCCGCTTGTTTCCATTCCTGTGTCGGACGCATCCGCTATCTGGGCGTCCTGCTCTATGACGCGGATCAGATCGAATCTGCCGTCAAAGTGCCGGATGAGCAACTCGTTCAGCGTCAACGGGAAATGATCCTCGATCCGCACGACCCGCAAGTTGTTGCCGCGGCGAAGGAATGCGGCATCCCTGATGGCGTCATCACGGCAGCGCAAAATTCTCCTGTCTACAAGTATGTCAAAGAATGGGAACTGGCGATGCCGCTGCATCCTGAGTTCCGCACTTTGCCCATGTTGTTCTATGTGCCACCATTGTTGCCCGTACTCTCCGTAGCAGAAGAAAGTGGCGCCCAGCGCGTGGAAAGCGACCTATTCAGTTCGCTCGAGAACGCCCGTGTGCCCGTCCGCTACATGTCGCGGATGTTGTCCGCAGGCAATGATGAAGTTGTGCTCAAGGCATATCGCAAGATGATCGCTGTCCGCACATTCAAACGCGCCGAAACCGTGGGTGACATCACAACTGAAGAAGCGACAGCCGCCCTCGTCAAAGCGGAAATGACCGCCGAAGAAGCCGAAGCCATCTATCACCTGACTTCTGTTCCCACCTATAACGAGCGCTTTGTCATCCCGCCCTACAGCCGCGAAGGCGACATCGAGGAAACATATGATCCCCAGCAGCGCAAAGCAGAAACGGGATTCGGCAAACGCCAGAGTCCGCACCGAGGTCTGTGATCCATGACCAAGGATGCGATCTCAACGTTGTACGATCTATTCGCCGACCTGCTGGAATATCCCACTCTGGCAACGCCTTTGAAAGCTGTGTTTTGTTACGAGCGTTTGAAGGATGCCCAACCTGAGGCTTCTGAATTGCTCAAAAGCTTTTACAACGAAATGGAACAGCGCAAACTGGGGCAAATGCAGGAACTCTACACGGTCACCTTCGATATGCAGCCGGTTTGCTATCCCTATGTTGGCTATCAGTTGTTTGGTGAAAGTTATAAGCGCGGTGCGTTCATGGCGCAGCTCAATGAAGCCTACCATGGGTTCGATTATTCCTGCGGACAGGAATTGCCCGACCATCTGGCGGTAATCCTGCGCTTTCTAGGTCAGGATGTTGATAACCGGGAAGGCGAATTTTGCAAGGCGACGGTCAATGATGGTTTGAAACCTGCCCTTGAAAAAATGCTCAAGACATTTGGTGAGCAATCTGAGAATCCATACTTTAAGCTTCTATCGGCGTTGAATCTCTTTCTTGTTTCCACCTCTGAAAAGGAGTTCGATCATGCTTGATAATCTTCTTTTTGTCGTCTTCCCTTATGTGGCGGTCGCTCTCGCTGTGGGTGGGACCCTCTACCGTTACCTGACCAATCAATTTTCATTTACCAGTTTGTCATCCCAATTTCTGGAAAGTGACATCCAGTTCTGGGGTTCCACGCTCTGGCACTATGGCATCCTGCCGACGCTGGCGATCCATGTTATGGGCTTTGCCTTCCCGAAAGTGATGGAGGCCCTGCACAGCACACCGGAAACCCTGTACCTGGCAGAACTGGCTGGCAAGATCCTGGGCATCATGGCGTTGGTGGGTGCAGGAGCATTGTTCTATCGCAGGGTTGCCTCCTCCAAGATTTCGCATGGTCACCACGCCTGCAGATTGGGTGGTTATGGTCTTGTTGATCAATCAAGTGGCGCTCGGGCTGATGATCGCCTTCGGCTATCGCTGGGGAGCGACCTGGTTCGTTCATACGGTCACGCCGTGGGTGATCTCGCTGGTGACGTTTCAACCTGCTCCGCAGTATGTATCCGCTCTGCCGTTGATCCCGAAACTGCATTTCCTGAATGCCACTTTGTTGATCGCGGTATTCCCGTTCGGCAGGCTGGTGCACATGGTCAGTTTCCCGGTCACGTATCTCTGGCGAAGTTTCCAGCTTGTCATTTGGACGCGCAAAAAAGCAGCGTAGGGAAAAATATGTTGAACCGAATCAACCTCATGGTGCAGAACGGGATCCGCGATCTTTTTCCCGCCTACTTTGCTCTCATCATGGCGACAGGCATCGTCTCGATCGCCTGTCATCTTTTGAAGATGGATTTTCTCGCCTTCCCGTTGTTCTATCTCAACCAGTTCTTCTACGTGGTGCTGTGGCTGATGACGATCCTTCGCATCCTTCGCCACCCAACACGGCTCCTGAGCGATCTGTCCAACCATCGCCTCGGCACGGGCTTTCTAACTATCGTTGCTGGCACGAACGTGCTGGGCAGTCAGTTCATCATCCTCAAGTCGAATCAGAATATCGCTTTCTACTTGTGGATCCTTGGTCTGGTACTCTGGTTCTTTTTGATCTATGCCCTTTTCACGGTCTTGACCGTCAAAGATGAAAAGCCGCCTCTGGAATCAGGCATCAACGGCGCGTGGATGCTCTTTGTTGTCTCCACTCAATCCATTGTTGTGCTGGGCATGTTGCTCGTTTCCCGTTTTGCGCCGTGGGAAGAAATGTTTACCTATGCCATGCTAAGTTTTTATCTGCTTGGCTGCATGTTCTACATTCTGCTCATCTCGCTGATTCTTTATCGCTTCATGTTTTTCAAGATCGCCCCGGACGAAATGGCTCCTCCTTACTGGATCAACATGGGCGCTGTTGCCATCACCACGCTGGCAGGCGCGAATCTTTTACTCAAAGGCACGGCGCCATTTCTTATTGACCTCGCTCCGTTTGTCAAAGGCTTCACGATCTTCTTCTGGGCATCGGGCACATGGTGGATTCCGCTTCTGTTCCTGCTCGGCGCGTGGCGTCACATCTATAAACGCTATCCACTGAGTTATCACCCCGCTTACTGGGGATTGGTCTTCCCGATGGGTATGTACACCGTCGCCACCTTCCAACTAGCAAAAGCCCTAAAATTGGATTTCCTTCTGCTAATCCCCAGGTTCTTCATTTACCTCGCGTTGATCGCGTGGTCTGTTACCCTGTTTGGATTGATCTACCAACTGGTTGCTGCAGCCATTGGACAAACCGAACAAAAAGTTTCTGCGGATGTCGGAAAAATATAGGTGAAATTTGGACTCCTCGCTGACTTTACCCGATCTGGATGAACTCCTCCGCACCAGCGCGACTCACCACCACAAGCTTTGTCCGCGCCAGGTGCTCGGCGTTCGTACCGGACTGTTAGCTGGTCGCCTTTTCGAGATGCCTTTGCCTCAGCCCGAGAAGCGTCTGCTTGCCATCTCCGAAACGGACGGCTGCTTTGTTGACGGCGTCTCGGCTGCGACAGGCTGTTATGTCGGCAGGCGCACCCTGCGCATCGAAGATTACGGTAAGACCGCTGTCACATTTATTGACATGCTCACCGAACAAGCCGTCCGCGTCGCACCGCAAAGTCAAGCCCGCGAACTGGCGTGGAACTATGCCCCCTCCGTGCGCAACAAATGGGAAGCACAGCTCATTGGCTACCAATACATCCCGGATGAATTGCTGTTTCACTGGCAATGGGCGGAACTGACCGTCCCTGTGAAGCAGATCGTCGGTCAGGCAGGCAGACGCGTAAACTGCGAGATCTGCGGTGAAGAGATCATCAATCAGCGTGAAGTGATTTGGGAAGGAACCGTCATGTGCAAATCCTGTGCGGGGACATCCTATTTTCGTTTTGTTGATCGTGCAACGGGGCTGTCAACAAAAAGTTCTTTCTGATACGTCCGATCAGAAAAACCTTCTTATTTGTTCCAGCGCAAAGAAGAGATCACATTTTCCAAATAAGATTAGAGCATCACGAAGCAGATACCGCTTGATCATTTAATGAATAGACGGAAAACTGCGATCGAAACACCAAACCAATATAACAGGAGTATTAGTATGAGCGAAACCACAAACACACCCGGGACGACCATTGATGTGCGCACCCTCGCGCCAATGCATCGCCATCAACGCATTTTTGAGACGTATGCCTCGTTGCAGCCCGGTGAGAGTTTCCTGCTGGTCAATGACCATGATCCCAAACCCTTGTATTACCAATTTCAGGTGGAGCACACAGGGCAGTTCACATGGGACTATCAGGAACAGGGTCCACAAGTTTGGAGCGTTGTTATCGGGAAAAGCAAATAACCGGAGCTCGGTCTACCCAAGTCCTGGGCAGGTAGCGGCATTGTGGAAGCCGAGAACCCTGCTCGATGAATGCTCGTGTTGCATCATCGAGCAGGGTTTTCCATCATCTCAAGCCAAAGCAGGTTTGAGATAGTGAATGGGCGGGAGCCTCTGAAGATACAAGCGGTCTTTACTGCCTTTTAGGCATGATTGGATGTAAAATACGTATTGAACGTTAGCCCCAACTTATTATGATCGCTTGGTTGTAGGTTCGAATCCTACTGGTCCCACTTTCGATTTACGAATTCCGATTTTAGATTTACGATTGTGCCGCACTGTATTGCGGCATTTTGTGTTAATACAGAAAACTCACCTCAGGATACCTTCATGAACCCCTACCTCGCCACTGTCCTCACCTTCGTCATTGCCCTGGCATTCCTCCGTCTCATGGACTTCTTTGCCCATCGCGGTTGGATCGACGGGAGATTGAGCCGTAAGTTGATCCACATCGGAACCGGTCCGATCTTTGTGCTGTGTTGGTTGATGTTCCCAGATGTCGCGATCTCCCGCTGGCTGGCAGCATTGATCCCCTTTGCCATTACGGTCCAATTTGCACTGGTAGGGCTGGGCATCATGAAAGATGAAGCTTCGGTGCAGGCGATGTCGCGCACAGGCGACCGGCGCGAGATCCTGCGTGGTCCGCTGTTTTATGGGATCATGTTCGTCGTGCTGACCATTGTCTATTGGAAGGACTCTCCAGTCGGTATCGCTGCCTTGATGATGATGTGCGGCGGCGATGGCATTGCCGATATTGTTGGGCGGCGTGTCAAATCGGCGAAACTGGCTTGGTCGCGTGAGAAGAGTGTGGCTGGGTTGATCAGCGTTTTTGTCGGCGGTTGGATCCTGACCATGCTCCTCATCGCCATTTATATTGGTGTTGGAGTTTTTGCTGCCCCATTTTCCGCTTATATTCTCCCCGTCACATGGATTGCCCTCGGCGCCACACTGGTCGAATCCCTGCCGTTCAAGGATATCGATAACATTACCCTAACGCTTGCCTCTGCGTTGATCGGATACTTCGTCTTCTAAAAAGTCGGGCGGGATGCGCTCCCGCCCGATTGATTTATTCTGTTTCGATCTTGGCTTGTTCTTCCTCGTCCCGCTTTAGAATCATCACTCGATAACTCTCGGCATACTTCATGCCTTTGTCTTTCCCCTCGTCCGCCGCCCAATCGGTCAGCCATTTGCCAACTTCATTCGGGTCGATCTGACTGACGTGTTGTTGCAGCGCCTTGACCTTGATATCCATGGTCTCGGAGACGTTGATCCACGTATTGGAGTGATCCGTGCCGTGGATATATAACCGTTTGACATCATGCGGTTCATACCCAGCCGATAGCAGATCCGCGAAAATGAGACGGCTCCCCGCTGACGGGAAGACCGCTTCACAGGCTGCCTGAGCCGCGGCGCGATGATCGGGATGGTTAAGGTATTCATCGCCGTAAAACCATCCTTCAGGATTCCCTGTCACAACGGTATCAGGCTTGAATTTTCGGATGAGGCGGGTGAGGTCCCTCCGCAGAGGAATGGTCGGTTCCAGTTCTCCGTCTGGGTAGCGCAGAAAGACCGTTTCCTTGATCCCGAGCAGATCGTTGGCTGCCTGCTGTTCCTTTTCGCGAAGTTCGGCAAGGATGGGCTTGTAGCTGCCATCCCTCGACGGGTCATTCGAGCCGGAATCGCCACTGGTAATAATTACGGATAAAATTTCGCACCCTGCCTGCGCCCACTTGGCGAGCGTTGCGGCTACACTAAAATCCTGATCGTCAGGATGCGCGTGGATGCTCATCGCGCGTTTTGGGATGTATTCAGTTGAGTTGGACATGCGCCGATTTTACTGCGAAAGCAAAACATCTGAAACGTGAATTTGCTTCGAATTGTTTTATCCACCTAAAAGATCTGATGCACCTGCTTTTATATCGCTGAGATCAAGCCCGATATTCATCCCCACGCGATACCCACTGATCGTATTGCCTCTGGCACGCAGAACCCACTGATCTCCTCCGTGCTTGAAGATCTCGTCATCGGCATTCCGTGTATCCCGTTTGCCTTTGATGGAGTAAGGTTCCTGTTTATGGACCTGGTCGGTCAGGATGTCTTCAAAGAAGAACTGCGATGTGAATTGATACTCCTGTCCGTTCACCCCTTTGGTGCGGATCGTGAAATGGATATGGACCGCTCTGCCTGAATACCAGCCGGGATAAATAGTCTGGAATTGGACCACGCCTTTGGCATTGGTCAATTGATAACCGCGTAGGAATTTTTGCCCGGTGGTGTTGAAGACCCGATCGGGTACAGCGGAATAAATGCCCATGGCATCGCAGTGCCAGATATCCACTCGGGCGCCTTCGATAGCGGCGCAACTCTTATTGGAAACATCAGCCACAAGCATTGTGAGGAGGAGCGGTATGCCCTTTCGAACGGCGCCATCCACCGGATCGGAACGGATGTCAGAACGGTTGAGTTGATCGTCCACAAAATCAGGTCCCAGTGGTAGCTGCGGGCGGACAAGGCAATCAGGCTGGGGCGGTGGAGTAGGTCTTGCCTTTACATCGTCGATTTTCTGGTCGGAAAAAGCTGCAAGGAACGCGGCGCTTCCCACACCGAGCAGCTTGAGAGCATCCCGGCGGCTGATAAGTTGACCCATAGGTTTCTTGTCATTATCCATAGTCTGAGCAGAAGTATACGCTAGGATACAGGAGAAATGTTAGTTGGGGATGAAAATGCGATGTAAGACTTCTCAAATCCTGACAGTCTATTCTTTGTTTGGTGGGAGCATGTATAATCCCGCTTCTGTGCTTTATCCATTTTACACGTGTTGAAAGGTTTCCTCTGGCTATGAGTGTCGATTCTGTTGCAACGAATAAGCCCAAAGGGTTGGAACAAAAGTGGAAAGTTCTGATCTCGGTCATGTTCGGTATTTTCATGATCATTTTGGATTCCACTGTGGTCAATATCGCTTTTCAGACCCTGCGCCGTGAGTTTGGCGCCACACTTGCTGACGCGCAATGGGTGTTGAGTATTTACGTTTTATCGCTAGGTGTTACCACACCGGTCTCTGGTTATCTGGCAGACCGTTTCGGTATCAAGCGCATGTATCTGCTTGGCTTGAGTTTGTTCGTTGTCGGTTCTTTCCTGTGCGGACTCGCTCCTTCTCTTGGATGGTTGATCGCAGCCCGCGCCCTGCAGGGATTCGGCGGAGGCATTGCTCAACCGCTGGGACCCGCGCAACTCTACCGCGCCTTCCCGCCCAAGGAACAGGGCACTGCCCTTGGATATTTTGGTATTGCCCTGGTGTTCGCTCCGGCTCTCGGTCCGATCCTGGGCGGTTGGCTGGTGGATGCGAATCTCTGGCGCTTGATCTTTTTTATCAATATCCCCATTGGTATTTTGGGCGTCATTCTCGGCTCACGCTTTTTGCTAGATTATCAGGTGGAACGTAAACCTTCCTTTGATCCGCTGGGGTTGATCACCGCGGTGATCGGCTTTGGTTCCGTGCTCTATGCCGCCAGCACCGCGGAAGCCAACGGTTGGACTGGTTCTTCCACGCTGATGTGGTTTGGCATTGGTATTGCAGCACTGATCGCACATACGATCATTGAATTGTTCGTTGCCAAGGAACCAATGACCACGTTGCGCATGTTCAAGAATCCCATCTTCTTAAACGCCGCGTTGGTCGGTTACGTTGCTACCATCGCTTTGTTCGGCGCGGAATTTTTGATGCCAGTCTATCTACAAGCCTTCCGCGGGCGCACCGCTCTTGAAGCCGGGTTCATTCTGCTGGCAGTTGCCGCGACTTCGGGCATTGCTACTCCGCTGGCGGGGCGCATTTACGACAAGATCGGCCCGCGCATGAACTTGATCGTAGGCTTTGCGATTCTATGTTTCAATACCTGGCAACTTTCCAAGATCGAAGCGCTCACGCCGATTCCCTATATTGTTTTTCTGCTCGCCGTGCGCGGGTTGGCTGTGGGACTCACGCTTCAAACTTCCTTTGTAGCGGCATTGAGCAGTGTGCCGCTCAATAATCTACCGCGTGGTTCTTCATTGATGAACAGCACGCGCTTTGTGGTACAGGCAGTTTCCGTAGCCGCATTGGCGACGATCTTCAGCTCCTCCATCTCTGCGGAGATCCGTGCTCAACAGGATCAAATGCAGGAGACGCAAGCTGCATCTTCGGCGCGATTTGGAGTTTGCGAAACACCTGGAGTTAAGCAGAAGAGAATTTGCCGCCGGGAGTCAGCGCCAAGCTCGCCTCTCTGCCCGGACCGGCTGCGAATACCGCTAAAACGAAGGTTTTATCTGCCCTCAACACTGCCTGTGACCAGAGCATCCATGGCTTTGAGAATGCCTATCGTCTGACATTCTTCGCCTCCATTGGAGCGTTGATCGTAGGAGCCTTCCTGCCAGGCTGGCCCGGTAAATGGGGTGGACGAGGTTCGATGCAAGCGCCTGCGGCGGGCGGTCATTAGTTTCGATATCAAAAGTGGAGACGATCAAGTCTCCACTTTTGATTCATCTGCATAGCGCCATCCATTTCTGCCAGGGAATTTGTACCGTGAAAGCGGCATCGTCCAGGGTGCACGATCGCGATGCACTGTGGCGGGATAGATCTGTACATGTGCATGCAAGGGAGAGAAAGAAAAGAAAAATAATCCACCCAAATGATCACGAGAAAAAGAAAAAGCAGGGAAAGTATGTTTCGGGTTTTCATCTTACAAAGATGACGCTGGCATGTTTTAAAAGCTCCGAACAAGGATTGTGGCTTTACAGTACAATTTGTGTATGCATCGGGAAATCCATCCATACAAATCCATTTTTGTAAAAAAAGTAATTCTTGTGATCCTGCTCATGACTACTGTAGTGGGAACGTTAACTCCTCAACATGCGCTCGCTTACTCCTCTACAATGGAAAGACCAGTCTTCCTCGCCTGGCCCCTTCCGAGTTATATCGGTGTGGCTCGCATCTCGCAGTTCCCCAATACACCGTGGACGTGGAATTATCTGGGGTTAAACCCCGGGCAACAATGCCCTCCTGCATTTGGCTATGTAGCCAATGTAGAATTCTGGAGCGTCTGGAAGGATAACTCCATTCCTGCTGATCGCGATATGGCAAAAGCGGACCCGCATAACTTTGAGATGGTGAATTGTTATTCAACACTGGGAGAAGCGGGTAAAAACGGACATGAAGCCACAGACATCAAAGCTCCTGCTGGCACGCCATCTCTTGCGAGTGCGGATGGCAAAGTGGCAGGCTGGCGTTTGGACAACTTAAATAGCATGATCGTGCTCAAGCATTGTTTGGGTGGTCAGTGGGACGCAGATGGGAATTGTGCAGGCGGGAAGAAATGGTATACAACGTATATGCACGTGAGCCCGGAAAACGACTTGCTCGAGATGAACAAGGATGTCTCTGTGGGTGATTCCTTAGGCATAATCAATAACCAGGGAGATAACTCTCACCTGCATTTCGAAGTGGGCTTGGAACAAAGATCCTATTTCAACTATGTCAATCCGTGGGGCAGGGATGAAGCTCCCTGGGGCGGCTGCATGTGGCTGGATCAAAGCCTTTGTATTCAACCCAATCCGGGTTATAAACGTATGGGCTTTGTAACAGAGTCAGACCGATTCTTTGTAATGGACGATCACCCTTTCATGACAGAAGTGCACGGTATGAATGGAGTGCAGCAATTCCAGTTGGCTGGGCATCGGGTTGCTATTGTCAATGAAATCGGCGAGTTATTGGTGAAGGATCTCGAGGTCGAACGGAACTTTCCCTTTAGCCACGATCATGTTCTTAATTGGGTCGATTTAGGTAACAACGTTGCAGCCTATCAGTTTACGAATACGAGGCTTGTAATCCTTGAAGCAACTGGGCAGTTGAAAGTCAAGGAGGAAGATTTAAATAGTGACTGGGCTTTACAAGTTGATGAAGTACAGTCTTTCTCGATTTCGCCGCATCGCATAGGCGTGATCAATTCAAATGGGGAGTTGTTGGTGCAAGAAGGTAGTTTGAAGAATGACTGGGTGAAAATAGCAGCAAATGTGAAAGTTTTTCAGCTGATCGATAGTCGTATCGCTGTTGTGGATATGCAGGGGAATTTATTCGTTCAAGAGGGCGCGATCACGAACGAATGGAAATCCCTGGCGGCAAACATCCAGGCATTTCAGCTTTCAGGTACGCGCGTAGCATTTATGGACGAGAACGGACTATTGATGGTCAACGATGGGAATTTGCGTGCTCCCTGGATCATGCAAGCCGATCTTGTACGAAGCTTTCAGTTGGCAGATAACCGGATCGTTATCCTTGACCAAGAGGGGAAATACAAAATCAAAGATGGAGATCTGTATGAACCCTGGAAAGAATTTACTTCGTTTTCTGTGAAAGATATCAAGCTGAATGGCGATTCGCCTGTATGGATCACGCAGGCGGAATAGCCTAACCTTGTAGCGATGCTTATTGTTCACTACGCAATAAGCGTTTGATCGTCTGTGTTAATTCTCTCAAACTGACGGGTTTGCTCATGTACTCGTCTGCCCCCGCTGAGAGGCAGCGTTCCCGGTCGCCGGGCATGGCTAGGGCGGTGAGAGCAATGATCGGCGTGTTCGTGAAGCGTGCATCCGCGCGCAGAAGACGCATCGCTTCGAGTCCATTCATGGCGGGCATTTGAATATCCATCAAAATGATATCGGGGTTGATCACTTTGGCTTTTTCAATAGCTTCAAAACCATCATGCGCCACTACGATGTAATAGCCAGATGCGTCCAGATATTCACCGATGGTAATGATATTGGACTCATTATCTTCTGCCAATAAGATCACCTGACGTCCATGGGGCGATCCCATGGAGGAACTTCCCTGATCGCTCTCCGTTAAACTAGCTTTGCTTAGGACAGGCAAGTCCGTTTGAGGCTGCAAATCGGTTTTCCATGGCAGGTAGATCGTAAAACAACTTCCTTTGCCGAGTTCGCTCTCTATATGCACACTTCCGCCGTGCAGGTCGGTGAGTTTTTGGACCAGTGCCAGCCCTAGCCCAGTGCCTGCATATTGACGTGCCAGGCTGCTATCGAGCTGGGTAAAGGGCTTGAATAGTTTTTGCAAGTCCTCCTTGGCAATTCCGATGCCCGTATCGGTTACCGAGAAACCCGCTTTATCTTTCTCTTCGTTCGTGAATACTTTGAGGCTTACCCTGCCATGCTCGGGCGTGAACTTGATCGCATTCATGAGCAGGTTGATCAAGATCTGCTTGATGCGCTGTGGGTCAGCGTGGAGCGTCACTATATTCTGTGCATTAACGAACTCGACATCGATCGATTTCTTGATCGCCATCTCTTTTATAAAGTTCAGACTGGATTCACAAAGTTCTTTGACAGAGACAGTGGTAGGGGAGAGCAGTAACTTGCCCGCCTCGATCTTGGATACTTCCAGGATATCGTTGATCAACCCCAGTAGATGTCTTCCACTGGAGGAGATCAATTCCAGAGATTGGGCTTGTTTCTCGTTTAGCGGTCCTTTGCGTTGTTCCAGTAAGGACTCAGAAAGTCCCAGCACGGTGTTGAGGGGCGTTCGCAGCTCATGACTCATGTTTGCCAGAAATTCATCCTTGGCTCGGTTGGCGCGCTGCAATTCGGCGGTGCGTTCGATCACACGTTGTTCGAGTTGAGCGTTGAGCAGGTGTAATTCATCCTGTGCCTTGGTGCGTTCTATGATCTCATTTTGAGCCTGATGATAGAGTTGCGCGTTTTGGATCGCAATGGCAACCTGGGCGGCGAACATTTCAGCCTGTTGAACGTCCATGGCTTTGAATTTTCGGAATTTGGAATTGGCAATGAAAGTCAATACACCAATAACCTTGTTTTCCGCGAACAACGGGACACCCATCACGGTACTGGGAGGGTCTTGAACAAGAATGGTTGCATGCCCTTCCCAATTGGTATAGTCGTCAACGATGAACGGCTGGGCTGTTTGATAAACATGCCCGGCAACACCTGTGCCGATCTGCACGGTGATCCCATCACGTCCGCGGTTTATGCCTGTTCCATGTGCCAGCCGTAGTGACTGTGTATCGGGGTCGTACAGATAGACACCGCCGCCGCGATCAGCGTTCAACAAGGATTGTGCTTCTCCTAGAACGTTTGCCAGCAAGTTCGGCAGGCGTAACTCGCTCCCGACTTGCAAGGCGACCTGATGCAGGGTGAGCAGCATTCGATTTCGATTCCGTACGAGTTCCTCCGCCTGCTTACGCTCGGTGATCACTTCAGAGAATAAGATGATGCCACCAATAGCACCCGCTTCTTCATACCAGGGACGGATCTCCCAACGTACCCAATCCATTGTCCCATCATCGCGGGGAAAGGGGGCTTCCTCCGCTTTTTCAATGGCGCCTGTCAGACAGCGGCGATGGATCTCTTTCCAACGTTCGGGAACCTCGGGAAAGACCTCATAATGTGAACGCCCGGTCAGATCCTGGATGGGCAGATGATAGTCGATCAAATAACGGTGACTGGCAACGATATATTTCATGTCGCGGTCGAACATGGCGATGGACGCAGGGGAATGTTCTACGAACAGCCGCAGAACATGTTCGTTGCGCTTTAGTGCTTCTTCCACCTGTTTACGATCGGTGATGTCTGTGGCAATGACGAGAACCACCTTTTCACCATTGAGCTCGGTTAGATCCAACGAAGCCAACACATCGCGAACCTCACCTGTCTTACGTCGGATTTTTGTATCCTGATTATGAACTGCTTCTCCTGCGAATAATTGTTTCATCCAGTGGTTGCGGGCTTCCATGTCAACAAACAGGTTTAATTCTGCCGCGGAGTGCTGGAGTATTTCTTCACGGGAATACCCGATGATCTTTAGAAAAGTATCATTCACATCGATGGAACGACCATCTGTTAATCGAAAGATATTGATCCCCGTGGGACTGGAGTGAAATATCTTTGCGAAACGGGCTTCTGATTCGCGCAGTGTCTGTTCTACTTTCTTGCGCTCAGTAATATCGCGTGAGATGCCTACGATCTCCACCTGCCCCAGTTGGTTGAAGGCATACGTGGTTGTTACTTCGGTATGGACGATGGAGCCGTCTTTGCGTGGCTGGTCCACTTCGTTGATGTTTATTAGCGTTCCCGACCCTTTTGCAATGAAGCCAGGCAGTTTTTCGGCGAGTCCATCACTGACCAACTTAAGTGACTCCGGAGTCAGCGCATCAGCTACAGGTTGAGCCATAACTTCGGCGGGCGTAAAACCGCGCAGCTTTTCCACGGAAGGGCTTACATATGTAAACTTGCCAGCGACCGGGTCCAGAACCCAGATCACATCGGCAGAATTTTCTGAGATCAGCCGGTAGCGTTCCTGACTTTGCTGCAATTCTTCCTCAGCATGCTTGCGGTCGGTAATATCTCGATTTATGCTGATATACCCATCCACCTGCCCATTTTGATCTCGTAGTGCAAATGTGCTGCCCTCCACCCAAAATGAATGCCCATCACGATGATATTGGATGACCTCCACGCGAAAAGATCCATTTTCCTGCAGAGTTTTCATAGCGTCCACGCGTTGTTCATCGCTAAATTCGGAGCGAATGATTTCCTGTGATGGTCGCCCCAGAACTTCATTTTCCTTATATCCATATAACGCTTCTGCTGTTCTGTTCCAACTCGTGATGCGGAGTTGGGCATCGGTGGCAAGAACGGCATCGTTAATATTTTCAAGGAGACGTGCCTGATAGGCGATCTTCTGCTCTGCCCGTTGGCGTTCCTTTTCGTTTTCCATATTGTCCAATGCAAACGAGACATCGAGGCTCATCTCGTTGAGCAGACTGATCTCGTCCGTTTGATCGAACAGGTCGAATTCATAGGAAAATATGACAAAAACTCCGAGAGGTTTTTTCCTCACTTGGAACGGAATTGCTGCCATGCCGTGATAGGGTACTTGTGGCATCGAATGACGCAAGAGAGCGGCTCTTGCGTCCACCTGGATATCTTTCGTGCTAACTACCTGGGATGTACGCAAGGCGGTGGCGGTGAGAGTATGATAGTGGTTCTCGTTATGCAGATTGACGATTGGGAACTTCCATTGCTCTAGGTCCTCGCCAGAAGCTGCCACTGGGCGCACATCACCGGATGCTTCATCCAACAGACCTACCCATGCAAACGGAAACTCCCCGAACTGGACAGCTACATTACACATCATCTGATAAAGTTCAGCATGATCCTTTACGCGCACGATCATCTGGTTGACCTGGCTCAGCGTGGCATACAGGCGTTTCATTTGGATGATCTTTTTTTCTGCGCGGACACGTTCGGTGATATCTTGTACGAATCCGGTTAGAGCGATGGAATTCCCCTCCTCGTCGCGGATCAACTTTCCCTGCGCCCAGACCGTTCTTTCCATCCCATTGGGGAGGATAATGCGATAGGAGAGGGGGACAGGGTTCGCCTCTTCCAACATCCTGCGGTTGGATTCTTCTACCGCAGCCTTATCCTCTGGATGGATCCGTTCTTCGATGACCCGGTTGACATCACCATCAAAATTCTCGCGTTCCACCCCAAACAAGCGGAACATCTCATCAGACCAGGTAACTTTTTGTGTACGGAGATCCCATTTCCAACTGCCGATCTGTGCCACCTCTTCTGTCGCAGCAAGGATTGCTTGATATTCGCTCAAAGATGCTTCCTCTCGCTTGACCGCGGAGCGTGGCATTTTCTTTTTGGATCTTGATATGGATGTTTTCTTGATTTTCATTCTAGATCTCGAGTGATTGAATGAAGAGGAGATGATGCTTGGGGACAATCAGGTGCACTATTGCCAATAAACTCCACAGATGTATATCTTTAGCTGCGCGTCTAAACTAGTAACGATTGTCATTCTCTTTTGAGAATAAATCAAATTATATTTTCTGACGCTCACAAAATTGCCTTCTATGGCAACATCTCTGATTTATCATTTTTAATTGTACATTAGGACTTAACGTTTTCAGCGTCTTTGGGCGGGGGGTGATGCTGGGTGACATGAGAGGATTGTATCCTAGAAAGAAGACTTCCGAAGTGCCAACGAACGGCAAGACTTCGGAAGTCTGTTTGCTTGGCGAGATAGATGATAGGGCAATAAAGTAGTACTTCTAGTACATAGCCCTCAACCATGCCTGTTTTCCAGATGTGAACTCGGGATCTCACGGAACCGAACCGTGTAAAGGGTGAGGTATTGCTTAAAAGAAGTTCTAGACAAAGAAGTTTGGAGGAATGATAAAATAACTTTATGAAATTGAGAGAATCTGCTGTTGCTCTAAACCTAAATACACCCGCCAAAGCCAGGAAAAATGGAAACGCTAACAAATTAGCATCTGAAGATCGAGCATTTCACGATTGGTATCGATTTGTTCTTTCCTTTCCTCCTCATTTGGTGAGAGATTACATCAAGGATTTTAGACTGACTAAGAATAGCGTTGTGCTTGATCCCTTTTGCGGGACGGGAACGACTTTAATAGAATCCAAGCTTTTAGGTCTTAAATCTATTGGTATGGAAGCCAATTCATTTGCTCATTTTGCCGCTTCTGTAAAATTAGATTGGGATATTAATGCTGACCAATTAGTTGGAAAGTCCAGAGAAATTGCTTATACAGCGCTTGAATTATTAAGGCTCCAAGGGATTGATGATGCTCATCCTTTTACTGAGAGACCTAAAAAACTAAAACTACGCACTTTGGGCGTAGAGACAGAAAAACTTATACTCACAAATTCTATCAGTCCGTTACCGCTGCATAAAACACTGGTGTTGCTTGATTGTATGAAAGAGATCGAGAAAGAGACGATTTATCGTCATGCCCTTTTAGCCTTGGGAAATGCTTTAGTCTATAAAATTAGTAATTTGCACTTCGGTCCCGAAGTTGGCGTTCGTAATCCTAAAACGGATGCGCCTGTTATTGGAAGTTGGCTTGAGGATGTTGAAAAAATAGCTGCTGATCTAAAGGCAATTGACGGCAAGAAATATCCTCCGTCTCAAGTTCACTTCGGTGATTTGCGCCAAATCGCTACTTTTATTTCTCCTGGTTCTATTGACGCGGTTATCACATCTCCTCCATATCCGAATGAGAAAGATTATACACGGACAACTCGCTTGGAATCTGTACTACTTGGTTTTATCAATTCAAAAGAAGAGTTGAGAGCATTGAAGAAAACGCTTGTCCGTTCCAATACTCGCGGTGTCTATAAAGCTGACGATGATGACCAATGGATAAAAGATCATCCTGAAATCCAGAGAATTGCGGATGAAATTGAGAAGCGGAGAATTGCTCTCGAAAAGGATTTCGGGATTTGAAAAACTGTATGGCAGGGTAACAAAGCTTTATTTTGGCGGTATGGCTCGACATTTGGCTGATATGCGGACACTGCTGCGTCCAGGTGCTCAATTGGCTTATGTGGTGGGCGATCAAGCATCTTATCTACGAGTAATGATCCGGACAGGTGAACTTCTTGCTAAAATTGCTGTAGCGTTAGGATATGAGCATGTACGAACAGATCTTTTTCGAACTAGGCTTGCTACTGCCACACGAGAGCAACTTCGTGAAGAAGTGGTCATTTTGAGGTGGAATAAAAAGGAGTAATCATGGCTAAGAGTAAAGAACCAAATCGTTATTCCCGGCTGATCGAGTCTATATTTTCAAAATATTATCGAGCGGGCGTACGTGAGATTACTTTTGCGCGTGAAGAACTGGAACAAGCTGCAAAAGAACTCAAGGTTATTTTGCCTAAAAATCTTGGTGATGTTCTCTATACTTTTCGATACAGATCGATACTACCGGAAAGTATTACATCCACGGCTCCGGCTGGATTTGAGTGGATGATTTGCCCTGCCGGTCGTTCCAAATATAAACTGGCGCTTGTTCAACAGTCGATTGTTGTACCTTCCAACATGATGGCTGAAACGAAAATACCAGATGCGACGCCAGGGATTATTTCTCGATATGCTCTAAATGATGAGCAGGCGGCGTTAGCAAAGATTCGCTACAATAGACTGATCGATATATTTACTGGCTTGACTTGTTACTCTCTTCAAAATCATTTGAGAACTGCTGTGCCTGAAATGGGACAGGTGGAAACAGATGAAATTTATATTGGTATCGATAAACGGGGTGTGCATTATGTGTTGCCGATTCAGGCAAAGGGTAGAAAAGATAAAATAGGGATTGTTCAGATTGAGCAGGATGTTCAGGTATGTGAATCGAAATTCCCCGACTTGGTATGTCGTCCCATTGCCGCTCATTCATTAAACGATGAAGTTATTGCTCTTTTTGAATTTGAGTATAGTGAGAATGAAATTAGGATCTTTTCCGAGAAGCACTATAAACTAGTTAAGTCAAAGGATTTATCTCTTGATGAGTTGAGATCGTATCAAGAAAGATTCTAAGGTTTTTTTGTAATCAATAGCGCCTCGCAAAAGAAAACAGCCTCGTTCAGGCTGTTTTCTTATTTCTCTACTTCTTCGACCGTTTTGTACTGGACGATTTCTTCTTCGGTACCTTGGCTCCTTTTTTGCGAGCCTTGGAAAGACCGATGGCGATCGCTTGTTTCTTGCTGGTCACTTTCTTGCCAGACTTGCCGCTTTTGAGCGTGCCCTTTTTCTTCTCGTGCATTGCTTTCTTTACTTCTTTGCCTGATTCCTTACTATATTTTCTTGCCATATCAACTCCTTTCACTACAGGTAAAAATGCTTCCATCCTTATCGGTGACTGGGACGCTTCGTACCCGATGGGGCAGAGGCTGATGGATTTTTGAGTGAACTGGGTGCATTAACATTGGCATTGCGGTCCACATTGGAACCGAGCCGGTAGACCAACTCTCCGCCCAGCCAACCAGTGACCAGCGCCATCGCCACGCCTGCAAAGGACAGGAACAGCGCAACCCCATTCGGCGTGAAGCCTGCACTGCCACGGCGTAATAGCCAACTTCCGATGAACAGCAATACGATCACGAAGTTGCCTAGTCCGTGCCAGAGACCGATCTGTTTGGCGCGTGAATTGCCTGGCAGCCCGGTCCAATCAGCAAAGCCGAAGACAGCGGCGAGCAACCCGCCGATGATGCCAGCCGCGATCATGTAATAGGACACGGTTGGGAATGCCAGGTTGGCTGTGCTCAGAAACAGAATGTCAAAGACGACAGCCGTCGCAAATAACCCAAGTGGGAATACGATCAGCATGGGGTGAATCGGATGACCTAAAATTTTCATAGGAGAAACTCCTTTCTCACCTCTCATGATAAAGAGCGTTCATCAGCCTGCCAATCAGGATGTGCCTATGGCGGGAGCATGGAATTCCCCCATAGCAAGAACACGTTCAAAACAGGATGTTAGTCCATTCTGGCAGTTCTTCTTTAGGGTTACAATTCTGGCACATCCCACTTAGGAGAAACTTATGACCATCATCCTCGACGGTTCATCCCTCACGATCGAAAAGGTCGTCGCTATCGCACGAAATAATGAGAAAGTCGAACTGGCTCCCGAAGCATTGGAGCGGATCAAAGTGTGCCGCCTCATGCTGGAGGAGAAGCTTGCGAATAAAGAAGTCATGTACGGCACGAACACCGGCATTGGCGAATTCTCGGAGACCATGCTCAACGATGAGCAGGTCAAGGAATTTCAGAAGTACCTGATCTACAATCATGCCGCTGGTATCGGCGAGCCTGCGCCCATTGAGTATGTGCGTGCGGCGCTGGCAGGACGCATCAACGTCCATGCGCATGGCAATTCTGGCTGCAGACCTGAGATCACCCTAACACTGGTGGAGATGCTGAACAAAGGCGTCACACCAGTTGTTTGTCAGAAGGGGTCGGTAGGCGCGAGCGGCGACCTGGCTCCCATGGCGCAGGCGGCTCTGCTGCTCATGGGCGAAGGCGAAGCTTTCTTTAACGGCGAACGGCTCGCGGGTGCAGAAGCGATGCGGCGCGCGCAGATAACGGTGCCAGGTTTGCAGGCGAGAGATGGTCTGGCAGCGATCAACGGCTCCAATCTGCTGACCGCCATGTCCGCCATCCACCTCTACGATATGGAGCGCTTCCTCAAGCAGGCAGAGATCGCGGCGGCGATGTCGATTGAAGCGCTGCTCGGCAACATGAAACCCTACAATACCAAGCTGCATGAACTGCGCGGTTTCAAAGGTGCGATTGCCTCTGCGAAAAATATTGCGAAGGTTGTCGAAGGTTCCGACCTGACCACCGGTAAGATGAAGACCAAAGTGCAGGATGCCTATTCGATGCGCTCCACTCCGCAAGTGATCGGCGCGGCGCGCGACGCCATTGCGTATGCGAGATCACAAGTTGAAATTGAATTGAACGGTGTAGGCGATAACCCGATCTTTGTGCCGGAATTGAAACTGACGTTGACCGGCGCGAACTTCCAGGGCACTCCCGTTTCGCTGCCGATGGATATAGCGGGCACGGCGATCACGATGGTGTGCGTGCTCTCCGAACGGCGTATGAACCGTTTGACCAATCCGGCTCTTTCGCAGGGACTGCCAGACTTCCTTGCCCACGAGCCTGGGTTCTACTCTGGTATGATGCTCAGCCAATACACCGCCGATCATTTGATCGTGGAACAAAAGCTTTTATCGGCGCCTGCGAGCATTCAATCCATTCCCGCCGCGGCAGACCAGGAAGACTTCGTTTCAATGGGCATGAACACCGCCATCAAGAACGGACAGATCCTTGATAACGCTTATGGCGTGCTCGGCATCGAGTTCATGGCTGCCGCACAGGCGCTCGACTTCCGCGAGTTCCAACCCGGCAAGGGATCGCAGAAAGCGCGCGAAGTCATCCGCCAGCATGTAGAGCATCTGCATGTGGATCGTCCGCTGTATAACGATCACAATAAGATGAAGCAGTTGGTGAAGAGTGGGGAGATTTTGAGTGAAGTAGAGAAAGTGGTAGGGGAGTTGAACTAAATTTCAAATGTCGTTGCGAGCGACCGTAGGGAGCAAAGCAATCTCCCTCTAAATGGTTAAATCTCATCGACAAGCAGTTTCCATGTTAGAGGAGATTGCTCACCTGCACTTGCGCCAGGTGCAAGTGTCGGGCAGAAAGGCACTGCCCTCGCAACGACATAACTTAGTTAAAGATATGGGAGCCTACAACATGTGCCGTCGTTTCTGTACTTTAATTCTTGTTGTTGTGTTATTCCTTGTTGCTTGTAGCCCTTCTGTAAAAGAAACTGTCTCACCTTCAGAGACGGCGCTGCCACCTGCCACGCAAACCTCTGCGCCAACGGTCCAGCCTGCGCCTGTCGAACCTGCTACACAGACTGCGACATCTCAACCAGTTGTTCCTACTGATCGGGTAAGCCAATTGGAAGTTATCGGAGCCGAGAACTGGTCACGGTTGCAATTGCTGAAGACCTTCCCGGCAGAGATGCCGTTGAGCCAGTCTGCTGTTGCAATTTCATTGGATGGAAAGACCCTGGCGGTTGGGAGTAGGGAAGGCGCCAAAATCTTCTTCTTTGACATTGAAAGCGGACAACTATCGCGTACAGTTTCATTGGGTTTAACTACTGTCGGTGACTACTTCAATCTTGTGGATATTGCATATCTACCCGATGGCACGCTTATAGCGAACTCGACTGGTCCGTATGCGATCTATCACATGGATATGGACGGCAATATTCTAGCGGAATGGAATGGTCTCAGTTTTGCCTTATCTGCCGATAAAAAGGTCATGGTACATATCGATAACACTGAGCTAGACTCTGGTGGATGTTGCAAGTAATACCGATCTCGTTACTTTGGAAGGTGTGAGCGGTTTGGATTTTTCTCTATCTCCTGATGGCACCAAGGTCGCGGTTGAGGATGCAGGGGTAGACTATATCCATACTACTGTTTGGGATATCCCAAACAACACCAGCTTGGTAATAGCAGAAGAAACAGCCGCTCCCCGTTATTCGCCAGATGGCAAATATCTGGCTGCCATCTATTACGACTATGAAAATGATAGAACGCCCTTAAAGATTTTCAATCCTGATGGAGGAACCGAGATCATATCCCTCACTGTCAGCGACCCTGATGATTTGACGAATCGTGCGCCGTTGTGGTCGATAGATGGCTCCTTGATCGCCACACAAATTGCCAACGGTTCTCCTGTAGCGTGGGAGACGATGAATTGGCAGATGTTGAATTCAACGGCTGTAGAAGGTGAGCTACATGCATTCTCTCCTGATGGGCGTATCCTCATTACTCGTACAGCCGATGGCTCTATCTGGCTGTGGGGAGTCGCTCCATAAATTGGAATTAACAATCTGGCGCAGAGACTCAAGGTACAGAATTTCCCCAAAAACTCAGTGCTCTCTGTGTACTCTGTGGCTACTACATTGGAGACAATATGATCCTCAACGAAGTCAATTTCTTTTCCGAAGTGCTGACCATGCGCAGCACGATGTATGTCCTGCTTCCACAACGCACACTGGCTGATACAAAAAGCAAACGCGCGCCGAAGTATCGCACCCTCTATCTCTTGCACGGTCACTCCGATGACCACACTGCCTGGCAGCGCTGGACTTCCATCGAGCGCTATGCCGAAGCCTATAACTTGGTTGTCGTTATGCCCGCCGCCAACCTGAGCTTTTATACGGATATGGCACATGGCAAGGATTATTTCAAGTTCATCGGTGAAGAAGTCCCAGCCGTGGCACGTGAGTTATTCTCACTCTCCGACAAACGCGAAGACAATTTCATCGCTGGTCTTTCCATGGGTGGATACGGCGCCTTTAAACTGGCACTGACGAACCCCGATCGTTACGCCGCTGCTGCCTCCCTCTCGGGTGCTGTGGATGTTCGCGAGATCGTGAAAGCACACAATGACCCAATGAACAAGATCTGGCTGGAAGAGATGCGCTCGGTCTTCGGCGATCTGAGCAAGGTACCGGGCAGCAGACACGATCTGTTCGCCCTGGCAAAGAAGGTATCTAAATTACCGGTCAAGCCGCGTCTGCATCAATGCTGTGGCACGGAAGATTTCCTGTATGCCGATAACATCCGCTTCCGCGATGCGATCCGCAAACTGCCGCTGGATCTGACCTATGAAGAAGGTCCCGGCGAACATAACTGGATCTTCTGGGATGCAATGATCCAGCGTGTCTTGGCGTGGATGCTGCCAAAAGGGAAATAAGCATTCTGTAATTAAAATCAAATCCCCTCTTCAAAAGAAGAGGGGATTTTCATTCTCAGGAGTTTCTGTGAATTTGGTTTCTTCTCTATACCCGGCGGAACGCTCTCACCAGCAGGAGCAGGATCACTGCGCCGCCGATCGCAACCAGGATACTGTACAGGTTGAACCCGGTCACGCCAGGTCCACCCATGGCATTCATTAGCAAACCACCGATAATGGCACCAATGATGCCTACAACAATATTGGCTCCGGCACCCATGCGGGCATCGGTACCCATGATCATACTGGCGATCCAACCTGCGAGCCCGCCGAGCACGATCCAGAAAATAATATTCATCAACATGTTTATTCTCCTTGTTATTAGTAAAGAACACATAGCTTGTTATGCTATGCTGTAAAGATACAGTCGTTATGAAAAATGTGCAATTAGGGATGTTATTACCCTGGCGGGGGATATCCCTAATTCGCTATTTCATGAAAAGTTTGTAGTATTGAAGTATGAAAGCAGTCGAAGTAAAAAATATTTTTGTAGATACAGCCAAGGAATGGAGCGAAGATCAAGGTTCACGCCTGGCAGCGGCGCTCGCCTATTACACAGCTTTTTCACTGGCTCCATTATTGGTCATTGTGCTTGCCGTCGCCGGGCTGGTAGGCGGCAAGGCGGCAGCCAGCGGTATTCTGATGTCTCAGCTACAAGATCTGTTCGGTGTGCAGGGCAGAGAATTCATTCAAGGCATGATCGAAAACGCTACTATTAAATCGACGGGCATTACTGCCTCTGTGATCGGAACGATCACATTGCTGCTGGGCGCTTTGGGAACGTTCAATGAACTGCAAGGCGCACTGAACCGTATTTGGGACGTGAAGCCAAAACCATTGACCACCTGGGGAGCACGCATCAAAGACTTTTTGTTCAAACGTCTGCTTTCCTTCTCGATGGTGCTTGGCATCGGTTTTTTGCTATTGGTCTCTCTTATTGTCAGCGCCATCATTGCCGCCATGAGCGGTTTTTTCACCGGGCTTCCCATCGCTCCCAATGTGATCTTACAGGTGATCAACCAATTGGTTTCGCTTGCCATTATTACATTGTTGTTCGCGTTGATCTTTAAATACGTGCCCGATATCAAGATCTCCTGGCGCCATGTACTACCCGGCGCCCTGTTGACTGCCATCTTGTTCACCATCGGCAAGTATCTGATCGGTCTCTATTTGGGCACGAGCAATGTTGGGTCTACGTTTGGCGCAGCGGGGTCGCTGGCATTGATCATGATCTGGATCTATTACTCGGCGCAGATCTTGTTTCTAGGAGCTGAATTTACGCAAGTCTTCGATAAAAAACTGCGTCCGCACCCCACGGCACATGTTGATGATAAGGTGGCTGAGCCCAGACAGAAGGCTTCCTGACCCTTACAGATGAATTGGTACAATGGGGACATGAACCAATTTCTCACCATTCAAAAACGAGTTATTCCCTTTATTTTGTTACTTGCTCTGATCTTCTCTGGATGTGTGAAGAGCTATTCATCTCCAACATCTCTTCCATCTCAGGACACGCAGACGAATATTCCGCCTCTTTCTACGCCGGAGCCTGATTCCACTTCGACGTCTGTTCCTGCGCTGACAATTCGGCGTGGCATCAACTTCGGCAACATGCTCGAAGCTCCCAACGAAGGCGAATGGGGCTTGACCGTGCAGGAAGAATATTTTGATCGAGTGAAAGAAGCAGGCTTTGACTTTGTCCGTTTACCTGTGCGCTGGAATACCCACGCCGAACAAAATGCCCCCTACACCATCGATCCCACCTTCTTCGCACGTATCGATGAGGTTGTCAACTGGGCATTAGAGCGTGACCTTACCATCATCGTCGATTTCCATCACTATGAGGAGATGGTATCGAATCCATGGGGTCACAAGGATCGTTATCTCGGTATCTGGAAGCAGGTTGCTGAACATTACAAGGATTATCCATCCAGCGTGTTGTTCGAATTGCTCAATGAACCCAACGATCAACTAAATGCGGCACTGTGGAACCAATATCTCTTCGAAGCATGGAATATCGTACGTCAGTCGAACCCCACACGTGATGTTGTGATCGGACCAGTCAACTGGAATTCTTACGATTGGCTTTCCACGCTGGATGTGCCGAACGATGAGCACCTCATTGTCACATTCCATTACTATTCGCCGTTCCAATTCACACATCAAGGAGCAGAGTGGGCAGGGGATGAAGCGCAAACATGGCTCGGTACCACCTGGGATGCCACCGAAGCTGAGAAAGCTGAAGTGGCTTCGAATTTTGATTCGGTCGCTATGTGGGCGGCGGAGCATGGCAATGTCCGCATTCTGCTAGGGGAGTTCGGCGCCTATTCACGTGCTCCGCAGAAACTCGCGTGTGCGTTGGACGGAATTTGTCCGCAGTGAAGCCGAACGGCATGGATTTGCGTGGTCCTACTGGGAAATGGCATCCGGCTTCGGGGCGTATGATCCGGAGTCCCATCAATGGCGGGACGATTTGTTGAGAGCATTAATCCCATAAAAAACGCAGCCACGGGGTACACAGAGAAGCACAGAGATTCTTACAAAAAACTCTGAGAACTCTGTGATCTCCCCCGGCACTTGCGTTCGGGGCAAGTGTGTGGCTAAGAGGGTTTCATATGAATCAGACAATACAGAAACTTAAAGGCGCAAACATGGATATTGACCTGGCAAGCCCGCAAGGGAGTATTGCCTGGTCGCAGGACGTCTGCCCGTGGAATAAAGGGGAAGGCACAGCTGAGCACAGATGCGCCGTGAAGAATGTTTCGATCTGTCCGTATTTTTGCGGCGTGGAATATATTGATACACTGCTGTGTAGTTACCCAAACGAGAATCCGCATCGAGCCTGATCATCTTGTTTGGAGAGTGTTGTAACTTTTTCGAGAAATTAATTCTTGTAATCGTGTCTTATTTATGCTACAAACAATATGTAGACAAGTAACGCCGTCGAAATCTTAGCGGTGCTTCTTCGTCGCACGGTGGCAGGGAGGTTTTACAACATCCACCTACATCACACTGTAATGCGGCAGGTTTCTTCTATATTGCCTTTTTATGGGTATATCTTCGATTGAATAGAGGTGTGAATACCTCTCGAACTCAAATCGAATATTTTTACGTCCATTAAGACCTTCCCTCCCGGGTCTAACAGTTTTTTGGGCAGTTCTTATGCTTGTTTTGGCAGTCTCAAAATCGAATGCGGATGGCGCGACTAATTCGATGCATTGTCACAGGAGGTTCTATGCAGAAAGGAAAACCAACGCGGCTTCCAGAACCATTGCAGGCGGCTCGAAAAAATCGGGCATTGTGAGCCGTTCCACTTCATGAGACTTTGACCATGGGAGGGTCAAAAATGAACACTATGTTTTCACTGGTTCGAAAAAGGATGTTGGCGAACATCCTGAGTGTTGTTGTGATACTGGCGCTGGCATTTCCGGTGACGGGGAGTGTGTACGCCCAAGCACCAGCTCCTTGGTTAATTGCATTCCCGGAGGGCGATGCTATTGAAGGTTGGGAATGGTCAGAGGGGGCAACGGTCACTCTGGCTATCAATGGCTTCACAGATCCCGACTGGATCGGTATCGCGAATGTGACCACGTGGGGAGACCCACGAACCTATCTACGAATCGAATTTGGCGCTGACTATAACCTACAGGTAAACGATGTTGTCACGCTGACGGATGAACAGGGAACCGTAATATCTCACACAGTACAGAACTTATCAGTTACTGAAGTGGATCAGGAATCGAACACTTTAAAAGGCACAGCCAATGCCGGGGCAGTGGTGCAAGCCTGGCCCCATGAACACGATCAGGAAGCCACTGTTGAAACGATTGCCGGGGATGATGGCTTCTGGCAGGTCGATTTCACAGACTTGTTCGACCTTGTCTCGGGAACGTGTGGTCGCTCCCAGATCGTCATAGATGGCAGCGCCACCGCTGTTGATTGGTGTGTGCCCTGGCAGTCCTCCACTTTCATTGTCAATACAACCGATGACAACGAGGATGGAACCTGTGATGAGCTGCACTGCAGTCTGCGGGAGGCGATCAATATAGCAAATTCCAGACAAGTTGCCGATACGATCATTTTTAATATTCCTGGAGAGGCTCCTTTTACCATTCAACCGCACTCTGCCCTTCCCAATGTTGATGACACTGTCATGATTGATGGCACCACTCAGCCAGGCTATAGCGGTACACCGGTCATTGAATTGGATGGAACCTCTGCCGGCGAATGGGTAACAGGGCTGGTGCTCGCTGCCAGTGACAGCACCGTGAAAGGATTGGCGGTCAATCGATTTGGTGGCGATGGATTGGGTGTATTTGGTAGCAGAAATACGGTACGAGATAACTACTTTGGCACGGATGTAACGGGTGCGACAACACAGGGTGCACCGGGTCCCGGTGTGGGGAACTATACCGTGAGCGTGATGCCAGAGACTTGTCCCATTTATCCTATAGGGACAGACTTCGACGGCTTTGTGTCCGAGTCCATGGATCCATTGGCTCCCTGGTCAGGAATTTCCGTGCAATTTGTGGGGACAGATGGTACGGAGGATATTCCTGGCTGTGGACGACCCGAAACGCTCGGTGAAGCTTCGCTTATTTATCGCTATAAATTGGAATTCGAGGAGAGTACGCAGTTAGCCTCCATTGCGGTTACAGGCGCCGCTTTCAACGGACCTGATAATATCCTGCGCGTGCTCGATGAAAATAAAAATGTTCTTGGAACTGCGTACACCTTTGGTGGTAATTCGTTCCAGACCATTTATGTAGGGCTTCAAGGAGTGGATGGGAAGATCTTCTATATCGATGAGTTCGATACCAGCAGTACATGGCGCTTCCGACAGAATTTCGTGATCAATGGACCTGCTCCGTTGGGGAACCATGGCAATGGTGTATTGATCGCTGGTGGCGCAACCAACAACACTGTGATCAAAAACCTGATCTCCGGTAATATGGCAAATGGGGTGGGCATCTTCAACCCGGGTACCACTGGCAATGTTGTACAGGAAAATTATATTGGTACCGATATCACAGGCATGCAGGCGCTGGGTAATGCTGCGCCGGGAGTTGGAATTGGCGATCAGGCATACAATAACTTTATCATCGGGAACTTGATCTCTGGCAATCGGTCGGATGGGGTTGCCATTTTCAACGCTGGGACGAATGGCACCACACTTCAAGGGAACAACATTGGCACAGATGCCAGCGGTATGGGTGCTCTTCCCAATGGAGGGGTTGGCATCTGGATTGGCGAGGGGGCGTCAGACACGGTTATTGGTGGCATAGATGCATCTCTCCGCAATGTGATCTCGGGTAATACTTGGGGTGGGGTAGGTATTAATCATATAGAGACAACCGGAACACGCGTGTCAGGTAACTATATAGGACTTAACAAGAATGGAGATAATGCCCTGCCGAATGGTGGAGACGGAGTCTACATCAGTGGAAGTCAAAGCATCATTGGCGGCGTGGAGCCTGGAGCCGGAAATGTGATTTCCGGTAATATTGCTAATGGGGTTAGCATGGCTTGGGGGGCGACGGGCAATCTCGTTCAAAAGAACTACATTGGTACGGATGCAACAGGCACCAAGGTGATCGGTTCAGAGAGTGGTCCAGCATACGGAGAGTATGCTGTGGAGATCATGCCTGAGAGTTGCCCGGTTTACGAGCCGGGAACGGAGCGAGATGGATTCATCGCGGAAATAGACGATCCATTGGCGCCCTGGTCTGGAACTTCAGTGACCTTCCAGGGCACGGATGAAGATAAATGTGGTGTGCCTGAAACCTTCCAGGATGTCCCGCTCATCTACCGGTATAAGTTGACATTTTCGGAGCCCACGGCATTAACTTCGATCGCTGTTTCTGGCGCGGCATTCAATGGCAGTATCCTGCGTGTGTTGGATGAAGACAGGAATGTCTTGGGGACAGCTTATAACTATGGGGGCAACACATTCCAGACATCCTATATCACCCTCTCTGGAGTGGTGGGTCAGGTATTCTATGTGGATGAATACGACTACAGTTCAGACTGGCGTTACCGGCAGAACATAACCATCAATGGTCCCCTCCCGTTAGGGAACTCCGGCAGTGGCGTGAATTTTAATAATGGTGCAACCAATAACCGGGTCATCGGAAACATTGTCTCTGGTAACCGGTCAGATGCAATATCTCTCTATCACAGCGGTACCACAGGCAATATCCTGCAGGGCAACTATATTGGTACCGATGTGAGCGGAACGGTCGCTTTGCCGAATACAAGTGCGGCGATTTGGATCGGTGAGGGAGCATCGAATACACTGATCGGTGGTGTCGAGCATGGTCAGGGGAATCTTATCTCTGGCAATACCGGGGATGCGATCAGTATCAATAATGCAGAGACCACAGGCACCATCATTCAGGGTAACTTCATAGGAACCGATGTTGCAGGAACTGCACCGATTCCAAACCAGTCCAATGGCATCGTTCTCGTTAGCGGGACGCATGATAACTTGATCGGCGGCACAGAAGCGGGTGCAGGCAATACGGTCGCATTTAATCACGGTGTAGGGATCGTATACGGCGATGCCGGTATAGGAAACGCTGTACTGTCGAACTCAATATTCTCGAACAGATGGTTGGGTATCGATCTGGGCAGCGACTATATCACATACAATGATCCGCTTGATCAGGATGCTGGTCCAAACAATCTGCAGAACTTCCCGGTCATTACTGCTGTTATACGTATGGGTACATCCACGATGATCCAGGGATTGTTAGCGAGCACTCCTGGCACAAAATTCCGGCTGGAGTTCTTTAGTAATGAAACCTGTGATCCATCGGGATTTGGTGAAGGAAAGACTTTCCTGGGATCAGCAGATGTGAGAACAAACCCGGCAGGAACGGCGCATTTCAAGGTTAATCTACCGATTTCTCTGCCTCCAGGTGCGTTTGTGACCTCGACAGCTACCGATCAGGCAGGAAACACATCTGAGTTTTCCAGGTGCTTTACTCCGGCACCCGGCTGGAATCAGATCAATGACAGCGGTTTTGGTGATCCACAAAAGATCGCTGCTACTGCATTGGAAGTTTTCCAGGGTCAGCTGTATGCAGGTGCAAGCAGAGGTCCTGATGGAGCAGAGATCTGGCGTTTTGATCCAAATGGTCAGTGGTCACAGGTAAATGAATCTGGTTTTGGCACGGATCTGAGGAACTCAGCGATCATCGATCTGGGAGTGTTTCAGGGCAAGCTCTATGCTGGTGTCGGTTGGGGCGGGGACAACTGGAACGACGCGGCTGGTCAAATGTGGCGCTCTTCTGATGGACAGACCTGGGAATCTGTGACCGTAGACGGCTTCGGTAATGATGAGACAATTTCCATTACGAATTTCATTGTTTACAAAAGCATGTTCTATGCTGGCACTGGCGGGACCAATGAGACTAGTGCACAGATCTGGCGTAGCAGCACAGGGCAGCCAGGTTCATGGAAGCAGGTAGCACCTGATGGCGCTGGATTGCCCGGTAATATCACTGGTTTTGCTGACTACAAAGGCATTCTCTATGCAGCTGTAGAACCAGTGGGCGGAACTTCGGCGTCCATACAAGTCTGGCGCAGCACGAATGGTAGTGATTGGACCTCTGTCACGGCGAATGGCTTTGGCGATGAACGCAATGTATCGGTAGGAGGATTTGCGCAGTTTGATGGCTATCTGTATCTGGGAACTCGAAATGATGAAACCGGAGCGCAGCTCTGGCGTACCCAGGATGGAATTCACTGGGCACAGATCATTGGTGACGGTTTTGGAGATCTGAACAACCTCAAGATCGAATTGTTGCTGGTCTATGATGATCTTCTCTATGCAGTGACCTATAACGGAGCAACTGGGCTGCAGATATGGCGTTCGGCTGATGGATTGAACTGGGAACAAGCTGCTGCGAATGGATTTGGCGATGGCGCTAACTTCTCCACGTTGTGGAATTCTGCCACCGCGGAATATCAGGGTAACTTGGTTATTGGTACCTGGAATACGAATGAAGGCGGCGAAGTGTGGATGTATACCCCTTAAAGGTGTGTTATTGGAATGCCCATGGTGGGGAGGATAACCCTCTCCACCATGGGGAAATAAAAGGGGCGATCAAAGGAGTAGACAATGAAAACTCAGAATGGATACCTGATAATTTTTCTTATTGGCATGGTGGTGGTCAATGCCTGTAGTTTGCCATCCAGTATACCTTTCTTGCAACCAACCGTCACTCTGACACCCACTCCGTCCCCGACAATGACGGCGACCGCTACTCCTCCTCCTACGGTAACGCAACCTCCACGAAAACAAGGCTTGATCGCCTTTTATACCCAGTTAAGCGATGTCAATAGTGGGATCTACGTGATCAACGTGGATGGAAGCGACGAAGCGATCATGCTCTCCGCGCATCCGACGGGTGACAGTAAGCCAACCTGGTCGCCCGATGGATCGAAGATCGCTTTTGAATCCCTGCGTGACGATGTGGCAAACCAGAAATACATGGATATCTATATGATGAATGCGGATGGCAGCCAACTAACAAAGTTGACCAACACAGATAGCTGGTATGCTCACCCTGACTGGTCACCCATTGGCAGCCAGATCGCGTTAACCTCTGATATTCAGGAGGACGGCAATGCAGATATCTATTTATTGGATGTTGAAACTAAGGAATTGCACAGGCTGACGAACGATCCTGCACAGGAAGGGCAGGCATCCTGGTCGCCGGATGGCTCTCGTATTGTGTATGTCTTGACCGAGAGCGATCATCGGAATATCTTCAGTATGGATATCGAAACAGGTGAGCGGGTACAACTTACTGAAGGGGATGGTGATAACTTCGCTCCCGACTGGTCGCCTGATGGGCAGAAGATCCTGTTCGTTTCAAAGCGGGATGGAGATGCCGAGATATATGTGATGGATGCGAATGGAGCAAATCAAAAACGAGTGACCCAAACTCCCGGCGCTGACGTGAACCCCGAATGGTCGCCGGATGGAAACTATTTTGCCTACACCCATGAGTCTTCACAAAATGGGAAGATCTATGTCTCCGATCTGAACGGTTCTTCGCCGGAATTGTTGTATGAGAATATGGGCAGATATGCTGGCTATCCCAGTTGGTCTGCTTCTGCCGTGCTAAGCGATGAACCAGTGTTTGGTCCCGCCTCTTGTGCCAGCGATACCAATGGCGATCTCAAATTGGATTACATAACCAACACCTTTACTACAAAAGAAGCATATCCTTATGTGATATTTCCTTACCGTAATATGTCTCCCGACCTGACCACTTCTATAATCTGGGATTATGAAAAGAAAGATGCGGATACGCTCAATATGGCATTAGCGTGGAAGTACAACGAAAGCGGATGGTATATCGCTTTTGCAGGCGGGTTACCCCTGTCTACAGTTGGACCGGACATAGTAACGATCCAGCTTAAGATCGGTGATCAGTTGATGCAGGAAATCACCTGTGAGGTCGTATCACCCGAACAGTCTTCCGCGTCAACAAATACGGAACAGTCCAAAAAGACAATTTGGGTCGCTGCGTATACGTATGATCCTGAGAACTGGAGTGATGGGAAGCATATCTATCATTTTGAATCCAAGTCGGCGAATAGTAATGATGTTTCGCCAGAATACACTGTGAAGGTCTCATCCAGCGCAACAGTGCACGACGGATATGTTTTGCTGAGACCAAAGAATATGCTTGCCAAGATCAATGGAGTTTGCTCAACAGTTGATGCCGTTCATCCTGGTCAATTGACGCGCTTTCATGTGGGATACACAACGGAGAAAGAGATGACCTATGAGGATGCCCTGAGTTTCTTTGAGAACCTGGATGCCAGGGTCTTTTGGGATAACGGAAATTCAGCAAAACTTGTGTACCACGAGATTTTGGTATTCCAAACCGATGAGTGGACGGCAGATATCTGTACCTACACTACAACGAAGAAATAAACTTCAACGCTCCATTTGCCGCAGTAACCCCACTTGCCATGCAGGCAGTGATCAAATAGCCGCCGGTGGGAGCTTCCCAATCGAGCATCTCACCGGCGCAGAAAACGCCGGGTATCGAGCGCAGCATCAAGTGCTCATCGAGCGATTTAAAGGTCACGCCGCCAGCGGTGCTGATGGCTTCATCGATAGGGCTGGTGGCGCTCAAGGGGATCTGTAATTGTTTGATAGCGTGAGCCAATTTCTCGGCATTCGAGAAATCTTCTTTCGAAACAAATTCACGCAGTAAGCCAGCCTTCACGCCTTTGATGCCCACAGTCTTTTCCAAGTGGCTTGCTATAGTGCGTGAGCCGCGCGGCTTGGATATTTTTTCTACCAGCCATCCCACAGATCGGTCGGGAGCCATATCCAGCGAGATGATCGCTTTACCGTTGGCTTCGATCTCGTCGCGCAGCCATGCTGATGCGGCATAGATCAAACTTCCCTCTACGCCTTCCTTGGTAATAATGAACTCGCCCTGCTGATGGAAATCTCCAAACGATAAGATCACAGACTTCATTGGATATCCATCGAACTTCTCGCGAAAGTGCGGACTCCATGCCACCTCAAATCCGCAGTTGGATGGACGGAACGGTTCCACCTGCGCTCCAGCCTGTCTCAGGCACGGGACCCATGCCGCGTCTGAACCGAGTCTCCGCCAACTTCCACCGCCGAGAGCAAGGATCACGGCATCGGCTTTGACCGTCACTTCATCGTTCGGCGTTTCGAAGCGGAGCGACTTATCGGGGAGAAAACCTGTCCACTTGTGACGCAGGTGGAAATCCACGCCAGAAGCGTCCAGTCGCTTGATCCATGCCCTCAATAACGGACTCGCTTTCATCCCTACAGGAAAGACGCGTCCTGAAGTTCCCACAAAGGTTTCGATTCCCAAGCCGTGCACCCAGTCGCGGATGTCATCTGGTCCAAATGTTTTCAACATCGGTTCGATGTTCGTGCGCCGTTTGCCATAGCGTGCAGCGAATTGTTCAAAGGGTTCTGCGTGGGTGATGTTCAAGCCGCTCTTGCCTGCCATCAGGAATTTTCGCCCCAACGATGGCATAGAGTTGTACACGTCTACTTTGATGCCTTGCGCGCTGATGACTTCTGCCGCCATGAGCCCCGCCGGACCGCCGCCGATGATCGCTACCGATTTTTCCATGCACTTATTATAAAGGTGACAGTCATTTTGAAGGTGACTGTCACCTCTTTAGGATAACGGCTCGATGTTTATGATCGTTCTGCTTTTGGGGACATAATACACGCGGTAATGACCCTCATGGACGATATACCCATAAACACCCGGAGAAATGGCGAATATCTGATCATTGACCCGAATGCTGCAATGAGCGATCCTTGAGCCTTTTGTTGAACCGCCGGTTAACGAAAAATGCTTATACAGCGTACCTGATGCTGTTTTGGGATTATCTTCCTGTATATCCTCCCAAAACGGCTTGGCGTTTTCGATACACATGCTGCCAAGGGCTATAAATACTCCAATTGCAATAACGCCAAGGACAAGATCGCCTTGGATGAGAAATTCAATCCAAGCCAGTCCCAGGAAGACGATCGCTTCCAAGCCTGCCACTGTCAGCCATAAAAAGACGTTGAAATATAGTTTCCGCTTTTGGCTCTCTGCCAAATGCCCAGAGCGATTTACTTCCAGATCGTCAGAATTAAATACCCCAACTTTTGCCAATTGATCTGCATGAGAATTTGGATTTTCGATCATGAGAAGTCATTTCCGCCTAAAAGCTTGTGCCTGCTACGAAGCAAGCGGACAGCAATTGCTGTCCGCTTGTCATTTAGGGCTGCACGCTTACAACGCCGCCGAAGGCATTCAGTTTCAATGTCCATTTGCTGCCGATATCGAACTGTTGAAATTCGGTGATGGAACTGGGCGAATAGTTCTTGTCGCCTTTGGATGTGGAGAAGGTGACGGACAGTTCTTCGGTCTTATCTCCCAGGCGCTGGTTGCTGGAATAATTCGGACTTTCGTAGATCGGCTGCAAGTCATTGCCTTGCAATGGATAATCCCGGATCGTCTTCCACTCGTCCACGGTGTAGGAGCAATACTGCTCGGTTTCGGTGTGACATTCCTCCACTACTTCAGAGTAGCCATTTCCTTTATCAACCGTCTTTTGTTCGCAGACATCCTTGCTTTCGGTGTGACAGGATTTATCGTAGGCATCTGAAGGCGGATTACCTCTTTCGTTTGTATAGCGGACGGCTTGTATTTCCTGCACAGGCACGTTTGTCTGCCAGTGAACATCGGCGACAGTCGCTTCGACGGTGGCGGAGGGGATGACAAATAACGCAAAGACCGTCACGCAGACAATAGCAAGACAGGATAAGATGCCACCGATGAGAAATAGGTTGCGCCTGTTATTGGTCTTCGCTTTCAAAGGCGCAGCAGGAGATAATCCACCTGGCGTCATTGCAGGTTTCATAACCGGCTGAGCGGCTTGTGCGGGTGAGGTTACGCGTGGCAACGGCGCTCCGCAGTTCGAGCAGGTGGTGTTCATGCCGGGGTTCTCGGTTCCGCAACGGGAACAGGTAATAACCTTCGGCGGCGGGGGAGGTGCTTGCATGATCCGCCCGGATTTACGTGCCTTGCCTTCTTTCAGGTCCGCGCCGCATTGGGAACAAGTCTCTGCTGTGGCGGGATTGCGGGTGCCGCAAAATCCACAGTGGATGTCGGCTCCCGCTTCAGCGGCTTTGATCTGCGCTTCGTCGGTCACAAATTTCTGGTCGGCACCGAGTTCGAACTGCACGTTCTCCGGTTGTGGCGCGCCGCAGTTTTCACAAGTCTTTGAACCGCCTTTGTTGCGTGTGTTGCAATTTGGACAAGTCCATTCATTCTGGATGTATCCAAGTGTTCGTCGTCTGCCCATGAATTCTCCTTGTAAATCGATGCAGCTATTATAAAAGAGGCTTCCTGAAAATCAGCGCTATAAGCCAGCGACAGTGGTACTACTTAATGACACCGTTGCCCCAATCGCAGACGGTTTCACGTTGCTCGGGCACTTTTCTATTGACGAGGAAATCTTCCACATACTGATCGGGGCAGGATTGTCCCCATCCATAAATGGAATGGACGCCGCCGTTCACATAGATGTGATATCCATCAGCTAGATTTTCAAAAACGGATTTGCCTTCATGGAATGGCGTGGCAGGATCAAGTGTGGCATTCAATACGAGCGTGGGCACTCCCTCCGCTTTAAGTGGCGGTAAATTCGCAGGGCTGCTCGGTGCACTGGGCCAGAATGGACAGGTAAGCCCCAGTTGCAGCACATCGAGATCGAGAGGTGGTTGTGTGCCATTAAGCTTTTGCCCTTCCTGCATCAGTTTCGCTTCTCTTTCTTCTGGCGTGCCGCTGTAGTAGGCATCGTCACTGCACCAGACCACGTAATACATTGTGTCTGAAAAATTCTCATCGCCCAGGTATTGTTCGGTTTCAGGGTCAATGTTGGCATTATCGTAGTACAGGCTTGCCAGCGGTACGATGTCTCCTGCCTTGGCAGATGCAATGGCGCGCATCAGATCCATGCGGGTGCTCAAGCCATATAACTGATAGGAAACCGTGTAGTCCAACATATTAAAGGTGAAAACACGCTGTGCTTTCTCCCCATTCGGCAGTGGATATTCATACTGGATAGGCGCTTCGGCAAGTTTTTGCTCAAGCTCTTCGTATGCGGCTTGCGAACCGTCTTCCAAGCCTTGCGAACAATCCGAGTCGGCATCGCAGGCTTTGAAGACTTCGCTGAGAACCATGTTGAATGCTTCCCATTGCGAGAAGGCAGTCTCATCGCCTGATTGCGTGGTGTCCTGGGTACCGTCCAAGATCAACCCATCGAGATGATCGGCGTGAGCACGCGCATACGCCTGTGCTACAGATGTTCCATAACTGACGCCGTACAACATGAACTTCTCATCCCCGATCGCCTGGCGGAAGGTTTCGATATCTTCCGCCACTTGCTCCGTACGGAAGTATTGCAGTTTGGCAGGGTCTATACCGATCTCGGCAACACATTCATCTACGAATGATTTGGCTGTATCTTCGGCGGCTTTTTGCTCTTCAGGAGTATCCAATCCCTCCTCGCCAACTGTATCGTTTGCGTTCAACCATCCCAGGTAATATTTGGTGTAAGCAGTCTTACACTCCAGCGGGTTGGAAAGTCCCACACCACGCTGATCGAAGAAAACGATGTCGTAATGCTCCAAAATACTGGACGAATAATAATAGGTGGAAGCATAACTTACACCTTCACCTCCAGGTCCGCCAGGGAAGGCTTGCACATACATGCCGTAACGTTCGCCTTGTGCGGGTGAGACTGCAAATACCACGTCAATGGTTTCGCCGTTGGCAGAGTTGAAATGATTGAGCGGCACAGTGATCGTCAAGCAGTAAAAGTCTGGGTTTGCATCACAACGTTCTGCGCCGAGTTCTTCCAGCCGCTGCGTCATATCTTTTATCTTTCCAGACGAATCGTTTGTGTTCGGTGGCGTTTGAGTAGTATCTGAGTTTGTCGGGGGATTATTAGGTTCATCCACCGGCGTACGCAAATTGTTGAGCGTTTTGCATGAGATCGAAATAAGACTCATGATCAAAATAAATAGGACAAATCGTTTCATTGAAAGCTCCTTTGGATCACCAGCCTGAAATTATTTTTGAAAACCATTCCATTGACGGACTTCCTCGATGCGTGACTCACAATCCGGTTCTTGGTGCGGATTTGGATCGCGCACCTCTGACGTCCCTTTGCCTGTTGCCGCTATAAAGACCGCTTCTGACCCGTTTGCTACGTTGACCGGGTCATAGCCGCCTTCGAGAACAAAGACGATCTTCCCGTCACAATGTTCCATCGCCAGAGCAACGACTTTTTGCGCCAGCATCAAATATCCCGCTGTGGAAAGTCCCAGCGAAGTGATAGGATCGTTCCAATGTGCGTCGAACCCCACCGAAATGAAGATCATCTGCGGTTGGAATGATTCCACGAACGGTTGGAAAATGCGATCCGCTATTTGTTCGAAGACTTTGTCTCCTGCATAGGCGGGCAGTGGTACGTTGATAATCCTCCCTTTGGCATGCGGTGCATCCATGGCAGTGCCTGTGCCGGGATAAATTCCCCACTGGTGAGTTGATACAAATGCCAGCCGCTCATCATTGAGAAAAGCAGCTTGCGTACCATTGCCGTGATGGGCATCATAATCGATCACCATCACACGTTCTAGTCCATGTTCAATGGCATCGCGTGCGGCGATGGCGACGTTATTGAAAATGCAAAACCCCATGGCGCGCTCTGGTTCTGCGTGATGTCCTGGAGGGCGGACGATGGCAAAGGCATTTTGCGCCTCACCATTCATTACGGCATGTGAGCAGGTGATAACTCCGCCCGCGGCTAATAGTGCATCGTTAAATGACGTTGGAGTTACATACGTGGGAGCATAATCGATGATACCCGGTGCTTCGGTCTGGCAGATCGCTTCCAATCGTTCGATCAATTTGGGTTGATGGATCAAAGCCACTTCTTCGCGTGTTGCAGGCTTGGCTGTGATTTGCTCTGCTGAAAAAGATGGAAGCTTTGGCTTCAACACATCCAACCGCCCCGGTCGTTCCGGGTGATCGGGATACACATGTTCTGGCGATTCAACGAGTGTATAAACAGTTTTCATGTATGGATTATATCTCGTGAGAAAGACCTCACAGGTCGCTTTGCGAAAACCTGTGAGGTCTAATAGATAAAAAACCGCCGCCTTACCAGCATGGGGGGGACATGCTGATCAAGGCGACGGTAAGACACCTAATACCAATAAAGGGGAGGGCAGGTGTCGATGTGTCCAATATACTCCTGAACAAAAACATTCACATTAAAATATTATTAGAAATTAGACACTAATAGTCATAATTGTCTAACAACTTACTTGTGATTTCGATTTTCAAATAATTTCAACCAATCGTCCACTTCTTGTGAGGAAAGTTTACGATCATTCGTAGGCTTGGACGCTGAGGTGCGTGCGTGTTTAAGCGTTCCGACGAATGCATCCGAAGAGATTACCTCTGCGTGAGATGAGCGTGTATCAGCCTGCACTTGCCTGTCAGCGGAGACCACGCTCCAATTCTTTGCTGTTCTGCCCATCTTCTTCAAACGTTTACGGATGGCTTCATCGGCGGTGGTTCCCAGCGGAACAAAATGTGCGGTAACGGTGCCATACTTCCGGGTCCCGGCATGAGGCGCTGGCGCTCCATCGAAATAGACTTCCACCTGTCTGCGCTCCAGCCGGCAAAATTCCTGGAGGATGCTGATCAATTCCATTTCGTCATCCATCGAATCGAGTCGCAGTCCCAGTTTAGGGATCAGGTTATGTCCGTCAATCAAGTAGGGCATTCCCGAATTGTACCCGCACCTATTGGCGCATAGGTTTATTTTATGCTACGAAAAGATAAGTTTTTCGTAAGTATTGGTATGGCAGAAATTGAAAACAAGATATGTGTTTTATAATGGATACAGGTTATATAGCATGACCTAACGAAGATAGGAGACTGAGATGAATGAAAAAAGATCCCGCAAGATCATGGTCCCTCCGTCCGGAGGGATGACGCGCACTTTCCTCAATCGTTTAAAGTTGATCCTGAAATTGATGGGTGATCGCAGAGTAGCTCCCTGGATCAAGCTTATTCCGGTCGGAGCTTTGGTATATCTGATTTCACCGATCGATATCATTATGGGCATTCCGGGCGTTGCTGCCCTGGATGATGCCGCGGTCCTTTGGATGGGCTCGACACTCTTTGTTGAGCTTTGCCCTCCGGAGGTTGTACGTGAATACATCGAAGAACTTTCTGGTGGTGTTGATGCTTCTTCTGGCGATGTTGTTGATGCTGAAACAAGTGATATAAACGATAAATAAATGAAACGCTATATCATTTTATTGGTATTGCCTATTCTGGTTGCTTGCAGTGGAACGAGCACCATAACTCCGCCACCTTCCACGCCGACATCTGACTCCCTTACTGAAACATCTGCTCCGCCTACATTGCCTCCCGATACCGGAACAGCCATTCCACCTACAGATATTTCCAACACCGATACACCAACTGTTACACCTAGCACAATCACATTCCCAGATCCCAATGCCTATACATGGCAGCCATTCGTGAGCGGACTTCAACGTCCCGTTGACTTGCAAGCCGATGGTTCCGGGAGATTGTTCGTTATTGAGAAACCGGGGCGCATCCGCATCATTCAAGATGGACAATTGCTCGAAGCCCCGTTCTTGAATATTCAAGATCGAGTTGGTAGCAGTGGGAATGAGCAGGGACTCTTGGGTCTGGCTTTTCACCCTGACTATCAGCAAAACGGAAAATTCTTCGTCAACTACACGGATACCAACGGAAATACTGTTATTGCACGGTTTCAGGTTTCTTCGGACCCAAACGTTGCTGACCCCAACAGTGAAGTTGACTTGCTGCATGTCGACCAGCCTTTTGCCAATCACAACGGCGGCGTCCTTGCCTTCGGACCTGATGGTTATCTCTATGCGGGTCTGGGTGATGGTGGTTCGCAAGGCGACCCGAATGGCAATGGACAAAATACAGGTGCTTTGCTTGGGAAGATCCTGCGTATCGATGTGAATAGCGGCGATCCGTATTCCAATCCATCTGACAATCCGTTTGGCAACGAAGTCTGGGCATATGGACTTCGTAACCCGTGGCGTCTTTCCTTCGACAAGCAAACCAGTGATCTTTATATTGCTGATGTGGGGCAGGGCACCTGGGAGGAGATCGATTTCCTTCCGGCGGGTTCTCCTGGTGGTACGAACTTTGGCTGGAACGCTCGCGAAGGTGCCCATGATTACAAAGGTGGCGCTCCTGCGAATGCTGTTGACCCAGTTGCGGAATATAGCCATGCTGAGGGCGGTTGCTCTGTCACCGGCGGATATGTCTACCGCGGCTCCATGCCTGAATGGAACGGTATTTATCTCTACGGCGATTACTGTACAGGCTTCATTTGGGGCTTGATCCGCTCGAATGACGGCTGGCAGAAACAGCAATTGTTCCAGGCAGGAACCACGATCACGTCGTTTGGACAGGACGAACAGGGAGAACTTTATCTTTTGAGTGACAACGGGAATATCTTCCGCCTCGCTCCTAAATAAGGACAAGTATTATCTAGATAATGCAGATTGTCATCTGAATACATGACGCCTGTCACTGGCAGGCGTCTTTTGTTTCCCGTACAATGACGAAGTAATTCGGAGGTGTCACATGACAAAGCAACAATGGGAAGTCAGTATGATCCGCTACTGTGATCGTGTAGGTCACCCCATTTCTCTGGAAGTGAAAGTAGTGTATCCGCCAGAGTACATGCCCGACCATCCGCCCCGAGTAGTTGCCCGCCGCTGCTCCAACGCTGTTGATTGCAACGGGATCGATAAAGCGGCTTGCGCCTGGTGCGGAACGAATCCGGATTACCGTCCTTCATAAAACTGAGTAGGTCTAACCACCTGCTTTAGTATACAAACTCTCTCCTCCCTCTGAGTTGGTCTTGGCTGCTCCGCCTGTGATGGCGGAGTATGCCGTTAAGGGGACGTTCCTTCCTCCCAAGCCGAAATCTGTTTCCATTTTGTGAACTTCTCCAGCCTTGACATCACCCCGTTTTCGCAGATAATACAGAGTATGGAATCAGGGAGTCATTGTACTCGTAGGGTGTGCTCCCGAAACCGCCAGCAAGCTGGCTGATTCCAAATAATATAAAGGCTGTGACAGAGGAAAGTAAGCTGGCAGAAGCCGCCAGAGATGTGACAAACCCGCTGAAAGTCGCATTCGTCCGAAACCAGTTGAAGTTCCCTCTTGAGCCGTGAAGGTGAACGTAGGACGAAATTCATTTCGTCTCACAAGTAGTCCAAACCGCAATCCCAGCGTTACAGGGGAGGCTGATATTAGTCAGCGCAAAGTGTCCTGCGAGCCTTAAACGGCGAATGCGGGAAATTTAGGTGGTACCACGGGAATCTTCCTCCCGTCCTATTGAGGACGGGAGGTTTTTTGTTTCTTTAGTTACGGAGTCCAAAGTCTCCAGACTTTGGATGCCAACGTCAGAGACGTTGACTCCGATTTACTTTCGTGGAGGTACGAATGCTTGAACAATTGAACGAGATCGAAAAGACCGCACTGGAGACGTTGAAATCGATCACCGACCAGTCCGCGCTGGATGCGTGGCGCGTGGCGAATGTCGGAAGGAGTTCTCCGCTCATGATGGTCTTTGCCGGGTTGGGGAAACTCTCCAAAGAGGAGCGACCCGTCGTCGGTGCGGCTGCGAACCGTGTCAAGGTGGCGATCGAAGCTGCTTTAGCGGAACGCGCTGAGGCGATCAAAGCCGCTGAATTGGCGAAGTCCCTCGAAGAAGAACAACTCGATGTGACCCTGCCCGGACGCAATGTCCATTTGGGACGGCTGCATCCATCCACGCAGCAGTTGCGCCGCGTGTTGGATATTCTCGCGGACATGGGTTTTCAGGTCTATACCTCACCCGAGGTTGAAACGGACGAGATCAACTTCCAGATGTTGAACTTCCCGCCAAATCATCCCGCACGCGATATGCAGGATACATTCTTCATTGATGCGGGCGAACGCGGCGACAACCCGATCGTTCTGCGCACACACACCTCGCCGGGACAGATCCATGCCATGCACGAATTCGCCAAGATGAACCCGGATAACCCGCCGCCGATCCGTATTGCGCTGCCGGGCATGTGCTACCGCTATGAGCAGATCACGGCGCGTTCCGAGATCCAGTTCAATCAAGTGGAAGGACTCGTGGTAGGGGAGCATATCACCTTCGCCGACTTGAAGGGCACGCTGATCGACTTCGCCCGCCGCATGTTCGGTCAGAATGTGCGCACGCGTTTCCGCGCTTCGTACTTCCCGTTCACCGAACCCTCCGCCGAAATGGACGTGGAATGTTTTGTCTGCGGCGGCAAGGGTTGCCAGGTCTGCAAGAACTCTGGTTGGCTGGAGATCCTTGGCTGCGGTATGGTGCATCCTGTGGTGCTGCAAAATGGCGGCTACGACCCGAAGCGTTACTCCGGTTTTGCCTGGGGCATGGGACCAGAACGCCAGTTGATGCTGCGCTATAAGATCGATGATATTCGTTATTTCTGGGGAAACGATCTCAGATTCTTGGAACAATTCTAGATGAGATGAATAGAGATTGGAGAATAGAGATTAGTAGGATGATGCGATGAGCGTACAAGGGTTAAAGAAGCTGCAAGTCTGGGTACGGTCAAAAGATTATGCTGTGAAGATTTACAAGCAGGTTTTACATCTTTTGCCTTCAGAAGAAAATGGAACTTAAATCAGCAGCTCCGGCGTTCATCTCTAAGTGTCTCTGCAAATATCGCAGAAGGATATGGAAGGTTCTACTATCAGGATACTGTCCGTTTTTGTTATAACGCTCGTGGTTCTCTCGAAGAAACACTTAGCCATTTGATCTTTTGTTGTGAAATGGATTTCATTCCCGAAGCACTTTACAAGGAGTTGGAAATGAAGGAGAAGAAATCGAGAAGATGCTGAATGGCTATATCGCCTTCCTCAAGAAAAGTAAACAAGGCGAAAATGAACCCGGAGCAAACTATAAGATTCGCGAAGACACGGACCCTACAAATGAACCTTCTGAAGACTTCTAATGACTTCAACGACACTACTCTCTAATCATCTATTCTCTACTCTCTTAGGAGAAAACTATGAAGCTACCTATTTCATGGCTAAAAGACTACATTGACCTTGACGGGCTCTCCGTCGAAGACATTGCCCGCAAGCTGACCCTCGCCGGGTTGGAGGTGGACGAGATCCATTATGCAGGTCTGCCGATGCCGACCTATAAAGACGGCGAACGTCACGAATTCAAGACCAGCGGTATCGGCTGGGATCGTGACAAGATCGTCGTGGCGGAAATTCGTGAAGTGGGAGCGCATCCCAACGCGGACCGCTTGACCCTGCTCGACCTATACGATGGTCAGCAAACTCAGACCGTCTTGACCGGCGCGCCGAACATCTTCCATTTGAAGGGCACGGGCAAACTGGCGAAGCCACTTAAAGTGGCATACGCCAAAGAAGGCTCAACCATTTACGATGGTCACGCCGAAGGCCTCGTGCTCACCACGCTCAAACGTGCCAAGATCAGCGGCGTGGAGTCTTATTCGATGGTTGCTTCTGAAAAGGAACTTGGCATCTCGGAAGAGCACGAAGGCATCATCCTGCTCGATGAGGATGCACCCGTTGGTATGCCGCTCGCCGATTACATCGGTGATGCCGTGCTGGATATTTCCATCCTGCCGAACATGGCGCGCAATGCTAATGTCATCGGTGTGGCGCGTGAACTTGCTGCATTGACAGGACGTCCACTCAAGAAGCCGGTCATCGAATATGCAACAGAAGGTACTTCTGTACAAGATTTGGTCTCCATCGAGATCAAGGAACCGGAACTCAATCCGCGCTTCGTGTTGGGATTGATCCGCGATGTGGAGATCAAACCGAGTCCTTACGAGATCCAGCGGCGTTTGCGGCTGGCAGGCATCCGCGCCATCAACAACATCGTGGATGCGACCAACTACGCCATGCTCGATCAGGGCGAACCTCTGCATGCCTTTGATTACGATGTACTCAAAGCACGCGCTGGCAGCAAGAACGTCAAGATCATCACCCGCGCCGCGCAGGCTGGCGAAAAACTCACCACCCTCGACGGCAACGAGCGCACGCTGACCTCCACAAATGTGTTGGTCTGTGATGAAGCCGGTTCGCTCTCGCTTGCCGGTGTGATGGGCGGCGCCGAATCCGAAGTGACCGACAAGACCAAGAACATCCTGCTCGAAGGCGCGGCGTGGAACTTCATCAACATCCGCAAGACAGCCCAGCAGCATAACCTGCCGTCGGAAGCATCCTTCCGTTTCTCGCGCGGTGTGCATCCCTCGCTGGCGGAGATTGGTGTTCGCCGCGGACTTCAGTTCATGGCAGCGTGGTCAGGTGGCAAGATCGCGCCGGGATTGGTGGACGAGTATCCTCTCCAGCCGAAAGACGCGGTCGTGGATGTCTCGCCGCAGGATGCGAAGCGTTTGCTTGGCATCGACCTCACCGTCGAAAAGATGGCGGAGCTGCTCACGCATCTTGAATTCAAATGCGAAAAAATTAGCGATAACCAATTACGAGTCACCGCTCCCTCACACCGCATGGACATTGCCGAAGGTGTCGTCGGTCTCGCGGATGTGCTCGAAGAAGTGGCGCGCAGTTACGGCTACGATAACATCCCCGAAACGCGCATGTCCGATGCGCTCCCGCCGCAGATCGGTAACCCGGTCCACGAGTGGGAGGAGCGCGTGCGCGACATCCTCGTGAGCCTCGGCGTGCAGGAAGTCGTCAGCTATCGTCTGACATCGCCCGAACGCGAGAGCCGCCTCGTGACCTATAACGATTATGTCGCCCTCGCTAATGCCATCGCGCCCGAGCGACGCGTTCTGCGCCGCAGCCTGCTCGCCTCCGTGTTAGAAGCAGCGGAGAAGAATGCCCGCGCCGAGTCGGTGGCGCTGTTCGAGATCGGTTCCATTTTCGAGCCGGTCAAAGGTAATGTGCCGAACGAACCGCGCAAACTAGCCATCGTGATGACCGGCGCCCGCATCGCCACCGCATGGGATGTGAAGGACTCGCCCGCTCAAGACTTCTTCGATATGAAGGGACGCCTCGAACTCCTGTTGAGCGGACTCCGCTATAAGGATGTTTCCTACGCTGCGACCGACTCCGTCAACTACCTGCATCCCGGCAAAGCCGCCGAGATCAAGGTCAATGGCAATACAGTGGGCATGTTCGGCGAACTGCATCCGCTGACGAAGGAGAAATACGAATTCGGCAATGCCCCGGTCGTGGTCGCTGAAATCGACCTTGGCGTCTCTGCGCAATTCCGCGCCGAGCTATGGCATCACTCCCGTTGCCGATGTGCCGCCCGTCCTGGAGGATATCGCCGTGATCGTTGACGAATCCGTGCCGGCAGCGCGCATCGAAAGCCTCATCCGCCAGACGGGTGGAAAGACCGTGACCGACGTCCGCTTGTTCGATGTTTATCGCGATGAAAAGATCGGAGCCGGGAAGAAGTCGCTGGCGTACAGCCTCACGTACCAGTCCGATAAAACGATGACCGACGCTGATGCCGCCGCGATCCGCAATAAGATCGTCAAGCGGCTGGAGTATGAGGTCAAAGCAAAATTGAGAAGTTGATCGTAAGTAGTACAAACGGGATGCAAAAAAACTTGCATCCCGTTTTGCTTGTGAGTATACTGCCTCCAATTCATTCCAAAGGAGAGATTGATGAACAACAAGAATACCGGCATTATTGCCACCGTTGCAGCGGTTGTGCTGTGCGGCTGTCCAGGACTTTTTATCTGTTTGTTTGGCGCGCTGACTGCCACTGGAAGAGGGACATTTAATGACGCGAATTTGTCCCCCTCTGTTGGCTTTGTTTTGCTTTGCTTATCCCTGATCTTTATCTTGATCCCGATTGGGGTAGGCTTCTTTACCCTGCGCAAGAAACCCGAAGCAGCTGCTTCGGACGTTCAAATTCCCCCCGCTTCCTAATATCTAGCAAAAGCGGCGACCTGATCAGGTCGCCGCTTTTTATTTCCAATACGTATCCATTATTGCACAGTGATGTTCGCAACCATGGTGCAGATCGTCTTGCCCGCAACTTTCAATATCCAACGGGTTGTATAGGTGCCTTGTGATTTCGGAGCCTGCATACTGACCGAGAGCGTGATCGATTGCCCAACTTTCACGTTCTGGTCAAGATCATATCCCGCAACCTTGTGGATCTGGTCGCCGCTGGAATAGACAAAGTCAACGCTATTCCTATCCCAACTTTGAGAGCCGGTGTTTTTCACTTTCCAAGTCGCATCGAAGTTGGTGCGCGGACTGAAGGTTACCCCAAATGGGTAAGTGGTAACTACTTCACAGGAGTAGCCAGAAGCACTACTTCCACCCCCGCTACCTGAGCCAGGAATGGTGGGTGGAACAATAGGAGTGGGACTCTTCAAAATAAAGATCACTGTATTCGTCGGAGTTGGAGAATTGGTACTTGTGGGCCGTGGAGTAGCTGTGGCTGTCTCCGTGGGCGTAGACGTGGGCAACGCTCTAGACGTTTGCGTCGCAGCTGCATTGGCTGTTTGTGCTATAAAAGTATTCACCGCCCCAGGATCGATCGTGGGGACAACCGGCGCACCAACCGATGGGAGAACACATGCCGATATCAATATCAGCACGGTTGACCAGATCAGAATTTTCTTTCCTTGATTTGCCATAATGTCTCCTGCTTTTCAGCGCTGCCGTTCGGATTATGTGACCGGTTTCGAATAGGGTTTATTTCTCAACGATGATTCGTACATAGGGGAAGCAATTCGCGCCTTCCACCGACCAGACCATGACTTGTTGACCCAGTTCATCGGGTGCCTTGGCGTCAAAGGTAAGTTCGAATTGATCGTCGGGTTTCATTTCGGGTAGTTCGATGGTGGCGGTCGGGATCATGGCGGGTCCGGTCAAGTACTTCAGGTCTGAGCGGGCGCGCCAGGTTTTGGTGCCTTTGTTGACAATGACCCAGTGCACATCGAAGTCTTCACCCGGGCGATAGACCGTATCGTCAAACGGGCGTTGATGGATTACATCACAGGCGTATTCGGGCTTGGTCGTTCCACCACCGCCACCGCCTCCACTCACTACAGCAGTAGGAGGTACCACCACGAACGGGGTCGCAGTAGGTAGAGCCGGAGCAACCGTGGGCGGAATTTCAGTAGGAATGGGGGTTGCTGTATTTTCTGGTTGTGCCTGAGCGGTTGCTAGATTCTGCGCAGCCACGGTTAATTCGACCGATTGTTCAATCAGTTGTTGAACGAGCGCGGGGTCCTGTGTGGGAGCCGCTGCCTGCGGTGCGCAGGCAGATAGGAGCACGAGCATTGCCAGCGTGGAAAATAGGATTCGTTTCATTGTTCGATTCATTATTGTCTCCTTCGATCAATCATTTTTCGTTTGGTTTGGAAGAACCGTCTCCTATACCCAGAGGCTGCCATTTCTTATCATCTTTCAAACGGTGTTGAATTCCATGGCGGTCATGGACCTGGTCGAAATCCTCGGGCTTGATGAACATTTGATTGCCCTCCAGCAATCCATGCACGCCTTCTTGACCTGGTTCAGGGCGTTTCTCGCCCTTGAACTTGGCGGCTTCACTGGGGAGGTAATCGGTCGGTTCTTCGTAGGTTGTGACGTATCCTTCGTAATTGCGCAGGATCACTTTATGGTCGGACATGCTCAGCAGATAGTTCGGCATGACGGGGATCTTGCCGCCACCGCCGGGAGCGTCCACGATGTATTGCGGAACGGCGTAGCCGGAGGTGTGTCCGCGCAAGCCTTCCATGATCTCGATACCCTTGGCGACCGGGGTGCGGAAGTGACCGGCGCCTTCCACGAGATCGCACTGATACAAATAGTACGGGCGGACGCGGATGCGCACCAGGTCCTGCACTAGTTTACGCTGGATATGTACATTATCGTTCACGCCCGCCAACAGCACAGACTGGTTGCCAAGCGGAATCCCTGCTTTTGTAAGACGGTCGCAAGCTTGTTCCAGTTCCAGCGAGATCTCATTTGAATGATTAACGTGGATGTTCATCCAAAGGGGATGGAATTTGGCAAGCATATCGCACAATTCCTGTGTGACGCGCATGGGCATGAAGACCGGTACGCGCGAACCGATGCGGATGATCTCGATATGGGGGATCTCGCGCAAACGGCTGAGCAGTTCTTCGAGAATTTTCGGCGCCAGCACCAGCGGGTCACCACCGGAGAGCAGAACATCACGTACCTGCGGGGTACGCTTGAGATACTCGATCTGCATCTCGAATTCCTGGCGGTTAAAGGTTTGACCAGGGTCGCCAACGATCCGCGAGCGCGTGCAGTAACGGCAGTACGAGGCGCATTGAGTCGTTACCAGCATAAGGACCCTGTCAGGATACCGGTGGACCAGCCCTGGCACGGGAGAGTGGCGGTCTTCTGCTAGAGAGTCCTCCATCATGGCGGTGAAGGATTGCAGTTCTTCCGAAACGGGGATGATCTGTTTGCGGGTTGGATCATCCGGGTCATCGGGGTCGATCAACGAAATAAAGTAGGGAGTCACATCTACACGGAAGAGTCCGCTGGTGTTGAGCGCCTTGCGCTCTGACTCGGTCAGGGCAATGACCTTCTCGATCTCTTCCACGGTATTCAAGCGATGGCTCAATTGCCAGCGCCAATCGTTCCACTTCTCATCGGGAACGTCTTTGTAAATGGGTGCACGTTTTGAAACAAACGGGGTAGGCATACGATTTTCCTCCGAATGGGTCTAATTTTTGAACAACATGATCAGGACACGGCAAAAAACTCGATCATCGGAGGATCGTGGTCGGGTCTAAAAAAGCCGGCAGATTTTATCTTCATTTTAATAATTGTAAGAGCAAACAAAAGGGAGGTCAATGACTACTTTAGGCTGGGGCGATTTATGGTTTTTAACGTGGAAAGACTGCAAATTGTACAAAAATGTGAGTACAATAAAATCGTAAAAAGGAGTGCATATGGCGAACATTGCTGTTCTGACCGATTCCACTGCAAGCATTCCTGAAGAACTTCTACAGCGCTTGCATATTCGTACGGTTGCCTATTATATCCACCGCGGGCAGGAAGTCCTGCGTGACCTGGTGACGATCCAGCGAGATGAATTCCTGCGCTGGATGATGACCGCCCGATTTGTCCCGACCACTGCCAGCCCGGGACCCGGCGATTATTTCGAAGCCTACAAACAATTGGTCGAAGAGGGAAATCAAGAGATCATCAGCATCCAAATGACATCCAAAGCCAGTGGTGGATATCAAGCCGCTACGGTCGCTCAAACCATGATGAAGGAAGAAGCGCCGAATGTGAAGATCGAAGTGATCGACTCGCGCAATGTCTCCCTCTGTGAAGGATGGATGGTTATCGAAGCCGCCCGCGCAGCACTTGCGGGTCTTTCCTTGGACCGGATCACGGATACCGTTAAAAGATGATTCCCATCTCGCACATGGTTCAGACCGCCGACACGCTCAAATATCTTTATCTTGGCGGGCGCATTGGCAAAGCTCAGAACTTGGTGGGCAGCCTGCTCAACATCAAACCCATCGTCGGCATGGACGATGGCGTCATTGTTCCAATGGGACGCGCTCACAGCCGCGCACAAGCCTATCAGCAGATGGCAGACATGGTCGCCGATGCTGTCGGAAAAGGCAAAGCCAAGGTCGCCTACGTCCACGCTGGGGCGCAGCGAGAAGTGGAAAAGATAAAAGAACTGGTCGAAGCTAGGGTTGATGTAGTCGAATCGTTTTTTGCCGAGTTGTCTCCTGCGCTGGCAGTCCATACCGGTCCGGGCACGGCTGGGCTGTGTTATTACCCAGTTGAATAACTAACTACATCATATCATTCTGAGCAAAGCGAGCGTACGTTGCCCTGCGGAGCGAAGAATCCCTCCTCTAGTGAGGAATCTTCTGGGTAAGGTAGAAACCCTTCGCTAACGCTCAGGGGGACATATTTGTAATTGGAACCATTATCCGCCTGCCGGTGTACACTTTATAAATACCCTCTCCGGAGAGGCACTGTTTGGATGAATCCACATTAGTCCGTCACGCCGCACATGGCGACGCGGCAGCTTGGGAACCGTTGGTGCTGGCGTATCAGCAAGCGGTCTTCCGGCTGTCGTACCTGCTCCTTGGCGACCCCGATGACGCGGAAGATGTCGCACAGGAGACCTTTCTTCGCGCCTGGAAACATCTCAAGCGCTTCGATCCAACGCGCCCATTGCGTCCCTGGCTCTTGAGCATTGCATCTAATCTCGCCAGCAACCGCCGCCGCTCTGCGGGACGCTATTTTGCAGCGCTCACGCGTGCCTTCCGCGATGAACCCATCTCAGCCACCATCGAAGAAAAAAGCTCGCAGCATATGCAAGCGAACGATCTGTGGAAAGCCGTCCAAACCTTGAGCCTGCCCGACCAGCAGATCGTCTACCTGCGATTTTTTCTCGATCTCTCAGTTGCCGAAACCGCCGAAGTGTTGCAAGTCGCCGAGGGAACCGTTAAATCGCGCCTAAGTCGTGCGCTCGAAAAACTACGCAAGATCATCCAACAGGATTTTCCTGTTCTGACCGAAGGACTGGAAGCATGAATGAAGAGAAACTGCGCATCCTTGCCAGCGGATTGGACTATCCGCCCACGCCCGACATTGCCGGACGTGTGATGGCACGCCTCCGCCCTCCAACTCGTTCCCGCTTCTCTTTCAAAGCCTTAGCCTGGTCGCTGACCATCATCCTTGTTCTGTTCGTGAGCCTGATGCTCATCCCGCCGGTCCGTGCCGCGATCATCGAGTTTATCCAGATCGGCGCTGTTCGCATCTTCCCGCCCGAACCGACAACTCAGCCGATCACAACGGCTACACCCGAATCTCAAACAACAAGGACTGCTACAGTGTCTGCATCAGACTTGCTTCCCACGTTGGCTCAAATGGCTGGCAGAACATCTCTCGCAGATGCTCAATCGCAAGTGGATTACCCCATCCTGTTGCCAACCTATCCCTCTGATCTGGGGGAACCGGATCTGGTCTACCTGCAAAATATGGATGGGAACATGGTTATCCTGGTTTGGTTGGATGAACAAGATCCGAAGAAGATCTTGATGAGTTTGCATTTCGTTCCGAATGGAAGTTGGGCGATCAAAAAAATGGAACCTGCTGCCATCGATAAAACATCAGTAAAAGGCAGCCGCGCCATCTGGACGACCGGACCGTACCCCCTTTATATAAATGGCGATATCGAATACAAGCGCCTGATCACCGGTCATGTTTTGATCTGGGGAAATGTAGATGTTACCTATCGTCTCGAAACCGGTGTAAGCATGGAAGAAGCCCTCAAGACCGCAGAATCACTTGAGCCAATAAAATAGAGTACCGTCCCGCAGGTTTCATCAAGCGCTAAAGCTATCCAACCCAACCTGCGGGACGTTTATGTTATGGAACCCGTTCTCCTCCAGCGGTGTACTGCTATTGAATTTCCATTCGCCAAAGGAGGTACGAATGTTTTCACGATTTCGGGTAGCATTTGCTTTCGTCGTAATGATGTCACTGATCTTTGCCATCCCTGTATTTGCGGGTGGCTGGGCAGTCATCACTCTGGATGAACTTCCAAGCGATCTTGTCGCGGGTCAACCATACACGATCGGTTTCACCGTTCGGCAACATGGCGTCACATTGATGGACGGTCTGTATCCGGTCATCACGGCAAACTTGAACAAAGAAACGGAACTTTCGGTCGATGCCAAATCGGATGGGAAGCCTGGTCATTACATCGCTACCATGATCTTCCCCAAAGACGGGGAGTGGAGTTGGTCGATTCAGGCGTTCACCATGCATCAGCCCATGCCTGCGTTGACAGTTGCTGCGCCTTCAGGAGTTTTGATTCCGAAGACAGAACCTCTCGCTTCATCCATTCCGTGGTTGTGGATCGTACGTGGATTGGCATTGGTTGGAGTACTTGTCGGCGGTGTACTTGCACTTCGCCAGAGAAATCGCTGGGCGATAGGCTTGACGGTAGCTTGCTTGGTGGCAGGGGCCGCTTCTTTCATAACGGGAGCCGCCGTCCCTGCGGTGGAAGCGCAGAGCGTGTCCTCTTCGAATTCGTCGCTTTCGCAGGTCGAGTTGGGACGTCAGCTATTCCTTGCCAAGGGCTGTATCACATGTCACACGAATTCGAGAGCCAAAGCACCTGCTGATGCCTGGACGATCCAAATGGGCGCTCCTGATCTATCGAAATTTTCCGCCAACTCCGAAGTGATATTCATGCGGTTGAAAGATCCCACTTCGGTGAAATCGGATACCAAAATGCCGAACCTTGAATTGCATAAAGATGAGATCGATGCGTTGGTGGCGTTCTTGAATTCCAAGTAAGAACCTTTCTTTTCGAGCGGACAGTGTTAATGCACTGTCCGCTTTTGTTTTTAAGGGCTAGAATCTTGTACTAGGTGATGTTGTGAATCAAATTGATCTGAACGAATTGACGGTCGTGAACAACGAAGCAGAAAAACGCTTTGAAGCATGGATCGAAGGGTATCTTTCGAAACTGGATTACATTCGCGATGGGAAGAATTTTGTCATCACGCATGTGGGCGTTGATCCAGAGTTACGCGGGCAGGGTGTTGCTGGGAAGATCACGCAGGTGGCGCTGGAATATGCCAAGTCAAATTCGTTGCGCGTGATCCCCATGTGTTCGTACGCCGCTGCCTACATCCGCCGCAATCCGCAATATGCTGATCTGACGCATCAAAAGGAAGAGGAATGAATCAGGGAAATCTAACTTTTCGATTAGCAAGGCGAGAGGATGTTCCTGCGATTGTTCGCATGTTGGCGGATGATGAATTGGGGAGTCAACGAGAGAAGTTTGAAGATCCGCTGCCCAATTCATATTATGTAGCATTTGACAAGATCAGCATAGATGCAAACCACGAATTGATCGTTGCCGAATCAAACGGAGAAGTGATCGGTACACTACACCTCATGTTCCTGCCCTCTCTCAGTTATCGAGGCGGCTTACGTGCTCAGGTTGAGTCTGTGCGCGTAGACACGAAATGCCAAAGCCAGGGAATTGGTAGTCAAATGATGAAATGGGCAATTGCAAATGCCCAAGAACGGGGCGCGCACATTATGCAGCTTACCACTCACAAATCCCGTGAAGATGCACACCGCTTCTATGAACGATTAGGGTTTCAGAAATCTCACTTGGGGATGAAACTGACTCTGAAGTAAAATTTTTCAAATGACTTTATATAAAAAACGTGTCCCCAAGGACACGTTTTTTATGTGTGCGGACCGTTCTGTGATGTATGGTTAAGCTTTCTGCTCGTAAACCTTGAGAGCCTGTTTTGCAATGACGGTCAACCAAATGGCATGGGTGAGGATAAAGAAGCGATTTTGCCAGCCGGTTAATACATCGGGACCAAATTTGCCATCGCTTGGGAACAGGACAACCACACTGCCAACAAATGTGACGAGTCCGAGCAAGGGGAGGAAGGCAGTCCACCAGAGCGCCTTTCGGGCAGAAGCCCAATTTGGGTTTTTGAAGATCAGGGTCAAATTGATAAATAGAGCCGCAAAGGGAATGCTATCCAGCATTGCACCCAGTTCATGGATCTGACCTGTGGGTGTGCGAGAGCCGGTCATAGAGTCGCTGGTAAAAATGCCAGCCAGGATCATGCCTGTTGCGCTGAGCAGAAGCAGACCCAATCCAAACTTTCCCCAGAAGCCTCGCACCTGCGAGTAGAGCGCAATGAACAGTGTTATACAACTTCCTGCCAGGAGAAAGAACGCAAGCCTCATGATCCAGCCAAAGTTGCCGATCTCATATTCGCTGATCATGCGCCAGGATGGATCTAATTCTGGTTTGATGAGATGTAATGCAGCAAGCAAAACGATAAACAGAACGGCACTATACAACGTCAGGCGTGCGGTGGTCAGAGAAAGAGAAGACGCCGTTTCATGGATTACCAGATTTGGTTTCGTGGAAAGTGTTTTCATACTATTTTCTTTTATCAATAAATGGTTTTTGAAATGCTCGAAATATGTTTTCTACACTTTCATTAATAGTGCTTCGAGACGATCCCAGGATTCGACGGCTCCGTTCTCCATACCCGATTGGATCATCCCTTCCAGATCTTCGAGTGTGTCGAGGCTTGTGCGGACTGTCATTTTTGTTTTGCCATCTGGAAGTTCATCCAATGTCAGTGTTTCAGTGGAGATATGACCTGCCATGAGTTCGAATTCAGATGTGGATATGAGACGGTGGGGGGCATCAATTTCCTTATAGACACCGTGGAAAGCAAATTCAACTCCATTGGCATCCTTTTGAATGTATCGCCAGGTACCGCCAACCTTGAAATCCATTTTGTCTACGGTCGTTGTCAAGTTTCCAGGTCCCCACCACAAGGGGACGAGATCCGGGTCGGTCACAATTTTCCAAATGTGTTCGCGCGGTGCATCAAAGATACGGCTCATCGTGATGGTACGTTGTTCGCGGTTTACCTCTAGGTTATTTTTGCTCATATTATTTTCCTTTCTTCTTTTCGGAATTCAATATCTTCTCGATTGCGTTGAAACGTTCATTCCATTGCTGTGAGATTTGCCTTGCCCACGTTTCCAATTCCAGCATTGAATTGGAGTTAATTCGATAAATGCGTTGTTGAGCGCGTTTTTCCACCAGCACCAGATTCTGCTTGTCGCAACACCTGCAGATGTTGCGAGATCGCCGGACGGCTCACGGGGAATTGTTCATAGATCTTTGTGGCTGGCAATTCACCGTATTGGGCTAGCATCTCAAGGATCTGTCGCCGGGTGGGGTCGGCTAGGGCGTAAAAAATATCCATGGTTATTTGAATAACCTCTCGTTCTACTGTACAGTCTGACGTCAGTATAGTTAATATAAAGTAAATTCTTAATTAAGTCAATACTTAAATAATAGCGCTTTTATCTCTATCCTAAACTAGAATTCCAATGAGATATTTCTACAACAAACATATTTGAATTCAAAAACATGTTTGTTGTAGAAAACCTGACTACAGATTTTGAATATTTCCTGAATGGGGATGTGAGACTGAAAACAAAAACGCGCTCCTTGCAGAACGCGTTTTCTGTGGCGGGGAGGACAGATTCGAATATCATCCCCTCAATGGGGACGTGCGGCTGAAAGCAAAACGCGCTCCTTGCGGAACGCGTTTTCTGTGGCGGGGAGGACAGGATTCGAACCTGCGACTGGTTTTACCCAGCACTCACTTAGCAGGCGAGCCCATTCAGCCACTCTGGCACCTCCCCGTTTTTTTGATTTGAAGATTCCAAGTTGGCGTGTGCTCAACCAGTGCTAAGTGAACCTTCAAACGTTCGGGTATTTTATCATGCTACCCGTAGCGGAGGGAGTGGGATTCGAACCCACGTTGGTGTGACCCAAACATGTTTTCAAGACATGCGCCTTGAGCCGCTCGGCCATCCCTCCAATGGATCCCGAGAATCTCAGGAGGCGGACAACATTTTACCATAACTAAAACGGGAATCGGGCTTTGTTATCAGAATCTACGGATGCTTTTCAATTCCCGATTCGCAAATCACGAAACCTGACTACTCTTGGTATAATTCGCACCCTATGAAATACCATATCTGGACCGAAGGATGCCAAATGAACGTTGCCGACTCACAGCGCGTCGGTTCGTCGCTGGAGCATCTGGGATATACCTTTACCGATAAAGCCGATGAAGCGGACGTTATCGTTTTAAACACCTGCGTTGTACGCCAATCTGCGGAGGACAAGGCGCTCGGACGCCTATCGAGCCTGCTTCCGTTAAAGAGGCAGAATCCAAACTTGGTCATCAACCTGATGGGTTGTCTCGTCGGTGTGCGCGGCGCGGAGAAATTACGCGAAAAACTCCCCTATGTGGATGTCTTCTCGCCTCCCTCTGACCCGGGACCGCTCGTCTCGTACCTGAGCCAGGGCGAGATCCGCTCGTTGGAAGATGCTGAAACCACGCGCCGCTTCCTGACCATGGATGAAGAACTCATCCTGCCGCAGCACGAACGCGGACAGATCGTCACGGCACATGTTCCGGTTGTGTACGGCTGTTCGCATGCCTGCACGTTTTGCATCATTCCCTTCCGCCGCGGCGTGGAACGCAGCCGCCCGGTGGGGGATATCGTGGCGGAGATCCGCTCGCTGGCAGTGCAGGGCGTGAAAGAGATCACCCTGCTCGGTCAGATCGTGGACCGTTACGGCAAGGATGTCCCTGATGGACCTAATCTGGCTGGCTTATTGCGCGTGATCCACGAAGTGGAAGGCATCGAGCGCATCCGCTTCCTGACATCGCACCCGAATTATTTCGGCGAAGACCTGATGGATGCAGTGGCAGAACTGCCCAAGGTCATGCCGCATATCGAAGTTCCGATTCAGGCGGGTGACGATCAAGTCCTATTGAATATGAAGCGCGGCTACACCCAACAAGAATATCGTGACCTCGTGGCGAAGATCCGTCAGCGTATTCCAGATTGTTCGATTGCCACCGATATTATCGTGGGCTTCCCCGGCGAGACCGATGAACAATTCATGGAAACCTACCGCGTGCTCGCCGATCTCAAATTGGATGTTGCTCATCTGGCACGCTACTCCTCTCGCGAAGGGACAGTTGCCACCCGCCGCATGGACGACAACGTTCCTAAAGAAGAGAAGATGCGCCGCTTCCGTATGTTGGAAGAATTACAGGAAGAAGTGGTAGATGAGATCAATAAGAAATATCTAGGTCAGACCGTGGAAGTGTTGTTCGAGGAGAAAGTGAAGAACCGCTGGAAGGGACGTACTCCCACCAACAAACTGGTCTTCGTCGAATCAGAGGAAGACTTGAAAGGGAAAATATTACCGGTCACCGTCACGTGGACGGGACCGTGGTCTATGCAGGCGAATTTGAAAAAGCAGCCTGAGTTGATTTCTGTATGATGCCTGTAGGGGCGGGGTTACCCCGCCCCTACAATTTTTGAGGGAGAATATGAAAAACAAAATTCGTCCTATTGCCATTTGTGTATTTCTCAACCACAACCGTATCCTGGTTGCCGAGGGATATGATCCGGTCAAGAAACAGAACTTCTACCGCCCGTTAGGTGGTGGGATCGAGTTCGGTGAACATAGTGAGCAAACGATTCGCAGGGAATTGATCGAAGAGATCAATGCGGAAGTTTGCGATCTAAAATATCTCGGCACCTTGGAGAATATCTTTGTCTTCAACGGGACTCCCGGGCATGAGATCGTGCAGGTCTACGATGGGGTGTTGAAAGAGTCTGGGCTGTATGACCAAGCTGTGATCGTAGGTCAAGAAGCGGATATCGAAGAAGCCTTCCGTGCGGTGTGGATGAATCTCGATGAATTCGGGGAAGGAAAATCCATCCTGTATCCAACAGGGTTGTTAGAGATGCTGATCGCCGAGAAATTTCGTTCATGAATAAAAAGTTAATTGTTTGGGCAGCGATCCTTTTGGGGTTGTTTGTGCCTGTCTTTTCGGTAGGGGCTGGTTCCCCCAGCCCATTTCCAATTGCGGCGCCAAAATCATTGGTTCTTTATGATGCATCCTCTGGCACGCTTCCCGATTCATCATTGATGAGCTTCGCTGATTTTCCTTTTGGGAATATTTCGCCGACCTATGCTGGCGATGCGGCTATTCTGGATACGACCGTTTCAGGGAATGACTCTTTTGCTGGCTGGGTATCTTCTATCGCTACGACAGTCGGGTTTCCAGTTCTTGATCGTGCGGAAGGCATACAAGTAAATTTCACCGTGCAGGTGGAGAGTGAAACGCACACTAGAGAGACCCGTTCTGGGTTTAGCATGATCGTTCTTGATAAAGATAAGAAAGGGATCGAGCTATCGTTTGGGGAGAATGAGATCTGGGCAAAGAGCGACGATAATACTGGGGGATTATTTTATCGTGGTGAAGATACGACTTTTGCAACCATAGATATGACAGCATACCAAGTGATTTTGATGGGGGATACGTACTCGCTCACTGCAAACGGGCAGCCGATCCTCTCAGGACCTTTACGCGATTACACTGCTTTCGATGGTTTCCCCGATCCCTATGAAACGCCCAACTTTCTATTCTTTGGCGATAACACCACCGCAGCCCAGGCGCGCATTCGACTTCTGTATATTTCAATCACGGGCTCTGAGCCAGTAACGCCTACCAACACAGGCATAAACATTCCTCCGACAGTTGCATTTACACCCATGCCTCAAGCCAGTAGTACAACCATTCCTACCTCTGCGCCAACTCAACCTGTGGTTAATCTCTGCCCATCGGGTTGGCTCACGGGAGTTGTGATGGCTGCGGGTGTCATGTTAAGTAAAAAAATACGGCATACCTAATTCAACAAAGAAGTAATGAGCAAGGTCAGGCTGGGAGTTCTGACATCCATCCATTCGGCTGTGATGCGCTGACAACTATAATTTCCCATCATTAGAGAGGAGACCATCATGACCACTGAAACATCGAAATCGAGATCATTGATCATTATCGCCTGGGCATTTTTGCTTTTGGCGTCCGGGATACCACGTATCGTTTTGCAGGAAGTTTTCAAATACCAGGTTTCAAGCGATTTGGGTGCATTGATCGCCGGGGGTATTGTATTGATCGGGCTGCTATTAACCTTTTTCTGGGATACGATACGCCCCCTGCGCTCATTTTTTATATTGTTCCTCGTGTTAGTAGGGGTGGAATGGTTCGTTTACACCAAAGTAGACCAGCTACCTTTTTATCGTTCATGGTCGAATAATCCATCGTTCAGCGTGTATATGCTGGCAGAACAATCCCTGCGCTTGTTGGTCACACTGTTGATCATCGCGGCATTATTCCTGTTGCACAAGAAAGCCTCCCGTTTCTTCCTGGTTAAAGGGAGCACGGATGCACCTGTTGCACCAGTGAAGTGGCTTGGCATTCAGAATGAACGTTGGAATAAGGTGGGACGCTATGCGGCGCTTTTTATCAGCCTGGGTACATTGACGTTTCTCGTTCTTGCAGGACGCCCGCCTTTGAATAATGTTATTCGCGCATTGCCATTCCTCCCTGCGGTGTTGCTGGCGGCAGTATTGAATGCTTTCAACGAAGAGATGACCTATAAAGCATCTTTCTTGTCTGTGTTGGAGAATGCCGTTGGCAAGGATCAGGCATTGTGGCTGATGGCAGCTTATTTTGGTATCGGTCATTATTATGGCGTGCCGTATGGCGTGATCGGTGTTCTGATGGCAGGATTTCTGGGCTGGTTCCTGGGCAAGTCCATGCTAGAAACGCGCGGATTGTGGTGGGCGTGGTTCATCCACTTCTGGCAGGATGTGCTGATCTTTTCCTTCCTTGCCATTGGTTCGATCAAGCCGGGCGGATAAAAGAGTTTGCTTTTGCTGATAAAAAAGGACTCGCTTGAAAAGGCGAGTCCTTTTTTGTTGAAGAGAAACGGATCACCGTCTTGCAGGGAACCAGTTCTTGATGTCTTGCCTGTTTCGGAAGAAGACAGCTCCTGTCAAGGCAATGCCCAGGAAATAAATCGGAAATGCCATATTGGTGAAACTAATGCCTATTTCACTGAGATCGACACCTGCTGCTTCCATTTCTGCCATGATATTCCCGTCGATCGCAGCTTGCCAAAAGAGCAGAATGCCCAGGATGAAGACACCAATGGCAACCGCGCGGAAGCTGGAAAACGCGCCCTTGCGGCTGGTCAGTCCGTGCACGATGTAATAGGTGAGCCCGGTGAATAGCGCCAGGTTAATGGCGAACTGAATGATCGTGGAAGTGTATGCCTCATCGGACGCGTTCCACATGGCATCAGATGCAAATATGTAATCCAGCGATGCGCCAACATTGATGACCGCCAGCAGGATGACAAAGAAATAGATCGCCGTGATGACCGGTGAATAGACTGTCTGCGAGCTGACAGGTCTCATGCCGAGCGCTTTGAGAAGTTCCTTGGGATTGGGTAACAACTGGGCGATGGTATCGAGTCCACGCACGCCGGGGCGGAAGTCGATCCATTGGATCTTGCCTAATTTTTCGGAGATATTGTCATTGGTCTGGATCAGAATAGGGAAGACCATTTGCTGCATCGGCACCGCATCCGTATCGGACTTGAACTGGGATACCAATACAAAGACCGCTTTTGCATCTTGAAGCTTCTCCACTTGCGGGTGACCGTATTTTTTCAGAGTCTTGATCAGATTCTCGGCAATAACACGATCCTGCGGCGCATAATCCACAAAGAAGGGAACGGGCGCGGGATCTTTGATCTTCGGGTCATGCGGGTTAATATATTTAGGGATGATGGCTTCGGGTCTGCCCCAGCGCTGCATGGCAGGCGAGCGCAGGATGAAGAGCAGGATCAATCCGAATACCAGCCCGGCTGCGACCGTCGCATCCAGGGATGGGTCATTGTACACTGCCAGAGAAAGCAGCGAGGCGATTGGCAATGCCCATAGGGATGTTTGCACTTGGGTGAAATTAAACTTCCGCTTGTAGATCTTATAGGGTAACGGGACCAGCACCCAAGGTAGAAAGATCGTCCAAATTTCGGAGAGGGATAACAATGCGACCAGAACACTTACACCGATCGCCACCCAGACCATGGTTGGGGCTTTGAATCCTGTTTCGGGGACTGGGTGTTCCTCCTTGACCGGTTGTTTCAACTGCGCGAGTAATTCATCCAAGCCTGCCTGGTAGTTGCCGCGAAAATCCACCCATTCATATTTTTCAAGCTCTGGTGGCAGATCCACAGCTTCAAAGATCAACAGAATGACGCGCTCATTCCTTTCCAGAAAGTGCTGCCATTCCAGTGCTACATATTTGGATGCCAATGAAGCTTTCGAGACCACCAGCAGAACCGTATCTGCCTCGTCTAGCCCTTTATCGATTTGACCTTTCCAGGGAGTGCCGGGGATCAGTGCACGGTAATCCAGCCATACGCTGTAGCCCTGTCCTTCCAATTTACTTACCAGATCATCCACAAATCCAAGTTCGCGACGCGAATAACTCATAAAAATGTTTTTGGTCATGACTCCTCCTTGAACGGTTCGTTAAATGAACGGAACCCATTGGTGCAGGTTTCGTTTCGTTTTTGATTATCAAATCCAAAACTTAGAAGACAAGATAGCGTGCTGTAGCCATGAAGATCATGGCGAGGATCATACTGTAGATGTGGATGGGGGAGACGGTGCGGATCCGTTTTTGAAGCGCCTGGATCTGAGCCACCTGTACCTCGGTTGGTTTACATTGGATCTGTGCGCCGATCTCCGCTAATTTGGCATTGCTGCCCCCGAAGATGGCTCCGAACACAAAGGCGATCAGTCCGAAGCCTGCGCCTATACCGAAACCGATGCCTGTGCCTGATCGTGCCCATGCGGAAGAAAATCCATCTGAGTCAAGCCAATAGAGGATGGAGCCTGCCAGAACGGTGGCAACTGCCGCCGCGGTCATAAAGCGGTGCATTTTTATTTTGTTCATGAGATGCTGAACGAATTTCTGTCCCGATTCCCCCGTGGCAAAGATGGCACGACCGATAAAGAATTCCATGATCAACGCGCCGCCACCCCAGATGACCGCCGCCCCAATGTGGACGAGACGAAGAATTATTACCAGTAAGTTCATTTCCAGGCTCCTGTTTTATTGCCAATAAAGTGAAACTGTAATATGCGCATCATAATGGGATAAAGATGAGGATGTCAAGGTATACGTGGTCTATTACTCCATATTTGATACTTGACAAAAGCTGTCTAATTTGATAAAGTAAAAATATATTCAATACAGTAAATATATATTTAATTTAGATACATGCCTACCCAAAAACGACCAACCCGCAAATATGATTCGTCCCGCCGACAGTCACAGGCGCGTCAGACCAAGCTGCAAATTGCTGAGGCGGCTCGGGAGCTTTTCTTTGACCGCGGCTATGCGGGTACATCCATAGAATCGATCGCTGAAAAAGCTGGCGTTGCGCCGGAGACGATCTATGCAGTTTTCAAGAATAAACGAAATGTACTTTCATTTTTATTCGATATATCCATCGGAGGGGACGATGACCCCATTCGGTTGCTTGATCGACCCAATCCGCAGGCGGTATTGAATGAAACCGATCAACATCGCCAACTGACTCTATTCGCCAGAGACATTACTCAGATACTGCATCGTGCCGCCCCTGTTTTTGAGATCTTACGCATAGCGGCGAAGACCGAGCCAGAGATCGCCGAACTCGTTCAACGTCTGCTACGGGAACGTTTGGTGAACATGAACATGGTCGCAAAACAGGTATCTGCCAATGGCGCCTTGCGGGACGGCTTGACCCGAGCGCGGACTGCCGAACTGCTTTGGTCAATGACCAGCCCGGAACTTTATCTTTTATTTCAGCGCGATCTTCATTGGAGCAATGAACAGTACACAGGTTGGCTTACGGATACGCTGATCCGACTGATATTGCCATAGCTTTTATTGTCATTGCGGATTCACTGCCGGAGAAGATTTTAGAGATAAGGAGATAAAATGAATCCAGAGACCGATCACCCACAAACCAAGGTAGATGCGCCCGTCCTTCTTGTGATAGCTATCCTGATCACAGTATTAATGCAGCGCTTCGTGCCACTTCCATTTTTGCCCAGTCTGCCCAGTCGATTGATCGGGGCGATCCTGTTTATCCTTGGGGTCTTTTTAGGGATGCCCGCACTGCGCGGTATGCTCAAGGCAAAGACATCCCCCAATCCTCACCGCCCCACAAATGCCCTTGTTTTCGAAGGGACATATCGCATCACACGTAACCCGATGTATCTAAGCATGCTGGTCATATACGCAGGAATATCTGTTTTCTTTCAAAATCCCTGGTTTATCCTGTTCCTTCCCATACTTGCCTGGCTGTTTACTACCTGGGTGATCATTCCCGAGGAAAAATATTTGGAGCAGAAGTTCGGCGCGGACTATTTGAACTTCAAAGCACGTGTCCGCCGCTGGATATAAATAAAAACAAGTCGGCTTATCTAAAGAGCCGACTTGTTTTTTACCTGGAGCATTTAATTCCCTACATTATATAAATTGAACATCCCTCTGCCTGCCCGCCTCATTACCCCTCCATGGTGGCATCACAATACACAAAGACAATGCTACGATGTGCGGGTATTGAGATAAGCATGAGAAAGATCACTTCCCTGTTTTTCCTTATCATTTTTTCTCTGGGCACTTTTTCTGGCTTTTTGCTCACCGTGATGGCTACCTGGGCAGATATGGAGGCTGCATCATATGGGTTACCCCGAACGGGTGGAGAACGACTAACTACCTTGTATTGTCCCATCTTGATGACGAAGAGTGAGATTGGTACATTTTCTGTGAAAGTGGTCAATACAACCGATAAAAAGATCGCCTCCTCCATCCGAACAGATATTGCTACACAATTTGATCCGGTCTCCTCTATCGTACCTGTTCAGCTTGCCCCCGGCGAAACCAAACGGATCGAAGAAAAGATCGGACCGGAAAATCTGATCCTTGGACAATTCATCTTTGCCCGTGCTTCGGTGAATGCCTATCCACTGCCAGAACGGGAAAACTCTTGTGGCGTTTTTGTCGTTGACCTGCCAACAAATGGCAGCATGATCACATGGACAATGGTTGGCCTTTCTCTATTAGGGATGAGTGTTGGTCTGTATGGAATGACGAGGTCAAAGACTTTCATGAACAGCCAGCGGATGGATATCAGACTATTGATCCTCGTAGCTTCTCTGGTCATCGTTGGGATCCTCAGCAGTTTTCTGGGATGGTGGATGCTGGGTCTACTTGCGACCATTGTCTTCGTTTTGACACTGCTTATGTCCTTCTATACGGCGAGAAAGTAAAAAGAGACAGTCACTCACGACTGTCTCTTTTATTTCTTTTTCTAAACTTTACTTTACGAGATTTCGCAACACAGTATGCAGGATGCCGCCGTTGCGATAGTAGTTCACTTCCACATCGGTGTTGAGCAGGGCGGTGGTTTTGAACTCCACAATCGAGCCATCAGCCTTTTTCGCCTTCACAGTCACAACTGATTTCGGCGCCATCTTGTCGCTCAAGCCTTCGATGTCGTACGTCTCGTCGCCTTTCAATCCCAGCGACTCGGCGTTTTGCCCGTCCATGAATTTCAACGGCAGGATGCCCATGCCGACAAGATTGGAGCGGTGAATGCGCTCGAACGATTCAGCGATGACCGCTTTCACGCCCTGCAGCAGCGGACCTTTCGCCGCCCAGTCGCGGCTGGAGCCGGTGCCATATTCCTTGCCAGCAATGACGATGGCAGGAATGCCTTCCTTTTGATAGCTCATCGCTGCATCGTAAATAGGCATCACATCGCCGATCAACTGGTTCTTTGTCCAGTTGCCTTCTTTCGGAGCGACGAGCAAATTCTTCAAGCGGATATTGGCGAAGGTACCGCGTGCCATGACCAGATCATTACCGCGGCGGGCGCCATACGAGTTGAAGTACTGCGGAGCCACATCATTTTCCTGTAGGAACTTTCCAGCGGGGCTGTCGGCGGCAATATTACCAGCAGGGGAGATGTGGTCGGTTGTGATCGAGTCGCCAAACAGACCTAACACACGTGCTGCCTTGATATCATGCACCGAACTGACATTGAGGGTTAATTCCTGGAAGTAGGGCGGGTGATGGATGTAGGTGGAGTGCTCATCCCATTCATATAGATCGCCGCCGGTGACCTTGATCTCCTTCCACATATCCGAGCCGCTGAACACATCGGCGTAGCGCGCCTTGAACATATCTGCACGCACGCTGGAAGTAGCAACTTCATTGATCTCTTTTTGTGTGGGCCACAGGTCCTTCAGATAAACGGGCTGACCATCGGAGCCGGTGCCAAGCGGTTCTTTATCCAGATCGATATCAACCGTTCCTGCCAAAGCATACGCTACGACAAGCGGCGGGCTGGCGAGGAAGTTTGCCTTGACCATCGGGTGGACTCTGCCCTCGAAGTTTCTGTTGCCTGAAAGCACCGCCGCCGCTACCAGATCGGACCCGGTCACTGCTTTGGCAACCTCCGCCGGGAGCGGACCCGAATTGCCGATACAAGTGGTGCAGCCATAAGCGATGACATTGAAACCGAGTTGGGAGAGCGGTTCGATTAACCCTGCTTGCTGAAGATATTCGGTCACCACACGCGAACCAGGCGCCAACGATGTCTTGACATACGGTTTGACGCTGAGTCCCTTTTCGATGGCTTTCTTGGCGACAAGTCCCGCTGCCACTAAAACGGACGGGTTACTCGTGTTCGTGCAGGAGGTGATGGCAGCGATCACGACCGCTCCATGCTTCATCTTCATCGAGCCGCCATTGGTGCCAAAGGTGGCTTCACTGGTCAGCGCTTCAGGTTTGAGTTCAAAGCCGCGTTCCTTGACCGGGGCGGTCAGCGCCTTGTTGAAGGTCTCTTTCAGTTCAGACATGGGCACGCGATCCTGCGGGCGCTTGGGTCCTGCTAAGGATGGCACAACAGATGTTAGATCCAGCTCGAGCGTGTCGGTGAATTCGGGTTCAGGGGTGGATGCGTCGCGGAAGAGTCCTTGCGCGCGCATGTAGGCTTCGGTGAGTGCAACGGTTTCATCGGAACGACCAGTCAGGCGCATGTAGCGCAGCGTCTCTGCATCCACGGGGAAATAGCCGATCGTGGCGCCGTATTCGGGAGCCATGTTGGCGATGGTGGCGCGGTCGGTGAGACTCATGGTCTCAAGTCCGGGACCATAGAACTCTACGAACTTGTCCACGACGCCTTTCTTGCGCAGCATTTGTGTGACCGTGAGTACGAGATCGGTGGCGGTGACACCATCATTGAGTTTGCCGTGGAGTTTGAATCCGATCACATCGGGCAGGAGCATGTCCATAGGCTGACCGAGCATCACGGCTTCGGCTTCGATACCGCCCACGCCCCAGCCGACCACACCCAGACCGTTGATCATGGTGGTATGCGAGTCGGTACCGACAAGCGTATCTGGGAAGGCATAGACTTCCGAAGTCTCCGAGACTTCGGAAGTCTTCGTCATGACCACATCAGCGAGATATTCAAGATTGACTTGATGCACGATACCGGTCATCGGCGGGACAACGCGGAAGTTGCTGAAGGCTTGTTGTCCCCATTTGAGGAATTCGTAGCGTTCCTTGTTGCGCAGAAATTCCATTTCGGTGTTGCGGTTGAGCGCATCGGCTGTAGCGAAGAAATCCACCTGCACGGAATGGTCGATCACCAGATCTACAGGCACGAGCGGATTGATCTTCTTCGGGTCGCCACCGAGACGTGCCACCGCGGCGCGCATTGCAGCCAGATCGACCACGGCCGGCACACCGGTGAAATCCTGCATGACCACGCGCGCGGGCAGGAGGGGGATGCCGGGGCGGTTGCCTTTGGCAGTCCACGCCGCGATGTTCTTTACATCTTCCTGCGTGATCTCTTTGTCATTGCATTGACGGAGGGCGGCTTCGAGTACGATGCGGATCGAAAACGGCAGCCGCTTCAACTGGGTCAGACCCGCTTTTTCGAGCGCGTCCAGACGGTAGATGACGTATTGTTTCTCCCCAACTTTCAACACGTCGCGAGATTGGAACAGATCTTGCATAGGAAACTCCTTTGGTGATGAGAATTTCGTGGTCACGAAGCATTCGTGACCTATACTCACACCACATACCTGCGAAAGATAGAAAGGAGCGCCTTTGATATCCTTGATTCTGTGGTGGGGTTTACAACTTAAGGTCTTTGGTCAATTGGGTTACCAATTTTTCCTTTTCGCTTTCCTGTAAAAAGCCTGCCTTTGCCGCGGCTATGATGCGCTCCTTGAGGGTGTATTGCGGCATTTGTAGATCATTGCAGGCTGCATAATATTCGTGACTGAGGGTGATGCGTGAAATGCTCGGGTCATCTGTGTTAAGGGTAACGTTAAGTCCGTTCTCGAACATTTTCATCAACGGGTGAGCTTCCAGCGCTTCCACCACACCCGATTGATAATTACTGGTGATGCATACTTCAAAAGCAATGCCTAGCTCTTTGGCGAGCGCAGTAATGTCTTTATCTTCCAACACGCGCACACCGTGACCAATGCGTTCGGCGCTCAGGTTTTCGATGGCTTCCTTGATATCTGCCGCGGGACCCCATTCGCCGGCGTGGATGGTGACATGCAGACCCGCTTGGCGCGCCTCCTTGAAGATGCCGTAGAACGGCTCAGAAGGAAATTCCGCTTCATTGCCAGCCAGGTCGAGCGCCACAATGCCATCGTCCAAATGTTCGGCTGCCAGCCATGCCACTTGTTCGGCAAGTTCGGTGCTCTCGTGACGGTTTACCGATGCGATCAGGCGCACAGTGATATTGCACTTTTTTGCGGACTCGCGTGCGCTGGTGGCAACCCAATCCATCACATCGTGCAGTGGAAAGCGTTCTGCACGGCTGAGCGCCACAGGAGTGAAACGCAGCTCCATGTAACGGACATTATCCCGTGCAGCATCTTCGACCGCTTCACGCGTGATGCGATGGATCACATCGGGCGAGCGATAGAAGAGACGCAATGTATTGAACTTGGCGAGAAAATTTTGGAAGGTGAACTTGTCTTCTTCTTGCACTTGCACGAGAGTGCTCAAACGCAACACATCGGCAGGGATGGTGATACCATGCTGACGGGCAATATCGAGCATCGTATCGAGGCGCAGCGAGCCCTCCAGATGGCGATGTAACTCCACTTTGGGGAGGGCTCGGTAGGTGTGCAGAGATGCGGTGACTCGTTCTGTCATACGGGTAAAAAGTTAGTGCCGCCGACGTTTCTTTTTCTGACTGTTCCCTGAATCTGTGTCTTGGTCTTGTGGTTCCTCGTGCGAATGGCTCGTTGATTCAACCGGCTTGATCTCGATGGGTCTGGGTTGATAAGCAAAGACTCTACTGATCACCAGTCCACGAATATCTTCCACCAGTTGCGCGAACATCTCAGAGGCTCTACCTTTATATTGTACCAGCGGGTCACGCTGAGCGTAAGCCTCCAAACCGATGGAAACCCGCAGCGCTTCGATGCGCGTCAGATAATCGACCCATAACTCGGTGGTGGCGCTCAACAGTAACTGACGATGGACTTCGTTCAGCGCATATCTGCCAATGGACTCGACCAACGCCTCCCGGTCCGACTCACCCAGGCTGGATACCGGTTCATCGAGCCGTTCCTCCCCGAAAGCCATTTTCGCGGCGATGCCGAAATCCGCCAACCGCTGGGCATTCGAAGCGAGACGGGCATACTCGCGCTCGCCCCACGCCATTTGCAGGGATTCCTGCGCTTCTTCCAGATGATTCAAGACATCTTCTGTGACCTGGTCAGCCGTCTTGCCATCCAGCAATTGCGCGATCAGGAAGATGTAGGTGAAACGGTTGAAGACTTGCCTTACCTGTTTGATGGGTGCGCTGATCAAAGACAGTGCGTGCACCCTGCGAGAGCGAAAGCAGTAACTGGGATTTGGTGGTGTCATTCACTTCGCGAAGGCATCAGGTTGTCGATATCGCGTGCGATTTGTCCGTTGCTGCCAACCAGTCGTTCACTGCGGCGTTCGAGCGCATTCTTTGCCGCGTCGAGAATCTTCTCTGCAGCATCATCCCAATCAGAGATCTCGAACTTCTCACCGATGGATTCGCCGAAGCGGTTCTGCACCGCGGAGATGACGCGCGAAGCGTACATGCCTGTCAGATTGCCGGTGACGAGTCGTTCGATCTCTTCTTTGACATCTTCAGGGTCTTCGTTGAGCCGTTTCAACTGGTCATTGTTGAGTCGCAACTGGAAACCGACCAGTCCATTGATCTCTTCCAACATCTTCTGTGAGCGCGGACGTTCTGTATCGTCCATATCGCGCAAGCCTTCGAAGTAGGCGTCCAGCGAATCGGTGCGGGAAGCGATCTGGGCTTCGAGCCCTTCTTCCGTTTTATCGATCAGGGTTTCGATGGCGCGCAGGTGGTGGGCATTTTCCGTTTCGATGGCGCGGGAAATTAAGTCTAAGGTCGAACGTCGAAGGTCATCCGATTTGGATAGCTCTTTCAATAATAGAGACAGACCATAGCTGGGGAAGAGGCGCTCTCCTGACATAAAGGGCGGCTGAACCTGTTCGAGCCAGGCGATCAATTTCCACGGACCTTCTTCGTCGGTAAGACCGGTCTCTACGCGTTGTGTGATCTCCGCTTCCAGCAATTCGGCAACATCTTCGCTCAGATCTTCCTTCTGGAAGATACGGTCGCGTTGACTGTAGATCTGTCCGCGCTGCTTGTTGATAACATCGTCATATTCCAACAAATGTTTGCGTACATCGAAGTTCGCGCCTTCGATGCGGTGCTGGGATTGCTCGATCACATTGCCCACGAGGCGCACTTCCAACGGAAGCGAATCGTCCACTTTGAGGCGTTCCATTAAACTGCTGACCTGCGATCCGCCCTGGATGCGCATCAGTTCATCTTGTAGGGAGAGGTAGAAACGTGACGAGCCCGGGTCACCCTGACGGGCGGCACGACCGCGCAACTGATTGTCAATGCGGCGTGCTTCGTGTCGTTCCGAGCCGATGACGTGCAAGCCGCCCAGTTCCTTCACGCGTTCCATGTCATCGAAATATTGCAGGAAGAGTTTGACTTCCGCATCGTACAAACCGTAATTGGATGGGTCACACTTGCTTCAACGCCTGACGCCGTTCTTCCGGCGTCATATCAAATGGATTTTCGTGACCTGCTTTTCGCAGCACACGGTTGACCGCCGAGATGACTTCCTCTGCCAGTTCGCCGCCGAGTTTGATATCCACGCCACGACCTGCCATATTGGTGGCAATGGTCACGGCGCCAAAGGCACCCGCACCGGCGATGATCTGCGATTCTTCCGTATGCTTGCGGGCGTTCAACACTTGATTGGGAACGCCGCCCTGCAGCACCGCTTTGAGCCGATTTGCGTCGCTGGAGTCGAAGTCTCAAAATATCCAGGATCACTGGAAGGTTCGATGCGTCTTCAGGATTAATGGTCGTGATGCCAAACGGCTGGATGAACTTGCGCATTGCATCGGGCGTGATCTTTTCGAGCGGTTCATTGAACTGCTGCAAGTTCCGCAATGAGACGACCATCTTCTTCGCGTTTGTTGGCGTCCATCCACACGCGTCGGATGAGGGCAACTTGCAATAAACGGCGAACAGGCTCCGCTTTGAGTCGACCCGCGAGTTGTTCCGATGATTCCACCGAGGTGGTGCCCACCAGCAGCGGACGTCCACGCACGTGTTCGCGCACGATCTCCGTCACCATGGAACGCAGTTTGGCTTCGAACGTTTTGTAGATAACGTCCGGGTAATCTTTGCGGCGGAAGAAGAGTGGCTCCTGTTTGGGGTCTTCGCGCTTCGCAAAATAGTTGTAGGCATAGCCGTCTTCATCCTTGGCTTTGACTTCAACCAACGCCGCATTTTTGCCGAACGCCTGATATTCCAGATTGGGCGGAATGGGCGTGACTTCAAGATTGTAGATCTTGCTGAATTCTTCCGACTTCAGTGAGAGCGGTACCGGTCATGCCGGAAAGTTTCTTATACATGCGGAAGTAGTTTTGCAGCGTGATGGTGGCGTAGGTGACATTTTCCGGCTCGACCTTCACACCTTCTTTGGCTTCCACTGCCTGATGCAGACCATCGCTCCAACGGCGACCCGGCATCACGCGCCCGGTGAACTCGTCCACGATGACGACTTTGCCCGCTTGCACGAGATAATCCTTGTTGCGCTTGAAGAGATATTGCGCGCGCATGGCTTGTTCGAGATAGCCACGCAAGCGTCCCTGTTCGGGAGTGACATCTTCTGGACGGTCGGGGTCCATCAACGGCATGTTGAGGATGCGCTCCACGTGTGCCAGACCGATCTCGGTCAGCGAAACGTTGCGATCCTTTTCGTTGACTTCGTAATCTTCCGGAAGAAGCTGCTTCACCACCTGCGACATCTTGCCGTACCATTCCAGATCGCCCGAAGCGGGACCAGAAATGATGAGCGGAGTACGCGCTTCATCGATCAACACGTTGTCCACTTCGTCGATGATGGCGAAGTAATGTCCGCGCTGGACGCGGTCGCTCAGGCGCATGGTCATGTTATCGCGCAGATAATCGAAACCATATTCTGAGTTCGTGCCGTAGGTGATATCCGCTTCGTAGGCGAGGCGTCTGTCCACCAACTTCAAATGGTGTTGGTCTTCATGCGGAGACTCTTTGGTCGAAGTCAACCAGAAATGCCTTCTTGCCATTCTCGGTAGCGGCAGCCATTTGCAGAACACCAACCGTCAGACCGAGCATGTCATAGATCGGAGCCATCCAGCGCGCATCGCGTCGTGCCAGATAATCGTTGACCGTGATGAGGTGAATGCCGCGCTTCATCAACGCATTGAGATAGACGGGCAGGGTGGCAACCAATGTCTTGCCTTCGCCGGTGCGCATTTCGGCGATCGAGCCGCGATGCAATGCAACACCGCCGATCATCTGGACATCGTAGTGACGTTGACCGATCGTCCGTTTGGCGGCTTCGCGTACCGCGGCGAACGCTTCCGGCAGTATCTCATTCAGCGCTTCCTGCTCCGCCTGGAATTGCTCCTTTTCCTCGAGCCCTTCCACATCACCGATGGACTCGGCAATTCGTGCGCGGAACTCCTCGGTCTTGGCGCGCAGAGCTTCATCGCTCAAGGCTTCGAATTGAGCTTCCAGTGCATTGATCTCGTTCGCGATACTGCTGTATTGTTCGATGACTTTTTTATTGGGGTCGCCCCCGAAGATTTTTACGAAGTTCTTTAGCATTGTTGACCTTTCGGGGCAAAATTATAGCACGCCGACGTATTCCTTCATTATTTGACTTTTATTAGAAATAAACTGGCGGCGGGTATAAGCCGCCGCCAGTATTGAAATACTACTTGTCTTGCTAGGGTGAGACCATTATGGTTTCTTCCCGCCATTCCCATTCCCGTTACCACCATTGCTTCCGCCACCCGTGCTTTGTGTCGCTTGGGGACTGGTCTTCTCTTGTGTTGGTCTGGGGGTCTGACCGTAATGGTTGCCGTTATTGCCATTCGTCGGTTGAGGGGTAACACCAGGTGCAGGTGTACTACCAGTAGTGTCAGATCCACTTCCATTATTGTTATCCGTCGGTGTGACGGCTGGGATGGTCGTCTCTGTACTGGATGGGGATGCCGTAGGTGTTTCTGTGCTGGTCACCGTTGGAGTGTCAGAAGCAATAATTTCAGTCGGTGATGATTTAAGTACCGGAATGGAAATATCTGTGGGAACTGCAAGAGCCGATGAAGACATCGTATTAATAAGGTCGATCAGCTTATCGCGATATGCGTAGGCGATAACACTTGCCTGGGCAACGATGGCAATGACTAAAACCGTTTCGACGACTGAACTGGCTGAGATGCCAGAGATATGAGATAACGCGCCTCCCTTGGGAGCTTTCCCCGCCGCTTTGATCCCTTCCCCAATGCCAAGACCCATCCCTACACTAGCCATCTGACTTAAGAACATCTGACGGCGGGATGCCAATAATTTTTTGGGATAGCCTCCGCCGCGGTCCTTCAATTTCGTCAGTAATTCAACGATTTGTTGTTCTTCCGGTTCAAATTCCATTTTTTACCAGCCATCGCCCAATTGCATACCGAGTGCTTTGCGTAATTTAGCGATGCCACGATTCTGAATAACTTTTATATTGTTGACTTCCTTACCAATAATCTCAGCTGTCTCTTTTAGACTGAAATCCTCCAGGAAGCGAAGTATGATCACGTGGCGCTGATCTTCTGTTAATTCGGTGTTCATGGCAGCAATGAGGGCTTCCATCATCACACGTTCCTCGATCTGTGTTTGAGTGGGAGCGATCTGCCCTTTTTCATAGGTTCCTACTGCCACGTCCAGGGGAGCGTTGTGCTGGTTGTCGCGGGAGCGATCTACCACCAGGTGATACGCCGTCTGGTACAAGTAGGAACGCAGGTTGGTTCTAGGACCTTTTCCGGCGGCAAATTGTTCCAGCAATTGGGCAAATACATCCCCAACAATGTTATCCGCCACGATCGGGTCGTGACACAGGCGTAATGTATATTTGTAGATGGCAGGAGCAAATTGATCGAAGATCGCAGTCAGTGCCTCTTCGTCGAGTTTTTGGGCAGCTTTCAATAAGGCAACGCCGTCTGTTGTCATCAGGCTGCGCTCCCATCGCAATGCTCTACTATAAGGACGCTGATTAAAGCGTAAAAGTTACGTGTGTCCATGTGCTCCCGAGTTGTATACTATTATAAACTGATTTCCCCATCCACACCCAGTGCAATGCCAAAATGATGTTACATTTGGGCTATTAATACCCAGAAGAGAGGGAGTTAATCGTTTTGTCATAATTTAGAATGTAACAAACCACTTAGATGATGAGTCTAATCTGTGCCTTACTTGTTATAACGTGCCCGCTGGGTATTCGCACTATAATGTACTGAGGAGTTTAACCATGTTTTCATTTGAAGGACCTGACCGCCGTAAGGAAGAAGATCGTGTTCGCAGTGAGGGGCGTCTGCCGCCCGGACAAGCACTGACCCTCAAATTCCCCGTACTCCACTATGGACCGGTTCCGCATTTCAACCCCGCCACCTGGGATTTCCGCGTATGGGGCGAAGTGGAGCAGGAAAAGACCTGGAACTGGGATGAATTCAACAAGCTGCCGCGCACGAAGATCAAAATGGACATCCACTGTGTGACGCGTTGGAGCAAATTCGATACCGTCTGGGAAGGTGTTTCCGTCAAAATGATGGTGGAGAACGGTCTTTTCAAGATCAAGCCAGGCACCACCCATGTGATGCAGCACGCCGAATATGGTTTTACCGTTAACCTCCCGCTCGAAGTGGTGTTACAGGACAATTTCATCATGGCGACACACCTGAATGGGGAGCCGATCACGCCTGACCATGGATATCCCCTGCGCGGCGTGGTGGGGAATATTCCGGGGACGAAATTGGAGACACCCTATTTCTGGAAGGGCGCCAAGTGGCTGCGCTCACTGGAGTTCATGCCGCGCGATCGCCGTGGATTTTGGGAGCAAGCCGGTTACCACAATCGCGCGGATGTGTGGCGCGAGGAACGGTTTGGATAATACAAAAGAGCCGCTGAAAAATCAGCGGCTCTTTCGTTAGCATATGTCATTGCGAGCCCGATAGGGCGACACTTGCACGTGCACGCAAGTGCAGGTGAGCAATCTCAGGTTAAGTGGTATCAGCCCTGTCGATGAGGATTATCCATTTAAATGGAGATTGCTTCACGGCGCTTACAGCGCCGCTCGCAACGACATGTGAGTTATAGATCTCTACTCTGAAAGATACGTACGGCGGTAAATAGGATAACTGCCAAATACACAAAGGCATATCCCATCATTAGCGGGCTGGGAACGGATGTGGTTGTGAACGGCGACCCGAAGGAACCGGTGATCGGGGCTTGCATCTCGAAGGCAGCCCGACGCCACAGTGCCTCACTGGGAACGATCAGGCTGGTGATAATACCAACTTTGATGGCGGTGTCATTTTGCAGCAGGGCTCCAAACTGTTCAACCCAGCCGCCGATGAAGGCAAGACCGTATAGTCCAAACACGATCCCGCCGGTTGCCAAGGCTGGAAAGGCTGATGAGAGCATCAACGTAATGGTCATGATCAGCACCGACTCTGAATAGATCAATACCAAGCCGAGTAACAGGTTCTGAGGGACATATCCCGATTGAATGAACGTGCTGAGGGTAATACCGCCGCATAACAGCAGCACATACAAACCCAACAGCCCGGCAAAGCCGAGCCACTTGCCCAGCACAATATCGGCGCGGCGGATGGGTTTGGTGGCGATGGTTTGAATGGTGCCGGAACTGATTTCCCCTGCCAGCGTGTCTGCTCCGAGCAGCGCCGCCATGGCGATCGAAAGGAAAGTAGCAGCGTACAAGCCCATCATCATAAAGGCATTGGTGGACTCTGCCTTCAAAATATCGGCAGTCATCTGGCTGGGGGCATTGGATAATGCTTCTGCTGCGATCTGTTCAAAGATGAAATGTGTGCCGATGGAGTAGATGACCACAAAGGCAAGTCCCAGAACAAGACCTGCCAGCATAATGCGGCGGCGGATGGCTTCGCGGAAGGTGAGCCGTGCAATGATGGAAATGGCGCTCATAGACCTCCATCCTTGCCGACGGTTTCGATGAAGATATCTTCCAGCGACATGCGGGTCGGTGTGATCGAGAAAACGTCCGCTTTTTGGGAGACCAGATAACGCGTGATCTCGGGTAGTACGGTATCGGTGGGAACGATCATATGTACGAACTCGCCATCCTTTTGGATCTCACGTCCCCATTGCGAAAGTCCATTCAAGGTTTCGGCTGCCAGATCGGGTACGCGGATGGTGACATGAGTTTGGTCGTGAGATAGAGATGCCAGGTCGAGCACGCGCACCACTTCTCCATGCTGGATGAAGGCGACGCGATCACAGGTCACTTCGATCTCGCTGAGCAGATGGGAATTCAAGAAAACGGATGTGCCTTCGGTGCGCACTTCACGGATGACATCCCGCACTAATCGGCGACCGACCGGGTCGAGACCAGATGTCGGTTCATCCAGGAAGACGAGGGCAGGTCTGTTCAAGAGAGCTTGTGCCAAGCCGACGCGTTGCAGCATGCCTTTGGAGAAGGTGCGGAGATGTTTGTTACGGAAGGGAGTGAGTCCGACCCGTTCGAGCAATTCGGCGCGACGCTGTAATAGATCATCTTTTTGCATGCCTAGCAGTTGACCGTGCAGCAGCAGGAATTCGTCGGCGCTGAGCCATTCTTGAAAGCGGAAGTGCTCTGGCAGGAAGCCAACGCGGCTCATGGTGTTCTGGTCTCCGATGGGTTTGCCAAGCAGCGCCGCTTCGCCGGAGGTGGGTGCGATCAATCCCAACAGCATTTTCATGGAGGTGGTCTTGCCGGCACCATTGGGTCCGAGGAAGCCAAAGACCTCACCCTGCTTTACCTGCAAGGTGAGACCTTTGACGGCGGCATATTCGCCGAAGACTTTTCGTAGTTGGTTTGTTTCGATTGCGTCAGTCACGATTAGTTGGGTTCCAAAAGATAAGAAGTTCTTAGTCACAGTTCCACAAGGGGATGATAAGAACACAGAGTTCACGGAGATTTGAGAGAAACCTTTTAGGAAAACGTCCCGAAGGTTGTGGTTGGAAGGCTATGATACTCGAAAGAAACCTTCGGGACGGTGGTAGTGCTGTTTGGAGTCAGGGAGCTTGCTCCCGTACCTTCGGCGGCAAGCCGCCTGACTCCATGGTATATCACCTATGGCAGTGCGTTGGCGATCTCGAGGGCTTTCTCGGCGTTGTTGCCCAAGCCGCCGATGGTGTAGATGATGCCGTCTTTGACCCAGAGCAGGGCGAACTGCGGAGCATCATCACTGGGGCGTTCGATCAGGGTGCCAGTGACGCCATCGACAGCGATTTGTTCATTCGTGGCGGCGTTCTTCGGGATGGGCACCACGAGGGTAGATGTCCAATCGACGGTGCTGGTGAATTTGGCGGCTTCGTCGGCGGTCATGCCGGTGAACTGCAATCCGAGTTGGGCGAGTTTGGCGATGTCGAGGCTGGCGGGCGCTGAGACTTCAGGGCTAGGGATCTGGGCAAAGATGATGCAGTCCTTGTAGGTGCGTCCGGGGGAGCCGCTGGTGGATTTCTCTCTTTCCATATCTCGAGCAACTTCACCTTCGTTGCTGGGTTGGGGACAGTTGCCAAAGGCGATGCTGACGCTGGATGGAATATTGACGGACACGTCAGCGCCATCCACTTCCTGCGGCAGGATGAGGTCGCTGCGACCAGCTTCCTCAAGCAGTGCCTGGGCTTTGGCGCGGTCCACTTTGACGGTGAAGGAGGCGCCTGACATGACATTGATCTGAGAGGGTGTCATGTCTGCGGGTGCGCGGACGGTGAAACCGGCGAGCTGGCTGGCTTCGGCGACATCCTTGACCTGAGTGGGATCTCCGGGTTCCTGATCCATGGTGATGGATTGGGAGATCATTTGACTGATATCGTTACCGACGGCGCCTTCGAATTGCTGCATGCCGGTGAAATCGACCGGGACGACGGTGACGCGCTGCACGCGGAACAGGTTGAGGAATTCTCCTGCCAGGGCGCGTGTGCCAGGGAAGGCAAGGACAAGGGTTAGGATCAGTACGATGGATACGCCATATCGTATGGCTGGAGAGGCAAATAACTTTCTAAACATGGATGTCTCCTTTTGTATAAGCTTTTGTTGATTGAAGCGATGCCAGGCAGAAGCTGTGGCAGATGGTTTGGAAAGGGACGAGGAACTCGGTTGGGGAGGAGAGAAAGGATAGTTTGTCGGTAATAGCCTGCGTCTGAGTCTGAAGCGCAGCTTGTCGGGTCTGGCAATAAGAGCAGGTTTCGAGATGTGTTAACCCATCTGAATCCAGTTCGCCATCCAGGGAGGCGCGGAGTTGTCCGTCGGTCAGGTGTTTGTTCATCTTTCTTCCTCATGAGTGAGTGCGCGATAGCATTTTTCGAATTCGCGTTCGGCACGCAGTAACAGGGGTCCGATGGAGGTGGGGGAGAGCCGCAGGGTTTGTGCGATGTCTTTGTAGGCTAGCCCGGAGTGGCGCAGGATGAGCAGCTCGGCGCGGCGAGAGTCCATTTGGGCGAGCGCCATGCCTGCCAGTCGTTCTTCTTCGTGCCGTGCGAAGAGTTCGGTGGGCTGTGTTTCGGGGGCGGCTTCAAGGGCGTATTTGCCAGCGCGGAGTTCGTATTGTTCACGCCGTTTGAAACTGCGGATGGATTGCAGTGCCAGGTTGGCAGCAACTTTGAAGAGCCAGCCGCGCGTGTTGAATCCATCCTTGACCAGGCTCTGGTTCTTGTAGAGCCGGTAGAAGGTTTCGAGTGCCAGGTCTTCTGCTTCGGCGGGATCAATGACCATGCGCCGCAAGAGGCGGTTGACCGGCTCCCAGTTCTCGTGGAACAGGCTTTCAAAGGAGTCGTAGGCGCTGCCCTGACTGAGCTTCATTCTATAGAGAAGGCTTTCGTGTATACCACTTTCATCCATCGGTCTCGTCTGTCTTTCCACTATGATAATCCCGCTGGGGGTGGAAATGAGACATTTTTGGGGACGGGAGTTGCGGTTAGCTGTGGAGCCTCAGCGATTAGCGGTTGGGGGAGGATGGGGAGTGGAGGGTGGAAAGTGGAAAGTGGGGAAAGGGAGTAGAGAATGGAAATAGGGATTAGGAAGAAGTAAGCAGTGAGTGGTTGATGGAGGGGGGAGAGCCATGGAGACCTTCGGTCGAGGCACGGCGCGGTCGAAGACCATCGCCGAACAGAGCCTAAGCAATACTTGTACACTAGGCTTATAAAGATCCCCCCAGATATGGGTATGCTGATAGCAAAAATTGCGTATAATAGTGACGGGCGGTCTCTATTCTTTAGGGTTGTGATTTATTTCTATAAACCTAACTATGCTTATAGACCTTTAAACGGATTTTTGAGATTCTCCATCCATAGCCTGCTATGGAGGATATTTCGACTTGGTTTCTAATCAAGCAGATAGTATTAAGGGAGAAAAAATGTTTTTTGAATCAATTCCTGATGAAACTTCCGAGTGTGACCACACTTGGAGCGATTGGGAAGAAACAAAACCTTGTCATTACTATCGACATTGCATATTCTGTGAAGCAGTTGAATTTGAAGCACGCCATCAGGGTGGAACAAGATGGCAGGGCATTACAAGCGGTTGCACCGTTGAAATTTGCTTAACTTGCGGGGATATAATCCGAACTTACGATATGTAATTATTTTTAGCTTCATCAAACTTCTTTAGGCAACAAAGACGACACAATAGGTGTCCATTTCTTGTCCCAAATTCCTTGTGATTGTATAATAAAGATGTAGAGTATATAAGGGGTTATACCGCCGTACATCTGTATAAAGCATAGTTAGGCGGCTAATGAAGTCAGTATAAAGGAGGATAAATTCATGTTTGCAAAAGCCTACGAAATCGCTAGTCATTTTACCCACCCAGTTGTATTCTCAATGCGATTTTTCGATGGAAACGTAGAATGCGTTAATGGCACATTTGTCATCCTAAATCGGGACGGGTGGATAATTACCGTTGCTCATTTGCTCGAACCTTACTTTACATCCCAACAACATGCCATAGAAATTTCAAATCACAGGAAACAAGTTCTAGAAATTGAAGGCGATTCTTCACTTAATGATAAACAAAAACAACGTCATATATCTCGATTAAAAACAAATCCTAAATGGGTTACCAATCATTCATTCTGGTGGGGCAAAGACGGAGTAAATATTACCGAATTTCGCTTTATTCCCGAAGCAGATTTAGCAATTGGAAAGTTAGAGCCATTTGACGCCGATTTAGTAGCACATTATCCTATCATAAAAATCCCAAAAGTCTTTCGATTGGGACGAGCCTTTGCAAACTTGGATACCCTTTTCACGATGTCAAGGCAACTTTTAATGAAGAAAGCAATGGTTTCACTCTTGCGCCTGGAACTTTGCCATTCCCACGGTTTCCACTGGAAGGCGTTTACACTCGAAATGCTGTAGCAGGCAAATCCCGAGACAACAAATATGAAATAAAATTCATCGAAACTTCGTCGCCAGGCTTGCGCGGGCAAAGCGGAGGTCCTATTTTTGATTCTCAAGGTACTGTTTGGGCTATACAAAGTAGAACATCTCATATACCGTTAGGATTTAATCCCGCAGTAATGCGAAACGGTAAAAGCGTTGAAGAAAATCAATTTATTAATGTTAGTCTAGGAGTTCATCCAGAAGTAGTAATCAAGTTCCTTCAAGACAATGGTGTTAGTTTTCAATTATCGGATTACTAATGTCAACCGCCGCTTAACACCGCGTGCGGCCGACTTGGGGTAGCCTCCATTTTTGGAGCGTTTTCTGTCTTGGGCGGAATTCCGTTTCGGTGGCGAGTTTATGCTCCAAGCCCAAGCGGGTGAGGTCAAACCGCTGGGCAGCTAATCAGAGAAAAGAATTGTTTGAGGAATGATGTACAAGCAAAATGTTGTTGCCATTCTGTATTGTGGTCTTTTTCCGTTGTTGATTGGATTTACCTTGCTTGCTCTTCCAGAGTTTTTTTCTTTAGGTACTGAACCATTTTCGCGTTTGATCCGTGCATTGATGACTCTGTGGCTAATGTTTGGTTATGTGAGCACAGGAATTTCATTCATTCCGAATTTGGAGTCATCTTCAATTGCGCTATTCAATACCTGGCGAAAGTACTATAACTTTCGTGATGAAAACCATCAGCCACGTTTCGAACACAATCTCTTCCCAGTGTATTACTTTGTACCAGCGCTTGTTTCCTGTGCTTTTACCAGTCTAGTTCTGTGGATTGCGATTTCGACCTTTGCAGAACCGTTGTTTTCACTGACCATAATCATCACAGTTACGAACTTCCTTTTATTGTTTGTTCCACGTGTTGTTCTCTACCGTCAAGCTTTAGAAATCTTGTATGGCGATGAACCATTATAAAAAAACGCCCAACACGGCGTTCTGTAAGATCATCGGGATACGTATGCACCCGACTTGGGATCGCCAAGCCGTTAGGCAGGAAAGTGGCATACACCTTTATATTCAGTAGTTTGATTACAAATGATTGAAACGGGTTTGATCAAGGAATAAAGAATGAGTAGTTTATCAATGGCAATCGGAGAGGGGATTCAAACATTTCGAATTAGAAATTTCGATCAATACTTTTCTGTTGTCGAGGACTTGGGTCCTGACCAGATGAGTAGTTTATCAAAGGCAATCGGCGAGGGGATTCAAACATTTCGAATTAGAAATTTCGATCAACACTTTTCTGTTGTCGAAGACCTGGGTCCTGACCGGGCAAACTGGATGAGATCAAGGAAGATTGTCAAGCTAAATGGCGAAGATATATATTATGTACTTGTTGAAGTTTTCTATAAGGACTTTGAAGAGTTTGTAGTAAGAATTACTACCGACCTGGAAACCATCAATTGGAAAGAAATCGCTGATAACACCGAGAAGTACCGATGGCGTGGACCAGTGCTAGACTCAAGGTACATAAACTAGAGACAAGCAAGCTACTGTTGTCGTGAACGTGCCATCAAAAGTAGAACAAGTTAAACATTGTTTGGTTTTACTAAAGAAGAATTTTATTTTGCTTGCTGCATCCGCGCATTGGTATTTTTCAGCCACCGTATTGCCAGCCAGATGCCTGCCACCAGAATGACCAGACCCAGCAGCAACCCGCCGAAGTTGCTGATGAAGTCGCTGACCAGTTCCCATTGGCTGCCGAACCAGTAACCCAATCCGCCGTAGAGGATGACCCAGGTCGCTTCCCCGGCGATGTCGTATTTCAGGAATTGTGTGAATTTATAACCGCTGCCTCCGGCGATCAGGTTGGTGGGAATGGCTAAAGCGGTGATGAGGAAGCGGGTCAGGTAGACAGCCCACCCGGCGCGAGAGGCGAAGGAGTCCTGTGCGCTTTTCCAGGAGGCGGACCCGGCAAAACGTGTGTCCACCCATTCCTTGGCGTAGTGTCCCATGCCAAAACTGACCGCATCTCCACAGACCGCACCGATCAAACCAAAGATGGCAATGGGCAGCCAATCGAGAAAGCCTTGTTGTGAAAAAGCTCCTGCCGCGATGAGCAGAATGGAGGCAGGGACAGGAATGCCCAGCGCGCCAACGAATAGCAGCGCGCCAAAAAGTGGTGCGCCATAATTGATGATCTGTGTAAGTAAGTAATCAGCCATGTTACGGAGAAGCGGGCGGAATTGCTGTCGCTGGAGGGATGGCGGTGACGGGTGGAATGGCAGTGGGTGGCAGATTTGCCTGTATGGCTGCTTTTACGGTTTCGAGCACATAACCGGGTTTATCAGGGAAGTATTCCTCGTTGAGCTGTTTGAGGCTTTTCTCTTCATTGCCTTTAGGAGAAATGTTAAGGGTTTCGTACAGAAACCTTGGCGGCACGTGATAGGAATGTGAGACAAAACCGATCGTCATCCAATCGCGGATGAGTTCGACATCGGTCTGTGCCTGTTCGTTGGCATCTGGCGCAAAGGGCGGGTGCGGCGGCTTATGTCCGCGAAATTCACGGAAGGCGCGCAGGGTGCGTAAGCCGAAGAAACCGACGATGATCACTCCAAGCACAATGAGACCCGTGACGAGGGCGCGTTGTAATTTGGGTGACATTTAGTCCTGCCATTCCAACTCGAAATCTCCGATACAAACGGTATCGCCTTCTTGTACACCGGCTTTGCGCAGTGCATCTTCCACGCCGAGCGTCTCCATGATCTTTTGGAATCGGCGCAGGGATCCATCATGTTCCCAATACGTCATCTTGGCGGCGCGTTCGATGGCGGCGCCACTGACACGCCAGCGGTCACCGTCTTCGCGTGTGATGGTGTAATCGCGCGGATCTTCCTTCGGTTTGTAGACCGGCATGGGCGCTTCGAATTCTTCAACGGGCGGAGTCTCTTGCAGCATCTGATAGGCTTTGACGAGCAGTTCGCGTGTGTTCGTGCGCGCCAAAGCGGAAATAGTCATGAACTCGACTTTGAGCTTTTTGAATTTCTTTTGGATGTCTGCGAGTCGCTCCTGCACTTCGGGCTGGTCCACCTTATTGAGCGCTACCAGCTGAGGCTTTTTCCCGAGATTCGGGTCGAAGAGTGAGAGCTCGCTGTTGATCTGACTGTAATCTGCCACCGGGTCTTCGGAAAGACCATCGAGCAAATGGATCAGTACGCGTGTTCGTTGTACGTGACGCAAAAAGTCGTGTCCCAGCCCGGCGCCTGTGGATGCGCCTTCGATGAGACCGGGGATATCTGCCAGTACCACAGTAGTATTGATATCAATTTCCGCTACACCGAGATTCGGTTCCAGCGTGGTGAAGGGATAGGGCGCGATCTTCGGCTTGGCATTGGTCAATACCGAAAGCAGCGTGGATTTGCCGGCGTTCGGAACACCGATCAGCCCGATATCGGCGATCAGCTTCAGTTCCAGTTTGAGGTGCTTTTCCTCGTACGGTTCTCCCTTTTCGGCAGTGCGCGGCACCTGATTGCGTGATGTCGCGAAGTGTTGATTCCCGCGTCCGCCGCGCCCGCCTTTGCAGACGATCAATCGTTGACCGGGCTTGGTAAGATCGCCGACGAGTTCGCCGGTATCTGCATCGAAGAGCACGGTCCCAGGCGGCACATAGATAACGAGATCCTCGGCATATTTGCCGGACATTTGATTGGGTCCGCCCTTGGCGCCATCCTCCGCTCGGAATTTTTGATTCGGACGGAATGCCGAAAGCGTATTGAGCGTGGTTTTGACTTCAAAAACAACATCGCCGCCCTTGCCGCCATCCCCACCATCGGGTCCGCCATGGGTCACAAATTTCTCGCGATGGAAATGCACCATGCCATCGCCGCCTTTGCCTGATCGAACGTAAATTTCTACCTTGTCTGTAAACATAGCGTATCTATTCTATCCTATAACCCGGGAATTTAATCCTTTTGAGACCTGGGAGAATGTCCATTATAGAGTCTTACGGTCAACCGGGGCTATAATTTGCCTGTTACGGTTGAATGATTTCTGCAACATACTACTTGGGACTCTACAATGAAACGATTTTTTTCCTGCCTGATCATTTTTCCGTTAATCGTACTTTGGATACTGCCATCTGTAGCGGCTCATGCTCGCACCTCCAACCTGCCACCGTTACAGGAAGCTTCTCCCACCCCGGAAGCGAATTCAACCCCCACAGCTTCTCCACCAACAGCAGCCGAGATCATCGAAGGTGTAAATCAACTGCGCCTTTCCCATGGATTAGCTCCGCTCAATGCACACCCGGTTTTGATGGAGGTTGCCTTCCAACAAGCCAGTGCTCTCGCTCTATCGGATGGGGCGGTGGGACATGAACGCCCCTGTGGCATGTCATTGGGGCAACAACTGCTCTCGATGGGCTATCCACTTCTGGGCGACCTCAGCATGGATGGTTACCGTTCCGAGAACTGGGCGATGGCGATGACCGGCGAGGAAGTGTTTGCTTTCTGGCTTAGCGACGATCTACATGCCAATACCATGCTTTCTCCCAATCGCAGCGACATCGGTGCGGCAGTGATCATTAATAGCAGTGGCCAGATCTTTATTGTGCTTGAAACAGCCTGGAGCACCAGCAGCGGCAGGATGCAATATGATGCCATTCCCATCCTGACCGGAATCCCTGCCACGATGACGGTCTGCGCCGGCTTTGTCTCTGGTGAATTATCCAATTACATCACCCCGGTCGCCCTAAGCACCGCCCGCCCTGATGGGGATGTGATCCACGAAGTGAAATGGGGGCAGAACCTGTGGAGCATCGCTGATCTGTATAAGGTTAGCGTGGAAGATCTTAAGCGCCTGAACGGTTTGCAGGACGACAATATTGTCGTCGGCTGGAAATTGCTGGTCAAGAAAGGTGCCACACAGCCTCCGCCGGTAACAAGTACTTCCTTGGTGATGGTGGTTGCACATACCCCCACATCGACAAAGTTCCCAACTTCTGCACCCTATTATTCGCCTACCGCATCCGCAACAGCGACTGTTCCTCCTGTACCGCCAGGTCAATTTGTTCGAAAGAATAGTGTTGCCATTGCAGGATTATTGATCGCGTTTTCTGTGCTGGCGGCTGTAGTGGTCGGGTTCAGCAAGAGAAGACCGGAATGAGCTATAAAGCGATAGCCCTTTTTTCTCCTGCTATAATCATTTCACTATGCTTTGGTATAAAACCACGCTAGAAGTTTCCACCCGCCATAAGGGATTGCACGATATTACGGAAATGGTGCGCGCTCAATTACGCGATTGGAATGTGCGCGAAGGGATGTGTTTTCTTTTTGTACAGCACACCAGCGCTTCGCTGGTCATGAGCGAGAACTGGGACCCTACCGCCCGCGCCGATCTGGAAACCTTTATGGAGCGCCTTGTCCCGGAAGGTGATGATTGGTACACCCATGACCTGGAGGGGGAGGACGATGCCTCCTCACACATCCGTTCCATGCTGACGGATACCAGTCTTACCATCCCAGTCGATGATGGCGACCTCTCGCTGGGAACGTGGCAGGGCATTTATGTCTTCGAGCATCGAGCACATCCGCACCGGCGCAAGGTGCTGATGCGCGTCTTGAACGTAGAATGATTTTTTCATTAGCATATTGTGTGCTTCTTTGCATTTTGGTTACAAAAAATACCGGACTTCTTGACAATCCTTAATAGGCGGGGGTATAAACGCGGTGCAATTGGAATAGTCCTCGTTAGGCCAGGCGGCTGCAAGATACACAGGCCATTGTCCTGAAACGTCGAAAGACGCCAAAGGGTAGACCAGGTGAAGTCGGAATAAGGCTTCACTCAAAGTGGCTGGGATCGAAAGTTGATCCTTACGATGTGCAGTGCTAAAGCTCAACTAGAGAGGCAGCGTCTTGTTACGCTTGTATTTTGTTTGCCTCCTGGTTGATATAACGGGAGGCTTTCCTTTTGCCGGTGTGTGATGTCTTGAACGAACGTCTCGCAGGTTTCTTTTGTGAAACTTGTTGGATGATCAAAACCTGCGGGACGGTTTTTCGCAGAAACAAGATAAAACCAACCTCATGCCGCAAGGAGGTGTTCGCGTGAGCGCGGACAGTAGTAAACAGATACTTTCTGAACGAACAGAAGAATTCATCTCGTTCGCTGTTTCTGCATTTTCCAAAATGCCTCCCTTTGCGCATGTGTACTCCGTAAAATAATTTCGGGGTAAGTGCAGGCTGGGGAAACGGAAACAAACAACGGCTGAGAATGAATCGCTTTCGTTCAAACGGAGGCGATTTTTTATCCCCTCCATCCAAGTCTAGAAAAATCAATGGAGGTTCCTATGGCTTTTTTGAGCGAAATTCTCGGTCACACCATTACCGATCTGGATGGCCGCTATATTGGAAAATTGGAAGATCTTGTCGCGCGTGAACTCGCCGACGCAACCCATCCCATTGTGGATGCGGTGGTGATCAAGGACAAGAACAAATTCATCATGGTGCCGTATGCGCTGGTGATGGCATTGTTCGCGCCCTCGATCCCGCTTAAATGTCATGTCGATGAATTGCCGCAATACCAACCCGCAGAGAATGACATTTTCCTTTCGCGCGATGTGCTCGATAAACAAATTATTGATACAGATGGCGCACGCGTGGTGCGCGTGAACGATCTGGAACTGGTGCGCGTCAACGGGACGGTCTACGTTGGTAACGTGGATATCGGGCTGATGGGCATTTTCCGCCGCATGGGCGTTGCGGATGCCGCTCAGCGTATCACTTCAACATTCAAGTTGTCAGCGCCCCAAACCTTTATTTCGTGGGACGATGTGGAATTGCTGCGCCATGACCCGTTTATGCGCCTGCGCGTGCCGGTAGAGAGTATCGCAGAACTGCATCCTGCCGATGTGGCAGAGATCATCAGCGACATGAACAAACTCGAAAGCGGACAACTGCTTGAAGCGCTCAACATGGAACAGCTTGCCGATACGCTGATGGAAGTGGAAACCGAGTTCCAGGCAGATCTCGTGGAGAACATGTCTGATGAAAAGGTGGCGGATATTCTCGAAGAGATGGAACCAGACGAAGCCGCCGACTTGCTGGCTGAACTGCCGGAGAAGCGCAGCCGTGACCTACTGGCAATGATGGAAAAAGAAGATTTGGATGATGTGCGCAAGTTGCTGTCTTATCCAGATGATTCAGCGGGTGGCATCATGACGACCGAATATGCCTACGTCTCGCCGGATGTTACGGCGGAGGCAGCGATCAAGTTCCTGCGTGAGAATGCTTCGGATGCAGAGACGGTCTTTTATGTGTATGTGACCGATACGCAGGATCGCCTGATGGGTGTTATTTCCCTAAAAGGACTGATCTTTGCTGATCCGAACGCGCTTGTGCGTGATTTCATGGAAGACCGCGTGAAGACCGTTGGTCTGCTGGATGAGCAGGATGAGGTGGCGCAGGTCATCACCAAGTATGACCTGCTGGCGATCCCTGTGGTGGACGACCAGAACGTAATGCATGGCATTGTCACCGCGGACGACGCCTTGGACAAAATTATTCCGACCGCGTGGAAGAAACGCCTGCCACGCTTTTATCGTTAGGAGGTGACGTATGGAAAACACGGTCTTCATCAACCGCAACAAGCGGTTCTTCTCATCTTTCTGGAAGAAACTGCTATTGTTCCTTACTGTTTTTGGACCCGCGACTATCACTGCCATGGCGGATAATGATGCCGGTGGTGTGGCGACCTATTCCATTGCAGGCGCAAAACTCGGGTACCCGATCCTGTTTCTGCTACCGATCATTACGCTCTTGCTGGCGATCACTCAGGAAATGGGGATGCGTCTGACCGTCATTACCCGCCGCGGGCTGGCGGACTTGATCCGCGAGCGCTATGGCGTGCGCGCGTCGGTCTTTATCTTTGGCACGCTGTTGATCGCCAATATCGGTACGCTCATCACCGAACTCTCGGCGGTAAAAACCACAAGCGGTATGTTTGGCGTGCCGCCGGTCCCAGCGGTGATCGTGATCGTTATCATCGCCTTTGTGCTGATCACACGCGGAAACTACAAAGCGACCCAATCCATTATGCTGGTGGCGTGCGTCTTTTTCTTCGTGTACATCTTCTCGGCGGTGAAAGCAAAACCTGATTGGGGCATGGCTCTCTCCAACCTGGCGTATCCACACGGCGTGGAATTTACCCGCTCCTATATCAAGGACTATTTGATCATCGGTATGGGCGTGCTGGGAACTACGATCACTCCCTGGGGGCAGTTCTTCATCAGCAGCTTTGCCTATGATAAGAAGATCGAAAAGGGCAAAGTGGGCATGTCGCAGATGGAAACCTACTGGGGCGCTTTCCTCACCGACTTCTTCTCGTTCTTCATGATCGTTGCTACGGCGGCGACGCTCTTTGTCAATCATATCGTACTGGATTCAGGCGAACGCGCCGCGCTGGCGATCGCTCCCTTTGCCGGGAAGATCGCATCGCAGCTATTTGCGGTGGGCATCCTCAACGCAGGCTTCATGGGATTGGTGATCGTGTCCCTTTCCACAGCGTATGCGTTTGCCGAGTTCTTTGGTCTCTCTGGCAGCCTGGATGACTCATTCAAGAAGAGCAAGACGTTCTATATTCTCTATCTCTCTCAGTTGTTGATAGCAACCCTGTTCGTGATCTTTAGTAATGTGAGTCTCTTTCAAGTGGCGCTGGTGACGCAGATCATCAATGCGGTCGCTTTGCCTCTGGTCTTTTACTTCCTGATCAACCTGACCAGTGATCGCGACTTAATGGGTGAGTTCGTCAATAATGGTTTCCAGAGAAATTTTGCCAAAGTGAGCTCTGTGGTTATCGTGTTGGCTTCCATCTTTACAGTTGCCGCTGTATTTCTCAAGTTATAACTACCATACCAAAGAGAAACCGCCACAAAGTAGTGACGGTCTCTCTTCATCATAATATGCATGCACAAACAACGGAGGGCGTCCTCCGTTGTTTTTCTAATCATCGCCTCCGCTGGTGTTGTTGTTATTTCCTCCATGATCATCATCATTGGTGTTGTTGCTATTGTCGTGGTCGTTGCTGTTATCTTCTTCAGAAGAATTATCGTTGTTATCATTGCTTTGACCTGTCACATTGCCGCCATCTGAACTGTTCTCGATTTCTATCTTCGTAGCAATGAAAGCTCCGTTGGTATCTTGGTATCCTTCCACATTGACTTTGGCACCGATCACAGGGGTTCCCTTGATCTCTGCGGAACCGATACTGATACGCCGTCCGCTGATCGTCCAGACGCCATTCTTTTCATCCATGGCTTCCAGAATGCCCTCAAAGGATTGCTTTTCAGGCGAAGATTCCACCTTTGGAGTTGAAGTTGCTTCTGGGCGCGGCGTCTCATTGGGTTGAGGGGCTTCGCTTTCGCCACCTGTCCCTAACTCATCTTCTACCTGTGGAGTCTGTATCTCCTCGTGCTGTTCGTTTTCATTCTCAGAAATCGACTCGGTATCTTCTATTTCGGGCAGTTTCGAACCCCTGGGCAGTAGTTCGATGCGTTCCGCTTGCACGGTTTTGTCATTTTGTGTGACACCGATAATCCTTACTGCATCACCGATCGCTACGGGGGAGTTTGGCAGGATCGTCTGAGGCGAGATGAGAATCGAGATAGCGGAAACATGCCACTCGGTCCCGCTTTGACGCGTGACATACCCAGCAAAGTCCACTTTAACAGAACGTCCTTCCGCAAAGAGTTCGTTGATCTCCTCCAGTCGCTCATTTTCATGCTCGATTTCGAGGGTTTCGCGTTGTTGTGTGTTGAACGTGAAGAGCAGAAGAACATCCTCCCAGGTGCGTTTGACTGGGTAGAGACTATCGCCAGGCAGGGTCGAGGATGCCGCATGTACCAAACCATTGCCGCTGATAAAGAGCGCCAACACGACCGCGATCGTAACTGCAAAACGCCGCAGGGAAGCAAACCAAATTCGTGAAGTTGGTTTGACCTTTGCTTCGCGCATCTGTGCCGCGTGCTGCAGAACCTTGGCGCGATTCATTTGAACCACGTACGAAGGCGGTTCGGGTACAGCCATTTCTTTTGCCTGGATGGATGTTTCCAGGATGGGACGCAGTTCATCAGCATAGTCAGGATAGCGGAAGAGGACGGTATCTATATCCGCGCCCTGTTCGATCTCAAGCAAACACTTCTCTAGAATTTCATATATGTTATTCATAGCTTTTCTCCCCAATCTCACGCTGGAGCGCTGCGAGGGCACGGAACTGGAGAGCTTTGATGGCGTTCACGTTCTTCTTCATCAAAGCAGCAGTCTCTTCCAGAGAATAGCCCTGATTGAAGCGTAATGCCAACACGTGTTGTTGTTCCATTGTTAATTGTGCGTAGGCGTTTTGAACCACCTTTTTCTGTTCGCGTTCATCTACTTCTGCCTGAACGCTGGCATCACGATCGGGCATGGTTTCCGATAATTCTTCGGTGGGGCGGCGGTATTGACGGCGCAATTGGTCGTTGACCGCATTGGAGGCGGTAGCGATCAGCCAGCCTTTGATACTGCTTGTTGGTCCCTGGTTTTTCTGCGTGGCTTCCAGCAGACGGACAAACACATCACTGGAGATATCTTCTGCAACGGCATCATCCCCGACCCGATAGCGCACGTAGCGGTAGACTTCGCTGAAATATTGATCGTAAATGGCACTAATGGCTTGCAACTCCAACCTCCGCAATCCATCCATGGCTTTTTGTTCATTGTACGCAGGCATAACAGGATTGATCCCTTGAAAATAAGTCCATATTGAATAATTCCCTGAGGCTTTCATAAAGTATATCATCCTGAGGTATGCCTTCTTATTTCGATCCTATTACCTCGTAGATGACAGCCTGATTATCACGATAGACTTCCTTCAAGCCGGAATCCTTTCCTGCCACGGCGAGAAAAGCCTTGTGATTTAGATCTGTATGGACATACCGCGCGCCAAACCTGGAGGCTATCGATTGTGAGGGGTTTTCGACATTACCTTTTGTGATGTTCACCCAAAGTGTGTAGAGTTCAGGGTCGTACAGCTGCATATAGGTTGGATCAAGACCGATCAAATACGTATTATGTGTGTTGTAAAAGAACAAGCGCGGAAAGTCGTCCCAGTCGGTTTGGAAGACGCGCTCTCCGGTGGATGTATTCTCGCTCAGCCAAGCGGATGCGCCTGCATACAGCTCATATGGCTTGGACTTCTGGAGCGCTTCTCGCGCCGGGGGAATGGATCGAGCGATACTGAGAGCGACAGCCAACGACAGCAGGATAATGGGGATGTGGTTCTGTATTGCGAAGCGAAACCGTTCACGGGGTGGATCGGCGGAGGAAACGGGAACAGGTCGATGGTCGTAAAAGAGAGGCGCCCAGGCGAAGGTTGCAAAGATCAATGCGAAGGGCGGGAAATATTCCACGAAGCGGCGCGCCTGAAAAAGCATGAGGCCAAAGAGCAGGGCAATGAGCAGGGATGTGGCTGTCCGCACATCCATTTTTCGCGGGGAGAGTCCGAGTGCAAGTATTCCGCTGGCAAAAGCGACCAGAGTTGGTAGGGAATTATTCAAGATCTGTTTCGTGTCATACGGGAACCATTCGTTTCCCACGCTCACTGAAGTGGCGTCTGCCAGTTTGGGCAGCATATGACGATACGAAAAAATGATGTTCTCCGGGAAATATGGGTTGATCAACATGCCCAGCAGAAGTCCGCCTGCTACATACAATAAAGGTTTATAGTCGAAGCGCTGCTCGATCAATGCCACGGCGAGAAGGTGCATGATGGCGAGCGCGAGCATGAGGGGAAAGGCATCGTAGAACCACACATACAGAAAGGAAAGTACGGCTAGATGTTTATATTTCCCTTCAAGCAACCATAGGAGTCCGATGGCAAGAAACGCCAGAGAAAGAGACTGCGCCCGCGTAATACTCATGCGATACAGAAAGGCATCTGAAATTCCCAGCAATGCCAATGCCCATAGCCAGGCATAGGGAACCCGCTGACGCTGAAAGAGGAACCATACGGCAAGAAAGGCAAGACTGGAAAAGATCACTGCTGCCCATTTCGCGCCACTGAGCAGATTACCAAAGGTAAAAGGGATCAAAGCTACGTGAAAAAGAAAGTGATGGTCATAGAATTCGCGTGGGTTGAGAATGCTGAGGGGCAGCCAGGGAAATTCAGGTTTCAAGCCTTGCGTGCGCATGATCCATGCCATTTTGATGTGGTAAAAACCATCGTTATCGGGCATGTCTGGTGTGGCAAATTGAACGAGTGCCATGCCAAGAATAAATAATAGAAAAAGCCCAAGTGGGTATACGATGTGTGTGAGACGCTTTTGCATGGATTATTTCCCAACTCTGACAAGTGGGTCATCTGGATGTTTAGTGTATCCAGATGACCCAGTTTCTACAGGTTATGCTTTGCTGTGATTATCCGCCGTTGCTGTTGCTGTTCGAGTTGTTGTCGTCATCGCTGTGGTCATCATTGGAATTATTGTCGTCGTCATGATCGTCATTCGAATTATTGTCGTTGCCATGATCATCGTTGACATTGGAATTATCATCGTTCGAATTATCATCACCGATCACAGAGCCAGCCCATTTTTCGATCTCGCGGACAGAGAGCGAACCATCAGAGTTGACGACCACGTGAAGTTTCACGGTATCACCAGCAGAGATCGCATCCTTGATCTCGGTGGAAGAGGCGAAGGAGTACATCACACCATCGACCGTTACAGAGTCCGCTGAAATTGCATCCACTACTCCGATGACTTCCTGTTCTGTCGTACCAGCCGTGTTGGTGTTGTCGTTGCTATTCAGATTGTCGTTGGCGTTGCCGTTATCATTCGCATTGGAATTATCATTTGTGTTCGTGCTTGTGTCGTTGGTATTGGCATTTGCAGCAGTGTCATCCGGGTTAAAGGATTCCACTTTTAGCGCTAGCACTGCGCCGCTGTCTGAAACCTGAGCTTCCACTTTGACGATATCGCCGACTTTGATGTTCGAGTCGAGTATGGTTTTGGCATCAATGGAAACGGTCTGTCCGTTGACGGTGATGAAGTCACTGCTTACTGCTTCCACCGTTCCCGTGAAAGCGACTTCCATTGCCTGCGGTTTTCCACTCCCCGATTGCGTCGTGGATTGTGGCGCCGCCCCAGAACATGCGCTCAAAAGATATGCAAAAACCAGGATTACCGATAACAACTTGAAACGATTTATGCTTTTCATTTTCTTCCTCCGAATTTGATGAATTTGTATTGAATTGGTTTCATTTGATTGGTCGTCAGGAAGAATGAAAAGTTACGGGATGTAACCAAATAACAAAAACATCCTGTCGATAGACAGGATGTAAGAATTTCATTGTTCGATGTTACGAACTGGGGTTGTCAAGACGAACGCCGTGCCCACGCACGGTATCGATGTATTGATGCGTTGGGTCCAGTGCGGCGAGACGATCGCGTAAACGGCGGATCAACGCATCCAACGCCTGGTCCGAAACGCCCGCTGCTTGCTCATCGCCCCATACCGCCGTGACCAGATCCGGTCGACTGACAACTTGTCCCTGGCTTTCATAAAGCACCCACAACATTTTGAATTGCTGAGCAGAAAGCGGTGGTACAAGCTGTAACTGGTTGACCCACACCCGGCGTGATTTTTGATCCATCATCAAACGACCAGGCTTGCCGCCATCCAATAAGGGCATGGTGGCATCGGATGTCAGGAAAAGGAATTGCTGTGCCAGCGCGACAGAAAGCAAGTCGCCATCTTGCAAGACCACCGGTGCCGAAAGCTGATTGCCGTTGTGATAGGTTCCATTCTTGCTGCCGAGGTCTTCCAGGATCACTCCCTCTGGCGTGGGCGTCAATCGTGCATGGAAGCGCGATATCTGACGATCCACAATAGCCACATCACAGGATGCCTCACGTCCGAGCACAATGGTTTGGCTGAGCTGCCAACGTTGACCTTTCAAGGGTCCTTCCTGGGCAACGAGCAGTGGGTAATCTTCTGTGGTCTTTTTCATGAAAGTCTCGTGTCAGTTGGAATAATTTTTGTAAAGACGAGAGTATATTATAATAATATAGCATAAACAAGTGTTTCTGTGCAGAACCACGCCGAAAAGTCCTGCGCAGGAACAATCCAGCAAAAAGAAGAAAAGGTACGAATGCTCCCACCCCTCAAGAATGGGGAGACACTGCGCAGCCGCTACAAGATCCGTGAACGCATCGGACAGGGCGGTATGGGTTCCATTTATCTTGCAGAGGACACCCGCCTCAAGGGCCGCCTGTGTGCGTTGAAGGAAGTCGAATACGAACGCGCTCTCCCGGAAAAAATCAGAGAAGAAGCCCGCGATCAGTTTCTGCGCGAGGCTACTGTTCTCGCGCGTCTCGACCATCCCAACCTGCCAAAGGTTTCCGATTTCTTCTCTAACGGTCCACGCGATTATCTGGTGATGGATTACATCCCCGGGGATGATCTGCGCGTGGTGATGATGGAAGCTCGCCGCAATAAAGCCTTCCTCAAAGAAAAGGATGTGCTCTCCTGGGCAGATCAGATCGCCAGCGCGCTTTCCTTCCTCCACAGTCAGGAACCTCCCATCGTTCACCGCGATATCAAGCCCAGCAACTTGAAACTCATGCCGCATGGCATTATCAAGCTGGTGGATTTTGGTTTGGTGAAAATCCTCGCGCCCGAAGAAGTGACCATCACCATCATTCAGGGGCAGGGCACGGCGCTTTATACTCCGCTCGAACAATATGGGGGTAGCGACGCGCATACGGACATTCGCTCCGATATTTATGCGTTTGGCGCCACACTATATCACCTGCTCACGAACGAAGCTCCGGTGGATGCGCGCAAACGCTTCTTACAACCCGAGAGCCTGGTCCCATTAAGACAGATCAACCCTGCTGTTTCCCCGCGCACCGAAAAAGCCGTGCTATGGGCAATGTCCCTGCACCCGGACGAACGTCCGCATACGATCAATGACTTTCGACAGGCATTATTGGGCTATCGCGAATCGCCGACCCTTCCCATCCACACTCGACGAATTCATCCTCAATCTGCCTGGGAGTATTTCTCGAGCCCCACCGAAGCTACGCTCACCTGGAGCGCCGCTGTTCTTTTGCTGCTTAGCCTTCTCGCGACCCTGGTTCGCTAAACAAGGTCATCCATGCCCACGCGGTAAGACCGCCGATCGCTTCCCCTGCAAACGTCAACACCAATACACCGAAAGCGCCAGACTTGGCTGCTACCCAATTTGTTGCGCCTGGGAATCCAAGCGCCAGGTAGTTATATGCCAGCAGTCCGCCAAGGAAGATGCACAACGCCCAGCGCAATCCCCAACGCGTGGATACAAGCCGGCTAACCGCCCAAAACGATAGAAACGCGCCGCCAAAGATCGCCAGCATCACCAGCAGCCATACCCCAATGCGCGGATAGCCTTCCGGTGTGATGAGATCGTTAACGGGTGTGGGTGTAGAGGTTGGTAGGATCGGAGTTGGCGTGAATGTTACTTGCGGGGTCACGATGATCACAGGAGCGGCGACCTCCGAAGCGTTGAACTGTAGTACTGCCGAAACCATGGCAGGCTCAGAGACCGCTGATATTTCCACGATCCCTGGTTTATCGATTACGAACGAAGCGCGTGCCAGTCCATTGATCGTTGTTGCTTCCACCTGGTTTTGGATTCCGCCAGTTCCCTCTTTCGTGCTCATAATGAAGCGCACAGGCGTTTCATCCGGAACGATATGTCCATTCTGGTCAATGATCGGTCCCGCACGGACAGAGATCGTATCACCGATACGGAACAAAGGCACTTCTGTAGGGGCAGGTGTCTGGGTGACTTCTCCAGCGGCAGGAGTTACCGTTTCCACGATGATGGGAGAACTGTCTAATGCCAGCGGGATCACCTGTGTTGGATTGGGAGAGGTTCGATCGATCAGGTTATATCCAACCCCTGTAACAGAGACAGGCGAAGCACCTTGTAAAGCCGAAGGGCGGAAGAGCAAACGCACTGCTGCATCCACAAAGGCGGGTTGTTTACTATAGAGGGTGTAATATGCCGTCAGCTTGGAAATATCTGTCGCATCGAGATAATACGGAGCCGTGAAGGAGAACAGGATCACATTCTTGTTCCGAAGCAGGTTCGGGCGTTCAGTGAAGAGGCGGCGGATCAATCCTATTTGTCCGCTGCTGACATCGGTCAGAGAAATGACCACCCAGGTGGCACGTCCCAGATCATCTTCAATGGTGGTCTTGCTTTCACCATTTAACATCAATTGGATCTCTGCAAATGGAAAGGATCGCAATCGGTTACCAGCTACTTGTCCACTACCAGCTGGACCATATAAACTTAGCGTGGTTTGTTCGAGTGAATTGGTTGCAAAGAAATCCTGCGATAAACAGGTACTACACTGTTTATAAGTGGATGAGTCGGTCAGGTATACGATCCAATCACTTTGATCGGGCGGAGCCGGCAGCAGTGTACTTAATTCCAGCGGATCGGGATTGATCAACGTGGCAGCGTTGCGGGCAACATCCACTGACACTTGCTGAGATGTACCCACGTTTAAGAGTCGACTCTCCGGTGTCAATACATTGGCGAGTGCGAAATTGTCGTACATGCGGAATTTTTGCGCGAGGATCTTCAGCACTGCATCATCAACAAGCTGCGCAAAGGAACTGTCATTGCTATACTGCTGCGAAAAGAATTCCAAAACTTTTAGCGTGGATGTATATGAGTTTTCATTCAAATCATTGGAAGTAACATTTCCAAGATACAGCAGATCATTCCCTGCCAAAAGAGCATCTCTTGAAACGGTGCGCGGCGAATAATTGACTCCGCCCTGTGCATAAAAATCACGTACTGCCTTGCTTCCCAGCGCATCACTGACCATCAAGCCGCCATTGGCGTGCCATGTGGCTAGCTCTGGCAACTGCAAGATGATCGACAATGCTTCCGGGTCAAAGCTGACCGGGCGGGTCGTGGCACGGATGTTGCCTTGAAAACCTGTATAGCGGATGTGCGATACCAGCAAGCCATCTGCCTGGCTGCCCGGTTCGGTGGCGGTGGTTACAGTTGTGAACGGATACAGTTCAATTTGTTTCAACTGCTCAAGCGACTTGCGGACGGTGGCAACTTCTTCTTCAGGCGAACGGTCTGAACTGCCACGCCCAGGGAAGTGTTTGGCAACCACCACCATGCGGTCATTGCTGCCTTGATGCAGACCGGCGATATATTCCTTGCCCATCTGCCCGACCCAAAACGGATCGCCGCCAAAAACACGCGTTCCCAGATCGCTCAACACCGTGGGGTTGGGTGACTCCAACACATCGAGTGATGGACCCAGGAACAAGTTGAAACCCATGGCGCTTAATTCACTTCCAAGGACATTGCCGACCTGTCGTGCCAGGTCTGTTTTCCAGGTGGCACCGATCGCCATCTCATTGGGTAAAGGGGTCATGCCGCTGAGGATCTGATCGTGGGGAATGCCATCGCCTTCCTGTGAAACGCCAATGAACAAAGGCACATAGGTAGCTGCCGTTTGTGATTGATTGTCAGTGGAAGTGTCCCATTCTATGGTCTGTAAGGCGTTGATCAGTTGGTGCGCGCTGGTCACAGAATCAGGAGCAGCGAGGAAGTTATCGTTGCTCGCTTGCAACACCACACCGCCCACGTGATGCCTGGCGATCAGATCATACACTTGTGATTCGGGTGCCGTATCAGTGCCTGTAAAGGTAACCAGGAACAATTGCCCCACACGTTCTTCGGGCGTCATCGTAGACAGCAAGGCTTCTGCTTTCGAAGCAGGCGTGGACGTTTGAGCATACACCGTTGCAGAAACGGGACTCAAAAAGGATGCCAGCAATGCCAGCAGAGTGAACCAATGGAAGAAGCGCCGCATGGACATTACGACTGACCGCCTCGTTTCCAAGCTGAAAACTGTTTACCGTTTAATAAGCCGAACACCAGCCTCATTTCATTTCCCCGCGGACCTGCACCGCCAGGTGTGGATCATCTGTAAAGATCGCATCCACACCCCAGCGGAATAACTGACGCATATCATCCGCCTTGTTCACCGTCCAGACATGGATGCGTCCTTTCAGACGATGGACGCGTCCCACCTGTTCGGGAGTCACGTCGCTGAGATAGGGATGTAATGCCTGGTATTTTCCAAAGTAATAACCAAATGAGCGTGCCCATGCTCCGGCAATGCCGTTCAATGCCAACAATCCACGCGGTACCTCAGGCAGATAACTGCCCGCCTTCGATAGATTGGCGGCAAAGAACGAGGAAAACATGACATGCTTTTGCAGGTTGAATTTCTTCACTAACATGCAGACCGTTTCCACGAGCTGATCGCGCGGCGTGGTGTAGTTGGTCAATTCCACGTTGATGAAAAGACGCTTGCCCATGGTCTCGAACACCTCTTCAAGTGTGGGGATCTTTTCGCCTTTGAATGCCTCTGAGAAAAAACTGCCCGCATCTAGGGAACGCAGGTCTGCCAAAGTCGTGTCTTTCACGCGCCCCTTGGTGCCGGTTGTTCGATCTAGCGTGGGATCATGGATCACGACCACATGTCCGTCGGAGGAAAGCTTGACATCGAGCTCAATACCATCTGCGTTCTGTGTTAATGCGAGTTGAAATGCCGAGAGTGTGTTCTCGGGCGCGTGAGCGGAGGCTCCGCGATGGGCGAAGATGAATGGGTGAGGGTAGGTTTCAAGCATGATAAACAATGAAAGGAGTACGCATTACACTCTTGGAATGCGTACTCCGTAGCTGTAGTCTGGGTGAGAGTTAAATATCTACGAAATACGCCAATGCCGCGCGGTCGATCATCTCACGAGACATGGTCGGCGGGACGGACAAATAGCTGGAAATATCAATGATCTGATCGCATAGGTCACGCGGATGCGAAGCGCGCAGTTTGCGGTTACGTTTGATATACCATTCCTGCAGTAAATATGCCAGACCCTGATCAGAGTATTCCACTTTTTTGTCGTGAGCTACGCGCTTAAATATCTCGCGATACTCTTCGTAGGATGGATCGCCGATCTCGATCTTGTGGCGCAGACGGCGCAGGAAGGCTTCGTCCACGAGGTCTTTTGGCGGGAGATTGGTCGAGAACACGATCAACACATCAAATGGGACCTCCACCTTACGTCCGTTGTGAAGCGTGAGGAAGTCCACGCGATTTTCCAGAGGAACGATCCAGCGGTTGAGCAGGTCACGTGGGCGCACTTGCTGTCGTCCAAAGTCGTCGATCAACAGAATGCCGCCGTTGGCTTTCACCTGGAATGGCGCTTCATAGAATTTATGTACTTCATCGTAAACGAGGTCGAGACCTTCAAGGGTCAACTCACCGCCCACTACGATGAATGGACGCCGCACCTTGATCCAACGCGGATCGCGCCTTTGACTGGTGCGCAGGTTGCCCGTACCGCCTGAACCGGCTGGTCCTTCATTATCCGGGGCGATCCTGTGACTGACCTGATCGTAAACCTTGATGACCTGTCCATCGAGATACAAAGCGTAGGGAATATACATTGCCTGGCTCAACACCAGGTTGCCAAAGGCACGTGCTACGCTGGTCTTGCCATTACCGGGAGGTCCGTACATGAAAATGGATGTACCGGAATTCAATGCCGGTCCCAAGCGTTGGAATGTGGATTCGGAGAGCACCAATTGTGAAAGGAGCTGCCGCATTGTGCGCGAAGTAACGGTCAGGCGCCCAGCTCTTTGCCTGCGAATTGCTTCGTTATAAACTTCGAACGGCACGGGCGCCGGACCCGCATATTGACTGCGTTCCAGGGCTTCACGTGCGCGAGTGATACCGGCGCCTGTGATGCCGTAGGTGTATGCCCCTTCACCCAGTCCACCTTGCGATGACTTCACTTCGATCATCTTTTCGCGCTTGAGGGCTTCGAGGATACCGTCGGTAATGCCTGCAAAGGGGAGAGCGATCAACTCTGCGATCTTGAAACCGCTCATATAGCCTTGAGAATAGAGGATTTTCAACGCCAGATCCTGCAACCAAAGTGCAGAAAGCCCGGTATCTTCCACGGTATTGATGGGTGGCGGGGAAAATGCCCCTGTCCCGGGGGCGGGTCTTCCAAGTGGATTGGTCATAACACCTCCCAGTGATGGGGAATCAATGATATTAAGGTCAACATGGCTTTTGAATTATACTGCGAGTTACCATATTCCCTGCCTTGGTATTGATTGCATTTATGTTGGAAATGGGTAACAACGGGATGTGTTGGAGTCCGTTATAATCTGCCCACTATGAACCTATCTGTCATCATACCAGTGTACAACGAAGTAAAAAATATCCACGAGATCATCAGACGTGTCCAAGCTACGAATCTTGCTACCGAGATCATCATCGTGGATGATGGCTCAAAAGATGGAACACGCGACATCTTGAAAACCATGGATGGAAAAGAAAAAATACGCGTGATCCTGCATGAAAAAAATCAAGGCAAGGGTGCGGCAGTGGTGACGGGCATGAAAGCGGCTGCGGGTGATGTGCTGCTGATCCAGGATGCCGATCTGGAGTATGACCCGCGCGATTATCCGCTGCTGCTCAAGCCCATTGAAGAGGGACTCGCCGATGTGGTGTATGGCTCACGCTTTTTAGGCGGCGCTCACCGTGTCACCATGTTCTGGCATCAGGTTGCCAATCAACTGCTGACGTTGATGACCAATATTTTATATAACACCATCCTGACCGACATGGAAACCGGCTACAAGGTCTTCCGCCGCAAGGTCATTGAAGGCATGAACATCAAAGCCAAGCGCTTTAACTTTGAACCCGAATTCACTGCCAAGGTACTCAAGCGGCATTTTCGTATCTTCGAAGTGGCGATCTCTTTCAACCCGCGCGATTACACGGAGGGGAAGAAGATCAAACTCAAAGATGCTTTTGAAGCGGTTTGGGCGCTGCTCAAATATCGTTTTGTGGATTGATTTCCATGGTTGATTTGCAGGAACAGATACAAAAAGAATTCGAGAAAGCAGATCAGGCGCGTTCAAAGGGAAATGAAGGACAGGCGCGCGTCTGTGCCCGGCGTGCGGCTGGGATCGCGATCCGGGAATATCTCAACCGAAAAGGGATACGTCCCAAAAGCCCCAGCGCCGTCGATCTGTTGAAATCTGCTCAAAGACGATCCGCTTCTTTCTCAGGACCTGAAGTTGATCGTTGACCATTTGACCTTGCGCGTCACCGAAGAGTTCAAACTTCCTGTTGACGCAGATCTGGTAGCAGAGGCGAGAGTACTCTGCGACGAGTTGTTGAAATAAAACAGCCCCTGAAGTTTTCACTTCAGGGGCTGTCATTTTACAAACTGTTACCCGTGTCTGCGCCCGAAGAAATAGAAGAACGCACGCGCGATCGTGATCAGCACGAGGAAACCGGACATCACCCCGCCAAATACCAGCCACATCCTCGTCCATTCTGTGCGGAGGCGATACGCAATTTCATGAGGCTGTGGGAAGCGGATACGTTCCCGCAGGCGATTGACAACCTCCTTTGGAGGTCGAACCGGTCGCAATGTCCCGGCGAGATGCGCTTCAAGTTCATTTAATTCGTCTGAATTTGTTATCTTGCTTCTGACCATTCGTACTCACATTTCTTTTCTATTCAATAGGATACAAGATCAAACCGACCGTTCCCGGTCCCAAATTTGCGGCGATAGAGATGGAAAGATCGCCACACATCGTTTCCTTGCAATTGAAGTGCTTCTGTGCGTCTTCGAGCAAGGCTTCACCCGATCTCGGATCTCGGGCATGGACCACTGCCAGATAGACCGGTTGGTTGCCGTATTCTTCTTTTGCCATTTCGATCACACGGTCCAGCGATGCCTTGCGAGTACGGACGCGTTCTGCCATGTTCAAGTCACCGTTTCGTAGCACAGCGATGGGTTTGACATTCAACACTGATGCCAGTGCGGCTTGCAGCGTCTTTACACGCCCGGACATTTTTGCATATTCCAGCGTATCCAGCGTCAGGATGACGCGGATCTTGCTTTTGATATTTTCAAGGTACTCCACAATTTCATCCACGCTTTTGCCAATCCGCTCCAGTTTGCGGGCTTCGCGGCACATCAAGCCGATACCCAGTGAACCGACCGCCGAGTCAATGGGGATGACCTTGAATTCATCCTTCACTTCCTCTGCAGCGGCAACGGCAGATGCGTACGTGCCGGAGAGCTTTGCCGTGATGTGAATGGAAAGGATCGTGTCGCCTTTTTGTGCTATCTTGCGGTAGAACTCTGCGAACTGATGAGGAGAAGGTTGGGATGTTTTGGGGATGCGTTTGTTTTCATCCACCAGTTTGTAAAAGCCCTCGTTATCCAGATCGATGTATTGAAGATACGATTTGTCACCGAATAAAATGTTGACGGGGATGACGTCAATACCGTATTCTTTGCTCCATGTTGGAAGGATATCTGCAGCGCCGTCTGTTACAATTCGCAACATGCTCATTCTCCGTCGAGGTTGATCTGTTGATCTCCCAGCTGGTCGCGTAGCGCCAGCAGTGTGCGGTGGTACAGGCTTTTCACGGCACCTTCACTGCGCCCCATAATTTCCCCGATCTCCGCATTCGACATATTCTCGACGAACTTCAGGATGAGCAAATTCTGTCGTTCGCCGGGCAGGCGCCGGATGAGCTTGAGAAGCGCATCTTCCTCCTGCGAACGCACCAGATTCCGCTCCGGGTGGTCGCCCTTGGACGGAAGAACCGGCACGTCGTTGATGGGAATTTCCTGCCTGCGGCTGCGGTCACGGTGCCAATTGGCGACCAGGTTATGAGCAATGCGATACAACCAGGCAGAGAAGGGAACGCCGCGGTCTGTGTAATTTTTAATGTGGTTCATCGCCCGCTGGAAGACGCGAGCGGTGAGATCCTCCGCGTCATGGAGGTTCCCTGTTCGGTAATAAACGTAGTTGAAGATGCGGTCGATGTACCGTTCGTAAAGCAGACCAAAAGCATCCCGGTCGCCCTGCGAAGCGCGTGTCAGAACTTCATCTTCGTTGAATTCGATCTCTGGCACTCAGCAATCCTACCGTCAGGGTTACAGTTAATAACCCCGATGGGTTTTAGAAGTTTCAGGGAGTATAACATGGTACGTTTTGATTTCATTGCAAGGGCTGAAGATGTCATTGCCAGGAGGAGCGGAGCGATGACGAAGCATCTCCCGTTAAACGGCAGCACTCTAATTGAGAAAATATCTCCGTTTAACGGAGATTGCTTCGACCCTATCGGGTCTCGCAATGACATGATCAACTCCTTGACACGGTTGGTATAATTAAAGTTTGCTGTTTCTGCACATATCCCATCGAAAAATCATTCTTGAAACAAATGTGCTATAATCCAATCTCCCATGAGGAGTCGTATGTCATCCAATATCATCCGTGTCGTCGGTGCACGCGTTCATAATTTGAAGAACATTACCGTCGAGATCCCCCGTGACAAGTTTGTTGTCATCACGGGGCTTTCGGGTTCGGGGAAGTCCTCGCTGGCATTTGATACCATCTTCGCAGAGGGTCAGCGCAGGTACGTTGAGTCATTATCCGCGTATGCTCGCCAATTCATCGGGCAGATGGATAAGCCCGATGTGGACTATATCGACGGGCTTTCTCCGGCTGTTTCCATTGACCAGAAGTCCACGAGTCACAATCCGCGCTCGACGGTGGGTACCGTTACCGAGATCTATGACTACATGCGTTTGCTTTTTGCGCGCGCAGGCATCCCGCACTGCCCGATCTGTGGCAGGGAAGTGGTCAAGCAGTCTGCCGAAGAGATCGTGAACAAGATCGAAGACCTGCCAGATGGCTCGCGCATCCTCATCCTTTCGCCGCTGGTCCGCGCCCGCAAAGGGACGTATCAGGCAGTCTTCGAAGAGATCCGCAAGGCTGGTTTCACCCGCGCCCGCGTCGATGGAACCGTCTCTACGCTGGATGAAGAGATCGAACTCGACCGCTATAAACAGCACACCATCGAAGCGGTGGTAGACCGTCTCGTCATTTCTCAGGATGGTAACAAGGAAGATAAGAAAGCTGCCCGTACCCGCCTGACCGACTCGGTCGAAACGGCGCTCAAATTCGGCGAGGGCTATGTCTCCGTCAACCTCGTGGATAAAAATGAGGATATCCATTTCTCCGAACATCTGGCTTGCCCCGAACACGGCGTCAGTATCAATGAAGTGGAACCGCGTACCTTCTCCTTCAACACTCCCCAGGGTGCCTGCCCGGATTGTCAGGGGCTCGGCTCCAAACTGGAAATTGACCCGGAGCGCATCATCCCGGACCCAGACCGCTCCCTGAACGATGGAGCGATCGCCAGCATGGAGTGGAGCGGACCAAAGGAAGAAGGCGGCTACTACTGGCAGGCGCTCGAAGCTGCTGCGCACTATTACAAGATCGACCTGGATAAGCCGGTTGGCGAATTGACCAAGGAACAGATGAACGTCATTCTGTATGGCACGGGCGAGAAAGCCGTTCCCATGACCTATCGTAACGCGAACGGCAACGAGTTCAGGATGAGCCGTCCATTTGAAGGGATCATTACCAACTTGGAGCGGCGCTATAAGGAGACCAACTCCGAGTGGATCCGCGAGAAGATCAGCGAGTTCATGACCGACCGTCCCTGCCCGACGTGCAAAGGGAAGCGTCTCAACCCCGCCGCCTTAGCCGTGACTGTGGACGATATCAATATTGTGGAAGCTAACTCCTGGCCCGTGCTGCAAACGCTGGATTGGGTCAAGAAACTGGGTAATAAGAACTCTCCGCTTACCTCCAAGCAGAAGGCAATTGCGGAGCGTGTCATCAAAGAAATTCATGAACGCCTGACATTCCTTGTAAATGTAGGTCTCGATTATCTAACTCTCAACCGCTCTGCTGTGACGCTCTCCGGTGGAGAGGCGCAGCGCATCCGTTTGGCGACACAGGTTGGTTCACGGCTGGTAGGTGTGTTGTATGTTTTGGATGAACCGTCTATTGGGCTGCATCCGCGCGATAACACGCGTCTACTGGAGACGCTCAAAGGGTTGCGCGATCTGGGCAATACCGTTCTGGTCGTGGAACATGACGATGAAACCATCCGTGAAGCGGACTGGATCATCGATCTCGGTCCAGCCGCTGGCGAGCATGGTGGACAGCTCATCGCTGAAGGGACTCCAAAGCAGATTCTGGCGCACCCAAAGTCGTTGACTGGGGCATATCTCTCGGGGCGGAAGCAGGTCGAAGTCCCGAAAGAGAGGCGTGAAGGGAACGGGAAAATTCTCAAGATCGTGGGAGCGACTGCCAATAATCTGAAAAATATCGATGTCAGCATCCCGCTGGGCAAGTTGGTCTGCATCACCGGCGTGTCCGGTTCGGGCAAGTCCACCTTGATGAGCGATATCCTATACAACGCGCTGGCAGCAAAGTTGATGGGTGCTCATACGCAATGGGGCGAACACAAAAAGATCGAAGGAATTGACTTCCTCGATAAGATCATCAACATTGACCAGTCGCCGATCGGGCGCACGCCGCGCTCGAACCCTGGAACGTACACGGGGCTGTTCGATGAGATCCGGAAACTGTTCGCCGAACTACCCGAAAGCAAAGTGCGCGGATATAAGCCCGGACGCTTCTCGTTTAATGTGCACGGCGGACGCTGTGAAGCCTGTCAGGGACAGGGCGAATTGCGCATCGAAATGCAGTTCCTGCCAGATGTGTACGTGCCATGCGATGTCTGCCATGGCAAACGTTTCAACCGCGAGACCCTGCAGGTGATGTTCCGCGACAAGTATTCCATCGCCGATGTGCTCGACATGACCGTTGACCATGCGCTGGAAGAGTTCAAGAACTATCCATCCATGCTCAGCAAGTTGAAGCTGTTGCAGGAAGTGGGATTAGGCTATGTGCGTGTAGGTCAACCGGCAACGACACTCTCTGGCGGTGAAGCGCAGCGTGTGAAGCTCTCGAAAGAACTTTCCCGCCGAGCCACGGGACGCACTCTCTATGTTTTAGATGAGCCGTCCGTCGGTTTGCATGCTGCGGATGTACATAAGTTGATCGAAGTCTTGCAACGATTAGTTGATGCGGGTAACTCGGTGCTCATCATCGAACACAACCTCGATATCATCAAAGTTGCTGACTGGCTGATCGACCTGGGACCCGAGGGTGGCGACCGCGGCGGTGAACTGATCGCTGAAGGCACGCCGGAACAGGTGATGAAGGTCAAGAACTCATACACGGGGAAATATCTGAAAGCGCATGTGAACGCGAATAAGTAACTGGTAAACAGGGATACAGGTAGACACGGAACACTGTGTTTACCTGTTTTCGTGTATACGTGTTTCCATTAAACGCTTTTTCCTTTTTTCAGGTAGAATTATTTTCACTGCGGGAGGGTCCCTGTTCTTTGCGTTCCCTCTGCATTTGAAAAGGAAAATAATCAAACATGTTGAATCGAACTCCAACTAATACTTCGAATGTCATCAATTCCTATCGCAAGCGGCGCCAGCAGCGTGGACCAATGCTGGTGTACGGGGCGATTGCGTTGGTGGTGATCGGCGTGATCGTCATCCTGATCTGGTACTTTAGCTCAGGAAAGAGTCCCGCTGGTGCATTATTCCCGACTGAAACACCCACCCCAACGTTGACATTCACCCCTACGAATACCACCACACCAACCATGACGGCGACCATTACAGAAACGGCGACCATTACCCTTACGCCAACTCGTTCCGGTCCGGTGGATTACATCATTCAGGAAGGTGATACGCTGCAAGCTATCGCTGAAAAGTTTGACCTTGGACCAGACGGGGTTCTCCTACTTCTTGATAGAAACCCTGACATCATGCAGAAGAATGGTGGCGCTTATTTTGCAGGGCAGCCAATCAAGAATTCCTGAACCTGGGGCAATCCTTCCTACAGCGACGCCCTTTAGCAACCTTACCAGCGGTACAAGGATCGATTATCAAATTCTACCGGGTGATACACTCGCAGGTATTGCTGTAAAATTCAACAGCATTGTTGATAATATTGTCGCTGTCAACAACATCACCGATGCGAACGCCCTTCAAGTGGGAGACACCCTAAAGATCCCGGTTAACCTTGTGACAGCGACTCCGACGCTGCCTCCCACTTCTACATCCTCACCAATACCCGGACAAGCTGCCGCTACGGCAACCCTTGCTCCTGCGGGAGGCAATACTACCCCGGCGGCTCCTTCTACTACTGCAAAGTGTGATTACCAGGAAAATGCAGCATTTGTGACCGAATTGCAGAACCTGATCAATACCGCCCGCCAAAGCAACGGCTTGGCTGCCTTAAGCGCCAATCCGCAGTTGGCTCAGGTTGCCAAAGACCATGCCGTTGACCTGTTGTGCTCGAACACCCTGAGTCATACAGGCTCGAACGGTTCCACGCCACAGAGTCGTGTCCAGGCGAGTAGTTTCACCGCTTCCCTCGTGGTGGAAGATCTCTACGCCTTGAGCCCGGTCTACGGCGGTAACGCCCAGTCCGCGTTCAACTGGTGGAACAGTGACCCCGCCAGCAAAGCCGACCTGCTCAACCCGAACACCACCGTTTTCGGTGTCGCCTATGTCTCTTCGGACAAGAGTCTACTGGGTGGCTATTTCGTGGTTGTTTCTGCAAAACCGTAAACATCCTTAGCCACAGAGATCACAGAGATTCTGACACCGCACCTGCGGTTGGTGCTGGTGGAAAAAACTCAAAGGTCTCTGTGTGCTCTGTGGCTGATTTAATGGCTAATTTGCTGGACAAATCATAGTCCCTCATGTAAAATAGCGTCCGCTGTCGTAATGGCAAGAAATTATCTGGAGAAAAACCTTGGCTAACATTAAGTCACAAATCAAACGTAACCGTCAGAATGAGAAGCGCCGTCTGAACAATCGCAATGTTCGCGGTTCTGCTCGTACTGCCGTCAATCAGGCTCGCGCCGCTTTCGAAGAAGGCGCTCCCGAGACGAAGGAAGCCGTCTTGAAGGCGATCAGCGCCCTCGATAAGGCTGCTGAAAAAGGCGTGATCCATAAGAACAACGCCGCCCGCCGCAAAGGACGCCTGATGAAGAAACTCGCTTCATTCAAGCCTGCCGAAGCGGAAGCCCCCAAGAAGAAGTCCAAGTAGTTCTAGCAGTATCCAACGCGAACATTGCGGGAGTCGAAAGACTCCCGCTTCGCTTTAAGTACAGCGAGATTTATCTCGCTCTTCTATCTGAAGACGATATAAACGTCGCGGTACAGAAACCCCGATGATATAATCCTGAAAAATTATGTTCAACGACATCCAACAAACTATCGAAGATAAGATCAAAGCCTACGCCGCGGCAAATGACATCACGCTCGCCGCGCTGAAGTGGACCGCCATTCCCTTCTCGGGGGAATGGGGCATGGCAACGTCCTTTTTCCAAACTGCTGCCGATGAAGCGCGTACCGGGAAAGGGAAAAAGCTCCCGGTGCCGCAGCGCGCTCAAGAGATCGCCGAACAGGTCAAGGCGGAAGTGGGAAGCGTCGAGGGTATCAGTCATGCGGAAGCGGTGAAAGGCTATCTCAACGTTTACTTCGAGACATCCGATTATGCATATCGTGTGGTGGAGGATGTGCTCGTCTCCCAAGCGGACTTTGGGCGTGGTGCCGCTAAAGGGGAACGCATCATGGTCGAGTATTCCCAGCCGAATACACATCATTCCATCCATATCGGGCATACTCGCACAACGATCTTGGGCGAATCACTGGCCCGTATTGTGCAGTTTGCCGGCTTTGACACGATCCGCGCTACCTATCCTGGCGATATTGGTCTGGGCGTTATAACCATTTTGTGGGCATATGACAAGTTCTATAAAGGGCAGGAACCAGAAGGCGTTCACGAGCGCGGGCAGTGGCTGTTGAAAATTTATGCCGAAGCCACTAGCCTGCTCGAACCAAAAGAGAACGAAACTCCTGAACAAAAAGCGCAACGAGAAGCTTATGATTCAGAGCGCCGTGAGATGTACCGCAAATGGGATGCACATGATCCCTATGTGCGCGAGTTATGGCATGTGACGCGTGAATGGAGTCTCGAAGAATTCCGGGATGTCCTGCAAATGCTTGATGTACACATGGATGTCTGGTTCTATGAATCAGAAGTCGATGAGCCATCGAAAGCTATTGTGGATGAATTGATCCAGAAAGATATTGCCACAGACGAGCGTCCGCAAGGTCCCGTTATTGTGAAGATCGATGAGAAGCTGGGCTTGACCAAGGAGAAATATCGCACTATGGTCATCTTGCGCAGCGATGGCACATCCTTATATTCGACAAAAGACCTGGCGCTGGCGAAGGAGAAGTTCGAAAAGTATCAAGTCGATCGTTCGATTTACGTGGTGGACTTCCGCCAGAGTTTGCATTTCCAGCAGGTATTTAAGATTTTGGAATTGTGGGGTTTTCCACAGGCAGCGAAGTGTTACCATTTATCGTATGGATACGTCACATTACCTGAGGGAGCTATGTCAGCAAGGCGTGGACGTGTTGTTCTGCTTAAGGATGTGATTGATGAGGCGGTGAAACGCGTGCTGGCAGTAGAAACTGAAAAAAGCGGGAATGTCCCTATGAATGAACGGGAAAAGATCGCCAAACAGATTGGTATTGGAGCTTTGATTTATTCCATCCTTTCGGTGGACAATAACAAGGATATTGTCTTCAACATGGATGAAGCTTTATCTTTCGATGGACGCACCGGTCCCTACATTCAGAATGCGCACGTCCGTGCCAACAGCATCTTGAAGAAGGCGACTGTCCAACTTTCCAGCCTTCAACCTGCAACCTTCAACTATGAACTCACCAAACACGAGATCGAACTCATCGAACACATCTCGCACTTCCCTGATGCCGTGCAGCAGGCGGCGAATGAATACCGTCCGCTGGTGATGGCGGCGTATGCCTACGATCTGGCGAATTCTTTCCATTCGTTCTACCATGCGGTGCCAGTCCTGCAGAGCGAGGATGAGAACATCAAGAATGCTCGTCTGCGATTGGTGGCGGCGGCGAAGCAGGTCATCGCCAATGCTCTCCGCTTGCTGGATATCCAAGCGCCAGAGGTCATGTAACAGACAGGCTAAACGTTATCTTTACGTTTAGCCTTTTTTCTTTAAAATCATCAATGTCATTCTGAGCGAAGCGACACTTGCACCGCATGCAAGTGAAGGTGAGAATCTCTACTGCATTATCAGAGACTCTTCGGTCGCAACGAACGCTCACTCAGAGTGACATGAAAAAATTGTGTAAAACGTCATCTGGGTAAAAACAAAGAGACTCAAAACCAAAGCCGGGTCTCTTTGGACACTGTCCTCAGCATGACTTTTAATGTAGGAGAAAAACCTATGGCTATCAAAACTCTCATCATGGGCGCGGCAGGGCGCGACTTCCACAACTTCAACACGTTCTTCCGTGGAAACAAGGATTACGAAGTTGTGGCATTCACCGCTACCCAGATCCCGGATATCGAGGGACGCGTCTATCCCAAGGAGTTGGCTGGTGACCTGTACCCGAGCGGAATCCCCATCCGGGCAGAAGAGGAACTGGTCGATCTCATCAAGCAGCACGGCGTGGAACAGGTCGTCTTTGCCTACTCCGACGTTCCGCATGAAGTGGTGATGCACAAGGCAAGCATTGTCAACGCCGCCGGTGCGGACTTCCGCTTGATGGGCACGAAGTACACGCAGGTCAAATCGACCAAGCCTGTCGTTTCGGTATGCGCTGTTCGTACGGGATCAGGCAAGAGCCAGACCACGAGGCGCGTGTCCCTCATCCTGAGAGAGATGGGTTATAAAGTCGCGGCGATCCGTCACCCGATGCCCTATGGCAATCTGGTTGCGCAGGAAGTCCAGCGCTTCGCCGATTACGATGACCTTGATGAGCATCAGACCACCATCGAAGAGCGCGAAGAGTACGAGCCTCACATCGATAACGGCGTGATCGTCTATGCCGGTGTGGATTACGAGAAGATCCTGCGCGCCGCTGAAAAGGAAGTGGACATCGTGCTGTGGGACGGCGGTAACAACGACTTCCCGTTCTATGTCCCTGACCTGCAGATCGTGGTGGCTGACCCGCATCGCCCCGGTCATGAATTCCACTATCACCCCGGTGAGACCAACGTCCGTTTGGCGGATGTGTTCATCATCAACAAAGTGGACACTGCCGATCCTGAAGCTGTCATCAAGGTACGCGAGTCCCTGCGCCAATTGAACCCGAAAGCCATCCAGATCGAAGGCGCTTCTCCGCTGTTCGTGGATGATCCCGAAGCGATCCGCGGCAAACGCGTGCTGGTCGTGGAAGATGGTCCGACCCTCACGCACGGTGAGATGGCGTACGGCGCCGGTTATGTAGCCGCTCGCCGCTTCGGCGCCAAAGAGATCGTTGACCCGCGTCCGTTCGCAGTGAAGTCTATTGCGGCGACGTATGCCAAGTACCCGAAAACGGGAACCATCCTCCCGGCGATGGGATATGGCGATGCGCAGATGAAAGATCTCGAAGAGACCATCAACCGCGCCGATGTGGATATGGTCGTGGTCGGAACCCCGATCGATCTGACCCGCGTCATCAAGATCAACAAGCCCTACCAGCGCGTGCGCTATGAACTGCAGGAGATCGGTCAGCCGACTTTGCAGGATATTTTGATGAAGAAGTTCGGACCGAAGAAATAGTTGATACAGTTAGGAAGAGGAGCCGTGCGATATCAGTCGTGCGGCTCCTCTTTTCTTATGGAAGGAAATAGTATGGAATACTGGAACGAAGGTGACCGCGTTTTTGCCTACTGGGATGAAGATGAATATTTTTATCCTGCTACGATCATCTCGATAGATGAGGATGATAATATCTACGTCCGTTTTGATACCGGCGAAGAAGAATGGACGACAGCAGAGTATTTGGATGAATACTCCGCTGAGGTCGATCAGGAAGTGGAATGCAAGTCTGCTCAGGATGATTTGTACTATGATGTAACCATTCTCAATGTTGATGGCGACAAGGTAGAGGTGGAGTATGAGAATGAAACCACTGAGTGGACCACTTTGGAATGCCTGCGTTTCTATATGGAATAGGACTCTGTTTCTTATTGCCGCAGATCATTCGATCCCTTGATGCAAGTCCGTAAATAAAAATGCGACATGAATGGGAGACGGGTGATAGAATTCACCTAGTCCTTTTGCATGCTGCCATGATCAGGAACATCACTTCCCTCCTCTCGCCACCTTCCAAGCCTGATGAAGAACAGGATCGAGTTGCACGTTGGCTGCATTACATCCTGCTTGGGAGCATGGCGGGATCTTTCTTGCTCACTGTGTCTGCCTTGATCAGTCAGGCTCCCGGTACCTATAGGATCAGCGCCCCGTTCCTGCTCTCTGTGATGGTGGTGTATGTGCTCAACAAATTGGGGTTTATCAACACCGCCACATTTATGTTTCTCCTGTCTCTTGTTAGCCTGGTAACCTATGCAACTCTGGCAGGCAATGGCATTCACGATACCATTGTCATTCTGTATTCGGTAACCCTGGTGATCGGTGGTTTGATCTTGAATCAGCGCTTTTATTGGAGCCTGGTGATCCTTACCCTGATCTCTGTGGGAGCAGTGGTATATGCCGAAATTCGTGGATTGGTAGTCACCCCATTCAGCGAGCTTACTGATTTCACAGATTTTGTGCTGCTTTCGTCCATTCTCCTTGTTCAGGCATTTACGGTTAACCTGCTCATCAATAATTTAATGAATAGTCTGAAGAACGTCAGACTTGAAAATCAGGAACGTCTGCTCGCCAAAGAGCGGGAGCTCAAGCGCAGAGTCATGATGGCGAAGGTCATCCATATCGGAAAGACTGTTACCGAGCAAACCTCTGATCTTCGTACTGCTCTATATCGAGTATGGGATCGTGTGCGCAACGGTCTTGATTTTGATCGGGCTGCCATCTTTCTATATGACCCGGCAAAGAACACCATGCAGGGCAGTTTCGGCACAGATCGTTCTGGGGAGATCTCGGAAGAGTGGGATAAGAGCTTCGACATCCATGCAGATAATTCGTTCTTTCGCAGCGTGATCAGCCAGCCAGATGGTTACTACTTCACACATGATTATGCCGGCGAACGCAGCCTGGATCAAAGACCCGGGCATCCCATGCAAGGCGTCAAAGAGTACGCCGCCGTTGCCGTATGGGCAGGCAATAAACCCTTGGCGATCATCTGCGTGGATCAATTGCTGTCAGGGCGAGTCATACCAGAGGAACAATTGGAGGCATTACGCTTGTTCGCAGGCTATGCCGGGCTTGCCATTGAGAATGCCCATCTCAATGTAGAACTCGCCGGGCGCGCCCAGGAACGTGAGAATTTCATAGAGGGAGCTCGGCAGGCGCAACGCTGAGCTTGAACGTTTCACCTACACCGTCTCGCACGATCTCCGCAGCCCACTGGTGACCATTAAAGGCTTTTTGGGGATGCTCACCAAGGATCTGCGCGAAGAACACACCGACCGGGCTGCCAACGATATGCAGCGCATCGCTGGCGCCACCGATAAAATGGATGCTCTGCTCTCCGACCTGCTCGAACTCTCCCGTATCGGACGCCTCGTCAACCCGCCGGAGGAAGTTGATTCCGTGCGATTGATCCAGGATGCCCTCGATAGCGTGGACGCCCGACTATGCTCCAAAAATATTGCGGTAACCGTCATGCCTGATCTCCCCAATCTCTACGGAGACCGCATCCGCTTGCGCGAAGTCTTCGAGAACCTGATCGATAACGCCGCCAAATACATGGGCGACCAGCCCGCCCCTGCGATCGAGATCGGCGCGAAAGAACAAGATGGCGAATGCGCCTTCTACGTCAAAGATAACGGCATCGGCATTGACCCCGCCTATCAGACCCGTATCTTCAGCCTCTTCGAAAAGCTCAATCCCCGCTCCGATGGCACCGGCATCGGGCTCACCCTCGTCAAACGCATCATCGAAACCCACGGCGGTAGGATCTGGGTGCAATCAGAGGGGGATGGGAAGGGCACGGTCTTTTGGTTCACGGTGCCGTTGAGATCAACTGATAAAACATGAACGCTGTAGGCTGACGTAAAAAGAGAGCCTGATGTTTTGTCAGGCTCTCTTGTGATTTAAGGTGGATAACTAACCTGTTGTTCGGTAAATCACATACAAGCGCATATTCCCCAACCGCAAATGGCACCCACTCTCTAGCGCATACGGCTTATGAGGCATCAGGCGTTCCTCTTCCAGCCACGAACCGTTCACGCTGCCCAGGTCAACGATCTCATAGCCGTGTGCCGCCCGCCGGATGACCGCATGACGCCGTGAGACCCCCAGCCCAAACCCGCCCAGTGGCGAGAGATCGAGCAGGGTTTCCTGCAGGTCAGAGGTATGGTCCACGTGGCGACCGATCACAAATTCCCCTTTCACATCCACATACGCCGGGGCAGAGATGCCCTCCACATACACGGCGATGCCGCTGTGGGGGACGGTGGACTCATCGATTGACCAGTCCTTGATCGCCGCAGCATGGTTGAGCGTGTCGGTTGTCTTCGTACGCGCGCCGGGGTCCATAAACGGATCTTCCAGCGCCGCGCCGCAGTTCCAGCACGCCACCGCTTCCAGCTCGTTACTGCTCTTACACACGGGACAGATGTTCTCAATAGCAGTCATAATTGCTCCCAAACCAGCTACCCCTAGCCAATAAGATCTTTTCTACATCTTACCCCGGAAAACTCGATTTATCAACAAGGAATGGGACAGTCACCTTTCAAATTTATACATGATAGGAGCAAAAATAGTAAAGGGAAGGTACTCCACTTGTTAGAATGCTGTCAAGTAGTTACTGAAAGATAGATTTCGATGGGGTATCCGCCGCCGAGAACGGCCCTGGGTGCATACTGCAAACGCTTATCATCTCTTATGAAGCACAAAATTACTTTTTGGGAAATTCTTTTTTAAGCCTTTCTATGTGCTCGAGTTTATCTTTGAAAATCGACTGTTTAAATTAATATCCAGTTGCCATTATTATCTTTTACGCGTGCATATCCAAGCTCATCTTTTCCACGCCTTAGGTAATCAGCACGTGTTCGTAGAGTTTTATATTCATAGAATTCTGGCCAGCGCGAAAAGTCTCCCATAAGGCACAAATTTGAGTGTTCTTTTAACCATTTAGCATAATTAGAAAGGAGAAGATTTAGTTTTTCCGTAACTGTCTCCTTTTCTAATTTCCACTCGGGCTGTGACAATAAAAACTTACGATTAGACAAAGACATAGCTGCAGGGTGATCTTTGGGGTCTGTTGAGAGCAACAATTTCTTTTCGCCGTTGTCAGAGTTTAAGTATTCATCCATTACAACAGGATCAAGATCATATCTTTTACCATCTGAAATGCGATAATACCAAACTGCTGCTTGTCCTGTTTCGCTATCAATTACCACAACAGTTGTGTTTGATTTGTATTCCACAATTCCATCTGTTGTTGGATGAATGTCGGAGTTACTTTCGAGACTCAGCTTGAAGTTGTAATCTGTCTCAAGCCAAGAAAAATATTTTTTTACTCTTTCCTTAAAGGTTATATCTTTCATGATTACTCTCCTGTGCCTAATAGATTTTGCGGTACAACTTGATCATATGTGCTCACTAGTTCAGATGGGACGAAGATAGTGTATCCATCTGCAGCAGGTACTTGGACATAATTGTTTTTTTCCATTTCAATGAAGTTTTAATTCTGGTAGACTAAAGCGGCCAGCGTTTCTTGGGTTTGTTATTACATCATATTCTATATTAAAAACAAATACCTTTCGATTTTCAATAGCCATTTCTATGAAGGGGATATTGATGTCTGTAAGAAAATTTGCTCTTGCATTTTCAAATGGCTCCCACGCAACTGTATCTAAAGAAAGATATGAACCATTTATTTCGTCACCTAGAACAAAATATGGTTTATTGCCATTTCCATATCCTAAAACGACGACTTTGCTGTTTGGGTTCTTAATGCTATCTGATAAGATTTTATTAAGTTCTACTTCGGTCAATCTAATATTTATTAAAGGTTTATTTGCTGGGCTCTCCGGGTTCTCGATTCCTAATCCCCAGCCAACTAAGGTTTGCCCTTCAGTTGGTGGTTGGGTGATGGCAGTATTCGGATTGATACCATATTTATCACAAAGTATTAGAGCATATGAAACATCTGCCTCGCCATAAATATCCACTAACGAACTTAAATTTTAATGCCTCTGATAAGGATAGCTTAGCTAGTGCCGAGTTGGGACTTTTTAATTTCTTGGAGATAAAACTCTACGGCGCTGGAAGATATTTCTTGTTTTAAAGCAATATCTGCAACACGAGTTTGCTCTGTTAACGAGAGTTTCTGAAAAGTTAATTTTGCTTCAGGTGACAAGCTATCTTGAAATGCTTTAAACTCAGAAAACTTTTGCTCTACTCCTAACCCCATCATGGCAAGGACAAGAAGGCTACTTACTACCATTGTTCTTGTTTCGTGATTAGTAACAAACTCAATTAAAGATTTTTTATCTTCAGTGTTCGATATTGCTACATCTAGGTTGATTAATCCATTTATTGTTGTTCCCAAAATAACCCCGGCTGCTAAGGGGGCCAAGAACATACCAGCTAATATCAGACTTTCAAAGAAGAGTGCGCTTTGAATTTGTTTATCGCTCGATATAGTTTGTAATCTCTGAACCAGTAATTCTTTTGTGAAATCTAAACCTCCTTGCCAGCCTTGATCTTGGAAGGCATTGAAAATACTAGGTATAAATTCAAGGGTTTCGACTACTAATGTCTCTTGTTTAATAAAACCAGAAATAGGATCGACAATTAAACCGTTAATAACGCCCAATGTTGTATCAAAAGGTGTGGAATTAATCCCACTTGCCAGATAAAAACCAGCTGTACATCGGTTGGACCAACTCTGGTTATCAATTTGGGGGCATAGGGAATTTTCTAGCTTTTCCAATACCTTATTTTGAAATTGTACAATCGGGTTTTGCTGCCAGACTGCATCTGCATAAGATGCTCCAATGCTAGAAAATGTGTTTACAACATCTATACCCGTTGAAAATACATTATATGGATGTTTTACTATATAGGACAGCGAAAGATTTTCAGGTGTAGATGGATGCTTGCTTCGAAGTTCTTCAAGAAGGACCTCAGCATGGTTCTTAGCATCTAGAAAAACTGAAGATTGATTTACAGTATTCTTGATCCAAGAGATACCCTGTAAGGCAAGTGTTGTTACAAGTAGTGCAGGTACAACCTTTTGGGGAGTTAAGTTGTCTTTAAAGAGATTGCCAACCTTTTCCCACCATGGCTTCTCTTTTGGTGGCGCTGCCTCAGCTGCCTTCTGTTCCCCTAGCTTTCTTCCATTATAGTAAGCCTCCAGACCAGCTTTTAGCTCTGCATCTTTCTTTGCCTTCTGTGAAGACTTTTGTCGCTCTGCGATGGTTTTTCTCCGCTCAATATATTCCTTAGTTTCTATTCGCTCCATTTTTACAGCGCGCATGTTATTCTTTTTTTCTTCAATCGCGGCCTTTTTAGCGCGGGCGGCTGCATCCCATTTCGCTTCAAGTTCTGCAAGTAGACGCGCTCGTGTTGCTTGTTTTTGCTCTTCACTCCTCTGGGGTTTGGATTTCTTGGATTTTGATGTATAAACTTTTGCTCCAACAGCAGCCGCGGTGACTGTAGTAGTAGCTCCTAGGATCAATTCCCAGGGAAATGGATTCTTAGCAGTGGAAAATCCACTTCCTTCAAGTGATAAGGATTGGTCCGTGATTTCGGCTGCTTCATTCGTATCCCCTCCATACGTCGTCTCAGAAGGACTTTCTGTATTACTTGTATCATCTGTCTCAAGTGCTGATGTGTCGGATTGTTCTTTGAGATCTGTATTGTCCGCAATTGTTTCCGCGGAGGACACAGGTCCACTAATGATCAAGCTTGTTGCTTGTGTATCTTCGTTACCTGCAAGGTTGACAGCTTTAACCCATACCGTATATTCACCAGCCGGTGCAACTGTGCCATCAGAAACCTTTTTATCCCAACGGTACTCACCATTGGTGCTTTTGCCTGAAACGCTCTGGCTCCATTTAATTTTTGAGAACTTTCCATTCTTATCCTCAATAGTTATATAAATGTATGCCATTCCACTTTCGCCATCGTGAGCAGAATACGCGATGATCCCATCTGAAAAATCAGATATATCTAAAGTGACTGTCGGGTCGTTAAGATCGATAAGAAGACTCTGCTTGGCTGTTTCAGTGCGATTGCCAGCCTTGTCGGTTGCTCGAAACTGGACGGTATGACGTCCACCGGAGAGTTCGACAGTTGAATAAGGTCGATAGCTTCCGCCATCCACACTGACTTCAAAAGATGCAATTCCAGATGTTGCGTCACTGGCTGACGCGGAGACGGTTGTCTCAGCATCGAACCAGTTGTTTTTTCCTGGCTTGCCATTTACCTTCACACTGATGGATGGCGTTTTCGTGTCGACAGATATTGTTGCCGATGAGTTTGATGTATTGCCGGCACGATCAGCGGCAGTGACATCAATTGTGTATTTGCCATCATCCAAGGTGGCGGATGACTGCCATGCGCCGCCATTTACTGAAAGAAACGTTCCAGCCAAGCCGGAGATTGAGTCCGAACCCGTTGGCGTGACACCCACCGAAGATGTGTACCAGCCATTTTTTCCGGATGAGCCGCTGATGTTCAATCCAACGCTCGGGGAATCAGGGTCGTAGTCCCAGCTTGCGCTGCCTGATGCCGACATGCCAGAGTTGGACGCGGTAACCACATAATTCGCAACCCCCGAACCGGTAGGTAGATCAATGGAGCAATTGCCGTTACAAGAAATAGGGCTCCCTTTGGCATTGCCGGTAATACTGAGAGCATACCCCTGTGGGTCTGATGCAGTCAGTTTTAAACGTGCAGAGCTAACGCACCAACCGTTGCTACCCCATTGCCCGCAAGCAATAGAACCTGAGATGGAAGGTGGTTCATCGATTGGTGTACATTCCACCGTACAATCGTAGCAGCACCCTTGGCATGGACGCCCATCTTGATCTACACCGTTTGTGCATGAAATATTTTTATTGAAGCAGGACGAATATCCGCTGCAATCTGCACCTTCCCAGTTGGTACATTTGGTCGTGCAGTTTTCGCCAGCAGCACGTGCGAGCCCTACATAGAGGTTTGCTGCTTGGCAGCGGAGAGATTTTTCTCCCGGCTTCGGTACGAGCATCTGTGGAATAAAAGTGTATGCAATCAAAGACAAAAAGAATGCATACAGAAGGATTATTCCAATGCGAAATGTACTGCGTTTAATACGAATGAATCCAGACATAGTATCCGTCCTTTTCTCCCTCTGTCTGGAGTAGACATTTCACATTTTGATAAAGAAATGTATATATGACATTTTCATTCTTGTTTGGAGCAATTACAACAATGAGAAGAATTTTGTAATGACTGACTTGTACCAAATCCAATTCCCCTTCGTCACAAGGTATTTTTATTACAAGGATAATCGGCATAGGAATATCCCTAACCATGTCCCACGTGTTCTTGTTCTCCAATATCAGCAGACGCTCTTCCTCGTTATACGCGGTACAGACTATGACAGGAGAATATCTTAATGGCTAAACGTGGAAAGAAAGACAAGCGCAAGCTCGAAGGACCCATTGACCCTTACACCGGCGAAGTGGAACCAGCCGCCGAAGATGCATTCAAGGTTGTGGAAGTCATCCCTACTGACCCGGATAACCGCAAAGGGGAAAACTACCTCATGGAAGAAGAAGACTCCCTCGATAAGTTCATTCTCGATTCGAACGCCGATGAGATCATTGACCGCATCGACGATGAGACAGACGATGAAGACACTATCGATGACTTTCGAGAAAGACAGGGATTAGCAGTGGGTGGTCGCCAGAAGCTCGAAGAAAAACTCAACGAACACAACTCTCTAAGCCCCATCCTCTCCGGCGGGGATGTGGATGCCGCCTGGGAAGATGGTGCTGATGCAGGCGAAGAGAGTGTCGGCGGCACGACTCCCACTCCCGATCAAGATGTCGTGGACGAACTCGGCGAAGCCGCCGGACTGACCTATCGCGACGACGAAGAACTCGATAGCGACAAAAAAGTCCTCGACCGTGATCGTCACCGCTGGGAACTCGATCCCGCATCCGCAGAGGATGAAGAAGATGATGAAGAGGAATAGAGAATAGAGAGTAGTAAGTAGAAACCAGATGTCGTTGCGAGGAGTTGCTCTCTGGCAACCTAATAGATAAAAGACTCAGCGCTCTCTGTGTTCTCTGTGGCTAAGCTGTCTTCTCTTCCTTGTACAATGCCTCAAAATCGAGTACATTAAGCCATTAGCACGTTCGTTCTATAAATAACATCTGTACATTTGCACCTTTGTGCATCTGCACCTTTTCCGGAGAGACTGAATGACCAACACCAACTTCTACCTCGGACGCGCCTACGACCCCATCAACCAAAAAGTACTGAACACTCCCACTGAATACGACCCTGCCGATTTGACCACGCACGCCGTTGTCACCGGTATGACCGGTTCCGGCAAGACGGGTCTATGCATTAACTTACTCGAAGAAGCTGCTCTCAAGGGTATCCCTGCCATTATCATTGATCCTAAAGGCGACCTGACCAACTTACTGCTGCACTTCCCCGATCTTGCGCCGCAAGATTTCCAACCGTGGATCGACTCCGACCTCGCACGCCGTGCAGGCAAATCGCTGGAACAAGTGTCCACCGATGCCGCCATGAGCTGGCGCAACGGATTGCAGGAGTGGGGGGTAAGTCAGGAACGAGTTCCTTGCCTTGAAGAATGCCGCGCAGTTTGCGGTCTACACCCCAGGCTCGGATGCAGGCTTATCGGTGAGTGTCCTTTCCTACTTTAACGGCACCCGCCCTCCCGTGGAAAGAGAATCGCGAAGTCCTGCGTGAACGCATCTCGAGCACGGTCACAGCGCTGCTCGGGCTGGTCGGCTATGATGATGTTGATCCCATCCGCTCGCGTGAACATATCCTGCTCTCGACCATCTTTGAGAATTACTGGAGTCAGGGCAAGGATGTCGAGCTCACCGAACTGATCCTGCAAACGCAATCACCTTCTTTCGATAAACTTGGCGCGTTCCCTGTGGATACATTCTTCCCCGCCAAAGACCGCATGGAACTGGCGATGGTGCTCAACAACATTCTCGCTTCGCCCGCCTTCGAAACGTGGCGCGAAGGTCAGCCGCTGGATATCGGTTCGATGCTCTACACCACCGGCGGACGTCCGCGTCACAGCATCTTCTATCTCGCGCACCTCTCCGATGCCGAGCGCATGTTCTTTGTGACGCTGCTGCTCTCCGCCGTCGAAACATGGATGCGCACTCAGACCGGTTCTTCTTCTCTGCGCGCGCTTCTTTATATGGATGAGATCTTTGGTTACCTGCCGCCGCAGCGCAACCCATCATCGAAGGCTCCGCTGCTGCGCATGTTGAAACAGGCGCGCGCTTTTGGTCTCGGGCTTTTGCTCGCCACACAAAACCCGGTGGATGTGGATTACAAAGCGCTTTCGAACGCGGGCACATGGTTCATTGGCAAACTCCAAACCGAACAGGATAAAAACCGCCTGCTGGACGGTCTCGAAAGCGCATCCGGTGGAGTGGCACGCAGCGTCTTCGATAAACTGATCTCATCGCTGGGCAAACGTGTCTTTGTGATGCACAACATTCATGCCAAGGCGCCCGAACTCTTCCAAACCCGCTGGACAATGAACTTCCTCGCCGGACCTCTGACACGTGTGCAGATTCCCGCTCTCAATCGCTTGGTCAACGCAGACATAGCGCTTCAGCCTAAGCCTGAGGCTGCTCCCGTTTCCCAACCCGTCTCTCCCCTCGAAGATACCCAACCCTCCTTCATGGCAGCAACTCGAGCTACACAACCCCCAATTACCAATTACCAATCACCAGTCTCCAATCGTCAATCAACAATCTCAAATCAAAAATTATCAATCGTAAATTCCGACGCCAGCCAAACCAAGCCATCCCTGCCTCCCACCATTCGCGAATACTATCTTCCGCAAAACTATTCTTTACCCGAAGCTTTCCAAGCGGCAGGACAATCCATGCCCGGCGAAGCCATGATCCAAGGCATCGTCTATCGCCCGGCGCTGGTTGCCTCCGCACAAGTCCGCATCCTTGACCGCAAACTCGGCGTAGAAAGCGACATCACCCGCGCTGCCGTGATTACTTCTCTCGATAGACGTGGCGCTGTGAAATGGGAAGAACATCTGCTCAACGGCGATGCGCTCCAAAACGCGGATACATCGCCCACACCTTCCTCCCGTTTCGGAGCGATCGATACCCCGCTGAACGATGCCAAGTTGATGACCGCCCTGCAAAAGGATTTCACCGACTGGGTCTATCGTAACTCCTCTGTTACAGCGCGAGCAAACCAAGCGCTCAAAGTCTATGCCGGACCCGATGTTAGCCGTGCCGATTTCATGAAAGCCTGCGCCGATGCCGCCGCCGAAGCACGCGACGCCGAGATCACCAAGAAGACCGCTACACTCGACCGCCAGCTCAAAACGCTACAAGATAAGCTCTTCCGTGAAGAACGTGAACTGCGTGAAGATGAAGCCGAACTCTCAAACCGCAAGATCGAAGAAGCGGGGACCCATCTTGAGAATCTCACCGGTCTTTTCGGTGGCAGGCGAAAAGCCTCCCGTTTATCCTCGTCTCTCACAAAGCGCCGCATGACCGAACAAGCCAAAGCGGATGTGGAAGAATCCGTCGATGCCATTGCCGAGTTCAAGAAGCAGATCGCTGACCTGCAACGAACACGCGAAGAAGTCATTGCCGAGATAAATGACCGCTGGGGAAGAGTCGTCAGCGACATGACCGAAGTCACCGTTGCACCCAAGAAAACGGATGTCTTCGTCAATCTCTTCGGTGTGGGCTGGATGCCTTATTACATGATCCAAACCGGCGAAGAGACCCTAGAACTCCCTGCTTTTGGAGAGGAATAAGATGTAACGCGACACATCGTCCCCTTGTGGGATTCCTGTCGCCTTTGAATTAAAAAACAAGCCGAGACAATTGTCTCGGCTTGTTCGTCTATTAAAGAAGTAGTCTACTATTTTGCCGCGTCATAATTCTTTACATCTTGCATGGCTTTCTGAACGTTTACGAACGGCAGCACGATCAAACCAGCGATGAAATAGAAGATCAACACCAGAATACCAATTCGCAAACTATGGAAGAGTTGGTTCGCCAACCCGAAGATCAATGGACCAGTCCAGGAAGTACCGCGTTCGCTGACTTCATAGAAAGAATAGAACTCTGCTTCTTTTCCAGCAGGGATCATCTGGGCAAAAAGACTGCGGCTGATAGCCTGTGATCCACCCATGACCAGGGCGATGAACGCTCCAAGAATGAAGAATTGGATCGTTACTGATGAAGCAGAGCCTTTCAGCCCTCCATAAGCAAAAATTACAACGCCTGCCCAGATGACCAAGCTCACAATGATCGACTGCTTGGCTCCGATCCTATTGGCAAGCCTGCCCCAGAGCAATGCTCCACCAAACGCCATGAACTGGATCATCAAAATGACCACGGTCAATGTAGTTTGATCTTGTTCCAAGCCGCCTTGGATGAGTGGGGCAGCTGCGAACGTGGAAGCGACTGCTATAACAGTTTGAATACCATCATTATAGAGGAAGTAAGCCAACAGATACTTGATGGTTTCAGGAAAATGCTTGATCTCGCGTAACGTATGCCCGAGTTGTTTGAAACCAATGCCAATATAGGTTTCACCCTCAGGTAACACATGCACAGCATGGCGCGGTTTTATCCGTGCCCAGGTAATGAATGAAAAACCCAGCCACCATATACCCGCGGATGCCAGGTTGATTCGTACAGCCAGTCCGCTCGGGATGCCGAGCTTATCACTGAACATGTAGAGAGCGAGATTCAGGATCAGAAGTAATCCGCCACCCAGATAACCCATTGCCCAGCCATAGGACGATACGCTGTCACGTTGGTCTTCGCTGGCAATATCCGGCAGATAGGAATTATAGAAGACCATTGCAGCCCCGAAGGTCAAGTTGGCAAGAATAAAGAGCACACCACCCAGCCACCACAAATCACCATTCACGGCGAACATTAGGATTGTACAGATCGCGCCAATGGTGGCAAATAACTGCATCATCTGTTTGCGACGGTGGGAATAATCGGCGATCGCTCCGAGAATGGGGAGGAAGAGGACTTGCATTCCAACCGAGAAAGAAATGCAGTATGGCAGAAAGGAGTCAGGCGCAACCGGGATGCCAAAGAATGGAACAGTATCAGTTCCCGCTTTCTCGGCAGCGTCTCGTGCCAGGGATGCTACCCATGGTGCAAGAAATACAGTTCCTACTGTGGTGCTGAAGGCAGAGTTTGCCCAGTCGTACATTGCCCAGCCGAAGATCTCCTTCTTGTCATTTACCATCGCTGCTTCAGTCGCTGCCATGATGTATCTCCACGAATTTGGTTTTGTCGATTGTAACAGTCAAAACCCCGTTTGTCTTGTTAACGTTGCGAAAAGAATGGAATGTGATAGAATCCTGCCTGTCGCAAATAGGAACTGGGAGGAAAATAATTCAAAAAATCCCTTGCGCAGATGTATTTCTTCATATATAATCACAGTTTGCTATCCCGCCAAATATCGCGGGATGTCTTCGTGTGTATGCTCCGTTCAGTAAGTTCCGACAAATTTGAATTGCAACTGTTACCTGGCAAGAACAAAATTTTCGGATGGGACGCGGCACTTCGTAACGGCGCACATACCCAAGGTTAGGAGCGAACCGAATGTCTTCTTCTTTACCCCGCAAGAGTTATGCGCGAATCCCGGTAAACATCAAACTTCCCAATCTGATCGAAGTCCAGCTTGATTCGTTCGAACGCCTCAAGCGCGAAGGACTGGGCGATCTCTTCCATGAAGTGTCGCCGATCGAATCCTATAACAAGGGAATGAAGCTTTATTTCCCAAGCCGCAGTCCTAAATCAAAGCAATGGGGGCTCAAATACTGGTTTGGTGAACCCAAACACGGTATTGAGGAATGTGTCGAGCGCGATCTCACCTATTCCAGCCCGTTGTATGTTTCTGTGCTGCTGGCAGGTCCCGATGTCCCCGAGCCGATCAAGCAGGATATCTTCTTGGGCGATTTCCCCGAGATGACCGATAAGGGCACTTTCATTATTAATGGTACGGAGCGCGTTGTTGTTTCGCAGTTGATCCGCTCCCCAGGTGTGTACTTCGAAGCCCCAACGGATCGTGCCACAGGACGCCCGCTCGCCATGTCCAAGCTGATCCCTGACCGTGGCGCCTGGATGGAGTTCGAAACCCGTAAGTCTGACTACATTATCTTAAAGTTCAATCGCAAGCGCACCGTGCCTATTACGGTGTTCCTGCGCGCCTTGGCGGCTGTCAATGATGGCATCAAGGATTCCGTTCTGAAGACAGGTTCCGACGAGGAATTGCTTGGTCTGTTCCAGGATGTGGATAACAACCCCGAGCGCCTCTTTATGGCTTCTACATTAAAACAGGAGCCTGAGTGGGACCTCTCCGGTGGGCAGACAATTGCTGAAGCCGCCCTGATCGAGTTCTTCCGCAAGATGCGCCCGGGCGATCCCGCCACGCTCGAAAATGCCCGTCAGTTCCTGGAAGAGCAGTTGTTCGATCAGCGTCACTATGACCTGGAGCGCGTCGGTCGCTACAAACTCAATCAAAAGCTGGATCTGAACGTTCCGATCCCGCATCGCACCGTTACCAAACAGGATGTGATCCGACTTCTGCGACGAATGATCCAGATCAATAACGGAGTCGAACCCCCTGACGATATCGACCACCTCGGCAACCGCCGCGTCAAGACGGTGGGTGAGTTGATCCAGAACAAGTTGCGCATCGGTCTCAGACGTATGGAGCGCGTCATTAAAGAGCGCATGTCCATCCGCGACCAGGAGCAGTTGTCGCCTGTGACGCTGGTCAATATCCGCCCGGTTGTCGCTGCGTTGCGTGAGTTCTTCGGTTCTTCGCAGTTGTCCCAGTTCATGGACCAGACCAACCCGTTGGCAGAGTTGCGCCATAAACGTACGTTGTCCGCATTGGGTCCTGGTGGTCTGCGCCGTGAGCGCGCTGGCTTCGATGTCCGCGATGTGCATCACTCGCACTATGGTCGTATCTGCCCGATCGAGACGCCTGAAGGTCCGAACATCGGTTTGATCGGTCGTTTGGCTTCGTACTCACGTGTAAATGAGTATGGCTTCATTGAAACGCCCTATCGCAAAGTGTTCCGCGTAATGGAAGCGGACGATGAGCGCCTCGAAGGAAAAACTTTACGTGAGAACGTAGTTGATCCAAAGACCGAAGAGGTCTTGTTCAAGGCTGGCGAAGTGATCGACAGCAAAATGATGAAGCGAATTGCCAAGACCGCTACTCCTGCGGCGATCGTGCCATTCGTCTCTGATCAATTTGACTACCTCTCTGCAGATGCAGAAGATAAGTATGTGATTGCACAGGCAAATGCACCACTCACGGATACGAAAGAGTTCGTCCGTGATCGTGTGTCCTGCCGCTACCATTCTGGCTTCATTTTCTCTCAGCCTGAGTCGGTAGATTACATGGATGTTGCCCCGCATCAAGTTGTGGGTATCAGCGCTGCGTTGATCCCGTTCCTTGAGCATGATGACGCCAACCGTGCCTTGATGGGCGCGAACATGCAGACGCAGGCTGTTCCGCTGGTTCGTCCCGAAATTCCGCTGGTTTCCACCGGCATGGAATATCACGCCGCGTTGGATTCTGGTCAGGTTGTTGTGGCAGACGCCGATGGTGAGGTAACGTCCGTGACGGGTAATACTATCACTGTCAAAGAAAAAGGTGGAATCCATACCTATCAACTGCGGAAGTATCAGCGTTCCAATCAAAGCACCTGTATTGATCAGCGCCCTGCTGTAGTGAAGGGACAAAAGATCAAGAAGGGTGACATCATCGCTGACTCATCTTCTACGGAAAGTGGTCGTCTGGCACTTGGACAAAACGCTGTTGTTGCATTCCTTTCCTGGGAAGGTGGTAACTTTGAAGATGCCATCCTGATCTCCGAGCGCCTTGTTCAGGAAGATCGCTTCACATCCATTCATATTGAGAAGTATGAAGTGGAAGCCCGCGACACAAAGCTTGGACCGGAAGAGATCACGCGTGATATTCCGAACGTTGGTGAAGATGCGATCAAGGATCTTGATGAGAACGGCATCATCCGTATCGGTGCGGAAGTTGGTCCGAACGATATTCTCGTTGGAAAGATCACACCCAAGGGTGAAAAGGAACTCACTCCTGAAGAGCGCCTGTTGCGCGCTATCTTTGGTGAGAAATCTCGCGATGTGAAAGATACCTCCTTGCGTATGCCACATGGCGAGCGCGGTAAGGTCGTGGATGTAAAGGTCTTCACCCGCGAAGAGAACTCTGACCTCTCTGCTGGCGTAGATATGATGGTACGTGTCTCTGTTGCTCAGCGCCGCAAGCTGACAGCAGGCGATAAGATGGCAGGTCGCCACGGAAACAAGGGTGTTGTTTCAAAAGTCGTCCCTGTGGAAGATATGCCTTTCCTGGAAGATGGTACGCCTGTTGATATCATCTTGAACCCGCTTGGTGTTCCTGGTCGTATGAACATCGGTCAGGTATTGGAAGTCCATCTCGGTTGGGCGGCGAAGCGCCTTGGTTTCCGTGCAGTGACACCTGTGTTCGATGGTGCTACCGAAGAGGAGATCGAAGCCGAACTCGCTCGTGCCTGGATCGTTGATCAGGCATGGAAAGAATCCGCAGCGACCGCTTGGGAATGGATCAAACAACAGGAATATGATCCCAGAGTCCATTCAGGATGATGACGAAGTACGCCGTCTCTATTTGGAAGAATGGCTTGGTAAGCGTAAGTATGATGCATATGATTTGAATGATGTGGATTATGCTCGCTTCTCAACCGCAGCAGAATGGCTGCGTGATCGCGGGTACGATCCGGACACCATCTTCTATACAGAAGAAAACGTTTCTCCGCGCGAGCGCGAAGAGTTTAGCAAATCTGCCATTAGTGCTTGTTTGCGCCTGTGGATCGAAAGTCATGGACATGCTGGTCGGATCGCCGAAGCAAGAGTCATGGAAGTAGCACAGGAAGTCACAACTGCTACCGGTGAACCTCTGCCTATTCTTGGCAAGCAAACACTGCGCGATGGTAAGACAGGTATTCCTTACGACCAGCCTGTTACTGTTGGCGTGATGACAGTCTTGAAACTTCATCACTTAGTGGAAGACAAGGTCCATGCTCGCTCCACGGGTCCATACAGTTTGGTGACTCAACAGCCACTTGGTGGTAAAGCTCAGTTTGGTGGTCAGCGTTTCGGTGAAATGGAAGTGTGGGCATTGGAAGCGTACGGTGCTGCATACACATTACAAGAGATGTTGACGGTCAAATCTGACGATGTTCAAGGTCGTGTCAACACCTATGAAGCCATCGTTAAGGGTGAGCCGATTGAAGAGCCGAGCATTCCCGCATCATTCCGCGTGCTTGTTAAAGAATTGCAATCACTCGGTCTGGCTGTTGAAGCGATCAATGATGGCGGTGATGTGGTTAAGTTTGGTAAAGACGAGGAGAAACAACATCCACCCAAGTTGAATACCGGCTTGTTGGGTATTGGTGATAACCTCATGACCAAGCAGTAATCTTGACGGGTGATGGATGGCGTGATAAAATCACGGTCCGTTGCCAAAAGAACAGCGGCAATATCTCCCGCAAAAAGGCATGGCACTATGTGAGGCCATCAGTATCAATGTGATGGCCTCATTTCTTGTAAAAAACCATTGTGAAGAAAGTAATAATCGGAGGCGAATCGTGCCGACAATCAATCAAATGGTCCGCAAGGGCCGCAAGAGCAAGAAAGCAAAAAGCAAAGCACCAGCACTGCAGTACACTTTGAACTCCTACAAGCAGCGACGTGTTCGCCAGGATAAGGGTGCACCGCAAAAGCGCGGCGTGTGTACGGTCGTCCGTACCATGACTCCTAAGAAACCGAATTCAGCGTTACGCAAGATCGCCCGCGTTCGCTTAACAAACGGTATCGAAGTGACCGCCTATATCCCCGGTGAAGGTCACCAACTCCAGGAACACTCCGTTGTGTTAGTCCGTGGCGGTCGTGTGAAAGACCTTCCTGGTGTTCGTTATCATATTGTCCGTGGTTCCTTAGATACCACAGGCGTTGCCAATCGTAAGCAGGGCCGTTCAAAGTACGGCGCGAAGCGTCCCAAGTAATTTGATGGAGTAACCGAGAATGCGTAGAGCAAAACCTGAGAGCCGGGAAATCCTTCCCGATATTCGTTATAACAGTGTTCATGTTCAGACTATGGTTCAACATGTGCTGAAGCGCGGTAAGAAAAGCACTGCGGTCAGCCTGATTTATGGAGCCATGGATCTGATTCAAGAGCGTACTGAGAAGAGTCCCATTGATGTCTTCGAAGGCGCTCTTAAAACGTTTCACCTGTCATGGAAGTTCGCCCTCGTCGTGTGGGTGGCGCTACCTATCAGGTGCCGATGGAAGTTTCCGCTGACCGCCGCGTCACTTTGGCGATCCGTTGGATCCTCACTGCGGCTCGTGAACGTTCAGGCAAGTCCTTCCCGGACAAGTTGGCGGGTGAATTGATTGACGCTTTTAACGAAACTGGTTCTGCGATTCGCAAGCGTGATGAAACTCATAAGATGGCTGAAGCCAACCGCGCCTTCTCTCATTACCGTGTTTAGTACCAAGCATAGCAAATAAGGTGTTTTTAAAGAATGGCTCGTGAATATCCGCTTGAGAAGTATCGAAATATAGGGATCATTGCCCACATTGACGCCGGTAAAACTACCACTACCGAGCGTATTATGTTCTATACCGGCAAGACGCACCGTATTGGTTCCGTCGATGACGGTACTACTGTTACCGACTGGATGGTGCAGGAACGCGAACGCGGTATTACCATCGTTTCTGCGGCTGTCTCTGCCGAGTGGAAGGGGTATCAATTCAATTTAATCGATACTCCAGGTCACATTGACTTTACCGCTGAAGTCCAGCGCTCCCTCCGTGTGTTGGATGGTGGTGTTGTGGTGTTCGACGCAGTACAAGGCGTGGAACCTCAGAGTGAAACAGTTTGGCGTCAGGCTGATCGCTACGGAGTTCCTCGCATTTGTTTTGTAAATAAGATGGACCGTGTAGGCGCTTCCTACGAGCGGACGATTGAATCCATTAAATCGAGATTGGGTGCCAATCCAATCCCGATGCAGCTCCCGATCGGTTTTGAAGCTACTTTCCGTGGAGTAGTAGACCTTCTCACCATGACCGCTGTCGTGTGGGAGGATGATCTTGGCAAGGAGCCAAAACCTGTTGAGATCCCTGCTGATTTGAAAGAGCAGGCTGTAGAAGCTCGTAAACATATGGTCGAGAAGATCGCTGAGCTCGATGACGAACTGATCATGAAGTTCCTTGAAGGAGATGAGATCAGTATCGACGAGTTGAAAGTTGCTCTTCGTAAGGGTGTTCTCGCTAACAAAGCCTATCCGGTGTTTGCAGGCTCCTCCTTAAAGAATAAAGGCGTCCAGGTTCTGCTGGATGCGGTTATTGATTACCTGCCTTCCCCGGCGGATGTTCCTGCGGTGAAGGCTATCGACCCCAAGAACGATGATGCAGTCATCGAACTCCCTGCAGAAGATGGTGCGCCATTGAGCGCCTTGGTGTTCAAGATTGTGACTGATCCGTATGTTGGACGTTTGGCATATGTCCGTATCTATTCCGGTGTCTTGAGCCAGGGCCAGACCGTACAGAATTCGACCAAGGGGAAGAAGGAACGTATCGGTCGCTTGATCCGTATGCACGCCGACCATCGTGAAGATGTGACCGATGTTCGCGCTGGTGATATCGGTGCTGTGCTTGGCTTCAAAGAAAGCTTCACAGGCGACACACTTTGTGATACTAAGACACTGGTCTTGGAAAGCATTTCCTTCCCAGAACCTGTGATCTCCATTGCTATTGAACCGAAGAGTTCTGCCGATCAGGAAAAAATGGGTGAGGCTCTTCGCAAACTTGCTGAAGAAGACCCGACCTTCCGTGTCAACTCTGATGAGACAACAGGTCAAACCATTATTCGTGGAATGGGTGAGCTTCATCTTGATATTATCGTCGATCGGTTGCTCCGTGAATTCCGAGTACAAGCGAATGTAGGCGCTCCGCGGGTTGCTTATCGTGAATCCATTACTAAACCCGTAAAGGAAGTGAACTACAAGTATGCCAAGCAATCTGGTGGACACGGCCAATATGGTCATGTAGTTTTCTCGATGGAGCCCGGTGCGCGCGGTAGCGGCGTTATTTTTGAGAACAAAATTGTGGGCGGCTCTATTCCTAAGGAATTCATTTCACCAATTGAAAAGGGTGTAAAGGAAGCTGCAGAAAACGGTGTATTAGCCGGATATCCTGTAGTTGACTTGAAAGTAACCCTGTTTGATGGTTCTTTCCACGAAGTTGATTCTAGCGAAATGGCATTCAAACTTGCTGCATCTATGGGCTTCAAGGAAGGTGTTCAACGAGGCGGACCTATTCTACTTGAACCAATGATGAAGGTGGAAGTGGTTGTCCCTGAAGAATATCTTGGTGATGTTATGGGACAGGTTAATAGCCGCCGTGGTTTGATCCAGGGCATGGAAGTTCGCCCCGGTAACGCACAAGCCATCCGCGCTATGGTGCCGTTGGCTGAAATGTTCGGGTATGCAACCCAGCTCCGCTCCGCAACCCAGGGACGTGGTGTATTCAATATGGAATTTGATCACTATGCGCCGGTTTCACAGTCTGTGGCGCAAGAGATTCTGAAATAATATAACTCTGCTTTTCATTATTAGAAGGAGATTCATCAATGGCGAAGGAAAAATATGATCGCAGCAAGCCGCATCTGAATGTGGGGACGATGGGACACATCGACCACGGGAAGACCACATTGACCGCGGCGATCACGAAGGTGTCGGGGTTCCTGGGCAAGGCGGAATTCCGTGCCTACGACCAGATCGACAATGCGCCGGAAGAAAAAGCGCGTGGTATCACCATCAACATTGCGCATGTGGAATACCAGACCGACAAGCGTCACTACGCCCACGTCGATATGCCGGGACACCGCGACTACATCAAGAACATGATCACGGGTGCAGCGCAGGTAGATGGTGCCATTCTCGTGGTGGCAGCTCCGGATGGACCGATGCCCCAGACGCGTGAACACGTGCTGCTGGCTCGCCAGGTGGAAGTGCCTTCGATCGTCGTGTTCCTGAACAAAGTTGATCAAATGAACGATCCCGAGTTGCTTGAACTCGTTGAACTCGAACTGCGCGAACTGCTCTCGAGCTATGGTTTCCCCGGCGACACGACCCCGATCGTGCGCGGCTCTGCCAAGATCGCTCTCGACAGCACCAGTACCGACCCGAATGCACCGGAATACGAGTGCATCCGTGAACTGCTGCGCGTGGTGGATGAATACATCCCCGAGCCGAAGCGTGAAATGGACAAGCCGTTCATGATGGCGGTGGAAGACGTGTTCTCGATCAAGGGACGCGGTACCGTGGTGACGGGACGTGTGGATCGTGGTGTAGCGAAGAAGGGTGATCCGGTGGAGATCGTGGGTCTGCGCGAGACCAAGACCTCGGTCATCACAGGCACCGAAATGTTCCACAAGGAACTGGACGAAGTGGTGGCAGGTGACAATGCGGGTATTCTGTTGCGCGGTATCGAGCGTGAAGACGTGGAGCGCGGACAGGTGTTGGTGAAACCGGGCAGTGTCACGCCGCACAAGAAGTTCCTGGCGGAAGTGTACGTGTTGAAGAAAGAAGAAGGTGGACGGCACAAGGCGTTCTTCAGTGGCTATCGCCCGCAGTTCTACATCCGCACCATGGATGTGACGGGCAACATTGCCTTGCCGGAAGGTGTGGAGATGGTGATGCCGGGTGACAATGTCAACCTGACGGTTGAACTGATTGTGCCGGTTGCCTTGGAACAGGGTTCCAAGTTCGCCATCCGTGAAGGTGGTCTCACCGTCGGTGCCGGTGTCGTCACCAAAATTATCCAATAGGTGCAGGCATGACGAAACAGAAAATCCGCATCCGGCTTAAAGCCTACGATCATCGTGTCCTTGATCAGTCAGCCAAGCGTATCGTTGAAACAGCCGAACGCAGTGGCGCTCATGTTGTTGGTCCTGTGCCCTTGCCAACCAAGACAGAACGGTTTACAATACGGCGCTCGACTTTCATAGATAAAGACTCACACGAGCACTATGAAATTCGCACACACAACCGTTTGATCGATGTTCTCGATCCGGACTCAAAAACAATCGATATGCTGATGCGGCTTAATCTGCCCGCTGGTGTCGATATTGAAATCAAAATCTAATTGGTCGTTACTGGAGAGTAGAGACTGAAGGTTATCTCTACTCTCTAATTTCGACAGTGCAAGAACAGTTTTGCTCGGGACTACAAAATACTGCGCGTCCCACCAGGCTGTTTACTGCACTGCCCGGAGATGATGCAGCCTAAGCCCAGGCTGACAGTCTCAACTAAATTCTTTGAAGGAGAAAACCGAGTATGTTAAAAGGGCTTATTGGGAAGAAGATCGGCATGACCCAGATCTTCGATGAGCAAGGTGTCGCGTATCCTGTGACAATCATCGAAGCTGGGCCATGTTACGTTACCCAGATACGTCAACCCGAGACGGACGGCTATTCTGCAGTCCAACTTGGATTTGGCGAAGTCCACCCCAAGAAATTGGCGGCTGGTGAACTGGGGCACTTGAAGGCGAAAGAACTGCCTCCAATGCGTTTTCTGCGTGAATTTCGTTCGAAAGACGCCGCAAATGTGGGTGATAAATTGACAGTGGAAGTCTTCGCTGTCGGCGAGCACGTCGATGTAGTTGGTACAAGCAAAGGTAAAGGTTTTGCCGGTGCGGTTAAGCGCCACCATTTCCAGGGTGGCAAGAAAACGCACGGTCAATCCGATCGCCATCGCGCCCCAGGTTCGAACGGCTCTGGTACAACGCCGGGTCGTGTCCTCAAGAACTCCCGCCGCGCGGGTCACATGGGTAGTGAGCGGGTAACCGTTCAGTCTCTCAAAGTGGTGCTGGTGGATGCCGAGCGCAATTTGCTTGGTCTTCATGGCGCAGTGCCCGGTGGCAAAGGCGGCTTGGTTGTTATCAAGGAAGCGCGGAAGCAGTAGCCGCTGAGGAAACGGGAGCTAGATACTATGAAAGTGGATGTTTTGAATATCGAAGGCAAGAAGCTGCGTGAGGTTGAACTTCCCTCCGCGATCTTCGAAGCCCCCATTAATGTTGATCTGATGCACCAGGCTTACACCCGCCAGATGGCGAATGCACGCCTCGGTACACATGAAACCAAAGTCCGCGGTGAAGTTGCCGGTGGTGGTGCCAAGCCCTTCAAGCAAAAAGGGACTGGTCGTGCTCGCCAGGGTTCGCGCCGCGCCGCTCAGTGGGTCGGTGGTGGACGTATCCACACGCCGCATCCTCGCAGCTATGAACAACGCATGCCGAAGAAGATGCGCCAGGCGGCGCTCCGGTCTGCGTTGTCCGCCAAGGCAGCGGAAGCTGGCGTCGTTGTCGTGGAAGAGATCGCTCTTTCCGAGGCAAAGACCAAGGTTATGGCTGACGCGCTTAAGAACCTCGTTGGTGGTTCTACGGCTCTGGTCGTCCTGCCTGTAAAGGATCAGGCGTACGAAACCGTGATGCGCTCTGCAGATAATCTTGATAATGCGAAGGTCTTATTGGCTGGATACCTGAATATTCGTGATCTGTTTGGTTACGAAAAGCTCGTCCTGCCGATGAAATCCATCGATGCCCTGGTGGCGACTTTAGGATAGGAGAAAGAATGTCTACGATTTACGAAGTCCTTCGTCGTCCATTGGTGACTGAAAAGACAAGTTATCAATCCGGGAAACTAAATCAATATGCTTTTATTGTTTCTGATTCCGCCACACGTACACAGGTCAAAGATGCGATCGAAACCATCTATGATGTGACTGTTGAACGTGTGAACATCATCAATACTCCAGCCAAGCGTGGTCGCCGTCTTCGCAGCCGTCGCTTGCTTGTCCGCAAAGCCGGCTTCAAGAAAGCCCTCGTGGTTTTGGCTGAAGGTCAAACTCTTCCGATATTTGAAGGGGTGCAGTAATGGCTGTCAAAAAGTATAAACCGGTAACCCCGGGCACCCGTGGAATGACCGGTCATTCCTTTGAAGAAATCACCAAGTCCAAGCCGGAACGCTCTTTGCTCATTGAATTGCGCAAGAGCGGTGGTCGCAACTCCTATGGACGCGTGACCGTTCGTCATCGCGGCGGCGGACACAAGCGTTTCATCCGCCTTGTGGATTTCAAACGCGATAAGCGTGATATCCCCGCTAAAGTGGCGGCGATCGAATACGATCCGAACCGCACAGCCCGCCTCGCTCTTCTGCACTATGCGGATGGCGAGAAACGCTACATTGTCGCACCGTTGGATCTCAAGGTTGGCGATACAGTTTTGGCTGGCGCTGGAGCCGAAATTCGTCCCGGTAACTCGCTTCCGATCTCGAACATCCCCGTCGGTACCTTGATCCACAATATTGAGGTGCGCGAGGGTCGTGGTGGTCAGATGGTGCGCTCCGCTGGCGGCGCTGCTCAGTTGCTTGCCAAGGAAGGCGATTTTGCCCAGGTTCGTATGCCCTCTGGTGAAGTTCGTTTGGTTCGCCAGATCTGTTACGCAACCATCGGTCAGGTTGGAAATCTCGATCATGGAAATGTCAAGCTTGGTAAAGCAGGACGCAGCCGCCATAAGGGTGTCCGCCCGACTGTCCGCGGTTCTGCTATGACCCCGCGCGATCATCCCCATGGTGGTGGTGAAGGTCGCCAGCCGATCGGTTTGCCCGGTCCGAAGAGCCCGTGGGGTAAACCCACCTTGGGTTATAAGACCCGCAAGAATAAAAAGACTGACCAGTATATTGTGCGCCGTCGTAGCAAGACGAGCCGCTAGTCGATATAGAGGTACGATATGTCAAGATCATTGAAAAAGGGTCCGTTTATCGAGCCCAAGCTTTTGAAAAGAATCGAAGCGATGAACCAAAAGGGCGAGAAGAAGGTTGTGCGCACGTGGAGTCGCGCCAGCGTGATCTTCCCCCAGATGGTCGGTCATACCATCGCTGTGCATGATGGACGCCGTCACGTGCCGATCTATATCACCGAGAATATGGTCGGTCATCGTTTGGGCGAGTTTGCCCCGACGCGCACCTTCCGTGGTCATATGGCTGCGGAAAAAGCCGCGGCGGCATAGGCAGAGGAGAGTAAACCATGCATGATATTCAAGCAAATCTGCGATTTCTCCCCATGTCTGCCCAGAAGGTCCGCCTGGTGGTTGACCTGGTCCGCGGCAGGGACGCGAATGAAGCATTGGAAATGCTGCGCTTTGTGAACAAAGCTGCTGCGTTGCCTGTGCGCAAACTCCTGGCTTCTGCTGTTGCGAACGCTGAAGAGAACTTTGGCGTCAGCCGCGACGATCTGTATGTTGCCAAGATCTTTGCTGATGAAGCTCCCACTCGCAAGTGGCGTCGTTTTGGAGCACGCGGTCGTTTCAAGCCGTTGCTCCGCCGCAACTCTCATGTCACCGTCATCCTGCGCGAGCGCGGATCGTAGTTAAGGAGAAATCATGGGTCGTAAAGTTCATCCGATTGGTATGCGCCTTGGGATCAACCAGGGCTGGCAGGGTCGCTGGTTCGCAGAAGGTTCTTCCTATCGCCAGCAGTTGCATCAGGATTTCGCTATTCGCAGTCTGTTATTGGGAATGGATTCCAAAGGCGGTTCTGCAAAGAATACTGAAGTCCGTAAGCTCCGCAAGGAATTGCCCGATGCTATCAAAGATGGCAAGGCTGGTGTTTCTAAGGTGGAAGTCGAACGCTATCCCGGTAAGATCCGCGTTGCCATTCACACTGCCAAGCCTGGCATTTTGATCGGCCGCAAAGGCGAAGGTGTGAAGAAAATCCGCCACGCGCTCGAGACCTTGATCGGTAAGAAGGTCGATCTCGATATTAAAGAGATTGGTTCTCCTGACACCGACGCAATGCTCGTTGCTCGCAACGTTGCGGACCAACTCGAACGCCGTATCGCTTACCGCCGCGCCATGAAGCGTGCCATCCAGCAGGCGATTCGCCAGGGAGCGCAAGGCATCAAGATCATGTGCGGTGGACGTCTCGGCGGCGCTGAAATGTCACGCGATGTTTGGCTCCGTGATGGTCGTGTGCCTCTGCAGACGCTGCGCGCGAATGTGGATTTCGCCAAGACCGAAGCCAGCACGACCTATGGCCAGATCGGTGTGAAGGTTTGGATTTATAAAGGTGAAGCCCAGCCAGAGGCTGAGGAAAAAGTAGAGACAACGGAAGGTGTGTACGTAAGCGAGTAGTCGCGCGTATACAAGTTGTCCTGAAAAGAGGTAGTTAGCAATGTTGATGCCAAAACGTGTTAAATGGCGCAAGCAGATGCGCGGTCGTATGAAAGGAAAAGCCCTTCGTGGTGCTGAGATTTCCTTTGGCGAGTTCGGCCTGCAGGCGCTGGAGCCTGGTTGGGTAACCGCCCGTCAGATCGAAGCGGCACGCAGAACAATCGTCCGCGAGATGAAGCGTCGTGGCAAGGTGTGGATTCGCATCTTCCCGGCAAAGCCTTTTACCCATAAGCCGCCTGAAACCCGCATGGGTTCCGGTAAGGGTAATGTTGAGTACTATGTGGCAGTCGTCAAACCTGGACGCATCATGTTCGAGGTTGGTGGTTTGGATGCAGCAACCGCTCTCCAGGCGCTCAAGAATGCCCAATATAAGTTCTCGATCAAGACCAAAGTGGTCGCCCGTCACGATGCAGGAGAGCAGTCATGAAGTCAGTAAAACCCAGTGAACTGCGCAACCTGCAAGCAGGTGAGATCGAAACCAAGTTGTCGGATGCCCGCGAAGAACTGATGAAGCTTCGTTTTCAGCAGGTAACCGGTCAATTAACTGATACCAGCCGTTTGCGCATTTTGCGCCGTGAAATTGCCCGTATGCAGACCATTCTGCGTGAGCAGCCGGCGGCTGAAACTGCAAAAGGTGAAGCATGAACAATCGTCGTCGCATAACTGGTGTCGTTACCAGTAACAAAATGACCAAGACGGTCGTGGTGGAAATCACTCGTGTGTTTCGCCACCCGTTGTACCGTAAGGTTGTACACTCGAGCAAGCGCGTCAAGGCTCACGATGAGATCGGTTGCCAGATCGGTGATCAGGTCCAGATCGTGGAATCCCGCCCGCTTTCCCGCGATAAGCGTTGGGTTGTAGAGAGTGTCATCAAGAAGGAAATCCGCACGGCGGATACCGGCGTTGCCGACCTGAACGTTGAAGTGAAGGCGGAGGAATAAGACATGATCCAACATGAATCTCGATTAAAAGTCGCTGATAATTCCGGCGCACGCGAGTTGTTGGTGATCCATGTGCTCGGTGGTTCCACCCGTAAGTATGGTGGCATCGGCGACGTGGTAGTGGCTTCCGTCAAATCCGCTTCACCGCAAGGCGGTATCAAGAAAAGCGAGAAGGTACGTGCAGTGATCGTCCGCTGCTCCAAGGAATACCGCCGTGAAGATGGTTCCTACATCCGCTTTGATGACAATGCCGCGGTCATTCTGGATGCTGATGGCGTCAACCCCAAAGGCACTCGTATTTTTGGTCCGGTTGCCAGAGAGCTTCGTGAAAAAGGCTTCATGAAGATCGTCTCCCTGGCGCCAGAAGTGCTTTAGAGGAGTATCCGTATGAGAGTAAAGATTCGTAAAGGCGATACCGTTGAGATCATCTCTGGTCGCCTGGAAGACAAAGGCAAGCGCGGCGAAGTTATCAACGTTTTGTTGGAAAACAGGCGCGTTGTGGTCCAGGGTGTGAACATCCGCACGAAGCATCAGAAACAGGTGCAGACTCAGGCGGGTCGCAATATCAACCCGGGCCGGATCCAGTTCGAAGGACCGATCGACATCTCGAATGTGATGCTGGTCTGCCCAAAATGCGGTGAACCCACACGCGTGGCTGTGCAGCGTGATGAAGAAGGCGCTCGCCGTGTTTGCAAAAACTGCCAGGCTCTGATCGACTAGCCGCGGAGTAAATGACAATGAATAATATGCAAGAGAAATACAACCAGGAAGTCGTCCCTGCTCTGCGCAAGGCATTCGATCTGAAGAATATCATGCAGGTCCCGCGCATCGAGAAGGTGGTGGTGAATATTGGTATGGGTGAGGCTATGGATAATCCCAAGGCGCTCGAGGCTGCGGTCTCTGACCTGACCACCATTACCGGACAGAAGCCCATTACGACCAAGGCTCGCAAGAGTATTGCTAACTTCAAGTTGCGCGAAGGTCGTTTGATCGGGACCAAGGTAACCCTGCGCGGTGATCGCATGTGGGCATTCCTTGATCGTTTGATGAACACTGCGCTCCCACGTGTCCGCGATTTCCGCGGTATTTCCGGGAATGCCTTTGATGGCCGCGGAAACTACACACTGGGTCTGCGCGATCAATTGATCTTCCCGGAGATCGAGTACGACAAGATTGATAAACTGCGTGGCATGGAGGTCACCATCGTGACCACTGCCCGAAATGATGACCAGGCACGTGTAATGCTGCAATTGCTTGGAATGCCGTTCATCAAGAAGGAAGCGTAATTATGGCGAAGAAATGTATGCAATATCGCGAAGCTCGTCGTGAATACCCGAGTCAGGTGCGAAATCGCTGTGTCCGTTGTGGACGGCCGCGTGGATTTATCCGCCGCTTTGGCTTGTGCCGCATTTGTTTTCGTGAACTGGCATTACAGGGCAAGATCCCTGGTGTCGTGAAGTCTTCATGGTAATCGGGTGAGGTGAAAGCATGACTATTATTGATCCGATCGCTGATATGCTGACCCGCATCCGCAATGCTGTGCTGGCTGGTCACGCGTTAGTCGCAATGCCGAGCTCCAAGCTCAAGGTCGAGATTGCCAAGATCATGAAAGACGAAGGCTACCTCGAAGGTTTTGAACTGGTGGAAAGTGAAGAATCCACGCAGAAGGTGTTGCGTTTGAAAATCAAGTATGTGGGTGAGCGCCGCTCTCGTCGTCCGGTTATCTCCGGTATCGAGCGCGTGAGCAAGCCCGGACGCCGAATCTATACCAAGAAACAGGATATTCCCTGGGTTCTTTCCGGTATTGGTGTTGCCATACTTTCCACGCCGAAGGGCGTTATGACCGGAGCTCGTGCCCGCCAGCTAGGCGTAGGTGGCGAGATCTTGTGTAAAGTATGGTAGAAGGCAGGAGGTAACCAGTGTCTCGTATTGGACGTTTACCAGTGGCCATCCCGAGCGGTGTACAGGTTAATGTACAGGGTTCGGATGTCCATGTAAAAGGCCCGAAAGGCGAAATGAAGCGTACGTTCTCCTCGATGATTGGCATCGCCATGGAGAATGGAGAAGTTGTCATCACCCGCAATTCGGATGATGCAGCGGAACGCGCTTTGCACGGCACAACCCGCGCTGTCATTGCGAACATGGTTCGCGGCGTCAGCACCGGTTTTAGCACCGTGCTTGAAGTGGAAGGTGTTGGCTACCGCGCAGAGATGGAAGGCAAGAACCTGGCTCTGTTCGTCGGTTATTCACACCCTGTAAAGATCGAACCTCCGGCTGGAATTACTTTTGAAACGGATGCAAAAACTCGCCAGATCAAGGTGAGTGGTTATGATAAGGAAGTTGTCGGTCAGACAGCCTCCGAGATCCGCCGTGTCCGACCGCCCGAACCGTATCATGGTAAGGGAATTCGCTATCAGGGCGAAAAGATTCGCCGCAAAGCTGGTAAGGCTGGGAAAGGAGCCAAGTAAGCAATGGCTAACAAATCTCGTGCTATTGCGCGGACGCGCCGTCACAGCCGTGTCCGCAAGAATTTAGCGGGATCCGCCGAACGTCCGCGTTTGAACGTATTCCGCAGTCTCTCTGGGATCTACGCTCAGGTGATCGATGATTCTGCAGGCAACACCCTCGTTTCCGCATCCACGGTTGACCGTGATCTGCGTGAGAAAATGAAGGGTCTGAAGAAGGCTGAACAGGCAAAACTGGTCGGACAAACTGTTGCAGAGCGTGCCAAGAGCAAGGGCATCCAGACAGTTGTATTTGACCGCGGTGGTTATCGTTATAGTGGACGCGTCAAGGCTCTTGCAGATGGCGCGCGTGAAGGCGGCCTGCAATTCTAGGCTGAGTGGAGAGCGAAATGGCAGAATACGAAAATACTGAACAGCAGAATTACGAAGCTCAGGATCAGTTTGAAGAACGCGTGATTGAGATCGCTCGCGTTGCCAAAGTGGTCAAGGGTGGACGCCGTTTTCAATTCCGCGTGACCGTTGTTATCGGAGACAAGAAGGGTACCATCTCTATGGGCGTGGGTAAGGCAAATGCTGTGCCCGATGCGATGCGTAAAGCTTCTGAACGCGCTCGCAAGCACATGAAGGTTGTGAACCTTTCCGGTACAACTATCCCGCATGAAGTGTTGGGCAAGGTGGCTGGCGCGAAAGTGATGTTGAAACCCGCTTCTCCCGGTACCGGTGTTATTGCCGCAGGTGGCGTCCGCGCCGTGTTAGAGGTAGCTGGTGTGCGCGATATTTTGACAAAATCCCAGGGCAGTGCCAACGTGTTGAACGTGGTTATGGCAACCTTCGATGCTCTCGAGCAATTGAAGTCACCCCAGGAAGAGGCTGCTCGCCGCGGAAAGAATGTCAGTGAGTTGTTGCCGTTCTGGGAGCGGAGGAAGCAACATGCCTAAGAGTGAAAATACCAAGACGATCTTTGTAACACTTGTCAAAAGCCCGATCGGTTACACTAAGGATCAGAAACAGACAGTGCTTGCATTAGGTCTTCGTCGAATGCATCAAACGATCGAACATAAGGATACCCCTGCTTTGCGTGGCATGATCCGCAAGGTAATCCACTTAGTTCAGGTCGAAGAGTAGGATTGAAAGATGAAACTACATGATCTTGTGCCCAATGTGGGCTCTAAAAAGAATCGAAAGCGCGTTGGACGTGGCATTTCAGCCGGTCAGGGCAAGACCGCCGGTCGCGGTACCAAGGGTGAAGGTTCACGCTCCGGTCAGGGTGGTCACCTGTATCGTCAGGGTGGTAACCTGCCTTTTTACCGCCGTTTGCCCTTCATGCGCGGTCAGGGGTTTACACCGCGTGATCAAGTTACCTATAATGAGGTCAATCTCGACCAGTTGGCAGATGCCTTCAAAGCCAATGCCGATGTGACCCCCGATACCATGCAGGAAGCACACTTGCTTCGTGACCCTCGTAACCCGGTTGTTATTCTTGGCCGTGGCGAAATGAAGGTTGCTCTCAAAGTACGTGTTCACCGCGTCAGCGCCAGCGCCAAGTCGAAGATCGAAGCGGCTGGTGGCAGTGTTGAACTAATCAGCTAGGCACTATTCGAGAGGAAGATTCCGACATGCCTGAAAAGAAACAATCAGCCTGGCGATTTCTCTGGAGGTCAGAAGATATTCGGAAGAAGTTGCTCATCACTTTGGGTCTTTTGATGCTTTTTAGACTCGCTGCCAATGTACCTGTCCCTGGTATTAACCGGGATGCGTTGGCACAATTTTTCACTGCTCAAGGTGGCGGCATTCTTGATTTCCTGAACATGCTTTCAGGTGGCACAATCCGAAACTTCTCCCTCCTTGCAATGGGCGTGTATCCATATATCACTGCGCAGATCATTTTGCAGTTGTTGGTTCCGATCATTCCTGCTTTACAGCAACGGATGAATGAAGACCAACGTGAAGGACGCAAGTGGATGGAGAAGTGGACCTATTATCTTGCTGTCCCGATGGCGATGCTCTCGGCGATCGGCCAGATCAATATTTTTAATTCGCTGGCGAATGCTCGAATTATCGATTTCGGATTTACGAAAGAATTGTGGCTGCCGTCTGTGATGGTCCTTTTAGTGATGACAGCGGGAACCATGTTCGCTATTTGGCTGGGTGAGTTGATCTCTGAATATGGTATTCGCGGTCAGGGACTCTCGCTCATCATTTTTGCTGGCATCGTTTCGCAAATCCCGCATAACATCCGAACTCTCTGGTTGGACGAGACAAATCGCTGGACATTGATTATTGCCATGGTTGTGGTGATCGTATTGACCGTTCTTGCAATCGTATATGTTCAGCAGGGACGCCGAAACGTTCCCATTATGTATCCTCATAAGAGTCAGGTCTTTTATGCGATGCAGCGCGGTAAGAATGTAAAAATGCCGCAACCTTTCCTGCCATTGATGGTGAATCTCGCAGGAATGATCCCCTTGATCTTTGCTGGTGCGATTCTCCAGTTCCCTGCAATCGTGGCGAGTTACTTCAGAAATTCAAGCACAGCCTGGGTAAGCAGTGTTGCAACAAGTATCCAGGGTTTCTTTAACCCGAGTGGAACTGGTTCATGGGGTTACTGGGTACTATACTTCTTCATGGTGGTTGGCTTTACTTATTTTTACACCACCGTTATTTTTGAGCAGCAGAACTACGGTGATAATCTAAAGCGCTCTGGAGCACAGATCCCGGGTGTGCATAGTGGCGCCGCTACTCAAAAATATTTGAATCGTATTCAAAGCCGTATCACTTTACCAGGCGCTTTATTGTTGGGTACTGTAGCGATCATGCCGTTCTTGCTGCAATTAATGATACCGGCAGCATCTTCTAATACAAGTTTGTTCCTCGTTTCTTCTTCCGGTTTGTTGATCGTAGTCGGCGTTGTTCGTGATACATTCATGAACATTGAAGCTGAACTAAAATTACATGGCTATCAGGAAAAATTGTTGATCAACTAGGAGTCTTCATGACGACGTATATCGTCCTTCTCGGTCCGCCGGGTGTTGGTAAAGGAACGCAAGCTGAAATCTTTTCCGAAAAAACAGGACTCGCTCATATCTCGTCCGGAGATCTATTTCGGGAGAACATTAAAAACCAAACAGAGTTGGGAAAACTTGCCCAAACCTACATGACCAAGGGAGAATTGGTCCCGGACGATGTGACGATCGCCATGATACGAGATCGCCTCAGCCGCCCGGATTGTAAGATGGGTGCCATTTTGGATGGTTTTCCCCGCACCCCGGCGCAAGCGGATGCACTCGAAGTTATGTTGGGTGAGTTTCATGGAAAGGTCGATGTTGTTCCTTTCATAACTGCATCCGATGAAGTGTTGTCAGAAAGATTGAGCGCGCGCTGGACCTGCCGGGCGAAGGGACACATCTTCAATGAAAAGTTTAATCCTCCCAAAGTTGCTGGCAAGTGCGATTTTGATGACTCTGAACTTTACCAACGTGATGATGATAAAGCAGAAACGGTGAAGCATCGTATCCAGGTCTATCTGGAACAGACGCTCCCGCTCATCTCTCATTATCGTGATCTGGGCAAATTAGCAGAAATCGATGGGATGCAATCCATTGAAGACGTGACACATGACATGTTGATTGCATTGAAGAAGCGACAAATATGAGTTGGGCTCGACAGATCCATATTAAGACGCCCTCTGAATTGCAGATTATGCGTGAGGCTGGGCATATCAATGCGACAGTACACGCAACAGTAAGAGAACTTTTAAAACCAGGTGTTTCTACGGCTGACCTCAACGCGGCTGCTGAGGAAGTGCTTAAGAAACACGGATGTGTATCGCCGTTCAAGGGATATGGTCACCCGCCATTCCCATCCTCGATCACGGTAAGCATCAATCAGGAACTTGTCCATGGCATTCCGAGCAAGTCGCGGAAGCTGAAGAATGGAGACATTGTTTCAGTCGATTGTGGTACTGTTTTCGAAGGATTTGTGGCTGACTCGGCATTTTCTGCCGGGGTAGGGGAGATCTCCCCCGAAGCACAAAAGCTGCTCCAGGTCACAGAAGACTCGCTGAAAGCAGGCATCCAAGCCATGCGCGCGGGTAACCGAACTGGAGATATTTCAGCGGCGATACAAAATTATGTAGAAAGCCATGGATTTTATGTGACGCGTGAATACACAGGCCATGGTGTGGGAAGACAAATGCATGAAGGACCGCAGGTGCCAAATTATGGTAAACCCGGAACCGGCATGCTCTTGAAGGCAGGCATGACAATTGCCATAGAACCAATGGTTCTTGTCGGCACCGAAGAAACTCGCGTCCTGCCCGACCAGTGGACCGTAGTGTCTGCAGATGGATCATTGACAGCGCATTTTGAGCATTCCATTGCTGTCACCGAAGGAGAACCTCTAATCCTGACTGCCCTGTGATCCTTTTGCGGAAATTGCGGCAAAACTGGACGAAAGATAGATGAACGTGTATAATCCAAACCTTGGCTACACGTGGAAGATGTAAGTAAGGAGTATTTCATTCATGAAAGTATCACCGTCTGTACGGAAGCGCTGCGCCAAATGCAGAGTCATTAGGCGTAAAGGCAGAGTTTTCATTATCTGCGAAAATCCAAAACACAAACAACGACAGGGATAGTAAACCATGGCGAGAATTGAAGGTGTTGATCTTCCCCGTAATAAGCGGGTGGAAGTTGGCCTGACCTATTTGTATGGTATTGGGCCCACTCGCGCGCGCGCCATCCTGGCTCACACAAAGGTGAATCCTGACATCCGTGTCAAGGATTTATCTGAGGCGGATGTGGCTGCGATCCGCGAGTATATTAGTAAAAACTATAAAGTTGAAGGCGACCTGCGCCGCGAAGTCCAGATGAGCATCAAACGCTTGATCGAAATTGGATCCTATCGCGGAATGCGCCATCGCCGCAATTTGCCTGCTCGTGGGCAGCGGACTCGTACGAATTCCCGCACCCGCAAGGGCACCAAGAAGACCGTCGCCGGGCGCGGACGTCGCCGTGGCGCGAAGAAATAAGAGGCTCGAGAAACTATGGCACAAAGTGTACGTTCAACACGCCGCACCAGTGGTGCTAAGAAAGCGAAACGCGCCTTATCCTCCGGACAGGTGCATATTTTCGCATCGTTCAATAATACGATCATCACTGTTACCGATACCGAAGGCAACACCGTTGCGTGGGGCAGTGCTGGTTCGGTTGGTTTCAAGGGTTCCCGCAAGAGCACTCCATTTGCCGCTCGCCTCGCGGCTGAACAGGCAATCAAAGCCGCTCAGCAGTTGGGCATCCAGGAAGTGGACCTTTTCGTAAAGGGACCTGGACCCGGTCGCGAAAATGCGATCCGAGCCGTACAAGCAATGGGACTGAAAGTCCGTTCAATTTCTGATATCACGCCGGTCCCGCACAACGGCTGTCGTCCGCCGAAGAAGCGCCGCGTGTAATTCAAAGCAGAGGAAAGTAATATGTCGAAGAATCTTAGTCCGGTTTGTAAACTCTGCCGGCGTGAAGGCGAAAAGCTTTATTTGAAAGGCGAACGCTGTTTCTCGCCGAAATGCGCATTCGAACGCCGCAGTTTTGCACCTGGTCAGCATGGTCGCACAGGCAGCCGCAGTGGTGGTGGAAGCCGCACTGGGCGCGAGTCCGACTACCTGCGCCAGTTGCGCGCCAAGCAACGCGCCCGCCGCGTGTATGGCATTTTAGAGCGTCAGTTCCGCCGCTACTATGAAGTAGCGAATCAACGCCGCGGTCTGACCGGTTTGAACTTGTTACAGATCCTTGAATCCCGCTTGGATAACATTGTGTTCCGCCTTGGCTTTGCCTCCAGCCGCGCGCAGGCGCGTGTCATGGTGACCCACGGTCACTTTACTGTCAATGGGCGTAAGACAGACGTTCCTTCCATGCTGCTCAAGGAAGGGGATTCGGTTTCTGTTCGTGAAGGTTCACAGCACCTGACCTATTTCAAGGGATTGAGCGACCTGGCGGATGCTCGAACATCTCCGTCCTGGTTGAGTCGTGACACCAAAGGTTTGACTGGTTCCATCCAGCGCCTGCCTGAGCGTGCAGAAATCGACGGAAGCTTGAACGAACAGCTCATCGTCGAATACTACTCACGGTAGTAGTTGGTTGTGGAAGCTGGCTGTATTTATTGTCAGCCAGCAAAATTTCTTCTGTTTATACAGGGAGAGGTGAACCGTGACGAGTATCACGAACATGGTTATGCCGAAAATCGAGCGTGAGGCTGAAGCTCGGAACTATGGCAAATTTGTTATCAGCCCCCTTGAGCGTGGATATGGCGTAACGCTTGGGAATGCACTGCGCCGCGTTCTGCTTTCCTCCTTGGAAGGTGCTGCGGTCTCGTCCATCCGCATTGCGGATGTGCTGCACGAGTTCAGTGAAATCCCCGGCGTGCGCGAGGATGTGATCCAGGTGACGTTGCAGGTGAAGCAGTTGCGCCTGAAACTCGATGGTGTGGACAGCACCCGCATGCACTTGGAAGTACGTGGTGAAGGAACAGTAACGGCAGCGGATATTATCACTCCCGCTGAGGTTGAGATCGTCAACCCGGAACTGTACCTGTTCACTGTGGACAACCCGAAAGCGAAATTGGACATCGAATTCACTGTGGAACGTGGTCGCGGCTATTCGCCTGCCAACGAACGCAGTGGACACATGCCCATCGGTGAGCTTCCGATCGACTCGATCTTTAGCCCGGTCAAGCGTGTCAACTGGGAAGTGACTTCCGCCCGTGTGGGGCAGAGCACTGCCTACGATAAGTTGATCCTTGAGATCTGGACCGATGGAACGATCTCCCCGGAGCGCTCCCTCAGCACCGCGGCAAAGCTCATCATTGATCACCTGCGCTACATTGCTGGTGTCAGTGAAGAGACATTGTCGATCGCGATCGAGAAGGAAGTGAGCGGAAGCCGCCTGACAAGCGAACTGGCTGACACCCCCGTGGAAGCACTTGACCTTTCGGTTCGCGTCTTCAACTCGCTCAAGCGCACTGGCATCACGACTGTCGGTGACGTGCTCGATCTGCTCGAAAAAGGCGAAACGGCAGTCATGTCCATTCGCAATTTTGGTGAAAAGAGTTCTCGATGAGCTCCGCCAGAAAATGCGCGAAAAGGGCTACATGAAAGACGAAACGAATTCTGCGGAGTAATTAGCAATGCGACATTCAGTATCAGGTTACAGACTTGGGCGAACTTCGGGCGCACGCCTGGCGCTTCGCCGCAATCTTATCAAACAGTTTTTTACGCATGAGCGTATCCAGACCACCAAAGCGAAGGCTGCGGCGATCCGCGGTGATGCTGAGCGTATGATCACGATCGCGCGCAACAGCGCGAACGCCAGCGATGCCGAGAAGGTCAATGCGCGCCGCCTCGTTGCTCAGAAGCTTGGAGACAATCAGGTCATCAAGCGCTTGTTCGACGAGATCGCGCCCCGCTTTGCCAATCGTCCCGGCGGTTACACTCGCGTGTTGAAGCTTGGTCCCCGCATGGGCGACTCGGCTGAGATGGTGATCTTGGAACTGGTGGAAGAATAATTCAGTAAGAAGTTAGCAGTGAACGGTGATCGGTAACGATTGCTGTTCACTGTCTACTAACAATGGCACGTTACCAATTGACTCTTTCCTACGACGGCACCGACTTTTTCGGGAGCCAGCGGCAGGCAAAGCGTAGAACAGTGCAAGGTGAACTCGAAGCCGCCTTGCGCAAACTGGGATGGTCTGGACGTTCGATCCTTATCTCCGGGCGGACGGACACCGGCGTTCATGCGACGGGACAGGTTGCCGCGTTTGACCTTGACTGGTCTCACGCTGACGATGATCTTGTCCGGGCACTCAATGCTACTTTGCCAGCCGATATGGCTGTGCGGAATGTTCACGCGGTGGAGGACAAATTCCATCCGCGCTTCGATGCAACATCCCGCCGTTATCGTTACAAGCTGTTCTGCCAGACGCTGCGTGACCCGATCAGGGAACGCTACGTCTGGATGGTGAGCAGCGGACTAAACGAAAATGTTCTTGTCAGTTCATCAAAGATCTTTCTCGGTACGCACGATTTTTCTGCCTTCGGTTCCCCGACCTCCCCAAAAGGCACCACCGTGCGGACAGTGATGAGATCCGAGTGGACGCAAGTCGAAAAAGATGAATGGCACTACGAGGTGCAAGCCGATGCGTTTCTGTATCGGATGGTGCGCAGGCTGGTGTTCGTTCAGGTTGCCGTAGCACAGGGAAAAGTTTCAGCCGAGACAGTTGCCCGCTCTTTAGCGAAACAGGCTCCGGCTGAGTCGAGAGGCGAAGCTATCCCTGCGGGACTGGCTCCCGCACACGGATTGACGCTTGTCGAAGTGACATACGCACCCGTTGAGTCAATTGGTCAATAAGATAAAGAAACGGAGAATCAGAAAGTGTACAAGTCGTACTATCCGAAAGCAAGCGAAATCGACCGCAAGTGGGTGCTTGTGGATGCCAACGGGCAGACACTCGGACGCATTGCCACGCGCATCGCTCATGTACTTTTGGGCAAACACAAACCGACCTTCACGCCCGGCGTGGAGATGGGTGATTATGTCGTGGTGATCAATGCCGAGAAGGTGACCGCCACCGGTACCAAGACCAGCACCAAGATGGAAACCAAGATGTACCACCGCCACTCGAACTACCCTGGCGGGTACAAATCCATTTCCCTGCGCGACCAGTTGCAGCAGCATCCTGATCGTGTGCTGCGCGCCGCGGTCTGGGGCATGCTCCCGCACAACAAGATGGGACGCGCCCTGCTCAAGCGTTTGAAGATCTACGCTGGCACCGAACACCCGCACGGCACGAATTATCCCGAGCCGTTGGCGTAACGAAAGAGGAAAGAAGATATGGCACAATACTACGAAGCAATCGGTCGTCGCAAGGAAAGCACTGCACGCGTCCGTCTGGCGAGTGGTTCCGGAAAGTTCATCGTGAACGAGAAGGAAGCGCCCGCGTTCTTCACCCGCATCGGCGATCTGCAGGACATCCTGCGCGCGTTCGTCGCTGTAGGACAGGACATGAATAAATATGATGTCACTGTCAAGGTCATGGGCGGTGGCGTGACCGGTCAGACCGAAGCGGTGCGCCTGGGTCTCTCCCGCGCGCTCGTGCTCATCAATGGCGACTGGACTTCTGCTTTGCGCAAGAATGGTTTGTTGACCCGCGATGCCCGCATCAAGGAACGCAAGAAACCAGGTCTCAAGAAAGCTCGCAAAGCCCCGACCTACACCAAGCGTTAATTTTCGCTCTACAAATATTAATACGAAATGCGTAATTCGTAGGATACAATCCACGGGTTACGTTTTTCGTTTTTAAGTGCTTAGCCACAGAGAACTCTGAATTTTTTTGCTCTATGGCTTAATGATGGTTTGCTTTTTAGGAGATAGTATGGACTTTTCGCTTGTGACTTCTGCATTTAACACGCTTCGCATCACTCCGCCCTCGAAGTTGACCCTGCTCGAAGCGCGGACTCTTGAATCCGCGCATGTTCCTCCGTACCCGCCCGATATGCCGGTGCTGTTGACGGGAGTCGATTCGCGGGAACTGGCGCTGCAGGTGAAGACGGTGTTGCTGACGACGTATCCGAAAGAGCATGTTGTGTCGGTGGTGGAAAGTGGGAAGTGGAAAGAAGAAAGAATCGGTGAAATCGGTGGAGACAATTTCTCTGCAGAAACTTGTTGGTATGTTCCTGCATTAGGAGATGGGACTTCATTCGAGTCATTTGCCGAGATCGTAGCTCACCTGCGTGCACCGAATGGATGTTCGTGGGATCGGGAGCAGACGCACGAAACGTTGCGGAAACATCTGCTCGAAGAATCCTATGAAGCTATCACAGCTATCGACTCGGGTGACTTTGCCGATATGCGCGAGGAGTTCGGGGATTTGTTACTGCAAATCTATCTCCAGTCGCAGATCGCGAATGAGGAAGGACAGTTCAACGTCAATCAGGTGGTGCACGGAATCCACTCGAAGATCGTACGGCGGCATCCGCATGTGTTCGGTGATGTGGAATTGGATGACGTGGACGGTGTGCTGGCAAACTGGGAGAAGTTGAAGGAAAAAGAGCGCAAGGATAAAAAACAGGATAAAGGTTTGCTGGATGGTGTCCCTGTAGCGTTGCCTGCTCTTGAGCAGGCTCAGGAATATCAGGATCGTGCCGCGCGCGTTGGCTTTGATTGGCCTGAGATCGAAGGAGTATTGGATAAGATCACAGAAGAAATTGCTGAGGTCAAAAATGCCACGAATGAACAGGAGTTGGCTGACGAACTCGGTGATCTGCTCTTTGCCCTTGCAAATTTAGCCAGGTGGAAGAAAGTGGATTCAGAATCCGCACTGCGGGGAACGAATACAAAGTTCAAAAAGCGCTTTGCCTATGTGGAGCAGGGAGCTAAAAGACAAGGGAGAAGTCTGTCAGACCTCTCCCTCGAAGAAATGGATGCTTTGTGGAATGAAGCGAAGAAGCTGGGGATCTAAGTACTAGCGAACAAATCTTTCCGCTTTGTCGATAGCATCCTTGGCTTCGGCAAGACCCAAACCGGTCAACTCACGGTAGACCTTGATGGCTTCGATCTTGTTGCCCCGGCGCAAGGCGTCTTGCACTTTGGGATTCATAGCGGGGTCCGAACCGGGGTCAGCATATTCAAGATTTAGGTGACGATAAAGCGCTTTTAGCCGGTCTTCCAGTTCGTTGACGCGAGAACGGAGTTGCTGGACTTCAGTTTCAGTGATCATGAATTCTCCTTTTGCGAATCTAAATTGAACGACATCAAATATTCGTCGTAATATTGACCGTCATTGAACAGGGCGCGCGGCTCTGTCCCATAGGTGCTAAATCCGTACCGTGTATAGCAGCGTATAGCTGACTCGTTGTTTGCCATGACTCCTAACTTTGCAATGACCACATTTCGCTCTCGTGCCCATTCCAGGCAGATATCAATAAGCTGCTCGGCAATGTGCAGCCCTCTCCATGCCGGGCGGACGTAGACTCCCCAGACATAGGCTCCATGTTTTGTCTTGGGTGAATCGCCGATGCGGATGCCGGTCATGCCGATCAAATTACCCTGGTGCTCGGCAAAGAAGATGATGCCATATTCGTCGAAGGTGAGGCGTCCCTCCCAAAAGCTCATGGGATGGTTGAAATTCACCTGATAATCTGCGCTGAAGGCAGTGGGAGCATCCTGCAAACCGTTGAGACGCAGATCACGGTATTGTGCCGCATCTGATAAATTCCCCTCACGAATGATGATCGTGCCGCGTGTGGTTTCAAAAGACCGGATCATTTTTTGCATGTAAACCTTGAGAAGGCTTCCTGGAATAATGGTTGGGCACTTTCTGCCTGTGGAGTGTAGATCTTCCAGGCGAAGGCACGTTCACCGCAGATCCATGCCGCGGCGCCGCCATAGGGCAGGACGGGGGAAGCGGTAGACGTGATAGGGGAGAAAACGACATTCATATCGCGGATCAGCTTCACGCCCAAAGTGCCGACGCGTGTATCGATGCCTTCATCCAAAATGAGGTCGAGCATAAATTGCGGGTCCGTGGAACCGGGTGCCAATTGCCATGCCATTTGGATGAACAGGTTGGGGTTGAAGGCTGCGATCAATCCCTGAGAATAGGTGCTAGGAGAAGCCGCGTTGGTCTTGGCGTTGACATCGAAATACGCCATGTCGATGGGGTGCCCCATGCAGAATTGATACTCACAGAACAGCCCCGAAAGATCGAAAGCAGTAGCGGTGGGGATGGGCGTTAAAGTGGGCACGGGCGTACTTTTATTCTGCGGGATGGCTGCCAGCGTTTGTGCGATGGCTTGTTGGGACTGTTGGACCTCTGCGCTGGGGTCTTGTTTGGGCGCGCAGGCTGATACAATTAAAACAAGTAGTAGCAAGATGTGATTCCGCATACAGTTGATTATACAGTTTTTTGGAACAATATTTATTTCTCCTCGTCTATTCCATAAGGAGTAAGAATGAAAAAAATTTTCTTGATGGCTGTTCTAATGATGATACTAATCGCTGCCTGTGCGCCGCAGGCTGAACCTACCCAACAATCTATTTTGCCTGTGGATGACGGTCCAAAATCGACACCAGTTCCCACCCCGACACATATTCCTGTGGATCTAACGCCTGCCCAACTTGCAGCAATCTCGGCTCTTGCGGACATGACAGGCTTGACTGCCGATAAAATTACTTTGGTCTCCACCGAAGCCGTGACCTGGCCCGACGGCTGTCTGGGCGTGCCACGCATGGGTGTGATGTGTACCCAGGCAGAAGTGGAAGGATTCAAGATCACACTCGAAGCCGATGGCAAGCAATATGAATATCACACCAACCAAGATGGAAGTTCCATTATCCTTGGCGCCGGTGACCTTTCTGGTGCGGTGGAAGATTCTCTGATCGAACAGCTGGCGCAAAATCTTGGTTTGGAGAAGAACGATATCAGCGTAGTCAGCAGTAACGAAATTGAATTCCCCGATGCCTGCATGGGCGTTGCCATGCCTGAGATCATGTGTGCGCAAGTGGTAACACCGGGACGGATCATTGTGCTGGAAGCCAAAGGTATACAGTATGAATATCACACCAGTGCCGATGGTGCTCGCGTCCAACCAGCAACCTTGGCATTCACCTGGAAACGTGAAGGCGGCATCGCCGGTTTCTGTGACACTATGACTATTTTCCTTTCTGGAGAAGTTTATACGAGCAACTGTAAGGATGATGGCAAGATGGGAACGTTTGCTACCTTGCTCACTTCGGAAGAGCTGGATAAGTTCAACACATGGATCGCGAAATTGGGACAAGCAGAGCTGGACGCTTCTGACCCGGAGGGTGTGTCTGACCGCATGGTGACCACCCTGAGCGTTTTCGGTCTGGGCAAAGAGGAACCCAGCGCAACAGAAAAAGATGCCATATTCCAGTGGGTACAGAATCTCTTTCAAAAAGTGAACGGTCAATAAATTAAGAGCCCCGCAATTTGCGGGGCTCAATTCTTTTATCGATTGTTAGTGACCACTGCCAGGCATTGGTGTTCCATCGAAGATCTCAGGAGCAGCGGGACCATCCACGATCAGGAACCCAGCCAGTCCGCGTTGCAGGCGTGCCAGAGCATGGTCAACCAGAATGTACCTGCCTGGTACTTCGAGTCCTAGCTCCACCATTGTTGCGCCTCCAGGTGGGACGATGGTCGTTTGCACGTTGGTCAAAGGCGCCGATGTCAGGGAGGCTTGATCGTACACTCTATCGAAGATCTCGCCGATCATGTGGAAGGAGGATGTGAAGTTGGGTCCGCCCACACCGAAGAAGATGCGGATCGTCTCGCCGACATTGGCTTTGAGCGGTTTCTGCTCGGTCAAGCCGCCAACGGCGCCATTGAACACCAGGTATTCGGGGTTTTCGTTCAGCAATGCCTGGGTATCTTCTGTCAGCAGACCGGTGGAGCCAAAGGCTTCCTTGGTGTAGATCTCGCCTTGCATCACATAGAATTCACGGTCCACGGGGGGCAAGCCGCCTTCGGGTTCAACCAGGATCAATCCGTACATGCCATTGGCAATGTGTTGGGCAACCATGGGCGTCGCGCAGTGATAGACGTACAGACCGGGTTGAAGTGCCTTGGCAGTGAACATGGTTTCCTGTCCGGGAGCGGTCGAGGTCATCACGGCACCGCCGCCAGGACCCGTCACAGCATGGAAGTCTACAGAATGTGGCATGGTGCTATTCGTCAGATTCTTCAAGTGAACTTCGATGGTGTCGCCCACGCGCACACGGAAGAAAGGACCCGGCACTTTGCCATTGAACGTCCAATACTTGTAGGTGGTGCCATCCGCCAGTTGACCTTCGATCTCCACGGCTTCCAGATCGATGCGCACAACTTCAGGTCCACGGTTGCCGATCGGGGCAGGGATCTCGGTTGGGTCACGTACAATATCAGCACCGCTGGTTGCTTCACCATTCACTACCACTGGTCCACTGGCGGCAACAGCGTTACCAGAAACCACGGGCGAGGTCGGGGCTTGAGCGAGATCCGCTCCGCTGGCGTTGAACATTCCATGCATACCCGCTTCATTGTGACCGGGCAGGCTACAGTGATAACTAAAGCTTCCGCCTTTGGTGACAAGGAATGTCAGGGTAGTCTTCGAGCCTGGACCCACAACATGATCTGACTCAGCGTTGAAATCGGGGAAGGCAATATTGTGTTCGGTGCCATCACCACTGATAAGATTTAACCTTCACGGTATCTCCGGTATTTGCACTTAATGTTGGGTTGTCCACACCGTCGATCCCGCCACCAACGCCAATAAATACCATGTTGGCGCCTTTCATGGCGGTCTTCAACGTGTACTCTACCACCTTGCCATTGCCCAGAGCTTCCGTCTTATTGGCACTTTGGGTTGCATTGCCGCCGCAAGCTGTCACCAGCGTTGCTATCAGCAAAAACAGACTAAAAAGTTTTATCGATGTTTTCATTACGAACTCCTTTGGGAATGATTGATCTTTTGAATATGGTTTTCCAACTCCGCCATAAAGCTATCCAGCGAAACATCATAGGCGATCGCCAATTCTTGCAGTGTGCAGAACTTTTGCAGAAAGCAGCCAATGCATTCCGCTTTGCCTTTCAGAAAAACGGTATAGGCACTGGGCCAGGCTTTCAGTACATCTTCGACGGTCATGTCGGGTTGGAGAATATTTCTTGCATCCATGCGCTTAAGATACACCCCTTGCGAAAATCCCTCTTTGCGCTAGCGCAAATTAGCACAAATGAAAAAGCACGCGGATTCGCGTGCCTTTGAGCCTTGATCCAATCTGATTACTGGTCTGTTCCCTCCGAGATTTTTACCAGCTCATGCGGCTTGCGGATCAACACGCGCTCGCGTCCTGCATCCACAACCCCCAGCTTTTCCCACTCTGAAAGCACCCGACTGACGGTGTACAGCGTTGTTCCAGACATTTCTGCCAATTCCTGCCTGGTAAAAGTCAACTCGATGCCGCCTTGTGGAGATTTAACACCCATCTGAGAGACAAGCCTCAACAGGGTGTGAGCGATACGGTGTTCCACCTTTTCAGTGGCAAGTTCACGATAACGTTGCTGCATTTCCTGAATATAAGTGGTCATAAGCTTCATCAGATCGATGGATAGATAGGGGCGGGTCTGCATCAATTCCTTTAGGAAATCACTTCGGACTGCCAGAGCCGTACTTTGTTCCAGTGCTTGGGCTGTAGCTGGGTAGGTGGCATTCTCACGCACCGCGCCCAACGCTCCGAACATTTGCCACTCGTTGATCGTCCGCAAGTTGACCTGTTGTCCGCTGGGGTTGGTCTGCATCAATTTGGCGCGCCCCGAGAGCAATATATAGAAATACTCGGCAGGATCACCCTGAAAAAAGAAGAATTCTCCTCCTCGATCGAACGCTCAATGGAATTTTTGGCGATCAGCTTCAGGTCATCATCGGTTGCATTCTGGAATACGCTCACCTGGCGTAACTGTATAGGATTCACGGTCATACGGGCATTGTACCTCCGAACCATGTAATCATAACTAATATGACAAAATTCATACGAATATATGACATCTGAGTGTTGACTGGCAGAAGGTGGGCAGGTATGATTAAACACATACCCATCCCCCCTGGGGGGGGTAAGAGGAAGCAGAGTTGCTTACTCTATGTATAAGAGGTAATTATGGAAAACGACAGCACACTCAGAAGGCTAAAGACCGTAGAAGGACATTTGCGCGGCGTTATCCGCATGGTGGAGGAAGACGCCTACTGCATTGACGTCATCCGCCAGATCCAGGCAGTGGAGGCAGCGCTGAATAAGGTCAGTTCGAAGATCCTCGAAGACCACCTGAATTCCTGCGTCATCACCGCTATTCAAGGCAACGATAAAAAGGAACGCGAACGCGTTCTCAAAGAAATTACTGAAGTTTTTGATATGTCTGCCAAAGTGTAATTATGTAGGGGCACAGCGTAGCCGTATATAGCTTTGTCAATCATTCGTTTTGCTGTGTCCTTACTGCAATCAAATCAACCCAAGGAGAAACCAATCATGACTACCGTAACCTATACCGTCCCCGCTATTTCCTGCGGACACTGCACCCACACCATCGAGACCGAAGTGGGCGAACTCAAGGGCGTCCAATCTGTCAAAGCAGAAGTTGACACCAAAAAGGTGACCATTACCTTTGATGTTCCCGCAAGCGAGAAGATCATCAAGGATCTGCTGGCTGAGATCAATTATCCTGCCGAAGGCTTGATCGCTTTGTAAATTAGTTTTTTTGAGACATCACAGGTTTCGAAAACCTGTGATATCTATGATGGATGTGAAATGGCTGATACAAAACAACTAACTCTCCCAATAACAGGCATGACCTGCGCGAATTGTGTGGCGACCGTCGAGCGCAACCTCAAGAAACTCGATGGCGTCCAAAGCGCAGTCGTGAACCTTTCCTCTGAACGCGCCACCGTGGACTTTAATCCACTGAAGCTGCAATTGACCGATGTCATCGCGCGCGTCAACCGCGCCGGCTACGGAGTCGCCACCGGTGAAGCGGACCTCATCATCAAACGCCTTTCTGATGACAACGATGCACGCCGCCTCGAGAAGGCTCTTTCTGGTCTCGATGGTGTACTCGAAGCACAGGTGACCTATACCACTGAAAAAGCACGTGTCAAATATATCCCGACCATCGTGACACAGGCAGAACTGCGCCGTGCAGTATCTGCTGCCGGTTTTGAAGCCGTGGAATTGGGTGGGGAGGCGGAAGATGCCGAAGCCAAGGCGCGTGAACATGAGATCAATGAACAATGGCGGTTGCTCGTCATTGGTTTGATATTCACGATTCCGCTATTCCTGCTCTCAATGGGAAAAGATTTTGGTCTGCTCCCAGCGTTCTTCTACACGGGCAATGCCATGGAAGGGATGCGTGAAGCACAACCCTGGTTTGGCTGGTTGATGCTTGCCTTGGCTTTACCTGTCCAGTTCTATGTGGGTTGGCAATACTATGTTGGCGCTTATAAAGCGTTGCGCAACAAATCTGCCAATATGGATGTGCTGATCGTAATGGGCTCATCGGCAGCTTTCTTCTACTCGCTGCCGATCACATTTGGTCTGCTGATGGGGCATGTCTATTACGAGACAGCCGCTGTCATCATCACACTCATTAAACTTGGAAAATACTTGGAAGCCCGTGCCAAGGGACGTACTTCCGAAGCGATCAAAAAGCTGATGGGATTACGTGCCAAAACCGCCCGTGTCGTTCGGGATGGCGTGGAAACTGAAGTACCTGTGGATGACGTCCGTGTGGGAGATGTGGTGCTCGTCAAACCGGGCGAAACGATCCCTGTGGATGGCGTGGTGGTCGATGGACGAAGTGCTATCGATGAATCCATGCTGACGGGTGAGTCGCTGCCTGTGGAAAAGAAACCCGGCGACCCGGTTATCGGTGCCACGTTGAACAAGCTTGGCATGTTGAAGTTTGAAGCGACCAAAGTTGGCAAGGAAACAGCGCTAGCGCAGATCATCAAGCTGGTGGAAGATGCACAGGGAAGCAAGGCACCTATTCAAAAACTGGCGGATCAGGTCTCTGCAATCTTCGTGCCGATCGTGATTGCCATCGCTTTGTTGACCTTTGCTGCCTGGTATTTCTTTGGTCCTGCTTTGCCTATCAATGCCGATATTAACAACTTCACACGTGCATTGATCTATATGGTCGCTGTGTTGGTGATCGCCTGTCCATGCGCAATGGGGCTTGCCACGCCGACCGCTATCATGGTCGGTACTGGCAAAGGCGCGGAAGTGGGAATCCTTTTCCGTAACAGTGAAGCGCTGGAACGCGCAGGAAAAGTCTCGGTGGTGGTTCTGGATAAAACAGGGACGATCACGAAGGGACAGCCTGCGGTAACGGATATTGTGGTTAGTAACCATTCTCCATTAACGGAAGACGAAGTTCTACGTTTCGCAGCAAGTGTTGAACGTGGTTCTGAACATCTGCTTGGCGAAGCCATTTGGGCAGAAGCCACCACCCGCGGTTTGAGTTTAGCGGAACCTGCCGGGTTTAAGGCAGAAGCTGGTCACGGGGTGCAGGCAGAAGTCGAAGGAAGAAGCGTTGTCGTCGGTAACAAGAGAATGTTCGATGCACGTGGAATCCAGTTAGGCGGACTCGAAGCCGAAGTGGTGCGTCTCCAATCGGAAGCCAAGACAGCCATGCTCGTTGCGGTGGATGGTCAGGCTGCAGGTATCATCGCGGTTGCCGATACGATCAAGGATAGCTCAAAGGATGCCATCGAAGATCTACATCGCATGGGTCTGAAGGTGGCGATGATCACCGGCGATAATCAAAAGACGGCTGAAGCGATCGGTAAACAGGTGGGTGTGGATACTGTATTGGCTGAGGTGCTGCCTGAAGGAAAATCGTCTGAAGTGAAGAAACTGCAATCAGGTGAGAAAGTCGTTGCTATGGTGGGTGATGGAGTGAACGATGCACCTGCTCTTGCTCAAGCCGATGTCGGTCTCGCGATCGGAACGGGCACCGATGTGGCAATGGCTGCTGCCCCAGTAACCCTCATGAGCGGTGACCTGCGTGGTGTCTCGCGTGCGATCAACCTTTCGCGCAAGACGCTTGGCACGATTAAACAAAACCTGTTCTGGGCATTTTTCTATAACGTGGTGCTGATCCCTGCTGCTGCCTTGGGATATTTGAACCCGATGCTGGCTGCCGGTGCGATGGCGTTTAGCAGTGTGTTCGTGGTGACAAACAGTCTTCGCTTACGGAGACAGAACATCTAAGACGAGATTAAAGCCTGACAGTATCTTTTCCACAAAGATACTGTCAGGCTTTTGTATTACAACAAAAGGAAACCAACTTTAACATGAAGAAACTCTCTCTCCTCATCCTGCTTACATTGACATTCATCGTTGCCGCATGTGCTCCGCAAGAGAGCGGACCTGCCAAGGCGGAACTGCCTGCCGGAAAGGCATATGCCGAAGGCAAGGAAATCTATTTTGTCCACACCGAAGCATCGGACGTGGCTGTCGCAGAAAAACTCACCAATATGATGAAATCACCGGTAATGTTCGTGCCGTCTCTAGCATCTGTGCCGCAGGAATCGCTTGCCAATGTCTATGTGTTCACGAATGGCATCGAAGGCATGGGACCTTTCGGTTTTCAATCGGACGTGTTCGATAATCCTCCTGGAACCGATGGATATTCTCCGCTTCGCCAGTTGCATCTGGTCACATGGGGAGACCCCACCCAGGCTCGTGAATTAACTTCTGTAGCAAATGTTCTAGCTGCCGAAACGGCTGGCGAATTGACCATCGAACAGCCAGGCGTTGTCATCAATATGCCGTTCGTGGTTTGGGATGGCGGCAAACGGTAATTGATATCAACAGGGTACGGAAGCCTTTGAAACTTCCTTATCCTGGCTTGTATAATCTATAGCATTATTCTTTTTGAGGTAGCATGTCCAGAAACCAAAAACCACCGGTTGATCCAGTAATTCTCTTGACGCTTGGTATTGTGTTTGTTGTGGTGGCTGTGGCACTGTCTGTCTTTCAATCCAATCCGAATTTTGTGACGATTGCCAATAGCTCGGGAACCATGAGCCAGTTGGTTGTAGCGTTTGTGACAGGCATTACCACTGGCGGGTTGAGCTGCCTGGCAGTGCAAGGCGGCTTGTTGGCAAGTTCTCTTGCGCACCAGATCGAGCAGGATTATGTGGAGCAAACTGTACAGGCAAAGGGAAAGAAGAAATCGAAAGTGCCGCAGCCTGTGCGTGTCAATTCCGCATTGCCTATTTTTCTTTTTCTGGTCGCCAAGGTTGTGACATATACGTTACTTGGTGCGCTGTTGGGTTTGTTGGGTTCGTATCTCACTCTCAGCCCGATGACGCGCGCCATTCTGATGATCGGCATTGGTCTCTTTATGATCGGTAACGCCCTGCGTATGTTCAATGTGCATCCGATCTTCCGCTACTTCTCCATCGAGCCGCCGAAGTTCATCACGCGCTATATCCGCCGCACCGCCAAAGGGACTGACACCTTTACACCGCTGTTCCTCGGCGCACTGACGGTTTTTATCCCTTGCGGCGTGACACAAGCCATGATGGCGACCGCCCTCGGTACAGGCAGCGTGGCGATGGGTGCAGCGCTGATGTTCGCCTTCACCCTTGGTACCAGCCCCGTCTTTTTCATCGTTGCTTATCTGACGACAGAACTGGGTGCACGACTTGAAAAAATGTTCATGCGATTTGTGGCAGTCGTTGTGCTGATCCTTGGATTGGTGACGGTCAACGGCGCCCTCAACATTCTCGGCTCTCCGCTCTCGGCTCAAAACCTGACCCGCAATCTGTTCCCGTCAAATGGAACAGGATCGGCACCGGCAGCTCAATCGCCAACTACCAACGGCGATGTAGTGCTCTACGTTCAGAATCAGGGATATTTCCCGCAAACGGTCAGTGCTCCCGCCGGGAAGGATTTCACGCTCGACCTGATAACCGATAAAACCTATTCCTGCGCGCGCGATTTTGTTATCCCTGCGTTGAAGTATTATCAACTGCTTCCCGATACCGGGACAGTGCAAGTGAACATCCCTGCCCAGGAAAAAGGCAGCACTCTGTACTTCACCTGTTCGATGGGCATGTATACCGGCAGGATTGTGTTTGAGTAGGACCACAGACCATGGACAATCGACTATCTTGTTCCATTGTCTATCGTCAAATGTCTATGGTCTAGGAGAAACCCATGATCAAAAAAACTTTCAAAGTCCTCGACATGACCTGTTCCAACTGCGCCATGAAACTCGAATCGCTCGAAGATGTATTGGACGGTGTCAAAGAGATCAATGCCAGTTATCACAAGCTGAACATGGTTATCGAGTACGATGAAAAGAAACTTACCGATGAGCAGATTATCGCTGCTGTAAAGAAGAAAGGCTATACTGCCGTCGTGGCGTAGTGTAGTACATCGTAAACAAGTAATCAGGTAAACAGGTAGACAAGTGCATAGCTATACTTGTTTACCTGTTTACGTTTGTACCTGTTACCGTTTATACTTTCCCCATGCCTAAATTCTTTACACTTCAAGAAGCCAATGAAACGCTCGAGATCATCCGCCCGTTGATGGAGGATGTACAAGTGCTTCGCCAAAAGATCATCGCCAACCAGCCCGAAGCCTGGCCCGCCATCGAAAAATCGGTGGGAAATGGCGGGAATCGCGCCCTCAGCAGCATGGCACAGGATTTTGACAAGCTTGATAAGCTTGTCCATCAAATTCTGGATACGGGCGTACAGATCAAGGATATCAATCTCGGTTTGCTGGATTTTTCCGCGTTAAAAGATGGGCATGAAGTTTATTTATGCTGGATGTATGGAGAGGGAGATATTGCCTTCTGGCATGAAGTGGAAGATGGCTTTGCGGGTAGACAGCCGATCGAAACGTTTTAGTCATCAAGGAGTGAAATGAAAAAAGGGATTCTCTATGGCATCGGTACGTATATCCTTTGGGGTTTTTTCCCTATTTATTGGAAGGTCTTGCATGAAGTCCCGGCAATACAGGTGATCGGTCATCGCATCAGTTGGTCGTTCGTATTCCTTTTTGTTTTTATCCTTATCACAAAACAGTGGCAGGATTTCCGTTCTACCGCTTTGAAATCCAAAACGATTGGTATTTATGCAGTCGCCGGTGTCCTGCTTACGATCAATTGGCTGGTGTATGTCTGGGGCGTCAATGCCGGTTTCATCGTTGAAACCAGTCTGGGTTATTTCATCAATCCGCTTCTCAGTGTTTTGCTGGGCGTCATCTTCCTGCGCGAACGCCTGCGATTGACTCAATGGATACCTGTTGGAATCGCCGCGGCTGGCGTGATCTATCTCACCTTTGTGTATGGTCGCCCGCCGTGGATCGCGCTCACGCTGGCATTTTCTTTTGGCCTGTATGGTCTGGTCAAAAAACTTGCTCCGCTCGGTTCGCTCTACGGGCTGACGTTGGAAACAGGCATCGTCTTTCCGGCGGCGTTGATCTATCTTTTAGTGGTCGAGTTCAATGGCACCGGCGCATTTTTGCATGATACGGCACTGATCACTCTCTTTTTGTTTGGCGCAGGTTTGGTGACAACTGTTCCGTTGTTGATGTTCGCCTCCGCAGCCAAAGAGATCCCGTTGACCCTGGTTGGTCTCCTGCAATATATCGCTCCAACATTGCAATTCCTTATAGGCATATTTATTTACAAAGAACCGTTTGATCGTTCTCATCTGATCGGTTTTGGCATTGTTTGGCTGGCGCTGCTTATTTTCCTTGTTGAAAACTATTTTGCGCACTGTACTCCGGTAGAACCTATTCCTGAAATGGGAGAAGACTAATGAAGATCCTTTTCATTGGCGGAACCGGACTCATCAGTTCGGCATGTTCTGAGTTAGTAATTGAAAGCGGACATGAGTTATTCATTTTGAATCGCTCCGTTTCGACGAAGTATCCGTTGCCCAAAGGAGCGACCCATTTAATCGGCGATGTCCACGCTGGTACAGCGGATCTTTCCAAGCTCTTGGCGGGTCACCGTTTCGACGCAGTCGTGGACTGGATCGCCTATACCGTGGAAGACGTGGAACGCGATATTGAACTCTTTCGCGGACAGACAGATCAGTTTGTGTTCATCTCCTCCGCCTCGGCGTATCAGAAGCCGATAAAGAATTACCTCATCACCGAAGAGACGCCGCTGGAGAATCCCTTCTGGCAATATTCTCGCAACAAGATCGCCTGCGAAAATCGTTTGATGAACGCCTACCAGGAAGAGAATTTCCCGGTCACGATCATCCGCCCATCTCACACATATGGACCTTCGCAAATTCCGTTGTGTGTAAGCAGTTGGCAGCATCCATGGACCGTCATCGACCGGATGAAGCGCAGGCAGAAGGTGATTGTCCCCGGAGATGGTACATCCTTGTGGGTGTTGACTTGGAATGCCGATTTTGCCAAAGGGTTGGTTGGTTTATTGGGGCAGGAGAAAGCCATCGGAGAAGCGTTCCAGATAACGTCGGACGAAGCTCTCAGTTGGGATCAAATTTATCTCGAAGCGTATCAAGCCCTGGGCTTGGAGCCGAACGTGATCCACATCCCATCCGATTTTATTGCCCGGTTCGATGAAGAATCCGTAGGCAGCCTCATTGGTGATAAATCCAATAGCGTGGTTTTCGACAACAGCAAGATCAAACGCTTTGTGCCAGATTATCATTGTGAAGTAAATTGGGCGGAGGGCTTGCGCCGCTCACTGGCATGGTTCGAAGCGCATCCTGAATTCCAAACCGTTGATGAGCATGCCAATGCCATCTGGGATCGTATCATTGCAATGTATGAAAAGGCTTTTGTTTGAGGTGATATACTCGCGTTTACGGAGGGTTTTGTTTCATGAATTTTGAACGTGGTCGCAGAGTATTTCAACTCTTCCTCACTCTGGATCGTAGTGAATGGTTGTCCAAACTGCTGACCATTATTTTGCTCAGCGGCGCCGTCCTTGAAGGGCTTTTTGTGATGGTTCGATTGGTACAGGGGGAATCTCTGTTGGATGCAACCATTCTTGTTACTACCTGCCTGCTGATATTGCAAATCATCCTTTTCTTTGCTGTGAAGCGGGGATACATACGGTTCACAGTGTATATTTTGATTCTGGCAGGGTGGGCTGGCATGACGTACATGGCATGGAATGCGGACGGCGTACGCGATACTGCCGTTACCGTTTATGTCATGTTGATACTGATTGCGGCGTTATTAGCCGATCGGTCATTTTCGCTTCTAACGACCATCTTGAGTATCATATCGATTTGGGGGTTGGCTTTTGCAGAAATGCAGGGAATGATCCTGCCAGTGAATGATGCGCCATTCAAAACAGCTTCAGAATTATCGGCGATATTCCTTTTATTGATCATTATCATTTATCTGATGGTTGCCTTGGTGGGAAACTCAATCCAGGCATTGCAGGAAAGTGAGTTGAAATATCGCAACTTTATAGAGGGGAGTATAGAAGGCGTGTGGTTATTCACATTTGATCCTCCAATATCGACTGCTTTGCCTGCTGAGGAGCAGGTGAGGTTGATGTATAAGTATGGATATGTGGCGGAGTGCAATAACGCCTTGGCTCAAATGTATGGGTATGAATCAAGCAAAGACCTGATCGGTCTGCATCTGTTCGAATTTAGTTCGGGAGAAACGATCGATGATGTTAATTTTCAAGCAACATTGAAACTGGTAAAGGATGGATATCGTTCAGGAAACCGTGAGACCCGCGAGATGAGGCGTAACGGTGAAGTTGTTTATTTTATAAACAGTGCAGTGGGTATCATAAAAGATGATTATCTCGTTGGGTTATGGGGAACACAATTGGATATCACCCCGCTCAAAAAGGCGGAAGAGGCGCTGCGGCAAAGTGAGACACGGACAAAAGCATTGCTTGACGCCATTCCCGATATGATCTTTGAGATGGATCGCCAGGGGAAATTTCTGCGCTTCATTCCTTCCACAAACAATCGTCCCCTACTGCCGCCGGATGAATTTCTTGGAAAGACTATTTCAGATGTATTGCCTGCGCTTGCCGAGCAGACGATCTTTGCGATCCGCCGCTCTCTGGAATCAGGTCAATTGACCGCCATAGAATATGATATGTATATTGACGGAGAGATGAAGACCTTTAAATCAAGGATCAGCCCAGCGGGTCCGGACCTTGTCCTTGCTATGGTGCGTGATATGTCCCTGCGGAAGTGGGCGGCGTCAGAAAGGGAGAGTCTGATCGATGAATTGGAATCGAAGAACGCTGAACTGGAACGCTTTACCTATACCGTCTCGCACGATCTAAAATCTCCGCTTATTACCATTCGTGGTTTTTTGGGTTTTATCCGCGAAGATATCGAGCATGGAAATATGCAGAGGCTTGAAAAAGATATCCAGCGTATCAATGATGCGACCGATAAAATGCAGCATCTGTTGAACGATTTGCTCGAGCTATCTCGTATTGGTCGCCTGAGTTATGAGCCCGAAAGCATCCAGATGAATAAGCTTATCGACGAAGTGTTGGAACTGTTACACGGGCGCATTCACACTGGTAGCATTAGAATGCTGGTAGCGGAACAACTTCCAAATGTCTTTGGCGATCGCCAGCGTATTTTCGAAGTCTTTCAAAATTTGATCGATAATGCTGCAAAGTTTATGGGCGCCCAGCCCGATCCGTGCATCGAAGTCGGGCAGAGCGGTGAGAGGGATGGGAAACCTGTCTTCTTTGTGCGGGATAATGGCATTGGCATTGCCGAAACGTATAGAGAAAAGATATTTGGTTTGTTCAATAAATTGGATTCACAAACGGATGGTACCGGGATCGGGCTTACCCTTGTCAAGCGTATCATCGAGTTTCATGGCGGTCAGATCTGGGTGGAGTCGGAGCCGCTGAAAGGATCCACGTTCTTCTTTTCGCTTCCTCACCAGCCCAAGGCTGGGATGTGATCCGCTGGTCATTTTTCATCTAAGCACAACCTAAGGGAAATTTCGTATAAACTCCTGACCCAAGTCAGGAAGGCTGACCAGGATTTTTCTGACAAACGTCGCGGTGAAAATTAGTCATTGTGGATATAATTTATCCAAAACAACTCAAGGAGATAAACAATGAATTTTGCAATGTGGCGGAAAGCGCTCAACGTTATTCCGGAGGTGTCTAAAGAAGAGTGGGATCAGTTGGATGTCATTTCCAAATGGTTGATCTCGACACGAGCAGCGGTTCTGATTATGACCTTTATCTCAGCGGCGCTTGCGGGACTTTTTGCCTGGCGCGACGGCTCGTTCAACTTCCTGCCCTGGTTGGCTCTCACCCTGGGCTTGATCCTGGCTCATGCCAGTAACAACATCTTCAACGATTTCACCGATTACGTGCGTGGCGTGGATAAGAATAACTACTTCCGTACCATTTACGGCGCTCAACCTATCGCCAGCGGACTCATGACCAAACGTCAGCACCTGACCTATTTTGGCGTGACCGGCTTGCTGGCTCTCGCCGCCGGATTGTATTTGATCTTCATCAATGCCAGTGACCCGGTCATCTGGGTCTTGCTGGGACTGGGCGCTTTCTTTGTACTGTTCTATACCTGGCCCCTCAAATACATTGCCCTCGGCGAAGTAGCGGTGCTGCTGGTATGGGGTCCCCTCATGATCGGTGGGGGATATTACGTGCTGGCTCATCACTGGAATTGGCAAGTGGTCATTGCCAGCCTGCCGTATGTGCTGGGTGTGACCACGGTTATCTTTGGCAAGCATATTGATAAGTTCAAGATCGACCGCGAAAAGAAGATCTTCACTCTGCCGGTGGTGATCGGTGAAAAAGCGGCGCGCTATTCTGTGCTTGCCATGATGATCCTGCCGTATCTGTTCACATTCTATTTGATCGCCATCAAGTTCTTCACCCCGATCATGCTGATCGTGCTGTTCGCCCTTCCAACGCTCCGTCAGGTGTATCCGGCGCTGCTCAAGCCCAAGCCGGAAACCCGACCCGAAGGTTTCCCTGATGGACAAGGCGGCTGGCCCCTTTACTTTGCTCCGTTATCGTTCCAGAACAACCGCTCCTTTGGCTCGCTTTTCATGTTCGGGTTGCTGCTGGATGTGGCTCTGCGCCTCATTCCACTAACCCAGAACTTCTGGAGATAACCGGATCGGAAAAACACTTTGACGTTGGATCAAAGAGCAGGAATCTGTTCCTGCTCTTTTTATTTGCCTACCCATCCCTTCACACGATAAGTTGTCCTTGAATTCTCCGTGAAAAACAAAATCATCCATCCAATCCGTGTCTTCCGTGTCCAAAGTGTATTAATCCCTCCGTTTGTGTCCGATTTCACAGACTGGTAGTATAATCCCCATCAAGAGAGTGTTAACGGCTTCCAAGCCGATAAAAATTTTTATCAACTAAGAGGAGAAAAACAAATGCACATCAACTTTGCCATGTGGCGTAAAGCCTCGTGGGAACTGATCAAGATGGATGACAAAAAAGAGTGGGACGCGTTAGATGTCATCTCCAAGTGGTTGATCGCCACCCGTTCTGCCGTTACAACCGTGACCATCTATTCCTGTATCATCGCCGGGATGTTAGCCTGGCGTGAGGGTGTTTTCGCCTGGCTGCCATGGATCATCATTACCCTGGGGTTATTCATCGCCCACGGAACCAACAATCTGCTCAACGATTACACCGATTTCTCGCGCGGCGTAGACAAGGACTATTACTTCCGCACACAATACGGCGTTCACCCGCTCGTGCAAAATTTTTGGTCGAAGAATAAGCAGATCCAATGGTTCCTCGTGAGCGGTGTACTTGCTACACTCTCAGGCATATTTGCGCTGTTCTATACCAACTTTAACCCGGTCATTATTGGGTTGTTCGTGTTTGGCGCAATCGTGCTTCTCGCTTATACCTATCCGTTAAAGTATTGGGGAGTGGGTGAGTTCGCCATCTTCCTCATTTGGGGACCTATCCTGGTTGCCGGTGTCTTTATGGTGCTGGCGTATGGAAAGGGCGGCGACATCAGTAATATCTGGACGATCGCCCTGGCAGGCGTGCCGTTCGGTCTGAGTGTTGCCAGCATTAACATCGGAAAACACATTGACAAGATGAAGGATGATGAAAAGAAGGGCGTAGGCACATTCCCTGTGCGTGTTGGTCAGACCTTTGCCCGCTACACCACGATTGTTTCCATCATCATCGCTTACGCTGTCGTCATCTACCTTGTCGCCACTGGATATTTTTCCACGTTCATGCTGCTGGTGTTGTTCGGCATTCAGCGTGCGTTTTACGCCGTAGCCGTACTCTCTAAACCGCGCCCCGATGGCGCACCAAAGGGTTTTGAAGCCTTCTGGCCCACCTGGTTCTCAGGCTTCTGCTTCTATCACAACCGCATGTTCGGCGGTATGTTCATTCTCGGTATCCTGCTTGATACCCTCTTCCGCAAACTGCCGTTCGATCTGCCGCTGTCCCTCAATTGGCTGGGCGTCATTGCATTGGGCATCGGCGTGATCTACGCTGGCATCCAAATGCTCAGAGCGAAACAAGCCAAGAAAGCCTAATGGTTCATTCAAACGATAGACCCCGAACATTCGGGGTCTATTTTATTTCCACATCCTTGATCTCCAGCCAGGCCGGTTCAGGATTTTCCAACACCCCAAATCCGATCCTTCCCTCGGGCGTGAACGCTGCAAACTGATTATCGATCCAGATGACGACTCCCAGCGGCGCATGCGGACTCACCGGCGAATCTAACACCTGAACGTTATCCACTTCGAACGACACGCGGTTCAGACTCCATTCCAGTCTGTATCCGTGCCATTGACGTGGGTCTACCCTCTGGAGTCCATCAGCTTGCTGATCGGACTTACGGGAGCTAGCTCCCTGACTCCATAACTTAACCCCATCCTCCTCGATCACGCGCCCCAACATCCGCCGCGTTGCTTTCCTCGAAAACGGAAGCGCCATCCCTACCGGGATCAACAACGGATGAAACCTTGGTGAACGAAAGACCTGTGCCATGAAGCCGTTCCCCGTAGGGGCGGGGTACCCCCGCCCTTGCTCTTTAAACGATAAATAATTCTCCTCCGACGCCCCAAAGAACCACACTGCATTCGGCAGCGCCGGCAGCCGAAGCGGACTCCCTCCGAACCCCAGCGACAACCCGAATGGATCATTCCACAGCCCGAAGCCCCACGTCCCGGGCAGGGAATCGCTCGAAGTCCGCGCGGATAGGCTGAGGGTGAGTCCAGAAGCGTGAGGGAATTGTCGTCTTGAGAGTAGCGTGTAGTCATCAAGTTGCGCGAGGCGATATTGATCCGCTTTTCCAGAAGGGATAGTCAACCGGTAGTGCGCAGAGTCGTGTGAAATCTCCTCCACCTGCGCACCGCGTGTGGAGCGGGGAACTAGCTTCGAGTAAGCCATCTTCGACCCAACGTAACCATGCCGATGCCGATCCATGCCACATTCAACCCCGCGGACGGATAAGCGCGCAGATACAGCGTGTTGACGACGAGCAGTGCCCCCGCCACAATATTCATGCCCTGATATAGCACCGAATCGCCCTCTACCTTTTTCATGGAGACAAGCGCATACGCCACGAGATACAAAACCGTGCCAACCCAGCCGAGGATGTCAATGATAAGTTTGATGTTCATTCTGCAATTATATAGTGTCCTGGAAATAAAAGAGACCTGATGGATGATACCCATCAGGTCTCTTCAATGTTTACATATACTAGGTCTTCGCCGGCGCAGGTGCTGCCACTTCCCGCGGATGCGCGCGGAAGTATTTCAGATACTTCATTCCATAATCATCGCGGGCGCGGAGCAGGTCAATGGCTTTGATGGTCAAGCCGTATTTCATCGGGTCGGTGATGGCGCAGGTCGCTCCAGCGCTGATGGCGAGGGCGAGAAATGCCTGGTTGATCACGTCCCGTTCGGGCAAGCCAAAGGAGACGTTGCTGGCGCCGAGGTTAATGTTGACGCCGAACTCCTTGCGCACCAGTTCGATCGTACGGAATGTGGTCATGGATGCATTGTGATCTGCACCGACGGTCATGACTAGCGGGTCAATGACGATGTCTTCGGCGGGAATGCCTAACTGCGCGGCGCGCTGAATGATCTTGTCCGCTGCGGCGAGACGCACTTCCGGGTCGTTGGAGATGCCCTCTTCGCCGATGGTCAAGCCGATGACGGCGGCTTTGTACTCCTTCACCAGCGGCAGGACAGCGCCCAGCGTGCGATCTTCTCCGTTCGTAGAGTTGATCAGCGCCTTGCCAGGCACGAAGGGCAGGGCGGCGGCTAAGGCTTTGGGGTTGGGCGAATCGAGACAAAGTGGGATATCGAATTCAGCAGCCAGCATCTGGACGACTTTGGGCAGGAAATCCACATCGTCCGTGCCTGCCATGCCGACGTTCACATCCAGGATATCGGCTCCAGCGTCGATTTGTTTCTTGGCGAGGTCGCGCACGTAGTCGAGATTCCCCTCTTGCAGCGCGGCGGCGAGTTTCTTGCGTCCCGTTGGGTTGATCTTCTCGCCGATCATCACGAACGGACCGTCTGTATCAATGACGGCTTTCTTGCTTTTGCTTTGAAGTATGGTTTTCATGGCATCCTCCACCGCTTAGATTGTATACCATCTGAACGTTGGAAGGAAAGAACGAATGTAATCTTTTTAAACACAAAGGGAAAACCATTTAAATGTCATTCTGAGGAGCGGAGCGACGAAAATCTCTACCGAGTCATGGAGTCGTATAGCAGGAGGAGAATTCTTCGCTACGCTCAGAATGACATGGCGTGATATCAATATTCTCCCGCTTTTTCGATCACTTTATACGGATCCACCGCGTCGCGCAGACCGTCACCGATGTAATTGACGGAGATGATCGCCAGAAAGATCATGATGCCGGGGAAAATTGCCAGCCAGGGGAATTTGGTGAAGTTTTCCTGTGCATTGCTGAGCAAATTGCCCCACGAGGGAGTTGGTGGCTGTATGCCGAAGCCGAGAAAGCTTAAGCCGGATTCTTCGATGATGGCGTATCCCATTTCGAGCGTGGCTTCGACGATAATGGGTCCGATCGAGTTGGGCAGGATGTGACGAAGGATGATGCGTGCGTCCGAACCGCCGAGGGCACGTGTGGCAGAGACGAAATCCAGTTCGCGGATGGTGAGGAAGCTGGCGCGCACGAGACGAGCAAAGATCATCCACGAGAGGATGCCGATCACAAGACCGATGGTGAGGACGCTGTTTTGTTTGAAGATGGGAATGTCCACTTCGCGCAGGATGGCACTTAAGAGGATTAGCACGAGCAACGTTGGCAGTGTGAGGAACGTGTCCGTGATGCGCATCAGAACTGTATCGAGCGTGCCGCCATAATAGCCAGCCAATGCTCCCACAGGGACGCCGATGGAAAGAGAGATGCCAATGACAAGCACGCCAACTAATAATGAGATGCGACCGCCATACAAAATGCGCGTGAACAGATCGCGTCCGAGCGCATCCGTGCCCATGGGATGGGACAGGGAAGGTGGCTGTAGACGTGCGGTAATATCAGATGCTTCGGGGTCGTAGGGCGAGAGCGGAGCGAACACGCACAACGCGATCAGCACGAGCAATATGATCGAGCCTGTAATGGCACCTGGATGCCTGCGGAAGCGTTTCCAGATCCCTTTGCCGATAGATGCGGCTTCGGTAGCGGCTCCGGAAGGTCCGTATTCGAGTTGTGGGAGTTCAGTGAGTGTTTGGGTCATTGAATTTTTTCACCGCTAAGAACGCAAAGGGCGCTAAGATTTTTAAAGGGTTTTCTTCGCGAACTTTGCGAGCTTGGCGGTTCAATTTTGTTAATCATATCGAACACGCGGGTCGAGGAACGAGTACAGAATATCTGCCAATAAGTTGGAGAGGATGATGGCAGCGGCTCCCATGATGAGGATGGCGAGCAGGACGGGGTAGTCTCTATCCACGGCGGCGGTGAAGTAGAGACGTCCCATGCCGGGCCAGGAGAAAAGCGTTTCGACAAAGACCGCTCCGCCGAAGATGGTGGGCAGGTCAATGGCGAGCATGGTGACGATGGGGATCAGGGCATTGCTCAACGCGTGTTTGTAGAGCACCATCCAGTTGGGGAGTCCTTTGGCGCGGGCGGTGCGGAGGAAATCTTTGTTCGCCACTTCGAGCATGGAGGAACGTAGAAAACGCGAGTACCACGCGATCCAGCCGAGAGCGCCGGTGATGACCGGCAGGATGAGATGTTTAACGCGATCGCCCAAAGCGAGACCATCCACATTTTAACGAGACCATGCCGCCCGAAGGAAGAAGCGGTTCTCCTGTCCACGGATTTTTCAACCATGCGTAAAAGATCAGGATCAACACCAGCCCCAGAAAAAATTCCGGGATGGCTTGTCCCGCGAAGGAAAGCGTCGTCACGATGATGTCGAACTTGGAATATTGCCGCATGGCGGAGATAATGCCGATCGGGATAGCGACGAGGACACCTAGAATCAAGGTGATGGTCATCAGGACCGCTGTGTTGGGCAGTCGTTGCCCGATCTCTTCGAGCACAGGTTTACGGGTGCGATATGAAAAGCCGAAGTCGCCGCGTAGGATGCCTAGACGCGTGCCGTTGCTTTCCGCGATGCCATCGCCATCAGCATCAACTTTCATCCAATCGTTGCCGACCAGCCAGATGAGATATTGTGTGGGGAGCGGTTTGTCGAGTCCGAATTGCCGTTTGAGAATTGCAATCTTTTCCGGGCGGATCTGGCGACTGCGACCCTGACCTGCCAGAGGTCCGCCCGGTGCGAGATTGACCAGCGAAAAAAGAAGGATGCTTAAGAAGAACAACAGGACGACCGTTTGGATCAGCCGCCTTGCGATGTAGGTGAGCATTTATTTGGCGAGCGTCCAGTCTTTGGCATTCCACGTCACAAGATCGTTGGTGGAGGATTGTACGTTTTGCAGACGCGTGGAGTGCGCATCGGCATTCACGCCTGTGAAGAGCAGTGCTTGAGGCAGCTCATCCTCAAGGATCTGTGCCATCTTGCAGAAGTTTTCCTTGCGGACTGTTTCATCGAGCGTATACGTTGCTTCCAGCAGGGAATTCGAATTCGGCGTTCTTCCAACGCCCGTAGTTGGTTCCGTAATCAGGCTCTGCCGAAGCTGAATGGTAGTACCCATACAGGAAATCGGATGGGTCGATGCCAGCGTAACCGTCATCGTAGATATCGATATCGAAGTTGCCATTTTGTTCCGTGCCACCGTCGGTGGAAGCTGCCCACATGACACTGCCCTCCATCACGGAGATGTTCATCTTGATGCCGATGTTGCCAAGTTCTTCCGCGATATATTGCTGAGTGTTATCGAGCGCTTCACCGTATTCACCGTAGGTCACAAAATCCATTTCCATTTTGGTACCATCTTCAGCAGTGCCACAACCATGACATTCGCGCACGCCGTCACCGTTGGTATCGGTCCAACCAGCGGCTTCGAGTTTAGCTTTCGCTGCTTCGGGGTCGAATACCGGGCGCGGAATGTTGGTGCACATATACGGCTCACGGAAGAATTCTGTCCATGCAGGTTTGGCGTAACCGTAGAAGAAATTCTTCGAGATAGTATCCACATCGATAGCCATGCGGATGGCGTGGCGCACTTCCACATTCGAGAGGATGGGGTGGGGAGTGGCTTCGGGGTCGGTTGTCCCCTTGGCAGCGAGATTGAAGAAGAGACGGAAGACCCAGCGGCTGTTCGGGCTCATGCTAACCTTTACGTTGGGCTTGTCCTTCAGGTCGTTGATCATGGGCTCGTTCGACCACATATCGAGATCGGCGTCGCCGTTGAGCAGCATCGTTTTTCGCACTGCTTGATCGGGCACGATCTGGACCGTGATCTTTGCGATCTCAGGTTTACCTTGTTCGTAGAAATCGGGATTGCGCTCGAAGGTCATGTGATCGCCGTTGATCCATTCCTTGAGTACGTATGGTCCATCGCTTAGGGGCGTGCGGGCACAGTCCCAGGCGGAGAACCCCTGTGATGCATCGCAGTAATGCGCGGGCCAGATCACAAGTGTCTCACCGCCGAATTGCGTCAGATAACCGGGATAAATGGCGTTGTAGTGAACGATGACCGTATGATCATCCACTTTTTCAACATCATCCACATAATCGATGCCGGGAACCCAGGTTCCGTTGGTCGGGTCAGTGATAGCTTTATAGGTAAAGACTACATCATCGGCAGTGACGGGTGTTCCATCCGACCACTTCACGTCGGTGCGCAGTTTCCATGTTACATCCATGGTGCCGTTGGCTTCATCCATAACAACATCGCCATTGTCTGTGGATGGCAGTTCAGATGCCAATTCAGGGAACGGTTTTCCATTCGGATCCACATCGGCAAGTCCCAGCATGACCAGTTCCATCACCAACGAATCGTACCCAGCATCGGTAATGGCAGGATTGAAACTAGGTGGATCTTCTGGAATTACAACTACGATTCCCTCTTGAGCTTGTTGTGTTGGTGCAGCGGCTTGACAAGCGGATAACACTAAAGCAAGTATGACCGTGATGGTCAGAAAGAACAACGTACGCGTTTGAGTGGACATTGGTCCTCCTGTGAGTATTTGCCGCTTGTCTCATTTGTAAATGTCAACGCGGCACTCAGTAAATTTGCAAACGCCGTATTATTGCACGGATTGCTTTCACTGATAAGGTTTTTAAGAAACGAATTTCTGATAATTGCGGGTAAAATATTTTCATGCGAACCGTATTCTGGGAAAACAACCAATTGAAGATGATCGACCAGCGTATTTTGCCTGGTCGATTTCGAAGTATTGTCCTACACCGACCATGTCTCTGTGGCGAAAGCTATTACAGATATGGTCGTCCGCGGCGCGCCGGCGATCGGAGCGGCTGCCGCGTTTGGATTAGCCCTCGCTGGATATGAATCCGCTTCTGCGACTCCCCGTGAACTGATCGCCGATCTAAGAGCCGCTGCCCACACGTTGAAAGCGGCGCGACCTACGGCGGTGAATCTTGCATGGGCAGTGGATCGTGTCTTAAGCTCCCTCTCCCGCCGGGAGAGGGGTTGGGGTGAGGGAGATGTCGAAGCCGTCCGCCAATGTGTCCTCGACGAAGCCCAACGCATCGCCGACGAAGATGTCGCCATCAACAAACGTATGGGTGAACATGGCGCTGCCCTTATCAACGACGGCGACACCATCATCCATCACTGCAATACTGGCGCCCTCGCCACCGTGGATTGGGGCACGGCACTCGGCGTTATCCGCACGGCGCACGAACAGGGCAAGCGCATCCATGTCTTCGTGGATGAGACTCGTCCGCGTTTGCAGGGAGCGCGTCTCACCGCCTGGGAGCTGGAGCAATACGGCATTCCCTACGAGATCATCAGCGATAACACCGCCGGATATTTCCTCAAAGCAGGCAAAGTGCAAAAGTGCTTTGTCGGTTCGGACCGCACCACTGCCAACGGTGATGTAGCCAACAAGATCGGCACCTACATGCTGGCACTGGCGGCGAAAGATAATGGCGTTCCGTTCTATCCGGTGGTTCCTACCTCCACCATTGACCTCTCCCTCGCGCACGGCGATCTGATCCCCATCGAAGAACGTGATCCCGGCGAAGTGCTCGGTCTGGAATTTAACGGGGAACGCGTCGCTCCGAAAAATGCCAAGGCGCGCAATATCGCCTTTGACGTGACTCCGAACCGCTTAGTCACAGGCATTGTCACTGAGAACGGAGTTGTGTATCCGCCGTTCGAAGTCAACTTGCGAAAGGCAGTCCTCGGAGAATAGATGCTTCTATTTCAAGTTCCACCTCCGACCCGCTATGATGTGCGTTTTACCGCTTTGGGATTTCCTGTACGAGTGCATCCGCTGTTCTGGGTGATCTCGTTCGTTTTTGGTTTCTCAGCGAATAACCTCTTGTACAGTTTTATTTGGGTGGCGGTGATCTTTCTTTCCATCCTCATCCACGAACTGGGACATGCCCTCGCGTTTCGGCGCTATGGTCTGCGCTCCTTTATTGTTCTGCACGCCATGGGCGGGCTAACTGTGCCCGAATCTGTCTCGTGGGGGAGCGGTTGGGCGAACATTGCTTTAAGTCCGCGTGAAGAGATCGTCATTTCTCTGGCAGGTCCATTCTCTGGTTTTCTTTTTGCTTTGTTGATCATCATTGGCGTATTTACTACAGGTGGCTCGGTCAATATCAGTTGGTTTTTGGGGTTTATCCCATTGCCTGTTATCGCCTCCGTTCCATTTGGCGGAGCGATCTTGAATGTGCTCATTGTTACCTTGCTGTGGGTCAATGTTTTCTGGGGCTTGATTAACCTGGTGCCAGTCTTCCCTCTGGATGGCGGCAACGTCGCCCGCTATGCACTCATGCAATACGATCCGTATGATGGCGTGCGGAAATCACTTTGGGTTTCGGTCATTGCCGGTGGGATCGTTGCTCTGGTGGGGCTAGTTTTCCTGCATAGTGTGTACATGGCATTGCTGTTCGGTTTTCTTGCTTTTCAAAGCTACCAAACTCTGCAAGCCCAGTATGGCGGCAGGTTCTAAAAAAGAATTTTGTAATCTTTATTTCTAGACAATACAGTTATGCCATGATAAACTTTTGCTCGCATACACATTGGCGCACTCACCTGAGTGCGCCTTTTACTGCGAATACACACAATGTCTATCGCACTGAGCGGAGTGTCGCGTTCTTCGACACGTAGTCGAAGTGCAGGCATGAGGAAATTAAATGGACATTCTTCTTACCGGCTCTGTAGCCTACGATTATCTGATGACCTTTCCCGGTCGCTTTCAGGAACAAATCCTGCCTGAACGTTTAGCTTCGATCAGCCTCTCCTTTCTCGTGGACTCCATGTCTCGTCAGCGCGGAGGCATCGCACCGAACATCGCATACACGATGGCGCTTCTTGGTGGAAAGCCGCGCGTGATGGCAACCGTGGGGGAAGATTTTTCGGACTATCGCAACTGGCTCGAATCCAAAGGCGTGGACACATCGCTGATGCAGGTCATTCCCGGCGAATTTACCGCTTCGTTCTTTGCGACGACCGATCAGGTCTCTGCGCAAATAGCCTCTTTCTACCCCGGAGCGATGGGCTACTCCGCCACCCAATCCATCAAGGATCTGGATAAGAAGCCCGATCTCGTGATCGTTTCTCCGTCAGCACCCGAAGCGATGATGAAGTTCCCTGCCGAGTGCCGTGAGTTGGGTATCGGTTATCTGTACGATCCCAGTCAGCAGGTTCTTCGTTTGGAAGGAATCGAACTTGCGCGCGACATGGAAGGTGCGCAATTCCTGTTCTGCAATGACTATGAATTTGGCTTGATCTCCAAGAAGACCGGCTGGAGCCTCGACCAGATCCTTGAGCATGTTAAAGTGCTGGTCATCACACGTGGTAAAGATGGCGCAGACCTCTACGCAGGCGGCGACGCCGTCCACATTCCCACCGTTCCTGAAAAAGAAATTGTTGACCCCACCGGTGTAGGCGATTCCTTCCGCGGTGGGTTTTTAGCTGGCTACTCACGCGGCTTCGATTGGAAGTTGTGCGGTGAGATCGGCTCCCTTGCGGCAGTCTACTGCCTCGAACAAAAGGGACCGCAGAGCCACGCCTATACCTGTGAAGAATTCATCCAGCGCTTCCGCAATCATTTTGATGACGGCGGAAAATTGGATGTGTTGTTGAAATAGTTAACCTGGTGGTCGAGTAGCCCCGCATGGTCTTCGCGGGGTATATCGAGACCACTATTTTACAAAAGTTTTTCTGTAACAAGCTGGTCTTGACTGCTACCAGCGTAATACTAAAGGAGCAATAAATGAGCAATTACGATATCAAAGATTTGAACCAAGCCGAAGGTGGAGTCCGCCGCATTGACTGGGCAGAGCGCGAAATGCCCGTTCTGCGTTCGATCCGTGAGCGTTTCAGTAAAGAGAAGCCTCTCAAGGGTCTGCGCGTCTCGGCTTGTCTGCATGTGACCACAGAGACCGCCAACCTGATGCGCACATTGCAGGAAGGCGGCGCAGACATCGTCCTCACCGCTTCCAATCCGCTGTCCACACAGGATGATGTGGCTGCCGCGCTGGTGAACCGCTATGAGATCCCCACCTTCGCCATCAAGGGTGAAGACAACGTTACCTATTACAAACACATCCGCGCCGCACTCGAACACAAGCCCCAGATGACCATGGACGATGGCGCCGACCTCGTTTCCTCCCTCTTCTTTATCGAGATGGGACGCTTCGAGAAGCTCGAACCATCCCTCGCCACCTGGGCAAAGGGACTCGGCGATGAAGAGCGCAAGAAGATGCTCGCTGATGTCATCGGTGGCACTGAAGAGACCACCACAGGCGTTATCCGCCTCAAGGCGATGGAAACTGACAAGGTTCTGAAATTCCCTGTCATTGCCGTCAACGACGCCCTGACCAAACACTTCTTCGACAACCGCTACGGTACCGGTCAATCTACCATCGACGGTATCGTCCGCGCGACCAACGTTCTGTTGGCAGGTAAGGTCTTCGTCGTCGCTGGTTACGGCTGGTGCGGACGTGGTCTCGCATCCCGCGCGCGTGGTATGGGTGCACTCGTCGTTGTCACCGAAGTCGACCCGATGAAGGCGCTCGAAGCGGTCATGGACGGTTTCCAGGTCATGCCGATGGCTGACGCTGCCAAGATCGGTGATTTCTTCTGCACCGTTACCGGCGACCTGAACGTGGTCGATGCCCATCACTTCGAAGCTATGAAGGATGGCGCGATCGTGGCGAACTCCGGTCACTTCAATGTTGAGATCAACATCCCCGCTCTGCGCAAGATGAGCGTCGGCGACCCGAGCCTCGTCCGCCCGTTCGTGGATCAGTACACCACCAAGGATGGACGCAAGATCAACATCCTCGGCGAAGGACGTTTGATCAACCTCGCTTCTGCCGAAGGTCATCCTGCTTCCGTTATGGATATGTCCTTCGCCAACCAGGCGCTCTCCGCGGAATACATGGCGAAGAACGCTTCCAAGCTCGAGAAGAAGGTCTACTCCGTACCCACCGAGATCGATAACGAGATCGCCCGCCTCAAGCTCGAAGCCATGGGCGTCAAGATCGACACCCTGACCCCGGAACAGGTCAAGTACCTGGGCTCCTGGGAAGAGGGAACCTAAGTCATTCAGACTTCGGAAGTCTCAAAGACTTCCGAAGTCTTTTTATAAAACGCCTCGTGGATTTTTGTCCGCGAGGCGTTTTTTGTTTTCAAAACAATCTTGGTTGAGCATCCTCTGTGCCCGGTAACTTCTCTCCGCCAGCCACCTTATGCGCCCAACGAGTTGGTTCAGGCAAACGATACCCTGTGCAACATGCTAGTACAAACTCTATCGCATGTTCAACATCGATCAAATGACCAGGCGAAACATACAGTGGATTGGTCCGCTCGCGTGTTCGTAAGACGGCGCCAATAACTTTTCCTTGCTTGTCGAGCAGATCTGCCCGGTCGCCGCGTTGCGGTCCCACCTCTTCATGCTTCCCAAATAATCTTGATTTAGCAACACCGATGGTGGGTTTCTCCAGCCACAATCCCATTTGCGATGCGATCCCGATCCCACGCGGATGGGCAATGCCCTGACCATCGAACATGATCAGATCGGGCTTTGTGGTCAGTTTCTCCCACGCTGCCAGCACAGCAGGACCTTCGCGAAAAGATAATAAACCAGGGATATAAGGAAATACCAGTGGCGTTTCAGCGGTGACAGCCTCAAGTGGAGTCAACTCAGGAAACTGAAACACGACGATTGCGCAGCGTGTAAACTTCTCCTCAACGATTTCAATATCCACGCCGCCGACTGTAGTGACGACTCGTTTTTTATTCCATGACAGGTCAAGGCGGTCACGCAATTCCTTTTGAACACGAATGGCTTCTTCTGGTATCAAATTCCAAGCATGGAGTGTTTTCATACTACCATCCTACAACAAATCTTTGCTGAAAGTATAAAAGAGTAACGCCTCGCAGCATTTTGTCTGCGAGGCGTTTATTATTCTCTATCCCCAGTAGGGGAGCGGACTAACGACGCGTCTGCTGCTCCTGATGGATATATCGTTCCGGGTCTCTGTCGAACTGTTCTTTGCAGTCCATGGAGCAGAAGTAGTAGGTTTGCCCGTTATATTCCGACCGGGCTTGGGCATTGTCGTAGGTGACATTCATGCCACACACAGGATCTCTAAGGGTATCAGCCATTATTTACTCCTTTCCATCGCGTTTAACGTTTGGCATTTCAAATTGTTATTTCAATGGGATATTACGCGAATGGAGAAAGAGCTTATTTCGGTGGAATTATGGGAAAACATTATGCTTTTGCAGTGTTTCCAAATAGACTGCCTGTTTCTTACCGATCAATTTGACCAAGCGTGGTGCTTCAAAGATGAGATGTTTAATCTTCTTCAAAGGATAGACAATGCATTCATGACCCGGTTTTAGATCTTCATAGACCACCAGGCAAACCCATGCCTCTGGCGAATCCAAGATTGGATCGCGGCGTTCTGGTGAATCCTGAAATGTCCATGAGAGACCATAACGTTTGGCGGCGGAGCGACGCTGTGTTTTGACGGCGACCTCCAACTCGTTGATCTTCAAGTCCGCTGCCCAGGATTTTTGTTTCCCTGTGTAAATAGTGTAATCGGGCCCTTCGATCTTGCAATCGCGCACTTCAAACACCGCTCGAACTGCTTCCTCTCCCAATTTACTGACGAAATGATCATCGCGTATTTTTTGCTTCACATCTTGATTACTGTCGCGATAGTTAACGGTATCGGTGACAGCATTGGCAAAGGCAGTGGCGCGTGCCACTGCCTCGGGTGAGAGATGAACCGTTTGCGGTGTCCGAAACGTTCCCATGAAAGAGATTATCCCGCGCTTTTGAGATAGATCCCTGTTGGGTCGAGCTCTTCACGTAAGATGCGCAATTCATTTTCTGTGACGAGTTCTGTGGTTTTCAATTCAGCGGCGACTTTCAGTTCCCAGCCAGTGTTGGCTTTGGCTTCTTCGACGGTCTTGCCGGGGTGCAGAGCGGTCAGGATCATTTCGCTGGTTTCATCGGGTTCCATCATGCCGATGTCGGTCACGACCGCCAGCATTCCTCCGCCACGCAGCCCTGCCTTCTCACGGTCACCTTTGCCGCCGATAAATCCAGCGGAGGTCATGAACTCCACTTTTTCAGGGAAGCGGCGTTTCTGGTGCGGGGTCATGATGTAACAGCGGTTTGCCCATGCTGCGATCTCCTGTGAGCCGCCCGAACCCGGCAAACGGACTTTGGGATGATCGTATCCACCGATGACGGTGGCATTGATGTTGCCATATTTATCGATCTGAGCACCGCCCATGAACCCCACATCCACGTTGCCGCGTTGGAGGTAGTTCGCAAAAATATCGTACATGCTCACCACCGAAAGCGATCCGCTGACGAGGGTGGGGTCGCCGATGGAGAGGGGCAGGCGTGCTGGTTCCGCACCGATGACTCCCGCTTCGTAGATCATGACCAGGTTAGGAGCATGAGTCCGTTTGGCGAGATTGCATGCCAGATTCGGTTGACCGACGCCGACGAAGACCACATCACGGTCGCGCAGCAAACGCGCGGCGTTGATGATCATCAATTCGGCAGATGAATATTTGATTTCGTTCATAGTTCTCCTGATATGGAGTCAGCCAGCTTGCTGGTGGAACTACGGGAGCACACCCTACGTGTGCAAAGAGCTCCCTGACTCCAAAGATTTTAGAAATGACTGCATGATGTCAAACACTTCCTGCGGACGTTCCAATGGCAGGATGTGTGTGGACTTTTCCAGCGCTTCGATCCGAGCCTTGGGCTGTTTCCGTTTCACGAGCCTCGCCGCATCTTCCAGGAAGGTATCCGTTTCTACTCCGCGAATGAACAACGTAGGCACTTCGAGTTTTGGTAGATCACGCCAGATGTCGAAGTCGTGCATGCCAGTACGATAAATCTGAGCTTCCCAATCAGGCGAATAGACCAACTCGTAGCCATTCTCCGTTTTACGAGTGATGCCTTCGATGAAGATACGCAAATTCTCATCGCTCATATAACGGAAGATGCTGCGATTGCGATAGCCGCGGAAGACGGTTTCGAGATCATCAAACGTGCGACGTCGCTTTTTAGCACCCTGAATCAATGGATGCAGCCGTTCGCCCAATCCCAGCAAGCGGACGATCTGCCAGCGCAGCATAAATCCCGGAACGAACAACACCGGGTCGATCAGCACCAATGCACGAAACCTACTCGGATCGCGCAGCGCCGCCCGCAACGTAACCATCGCTCCGATGGAATGTCCCACTCCGATAACGGGATTAGATCCACTGTCAGAAAGGAACCGCAGCAAATCATCCGAAAGCGGATGCCAATTTCGGATCTCTTCCGGTTTCGAATCTTTCCACAAAGGGCGAAGGTGCATTCCGAAGACATGATATTGCGTTTGTAAAAGTTCGAATAACGGTTTATAGCAATCAGGTGGATACCCATTGGCGTGGAGAAAATGCAACGGCGACCCATTGCCGTCAAGATCAAAGTACGGAATATCCATTACGTATCTACTTGTTTTCCTGTCTACCTAATACTTCCCGTAATTGATCGGCTGACTCATCTGATCGGGGACTTCAAGTTTCTTGTGTTTCTCTTCGCCCAATTTCGCCCAATACTCTTCGCGGTCTTTGACGCCGTAAACCCACTCATCAAGATATTGCTTGGTTAATTCAGTTGACTTCGCTGACCTTATCCCACGAAAGATAGAATTCGTTGTCGCGGTCATAATATCCCTGTGCATAGGACGGGTGACAGGCGAACGGGACATGACACACCGCGCTGACCACAATGCCTGGGATCATCGTGCGGTTCGGGTCGGAGCGAATGACCGATTCATCCACGATCTCTTCCGCGGTGAGAATGACCTTCTTCGCGGCGAAGGCGGCTTCCTTCTGCTCGCCGATGATGCCCCATAGGTGCGAATTACCGTTCGCATCTGCACGCTGCACATGGACAATTGCCACATCAGGATTTAGAGCGGGAACAACGATCACATCCTTGCCGCCGAATGGGTCAGGGATGCGCTTGATGTTGTCATTGGATTTCTCCAGATCGGTTACACCAGTTTGGTTCATAGGCAGGAACGGCAGACCGGATGCACCCGCTTGCAAACGGGTGATCATGCCGAAATGGGAATACTCCTCCCATTCGAGTTTGCCCTGCTCGATCGCCGAGCGGACGATGCGCAATGATCCCACACCAGGATTTCCCATGTATGAGAAGATGACCTTCTTCGCACAGCCCGCCGCCACCATTTGATCATAGATCAAGTCAGGCGTGGCGCGGGCGAGGACGAGGTCCTTCTTACCCTGTCGGATGATCTCATGCCCGGCAGCAAATGGGATGAGATGGGTGAATCCTGCGGCGTAGACGATATCGCCATCTTGAACATACTTCGAGATGGCTTCTGCTAATGAAACGACTTTGCTCATGCTTATTTCTTTCCCTTATCTTCTTTAGGTTTTCTTTTCAGTTTTTGGAGAACGCTGAAACGTCCGCTGGGTTTGTAAGACTTTTTATATTGCGCGCGGAAAATGAATGCTACAACGAGTAAGACTGTCCCCCAACAAAAATAATTCAACACAGGTTTTCCTCCGGACTCGGAGAGAACGAAGAAAACCATTAAACCAATTCCTACTAATAGAAAAAATGTCCCCACCCGGTAGAGGAATTCCTTGCGATCGTATCCTTGAGGTTCGCCCATAGTCTGTTATGCGGACCTGACAGGTCTTATCAACAATTTTCCTATTGAACTTGAGGCGTGGAAAATCGTCAGGTTAAAAGTTCTTTGCGAAGACCTGTCAGGTCTTTTGCTTTATTTTGGTTTCTTCGCAGAGAAGAACGTTCTGCGGAAAGGATAAAAAACGGGACGGTCGGGCATGGCGGCGCGCATTTTCTCGCGGATGGATTGCACGAACTCATCCTTGTGTGTACCCAGCCGTTCAAAATACGGAACCAATGCCGTGCCGGAAATCCATTCTACTACCGCATCCGCATCTTCTAATACGTGAGCATAGATCTTCTCGAATACAACAATATCTTCTGCGCCGCAGTTGAAAAAGATGCGAGCGTAATCATCGATCTTCAAAACAGGCGCATAGCGCTGGAACCCGTTCAAGATGAACTTGAACATTTCTTCACTGGCGGTTTCGCGGTAAATCTGATGCGAGATGTGGTTATGATTCGACGGGACCTGCACCGCGATCTGCCCACCCGGAGCCAGCTTCCCATATAAGTAGGGTATCAACTCTGCATGATTCTCTGACCAATGCAAGGCAGCATTGCTAAAGATGAGGTCCCATTCACCTGTCAGTGTAGCCTGATCTCCTTGAACGAAGACCAAGCCTGGGCGTTGGAAAGAGGCGGCTTTTTCCAGCATTTGCGGAGACGAGTTCAAGTCCGGTCACATCGCTGTTCGGAAGTTTATCTGCCAGTTGACGCGTCAACTCCCCGGTGCCGCATCCCAGGTCAATGACTTTGAGATTCGGGCGCACATTGACCAGCGTCAAAAGGTCATAAAATGGCGCCGAACGTTCTGACTCAAATTTGTGGTAAAGCTCAGGATTCCAGGGCATATTCATTAAGTACCCCTCTCCCGGTCGCGCTGAGCGGAGCGTCAGCGTAGTCGAAGCGGGGAGAGGGGTGAGGGTAAATTACTTCTTAGCTTTCTTGGCGACTTTCTTTACAACCTTTTTGACGGCTTTCTTCGCAGCCACTTTGCCATTTGCCTTCGCAGCCTTCACGCGTGTTTGAATCTGCTCGTGCATGTAGAGTTGCACGTAATAATATCCACCGCCATTCTTGCCGCTTGAGCCGGAACCTTTCCAGCCGCCGAACGGTTGGAAGCCGGGCCACGCTCCGGTAGTCGCGCCTTGTGGACGGTTGGAATAGGTGACACCCGCTTCGATATTATCGAAGAACCACTCGGTCTCTTTGGCACTGCCGTAGAAACCCGCGGTCAGACCGTAGTTGACGTTGTTAGCGATCTTCATGGCATCGTCGAGATTGCTGACCTTGCCAATCGTGGTGATAGGCAGGAACATCTCATACTGCCACAAGCGATGTTCAAAGGGCAGGTCGGTGACAAAGGTTGGCTCGCAGTAAAAGCCCTTATCGAAGATGCCACCAGTCTTCACGTGACCACCGGTCAGGAACTGTCCGCCTGCGCCGTTGATCTCTTCGGTAAAGTTCTTGAAATCGTTGTAGGAACTCTGGTTAATAACGGGACCCCAATATGTGCTTCGTTCGGTCGGATCGCCGATGACCAATGCATCAACTTTGGCTTTGAGCTTGCCCAACAGTGCATCATAAACAGGTTCTTCCACGATCACGCGTGAAGCCGCGGAACATTTTTGTCCCTGCAGACCGAATGCCGAGCGGACAATGCCGGTCGCCGCGTCTTCGAGATTGGCATTGCGTGACACGATGGCAGGATTCTTTCCGCCGAGTTCCAGGATGATCGGGCGGATGTAGTTGCGGCTTGCGAAATCGCGATACATCTTCATGCCCACATCGAACGAACCGGTGAAGGTGGCGCCGTCCACATCGGGGTTCTCGACCAGCGCTTGCCCAAGCGTGGAGCCAGGACCCGTCACAAAGTTCACCACACCTTCGGGGAAACCAGCATCGCGCAAACATTCAGCGTAGAGGCGAACGATCCAGGCGGTATCCGTTGCCGGCTTGAGCACGACCGTATTTCCTGCCACGAGCGCTGCTCCCGCAGGACCACCGGTCAGCGCGAAGGGGAAGTTGAATGGAGAAACCACCAGCCACACGCCGTAGGGGCGCAGCACCGAAACGTTGTTGGAGTCGAAACCGGTAAGCGGATCCTTGCCCATGGGTTTGATGAAACCATTATTCTCTTCCACCATCTGAGCAGACCAATACATAAGGTCGGCTGTTTCCTGCACGTCACCCAGTGATTCCATGCGGTTCTTGCCGACCTCTAATGCCATGGCTGCGCCGAGTTCAAAAATGCGCTTTTCAATATTTGCGGCTGCCTTGCGGACAAGTTGTACACGCTTTTGCCAGGGGGTTCTGCTCCACGCAGGGAACGCCTTGCGTGCTGCGGCGATCGCCATATTGGCGTGCGTGGCATTCCCTTTTTGCATCTTTGCCAGCACCCAGTCCGTGTTGACAGGCGAACGGTCATCATACTTATCGTCTGCAAACACGTCCTTGTTATCGATGATCATCCCATATTCTTTGCCCAGGTTCGCTTTAAGTTTGGCAACTGCCTTATCAAAGCCTTTGTGCATTTCCTCGGGCGGGTTGAACATCGTACCATACGTGAGCTTGAAATCTGCCATACAGCCTCCTGAAAATAGTTATATAGTTTGTAGTTCATTGTGCGTAGTCAGAACCAACTATAAGACGATGTGACTACGGACAAATCGACTAAGCTAGTATAGCGTAGGATTTTACTGCCGTCAAAGTGACGAAATCTCAACTGATTTCTACCAGGCGTAATCTTTTCGTAAGGATTTTTTGTTATAAACGCTCTTATGGATATGAAATTCCGCTTCTACGTACGCCTGAGCCTGCTTACCGTTTTCCTGGCTTCGTGCGCCTCTGGGACTGCCACCGTCTCCCCCGAGCCTTTGGCGACAACCGTTATCGAGAGTACTGCCACAGCACCCGAGCCATCTCAACCTCCCACCGAGGCTGTTTCTGCCTTGCCGACCGAGACGCTAGCGCCTACAGCACTTCCCGTCGCCACCTCCCGCGGACCCAACCTCGAAGCCACCGACCCGACCACCGTCAAGCTGGCATCGGGTCAACTTCAATTCGTGGAATTTTTCCGCTTCACCTGAGGCACCTGCCGCGCCATGGCGCCCATGGTTCATGGGCTCGAAGCAAAGTACTTTGGCAAGATCCAGTTCACCTACCTGGATGCCGATGACCCTCTTACCCGCGATTTTCAGCAGACGCTTGGTTTTTACTATCAGCCAGAAATTTACCTGCTCAATGGGGATGGTGATCTGCTCAAGAAATGGGTGGGCTACACCACGGAAGAGCAATTTGAGAGCGTGTTTGCACAGTACGTACAATAAAGAAGAACGGCGCACCAAAGTGCGCCGTTCTTGTCATCTGCTTATTAGTTTTGGAATGTTCGGAAAGACCAGCGTGATCCATACTTTTTCAGGCTTTTCATGTTGAAGAGTGAAATTCCCGTTGTGCACTTCTACAACACGCTGTGCCACGAAAAGATAGGATTTGTAGTAGGATAGCTCTTTCTTGGGGAGCGTTTCCTTCTTGCTGATCTCAAATAAGAACGTGACAAAACCTGCCTTATCAGTGACGTTTAGAAGGATCTTACTGCCTTTGGTTTTGTCGCATATCTGGTTGGCAAATTCAACAATGGAGTTAAAGGCGTTATAAAGGTGCCTTCGATCCACCCAGACGGGCAGTGTATTGTCCGATGCTTCTACACGGACAGAGACAGAGGGGAACGCTCTAATGATCTCGTCAAAATCTTTGAGGATATCCTTTAGAACGAGTCTGGCTTGGATATGCCTGCTGATCCCAGGCAATATAGTGTTGGTTATGGATCACCAGGCTGAAGTGCTCATTTAATTGCTCAGCATTTCGTTTGATGATCTCCAGATACTGCTTTTGATCCTCGGTCAACGGACCATGAACTTCTTTAAGCATCACTTCCGCATAGCCGCGGATGGCTGTCAGCGGCGTACGGATGGTGGCGCTGTCAAAATAATCAAGCAAAAAGCGTGGGATTTCGATGGTTTCCATGGATTGTTGACCTTTAGGGTGGAAGGTATTTCTATATTGATCTGTAGTTTAGCATCGCCCTGGATGCTCTTATATTGCAATATGCGTATAAAATTTGCCTATCGTTTGGTATGCTTACGATAGCCCAATCTTGAAAATACTTAAGCAGCGACCCCATAGGTATAATACCTGCCATGAATTCCCTTCCTTACCTTATCGTTTTCCTTGCTGGACTTATTACTGTTATTCTGACCTTTTTCTCTGCACTCTCCACTTTTGTCCTCCCTCGGGCAGCCCGCAGCCAGTTGAACCGCATCGTTTTTGGCGTCACGCGGCGTATTTTCGAATTCATTCTTCACTTTGCGAAAACCTATGGGCAGCGGGATGCAGTCATGGCGTATTACGCACCGATCAGTTTGATGCTACTTGTTCCTACCTGGTATGCGTTGATTTCCCTAGGCTTTACAGCCATATACTGGTCGCTGGGCGCAGGCGACTGGCTGACATCCTTCCGTTTAAGTGGCTCATCCCTATTCACGTTGGGATTTGCTAATGCCGAAGGCTTGGCGCTCGCCATTTTTGAATTTCTCGAAGCCATGCTGGGGTTGATCCTGGTCGGTCTTCTGATCTCGTACCTGCCCACGATGTATTCTGCATTCTCTCGTCGTGAACAGGTGGTCAATATGCTCGAAGTGCGCGCGGGCAGTCCACCCTCAGCGGTGGAGATGCTGCTCCGTTTTCATCGCAATCATGGACTGGAGAAACTCTCGGATTATTGGAAGGTCTGGGAAGCCTGGTTTGCGGATATCGAAGAGAGCCACACTACGCTCCCAGCGCTGGTCTTTTTCCGTTCGCCGCGCGCGGAAAATTCGTGGGTCACGGCAGCAGGTGCGGTTCTGGATGCGGCGGCGATCACGCTTGCTGCGGTGGAAATCCCGTATGAAGTTTCTGCGGCGTTGTGCATCCGCGCCGGGTTCCTTGCATTTCACCGCATCGCGGATTACTTTGACATTCCTCACCCGCACGATCCGCATTATCCTGAAACTCCCATCTGTGTGGACCGCGCCGAATTTAATTCTGTCATTGATCAGCTCGCCGCGGCAGGACTTCCCCTCAAGCCGGATCGTGATCAAGCGTGGAAGGATTTCGCAGGCTGGCGCGTCAACTACGACCGCAGCCTGATCCTGCTCTGTGGATTGGTCATGGCTCCCAAGGCTTTGTGGTCTGGCGATCGTACTCCATTTTTCAACCTGCCGCCGTTCTTTATCTTGAAGAAGAAATTAAGGAAAGCAAACTGATATATAATACGAGAAATATTCTTTGAGGAGAAACTCATGCCTGGTATCACCCTGATGACCGCTTTCGGCATCAACGATGGTACGGTGGGAGTCACGAAACGGGCAAGTGGGGATGCTAGCTCGCAAGCGCAGATTTCACAGATCGCCAGTAACGCAGGGGCTTCTTTGGGTGTTAAAGCAGGCGATATCATCGAGGCACACTGTTCACATGACTGATTCTTTACCCCTGGTTGTTGATAACCTATCCTTCCGCTACCGTGACCGGCAGGGAGCGGCGATCCATAATATTTCCTTCGAAGCCAAACCGGGTGAGATCCTGCTGATTGCGGGCGCTAGCGGTTGCGGCAAGACAACGCTGATCCGCTCGATCAACGGTTTGATTCCACGCTCGTACAAGGGAGAAGTGAACGGGCGCGTGTTGGTCTTTGGCGAAGATACAGTCCCCTGGAAGCTTTCGCAGATTTCCCAAAAAATCGGAACGGTTCTTCAAGACCCTGAACGGCAAATTCTCGGTACGAAAGTGTTAATGAAGTTGCTTTCGGACTCGAAAATCTCACCGTGCCGCGCGAAGAGATCCTTCAACGTGTGGACGAGTCGTTGGCATTCCTGAAGATCTCTCACTTACGTGAGCGTGAGACGTTTACATTATCCGGTGGCGAGAAGCAGAAAGTGGCATTGGCGGGTGTGCTTGCCATGCGTCCATCGATCCTTTTACTGGATGAGCCGCTGGCGAGCCTTGACCCGGCATCCGCGCAGGATACGCTGGATACGGTACGCTTCCTGGCAGATCAAGGGATGACCGTGCTGATGGTGGAGCATCGCGTGGAAGATGTGTTGCGCATCAAACCGGAACGAGTCATGTTCATGGCGGAAGGGGAGGTCCGTTACCTGGGCAGTTTAGCGGGGCTGTCAAAGGTAGTGAACTATCGCGAAGTCAAACTGTCGGCAGAAGATATCGTCGAGCGAGCGAAAGCGGACCCGGCTCCAGAGGAGATCAAGCTCCTTCCGGGCGCGGCAGGCAAGGGTGGGGAGGAAGCGTTGGTCCGCTTTGAGAATGTCGCCTTTGGATATGATTCCGATGTCGAAGTGCTGCATGGACTTAATCTCGAGATCAAGCGCGGTGACGTGATCGCAGTGCTGGGTCCGAACGGCGCAGGAAAAACCACGTTCGTCAAACATGCCATCGGTTTGCTCAAGCCGAAGGCTGGACGTGTGCTGGTGAATGGCCGCGATACAAAGGAAGCCAGTGTGGCGCAGATCGCCAGCACGTTGGGTTATGTGTTTCAAAGCCCGAGCCACATGCTCTTTGCGCCGACCGTGCATGAAGAGCTGGCGTTCGGTCCGAAGAATTTGAAGCATTCGAATGAACAGATCGAATCGGAGGTGAAAGAGGCGCTGAGAATTGTGAACCTTTCTGAGAAAGAGCAAGACCCTCCGCTGGCGTTGTCGTTTGGCCAGCAGAAGCGCGTGAGCATTGCGGCGATCCTTGCGATGCAGTCTCGTATCCTGGTAATGGACGAGCCAACTGCCGGGCAGGATTACCAAAATTATATGAACTTCATGAATTCCATTTTGCAGTTGCCTTCGTTCGAAGCCATTCTATTCATCACGCATGACGTTGATCTGGCAGTCATCTACGCCAACCGTGTGTTAATCGTGAACGATGGGCGGCTTATCGCAGATGGAAAACCACAGGATGTATTGCGCGACTTCGACCGACTCAAAGCCAACCGCCTCGTGCCCACCTCATTGCTGGACCTGAACTTGAAACAATTTAATAAGACAGGTCGGTTCATGAGGGCGGAAGCGTTGGCGCATATCTAAGTTCTGAAAGAGGAGAATTGAAATGGATAAGAAGACAATCAACATCATAGTATGGCTTGCCATCGTGCTAGCCTTCTTTGCCCTGGTCATGTTCGTGCTGGGCAAGGGAGAAGCTCAGGAAGGCGCGCTGTTCAACTTCTCAGTCGATCAAGCGACCGTTGGACTGCGCTTCCTGTTCGTGTTCGTTGGTCTAGCGATCGCTTTCGCTGTGTACTACTTCACGAAAGAGAATGCTGCCTGGGAAGTAGGGACCCGTCAGGTGGTGTGGATGGCGATCGGCGCGGCTCTGTATGCCGTGTTCTCCTACCTGTTCAACGGAACGGTCTTCGTGGTTCCTTCTGTGAGCCAGGTGGCGCTTCGCCCGGCTATCGCGATCCCGATGTTCTTCGGCTATGCCTTTGGTCCGGTGGTCGGTTTCTTCACCGGCGCGGTCGGCAATATGTTCGGTGATGCTCTCACCGGTTTTGGTCTCTCTCCGCAGTGGAGCATCGGTAACGGCTTGATCGGTTTCATTGCCGGTCTTTCCATGCTGTTCAAGGATCGCAAGCAGAGCATGAACACTGTGCTCTATACCAGCGGCGTGCTCGTCCTGCTCGCTGCTGTGTTGTATTTCCTGAACCGCAATCTGCCGAACATGCTGTACTACGATGTAGACAATGGCATCTTCGGTGACGCCGGTATCTCTGTTTTCGCCGGTCTGTCCATCGTGATCGGTTTCATCCTCGTGGCGGCGGTACGCTTCATCTTCGCCTCCAATGAAAATGTCGCTGCGGCTGTGACTTGGGGTATGCTGGGAAATATTCTCGGTTTGCTCTTTGCCTCCCTCGCGGATATCTTCATCAACGGTTTGACGCTTCCCGCCACGATCGTGGGTCAGTTCCTGCCTGCGGCTGGACCGAACCTGATCTTTGCTGCCATTCTCGTGCCGCTGCTCGTTGGCGCGTACGCTTCGGTGCAGAGACAATCTGGTAGATAAAAGAAAGGATAAGTAGAGAGTAGAGAATAGTCAACCTGTTCTCTACTCTCTACTCTCTGAATTATGTTAGTTTCCTGGAAATATCGCAAACGCCGTTCCATCATTCAATGGTTTGACCCGCGCGCCTGGCTCACCTTCTATGGGTGTTTCCTCATGTCCACGCTGGCGTTCTGGGACATCCGTTTTCTGTTGTTCTTCTTCGCTATTGCCCTGATCGTGTTGTTCAACTCAGGCGTATCGTGGAAGGAAACACGCCGTGCCTTCCTATTCATTCTAGGATTTATCTTCTTCTTCGCCATTCTTACCTTTCTCACAGGGCGTGGCGGCTCGGAAGTGTACGAGACGGAACACACCATCCGTGAATTCAAAGCTTCTTTCTCTATTCTTGGATGGACGCCCACTTTGAAGATCACGGTGGAACGTGCCTTTTATGCGGTTAGCCAGCTTGTTCGTGTCGGAAGTATTGCGGTCATGACAATTCTGATTCCCTACTCGCTCAACCCCGCCTTGTATGGGATCACGTTTAAAGGGTTGGGTCTCCCTGATAAGTTTGCCTACGCCATGGATTTGACCATGCGCTTCATCCCGACCTTCGCGCGTGACTTCCAACTGACGGTGGATGCCCAGCGGGCGCGCGGCTACGAACTCGAAAAGCTCAGCGGTGGATTGATCGAACAGGTGCGCAAGATGGGACCGATCTTCGTGCCGGTCACCATCCATGCCATCATTGGCAGTGAAGATATCATTGATGCGATGGATCTGCGTGCCTTCGGCGTCGCTCCGCGTACGTGGATTGACGTCTTGGTCCGCGAGAACAAGGACCGCATCCTGATCGGTTTCGGGGTGGCAATTCTCGTAACGTCTATTGCGTTGGGATTGAACGGATATGGAAAGTTTTGGGTTCCCGAAGCATTGATCCGTTTGGCGGGAGGATAAATTTGTTACAACGGAGTCGAAAGTCTCCAGACTTTTGACACGAAAACTCGAAAGTCTAGAGACTTTCGAGTCCAAGACGAAAAACAAAAAGCCGTCGCGCAATTGCGGACGGCTTTTGTTTTAGATCGACTAGTGCTTTTGTATCGGGAAAATCTCTCCCGCTTCGATGCGTATGTTCAAGCGGTTCTCTTGCGGGGGAAACGTGCAAGTGGCGTACTCAGTAAATGCACAGGGCAGGTTATATGCCTTATTGAAATCAATGAAGAAGGGCTTGCCTTCCTCGTAGGGATCGCTGTAATAATACCTGCCGGATGGATAAGTAGGATTTCCGTTCGTCTGATCCATGAATTGGATGAAGAGACGGCGGTCCGGTTCTTCGGTCACGATCAATTCGTGTTTCTGCCCCTGGAGTTCAAAGGTTACGTATCCATGCATGGGCTGGTCTTGCACGGCGCCGAGAATATCAGGCATCTTCACCACTTTGGGCGTTTCATAGCGGATGTACGTTACCGGAATGCGGTATGCCTCGTTGATCGGGAACCACTCACGAGGCGGGAAACTGCGGCGTTCTTCGCGTGTGTTATCCCATACACGGATGCCGACTCCCTTCGAGCGACGGACGACCACCATGCGAATATCATCAAAGGTGATGAAACTTGGCACATCATCCTCATCGGTATCCAGCAGTTCGCTGCGGGTGACAGTGCCGTTCACTTCAACAGGCTCGTCCGCTTCGATGTTCAAGGTGACGTTGTTACCGTCAAACTCGAATGTGCCAAGCCTGCTTGGAGCGCGCTGCGGAAGGAGAATATCCGCGTTGGGATCGGAGCCGACAATATTTGTCCCTTTGCGGAGCCAGAACAGACCAGAGAGGGCGAGCCAGCCGTTTTCGCGGCGCAGGATCGTTTCCCGTTCTTCGTGCCACTTCTTGATGCTGTTGATGTATTCTTCGTTTGCCATGTTTTGATTATATCCAGGTGGTGATGGGACGTGTTTACAGTTTTGTTACGCAATACGGTTTAGCCACAGAGATCACAGAGAGCTCTGTGATTTTTAACCACGATAGATTTCTCCGGCTTCAACTCGGAAGGGTAACGTGTTTTGTGGGGAGGCGAAGAGACAGGTGGCGTATGGGGTGAAGGCGCAGGGCGGGTTGTAGGCGTAATTGAAATCAATGGTTACCTTGCCATCTTTCACCGGTTCCGTGTAGTAATAGCGGCAAGGCGGATACGTTTCCTTTTTGCTGGTCTCGTCGCGGAACTTGATGAACAGTTTATTATCCTGAGTTTCGCTGGCATTGAGCTTATATGTCTTGCCTTCGAACTTGAAGGTGACAAACCCATCCACGCGGTCTTCGATGATTTCCCCAAAGGCATCGGGCGTTTCACTCACCTGCGCTTCCGGATGATGGGTGTAACGCGCAGGGATACGAAAATTCTTATTGATCGGGAACCACTTGAGGGGCGGTTGGGACCGGCGCTCTTCCCGGTCATTATCCCAGACGCGGATGGCGGATTTACCAGCGTGCTCGTGCAGCACCATGCGCAGGTTGTTCCAGGTGATATAGCTGGGCTTCGGATCTTTGCTGGGATGGAGAATTGTTTTCTGCGCCAACTTGCCGTTGACCTCCACCCGGACGCCCTCTGCTACCTGAAAGCGGGCAATCTTGCCATTCCACTCTACGATGCCAAGAAAGGTGGGAGCACGTTCAGGCAGAGGTACTTCACACATTGGGTTCGAGCCGATAAGATTACGTCCCTCCTTGAGCCAATGCAGTCCTGCCAGCGCCAACCATCCGTTCTCCCGGACGAGGGCGTCATACTTGGTCGCCCGCCATTGTAAAACTGCTGCCTCGTATTCCTTCTCTTTTGTGGTTGTCATGCGTTTTATTATACTTCCAGTGCGTATTGGATCATTTGGTCGAAGGTCAGCGTTTTGCCGCTCGCCCAGAGCCTTTCGAAGGTTTCTGCTCCTAAAGCGTCTCGGGCAGTGGCGATGTTGCGTTCATGATTTTCACGGTCGAGAGGAGAAGTTAGATAGTGGATCTGGGTATAAAAGGATTCGGTAGCGCCATATAAGCGGGCTGCTCGTTCCATGTTGCCCTCGGCGACTGCCAGGCTGGCGAACGCCTCCAGCGTAAACGCTATGTTCCAGCGGTTACCTGTTGTTTCCAGCAACATTAGCGCTTCTTTGTGAAGCTGATTGGCTTTTCTGTAATCGCCTTGTAGAGAGGCTACTTTTCCCAAGCCGTTCAACGCTGCGGCGGCAGTAAAGCGTGCTTTGATCTCACGAGCGATCGTAAGTGAGCCTTCGTACCGTTTCGTTGCCAGGGCATGGTTCCCCTGCGCCCAGGCAACTTCGCCGAGTTCGAAAAGCGTGCCAGCGATGGCGCCCTTGTTGTTGAATTCACGGCGGATAAATTCCAGCGTGTCTTCGTAGATGCGCGCGGCTTTGTCGTAGTCGCCGCGTGACCAGGCAACCCGGGCAAGATCGTAGCGCCGACCGGCAATGGCGTTGAGGTCGCCCATATCTCTGCCGAACGCCAGGGCTTCTTCGTAGAGTTTGGTCGCCTGCTCAAAATCTCCCTTTGCCAGCATGATACTGCCCATGCCTGAAATGGTCATGCTGACCGCCCATTTATTGCCCACATCGCGGAAGGCTTTTTTCGCATCGGCATATAACGTAAAGCCGGTTTCCAGATCGCCCTGCCAGAAGGCTTGTTCTGCCAGACAGGTGAGCACCCAGCCGATGCCGTCTTTGTCCTTCAATTCTCTGCGCAGCGCCAGATCTTCCTGCCAGAGAGTTTTTGCCTGGGCATACTCACCCTTCATCAATTTGTGACTGCCCAGATTATCGAGACACTGGGCAATGCCGAACTTGTCGTTCAATTCACGGAAGATCGCCAGTGCCTGCTCGGATAGCTCCTGTGCCAGATCAACATCTTCATGATGCGCGGCGCCCTGGGCGAGGTTCCAAAGGGCGTGAGCAACCCCTCGCCGCCCGTCAGGACCCAGCCGCTCGTGCAGGACCATGCTCTGATTGGAAAGCTCGTTCCCACGTTCGGGGCTGCCGTGCATGACCAGCAGGGAACTGGCTACGTTCATGGCTTTGCCGTGGATCAGTATCTGCGAGGTAGATGGATCATGAACCGGATGGGCGACCAAGCCACGTTCGAGCCATTCGATGCCTTCGCTTTTGCGGCTGCGGATGTGCCAGAACCAGAATAAAGCGCTTGCCATGCGCAGCGCCACTTCGGCTTGATCTTCCACCGCCCATTCGAGTGCGCCGCGAATGTTATCCACTTCACGCTCCAGACGATTCAACCATACCACCTGATGTTGACCGCGCAGTTCGGGTTCCGCCTTCTCTGTCAGTACCAGGAAATAGTCCAGGTGTTTTTCACGAACATGATCCCCTTCGCCAGCTTCGAACAATTTCTCACGCGCGTACTGGCGGATGGTTTCCAACATGCGGTAGCGCGTCTCGTGCTCTGAGTCGCGGTCGGGGATGACTAGGGATTTGTTGACCAGTTGTGCCAGGATGTCCATGACATCGTAGAGATCGATGCCATTGCCGGAGCAGATCTCTTCGGCGGCTTCCAGGGTCCAGCCACCAGCAAAGACGGAGAGACGCCGGAACAGGATGCGCTCCTTTTCGGATAGCAGATCGAAGCTCCAGTCGATCAGGGCGCGCAGGGTTTGGTGACGCGGCAGGGCGTTGCGGCTGCCGCCGGTGAGCAGGCGGAAGCGGTCATCGAGGCGCGCGGCAACCTGTTCCACGTTCATGACTTTTAACGCGGGCGACAGCCAACTCGATCGCCAGGGGAATGCCATCTAAACGGCGGCAGATCTGGACGATGTGCGAAGCGTTGTCTGTCGTCAGGGAGAAGTTCGGTTGGATCATCTCTGCCCGTTCAACGAAGAGTCGCACTGATTCGTATTAAGTCAATGTATCAAGCGGCGGCATACGATGGGTATCGGGCACGGAGAGCGAGGGCACGCGGATGGTCACTTCACCGGTGATCTCCAGTGCTTCACGGCTGGTGGCAAGGATGCACAGGTTGGGGCAGGCTTTCAATAGCTCAGCAACCAGTTCAGCACAAGCGGAAAGCAGATGCTCGCAGTTATCGAGGATGAGCAGGGTCTCTTTGTGGCGCAGGTAGTCGGTGAGCAGGGTCATGATCGGACGACCTGCCGATTCGCGGATGCCCAATGCGGCTGCCACCGTTTGTGGAACGAGTGCCAGATCACAAATGGATGCTAGTTCAACGAGCCAGGCTCCATCGGGGAAGAGTTCCAGCAGTTCGGCAGCCACTTGCAGCCCAAGACGTGTCTTGCCGGTGCCTCCCGGACCTGTGAGAGTGACGAAGCGGTCGCCCAAGAGTGGGCGCTTCACATCTACGATCTCTTTCTCACGCCCGACGAAACTGGTGAGTTGCAGAGGCAGATTGTGCGGGAAAGTATCGAGCGTTTTGACGGGAGGGAAGTTGGCGAGCAGGTCAGAGGAGACCACTTCGTAGATATGCTCAGCACGGACGAGATCCTTGAGACGATGTTGTCCCAGGTCGTGCAGTACTACACCAATCGGCATCCAATCGGTGACGAGTTCATGGGTAGCTTGCGAGACCAGGATCTGCCCGCCGTGACTGATGCCTAAGAGGCGCCCCAGGCGGTTGAGGATGGGACCGACATAATCATCCTCACGTTCTTCGGTGACGCCGGTATGCAATGCCATGCGGATGCGCAGGGGTCCATAGGCGCCCCAGTTTTCAGCCTGTAGTTGGCGTTGGGCATCCACAGCGGCTTCCAATGCGTCGAGAGCCGTGCCGAAGGCGATCTGAAAGGCATCGCCAATCATCTTGTAGACATAGCCGCCATGAGCCGCGGCGGTCTCGCGCAGGATAGTTTCCTGGCGCGTAAAGGCATGGCGCATCCATTCGGGATGTTCTTCCCACCACAGGGTGCTGCCTTCGATGTCTGTAAAAAGGAATGTAACTGTACCAGAGGGAGTCTTGTTGATCATCGTTTGGTTTACATAATATTATAACGAGAAATAAAAAGGTTGCCATGAAGTGAAGGTAAAGAGCAGTTATACAGCTGCCCAGTTCCTAGACGCTTACAAGTGTAAACCCTACCTTCATAGGAAGTCTGGATTGCGGCTGCAATGACTCCGTTTTGCACTGTTCGCTCTATTCGCGTGCCAAAAGTTTAGGTTCTTGAGATAACCATGTATAAGAAGGTTACAAGGCTTGTATTCTCAGCTAAAGTTTATATAATATTAAGATAACCTTGGTCGTCTTCGGCGGAACTATATCTTCACTAGGATGGCACAAAGCCACACGATGCAAACGCCTGCGTTCGACCACAGGAACTGCCAGACTACCGATCTTTGTTTCGATGGTCTGTTATTTTGAAAGGAGGTACTCTGAGAGAAATTCACAATAATCAATGCCCATAGAGTTGAGAATGATTTACTACTTCATTTATGGTTAGAGGAGAACACTTAATGAAAGTAAAACAGGTCCTTCCGATAGTTACAGTATTGGTTCTCATCGTGACACTCTTTGGCACTTTCCCGGCAGCAGCGGCTCCTAAAGCGGCAGCCAAGGCCCCCAAACCCAAATTCTATGACAATGTCGCATTTGATGTTTCGCCCAGCCTGAGCGAACTGGCAGCGCGCCGGGTTACGCCTCCACTTCCTGAGGAAGATCAAGGCGAAGTGAGAGAAGAGAATGCACCGGAAGCCATAGGGAGTGATGTCTACTTCCCTGACACAGCCGTCCAAAGCAATATCCCTTCCGCGCCTACGATCTCCAACACGCTTGCGAATTTTGAGGGGCTGAGCAATCAGGATAATTTCAACATTTTCGGTGGACGCGTCAACCCGCCCGACCCCGTGGGTGATGTTGGACCGAACAACTATGTTGAAATGACCAACCTGACCTTCGCCGTGTACGATAAATCCGGCAACCGTCTGCTGGGACCAGTAGACACGGGCACGCTGTGGGATGGCTTCGTGATCCCAGATTGTACCGATCCTTCGGGTGACCCGGTGGTGCTGTACGATCAGTTCTCCGACCGCTGGCTGCTTTCGCAGTTCACCACTCGCGGCTTGGATGATCCGAGTCTTCCGTTCTATAACTGTGTTGCCGTCTCCACCACCCCCGATCCCACTGGGGCTTACTATCGCTATGCCTTCATCACCCAGGCGGACCCTGAGGCGCCCACGGGCGGAAGCTTCTTCCCTGACTATCCCAAGTATGGCGTCTGGAAAGACTCGTATGTAATGACCACACGCGACTTCGGATTATTCACCGGGTATGGCATCAGCGTCTACGCCCTTGAGAAGAACAAAATGATCAACGGTCAGGCAAAGGCTCGGGCAGTCCAGTTCTTCCTTGATTCGAATGTTGTCCCGCTGGAACAGATCGGTGATGGTTTGCTGCCACCCGATGTGGATGGCAAGACTAAGCCGAAGAACGATGCTCCCGCACCGATCATCGGTACGCAGGACGATGGCGCCGGATATGGAGCAACCTCCGATGCCATAAACATCTGGGAACTGCAAGTACAGTGGAATGCTAACGCTGCCGCAACAGCCACTTTGACGGGTCCGACTCCAGCTGCCAGTGGCTTCCTTTGATTCGGTATTCCCATGCGTCGGCGGACAAGGCAGCCGCGATTGTTTGCCTCAACCTGGGATCACGAATACGGCTCAGTATCTCGATATCCTTTCCTACCGCCAGCGCCCGACCTATCGCCTGGCGTATCGTAACTTTGGCACGTATGAATCCTATGTCACCAACCAGTCTGTAGAAGCCGCTCCGGGCGTTGCCGGTGTCCGCTGGTATGAGATCCGGCGGGTGAACGGCACGTATTCCATATTCCAACAGGGAACGTATGCCCCCGGAGATGGCGTGCACCGCTGGATGGGCAGCGCTGCGATGGATAAGAAGGGGAATATCGCGATCGGCTACAGCGTGGTCAATGGGGTAGACGTGTTCCCCGGCATTCGCTACACCGGGCGTTTGAAGACCGATCCACTGGGGCAAATGACACTCGGCGAAGGTGTCATCGTCAACGGCTCTGGCGTGCAAAGGACCACCAATTCACGCTGGGGTGATTACACTTCCTTGAATGTGGATCCTGTGGATGACTGCACCTTCTGGTATGTGAACGAGTATTACACAGCCACAGGACAAGCCTCCAGCACGGCTGGTTGGCAGACACGCATTGCCAGTTTCAAACTGCCAGGCTGCAACTGATCGATCAAGCAAGCCACTGGCACGAAGAAACAGGTAGTACACGAGCCCTCTCTGACTGCTTCCCAGAAGCACAGGGAGGGCTTCACGTTAGTATGAAACCGCTCCTAGGGTTTTCGCCTTCCCTGAACGTAGCGGAATTGCCGATGGGAGAGGGGCAATAGTGCAGACAAGATGTTGTATCGCATATCATTGGACAACGATGCGGTTGAAACCATCCCTGATTTGTTCTATACTTATGGAGGTGACTTTCTAACGAACTGTCTCAGGGATGGAACAAGAAAGCCGAATACCAACTTTAGTCGTAGCGAGAGGGCATTGATGTATGTTTTTGCTATCGAAAGGATTTGGTACAGCCGATATGAAACGAATTGTCATTCGAGAGATCCTCAAAGTATTTGCGAAGGCTGCCTTACTCACTACGCTCATCGGCATCCTTATTGGTATTCTCGGCGATGTTAAGGAATGGAATTCTACGATCACCTATAGCAATGCGTTTTTCGTCGCTGGCGCGCTCATGATCATCGCGGGGGCTTCGTCTCGCTATGCGGCGAGTTAGGGATGGAATACATTTCAGCAACTCAATGGAGAAAGTTTTCGTGAAATGGGCGGCACAGAGCGGGCAAAGTATATCGTGGAAGCCAGCAGCGCTTTAAGCACTGTCATCCTTGGGGTGTTGACGGGACTCTTGTTAATGATCCTCTCTGCCATTACAGCGTTTTTATTGTAATTACTCTCTATACAGCAGCTTGTTGACATGGTCTTCTCAGAGTCCATATATTCTCAACTTTCACCGCAAAGCTCGCAACACCTGTCCAGACGGAATGTGCCAGGGAGATCGCAAAGTTTTTAGGGTTTCTTAGCGCTCTTGGCGCTCTTCGCGGTTTAAGAATTTTGTCTGATATTAATTTGAGAAAGCCATGGCTTGTTGGATAGTACCCTTAAAACGACAGACCCGCCTAGGCGGGTCTGTTTTCTTTATTGATAAGACGAATTATGCTACAGCCGGAACCATGACATAGAAGATAATGCCCAGGATAAGCATGGCTGTGCCAAGAACGGAGAACGCCAGGCGCATGTTGCTTTCATCCTTTGCCAGAGATGCCCAAGCGGCGAAGGCGAGACCAAGCGCCAGGGTCAGCATGACGAGTTGTAAACCATCACCGCGCTCATCGTATTGACCGGCGGTGTCAAATTCGGCATCGGAGTTGTCCCAATATGTGTAGCTATCTGCATACATGGCATCGTAGTAGGCTTCGCTGAAGGGCTCGTCCGCGTTGGCGGCAATGGCATCCTGCAGGGGCTGAGAGTAATTGGCTTGATAATATTCTTCCTTGTCGGCTGATTTAGCGGTGTACCAGCCATCGAACATGGTGTAATCGTACACGATCATCTGGTTGGCGCGCAGATATTCCGCGTTGCCATCGTTCAGGTCTTTCATGGCTTTGATCTCGAACTCGTTCTGCTTTGAGTCAGCCATGCCGCCCTGATAGCTGGCGACAGCTGTGAACACACTCAAGACGGCGATCAAGGTACCGAGAAAGAATTCATTGCTGAGAAAACGTAAGAATTTCATGGTGCTGCTCCAATGTTGGGGAATATTGTGAGCAGCATTATAGTGGGGATTTCTTTACGTTGAATTTTCAATTATGTTAATGTTATGAACCAGCATAAAAAGAACCCTCCGAGTGTTTGAAACGCTCGGAGGGTTACTCTGGTCTATTCTTCCAGAGTGCTGATGTCACCTTCTGGCAAGCCTTGTGCCCTTGCTTTCAAGACACGGCGCATGATCTTGCCGGAGCGCGTCTTGGGGAGTTTATCCACGAATTTGACATCCTCTGGGCGTGCGATGGGTCCCATGTGCTTGGCAACATGCTGGCGTAGTTCCTCTGCCAAGTCCGGAGAAGCCGCAAAGCCCTGTCGCAGCAATACAAAGGTATGGATTGCCTGTCCTTTGACATCATGCGGGAGACCGATGGCTGCCGCTTCTGCCACGGCGGGATGACTGACCAGCGCCGATTCAACTTCGGCTGTTCCCAGGCGGTGACCGGAGACTTTGATCACATCGTCCACGCGACCGATGATCCAGAAGTAGCCGTCCTTATCGCGCTTGGCGGAGTCACCGGTGGTGTAGCGACCGGGATACTTGCTCCAGTATTGGCTCACGTAGCGGTCTGGGTCGCCGTAGATAGTGCGCAGCATGGCGGGCCAAGGTCGTTTCAGGGTGAGGTAGCCTTCGGTGTCGTCCGGGACGGGATTCCCTTGTTCGTCCACGATCTCCGCCTCTTGTCCAAAGAACGGACGCGTGCCCGATCCGGGTTTGAGCGGAACGGTGGGAGTGGGGGTGATCATGAAAGCGCCAGTCTCGGTTTGCCACCAGGTATCCATGATCGGGCATTTCTCTTTGCCGATAACGCGGTAATACCACTTCCAGGCTTCGGGGTTGATCGGCTCACCAACGGAACCCAGCAACCGGAGCGAGGAAAGATCGTGCTTATTGGGCCAGGCTTCGCCAAAGCGCATGAGTCCACGAATGGCAGTGGGGGCGGTGTAGAAGACCGTGATGCCGAAGCGTTCGATCACCTGCCACCAACGGTTCGGATACGGGAAGGACGGTCCGCCTTCGAACAGCATGGATGTGGCGCCGTTGATCATGGGACCATACACGAGATAGGAATGACCCGTGATCCAGCCGGGGTCAGCCGTGCACCACCAGCGGTCATCGTCGCGGATATCGAAGACATACTTGAGCGTTGAATACGTACCGACCATGTATCCACCGTGCGTGTGCATGATGGCTTTGGGCTTACCGGTGGAACCGGATGTATACAGGATGAAGAGCGGATCTTCTGCGTCCATCACTTCGGTGGGACATTTACCGTTGGCGATGGGCAGTGCGCACATATCGTGATACCAGTGATCGCGCCCCGCTTCCATCTGGACCGGTTGCCCGGTGCGCTTGACGACAATGATGTTCTCTACGCTCGGGCAGCGCTTGACGGCATCATCCACCATGTTCTTAAGCTCAACGATCTTGCCGTTTTGGAAGGAACCGTCACAGGTAATGACGAGTTTCGACTGACTGTCGTCAATGCGTCCCTGCAGCAAATCGACCGAGAAGCCGCCGAACACCACCGAATGGATGGCACCGATCTTGGCGCATGCCAGCATGGCAAAGACGATCTCGGGCACGCGTCCCATGTAGATGGTGACGCGGTCGCCTTTGTTGACGCCCATGGACTTGATGATATTCGCCATGCGCGAGACTTCACGATTCATGGCATAGTAGGAGAAAGTGCGTTCGAACTTGCCATCTTCACTTTCCCAGATGAGCGCAAGCTGATTCTTGCGATGCGTTTTGAGATGGCGGTCGATGGCATTGTGGACGATGTTGGTCTTTCCGCCTACGAACCATTTGTAGAAGGGCTTATTGGATTCGTCCAGCACCTGATCCCATTTTTTGAACCACTCCAATTCGCAGGCTTCGTCTGCCCAGAAGCCTTGCAGGTCTTTATGCGCTTTTTCTGCCAGCGCGTCCCAATCTTTCACACGTGCCTGTTCCACCACCTCATTGGAAGGATAGTAGACCTCGCCATCCATTTGCTTTTTCTCAGCCATAAACTCATCTCCTCGAAAGATATGAATTATCACTTGGATGTCATTGCGAAGACGGTGCTCTCCCGCCTGAAGCAATCTCCTATCACATTTCTATAGTTGATAACAGGAGATTGCTTCGCCCTATCGGGCTCGCAATGACATGAATATCACGAATTCGTCATAAACTCCCATGTGAAGGCATGGGCGATCAGAATTAAGATGCAGAGCAGAAGCCCTTCCATTTGAAGCGGCTCCAAGCCAATAAACCGAGCTACATTCGGAAAGATCGCGAAGAACAAAACAATAGCGTATAAAACCGGAACCACCCAACTATTTTTGCTGAACGCACCATTTGGGTTGGATGCGCGCGTCAAAGCGATCAATTTACTGGAAAAGGTGATGCCCGCGCCTGCTGCGATAATAAAGACAAGCTGCCAGATCACGTGATTGGTCCCGCCCACTTGCGCCCCCAAACTCATCAATGCTGGAATCAAAAACGAAGCGTAGATGCCGCCTGCCAGGCGTTTCTTCGCTTCGTCCTTCATCCACTCGGATTTATCTTTGACGACAGACCACCACAAGCCGACCAGCGTAAAGCAGGTAGCCGATGTGACTGCATAGAACGTGTTGGTATCCATGCTCCTCCATCTCCGTTTGGCGTATTCGGGCAATTTTACTCCTTGTTGCAGAAAATACGAAATCATTTTCTTTGAAATGGCAAATTAGCCACAGAGTTCACCGAGTTGTGATGTCAATTCTGTGTTCTCTGTGGCTAGGTTCATATGGTTAGACGCATCCTCTTGCAGGGAAATGCTGCCTAATCGGAGGCGGCGCCAACAGTGGTCGGTTTGGCTCCCAGGTTGGCTACTGAGGCGTCAAATTCAATATCCACTTGATAGGTTTCGGGGATCTTGAGATAACAAACCACTGCGCAAATGGCTGCCACTGCCATCGGATACCAGAGACCGGCGTAGTTGTTACCGGTTTTGGTAAGCAATTCCAGACCGATGATCGGCACCAGTCCGCCGAAGACACCGTTACCAATGTGATACGGCAGGGACATGGAGGTGTAGCGGATCTTGGTGGGGAAGAGCTCCACCAGGAATGCAGCGATCGGTCCATAGACCATGGTCACGAAAATGACCTGGATAAGGATCAAAAATGAGAGCATGAAGGGGTTGTATCCAAAGCGTGGGAAGAACAGTAGTTGCAGAGCGGGTTTATCCGCGGCAGGCTCGGGCGCAAAGGAGGCCATGGCTGCGTAGATGGGGTAATACAGCAATACTGCCAACACCATGCCCCAGAGCATGATCTTCTTGCGACCGATCTTGTCGGAGATGTTGCCGAAGTAGACAAAGAGCGGCGTTCCGACCAGCAGCGCACCGCCAATAATCAGGTTCGAATCCACCAGGTTCACATTGAAGATCTTTTGCAGATAGAACAAGGCATAGAACTGACCGGTGTACCAGACCACACCCTGTCCCATGGTGGCACCGAAGAGCGCCAGGATCACATAGCTCAGGTTCAGTTTGTTGCCAAAGCTTTCCTTGAGCGGATTCTTGGATGTAGCGCCTTTTTGTTTGAGCTTGGCATACATGGGCGATTCACGCAGGGAATAGCGGATGTACAGGGATAGACCAACCAATAAGATGGAGATCAGGAACGGAACACGCCAGCCATAGGCGGAAAAAGCATCTTCGCCCACGATCTTACGGGTGGCAAGGATCACGCCCAGGGATAAGAAGAGTCCGAGCGTAGCCGTAATCTGAATCCAACTGGTAAAAAAGCCGCGACGTCCATGCGGGGCATGTTCTGCTACATAGGTGGCGGCTCCACCGTACTCGCCGCCCAGCGCCAATCCTTGCAGGATACGCAGGCTGATCAGAATGATGCCAGCCCATTGTCCAAGCACTTCGATGGTGGGCAGGAGGCCCACGGCAAATGTACAAAGTCCCATCAGGGTCATAGTGATGAGGAAGGTGTATTTGCGCCCGATCAGGTCGCCGACACGTCCAAAGACGATCGCACCAAAGGGGCGGACGATGAAACCAATGGCGAAGGTCGCCAGCCAGGCGATCATGTCGCCGATGGGCGTGCCGGTTTGGTAGAACTTGCTGGCAATGACCGTAGCCAGGCTTCCAAAGATATAGAAGTCATACCACTCGATCATGGTTCCGGCGGCGGAGGCAAAGATGATGCGGGGCAGCCCTTGTCCGCCTGTGTCGCTGGCGGATGACGATGTCGTTGAAGCTTGCATATTCATAAAACATCTCCTCTCTGAAAAGAGCCTATAAATATAGAGGGGCGCCCGTCGCTGCGCGGCGTGCGTGGAGCCTCTGAACGACAAACTTAGGTATTGTTGAATTGTGAAATGGAAGTGTTGAGCGATGGACGAATGATCATGACAGGTAGAGCAGAATGTGTGACAACCCGATCTGTCACGCTCCCCAACAGCCAGCGCTTGACGCCTGAACGTCCGTGGGTGGACATCACGATCACATCTGCTTTGATCTCTTCTGCGATTTTTAAAATTGTTTCAGCAGTTGCCCCCTGACGAATTAAAAAAGAAGTCCGAAACCCTGTCTTTTGCAATTTGCCTCGAACTGACTGCAAATAGGACAACGTTTCGGCTTCCAATTCCTGGATAACCCGATCGGCAAGCGCAGGGTCAGAAAAGGAGAATTCTGCTGCCGGGTTGGCAGAAACCCTCAACAGGATAATTTCAGCCTCTTCTGAAGATGCGAGCGTCTTTGCATGTGGCAGGGCAGCTTCGGAGAGGTCCGATCCATCCAATGGGACGAGGATCTTCTTGTATACCAAAAGAATTCTCCAATACCACTAAAGCAAGAACACGGATGTATATACAAACCCCATTTTATTTGAAGGGTTGCGCTATTTCTCCAGTCTGCTACTCGACCCAATCCAATATCTTATGCCACGCACCAGCCAACGGTAGGAACCACGGGAAGCCATTGTAGAGTCCCAGCGGTGCACCGGGGAAATCGAAGGATGCAAAAGGATGTTCTTTGATCTTCCCTGACAGCATCGCCTCTGCCACAGTTTTGCCCAGATAGGTTGCCATCGCCACGCCGTGACCGGCATACCCGAGCGAATAATAAACCCCACCCTGCCGACCCACATGCGGCATCATGTCGAAGGCAAAATCCAGTGTGCCGCCCCATACATATTCCACATTCACATCTTTTAATTTTGGATACACCTGCACCATCTCACGCCGCAAGATCTCTGCACTGCGGCGGATCGTATTTGCCGTCTCAGGGAAGAAAGCTGCGCGCCCTCCAAAGATCATGCGGTTATCCCACAGACGAAAATAGTTCAGATAATGTTTGTAATCGAAGATCATGCGGTTCTTTGGGCTGAGCTCAGCCGCCAGCTTCTTCGGTAGTTGTTCCGTGGCAATAATGAACGAGCCGATTGGGATGATCTTCTTCTGTAGATTCTTTGTGGCATTTCTTGTATAACCGGATGTCCCCACCAAAACAGACTCGGCGGATAACGAGCCTCTTTCCGTTTGAATGGCGAAGCGATTCATTCTACGCTCAAGGCTGGTCACACGCGCCTGGGCGTGGAGCACCACCCCGGCTTTTTCCGTGGCGCGCGCCAGTCCCTTTACATATTGCGCCGGGTTCAATCCCGCGCTGACCTCATCCACTAATGCGCCATGATACACCGTGGAGCCGATCTCATTATGCATCTCCTTCGGTGGGACCAACCTGACAGCATGGTTGAATTCCTTTGCCATGAATTCCACTTCCCCCTGCAATGCGGAATAATGTTTTGGCTTATTTGCCGTAAGCAAATGACCTGTGCGGGCAAATCCGCAATCGATGTTTTCCTCTTTGACGATCCGTTCCACGGTATCGATCGAATCTAATGAGCATTGGAATAACTGCTTGGCACGTTCGCGTCCATAACGTTTGATGGCGGTCTGCATGGCAATTTTGAGACCGGTCAATACCATACCGCCATTACGGGAACTGGCACCCCAGCCGATGGTTTCAGCTTCCAGTATCACTACTTTGACGCCGCGCTGTGCCAGAGTGCGGGCGGCGCTCAAGCCGGTGTATCCGCCTCCGATAACGGCAACCTCCACTTTTTCCGGTAGAGGCGTGATCGTATTCTCCTCCCCAGGCATGACGGTTGTGGTATGCCAGTAGTTCGATTGTGTGAGCATGTTTCTCCCTCAATATAAATTTTGGTAGATATTCGATCATCTGTCTTGAATTCTAGGCTTGAAGAATTATGTCATCCCTTCAGGATTTGTTACCACATTATGTCATACTCTATACTCATTTCACTCCTTCGGAGTTATTGAGAACATTTGTAGCGCCAGTCTCGCGAAGGGATGGAAGGACTATAGATTTCATTACAAGATCGCGATCAACCCCAAAGGAGTGTCATTTCTTCCTATGTGAGTTATTTGCCCTGACCCTAACAAATCCTTTTTCGCGCTGCAATAGATATCCCTGAATGACAACACCTGCAACAAACAAAATAATAAAGATCAAGGATGTAAATCCCATAGTAGAGAACACAGAATTGGTCACCAACGATGCGCCCATGAACGACGACAGGGCAATGATCGCCCAATCGAACAATAAGCCTACTAGAACAATGCCTACGATACCCCCAATGATAAAGATCAGCCAATTGTATTTACCAGCATCGATCTGAAGCATATCTGCTAAAAGGGAGAGTACATAGCCACCCGCCAGAAACCCAGCCAGCCAGATGGCAATGGTCTGCATAAAGATCGCCAGCGCTGCAAAGATGATGCCCACGATCACGCCGACCAGGATCGCCAGCCATTCCGGTCCGTGGAAATATCGGGTTGCCAGTTGAATGCCGGTGGTAAACCCCACGATACCGATCAAAAGCCAGAACAACTTCCGCCCTGCCACAAGCAACAAACTGCCCAGGATCGCATTGATAGGAGCGAGCATGGAACCTCCGATCTCAAACGTATATTTTAAAAGGTCGCTCTTTTCCATCCCATTATAGAATGTGTTCCTGAAAACTGTCTGAGCAGAAATAATAAGGACTCCAAAGCCTTAAGGTTTTGGAGTCCGATTTTGAATGAGATCGGTCACTGTTTTTGCTGACGCATGAGGATGGCTTGTGTCACTGCTCCAACGATGATCAGACCGGCAGTGATCAAGATGCGTGGCATTTCTGCCATGCGGAATAAGGTTGTCAGATAATATCCGCCAATGAGGCTGGAGAGGATGATCAATGCCCAATCGGTAAAAATCCCCAGGATCAAAGCGCCCAGGATGGCACCGACAAAGAACGGAACGATCGGGATAACCAGCATATTCGGCGTGACCCATTCCGCAGCAACGTATCCGCCTGCCAGGAAGCCGGAGATGGCAAAGCCGCCGCGTTCATCCACAAAGGTCAACAGAGCAGCAATGACGGCAAGTCCGATCATGAATGCCCATTCTGTCCAATCGGGCCACTGCGAGGGTAGCATAGGCGTGAGCCGCACGGCGACCAGAAATGCCATGGCACCCGCAAAAAGGAAATTGAGTTCTCTTCCAAGAAATAGAACGATCCCACCGATGATTCCTCGAATAACAAGCATGATTGACTCCTTTCTAGTCTACTATGTTTACTTTTTCTGTCGCAGGAACTCACGGATGCTTGTGCCAAGTTCCGGGGGCAATTCAGGCGACATGCGCCTTAACAAGGTGCCCGGTAACGGATTTTTTGTCTCTTTCAAGACCTGATGAACAAAATGAATGGTCTCTTCTGGAGACGCCTTGTATAAAGTAGTGAGCAATTCCTGTATGTCCGATTGTAACGTAGTTGGAGAGGCTTTGAGTATAGGTTCAATGATCTCAAAGATGGGGGGCAGGTTGTCAAAATCAGGCGATGAGATGAGCGGAACCAACGCCTGAACGCCATTGGACCACATGCGCTGACGGGCGGGATGCAGCCATTCCTTGACCAGGATCAGAAACAGATCGGGTGTTTCCTTGCGCAAACGGGTGAGGCTGGTGGTCAGCAGGGCAGCGCGGACACTCGGGTCACGCACGGCTTGTGTCCAGGCGGTGAGACGGGCGAGCAGGCGTTCTTCCTGCGGCGGGATGCGTCCCAGCAGGTAGGCAGCCAGCAGGCGTGTCTCCAGCCAGCCTTCGTCCCAGAGTCCATCGGCGAGTTCCAGCGCCTGGATCGGTCGCTTCTCTGCAACGGGCCCCAGTTCATTTTCGATATGACGCAAAACCACGCTCGGTGTCCGATAGGTGGGCAATACCGATGACGGAGCCACGCTCAGGGTCCGCAGGGTGCGGTTGACGTAATGATCGAGGATCTCGCGATGCTCACGCAAAAAGTCCGCGGGCTGGTCGAACAGGTCAGCCAGGTGCGCGGTTTGTTTTTTGAGGCGGGCGAGGTCAATGGCAGGCATGGGAATTTACGATTTACGATTTTTGATTGACGATTGTGCGAACGAGAATAGAGTTTCGATTTCGGTAATCGGCATTGAAGGATTTGAACCGGTGAATTCGGTGACTTTGGGTTGGAGTTCTTGCATTCTTTGGCAAAGCTGGCGGAGCGATTGTATCTGGTTTTCTCGCGTGGAGGAAAGCTGGCTGAGCGAGCCGCGATGATATTGCCAGGGTTCACCGTTCAACTTTCTTTCTATATCACGGACAATGGAGTGCAGATGCTCGATCCATTGAGTGGTAAAGACACTGTCATTGCGGAGAATATATTTGATCGTGATGGCAGACATCATCCAGAAGAATGCCCATTGTTCGGTAACGGAATGTTTTCGTTGTTCCAGACTTTCGGGTTCAGGTCGGGACGCCACTGGGATGCTTGCTTTATCAAATAACAATTTCGAATCGTGAGGTCGTGTTGCTTTTGATTGTGGTATCAAGATCCAGTCCACCATGATGGCAGAGTCGAAGTACATCACAAAAGTGAATGTTCCACCCTCGGGGGCATTGTTGTTGTTTTCATGGATGAGGGCAGGATTGCCGAACCGACTGAAAAAAGAAAATCGTTCTGATGATGTTGACGCGCTGACTTGTTCGAGACGAGTGCAAAGTGTTGGGCTATGTTCTTCGGAAACCACTACGCTGATGTCAATATCACTAAGGGAGTCGTCTTCGCCTCTGCTGATGCTTCCCGTTAGCCAGGCGGCAACGAACCAGTCATCCTTTGACAGGCTCGTTATTACTTCGTCTAAGAAGTTGTCACGTCGAGAACGATAGGTATCGAGTGATGTTCCCATTTCCCTTCACGTTCAAGGAGTGGAAAGTGACCGCTTACCGGTCACTTTCCACTGATGACTATCTTTAGTACGCTTTCGCAAAATAAACTTTACGCTTGGAAGGCTTGCCGCAAACCACGCAAACACCTTCTTCGGTGGGTTGTTTATCGAAAGGAATGTTGCGCGTGGTGGCTTTGGTGTCTTCCTTGACCTTGGCTTCACACGCCTTCGATTCACACCAATAGGAAAATGCCCAGCCATCGGCAACGATCTTCTTCAAGTCTTCGTAATCCTTGGGCTCGTGGATGTTGGCATCGCGGAAGTTGGTCGCGCGTTTGAGCAGAGCTGCCTGAATTTCGACCAGCAGATTACTGACCGTTGCAGCCAGACCTTCCTGCGAGACAAAGGTCTTACCTTCCTTACCGGGTTTGTCGCGACGGGCGAGAGCAACCGATCCCTTTTCGACATCCTTGGGACCGATCTCCACGCGCACGGGGACGCCGCGCATCTCCCAGTCATTGAACTTGAATCCGCTGCTGACGTTGTCGCGGTCATCCATTTTGATGCGGATGCCGGCAGCCTTGAGTTCTTTGAAGACGCGCTCAGCCACTTCCATGACCTTGCTTTTCTCGGCATCGTTCTTATAGATGGGGACGATAACTGCCTGAATAGGAGCGAGGCGGGGAGGCAGTACCAATCCCTGATCGTCACCGTGGGTCATGATCATCGCGCCGATGATGCGGGTCGAAAGACCCCAGGATGTGGTTTCGGCAAATTGCAGCGTGTTACTCTGATCCACGAATTGGATATCGAACGCTTTGGCAAAGTTTTGTCCGAAGTAATGCGACGTGGCAGATTGCAGCGCGCGCTTGTCCTGCATCATGCCTTCGATGGAGGTGGTGATCTGTGCCCCGGCGAAACGTTCGGTCTCGGACTTCTGTCCTTTGATGACAGGCAGTGCCGCTTCGTTTACTGCGAAATCGGTATAGGCGTCGAGGATCTTGTACATCTCTTCGACGGCTTCCTCTTTCGTAGCGTGAGCGGTGTGACCTTCCTGCCAGTAAAACTCAGCCGTGCGCAGGAAGAGCTTGGTGCGCATTTCCCAGCGCAGCACGGAGCCCCATTGGTTGATCAGCACAGGCAGGTCGCGCCAGGATTTGATCCATTTGGAATACATATAGCCGATGATAGTCTCGGATGTAGGACGCACAACTAAAGGCTCTTCCAGTTTTTCGCCGCCGCCGTGAGTGACGACTGCCAGTTCTGGTGAAAAGCCTTCAACATGTTCCTTTTCTTTTTCAAAGAATGACATAGGGATGAGTGTAGGGAACGCCGCGTTGACGTGCCCAGTCTCTTTAAAGCGTTTATCCAGTGCTGCTATGCAGTTTTCCCACAGCGCCCAACCGTAGGGTTTAACGACCATGCAGCCGCGCACGGGGGCATAGTCCGCCAGGTCGGCGCGCAGCACGAGTTGGTTGTACCATTCTGAAAAGTCTTCTGCACGGGTGGTTAATTTTTCTTCAGCCATTTTTCCTCAATTATGTTTTCAGGTTTGCATGTTGGCAGGTTTACAGGTTGAAAAACATTCCAACCTTCAAACTTGTCAACCTTCTAACAAGTGTACGGCAGTGTGGATATCCTTCGCGAAGGTCAACAGTTCGCGTTGATGCGCGGGGGTATACACGTCCAATTGGGTGAAGACCTGATCCAGAACGGACTGCCAGCCGCTCCCGATCAGGATCAGCGGCCTCCGGTGGATGGACTCCACGACCATAAGATTCCACATCAGGGATATCTCGGTCAATGTACCGGGACCTCCGGGGAGGGCGAACGCCGCGTCACAGCCGTCGATCAAGCCTTGCAACCGTTCAAGGAGTGTTTTCCTGCGCCGTTCTTCCATCACCCAACGATTGGGCGCCACCTTGCGCCAGTTCTCGATATCCTCACAGGTCACACCGATGACATGTCCGCCGGCTTCGCACGCGCCGCGCGAGACGGCTTCCATCGTGCCGATGTAGCCGCCAGTAAGAACGGTATGTCCGCGTTGGGCGAGAAGTCTGCCGAGTTCCATGGCTTCGTTGTAGGCGGAGTCGCCTTCTTTGGGTTGTGAACCACCGAATACAGTTATGTTCATTTTGAAATCTCGTTGAAAGTTCAAGGTTGAAAGTCAAAGGTTAAACCTTCACCCTTGAACTTTGAACCTTTTACCCTTCTACGTCCCATTCTCTCGTTTTATTGATCTCGATCTTCTTCATCACCGCCTGCTCCAGGTCGATGCCTGAAACGGACGCCAGTTGCAGGAGATATAACGTTACATCTGCCAGTTCGCTTCCCAATTCTTCCGGGTTCTTGATCTCTTCGGTGAATTGGAAATGTTCCAGTATTTCAGCCGCTTCTATCGAAAGGGATATCGCCAGATTGCGCGGCGTTTGCGGACGTTTGCTGTTCGGTTCGTACCAGCCTTTCGAGCGGACAAGGTTGTGCATCTCTTCAGTTAGCTGTTTGATATCCATAACGGTTTCCATTTTCGGCGTAGACAGAAGCGGGTTTTCTTCTTGAGTACCACGTTTCGACTGCGTTCGGACGGTAGTGCTGTCCTCATTCCGCTCAACGCGAGCAAACAAAAACGGCTCACCAAGTCTGGGAGCCGTCCATGTGACATGCTGAAGCGAACCTTATCCAGACCAGGCAGTTTTGTGAAGGAAGGGTCGCGGCAACGGGTTCAAGTTCATGGCGCACATTATACTCGAAAAAGTTTGCTCTGTTAATTCGGCGGTACAATTGCCAACGAGAGGATTTCAATGCCGCCTTTTTTGCAGTTTTTCATCCGTCGTCTGCTGGCTGTGCCGGTATCTTTGTTGATCATTACCATGGTTCTGTATGGGGGAGTGATGTTAACGCCGCCCGAGGGACGCGCTTCCTTGTATGTGCCACCAAGAATGAATCCGAACATGACCGATGAGCAATTCCAAAAGTTCCAGGAGCAGATCATCGAAAAATACCATTTACGTGACCCTTATCTGGTTCAGTATTATTACTGGATAAAGGATATTGTCAAAGGTGATTGGGGATTTAGCCCATCGATGAACGAACTCGTTCTACCTGCGTTGCTGAGGCGTACTCCGGTCACCTTGGAACTGGCAATGTATTCCCTTCTTTTCCTGGTTCCGCTTGGGTTGGTGGCTGGCGTGATCGCCGGATGGAGACGTTCGGGTGTGTTCGATACGTTCTTTCGGAGCATTGCCTTTTTAGGCACTTCGACACCTTCGTTCATTTTAGCATTGGTGTTTCTTTCGGTATTCTATATCAACCTGCACTGGTTCGCTCCGGAACGGCTGACTCTGAAATACAACATGGAATATACAAATGCAGCATTTCGAAACATCACCGGAATGGTTACTATTGATAGCCTTCTCAATGGGCGCTGGGATATCTTTGTCGATGCCTGGAAACATCTTGCCATGCCGGTGTTCACACTGAGCATATATCACTGGGCAACACTGGGACGCATTTCACGCGCCAGCATGATCGACGAGCGTGACAAGGAATACATCTTGGCGGCGCGCGCGCGCGGGGTATCCGATCGAAAGGTAGTGTGGTCGCACGCCTTTCGGAACATGCTCACGCCATCGTTGACGAGTATTGCGCTTTCTGCTACAGCCATCATCACCGGTGTATTTGTGGCAGAGATCATTTACACATTCAACGGTGTATCATCAGTGATCCTGGAAGCTATGCGCGGCACACCTGATGCCCCTGCCGCGTTGGGATTTGCCATCTACAGCGTTATCCTGGTCTTGTTCATGATGTTCCTGTTGGATGTCTTGCAAGCGGCGCTCGATCCACGTGTGCGGGAAGGGGTGTTAAAGTCATGAATCGTTTTCGCCGTTTCTTTTCACGCTGGCAAAATTGGATAGGCGTTCTACTGATCGCGGTGTATGTTGTGTTTGCTGTGGGCGCTCCTTACTTTTCACCCGATAATCCAAAGACCCCGGGTCCTTACAAATTGATAGGCAAAAGGCTGGAACGAAAGCCGATGCCGCCTGATGAAAAGGCAGTTTTGGGGATGTTGCCCGGCGGCATCGATGTATATCATGCGTTGGTATGGGGTTCGCGCGATGCCTTGCAGTTTGGGTTGATCGTTACTTTCAGCACGGCGATGTTCGGTATTTTATACGGTGCCGTGGCAGGGTTGGCGGGGGAGCGTGTTAGCGTGGTGATGCTCCGGGTGGCAGATGCCTTCTTGGCGTTTCCTCCTATCGCTGGTTTGATCTTCCTCCAGCAGCTCTACGCCTCGACCATCACTGCGTTCGGAGGTTTTTACTTCACCAATGAATGGTTCGGTCATGTGGAAGAGATCCGCGGTCCTATGACCGTGATCCAATATTTGATGCAACACATCAACCCCTTAATGTTGAGCCTGATCGTTTTTTCGTGGATGCCTTTTGCACGGCTGGTGCATTCGCGAGTGATCACATTGCGGCAGACCGATTTTATCCAGGCGGCGCGTGCCTTGGGCGCGAGCCGGTTCTGGATCATCCGTAAGCACCTGATGCAGAATGCCACGGGTCCCGCCATGGTGCTGGCAGCGCGGGATGTAGGTGGCGTGGTATTATTCCAGGCTACGCTTACATTTATCGGCATTGGTGGCGATTTGATCTGGGGCTCGATGCTCGCCCAGGGGCGGAATTGGATCATTGGCACAAAAGGGGCATTGTTCGACTTTTGGTGGGTCTTCCTGCCGCCCACTCTGGCTGTTATGATCTTTGGCATCGCCTGGAACATCGTTGGAGATGGTCTAAGCGATCTGTATACTTCGAATTGAACCTTTCTGACCGTATCGAATCCTCCCTCACGCCAGAATCGTTGGCATTGATCCGCCTCGTAAAATTGGAAGCGGAGCGTCTTCACATGCCTCTTTATATCATCGGCGGTTCCGTGCGGGACCTGTTGCTGGGTTCCGCTATCAAGGACTTCGATCTCATCGTGGAGGGGACGCGATCCAGTTAGCCGAATCCATTTTGCACAAGTTCGGCGGCAAGATGTTGTTCCACACACGTTTCGGCACTGCCACGTGGACCATTGATGAGACCACGTATCATCGTTTGAGCATTCCCAATTTTCAGGCTGCCAATTTTCCACCATTTCTTGATCTGATCTCTGCCCGTTCTGAAACCTACATGGAACCGGGTGCATTACCCACCGTACAACGCTCCAGCATTGACGATGACTTGCGCCGCCGCGATTTCACGATCAATGCCATGGCGTTGCGGCTGGATGATCCGTTCTTTGGCGAGTTGTATGATCCGCTGAACGGACAGGTGGACCTGCAAAACAAATTGGTGCGCGTGCTGCATATTGGCTCCTTTGTGGACGACCCCACACGTATCTTCCGTGCCGTGCGCTATGCCGAGCGTTACAAGTTCGAGATCGAACCAGAAACGTTGAAATGGATCAACAAGCAAGCGTTTGATGTCCTTTCGGGGCTGAGCGGCGAACGTCTGCGCCATGAATTCGACCTGATCTTCGAAGAAAAGAATGTTGTGGATATGCTCTCGCGGCTGCAAGAGATGAATTTATTAAGTGCGCTGCATCCTGCCCTGCAGACAGCCGACCACACTCGTCTTTTCCGCTTGAACGACAGATTGACATTTGTATTTGGCAAGTTCCTGCTGCCAGATATCCTCTCCTTCCGCCAAACCCTCGGGTGGACTCTGTACCTGATGGATGTTCTGCTCCTGGACCTGGAAGTTATCGAGGAGCGGTTAGCTTTCCCGGCGCTGTTGGCGAAAACGGTGCGCGGCGCTGCCTCCTTGTTTGCGGACCTGGCGTCCTTTGCCGGTTGGAAACCCAGCCAGTGGACCTTCCAGCTCGATACATTGCCAGCTCTATCTGTCTATGCCGTGTGGCTGGTCACCTCTGTACCTGCGTTGCAGAAATATCTGTCAGAGTGGCGAGATATCCATCCCTTCACCACCGGCGAAGACTTGAAAGCCCGTGGTCTCGAACCGGGACCCAAATTCAAGCAAATCCTCACCCGACTCCGCTCCGCGTGGTTGGATGGGGAGGTGAAGTCGGAAGAGGAAGAGAAAAGACTGTTGGACGGTTTGTTAGTTGATTAGTTGAAACACAGGTGACGGTCATCTGCAAAATAACTGTCACCTGTTGTAGTGAATGGGGAAGTGGAATCAAAGCCGAAAAGCAAATAATTCTAGAATCATTACTATCTGAAAATTGGTATCTGCCATTGGAGAGTTTTGTAGTATACTAAGTGTATAAATTACACTAACAAAGCAAATACATTCAAGGAGGTACTCATGTTCGGATTTCAATACATCAAAGCGACGCCCACCCAGTTCATCATGCATTATCGCGGCGGTAAACTCAAACGCTCAGGGACGGGCCTCGCCTTTTTCTATTACACACCATCCTCTTCTATCGTGGTGGTGCCGGTCGGGAGCGCGGACGTTCCCTTCATTTTCAATGAGATCAGCGCGGATTTTCAAGCCATCACCGTGCAGGGACAGTTGACCTATCGTGTGCAGGAAGCCCCGCGGGTTGCATCCCTGCTCAATTACACCGTGGATGGGCGGCGGATGAAATATGTTTCGGAAGATCCGCAGAAATTGCCGCAGCGTTTGATCAACCTGCTGCAGGTGTTGGTGCGCGCGGAAGTACAAAAATTGCCGCTAAAGAGCGCCATCCATTCTACCGATGCTGTGGCGACAACGGTGATGTCGAAAATGGGGCAGGGAAGTGAATTGGCTGCCCTGGGCGTGGAAATACTGGGATTGGCGATCCAGGCGATCAAACCTGTCCCTGAGATGTCACGTGCTTTGGAAGCGGAAGCACGCGAAGAATTGCTGAGGCTGGCAGATCAGGCAATCTATGATCGGCGCAATTCGGCGGTGGAGCAGGAACGCAAGATCAAGGAGAATGAACTCAATACCGAGATCGCCGTGGAGGAGAAGAAGCGCCAAATCCGCGAAACAAAGGTTGAAGCTGACTTGTCAGTGGAAGCCAAAGAGCAGCAAGTCCGCCAGGCAAAACTGGATGGCGAGATCGCCCTGGAGAATGAGCGCAAGCAATTGGTAGCGGCGCAGGTGGAGAACTCCAAAGCGGAAGCGGATGTGCAAGCCTACGCCGTGGAAGCATCCCTCAAGCCGTTGCAGAATTTGGATGCGGCACTGCTACAGGCGTTGGCGGTGCAAAATACCGATCCGCGCCTGATGGCATCTCTGGCGCTCAAACAATTGTCGGAGAACGCTGCCAAGATCGGCAACCTGAACATCTCGCCCGAACTCTTCGAAATGCTGATGAGGGATACTCCTCAGAAACGGTAGTGACGCTGTGGATTTTGAAAAGATCGTTCTCGTCACACGCAAGACGCGGCTCGATGGTCTGGTCGAGCGCTTCAATACAATAGGGCAGGCGAAATTCTATATTGAGCACAGCGGCGGGGATTTCGCCTTGTACGAACGCGAGCATGATTCTTACATGAATGCTCTGGGAAGTTTGCGTTCGTCTTTGCAAAAGTTAGCCAAGCTGCAGGAGATCGAGCGTGGATTTTTGCCTAACTTCCTCTTCGCTCCGGGAGATTTGGTTGTTACGATCGGGATCGACGGATTGGTGGTCAACACTGCCAAATATCTGGATGGTCAGCCGGTCATTGCCGTCAACCCCGATCCGGCTCATGTGGATGGGATTTTGCTGCCGTTCAATGTGCAGAGTGCGATCCCTGTGGTGCAAAATGTCTTGAAAGGGAAAATCCACGCCCGCAAGATCAGCATGGCGGAAGTTTCTTTGAATGACGGTCAATCCCTGTTAGCGTTCAATGATCTGTTCGTGGGGGTCAAGAGTCATATCTCTGCACGCTACTCGATCCGTTTTGCGAATGAAGAGGAGCATCATTCCTCGAGTGGAATCCTGATTTCAACTGGAGTTGGTTCGACGGGCTGGTTGAGCAGCATGTTCAATATGGCGAACGGATTGTTTGATGCCTTTGCAAAAGACAAGCATCAAGCTTTACCACCCATGCAAATGAATTGGGAGTCTGACCGGCTGGTCTTCGTGGTGCGCGAACCATTCATCAGCAAGACCTCTAGCGCCGAGATCGTGAGCGGATTGGTCACGTCTGAATTCCCGCTGGTGATCGAGTCGGAGATGGCAGAAAATGGCGTCATCTTCAGCGATGGCGTGGAGTCAGATTATCTGCCGTTCAACTCCGGTGCGGTGGCAACGATTTCTCTGGCAAAAAAGAAAACGCAGCTGGTTGTTGGGTAAAATCAGAGTATGAAGAACCTACAACCCTACCTCACCTTTGCAAAACAACTTGCCTATCGTGCCGGGCGGATCACGCTCAGCCATTACAACAAAGGCATTCAACATGACTTGAAAAAGGATGAAACGCCTGTCACGGCTGCCGATCGAGCTACGGAGCAATTTATCCGCGGGGAGATCGAGAAGACCTACCCGAACCATGCCATTGTGGGAGAGGAATACGGCGAGACAGCGGGGCAGGGCAATCCCTTCCGCTGGATCGTGGACCCGATTGACGGGACCAAGTCCTTTATGAAGGGCGTGCCGTTCTATTCGGTGCTGATCGGTCTGGAGATCGAAGGCGTCTCGCGCGTGGGTGCGGTTTGCTTTCCGGCGCTGGATGAAGTCCTGTACGCCGCAGACGGACTCGGCGCCTGGTGCAATGGCAAGCGTGTGCATGTCTCAGAAGTTAAAGATATGAAGAAGGCGGTCTTCTGTTTCACCAGTTGGTCTGGCTTCCGCACGAGGGGACGACTCGATCTTCTGGAAAATCTGCATCGCGACTGCTTCTACGGACGCGGTTGGGGCGATGCCTTTGGCTATCACATGGTCGCGACCGGTCGCGCCGAGATCATGCTCGATCCGGCTGTCGCCTTGTGGGATGTGGCTCCGTTCCCATCCATTTTCCGTGAAGCCGGTGGATTCTTCGGTTCGTGGGATGGCGAAGAAGGTCATACTCATGGGGAAGGAATAGCTTGTAACGCCGCCCTCAAGCGCAAGCTTTTGAAATTGACGCGTGAACAAAAGAAAAAGTCCTCGTGATGAGGGCTCTTTTTTATCCTGTTATTCCTTTGTCATGTTTTTAGGATGTTATTTTGCCAAAAAATATTCTGTAATTCGGATAACGGGAATATAATTAGCTAAGTCTGAGAGCTATACGTTAGGGAGCGCGAGAGAGATGCCAGATACCAAACCGATCCGCATCAAAGAAGCCGATGAACGTTTGCCCTACCGCTTGCGCGAGAATTTCATGTCCGCGCCGGAAATGGCGTTGTATCGCGCTCTGGTGGAACTAGTGGAGGGGTATTACATCATCTGTCCCAAAGTGGCATTGAACGACATTTTCTACATCGTACGCCCCAACGAGAACGTCAACTTCTTCAACAAGATCTTCCGCAAACACATTGACTTTTTATTATGCGAGCCGATCACCTTCAAACCAACGTTCGGCGTGGAATTGGTCAAGCCTATCGCCAAAAGCGAGACGCGCGAAACTGACCAATTCATGGAGGACTTATTTTTGAGCGCCGGGATTCCGCTCGTGCACATTCCGACTAGCGAGCATTACCGGATCAATGATCTGGTGGAATTATTCAAGTTCTCGCTTGTGAAAGTAAAGCAAACCGGATCGCTTCGGACTCCGGGGGAGGCTGACTCCGTTCCGATGTGCCCCGTCTGCGGTCGGATGATGGTCTTGCGCATGCACCGCAACGGAAATCATAAGGGAAAAATGTACTACGGCTGCATGGATAGCCCCAAATGTAGTGGGGTGGTGGAGATACATTAACAGTACTCCCTGCGGGGCTCAGCCCCGCAGGGAGTTTTTTCTTTCATAAGAATTCTTGCCTTCAATTTTTCTGTCGGCACTATACAGATATCCTGCTTCCCAAACCATTGGTAGCGATGTTTCCCGATCTGGTTGTATACCCAATCGCGGATGAACTGTGGAACGAGCAAACCTATAAATGCCAGAATGGACCAGGGAAAGAGCAATCTCTGTCCTATCTTCAGGGCAGCGCATGAACCTGCATGGAAGATTCCATTTTCAAGATAAATCACTGCCTCTGCATAGTTGGGCGGCAGTCCACACCATTTTAGCAATTCTTGTCCCACATCCGACTGAAGCGATGCGAAGCGGAACGATCTATCTCTTTCATACTTTAGTATAAAGCGGACAGATCCGTTGCATAGATTGCAAACTCCATCGAAGAGAATGATCTTCTGTGCACGGATCTCTGCCTCATGCATAATGCTTCTTGAGTTCCGATGCGTACCTTGCGCCGACGTTCGGTCTATTCTTTTCCAGCCACTCCGCCAGATGAGTTTTACAGCGCGGCGGTTCCTTCGAAACGAGCAAGCCAGCCATCAAACCATCCACTTCTTCGGGGGTCAGGACCACATCTTTGACGAATAGGCTGATGAACTGTGCTGCCAGCAATGCCAGCCGCGGCGGGAAGGGGATCAACGGTCTCTTCACACCGATCTTCTCGCCGATCAATTCCACCATTTCCTTGAACGTGAAAATGTCCGGTCCAACCGCGTCGATCACGTAACAATCCTTGCTGTAGACTCCTTCCACGGCAAGTTGTGCCAGATCATCCACATAGACCGGCTGAATGCCATACGAACCGTCACCAGGTAATGCAAAGAATGGGAAATGTCTTAATAAGAACGCGATGTTATTGATCAAAATATCTTCATTTCCAACTAACACAGTGGGACGAAGGATGGCATACTCCATGCCTAAGTCGATCACCGCTTTCTCGTTCGCCGCCTTGCCCCAATAGTAGGGCAGATGCGAGTCTGCGGAAGGGTTGGCGATGCTGATATGCACCATGCGCTTCACTCCCGCGGCTTTAGCAGCATTGACCAGCTTGCGCGTGTTCTCCACGGCGCGTGGCTGGGTGTTTTCACCTTTGTCGAAACGCACCCAATAGGTGTTGACCAACACATCCACACCTTGCAGGGACTTGGTCATGCTCGCCTCATCGAAATCCAATGGATAGGCTTTGACCTTTCCACCGAACGGATCGGGTCGATTCGGGTGACCCGTCAGCGTGATGACTTCCTCTCCGCGTTCCAATAAACGTTTCGTGATGTACTTGCCTGAATAACTAAAAGCACCGGTAACTGCGATCTTCATTTTTACTCCTCTGGAGTCAACCAGCTAGCTGGTTGACTTATAAATTATTGGGTCAAAACTGCATACGCTAGTAATGCAGAAACGATAAAAAACGGCGCGATCAATAAGAAAGCTGCGATTTTCCTGTTATAGGTGACAGCGTAGGCGGAAGCAAATTCCAAGAGCGGCAAGACGATTAGGGGATTCCGAAGTCCGTTGCTGGCGTAATAGGTGAACGGCATACAGACGAATCCGGCAATGACCAGAAGAATGGGCTTTTTCAAGGCTAGACCGGCAACCGAAAGAATGATCGTGGCAATGACCGCGGGCCAGCCGAAGATGATTTGAACAAATGCATCAACCAGTAAATCACTTCTCATCCTGCACCTATAAAAAGTGGTATCTTGTCATTGCGAGGAGGGCTTTGCCCGACGAAGCAATCCAATTAGCAATTGCGTAAAAGTATTTGTCGTAAGATTGCTTCGCTTCGCTCGCAATGACGGAAAAAGGCTTTATTTCAGGACACCCAGAATCTTTGTGACATTTGTGATGCCCAGGCTTTCCAATTTCATGACTGCCTTGGTCAAACTATCGATGGCATCGAAGAAATTTTGCAAGGCTTGGACGCGCTCGTAGGTGAACTTCCATTCTTCGTTGTCTACCCAGTTTTCATTCATTTTGGTGAGCGTATCCTTCACCGAACGGACCGCTCGGTCAAATTCGCTGCTCTGTCTTTCTTTCAAAATGGAGCGGATCGCCGCGTAGAAATCTGCTTCGGCAACGTAGTAATCTTTGCGGTCGCCGAGCTTGGTGGAGCGGTGAACCAATCCCATGCGTGCCAGCGCGCGGATCTCGGTGCTGATGGCGCCTTTGGTGAGCCCTGTTTCGCTGACGATCTCATCCAACGAAAGCGGAGTGGGGGAGAGATACAACACGGCAAAGATGGCGCCCATCCCTTTTGGGAAGCCCCAGAAGCGGCTGATCTGGCTTAAGCCTTCGGTGAAATCCTGTTTGATCTGTGTGAGCGATTGTGACATATTTATCTCGTTCTATACGTTTAGTAATTACTAAACGTAATATACAATAAAAGAGAAGACCTGTCAAGAGAGTAGATTTAGCGCGTAGGCAAAATTGTTAGAAAGAACATTGTTGAATGCGATTTTTGAAGGTTGGTTCTTTTTGAAAAATCGAAAGAAAGCCAGAATCAAAAAGAGACAGTCGCTTCGCAATCGCAAAATGACTGTCTCTTTTACTGCGTGTATGCTTCACTGCGTTGCAAGCAGCGCTTGATAGATCTCCAATCCGTTCAAGCCTGGGTCGAGCGTTCGATATCGGTCGATATAAAAAGTGATCTGCTTCTGATCTGTCTCTGAGATGAAGTAGATCGTGACGCGCCCCGGTTTGGGTCCAGCGATCTTTTCGGCGGGCAGATCATCGATCACATTCATCACACTGACGATCCATTCGCCGAGAGCATTTTCATCTGTTACATCACTGACAGGCATGGTCACGTTGAAATCCGTTTCCATGGCGCCGAATGTTTTCTTTCCACTTGGGTATATGCAATCTTCACCGAAGGCATAGGCATACCCTTCTGCCTGTGGATTCAAATTCTTGATGGCGGCTTGAAAATCAAGCGTGAGATCGTTCAGGGATTGCGTTGCCCACATGTAGGCACACGTCTCGGTGGATGGCATCAGCGTGGGGGCGTTGCCATCGGGTGGTTGGTCAATGTGCGGTTCGACGGGAACGGTGGGGATGCCTGAAGTATCGGTTGTGGGAAGATCGCTCGGATTGGAGCCGGGTGCAGAATCAGGCTGCGGGGAGGAAACGCCTGATGAACACGCGCCCAGTAAAAGGGTCAGAAGAAGAAGCGGGTGGATGAGCCGTCTCATGGTAAGCCTCCGGTTGTCACTTTTTTGATTAACGTCATCCACCGTTCCAATGTTCCGCTGCTAGTCTGCGTGTAGAACTTCGACGACAGCCGAAGCCATCAACGCCGAAGCGCGCATCAGCACGCGTTCATCGAAGTCGAATTTAGGATGATGATGTCCGTAATCGAGATGCCGTTCCGCGTTCGCCGAGCCCACAAAGAAATAACAACCGGGCACCTGTTCTTGCATGAACGCCATATCCTCTGCGCCCATGGTTGTGAAGCCAGATGTATCGAGTTCAGCTTCGCCAAGCAGACGCCGCGCTGCCACTTGAACTTTGGATGCGATCGCCGGATCGTTAATAAGGGCGGGCGTCATGCGTTTGACATCCACCACGACCTGACATCCCATCGCTTCGCCGACGCCGCGCGCGATCTGTTCGAATCGTTCTACGACCCGCTGCCTGATTCCGTTATTGAAGGTGCGGATCGTGCCCGTTAACTCTGCTGTCTGAGGAATAACGTTGAAGGCTGTGCCGGCATTGACCGTTGTTACGCTGACGACCGCCGTATCCAGCGGAGCGACATTGCGCGAGACGATGGTCTGCAAGGCATTGATGATCTGTGCCGACGCAACCACCGGGTCAACCGCCGCCTGCGGAATGGCGCCGTGTCCGCCCCTGCCGGTGATCTTGATCGTGAAAATTTCTGCGCCTGCCATGACAGGTCCGCCAGCGACGCCGACCCAGCCGAACGGCTTTTCGTTCCAGATGTGCATCGAGAGGGTCTTATCCACTTTGGGGTTGTCGAGCACACCGTCGCGCAGCATCATTTCTGCGCCGCCGACTTCTTCTCCGTTGGGTCCCTCTTCGGCGGGCTGGAAACAGAACTTGATCGTGCCCGCCAGTTGATCGCGGCGACTGTGAAGCATTTTTGCCACGGTCAAACCGATGGCAGTATGTCCATCGTGACCACAGGCGTGCATGGTTCCGTTGTTCTGCGAAGCATATTCTGCGCCGGTATCTTCGACGATGGGGAGGGCGTCCATGTCAAAGCGCACTAATAAGGTTGGTCCTGGTTTCGCCCCTTCGAGCAGGCCGACCACGCCGGTCTTGCCGACTCCCTTGGTCACTTCAATACCGAGCGCTTCGAGTTCCTTTGCCACGATGCCCCCCGTGCGGATCTCGCGGAATCCGAGTTCGGGGTGCATGTGAAAGTCACGCCGCATGGCTTGGGTGTATGGGAAGAGTTCTTCCGCTTGCTGGAGAAATTCGTTTGTCATTAGGTCTCCGTTTTCTATGGGGATGCCATTTCAACAATATGGCTTACGTCCCAGATTTGAATTGTACCGCCTAGACCTATGAATGCAATACGATTTCCATCCGGGCTAAATGTTGGATTAATAGACATATAAGATAAATCAAAGGTGTAGATTATTTTCTTTGCCTTTAAGTTCCAGAAATTTAAGCCTTGATAATTCTGGACAACGAGTACATGTTCATCTGGGCTCAGTGCGGGTGGCTGGCTATATTCAAATGTATCGCTCAAGAGTACTTTTGCTGAATTCTCCGCTATTTCCCATACAGTGCCTTCTGCTATCATTTTATTTCCCCAAAAATGAACATCCCCGTATGAAAAGATACTATCTGGTAAAGAAGGGCGTATGAAAGCCAATAGTTTTCCACTTCTGATGTCGAAAATGCTAATTAAATATTCAGGAACTGTGACCGTAATCAATACTTTGTCGTTGTCTCAAAACCTACATACTCAATACGTCCAGTGCCTGGGTAAAAGTTCTTTATTAGACTAGTGTTTTCTGTATCCCACAACGAAACATAGTCTGTTCCTACAGCAAGAAAGCTTTCGTTTTCTGAAATTGACAGGGCGGTTATATTCCCCAATTCTTGCTTGTCCATGGTTAATTGCCCAATATTAGTATTCCATAATTTTAGCTCGCCCCAACTACTCCCTTCCGCCAAATATTTTCCTGTCTTGCTGTATGCTAATTCCCAATCTTGATACCTTAAATCCTTATATTCTGGATCACAAGAAGGAAGAATCAATAGGGGCTTCCCTGTTTGTGTATAAATTCTTGTGCAATTGGTCGCAAGTTTTGCCCCATCCTTAGTGAAAGCGATTTTCTTGGTTCGCATATAATCCCCGTGAAAAAATTCGAATTCAGTTTAATGCAAAAAAGCCATCATTGTAAAGTTGATTTCTAAGCGTAGCATATTCTTGGTCGTTTGATTCGTTGCTTGTTTTTCTTATTAATTTTCCAGGTCTTAAAGTCTACGATAGATGCCATTTGATTGTTTAATTCAACAATTAGTAGTGTTTCGTTTGACAGGCTTATCGATGTGATGTTTTCTCCAGTTACTCCCAAGGTCTTTATATTTTCACCTGTTTTGCCATTCCAATACCGAATTGCACCGCCCAAATCTGCGGTTACGACAAGGTCATTTTCTGGGTTGTAAAGCATATCTTTGATGACCCCAGAGTATGCTGGGGAATAAAAAAGTTGCTTTTGAGATGAGACATCCCAGGCAACCAATCCGCCACCGTGTCCTGCAAAGACAATACTGCTATCCTGATTAAAGGAAAATCTGCGCAATATGGGACATGGAAGATCGTAGTCATATGAAAGTTCCTCTGGTGGTTCTTTTGAGAAAACTTTTTTTGCTTCTTTAATATCCCAAATCTCTATGCTGCTAGCACACCACCCACTTCGATCTTCCATCGTCAGTGTAAGGTATCCAAGATATCGATTATCAGGGCTAATATCTACTTGATTTGCTGAAATATTTTCTGTTTCTAAAATAATACTGTTTGTTTGTAAGTCTAGCACCCTAACTTTATTTCCAAGATAAGCAAGATACATGCCGTTAGCGCTGAAGACTACCTCATCTATATCTTCATTTTCTGATTTTATGTACTTGATAATCTCTTGGGTTTGCACATCATAAAGATACAAACCGCTTGAGCTTGCAATAGCCATTGTCTTGCCATCTGGCGATAGGGCGTGATTGAAAATATAGCCTCTCCCCAAATTCTGCAACCTTAAACATCATTGGTTCTGCCGTGCTGGTTGCTTGAAGTGTTGGGATAGGTGGTGTTTGTGTTATTGGAAGGGGAGTTGGTGTAGAGCCTTTTGTAGGCTCCGCCGATGGTAATCCAGTAGTTGGCGCACAAGACGCCAACAGAACGAAAATAATTGAAAAGAAAAATACCCTTTTCATTTCTTTGGCTCCCTTGGATCGGAACAATTATGTAGGCAAATTCTATCCCACCCTTTGAAGTTGGAGCAGACTAGCTGTACTTCACAATCTTGAACATTTCCACGTAGCGTGGATTTTCTTCCGTGCTGTCTTCGGTGCGGCGGGATTTGAAACGTTCGATCAACTTTTCGGGGTCTTGCACCTGCGTTTTGTGTTGCAAAATGGCTTGCATTTTGGTGTCCCACATATCTGTAACATCCACAGAGATATTGGGCTGCATCGTGAGCGAGCACCATACTTCTTTGGGCATATGCGGTTGGAGACCCTCTTCGAGCAGTTCAGGGAAGTAGGCGATGTTGCCTGCGGCGGGGAAGACGGCATCGATCACGACCTGTCCTGCCGCGCGGTGATCGGGATGGTTGATACCATACATGGCGAACAAATTCTGTGGGTCGCAGGTGACGAGGATATCGGGTTTGTACTTGCGGATCTGGCGTACTACTTCGCAGCGTGTTTTCAGGTCAGGGACCAGGTAGCCGTCGGGATAATCCATGATGTGGACAGCTTCTGCGCCGATGACTTTTGCGGCGGCATATTGCTCCTCGTGGCGGATGGCGCACAGCTTCTCGGGAGTCATGTCCGGATGCGTGGTGGGATTGAAGCCCTTATCGCCGCAGGTGAGCAGCACGTAGGTGATGTGATGTCCCTCGCGTGCCCATTTGGCGAGAGTTGCACCGCAGAAGAACTCGGGGTCATCGGGGTGGGCGAGGATGACGAGAATATTTTGATGGGTAGTCCAGGGTTCGTGTTCCATAGATCAAGTCCCGGCTTGGTGAGATGCGTAAGTCCAATGTACGATTTTGGATTTACGATTGACGATTGTCAATGGGTATTACACAATACGAAATACGGAGTACGTTTTCTGCGTACTCCGTACTGCAATGCTAGTTAATTATTTCTGTCGCGCGGACTTTTCTTGCCGCAGGTGCATCCGCCGGTATTGTGACGGTCACAGGGCGCTTCAGACTTGCGTCGCAGCGCTTCGAGTTCATCCCATGGCTGAATGTCCTCACGGTCAAAGGTTTCAGTGAAGCGCTTGCCTTCCTGATCTTCAATGAGCACCATAACCTTGTTGCTCATAGGCAGCACGTCAATGACCTTGCCTTCACCCTTCGGCGTGACCACGCGCTTGTTGCGCTTCGGCAGCGTCTTGCGCGCTTCGACATATTGCTCATACTCGTAGATGAGGCAGCAGCGCAGACGCCCGCACATGCCGGTGATCTCTTCGGGGGTGAGCGAGATGCCCTGCTCTTTTGCCATCTTGATGGAGATGGGCGAGAAGTCGGTCAGGAACTGGGAACAGCAGCGGTTTTCGATGCCACAGGCGCCCATGCCGCCGATGATCTTCGCCACGTCACGCGGACCGATCTGCCGCATCTCGATATGAGCGGTGGGGTAAATATTTTGCATATCCCGTTTGAGGGATTTGAGATCGACCTTTTCTTCGCTCTCGGTACTGAACAGGAAGGACAGTCGCGAGCCATCGTAGTTGTATTCCGCCGCCACGATCTTGACGCCATCTAGCTGCAATTCGGCGGAGCGGGCGCGGCAGTTGATCATGGCTTCGGTCTGTTTGGATTGCCACGATTGGAGCAGGAGCAGGTCGCGCGGGGTGGCGCGTCTTTCCACGGACCTCCAGCCGCCTTCCGGCTGCGGAGGCGTTTCCTTCACGAGCTGCATGACTTCGCCTAGGTGCTTGCCGCGTGAGGTATCCACGATGACGTGCTCGCCGACCTGAACATCAGGCACAGCGGAAGTATCGAAATGGTAGATCTTGCCAACTTTGGTGAAACGTACACCGATAATGTTTGGGTTCATGGGGAGAATTATACCGTAGGATGACGGGCAGAGGTTGGAGAGGGCAGACGGGCAGAGGTAGAAAGTGGAAAGTGGTGAGTGGAAAGTGAGTAGTGATGGGCGAGAATCGAAATAGCCCCTGATTTTCTAGGAATTGCAGGTTTGGGTTAGTGCGGGATCAGGAGTTCGCCCAGGATGAAAACGAAGACGTTCAGCATAGGCAGGAGCGCCAGCCAGAGCATCCAGGAACGTTCATGCCAGCGGGTGATGGCTATCAAGGCTACTGCACCGCCCGCTAGTTCACATAAGAAGCCAAGGGTGGCGCCTCCCGGCAGGAGCGTCCAGGCAAAAACAAGCAGGATGCCGGCAATCGCCAATCCAATTGCCCACCAGCCGAGTTTTGTGTGTGGTTTTTCGTTGAAGTGACTAGCCAGGTTCATTTTTGCCTCCGATCCATGGCGTTGATATCATATCCATTGTAGATATTGCAGTAGCTGAATGAACTCGTTCAGAGTAATAAGCACAACGAACACGCCTAGTAGTATTGCCATCCAGACCAACAGCGAATACTCATGCTTGCGGAAAACAGCCACCAGGCCAGCGATGCCTCCCGCTAACCCGCACAGCAGCATGAGCGGCGCATAAAAAGGCAGAATGGCTTGACGCCAAAATGTTTCATCGGATACGAGAGAAAAGACGATCACATTGGCGAGGAACATCGTGACGAAAACCAACCCCAGCCAAAGCGCCCACCAACCGAGTTTCGTATGCGGCTTTTCGTTGAAATGACTGGCTATCATGTTCATTTGTATCCCCGGCTTTCTAATGGCATTGAGCAGATCACGAAGACAGCATCGAACGCAGCGCGATCAGGATGGCGAAAAGCCCCGGCAGCAGCATTAGCCAAACCAGCCAGGAGCGTTCATGATTCCGGATCAGAGCTATCAATGTAACGATGCCTCCTGTGATTCCCAGGATGACGGTGAACATGCCCGGGAAGCGAATCCACTCATTTAGAATGGAAACAAACAGGAGTGTGAAAAGAAGCGTCAGCCCCACCGACCACCAGCCGAGTTTTGTGTGTGGCATCCCCAAAAAACGATTCGAAACAGTGTCCATGCTGCCCTCCATGTTTATCATAGCATATAAGAATATTGATTACCTTAGAAAGCAATTCCCCACAGACGACTGGTCTGTGGGGAGGCTTGAAGGGCATTATGTTATCAGACGATTGGGCAAATGATCTGTTCGGTTCATGTAACAGATCGTCACTTCCTTTTTGTTGATATCGAAGCGGCTAATGGAACAGTTATTGAGCAAGAACCACGATTGGAGCCCATTCGATGCCTGCCGCCAGGGAAGATCGAGCATGGCACAAACCAGGTGTGTAAAAAATCCACCGTGGCTGACAAAGACCACGCGTTGTTCCGGTTCGCCTTCCTTGTCTTCGTGGCGGGCGAGCAATTCTGCCCAAACACGTTTCGCACGCTCATAGGCTTCCTCTTCCTTTTCCTGCGGACGGCAGTCCCACCAACCCTTTCCGTTCAAGCTGGAAGGAAGGATCAACTCTGGGACATTCGCCTCAAACCAAGTCCGAGGCTTGCCCGGTAATCCCTGATATTTCATATCCCCGTCACGTCCGAAAATGCCGCCTGATTTATGGATCTCGGTCCACGCCTCGAACGGAACTTTTAATTTGCGTGCGGTCGGCAATGCCGTGTGAACGGCGCGTTCCATCAGGCTGGTATAAATGTAAGTTAATCCAAATCCGTTACGGTTATGCGGATTCCAACCTTCTGGCTGGGAAAGGATTTGAGATTTTTCAAGATACTCTCCCAAGAGGGAGGCTTGTTCGATGCCTGCTTCTGTAAGAGCAGGGTCAGGACTTTCTATATAATTTGCGTCCTGCCAATGGGCGTTATTCATGGATTGTCCATGTCTAATGAAATAGAGTTGCATAGATGTTGAAATACCTTGTATTGTGGGATATGGGAACGATTATAGCAGGGAGAAATGAGTGACGTAGAAGGTAATGTGCTCATCTGGACAAAGTGCTTTGCCAAAAAGCTTGTAATCAGGTCAAATTTGATATACTATTTCCGTAGGCGTTTATTGGCATTTATTTGTGTAAAGGTAAAGGTATACAATTTGAAACCGGCCGACAAACCACAAAGTTGGGTGATCATTTTTGCTTTGCCCGTCATCTGTCTTTTGGCGTTTGGTATTCCGTTCGCTTTTTCCCCTGAAAAGGTCCAAAGACATAATGATGTTATTGTTCGCCAGCAGTTTACAGCCACTGCCACCCCCGTGGACCGTCGCTTGACTCAGGAAGCCTTTGCCAAGCTTTTCTTCACTCCCACTAGACAGCCTTTATCCCTATTTGCCAGCACTCCTGTTCCATCGGATACTGCGATCCCTGAAGCTGTGATCCCCGTTACGGGACCCAGTTCTACTCCATCTCCCACCGCTACACTGTTACCGACGAACACGCCAACAAAAACATCCATTGTGCCGACAGATACGAAGCGACCTGACCCCAGGTCATCGCCTACCCTTGGTCATAATACACTCGTTCCCAGCGTAACGCCTTCTAAAACAGCCACCAGCGTCAGTACGGCTACTTTGGTACCACCAACAGCAACATCGACGAATCCGCCGACCAATACGCTGATGCCGGCTACACCGACAAATTCTCCAGTTCCGTCTACAACATATACACTTGGTCCTACGAACACTCCAAAACCAACCAACACACCCAAGAATACGAATACACCGCGTCCCACTGTAACACCGAAGCCAACCAACACGCCTAATATTCCACCCACCGACACGCCGGCTCCACCCCCGCCGACGGATCCTCCTCCGCCTGACACACCGGTCCCGCCGACCGATACTCCGATTCCCGTTTTACCTCAGGATATGAATGCTATGTCAACATGGGTGCGCATGTTGATCTCGTTTGTCAGTAATTGAGATCTGTTCGATCGTGAGTGTAACGACCACTTGATGCATCGTGTCAGGTGGTCGTATCTTTTCTTTGTCCGAAGAATACCCGATAATATATAAGTATCCAGGTAAGCCCACCAAGAATACCCATGAATTGATCTTGCATGGTATTTGCCAGACTAATCTGCACATTTGTACCGACTACTTGGTCCAAGGTGAATTCTGCAAATTCCCATAAGACAGTTGCAGTTGCTGTAAGAGAAAAGACCAATATCATGCATACACTTTTATTCAGTGGGGAGATATATTGCTCCTTTTCCAGATGCACTACTATTTGCACCGATGTGAACGCAATGGAAAATCCACCCAGGTAATGGAAGGGAATATCTGCATGGGGAAAAACGGTATATAGATGGAATATTCCAGAAGCAATTCCGTGTGCGAAAAGGACCATTACTGGAAAGAAGAAAAAGGGTGTGAATTTGAATAGTTGTCTCATGGATACTCCTCACTATTGAATGAATTGCAATAATGATTATCGCCCCATCGGCTATCCAAATACATCTGACTCTTTCAAAGACTCTCAAACACAGACTTGGCACGTTGATATTCTTGACTCAGAACATTTGTTCTACTATAATAGCCATACCTTAACTCCTGGCTGTCCTTCACTTGATCGACCGAACAGACTTTGCCATCCAGGAACTTTCTTCTACTTTTTGAATATTCACTTTGGCAGATTAGCACACATGCTGTGTGTAGTTCGGGCTCGGGGAGACAGTCAGACTTTTATTCGTTGTGTAGAACGTAGAGAAATCAGAATGAACAAAAGAACCAGCAAAGCCTGGCTATTAGCTGCTATTCTATTGATAACACTTGCCTGTGCCAGCACTTATCCCGATACACTACCTAATCGACCGTTCACGGATGTGTCCATACCGAATACGTCATTGCGCGTGTTCCCCATTGCAGGAGTGGATACGACCTCCCTTCCGCTTCAGATCGATGCCATGCGTGCGCGTAACTATCCCGGCAGCGACATTGTGATCGAAGCGACGTTAGATCCGGGTGTGAACTACAGTCGTTATTACGTTTCTTATCTTTCCGATGGATTGAAAATTTACGCGCTTATGACTGTCCCCAATGGGCAAAAGCCGTCCACTGGATGGCCCGTCATCGTTTTCAATCACGGATATATCCCACCAACGGTGTATCGCACCACAGAACGATACATTGCCTATGTAGACCAGATCGCCAGAAGCGGGTATATCGTCTTTAAATCCGACTATCGCGGACATGATAGGTCAGAAGGAACACCTGGTGGTGTATATACCGGTCCAAATTACACCATCGATGTGCTCAATGCGGTGGCATCCATGAAGCGCTATCCAGACGCAGATCCGAATTGCATTGGCATGTGGGGACATTCAATGGGTGGATACATTACACTGCGTTCAATGGTCATCAGCCCGGATATCAAGGCAGCGGTCATTTGGGCTGGAGTGGTGGCTCCTTACCCAGACCTGTTCACACGTTGGAATTGGGGAGCACGACAGACGTCGGCGGCGCCAGGATCGTGGGTCTATTCATTGGAACAAAAATATGGCTCCGTGGAAACCAATCCACAATTCTGGAATTCCATTTCAGCCAACGCCTATCTCCAAGATTTGAACCGACCGATCCAGATCCATCATGGAACCGCTGATGAGGAGGTGCCGATCGAATTCTCGCAGATGCTTTACGATGAATTGTTGGAGGCAGGACAAACAGCAGAGTATTACACGTATGATGGAGATAATCACAATATCTCTAGAAGTTTCAGCCTTGCCATGCAACGTTCTGTTGAGTTCTTTGATAAGTTTGTGAAAAAATAGGTAATACGGTCAAAAAAGACCTGACGAAACATTCATCGTCAGGTCTTTTTTTGTGGTGATGTATCAATCTGCTCTGACCGGACTTTCTACTGGTTTGACCGTATTTTTCAGATAGAACCAACTGGATACAAATCCGATTAACATGATGGTTGCCCCGGTGATGAAGGGAAAGTTGATGTTCATGTCCAATGCTGCACCCGCCCAGAGGGGACCGATCACACGTCCGAGACTTATGAAGGCGTTGTTGAGTCCCATGGCAACACCTTGTCCGCCTTCGGCACGTTTTGAGATGAGCGATGAGACGGCTGGTCGCAGCATGGAATTGCTCAAAATGAACAAACTCGTCATCAGAATGACCGTGAACAGATTAATAGCAGTGAGCATGAGCAGAAAGCCGAAGATGCTGGCGAAGAGCGACACCTTGACCACTGCCACGTCACCCCATTTGCGCGTGGCGATACCGGTCAAAACTCCCTGCACGATAGCAGAGACCAATCCCACCACAGTGAGGATAAGTCCAACCGTTTGAGAGTTATATCCATAGCGCGCCTCAGCGTAATAGGCGTAGATACCTTCGAAGTTTGCCAGCGCAAAACTGTGCAGGAATGCCAGCACGAACAGAAATCCGATCGAGCCGAGGATGGCTGTCCACATGGCGTTGAACTGCGGACCTCGAAAGCCTTTCATCGAAGCAGAGCGCTTGTCAGCGGAGAGAGATTTTGGGAGGAAGAGCCAGATCAAAATCATGGAAAGAAACGAGAGTCCAGCGGCGAGGAAAAAAGGCGCCTGCAAGGAAGCGCCTCCCATCATGCCGCCGATGCCGGGTCCGAGCACCATCCCAACGCCCATCGCCGCGCCAACGATGCCCATCCCGCCGCCACGCTCGTGTTCATCTGTGCTGTCACTGATAAATGCCATAGCGGTGGGCAGGGTCGCGGACGAAAGGATTCCGCCCAGCGTGCGGAACAGGTATAGCGTCCATAAATTGGTCGACAGCCCGAAGCCGACCATGGTCAGACCGTTGCCCAATGTGCCCAGAATGAGGATGGGTTTACGCCCGAAGCGGTCGGAAAGATCGCCCCAGAGTGGTGAAAAGATGAATTGCATCAGTGAGTAGACTGCCATGAGCAGCCCCATGGCGATGCCGCTGCCGCCGAACTTTTCCACCAGGAATGGCAGAATGGGGATGATCATGCCGAAGCCGAACATGATCACGACCAGTGTGAAGAACAGGATGGCGATGTTTTTATTCTTAAACATGCGGGCGATTATACACGCCTAAATATCCCTGACACCTGACACCCAAATTTTGGACATTCTCCCTATCCGGTTTCATCCCAAAAGTCCTATAATTAACCGGATAGATACACTCTGGAGAAATAATTTATGCTTACAAATCAAAATGCACCTATTAAGAAGATAGCTATTAGCACTGGCGGCGGTGACGCTCCGGGCTTGAATGCTGTTATTCGAGCGGCAGCTTTATCTGCTATGAAACTTGGTTGGGAAGTGTATGGCGTCCGCGACGGTTTTCATGGAATTCTCTCGCCTGAGGAGTATCCGGATGGGGGATTTATCCCGTTGACGCCTGAACGTATTAGAGGCATCACACATCTCGGCGGCACCATTCTTGGCACCAGTAACCGGAATAACCCTATGCGGTACCCGATCGTGCATCCCGATGGCTCCACTGAGGAGATCGATCGTACGGATGAGATCGTGCGCGGCTTCCGCCTGCATCGCATCGATGCGCTCATCACCGTGGGTGGCGATGGATCTCTGGCGATCGCGAATGTGCTTGCTAAAAAGGGACTGCGCCTGATCTCCGTTCCCAAGACGATCGATAATGATCTCGATAAAACGGACGTTACCTTCGGTTTCGACACTGCTGTCAGTTTTGCTACCGAAGCGCTGGATCGTCTGCATTCGACCGCTGCGTCACACGGACGCGTGATGGTGGTCGAGGTGATGGGACGCTACGCTGGTTGGATCGCTCTTCACGCTGGAGTGGCTGGTTCTGCTGATGTGATCCTGATCCCCGAACATCCGTATGACATTAACAAAGTTGTAGAAAAGATCAAGGAACGTGAATCGCGTGGTCACAAGTTCACCATTGTAGTTGTGGCAGAAGGCGCGAAAGAGGTTGGCGGCGCAACTTCGATCATTGAACGAGAAGCAGGTAAGGCGGAACGGTTGGGCGGCGTGGGCGAAAGAGTGGAGGCAGCCATCCATGCCATTTCAGGTAAGGAGACTCGCCTGGTGGTGCTTGGTCACCTCCTGCGTGGAGGAACACCAACCTCCTTTGATCGCGTGATCGCTCTGCGCTTTGGCGCGGCAGCCGTGCGTGGATTGGCAGATGGGCAGGCAGGAGTGATGGTGGCGCTCGACCCGCCGTATGTTAAGTATGTTCCGATCGAAGAGGCAATGGGCAAAATGAAAATGGTTCCGATGGATTCGGACATCGTCCAAACCGCACTTGATATGGGAATCTCGTTTGGATAATTTAGAAGATTGAAATCAAAGACCTGACTGGTGGTTGTTGCCAGTCAGGTCTTTTGTTTTCCAGGAACTGCTATACTTCAAACGTGACATACTTTATCTATAGGAGAAGAACATGAACATTAGTTTTGGCGCGAAATCCTTGATATTGTTTGGTCTTTCTGTCGTGTTGTTAGTCGTACTGACTTTATTTGAATCAGCGCTTGCGGGTCTCTCCATGGCAGCGGAAAGAGCAATCAGTTTTGTGCTATTGGTCCTTCCAGCCGTAGTCGGAGTTGGTTTGGGAATTTGGGGAATCGTGCGTAAAGAAGCCAAAACATGGATCGCCTGGCTTGGCATCCTGCTCAATTCCTTATTCGCTTTGTTTCACTTTTTTGTGCTTTCATTCGCGGGCTAAGGCAATCTTGTTTTCAGGAATTCAAGGATCTCTTCTGACTTCTGCGAAATATCTACCGGAAAGACACTACCGGTCAATGTGATCTCGTCCGCCATACGCCCGGTGCCGCGCATCACGAAGGTGGGGCGTTTTTCCATCAAGCTATATTCCACGTCTTGCCGCGAAATATCGCCGCCGTTGATCAACACCGTGATGGATTTTTTATCGCCTGCAATACAAGTGGCGATCTTCGAGATCCAGCCTGATTCATCTCCCCAGTTATCACCGGGGATCAAAAAGAAATGAGTGTGGTTTTCATCCAGGATGGAGGCTGCCTCTTTTTTCATGATGAGAGTTTCGAAGACTACTCCTATCAATGGGAACGTGTACCCGTTCTTTTTGCGCTGTTTGCCGATCTCATCCATGATGCCTGCTTGTGTGCCACCATCCACCACGACCGAGTCTGTTTCCTGTGCAAGTTTTGCCACAATATCCACTGCCTTACGCATGGGGAATTTATCGAGAAATCCGATACCGCTTGCGCCACCGACCAACACAATCACGGTCTTCGGATGAGGAATGCCAAGCTGGTCCAACGCTTGGGTAATTTCGTTATTGTCAGTAATATTTACTGCTCCAACGGTTGCTCCATGTTTTAGATCGATCTGTCTGGTAAGCATGTTTCTCTCCTGCCAATATAAAATAAAGTTGAGAAAACTCCCTTGTTGTAGTTAACGAAAAAGACCTGATGTCGTTATCAGGTCTTTCCGTTCTCGCGTTTCGGCGGCTGGACAGGAAGCTGTAGATAAAACGTACTTCCGGGGTAACTCACTTCATCATGCCCGGAACTTTCCACCCAGACCTTGCCGCCGTGGGCACGTGCTACTCCGCGCACGATCGCCAACCCCAGCCCCGGACCTCCGCCTTTGAACGCCGTTTTTCCCGATGAATGCAGCGCTACACTGCCCACTTGATAGAACTTCTCGAAGACCAGATCATGATGTTCCGCATCGAGACCGATCCCTGTATCCCTGACTTCGATCTGGACACCGGGCGCTTCGCCTTCCATCACGACCGGGTGCGTGGATACTGTGATTTTTCCTCCATCTGGAGTGTACTTGATGGCATTGACGATAAGCTGATACAACGCCTTTTGGATCATCGGAGGATCGCCAAAGATGGTGGGAGTATCTTCGGCATGTTCGGTGATGATCTCCACCTTACGGTCTACTGCGGACTTTCGGAATCCCTTTGCCAATTCATCGACAACCACTCGTACGGAGACAGGCACAGAGCCCACTTTCATGGTCTCCGCATCGATGCGCGTTACATCCAGCATCAAGTTGACCACTTCATGAATGCGTTCAATACCGCGCAAAATGCCCTGGATCACATCGCCGCCCGCACCGGTTTGTGCGCCGAGCACGTTGACGAATCCCTTCAGCACCGTCAGCGGCGTGCGCAGTTCATGTGCCGCCACCTGGATGAATTCCAGTTTGTTACGGTCCAACTGACGCAGCACTTTGTTGGTTTTCTGCAGGTCTGCGATCATCATCTGATCGTTCGAGCGGATGCGGTCCAAAGTGATGCGGATGATGTCCATTGCCATGCGTGGACTGCGGCTTAGGATCGTCTCGAAATCTTGTTTCTCCATCTCGAGCACGGTACATTCGCTAGTGGTTCGCACGGTGGCAGCGCGCGGCGCATTTTGGATCAACGCCATTTCGCCGACCATATCACCGCGTGACCCCACGCGCAGAATTTTTTCCGGTTCGCCCTCGCTCATTTGCTTGGTGATGACGATCTTCCCATCTGCGATGATATAGAAAATATCCTCATACGCGCCTTCCCGGCACAGGACATAATCCTGTGGATAGGTATGGATCTCGGTCAGGTCCGCCATTTCTTGCAGTTCAGAATCATCCAGCCCTTTGAATGCCAACCGTAAGAGGGAAACTTTGTCGTAAGTGATCGTCTCGTTCATTGACACGTAGTATAGCCACGACATCCCTTTCTAAATACAACAATTCAATTGCAGGAAATCTGACATAAAAGAAAAGAGCTGTAAAAGGTGTTGCATCTCTGAACTCTGAACGTTCTGTGATAAAAAACACTTGTATTCGAATTGGCTTTGCTTATACTCATAATCAGATGGGAAGGAGTATCTAATGAACACAAAGCATCTCCTGATCGCCAGCTTGATCGGTGCAGTAATCACTACTACCTTTTCCAATGCCCCGATCCTTAATCTACTTAATTGTCTCGTTTGTTTTCCCTTCTGGAGCGGTCCGTTATTCGCGGCATGGTATTACATGCGTCGAGCAGGCAGGATTACAATGGAGGATGCCATTACTGTTGGAGCGGTCACGGGCCTTTTTGCAGGATTTTTGGGCTTTCTTTGGGTAGCAGGTGGTCTTGGCTTGGTGTCTCAGGTCAAGCAGTATCTTCCGGCTGGTGTAATGCCTGTCGAACTTTGGATGGGTAGCACATCTGCACTATTCACACTTACCAGCGTAGTAATCCATGCCATTTTTGGGGCAGCTGGCGGAGCTCTTGCAGGGGCTATCTTCAATAAAAGAGCTTTGGCAAATTGATGCTTATTAAACGATAAATGCCTAGTAAGCATTCGTTGCTAAGGCTCTTCAGATCCCATTGAGAATTTTTAACTATTTGGTGGCTCGTCTTTTATGAAACCGACTGAAAAGAGAATTGAGTGAAGAAGTAATCCGATTTGGACAAAAAAGAATCCATATATGAGGCTTAATGGTATAGAACAAATAACACCAATGATGCCATAACCTATAAGTGTGCCTACGAGTATTCTGATCGCTAAAAAGACTTGATGAGAACATAATGACCATGAAGAAAAAAGGGGAGAGCATCATCAAAAAGTAGGGAGACCTTGTGTACCAAGTTCTTATCGTTTCATTTGATTTTCCAAAACTCCACAATAACAAACCAATTGCGAAAAGGGTATATGGGATGATCCAAAAAACGCCTGTAATACCCCAAAAGCCTATCAGAAGATCCACAATGTTTTTGAATGTTCCATCAGGAATACCAGTTGTTGGTGGACTAAACCACCCCCTCAATGTTATAAAGCCAGGGATAATTACTAAATAAGGTAAGCCCAATAAGAGTTTGTAAAAAGTTACCGACTTCATTTTCAACCGCTCCTAACAGCCGATAAATTGAACGAGGAAAGTTCTTTTTGAAGATCTTTCCTCGTTCTCAGTTTTATTCCACGATATTGATCGGTAACTCGTTCTTGGTGCTCAATGCTGCCACGCTGACCTGCGCCGCGATCTTCTGCGCGATCTCGTTCAACGCCTTGGCAACCGCGGAGTCTGGGAAGGCTGCCACGATTGGTTTGCCGCTATCGCCGCCGATGCGCACGTTCTGATCGATGGGCACTTTGCCCAGGAACGTGGTCTCGGTGGCGGCTGCCAATTGTTCACCGCCGCCGGAGCCGAAGAGATCCATACGCGTGCCGTCGGGCAGGTCAAGGTAGGACATATTCTCGACAATGCCCAGAATGGGGACTTCCAGCGTCTTGAACATGTTCAAGCCGCGACCAGCGTCTTCGAGCGAGACCAACTGCGGCAGGGTCACGATCACCGCGCCGCTGAGGGGCAGTGCCTGTGCCAGGGAAAGGGAGGCATCACCTGTCCCAGGCGGCAGGTCGATGATCAGATAATCCAACTCGCCCCACTCCACGTCGCTTAAGAATTGGCGGATGGCGGAATTGAGCATCGGTCCGCGCCAGATCAAGGGCTGACCCGGTTTGACCAGCAGACCCATCGAGATCATCTTGATGCCATATGCCATGGCAGGGATGAGACGCGGTCCATTGGGCGGCGGGAGTTTTTCTACGCCGAGCATGGTCGGGATATTGGGACCGTAGATGTCTGCATCCATCAAACCGACACGTGCGCCGCTTTGTGCCAGTGCCATAGCGATGTTCACCGACACCGTGGATTTACCTACGCCGCCCTTGCCTGAACCAACCGCGATGGCGTTGCGGATGGGCATGTTTACCAATCCGCGCATTCGACCGTCGTTCGGCACATCGGAGTCCATTTTGATGTGGACTGTCTTCACGCCGGGAACCGCCATAACCGCTTCACGCGATTCCTTGTCGATTCGTCCACGCAACGGACAGGCGGGTGTTGTCAGCATCACGGTAAACGAAACGATGTCACCGTTGACTTCCAGTTCGCGGATCATGTTGAGGGTGACGAGATCCTGATGTAATTCTGGTTCCTGTACTTTGCTCAGTGCTGCTAAAACTGCTTCTTTGGTTACTTGAGACATTATGCTCCTATGAAAATGTAGACAGGCAAACACCTGCACATGTTTACCTGTCTACTTGTATTCCTGTTACCTTACTTATGATGCTGGTGTTGCCGGTGCCGCCGCTGCTCCAGCCGCTTTTGCTGCCTTGGCGGCTTCTTTCGCTGCTTCCTTTGCCTTGCGCTCCGCTTCATTCTTTGCATAGTTTTCCGGGCGGATGCTCTTGTAGTACGAAGCAGGCTTGAGCAGTTTCTGCATATTGTACACATTGCGCGAGTAGGACGCGATCTCAAAATCGTGGTCCATGATGATGGCATCGAACGGGCAATACTCGGCGCAGAATCCGCAGTTCATGCAGATATCGGCGTCGATGTAGAACTCGGTCGGCTCGGGGATGGGGCGTCCCGTGTTCGGGTCATTCGAGCGCACGATCCAGATGCACTGGGGCGGACAAACCTTGGCGCAGATACCACACGATGTGCAGCGAACTTCCTTCTTGCCCTCGGCACCCTCGTCGTAGACAAGGAACGGGACATAGCGCGCTTCCTCGGGCAGGATCAGCTTCTCTTCCGGATATTGAACCGTGAAGATGCCGCGCGTGTTCTTGCTCGAGCGGTGCTTGATCCCTTCTTCGGTGTTGTAACGCTTCTTGCCGCGGATCATCCATGAGATATCATCGAGATACGTGTCCCAGAATCGCTTCCAGGTGACGCTCAAACCTTTGAGAATACCTTTACCGTACATGTTCATCTCCTTTTAGCGATCGAGCTCGCCCATCACGATATCGAGCATGCCAAGCAATGCCACGAAATCCGCGATCTTGGTGCCGATGCACATCTGCTCGAGGCAGGTGATATTGACGAACGAAGCGGGGCGGACGTGATAGCGCCATGGATTTGGCTTGCCGTTCGACACGACATAGAACGCCAGCTCACCCTTCGGGGATTCGACACGACCGTACGCTTCTCCTGCCGGGACCCGAACCTGATACTGGGGTTTCTGGGAGTTGATCGGACCCTGAGGAATGCTCTTTACAGCCTGCTGCACGATGCGGATCGACTGGCGGATTTCATCGAGACGGATCAAATAGTTATCGTACATATCGCCGTTATGACGGACCGCTACATCCCAATCGAAACGGTCATAGACCGAATACGGATCAGCGCGGCGCAGATCGTAGGGCACACCCGCAGCACGCAGTACGGGACCTGTCACACCAAACTTCACAGCGGTTTCGGCATCTACGACTTTGACGCCTTTCAAGCGAGCGTTCAACACTTCGTTATCGCTCAACAGGCGGTCCATTTCATCGGTCTTGGCTTCGAGACGGTCAAAGACCAAATCTTTGATCTTCTGCATCACATCATCGGGCACATCGCGCACCACGCCGCCAAAGCGGAAGTAATTGCACATCATGCGCGAACCAGAGACCGCTTCGAAGATATCAAGGATCAACTCGCGCTCTTCAAAAGCGTACAATGCTGGGGTGTACATGGCACCGAGATCGTTCAACAGCATACCGATGAACACCAGGTGGTTCTGGATACGGCTGAGTTCCGCCATAATGACGCGGATGTAATCGGCGCGTTCTGCCACGGGGATCTTCATCAGTTTTTCGACCGCGAGAGCGTACCCAAAGTTGTTGCTCATCGAGTTGAAGTAATCGAGACGGTCGGTGAACGGCATGTTTTGCAGGAAGGTATTGCGTTCACCGATCTTGTCGTGATTGCGGTGTAGGTAGCCTACGACAGGCTTGAGTCCGGCAATCGTCTCGCCATCGAGGGTCAGTGCAGCACGGAACACACCGTGCGTGGACGGATGTTGTGGTCCCATGTTGACCACGATACGGTCGGTGCTCATGCCATCTTCGTTCTTGACGGAGTAGCGCTGCAGGGACTCGTACAGCATCTCTTCGTTTTCAGGAACCCATTTTTCGGGATCGAAATCCTGTGGGAATTTCAGATTATCGCCGAACGCGTTCTTTGTCTCCGCCATGGTGAACTTGCCATCGGGCCAGCGGCTCTTGAAGGGTTTGACTTCCTCTTCAAAGAACGGCTCCTGCCAATCTTTTCGCAGAGGATGACCCTGATAGCCTTCCCACATCAAAATGCGACGCAGGTCGGGGTGACCGGTGAACTTGATGCCGAGCAGATCCCAGGCTTCGCGTTCCTGCAGATCGGCGCTTGGGTAGACATCGATCAGCGAAGGAACTTCAACCGGGTCCACACGCGGCACTTGCACGCGGAAGACGAGTCCGGGTCCGCCAGTGGTCTTGTAGGCGTGATAGACCACTTCCATTTTGTTCTCGGGGAGGTAGTCCACGCCGGTGACGGCGGTGAGCAGGTCAAAGCCGAATTCATCGCGGATAGCGGTGGCAACTTCGACGAGTTTGTCTTTCTCAACGATGAACCCGCTGAAGCCGGGGCGTGTGTCAGCGGTGACAACACCCGGGAAACGCTGAGTCAGGTCGAGGGTCGTAGTAGAAGCGGGAGCGGTCATGCAGCACCTTCCTTTGCGGCGGCAGCAGCTTTGATCTCTTCATACTTGCGTGGGTCCATCAGATCCGGTCCAAGAACGGGAACAGGAACGTAGTTGGCATCTTTTCCTTTGTTTTTCTTGTTGTACCAGGAGACTTTCTTGATGGATTCCTTATCGATCTTTTCCTGCAGTTTGATCATGCCTGCGATCAGAGCCTGAGGAGTGGGAGGGCAGCCGGGGATGTATACATCCACAGGCAGGAACTTATCGATGCCTGCCACGACGTTATAGCCTTCCTTGAAAGGTCCGCCGCCGGAAGCGCAAGCGCCCATCGCCACCACATACTTGGGCTCGGGCATCTGGTTGTAGAGACGGATGATGGCAGGGATCATCTTTTTGGTGACCGTGCCAGAGACGAGCATCATATCCGCCTGGCGCGGGGTGGGGCGCATGACTTCCATGCCGAAGCGCGCCATATCGTAGCGGGAGGCTTGTGCGGCGATCATTTCGATGGCGCAGCATGCCAGACCGAACATAAGGGGCCACACCGACGAGCGACGTCCCCAGTTATAGAGGCGGTCGAGCGTGGTGATGGCTACGGCATTCTGGATATCTTCCGGAATGTCGTATTGAGGCAGACTTTAACTTTTCATTGTCCATGTATGTTCTCCTCGAACCAGTCTTGATAGATTGCGTACAGGATGTCATCGTTCGCGAGAGCGGGATCATCCTCAAATTCCGAGAGTTGTAAAGTCCAGTTCAATATTTGCTGCAGGGTCACATCTTCGATGTTGACATCTTTGTGTTGCCTGCGTAATTCTAAAGCGATCGCGTAAGTCGATTCCCAGGTTAAACGTCATCAGTTACCAGTTTTCAGTGATCAGCCTTGTTACTTGTCTACGTGTTTACCTGTTTCCGTTTTTACTCATTCCGATTGTCGATCTGCGCACGTTGTAATTTTCCAGAATAGTCCACGTAAATGGATTTCCATTCCGTGAACACTTCGAGTGCGGCTTGTCCGGCTTCGCGGTGACCATTTCCGGTGCCGCGCACACCGCCGAACGGGAACTGGATTTCGGCTCCCGTTGTGCCGTGGTTGATGTACACGAGTCCGGTGGCGATATCGCGCATGGCGGTAAACGCGCGGTTTACATCCTGTGTGAAGATCGAAGTCGAAAGCCCATACTGGGATCGATTATTGACTTCGATCGCCTCTTCGAGCGAATCCACTTCGATGATCGAAAGTACCGGACCGAAGATCTCCTCCGCCTCCAGCGTGGACCCGGCTTGGACTCCGTCAAACAGGGTGGGGCTGTAGAAGAAGCCTTTCCCGTTAACATCCGCGACCGAGGCGCCGACCAATGCTCGGGCACCTTCTTTTTGTCCAAGCTGCACATAGTTGTGAATGCGTTCGAGCGAAGCTTTGTTGATGACGGGACCAACTTCCACTTTGGGGTCAAGTCCATCGCCGAGTTTCAGGTTCTTCGTCCGCTCCACCAGCGACTCTTTCACTTTGCTGGCTATTCCTTTTTGAACTATCAAACGGCTGGCAGCCGTACAACGCTGACCAGTCGTGCCGAACGCCGCCCACAAGGTCGCATCGGTGACGAGTTCGATATTGGCATCATCCATCACGAGGATGGCGTTCTTGCCGCCCATTTCGAGCGACAGTTTCTTGTTGAGTTTGCCCGCAGCTTCGGCAATGGCGCGTCCCGTTGTGGTGGAGCCTGTAAAGGAAAGTACACGCACATTCGGATGATTGACCAGCGCCTTTGCCACATCCGCGCCGGGAGCCATGAGCAGGTTGAAGACGCCAGCAGGGATGCCTGCTTCTTCAAAGACCTTCACAAATGCGGCTGAAATGGCGGGAGTTTCCGGAGATGGCTTCCATATGATAGTATTGCCTGCCACCAGCGCCGGGAAGATCTTCCACGAAGGCACCGCGATGGGGAAGTTCCAGGGTGTGATCAGCCCGACCACACCCGCTGGGTCACGCACCGCCATACCGAATTTGTTCGGCATTTCGACGGGCGCGGTGTACCCCAGCAGGCGGCGTCCCTCGCCGCCCATGAAGTACGCCATGTCAATGGCTTCCTGCACGTCGCCGCGCGCTTCGGCAATCACTTTACCCATATCGCGTGTGAGCAACTGCGCCAGTTCTTCTTTTTTTTGCTTGATAATATCGCCAATTTTAAAGAGCATTTCCCCGCGCAATGGGGCAGGGACCAGCCGCCAGGTTTTGAAGGCTTCTGTTGCGGCATTGACTGCCGCATCTACATCAGAGGTTTCCGCTTCAGCAATATCAGCCACGACTTCTTCTGTGGCGGGATTGATCGTCTGAAATGTCTTTTGTCCGTTGACCCACTTACCGTTGATGTAGTTTCGAAATTCCATGCAGTTCCTCTAAAGTGAAGGGATTTCAAGTAATTCTGGTGCTAACTATCACAATTGGCATTATAACTCTCGACATTCAAATGTCAAAGAATTACGTAAAAATATTTATACAAAATTAAGAATGTGAGTATAATCATCGCCAAACTATGACAATAAAACAGACCACAGCACGGCAAAAAGTCCTCATCTACATGAACAAAACTCGCACTGCCTCTGCGCGGGAAATTTCGCGTGCCTTGCAAATGTCCGCGCCGACGGTGAGACATCATCTGCGAGTTCTTGTTTCTGACGGGCGGCTGGAAATGGCATTTGTGCGAGGCAAAGACAGCAAAGGCAGACCGGAAAAGGTCTATTCCCTGCCACGAGCGGCGCTGGGAGATAATCTGTCCGCGTTGGTGGATGCTTTGATCTTGGAGGCAGGCTCCAACTTCGCGCCGGAAGCTTTGGCAAAGCGTCTGGCAGGAGAAGCCAATTTTGCGGCTCAACCCGCCGCGAAACGATTAAATCTCGTTGTCGAGAAAATAAATCAGATGAACTACCATGCACGCTGGGAAGCCGGCGCGGAAGGACCACGCCTCTTATTTGGGCATTGTCCATACGCGGCAGTCATTACCAGACATCCTGAACTGTGCAAAATGGATGAAAACCTGCTCGAAGAGTTGATGCGGCGACCCGCGACACAGGCCTCAAAGATCGGGCAGGATGGTAGTTTATTATGTGTCTTTGTGTTGGGGTGAAATGCTTAGCCACAGAGAGCACAGAGCGCTCAGAGAAAACTCTCAGAAGTCTCTGTGTACTCTGTGGCTAATTTTTTAACTGTCAAATCCGAGTCCGACCCAATCCATCACTTTCAACCATAGATTCTCGCGTCCCTCGTTATTATCCGCTTGCTGCATGGACCACTGCGACATCTTGATGCCAAGTGAACGCAACGGTTCGGGAGGAAAGGGAAGTGGTTTGGTTTTCACGAATTCGAGCGCCGTGCGTTCTGTTTGCCGACCGTCCAGCAGATCGAGCATGACCAGCGCACCAAAACGTGTCGCACCTACGCCGAGACCGGTATAGCCCATGGAATAAGCAGTCTTGCCGTGATGCGCTGTTCCCCAAAACGGACTGAAACGCGAGCAGGTATCGATCGCTCCGCCCCAGGCGTGCGTGAAGCGGAGACCTTCCAGTTGGGGAAACGCCTGGAAGAAATGCTCCGCTAATCGGGCGAACGAAGCGTGACGTTGTTCCAGATGCAGACCGAATCCATTATTCCAGTGATAAATCGCATCGTAGCCGCCCCAGAGGATCCGTCCATCGGCTGTTGTGCGGAAATAATGGAATTGGCGGTTGCCGTCGCTCAGCCCTTCACGTCCGTGCCAACCGAGGGAGTCGCGCTGTGCGGGCGTGAGCGGCTCGGTCATGAGGGCGTAATCATAGACAGGCACGATGTAAAACGAAATGCGTTTGAGCAGGGGCGGAAAAGCGTTGGTTGCCAGTGCTACGCGGTGCGCGCGTACCTGCCCGTGCGGAGTACGAGCAATGACAACATTGTTTTCTTCTTCCAGCTTCGTCACCGGCGTTTTCTCGTACAGTTGAACGCCTAGATCTAAACACGCCTTGCGCAAACCCCAAGCTAGTTGTGCTGGGTTCACGAGAGAAGAACCGGGGCGTTTGATCCCGCCTAAGAAGATAGGTGACTTTATGATCTCAGATAATTGTTGGCGGTCGAAGAATTGATAGTTGAGATCATAGGCTTTGGAGAGTTCCATCGCCTCTTTGAATTCATCCAACAAATAGGGTTCGGTGGCGATATCGATCTCGCCGACGTGACGGTAGTCGCACTCGATTCCGAGTCGTTGAATGGTTTTCTCGATCGCATCGAGATTGGCATGCCCCATTTTTTCCAGGACGGTGATCTCACGGGGCCAACGCGACAAGCCATTAAAGAATCCATGCGTGATGGATGCATCGACAAATCCGCCATTGCGTCCGCTGGCACCAATGGCAACTTCTCCTGCTTCGAGCAAAACCACGTTACGCGACGGATTTTGTTCCTTAGCGAGCAGCGCGGTCCACAAACCAGTATAACCTGCGCCGACTATAAGCAGGTCAGTGGAAATATTTTGAGTCAGTTGGGGTTCGGGAGTTGGTTTGGCTGGATTATCCAGCCAGAAAGGAACGTGAATAGCATCAGAAAAAGATTTAAGTGATTCAGGGCGTGGTGTATTGGAATAGATCATACTCTCATGGGCTGTTTTATACCTCTTGGGTAGTTTCCGGTATTGTACCTGAGAGTGTCGGTTTCGGGTGTTGTTCGCCGCCTTGAATTCATCTATACTTGGTATCAGGAGAATGAAATGAAAACAAAAACCCTTTTTACTTTTGCAATTGTTCTTTCTTTGCTCGCATCCTGCACTGCCTCTCAAACCCCTGCACCAACAGCAGAAACACTGGAAGAAACTCCGCTGGCGCTTACAGCAACGCCTGAGACGGACGCTACGCCTCTTTCCACGCTGCAACCTGCCCCCGTTATATCGGCTGTTTCCTCTCCCTATGTCCCTTTCTCTGTGGTGACAAATGTAGACAATCTGGTTCTTAGAGCGAACCCGGGTCCGCTGTTCGAAGCAAAGACCACAATTCCGAATGCCACAAAACTCCTCGTGCTGGGACGTACCCCCGGCAGTGAATGGCTTTTTGTGCAGACACCCCTCGAGCGGACAGGCTGGGTCTTTTCCCAGTTCATCACCAGCGAAAGCGACCTGAATCTGGTCCCGTTTATGCAGCCAGCCGATATGCAGATAGTCCGTGGGCGTGTGCTGGATGAAAATGGCAAACCCGTTATGGGAATTCAATTTGCTGTGGTGCAGGCGAAAGCTGGCAGTCCGCCGCGTATCAACTCTATCACCGATGAGACAGGCACCTTTTATGCGTTCTTGCCAGTCAATACTACAGGTACCTGGGAAATAAGTTTTACTGCCATTGCTTGTACCAGCCCGTTAATGGACAAGGATTGCAAATGTCTCAACGGTGTGTGCGGCGGTCCTACCCCGGCGAGTACGTCGGTCACGCTGCCATTGGATAAGTCTTTGGAATTTGTGTGGAAGTAAAAAATCGTCCCGCAGGTTGGTTAGGATGCAACAGTGCCCTCCATAAAACCTGCGGGACGATTTATATCAAGCTTCTGGCTGGTAGTCGTTCTTCACCACTTCAATATTTGCAGCTTGAAGAAAGTTCATGGCATTTTCATCGCTACGATAAGCTACGTTGTACACAATGCGTGAAATGCCTGCGTTGATGAGCGCCTTCGTACAGTTGATACAGGGAAGGTGGGTCACATAACAGGTGCAGCCCTTGGTGGAAACTCCGTGCAACGCAGCCTGGATGATGGCATTTGTCTCGGCATGAATGGTGCGGACGCAGTGACCCTCCACCATGAGGTGACCGATCTCATCGCAGTGGGCTTGCCCGGCAGGGGAGCCGTTAAAGCCGGTGGTGAGGATACGTTTGTCAAGCACGAGCACACAACCTACAAAGGCGCGGTCACAGGTGCTGCGTTCAGATACGGCATAGGCGATCTTCATGAAGTACAGAGTCCCAATCGGGGCGCATGGGGAATTCCTCCGGATGATGTGGTTGGCGGAATTATATAATACTAACGGTCAAAAATTGTGCTTTCCACCTTTTAAAAATCCACAATTTTTTGACCGAGTGCGGTATACATGTGGGTGGATGATGCTCGGTAGCGGGATCAAGTGTCCCTGAGAAAGATGCGGGCTTCTTGTCCAAAATAAAAACACAACTCGATGTCGAGTCGTGTTTGCTTTTTCTTGGAAATCTTATTGTGGGGCAGGTGTCAGTGTGGGTGTTTCTGCAGCAGGTGTAGCCACTACAGGGGTGAGCCCTAAAACAGTTGCCAACTCAATAGTGTAGTTGTCATGTTCCTGCCGGGCGAGAGCAATCCCCTGGTCGATAACATCCTTACTAACAGTACCGTTCGAGTAACCGATGAGATTGATCAAGGTTCCGATCACAAGATTCATATGATTGATCTCATGTGTCTTCAGCTTCACCAAACAAGGTGGGATAGGAAGATCTTCGGCATCCCTGCGTATCCGTTGTAAGTTCGAGATAACAGGAGTCAGCTGATCGGCGGGAACACTAGCAGCGAGGGATGAACTATCATCAAATTCGCGCATAAGTTTATGCACCTTTTGCACCTCAGCTTGAATATTTTCCTTTGCGCAGAGATCGGGCGTATTGGTCGCAGATGCCATGGGTACAGGCGTTGCGCTTTCAACAATCACCACAGTTGCGGGTGTAGGAGTGGGAGCATTCCCACATGCTGACACGATCAGAGTGAAAAGCAGGATAATTAATATCGCAATTCGTTGTTTCATTTTTCCATCCTTATAACAATTGAGGAACAGCCATTTGGCTGTTCCTCAATTATAGCATTCAGTATGACACTGACATGACAGGTGCTATCTATCTATTTCTGCGGGCATGGTGCCTTGCCACTTTGTGCTTCTTGACAACTGCCTTTTTGACCTTTGTATTCTTCTTGTCAGTGGTAACAGTTGTGTTGTTGGTCTGTGTACTGGAGCTCACTGTAGTGGACGTGTTACTTGGGGAAGTGACAGTTGTTCCAGTTGTGCCCGTGCTCAACACGATGGCGCAGGTAGCAGGATTCTGGAAAATGTTTCCAGCGCCGTTACCACCAAAGGTTTGTGTGCCAGTCGTGCTAAGAATGCCACCGTTGACGCGGAGTCCATACTGAGTATTGTTGGTGAAGGTGCCATTATTCACCTGAACAACCGCACAGGCGGGAGTTGTGACATCCACACCATCTTGTTTATTGCCAGAGGCTGTAACGTTTGTGAGGGTGACAGTGCCGCTTGCATTGATGGTTAAACCATCTCCGCTACCGTTGTTGAGGAAACTGCCATTGTTCACAGTGATGTTATTCCCTTGCAGGATCGCACCGGTCCCATTCTGGTTGCTTTGTACTCCAACGCCAGAATTGTCAGCATCCAATGTGATATTGCCTAACGTAACAATCTGCAAGCCATATCCAACACGGGATGTTCCAACAGTGTGGTAATTTCCTGAGAATGTAGAGGTAACGATCGTTACATCACCATCTGCCTTGATATTGGCACCATAGTTTTGGTTGTTGCTTACCGTGGTCCACAAGATCAGCACAGGTCCGCTGCTCTCAATATCCAAACCTTTACCTTGCGGGTTTTTGTTGTTGCCGGTGCTATTGTTATTGAAGGTGCTGTTTGCAACGGTAACATTCGAGCCTTTGAGGTAGGCGCCAAACAGGTGATTGTTAGATGCAGTAACGCTGTCCAATGAAATCAAACCGGGTGTGACAACGCTCAAACCATAACCCTGATAGATCTCGCTGCCTGCGGGGCACCAGGAGATCGAACAGATGACACCTTGGTTGTCTGAGAAATTGCTTTGATTGATGAAGACGTTGCCTGCAGCTACGATACTTGCACCGATCAACCGGTTTTCTCTGGCTTCCACATTATTCAGCCTGACCTCGTCGGTGCTTGTTATCAACAACCCTGTATCATCAATGAACATGGTGGATGGGGTAATGTTGAAGTTGAACTGGCTGTTGGTAACAGAGGTGAAAGCTCCTTCGAGTTTGCCGCCCCACAGGTAATTGTAATTGGCGACAACATTGTCCACGTCAATTTTCCCGAGGGTCTTAACCGTCAATCCATAACCAAACCATTCCCTGGTTTCCTGAGAAAGAGACTGGGTATTGTTGAAGGTACCACTACTAATTGTGACATCGCCAGTGGTCTCTATATCCAGCCCAAAGAGTTGGTTGTTGCTCGCCTGGATGCTATTGATCGTGACGGAGCCTGTGCCTTTGATCTTGGCACCACTACCAACAGGGTTGTCGATCGCATCTGATCCATTATTGTTGAAGGATACATTGTTGATGACAAACCCTTTGCCGGTCATATCTGCACCGTACAGGTAGTTGTTATTTGCCTCGATGTTGTTAAGCGTAATGTCGCCTAGGGTGGTGATCAAAAGTCCATAGCCGCCACCCACCGTGGTCTTCTCGCCGCCGCAGGAGTAGCTGTAAACTTTTGTTCCAGAGAAGAACCCATCGCTGATCGATACATCGCCGCCAGCCTGGATCTTTGCACCGAACACCTGATTGTTATTGGATGCGACACTGGAAAGGTTTACATTATTCGTGGCTATGATCTCAAGACCTGAGCCTAGAATGTCATATTGTGAGCCTGTTCCATTACTGCTGAAGTCACCAGTGGCGATGGCAACGCTCAAGCCGCTTAACTTTGCGCCAAAGAGATAGTTACCAGTTGCAGTAACATCCGCCAAGTTGACAAAGTCGCTGGTCGTAACCTGTAGACCATAGCCGAAATAGGTTTTGTCACCCCACCAGTAATAGCCTTGGTTCCCATTGAACATGCCCTTATTGATGGTCACTGTGCCATTCGCGTGGATATCGGTGCCATAGAGGTTGTTTTTGTTCGCCTCAATGTTGTATAGAGAAACAGCGCCTGTGCTATTTACGGTCAGTCCGCTGCCAATCTCATCATGTTTATAGCCATTGTCATTGAAGGTGCTCTTGGTGACCAGTTCTTTCTCACCGATCGTTACGTTTGCACCACTCAACGATGCGCCGAAAACATAATTGTTGTTAGCAGCTACACTGATCAAGGAGATATCGCCTGTCGTTACAACCTGCAAACCATATCCCTTGTACGTCCAGTTATAGGCGTAGACAATGCCCTGGTTTCCGTTAAAGAAACCGCGCGTAATGGTGACAGCCCCACCTGCCTGAATGTCGCTTCCAAATAATTGGTTATTATTGGCTGCCACATCCATCAGAGTAACCGCACCAGCACTCTTGATACCCAGGCCGGAACCAGTTGGGTCGCCAACATCACCGGAACCGTTATTACTGAAATCGCTGTTGGAGACATTGACACTGCCCCCAGACTGTAATGTCTGCCCCTTTTTCTTTATTCTTATGAAACTTCGAATTGTTGATGGTCACATTGCCTTTTGCGTCGATTTCAGCGCCGTTCTGTGAATTCGTGACCTCAACGTTCGATAGTTCGATATTACCATTGGAATATAGCGTTAGTCCGGTTTGGTCCGCTGCCCCGTTGATGATGATATTGTTCAGGGTTACGGAACCACCCCAGGGATTGCCGCTGGAGCCGATGATGATTGGGACGTTGAAACTGCTGGTGCTGTTTACTTCGTTCGTGGTTGTATTCCATCCACCGGTCACAGTCAGATTCTTTTTATTGATCTCTGTGAAGTTGTAGGAATTGAAATCGATCGATTGTTCACCGCCAGCATAGGTACCTTGTTGTACATAGATGGTGCCATCCTGCTGGTAAGCTGCATCGCCTTCATTAGCTTTGAGGAAATCGAGCAATTGTGTAAAGCTAGTGTAGGATTGTGTACAACCGTTCGCGCCGGGCGTGGGAGCCTGACCTGCCGGACACCAGATTGGGTCACTAAGCAAAACCGCCTCCGCACTATCCTGAGATACAAGCGGCTGCGCTTCTCCTGTCTCATCGACAACAGTTACCGTTATGTTATCCGGCACCTGTTCGAGCAGGGGTGTTTCTTCTACTACTGGTTGTGTTTCTGTGGTTGGGGTCGTGCCATCTGCCGGCGGCTGTTGCTCATCATTCACCACCGTAGATGGATCGCTTGTCGGTTGTTCTGTGGCTACTGGCTCGGTGCCGGTCACAGTGGCTGTCTCTGTCGAGTCAGATGTCGTCCCGTCATCTGCGTAAACAGGGATCGTGCCAAAGGCACTGAACAATACCAAAGCAAGGATGGACAATGAAATGAAAAATGCTCTCGATCTATCTGTCATAATCACTCCTTTTTTAATTTTTAGATCGAAAAATGAATAGAACGATCTTGCTGAAATGAAAGGCGATTCCATTGTATGGTTAGGAAATACACTAGTCAATCACCAAAAGGTTACAAATTATACAGTTTTGCAAGCTCTTTTCGTAAAGATTGGGCATTGGGAGTGGCTTGTTGACGGCATGGCGCGTTTTGACAAACGCCAATTTTTATCAGTGAGCACTATGCACGACAAGGGTTTATTGATTAGAAATACAATGGATTTTATACAAGCATGACTTGTTGATAAGATCGCAAGTCATGCTTGTATTCAGTTTACCAATGCCTGGAGGGCATTGAGCGATGCTAGAAATGGATCGCTATTCAGATTATTTCGCTATTTCGATGGTTGGTGAGCTTGGTGGATTGTAATTCTCACCAGGTACATAATAAATGTCTTGGACGCTACCGCCATTAAGTTTGAAGGTAAAACCGACAACCTGACCGTGCAATTCAAAACCATTTCCACCATTGAAGGTGACATTGCTGTGAGGTACCATGAATGTGCCGGTCAAATGGACGTTTGAGCCTCCATTGAGGATGGTATCTGTTGTATTAGTCCATGGCTTGTGGAACAAGAGCCCTCCAAAGGGATCACCCTGAGGGGGGGCATGTAAATTGATCATAGCTTGCGCGTTCCATTTAATATCGCCACTGGCTAGATATATATAGGCATTGTTGGATGTAAATGTGCCATTCTGTACATCCATAGTGCCGTTGCCAGTGGAGAAGAAACGGAAACGATTGGCGGTCAGGTCACCTTTTACTGATAGATTTCCGTTCGTAGTATACATTTCGAGATCGTTAAAATTGTTAGGCGTTTTGTCAAGGTTGAGACTCGTGTTGCCCATAACGAACTGGACTCTGCCACTCGGACCACTGATAGTCGCCTGACCATTCACATTGAAACTTCCACTGATACAGTACACCCCTGGGTTGAAAACACTACTCGAATTTATGCTGATGCTACTGTAATTACCGGGGTTAAATGTAGCAGTTCCACTGTTGACGTTCACTTGTGGTGGAGTACCATAGCTATTTACACCGCTTCCCGTAACACTTCCATTCCCGCTGCAGGTTGGTGGTGGTTGTGTGGTCGGAACATCGGCAAAGGTCGCAGCAGTAATGGTCTTTGCAGGGGCGCCGCAGGTGATCGGATCAACTGTCGCTTGACCATTCAAGTAAAAGCAGCCGGGGGTTTCTCCATTGCTATCCATATCCAGGGTTGCTCCACCATTTACAAAGATGGATCTGGAACTAGTGCAGTTAATAAATATGCCGGTGTTATGCATTCTGATCAATGCACCGCCGTTTGCTAAGAGACATTGCTCCACATTGCCTGATTGCGTGGCAATCAAGCCGGCATTCCCGAGGAAGCTACCATTGCTTGTAGCGCCCTGTACCCGGGCAACTGCTTCCACAACGTTCTCCACTTGTGGTCTGCCAATAACACGTGCAAAGGCTGTATTCACTCGTGACTTAATGATGACCTGAATATATTCGCTATTCCCGTTGAATTGACCACCAACCGGGGGCATATTAACGATCACATCCTGTAAATCTGTTGTGTCATTATATCCATTACTGAGTGCGCGGTTTTGGGCGGCAGCGATTACGGCAGAAGTATTTCCACCCTGAATCTTCTTTAGTGCAGCCGCCAGGGCAGCGGTATCGGCTGCATTTTGAGCATGTCGCCGATCTGACAGTACACGCCCCCCGTCGATGGCAAGCGCGCCAAAGCCTACCAGCCCTACGATGGCAAATGCCAGCAGGATGATCGCCTGTCCTCTTTGAGATTTGAAATTGATCATGCCAAGAACTCCTTCTTTCATTTCCGAAAAAACAAAAAAATCTTTGAAAAATGGGCATTTCCAAACACCTGGGAGTATAAGTTGCCCTATACTCTATTGTACAATTTTGTTACAACAAATCACAGACAATTCTGGAAGGTCACACCTCCCCTTTTGGTACTACCTGTTACCATTATAGTGCAGTTCCTATCATTATCTTGAAGGATTGCAAAAAAGCGACGCTTCTGTGCGTTCATGAGAAAACAGTGATCGGAGTTAGCGCTTTTGGCGATTTGTGACTACCCATAGATACGAGATCCACCCGAAGATGATGAGGGCGGATGCGTTCGTGTTTTGACCGTGTAATTGCTTCTGGCTGTATTTTGAATCTGTGACCTGCTGAGCGAGCAAACATGGTGATACTACGATGTGATTCTCAACTGAATACATTCAGATGAGTTGGCATCCGCTGGTAGCTTCTGATGGGTAACACCGCTTTGGCTGCAAAAGCTATTTGGCTTTTGCGAGTGCCGCAGTAAAAGCTGCGATATCTGCTGCATTTCTTGCATGTGGTTTATCCGACAGCACTCTTTCCCCCTCGGTGCCGAATATGATAAGGATCAACATCTGACCTTTTCCTAGCAACTTGTGAAGCATAATGAATGACTCCTGAAAAAATATGCTACATGACGAGTGCCTTACTGTTTTGTTATGCTTATTGACCTACGTTTTTGCAAGGTTCTTTGCATAAATGTTTACGTTTTTGAAAGGTGTTTCACGTTTAGTTATATATTGATTACAGTCCATGAACTTTCATAAAATAAAAAGAGAGAATGGATGAACAACCATTCTCTCTTGATAGTCTGAAACTTATTAATATCGATTACTGGCTTAGTTCAATCGACGGCGGGATAGGTGGCTGATAATTTAAGTCCGCTTTGAAATCAATGGTAGTAGCAGAAGAACCGCTCAATTTTACAGTGTCACCAATGATCTGGCATTCCAAGCCTGAGGCGCCTCCGCCTCCTTCGACAACTACCTGCGCTCCCGGCGCCCAGATCGAGCCGACGATCGCTGAATCGCCATTTCCATTAATGGTCACAGAATTTGTATTCGTGGGAGGCTGGTAGATCAGGAGTCCTTTTAGATCTCCACTGTCGGGTGCGTTCAATCGGATCGTAGCGCCACCGTTCCATTTGAGAGTGCCAGTTTTCAGATAGATCACTACATCATCACCGATCAGTGTATCACCGCCGTTGATCGAAAAGTTTCCATCTACACAATAAATGCCTGGTTGCAAGTATGTTACTCCATTGGGCGGGAAGGCACCGGTCCAATTGCCTGGGCTTAGAGTGTCCGAGCCGACTTTTGCAGCATCTTGAGAGCAGGAGATCGTTGGTGCAGGCGGAGCCTTCATGGCAGGCACATTGCTCCTCGGGCAGCCAGCGTCCACGATGACCTTTCCTTCTGTATAGCTGTAGCCTCCCACGGTTTGCAAACAGGGCGCTGTCAAAATACCAGGGCTACCACTTTGATTGCCAAAGGCATTGGGTTGACAACTGGAGTTGACATAGATGCCAGAACCGGTCAGGGTCATATTTGCATTTCCGTTATAGAACACAGCATTGCAATCCGTCTGGTTAAGCCCGACCACTGCGCTGCCACCGTACATAGGGGCAATCGTTCCTGGGACGGCTTGAGCAACAGCTTCCACTTTGTTCGTGATCATGGATGTCCCGATCACGCTCGCGAAGGATGTTTTTACATTTGAAGTGATCTTGATCTGGATATATTGATTGTTTCCCGCATAGATCCCATCAATGGGCGGGTCGTATACATCCACAATGTTTGATGTGCCATTGTTATCATACCCGTTGCTGGCAGCACGAAAGAGAGCCGCAGAATTGAAATCCCCACCCTTCGTTTTCGTCAAGGCAGCAGCAAAGGCAGCTGTATCGGCTGCATTCTGAGCGTGACGCCTATCGGAAAGTACCTCGCTTCCGTCAATGGCTAGACCGGCAAGCCCAACCAGCGCCATGATGGCAAACGTGATAAGTATCAACGCTTGCCCTTTTTCTGAATATCTTTTCTTCATTCGCATCTCCTGATAAGAATCGGGAGCATGACGATAGTACTGGGGTCATGATACCTGAGTTACCCAACACTCCTGTTAGGTTGAGGTTGAATTTACATTGTTGAAAGCATTAAAAAGTGAATTATTTAAACAAAAACCAGCGCCCAAAAGACGCTGGTTTACAAGAAATTTCTCTTGGCTGTCTATTGTTCCATTTTGATGGTGGGCTTGGTTGTGGTCACTGCGTTATTGGCATCGGTATGCGTAATATCGATGTAGCCTGCGCCGGTAATGGTTGTATCATAACAGATCAGTTGCGTATCAAGACTGAAGGTGTTACCGGACCCATCCAGCGTGCAATGCGATGCCGGCGCCAGAACTGTCCCCGTGTAAATAGAGCCACTATTGCCTGTAATGGTTATATTCGCGTCGTTCGACAGCGGAACATAAAACAAATATTTTTGAATGGTTGACGGATAATCGCTTGAGTCAATGGCATGCACGTTAAGAGCTGAACCACCGTTGAAGGTAATATCGCCATCGGGCACATAAAAGAATACACCCTCACTAGCACTATCATGCACGTCATTTCCATTTAAATCTGTTGTGATTTCCCAATTTGCATTCAGGCTTATGCCGTTATATAGACAGTACACTCCTTTGTGTAACTTCAAAACACCAGAGGGAGAGACATCCGGAAAAGTCTGGTTTCCTGTTTTATTGAAGTAGCCGGGCCATGCTTCATACTCTCCGCCAAACTCCGTGATCGAACCTGCTTGATTGCAATACCCATCCTCCTCAGGGCTTGGCAGCACATAATCATTGATGTTAATTTGTGCTCCACAGTGCCCAACTGGAGGAGGTTCAACACCGTTCACTCCCGATTGAATACCGCCAACAACACATGTCCCTTGGCTGGTCGTTACCAGGTTACTATTACCATTGTCTACGAAAGCGACGGAACAGGCTGAGTTGACAAAGATACCCGAATTGTTCACAATCGTCGTTCCATTACCGCCAACTGTGAAGGGATTATTGGGGGCGCCGTTGTCTCCTTTGCATCCGTCCATAGCGGAGACGAGTGCCTTTCCATCGAACCACCTTGTTGTTTTCGGCATTGTGGCTTTTGCCACTGCCTGAACTACATTCGTTAGTCGATCTCTTCCCAGAATACGAGCAAAAAACGTTTGTACATGAGATGTGATTTTGACCTGGATGTACTCCGATGCATCGGCTCCTGTTGGCAATAAACAGGTGATGCCACTCTCGTTACAGAGGTGAACTTCCACAATATTGGTATCACCGTTATTGTCATAGCCATTGCTGCTTGCTCTGAATTGAGCAGCATCTGTATAATTTCCGCCCTTAACTTTTGCCAGGGCTGCGGCATAGGCGGCCGTATCTGCTGCATTTTGTGCATGGCGCCGGTCTGATAATACTCTTCCACCATCGACCGCCAGGGCTGCGAAGCCAATGAGCGCCACGATGGCGAAAGCAATAATGATGATTGCCTGTCCTCTTTCGTGTTTGTTGCTTATCATGTCAAATGCTCCTGTTTGTGAAGAATCATTATATGCAAAGAACAGTCCCAGGAAATTACAGCAGGTTACAAAAGGAATACAATCCTGAAAGGTGGCGCTATTTTCATGTAAATGACCAAGTCTAGCTTTGTATCTTGTTAGGTAAACGAAATGGATGCGGCATTGTTATATTGAATAGGCTGTGTTATCTTTTCAATTGTGAAAAGAAGGTCGATCTTATATCGCCACCGTCCTCGGGGAATGCCAGGCTTTCTGCTTGTGTGGTTTGGACAAATGATCTCTGCCACCGCTACCAGCACGACAACGTTTGCCTTATATGTCTGGATCATAAAACAGACAGCCGGTGGGAGCTCCGTAGGGGTTATGGAATTCTTTTTCTTCTCCGCGACGTTGCTCGTGGCGCCCATTGCTGGTATTCTGGTGGACCGCTACAGCCGTAAGTCGACCATGCTGGTGTACGACATCGCTTCCCTCGCCATAACAGTGCTGATCCTGCCCCTTTATTTTTTTGAGGCGCTGAAAGTATGGCACCTCTATGTAGCGACTATTATCCAAGGCGCAGCGTATGCCTTCCAGTGGCCCGCGTACCGGGCGGCGATCAGTACCATGATCCCCAAGGCGCGCTACGCACGGGCGAATGGGATGATGTACCTGCTCGATGACCTCCCGGATGTGTTTTCACCGATCCTGGCGGGTGTCATTCTGGGTCCGCTGATCGGTCTGGCAGGGATCCTGGTTATTAACACAGTCGCGTTTGTATTTTCCATTGCGGCATTATTGATCACGGATATTCCTCAGACGCCACATACCCTGGAAGGGGAGGGGTCACACGGCGTTCTCTGGAAGGAATTGATATTCGGCTTCCTGTATATTTTGAAACGCCCTGGCTTACTGGGGTTACAGTTGATCTTTTCGATGGGGAATTTGTTTTTTGGGATTGCCTTATCCGCTGCGGTTTTCTATCCAATGATCCTGTTACGAACTGGGAATAACACAGAAATTCTGGGCTTTGTGAGTACGATTAGTTCTTTGGCTGCTGTGGTTGCCGGTGTCGTTATCGCAGGATGGGGAGGGATCAAACGTCCCTTACATGGTATTTTGATGGGGTGGATCGTTTCCAGCATTTTAGGGCTGGCACTGCTGGGAATCGGGCAGGGACTATGGATATGGATGATTGCCATGGCGATCATATCGGTGTGTGATCCGCTCACGAAGGTATCAGATGATACATTGCTACAAAGAAAGGTTCCGCCCGATCTACAGGGGCGTGTCTTTGGCGCGCAATCCATCATCACACAGTTCATGATCCCGTTTGCTCCATTGATGGGGGGGTACTTGGGGGATAAGGTTTTTGAGCCTGTCATGCAGACTCAAGGTACTCTGGCAAGCATCTTCGGTCCTGTTGTAGGCACGGGACCGGGCTCTGGCATGAGTTTGCTGGTATTTTTGTGTGGTGTGGGAGCTACTCTGGTAAGCCTTTTCGGCTATTTGTTTCGCCCTGTTCGAAAGTTAGACGAAATTCTGCCTGACCATGATGCGTTACCTGCTAGTACCCCAGCCTTAGACATTCAACCTGTTGCGCTTGGCAAAACTGATACGGTTAAAAAGAAAGATGTGATCCGTCAGGGAACCTGATAGGAATATGTGACCATTAGCATATTCCAATGGATTCTCCCTGCACTAAAATATATGTAGAGTGGCGATACTTCCGGGACAAAGACAGTAACAGTAAATGCAAGACCAAATAAAAAAGTGGAGTTGATCACTCAACTCCACTTTTTATGTACAATCCTTTACTCGACTGTAACGCTTTTCGCTAAGTTTCTAGGCTGATCTACATCGAGACCGCGAATGGTCGCGATATGGTAGGCAAGTAATTGTAGAGGCAAAACTGTGATGACTGGGGAAAGCATCCAGGGCGTTTCAGGTACCCATAATACGTGATCGGTCATATCTTTGACCAGGTCATCGCCATCAGTTGCGACCGCGATCACAACACCGTCACGCGCCTTTGCCTGCTGTATCTGTGAGATCATCTTTTCGTGCCAGGGATCTTTGGGCGCGATGCACAGAACAGGCATATTCTCCTCGATCAAAGCAATGGGTCCGTGTTTCATTTCACCAGCAGGATAGCCTTCGGCATGGATGTAGGAAATCTCTTTTAGCTTTAATGCACCTTCGTAGGCAATGGGCATATTGATGCCGCGCCCAAGGTAGAGGCAGTCGCGGACGTCCTTCAATTCTCGCGCCACCGCCTCCACTTCAGCTTCGCGGTCTAGTGTTCTACCAACAAGATCAGGGACAAGGCGCAGGTCAGCTACCAGGGCTTTGCGTGTCTTTTCGTCGATCACACCGCGCAGGTCGGCTAGTAGGATCGCCAGCATGTACTGGTCAACCAGAGGGGCGGTGAAAGCTTTCGTCGAAGCTACGCCAATCTCCGGTCCGGTTTGCATCGAAATGAATCCATCTGCCACGCGGATGGCTTGTGAACCGATGGCGTTGACAATGCTCCAGACGATCGCACCCTTGCGGCGTCCTTCTTCCATGGCTGCCAGTGTATCGGCGGTTTCGCCCGACTGAGAGATGGCGAGAACGACAGTGCGATTGTTCAAGATCGGGTCACTGTAACGGAACTCAGAACCGATCACCACTTCCACAGGAATGCGAGCGATCTTCTCAATGAGATATTTTCCGACCATGCCGGCATAGGCTGCCGTACCACAGGCAGTGATGTAAATTCTTTCGATCTTGTTCGCCAGTTCCTCGGTTAGATTAAGATCAGGCAGGCGGATTTTTCCCTTTGCAAAGTCTACGCGGCCGGCAAGTGTGTCCGTAAGAGCGCGCACTTGTTCGTGGATCTCTTTCTGCATGAAGTGACGATACTCGCCTTTTTCAGCGGCAACAGGATCCCACGAAACAGAATGGACCTGTGGCTTGACCTTCGCTCCATCCAGGGTTTCGATGGTCACGGTATTACAGGTCACCACTGCCATCTGACGTGATTCCAGGAACATGACCTTGCGGGTGTGTTCCATAATGGCGGGCGTATCACTGGCGATGAAATTTTCACCTTCGCCCAACCCCAGCACAACGCCGCCGGCATTGCCAATGCGCGCCGTGACGATCTTATCTGGCTCGTCGGCAGACATGAGCACGACCACGTTCGCACCCTGGATCTGATTGAATGTTTTTCGAGCTGCCTCCACGAGACCAATACCCGTAGCAAGATAATGCTCCACCAAATGGACGATGGTTTCCGTGTCGGTGTCTGATTGGAATTCCACACCTTCCGCGATCAATTCATCCTTCAACTCGAGGAAATTTTCCACGATACCATTCTGTACAACCACAACGCGTTTGGTCTGACCGATATGCGGATGAGCATTGCGCGCATTGGGCGCTCCATGCGTAGCCCAGCGCGTATGCCCGATACCCGGCGCGCCTTCGATGGGGGATTTGCTGATCAGGTCTACTAATTGGGATAACTTCCCCGCGTCTTTTCTCATTTCGAGCTGGTCGCCGTTTAAAACAGCGATCCCAGCTGAATCATAGCCGCGGTACTCCAGCCTCTTCAGGCCGTTAATTATGATCGGTGTCGCGTCACGCGGCCCGATATATCCGACAATTCCACACATAGGGATCCTCCGAAAGTAAGTAGTATTTGTCTGTTGTCAGCATAAACAAAATGGAGCAATCTCATTTGCTTGAGATCACTTCATTGCGCAATACGCTCGCAGCGACAATGGTGTATGCCACTCTTTGCAACTCTGTCCGCCTCATTACTGAGGCGGTGTTCTTTTGCAAAGTTGATTTTCGGAGGGAAAGATGGGACGGGTGATGGCGCACCCGAAGGGCTTCCGCTGATCTGTCGATTTTTTCCTTCGATGGTTGAGTAGGCAATGCCATATCGAAACCATGAAAGGATTGGCTCCATCCTGCGATGGAGAACCCTTATCCTCGTCATCCTTCGTCTTGCTGAAGGATCATGCGCTGTCTTTCCCAGACAATTTGCCGGTACACCTCCTTTCTTAAAACGGGTAAGTTTCCGGCGAAGATTATAACTGATTTAACGGCACCAAACTCCGTTTTGCTACGAGGCGAAACATCCGCTTTCTACTTGATTAATTGAATCTCAGAACTGGTCAATGCGTGATAGTTCTGATCGGGATCATACATGACAATGACGTTACTATCACCAGAAAGGTGGATACGGTAACCGATCAACTGACTGCGAAAGCCATGACGCATATCGCTCCCCTTGATGAGAATATTGGATGCCGGCGCGAGGATCGTCCCAATAAATTCCGACTGTACGCTTGCATCTATGACCACGCGTTTATCATTGTCCATCGGCAGGAAGAAAAGCAATCCTTTGAACTTACCTTCCCCAGGGGCCGTCAGTTGAACCGTTGCCTGAGGGCTGATCGAAACTTCGCCTTTTTCCACTTTGAAGACTACATTCGATGCTTCCAGTTCGGTATCCTTGTTCGCCAGAAAACCTTTTTCGAGACAATAGATGCCAGGTTCCAGCTTCTTTACATCGGCAGGCGGGAATTTGTTGCCCCACGAACCCGGTGTCATTGTTTCCCCATCTGCTTTTATTTCCGCGTGTTTTGTGCATTTGATGTCGGGCATGATGAAGGGAGGAGGATAACTGATTTGGTTCGCACCCACGGTAAGCACAGGAGAGATGCGGCGCGGATTTTGAATATAAACACCACCGACGACGTTAATGGGATCGTTGAAGCGCATGTAGATACTTCCGCCACCCTCCTGGATCAGGGCGCAAGTGGGGTTGCTGGAGTTTACGAATATACCGCCACCGATCACGTCAAAGGTGCCTTCTTCGTATACTCGAAAAGCTTGTTCTTTATTACATTCGCTGGTTGGCGCCAGGCTGGCAATTGCCACTCCGCCGAGCAAAGGCTTGAGTTGGGCGGCTTTGGTACGTATGACCGCTTCCACTACGTTGATGCTTTCAGATCGTCCGATGATCCTTGAAAAATACATCTTAACATGGGAGGTAAGGATGACCTGCACATACTCCACGTTACTGGCGTACGTACCACTTTTGGGAGGGCTATATACTTCTATGACATTTTTGACGCCATCATTTGGATATCCATTGTCTGCAGCAGCCTTCATGATCGTGCCAACCCAGTCTTCCCCTTGGTTATTAACGCGAACGATCGCTCCCGCTAAGGCAGCAGAGTCCACTGCATTTTGAGCGCTGCGGCGGTCAAGATATACGTTCCCACCATCGATGGCGAGACCAGCAACGCCGATAAGTCCGACAAGAGCGATCGCGATAATGATCAGGACCTGTCCGCGCTGTTTTTTGTTTTTTAATGTATTCATCCTAAAGAACATCTCTCCTCAGACGACAAGAAATAACAAAAGTGCGATTTATGAATTATCCCACGGGCCCTCTGAAATAGACCTGTGGGATATTGAATTGTCTACATGTGGATACTACATTGTGCTGTGTTATGGACAACCCGAGGTGGTGGATCGTAAGATCGTGTCAGTAACACTTCCAGTAAGATGAATAGTAGGACCTGTAATCTTCGGAATGAAGGGCATGAAGACCTGGTGATAGAAGTCAACACTCACTTGAATGCCATCTCCAACGCAGGTGGTTCGACCATCGCCGTCCGCATCCGATGGCGTGATGGCTACTGTCACTGCTCGAGACCCTGTAGTAACCTGTAGATCAATAGGAGAGTTGGATGCATTGCGCACACGAGTCTCAATATTTGTATTGTCAGTCGGGTTGAGAGATGCATATAAGGCGCCTTCCTGAGCGGCATCGCGTAATTGGATGAACTGGAAGAAGGCAATACCAAATTCTACGACTCCTGAAAGGAGAAATAGCAGTACGACTAAACTGATCGCCAGTTCAACCAGACTTTGTCCACGTTCACTTTTATTTTTCGTTTTCATAGTAATCTCCTCCTCTGTTACGGAATGGTTGGCGCTGTGTTCGAATCGATGGGCCAATCCTGGCATCCGTTGGTTTCAAAGTTGATGTAGATCTGTTCAGAACCGTCCAGGTATACATAGCTTTTGTTGAAGGTAAATGTGATCGTGGATGCGCCTTTTGGCAGGATCAGACCATCGTGCCCAAGAGTAAAGCTTGGCGCATAGATACTTTCACCTTGCAGGATGACGAATGAATTGAGAGCAATGTCACTGAGACGTTCAGCACCGCTTTGACTACCGCCATCGTGATTCCAGAAAACGGTGATATCCAGGATCACAAGGTCATAGCCAGTGTTGTTCTGGATATTCATCGTGAAGAGCCTTCCGGAAATATTTTCACTTCCGTGTGCTACCAGGTTACAGGTTGAGATGGGTGTACTGGATGGCGTTGGTGTAAAGGACGGAGTGGGCGTATTGGATGGTGTAAAAGTCTTGGAAGGCGTAAAAGTTGCAGTAGCTGTAGCAGTTTTTGTCGGTGTATGAGTGATCGGTGTATTGGTACGAGTTGCGGTAGGAGTTGATGTTGACGTTTCTGTAGGAGAAGGAGTAACCGTCCAGGTGGGAGAAGGCGTGATGGGTGTAGGTGTGCTTCCGGAAAGAGTATTGGCGGCGGTTACTTCAATGGAAACACTGAGAAGAACCGTGCGAGAACTGGTTGCCTGGATCGGATTGATCGTGAAGGGAACAAGCCTTGGCACAAGAGGTTTATAGGTATAGTTTATTTCAACCGTCACCCGGTGACGATTGTCGCCCAAAATTGTGGGGGTTAGACTGGTATCTGTAGCCCCTGCACAATAGGTATTTGGAGTTGTGTTTGGACCGCCATCCCATTTGATGTTGATCGAATCAAAGTTGGCTACGTAGGCGCTGCGTGTTGCGCGCGCGCGTATGCCGTTGCAATCCTGATAACGCGGAACGCCCGCGTTGCCATTTTGAACGCCTCCATCTCCTATTCCAGTGGCAGATGCATAGCGAACTGCCTGACGGCTGGCATTTACCACCGTGGAATAAAGGAAGAGATAACGCCCGGTTTCAAGCAGGCCATATAGAAGCAATAGTAAGACGGGCAAGGCAATCGCGAATTCCACGATCGCCTGTGCTTTACTTTTCCGAGGGGTCAACTTTATGAGTTTCATAATTACAAATCCTGCTTTCAACTCGTCTAATAAGCCTAATTCTTAGTTTAATAGCCAAGTTACCTAGTCCAATAAGACATTCGTACTAAGATGAACCAACATTATTGTAGGTCACAAAAACAACTTAAAAAAGGCACCAGCGATGAAATAGGGTCCATAGGGGATAAAAGTCATCAGAGCCTCACTGGAATATTTGCGCCTCACGATAAGAACGGTCAAGAATAAGAAGCTGACCAGCCCGCCTAATAGGATGCCAAGCAGTAGAGTATCCCAAATAATGGGCCAACCAAGCATTAAACCCAGAACGCCGAGCAGGAAAACATCACCGCCACCGAGCGCTTCCTCATCATCATCGGCTTGCCCGGCAGCCTGGAGTTTGCGGGCACGATAACGGGCGACAACCGCGCCTAGCTGATAAAAAAGGAACATGATGCCAAAACCGAACGCTCCGCCCAGGAGGGAATATCCAGCGCCTACTAGAAGGTTATTGCCGTGCAATCGGCTATTTAAGTAAATCCCAGCAATTAAGGCAATAACAGCCCCTACAATGCTGGTAGAGTGCAAAATGAGGCGATGTTCCAGGTCGATCACCGTGATAATGCCGAAGTAGACCAGTACGATCATGCCCAAGGGAATCCCCAGTGCTTTTGACGGGAACAGCCACAGGTACACGAAAGAAGCGACCGTCAGAAGTTGAACCAACCAGGTGCGGACCAGGCGCCGCTGCCCGCAGGAGCGGCATCCGCGCAGGGTCAGATAGTCCGCCCAGGAAAATGGAGTTCTGGCAGTGGGGGCAGATGGGCTGAGTCAGTTTGCGGGTGTAAGGAAGAACGTCTGCGATGTAATTAATGAAGAGACCGCCTGCCCACCCTAGGAGGATCGGGATGATGAGGATGATATCCATTTTTTCTATTATAGTCTAATTATGTGGACGGTTTATCAGGCTTTAAGCGTGTAAGCGAACTGTAATGCGCTTGCATGTGTTCGTGAACTGCTTTACAATCTCGGCGATATTTCCCCTGGAGATGAACATGGAAAAATTCATTATTGAAGGTGGGGTGCCTCTACAAGGAGAAGTAATTCCTGCTGGAAACAAAAATGCGGCGCTCCCGTTAGTGGCAGCTTGTTTGCTCACACAAGAGCCGGTGATCTTGCGTAATGTTCCAAAGATCAAGGATGTGAGCGTGATGAGGCAGATCATCGAAAGCCTTGGTACAACAGTGGAAGACCTGGATGCCACTTCGTGGCGCATCACCGCCCGGGACCTGAGACCTGCGGACCTGGACCCGGATCTTTGCAAACGCATCCGCGCTTCGATCCTCGTGGCGGGACCGATGGCAGCGCGTGTGGGCGAGTTCAAGCTCCCGCCTCCGGGTGGAGATGTGATCGGTCGCCGTAGGTTGGATACGCACATTTGGTCGCTGCGAGCGATGGGCGTGAAAGTGGATTACGATCGCGGCTTTACCTTCCAAGCGGATGGGCTGCGGGGTACGGATTTCTTGATGGATGAAGCCAGTGTGACTGCCACTGAAAACGCCATTATGGCGGCAGTGACAGCAGATGGCGATACAGTCATCCGCAATGCTGCCTCCGAGCCGCACGTGCAGGAATTGTGTTACTTCCTTAATGCGCTGGGTGCACAGATCGAAGATATCGGTTCGAATACGCTTCACATCCATGGCGTGACGAAACTGCACGGCGGAGAGTTCACGATCGGACCGGACTATCTCGAAGTGATCAGCTTTGTCGGCGCGGCGGCGGTGACGCATGGCAACGTGCGCATCAAGAACGCTGGCGTGAAAAACTTAAAGATGATCGGTCATGTTTTTGAACGAATGGGCGTGAAATGGGTCGTGGAAGGGGATGACCTGATCGTTCCATCGAATCAGGAACTCAAGATCACGCCTGACTTGGACGGCGCCATCCCTGAGATCAAGACGAATGTGTGGCCCGCGTTCCCGACTGACTTGATCAGTATTGCTATTACGGTGGCGACTTAAGCCAGCGGTTCGATCATGTTCCATGATTGGATGTTCTCCGGGCGCATGTATTTCACTGATAAGCTGGTGGGTATGGGAGCGAAGATCATTTTATGTGACCCGTATCGTTGTCTTATTCAGGGACCGAACCAGTTGTATGCCGAGAAATTAGAGAGTCCCGATATCCGTGCGGGTATGTCGTTGCTGCTGGCGGCGCTGGCGGCAAAAGGAAAATCGACGGTGCGGAATATCGGTCAGATCGAGCGCGGCTACCAGGATGTGGACAATAAGCTGCGTGCGCTGGGCGCTCAGATCGAAAGGATGAAAGAATAGCTATAAATGTCGCTGCGAGTGATGACCTATAATATTCTCAATGGTGGTGAGAATTGAGAAGAAAAAATTCTCGATGTCATTCAAGCAGCCAAGCCAGATATTGTCATTCTCCAGGAAGTTTATACAGAAGAGTTTTTGGAGAATTTATCACAACATTTGGGAATGAAATACTATATTGGCGCTGGAAACAGGAGAAGAAAGGTCGCTCTTCTTAGCAAACATCGAGTTCTCTCCTTCCAGAGTCATCACCCGATTTTCCCGATTTGGAGAAACTTCGTTGATGCAGTTATTGAATATGAGAAGGAAAAGATCATACAAGTAATAGGTGTTCATCCTATTGCAAATTTAGGCGTTGCCTTCGAAGTATGGCGTTTCTGGGAAGCAAAATATATCCTGAATTATGTCAGGCGCTTTCAGGATAAGCCGTTTCTCCTAGGAGGCGATTTCAATGCCATTGCGTCGGGTGAAAAAGTAAATACGGAGAATGTGCCTGCATGGCTTAGATGGATACTTTATTTGCAGGGAAATCGTGTTTATCATTTTTCGATCGGAGCATTCCGTGCCTTCGGTTTAATAGATTGTTTTCGCTCTCTCCATTCGGCAGAGAGCGGGTTTACCCTCCCACCGCCAAAGCCAAATGCCAGGCTTGACTATATCTTTATCAATGCTGTTTTGGAACCATATTTGGAAGGATGTTGGGTTGTGAACGACCCAGAGAGTGTGAACTTTGCTTCAGATCATTATCCGGTTCTGGCAGAGTTCAAATGTTGACGTATAAGGGTTATCAACAAAAAACTTACGAAACTAATACGCTTTTTGCTTCAAGAACGGTCACTTTTTAGTAAAATCTGCATCAAATAGGTAGTCTTGATTACGGAAAGAAATCATAAGTGGAGAATGTAGAAGAATGTCTTCAAATGGAAATGCGAAACACGTAAAAGTATTGGTATTGGGTTCGGGACCGACGGGATATTCCGCAGCGTTGTACGCGGCGCGCGCAGAGTTGAAGCCGGTTGTGTTGACCGGGATGCAGTTGGGCGGGCAAGCCGCGTTGACATACACCATCGAGAACTATCCAGGCTTCCCGGAAGGCGTGGGTGGCGCGCAGTTGGGCGAGTTGTTCCAGAAGCAGGCGGAACACTTTGGCGCGACGACCGAGTTCGACATGGCAAATGATGTGGATCTGTCCCAGCGCCCGTTCAAGGTGACGACCGATAGCGGCGAATATTTTGCTGACGCATTGATCGTTGGTACAGGCGCCAGTCCCACGCATCTAGAAATCCCTGGCGAAGTGGAATTGACCGGGCGCGGCGTTTCGTATTGTGCGACCTGCGATGGCTGGTTCTTCAAGGACAAAAAGGTGGTTGTCGTCGGCGGCGGTGACAGCGCGCTGGAAGAGGCATTGTTCATCACACGCTATGCGTCTTCTGTGACCATCATCCATCGCCGCGAAGAATTCCGCGCGGGTGCGATCTTGCAGAAACGCGCCAAGGAACATCCCAAGGTCAATTTCATCTTGAACACCATTGTCACCGAAGTGATCGGCACGGACAAGATGGAAGCCTTGAAACTCAAGAATGTGCAGACGAACGATGAGACCATTCTCGAAGCGGATGGTCTGTTCATCTTTATTGGTCATATTCCGAACACGCAGATGTTCAAGGGAAAACTTGATATGAGCGATTTAGGCTATATCAAGATCAACGACAAGATGGAGACGAGTATCCCAGGTGTCTTTGCGGCTGGAGAGGCAGCAGATCCACATTTCAGACAAGTGGTCACCTCGGCGGGAATGGGCGCGGCAGCCGCCATTCAGGCGACGAGATTCCTGGAAGCGGAATCAGAATAAACGGTAGTATGAAGCGTACAGGGTTTCCGTTTCGGAACGGAAACCCTGATTTTTTTGTCAGATTTGCAGAAAAAGTGACAAAATATACTTACTTCCACCTTACATTTCGGATAAAATTTCCATAACATACCCTTTGGAGGAGTCATGAACAAAATATCGATCATTGGCGCTGGTATGACCGGCGCCACCACTGCGCACTGGCTGGCAGAACGCGAATTGGCTGATCTGGTTCTTGTGGACATTGTGGAGGGTGTTCCGCAAGGCAAAGCGCTTGATATGCTCGAAGCGATGCCTATCGTCAACAAGGATGTAGAGCTGGTAGGATCAAACGATTACGCTGCAACCAAAGGCTCGGACATTATTATCATCACGGCAGGCATGCCCCGTAAACCGGGTATGAGCCGTGATGATTTGCTTAAAGGTCAATGCCGAGATCGTGGGGAAAGCCGCCACCGAAACGCTGAAACATTCACCCGATGCCATCTTTGTTGTGTTGACCAACCCGCTCGATACGATGGCGTATCTCGCCCTGAAGATGACCAAGCTGCCGCGCAACCGCGTTATCGGACAAGCCGGGATCTTGGACTCGGCTCGTATGCGCGCCTTCGTTGGACTGGAGACGGGCGTCAGCGTGGAGAACATCAACTGCTACGTGCTCGGCGGACATGGGGATGAGATGGTCCCGCTCACGCGTCATTCGAACATTGCGGGAATCCCGTTAAAGGATTACATCCCCGCTGACAAGCTGGAAGCGATCGTCAACCGCACACGCAAGGGCGGTGGCGAGATCGTCAACTTGCTCAAGACATCTGCTTATTACGCTCCTGCTGCGGCATGTGCGCAAATGGCGGAAGCGATCCTCAAGAACAAGAATTTGATCGTTCCCTGCGCCGCCTACATGGAAGGGGAATACGGCTTGAAGGATATGTACTTCGGTGTGCCCGTCATGCTCGGACGCAATGGCATGGAGAAGATCATCGAGTATTCGCTCGATGAAACCGAAAAAGCCATGTTCGATAAGTCGGCGGCGGCAGTCAAGGAAACACACGACGCGCTGAAGAGTTTGGTGACATTCTAGAGTAGAAACGTACACAGGTATACACGGAAACATGTATACCTGTGTACTTGTATACTTGTAAACGTGGATTTGGATTACACAACCTACAAGGAGATACCCCATGATCCTGCATGAAAAGATCGCTGCTCAGTTACCCTCCTGGCGTGAACGCATGAAATCCCTCGCCAAGGAACACGCGGATGTCGTTGTCGATCAGGTCACCGTTGGACAGATCGTCGGCGGTATGCGCGATATCAAATCTCTTTTGACAGATATCTCATTCGTGGACCCGGCACACGGAATTATCTTCCGTGGTTTGACGATCCCTGAATTGCTCAAGAAATTACCGAAAGCCCGCGGCGGGAAAATGCCATTGGTGGGTGGCTTGTATTATCTGCTCATGATCGGTGAAGTGCCTACCAAGGAACAGGCGCAGGAAGTGGAAGCCGAGTGGGCAAAGCGCGCCAGCGTCCCGGATTATGTTTACAAGATGCTCAAGTCCATGCCGAAAGAGACTCACCCGATGACTCTCTTCTCGCAGGCGGTATTGGCGCTGCAGAACGGTTCTGTCTTTGCGCACAAGTATCATGAGATGAAGAAGGATGTCTACTGGGAAGCGGCGTTGGAAGACAGCCTTGATCTGACCGCCAAGCTCCCGGTGATCGCGGCGTTCATTTATCGCATGAAATATTTTGGCGAAACATCCAAGCCGAAATACAACCCGAAACAGGATTATGGCTTAAACTTCGCCCGCATGATGAAGGTTGCCGATAAGAAGGGCTATGCTGAACTCGCTCGCTTGTACTTCATCCTGCACAGCGACCATGAGTTGGGAAACGTGTCCGCACACACGATGCACCTTGTCGGCTCGGCGCTTTCGGATCCATATCTCTCCTTCTCCGCCGCGTTGAATGGTCTTGCCGGTCCGCTGCATGGACTTGCCAACCAGGAATGTCTCGGTTGGTTGATCGATGTCAAAAACAAATTCGGCGGCGTCCCCACCCGCGATGAACTCTACAAGTTCTCGTGGGATACGCTCAACGGCGGACATGTTATCCCCGGCTACGGTCATGCCGTGCTGCGTGTGCCCGATCCGCGCTACATGGCGCAGATGGAATTTGCCAAGAAACGCTTCCCCGATGACGACCTGGTCCGCCTGGCGGATATGGTCTTCGATGTGGTTCCGCAGGTGTTGAAGGAACAGGGCAAGGCGAAGAATCCCGCCCCGAATGTTGACGCTATCAGCGGCACGTTGCAGTATTACTACGGCGTGCGTGAATTCGATTTCTACACCGTGTTGTTCGGTGTTGGTCGCGCGCTAGGTGTCACTGCCAACATGGTGTGGGCACGCGCCCTCGGCTGGCCCATCGAGCGCCCGAAGTCGTTGACGACAAAGATGATCGAAGATGTGGTTGCAAAAGCAGCGCAACCTGCACCTGCTTCCTAAGAAAAAATTCCGGAGCCGAAAGGCTCCGGTTTTTTGTAACGCGACATTTATGTCGCTTTTTGAATGGCGACATAAATCCCACATGGGGACGATGTGTCGCGTTACAACTCGATTGTGAAAGTTGTTCCTTTACCGGGCACACCCTCACTCTTTACTTCGATTGTCCCGCCGTGAGCGAGAACCAGCTGCTTTGTGATCGCCAATCCCAATCCACTGTGCGAGCGTTCACTGCGTGATCTATCGCCGCGCCAGAAACGGTCGAAGATGAAGGGCAGATCTTCAGATGCGATTCCTGCACCGGTATCCTTGACCGTGATCCGCACGCTTCGCTCTGCGCTTGAGGCTGGTACCGTTTCGATGGAAATTTTCCCGCCCTGTGGAGTGTGACGCAGCGCGTTCGAAATGAGATTGGATAGAATCTGATTAAGCCTATCATAATCGGCGGTGAGTTCTTGATTGGGAGCAGCGATCTTTGTTTGTAAGTCAATGCCCTGAGATGCTGCTTGGGAGGAAAAACTTGAAGTGAGATCCTGTATCAGGTCCGCGAGCAGGAAGCGGGTAGGATGAAGCGGAAGCTGTCCCGTCTCAGCGAGGGATAAAGTTTGCAAGTCGTTCACGAGGCGGGTTAGTAGTTGAGTCTCGTCCAAAGTATCTTTGATATGTTCAGGTGTCGGTTGATAGACGCCATCCAACACACCTTCCAAATTTCCCTGAATGATGTGGAGCGGGGTGCGCAGTTCGTGAGCGATATCGGCGGTGAGATTGCGGCGCTGCTGTTCGGCGCGTTCGAGATCGGCGATCATTTTGTTAAAACGCTTGCTCAGATCGCTGAACATATCCGAATTGTTCTCTGGCACGCGCACGGAGAGATTCCCTTCCGACACTGCGTCGATGGCGCTGAAGATCTTTTCCATAGGTCTGCCATAGCGATTCCACAGGTTGAAGAGAATAAAGATGAAGATGACTATAAAGATGATCGGCGCGCCGCATACTAGAAGCCAGATATTTCTGACACCCGAGTACTCTGAAAAAAGCCAGTACAAAAATGCGGCTGTGCCTGCGATAAAAAGCAGGATGGCAACAAAAATAAAAATAAATGAAAAGAAGCGATTGGTTCTGCGTCGCGTGGAGGTAGATGACTCGTTAGACATGGAAGTTATGAGTGATTGGTAAGGAGTACATGATAATTACCATGTACTCCTTACGATCTACCTTCTACAAAACGATAGCCGATGCCATAGACCGTCTCGATCATGGACTCACCGGAGGCGGTTTCGAGTTTTTTACGCAGGTTCTTGATGTGTGAGTCCACGCTGCGATCCACGCTGGATGCGGCACCGTGCAGATCATCGAGTAGTTGTTCACGTGTCAGGGTTTGACCGGGGCGGCTGGCAAGAATATAGAGCAATTTGAATTCATTGGGGGTGAAGCGGAGCGACTCGCCGTTGAGAATAACGGAATGCTTTTCTGTGTCAATCTCCAGTCCGCCTGCACGGATAATGCTCGGCGTTTTGCTCTCGCCGCGTGTTCTTCGCAATAGTGCCCGCACACGAGCCACAAGCGCACGCGGTGAGAATGGCTTGGTGATGTAATCGTCCGCGCCGATCTCCAGCCCGGTGACCTGATCGATCTCTTCGGAGAGTGCCGTGAGCATGATGATGGGAACGTCGCTTTCGCGGCGCAGGATGCGGCAGACTTCGCGCCCGTCGATCTGTGGGAGCATCAGGTCAAGGATGACGAGATCTGGTTTTTCACGACGAGCCGCTGCCAGCGCGGATTGACCGTCACCCGCTGTTAGCACGCGGAATCCGTTCTTCTCCAGATAATCGCGCGCGAGACGGACAACCTTGGGTTCATCGTCAACAACGAGGATGAGTTGCGGCATGGGGTGAGTATAAAATAGAAAGTGGTGAGTGGGGAGTGGTTATTGCATGGTGACAGCGATCTTCGCGCGGGCGTGACCGGTTCCCAGGTAGGATATGGCTTCGTTGATCTTGTTTAAGGGGTACGTACGGTCAACGATCGGTTTGACCTTGCCTGCTTCCATAAGATCTTTCAAGACGCAGAAATCCTCACGGTTGAAATTTGCGACAAAGAATATGACTTTCTGACTCGCACGGAAGGAAGCCACACGAATGGCAATAATGTGCTTGAGTGGACCAATGATCTTGCCCTTTGGTCCGCCAATAATGACTGCGGTTGCTTTGGGAGCAAGTACGCGTCTGTACTCTGACCAGGAGCGAGTTCCCGCAACATCGAGCAGGAGATCGTACCGTTGACGGCTGCGGGTGAAATCCTCTTTGGTATAGTCGATCACGTGATCTGCGCTGAGTGAGCGGACCATGTCCACATTCTTTTGGCTGCACACGGCTGTTACTTCGGCTCCGAGCGCCTTAGCGATCTGCACGGCAAATGTGCCTACACCGCCGGATGCGCCGTTAATCAGAACCTTTTGTCCCGGTTGGAGCTTCCCATGATCGCGGAGACCTTGTAGCGCAGTGAGCCCGGCGATGGCAACAGCTCCTGCCTGTTCGAATGTGACATTGGCAGGCTTATGGGTTATGTTTTTTTGGACACAGACATATTCAGCAAAGGCACCACTTCGCCCGCCGAAGACTTCGTCACCAGGTTTGAAATCGGTCACGTTTTTGCCTACTGCTTCCACCACTCCGGCGAAGTCAGCACCGAGGCGAGTGTCCTTGGGTTTGAACAGCCCATTACCGAGACGGGCAAGAAAGAGACCGGTCATGCCATACCATTCTGCAGGGTTGACCGAGGTAGCACAGACTTTGACGAGGACTTCGTTGTCCTTCGGTGCCGGCTTTTCGATCTCTTCGATTTTCAGGACATTCGTGCCATAAGAATAAAAAACAGCAGCTTTCATGGAATACTCTCCTTCAACGAATTTTCACTAGAATAGCAATCCATTATGGAGGAATTATGGATGAGACAGCCAGAGATTATGGAGGATCAAAAGACATCTTAGAATCAAAAAGCGACGCATCACAGCGTCGCTTTTGGTTGCCTTTACTGATCTATTCGTGATTTTGCTGGCGCGGACCGAACTTCTCCAACTTCACGATGCGAGCTTTGTCACGTATCTGCCAGGGGATGATCTGTTTGGCGTGGTCGCGGTTGTCCGTTTCGATGATCGCCCAGCCGCAGTGATGCCCATCGTGGCAGCCCCATTCGAAGTGATGGAGATAGCCCGCCGCGTAAATTTCCTTGATGATCGCATCACAATCACCGGCATCGTGCGGAGATTCAACTAGATATCGGTCCATAGTTTCTCACTTGTAAGATATTGATAAGATGGGTTGGATTATATACCTATTATGTCGTTGCGAGGAGGAGCGAAGCGACGACGAAGCAATCTCCTGTTAGATGAGCAGCTTCCTATAGCAGGAGATTGCTTCGCCGTACCGGTCTCGCAATGACATTTCTTATATCAACTTATCGATCAGAAAAGCATAATCCTGGGCGACCTCTTTGAGAAAATCATAGCGTCCGCTGGCGCCGGCGTGACCGGAGTCATAGTTGGTGTACAGCATGATCAGGTTATCATCTGTTTTCATCTCGCGCAGTTTTGCCGTGAACTTGGCAGGCTCCCAATATGCCACACGCGGATCGTTAAGTCCTGTGCTGATGAGCATGTGGGGATAATTGGTGGCGTGGATGTTGTCATATGGGGAATAGGTCAGCATGTATTCGAAATATTCCTTATCTGCCGGGTTACCCCATTGATCGTACTCCAGCGTAGTGAGCGGAATGGTCGGGTCGCTCATGGTGGTGACCACATCCACGAACGGAACCTTGCACAGTACCGCTTTGAAGAGATCCGGGCGCATGGTCACACAGGCGCCGACGAGTAATCCACCTGCAGAAGCGCCTTGAATCGCCAGCTTCTCTTTGGATGTGTATCCCTCCTTGATGAGATGTTCGGCACAGGCGATGAAATCGGTGAAGGTGTTCTTCTTGTTGAGCATCTTGCCGCTCTCATACCACTCGCGTCCTAGGTCTGAGCCGCCGCGAATGTGTCCGATAGCGAAGACAAAGCCACGGTCCAGAAGGCTGAAGCGGGTGGATGTGAAATAGGCGTCGATCGTAGCGCCGTACGAGCCATATCCATACATAAGCGCAGGGTTGTTTCCATCCCGTTTGAGATTTTTTCGGTAAGCAATAGAAATGGGTACCAGCGTTCCGTCGGGTGCGGTGGCATGAATGCGTTCACACACATATTGTGATTTGTCATACCCGCTTGGGATCATATCTTCTTTTTTGAGTTCCCATTCACCTGTGTCCATGTGATAGTCGACGACAGAAAAAGGCGTGATCAGAGAGGAGTATTTGAAACGCAGCACGCTTGTGTTGAACTCGGTATTGCCATCCGGATAGATCGAATAGGTTGGCTCGGGGAATTGAACATATTTCAAGTCGCTGATCCCATCGGGTGCGCTGACGCGCAATTGGATCAACCCACCTTTGCGTTCAGCAACCACGATATAGTTTTCGAAGGTTTCGATATGTTCAACCAGCACATCGGCGCGATGAGGCAGAATATCCTTCCAATGCTCGATGCCTGGCGTTTCCACTGGAGCAACACTGAGCTTGAAATTCTTTGCATTGGCATTGTTCACAATGAAAAACTTGCCTTTGTGATGCGCAGCCATATATTCAAGGTTTTTGATGCGCGGCTGAAGAATACACAATTCTCCCTGGTATTCATCGGCAGAAAGGTAACGCATCTCGCGCGTGTTCGTGCTGAGATGATAGGTTGTGATGTAAATATCATCACGAGTTTTTCCGACGAACAGAAAGAACGTTTCGTCTGTTTCGTGGAGGATCATCACATCCTGTGTGGGGTCGGTACCGATTTTATGGCGAAAGAGTTTATACGGGCGTTGAGCATCATCCAGCGTTACATAAAAGACCGTTTCGCTGTCATTGGACCATTCCACGCTACCGCGTTCGTAGGCGCTGCCCAGGATGTTCTCGATGCATTCGGGATACAGGGAACCGCTTTGCAGGTCGCGAATATAAAGCGTATACACTTCGCGCCCACCCACATCTACCGAATACGCCAGCTTTGTACTATCAGGGCTGACCGAAACCGCGCCAACACTGCAAAAGGATTTTCCCTCGGCAAGCACATTCTGATCGAGCAGTATCTCTTCTGGACTCTTCACCGCATCTTTCCTGCGGCAGAAGATGGGATATTGCTTCCCAGCTTCGGTGCGTTCGTAGTAAAGATACCCGCCTCTTTTCTCAGGGACGCTTGAATCCGTTTCCTGGATTCTTCCCTTCATCTCAGCGAAGAGCTGCTCCTGCAGTGTCTTGGTGTGCTGCATCATCTCTTCCAAATAATCGGATTCGGCTCGCAGGTGCTTGAGCACTTCGGGGTCTTCGCGGTTGCGCATCCAATAGTAATTGTCGATGCGTGTTTGTCCATGTTGGGTCATTTCATAGGGGCGCTTGGAAGCAATGGGGAAGGAACTCATACATTCTCTCTTTGAATTAGGTTATAGACACAAAAATGCAGTGGGGAACAACAATATTATATCCACAAAGGGATTTACAGGATTGGCGTGTAGCCAATTTGGTGAATGAGTTTCGTTTCAATGAGGAGCATAGATAACACTATATTCCCCAGCACTTACACCCGGGGCAAGTGCGCGCTCGGTGTAAGCATCAGGTTGCTCCGCTCGCTTTTAGTTATTTGCAACGATACTCTCAGTCTGATAGATCTGGGCGATCACTTCTTCGAGAGGCGGATCAGATATGGTGATATCCACCACGCTGCCCGCGTCGGTGACATGAGATAATACTTTCTCAACCGGAGTCTTGTGTGTGTCGAAGCGCAGCTTCACGCCGTAGTGTCCGACCTTGAGCAGCTCGACGCCATCAATGGCGAAGTCTTTCGAGACCTCATCGGCGTAACGCACTTCGACCATCTTCGATGTAAGGAACTTGCGCTTGAGGTTCGAGACCTTGTCTTCGTAGACGATCTGTCCGTGGTTGACGATGATGACGCGTTTGCACAGCGCTTCGAGATCACCGGCATCGTGCGATGTGAGCAGCACGCCCACGTTCTCAAGGCGCGCCATTTCGCGGATGGCATCCCGGATGTGCTGTTTGGCGACCACGTCCAAGCCAATGGATGGTTCATCGAGCAGGATCAGCTTCGGGCGGTGGAGCAGAGAAGCGGCGACTTCGCAGCGCATCCGCTGACCGAGGGAAAGCTTGCGTACGGGAGTCTCCAGCAAATCCTGGATCTCAAAGGCTTCGGAGAGTTGTCCGATACGCATCTTTGTGTCGCGATCATCCATCTCGAAGATCTTGCCAAAGAGCACGAACGTATCAACAGCGGGCAGGTGATACCAGAGCTGGGGGCGCTGTCCGAAGACGGTGCCGATGTGATAGGCGAGCTTCTGCCGTTCCTTCCACGGGACGAAACCCAGCACTTTGGCATCGCCGCTGGTGGGATGCAGAATGCCGGTGAGCATCTTGATGGTGGTGGATTTCCCTGCGCCGTTCGGACCGATCAGCCCGAGCAGTTCTCCCGCTTCCATCTGGAACGAGAGTTTGCGTACCGCTTCGATGGAGCTGTATTCTGGTTTGACGAGGGCGCGCATGGAACCGCTCAAGCCCTGGGCTTTGCGTTTGGTCTGGAATATCTTTTGCAGGTCGGTGACTTCTATAGCAGGCATGTTTAATTACCACGAAGGCTTGCGAAGAAATGGGATGGATTTTGTGGCGCGTAAGATGATGAAGCGATTGTACCCTAGGTGAATAGCATGTAGCGTGAGCAAAGTAGAGATAGGGTCTCTTGGAGTTAGGTTGTCCCTCGTCAATATCTACCTTAGGGCATATGTCCAGCTTTTTTCATAGTTATTCTGGTTTCATCATATTCCAGTCTATAGAGTCCTTGCGTATTGTGAAATAACATAGTATTTAAGAGGTTGTGACTTACTTCGAATGAGGCAACCAGATCATAATTTAGAAGTTGGAGGAACTCAGTCATGAGAAAAGTGATCGTGCTTGAACACATCTCCCTGGATGGCGTCATCCAAGCTCCAGGCGGACCGGAAGAAGATACCAGCGGCGGCTTTGTGTATGGCGGGTGGATCAGTCCATATTCTGATGAGATCGTCGGAACGGCACTGAGAAAACGGATGAACATGCCGTTCGATTTGTTATTAGGGCGCAAAACCTTTGATATCTGGGCGCCGTTCTGGCCCCAACACGCGGACGAATGGCCCGGCGTTAACACCGCAACCAAATATGTCGCCTCGAATACCATAACATCTAGTGAGTGGCAGCCATCCGTTTTCTTAAACGGAGATATTGTAGAAAAGGTAGCCAAGATCAAGCAACAGCCAGGTCCAGATTTGAACGTTTGGGGAAGCGGAAATCTTCTTCAGACGCTGATCAAGCATGACCTGATCGATGCGTTCTGGCTGATGATCTATCCGATCACGTTGGGTGATGGAAAGCGGTTGTTTGCTAATGGCACGATCCCGGCAGCGTTCAAGGTGACGGAGAGCGTAGTCGGCTCGAAAGGTGTCATTGCAGTGAATTATGAGCGTGCAGGTGCAATCGCAAACGAAAGTGTTTCTTAGCCACAGAGTTTACAGAAAACACAAAGAAAATGAGCTTTTCTTTGTGTTTTCTGTGGCGAAAAGTCTTTGGTAAGATGTCTCATTTAAGAAACTACTTTCTGATCGCTTTTACTCTCTACAAAACCAGAATCAGAATATGCTCAATCCAAATTTTGTGATCATTGGCACGCTCATTGGCGCTGCCGGTGCTTTCGCGTATTTAAGGGACACCATCAAGGGGAAAGTAAAACCGAATCGAGTCTCTTTTTTATTATGGTCCATTGCCCCGATGATCGCCTTTACGGCACAGATAAAGCAGGGGGTAGGTTTAGAGTCTCTGATGACTTTTAGTACCGGTTTTTTGCCTCTTCTAACGTTTGTTGCCTCTTATACCAATAAAAATGCTGAATGGAAAATAACAAGGTTTGACCTTGTGTGCGGCTTGTTGTCTGTAGCAGGTCTGATCCTTTGGCTGATCACAAAGGTTGGAAATGTAGCTATTTTCTTTAGTATCGTGGCAGATGGTCTGGCGGCGCTGCCGACACTGGTTAAGGCGTATAACTACCCAGAAACAGAGATCGCCTGGCCCTGGCTGGCATCTTGCTTTGGTGTTGTCTTAACCTTATTGACATTAAAGGAGTGGACTTTTGCCAATAGCAGTTTTATTATTTATATCTTTATTGTGGACCTACTGATCTTTAGCTGCGTGCAATTCAAGATAGGCAGGCGGGCTTAAATACCTCTGAAAAGCTTTTTTGTTCTTTTGTTATTAAAACAACATCCCGAAGGTCGAAACGGCTCAACATAGAGCTTTCAAATCTTCGGGATTTTTTGTACAGTTAAATAAAAAGTGCGGCGTCTGGCTTGAGGGGGGCAAGCTGACCACCGCACCCTTATAATAGCAAACCTTTGTGTGGAAATCAAGAGAGGCGGAGCAATACTCATAAAATACACATAATTCACTTTCATAAACTGCTTATCCAGTGCTTGTCTTATAGCGTCAGAAACCATGTTGTATAATCCCCGCGTAGACGCCTGGTGTACTCACAAGGTTTACGAGCTTTATTGCTCAAGATGGAGATATCGCTATGAGCGAGCAACGAGATATCTGGAATTTGACCCATGGTCAGCTTTTAAAATATTATTCGTATACAAACATGGGTGGCTCAACAGGGATTGGATCTGAGTTCTATTATGCTCCTTGTTGCCAGAGAGTCTCAGGAGCTGACAAATGCCGATGGCGCTGCAATCGAACTGGCTGAACGTGATGAGATGGTATACAGAGTGGCGACAGGGATCGCTGAAGAACAACTGGGACTGCGCCTGCCTATTTCAGAAAGCCTTTCCGGGTTGTGCATCACTACCGGGGAAACCCTGGTCTGCGATGACGCAGAAGAGGATGAGCGAGTCGATAAAATCGGCTGTAGAAAGGTCGGCTTACGCTCCATGATCGTGAATCCGCTGCGATACGGCAGTAAGAATGTGGGCGTGTTGAAGGTCATGTCCAAAAAGGTATATGCTTTTGGAGAGATCGAGATACAGATCATCAAACTGTTATCTGACCTGATCGCGGCGTCCATTTATACGGCTGCCGAGTATGAGGAGAATGAACTCTACAGAAAAGCGACAACAGATTACCTGACTGGATTATCGAACCGGGCATTGTTCTTCGACAGGCTGCGGGTACGGATTATGCAGTCGAAGCGGACGGGGGAAACGTTTGGCATCATCTTGTATGACATGGACGATCTAAAGCGCATCAACGATGAGCTGGGACATCGAGCCGGTGACGCTGCTTTGAAGGAAGTTGCCAGCCGAGCCAGGAAAGTGTTGCGAGAGTATGACACGATCGCCAGGCTGGGAGGGGATGAATTTGGAGTGGTCGTCCATTCGATCACAACAATGCAAGAATTGGAGCATTTGTGCGATCGGCTTATTTCTGCCATACAAGGTGAATATTCCTTCGAAGGGAACGCAATGCAACTGGGAGTTAGTTTGGGATATTCCCTCTATCTCAAAGACGGGGTTGACATCCATGAGCTGGTGGAAAAGGCAGATCAGATGATGTATGCTGTTAAAAGGAAAAAGGACGGTTAAGCCTGCCATGGGACTGACAAGGCGGGAGAGTGCTACCGAAGGTGCAAACCTACTTCTTACAGTGGTCAATAAAACACATTGATTGATGCACAGGCGAGGAAAGTATTCCTATCTTGTGGATGCTGAACTCCTGTCTGAAGGTGCGGTTTTGCCAGGAAAACCCGAGGTTGTACCTGCGTGCCAGACCTTAACCGCCCTAAATTACAATACCATTGCCTTACCAAGATGACGACCCTTGAATTTTATTCTTGAATATACTTGACTGGTGATCTGTCAGGGTCCAGGAAATATGTCCGCATCGAACTCTCACTCCTCCCATCAGCCTCGCATCCGAATGCCGATCCGTGTTAAGATCACACTCCCATATTTTAATCCTGTCCCTGAGCCTGGCGGTGGCACTAGCCTATTTGATCATGCAGGTGGTGATCGGGAGTATTGAAGAGCGGTTCAATAAACAGTTGTATGAAGCGGGGAAAATTTCGTCCGAATTGATGGTCGGCTATGAAAGCCAGTTACTGGAAACAGAACGATTAGTGGCAAATGTAGAAGGGGTGGGCGATGCGCTGCTTGCCAGGGATCCTAACGCGCTTCGATCGCTTACGCTGGGAATTACAGCTAACGCCCAACAGGAAGCGGTGGAGTTCCTGGACTTTTCCGGAAACCACGTGCTTTCCATGCATCACCAGGTGGATGGAAACCCGGAAGATTATGATTTTGCCAGTGGCGGGCAAACCGAATTTACTCGTCTCGAGATCGTGAAGGATATCTTGTTTCGTAAGAGCGATGCCAGGGGCGATAAGTTTGCCGAGCTTGTTCAAGTAGATGACGGATTTTTTCTCTACGTTGCGGGACCTGTATACAACACAGAGGGACAACTTGCCGGTGTGGTATTGGTGGGGCAATCTGTGCCTACACTGGTAGCAGATATGCGAGCACGCACGTTCGCACAGATCAGCCTATACGATCACTCAGGGAAAGTGATCTACAGCACTTTGCCATTCCCGCGTGATCTACTTCCCGAACAAGTAGTGCAAGCCATCTCTTCCAAGGATAGTAGCAGCGCCAAGCGTAGCCTGGATGTGGCAAACATTCCTTTTACTGAGATCTATGGCGTGTGGGAGGTGCGTGGCAACCACCAGTTAGGAGCTATGGGCGTTGCAGTTAGCCAGAACCCGGTATTGGAAGCCTCCACCAGTTCCCGCTGGCGTATCTTTTTTCTGATCGCCACAGCGAGCCTTTTGGTCATTCTGATAGGGATCAATCTGGCAAACACGATTACACGTCCGTTGTTGCAATTAGTACAAGCGGCTGCGCACGTGGCAAAAGGAGATTTGACCATCCAGGTGGTGCCACATTCGCACGATGAGGTCTCGGTGTTAACCGAGTCCCTTAATGAGATGGTTGTCAGCCTGAAACGCTCACAGGAGGAGTTGGTCAAAGCCTACGACAGCACATTGGAAGGCTGGGCAAAGGCGCTTGAATTACACGATAAGGAAACGGTAGGGCATTCTGGACGTGTGACCAAGCTCACGCTGCAGTTAGCAGAGGCGATGGGCATCCAGGAGGAAGCGCTGGTCGATATCCGTAGAGGCGCCTTGCTGCATGATATTGGCAAGATGGGCATTCCCGATTCGATCCTCAATAAGAATGATCGCCTCAGCAGCCAGGAGGCGGCGATCGTCCGCCAACACCCGATCCACGCTTATAACATGTTGAAGAATATTGACCATTTGCGCTCAGCGGCAGAAATCCCATACTGTCACCATGAAAAATGGAACGGTACCGGCTATCCGCGTGGTTTGAAGGGAGAGGAAATCCCACTCTCAGCCCGGATCTTTGCCATTGTTGATGTTTATGATGCACTGATCAATGATCGTCCATATCGAAAGGCGATACCGTACAAGCAGGTGATGGGGTATTTGATAGAACAAAGCGGAAAGCATTTTGATCCAAAGGTAGTGAGCGCCTTCTTACAACTTCAACAGATCTTGCGAGCTGGAGAAGAATGAAATGCAGACAATGAGCGATAGGAAGCGAGGCGGTTTTCTTCTTCTACTCTTCTGGCTGCTCCTGATAGGGGCGTTCTTCTTCCAGATCCTGGATCTCAGTGTTTCTGATGCAGAAAAGGATAGACAGGCTCGCTTGCCCATATCGATCCGTGCCAGTTCACAGGCAGATTACAGCCGCGATTCGAATGCACTCCGCGTGCAGCCCGTCAATGAGAATATTTTTGAGCAGCTCATCTATGATCTTCAAGGTACAGGAGATCCGCAGGATCGCATCTCCACGTTGGAAGCCAGCCTATCCATGCCGGTGCCCACGATGACGCTAAATCCTCAGATGCCTACATCCATCGCGCCGCCTTTCACAGCGACATCTGGTATTCCCAGGTCTGTGACCTCCCCGGCGACTCCATCCCTTGCAGTGACGAGCACGGTCGTCACACCTACTTCAACAGTTACGCTTGTTTCGAATTCTCCTACCCCGGTTCCTCCGACAGCAACATCGATCCCACCTGCTACGAAAAAACCCCGACCGACAACACGCCCAAAACCGACGAGAAGACCGTAATAGAGTCGTAGTCACGGGTCTATGCAGAACGTAGATTTGTCTTTTACGAGATTTTGCTTTCAAAGATTTTAGTTCTTACAATAATCTCATCTTGAACTCCTTCCCAAAACCGTTTTCAATGTTAAAATGAGAACCGCCTCTTTCAGAGGCAATTCCCAATATCCACACCGTTGTGTTTATTTGAAAGCGAAATATTCTGTTACACCGTCATTATAGGGTTTGTCGGTGTACAGACCAGGTTTGTGGTGGGGAAAATGAACTCATTTGTTGTCATAAATACCATATTATGGACATAACCAATCCGGTCATTAAACACTGTATCGAAGGCATATGGGCTGAGCTCGAAGATCGATCAGACGATGCTCGTATCCATTATCGACGAGCTTGGGATTCCTGTACCAATGAATATGAGGCGTGTATTGCAGCCCATTACGTTGCTCGTTCTCAAGATATTCCTGAGGAAACACTGCGATGGAACCTCAGGGCATTGGAACTGGCATATACCACCGATCAGGAAAAGGTGCGGGATTTCTACCCGAGCTTATATATGAGCACTGCTCATGCTTATAAGCAGTTGGGCGGAATGGTCCAGGCGCAGCGCTATTACCGCCTGATCGCCGAACTGGGAGAAATTCGTCCCCTGGAAACGGAAAATGAAACGGTCAGGTGGCTAAAGATCTTCGATTGGGTACAGCCACTGGCACAGGCGGCTATCGCAGATTGAATTACGCCGTTCCGTGAAACGATGTACAATTTAGCCATGTCCTTATCCAAGCGACGTATCTTTTCCCGCCGCCAAAGTACGGCGCGCTTTCGTCTGCCCATCGGATGGATCCTGGTCATTGTAGTAGTGGGACTGTGTGTGATGATCCCTGCCAGCCCAATCAATTTTACGGTGCTCGGTTCATCGACTAGGGAACTGCCGACTCTGCCCGCTACGCTCACACCGGCTCCCTCACCGACAAGGGAACACATTGGGCGCATCATTTTCACCTGTACACGCGGTGACTACAACCAGCTTTGCCTGGTCAATGCCGATGGAACAGGGTATCAACAGCTTACCTCGCTGGAAGCCAACAATTATTATCCGGTCTATTCGCCCAAGGGCGGTTCCATCGTCTACGCCTCCAATCAGGATGGCGGAGTGTTCGACCTGTTCCTCTTCATCTTTGAAGGTTCGAAATTGTCGCGCCTGACGAAGCAGGTGGGAAACGTTGTTTCGCCCACATTTTCTCCGGATGGTTCAAAGATCCTGTTCGCTAATCGGGCGGGTGAGGGACCAACCTCCCTGTGGACCGTGGATAGTACGGGTGAAAATGCCAATATCCTTTATCCTGGTCCGAACACGATCGTGGCAGCCGATTGGTCGCCGGATGGCAAAACCATCGCCTTTGTCATGGCGGTCAATGGGCCGGAAGACTACCAGGTTTTCCTCATGGGGGCAGATGCGTCCAATGTACGGCAATTAACGTACGGCTTGCCGGGAATCGGGGGCAGTCTCGATTGGTCACCGGACGGGAAGTATCTGCTTATCTACGCCGGGGCGCAGGGTGATAGGAATATCTTCCTGATCAATGTGCAGCAGGAAACTGCCGCTCAACTTACCAATGGAGGGAATAACGCAGCTTCCTCCTTCTCCCCCGATGGTCAGTGGATCGCCTTTAACTCTTTGCGAAATAACGGTCAGGCTGATATATTTATCATGCGACCTGATGGAACCGACGTCCGCCAGATAACAGATAACCCTGAACCGGATTGGCAGCCCCAATGGGAGCCCTAGACTGCGCACGACAAATTGGAGATTATGCAATGATCATGAAAAGGTCGGTAATCATCGTTTCGATATTGCTTCTTGCAGGGTGTTCCTCGTTGCCGGACCTCTCATTTCTTACAACGCCTACGGCTGCTCCCGTTTTTACTCCGCAACCTACCGCCACACCGTTTGGCTTGCCAGCCTCGAATACCCCCGATCTGTTCGTGATCAACACCGAACTGCCAACCACCACGCCGCTGACCAATACGCCTCTGGTCCCTTTTACGGCAACCGCTACCAATACGCCAACGAACCTTCCGACCATTACGCTGGAACCTCTTGATCCCAGCCTGTTCACCCCGTCGCCGAATTATTTTGTTTCTGTACAACGCAGCACCAGCCAGCTTGTGTGGGGAAGTACCTGTGAGGGGGCACGTTCGATCAAATTTGTGGTGCAGACCGTCCCATCGCCCAAGTTGAAGTGGGTGCTGTTGTTCATCAAATTGCAGGATAAATATAGTTCGTACGCCACCGATTGGGGAGCTGGAGTGATATTAAGTGACAATGATCAGGGCGTCTATTTCTACACCATCAACCTGGATCAGATCGCCCGCTACCGAACCTTTGAAGATGCGTGGCTTCAATTCCAATTCGTTGGTTTGAATAAATCTCGTCATGCGATCGGACGCTCCGTGGTTTCTCGTAATGAAGTTTCACTCACACATTGCAAAGTTCTCAATCCCTGATCGCGCAAAGGTTTCTCTATGAAAAAGCTCCTTCTCATCCTTGTTCTCACAGCCTTGTTGACCAGTGGATGTTCCAGCCTGGCTCCGTTACTGCAACTCCCTGTCACGCCCACGGCTCCGCCTCCTGCCGATACCCTTACACCCGCGCCGACCGTGACCAAAATCCCTACACAGGATCTTTTTGCCACAGCCACGTTTACCCCAACGTCTCTGATACCGACTCTCGAAGGTGCAACTGCCGAACCGACGCTCGATCCATCCAAGCCGACGGATGTGCCGACTCCCTTCCCGACCTTTGAGCCTCCCTCCAATACCACCGGAGTGTTTACGCCGAGGGCGTATGGCTTTCAAGCGGTATTGATCTCGAACAATTTGCTATATTGGAATGCCGGTCCATGCATGCCGCGTTCGGTCAAGTTCGCTGCATTTGTCACGGATCTGCTCAATACCAAACAAGTGTTGCTGTTCATGCGTTTGCGCGAGAAGAAGAATACCTTGAATATCACCGATTGGGGCGGCGGCGCTATCATGTCCAAAGCAGATAATGGCTCCTTCACGTATACAGTGACCCCCAAGAACATAAGCAAATACTATCGTTTCAAAGACGCCTGGGTGGAATATCAAGTAGTGGCACTCAATGAAGAGAAACTGGTCATTGGACGAACCCAAGTGTACGATCGGAATGTTTCTCTGACGCGCTGTGTACCGATTCCGTGAACTTTCCTGCTGACCTGATCACGCTTCTCCAGCGGACCTCGAAACTGGTCGCCCTCACCGGAGCCGGAGTCTCCCAGGAAAGCGGACTCCGTACCTTTCGCGACGCGCAGACTGGTCTATGGGCACAATATAAGCCACGAAGAGCTAGCCTCCCCCAAAGCCTTTGCGCGTGACCCCAAACTGATCTGGGATTGGTATGCCTGGCGGCGCGAAGCTATCAAAGCGGTGCGCCCCAATCCCGGTCACTACGCTTTGATGGAAATGGAAAAACATTCACCGGGCTTTACCCTCATCACCCAAAATGTAGATGGTCTGCACCGCATGGCAGGCAGTCAGAACGTGTTGGAACTGCACGGCAATATTCAACGCGTCCGTTGCGCGGATTGTTATACCTTCACAGAGATGTGGGGCGATGACACGGAGGAAGTTCCGCGCTGTGCTGTCTGTGGTGGTTTGCTCCGCCCGGATGTCGTCTGGTTTGGAGAGGCTTTACCACGGGACCAGCTTGAGGCGGCGGTGGAAGCGGCGCGCAGTTGCGATGTCTTCTTTTCCGTTGGCACGTCGGGCGTCGTCCAACCGGCGGCATCATTGGCGTTCGCCGCGCATAATCGCGGTGCAGTCGTGGTGGAGATCAATGCCGAACCGACACCGCTCACCTCTAAAGCGGATTTCGTCTTTCACGGCAAATCGGGGGAGATTTTGCCTGAGTTGGTTAAATCTGTATGGGCGTAGGACGAAATTAATTTCATCCTACATGTGATCATGGCGTGCGCAATTCAAAGTTATCGAATTCAAAAACTCCCTCATCATTTTCCTGAGCCATTTCGATGGACAGAGCGATGGAGCCTTTCGAAATATGCTCATCTATGATGGAAGTGAGATATTGATCATTGATGAAGAAGGTGAACTCTGTGCCCTGAGCGATCACGGTAATGCGATTGGTCTCGCCAGCGTTGATTAAGTCACTATCTGTCCAATCGATCAGCGTGTTCCACTCACCCGCATATTCATATAGCGCATATTGCCCCTGGTTGTTGATGCCAAAGTAATAAAAGTTCCCATCCTCATCTTCGCGGAAAACAACGCCAAAATCGGCATTATCCGGACCAGAGACTTGCCTGGCATCCACACTGACAGAAAAATCGCTGTAGGTCTTTTTGCCTGCTCGCACCCAGCCGATAAAGGATTTGTGGGTGGTGACATCCCAGCGGTACACGCCATCCACCACCTGATAGTTGACGTTGGCGAACTCATCATCGGAGGCTTCGTTCGTCCATTTGTTTTTGTTCGAATCAAAGGGATCTGTCATCACGACGCGCCAGGTATCAGCAACTTGCGTGGCAGTGCCTTGAACGGCGGCTGCTGTATCGGTCGCTTGCAAGATCTCTGCTGTGGCGGTGAGATTGGGTGTCGGTGTAGATGTGGTGGTCGCCGTGGCTATGGGTGTTGGCGTCTGTGATGGGGTAGCGGATGCGGTCGCTGTGGAGGATGGAAAATATTGAGCGATCAATGCCTGGGGATCAGGCTTGAACCAGAAGAAGGCTCCTACGGCTGCAACGCAGCAACATAGACCAAGGAGCGCTATGGATACCAGTAGGATCGTTCGGCTGTTTGCTTTGTCATCTGCGTCAAATGGATTTGAAACGGGAGAATTGTCCATAGCTGACTTCTCTTAGGTTGCTTTGAAGTACTTTATAGATAATATGGCTATTGTACCCGCCGTTGTCCAATTAAAAAATAAAGTGACAACTTCTTCGGGCAGAAGTTGTCACTCAAGCAGGTCGTTTTACTTCAAGATCACGCCACTTCGCGCTGGGACCGTCAGATACAGGCGATCTTTGAGAGCGATCTCGGTTGCGTTGCCGAACAGTGGCTTGGGAGTCTTACTTCCCTCATAGGTAAGATGCACCGGCTGCGCTGTCCCAGAGACATTCATCGCTATCACGCAGGTTTTGCCTTCGTAAGTACGCGAGAATGCATACACTCCATTTGCTGACCAGAGACGGCGGTAGTCGCCACGGCGTAAAGCTGCATTCTTTTTGCGCAGCTCGACCACTTCCGTGGTATAGGTGAGCAGGTCTTTGTCCCATGTGCTTTCATTCCACGGGAAGGACTTGCGGCAATCGGGGTCATGCTCGCCGTCCATGCCGATCTCGTTGCCGTAGTAAATGCACGGTGCGCCGGGATAGGTGAGCAGGAAGAGCGTTGCCAGTTTGAGCGACTCTTTATTCCCACTGACACAGGAGAGGAAACGCGGCGTATCGTGGCTGTCCAGCAGGTTCATTTGCGCGTATGTGACCTCTTTTTTATACAAACCCAAATTATGGTCGATACGGTTGGCGAACTCGTGCGCATCGATCTCGTAAACGCTGTGATAGTTCGATTGCTGGCGCAGCACTCTTTGATCGAGATATTTACCGCCAAAGAACGCCAGCATGGGTTTGGTCACTTCATAATTCATCTGGGCGTCAAATTGATCGCCTTGCAGCCAACGATGCGCTTCGTGCCAGATCTCTGCCACGATGTATGCATCCGAATTTGCTTTGCGGACCCGATAGCGGAACTCCTGCCAGAAGGAGTCGTCATCGATCTCGGTGGGAACATCCAGCCGCCAACCATCGATACCGAATTCGATCCAGTGTTTGGCTACATCGAAAATGTACTTGCGTACAGCGGGAGTTTCAATGTTGAACTTGGGCAGGGCAGGGTTATGCCACCAGCCGCGATAGCCGAATGCTTTGATGCTATCCTCTCCATTTTGCGCGGCATGCAGTTCGGTCGTTCCGGGGTAGGCGCCCCAGCGACGTCGTCCCTGCAGGCGCTCTTCATCGAAATAGAACCAATCCCTATACGGGGATTTGATCCCATTCTCGAGCACGTGGTGGAACTGCCAGAAGCCGCGTGAAGCGTGGTTGAAGACGCCATCCAATACTACGCGGATATCGCGCTTGTGCGCCTCGTCGAGCAAGGTGCGGAGAGCCTCATTACCGCCCAGGAACGGGTCTACATTGTAGTAATCGTAGGTGTGGTAGCGGTGATTTGAAGCGGAAGCAAACACCGGGTTAAGATAAAGAGCCGTGATTCCCAGGTCCGATAAATAATCCAGCTTTTCGGTGATGCCGTAGAGATCACCGCCTTTCAATCCGTGAGCAGTGGGAGGAGAATCCCACGTTTCGAATCCAAGGTCCGGCATGCGGCTGCTGCGTGCGAAGCGGTCTGGGAAGATCTGATAAAAAATTGCGTCCTGTACCCAATTCGGTATTGCCATAGTGAAACCTCAACGTTTGATATAAAAGGACAAAATTCGTCCTACGATAACAAGAAAGCGGTCTTTGTTTTGCGGACAGTATTCTACTTTAGTTCATATCTTCGAGCATAAATGATAATGGAATTTCCACGCGTTCACGCCAGGCGGTTTCATTGTGCGCTGCGCCTTCGAATTTGCGCGTGACCCAATTCTCATTTTCTGCGTATCCAGTATCTCGCAGGTGCTGGTCCATTTGTTTTTGGTAGGGCTCGTAGAGAGAGTTCGAGACCTTCAGTGCCGTAGTCGAAATATAGTTTGTGCGAAGTGGGCGCGGGCAAACCTTTTGCCATTTCATTGACCAGCTCGTGTTCGCCTGCGGGCCAGTTGGTGGAAAGACACGCCGCGCCATGGAAGATATCGGGGTATTGACTGATGGCATACAGAGAGATCAAACCGCCCATGCTTGAACCCATCACAAATGTGTTTTGTCTATCTGCGCGCGTGCGAAATTTTGTATCGACAAATGGTTTGACTTCTTCGATCAAAAAGGTGAGATACGCATCGGAGATCGGGTCGCCGCCTGCCCGCGCGATGAACGCTTCATGATGTCGCTTCATTGCCAGCGCATAATATGGCTTCTGTGGCATATACTCGCGCCAACGTAGTTCGGTGCTCCAAATGCCAACGACAATGGCGCCATGTATCTGCTCTTCGGTCATCAGGCGCACGATCGCTTCATCCATTCCCCAGCTTTCACCGCTGATCGAATAGAGATTTACAAATACATTTTGTCCATCTTGCATATAAATGACAGGATACGCCTCCGCACTTCCTGAATATCCCGGTGGACACCATACATCGATGTGACGCGGCGTTACAAACCTGGATGGGAAATTCTCGAAGTGTTGGAGCGTCCCCATTTCGTTCATTTAAGTATCATCCCACTATGCGGCGGAAGGAAGATCCGCTTCTTACTACCCGACGCCTGAATCCGGCAATCGGAGCCTGTGCTCAGCAACGGAGTTGATTCCGTTAACTCCAACTCTACTTCTGATGCATGGTCCGATATGTTCATCACACATACGATACTATTCTTTCCATCGATTCTGCGGTAGGCAAGAACAGTGTCTGTTGCAAAAATATTTTCTCGCGTTCCACACCTCAACGCTGCCTCGTTCTTACGAATGCGGATCAGCGCGCGATAGAACTCGAACAGCTCCTTGTTCTGATCGTTTCCCCACAACATAGGCATGCGCGTCTCCTCGTGGATGGCGCGTCCGTTCTGCATCACATCGCGTGGCTGAGAGAGTCCCACTTCGGTGCCGTAGTAAATGACTGGCGCACCGACTAGTGTGAACTGGCACATCGCCGCCAATTTGAGCTTGGTGATGTCGTTCTTTGCCACCCATAAGAAGCGGTTCATGTCGTGATTGTCGAGGAAGGATGGGCGTGAGAACGTGGCAGGGAAGTAGGCTTCGTGCCGGTCAAGGAAATCCGCAAATTGACGTGCACTCCATTTGCCGAAAGCGAAGGTTTTGCGCAAGGCTTCGAGCAATACGAAGTCGAGTGCGCCGTCCATGCCGCCTTCGAAGGTGAGTTGGGAATTTGGCGGGTCGACAGCTTCGCCGAAGGTCCACGAATTAGGCTTGGTCGTGCGGGTGACCCGTCGGAAGTCCGCGTAAAAGTCTGGGGTCGGACCGATGCAGTAGTCCACGCGATAGCCGTCTACACCGAAATCCAGCCAGTAGTTGGCGGCTTCGAGAACGTGCTCGCGTGCAGGCGCATAACGCAGGTTGATCTGTGGCAGAGTTTTCACACCGAAGAAGGTTTTATATTTTTCGGGCCACTGCTCAAAGGTGTACCACTTTACAAAGGGACTGTTCGGGTCGCGCGTAGCTTCGAGAAAGTTAGGATGCTGGTTCGACCAGTGATTGGGCACGAAATCCATTAGGACGCGGATGCCGCGTGTATGTGCCTGATCGATCAATTCCTTGAAATCCTCTTTCGTGCCCAAGCGTGGATTGATATCGAAGAAGCTGGTGGCATCATAGCCATGATAGCTAGGGCTGGAAAAGACCGGCGTGAACCAAAGAACATTCGCGCCCAGTTCTGCAATGTAATCGAGTTTCGCGGTCATGCCGCGCAGTGTGCCGTTGCATTTGAGCGAAGGCTTATTCTCGGTCTTTGGGAAATCGCTGTTGGTGTTGAAGAAGCGGTCAGCAAAGATCTGGTAGATAACGGCATCCTTCGTCCATTCGGGAGCGGGATCGTTATCGACATAGAAGGCGTAATAGGCACCGTTGTCGGCGAAGACCTCATCCGTTCCGCTCGCCGACACACGATAACGCACCAGCGTTCCTATTTCCTGTGCGGGGATCTCGCCGTAGAACTTGCGCACGTAACCCCACAAGAAAGTATTCCACTCGGAGCCGATTGCCTTGAGCGGCGTGACGTATCCGTTCGTAGCTATACCGCTCTTACCTTCGGGGTCGCTGCCATCGTTCGTCCAGTACACCCAGCCCTGACTCTGCGCGAATGTCGGACCAACGGTCAGTTCAATGCCAATGGCTTGACCCGGCAGCGGATCGCGCGGAGTCCGCTTTTGGGCGTGGGTGACTCCGCCAAGGATCTGCTGGAGATGAGCAATACGTTGTTCGTTTGTAGAGAGCGTGCCAAAAATAAAATCGTCCATGAGTTCCTATGCATCCGCTCTCTTCGGGGCTTAGCCCCGAAGAGAGCGATGGATGAGAGTTATTTCGTCAGTTGAATGATCGTCACGCTGTAGGGTGGTAGTTCGTTCAGCGGATTGTAGGCATCGAAACCGCCTTTAGCGTTGGCGGTCAATGGATCGATCGTTGTTGTGGGAGATAGCAGGGATGTTCCGTTATATTGACCGGAGAGCGGTCCCAGCGAAAGGTCAAGGTCATAAGCAGTGACCGGCTCATCATCAATGTTGATCACAACCAGAACCGTTTCATCCTGACTGGCGCGTAGATACGAAATGATCTTGTTGGAATTCGAATCGGCGACATAGGTTTTGCCGATACGCAGAGCGGAATGATTGTTTCGCAGTTGGATCAGCGTGTGATAGAACTCCAACAGCGAATTAACATTATCCGTTTGAACGGCAACATTCACATCCTTGTAATCGGCGTTGATCGGTTCCCAGGGTGTTCCTTCGGTAAAGCCTGCTCCGTCCGCGGCGTTCCACTGCATGGGCGTGCGGATCAGTTCATCGGGCTTGCTTCCGCTCATGCCGATCTCTTCGCCGTAGTAGATGAAGGGGATGCCCGGTGCAGTCAACAAAATGCCCGCTGCGATCTTCGCTTTTTGTTCCTTATCTGTTGTTAGCTGGCTCATCACACGATTTATATCGTGGTTTGTGATGAAGTTGGCGTTATCTTGCTCTGGGAAATCGCGGATGGTGGTCTGAAGGATAAAGCGTACACTGGTCGTGTTGCCTTCGTTCAATTTCAGCATGGCAGCCGATAGATCGAAGTTGAAGGCAGAGTCCAACTCGGTGTTCGTGTCCGTATATTCCTTGACGTTTGCATTATCGGTCCATGCTTCGCCGACCGTGAATGCCTGTGGATTGAGGCTGCGGTAATACTCGCCCCATTCGGTAAGGAAGCCGTGATTGGCATCGGAATCTGCTGCCTGGGTATCTTCCACTAAATAGCGGACCGCGTCCAGCCGGAAGCCGTCGATGCCCACATCTGTCAGCCAAAAGTTTGTGACCTTTTTCATCTCTTTGCGCACGGCGGGATTGTCATAATTGAGATCGGGCATTTGATCCCAGAAGATGGCGTAGTAGTACAGTCCATTGCTGGCTTGATACCAGGCTTTTGCACCCCATGGACCGAGTGTGCCGGGTCCGTTTCGCTCCACTTGTACCAATCGTGATATTCGCTTCCCGGCGTCAGCGCAGACTGGAACCACGGATGCTTGCTGGATGTGTGGTTCATGACAAAGTCAATAATGACTTTGATATTACGCTTATGTGCTTCTTCAAGCAGATGCTTGAAATCGTCCATCGTGCCGTAATCGGGGTTGACCGCATAATAATCAGTCACGTCATAGCCGTGATAGGAAGGCGATGGATTAATGGGCATGAGCCAGATGCCGCGAATCCCCATTGTCTCAAGATAATCCAACCGTTCGGTGATGCCGTTGAAATCGCCGATGCCGTTGCCATCACTGTCGCGGAAGGAACGCACGAAGATCTCGTAGAAGACCGTGTCGTTCCACCAGCGGAATCCTTCCGTGCTTGCATACGGAGAAATGGTAGGGATGGGTGGCTCAGGTGTTTGTGTGGGAGATGAAGTGGAAGGGGCGCTTACACAACTGGCAAGGAAGGAAAGGAGAAGAAGGGCAGAGAATAATTTGGAGAAGGTTTTCATTATTGTATTAACGATGATTGCATTTCAAAATACGGTTTATTGGCAGTAATCCAAGGGACAACCCGCTGCAAAGTGGAAATAGCCCTGTTCAAATAACAGGGCTATTCCGAATATATTTGCCTGAAGGATAATGAGCGGACTTTGCATCTTATCCTTTGACGGCTCCTACTGTTAGACCGCCTACGATCTGGTCCTGAAGGATCAAATAAATGGTCATGATCGGGAGAGCGCCCAGTAACGCGCCCGCCGCAAAGACACCCCATTTTTGATCGAACTGACCAGCGGTGAAGATCTGCAACCCTACCATCAGGGTGTATTTGTTCACGTCTGTCAAAAGAATGCGGGCGAGAATAAAGTCGCCGTAGGTGCCGATAAAGGACAATATACCGATGACAACCAGAATGGGGCGGAGAAGCGGGAGGATCAAATTCCAGAAGATCTGGAAGTGAGATGCCCCGTCCACCATGCCTGATTCGTCGATGTCACGCGGAATCGTATCCAGATAGCCTTTCATGAGCCAGATGTTCATTCCCATCGAGCCACCCAAATAGACCATGATCAAGCCGGCATGCGTGTTCAACCCGATCACCGGGATGAGTTCACCGAACTGGAAGATCAACACATAGATGGCAACCAGTGCCAATAGATTGGGAAAGACCTGGATCAGCAGGATGGCTTTGAGCATGGCAACGCGTCCTTTGAAGCGCATGCGCGAGAAGGCATACGCTGCCATGGTGGTAATGCCAAGACTCAAAATGGTTGAGATGCTGGCGATTTTCACGGAATTGAAGATCCATTTCTGGAAGACCAGATCGCCAAACTTGTAGTTCGGGTCCAGACCGAACAATCGTTGATAATTTGACAGACTCGGATGGGCAGGGATGAGTGTTTGCGTGGAAAGAGATTGCGTGCCACTAAAAGACGCTGAAATGATCCATAACACAGGAAAGATCGAGAAGAAGATCAACAGCAGTGCCACAAGGAGCCTGACCGTTACGCTGAACCGCCGCTGAAACTTTTGGGATGTGCTTAATTCCTTATAGGTGTTGGTTATGCTAGGCATTTTCGCTAACCTCCTCCCACATGTTGGTGAATCGGTATTGGAATAGGGTGATCGAGCCTACAATAAAGAACACGATGATAGAAATGGCGGATGCCAAACCATACTGAACGCCGCGCCCGCCGCTTTCGAAGGCAAGCTTGTAGACGTAACTGATCAAGATATCTGTAGAACCTGCCTGCGTAGCCGCGCCAGCGATCGGAGGACCACCGGCGATGAACAGATAGATCAGGTTGAAGTTATTGAAGTTATAGACGAAAGATGCAATGAGCAGAGGCCCCACCGCAACGAGCAGCAGCGGCAGGGTGATCCGCCGGAAGCGTTGCCAGCTTGTCGCGCCATCGATCATCGCCGCTTCGTATATTTCGGATGGGATGGATTGCAGCGCACCGCTGGTGACCAACATGAAGTAAGGATATCCCAGCCATAGGTTCACAAGCAAAATGGCGAACTTTGCCCAGAATGCTTCCGTGGTCCAGTGCGGAGCCACACCAAATAACGCTTTCAGCCAGTGATTGATCACGCCGAATTCCGAGTTCAACATACCGCGCCACATGATGATGCTGATCAAGCCGGGGATGGTATAGGGAATCAGCAGCAGCGAACGAATCAATTTCTTGAGTGGAAAATCCTTGTCATTGAACATGATCGCGATGGCAAGTCCGAGCGCGAATGTCGATAACACACTGACCGTAGGGAAGATGAAGTTCCAGGTCAGGATCTGGACGAGTGGTCCGCGCAGCGCCGGGCTGGTGGCGAAGTCTTTGAAGTTCTTGAATCCCACGACAGCGCGATATCCAGGTTTGATGGTCTTTCCGGTTCTGGATGTGTACGTGCCGTAGCTATCGTAGTACACCTCTCCATTGGACTGATCGGTGAAGGTGTTCGTTTCGGCATCGTATTTATAAAGAGACTGTAGCTCCGCTGCTTCACTAGGGGAGCGGACTTGAACCGTCTGGCTGCCTTCCAATCCAAATTTGATATTCGGCAACTCTTTATTGGTGGCGGCAAGCAAACCATTCAGGCGTTTATATCCCTCGATGGTATTTGGGATGCCTTTACTGTCTGCTTCGCCGATGCCAGGGTCACCCGGCTTGGCTGGTGTGATCTCCTCTCCTGGTTTGGCAAGGAAGGTTTCGTCATCAGGATTGATCAGCCAGAGTGCATAGTCTCCTGCATCTGATTTATAGGCTGTCCATGAATAGGATTTGCCCGTCTCAGGCAGGAATGTCGCTTTTTCGATCAGCGGGATGGCTTGCTCCTGTGTCAGTAGATGTCCATCTCCGTAGTTGGTGAAGGCAACGTAAATGGTAAAGAGAATAGGGTAGATTGTGAAAAGGATCAGGAAGCTTAAGCCGATCGCCATCCAGCGCAGCGGATAGGCTTTCGGGATCAAAAAGATCAAGTTAAGCATCACAGTGATCGCGGCAATAATGATCACCAGTTGATCGAAACCATTCGTGAAGGCGTTGCGGATGAACCATATTGCCCCGCCATCGAATAAGATCAACAAAATGATTCGAACCAATTTGGAAAGCGGCGATTCTTCGAAAGAACTCGAACTCTTCGGCTTTGCTCTGTGGATGGAGTTCATGCCGTACTTCTCCTTTCGGTGTGAAGATCCGTCAGTCAGATAAAAATGAATAATTGCTATGAAGGCTGAGAAACAACTTGTTTCTCAGCCTTCAACTAACTTACAAGACTACTTGACGGTCGCTTCAACCAATTTGGTTGCGGGATCGTACACAAATTCAATGGTGCCATCGGCGGTGAGGGTGACCTTGTAGTTAGGTCCATCCTGCTTGCCATCGGAACCGTAGTTTGTGGTCCAGGCACCATCCAGCGCAACCTTGAACTCGTAGTCGCCAGCCTTGATGTTGAAAGGTCCACTGTGATACTTGCCATCATCACCAAGGGTCATCTTGGTGACATCGCATTCAGGCTGCCAATCACCGGGGCAGCCAGCTTGAGCCTGGTAGGAACCGGGCACGTTGATCATGCCGGTCAGCGGATTGGCGATCAAAGCGCGGATCTTGGTGCCCGCATCTTTCATAGCCGTTTCTGCATCCTGTTTTCCATCGCGAGCCAACACGACAGCGTCGTTCCAGGCACCCCAAACGGAGCCCATGGCGGGGATGGCGGGCATCATGTTGGCGTTTTCGCCAGCAGCAGCCAAAGCCTTCAGGTCAGGATCGTCAACCTTTGCCAAAGCGGGCAGGTAGGCAGGCGGGCGCTTGCCGACTTCGTACAGCTTGAGCATGGTGTCTTCGGTGGCAACGAACTCATTCAGGAAAGCCTGAGCTAATAGAACGTTCTCACTCTGGGCATTGATGAAGAAGCCCTGGGTTCCGGCGAAGGGATAACCACCGCTGGGGAAGTTCGTGATTGCGTACGGAACCTTTGATTCGCGGATGCGGTCCAACGCCCACGGACCAGCCATAATGAACGGAGCCTTGCCGGTCTCGAACAGAGCGTGGTTGTTCGCCCAGTCCCAGTCAGCGGGGAGATCGCCCTTGGCAACGCCGTCGGCGAGCCACTTGACGCCGGCGATCATGCCTTCGCTATCGACACCGAGATCATCCGGATTCCAGTCGCCATTGTCTTTCTTGCCAAAAATGTAGCCGCCCATAGAAGTGAAGAGGGGGTACACATCATAGGTTGTACCGGTCACTGCCATGATGTAATCGACTTTGCCTTCCGCCTTGAGAGCTTCGCCCATGCTCACAACTTCATCCCAGGTGGTGGGAGGAGTCTTGACAAGGTCGGTATTGTAGAAGAAGCCAAGGTTTTCCGTGGCATAGGGCAGGCAGTAGAGTTTGCCATCAAAGGTGCATGCTTGCAGAGCGGAGGGGGCGAAATCAGCCTTCTTATCGCCGAGGTCCACTTCAGCGAGCAAACCGTTAGAGACAAGTGTACCAGCCTGATCGTGAGCGATCACGATGATGTCAGGACCTTCTCCGAGAGGAGCGGCAACCTGGAAGTCGTCACGGATGGAGGATTTCAGTTCAACGACGAGTTCGAGGTTGTAGGCAGCGAGCACTTCGTCGGCGAGATCTTGCAGGATCGGGGCGCGGGTATCGTCAGCCCAGATGGTGAGCTTGCCAGCCGGTTCTGCAGGGGCGGAGGTGGGGGCTTCGGTAGCAGCTTCCGTGGGTGCTTCTGTAGCGGGGGCTTCCGTTGCAACCGGAGTAGCAGTGGCAGGAGTACCGCAGGCGGAGAGCACAAATGCTGTGATCAGCAACAGGCTGAACAGCAAACTAACTTTGGTTTTCATTACTTCTTCTCCTTGAAAGAATGTTTATACGTTGACTTGCTTTCGGCGATTGATACGGGTCTTTCTGTGTATTGATGGATGACATCACCTCCTTTTTATGATTGGTTGATTTCTTCGATAGGATTGATTTCCAGGAATGGTTCTTTGGCAGATGAATTTTTATTCTCTGCTGCACTGTGAATAGCCACATTGATCGCCTGGATGGTAGCACCGATCAAAAGCGACCGACGACCGAGCATACCTGTGACGATCCGTACGCTCTGTTCAGATGCCCGCATGGCACGTTCCCGTACCGCCTGCCGGATCGGGACAGTAATTATATCGCCGACCTGTGCCACACCGCCGCCAATGATCACAATACTCGGGTTAAAAAGGTTGATCAGACCAGCAATAGCAATTCCAATAAATGTTCCTGAACGCCTCAAGATCTCCTGTGCTTGCAGGTCGCCTCTCCGGGCAGCCTCTGAAACATCATGAGCTTTGATCGTCTTCAGATCAGAGAGCAAAGTCCTTTTTCCAGATCGGACAAGTTCCTGCCCCTGTTTTGCGATGGCATCACCACCGGCAAAAGCCTCCAGACAGCCACGGTTACCACAACTACATAATGGACCATTTTCATCGATGGTGAGATGACCGATCTCTCCAGCCGCGCCGGTGGTCCCACCATAGATCTGTTTGTTCATGATCAGTCCCGCACCAATACCGCTTCCTACTTTAATGTAGGCGATATTTTTTTCGCCTCTGCCCGCGCCATACGCCCATTCTCCCAAGGCACCCAACTCGGCATCATTGTTCAATGTGACAGGGCATCCCCACATCTTCTCAAGCGTTTCACGGATGGGATAGCGGTCCCATCCGGGCATAATGGGTGGTGCGTATACCATTCCCGCTTCTGTGATAACGGGACCGGGAACTCCGATACCCACGGCAGAAAGATCAGCAATGCTCAGCTGCTGCGCTTCAAGTAATTGCATTAAGTGTTTGCTGGCTTGTGCCAAACATACTTCTGGTCCCGCCTTTATGTCCAGGGGGTATTCAACTTCTTTGAGGATACGTGCCGTAAAATCAGCCAGCGCAATGCTGATGTGTGTCGCCCCCATATCGATTGCTCCCACAAGTCCCTGATTGGGATTGATCTCAAGTACAACGGGTGGTCGTCCGCTTGGAGCAGAGCGACTCTCGGCTTCCAGAACGATCTTGCTTTCGATCAGATCATTGATGATCAAGCTGACCGCTGCGCGTGTTAAACCCATTTGATCTGCGAGTTCTGAGCGCGACAAACCATTCGCAGAAAAGCGGATGAGATCTAGTGCTGCATGTTTGTTAAAACTCTTGACATTGTAATCGGCGGGAAGCCAGTAGAATTTGCTCAAGGTTGCCTTTTATGCTTCTTTTTTTTTGTGGGGTGTATAGATATTAGCATAAATTCGTTAATTCATCAAGCGGTTTGACAAATTGTCGTAACTTATTGCTGTCAACGAAAAAACAAAAAGCAGCACACTGTTACATGTGCTGCTTTTGAATTTCGATCAATGAGCGTGAGTTAGCGGATCGCTTCCTCAGTCGCAGCATCGAAGATATGGATGGAATCCATGTCAAATGCCATGGTGGCTTGTTGACCAACGCGCAGCTTCGAGCGTGGGTCGACGCGAGCGACGAATATGTTCTTCCCGCTGATCAGGGTCAGGAAGATTTCATTACCCATTAGCTCGGTCACATCCACCTTGACAGCTACCTTTTCCACATCGATGTTAGGCGGAATGAAATCGGCATCATGAATGTTCTCTGGGCGGATGCCGAAGATAATATCCTTGCCAACGTGGGTTTCATAGGTCTTGGCATGTTTCTCGGGGATGACCACTGTGAAGTCGCCGGTATCGATGAGCAGCTTGCCGCCATCTCTGCGAAGTTTGCCAGGGAAGAAGTTCATGGCAGGTGAGCCGATAAAGCCAGCGACGAACAGGTTGTTCGGCTTATCGTACAACTTTTGCGGGGTATCGAGTTGCTGTAAAACGCCCTTGTTGATCACGGCGATACGGGTCGCCATGGTCATGGCTTCGATCTGGTCATGGGTCACGTAGATGAAGGTGGTCTTGAGACGCTGGTGCAGTTTGATGATCTCAGCGCGCATTGCCACACGCAGCTTTGCATCCAGGTTGGAGAGCGGCTCATCGAACAGGAACACCTTTGGTTCGCGTACGATCGCGCGTCCCACTGCTACACGTTGGCGTTGACCACCGGAGAGTTGGCGCGGCTTGCGATCCAGCAGGTCACGAATGCCAAGCACATCGGCGGCTTCATTCACGCGGCGCTTGATCTCATCTTTCGGAACCTTGCGCAGTTTGAGACCGAACGCCATGTTGTCGTACACCGAAAGGTGCGGATAAAGGGCGTAGGATTGAAAGACCATGGCAATGTCACGGTCCTTCGGGGCGACATCGTTCACCACGCGGTCACCGATCAGAATCTCACCGTCAGAAATTTCCTCCAGCCCGGCGAGACAACGCAAAGCAGTCGTCTTACCACAGCCAGATGGACCGACGAGTACGAGAAACTCTTTGTCATCAACAGCGATATTCAGGTTGTTGACAGCGGTCACATCACCAAATCTTTTATAGACATCTTTGAATGTTACACTAGCCATGGGTCTTTCCTCCATTTCTCGAAAGTATAGTGATTCGATTATACTCCCGCTCCCTTTTTTGGGAATGGACGTTTATCACATCTTCCGATCAGGAGGACGCTCCGCATCCGACTCCCCCGAATTTGGTACCGTTAAATGACGGACTCCAACGTCTCAAGACGTTGGAGTCCGTCCGTTTACTTCCTGTTCACCAGCCACACGCCAAAGAGAATGATCGCCCCTCCAATAAGTGAGATCCCTGTGATCTTCTCGCTCAACACGATGGCAGCTACCACCACTGCGACCAGCGGCTCGACATAGAGAAACACTCCCGTCTCTGCCGTTGACAATGCTTGCAGGGCGTCGTACCAGGCGATATACGCTAGCCCGGAGCAGAACACACCCAGGAACAAAATCCCCATCCAGCCCTTTGGCGTCAGATTGGCAATATCTCCAAAACCGGGACCCGCTAGAAAGTTGTGAATGAACGGTGTTGAAGAATTTGCTAGTGCAGGTCCGGCAAGGAATAAGATCGAGGTGAATATCCAACCCAATGCCATCAAATAAAACATCATTAAGCTGGCAGGGTAGGCTTTCAATCCGCGTCGCGAAAGGATGGAAAATACTGCCCAGTTGATAGCGCTGATCATGATGAGAAAATCCCCTGGTGCGCCGAATTTTCCTACAGAAATCGAGGCGATATCTCCTTTGGAACTGACCAGCAGCACACCTATGAATGCCAACGCAATACCCAACGTTGTCATTAACCCGATCCTTTCCCTCAAGATCAGCCATCCCAGCAATGCCATGAACACCGGCGTGGTGGATACGATCCAGGCGGTCGTGCTGGCTTCCGATGTTTGCAGCCCGTTCGATTGAAGCCATTGATGGAAGGTGATGCCAAGAAAACCGAGTACTGCAAAATATCCCCATTCTTTCTTGTCTGGAAGCGTGAACTGCTTTCGAAGCGCCACGGCTGCACCCAGAATCAGCACACCGATCGTAAAGCGGATCCAAACGATGGTAACTGGCTGTATTTCCTGCAGGGCAACCTTGGTGGCTATAAAAGATGCTCCCCAAATAACGACTACAAATGTTGCTTCCAAATACGGAACAAGTGTGTTTCGGCGCATTCAAATTCCTTTCGATAGAAGACTTGTAAATTATATCTACCGCCCTTTAGAGAGATATTACCCATTTGGGGAATACCTGCGATTGCCGTATTCCTAATTGACTTCGGACTTTTGATTTTTGTACAATGATTTCACGGAGGCGCGGTAGTTTGTGACGAAACTCTTTATTTCCTATTCTCGAAAAGATAAAAACTCCGCGGAGAAACTCGTCAACTGCCTGGTGGGTGAACAGACCGATGTCTGGATCGATTGGGCAGATATCCCTCCCAGCACCGACTGGTGGGAGGAGATCAAACGCGGCATCGAAGAAGCGGATGTGTTTCTCTTCCTTACCAGCCCAGATTCGATCAGTTCCAGGGTCTGTGCTGAAGAGGTAGGGCATGCTGTAAAAAATGGAAAAAGGTTGGTTCCGGTTGTTGTTCGCGATGTCAGCCCAGTGGATGCGCCTCCCGAGATTTCAAAACTGAATTGGGTTTTCCTTCGAGAGGCTGACCCTTTTCAGGAGTTTTTGAAAAAGCTCGATGTTGCCATCCATACCGATTTTGATTGGGTGCAAATTCACAGGGAAGTGCAGGTTAAGGCTTTGAAATGGGAACGCCAATCGTTTGAAAATAGCTTGCTGCTGCACGGCAAGGAATTAGAGGATACAGAGAAATATTTCAGATCCAAGCATGGAGTAGACCCACGACCCACAGCTCTGCAGCAAAGCTTTATTCTGAAGAGCAGACAATTGGTAATCCGGCAACGAAAAATTCTAACTGTCATCGCATCTGGTCTTTTGGCGGTCTTTATTGGTATTTTCTCCTTTGTGCCGGTACGAAATGCGATCTATCGCTGGCAGGCATTGGAATTAGGGGAGACTGTTCCCATTGAGGGTGGAGCAGCCTTGTTTGGGAATGCCCGTTTGGCAAAAACGAACAATGCTTTGAAAGAAGAAACAAGACCAGTTGACGCTTTTCGGCTCGAAATATATGAAGTCACTTATAAACGTTACTCTTTGTGTGTTGATGCAGGAATTTGTACACGCCCAAATGGTACGTTCAATGAAGAAGCAGATGCCAATAAGCCTGTCGTTCAAGTAACAGTGATACAGGCAATGGAATTCTGCTCGTGGATCGGTAGGCAACTTCCCTCGGAACTTCAATGGGAGCGAGCTGCCCGCGGCACAAATGGATTGACCTGGCCTTGGGGTGATGTACCGCCATCCGATAATCTGTATGCAAACTTGAACTATGAAAAGGCAAACCCCGGAACGTTGACGACAAATACTGTGGGTAGTTCTCAAAAGGGAGTGTCAAAAGAGGGAGCTTTTGACCTCATAGGAAATGTATGGGAATGGACTTGCACTCCAGAAGGTGGTGACCCGGACGCATGTTGGGTGAAAACTTCTGACCCGTCCATTCCCGCTGCTTTTGTCACGCGAGGAGCAGGTGCCAACATTCCACCGGGTCCCTTTGTTGTTTCTGCCTATAGAGAAAGCGCAACCTGGGATTATAGCCAGGATCGTTTCCTGGGATTCCGTTGTGTAGAACAACCGTAGATTCGCCAACACAAGATTTTCATAAAGGAGGCTGACATGAGGTTTATTACGTCGCAAGGGAAGTCTTATCTGCTATTTCCGGATAATCCTGTTATCCAGCATAAGTGGCAGACTGTCGGACTGATCCTTGTCCCAGAGACAAATAATCCTGAATGCTTGAACATATTCCGCGTCTTCATCTCGGGTAATTCGAAGACAAAGGTCGAGCAGTTCATTAAGTACCAGATTAAGCAGGGAAAGAAGCAAGAGAAATCGATTCAGGTTCAAGTTGAAAAGCTTGACCCGTCGCAGATTGATATGCCTGATCCTGTTCCGACGCTAGTGCTGCCATCCATCGATGAGATCAAGAAATTGTTTCTCAAGGCAGAAGATCAAGCGCCTGATTTTCTCTATAGCTCAGGTCAGATCACTATTGGTATTGACCGTGCGTTTATGAGCACAAAACCTCCTTACAGGATACGGTACACAGTGGACCCTCCCTTTAACATCCTGCTCCAGGGAGAGAGATATGCATTTGAATTCAGCGCCGACAGACCATTTATTTCCCTTGAATCGCATCGCGGTAAGGTTCATTTAGAATTATTAGAAAACCGACCCTTTGGCGATAAAATAGATTTTGGAGGCATCGATGCCTCTGCTGGCGAAACGAAGACCTTTCCTCCGGTTATGAGGCAGTACGCTGGGATGTGGCAGGCATTCGTCACCGGAATGAATCTGGATAACGCTTTTACGGTGGATTACTCCCGAGATATTCTTGGATAGAAGCAGATGCCCGGTTGGGAGCGGTGGTTTGATTCGAGAATGACTGCTCCCAAAATTTATTGGTATGAAGGAGCCTTCTATGGAAATTTCAGACCTGGAATATGTTTCACAAAAATTATCGGAGTTCAAATCAGAATATCAGATCGATATCTTTCCCGATTGGGGCGAGGGGCCCGATGGTTCCTGGCAAGCGGGAAAATGGATCAAAGATGAAGTGGATAAGCTCCAAAATTGTATCAGTGTCTTTGCCGGTGCAATAGGCGGAAACGCGAACTTCATCAAGAATATTGGCGGCGTGCAATTCAAGAAGGCAAATATCGGATCCCACGGCGGGGAGGCGCTCTCTCATCGTGTCAGCCTTTCAGAAAAAGGATCATTTTCTGCCTGGACCATCGTCCATGAACTGGCGCATACCTGGGATGCAAATCATGGCTGGCAATTATCGGTCTCTTTGGAAGAATATACAGGCGGATATACCAGCCTGCCGCTTTCCTTTCTCAAGCGATTAATCGGCAAACGCGACTCGGGTCGTTGGAAGCCGGAGGAGCTACCCGGTCGCCGTGGGCGTCTTCCTGGCTGCAACGCTGCCGGCTACTTCTATGGAGACAAACCCAGCGGCTCAAATTGGGCATTCAATCGCAAAGAAGACTTTGCCGAGTTTGTGGCTATGTACGTAGGCTGGAATCGGGGTAACGACCTCTCCGCCCAGGCGCACGGACGCGTGGAACGCTATTGCCTGCCGAATGGTGCAAAGGATAAATTCTTCGGGCAGGTGGATAACTGGGCAGATTATGCCCGCTATTTCTACCCGGAGAACGGCGATTACGCTAAAACCAAGCGTTGGCAGTTCATCGACGGATTGGTGAATGGCAAGTTATAAGGCTCCATCAAGCATAACATTAACATAATTCTAAAACCTCATCTCCGAACAACGGGTATAATACCCACCCGGAGGCTACATATACATGGAAATCACATGGTACGGACATTCCTGTTTCCGTCTCACGGAACGCAATATGGCTACGGTGGTGACGGATCCATTTGACAACAAAGCGATCGGGTACGACTCTCTGAAACTCAAGGCAGATATTGTTACGGTCAGCCACGATGCCCCCGGACATAACAACACGGATGCGGTCAAAGGTACTTCACACACGATCGATGGCGCTGGCGAATTTGAGATCGGTGGCGTCTTCATCACTGGTGTTCAGACCGATGGCGGCTCCGGCAAGAAAAAATCAAAAGAAAAATCGACTCGAAACACCATTTACGTCTTTGATTACGATGGTATTACTGTTGCACACCTCGGTGATCTGAAGGATACTCCTACACAGTCGGAGATCGAATCATTAGGTACGATCAATGTGGCGCTCGTGCCGGTTGGCGGTGGCGGCGGATTGAATGCTGCCAAAGCGGCGGAAGTGATCAGCCTGATCGAACCCAATTTGGTGATCCCAATGCATTATTCCACCCCCGCTGCGAAGATCTCGCTCGAACTCGCTGAACAAATTCATCAAAGAGATGGGACTTTCGAAAGCCGAGACTCAGCCGTCCCTGAAGGTGACGCGCAGCGGTCTTCCCAGCGAAACTCATGTCGTAGTGTTGGAATATCAGTCGAGTTGAAGTCGTCTAATACCCAAGGAAAAAATGGCAGTAAAAATCTTAATGACATGGGATATTGCGGGGGAGCGCGACCAGGAATATTTTGAGTTCATTATTGGCGAGTTCATTCCTGGCGTGCAGAAACTAGGCTTGCAGCCAGCGGAAGCCTGGGCAACCATCTATGGTTCCTATCCGCAAATTCAGGTTGGCTTGCTGGCGACCGATGTATCACAGGCGCGACGTGTCCTGTCTTCGGGCGACTGGAGCATCTTGCAGGACCGGCTCTTCAGCTACGTCAAAAACTTCTCATACAAAGTGGTCCCAGAACGGGGCGGCTTTCAATTCTAAGAAAGAGCACGGAGCATAAAAACTCCGTGTTTTTATTTCCACATGCAACGATCCCATTCATGGTTCTTTTTTATTTGCGGCGCAGAGGGGTTGATCGCGCTCATCGCTTTGCTCTTGATTCCCTCTGAAGGTGGAAGTGTTTCTCTCGCTCGCCTGGCATTGATCGGACTTCTCATGCTGCTTTCCGGGGCTTGGGTCTATCTCGGATTTCGCCCTCCCTATGGATTGGACAAACTGGCGCGCCCCGGCATTATCTTTCTAGCTGCGCTTCTTTCTCTGACCTTTAGCCTGACCCTATTTTTCCTGCGTTATCTCAACCCAGAGCGGCTCCTGCCTATTTACGAGCGGCTCAGCCCCTTACTGTGGTATTTGCTGATCGTTATGGTTCAATTTGTCTTTCTGTTGTTGTATATCCGTTATGGGCTGCACACGGATGTTCTTCAGCAAAATAAACAGACCTATCGTTTCTCGCTCATTGCTTTTGGTATTTTATTTTTTGCATTTCTTTTTATTGTGATCACGCGCCTGGGTATTACACCTGATAAAGCTTATTGGGGAGAACCGGGAGTAGCCATTCAAGCCTGGCAGTTCGCCCTTGTTCTGCTGGGCGGAGTTTTCGTCTTGGTACTTTCCAACTACTGGAGATCCAATACACTGGATGTTCTGCTTCCGGTGTCGATCTACCTGATTGCTGTCGCGATCTGGTTGAGCGTTCCGCTGAATGTACTTGCCAACGGATTTTACGTGACCATTGATCCGCCAACCTTTCAACCCTTTCCGTATTCCGATGCGGGGTATTATGACCGCTTAGCGCAAAGCCTCTTGATCGGGCAATCTTATTTTGGCGAGATCCCTACGCGCCCGTTGTACGTCTCTTTCCTTTTCCTTCTCCACAAACTGTTCGGCGAGAATTATCCCACCCTCATCATGGGACAGACCTTTCTGCTGGCGCTGATCCCGGTGGTGTTTTATTTTCTTGGGAAAAAGATCCACAGCCGTATCGCTGGCGTGACCGTTGCCTTGTTCTTCATCTTCCGCGAATTGACAGGGCTGTGGATCACCTCGAATACCCGCGTGACCAATTCGAAGTCGTTCCTGACCGATCTGCCAACGTTGTTGTTGCTTTTGCTTTCCTGTTATTTCACCATCCGTTGGCTGGAAATTCGTGATCGCAAAAGTGCCTTGATCGCGGGTGGTATGTTTGGCTTGATGCTGCTGTTGCGGACACAATCCATGCTGGTGTTTCCATTTATCGTTCTTGCCGGGTTGCTTGTCTTTGGTTGGCGAAACCGATCGCTGTATCCGCAATTTGTATTCATCGCCTTGGGAATAGCAGCGGTATTGCTTCCCTGGTTGATGCATAACTACCTCCGTACAGGTCAGGTAGCGTTGGATGCCAACTTTCAATACAAGTTGATCGCCAGCCAGTATGCCTACACCGGTAATTTGGATATCAGTGAAGTTGATCTGGAAGGTAAAAGTGTTGGACAGGTCTTGATCGCGTTCACGCTCAAAGACCCTGGTTTCGTGTTTGGGTTCATGGCAAATCATTTCCTCGCCACCGAAGTAGATGGCATGCTTGCTTTGCCGCTCATCAAACCCTACTACGGCATCACAGCTCCGGTCAATTTATATTGGATCACGTGGCTTGAAAATCTGGAGTGGTATAACGTTGCCCTGCTCGTTTTCTATCTGGCAGTGATCGCCCTCGGCTTTGGTGCATCATGGAAACGTTGGCGTTGGATCGGGCTTGTCCCTCTTGCTTACAATCTCGGGTATACCCTCAGCAACGCGGTCAGCCGTTATTCCGGCTGGCGCTATGACTTCCCAGCCGATTGGGTCCCTTACTTTTATTTTGGGGTTGGCTTCGCAGAGATCGTGATCCTGGTTGGCAGCCTGTTTGGCGGTAAGGAAGAATTGCCCAGCGAAACAGGTATTTCTAGACGTGCAATTCCCATGCCTGTATATTTTGCGGCATTTGCGTTGATCGGAGCCATTCCGTGGATGGCGGAAAAAGCATCAACGCCGCGGTATGTGGATCAATCACTGATCTCGCTCAGCAAACAGATCACGGCGCTCTCGAATTCTCCGACCGAATTGGAGATCGACAACTTCACCGCTCAATCGAATGCTTTCCTGAAGGCAGGGCGTGTCCTTTATCCACGCTTTTTCACCCGTGATAAAGGATTGTTCTCCTCGAACCCGTGGCCCGCGTATGAAAAGCGTGAGTATCCACGCATGGGATTTTTGCTGATCAATCAGAGTGTTTCCCAAATGGTTTTCCCTTCGCGCGAGATCCCTGAACCGTTCCCTCATGCTGCCGATGCCATTGTTCTTGGATGTGTGATGGGAAATCATCTGGAAGTGCGGATGATCGCCTTTCCGGATCAGAACGTGATCTTCATGAGCGCGCCGCTCTCGGAGCCTTGTTCCCCTTAATATGTCACGGCTCACTTCCAAGCTCTTAGCCTGGTACCGTTCCCAAGGGCGGACCCTCCCCTGGCGTGGACACCACGATCCGTATGCCGTGTGGGTCTCTGAGATCATGCTCCAGCAGACGCGCGTGGAAACAGTGCTCCCGTATTTCGAAAAATGGATGAAGTTATTTCCCACGGTGCAAGCATTAGCATCTGCTTCTGAACAGGATGTGCTCAACGCCTGGGAGGGAACTCGGTTATTATAGTCGTGCTCGCAACTTTCACAAAGCAGCCAGGATCGTTGTGGAAAAATACAACGGAAAACTGCCGCGCAACCTGAATGAGTTGGGAAAACTCCCTGGGGTGGGGAAGTACACGGTCGGTGCGCTGGCTTCCATTGTCTTTGGCATGGATGAGCCCGCTTTGGATGGCAATTTGAAGCGCGTCTATGCGCGTTTGTTCGATGTGAGTGAACACATCGATTCTCTCGAAGGAGAAAGAATACTGTGGCAGATCGCCAGGGACAATGTGCCCAAGGGCGAAGCGGCTGATTTCAACCAGGCATTGATGGATCTGGGCGCGCTGATCTGCCTGCCGAAAAATCCGCGCTGTTTGATCTGCCCGGTGATGATGTTATGCCAGGCGCGTGAACTTGGTGTGCAGGAGTTCCGCCCGGTAAAGAAGCCAAAGAATGAGACGCCATCCTATGTCCATGCAGCGGCGGTGGTGATTCGGCGTGGAAAGGTTTTGTTAGCGCAGCGCCCTTCGCAGGGATTGCTGGGCGGCATGTGGGAATTTCCGAACGCTCGGGTGGAAGGTGACCCCGCCAAGGCGTTGGCAAAAAGTTTGAAAACGGCGTACAACCTCCGGCTTCGGCTGAAGCGGAAGGTCGATCCTGTGGGAGTTTTTGCTCACGCGTATTCCCATTTCAAGGTCACGGTCCATGTTTTTGGGTGTGAGTTGACATCCGACACAGTGGGGGATAATTTGAAGTGGGTGTCGTTGAAGGAACTCGATGAATACCCGATGGGCAAGGTGGACCGCCAGATCGCATGTAAACTTGTGCAATGAAACCGCATTTTAGAGAGTTTGGAAATTACCGTAAAATTAAGCATTGTTTTATGCAGGGATGAAATAATAGCCAAAGAGATCAATTTCCCAGAGGAACTATGTCAGAAAAAAATGATGCTTCAAGAATTCAGTTAATTGTTGGTGTTCTTGGTTTTATCGGTGTGCTGCTAACCGTATTTGTCCCGATCATTCGGGATAGCTTGGCAGAGAAAAAGGGTCAGCCAACGCAGACACCAATTATTATCTATGCCACACCCTCACTGGTGGATACACCTGTTCCAACAGATACTGTTCCACCCGGTGAGCCGACTTCCACGCCCGCGCCTGCTACAGATACACCAGTGCCCACGTTTACTGCCACGCCGTTCCCCGCAGGAGTAGATTGGGCGAATGAGTGTATCAGCGTGTTGTGGAGGGTATATCCGGAGTCGTTGAGCACTGCTCCAAATGGAAATTGTTATGCCGAACCGGTTGCAGGAGCGTTTTCGGTTCGGGGTCAGAAGCTTGAAGTTTTCTACAGTGATAGAGCTTCCATCGATGGCGTAGTAGGACTATTCGTGGAGATACCTTCTGATGCGTTGGTCGAGTTCACTCTCCATTTGAACACCATTGATAGCGGCGAATTATGGATGGGTATCTTTGCAGAGCCGAAGATCGACTCGAGTGGCGTTGCTATTGGTGCTCCTGCGGGCAAGGTGACGAACAATTCCTTTGTTGTACACAAGATGCCGGGCGATAATCGCTACAATACTGGAAAGTTTCGAAAAGATTCGGCAGACTATTTAGTTTCGTTCGATGTCTCCCCGAGCGCTGTTTCTCCCATTCTCGAGAAATATACAACCATTGACACTGTTCCCGTTTCTTCGACGAATAGTACGCGCTGGTTGTTCATCGGCTATAAAGTTCTTGCCGGGCAGACCAATGTAGTTTCTGGCACGATATCAGACCTGAAGATCACGCCCCGCTAGAATATCGTAAGGCGGGATGGCATCCCGCCATTAACAAGTGGGCGGATTATCAATCCGCGCCACGTTCTATTGGATAAATAAAAGCGACCCCGGTTTTCTGCCGGGGTCGCTTTTTGATTTAAGCCTTGCTCAATGTGACCAATACCATTGGTCGGCGTTTGGTCTCTTCATAGAGATAGGAACGCACTGCGTTGGCGATGTCTTTTTCGCTGTCCCAGCCGCCGCCGTTGACCACATCCATGATGTGTTTGCGGACTTCGGGCAGAAGCGCTTCCGCATCATCGGGGGAGAGGAAGCCGCGCGTAATGATCTCCGGATCGTGCAGTAGACGTCCGTTGAGATTGTTCACGCTGATATCGATCAGGAACAAGCCATTGCGTGCCAATTTCTCGCGTTCGCGCATGATGCCGAAATCGACCTCACCGATGGACTCACCATCCACGAAGACGTATCCGCCAGGGATGCGCTCACCGAGTTTGACTCTGCTGCCGGAGAGTTCCACGATCTGACCGTTCTCAACGACACAAATGCAATCTTCTTCCACTCCCACATCCATTGCCAGTTTGGCATGGCGTTTCAATTGGCGCAGTTCACCGTGGATCGGGATGAAGTGCTTCGGGCGCACCAGGTTGATGAGCAGTTTCTGCTCCTCCTGAGAGGCATGGCCTGAAACATGGATCGGCGCGATCGAATCATAGATCACAATGGCGCCGCGCCGCAGCAGGCGGTTGATGGTCTTGCTGATGGTCTCTTCATTGCCCGGAATGGGATGTGACGAGAGCACCACCGTATCGCCTTCTTTCAGATCGAACTGACGATTTGTACCAGCAGAGAGTCGCCCCACGATGGAGGATGGTTCACCCTGTGAGCCGGTGCACATGATCGTCACTTTATGATCCTGCATTTGCAGTGCCTGATCGATGGGCACGATCACCTCATCAGGGATATCCAGATAACCCAGCTTGCGAGCGATCTTAACGTTATCCACCATGCTGGGACCCGCCAGCGCCATCTTGCGTCCGTGCTTGATGGTGGCATCTGCCACTTGCTGCACGCGCGAGATGAGAGATGCAAAAGTTGCCACGATGACGCGTCCCTTGGCTTCGGTAAAGACCTTATCGAACGCCGGACCGATCACCACCTCAGAGGGCGTCCAACCGGCGCGTTCAGCGTTGGTCGAATCGGAGAGCAACAGGTCCACGCCGCGGCGCGAGAATTCCGCCAGCTTGGCGAAATCGGTGGGCCAGCCGTCGACCGGGGTCTGATCGAATTTGAAGTCGCTCATGTGAACGACGAGACCGGCAGGGGTTGTGATTCCCAATCCTACCGCGTCGGGGATGGAGTGACAGACATGGAAGAATTCCACTTTGAACGGACCGATCTCCATCGAACTGCCTGCCGCCACCTTGACCAACTCTGCTTTTGCGGCAGCATTGTTACGCACCAGCTTGCCTTCGATCAAGCCAAGGGTCAGGGGCGTGGCATAGACCGGCACAGGGATATCACTCAACAAATGGTGAATGGCGCCAATGTGGTCTTCATGTCCGTGGGTGATGACAATTCCCACCACCTTGTCTGCTTTATCGCGTAAATACTGATAATCGGGAATGATGTAATCGATCCCGAGCATATCGTTATGCGGGAACATGATGCCTGCGTCCACCACCAGGATCTGGTTCTGGTATTCATAGGCAGTCATATTCTTGCCAACTTCCCCAAGTCCACCCAGGGGAATGATCTTCAATTTTCCTTGCTTACTCATAGAGTTGTTGTAAACCTCACTTAATTAAAAATATTATTTATCCGCCAATTGGCGGTTAAGGTCAATATAATAAAAAGACCCTCACTGACTTGCTCGCGAGGGCGCTCCGGTACCACAATTGCGATTGCTTGTTCTCAAACAAACGGCACCTTGGGTTGAGTAGAGCTATATTATTCCGCTCGTATCGAAACCCTGCGCCGTGAAAGTCAAATCCAATAGCAAAGAGTATAGCAGGGCGGAGGGGATTTGTCAAAGCAGGCGGCGTTAACATTTCATTATAGGATTTGGATGCCGGATAAAAGGCACGGCTCCTTCTAAATTGCGGTTTGGTACCGTTAAATCGGCGCTTTCTATCCTGAATGCCCATCCAGGAATGAATCCCCGGATTATTCTTACAAAACCCAGTAAACGAGAACTCTCCCTCACCTGTCTACTTATCTACCTGTTTCCGTATCTACCTATTTACTTCCTCAGCCTCTTCATCCGCTCCATCATCACATTGAACTCGATCTGTTTCTCCTGAATTTGCTTCTGGATCTCTTGCTTTTTGACATCCTCCACGCCTTTTGCAAGGGTCTCTTTCAAAGCAGCTATTTCATTCAATAACTCCACTTCACGGGAGGTGAACCCACCATTCTTCAGCACTGATTGCGCCAGGCGGACATCTTCCGGCGTTTCAAAATAGGCGCTCAGATCAATGGGTTTGCCTTTGCCAGGCAGGTTATCAAATTCGCCACGCTCCTGCGCCTGCCTGATCTTTTCTTCTACGAGTTTATCGAATGACATGGTGTACCTCTACTTCTCCATATACAAGCCGCCAGTCTGTTCTAGCCAGTCTGCCACGTGTTCCACGGCGGCGGAAATATTGTTGTCTGATATATCTAACGTCAGACTCGGCAGCATGGAACGGGCAACCAACTCTCTCATCAACTCCTGTTCGCGGATGAAGGGTGACAGATCATTGTACTGCGATGGATTACCAGAGACCTTCAGCCGTTCCGCACGAGCCGCTTCGAAGCTTTCCGGGGAGCGTGTACAAAATACGACGCGAAAGTTTAGCGGTAAAAGTCGTTCCTCCAGCCAGCGGAAGTCATACTCTTTGTTGTACGTTTGTTTCTGGTATGCCTGTGTGGAAATGTGGAAGCGGTCGACGATCCATGAGTAATACTTTTGCAACTCGAACATCCGCGCCCAGGTGGTGTAGGTTTCCATCGCCAGTGATTCTTCATGCGGCTCAAAGTTGATCGGTCCGCGCCCCCAGGGATAATTGGTGAACGAACACCATTCCCCGGAGATGAGCGGAGAATGGTATCGATACTTACGCGGACCCACCACGCGCGGATGTTCGTTGAGCTCGAAAGCAATTTCCGTTTTGAACGTCAGGCGTGTGCCTTCGAGAATGACTTTTGGTGTGAGTTTGTTGCCCATATTGGAAGTATAACAAAGAAGAGAGTCTCTGCTCATGGAGTGGCTGTCACTGCGTGAAACATGCCCAATCCGAATCGGCGGCTCTCCAGAATGTTCAGACCTGCCTGCTGGATGAGTTTCAAGGGTTCCTGATTCCAGCGGCAGCCGGCATTTTGCTGGTAGTGTGAGAGTACGTTCCGGTCTTGAAGGTTGGCGAGCCAGGGCAAACTGCTATGACCATGCTCCAGAAGCAGGATCAAGCCTCCAGCGCGGCAGACGCGTTTCATTTCACGCAGCGCCTGAATGGGATCAGGGAATGTACAGGTAGAGAGGGAGGATGTCACAGTGTCGAAGCTTCCATCGGCAAAGTCAAGTTTTTCGGCATCCATCACCTGCGTCTGTATCTTGAGATTCAGGCTCACCGCTTTTTGACGCGCTATGTCCAACATTCGCTCACTGAGATCAATGGCGGTGATCTCACTTGCGGAATTGAAGAACGGAAAGTTCAATCCTGTTCCACAAGCGACATCCAAAACCTTTCCCTGGGCTTTGGACATCAGACGTTTTCGCTGCCGCGCCACTCCAAGAATAGATTGGTCGAACCAGACCCTTTTTTCATACGCTCCGGCAAGTTCATCATACGCACCTTGCAGTTGTTCCACCGTCAGCTTCTCGTTGTTTGGGATATACCTTGGCTTGCAAGTTTTTCCTTCGTTGGCAATTTCTGTTTTCATGGCTGCTCCTTTTTGTTATACTGTGTAACATTATCTGCATTGTATGCAGCCACGTTTCCAAGTCAATTATGGATCTGGCTTGGCTATAACATAAGTTATTAATTTACATATTTTGTAACAGAATTAATTCCTATGCCCCGCAAAAACTCTCCTGTACATGTTGACCCACGCGTACGCAGAACTCGCCGCCTGTTGCGGGATGCTTTGATCTCCCTGATGTTGGAGAAGGATTTTGCTTCCATTACCATTCGGGATATCACGGAACGGGCAGAAGTCGCCTATATCACATTCTTCAGGCATTATGAGAGTCTCGATCAATTGCTGATGGAAGTGTTGGATGAAGGTTTGGGAGAATTGATGACGCACATCGAGACGCTGGCAAAACAGTCAGACGCTTCTGATCTTGAAACAGAAGGAAGATTGATCTTTGAATATATCGGGCAAAAAGCCGATCTCTTCCGTATTTTGTTCAAGAGCCAAAGCGTGACACGTGTCCGTAAAAAAATATTGCGGAATATTGCTGGCATTTTCCAAAAATCCTGCCTGCCGTTGGCAAGATCTGGTAATCAAGTGACCACAGCCATGCTTTCGAATCACATCGCGACCTCTTTATTGTCACTTATTGAATGGTGGCTGGATAATAAAATGAGCCCAGCTCCATCGCAAATGGGAAAGGTCTATAAAAGCCTGATCATTGATTCAACGGTGGGAACAGTGAACACTCTGGCTGTTTTGCCAAAATAAAATACTCCGTTGAGTGGTGGTTAACGTAACGATGCGTTGCCCCACCAGCAATAGGAGGACGATTTTGGAAAGGAAGCCATATATCCCGTTTGGATCTTTTCTACCTGAAATCCGCCATCGATGAGAAGAGATGGAATATCGCGGGTCAGATACAGACCCTGAAATAACCAGCGGTGAAGTGGTTCCAGTCGTCGTTGCCAGCGTTGTACATCAGCTTCAGGTGAAAGTCCAATCTCAAAGAAGATGAGTTTGCCCTTTGGTTTTATAACACGCGCTATTTCTCGAATGGCATCCGCAATACCAGGAATGGTGCACAATGTAAAGGTGCTGACGACCGTATCCATCGTTCCGTCTTCCAATAGAATATGTTCCCCAGGCAGGTCGAGAAACTCTATGTCTAGCTTCGTTTTGTTTTGTTGTCTTTCTGCAGAGTCGGATCATTCCCGGATTCGGTTCGAGCGCATATAACTTGGTCACTTTTGCAGGATCGTAATGGCGAAAATTGGCGCCAGAACCTGCGCCAATTTCGAGAACTTTCCCATGTGCCTTTGGAATGATCTGTTCCCGAATTTTTCGAATGGGAGCCGGATCACCAAGGGTATCCACAAGATAAGGGTATATGGAATTTTTATAAATAGACATCAGTCCATACCTTTAAAAAATTGAAGACAAGACACTACTAATGACTGGTCGATTTTGTTTCGTATCAATAGACAATGACTTGATCTGCTTCCAATGTCCAGTCGCCTAATAAGTCCATATTTCCCATCTCGACATTCTCTGTCAATTCATCCAGCCCGAGACCTCGGGCGTCACTACACGTTCCTCAGGTGGCGACTTTGCCGCGTTTCGCCAGTGACTTGAGCATGCGCTCGATGTTGTAATAGCCCTCGGGCGTTTTTTGATCCTTGCGGGCGCAGAAGACTGCATCAGCTACTAGGAAAACTTTTACCTGTACCCCTTCCCGTTTGACCAGGTTCATGGCATGGCGCATAGCATTATAGGGACGTTCGTTTCCATAAGGTGCATCATTGATCACAAAAAGAAAACTTTTCATTCGAATCCTCTTTCTGCTTTGAAGAATTCCCAACCAAAAGGTACCGAATTGCCTTCTTGGAGAGATTGTACTGTACGGTTTGCAGTATAACCTAATAAAATTGACAAGAGTTATCACATCCTGTACACTCCGTCCATGGACATAGACCTCGACCTGTATCGTCATGAAGTCCGCGTGTCATCCAATCCGCTGGTGAGACTTTCGGCGCTCGATATTTCGCCGGATCATCCCCGGCGGACTTTCGTTTTTATCCATGGCTTCGGCGGGCAGGCGGAGCAGTGGCAGTATCAGATGCAGTTCTTCGCGGTGGAGAACCGCGTCATTGCACTGGACATGCGCGGGCATGGATTCTCCGATAAGCCCAGTCGTGGCTATGAGATGCCGCAGCTCATCGAAGACCTGAAGAACGCGCTGACACTGTTGAAGGTCAAGGGGAAGATCGTGCTGGTGGGACATTCTTTCGGCGGGGCGGTGGCGACGGAATATGCAGTGAAACATCCTGATCGCGTGGAGCGATTGGTTCTGATGGCTACGGCAGGAGAATTCAAACTTCAACCCACATTGCATCTCGCGTTAAGTTTGCCGCTGTCCATATTGAGGCTGGTTGCTCCCTTTACAAAGAAGTGGCTTTTTGCGCCTCCACATGTTTTGAAGGCGTTCTATGCCAACACCTTATCGAAGTGGAACGGCTGGGAGAAGTTCAAGTCTCTTTCGATGCCGGTGTTGGTCATCCGCGGGAACCGTGACATTGTCTTCGAACGTTCGTTATTCGAGAAGGTGGCAGGGACTATTCCCGGGGCGGAAGAGGCGGATATAGGGGTATCTGGCCATCTGGTGATGTTGGAGCGGCGGGAAGCGGTGAATCGCTCGTTGGAGAGATTCCTTGCCGGTGAAGGTCAACGCTCGTGGCGGGAAGCCGCCAGCAGTCCCCAAAAGAGAACAGGGCGCGAAGCCTTGCGCAAGGAACGTCCATGGCTGGAGAACTACGAGCAGGGTGTGCCCTATACTGTGGGCGTGCCGAATATTTTGTTGCAGCATTTGCTGCGCTCGGCGGTGCGGCGTTTCCCGCGGCATACGGCGCTCTTTTTTGAGGGCAGCGGCATGTCATATCGGCGATTGAACCATGAAGCCAATCGCTTTGCGAATGCGCTGCTTTCACTGGGAGTCGGTAAAGGCGCACGCGTGGTACTGCTGCTGCCAAACACGCCGCAAATGGTGATCGGCTTTTACGGCACAATGAAAGCCGGAGCGACAGCGGTCTTCATCCCGCCGGTGATCGAACCGGAGGAAGTGCTGCGACAGGTCAAAGAGTCAGATGCGAGCGTGCTGGTGACGCTTTCCATGTGGGCGGGGCTGGCGAAACAGATCCGGGAGGGGAGCGGCGTGCCACACGTCGTGCTGACCGATATTGCAGACTATCTTTCAGTGCCCAAGTATCTGATCTCACGCTGGCGCAATCGCCACCTGGACCTGCGCAACACCTTGCATTGGAAGGAATGGCTGGGCGGCAACAGCAACAAATCTCCGGCGAGAGAAGTAGACCCGGAAGATCTGGCGGTGATCATTTATACGACCGGAACGACGGCGCAATCGAAAGGTGTGATGCTTTCGCATCGCAATCTGGTGGCGAACGCTTTGCAAACACGTCACTGGCTACCGGAAGCCGTGGAAGGCAAGGAACGGTTCCTCTCAGTTGTGCCGTTCTTTCACAGTTACGGTTTGACCACCGCCCTGAATGTGCCGGTTTCTTTGGGCGCAGCACTGATCTTGAAGTCGCAGTTTCAGGTGCAGGATGTTCTTGAAACGATCCGGCGCTATCGGCCGACGATATTCCCGGGAGTTCCATCAATGTACGTGGCGATCAACAATTTTCGCGGCGTAAGAAAGTATGGCATCCACTCCATCAAGGCTTGCATCAGCGGTTCCGCTCCCCTGCCTGTGGAAGTGCAAGAGTCGTTCGAAAAGTTGACCAAGGGACGGCTGGTGGAAGGCTACGGGCTTACAGAAGCGTCGCCTGTCACTCATGCAAACCCGCTGGGAGAGAATCGAAAGATAGGTACAATCGGTGTACCGTTGCCTTCAACGGAAGCTCGCCTGGTTGACCTGCGCAACAAGAACAAAGAAGTGAAGCAGGGACATGTCGGCGAACTGGCTGTACGAGGTCCACAGGTGATGTTGGGATATTGGAAAAATCCCGCCGCGACGAAAGAAGTCCTGAGCGAAGACGGTTGGCTGCTGACCGGTGACATCGCACAGGTGGATGAAGACGGTTACACCCGTATCATCGCCCGTAAAGCAGACATGTGGTACCCGAGCAAGATTAAGCGGCAGCCTGCCTTCCCGCGCGATGTGGAAGAAGTGATCTATGAACTTCCGCAGGTGAAGGAAGTGGCGGTCACGGCGGTGGCGGGCAACCCGTTTGCGTTCGTGATCGCGGGCAAGGAGCGACCTACGCCCGCCGCGGTCATTGCTTATTGCAAACGCCGCCTGCCTAAGCATTTGGTGCCGCGCTTCGTCATCTTCATGGATGACTTCCCGCGCACATTCATTGGTAAAGTATTACGAAGAGAATTAGCAAGAAGATATGAAAGACATACAGACGGAAAACTTTGAAATTCCGAGCATTGCGAATTTCGTTCAACAGGGGAACGGCACGCCGGTCGTGATGATCCACGGGCTGGCAGCCTCGTTGCACGATTGGGATGACCTGATCCCCACCCTTACACGAAACGGATACGCTTCCTACGCCCTCGACCTTTTGGGACACGGCGACAGCCCGCATCCACCTTTGCGTGCCTATCGCATGGAATGGATGTACGATCATTTCGAGCACTGGATGCGCTCCCTGCGCCTGACCGAGCCCGCCATCATCATTGGACATTCGCTGGGCGGATACATCGCGCTGGAATATGCGCGCCGCGTCTCTGCCTGGACGAAGGGGCTGATTCTGGTCAACCCATTTTATACACTCTCACAGCTTCCCCTGCTCGTACGACAAGCCTATCGCCATCCCACCTTGAGCGGTCGCATCACTGGCAACTTGCCGCAGTGGTTTTTCCGCATGATCGTGGATATTACCAGCTTCAGTATGGGACACAGCAATGGCGCCTCCTATACTTTACCCGAACACATCCGCGCTCAGACCGCACTCGATTACACGCGCACCGCTCCGGGTGTGTACAACGTCCCGAACACGGGCGAAGATCTGACTCAGCATCTGCATGCAATTTCACGACCCACGTTGCTTGTGTGGGGAGACCACGACCAGACGCTCGCGCCATCCTCCTTCCATAAAATGGAAAAGCTATTGCCACATGGTACGAGCAAGTTCGTCCGCGCGGGGCATGTTCCGCACCAGTCGAATGCGGAGTGGTTCAATGCTCAAGTATTGGAGTTTTTGGGTCGTTTGGAATCAAACAGCTAGCTGTTTGACTCCACATTACTGAGACGGTTCCATAAAATAAAATCCCCCGAACGCGGAGGCTTCCGCAGACCAGCCGATTTCCCCATTGGGTAATTTGATCTCCCACCACAGATATGAACTTCCATTTTTATAAGTAGTGCATTGCGGACCGCCGATCACATCCACCTGTGTGCCGGGCGGATTGGTCGAGAGACGGTTGTTGTGAATGCCTGCTGTTGTGCGAAAGTTCAAGCGATGTTGAATGACAGCCTTCATGCCCACTTGAAGTTTGGTCCGCGTGTTGGCGGCGCAGACCGCTTCAGTGGATGGGTTTTCTGCAACAGGTGGAGTGTTGGATTTCAGGTGTGGGAGTTTCTGTCGGCGCAGGAGTGGGTGTGGGCGGTGACTCGCTTGTCTCAGTAGGAGAAAGAGTCGCTTGCGGAGTGGATGTCGCTGTGGGCGGGAGAGAAGTTGAGGTGAACGTGGGGGATGAGATAACGGCGACCTCTGTCGGCGTGGAATGAGGCGGGAGCGGCGTCCCGGAAGGCAGCAAGGCTTGAGGCGTCTGTGTACGTGAGGAGGATTCCAGATCGTCAGAAAGAGGAAGAACAATAAGAGCAGAATGGCTACGATCAATTTGAAGAGATCGTAAAACGGTGCGTAGGGAGAAGCTTTCATATCGCCCTACTTGTTTTTCGCTTTTAGGTCAGCCAGCTCTCTGGCATGCGCAAGGATGCTGTTCTCTTTGGCAAAGAAACGTTTGAAGAGCGGACCAAGGATCTCCTCCATTTGTTCGGGCGTGAGTTGGGAAAGTTGTTCGAAGGTGTGAATGCCCGCATCGTGCAGCCGCTTCGAGAAGGCGGGACCAATGCCTTTGATCGCCTGAAAGTTATCGTTGCCGTCTTTATCGGTCAGCAGCGTGGATTGGGTCTTACCTTTGGCGGCTACAGCAATAGGGCGATTACGGGCTTCTTCTTCCAGTGCAGTGATGCGTTCTTTGAGCGACGTATTTTCGCTGGCAGCATTGGCGATGCGTCCACGCCAATAGAACCAGTCGATGACCCATTCGATGATCCAGCCGATCAGCAATCCAAGGACAAGTGCTGCCAGAAGATTCATGTCAATGTCCGTTTCTTATTTAAGTGCAGGGGAACTGACGCGATTGTATCAGGATGTATTGAAATTACAACGGTTTATTCAGCGAATCTATATAGAATAAATGTCGTTGCGAGCGATAGCGAAGCAATCTCCTCTTAAACAGAGAATTCTCATTGATCAGGTGATTCCATTTAACGGGAGATTGCTTCGTCGGGAAGATCACCCTCCTCGCAACGACATGGGGAATGGTGGTAAGATTGCCGTCCTTTAACAAGAGTTTGGGTCTCGATACGTGACGCCCGCGCTTCGTCTACGCTAACGCTCCGCTCCGAGCGAAGGATGTCAACGTGTAACCTACGTGCCTCTTAAAGATTGGGATATTTTAAGGTTTATCCCCCACCCGTCCTCTTGAATCGACCCTATGTCCGTGCTACAATCCAGCTTGAAAACGCCAATATGTACGGGGATGCAGCACCCTGACGCCCACATTTGGCGGCAACAAATGTTCTAAATTCGGAGTAGATTTCTCACAATGCGATGCCCGTATTGCCAGCATCACGACTCTAAAGTGCTCGATACCTCTCATGACAGCCACGGTGGCATTCGCCGTCGTCGTGAATGTTTCAAATGTGGACAGCGCTTTAGCACCTATGAACGTCCCATTTTAGCGACACCGCTGCTGATCAAGCAGGATGGTACGCGAGAGGAGTTCGACCGTGAGAAAGTGGCGCGCGGCATCCGCATTTCCTGTGCCAAGCGACCCGTCTCTGCCGCAGATATCGAGCGCATGATCGGACAGGTCGAGTCGCAGCTGCAGAAAATGGGTAAATCTGAGATCTCCTCCCGCGTAGTTGGTGACCTGGTGATGGAAGCCCTGAAAGAAATGGATCAGATCGCTTATATCCGGTACGCCATCGTGTACCTGGGGCTGGATGACCTCCAGTCCATTCGCAAAGAAATCGATCATCTTATACAAAGCTAGTTCAACGACAGCCAGCATTTCGCCCAAGGGTGGAGTGTATGTATATGTGGCTGTCGTATTTTTGTCGCAATTTTCAAACTAATCTCTCGCGCTGAGCGTAGCGTAGCGCAGTCGAAGCGGCATAACTTGGAAATGTATTGTTTGAATCTGGCTTGTCCTTCGCCTGCGGGTCTCGACTTTCCCTCGACCCTCCGCTCAGGACGAAAGTAACTAGATAACTCCGCGGGCTGGCAACCCGCTTACTAGCAAGATGCTAAATACTGTTTAGAGGAGAGTGTCGTATGGTAACAAAATCTGTAACACCCACTACTCATGTCAAAAATGGATTATTGCCCACGCCGCCCATGCCGAAGGGGCTGCCGAAGGCGAATTTAACGGAGAACGCCCGGCAGGTGCTGATGAAGCGCTACGTCCGGCGCGGAGATGATGGCAAGCCCGCCGAAACGGTCGAGGAGATGTTCTGGCGCGTGGCGTACCACGTTGCCAAAGTGGAAGAAGAGTGGGAAGCCGATGTGATGAAGCGTACGCAGGAGTATTACCACCTGCTTTCGAGCAAGAAGTTTTTCCCGAACTCACCGACCTTCACCGGGGCGGGTACTCCGCTTGGGCAGCTGGCAGCTTGTTTCGTGCTGCCGATCAAAGACGATATGGGACGTGACCCCGCCGGTATTTTCCAAACTCTGCGCGATGCGGCGTTGATCCAGCAGACGGGCGGCGGCAACGGATTCTCCTTCTCACGCCTGCGCCCGATGGGTGCCATGGTGCAGACTTCTGCCGGGCAGGCAACGGGACCGGTCGGTTTCCTGCGCGTGTATGATCATGCCTTTGGGGAAATTGCACAGGGCGGTACACGACGCGGCGCCAATATGGCGGTGCTGCGCGTGGATCACCCGGACGTGGAAGAATTTATTACCTGCAAGATCAACGAAAACCAGATCACCAATTTCAATATTTCTGTCGGTATCACGGATGCCTTCATGCGCGCCGTGGAGAAGAACGAAGAGTGGGCGCTGCGCTTCCCGGATCTGAAAGAGATGAAGAACAAGGGTTTCAGCGGCACGCTCGAACAAGCCGAAGCCGCGGGCATCACCATTCACACCTACAAGAAGGTCAACGCGCGCGACCTGTTCAACAAGATCGTCAAGCAGGCGCATCACAACGGCGAACCCGGCGTGTTATTCCTGGATGCCGCCAACCGTTCGAATCCCGTCCCGCATTTGTACCCGCTCGAAGCGACCAACCCGTGCGGTGAGCAGTGGTTGGGACCGTACGAGAACTGCTGTCTCGGTTCGGTCAACCTGAACGAGCACTGCGGACCCGATGGCACCGTGGATTGGGAACTGCTGCGCCAGAGCACCGTGTTGGCGACTCGCTTCCTGGATGACGTGGTCGAAGCCAATGCCTATGTTCCGGCTGTGCCTCAGTTGAGCGAAGCCGCTCATCGTGCTAGGCGCATCGGCTTGGGCATCATGGGTCTCGCGGACTTGATGTACCATGTGGGTGTGCGCTACGGCTCGCAAGAGGGGCAGGAGTTTGGCGCGCAGGTGATGGAGTTCGTGCGCTATCACGCCATGAAGACCAGCGTCGAACTGGCTGAGGAGCGCGGTCCGTTCCCTGCCATCGAAGGCTCAATCTACGATATGGACAACATGACCTGGAAGGCGCCCAAAGCGCAGGCGACCTACCAGCATAACTGGAGCAGACCCGAGGTCCAGTGGGAAGCGATCGAGTCCGGTATCAAGAGTCACGGTATCCGCAACGCGGCGCAGACCACGGTCGCACCGACCGGCACCATCGCCACCGTCGCAGGTTGTGAAGGTTATGGTTGTGAACCCGTCTTCGCGCTGGCGTACATCCGCCACGTCAACGACAACGGCAAGGACCTCAAGCTCGCCTATGCCAGCCCGCGCTTCGATGAGGCGCTCAAGAAATTGGGTCTCGGCGAGGAGAAGCGACAGGAGATCGTCGAGCAGGTCATGCGCGAAGGCACCTGCCAACACATCAAGGAACTGCCGCAGTCGGTGCGCGATACGTTCGTGGTCTCGGGCGATGTGACCGCCGAAGAGCATGTGCGTATGCAAGGCGCGCTGCAGGCGTTCGTGGACAACTCGCTTTCGAAGACCGTCAACTTCTCGGAAGGCGCCAGCGAGCAGGATGTGGCAACCGCCTACCAACTCGCCTGGGAACTCGGCTGCAAGGGCATCACCGTCTATGTGACCGGTTCACGCGACAAGGTGGTGTTGGAGACGAAAGCCACGGCGGAGAAGAAAGAGGCTCCTGCTGCTGCGGCTCCCGTCGCTGCAACGACTCCGGTTCCTTCCCAGCCGAGACCTGTTATCTATCACGATACCAAGAAACCACGCCCGCGCGCGCTCACCGGCAAGACCTACAACGTCGAGACGCCCGTCGGTAAGGCGTTCATCACCATCAACGAGAACGGCGGTGACCATCCCTTCGAGGCGTTCATCAACACGGCGAAGGCTGGTTCAGAGACCGCTGCGGTCTCCGAGGCGATCGGACGCTTGATCTCGTACATTCTGCGCCTGGCATCGCCGATCTCGCCCACCGAGCGGATGCGCGAAGTGGTGCGGCAACTGCTCGGCATCGGCGGCGGTCGCTCGCTGGGACTTGGTCCCAACCGCGTACGCTCCCTGCCAGATGGCATCGGTCAGGTGCTGGATATGTACCTGCGTGAAAAAGCCGGAGCCCTGCCAGGCATGGAGACGAAATCGAATGGCAACGGTAACGGCGCGGAAGGGCACAAGATCGAAATGGAGAACGCTCCCGAGATCCCCTTCAACGCCATGAAGATCGGTGACCTGTGTCCCGAATGCGGTGAAGCTGCCGTGGTCAATGAAGAGGGATGCAGAAAGTGTTATGCGTGCGGGTTTAGTGAGTGTTAGAAGGTTTGTAAGAAGTCAAGAGTATTGAGCGGACACTCAAGAGTATTGAGCCAAGGAATAAGACCCTTGGCTCAATATCCTGTCCGTAACAATATTGTGTAGGATGAAAAGAATCAACAACGAGTAGATTTTTTAAGCATATCACCCCTTCCCTTGTATTACTTTAATGATATGCTTATGAAAATAGCACACATGTTCAGTGCTAAATATAAAAATAGGCCCCAAGTGCTGGAACACTTGAAGCCCAAAGAACTGCAGCAGACGGTCTGTTCTCCTTCGCTGCATGCTTATGATACTATGAGATAGTAAGTGAGGTCAATAAACTCATTGATTATCCTAACCTATCTATAATAGTATTCAATGTTAGTGATACCGTCTGCTGCCAATTCCCATTAAGGGGATTGGCATTTTTGTTTTGCAATAAATAGATGCTAGCTGAACACCTAGGATGTCAAGAATGGCAAAAGCGATAAGTGCAAGAAGACAAGGAGATGAATTTCAAGCTCTCTTTTTTTGGAAGCAATTGATTTATCTACTCATTGACGACAATCTGAAACGTATTACCTTTGAAAGTGATCGTCAGATCTTCGTAGACGATCTCGTAGTAGAGTATTCCAAGCCAGTGCTTGATGAGTATACAGGTCAACAATATTGCATTGACGCTTATCAGTGCAAGTATCATGTTAGTCGAAACACCATCTTCTCAGTTGACAAAATAATTGATCCGGACTTTATTAAGAATAACCAGTCAATGCTTCAACGGCTGTATGAAGCGTATTTAAAATACTCTAAAGAAGGTGAGATGTTTCGTCTTCACATCGTCTCGAGTTCAGGCTGGGATCCAAACGATGCATTTTGTCGATTCCTGTCCTCAGAAAACCATGTTCGTTGGACTTTTTTTGAGAAGGGGGCAAATTCTATTCAAGGGCGAATACGCAAAAGGCTCGCGGATCATCTTCAAGTCTCCGAAGCTGAGTTAAGACGATTTATACCCTTCATCCGATTCGATCTGGGATTGAGTTGTGGAAACATCACTGAAATCTTGTCAGCAAATCTAAAACTGGCTGGCTTATTACCTTTGGAAAAGACAATTACAAATACGCGTTATGCCGAACTAGCCTGGAAATGGCTTGAACAAGGCCCCAATTCCTTTGATAGGCCATTTCTCGATCAAATTCTCCTTCGGGAAAAATTGTTGGATACAGGTATAAGAAGTCTACTGATTATCCGTCATCAGTCTTTAGACCCAATAATGCCGGATGCAATCCGAGAAGATATTCCAGATCATATGCGTCGTATGCAATCCAACGAAATCGCTGTAGACCTAACACACTTATTTCGTGAGGGACAACTTACAAACCCTCAGCAAGCAATTAAGGAGCAAGAAGAGAAGACTATTGAAATAACGCAATTATGCAAAAGCAATCCAAACATCGATTTGGCTTACTATGGAATAGCTCATATTCCTCTGGTGTTTTTACTTGGCTATCGGCTAAACCTGCGGAAACGTATCAATTTATTTGAGCACGACCGTAAGCAGAATAGATGGAACTTACTGCAAACTGCCGATAAATTTCCAGATCTAGTTATTCGAGGAACATTTCCTGGTGCGGACGATTCTTTCACTGAGGTCGTTCTCAAATTTGGAATTAGCTATCCAATTGTGGATGCTGACTTAAATGAAATCGTGCCGGGACCAGGATCAATCTTGGAACTAACAGTCCCATCACCAGCACTCGATTCGATCAGGAATGTAGATCAATTAGAAACATATGCATCAGCGTTTCGGGCAGTGCTAGATCGGATTCACAATCTTGGCACCAGTATTGAACGTGTTCATGTCTTTTACGCTGGTCCCGTGAGCTTAGCTTTTCGATGTGGTCAGTTAATCAGTCCTACTATCCATCCAAGGATCTTGGTTTACAACTACTTTTCTCACGGTCAGCCAAAATATAAGTGGGGCATACATGTGAATGCTCCAGCAACAGCTTCTGATTTTCTTGTCCAACTATGAGGAGTAAAAATGTACAACCTACATAAAGAACTGAATACTTTTTATGAAGATCATGTTTGTCTCAAGAATGAACGCAAAACGTTGGCAGATCATAGGGACACAAACCTCGAGCGATTGAAGACGGGTTTGAACGAATTGGATTATCCGAACTCTTTTGAATCCAAGAATCAGGGCAGCTATGCAATGCATACTATTAACAAGCACCCTCAGAAAGATTATGACATTGATGTCGCGATAATCTTTGAAAAGGACGACTTGCCCGCTAACCCCACCGATGCTAGGAAGCGGATTGAAGACGCAATGAATAAAGGCGGTGGGGATTTCAGTAAACCGCCTAAAGCAAAGACCAATGCGGTTCGCGTGTACTACGCTGAGGGGCATCATGTAGATTTGGCGGTCTATCGGAAGAATACCAATGATTTTGGCAATCTAGTAATCCAACATGCAGGCCCAGAATGGACAAATCGAAATCCAGTGGAAATTGCAGATTGGTTCGCCTCATCTGTCCAAAGCCAAAGCCCATCCAAAGAACATGGCGCTAAGGTTGGTGATGGACAGTTACGACGGGTTGTGCGCTGGCTTAAGATGTTTGCCAAATCTCGCAGCAGTTGGGACATGCCATGTGGCTTGATTTTGTCGGTGCTAGCGGTAGAGTGTTTTGTGGCTAGTCAGTATCGTGATGATAGTTCTCTCTACGACACGATGAAAAGTATTCGGAATCGACTGGCCTCAAATAAGGAGGTTCAGAATCCGGTTCACTTATTGCAAAGCCTTACAGGAAGAGAAAAAGACAAGCTCAGAATCGAAGAATTTAGACGAAAAGTTGGGATGTGCATTAGAAGAGTTGAGTATCTTATTCGAATCGGATTGCACTCGCGCCAAAGCGCTGCACGCGTGGAACTGGGTGTTTAATCATCCATTTTGGGATGAAGAAATACAGAAATCGTCTGATGAGTCCAATATGAAAAAGGATGGCCCCATCATAGTAAATGTGCCTGCGCCGTGGATGAAAGGATAATTTGGTTTCAGAACATGATCTTCAGTGGTTGAAATGGAATTATCCGGGGATCTATTACGTTCCTGATAAGAAAATCTTACAGGGGTGTCTCTGGTTTAAGATGTCCTATTCGTTTTCGAGCAGTCAAGCGGTAATCAATCCACCAGATCATATTAACTCGAATGAGAGCTTGGTTATAGAGGATGTGTTTGATTTAACAATTGAGATTGATTATTCAATAAAAAAAGCGACTGTGAGGGAAGTTGGTGGGAGAATACTTCACACAAAAAGTAGATGGCGACTCAGTAATGCGGATGTTCACATGTATCAGGATGGGTCATTATGCCTGTGTCCTGAGCCAGAAGAAAAATTGCTATTTCACGAAGGTTTTAGCCTCCGGACATTCTTTTACTCCTATTTAATCCCAAATCTGTATTATCAGAGTTATTTGGGAAGATTTGGTAAAGAACCTTGGAGAAGCAGCAGTCATGGACCTATGGGTATACTTGAGGGCTATGTAAGTCAGACTATTTCTAAACAGCCCATTAAGACGGTTGTTGGTGCCTATGTTGAGTGTCTACCCGCCTCACTGGAAAGATTGATTTTGAAGAAAAAAGTTGCCCCAGATCTTTCGTGCGGTTGTGGCTCAACTAAGAAGTTCAGAGAGTGCCACACTTTGGCTTTTACGGGTTTGAAAAAACTACATGCTGATTACTGGGTTATGAGAGCTGGGAAATCAAGAAAAAAGGAATAATCCCAGGTGATTTGTGTACGTTTCATTCGGGTGGATAATACCGCATTGTCTCAGTAGCTCCCCAAGCGATAAAGGCGTGGCCCATGCATATTTTTTATATCACGAATTCTGGTGATTCTTTAGTACATATTTTATATGTTGAAATCCTATTTGGCTTTGCCTTTCAAGAACTTGATTTCTTCCCTTGCGAACCAATAAGGGTGTACGCTCATGTCCTTTAGCGGATGGAGTATGCCCTTTGCAATCCAATCCTCCATTGTGCGCTGTCTTATGCTCAAGAACTGCCTTGCTTCGTCTGATTTTATGCGTTCGAACCGCCATTGGATGATTACTTCCTTGTCAAACAAGTAAGTTCTTGAACCGTCAATTGACCGACCGCAGACCGCTGGTAACCAGCATTGATTTGCCCAGTACAAGACAGTGCGTTCCTGGCATTTTAGTATCTTAGCTACTTGAGCAGTATTTGCATACTTGTTCTCAAATCCGTATATGCCTTTCCTGGCATACCGCCAAAGACGATGATCTTCATTTTCTGCATGTTTGCTGGGAACTAAAGATTCCTATCTGACGAAATCTAATCATCGACGCTTGACCGATACCAAGATACATCATAGCCCTGTCAAAAGACCACTCCCCGTCAAATAATTTGTCAACATACTGATTTAGATCTGCCTTGGCAACGAAAACGCTGGTCAAAGTTTTGATGTCGTGTAAATAGTAAGCCTGTAAACTATCCTCAAGAACTAACTTTAGGAGATCTGCAAATGAGATCCCTCTGGACCGCAGGGATTTCTTAGCCTCGAATATTGGCAGGAAATCATCCACTTTTGCATTTACCGCGATTGCTAGGTTTTGAATCTTTCCAAGAAGAACTTCAATCTGATGCTGAGCAAAAATCCATTTATTGCGCTGCCCCAAACGATCCTTCGATACTGGCTCGATTATTTCTTTTGATGTGAGCCTTTTCAGTTCTCTGTCCGAAATACCCAGCATGCAAGCTGCTTCACTTAATGATAGTTTTTGAGCATCAGCAAGTTCGATTGATTCCGCATGTCTCAATGTGTACCTAGGTTTATCGTATTCCCTGTTGATCATCCTCCTTATATAGCGATTCCATTGTCTGTCCTTTGAATAATTTGATGAATTTGTGAAATTCTCTATCTCTCTCCAAACCCATTTGTATTCTGCATTATCAAATGACCTCTTAAATTCATATAAGAAAGAATGCCTTTTGATGCCAGTCTCCCTAGCTGTAGCTTTCACATCGAGGACATGCTCCAAAGTTTCATGAAAATGACTAGGCCACTCAGCTAAAGTCCATACTGAGGCACAAAGGACAGTGTGAAGGTCATAATTTCGAAGTCGTCCAATATCGATGCGCCTGTTACCTACTGTAAATCTATCGGCATCAAAAAAAGAGTTCTTCGGCAGATGCTTTAGTAGTAATTTACCCATATGCCAAAGATATCCAAAAAATAAAGTGGGAGTTAATTCCGGTATTGAGAGTGTTCTGCAATTTATTTCTGAAAAACTCTGTGGATGACAGTCAATTGCGCTCCATGTCAAATCTCGCAGTAACGGACTAATCATACTGGTGGACTCCCTGGAATCTCTCCCCCTCGATACTGAACCAAATCTATAAAATCTACTAAGAACCTATCATGCTTGAGACATGTGGTGATGGGACGTAGCATCCATGGCAGCATTCGAATCCCTAAATCTTCAAGACACGCATCGCATATCTTTGATTTTCCAAGAAAAATATTCCTTTGGCTTTCCTCCCAATTGAGATTTGAAGGTGCGGTGTAAAAATACTTCGCGAAGCGATGTATAGTCATTTGCTGGATACTTGTTACTTCTAATGTTGTTCCTGATGCAATTGCAGATAGCTGAGATGGTTCAGAAATGAAGTCCGGTCTCGTATATCGAGGTAAATTGAAACAATATGTAAACCAATTCACCTGTTCATAATAATTTCTTTTTCCTAGCCGATAAAAAAAAGAGGAGAGGCTTTCATATTCTCTCGGTCGAAGATTAAGGACGAGTTCCATTTATGAGTACGCATTCTGAACTTTATACCCCTCGATAAAAGCCTCAAATCGACGATGGAAGTAAGAGTATATGCCGCTCATATTGAGGTTTGCTGATGAAACATCCTTAAGTACTTCAGTGTTTAACATGCTGACCAAAAACTCGATCTCCTTGTCGGTATATTGCTGGTTTGGGTTATATTGCTCTACGTAATAATATATTACGTATGCTATCCCTACTTGAAATTGAGCATCATTCAACGCAGTCCATGCTTTATGCATTGTCTGTAAGACAAGGAGAATTAGCTGTAACGTTACCTCGTCCTTATTCTTCAACATGCCAAAGCTGGGGGAAAGTAACATACATATTTGACCTAACACATTAGCCTCGGATATAGAGATTTTGAAATATTTCGCAATTTCTTGCGTTGAAATTGGCGTAATATGCCTTCTCAAGATTTTATATAACGCACAACTTGAAACTACACCCTGTCTTACTGTGTGTAGACCATAATCTTCTACGCTAGCTGATCTGTTTCTAGCCCCAAGCTTGAAAAGATCGGATGAAAGACCTAGTAATTGGCTTAGTATCAAACGGGCCGTTGAGTATCTCATGGCCCCTCTTATAATTGAGGGAATTAATGCAGATTGTACAAAACTGGGTATATGTTGCGTTTCTGAGTCAAGGTTGGTTTTAGGAGACAGTTGTTCGTTCAAAATAAATAACCACTCCCTAGACACTTTTTCGGCCTGAGTAACAACCTCCGCGACACTGTTGCTTATTCTGATGGTTTGTGCTAAAAATTCTTGTAGCAGAACTTCCTTTAGATCAGCATATTCGTGCCCAAGTGATGAATGAAATTTTATTGTTTTGTGAATTATCCAGCAGGAAATCTCGTAACCAAGATGTCGAGCCAGATTATCCTTAGGCGGGCTCGTACCCAATAACCAAGACTGGATTATGGACTGTGACTTCAAATGGCGTTTGTCGCATTCAATATTGTTTATATCCCTGCAGACGAGATCTCTATCACAAAAACGACACTTCCGATTGAGAATATCTTTTACATCCACGTGTCTTGAGCAGTTCCAACAATTTCTTTGAAGAAAACACTTGTGGCGGAGACAGATTGTTGCCAGCCTAGGAATCCATATTAGGCGGTGATAAACAGATTCTGCCAAACAATAAGTGCAGTACTGAGAAGCCTTATATGGGTAGAGTTCCAGAAAGTCTCGCTTGTCATAGACGCTTTCACGTGTATCACCTTGAGATAGTTGAGCCCGATAGTTTTCCTGCAAAAGTGATGCACAACTGCACCTATACAAGATCGCCTGATCAATACCAGTGATTTTTGCTAATGTCGATAGATCTGGATAGTGGGGTTCATAGTTGTAATTAGGTATAACATCTCTTAAATAGCTTCGAAATTCTGAGATAGTGTATCTATTTTGCCAGGCGATTCTAACTAATAGGGATTCCAAGGATTCGCCATTCTCTGGATAAACGCTAAACATTAGTTGTCGCATGGTTAGTGCCCTATTCAGTAAATGGATTTTGTTTGTTTCTCCGCACAGGTGCGAGACGCTTGCGAAAAGCTCTTGCCAGCTCTACCTCAGTTATCCTTTCCTGATGACTGTTGAGCGCGTCTCTCCCTGCTGTGCGCGTTAATTCCATTACATACCCTATCAAACCATCAGTCCCTTCATGGATCTTCTTAGCCATTTTGTAGTCTGATAGTCCACTTTCTCTGGCGAATGGCAACTGGTCTTCCAAATCTGCAAGAAACACTCGAAAATCCTTATTTGAATCGCTTGTTTTGAATGCAAAGGGCTCGAGGCATAATGGATCTGGAAACAGACGTCCTAGTTGCTTGTTTGACGTTAAGATGGCTTCTGATTCATTATCCAATCCAACAAGTACACAAGCAATGGACTTAGCTTTTATTAAATTTTAAACCAATTACTTACATCTAAGAGAAGTTTCGTTTTGTTTGGATCGATAAAGTGCTGAATCTCATCAGCAATAATCATGGCAGTTCTGCAATCATCAATATAGCCTCGGATTCTATAACTTCTTGAACCAATTAGTCCGCGATCGTGTAATGGATCTCCAAAAGCATCCAAAATACTGCTTACCAAATTCCCTTTATTGGCTGGGGCATCTACGGTGAATTTTAGCACCGGCACTTTTTTTCCCATTTCGGTTTTTGCTGCTGGATGTCGAGCAACGAACAAATCTACGAGGGTAGATTTCCCTGCACCGGAAGGACCCACAATCATCATACCTGGCGGTTGGGTGGTGCCGTCTAAGCAATTTTGATAGCACTCTTCCATCATCTCCATCAGTTCATTACCACGGCGATAATTAACAACAATTTTGTTCAGATACGGAATTCTTTCCTCAAATCGTAAGGACAGGACTTCATTGCGCGATAGATCTTCAGTCATCTTGAGTTTTCTCTACATTGCTGGGTAAATTGTAGCTGCCACCGAATTTATCTTCGTCCGTGATTCTTATGTTCTCGAATTCTAACTCATCGACTTCGGGCTTTGAGCCATCGGTCAACAGAGGTTGTGGGGGAATGTTTGTACTCAAGAGCTTGTCTGCATTAGACGAACTGCTCGTTACAATTGTGATTGGGTTTGTACTATCTTCACGAATGTACCGAGCCATTCGAGTGCGTGTTGCCAACTTATTGGTTTTGGAATACTCCCTATCAATAATTTCCTGTATTCGTGCTCTCGTGTCGGCAAGAGAGACAATGTCTACTTTGCCATAAGTCTGTCGAGCGTTTTTACAGATAAGTCTGTGTTTCCACAGTGAGAGACCGATAGCATATTCCGGTTCGATACAATGGAATTTGAACCATTCACCTTGTCCTAGCGGATTTAGGATATACAAGTACCCAAGGTTACTTGGATCGACTTTTATCGTTGCTGATGATTTCTCTGCCCTCTTCAGCAACTCTCGTAACACCGGAATATTGTCGCCTTGATAGAACAGATTCTCATATTCAATGCCCCTGGCTTGAATTGTCCGTTCATCTTCCTGAAATAGGGCAATATCTAATTCTTCCCGGTTTGGTGGATTTGCAGGCACAAAGCCTTCATGCATTTTCAATTGCCATATTTCGGCAGGAATGCCCTTAACCCCCTTATGGTAGGATATTGCATAGTCATCCAGCAAAAAGACATGGATAAGTTCTTCTAAAGCACTGAGAGAAATGACGGAGTACTTTTTAGGATCGTACTCTGCCTTTTCGAGCATTTCTGCGAACGTGGAGCCTGGTAGACATTGAAAGAGGCCGGTGTTGACCGTTCTAAAAAACCTTTCCGCCTTCGCTTTGAGCCAGGGTAACTTTACGGGTACCTGCTCCAGTCCAATTCTAAGTCGTTGACAACCTTTATTAAGAGACCGATTAACGTATTCTGACCCATTATCTGTGACTAGCACGTCTGGTTTTCCGTAGGATAAAAATGGATTTTTTGTACTATAAAGTTGTTGAACATCTGGTTTAAACATAATTCCATATTTCAGACAGCGCATAGTTGACCTATAACCCGGGGGTTCAAACGATAGGTCGAGACCGAATGGATAGCCACTAAAGTGATCAATTCCCAATTGAAATACACATCGTCCAATTGGCAAACGATCATCTTCATCGACAACAATAAGATCGGGATCGGTATTATCAATTTCTACTCGCTGCATAATTTGAGAAACTTTAATCCCCCCAAAAGAGGGATCGTTTTTATGAAGTTGGGCACGTGTTTGCCTCCGCTCAAGGACAGACACCGAACCATAGGCGTTTACCCTTCTAACAATAGTGGCTTTGCTAGGCAGTAGTAGGTTCAGATCTTTTGGTCTTGTCCTGTTATTTTTTGAAATTTCGTGAACGACTTTCAGGTGAATATCTTCAAGCCTACGTTTGCTTGGGCGATTCTTACAATCATTCAAAACATCTTGGATAATATCCTCAACTTCTTTTGCAAGTAGGAGACGTCCCTTATGGGCACCGGGGCGTGCGTAAGGCGAAAGAGCACATATGTCATAATCACTTTCTTCAAAATCACGTAGATATCGTTCAATACTAGCTCTACTCTTAGCGGTCCCAACAGGACCTCTCTTGCGTGTTTTTTCATAAGTAACTGATTCCTCATGTAGAGTCTTGACATACTCTTCGATAGTTTTTCTCGTTCTTTCTTCGGGAGGAAGCTTTAATAGTGGAAGAATTAATTCGTATCGGCGATATGCCTCCTTCCGATATTTTTCAAGCAGAACATCGAAATCCGCAATAGTATATTTTGTGGCAATGGACACATTGGGATCTCGCTTTGCGATTTTCCCAAAAACCTCAAATCTCAATTCTCCAGCATAAAGATCTCTCAGCAGGTCCGAGATAGCAGTAACTTGTTGCCCACCAGAGCTTTGATTTAGCAACAGGACTTTGTCGTTTTCAAGGGCTTCTTTAACGAGATAAACTGTACCTTTCCATAAGAAACGTGTCTCGGGAGTAAATCGTGTTGACATACGTCTATCTCCTTGATTATTTGTCGATCCAAACGCAACTACAATTGTTAATCTGAATATCTAGATCAATATTGATTCTCTTTTGATAAACCATTGCAAGGATTCTCGGAAGCTCTAATCGTTGGGTGGCTTTCCATTCCAATTCACATAATGCTGAGATTGTCATGCGATTGCTCTTCTTGAGAATATCTCTAACAAACCGAATTTCTTCTTCACGTAGCTTGATGTTCCCATAACGCCATAAAATCTTTATGTTTTCCAAGCGTGGGCCGGAACGCAACTCCTTATCGGTCACTAGTTTAAAGTTGCAGTTGTTATCACTTGCCCACTGCGTTCCAATCTCAACTTGTCGTTTGGTAATTTCATCATTGACATGCTTCTCTGGTTTACACTCATATATCCAGCGTTTATCTGTATAAACCGCTAAGAAGTCTGGCGTATATTTCTGGCGCTTGCCATCATGAGTAATTTGTTCAATTGTTAATGGCTGCTCTTCGTACTTGATCAGTTTTGGGTCAAACTCAAATAGGTAGATCAAATCCCGCTCAATAGTTGACTCGTATCTGACCATTCTTCCAAGCTTGTCACTTGGATGTGAACCTACACAACTACGCCGGCTCGAGCAAATTATTCGTACTGGCATGCTGTGTCCTCCTTGATAGATTTCTGCATTGTGTCGTGCAATAGTGATGGTTCGGTGATCTCGGAATGAAACTCCTTCCGCAAGAAGATCTTCGGCATATTCGGGGTGAAATGGTAAGGATGGTATTGGCTGTAATGAGTCCTTCTGGAGTGTAGACCACTGCTCTTTCAAACTTTGTCTTTGTTGAGGTCGAAGGATTATAGATTCGGTATAGTTGGTCGATTGCCTTCTCCAAGTTTGGAGATGGAGGAAGTTTGCCGCGTACGACTTGGTGGATATATCGCCATGACCAAGCCTTATTTGGCATCATGAACTGATGAAGTTCGCATGCAATCCTTTCACATGCAGCTACTTTGCCTATGCCTATCCCTCTAATGAATTCGAAGATTTCTGCCAATTTCTGGCCTGATGTGAGATTGCCGTCAGTTGTCATGGTCTCCATCTTTTTTCGACTTTCTTACATATTCCTTACATCTATGGAAGGCAAATTAGAGTACGTCGCCAAGAAGCGATCTAGACACAATAACAAAAAACTATGACAAATCAAAATGAGGTGAAAAGATGTCTCGCGAATTTTAGGTTTGTTTTGGAAAAGTAAACTTGCTGCAGGTAAAGGGCATGAAGTTATTAATTTCCCACTTACGATTTGTTGTAAGCAGGTGGTATCGCCAGCTGGCAGACATATACCAAATTGAATTATTTCCGCCAAAACCTGTCGTACTTTAAGTTCCATCTTTATAGAATCCTTATAAGGCTCTGATAAGCAGGTTTCACACGCGCATGCGGGACTGTTAACATCAAAAGAATGCATCCACGAATAGAAGGAGTTTTTTGATGAACTAAACGAATACTCTAGCGATCCAAAAGACTTCGGATAACCTGTAGTCTAGTATTTAATTGTTGTTTCAGTCGGGGGATTGATTAAAGGTGTCTTTAGGATACCCCAAAAATATATGGAGTCAAGACTTTGTCGATGGGGAATTAATCGACAAAGTCCGTGAATTCATAGCATGCTTCGGACATGCTCAAAGGCTATTCATCTGGTATGTACTCAATAACGTCCTGGACTTTTACTTTAAATAACTTACACAGCGATTCTAAAACATCAAAAGTGATCCCATTTCCTATACCTTTCGATAATCGTTGAGCCGTACCATAGGCAATATTTCCTTTTCTCATCAGATCAGTTGCATTAAGCCCTGATTTTTCTAATAATTCCGGGACCTTTACCTTGATCACGAGCCACCTCCAAAGATGGATTGCAGGGAGATAGGTAAGAGTCCGCTTGACAAAGCAAACGCGATTCAATATACTGTATACAGTCTGCTGTATACATTCCGCTGTTGCAGACCGCCGTTGTTCAAGCAACGGCCCCATCATCCTGTCAGGCATTGACATGTCCTATGATCGATGCCTGACATATATATTATTGTGTAGTCAATGGAGTGTCAATAGCCGAGTGATTGCGGAGTGACTATGAATAAAAAGGCTTGGAAGAGAGTGACAGGCAATCTCCTCTTACATTTTGTCGGGAAGTCTTCGACTGTCGATGAAATTCGCAAGACATTCTACAGAGTTGTAATCATCAACATGTTTTGGCTCGATGGGAACCTTCCAAAGGCTCCAGACCAAAAAATTGAGTTCCTGATGAATCCTAGATGGGGTGAACTAGCAGGGCCCAAAGACTATATGGGTCTGAGACACCTAAGCCAGGAAATGTTGATCTATTTATGCGGTCGCCTTAAGCGACCAGAGTGGGTGGATGGTTCCAATGCCATTAAAGTGAAGATGAGTTCTATATGAAATGACCCAAAAGTGGCCTTTCTTATTTGACTTGGGAGATGAGCAAGGAACGAAATGACAACTGCCCCTACCAATTCACAAACCAATACATTACCCCCCTTGAGCAAATCAGCGCTTCAAGTCTATCGGGATAGCCTGCGCAATGCAAAGCCTCCTATAGTCGGAATGACTTGGGAGCAATACCGAGAATACCAATCTTGGCGGATTATGCTGCAAGGTGTTGCCATCTATTATGCTGCCTATAAAATTGCCGCGGGTGGTGAGAAAACATCATTGAAAACGAAAATTCAAGAAATGGTGACAAAAGCAAATCTTCAAACTAACAAGTTCCCGCCTCAAAATCTGCCTGAAGATTTGGTGATCCCAGTACCATTTGACTTTCTACTAGTGAGTGACAGTACTAAATGTTGGTTGTCCAGAATGGTCGATCAGTTGGGTACAGAGCTTGGGTTTGAAATAGTTGTGGGCGCGCCAAGCTCTGACTATGTAGACGCATCGAAGTAATGCATGGATGACAATTAATGTCTCTTCTTTTTATCTTTAGGAAAATCAGCCTTTTTTCGACTTTGCGTCAAAGCGATTTTGAACCAAATTTCATTCTTTATTGTCTCAAATAACGGCCAGTGCGCATACGTTTGTATCTTGTATTTAGAATGGGCCTGCGCTAATTGAGCGCGCAATGTTGCATAGTCTTTCTTGAGCGTTGAGATCGCAATAGCAATCTGCCAATCATGTTCAACGTTCTCCAATTCGCTGACGATATGTGCAACATCATCAGGTTGATTCATTTCCCGTAAAGCAACCGCTTTATCGACCAATAATCGTTGTTTGATATTGATCGGGAGATCTAGAACCATCAAGCGCTCTGTCAATTGAATGATAAAGCTATACCGCCTGTCATCGAACGATGTCAGAATTAACTGATCGATTTTATCTTTTCTCTCTTTACTATTTGGTTCGTAGGAACTCCAGTGAGACTGACAAAGAACAATCCCGAAGGAGAAGATCAGATCAAGGATATTCTGCAGACGTTTCGTGGAAACAGCCAAGATGGTGCCCGGTTTGAGTTCGGACCGAATACCCTCAGGGACCACTTTAAAAATCCTGATCAACCACTCCATCATTATGAATGAATAAATTACGCAAGTTTATTGCTTCGAGAATTTGTTCCTTGCACATGAAAGCAATCTGCGGCGGGATCTCGATTTTATTAAGATTGTCTAGCCGCTTGACCCAGCTTTTCACGCAGAGTTTTTCAGCTTTTTCAATGGCTTCTTCTTTATTACAGCCCTGCAGCAGGTAATGATTGATATACATACTTTCAAGCAAAACCTCTAAAAAAGTCACTGATGTGATTAAGATGCTTTTTCGGAGGATAAAACCACTAATGGGTGGATTGCCAAACAATGAAAAAATCAACCGGGCAAGTTTGTGAGACTTATGTGGATGACGAAACTCCCATTGTCGAAGCCTATCTTTGAAGTCCTCGTCCTGAATTTGTCTCATCATCTCCTTGAGTAATTCGTCATCGCGCAGGTCAGGAATAACATCCAGATCATCTAAGCAGGGCGAGTTTTGCAAAATCTCCTTTTCGACCTCATCTGCGTTCTCACCAAATATCTCAGCCAGTCCACTGGATAGCTTTCTCTTTTTTTCTAAATCCAGCTTGTCGGCGGTTTCCACTAGATTTTCAAAGAAAGTATAAAGAGACTCCAAGGTTAGAATTGAAACTGATCCATTCACTTTGGAGGATTGCGCTTCTCTGTAGGATGTTCATATATGATTACCCACTTTAAATGGAAAAATAGTTTGATAACGTTAGACATTTTCGCTCTGGCACCAATTATGATTGACCGTTAGTTTTGTTGTCTGAGAAATCATCCCTATTGTAGTATCAGCGATGATAATGGACGCATTATTAAACTATTAAAGGTTTGTTCAGTTATATCAAGAACATCATCAACTGTATCCGCATCGTGAAACCAGATCGGACTAACCCCAGGTCGCAATTTGAAAACCTTATTCAGGCTAGAATAACCATCAGGATGGTAATTAATAATAATTCGGTTTCTTTGCATTAGGATATTCTTTAGATTTGCAAAGACAACAGCATAGATATCTTTAGGTAGCATTGATATCCAACGGGAACTAATTACGTAAACCCAAGGCATTGAGAATTTTTGTTCATCAGATTGAATATGAAAAGATTGCAGATCATCGAACTCATAATTCAATTCTGCGGAAAACCCCTTTTTTTGAAAATCTTCATCTTTCCCTTCAAATTCACTTCCATCTTCGGCATCGCCAAGTATTTGTATACGAAATAAATAACTAGTAGGTGGGTCACCAAAGTCATCAGATAGGATATCCTTTTCAGTAACAGTTACTATTGCAGGTTCTGTTTCTAAACGAGGGAATAGTATGTCCATTTGACGAATAGATCGAATTTCGCCATCGTGTGGGTAACAAGTGCTAACCCTCCCAAATATGACAGCTGGCCCACCGTTGCCAACCAAACGAATGGTACAAAAACGTTGCTTTTTGATTAAATTATGATCCCAAGCAGTTCGAAGTTGGGGGCCAAAAAACTGCATAGCCATTTCAACGTCGGTATCTGTTACTTCGGTTAAGTCGAGTTTGTTCGTTCGAGCAAAATTCCGATTGCTTCCGCCACCCCCAATTCCTTGGGGACTATGATTAAATACACCCCTTGTTTTCTTATAAACTTTGGGTCGATTAGTATCCGACCAAACCGGATAAGGCAAAATAGATAGGTGTTGCTTCTTGTTTAACAAATAGGATCTTTCTACGTTAAGTTGTTCCTGAAAAGAAAGGATTTCTGGCAACAAAACTCTTGAAAAGCTTCAACTCAGCGGAACCAAATCCAGAAAGATACTCGCGAAAAAAATAAATATCTTCTTCATCAGACTGGCGTCTATAAACTAAACTATAGGAAGAAAGGGTGTCTGAATTCTTATTTGCCCAAGCGAAGAACATTTTTCTATATTGTTCTTTAGAAAAAATGGTCTCTACAGCAGGTTCAAATGCATCTTCAAATACAATTATTTCCGAAAGCGGTAGATTGTATGTTGATTTCAGTCGCTCATCAATTGCAGGATTTTTTGAACGTTTAAGAAAATTGTCAAAATCATCTTCAAAATACTGAAACACTTCTGGCATTAATGCTTTCACCAATCCGGCTTTAAGGCCACCTAGATAAACAGTAGCTTCCTTAGTTAGGGACCTGTAATAATCGAGGTGATCGGTTTTAAGTGACAGTATCGTTGGGTAATCTAATTCGGCTTTGTTTTCAGTAAGACCTTCATAGATTTCCGGGTAATCTTTCTGCAAAGCGAGCAATCTTAAGGCAGTGATATTTCGTAAACCCTCAGGTAACCCTGTGGACTGCATAAGCTGCAACGACACGCTCAGCCAGTTGATATATCTTTTCAAACTTCTTGGATTAAGTATTATTGAATCAGGAGCCCATCTGACAATCTCAATAATCTCTGGAGTAATGTTCATTGCTTCTAGATAAGACACTACAGTTTCTCGAACCAAGGTCGGCACGTCAACTGATATTTGGACCATTTTCTCCAGATATCTAAGACCAAATCCCTTCTCTATATCAGGCTCATTTGCTAATAGCCCGAAGTTTGTATCCTTCGACGAATTAATTGTGATGCCGCCGCTAACGTTAAGAGAAGTAGTTTGAATTCTTCGTTTATAGTAACTCTCAATTGAATTTGCGACTATGTCACGGTCCATACCTAAGAAGAAAACACAATTTGGTAAATCCAAAACCAACTTGAGGTTTTTCAAAATATCTGCAATCTGATCTGGTAATGCCCTATCTAAATCATCGATAAATATAATAACTCTTCCTGTTCCAGATTTTTTTTCGGCTAAAATCTCAATCAACTTTTCAAATGATGTTCGTGCTGTAACCAAGGATGCGACTTCCCTAATTTCCTCCTGCCGGGAAGCTTTCACAATACCAGTTTGAATAGTGCCGCTTAGGCCGCTCAAGATTGAAGATGAGCCAGTTAGCCCTGCAATCATTTTAGCAAGCAAATCGCCCACTTTGCCTAGATCAACCTGAATGTGGGACATTTCTTTGGTCGCACGTTGAATTTCGCTAGCGACAGTTGCTACGAGGCTTTCAGTGGTCTCTAAACTCCAAGCGTTCAGCCATAGACAAGGATAGCCCAGGAGATCAGCCTCCGAATTCGACCATCTTCAAGATACTTGTCTTTCCTGTACCCCATTTCCCATTGACGCAAATGGTGAGTGGAGTTTGGGTGTTGTCAGAGAATGCAATATCTCCCAGTGTACGAGCTAACGAAGCCATTCCAAGCCGATCGCTTGTGGCCGGTTGATCGTTGAGAATATCAGCTCGATGCTTGCGGCTAACCTGTGCTATCTCCTTTTTAGTTTCCGGTTTCAGACTCAGTGCCTTTGTTAGTTCATCCAAACTCTTGACTTCATTGCGAGAGGCAGCCCGCGGTCGCAAGATGCTTGTTATATCGTTGTTTGCCATTGATCAATCCTCCGTTCACACCAATTAACTGCCCATTTATTTGAAATCTGTCCATAGCTGAAGCGCTCGATCAAAAGGTATATGCTTAGCAAACACCTGATAGCAACTAGGTTCCCAGTACATGGGTTCTAACCCTATTTGCCAATAGATATCAAACATACGTTCAAAAATGGGAAGTTGAGCACCAGCATCTTGGGAGTCATTAGAAAGGAACCCTTTATCTCTTAAGATAGGGACAACACTATCAAAAGCTGAATTGGAATTCCCCTCATTTATCACAACATAAGGGATTACTAAAAAGAATATGTTATGTAGACTTGCTTCATTTTTCAAAGGCGGATATATCAAATCAGCCCATTTGGACTTGATAATTGCCACAGGCGTTTTCTTGGCAATTCCGAATAATCCGGGGGTTACCTGAGTAATCATTTGCTATCCCCTTTGAATGCTTAGAACTCTGTTTACATCCTTGACCTGTTCTGCAATTGGATACAATTCTATGGTCAGATCAATGTTGAACAGTTGTTTGACCTTCACCAGCTCTGGATAACGATCGAGGATATTCACGGCATAGGCATCCTTAAATTGATCCAGACTGAACTTCGGACCTCCCAAGTTCGCAAACGCAGCCTTTGCTTTATCGGGGGCTTGGGCAAATAGTTGGTATATGTCGGGATAGTATTCACCCATAATAATAAGTCTTGAGATGTTCGGTATATCCTCATTTCCCACACGGCCCCCATTCTCATTTAGAAAAAGAAGGAACTGATTGAGAACTCGTTTTAGCTTTCGTGGATTGTCAAAGTGGCACACTTGCACAGTTGCACTAAAGCTTTCAAAAGCATACTCAGTCCATCCATCCAAAACTTCGGGGGCAAGATCCTTCAGTGAAGCTAGGACAAACTTGGCTAAATCATCGTTTGGTGGCTCAGGCACATAAAATGAATAGTTGAGAATTTTTTCCAAATATTGTTTTCCACTAATATTCACCCCTTGGTATTTGGTGGCAATAGCTTGATGAATAACCTTCTGATTCAATGCCAAAACGTAAACACATTTATCGCTCCACAGAAAGTTTTTTATGCTTTCCAAAATGCTTATAGCAATATTAGGTAGGCATCGATCGAGGTCATCAACAAGGATTACAAAGCGAATTCTTTCCGGCTCGATGTCATTACCATTGTTTCTTAAGCTGGCAGACAAATCTTTGGAATAAATTGTAAGCAACTCATGAAAGGCTTTTCGCAACTTTGTGACGTTATCTGCCCAGTCACTCAGAACTCTCTCGAGCGAATCCGATTTTTCCTCAAATTCTTTGAGCCTAGCAGCAATGTCATCCAAGCTTAAAGACTCCCCCACTACATAATTCGTAACCGCTTTTAGTGCAAGGTCGGTAACAGCCATGGCACTAACATATGTGGTTTTCTTTAGTGAACCCAGGAAATTGTTCGCCCGTTCGAGGTTCTCGAAATGCCCTTTATAGCTCTCCTTGATGGCGTGAAGTAACGGATAAATGATATTTTCTTCATTCTCGTAAAGCCAAGCATTGAACCAGATGGGGACAAAATACGGACATTCCTTGTCGATTGTTTGCTTTCGAAATCTGATCCTCTAATATATGTAATGCCGAAGTTTTGCCACTACCCCAGTCACCAATCAATCCAAAGACAAAGGGTGGATCAGTATTCTGAATGGCCTCCCAAATACGGCTCGAAAAGCCCTTCAAACCTAGACGGTCAAACAGCAGGCCCGTAATGGGAAAATCAGGGATAAATTTCATTTTCATGTTTCCTCCACTTTTTTTACTTTATATCATACACCTTCAACACCTCATCCCCATAGTGATTGATGACCTTGACCGCGATCTTGCCGGATTTCGGTTTCTCGAAGGGATAAGATTGTGTTGAGTACAACGCGCTCCAAGCGGATTCGTCGATTTCGGCGCGGAGGGCGCGTTTGAGTTTGTCGTAGGGGTTATCGGCACCGGTGAAGTAGGCGTGGCGGACGATGAAGGATTCGCCGTTATAGTCGGTGTCGATAAACCAGCAGGCGATGTCGTCGGTGGAGTTGGAGCGGATCTCACCGGTGGTGGGATCGTAGACATCCAGCCCGTTCAGGCAGACGGTGAGTTTGCCATCCTTCTTTTCGATCTTTACATCGGGTTCACCGAAGACCATGAAGAGGTTGCCGGCGCCGGTCTTTTTGAGCAGTTCGTCGCCCATGGCAAGGTCGGGATTCATGCGAGTGGGCAGGACGGTGAGCGTGCCGTAGCGTTTTGCTTCTTCGCTGACGTGCGGATCAAATGCAAAACCGCAGACGATGAGCAGGTCGAAACCAACGCCGCGGACGGCTTCTTTCGCAGCCTCCTTCACCTGTTCGGGAGAAACGGTTCCTAGTTCGGGACCGATCGAAATGGCAGCGCGACGCGTTTGTCCATCCTTTTCGTTGTATTCGCCGATCGCTTGGATCCACGTCCCGGCGAACGGTTCCAGTCGCTCAAATTTGAGTCGCTGGTTCTTGATGGTGTTTTGCACGCCGGAGGCTTTGAGGTTTTCCAAAATCATGGTGGTGAAGTCCTGGGTGTTGAGCGTGTCTTCGCGGAAGCTGGTGGCGGGGTCGTCTGCCGTGAGCATGCGATGCGGGGAGAGGCTTTCGACGGTTAACGGTCCCGAGACGCGCACGCGTTTGGGATCCTGATAGGGTTTGTCGTAGAGGAATTCGGTGTCGGCGCGGCGGGCAATAGATGCGTCGATCTCGCGCTGGCGGTCTCGGCGTACCTTCCAATATTTTTCGAGCGGCTCACGGATCACTGCGGACTGATCACTATCCACTGTCCTTGGCAGTTCCCACTCTTCCCATTTTTTCTTCGCCAGTTTGTTGATCTCGGTGCGCAGGGAGTCGAGTTCGGGCTGGTATTTGGCATGGATGGCGTCGATCTCTTCGTTGTTGGCAATGGACTTGAGCGTGACATGCGGGACGCGTTCGTAGACAAATCCACGTTTGATGTCTTGACCGTCTCCACTGGTGGACTGTTCATCGACAGATGCAAACTGCCCGCTGACTTCCGCTTCTTTTCTGCGGCCTTCAGTTGAATCCGCTAAAAGGTAGTATGGATACCGCCCGGACATGAGCCGCGTCCGCGCCAGCGCAATGGACACGCGTGACGTGTCGATGGTGATCCAGCGGCGTCCCCACTGTTCGGCGACGTACGCCGTGGTGCCAGAGCCGCAGGTGGGATCGAGCACCAAATCGCCCGGGTCGGTGGTCATCAACATACAGCGCTCAATAGTCTTGGTTCCAGTTTGAACTACATATATCTTGTCATCTGTAAAGCTACCGGTTGCAGTGTCTGTCCAAAGCTTTGTATGTGGCACTGCTGGAAAATCATTTATATAACGTACATATTGAAGGCTGTTTGCTGCTGTGTGTAATCGGTTTGCAAGACCTAATCTCTTCATTCCTTCAAGATTTGTTTTCCAAGTCTGCTTGTATGTTTTACCTTCATGCTCAAAGGGCAGTAGTGGATTGCCCTGTGATGTAATATTGTCAGGCTTATAAACTTTTGCGTTTTCGGGAAACAGAGTAGGTGAATCTTTTTCGACTCTTGTTATTCCTCTTCGCGAGCCATCAACCAACTCTAGCCAGCCATAATTAGAAGCCGTTCCTTCTTCGATACTCTTTTCCGAATAGAGTTGACGAAATTTTGTTTGCCCAATACTCTTTCCATACCAAAGTAAATAGTCAAATCTGTCTGGCAGAAATAATTGTGATAAACCACTGGTCTTAACAAATGCGATTTCACCGCAGAAATTGTCACTTCCAAATACCTCATCTAAAATATTACGAACCAGATGGACGTTTTCATCACCAATTTGAACAAAGATACTTCCGCTTTCTGTCAGCAATTCACGCATTGTCACTAAACGATCACGCAAATATGCCAGATACGAATGAATGCCTAACTGCCAGGTATCGCGAAAGGCTTTCACCTGCTCGGGCTGGCGGGTGGTATCTTCAGCTTTGCCATCCTTCACATCCCGTTTGCGAGTGCTCACCTGCCAGTTCGAGCCAAACTTGATACCGTAGGGTGGGTCAAAGTAGATCATCTGCACCTTGCCCTTAAGTCCTTCCTTCTCGGCAAGCGAAGTCATCACCATCAACGAATCGCCCAGGATCATGCGGTTCGACCAGTGCTGTTCGTGGTGGTAAAAGTCCACGCGGTCTTCGAAGTTTAAGCCGTTGAAGTCCCCGAACAACATGGGCTGCTGTGGTTCGTCCTTTTTCAATTCGCTGCGCACCAGCTCGATGATGTTCTGCGGCTTGATATGCTCCTGAATGTAGATCGGCACTGCCGGCACAGCCAGATCCTGAGCATCCTGTTCATCCTTGCCCTTCCACACCAACTGCGGGTCCAGCGACGGGTCGCGTGGGTAGAGCACCGTCTTCGGCGCTTTCTCCTCGTCCGCTATGAAGTCGCGCAGTTCTTCCGTCGGGATGTTGGCGCGCTTGTCATTGTGTGCGTGCGCATTCACCGGGGTCGGGAGTTTGGGGGTGGAGGTTTTCTTTTTAGGAGGCATGGAAATTGTCCTGACCAAATCAAATTTATTGAAATTATGATCTTGAAGTTAAGGTCCAATCCAATGATAACAAGCTTCACAGTATTCGCTACTTGATATTATTAGCTGTCCACAATGAGGGCAAGTTACGGAGCCACAATTAGGACAACCATCGCGACCGGCGTTATGCGAATATCCGCAGGACGCACAGCGGACGTGACCTCGCTCCGTGACACTGTGAATAGAACCAAGTGCGAGAGACAGAATTCATCAACTGGGGGGCCATAGCTGTTAGGTGCCCTGAGCTTGTTCCCATGTGTTGCATCGCGACACGAAACTTGCTTGTGCCTTCAGCAAGTGAGTGCTCTTTGATCTGCAGATAGATTTTTTCGGCGAGGCTAACCAGCGCTTGGCTTTTATCAAAATCAGAGCGGACAAGAAATAAACTATAGGCTACTGCAATATCTGCGCACCATTTTTTTTCGAACCATGAATTGGCGATTTCACTGGGAGTCAACGGGGCGATATCCTTGTTCTTCCAGCGCTCATCCCAATAGTCATTAGTACTAATCAGAACGCCTATGCTAAATTCGAATTGCGTAGCTGCCTGCATGAATTTTTTTTGTCGCACCAAAAACTGAGCCCAATTTGCACGCCTGCATGCTTCTGAGAACTGGTTGCCAGCACTTTTGGCAAGTTCTATCGATTGAAGTAATCGTTCCTCTGCTTCTTGGTGAGAGTCAAGGGACTCTAGAACGATCGCACTATCATTATAGCTAACTCCTTTGACAGTCAGATCACTACATTCATCGATAATCTGATTATGTTTCTCTAAAGAATGGGTTAAAGCCTCCACTTTTTGTGCCTTATCCGAGCTTTTATCCGCCAGCGCGCTAAGAACTTGGCAGTATTTAAGATCAGCTTGTAGCGGAACTTGTCGGTGAACTGATCGGGCTTTTCGTTCGCTAGCTTTTCTATCTTCTTGGTCTCCGCTATGATTTCATTCATTTCTTTGAAGCCGAACTGTGTTTGAAGGTTATTGATCTCTGTCAATGTCTCTAACAAGGTTTCGTGTCCTTTTACTAACTGTGCCAAGTCCTCAAAACCAAGTTGTTCATAAATTCGATGAAGCTCGCCGAGTTCATCGAGCAAGATACGCTCTTCTGATGAACTCAAGCAAGCGCTGAGTACATTTTTGTAGCAGTGAGCGATCTCATCCCAACGGTCCATACGAAAGTAAACAGAGATGAGATTATGGTAGCCAGCAATCTCATCATCCACTGAATTACATTTCGAATAGTATCCTTCTGCTTTCTTCAATAGTTTTAATTCGTTGTCATAAAGCGGTTCTTCGCTGCCATATAATTCTCGTGTCTGTCGTTCAGGATCCTTTAACTGAACCGCCTTGTAAGCCAGATGAAGTAAGGTGTCCCCAGCTTCACGCATAAGCCCATATCTGTTATAAAGATTTTCAGCTTTCTCCACAAATTTGATGCCCAGTCTTTTGTTGTTTTGGAACATTAGCTCAATTAGGTTGTGCAGAAGAGGTGATAATCGCTTGCTATCCTTTTCGCTTGACAAATACTTCAGTAGCTGGTCAAAGACAACGAGCGCCTCTTTCTCCAGCTTATTCTGGATAAATAGTTTTACACATTCCTTATAGCTTTGCTCAGCCTGATGTTGGAAAGTTTCGCCATCGGTAGATGCGCAAATATCCCCGATGAGCTTGTAAAGATCAGCTTGCTGAAGAGGATCATTAGTACTGTCCAAACCTTCATATAGTGCACGAACTGCCTTATCAGGTTCCTTCATCTTGTAGTAAATATTTCCGAGCATCTGATCAACGTCAAGACGGCGCTTGTCCTTAACTCCGATGATCTGAAGGTCAAGGCAAATAGGCAGGGTATACTCCAAATTGCCTGCGGAAAAATAATGTTTAGCAAGTATTAACAGAGTGTCAATCAAAGTATTTATCTTTTTGGCAGATATTTCACGCAGCCTCTCAATGACGAGTGGACGTGCCTCGAGCCAGTGTGATCGGGCTTTTTCTAGGTTGCCAGCTTTCAGATACACAATTGTTAATGAAAAACAGGTCCGCCACAAGCGTTCGACATCATGCACGAGTTTCTGATGTTTATGTGCCTCTAGTAGATATGATTCGGCGTCATCAAAACGATCCTGCTCCATATAAAGATCAGCAAGTCCGCCATTCGAAATGGCGAGTCCAAAGATATCACCCAGCTTTTCTTGAATCTGTCTAGCTTCCTTATAATATTTCCTGGCTGCATTGGGATCGTCACGATCACGATAAAGCTCTGCCAAATACGAGTAGGCCCGTTCCAAGGCATACATCGTCGAGTTGTTGACCGCAGGCTGCTTCTTGATCCATGTTACCGCATCAAGCAGTTTTCTTAATGCATCCTCTCGATCTGCAGTGGACAGAAGTTCCCCTTCATGGATGAGCACATCAATCACCAGCTGATTATCTGCAAAATAGTCGCGATATTTCTTGGCAATCGCTTCTGCGCGGGCAAAGTAAGCCGCACTATACGTCCAGTGAAAGTCCAAGAGAGGAATACGAAGACTCAAACCGGTTTTGTCATTAACATCTAATTTACGATACCAGATCTCCGCGAGGGCAAGGTAGGTTTCGAATAAATCCTCCACAAAGTCCTTTTCTTTGGGAAGGAAATAGCGACGTAAGGAACGAAGCGGTCCTTCATATCGCAGTCGCGCCTCCGATAAGTATTTGTCCGCCTTCTCGAATTCTCCGATCTTCATATAGAGAAACCCGAATTCTGCTGAGATCTTAGAAGTCAGTGATTTCACTTGAACTCTGGATGCATTACTGCTTTCGAATGCCAGCATATCTAAGGCGAATTCTAAGCAATCAATGCCTTTTTTCCAATCGCCCTGCAACTTTAATACTTCTGCACTGCCTATGTATGCCTGAGTTTGCTCCACGTAGTTTTCTTTGCCCTTTGAGCAGTCCAGAAAACACTGGTAATATTCCAAAGCGCGAACAAAGTTGTGGGAAACCTCTTCGATACGGGCAGCTCGCAGAAGATATTCACGATTTGTAAACTTATTGGAAGTACCGGAATAGTAAAGATGTCTGGCAACTTGCCGATAGTGCTCTTCACGGTCTGCATAGATCTCACCTCCCTGGTACTCATTCTTGATCACTGCTGCAACGACCTGATCCCGTATCATGGTATGCTGGACGGTTCCTCGCAGTGCGTTGTAAATAGCATCTCGTATCAATTGGTGCCCAAATCGATATTCCAGTTCATCCACCGAATCGGTACTCGATTGCTTAAGAATTCCCTTATGTACCAGTCGATCAAGGGTATCCAGCAATTCCCTTTCGGTAAGATGAAAGAATTTACTCGATTCAAACAATGGCGTCAACAGTCGATAAGGCAGATCCAGTCCCACCACCGATAAAACTTGTACCATCGAGAAATATTCTCCCATGTCTTCTTGCACTCTTTGTAGGATGATAGAAGAAATCTGGTCTTCCTTGTCCGTAAAGTTCTCTTTCACGAAGGTTTCAGAAGGAAATAATCTATCACCAATCCGCTGAAGAAATCCATGTTCAGAGAAGATCAGATGCCTGAGCAATTCTCGCACATAAAAGGCATTGCCTTGTGACCATTCAAAAACAAAGTCTTGCAAGTCCTCACACAGGAGCGGATATGGAATTAATCTGTCTACCAGCGATGCAGTCTCGGCGCGGGATAGAGGCGTGAGTACGATCTTTTCAAACCTTCCTAACTTGTTATCCCCTAGAAACTTCTCAGGTAGGTTTTTATTAGGCCGATAGGTAATGCAAATGGCAACTCGGAGATCCGAAGCCTCGGCAACAGTTTTGACCAATTTTTGGAAGAGAGTAAGCTCCACCCCTTCTGGGAAATCCTGTGCATTCTCGAAAACGAGTAGGTAACTATGCTGTCGAGAGAGCTGTCTGATGAGCAGCAAAAGTCCTGTAGTGATATCTTGGATTTCCCCATCCGCTAGGGTGTCATAGTCGGAGGATAGGAATCGAGCAAGAACACTCCGATACCGAGATGAATATTCTTCATCTAGTTTGAATTTTCCGAGATTTGTCCATGCTATCTCCCCTGGTGTAAAGCTTGGATCCAAACCGAGAATGTGACGAAAAATTCTCTTGATAGGTGACCGATTGGAAACATTCTCTGCTTGTACCTGGAAGTTAAAGATTTCTTTCGCCCGACTTCTGAATTTCCTCCATGAACCTTGTTTTTCCAATACCAGCCATACCCTCGACAAGAATCGCGCGCCGTACAAAGAAGAGTTGACCCTCCACAGCCAATCCCGAAACCACCTTAAGAATTTTTTCGACTTCATCGATTTCATGGTTTCTTCCCAAGATATCCACGGATTCAGGAAAGACATATTCGAGTGTAGCGAACGGATCACTCAGTTCTAGTACATATTCTTTTTGATTATTATCCCAGAAGGTGATTACGGTTTTTTCCGGCAATATGATCTGCGAAATGTCTTGCACAGGTACTAGACATATGATTGGCCTTTTTGCTTTGGCCGGGATTTCTTCAGCGTACTTCGTTTCATATGCCATGCCATCATTTGTTGAAACCTTATTATCGATGTGCAGATGTCGTGCACATTTATCGCCTAGATTCTCCAAAGAGATGACCAGTTCAATTCCATTTGGTCGCACTTGATAATAGCGTCTGCCTTCTAAATGTGGTCCTTTCCCTGGTAGCGCGATTACCACTGTATCTTTCACAATATCCCAAGCATTAATTTTTTCAGCATAATCAAGACGTTTGCTATAGAAAGTGTGAGTACCGCTGCGCTCACAAACACATGTATACGAAAAAGCAAATGGAACCTCGGGTTCAATCTCTATTTCATATTCCATCTCACCGGTAAGCAGGCTTACATCTTCAGGCAGCCCTTCTTGATAAGCGATCTTTGTCTTCTTCCGTCCAAGAATTCTTGATTTCCACATGGACAACAAAACTCTGTTCTTCTGGTATAGCAGGTTCTGTTGTTCGACTGACTGAAAAAAAGACTGGCGCTGTGAGTTCCTTTCGGACTTTTTCTAGATCATTTTGCAACCCCTGGACAAGTTTCTGTTTGAAGTCGATCCGACTTGATATCCACTGCTTTTGCTCCAGGCCAATCCCTTTTTGGATTTCTAAAGATCGCTCCAGATGCTCTATTTCGCGTGCCAGTCTGTCAATTTGGTCATCGAGTTCGCAGAGTTTTATTTGCCAGGTCCTGCGGCGTAAATTTATGCAGAGAGGAGATTCTATACAAATAGTTGCAAAATCGATACCCAAATATTGCTGACACAAAACCTGAAGAGACTGGATCGCCGATACATCTTGCTCAAATGATAATCCTGGTTGCTTGTGTTCCTCCAGCAATGAGACATTGCTTGAAATGGCATTCTTTAAGTTAAGTAAAAGTTCGATGTCCTGTTGTACCGCGTTCTTCTGATAAAGTGCTTCCTCCAAATTGGCAAAGCCTTTTTCTATATTTATCCCTACTCTGTCAGGTGTAAATGTACTGATGCCGATTTCGCCGTAGATCCAGGCTTTCCGCAATTCATTCTTTATTTTCTCAATTTGCTGAGCAGCATTACGATCGATCAGCCGCAATAAACGATCACTAGTATCTAGTCCTCGAAACGCATCGTCATCTTGCAGATCGCCTGTCTCCGTATGAGCTACAGGATTACGATAGGCAACTACTTCCTTCAAATACGCAATTAACGTACGGTCATTGTTTAGTTTGCCAGAGAAAACCTTCTTCCAGTTATATTCAATAATATTTCCAAAATAGTTCATATCCAGTATTTCATAAAGCTCAGTTCCAGGTCTGGCTGGTCCGTCTGGATTCGCAAAGCGTTTCTCGAACTGCTGTTTTAACTTCTCCATATCTTCAGCACGAAAAGCGGGCTCTACACCTAATTTCCACCATTCTGTTCCGTAAAAGATTTTAAGAGTATTTACTATGAACTCTAAAAGAGCATCGCGAACAACTAACAATCCCCGATAGAGAAAAACATAATTTCGCTTTTCATAATTTTTTGTCTCCATAGAAACCTCCCATTTATGGATCAGGAATAAATCTTGCGGCGAATAGGCTTTGTGCTTATCTTATAAACATTGTCCGCTATGTCTACAACCTCTATGCGTGAAACCTCTAAAGGGTGGAAATCCTTGTATCCAGCTAGTGAAATTTTTACTGTTTGCTGCTTTCCGTACTCAAGTTCAAAGCCATCTTGATCTACTGTGTATACTCTTTCCCTAACCAACATGCGAATTTGGTTTATTTTTATACTATGAAAACCTTTATTTTCCACTCTGAGCAAAAAAATACCGGATACCCCCCTCTGCTCATAATTTAGAGCGAATTTCAAAATACCACCTTGGCGCCGATAGTTCAATACAGAAATAAATAATGATGTGCTACTAATTAGAAGCGCCAAGATTGAAAGGTAATCAGAGAATTTTTCTGGATGAAACATAAATTTACTCCTCTGCAAGTCAACTGTCTATGATTGTGTTTTTTCCTAGAAAATGGTATCGAAAACATTCAATATACTTTTCAATTGTAAATTCACAGAAAGTCTTAGGCTGACTAATAAGCACCAGAAGTAAAAGTTGGAAAGTCTTTTTTTCAGTAAATATAGTCACATTATTCAGTGCTTTCAGTTTTTGGAAACTCCCAGACCTGATGGGCGAGTTGAATGAGCATCTCCTGTCGTTTTTGAATTGTTTCCGAAGTCCATTCAGCGAATTGCAGCAAGTCTTTGGTGGCACGGTTGATCTTCGTATCTACGCCAACCTGAATTTTCTGGGCCAATGATTGGGTCATATAGAACTGTGATGATTTGTATCCATCTTGTTTGCCCGTATAAGGCAAATTAGAAATCGAAGCATTGATGGACTTTTCAAGTAAAGTCAAATTTCCAAGTCTGATCTTCCATGTATCATATTCTTCCGGCTTATCAAACGTTTGTCGTGTCTCAATATCTGGATTTTGTGCCAGGATATGTTCGATTTCGACAGCCTTGTAGTACTGAACCAACGGTATCTCCGCGCTTCTTGCCTGTTCGTCGATAAACTGGTTCATTCGGGCAAGAATATACCGGATACGATATTGCTGGATGCGTGCCGTGGTCAACTCCCTCAGAGCAAAATCGAAGTCCCTTTCATGCTTGGACATTTCTGCATCAAAATACTCTTTGATGAAATCATCGAGATCCTTTTCATTCCTCACTGCTCGTAACTTTGTAGACCATCTGGCAAAGATGCGTTCAAAATTTTTTGTGGGCTCACGGGTGATGAGATAACAGAAAAAGAGGTTTTCGATCTTCTGCGCCAGTTTGCTGAATAAAGCATCATCCAACCCTTGAGCAGCAAGCAAAAGAATGAAGTGCTGGCGGGCTTGATTGCTTAGGCGGGCTATGTTTTGAAGATAACGGTTTTCGGAGCCCCTAGCATTTTTGCCTGCCACAAAGTTTGCATACGCTTTTGCATAGCGTATCAGGAGATCTACGAACTTGATAGGTTCAGACTGGATGCCAGTTTCATTCTGATTGTCCGAAAACCATTTGTAAATCTCGTCCTCACGAACTTCCCTCTTGTTGGCGGGAAGTTCATACGTTGAAAGAATGTAATAACGTAGGAAACGTAGCGGCTTCTCCTTGCAATGATTGTCAAGTGTGTCGATCAGTTCTTTCCAGCGGTCTTTCAACTTGGAATACTCTTCCTTTGTTGTTCGCATGAACAACAGATTTTTGAGTAAGTCCATCGAATTGAGTCCAACTCCTCTATCGTTGATGGTCTCAAATAGCTTCAGCGCACTGGATAAATTCGGTGTGACAATACGGATCAATTTCACTCGGAGCGTAATTGCAGCCGCAAAAGTCTTGATCTTGGATGCATCATTATCAAAATTTGCCTGAAGAAATTCTCGAATGGTTTTGTACGCATCCACGATATTTTCAACGGACGTTGTTCCAGGTTTGATCTCGCCAACAGACCCTGGTTTGCCTGCAATCGTCTCCAAAATATTCTGGCTATCTTCATATTGAAGGACCAGGCGATACCGAAAAATATCTTCACCAGTCTTCGGATTCATGCTTACGGAGGAAATCTGCCCGTTAATCGTTCCCGGAGGCTCAGTTTCCAATTCGAGCAATATGTCACGGATGACACACAGAATGAGATAGCTTGTGGTCAGTCTTTGTTGACCGTCAATTAACTGAAATACGCCATCCCCATCCTTGTAAGTGACAATGCTTCCAATAAAATATTCACCGCCCTGGGTCAGCTTGTTGTTTTCATCGTAGAACTCATCATACACATCCTGCAAGAGCTTCTCGACATTGGTTTCTTCCCAAACATATTCTCGCTGAAAATCAGGGACGCTATAAAAATCCTTGTAAATTTCCGCAAGCGAGAGATCACTTGAGTCAATTTTTGTTTGGACGTTTTCTTGAGATTGTGCATTGTTTGCCATACTCTCTATTCCTTGTGGAAGAGCGGACCCACGCCATCCACTTTTTGTCCTTTCAAAAATGCGCGAATAGTGCTCTTCGCATCCCACGGATCTACGATCTCCAGAAACGCCCAGCGACCAAATCCACCGTGATTATTGATGGCGGGAATCCACAGGTTGCGAGCCGTTTCCACCTTGGCAGCTTTATCCTTGCGTGCTTCACCGCTCACTTCCAGTACCAGGTTCAACAGGTCATCCTGTCCATCATCAACATGGATCAAGTAATCCGGTAGATACGATTTCTCTTCCCCGTTGAACGTGTACGGAATGGTGAAGCCCAACTGGAAGTTCTTGGCGTAATGGATCACTTCATCCATTTCATTGTCGAAGATCTCTGCCAGTTTTGCCTCCCAGCCGCTGTCGAGCACAACGTGCGAGATGTGCGATTTGTCCGGGCGAGTGCGATAGACATCGCGCGCGGTATCAAAATCCACGTTGCGGGTAGAGCCGAGTGTATCGTACGGTCGCAGGATGGGGAGCAGGGTCCGCTTGCCGTCGGCGGAGGTCACGATCGCCTGATAGATCTTCTCCGCTGCCGCGTGAGCGAATGCCACCAGCAATAACATCTGCGGGAAGGCGTTGTCCTTGCAGGTCAGGCAGGTCTCCCGCCACTGGCGCACCACGCTCAACAACTGCGGGAACAGCCATGGCTTGGTGTTGCTCTCGTCCGTGAAATACTTGCTCATCAGCAGCGCCGCCAGGTGAAAGTCTACTTTGTTCAAGCGTTCATCTTTCAGCCCATATAACTCATGAAAACTTGACTCGCCGATGATGGATTGCATCTCGGTCTTGGTGGGCAGGTCCGCGGTAGAGATCGCCATCTTCGAATCGTTCGTGAACTTGACCGTGATCTTCTCGCTCTCGAACTGGTAGCGATACCCGATCACGCGCGGGAAGTTGATCTCACAGGCGATGCGATCTTCCAATGCCCGAACGCGCGTCGGTGTGGGACCGGGTTTCGGGTCTTTCTCCGAACCGGCGCTGGGGATGAACGAAAACGGCACGCCATACACTTCGGCATACTCCGCGTCGAACAATCCCTCCTTGTTGACCGCGTAACTGCGCCGCCTCAACCCGCGACCGACGACCTGTTCGCACAACAACTGCGTCCCAAACGCCCTCACGCCGAGAATGTGTGTTACCGTGTTGGCATCCCAGCCTTCGGTGAGCATCGAGACTGAAATCACACAGCGGATGCTTTCACCGAGCTTGCCGGCTTTACCCACCGTGTTCATCACCTCACGCAGGATGTCTTCATCCGCGAGCGCTTCTACGTCACGACCAGGGAAACGCTGGCGATATTCTTCCTTGAACTCTTCGATTTCCAACGCCGCCATCTTCTTGAATTCCGGACTCATCCCCTCGCCTGATTCCAACTGCTGGCTGTCGATCAAAATGGTATTCGGACGTGCCAACCACTTTCCGCTTTCGACATTACTAAACAACGGCAGTTTCCCCGGCACCGGGACGATCTCGCCGCTCTTGAGCGTCTTGTCCCAACCGGCAACATAGTCAAAGACCATCTTGGAAACATTCGTGTTGTTGCAGACCACGATGAACACCGGCGGGGTCAGTCCACGTTCACGCGCTTCCTTGTTCTCTTCCCACTGCTTGAACTTCTGCTGGTAGTTGCTGTACAAACTCTGCAGCGCGCCTTCCAACTCAACGGGTAAATTGGGAGCCATGGAAAGCTCTTCCGATTTACGTCCCTTCTTGGGAAGGTGCTCGCGAATGCGCAGCCACAAGTCGCGATAGGTAGGCTGCTCACCAACCATCGCGTCATCCGCAACCGGAACACGCGGCACTTTGACGATGCCCGATTCAATGGCATCGATCAACGAGAAGTCCGACACCACCCACGGGAACAATGTCCCTTCACTGAAACCTGATCCGCGCAGGAAAAACGGCGTAGCGGAGAGGTCATACACCACCTTCACACCCAGCTTGGCTTTCACCGCTTCGATGCCGGAGATCCAGATGCGAGCTTCTTCTTCGCGCTGTTCCGCTTCGCGCCTGTCATCACCCTTGAGTTCTTCTTCCTCCACTGCTTCTGGCTTATGACGGTAACAGTGATGCGCTTCATCATTGATAACGATGATGTTCTTCTTGTTTCCCAGTTCACGGCAAACACGCCGTACCATCTGGTCGGGTGTTTCAGTGAAGGGATTATCTCCGCTGTTCTGCTTGAGTAACTGCTTGGTGAGTTTCCCTGCCGCTACCCGTTCCCGCAGCTTGAAAGCATGGAAGTTGGTGATGACAAACTTTGCCTTATCCAACTCTGGCAGCAGGTCAGATGACACGATGTCATGTAGTTTGTAGTAGTTCTGTGGGTCATTCGGCAGCAAAACGCGTAAGCGGTCTTTGATGGTAATTCCCGGCGTGACGATCAGGAAGGTATCCGAGAAACGCGCATCCTGAGAATTGGCGATCTTGTTCAACGCCTGCCAGGCGATGAGCATCGCCATAACCACGGTTTTGCCGGAGCCAGTCGCCATCTTGAAGGCAATACGATACAGCAGGGGATTGGATTGGGCATTCTTCTCCCGTAGGAGATTCTCCACCCAGGCTTCGCTATACTTCGGCGCCACTTCCGTGATCCAGATCGCTGTTTCGAGTGCTTCGATCTGGCAAAAGAACAGCCGGCGTTCCCGGTCTTCGCGTTTCCAGTATTCCAATAACCTTGAAGTTGTTTTCGTGATGCCTACATAGCCACCCTTACGCCAGATCGCCACCCGTTCACGGATGCGATTGATATCCTTGTTCTCTTCCACCCGGTCCGCAGTCCACTCGGTTTCAAACGATAATTGCTTGGGACTTTTCTTCTTTGCCCGCGGGATCGGCACAAAGTACTGGCTAATACGCCGTTCCTCGACGATCTCATCCGTAATGCCATCTTCCGTGAACTTGAAGTGACGTTTCGGTTCTTCAAACGGTGAGTTTAAAACTGGGTTTTCAATAACGACTTGTGGCATTCTATCTCCCCCGGGGTTCGACGCCTAACGTGTCCACAGTGCAATGGCGAGCGATTACTCAACGGGCGTAGGGATATTATACAGAAGCACGGGTATCGGCGCAACTGTCAGAAGACGCCCTTTTGGGTGACCAAAAGTCAGATTTATGGCGATAATATCAGACCAATACTCGTGAAAAAAAATGCGGTTTCGCTCAATAGAGGTGATATTTTCTGCGCAATAGATGTAAAAAAACAGTTAGTGTTAGGCTATATTTGGCTCAATACTCGTGAGTTCTTACAAGGTTGAATGTTTGAAGGTTGGAAAGTTGAAGCGGACGAGATTGCTCGTCCGCTTTTAATTTCAAAAGATTATCAAAGGAAAGTTGTATCCTATTAGAGATTAAATTTGATGTTAGAATTCTTTCAACTGTTATGAAACATAAATAAGGGTCTAAATCAACATGGCTAGAAAACAACCTGCTCTATCAACAGTAAAAAATTTATTCGCCGTTTCAGGTAATCAATGCGCCAACCCTAAATGTGAAAGTTTACTGACCGAGGGTAGTACTGTATTGGGGGAAATCTGCCATATAGAGGCAGCAGAGGAAGACGGACCGCGATATAACTCGAAATCAAATGATGAATATAGAAGAAGCTATGAAAATCTGGTTCTCTTATGCCCGAATTGTCATACTACTGTTGATCATGATTCAAATTCCTATCCTGTTAGTCTACTGAAATCGTGGAAAACAAAACATGAGAATAAAGAACGGAAATCAAAGTTTAATGTTTCAAATGAGATGGCTCAACATGCCATAGAGGTTTTTATGAAACAAGCAAATGACAATACAAGCACGGGTACCCAATTTAATAATCAAGCAAATACCCAAGTTATTGGTAGCCAAATCGGGATTCAAAATAATAATACCTTTGTCGGTAACCTAAATTCCAGTGTAAAGATAGATGGAGCAAGAAAGGTCATCCCCGGATTCAAAGCAATCATTGATAAACATAGCCCTCAAGCCAGTCCGCCAGATACATGGGTAATTGATTATCAAAACGAATTAGTTGAGCGTGTACCAAGGACCGTTCATTTAGTTGAAACAAGATTCCTGAGATTTCGAAAAGAAAATGGACGAATAAAGTCGGACGTCAAGAGTTATGAGAAAATGCATGACGTTGAGTTGAAAGAAGAGGATGAAGAACTCAAAAATTATTAGAGAGTTCTTGGCAAAAAACGATCCGAAGAAAAAGGATGCACTGAAGAAACAGTTGTTAAAAAAGGGACAACAACAACCCGCGATTATTACTTGTGATGGATTTTTAGTGAACGGTAACAGAAGAAAACTTGCTTTAGAAGAGCTATTTGTTGAACAGGATCAAGATCCAAATTTTGAAAAAATGCGAGTTGTTATCCTTCCAGAAAATGTTTTGGAACTCGATATTAGGAAAATTGAAAACCGATACCAATTGCAAGATGAAGGGAAATCCGAATATCAAGGAATAAATAGAGCCTTAACAATAAAGGATAATATTGATATCGGATATGACTTGAGAGCGCAGTTAAGAGATGATCCTCAACACTCAGATAAAGACAAAAAAGCCTTTGAAACTGTGGTGAATAAATATACTGCTGAATATCTAAACCCTCTCTATTGTGCTGAAAGATATATCGAGTTTTTTGATAAGTCAGATATCTATAACTCTATTTCGGAAAGTGCAGGTGATCGAGAGGGTCGGTGGGAGGCATTTAAGGATTACAGTAAATTCTATTATGGTGTTTTGATGAATCCAGTTCAACGGACAAAGGCTGGGATTCTCGAGAGCGAGATTGGGAAAATTGAGGATTTCGCATTTAAGTTGATAAGACAAAAAGATTTAAGAGGCTTATCAAAGCTTCATATGTTTTTAAGACCTCCAAACTTAAAAAAATATCTATCTAACCCATCAGCAAAACAACTATTGTTTGATATTGTTGATGCCGTGGACGATGATATACCTGAAAAAGACAAATACGATAGAACAAACGAAAAACTTTCTGAGAATGAAATCGACAAGAAATGGGTAAGACGGAATCAGGATGTAATTATTGATAAATTGTTGTCGGCAAAGAAGAATGTAGAAGCCCATAATCAAAAATATAAACCCATCGAGCTACTTAAAGAAGCAATGAGGTTTTTAAATCATAAAATCTTCAGGTCAAATATATAGATGAGATGCATGTACATGAGGCAATTGGTGTAACCCAAATATTATCGAAAAGAGTTAAGGAAATTCAGTCTGAGTTACGTCGTAAAAATCAAAAGGGTAAGTAATTGAAAATCAGTGTTGAAAACAATATCATAATCATAAGTGATGCAAAGCCTGTTATTAGAAAATATCAGGCAGCTCAACTTAGCTATTATGGTTATAAGTACATTGAATCTCAATACCAAAAGATTTCTTCCGATGTTGAAACTGATGTGTCAACAATCCTTGATTTCTTTGAGGACGAAAAAATTGATCTTGAAAAAGATTCTTATGTGCAAAAAATAATAACAAATGTCAATAAGAGAAAAACCGTACAAAAAGAATTGTTCATTATTGCTAAACAAATCAAACATGGTGAGATTAATGCAAAATCTGCCAAGGAATTTACTAACTTTTTGCGTACACTCCCAAGGAAGCTAAAATCGCACCAAATAAAAGCCGCATTTCATCTTTATCATCTAAGGAATGGAGCAAATTTTTCAGTGCCAGGTAGTGGGAAAACGTCTGTGATCTTATCTGTTTACGAAAAATTAAGAGTAGAAGGAAAATGCAATATTATTTATGTGGTTGGACCGCCTTCTTGTTTTCAGCCTTGGCAAAATGAATTCAAAGAAACACTTGGACGAATACCAAGTTCTATAGTATTGTCTGGAGGAAGTAAAAAATACAGGAAACGAGAATATTATGGTTCAAAGGATACAAACTTTGAACTTTACTTAACAACGTTTCAAACGTTGTTTAATGATCAAGATGATGTAATTAGATTTCTAAATCAAAATGAGACGAATGTTTTTCTTGTTGTTGACGAAGCTCATTATGTGAAACGCATAGGTAGTGCTTGGGCAAACTCTTTATTAAAAATAGCGAAACATGCGCAATATCGATGCGTTCTCACTGGAACTCCGATGCCTCAAGGTTATACAGATATATTCAATTTATTTGATTTCCTGTGGATCAAGGAAAGTCCTCTCACAGAGCAAGACAAAATACAAATAAAACAGTGGGAAGCTAAAAAAGAAGACAGAAAAGTAAAGAAGCTCTTAAATGAAAAAATCGGACCACTATTCTATAGAGTCCGAAAACAAGACCTTGGATTAAAACCAGCTACATTTCATGATCCCATCATAGTGAAAATGAAACCATATGAACTTCGGATTCATAATTTTATCACCGCCAAAATTCATGAGCTTTCAACAAAGGACTACCTGGAAAATGAAGATGTGTTGTTGAATCTTTGGAAAGGTAGAATCATTAGATTAAGACAATCTGTGTCCTATCCCAAGCTATTGCTCAAAGCGATAGATGATTACACCGAAAATTTGTTGCTTGATAATTCTGAATTATCAAACATAATTAGAAATTATGACAAATTAGAGACGATGGGGAAGATAGATGAGCTTAACCGTCTCGTCTTAGAACTTCGTAGGAGGGGTGATAAGGTGCTGATCTGGTCTAATTTTATTGGAACTCTTCATATGATTAAAGATAACTTTTCGAGACTAAATCTTAGGAGTGAGCTGATTTATGGAAAGACTCCTAGGAATGATGACAAAAAAGAGTTGAACGAGGAGATGACCAGGGAGATGATAAGAGATGTTTTTATAGATCCTGCTAGCGGGTTAGATATCTTAATTGCCAATCCTGCTGCATGTGCAAAGTCTATCTCACTTCACAAAACGTGCTTTCATGCGATATATTTTGACCTTTCTTATAATTGTGCGCAATATCTTCAATCTTTAGATCGTATTCATCGTGTTGGAGGTTCCGAATCAAACATTGCTAACTATTATTTTTTACAGTATGAAACATCAGTTGACCAAGATATTAAACTCAACCTAGAATTGAAAGCACAAAAAATGTATAGCATAATCGAGCAAGATTACAAGATATACAATCTTGATATGTTTGAGGAAGATGTCGATGACGATATTGCGGCATACCGGAGATTGTTTCTATATCCTAAGCAAAATAAATCTATTGAAATGCTAAATCAGTGATGCCATATAAAAAAATCGCCCCCCCGTTCGGCTATTTTGGTTCAAAAAATAAGCTAGCACTTAAGTTGTGCGAAAACTTGCCTCCTCACAATTGTTGGGTCGAAGCGTTTTGTGGTTCGGCTGCATTGACACTTGCGAAGCCACCAGCACCTATTGAGGTTATTAATGATATTGATAACGAAATAATCAATCTGTTTGCACAGTTAAGAAATAATCATGATGAGTTATCCAGACAGATAGAGTTAACACCATACGCATCTCAAGAATTAGTAAACGCCCGCATTAAGAATGCTAACGACTCCGATTTGGAGCGAGCAAGAAAATTCCTTGTTCAATCTATGATGGCTGTTAACGGTATTTTTGGGGAAGAAAGAGGTGGTTTCTCATTTTCCGATTCTTATTCAAGAAATCAACGTGAAGCAAGGGTAAATAGATGGAACAATCTGCCCGAGCGGTTGGCTAAGGTTGTTGAAAGACTTAAGAATGTAAGGATAGAGAACAAGGATGCAATAGCCTTACTTGAAAATTACGTTGATAGACCTGCAACTTTAGTATATCTAGATCCACCTTATCTTGGAGAAAGAACAAATGGTTATAACATTGATGCAAATGACGAGAATTTCCATAAAGCATTGTTAGAGTTAGTAAATAGAGCAAACTGCATGGTTTTTATTAGTGGATATGAGAATGAATTGTATAAGTCTTTGCTCACCTCCAAAATGGGGTGGAGTAAAAAGACAATCACAACTGAAACTAAAGATTCGACAGGAAAAAGCCACCCGCGTACTGAAGTCGTTTGGATGAATGGTAATTTCATAAAAGCGGCTAAGCTTCAACAACTTCCTTTAAGACTAACTGCTGTAGAGAAGAACTTAAGGAAAGTAAATCCAGAAAGGAAAAGACAATAAATAGTCTAGGCTATTGCTTTATGTTAGTCATTTTGGCAGAAGAGAGAAAGGGGCGACAGCCTATCGCCCCTACAGTAATTCAACGTTATTTTCGCAACGAGATATTTTCCTCATCCTTTGCCCAATTCGCTGGATTGGTTTCAATGTACTTTCGGATGTTGTCCAATTCCTTTTCATTACGAATGATGCGGTCGTAATAATTCCGCTGCCAGATGCCGGTTTCATTTAATTTATTCCGTATCCGTTTGGTGACGGAGGATTTGAAACCCGCGACAAAGGAACCCAAGGAACGCAGTTTGCGCGATGGCATGGGTAGGGGCGGACGGCCGTCCGCCCCTACAACGGCGTTGGTATTTACAATTCGATTCGGATATTCATTCGCCCCTACATTTGTATCGATAACAATATTGCCATCCACGATCCAAACAATTCCGTGAATGTGATTGGGCATCACCACGAATTCATCAAAAAATAACCGAATTTCCTTGCGAATTCCTGCAGAGCGAAACCATTCTTCTTGCACAATTTCCCCACGTCTATTCAATTTCATCTGACCATCGGTGATATCGCCGAACAACAATTCCCTTTGAAAGGTGACAAGTGTAATGAAATACGCGCCAGCGAGAGTATAGTCAAATCCCTGCAGGCGCGTAGATGCGCGATGGCGGATCTTGGGGTCAAATTTCATAACCAGATTCTACAACAAAAAGAACCGTCAAATTTGGGGACATCGTATCCGAGGAGACCCGACAGGTTTTCGGAGATACCTTGCGATCAGTGTTTATTGTCCGCGCGAAGAGGGAAAGGGAGTTAGGTCGCGCTAAAACCTGTCAGGTCTGATGACTTCAAACGAACAGCACACGAGCGCCGGTGGTTGAGTAAGGCAGATGATCTTCCTGCCATATCGAAACCGGGCGTTGGTCCGCTGTTGGCGTTACTTCCCTGCCATTACCAGTAGGAAATTAGTCCCATCGTCAAGAGAATTAATAACTTCTAACAGCAGATTAATGAAAATTGAATGTTTTAAATGTTATCACTGGTATAGGCGTAACAAACTGGCATAGCCATCTTATAACTCAATGCCAATCTAGTTGTGTCTGAACATCAAACCAACCACATGTTCGGGTGGTTCTCCCAAAACCGCCCAGAGAGGAAAAAACGATGAATACCGATAGTCAGGAATTTCAACAAATAGAGAAATCGGGCCGTACATTATCTGCCTTCACCGGGCTGGTCATTGGCACCTTCCTGGAGCTGTAACGATGCTTCTCTTTGCGCCAAAACCCGGAAAAGAGACACGCGCCGAACTTCAGACGGGCGTCCTTGAATTGCGCGATCGCACAGCCGAAACTGTGAAAGATAGGATCACGCAAGTGAAAACAAAAGCCGGTCAGATCAAAGAGGATGTGCAGGTCAAGGTCCAGGACCTGGGACATCGTGGACAGGATCTGCTCGCCAAACAGTTGGATCATGTCGCTCACGCTGCGGAAAACGGAAAGAAAGCGATCCAGAATTAACGCAACCATGCTGTGGTCTACATTGAGTTAGCGCTGTAGAAACAAAAGAAGCAGCCGCCTTCCCATGGAAGGCGGCTATTTGTATCGTAGAAAAACGGGTGGGCAAAAGGGAATGGCGCAGGTTCTATCTTTCACCACTATGTTCCCATCATCTTCTGCCGAGCCTCTCCCGCTTTATGGGCATCCTCCCCAAGCTAGACATGATATCCCGTCGAAAAGTAATACATCCACAAGAAAACCGTAAGTGCAATATTCATTGGCAATGACAGCCAGATGAGTTTTGTATCTACCCTGTGACCTTGGATGAGCCCTATGATAAATACAGCAAGCCAAACCAGAAAACTGTAGAACAGAACGTCCAGAAGCAGCCATAATGGATGTGGATAATCGTCTATTCCCAGTATTCCTGAGATGAGCAGGGGAGAACTTGGACTGGGAGCATCTATAAAAACAGGAATGGGCCAGCCTGCCTTTTGCTCCCCAATACGACAGCTTCCGGTTGGGCAAGTCTTTCCCTCTTCCAGGTCGCAGAAGCGGTAGCAATCTTTAGGTTGAATGTATCGAAATGACAACAGGGTGAGACCAAATGTCAGCAATACGTTCACCACCACGAGGAAGATATCGACCTATACCCTGTGGAAATAAAAGTGTAGTTTTCATGGGATAACAACCTCCGATCCTACTCGAGAACACAGGTATACCCCCAACCACATTATATATGGACTAGATACCCTCAATGCTCAAGCGGACGGACGCCCAGCACCGTCCGCTTTTTAGTGTAATGTCAAGTCTAGAAAATAAACTACCCTTGCATTCGGCGATACCGCAGGAACAGGATCAGCCCCAGAAGGATGACAATCGGCACACTGAACCATAGGAGATCGTAGGTGCCATCGGGAGCCCTAGGCACTTGTCCGCTGGCATTTCGGACGCTTGTTACGACCGCCTCCTGGGAAACGAACCAATTTCGAGCTTGCAGAGGTTTCGTGGAGGCTGGGTCTCCATCCACGAAAAAGACGTAACGCGATCCGGTCTGGAGTGCGAAATTGGGAGCGCACTCCCAAAAATATCCCGAGATCAGAACGGTTTTAGGTCCGTGTCCCTTCAGGTACTGTTCCACTTGCACCGTAAGAATGCTGTTCATATCAGAACCGGGGACCCAAGACTTCAGCGTGCCATCCAGCACGATCTGCGCGCTCTGACTTGCTCCGGCAACCTGCGTTTCCAGCGGGATCGGTGTGGGAGGGGTGTAACCGGGGACGACCTGCGTCGGTTCACATGCCAGAACCGGGCGTGGTGCCGAAGCGAAAAGGATCGTCATCCCTCCAAACAGGACGGCGAAAATACAACAGCTTCGAAAGAGCTTCTTTGATTTCATCGATGTACTCCCTTCCCATGTTCAGATCAATGGTTCAGAGCTTCTCTGTGAGCTGGTTGAATTCTAATCTACCTGGAAGATGAATAGATAGATGACAAAGGAAAAGCAGACCAGCGCTGTTGGTTGAGTAAGGCAGGTGATCTACCTGCCTGTATCGAAACTGGGCACTGGTCTGCTTTTGGGTGTAATGCCAAAAGATGGATTATCTCTTCATCCGTTTCTCAAAAATAACCTCAGGATATGGGTGCTGTTCAAAAAGAGGCATATCGGTCTGCCTGATATATTTATCAAAAAATGACCGGACATACTCATTTGTGATATGGATCATTAAACTGCCATCGATCTTGCCCACAAGCTGCAAGAATTCCATCAGCCAGTTCTTGAGGATATAGGTGCAGTCCGTGTAATCCAGGTGTTTGGAGCCCTGAAGTACGACATGATACGTATCGTTATCGTTGATTTGGAAGAAATACCTGCTCCTGCCCGGTAACATATCGCTATCCATATACAGGGTTGGCTTCCGATATTGGTAGTTATCGTTCATTCCTCCGTACATGGCGCCATCCATATTGATGGCACATGTGAGACGATCATCAAGACTACAAGCTAAAACGGAGGCTGCCCCCCCATAGGACTGACCGAAAACGCCGATACCCTTGTGGATCGCGAGCTTATCTGCAAATTGCGATGGGATCAAGCCACCGTTTAGTTTCTCCAGAACATCAGCAATAAAGCGGATGTCCGCAACCCATAGTTCTATTTTTTCGTTGATCGTTTTGCCGGCGGCGAGATAGTTTTCGGTATATCGCTTGATCTCTTCAAAGGATAGGTCTTCCCTTGCCAGTTTCTTGATATTTTCGCTAAAGATCTTCTGATTCTGTCTTGCCTCTCTGGATAAACTTTTGATCGATTTAAGATCCACGGGGATGCTCCGCCCGTCCGAATAGGACGCTACACCGTCGTAGGGATGTCCCACCGATGCCGAGACATATCCAAAACTTGCCAGGTGCTCCATCAAGATCGTGTTCTGCTCCATATAGGAAGAGAATCCATGATTGAAGATCAGCAGGGGGAATGGAAAGTCCTGGCTTGCCAGAGGAGCGCCCTGGTAACTGTTCGTAGCAATATTACCAATGTGGTTGGGAATGATCTTATATAAGGCGTAACGCTTCAGGCTTAGGAGATCTTGGACTTTTAGCAGATTGGAGGGGTGCCTGTCACCTGGATCGTTGGTTGGATACCAGATGATAATAGGAATATCCCGGTTTTTCCCTTTCGCTTGCGGAAAAGGATCGGCGCGATCTTTATCAACGAAGTTGAGATGGGTAACCCCAACTTGATATGGACCCGCTGGCGTTGGTAGTGCAGTGATTTGTTTCATGTATTTACCCAATTTCATTATACAAGTTTCCCGTTGCAGTAGTGCACTTTGTATCTGAAAAAATTGGGCGCAGGTTGACCGGCAAAGTGACAGGTAGGGAAGGAGTGGCGCAAAACAAAGAGACATTCACCCTTACAAAAAGTGACTGTCTCTTTTGAAAATGCTTGGTGTGCCTACTATGAACGTTTCAGGAGAGTTCCTCCGCCAGCGAGACGATGATACCCGCGGGTCCGCGCATGTAGCAGAGCCTATAGAGGTTCTCGTACTGAACCACCTCGCCAATGAGTTCGCCGCCGTGAGCGCGCAGGTTGGCGACCGTATCATCCACACTTTCGACGGCGAACATGACGCTTCGCAGTCCCAGTGCGTTCGGCGGTGCGACCGCCGGTTCGAGCTCGACCAGTTTGGGGTTGCGGAACCTGGTCAGTTCCAGCTTCCCGTGCCCATCCGGGGTGCGCATCATCACGATGTCAATCTGGATATTTTCGATCCCGTTGACGCGGTCTACCCATGCACCCTCGACCGGCGCCTCGCCTTCGACCGTCATGCCGAGCGCGGTAAAAAAAGCGACAGCCGCCGGGAGGTCTTCAACAACAACGCTGATGTGGTCCAATCTTTTGATGGTCATTCCGCTAGTATAGCAGAGTGTCTCCACGGCTTTCTCAAACAATCTCAGATAAAATTCTTAAACCAAGAAGAGCGCCAAGAGCGCTAAGAAAACCCTAGAAAACTTTGCGAGCTTTGCGGTGAAAGTTGAGAATACACGGACTTTGAGAAAACGATGAGAGTGTGTCCGAGCGCTGTTGGTCGAGTAAGGGATGTAATTTTCCTGCCGAGATCGGGTGTCCGTCCGCTTTGGTGGTGCCTATATATGGGGGGTGTTTTAGAGACTGAATGCAACCTGAAGAAAAGAGCAGTGTATAGGCATTACTTAGCCATTACTTAGGCACGCATCATAATCAGCATCTCCACCCTTGATGTACTGCCCCCATATATGGGTGTGCCGTTTTGACGATCACAGACGATCAAACAGCGGATAATGCTGTAGCATCGTCCGCTGTTTGCATATAGTATTCACACCCTTATTTTTCGATCTTCAAAGGAATGGGTGCGTTATCGGTCCAATACAGGGTATAGGTCCCTCCGGCAGGCACCCTGAAACCGATAACGAAATCATCATCGACCCATCCGCCCATGCTCGTATAGAATGTTTGCGAGCCATCGTCTCCCAAGACATAGATCTCATTCTGGCTTTTCAGCATGGTATCTTGCAGTGTTTCCAGAGAGAATTCACCTGGCACGAGTTTCTGCAAGTCAGGTTGGGCTAGTCCGATCAAGAGGAATTGCTCACCTTCTGGGGCTTTGCTGTCGTGGACTTCATCCACAAGACGGGCAGAGACGATCGCGAAATCGCCCATGCTTGTTTTCAAGATCTGCTGCGAAGGGGTGGCTGTCGGATCCACTTTGGTTTCTATTGCTGGCGCCGGAGATCCACAGGCGGATAGGAGCAGAAAAGCTATTATGGAATGTACAACCCATAGGGTCTTCTTCATATTGAATGGCATTGATGATACATCCTTTCCTGGGAAGAATTTTCTGATTGATACCATGAATACCCCATCCATAGCTGACGACCAGTAGACTGTAAGCCAACGATTTCCAAACAATAGAGAGGTGACAGGGAAAAAATAAAAGCGGACAATGTCAAGCGACATCATCCGCTTTTGGGCTTTTGTTGAATTTGTTACTTGCCGTCGTTCACAACGTTCTCGGCAAACAGAGTAATATACTTCTTTGGGTCATTCCCTCCCAGTTTTGCCATTTCGAGCTTATGGCTTTCTGATGCCTGTATCGGGTTGTTAAGGATGGATTGCGCCAACTGGATAGCAGTGGCTTTGGCTTGTTTCTTCAAAGCCTTATCGTTATTAACCAGGTAGCTTAGCGCCCATAGCGCTTCTGCTATCCGTAGCTGGGCGTAACTGTCACCTTTACCTACCATAGTAAGCAGGTCGGGAATGGCTTCCGTGGCTTGAGCATCACGCAGCTTTTGGATCGCCGTCAGATCTTCCGTGGATAACTGGCTGCGCCAATGGGCAATGAATTCATTTCTCCACTCAACTTGTTGTGCCTTGCTAATGCGATACTGGCTGAAATTCACATCGTTCTGAGCCATATAAAGACCGTTGCATGAATACTCAAAGAAGACCTTCTTTGCTTCTGCTAACGTCTCTGCCGAGGGTGGAAGACCTTCCTCTTCCTGTGATTTTTCAAATAGGGTACGGATAAAGTTCATAGGTCGTGCTCCTTCTGTAGTTGGCAGAGAACGTTGCAGGCGTGCAAAAAGTTCCAGAAAAGGAACCCTGATCCGGCGTGGAATGATCCGCTATGAGTGCGCGGTCCCTCTTCCTTTTTATGAGACAATAGGGCACCTCAACCGTCGGAGAATCCAATCATTATGCCAGCTACTGATCAACATACAATCTACGTCGCTATCGTCATTGCCATCCTTGGGCTTATGATCGGCTTTTCAAAGGGTGGGCTTGGTGGGTTAGGGGCATTGCTGACACCGATTCTGGCACTGGTATTGCCGGTCGCATCGGCGGTGGGTGTGTTGCTGCCGATGCTCATGGTGGGTGACGTCTTTGCTCTCGCGATGTACTGGAAAGAATGGGATGTAGATCTGGTCAAACAAATGCTGCCTGCCGGAGTGATAGGCGCCATCGTCGGAACGTTCCTGCTTTCCTGGTTGTCACCAGATCACTTGCGCATCATTCTGGGTATTTTTGTTTTGCTGGTGGTTGCCTATAAACTGATCAGCGACCGCATTCAAACGATACGCTATCAGCCCCGTCCCTGGCATGGACCTCTGGCAGGCATGCTCTCGGGTCTTGCTTCAGGCATGTTCAACAGCGGCGGGCCGGCGTTCAATGCTTACCTGTTATTGAAAAAGGTTCAGGCGCGACCGTTCATTGCCACCTCGGCAATTTACTTTGCCATCCTGAATCTTGTCAAAGTTCCGGGCTTTCTTTTGACCGGCGTTCTGGACTTGCGCTTGTTACTATCTGTGTGGTGGGTCTTCCCATTTATTCCCCTGGGGATCTGGATCGCACGCCTCACGCTCACCCGACTGAGTCCCCTGATCTTCGAGTGGATCATTACCCTGCTGCTGATCTTCTCCAGCTTGTGGCTGCTGCGCTAAAGCATGTGGCAATGAGTGGTACTGATGTCTGTTCCTCCTACAAATTTCCCTCCAGTATAATCAGACAAATTTTATACAATATTGCCAAGGAGTTGAGCCATGGAACCCCTCCGCAAAGCTATGACGCGTGCCGCCGCGCCTGTGAGCATTATCGGTGCTGTCGGCGGATTTATCGGTGATATCGTTGCCCCGCTGGGCAATGTTGCGCCGTGGGTGGCACTGATTTCTTTTGTTTTCACGTTGATCACCTTGTTCGGCTTTCTCGCTTTGCGCCGAAAACAAGGTGCACTTGCCTGGGACTCACCCGTTGCAGGTGGATTGCTCATCGCCAGCGCTTCCACTCTCATCTTCGGTGGTTGGTCCCTTATCTTTGCTGTCGGACCGGATAATGGATACCTGGCTGAAAATGTTAAGCCCATTGCCACGATGCAATCGCAGTTGTTCGATCTGCAGGAAGATGTCACCCAGATCAAAGAGACGACAGGCGATACTGCGACGCAGGTGGTTGCCATCGCAACCTCGCAGGCTGAGGGTTTTGCAGATATTCAGGAAGCGTTCGCTCAACTTCAAATGGGGGAGGGAACGCTGGTCCAAAATCCTACCACGCCGCAGGAGTGGTACAGCAATGCCCGCCTCTATCAATTGCGTGGTGATACGGCAAATGCCATCAAATCGTACGAGGGCTACTTCCAATTCAATCTTGAATACGTTGACCCGTTGATCGAATATAGTGCGTTACTCAAAGCGACAGAGGGGATCGCACGCACGCGTCAGATCATGACGGAAATGCTCAACACTCATCCGGAGAATCTCTCGTTGGATCTGGCAGTAGGGCGTCTGCTCGATACACCGCAGGAACGACTGGAGCGCTTCACAGCGTTAAGTATGCGTGCTTCCCAATACGGACCAGTCTTCGCGGAGCTGGGAGACGAATACACACGTGCCATCGGTTCTACTCCCACCCAGGACTTGATAAATAAGCAATCCGACGCGTACTCCACGCTGTTCGAGTTGGAGAAACAGCAACTCTTTACGCGTTACTACATTGACAAGGTTCAGGCAGAGGAACGTTTGGAAAATGCGCGCAAGACATTGGATGCTTTCGCGAACGCTCAAACCGCCTTCAGCAAAACAGAGATCCAGATCACACAGTATTACAACGGTACACAGTTCTTCTTTATATTTGCCGAAGCTGGCACCGCACAGAAGGTCTTGTTCGGTATCGATGATCCCCAGCCGAAGACCGATGCGGGCAGGAATTCAGCGGGATTAGCCAACACATTTATTACTCCCATCCTGCTGCCTGTGGGTGAACATACTGTGTACTTCCAATATATCGATGCCAATGGCAGCGCCAGTGAAGTGTACAGTAAGACCTTCCGAGTAGACCCAATTGCGATCACCTTCCAGCAACTTCCCACAGATTTTTCCACGAACACCATCCCTGGCACGTTTACGGTCGGCATTTTAGGTGACAGGATTGAAGATTCCAAAGCCTATACCTACAAATATAGCCTGGATAACAATTCATTGAGCGAAACCCTGGAAGGCTTTGCCATGGGCGCGATCCAGGTGACCGGTTTGACGACTGGCGAGCACACGTTTTACATCCAGGCGATAGGTGCCGATGGTAAGAAAACGGACGTGGTGGAATTTCCATTCACCGTGCAATAAGCCAAATAGACATTAGATGCCTGAGAGTGATACCCCATGCAATCCTCAGCCAAAACTGTCCCTGCTTATCTTAAGGAAGTCCCTGAGTTGCGCAGAACTGCGCTGAAACAACTGCGTGACCTGTGTCGTACTACATTGACTGGCTTCAAAGAATCGATGCAATATGGTCTTCCGAGCTATTCGAGAAAGGGCGTTGTAGAAGTAGGTTTTGCCAGCCAGAGAAACTTCATTGGCTTGTACATTCTCCGCACCGATGTGATGAACTCTCATCGCTACCTGCTCAATATCCCTGGTATAACGCTGGGCAAAGGCATCATCCGTTATTCGAAACCAGAGAAGATCGATTTTAAAGTGGTGGAAAGCTTATTGAAGGCAACAGCGGCATCTACCGGAGAAGTGTGTTGAAGGAGTCGGAAGATTTGAAGGGACAAATTGGAAAGTTAGCAGGCTGAATGTTAGAAGGATAAAGCGGATGATGCAAACTGCTCGTCCGCTTTCATGCCTTTTATAATTGAGTTTATTGAGTCTTATATGAATACAAAAGAGGTTCCATGAACACAAGTCTTTCTTTTGACCAGGCTGCTGACTTCTACGATAAAACTCGTCCATCCATTGAAACTACCACCGAGGCGGGGATCCAAGCCTTATTCGAATCAGCAGGGAAAGGCAGCCGCATTCTTGAAGTGGGCACCGGGACGGGGCGCATCAGTATTCCACTGCTGGAGCGCGGCGCAGACCTGATCGGTTGTGATATTTCGGTGAAGATGCTGGCACGTCAACAAGAGAAATTTCCTGCCGCCCGGCTTGCCCAATCAGATGCCGTTTCTTTGCCGTTCCTATCGGGTCATTTCGATGCGGTGTTGGGAGTCCATGTAATGCATCTTATTGGTCCGTGGAAAGAAGCGCTGCATGAGTTCAAGCGCGTACTGCGTCTGGGCGGTGTATTCCTTAATGCAAGTACTCACGAAACGGTGGGAACGTCTGCTCGAAGTGAGATGCACACTCACTGGCGGGAATGGCTGCGGGAGCGAGGCGTTGACACGCGGCACCCTGGCGCCCAAACCGCGGAGGAGGTCCGCGCGGAGTTGGAATCGATGGGCGCACATTGGAAAACTGTGGATGTAGTGCACTTCCCGACTACCTATACCCTACGCCGTGAACTGGACCGATATGAGAAGCGCACTTCTTCTGTTACCTGGTCTATCCCGGAGGCTATTTATTTGGAAAGTCTTATAGACTTACGAGGGTGGGTTTCGCAGCAGTTCGGCGATATTGATCAGGAGATCCAGGAAACCAGCCGCTTTTTCTTTGACGTTGTCCATTTCGATGCAGTTTAACGAAGTCAAAGCTGGGGATTAGAAAAACAACTTATAACGGTATCTGCTGATCGTGGGGGAGAAGCGGGTCTTTCGTCCATTTCTTACTTTTCAAATCAGATAAAATGTAGTGTTTTTGTTGTGACAAAAATCACTAATAAAAATAATGTATTGTGATATATTTCACAAAACAAAGACATCGCACACTTCGAAACAGTAATGACAGTCAGTAGGAACGGCGCGTTATTGTTATCAAACGCAAAGGAGAGACAAAATGAAAGTACAGAATAAAGTGATCGTGGTGACTGGGGGTGGAAATGGCATGGGGCGGGAGATCGTTTTGAACCTGCTCTCCAAGGGTGCCAGCGTGGCAGCCATTGATATCAACGAAACAGCCTTGCAGGAAACCGTAAAGTTAGCCGGTGAGAGGAAAGAGAAGCTGGCTACCTTTGTTGTGAACATCACCGATAAGGCAGCTGTGGAAGCACTACCTGGCAAGGTAATTGCACGCTTCGGCACAGTGGATGGCATTATCAACAACGCTGGTATCATCCAGCCGTTCGTTCGTTTGAACGACCTGAAATTCGATGCCATCGAGCGTGTGCTGGATGTGAACCTGTACGGCGTGCTTTATATGGTCAAGGCGTTTTTGCCTGACCTGTTGAAGAGACCGGAAGCACACGTGGTAAATGTGTCGAGCATGGGCGGGTTCCTGCCCGTACCGGGACAAACCGTCTACGGTGCAAGCAAGGCAGCGGTCAAACTTTTGACTGAAGGACTGTATGCGGAATTGCTCAACACCAATGTCAAAGTGACGCTGGTGTACCCGGGAGCGATCGGCACGAACATCGCTGCCAATTCGGGAGTTTCGATCTCTGCCGGAGCGGATAGCGCAGAGGCTTCGAACAAGAGTCTCGCCCCTGATAAAGCTGCCGAGATCATTGTTGATGCGATCGAGAAGGATCGTTATAGCGTGCTGGTCGGTTCTGATGCCCGCTTCATGGATTTCATCTATCGCCTCAACCCGAAAAACGCGGCTGAGTTCATCTACAAACAAATGAAATCCTTGCTGCCTGCATAAATCAACTATCGAAAAGAGTCCAACGTTTTATCATCCCTGCCTGGGGACCAAACGTTGGACTCTTTTTTATTCTTGCATTGTTGGCGTAAAAACCAGGTCAAATTCCCAGCCATCTTTGCCGTTGGCGCGTTCGATCTTCCAGGCGCCTGCGGGCGGAAGTGGATTGGTCGTATCGAACATCGTCCGATAGGGAGCCAGTTCATCGGGAGAAAGACCTAACTCCAGTAATAATAAAGCGATCGGTCCGCCATGAGAAACAAGAGCGATGGGACCCACTTCCATGCTCTCATTGGCAACCCGCTTAAAAGAGAGAGCATACGGGCGCGTACTTGCGCTTCCGTCTCATCTTCACCACGCCATTCGGCGAGCGCCTTCTCTTCGATACACGGAATCTGGTTCATAGTGGCAACGATCTTTGCCGTCTGTGCTGAGCGTTCAAACGGACTGTAGTAGATCTTCTTCAGTCCTTCGCTTTTCATGAACGTTCCCAGTGCCTGTGCCTCGGCTTCTCCATGAGCCAGCAGGGCAGGACCCGGAAGAATGTCATAGGGAATATCTTTGCGATGCCAGTCGGGCGTTGCATGTCTCAAAAGAAAAAGTTTCATGATGTGAATTGTAAACGACTTGGGTGGCGTTACCTGCTTTGTATTTCAATCCCCGGTCTTTCCAGGCTTTGTATGGAATATCGCGTGAAATAAATGAACCATGTGACGATCCCTGCGAATTTAAGTCCATCCTCTAAAAAGGTCTGGAAGCGCTCTGAAAAGAAAATTCCCTGCAGTTCATAATGATCTAAATGCGCCACGTCAATGAAGATCGATGCTGCAAACAATGCCATGGCAAACCCAAGGATCAAATACTCACTGTTCAATATTTCTGAGATGTTCACCAGGAAGAAAACAAGATAAACGAACAAATAAAGCGCGAAAACAATATTTTGACCGATCCCCAGGTAATTAGGGGCGATATCTTCATGAAAGATGAAGGCATCATCCAATAACAAGAAAATCGTGAAAGCAATTGCATGGAACAAAAAACGTTTTGTGGGACCGTTCTTATTCTGTCTCTTCAGTAGAATAAAAGCCAGAACACATACAGCGGCTGTCGCGGACCAGAACATGATTCCAAGCTGGGAGAGCATCCCGGCATAAAAAGGGAGTCCGCCCAGGATGGTGACATCGTACGTGAAGTCGGACAATGATATGTTATGAATGGAACGGCTCAGCACTTGAAGAAGAATGTACAACAGTGCGATCGGAAGATAGAGAAAAAGAAGCATTTTCCATAATTTGCCAAACTGTGCGACTCCGCCCTGAATGATCGCTTTCAATTTATCCATCATATCTCCTGCGTGGACATACTATATGTACGCAGCTTTTGAATGGAATAGCGCGCAAAGTAGACCAGCCATGTAGCGATACCCGCAAACTTAAATCCATCTTCCAGAAAGTTCTGAAAGGAGGTGGAAAAGAATCTGCCATAGCGTTCATATTCATCTAGGTCCGCCGCATCGAAAAGGGTGGAGACGGCAAACAATGCCATGGCAACCGCCAGAATTAAATATTCACTTGCCAGGATCTCTTCGCGACTTGAAAATAAGATCAGGATATAGAACAATACATACAGTACATAAATATATTTTTCGCTGGTCTCGAAATATCCCTGAACAATATCCTCATGGAACATATACGTGTCATCCAGAAGTAGAAAGGTCGTGAAAAAAGCGGACTGGATCAAGAAACGTTTTGGCGCTCGGTTTTGCTCCCGATTTCCCAGCAGAAGGACGGTAAATATGCAGATAGTCGCTGCGGCTGTCCAAAACATTAACCCTACCTGCGAAATCATCCCAGCATAAGGAGGGAGATGGGCGATGGCAACAACATCGTGCATGAAGTAGGATAAATGAATGTGATCGGATGCCCGGCTGACAACCCCCAGAAGAATGAATACTATCAGGATGGGAAAGTATAAAAATAAAAACACCTGCCATAGTGATTCGAATTGCGCCAATCCTCTCAGGACAATCCCTTTCATCCTGTCCATAAAGGCTCCTTCCATATGGGAGTTCAACCTGTAAAATGTTTCGTAGCTGTTTCTTACTTTCCTTTAATAACGTTTGCAGATATAGGATGTTATTTTGTGCGGAGCCAGACGAATCGTTGATATTCACAGAAGTTTAATCTTTACCATGTACATTAGTTATGGAAAGGAGTTTCTTATGGCAAATAAGAAAGGCACCTGGAAGAAAGAACGGGCTTCGGTAAACTCTAAGAGCAACAAATATCGTCCCAAGCCCTCTGATACGGACAAACGTCCGGCGGCGGGTTCAACATCCAGTTATTGGCGTGCAGGCTATACTCGCAAAGATGGCACCCACGTCAAGGGACACTATGTGAAAAAATCTTCGTAGGCGGCATCGTAATACATACAAAGAGACAGTCATTGTTGTGGCTGTCTCTTTGTTTATTCCTGCTATTCTATTATTCAAGATTGGGTGGTTTGACGATCAACTCCGAAACGATATTTCCAGCCTTTGTCTGTTTTAAGCGCGTAGGATGTTTTCGAATGTCAGCATGGTTCATACATTTTCTCTGCACCATAATACCGGCAAGATATCTCTTCGTCCGAGGGGTGTTAGCAGCGACTTCCGCTTGAATAGTATCCTGCTCCAATTTTCAAAGTCAACGCAAAAAAGGATAGCCGTTGTCACAAATATGAATTATCATTCGATACGTCTATATTCTAAGAACAAGCAAGTGGTTTTAGAAAAAAGGATATGTAAATGGCGGAAACAACGAAATGTCCATCTTGCCAAAATAAACGGACGATAGAATGTCCGTGTTGTTCAGGGAAGGGGTGTGTTGCTGTAAGCCTGTTTCCTCCGCAAATGGAAAAGATCTATGTTTGTGCCGATTGTGTGGGGGTGGGAAGAATTCCCTGTCCTACCTGTAGTCCCCATATCGATACGAAGCATCCATGTTCTGTACGGCTTCGAGAAATACAATTGCGTTTTGGTCAGGCGTAAGAAATTACTAAAAGAAATGAAACAAGGTCAACGATGTATCGTTGACCTTGTTTGTTATAGTGGATTCAAAACTATTTCGAAGAAAATCTATTGGCAGAAATCGGGTTCTTGACCACTCTCCCAATTCGTAGAGGGTGTAGCCTGCCCGTCGCCTGCCATGCCGAACACTTTCATCCAAAAACCCATGAAACCGGGCAGTGCCTCCTCTGGTACAGTGACCCAACCCTGTTTCATTTGCAGGAAGAAAGAGCCCGGAGCATCGCATCCATTTTTTTGGAGTTGTGATCCGTCTGCTCGTGCGGAGGCGCGTACTTCCGCGATCACATACCAAACATGAGGCTGGTTACCATTCATAGAATTTGTACCGGCGTATAAGAATTTCACAGTACGGTCAGGTGCGTACGCTTTATCGATTATGGCAACCATCCCCTGCTCTGGGGTAGCAAAGATGCCCTTCGAACGGGCAACAGCAAGTTGAATGGATGTGTACGCCCAGGATACTGGAACTACAGCGATCAAGATCCCCAGGATGATCAGCACGCGGCGAGATAGTTTCATACTCCTCCTACCAATGGAATGATTTCGGCTGACAGTATACCCCTTTCCGTTCCTGACTCCCAAGTCTTATTATCCCCGAATGGGGACCAGCCTTGGGAACGTTTGAACGTTTATAATTCAGAAATGGGAACAACCCTGAAATTCACCGTTCGCAAGATCGCACTACTGATCCTTTTCTGTGTAGGTTCTCTGCTGACGATTGCCGCCATACCGATCCCGGAGGGGGAAGATGAACCGCGCACCACAGCGCTGGGACCTGTGCAATTGCAAGTCAAACCGATCCAGCAAAAGAAGATCACTTCGTGTGGAGAGGCTGCCATTACGATGGCATATAACTACGCCTATCCTACTTCCCCCCTCAACGAATTGGATATTGTTGCCTTTGCCATGGAGAACGGCTACTATACCGATAACCGTCGTCCCTTTACGAGCCCGGCAAATATGGTCGTGATCGCAAAACACTACACGGATTATATAAGTATAGGCACTGTCTCAACGCCAGAAGAAGGCTTGGCGTTATTGTTCAAGCGATTAAACAAAAACGAGCCGGTCATCATAGATATCTGGACCTATTTGGATATCCCCTATTCCGATGCACATTTCGTAGTAGTAACGGGTATCTCAGCGCACCCCCATATACAAGGCGCCTATATCATTCATTACAACAATCCGCTAACGGCGCGTGCCGAATCCGCGCGCTGGGATGGCAGCGATGGTATCTGGACTGCCTGGCAAAATAACGGTGACCCAGGCGGCTCTGGATGGTGGATGACGATTCGCGCGCCGAGATAAACTGCTTCCGTTATCAATTCTTTTTTCTACGCTGACAGATTTTCAATCGTTACTCAACTCTTGGAAGTGATGCATCGATGCCAACCTCATCCCACATGGAATATGGGTAGGCATCGAACAAGATCTCCTTTTTGCGATACAACAAGCTGGTCATTTCTGCCGGGGAGGCTTCGTGGTGAACCCACTGCAAAAAATCAGGGATTTTGCACTCGCTGGCGGAACCGCAGGAATTTCCCGTTTCCATGTGATGCGTGATGAAAACAACGGTCTGGTCCTTGACCAGCACCACTTCCCGCATGATCTTCCTGGCATGTCCAACATAGAATTGCCCCACTACTACTTTTTGTTTCCTTGTCATCGAATTACCTCTCTATACTCTAAAGTAAAAATACATGTCCCACTGAAGTGTGACATGCTGAATCCTGTATAAATTGTTTTACCCGTCAATAGGGAAACGATTTAGGTTAGCGCCTCTTGCACTAGGAAGGGACATCTACCATGCTGCCAGAAGATGCGGGAAGAGGAAAACATAAGCAGTCAAAACATCTGCCCAACATCGATCACGTACGGACAACGACACGATTGCCGCTATTATACATAGCGGCATTATTTGTGCCTTAAATTCACATAAATGTTTCGGTCAAAAATAGTTTACCTATCTTTTCATTGATGTTGATTAGAAAAGCAGGTACAATTTTTTTAAAGAAGGAGTTGTTATGGATCAATTCAAGGTGAAACCCGGCTCGAAAGTGAAACTCTCGAAGTATGACCCGAGCGATACGGGCGATTTCAAAGGTGGCAAACAGGAAGGACTGGCTCGCGTACAGGAATTGAACCGCAAGCTGGAACCTTTGCAGGAGCTTTTATTCGCGCAGCACAAACACAAGGTTCTGGTCATCTTGCAGGCTATGGATGCCGGTGGCAAAGATGGCGCTATCCAACGCGTATTTGACGGAGTCAACCCTTCGGGAGTCCGAGTCGTGGGGTTTAAGTCTCCCAGTATCGAAGAGTTAGAGCATGATTTCCTGTGGCGGGTCCATAAACAAGTCCCCGGAAAAGGTGAGATGGTCATCTTTAACCGCAGTCATTATGAAGATGTGTTGGTGGTGCGTGTACATAACCTGGTCGCGGAGGATATCTGGCAGAAGCGCTTCGACCAGATTAACGATTTTGAGCGGATGCTGGCTGAAAGTGGTACAACGATCTTGAAGTTTTATCTGCACATTAGTGCCGATGAACAAAAGGAGCGTTTGCAAGCCCGCCTCGATGACCCGACCAAACATTGGAAGTTTCGGCTCGGTGACTTGGAAGACCGCAAGCATTGGCAGGAATATATGCAAGCGTACGAAGATGTATTGAGCAAAACGAGCACGGACTATGCGCCGTGGTATGTGGTACCCGCCAATCACAAGTGGTTCCGCGACCTAGTGATCTCTTCGGCATTGGTGGAAGCTCTTGAAGATTTGAAGATGAAGTATCCTGAACCTGCTGAAAATCTTAATGGCGTAGTGATCGAATAATTGCCAGCTGTATGCTAGATGTAGTAGGATTTCCCTGCGCTACTCATAGGATAACCCATATATGCAAGCTGCATTGTATTGATTCCTTAAGTTGAGCATTAAAAAATTTTTAGAAAAAATTGTGAGGGGGTTCAAATGGGTGTATAACTAAGAGAACCGTTTCTAACGGTCATCATTGTACCTACTTTCCACCAGAAATTCATCAACCCATCTTTCGATTGTGAAGAGGCATTGTCCTGGCGATGACCTCTTTACGTACCTTAATCCGGTTTTATTCCGGAAATTATCTGCTTCTTGGAAGGAGTATTTGTAATGGAACAAAACCCGCATCCCAGCAACAAAAGGATCGCTTTTATTGGAAATTACCTGCCGCGTCAATGTGGTATTGCCACGTTTACAACGGATCTGTGTGAGGCAATTGCTGAGGAATATGAAAATCATACTTGTATTGCGATCCCAGTAAATGATATCGAGGGAGGTTATGAATATCCCCCGCGCGTGCGCTTTGAACTGGACGAGAAAGATATTGATTCCTACCGTCGTGCAGCCGATTTTTTGAACAACAATAATATTGATTTGGTGTGTTTGCAGCATGAGTTTGGTATTTTTGGAGGAAGAGCGGGAAGTTATATCCTCAAACTGTTGCGAAAGTTGCGCGTGCCGGTCGTGACCACATTGCACACAATTTTGCGCGATCCTGACCCCGACCAGCGCCGTGTGCTTCAAGAAGTGGTATCGTTGTCAGACCGTGTTGTCGTGATGAGTCAGCGCGGTGTGGAGTTCCTCAAGACCATTTATAACGTTGCTCCTGAAAAGATCGATTTGATCCCGCATGGCATTCCCGATATCCCTTTCGTTGACCCAAACTTTAACAAAGATCTTTTTGGTGTCGAAGGGAAGACAGTTCTACTGACCTTCGGCTTGCTCTCACCTAATAAAGGCATTGAGAATGTCATCAAAGCTTTGCCCAGCATTTTGGAAAAATATCCGAATGTAGTGTATATCGTTCTAGGAGCAACACATCCACATGTGTTGCAATCAGATGGCGAGTCCTATCGCCTGTCTCTACAATGGCTGGCGCAGGAACTGGGTGTGGAAGATAACATTATCTTTTACAACCGCTTTGTGGAACTGGATGAACTTGTCAAGTTCATCAGCGCTGCCGATATTTACATCACGCCATATCTTGAACCGGCGCAGATCACGTCTGGTACGCTGGCATATACGCTGGGCGCGGGCAAGGCAGTCATCTCTACGCCGTATTGGTATGCGGAAGAAATGCTGGATGATGAGCGCGGTATGCTGGTTCCCTTCAACGATCCGCAGGCATTAAAGGATTCGGTGATCGACCTTCTAGATAATCCGGTGAAGCGTCACCAGATCAGAAAGCGAGCTTATCTTTTTGGGCGGGATATGATCTGGTCTGAGGTGGCACAGCGTTATATGGAGACGTTTGAGCGTGCTCGTATGGAACGCCGTTATTTTGCGCAAACGGATCAGACTCCCCGCGTGCTGGATCAGCGCCTTGGAGAGTTACCTCCCCTGAAATTTGACCACCTGAATGATCTAACCGATAATACCGGCATTTTGCAACATGCCAAGTTCACCATGCCGAACTATAGCGAAGGCTATACCACGGACGATAATGCCCGCGCTTTGCTGGTCAGTGTTTTATTAAGTGAACTTGGCAACAAATATGCTGTTCATTTAGGGACGCGCTATCTGGCATTTACTTCTCATGCCTTCAATTATGAAACGAAACGCTTCCGTAATTTCATGAGTTATCAAAGAACCTGGTTGGAAGAAAAAGGCTCTGCCGATAGTCATGGACGTTCCTTGTGGGCGCTTGGTACCGTGATCGGTCGTTCGGATGCACCTTCGCTGCGTAAGATGGCGGGACACTTATTCGAAGAAGCCCTGCCTTCGATTCTCGATACCACCAGTCCGCGTGCCTGGGCGTTTACATTGCTTGGCATCCATGAATACCTGGATCGCTTCGCCGGCGACCGGCGGGTGGAATTGATCCAGGAAGAATTGGCAGGAAGGCTGTTGCAGCTTTACAACCAGAACCGAAGCGAATCCTGGAAGTGGTTTGAGAACAAACTAACATATTGCAATGCTGTTTTGCCTCATGCCATGCTGCTCAGTGGACAAGCTTCAGACGATTCGACCTTGCTTCAAGTTGGGTTGGAATCCCTGACCTGGCTGGCAGAACTCCAGCACTCCGACCTGGATGGTGGGCACTTTGTGCCGATCGGTTCGAATGGGTTTTATGAGCAAGGCAAGGAGCGTGCTCGTTTCGATCAACAGCCTGTAGAAGCACAGGCAATGCTTTCTGCTTGTCTCGAAGCCTATCACCTCACAAATGAAAAAAGTTGGTATCGCGAGGCGCGCCGTGCCTTTGAATGGTTCTTGGGGCGCAACGACTTGCGTCAACCTTTATATGACCCGACAACGGGCGGCTGTCGTGATGGCCTACATCCCGACAGACCGAATGAAAATCAGGGCGCTGAGTCAACGCTCGCATTTCTTCACTCCCTGCTAGAATTAAGACTTGCCGAAAATCTTGTCACAACCGATGAAGGGACCAGTCATGACCGCTCCACATATACCGCTCTTTCGGCGCCACACGCGCAACCCATTGCTGACAGCAGCAAAGTGGCCCTACCTCATAAATAGCGTTTTCAATCCTGGTGTCACCCTGTTAAAAGATGGCACCACATTGCTCTTGTGCCGCGTAGAAGATCGGCGCGGACTCTCACATCTCTGTGTTGCCCGGTCTGCCAACGGAGTGGATGATTGGCAGATCGACGCGGAACCAACTTTCCTTCCGGAACCGAACCGTTTCCCAGAGGAGGAGTGGGGAGTCGAAGATCCGCGCATCACCTTCATCCCTGAACTGGACCAATACGTGATCACGTACACTGCCTATTCGCGGACTGGTCCGGGTGTGGCGCTGGCAACGACAAAAGATTTCCGTACATTCGAGCGTTATGGGCTGATCATGCCGCCGGAAAATAAAGATGCCGCCGTGCTGCCAGAACGCGTGAACGGCAAGTGGGCGTTGATCCACCGCCCTGTGATCAATACCCAGGCTCATATGTGGATCTCCTATTCGCCTGATCTCTATGATTGGGGCAGGCCGAAACTGCTTATGAAGGCACGCATCGGCGGGTGGTGGGATGCCAATAAGATCGGTCTTTCAGGTCCGCCCATTAAAACGGCGGAAGGCTGGTTGACGATCTACCACGGTGTGAAGTGGAATGCCTCCGGCGCGATCTACCGCTTGGGACTGGCTTTGTTCGACTTAGGATCGCCCGAGATCTGCTTGATGCGCGGCGATGAATGGATCTTTGCTCCTGAAGAACCTTATGAACTTTTCGGCGATGTAGATAAGGTGGTCTTTCCGTGTGGTCATACCGTGTTACCTGATGGAGATACGATCAATCTGTATTATGGCGCCGCCGACACCAGTATTGCATTGGCAACGGGCAGCATCAATGCCATGCTTGACTGGTTAAGAATCATCCAAGCTGAGAGATAGTGGTTTTCAATTCAAAAACTCGGATAGTTTAAACTGTCCGAGTTTTTATGTTCCTCTAAGGAATAATTCATGTGTGTCTTTATGTTCCGTTAGAAACCTCATGTAGGCAGGTGAAAAAATATAGGCCATTCGTTAAACCTGATACCAGCGCTATTTCTATCAATTGTTTCCGCTGGCAGAAAGATGGTGACGATGAACAAGCCAATTTCACTTCGTGCAAGCATTGGGCTGCTTCTCTTAATTTGTCTCAGCACTTTGTTATACAGTGCCTTTTCGCCTTTGTCTGCAGGAGCGTTGACTCGTCCGTTGCAACAGGGACCGTTGCAATTGCAGGTTGAGCCACTCAAACAGCAGGAGACGACATCCTGTGGGGAAGCAGCGATCACCATGGTCTACAACTATCTATATCCTGATGCCGCTATTAAAGAATCAGACGTGATCCGGTATGCCATAGACAATGAGTATTACCTGCCACATAAAGCTCCGTTCACCAGCCCGGCAAATATGGTCAAGGTTGCAAAGCATTACGCGGAAGATATCGGCAGCGGAAATATTTTTGCACAACAGCAGGGATTGAATCTTTTACTTCAGAAATTGCAGGCGAATGAACCTGTGATCGTGGATGTCACAACTCGTTTGTATGACCCCGATGCTGGTGCACATTTTGTTGTAGTGACTGGCGTCTCATTAGATCCAAGTAATAAGGAGATAGTCCTTATTCACTATAATGATCCGCTCACCGGACAAAGTAAATCTGCCCGCTGGGATGGAGAAGATGGTTTTTGGAATGCCTGGCAGAATAACCCGGACCCGGGTGGTTCCGGTTGGTGGATGACCATCGAAGCACCCCCAAATTAACCTAAGCTTTACATAAAAAGAACGTCCCGATACTTGCGCCAGGTGTAAGTGTCGGGACGTTTTCCATTTTGGAAATTTTAGCGAATAACCCCTTTGACGATCACCACGCCATCTTTCCATTCGGCAGATGTAAAACGCACCGGTAATAATTCCGCGCGTTTCAACTGTTTCTGGATTTCCTGTTCGATCTTCTCTTTCGTGGATTTTGGCAGCGGCAAGCTCAAATCCAGAATTTCCACGATGGGTAGACCATCTTTCAAGGTGATGCGCGCTTCGCCACTGACGTGGAAATGTAAACCTGTCAGGATAACGTCACCTTCGCCTTCAATGGAATCAGGTGAGATGTGAACTTCAGGGTAGGCAAACGGGATCTGTGGATAGCGATTTAAATACCAGGTGATGGTTTGTTCCGCTTCGAGTTCAGTTAATGTAACTTCCCACGATTCTCCGGAATGATTTCCCGAGCGAATGTATTCCAATAATGCAACAACTTCTTCATCACGGATCGGTTCCACGATGTGCGGATTTTTTGCCGCCAGTAGTAATCGCCCCCACGTGAAGACGTTGGCGAAGATCAAGCCAAGGGCAATTAATACATTCAAGTGTTTCTTTATCGCAGCCATATCTTTAATCCTGCAATGCCTGCGGGTACCAATGCGATCAGGCAGGCGACTGCCCACAGTGCGACCGCGCGGTCAGAAGGAACAAATTCATTTTCAGAAGCAATTTCTCCTTCTGTTACAAGGATGGGCTTATCGTGCCCGTAGGAACGCCCGATCCACAGGGCGGTGATGCCGAGAATGAGCAGGAACGCCAGCGTTGTCCCTGCCGCGGAGAGACCGAGCAAGTCGATCTCAGCGGGTAAGTCCCCGAAGAAACGGGCTCCGCCTAACGTGATGACCAGCAACGAGCCGCCATTCCATGCCGCATGGACTGCTACGGCGATGCCGAAGCGCTTCCACCAGTTCTTGCCCGCATCCTTTTCGCCACGCAGCACGCCGTGCCAGCCCTGCGCCATCAATCCCGCTCCTAGCGGATGTAATGCTCCGCCTAATGCGCGCACGAGCAAGATGCCTGCCCAGATGGAAAATCCGCCTGTGGCATAGATGATATTTTCCAGTGTGGCAAAGCCGGCACCTGCGATTGCACCGATCCAGAAAGCTTCTTTCTTGTTAGCGTTTTTTATGAGCGGTAAGGTGATCAATGGCTTGGCGAGTTCCTCTGCCAGCGGAGCGATGAGCGCGATCTGCACGAAGATGTAGATAAAACTGCGATTGGTCAACGCATCGGCTATTTCTCGATTCGAGAGCGCGCGGAAAAGGTCACTGACTTGATCTGACAACGTACCTGCTAGATTGAAAACCAGTGACAGGACAATGACCGGCAGGAGTATCTCCAATACAATGGCAATGAAGACGCTGACGGTAGCTCCGCCCGCGAAGGATAATAATCCACGCCGCCATGTGAGGAAAGGTGGCTTCGATGGTTCATCGTTTGCAGTTGTACGCGGGATCATCCATGTCACTGCCCAGAGCGGCGGCAGGGATGCACAAGCAACAAAGATGGGAGGAAAGAGGAGCGCTATGCTGTTATGGGCTAACCCGATAACGCCGCCCACGATCAATAGGAAGATGAAGGTACCAAACAAAAGCCATGGGCTGAGCAGGAACCGCAACGGTTTCGACGGCTTATTCTGCACCGAACGATTTCCGTGGAAAAATGCCAGTCCGCCCGCGCCCAGGGTGAGCAACGCGACTGTCAGACTAACAACCCCAAACATGATTGTCTCTGAACTACTGTCGTTTCCCAAAATCAGCGGGACGAGACAGAACAGCGCGATCGCAGCGGGAACTCCAGCGATCAGTGCCAGCACGCCGGCAGTCACCGTGGCGCGGCGAAACCAGAGCGGCGTGAGACTTTCCACATGCGCCTCTTCAGGAGTTACGTTCTTTTCGTCGCTCATTCCCATGTCTCCAACACTTGTTGCCAGGCTTTGATGGTTTCGAGTCTACGCTCTATAACGATTGCCATTAGAACCAGCCCGATACCGATCAAGCCAAATGTGATCCACTGGTTGACTTCCTGCAGGGCATTCAGCAATTGCCCCAGCGCGCCGAGCACGATTCCGGTCATGCCCGCATAGAAGAATCTGCGCAACTTGCGAAGACTGCCCCATACGAAAGATGCGGCGCCCTCTGCAAAGAGCAGTAACATAAACCACCAGCCGAATTGAAGCGTTTGCCAGAAGAGCGAACCGATCATTAACAGGATCGCTACATAATCCAACCAACGCGCCAACGCACGATTTCCACGCGAACGTTCTACAAATCCAATCGCTATCAGATACAACCCTGCAGGCATTGCATACCACTGCAGCTGCCGCAGGTTATCCCAGGCGTTGACGTAGAAGGCGTAAACAAACCAACTCGTCAGTAGCATTCCTACCGCGAGATATCCAAGCCGCATACGACGATATACAGCTGCCGCCGCAGAATATAGCAACCCGATCAATGACAATACCCACACGACCATGTAAACCGTTCGGAACTCAATAATTTGTCGGAATGACAACCCGAACAACGCGCGCACGCTCCAACTCACGAGATCGAAGCCGAACAAGAAATCCCGTGAGCAGTGAAAGGATGGAGAGAATCATGGACGATCTCTGCAATGGGACTTCCCAGACCGAGTCCCATGTCACGGGACTGGACTCCGTCTCTTTCTCACCCGAAGACTGCCACCGTATAAGGAGACGATAGCCAAACCCAATCAAGCCATATCCGAACGCTAGCGCCGCATATTCAATGGGAAGATTGGTAATTGACCAATGCGCCGCATCGTGGAGTTGGACTACTGCCCAAAAACCAAGGAAGGCGCTGATATATGTCAACGCGGGCGATAGCCATATGGACGCCAGGACGGCGATCATCAACATGTTAATAATGGAGACGCTCATTCCGGCATACGTTCCACTCAGGCTGCCGCCCTGCGAAAGGAGAATATCAAACAAGACAAACAGATAGAACGGACGCGACCAGCCGTAGAAAAACCGTTTTGCACTGAGTGGCGAGCCTTCCTTCCATTCTCGTTCAATGTACAAGCCAGCCATGAGCATGGCAACAGTCAAGAGCAGGAAACGCAGCCAGGCTTCATCCGGGTTTTGCCATAGCTTGAATGTATCGAGATAGAAACCGAGTCCGTAGTGGGCTGAGAGGAGAGCCGTCACCAGCCAGAAGCGTAATCTGAAACGGTAAACAGCCCACCCGTATAAAGAAGCGAGCAGAACGAAGTTGAGCGCGATCAAGCCTGAGCGTGAGTCCGCAAAGAAGGGCGCGGCAGATGCTAATCCCAATCCCAGAATATAAAGTGGTAATGCCCACCATTCCAGGAAGCGTTTCGTCAAGTCGCTGAGCCAGTGACTGGGTCGGTTCCACGCGAAGTCTTTCCATTCGCCGAAGCGATGGTCGAGCAGATAACCGAGCGCAATCGCGACGAGCGCGCCGGGGAAGAGACACAAGCCATAGTAGTCGTTGGCAATGGATGACTGTTGGAGCAGTGCGCCGTAGGGGACGACGATCAATGCGCTGGCAGGAGTCAGCAAAAGTGGCTGCTTCAACCAGAAAGCGCTGACCGCATAAACGAGCGCCGCTGCACCGTAGCCCCAGAGTGCGCCGGTTCGGTCGAGGCTAGATGGCGGCAAGCTCAACGCCGTGAGCGCAAAGCCCATGATGATGAAGACGGATGCGTAGGCGTCCATGCGCAGGCGGCGGAAGACCCATGCCAGCAAAAGATACATGACCGCCAACCCTACCAACCACCAACCTTGTCGCTCAGCAGGGATGTTCGCTTCATGTAAGGCGATGAGCAGGGAAATGGCTGGTAGCGCCGAGGCGGGATAGAGCCAGAGATGACTCTTGAAAATGCGTGCAGAGGCAAGCATAAGCAGGGCATCGTAGAGCAGGGCGAGCGCGAGATATCTTGGCAGGTGTGCGACAAGCATGGTGCCGACGATGATCGAGATGTAAGCAGTGAGATAGGCGGGCAACCCATATGCACGTTTGAATTCGATGCGTGGCGCGATGCGTTCAAGACCAATCCCCGCTGCAAGACCAAGTACGCCGAAGACAAGAATCAAGATGCCAAAATGTTCGTGACGTGCACTCTTTAAAAGATAATCGAGCCAGTAGACAGCCCATAATGGGAGAAGTCCGAGCGCCGGGTAGAAGAACTTGGTTCCGGCGAGCGGAGTGATGATGCGTTCGAGTTGCTTTGACTGCCGATGGTTGATCCATGCGGATGTAGCATAGAGCGCGATGGAGAGTCCAACCGTGAAGAGACTGTCTTTCGTATTCGCCACCGCCCACAACATCGAGAACGGAAGCAGGATATGTGTAGCCGTTTTCAGCGGCGTGACGTAGGCTTGTGGGGCGTGTCTTTCCAACCATAAGGCGATGAGGAACAAGACCCATGCCAGCACAGCCCAACTCACGGCGAAATCTGGCAGTTCCGGTTTGAAGGATGTGAACCAGCCGAGATTGGTGAGGATCGTCCACGGGGCGAAGACGACAACCACCGCAAACCAGACGAAGCGTGCCTTGCGGAACATGCGTGCCGAGAGTGCATACAACGCAACGATGATGAACAATCCCGCCGCTGCCCAGATCTGCTGGATACGTCCGCCACCGAGCAGGATGAGATTTCGGACGAGGGAAAGAATGATGATGCCAACCGAAGCTGTCCAACCTGCGACGAGCAAGGGACGCTTATACAATTCCCATGCTAATCGAACCATCGCTCGCCTACGGTTAGGGAGGGATTTTTGCTGCCTGAGATAGTTCAATCCGCGTTCGGCGAGTACCATGATAGCGGCGATGAGCGCGCCTTTTGCGGCGAGCGATCCATGCCCCTGACTGTAGATAATGGCGATGAATCCGCCGCCGATCATGCCCAGCCAGGCAGCGATATGTCCCCAAAATTCCTGATATCTACCCCAGGCATACAAGCCGTAGACTACGCCGAGCAGCAGTTGATCCGCGGCGCCCCAGAGTTGGTCGGTGTCTGTCCAATCGACATTGCCGAAGAAATCATTGAGCGGATTGAGGTAGATACGGATCAGGATGATGATTGCGAGAATGTGTGCAGTCGTGTATAGCGGCGCCAGGAACTTGTAATTGCCGAGCGTGAGCCTTCTCCGCTCCGCTTCGAGTCCAGCAAGGAAGTAGATGGCGACTAATAATGTTAGTGCAAAAGTGATAACTTCCTTGTCCACTTCTGCTTTGGTGAGAACGAGCCACAAGCCCCAGGCGGTGACAAGTCCTGCCGGGAAGAATTCTACATTGTCGCGGGATGCGATAGTGTCGGCAAAATAGAGCAGACCGATCGCGAGCACGCAAATGGACGGGACATATCCATTCGGTACATTGATGAAGGCGACGAACAGAGCAACAAGGCTGACAATGATCCCTATCAGCCGCCATGGATAGCGACACTCCTCTGAGTTTGTTTTCTTTAGCCAGTAACTGATGAAGACCATCAGATAGGCAAGAGCAACCAACAATAGTGGTAAGACTTCATCGCGCCATTCATTGTTCCTGGTGACGATCCATACCCAGAAGGGAAGGGGAACTGTTGTGAACCAGTGATAGATCGCTTCGGTGGTGAAGAAACGGAAGAAACGCTGGAAGATATTCGGCTTTGCCATCTCTGACAATGGAAGTGGAAGAAATCCAGGTTGTGCACGGTGGGCGAGATAGGCACCCCAGGCAGAGAGCGTGATCCAATTGCCAAGAGAGTAAGCGAGTAGTTGTCCGTTGTAGAGGAAGAGTGGTGGAAGGATCGCCAGCGCGGCAATGATATATGCCGACGTGACCAGCGGAATAAGATAAGGCTTTCGTTTTTCGACCAATTCTGGTTTGCGTGCCAGCCGAAGCGTTAGCAGAATAAGAATAATTGCCAGCGATGACCATCCAACGCCTAATTGATTCAGCGAAAGATTTAACTCCGACATCGCAAACGTCGAGGCAGTGAAGGCAAAGAGTGATGTGGCAAACAAGGCACGCGGACGTTCCCACAGCAGAGCGATCAGAATCGTGCTGACGATCAAGATGCCGTGTGAGGCTGCGGCTGCTGTCCCGCTGGTGAGGTCGGTGAGGGAGAGCAGTGCGGCGACAATGATCAGAGCAGTGCCCCAGCGCGTGGCGGTCTGTCCGTGGGCGAGAAGAATAAAATCTGCTTTGAAGCCGGAAAGCCTATAACCTGTGTAAAGATAGAGCGGCGTGAGCAGCGCCAACCCGAAGGCATGCCAGGCTGGGTTAATGTCCGCGCGGAAGAACAACGCACCCTGCCCCATGTAGACGGAGATGGGCAAGGCAATGGCGGCTAATATTCCCAGACTGCGCGAACGGTGATAGATGGCACCCCAGGCGAAGATAAAGCCACCGAGAAACCAGTTGACGGTCATGGCGTAGTGCAATGAGTCGTAGGTGTCACGCGTGATGAGGCGCAGCCCCAGTGTGAGGGGCATAGCTGCGGCGGGAATCCAAAGCGCGAGGTAGCGGAAAGGCTCAGAGAACACGCGCCAACGACCGGCGTGGGGAAGACGCGTGATCCATGTCCCGAGCAGGATCATCACAACGGCGAGTCCGCTTATGGCAGCGGAGTACCAGTCGCGCGAAATATCCGTAAAATATTCCAAGGAGGCAAGAACGAGACTTCCCGCCGCGATGCCGGTGATGTACCCGAAGAAACGACTTTGAATTTGTAAGGCGGCAAGGATATATGCCACGAAGCATGCCAGCGAAGTGATCAGCCAAAACTCGGGCCAGCCCTGTGGAGGATGTCCGTAGTTGGCGTAGATCGTGTACGAGTCGATGGGGATCAACAGCGCGGCGATGGCGCTCAGTGCGATACCTGAACGATACAGCCCAGACCGGCTGCGCACCACCGTGCCTAAGCCGAAGAAGAGCGCCGTGAACCCAAATGGAATTGCCACACGCACTGGCGCAGAGAAATCCTTCCAGCCCCAGACGACGAATGAGATCGCCGCAACGAATAAGAGGAAAATGCCGAGAAAGAGTAAGGCTTGTAACGTGCGCTCAGAAAGAATGGAACGCCACAACCACTCTCGCAGAGGCGGGCGCGGCGTGGACGGGGGCGGAGCGGCAGTTTCGATCACTGGTGCAGGCGTGGATGCCAATTCCACTCGTGGCGCTGTGATCGGTTCTTCGATCTTGGGCTGAGCCTTTTTTGTAGCTTGTTGCTTGAGAAGTTTTTCGAGCCGGTCTCTCTCTGTGGTAAGTGGTGAAGTGACCTTGGTCTTGGCTTGCTGTGATGTGAAGCCCCCGCGATTTTGTATATAAGCAATGACACTCAGAAGAAAGTTGACTTCATCTAAACGCTCGGCGTCAGTCTCCGATTCACTGGCTCCGTGATACTCGCCCATGCGGCTGCGCAGTTCGATCAGGCGAGCGTAGTACTGCGGAAGAAACGGAGTTCTGATCTGACCCGCTTTAAACCATTTCTCGATCTCTACAAAAAGGCGTTCATATTTTCGTAGTTCGGGCCATGCCCGGGCTGCCTCTTCGGGGGTGTATGCAAAATATCCAAGCCCTAGATCGATGCGAATATCCTGCCTTCGAGTTTCGTAGTGTTTTTTCAAACGTTGAGGAATTTGCTTGAAGATACCCTGGCCGACCCATGCATTGGTTTCGGCAAGCAACCATTCCACATGCGACAATTCATCGATCAGATCAGGATCCCCATGGAAGCCACATCGGATGCAGTTGGTGTTGAATTTTGGATGCTTACACCGCGGGCAAAGCATGAATTGATTATGACACAGGAGGATTCAACCGACAATAACTAATTTGTTACGATTTGCCAAAAAAATCGCTAATTTAGATTGTTTTTGGAACATATTTCTTTACTGCAACGTCCACGTTTCTTCAATTCATTACCGAATTCACTGCGAGGAGAGTATGAGAAAAATTATTTTTTGTTTGTCCATTCTTGTGTTGGTCACCGTTGCCTGTCAGAGTACAACCCTCGCAACGCCCAGCCCTTCACAACCGATTGCAGAACAGCCCACACTGATTCTAACAACCGTACCATCGGTCACTGAAACACCTTCTCCCGTTGCAACGCTCACACCGTCCTCTACTCCGTCACCGGTGGGAGTGATCCGTGTGGATACGTTGGAGCAGGAAGTCTATCCGTTCGTTGAAAACGGGAAATGTTCCCTGGCAGAGGCGATCATCGCTGCGAATTCCGGTCAGCAGAAGGATTCCTGTACTGCGGGCGTTCCCGGTGAATCGATCATTGAACTGATGCCAGGCGACTACCATTTTATGAGGCGCGATCAGACTCCGCCTCAATTTGAGTGGCTGGCGAGTGTCGTTTCTGTGGGCGACGCGTTACCGGCGGTGGTCTACCCATTGACCATTCATGGCAACGAGGCGGTATTGATCCGCGATGAAGACGCGGAGCCATTCCGCTTTTTTGAGTTGATGACCAATTCGAAATTGGCGCTGGAAGATATCACCTTGCAAGGCGGTGACGTGGGTGAGGACTGGGGCGGAGCGATCCATGCCATGAGCGGCTTGCTGGATCTAAAGAATGTTCGCTTCCTCAACAATCGAGCGCAAAATGGCGGTGCCATTTATTTCGATCTAAGTGCTTTGACAGTACAAGATAGTGAATTTATTGGCAATCACTCCTCAGGGAGTGGCGGCGCGATCTTCATCAGTTCATCTAAAACGAATATTCAGTCCACGCGCTTTGAAGCCAATGAAGCGGATGGGGAAGGTGGGGCGATAAATGCCTACTTTGTAACCATTATATTGAAGGATGATTTCTTCCTCAAAAACCGCGTCACCGGTGATGGACTCGGTACACGCGGTGGCGGGTTATTTTTGGATCACGTCAATTTTACGGTGACGGGAAGTCAGTTCTATCAAAACGAAGCGCCTATGTATGGGGGAGCCATCAGCGTCAACAATCCTATTTTGGCGGGCATCGACCCAGAAGATGGCGACCCCATGGAGCAGCTACAACAAAGCCCAATGATCATGGATTACATGACCAGCATCCCGGGTTTTCAAGCTACACTGGAGGCTCATCCTAGTGGTATTTATGTTGACTTCCATGAAGATGCGCAGATCCATAATAATTGTTTTGCGAACAACGTCACCATTAATCCGAGTGACCCCAATTGGACAAGCGGGTTGCTGGGTCGCGCTTCGATGGCAGATGGCAATTACTGGGGAGACCCCAGCGGACCCTCTGGCATAGGACCCGGTTCAGGCGATAGCGTTGGAAAACGCCTCACCTTCGCACCGTTCTTAACTTCCGCACCTGATTTTTGTGACCCCACTCTTACAGACAAAAAGTAATTTAAAAGCAACGTCCCGCAGGCAAGAAACCTGCGGGACGTTCAATTTGTTACCGCCAGAATGTGGGGAAGAACGTTCGTATCAATGTGTCGATGATCAACGCCAGCACAAAATAGTTGCTGAACACGCGGTTGTGCACAAAACAGACGGTCGAGAACCAACGCGGCCAGATCGGATATCCCGCCGGCGGCTCAGACGGTCGCGGCTTCGACATGCGTTGAATGGCTGCCATCGCAGGTTTGTACGCCACGAAGACCAGCAGCATAATGGGCGTGAAGAAGTGCGTCACGAAGATCAAATACAACGTGATGAGGTAGGAAAGCACGATGGCAGAGATGGTAATGAAACGAGCTGCCGGTTCCCCGACGATCACAGGTAACGTCCGCACGCGCTTGACCTTATCTTCTTTGAGCTTGTCGGTATGTTTGCCGAGATTGATCGTAACCACATTCAAACCAATGGGAATGCTGGCAAGGATGACGGTCCAATCCCAGATGCCGGTCAACACAAAGTACACGCCGCCGATCATCAGCGGTCCCCAGATGATGAAAATGGAGAGTTCACCGATGCCGACATATTTCAGCGGGTAGGTGTAGAACAACAGAATGAACGCTCCCACTGCGAAGAGCCAGATGACAATGGATGCAAAGTTCGTCACGAACAAAGCGTACACACCCGAAAGAGCAGCGAGTAATCCGCTGATGAAGAACCAGCGCAAGTGCGTAGACTTGTCCCAGAATCCCTGTGCGAGCGGATGGACGCCGTATTGCGTGCGGAAGTAATTGTCCTTGTCGATGCCGCGGCTGAAGTCGGTGTAATCGTTAATAAGGTTATTGGTGCCGTGAGCGATAAAAAGTCCCAGCGTGAGGATGATCCAGGTTAGAAAGGGAAATGGTTTGCCAGTGTTATACAAAAACTGCCAGGCTAACAATCCTCCGATCAGACCGGAATATAGAGTAACCGTTCCAACGGCAGATCGGGTGGCGATGAACCATTTTGAAAGAACGTCCAGCGCGTCCCACTCTTTCTTGTCATCCATTTTGATGAGCTGTGAAAGCGACTTTCTCCACATGGCTAACGTTGTGTTCATGTTTTCTCTCCTGATAAAGTGATACAACCTTTATAACACGTTTGAACCCTTTAGATGCGCCCTCAGATTGGAATTTCACATTAGAATCGGACTACAAATCGAAAGGACTTATTTATGGCAAAACTTATCCCTGCGACAGAACGTATCGCACGCGCCCGAAAGCTGATCCAACAAGCCCGGGAGTTACCCGTCCCTCAGGGCGGACTCGGCAAATCCGATTTCTCATATATTGCGAATGTCAAAGATATCATGCGCCAGGCAAAGGACCTGATCAAGTTCATTCCGCAGACGGCCGGGGTATCTGCGGAGATGAAAGAAGAAGTGAAGAAGGTGTACGAAGAGATCGAGCAGGCAACGCACGATATCTTATATTAACTTGTCTATTAAATGTTTTGCCCCGAACTCACCAGATTCGGGGCAATGGGAAAGAGGGGAAACTCACTGTTTCTACCGTACAGCATATACTTTTGCTGAAATTGTCTCCTGGCAGGGCCAGTCGGGACAAGGTTCTGCATCGTGCACATCATCATACTCCCAGACTTCGGCTGTGATGAACTCAATACCTAGGAAGCGTGCGACAGAAACACGATACTGACCATCATCAACAAAGTATTGGTCGCCAACTTTATGCACCAAAATGGGAGACCAGCCATTCTTCATAAAGCGGATATAGGCATTGATCCATCGTTCACGGGCATTCTTTTGAAGCGGGCGGAATTGCTCATCAAAATCGGTCTGGTGTTCGAAGGTACCAGTGATGTCAGCCACGCGAATGTTCTCGAGACCGATCCACTTCAGGCTTGCTGCGGAGCGGATGCGCTGCGATTTGCCGGGGAAAATTTCGGGTGCGGATTTCGATCCGCTGCGCATGTTGCGGAAGAGATCGCTTAAGGCGCGCATCCGCAAGGCAGAAAATTTGGCGGCAAGGAAACGACGGGTGAGAAGGGGTAAATAGATGTTCATTTTCTTTTCCTTTCAGTATATAAATTCGGATACGATAGGTTTGTTTATGGAACCGGTTGCATTATTTCCTAAAAAAAGAGACGACTTGCTCAAGCAGATTTTCGAACGACTAACTCCACAGGGGTGGTTACATTGGTCGCCATGCCGGTCTGTAGATACTGGATGAGATTCTGCGCCAGCAATTTTCCAGCGAGCGGGACGTTTTGCCGGATCGTTGTCAATGGTGGATTGCTGTGTTCCGCTATGGAGAGGTCATCGTAGCCGACAACCGCGACATCTTCTGGCACACGCTTTCCATTCTCGCGGATCGTGTCCATGGCGGCGATCGCCATCAGATCGCTGTTGACGAAGACCGCATCAAGATCTGGCACTTTATCGAGCAGGCGCTGCATGGCTTCGCCGCCGGAGGTGTTGGAGTAATCTCCGTAGTCGATCAGATCCTGATCAATGGTTCTTCCTGCTTCCTGCAGGGCAGACTTGTAGCCGTTGAGCCGGTGCTGAACCTCAAGTTCATATTCCGAACCGCCGATGAAAGCGATCTTCTGCCTGCCAATGTGGATGAGGTGCTCTGTCGCCAATTTGCCGCCAGTGATGTTATCGCCTGTCACCGAGCAATATTTCTGATTGGGTTGGGGGATGCCCCAAACGATGAACGGAGCGCCAACTTCCAGCAGGGCTTTCACATGATACTGTTTGCGGGTGGCTGTCATCAGGATGAAGCCGTCCACGCGACCGGTATCGTAGTATTGATGCGCCCATTTCGTATCCTGCGGGTTGACATGGATGACCAGCATGTCGTAGCCTTGCAGCATCAGACCGTGGGAGATGCCGCCCATGATCTCCAGCCCGAACAAGTCTGCAATGGAGAATTCCTTGTGATAGGCATGGGTCACAAAAGCGATCGTACGGCTTTGCTTCATGCTCAACTGCCGGGCAGGGATGTTAATCTGGAAATTATGCTCTTTGGCAATGGCGCGGATCTTTGCCTTGGTCTCTTCGGCGATGAGCGGACTGTCATTCAACGCCCGAGAGACTGTGGCTTTGGAAACCCCAGCCAGCTCGGCGATATCAGCGATCGTTTTGACAGTCTTTTTGCTCATCAATGATCCTTGAGTGGTGCAACCGGTTGCATTGTAAAGCATCCAATTTCGCTTGTCAAGAGGCGAAGCATTCCTTGTCTCAACTTTCATCACTGGCGCAAAAGTTGTACAATAGAGATGGAAATTTCACATCCATTCAAAGAAAGAGATGCTTTACCATGTCTGATAAAAGTTTGAGCGAGCTTCTCGAAGAACTTCACGATGAACTCGGGAAGACCAAGGCTATGGACGATAAGGGGCGCCAGTTGTTGCGTCATCTCGATAAGGACATTCGAGAATTGTTGGAACGTTCAGGGGATGTCGAAGCTGACGAGTCGATGTTGGAACGATTCCAGGAGGCGGTTGACCACTTCGAGATCACGTATCCGCGCCTGACAACGGCGCTATCTCATATGATGTCGATCTTGAGCAACGCAGGGATTTAAAAAGCGCAGAACGCAAAACGGACGAGCACCTTGCCTCGTCCGTTTTTGATTCAGGATCTGATACGCTCGATCACTTTCAGCATCTGCTCGTAATGGGAGCCTTTCCAATAAATTTGCCCGCAAGCAGGGCAGATGTGGAATTCGTCAAAGTAGAGTTTGGTCAGCGGTTCCAAGCGGTCGAGGACAGTCTCTTTTGCCACGGGCTCCAATGAATGGTTGCAGCGCAAGCAACGATGAAAAGGCTGGATCTTATCCAACAGATCAAAGCGTTGAACCACTTCAACCAATTGCTCGAGCGGATCAAGCGAACGCAGGCAATATCCATAGCGGATGAATTTTCTCATCAACAAACGTCGATCGCGTGTGAGCAGGATGCGTTCCTCTGTTGCAGAAATGTCAGCTAATTGTGGATCATCAAGACCGTTCTGATAAAAACAGTCAAAGCCTAGCATTCGTAAATGTGCTGTCAAGCGACCGAGATGACCATCCAGCACAAAGCGCGGCTCGATCGGACATCCATTTTCGATGGGATGGACCTCAATCTGATCTCCATCTTCCGTTATGTGACTCGACGCTTCACTCCGTCCATTGACCTGGATCCGTCCGATCTCCGGGTGCGGCACCCCAAGCGACTCCGCTAAATGCTTGACCGACTGCCGTTCCCTGAACTGGACGGTGATCTGTTCTCCGCGTCCACCCTTGGGCAGAAAGTCATTCAATCTGCCGCGAAATAAAAAGTACGCCGTGCTCATAGTGGGATTATATACTGGAGTGCAAAATCTCCAGATTTTGCACTCCGAAGTCGGAGACTTCGGACTCCGTTTCCCGGTGATACAATCCATTCATCTCATACCAGGATTTTGTTATGCAGCCTCCTCGTCTACGCGGACGTTATTTCCGAATTTTATATTTCTTTGCGGGTGTCATTGCCCGCTTTATTTTGTGGGAACTTGTCTTAGCGCGCCTCGGTTTCCGCCCATTGACTCGTCGTACGCGCGCTGAACGTTATCGGCGTGAAGCCGTGCGTTTCCGTGCTTTGGCGATCCACATGGGCGGAGTCATGATCAAGGTCGGGCAGTTCCTCTCGTCGCGATTAGATGTGCTTCCGCCAGAAGTCACTGATGAACTCTCGAATTTGCAGGACGAAGTCCCTGCTGAACCGTATGTCGCGATCAAAGCATTGGCAGAAAAAGAACTAGGCGCATCGCTGGCGGAAAAATTCGAGTGGTTCGACGAGAGTCCGCTTGCAGCCGCCTCGTTAGGTCAAGTTCACCGAGCCAAGTTACGGGTGGAAGATGAAGCGGACGGATTCCGGAATGTCGTGGTCAAGGTCCAGCGTCCGTTCATTGATCTGGTCGTTGAAGTGGATCTATCCGCGCTGAAACGAGTCGGCAATTGGCTGATGCGCTATCGTCCCATCCGTGAACATGCGGATGTGCCTGCTCTGTTGCGGGAGTTCTCTGCCACGGTGCGCGAAGAGATCGATTACACTCATGAGGCTGCAAATGCAGAGAAGTTCTTTGAGAACTTCAAAGATGATGAAGATGTGCATGTCCCGCGCGTCGTGAAGGGACTCTCATCCTTGCGTGTGTTGACGTTGGAAGATGTCTTTGCCATCAAGATCACTGATTATGATGCCATTGTTGCGGCGGGTATCAAGCGCGGGGATGTGGCGAACAAATTGCTCGATACCTATCTCAAACAGATCTTCGAAGATGGCTTTGTCCATGCTGACCCACACCCCGGTAATTTGTTCGTGACCCCGCTTAGCGAGAAAAGCGACTCTCCGCGCAAGTGGAAGTTGACCTTTGTAGATTTCGGCATGACCGCACGCGTGCCCGATAACGTACGTGATGCGCTGCGTGAGATGTTGATCGGCGTTGGGACGAAGGATTCGGCGCGGGTGGTCAAGTCGTACCAGCAATTGGGAATGCTTTTACCTGGTGCCGACCTGAAATTGATCGAGCAAGCCGAAGCGCAGGTGTTCGACCGCTTCTGGGGGATGTCCATGAGCGAGCTGCGGAAGACCAACCCGGATGAGATCAGAAAGTTCGCACATCAGTATCGCGACCTGATCTTTAGTATGCCATTCCAAGTGCCAAATGATCTCATCATGTTGGCACGGACTGTCGCTATTCTCTCTGGCATGTGCACGGGTCTGGACCCGGATTTCAATTTATGGAATCAACTGGCGCCGTATGCTCGTAAATTGATCGAGAGCGAAGCCACGAAAGGGCTCAGCGATTGGCTCGAAGAACTCGGCAGCCTGTTGCAGAATTTGATCGCACTTCCTTCGCAAGCCAGTCGCGTGCTGACCCAAGCGGAAGGCGGCGGCTTTCTGGTGCAATCTCCACAGTTGAGTCGTGATGTACGCTCCCTCACGCGCTCTGTAGATCGTCTGACCAGCGGTCTCATTTTTCTCGGATTGTTATGGGGCGGGGTTTCGCTCTACAATGCAGGCAGTATTTTGTACGGTGGCATCATGCTAGGTGGAGCACTGCTTGCTTTGCTCTGGGTCATCTTCTCGCGTAGAGAATAAATCATCATGGTAAAAAGACTAACCACGAAGACACTGACACCGCACCTGCGGTCTGTGCAGGCGGAAAACCTGTTTTAGATCTCCGCGTCTCAGTTACTAAACATTTACCAAACAAAAAGAGACACCAAAACAGCCCCTTCTGTTTTGGTGTCTCTACTAATTACAAACCGAAAGGGCTATGCCTTCTCATCCATCTTTTGGATGGCATGATCGAGCATGCTTCTCCAGGCGAGCAGCATTTCGCGGCTGGCGTTGCGGCGGTGCTCGATAAAGCCTTCAGGCAGCAGTCCTTTGATTGATTGCTTCATTTCCTCGCGTGCTTTCTTGTAATGCTCGCGGGTTTCTTCAGGGATATGTTCTTTCCATTTCTTTTCATGGTCGGTCATAGATCACTCCTTGGTTCTTGTTAATTATAGCACTTTCAGATGAGCAGTTGATGAACGCTTGTGACATATAGAAAAGTCCCTTCATCACGAAGGGACTTTTCTATTATGGCGATGTTTGTGTTGTTGCGCTGGGCGTTGCAGGTGTGTTCGTGACCGAAGCGCCCGTTGTTGCTGTTGCTCCTGCTCCTGCGCCTCCAACATTGATGAGCACATACACTTCATTCCCAAAGGGAGTACCATTGGCTGTGGCCATACGCCAGTTGCCTTGGGCTTTCCCGGCTGTAGTAGGAGCTGTCATGGCGACAGAGACATCGACTACTGCTCCGGCGGCAACAGCCGATGGGAAGGTATATGTTGTTCCGCCCATGGCGTTTCCACTTGAATAAGCAAATTTAAAGCCAGCGTCCCATGCACAGGTACCAGAGTTCTGGATCTTCCAGGTCTTTGTAAAGCTCTGCCCTGGATTCATCTGTGTGTTATCTGGGATCGTCACATCACTGACGTAGGTCATGCCATAACAAGATGTACCTGTTCCTCCACCGGTTGACTGCGTGGCGAGAGGTGTTCCGCCAGTGGTCGTTGCCAATGCTGGGAAAGTGGGAGCCACTGTCGCTGTGGCAGTCGCTGTATTTGTCGGAGCCAGGGTTGCGGTCAGAGTTAGATCCGCAGAAAATGTTTGCACGGCTTGAGTCCGAATAAAGTTCAGATCCGCTGTAGGTGTTGTTTCTGTTGGAGCCTCTCCGCCGCATGCTGTCAGAGCCATCGTACTGATGACTATCATCCCCAAAATATACATTAATCGTCTTTTAATCATTTACACTCCTTTCAACAAGAGCCGCTATTGTACTTGCCTTTCATGCAACGATTAACGGACGGACACCCTACAATGTTCCTATTCTCTCTTGTGCCAGCGGTATAATTCTTATCTATGATTTATCTAGACTATTCTGCCACAACCCCTGTGGACTCTCGCGTACTCGAGGCGATGACTCCTTTCTTTAGCGGTTCATTTGGCAACCCCTCGTCTGTTCACCGTTATGGACAGGTTGCCGAAGCTGCGATCGATTCCGCGCGTGAAACGGTTGCCTCCATTTTGAATTGCAAACCCGAGGAGATCGTCTTTACATCCTGCGGTTCTGAATCGGACAATCTTGCCATCCGCGGTGCAGCGTATGCCATGCGCGAAAAGACCGGCGCGAAATGGATCCTTGCCTCGCGCACGGAACATCCTGCCATAACAAATACTTTGAAGCATCTGGAAAAATATGAAGGCTTTTGGATCGAATGGTTGGATGTGGATGCAAACGGCATGGTGAGACCAGAGTTCGTTGAAAAAGCGATCTGTGATAGCACGGCTATTGTCTCAGTTATGTATGCCAACAACGAGATCGGCACGATCAATCCGATTCAGGAGATCGCACAGATCTGCCATTCGAAAAATGTCTTGTTTCACACGGATGCAGTTCAAGCCGCGGCGTATTTGCCCGTAGATGTGCAATCCCTCGGCGTGGATATGATGTCACTGGGTGCGCACAAATTCTATGGGCCGAAAGGTGTCGGCGCGTTGTACGTCCGCAAAGGAACGCCGCTCATCTCGCAGCAAACGGGCGGCGGACAAGAGTTCAATCTGCGTGCCGGGACTCAGAACGTGCCCTACATCGTTGGCTTTGCTGAAGCGTTGCGCCTCACGTACGAAGAACGTGAAAAGCGCGTGGCACACGTCCAGCCGCTGCGTGATAGGATCATCGGTACCGTTCTTGAAACCATTCCTGATTCCCGCCTCACCGGTGATATGGAATCCCGTTTGCCTCAACACGCCAGCTTTGCCTTCAAAGATGTGGACGGTAATCTCCTGCTCACGCTTCTCGATGCAGCAGGCTTTGCCTGTTCCTCGGGTTCCGCCTGCAAGACCGGCAATCCCGAACCCAGCGAAGTGATGAACGCTACTGGATTATCACGCGACTGGGGACTTGGTTCCCTGCGCATCACGCTCGGGATGCAAACTACTCCCGCCGATGTAGACTCCTTCTTGAACACATTACCTGGTCTCATCGAAAAAGCCCGCAAACTCAGATAATTTTATGTTCACCTTTTTACCTGTCTCCTTGTTTACCTGTATACACTATGCCCATGCCTAAAGTTGTCGTCGCCATGTCTGGAGGCGTTGACTCCTCCGTTGCTGCCGCCTTGCTCAAAGAGCAGGGCTATGATGTCGTTGGCATGATGATGCGCTTATGGAGCGAACCCGGTAAGGAAGAATCCAACCGCTGCTGCACGCCCGATTCGATGGCGCAGGCACGACGCGTTGCTGCGAAATTAGACATTCCGTTTTATGTTGTGGATGCCAAGGATGTCTTCCGCGAGACGGTGGTGGAATATTTCCTCGAAGGCTATGCCCGCGGCGAGACGCCCAATCCGTGCCTGATCTGTAACCGCAAGATCCGCTGGACGTTTTTGCTGGATCATGCACTGGCGCTGGGGGCGGAGTATATGGCGACCGGACACTATGTCAGAATTCAGAAGGCAGAAGGCAATAATCAATTGTTGCGTGCGGTGGATAAGAGCAAGGATCAGTCCTATGTTCTGCATGTGTTGACGCAGGAAAAGCTCAAGCACGCCTTATTCCCTGTGGGCGATTATCCAAAGCCGGAGATCCGCCAGATCGCGGAGAAGTACGGGCTTCCGACTGCGAGCCGAAAGGACTCACAAGACCTGTGCTTCCTTGCAGGAGAAGATTACCGCAACTTCTTACAGCGCAACGCCGCACAAATGCTCCAACCGGGAGAGATTGTCACACGTGATGGAAAGGTGATCGGCGAGCACAACGGCTTGCCCAACTACACCATCGGTCAGCGCAAGGGGTTGGGTATTGCCTCGCCGGTTCCATTGTACGTATTAGGGAAGAACGCTGTTACCAATCAGGTCATTGTCGGCACGCAGGGTGAACTGGGTTCCAGTGAACTGACCGCGCGCGATGTAAACTGGGTAAGTGGAGAAGTGCCGACCGAACCCTTCCAAGCGGAGGTGAAGATCCGTTATACGGCGAAAGAAGCATCAGCGTGGGTAACGCCGATCAATAACGGCAACCAGGCTCAGGTCCGCTTTGATACGCCGCAACGAGATATCACAGCCGGTCAGGCGGCAGTCTTCTATCAGGGCGACCTGCTTATCGGCGGCGGGATCATTGTCTAATTGTCGAAAATAAATAGAATTGGTTTTTTGACAGTTCAATAGAAGTACGTTTATAAAACTCGCAGCAACATACATTCATCAATCCATGCGATGGAGTTCAACGGAGGTAAATCTCATGATGCTCCCGACTCTTTTGCTTGCGCTTCTCATTGCACTCTTGTATGGCGCCCTCTATCATTTGATCCGCGGCGGCGGCTTTTGGTGGTTGATGTGGTATCTGGTGTTGAGCCTGACCGGCTTCTTTCTCGGGTATTGGATCGGCACTCTGCTGGAGTGGGTCTTTCTCCCATTGGGACCGCTGAATTTGGGGATGTGTTCGCTGGGAAGTGTGTTAGTCCTACTGCTGGGCGACTGGCTGACCCGCCTGGGATTTCGCGCGCTAAAGCAAGGTATAATTTTCGCCTGTTCTACGCATACTATGCAGAACCGCGTCAATATCTATCCGTGATCGTTGCGTACATCCGAGTGGGTGTTTTCAGGCTAGAAATTTCTTCTGACGACGGTGAGTTTAAGAGAGAAACATGGAGCAAATTAAATTTCTGATCGATCTTTTCCTGCACCTTGATGAATACATGGCGAACATTATCGCCCAATACGGTGCATGGACCTATGGCTTGCTATTCTTTGTCATCTTTATGGAGACGGGGTTTGTTGTCACACCGTTCCTTCCCGGCGATTCATTGTTATTTGCGGCGGGCACCTTCGCGGCATTGGGCTCCCTGAACATCTGGCTCCTGATCGGCTTGACAATGATCGCTGCCATCGGCGGCGACACAGTCAATTACTGGATCGGTCATTATCTAGGTGATCGCGCCTACAACATCAAGTGGATCAAAAAGGAATATCTTGACCGCACACATGCCTTCTTTGAAAAGCATGGTGGCAAGACCATTTTCCTTGCCCGCTTCGTTCCCATTGTCCGCACTTTTGCGCCATTCGTAGCCGGCATGGGGCGCATGTCCTACGGATATTTCTTTTCCTATAATGTATTTGGCGGGATCGTTTGGGTTTTGGTGTTCACGCTCTTAGGATACTTCTTCGGCACACTTGATTTTGTAAAGAAGAATTTTGAGCTGGTCATTATTGCTATTATTTTTATCTCTGTCATCCCAGCTGTGGTTGAAGCCGTAAAGGCGCGGCGCGAGATACAGGCTGAAAAAGCAAAGACCGAGACGCCGTAAGGCGTCTCTTTTTTTATGAAATGGCTTGCCATCCTTTTCGGACTATTTATCCTCACGATCATTGTTCTTGCTGATCTGGGTAAGCTAGGATTTATCTATTTCATCTACAGTTTTAAATATGGGGATAAAGTAGGACATTTCATCCTGTACGGGATCCTGACTTTGCTGATCGATCTGGCGCTTTTCCGTTCTTCTGCTCAAGTAGATTCTGTGACGGTCATTCCAAGCCGGAAGCGGATCTCCGTTACAGTTGGCTTCATCCTAGCCTTCGCCATCACCTTGGAAGAATTCTCACAACAATATTTTTCCAAGCGTACATTTGACTTGATCGACCTGTCTGCCAGCTTTTTAGGGGTGATCTTCTTTTCGTGGCTGGCACTTAAAATTGTAGGGCGAGATTGATCTCGCCCTACAATTTTTAATGGGGAAATATATCGTGCTTTTTACGGTGTTGTGAACATGATAGTAGTTGTCCAGTCGCTAGGACCGTTCGCTCCCGTTGTCCTCACGCGCCAGAAAATGACGTATCCGCTGGGCAGGGAGATGACAGGCGTATAGCTTGCGGAAACGGTCGAAGCATTCACCAGAGTGGTAGCAAATGTTGAACTCGTAGAGACTTGGATCTGATACCCTGTTGCTGTGGGCACGCTGTTCCATGTGAAGGTGGGCTTCAAGCTGGTGACAGCAGTCGCATTCAGAGGTGCAGTCAAAACCGGCGGGGTGAGCGCGGTACGGAAGGTACCGACGGTGGCCAGTTGCCGAACTTGTTGGTGGAACTGATGGCACGCACACGCCAATAGTATTTGGTATTGGGTGACAGTGTGACAGGCGTATCGAGCAGCTGGTTGGAGGCTGCTGAGACCAGCGACTCATCATTGACCTCGGGAGAAGCGAAGGCGGGATCGTCATCGACCTGAACCTGATAGTGCCCGAAGGCGACATTGAGCGGCAGGGTGACGATGGACCACTTGAGAGTGGGGGTGTAATCGGTGACCAGGGCGTTGGCAGCGGGCAGGGTCAGGAGCGGTGTGCCGGGGGTGGCAGGTGAATTGATGGACCGCACCAGTGACGGGGCGGAGGGACCGTTGGTGCCGGTGGCGAGCACACGCCAATAGAGCTTGACGCCAGCGGGCAGGTTGGTGGTGGGAGTGAAGTCGGAGGTCTTGGTGGCGATGTTCAAAGCCATCGAGGCAAAGGTATTGACGGCTGAGACCTGCAGAGTGTAGCCGGTAGCGCCGGGCACATCCTCCCAGTGGAAGGAGGGACGCAGCTCTTCAGCATCGGAGTTGTCATCAGGTGTGGTCAGGACCGGTGGAGTGAGCGCAGTACGGAAGGTGCCAACCGTGGACCAAGTGCCTTTCTTGCCGATATTGGAGATGGCACGCACACGCCAATAGTATTTGGTATTGGGTGACAGTGTGACAGGCGTATCGAGCAACTGGTTGGAGGCTGCTGAGACCAGCGACTCATCATTGACCTCGGGAGAACCGAAGGCGGGATCGTCATCGACCTGAACCTGATAGTGCCCGAAGGCGACATTGAGCGGCAGGGTGACGATGGACCACTTGAGAGTGGGGGTGTAATCGGTGACCAGAGCGTTGGCAGCGGGCAGGGTCAGGAGCGGTGTGCCGGGGGTGGCAGGTGAATTGATGGACCGCACCAGTGACGGGGCGGAGGGACCGTTGGTGCCGGTGGCGAGCACACGCCAATAGAGCTTGACGCCAGCGGGCAGGTTGGTGGTGGGAGTGAAGTCGGAGGTCTTGGTGGCGATGTTCAAAGCCATCGAGGCAAAGGTATTGACGGCTGAGACCTGCAGAGTGTAGCCGGTAGCGCCGGGCACATCCTCCCAGTGGAAGGAGGACGCACTCTTCAGCATCGGAGTTGTCATCAGGTGTGGTCAGGACCGGTGGAGTGAGCGCAGTACGGAAGGTGCCAACCGTGGACCAATTGCCTTTCTTGCCGGTATTGGAGATCGCACGCACATGCCAATAGTATTTGGTATTGGATGACAGTGTGACAGGCGTATCGAGCAACTGGTTGGAGGCTGCCGAGACCAGCAACTCATCATTGACCTCGGGAGAAGCGAAGGCGGGATCGTCATCGACCTGAACCTGATAGTGCCCGAAGGCGACATTGAGCGGCAGGGTGACGATGGACCACTTGAGAGTGGGGGTGTAATCGGTGACCAGGGCGTTGGCAGCGGGCAGGGTCAGGAGCGGTGTGCCGGGGGTGGCAGGTGAATTGATGGACCGCACCAGCGATGGAGCAGAGGGACCGTTGGTGCCGGTGGCGAGCACACGCCAATAGAGCTTGACGCCAGCGGGCAGGTTGGTGGTGGGAGTGAAGTCGGAGGTCTTGGTGGCGATGTTCAAAGCCATCGAGGCAAAGGTATTGACGGTTGAAACCTGCAGAGTGTAGCCGGTAGCGCCAGGCACATCCTCCCAGTTGAAGGAGGGACGCAGCTCTTCAGCATCGGAGTTGTCATCGGGGGCAGTCAAAACGGGCGGAGTGAGCGCGGTGCGGAAGGTACCGACGGTGGACCAGTTGCCGAACTTGTTGGTGGAACTGATGGCACGCACACGCCAATAGTATTTGGTGTTGGATGAGAGCGTGACAGGTGTATCGAGCAACTGGTTGGAGGCTGCCGAGACCAGCGACTCATCATTGACCTCGGGAGAAGCGAAGGCGGGATCGTCATCGACCTGAACCTGATAGTGCCCGAAGGCGACATTGAGCGGCAGGGTGACGATGGACCACTTGAGAGTGGGGGTGTAATCGGTGACCAGGGCGTTGGCAGCGGGCAGGGTCAGGAGCGGTGTGCCGGGGGTGGCAGGTGAATTGATGGACCGCACCAGTGACGGGGCGGAGGGACCGTTGGTGCCGGTGGCGAGCACACGCCAATAGAGCTTGACGCCAGCGGGCAGGTTGGTGGTGGGAGTGAAGTCGGAGGTCTTGGTGGCGATGTTCAAAGCCATCGAGGCAAAGGTATTGACGGCTGAGACCTGCAGAGTGTAGCCGGTAGCGCCGGGCACATCCTCCCAGTGGAAGGAGGGACGCAGCTCTTCAGCATCGGAGTTGTCATCAGGTGTGGTCAGGACCGGTGGAGTGAGCGCAGTACGGAAGGTGCCAACCGTGGACCAAGTGCCTTTCTTGCCGATATTGGAGATGGCACGCACACGCCAATAGTATTTGGTATTGGGTGACAGTGTGACAGGCGTATCGAGCAACTGGTTGGAGGCTGCTGAGACCAGCGACTCATCATTGACCTCGGGAGAACCGAAGGCGGGATCGTCATCGACCTGAACCTGATAGTGCCCGAAGGCGACATTGAGCGGCAGGGTGACGATGGACCACTTGAGAGTGGGGGTGTAATCGGTGACCAGAGCGTTGGCAGCGGGCAGGGTCAGGAGCGGTGTGCCGGGGGTGGCAGGTGAATTGATGGACCGCACCAGTGACGGGGCGGAGGGACCGTTGGTGCCGGTGGCGAGCACACGCCAATAGAGCTTGACGCCAGCGGGCAGGTTGGTGGTGGGAGTGAAGTCGGAGGTCTTGGTGGCGATGTTCAAAGCCATCGAGGCAAAGGTATTGACGGCTGAGACCTGCAGAGTGTAGCCGGTAGCGCCGGGCACATCCTCCCAGTGGAAGGAGGGACGCAGACTCTTCGGCATCGGAGTTGTCATCAGGTGTGGTCAGGACCGGTGGAGTGAGCGCAGTACGGAAGGTGCCAACCGTGGACCAAGTGCCTTCTTCGTTCAAGGTATTGACCGCACGTACACGCCAGTAATATTTGACATTGGCGGGAATATCTGCCGGTGGCGTGTACGAGTTCGTTGTACCAGTATCCGCTTCCACCGTGGGGGAACCGAAGGCGGAGTCATCATCCACCTGGATCTGATACTTCAGCAGGGTCGTGTTGAGTGGTACAGCAACATTCGTCCAGGTGAGGGCGGGCGTGTAGTCGGTGAGCAGGGCATTCGCTGCCGGGACGGTGAGCGCCGGGGCAGGCGGCGGGTTGAGCGAATTGAGCGAGCGGACTTCCGACCAGGCGCTGGGACCGTTCGTTCCCTTGGTTTGGACGCGCCAGTAGAGCACACCCTTGGGCAAATCTGCAGCGGGCGTGAAATTGGAGAGCATCGGGCTGCCCACGATCGGTGTGGTAAACGTGTTTGTTGTAGAGATCTGAATGGTGTAGCCCGTGGCATTAGGGACATCCTCCCAATTGAAACTGGGACGGTTATTGAGAATATGTTCTCCTTGTGTTGGGGATGTCAATGTCGGTGGTAGGAGCGCCGTGCGGAAGGTCCAGGTGGGTGACCAGCCGAGGGTGCCACCAACAGCATTAAATGCCTGTACACGCCAATAATAGGTTTTATCGGGATCAAGTGGTGCAGGAATTAAAACTTGCGACGGTGTTGTCGTGTTTATGTCATACTCAGGGGAGATGAAATCTGGTCTATCATCAAGCTGCAATTGGTAATGTTCTAATGCAGGGGTTGAATCGCTCCAATTTTAAGAAGAGGGGTGTAATTTGTAGTAAGGGAATTATTAATTGGAGCTTGTATGGTCGGAACGGTTGGTGTGCCTACACATTGATAGATCTTAACATCATCGACAAACCAGCCTTTCCAATATGCAAATTTATCTGTTCCATAGACAAAACGGAAGATTACTTGCTTATTTGCAAGAGAGCTTAAGTTGACCCGTGATGAAACCATATGAGTGGGATCAGTAGAGTATGGGAAATTTGTCCCTACAAAGGCACGTCTTCCTTGTAGTGCATTTGGATTTGAATAATACCTTCCTAGTGTGCCGTTGTAGGTAGCGCCAGCAGAGATGAGGCTACCTGCATCAATCCAACTGCCACCATTATTTAGGCTGTATTCCAAGACACCGCCATCCCAATAGCCATATTTATCGAACTCAAAGTCGTAGCTGTGATTGAAGTGTAAATAGGCGTTAGGTGGAATAGTTATTGCTTGATACATTTCCAAACTAAATAAAACTCCGTTTCCACCACCTGATTGAATTGAATTTGTTGGGCTGTTGTAGATTCCTGAGGTTTTATACCATCCGCCGAAATAAAACAATTCATTTGCATCATCGAAGTTCTCGTTGAGCAATGAATGTGAGTTGTCCGTTGTCATTCCAGCTGGACAAAGTGGCGCAGTAACTTGGTTCGATGTTGTCCCCGTAACCGGCGTATTCATTTGGACTGCATCCAGAGCTTTTTTTACCTCAATGCAATCATCTGCGGTGATGCCTTTTGTGGCCTCCAATTAAAATGGTACAAGCCTGCTGTAATGCATAATATAAGTCTGAATAGTTGGATGCAACACCCAGTAAATCTGTTTGCGCCACGTGATAAATTGCGGCAGTTTTGTCCCATCCGAGAGGTTTCACGACCTTGCTATTAAACGAGCCGCCATCCACCATCAGCGAGACTGCTTTATTGTTTACACCGCTATTGGTATGAACACCACCGTTATCCCCCTCACCTTTATAGTAGTAGGTACTTGTCATTCGATCTGGGTCTGAAAATTCTGGCGGGTTGCTCATGTTTCGAACCGCACCAAGTCCTGTTACGTCTTCACCTAAACGCCATTTAACGGATGGCGAATCATTGCCTTCACCGTTGGTTTGATCAAAATATTCGCCCCATAAATCGGAGAAGGATTCGTTGATCGCTCCAGATTGGTAAAGATAAATGAGATTGGATTCACTTTGGGTGACGCCGTGAGTTAATTCGTGTGCAACAATATCATCGGCGTTCACGTAGGCGTATGCATCGCCGTAAACCATTTGTGTACCCGTCCAATAGGCATTATGGAGATTTATATCGTAATGGACAGTGGAAATAACGGAGATCACCCGATGCGGTAAGTCTAAATCCGCCATGTTTGGAAAAATAAAAATTGAGTGTCTGTATGGCATAATGGTGCGCCTTGATAGCGTCGTTGTCTGCACCATTGTTACATGGGTCGTCGTATACATAACATTTATAGTCGCCTGGCGCATTTGTTGTATTGTTGGCGGTATAGGTTTGAACGGTTGGAGCATAAACGTGAAACGTTGTTTTTATTTGGTTCAACCCGGGACTGCTAACGGTAATGTCAAAGTTACCAATGTTGTTGTCATGTGTGTTATTGATATAGGATGTCGTGGCATATCCACTAGCATTCGTTGTAACAGTTTCAGTTACATCATTATTGCTGGCGAATGTTGCAGTGTTATATCCTGTGGCGGTGATCGTAAAGGTAACACTTATATTGCTCACCGGATAGGAAAAACTATCAAGGATACGTACTGTTAATGGTGTATAAAAGGGATGATTGACAACTCCGGATTGATTAGACCCATTTGTGAAAATAATTTGATTAGGGATCCCTGGGAGATTTTGATTTTGTAGTTTAAAAACGATATCTCCCAGCCCACTTGTTTTCGCCGTCACATTGAAGAAACCATACTCTGTATTGGCTGTGAATTTAGATGAAGTAGCATAGCCATTAATATCTGTATTGACGGTTTCTTCATTACTCCCGTTACTTTGGAAAGAAATAGTTGGTTCCGCTTGTTGGTGCACTAAAAACTACAGGAACACCATTGATAGGGTCTCCATTTCCATCCATTATACGCACTACTAAAGGCAGACCATAAGTTTGAGTGATTGATTTCTTTTGATTATCACCGCTGGATAAGATAAAGGTTGTAGGAATGCCTGGTGTGTGAATATTTTCTAATGAGAAATCGGTTACCCAATCGATTTCTGGTACCGAGACTGTGACATTGAAAGCACCTACAGTACTGTTTGCAGTAAAAACAGATGAGGTCGCTATACCCAAATCGTTTGTTGTTACTGTTTCGGTATAAGAGTTGTTGCTTGAGAAGGTTCCACTGGCACCAACATATGGGGCACTGAAGGTGACACTTGCTCCAGATACTGTAGCCCCAAATCCATCCTTAACAATCACACGTAGTAGGGAATTGTAAGATTGGTTAATGGGTTTCTTTTGATTATTCCCACTTAAAATACTGAACTCGGCAGGAATTCCATGAGGTGGAATTAGCTCAGCCGCACCCATATCGCACCCTGCTTCTTGAGGCCGGGCTACTCCAGTTTCATCGGTTGCGGGACAATTTCCGCTATTGCCTTTGTCAAAAGCTGGACTACCTACCAAGAGAGAATGTATAGGAGGAATACCTGTCAGTGACGATTTGATTTTTGCATTGATATTAAATTGATCGCCAGTTCCTTTTGTTATTGTACATCCTGTGATATCGGTAATAATGTTGTGGTTGGACGTGTAGATGGTTCCATAGCAGCTTGGACCATTCCCAGCGGTATTATCAGCAAGGATGCTGTTTGTTACAGTAGTACCACCTGTTGAAAGATAGAGCCCTCCGCCCCATTGAGCATAGTTGTAGAGCGATCGTTGAGTAATTAATATTAATAGTGCCAAATGAAAAATCTGCAACATAAATTCCACCCCCTGAATTATTCGCGACGTTCCAGGATATTGTGCTATTGATTAATGATAATGAAGCATTGTTTGTTAGAAATATAGCCCCTCCGTTGTGAGGTGCGCGATTGTGGTAGAGAGTGGTGCTTTTGATGGTGAGCTTACCCCCAACAATATATATTCCTCCACCATCATTTGACATTGAGTTTTGAATAAGGAATCGTTCAAGAGTGGATGTACTTCCTATAGCTAATACACCGTTATTGTCATGCCCGGTGCCGCTAACTCCATATTGACCGTCAATGATGGATACGCCAGTCTGTTCAGTGAAATTGTTTTTCCATCCTCCAGAGAGAGTGATGTTTTTGCCATTAATAACAACTACGTTCGGATTAATGTTAATAGTGGGGCGATAGTATGTCCCGTCTTCGACTAAAATAGTATCACCTGTTGCAGAGTCGTTGATAGCTTCTTGGATGGAGAGACAGGGTGCATCAGGAGCAGTACAGGAATTTGTATCATTGCCTGTAGTGGCTACATACCGGGTTGTTCCAGTTTGAAGTTGAACTTCTTCTTTGATTGAAACTATCCACGCTTTCCGTTGTGTTTACAGACTGTTCGTTCCGTGAAACCCATGCCGTATCGACTTGATTGAAATGCAAGCTAACATCGCCTGTTTTGGCATTTACTAAAACGAGTTCTCGTAATGGAACAGAAACATCTACGGATGTTATCTCTATACGCCAAACCAATTCGATTGGTCTATCGCTTGGCTTTAACAGACTTTCATCGTATACCCATAGCTCTGGTTCAGAAACATTGTAGTCTTCTGGGGTTCCACCAATCCCACGAAGTATGATCTGGAGAGCTGAATTCTTTGCATCTTCCTTATTGATGGTTGGAGTAGTTGCGATATCCAACCCCTGAGAGACCTCACCGTTCATGGAATACAGCTCACTCTTGTCACTGGCATTGACGATCAGTTCGCCGCCAAGCACGGGCACACCCTGATAAACCTGTTGATACTTGGTCACGATGCGGTCCGCTTCGGGCTGCAACTCGTCCGCTACGATCAATTCTTCGGATGGTTCGCTCAAGCCAAATTCAGGAGCGAAGCGTTCCACGAGTACGTCACTGCGTTCGGTGGAGGTCATATCCGCAGACATGGCTCCCATCACGGTGATGGGCTCATTGCCTGTGCCGGTGATGTGCGTGACCTTACCGGTCTCGCTGTTGTAATCGCGTTGGATACCGTCATCCGTGCCTTGCGCGGCAGCTACCGTGGGTTGGATCTGCAGCGATGAAAACAGAATCGAAAAAATGCCGATCAAGGTGACGGCAGTGCGGACGAACTTGTGAGTTGTATTCATGAAATGAATCTCCCTGTGCAGTAACGTCTCCCCCAGAAAACCCTCCTGGGGATCATAGAGCCCCAGCATATTTGATTTGAATATACAGGTCAATCAAATAGGGGTTACACAATTAATGAAAAAAACATGTATTTTGTCGTGTATTTTTGGGGAGCATTAACCGTCATGAGATGAATAAAAAAGGGACACAGTGTCGCTGTGTCCCTTTTTTGTTGGGAGATCATTTGGACTGTAAGATCAAATGTCCTTCTGGTTGTGCCGCGACTTGTTCCTGACTCCACAGCATCGGATAATACTGGATGTTTGCCCATAGGGGAGCCATGTCGTCATAGTGTTTGTTGTAGGCGTGACCTGATTGCCCCGTGGTGTGGACCGTGACCGAGTTGTTCAAATTGCCCAAATCCACGATCATGCGCATGGAGGGGAGCCAGTTGGTTTCGTATCCATCCTTGATCGACCAGCCTGTGGCATTGATGATCGCTTCGCCACCGCTGGTGGGATAGGGTCCGCGATTGAACAGCGCTTCGATCAACCCGACGCCTGATTCGCCCAAGGTGCTGTTTCTGAACGTGGAAGCGTGCATCTCGCCCCATTTCCATTTGGATGGATCTTTGCCGAAGATATCTTCCAGTTCAGAGACTCCCTGCTCGAAGGATTTCTTGATGATATCCTCACGCGTCTCAACGACATCCTTTGTGGATGCATCATCCCACCAGGCGCTATCGGCAGGGACGTGACGCATGATCTCGTTCCAGCGTGAACCGCCATCGGGGTAATAACGTTCCTCAGGCAGATCATCGTTGAAGGTGTTTTGCAGCAAGTGACGCCAGAAGGCATTGAACACTGCCGCAGCACCCGAATCAGCTTTATCTTGATAATTCCAATTTTTCAACAATTCCTGTGCCTTGGCTTGATTGCCACTCAGACCTTGAAGCTCAAGAAGCATCGGTGCATAGCTTGGACCGTTCGCATCGAAATCATCGCCCTGCATTTTCTGAATGTATGGAATATCGATCTTGCCTGGTGCGGTATTGATCAACTCCGTGATGCGATTCGCGCGGAAACCATAATCCCAGTCGTAGGTTACGAGATGGGAATAATCACGCGGCGGCACTTGATTGTTGGCGGTGACGATGTAATCTTCAACAGGATTCAAAGTCCAGGGTTGTTCTTCGAAGGGGATGAAACCAGTCCATTCATATTCATCGGTCCAGCCGGGGACAGGAACAGTTCCATCTCCTTTTGCACGGATGGGAATATCGCCCGGCATCTGGTAGCCAATGTTGCCAGCGGTATCGGCATATATTAAATTCTGCGCGGGCACATGGAAGCCGCGGGCAGCTTCACGGAACTCATCAAAGTTCGAGGCGCGGTCAAAGCCCCAGATCGCCTCGAACGGCGTGGAGGGAGTCAGAGCCGTCCATTTCAGGGCGATCACGTAATTTTGCGGCAGGTCCACTCCAGCGCGGTCCTTGAACGCGACGAATTCCTTATCCTTCGGGTCGCCTTCATTTTTCAACGGTCCGTATACTTCCGAGATGACCGGTCCATGCCGCGTGGAGCGAATCGTGATCTCGACCGGGTCACCGCCCACCACATTGACCGTCTCTTTGTACAACTCAAAATCCACCCACTGACCGTTCACTTCATATTGGTTCGGGTTTTCAGGATTTACTTTTTCGATATACAAGTCCATCACATCCGGACCGACATTGGTAAAGCCCCAGGCGATATTTTCATTATGACCGATGATGACACCGGGCACACCCGCGAATGTAAAACCGGCGACATCGAACGGGCAGGCTTCGTTGACAGGCTTGCACACCAAATGCGCCTGATACCAAATGGATGGCATCTGGATTCCCAAATGCGGATCATTTGCCAGCAGCGGCATACCCGTCGTTGTGCGCGACTTGCCGACCACCCACGAATTGGAACCGATGCCATCACCATCGGGACCCAGCGCGGCATCGAGCAAAGATGCTTTCTCTACTAACGGGCTAAAGTCAAACGTCGAAAGTTGAAAGTCAGAAGCGACCTTTGACCTCATCGTGCCCGAAGGGTATTGACCTTCAATCTTTGACGTTCCCTCCCCGATCTTATTGACAATCACCGGATGATCTTCCGGATACGCCGGGAACAACTCCGCCACTTGCTCTGGACTCAACGTTTTGAGCAGCACAGCGCGCTCGATCTCTTCGCCCATGTTGCCGCGCAAGTCCCACGCCATGGCTTTACCCCAGGTCAGGCTGTGGACAGGTTCCCACGGTTCGATCTTGTAATCGGGGCTCAACAATCCCAGAACCGCATACTCCAGGCTGAGCGCCGTAGTATCGTGATCTTTGAGATAAGCGTTCACACCGGCAGTGTACGAATCAATGATCGATTTGGAAACCAGGTCGAGCGAAGCGTATTCCGCTTCGGCGGTCTTGCGCCAACCAAGTGTGCGCAAAAAGGTATCGGTTTCCACTTGTCCCTTGCCGAACATTTCAGAAAGACGACCCGAACCAATGTGCCGCCATGCATCCATTTGCCAGAAACGATCTTGCGCATGGACGTAGCCTTGTGCGAAGAATAGATCATGTTGCGTGGTGGCATAGATGGTCGGAATGCCCATACTATCGCGATAGATCTCCACCGGCGCGTCGAGACCTTCCAGTTGAATGGTCCCATCAATTTGTGGGAACGATTTCGGGGCAACCGTATTGGGCAAATAACTCTTGAAATAGAATCCTCCACCTCCAGCTGCGATGACAGCGAGTACGACAATACCTATCAACCCCCGCTTCAAAAACGTTGTGACTTTAGACATAAGACTCCTCCGGTGAATTTTGGCGATAGCAAACTCTTACTTGGAACACTCCCAATCCCGTTTCGTGACGCGCTGGTAAAATCGACCCGATGCTTGCAACGCTCCGAGAAAAGAAATGGGATGTACTGCTCTGGATGACGGTCCTGATCGGACTCGTCTTACGCTTCCTTCCTGGACTGCGAGCCGGGTTCCCTTTAAATGACGGGGGCATGTTCTTGAGCATGATCCGCGATCTGCGTGCAAATCATTTTCTGCTCCCCGCCTTTACTTCCTATAATGGATCGAATATCCCGTTCGCCTATCCACCTTTTGGGATATATGTCGCTGCGCTGTTATCCTCCGTTTTTCATATCTCAGAAATAGACATTCTGCGTTGGTTGCCGCCTCTGGTCGCTACTGCTATTCTCCCTGCCTTTTATTGGCTCTCGAACAAAGTTCTCGCCTCGCGCCCAAAGGCAATTATCGCTACAGCACTATTCGCCTTCTTCCCTGGTTCATCTGATTGGTTCATTATGGGCGGAGGGCTGACGCGTTCCTTTGGCATTCTGTTTTCGCTGCTTGCTCTGGGCTATGTCTATGAACTTTTCCGCGATGGAAAGCACATTTGGCTTTCCATCCTTTTCTGTGCCTTGTCCGTTCTCAGCCATCCCGAAGTAGGGCTGCAAACTGCCGGGCTGTGCTTCCTGCTCTGGCTTTTTTATGGAAGAAACATTGCTGGAATTAAAAATGCCGTATTTGTTGCTCTCGGTACTGCACTGCTGACTGCTCCCTGGTGGCTGACGGTTCTGCTGCAACACGGATTCGCTCCCTTTCAATCGGTCATGTATGCCGGAGTCCGCGAGACGCTGCTGGCATCACTCTTTCACACGGTCTTTTCCATGCAGGGTGGGTTGCCTATCCTGCCGCTTCTGAGTCTGACCGGCATGTTCGTTTATTTTCGCAAGCGTGAATTTTTACTGCCTGCCTGGGCGTTCCTGCCGTTCTTCGTTGACCCGCGCAACGCGCCTGCCATCGTGCTCTTTCCATTGGTGATGCTTTCGATCGAAGGATTGTATTTCCTAAAAGAAGAATTTGACCGGGCGTACGCGAAGACAATGGAAAAGAATAACAAAGCAGTGATGTCAACGCCAATTCCACAAATTATTCTCGCGGTGTTGCTGCTTTATTTCCTCTATCTCTCCCACTCATCGCTTGGATATTTGGTGCGCCTGAGTCTGACGCCCTCTGACCGGGAAGTGATGGAATGGGTCAAGGCAAATACATCTGCTGGCAGTCGTTTCCTGCTCATCACCAACAAAGGACAGATCAGCCCAATGACCGATTCCTATCAGGAATGGTTTCCGGCGTTGACCGAACGTAACAGCGAGAACACCCTGCAAGGCAAGGAATGGACTCTCGGTCCGCAGTTTTATTCCTATACACAGGATCTGGTCAAACTGCAAACCTGTACTGATATCACTTGCCTGGAACAATGGAAGCTACGCAACAATGCCGAATTCGATCACATCCTCCTCCAAAAGAGGCGAACATCAAATGAATTCTTGTCATCATTGAAGAACGATAGTCTCTACAGGATTATGTATGAATCAGATGATGTAGTGATCTTTTCAGCTAAACATTAAACTAATAGCTGTTTTTGGCAATCCCGAAGGGATGGCATTTTTATAGAAATATGTAGCTACGAAGCAAACCCCGAAGGGGTGACATTCTCTGTCACCCCTTCGGGGTTTATATTTTATTCAATCGATTTCTACAATAATCTCACGCCTTCGGCGTTTTATTGTAATGCGACATTCATGTCGCCTTTGCATAAAAAGCGAGATAAATGTCGCGTTACATACTATTTATTTCACGTTACCCAACAACCGCGGGAACCAATACCATAACAGATCGGATGTCGGCTTGCCGTGAATGGAGGCAGATTTATCCTGCAATGCCACGGGCGGATAATATCCTCGGCTGACGAATCCGCTGACCCAGTTGCGTGTATTGACGGCATTGAACATCGCATCATAGATATCCACTTGCTGTTGCAGATCAAGGTTCACGGTGGTGAGGTCCGCGTTGGGACGGCTGAGAGCGGTCCAGTTGAGACAACCGCCGCTTCCATCAGGAATGCATCCAGTAGCGGAGCTGCTCGAGGACGGATATGCCAAGGCGATGATGAAAGGTTTTCCAACTTGCGCTTGTACCGGCGCGACATTCGTATCAAGAATGCGCCCTGCCTCAGCGATCATATCCGCTTTGGTGGGTGAAGTGGATGGACTGATCTTGGCGAACCAGAGTAGGTAGACACCATCGGTATTCTTGAGCACGTTGACGGGCGCGGTGATATCTGCGTTGGTATAAGGAAGAGCAAACAGTACGCTGCCGCGGAAGTGCTGCCGCACCTCGGCGATGATGTTGTTCCAGCGCGACTCCGCATCCGCTGGGACTCCGCTTGGGGAACCGTCCGCCAGCTTACCGTTGGGAAGAGCCGGGGCGATCCAGTCTCCGCCAAGGATCACAGCCTGCGCGCCGGAGAGAGTCGCCATATCCGCAAAATGGACGGCGTAGGCGCGGTAGTGGTCGAACCAATTTCCCCACCAGCCCGTATCACGCGGGGCATTGCGCCAGAAATCGTTGGCGGTTGAGGGGAAGCGCGTTTGCGGGAAGATGGCTACGTTCAAATTGATGGCGCGTGCCTGAGCCACCGAATTAACGGTGTCATTCCAGAAGGCATCTTTGCCGGGCATTTCTGCAAAGATCAACGGATTATTGTTAGAGAACGTCCATGTAGGCGAGAGGGTGACCCAATTCGCACCGAGTGCTTGAATGTTCTGGAAGGCAGGCACATTGAATGTTGGCTGGTTCGGTTCGTAGTATGGCTGGAATTCCACGCCAGCCATGAAGCCAGGTCCGCGTGAGGGAATGTTCACGGCTACGAGCGTGGCGCTTCCCGCAACCTGGGGCCATGTCCATTGGCTGACGTTGTCGATCAGGTCTTGCGGCGTGATGGTGGGGGAAACGTTTTTTCCGTGTGTGGTATCGCCCGCGGTTTGCACATCGTCGGCAGAACCGCATTGCGCGTTACGGCAATAGCGATAGCCGAACGAGCCAATGATATTGAGCGGTCCGAACAATTTATAGACCCAGCGATTATTACCCTCAGCACTCTTCCACATCGGTATGGGCTGTGTCCAGCCGTACGGATTGAACTGAATATAGATCGTATCGCCAGGCGGAGTGTTACTCGGCACGGTCACGTCGAACAGGATCGGCGCGTTGGGACCAGCCTGCCAGGATTGCACAATATCTTCAACCGCCGCATTTTGATTGGGCACGATGAATTCACGCGTTACATACCGACCTTCAGATGTGAACTCAGCATTCCAGAAGCCATCGCCCAAGGTGTATTTATATTGAACGTCTGCGCCTGCTGGCAAAAATAATGAAACAGAATAACGCCCATCAGGCAGCGGAGTCAGCACAGGCATGCGGTCGGCAACGGTGCTGAGACCGCCACGCAGATCGGAGAAGGTGTTTCCCAGTTGCAGCAAATTTCCAGCGATGCGTATGGGCACGCCTCGTTGCGTGCTTTCAGGAACGGTCACGGTGAAAATAACATTGACCAACGGTGCTGATTTCAAACGTATTTCTACGGGCGTTGCCTGATTGGCAGCCACCGTCGCGCCTTGCTGGAATGTTTGGAAGGTGCCGTCGAGCGCGTACGCCACCAGGTTGTGAGTCCCGGCGCGTAAGCCGAGCAACTGAAAACGCCCGGCAGAGTCGGTTTGTATCTGCACTCCGCCTGCTGTCACCATAATATCAGGAACCGGCGCACCGGTATCGGCATTCAGAACGGTTCCAAAAATATTTCCTGAAACGGTGTTTACGGGTCTATCTGACCAACTGTTGACCGTATCCACGATCTGTGTCGGTCCATTCACCAGGAAGAGACGATAGCGAATGGCAGCATCGGTGTTCGTATCTTCGATCACGCGTGTTGCGCCAAGACGCACATAACGGTAGCGGATCACACCTTTATCGGGAATGGCAAGCTTTGCTGTGTAGGTGGTTGTATCCAACGGCGACATCGGATAATCGACGGCATTGAGCGCCAGACCGGTCACTTCATCCAGTACGCTGAGCGCGAGCACTTCACCCGGCAGCAATGGCTCCGGCAGTTGCACAGTGAAGGTCACTTCGGCGCGCGGCATGGGCGTGGAACCACCCGATGGGACAGGTGTGTTCGCGGCGCTAGTGGGGAAGATGTCGCCCCACTTGATCAAGGAGATCGCACAAGCCTGGCTGCTTAAAGCAAGGATGATAATGACAAGTAGGATTTGACGCGGGATGATGGTACGTGACTTCATTCTCTCTCCTCAACTGATGAACGCTTCATTTCCAAGCCTGAGCTTGATTCCGTTTAAGAGCAGGTGCCAGCCTGCTCTTTTATTCACGGATGTGGCGGAAAAGAGCGGAAAGAACTAAAACGCGATCCGTATTTGCATGTATTGGACGTTCTACTAAACGGATTCGTTCTCTTCTTCCGCCTCGGCTTCTAATGCTGACCTGCGTCGCCCGGCGTAGGCGATGTAGCTCAGCCCAATGCTGATGAAATAGAGCAGGGTCATTGGGAGCATGACCAAGCCCATGTTGATGGGGTCAACGGTGGGGGTGATGGCAGCAGCAAAGATCGAGATGATGACAATGGCGATGCGCCATTGTTCCACCAGAATTTTTGGTTTGACGAATCCGATCGCTGTGAGGGCATAGATCACGAGCGGAAACTCGAACGAAACCCCCAGCCAGAACATCAAGCCGGTTACAAAGCCATAATAGGAATTCGGACGCCAGTTGGTGGCAAAGCCCATGAATTGGTTGAAGTATTGCATGGCGCCGATGGCGGCGGGCAAAATGAAATAGGTAAATGCCACACCACCAGAAAACAACACCGATGCCAGGGGAATACCCAACAGACCGATCTTCTTCTCACGCGGGCGTAGCCCCGGCGCGGCGAAGCGCCAGAACTCAATAGCGATGAACGGCACAGCAAGAATGATGCCGCCGATCAGCGCGATCTTCATGAACACGCCGATGGATTCGGTTACTTCGATGGCGCTCAACGAAGAGGTGGATTGAAGAGGCTTGGCGAGCAAAACAACCATGTCTCTGGTGAAAAAGGACGCTACGCCAATGCCAACAGCGATCCACAACACGGAACGCAAAAGGTGCGCGCGGAAAACATCCACTTCATTCCAGAGTTGTTCGCGCGTTTGCTCATCGGTCACAACACCGGCGAAGATATCGGCAAGGTTGTGCTCCTCGGGTTCTTCATTTAGGAATTTAGAGAAGCGACCGACTGCCCAAAACGGGAAGGTGATCACCCGCCACAGTGATTTGAAAAATTTAGTCATGTTGCTCAGGGTCAGAGTCCTGTTCGGGAGATGAGTTAACGGTGGGCGGCTGAATGGTGTTCTCTGCTTCGTTTGACGGAGGCAGGCTGCGCTTTGAGACGGAAGCGGGCGGCGTCTGCCGCGTATCCATGGCTTTACGGATATCCTGTTCTGCTTCACGCATTTCCAGGTTCGCTTCGCGCATCAGGCGCGTGGGCAGGTTGCGCATCTCAGAGGATGTCTTTTGAAAGATCTGCCAGCCTTCGGAGCGGACAAGTCTATTCAGCCAGCGACCAATGGTCTTGCCTGCTTTTTGCATATCCCGCGGACCAAGGATGATAATGGCAATAATAACGATGAAAATGAGCTCGGATGGACCGATGCCAAGAATTTCCATGAGAGCTATGCCTTGTGTAACGCTTGTTGTATCTCGTGCTGATGATCTGCCAGCGCGCCTAACACGCCGTTGACAAAGCGTGGCGCGGAATCGGAACCGAATTGTTTTGCCAATTCGACCGCTTCATTGATGGCAACTTTGACAGGTGTTTCGTGGAAAACGGCAAATTCCCAGAGCGCCATGCGCAGTATATTACGGTCAATGGCGGCGATCTGGTCGAAGGGCCATTCGGGCGCGTATTTGGAGATCAATTGATCGAGATCGTGGTTAAGGGGAAGAACGCCAAAGATGATCTGGCGTGCAAACTCAGACAGTTCATCGGGAAGCGGAGCTTCTTCCAGGCGGAGCTTCAATACATCGCCTGGAATGTGGTTCGCTATATCAACTTCGTAAAGTACTTGCAAGGCGAGGGAACGCGCCTTGGTGCGGGGTTTCATGCAGACTTCGCCTCTGTTTCCTCGTAATCGATATCTTCAATGTGGATCTCGATCTCGCCTATTTCCATGCCGACCATTTCCTGAAGCGCACGTGCAACTTGATTTTGCACTTCGCGGCTCACTTCGCGGATGTTGACATCTGGCTTGAGAATGAGATATAGGTTGGCAACGATCACATTATCATCCACTTCAAGGCGCACACCATCTTGAATGCCGCGTTTGAAGAGACGGTTCACACCGCCCGCGATGTTTGCCATGCGGCTGACGCCAGGCACGCTCAATGCAGAGAGCCGCGCGATGGTCACAAGCACATCCGGTGCTACAGTGGTTTTTCCTTGTGGGGTATAGTCTGTCATAAAATCTCCTAAGATGAGTAGAGAGTAGAGCCTTGAGACTAGTCAGCTCCTCCTCTATTCTCTGGTTTCTAATTTTTACATCATTGCCATACCGCCATCCACGCCCAGCACCTGACCGGTGATGAAGGCTGCCTGGTCAGAGGCAAGGAAGGCGACAGCATAAGCGATCTCTTCGGGTTTTCCCTTGCGCGCCAGCGGAACGAGCTTGAGCGCGGCTTCGAGAATTTCCAGTGACATGGCGTCCAGAATTTCTGTATCGACGAATCCCGGCGCGACGGCGTTGACGGTAATATTGCGTGTTGCTACTTCACGTGCCAGCGACTTGGTGAAGGCAATCTGTCCGCCTTTGGAAGCGGAGTAATTCGTCTGCCCGGGGTTGCCCATCTGACCGGCGACCGATGCCATGTTGATGATGCGACCCGTACGTTTGCGCATCATGTGTTTGACAGCCGCTTTCGAGCAGTTGAACGTGGACTTGAGATTCGTGTCGATGACCGCGTCCCAATCCGCTTCGGACATCATCATGATGAGCGTGTCCTTCGTGATGCCGGCATTATTGACGAGAATGGTCAGGTCGCCGAAGGTTTCGATGGCAAACTTGACCAACGCTTCTGCCTGTTTGAAATCAGAGACATCTGCCTGGCAAGCGGCGGCTTTTCCGCCCGCTTCCTGGATCTTCTTCACAACTTCTTCGGCGGCATCTGGCGACTTGTGGTAATTCACCACAACTGCCGCGCCGCGTGACGCCAGTTCCAAAGCCACGGCACGACCAATTCCACGCGAACCACCGGTAACGAGTGCCACTTTATTTTCCAACGATAATGTCTCTGCCATGCTCCAATTCTCCTCGGGCGAAATTATACATCATGTGGGTTAACCCAACTGCCAACCTCAAGACACGCTTATTTTGCCGATTGTTGGAAAAATCATTTCCTGAAGATCAGCCCCAGCGCGACTCCGCCGCCCAATGCGAGGACTGCCCCAAATAGAAAGGCATCCATCCAGAATCGCAAGGGGAAGAGACGAATGAGCGTATCCGAAAACTTGAATAGCCATGAGTTGCCGGTAAAGAACAAACTATGGAACCAGGCAAAGAAGTTCCAGAAGATGTTGGGATTGATCAAAGTTCCTGCTAGAACGATCACACCGATGGCGACCGCCAGTCCCACCATTAGCCAGCCACCGCGGCTCAACCCCAAGCGATAATCCTGCCACCAGCCCCCGAACCGCGACCAGACTCCGAGTGCAACCAGCAACACCAGTGATACATACCAGGCGTTCAAGGTGCTCTTCGTCAATCGTTTGACATCCGTCATGTGGCTGAGTTCGCGTTCATTGTAAAGCGGAGCGCCATCATCGAATTTAAGATCGCCGAGATAGGAAACATCCGCGTTGTTGGTGAGATAGGTCACGGCATAAGGCGCCCAGTGCAGACGGTCTGCTTTGGTGAAGCCGTAATCATCGGGCGGAAAGTAGGGCATGTTGTATTCGATCGTGTAATACAACGGAGAAAGCATCACGCGCACGGCAAAACCGATCAGTGCAAGTGGTATACAGAGAGCAACGAGCCAGGAGAGGAGATTGGTCATTTTCATTATTCACCAGTTATTCGCGCTGAGCGGAGTGACCGACAGGCGAGCACAGTCGAAGCGCGTTTATACATTATTGTAGTAATTGAGTCCCACCTTGTAGCACGAAGCGGATGACCATGTCATTGACGATCCATTCGATAGGGGCATGGTCATCGGTGTAGACGGTGGTGGTTTCGTAGCCAGCTTTCATATTGGCGAAGGTCGTTTGCATGGTGGAGATCAGCAGGGGATGAACAGTCGAGTCATTCGATAACGCCACCAGATTGACAGCAAAATTCTCAGGGATGGTCTTTTGTTTGGTGGCGAAGATCATCGTGTTTAACGTGCCGGGAATATCCATTGTGTACACGGAAGGGAAGATGGTGCCCATCGTGGTTGCCAGTCCGTTAATGAGGCGGCGGTCGCCGGGGACGCTGGCGCTATTGATAGTCAGGACTCCGTTATCGGTCAGGTGAGAAGCGACGATCTGGAAGAATTCCTGCGTTGTCATATGAGCGGGAATGTAGGGTGGACGGTAGGCATCCACGGCGATGATGTCGTATTTCTTATCGCTTTGTTCGAGCCCCAGCCGTCCGTCACCGATGTGGACGGTGAGATTGGGTAGGTTCATGCCGAAATATTTTTGTCCCACCTCCACGATCTTGGGGTCGAGTTCATAGCCATCGATCTGAATGTCCGGATACACCGCTGATGCCTGACGCGCCGCTGTCCCTGCTGCAAGCCCGACGATCGCCATGCGTTTGATGTCACCGGGTTTTCGGTCTGCATAAAAATACGGACCGACGAGAAATTCTTCCCATGGTCCGTCATACTTGAGGGTGTCGGGCTTGTAGATCGAGTGGACGCCTTGCCCTTCGTTGAGACGCAGGATGGTGTATCCGTTGATCTGTGCCACTTGAATGTAGTTGTACGCTGACTCGGTTTCATAGACCTGCCCAGAATTGCTTTTAAGTGCCTGCCCAGCCATCAGCACAGCGATGACAACCAACAAGATTGGCATCCAAAATAGTTTGAACATGTCGCGCCTGCTGGCGAACATTCCCATGCCTGCCAATGCCACGAGCAACAGGACAAGACTGAACAATAAAAACGTTTTTGTCGTACCGATAGCAGGAATGAATACTAGTGTCGGCAAAAACGTTCCGATGAACGAGCCGAGTGTGGAGATGGCGTAGATCTGACCGGATGTCTGCCCGGCGTGCGCGGTGTCATCCACCAGCAAACGGATCGCGAATGGAGAGATGGTTCCCAATAATGTGATGGGAACAACGAACAGCACCAACACGGCGACGAATGCCCCGCCCAAGATGCCGACACTCAGCGTCTCGAAGGCGGTCGCCGCGGCGCGGAGGACGGGTCCCGCTATGAAGGGCACGAGTCCCAGCGTGAAGGCGCCCCACGCTAAAACACGATACATTGCGGCAGGAGTCGGATTCGCATCCGCCCATTTGCCGCCGATGAAATATCCCAGCGTGAGGTAGATGAGGATCAGCCCGATGATGCATGCCCAAACGATGTTGCTCGTGCCGAAGACATTGCCGATCAAACGCGATGCAGCCAGTTCTGCGGCGAGGGTCGTCATGCCGGAGACGAAGACAGTGAAGAGAAGATATCGTTTCATAAGTGTGGGGGATTATAGCGGTAATTGGTGAATGGTAAATAGTGATTAGGATGTCGTTGCGAGGGCGTGTTCTTCCGCCCGAAGCAATCTCCTCGATACAAATATATGATTGTTATTTGGAGATTGCTTCGTCGTCGCTCCGCTCCTCCTCGCAACGACATATGCATTGGTATACTTGATGTGCCAAAGGAGTTTTATGTATATATCAAAACTTTATCGTGAAGAAGATCGAATCAAGATTTTAGAGTTTCTGAAACAAAATGAATTCGCTACCTTGGTGACCTATGATGGCGAAAAGCCGACTGCCAGTCATTTATTAATGGAAGTGGTGGAAGAAGGGGAGAAGCTTTTTATCAACGGGCACATGTCCAGGGCGAATCCGTTGTGGAAGACGTTCGAGAAAAACTCTGAAGTGTTAGTCATCTTTCAAGGTCCGCATACATACATTTCACCAACATGGTACAACCATGTCAATGTGCCAACGTGGAATTACCAAAGCATCCATGTTTATGGCAAAACTCGTATCGTGACCGATCACGAAGAGACGTATGAAATGCTCTCGCGCTTGATCGCACGCAATGAAGGGGATCCTTCCTATCGCATGGAAACGCTCCCAGCGGATCTTGTGATGAAAGAAATGAAGGGAATTGTGGCATTCCAAGTAGAAGTAACACGTATCGAAGCGAATTACAAGCTTAGCCAGAATCGCGATGACGAGAGTTATTGGAGCGTAGTGTCTCACCTCGAAGAACGGACAGATGAGATGTCGCATGGCGTGGCTGAGGCGATGAAGAAACAGAGAATAACAGAGTAAATCTTGCGGGTAGTCAATTGATTGAGAGAAGAAAGTGAAAATAAACTGCTGCGCTAAAGGTTCACATTCAAGGATGATGTGGTAAAATCTTGCCCGTTGTCATCACTGCCGCCTCCTGATGGAGGCGGATTTTGTGCAGGAAACCTAATGACCGAACCTGAAAAACTTCCCTATTTCGAACCGCAAGTGACAAACGTTTCTCACTCGGATGTGCAATCTGTCGAAGCGGAACTAGTGCGCATGCATCAAGCGGACGCGGAGAAGATCGAAGCAGACGAAGTGGAGATGCAGCAGAGCGCGGCTGGTAGCATCCAGGCGGCGCGGGTCAGTGCCAGACAATCGGCGCTGGCACAGGTCACTGCAGATGAAGTCCTTTTGGAGCAGGCGGCAGCGGGATATATCCAGGCGGAGAAAGCGTCTGTCAGCGGGTACACAGGCGCGGTCGTGGCAAGAAGCGCAGAGGTCCATAACGGGATGGTTGGTTATGTGGCTGGCACCGATGTCCACGTGGAAAATTCCCGCACAGCGATCCTGGTCGCCCGCACCGTGAACGGGAATGTGACCACGTTGTTGGATCAGCGTTCCGCCTTGATCGCCGGGTTGGTGGGCGGTTTGTTCGCAGGGATCATGCTGCTGGTCGGGCGTATGGTGTTCGGTCGAAAATAATTTTGAATGTACACGGCACGAGCCGTTTGCAGAAATTCTATTCATAGAGCGAAGGTAACTCCGCAAATGGCGGGGTGAGAGGCGCTCGAGGAGTTAAGTAAGATGGAGAAAGTCGTTTTAAAAGCAACCAAGCGTGACGTGGTTGGCAAGCAGGTGAAGGCGTTGCGCCGCGAAGGCAAGTTGCCGGCGGTGATCTATGGTCGCCACACAGAGCCGGTTAACATCAATTTGGATACCCACACAGCCAGCATGGCATTAGCGAAGCTTACTTCGTCCAGCATTGTGACTCTGGAGGTGGATGGCACTGAGTATCCCGCTCTGGTGCGCGAGAAGCAACGCGATTACATCAAGAACCGCCTGCTGCATGTGGATTTCTTGGCTGTTTCGATGACCGAGAAGTTACGCACACGTGTGAGCGTTCATTTCGTCGGTGTTTCCGGTGCGGTGAAGGATTACAACGCCGTGATGGTTCACAACTTGGAAGAACTCGAAGTGGAATGTCTTCCCGCCGACCTGCCCGAGCGCATCGATCTGGATATTTCGGTGCTTGCCAAACCTGGCGATGGTATCCGCGTTAAGGACGTTCAGGTTCCCGATACCCTTCGTCTGCTCGATGACCCCGAAACGATGGTGGCTGTTGCAACCTTCGCGAAGGTCGAAGAAGAAGGCGCTGGCGTTCCGGGTGCCGAAGGTGTTACCCCGACCGCAACCGAACCCGAACTCTCTGTGGAACGCGGCAAGAAGGAAGAAGAAGCCGCTGCCGAAAAGAAGAAGTAATTTCTTCAATAGTAAAACTCCCCGATCTTGGTCGGGGAGTTTTTTAGTTTATGTTTCAAGACTTCACAGGTTTTGAAAACCTGTGAAGTCTCTCTCGTTAATACCCCAGTACATTTAGAAAATCTACAGTCATCCTAGCCGTAGCACCCCAGAGCAATTCGCCATCGTAAGGATGATAAGCGATGAGACCCCGCCTCAGCCCCGGGCGTTCGAATTCCCAGCGGTTGGATGAGTTTGCCAGCCACCCAAGCGGGATCGTAAAAATACGCGCCACTTCATGTTCTCCCACCTGGAAAACGGTGGGCCATTTGATAACCCCCACTACCGGGGTAACGCGGAAATAGGTAATCGTGATGAGATTGGTCAGCCGACCTAACACTTTCACATCGTTGGGGTTAAGACCGATCTCTTCCTGCGCTTCGCGCAAGGCAGTCTGTTCGGGCGTAGTTTCGCCTTCATCGCAGGCGCCGCCAGGGAAGGAAACTTGTCCTTTGTGCGATTCGACCTTGTCTGTGCGGCGAGTATAAAGCACATGCCATTCATTCTCATGCCACAACAAAGGGATCAATACCGCTGCGCAGCGCACGCGCGATTCTTCGGTGATATCTACTTCGGCAAAACCGTCGGACGAAGGTCCGGCGGCTTCAATGGCTTGCTGTAATTTCTGGGCGATAAATTCTTCAGTCAGTGTAAGCGGCATAGGAGATGGTTTGCTGGAAAATAAAAAATGAACTCGGGCAAGAAAGGATAAAAAGGGAAACCGTTTTTGGCTAGCGTTCAATTGTCTTCCCGTACAGGACTGCCGCAATACCCACATTCGGCAATAACATCATCCAGCCATTCGACTTCATCGGGGCGGAGAGGCGCACCGCAGGATGGGCAGTGTGTTGGCAGAACAGGTTTCTTTGCAGGAGTCGTTTCTGCCACTACAGGTACGGATGGCGCAGCACCTTTGAGCATGGCTTCGATCTCGGCGGCTTCTTTTGTCAATCCTCGTTCTTTCAATTCAGAGACAACACGTGAGCCCATATTCTGTAGTTTATGCCATTGACCGCGCTGGGCAAAGAGTTCCAATCCACGTTTGAGGGAGGTCATGCCAAGGGCGGTTTGACCGGCGTAGACTCGGGAACGCCCTGCTTGCAGGTGAAGGATCGGGGCACGCGGTCCGCCGCGGGCATCGGCACCTTGGGCAATGCGCTCGTAGAGTTCGGCGGCGCGTCCATATTCGCCTTTGTCGAAGGTAAAGTTGGCTTCCTGTAAAACGGGCGGGACTTCCTGGGCTAATGTTTTTCGTATCTGGCGGCGAAACATGCGGCGCATGGTGATTTCTCCTTGAATGTAAACGTTCCGCAGGTTTTGATGGTGAGTTAGGTTATTTGAAGAAACCTGCGGGACGGTATAGACGTTACGGATTTTCTGTACCTTCTGTGTTATCCGCGTCCGCAGATTTGTGTTTGGAACTGCCCACGGCTCCTATTTCTTCCAGTAACTCTTTTCCACGTGGATCATCGGCGGGCTCGATGCGGCGGGCGAAGACAAGGAATCCGGTGTGCGCGACCATGCGGTCGGTGGGGCGGATGCGTCCCGGTTCCGGTTTGTAGAAGCGCAATAAGATTTCGCAGACTTCAATGAAGGCATAGTTGTTTTGCCGCAGGGATAAAAGCGTTTTATCCACCTGGTTGAAGGTCGGGATCAGGCAGCACAGGTATCCACCCGGTTTGAGCGCGGCACGGACTTGCGCGGTGTAGTCGTACGGATTGGGCACATCGAGGAAGAAGGAGTCGGCGTCCGTTTCGTCGAAGCCTTCTTCGATGTTGCGCAGCTTGAAGTCCACGCGGGATTCGAGTCCGAAGCGGGTCAGGTTCTTGCGCGCCAGATTTTGCACATCCGGTTTGATCTCGTAGGTGATGACGCGTCCTTCCGATCCAACAGCGTAGGCGAGGGAAGTGGTCATCGAGCCGGAGCCGGTGCCCGCTTCCATCACCTTCTGACCGGGTCCCACGCCCATGGTGACGAGGATGTAGCCGATATCTTTGGGATACAGAATTTGCGTGGTGCGCGGCAGTTCATTGACCAGGTCCGCGAGCGAGGGCTGGAGCAAATAGAACGGCGCGTTGATATGACTGAAGACCTGCGAGCCCCACGGCTTGCCAATCAGATCGTCGTGCTTGAGAATGCCGCGGTGCGTACCGAACTCCGCACCGGTTTTGAGGGTGAAGATGAAATGTTTGTGGCGCAAGCCCACCAGTTGGGCAAGGTCGCCGTCGCGTGCGATGGATGAGTAGGAGGTTACGGACATGGAAAATATCTTACCATATCCTTTTGCTTGGTATCGATATGGTCATAGATTGGATTCTTGTGTTATCTGGCTCATTGAGACTACAATGCAACACAAAAGCCTATAGGAGTTCGCTGTGAGTTATTTTGCTGATTTGTCGAAATATACTTATTCAAAGGAAAACATGCACATTCACGCTCTTAATGTTGGTTGGCTAGATGATGAAAATACTTATCTTGTGGGCGAAGTTCCTGATGATTTTATCGTCCACCTATTTGAAATATGTTGTTATCCAATATCAAAAACCCGTGGATGGCATCCGTGCCCGTTTTGTAGTGAGTATCCAGCAAAAGCTGAGAGAAATAACAAGCTTATTGAGTTGGGCTCAGACTAGATTAAAGTTCCAGGAATTAATGCACTTTATTTATCTCCCGATTTGATCTATCACTATGTTGTTGCACATAAATATTGCCCTCCAAAAGAATTCATTGATGCCGTTATAGCTCAATAAATTATGACTATGGGGAGTTTCGACTGTAAGTCAGATATTGTGATTTGAAGAACAAAATGCGTCTATAACTCTACGATATTATTGAACCGGATCAACTTCCAATTGTTGTACTCTGGTTGATACGAAATTTCCGTGATACCGCAAAAGTCAACTTTGTAATTCCAGCGGTGGTAAACGGGTAATCCCATGACGGCGCAGGTCATGATGCGGATCAAGCCTTCGTGACAGACGAAGAGCACGTTTTCGGATGGATGCTGAGTCCGTTTTTCTTCAAGAAGTTCAACGATGCGGTTCTGTGCTTCTTCGCCGGTCTCGCCGTTGGGGAAGCGGAAATCGTGATCTCGCTGGCGAAATCCGTTCCAGACTTCTGGGTAGGTGATCTGCAATTCTGAATCGGACAAGCCTTCGATGAGTCCGTTGTCAATTTCGTTCAAGCGTTTATCAATGACCGGAGATATCCCCAGTTGACAGGCAACATATTCCACGGTCTGTGCGGTGCGAAGATATTCGCTGATATAGATGGCTTTGATGTTTCTCGTGCAGAAGAACTGCCAGAGCTTTTGAGCACTTTGCTGCCCATTCAGCGAGATGGGCTCATCTTGATGCCGTAGATAGGGGTTGAAAAAATTCCCTTTTTCTTTTTCAGCGTGGCGAACAATATAGAAAGAGCTCATCGTTGAATCCCCTTATTTCTCTATGATCGTTACACTCAACAATTTATCACCAGGCGGCGTTTCGACTCCGGGCTGGGCGTCGCGGGTGGTGAGCGATTGCAGCACATCCATGCCGCTGAGCACCTGCCCGAAGATCGTGAACTGACCGTCGTATTCTGGAATAGGTTTGAAGGTGACAAAAAATTGGCTGCCGCTGGTGTCGGGTCCCGAATTGACCATTGCCACCAAGCCAGGCTGATTGAACGTCAACGTGGGCAGGATCTCAGTGATGACATAATAGCCGGGGTTGCCTTTGCCGGTGCCACTGGGGTCGCCAGTTTGAGCATACACCTGTGGGATGACGCGATGGAACGTGATGTTGTCGTACCATCCATTCTTTGCTAGGAAGATGAACGAGTTCACGGTGACGGGCGCTTTATCGGCAAATAACTGAATGGTCACATCGCCCTTTTCGGTATGCAGGGTGGCGAAATATTGTTTGTTCTTGTCCACGGTCATGGGCGGGCAGGATGTGTATTGCCGTTTGCCGAGAGCGATCAACGCCACAATGCTTTCAACGCTGACATAATCGCGCGGTCCGCCGTAGACCTGCCCGTTGAGCAGCACGAGCGGCGTGCCAGGCAGTCCCATTTTTTGACCGTCTTCCCATGCCTTCTGGACGCGTGCGACGATATCTTCGCGTTTCAGATCAGACTGGAACTTCTCCGCGTCCATACCCAAGCCGGTAGCTTGAGCAATGAGCCAACTCTCGAAATCCTCCGCCGACAGGTTGGACCAGCCAGCTTGTCCGCTATAAAGCAGATCGTTCATTTGCCAGAATTTATCCTGTTCCGCGGCGGCTTCAGCGGCTTGTGCGGCAAGCGCTGTTTTGTCATAGACCGACATCAACGGGAATATGCGGTGAATGAAACGTACATCATTCGGATGATCTCTCAGCAATTGACCTGCCACCTGCGCAAAGAGCGCACTGCGCGGGTCTTGATAATCGCTGTAGACCATGATCGTAACGCTGGCATTCTCTGCGCCAAGCACATGATCGTCCGCGCTTTCGGATGGAATGATGGCTGATTCTTCCGGTTTCGGGGTAGGAGCGGTGGTGATGGTCGTGCAGAGGGGGGCTTCCGTAGGAAAGATGATTGGGATGGATGGCGTAGGAAGAGGGGTGGATGGTGATTGTGTGGTGCAAGAGGCAGTGAAGATGCAGATAGTGATGAGTGAAACGTGAAGAATGAAATGGCGGTTCATAATAATTATTTGATGGCTTGTTGAAGTTCGTCGAAGGATGTCATCCAGGCGATGGTATTGATGAAGTCTGCAAGCGAGTTGCTTTGTTCACGCAGGGCGCGGACGGCAGGTCCCACCGGGTCTTCACCTGCCGCTCCGCCGGGCACATCGGCATAGGCGCCATTGAAGGCGAAATAAGCTTGGTTGAGCTTACGGATCAAATATCCGTTATTCCAAAAGACCTGTCGGCGCTGCTCCATGTATGATTCCGCTTCTTCGATCTTGTCCTCTGCGAGTAGTGTGTCCGCTGTGACACGCGTAGTGTGCATCTCCGCGCGAAAGTCGAACGCGGACGGATCATCGAGTCCGTACGAGGGGAGGGGCGATGGATTAAACGAGATCAAGCCTCGGCTGCGAGAAGAGCCGAGCAATTCCGGATAATACTTTTTTACGACATAATCCCCGACTTCATTTCCCGCGATAGAGGCTGTCGTCTCGTTCATGGTGCGCAGTTCGGGAGTGGTGCTGTAGTTGACCCCCAACGGGCGTAGGTTGAGATAGTTGTGAGTCCATTCGTGAGCGATAGTGTCGAGCGTCCAGCGTAGGTCGGTAGTTTCCATCACCATGGTGGGATACACGCCAACGCCGCCAATGCCAACCACCAATGTAGAAACATCCAGAGATTTTGCAACATTATCTTCGAGCTTGATCTCCTCATCGAGGAAGCGTGGGCAGAATGGAAATGTTGGCGATCTGGACGATCTTGTTGCGCGGCGAAACGATCAAGGCGCGCGGTGTGGGTGTGATGTGATATAGAACTTGTGGGATCGGTTGACCCGCGGTAGTGAGACCAAGCTCCGCCAGCGCTTCACTTAACTGACTCTGCAAAATGGATTTTGCAAATGGCGCTATTTGTGTTTGCTGTGCGCTGAGTTTTTCGCGTTGTTTTCGCAGAAATGCCGTGGCGCTGTCTTTGTCTGTAATGCTGGGGTCGGCAAAGATCTGCTCTGTGCGCAGATCGATCTGCATGAGTTGTTGCGTAACATGCAAATAGTCGAACACGATCTGTTTGCTGGTACCGCGATCAAAAGAATAGGGTACGCCAATGACGCCTTGTTCGATCTTGATCCAGGCGGCGTTCCACACCCAGTTGGGATAATCAAATTCGATCTGGCGAGTGAAGGCACGGGTACGGTCGGTATCGCTGGCGAAGCGCGGCGTGTCGCTTTTTGATACAAGCAAGAGAATGGCGATGACCACAAAGAGATCGACGAACCGTAGAATGCGATAGATCATGCGGACGATTATACCCAGTGCGCTCACAAATTGCTTTAGAGCAGGGTGAGCACAACTTTGGGTTTGGTGTTTTAGAAGCAAAAACGACGAGCTCTGCACCCGTCGTTTCTTATTATCGTTTGCCAATCTGCGCTGATCCTCGCGAATTTAAAGATTAGCGCAGATTGGGAGAATTAGCAGGATTTAATTTTGTTTCGTCTTCAAATATTCATTGATCGCCCAGGCGGCTTTACGTCCGCCGACCATGGCGGTGACAACGAGATCTGGACCCGTAACACAATCGCCGCCGGAGAAGACACCTTCGCGCGATGTTTTGCCGGTGGCTTTATCAGCGGTGACCAGACCCCAGTCATGTGTTTCGAGCTTGGGTGTGGTCTTGCCGATAACGGGATCGGGCCAGTAGCCCAACGCCAACACGGCAGTATCGCATTCCACGATGAAGTTCGAACCTTCGACCGGGACCGGTTTACGGCGTCCTTTTTTATCGGGTTCGCCGAGCACCATTTCTAAACATTCCACGCCTGCGAGATGCCCGTCAGCGCCAGCAATGAACTTGATCGGTTGCGTGAGGAAGCGATATTTTGCGCCCTCCTCCCGCGCGAACTTGCGATCTTTTCTGCCGCCGGGCATTTCTTTTTCAGTGCGGCGGTAGAGACAGGTTACTTCTTCAGCGCCAAGACGCAGTGAGGTACGTAAGCAATCGGATGCAGTATCGCCGCCGCCGATCACTACCACGCGCCGCCCAACTTCGAGAGGTTTCTTCATTTCTTCTGGGAGTAGATCTGGCTCCACGTTACCGCGGATCAGATAATCGGTCGCTTCGTAAACGCCAGGGAGGTCTGTTCCGGGGGTATCTTCCATTTTCGCATCGATCTCAGAACCCACGCCGATGAAGACCGCATCGAAGCCTTCTGTGAAAAGCTCATCAATGGTCTTATTTTTTCCAATATAAGTGTCGCCAACGAATTTGACCCCGGCACGTTCGAACTCCTCCCATTTTTCCTGCCAGACATCCTTGGGGAGTTTGAAGTTCGGGATACCGTAGACGAGTAGACCGCCCGGAGCAGGCTTGGATTCGAAGATGGTCACTTCGTGCCCAGCTTGCATGAGTTGGTCAGCACAGCCCAAACCGGCAGGACCCGCTCCGATAATGGCGACACGCTTTCCCGTAGGTTGAGCGAGCGGGATAACGCGTCCCTCGGTGCGGCGTTTGTAGTTGACAGCGAAAGTTTCCAGTTCGCCGCACAGGACAGGTTCCTTGGTCTTGTTAAGAACGCAAGATCCCTGACAGAGCTGTTCGTGCGGGCAAACACGTCCGCAAATCTCTGGCAGGGAACTATGTTGGTGGTACAAATCGGCGGCGTCGGAAAAACGTCCTTGCTCGATCAGCCACATACAGGAGGGGATGTCGTTGCTTGTGGGGCAAGCCAACATGCAGGGCGCCGGGTCTGGGCAATGGATGCAGCGGGCTGCCTCCGCCATGGCGCGTTCTGGGCTGAAATCGATCACCACGTCACCAAAATCGCATGTCCTTTCCCCGGGCGGTCTCAGATCCAGGTCATAGAAAGGCATATTCGCGCGGGCTTTCCTGTCAATGTTCAGGGTCTCGCTGGGTATAAACTGCATGTGGTCCTCCAATTGGCGAATTAAAAGGATACCCATGAATGATACCCAAACATAAAAACCATCTACAGGCTTTAATGTCACCAAACTGGACGACAATCATCACAATTACAGAGGTGTAAGATTTTTATTATTGCTTCGTCCAAGTTCATATTCAATTCACGATTGTGAGGGATAATAACTCCCGTTGATCAAAGAAAAAATTTAACCGAATAAATACCGCCAACTACTCGTTAAATCCATATTGCAGGTAGTGTATCAAAAGCCAATGCCCCGATTCTAAGAGGATGGTAGTGGTTTGCCGTACGGTACAATTTCGGGCGTCGAGGTAATCCCTCACGGAGGAATATAACGAATGAGTCAATTCTTTAAAAAGAATAGGGTGATTCTGATCATCCTGCTCGTGGTGATCGTGGCCGGTACTATTTTTATGGTGAACCGGAATAAAAATGCCAGCGCCACCACTCAGTATCAAACCGCCAAGATCGAACGTGGTAATGTAACCGCTACGATCGGCGCTACCGGAACTGTCCGCGCGAAGCAGACCGCTACCCTGGTGTGGCAGGCGGCAGGTACTGTGGACGAAGTCAATGCCAATGTGGGTGAAGTGGTCAAGGCTAATGATGTGCTTGCTTCTTTAAAGAGCACCTCGCTGCCTCAGAGTGTCATCATGGCGCAAGCCGATCTGATCAGCGCGCAAAAGGCCTTGGATGATCTGCAGAACTCTGGAACTGCCAGTGCGCAGGCTGCCATCACCTTGCGCGATGCAAAAACAGCCTATGATAAGGCTGCCAATTGGCGTGAAGAATTGAACGGCAAGATCACCATCAAGACAATCAAATATAAGAAAGTATTTGGGCGAACCGTCCCGGTTGTGGAAGAGCGTGAAGATTATGCTGACGCAGCAACGATCAAGAAGGCGGATGAAGATCTTGCGCTTGCCAAGGCAAAATTGGATGATGCTCAACGCGAATTCGATCGCCTTCAAAACGGAGCGGATGCTGCTGATCTGGCGGCGGCTCAAGCCCGTGTGGATGCGGCTCAAGCTACCCTCAACCTGGCTCACATCATCGCGCCGTTTGATGGCACTGTGACAGAATCCTACCCATTGCCCGGCGACCAGGTGGGTGCCGGTTCGACAGCCTTCCGCATTGACAACCTCACTAGCCTGTATGTAGATGTGGAAGTCTCGGAAGTGGATATCAACAGCGTGACCGTGGGTCAGCCAGTTACCTTAACGTTCGATGCCATCCTCGATAAAGATACACCGTACAATGGCAAAGTAGTGGAAGTGGCGCAGGCGGGTACCGCCGTGCAGGGCGTGGTCAGTTTCAAGGTCACTGTCGAATTGACAGATGCCGATGAATTTGTCAAACCTGGTATGACCGCTGCAGTTAATATTGTCGTCAAAGAGATCAAGAATGAATTGCTCGTCCCGAATCGCGCTGTCCGCCTCTCAGATAACAAGCGTGTGATCTATCTGTTGGTGAATGGTCAACCTGTAAAGACCGAGATCCGCCTTGGGTCTTCCTCTGATACAAAGAGTGTTATTGCCGGTGGAGATATCAAAGAAGGTGATACGGTCATCTTGAATCCTCCGACAGATGTATTCGGTCCTGGCGGTGGTGGTCCTGGCGGTGGGTTTGGTGGTGGATAACCATGTCTAACGTAATCGAAGCCCATGACCTGCGGAAGGTCTATCAGATGGGCGAAGTAGAAGTGGAAGCTTTGCGCGGTGTCTCGTTCACCATTGGGCGCGGCGAAGTCGTTTCCATTATGGGACCCTCCGGTTCGGGCAAATCCACATTGATGAACACGCTCGGCTGTTTGGATCGCCCCTCCTCCGGCGAATATGTGCTGGATGGCGAAGCCGTTGCATCCCTGAACGACGACCAGCTTGCGAGTATCCGCAACCGCAAGGTTGGTTTTGTCTTCCAAAGTTTTAACCTACTCTCGCGTCAGACTGCTATTACTAATGTGGAACTGCCCTTACGCTATTCTGGGAATCCTGAAGGTCGGCGCGAACGTGCCATTGAAGCCTTAAAGGCGGTAGGACTTAACCATCGTATGACTTACCGTCCGTATGAGCTTTCCGGTGGACAGCAACAGCGTGTTGCCATTGCGCGTGCCATTGTCAACAAGCCTGCCATCATCATGGCAGATGAACCAACGGGTAATCTTGATTCGAAGGTTGGTAAAGAGATCATGACCCTGCTGCTCAACTTGAACAAGGACAGCGGCACAACGTTGATTATCGTTACCCATGATCCGACAATTGCTGAGCAAACCCAGCGTGTCATCCGTTTGCGCGACGGTTTATTGGAGAGTGCATCATGAGCATTGCACAAGCTTTTCTGGAGGCACTCGAATCCTTAAGCGGGAACAAGATGCGCTCTGGTTTGACCGTGTTGGGTATCGTGATTGGCGTGGCGGCGGTTATCGCCATGTTGGCGGTCGGGCGTGGTGCGCAGGCATCCATCACCGGCTCGATCAGCGGGATCGGTACGAACTTACTGTTTGTCTTCCGCGGTGATTTTGGCGACAATGTCCGCAATCCCAAGCCTCTGACGTTGGGAGATGCCGAAGCCTTGCGTGATCAATTCGCGGCACCATCGGTAGCAGCGGTTGCACCTGCCTTGCAGGGCAGTGGTACCGTTTCATTTGGCGGCGAAGAAACTTCCCCGTCGATCTTGGGTGTGACACCGGAATATTTCCAGGTGCGTAACTACAACATCACCGAGGGTGAATTCATCACTGAAGAACACATGCTGGGGCGTGCCTCCGTAGTGCTGCTGGGACCCGATGTTGCTGAAACATTATTTGGGCACGCTGATGGCGTGACCGGTGAAACCGTGCGTATCGAAGGGCAGCCTTTCCGTGTCATCGGTGTGTTGGAATCAAAGGGCGGCGGCTCGTTCGGCAGTCAGGATAATGTGGTCATTGTTCCATTCACGACCGCGCAGACCCGTTTGATCCGTCGTAGTACCAGTGACCGTGTCGATGTTATCTTTGTGCAGGCGGTGAGCGGCGATGTGGTGAAACAGGCATCCGACGAAATTACTGCTATTCTTAGCACTCGCCATCGGACGCCCATCGGCGCCGAGGATTTTACAGTCTTCACCCAGCAGGATCTACTGACCACGTTCCAATCCATCACCGGCATTCTCACGGTCTTCCTGGAAGGTATCGCGGGTATCTCGTTGCTGGTGGGCGGTATCGGCATTATGAACATCATGTTGGTATCTGTGACCGAGCGTACGCGCGAGATCGGTTTGCGCAAAGCGTTGGGTGCCCGTCGCCGTGACATCCTGACACAATTTCTGACCGAGTCATCACTGTTGAGTTTGCTCGGAGGCGTCATCGGGATTATGTTGGGCTGGCTGATCTCGTTTGCGGTGGGGCGTATCGCAGCAGCGACAGGTACAGCCTTTACCCCGATCGTTGGTGCTGATGCCGTGCTGCTTGCTACGCTGTTCTCTGCGGCAGTTGGTTTGTTCTTTGGGATTTACCCGGCAAACCGTGCGGCAAGTCTTGAGCCGGTGGAAGCACTCCGATACGAATAAACGTTGGTCCCTAACGTTCCGCAGGGTTCTCGAAAAATAGTATTTGAGAACGGTAGCCTGCGGGACGTTTTGCGTTAAAATATCGACATGACTAATCCAAATATTCTTATTACTGACGGACTGGACGAAAAGGGCCAGTCCATTTTGCGTACATCTGCGAATGTGGATGACCGCAACGACATTTCAGCGGATGACCTGCTCAAAGTGATCTCTGACTATGATGGACTTATCGTTCGGGGTCGGACCAAGGTAACTGCTGCCGTTATCGCAGCTGCTTCCAGACTGAAAGCGATCGGGCGCGCCGGCGTCGGTGTGGACAATATTGACCTGGAAGCTGCCCGCCAAAAGGGCATTGCAGTGGTCAACACGCCTATGTCCACTACAGTAGCGGTCGCTGAACTGGCTTTTGGGCTGATGCTTTCTCTGGCACGCGACATTCCGCGGGCAGATAGCGGCATGAAGCAAGGTAAATGGCTGAAAAAGGAATTAGAAGGTATCGAACTGAATGGCAAGACGCTCGGCATTATCGGCATGGGACGCATTGGCTCCCAGGTGGCGAAATATGCCTCTGCCTTTGGAATGAATATAATTGCCTACAACCCGCAGATCACGGAAGATGAAATTCGAGAGCGTGGTGCAGAACCAGTATCCATTCAGGATCTATTTGCTTGGTCTGATTACATCACGCTTCACTTGCCCTATACTGTGCAGACGCGTGACCTGATTGGTCCACTGGCATTTTCGCAAATGAAAGATGGTGTCCGTATCGTGAGCACGGCGCGCGGTGGTATTATTGATGAGGTCGCTTTGCTGGATGCACTGAATAGCGGAAAGGTTTCAGGCGTGGCGTTGGATGTCTTCACCAAGGAACCGCATGGTTTAACGGAACTCATTTCCCATCCGCACGTGATCGGCACTCCGCACATCGGAGCGCAGACCGCCGAAGCGCAGTCCCGTGCTTCTGAGGATATCGCGGTCGAGATCCTGTCCGCTCTACAGAATAAGCCATTACGTTGGAAAGTCAACTAATTGTGTAACGCGAGATTCATTTCGTACAACAGGAGAATCCATGTCTGAGAAGCTGAATCAATTGAAGGAAATGCTCGGTGAAGTGGCTGACCTTGGGAAAGCTGCCTCGTTGTTGAGTTGGGATCAGCAAGTAAACATGCCGCCTATGGGCGGAGAAGCCCGCGGATATCAACTTGCCACACTTAGCAAGATCGCTCAGGAAAAATTCACCTCCGATGAAGTGGGTAGATTGCTCGATGATCTGAAGGCTGAATTTGCTGGCGCTGACCTCAATACAGATGATGCGGCTCTGGTGCGCGTGGCTGCTCGCAACTATGACAAGGCCAAATGCGTGCCGCCGGAATTTGTCGCGGAACAAGCCATCGTTTCGACAAAAGCATTCGAAGCCTGGGTGGAAGCGCGCGCCAAATCTGATTTTTCCATCTTCCAGCCGCATCTCGAAAAAGTCGTGGAACTCGTCCAGAAATATGTTTCCTTCTTCCCGCCTGCCGATCATCCCTATGACACTCTGTTGGATGATTACGAACCGGGCATGAAGACCGCGGATGTCAAAGCCATCTTCGATGCTTTACGCCCGAAACAAGTGACTCTGCTCAAAGCCATTCGTGGCAGCAAGCAGGTCAAGGATGATTTCCTGTTCAAGAAATACAACGAAGTCAAACTGTGGGCGTTCGGCGAAAACATCATTACCCAATTCGGCTACGATTGGAAGCGCGGCCGGCAGGATAAAGCCCCGCATCCGTTCGAGACCAGTTTCAGCGTGAACGATGTCCGCATCACCACGCGTTTTGAAAGCGATAACCCGATGGCGATCCTGTTCAGTACCATGCATGAATCTGGTCATGCCATGTACGAGCAGGGCATCAACCCTGCGTACGAACGCACTTCGCTTGCAGGTGGAACGTCGTTGGCGGTGCACGAATCGCAATCGCGTATGTGGGAAAATCTTGTCGGTCGTTCACTGCCGTTCTGGGAACATTTCTTCCCAGCGCTCAAGAAGACCTTCCCATCACAGTTGGACGGTGTGAGTGTAAAGTCTTTCTATAAAGCCATCAACAAGGTTGAGCCTTCCTTGATCCGTGTCAATGCAGATGAAGCCACTTACAACATGCACATTATGCTGCGTCTGGAATTGGAAATCGCCATGGTCGAAGGCAAAGTTGCCATCAAGGATCTGCCCGAGTTGTGGAACAGTAAGATGCAGGAATACCTGGGTATTACGCCTCCGAACGATGCAAAAGGTGTTTTGCAGGATATTCATTGGTCAGGTGGCGCGATCGGATACTTCTCTACCTATGCGTTGGGCAATCTTGTCTCAGCGCAGTTATGGGAGAAGATCAACAAAGATATCAAAGACCTGGATGAGCAGATCCGCAAAGGCAAGTTTGATGTGTTGCTTGGCTGGCTGCATGAGAAAGTCCATCGACACGGACATAAATATGATCCACAGGATCTCGTAAAGAAGGTTACCGGCTCGAAAATCACACCGGAACCGTACGTTCGCTATCTGACAAAGAAGTACAGCGAGATCTACGGATTGTAAAATTTGAACTAAAAATATTGACTCGTACAAGTCCAACAGGTCTGCTTGACTTGTTGGACTTGTGCATGAATCTCTGGCATGAAACGAACCATCATTCTCCTCGCATCTCTTCTTACGCTTGTGGCTGGCTGCGCTTCCCCAACTTCGATTCCCATCCCGACGCCGTATCCGCCGGAATATTTGCCGACGGTGATCGCCATGACCGCGGAGGGAGCCAATCGTGCAGGGACCGAGACCGCTGTGGCTTTGACTCCCTATGTGATGCCGAGCGTGACTCTAGAGCCAACCGAATCTCCGACGCCGACACTTTCTCCCACACCTGCACCGACATTCACGTCCACTGCCATCCCGGAACATCGACGCGCCGGGATCCAGATCCTTGCGCCCGGACCGATGTCGAAGGTTGTTTCACCGATCCAGTTGAAAATCGATGCCATCGCAGGGAATAGTTCCACGATACAGATCGATCTCTTCGGCGAAGATGGACGATTGATGTCGCGAACGGTTCGACGCATGATCCCGAATCAGAGCGGCACGTATGACTTTATCAAGATCCCCTTTGAAATTCCCGGCGCCGGTGAAATAGGGCGTGTCACCGTCAGCACCACGGATAAAGCGGGCAGGATCGTAGCGATGAATTCCGTGCATGTGTTGATGATCGCTTCGGGAGGCAATGAGATCTATCGTGCAGCGAATTCAAGAGAATTCATCGGGGTCTTCAGCCCTCGTCCAACGGACCCTGTTTACGGTGGGAGTGTGACCGTGCGCGGGGATGTGTGGCCGATCAATCTTCAACCGGTCATCTTTGAGCTATTTGGACCGGATGGACAATCTTTAGGAATGAATATCGTCACTGTCGATGGATTGAATCCGCAGTTATATGAGACGACTATTCCCTATAAAGTGACCGAACCTACGCTCGCGATCCTATCGGTGCGGCAGGACGATGATCGTATTGCAGGGATGTTCTATGTCTACAGCCAGGAGATCTTCCTAAATCCGTAATGCACAAAAAGGAAAATCAGGTATAATCTGCGACGCTGTTTCGGGGTGTGGCTCAGACCGGTAGAGCGCACGGTTCGGGTCCGTGAGGTCCCGAGTTCAAATCTCGGCACCCCGACACAATCTGTAAGCAGAACTCCCTACCCGAGGGAGTCTTTTGTTTGTAGGTCCGAGTGTCCCCATTGATGGGACGTTGCAAATCCGGCACCCCGGCAGAAGACCACACGGCTAGCCTAAAAGGCTAGCCGTGTGGTCTTAAAGGTTAAAGGCGAGGTGGCTTATCAGTTACTAAACCAGATTATGGTCTATCGGACGATAAGTGACCTGATCTGATAGATTGGATCACAGTGAATTCATGCGCCTAGTTGAATCTGGCACATACAACCTGGGTTAATCTCTTAAGCTTAAAGGTAGATCCCTATACACTTGTGGCGACATGCCTGTGATCTTGTGGAATACACGGCTGAAATAGGCTTGGTCTTTGAAACCAACTCGTTGTGCAATTGTGCCGATCGTATCGGTGGTGTTCATCAGCAATTGTTTGGATTGAAGTACGCGGTACCGGTTGAGATAATCCCAGGGTGAAATGCTTAACTCACGCGTGAACACCCGGCTCAGATAATCTTCACTGACGCCGACTGCCTCGGCAATCTCCCAGCGCGAAATGGCACGTCTGTAATTCTGGTGCAGGTAGGCGATGGCTTGCTTGACCAAGGCGCTGGTATGCACGGGGAGACTATCTGTGCCAAGGATGGCGCGGTTCAATGCTGTGACGATCTCCGCCTCTGACCAGATCCCCTTACTCTGAAGCGTCACACGTGTATGGTTTTCGATGCGTTTGACGTCATCCAGACTCAATACTTTATTGCTCAAAATGATCACAGGCACCTGGCGCAGATTGATATTGGCACGCATTCGATCGAGCACATCGGCACCGCTGAGGTTCGGCATCACAAGATCAAGCAGAACCAGTGACGGCGCCTCTTGTTCCATGATTTTTAGTGCAGATTCGCCATCCTCGGCGAGTCGGATCGGGTAATCAGGCAGACCATCCTCCACCACTTTCTTATGAGCCTCACGTACCTGCACATCATCATCTACGATCAGGATGGGTCCGGTTCCCTGTGCGGGACTCATGGCGATGACTGCATCCAATAATGAGCGGGTATTCGCTGATTTGACCATAAAGCCGGTCATGCCCATTTGTTCATTGACAGGTTGACCATAGAGAATAAATGGCGTCTGGCTCAAACTGGGATAATGTCGCAACCGCCGCACCAGCGACCAGTCATTCGGTTGCGCGTTGGAGAGATCCCAGGCGAGTGCGACAGGCTTTGTATGGCTGAACGCCGATTCTAGATCCTCGCCGTTTCGGAGTTGGAAGATCTCGAGTCCCTGCTTTTGGCACATCTCCAGGATTTCTTTCGAGGGCTCATTCTGTGAAGATATCAATAATAGCGCAGAGGAAAGCTCAGCCTGTGGAGCGAGTTTCGCCTGATCCAGGGCAGGCAATGGCAGGTAAATATGAAAGATGGAACCCTGATTGGGTTGGCTGTCCAGTCTCATCGTCCCGCCGTGAAGCGCAACGAGATGACGCGTGATGGAGAGTCCCAGACCTATTCCGCCGGCGATGCGGCGATTTTCTTCGAGTGTCACGAATGGTTCAAAGATGCGCTCCTGTTGTGAGCGGTCAATGCCGAGTCCGGTATCCGCTACCCAGAAATGAATATGGGGAGGTGCCAATTCAGCACCCAGGGTAATCTCACCTTTCTCTGTATATTTGCGGGCGTTACTCAACAAATTCAGGAAGATTTGCCGCAATCGAACCGCGTCTGCTCTGATCTGTGGCAGGCGCTCAGGGATCTCCAGCTTCCATTGAAGGGTTGATGATGCAGCCTGGTCCGCCAAATTATGGAAGGCATCTGTGAGCAGTTGGTGCGGATCAAGCAATTCGAGAGTGAGGTCGAGTTCGTCGATCTCGGCACGGGAGAGATCGAGCAGGTCATTGATCACGCGCAACTGATGTTCGGCGCTTCCATGGATCTGATGGATATCATTCAGCAGCGAGGCTGGAATGGTTTCTGGCATCTCCAGAATATTGCCTGTATAGCCCATGATAATGTTCAACGGAGTGCGCATCTCATGGCTGACGTTCGCCAACAGGCGGGTCTTGATACGATCAGCTTTTTCTGCGGCGAGCCGGGCTTGCTGGATCTCCTGAAATAGCATGGCTCCCTGCAAAGCGCTGCTTAAATTGTTTCGTAGCAACTCATACGTATTGCCATCCTGCGGACCGATCTCGAATACAACATATCCCAGTGAAGTATCCTGAAAATAGAGCGGCTCGACCACGAAACTGTACCGTCGGTCTTTTGGCAAAAATTCGGATGGGATGATTTGATCGGTTGAAAAACGGAAACCATCCTGTTTGATAACAGTGCGTTCGTTATCGGTGTATGCAAGCCTCAGGTAAGCATGTTCAGGGACATCGGCATCCGTCGGCTTTTCATAGGTCACAAGATACATGCTGGGGATTCCAAGCGTGGGCAAACGTTCTGCCAGCACATCTGTCAATTGGTTGATATCGAAGGCGGTTAACAAGGCGCGGTTCGTTTCACGCAAGGTTTCAGCTTCACGATCAGCACGCCATTGTGCATACGCTTGTGCGCGTTGGACCGCTTCTTCCACCATGACGCGTGCCTGTGAGATCAACCGTTCGACAGCTTCAGAATTCGGTGCGTACTCCAACATCCAGCGTCGAAGGATCGAGATCACGTTCTGCCAATGCAGCATATCGTGATTCATCTGCATAGCTCCTTCGAGTATGTTGTGTAGAGTTCCTAAAAGTTCTTTCGAGTCTTTTTCAACTGCATCCAGGAACGCATCAAAGATGGATTCCAGCCACGCTTTATGTTCAACGGAATGAAGAACGCTCGCCGCCTCCATCTCGGAGATGCAAGCGGATCGAACATCTTCCGGTTTTTTCCACGGGACTGCTTCGCTTGTCTCCCCGAGGCTTTTTTCTGCTCCATGCGATGGCGAAAACGATGCCAACGCCAGTGCCTGTGAGGGACAACCGCACGACTGCCGAACCACCAATTTTGATGGAAGTGTGATCAAGGCAGGGACAGACTCGCCTGTTAATTGCTGCAAGAGTACATCCATGGATTTCACACCTTGTTCAGCAAAAGGCAGGTCAACGGTTGTCAGAGGCGGGGTGGCTAGTCTTTCCTCGATGGAGTTGTTGAATCCTGTGACAGCGATATCTTTGGGCACATCATACCCGCGCGCTTGAAGCGTCTTCATCGCCCAGATCGCCATCATATCGCTGACAGCGACGACTGCATCGAAATCTTTACCTGGTGTGAGTCCGCGTTCATCGAGCAGAATAGCGATCGCTTCGGCACCTGCCTCCCAAGGCAGAGGGCGGGTGACAAGCCTGGGGTCCACAGGCAAGTTACAGGCTTGGAGGGAATCGAGATAGGCGCGGTACCGCTCTTGAGCGTAGTAATGTTCCTCTGGTCCGCGAATGAAGGCGATGCGTTTAAATCCATGTCCATCCATCAAATGAGTAAGCAATGCGCGCATGCCTAGGTAACTATCCACCGAGACCGTGGGCATCCCCTCCATGAATTGTGCCAGGCTGACCATGGGGAGCGACTGATAGCGCTGATGAAATGCCTTGATCTCAGATGGACCCAGAACGCCGCCCAGGGAGGATGACCAGGTAATCAAGCCATCCAGGCAGCGCTCATTTGCGAGGTTGAAGATGGCATTTCGTTGTATTTCAAAAGAATCAGCCGCCTGAAGACGCCCCCCCGGAAAACAAATCAGGTTAACATCGTGATGTTCTGCCGCTGCTGCGATGCTGGGCCAGATGATCTGGCTGGCTCCCGTGTGCAGGCTTGCCAGAAGGAAGCCGATCGTAGCGCGGCTGTTCAATGGCTTGTGCTGAGTTAACGGAAGTTCATCCATAAAGGTTTAACCGTGTCCTGTACAGTTTACTATGTTTTTTTAGAGGTGGAGAAGTGTACAACGATAAGAGAACGGTATTGTCCATGCAGTGTTCGGAACAATCCAAGGCCATATTCCTATAATGTGGAGGCAGTCAAGATGCGCTCGAATTCAAACAATGGTGATGCTATGATCCAAGTGGCAAAGTCCAAGAAAGTCAATGGAGTGCAAGGAGTGAAAAATCAACGCCTGGTACGGTTGGGCAGGGCGTTGTACAAATACCGCTGGCTGTATCTAATGATGCTGCCAGGGCTTATTTACTTTGCGCTTTTCCGTTACCTGCCCTTGTGGAATGCTCAAATCGCATTCAAGGATTTCAAGCCTTTGCTTGGGGTCGAAGGCAGTCCCTTCTCGGGGTTCAAGAACTTCATCACCTTTTTCCATTCTTTCTATTTCACACAATTGATCACGAACACGGTTGTCATCAGCCTGCTCAAGCTGATACTGGGTATGCCGATGGCGATCATTCTGGCGCTGTGCATTTACGAAACTGTCTTCAAAAGCCTGGCGGGGTTCGTTCAGACCATTTCCTATCTGCCATCATTTCCTTTCATGGGTCATCATGTACGGCATCCTGCTGGTGATGCTCTCGCCAGATAACGGATTGGTAAACGAGGCGATCAAGGCAAGTGGAGGCAAGTCGATCTCTTTCCTCTATTCTCCGGGCTGGTTTCGGACGGTGGTGGTCGGTTCCGATATCTGGAAGGATACCGGCTGGAGCACGATCCTGTATCTCGCGGCGTTGATGAGCATTGACCCGACTCTCTACGAAGCCGCCGCCGTGGATGGCGCCTCACGCCTGCAGCGCATCTGGCATATTTCTCTGCCAGGAATTCTCGGCACGATCGTGGTTGTGACACTTCTGCGTCTCGGCAATGTCCTCGACGCCGGGTTCCAGCAGATCTTCATGCTGTATTCCCTGCCGGTGTACAGCGTCGGGGACATCATCGATACCTGGGTTTATCGCCAGGGTGTGTTGGAATTCCAGTTCAGTCTGGCAACAGCGGTTGGTTTGTTCAAGGGAGTTATCGGGTTGATCCTGGTGCTCATTGCCAACCGCTTGACCAAACAGTTCTCAGGTTCGGGTATTTACTCGTAAGGAGTTTGCCATGCGTACACTAACAAAATCCTGGGACGATATCCTTTTCCAAATTCTGGTCAATGGCTTTTTGATCACTTTGCTGGTCGCCATCCTCATTCCGTTATGGCGTGTGTTCGTGATGTCTGTAACGCCGCTGCACTATATCGATACCAAGACACTCGGATTATGGCTTGACCCACGACTCTGGTCGTTCGAAGCCTATAAGCAACTCCTGAGCCATCCATCATTCCTTCGAGCTACAACCAACAGTTTCATCATCACATTAGGCGGAACCACGATCAACTTACTTTTGACCGTTCCCTTCGCCTATGCACTTTCCAATCATGATCTGCCCGGGCGTAGGCTCTTCATCACTATGGCATTGATCCCATTCCTGTTCAATGCTGGTTTGATCCCTACTTATCTTGTCGTACGGAAATTTGATCTTATTGACACCTACTGGGCTGTGATCCTGCCAGGTGGTATCAATATTTACAACCTGTTAGTGATGAAAAGTTTCTTCGAAGGTCTGCCCGATGAGCTAAAAGAGGCAGCGCGCCTCGATGGGGCGAATGAATTGCAAGTATTGTGGCATGTTGTCCTGCCGTTATCGAAACCCATCCTATTAACCGTAGGCTTATGGTATGCCGTGGGGCATTGGAATGAGTTCTTCAACGCCATCCTCTATCTGAACGACTCTCATCTACAGCCTCTGCCTGTGTTGCTGCGCAATATTCTTCTGGCAGCTAACCTCAATGAATATGTGGAATACGATGCCTTCAGCTCTGCGCCGGTGTCTGCCTTCCGTGCCGCCAGTGTCTTTCTCACCATGCTGCCGATCATCATTATCTACCCGCGTGTTCAACGTTACTTTACAAAAGGTACTCTTCTGGGAGGTGTCAAGCAATAAGTATTCACAAGGAGGTCCACGATCATATTCGTTTGGTCTGTTCGTTCTGGCTATTTCTACTTCACATCTATTTTGAGAAGAGAGGTCCTACATGAAAAAGTATTTGCTTAAGCTTTTGATGACGGTCACCGTTTTGACCCTGATCATTAGCGCCTGTGCCCCAGCGGCTACACCGACTGAAGCACCTGTCCAACCGGCTACCGAAGCACCGCAAGTTGCCCCTACGGAAGTGATCCCTCCCACGCCGGAACCTCCGGTCGATCTGGAGATCTGGGTCGGCGCCCGTGTGACCGAAGCGGGTCCTCCGCCTGAGGATTGGATCGCTTATCAGAAGATCAAAGATGATCTCAATATCAACCTGAAGATCGTGATTTTGCCCGCCACCCAGGCTGATCAGGATACTAAGATCAACACGGCTGCTGCCAGCAATTCTCTGCCTGATCTTTTCTTTGTCAACCGCGATACCTGGTTCAAGATCACCGAAGCCGGGCTGATCGCCAACGTGGAAGAATTACTGCCCTTGATGCCCGAGCGCACCAAGACCCATTACAGCAATCCCGACCGCAATTTGCAGGTGATGTACGATGGTCATCTATACGGTTTGGCTGACCCCGGTAACTTGGTCCAAACTGATGCGATGGTCATTCGCCAGGACTGGCTGGATAAGCTCGGGCTTAAAGCCCCCACTACTCTGGATGAATTCATGACCGTTGCCAAAGCCTTCACGAATGATGACCCCGATGGTAATGGCAAGAAAGATACCTATGGCTTGTGCGCTTTCATCGATGGTTCCGGTCTAAATGCTGCTGGTCTTGGTCCACGCTTCGATTTCGTGTATGGCGCCTATGGCGTGGCTGGTACATGGAACCTGAACAAGGATACCTTTGGCATGAATGTACGCGATCCGAATTACATGAAAGCCACCGAATTCATCAAGTCCATGAACGACGCCGGCGTGATCGACCCGGATTGGCCCACCCTCAAGAAGGATGAATTCCGCGTCCATTGGAAACAGGGCAAATGCGGCATGATGCAGGAGAACTTCGCTGCCCTCTCTACCAAATCCAACTATGCCGACTTCGATGCCAACTTCCCGAACGGTTCCTGGGTTCCCATGGATCCCCCGAAGGGACCCGATGGCGCCTCCTCTGCCGGTGTCACGATCCAACCCGCACGTATTTACGCAGTCTCACAGAGAGCCATTGACGATGGTAAAGGTCCTGCTATTGCGAAACTGCTCGAGTGGATGTCAACCGATGGATATATGCTGCTCGCCTTTGGTCAAGAGGGTGTGAACTATAAGCTGGACGACAAGGGCTATGTCACCACCACTGACCTTCCCGATGCAGACAAATGGACATCCAAGGAAGCACAGCCTCTGACACAGCTTGCTAACATGGTTTACATCTTCTCGGATATTGAACTCAAGGCACGCTATCCATCTTACAAGGCTGCCACAAGTGGACGCGATATGGACCCATTGGCATATTATGCCGCCTTCCAAAAACAGGCATACACCAATTCGTCTGCCGCGGCGATCATCAATCCGCCCTCTAATGCCGCCGACTTCCTCCGCTTCTACAGCGAGAACATTGTCCAATTTGTACTCGGACAAAAACCACTGACCGAAGAGAGTTGGGCGGAATACATCACCGGACTCGACTCTCTTGGCGCGAAGGACGTGGAGTCCAATGCCAAACAAACTCTGATCGAAGCTGGGTTTATAGACTAACCGCCAGTAGTTACATTACAGTAAGGCGGGCGGCTACAAACCGCCCGCCTTATTCTGACCGATAGAACGCGCTAAGCGGACCCGTACGATTTTTGTGCGCAGTAAACGAAGCGCAACCACCTAACGTAGTTTTCATTTTTCAAATGTCCACACCCATCCCTCTCAAGATTGCCTATATCGGTGGCGGAAGCCGCGAGTGGGCACGCAAGTTGATGTTCGATCTCGCCCTTTGCCCCGACCTCACCGGCGAAGTCACGCTCTATGACATTGACATGGGTTCCGCGCGCCTCAATGAAGAATTGGGCAATTGGTTACAAAACCAGCCCGGTGTTGTATCGCACTGGCGCTTCATGGCTGTGCCAACGTTGAGAGAAACCCTGCAGGATGCAGACTTTGTCATCATCTCAATTCAACCTGGTCCCCTGGAATTGATGCGTGATGAAATTGCCCTCTGCGAAGAATACGGACTCTTTTACCCAGTGGGTGACACGACCGGAGCAGCGGGTCTCATTCGTGGACTTCGGTCTGCTTCCATTTACAAGGGGTTTGCGCAAGCCTTAGCCGCCTACTGTCCGAAGGCGTGGATCATCAACTACACCAACCCCATGTCCATCTGCACGCGGACATTAACGCGCATAGCTCCAGAGCTAAAGGTATTCGGCTGTTGCCACGAAGTCTTCTCCACCCAACGGATGCTGGCTCGAGTAGCAGCACAATACCTGAATATCGACGTGCCATCCCGGCATGAGATACAAGTCAATGTACTGGGCATCAATCACTTTACCTGGGTGGACAAGGCAACCTATCAAGGTCATGACCTTTTGGAATTATTGAAACATCATCTAGAGCAGCCTGGCACGTTGCGTACCTACACACAGGCAGAAGTCGAAGGCTTCAACGACTGGTTCCATAGCACCGACCAGGTCAAGTTCAACCTATTCAAACGCTTTGACGTGCTCGCCGCGGCGGGCGACCGTCACCTCGTGGAATTTTTGCCCGGGTTTATTCGCTCTCCAGAAACCTTATTCAAATGGGGTGTTATCCGCACACCGATTTCCTATCGTATCGAACGCTGGGCAGCTGCTCCGCAAAAAACGCGCCACCTCATGAACGGAATGACGCCTCTCGTGTTGGAATCCTCCGGCGAAGAAGGCGTTGGCATGATCAAGGCGCTTTTGGGGCTGGGCGATCTGGTTACCAACATCAACATGGAAAATGTTGGGCAGATATCCAACCTGCCTTTGCATGCCGTAGTCGAAACCAACGCGCACTTCAACCGCAACTCGATCCGCCCGTTGAGTGCAGGAGCGCTCCCGGCGGGAATTGCTCCGCTCATTAACCAGCACAGCGCCAACCAGGAACTCATCATTGAGTCCGCGTTGACGAACAATACTGAGCTTGCCTTCCAGGCATTCTTCAATGACCCATCCATTCATCTTCCGCTGGATGATGCCTGGGAGCTTTTCACAAAACTGCTGAATTTGAACAAAGAATATCTGCCATCAATGGCAGCGGCATAACCATTGGACATCGTCATGAAACCGATCTCTCTGCAGAAATTAAATACATGGTCAACCCGCATGGTCGAATCGACCCTGCAGCGCTATACATTGAAAGATTTCAAATGGCATTACGAGCATGGCTTGCTGGTCATGGCGATCCAAAGAGCAGGCGAAGCCACGGGCGAAGAGCGCTATCTCAAATTTGTCGCCGATTGGGTCGATCGCTTTGTCCAACCGAATGGCAATATCCATACCTATTATGTCGACGAATACAACCTCGACCAGATCAATGCGGGGCGCTTGCTGTATAGCGCTTACGAGCGCACGAGAGAAGAGTGTTACCGCAAAGCCATCGAACTCCTGCGCGGACAATTAAGAACGCACCCGCGCAACCACGCGAAAGGCTTCTGGCACAAAAAGATCTATCCTTATCAGATGTGGTTGGACGGCATCTATATGGCGGGACCGTTCCTGGCGGAATACGCCCTGCGTTTCAATGAATCGGAAACGTTTGATGACATCGTCCATCAAATCCTGTTGATCGAAGAACATACGCGCGATCCCAAAACAGGCTTACTCTATCACGCTTGGGATGAAAGCAAGCAGCAGCGTTGGTGTGATCCTGAAACGGGACAATCAAAAAATTTCTGGGGACGCGCGGTCGGCTGGTTCGGGATGGCGCTCGTCGATGTGTTGGACTATCTTCCACGGGACCATGCCGGACGGTCCGCTCTGATCGCCGCTCTCGATCGGGCAGCATCTGCTATTGTGAAAGTCCAGGACGAGGCAACGGGACTCTGGTATCAGGTGCTCGATCTTCCCAAACGCAAGGGGAATTATCTCGAAGCCTCCGCCTCCTCCATGTTTGTGTACACGTTTGCCAAGGCAGTCAACAAAGGCTACATCTCGCAGGAATATTTGTTGTCAGCGCGCCGCGGCTATCATGGCTTGCTGCAAAATTTGATCAAGATCGACTCGCAGGGGTTGCTGACGCTGGAGAAGGTGTGCAGCGTTGCCGGCTTGGGTGGTGAACCGTACCGCGATGGTTCCTTTGACTATTACGTCAGTGAGAAGACCGTCTCCAATGACCCCAAAGGGGTGGGACCCTTCATCCTGGCATCGTTGGAAATGGAACGCGTTGGCATCAACGGAGAACTAACCGTATGAATGTTGGACAGGTTCTGTCGTTCAACGTGCGCGATCATGGTGCGCTGGGTGACGGGCAGACTCTGGACTCGCCCGCCATTCAATCTGCCATCGATGCCTGCGCCGCGCATGGAGGTGGGACTGTTACCCTGCCTGCGGGTCACTACGTGAGCGGAAGCCTGTTCCTGCGCGACAACATTTCCCTGCACCTGGATGCCGGCGCGGTGATCCTTGGCAGTGAAAATCCAGCAGACTATCCGATCATCCATAGTCGCTGGGAAGGCAGGCATCAGGACACATACGCGCCGTTAATCGCCGGTCAGAATTTGACTAACATTTCCATCATTGGGCGCGGCACGATCGATGGGCGTGGCGCCATGTGGTGGCAGGCAAAAAAGGATGGTTCACTCGCGCATCCACGCCCGCGCTTGCTCAGCTTCTCTGAGTGTACGAATGTCCTCATCGAAGGCGTCACTGCCATCAACTCGCCCAGTTGGACGATCAACCCTGTGCACTGCCAGAATGTGAATATCCGCGGCATCACCATTATCAACCCTGCCGATTCGCCCAACACCGATGGCATCAATCCTGATTCCTGCCGTCTCGTGCGCATCTCAGATTGTTATGTCAGCGTGGGCGATGACTGCATCACGATCAAATCGGGCACCGAGCACGAACACCCCGACCGGTACGCGCCCTGTCGCGATATTACCATTACCAACTGCACGCTCGAACGTGGGCATGGCGGTGTGGTCATCGGCAGTGAGATGAGTGGCGGCGTGAAGAATGTGGTTATCTCGAATTGTGTTTTCATCGGCACCGATCGCGGCATCCGCATTAAATCTCGTCGCGGGCGCGGCGGGGAAGTCGAAGACATTCGAAGTCACCAATCTGATCATGGATGGCGTATTATGTCCCTTCACGATGAATTTGTATTATCACATCGGTGTGCGCGGCAACACAGAGGTGTCCGATAAGAATCCGCGTTCGGTGGATGACACCACTCCGCGTCTGCGCCGCATCCATTTCAGCCACATCACAGCGCGCGATGTCAAACACGCCGCGGGATTTCTCTACGGGCTGGCAGAGATGCCGCTCGAAGACATTTCCTTCACTGACATTTCCATCTCCATCTCGGACGAAGCCGATTCAGGCTACCCCGAAATGGCAGATGACATCCCGAGAATGTCCCAGGCTGGATTCTTTATCCGCAACGCGCGCCACCTGCGGCTGGAGAATGTCGAAGTGACCGGACAGATCGGCGATGCCTTCGACATGGACGATTCAGTCGATGCATTGATTGTTCCTTGATCTACTTTTCCACGTACCACTTTCTATTCATTATCCTCGGAGTTTTTATGAAAAAAATAGTCACCTTCGGCGAGATCATGCTCCGCCTTGCACCGCCTGGCTTCCAGCGTTTTACCCAGGCGCGTTCGTTCGAAGCCATCTACGGTGGTGGCGAAGCGAACGTGGCTGTCTCGTTGGCAAACTATGGAGAGAATGTCGAATTTATCACGCGTCTCCCCAAGAATGACCTTGGCGATGCCTGCCTGATGAGCCTGCGCGGATACGGCATCCGCACCGAACACATCGTCCGCGGCGGCGAACGCATCGGCATCTATTTTCTTGAAACAGGCGCGGCACAGCGTGGCAGCAAAGTGATCTATGACCGCGCTAATTCATCTTTTGCCACCATTCAAACCAGAACGATCGACTGGAAGAAAGTTTTCGATGGCGCCGATTGGTTCCACTGGACAGGCATCACGCCGGCTGTCTCACAAGGAGCAGCGGAAGTTTGTCGCGAAGCCATTCTTGTCGCTCGTGAAATGGGCGTCACGGTCTCCTGCGATTTGAACTATCGCGCCAAATTATGGAAATGGGATTAGCCTCTGCGGATGAAGTGATGACTGACTTGGTCAGTATGTGTGATGTGGCGCTTGGCAATGAAGAGGATGCGGAAAAAGTTTTCGGCATCAAAGCACCCGATGCGGATGTAGCGGCTGGAAAAGTGGATGCAGAACACTATCGTTATGTTTGCGAAGAACTCGCCAGGAAATTCCTATCGCTCAAGACCATCTCCATCACCTTACGCGGTTCGCTTTCAGCAAGTCACAATACCTGGTCAGGCGTGCTCTGGCAACAAGGAAAATTCTTCTGCGCCCCAACCTATGAGATTCTCCCTATCATTGATCGTGTTGGCGGCGGAGATGCCTTTATGGGCGGGTTGATCTACGGTTTGCGCAACTATGCGGACGATCCGCAGAAAGCGCTTAACTTCGCCGCGGCGGCAGCGTGTCTCAAGCACAGCATTCTTGGTGATTTCAACGCCGTCAGCGTTGGCGAAGTTGAAACTTTGATGGGCGGGGACGCCTCAGGAAGGGTCTCGCGCTAAGATGCGGCTGGTCACGTTCCGTCACGAGAATCGCGAACGCATTGGCATGCTACTCGAATCCCAGATCGTAGATTTAAGTCGTGTCTCCGCCGCGATCCCGATGGATATGAAGACCTTTCTCTCATTGGGAGAACCTGTCTTAAGAAAGCGTGTGAAGCGCTTGCTTCTCTCAAAGAGGAATGGCTCCTCTCAGAAAGTGACGTGACCCTGCTTGCACCCATCCCGCGACCGGACAAAATATTGTGTATCGGTCACAATTATCAAGGTCACATTGGTATCGGCAAAACAGAATTGCCTGAATACCCAAATCTGTTCTGCAAGACCATCAACACGGTCACGGGACATAACCATCCCATCCTCATTCCACCTGCCACCCAGCAAGCGGACTTTGAAGCCGAGTTGATGGTGGTCATTGGCAAGCAAGCGTATCAGGTAACAGAAGAGGAAGCAACATCTTGCGTCGCAGGCTACACCATTTTCAACGACATCAGCGCCCGTGACTACCAAAAGCGGACCAGTCAATGGATGCTTGGCAAATCATTCGATACGTTCGGACCGATGGGACCAGCACTTGTCACGCCGGATGAAGTTCCGGACCCGTACATGCTCAACCTGGAACTAACCGTGAATGGTATCCCACAGCAACGGGTCAATACGAAGGATATGATCTTCTCTGTTCCTTGCCTGATCTCTTACATTAGCCAGGTCATGACCCTCGAAGTTGGAGATGTGATCGCCACTGGCACGCCATCCAAACTGCCAGAAGCCGCGGAACAGAAAGGCTTCTTGCAAGCAGGTGATGTGGTTGAGATCACGATAGAGAAAATAGGTACGTTGAAAAATACAGTTCAATAAAAGAATGCCGTTGCGAACGGAGCGAAACCCTGTTCGTAACATATAAAGGAGTCAACATGGCGCGCTTCATGCGTTTGGAAGTCATCAACACATTACTCGATACCGGTCTCGTTCCGCTGTTCTACAACGCGGACGTGGAAACCTCTATCGAGTTGGCTTCTGCCTGTTCGCGCGGTGGAGCAAAGGTGATCGAGTTTACCAACCGCGGTGAACTGGCATATCCCGTTTTTGCAGAGTTGGTCAAACACTTCGCCAAAGCTGATCCAGAGTCTCATTCTGGGGGTTGGCTCCATCATCGATGCGCCGACAGCCGCCCTTTATCTTGCTGCCGGTGCCAACTTTATCGTGGGTCCCAGCTTCAATCCTGAAATTGCCAGGTTATGCAATCGCCGCAAAATTTTGTACATGCCAGGCTGTGCCACGGAGACAGAAATTTCCACTGCCGAAGAATTCGGCGCGGAGATCTGCAAGATCTTCCCCGGCGAGACTGTCGGTGGACCGGCGTTCGTAAAAGGCGTCATGGCTCCCTGCCCCTGGCATCAACTCATGCCCACCGGCGGCGTGGATGCCACCGAAGTCAGCGTCAGCGAATGGATCAAGGCAGGCGCCGCGGCGGTGGGAATGGGCAGCAAACTCATCAGCGTGCAGGCGGTCAAGGATAAAGACTACGATGGTATTGCTGCCAAAACAGCGCAGTGTGTGAATTGGGTACAGGCAGCTAGGAAGTAAACAAGTAGACAGGTAGACACGGAACATCTGACCTTTGACGTTCGACTTTTGACGATTACCAGGAGATAAATTAATGAAATACCATTCCCTCATCCAAGCCAATAACGGACTGAATACCCCATCCACAAATCCGTGCAAACTGCTCGATTTCGGTTTCCTCAAACTCGCCGCTGGGGAAACCTACAGTGCCGAGAGCGGAGAGCGTGAAGTGCTGGCAGTTATTCTCGGAGGCAAAGCCAGTTTCACTATCAATGGCAAGTGCTTCGAAAAAGTTGGCGGACGCCCGAACGTGTTCAACGGCAAGTCGCACTCAGTCTATATCCCAGCGAAATCCAAATTCACGATCACGGCGGATACGGCAGTGGAGATCGCTTTGCCGAGCGCGCCATCCGATCTGGAAATCGAACCCTATGTTATCGAACCATCGAAGGTAGCGAATGGTGTATGGGGTGCGGCGAACTTCAAACGCTACTTCCATCAGATCCTGACGCTTGCCTCACAACCTGACCTACCCGTTCGGCGATTGATCGTCGGCGAGACGTTCACCCCCAGCGGTAACTGGAGCACCTATCCGCCGCACAAGCACCAGGTGGATGACCTGCCGCACGAGGCATATCACGAAGAGATGTATTTCTTCAAGGTCAGCCCAAACGATGGCTTCGGTATTTGTCACTATTACAACGAAGAAGGCGAGGAGGAAAATTTCACCGTGCGTGATAACAGTATCCACATGATGCCGCGTGGATATCACACCGTGGTCAGCGCACCGGGATACACCACCTATTATTTGTGGTTCCTGGCTGGTAACCAGCGCGTACAAGGTGCGGTGGATGATCCACAAGTGGGGTGGGTGAACAAGACCGTGGCAATGCTGAAAGAACTCGGTTATTAATTCTTTAAACCGCGAAGCGCGCAAAGTGCGCGAAGATTCTTAAAGGTTTTCTTGGCGTTCTTAGCGGTCTTCGCGGTAAAAACCACAAGGTAAAACCATGATCCTCGATTTATTCAAACTTGATGGAAAAGTTGCTCTTGTCACCGGTGCAGGGCAGGGACTTGGGCAGGCGATGTCAATTGCGCTGGCAGAAGCAGGTTCCGATATTGCCAGCCTCGATCGCGTCGGTTGTGCAGGCACATGTGAATCGGTTCGAGCACTGGGGCGAAAATATTGCGAATCGGTCGTGGATCTGCGTGAGGCAAGCGTTGAAAAACTGAACGATGTTGTTGCGCACATTGTGAAGGAACTAGGGCGTATCGATATTCTCGTCAATAACGCCGGCACGATCCGCCGCACACCTGCGGTCGATTTTTCTGAAACAGACTGGGACGATGTTCTGCAGATCAACCTCAAAGCGGCATTCTTCCTCTCGCAAGCGGTGGGACGTGTGATGATGTCGCAGGGCGGTGGCAAGATCATCAATATCGCATCTATGCTTTCCTTTCAGGGTGGTATTACGGTCCCATCCTACACCGCATCGAAGAGTGCTATCGCTGGTATCACGCGCGCCCTCGCCAATGAATGGGCGAAGCACAACATCAATGTCAATGCTATCGCACCTGGCTACATGGCAACTGACAATACAGCGGCGCTGCGTGCTGATCCGAATCGTTCTACCTCCATCCTTGACCGTATCCCTGCAGGTCGTTGGGGCACGCCAGACGACCTCAAAGGCGCAGTTGTCTTTCTCGCTTCATCCGCATCCGATTATTTGAACGGCGCCATCATTCCTGTCGATGGCGGCTGGCTGGCTCGCTGATATGAATCCCGACCGTTACTTTTCCCCAGACCCTGCAACTCGCAAAATCGCGCGCGAGCTATATCAAACTGTTTCCACCCTTTCCATTATTTCACCGCACGGACACGTTGACCCGCGTCTCTTTGCCGACCCGAGCGCAACCTTCGGCTCGCCTGCCGATCTGTTTGTTATCCCCGATCATTATGTCACACGCATGTTGTATTCGCAGGGCATTCCGTTGGAGTCACTGCTCACGGGCGACCATCGCCAAATCTGGAGACTCTTCTGTGAAAACTTCCATCTCTTTCGCGGGACACCGAGTGGAATCTGGCTGATACATGAGTTGAGCGAAGTCTTTGGCGTGGATGAAAAGCCAAACGCCTCCAACGCGGACCGGTTGTTTGATTCCGTTTCAGAGAAGTTATCTTCCCCTGAATATTCCCCGCGCCGCCTTTTCGAGCGCTTCCAGATCGAGGTGCTGTGCACCACTGACGCGGCGACAGACACACTCGAACATCACCAATCCATCCGCAACTCGGGCTGGGACGGTCGCATCTTCCCAACCTTCCGCCCCGATGGTGTGGTTAACCTCGACGCACCGAATTGGAAGGCGAACATCGACAAGTTAAGCGAAGTCAGCGGGATCGATGTTGTTGATTACAAGTACTTTATCCAGGCATTGGAACAGCGCCGCGAGTTCTTCCGATCCATGGGCGCGAAAGCCACCGACCACGCCGCGTTGACTCCCAACGCTGCCGAACTGACCGCTTCAGAAGCAGAAACTATTTTTCAGGCTGCACTCCGCGGCAGGGCAGATGCTTCTGATTTAGCGCGCTTCACCGCCCACATGCTGATGGAGATGGCACGCATGAGCATGGAAGATGGCTTGGTCATGCAGTTACATCCCGGTTCTCTGCGCAACCACAACGAGATCATCTTTCAGAAATTCGGCTTGGACAAAGGCGCCGATATTCCGATCCAGACGGAATACACGCGTAACCTGCTCCCATTGCTCAATAAATATGGCAACGACCCGCGTCTCACGCTCATCCTGTTCACGCTCGACGAAACAACCTATTCACGCGAACTTGCCACGCTCGCAGGTCATTACCCTGCACTGAAACTCGGTCCGCCCTGGTGGTTCCACGACAGCCTGAACGGCATGGCACGTTACTTCGATCAGGTCATGGAAACAGCAGGCATCTATAACACTGCCGGATTTAATGATGACACGCGCGCTTTTTGTTCCATCCCTGCACGGCATGACGTTTGGCGGCGCGCCTCTGCAAACTGGCTGGCAGGATTGGTTGTCCGTCATGTTGTGGATATGGAGGACGCGAGTGAAATGATGCAGGAACTTGCGGTTGATCTGACGAAACGTGCTTATAAACTGGAAAGTGGAAAGTAGAAAGTGGATGAAGGTCCACTTTCTACTTTCCACTCTTTGATGGGATTTACTTATGCTTACACCTCTTTCATTATCTCCATCCTTCGGCTTCGGTGATCGGCTCGGACTGGCAACTCTGGGTCACATCGCCGCGGTACGCAGCACAAAATTTGCACCAATATTCGCTCAGCAATCTGTCCGCGAGAATGCACGGACGGGACGAACTCCCCAACAAGTCATGAACGATGCAAAATGTGCTGTAGATGCCTCGAAATGGGACGCTCCCTGGGGTGCGGACGCGGATCATCTCAAAAGCATGGAGGAGCTTCCGCAGTTCGTGGATGCAGGCTATACCTTCTTCACCGTGGATCCAGGGGAACATGTGGACAATGTCGCCGACACAGATCCCGTCGAAGTGTTAAATCAAAAAGTTGCAGCGTTTAATTGGGAAGATCTGTCAGCGTTGTATCTGTCTGGTAACGGCGAGCAGGCATGGGGGAAGTTCGACGCGGAGTCGTTGATGCGGGCGGTGGTCAAGTATGGCAAAGCCATCCAGCACGCGGCGACGATGTTCAAGCGTTTATCCGAGTTGAAGAACGAATTTGATTTCGAAGTCTCCGTCGATGAAACGGATTCCCCCACTACTCCGCTCGAACATTTCTTCATCGTCAATGAGTTGACACGCAACGGTGTCAGGTTCACTTCGCTGGCGCCGCGCTTTATCGGTCGCTTTGAAAAGGGCGTGGATTATATCGGCGATCTGCAGGCGCTGGATGCCGAGCTTGCCAAACATGCCGCCGTGACCGCGTACTTTGGAACCTATAAATTGAGTTTGCATTCGGGTTCTGATAAGTTCAGTGTTTATCCATTGATCGCGAAGTATTGGGGGGAGCGCATTCATGTGAAGACGGCGGGGACAAGTTATCTCGAAGCTTTGCGCGTGCTGGCAAAACATGAACCGGATCTATTTTTGAAAATTTATTCACTGGGATGCGATCGCTACGAAACAGATAAAAAGACCTATCACGTATCGGCGGATTTAACTAAGCTACCGAAAACCGATGACCTTCCTTCCTTGCTGGAAGATTTTCACGCACGTGAGATGCTGCATGTCACGTTCGGTTCAGCGCTGGCGCACTTTGGCGTAGAATTGAAAGCAGCGCTCGTCAAACACGATGATGCATATTTCGATGGATTGAAAAAACACTTCGATAAACATTTGAGTTTGTTGAAATAGATTGTATAGCGACATGAATGTCGCGTTACAAAAAGGCTGCGATGAATCTCGAAGAACTAAAATCACTTTATGATCTTTCCGACCGTACAGTACTGGTGACCGGCGGTGCGGGCATTCTCGGGAGCGAAATTGCCTGCGCACTGGTGGGATGCAATGCGAATGTGGTTATCCTTGACCGTGACCAAACTCTTGCACAGCAGGTCATCGAGCAGTTTCCAAAAATGGTGAAAGGACGCGCAGCGCGTGTCTTTGGCGATGTGCTCAATGTTGAAATCCTTGCAACAGGCGAATGAGACGATCCAAGCCGAGTTCGGCGCGGTGGATATTCTCGTCAATGCGGCAGGCGGTAATCATCCTTCTGCAACCACTAAACCGGAGCTTTCCTTCTTTGACCTGCCACTGGATGCACTGCGTCATGTGGGCGATCTGAATTTGCTGGGCACGATCCTGCCCTGCCAGGTATTCGGACGCGGCATGGCGGAACGGGGTGAGGGTGTGATCCTCAACATCTCTTCGATGAATGCCTTTCGTCCACTCACGCGCATTCCGGCATATTCGGCGGCGAAGGCGGCAATCAATAATTTCACTCAGTGGCTGGCGGTCCACATGGCACAGAATTATTCACCACGTATCCGCGTCAACGCCATTGCGCCGGGTTTTTTCATTACGAAGCAGAATCGCTTTTTGCTGACGGATCAGGAAACTGGCGAACTGACGCCGCGTGGACAATCCGTAATCTCTCACACCCCCATGAGACGCTTCGGGATTCCCGAAGACCTGCTCGGCGCGACGATGTGGCTGATCTCCCCTGCTGCCGCGTTCGTGACGGGCGCAGTGATCCCGGTGGACGGTGGGTTCTCGGCGTTCAGTGGTGTTTGATAAACGGACTCTGTAACGGACTCACGAATAGAAACGGACGATTTATGTTACAAACTAAAGTAACTGCTGAGGTAGGACAACTTATTACAGAGCACGAAGTGCGTAATACACTTGGCGTGCTGGAAGGTCAATTCACGCACCGGCGTGTGCTTGTTTTGATTCCCGATCATACGCGTTCACTGCCGTTGCCATTTTTGTTCCGTTCCCTTGTGGATGTGTTGCGCGATACAAAGCAATTGGATTTTATGGTGGCGCTGGGGACTCATCCGCCATTGAGCGAGGAGAGCATCCATAAACTGGTGGGGATCAGTGCAGAAGAGCGGTCGACAACCTTCAAGCACGTTGGTTTGTTGAACCACACCTGGGATACGCCCTCCACGTTGATATCCTTGGGACTCATCGGTCAGGATGAGATCAGGCAAATCGCAGGAGAGAATTGGCACTCCTCTCTGCCCAATGAAGTAGATATTCGAATCAACAAAGCTGCGCTGGAATACGACCATATCATCATTCTGGGGCCGACATTCCCGCATGAAGTGGTTGGATTCTCAGGCGGGGCGAAGTATCTGTTCCCTGGCATCTCGGGTCCAGATGTGATCAATGCCACGCACTGGTTGGGGGCGCTGGCTGGGGTGGTGGGCACGATTGGCATCAAGGATACGCCTGTCCGAGCCATGATCCATGCGGCGGCGAGACGCTTGCAAACCCCGGTCACGCTGGTGGCGTTAGTGGTGGAGGGAAAGGGGCTGAGCGGCTTGTTTATCGGCGATCCTATTTCGGCTTGGGAAGAGGCGGCGAAGCTATCCGCAGAACGTCACATCCGCTGGGTCGAGAAACCTTTTCAGCGAGTCCTTTCGGTTGCGCCAGCCATGTATGATGAATTATGGACGGGTGCGAAGGCGATGTATAAGTTGGAGCCTGCGGTGGCTGTGGGTGGTGAAGTGGTGATCTATGCGCCGCACCTGGATGTGGTCAGTCACGTGCATGGAAAGTATATTTATGAGATCGGATATCACATCCTGCCATATTTTCTAAACGATTGGGAACGTTTCAAAAAAATTCCACTGGGAGTGCTGGCGCACAGCACACATTTGCGGGGCTCCGGTGTGATGGAACATGGGGTCGAGAAAGCGAATGTGCGTGTGACGCTGGCGAGTAAAATATCGGCGGAGGATTGCGCGCGGCTCAATCTTGGCTACCTTGACCCGGCAAAGGTCAAGGTGGATGAGTGGAAAGATCGTGAAGATGAAGGTGTGTTGTATGTGCCGAAGGCGGGGGAAATCTTGTATCGACTACAATAGAACGGATTATGAGCATTGAAACTATTTTGCGTTCTCACCTTGCGCGTTACCCAGACATGCGAATACAGGACCTCTATAAATTGATCCATCAGGCAGCGATGGGCAGTGAGCATGCCATCTTGAATCCAGAAGGCGCGCAAAAGTGGATGGAACGTGAACTTGCCGAGCTGGGTGTGGGTCCCGACGAAGCTGTGATCGACCTGATCTCCGCCGATGAACAGATCATGCGCGTACATTTGCGTCCATATGTTGCACAGGGCGGTGACCCAGAAACATTGTTGAATGGTTTTATTCGAACTGCCAACGAATTTCACGGGGATAAGGATGTTTTAAAGAATTACTGGAAGACGGCAAAAGAGATCGAGCATTTCTCTTTGGCGAATATAGATGGATTTTTCGAACCGTTGGAAGCACAGAACTTTCCTGCTGTGCATCATTCTCTGGACTATGAAAGGTTCTATCGTCCCGCCTATCGCGTGGTTTGGCGGAAATTTATTGCATGACAGACACAATCACCCGACTTAGAACATTTCTTCAAACACAGGGAAAAGGCTTATCCTTGTTATTAACGATGCTCCTGGGAGCGCTCGTGCCGCAGGCACATGCGTTTTCGTTTTTGATCCAAGATCTATTGATGGTGATGTTGTTCTTTGCCTTTCTGGATATTGAATTCAAACCGCGGTCATTCCAAAAGAGCGTTCTATGGGTTTTGCTTGCGAATGTATTGGTGGCATTCCTTAGTTACATAGCGCTGGCTTCGTTCAACAATACGCTGGCTTTGGCAGCGTTCATGACCGCCATCGCACCAACTGCCATTGCGGCGCCTGTTATTATCAGTTTCATTCAACGTGAAGTGGAATATGTCGTCGCAGCAGTGATGGTGACGAATATTGCCAGTGCAGTGATCGTTCCGTTGGCGTTGCCCTCCCTGTTGGGTGCGGAGATTTCAGATCTCAGTATGGGAAGTGCTGCAGCCTGTGTTAATTGTGATGTTCGTGCCATTAATCCTCTCGCGGCTTGTTGTGTTGCTGCCGGTGAGAATGGCAGGTTTTATTCGCAAGGGTAAAACATATTCTTTTCCCATCTGGCTGATCAACCTTTTTATCATCAGCGCGAATGCCTCTAATTTTCTTCGCAACGAAAACCCCGATTCCATTTCTGTGCTGTTGATCATCGCTCTGATTTCGCTCGTGCTCTGTATTGTCAATTTTAGCCTGGGTGCACTGCTGGGCGGGCGCACGCATTGGCAGGAAGCCAGTCAATCGCTGGGACAAAAGAACCTCTCGTTCGTCATTTGGATCGCGCTGACCTTTATTAATCCGCTGGTGGCGATGGGACCGACATTCTATATTCTCTATCATCATCTCTATAATTCGTGGTCGATCTACCAATTTGAGAGAAAACGTACATGAAGACTTATTTTGTGATCGTGATGGGTGTATCAGGAAGCGGTAAGTCGAGCGTGGGAAAGTCGCTTGCGAATTCCTTGGGATGGGATTTTTACGATGCTGACGATTTTCATCCGCCCGCAAATGTTGCCAAGATGGCAAGCGGGACCCCGCTCGACGATTCGGATCGTGCTCCGTGGCTGGCGGCGCTCCACGATCTGATCTCCTCCTCCGTGAAAGCGGATCGTCCCGGTGTGTTGGCTTGTTCTGCGCTCAAGGAGCGTTATCGCCAGCAATTAACGGATGACAACGAAGGCGTGCAGATCGTTTATCTTAAAGGGAGTTATGACTTGATCTGGTCACGTATGGAAAAGCGGACCGATCATTATATGAAGCCGCACATGTTGAAGAGTCAATTTGAGACGCTCGAAGAGCCAGTGAATGCGCTTACAATCGATATAGCGATGTCTTTGGATGAAATTGTCCACACGATTTTGGATCAAATGGAGTAATACATTGAATATTGGAATTCTCGGTCTGGGCGTAATGGGAAGAAGTTTGGCGCAGAATTTTGAGCGCAATGGATATTCTGTGGCAGGGTATGATATCACCCCGAAGTTCGATCGTTCCCTTTTTCAGGGCAAAAACATCAAGGTGTTTGATTTGCTGGAAGAACTGGTCCGTGCCTTGAATACGCCGCGCATCATTTTGATGATGGTGCCGGCTGGGAAGCCCGTGGATAAAGCCATTCTCTCCGTTAAGCCCTATTTGCAAAAAGGGGATATTCTTATTGATGGCGGCAACTCTTTTTTTATGGACACAGAACGGCGCATCAAAAACCTGGAAGCAGATGGTATTCGCTTCATCGGGATGGGAGTTTCGGGCGGAGAGACCGGCGCTTTATGGGGACCCAGCTTGATGCCAGGTGGAAGCGAATTAGCCTGGAAACAGGTAAGACCCATGCTGGAGTTGATTTCCGCCAAGGCGGAGGATGGCGTCCCTTGTGTGGCGTGGATGGGAAAAGGCGGCGCGGGACATTACGTCAAGATGGTGCACAATGGCATCGAGTACGGCGATATGCAATTGATCGCTGAGATCTATGACCTGCTCCATCGCGGCGTTGGGATCTCGAATGGAGAGCTTGCAGAGATCTTTGGTGAGTGGAATGAATATGATCTGCAATCGTATTTGATCGAAATTACATCCAAGATCCTATATCGATTGGACGATGAGACGGGAGAATCTCTTGTTGACTTGATCTTGGATGAAGCTGCTCAAAAAGGGACCGGCAAATGGACCAGTCAGAATTCACTGGATGTGGGAGCGTTAGTGCCGACTATCCAGGCTGCAGTGGAAATGCGACTCATGTCGAGTTTGAAACAGGAACGGCTCGTTGCAAGTAAGTTACTTGGTGGCGCAACTTCGAAGTTCTCTAGCGATAAAAAGCAATTGGTCCGTTTGGCAGAGAAGGCATTGTATGCCAGTAAGATCACATCCTATGCACAGGGATTTTCCCTTTTACGATCTGCATCGAAGGAATATGGGTTTGGATTTAACTATGACGATATTGCACGTATCTGGCGGGCGGGTTGTATCATCCGCGCTTCATTGCTCGATGAGATCGCTTCAGCTTTTGAGGCGGAACCAGAGTTATCAAATCTATTACTGAATGAGTTTTTCCGTACCATTGTTACCGAGAACCAATCTGCATGGCGGGAGGTGGTGAAGACTGCTATCGATTTGGGAATTCCGCTGATGGCGACATCCGCTTCGCTGGCTTACTTCGATGCCTATCGTTCCGAGCGGCTGCCTGCCAACCTGATTTAGGCACAGCGCGATTTCTTCGGCGCACATACCTACCGACGTATCGACAAGGAAGGCACTTTCCACACGACGTGGGAATGAAACCAGCTATCCATAATACGGAAACGCCTTTATTCTGATTGTAAGTAGGCTCCCAACCCGAGGGAGTCTTTTTTTATGTATCGAATGGCTTGATGCGTTTCCAGTTGCCAAAGGCAAATGTCACCAAGCCCAGTAACTCCAGCCCTCTTCCCACAAGTGTGAATATCTGAAATTTGAATAGGAAACCCATCACTGCCAGGAAAATACCTATATTTAGTAAGAAAAATGCCAGCCAGCTTAAACGTTCATTCCCGCGGATCGGTGCCTGGCGAAAGCGCGGCAAGATCCAAAATGCTACACCCATCGCCAGTTGGATCATCCAGCCTACGAAGGCAAATTCAATGTGCAATGGAAGTAGGGACCAGATCACAGGCGAGATTATCACTCCCTTGTTCGCCAGCATTAATCCGCCGATGGTGAATCCCAGTAGGAGATAAAGAAGCGAAGCGCGGACGAAGTACACACTTAGGCGCGGCATCTATTTCTCCCGTACACGTTTCCAGGTGTTCGCAACGAACGCCACACCGGAAAGCCACTGCAAAAGGGCAGCCGTGACAAGCGCCCAACCGCTGAGCAGAGAGGCAGCATTGGCTTGGATAGGCTCAAAGATCATCCGTAAAAATAATCCCGTGTTGAGCAGGATGAACGTGCTCCAGCCCAGCCATTCAGGTCCGCGCGGTTTGGAGAGGTGAATTTAGGGAACATCCACAATGCCACACCGAAGATCAACTGCGTTAGCCAGCCAAAGGTAAGCAGATGGAAGTAGACCGGAAAGAGCCCTGCAATCGGATCTGGCAGGGCAAGGAGAATTCCAGCGCATAGAGCAAGGATCAGATACACGAGAGCCGCTTTCAAGAACCAGCGAGTGAGTGGTGGCATGTTATTTCTTGCCTTTCACGATTGCAATAACGGTCATAACGAGAAAGAGCAAAATGGCGATTTCATTGAATAGCCCACCCAGCTTGCGGATCTCCGCCTGGGTTGCCAGGTCACCGATGATGCGCAGCAGCAGAGAAAGATGCAACAGGAGGAAATGCCCGTAGAAGGCTTTATAGAATTGAATGGGCACCCCCAGAATGGCGGGGAAGATGATGGGGGCGTGACCAAAGATCATTGAGATGACAAACCCAACAAAGACGGTGTGCAGGATCGCATCGTAATACGGACCGGCGTATACAGCACCGAAGATAAGCTGAAGCATGCCGCTGATGCCCAGCCAGATGAATCCGCTGAAGAGGCAGAAGGCAATATAACGCGTAAGAGCATTCGAGTGACGGATATTGCGCGTTGCCAGATCGTATTTCAGGAACCAGAGCGATAGTGCCAGCATCGCCAGTCCGCTCAGGCGTGAGCCCCAGGTTAGATTCATAACTGCGAGAATGGCTCCTGCCGAAAGGACTGTCGCGGAAATGCTGAAGAGGCGTAACTGTCCAGGAGTCGGGTGCAGCACCCGGCTTAGTTCGAGCCGTTCTCCACCGATGGTCAACACCAGGAAGGCGATCCAGAAATAGACGATCTGGAAGATGGGGAGTCCCAGCATCCACAAAAGATTACCGACGACCCATGTCAGAACGCCAACTGCCATCGTGATGGTATGAATGTGAGGCTCGCGGCGTACCATCACGATCAGGATCATTAGAGTGCCAATGCTGCCTAATGTCAGAAAGAGTGCCCCGATAAACGGCACGATCAGCAAACTGACCCAGCCGAGTGCGGTGACCAATGGCGCGGCGAACATCCATTTCTGGCGAATGGCAACCGCGCGTTCGAGCGGAATGAGTACACCAAGAAAACCGGATACCATCAAGGGACCATGTGCCATGGAAAGGTTGGGAAATTGAGGAAGTGCCCAGCCGATACGCAATAACCCTGCCCATAGTGCAAAGAGCAATGCGGAGATGGCGAGAGCAAGAAAAGGAATGAAGCGCGTTTGAAGTTTCATAGGTGGGATTATTTTATTGGTATAAAAGGAATCCCTCTTTGCGCTAGGTCAAATAATGGGAAAGATGTGCAAGGCATTTTGGCGTTACTTTCTGACGTTAAGTGCAAAGACTCACCGAGTGAGTCTTTTTGTGAGATGTAATTTTGTTATCCTGATCAGTTTTTGTTTTGATTCGCCCGGATAAAAGCCGTCAATCCTTTGAAGAAGTGACCGTTTATCATGGTTAGCAGCGCTTCCAGTTTTTCGCGGTTCATCGGTCCGCCCATCATCAACATACTGCGCAACGGCATCTCATGCATCATGGCTTTCAGCATCGCTCCCGTGGGAGTATCTTCTTTATCTTTGATCATCGCGTTCATCTGCTTGCTCAGCGTGTTGAACAACTGTCTGCCAATGAACGAATCGGTCATTTCGCCGATGGGTGTGTTGAGCGTGTACTTGCCGGCTTGCGGTCCTTCGTTGGCGGGAACAGAGTACCCCAGCAGCGCTTCAAACTGCGCCTGGCTAACCTCCGCGCCTTTGGGGAAGTTGTAATACACGGCGAGCTTGTCCCTGTCAGCGGGGGATGGGGTCCCGGTAACGGAGTCAACTCGAACCGTAGTGCTGAGGCGGATGTCGCGTGAGGAGGCGCCGACCAGGATTTCGAATTCGCCTGATTCAACGATCCAATCCTTGCAGGCGACATCATAAAACGCAAAGGCGCGGCGTCCGAGTGTGAGCGTCACATCCTTTTCTTCGCCGGGCTGTAACTCGACTTTGACAAAGCCCTTCAGTTCTTTCTCAGGACGGAATGGCGTGGACTCGACATCGCGTACGTAGACTTGCGCGATCTCTTTGCCTGCGACGTTCCCCACGTTCTTGACGTTGAACGTGACGATCACCGCTTCTTTCTCAGCCGGAGATTGCTTCGCTTCGATCTGCTGATACTCAAACTTGGTGTAGCTCAACCCATGACCGAACGGGAAGAGCACATTCTGTTTGACGCTGTCGTAATAGCGATAGCCAACATAAAGACTCTCGCGATATTCGATCAGCGCGGGTCCGCCGGGGTAGGGATGCGCGGGAGTGTCTGCAAGTTTGACGGGGAAGGTCTCCGCAAGTTTGCCGCTGGGGTTGACCTTGCCGGTGAGAATATCCACCACGCCGCCAGCACCAGCCTGACCACCAAGATACCCTTCGAGAATAGCAGAGACATCATCCACCCACGGCATCTCCACGGGCGAGCCGTTGCTCAAGACGACTGCAACTTTTCTGTGCGCCGCGGCAATTTTTTGAATGAGTACATTGTGACCGGCAGGCATCTGCATGTGTTTGCGGTCGATGCCTTCGGTTTCGTACATATCAGGCAGACCAGCGCAGATGACAACCACGTCTGCTTTGTTCGCGGCTTCGATGGCTTCTTGAATGAGTGCTTCGTCGGCAGCATCGCCTTTGACGGTGTAGCCCGCTGCATAGGCGACATTTTCTGCGCCGACGAGTTTGACCAGTTCATCGTGGATGTTGTCCAACTGCGTGGGAACCATGAGCGAACTGCCTGCACCTTGATAGCGCGGCTCTTTCGCGAAGCGACCGATCAAGGCGATCTTGGCATTCGGCTGCAGAGGCAGAATATTATTTTCGTTTTTCAAAAGTACAGCGCCTTCCGCAGCGACGCGGCGTGCCAGAGCGTGATGCGCCTGTGGGTCGTAGGTGAAATCGTGTTGCAGTGTTTCGTGAGCTTTGAAGATCAAAGTCAAGAGACGTTCGACAGCGCGATCCAAAACGGATTCATCCAACTTTCCCGCTTTGACCGCGGCAACGATCTTCTGGTCGTTCCCACCCTGCGTACCGGGCATTTCGAGTTCGGTGCCTGCTTGGAGCGCTTCGATGCGTTCGTTCATCGCGCCCCAGTCGGTGACGACCAATCCCTGATGCCCCCATTCTTCTTTGAGAATGTCGTTCATTAGATATTTGTTTTCGCAGGCGTATGTGCCGTTGATCTTGTTGTAGGAGCACATCACCGTCCATGGCTGAGCTTCTTTTACCGCGATCTCGAATCCGGTGAGATAAATTTCGCGCAGGGTGCGGTCATCCACGATGGTGTCAATGGTCATGCGGCGATATTCCTGATTGTTGACCGCATAGTGCTTCATAGATGTGCCCACGCCCTGACTCTGCACGCCGTTGATGTGACTCTTAGCGATCTCGCCGGTGAGATAGGGATCTTCAGAAAAATACTCAAAGTTGCGCCCGCATAAGGGGGAGCGTTTGATGTTGACGCCCGGTCCCAGAATGACACCAACCTTTTCCTGCCGGCATTCTTCACCGAGGGCTTTTCCGACTTCAAAGATCAGGTCACGATCCCAGGTGGCAGCGAGAGCGGATGCGGTCGGGAAGCAGGTCGCCGGGACACTTTCGTTTAGCCCGACGTGGTCGGCGGCGCCAGCCTGTTTGCGCAGTCCGTGCGGACCATCGGTCACCATGATGGAGGGGATGCCGAGTCGTTCGACTCCCTTCAGGTACCAGAAATTTAACCCTGAGCAAAGCGAGGCTTTCTCATCAAGGGTCATTTGGGCAATGAGGTCTTTGATGTCTTTCATAGAATATCCTTCCACGGAGCGGTTTCCGGTGGCAATTCCCCGTTACGCATGCCGGTCCTATTGATTATAGAAGGAGTGACGCGCTTCAAGATTTGCCAGTCATCCCTTTTAGAGAATGACAAACATCCTTAGTTCGGTTGGAATTAAATTGTTGAATGATGGTGAGAAATGGCGACTATATTGAAAGCATGTCACCCTGAGCGGTAGCGAAGGGTCTCGGATTTACCAAAGATGAATTGACTCTTGGCAAACGTAGGATTTTTCGGTCGCAGCGAACGCTCCCTCAGAATGACATTGAGCTATTGCGACCCCGCCACTTTTGCCGTTGCGGCGGAACGGGTGTGGACATCCAATTTTTCGAAGATGGCTTTCAGGTGGCGTTTGACCGTGTTGGTGGTGATGACCAACTTCTCAGCGATCTCTTTGTTGGTTAACCCCTGTGCCAATAGATCGAGCACTTCACGTTCACGGTCGGTCAAGGCGCTGAGCTCGCTTTGGGATTGAGATTGTTTCCGGGTATCTTCCACGGCGCGGCGGAAGGCTGCCCGGTCAAAGGTGCGTTTTTCGATGTAGGCAGAAATGCCATAATCGGAATAGATGCGTTGGATCTCCTCTGGCTCGGATGTTCCACTCACTACGATAGCGGGAATATGTTCCAGTTTGGCAGTGGTGAGGAGTTGATAACCATCCAGGTTGGGTTCCTCTGCGTTGGTCTCTCCCTTGAGAGAGAGGTCGCAAACAGCAATGGAGATCTTTTCGTTACGGAGAACGCCAAAGGCATCTCCGAAACTCGCACAGGTGCGGACTTGGAATCCAGTGTCGCTTAACAGTTCTTCTAAGATATTTCTCCAACCGGCATCATCTTCCACGATCAATGCTTTGGCTTTGGATGCAGCCGATTGAGGTCGTTGGGGGAAGGAAGATATTCTGGAAACGGGAGCAGGCTCCGGTGTGGATTGAACCGGTGCGCTGACGAGGATGCGGTTCACGATCTCGCGAAACTGGCTGCGCTGGAAACTTTCCTTGCGCAGAAAGGTGAAAGCGCCATGATCCGTAATGGCAGCGACTGCGAGTTCAACGGTCGCAAAACCGGTTAGCAAAATGCCGCGGCAATTGGGATCAAGTTTGTGGATGGCGTCCAGCACGCGCAGACCGTCGATGTTGTTGTGGTCAGGAGAAAGCGAAAGGTCAACGACCGCCACGCGGTGTGGTTGTGCTTTGAGGATCTGGGTGGCTTCATCGAGACTGGATGCGATATCAACTTCCAGTTTGCTGTCGGAGAGGATCTCGCTGATGATCTGCTGCCAGGAGGAAGTTGTCCTCCACGACCAGGGCGCGCAAAGATTGTGTTGTCATGATTTATCTCCACTCGGCAGGCGCAGGCGGAAGGTGGTGCCGTGCTGCCCGTCGCTTTCGACAACGACCGAACCGCCCAGCCGCGTCATCAACGTTTTTACCCACCACAAGCCGAAGCCAAGTTTTCCGGGATGTGCGCCGGTACGCGAAAAATTCAGTTCAAAGATCTGGTTGTGAAGTTCAGGCGCGATGCCGGGTCCGCTGTCGGTGACGGCAACCTCCACCCAGTCTGTTGTTGGCACACCTTGAATGATGATCGTGCCGTGTCCGTTCATGGCGGTGATGGCATTCTCAAGCAGGTTTCGAAACACGAACATGAGGCTTTGTCCGCCAGCCGTCACTGCAGGTAATTCATCCAACGCATGCGTTTCGATCTGAATACCGGCAGGCACTTGTACGGCACGAATGGCGTCAGCGACGCGTGAGGCTACGTGTACCTTCTCCATGCGGATGGGGCGCAGATGCGCAAGATTTTCCTGAACGATCTGCATGGCGCCCGCCGCACTGCGTTCGATCTCAGACAGTGTCTTGGCAAGATACGGATCGCTTTCAAGCAAGTGTTGATACTTATCCTGAATGGCTTGCACGCGCACGGGGATCGTGCCGACCTTGTTGTTCATATTGTGCAAAAGGTTGGCGGAGATATCACCGACCGCGGCAAAGGTTTCCGCTGTCCAGTGTTGTTCCTGCGACGTGCGCAAAGCATTTTGATGGGATTCGTTTTGCAGGGCGAGCACCGCGTAATTGGCGAGACACGCCATCACTTTCTTATCCCATTCGGATTGGACGCTTCTTCCCTCGCCCAAGCCTGATTCAAATACCCCGAACATTCCCAACGCCTTGGCGGGATCGCTCCCCGGCAACGGAATTAATAGTGCATTGGATACTTGCGATGCATCGGAAAAACTCTCCACCTCTGGTGGATTGCCGCTGGAGGAAGCAAGTTGTAATTTCCCTGATTCCTTTGCCAGCCAAACCGCGGAGGCGGATGTGTTGAGCAGATCATTTGCCATTCCGCACAAACGATCCAAAACTTTTTGCGTTGGTTGTGAGATCAATAACTGTGCGGCATCCTGCAATGCATCCAGCAAACGGACTTCCTGAATGGCGGTGATCGCATAGGTTGCCAGCGATTGCAGCAGGTGATTGTCATCGTCGGTGAACGCGCCGGTGATGGGGCTTTCGAGATTCAAGACGCCTTCCATGCGCCCGCTGGCGTTGACGAGGGGAACTGCCAGTTCCGAGCGCATCTCCAAATTGGAATCCAGTGGATAGTAGATCTTCGACCATGGTTCTAGGCGCAGGTCTGAGATGAGCAGTGGTTCGCGGGTGCGTGCCACGTGCGCCATAATGCTATTACCTTTGAGCGGCAATTTCTCTGTAAGTGGTCGCTCAAATTGAATGCCGCTGACAGCGCGCGTGACGAGATAATCTCCGTTCTTGTCGAGCAGACGGAAAATCCCATATTGGGCATTTGTAATTTCAAGTGCCAGTTGCAAAATGGAATCAAGTGTTTCTTCCAAGCGTAAACGAGAGGAGATCAACAATCCGGCACGGCGGAGTTGATTGAGTTCTTCATCCTTGCGAGTCAAGTCGCGTCTGACGCCAGCGAGACGGCGCGCATGATAGATCGCCATGGCGGCTTGATTTACAAAATTATCGAGCATCAATTGTTCGAGCTGGGAAAATTGACGTTCTTCGTGCAAATAGATGTAGAGAATGCCCACTGGCTGCTCTGCCACGATCAGTGGGAAACATGCCACGGCTTTTACGCCGAGGGAAGCATGATAGGGATGGACATCTACATCGGGCTCGTCATAAGAAAAACTCTTGCGGCGACGTTGAATGGTGCGCATGCCGATGCCCTGCGGACGCGGCGCATCGTCGGGGCGTTCTGCATTCGGGGGAATGTTTCTTTCGGCAGGTTCTGCCGAAACGCGCGAGTTTACTTCAAAGGTTTCGGTGATGTGATCGTAGGTGTAGATCACAGCCGAGGAACCAGGCACCACGCGGATGGCGCTGTTCACGATCAACTGCAGGCTGAGATCATCCTGATCGGCATCCCCTGAACCGATGCGGTTGATGGCATTGCTGATCTGATTCAGAATCCGCAATGACTTCCAACAGGCGTGGATCGGTGTTATCGGAAGACGAGGGAAAGGGTTGGGGTGTCATCTCAAGAATCGATGGCTTAGGGATCGAGAATGATTTTCCCATTGGTTGCTTATCCATGCAAGTTCTGCTTATGCCAGATTCTGGATGAGAGTCCAGCCGAGTTGCAGAGCAAAATATGCCAGTGCAATGCCGCAGATCAAATTCACGGCGCGGAAGAAATTGGGCGTGACGAATTTTCGTCCGAAGGCGATCAATCCTGCCATGACGAAGCACCACAGGATGGCGCCGGATAAAAACCCAGCGAAGAAAATGGCAAAATGAACGGGTTCAGGCTTCCCTGAGATGGAAGCGAAGACTGTCGTGCCGAGTCCCGTCCAAAAAACAATGTTCATCGGGTTGCCGAGGGAGAGAACGGCACCGTTAGCGAAATCCCCGCGAGTGGTGTTGGAAGGGGAAGTATCCAATTCCTTGCCGTGGCGCGCATCCTTGATCGCATCCCACGCCAGTTTAAGCATCAAACCGATGCCGATCAAGCTGAGGAAGATCCGCGCAGCATTGTTCTGCACGATGAATGCCAGCCCGGTCAGCGCGATGATCGCCCAGGTGGTATCACCGACCAGCGAACCGAACTGCACGAACAACGCTGGTAGGAATCCACGCGCGGCACCGCGGCGGACGGTCTCCGCGGTAACCACGCCGGGAGGGGCACAGAAGGCTATTGCCAGAATGAAAGAAGAAATATAAAGAGTCATGTAGTAAGTACGAGACAGACCGAGGGATGCCCTCGGTCTGTCCATTCTCCTCCAATTTCGGAAACTCAAGCTACCAACATGAGCGTCCAAAACATGGTCTAACTAGCAATCGAAATAAAGCGTGAATTCGTACGGAGTCGGGCGCAAGCGGACAGGATCGAGTTCGACCTGACGCTTGTAACCGATATAGGCATCGAGCAGGTCACTAGTGAAGACGTCGCCCTTGAGCAGGAAGTCGCAATCGGCTTCGAGCGCATCGAGCACCGCGCCGAGGGAACCAGGAACCTGCTTGATGAGCTTGGCTTCTTCGGCGGGCAGTTCGTACAGATCCTTGTCGGTGGGTTCACCGGGATCAATGCGGTTCAAAATACCGTCGATGCCAGCCATCAACACGGCGGAGAAGCACAGGTACGGATTGCTGGAAGCATCCGGTGCGCGGAATTCCACGCGCTTGGCTTTGGTGCTCTTGGTCACCGGAATGCGGCAGATCGCGGAGCGGTTGCGTTGTGAGTACGCCAGATTGACAGGTGCCTCAAAGCCCGGAACCAGACGGCGGAACGAGTTGGTGGTGGGTGAGGTCAGCGCGAGCAATGCGGGGGCGTGCTTGAGCAAACCGCCGATGTAATACTTGGCGGTCTGTGAGAGACCTGCGTAACCGGATGCGTCGTAGAAGACATTGGTGTCACCCTTCCACAGGGACGAGTGAACATGCATACCGGAGCCGTTGTCACCGAAGAGCGGCTTGGGCATGAAGGTGGCGGTCTTGCCATTCTTGCGAGCGACGTTCTTGGCGATGTACTTATAAACAAGAAGTTGATCCGCCATGCGGGTGAGCGTGGTGAAGCGCATGCCCAACTCGGTCTGACCGGCGGTCGCTACTTCGTGGTGATGGACTTCCATCGGGATACCGGCAGCTTCGAGTGCCAGTACGATCTCACTGCGGACGTTCTGCAGCGTATCGGTCGGCGGGACGGGGAAGTAGCCGCGCTTCGGGGAGATCTGTCCGCCGAAGTTCTGGCGGTCGGAGCGTCCGCTGTTCCACCATCCTTCGTCGCTGTCAATGTGATAGTAGGATTCGTTGGTGCTGGAGCTGTAGCGGACGTTGTCAAAGATAAAGAATTCCGCTTCGGGTCCAATGAAGACCGTGTCGGCGATGCCGGTTTGCTTGACGTAGGCTTCGGCTTTCCTCGCCACATAACGCGGATCGCGCGCGTACGGCTGGAGAGTGATCGGGTCGTACACATCACAGGTAATGACCAGCGTGGGAATATCGGCAACCGGGTCAATGAACGCGGTCTCGGCATCAGGCATCAGAAGCATATCCGATTCATGGATCTCCTGAAAACCGCGGATCGATGAACCATCGAAGGGGATTCCTTCTGAGAAGAATTCTTCATCCAAACGACGCACCGGAATGGTGAAGTGCTGCCACGTTCCGGGGAGGTCGATGAACCGAATGTCCACCATCTTTACTTCTTTCCCCATCTTGATCACATCTGCAGCAGTTTTTGCCATTTTTCTTACTCCTTGTTTCTGATTAATTGGTCTTCGGATAATGTCGTGGGTCATTGTAGTAGTGCGGATGGTACCCCGTCTATTACCCAAACGGAGTATATTTGTGCCCGCAGGGCGGAGGGGTAGCCATCAACCCTTTTGTCGTATACTTGCGAATAATAATTGGAATGTTTTTAGAAGGCGGAAACCATGAAAAGGATTATGCTCATTGTCTTTTTAGGAATTTTGCTCACAGGGTGTATTGGACAGAAGCAGGATAGCCAAAGCGACACCATAAACACGGCGCCTGTGTACACAAGCCAATCGACCCCAACGCTTCTCGCTTTGTCAGCTACATTTACCCCTGCATATTCTACAAGGACACCAAGTTTTACACCGCCTCCAACTCAAACCTTTGTTAGCACGCCAACTTCAGATTTTCAAAATGTCAAACATGTCATCTTTACCTCTGCTCCTCCAGAAACCTGTCCTCCGAAAACGACATCAAAGATTACGATCCCAACGAGTTTCCCGGAGAACAACGACGAATTTGAGGCAACGATCACAAATATTTTGAACATTGGCGGTGTTGATCAATTAGTAAGATATTTGTCTGGTTTAAGTAACTCGGATTTCAGATATGAGGATGTGACAAATGATAATGTTCGTGAATTAATAATTGGAAATCAGACTTTGGGTGGGAGTTTAAGTGTGTTTGGCTGCAAAAATGGAGAATTTATAAAACTCTTAACTGTAGGACCAGCTTATGAATATCCCCCCAATATCATCGCTGCTCAAGATGTAAATCTTGATGGAGCAAAAGAATTAGTTGTTGAATTCACAACCTGTCATTATTGTACTGGAATAAAAGTATATGAGTGGACTGGGGGAAAGTTCGAAAGCTTAGTTCGATCTTGGCAGATTGATTATTCTAGTAAAGAACTTGTTTATCAGGATATTGCCGAACTGATTGGCTTGACAGAGACGAAGCTTATCGATATTGACAATAATGGCACCTTTGAGCTTGTTCTTGGTGGCGGAATTCCAAGTTATCCTGGTGGATGGTCAGGGGGAGATGGTCCTTGGCGTGTACAGAAAGCTATTTATATGTGGAATGGGGAATACTATGGTTGGTACTCGCAAAAATTTGATGCGCCAAATTTTCGGTTTGAAGCAATTCAAGATGGCGATTTGGAAACTGTTAGAGGAGACTACAACTCAGCACTCCAATCGTATCAAGCTGCTATTTTTGACGATAAATTAAAAAGCTGGACTCAAGAAATTTGGCATGATCTCTTGCGTAAAAACCAGGAAGCTCAAAGCCTTCGTTACCCTGATATCCAAAAAATGCCTTTCAACCAAGAAGAATACGATCAATTATCAGCGTATGCACGATACCGAATTATGCTTCTTCATCTCAAACGGGGCTGGGAAAGCGATGCCAGAACAGTGTATGAGACCTTAATTGAAAAATACCCTCAGGGAAGTTCAGGGTATCCATATTCTCAAATGGCTACAGAATTTTGGAATGAATTTCAAGTGTCTCGTGATTTAGTTCTTTCATGTGAAAGAGCAATAATTTACGCGGCAAAACATGAGGAAATGTTGGATCCGCTAGGTGATCACGGACTTTTTGATGAGCATTACAAGCCTGAAGATGTTTGTCCTTTTAAGTGATATGCCTGGTATTAACTTGTTTTCTGTTTGAAATTACTCTAAACTAGCGACAGGTATAATCCCATCATGGATTACGCGCTGAAATCGATCACCTCCCTCTTCGGAAAATCCTTCTCCACCATCGAGCCTCACCTCCAAACCGCCCTCGCCTCCGCCGCTGACCCGGAGCGGTCGCTGGTCTATTTAGAGCGCCTGCTCGAAAGCGACCAGTCCATTTTGCAGGAGCTTGTTGCCAATCCGCGTGTGATCGAAAGTTTGGTGACCATCTTTTCGGGCAGTCAATTCCTTACCGAAATTCTTCTGCGAAACCCGAAGAATGTCCATTTGCTGGTGAATCGAAAATCGCTTACGCAGCGCAAGAAATCGGCGCAGATCCATACTGAAGCCGGGCAGGTGATCCAGAATGCAGCCGAAGGTGACACGCTCAATGCCCTGCGCCGTTATCAGCGCGGAGAAATCCTCCGCATCGGCGCCAGCGACTTACTTGCCCTCTATGATTTGCGAACCGTCACGCGCCAACTTTCTCATCTCGCCGATGGTTTAGTCCGTGCCTGCCTCGATCTTGCCAGCCAGCAAAGCGGCATCAGCGCTGAAGGTTTCGTTGTCATAGCGATGGGCAAGCACGGCGCAGAGGAACTCAACTACAGCTCCGACATTGACCTGTTATTTGTCGCCGCACGCGACCCCATAGATAAACTCAAACTCGGTGAACGCCTCATCGACAATCTTGGCGGCGTCATACCCGAAGGATTCCTCTACCGCGTAGATATGCGTCTCCGTCCGTGGGGCAGGGATGGTTTCCTCGTCACCACGCTCGAAGGCTACATCCAATACATTCAACAACACGCGCGTTTGTGGGAAAAACAGGCTCTGCTCAAAGCACGTCCCGTGGCGGGCGATATTGCTCTCGGCGAGAAATTGCTCACACAAGCGGAACCAACTATCTTTGCGCACGCGCCGGAGGAAGTCCGCTCCAGTGTCTTCGCCATGAAGCAGCGCACCGAGCAAGTCCTCCAACAAAAGGGACGCGACTGGGGGGAGGTCAAACTCGGTGAAGGTTCGATCCGCGATGTGGAGTTTGTCGTTCAATATTTGCAGCTTGCGCACGGCAATCAATACTCCGACCTGCGCGGACGTGCCACGCTGCAAGTCCTGCCGCGGCTCTCGCAGCACCGCCTGCTCACCAACGAAGAGACGCGCATTCTCACTGACGGCTACATGTTGATGCGCACCATCGAGCACTACATTCAGGTCATGCACTACCAGCAGACCTACACCATGCCGTCCGATCCCGCCGCGCTCGCGCTTCTCGCCAATCGTCTCGGTTTCAAAAACGCCGACGCCCTCATCCATCGCTACGACGAGCACCGCAAAGCCATCCGCGCGATTTATCTGCGGCGTGTCGGTAATGAACCGGTCAACGAACCGCAACCGCAGGTCACGCAGCACATCGCCCGCCTCGGTGCCGATTATGTCGAATCATTTTCCGACTATGAGATCCAGCATCACGCCGATCTCGCGCGCGGGGTCAACGAGCAAACGCCCGCCATCGTCGAAGCACAATCCATCAGCAAAAATACGTGGCGCGTTACCGTGGTCGGTTACGATTACCCAGGCGAACTCTCGATCATCTGCGGTCTCTTTTTTGTTCTTGGATTTAATATCGTGGACGGGAGTGCCTTCACCTACGAACCGCTACCCGAAGCCTCGACCGAATCCCGTTCAACGATCAGGCGCTTCAACTCTACCCGACGCCTGCCTCCACGCCGCAATCTTTCTTCTCCCTCCGAGCCTGATACCCGCCGCAAGATCGTGGACGTGTTCACCGTCAAATCGATATTGCCGACTCCACCCGACCAAGCCATCTGGCAGATGTACACCGCAGACCTTCATCACCTCCTGTTGATGATGCGTACCGGTCAACGACGTGAAGCACGCGGCGAACTGGCTGTCCGTGTGGGGCAGACCTTCAAAGGTGCATCTGGTAAGATCAATCCGCTTTTACCGATCGAGATCGAGATCGACAACGACGCCGATGAGCGCTACACCATTTTGCGCATCGACACACCCGATACGCTTGGCTTCCTCTACGAATTCACCAACGCGTTGGCGATGACGCACACCTACATTGCGCAGCTTATTGTTCAATCCATCGGCTCGCGTGCGCAGGATATTTTCCATGTTACGGACGAGAGCAACAACAAGATCATGACTCCCGAAAAGCAGCGTGAACTCCGCACTGCTGTTTTGCTTATCAAACACTTCACACATCTTGTTGCCGCATTCACCGAATCCATCCACGGCGTTGCTGCACTTCCGCGAATTTCTTGCGCAACTTTTCCAGCGTCCCAATTGGTACGATGAGATCGCCTCCATCGAAAAACCAGATGTGTTGAACGCGCTAGCACGTCTGCTCGGTGTCAGCAATTTTCTCTGGGAAGATTTCCTGCGTATGCAATACGCCAATCTCTTCCCGGTTGTTACTGATGTAAGCGCGCTAGCTGGTTCCAAACCCAAGTCAGCACTTGAATCCGAACTTGCACATGCTTTGGAAGAAAACAAAGTTGGCGAGATTCCATATCCCGATTGGCGTGCAGCCTTGAACGCTTTCAAAGACCGCGAACTCTTCCGCGTGGACATGCGTCACATCCTCGGCTTGACCAAGGAGTTTGATGATTTTTCGGTTGAACTCACCGAGCTAGCCGAAGTCACACTCACTGCTGCATTGACCACTGCGAAGCAGAGTTGCGTGCCAAACATGGCGAGCCTCTGCTGGAAAATGGTGAACCGTGCGGCTTGTCTCTCCTTGCCCTCGGCAAATGCGGCGGGCGTGAACTGGGCTTTGCCTCCGATATTGAGCTGATGTTTGTCTATTCCGGTGACGGGAGAACGAATGGTGCGAATTCCATCACAACCGCCGAGTATTATGAACAGCTTGTGCGTTCCATTGTCAGTGCATGGCAAACGCGGCAGGAAGGGATCTTCCAGATCGACCTGCGTCTCCGTCCGTATGGCAAAGCAGGCAGCATGGCGGTCTCGTTTGAGTGCGTTCAAAACCTATTACGCACCTGATGGAGCGGCGTGGGCATATGAACGGCAAGCACTGGTCAAGCTCCGCCCGATCACCGGGGATGAAAAACTCAACGCTGAGATCTGCCAACTGCGCGATATCTACGCCTACGAAAGCGGAGCCTTCGACGTCACTGCCATGCGCGCCATGCGTGAACGTCAGGTGCGGCATCTCGTCACAGGCGGCACCTTCAACGCCAAATTCAGCCGCGGCGGACTGGTCGACATCGAATATCTCATTCAGGGATTGCAGATCAACCACGGCGCACAGAATCCTTCTCTGCGTTTGACCAACCTCCGCGAAGCCATGTCCGCGCTGCATAATGCTGGCATCTTGTCAGATGATGATTACACCCGCCTGCACAAAGCCTATACCTTCCTGCGCTGGCTGATCGACTCCCTGCGCGTGGTGCGCGGCAATTCCAAAGATGTGACCATGCCTCCCTTCGGCAGCGACGAGTTCACCTTCCTCGCCCGCCGCCTCCGCTACGAAGCGGATGTAGAACAACTCCGCGACGAACTCGCTCGCTATGTTGCTGATGTTCAGGAGATCAATACTCGATTGCTACGCTAATATGGAGTCAACCAGCTCGCTGGCGGAATTTCAAAGAGCAAGCTCTTTGATTCCACAGTAAAGGGTTGTCAAAACCAGGTGTCCTTGATATACTGCCGCCCATTATGAACATCCTGTTCGCTCAGAAGCATCATCATCACCACATTCAACCCCCGCATGGTCGGGAGGTCTATGTGCGTGTACCTGCGCTCTAACAGGAACCGAACGTCACCTCATCAAGCCCCGACCTTCGTCGGGGCTTTTTGTTATCTTATCTGGTAATGTCATTCTGAGCGAAGCGACACTTGTACCGCACGCAAGTGCAGGTGAGCCTATCAATCGAGACCCTTCGCTATCGCTCAGGAATGACATTCAAAAAGGAATCTCTATGACCACAACCAACATCCGTCTCTCCCTCCCATCCAAAGGACGCCTGCAGGACGATTCGATGAACTTCCTCGCCGAATGCGGACTCTCGGTGCAGAAACTCAATCCGCGCCAGTATCAGGCGGTGGTTCCCGCTATCCCTGAACTGGGAATCATCTTCCAGCGCCCCGGCGATATCGTCGTCAGTGTCCGTCAAGGCAGCGTGGACTTTGGCATCACTGGCATCGACGTGCTCGAAGAAAAGCGCGGCGATAACGGCGATATCCTCGTCCTTCACGATGCGCTTGGATTTGGTCACTGCGCGCTCAAATTAGCCGTCCCCGAATCATGGGCAGATGTGACTGATATTCCATCACTCAAGAAATATTCTGCTACGCTCAACCGTCCGCTGCGCGTGGCGACCAAATTCCCTGTGCTGACCGAACGCTTTCTTGGGAAGTATGATATTCCGCATGTGACGATCTCCGCTGAAGGAACTCTCGAAACCGCTCCTACCATCGGTTATGCTGATATTATTTCCGATCTTGTATCTTCGGGACAGACGCTTCAAGATAATCGTCTGCGCGCTCTGCCCGATGGGTTGATCCAATCTTCACAAGCAGCCCTGATCGCCAATCGAAAATCATTAGAGACAAATCCCGCCGCACTGGAGATGGCGCGTCGCCTGCTCGAATATATCGAAGCACATATGCGGGCAAAGGAGAATCTCCTAGTCATTGCCAACATGCGTGGAGAAAGTCCCGAAGCCATCGCCAACAAACTGTTCACACAGACATCCGTCGGCGGCTTGCAAGGACCGACGATCAGCCCCATCGTTACGCGTGAATCCAATCAAGGTTGGTATTCTGTCACGGTTGTTGTGCAGCGCAGTCGACTTCCGCTTAGCGATTGGTGAATTACGAAGTGTCGGCGGCAGCGGAATTATCGTTTCCCCAGTCACGTACATCTTTGAAGAAGAACCGCCGCGCTACACGGCGATGCTGGCGGAGTTGAAAAAATGAAGATCCGCGCTCACCTAGAATTGCTGCCTCCTTACACGCCGATTGAGCCATTCGAAGTCCTCTCCGCTCGCATCGGAAGGGAACCTTCGCAGATCGTCAAACTGGATGCCAATGAAAATCCCTATGGCATTCTGCCCGCTGTCCGCAAGGCGCTGGCAGAGATGGATTTTCCGCATATCTACCCTGATCCTGAAAGCCGCGCCCTGCGGAAGTCGTTGGCGCAATTCACCGGGCGTGGATGAAGAATACGTGCTGGCAGGTTCCGGCGCGGACGAGTTGCTCGACCTGCTCATGCGCGTCTTCCTTGAACCGAGTGAGTGCATCCTGTCCTGTCCGCCCACATTTGGCATGTATCCCTTCGACGCGGAGTTGAATGCTGCACGCTGTATCGAAGTCCTGCGCAGAGCAGATTTCTCGCTCGATATGCAGTCCATTCGTAATGCAGTAGAAGAATTCAATCCAAAGTTGTTATTTGTTGCATCACCGAATAATCCTGATGGATCGCTGATCCCTCCAACCATTCTAAATGAATTATTATCTCTGCCTCTGCTGGTTGTTCTTGATGAAGCATATATTGAATTCTCGGGTGAGAACCTTGGAGCAAGCCTCAGCCGTATCCGCGAAGTGCCAGAACGAGATAATCTTGGTTGTGTTGCGCACCTTCAGCAAATGGGCAGGATTGGCGGGGCTTCGTATTGGCTATGGAGCATTCCCTAAATGGCTGATGCCGATCTTGTGGAAATCGAAACAGCCGTACAATGTCAATGTGGCAGCAAATGTCGCGGCACAAGCAGCGTTGGCAAATGTGGATGAGTTGAAAATACTGGTGGAAAAGCTCAAACAGGAACGGACACGATTGATGTCCGCTCTGCAAGGCATTTCTTACCTGAAGCCATATCCAACGTGCTCCAATTTCATCTTATGTCAAGTCATCGGTAAAGATGCTGCTGAATTGAAAAACAAGCTTGCACAGGAATACGGAGTTTTCATCCGCTATTTCAACAAGCCCGGCTTGAGAGACAATATCCGCATCAGTGTGGGCAGACCACAGGATACGAATGTATTGATCGAAGCGTTGAAGTCGGAGTCCGAAGTCTCCAGACTTCGGCGTCCAACGTCTGGAGACGTTGGAGTCCAATGAGGAGAATATATGCGCACCGCAGAAATATCACGACAAACCAATGAAACTCAGATCGAAATCAAACTTGATTTAGATGGCACAGGCAAGCATGACATTTCTACAGGAATTGGCTTTCTTGACCACATGCTGACCCATCTTGCCGTGCATGGACTGTTCGATTTGACCATTCAAGCCAAGGGTGATCTTCATATTGATGTCCATCACACAGTTGAAGATGTGGCGTTGGCATTGGGGCAGGCATTCGATAAAGCCCTCGGCGACCGCAAAGGGATCGTCCGCATGGGAGATTGTTTCACGCCCATGGATGAGACTCTGGCTCACGTGGCAATCGACTGGTCGGGGCGTCCGTATACAGTCTTTCAAGCGGAATGGCACACGTCGTATGTTGGTAATATTCCGGTCACGTTGTTTCAGCATTTCTTTGAATTGTTTGCTATAACTTCGCGTTGTAATCTTCATGCGAGAGTGTTGTATGGTCGCGATGACCATCATCAAGCAGAAGCTCTCTTCAAAGCATGGGCACGTGCGTTGGATGCGGCGAGTTAATTCGACCCAAGACGCGGCGGAATGATCCCATCTACAAAAGGAACATTGTAAATATGGAGTCCAGCGGCTTGCCGCTGGATTTCAAACAGCAAGCTGTTTGACTCCAAAAGGAGATGTATGAAAGAAACTATTTTGATCGACGCTGGCACGGGAAATCTTCGCTCCGTGCAGAAGGCGTTGGAAGCGGTTGGCGCGGATGTCACGCGGACAGATGATCCGCAAAAGGTTTTGTCGGGTGGACGAGTTGTCTTGCCGGGTGTGGGTTCATTTGGCGATTTTATGTCAGGACTGCAATCGCGCGGATTGGATGATGCAGTGAAGAAGATCGTCGAACGCGGTGTGCCGATGTTGGGAATTTGCGTCGGGATGCAAGCCCTGTTCGAAGTTGGAGAAGAGATGGGCGACCACGAAGGACTGGGTTTGCTGAAAGGCTCGGTTGTACGGTTCGACGATTTGCTCTCGGTCAAGATTCCGCACACGGGGTGGAACCAGCTTCGGGTCAAGAAAGAAGCGTCGCTCTTTCGTCAGATCGATGATGGGGCGTATGTCTACTTCAATCACTCGTTTTATTGTCAGGCGGAGACATCTTCCGATGTGATCGCTGAAACGGATTATGGCATCCGCTATGCGTGTTCGGTGCGCAACCAAAATGTTTTCGGCGTGCAGTTTCATCCGGAAAAGAGTGCAGGCAGTGGGCTTGCAAGTCTTGAAAAATTTTCTGGAGGCGTCATGAGCTTTACGATATACCCTGCCATTGACTTGCGCGCTGGGAAGGTGGTGCGCTTGAAGGAAGGCGACCCCGCGCGGATGACGTCGTACAGTGATGACCCTGCCAAGACCGCGCAGCGTTGGTTGAGCATGGGCGCGAGTTGGCTGCATGTCGTCAATCTCGATGGCGCGTTCGGTGAAAGCGACGAGCGCCAATCGCGTAGCACTCGAGTTGATTCTGAAACGTGGCGCACGCGTGCAATTCGGCGGCGGGATACGTTCGCTTGATGCCATTGATGCGGCATTATCGTTGGGAGTGACACGCGTAATTTTGGGAACGATTGCCATCGAACAACCGGAACTTGTTGCGGATGCGGTCAAACGCTTCGGCGCAGAACGAATTGCGGTTGGGATCGATGCCCGTGATGGACTCGTCCGCACGCGTGGATGGAAGGACAACAGCGGAGTCTCCGCCATCGACCTCGCGCTTCAAATTCGGGACGCCGGAGTTGGTACCGTTATTTTTACCGATGTCAGCCGCGACGGCTTGGGCAGTGGACTGAATATCCCCGCAACGCGTGAGTTATCCGAACGCAGCGGACTGGATGTCATCGCTTCGGGCGGCGTGCATACCATTGATGATGTGATCGCCGCGAAAGATGCCGGGCTGGCAGGCTGCATCATTGGGCGCGCGTTGTATGATGGGACGATTGATCTGGGAAAGGCGTTACAAGTTTAAAGGTTTGAAAGTTGGAAAGTTGATGCTCGTAACCTGCAAACTTTCCAACCTGCAACCTTCAAACCGCTTGGAGAAATTATGTTAGCCAAAAGAATTATTCCATGTCTCGATATCAAAGATGGGCGCGTGGTAAAAGGCGTGAACTTCGTCAACTTGCGCGATGCCGGTGACCCAGTGGAGCAGGCGCGCCTCTACGATGAACAAGGCGCGGACGAGTTGGTCTTTCTCGACATCTCCGCCACGCACGAAGGACGCAAGACCACGCTAGAATTGGTTAGTCGCGTGGCGGAGACGGTCTTCATGCCGTTGACGGTCGGCGGCGGAATCCGTGAAGTGGACGATATGCGGAATTTACTGCTCGCCGGCGCGGACAAGGTCAGTGTCAATTCGGCAGCGGTGAAACGACCGGAGTTGTTATCCGAAGGCGCATCGCGCTTTGGCGCACAGTGTATTGTGCTGGCAATTGATGCACGCCGGAACGGTTCGAGTTGGGAAGTCTATGTCGCAGGCGGGCGGACGCCGACTAGCATTGACGCCGTCGAGTGGGCATCCCGCGGCGTGGAGTTGGGCGCAGGTGAGATTTTGCTCACCAGCATGGATGCGGATGGCACACTGGCAGGCTACGATATCGAGTTGACACGCATCATCTCGGATATGGTCTCGGTGCCGGTCATCGCTTCCGGCGGGGCAGGGATACCATTCCACTTTGCAGAGGTGCTTACCAAAGGCAACGCGGATGCAGCGTTGGCGGCGTCGCTGTTCCATGATGGAAAGTTGAGAATTCCGGAATTGAAGAAGGAATTGCAGGCGAGTGGGGTGCCGGTGAGATTATGAAATGAAAGAGGAAAGATGAAAGAGGAATTGTTGTCTGAAATTAAATATGATGCCAATGGACTTGTCCCTGCGATTGTGCAGGATGCGACAACGAAAGAAGTGTTGATGATGGCGTATATGAATGCCGAGTTGCTGCGGATGACGATCGAAAAAGGCGAGACGGTGTTTTGGTCTCGGAGTCGCCAAGAGTTGTGGCATAAAGGGGCAACATCAGGTAATGTGCAGTGCGTGGTAGATATCCGCGTGGATTGTGATGAGGATACATTATTAGTATCGGTCAATCCCGCAGGACCGGCGTGTCATACTGGGGAACGAACTTGTTTTTATCGAGTAATCGGTTAGAAAGTTGGAAGGTTGGCAGGTTTGAACGTTCCAATCTTTCAACCTGTAACTTGCAAACAGGAGATATTATGAGCGTGCAATGGTTGTTTGATGTAATTCAAGATCGAAAAAATAATCCGAGTGAAAAATCGTATACCACCAGTCTTTTCAAGAATGGTTTGCCCAAGATCGCGCAGAAAGTCGGTGAAGAAGGGACAGAAGTTGTCGTGGCGGCGCTGGCGCAGGATGATCAGCGTCTGATCGAAGAAGTAGCGGATTTGACGTACCACACGCTCGTCTTGCTTGCCGCACGCGGATTGACTCCTGCTCAGGTGATTGCCGAGTTGGAGAAGCGTCACAAATGAAGTTTTCTGCCTCTTGATATAATCACCGGCGTATATGGCAGAATTGACTTCGTTGAATCTCGAAGAAATCATCTCTCAAATGGGACAGGTCGGTGAGCGGCTTGCTAATATTGGAGGGGCGGAGGGGGCGGCAGGAAATATTTCCATTTGTGTACGCACACCGTTGGATGTGAGCGATTTGTTCCCGCAAATGCAGTGGATGGATCTACCGGTTACAGTGCCGGACCTGGCTGGGATGATGCTGGTCGTCTCCGGTTCGGGGTGCCGTCTGCGTGAGATCGGGGATGCTCCGTTGGCGAATCTCGCGTGTGTGGTCGTTGAGCCCGGCGGAAAGATGGGAAGGATGTTCACCTCTCCGCAGCGACATTTCAAGCGCGTGACCAGTGAGTTCAACTCACATCTGGCTATCCATGCGGATCACATGCATTCAGATGAAACGGTGCTACACACGGTTTTGCATGGACAACCTGTCCACATCACGTATCTCAGTCACCTCAAAGAATATCTGGATGAGAAATATCTCAACCGTCATCTCCTTCGTTGGCAGCCGGAAACGATTTTGAACATGCCGGAGGGGATCGGAGTTTTACCGTTCCTTTTACCGGGATCGGCGCAGTTGGTGGTGGAGACGAAACTGTCCATGCGCGAGCATCGCATCATCATTTGGGCGCGGCACGGACTTATGGCACGGGCGGAGAATTCGGTCATCCATGCATTGGATATTATCGAATACGCAGAGACGGCGGCTCACTATGAGCACCTGAACTTGACCGGCGGGGGAAAAGTGAAGGTCTCAGCCGGGAGCAGATCCTTGAGATCTGCGAGTGGTGGAATATCAAGCAGAATATCTTTTAGCGCGTAGCCAAACTGAAGTATTAGGAGGAAGAGATTTAGACTATTAGCCAAAGATTATAAATATCTGGCGTGTAGCCAGTTTATTGAGTTTAAGGGGAAGAAAGTGGTGATTGGAACGCGGAACAGCAGGGAGAAATAGCTGAAATCTGGGGAAATGGGTTGCAGATTTAAAATACGGGGAGAAAACGCTCGAAAACGGGGTCAATTTCCGGCTTAGGTCGAGGCGGCAGTTCGTCCAGGAGTTGCGAATCTATCCGAAAATCCTAAAGAGGGATGCAGTTTTCTTGTCAGGCTGGGAATTTGAGTTTATACTTTGGGCAATCTTTCGCCAAAGGAGATACTGGCATGTCTACTGTTAGAGATATGATCCGTCATAAAGGGCGCGAATTGTATTCGCTCGCACCCGATGCATCCGTTTTTGAAGCGTTGGAGTTGATGGCAAGGGAGAATGTGGGGGCGGTTCTGGTGATGGAGGGGGATACTGTGGCGGGAATCCTTTCGGAGCGCGACTGTGTGCGCAAGGTGGATCTGGAAGGCAAAACCGCGAAAAACACCAAAGTCAGCGAGATCATGACCAGCAAGGTGATCTATATCGAAGTCACTCAGCCTTTGGAAGAATGTATGGCGTTGATGATCGATAAGAATATCCGTCACCTGCCAGTGTTCGAGAATGGCAAGATGCTCGGACTGGTTTCGGTACGCGATGTGCTCAAGGAAGTGGTGGACGTACAGAAGTTCATGATCTCACAGTTGGAGCATTACATTACAGGCGGCGGACGTTAATCGCCGTATAAATTTTTCTATGGAGCAAATGGGATGATCCTGCCGGAGTGGACGATCGCTGACCTGCAAGAGAAAATGGAATTGGGCGAGCTGACTGTGCGCCAGATCGCGGAGTTGTACCTGCAACGCATTGCCGCCGTGGATAAGAGCGGACCGTATATCAATTCGATCATTGAGTTGAATCCGGATGCGTTGGAGATCGCTGATGGTTTGGATCAGGAACGCAAAGCGGGGAAGGTGCGCGGCGCGTTGCATGGCATTCCCATTTTGATCAAAGACAATATTGATACGCACGACAAGATGCAGACCACGGCGGGGTCGTTGGCTCTTGAAGGGAACATTGCTGCCAAAGATGCTTTCATCGTGAAGCAGTTGCGCAAGGCGGGCGCGGTCATTTTGGGCAAGACCAATTTGAGCGAGTGGGCGAATTTCCGCGGGAAACATTCGGTGAGCGGATGGTCTTCACGCGGCGGTTTGACCCGCAATCCGTACGCTTTGGATCGCTCCGCGTGCGGTTCTTCTTCGGGATCTGGGGCAGCTCGTCGCCGCGAATTTATGTGTCGCGGCGATCGGGACAGAAACCGACGGTTCGATCATTTGCCCTTCGCAGACGAACGGCATTGTCGGCATCAAGCCTACGCTGGGACTTGCCTCTCGCAGCGGGATCATTCCGATCGCACACAGTCAGGATACAGCCGGTCCCATGGCGCGGACAGTGGCGGATGCGGCGATCCTGCTCGGGGCGCTGACGGGAGTTGATGAAAAGGATCCAGCTACAAAGTCCAGTAAGAAGCGGGCGTTGTCCAATTACGCCAAGTTTCTTGATCTGGATGGACTCAACGGTGCGCGTATTGGCGTCGCCCGCAATATGGCGGGAACCAATCCACGCATTCTCAAGATCTACGATCACTGTATCGAAGTGATGAAGAAACTTGGCGCGATCATCATAGATCCGGTGGAAGTGAAGAACTTCGATAAGTTCACGCTGACCGAACGCGAAGTGCTGCATTACGAATTCAAAGCGGACTTGAACAAGTATCTCAAATCATTGGATGGAAACGTGCGTGTTCATTCTATGGAAGATGTGGTCAAGTTCAATGAAGAGAACATTGACCGTGTTATGCCTTATTTCGGGCAAGATCACATGACCATCGCTCTTGAAAAAGGTTCATTGAGCGACAAGAAATATAAAGACGCACTGGCGAAGAATTTGCGTTTGACCCGCAAAGAAGGTATTGATGGCGCGATGCGTAAGTACAAACTCGACGCGATCATCGTCCCATCCGGCGGACCTTCGTGGGTGATCGATCTTGCCAACGGCGACGCGACCAACTGGGATATGGAAAGCACGTCGCCTGCTGCCGTGGCGGGATATCCGCACATCACTGTCCCGGCAGGATATGTGTTTGGTCTGCCTGTGGGCATCTCGTTCTTCTCGACCGCATGGCAGGAAGCGAACCTGATCAAATTTGCCTACGCCTTCGAGCAGGCGACACAGTATCGCCGACAGCCGCGCTATTTGCCAACCGCCAATCTCAACATCTAAATTTCGCATTCAATATTTGCTTTTTACTATTCTCCTTTCGGAGTGTAAATGGACGAAGCCAATCTTTCTTCTCTACAAAAAGCAATCGAAACCTATATTCCGCTGGGTCGCTCAGGGCTGCTGCCAGCCTTGCACGCGGCTCAGTCCGTTTATGGCTGGGTCTCCGAGCCGGTGGCGGAGGAGATCGCCAAAACACTGCGCGTGCCGTTGGCGGACGTGCACGGCGTGATCGAGTTCTACTCGCTCTTCTACAACGAACCGACCAGCAAACGTGTCATCCGTGTCTGTACGGATGTGGCGTGTGCACTCAAAGGCGGGGATGGGATCCTGCATCACCTCTGCGCTCATCATGGATTAGAGCCGGGTCAGACGAAGCCGGATCTGTCTCTGACCATTGAGGCGAGTCCATGCCTTGGGCTGTGTGAACATGCTCCGGCGGCGTTGGTCGCGAATGATGCTGAGACAAACATTGATCTCAAAAATGATTCCTACGAATTGGGTCGTCCACCGTCATTGGTGTACGGCTCAATTCGTTTATTGACCGCCAACTGCGGGAACGGAACGACATCCATTGCGCAGTATGGTGAATACGCCGCATTGAAGAAAGCCCAATCCCTGCAGCCCGCAGACGTCATCGCGGAGGTCAAAGCCTCTGGTCTCGTCGGACGCGGCGGTGCGGCTTTCCCCACCGGCATCAAATGGGAAGGCGCCGCGAACGCTCAAGCCGATCAGAAGTACATCATCTGCAACGCGGACGAGTCCGAACCGGGCACATTCAAGGATCGCATTCTGCTGCTGGATGATCCGCACCGCACCATTGAAGGGATGTGTATCGCGGCGTATGCCATTGGAGCGACCAAAGGCTATCTCTACATTCGCGGTGAATATCCGTACATCATCCCTGTGCTGGAAAACGCTTTGAATGAAGCGCGAGAAGCGGGATATCTGGGAAAAGATTTTGATATTGAAATTCGCGTCGGCGCTGGCGCTTACATTTGTGGCGAGGAGACCGCGCTGTTTGAATCGATCGAGGGAAAGCGCGGCTTCCCTCGCGTGAAGCCGCCTTTTCCGACGACCTTTGGTGTCTTTGGCAAACCGACGGTCATCAACAATGTTGAGTCCCTGTGCAATGTGCCGTTGATCCTTACCATGGGTGCTGCCGAATATCGAAAGATCGGCACGGAGAAATCTCCCGGTCCGAAGCTGTTCTGTGTTTCTGGTGATGTTGCTAAACCTGGCTTGTATGAAGTTCCGTTTGGCGTAACGCTGCGTGAACTGCTAGAGATGGCTGGTGGCGTAACAAACGGAAAGCAATTGCAATCTGTGTTGTTTGGTGGTGCAGCGGGTGCTTTCGCTACCTCAGTGCATTTGGATGTGAAAATGACATTCGAAGACCTGCGTGCGGCTGGGCTTCCGCTGGGCTCGGGCGTGGTGATGGTCTTTGACGAGACACGTGATATGCGTAAGGTGTTTCGAAGCCTTGGTCATTTCTTTGCGCACGAATCGTGCGGCAAGTGCTATCCCTGTCAGATGGGTACGCAGCGACAAAAAGAGATCCTAGATCGCGTTGCCCACGGCGAAACCCTGCCCGATGACATGCTCCGCCTGCAGGATGTCGGCTGGACAATGACGGACGCGAGTTTTTGTGGGCTGGGTCAGACGGCGGCGAGTGCGGTGTTGTCGGCGATCAAGTTGTGGCCGGAATTGTTTGAAGGTTCGAAGGTTTGAATGTTGAAGGTTACCAACCTGTTAACTTGTCAACTTGCAATCTTCAAACGGAGTGCTCATGGATATAAAACTAACGATCAATAATCAAGATGTTGTTACGGAAGATGGGAACACATTATTAGACGTTGCTCGTGAGAATGGGATCGATATTCCGACCATCTGTTTCCACGAAGCGACCACAGCAAACGGACTGTGTCGCATGTGCGTTGTTGAAGTAGAAGGGATGCGTTTACTCCAGCCGTCGTGCATTGTCAAAGCCGCGGCGAATATGAAGGTGCAGACGCGCAGCGAGAGAGTTGTCCGGGCTCGAAAGACGATCCTGGAGATGCTCGCCTCTACCATGGACTTGTCCGATGCGCCGGAGATCCTGACCATGATGGACGACTATAGCGCCAGCGCAGAACGCTTCCCCGGTGCCGAGCGGCGCGAATCGGAAGTCAAAGACGACAATCCGATGTATGTGCGAGACTATTCGAAATGTCTATTATGTTGGCGCTGTGTGCAAGTCTGTGCGGATGACGCCCAATACACCTACGCCATCAACTTCGAAGGTCGTGGATTTGAAACACAGATCGGCACATTTTTCGATAGAGCCATTCCTGCCACAACGTGTGTGTTGTGCGGTCAGTGCGTGGGAGTTTGTCCCACCGGCGCCTTGAAACCGAAACGACAGTATTTGCTGGAGAATGGCGTCAGTGCGGAAGAGATCAGTGTGATGAATACGGGACGGAAACGTCGAAAGTCAAATGTCGAAGGTCAAACGTCCTGACTTTGGACTTTCGACGTTTGACGCTTTTGGAGGTTCGTTATGGTTGCTGAAGTAAAACTCAATCCCAAGCGGATTGTCGAAGACAAAGTGGTCACCACCACCTGTCCCTATTGCGGGGTGGGATGTAATTTAGAGTTGCATGTCAAAGATGACTTTATTTACAAAGTGACATCGCCGTTTGATTCACCTGTTAATCATGGCAACTTGTGCGTGAAGGGACGCTTCGGCTACGACTTTATCTACCACCCCAAACGAGTGACCACTCCGCTGGTGCGGCGATATTTGCTCGAAGGCAGACCCAAACCGGAAGGGCGTGAGCAGGTCTTTGCCATCAGCAAGGATGGCAAACCGATTCCCGATTCCCAAATCTCCAATGACTGGGACTGGGTGGAGACAGATTGGGATACAGCTCTCAATATCACCGTGGATAAACTGGTTGAAATCTACCAACGTGACGGCTCGGATGCGATGTCCGTGTATTGTTGTGCCAAAGCAACGAATGAAGATAATTATCTGTTGCAGAAAATATTCCGTGCCTTGTTCAGAACAAATAATGTGGATCACTGCACGCGTCTGTGTCACGCTGGTTCAGTGGTAGCTCTGCAAAAAGCGATTGGCTCCTCCGCGATGAGCAATACCGCCTCACAGGTCATCATGAACGATGTATTCATCGTCACAGGTTCCAACACGGGTGAGAACCATCCCATCATTGCTTTGCAGATGAAGGAAGCGGTGCAGAAGCACGGCGCAAAGATGATCGTCATCGATCCACGTCGCATCGACCTGGTGGACTTTGCCGAGATGTGGCTGCCGCTCAAGCCGGGCACGAACGTGCCGGTCTTCAGTGCCATGGCGCATGTCATCGTCAACGAGGGATTGGTCAACAACGAGTTTGTTGCCAATCGCACGGAAGGTTTTCAAGATTTTGTTGAGTCGCTGGAGAAGTTCACACCGGAATATGCCGAAGAATTATCAGGCGTTCCGGCGGAGGATATTCGTAAAGCGGCGCGTATGTATGCCAATGCCAGGAACGGCGCGATCTACTGGGGCATGGGCATCTCCCAGCTTTCGCATGGAACCGCCAGCGCGATGGCGCTCATCCATCTGGCGTTCCTCACTGGTCACGTTGGGCGTGAGGGCACGGGGCTGAATCCGTTGCGCGGACAGAACAACGTGCAGGGTGCCAGCGATATGGGCGCGATGCCGTTCCATTATCCCGGCTACATGCGCGTGGACAATGAAGACAACGCCGTCAAATGGGAGAAGACCTGGAACATCGAGCCGGGCGGACTCTCACGTAAGCTGGGTCTTACCACCACCGAAATACTCGGTCATGCCCATGAGGGCGGCATTCGCGCGCTGTACATCATGGGCGAGAACCCAATGATGTCTGAGCCAAATCTCAACGAGACGCGCGAGCACATGAAGCATCTGGAATTTCTCGTCGTGCAGGATCTGTTCATCAACGAATCCGGTGCGTTTGCGGATGTCTTCCTGCCTGCGACTCCCTTCGCCGAAAAGGACGGAACGTTCACCAACACGGATAGACGTGTCCAACGCGTGCGGACGGCTCAAGCGCCCCGAGGCTTGTCCCGCCCCGATTGGCAGATCCTCTGCGATTTGGCGATCAGGCTCGAGCGTAGATTGAACCGTGGCTCCACATCCAAATGGGATTACTCCTCACCGGAGGAGATCCTGCGCGAGATGGCGTCCGTCAATCCCGATTATGCCGGTGTGACGTATGAACGCATTGACAAGGTTGGGCTGATCTATCCCGTGCCGAGCATGGATCATCCCGGCACGCCGACGCTGTTCACCGAGACCTTCCCCAGCGGGCGCGGAAAATTTCATGTGCTCGATTATGTGCCCGTGATGGAGCAAGCCGACGACGAGTACCCATTCATCCTGACGACGGGACGCCTGCTCGAACACTGGCACGGCGGTACGATGACGCGCAACTCGTCGCTGAATGAGGCGTACCCCGAAGCGCGAGTCGAAATGCACCCCGCCGACGCGGAGATGCACGGCATCACCAACAACATGCCCGTGCGTGTGACCTCGCGCCGCGGCGAGATCGTCCTGCGTGCCACCGTCACCGAGAAGACGACCGTGGGCGTGGTCTTCATCCCCTGGCACTTCGCCGAAGCCGCCGCGAACATCCTGACGAACGACGCGCTCGACCCGCAGGCAAAGATCCCTGAGTTCAAGGCGTGCGCGGTACAGGTGTTCCCAGCGAGGGAAGATGAGTTGGCGAATCCGGATGTGAGGGTGCAGAGGGGACGTTACTAAAAGGAAAAGGAGTGGACTTTCAAAGCCCACTCCTTTTTTATTTTGTCTGTTTCTTTATTGTAGGTTTTTTCTTTGTTAACTTGCTCTTCAGTTTCTTGATTATTGATTTTACTTCTTTTTGATTACCATTTCTTATTCCGCCGCCTAAGTCGAGATATTTTTGGTAATCTGTTAGAGATCCTATGAGATCGTTCAGTTGATGGCGGACGATACCGCGAGAATAATACAGTGCTGTTTCGTTGGGTGTGAGGTAAATAGATTTATCTAGGTCTTTTTGTGCATTTACCCAATCATTCTTAACTGCATGAACTACACTGCGACCAAAATATGCTTCGAAAAAATCAGGGCTGAGATCAATGGCTTTCGAAAAACAACGGATGGCTTCGTTAGTGTTCTCGTTTTCGAGAAAAACATTTCCTCGTTCAAACCATTCCTGCGCGGTGAGTTCTTCTTTTTCAACAGGCGCAGCTTCGCTTGCGGCAACTTGATGTTCTTCAATAACAGGCTTTGTTTCCTCTGAAACAGGATGAATAATAGTGTCTAATGAAACATTCAGATACTGTTTGCGAAGCCTGTCCATACCCTCAAAGAAATATTCTGAGTGCAGTCGTAGACCGTTGTATTTCTTGAGTTTCTCAAGCTTGCCAGTAAGTGCCTTCGTTGTAGTTGGACTACCAAAATCAAAACTCTCTAACATTAGAGGGATGATATTTCGTTTTTCATCCATTGCCGTTTCGATTTCACGCCTTAACCAATCCCCAGGCTCATTGCATCTTTCCAATGCAGAAGGAGTGAATATCACAACGAAGTGAGCGCGTGCCTTGATATTTTCAACAATGATGTTTTCAAAATCTCCACTTGGAATGCTGAGATAGTCAAAGAATACATCATAACCCTCATTCTTCAGGTTCTGAAATATTGCCAGTGCCCACGGCAAGTTTGTGCGGCGGTAACTGATGAAGACGGTCTTTTCGATGCGCCCCGGCATGATAATGTCTCCTTGGTTGGTATTATACCGTTACCTCAAATCCTGATACCCCATATCGATCATCCACTGGCAAAGGATCGGACCTCCATAGCGGTCCGCTTTGGGGTCACCGTACATATCAATGGGTAAGCCGTTGAATCCGCGGAAGTAGCCTGCCGGTCCGGTGAGCTGATCCTGTGCCTCGGGGGAAAGTTCCTGATCTCCAATAGCGATGGCATGAATGTGGACAGCCGAATTATTATATAGTTCATCGGCTTCGCGCAGCCAGGCTGCAAAACCTGCCACACGCAGGGCATGGAGCAGCGGATCCACATCGTCCCATAATATCGTCCATGTACCCTGGCGCATAACGGATAGATCGACCGCTCCGCCGCCCAGATGCGTGCCGAAGGACGCTGAGCCGTTGTCATGGTAACTTCCCTGGGTGATACCGTAATCAGTGACGTTCAACTCGCCGCCGTAGAGTTCCTGTGCATGGACTAACATCGCCAGCGTGCGTGCGTTGATCGTCCAGCCGTTGACTTCGACGCGTGTGTAGTCATCGGGTGGCTTTAGGCAGCCGAGTGGTTCGGGCGTGGGTGTAATTGTGGGAGTTAGCGTGGGAGTGAGCGTCGGCGGGATTGGTGTCCACGTGGCAGTCAGTGAAGGCGTTAGCGATGGCGTGCTCGTGAGCGTGGCTGGCACCAAAATAGATAATGGATTGCCAAGACAGCTTGCCAGGAACAACATCAGCAGTATCCACAGAGCAACCTTGCGGGATCGGGGGGATGGATGCATGAGTTGATTGTATCGCAGCTTTTCGAGAGCATCTCTGTGCAGGAGAGAAAGATGATAGGAGTACAATAGCCTCACACATCATCACATGCGGAGGGAACCATGTCAGATTTTGCATTACAAGCATTATCGCGATTACGGGATGGGAGTAATTTTCAGTGGTATGTGATCCCCTTATTGGCGTTTGTCTTCTATGTCTACACGGTCGAAACCGAAAAGAAGAATTGGAACCTTGTCCTTGCCGGTCTCGCCTTCTGGGGCGCGGACTGGTTGAATGAGATCATCAACAGCCTGGTGCTACGCGGAACGGGCTACGCTCCGATCTGGGCGGAACCGGGACCATCAGCGTTTCTCATCCTGGTCGGATTGAATATCGAGACCATGTTCATGTTCGCCGTGGCAGGGCTTATTTGGAGCAAGATGCTGCACCCCGATAAGAATTTCAAATATCTGGGCATTCCCAATCGCTGGGCGGTAGCGCTTGGCGGTGCGGCATTCTCGGTTTTTGTCGAGTACCTGCTCAACTCTGCCAATGCGCTGACCTGGGATTATTCCTGGTGGAATCGCGGCACGCCGATCCTGATCTTCTTATTCGGCTATTTATGGTTCTTCCTCTTCGCCTTCTGGGTCTTCGACATGAAAGAAATGAAACGGAAGATCAAAGTGGTTGGCTCTTTATGGGCGGTTGATATCCTTGCTCTGATCGTCTTCGCTGGTTTCCTAAAGTGGATTTAACCCAACCTCCCCCAAATTCGACAGTATTATCGCCGCATTTGGGGGACATCGTACCCGAAGCGTAGCGGAGCGGTAGGTGCCGAAGGCGGAGGGGGTTACCTGTGCTGTTTCACTCCCGCCTGTTGGCACATCTCCAGCACGGGACAGGTGGAACACTTTGGCGCAGTCCCGGTACAAATATGCTTCCCAAACGGTACGAGCAGACGATTGATATCGATCCAATGCTTTTGTGGGAGCTTGCCTTCGAGCGCGAGAAGTGACTTTTCAGGCGTGGCTGCCTTGACGTAGCCCCAGCGATTCGTCACGCGATGAACGTGAATGTCCACGCTGATGAACGGTTGTTCGCAGGCAATTCCTAGCACCAGGTTGGCGCACTTCGGTCCAACGCCGGGAAACGAGAGTAATACATCCCGATCACACGGTAAGTTTCCATCGAGTTCATCCACAATGCGCTGGGCTATGGTGTGTATCTGTTCCGCTTTGCGCTCGTGGAAGGTGCTGGTGCCAATGAATGAGTCGATCTGCTTGGGGGTGAGACGACTCATTTGCTCCGGAGTCCGCGCATGCTCCAGAAGCCGACGCGCCGTAGGCAAAGAGACCTCATCATACGTGCGAATCGAAATGATACATGCCACCAGCTGTTCGAATGGCGAGCCAAATCCCTGCTCTGCTAGTTCGAACATGGCTGCTTTCGGAAACGGTTGAACTGCTTTTTCGATCCGTTTGAGAGCTGTTTCGATCTCGAAAGATTTTTTCATAGATATCCTAGTTATACTGCTTAACGCAGTCGGTTCTTTTTTTGCTCTGTGATAATAAAAAATCCCTGTCATTCCGACAGGGATTTTCACTGTGTTAGTAGCCTGGCTATTTTCGTTTCCGTTCCTGCTCTTCCTCTGAATAAAGTGCTTTGATCAGTAGGAGCAGCGTAGCTCTACGTTGAGGGTCCTGGATTTGCCGAATATGATGGATTATTTCTTCCAGGTAACTTTCACTTTCAGGAATTTCAGGCAGCAGACCCGCCATCCGATAGACTTGTTCAATTGGCACCTTAAACGCCCTCGCAATCGACTCGAGGGTAGACGGGCGTGGTAAGGTTTGCCCGTTGAGAAGTTTGTTGATCACTGCCCGGTTGAGTTCTGAGGAACGAGCCAGGTCCGATTGCGACCAACCTCGCTTGTTCATTTCTTTGATCAGCCAGTCATTGAATTTATGATTTTTACCCACAGCTGATGCCATATTCCGCAATTTTGTCACAAACCTTGTTTCAGTTGGGAGCGGGGTTGTTGCAATATGGCAACACTTCTAAAAGCAACTCGTGCAACATGCCGGCTTCCCCCGATGGGACACAATTAGATGAAAGGATGTTTGCTGCAATGTATGCTATATCAACCCTGACCATCCAAAATCATTATAGCAACTTCTAAATGAAAATGAAAGCACAAATTACAGAGTATCGCCTAATTTGGTAAACAAAAACTTCGGTTTTCCTTCATCAGTTTCAATGAAAAGTTTACTTATTTATGAGACAAGCGATAAAACGGTTTGAAAACAATTGGTCCCATCCAGCCTGAGGGGGGCAGGCTAAACGGGACCAACTAAAATGCTGTTTTCATCTGGGATTTTCCCTCTAATCAGATACAATCAGGGATGTGAAAAAGGATTACTTCGTTCCGCTTACCTCTATCCGACGAGAACACATCGTGGTCAACTCCCGTTTCATTGCTACGCTTGAGCCTGTTCCCACTATCGAAGCCGCTCGCGCTTTCCTGGCTCGCATCCGTCAAGAATTCGCTGATGCTACTCACAACGTTCCAGCCTATATCATCGGCGGCGGAAATACTGTCACAGATTTCTGCTCCGATGACGGGGAACCTGCCGGGACTGCCGGTAAACCCGCGCTTGCTGTCCTACGCGGCAGCGGACTTGGAGATGTGGCTGTGGTGATCACCCGTTATTTTGGCGGAACCCTGCTCGGTACCGGTGGATTGGTGAAGGCATACACCAAATCCGCACAAATGGTGGTCAATGCCGTAGGACGCGGGAAGCATCTCCCGGTGCATGAAGCGTTACTGGCGATTCCTTATAATCTATTGGAGCGCGTCCGTTTGGTGACGGCTCATCATAATGGGGAAGTAGTGGGAGAAGATTATGCCGGCGATATTACGATGACGCTGCAGATCCCTGTCGCATCCTTTGATGAATTTCAAAATGAATTGCGTGAACTCTCGGCAGGGAAATTGCAAGCGGAAGTGATCGAAACAAAAGAAACGATTGTAAAAGTCGATTAACCACAAAGCCTACATGTCGTTGCGAGGAGGATGCTTTTTCCGACGAAGCAATCTTCACTTAAACGGTTAATTCTTTTTGGCAGGCAACGCCCCTTTAACGGGAGATTGCTTCGCTACGCTCGCAACGACATCTTTAATAAAGATTAGTAATTCCAATTCCCAAACAATTCCGCTAAATTCGTGTGCAAGGTCTCTGCCTCATATACCCGGTCTACCACCGGGCTGAGACGTTTCCCCATACTTTTCGTGATAAGCGGAACGGGCTTTCTTCCATAGAAATGCTTGTGATAGACAGTATTCGCCCCAGTTTCATCCCACGCCCAATTAAGGTGAGTGTAGCGAGAAGCATCGAACGGACGCAGATAGCCGGTCAGCACTTTTTGGTGATGGATGCTGACATAATGCTCGAAATAAGTCATCACCAGTTCCCGGAAGTTTTTGTAGACCGGCTCGCGGAAACCGAGAAAGACATAATTGGTTTTGGCAAGCGCGCCCCAGCGCCCTTCGATCTGATAGAGCGCCAGCACGTGATCGTCATCCACACCGGGATCAGGCACGATGTCGAGAAGAAGCGGTTTGAATCCGATCTTCCAGAGGCAGAGCGCGGCTAAGAATCCGCCATCGAGGCAGTGCCCCTGATTATCCAGCATCACATTGAGCGGCGACCGGTCGCGCTCCTCGCCTTTGTAGGTGATGCTATCCAAATAATTTTGGATGGCAAAGGGCGTATCGAGGCTGTTAAATTTCTTGCGGAGGGTTTTGGGGAGTTTGTTTTCGAATTCGGTTATGAAAGACATAATACTCACATGGAACTTAAACGTAATGCCAGCTCCCGGAGTTGTACAGGGCTGACTGGTTTTAAAAGCACGATATCCACTTCATCGGTCATCAGTTCCGCCTGCCGTTCATCGGCGGTGGTCAGAATGACGCGTGTTTTGGCAAGGCGTTCATTGGTGCGGATGTTGGTCAGGATCTCCCTGCCAGAGGCGCCAGGCAGGTTGAGGTCCAATACTACAATATCTGGCGTGGTTTCGCTGAGACGATGCAGTCCTTGCTTGCCATCGATACAGCTTTCGATCTCAAAATCAGATTGAAGCGTGATCGACATGATCTCATTGAGCTTGGGATCATCTTCAATGATCAATACTGAATGATTTGTCGTCATCGTTATGCATTGCCCTTTTTGATGGGTAATATCACTGTAAAGATGCTGCCTTTACCAAGTTCACTTTCCAACATGATCCTGCCATTCATCAGCTCGACCAATTGCTTCGTGATGGAGAGCCCCAGCCCAATGCCGCGATTATCACGCGTGATCGAGTTGTTCACCTGACGGAAAGGCTCAAAGATGATCGCGCGCAATTCCTGTGAGATGCCCACGCCTGTATCGGTTACCTGGATCGCCCAGGCGTCTTCGGCAGGATAGAGTAATTTCACACAGACTTCGCCATCTTTTGTGAACTTGATGGCATTCCCAGCCAGGTTAATGATAATCTGCCGTAAGCGGCGCTCATCGCCGAAAAGTTCCGCTGGCAGACCGCTCTCGACAGAGGTTGTGAATTTCAAACCTTTATTCTGAGCGAGGATCCCCAACCCAGCAGAGGCTTGTTCCACAAGTTGGATGGGTGAAAAGGGCTTTTCCTGAAGGATGGTCGAATTAGCGCGGATCTGTGCCTCATCCAGCAGTTCATTGACCATGGCTGTCAGATGATTGGCGCTCTCGATGATCTCTACGGCTGCCTTCTTTTGTTTTTCGTTCAGATCGCCAAAGATGTTGTCACGCAGTAACTCAGCATATCCAAGAATGCCTCCCAAGGGAGTGCGGAGTTCATGGCTGACCCTGGAGAGGAGCTGAACTCTTGGCGCGGCTGGCTTCCAGTGCCTGATCACGCGCAATGCGTAGAGCTTCCTGTGTCTGTTTGATGGCGGTGATATCGCGTGCGAGCGCTTGGAAACCGACGATTGCATCACCGACAAAGATCAACTGCACATTTTGACCGAACCATAATTCACGCCCATCCGCGGTCAGGGTGGGGAATTCATGATAAGTCGTCTTGGTCTTACTAAGATATTGATGAAAATAAAATTGTTTGAGCTTGTTCCGATATTCAGGCAGGGTTAGGTCAAGGAAGTATTTGCCCAGCAAATCTTCTTCTCTGTCAAACCCCAGCAGATGTAATGTGGAAGGATTTGCATACGTCACGTGACCTGTAGCGTCGAAGCGATAGATCAGATCGCTGGCATTTTCCACGATCTGGCGAAAACGCGCTTCGCTTTCCTGCACCAGGCTTTCTGCTTGCTTGCGACGGCTGATATCATGAACGGTCACCACTCGTCCGGTAACTAGTTGATTCTCATCTCGTAATGTGGAAAAGTGCAATTCATACCAGCGGCGTAAATCGCCTTCACCCAGTATGATCTCGTCTTCAGCGTCTGTAACATCACGGTAGCGCTCGATCAAGGCGGGCCACTGGTTAAGTACGGCTGCCACTGGCTTGCCGATGAATTGCTTTTCCTCCGAAATGCCAAGAATAGACTGCGCCGTTGGGTTGATGTCCACAACGCGACGATTGGCATCTAGCACGATCATGCCATCCTTCATGCCATCAATGACCAGGTCACGTGCCAGAGGAGCAATATCCAGCAATCGATGGCGGAAGAGCGCATATGCCATCCCGAGTCCAGTAACGGTGAAGGCAAAGGGTGTCAAGTCAATGATGATAGGCAATAGCTTGAATACAGTGATCACGTTAGCGATCAACGGCGTCAGGGTAGCCAGTAAGATCCAGATCATCTGTCCGCGATACTGTGCGGGCCAGCGCAATAATGCCCGCACGATCAGGAAGAGTCCGATCATGATCAATGTGTAGGTATAAGCAGCATGTACCCAGAACCAGGAGCCGTTGATGGTATTGAGCAACAGAAAGCCGCCTTCGGATGCAAGTGTTTCCGATGTGCGGAACAGATAATGCCACTTATCAGTGAAGATAATGATGATAGTGGTAAGCGGAATGATCGAGAGCAATGCCAGACGGCGGGCGTTGATCCACACCTTTCGCCCGGTATATTCGAAGGCAAAGGTCATCCATGCCACGGGTGTTGCTACCACCCCGATGAACGATATATTCAGCCAAAACACCTTTAGCGTGAGTTCAGTCGCTGCCAGATGGATGATGTAGCTCACATTCCATTCAAATAGAATGAACAACAACAGGGAAAGGGAAATCGCTCCAGCCGTTCTGCGGTTTCGCCAGGTATACCAAGCGAGCGCGCCAGAAAGTGCAGCAGCGGCGACAAGAGGGAGCATGTTGGGTGTAAAGCGGTATTGCATTCCGGTTCCCTGGAATAGGAGAGATTTTGCTCATTATATCGCACCGAGACTCCGGTAGACTGTTATTGGGATGAAAAGCATCGCTTCGTTCCAAGCCTGAGCCTGATTCCGTTCTATCTAGCGTCTCTGCCCTCATGCGTCCGCCCGTATAAAACAAGAAGAGCAGCCTGATAGCAGGTTGCTCTTCTTGTCTTCCGCATGAAAATATATTATTCGTACGCCAGTGTATCTTTCACTGTCAGCCGCGATGCCCTTCTGGCTGGGATCGCACTCGATATGGCAGCCAGGAAGAGGATAAAGATCAACCAGGCGATGATGCCGCTTGCTCCGTAAACGGCAGGCATGGGGGATGTCATGATCGAAACACCCACGCCATAACAAAGGATGTTCGTGATGGGGATCGACAGGACGATGCTCACGACCCAACTCAATAAGCCGATCACCATGCCTTCCACGATGACGATCCCTTGAATATCTCTGTTCGAGGCGCCCACTGCCCGCATGACACCGATCTCGCGCGTGCGTTCGAGCACGTTGATGCCCATGGTACCCATCAATCCCAAACCACCCACAATGGCGATCAAGGTCGCCATCACCAGCATGAAGTAGACGAGGATATCGGTCTGCGACTTCTGACTTTGGATGAAATCCTCACCGAGTTGTGAAGAACCGAGCTGGATGCCTTTCAATTCAAGCAGCGTGCGCAGTTGGTCGTTCACCTTTCTTTGGGTCGTGGCATCGTGTTGTTCGGTCAGCACACGCAGGGAATAGACCTGCCCGGGCGCGCCTACAACTCGACTCAAATATTCGTAATTGACATATAACAACGGCGGGCTAACGTTCCCAGTGATCGAGTAAAAGCCGACGATGCGCCATTTCGTTTCTTTGCCATCGATCTTGATCGTAAGCCAGTCGCCGATCTTCAGATCAGGGAAGATGGCTAACAGGTGATTACCAATGACGATGGCGTTCTCGTCACCCGCCGTCAGCCAGCGACCAGCCGTGATAATAGGATCGATTAAGGTGGAGGTCGAAGGAGGCGCTACCAGCATGATCTGCGTGCCCTCCTCTTTTTCGTCCATGACCAGCGTGCCGGAATATTCCGTCCAGCCTTCCACGCTCGAAACGCCGGGTATTTGTTCTGTCAACTTTGATACTTCATCAAAACGGTAGTAACGCCCAAAGGACAGGTTGATATCTGCCATGAAGTAGCCCTGAATATCGCGCATCACTTTGTCAAACGAAGCCCACAGGTTATACACACCGATAAAAATGGCTCCTGCCAATACCAGGGTAAAAAGCGTCAGTGTCAGGCGTGCTTTGCGGCGGAAAGCGTTTCGCAAGGATAGACGCATCGGGCGGGGAATCCACAAGGCGGCCTTGCTGACCGGTTTGACGTTCGGGTTGGTATTTCCGCCGATGCCGTAGTCACTGAGCGCTTCACGGACGGTGATGCGCACGCTGTTCCATACAGGGACAATTGCCGCAATCAGTGGTACGACCAATGCCACGATCATCTGCTGTATCACGGTGGATGGATAACTCTTGTATGGCAATGTGTTGAAATTCAACCAGGCTGCCATACCTCCACCATTGGCTTTCGCCGCCAGGTTGGCAAGCGGAATGCCAATCAGCAACGCTGCCACGCCAAAACCCAGGATCAGTACCAAATACATGATAAATACCTGGGCATTGCTGCCGCCCACGGCTTTCATGATGCCGATCTGCCTGGTCTGTTGTGTCATCAACGCTGTGATGGTGTTGACGATAAGAACGCCGCTCAGAAGCACAGTCATATAGCCGAGCACACTGAGGATGAAGAACACACCCTGCGAGATGCTCCAGGCGAAGTGATGCCCCGGTTGGTAAACCGATACAAAATAGACCGTGGAGCCGGCGTGTTCGAGACGGCTTGCCACTTGCTGCGCTACTTTCGTCACGTGCTCCTGGTCAGTTTGTTTCTCTGCCACGCTGATCATCAACGCGTCATAATTCGATGAGCCGCCCAGCCATTCCAATGTTTTGGGCGTGACGTATGCATTGATCGTTTCTGTGAACGAATAGGGAAAACCCGTTACATCGTGCATGTAGCCCGCGAAAACAAGATCGCGTTTCTTGCCGTCGCTCAGTTGAATATGGATGATATCGCCGGGCTGAAACCCAAGTGGTTTCGCAGAGGCATCCACGATGATCTGCTTTTCAGCCAGCGCGGGAATGCTGGTCTCGCCCTGCACGGGCTTGAGCTTGTTGACGGTTTGTGTGGCTGGATCTTTGAGGGCGGTGAACTGGATGGTGATGGGCTTCTCGCCTTCACGGATGACCTCTCCGCTTGCAGCGCTCCGTCCCTCCACGGCATCCACGCCGGGCACTTCGCGTGCGATGCGTACCAGATCATCGTTCAGGGGACCGGCATAGATTTCCGCTTCTGATGGACTTGCCGACAGATAATCGCTATCCATGCTTTCGGTCATGTACAAACCGGTGTTACTGTTGAGTCCCACCGCAAAGACGCCGACCGCAATCATGATGATGGTCAGAAAGGTGCGGGATTTGTTGCTCCATAAATCCGCCCAGATCTTCTTCCAACGGCTGGTCATGACTTTGTACCTCGAAGCGATTGACTGTGCTGTTGGTTGCTTTCTGCGATCTGACGCAGCAGGTCACGCGTCGCTTCAGATTGGTTCAGCAATTCTTCGAGCTTTTCATAGCGGATGGCGAGCACTTCTACCGAGCCTCTTTCTGAAGCGCGCACAGATGCCTGCCGTTTGCGGTCGTGGAAGAGCGCCATCTCGCCGAAGAACTTTCCGGGTCCCAATTGCATGGCGATCACGTCTGATTGACCTGCTCGCGGTAGGACGACTTCCACGATGCCTTTAGAGACGATGTAGAACATATCCGCATGGCTGCCCTCGGTGACGATCATGGTGCCAGGTTCGTAGGTGTGTGTTTCGGAGGAGCGTGTCGCTTGTAATAGCTGCTCGCGTGAAAGCGTGGGCATGGCTTCTGCCACATATTCGTTGACGATCTCACCGTCCGCGATGAGGGCGGTGCGGTGTGTGCGTTTTGCCAGCGCGCTATCGTGTGTGACGATGATGATGGTCTTGCCCTGGTCTACCAGATTGGTGAACAGTTCGAAGACGCTATCGGCGGTTTTCGAGTCGAGATTTCCAGTCGGTTCATCGGCGATGATCACAGGTGGATCGTTTGCCAATGCACGCGCGATGGCAACGCGCTGCTGTTGCCCGCCGGAGAGGGCGGTGGGGAGTTTATAAGCGTGGTCGGCTAATTCCACCAATTCAAGCAGTTCGAGCGCGCGTTTCTCGCGTTCGCGCAGTGGATAGGTGCGGCAAAAATCCATTGGTAACATGATGTTCTCGATGACCGAGATCGTCGGCAGAAGCTGAAAGAACTGAAAGACGATGCCAAGGTTCTTTCCACGCCAGCGCGCCATTTGGTTTTCACTTAATTCATGTACCGCCGTGTTATTGACATAGACCGATCCCGTGTTGGGATGGTCGATGCCGGTGATCATGTTGAGCAGCGTGGATTTACCGCTGCCCGATTTGCCGATAATGCTGACAAATTCTCCGGCGTTGATCTGTAGATCGATGCTCTTGAGCGCCGGGTAATCACCCACGGCGGTCTTATAGGATTTGTTGACATCCTGCAGATCGATAATGGGATGTACCGCCGCGTCTTTTTCTTTGGTGTCGCCCGATTTCATAAAAGGTAATGTGAACATGATATCTCCTGCCCATCGAAAGGATGGGGTGGGGAAGGCTTACTGTTTCTCGAACTTCACGACGGCGGTCATACCCCAGCGCATATCGGGGTGCGAGTCGGTCAGGGTGACGGTCACTTCGTAGACAATATCGCCTTGCTTTTCGGCGTAGGTTTGTCCGATCGACTGTACCTTGCCAGTGAAAGTGGTATCGGGGATGGCGTCTAATGTAACAGACACGGATTGATCCTGTTTGACGGTGACAACATCCAGCTCGGTCAGATCCGTGGTTTTGACGATCCAGCTTGAGAAGTCGGCAACGGTCACGGCAATTTGTCCCGCGTTGATCGAGTTGCCCACTTTTACGTCCAAACCGGCTACGACACCATCGAACGGTGCGACAAGTTCCACGTTGGCAAGGGCGGCTTTGGCAGCCGATAAGTTCGCTTGTGCGCTTTCGTATTGTGCCTTTGCCAGAGAATTGCCCTTTGAATTATCGGTCAGTGCGTTGAACTCACTCTGGGCGCTGGCTAATTCTGACTTAGCGGTGTTTAGGTCTGCTTCGAGTTTTGCCCAGCGAATGGCTTGATTGAGGTCTGCCCAGGCATCATCCAAACGAGTTCTTGCGGATTTTCTTCGCTTGATTGTCGTCGCTGAGATATTTGTACGGTTCATAGTCTGCGCGGGCTTTCTCGACCTCGGCGTACATTTTCTCCACACCTTCGGCGGGCGTGCCTGATTTGAGTTTGGTGGGGATATCAAAATTATCGAAGCGGATCTGTGCCTGACGCACGGTTTCATACGCTTCGCCAAGATCTTTCAAGACGGTGGATTGAGAAGTATCGAAGGAGCGTTGGGCAAGGATCAAAGCCTCTTCCGCGCGAGCCACTTCGGCTTGGGCTGATTCGCTATTTCCCAAGCGGACCAGGACATCGCCTTTTTTGACGGTCTGTCCTTCTTTGACGAACACCTCGCTGACCACGCCGCTGGCATTGAAAGCGATCTCTGCATAGCTGACGGGTTCGATGTTGCCTTCAGTGATGATGGCTGTATCGGCAATGACGGTCGGTATCGCCTCTGGTGTAGCGGAGGCGGCGTTTGCAGGTGCTGAACAGGCGGTGACGAGTAGTCCCAGTGCCAATATAACGAATAGAGTGTTGTGCTTCATGTTAATTTATTTCTCCTCTGTGAAATAATGATGTCAATTAATACTTTCTTTGAGGCTGAGACCAACTATCCATGGATAGGGTTTTTGCCTAGCCGTATGGACAGGTGATCTGCCTGTTCTATCTACGCTCGTTTTTAGAAAGGGTTGCGGAAATGAAGATGAGAACTTAATCTTTTTGCGGGGGTTACTACTGGTGACATCTTGTTTTCAAGGACACCTCATGACCGCTGCATCCAAAGACCGCCTCTCTCCTCTGACCAAACTTGCTTATGGGATCGGTGATTTTGGCTTCGCCTTGAACGACACCACCCTTGGGGTTTTGTTCCTGATCTTCCTGCTCGATGTGGTTGGCTTGGAACCAGCCAAAGCGGCTTTGGCGATCTTCATCGGGAGATCGTGGGATTACATCAACGACCCGATCATCGGCTATCTTGCGGACCGCACCCGCAGCCGCTGGGGAAGGCGGCGCCCATATCTACTTTTTGGATTCATACCATTTGGTCTGGCCTTCATGATGATGTGGTATCGCCCGCCATTCGAAAGTCAATGGGCGTTGATGGCATATTATGCCTTTGCTTATTTCATTTATGACACTCTATTTACGGTCGTTTCGATGCCTTATATGGCATTGACCCCTGAGTTAACACAAGATTACGACGAGCGTACTTCGCTCACCAGCTACCGCATGGCATTTTCCTTGATCGGCGGTCTTGTCGCTTTTGTGGTACCGCTCATGATCGTTGGCACGCTGGAACCCGCCAATACAAATCGAGTCCAATTCATGGGGATCATTTTTGGGATTCTCAGCGCACTGCCTCTTCTCTTTACATTTTTCGGCACACGCGAAAAGGATGAATACGCCTCTTTGCCTGAGCCGGGGCTGAGGGAACAATTCCAGGCGGTACGTGGCAACCGTCCCTTTTGGTTTGCGACCGGCATCTTCCTCTTCACATGGACTGCCGTCGAGATTATTCAATCCATGCTGTTGCTATTCTTGAAATACCGCATGGGACTTGAAGAGAACGCTGAATTGGTAGCTGGTGTGATCTTTATTACCGCCATCTTTGTCCTGCCGTTCTGGGTGTGGGTGGCACAAAAGACCGATAAACGGCAATCGTATATCTATGGCATGTTCTTTTTTATTGCGATCATGATCGCCCTGGGATTTCTGAGCCCATCACTTGGGTTCACCGCCGTGATCGCGTTGGCATGTTTTGCAGGGATCGGCGTTTCGGCGGTGCATGTGTTGACATGGGCGATGATCCCCGATGCCGTGGAAGTGGATGAATTGCATTCCGGTGCGCGACATGAAGGCATGTTCTACGCCTTGGTTGCTCTCTTCCGCAAGGTTGCCTCTTCTATTGCCATTCCCATGACCGCCCTGGCGCTGGGCTGGAGCGGATATATTTCCAATTCCGCCCATCAACCTGAATCGGCGGTTTGGGCAATACGGATTGTGATCGGACCAGTGTCTTCGTTATTTTTGTTGGGAGGAATTTTATTCGCCCGTTTCTATCCTCTGTCACGCGAGTCACACGCGGAAGCGCGTGAGAAGATCGCCTCGCGCCGTGAAGCGACCGCCGATTAAACGAACAGCCCGACTGAGCAGTCGGGCTGTTTTTTATTCCTTCCGTCCGTCCCACGTGGACCAGGTCCGTTCATCGCGGGCGAGCAATTCGTCCGACTCACTTGGACCCCATGTGCCGGGTTCATAAAAAGCGAGTGGTTGCTTCTCTGCCTCCCAGGCGGAGATGATCGGGTCGATCAAGCCCCAGGCGGTTTCCACTTCATCGGCACGGGTGAACAGGGATGCGTCACCCGCCATCGTATCGAGCAGGAGGCGTTCGTACGCTTCGGGGATCGCCGTCTTGCCGAACGAGTCGGCGTAGTGGAATTCCATATCCACGGAGCGAAGCTGGGATGCCGTATCAGGCACCTTTGCCTCAAAGCGCCAATGAATGCCTTCGTCCGGCTGCAAATAGAGAACCAGCATGTTGGGCGTGATATGCTCGCTTTTAGCAGGGAAGAGCATATGCGGTGGTTCCTTGAACTCGATCGTGACCTGCGAAATCTTTTCCTTCAGGTTTTTCCCAGAACGCAGATAGAACGGGACTCCCTGCCACCTCCAGTTATCGATCTGGAGTTTAACCGCGGCATACGTCGGGATGGTTGATTCCGCTTGTACGCCTTCCTCCTGGCGATAGCCTTTGTACTGCGCCCGCACCGTATTCTGGAGCACATCCGCTTCCTTCATCGGGCGGATGGAACTGAGCACCTTGACCTTTTCGTTGCGCAGTGCGGTGGCGTCGAAAGATGCCGGCGGCTCCATGGCGACCAATGTTGTCAACTGCAACAAGTGATTTTGGAACATGTCGCGCAGCACTCCCACGCTGTCATAGAAACGTCCGCGATGTTCCACACCGACCTGTTCTGCCACGGTGATCTCAACATGGTCGATGTAGTTGCGGTTCCACAATGGCTCAAAGATCGTATTGGCAAAGCGCGTCACCAGAATGTTTTGTACGGTCTCTTTGCCGAGATAATGATCGATACGGTAGATCTGATTTTCCTTCAGCGTCTTGTGGATCTGTTCATTCAAACTGTGCGCGGACGCATAATCGGTGCCGAATGGCTTTTCGATCACCACGCGCCGCCAGCCATGATTCTCAGCGAGTTGACCCGTCATACCAAGCAGGTCAATAATGTTCGGGAAAACGCCCGGCGGGGTTGCCATGTAATACATGCGGTTGCCGGAGTCCTTTTCCCATTTGGAGAGGAACGTGCTCAGTTTCTTGAAATCTGCCAGATCGGTATAACGCCCCTGCAAGTAGGCTAGATGCTGTGCAAAGTCGGACCATTCTTCCGGCTTGTACTCGAACGAAGCGAATTGTTTCATACCCTCATCGAGATGTGCGCGGAATTGCTCATCGGTGAATGCTGTATTGCCATACCCGACGATATGAAACTCTTTCGGCATGCGCCCCTTGCGGAACAAATTGAACAGTGATGGCACCAGCTTGCGCTGTGTCAGATCGCCTGATGCGCCAAAAATAACAATGGAAGTTGCTAAATCATTAACCATAGTTCATCCTCTGGAGTCAGGGAGCTTGCTCCCGAAATCCGACCAGCAAGCTGGTCAACTCCAAATTATTCTGCCTTCTTAATGGCATGCCCACCAAATTGATTACGCAATGCCGCTAACATGCGCGCAGTGTAGTTCTCCTCATCGCGGCTGGCAAAACGCATTTGCAGCGCCAGGGTAATGATCGGAGCAGGGACATCCAAGTCAATCGACTCGAACACGGTCCAGCGACCTTCGCCCGAGTCCGCTACCCAGGGTTTGATATCTGTTAGCTGTGTATCTTCATCCAATGCGCGTGCAGCAAGGTCGAGCAGCCACGAGCGGACGACGCTTCCATGCTGCCAGATGTGCGAGATCTGCGCCAGATCGAGACCAAATTCCTTTTTGCCTTTCAGGATGCTGAACCCTTCGGCGAAAGCCTGCATCATGCCATATTCAATGCCGTTGTGAACCATCTTGACATAATGTCCCGCGCCATGCGGACCGACCAAGCCCCAGCCTTTATCGGTACCAGGCGCGAGCGTCTCAAAAATGGGACGAAGTTTCTCTGCCACTTCGGGCTTGCCTCCGATCATCAGGCTGTAGCCCTCGGTGATACCCCAGATACCGCCGCTGGTGCCGCAGTCAATAAATTCGATGCCTTTGGGTTCAAGTTCTGCGGCATGACGAGCGTCATCTTTGTAATTGGAGTTACCTCCGTCAATGACAATATCCCCTTTGCTCAATAATTTCGATAATTGATCGATCGTATCGTCTGTTGCTTTTCCGGCAGGCACCATGACCCACACAACGCGCGGTGATTTGAGCTTGCTCACTACTTCTTCCAGGGAATGCGCACCTTCCGCACCATTGCTGATGGCTTCGTCCACGGTGGCGGCGGTGCGAGCAAACCCAACCACGCGATGCCCGCCGCGCACGAGACGTGTGGTCATATTCATTCCCATCTTTCCTAACCCGATCATTGCTAATTCCATAACTCTCTCTCCTTTGTTGACAGACCTAACAGGTTTCTAAAACCTGTTAGGTCTTATGATTACCCTTCACAAAATCTATTTTTTAATTCCCTCGGCAGTTTGCTGGCTGCCTCTTCATCTACAAGCCAGATCAACTCTCCGTTCTTCGGGTTGATACGTTGGGCGGGATATTTCTCCGGGTTGAATTTGTCCCCGAGGACTTCTGCTAATGTGACTGCCTTCTTATCTCCGGTTGCCATAAAAGCGACCGTTCGCGCCTGATTGAATACCACTGGTGTCAGAGTCACTCGGTTAGCGGGGCGGTCTTGATAATGAGCGGTGACCGGCAATACTGCTTCAGTTACCTCCACGGGCGAGCCGGGGAACAGGGATGCAGTGTGCCCATCTTCGCCCATGCCGAGATAGACTAGATCGAAGCGCGGAAAATCCAGCGGCGGGGCGGCGAATTCTTTCAGAGTTTGAGAATATTCCTTCGAAGCCTCAATGGGACTCAATTCACCTTTGACGCGGTGGATATTTTCATCGGGTATCGAAACCTTATTCAAAAACAGCTCGCGTGCCTGACCATAACTGCTGCCCGGATCATCCGCCGGGACGCAGCGTTCGTCGCCCCAGAACACGTGGACGCGGCTCCAAGCAATCCTATCTCCATAGTCGCTCGCTAACATCGAAAAGAGCCGGACAGGGGTGCCGCCACCGTTGAGCGTCACCAAAAAGCGACCGCGCTCCGCGATGGATTCGGCGGCTTTTTCGGCAAAAAGGTGTGCCGCATCCTTGCTCAGTTTTTCTAAATCTTTGAAGATACGAATTTCGAGTTTCATACGTTTTTTTGCTCAATACCCTATATTGATCTAAAACGCCGAAGGCGTGTCATTATTGTAGAAATGGGTGAGATGTTTAAAGAACTCCGAAGGAGTGACATAACTTTGGCAAGATATGACATCCCTTCGGGATTGGGAGCCCTATGTTTGTCGATTCTATAATCATTTCATCCCTTCGGGATTTTTCTTTTGATACAAAAACCACGCGGACGAACGTCCACGGGTGGTATCGTGACCGTCGCGGCGGGAGAGGAGTGTCATTCGGGTGGAGATGTGGCTGATGTCTGCCTCAGCAAGCCCGGGTACGGAAGGAGCCGTGTTTGGTTTCAGGAATCCGTACCAGAGCCAGAATCCATTTGGGGCTAGGATGCGATCCAATTGATCCAGATATTTCTCCCTTCCTTCCTTTAGAATACTATGAAAGCAGCCCAGATCAAATGCCAGTTCGAAGGGAGCGGAAATCCCGCTGAGTTTTGTGGCATCGTTGACCTGAACTTCAGCAGAAACGCCAGCCTGCTTGATCTTTCTTCGAGCGAGTTTGATGGCGCGCGGAGCAAAATCGACACCTGTCACTCGCCAACTGGCTTTCGCGAGTGTGATGACGTTGGTGCCGGTGCCGCAACCAATATCGATGGCGCGACCAGGTTGGTGGGTTTTGATGAATTCTAGAAGTTCAGGGGGGCTGACGCCTGTATCCCACGGAGGGCTGCCAAAGTACCAATATTGAAAAAGCAGTCTTCGAAATAGATTTTGCACTTTTCTACGAATAAATGTCACTCTGGGATATGACGCTTCTTACTTTGACAATTCAAATGAGTTCTTTTACAATCATGCGACTGACAACCAATCCCATCTGTATAGGAAGGGCTTTTTCATGAAAGAGTATACCACCGAGTTTCTTCGCAACGTCGCGCTAGTGTCGCACGGTGGCGCTGGCAAGACGATGTTAGCGGAGGCATTTCTGCACGCAACGGGGGCGACCACCCGCCTTGGCAAGGTTGAGGACGGGACGACGGTCTCAGACTATGACGATGAGGAACACCGTCGAAAGATTTCACTCTATTCCAGCGTTATCCCAGTCGAACATCGCGATCATAAGATAAATGTAATTGATGCGCCGGGCTACACCGATTTCGTAGGCGAGGTGATCTCTGCCTTGAGTGTAGCTGACGGCGCTGTTATTTTAGTGGACGCGGTCTCTGGCATCGAAGTGGGCACCGAACTGGCATGGCGCTACGCCGAGCAGTTCAACTTGCCGCGCTTCTTTGTCATCAACAAGATGGATCGCGAAAATGCGGACTTCACCAAAACCTTCGAAGCCGTCAAGGAATTTGTGGAAGCTCATGGCAAGCGTGTGGTGCAGGTGCATATCCCCATCGGCGAGAAGCAAGACTTCAAAGGCGTAGTGGATGTCATCGGCATGAAATCCTATATGGGTGATGGCAAGACGATTGGCGAGATCCCCGCTGATCTAAAGGAAGCTGCCGAAGCCGCTCACTTTGCGATGGTGGAAGACGCCGCCGAGGGTGAGGACGCGTTGATGGAGAAGTACCTCGAGAACGGTTCTCTGACTGACGCCGAGATGGTTCGCGGTCTCGAAGACGTTGTCTACGCCGGACAGTTTGTCCCGGTGTTCTGCGCCGCTGGTGGACGCGAGATCGGCATCATCCCTCTGCTGAACGACATCATTGACTTGATGCCCTCTCCATTGAATGGACCCAAGCGCTCCGCTCAGGGCAAAGCTGGTGAAGAAGAATTGAAGCCCGTGGACAATGGTCCGTTGGCTGCGTATGTATGGAAGACCACCGCTGATCCGTTCGTTGGTAAGATGACCTACTTCCGCGTGATGTCTGGAACGATGCAGGCAGATGCCCACGTCTGGAACCAGACTAAAGGTGCGGATGAGCGTATGTCTGGTATGCATTTCCAGCGCGGCAAAGAAGGCATCCCGGTGAAGACAGTCCACGCCGGTGATCTGGCTACCGTTTCGAAGTTGACCGTCACAGCTACAGGCGATACGTTCTGCGATAAGAACCACCCATTGACCGTTGAAAAACCGAAATTCCCCGCCGCGTTGTACCGCGTGGCGATTCTCCCCAAGACCCAGGCTGACGCTGCCAAGATCTCACCGACGCTCACTCGTATGTCTGAAGAAGATATGACTCTGTCTTGGCAAAACGATCCCATCACGCATGAGACTGTCTTGCAGGGCATGGGTGACCAGCATATCGATGTTGCCATCAACCGTGCACAGTCCAAGTTCCAGGTTGGTTTGACAACCCAGCAGCCGAGAATCCCATATCGGGAAGGCATCACCCGCAAAGCGAACGCTCAATATCGCCACAAGAAACAATCCGGTGGTGCGGGTCAGTTCGGTGAAGTGCATCTGCGCATCGAGCCTCTCCCGGATGCAGACTTTGAATTTACCGATGAACTCGTCGGTATGAACCTGTCAAAATCCTATTTGCCGCCGATTGAAAAAGGCATCAAGGCGACGATGGAACGCGGCGCTTTCGCCGGTTACCCGATGAGTAATGTGAAGGTGATCGTCTACGATGGCAAGGAACATGAAGTGGATTCCAAACCGGTTGCCTTCGAAATTGCCGGACGCGAAGCCTTCAAGCTCGCCGTGCAAAGCGCAGGACCGGTGTTGTTCGAGCCGATCATGAACGTGCATGTGACCGTCCCGGATGCGAACATGGGCGATGTGATGAGCGACCTCAACACCCGCCGTGGACGTGTGCAGGGAACCGAGACCGAACATGGCAGCACCACCATCAACGCGCATGTGCCGATGTCGGAAATGACGCGCTACACCACCCAGCTCCGCTCGATTACCGGTGGACGCGGTTTCTTCACGATGGAACTTGACCATTACGACGTGGTCCCAACCAATGTTGCCAACCCGATCATCGAAGCGCACAAGAAGGAAATGGAAGCGAAGAAGGAAGAGTAAGTTAGTAAGTGGTAATTGGTAAATGAAAAGCCCCGGAGTGAATTTGCTTCGGGGCTTTTTGTATAGATGTATACAAGTAAACACGTACACACCTGTATACCTGTTTCCCTATCTACTTGTTTACGCTACTTGGGATTGAACAGGATATCCTCCACAGGTGTCTTCATTCTGATGGTCCGCCCCTCGATGGTCATCAGATCAGCCAGTGACTTCTTCTTCGTGCCATCCCACAGCACGAGATTATCTTTTTGCTTCTTCAGATAATCACTCAGTTTGGCAAAATCCGAATAGCCTTCAAAAAATCCAATCAGACGACGGAAGATCTTGGGCAGCACCAGAATATCTTCCTGCAGCGTGCGAATATCCAGGAGCGTAAAGTCGGAAGTCTTGTCGATGGACCAGATTCCGCGTTTGGTGGTGCGGGCGCGTGCCACCACGGCGCGGATCTTTTCCGCGAACGTCCGGTCGGTAGTGGTGTAGAAGGTAGGGTAGACCAAACCTTCTCGAGCGAGCTGGAAGTTGAGCAAGTCTTCGATGGGCAGGGTGGCAGAGTCCATCACGGTGCCATCGATGAGTTTTGCTGTTTTGGGGAAGAGGTAGCTCACGGGTCGTCCGAAGCGATCCACGTTAGCAGAGGCAATGAAACCGGGTTTGCTGTCGTTCGCATCCACGATCTGGGTCAGGCTCAGGCTGTACGTTACCGAGTTAATGCCGAGCATGTCCAACAGCGATTCGAGCGCCGCCAGAGCGAACGGTCGCGGCTGGTGGTAGCCTTCGTAATGTGTCTCCAGCGCATCAATCGAACTCGACGCGTAGTTGTTTCTTCTTTGCGGCTTTATCGACTTCCGTTGCCCATTGGAAAAAATCCCAGTTCGCCGGGTTGTTGGCTTGAAAGCGGATCGAATCTCCATCGGGTTGGAACCCCTTCACATGGAATGTGCCTGCGACGACTTTATATTGCGCCATGACTGCCTCCTTTTTTGATACGTCCATTATATTGATTTCAAAACCAATTACAACCTTCCGAGTACAATACGGTTATGGCTATCGTTCGTTTTCCCAACGTGATGAAGTTTTATGTGAACAATCAAAGCGAGCTTTCTGTTTCGGGTGCAACTGTCGCGGAAATGATCGAGCAGATCGTTCAGCAGTATCCGCAGGTCAAATTCCATTTGCTGGACGGGGAAGGGAAACTACGCCGGCATTTCAACATCTTTGTCAACGGGGTACATATCCGCGATCGGAACGGGATGGAGACGCCGCTCAAAGAGGAAGACAGAGTCATTTTGATGGCTTCTGCCGCTGGGGGATAATTAACTTGACAATTCGGGTAAGAACTGTAAAATAACGGGCATCTAATTCATAGATATGAAAACACTTAACTATTGCTTGTGTATAGGGCGGGGCTCGTAGCCACCGCCTGAAGAAACCTTCCGCAGTCAACGGATAATCAGACGGTTGGACGACCCCCGCTTGCAAATGTTCGCAGCGCGTGGCGTTTGTTCGCCGTCTTTTTATTTATCTGTTGACTGCTTTTGTTTTCCATCGTGCCGCACAAATTCAATCTCGAAATCCAACGTCGTTTTTACTCACTTGACGAGAACCTTATTATGCGGCAGCGGCAAAGGATGCAATGACCTTACTCGATTTTAGATTTATTCCCTCAGAAACGGACTCTCAGACGGACCTTTCCTCCTTCGTGGGAAATACTCCGCTTCTCCCGCTTCGCCGACTCAGCCAGGGCTTGTCTCCGCGTGTAAAAGTTTTTGCCAAAGCGGAATGGTTTAACCCAGGTGGCTCTGTCAAGGATAGACCTGCCATCAATATCATCCGCACCGCGCTGGCAAACGGTGACCTCGGCAATGGCAAGCGTTTGCTCGATTCCACCTCCGGCAACATGGGCATTTCCTATGCTACCTATGGCGCGGCATTGGGTATTCCCGTCACCTTGGCATTACCTGCCAGTGCCAGCCCCGAACGGATTTCCATCCTTCGCACTCTCGGCGCTGAACTGATCCTCACCGATCCGCTCGAAGGCTCGGATGGTGCGATCCTAAAGGCGCGTGAACTTGCCGCGCAAGAACCGGATAAATATTGGTACGCCAATCAATATAACAATCCCGCCAACTGGCAGGCACACTACAAATCCACGGGACCAGAGATCCTTTGCCAGACGAATGAACAGATCACTCATTTTGTTGCAGGGCTCGGCACAAGCGGCACACTGATGGGAACGGGGCGTTATCTTAAAGAGCAGCTTCCACATGTGAAGATCGTCGCTTTCCAACCGGATGCATCCTTCCATGGCTTGGAAGGACTCAAGCATATGCCCACCGCGATCAAGCCGGGCATTTACGATGAAACGCTTGCGGACGAGAATCTCGAAGTCCGCACGGAAGCGGCGCATGAGATGGTGAAGCGATTGGCAAGAGAGGAAGGTCTCTTCGTGGGGATTTCCTCTGGCGCGGCGGCAGTTGCGGCTTTGCGGGTAGCCAGTCAATTAGACGAGGGTGTGGTGGTCACGTTGTTCCCGGATGCGGGGTACAAGTATTTGAGCGATAAATCTTTGTGGGAAACAAAGTAATTGGAGTCCAACGTTTAAAGACGTTGGACTCCAAAATCTGGAGATTTTGGAGTCCGTAAATTGATGTTGAGCATTTCAAACCAACTGATCGAACGAATCAATGAACACTTACAAAAGGCATATCCTGACGAGGGTGCTGGCTTTCTCATCGGAGATGATGGGGAAGTGAAAGAGATCGTTGCCTTGCCGAATGCGCGTGAGGATGAGGCGCGTCACAACCGGTTCTTGATCACGCCTGAGGATTATCTAAAAGCCGAGTTAACGGCGGACAAGCTCGGGCTTAGTCTGATCGGGGTTTTTCATTCCCATCCTGATTGCCCGAATGTCCCGTCCGAGTACGACCGCGAGTGGGCGCAGCCGTTCTTCTCGTACATCATCTCGCGTGTCGATAAAGGACAAGTTGTCAGTCACCGTTCGTGGCGATTGGTGGAAGATCGTTCGAAATATGATGAGGAAGAGATAAAGATTTCATAATATGGAGTCAGCCAGCTTGCTGGCGAAGAGCGGGAGCTAGCTCCCTGACTCCAGAGGAAAAAGAAGATGACATCACAACCTTTACAAAAAGTAGATCACTCTGCATTGAAGACGAATCAGATCATTATCATTACGCTGAACATTCTGGCGTTCATCTTGAACCAATGGTGGCTGGCGGCGTTCGTCGCGTTGGTGATGGGACTGGGTTCCGCCCTGAAGGTGCCCGGCTTTGGCTTTGTGTACAAGTCCATTCTCAAGCCACGCGGTTGGATGAAGCCCGATGTGCTGGACGATAACCCTGAGCCGCATCGTTTTGCGCAGTTCCTTGGCTTCCTGTTCATGACCGGTGGTTCGGTGGCGTTGCTGCTCGGTTCCAGCGTGCTGGGTTGGTCGCTGGTGTGGATCGTTGTCGCGCTGGCAGCGTTGAATGCCTTCGGCGGATTCTGCGTGGGCTGTGCGGTCTATTACTGGCTGGCGCGGCTTCATCTTCCCGGTTTTGGCAAGCAGCCGCCGAACGGCACGTTCCCCGGTATGAAGCCAAAAGCGAGCGTTGGATGAACGCCGAGATTTTGTTGCGTTTTGGCTTGTCAGTGGGTATTATTGCCGTAGGCTTATTTGTCTACTGGTTGATTAATCAACGCCTGTTGGGACGGGCGCAGAATCATGTGCTGTCGCTCGTGGGCGGCAGGCTGCCAAACAAGCCGATGATCGTGTATTTCACCACGCCCGATTGCGCGCCATGCAAAACAGTTCAGCGCCCTGCCTTAAGCAAACTGCTGACCTTGACCGGTGACAGCGTGCAGGTGATCGAAGTGGATGCCACGCAGCGACCGGATCTGGCGAAGCAATGGGGTGTGATGAGCGTCCCGACCACGTTCCTGCTCGATGCCCGCGGAGAGGCACGCTACGTCAACAACGGCGTTACCCGCGTTGAGAAGTTGATGGAACAGCTGCAGACATTTTCTGATTTTGATATATAAATAAGAGATCTCACAGGTTTTTAAAACCTGTGAGATCTGAGAACAATTTGAGGAGAGATAAACAACATGACTGTGTTACGAATACCAACTCCGTTACGCGCCTATACTGGTGGAAAAAGTGAAGTGAGTGTGGGAGGAGCCAACGTTGGGGAGGCGCTCGCGGATCTGACGACGCAATTCCCGACGATCAAACCGCATCTTTTCAACGAAGCCGAAGAACTGCGTCCGTTTGTGAACTTGTTCATCGGCGAGAACAACATCAAAGACTTGCAGGGCGTGGGTACGCCTATCAAGGACGGTGACAGACTGGTGTTGATCCCGTCGATCGCGGGAGGCTGATATGCTGCCTGAACTGTCTCGTGATGAGATACTGCGTTATTCGCGCCATTTGCTGATCCCCGAAGTGGGACTGGAAGGTCAGCGCAAATTAAAAAATTCGTCTGTGCTGATTGTCGGCACCGGCGGACTAGGTTCGCCCGTTTCGCTCTATCTGGCTGCGGCTGGGATCGGTCGCATCGGGTTGGTGGATTACGATGTGGTTGATTCGTCCAATCTGCAGCGGCAGGTGATCCACGGCACATCCACGGTTGGAAAATTGAAAGTGGAAAGTGCCAAGGCGAAACTGCTGGATCTAAATCCTGATATTCAGATCGATGTCTACAACGAGCCGTACACATCTGAGAACGCGCTGCGCATTGCCAAAGACTACGACATCATTCTCGACGGCACCGATAACTTCCCAACACGTTACTTGACCAACGATGTGGCGGTATTTCTTGGCAAGCCGAATGTCTACGCTTCCATCTATCGCTTTGACGGACAGGTGAGCGTCTTCTACGCCAAGGAAGGTCCCTGCTATCGCTGTCTCTTCCCCGAACCGCCTCCGCCAGGACTGGTCCCTTCGTGCGCGGAAGGTGGCGTGTTGGGCGTTTTGCCCGGCACGATCGGCACATTACAAGCCACCGAAGCGCTGAAGGTATTGCTGGGAATCGGTGAACCGTTAATTGGTAAGCTGTTGCTCTATAACGCGCTCGATATGTCCTTTGACTTCGTCAAGTTAAAGAAGAATCCCAACTGCCGCGTCTGTGGACCGAACGCCGATATCAAGGAACTGATCGATTACGAAGAGTTCTGCGGCGTTCCCAGCCACGACCACGGCGACGAAGGTTCCGCGGGTGCAGGTTTTGACATCACCGCGCCGGAGTTAGCCGAGCGTGTGAAGCACAATCATTTGAAACTGCTGGATGTCCGCGAGCCGCATGAACTGGAGATTTCCGCTTTGCCGAACGCGGTCAACATTCCGCTGGGGCAGTTGGCGGGACGACTGAGCGAACTGGATTCGGCGGAGGATATGGTTGTCTTCTGCAAAGGTGGGACACGGTCCGCGCGGGCGCTGGAGTTGCTGGCGAGCGCCGGGTTCAAGAAGGTGAAGAACCTGAAAGGCGGCATCAATTCCTGGGCAAAGGAAGTGGATAGGAATTTGCCGGTGTATTAAAAACAAACTCCCGCCAGAAATTTGGCGGGAGTTTGTTTTGCTAATCTAAGTATTCATCTACTTGTCTGCGCAACCACTGTAATGCCATAAGAAGAATACCTATAAATTCATCATCGATTTCATTTGCATGAGCGTCTATTCTATGTTTGTTTACGAACTCTGAATAGTACTTAAAATGTTCCATATCCTTATTGAAAATCTGGGCAAAATCGTCCCAGTTTTTCATTATTACCCGTCTCAAGTCATCAAAATACAGGTGCAACTCAAAGATATCGTTATATGCTAGCGTATTAAGCCGAGCCTTATCATCAGCTTTGCTAATAATTTCTAAGAACTTTTCTTTTGCAACAGATGGACCATATCTTTGCTTCAAAATCCGTTTTACCAGCATTCTCATATTGGTTTCTAAAACGTTACGCTGTAGCGTTATTTCTTTCCACTTTTCTTCTCTTGTGTTTAGCACTTTTGCGATTTTGGTGTGCTCACTTACATATTTTTCGACAGCATTAATTCGGAAGTGATACTTACCTCTATCTTCTTTGATAAGACCGTATCCTTCAAGGTGTTCAATCATGGAATGAGACATTTGAACAAATTCGTTGAAATTCTTATGATCACCTTGTGCTAGAAATTCAAGCATTTCATACTCATCTTTATATCTTTCTCTTAACACTCTAACAATCAGATCTATGTAATCTTGTATAGAATTTGTTAATCTCTGCTTTTCATTTTGATAATAGTATTTTGTAACAGTAAATGGTCGCCGGTCTTGAATTGCCTGATAAATCTTGCTGCATACTTGGCGAATTAAGAAAGGATGTCCACCAAAATCATCAGTTAAATAAGTGAATACCTCGTCTTCAAAATTGAGGCCCATGTAGGTTCCAATTGACGAAACCATTTCTCTAACTTCATTAGCCTCAAAGAGCGGCAAATAAATTGGTGTTATGAATCTGTAAATGGGATTATCGAACTTTTCTTGCACAATGGGGATTTCTACCGCCTTAGGATTAACCCCTGCAATGATAACTGAGAATAGATGCGAAGTTTCGGCTTTCTGAAACAGTGATCTCAAAGATTGCCAGAAAAAAATATAGTCCTTATCTTTTGCCCAATGTTCCGATGGTGACAAATCAAATGTAATATTCTCAATCTCGTCAAGAATAAACAAAATTCTTTTTTCGCCAATTCTGTGGAGCGAGAATAAATCGTCTTGGAAGCAAATTGACGCATTCTTTTCGTTGTAATCACCTTCTTCATGTAGATCTGAAGGATGTGTTCCTAAGCTTTTGACCGCGCTTTGAATAAGGAAAAATAGCGCCTCAAACCATCTTCTTCTGTGAAACGATGTCTCTGAGCAATCTATAAAAACTGCAGGTTCATCTCGAACTGCCATATAGCGTTTCACTGCTAACAAAGCCGATGTCTTTCCAATCCTCCGCAGACCAAATAAGCATCCATTTTCTCCGGATTTATACTTACCATACAAATGCTGAATGGTTTGTGACCTACCAAAGAAGTAATTATCGTTTTTGAGCGGAGAGTCAAAAGCAAACAAATCTCTCTCGTAGAAAAATTCTTTTAATCTGCTGATGACAATGCCTACTGAATTCAGAGAGGAATCGAGCTCACTATAACTAAAAGGTACAATGATCCGCAATTCCTTGTCTTGTTGTCCTATTCGAATGATCTTCGTTCTAATTTCATTGTCTCTACTAATTAGAATTACACAAAGTTTGTCTAATCGATTTTGAAATTCCCCAATTGTTTTATCTACAAAATCCAGTACTCGTGGCTCAAATGAATTGTAAGGCGTAAATACAACTAATACTTCTCGACTTAGATGAAATCTGTGGATTAAATCATCTGTTGGTTTACAGAAACAAAAGACAAAATCACTATTTTTAAATTGAGTTTGGCGAGCAAACGTAACAAACCAAATCTGAGTTAATTTTCGAATTATTCGCTGTTCTGCTGAACCAAAGCCATTTATTGAAAGATCTCTTAACATTCCTGGATTTTGCATTGTTGGCCTCCATTATTTACCTATCAATTTTAAACCCAATTTATTTACTTGCTGTTTGAATAACGAATTTGTTAGGCTTTGGTAAAATTCCTTTATACCAACCAAAGGAGAGAAAATGACGGGCTTACCTGTGTCTGAACAGAAACGGGTGTTTGATAGTATTCTTGGAGCTATGGGACATACGCCGCTGGTGCGGCTGGGACGGATCGCCAAAGATCTACCGGTCCCCTTGTACGCAAAATTAGAATTCATGAATCCGGGGGGATCAGTAAAGGATCGAGTTGGAGCATTTATCATCGAGCAGGCAGAAAAGCGGGGAGAACTTAAACCGGGTGGAACGGTTGTTGAGGCGACATCTGGAAATACGGGTGTTGGTCTTGCTATTGCGGCGGCGTTGAAGGGCTACAAAACTATCTTTGTTATGCCGGATAAGATGAGCAATGAAAAGATCCTGTTACTGCGGGCGTATGGGGCGAAGGTGGTTATCACTCCTACAGCAGTCGCGCCGGAAGATCCACGGTCCTATTATGAGGTGGCGAAGAAATTCGCGCGTGAAACCCCAAATGCGATTCTGGCGAATCAATATCACAACCCGGATAACCCGAAAACGCACGAGCTGACGACCGGTCCCGAGTTGTGGGAACAGACCGATGGGCGTGTGACCGATGTCATCATCGGGATGGGGACTGGCGGGACAATATCCGGTGTCGGGCGCTATCTTAAATCCAAGAATCCGAACATCAAGATAGTTGGCGTGGATATTGAAGGCTCAATTCTGACGGAGATCTGGCAGAGTGGTGGAAAAATTCCCGAAGGCGCGTATCCCAAGACCTATAAAGTGGAAGGCATCGGCGAAGACTTTCTGCCGTCTGCGACCGACCTGAGTGTAGTGGATTGGATCGAACGTGCCGGGGATAAAGAGTCCTTTTTGTGGGCGCGGCAGTTGGTCAAACAGGAAGGGATTTTTGCGGGTGGCTCCTCCGGTTCGGCATTGGCAGGCGCGATCAAATATTGCCGTAAATTGTCGGGTGATCGTGTGCCCGTGGTCATCTTTCCTGACTCGGGGTCGCGTTATCTTTCGAAATTCTACGATGACAAGTGGATGCGTGAGTTCGGTTTCCTCTCGATGGAATTTGGCGAGATGGGTTTGCGCGATATCATGATCGCAAAACCAAACAAAACTTTGTTTACGGCGAGTCTTGGCGATTCGATCCGCAAAGTGGTGTCGGTGATGCATCAGAACGCGATCTCGCAGATGCCCGTGGTCGGTGCGGATGGCTCACTGGTTGGTCTGCTCGAAGAAGTGGACCTGCTCAATCATATGGTCGAAAAGCACGATCATAGTAACGAAGAGCCTATTGATGCTTTGGTACAGAATGCAGGAGCGGTTTTCCCACCCGAGACTTCGCTGGAGGATGCAATGCCATCCCTGACGGCGGGGTACGCCCTGATCGTGGTGGAAAATAGCCGCCCAATCGGCATCCTTACCAAGATCGATGTTTTGGATTACGTAGCCGGAAAAATCTAACGAAACATATAAACTTGACCGAAAATCCCATTCTTAGGAGTGGGGTTTTTTATCTATGTGCCTTTTTGAGAAAAGTGTAACCTTTTCCTAGGTTATAGAGAATAACATATTGATATTTCCTTCGTCGTTATTAGCAGAACAAAACGATGGATCTCCATTCTGGCAATTTGGATGTATCCCACCACATATTTCAACGGAGGAGCATGATGTTAAAAACTAGAACCATTGTAGGGAGTTTGTTGGTCTTCATGATGATTGTTTCGCCCATGATGTCTGTTGGGGCGGCTGCCCCGGCGCAGACGACCACCATCGATGGTACGGTCCAAAGTTGTATTACCGGCATAGACGGGGCGACGGGAGACACAATTGTTATTTGTGATATCAACCTGATCGGTGGAGGCACCAAGACGGTTCGCCTCAGCGTAGGCGATGCGGTGACAAAGGGACTTGCCACCCTGAATGAAGATGGTACCGTGACGATCATTGCCACTTTGGGGCAAGTCGTTTCGATTGATGAAACTCTCGTTTTGGCAGATCCTTGTGTAACGCCCGAAGGTGCCAGTCAGCCCATTTCCAAGCTCCTTGCAAACTATTTCTGTGGTGATCTGGGATTAGGCTATGATGATTTGCAGTCCTTACATGAAGAAGGTTTTGGTTTTGGTGAAATTGCCCAAGCTTGTTTTATGGCTCTTAAACTGGATGGAACCGGGCAATTATGCGCGGATATCCTGTATGCCAAGAAGAGCGGTGACTATAGCGGCTTAACCCTGCCCGATGGTGTCACTGTTTCGAATTGGGGGCAGTTGCGCAAGGCGATCCTTGATCATGAAAAGAAGAATTCCAATCTTGGGTCTGTTGTTTCTGAGAAGGACAAAAACGATAAAGAAAATGGGAAGGATAACAGTAACAAGGATAATGGGAATGGAAAAGCCAACGAAGAGCATGGCAAACCGACAAAATAGCATCTGATCTTTAAGAGACAACGGACAGGCATAGAGAGCCTGTCCGTTTTTATTTTCACACAAGAGATGAACTTTGCTTGTACCAGAGTAGTGCAGTGCAGGTCTGATGTTAAAATGCAACAACGTTGATAAATACTTCTAGACTTAATGGAGATTCTATGCCGTACGATGATGTACAAGCCTGGAAAGATGTGAATGAGCACTTCCCGAACATGACCATTTATTACATCTACCTTCTGAAAAAGGGACCTACGTGGACTCCAGATGAAACACCGGAGATCAATGCTTTGCAAGAGGCGCATCTTGCCAACTTAAGGCGGCTGGGTGAAATGGGGAAGCTGGTCCTCAATGGACCTTTATTGGATTCATTTGCCATTAGTGGTGAGATACGTGGTATCGGTGTTCTCAAGACGAATTCGTTGGCAGAGGCGCAGGAACTGATCAGCACCGATCCGATGATAAAAATGGGGCGCTTGGTTTTTGAACTTCATACCTGGATGGTCCAAAAAAATATTCTGCCATGAAACTTTAAGGCAATCAGCTATTGACGATTTTTGGATGGATGGGAGTAAAATAGAACAAGTGTTCTGTTTGAAAGGAGGACGTATGTCCACATCCAATCGTCAGTTTTCTCTTGCGCTGGAAGCATTGGCTGAGCTAAAGATGGAGACATCAACGTCTCCGACTCAGCCGGTACCTGCTGCGCCCGCACTGAGCGATGTCCTCACTGAAATGGGACCGCTCCCGCGCGAAGCTCTGTTCCTTGGCGTTGCCTCTGATGGCTTGCCTGTTTTATTGAACTTGCACGATCCGCTTCCGGGTCCCATACTGGTAACGGGGCAGGCAGGCTCTGGGAAAACAACGTTCCTCCAAACTGTTGCACGTGCAACTGTACAGACCCATACGCCTGAAGATGTGCAATTTGGAGTGATCACTCCTCGCCCGGAGGAATGGGATGGTATAGAACCCACACCGCACCTTGCAGGTCTTTTTTCTAACGCATAAAAAGGATGCGCAGGATTTTCTCCTTTCCCTGGCTTCCTGGGCGCATTCCAATAAAAATACGCGTCAATCTGTGCTACTGTTGATCGATGACTTGGAAGTCATTGCCAGTCTGGATTTTGACGCTTTGCAAAACCTACGCTGGCTGCTCCTGCGCGGACCGTCACGCCGGGTGTGGCCCATTATCACCATGAATGCCGAACGCTATGGGCAGGTGCTTTCTTGGATACAGAACTTCCGAACGCGCATTTTTGGTCGTATCGAGAACGAGCGTGTTGCAGCGGCGCTTGGTGGAGACAAAGCATCAGCCTTGGACCAGCTCCAAGCGGGAATCCAGTTTTCCCTGCGCGAGAACGAAAGTTGGCTCCGGTTTTGGCTCCCGAGTTTGTAGTCCTTAAGTTAAGTTTGTGCTACAATAAATGCGTACGTTGCATGAAGAATGGCGGTCCGGCAATCAGAGGGAATCTTCGCTTCTTGGCACCTGGGTGTCTGTGATCCCTGTAGTCATGCATCATCGATCCGCTTTGCCATGGGAGGTGCTTCACTTTCGTGGCCCACACTACAGGAGAAGAGTATTTATGGAAGCGAAACTGTATGTCGGTAATTTGCCTTTCAGCACTGGCGATGCAGATCTTCAAGATCTGTTCGGGAAGGCAGGCACGGTGAAATCCGCGCAGGTGATCAAGGATCGCGCTAGTGGACGCTCAAAAGGCTTCGGCTTTGTCGAGATGTCCTCAGAGGATGAGGCGCAGAGTGCCATCACGATGTTCCATGGGAAAGATTTCAATGGACGTCCCCTCACCGTGAATCTCGCCCGTCCGCGCGAAGAGCGCCCGGGTGGAGGTGGTGGTTTCCGCAGCGGCAGCGGCGGTAACCGCAGACCCGGCGGCGGTGGCGAACGCAGAAACAGCTATTAACCATCGGTTACTTTTCTAGTTTTGAGTCAAATGGGCGGTGCCAACCATTTGGCTCAATTTTTTTATCTGGTTGTTCTGAAATAGCAATTCCATTTTCTCCTTTTAGCGATAAGATACACGTATGTCTAACAACTATCAAATACGGGAATATAGAGATCAGGATTTTGATGCGGTGACGATCTTGTGGCGTATCTCGCGTGAAAAGTCATTGCCTGAATTTCAACTGGAAAAAGGGCATTTCTTTTTTGAAGATATTGCGTACTTTCGCAATCATGTGTTGCAGGAGAATAAGATCTGGCTAGCTACTCTGGATGACCGCTCAGTAGCTATGATGGCAATGAACGGGGATTTCATCGACCAGCTTTATGTTGACCCGGATCATTGGCGGCGCGGTATCGGTGAGATGCTGCTGGCGTTCGCACGGAAGCAGTCACCAGAGCACTTGTGGTTATACACGCTACAGATCAATGTCAATGCGCGGGCGTTCTATGAGAAGAATGGTTTTGTTGCCGAGAAATTTGGCATGAGTTCCACCACCCGAAAGCGAACCCGATGTGGAATATCACTGGCGGCGTGATCGTTAATCTCAGTCTATTGCTCCAAATTTTCTATATGCGCTGCAACGAATCTTCGTTTGAGAATCGGCGGTTTCCTCGTACAATGGGGATATGACAATTTCTCTCAGACCCACGTTTCTTGAAGTTAATCTTTCCCAACTGAAAAGGAACATTGAAGCGATCCGGGCGCATGTGGCTCCGGCTAAGGTCATGCCGATGGTCAAGGCGAATGCCTATGGTCATGGCATTGACGGGGTCGCTCCGTACATTGAACCGTACGTTGACTATTTCGGCGTTGCTATTTTGGAAGAAGCCATTCAACTGCGGGAATTCGGAATAAAGAAGCCGATCCTTGTGGCAGGTGGAGTATTGCCATCTCAAGTGCCGCATTATGCTGTTTATGACCTGACCTTGACCGGTTCATCCATTGAGCTTTTGGATGCCGCAGAAGAAGTTTCCCGTTTAACCGGCAAGCGCATCAAAACTCATCTCAAAATTGATACTGGTATGGAGCGCGTCGGCGTCCACGAGTACGAAGCCCAGCCGTTCATCGAGCGTTCGCTGAAACTCAAACACGTAGACGTGGAAGGTATCTACACTCATCTCGCCAATTCGGAAGAGCCAGATTTGATCCATGCACGCTTGCAGTTGGAGCGCTTTCAGGAAGTTCTGAGTATTTACGACAAGTTGAGCGTGCCGCATCCATCCCTGCGACATATGGCAAATTCAGCGGCAATTCTGCAATTTCCAGACAGCTACTTTGACTTGGTGCGTCCGGGCATCATGTTCTACGGCATTTATCCGACTGGAGTGACGCGTTCGGTGGAGATCGCCCCGGCGCTGACCTGGAAATCGCGTGTAGCGTATTCGAAGCGCACCCAGCCTGGGCGTTCAGTCAGCTATGGGTCGCTGTGGCAGGCAGAGGCAGAGACAGAGAATCGTCACCGTCCCATGTGGGTATGCCGATGGTTATTTCCGGCGTATGACGAACAAGTCACAGGTCATCCTTAATGGTAAGAGATATCCGCAGGTGGGGCGCATTTGCATGGATCAGTTCATGGTCAATGTAGGTGATGAAGATGTAAAAGTAGGGGATGAGGTCGTTCTGCTGGGTAAGTCGAAAGACGAATGTATCTTGGTGGAAGATCTCGCACAGTGGATGGGCACGAACGAATATGAAGTGTTGACCGATATCAGCGTCCGTGTGCCGCGCATGTTCACAACGGAGTAATGGTAGAATGGTTCGATTTTGTTTTTGAGGTGAAAATTGAAAAAGTTCTTACAAACGTATGGAATGATGTTCACGATCGCTGCGGTGATCGTGGCTCTCGATCAATGGACGAAGTGGCTGGTGCGGGCGAATATTCCGCTTGGTGGAATCTGGCTGCCTGACTCATTGCAATGGCTTAGCCCATACGCCCGCATAGTGAACTGGCATAATAAGGGCGCGGCATTTGGCATGTTCCAAAATGGAAGTATGGTTTTTGCTGTACTGGCATTCATTGTCATCGGCGCGATTATTTACTATTATCCACAAGTGGATAAGCATGATTGGACTCTTCGCATTGCCATGAGCATGCAATTGGCTGGTGCGCTTGGGAACTTAATTGATCGCCTGACCCAGGAAGGTCGTGTTACCGATTTTCTTTCTGTCGGAACCTTCCCGGTCTTCAATGTGGCTGACTCAAGCATTACGGTCGGAACCATTATTTTGTTGCTCGGTATTTACATTCAGGAACGTGCCGCCATGAAGAACAAAAATAACGCGGCAAAATCGGAACCTGCCAGTGAACCAACCGGCGAGTGAACGCCTTCTGAATTTTCGTTACGAAAACGAAACTCCTGAACGGCTCGACAAATATCTGGTTGGGCAGTTGCAGGAGTTTTCACGTTCGCGCATCCAAGGCTTGATCGAAGACGGCTTTGTGGATGTGAACGGTCATCCCGCCAAAAAAGCTGGTCAACCTCTTGAAAGCGGTTCCAATGTGACGGTTCGGATTCCGCCACCCGCGCCGACCGGTTTAGTCGCAGAGGAAATTCCGCTCAATGTGGTCTTCGAGAACGATGATTTGATCGTGGTTAATAAACCGGCTGGGATGGTGGTGCATCCTGCCGCGGGACATTCCTCCGGCACACTGGTCAACGCCGTGCTGGGATATGATCCCGATATCGAAGGCATCGGTGGCGAAGAACGACCAGGGGTTGTTCACCGTCTTGATAAGGAAACCTCCGGTTTGATCTTGATGGCAAAGAACGAGCGCGCGCATCGTTGGTTGCAAGACCAGTTCCGCTTGCGAAAAGTGGAAAAGACCTACCTTGCCCTCGTGGATGGCAAACCGAAAACACCAACCGGTCGCGTGGAAGCGTACATCGGGCGTGACCCGAAACAGCGCAAGCAGATGGCAATTGTCTCCGAGAAAAAGGGACGTGAAGCCATCTCCGAATACAAAACGCTGGAAAGCTTCAGCAAACATACATTGCTCGAGTTCCATCCGCTGACGGGGCGTACGCACCAGATCCGTTTGCATTGCGCCTTTTTGGGATGTCCCATTGTGGGAGATGCGGTCTACGGGCACAAGAATTTCACGGTGGACATCAACCGTCACTTTTTACATGCGGCGAAGCTGAAGATCACCTTGCCCGGTGAAATGCAGCCCAGAACCTTCGAAGCGCCTTTGCCTGATGAATTAGTAAAAGTATTGGATGCTGTTCGCTCGAGGGAGTGACATGTCCACACTTATTCTCGTAAAACATTCAATACCTGAAATCGTCGAGAACGTCCCTGCCCGTGAGTGGAAACTCTCCGTGGAGGGACGGTTTCGTTGTAAGCGATTAGCAGAACGCTTAGCAAAGTATCAACCGTCTCAAATCGTTTCCAGTGTGGAACCAAAGGCGAAAGAGACTGCCGAACTCTCTGCTAAAGAATTAGGCTTGCCGACAAGTACCTTCGAAGGCTTGCATGAACATGAACGAAGCAAAGTGGCATATCTTTCGAAAGGAAACTTCGAAGAGGCTGTTCGTGAGTTTTTTGCTCATCCCGATGATCTGGTATTTGGAAGTGAAACTGCTGAGCAGGCGTATCAACGATTTCAAACTGCAACTGATTCGATCTTGAAGAAATATTCAGATCAGACAGTTGTCGTTGTCGCGCATGGCACGGTCATCTCTTTGTATGTTTCCCGTCTCACCGGAGTTTCAGATCTAATGATGTGGAAGGAACTTGGTTTGCCATCCTTTGTCGTGTTGGATGTAGAATCGAAAGTATTGCTTGTGCAGGAAAACATCGAGTAAAGCAAAACGTCCCGCAGGTTTGGTGTATCTGTAGAGTTTCCTCCGGAAACCTGCGGGACGGCATCACAATTCACTAAGGAGTTCATTATGGAACTTGTAGACCTTCGTTCAGACACTGTCACAAAACCAACACCCGAAATGCGCGAAGCGATGGCAGAGGCGGAAGTAGGGGATGACGTTTTTGGAGATGATCCTACGGTCAACCGGTTGCAGGAAGTTGCTGCCGAAATGCTTGGAAAGGAATCGTCGTTATTCGTTCCTTCAGGAACGATGGGCAACCTACTGGCACTACTGGTTCACTGCCAACGCGGAGATGAGGTGATCGTTGGGGATAAGTCACACATCTATTTGAACGAAGCGGGCGGGATGGCAGCGCTGGGTGGGATTCATCCGTGCCCGGTTCCCAACCAGGCTGACGGCACTCTTGCGCTGGATGACATTTTCGCGTCCATCCGCAGCGAGGATGTGCATCATCCTATTACGCGTCTCATCTGCATAGAGAACACACAGAACATTTGCGGTGGCGTCCCGTTGACAGTGGACTATACCCGCCAGGTAGCAGAGTTGGCACGGAAGAATAATCTGTCTTTGCATATTGATGGGGCACGGATTTTTAACTCAGCCGTTGCTCAGAATGTGTCTGTGAAGGAATTGGTCGAGCCAGCGGACTCAGTTATGTTTTGCTTGAGCAAGGGACTTGCTGCTCCGGTTGGTTCCATGTTGGTAGGGAGTAAAAAATTCATCGCGCGGGCGCGTCATTTGCGTAAGATGCTGGGCGGCGGGATGCGCCAGGTAGGAGTCCTTGCTGCGGCTGGACTCATCTCCTTGGAGAAGATGACGAAACGGCTCGGAGAAGACCACGCACGGGCAAAGAAATTAGCTGACGGTCTGAGACAGATCAAAGGCGTAGAAGTGGACGCGGGGTCTCCATCCACGAATATGGTGTATTTGAATTTAGCTGATGGCGTGAAAGTCAATTCCGCTCAGGTAGCCGAGCGCGCAAAGCAGCTTGGGGTGCTGCTGGATGCAGAAAACGCACGACGTTTCCGCCTGGTGACACATTATTGGATAGATGATGCTGGGGTGGAAAAGACGATCTCTGCCTTTCGAGAGGCACTTGCATAAAAGGATTGAGCAGGCAATTGCCTGCTCAATTTATTTTTCTTGCTGCCAGTGGCTGGCATTTGGTTCGATCTGATTGCGTCCCCGTTCTTTTGCTACATAGAGACGACTATCTGCCAGGTCGATCAAGCGATAGACCTCGGTGGCTTCGCCCGGGAAGACGGCAATTCCCTGGCTAACCGTTGGCACTGGTACCGTCTGCTGCTCTCGATCTTCCACGTGCAGGGACGCCATCGTTTCACTCACCCGTTTGGCAACCAGCATTGCCTGTTCACCGCTCGCACCAGGCAGCGATATGGTAAATTCTTCGCCACCCCATCGCCCGACCGCATCTTCCTGCTTAACATGTTGTTTAATGCAAGTACAAAGTTCATTCAAGATGCGATCCCCGAGCAGGTGACCAAAGGTATCGTTGTATTGCTTGAAATAATCGATATCAAGCATGATCAGACTAAGGGATTCTCCCTTACGCGCGCATTCTTTTGTCTGTTCTTCCAATTTTTTAATGAAATAGCCGTGATTGTAAACTCCGGTCATGCTGTCGAGGCGTGCCTGTTCTTCGACCTGTGCGTGTCGGATTGTGTTATCCAATGCCAGGGTAATGTGCTGGGCAAGGTTGGAAAGAAGTTCCATGTCTGCCAGGTCGAACGCGTTTGGGCTGTAGGAACTCAATGAGATCACACCGGTTACATTGGAGGCTCTTAATGGCACACCCATCCAGGAAAGGCTGGTCTTTTCCTTGCCGATAATGATCCTTTAACTCCTTCCAGTTGCACATCATCACGTAGATCAGGAAGGAAGAGTTCTTTCTGATTCTTGACGACCCAGCCGGAAAGTGTGCCTTCGAAAGGAACGTGTGTTCCATTGAAGTATTCGCCATCGTCGTAGAAAAGTTCAAGATGTATTTCATTATCCCGAATGATCCCGACAAAATAGGTGTCTGCTTCAAGAGCATTCTTGATCGCAGCATCCAACAGAGCAATGCTTTGTTCTTTGTCCAGTGTCAGCATGATCTGACGGCTGACTGTATTGATGGTCTCCAGTCTGTGAATGTGCTGCTGGGCTGTATCTTTGAGCATAAAGAAGACTTCACAGACAGTCACTGCAACAAGAAAAGGCACCAAATACTCGAACACCTGGTTAGGCGTTGTGGGAGATTGGATTGATAAAGGCAGGCTGGTCAGTAGAATTGATAGCAGGTTGCCATATGTGTATTTTCTGCCAGAAATCGTTGCAACGGTCACTACGCTAAATACAATCAGCAAGTGTGTTACTTCATGGATTTTTCTGGAAGGACATAGAAAAAAAAGCCTGCACCGATCCCTCCCAGTATGGCATTTGCCCAACCATAGCTTTCGTTGTAATTTGTGGTTCGGGCGATCAAGCTGCTATTGATCCCCACATAGATGATCGCGAGTACTACATAAAGTAAGAGCGGGAGATTATAAAAAGTCTCGTGGATTAAACTGTCAATAATAATGCCAACCAGAATAATGATCGTTCCAAAGGTGAGTGGAAAAACAAAGCGCCAAATTTCATAAGGTGCAAAAGAAGTAGTGGGTCGCTTTGATTTCATACAATGGTCTTTTCCCCTTCAATGAAATCTTTATACGGCAGCCTTGCCAGTGCCTCTACGATCTCCCGATCAAAGAGCTTTTCGGCATGCTCGCGCAAGTATTCCACGGCTTCATCTGGTGATGACTTCTTTCGATAGCTGCGCTTGCTGGTCAGCGCATCAAAAACATCTACAACGGCAAAAATGCGCGCCTGGATAGGAATATCCTTGCCTTTCAAGCCGACCGGATAGCCACTGCCATCCCAGCGCTCATGATGGTAACGGATCACAGACATGGTATCTTGCAGGAAAGGGATCCCCTCTACGATGCGGGCGCCAATATCAGGGTGGACACGCATGATCTTCCACTCATCATCGGTCAGTTTGCCCGGTTTGTGTAGGATGATATCGCTAATACCAATTTTGCCTATATCATGGAGCAAAGCGCCTCTTTCCAACGCCTTGAGTTGGGCGCCGCTTAGTCCAACTTCTTCTCCCAATAAAGTGGCGAAACGGCTCACGCGCGTACTGTGGCCTTCTGTTTCGCGGTCGCGAGCATCGAGCGCGGACATGAGTGCTGTCAAGGTGCGGTCGTATGTGATCTCGAGCTCTTCGTACGCTTCCTCGATCTGTTTTGCTTGTTTGCGCGATTCAGCCAACAAGACTGTTCTTTCAAGCGCAATAGCTGCCTGATTGGCAAGCAGTTGGACGGTAGAAAAGTTCTGACCGCTTACTTGAATGTTCATCCATAATGCCCCGTAGGTTCGACCGCGCGTCAAAAGAGGGTAGCATGTCAACGAATCATTTTCGTCCTGATGAACTTCAATATACTCTCCGCTTTTGATCGTCTGCTTAACCAATTCCAAAGGATGATTGTGGCGGGTGTGAAATCCTTCAGCGTCTAATTCGACCTCTGCTTCTATCTGTCCGTCTGGTGTCATTAATACAATGCCCGTCTCTTTTGAGTTGGTCATTGTATGAGCCGCCTGAGCGATAAGCTTGGCAGCATAACTTAAGTCATCCGTCTGGATAACATCCACACTTAATTGCCTGAGTATAGAGGAAGTGGTTTCTTTGCGCTGCGAATCCTGGATCAGCCAGGAGCTTTCTGTGAACGTGCCAGCCTGAGATGATAATAGGTCGGCGAGCGACTCGTCCTTTTCTGAGAAGAAGGTGCTTTCCTGTTTTCCAAATGCAATGATAGCGCCAATGCTGAAACGATGAATGCGGATCGGAATTGCCAGGGCACTGCGCAAGGAGGAATGATCGATCTCCAACTTTTGAAGGTTGGAATACTTGCGGATATCGCGAACTCGAAACGGTTTGGTGGCATTCAAGGCTGCATGGATTAACGGTTCATCCGATAGATGTGCATTGAGCGCAGCCTGCAACTTCGGAGCATCGCCTGAATAGGCTGTGCGTGACAATGAACCTTGTTGATCTAATAATGTGACGAAAGCAAACTGTGCTTCCAGTGTCTTGCGGGCAATGATAGCGATTTCCTGGACGGATGCCTGCGGGTCCATCATTAATGTACTTGGATCAATGCCTGCCTGGATCAATTCGGTAATATGCTGCTGGTAACCAGAGCGTTCCCAGGCGCGTACCAATTCGGATGCAACGGCTTCCACGATGGCGGCATCTGCTGTGCTAAAGGCATAGGTTTTATCTGAGCATATCTCTAACACGCCCAATACGTGTCCGTGTTGAACGATGGGAACATTGATCGCAGAAAGCGTGCTCTCATTGTTGAGAGCAATGAAATCGGTATCAAGTCGTGTATCGTTTACGATCTGCGCTTTTTTTAGTCGTACGGTTCTGCCAAGTAACCCTGTGCCGGATGGTTGGTAATACCCGGGAGGAATAATATTGGCAGTGCTGCCAGCTGATGCAAGTACAACAAACCCTTTATGATCGTCATCGTGCATCAGTAGACTTGCCATGGAGCATTCCATGGCTTTTTCAAGTGTGTTCACTGCCAGTTGTGCGGCAACCGGTGGATCAAGTTCGGCTTCAAGCTGCTGGCTGAGTTCATTGAGGAACATTAACTGGGTGGTTCGACGTTTTTCCGCGGCAAGTTGACGGGTGAGCGACGCGATCTGCTCGGTCAGCGCGTTAACGTTTGTACCAGGGTCAAAAATGAATACCGCTTCAGACCCAGATCCTTCCTGCAGCGGAACGGCAGTAGACGGATTTCTGAATTGTTTGATCGATAAGAAAATGCCATAGGTTGTCAGGATGGTGACAATGCTGCTTAAGGCAAACCCGACCTCTCGGGCGCGTGAAGCGTCGTTTTCGAGCAGAAAAAGCACTCCAGCCGTGGTAAAAGCCTGGGTGGCGAGCATGGTCCCGCTGGAGTGCCGTCCTAAAGACATCTTTGGTAAGACCTGATGTGAAATGGCGATATAAGCAAAAATGGCGGCGATGAAAACCGTTACCCCAAATGTGAGATTTCCCCAGGCAGGCAGAGTCTCCAGAATAAATCCGAAAAACGCTGGTAAGAATAAAATCCCCTGCGCAAGAATAGATAAAAAGGCAACAATAAAGAGGAGAACATTCGTAAAAAATGGTGTGCGCATATGATCGCGATGATAGCACAAGAAAGGTGGGATGTCCCAATTGTAACTGCATGACTTGTTGCTTTAAAAACGGTTACATTACATCCTTGAAAGTATTAATCTGATATAATTTTTTAAGCAAGGGAAAACTTCAGGGGTATCTCCCTTATCTTTAATTTTGAGAAGAAACCCATCATGACAACGTATGTAACTCTCGAACAAATTGATCAGGCGGCGGATGCGGTCCGCGCGCGTACATCTTACAAGCCCCGTGTTGGAATCATTCTCGGCTCGGGTTTGAACGATCTGGCTGATTCCGTTCAAAAGGCGGATGTTATCCCGTATGGCGATCTGCCCAACTGGCCCGTTTCGACGGTTTTTGGTCACGCTGGACGGCTGGTGATCGGCGAATTAGAAGGTCAACAAGTGCTCATCATGCAGGGTCGTGTCCATTTCTATGAAGGATACAGCATGTCACAGGTGACTCTGCCAGTGCGCGTCATGCTGCGTCTGGGCTTGGAAATGATGTTCGTGACCAACGCGGCAGGTGGCGTCAATCCTGATTTTGTTCCTGGTGATGTGATGTTGATTACCGATAATTTGAATATGATGGGTATGACGGGCAACAACCCCTTAATGGGACCCAACATCGATGTGCTCGGTCCTCGCTTCCCGGATATGAGCCAATCTTACGACCGCAAACTCATGGATATTGCACGCAATGTTGCCAAACAGAGCAACATTACCTTACGTGAGGGCGTCTATTGCGGTTTGAGCGGTCCTTCATTTGAGAGCCCGGCAGACCTGCGCTTCTTGCGGATGGTAGGCGCCAATTCCGTTGGAATGTCTACCGTCCCTGAAGTGATCATAGCGCACCACGGCGGTATGCGTGTGCTCGGTTTTTCAGGCATCAGCAATAAAGCCAACCTTGATGGTTCGACCGTCACGACACATGAAGAAGTTATTGAAGCAGGAAAGGTCATCACCCCGAAGGTTGAAAAACTGATCCGTGGTGTCTTGCGTTCTTTGTAAAGATCGGCTCTCATGGGCATTGTATATCGCACCTTTGCGACCTACGAAATCACTGATCTACGTTGCCCTCGCCATCGTCGGCTTATTTGCATTTCGCCGCATGTGGCGTGCCTGGATCGAATGGCGCAATTCTGTCTACGGGCTGGAACGTGAATTTGCCTTGCGTAGGCTGGCACAGGCGACCGCTATTGCGTTCATTGTTTTAGGTTTGGTGTTCGTTGAGTTCTTTATTGCCACCTTTGTTGCACCATCGTTACCAGCCTCTGATCTCCAAGTCACACCAACACTGAATTTGCTTACTGCCCCGGCTGGGACATTATCTCCTGATGCGGCTACGCAAGCCGCGCTTGCTCCGGTCACTCAGGAAGTTCCCAGTGGTATGAGCGGTTGTCAACCTGAGAAGATCATGATTACAGCACCAAAATCAGGTGAAATAATCAATGGGACAGTGATGTTAACTGGCACTGCGAACGTCTCTAATTTTGGTTTCTACAAGTATGAATTTGCTCCATTGGGCACGACAAATTGGGCAACTATTTCTGCTGGTAACAAGACAGTAAAAAGTGGTGACCTTGGTCCCTGGGATACCACCGCTCTTGCAAATGGCGATTATTACCTGCAACTTGTCATTATTGATAATGTTGGTAAAACCTTGGAACCTTGCGTGATCGCTGTACGAGTGTTAAATCAATAAGTACGGAGAAAATAGTGGCTCTATTCGATATTCGACCTGCTGTGGCAACTGACATTCCTCGTCTGATGGCATTGGACCATTCCTGCACAAGCGACTATGTGTGGCAGTTGGAACTTCGGCGGGAAACGGCGCAGGTGACGGCAGCCTTCCGGGAGGTCCGTTTGCCGCGTACGGTGGATGTAAAATATCCGCGTAACCCGGCTGCCCTTAGCAATGAATGGAAGCGGCGGGATATAGTCCTGGTGGCTTTGAAAGATGATATTTTGATGGGGTACATCTGCGCCCTGGAAGAACAGGGTGCGACAGTAGCATGGGTGACCGACCTGGTGGTAATGCCTGAGTTTCGGCGAAAAGGGGCGGCTTCTGCCCTATTAACGGCAACCCAAGATTGGGCGTTGGAAAGAGGCGTACGGCGTCTCATCCTGGAAATGATGTCTAAAAACCAGCCTTGCATCCGCCTTGCACAAAAATTTGGATACGAATTCTGCGGGTATAATGACCAGTATTATCCTACCCAGGATGTGGCTTTGTTCTTTGGGAGAGCATTGAAGTAAGCACTACAGTTCGATTTGGAAGGTTTTGCATGTTTAACGGTTGGACAGAAGGTTTATTGGCGGGGTTACAGACGATCAATAGCATATTAACAGCGGGCATTGCAATTACTGCCTTCTCGCTGTTCATGTATGCTTTATCTTTTAATTTACGCGACAGGGTGGCACGTTCGTTCGCAATCATTCTTCTGTGTGTGGTAGTGGTCTTTACAACCGAGGCGTTGCAAGGCAAAGGTGTTCCCAACTGGGGTATTGACCTACTCTTGCGTTTGCAGTGGATCGGTATCATCTTTTTACCTCCCGCATATTTACATCTTTCTGATGCCGTGCTTGTCACGGCTGGGCGTCCCTCACGCGGACGCAGGCGCATGGCTGTGCGCTTGATGTATGTTGTATCTTTGGCATTCCTTGTGTTGCTGGCGTTGGGTATATTGGTTGGTACGCTTGTACCAGATGGAAAACCGGCGCCACATTTACAGCGCACTGCTCTCACAGAAGTCTTTACCCTCTACTATATCGGGATCATGGCGTGGGCAGGATATAACTTTGTCCGCGCTTTCTCGCGTATGTTGACACGTTCCGGACGCAGGCGGATGTTGTATCTAATGGCTGGAGCAACAGCTCCGGCGCTCGGTTCATACCCATACCTCCTGTTTGGTTCGGGAGTTGCTTCGCAGTTCCCGCTTTTATTCTGGGCAGTAGCTTTTGTCATCAACCTTTTGGTGGCGGTTCTGGTCATTATTATGGCGTATGCTGTAGCGTTCTTTGGTGTTTCGTGGCCAGATCGTGTGGTAAAGACCCGCCTCTTCAAATGGCTGCTGCGGGGACCAGTCACCGCCTCATTGGCGTTGATGATGATGACTCTGGTACGCCGTGCAGGGCAGTTCTTTGGCAATGAGCCGTATTCAGGATTCGTCCCTTTGGCAGTGGTAGTGACGGTGTTGTTATTTGAACATGCCATCACGTTATTTGCTCCACTTTGGGAAAGAGCACTCTTCTTTGGTCGCGATCGCGGTGAACTTCAGTTGTTGCAAAACATCGAAGAACGCCTGTTAACACGAGGCGATTTGCAACAATTCCTGGAAACGGTGCTGGCGGCAGTGCGCGATCATTTGCAATCGCCGTGTGCTTTTGTGGCAGCGCTGGATGGGAATGAGTTGTCTCTGAGTGTGGTTGCGGGGAATCGCTCCCTTCTGGAAAAGGAAAATCTCGACGAAGCGCTGAAAGCTGTCGATGAAAATGGTGACAATAAGCACCACGAATATGTGTGGGGTGATTTCTGGATTTTGCCGCTAAGACAACGTAAAATGAATGGCGACCGGGATGAAGTGCCTCCGCTGTTGGGGCTGCTGGGAATCGCCCGTAAAGCGGATCACCCCATGGATAAAGAACAACGTGATTCGCTATGGTTGCTGGCGGATCGTGCTGCGTTAGCACTGGAAGATCGCCAATTGCAGCAACGTGTCTTCCGTTCATTGGAAGATTTGCAGCCGCAGATCGATATGCTACAGCGGATACGAGCTGCGGGTCGGTATGATCCGCGCGCATCCGTGTTGACAGACCCCTTGCCCGAGGAGTCTGACCTTGCAGATTGGGTCAAAGATGCATTGACGCATTATTGGGGTGGACCCAAGCTGACCAATAGTCCGCTGATGAAATTGCGCGTGGTACAGGAATTGGCGGATGATTACGATGGGAATTCATCCAACGCGTTGCGTGCCTTGCTGCGCAAAGCCGTGGACCAGGTCAAGCCGGATGGTGATCGCCGGTTTACCAGCGAATGGATCCTGTACAACATTCTGGAAATGAAATTCATCGAGGGGCGCAAAGTGCGCGAAGTGGCGGGGCGGCTTGCCATGTCGGAAGCCGATCTTTATCGCAAACAGCGCGTCGCTGTAGAAGCGGTCGCGCGCGCTATCCTCGACATGGAACAAAATGGAGAATAGGTAGGAGGATGCTTTATGAATAACCCCAAACGTAAGTATGAAGATGCAATGCCTGTCACCGACGAGGGCTGGTGGCAGTCCGTGCTGGCAGATGAGCAACGCTATTCGCCGCCTCATCCAACACACGGGAACAATATGCCGAAGCCGAAACCAGTTGCGCAGGAAAAGCTGGAAAAGGTTGTAGAGCCGGTGCAGCAAGTTGAGCTGGTTCAGGCAGATTGGACGGCGATCAAGGATCTGTATGCAAAGGATCGTATTGTCGCAATGAAGGTGACCGGGCACAACCGGGGCGGTTTGCTTGTAGAAAGTGATGGATTGGCAGGCTTTGTGCCATTCTCGCACTTGATCGAACTGGCAGGCAAGGAACACGAGGTCAATCGTGACGTAAGCCTTGAAACCTATGTGGGCAAAATGCTCAATGTCAAAGTGATCGAGTGCGTGCCCGAAGATGGACGCGTGGTCTTTTCGGAACGCGCTGCGCTAGCTGAACCCGGCAAACGGGCAGAACTGTTCCATAATCTTACCAGTGGGAAGCGCACACGCGGCACGGTCACGAATATCACCGATTTCGGCGTGTTTGTTGACTTGGGCGGTGTGGAAGGTCTCATTCATATTTCCGAGTTGTCATGGGGACGTGTCTCGCACCCAAATCAGATCGTCAAGCTGGGTGAAGAGATCGATGTGCAAGTATTGGATATTTCTGCCGAGCGTTGCCGCGTTGCCCTTAGCCTCAAACGCCTGATACAGAATCCATGGGAACGTGCACTGACCGATTTCGCCGAAGGCACGGTTCTGAATGCCGTTGTTACGAGCGTGTTGTCTTACGGTGCATTTGCACGTATCGAAGCCGGTGTGGAAGGTTTGATCCACGCCTCTGAGATGCCGCTCGAAGCCAACCAGTCGCCGCGCGAACTGCTCAAGGAAGGGCAGGATATTCGCGTGCGTGTTTTGCATGTTGACCCCGCTCATCAACGCATGGGATTGAGTCTCAAGATCAATTAATGCCAAACAGCTCATCCAAGCCCCAGCCTCAGGAAGAGTTCGAACCGCGCAACGATTGGCTCGACCGCATGGCGCGGTTTGAACAACACTTCGGCCGTTATGTCCGCGATGCCGTCGGAGTGCTGTTAATCGCGTTTGCTCTCATATCAGTGCTGGCGCTGCGCGGGTACACCCAGGGTGCATTGTTGACTCCCTGGGCAAATAAATTGTCGGAACTATTTGGATGGGGATCGTACCTGGCTCTCTTCGCGCTCGGTTATTGTGGATATGCATTGCTCCGCCGGGAAGGGTTTTCCGTTAAATGGGGACAACTCTTTGCGCTCGAACTCGCCGCCTTTCTAACCCTGTGCCTGTTTGCCGTTGTCGGAGGTAACAGCCTCACTGATGCGGTTGCCGGAAAATATGGCGGGACCATCGGTTGGGGCTTGCTGACATTGATCTGGAAAGTAGGTAAAATTCCAGGCACACTGTTGATCTTTGCTTTGTGGCTGCTGGCGATCATGGGTGGATTTGGTTTATGGGCTGTGCTCGAGCGCTGGCTGTTGAAACTCGCCGGGGAACAGGCACCTGCTGAAGAAGTGGTGGTCCATCCTCTCGTGCAGGATGAAGCGCCTGTCGAGAAAAAGGAGCCAGAGTCCCAGCCGAAGAAAAGGGCTGCAAACCCGCTTCCGCCTGAATTCCGAAAATCTCTCAAAGCACAAAACCAGGAAGACAAGAAACCTGCTGCGCCACGTGAACGCGATGAGCGCTTGCCTTCGCTGAACATTTTGCTTGCTGACCAGAACATGCGCACCGACGATCGCACTATCAATCAGACCGCCGGCATGATTGAAAAGACACTGGCAGAGTTTGGTATTGTAGCGACTGTGATTGGTTTCCGTGTAGGACCGACGATCACACAATTTGCCGTGCAGCCTGGTTTCATGAAGCGCGGTAACACAACCGAGGAAGAAGCCCAGCAGATCAAAGTACGTGTGGCGCAGATCGCTTCTTTGCAAAAGGATCTTGCCTTGGCTCTTTCGGCGGAGCGTTTGCGCATTGAAGCGCCCGTGCCTGGTAAACCGTATGTGGGTATCGAAGTGCCGAATTCGCACACTTCCGTTGTGCGGATGCGGTCCATTTTGGAAACCGACACCTTTCATAAAATTGGTAAGCCGCTGGCAATGGCGCTGGGGCGCGATGTGTCTGGTCAGGCTGTGGTAGCAGATCTTGCCCGCCTGCCTCACATGTTGATCGCCGGTGCGACCGGTTCCGGAAAGTCAGTTTGTATCACGGCTATTGCGGCATGTCTGGCGATGAACAACACGCCAGAAGACCTGCGCATGATCATGATCGATTCGAAGATGGTCGAGTTGCTGCGCTTCAACGGTCTGCCACATCTGTATGGAAAAGTCGAAACGAACGTTGAACGTATTCTAGGTGTGCTGCGCTGGGTGGTAGTCGAAATGGAGCATCGCTATCGCTTGCTCGAGTTTGCTCATGCGCGTGACCTTGATACATACAACCAAAAACTCTCTCGCAAAAAAGATGGACAGCCATTGCCGCGTATCGTCGTGTTGATCGACGAACTGGCGGATCTGATGATGTCTGCACCGGATCAGACCGAACATAACCTGGTCCGTTTGGCACAGATGGCACGCGCGACCGGCATTCACTTGATCGTTGCCACCCAACGTCCATCCACCGATGTGGTCACCGGTTTGATCAAGGCGAACTTCCCGTCACGTTTGGCGTTTGCGGTCGCATCCGGTGTGGACAGCCGCGTTATTTTGGATACGACCGGCGCTGAAAGCCTGCTTGGGCGCGGCGACATGCTGTTCTTGAATCCTGAGGTGGGTAATCCGATGCGCGCTCAAGGCGTGATGATTACTGATATGGAGATCGAGCGCATTATTTCACATTGGCAAAAGAATGCTGAAGTCCCGACCGATGCGCCGCCTTGGGAGCAGTTGCTGAAAGAACCGGAAGAGGATGAAGACGAAGGACTGATCGAACAGGCAACATCCATTGTTCGTCAAAGTCAGCGAGCTTCAGCTTCAATGTTGCAGCGTCGCTTGCGGATCGGGTATCCACGTGCGGCACGATTGCTCGACCAGTTGGAAGAACTGGGTATCGTGGGTCCATCGCAGGGTGGGGGTAAGGAGCGCGATGTGTTGCTGCCTCCGGACGATGAAGAGAACGAGAATGTATAATTGAAGAATGCTGGAGTTGTATCATCATGATATAGCCCAGCATTACTTTTATGTTTGTAAGACCAAACAGACAAGAGGTGTTTAATGGAGAAAGTTCATAGTGACACGTCCACAAAACGGACGTTCACTGACTATTTGCGTTTGTGGTTCAAGTGGGTATTAGATCCTCTCGGCGGGTTCTTCAACAGGCTAGGCTTAACCCCCAATATGATGACCATGCTGGGCTTGATCGGCAACACGGTTGGTGCGGTCTTCCTGGCACGCGGTGAGATGCTGACGGGCGGTCTCTTTGTGCTGTTGATGACTCCCATCGATGCCTTGGATGGAACGATGGCGCGCCTGCGTGGCGAAGCCAGTGACTTTGGCGCCTTTGTGGATTCCGTCTCTGACCGCTATTCTGAGTTGATCATCTATGGTGGCTTACTCTATCACTTCCTTACAGTAGGTAATCGCTTGGGTGGCATGTTGGTCTTTGGCGCGGCGGCAGGCTCTGTGTTGGTTTCCTACGTCAAAGCTCGCGCGGAGGGATTGGGATACCAGGCGAAAGTTGGTCTATTAACGCGGGCGGAACGCTACTTGGTGCTTGCACCATCCTTGGTTCTTAACCAGCTCTTCATTGGTTTGGGCATCCTGGCTATTTTCGCTAATTTCACCGCATTGCAGCGCATCTTGTATGTTCGCAACCATGCCCGTGCCAGAGCAAAAACAGGTAAATCATGAGCATTCAATTCGACGGTATTCATTTCTTTTTATTCGGTGGCGATCGTGTCCTTGGCTTTTATGGCATTCTTATTGTGACCGGCGCGATCTTAGGCGCTTATCTTGCTGCACGCGAAGCAAAACGACACGGTCATGATCCGGAGATTGTTTGGGATTTGCTGATCTATTTGATGATTGGCGGTGTCATCGGTGCGCGCCTATGGCATATTCTCACGCCGTCGCCGTCCACAGGCATTACGCCAGCGTGGTATTTTACCCATCCATTGGATGCTATCTCCATTTGGAAGGGGGGCTTGGGAATTCCTGGCGCGGTCATTGGCGGCGCGGTCGTTTTATATTTCTATGCCCGTAAAATGGGACTATCCTTTGCAGAATGGGCGGATATTATTGCGCCGAGTCTTGCTCTGGGGCAGGCGGTCGGTCGTTGGGGAAATTACTTCAACCAGGAACTCTATGGCGCCCCAACCAATTTGCCGTGGAAGATATTTATCGACCCGGCACATCGCTTGGTTCAATTCGCCGATGTGGAGTATTATCATCCGCTGTTCTTGTACGAATCCATTTGGAATTTGTGCAACATGTTTTTTCTGTTGTGGATTTCGCGCCGATTTGCAGATCGACTAAAGAGCGGCGATATCTTTCTTGTTTACCTGATCTCGTATCCAGTCGGACGTTTCTTTCTGGACTTTCTGCGAACTCGATGCTTCGAGAGTTGGGGGCATCAATATCAATCAGACCATCATGGCAATTGTGGCAATCTGCTCAAGTGTAGCTTTATATTTGCGTCACCGTAAGGTGCAAGCAGCATAAATCGGTGATACCATCTTTAGGGTGACCGTTGTCTTATTGACCCTAATATTGTCTATGCTATGCTCGATGCAGGCAGAAGGAAATATATGATCGAAACCAACGACCTGAGCAAACAATATAATAATGATTTCTGGGCAGTAGATGGGGTAACGCTTAATGTGCAGCCGGGACAGATCCTAGCCCTGCTCGGGCAGAATGGTGCTGGCAAAACGACCACCGTCCGTATGTTGACTGCGTTGCTCGCCCCAACGCGCGGGTGGGCGCGTGTTGCCGGTTACGATGTGACGAAGAATCCGCAAGAGATCCGTTCTGCCGTGGGGGTATTGACCGAACAGCATGGATTGTACATGCGCATGACAGGCATTGAATATCTCGATTTCTTTGGCAAAGTCTATGGGCTTTCTCCCAGTGCAAGAAAGATGCGCAGTGAATACCTGTTGGAGTATTTCGGTCTTGCCGAAGCAGGGAAACGCCGTTCAGGTGAATATTCCAAAGGTATGAAGCAGAAATTGGCGTTGGCGCGTGCTTTATTGCATGATCCCTCCGTTTTGTTGCTGGACGAGCCTACCTCCGCTATGAACCAGAATCATCCCGCCTTGTCCGTGATGAGATCGCACGCCTGCGTTCATCTCAGCGGACGATCGTTCTTTGTACGCATAATCTCGCCGAAGCAGAAGCATTGGCAGATCATATCGCTATCATTTATCGCGGGAAAATCTTGTTGAATGGCACGTTGGATGAATTAAAGCGTGCCGTGCTGGGACCCGTCGAATACGAAGCGCAGTTCGCCGAGTCGTTCGACGCGGGTGAGTTGGATCTGCCCGAAGGAGCGACCATTATCTCTCGAAACGCGACCAGCCTCCGCTTCCAGGTGGAAGCGCCCCAGGTTGTGAATCCAAAGTTGGTTAACGCGCTCACGTCAAAACGTGCACCGCTTGTGTCGTTTCAGGAAGTACCAAGGAAATTGGAGCAGGTGTATCTCAAGACCATGGCGGATGCACAGGGGGTGGCGTATGCGGCGTAATTTTGAATCGATCATGATGGTGGCGCGGCGCGAATTTCTCGATCAGTTTCGAGATTGGCGCATTGTGGTGCCGATGTTATTGCTGGTGACGCTGTTCCCGTTCATTGCGGACGATACTACACGGCAGGCGATCAACTTCATGAACCGTTTCGGCGGAAATTTGATCCTCGATCATTTGGTACCATTCGTTGTATTGGTAATTGGTTTCTTCCCCTTGTCATTCACACTGGTGGTGGCGCTTGAGTCGTTTGTGGGTGAGAAGGAACGAGGGACGATTGAGCCGTTGCTAAGTTCGCCGCTGGAAGACAGTCACATGTATCTTGGCAAATTGCTGGTAGGTATTACCACGCCGCTGGTGTTCAGTTATCTCTCGATTGGGATCTATCTTGTTCTGGTGGCTCGGCGCTCGGTCGAATTCCCTAGCTTCTACATGTTGGCGTTGATCTTCCTGCTAACGTTTGCACACGCCGTACTTATGGTTAGCGCTGCGATAGTTATTAGCGTAAACTCGACGACTGTGAGAGCGGCGAATTTGCTGGCGTCCTTTGTAGTGGTGCCTGTGGCATTCCTGCTGCAGGGCGAGACGATGCTCATCTTCTGGGGAAATGAAGATGTGTTGTGGTATGCCATTGTCGCCGTGACGCTGCTTGCGGGGCTGCTTGTCCGGCTTGGGTTGGCACATTTTCGACGCGAGTATTTGCTGGGACGTGAGATCGATACGCTCAATTTCAAATTGATGTGGCGAAAATTTAAGAGCCGCTTTGTTGGTGAATCTCGCTCCGTGTTGGAATGGTATTTTGTTGAGATTCCCAAGGCGATCCGCGAATTGAAACGACCGTTGGCAATTGTGACTGGTTTGGCAGTCGTTACCGTCATTGTTAGTTATCTTTGGGTTGTTCTCAAGGTGCCAGAATATGTGACTCTCACCCCTGCGATCAAGGATGAAATTCGTACGCTTGTATCGGAGAATCTGGCAAATCTCAATACCCTCGGAGAACAATTGCCTGTGCATATGTTGTTCCTGCATAATGCGCGGACAACTCTCGTGTTCCTGCTGTTGGGACTTGTTTCCTTTGGCACGCTCGGGTTGACGCTTTTCCTGGGGAATATCGGTTTGATCGGTGGGGTATTGGGGGCAGCCAACTTGGTGGGATTCTCTCCGCTGTTGACCTTTGCCGCTGGTATCCTGCCGCATGGAATTTTCGAACTGACAGCTATTTTTCTTGCCACTGCCGCTATGCTAAAAGTAGGTGCGCAGTTGGTCACTCCGCAACCGGAGAAAAGCTTGGGTGAGACCTTATTGCTCTCGTTGGCAGATTGGTCTCGAGTTTTTGTGGGTCTTGTGTTGCCGCTGTTGGCAGTGGCAGCTGTGATCGAGATTTATGTAACACCTGCGTTGATCCAACTGGCATTTCCTTATTTATAAAAGAGGCTGCAGTGCCCAAAGTCATTATTCTTGGTTCATCGAATGCAGTTCCATCCAGGGACCACGAAAACACTCATTTAGTGATCGTTGGCAAGGAGCGGACCATTTTAGTGGATTGTGTAAGTAATCCCGTGGTTCGGCTCGAACAGGCAGGTGTGGATTTTAACGATCTGACCGATATCGTTATTACCCATTTTCACCCTGACCATGTTTCGGGCGTTCCGCTCCTGCTTATGGATATGTGGTTGATGGGACGCAAGAAACCGATCAATATCTACGGCTTGCATTACACGATGGATCGTTTGGAAGACTTGATGGGCTTCTATAGCTGGGCGGAATGGCCCGATTTTTTCCCGGTGGGCTTTTATCGTCTCCCTGAAGCAGAATTGGCGCATGTGATGGATAGTGACGAATTTAAGATCAATTCATCACCTGTCCATCACATCATTCCCACGATTGGCTTACGCGTGGAAAGCAAAAAGACAAATAAGGTTTTGGCGTATTCTTGTGACACCGAACCCTGTGAACAGACTGTCCGCCTGGCGGGGGGAGCGGATATCCTGATCCACGAAGCGGGAGGCGCCTCCTTTGGTCATTCCTCTGCGGAACAGGCGGGCGAAGTCGCTACAAAAGCGGAAGTGGGGTGCTTGTACCTGATCCACTACCCAACAGGGCGCTTCGCCAACGGCGATATCGCTGCCGAAGCCAGAAAGACTTTCCGTGGCGATGTGATCGTTGCTAAAGATTTTATGACGATTGAGATATAAATTGACATTCGCGCTGACCGAAGGGGGCGTTCGTTGCCCTGCGGAGCGTTAGCGTAGTCGAAGCGCTCTGGTAGATAGTCCTTCGACTGCGTTCGTCTCAACAAACGCTCCTCACTCCGCTCAGGACGAAGGAAGCATTGAATCAAAAATCCCTCCTCCAAATTTGGAAGAGGGATTTGCTTTTTACCAGCCGTTGATATACGGCTCCCATTCATGACACTCATTCAAATGCCTGCCGAAGATATAAGCGGCATTGGCGGGCGGTTCCTTCGGAATATGCAGCAGATGCATGTGCACTTCTTCTGCCTTGTGTCCGCCCTTGCGGTGATTACAGTGCGGGCAGGCTGCCACCACGTTCGTCCAGATGTGCTCTCCGCCCATGTGACGCGGGATCACATGGTCCACCGTCAAACCGCCGTCGCGCTTGCCGCAATACTGACAGGTATAATTGTCGCGGCGAAATACTTCGCGCCGGGTCAACTTGACGTGCGGGCGTGGTCGATGCACCTGCGCCTCCAACCGAATGACAGAAGGTCGCGGCAGCAGTTGCTTTACCGTTCGAATGTGTCCACGTCCATTAACCACCATGTCGGCTTTCCCCGAAAAATCAAACCGACAGCCCTACGTGTGGTACAAACATTGATCGGTTCGAAGTTGGCGTTTAGCACTAGCACTGGCTCGTGCATACTCTGCCTCCACAACAGGCAGGATTATACTTCCAATAGTCCGAATTCGTAAAATAGGCATTTGGTATGCCATGAAATTGAAACAGGAGCGTTCATGAAGGTACTAATCGCAGGCGGAACCGGTTTTCTTGGCTCTGCGCTTACAGATTCCCTCAGGCAAGCAAATCACGATGTCATAATTCTGACCCGCAGAACGCCGAAAAATTCCAGCCAGCTTCAATGGGATGGCGAAACTACAAATGGTTGGGCATACATCGTCAACGAAGTGGATGCCGTTGTAGAATTGACAGGCTACGGACTGGAACACTGGCCCTGGACCGCACGTCAAAAGAAGAGATTTCGGGACTCTCGCGTCCTCCCCGGACTTGCGCTTGCTTCCGCTATAAAAGGTGCTATGCGCCGCCCAAGCGTCTTCTTGCAAACCTCCGGCATCAATCGCTACGGGCTGCGCGGCGAAGGTATCGCAGACGAATTCACCCCAGCCGCGGATGACTTCCTTGCCCAACTGACTGTCCAATGGGAAGATGCGACCAAATCCATCGAAGAGTTGGGAGTGCGCAGAGTCGTTGCCCGCACAGCCGTTGTCCTTTCTGGGCGCGGCGGATTATTTCCGCTCATGGCTTTGCCCGTGCGCCTCTTTGCTGGCGGTAAACTTGGTGATGGAAGACAAGCCATGCCATGGATCCATCTTGCCGACGAGATTGGCGCGATCCGCTTTTTGCTCGAAAACGAAAATGCCCGAGGCGCCTTTAACCTGATCGCGCCTGAAACTACCTCCAATGCTGACTTTATGAAGACTATCGCGAAAGTGTTGCATCGTCCATACTGGTTCCATGTTCCGGCTTTTTTACTCAGGCTGGTCTTAGGTGAAATGAGTATCCTGCTCACCGAAGGGAGATATTCCCGGCCCAAACGCCTGCTCGAACTCGGATACAAATTCCAATTTCCGAAACTCGAAGATGCTCTCGTTGACCTGTTCAAATAACAAGAAAAGGAATCCAAATGAAAAAGATCATCTTGCTGACCGTGCTTCTGCTCACTGCCTGTTTACCGCAGGTGAATACACCATCGCAATCCACTGAACCGACAGCCTATATTGATCCATCCTACCCAACCATGGAATCGGCGCCAGACACCACCTTGCAGGTTTCCAGCGGTATCGAAGTCCATGTGAACCGTGCCTGGCGCGACGGCAAGCAGGTTTCCACCGAAGTCTGTTTTACCCTGCTCGATAATTCCGATTGGTCGATCTGGGGTGCCAACTTGCAATACGCCGGTGGCACGGTGACCGATTTCAGCTCCACGATGCTTAGTCTGCAAGATGCGGCCAACGGGCAAAATGGACAACGTTGTGATACGGTCACATTCTTCAACATTCCACCCGATGCCGATCTTTCGACCGTGGTCATCAATATTGACTCCATTGCTGCCACTATCCGTCCGAGTGATCTCTGTGATATTTACATGCCCAAGATACAGCAATCTTTCACGGAGCAGGGCATTGCTATCACGCTGGGTTGTACGGATGTCAATGGGGAGAAGTCGATGCAGATCTTAAGCAAACCAGACAGCATGTCGCAGGAAGAAGCGGAGCAATATGTCTCCAGCTACAGCGAAGAACTATCCACGAAAAAAGGTCCGTGGGCGTTTACCTTCAATTTGGGACAGTAACATTGTTTGTGTATGGCAAATTGCCAATTTGCCATACAGAGTTTATAATGGGCATATGTCCGAAGTAAAGTCCGTTCGCAGCTACTACTATTACACCCCCTTGTAAACCTTGCGGTGGTGTGTTCAGAACGCGCCCTCACCATCCGCGGGCGCGTTTTTGTTTGCAAATTTTCAGGAGTGATGGCGCGGGACTCCACAGGAGGTTCATTATGAACATCGAAGAACAAGTTGAATTATTGATGCAGGGCACTGAGTATGGTGACGAAGATCTCAAAAAGGCGATGACCAATGAACTGCGCCAGCGCTTGCTGGAGGCAGAAAAAGAAGGACGCAAATTACGCGTCTACTGCGGATATGACCCCCGCACGGCTGACTTGCACATAGGTCATACCGTGACCATGCGCAAACTGCGCCAGTTCCAGGACCTCGGACACGAAGTCACTTTTTTGATCGGTACCTACACGTCCCTGATCGGTGATCCATCGGACAAAGACAAACTGCGTCCATTACTGACGCAGGAGCAGGTGATGGAGAATGCTCGTTCCTATGCCGAGCAGGCGTTCCGTATTCTGGACAGGAACAAGACAACCGTTCGATACAATCACGAGTGGCTTTCTGAACTGAACTTTGCCGATCTCATCAAGCTCGGCTCCAATTTCACCATTCAGCAATTCCTGACGCGAGAAGCTTTCCGCAAGCGCTGGGATGGTGGTGATGCCGTGTACCTGCACGAGTTCTTCTATGCCATCATGCAGGGTTATGATGCACACGCTCTGAAAACGGATATTCAGGTTGGTGGCACGGATCAGTTGTTCAACATCGTGACCGCCGGGCGAAAGGTGATGGCGGCTTTTGATGAAAAGCCTAATATCGGCATCATCATGGCGATCCTGCCCGGCACCGATGGCGTGGTGAAGATGAGTAAATCCCTGGGAAATCATATCCCTCTGAACTCCACACCGGAGGATATGTACGGCAAGGTTATGTCCGTGCCCGATGCCGCCATGCCGCTCTTTGCCAAACTGGTCACACGCTGGGGACCTCCAGAAGTGGCAGCCTTTGAGAAGAGTCTTGCTGACGGGAGTATCCATCCGCGTGATGCGAAGATGAAACTGGCGTACGAGATCACATCAACGTACTACAGTGATGCCGATGCGGAGAAGGGACAGGCTGCTTTTGTCAGTCTCTTCCAAAAAGGCGATATTCCGGATGAGATGCCTGAGCACGCTCTTCAAGACGGTCAGACCGTTTTGGATATTATCCTTGCGGCAAAATTGGCTGCCAGCAAAAGCGAAGCACGCCGCCTGATCGATCAAAAAGGTGTGCGGCTCGATGGTGAAGTGCTGGAGCGTGGAGATGTTCCATTCCCGCACACAGGTGTATTACAAGTAGGGAAACGCAAGTTCCTGCGCGTGAAGTAAAAGAACGGGATGACGTTATGTCATCCCGTTTTCTGTTTCGGTCTCTTTAAGCATTCTCAAGAAGACTTCGAGAATACTGGGGTCAATGTATTTTCCGGCAATTTCATGTAAGTGAGAAATAACTTTGTCTGGCTCCCAAGCGCTTCGGTAGGGACGGTCTGAGAGTAGGGCATCCCAAATATCGATGATGGAAAAGATACGGGCAGCCAGTGGGATTTGCGTTCCTTTTAGACCGCGAGGGTACCCACTTCCATCCCAATGTTCGTGGTGGCAGTATGGAATGTCCAAGGCATCGCGCAGATACTCAATAGGGGAGAGCAAATTGTACGCATAGACAGGATGTTTGCGCATCTCATCCCATTCTTTTGGAGTAAGGGGTCCAGCTTTTTTGAGAATGTTATCGGGAACGCCCATCTTTCCAATGTCGTGTAACAGAACACCGCGTCGGATATTCACCAGGTCGCTATCCTTGATGCCCATGTATCTCGCGAGACGCAGGGTTAACTCCGTGACTCTTCGAGTATGACCTTCGGTCTCTCTGTCTCGCAGTTCCAGAGCGCGTGCCCAACCTTCAAGGGTGGTGTCATATGCCTGTATAAGTTCCTGATTGGAGCGCTGCAGGTTTTCGAATAGATGGGAATTATCAATAGCAATGGCAGCTTGTCCTGCAAGAGTATGGAGGAAGTCCATCCAATCAGGAGTGGGAGATAGAGCAGAGCGATGGAAGAGTTCGAAAACGCCCTTGATCTGTCCTTTTATGATCAAAGGAATGCCAATATAGGTGACAAATCTTTCCCGCTTGATCAGGACCTCATTCCTTGTCTCCGGTGCATTTTGCAGGTCGGTAACGTGGATGGTTTGTTGCCGCATAATGACTTGCCCGGCGAGTCCTTCTCCGATGCGCATTTGAGGGCGAGTTGGCGATTTTGTATAAAAGCCGCTTGCTGCCAGGTAACTGATACTTTGAATGTCTGGATGGTAGAGCGCGATATCGACCGCATCAACGTTGAGATGGCTGAGGGTTTGATCGACTAAAATGTTCAGTGTCAATCTCAGGTCGAAGGAAGAAGCGATGGCGGCGTCAATATCACGCAATGTTGTCAATCTGCGAACTTGTCGTTGGCTTTGTTCATAGAGCTGGCTGCGATGGATCGCGTTGCCCGTGATCTCAGAAAGGATGAGCAGCAAATTGATCTCCTCCTGGATCTGCCGTCCCGCCTCTACAGCAATCACCAAAACGCCCACGGGTCCTGCCATGGATTGTATTGGAATGATCGCTCCGCCTAGCCCAGGCGTGATGCTTTCCCGGTTCCCTTCAAAAAGTAAAGGGTCCGTCTTTAATTCCAATGATGTATACATCTTACCGGTGGTAAAAGTGTTTCCGATGATTCCTTCATAGGGGAGGATGGACGTGTGCTTAAGTTTTGATTCGGCGCCGCTGGAGATCTGTTGTTTCAGCATATTGCTGGAATGATCATAGAGCCAGATCGAGCCATGATGCGTATTGACCAATTGCAGCGATTCGTTAAGCAGAATCGGAAGCATTTCTTCCAGAGATTGTGCCAGCCGCAGTGACATGGAGACGCGGTTGATCACCTCAAGTTCTTTGAGACGTCGTTGTGTCTCATCGTATAGGCGGGTATTCTCGATCGCCGTGACGGCATGACTGGCTAGCATTTCGAGCAGTGCTTGTTCCTCTGCGTCATAGGCATGTGCATCATAACTTTGCGCGGAAATGATGCCCACGATCCTATCACCAGACTTCAAAGGCACTCCGATCACAGATTGGACATGAGTAGATGCGCCAAAGTGCTCTACATCATAGTTATGGATTTCATCCGCGTCAGACCAAATAATAGTGTTTCCTGTTGAAAATACTTTTCCTGTCAGCCCATTTACTGTAGTCGTTTTTACTGGCTGATACCTATGTCCAGCTTCTACAATATAAGCAAAATTAACCTCTCCGGATTTCTGATCCTGAAGAGCAATGACAAAGACATCACAGGACATTAATTTCCCGGCTGCATCGTGAATGGCGGCGTAAACCTGTTCGGTATCCTGGCTAAATCGGATTATCTCCTGACTGATGCTGTGAAGAACAGCTCTGCGCTCGGTTGCTCTCAAAGCTTCCTGGTACAAGCGGGCATTCGTAATAGAAATGGATGCATTATCGGCAACAGCAACGCCGGTCTCAACATCGCGATAAGTGAAGAATCCTGGTTTGGAGTGATCGAGCGTAATGAGCCCGATCGATTCTCCGTTGTAGACTAACGGTATCAGAAGGAAACACCGGGTTTTGTCGAGTCCCTTGACCTTTACAAAGCGATCATCTTTTAAGACATCATCGATCAAGACAGCTTCCTGCTGGGTGATCGCATATTCGTTCAGAGGAAGTTCCTTTAAAGGGATAGCACCGTTTGTTGTGAACAATGTTGGGTCAAAACCGACAGATGCTGCGATACGCAGCCAGTCGTTTTCAAGGAGTTGTATGCTGCCAGAGTTTGCTTTGAGTAATTTTTTCAGTTGATCTAGAATGGTATGAAGGACCTGATCGAGATCAAGAGAGGCGGCAGCAGTACGCATGAGACTCAGGATTGACGCTTCCCGTTCGAACTGCTCTCGTTGTGTTTCGAACAATCTTGCGTTTTGGATCGCCACCGCCACAGCATTGGCAAAGGTTTGTGCTAATGTAGCATCACGCTCTGTGAACGCATCCACTTTACGACTATCAAGGTTAATGAAACCGATCACAATTTCTTGTGAGACCATTGGAACGCCCATCCAGCCATGAATGTGAGCGGATTGGTCCCATTTTTCAAAGCGTGGGTCAGTCTGGGCGTCGGACATGATCAAAGTTGCACGTCTGGAGACTAATTCGTGCCATTTGAGATTCTTATGGAACACTTTTCGCAGAACTTTGGATGAGTTGACAAATCCATGTGCGGCAACGATTTCCAATTCATCGACATCACGCTCAAGGAAAATGGATGCGCTATCATGGGGAATTAGCTTGGAGAGAGAATCCAGAATGATCTGATAGAGCGCATTTATGTCCAGCGTGGTAGAAAGCTGAGCGGTAACCTCTTGAAGGATTTCTGCCTGTTCACGCCGCTGGAGCTCTGCTTCGTAGTGACGTGCGTTTTCGATGGCAATAGCCGCCTGTTGGGCAAGCCGACTGGTAAATTCCAATTCCACATCATCGTACTCCAGTCCTTCGCCTATTCTCCATACAGCCAGTAAGCCTGTTAATTTGTCACTGAATAGGATTGGGACTCCCATAATATGCTCGTAAGCATTTTCGTCCGTGCCTTTGACAGTGATGGCGCGTGGATCTCTGGATGTGTCGTTTACATACTCCCCTGATTTCTGTAAAGCGATATTTCCAAGAATTCCAATGCCCAGCGATAAGGGATCGTTTTTGACCGCTTCCGCATCCGCACCAAGTGCGGCGATGGCTGTTAATGTGTCTGTATTTTCGTCGAGCAGGTAGACAGCCGAAGTTTCTGCGTCTAATAGGTCCCTGGCGTAGGAAGCAATTCGTTCGAGAACCACTCCCAATTGGAGAGTTGACGAAATATACCTTCCCACCTCTGCGATGGCAGCCGCTTCTTGCGCCTGTCGTTTTGTCTCTTGAAAAAGTCTTCCAGATTCGATACAGATCGATACCTGATTAGCAATGCTAACGAGAAAATTCATTTCGGTCTCGTTGAATAATCCATTTTGCTGCAAACGCCAGGCATTAATGACTCCGATGGGCTTTCCACGCAGGATCAATGGACAAGACATCAGAGTTTCGAACTTTGAATCTTCTTCAGGCGTTCCAGGAACAGTCACCCTTCTTGGGTCGTGTGCCATGTCATTGACGATCTCAGGCAACGCATTGAGAAAAACATTCCCAGTTACTCCTTCACCGATCTTACGAACGTGAGACAGTATCTCAGCTCGATACATTCCGTGAGCAGTAACAGGTTTGAGCGTGACATTATCCTCTTGCAGCAGATAAATGGCAACATGGTTTGCATTAAGCAGAGTAAGAGTACGTTGCGAGATCTTCTCTAAAGCGGCAAAAACGTCTCTTGTCGTGGCTATCTCATTCGCGATTTCTGCCAGGGTCTCTATAAGCTTTGAGCGGCGTTTCTGTTCCTGGAATAAACGGGCTTTTTCAATAGCGATGGCTGCCTGATTTCCAAAAGTTTGCGCCAGGGAGGTGTGCTCGTCGGTGAAAAAGCCTGGAATACGGCTGTCTAAATTTAGAAAACCGATCAGCTTTCCCTGGGTGAGAAGCGGGATTCCCAGCCAGCCGCGGATGTAGTTTGTTTCATCGAATTTTTTGAATCGGGTATCCTGTTGAACATCATAGACAGTAACTGGCGCATATACGGCATCTTTTCCCCATTTACCTGAGTCTGCCTCATAACGTCTGCCGATCAAAGAGACAGGAATGCCACGCCCAGCTACAATTTCAAAATGATCCTGTTGCAGCAATTCAATGGATGCGCTGTCGTAGGGGATAAGTTTTTCCAACGATTTAAGAATGATGTCGAACAGTTCAACCAGATCGACAGAAGATGTCAGGCTAACAGTCTCTTCCCGTAGGATTTCTGCATTTTTACGACGTACCAACTCTGATTCATAGAGCCGTGCATTTTCCAAGGCGATGGCGGCAGAACCGGCTAATGCAGTAAGCAAACTTCTCATCTTTTTCAGTATAGGCATTCTTTTCGGATGTTTCGACATTAATGACACCAATTGCCCGATCTCTTGAAACTAGAGGTACACAGAGTTCTGAATGTACGTTATCCAGGATCTTGAGGTAGCGGGCATCTTGTGAAACGTCATTAGATCGCGCTGGTTTCCCATTTTGAATGACCCAGCCAATGATGCCCACATTGGGTTGAAAGAGTCGAGGCTGTAGATTTTTTTGATAGGATTCTGGATCCATTCCTTTGCGGCTGACTGCCAATGGGATGACCTGCTGTTTTACATCATCAAGGACCTCCACTGCACAATACTCATACGCGAGAAACTGTTCTATGATCGTAATCAAGTTTTCGGCGATAACGTGAGGTTCAAGACTTTGTGTTAATAATTTTGTTGTCTGATAGAGGGTGTCTAATTCTTTTGATCTTTGTTGTTCTTCCTTAAAAAGGCGTAAGCGCTCAAGCGCAGTGCCGAGACTGCTGGCAACGGTCTCAATCAATCTTTCATCGTTTTCAGAGAACGCATCTGGAAGATGACTTTCGATATTAACCACGCCGATTACACGTTTGCTTACCAAAATCGGCACGCAAAGTTCGGATCGAATCCCCGAGGCAATCTCAATAAAGGCGGTATCTTTTGTTACGTCCCCCAATCGAATGATCCTTCTTAAAGAGACTGCCTTACCGGTAATGCCTTCTGCGATTGGATAGCCTGTCCTCCAGTTTGATACATCAGCTCCAATGTAGGAAGGATGGGGCGTAAGAGTCGCACCATCTTCACTAAGAATGAGAATACCGCACACTTCTGGATAAATTCGTCCGATTATCTTCGTGACCTTTTCGATAATCCCATCTTCAGAGAATTCTTCTGTTCCAGCAACTGTAGCTGCTTGCAGTACACTTAATTCATTCAACTGGCGTTGCAGGGCGGCTTCATTTTCCTTTTCGCCTGTGATGTCGTAAAGAATGCCCTGCCAGTAGGATGAGTTTCCTTCGTTATCCTGGATTAGCTTTGCCACATCTCGGACCCAAACGATGCGCCCATTTCGGTCTATAAGACGATAATCCAGGTTGAGATCCTGTTTAGTGATGTGCGTTAAATGAACTTCCTGTAACACTCGTTCATGATCATCGGGGTGAACTCGTTCCAGCCAGAAGCGCGGGTTTTTGGTCCATTCTTCTGATGTATAGCCTAGAATGTCTTCAATATGAGGGCTGATGTAAATCGCAGAATGGAATTCATCTGCAAGGTTGGTATACACTGCTGCCGGCATTTGCTCTACAAGGATACGAAAGCGCTGTTCAGCGGCTCGCAAGGCAGCTTGTTCGCGGGCCAATTGATTTTGAGCAATGGCATTGGTAAGAACGACCGGCAGACGGTGCAAATAATCACTCTGTTTTACCAGGTAATCGGCAGCACCGGCTTTCAGTGCTTTTACAGCAACATCCTGATCCCCTTGCCCGGTGACCAGCACTACCGCGGGAGGAGATGGAAGGTCACGGATTTTGTATAACAGATCCAATCCTGAACCATCTGGCAGGCGCAGATCTGCCAATACAACATCGATCTCGGTATTAGACCGCAACAATTCCAGGGCGCCTTGTAGGGATGCGCTATGATACAGAACGAAATCACCCTGGAAATTGTCTTCCAGTGTGCGCTCCGTCAACTCCACATGCGCTATCTCATCTTCTACATACAAAATTTTCATGAGGAGCCCCGATGATAAAAGAGAACGTGGCAATGTAACCTTGTGATTCCATTATATAACAAAGGCGAAATAATAATCATGACAGTACAAATAAAAAAACGCCTCGCGGCGTTGGTTTATGAATATACTTGATTTTTACAATAAAGAGGCGTCGAGGGGATTCGAACCCCTGAATAAGGGTTTTGCAGACCCTTGCCTTACCACTTGGCGACGACGCCATCTGGAAAAACAAGAGCGGGCGATGGGATTCGAACCCACGACCTTCTCCTTGGCAAGGAGACGTACTACCACTGTACTACGCCCGCAATTCTTGGCTAACCTTCCAGCCGAGAGTGCCGAGACCCAGGATCGAACTGGGGACACCGCGATTTTCAGTCGCGTGCTCTACCAACTGAGCTATCTCGGCTAGATATTTTGTTGTTAAGCGTGCGGAATTTTACTTGGTGAATGGGGGATTGTCAAGCAATGTTTTTCGTTTTGGATGAAGTGTATCGCCTCTCTCTTGACCTCATCCTGCTTCCACACTACAATCTTTGCCTACTCTGAAAAGGAATCCGCCAACCATGTCACTCTGAGCGGAGCGAAGAATTGTTCTCATTGCGGTAGAGATGCTTCTCTGTCGCTCAGCATGACATGCCTGATGAAAACAATCCTATGTTTGAAAACCTTACCTCACGACTCAACCAAGTATTTGACCAACTCCGACGCCGCGGCAAACTCACCGAAGCGGACGTGGATGCCGCGATGCGCGAAGTGCGCCTTGCCCTGCTCGAAGCGGACGTTCACTTTAGCGTTGTCAAAACATTCATTGCACGTGTGCGTGAACGCGCCATCGGTGCGGAAGTTTCGAAGGCATTGGCTCCGGGGCAGCAAGTCATCAAGATCGTCAACGAAGAATTGATCGCTACCCTTGGTGAACCTGCACCACTAAATTTCCGCGGACCCAAGCCACATGTCATCATGATGGTCGGTTTGCAAGGCTCCGGTAAGACGACGCACGCGGGCAAGATTGCAAAGATGTTGCGCTCGAAAGGGGAGCGGGTCATGCTCGTGGCAGGTGACCCGTATCGTCCAGCGGCGGTCCAGCAGTTACAGCAGCTTGGTGAGCGCATTGATGTCCCTGTTGAATCAGATGTGAACGTCAAACCGCCGGAACTCGTCAAACGTGCGTTCGATAAAGCCGAAAAGGGCGGATATGGCATCATGATCGTGGATACAGCCGGTCGGTCGCAGTTGGACGCGCAGTTGATGGACGAGTTAAAAGCCATCGTGGCGAAAGTCCCGCCTGTAGAAACGTTGCTCGTGGTCGACTCTATGATCGGTCAGGAAGCTTTGAACATCGCGCAAGGATTCCGTGATAACGTCTCGATCACAGGTTTGGTGATGACCAAAATGGACGGTGACTCACGCGGCGGTGCGGCGATCTCCATCCGCTCGGTGACGGGCGTGCCGATCAAGTTTATCGGTGCGGGTGAGAAGCTCGACGCGCTAGAGACGTATGATCCTGGGCGTTTGGCGTCGCGTATTCTGGGTATGGGCGACATGATCGGCTTGATCGAAAAAGCCGAAGCTGCTTTCGATCAGCAGACCGCCCAGAAGACCGCCGACCGCATGATGAAGGGACAATTCACGCTCGAAGACTGGCTCGACCAGATGAAGCAGATGAAAAAAATGGGACCGCTGGCGCAGATCATGGACATGCTGCCAGGACAGTTGGGACAAGCCGCTCGCCAGGTGGATCCCAAGGACATCGAAGCCAACTTCAAGCAGACCGAAGCGATCATCAACTCCATGACCTTGAAAGAGCGCCGTGATCCTGATCTCCTAAATGCCTCTCGTAGAAGGCGCATTGCTGCTGGTTCTGGTATGGAAGTGCAGGATGTGAACCGCCTGATCAAGCAATATCGTGAAGCACAGAAGATGATGAAGATGTTGCAGAAGTCAGGCACGAGAGGGTTGAAAGGGTTGTTTGGATAGAAAAAGGAAGGTCACGCCATAAGCGTGACCTTCCTTTTTGTGTGGCAACTCATGGGCAGGCTTGCTCTGCGATTCGAGAATCGCAGACTTGAACACCTTTCAGATATTGCATCCATTGCGTGATTTCGTCGTCCGATGGCTCATGCCGGAAGGCAACTTGTACCAGATAAAAACTGTCGTTACCTTGCATGGCTTTTAGGAAGGCATATTCTTCCTTTTGTGTAGAAGGATTCAATGGGCAATATAATTCCCAAAGCACAAAGGGATATCCGTTCTCGTCGCCATCTGCTATAGGATAGGTTTCACTATTCTCGCAAGCGTTGAACCATGCCTGGGTCATATTATCTTGTGCTTGTGTCGGCGTGGTATTTGTCTCTCCCAAATAGATCTGCACCGTGACCATGGTTGACCAATCTTCCACGGTTTCGCCTTCTGTAATCATTTCGGTGATGGATTGATTTCCCTGCTCTGCTTGATAACCAACCTTGAAGCCTACTGGAACATCTGTCAGTAGATTCTCATTTTCCAACCCCACACTGGAAACAGTGGGTTGTTCTTCTACGGGAATTTCTGGTAAAGGAGTAGATGTTGGGGGAACATCAGCCACGGTATTTGGAAAAGTGAGCAGCGAACATGCAAGGAGGAAAAAACTGGTTGCGACTAGAATGCCAGCCTTTGAAGCCGATCTTTTCATTTTGTTATCTCCACTTCTAAAGATGATCGTAGAAAATGGATTATCCCATATTGTTTGCCCTATATAGCAAGAATAGCCGGACTATTTTTCGTAGATGTGCCACACTCTGTGACTGCGAAAAGGTAAATCTTGCTACTACGGAAATTGCTGATCAGCGCAAAAGGCAAATCAAAATGGACAAGAGTCTGCTGCTTAGTCTAATTACAGTATTTAGCATCCATATCTTGCTGCGCTCTACGCTGCTTGATGGCTTCACCGTTTTTTGAAATGTAGTCTATTAATGCTGCGAGTCCTGTTGCAACCTCATCATTAATGGATTGCCAGCGATTCTCGTTGACAAAAAGGACATCAGGGAACATCTGGTTCAGTGCCGGTGGCGTTGTGTTATCCGCAAGGACCATTTGCGTGAATTTAACCCAATTATCAAGATCACACCCTGCATATCCATTAATGTACTCTCCAGCCATCCTCGTGAAGTCATCATATGCTGTGTTCAATTTGAAAGCCTGGTCAGTGAGGGCTATATATTGTGCTGGTTCAATGGCTTGCTGGAAAAGCTTTGCCCGAAATTGTGCCTCATAGTACCAATAAATGGACGTATCTTTATCCCCGAGATCATAAAAACGGATTGCCAATACATACATCTGCTCGGGAGTTAGTAGTTCTTTTTTTTGTGCCATTTCCTGAGCCAGTTGAACAAGGACCTGGATGTCTTTTGCTTTCAGCTCTTCACTATAATTTCCTACGTCGATCTGGATGTCCTGATAGTCGTAGTACGGCAATATGGAAACCACCATGCGTTTGGGACTAGGCTTAGGCGTAGAAGTCGCTGCTGGGGGGGCAAGTGTTGGTGTTGAAGAAATCGCCAAAGGAGTCTGCATACAACCGCTGATCCAGATCATAAGGATGACAGAAACGACGAAAACCCGGGGCATTATTTTTTTCATGTCGGCATCTCCTTTATTTATTTGGCATGAATACTTGTAACTGCGTTACGGTTGGGCGGGAAAACTTGGGCTGCGGTTATTCTATCCACCCTCAAGTGGTTCAGGCGTCTTTATGCCTATAGACGATCCTCGCGCCAATAAAATTACTGCAAACCTTGTTTCTTTATTCACTGGTGTGTTTACCCTGTCTGGTACCTCCAGGATTCCTCATGTCTTTTGGTTGTCTCACCTTCCAACAAGAATAACGCAGATGGTATTTGCCTCCGATCGAACATCAGAAATCCCTTCTCTCTTCACAGTCAATTCACAACCGAACCCTATACTCCGAGCATAAGTTCAAACAAAGGAGTAAAAATGAACGGAAAAATTGCTTTACGAATTATCTCGGGGTTGGTGCTGCTCGCTGCGATTGCAGGGATTGCCTTCTTCGCTTTTCAGGCGGGCTTCGCCCAGGGATCGCCTGTCACCATCCAGGCGCCGCAGGGACAGACTTCACCGGCACCCTATCCCTACTATGGATGGGGAATGCCGTTCCACCGCCCATTTGGGTTTGGATACGGCTTCGGTTGCTTTGGTCCACTGCTGATGCTGTTCCTGGTCTTCCTCGCGTTGCGAGCCTTCCGCTTTGCGTTCTGGGGTCCGCGTTGGGGTTGGGGACATCATCCCATGCATGGACATGGTCCGTGGCGCCGTGACTGGGGCGAGCGCGGTGTCCCGCCGATGTTCGATGAATGGCATAAGCGGGCTCATAACCCAGCTGAAGCCAATAAAGACTCTGCCAAAGACGGCGAATAGCCTGAAATAATGGAGATGATGCGATGAACATTTCGAACAAAACACTGAGAAATCTGTTACGGATCATTCACCTTGTTATTGGCGGATTAGTAATCGCATACATTTATTCACCGCTTGGCACTGTAGAATGGTTTGGGACGCTGACCAGGATTTTGATACCCACCTTGACGATAACAGGGATTTCAATGTGGCAGATGCCAATGCTCACAAAACTCTTTAAGCGCCAACCAATACCCAGACGATCATAACTTCACGAACGATGAACAACGGGCGAAGGAGTCCGTTGTTCATCGTATAATCAACCGATACGAATGAAAAACATTCTTGTTGTAGACGACGAACCCAAGATCACCCAACTCGTGCGCGATTATCTTGAACGTGCAGGATTTGGCGTCATAATTGCCCACGATGGGAAGAAAGCTCTATCGCTGGCGAAGACCGAAAAACCGGACGCGGTCATTCTGGATCTCGGCTTGCCTCAGCTCGATGGGCTGGACTTTACCCGCGAGTTTCGCAAAACCTCCAACGCCCCGATCATTATGCTCACCGCCCGCTCGGACGAATCTGACAAATTGATCGGGCTCGAACTAGGCGCAGACGATTACATGACCAAGCCGTTCAGTCCCAAGGAATTGGTGGCGCGCGTACGTGTGGTATTTCGTCGTATCGAGAATGCCAGCGTTGGATCTGAACTGATCCGCATTGCCGATTTGACTCTCGATGTGCCGCGGATGCGAGTCACTGCCGAGAAGCGCGAGATCGAAGAGTTGACACCCACCGAATTCGAATTACTGGCAACCTTGGCTCGTCAACCCGGGCGTGTCTTCACCCGCGCCCAGTTGCTGGATGCGATTCATGGTGTTGCATTTGAATCCTATGAACGCGCCATCGATGCTCATATCAAGAATATTCGCCGCAAGATCGAGGTCCGTGCCGGGGAGCCGCAATATATTTTGACGGTCTATGGCGTGGGCTATAAATTCGCAGACAGATAACTGATGAAACAACCACCAGATTTTGAGCGTGCACGCGAACGCATACGCCACCTAAGGGAACACCGCCCGCCATGGTGGCCCGAGAATGAGGAATGGCCCCCACGCAACCGCCATGCCTGGCAGCGGATGGGCAGACCCAATCCGTTCTTTCGCAGGATGGGCTGTGCGTTTGTTGTCTTTAACCTGATCGGGTTTGTGCTTTTATTTTCCTTATCTGCTTTTATTCTCAACGTGTTGGGGGTGCTTCACATATCAGGCAATCAATATAGTTTGCTTCTCCCAACCGGAGCAGTGCTTTTTGCATTTATCGTATTAGCATTTGTTTTTGCGACACGAAATCTGCGGCGCATGTCACGCCCGCTGGATGAATTGGTGGAAGCTTCCAGCAGGGTCGCGGAGGGAGATTATTCCGCGCGGGTGGAGGTGAAGGGCACACCTGAGATCCGCTCTTTGTTGCATGGATTTAATTCCATGGCGGAGCGCTTGCAGGAAAATGATAAACAGCGCCGTGCTATGCTGGCAGATGTCTCTCACGAATTACGGACTCCGATCACGGTCATTCAAGGCAATGTGGAAGGAATTCTTGGACGGTTTGTACCCCGCCGACGAAGCACGTCTGAAATCCATCATGGAGGAGACGCAGATTCTTTCAAGGTTGGTCGATGATCTTCGCACTCTGGCTCTGGCAGAAAGCGGTTCGTTGAAATTGACTCGTGAAATTACCGATCTAGCTGACCTTGTCCGCGATACGGCGGCGGGATTTGATGCGCAGGCACGGGAAAAGGGGATTCACTTGGAGTTATCGCTGGCGAGTGTGGGCGATATGAGTGTTGATCCGCTGCGGCTGCGGGAAGTTCTCTCTAATTTGATCGGGAATGCATTGCGCTATACGCCTGCTCAGGGTGTGGTGAAGGTTAGTTTAAGGGAGGCAGGTTCCGACGTAGACCGAAGCGTGCTTATTTCCATCGAGGACAGCGGAGCGGGAATCCCGTCTCAAGACCTGCCGCATGTTTTCGAACGTTTCTACAAGTCCAGTGACTCGGGGGGAATGGGATTGGGGCTTTCGATCGCCAAATATTTGGTCGAAGCGCACGGGGGGAAGATCTGGGCGGAGAGCGAAGTGGGGAAGGGGACAAAGATAACGATCTCTTTACCGCGAAGAAACGAAGACCGCGAAGGTTTGTAAGTTGGCGCGAAGGGCTTCGCGATCCTATAAACTTTTGGCGTACTTCGCGCCTTTGCGGTTCGACTGCGGTTTATTATGAAAAAGTCTGGTAAAATATGCGCCTGTGATTTCAGCCCGCATGCGTCCTTCCACGCACCTCTCTATGCCTGTCTGAAACGCAACGTACCCGAATGGGTGCAAAACATTCTAAGGAGATAAGCAAGATGGTTCGTTTACGTTTACGTCGTATTGGTCTCAAAGGCCAACCCACGTACCGCGTTGTGGCTGCCGATAAGGAAAGCCCCCGCGATGGTCGTTTTTTGGAAATCCTCGGTGTGTATAATCCCCGCACCCAACCGGCAACTATTCATTTGAGGGAAGACCGCGTTTTCCATTGGATGAAGAACGGCGCTTTACCGACCGAATCGGTGGAGAAGGTGTTCAAATCTGCTGGAACAATGGATCGCTGGGAACGCTTCAAGAAGGGCGAAGCGGTGGAAACCCTGGTGCAGGAAGCTGCTGACGCGGAAGCCAAGCGCGGCGCTACTGCCAAGACAACCAAGTAATTGATTTTTTGTCGTTGCGAGTGGTGATTGAGTCAAAAAGCTCGTATCAAGAGCCCTCGTAGCGACACAAGGCATTATATGAAAGAACTTATTGAATACATCGCCAAGTCATTGGTCGATCACCCCGAAGAAGTGCAAGTGCGCGAGAGCGGTGGCGGCTCGCGTGTGCGCATTGAATTGAGCGTCTCAAAAGATGATATGGGACGCGTAATCGGGAAGGGCGGTAAAGTTGCCAACTCGATCCGCACACTCCTGCGAGTGGCGGCGGAGCGGGAAGGCAAGCAAGCCACACTCGATGTGGTAGAGCCAGAATAGTGGCTGATACGAAAAACACTTCAGGCTCGCCGACCGGCGAGCCTGTATATTTGACGGTTGGCTTTTTGCGGCGTCCGCATGGGGTGCAGGGTGAGATCATTATGGACCTCCATACCGATTTTCCCGAACGTATGAAACGTGGCAGAAAACTTCTTGTTGGCGAGGATCATCAGCCGATGACCCTTACCAGCGTACGCCCTCACCAAAATGGATTGCTTGTAAAATTCAAAGACGTGGAAACGCCTGAAGATGCGGGAAAACTCCGCAATACGTGGGTGTACATCCATACCAAGGATGCGCCAGCGCTGCCAGAAGGTCAACTCTATCAACACGAACTCTTTGGATTTCAAGTTGTGGATGACGAAGGCAACCCGCTGGGTGAATTGGTGGAGATCATGGAAACGGGCGCAAACGATGTGTATGTGGTGCGGAATGAAGCCGGTAAGGAAATTCTTCTGCCTGCCATTCCCTCGGTCATTCTGGAACTGGATGCTGGTCGCCGTTTAATGAAGGTTCATTTATTGGAAGGTTTGTAGAGCAAGATACTATCTCGCTCTGCGATAATCTATGGACGAGAGAAAATACTGGGTTGGCTTCAATCTTATTAAAGGCATTGGCGCTGTCCGCATGCAGGGACTGGTCTCCTACTTTGGAGACTTGGAATCCGCGTGGGGGGCGTCACCGGCTGATTTGGCGGGAGCAGGCCTGGGCTTGAAAGTGATCGAACGCGTCATCCAAGCGCGTGCAAATGTGGACTTGGATAAAGTTTGGGAAAAGATCGAGAAGCAGGGCATCAAGATCTTGACCTGGCAGGATGAATCCTATCCGCAGCGTTTGAAAGAGATTGACCAGCCGCCGCCCGTGTTGTATATTCGCGGCGAATACCTGCCCGATGACCTGTTCGCCGTGGCAATTGTGGGTACGAGACGCGTCACACCTTATGGAAGACAGATCACAGAAGAGTTGGCATCGTTCCTTGCCGCAAATGGTATGACCGTTGTCAGCGGACTGGCGCGTGGCGTGGATGCGATAGCGCATCAAGTGGCGCTGAAAGCAGGCGGGCGAACGATCGGTGTGTTAGGCTCAGGAGTGGATAAGATCTACCCGCCGGAGCATCGAGCGTTAGCCGAACAAATGATGGAACGCGGCGCGGTTATCAGCGATTATGCTCCGGGTACACCGCCAGAAGCATCTAATTTTCCGCCGCGCAATCGCATCATCTCTGCGTTATCGTTAGCCGTTGTTGTTGTGGAAGCGGGCGAGACTAGCGGCGCGCTGATCACTGCAGAGTTTGCCGCCGAGCAGGGACGCGAAGTCTTTGCCGTGCCAGGTAGTATACTTGCGCCACAAAGTAAGGGAACGAATAAGCTGATCCAACGTGGCGCACTGCCACTTTTGAACGTCAACGATTTGATGCAAGCCCTGGATATTACGCGCGTGGGAGAGCAAAAAGCAGCGCGCCGCATCATCCCCGCCGATACGACCGAGGCAAGGTTGTTGAGTGTGCTGGGTAGTGAGCCGCTGCACGTGGATGAGATTCGCAGTCAGGCGGAATTGCCGATCGAAAAAGTGTCTGCTACGCTCGCCTTGATGGAACTGAAGGGTATGGTTCGTCAGGTGGGCGGCATGAATTATGTGGCTGTCCGTGAAATTCAATCCGACTATACGGTATAAGGATATTTATGGAACATACATACGCAGTGATCATGGCTGGTGGTGGTGGAACTCGTCTGTGGCCCGTTTCAAGGAAAGAAAGACCAAAACAATTATTACCTTTGCTGGGTAAAGAAACTTTGTTCCAGGGTACAGTTGCCCGCTTGGAAAAACTTTTTCCGCCGGAGAGAATTTTAGTTGTTACGGTGGCGGAACAGGCAAGCGAGATGCGTGAGCAGGTTCCTTCCATTCCAGAAGAGAACTATTTGATCGAGCCTGCTCCACGCGGAACGGCATCTGTGGTAGCATTGGCGGCTGCTGTACTGAAAAAACGCGATCCGCAAGCGATCATGGCGATGCAGACCGCGGACCATCATATCCGCAATCGAGATCTATTCAGCTATTTGATCCGCACTGCCTTCGATGTGGCACAGAAAGGATATTTGGTCACACTGGGGATCACGCCAACATTTCCGTCAACTGGATATGGGTACATCCAGCAAGGTGATGCGCTCGATGGCGATTACAAGTATCCCGTTTTCACGGTCAAGCGCTTCAAGGAAAAGCCTGATGAGGCTACCGCTCATCAACTGTTGCGCAGCGGAGACCACTCCTGGAACAGCGGCATGTTCGTCTGGCATGTGGATACCATCCTGGCAGAGATCCAAAAACAGATGCCTGATCTCTATGGAACCGTGGATAAAATCGCAGCCGCCTGGGATACACCGAACCAAAAGGATGTGGTTGAAAAGGTCTGGTATGGACTCAAAAGCCAGACCATCGACTACGGTATCATGGAACGTGCGGAGAAGGTAGCTGTCCTACCAGCAGGCGGCTTAGGCTGGAGTGATGTTGGCTCGTGGGATTCGTTATTCGAAGTGCTGTTGCCAGATATGAATGGCAATGTGGCAACCAACGCCCAGCATCTCGGGCTCGATACGCACAATACGCTCGTGTACAGCAACGATGATGAGCGCCTTGTGGTCACGATCGGATTAGATGATATGGTCGTTGTCGATACCGGCGAAATTTTGATGATCTGCAAAGTGGATCAATCGCAGAAGGTAAAAGATGTGGTGGAGCATCTAAAGAAACACCACCAGGATAAATATTTATAAACCCTCGTCATTGCGAGACGCCATAGGCGGCGAAGCAACCTCTGACATAGTATAGTGCTTCGACTACGCTATCGTTCCGCTCAGCACGAAGAAACTACGCAATGACAAAAAAGGTAATACATGGAAGCATATTGCATGAAGTGCAAGACCAAACGTGAGATGCAGGACCCCGTTGCGAGTTTCAACGCAAAGGGATCTCCTGTCACGATTGGAGTCTGCCAGGTTTGTGGAACAAAACTTTATAAGATGGGAAGGACCGACGCCCACACGGGTCTCATTCCGCCGCCGAAGCCTGAGAAGGTGGTGAAGCGCGACGGGAAACTCGTGATCGTTGAGTCACCTGCCAAGGCAAAGACTGTCGGTCGTTTCCTCGGCAAGGGATTCACGGTCCGCGCTTCGGTGGGGCATGTGCGTGACCTGTTGAAGTCGCAGCTCTCGGTGGATGTGGATAACAATTACACGCCGAAATATCGCGTGCCGAATGAGAAGAAGGAAGTGGTTAAAGAGATCAAGAAACTCGCCCAGAAGGCGGAAGAGGTCTTCCTCGCGACCGACCCTGACCGCGAAGGCGAGTCTATTTCGTGGCATCTACTCGAAGCGGCGGAGATTGAACCGGAACGCACCAAACGTGTGGTCTTCCACGAGATTACGGAACCTGCTATCAAGGATGCCTTCGATCATCCCCGTAACATTAACATGGATCTGGTGGATGCCCAGCAGGCGCGTCGCATTTTGGATCGCTTGGTCGGCTATGGGATAAGCCCTATTCTTTGGGAAAAGGTGCGCGGACGTCTGTCAGCGGGGCGCGTTCAATCGGTGGCTCTCCGTCTGATCGTGGAGAGAGAACGTGAGATCGACGCGTTCGTGCCAGTGGAATATTGGTCCATCCACGGTGAGTTCAAGCCCGAGGGGCTGAAATCCACTTTCATAGCGAAACTGGCGAAGATCGACGAGAAAGACCCGGAACTGCCGAATGAAGAGACGGTCAAGCCGATCCTGATCGATATGGAAACGGCGGCATTTTCTGTTACTAAAGTTAAACGCGGAGAACGCAGACGTAAACCTGCCGCGCCATTTACAACGTCTACGTTACAGCAGGAAGCCTCGCGCAAACTGGGCTATACCGCCAAACGCACGATGGCGCTCGCGCAGGGACTGTATGAAGGTCAGGATGTTGGTAATGGCGGTACGACCGGTTTGATTACCTACATGCGTACCGACTCGACCAATGTTTCCAACTTGGCCCAGACCGAAGCACGCCAATATATACAGGGCAAATACGGCGCAGACTTTTTACCATCTGAACCGCCAACCTATAAGACGCGCTCTGCCAACGCACAGGAAGCACACGAAGCGATCCGCCCGACCTCGGTGATGCGTGAACCGGAATCGGTCAAGGAATATCTTGAACCGGCAATGTACAAACTCTATCGCCTGATCTGGCAGCGTTTTGTCGCTTCCCAAATGGAAGCGGCGGTGTACGACACCTTGCAGGTCGAAGTGACTGGCAAGACAAATGATCATGAATATCTTCTGCGTGCCTCCGGCTCCGCCGTGAAATTTGCTGGCTTTTTGGTAGTCTACGAAGAAGCCAAGAACGAGGATGCGAAGACCGAAGAGGAAGACGAGGAGAACGTCCGCATCCCGGCGGGTATTGCGGAAGGTCAAAAGCAGGAACTGATCCGCTTGATCCCTGAACAGCATTTCACCCAGCCGCCGCCGCGTTATTCAGAAGCTTCATTGGTGCAGGCATTGGAAGAAGACGGCATCGGTCGTCCGTCCACGTATGCGCCGACCATTTCGACCATCCAAGCACGCGGATATGTGCTGCGCGAAGAGAAGAAACTGGTGCCAACCGAAATTGGCATGCAGGTCAATGACCTGATGGTGGAATATTTCCCCGACATCGTGGATTATCAATTCACGGCGCGCATGGAAGAAGATCTCGATATGATCGCTAACGGTCAGGCGGAATGGGTGGAGGTCATCCACCAGTTCTACCATCCCTTTGCTGACGATCTGAAAAAGGCGCAGGCAGAGATGCCTGTCACCAAGAGCGGACCGGAACCGATCGGGCGCACTTGTCCGGAGGATGGCGGCGAACTGGTCATCCGTTATGGACGCTTTGGTAAATTCATTTCGTGTTCGAACTTCCCAACCTGTCGTTACACCGAACCCTGGTTGGAGAAGATCGGCATCCAGTGTCCGAAGGATGGCGGCGAACTGGTCGAGCGCAAGACGCGCAAGGGACGCGTTTTCTACGGCTGCGAGAATTATCCCAACTGTGATTTTACTTCGTGGAAGCGCCCGCTCAAACAGCCCTGCCCAAAATGCGGCGGTTTGCTGGTATATGCCAATAAGCGTGAAGCACAATGTACAAATTGTCAGGAATCGTTCCTGCTGGAAACGATCATTCCTGAAACTGTTGAATAGGAGATCATCATGCACTTTGCACCTTTACTTTATCTGGATCCCGGCTCTGGAAGTTTTCTGATCCAGATGCTTATTGCGGCAATTGCTGGGCTCGGTGTTGCCGTTTACGCCTCATGGAACAAGATCAAAGGATGGCTTGGAATCAAATCGAAGCCCAAAACTGACGACGAAGATGACGATGACGACGAAACAAAATAATGGACAAGCGGAGCAGTCCAGTGGACAGCTTTCCGCTTCATTCCGGGACCCGAATGGGTTCCTGTTTTCTCAGGGCGGGGTGCTCTACCGACAGATCAACCATAAGTACGAGCGCGAATATGCGCGATTAATGGAATCCGGCTTATACGCGAAACTCGTAAAAGCCGGATTGCTGATTCCTCACGAGGAAGTGGATCAGGCTCATCCTGAGTTGAGTCGAATGGCGGCGGAGAAAGAATCGTCCCCTGAAGGGGATATTGCATTCAAAGTCATCCAACCGGAGCGCGTGCCGTTCATCTCGTATCCGTATGAATGGTCGTTCAGCCAGTTGAAGGACGCGGCATTGGCAACCTTATCCATTCAACGGCGTGCGTTGAAACAGGATATGTCTCTCAAGGACGCGAGCGCATACAACATCCAGTTCGTGCGTGGGAAGCCTGCGCTGATCGATACGCTTTCGTTCGAGATGTATACCGAAGGGCAGCCCTGGGTGGCATATCGTCAGTTCTGTCAGCATTTTCTGGCGCCCCTGGCATTGATGGCGTTGAAAGATGTACGCCTCAACCAGTTGCTGCGTGTGTATATTGATGGCGTACCGCTTGATCTGGCAAGTGAACTATTGCCGTGGTCGCACACGACTCAATTTTGGGTTGGCTGCTCATATCCATTTGCATGCCCGGGCGCAACAGCGCTATGCAGGCGAAGAAGTCAAGTCACGCGGCGGTTCGATGAACAAGTCTGCGTTGTCTGCATTGATCGACAGCCTCGATAAGACCGTCCGCAAGTTGGAGTGGAAAGCCGGTGGCACGGAGTGGGGCAACTATTACGAGATCACCAATTATTCCGCCGCGGCGTTCGAGCATAAAAAGGAATTGGTGCGCACCTGGTCGCAGCGGCTCAAACCCGCGATGACCTGGGATCTTGGCGGCAATACTGGTGTGTTCAGCCGAGCAGCAGGGGAGAGCGGAGCTTATGTCGTTTCGTGGGATATCGACCCGACCGCGGTGGAAGTGAATTATCGCAAAGTGAAAGAAGAAAAAAGCGAGAAGCTTCTTCCATTGTTACTCGACTTGACCAACCCAAGTCCGTCGATTGGCTGGGCGAACCGCGAACGCGATTCGTTTGGCGAGCGCGGTCCCGCGGATATGGTGTTGGCGCTGGCGGTCATCCACCATCTGGCGATCTCGAATAATGTGCCGTTGCCGCAGTTGGCAGAATTCTTCGCAGAGACCGGCAAATGGCTGGTGATCGAGTTCGTTCCCAAGAGCGATAGTCAGGTAAAGAAATTGCTGGCTTCACGCGAAGATATTTTCCCGAATTACACGCGCGAAGGATTCGAATTGGCATTTCAACGATGCTTCAAATTCCATGAAGCGGTCGAAGTGCGAGAATCGGAACGTGTGCTGTATTTGATGGAAAGAATCTAACTAACTCCTCCGTTATTGCGGGCCGGACAGGGCTCGCATATGACGGAGATTTTTATGTGAAGATATTTTGGTACTTTCGATTATTCTTTTCTCCAAGGGATGGTATATAATAGTGTGGAATTCCTCAAACGAAAAAGGAAAATGCCATGGAAGCAGTAACTGCGATCATCAGGAACCTCCTCAAGAACAATAGGGTGACATTGGTACTAGGTGCGGTGTTGGGTTTGGTGCTCGGATTGATTTTCGCCTGGGGGGTTTGGCCTCCAAAGGTTTATGATACGACCCCCGAAGTATTGCGAGCTGACCTGCAAAAAGATTATCTGCGTATGACGATCGATTCTCTCTATCGCACCGGTGATGCCAACAAAGCCCTGGAACGTTGGGAGAATTTGGGACAGAAAGGTCCTGCGACTTTAGCAGAGTTGCAAAAGGATCCTGGCAATCTTAATCCCGCAGATATTCAGAGTTTCAGTACTTTCCTTCAACAGAACAACAAGGCGATCACAGTCACAGAACCTACAGTATCCCCCTGGAGACAGGTTCTCATCATTGCTGGGGTAGCGATATTCCTCATCGTGGTGTTGGTGGCTGCTTTTTATCTCTATCGTGTCTTCCGCAAGGATACTGGTCCTGTCACGGCGGTGATGCAAGCTTCCGAAGCCAGCCGCAAGGCAGAGAAGACCAACTTTGAAGAAATGGGATTGGCGCCGCCGATCACACAGACCATGACCACCTACGTGTTGGGCGATGACCTGTATGATGAGTCGTTCAGCATCGATACCAGTGGCGGCGAATTCCTGGGCGAGTATGGTGTCGGCGTTTCGGATACGGTTGGTGTCGGTGAGCCGAAGAAAGTTTCCGCATTGGAGATCTGGCTGTTCGACAAGAATGATATCAAGACCGCTACCAAGGTGTTGATGTCGGAACATGCCTACAATGACCCGAATACGCGCGCCCGCCTTGAACCGAAGGGCGAACTCGTGGTCGTGAAACCCGGTGAACAGGTGCTGCTTGAAACGCAGACCCTGCAACTGCTCGCCACCGTTGTGGATATGGATTACGGGACCGGCGCCATGCCGCAGAAGAGCTACTTCGAGCGCATCACCCTGGAACTCGCGATCTGGCCCCGCGCCGGGAAGTAAATCTACTCTGGTAGAGAATCAGCAGACCAGCCAAACGGCTGGTCTGTTTTTGTTTGTGGTGTGGAGTCGAAAGTCTCCAGACTTTCGACTCTGACTCCAAAGTCTCCAGACTTTGGAGTCCAAAAAGTTACTCAATCTTCAAGATCTTAAATTTCATCTTCCCGCCAGGAGTATTCGCTTCGACAGTTTCGCCGACCTTGTGTCCCATCAACGCGGAGCCGATAGGGGATTCGTTCGAGATCCTGCCGTTGCGCGGATCGGCTTCCTTGGCGCCGACAACATAGAAGGTCTCGGGTTCGAACGATCCTTCCTGAATGGTGACCGTGGTGCCGACTTCCACGATATCGCTGGATTTCTTTTCGATGATGACAGCATTGCGGAGCACGGCTTCGATCTCCTGAATGCGACCTTCGAGGAAAGCCTGATCTTCCTTGGCTTTGTGATAATCTGCATTCTCCGAGAGATCGCCCATTTGAATGGCGGAGCGGAGGCGCTGTGCCAGTTCCTCCCGGCGCGGACCGGTGAGGTCGGCGAGTTCAGCCTGGAGCTTGGCTTCCCCTTCGGGTGTGAGATACTGGATGGGTTGGGTCATTCGTTTACCTCTCGTGGTGATGTTTCTGATCTTCTTGTACACGGATTTCTCGGAAAACACGAAATAAAGACTTTTTCTTTAAAAGGTTTTTCCGTGGAAGTCAGTTGCTTCCGTGTTTTCCGTGTCCCAATTAAGGTTTTTCGGTTGGGTCGAATAGTTTACCATGTTCTTCGATCGCGTAGCGGTCAGTCATTCCGGCGATGTAGTCGCAGATCGTGCGTTCGAGTCCGCGCTTGGCGATGAAGAATTGAACGTGGTCGGGCAGCATGGTCGGTTCGGCGCGGTAGGCAGTGAACAGGTCCGAGATGAGGCGTTCGGCTTTGACCGACATGCGCATCACGCGGTAATTGCGGTAGAGGTTCTTGTACAGGAAATCCTTCAGTTCGCGGTTGCGGCGCTGCATTTCTTCGCTGTAACCGATCACGTTGTATTTCAGTTTTTGCAGATCCAACGCGGACTTGGCGCGGCTCTCCTTCAACCGTGTGTCGGTGGCTTCGACCATGTCTGTGACCATGATGCCGACCAACTGACGGATCATGCGGTGACGTTCGATCTCGTTCAAGCTGGGTCCGCGCCACTGGTAGGTCTCGCGCAGGATCTCCCATAGGGCGATGCCCTCCAGCATGTGCGGGGTGATCATGCCCGAGCGCAGACCGTCGTCGAGGTCGTGGGTGGTGTAGGCGAGTTCGTCGGCAACGTTGGCGATCTGGGTTTCGAGATTGCCGCGCAGTTCGGGGTTGAAATCGCGCGCGTCAGAGATATCGTATTCCGATTCATGCTTGACCATGCCTTCGCGCACTTCCCAGGTGAGGTTCAAGCCGGGGAATTCCGGGAAGCGCTCTTCGAGTTCGGTGACGATGCGCAGAGATTGTCTGTTATGGTCGAAGCCGCCGAAGTCCTTCATCAGGCGGGCAAGCACCACTTCGCCGGAGTGTCCGAAAGGCGAGTGACCAAGATCGTGGGCGAGGCAGATGCTCTCGACCAGGTCTTCGTTTCCGCCCAGGGCGCGCGCCAGAGTCCGACCGATCTGGGCAACTTCCAGCGTGTGGGTGAGGCGGGTACGGAAGTAGTCGCCTTCGAAATTGATGAAGACCTGAGTCTTATATTCCAAGCGGCGGAAGGCTGTGGTATGCAGGATGCGGTCGCGATCACGTTGAAAGGAGGTGCGGTAGTCCGGCTCGTTATCCAGGTAGGCACGACCTTTGGTATCCTTGCTGCGCGTGCCGTACGGAGCAAGACTCTTGTCCTCGATCTCTTCCAATTGTTGGCGGGTAAAGTACATGGTTGCCTCTGATAACAATATGTCATTGCGAGGAGAACGAATTTCGACGAAGCAATCTTTTGATTGAAACAAGGAGATTGCTTCGCAGCGTGCGCTCGCAATGACATGGATGTTGTGGGGCGAGAGGGGGTCGAACCCTCACGTTGTTACCAACGACAGATTTTAAGTCTGTTGCGTCTGCCGATTCCGCCATCGCCCCGGCAGGATGTATTTTACCGCAATTTGAGTTGTATTCCAATCTTGTTGATTTCAAAGAGAAAAATGGATGCATGTCATGCTGAACGAAGTGGGTGGTTATAACCTTGCGTAGCGAAGCATCTCTACCAACGCAGTAGAGACTCTTCGATTGCAGCGAACGCTCTCTCAGGATGCCATGGCAATGGTTTAGATGATAGATCTCTTTGTCAGGATATTCTCCAAACACAACCGGTAAACGGGCTCCTTGTACCCGTTCGAAGGCTTGCTTGATTCGGCTTTATGGATATGCCAATTCAAAGACATCTTGTCCGCTGCAAGTCATTGCCATGGGTTCGCCGTAGGATAAGCCAATTTCCCGGATCAGGGTGTCGAGTGCTTTGATGAACTCGATCGAGTATTGAACATAATTTTGACCATCAATATTGGTCTGCCAGGGTCCCCCAATATAAATCATGTTCGATTCCTTTGTCTTTAGTTCGAGCGTAGCGCCATCTTTCATCGTTAATATGACTGTCCAGTCGGGATAATTATCGTAGCAGGGGATGAGCGAGAATTGTGAATCAATGGGTACCAAATTAATCAGTGAATTTCCAAGGGCTTGCACACTATCCTTACTGACCTTGGTCTTTGCGCTTTCTTTCAATGTTGCAGGTGTGTAGTTCTTCAAAGACACTACGGGGTCGGTATCTGCCTGTTTGATATTGACCGTATACTCAACCTGATCTCCCATTCCACCCCAGGTGTATTCGATCTTGACTGCCGTGATTTCCTGTTTCAAGACATCCGGCGGCTCGATAATGGTGAAATTGTCGTAGTAAAACCTGTAAAAAAGTGGTCTTGAAAACGCAAAACCAATATTTTCTGTGACGGCTTTGCCAAAGGCATTTTTAGCAATAACCGGTATTTCATCATCATCGTTCAGACGCTGGGTATAAGCATATGCCAGGCTTGCCCAATCACAGGAATTTTCAGGAGCGAAGAGATAGATCAGGTCATCCAGCTTGTATTTTTCAGGGTATCTTTCTGCCGCCAGATTTTCCACATCGCATTCTCGAACCTGTTTTATCTGTTCATCGGATAATGACATGATGGGTCCACTCAATGGGAAAAGATCCGTATAAGGCTCGATCGTCATGGTTGGGCGGGGAGTGAACGAAGGTGAGGGAGTATTTGTGGGAATACGCGTCCTGGTCGGCGTTATAGAAGGTGTAAAAGTGGTTGTTGGGGTTGCCGTTGAAAGCCTCCAAATGGAAGGCGTGCCCGAACAACTTATCAGAAGAAAAATGCAGATCAGTAGACAAGCAAGATTTATTTTTTTCATTCAAAACCCTTCCTTTTTCGATGTCTTTTATAACTTGTTATAACTCCCTGCTCAAGGTGGCGGAAGCATTTTTACAAGGGGATCATTCATGATCATACACAATTTCTGAACCCAGGTCAGGTGTCTTTTGCCTGGAAAGAATCTATACGATGCTCTTTAGTTTTTCTGATATCTCATCCTCTGAAAATCCAATGTGCCCCAATATCTCTTTCGCAATAGCTTGCAGTTTACGTGCTTCTCCCATTGTGAGTTTTCCCGGTTTGCTGTATTGCACATTCACGGTGATTGCTTCTTTTTCCCGTTTTCCTACTTTTTCGAGCGAGAAAATGATCTTTCTGCCCTCTTTGTTCGTAAAGGAGGATTCATTTCCACGGATCACGGCAGCCAGCGATGTCAGAATAGCCAGCACATCTTTTTCATCTGTGATCTGAAACTCTGTATGTTGCTCTGCGCCGAGAAAGGTCCCTGCCTGAGACTTCTGAACGGGTAAGCAGCCCTGTTAGAAAACCTTCATCGTTCTCGATCGGGGCGGAGTGCATGGAACCGTTTTGCGATGTCCACAGCTTGAGCGTGCCGCGTTTTAGGTCCGTGTCGTAATAAATATGATGGCGCTCTTTGTAACCAAAATGTAGATTGATGATCATGGATATTTCCTCACTTGATCTCTTTTTATCATACGAGAATCTCTGCATCGGGTCGCGTGTCTTTTGTCATCAAAACGGCACAATGCAGAATTTATTTTGGGTGGGAGTCCATATTATTGGGTGATGGATATTTCCCACCAAGGTGTTACAAAAGGATGAATCCACGACCTGATCAAATCTTAAAACTCTCCCCGTTGACTATGGCGGGGAGAGCGTACTTGCGAACAGATATTTACTTTGAAATACTTTCCAATCTCGATGCATTATCCTTATTCATCGAATAGCGATTGATAAGGTCTTTTATGATGAAGGGAATGTAAAGGATCAGGAATGTGATGACACCTAGGGCTTCCATGTACAGAATGTAAATGGGCCAATCGGGCAACAGGTCGAGCAGGGAGGCAGTTGGCGGCTTGTGGTTGATCATCAAGTAATTGCTACCAAGATAGTTATTCAAAAAGTAAATGGGGATCATATATAGATTCATGCCGATGGCAACCCGCAGCATGGATTTCCACGTAGGACGGAAGCCTTCCACGGTGGTCATGTAAATGGCGGCGGTGACGATCAGCCCATGCGAGATAAAGGTTTGGAAGAAACGAAAATGCGGGTAGCCATAGATGCTCAGGTCAGGAGTCGCCAGCGCTTGGATCGCTCCGCCGATGCCCATAAAGTACATGAACTCGTAGATACGATAACTCTTCGTGACCAGCATCCACGCGCCGATCCACACGAAGATAGAACAGATCTGTAGCGGCAGCATTGTCTGGAGAGTCCACGTGCCGACAGAATAATTCCACCAGTGCCAGGCGATCTCGTTGCCCCACAGCACCAATGCCATGATCCAGCGGATGGTCGCTTTGGTGGAGTCGGAGGAATTCTTGAAGCGCAGTAAAAGCAGATTAAGCAGAACCAGACATCCCAGTGCGATAAGATGCGCGGTTCCGAACAGTTCGAAGGCGGGACCTTTCCAATCCCCGGCGAAGAATTGATCCATGTGTGGCTCCTCCAATGTACGAATCGTCCCACAGGCTCGATGCCCAAACCTGCGGGACGGTCTGATTCTACAACAAACTTTGTCGCCTGTCTCGTAACAGTTATAAAACAAAAAATTGCAGCATGTTGTTGCGAGCCCGATAGGGCGAAGCAATCTCCACTTAAGCGGTTAACCCTTATCGATTAGATAACTTCCGTTTAATGGGAGATTGCTTCGTCTTCGCTTCGCTCCTCCTCGCAACGACATTACTCGCTCGTTGCAATCGTCGGGATGGAAATCTCTGTCGGCACAGTTGTTGGAATAGGAGTGTTTGTGGGAACAGTGGTTGGTTGAGTCGTCGCAGTAGGGGTGGATGTTGCTTCACTGGATTGAGCGGTAGCGGTTGCTGTTGCCGTTGTCGTCGCGGAACTGGAAACCACGATCTGCACATAAACTGATTGACCAAAGATACTGCCATCTGCATTTGTGAGACGCCAATAGCCCGTGTAGGTGCCTGCGGTAGTTGGCGCGACCAATGCAATAGAAATATCGGCACTCGAGCCTACTGCAACCGTTTGATCGATCTCGGTTGATTCACCGCTCATCTGTGAACCGCTGGAGAACACGATCGAATAATCCTCTTCCCATGCGCACGTACCAGTATTTTGAAATTCCCAGGTCTTGGTAAATTCTTCGCCTGCAGAAAGCACAGTTCCATCAGAGATGGTCACATCGCTGACGTAGAGAGCGTCATTGCAGCCAAGGGCGGTTGAGCCTGTTGTGTTAGACGTTGTATACGATGCCGGGCTTGTGACCGCAGCAGTTGGCAGCAGACCATTTGTCGGCAGAATTTGTGTGGTTGGCAGGGAAAAGGTTGGGATGGCGGTCAGCGTTGCGATAGGGGAGGCTGCTTGCACGGCGAGTGTCTCTGCTGCGGCAGTGTACACAGTGTCCAACGCAACTTCTGGTGTGGCGGAGGCTGTTCCTGTACAGGCGGAGAGTATGAAAGCGATCAAGAACAGCGCGAGGAATTTCGAGTAGGTTTTCATATTTTCAAAATTGGACGGGTGGCTGGTGTTCTGCTCCAGCTACCCATTGCATTCTTAGGATGCAACCTTCAACTCGAGAGATTGAATGACCAGATCGATCAATGCGGATGGGATACCTGCGCTTCCTGCCAAGCTGGAAGCTGATCCCGTACCCTGACTTGAGTTTGCGCCTGATGAAGCTCCACCGTTCATAGGCATAGTGCCATCACCAGCCATGCCGTCATCCGGAGGAGCGCCATCACCATCGGGCGGACCGCCGGCGGGCATGCCTGAGTTACCACTCGGAGCAGAGACCGTTGTAGTACTGACCAATGAACTGGAGGTCACGTCCGCGCTTTGCATGGCAGCGAAAATATCTTGCTGCGTGATGTTCATGGCGGTGATAGCTTGCATCTGGTCGGCGGTCATGGTCTCTTCGATCTGATCGGCGAGCGCGCTGACTTCTTCCTGCGCGGCGGTGCTGCTCTGACTGATCTCCTGATAGACCTGCCACATGACGAGCAGTTCCTTTGCCTGATCGGCAGTGACATCCTGTGCAGTGCCGTCCAATTTCAAAGTGCCGACGGCGATCTCAGAAAGGGTGTTGACATTATTTTCAGTGCTCGTGTTCGCCGGTGCCTGTGTGGAAGATGCTCTACAGGCAGTGAGGATCAATGTCAGCATAGTGAGGAAGATGATCGTCTTTTTCATGTTGGCTCTCTATGCAAGACTAGGGTTGCGGCGTTTGAATGTGACAAGTGCTTTTTGGATCATGGTCACAAGGACGGTGATGCCAGCGATCTTTGCGAGAGTAGCCATCACTCCGCCGAGTCCGCCTGCGAGTGAAGCACCACCTTCTCTATCGCCATCGGGGCGTTCCATCGGCTGGATTGTCTGTCCGTTCGCGTCGGTCATTACCAGGCGTTCGCCTTCTGAATTGGATGCGATGGCGGCGTTGTTGGCGGCGAGATAAAAGCCTCCCGTAACGATGGCTGCGACAAGCAAGATCAGGAAGATTCTCAAAATGGTTTTCATGGTGTATTCCTTTGTAATTTTGTTTCGCCGTCCCGCAGGCGAGATCCTTCGCTACGCTCAGGACAAGCCTGCGGGACGTTTATTTTTTTCGTCGAGCAGGTCTGTTGCTCATTCAGACCTGCTCGACATCAAAGAGGAGAAGAAGAAACTATTTCTGTTTGACGGGTACGGGTTGGGTGACCATTGTCTGCGCCTGAGGGACAGGGCGTCGCTGGAACAGGCTGCGGACGGGGCTTACGATGAAGCGACTGATGCTGTTGACGATCCACTTCCAGTGCATGGCGACGTGCAGACCAAGGATGAGCACCGAAGCATCTGACAACAAGGAGTGGAGCATCTTCCATGAGCCGCTCACATTGAGTTGAATATCGAGCGCCGACATGACATCTTTCGAGATCATCAAGCCGCTGAAGAGCGTGCCGGTCATGGCGATGAAGAACAGCAGGTTGATGACGTAGTTCAGGCGTGACTCGTGGAAGAGTTTCTTGAAGAAGGTCTTGGTCACGTTGACGATCCAGTTCCAGTTGAGAAGCAAATGCGTGATGATCCCGGCGATGAGCGAGATGCCCAGCCATTCGTGGATGGTGTTGCCGGTCAGGCGTGGGTTGGTCAGCGCCAGCATGGCGGAGAAGATGACGATATCGAGCGTGAGTTTGGTTTTGGCAGACATGATTTTGTACTCCTTTGAATAATTGCTGAATTTGAACTTACAGGATTTATTTTAGAATCCTTCGCTGTGAGGAAGCCATGAGAAAGCTGTGGAAAGGCTGTGAAAGAGAAAGAACCTCCCGCTCATGGAAAGATTTGCGCCATTCTCCAAACCTGCGGGACGTTTGCATATGAAAAAATCCTCTCCCGCGGGCAGGCGCAGAAGAGGATCAACTTGCTCAGGTCTTACAAATTATCTTATAGCGGTCACCTCCTTTCAAAGAAGATGTGCAGGTTCAAGAATGTTCAGTATAGACCTCCTTTGTTCAACATGTTTTTGTGGTTGAACAAACTCATTGTAGAACCGCAGTCTGTGAAAAAGCAAAGAAAATGGTTAGAGGAATATATGAGACTTCAAGTTCACTTTTTCTTCACAGCTTTTTCACAGCAAAGCCTTTTATAGTAGAGAATATCAGACCGAAAAGGTCTTCCCTTATAATCAGAAAAAAGAGAACCAGCATGCCAAACGTACTCATTGTCGATGATGATCCCAAATTGCTCAAAATGCTCCAGCGCACGCTGGTCTATGAAGGCTTGAACGTCTTCACCGCCACGAACGGACTGGAAGCATTGCCGCTCGTCGAAACCCACCATCCCGATCTCATCATCGCCGATTGGATGATGCCCAAAATGGACGGGCTGTCATTTGTCCGCCGGCTGCGTGATGAGGAAGATAAGACCATGGTCTTGATGCTCACCGCGCGCGATGCCATCGAGAACCGCGTTGAAGGACTCGAAAGCGGCGCCGATGATTATCTGGTCAAGCCGTTTGCGCCCGCCGAATTGGTGGCGCGTGTGCATGCCATGCTGCGACGCGTCGAAGCCAAGCCTGAGAATCAAAAAGTGAGCTACTTGGATGTCACGCTCGACCCCTCCACACGTGAGGCGAAGCGCGGTGATATTAATCTCAATCTGACGGTCACTGAATTCAATTTATTGCACTTATTCCTGCGCCATCCGCGTCAGGTATTGGAGCGGCGCCAGATCCTCAACGACGTCTGGGGCTACGATTTCGGCGGCGATGATAATGTCCTTGAGATCTACGTCGGCTACTTGCGCAAGAAACTGGAAGCCGATGGGCAGCAGCGCCTCATCCAGACCGTACGCGGAATCGGCTACGCCTTGCGCGAGGAATGATGTCCATTCGATTACGCTTCACGCTGCTCTATACCTTGATCCTTGCAGTGACGTTGACTTTCTTCGGCGTTGCTCTCTATACCATTCAAGCACAGGATACGCTTCGCTCGCTCAGACAGGACCTCAACTTGGGTGCCAATAAACTAGCGGAAGCCGCCCTGAGAACGGACTCTCGTCCCCAGCCGCCCGATGGACAGGAGCCGCATGGACCGATCCCCTTCGATCAATTTTCCAGCGATCAGACATTTCAACAATTTCAGGAACGTGAGATCAGCCGCATCCTTGATACGAACGGCAAACTTGTATCCAGTCCCTTTGGCAGACAAGATGATGTCCTTCCGCTGAGCGCTGAAGGTTTGAAAACAGTTCAGAGTCAGAAGGATTGGTACGAGACCGCCGACGTGTCTGGCGATGAGATGTTGATCTACAGCCGCCCAGTTATTGTAGATGGAAAGGTCGTTTATATTGTGCAGGTTGCACGCCCATTGACCGAACGTAACCGCACGCTCCAATCGCTGGCAACGACATTCATCATTGCAGGTCTGGTCGTTGTAATGGTCGCCTTTGGTATCGGCTGGGCTCTCTCGGGAATTACGTTACAGCCTATCCATCGCATTACACAGACCGCGCAAAAGATCGGTGACGAACGCGATTTCACGCAGCGTGTCACGTACACAGGACCTCCTGATGAGGTAGGTCAACTCGCCAGCACATTCAACTCCATGCTCACTCGTTTACAAGATGCCTTCCAAAAAGTGGAACATTCCCTGCAAATGCAGCGTGATTTTGTGGCAGATGTCTCACACGAACTGCGGACTCCACTCACGACTTTGCGCGGCAATCTTGGTTTGCTCCGCCGCACGCCGCCCATGCCCAAGGAAGAACAATCTGACATTCTCAATGATATGGTTGATGAAAGCGACCGTCTCATCCGACTGGTCAATGATCTGTTGTCTCTCGCCCGCGCGGATGCCGGTAGAAATCTTGCCAAAGAACTGCTGGATGTTTCCGGTATTTTGGAAGAACTCTGCCGTCAGGCGCGTCAACTTGACTTGAATCGAAACATTCAACTCGATGCAATTCAAGATCTGAAAATGCTCGGCGATAAGGACGCACTCAAACAGATCCTGTTGATCGCCGTGGATAACGCCCTGAAACATTCCACAGGCGATGTCAACATCAGCGCAAAACGTCTGGGAAAGCAGGTGGAGATCCGCGTGCAGGATTTTGGTGATGGGATGTCTCCTGAAAAGTTGGAACACGTCTTCGACCGCTTCTATCGCGGCGAAGATGTGTCTACGGTTCCCGGCTTTGGGTTGGGGCTTTCAATAGCCAAATCCCTCACGGAGAGAATGGGCGGCGAGATCAAAATGGATAGTGAAGTGGGAAAGGGTACTACTGTGATCGTGAAGTTTAACGATGCGCGTTGAATTGGAATAAAGTTACGTGGAGCGGGATGCCATCCCGCTCCTTTTATTTGCGGTTTTGGTAGAACAGCCAGCGTCCCAACCCTTCTTCTACCAAGGCAAGAAGGAAGATAAGGATTCCCAGCCAAGCCACATTTAAAGATTGCACCATACCAAAGGCTGAAAGTGCTATCCCTAATACGAGTAAAACGATCCGTACCTTTGAAGGTTTTGAGTATCTTTCCTGTATCAAGCTCAGTTGAGCAAGAAACAACACAAAGGCGAGACCATAGAAGACCGTCCACTGAATTGCTGGAATGTGAATGCCTGTTATTCTGGACTCAAACGCCAGCAAGGGTGACATCACCGATATACCAAGTAATCCTGCACTGACTAAAAAGCCTACGTTTGTTCTCGATGTGTTCCAACCCGGCATCGTCGCCAACCGATAGACCTGTGCCATGCTATAGACCAGTCCCAGCCCGAGGGAGGCAGTAATGCCCACTACTTCGGGTGTCATCCGATGAAAGAACATAGTCTCGCAGGCTGTGAAAAACCATCCCACTCCAAACAACAAAGCGAACAGAATTTCCCTGCTCAGCCAGGACTTCTTCAAGTGCGCCAGCATTCGCCACGCATTTCTCTTTGTACCTAGATGGCTGAAGGATGCCAGCATTCCAATTCCCAGACATGCACCGATCAATAAAATTGGTATAAGGCGCAACGAAGTCGCATCATATTGCACCAGTGACCAAAGCGGAGTGAACATCCAGTACATCGCCCAGAATCCGCCCACTGCCATTTGCCCGAGCAGCGTGAAGATCATGAGCGGAACTTCTTCCCATGCGGAATGTTTACGCGGTTGGATTTCCTCCAAATTTGCTACGAACTTCTCTTCCATTCTGCTCATTGCTGGATGCGGCTGGACTGCCAGATGCGGTTGGGTGTGAGAATATGCCGGCATCGGGAAGGGATGTTCTGTAGACTGCGTATCCCACAATGGAATGCCCTTTTGAGCTTCAGCCTCTCCATACTCCAACACGCGCAGTGGACAGGCTGCCACGCAAGCGGGAGGCAACCCCTGTTCGAGTTGGTCAACGCAGAAATCACACTTGGTCATGTGACCAGCGTCCGCATTGTACTGCGGTGCACCGTACGGACAAGCCCACGAGCAGTATCCACAGCCCGCGCATTTTGTGGTGTCAAGAAAGATGATTTTATCTTCTCGTTCCACATAGGCATCCGTTGGGCAAACGCCTGCGCATTTCGGGTAGGCACAATGGTTGCAGGAGATGGATAGGTTGTAGGCGAAGACTGTGTTCGTCCAAACAGGGTTGGGGGACCCAACCCCTACATCCTCCCAAGACCCGCCTGTTACTTCATACACGCGCCGCCACAAAACTCCTGTGGGGAGGTTATTCTTGTCCTTGCACGCGGCTTGACAGGCTTTGCAGCCGGAGCAGAATTTGGCATCGAATGAGAAGGCGTAAGTCATGGAAGGAAGATGGAAATCTTATGAACAAGCATTTACTGTGTCTTTGAAAGCCTGCTCCAGATCACCGCGTGAGTATCCGAGAACAAGCTGCGATGATGTAGGGTCGAAGAATGTATTTTCGATTTGGATATCCACATATTGAATTGGGTCCAATCCACCTTCGATGCCCTTGATCCAGCGTTGTAGGGCGATCCCCAGCATGACAACCTGTAGCACAAATTTGGGCAGCGTGATCACTTTGACCTTTTTCCTCAGTCCGCGTCCAAATCCCTGGAACATTTGCTCCCAACTCAAGTTCTCATCGCCGATAAGATACGCTTTTCCGCCATCACCTTTTTCTGCGGCACCGACAATGGCTTCGGCAACGCTTTTGACGCTGACGCAGTTCGTCCCACCACTGCAAAAATAGGCTGTTCCCGTGCGTGCCATATTCACCAGCGGCTTCCATAATGGCACACGCCCTTCCATGCTGCCAAATATATAGGGCAATTCCAGTACCATTATTTGGAACGTTTCTGATGAAAGGTTCAGACATACTTGTTCCTGCTCTACCCGGCTGCGGATATACGGATGATAGTCAGCTAATTTGCGTTCAGACCAGATGCGGTTGAAGTGTACAAAATAAGAACCAAGAACAATCGCACGTTTGATCCCCGCTTTTTTTGCGAGATGCAAAATACGTTCCACGACTTCAACGTTGTGGTAATGGAAAAAGGGATAGGCAGGTTTTTTCGGAGTGACCCGGTCATCGGCGCCTGCGGCAAACACCAAGGTTTCTTGCCCGCCCATCGCAATCAGAATTTCAGCATCCGTTGCAGTTTCGAAGGTTAGTTTCACTACATCAATTTTTTTCAAATAACCCTCATCCAAAGGCAGTGGCGGTAAACCCAATGCCGTGACCTGATGTCCGCGCTGAAGGAATTCCAAACCAGCGTGATAGCCCAGGAAACCGGTTCCTCCTACGATGATGGTTTTCATGATTTTCTCCTGAGTATGTTGTGCTTATGCAGTTCAACCTGCACCATGATCGTATGCTGCGCTGTCCCATAGGCGAACGGCGTCCAATGATGGGATGTCAGCACGTTGACACAACCACCGCGGTCGATGCCGTTTTCGTCGGGTTCGTACCATGCTCCTTGAGGGATGTCGATGACTCCGGGGAGAATACGCGGCGTGATGCGACAGGGTAGGATCAATGCTCCGCGTGCGTTGTGGACTTTGACTTCATCGCCATCTTCGATGTTGCGCGTTTTGGCGTCTATAGGATTGATGAACACTCGCTGTGGGAACGCTTCCTCCAGCCAGTCATTATTGTCGTGCGTGGAGTGGACACGGTGAAGCGTGTGATGTCCGATGGCTTGCAGGGGGTAAATGTCGTTGCGAGACGCCGGAGGCGGCGAAGCAATCTCCTCAAGCGTGGTTGATTCCCGTTTAACGGGAGATTGCTTCGTCAGGCTATCGCCTTCCTCGCAACGACATTTGTCAAACGGACTTTCCCACTCCTGAATATATTTTGGGATTGGCGGAATCTCTTCGGGATTATTTAGATCATACAATTGCTTCGAGAAGATCTCGATCTTGCCGCTCGGAGTTTGAAGCGGATACTGCTCTGGATCGCGGCGGAAATCTTCAAAAGCGATGGCGGGTTGGGTGGCGGGACGTGTCCACGCGCCGAGATTATGTTCGATGAATTCTTCGAACGTAGGTAGTTCTGGGAATCGGATGCGACGAAATTCATCGAGACAGTATTTTGCCCAGTCCTTTTCATCGCGTCCTTCGGTGAAGACTTCTTTGATCCCCAATCGTTCCGCGAGTTCAGAGCAGATCTGATAATCAGATTTGCTTTCGCCGAGTGGCTCAACAAGTTTTGGTTGGAGAATAACTTCATCGCCGTATTTCCATCCATCTTCCACGCCCCATGTTTCGAACTGCGTGCAGGCGGGCAGAATGATATCCGCGAATTTGGCAGAGGGGGTGATGAAGTTATCTTGTACAGCGATGAATTCCACTTTGGATTCATCTTCCAATATCTCGATCGTGCGATTGATGTCACCATGTTGGTTGATGAGAGTGTTCGTCGCCACGGCGTAGATCAACTTGATATTGTTGTCGAGTCTCTCCGCGCCGTGAATGCCATCAGCTTTGGTCATGCTTTTCCCCCGGAGCACAGCTTCGGTCCAGAGAAAGACCGGGATGGTCGCTTTGACGGGATTCTCTCCGGTGGGGAAAACTGTCCACAGCCCGCCGCCGTCCGGGGCTTGTAATCCCAATCCACTTGCCCATCCGCCGGGAATGCCCACGTTACCGGTGATCGCCGCCAGCACACATCCCGCGCGGACGACCTGTTCGCCATACGCGCGTCGCTGCATACCGTAGCCCTGATATAACACGGACGGTTTGATCGTGGCGTATTCGCGGGCGATGCGGGTGATAGTCGCTGCCGGAACCGCTGTGATGGATTCCGCCCACTGTGGAGTCTTGGGCGTGCCATCGCGTGTGCCGAGAATGTAATCGCGGTAACTCTCCGCGTCATCAATGGGCATCTGCGTGGAATCGAATCCGACGCAGTGCGTGCGGACGAACTCGGCATCGTATAGATTTTCGGTGAGCATCACGTACGCCATCGCACTCATCATAGCGGTATCGGTGCCGGGACGGATGGCGACCCATTCATCGGCGAGTGATGCCGCGCTCAATGAATGACGCGGATCAATGCACACGACGCGCGCACCATTCTGCCGAGCCAGCTTGATGAAGTAATCACTGTTGGTGCCGTCGCGCATCTCGGCCGGGTTCCAGCCCCACATGATGATGTATTTGGCGTTGAGCCAGTCCTGCCGCTGGTTGCCAGTGACGAGTGTGCCGTAGACCGTGGGCGTGGCAAGATTGGTCGCTGCCCATGAATACGAGTTGTAAATGCCAAGACAGCCGCCGTAGAGATTCATCAGTCGGCGGGCGACGAGCGAGCCGTTGAGCTGATTGTAGGAGCCCGTGCCATACGGGACGAACAATGCAGAGTTGCCGTACTCTCGTTTGACTCTCTCCATTTGGGATGCGACCGTGTCGAGCGCCTCCTCCCACGAGATCGCACGGAACTCTCCAAGCCCGCGCTTGCCCACGCGTTTCAAAGGTTGGGTCAGGCGATCGGGGTGATACTGTCGGCGCAAATACGAACGTCCGCGCACGCAGGCACGGAGTTGGGGCGCCGCGACCGTATCTGGGCGGTCATCCGTTTCGAGGCGAACGATGCGTCCATCGCGGACGGTAGCGATCAACAGGCAGCGTCCGCCGCAGTTGTGGGCGGGGCATCCGACGCGGATCCGTTTTTCAGAAGTGGGAGTTTTCGGGAGAGCCATAACCTCAGTGTACGAAGTTCATGGATGTGGCGTAAGTGATGGAGGTCATCACTTTGGTCATGGATTTTTCGCGTATTGTCATTGCGATTAAATAGTCGGGCGGTTGAGAGATTTCTCTCAACCGCCCATTATCAAGGAGATGTCCTTACCATGAAGAACACAAATTAATCTGCGGTGCCAAATGCCTTATTTGTAGCCGTACCGGGAAGAGCCGCAGGAGACTCATCTTCCAGGTTGGAAGGTTCCCAATCGACCGGGTAACCGAGCGTTCCCATTTCGGGCATATCCAAGCCTTGCAGTTCTACTTCGCGTGAGACACGCAGGAGTTTGAGTGAGGCAAGAACTTTGAAGAATACATAGGATAGACCGAATGCGAAGACAAAGATACTGGTGACTTCTATTGCCTGTGCAAGGATCTGTGTGGTTCCGCCATACAGTAAACCGGTGACAGGAGTTTCCACGCCATTCCATGCAGCAGTTGCTGGGTTGCCATTCGCAAAGATGCCGACTGCGAGAACGCCCCATAAACCGTTGAAGAAGTGTACCGGCACAGCGCCCACGGGGTCATCGATCTTCCACTTTTCCAGCCAGACAGAAGCGAGACATACCAACACACCGCTAATGCTACCGATCACAACTGCAGCCCAACCATCCACAAAAGCGCATGGAGCAGTGATCGCAACCAGACCGGCGAGAATACCATTGACCGACATACCGGGATCGGGTTTCTTGACGGGGCTGATCACCCACATGTAGGTCATGGCGACACAGCCGCCAGCCGCGCCCGCCAGCAGAGTGTTGACAGCGGCGATCACAGCCAGGTCACGGAACCCACCTAAAAATCCAAGCGAGGAACCGGGGTTGAATCCGAACCAGCCGAAGAATAGGATGATCGTTCCAAGCACGCCGAGCGAAATACTGTGACCTGGGATCGTATTGGCAGAACCATCTTTGTTGAATTTTCCAATACGTGGACCAATGACCATCGCGCCAGCTAACGCCACACATCCACCGATAAAATGAACGGGACCGGAACCGGCAAAATCCACGGCTCCATTTCCAAGCCCGAGGCTGCGACCGAGATTTTGGACCCAGCCTCCGCCCCAGATCCATCCCGCGACCATCGGATAGATGAACATGCTAACCCACAGACTCATCAGCACGAAGCCGATGAACTTGACACGTTCTGCCATCGAACCGGTGGGAATGGTAGCGGCGGTATCCATGAAGACCATCTGAAAGAGGAAGAATGCCAGAATGCCAACATTCGTTCCGATACCGGCAAGAGCGAAGCCGCTTCCGCCCAGGATCCCAAACTGACCGATGCGAATCAGCGGAGTGGACAGCAGACCAGACCAGTCGCCAAGCGTAACGGGGGAGTGTGCCCACTCACCGGCGATAACGCCTGCACGTGCTACTTCAGGATACGCTGCGTTGACCGCACCAAACTGGAAGGCAAAACCGGTCAGCCAATATCCGACAGCGCCGATACAGAACACCATCATGTTCATCAACATGGTGTGAGCGACATTCTTGTTTCGCGTGAAGCCTGTCTCCACAAGAGCAAAGCCAGCCTGCATGAAGAAGACCAAAAAGCCGCCAAGGATCATCCACATGACGTTAATGCTCAGGCTGATGTCATTGACCGCATCTCCTGGCCCACCATCCTGCGCAAATGCCGGTGTGACAAGGATGAGCATCAGCGCCACGACCATCATCGGAACGAGCAGTCGCCATTTGTTTGTTTTATTGCGTTTCATCTCTACTTCTCCTTTGTCGAATTGTTTTTCTACTTCTTATTTGTTTTCACAAATCGTTCAACCGTTTCCAGCACGTTGGGCATTTCGGCGGGTTTGATGAACAACGTGAGCCTTCCAAAAAAAGATGGGTGAGTCAGTTCTACTTGTCTCTTATCAGCGATGAACCCGGTGAAACCTTTCCACGGATAGAACATCCCGTCACCGAGTGCCACTCCCTGCGTGGTAAATGTGTACTGCATGGGAATCAGCAGGGTGAGTAGAGCAAGCGTAGCCACGATCCCTGCGGTCGAAAGCGACAGCCAGCCTGTGGATGCACCGAAGACGACTCCCACCAGAAGCGCCAGAAGGCTGGAGCGCTGCAACTGGAAGCGTGAGATTAAGCTCATGGGCAGAGACTTGAGTTTCTTTCCCGGTATGGCTTCCTTCACGCGCGGGCGAGCTTTTGCCATCATGTTCATCAATAAGATGGCGATCATGATGTAACTGATCAGAGTAAGTATCGATAACATAGGTTCAAATCCTTTTGACTAATGCCAGCCAATGAATGACTTTGCCATCAAAGCTATGGAGGCGAAGATCATGATGAGAATGGTCGGTGGGACAGCCGCCAGGATCCAACGTTTCCAGCCGATCGAGCCGTGATGACGTTCCATGAAGGAGTACGCAACTACATTCGCAGACGCTCCAATAGGGGTGAGGTTGCCACCAATGTCGATGCCCAATGCTAGCGACCAGACCATCAATCCCAGCGCAGGCATGCCAGGGATCTGTGCCAGATCTTTGAGCACGTAGCTCATAGCGAGCGCCAAGGGGACGTTATCCACAATTCCGCTGGCGAGACCGGGGATCCAATGCAACGCCATGACTAATCCGTTTTGGTTGGTTGCCATGAGCGTTGCCAATCCATCTGCCATGGATTCGAATAACTTGATCTTTTCCAACCCGCCGATCAAGACAAACAAACCAGCAAAGAACAGAATACTTTCACTATCCACTTTGAGCAGGGTCTTCCGGCGGTCATCGTTTTTCAGGAAGAGCAGGGCGAATACGGCGGGGATCAAAGCGGATAAAGCAGCGTTGAGGTTGATGCCGGTTGCTTCGCTAAGTGGGTGATGGATCACGAGCAGGATCACAGCTGATAGGAAGCCGATCAACCCAACTTGAGTCAGATGCGCGTGTAATGGTTCGTTATGCAGCGCTTCGATCTCGCTGATGGTTTCTTCTGTTAACATGCCATGCGCATTCATCAGGACTTTTCGGTTGGTGATGTAGAACATGCCCAATAGGAGGAGCGATGCAATGGCAGAGATGGGACCGGTGTGAGTCACAAAATCAGCGAAATTGAATCCAAGCGTGGTACCAAGAATGACGTTCGGTGGGTCACCGACCAGGGTAGCGGCTCCACCTGTATTGGCGGCGCATACTTCTGCAATCACCAACGGGACCGGGTCAAGTTTGAGCAGGCGGCACAGGCTGCAGCGTCAGCGCGGAAAGGAACAGCATGACGGTAATACTATCCATGAACATTGCCATGACCGCAGCAAAAACGATCAGGATCGCGGACAATGAAACCGGGTGGTAGTTGAAGCGTTTTAACGATTTCATCGCCAGCCAGGAGAAAAAACCAGCTTCCTGCAAAATGGAAACCAGGAAGAACATTCCAGCCAGCAGCCCAAGAGTTTCCCAGTTGATGTATTCAAAGGCTTCGTAGGGACTCAAAATGCCGAAGAGGATCAACAGTCCACCGGCGATCAGTGATACCCAGTGACGTGGAAACTTCTCACTGGCGATGATGATGTAGGCAAGCACAAAGATAAACAATGTAAAGAACATGGTTACCTCATTTCTCGAACAACGCTAAAGGATTTCATTAGATGTATTGTATGGAATTGAGAAGTGATTACTATTACCCCAATGGAGAATATTGAGCAGACAACTTTTCTTTGAAATGTGATTTGGGTATGATTCCCTCACCCAAATGGAGTATGGCGTATGAAAAAAGAAAATGCATCCCATGTTAATCAGGATGCATTTCGTAACGTGAGATTTATCTCGCGATGTAAGAGCGACATGAATCCCACAAGGGGACGATGTGTCGCGTTACTCAGATGCAAATCGTTGATCTTCCTGTTGACCCAATGGCACCACGCGGACGAAGGTATTCTTCCAATCAATCAATAAACTCAAAACCTTCTGCGCTTCTTCACCCTGATGATTGTGCTTCAACTCTTCTGCGTAGGTAGTGAGCAATTCTTGCAAGTTTTTCAGATCGTGTTCTCCCACTTCCTGGATGACGACCTTCGCTCCCTTCGCCAGCCGACGTTGGATCGCCGCTTGATCGAAGTTGAGATGCGGCTGGAGGCGGAGATACAACACGCCGCCCGTCATGCCCGCGCAGATCCATGGACCGGGATCGCCTAGTACGACCACGCGTCCGGCGGTCATGTATTCGCACAGGAAACCTTTGACGTTGGCACGCGCGCCGATGAAACCGAGGCTGTCGTTGAGCGGTTTGGTGATCTCGCCGCCGATGATGACATCCGCGCCTGAGAGGCGGATGCAGGCACGCGAATCGGCATTGCCTTGCACGATGACCGTTCCGCGCGTACCGCCATAGGCGAGAACTCTTTCCGACCGCACCATCGATCAATAAACCATCGTGGTTGTAGCCTTTCAAAATGACCACGCGTCCACCGGAAATGCCTTTCGCTACGCCATCCTGTGCGCCACCTTCCACCACAATGCGGACAGGCTCGGCATTATAGGCACCGAGTCCATTGCCGGGTACGGAACTGCTGAAGAAGCGCAGATCAGTATTCGGAACGGAGCGCGATTCGATCTCATCCAGCGGAGGACGCCAGGTCTCGCGATGTCCGCCCACGCCGCCGTGACCGGGCAGCCAATCCCAGCTTTTGCGATAGCGTGTCAGCGCGCCGGTAAGATGGGTACCGAGGGCGCGGTCAACGGGTGTGACCTTGTCGTCTTCGAAGAGCACCGTATCCTGCCGATAATTGGTGAAGCTTTCCATCACCAGGTTCGAAATGACCGTAGTGAGGTGATTGCGCGGACGGTGCAAAGGTCCGCGGTCGATCAACGCTGTTTCATGGATGGGTATTGTGACAGGGATCGGTTTGGAGTTGATGTATTGATCGGCTGTGACAAGCATCTCACACAGATCAATGCGTTCCTGATGAGATATTTGTTGCAACAGATCAGAACGCCCAACGATATCCTGTGCGCGTTCGAAGCCTAAACGGGCAACGATACTTTGCATCGCTTCGCCCAATCCGTTGAAGACGTTGATGAGTGCACCCACAGCCTGTTCAAAGTCGCGTGGCACGAAATGCTTGATACCTTTGGCATGCGCTTCGTCTGCTGTCTCAATTTGTGTGGTGATGCCAGTATGACAGGTTCCGCTCTGACAATCTCGGCATATCGTACAGCCGATGGCGACCATGGGTAGGGTCGCAAAGCCAACGCGGTTTGCACCCAAGCACATCAGCTTGACCGCATCTGCCGCAGAGCGGACTCCGCCGTCAGCCCAGAGTTCGACCTTTGTACGGAGCCCAGCCTCGGTGAGGGCGCGATGCGCATCCACAACTCCGATCTCAGCGGGTAAACCTACATAACGTAAGGAATGTGCACGCGCGGCGCCCGTCCCGCCGTCGTATCCGGTGAGACAAATAATATCTGCATCCGCTTTGGCGACGCCGACCGCGATAATGCCGATGCCCGGCACCACAGGAATTTTCACCGCCACGCGAGCCTTGGGGTTGATGGTCTTGAGTTCTTCGATGAACTGCGCCAGATCTTCGATGGAATAAATATCGTGGTTGTTGGAAGGGGAGATCAAGTCCACGCCAGGGCGGGCATGACGAGCCGCTGCCACTTTTTGCGTGACCTTGCGCGCGGGCAAATGACCGCCTTCACCGGGCTTGGCTCCCTGACCCACTTTGATCTCGATCAGGTTTGTGGCGTTGATGGTTTCTGCCGTAATACCAAAGCGCCCCGATGCAATTTGAATGCCGCGGTTGAACGGATACTTGCCGAGCAAATCGGGGATCTCGCCGCCCTCGCCGTTCAGCGAGAGCATGTTCAAACGGTACGCTGCTTCGGCATAAGCACGATAGGCGATCTCGCCTTGCGACCCGAATGACATGGATGAGATCAGGAATGGCAGACGATGCGATGTGATTCCCAGATCTACTTTGCTTGGGTCAATACTTGCATTCGCATCATAACGAAAATCGAGAATATTGCGGATCGTGACCGGGTTGCCCTTCTCCGTCGTGGCAACGTGTTCTTCGTACGTGTGCCAATCCGCTTCGCCTTTGCCGAGCTTGCCTGCCATCTTCCAGATCTTTGGGTAGAAATGATTCACGCGTGAAAGATCGCCGCGTCCTGCGCTGTGGTAGGAAGCCTTGCGTGGTTCCAGGTCGGCATCCAGATCTTCCCAGCGCAGACCGCCTTCATCGGAACCGGCATAATTGCTGACGCCCAGCGACAACGCAATGCCGTTGCTCAAACCGATGCTGGCGAACAGGCGTCCGTATCCGCGCGCTTCGTGAATACCCATCGTGCTGATGGATTTTTCTATGCCCGAGCGCAGCGCCTTCATCGTGTTCTTCAGGCGAGCGGACTGTTCTTCCACGGACAGGCTTGTATCAAGCACCGCTTCAAAAATCAGATACGGCACGATCGCATCCGCACCCATGCCGAGGCTCATGATGATGTCATGCAAATGGCGGATCGCACCGCTGCGCACTACGATGCCTGCCTGCCGCCGCAAATTGATCTGCGGATTGGATGCCACGAGTCCAAGGTCGATCTTGCCGTTATCACTCAGTGGCATAGGGATGGGAGAATTGGTTAGTGGATTTTCGACAAAGGATAGACGCAGCGCACGGTCGACGACTCCCACAACAAGGATGGGATCGATCCAGCCGTTCTCCCCGATAAATGACTCCGCATCGTTCATGACGATGAGTTTGCTCCCGTTTCGAACGGCATCCACCGCGCTTTGAGCGATCCGTTCCAGCGCCTGGGCGGTGGATTCCTCTTGCAGGGTGATCGTGTCTATTTGTGTGACTTGTTCCGCAGGATATTGTTGGGTCAGGTGAGCCAGAGTTGCGAAACCCGTTTCTTTTGCTACCTGTTGGAATAGTTCTTGGCTGTCATCAAACAAAATGGGTGAATCGAGTGTAATGGTGACTTCCTGTCCGATCTCACCGGGGAGCAGTGGCGGACGCGCACCGATCACGGTCTGCGTGGAGAAATGTTCGGCTTCGCGTTCACGGTCGATGGCGGGATTGGTCACCACCGCTACGGCTTCCTTGAAGTAATCAGAAATGTTCTGGCGTTGGGTAGAGAGCGGCGCAAGAGGTCCGTCATAGCCAAGCGAGCTGAGCGGATCACTGCCATTTTTTGCCAATTCTTGTAGCCACTCACGGTCTTCCCGCCCCCACCCAAAAGCAGACATGCGATTCTCGAGCGCGATCGTGGATGATGGATGAGGCTGAGAAATCGTCTGTTGGTCAGACGCTTCGACTGCGCCTACGGCTCCGCTCAGCGCGAGACGCTTGTTCATTGTTTCCAGCGAACCGAAGCGACGCAACGTCAACTTGAGGATGCGCTGTTGTATGCCGGGATAGTCCAGTACTTCCACTGCCTGTCCGCGGCGCACACGGATGCGCATCTTCTCGCCGGGCGAAAGCGGAACGGGATCGATATGCATGGTGTCGAGATGATAGACGCCTTTTTCGGAGGAGAAGAAATATTCCTTTTCGGTGTCACCGAACCACAACGGACGCAGACCAAGCGCATCCACGCTGAAAACACATTCATCGCCCTGACGCGAGATGATACCCGCGGGTCCCTGTGCGAACGGACCGAACGCCTGACGATAATACTTGTAAACGGTTTGCAGATCGGGAGAAAGTTTTTCGACTTCGCTCAAGATGGGCGGGAAAGCGATCTCCATCGCTTCGACCAACGTGAAATGATATTTGTGAATGAGCGTAGCAAGCAGGCGGTCGAGATCCTGTGAGTCACTTCCGCCGTCAACAAGGTTGACATCCAGCATCTGTGCCTGTTCACGTAGACGGGCGATGGTGTTGATCTCGCCGTTATGCCCCAGCAGGCTAAACGGCTGCACACGTTCGAAGCTAGTGGCAGTGTTAGTGGAATACCGTGCGTGACCAATCGTGATGGTGGTCGTGAAATCAGGGTTTCGTAGTTCAGGATAAAACTGATAAAGCGTTTCAATGGAACCACGCACTTTATAAACAACGACATTGCTTGATAGAGAAGCAACGCTGATCTTGGTCTGTTGCTCGATCTTGAGTGCCAGATCGAAGAGCGTGCGTTCCACATTTTCCAGCGGACCTTGCCTCATCATTCCTGCCACCTGCCAGAGATGAGGTGCTTGCATGCGCGCCATCTTCCCCAATGCTTGCGGACGAGTCGGCATGGATCGTTCGAGTAAAAGGTCAGCTCCGCTTTCCTGAAGTAGTTTGAGAACCAGGGCTTTGGTACCGAAATCCGTATTGGTATTGGGGATCATGAAATGCCCGACGAAGAAACGCCGGTCTTCTGCCAACCAGCCGGGCTTTCCCTCCTGTTCCAATGCTTGTGACCATAACAGTCGCGGAATGTCGGTCATCACACCGACGCCATCCCCTTCACCGTTGACTTCCCCGCTGCGATGCCCCATGATGCTTAAGGCAGCCAGGGCGCGTTTGAGATTACCATGTGTCGCTTCACCGTTCTTGCGGATCGATGCGACCAATGCACAGGCATCGCGTTCATCGAGCCACGTCTTTGTATCGGCGGCTGTTAACCAACGGAATGAATCAGCATTGCGTCGCTGATCATCCTCCTTTGATGATGTCCTGCTTTGATTCTTTTTCATGGCTCACCTCAATTTAGTCTGTTATCGGTGGTCGAGTAGCCGCAGAGCGGCGTATCGAGACCACCAAGTTTTCAAGGTATGAATAATTTTCATAAAAGCGTTGGTCTCGATATGTCTCGCGACGATCACGCGAGACTACTCGACCAACATATGTTTTGTGCATAGATAAATTCCCTCCATCATACGGTTTGAAAAACAAATTACTACTACCCACATGGGTACTTATTGAAAAATAAAATTTACCCATTTGGGTCATCTTTCTTCCATTGACATATTTCATCTACGTAGTAGAATACCGCCCAATATGTTTCGAGATAAAGCAAGTATCTTGATGGAAGCTAAATCAAAGCGCAAGCCCATCTCTGCAACTTCGGTTGTCGGGACTGGGCTTGTTTCGGTTGAACAGAAAAAGGATAACGTTTCCCTGTAGTTCTATCTGCGTATCTATCTGTATACCGTCAAAGCGCCCTCCGACAACGGAGGGCGCTTTTTATTTTGTTTTTTTGGAGTCAAAAGTCTCCAGACTTTTGAAAACCCAACGACTGGAGTCGTTGGAGTCCGGAAAGGAAAAGGAATCGTATGCTTGAAATCTTAGACACAACCTTACGGGAAGGCGAGCAGACTCCCTACGTCAACTTTACTGTAGATGAAAAAGTGGAGATCGCCAAAATGCTGGATCGCGTCGGCGTGGACATGATCGAAGCGGGTGATCCGTCCGTTTCACCGAATGTTGCCCGCGCCATCGAACGCATCGCTTCTCTCGACCTTCGAGCGGAGATCGTTGCTCATTCGACTGCCACTCGTCCGGGGATTGACCGTGCCAAAGCCTGCGGCGCAGATCGGGTAGCCATCTTTTATGCTACATCGAAAATTCATCTCGACGCAAAATTGCATAAGACCGAAAAGGAAGCACTGGCAATCATCGAAGAACATGTCTGTTATGCAAAGAGTTTCGGGTTGAAGGTACGCTACACACCGGAAGATGCCACTCGCACAGACTTTGATTACCTGGTCGAAGTCTGCAACGTCGCCATCAAAGCCGGCGCGGATCGCATCAGCTTTGCCGATACGTTGGGCATCATGCAGCCACATACGATGTATGAGCGGGTACGCATGCTGCGAAAGAATTTACTGCCATGCAAGATCGATATTCACTGCCATAATGATTATGGATTGGCGCTGGCAAATGCCATGGCGGGCATCCGTGGGGGAGCGGACTGCATCCATACCACCGTCAACGGTTTAGGGGAGCGTGTAGGCATCCCAGATTTGGCTGAGACCATTCTCTCTTTTCATAACCTTGAACAGATTCAGAAATACAACATCCAGCCCTTGATGGAACTCTCTGGCTATTTGGAAAAGGTGTCTGGCTTTTTGTTGGCACCCAACAAACCCATCACTGGGCAGAACGCTTTCAGCCACAAGAGCGGAGTCCACACCAATGGCATTCTCAAAGACCCGCGCACCTATGAACCGTTCGACCCATCCATGTTGGGGCGGGAGCGGAAGATCGTGATCGACAAATATACCGGTAAAAGCGCCGTCGCTGCACGATTGGACGAGTACGGGATCGAAATCAGCGCCGCAGAGTTGGAAGTCATTGTCACACGCATCAAGAATATGGGCGACCAGCGCAAACAACTTTTCGATGCGGATATTCTCGAGATCGCGGAACAGGTCACGGGTAGAGAGATCGACGTCATCCCGCACGATATCAGCGCCATGTTAATGGTGGAGGTCGAGTCGCATGTGTATACATCAGCAGTGGTGCGCCGCATGCGTGGGTTTACCAATGTCACGAGTGTATACGAGATCACCGGCGACCACGACATCAGCGCCTTCGTCAACGTGGAAAATGTAGCAGCGCTGAATAATCTCATCGAAGAGATCCGCACCGTGCAAGGCGTCAAACGGACAGAGACGCGCATGGTGTTGAAGAAATACAACAATAAATGATGAATGGTGAATGCAGAATGATGAATTTCGAAATTGCATTTTATTCATCATTCATCATTCTAAAATCTGCATTTGGAGGCACTATGGGCACATTGATCGAAGAAATCTTTTCACGCAAAGCAGGGCGACCTGTGCAGGCAGGCGAGATCCTGTTGTTGGATGTGGACTACATCATGAGCCACGACAACACCACGCCACTCGCCATCAAGGCATTCCGCGAGATTGGCAAACCAATTCTGTATAAGAACAAGATCGTATTACATCTCGACCACGCTTACCCCGCCCCGAACATACTCGCAGCGGAGAACCATCGCAAGATCATGGATTTTGTGAAAGAACAGGGACTGCCGCACTTTTTCCAGCAGGGCGTTTGTCATCAGGTGATGATCGAAGAGGGATTTGTCACGCCCGGCTCCATCATCATCGGTGCGGATTCGCACTCCAATACCTACGGCGCGATGGGTGCCTTCGGCACGGGACTTGGTTCGACAGAAGTTGGCGTGGCGTGGGTGACTGGCAAGTGCTGGTTCAAAGTGCCAGAGACGATCCGCATTGAACTACACGGGCAAACGCAACCCGGAGTTTATGCCAAGGATGTCATGATCCACATCGCTGGTTTGCTTGGTATGGACGGCGGCACCTATCGCTCGGTCGAGTTCGGCGGCGAGTACATTGATAACCTGCCGATGCACGAACGCATCATCTTCCCAAATATGTCCACCGAGATCGGCGCGAAATGCGGGTTGATCGCTGCCGATGATGTGACGATCCAATATCTTGAAAACGAGACGCCCGCCAGAGGCAGAGTCCTGAGCTCGGCGAAGGATCCGTTTGAGCGAATTGTTCCGATCGATCCGCGTTATGAGCGTGTACTTGAGATCGACGTATCTGTGTTAGCTCCACAAGTTTCCTGTCACCCTGATGTGGACAATGTCAAACCGTTGACCGAGGTTGTCGGTTTGGAAGTACATGAAGTCTATATTGGCACCTGCACGAATGCGCGCTACGAGGATTTGGAAATTGTCGCGAACATGCTCAAAGGGAAAAGAGTCAATCCGCTCACACGAGTCATTGTCACGCCGGCGAGCGCGCGCATTTATAAGAAAGCGCTCAAGAACGGCTTGATCGAAATCTTGATGGATGCCGGCTGCACGGTCACCGGCACAGGCTGCGGTGCCTGTATCGGGCGTCATGGTGGCATCCTTGCACCGGGTGAGCGCGCCCTCACCACCATGAACCGCAACTTCGTCGGACGTATGGGCAGTCCGCTTTCGGAGATCTATCTTGCCTCACCGGCAACCGCTGCTGCAACGGCGCTTACTGGACGAATTACTGATCCGCGTGGAATTCTAGAAGTAAACAAGTAGACAAGGAAACACGTATACACGTTCGACTTGTTTACCTGTGTACTTGTCTACTTGTATACCGTTGACCCTTTCTTCTAACAAGGAGTTAATTATGCCTAAAGCTTGGACATTTGGAGAAAACATGAATACGGACGAGATCATCCCCGGACGATACAACATCACCATCGATCCGCTGGAACTCGCCAAGAATGTATTCTGTGAAGTGAAACCCGAATATGCAAAGAATGTAAAACCCGGTGATGTCATTGTCGGTGGTCAAAACTTTGGCTGCGGTTCATCGCGTGAACACGCACCCATTGCCATCAAAGGCTCACAGGCGAAGTGTGTCATCGCGGCATCGTTCGCTCGTATCTTTTTTCGCAACGCCATTAACATTGGTCTGCCGATCCTGGAATGCCCCAAAGCCGCGGCGGATATCAGCGAAGGCGATGATATCGAAGTCAATCTCTCCACGAGCGAAATCTTCAACCATACCAACGGTCATCGCTATCAAGCCAATCCGCTGCCCGAATTTGTTTTGAAGATCGCCGACGCGGGCGGCATCGTCAACTTCCTCAAAACACACGACATTCAGGAACTACTTGCATGACCCATCGCATCTGTCTTCTCCCCGGCGATGGCATCGGACCTGAAGTCATTGACTGTGCCGAACAAGTTCTGTGTGCCCTGCCTTTGGAAATGGATTTTGTCCCCGCAGAGATTGGATTCGGCGCCTACGAGCGACTTGGCACGTCACTGCCTGATTCCACGCTGGAGGAAATCCGCCTCTCTTCTGCTGCCCTATTTGGTGCCGTTACCACGCCGCCAGCCATCCCGAACTATTTCTCTCCCGTCGTGCGGATGCGCCAATCACTGGAGTTGTATGCCAACCTCAGACCGACGCGTTCCATCCCGCATTCTTCTTCACGCCCGAATATTGATCTGATCATCGTGCGCGAAAATACAGAGGGACTGTACTCCGGCATTGAACGACTTGAAGATGATGGTAACCGCGCCATTACGGAACGTGTCATCACGCGCAAAGGTTCAGAGCGGATCGTTCGCAAAGCCTTTGATCTTGCACGGCAAGCCAATCGCAGATCCGTTCACGTGGTTCATAAGGCAAATGTCCTCCGCCAAACCTGCGGACTATTTCGAGCGGTCGCCTTGGATGTTGCAAAAGAATATCCCGACATCACCATGCACGAAATGCTCGTAGACACCTGTGCCATGGAACTCGTCCGCGCACCGGAGCAGTTCGAGATCATCGTAACGACAAATCTGTTCGGCGACATTCTGAGCGACGAAGCCTGTATGTTCGTCGGCGGATTAGGGGTTGCGGCATCCGGAAATATCGGAGCCAATGCGGCTGTCTTCGAACCCGTTCACGGCAGCGCACCGACCTTGGTCGGTACGGGCAAAGCCAACCCCGTCGCCACCTTTCTTGCCGCGGCGATGATGTTGGAGTATCTGAACGAGACCGAGTTTGCTGAACGACTCCGCAAGGCGGTATATGAATGTATTGCCGCTGGAGAATTCTACGCCTGATCTGGGTGGAAACTTGACAACTAGTCAAGTGACAGAGAGAGTTAAATTTAGAATTTAGAATTCAGAATGATGAATGAAAATTCTGCATTCTTCAATCATTATTCTGCATTGGAGGAGACATGCCCCGAGTTGGATTTTTATACACCCGCCTACGCGCGGAAGAAAAATATTTACTGGAAGAACTGGAAAAACATCCCGATGTGGAAGTTGTCCGCATCAATGACGGAGATATGTTCTTCGACATAAATCAACTCCCCGAGCCGGTGGATGTGTTATTTGAGCGGTCCATCTCTTACTCTCGCGGTCTCTATATCTCGCGTATCTTCGAAGCACACGGCGTGCCGGTAGTTAATTCTCCCGCTGTTGCTGAAAAATGCGGAGATAAATACATCACCAGCCAAATACTGGCGACGAGCGGAATCCCAACTCCCAGAGTGCTGATGGCTTTTGATGAAGAATTCGCTCTTCGGGCGATCGAAGCGATGAGCTATCCGTGCGTGATGAAACCGGTCGTCGGTTCGTGGGGACGTCTGCTGGCAAAGGTTGAGAATCGTGAGATGGCAGAGTCCTGATCGAGCACAAAGCCACGCTGGGAGTCAATCATCAGGTTTTCTACATTCAGGAATATATCAACAAACCCGGGCGAGATATCCGTGCCTTTGTGGTGGGTGATGAATGCATCTGTGCCATTTATCGCTCCTCCGAAAATTGGATCACGAATACGGCGCGCGGAGGCGTTGCCACCAACTGCCCGGTCACCGATGAGATCGCGGAACTGTGTCGGCGTGCGGCGCTTGCCGTAGGCGGCGGATTACTGGCGCTCGATCTGTTCGAAACTGAAAATGGACTGACCATCAACGAGATCAATCACACTATGGAATTCCGAAACAGCATCACAACCACAGGCGTGAATATTCCGCAGAAGATGGTGGATTATGTCTTGGCGCAAGTTCCAGTAAAAAGTTTGTGACCATGCTTATAATTGTGGCATGACACAACTAAAAGAATACTTCCTGCTCGACCCCGATGTCCATTTTCTGAACCATGGCTCGTTTGGAGCTACGCCGAAACCCGTTTTTGAAGCCTACCAGAACTGGCAGGCACGCTTGGAACGCCAGCCGGTTTTGTTCCTGGGGCGTGAATACGATTCACTCCTGAAAGAATCACGGCAGGCGCTGGGAGCTTACCTCAACGCGGACGCTGATGATTTGGCATACATCACCAACGCTACGCATGGCGTGAATATCATCGCTCGCTCATTGAATTTGCAGCCCGGTGACGAAGTCCTCACCACGGACCATGAGTATGGTGCCTGTGATTACACCTGGGAATTTGTGTGTGACAAAGTGGGAGCGAAGTACATCCATCAACATATCCCACTACCGGTCCGCACCGAAGACGAGATCGTGGAGCAGTTCTGGCAAGGTGTAACACCGCGCACAAAGGTTGTGTACCTCAGTCACATTACTTCGCCAACAGCTTTGCGCCTTCCTGTGGAGAAGATTTGTCAGCGTGCGCGGCAGACTGGAATCATCAGCGTGGTGGATGCGGCGCATTCACCGGGTCAGTTGGCGGTTGATCTGCAAGCCATCGGCGCGGATGTTAGTTTCGGGAACTGTCACAAATGGATGCTCGCACCCAAAGGTGTGGCGTTCATCCATGTGCGCCGTGAGATCCAAGCGATCATCGAACCAGCGATCGTCAGTTGGGGATATCACGCCACACCCGAAACGACCACAGGCTCCCGTTTTATTGACCTGCTCCAATGGACAGGCACCAAAGACCCCGCTGCGGCGTTGACGGTTCCAAGTGCTATTCAATTTATGCAAGAACATTGTTGGGAGGATGTACGTGGGGAGTGCCATGCCCTCTTGAAAACTGCCATCGAGCGAGTTTGCGATCTGACTAACCTATCGCCGCTCTATCCATTCGACTCAGATTTCTATAGTCAGATGGGCATTGCTCCGCTTCCGCGTTGTGATATGGCACAACTCAAGCGCAGATTATATGACGAGTTCAAGATCGAGATTCCGTTGACGCAGTGGCAGGACAGGCAATTTGTCCGCATTTCAATTCAGGGATATAACACGGTGGAAGATGTCAACGCGTTGGTGGATGCTTTGAAGGTGTTGCTTCCGCAGGTGGTGATATAGGATTATTGACTCCAACGTCTACAGACGTTGGAGTCAAACTCGGAAGTCTGTAGACTTTCGAGTCCGCAGAAGATTTTGAATCACAGTTCCCCATAAAGCAAACCCTAACAACGTGAATGGCATTTGCCACACCACAAAGTTGATGTGGGTGTGGATATACGAGTGCGACTTGAAGATCACGTACCATGAAAGCGGGGCTAAGACGGAAAACCAGGTTGTGGCAACTAGCGCAATATCCCTTTGTCGTTGTTCGGGTAATCTATTTTTTTGCCACGCGAAGATAGCCAAGAGTGACATAACCATGAAGGAAGCGATCAGATAGGCGTAGCGGATCTCTATAACGGAATCAGATTTGGCTGAGTCCGAAGCGGGGCGAAGCGTCAGATAAGAACCGTTGATGTAGTTTTTCACTACGCCCAATGTGCTGGCTTCCAGACTGGCGGAAAATTCACTGTTGAAATCGTTGGTATTGCCATACGTCCGCTTTTCGAAGGTGGATGATAAGTGCTTGATGCCTGCGAGAGCATTGCCTTCAGCGGCGCCAATTTGCAAGATCAGGATGGTAACGCTTAGAAGAATGGCAATGGTTGTGCTAGCGATGATAGTCGAGCTGCCTTTGATGAACTGCCGAATATTCACACGGTCAACGATACTGTAGTAGACGAAGGGGACGGTCATCATGACCAGTGCTGTTGTGATGTATTCATAACCGTTGAAAAAACATTTGGCAAAGACAGCCAGCGCAACCACCATACCGAAGCGGAAAAGATCAAGGTTGGTGGTTCGCTTGAACCTCACGTAATACATCAATACTATCATCGGCAAATAAAATGCCCAGAGACTCCACCAGAGATTGCGCCCGAATACGATCAGCCACTGTGACAAGGTCGTAGTAACGAATACAAGAACAGCGGTCGTCAACCCAAATTCAAGATAAAACCACAAAATGATAAATGTCAGGGCGGTCGCTGACAGTAAGGCAGCGATCATCTGGAAGATCTCGTATTTCTCGCGCGTGGACGAAATACGAATCAGCCGATCGAGAATGCTGTACATCACTCCCTGCCCGCCGATCTGTGACAGATATGGAGAATATTGTTCAAGCGGGATATCGTCGAAGTATGCTAGGTATTGATGGTCGATCTCTTTTGGCGTGATCCACGTATCATGGACGCTGTGATCGATATCGGCACCGGTCAGCCCCCCTGCAGAAAAGATGCCGTCCTGTCGCGATTTTGCCAACCTGCCGAGGATAAGGCTCTCGGTATCGCGCTGGAAGTGGGTGAAAGATTGTTCTTCTTGGATGTGCCAGGTATTGAATGCAAAATTCAAGAATAAAACGACGAACGATATTGCACAAAGGATCAATCGCTTTGTCGTTTCTGCTCTGCTGGGTTGTTTCTGCATAGGCGTGGAGTGTAGCACGATTTCTCTTGGCTTATCCCTTTACATAGGATAGCTTCTCGCTAATGAGATCCTCTTTCAGCTTGAATACATCCACCCCGCGGACATGTCCCGCTTGCCCGACTGCATCAACCCATGTATATTTCCAGCGCATGATGCAGTGGAGCCCCATGCCGAAGATCTCTTCGATCTCGATATGTGCATGAGGCGACTCGTTGAAGAAGTTCTGCCAGAATTTGGTGACAGCTTCTTTGCCAGAGTAGACCGTTCCATCTGGAGCAGGATCGGTATTTTCAAAGACACAATCATCGCTCATGAGTTTCATCATTCCAGCTACATCATGACGGTTAAATGCTTCATTGAACTCTAGAACGATGCGCATTCCTGATTCTATTTTCGACATCTGTACTGGGGACATACCATATCTCCTCTTTTGGAAAGGGCGTAAGGAGGAGTCTAGCACGGATGGATGCTACTGCACAGAACTTATTCTTTTATCATTTCAAAGAATGCCTTGACCGCCGCCGGGCTAAAGTGTTTTCCTGATTGATCCTGAATATATTGCAGGGTGCGCTCCTTGCTCCAGGCTTTGCGATAGGGGCGGTCTGTTGTCAGGGCATCGTACACATCCACAACGGCGAACAGTTGCGCCGCAAAAGGAATTTCGTCTCCTTTGAGTCCACGCGGATACCCAGTCCCATCCCATTTTTCGTGATGGCAATAGGGAATATCCAAAGCAGGAAGCAAGTATTCGATCTGGGAAATGATCTGACGCGCTTTCTCAGGATGTGTTTGCATGATCGCCATCTCAGCTTTTGTAAGTTCGTCTGGCTTTTGCAGGATCGTATCGGGAATGCCCATTTTTCCAATATCGTGCAGGAGTGCTCCTCTATGGATGTGTCCAAGTTCGGTGTCGGAGAAGCCTAGCCGCGTTGCCAGTCGAACGGTTAGATCAGCTACACGATGTGTGTGCTCATCGGTAACGTGATCGCGCATATCTAGCACACGTGACCAGCCTTGCAGAGTGGCGTTGTATGCCTGGCTGAGATCCTCGATGGCTTGTTGGGCTTTCTTATATAATTGCGCGTTGGAGATGGCGAGCGATACCTGATAGGACAGGATATAGCAAAGATCGATCTCGCTCTTTGCAAATCGACGGGTGTCCTCAGTGGAGCCAACAATAAAAACTCCGATCACATTTTTCTTAAGTAACAGTGGAAAATAGAGAATGGAGACAAGGTTGCGAGTTTCCGCCACGATCTTTTCTGATGGGGAAAGGGAGGCGCTTCTCGCGTCATCCAGATATACTGGCTCTTTTGAGGTGACAACATATCTTATGTGAGGATGATCACCAATATGCGCAAAACGAAGTTCGTCAGGAAACAGAGGTGGTAAGGGTGGAGTGGTCGCGCCTAGATACAGGCTATCATTTTCAAGCGTGTAGATCGCTCCGCTTCCCAACCCGAGCAGATCCGCAGCGCTTTCGATGGCGATCTGCAATACCTCTGTAAGATCGAGAGTCGATGTCAAAGAACTGCTGACCTTCAGTAAGGTCCAAAGTTCCTTGGCGGGGGATTGGGTTGCCATGTGCTCGTACGGGGCAGAGTGGAGTGGTTCCATGGTAGCCTCTTCGTATCTCGTAGGTTTAGGAATATTTCACTGCTTAGATAGGGATAACCTGGCTCAGTGAAAAAATTGTTACATGGTATTGTTGTATTTACAACTGACAAATATCATATCTTGCTGTTGGAAAATCAATGGGAGTATCTAATTCAGTGATCTTAGCCACAGAGAACGTAGAGTTTCTTCTCATAATCTCTGTGCTCTCTGGGGCGAAAGAAAATTTCAGTCCGCTCCTTTGGGCATTTCCAAATCAACATGCAAGGTAAGCCTTATGATAGAGAACGGTATAATAGTTTGTGGAATTGAGAAAAGAGGATATGAATATTTCACTAGCACTTGGTGGTGGTGGCGCCAAAGGGAATTCCCATATTGGCGTCATTCGCTGCCTTGAAAAAGAAGGTTATACAATTCAGGCGGTTGCCGGTACCAGTTTTGGCGGTATTGTAGCGGTCTTTTATGCGGCTGGGTATTCCGCGGTGGAGATCGAGGATCTCTTTTCTGAGGTGGAGCAGAAGAGTTTATATGGATATTCTCCAGACCAGGGACCATCTTTATTGGGGCTGGCGGGTGCGGCGAAATGGTTCAGGGATATTTTCGATGAGCGCACCTTTGCGGATCTCAAACTACCCTGTGCGCTGACCGCTGTTGACTTGAAAAGTGGGCGCGAGATCATTCTCTCTGAAGGCAGGTTGGTGGACGCGCTGCTCGCCACCATTGCTGTGCCTGGTGCGTTGCCGCACGTGACCATGGGCGACCTGGAACTTGTAGATGGCGGTGTGCTGAATCCCGTGCCGGTTTCGGTAGCACGTTCCCTTGCCCCGAAATTACCTGTTGTGGCGGTTGTTCTTACAGAACCCTTGGGAATGCCTGCCCGTACATGGTCCGTGCCAATGCCCAACTTGATCCCACGCGCGATCGTTGACCGTATTTCACGCCTCAGCTATGCTCAAGCATTGGATGTCTTTGTCCGTTCGATGGATATCGTGGATCGGGCGTTGGCTGAATATCGTTTGATGGTCGATAAACCGGAGTTTATCGTTCGTCCTGGCGTGGCACATATCGATACGTTTACCGAAGTGGATGTGCGCGCCGTGGCGTTGCTGGGTGAGCAGGCGACAGGGTTGATATTGCCTGAGATGAAACAATATTTCTCCTGGCAGAAGCGTTTCCGCCGCGCTATTAGGATCTAAGATGACACGCGATCTACGAAAATACGCCAAACAGACCAATGTCCGCATCGGAGTGGGGGCTACGCTTTTGTTGCTGGTTGTAGGTACGGGTTTGATCTATTTGATTTACGGACCCGGCGCCGCTGTTAGCGGGCTGTTGTGTTTGCTGGCGGGTCTCTTGCCTATCGGATTGATCTTTCTATCCCTCGCTCTTCTGGATTGGATCCAAAAACGTGCAAATCGCTCCTAACACCCAACTCGTCGAATTCGAAGACTGGGTCCTTCGTGTTCGTCCAACCACGCACAAACCCGCACACTTGATGTTGCTTCTGCATGGATACACCGGAGATGAAAACTCGATGTGGGTCTTTGCTCGGGATCTACCCTCTCGTTATTGGATGGTCGCCCCGCGTGCGCCTCATTTCACAGAACCAAGCGGCTTCTCCTGGCGACCGCTTCACGCCTCAGACTTTGGTAGACCCAGCCTCGATCAGTTTCGACCCTCCGCTGAGGCGTTGATCAACCTTGTGGACGCGTACGCGGCTTCGGCTGGGATCGATGCGTCCACCTTCAATGTAATGGGATTCAGTCAGGGGGCAGCCATGTCCAATTTGCTGGCGTTCCTGTATCCGCAGCGCATCCGCAAAACAGGCATTCTGGCAGGCTTTGTCCCCAGTGGGTTAGAAGCGCTGGTCACGCAGCGTCCATTGGAAGGCAAACCGTTCTTCGTCACGCACGGCACGAAGGACGAGATGGTGACCATCGACCGGGCGCGCGCTTCTATTTCTTTGCTGGAGCAGGCTGGAGCTAAAGTGACCTATTGTGAAGATGAGGTCGGTCACAAAGTCAGTGTGACTTGCCTGCGTGCTTTGCGCGAGTTTTTTGCAGATTAATCCCCGCTAACCTGCCCGTTGACGCTCCCTTTGTTTGCAGGTATCCTTACAAAATCTCATGTCATTGCGAGCCCGGCAGGGCGACACTTGCACATGAACGCAAGTGCATGTGAGCAATCTCCTGGTGTAGGAAGATTGTTTCGTCGCAAAGAACGCTCCTCGCAATGACATATATTAGGTGAAAGAATGCATCGAAACATATCTCGTCGTGACTTTCTCAAACTTGCCGGTGTTGGGCTTGGTACGCTGGCATTCAACCCTTTCAAGCATCTCGAACTCTCATATCCACAGGCACAATTCCCCGAAGGCGAACGACTGGGACGTGTATTTTCGAAGATCGATGTGCGCAGCGAACCCAGTTTTAACGCGCCTTCTTTGGGTGTGATGTACGATGACAATGTCGTGGTCTGGCAGCAGGACGTCGTTACACGCGGCGCGGTGGACCAGAATATTATCAATCAACGTTGGGCAAGAGTTCCCGAGGGGTATATTTATGCCCCACATTTGCAGCCTGTGAAAAATGTGCAGAACACGCCGCTTACTGCCATTCCTAATGGCGCAAAAGGATTTTGGGCGGAAGTAACGGTTCCCTATGTGAACATGATCCTGGAAGGTCCGGCGATCTCTCCGCATGTGAAGACACTGGTCGAAGGAAATTTCCCGATCCGTATGTATTACAGTCAGGTGGTCTGGATCGACAGTATCGCGCAGAGTGGCGCAGATATCATGTATCGCTTCAATGAGAACGCCGGTTATCATCCGCAGGGGTATACCGGCGGCGGTTATGGCGACCTGCTGTGGGGACCGGCCACTGCCTTCCGTCCCTTGACGGCGGATGATGTAGCACCGATCAGCCCGGATGTAGACCCTGCCACCAAGAAGATCGTTGTAGATCGTACACAGGAATACCAGACACTTTCCTGTCTGGAGGGGAACACAGAAGTATATTTCTGCCGTGTGTCAACCGGTCAGAGACTTGATTCATACGGCAACCCGGTGACAGAATATCTGACCCCGTTAGGCGAGCATATCACTTGGCGTAAGGCGATCTCCATTCACATGGCAGGCGGTACGACCGGCTCTGGCTATGACACGGCTGCCGTCTCGTGGACAACCCTCTTCAGCGGCGAAGGATATGCCATCCATGCGGCATTCTGGCACAACAATTTTGGCGTGCCCCGTTCACACGGATGTGTCAACTGCTTGCCTGAAGATGCCAAATGGATCTTCCGTTGGGCAACCCCGCAGAATTCATTGGACACTGGCGATACGGTTGCTGACGCATTGGCTGGCGGTACACATGTTGTCGTTCAGGAGTTGTCGATCTAATGGACATCGCCAATGTCACCATCGGTCTGGCGTTCCTTGCCGGGCTGGCATCCTTCTTGTCTCCGTGTGTCTTTTCGCTTGTCCCAGCCTATGTTGGTTATCTGGGCGGGCGTGCCGTAGGTGGCGAAGCCACGGAGAGCAATCGCTTCATTACCTTTACGCACGGCATTGCCTTCGTGCTGGGTTTTAGTGCAGTGTTTATTACACTCGGCGTAGCCTCTGCTTCGCTGGGAAGATTATTGTTCGACCTGCGTAACGTTTTGGAAAAGGTTGGCGGGATCGTAGTGATCATCTTCGGTCTGCACATGACCGGTGTTTTCCGCATCCCGTTCCTGGAATACGATACACGCGTCCAGCAATTGCCCGATCGCAAGTGGGGCTACCTCTCCTCGGCGTTGATGGGAGTCTTTTTCTCAGCCGGATGGGCACCCTGTGTTGGACCAGTACTAGGTGCGGTCCTGACCCTTTCCATGAACGGTGGTTCGGTCTCGCAAGGCGTTTCGCTTCTCTCCGCCTATTCAGCCGGACTCGCCATCCCATTCCTTTTCGCCGCCTTGGGCATCGGCTGGGTTTCAGCAACACTGCGTAAGTATGGCAAAATAATGCATTATGTTGAGATCGTCATGGGCATCATTCTTGTGATCATCGGTGTGATGCTTTTTGCCGGTATCTTTGAGATCATCGCTCAAAGAGGTCAATTCTTCTATTTCAATTTCGGGTTGTAAGCCTTGCCGATAAAGCTGGGATAATGATTACTGTTACTCTCTACTCGCGAAAAGATTGTCATCTGTGTGAACAAGCCAAAGCGGATCTAAAAGAACTCGAGAAGACACTTCCACATCGTTTAGTGGAAGTGGATATTGACTCTGACCCTGCACTGCAAAAAGTATACTTCGATAAGATCCCCGTCGTTGAAGTGGGACCCTACAAACTCACTGCTCCATTTGACAAGCAAAAGTTGATGATGACCATTGGCGCCGCCAGCGACCGCCGTGGACAGCTCGACAAGCTCGGGCGTGAAGATCATCACGATCGCGTCCGCCGTGGACAACAGATCAGCGGTGGAGATCGCGTGATGTACTGGGTGTCACGCCATTATCTGGCGATGATCAATTTCTTTATTCTTCTCTATGTGGGGCTGCCCATCCTGGCGCCGGTATTGATGAAAGCTGGCGCTACACTCCCTGCGAACATTATTTACACGATCTACAAGCCGTTGTGCCATCAATTCGGGTTCCGCTCCTTTTATCTTTTTGGTGAACAGGCGTATTATCCGCTGCCAGAAGCAAAGATGGCTGGTGTCATCACTTTTGATCAGGCGACCGGTATTCAGAATCTGCATTCTCCGACCAGCATAGCGCGGTTCGATGCACGTAACTTTACTGGCAATGAAACTGTCGGATATAAGATGGCGCTTTGCGAACGGGATATTGCCATCTACGGTATGATGCTTTTGTTTGGTCTTTTCTATGCTGCCACAGGGAAGCGTATCAAACCGCTCCATTGGCTGATTGTGGGTCTTGATCGGTATGGGACCCATCGGCTTGGATGGCTTCTCCCAACTCTTCAGCCAGATGGAATGGTCCTGGCTGGCAAATATCCTGCCGTATCGTGAAAGTACTCCCTATTTGCGCAGTGATCACCGGTGCGATCTTTGGTCTGGCAACTGCCTGGTTCGCCTATCCCTACATGGAAGAATCCATGGCAGAGACGCGCCAGTTCTTTATCAAAAAATTCGCCTCTTTGGCAAAACCAAATCCCTAAATTTAAAGTTGATGTGACCCATGCCCTTTGTTCAGAATAATGCCCTTCGATACCTTCAGTTTAACAGCTTGCCTGCCCGTCATGCGGTCTTCACCCGCCAGGGGGGCGTGAGCCCTGAACCGTGGGGATCACTGAACGTGGGCGGAACTGTGGGCGACGATCTGACACGCGTAAAGGAGAATCGTCTGCTTTCCTTTCAGGCATTGGGATGTAAACCCGAATCCATCTTCGATGTGTGGCAGGTCCACAGCGCGGACGTGGTCTGTGCACGTGCGCCGCGTCCCATAGATGAATCCTGACCGCCAGGCAGATATCATTCTCACTGATAAACTCGATGTGACCCTCTTCATGCGTTTTGCCGATTGCGTGCCGATCCTTGTTTGCGATCCGCGTAAAGCGGTGATCGGTGTGGCGCACGCCGGTTGGATGGGCACTCTGCGTGATGTGGCGACCAGCACCGTCGCTGCCATGCACAAGAATTACGGCTCGAACCCGGCGGATATTATTGCCTGTATCGGTCCGTCCATTGGACCGGATCATTACGAAGTTGGCGCCGACGTCATTTTGCAGGTCATGCAAAAGTTTGGCGACGAAGCAGACCAGTTGCTCCTTTCCAACAACGGCAAGATCCATTTTGACCTGTGGAAAACCAACAAGCTTTTGCTTGAACGGGCGGGAGTTGGCAAAATAGAAGTAGCGGGGATTTGCACTGCCTGTCACACCGATGATTGGTTCTCGCACCGTGCCGAAAAAGGTCGCACCGGTCGCTTTGGGGCATTGGTCTCCCTGCAATAATCAGTCGATTGGGCGAGAAGCTTACCTCTCACTTTCTATTCCCATCTTTCCTCTTTCTTCTTTCATTCTTTGCAGTATTCCCCGCATTATAATTATCCCATGACCGACCTCGTTGCATCCATCCGCGAACGTTACCTTGCCACCCTCGATACCATTGCCACTGCCGCTCGCAAAAGCGGACGCAATTCCGATGATATCCGCCTCGTTGTTGTGACAAAAACGCAGCCCCTGGAGATCGTTCAAGCTGCCATCGAAGCCGGTGTGCGCCTCCTCGGAGAGAATTATCCCGAGGAGGGTGTCATGAAAATTCAATCACTATCCGTGCAAAGTGGGGTAGAATGGCATATGATCGGTCATGTGCAAAGCCGCAAAGCCAAGCTCGTTGCTGATCATTTTGCACTTTTACACTCGCTCGACAACCTCAAACTCGCGCAGCGCCTTGACCGTTTTGCCGGAGAGGCGAATCGTATTTTGCCGGTATTGCTGGAGTTCAATGTGGGCGGCGAAGAAAGCAAATCAGGATGGAATGCTTCGGATGAATCAATGTGGGAAACGTTCCTGCCTGAGGTCAAGTCACTTTTGGATCTTCCCAACCTGCGCGTACAAGGGCTGATGACGATGCCGCCCCTCGAAACGAACCCTGGAGGAGGCGCGCCGCTTCTTTCAACGCCTGAGGCTGTTACGTGACCATTTAGCAAGCCAATTCCCCCACGCGGATTGGCGTGAGCTTTCGATGGGCACGAGCGCAGATTATGCCGTGGCGGTTGAGGAGGGCGCAACCCTCGTCAGAGTAGGAACAGCTATCGTTGGTGCACGCAAGTACAAGTCGGAAAAGGAAGCGTGATGTTCATCATCGTTCAGGTTATCAATACATTTGCAGAGATCCTTATTTTGCTGGTGATCTTATCCGCGATCCTTTCCTATTTCATGGATCCGTACCATCCTGTTCGCCGTGGGATCAATAGCGTGGTGGAGCCGTTGCTGGCTCCCATTCGGCAGGTGATCCCGCCTGTGGGTATGATAGACTTTAGTCCCTTGATCTTGATCGTACTAATTCAGTTGGCAAAACAGATCATCATTAGTTTGCTACTCTAAGCGAGGTGAGCCATGTCTGATCGAAAATATAATTTACATGATGGGAAAAAAGGAGCCGCGCTTGCCGTGCGTGTGACGCCGCGCGCCAGCCGTAATGAGATCGCGGAGGTGCTGGAGGATGGCACCATCAAAGTGCGCATTGCCTCCCAGCCTGCGGACGATGAGTCCAATGCGGCGCTGCTCGAGTATCTCTCGGAGATCCTGGGTGTATCCAAATCGCGGCTGGATATCGTTGCCGGGCTGACCGGTCGCGATAAACTGGTCGCTGTGGTTGATATGGATGCCGAAACTGCCCATCAACGTATCGTTGCCCACCTTGGCTAATTGAATAGTTATCAAAACAAAAATCGCTGGGCGTATTTAAACGTCCAGCGATTTTGATTCTTTCACTTATGCTTTTACGGGGCTAAGCCCCGTAAAAGCATAACGGGCTATGTTGCCGGACCATACAAATTCCGATACACCGTATAGATCTCATAAATATACCGAATGTAATCGCGCGTTTCCTGAAAACGGATGATCTCCAGCATCAGGTCAGGGTCATCCCCTGCAAGACCCTTCCACACTGCTGCACTGCCCGGACCGGCATTATAGGCAGCTAGGGAACCGTACAAACTGCCGTTCAGCTGATCCCTATTCTTTGCCAGATAATACGAACCAAAGCGCACGCCAACAATAGGACGATACAGATCCTCAGGCACAAACCCCTGGGGCCATTTCAACTCATTGGCGATCTGTCCGCCGGTATCCGGGATGATCTGCATCAAACCATGCGCGCCTGCCGTGGACTTCACAAAGCCCTCGAACAAACTCTCCTGCCGGATGACGCTGAACATGAACAGCGGATCGAGCCCATATTTCTGTGACTCTTCGATGATCAGATCGTGGTAGTACAGACCGTAGCGCACGTGATTGAAATAAACCGGCGCTGTTAATGATGCGGACTGAGTGTCTTTGCCAGCCAGCGATAAAACCTGTCGCGCCGCAAAGATGGCAGTGCGATATAAGCCGATGTTCAACAGGTGATTTGCCAGCCTGAAATTATCGGTAGGGCTGCCAGCGACCGAATCGCGTAAAAACTCGAATTCGAGTCGTGCTTCATCGTACATACCCAATTCCCATAGTTCCGTGCCGCGGATAAAGCGGGCATCCTGTGCCAGCGTGCCGGGGTCGGAGAGATTGGTATCCGCTGGCAGGTTAAAGGTGACGCGCATCCAGGCTTCGGCATCCTTGCGTTCTTTTTCAAGATCAGGATTCAGATTCATGGTAGCGGGCGGCGCGAAAGGGACATTTCCCAGCACAAGGTCACGCGCGCGCAGGCTGTAATACTCTGCAGTGTCGAGTCCCTGTCCCTGCCGCCAGGACTCCAGCGCGGCATTCCCATCTCCCAGCATTTGCTGCGCTTTTCCCATCCACAAATAAGCACGCGCCTGATCTTCAGATTTGGCAGCCAGGGTCTTGCTGCGTTGGAAAAGTGCCAATGCGTTCTGATAGTCAGTCAGGCGATAACGTGCAATACCTGCGTAGAACAACGCCAGTGACGCCTGATCGCTGGATGGATACTCGTTCGCCACGCGTTCCCAGGTGCGGGCGGCTTCATCGAGATTGTCATTCCGTTCCAGGATGCGCGCTGCATCCATCAAAATATTTGGTGTGGCTGTTGAACCGGGAATCTGAGATGCCAGATCGAGCAGCGTCTGTGCCCCGGCGGCATAATCACCTTGTACTGCCCACTGTAAATACGCCTTATCTTCCCAGGCATCCACCCACTTGAGGTGGTTCTGGAAATTTGCGATGAAATCGTCCAGGGCGGTGATCGCATCGGCAGTCCTTCCCATGTCGCGCAGGGTCGAAGCGCGGAAGTAATGAGCGGTGCCATCTTCTGTGGGGTTGGCGGCGATATAACGTTCCAATGCCACGAGCGCCACATCATATTGTTCGGCGTAGTAATCGACCATGCCGCGGCTGAGATCGTCTACGGCGTAATCAACGGCGATCAGTTCCACCAGTGAAAGATAAGCGTAATACGAAAGCGGATAACTCTGTACGGCATGCAGATAGCGCGCGTTGGCTTCGTCCACTTTTGCCATTTGGACCAGCGCTTTGCCTGCTTGATAATCCATTTGCGCTTTGATGTAATCGTTATCGGTAGTATTGAAGATCTGATCGTAGAGCGTCAATGCTCCGGCGTAGTCACCGAATTCCGCTCGGGCGTCAGCGATCTTGATGCGCACGAGTGAACCATCGTCCAGGCGTGAAGCGGTGAGCGCTGTTTCGTAGGCTTTAATCGCTCCAGCGTAGTCCTTGGCTTCGTTGAGCGCATCCCCGCGATATTCCTGCACATATCCATCCAGCACGCCGGGGATGCGGGTCATATACGTGTTATAGGAATCGGCGGCTTGTTGATATTGTCCCAAACCCACATATGCCTGACCCACCAGAAAATAGGCACGCGCCGAATATGTGGAATCAGGATAGGTGTTTATCAAATTGTTGAAATGATCGAGCGCCAATTGATAATTCTCATCGGCGAGTTCGGTGCGCCCGAGTCCCCACAGCGCGGCGGCTTTCAGCGCGTCATCCGTGGAATCATTGAAAGCGCCGAGATATTCCGCACGCGCTTTTTCGTAATCGCCAAAGAACAATGCCTGGTCGCCCGAATCGATTCGAACCACGGGCGGTGGCGTAGGGAGCGGTGTGGATGTGGGCGGTGGGAGCGGTGTGGGACTGGGTCCCGCGGTGATGGTGGGGAGGGGCGTAGGAGCCGGTGTTGGCAACATCTGACATGCCGACAGGACGAGAGCAAGCCCAAGCCCCACCCATTGTTTGTATGATCTCATGCGAGTTTTATACTGGATGAATAAAGGGGTGTCAATAAGGACATTAAACCATGCTAATTATTATTCGCGCTGAGCGGAGCAACACAGCCTTGTCCATTAAATCATATGTAGAAAAACGTTCGACTGCGTGGCAACGAACGCCACTCCGCTCAACGCGGATCAGGAAAGGACTTCTACGGTCATTCCAAGCTGAAGATTGCCTCCGTTTAATGGAATAACGTTCTGCCCGAAGATGGCTCCGAGCTCCTGCTTGCGATATTTTCCAAGCGTTTTAAGTGGTTCCTTGCTGCGTTCGAGTGTGATCTGATCAATGGTCGTCACTTCGCAACGGGCGCACGGCTTCACGATAGCTAATTTAACGTCCCCGATCTGGATCCGGTTCCAGCCATCTTCTGCGAACGGATCGCAGCCCTTGACCACGAGATTCGGGCGGAAACGGTTCATGGGCACAGACGTTTCGAGCCGTGAGTTTAGATCATGCAGCAACTCTTCCGAAATGATCAAGATGGGATATCCATCCGCGAAGCCGGTGTGGTCATCTTCGTTGACCGCATACTGCGGGTTGAGCTTGCGCAGGAATCCATCGGCAATGTGAACCAATCGCACGTCTGTTTCCAGCCAATCGGAGAACCACTGCGCTGCTTCCTCCCCTGGTCGACTGCTGCCACACCTTTACTTTTCCAAACATTGACCGGGTAACTCGCACCCGTGTTTTGGATATTGATCCGTAGGGAGTCGAACTCCGGCGCAGAAAGCTCCAGTACGCCATCTCTCAACGTCGGCGTGACCAATGCCAGCTTGGGATATTCCCGCTGTGTTAGAAATTCTCCATCAGAGGTGGTAACCATCATACGGCGGTCGTGTTGCATCCCCATGCGTTCCACCAGCGAATACTCAACTTCAAATCCGCGGCAGGCTTTGATAGGGTAGTAGATCAAACTCGTTACTGTGATCATGATAATTCCTCATAAACGATCTTGGATATGTTCGCCATGCAATCATGCGCTTCATCCGGTCTCTCTTCGGCGAAACCGCGCGTCATAATGGAGATAGCGTAAGGCTTTCTTCCTTGCGGGAAGATGATGCCGGTATCGTGGTAGACGATACCGGTCCAACCTGTTTTGTGGGCGACCCGGGCTGAATCGGGAAGCATTGCCGGGATGCTTTCGTTAAATTCCTGCCCGAGCAAAATATCGATCATTTCTTGTGAAGCCTTTTCTGAAACAGCTTTTCCTTCAGCAAGCAACCGCATGCTTTGTGTGAGTCCGCGGGCGGATGCGCTGTTGTTCAAACCCAGGCGGTACGCCACGTTATCTTCTACGCCGCGGCGGACGGTCACGCCGGTGATGCCCAGGGATTGGACGAAGCTGTTCACATGGTTCGCACCAACCTTTTCGATCAGGATGTTCGTGGCAAGATTGCTGCTGCGGACGATCATCAGTCGTGCCAGCTCACGAATTCTTTCCATCTCTCCGATGCGCGGATACAAGGTGACCTCCGCGTCATCGATCACATTCAAAGAATACGGACTGCCATCGGCAATGCTGGTGAAGGAGTTGATGATCTCAATTTTATTGTCTAGCGAGAATGTCCCTGCCTGCGCTTGATGAAAGACTTCCATCAGCACATGGACTTTGAACGTGCTGGCAGGGTGGAAGGTTTCGTCAGCGTTGATGAAAACGGATCTGCCTGATCCCAGATCGTGAACGGCTACGGCGATGGTCTTTTCTGTGAATTGGGCGATGTATTCTTCAAGGCGCTGCATTAAAGACCCTCGATCACCACCATGCGCGAATGCGATGCGGATTGGCGGATCTTGCGCGGCTCGCTGTACTCTTCTGAGTTTAACCATTTCTTCGCCTGTTCCACACTTTCGAATTCGATGATGACCAGACGGGATGGTACCCAATCGCCTTCCAGCACTTCCACCTTGCCGCCGCGGGCGAGATATTTGCCGCCGTAGGCTTCCACGGTGGCGGGTGCGAGTTTGGCATATTCGCCGTAGCGGACGGGGTCAAGAACGTCATTGTTGATCACAACATAGGCGGTCATGGATGAGTCCTCATTTCACTTTTTGGATTTTCGTTGAATAGGCGATCTGTTCCACTTCGGGTAGGTGCATGGAGATTCTTTGGCGCGTAACTGAGAATTGTGGCATCTTCTCGATCTGGCTTTCAAAGAAAGGCATTCCCGGCGCATACGCCAGGAAAGACCCGCTTTGCAGACCATTGATAATCTTCATGGTCAGCTTGGCGAATTTCTCGATGCTGACGGGTTGATGCAAATAGGCGTAGATAAAATGCGTGGAAAGAGATTGATGAGCCAGCACGCTGCCCCAGGGTTGGGATACGTGATCGAAGCTGAACCAATCGTCCCTGAGAAAGAAGCGTTCCTGCGGCGCGAGCCGATCCACACCGTAGGCGGAGAGTCCGTTTGCGCGCAGATAACGCACCAGCGTCCCGTTCATCCCGCAGCCGATATCCAGCACCGGTTCGATCAGGTCGTGGAGGTCGAGCCCGAGCAGCGAGAGTTGAAATTTCGCCGAGTATTCTTCGCAGGGAACCGTCCGCAGCAGCGGATTGGTGTGCAGGTCGGCATCCTGATATGCCACGCAATAGGACGCCATGATCAGCCGCAGTCGTTGGTGATGGACAGTGAGCACGGCTACCATGGCGGATTCCAAAGCGGATTCGGTGTCGCTCTTTTGCAGGGCGGCGCGCGTCTGCGAAATGAAATCGTGATATTGGGCGTTCAGCAGCTCGTCATATTCGGCGGTGAAGTTGACAAACTGGTTGCGCTCGTAGGTGTAGCGCTTGGTCGAGTCGATGCAATGCTCCACCAATTCCAGCACGGCGCTTGTGTTCCCGAGATATGCAGCCATCTCCACACGATGGGCGAATATGAACTCGACCTGTTCCCGCGCAATGGAATGGAACAGCGAGTTGGAGAAAATATAATCGCTGAGAGCCAGGTCAGCGTTGGAGCGATAGCGTTGGGTAATGGAGGCAAGCAGCCAGTCGCGCAGGTCAGCGGTCATGAGCGCTGATTCTAACATGTAGGGGCGGATGACCGGGCGAAGCCGCCCCTACCAAAATCGCAGAAATTTTCTGTCGAGTAAATTATCCTTTTGGATACCAATAAGAAGGATGGCGGTTTTCATTTTCTAACTCCTTATGGTTTGTAGCGTGTCCAATTGGAATAATTCATGAACCATACCGCTCCATCTGGCGCAAAGAGGATTTGATCAACGATAGAAGTACTAGAATGCGAATAAATATCTGGGACATAAAGCCATTTAATTCCATCAAATCTATATACCGCCTTACTGCCTATAAATTCGCTATTATTGGCAAACCAAACAGCTCCGTCTAAGCCAATAATCATAGTAGAAGGGAAGATTTGGTATTGAAATCTTTTTCGATTGGATATTGCGTCCAAGTGTTACCATCATATTTCAAGAGCAGATCCGGATAACCAGCCCAGATATGTCCTTGCTTGTCAATAGCAAAGGCGCTTGCCTCTTCCAAATTAGACAAGCCGTAGTATTTCCAATCTTTCCCATCATAGCGATATAAGCCTGAGTGTTCGGCGAAAATCCAAACTGCACCATCTTCTCCAACTTCAATTCGTAAGGGATTCAAAGGGTAATGCACTAAATCTCCGCCGATTTTGATCATATCCACCTTGCGATAAGGATCTTTTTTTAGAAAATCCAATGTGAAATTGGCAATATAACCTTCCGGTGAGGCTACCCACACACTCCCGTTAGGTGCCAGAGCAAATCCATTCCCTTTGAAATGTGGAAATGGAACGGGAAATCGCGCAAGGATACCTATATTAAAAGCCACTTCAAAAATGGAGGCTTCTTTTTTTACAGCATCAAAATAGCATAAAAGATTTTTGACTGAGGATATTCCCCAAATATTACCATTAGTATCCATGCGATAAGATACACCATACTCTGGGTTGGATAGAGGAGCATCAGGCGGAAGATCAGGAAAGCACAAGCTCCCCTTATATACATACTCGCCTGTTTTGCCGTCAAACCGTTTGATCCCCTTGTAGTCAATACTCCACAACGAGCCGTCTCGAGCAAATCCAAGCGGTGATCCACCCATGGCTTGGTAGATAGGATAACTATTCGGTTTTGTAAATTTTTTCCAGTTTTTTCCATCATAAAGGTAAAAGCCGTCTGGGGAATGTAGTATCCAACCGCGTGGTGTTGTAACTGGGTAATCAGTAGAAACTCCATTTGGGATATTTTCAAATGACAAATCGGGAGATTTCCTTACTTCTCCATTGTGAATTAAGTAGGTCTGGGCTTCAGACTTATTGTAATAATTATGCAGCCGAACAAAGAGGTCACCGTTAGGTGTAAGATATGAGCGTTCAATTGGATAATGATAATTATTTTCGGGAAAAATGAGCGGAGATAGTTGTTGCCCATCAAAAGATAAAATTAGCGTATCGAAAATGAAGAGTAATGTCCCATCTGATAAAGTAACAATCTTAGAGCTTTCCAAGTTTTTATATTCCGTCCAAGATTGATTGCTATACCGCAATACATAATAACCGTTCCAAAACCAATAAGAACCATCTTTGGATTCTGCAACAGAATAAGCAGAGTCGAGATATTTATCAGGCATTTGATTGAAGGTTCCCCATTCTCGACCATCAAAATAATAAATGACTTGATATCGCGATACGCAAGATTGCGGAAAAGTATCGAAGGATGTCGGGCATTTTGAATAATCTATGTATTCTCCTGATGCCCATAAACGATTGTTAGTATTAGATATTCTATATTGATTAGGAAATGTCAAAGCCCCAGCCGGGGTAGTCTTTTGATATGGAATAGATTGCCCAGCTATCCATGTACCATCAGAATAATAGGAAACATCTCCAACTGTAGTTACCACCCAAACCTTACCATTAAGAGTTGCAAACATTACTATACCGCCAACATAAGGAATGCTATCGGAGGATGCGTGCTCTATTACTTTAACTTCGCCCGTCTCAATATTCCAGCGAAGTAGTCCATTATCGCCAATTGCCCAGAAATATCCTGCCGGATCGTAGATTGGCCATACCCCATTGCCATCTTGGCTGAAATGCATCCAGCCATTTTGCAGCCAATTCCAAAAAGGTTGAGTAACATCGGATGGCGAAGAAGGTGTTGACGTTGCATTTACTTGATACAGTGGTAACTGTTCACGATTAGTTACTTGTGAAATTGATGCTGCGGTTTTGTAAGATAAAATTATTGAAACAAGCACAACCAGCCATAGAATTTTTTTCATTGAACCTTCACCCATATGTATTTATAGCATTTCATTCGTCTGGCGTTTGAGATGCGCCTTATCCGCCGGTGCATGACGCATTGAAAATCAGCTTTGACTTTTTCGTTTTCGTTCAGCTTTGGGATGACTATTGCATAAAGCTACAAATTGGTATCAAAGGTACTACTCTGCTTCTTCCTCTCCCTCATTGAACTTCTTCAACAACTCCCGCGCCTTTTGAATGCTTGCCTTCGGGACAAACACTTGTACCTCTGCGAACACTGGTGTAGTGGTTATGCTCGAAATGCTATCCTGGAAGAGCACCGTGTCGATGCCTTCTGATTTCAGATAACTTTCCAGAATGTCTCCCTGCCAGCGACCCATCACCTCGGTCAATTTGGTGTACAACATGCCGTGAATTTGTTTTTCGTCGATTCCGCTCATTTCCTACCACCTTTCCCAATGTATGATCTCGTCCAATGATCTGCGTCCGCCTTTTTGTGGTGGAGCAGAGAGTTTTGCTTCATCGGCAGGATACCCGAACGAAAGCGCGATCCGTAAATGCCACTCGGAAGGATATCCTAAAATCTCTCGTGTCTTTTCAAATTCATACAATGACGCTGGAACCGAGCCGACTCCCATCTCCCAGGCGGCGAGCTGCATGAACGCCGCGGCTTGACCCGCATCGAACATGGTCTGGAATTTGCCCGTGGGATCCGGTGTCAGGATGGCAACCGCCAGCGCGGCTCCTGCGAGATGCCCAGCCCACTGTCCGCACTCGGAGAGCGCCTTCAAAATGGACTTGTCTCGTATGGCGATGAACTGCCATCCCTGTTCATTTTTGGACGACTGTGACCGTCTCCCCGCGTTCAGGATGGCTTTGACGACATCTTCGGGCAAGGGTTTATCCTGGAACTTGCGAATGGCTCGTTTCGTGCGAATTGCTTCTGATACGTTCATAAGGCTCCTGAGCATGTCATCCTGAGCGAAGCGAAGGATCTCTACTTCAACGGTAGAGACTCTTCGGTCGCGAAGAACGCTCCCTCAGAGTGACATGGAAGTTATTATAAATCCGCCTGTCACCTCCAGAACGGGAAGATAGTCAATTGGCAGGGCAATTCAAAATTGGGATAATGTAAGTAAGAATTACGATCACACAAGGAGATTTGCCCATGACCCTGCCTCTTGAATCAACTCTTCTCGCTGAATTCACCTACGAGCTACGACCTGTCGAGCGTGGATATGCCAGCCGCACGCTCTACGTTAACCTGGACACGAATACCATTTATGAAAAGCCGGTTACCCAACAGATGAAAGATCTGTTCACCGGTGGGCGCGGATTTGCGCTCAAACTGCTCTGGGATGCGGTCACGCCGAATACCAAATGGAATGATAACCAGAATGAACTGGTCGTAGCCAACGGTCCCATTTGCGGTATCACAGCCTACCCTGGCAGCGGAAAATCAACGGTTGTGACTCTGAGTCCACTCACGGAAAATGTCATTGATAGCAACGTCGGCGGGTATTTTGCTCCGTTTCTCAAATTCTCCGGTTTCGATGCGCTCGAAATTCAGGGGAAGGCGGCTGAGGATGTGATCGTTTTCATTGACGGGGACAATGGTCGGGTCACGATCGAACCGTATTCCTACGATGCAGAAGATTCCCATCTCATCGGAAATATCCTGACCGCGAAATACGGCGGCGATGAAAAAGGTAAACGTGGTATCGCTGTGTTAGCAGCAGGGCAAGGCGCGGAGCACACGCGCATTGCCGCCATTAACTCCACCTGGTATGATGTCCGCCGCAAAGAGGCGCGACTCAAACAGGCAGGGCGTGGTGGACCGGGACGTGTCTTCCGTGACAAGCATATCGCTGCGGTCGTCTGCCGTTTCACTGACATGGGTGGTGACAAGAACAACGTTGCCGATATGCCGCTCGTCCGTAAGGCGGGGCAGCGCATCAACAAAGAGATCGCCGACCTCGACGACTCACAGAATCAGATGCGCAAGATCGGCACCGCCAACATTGTGGACGTGATGGATCACTTCGACCTGCTGCCGACTCATAACTTCCGCTTTGGTTCGCATCCTGAAACCTATAAGATCGACTCAAAAGTCTGGAAGGAAAAGTTCACGCAAGGCATGCCGGATGGATGCTGGCTGGGCTGCACCATGTCCTGTTCGCATGGTGTGGACAACTTCCCGGTTCTCACCGGACCGTATGCTGGTACTTGCGTCGTGGTGGATGGTCCTGAATACGAGAACGCCGCTGGACTCGGCTCGAACATCGGTAACTTCGACGCGCAGAAAGTCTTGGAGCTCAACTTCTATGCCGATACCTACGGCATCGACACGATCTCGCTTGCCAACTGCATTGCCTTCGCGATGGAATGCTATGAAGAAGGACTCATCACCAAAGAGCACACCGGCGGACTCGAACTCAACTTCGGCAACGGCGCGGCGGCTCTTGAACTCGTCCATCAGATGGCGCGCGGCGAAGGATTTGGCGTCATCGTGGGTCAGGGCGTGCGCTACATGAAAGAATACTTCGCACGCGAATTCGGCGCGGACCCAGTCTTCATGCACGACATCGGTATGGAGATCAAGGGCATGGAGATCTCCGAATATCTCACCAAGGAATCGCTTGCCCAACAAGGCGGCTACGGACTTGCCACGAAGGGACCGCAGCACGATGAAGCCTGGTTGATCTTCATGGACCAGGTCCACAACCTGCTGCCGACCTTCAAGGACAAAGCCGAAGCGCTGCACTACTTCCCGATGTGGCGCACCTGGTTCAGCCTGCACGGACTCTGCAAACTGCCATGGAATGATATTTCTCCCGCCAACAATAAGCAGACGAAAGAACCCGCCAAGGTCGAAGAGCATGTCGAGAATTACACTTGGATCCATCAGGGTGTGACCGGCAAGCCGACCAAGGTCGAAGACCTGCTGGCGCAATCCGAGCGTGTTTACAACTTCCAGAAAGTCTTCGCCCTGCGCATGGGACGCGTTGGACGCCAGCACGATTACCCGCCCTACCGCGCCATGGGACCTGTGACCAAGCTTGAATACGAATCACGTCAGGATCGCTACGACGAGCAGCTCAAACGCCTTGTAGAAATTGACCCCGCGGGCATGACCACTGAAGAGAAGATGAAAGCCTTGCGCGACTACCGCGAAGCCCAGTACGAATCCCTCATGGACGCCGTCTACACCCGACGCGGCTGGGATCAGAACAGCATTCCCACCGTCGAAAAACTCCGCGAACTCGGCATGGACTTGCCCGAGTTGATCGAAGTGGTGGAAGAGGCGAGAAAGAAAGCGTAACGCGACATTCATGTCGCTCTACGCGTGAGATAAATCTCACGCCACAAAGCCGACTCTGCATTTGCAAGTCGGCTTTTTCTTTCCTCTTTCCTTTTTTCATCCTTCACACCTGCACTTGCGCCAGGTGCAAGTGTCCCTCCGCCTTCATCCTTCCAGTTATAATTACCCTCAATGGATGAACCACAACTCACCTTCAAACCCTTTGCCCTCTCTGCTCTTGTCCTGCTCCTCGCTGGCTGGGGCGGATTGTATTTTCTCATCACGCAAACCCTTCCATACTTTGTGCCGCGTTGGAGCTTCTTCGTGCTCGCCATCATGGCGCTGACAGGCACCGTCCTGCCCATCGTCTACTTCTTCCACTGGCGCTTCCCGACCGAGCCGCCCGCCGAAGCCAACGTCATTGTCCGTCAGGCGCTTTGGTTCGGTGTCTACGGCGCGACGCTCGCCTGGCTACAACTGGGACGCCTTGTCACAGTCTACGTCATCCTCGGTCTGGCAGGCGGTTTGCTTGCCATCGAATACTTCATCCGCCTGCGCGAAAAAGCGCGCTGGAAACCGCCCACATCCACTGATGACCAGCCTTCGTGACCTTCCCTCCGTTGAAAAATTATTGGGATCTGCGGACTCTCTTCCTCAAAGAGTTTGGTCGTCCGCTGACTCTGGATGCGCTTCGAACGACTCTCGACGAAGCCCGCGCACGCTTCCAGTCCAAGCCGGAGGTTGGTCTGCCTTCGATGGAAGATATTGTAGCCCAAGCCGAATCCCACCTCACCGCATGGACAAGCCCGACTCTGCTCCCGGTTATCAACGCCACCGGAGTCATCCTCCACACCAATCTTGGACGGGCTCCGTTATCGAATGCAACCATCCAAGCGATGAGCACCGTCGCCGCAGATTACTCCACACTCGAATATGACTTGAACAAAGGTCAGCGCGGTTCACGGCTCATCCATGCCGAAGCTGTTTTGCAGAAACTGCTGGGCGTGGAAGCCGCGGTAGTTGTCAACAATAATGCCTCCGCTGTCTTGTTAGTTCTCTCTGCTTTGGCAAATAAAAAGCGCGTCATCATTTCCCGCTCGCAACTGGTCGAGATCGGCGGCGGATTCCGCGTGCCCGATGTCATGAAGCAATCCGGTGCAAAGTTAGTTGAAATTGGTGCAACCAATAAAGTTCGTTTATCTGATTACGAGTCCGCCCTCGAAGAACCGACTGCTCTTGTGATGCGCGCTCATCGCAGCAACTTCAAGATCGTCGGTTTCACGGAAGAACCCGAACTCAAAGACATCGTGGACGTTGCCCACAAAGCCGGTGTCATTGTTGTGGATGATCTTGGCTCCGGTGCACTGCTCGATACTGCCAAATATGGCTTTGCCCATGAACCGACCGTACAAGAATCACTCGCCGCAGGAGTTGACCTCGTCTGCTTCTCGGGCGATAAACTGCTCGGAGGCCCTCAAGCAGGCATCATCGTCGGCAAAAAGGACTTGATCGACAAGATCAAGAAACATCCGCTGGCACGCGCTGTCCGTGCGGATAAGACTTGTCTGGCAGGAATCATGGCGACACTGCTGCACTATCTCAAGGATGAAGCGGAGAGAGAAATCCCCATTTGGAAGATGATGTGCTTAAAGCCCGACCAAATCAAAGTCCGGGCGGAGGCGTGGCGGGATGCTTTGGGGGTGGGTGAGGTGATTCAGTCCGAATCCGCTGTCGGCGGCGGGAGCCTTCCGGATAAATCCACATCCACTTTTGTGTTGGCATTAAGTGTGAAATCGCCTGATAAATTTCTGAAAAAACTGCGAGAGGCGAATCCGCCTGTCATCGCACGAACTGAAAATGACAAAGTATTATTCGATCCGCGAACTGTTTTAGAAGATGAACTATTTTTATCCGTTTTGAAAAAGGTGCTGGATGCTTACCGTTGACATCCCCATCAAATACCCGAGGAAACCACCCAAGCTGACTTTCCCTGACCGTTGCGTAAATTGCGGCAAGCCCAAATTAAGAACTTGGGCTGTGAAATTGAATACGGGTGCGCAAAAGAAAGGACAAATGATCCAGCTTGAGTTGGATGTGCCGATGTGTGCAGAGTGCGTGTCGAAAGAAAATAAGATCGGCAATGTCACATGGATCCCGTTCTTCGTGGTTGGGCTGTTGACATGTGCTGTCGTATTTGTTCCTGTATGGCTGTTATCACCAGAAGGGACGACGCCGCAAACCTATGCATTTCCTTACGTGCTGGGAGCGTTCGCAGGCATGGTTGGGGGTATCTTTGTCGGGAGTTTGGTAGAATTTGGCTTGAAATTGTTGTTAGCCCCCGCATATGGACAATTGCTTTTGAAACGTCCGCTGACGGTTGTATCTGTTCTCAACAACTCGGAAAGCTTGATCGGATTTTCAGTGAAGTTTGCGGATCAGAAAAAAGTCTTGAAATTGACCTTTGAAAACGAAGAGATCGGGCGCGAATTTTCTGCGCTTAACCCACAGGAGAAATAATGAAATCAGACCTTGATGTCATCATGCAAGCCAGCAATCTGGATGCTTTGCTTGTGGTTGGAAATGCCGAATATAACCCGCCGATGTATTTCTTCACGGGTGGCGGACATGTCAGCCACGCTACGTTGATCAAGAAGCGCGGCGAGGAAGCGGTGTTGTTTCATGGCGATATGGAACGCGATGAAGCTGCCAAGAGCGGCTTGAAGTTGGTTCCCTACAGCAAGTATGATTTTGAAGGGCTGATTAAGAAAGCGAACGGCGATCACGCTCTGGCAGCCGCCATGCGCACGCAAGCAATGTTCCAGGATGCCGGTGTGACATCGGGACGTGTGGGCGTGTATGGCACGTATGATGTCGGTTCTGTGTTCGGGTTGTTGACTGCTGTACAAAAGCTCATGCCTGAGATCGAATTTGTGGGCGAGCCGCGAGAGACATCCATTTTCATGAAAGCCATGGAAACGAAGGATGAAAAGGATGTGGCACGTATCCGCCGCGTGGGCAAGATCACGACCGAAGTTGTCGGCATGGTGCGTGACTATCTCACCAACTGCGATGTACGTGACGATGAAGTGCTGTTAAAAGAAGATGGCACCCCGTTGACCGTGGGTGATGTGCATTCGAAGATCCGCTTGTGGGTGTCGGAGCGTGGCGCGGAACTGCCCTCTGGATTCATCTTCTCGCTCGGGCGCGATGCGGGCGTGCCACACTCGGCTGGCACACCAACTGATCTGATGCGCTTGGGACAGACGATCGTGTTTGATATTTATCCCGCTGAAGCGGGTGGCGGCTACTATTATGATTTCACCCGCACCTGGAGCTTGGGTTATGCCAAGCCTGAAGCACAGGAACTGTACGATCAGGTGAAGGAGATATTCGATCAACTGAGCGATAACTTTGACCTGAATGCACCGTTCCGAAACTACCAGCAGATGACTTGCGAGTATTTTGAATCAAAGGGGCACAAGACCCCGCTCAACACCAAATCGCCGCAGGAAGGATATGTCCACAGTCTGGGGCATGGTGTGGGGTTAAACATCCACGAACGTCCCTTCAGCGGATTCACCGTTGGCGATGATCATCGTCTCAGGCCGGGTGTTGTGGTCACCTCTGAACCGGGGTTGTACTACCCTGAAAAAGGAATGGGCTTCCGCATCGAAGATACGCTCTGGGTGCGCCCCGATGGGAAGATCGAAACGCTGGCAGAATATCCATATGATTTTGTGCTGCCGATGAAGAAATGGAAAAAATGATGTCATTGCGAGGGCGGTAGCCCAAAGCAATCTACGGTTAATCGGAATTGCTTCTTCGATGGAGTATTTCCATTAAACGGGAGATTGCTCCTTGCACCGAGCGCAAGTACGGTGTCGTTACTTCGTTCCTCACAACGACATGGAAAGAAATTTTATGAGTGAATTGAAATCTGCACGAATTTTAGCAATTGAAAGCTCTTGCGATGAGACCGCCTGTGCCATCATCGAAAATGGACGCGCTCTGCTGGCGTCCACAGTGGCGTCGCAGATGGATATCCACGCGCGCTATGGCGGCGTGTTCCCTGAAGTCGCTTCGCGTCAGCATGTGTTGAGCATTATCCCGGTTGTGGAACAGACGCTGGTCCGCTCGAATCTGACGTTGAAGGATATTGATGCGCTGGCGGTGACACGAGGTCCGGGCTTGGCTGGATCGCTGGTAGTGGGAATGAATATGGCAAAGGGATTGGCGCTGGGCTTGGGTTTGCCGCTGGTGGGTGTCAACCATCTCGAAGGACACATCTACTCGCCATGGGTTTACAACGCGGGTGAGAATGTCCCCGCCGAACCGCAGTTCCCGTTGATGGCGTTACTTGTCTCAGGCGGACATACCGAACTGAATCTCATGACCGACCATTTGACGTACAAACGTCTCGGCTCCACGCTGGACGATGCGGCTGGTGAGGCATTCGACAAGGTTGCCCGCCTCTTGGGACTCCCGTACCCCGGCGGACCGTCCATTCAGAAAGCTGCTGAAACCGGCGACCCGACACGCTTCAAGTTTCCGCGCGCGCGGCTCGATAATCCATATGCCTTCTCGTTCAGCGGATTGAAAACCGCGGTCTTGTATGAAGTCAATAATTTGAAGAAGAAATCGAGCACACTGCCGGTCGAAGACCTTGCCGCATCCTTCCAGGCAACTGTAGTGGATACGCTGTTCCAGAAGACCATGCAGGCGGCACGCGATCACCATGCTAAAGAGATTTTGGTGGCGGGTGGTGTTTCTGCCAACCGTGCGTTGCGTGAGACATTCTTGAACCAGAAAGAGATCAAAGTTCATATCCCCGCTTTCTCGTTATGCACGGATAATGCCGCCATGATCGCCGCGGCAGGATATTACCGCTACGCTCTTGGGCATACCTCGTCGTTAGATATGGATGTCCAGCCGACGTGGCCGCTTTCGTGAAGTGGACACATAAACACGTAGACAAGTAAACAGGTACACAGGGAGTTTTACCTTGTGTACCTGTTTACGTTTTTACATGTATACCTTCCCCTTTAAACACCCAAACCGCCCTTGGCTTGCCCGAGCCGCGGACGGTTTGTAAAGGAGAATGCATTTCCCATTATATGTGGAGACATAAATGGAAACTGAACAAATCCTGAAAGATAAATTAGAGTTTTAGTCAGAAGTTCAAATGGCGGAAAGCAAATCCTGCATGGAAATTGGACCTTCGCGCAGGACCTTGATCTCTGAACCAGTGCAATCTACCAGCGTGGATGGAACGCCACCGGGCGTTTTACCACCGTCCATGATCAAGGGGATGCGTCCGCTGAGTTGGGCGAAAACTTCTTCAGCGGTGGACGGGGCTGACTTGACCGGAGATGTTCGCGGAGGTGACCGCCATCGGTCCCGCCGCGCGGAGCAGGGCACGCGCTACCTCATGGTCAGGGATGCGCACGCCAACGGTTTCGGTGGCAGAAACGGATTCGGGGAGACTCGGTTTTTTGGGGACAAGAATTGTTAGCGGTCCGGGCCAGAAGCGGGAGGCGAGTTTATGGGCGAACGTCCGGAATATCCATGCCAACCTTTTCCAAGTCGCTTTCATCCGCGATCAAAACAGGGATCGCTTTTTCGATGGGGCGATCCTTGGCAGCGTAGATCAATTCCACAGCTTTGCCATCAAAAACAAGACATCCAACACCATACACGGTATCGGTGGGAAAGGCGACCAAGCCGCCGGAGTTCAAGATCTCAAGAGCTTGTTGAATTGAATCAGGAGAAGTAGAAGAAACAATAAGTGTGTTCACAGTCGGATTTCCAGTAAACGGTCGCGTCCGGTCAGATCTTGATGTAAATGGATTTCTGCCTCTGAGAACATGTCATAGGCAAGGTTGAGCGCCTGAATGCCACGTGTGGCTTCAATTTCCAACAGGATCAAACCGTTGGGCGCTAACCACTCGGGCGCTATTTTCATCAGTCTGCGGAAAAGATCGAGACCGTCATCCCCGCCATCGAGGGCGAGGGTGGGTTCGCGACCAAAGATCGGTAAACCATGAAGTGTGTCGGTTGGAATGTAAGGTAGGTTGGCGCAGATGAGATCGAAATGACCTTCAGTGGATAACGGGTCGGGATGCGGTGGCAGAACGTCGCATTGGACAAAATCGATGCGATGAGTGAGATTATATTTACAGGCGTTCTTTTTTGCGACTTCCAGCGCAGCAAAGGAAATATCGGCAGCAAGGATGTGAGCATCCGGTACATTATGAGCAATAGATATTGCGATCGCGCCTGACCCTGTGCCGACATCTGCCACTGTCCTGCGGATTTTCGACTCTTGCAACCAAGCAATGGCTTTCTCGACGAGCAGTTCTGTTTCGGGACGAGGGATCAAGACATCGGATGTAATATCGAGTTCCAAGCCGAAAAATTCCCAGTGTCCTAATACGTAAGGAAAGGGTTCGCCAACTTCGAGTTGTTGTAATGACTCTTCCAGTTTATTTTGTTGCTCGATGGTCATGGTCAATTCAGGATGAGCCATGACCCAAGTGCGCGGTTTGTTGATAATGTGCGCGAGTAGAACGGATGCATCGAGAGATGGTGTATCGCTGAGCGAAGCGAGTCGAGTGGAAACATCAGAAAGAAGCACGTGAGCCATTGTTCGCAAATTGTACTTTCTTCTTTCATCTTTCCAGCAATGATGAAGGAGAAAAGATGAAAGAGAGAACCTGTCGTTTATTTATTCTTGATCGCCAACAGGGACAGATATTCAAACACAATATTCGATGCCAGAATGGACGTGATATCGCCGTGATCAAAAGGAGGGGAAACCTCCACGAGGTCGAAACCGATCAAGTCGAGACCGTGCAGTCCGCGGACGAGTTGAAGGAGTTGGTAACTGGTCAGTCCTCCGACTTCCGGAGTGCCGGTGCCGGGAGCGAAGGCAGGGTCAGCCGAGTCGATATCCACAGTGACGTAGACGGGTCCTTTCATACGCGCGTGGACTTCTTTGAGAATTTCCTCCACACCTTTTTGCATTACCTCATGGATTGTGATCGTGCGTGCTCCCAAGGCGGCAGCATCAGCATAATCGTCCTCACCGCTGACTGGTCCACGGATGCCGATCTGCACATATTCACCTTTGCGGATCAAGCCTTCATTGAGTGCGTGCCGAAATGGCGTGCCGTGGCTATAGGGCACCGCTTCGAATTCCGATTCCCAGGTGTCGATGTGGGCGTCGATGTGAACCAGGGAAACCGGTCCATGTTTTTTTGCATGAGCGCGCAAAAGAGGTAGAGCAATGGAATGGTCGCCGCCAAGTGTAATAAGTTTTGCGCCAGTCTCGATAATTTCACTGGCAGTGTTTGTGATGGCGGTCATCGTATGTTCGATGGATGTGGGAATGACTGATACGTCACCATAATCGACAACGTTAAGCCTTTTGAGCGGAGTGATATGGAGTGTTGAATTGTGTCCCCAGATCATCAAGGATGTTTCGCGTATCTTGCGTGGACCGAAGCGAGTCCCGCTGCGATAGGATGTACCGCTATCGAAGGGCACGCCTAAAATAGCAACATCCACATCTTTCAAGTCTCGGGAAACGGGTAAACGCATGAAAGATGGGATACCCATAAAGGGTTGAAGACCTGCGCCGAAAGCAGGGTTGTCGTTAGCGTTCATGCTCTCCTCGAATAAAAAGGGCGCAACTTGTGCGCCCTGAAATTACTCTTCGTCATCCACTCCGCTGCTGGCGAGACGGTCCGCCTCATCCTGCGTGGATAGTTCTTCGATGAACTGGTCGATGGAGCCGTCCATAACTGCGGGAAGGTTGTAATTTGACAAACCAATGCGATGATCGGTAACGCGGTTCTGTGGATAGTTGTACGTGCGGATCTTCTCCGAGCGTTCGCCGGTTCCCACTTGTGAGCGGCGGTCTGCTTCCAGTTCGGCTCTTCGCTTCGCTTCTTCGATTTCGTAGAGCCGGGCGCGCAAGATGCTCAAGGCACGCAGTTTGTTCTGCAACTGCGAGCGCTCATCCTGACAAGTGACGATCATGCCGGTAGGCTTATGATACAAACGTACGGCGGTTGAGTTCTTTTGCACGTTCTGTCCGCCCGCGCCCGAGGAACGATAGACTTCGATCTCGATATCACTTTCGGGTATCTCAATTTCAACATCATCCACTTCCGCCATCACCACAACCGTCGCCGTGGATGTGTGAATACGTCCCTGTGCTTCGGTGGCGGGAACGCGCTGCACACGATGAACGCCCGATTCATATTTCAACTTCGAGTAAGCGCCTCTGCCTTTGACTTCAAATATTACTTCCTTGTAGCCACCGACTCCGATGGCATTCTCGGACATGATCTCCGATTTCCAACGCTGGGTGTCGGCGTAACGGGTGTACATGCGGAACAGGTCCGCGGCGAAGATGGCAGCCTCGTCGCCGCCTGCGCCGGCGCGGATTTCCACGATAACGTTCTTATCATCACGTGGGTCCTTCGGAACGAGCAACCCCTTGATAACTTTTTCCAGAACCTCAATTTTCGGGGTCAGATCGGCGATATCCATTTGCGCCAGGGCGACCAGATCCGCGTCTTTTTCGGTCTCGAGGATCGTCCTGGCTTCTTCCAGGCTTTTCATTGCCTGACGGTATTCCTTCGCCTTGGCTACGATCTCTTCCAGGCTTACGCGCTCCTTGTTGATCTCAGCAGCGCGTTGATAGTTACCGCCCACTTCGAGCAGTTCTTTCCCCAGTTGTTCGTAACGGTCTTCAATTCCTTTGAGTTTATCGAGCATACATACCTTTTGATGCGACGGGTTGAATCCCGCTGTAAGATGACGAAATAAATGCGCGGTCACTGCTCCGCGCGGTCAGAATTATACCCTACTCGACTGTGGGTATTATATATCTCTTAGGGGCAGGCCTCCGGAAACATGGGAGCTCTTTTCTGGAGATAGGGATGCCCGATGTCTGCTTCGTTGCTGACGTCATTGCGCAGCTCCAGGTTGGTCCCAAAATAAAGGTTGGAGATGAGACGGAACGTGTTTACCGGAGTAATTGCCGGGTAGAGTGAGGCGTTGCCTCCGTTGGGAAAGTAGAATGCCATCAAGTTGTTATAGCGCCGCTCCGGAAGTACATATCCATGATCTCCTTGTACGACAATAACAGGAGGAATCTTGCTGTTTTTGATGATCTCATCCAGGATTTTCAGCATCCTGGAGTTCAAAAATTGGATGTTGTTGATATATCCAACGGAATCTAGTTTTGGGTTGCTGGGTGTACCTGTCTCTGTATTGTAATAGCGGCTGTCTGTGTTGAACGATCCATCCGGTAGGAAGATATAAGGAGTGTGCGGTGCCATAATATGGGCGTATACGAATTTGGGTCCGGGAATGGAAGTAACAACCTTAGGAAGTTCATTTAGCGTGTAGTTAACTTCTTCATAATGACCATAGTAGCGTTGAATTGCCAGGGGACTATTTTCAATGAATGGATAGAGAGCCGTGCTCTTTAAAAAGATGAATTCAAAGGGAGTGAGAGGTGAGGCGGCTCTGGTATTTGTGCTCTGTTGTTGCACCAAGTAGTAATCGGCATCTGTCCATTGATCCCATTTATAACCAGTCTGAAAAGCAACTGTTGTATAGCCTCTCTGCTCAAAATCACTGCGAACAGGATTATGGATCAACTGCTCGTACAGTGGCGCAGCATTTGCGTCCTTGGGTCCAGAATTGGGAATGGCTCTCCATAATAGGTCCATGCTGAAGGTGGATGACATGGATAACAATGTGTGCTTGTAATTGCTTCTGCTACACTGTGCAACGTAGAAACCCATATCTTCCAACGATTTTAGGAATCCTGAATTGTCGTAGCCCAGGGCTTCCAATGTGTCAGCGCGGCTATAGCCATCTAAAACGATCAGGTACACATCCGGATATTGATTTGGATTATCCCCTGTCGGTTGCGGCTGAGGGGTAGGGATGTTTTGAGATGCTTGATTTGCCTCCCTTGTAACGACTACATCATCGTCTACGACTGCCGAGGACGGTGGAGTGCTTCTGATGCCTGTAACATAGCTGGTAATTTGTATAACTGGGAATAGGATCAAGACCAATGCAACGATATTAAGTGGCGCCACCCAGTTGATAATGCTCGCATCCTTGTGCGCGATCCAGCGCACGGCAAGTACGGTCAATGCAATAAATATCAAATAGATCGTTATCTGAATGGTCCTGTACAAAGATGGATCGAGTCGGTCACTGAGCAAGCGGGTAACATGCCCATATGTGAAAAAGAACAACAGGATCACTGTAGTTGCCAGAGAGGTCTTGATCCAATCTTTGAAAAAGAACTGGATGATGCCAAGAATCAATACCATTCCGATTAACGAAAAAAGAAGCGGTCTAAGCACAACACTCAGTTCCACTTCACGGATATTTATCGCCAGCAAAGCTACAGCGGGATAGAGCGAGAAAATTAAAACGAAAAACGGGAGCCTTGCAAAGAACTCTTTTGTTTTTTCTTTTTCATAATAGTAGCAGGTTAAATCTTTGCGAAAAGCGATAAGATCATCGAAAGGACAAGGATGACCGAGAACACAATAAAGAAAATCTGCGCAGTGCTGAGCTTCTTCGTCGTTCCCTTGTTAGGTTTATTGTTTTTTAGATTTTTACTTGCCATTTTCAACTCACGATACTAGATGTTTATGAAAAGCACTTGTCATTGCTTTTTCCAATTCTTCGATTGTTACCGGTTTCATCACATAGGCATCTGCGCCTAATTCCATAGCCCGGTCAACCATGCTGTCGGCGGCTTCCGAAGATAGCATAATAATGGGAATATCTTTTGATTCGGATCGCCTGCGAAGAAACTCAATCATGTCCAAGCCTGTGACCTCAGGCATATTGATATCCAGAACGAATAATTCCGGCTTCTGACCGCTTAATATTTTTTGCGCTGCCGCCCGAACATTATGGAACTGTACCACCTGGCAGTCCAACATCTTTAGCATCAATCCCACGGCGTGCAGCATTTCTTCATCGTCATCGACAACCCACACTTGTTTCATTCTAAATGTTCCTTGATGGATCGCGCCGCGTCCTCGGGCACGACCGTTTTGAGTTCTTCCAGCGAAGCGCCCCTAATCTTATCCACAGACCCAAAATGTTTCAAGAGGGCTTTTCTGCGCGTGGGTCCAATGCCAGGGATTGCATCCAGAATGGAAGCCATGCCCAATTTCTCACGCTTCTTGCGGTGAGCAGTAATGCCATATCGATGTGCCTCATCGCGAATGCGCTGTACCAGATACAAACCTTGGGAATGACGGGGCAGCATCAACGAGACTGATTTATGCGGGAAGAAGATCTCTTCCTGCTGTTTCGCTAAGCCTACGATTGGGACTTTATCCATCAGTTCGAATTTTTCCAGCACCTGGACTGCACGCCCCAATTGACCTTTGCCACCATCGATGATGACGAGATCGGGCAGAAAGGAGAAGGACGCGTCTGGTTTTGACCCGGGGGCTGATTCTGTTTCCTGACCTCCGCGCCACCTGCGAAAGCGCCGCGTTAACATCTCCTCCATGGATGCAAAATCGTCCGGTGCGCCGACCACGCTTTCGATGTTGAACTTGCGATACAACTTTTTATCGGGCACACCTTGCGTGAAAACCACCATCGCGCCAATGATGGCTGTTCCTTGCGTGTTTGAAATATCGTAGCATTCAATGCGGTTGGGGGGGGCTTTCAGATGCAAGGCATCCTGCAACTCTGCCAGCGCCGTTTCCTGCTTATGAGTGTCAGCCTGCCATTGTGTGCGCAGGGCGGCAAGAGTTTCTGTGGCGTTTTCCGTTGCCATCTGAACCAACTCACGCGGTTGTCCTTCTTTCGGTACGAAGAATTCCACTTTTTCGCCGCCGCGCCTTGAGCGCAGCCATTGACTGATGATCTTTCGCTCTTCGATCTCCTGCGGAAGCATGACTTGCTGGGGGATAGTCGCCGCTTCGGTATAGAACTGGGTGATGAACTGTTCCATCACTTCGGTGTCGGCTGCATCTTCCGTCCCTTCGAGAATGAAATATTCACGCCCGATCAACTTTCCACCGCGGATGAAGAAGATCTGCACGCAGGCTTCTCCATCACTGCGTGCCATGGCAAGCACATCCGAATCAAGGTAATCGGTCGCGAAAACGATCTTCTGCCTCTCGATGATCGATTGGATGGCTTTCAGTTGGTCGCGCATGGCAGCGGCTTTTTCGAAACGGAGTTCTTCCGAGGCTTTCTCCATATCATGGTGCAGGCGGGTGACGATGCTTTCACTGTGTCCACTGAGGAAATCCATCAGGTCAGAGATCATTTGACGGTATCCCGCCTGGGTGATGGCACCAATACAGGGAGCAGTGCACAGCTTGATGTCGTAGTAAAGACACGCTCGTTTGTCCATCCCGGTAATTTCGCGGTCGCAGGTCAGGTAGGGAAAAACCTTCCGCAGCACATCCAGCGTCTGATAGACCGCCCACGCCGAAGTGTAGGGACCAAAGTAGCGCGCGCCATCCTCTGTCATCTGGCGGGTAACCGTGACCTTGGGAAACGGTTCGTTCCAGTGGATCTTGATGTAGGGATAGCGCTTGTCGTCCTTGAGTCGCACGTTGTATTTGGGACGGTGCTTTTTGATGAGGTTCATCTCAAGGATGAGCGCCTCCAACTCCGACCCGACAACGATCCACTCAATGTCTACAATATCCCGCACGAGACGGCGGGTTTTGTTATCGTGGCTAGAATCCGCGTGGAAATACGATCGTACGCGGTTTTTGAGGTTGATCGCTTTCCCGACGTAGATGATCGTGCCTTCCGCGGACCTCATGATATAACAGCCCGGTTTTTGTGGCAGTGTGGCTAGGATGCCTTGGATCTTTTCAGAAATTTCCATTGGAATGATTTTAACACGTAGTGACTGTAGCTTCTCATGCCTGGTTAATGAATGTCAGAATTGCTCAATTATTGTGCGCTTTTGCTGTGTTGCCTGTTCTTGTTATAATCATTTTGAATATAGAACAAGGCGACAAATCATTTCATCAGGTGAATAGTGTCTGACATCATTCGGGAAAGATCATTGAAGTATAAGGTAATCTTTTCTTTTCTCTTGTTATTAAGTCTTTTGAGCGGGGTTATCGTTTTTATTGCAACCGCTAATGGACCATTGGGATATAGCGATTCTGTTGCTTATATTGTCTCTGCCCGCAATTTGATCAAAGGCGTTGGTTTGGGCATGTTCACACCCAGCGGAAGGTTTGTTGTTACTTATCTTCACCCTCCGTTGTATCCACTTTTGTTGAGCGGATTTGGCATTCTGGGCGTTGATCTGGTGAACGCGGTGCGCTGGTGTAATTTTGTCCTGACTGTTTTGACGGTATTTTCAACAGGTACTATTTTTATACGCTACAGTCGGCACCCTGAATTGTCGCTCGTAGCAAGTGGGTTGATGCTGGCTTTTCCAACGATCCTGACCATGTTCATGTCGGCAATGTCGGAGTTGTTGTTTTTATTCTTGCTGAGTTTAAGCTGCCTATTGTTGCTGCGCTATTTTCGAGCAGAAACCAAATCTCGTTTTATCCTTGCGGCTTTTGTTTGTGGATTGTTGCCGGTCACGCGGTATGTGGGAATTGCGGTCATTATCCCTGCTGTTGTTTGTATTTTATTATTTTCATCGGGTGTGTGGCAGAAACGAGCTCAAAAAGCGATTGGGTTTGGACTCATAAGTGGTATTCCACTCAGCATTTGGCTATTCATTCTTTCTCTGGGTTCCAACCGGGCTTTTGGCGGACGCAGCCTTCAAATCGATGCGGAGTATCTGACCAAAGGATTTCAGACGTATAGGGAGACGGTCACTGATATTCTCTGGAGTTGGATCCCATTTAGCCAGCGGACCATGTTCCAGTTTCTTCATCCCATACGTGGACTGGCAATGACTATTGTGTTTATCATCATCGTTATATTGATTTGGCGTGCCAGCCATCGTTTAATTCGTGATGACAACAATGAAACGTTCAGATCGGATATGGGCTTGAACATTTTTTGGGGTATAGCATTCGTTTCTTATTTCTTTGTTTTTATGGCAACCTGGTTATTCACGGTCCCACAAACACCGATCAATGAGCGACTTCTCATGCCGTTGTACTTTACAGGAATCGTGTGGTTGTTAAGCTCTTGGGAAATATGGCTGCATGCCTGGCTATCAAAAGTTAATGGAATCGTGCAAATTGTTCCCTGGCTTTTTGCTGCATTATTGATCTCTTGGTACGTTCCTCAAATTGATGATGTTATTCAGCAAACACATAAAAATGATACTGTACTGTCCGCTCGCTGGCAGAATTCACAGTTCATTCAGGCTGTAGAAGCATTGCCTTCCGGTCAAGCGATCGTTTCAAATAAATCAGAAATAATCGCAATGTGGGCTGACCGACCAGCCTATGATCTTATGGAAAACCTGCAACTGGGCTTTATAAAGAACAGCTCTCCTTATGGTTCGGACAATACGGATTCGGCGCAGGTCGCTTTTCGGCAGGGGGCTGCGTTGGTCGTGTTCAATGATTTTAAGGACCAATTTGAATCTACATATGGAAACCGTGGCAAGGAACGGCTACCAACACTCTTTCAAGGATTGACCGTTGTCGGGGAATATCCTGATGGCGTGATCTATCTTTATTCTGATAAATAGTAGAGTGTTTCAAAATTCCCTTTTATAAAACAACCTCCTGCAAAAGGAGGTTGTTTTATTGAGCAGGTGTTCGATCAGCGCCTGGCAAAATGGGGAAATCTGCCCAGTACCAGCTATCTTCATATGCCTGGGTCGCTCCACATTCACCCGCCAAAGGTTCGATCTTTCCGTCACCATTGGTATCTGCGCCGTTTACCAGATTGTTGCCCAGGACAGATAACTGGTCAATGATCGGTTTCATCTCAGGACCGAATGGCGTATCGTTCAATTGCAGGGCTAAAGGCAGGATTTGCTTGGTCCAGCCATCCATGTTTTGGATACAGACTTGCATGTCAGCACTGTACTTGCGGATGTTGGATGTGGAATCGGGCGCCTCAGCGGCGTACTTGGCATGTAACCCAGTTTCCTGGATATACCCCAACCGATCACCATTGGGGAGGCTTCCGTATCCGTCACCGTCATTGTTGTCGATCGTCCCATCGCCATCGTAATCCTTGTACTGGTCACTTAGATCACCAACGATCAGGTTGATGATCTCTTCGGTGCGCTTGCGGATTGCAGCTTCATCACCCTGCTCATAAGCCTTTACAAGGTATTCGAAGCCAGGGACGATCTCATCGTTCCCATTAATGGAGATATTGATGTAGCTGCCACTGTAATAATACAGTCCCTGCATGAGGGCTTCCTGACCTGGTGTCCCTGGAAAGGATACAACCACATGACGCACGTGTACCAATGCCTTCGGAGGAAAGATGGATGAATACAACGGTTTTCCGGTTGGTTGGGTGACTGAGACGTTATCTCGTTCGAGAGTGATCTGAACCTGGTTATATTCTTTCAGCAAGTTTTCCTGGTCGGGAGATGTAAAGACGAGTGGCCTGTCTGGCTGGCATCGAATGTGAGCGCTCCGATATCTTTATATTTTGTATTATCGTCATCTACCAGCCAGCCTTCATAATGCATCCCTGCTGCAGGTAATGGAAGAGCCGCCGAAATAGATACTTTGTCCATTACGTCATTCACATCTGCATAGCGCATCCTGCCCACGGCGGTATTTGGGTTTGGAGTGGGAGTCGGAACGATGGAGCTGATCGGAATTACGAATCGGAAGAGGAAAAACATTAGAACGAGAGCAACACCGCCTTCAATGGCGATTCGAATCCAGCGTCTTTGTGCTGGTTCCTCTACCGGTCTGGTTTTCTCCAGCTCGACTTGCCTGGGCTGCCTGGCGTGCGATCTCTGCAATATGCAGAGTACCTGGTGAAACTGTTTGCCCACTAAACACGGCATTGAACTCTTGTGATAATTCACCAGCGCTGCTGTAGCGTAGAGATGGATCTTTGGCGAGAGCGCGGTCTACCATTGCTTGCAGGTCTGTAGAGATACCCTTGATGGTTGGGGGTGGCTCGTTGATATGTTTCATCAACATCCCAAACGTGGTATCAGCATGGAATGGCACAGCACCTGCAAGCATCTCATATAACAGGATACCGAGTGAATAAATATCGGTGCGTTTGTCCACTTTTTCGCCGCGTGCTTGTTCAGGGCTCATATAAGCGGGGGTTCCTGAAACGGAACCGGTTGTCGTGTGCATGGTCGAATCAAGAAGGCGGACCAAGCCAAAGTCGGTGAGAACCGGTTGTACATCCAACGGCAGCGGTTCATCGAGGGTGACCTTTTTGGTGCGAGAGCGAAGCAAAACGTTGGCAGGTTTGATATCCCGATGGATCATGCTTCTTTCATGAGCATAATCGAGCGCACTGGAGATACCAGCCAGCAGTTGAGCAACCATGCCGATGGGGAGGCGTTGTTTCTTTTCATGCAGTGCTTTCAGGTATGCAGCCAGAGATGGACCGTCAATGAACTCCATAGTGAGGCATGGAGTCTCATCTTCCACAGTGTAGTCCATCATTTGAACGATATTGGGATGTTTTAGTTCGGAAACAACTTCGAATTCGCGCTTGAAGCGTGCAAGCTGATCTGAATCTCGTTCGAGCAAACCTCGCATGATCTTGACAGCGACTTGCCCAAAAGACTCATGTGTGCCAGTGTAGACTTCCGCCATACCCCCGCGGGCAATGAGGTCATTGACATGAACCTTCCCGAGCGTTTTTCCTGCCCAGTCTGCCATGCCGAAAATTATAACCGAGAATAAGTGCCTCTACCGTGTATAATCCTGAAATTGCAATAAGAGGTTAATGTGGCAGATTCATTGGAAATACAAGCAGGAAACATACTGCGAGAGCGCGGGTTAAAACTTGCTCTCGCAGAATCGTGTACAGGCGGATTGGTCGGCGACCGTATTACAAATATTTCAGGGTCTTCGGAATATTTTTTAGGCGGTGTTGTGGCATATGCCTATGAAGCAAAGGTCGCATTACTTGGCGTATCCTGGGATACGCTGAATACCAAGGGTGCGGTCAGTCAGGAAACGGTGCTGGAGATGGCACGCGGCGCGCGAAAAGCGTTTGGATCGGACATTGCCGTTTCAATCTCAGGGATAGCGGGTCCCGGTGGAGCGACTCCAGACAAACCTGTTGGCACCACCTGGATAGGATTGGTCGCTCCCGATGGGGAGTGGGCGAAGCTATTTCAATTCTCCGGTGATCGCATAGGGAACAAAGCTTCTGCAGCAGAAGCAGCTCTGCAATTGTTGTTGGATTACTTACAGGGGAATTTAAAAAAGTAGCGCAAGTTTTTAACTTGCGCTACTGCCTCTATTTTTGAGCGAACGTATCGATCAACAATTTGAAATTTCCACCCACTGGGTAGAGGATCGGGCAGGTACACCCACGCTTCTTGTATTCCTCTACTTTAGCTTTTGCTTCTTCAGGCGTTCCCGATGCTGTAATACGATAAACCAGTTCATCGGGCACAAGGTGTTTGGCTTTGTTGATCTGTTCCTTTGTGGCGGGCCATCCCAAAATAGATTGGATCTCCTGAATAACTTCCTGTGAAACGCCAGAAGCCTTGGCAATGTGCGGCTGCTGCGCCAGATACTGGCAAAGCAACTCTTTGGTGTATTCAATAGCTTTGTCGTGATCTTCATCCACCGAGCAGACGATGAGTTGCGGGCGGTCAAAGTCTTCCATCTTTCGCCCGGATTTTTTCAATCCCTTTTCGAGCAGTTCCATGGCGTTGTCATTGTATTCCGGCGGGACGCAGTAGTTCATCACTGCGCCGTCGGCGATCTCGCCGGTCAATTCCATCATCAAGTCGCCGGTCGCGCCGATCATGATCGGGATATTGCGCGGCTCGCGCCGTCCGTGGACCACATCCAGTTCGATCTCGTTCACCTGGTGGAATTCGCCTTGAAAGGTGACGCGTTCCATATTCAAGAGGCGGCGCAAGACTTCCACCGTTTCGCGCATGGCGGTCAACTGTTTGCGGCGTTTGATGCCCACATTGCTCGCCAGCGGGTCCCACCACGCGCCGATGCCGCAGATGACGCGGTTAGGGGCAAGATCATCCAGCGTGAGAAATGTCGCAGCGAGCAGACCGATGTTACGAGTCCAGTTGTTGATCACGCCCGAGCCAACCTTGATCCGTTCGGTGACGGCGGCGTAAGCAGCCATCGGGACGATCGCGTCACGTACGAGACGTGATTCCGCCTGCCAGACGGCTTCGAAGCCATGTGCTTCGGCATAGCGCGCGTAATCCAATCCATCTCTCAGGTCATGTGAATCTTGCAAGTATAGGGCTACTCTTTCCACGGCGAAACTCCTCTGGTTTGAAATGATGCCGAAGGTTAATTCAGTTCTGCTGATTTGGGAAGTGTTTTTGTCTATATGATAATGAGCAAAATTCGATAGGAAAGGTCGCTATGGAGAATCTGCCTGAGGCAAGCGAATGAGTATTATCCATCTCTCTTGTGAACTTTATCACTATAAACCTGACCGTGAACATCCTATACTGATTGTGTATCATGTACGATTTCTAGACGGAGATGAAACATGGCGAAGCAAACTGTAAAAACAAAATCATTGGGTGGGTTTGAGAAGTGCCGTGTGCGCGAAGTGGGGGTGAATGGATTTGCCGAATGCTTGAAACCGGGACCTGCAACCTGTTCTCATGCTGTGCCGTTTGGATATTGCTTCCTGTGCAAGAATCCGCGCCTGGATCTGATGATCGAGAATACGAAAGCTCACATGACTGCCGAAGCTACAAAGTAGTCTATTCGTTCTGTTGCTGCAAAATAAAACAAAAAACTGTCCCTGTTTTTTTCAGGGACAGTTTTGCTTTTAGAAAGAGTCTGATTAGAGTGCAGCCAATCTCTGCCACATTTGTGGAGCGAGTTCGCGTGAGCGGGCGGCGATGCGTTCCTCGTCCATTGTGAGGAGCTTTTTGCCCTGCATCAGGATCTTGCCTTTGCAGACGGTCGTGTCTACGGTGGCATCGGTCAGACCAAAGATCAGGTGACCGAGGAAGTTGGCTTCGCTGAGCGGTGTCGGCGGCTGGTAGTCCATGATCGCCAGGTCAGCGGGGCGACCTTCCGCAATTTCGCCCACGCGGATGCCAAATTGACGTTCAACAATAGCGGCATTATTTTGCAGAAGCAACTGCGGCGCTTCCACGAATGCCACGCGCGGATCGTGGTTGGCGAGGCGGTGCAGCAAATAGGCACAGCGCATTTGTGTGAGCATGTCAGATGCCATGCCGTCCGTTCCTAGACCGACGAGCACGTTTCTCTTCAGCAGTTGGAAGAGCGGTGTGACGCCCACGGCGTTGTTCATGTTCGATTCGGGGTTATGCACCACGCTGGTGTTGGTGCGGGCGATGATGTCCATCTCTTCTTCGTCAATGTGAACGCAGTGGATGAAGAGCGACTTGTCACCAGATGCGCCCATCTTATCCAGACGGTGAACGGTGGGCATGCCGTATTTCTTGAGCGAGTCTTCGCGGTCCGCGGCATCTTCCGCCACGTGGACGTGACATCCCACACCGGCATCTTTGGCGATACCGACACATTGTTCGAGCGTCTCATCGGAGATGGTGAACGATGCGTGAAGTCCCATCATGGCAGCGATCTGTCCGTCGCCTTTGCCGACCTTCTTGATGAAGCGTTCGTTCTCCGCTACGCCGCCGCCCATAATATTCCTGTCGGAGACTTCATAGCACAGCGAAGCGCGGATGCCAGCCTGTCGGACGGCAGCTTCGATCAGATCAAGGGAACCATCTCGATACCCGGGCGAAGCGTGATGATCGATAACGGTGGTCGTTCCGTTGCGGATACATTCAATCAACGGGATCTGCGCCGAGAGTGTGACGTCCTCTTCCAGCAGAGCGCGGTCCACTTTCCACCACAGGCGTTCGAGAACTTCCACGAAATTGGCTGCGGGTTCGCCGGGGATCGCCATGCCGCGTGCCATGGTCGAGTAGAAGTGGTGATGCGTGCAGATAAAACCGGGCAGGACGACTTTGCCGGAGCAATCCACGCTCTCTGCCTGCGGATAGCGTTTCTGCATATTAGCGGCGCTGCCGACGGCGACGACGTTCTCGCCATCGACGACGACAGATCCATTCCAGATGACCTGGTTGTTCGCGCCCAAGGTTACAATGATGCCATGTTCAAATCGAGTTGTCATGCTGAGTCCTTTCGCGGGTTAGTTTTCGACGAGAGCGGCGAGTTCTTCAGGCGTGCGTTCGCGCATGTGGATCGCGCCAACGAAACATTTCTGAGCGCAGATCGAACAGCCGATGCACAGCGCCGGGTCAGAATGTGGACGACCGTCATCATCCAATGTTATCGCTAAATACGGGCAGCGTGAACAGTTGCCGCAGGATGTGCAGAGCTCGTAATTGAACTCGGAAAGTTTCTTTACAGGCGAAAGCGCCATGAAATCGGTGATCGGATGCGGTTGTGCGATGCCGATCAATTCCTTCATACTGCGGATGCCGCGCTCTTGCATCAGGAATGCCGTGCCAGATTCGAGATCACGGATAATGCCGTAGCCTTCCTTGGTGGCGATAGTGCAGAATTGAACGGTCTTGACGCCCAGCGCAAGGAAGTCCATGGCGGCTTTGTAGTTCATCGGTCCGCCGTTGCCTGAGATCTCGATGCCCTCTGGGACAGCAGTGGCGAGTGTGAGATACGAGATGGGCGTGACGCCTTCGCCGCTCATGCCAACGATGACGCCTTCTTCCCAGGTTCGACCAACCGCCGGGCGGAATGTCAGCGTGGGGAAGGAGTTCGCGAGCGTGATGCCAGCCTTCTTCTCGGGATATTTATCGAGCACTTTGCGGATGGCGCGCAGGATCGGAACAATGGATGTTACTGCGGCGGTAAGCTTGAACAGTTTGGGGATATCGGGCGAGCCGACTTCCATGATCCAGTCGATGATCTTGGCGGTGAGCGCCGCGTTCTGCGAAACGATATCACCTTCGGTGCCATCTCCGCCTTGCGGACAGGAGAGAGAATATTCAATGCCCATTACCCCGGCAGCTTCCAGTTTACGAGTGTTGGATTGCCAACCATCTCGGTCGCAATCATCCCGACCGGAAACGGGTCCACCCGTAGATGCCATGGTCAGGCGATCGGGCCACATCTTGATCAATTTTTCCACTTCGCGGCAGACGCGATTCAGCGGATGACCGGAGACGTTATCGGAGTTGCCGTAGGTACGCGGATTGAACGTGAACATATATTCGCCGGGGATGTGGATGGGCACATTATCGAATGCGGTCTTCATCACACCGCCAGCCCAGCCATGTTCGTAGGCGATATTCATTTGTTCAAAACCGTCGGTTACCGGTGAGGCGGAGAGCAGATACGGAGATTTGATCTTACGACCAAAGAAATCTGTTTCGAGCGAAACCGGCACACGGTTGTAACCGGGCATCGAGAAGTAGGATTTGGTCGATTTGCGGATCTCAGGCTTTTCCTGTTTCTTCAGATAAGCGTTGATCTCCAGCGCAGTATTCTTGCCAGATGCGACCGCTTCCACGACAGTCGTGGGTCCGTTCGAAATATCACCGGCATAGAACAAGCCCTTGAACTGTTCGCGTGCCATGGTGGAGCGCATTCCGATTGCCATGACCACGGCGTTGAAATCGTTTCGGACTCCTTCTGTCCCTTCAATATCGTGGATATTGGAGACCTTGAAAGGCTGACCATCAGGCAGTTGCACTTTCTTCGTCTCAACGCCAGTGACCTTTCCATCGGCGACCAGGATCTTGCTGATACGAATGCGACCGTTAACTTCGATATCGTACTTGACCAGTTCCTGCCGTTCGTTCGCAGTGAGCGGCATCTCGGAGAGTTTCTCGAGCATGAAGAGTTCCACGTGCGAGGCGCCGCGTTCTTTGGCAGTGATGGCGCAATCCACAGCGGTGGCGCCGCCGCCGATGACCGCCACGCGACCATCGAATGTGAAGCCTTCCTTGTTGGAAAGCAGGTCAACCATCTTGAGAGCGGAACCTTCGTTTTCAACGCCGATTTCGATCGGTTTCCACAAACCAACCGTTACACAGACTGCATCATAGCCTTGATTTAAAAGTGCCTTCGGGTCTTCGACCTTGATTCCAGCTTTAGGTGTGATATCACCCATCGAGAGCATGTACTCGATATCGCTCTGGACAACTTCCTTAGCCAGGCGCTGATCGGGGATGAGGTTCATCATGCCGCCCATCAGGTCGCGGCTTTCGAAAATATCAACAGTGTAGCCAAGCTGCCCTAAAACGGAAGCAACTCCCAGTCCGGCGGGACCGCCGCCCACGACCGCTACCTTCATCCCGTTGGGAGTTGGAGTCGCGAAGCGCGGAATCCCGCCGAGGCGTTTTGCAGTCTCCACAAGGGTTGCCTGCACTTTTGGGATGTTGATAGAGCCGTCGAAGTTCTTGCGGGAACAAGCTGCCATGCAGAAACGATCCGGGCAGACTAAGCCGCACACGCCCCCGAGCGGATTGCTGTGCATAATTTCTGCTGCAGCGCGTTTGATATCCGACGGATTTCCCACACGCGCCGCCATGATGAAGTCAAAGGGGGAACAATTGACCGGACAAGCTTCCTTGCAGGGTTTCTCTTCGCAGTATTCGCAGCGGAGCAACTCGGTGTGGAGTTGTTGTCTGGTCATGATCTGGGTACTTACCTTGCCATTCTTTTCCATGAAGCACCTCGTTTTAGAAAAATCGTTGGATTTTCCGTGTTTTTTAGATCGTTGATTTATTGTATAACAACCATAAGGAAGGCTATCAGTGCAATAAATCCGTAATCAAGCGTGATATGTCATACAAATTCGCAAGGTGTCATATATGCGCTGCGGCGTATGTAATCGTGAATAAAAAACTCTCCAGCACGTTTTACGCTGGAGAGTTTTTTTCAAAGCCGTAGTTGGTTATCTTGCGATTTTACTGAGTTCAAATTCACGGATGAGTTCGAGATCTTCCGGCAGATCGAGATCTAACCCTAAGGTTGGGATGTCAACGATCTCCAGTCGTGCACCTGCCTGCCGCACCTGCTCACAATGCCGTTCGAAAAATCTTCCCCGAAATCGTATTCGATCAAACCCGAAGGGGAGATGAGCAGCGCATTCGTTCCTGTGTGATGCCTATCCGGAGCAATGACCACTACCGGCGGGTCGATTGCGCGATCGATCAATTCGCGGATATCCTGCGGCGAGATCAATGGTAAGTCGGCGGGCAAGACCAACACACCGCGCGTGGCATAGACCTGAGCCACAACCGTAGCGCGTTTGAGAGCTGTGTTCAAATGCGGCTGACCATCTTCCAGCACGGTGCGAGCTCCATGATTGCGCGCCACCGTCAATGCATGAGGGTCACGGCTGACCACAAGAACCTGCTCGATCTCTTTTAGATCGGTGAGGGTTTCGATCGTATGTTGAAGCAAGGATTGATTCAGTTCCGCCCGTTCATCTTCCGTTAGCTTTCCAGCTAGACGCGATTTGCCGCGTCGTAACGGTTTTACAGGGACTATCGCCCAAAGTGTCATACATTCACTCCAATAAAGTTGAGTACATCACCTGCGAGTTGTTTTCTATCATCATGACTTTTCATCAGGGTATTGGTTACAAGAGTCTGCATATTGAGTGCCCTCACAGATTCGTCAAGCTGTGCATCGATCTTATCCAGCACAAAACTGGTCGCCAATTTGCGATAATGATTGGCAACTGCAAATGCCGAGGGATCGATTCCCAGTTCACTGTACATCTTCGCCGCAGGACCTTTCACGGTTTGACCTCCGATGATGGGAGAAATAGCTATCACTTCGCGCGGAGCGGAGCGGAGCGGAGACGAAGCGCGGGATAACACCTTCAAGATTGGATCTACGCTCACCCACGGATTCGACGGGCAAATCACCACCGCCTCCGCAGATTGGATCGCCTCACACGCACCCGGAGCTGGTTCCGCACTATCAAGCCCATCAAAGCGGAAGCCTTTCACGCGCGGCTCGCAACGTCGATGTACGAAATATTCCTGAAATGCCAGGTCACCTTCGTCCGTTTCAACGATAGTATGCACCGGCTGATCAGACATGGGCAGAACAGTATACTCCACACCCCATGCCTGGCAAAATTCTTTAGTAATTTGAGCAAGAGTTTGTCCTTCGCGCAGCCTCCTTGTCCGTTCGAGATGTGTACCGAGATCCTGATCCCCTAAATTGAACCAGCCGGGACCTCCCAGTCGGGACGCGTTTTGAATGACATTCCACGTCTCGTTCACACGTCCCCAGCCCGTATCGGGATTTGCTAACCCGGCTAACGTATAACAGACCGTATCCAGATCGGGAGAAATAGATAAGCCATAATGCTCAAAGTCATCGCCGGTGTTGACGATGATGGTGAGTTCATCGGGTGAAAGGATCTGGGCGAGTCCATGGGCGAGTTTTGCGCCACCCACGCCGCCTGCAAGCGCAACGATTTTCATAGATATAAACCCCGCAGGGGTGATATTTTTGTAGAACCAATGTTGTGTTGATTATGAACTCCAAAGGAGTGACATAGATACTGACATCCCCGCGGGATTGAGAATGCGGTTGAATTCATTTCTATAATCATTTCATCCCTTCGGGATTTTGGTATCGGCATAATAGATGATTTCATTAAGAGGTTTTCTTTCTCTCACTTCAGGGATTTCAACTGGATATCCAATAAAGAACATTGCCTGTGGTTCCCATGTTTTTGGCAAATTCAAAGTATTCAAAATAACTTCCTGCGCAAAAAGGGGCCAACATGCCCAGACGCCACCCAATCCTTCAGCGTGGACGGCGAGTAGGAGCTGCAATCCTGCCGCGGCAACGGATTGGGTTGCCATTGTCCGCTCGGCGGATTGGCGTTTCTCGTCGGGGTAGGAGTCCATTTCGCTCATGTCAAGGCAGAGCAGGATAGCAACCGGCGCGGAGGTGATGCGGTCTTTGGATCGTTTGATCTGAGCTTGGATTTTTTCGGAGGAGAGACTATCGCGCGCGAGGTCGCGTTCGAAATCCACTGCCATGGCGTTGGCGAGATTCTGTTTGACGGAAGGATCGGTCACTACACAAAATCTCCACGGTTGGCGGTTGTGCGCGGAGGGGGCGAAGGTAGCGGTGGTGAGGATGTTTTGAATAACGGAATCAGGCACCGGGTCCGGTTTGAAGCGCCGGATCGAACGTCGAGTCCGTAAAAAGTTGTGCAGGTCAGTCGTGCGGGTCGAAATGGGTTGGTCTAATTCTGTAAATGATCCGTCGTTGTTCGGTGCGATATTTCCAAGGTTTGTTGTCGTACTGGATCGAGAGTTTGTTAATATGCTCATCAGCGCCTTCTGTTGTATGACTTACAACTTCGCCGCGTATACCTAGATAACGGTAAGGATCGTTGGGATCTTGGATGACCATGGCAACCTGCGGACGTGCTTTCATATTGCGGTCTTTGACGCGTCCTTCGTTGGTGTTGACGCGAATGTACTCGCCATCCGTGTCGAACCAGACGGGTGTCACTTGCGGTGAACCGTCGGGCATGGTGGTTGCCAGATAAAGCAGGGCTTTCGTTTTTTCGTCGAGCAGATCGAGGTAGTCCGATGGAAAGGTCATTGCTGGCTCAGTGGGTTCGGAATGAAGAGGGTGCGCATCTTTTTGTGAAAATCCCGGATGACCGTGAGGTCGTCCATTGTGCATCCGATCAGCAGTTTTATCTCTGCGTCATGTTTAATGGTATCAAACGTGCATAAGATTCCCGTTAGCATTTTTGTACCAAGCGAACCCGACCACACGTCGATGCCGCCACCGTCGCTGGCGGATGTGCTTTCGATATACCCGTAATCAAGCGGGTAAATTGCTTCCGGATAACGCGGATGCCGCGTGCCTTTGGGGCGGTCAAGAATAATGGCATTGGTTTGGAGCAAATCTATCCATTGTTGCCAAAATAAAGTATCAAGTTCCATGTTTCAATTTTCAGGTTAGCGGAAGAGATCTTGGTCTTTGGGGCGGAGCAATTCGTTGAGGCTTGCTTCGCGCAGTTCATAGGGAAACCCGCGCACGTGGACGACGGGTGTTCCTTCGGCGGCTTGTCCCATCACGAGCGATGCGGCGGCGGCAAGTTCATCGGCGGCACCCACTTGTGTGACGCGCAATGTGAAATCGAACAGATCTGGTTTGCCACGCAGATCGACTAATCCCGGCAGACCAGCGATACCGATAGTGACTCCGACCGTTCCGTTGCGCCAGGCGCGTCCATGAGAATCGATGATGAGTACGCCGACGTTCTTTCCTGTTTTCACGCGGATGTCGCTGCGCATCTTTTCTGCCGATCGGTCTGGTTCCATTGGAAGAAGGAGCACCCACTCTTCCGCGGAGTTTCCCATCCCTGCCACGTTAGAGTGATCGATGCCTGCATTAGCGCAGATAAATCCCAGCCGGTGCTCGACGACGATCGTTCCCACGCGTGTGCGGACAACTTCATTGCTTTCTTGCAGCATCAATTCCACCACGCGAGGATCTTTCTCAGTTTGTTGGGCGAGTTCGATGGCGCGTTGAGAGGGCGTAACTGTCGCTAAGTTGACAGTACGTCCCTCCGCTTTGCTGACGATCTTCTGCGCCACGACGAGAATATCGTTATCTTGCAGTTCAATGTTCGTCTCACGCAGGGAAGTGACAATAATATCCGCCAGGTTGTCGTCCCGGCGGATAAGAGGAATTTGTTGGAGAGATGTGAGGGTGAGGGTCATAGGGCATAATGGTGTTGGTAAATGGCAATTACTTATCAATTACGAATTACTTTTCTTTGATGCTCCCGTAATTTTGATCCCTGCATGAGTGGAGCCGTACTGTTTGTTAATGTTGATCAACACGCTGGTCAAACCTTCAATGACAACGGAGTTCTCGATGGGACCTGCGTCCCAGCCGATCAGCCCGGCGGCTTCGACGAGGGTCAGTGCTTCAGCGCGGGCGGCTTTACTGGAGCCGGTGACAAGTACATCACAATCGATATCTTCATCACCGAGTAAATGCTCGTGGGAAATGCTCTGGAACGCAGCGACCACTTCCACATCTTCACCGACGATCTCTTTGGCTTCCTGAGCGGCAGAACCAGCAGGCGGCATTTGTACTTTGGTCACTTTTGGCGGTACCAGAGGCGCGGTGACATCAACAAGGATTTTCCCTTTCAACACATCTTTGACGCTTTCCAACGTTTCACGGTGTGCCGCATACGGAACGGTGAGCACAACGATGTTTGCCTGTTGGGCAGCTTCATGATTGTCCATGCCAACGATAGAGGTTGAACCATCCAAGCGCCCCATAAGGTCCGATGCGGCCGTAACAGCTTTTTCAGAGGAACGCGAACCGATCAATACACGATATCCCGCTTTTGCCCAGCGATAGGCGAGTCCTTTACCTTCCTTACCTGTGCCACCAAGTACGGCGATCGTCATTAAAAGTGGCTTTTTGTCCATGTCCATTGCATTGCTCCTGGCTTTTTGGCTTTGTTTGGGACTTAGCCCTGAACAGAGTCAAAAGAAAAATTTATAAGACCTCTACGACTTTTTTATTGTATCTTCCAAAAATAACTAGGGCGCTTTGTGCAATGATGTTGTTAGCCCAAGCCAAATTGATTGGGGTGAGGTAATCGCAGTCCGTTTGCGCCAATTTCTTCTACTGCATAAAATGCAGCTTCACGGATCTCGGGGTCTTCTCCATACATAGCGTTATACAGCGCCCCAAGAATCCCTTCATTCGCCACACGCTTGAGATAAGGCAACGCGGCAAGGCGTTGTTCTGTATCGCCGTTCTTGAAGGCAGTTAGCAGAACATCGGTACCAGCTCCGCCTTTCGGAATGCCAACACCCTGTTTGCCCGCGAACTCGATCAACCAGGCAGATTCAGAAGGAACTGGCAATTTGCGCGGCACACGCGGATCGATGATCGCCAGTTGTTCAAGATACTGTGATGCCAGGTTGCGCACTGCCCATTGCTCATCTTCCACTTGCATCTTTTGCAGGATCTCGATTGCCCAGGGTTGTTTGACATGTGCCAAACCATGCACAACGGCACGGCGCAGCATGATATCAGCCAACGTAGCACCCTCTTTGAGCATGGCATACCCTTCGACTGGGTCATTTGCCATAGCTTCGGCGGCAGCGCGGCGCAGTTCTTCGTCTCCTTGTAGGAGAGCACGTGCCACCGACTCGAGTGCTTTTTCAGTGCCAATGGCAACCAATGCCAGACAGACAGCCCGTTTCACAGACCCGATCGTGCCGCGCATTACTTCTTCGAGGGCATCGACAGCTTTCGTATCTTTCAATGCCCCGCTGCCCAACGCAGCCAGCGGAAGAAGATCAAATGACCTGCTGCCTAGCAGTTGGCGGAAGAGTTTTGTCGCACCGGGATCGCCGCTGGTCACAAAGGCTGCCATAGCATGACTGCGCAAAGCGAGAGGTTGACCTTCTGCTTGTAGAATGGTCAATAAACTTTGGAATACCTTGGCACGCCATGGCGCTTCCTTGGGAGCATCTCGTAGCCAGCGCGCTACTGCGAAGACCTGTGCATGAAGAGGAAGGTCTGAATCTTTTAACATAATATCTGCCACAGCCGAGATATCTCCGCGCGCGGCGAGATAGCGCAATGATAGAGTTTTGCCATCCCAATCTGGTTGAGCTAGTAACGTTGTATCGGCGTCGTTATCACCAATTGCCTGACCGGCAAGATACCCGCTCAAAACAGGATGCAGGAAACGCATCTTTTCATTTGGATATGAAATCAACAATCCGGTTTCGACCATCTTGCTCAACAAGCCAAAAGTGGGAACCGCTTCTTTTGCCTTCGATTTTTTGATACGGATCTTTTGCGATTCGGTCATCGCAGGCTGGCTGCCATCTTCATCGGAGACAGCATCTGCGCTTTCGATGGGCTTATCTTCCACAATATCGTATTGTTTCACCCAGGCACGCGCTTTACGTGGATCGAAGATTGGTTGCGCCGTGAGCACTACCTGCATTGCCAGCAATTCCAGCGCTGCTACCGGAGTCCCACTTGGAGCCACGCGCCGGACATGAGTGGCAATGGCATCCAATACGCGCGGACCCAAGCTGTCACCGGCGTATGCGCCCCAGACTTTCAGAGTCAGCTCGAAGGGAGTCAGACCCGTGTTATCCACCATCAACCAGGAGTTCAGCAGCATCGGGTCCACATGAACAGTTCCGGGTTGTGGCTGAGTCTCTGTTGCGATCGTCTGTGACCAGATGTCTCCCCATTGCTGAATGAATTGAGTGTGGCGGCGGCTATCCCAAGCTGCAATAGCAAGCGGATTAAACCCAAGACTAACTAATCCATTGAGCTGACCGACACAGCCTGTGGTGACGATCCTGGCTTTGGGATATTCTTTCAATAATGATTTGAACCAATTGACAACATCTTGTTGCCCTTGCGGGTCGAGTTCATCGAATCCATCGATCAACAACAGGGCTTGACCGTTCTTGAAGGTTTGCTGGATGAACCCTGGCAGGCGACCGAGATCGAACATGGGAGCATGTTCTGAAGCCGCATTGACAACAACGTTAATGGGATCTTTGGATGGATCCTGTGAAAGCTGGAGATTGGCGACATGATACAGATAGGGTACCGCGTTCATCTCAGCACTCGCTTCCAACCGGACCTTCCTATTGGCAGCCAGCGAAGCAAGATGAGCCAAAGCGACGGTTTTTCCCGTTCCTGCCGCACCAACGATGACGAGGTTCGTTCCACCAGCCACGGCGTCGGTCAGGCTGAGAGTGGGCGCCTGGTAGATCGCTGCGAGTTCGGGCCAGGCAGGCATATAGGGGAGGGTCTGTGATATGACATCTTCCTGAATGCCAACGACTCCAGGTTCTACTCGTGGAGGGGGAGCCAGCAAGCGCGGTTCTTGCAGTATTTCATCCAGAGCAAATAAGGGAGCCGCGAGATGCATCGCCTGTGCCCGGCGTAGGGTAATGCGGCGGTGATTGTCCTCCAAGCCGCTTGTGCGGCGGACCTGTGCCGCTTCACGCTGCTCCTTCATGCTCTCGCGGATCTGCTTGAGCAATGGTTGTACTTTCCCGATCAAGAAGTACACCAAGATGCCGGAGAGGAAACCTACAACGAAGGAGAACGGGTAAATATGATAATCAATTGGTGGCATAGAGAATTCGACTGCAGGTAGGACAATAGAATAGTTGACTGGCGGAACGGGCATTTTGTTGCTGTGAGGCGGTCAAGGTTGTGCCACACGCCGCACAGGAACTATCACTAAGAGTTGTGACTGCGATACCGCGTCGCGTTTGACGTAGTTGATCATAGATACCGACCGTTTTGCTTTCCAGATTCCCCATGATAGCTTTGCGTTCCGAATCAAGCCGCTCGCGGTCTTTGCGCAGCACTTCAATCTCCAGGGTCAGGTCGCGGCTTTGATCGCCACGGCTGGATTTCACGCGTTCGAGCTCACCCGTTGCGCTATGTAGTTCCTTTTCAGTGCTTTCCAGGGTGACCATCGCTTCAAGTTCGCGTTCTTCCAATGTCTCAAGATGTTTCTTTAGTGAGACGACATCTTTTTGCAGGTCTTGTAATTCTTTAGGGTTATGAACACGTCCGCCATACAAGCTGGCTTCGGTCTGCTCGATCTTAACGCGCTGTTTTTGGACTTCTGCCTCTGCCGTTTTGAGAGCACGTTCGGCATCCTTGTGACTTTTATCAGAATTTTCAAAGCGCCAGGTTGCTGCTTTTAGTTCAAGATCGTTTTCCAGCAATTCCTGAATCGTTTTCAGGCGAGCCTGAATCTGGTCGATCTGGCTATCCACCTGTTGAAGACGATACAAACCCAGTGCCGCGCTCATGCTGTCATTATATACGAACTCTACTGCGAAGTGGGCAGGTTATAGAAATTGTAAACCGTCTGTGATAATTGGGCGAACAGCCCGGAGACGGGTTCCCAAACAGTTTGCACAGGGTGATACGCGTAGATCACCAGCACGTAATTTCCTCCCGGCGTGTAGACGATGGCGGAATCGCTGATATTCTTGATCACGAGCGTTGCCGGATCGCTGATCCAACCGTGCTTGTGAGCCACCTGTGTCCCTTCGGGAGTGCCTGCCTCGATCAATACTCCGATCTTGTCAGATGCCAGGTAATCTATCATGTGCTGGCAGATTTCCTTTGTTATTTTATCGGGGAAGGCTGCGATCAAAGCGCCGCCGCCATCTGTGGCGCACTGGTAGATATCTGCCAGCAGCATGCCGGCATCAGATGTGGTAGTTTGGTTAAAACATCGGGGTCGGCGGTTACATCGGCGCGGGAGTTGGCAGGAGTACTGATCTGCTGCAACAGCGGACATGGCGAGGATGGGCTGCAGAAAAAACCCGCGATGAAGGTGTTCTCCAGCCCGATCTTTCTCATGTCCTCTGTTACCACCAGTGGACCACGGAACGGGTCCAGGCGTTCCATCAAGCGGTCTGCAGGCGGATTTTCCGATTTGCGGATCATGTCCATCAACAGGGTATTGGATTGATCATCGAGCCCGGCATTCCCGTATTTGATGAAATAGGAGACCATGATAGGGATCTTGACCGTGCTGGATGCAGTGAACGCTACATCGGGATTGACCGGAATTTCCTCCCCCTGATTCATCGCAAAGTGGACTTCCTGTCCATTTTGGAGATCGAGCATATACAAGCCGATCACACCATCGAACTCGGCTTTGGTGATATTTTGCTGTAACTGGATCTTCAGTGTATCGATGGTTGGGCGTCCTGCTGAACTGCGTTGGAAGGAAAGCACCACAACGCGATTCGAAGGAGAACGCAACGTGTCTTCGATCAAGCGGACAGCGCGTTCGATATCCAGTACTTTACCGGGCTTGCCGGGGATCCAGTCAGTGCCGCCGGGGACGGGTTGTGGGGGGGTGGGTGGTTCGTCGTAGCGCGGAGCAACTTCATTTTGGAGATAGTTTATTAAACGGTCTTCGGCTATCGTGGCGCTTAACGGGATCTCAACTGCGGTTGGCTCACGGTTCCAGATGTAGTTCCAGAAACCAGCCCAGAAAGAGCCGCCGGTCCGTTCCAAGTCTGCGGCAGCGATCATGCTTTCCAAATCCAGTTCAAAGCCGATCACAGTAGGATCGATCTGGATGCGCGCATCGCCATACTGCACTTCAATAGGGGAGGAATACACCTGCAGCACACGCTGGGATGCGATCTGGGGGTCCACGCCGCCGACGGATACACCGCCGATCTTCATGCCGAGCGGATAGTTATTTCGCTGACGGCTGAAACCGATCAGTGAAATAATCGCCAACACAACGGCGATAGCCAGGATTGCAATGGAAATACCCCGCAGAATAGGAATGGAGCGCCAATTCCTCACGAAACCTCCGAAAATATGACAAATATCGCAAAAAAGTATAACACACTCACATTTGGCTTTGTGCTAGAATAAATTTGAAATACACGACCCTAAAGGTTCCTGGAACCCTTAGGGTCAAATCCACTCTAAGGATGGGAACATGCTCCGCTCCTTTTTCATCTACCTCTCCAAGGCTGCCTGGGCGCAGAAATTGATCACAAGCTGGGGGTTTGCATGGAAGGCGGCGTCCCGCTTCGTTGCAGGAGAGCGTATCGAAGATGCCATTCGCGCGATCCGCGAATTGAACGCAAAAGGGATCAACGCAACACTTGACCATTTGGGGGAACACACTTCCACAGCGGAAGAAGCTGATAAATCTACGCAAGATATTCTGACAGTTCTAAATGAGATCGATAAAGCCGGGGTTCGTGCAAACGTTTCGATCAAACTCACGCAGATCGGTATGGGTCTGGATGAGGAAACCTGCCAGCAAAATCTGGTCCGCATTTTGGATCTGGCGCGCCAGCACAACAACTTCGTGCGTATCGATATTGAAGATACACCCTATACTGACATGACCATCTCGATCTACAATGCCATGCTCGAACGCGGTTTCACCACGCGCACAATGGGTATGGCAGTGCAGTCGTATCTTTACCGCGCCGAAGCCGATGTAAAGAAACTACTCGAAACCAATACACGTTTCCGTCTGGTCAAAGGCGCCTATAAGGAACCCGCTGACAAAGCCTACCCAAAGAAAGCCGATGTTGACGCAAACTACGACCTGCTGACCAAGATCATGATCGATGCCAATCTCAAACTCGAGAACAACACGGTCAGTGATGACGGACGTGTGCCGCCGATCCCTGCCATTGCATCGCACGACGAAAAGCGCATCGCCTTTGCCAAGCAGTATGTTGAGAAGGTTGGTCTGCCGAAGAAGGGTATTGAGTTCCAAATGCTCTACGGCATCCGCCGCGAGTTGCAGGAAAGACTGGTGAAGGAGGGTTATCCTGTGCGCGTGTACGTTCCGTTCGGAACGCACTGGTATCCCTACTTCATGCGCCGTCTTGCGGAACGTCCTGCAAATATCTGGTTCTTCATTTCGAATTATTTCCGGAAGTAAAGATGTAAATAGATATACATGTAGACACGTAGACAATAAATCGTTTACGTGTCTTTTTTGATTCCCTGTCTACTTGTTTTCTTGTGTACCTGATACAATTTCCCCATGTCTCCCCTCGCTCTTGTCACTGGCGCAGCACACCGACTTGGAAAATCCTTCGCCCTGACTCTTGCCCGGCATGGATTCGACATCTTTCTTCATTACTATTCGTCAGAAGAAGAAGCGTATCAGACTCGTGCTGAGATTGAATCCATTGGTCGGCGAGTTTACCTGTCTCAGATGGACCTCAGGGAACCTGAGCATATTCGTATTTTGATGAACACCATATTTGAGCCACTAGGTGTTCTTGTTAACTGTGCTGCAATGATGCCAAACGGGACAGTGAATGATTTATCTCTTGAAAACTGGGATGCAACACTGGATCTAAATTTGCGTGCGCCGTTTTTGCTTTCCCAACGAGCTTCAGAAATAATGACCGAAGGCGGGCTTATCGTCAATATCACGGATGTCGGCGCGCAAAAGGCATGGAGCCGTTACCCATCCTACACGGTCAGCAAAGCCGCGCTCGAATCGTTGACAAAGATCCTCGCCCGCGCCCTCGCCCCGCGGATCCGCGTCAACGCCATCGCCCCCGGCTTTGTGTTGCAATCAGACATTGTCACCGACGAAGAGTGGCAGCGCCTCATCAATCGGATTCCGCTCAAACGTCCCGCCGGAACCGAAGAAGTCACATCTGCGCTTGAATTTTTGTTACAAAACGAATACATCACTGGGCAAACGATTGTCGTCGATGGGGGTTATTCTCTTATATAGTTATAGTTCGCGCTGAGCGGAGCGATAGCGTAGTCGAAGCGCAAAAGCCATGCTCAAGTTATTTATTGTTTGATTGAAAACAATAGGTCTCGGTACGCTGCTTCGCAGCTACTCGACCAACGGAATAGATCAGGAGGTTCTTATGTCCGAGATCAACGAATTGGCAGAAAAATTGAGAGTGGAAGGTGATAAATTCGCCGCTATTTTCGCCGGTTTGACCGATGATCAATGGCAAAGTGAAGTCTACACTGAGGGAGAAACGTGGACGATCCGCAACGTGCTGGCTCATTTCGTTACCTCCGAACGCGGACTGGTCAAACTGTTCGAGCAGATCCGCCTAGGCGGAGCAGGCTCTCCCGATGACTTCTCTATTGACCGGTACAACGCCTCACAACAACAAAAGACGAAAGACTTATCACCGCAGCAACTTCTGGAACAATACAAGGAAACCCGCGAGAACTCCATCGCGTGGACACTCTCGCTTTCCGATCTCGACCTTGAAAAACAAGGCAAACATCCTTTTCTCGGTATGACCTCCATCCGCGAGATGATCAAGATGTTATATATCCACAATCAGACTCATTATCGTGATATGAGGAAGGTTTTGAAGTAGACAAGGAAACAAGTAAACACGTACATAGGTCAATACCTGCATACGTGTTTACTTGTGTACCTGTTTACCTGTATACTACTCCCTATGAATCTCCCCCCATTCAAACTCGAACGCTACTTTGCCAAATACGAATTCAATACCGAATTCCTGCTTTGTTCCTCTGATTGTGAAGCCATGTCCATCGCGGATTTGCTTGCCCTCGAACCCGGCGCGGCAGAGAAGTTTCAAAACGTCTGGCTGGGATACACCGAATCGCAGGGAAGCCCCGCGCTTCGAAATGAAATTTGCAAACCCTACGAAACCATCCAGCCCGAAGACATCCTCGTCCACACCGGAGCGGAGGAAGCCATCTTCCTGTTCATGCATGCCGCCCTGAAAGAAAATGATCACATCATTGTTCATACGCCCTGTTATCAATCCCTGCGTGATGTAGCAAAAAGCCTCGGCTGTGACGTCAGTCCATGGCGGGCGCGCGAAGAGAATAACTGGGCGCTCGACCTCGACGAACTCCGTCACCTGATGCGGACGAACACCAAAGCCATCGTCATCAACACGCCGCACAACCCGACCGGCTACCTCATGTCCCGCACGGACTATGATGCTCTCCATAAATACGCACAAGACCAGGGCTTGCTTCTCTTCTGTGATGAGGTCTACCGCGAATCGGAATACGACCCATCCATGCGTTTGCCTGCTGGCTGTGATTACGGTGAACATGCCGTGTCATTGGGAGTCACCTCCAAGACCTACGGACTCGCCGGTCTGCGCATTGGCTGGATCGCCACCAAGAACCGCAAGGTTTACGAAAAGATGGCATCCCTCAAGGATTACACCACCATCTGCAACTCTGCTCCCAGTGAATTCCTTGCCGAAGTTGCCATGCACAACCGCCAAAAACTCGCCGAACGCAATTTGAATATCATCAAACACAACCTCACGGTCATCGACGATCTCTTCATGCGTCACCCTTCACTCTTCACCTGGAATCGTCCCACCGCTGGATCAATGGGTTTCCCCCGTCTCATCAAAGGAAACGTGGAAGGTTTCTGCGATGACCTTGTCAGGAAAGCAGGCGTTTTGCTCCTGCCCGGTACCATGTACGATGATTCGCACAACCACTTCCGCCTTGGGCTGGGACGCAAGAATCTCCCAGAAGCGGTCGAGCGATTGGAAGAATATTTAAACCAGATCAGCTAATCATGAATTACTGGCGGATCGATAGAAACATCAAAAAGTATTAACACATTTCAAAGAAAACTCAAGCTTTCTTTGTGTTACCATTTCGTTGTTCCTCAATCGTAAATCCAAAATCGGAAATCTAAAATTGAGAAATCTTCTCCGCCTCACCCGTCCTATCAATCTCCTCCTCGCCGCGCTGACATACTTTCTTGGCGCGAGTATCGCTGATTATCTGGGCAAAACCCTCCAACCGGATGCATTCTGGCTGGGACTTGTTGGAGCCCTTTTTGCACAAGCAAGTATGAACCTGCTCTCCGAAGTCTTCCGCCTCGACGTAGAACCGCTTCAAGAAAATGAAACGCGCAAAGACCGTCAAACCCTGCGCAACAATGCTCTCTATGTTTCGGTCGCTGCCCTTGCCGCCGTGGCTCTCATTGCATATCTGCTCAATCAACTCTCGCCGCTTTCCCCCCAGACATTCCTTTTCTTGCTGGTTTCACTTCTATTCATTCTTGCCTACTCCATCCCGCCGTTCCGCTTTGTCAATCGTGGCTTTGGTGAATTCATCCTTGCTGCACATATCGCTTACGTTATCCCTTCGCTAGCATTCGTTTTGCAAACTGGTGAAACGCATCGCTTTCTCACTCTGTCCATTCCGTTGACCTTCCTCGGCTTCGCTTATTTCATTGCTATGAATTTTCCCACCTTCGCTGACGACCAAAAACATGGACGTGTCACATTTCTCACGCGTCTCGGTTGGGAACGCGTTGTACCGCTTCACAACATCTTCCTCATCTTTGCGTACATCTTCCTGGCACTCTCGCCCACATTTGGCATATCCTTCTCGTTGATCTGGCCCGCCTTCCTCACACTTCCCTTCGCCCTCTTCCAATTCTACCAACTGCGCAACATTGCCCTCGGCGCACCCGTCAACTGGACTCTCCTCACTGCTACCGCCCTCGCCGTCTTCGGGCTCACCGCCTACTTCATTACCATGACTTTCTGGCTCCGCTAGACGTTCGACCTTCGACCTTTGACTCGCCTCCCATGCCCGAATTCCTGACTCTTCTTCCACCCGACGACGCGCGCAACCTCTTGCTCTCGCATCTTTCTACGCCGAAAATTGATTCCGAATCGATTGATGTTCCCTCTGCCTTGAATCGTATACTCGCCGAAGACATCCTTGCATCTCAGCCTCTACCTGATTTCCAACGCACCACCGTAGACGGATACGCCGTCCGCGCGGGTGACACGCACGGCGCATCTGATTCCCTGCCAGCCTATCTTACTCTCATCGGCGAGGTCCCCATGGGCGATGCGCCCGAATTTGAGATTGGTGCTAGTCAATGTGCCTTGATCCACACTGGAGGCATGTTGCCCAATGGGGCAGATGCGGTCGTGATGTTGGAATACACACAGACCATCGTAGGGGCGGAGCATCGCTCCGCCCCTACACAAACCGAAATCGAAATCTTCCGTGCCGTCGCTACCAGAGAGAACGTCATCCGCATCGGCGAAGATGTTGCGCAGGGACAACTTGTCCTCCCCAAAGGGACACTCATCCGCCCCGCAGAGATTGGTGGTTTGATGGCATTGGGTATTACAGCGCTACGTGTAGCCAAGAGGGTGAGCGTAGGTTTGATCTCCACCGGCGATGAAGTGATCGAACCGAGTCAAACTCCGCGTCCAGGGCAAGTGCGTGATATCAATTCGTTCACGCTAGGGGCGCTCGTCGAAAAAAGCGGGGGCGTGGCAAAACGCTATGGCATCATCAGCGACCAATTTCAGGCGTTGAAAGACGCGGCGGCACAAGCCCTTTCCGAATGTGACGTGGTCATTATCACCGCAGGATCTTCCGCCTCCACGCGCGATATGACCGCGGAAGTCATCCGTTCGCTGGGTGAGCCGGGAGTCTTGGTCCACGGCATCAACACCCGTCCCGGCAAACCAACTATTCTCGGAGTCTGCAATGGCAAAGCGGTGATCGGTCTGCCTGGCAACCCGGTTAGCGCGTTGGTGAATGGATATTTATTTGTCGTGCCTGTCATTGAAAAACTACTTGGCGAGAGCGCCAAACCAAAAGCGACCGTTCAAGCAACACTTACTGTCAATTTACCATCACAGGCAGGGCGTGAAGATTGGATTCCCGTCAGGCTAATCGTAAATCGCAAATCGAAAACACTTGCACCTGGCGCAAGTGCAGGTGTCGTAAATTATGATGCCGATCCTATCTTCGGGAAATCCAACCTCATCTTTACTCTGGCATCTGCCGATGGTCTCCTCCGTATTCACCCCGATGCCACAGGCTTGAGTGCAGGCGAGACTGTAGAAGTAGTTTTATTCTAATGGTAGGAGTTTCTTGTGTTTGAGTTGCTTGATAAGCCAGTTGGTTTTTTCCTGCTGGTGATGACCATTATTCTCATCACGCCTTTGCTTTCCGAGTGGCTGAGACTACCCGGTATTGTGGGCATCATCATCGGCGGCATGTTGATCGGTCCGCATGGCTTTGGGCTGATCGAAGATAGTGATCGCATTCAGTTCCTGTCCACGATCGGACTGGTGTATCTGATGTTCAGTGCTGGTCTCGAAGTGGATATCAACCAGTTCATGAGGGTACGTGCGCGGGCACTGATCTTTGGTGTAATCACATTCATTATCCCGCAGATCATGGGCATGGGGTTGGGATACCTGCTCGGGTTGGACTGGCTGGGTATTATCCTCTTGGGCTCCGCCTTTGCATCACACACGTTGATCGCTTTTCCCATATTGACCAAGCTGGGTGTTACGCGTAATGAAGCGGTGGCAGTGACGGCTGGTGCCACTGTCTTGACCGATATTGCTGCTTTCATCGTTCTCGCGGTGGTGCTGGGAGCGACATCGGGAACTGGGATCACGGTGGGGTATTTTGCGCAGTTGGTTATCCTTTTGATCCTGTTCACAGGCGCGATCATCTTTGGGCTGCCTCGCCTGGGAAAGTTTGTCTTTCAAAAGTTGAGCGGGCGCGCGGTTGAGTTTCAATTTGTGATCGTGGTCTTGTTCGTGGCTGCCTTCACGGCAGAGCTGATCGGTGTGCATGAAGTCGTTGGGGCTTTCATTGCCGGGCTGGCTGTCAACTCCATGCTGCCGCGTCATAGCCCGGTGACGGGACATGTCCTTTTCATCGGCGAGTCATTTTTTATTCCGCTTTTCCTTTTGCACAGCGGCTTGATCACCGATCCGCTTACGTTCCTGAAAAGCCCACAGACGGTGATCATTGCATTGGGCGTGACGCTCGTGGCATATGTATCCAAATTCATTGCGGCGTGGATCACTGCTCGAATTTACAAATATACCCGCTCAGAATTTTGGACGGTCTATGGTTTATCTCATGCGCAGGCGGCAGTCACTATCCCCACGCTGGTCATTGGACTGGAAACTGGGTTGTTTGAACTCGAATCTTTTCAATGCCGCCATTTTGATGATCTTGCTTACCTCGATCACCTCTCCGTTGATCGTTCAGCGCTTTGCACCGAATTTACAGACTGCGACAACCGAAGATCAGAATATTCCACTTTTCAGCCGGGTGCTTGTTCCGGTGGCGGATGCCAAAACATCGGAGGGGCTCATCGTCTTGGCAAGCTTACTTGCGCATACTTCCCGCGGAAAGGTACTGGCGGTCAGTGTTGCACAGGATGCTGGTCCGAATAAAGAACGCCTTCTTAATACTCATAAGGAACTGCTCGGGCGCGTCACGGAAACGTTGGACGACCCTGATGCCGAGATCGAACTTATCCCGCGCATGGCAATGACCCATGCACAGGGCATTCTTCACACGTCGCATGAAGAGAATGCATCCATTATTGTGATGGGTTGGCGCGGCAAACGGACTCTAAGAGAGAATGTACTAGGTTCTGTGTTAGATGAAGTGATCTGGGGTTCTGACACGCCTGTTATCGTGGGAAAGCTTCCTGTGCCGCTCAACAGCGTGCAGCAGGTTGTTTTTCTAATCCCCAAAAAATCGGTTCCGCCGATCGTGCTGCGGCGTATGCTCGAAGCCAATGTTGCAATCGCCCGGGCATTAAACGTGCCATTGGTCGTCCGTCCTGAGGCTGGATATTTGCAGGTCATGGAAGGCTTACTTACGTCACTGCAACTGGACCATCCTGTTTCCATGGAAGAATTGACTGACCACCTTCATCCTGAGAAACTGGAATTTGAAGCAGTCGGCAGCTTTATCGTGTTGCCGGGGTTTGGTTCACGCAAACGTGTTGCCGATACACTGGGCAATATCCCCGAACAGATCGCAAAATCATTCGATGGGAATCTGGCGATCCTTCATTTCGACAAATAACTACAACTCAAGCTGTACACCAACTTTAACGGCGACAGCTTTTTGATACACCAAATTTGCCGCGACAAGATCTTCCATAGCGTGCCCCATAGACTTGTAGAGCGTCGTCTCTTCTTCGGACCGTCTACCTGGTCGCCGTTTCAAGAGCATTTCTCCCAACTCAGTGCCTGATTCCGGGTCGAGTCCCTGAAGTTCCGAGCATCCCACGGGCGGAGAGTTAAACGCGACTTTCGATTCGACAAAGATGTGACTCGACTCCACTAGATCGCGCGGCAACTCTCCTCCGGGTGGACGATAGCCCACAGATGAAACATGCGCTCCCTCGTTGATCCAATCTGCTTGGATAACGGGTTCGGCGGAGGATGTGCACAGGCAAACAATGTCCGCGTGGGAGACAGCTTCTTAAATGGAATCAACCGCTCGGGCGCGAGAGTCGCGTGCGGCTAAGGCTTGGGCTTGAGCAAAATTCTTCGAAGCGATCCAGATCTGCTCAATGCCGACCAAAGTCTCGATCATTTTTAAATGTGCATGTCCCAAAACACCCGCACCGATGATGGCTAGTGACTTGCTGTCTTTACGTGCGAGATGTTTGACGGAAAGGATCGCGCCTGCGGCGGTGCGCATGGCGGTGATATGTTCGCCGTCCATGAAGGCGATGGGTGTGCCGGTCTCAGAGTCGAATAACGTGATGGTGGCTTGATGCGCGGGGGCGGTTTTGTTCTCGTGAAAGACCGTGACGAGTTTGACCGACATGTGCTGCTCGGGCATGTAGGCGGGCATGCCCACAAGAATGCCTTTCGGCGCGATGGCTTGATTGCGCGGCGGCACATTGAGTTGACCGGCGCTGAGGGCTTTGAAACCTTCTTCGAGCACGGTCAGGAGTTCGTGCGGGTTGAGTAACTGTTCAGCTTCTTTGCGGGAGAGGAAGAGCATGGAAACTCCGTTTGATGATGGACGATAGACCATCGACCATTATGGTCAACGGTCAATCGTCCATGGTCTATTTACCAAATATCTCCAACCGTAAACCCATTCGGGTATGGATCACTGGGGTCAACGACAAATTGATTGATGGCGGTGATCCACGCCGTGCCGCCGATGGTGGGGACAACGGCTTTGTACGGACCGACCTGCGTCTCTTCGACGAGCCGACCTGTGAAGAGCGTTCCCAAAATTCCTTCGTGCATGAAATCTTGATTCAAGCCGAGTTGACCGCGCGCGTAGAGTGTTGCCATCTTGGCGCATGTGCCGGTGCCACAGGGGGAGCGGTCGATCACGCCTGTCCACGTGGATGGTTTGTCCCAATCGAGTTTGCCCGTTGAAACGGTGACGACATTTTTGCGGTGCGCTTTGGGATGGGTTGGCGGCGCGGAAAGCTGCCCGATGGTCGGTCCGGTGATCTCGGGGTTATCGGGATGCATGACGGGATACTGTTCAGCGGTGGCAGTCTTGATCATCTCGGTGATGCGCGTGATGTCCTTGCCTTCGTCGGGCGTGAGCTGCAAGCCAAATTGCGCGGCGTCGGCGATCATGTAAAACATGCCACCCCAGGCGACATCGACCGTTGCTGTGCCAATCTTTGGGACTTCCACTTTGACATCGAGATGTACCGCAAACGCTGGAACATTCTTGAACGTAACCTGCGTGACCTTGCCATCTCTGCACTCCGCGCGGATTCCCACCAAGCCGGCGGGCGCTTCGAGAATGAACTCGGTAACGGGTTCCGTCATGGGGAGCATTCCGGTCTCGAGCAGGGTCGTCGCCACGCAGATGGTATTCGTCCCAGACATAGCCGGATACTCGACTTGTTCCATGATGATAAAACCAGCATCTGCATCGGGATGAGTAGGCTGAAGGATGATGTTTGCGCACAGGGCTGGATATCCACGCGGTTCACGCAGCATGCGCAGACGGATATCATCGCGATTCTTCTCGAAGTATTTCATCTTCTCAAACATGGATTTGCCGGGCACATCCAGAACTCCACTGGTGATGACGCGTCCCGGTTCGCCACAGGCGTGGAGGTCAATGGCGGTGATGAGGTTGGTGAGACGCATGTGTGTCTCCTGAAAGGATGAAGGCAGAAGGATGAAGGATGAAAAGAGCGTGGGGCGTGGAGCGATAATTCGTGAGGCGATACGTGTTTACTTGTCTACTTGTTTTCTTGTTTACTACGCTTGCCAGGTAAGTTTGTTAAGATCGACATTACCACCGCTGAGAATAACCCCAACTTTCAACCCCGTGAGATCGATCTTCTTTTCCCAGAGGACAGCGACTGGCACAGCGGAGGATGGTTCAATGATGATCTTGGCGCGCTCCCAGATGAATTTCATGGCTTCGATGATGCCCCGTTCACTGACGGTGACAACCTGCTCTACATTTTGACAGATGACGGGAAAGGTGAGTGTTCCTAGTGAAGTGAGCAAGCCATCGGCGATGGTTTTGGGATGTACCGATGGAATGATCTTGCCTTCCTGCATAGAGCGATAGGCATCGTCTGCCATTTCTGGTTCACCAGCAATGACTCGGATGCCAGGCTTGAGTCCTTTTGCGGCGATGGATGTTCCGCTCAAGAGTCCGCCGCCGCCGACGGGTGTCATGATGACATCCAGATCAGGCACGGATTCCAATAGCTCAAGGGTGGCTGTTCCCTGCCCGGCAATGACGCGTTCGTCGTTGTAGGGGTGGACGATGTTCGCACCGGTTTGTTCTACAACTTTGGCGAGAGTTGTTTCGCGGGCTTCGAGAGTGGGTTCGCAGAAGGTGATGATCCCGCCGTAGCCTGCGACCGCGTCCTTTTTGACTTGCGGCGCGTTGTTCGGCATGACAATGTACGCCGGGATACCGCGCATTCGTGCGGCTAGTGCGAGTGCTTGCGCGTGGTTACCGGATGAGTGTGTGCAAACTCCGTGCGCGGCTTCTTCGTTGGTCAATGAATATACAGCGTTGCTTGCACCGCGAAATTTGAACGCGCCAACCTTTTGCAGGTTCTCACATTTGAGATAGACCTGCGCGCCAACTCTATGGTTGAGACTTTCATTGGTGAGGACGGGCGTGTGATGGATGTAGGGCTTGATGCGTTCTGCGGCTTGTTGGATGTCGGTGAGTGTGACGGGCATGGGGTTCCTTGGGTAAGTAGACAGGTATACACGGAAACACGTAGACACGTGATTACCTGTTTACGTGTGTACTTGTTTACCTATCAATATCCTTTTTCGAAATCAACCAACGCTTTAAGCGTTTTGCCTTCGCTATACAGTTTATAGTTCTCGATGAATAACTTGGTAATGTCTTCGGGATAACTGATGGCGGATGTGTGAAAGGTGAGTAAAAGATTCGGCGTTGTCCAGAAGGGATGATCGTGGGGGAGCGGTTCTTTGTCGGTGACGTCAAGGACGGCTCCAGCGATCTTTTCTTGATTGAGTGCTTCTACCAGCGCGGGTTCGTCAATGGCGTTGCCGCGTCCGACGTTGACGATGATGGCTTCGGGCGGGAGGGCGTTCAGGACTTTGGCATCTACGATTTGGTTGGTATCTGTTGTTCTAGGTAAAACGATGACGAGGTAATCAAGACCTTGGGCGAACGACAGCAAGCTGTCGGACTCCATACCGTTAGGGTGAAAGTACCTGTCTACCTGTGTACTTGTTTCCGACTCTTTTGTGTAGCCCCAGACTTTCATACCGAAGTGTTTGGCGGTGCCAGCCAGATGAGCGCCGATGGAACCAACACCCAGTAAACCAAGGGTCTTGCCGTGCAGCCAGCCGGTTTCGGTGCGATCCCATTTTTTCTCTTGCTGTGACTGGATGCGGTCGAGCATTTTCTTTTCGTGCAGGAGCAGGTATCCGAAGACGTATTCCGACATTAACTCGCCGAAGACGCCGCGGGCGTTGGTGAGGATATAGTCGCGGCGTTGAGCGGGATCTACTAAAGGCTCAACTCCCGCATACATGGACTGAGCCCACTTCAGGTGAGGAAGAAGCGGAAGTGCTTCCTGTATCTTCTTGGGCTCACCGAGGACAATGTCACATTCTGCGGGGTCAGTGACGATCTCCAGATCCAGTAAGTCCGCTTGTTGGATGAGTTTGGTATATTCGTTTGCATTGTAGGAGAGGATGATGAGTTTGGACATGGCGCTATTATAATCACGCCATGCTTAAATAAAAAAAGAGCCGCACACCGAAGTGCACGGCTCCTTTTGGATTGTCAGGCTCTGCGGAACAATCCGACTATCAAGAGCAGAACAACTGCGCCCACGATGGCAACCAACAGGCTCGGGAAGTTGAAGCCTGTCACACCCTGAGCGCCGAATACGCTGGTCATTATCCAGCCACCAAGGAACGCACCGATGATGCCAACGATGATGTTGGCGAGGGCGCCCATTTGTCTGTTTCTCCCCATGATGATACTTGCGATCCATCCGGCGAGTGCGCCAAAGATGATCCATGCTAGAAAGTTCATCTCTACCTCCGTAAATTGATTGGATCTGCCCGTGTTGAGGCAGATTTCCTACAATCCTTTAAACGGAATCAATACGGATGAGTTACGTGCACAGATTAGAGATCACCCAATTCGGTGAGCAGAAATACGTTGAATTGGATCGCTCGTGAAATGTCGCTCAAACGGATATGTTCATTGGGAGCATGTGCGCCGCTAGCATAATAAATGGGATTGCCTGCGGTTGTAACGCCCAACAACCCGACATTCTTTTTCATCGCTTCAAGCAGTGGCAACGTGCCGCCGACCAAGGGTGTGATCTCAGGTTCTTTGCCGGCAAAATCAATACATATCTTTTTGATGCGCTGCGCGAAGACGCCATCCAGTGGAGCGACAACCGGTTCCGCGCCGCCCAGTTTTTTGACATGGATATCTTTAAATCCATGTGCATCAAGATGACTTCTTAGTTTCTGCAAAATGTCATCAGGGTTTTGTTCGGGCACGAGACGGAAATCCATTTTCGCCATGGCTTTGGCGGGGAGTACGGTTTTCACACCTTCTTCAGTGTACCCTGTAAGGAATCCGGCGATGTTGGCGGTTGGTTCGTAAACCAACGCTTCCAAATCGTAGCCGCGTTTGTTTTGGAAGAACGAGTCGATGCCGAACATTTCCATGATCTTCTCTTCCATCTCCGGATCAGCATTATCTCGCAAGGCTTCTTTTTCTGATTCCGTTGGTTGGCGGACATGCTCATAAAAGCCGGGGATGAGCACCTTGCCATTATCATCCTTGAGCGTGGCGAGCGCATTGACCAGTCGCCACGCCGCACTGGGGAGGTAGTGAGCGCCACCGGAGTGTGCGTCCTTTTTCATGAGTTCCACGCTGTATTCCACGTACAACATGCCGCGGAAACCGAGCGCCAGACTCGCCTGTCCCTTTTCGTTGAAACCGCCGCCTTCCCATAATGCACCATCCGCTTTGAGCAGGTCTCCGTGCTCGCGCGTCATCGCCCCAAAATGCGGACTGCCAATCTCCTCCTCGCCTTCGATGATCCATTTGATATTGATGGGGAGTTGTCCCTGCGCGGCAAGGATTGCCCGCATGGCGCAGATACGCGAGATCAACTCGGACTTGTCGTCGCTGATGCCGCGCGCGAAGAGTTTGCTGTCCCGTTCAGTGACTTCGAACGGCGCGCTGTTCCATAACTCGATGGGCGTTTCTGGCTGCACATCGTAATGGTTGTAGAGCAGGAGCGTGAAGTCGCTTTTGCCTTTCATGAATCCGTAGACATAGTTGGGCGCACCGGCTGTTTCAATTTGCCGTGTTTCAAATCCTGTCTCTTTGAGAAGGTTTTCCACCCAATCCGCGGTCTCTTTCATCATGCGGTTCTGTGCGGCGACACTTTCCAAGCGGCAATAGTCGATGATGAGACTGCGGAAGTTCCCTGTTTGTTTATCCAATTCTTTGGTCAGCTTTACGTTCATGATTTTGCTCCTTTATGAAACAGGCGGTAAATTAGTAACTATCTTATTCAGATTCTTGCTCGTCCTTGTGCTCTGCGATTATTCTTTCTGCTTCGAAATCATACTCTTTTGCCAAAGTTCTAAGAGCAACTGCAAATCGTTGAAAACCGGAATTCTCAGCATCTTCTGCTTTCTTTCTGTAAAGCTCTGCAAGTTCTCGTTCTGGTTTTCCTGTTGGGTCGATCCAATGCATACCACGAGAGTTTATAGCTTCTGAACTGAAGCCAGTACGGATATCTTCCCCATCTTTTGAATTCAGAACATCAGCAACGGTGCAATGAATCCACAACCCTTGCGGGTCAGGGGGAGAGTAAAACAATATGTGCCCAATATGAGTAAGTGCAACTTCGAGATGACCTGACTCAATGCAGGAGTTTTTTACCTTTTCGTACCATTCTTGGAATTTCTCTTCTAGAAACTGACCATCAGAATTAGTTCCCGGTAAGGTTTTCCATTCGTGAAGAAGAGTCCATGCATTTGTGGCAATAGCCTTTTCGCTTTCACTAGGCTCTGTTTTAGATTTTTCCGCCTTTTTGGAGCGATAAAGTAGACGTATCAATTCACAAAAAAAAGATGGATCTGAAGCAAGTCGATTTTCTAGGGCGAGAGGAGCTGACTTATTGTAATGATCAAGCAAAGGTAGATATGCCCATTCAACCTGCAAAAGATCGTCAGGATTTGTTTCAGGGTCGTTTTGTAGTGACTTTATAATTTCAGTAATATTGTGAACATCCATAGCATGTGGAGATTCTTTTGATGATACAGCACTTAGCAGCGCTTTCATTGCTAATGGCTTATCCAAAGGCTGTTTATCGTGCAGCATTTTAGCTAGACAGTCGATTGCTGCGTGAGGTCTGCCAAAATTTATCAGCTTATTTATTCCAAATAATAGATTGGATTGAATTTCATACGGATTTACATTAGCCTTGCTCCAATATAGTTCTTCAGCATTACCGAGCCATTTGCTCACGCGTTCCCAAGTTTCATAAGTAAACGGCAAGAACTTTAGAAATTGACTGATTTGCTCGAGTGACCAGGCTGATTTATCTAATTCATCGACCCATGTTAAACCCCGAGTTATATGGCTATTCCAAACATATCCTCCAGTAAATTGGATTAGTTTATTGTTTTCTTCTACCAAAAAATTGGGAAGCAGAAAGTTATCCAATTTTGATGTTCCATGAATAGCCAGAAAATGTCCAACCATCCAGGGGGTTTCTACGATTTCAGCGAATTGAATGATTGAATTTATACCGCCATAAATCAAAATATCGTTTAATGCTTTATTACGTTTTTCTTCCAGATTTTTCCTTTGTTTTTCCCAATCATCATCCTCTTCATATAAGTCAAAGTCACGATTGCTAAAAAGCCTACTATGTAGATTGAGTGGGTTTGTGGGAGCAAACCTTTTAGTAATTTCTTCGATTCTGGCGACAATTTCAGTAGGCAATGCCCACTGAGCATTTGGGAAACGTTTATGTTTGGCAATAAACTTTGTTAAATTTTTTCCAAAATATCATGTGAGATTGAGATACATCTGATTTACTTGAATTGCTTTCGGAGTGCAACATATCTAAAACTTTTTCAAAGGATGGTTTGGGTAAATTATCAATGTTTTCAGTTATTTCAATCAGTCTGCCGATATTTTTGCTAGCCATTGAGACAGCCTGATCTGCATAGAACAAGATTTGATCCCAGTAATCCTTTTGCGGGATGTTCTTTCCCCAATCGTCAGAAATTGTATCGCGCCAAATGGGTTTGTGACTGCCGCTTGTTGATTGAATTTGATTTGGTAATAGTTTGAGCAGAAGTTGCCAAGCAGCATCCGGGACTTCTTTGATGAGGGTTTGAATTGCAACTTTTCGCTTGTCCAAGGATGCTTTGGTTTGTGGAAACCATGGCAGAAATATTGTTTGCAGTGAATTTGATGGTCGATTAGCCCAGTTTGTTTCGTGAGTGTCGTGTGTAGTGAGTTCCCCAAGAATAACTGTCGTACGAACTAAAAATTCATCCTCCCACGCTAGCGTTTCTAGAGCCCAAAGTAATCTGGTTATATAATTTCTGCCTGAAATACCGGCACTCTCTCTAGGAAATAGTTGATCAAAAGGTGATGGAGATTTCTGCAAAGCATGTTCTACTGCATCCAAGAATTCATTGGGAGCAGCTTCGGCGAGTAAAGGGAGTAAGTCATTTAAACTGCCCCATAAAACCCAATCAGCATCATCCAGAATTTTTCGAACCGATGAAATAGCAATAAACTCTGCTTTATTTAAAGAACAATTGGTTAAGCTGTGCGGTCTGTTGCCGAGAATTGCTAAAGTTTCTGCCATTCCTTTCCTGAGTTCAATAGAATGTTTTGATGTCTTTCCATACATTGAAGCAGCAAATCTGTCTTGCATAGGCAAATCGAACTCTGGATTTCTTTCAGTTAGAACTTCAATAGCACAATTTTTGAACTCGTCTAAATTATTATCGAAAATTCTGTTACATAGTGTGTCCCATAAGGCTTGCCTTTGAGCCACTCGCCATCTTCCGTTTCTCAGCGTTAACGGACTTGTGGGTTGTTGCAATATTTCCCCAATAGTTGAAAACCAAGTTTTCGAGTTTTTGTTTGAAAGTTGAGCAATTACTTTTCCATCTGCCTCATTTTGTTCATTCCACGAACCAAGTAAATTAGCTATTGCTAAATCGGATGAATATGTCAATTTATCCCAGCTTTGAATATCAGAAAGTGATTGATGTTTCGAAAATTCATCTGGAATGACAGCATAAGACTTTCGTGTAAAAATAGCTTTTAGATCAGGGGAAAGACTATCAAGAGTAAGTGTTCCAGCATTTTTATTTGCAGCTTGAACCTCATCAACAATACGAGACCATAAGAGTGACACATTGTCTTGAGAGTACTGAACAAGTAGTGAATATAGCAGAGAGAGATTTACGCCAGTAATTAAGTCTAGATCGTAACTGAGAATATGAAAATGCTTTAGAAAGTCAAACAATATTTCGTTCGATACATCTTGACCATTATTAGCTTTTGCTAGATTTGTTCTAAATGCAAATAATTTGTTTCGTTTACTTTGGCTACTAAAGTTAACAAGTTCTACCTTCTTGATGAATTCATCGGCACTTTCTGCTTGCCTTGCTCCATCTAAAATAAAACGGAGATCATCACTGTCTGATGCATTTAGTAAACCTGTAATGAGTACAATTACATCGGTTTCTTTGGAAAAAAGCTAATTGTTGTTGAAATCACTCCAAGCGGCTTGGATAACATCGCTAAAAATACTATCCTTTTCCGTTATCCTAATAGAGTGTTTAATTTGTCCTAGTATTTTGCTTTGTTGATTGCTTTCAGGCTTCTCGGCATAAATTATTAGATCGTCTGTGTCATATCCCGCAAACTTACCTTGTAACTTGATTTTGCTAATTGGTAAATTGGGCAGACATGGTGCAACTCCACCAACTAGCATAAGTGCAACAAAAGATGCCTGTACATGTGCTTCAAAATGTCCCCCGCCACCACCCGTTGAAAACGGATTACTGAGCTGTTTAGTCTTCTTGCGCATTATTTGCCTCCATGTCATCGCGCATCTCTATAGATCAGCATAATCAACCTGACAGGTTTTATCATGATGTGAGTCCATCAAATATTATCAGATAGATAGACACTTAATCATCATGGTTCTCCGGAAACCTGTCAGGTCTTTATTCTCTTTCCTCTTTCTTCTTTCCTTTATCTTCGTATCGTCGCATCCCTCTGCGGTCCGACGCCAATCCACTTCACAGGGACTCCGCTCGCTTCTTCGATCATCTTCACATAATTCTGTGCATTGACAGGTAGTTCCTCAAACGTCCGTGCCTTGCTGATATCTTCCTTCCAGCCGGGCACGGTGCGATAGATGCATTCGACTTTGTCCAGGCCGTAGGCGTCCACATCTGGGTAGCGGACAGAGTTGCCGTCCAGTTTATAGCCGACACAGACTTGCAGGTTTTCCAATCCACTGAGAGTATCGAGCTTTGTCAAACACAACTCAGTGATACCACTCAACTCAGCAGCTGTTCTTACAATTTCTAAATCCAGCCAGCCCACACGGCGGATGCGCCCTGTGGTGGCAGCGACTTCACCGAACTGCTCATACTCCGCGCTGTGAACATCGTGGATCTCCGTGGGCAGCGGTCCGCCACCGACGCGGGTGGTATATGCCTTGGTCACACCGACCACGTTAGTGATGTAACGCGGCGGGATGCCCAGTCCAGCCGATGCCGCAGACGGGATGGTTGTCGAAGCGGTCACGAAGGGATAGGTGCCCCAATCGGTATCGAGAAACGTTCCCATGGCTTGTTCGAGCAGGAAATGTTTGTTCGCTTTCAAACCATCTTGCACGATCGAGAACAACTCGCGAATATACGGTTTCAACTTTGCGTAATAGTTGCGATAGGTGTCGCGCACTTCTACGAACTTCAACGCCTCTCCGCCCAACGCCACGATGATCTTGTTCTTCAATTCCAATTGCACTTGCAAACGCGACTCGAACGCATCGCTTGTAAAGTCTGTCCAGCGGATGCCGTTGTAGCTGACCTTATCGGCAAAGACCGGTCCGATGCCGCGGCGGGTGGTTCCGGTGGCGCCTTTACCTTTGGCTTCTTCGTACAAACCATCCAGAATTTTGTGATATGGCATGATGAGGTGCGAACGCGGCGAGAGCCAGAAACGCCCGTCCACGCCCACGCCGGCTTTGTTCAGCAGTTCGATCTCTTCGATCAGCACGGCAGGGTCAATAACCACGCCGCCGCCGATCAAACCCACGGTGTTGCGCGCAAAAATTCCCGAAGGCACCAGATGAATTTTGAACGTGCCATATTCGTTGATCACGGTATGCCCGGCGTTATTCCCGCCATTGAAGCGCGCCACATAGTCCACGCGCTCAGACAAAAAATCGACGACTTTCCCTTTCCCTTCATCGCCCCATTGCGAACCGATCACGGCTGTGACTGTCATAGCATTCTCCTCATTGTGTAGTGACAAGATCACTACGGATTTTGTTTATGAATTTCATCTCCCAAACCTGATTCAAGCCCTTGTATCTTCCTCATTCCATTCTTTCTCTACATCGAACGCACGCCTCATTCTACGCTTAAGCTTGTTCCCGTTTCGAAGCATCAGCGTTGACCCAAGCCGTTTAAACGGAACCAAACCAAGTCCCGCCCGAAGCGGATTTTCATCCTGATGAAAAACTGGTGTAGACATCGTCCAGCATTATAATTCGGGCGGCTTATTCTAATAAGACTTCCGAAGTCTCAAAGACTTCGGAAGTCTGGAGGATACTATGAAAATTTTGCCCGATGTGGCTTTGACCTATGATGACGTGTTGCTCGTGCCGCAATACTCGAATGTAAACTCACGCCGCGTGCTCAATACCAAAACCTGCCTGACAAAAAAGATCGCGCTGCAAATTCCCATCGTCTCCGCCAACATGGACGTGGTGACCGAAACAGAGATGGCGATCACGATGGCGCGTGAAGGCGGTATTGGCATGATCCACCGTTTTATGACCATTGACGAACAAGCGCGTCAGATCGAACGTGTGAAAAAGGCGGAGTCGTTCATTGTGGATCATCCCATCATGATGAACGAAACACACACGGTCGGTGACGTGAAAGCGATCGTGGATGAAACCGGTACAGGCGGCATTTTGATCCTGGATAAGAACGATAAGCTGATCGGTATCGTCTCCACGCGCGACTTGTTGTTCGAAGAAAATGACAGTAAGCCTGTGACCGAGATCATGACACGCGAAGTGCATACCGCCGCACCCGGAACAACGTTGAAAGAAGCTGAACGGTTGCTTCACGAATATCGCGTGGAAAAGTTGCCGTTGGTGGATGCGAACGGAAAAGTGGTTGGTCTCGTGACGTTGAAAGATATTATGAAGATCACCAAATATCCGAAGGCAACGAAAGACACGAAAGGGCGTTTGGCTGTCGGCGCGGCAGTGGGTGTGCGCGACAAGGAAATGCGCCGCGTGGAGGCTGCTCTTCATGCCGGAGCCGATTGCATCGTGGTGGATATTGCTCATGGCGACTCTAATCTCGAGATCGAGATGATCCAGAATATCCGCAAGCATTTCCCCAATGCGCAGATCATCGGTGGCAATGTCGCCTCTGCCGATGGAACGAAACGCCTGATCGATGCTGGTGTGGATGCGGTGAAGGTGGGTGTGGGTCCTGGCTCGATCTGCATTACGCGGCAGGTGGCTGGTCATGGCGTTCCGCAGTTGACGGCGATCATCGAATGTGCCGAAGCCGCGCGACCCGCTGGTATTCCCATCATTGCTGATGGCGGCATCCGTCATCCCGGTGATGTGGCGAAGGCGCTGGCAGCCGGTGCGCAGACCGTGATGATCGGTTCACTGCTGGCAGGCACCGATGAAAGCCCCGGCTTGATCATGACCCGCCGTGGACACAAGTACAAAGCCTCGCGTGGCATGGCATCGCTGGGAGCGAACATCGAGCGCAACAAGCGCGAAGGCAACGACTTGACATCGGACGAGATCGAAGAGTATGTCGCTGAAGGTGTGGAAGCGGCTGTCCCGTATCGTGGCAGAGCGCGGGAAGTACTCACGCAATTGGTAGGTGGTTTACAATCAGGCATGAGCTACAGCGGCGCACACACTGTGGAAGAACTGCAGGAGAAAGCCATCTTTGTGCGGATGACTGGCGCGGGCTTGAGGGAATCTGGTCCGCACGATGTGGAAGTAATGGGATAAAAAGTTTAAAAGTTTACAGGTTGGAAGGTTTGAACGTTCTACCCTGTAAACTTGCCAACGTGTCAACAATAGTGGAGATTAACATGACCGACCAAACAACAAACTGGGTTGAAAAAGATAAGAAGCAATTGCATCCTGTGTATCATCCGAAGTCACATGCCAATCCGTTGGTGATCGAGCGTGGCGAAGGTGTATGGCTGTACACCGCCGATGGACAGAAAATTCTCGACGGCATGGCTGGACTGTGGAATGTCAACATCGGGTACGGACGCGAGGAACTCGCCAAAGCTGCCTACGACCAAATGAAGGATTTGGCGTTCACGTCTAACTTCTCGGGCATGACGAATCTCCCTTCCATCAAGCTGGCGGACAAATTGGCTGGCTTTGCTTATGAAGGCTTGAACACAACTCACTTTACTTCGGGTGGTTCCGAGTCAAATGACTCTGCTTTCAAGACGGCGCGTTATTACTGGAAGCGCAAAGGTAAACCGGGAAAGTACAAAGTCATCGCGCGCAAGGGCGCTTATCACGGCGTGACTCTTTCCACAACGTTCGCGACTGGGCTCGAAAAATATCACACCATGTTCGGTCCCTCGCCGGAGGGATTTGTACATGTCGTGGCACCCAATCCCTATCGCTTCGATGGCGAACTCAAAGAAGGTGAGACGGTCGGTCAAGCGGCGGCGCGGGCACTGGAAGAAGCGATCCTACGCGAAGGTGCAGATACGGTCGCCGCGTTCATTGCCGAACCGGTCATGGGCGTAGGTGGTGTGATCGTCCCGCCGGATGATTATTTCCCGCTGGTGCGCGCCATCTGCGATAAATACGAAGTCCTGTTTATTGCGGATGAAGTCATCACGGGCTTTGGTCGCACCGGTGAATGGTTCGCCCTCAAGCACTGGGGCGTCAAACCGGATATCGTCTCGTTCGCCAAAGCCATCACGAGTGGATACGCCCAATTGGGCGGGATTACGATCTCGGATGATATCCGCGAAACAATGGATTCTGCCGCCGAGTCAGAAGCGTTCATGCATGGCTATACCTATTCTGGTCATGCTATGGCGTGTGCGGTAGCACTCAAGAATCTTGAGATCATGGAAGAGGATAATTATCCGGCGCGCGCCAAAGAACTCGGCAAGCGTTTGTTCGAAGGCTTGCAGGCGCTGAAAGAATTCCCGTTCGTCGGCGATGTCCGCGGACTGGGTCTTGTCTATGGCGTGGAAATTGTTTCTAACAAGGAAACAAAAGCCGCTGACCCGGCAATGGCGATGCGCATTTTCAAAGCTGCCCAAGAACGCGGACTACGTTCCCGTCCGCTGGGAAATACGCTGGCGTTCGCACCTCCCATCGCCATCAATGAAGAGGAAGTCGATGAGATCGTCAAACGCCTCGGTGCAGCGATGGATGGCATTGGTTAGAAGGTTGGAAAGTTTCAGGTTGAAGGTTGGTGATGCTAATGCATTGTCAACCTTCAACAATCTAAAATCGTAAATCGAAAATCAAAAATTGAAATGTCTGTCTATCTCCACGACATCCCTCTCTCCCAAGCCCAGGCGCGCTTACAACAAGCCTTGCAGGATGCTAATCTCTGGCGCGTGCTAGGAATAGAGAGCATCCCCCTTGATGAAAACGCATTAGGTAGAGTCACTGCCGAACCGATCTGGGCGAAGGTATCCTCTCCGCATTATCACGCCTCCGCCATGGACGGGTTTGCTGTGCGTGCCGTCTCTACGAATGATGCAATGCCTTCCACTCCTGTTCGTTTGTGGATCGGTCCTGAAGCGCAATACGTAGACACAGGTGATCCGTTGCCCGAGTGGGCGAACGCAGTTATCCCTATTGAGAATGTTGAATCCTTGGATGAGAACGACCAGATTACCAGAGAGATTCGCACGCCCAGATCGATTTGTATTCGGGCGTCTGTTGCACCGTGGAGTCACGTCCGCCCGATGGGAGAGGATATTGTCGCTACGCAATTGGTGTTGCCTTCCGGTCACATTATCCGCCCTGTGGACCTGGGGGCGATTGCTGCCTCTGGTCATCAGGAGATTAAAAGTAGCGCGTAAACCGAAAGTGGCGATATTGCCAACAGGAACAGAACTGGTTCCGATTGGTAGTGATTTGAAAGCAGGGGATATTCTAGAATACAACTCACTTGTCCTTGCTGCGCAAGTCAAAGCTATGGGCGGCGAGCCGACAAGATTCCCCATCACTAAAGATGATTTTGACTTGATCTGCCAACGTGTGCAGGAAGCTGCGCAAGATCATGATCTGGTTCTACTCAACGCTGGTTCCTCTGCTGGCGCGGAGGATTTTTCTGCAAGAGTGGTGGAGAAACTCGGAACGCTCCTCATTCACGGAGTCGCCGTCCGCCCCGGACACCCCGTAATTCTTGGACTTATCAATCGTAAATCGTCAATCGTAAATCGTAAATTGAGCGAGGAGATTGCTTCGGGCAGCGAACGCCCTCGCAACGACATACTTCCTATCATCGGTGTCCCCGGCTATCCGGTCTCTGCGGCACTCACAATTGATATCTTCGTTGAGCCTGTCATTGCTAAATGGCTAGGGCGACAGCCAAAAGAATTGCCTACGGAAACGGCAATGCTCACGCGCAAACTTGTTTCGCCTGCGGGTGATGATGACTTTGTGCGTGTCGTTGTTGGTCGTGTGGGAGAGAAACTTCTTGCCGCGCCGCTGTCGCGTGGAGCGGGAGTCATCACGTCATTGGTGCAGGCAGATGGGCTGGCATTGATTCCCAGCGGCACACAGGGAATGGAAGCGGGGGAGAAGATTTAAGTCCGTTTGTATCGTAGTAAGAGTGAAATTGAGAAAACGATCTTTTGTATTGGTTCTCACGATCTCACGCTCGACCTGATGTCTCAGTTCCTTGCTGAGCATGATCGAAGGCTGGCGTCTGCAAATGTCGGCTCACAGGGTGGACTAGTTGCGCTGCGGCGTGGAGAAGCGCATCTTGCCGGGTCGCATTTGCTCAACCCGGAAACGGGCGAATACAACATCTCTTATATTCGACAGTATATGCCGAATATTCCAGTCAAGGTTGTGGCATTGGTGGGTCGCGAACAGGGGTTGATCGTAAAGAAGGGAAACCCGAAGGGCGTAAAAAGCCTGAGAGACCTCACCAGACCTGAGGTCCAGTTTGTGAACCGTCAGCGCGGAGCGGGTACGCGCGTGTTATTGGACTATCATTTGAATTTGATGACAATATCCCAAAATTCCATTGTTGGCTATTTTCAGGAAGAGTATACTCATCTCGGAGTTGCCGCGGCTGTGGCATCGGGTCGTGCCGATTGCGGATTGGGAATTGCCGCCGCCGCCCAAGCGTTGGACTTGGACTTTGTCCCACTTTTTCAAGAACGCTATGATCTGGTCATTCCGAAACAACACGCGGAAAGCGACTTGCTTGCGCCTCTTTTCAAACTTTTGGCTGACTCAGCATTTCGAGAAGCCATTTCTCATCTGACAGGGTACGATGTGTCTGTGATGGGAACCATCATTCTGGAGGATTAAATGCCTGAAGCACTTATTATTGACGATAATCGTTCAACGGCAGATGCACTCAACCAAATGCTCACCGTGCTGGGACAGAAAGCCCGTGTGGCATATGGCTCCAGCGCCGCCATGGCTTTATTGGGGAGTGGGTTTATTCCCCGTTTTGTTTGTCTTGATATCAACATGCCCGGGGTGGACGGAACGGAAGTGCTTGCCTACCTGCGTCGCGAACCGCGTTTGAAACCGGTCCCGGTGTTTGTGATCACATCTGATGACCAGCCCGAGACACGTCATAAGGTGATGAAACTGGGCGCTTCTTCAATGATCATCAAGCCAGCCACAATCGATACGCTGGAGAAAGCGCTAAAAGAAGCGGCGATGTTGTGAGCCGAACCTTCACATGTTAGACTAGAAACCGCCACTGATGAAGTGGCGGTTGTTGTTGAATAAAACTTTGATAAATAAGGTGTATATCATGAAGAAATTAAAGTCTGCTGTTTTTGTTGGCGGCGCTGGTCCTGACCGCTTGTGGAAGTAACTCTTCCTCCTCTGATTCGACTCCGACGGCTTTGGCAACCGTGCCGCCCGAATATGCCGGAAAGACAAATCCGTTGGATGCCAGTGCGTCAACATCTGGCGCGGAAGTATTCAAGACAAATTGCGTAGCGTGTCATGGAGAGCAGGGCAAGGGCGATGGCATAGCCAGTGGATCGCTTGACCCGAAGCCTGCCAATCTGATAGAGGTTACCAAGCAAGTGGGCGACGACTACCTGTTTTGGCGTATTAGTGAAGGCAAACCTGGCACTTCGATGGTGGCATGGAAGAGTATCCTTACCGAAGAACAGATCTGGCAGGTGGTGTCTTTCATTCATACGTTGAAATAATCGACAACCGTCCCGCAGGTTTTCTGGAATGATCTTGTTGTCAGATGGAACCTGCGGGACGTTCGAGGTGGGGATTTTCATTTTTCTTATTGACAATTCATATCCAAATCGTGCGAGAGGAGTATAATGTGCGGCTGAGAGGAGACCAACTCATGCCTATTTCGGCGGGGATACCTGCACCTGATTTCGAATTGCTTGATGATACGAATACCCTTCGTAAACTTTCCGATCTTCGCGGAAAGAATGTTGTTCTATATTTTTACCCCAAAGATGACACCCCTGGTTGTACAAAAGAAGCCTGCAACTTTCGCGACGATTACTCGGCTTACGAAAAAGCAGGTGTTGTTGTTTTAGGTGTCAGCCCCGATGACGTTGCTTCTCATGTGAAATTCAAGAAGAAGTTCCAGCTTCCGTTCCCGTTGTTGGCAGATGAAGGACACAAGGTCTGCGATCTGTATCAGGTGTGGGGACCGAAGAAGTTTATGGGCAAAGCCTATGAAGGCGTTCTGAGAACAACCTTCCTTATTGACGGCAACGGAACCATAGTCAGAGTGTTTGAAGATGTGCGCCCGGCGGAGCATAGCACGGAAGTGCTTTCCGCGTTGGGCGTGGCAATTTAACGGCAGCAAGCCCCGATCCCGCATGAAGCGGGATTTTGTCCGTCCAATTTAGTGACAAATAATGGAAAATTTGGTAAATTAAGCTGTCGTGTATCCTGGGAGGGATACCCCGCACATTTTTTCAGGAGAGAGAGCGTATGCGACATTTTGTGATTGTGGGAATTTTGGTCATATTAATGGCTGTTCTCACGTATGTTGGCTTGGACAGCGCCGGCTTGATGCCGGTGGAAGCCAGCGCACAGTCAGTGGCAGTGGATTGGATGTGGAATGCAGATGTCATGGCCATGTCCTTTCTTTTTGCCTTGATCGTGGTGCCGATGGTCTATAGCCTGATCGTCTTTCGGCGCAAGAAGGGGGATACGACAGATGCCGGGCATATTGAAGGGAATACCAACCTTGAAATTACCTGGACGATCCTGCCATTGTTTATGGTGGTGGCTTTTGCGTATTTGGGTGGGAATTCACTAGCTCAAACGTTAAGAACCGACCCCGATGCTATGGTGGTGAAAGTGACCGCCCGCCAGTGGTCGTGGAGTTTTGAGTACCCTGATTATGGTGTTTTTTCAACAGAATTACGCGTGCCGGTGGGGAAGCAGGTTCATTTGGAGATGACATCCCTGGACGTGATCCATTCGTTCTGGGTGCCTGAGTTCCGCGTCAAGCAGGACCTGGTGCCTGGTCGCGTGACCGAATTGCGTATCACCCCAACTTTGGAAGGACAGTGGAAAGTGCGTTGCGCCGAGATCTGTGGTGCATCTCACTATGCCATGGAAACTCCTGTCATGGCGATGAAACAGGCTGACTTCGATGCCTGGATGGCGGAACAGGTGAAACTGGCTGCCCAAGCGGCTGCTACACCAGAGGGACGTGGAGAAGCGCTGGTACGAAATAATGTTTGTACAGCCTGCCATTCATATAAGGGCGTGGGGGCGGTGCTGGCTCCAACTTGGGACGGACTGTACGGTCATGAAGTGAAATTAACAGACGGTTCCACGGTGACGGCAGATGATGCTTATATCGCAGAGTCGATCAAGGCGCCTCAAGCGAAGATCGTGGCTGGCTATGAGTTGATCATCATGCCTACCTATGGCTTTACCGACGAGCAGATTGCAGATATTGTGGCGTTCATCAAAACGCTGAAATAGGCGTTGGAGGAAATTATGAGAAAATCAAATCCCGTTGGAAGCGGTTTACTGCTTCTCGTGGTGGGTGGGGTGATCGGGTACGGCGTGGGGCTTGGGTTAGACATGGTCATTACTGGAAGCCTGAACTTCAATGGTTCTGTCTCCGGACTGTTTGCCTTACTCTTTGCTGTAACGGCTTTCTTTTTTGGAGTGTTTGGCTATCGCGGTATCACACGCGGACTGGTATGGCAGGTGATCGGCACGATCATTGGTGGGTTGTTCATTACTGCTATCCGTTTTCTCATGGGTCACCGCGGGACGGATCTTTTTGGTACCTTTTTCTTTAGCGAGCCCGCCTGGGTGTTCGGCGGCTTGACCGGAGTGATTCTCTTTCCTCTTCGGTGTGGGCGTGTTGGACGATTGGATGAAGTGGGCACGCGGCATTGATACGCCTGAGCACCATGAAGACAAGCCGGGTTGGGAGAAGTACTTCGGTGTTTCGGTCGATCATAAAGTGATCGGCATTCAGTACACCGTCACTGCGTTGTTCTTGATCGGTGTGGGTGGTATCTTCGCCTTGATCTTCCGCACGGAATTAGCTCAGTCACAACTGCAATTCCTGACCACTACCTTCAAACTCTTCAATCAGACCGGTCCACAGATCTATAACGCGCTCATGTCCCTGCACGGCATGATCATGATCGTGTCGATCCTCCTGGGTATTTCGGGCATCATCAACTACGTGGTGCCGCTGTTGATCGGCGCCTCGGATATGGCGTTCCCACGCATGAATGCGTTTGCGTACTGGGTGGCTGTCCCTGCGGCAGTCCTTTTGCTATCGAGCATCGTTCTGGGCGGTTTTGAAACTGGCTGGACCGGCTATCCTCCGCTTTCCTCGCGTGGACCTGTGGGCGTGCAGATGTTCTTCCTGGGCGTGTTCACTGCTGGCTGGTCATCCATCCTTGGTTCGTTGAATGTGATCGCTACCGTGTTGCGCATGCGCGCGAAGGGCATGTCTGCCATGCGCATGCCGATCTTCGTCTGGGCGGCGATTGCTACATCCATTATCGCCTTGACTGCTACGCAGTTGATCGGTCTTTCCTTTCAGTTGGTGATGTTCCAGCGTTTGCTGGGCATGGGTTTCTTCGACCCGACCAAAGGCGGGAACCCGGTTCTGTTCCAGCATCTATTCTGGTTCTATTCGCATCCCGCCGTGTACGTATTCGTGCTGCCTGGCTTGGGCGTGATCTCTGAATTGCTTCCGGTATTTGTCCGCAAGCCGTTGTTTGGCTATCGCTGGGTTGCCATGTCCTCGCTCGGTATTGCACTGGTCGGTTTCATTGTGTGGGCACATCACATGTTCACCTCCGGTATGAACGAATACCTGCGTGTGCCGTTCATGTATAGCACCTTGTTAGTAGCTGTGCCGACCGGTGTGAAATTCTTCTCGTGGGTGGCAACGCTCTGGGGAGGAAAGATCGAGACGCCCACTCCGATGCTCTTCGTTCTGGGAGCTATCGTCGTATTCCTGATGGGCGGTCTTTCTGGACCTCCGAATGCTACCGTTTCCGTTGACCTTCATCTGCACGACACGTATTTCATTGTCGGTCACTTCCATGATACGATCTTTGGAGGGTTTGTCTTCCCATTCTTCGCAGCGTTGTATTACTGGTTCCCCAAGGCGACCGGTAAACGTATGAACGAATTCTGGGGCAAGGTGCATTTCTGGCTGATGACCCCCTCATTTCTCGTGCTGACCTTCGGCATGATGCGTGTGGGTCTTTTGGGCATGCGCCGCCGTATCGCGGACTATGACCCCGCGTTGGGCTTTGATACCGCTCATTTGATCATGACCATCTGTGCTTTCCTCATCGCGATCTCGGTGTTGATCTTCATCATCAACTTCTTCAATAGCATCAAGCACGGTGAAGCGGCAACTGGCAATATCTGGAATTCACGCTCGCCCGAGTGGCAGGTTCCCTCCCCGATGGCTGCCCACAACTACGAAGTTCCCTTCGAGGTGGTGGGTGAACCTTATGATTACGGTCTGCCGGGTTCGAAGTATGTCGAGTTTGCCCCTGCGACAGAAGTCAAGAAGCATCACTAAAATAGGGGAAGGAATAAAATGACACACACTGAAGATAACAAAGCCATGTTGAGCCAGGGCGTCTACATTTTTGTGTACCTGGCTGTTTTGACGATTCTCGAATTCTTTATTGCAATCACGTTCAAGTCGGTTCCCATTTTGGTTGTGGTGGCGTTGGTCAAGGCTGTGCTGGTGGTGTACTACTACATGCACATCTATGAACTCAATATTGACCATGAAGGCGACCATAAATCGTATGAATATAAATCCGGGACGAACCGCCTGGGATTATGGTTGTTCCTGATCTCAGACTCCTTCGTGTTCGGTGGTCTGATGGTCATGCGCATCAACCTGCTGGGTCTTTCTCACCCAAACCTGAATCAATTTCTCGGACTAGGTGTGACTTCTGTTCTGCTCATCTCATCCTTTTTCATGAACCGTGGTGAAATGATGCTCAAAGGCGGCAACCGCCAGGGATTCCTCAACAACACGATGATCACCTTCGTGTTGGGCTTTCTCTTTCTTATTGGCGTGATCTTTGTCGAATGGCGCCTCGCAGCTCATGAAGGCTTGATCGCTAGTTTTGGTGATGCGAACCGAGGTCCGGTGGGAGCCGTGTTCTACATGATGACCGGTATGCATGCCTTCCACGTGTTGACGGGACTCATCTTCCTTGCCGTGGTCTGGAACAATGCCCGCAAGGGACTGTATGACGAGCAACACTACCCCGTTGAAGCCGCTGCTATCTACTGGCACTTCGTCGATGTGGTATGGATCTTCTTCTACCCCGCCTTATACCTGATCGGAACTGCCATATTGTAAAAGTCTGGTCTGAGGTTTTGAATTCTGGTATAAGTGAATACTGGTAGCAATCATCGGGGCGACCACCAGGTCGCCCCGATTTCGAGTGTAAACGCAAGAATATAGTGGAGAAGGATCAATAGAATATGGATAGAAAAACGCTCAGCGTGGGGTTAGGCATTTTCCTTGTGATCGCTGTTGCCGCCTTCGTTACCTTCCTTTTTGGACGCAACGACACCTTCCGTGGCACCAGCTATGACCAGCCATACCCAGCCGCATCTGATTTCAACCTGACCCGTGCCAACGGGGAGACCTTCCAGCTTTCGGACCATCGCGATAAAGTGACACTGCTTTTCTTCGGCTACACTTCCTGCCCGGATGTATGCCCGACCACGATGGCAGATCTCAAGCGTGTTCTGGACCAATTAAGCCCAGCCAATCTCAAACAGGTGCAAGTGGTCTTTGTCACCGTAGATCCCAAACGCGATACGCCTGAACGCGTGCAGGAATATGTGGATCACTTCAACACCTCTTTTGTCGGGTTGAGTGGTTCCGAAGAGGAACTGGCAAAAGTGTGGAACGACTATGGTATCTATCGTCTGGAAGTTCCCGGCGCTTCTGCCGCGGGCTACAGCGTGGACCACACGGCGCGGATCACACTGATCGATAAGAACGGCAAGTTGCGCGTTTCCTATGGCTTTGATACGCCCGTCGAAGATCTTGTACATGACGTTCAACTTCTGCTCAAGAAGGGATAAATGTCTGCGAATACAACTTTACGCAAAATTTTAGTCTCAATGCTGATCGGTTTGGTGATCGGTATAGCGGTTGGCGAGATTCCTTTCATTTTGCAGCGCGAGACAGCTCGTCCGCCAAAGACTGTTACGATCACAATCCCGCTCGGAACAGCGGACCGTGTGGCTCAGGGTGAACAGCCTCCTTCCATCCCGGAGAATATGACCTTCGTTGTGGGTGATGTGCTTGTGGTCGAGAACAATGATTCTGCTGACCATAAGTTGGGTCCGCTTTGGATACCAGCGCGTACCTCCGCGCAGTTGGCGCTCAGTCAGAAGGAAAACCTGGCGTACGAATGCAGTTTCCAACCGGGAAAGTACTTCGGGTTGGATGTGCGAGAACCACTCACCATGAGCACACGTATCTTTGGCATTATATACGCGGGTCTCCCGCTGGGAATTCTGATCGCACTCTACAGCTTTGCATTTCCATCGAAGAAAAAAGAAAATGTTGCTGCTTAAAATGTTCACACGCAAGTGGATACTTGCCACGTTGTTTGTTCTCGCGGGCACTGCACTTTGTGTTCGTCTTGGTATCTGGCAGTTGGATCGTCTCGAACAACGTCGTGCTTTCAACGCGCAGTTCCTGTCTGCACGCGCCATGTCCCCGTTGGATTTGAACACGGCAGGCTCAGATGACCTGACGAAACTCGAATGGCGTCCTGTGACTGTGACCGGCGAATACGACTTCGAGAATCAGGTCGCGCTGCGGAATCAATATTACGGCGACCAATATGGATATCATTTGCTGACCCCGCTTCGTTTTAACGAGAAAGCGGTCCTCGTTGACCGAGGCTTTATCCCCGCTGATGGCAACTCCGCGCCTACGGATTGGCGTAAATATGACGAGCCCGGCATGGTGACGGTCAAGGGGCAGATCCGGCTTGGGCAAACGAAACCAAGTTTCGGCGGAGTCGCCGATACGCTGCCTGCCGACGGAGAAAAGCTCGAGCTTTGGAACAACGCTGATGTAACGCATATTGCGGACCAGATGCCGTATCCTATATTGCCGGTTTTGGTTCAACCCGATATGGATGCATCTGACACCGAGCCGCCGATCCCGTATCAGCCAGAAGTGGAAATTACCGAAGGTCCGCATATGGGCTATGCCTTGCAGTGGTTCACATTCGCCACGATTTTATTCGTGGGTTATCCGTTCTTTTTACGAAAACAGGAAACGAAATGAAATATTCTCTCAAATCATCGTTCGCACGCTGGGTATTGGTCTTATTTTTTGTCGTGCTGGCGTTGACAATTTTGGGGCGTATCGTGGCTGTGACCGGCGCGATCGCCTATTGCAATGGCTTTCCATTTTGCTTTCCAACTCACCCGCTGGGATGGCTGAAGCAGGCGCATATTTTGTTTGTAGGCATCGCTTCTATTTTGATACTGGTAGTTTTAGGCAAAGCGTGGCGAGAACAACGCGACCAGAGAATTCTTTTGCCATTGGCTACTATTCTCGGCGTGATGTTCTTCGGGCAGGCATTGGTTGGCGCGATGCAAGTGACGTTATCCTACCCACGTCACCTGGTGTATTTGCATCAGATCACCACAATCACGCTATGGATATCACTCATTTTGTTGACGTATGCCTCCGGCGTTCTGGCAGTGGATCACCCCGAAGCGCCGAAGTTGAATTCTCGCCAACGTGCGAAAGACTTCTTTGCATTATCCAAGCCATTGATCGTAGGGTTATTGCTCATCACCACCTACGGCGGATTGGTCATCGGCGAAAAAGCGTGGCCCTCCTTTCAGTTGACCGTATGGACATTGCTCGGCGGTGCCTTTGCCGCGGGCGGTTCCAGCGCCTTGAATCAATATATTGACCGCGAACTGGATAAGAACATGCAGCGCACCGCGAAGCGTCCGCTGGCGGATGGGCGTTTGACCGATGCGGAAGGATTAGCCTTTGGCATTGCTCTGTCACTGATTAGTTATTATCTGTTGGCATGTTTCGTGAATGGACTTGCCGCGCTGCTCTCGCTGGCGGGGATCATTTATTATGTGATCTTATACAGTTTGTGGCTCAAAAAAGCGACCGTACAAAACATCGTCATCGGCGGTGGGGCAGGGGCGATCCCTCCGATGGTTGGTTATGCTGCCGCGACCGGTACACTCGATTGGACAGCCTGGATACTTTTTGCCATCATCTTCATGTGGACACCTCCACATTTCTGGGCGCTGGCGATTGTCCGCAAGAACGATTACGAGCGGGCAGGTGTTCCCATGATGCCCGTGGTGCGCGGTGAAACAGAAACTCGTAAGCAGATCCTCATCTATACCGTGGAATTGGTCGCTGTGACGATGTTACTTCCCATCCTCAATCTTGCTGGGGATGTTTATCTTGTGGCTTCTGTTATTTTGGGAGGAGCATTGCTTTACGCCGCCTGGGCGGTTTGGAAGCAAGGCGGGAACAAAGTTGCGTGGCGCATGTATAAATGGTCCAGTTCCTATCTGGTATTTATCTTTATTGCCATCATGATCGATGCCGTTTTGCGTTAGTTTGGTGTTTCCCATTGGCCCTGTGATGAAGGTCACAGGGCTTTTCTTTTTCCGGTCATGTTAGAATCTCAGCATCTCAAAACTGAGGACACCAATGAAGAAAACCATCACCCGCGCTGAATGGTCCACGTTGATCTTGTTCCTTGCCATCCTGCTGGGAACATTCCTGCGCTTCAACCCGACCATGCTGGCGGGCTTTGCGATCAACGACGGAGGCATGTTCGCGGTGATGGTTAATGATCTCAAGAACAGTCATTATCTATTGCCTGCTTTTACGACCTATAACCATCTCAATATTCCGTTTGCCTATCCACCTTTGGGTTTTTATTTGGGCAGGCTCGCTGCCGATGTTTTCGGATTTGGTGCAACGGGAGCAGTGCGTTGGGTGCCTGCCTTCTTTGCTTCCCTTTCCATCCCTGCATTTTATTGGCTTGCCTTGCGGGTGTTAAAAAATAAATACTATGCTGCGGTTTCAGCCTTATTCTTTGCGTTGATGCCGCGCGCTTTCTTCTGGTTCGTCATGGGTGGCGGGCTCACACGCGGTCCAGGTCAATTCTTTATGCTGTTGGCGCTTGCCGCCATTGTCCGCCTCTATGAAGAACATCGCCGCGTTGATATTTTCTGGGCAGGTCTCTTTAGCGGGTTGGCGGTTATGAGTTACCCCGAAGCCGCGGTACACACAGCTCTTTCAGCGGTCTTTCTCTGGCTCATGCTTTCCCGCAAACGTGCGACATTCATCAATTCCATCGGCGTAGCGATCGTTGTGTTGATCGTCACCGCGCCGTGGTGGGCAACGGTCATCCATTATCATGGGATCAGCCCACTGTTGAGTGCCGCGGCAACCGGACAAAAAGCCCTTTCCGTTTTCCATCTGCTTTTCTTTTCCTTCACGGAAGAACCGTACGCGACGTTCATTGCTGTGCTGGGTCTGATCGGGATCGGATATCGCCTCCTCCGCAGGGACTATCTGCTCCCGTTATGGATGGCGTTTCCTTTCCTCCTGGAAGGGCGCAGTGCACCTGGTCCAGCCGCGATTGCGCTGGCGATGCTCGCCGCCGTGGGCTTGATCGATGTCATTTTGCCGGCGATCCAGAAATCGTTCGGGAAAGAAAAGGATAACGCTGATGCTGTCCCATCCGCCGAGCGGAATGTCTTTATTTACCTCGCCCTATACCTTACATTTTCCGCCTATCAGTTTGGATTTCAATTATCCGGTGCAACGTTGTATCCACCTGATCAGGAAGCCATGGCGTGGATCGGGGAGAACGTCCCAGCTAATTCGCGTTTCCTGGTGCTGACCGGGACAACTTCCGTTGCCTGTGATTCCGTGCTGGAATGGTTCCCGGCACTGACGGGCAGGCAGAGCATCTTCACTGTTCAAGGTCGTGAGTGGACGGAAGGTAAGAACTTCAATAACTATATTCTGTCCACATATCCAGCGCAGAGGTGTTTGTCATCCGAGGACGCCTCTTGCCTGGATTCATCGGTTTCCCCCGATTCGTATGATTACATCTATCTTTCCAAGACCCTGCGTGCAAATAATTGTGCACAGCTCGATATGCCAAGAACCTTCCCTTATTTTGTGCAATCTATGCGCCAAAACAATGAATTATCTATAGTATACGAAACGGAGGATGTGATCGTTTGGAAAAAGAAATAGTTCAGAAACTATTTTCGTCCCAATATGACTGTTGTAGTATCCTCATATTCAAGGGTCCATCCGCTTTCTAAAAGGGCTTTCTCCAGGGGTTGATGAACAGGCATGATTACCCAATCCACATCATATTGATCAAGAATATCCTCCCAACCTGGTTGTACTCGATTCCACTTGTACATACTCGCGGCTTAAAGTCTCGCCGTAAAAATCGGTCTGTCCATCGATAAAGACTTGCTGCTCGGGCCAGAGACGGTATAGCAAATAGCCACCCCATGTAAAATAATTGAACATCTTTCCCTTGGGCGGATTGTTGGAAAGCCAATTCGCAGCCTCCACCGGAAAAATCTCAGGTTTGAAGACGTTGAAGGGGCTTTTTAGAACAGTGACTAGGAGGAGCACGACCATCGCCACGGTGAATATATAACCACGTAACCCCTTTTCAATAACAGCAAAATTGTTTTCAATACGGCTTAAGAGGGGAATATTTTGGATGTTTTCTTGAAAGATTTTTCCCAGAGATGGAGCCATAACAATTGCAAAAATCGGAATATTACGAGCATTGTATAAGCTGAGCGTTCCCCAACCGATGAGGAGAAACATTTCATGGGACTGGAGTTTTCCTTTCAGCCCGAGTGCCATGAAAAACAGAACCAACATAATGAGAAAGGGCCATGTATTTGAATTATGAAAGTTAGGGGATTGGTATTCAATGGTCTTGTCAATGAGAAAACGATTTCCGAAATACCCTACACTTGTATTCCATAAGCGCCAGCCAACCGGGTTTATCAATGTGACCAGCAGCGATGAAAGCCCAATACTCAGATGGCGTATTCCCTCTGATTTCGTTTCCTTCCTATTGAGAAAATCCCAAAACCAACCTGCAAAAAAAGCAAACCAGATGGCAAAACCGGCAATGAACGCTCCATGGGTATTTACCCAAAGGAGCATGAGGAGAGGAAAATACCACCATCTTGTGAGCTTGCTCTCAAACAGATATATCCATATGGCAACAAACAGAAAGGTGAATATATGTGGGCGTGTTAACCAATGTAAATTGGAAGCAAACGCTGCGAGGATAGTTGTGAAAAACGCCGTAAGTCTGAAAACGCCTCCCGATACCGTTCTACGGAATACAAGGGTGAAAGTCAGGGCGATGACAAGAGAAACAAGAAAAACAACTCCTCCCAAATTTGCAATTTTATATACGGCTGCGAAGGCAACTTGTGCGAGCCATTCATGAGGCACAAGAAACTGTCCCTGCATGGTGTGCGAGAAAAGGTCATGGGTAGGAATCTTCCAATGCTCCAGAATATAGCTTCCGATAGTGATATGTCTTCCAATATCCCCATCTGTGTTGAGCATGGATGTACCCTGAAAAGAGGCTGAGAATAATAGGGTTATAAATAAGATATCCTGCATGCGGGGAAGAAGCTGCTTCATAGTGTCATTTTAAATCAAAAAGCGACACACTAACGTGTCGCCTTTTGTCGCTTGTTGGTTTTTATTCACCCAGGTAATCGCGTAATTTGCGGCGAATGGACGGGTGGCGTAAACGGCTCAGAGCCTGCGCTTCGATCTGACGCACGCGTTCACGCGTGACGCCCATCTTGCGACCAACCTCTTCGAGCGTGTACGCTTGTCCATCCAGCAGACCATAGCGCAACTGCAAAATACGCACTTCGCGTGGCGGCAAGCCGTTCAACACTTCACCGAGGTGCTCTTTGAGCAGATTGTAGGTGGCGGTGTCATCGGGCGGGGGAGCTTCATCGTCTTCGATAAAGTCACCGAGCACCGAATCTTCTTCGTCATCGGTCGGAGTTTCCAGTGAAAGCGGACGGCGCGCCACCTGGATCATGTTCTCCACTTTCTTGGGAGGCACATCCAGGGCTTCGGCGAGTTCTTCCACACTCGGTTCGCGCCCGAGACGCTGAGTCAATTGGTGCTGGACGCGCAGAAGCTTGTTGATCTGGTCGCCCATGTGCACCGGCACGCGGATAGTACGTCCTTGGTCGGCGATGGCACGCGTAACAGCCTGACGGATCCACCATGTGGCGTAAGTGGAGAACTTGTGTCCGCGGCGGTAATCGAACTTCTTGGTCGCGCGGATCAGACCAATGTTGCCTTCCTGAATCAGATCAAGGAAAGGAACACCACGTCCCATATATTTCTTGGCAACAGAGATCACCAAACGGGAGTTGGCTGTGATCAGGTGTTCGCGGGCTGCCCAACCATCTTCGATCAACTTGCGCAGTTCGGTGCGGCGGCGTGGGCTGGCATTACCTTTGGCAAGCTCCTCACGCGACATGCGCCCGCGCTCGATGCGCTGGGCAAGTTCCACTTCTTCTGTGGCGGTCAGCAGCGGGACGCGGCTAACTTCCTTAAGGTATAGACCGATCGTATCGTCGGTATCAATATTTGCCAGATAGTCATCGAGAGAGAGATCCACTTCTGGCTCTGCCTCGGTGGCTTCCACGGCAACTAATTCATCTTCCGTCGGTTCGGCAGTGGTGGCATCTTCTACAAAGGGAATCCCCGCGCTTAATAATGCGGAAAACGCTTCTTCAAGCTGTTCCACATCTTGTTCGGCTTCCGGGAAAAAGTGCAAAATATCGTCGAGAGTAACGTAGGATTTTTGCCTACCTAGTTCGATCAATCGAGCTATGGCAGGGAATTCTTCCTCGTCGTCCATTAGTATCTTATCTACATCCATTCGGTTATAGGTCCATTTTCTTTTTTTATCAGAATACACGTTTTTCGTGTAAATTTCAATACTTTTACATTGCTGTTTTAAGACGCATGAAAACAGAAAATGTTACGGGGTTGGTGTGGCGGTTTCGGTCGCAACAGCTTCCGGCGTAGAAGAAGGAAGCGACGTTTCCGTCGCGGTGGGGCTGGGGGTGGGTGTTTCTACATACGGTGGGTTGGTTAATAATCCCAGCAAAGCATCTACCGAATCCTTACTGACTATAACAATATCTCCCTTCTCGTTGCGAACATAGTATCCACTCTCTGAAGGAGTAACAACACCGATCTCGGCTTTTCGTTCCACACCACTGGTGAATTTGATCGTCAAAACATATTCAGGGGATTTCAACCCGAGAATATCGAGATCAACATTCTGGATCTTCTCCTGCACAAGCATCGCCGTTACCTGACTTGCTGCCGCTTCTGCCAACCCCTGATCTGCAGAGGCTTCGAAGGGCTTTACAATTGCCCAAACATTGTCAGCATTACGCGCTACTTCGGCGGTTTCTCCCGCCTTCGATTCTATTTTGATGCTTGTTGGCACACCATCTTGGGCGTCAAATAGGAAAGAGACCTGAGTGGTTGCTTCAGGCGTAGCCGTAGTATCTACTGGCGCAGCTTCCTTGCGATATTTGATGAAGTAATATGCCCCTACCACTATAACAAATAGAAGTAGGATGATCACAGTAGAACGTCGCATGGCTTATCCTTGCCGTCGGCGAGCCAACCAGGTGGAGATGCCCGCGAAGACAACCAACCCGGGTAGAACGATAACCGAACCCAACAGGATGATGATCCAACGCGTTTGGTCTGGTGCGACAAACGTGCGTGTTGTAGGAGTGTATGGGGTGACACTAATGGCGTCTTCCTGGAAAGCTGCCCAATCCAGTGAATTGATGAAAATATTGCCATTGCCGTAGGCGTCATAGCCATCATCAGTAGCAAACAAGGAATTGCCGAACACGACCACACGTCCCTTGGTTTGGGTATTTTCACCTGCTGCTGCCATGACCAGCGGACCCTGTGTGTCTTCAGGGTCTAATTTGACCTGGCTGCCCTGGGCATTGGTAAAGTTCTTCTCACCCCATGAATTAGCAGAGGTCATGAGCAGGTTGGTCACGGTGATATTTTCCGCTCCCAGCTGAGTAGTGATACTGCGCGCCTGGGGCATGATCACAATGTAATTCTGAGTGAGGTTTTGGGTAATGGGGTGATTACCAGCCGAGGCTGAAACAGCGTACAACGGCTGTTGGCTGCTGAGATCAATGATGACATCATTATCGAGAGTAATTCCCCAATCTTTGGTGAGATAGTCTGCCAGCGGGTCAGCAGAATCGCCAAAATCCGTGGCAAGGATCGGGTTTTCCATCACGAGTAGAGAGCCACCGCCATCTACATAGTTCTTGAGCAGGGTCACTTCTTGATCAGAGACTGGCTTCATTGGACCAGCAATGACAATGGTAAGTGCATCTTCAGGGATCTTGTTCTCTGCCAACAGGTTCAAACTCTTGACGGTGTAGTTCTTGTTCTCAAGATTCTGTTTTGCCTTTGTCATGCTGCCCTGCCCAGACTCAAGAGATGCTTCTCCATGACCGGTCAGGAAGTAAATGACGCGCGGTTCCGGGTTAATGAGGCGGTACAGAGCTTTTGTGATCTCGGTTTCAGAAGCGTAACCAGCTATCTCTTTACGGTCACCCATGGTCAGCAAGATCTTGCCATCGCCGGTGATGCCTGCATTCTTGGCTGTGAGCGGGTCAGTATCAGGATTGACAAACTTGTAGTCGAACTTGTCACTACTGGCTGCTTTGAATTTGGCAAGCAATTCATCTGCACTTTGGGATGAAATGTTGGTGGAGTAAAAAGCAGTTGCTGTGACAGGTTCTTTTAATTGTGCCAACGCCTGCACCGACTCAGGAGCAAGGGTGTTTTGCTTATCCTCCGTGATGTCTTTGTGAAGGTCGGGATTTTGATAGGCAAACACATTTGCCACGACCAAAATGCCTATAAAGGCAATGGACATGATCACGGCATTACTGCCATAACGAGCTTGCCTGCCGGTGAAAGTACGACGCACCTTGTCAGGCTCCAGCAAAAGGTAGATTGCCAGCGCGAGGAGTACCACGCTGCCGCTGAGGATTATGCCTTTCGTGATCGCTTCCTTGGTCATCCCGCTGAAAAGACCGATGTTCAACGTGCCAAGAAGTATCAGGAAAAATCCGGCTACGATACATGCAAGCACCGCAACGATAATTGCGATGAAGGTATAACGATGCCAGTTGGGTTGTTGCTTGTTTGCCATTATCGCCATCTCCGCATTTCAACTGCGATCGTGCCTGTGAATAAGCCAAGGCTGATCAGGCTCAGGAAGTAAATAATATCTGAAAGGAACAGGTCGCCCCGCACCATATTATCGAAGTAGTGGGACTGCATGCTCAGGTATTGGAAAATATTCGCGCCGGAGCCTTGCAGCACTTGGGCAGGGAAACCTACCAGCCACCACAAAAATACGAATGTGATCAGGGTGGCAAAGAACGCCGCGATCTGGTTGCTGAACATGGCAGAGATACCGGTGCCGAGCGCCAGGAAGGAGCCGGCAATGAGGATCAGTCCCAGGTAGGCTGCACCGACCAGTCTCCAGTCAATGCCAGGGTCGATGAAGTTGTTCAGGATAATGGGATAAACCGCTGAAATAGCTACCAGCGTAAGAATGTACAACATTCCACCCAACCATTTTCCGGCAACCAACTCAAAATCGCGGATGGGAGCCGTGAGCAGGAGTTCCAGGGTACCCATGCGCGCTTCATCGGAGAGCAATCGCATGGTCAGCGCGGGAGTGGAGAGTACCAGTAGAAACACAAAAGACCCCGTCACCGGAGATATATCGGGCACGGAGCCTGGGTTTTGGAAAGAGTTTTGAATAAAGTAAAAGATATTGATGGCGAAGATAACGCCAACAGTAAGAAGGATCGCAAAGGCTACAATGTATGCGATCGGGGTGATGAAGTAGTGGTCGTACTCTCGTTTTGCAATGGTCCAAATGTTTCGCATACGTACCTCAGGAGGCTTTCTTTTCTGATGCGTTATCGCGGGTGAGTTCGAGGAAGATCTCTTCGAGGCTCATGCCGATCGGGCGCATTTCAACGAGTTCGTATCCCGCCTGAATGACGGCTTTTGCCACCTGTGGGCGGATATCCTGCCCGGAGGAAAATTCAAATTCGACGGTTTCATCTGGTTTGACTTCCACATTGCGGGAGCCCTTGACCTTTTTGATCGTTTCATCGAGTTCATCGGCATCGCCGCGCACGCGAATGACCACACGCTGCGCGCCAACGAGGCGTGACTGGAGGTTTTCGGGGGTATCTTCTGCGACGATAGAGCCCTTATTGATAATGAGCACCCGGTCGCACATGTTCTGCGCTTCTGAAAGGATGTGTGTGGAAAGGAGCACAGTGCGATCCTTGCCGATCTCTTTGATGACATTACGCATCTCGACCACTTGCGCCGGGTCCAGACCGATGGTAGGTTCATCCAGGATGATCACTTCGGGGCGATGGATCAATGCCTGAGCAAGCCCCACGCGCTGACGCATACCTTTGGAGAAGTTACCAATAAAACTGTTGGCGCGGTCAGCCAGGTTGACCTGTTCCAGCACATCGTAGGCACGGTCTTCCGATTGAGGGATACGACGCAGATCTGCCATGAATTTCAGGTATTCGAGCGCGGTCATATCGGTGTACAACGGAACGGTTTCAGGCAGGTAGCCAACGCGCTTGCGTACTTCCAACGACTCTTCCACCACGTCATATCCAGCCACAGTGGCAGTTCCATCTGTGGGGGGCATGTACCCGGTGAGTATTCGCATGGTGGTTGTCTTTCCGGCTCCATTGGGTCCAAGAAAGCCTACGATTTCTCCCTGCTTGGCATCAAACGTAATGCTGTGGAGGGCGCGGCGTGCGCCATAATCCTTGATAAGTCCTTCGACCTGGATCATTGATGCTCCTTTGATCGGATTAAGATAAGGTTCCAAGCAAACAAAAGGCACGCCTGCCGGTGGGCAAACCGTGCCGATTGATGCTTACCGAGATTACTATACAGAAATTCAAAATCAAAGTCAAGCAGCTTGTGACTTTCTAATCAAACGCTAATTTTCAAAATACCCCAGCGTGAGTTTGATTTGTTTTTGTGTCATCGCACAACACGCGACAGAATATGTTATCTCAAAAAGAAATACCAAGCACCAAATGCGATAGCTGCACACAACATAAAGATGAATAGACCAGCAAGTGCGATCATCCACCCGCTGGAGGCGGGTTCAGGCTCGAAGGCAGAAGATGTTTGGGATGCTAGGAAAGGTTTCGGCTGAGTCGGAAGCGCGTTTCCAGTCTCGAAAGATGCCGACGATGCGATATCCGCTCTCTGATTTGGATTATTTGCAGCGGCTTCCATAAAATCGGGGATGCCGTTTTGGTTGGCATCGAGTTTTCCCATCGCCTGGCTGAGTTTTGCGCGCACTTCTGGCGGCAATTGCTCCATTCCGTTGTACTCTTTGCCATCAGCGATCACCTTTGTGGTGGTGAAAGTATTAGCAGTCTGACATCAAACTGTCAAAGGCGTCGGGCATGCCATCTTTATTTTTGTCCTCAAAAAACGCATTTGCGTTTTCGAGCATATCCAGTTTGCCATTGTTATTCGCGTCGAGTTTGCTCATCGCCTCCTGATATTTTTGGCGAATATCCTCAGGCATTTCGTCCACGCTGTTATAAACCTTGCCGTCAATAACGATCCGTTTATTCATAAGGCACCTCCGGTGGTCGCCCTAGTGTACTGGATGCAGAATTTGCATGCAAGATGCCTTTTGGCTATTGGCTGATTTTTTGTTTGCTAGTACACTTTGCATATTGGAGAGAGTATGACCGAATTGTTATACCAAACTGACAGTTATATTCAAGAGTTCGATGCCGGCGTTGTCTCTGTGAATGCAGAGCAACGCGCTGTTGTTTTAGATAGAAGCGCCTTCTATCCTGGAGGAGGTGGGCAGCCTTGCGATCTGGGATCCTTGATGGTGGGTGAATTGGTGTACAGTGTGGATAAAGTAAAGAAGCAGGGTGAGGATGTGCTGCACTTTCTCGGCGGTACCACGCCACTGCCAGCCATCGGCTCCGCTTCCCACGGGACCCTGGACTGGGCGCGGCGACATAAGCTGATGCGCACTCATACCGCTCTCCACGTGCTATGCGGAACAGTGTTCCGCGATTATGGCGCACAGGTTACTGGCGGGGATATGGAGCCGCTCAAGGGACGTATGGATTTCGAGTTTGCGACCATGCGCGGCGACCTGGTGCGTGAGATCGAAATGGCAGTGAATAAGGAAGTTGCTGCGGCACGCGATATCCGCGTGAAGATCCTGCCGCGTGACGAAGCCTTTCAGATCCCGGACCTGATCCGCACTAAGATCAATCTTTTGCCCGAAGGAATTATGCAGGTGCGGACGGTTGAAATCGTGGGGCTCGATCTGCAGGCGGATGGCGGCACACATGTCCGCAATACGAATGAGGTGGGTACGATCCGTGTTGTTGACTATAAAAGCAAAGGCGCCATCAACAAGCGGATTTATATTGAGATCGAATAATTAAATACAAGGAGAATGAGATGAAAAAGCTGTTTCCGGTTCTGTTGGCAATGCTTGCCCTTGCCCTGGCAACCCTGGCATGTAACGTGGGCGGCGAACCCGGCGTATCCAATGTACGCATGACGACGGACGATACAGGCGATACTGCAACTACAACGTACGCGTCTACTGATCCATTTTTTGTTTTCTTTGATGTCAATGCCATCGAAGCAGGAACATCCTTTGAATCACGCTGGTATGCTTTGAATGTCGAAGGACAGGATCCCAACACGCCCTTCAAGACCATCGAATATGCTTATAAAGAAGGCAACCGCAAGATCTACTTCCAGTTGACGACCGATGTGGAATGGCCCGTCAGCACCTACCGCGTGGAAATTTATATGAACGGTGAGAAGGTAGGCGAGCAACAGTTTGATGTTCAGTAAACTCTGTAAGTCATAAGTTCAAGCGCGTGCCAACTGGCACGCGCTTTTGTTTTTCTGAAATGTTCATCTTGTTTTCAGCGAAAAGGAGACTGAGAGTACTATAATCATTTTATGAAATTCTATATTGGCTGTCCGATCTGGTCATTTAAAGGTTGGGTGGGGAATTTTTACCCTAAAGGTACGAAACCTTCTGAGTTTTTGCGCGAATACGCCAAGCGTGTCACAACGATCGAAGGCAATACCACGTTTTATGCTGTACCGGCACAAAAGACAATTGAGCAGTGGGTGGCAGAAACGCCGGAGACCTTCCGTTTTTGCCCGAAGGTGCCGAAAGCGATCAGCCACGAAGGGAAACTATCTGACAATATCGATGCGGCGTTGGCGTTCATTGATGTCATGAAGGGATTAGGAGAACGGCTGGGACCGATGTTCCTGCAACTGCCGCCGCGTTTTTCCCCACGCTTTATCAAATCATTGCAAACCTTTTTGGATGCCTGGCCCAAGGAGGTACGTTTGGCAGTGGAAGTACGCCACTTGGATTGGTTCGAATCGCCCAATGATGAAACCATCGATCAGTTGCTGGCTGATCACGATATGGCACGTGTAACGATCGATACGCGTCCGATCCGGGACCTGCAAGGGGAGACGATCTTAGCGGGATCCACGTATGAGAGTTTGCTCGAAGCCCGAGAGCGCAAACCAGATGTCCCCGTAGTCCCGAAGCGTACGTCTGATTTTGTGTTTGTCCGGTATATCGGTCATCCCGACCTGGAAGTCAATCGTCCGTTTTTGGAGGAGTGGGGGGCATACTTTGCATCTCAGTTGAAAAGCGGCGCAGATGTGTATGTCTTTTGCCATTCTCCTGAAAACCTGGTCGCGCCCACGTTGTGCCGTGTGCTTCATCAACGCGTTTCGATGGAGGTGGATATTCCGCCGTTACCGTGGGATGTGGAAGATGGAGCGACATTCCAACAGCAACGCTTATTCTGAGCCATTCTTCATTTTTTTCTGCATATATTCAACAAAGATATCTACGATCTGAGGGTCGAAGTGTATCCCGCCATTGGCACGGATGTGTTGAAGGGTCTTTTCCTTTGACCAGGACTGGCGGTAAGGGCGTCTGCTGGTGAGCGCATCCCACACATCGGCAAAAGCAAAAATACGCGCTGCCAACGGGATCTCTTCTCCTTTTAATCCGCGTGGATAGCCTGTGCCATCCCATTTTTCGTGGTGACAATAGGGAATATCGAGGGATGGTTTTAGATAGGCGATGGGGCTAAGGAGGTCGAGCGCGAACTCCGGATGCCGCCGCATGATCTTCCACTCTTCATCGGTGAGTGGTCCCTCTTTAATAATATTTTGTCGGGTATACCCATTTTGCCAATATCATGGAGAAGTCCGCCTCTTTTTATGTGTGTCAATTGCTCAGGGTCGATTTTCATGGCAAGGGCGAGTTCCAAGGTGATGTTCGTTACGCGTTGTGTATGCCCTTCTGTTTCGTGATCGCGCAAATCGAGAGCACGAGACCAGCCTTCAATCGTGGCATCGTATGCCATTGCCAGATCAAGATTAGATTGCTGCAAATTTTCGAAAAGAGTAGCATTATCGATGGCGATGGCAGCCTGCCCGCCGAGCGTTTCAAGAAAATCGATCCATTCGGGGTAGGGCTGTAAGTATGATCGATGGAAGATCTCCATCACACCCTTGACCTTCCCTTTTGCGATCAAGGGAACACCAAAATAACAAACAAACCCTTCCTCGGGCATGGAACGATGCAAAGGTTTCTCGTTTAGGTCCAGTACCTGGATCAATCGCCGTTCTGTTGCCACCCGTCCGGCATGACCCTTTCCCGGTGAGATGCGAGTATTCTGGATGGCGGCGGAACGGAAACCACGCCCGGCGGTGTACTCCAAAACCTGTGTTTCTTCGTCAAAAAGGAGGATGGCAGCGGCATCCACTTGTAATTGTTCCACCGTTTGATTCAAAACTGTATGCAGCATAACGTGCAGTTGAAATGTGGACGTGATCGCCTGATCGATCCTCCGCAGTGCAATGAGGTGATCCAACTGCTGGCGGATCTGCAGCTCTGCCAGTTTACTCTCTGTCACGTCTTGCATGGTTCCAACAAAGCGCTCTGGTTTTCCTTCATTACTAAATATGGTTGCCCCTCGACAGTGCATATAGCGTAATTCGCCATTCTGATTGAGGGTACGGAATTGCAATTCACGCGCTTGCCTGCCTGTCCTCATGTTTTCCAGCCATTGTTCCACTACCAAGTGGTCGGAAGAGTAGATCAGGTTCAAAAAACTTGACTTGTTGTGTTCAAATGTCTGAGGGGAAATTGCCAGCAAGTGGTACATCTCATCTGAAAATTGAAGCGCATCCGCCAGGATGTCGTAGCTCCAACTGCCGATATGACCAATGCGCTGCGCCTCGGAAAGCAGGCGTTCTTTCTCTCGCAGCGATTCCTCTGCCTGCCTATGATCATTACGTGTTTTTGCGTCTCGAAGTTCGCGCTCAATGGCAGGGACCAGACGGGCATAATTTCCTTTGATCAGAAAATCATGTGCGCCCGCCTTTAATGCAGCAACAGCAGTTTCCTCGCCGATGGTGCCAGAGAGGATGATAAAGGGAAGGTCCAGTCCACTAGTTTTCACTAACGCCAATGCATGGGGCGCGTCAAATTGTGGCAGTGAATAATCGCAAAGTATTAGGTCCCACTTTTGATTTTCCAAAGCGGTCTTTAGAGCGGTGGATGTTTCCACTCGTTCGTATTCCACCTCATATTTGTTTCGTTCCAATTCCCGAAGAAGGAAGCGGAGATCATCCTCAGAGTCTTCGATAATAAGGATTCGAAGATGTTTATCCATGTCCAGTATTTATTTGGGCGGCACTTCATTGAGCACTAGCCAGTATAACCCAAGCTGACGTACTGCTTCGATGAACTCATTAAAGTCCACGGGTTTGCGAACATACGAGTTCACTCCCAAGTTATAGCTGCGCACAAGATCCTGTTGCTCGGTGGAGGATGTGAGTATCACGACCGGCTGGCGCTGCGTTCGTTCGTCAGCGCGGATTTGGCGAAGCACTTCCAACCCGTCCACTTTGGGAAGTTTTAGATCCAGAAGGATCACCTGAGGCGTATCGCGTGGATCGCGGTGTGCGTATGCCCCTGTGCAGAAAATAAATTCCAGGGCTTCGGCGCCGTCGCGTACCACATGTAATTGATTGCCAATATTATTTTTTTTGAGCGCACGTAATGTCAGCGCTTCATCATCGGGGTTATCTTCTACTAATAGAATCATCTTGCCATCCATCGTCTCTCCGCTAGTTGGTTAGGATAGAGTGAAATAAAAGGTTGCGCCTTTTCCTTCTTCGCCTTCTGCCCAAATATTACCACCGTGTATCTTAATAATGCGCTGGACGGTTGCCAATCCTACACCTGTACCGGGGAAATCGGTCATGGCGTGCAGACGTTGAAAGACGCCAAACAATTTATCTCTGTATGCCATATTGAAACCGGATCCGTTATCACGTACAAAAAACGTCCGCTCTTTCGCCCGGCTCAACTGCCCAAATTCGATATGAGCCTTTTCCTTCTTTGACGTGAACTTCCAGGCATTTCCTACCAAATTCTCCAGTGCCGCATGGAGCAAATGAGGGTCGCCTTCTACCATGAGATCAGGGGTGATCGAAAAATTCACCAGACGTTCAGGTTGTTGCTCCTGCAAGCCCTGAGCAATCTCTTCCACGATTTTGCTGATATTAATGAAGCGCGCTTGGAGTGGGGAGCGGGTGATGCGTGCCAATTTTAAAAGATCATCGATCAGTGTTGCCATTCGTTGTGCCGCGCTGCGTACACGCTCCAGATAGTTGCGTGCTTCCGGGGGGATCTGTTCGCCATAGTCTTCCAAAATTGCATGGCTGAACCCGTCGATGCTGCGCAATGGTGCCCGCAGATCGTGAGAGACAGAATAGCTGAACGATTCCAGTTCCTTGTTGGCAGCTTCCAGTTGACCAGCGCGCTGCTTGAGTTCTTCGTTCAGTTTTTCGATGTCGGCTTCGTAGAGTTTGCGCTGTGTCACATCACGAATCGCTGCACTGACCAGCATGCCTTCTTCTGTTTCCAGCGGACCCAGGCTGATCTCTACCGGAAATTCCTTTCCGCTCTTTCGTACTCCATACAATTCCAGACCAGCCCCCATGGGACGTACCGGATGTTCACCATAATAGCCTTCCCGATGATTAACGTGTTTCTTGCGATACCGTTTTGGCACCAGGATCTCTATATCTTTTCCTATCATCTCCGTGCGTTCATACTCAAACATTTTTTCGGTCTGCGAATTCACTAGCTGGATGATGCCGTCCTTATCTACCACTATGATCGCATCTGGTGCAGACTCCAGTAGACCGCGGAATTTCTTCTCAGCGCGTTTGAGGTCTGTGATATCACGGATGGCTGCGCTTACCAGTGTCCCAATATCTGTGCGCAAAGGACTCAGACTGATCTCAACCGGGAATTCGCTGCCATCGGCGCGCAATCCATAGAGTTCGAGACCACTGCCCATCGGACGAACGCGCGGCTCGCTCATATAGTCGCCGCGGTGCAGGGGATGCAAGCTGCGAAAACGTTCTGGCATCAACACCTCCACGGCTCGCCCCAGGATCTGCTCGCGCGGATAGCCAAATAACTTTTCCACTTGTGAGTTGACCATGATGATATTTCCGTCTTCATTCACGATCACCATGGCATCGGGCGCCGCTTCCAGCAGACCACGCACATTCTCCTCCGTGCGCTTCCGTTCTGTGATATCACGGATCGCGGCGGTAAATAATGTGCCTTGATCTGACTCCATCGGGCTGAGGCTGATCTCCACCGGGAACTCACTGCCATCCTGCCGCCGACCAGAGAGTTCCAAGCCAGCGCCCATTTCGCGTGTTCGCGGTGCTTTCACATATAAATTCCGGTGTGTGGGATGAATGTCTCTGAATCGCTGTGGTACCAACAACTCGACAGGCTTGCCAATGACATCTTCCTTTTTATAACCGAAGAGTTTCTCCATTTGTGAGTTGGCAAGGACAATATCTCCTTCCGCATTCACAACCACAATTGCATCAGGCGCTGATTCCAGCAGCCCGCGGAACATGCTCTCGGCGCGTTTACGCCGAGTGATATCGCGGATCGCTGCAATGGCAAAGTGTCCGTTGTCTGTTTCGAGAGGGGAAAGGCTGATTTCAACGGGAAACTCCGTTCCATCGCGTTTTGAACCGAAAAGCTCCAGTCCATTTCCCATGGGGCGTACGCGCATATCCGAGAAATATCCTGTACGGTGATGTGTGTGTTTGTCATGATAGCGCTGGGGGATGAGCGTTTCGATCGGTTTGCCTTCCAGTTCCTGGCGTGTCCACTCAAACAGCTTTTCAGTCTGTGTATTGGCGAGTATGATTTCGCCATGTTCATTCACAATGAGCATGGCGTCAGGCGCTGCATCAAGGAGGTGTAGGAAAGTTTTGTCCTGAAACACTGACATAATCTTCAATTTGCTTTTTTTATCTCCGGAGTCACTTAAACCCAGTGTTATTCCGGCACGATGAATCCTTCCATAAGCTGTTGATTTAAATATGATAATTAATATCTTATTTTATACTATAAAACCTTCAAGTGAAAAAATCAAGGTTCTCGAATGAGAAATCAGTAATACTACACTATGATGGCTCTTACTTGACAAGCGTAGTGCTTTTCCATACAATACCGCCCAATGAACGTCAACCGCGCACGTCACCACCATTACTATGAAACTCCCTCCACTGGACGGGTGGCGTAGGCGCACACAAATTTTTAGTGTATCTACTTTCAAACTCCCGCTTCCAGGCGGGAGTTATTTTTTCATGAGGTGACTATGATTTCAATTGTCGATTTAAAGACTGCACAAGGAACGATTTTGCGAAGAGTGCCAGTAGGGGATGAAGATATCCCTGCCTCTGTACTGGACCGTATCGAAGCAACGTTTGGAGAGCGTATCTCGCCGAACGAAGCTGTGACTTGCATCCTGCGCGACATCCGCACGCAGGGAGACTCTGCGCTTCGTTCATGGACCGAGAAGCTGGATGGAAAAAGCCCAAGCAGTTTCCGCGCCTCGAGCGATTCGCTCCGCGCCGCCCTGAATTCCATCTCGAAAGAGGAACGTGCCGCACTCGAGCTTGCCGCCCAGCGCATCGAAGCCTTTTATAAAAAGCAGCCTCTCACTTCGTGGATCACACAGGAGATGGGCGGCGTGCTGGGACAGTTGATCCGCCCGATCCAGCGTGTGGGATTGTATGTTCCCGGCGGGACGGCTCCGTTGCCTTCGAGTGTGTTGATGTCTGCCATGCCTGCTAGGGTGGCAGGTGTGAAAGAGATCGTGCTGGCAGTCCCACCGCAGCGCGGGACCGGTGAGATCGCTCCCATCATTCTGGCTGCTGCAGCGCTGATCGGCGTGGAGGAAGTGTATGCCATGGGTGGGGCACAAGCCATCGCCGCACTTGCCTACGGGACCGAATCCATTCGCCCGGTGGATAAGATCTTTGGACCCGGTAATCTTTTTGTGACCATTGCCAAGAAACAAGTCTTTGGCATTGTAGGTATCGATGGCTTGGCGGGTCCCACAGAGACGATCGTTATTGCTGATGAAGCAGCAAACCCTGCCTGGGTCGCCTCCGATCTGCTGGCACAGGCGGAACACGATGTGTTGGCGTCTGCGCTTTTGCTCACTCCATCCAGCTCACTCGCAGAAGCCGTGCAAGTGGAAGTAGGGCGTCAGATGGAAACTCTTCCGCGCGCTGAGATCGTAGCGCAATCATTGAGCGCGCGCGGCGGGATCATTCTTACGAAAGATCTCGATGAAGCCGTACAGCTTTCGAATGCCTACGGACCGGAACATCTTTGTCTTGCAGTGAAAGACCCGTGGGCATGGAGTCAAAAGGTCAACTCGGCAGGCGGTATCTTTATGGGTGAGTATTCGTTTGAAGTGCTGGGTGATTACGTTGCAGGTCCCAGCCATGTGATGCCTACCAGCGGTACCGCTCGTTTTGCTTCCCCGCTCAACGTGTGGGATTTTGTGAAGATCATTAGCTTGATCGGGCTCAATGAATCGGCTGGCAGAGAATTGTCCAAATCGGCTGCGGTCATTGCCCGTTCTGAAGGTCTCGAAGCGCATGCCAGATCGGCGGATCAGAGGATTGGATAGAAACGGAGTCGAAAGTCTACAGCACTTTCGCATCTGGACTCCAACGTCTCTAGACGTTGGAGTCCCAATCAATTCATTTTCTCCTCACATCCAACACCGCGATCTTCGTGGAGTGATTGAACGGCGCCGGGTCCGTGATCGGAGGCGTACTGGCGTTCCCGATAAAATCTGCTGGAACAGGAATTAATTCGCGCAGGCTGAGATACCCGTCCTTGCAAAGATCTTCCAGCGTTTGCATATACTCCCGCCCACTGACATAGATGGCATTGTTGATCGCGATCAACGTTCCGCCATCCTTGATCAGTGGGCGGACCTTGTTGATGAGCCGTGCACTCTCGTTGACCAGGTCCACTTTGCCTTTGGATGTGGTGGAGAAAAATGGCGGGTCGATAATGACGCAGTCGAAGAGTTGTTTCATGCTTTTGAAGCGTGCTATGGTTGGAAAGAAATCCTGCGCGATGAAGTCTTTTTTCTGAATGGGGAAGCCGTTGAGCGAATAGGAATCCTTTGCCAGGTTGAGGAATTGTCGATTTAGATCGGTCTGCACAACCTGGCTTGCACCTGCTGCCATTGCCGCGACACCGAGACTCCCGGTGTAAGCAAATGTATTCAAGACACTCTTGCCATGCATATTTTTGATCAGCCACTTGCGTAGTTCGCGCGTATCGAGATAAAAGCTGGCATCGCGGTTCATTGTTAAGTTGATCGCGTACCAAATTCCTTGTTCCTGGATGCGAGTGTCAGGCTTGTCCCCGAAAAGCAGATATCCTTGTTTTTCTTCCTGGGTTTTCCCATTTCGAGATTTAACAAGTCCAGCGCGTAGCCAGTGTAGTGACTGTCGTACAAAATCAATGGCTTCCTTGATCTCGATTTGATCGTGGACTGGATCATCGGCATAATCATGGACCACCAGCGTGGATGCGTAGACATCCAGTGCGAGGTCTGGGGCGCCTTCGCTGAATCCGTTAAAGAGGCGAAACGCGGACTGATGTGTTAAATCGAAAAGGGCTTGACGCGCTTCGATGGCTTTTGCCAGCAAGTCTTGATTTATCATGTGTTCTATTGTATTCTATAGCCGATTTTTTTGAAGCCTGGGGTATAGCTTTTCTGCATTCCAGGGTCTACACTGAATATTTCACAACTGACTTTTTATCTCTTGTGTAAGGATCTCTCACCGATGAGCGTTTCAGGATTTTTTCTTTCTCTCGATACGCAAACGACCACCTCAATGATCGCCATTGCTTTGCTGATCCAGGCGATCGTGATCGGATCCCAATCCATTGTTGTTAGGGCTTATAAGGGAATTCGCACGGTGGCATGGGCAAATCTGACCAATGCACTGGGAATGATGCTGGTCGGTTTTCGTGGATTGTTGTCACCATGGGTTACGATTATCATAGCGAATTATCTGATCCTGTTCGGCACCGTGCTGCACTATATGGGGATATGTCGTTTTCTTTCCAGTAGTTATAACCGCACTGTCATTGTGTTTTCATCCCTGCCGGTGCTGGCGCTCTTCCCCTATTACACCTTTATCAAGGATGATCTGGTTTTGCGGATAGTGATCATCAGTTTGTGTACTGCAACCTTGATAGGCGCCGGGTCGCTCAAACTACTTCAGCTTCATAAAAGCGCTTATCGGCAGTCCGCTTTTTCCCTTTCGGTCATCACCGGAGTTTATGCCATTGTCCTGCTCGTCCGCGCAGTGGGTGTAACTCTGTACCCTCCTGAGGATGTGTTTACTCAGAATTTCATCATGGTATTTCATGGACTGGTGTTGTTCATTGCCAGTTTGCTATGGACATCGGGCTTTTCTTTTATGGTGGGGCAGCGCCTGCAAGTGGACCTGGATGAGCTTTCTACCGTGGATAGTTTGACGCGCCTGACCAACCGCCGCGGCATGACCCGCCTGCTCGAAGCGGAGTTCGCACGGAATACCCGTTCGCATTCCGGTTTTGCGGTGCTCCTGGTGGATGTGGATAAGTTCAAAGCGATCAATGACAAATTTGGGCATTACATCGGGGATGTGGTCTTGCAGCAGATTGCTCATACGATGAAGGGTTTTGTGCGCGAACAGGATTTTGTGTCACGCTGGGGTGGTGAGGAGTTTCTGATCTTACTGCCTGCCACAGGTTTGAACGAAGCTACCCATGTGGGGGAACGGTTATGCCGCAAAATAGAACAAGAAACGTTCAAGATCGAAAACAAAGCGATGCCGCTGACCATCAGTATTGGTGTGGCAAGTTCGGATGGCTGCGTCAGCCTGCATGAGATCTACAAGAATGCCGACCAGGCTCTCTATAAGGCAAAACTCTCACGCAATGCAGTAGCCGTGCAGGATTTTGTCCGGAACGGACAGGAAGCTTATCTTTCTGTTTAAGTGTTGTCAGTCTTTGGGTGGTAAGGAGACCTTCGGTCGGGTTTAGGCGGGGTCATAGGTCCACGTTGAACAAAGTAGCTCTCATCTATATGAAGAAGTTACGAAAATTATGGATTAAATACTATGAAAACTGTTTTGCAGTACGCAATGTTTATAAGCTGTTTATTGCTTTGGAGTTGTACTTTGCGTGAAGAGTCACGGATGGTACCTGCATTACCCGAGACAGTTCAAACATCAAAAAATCCATTACAAGTTCCATCAACTGAAACGGTCTGTGAAGTTGAAAAAATTCAAGCAATAGATTTTGACCAAGAAGGAATGTTGTGGATTGCTTACCCAAATAAGGTATCTCGATTAAATTTAAGCCAGAAGATGTTTGTAGACTACAATATCAAAGACATTACTACCCTGATGTATGACATTAAAGTTCGAGAGAAAAATACACCTTGGATTGCAACTAAAGATGGTGTTTGGGAGTTCAAGGATAATTCTTGGAAGCAATATTTGCCACAGTTGACGGGACATACGGTTACGCTCTTAGAATTCTCAGGACGGTTCGCTTTGGGCAAAATCAGATAATTTATACCAATACGTGGATAACCAATGGAAAGAGATGAAGGTCAACTCGAAGATTTATTCTTTGTCCATTTTGTCTTCCAAGGAAATGTGGGCAAGCATGTATTCTGGATCTGAATACAGAGAGAGCACTGGAGTATGGCATTATGACGGGCAAACTTGGGAAAATATTCCTATGCTATCGGATCAAAAATTGTTCTCTTTTATAGCTTTATCACCTGATGGAACTTTGTGGCTTGTGTCAAATCGCAATATCAACTACGACAATTATTCAGGTAAGATCATAAAATATAAAAATGGAACGATTTCTCAAACAATCGATTTTCAAGATGCCGATGTATTTAGTGTTTTTGCCTCTTCCAATAATACTTTGTGGATAATAGAGCCTAATTCTATTCTACACTTTGATGGTTTAAATCTATTGCCTTTGGATTTGCCCTTCAATCCAGCAGGATCTGATCCTTTGAACCCTAATCGTATTACAGCTTTTTCCGAGCAGGGTAATACTCTTTGTTTAGCTGCTGACAAGCAGGGTATCTGGTGTAAGCATGATAAGGATTGGGAGAACTATAATCGTAATCTAAATTGTACTGCACCGTAATCTTATCTGCCTTGGTAACAGTCCTTGGGCGGTAAGGAGACCTGCGGTTGGGTTTCGGCATGATCGCAGACCCACGCTGAACAAGGTGCAAAGATAAGTAGGTAAAAGGGTTATAAAATGTTGTTTCGAAATCGGGTTGTTTCAATCTTTTTAGTGCTTGTAGGAGTGAGTATAGTCATATATTTGCTTTTGATTCAACACCCATCCTCATCTCATTCCTTATTAGTTTATACAGATTCTAAAACATCAGCATCAACCATAAATTGGATCAAAGATACAGAGACTGGCAGGAAATGGGAAGTGGGAAAAGGCTTGGCTGCTGGGCAATGGTCGCCATCAGGTCGATATCTACTCTTTTATACAAACCCATTCTTTCAACGTCCGTTCGAGATTTGGATAAGTGATCCAGATGGAAACAATTTGCATAGAATACTAGATGCTAGAGATTATCCTAATTTGGAGATAAAAGAAATTACCTGGTTGTCTGATGAGACTATTATAGTAAATGTCTTTTCAAAAGACGATAATCTTGCACGCATATATCTTCTTAATTCGAACACGCTTGTTTTTACAGAGCACAACTATGGGCGTTTCTTCCAAGTCTCCCCTACAGGAAAATATTGGGTGCAGTGGACACCTCAAGAAAAATATCATCTCTTTAGTCTAAGTGGAGAGAAAATGTTCACAAACATTTTCTCTGGCGATTACTACTTTTCACCATTGGAAAACCAAATAGCGTACTCCTGTGATGGGAAATATGATTTTTCCTCATTGTGTCTTGCCGATATAAAGATAACAAGCCTGTCAAATCCGCATTCAATCGCAGAGGATATACTTATTGGTTCCTATGGAGAGTTTAGATGGTCTCAAGACGGAAAATACATTGGATTTCTGTATTCTGATAAAAACGCAAGAATCCATTTTCGAGCGATTGAAATATCTGATGGGTCAACTATTTATGATTGGGAGTTTCCTACCAAAACGACACGCTTTTTTTGGTCGCCTCACTCAGATAAGATAATAGACTGGGATGGATTATTGCTTGATTTAAAGACGGGAAATGTTAGTAAATTCCTCCCAGATAGTTTATTTCTCTCTTATATTGTGGATTGGAGAAGTATAAGCGTCGGTGAATAATTGTAAAGTTGTTCACATTCCATATATTGGCACATGCACAAGAGTTCCGAGCTTTTCAAAAACTCGGAACTCTTGCATTACTCCGTAGAATCCCCAGAAGAATTCACTCACTTCAACAGTTTCTTCTTGATCTTCAAGGCTTCATTCCAATGCAGAAAGCAATGACGGGTGGGTGGCATAAGCAGGAGACCGGCGATGGTGCGGGTTGCCCAATAATGGAAGATCTCCATTGCATCCGGTGAGACGGCGTCTGCGTCCATGAGCTTTTGGGCTCGGAGAGGGTCAACCGGTTTGTTGTAGTCATCCGCTTTCAGCTTTTTCACGATCTGACGAGTTCGCCGCCCTACGGCGATGCGATAGGCTTTGAGCGCCTTGATATCGATCTCGGCGCTGAGTTTTGCCATGCTCACGTCATCCATGCTGTTGGCGGAGTGGATGATCTGCACGTTCATTTTCTTTGCCCAATCGTTTTGAGTGAAGAGCTGCTCGGTGCCTGCCACGAGCATGTTCATGGTGATATCTTCGCAGCGCGTGAGGTGGAACATGATCCAGGCGATGGAGTGTTCTCCGCCGTGTGGGATGGTGCGGATCTGGTCATTGCTCAGGTCGCAGAGCACTTCGTCTTCGAAGGACCAAAGTCCGCTTTTGGACATTTGCGCGGAATGGACCATGGCATGAATGGAGAGGAAGAGTTCGGTGGCGGCTGCGCGGTCTGCAGTGCTTAAGGCGCGGTGCAGCTTTTGGTGTGATGCATTCCAGTGTTGGCGGTTGGGGTTCATGGTGTCCTGTTTTGTACAAACTTCGTGTGGAAATTTTTCACAAACGGAATCAGTTGCAGGCTTTATAAGAAGCGCATCTCCCTCTTCCGTAAGAATTTTCAGGTGAGGTCGTCCAATTCGTAATACGCGATGAATTAGGACTGCATAAGAATTTTCACTCGGATTGTACCCCTTTATTTTTTTGAGGGTAGACTATCAAAAATTAGAGCAGCTTTAAGAGGTGATGTATGTCTGGCAGCGAAGTAGTTCCACAAGGCTCGAATAGTCCAGGTAGAGTGAGCGGGGAAAAAGCAAAGCAGACGCGTGCGGCGTATAGCGCAAGGGCATCCAGCGATTTTTATGGGGCAGTGGGTTGGGTAGTTGGTTTGGTTCTAACTCTTTTTGTTTCGGTTCCCGTCATTTGGTTTTTGGTCAATAGCGCTTCGCGTTCCACCCGCCTGACCTTTCTGACTGTGGGCATTGCAGTGGCGTGGTGGTTGAACCCGCTTTCTCTGGGCGCGCTGGGATATATTTTCAGCAATGCACGCGCATGGCGCCTGTGGACACTGCCGGCTTTGTTTCTGTGGGTGCTGGTCAATGCCATGGTCTCGTTTTCCATTGCTTCCGAGACGGCGCGGGGGATCGTACTGTATGCGCTGCTGATCCTTTTCTATGTTCTGTTGGCATTGTTATTCCTCTATGTCCAGTTGCGCGTGTTCATCTGGGCGGCTGCCGGAAAACCGGCACGCTTCTTCTTCGGGATCTTGGGCTGGGCTGCGTTAAATGGGCTTGTGTACTGGGCGATCGTTAACTCCGAAGTGTTGAACGCCGTGCTGCTGGTGCTCAGCTTTGTGTTTCGGATCGTTTTTGCGATTGGCTTTGCTGTCATACAGTTTGTGGCGATCTTTTGGTTCATGGCACGCTCGCGCGTGGAGATCATCCGCCCGGGCGACCCGAAGTCGGTGACATTCGACGATTACAAGGGACAGCCCAACCTGATCAAGATGGTGCGGCAGTGGATCTCACTGCTCTCGGACCGCACGCAGTTTCAGAAGATGGGTGGACAGTTCATCAATGGTTTGTTGTTGTACGGTGAGCCAGGGACCGGTAAAACGCTGCTGGCTAAAGCCATGGCAGGCGAAGCCGGTATCGCTTTTATCTCCATTGAAGGTTCTGGTTTCCGCGCCATGTTCTGGGGCGTGGATGTGTTGAAGATGATCCGCTTTATTGGGCAGGCGCGGAAATTGGCGAAAGAATATGGCGCCTGCATCGCCTACATCGATGAGATCGACGCGGTGGGTACATCACGTGGCGGTGTGATGGGTGGTCAAGGCGGCATGATGGGCGGCATGGGTGGCATGATGGGTGGCGGCACGGGAGCGTTGACCCGTCTGCTGTATGAAATGGATGGTATTAGTGAATTGTCTGGTTGGGAGAAGTTACGCGCACGCTGGTATCAATTCCGTAAAAAGCCGGTGCCACCGCGTGATTGGCATATTTTGTTCATGGGTTCCACCAACCGACCCGATGTGCTCGACCCGGCATTGACCCGCCCTGGGCGTTTTGATCGAACAATTATGGTCGATAAGCCTGATCGTACTGGCAGACGTGAAATTGTTAAATACTATTTGGGGAAAGTTCGCCATGACGAAACAGTTGATATTGAAGCCATTGTCAGTGATACAGCGTGGGCAACACCGGCAAAGATCATGTCGGCACTTACTAAAGATGCTGTTCGTTTAGCGTTGTTTGACAACCGTGATCGGGTTTCACAGCGTGACATTGAACTGTCTCTCCAGGAGCAAGCCTTAGGTCTTGAGAATCCTATTGAAGAGATGGAAGCGGATCAACGAAAACAAGTGGCTTATCATGAAGCTGGGCATGCAGTCATGCAATATTACATCGAGCCCGATGAGCGCATAGTGCGAGTAAGTTTGATCCGTCGCTCGGATGCACTGGGATATGTTATGCATGTGCCAAACTATGATGAACATACATTCCCTTTGCGGAAAATTGTCTCTGATATTTTGGTCTCTATGTCTGGGCATGTGGCTACGAAAATATTCCTGGGTGAATACTGGAGTGGCGCAGGTGGCGATTTTCAGCACGTAAGATCTGCTCTTTGGCAGTTGGCTCATTATGGGTACTTTGGACCTCCCCTTGCCATGGAGCAAAATGTTGGTATGGGCATCAAAGATAGAGCCGGAGTCGTTGAGACCTTTTGGGCGCGGCTTGAAGAAAAAACAGAAGAAATATTAGTGGCTCATTCTGTTGAGGTCATTGCAGTCGCAGAAGCATTATTGGTGAAAGGCGACATGACCGGAAGGGAATGTGTAGAGATAATTAAGGCTGCCTCAACCAATACTGAAACAGTGAGTGGAGAAACCTTATTGAGAGAACTGGTAGAGGAAACAATTGTCTCTCGAAAGAATGGAAAAAACGGTAAGAACGGAAAGGATGCAGAGAAACCTGAAAAGAAGGCAGACTGCCAAGCGGAAGGCGATCAAGGCAAAGGTAAGCGAAGGATGAGAAACATAACTCACCCCGAACTTAATCTTTCGTGGGTGAGTCTGTTTTTTAAACCCTGCGTGGACGCTGATTCACGCAGAAACCGCTGATTTTCTCTTTTTATCTGCGTACGTCAGCGTTCCTCTGCGTCCAAACTAATTTTGGGGTTAATCATATTTTCGTAGCGCAAGATATCAACTTGCGCTATTTTTTATTTCCACGACCAGAAAGCGATAAAACCTGTATCGAGCAGGCGTGCTTGCATTTGCCCGGAGGCAGGGACGATGGCGATGCCGGGCGTGCCATCCTGGGTGAACATGGACACGACCAGATTGTTGCTGTCTGGCGACCAGATGGTAGCCGATTGGTGATACTGGTCAAAGTAAGGCAGGATACGTGAGAACTGGGGTGTAGGCGGGAATTTGAACACTTGCTTGCTTTCCGCGCTGTTCACATCCAGAATATGTAATTCGAGCACCAGCACGGGCGAGGCGGTTTCTGTTGTGGCTGCTTCCCCGGTATTGGGGTCGAGAAAGAGCGGCTTGAAATATGCCAGCTTCTTGCTGTTCGGAGACCAGAAGACCGCGACAACATTGTCATCTTGAAAGAAATCTTCTGAGTTGGTCAGGTCGAGAACGTGTAGTTTCCCCTGGACACCTGAGCTCATTTGAGATTCGCTATCGATGTACGCCACCAATTCGCTGTCATAAGACCAGGCAAAGGCGGTAGCGAGCTTATAGGTGCCAAGCGCTTTTTCGAATTGTCCATGCGGGTCGGTGAGGATGATCTCATTCTCTTGTTGGTCGTTAACGCGTGAGAGCAGGATATGCTCTCCATCCGGCGACCAGGCTGGGGCTTGGAAAGAAGCGGGCACCGTGTCCAGTTGATCTTCTATGACATCGCTTCCCATTTGGAGGAAGGAAAGATGCACCGGCACGGAGGTCGTCTGATTGCCGGTGTGTACGATCATGGAATTTCCATCCGGCGACCAGGACCAATAAAAAGGCGAGCCGGTATCAATGACCGTCTTTTCACTGCCGTTCACTGAAACACTTTGCAGCAGCATGGATTGTCCGGAGAGAATGCTGCTTAGATAGCCGAGCGTTTGATCGTCAGGCGACCAATACAAATAGAATGGACTCTGGCTGTCACTGGAATCTACTTTTGTTGCTTTCTCCGTGTCGAGGTCTGCGATATGTAACGAGCTTCCGGTTGTCGTGCTGCCTGAGCCGCTGAAACCGACAAAGGCAAGATGTTTGCTATCCGCCGACCAGGTGGGGAATTGATAATAGTGATACGGTCCTGTATCGGTGACTTCCGCGTCGTCGGTAAGGGCAACCTTATGTCCACCGCCTTGATCCGATACATACATATTCCCATCGAGCCCAACATAAGCGATCAACCCCGATTTGCGTTCCAGTTTGCTCAACAACGGACTTTGCGGTAGGCGAATATTTCCCGGCAGGCAGGAGCTAAGCAAAAATGCAAAGATCAAAAATGGGATGAGTTTTTTCATGGCTGTGCCTCCAGGAGTTCGATGGCTTTCTCAAGGACCGGATCATTATTCGGCAGGATATCCTCCCAGCCCGCTTCCACCTGGATATCAGGCTTGACCCCGTTATTTCCAACATCGCTTCCATTTGACAATCGGAACGAAGTGGTTTCGATAAAAGCCAGCGATCCATCGGGCAGGTTATAAGTGGTGGTGGATTCGATCGAACCAGGGGTTGTCTCCCCGACGAGCGTTGCCCGACCGTAGGCTTGCAAACTGGCGGCGAAAATTTCCGGCGAACCACTGGTGTTCTGCCCAACTAGAATGATCAGTGGCACGCTTTGCGAACCGAACAAGTCCTGCCCGTTGATGCGGGCGGTCTGTGTGTTGGTACGGTCGTAAAATTCGCCGATCTCACCATCATGGAAAATAGTGAACAATTCCTGCAGGGGCCAGCCGCGCCCGTCGTTTGTCACGCGCAGGTCAAGGATCAAACCATCCAACGTTTTGTTGGCGGTAAAGCCTTGCATACTGATCCGGAAATCATCCATGATCCCATCATAGGCGAAGGGAGGAAAAAGGATATATCCATATGGCTTGCCTGGTACCTCCCTGGCTGTCAAGTTGCCGCTGCTGGCAACCTGAGCGCGAGTCACTTCCACCACACGCTCTGCATTACCCGGCGAGCGAACGGTTAATTTGACGGATGTGCCGGCAGGTCCGCGTATACGTTGGGTGGCGGTAATGCCCTCCTCCAAAAGGATCGGGGAACCGTCTATCATGATCAAGCTGTCGTGCGCGCGAATGCCTGCCTGCTCTGCCGGAGACCCATCCATCACTCCCAAAATGACAATATGAGGTTCCGGCTTGGCTTGAAAGCCCACATACGCGCCGATACCGCTATAACTGGAATTATCGGTGGTTTCTGCTTGAATGCGTTCTGCACGTGACGTATAGGCTAGGGTACCGGCGGGCAGATCATTTTGCAGGTTGTGGAGCAAATCGGTGAATTGTTCGTTGTTCAACCCACCCTTGATCTGATCGGTATATTGCGTATGTAGTCCGTCCCAATCTATTTTCGCCGTATCGAAATAAATATAGTTCTCCTGCAAATTCGTCCACAGGGCTTCAAATGTTCTTAGTTGATGTTCCTCGGGGGTATAGGGCGAGCCATAATCGCCCATCAAAGGCGTTTCATCTTGCGGGAGTAAATTTGAACAACCAGATAAGGCAACACTAACGATCAATACTACAGACAGAACGACTAACGTTTTTGTTCTCATACGACAGCCTCTGAATATATATGTATAAACGCACATATTCCCCTTGTAGAATGCTGGATGGGCTTGTTCGCTTAAACCTTACACCAGCAGCCCGCGCTTCGTTAGCTCTTGATAATATTCCGCGGATTGAAGACCGAGATCTGACCGATCCCCAGGATGGCGTGCACATCCTCATCGAACTCTACCCAATAAAAACTGCGATGCTCGGAATATGGATCGATGCGGATGACGGTACCTTCGAACCAATCTTCTCCGCCTGTTCTCGCCTCCAACCGCACCTTGACCCTGTCTCCGATATGGATAGCCTCTGCCATGCTGATGCTGACGTCACCACCCGCGCAGTGCGGAAGGCTTTACCCGTATCGCCACCGAATATTCCGCGCTGAATTGTTCGGGAGTCATGCCGATCTTTGTGATGCCGGTCTTGTACTTCCGAAAATAGGCGGACACCTTGTGTGCTGGTTTGACCGTCTCATCAATAGAGGCGATGCCCGAATACACGATCACATCTTCATCGCCGGTCTTATCGGTATTGAAGTGTAGGGATACGAACGAATTGTGCTTGATATGCGCCACCTTATGAGCTTTAGCCTGGCTGAAGATAAGAAACGAATCCTTATCCCAGATGAACCAGACCGGGCGTGGCTGAGGCGTATTGTTTGAATCTACCGTTGTCAGCCAGATCACGTATTCCTGCTTGACCAAACGCTTTGCCTTGCTTTCCAACTTCTTTTTGGGATCTGCCATCTTTTTCTCACTTCTTCCGGTTTGCGAACCAGAATAACCCACCGGCAACGATCATCATGATCGCACCATTAATTGCCCACTGCGGATCGCCCGTCATAAAGCTACCGGGCAGGATGTTAATTCCCTGCAGGAACCAGAACTCCGCCTGCTAAAAAGACTAAAACACTGATAACCTTTAACGCTGTTTTCATGTCTCTCCTCGATAATAAATATACTGCCCTTGATGACGCGACGTGAGGCGATTATACCTGCCAGAATCGCATGTCATTGCGAGGGCGGTGACTGCCCGCCCGAAGCAATCTCCCATTTACTGGGTGTAGCTTGTCGATGAAAATTAACCGTTTAAGAGGAGATTGCTCACCTGCACTCCCCGGCACTTGCGCCCGGGGCAAGTGTGCGTGCATGTGCAAGTATCGCTCCGCAGGGCAAAGAACGCCCACCTTCGGTTCGCAACGACATGATACGTCTTTCCTCAAGCATGTTATAATAGAACACCCGTTCATAAACAGGAACCCCCCAAAAATAACTTATGGAATTCAAACTTCAAGCACCCTTTCAGCCCATGGGCGATCAGCCCGAAGCCATTCAAGGACTTGTTACCGGGGTCCAGAGTGGATTGAAGCATCAGGTGTTACTCGGCGCCACCGGCACCGGTAAGACCTTTTCCATCGCGTCTGTGATCCAGCAATTACAGATGCCTGCGCTTATCATGGCACACAACAAGACGCTTGCCGCGCAGTTATACGCCGAGTTCAAGGAGTTCTTCCCCGAGAACGCGGTCTCTTACTTTGTTTCGTATTACGATTACTACCAGCCAGAGGCGTACGTTCCGCGGCATGATCTATATATTGAAAAAGAGACCGAGATCAACGAAGAGATCGAACGTTTGCGCCTGGCAGCTACAACCGCTTTGGTCTCCCGCAAGGATGTGATCATTGTTGCGTCTGTCTCCTGTATCTATGGTTTGGGCAACCCGGAAGAGTTTAATAAAGGTTCGGTCAACCTCAAGGTGGGTGAGTTGTACCGCCGCAACGCCATGCTGCGACGTCTGATCGAGAGCCAGTACCAGCGCAATGATATGGAACTGCGCGCCGGTGTCTTCCGTGTGCGCGGCGACACGCTCGAGATCATGCCCGCTCATTCTGATAAGCATGGATATCGCGTTGCTTTCTTCGGCGATGAAGTGGAACGCATTACCGATTTTCATCCGGTCACGGGTGAGATCTACGGTGAACTCCAGGAATTGGATATTTATCCCGCCAAGCATTACATTACCGACGGTGAGAAGACCAAGGAAGCGATGGCGGATATCGAAGCTGAACTGGAAGATCGATTGAAGTTCTTCAAGGAACAAGGCAAATTCCTGGAAGCCCAGCGCCTGGAGCAGCGTACCCGCTATGACCTGGAGATGTTGAAGGAAGTAGGATATTGCTCTGGCATCGAGAATTACTCCCGCCACTTTGACCGCCGCGAGCCCGGTACACATCCTTGGACGATGATCGACTTTTTGCCGAGCGACTATCTGCTGGTCATCGACGAGAGTCACATGACCGTGCCGCAGATCCGCGGCATGTATAACGGCGACCGCGCTCGTAAGGAGACATTAGTTGAGTATGGTTTCCGTCTGCCGAGCGCCGTGGATAACCGCCCGTTGAAGTTCAATGAGTTCGAAGAAGTGATGGGACACACCATCTACACCTCTGCCACGCCAGGACCGTATGAGATGAGCAAGGCACAACAGGTGGTCGAGCAGATCATCCGCCCTACAGGACTCATCGATCCTGAAGTGGAGGTGCGTCCCACCAAGGGGCAGGTGGACGATCTGGTTGGTGAGATCAAACAGCGGGTGGAAAAGGGCGAACGTGTCCTGGTTACCACGCTCACGAAGCGGATGTCCGAAGATCTATCCGAGTATTTGCAGGAACTGGGGATGAAAGTCCATTACTTGCACTCGGAAGTGGAGACGCTCGAACGTGTGGGCATCCTGCGCGATCTGCGTCTGGGCGTATTTGATGTGTTGGTAGGTATTAACTTATTGCGCGAAGGTTTGGACCTGCCGGAAGTGTCACTTGTAGGCATTCTGGATGCGGACAAAGAAGGTTTCTTGCGTTCGGGAACTTCGCTCATCCAGACGATCGGTCGTGCCGCCCGGCACGTCAACGGGCGCGTAATCATGTACGCGGACAAGATGACCGATTCAATGAAGTACGCCATCGATGAGACCAACCGTCGCCGTGCCAAGCAGAAGAAGTACAACGAAGAGAACGGTATCATCCCGATCAGTATCCACAAAGCGATCCGCGACCTTTCGGAAGAGTTCTCGCAGAAAGCGGTTGGCGAAATGAAGGGTGAATACAAGACCAAGGCTCCGGCAGACCTACCCCGTAATGAACTGAAGCAGATCATCCACGAGATGGAAAAGCAGATGAAGGAAGCCGCCAAGAATCTGGAATTCGAGCGAGCCGCGGCTCTGCGCGACGAGTTGTTCGATTTGAAGAGCTTGCTGGCAGAGGATGAAAAACTGAAACCGTGGGAACGAATTAAACTGGTTGCAGGGATGGAAGAGTAGTTTAGAAGGCAGAAAGTAAAAGTTAGATAGCAGACTTCCGAAGTTTTAAGAACTTCGGAAGTCTTTGTTTTACAACTTAAACGTAAACATCGCCGGATCAGGGACTTCTTCTCTGCCGCCCAGCGAGCGATACAACGCCATTGCCGCTTCGTTGGAATGTTCGGTCAGCACCCAAGCTTCGGAGCATCCCGCCTGTTGACCTGATTCCAGCATCCGCTGCAGGAGCATTTTGCCGATGCCGCGTCCACGGTGGGTGGGAGCGATGCCTACTTCATTGATCCATAGCTCAGGCTTGGATTTGTCTGGGTGGAGATAGATCACGGCGCTGATGAAGCCCACGACAAGCCCTTCATCGATCACGACCATCAGGCGGTGGCGTATATCGTGGAGAAAATCCATGGCAGTCGTGAAGTCGATCGGATCATCGAACACTTCTGGAGCAACATTGGAGAGGATCTCCAGATCATTTGGACCTAAAAGTCTAATATCAACCATACGCCTCCAAGTTATTATCTCTGAAAATGATGATTTTTCCGATTTTAAGCCTGTATCGTTCGTTCTATTTCTTTCCTCAATCTTGAGGCTTTCTTTATAAAACCTTTACATTCTGGTTTTATCCTTTGGGTCATAAATCAGGCAGAACCTGAATATTCACTCAAAGGAGTATACACAATGAAGAAAACAATTTTGATCGTTGCTTTGGTGGTTCTGGCGCTCGGAGCGCTGGGAGTTGGCGTGGCGTTCGCACAGGGACCCGTTTCAGGCGGATATGGACCCATGATGAGCGGCGGAATGATGGGCGGAAACGGTTATGGTCCCGTGCATGACTACGTGGAACAGGCTCTCGCCGCCAAACTCGGCATCACCGAGGAGCAGGTGGAAGATGCTCTTGCTGCGGGCAAACCCATGTATCAGATCGCTCTTGACAATGGCATCAAGCAGGAAGATCTGGCGAACTTTATGAACGGTGTCCACAAGGATGCTTTCGACAAGGCTGTCAAAGACGGCGTGATGACCCAACAACAGGCAGATTGGATGCTCCAGCGTATGCAGACCATGTACCAGAATGGCAACGGCACCGGGACAGGTACCTGCCCGATGGGCGGCGGAAACGGTTATGGTCGTGGTGGTGGGATGATGGGACGTGGTGGCTGGCGGAACCAACAGACCAATCCATAATTGATCTTTGAAAGAACTTCGTCCCGAAGAATATTCTTCGGGACGATTTATTTAATCGGCTGGGCGAATAACTTATCAAAAGTAGGTTGGACGATTTGAAGAACCTGTGCCGGATTTCTCGGTTCGATCAGGACCATTTTCGTGAAGCCGTATTGAAAACCTAATTCCCGGTTCAAGGAATGGACATCGTAAGGAGTATGGTCAGGGTGGTAATTTAGGAGAAGATAATTCCAATCGATCAATTTTTTCAAATTGGAACGAACTTCCTCCTGCATGGAGTACGGGATGGAGGCGAACCAGCGTGATCCGATGACATGAAACCAGGGCAGTCTGTCGCGTTTGGATTCATTCAGATTGACAAGATCGATATAGCCTGGCTCGAATTCAAAAGCAAAGCCTTGATCAAAAAAAGTGCTTTCGGAGTTGGCAAAGTCTGCCATATCTTCCTCGGTGCCAAGGAACTTTACGCGGACGCAATAACTCTGAACATTTCCGTGCGCCAAAATATCCCTTGGATGCAGATTTACTGTGTCAGGCTTTCCCTCTTTTTGGGGGAAAAGCAATTCCATTTCACGGATATTCTGGATCTGTCCATCACCGGGGTGGCAAACATTCACACGCCCAAAGACTGCCGAAGGAACACCCTTCACTCTTTGGGCAAGATCGATCATATAAAAATGGTTTGTAGCAACGAAAGTTGCGTAATCTGTTGGCATCAATTGGCTTTTGTAAAAATCATAGGCTGTCTTCACTTCGCCTAATGTGATGCTGTTTAGCCTTCGATACCCACGTTCATCGTACTTTCCAGGAGTAGGCTCATTTTCATTCTTTCCGCCTGTATGCCCTGAGATGTCCTGCACCTTGCGTTTGCCGACAATATGCGCTTTATCGACAGGGCGCGGTTCGTCATCGCCATACTGGATAAAAGATGGCAAAAGCAGGGAACGCCGGAGAGCGATTTCAAAGGTCATGAGTACTACCTTGGGATAAGCATACAACGGAAATCTCTGCTGGGCAAGAGACGAATTGGGGGAATCCCTATCTTGGGAAACTCGAGCGAATTCCGCAACGTTTTCGTTGCTCCCCCGTATATTCAATCAAGAAAGGTACAAAAATGAACATGACAAGAACTCACCCCTTAAGACGTTCGCGCAGTAACCGCATCATCGCGGGTGTCTGCGGCGGGTTGGCTGAATTTTTCGGCATCAGCTCGTTTTGGTTCCGCCTGCTCTTCTTTATCTTCTTCATACCGGGCGGCGTTCCAGGTTTATTGATCTACCTGATCGCGATGCTTATCATCCCGGCTGAGTAGTAAAAATAAAACGTCCCGAAGGTTCAAAACCTTCGGGACGTTATCTAACCAAAAATCCTATTTCTAATTTCCTCTTTCGAGAGGATCGCTTCCAACACACCACCACCGATAGCAAGCGCCTTGTCTGACACCAGACTGCAGGCGCTTGCGTCGTTTCGTGTGTCGATATCACCGAATCTTTAATCCCTTGGTCACATGCAAACCATCATGGATGAGTCCGCGCAAGATGCCTGCGAACGGGCTGACAACCACTTGCTCGCCGATCGCTGCGATCTCATCTCCTTCTTCTACGTGTTGGCAGATCTTCGCTTTGGAGGCTACCACACCATCTGCGGGGGCACGCAACACACGGCGACGGTCACCTTCGGGCTCACCGGTATCAGGCTGCGTTGCTCCGTGCCAGTAGACGCGGCTGAGGGTGTGGCTGCGGCGGGTTTCGATCACAGCGTGGCAATTCTCTCCGGCGTGGAATCCAGGTCCGAGCCCGATGTGAAGCGGCACGGGAGTGGGTAGTGGCTGAGGAGGTTGCTTCATGAGTCGTGCATCTATAACAACTGGAAAGTGGAAAGTGGAAAGAAGGTCCGCATTCGGATCGATCAGCACGGGAATTTCATCCGCATCCAACGAAGCCTGAAGTTGATCCCGTTGCACGAGCCGTCCGGTCACTCCTTCAATAGTGTATTGTCCTTCGTACACAGCCTCTGCAAAGGAGACACTGCGGCGCACTGCCAACGGCTGCGATAATTCTGTAATAGCGAGACGGATCCCCGAACGATACAAACGGAGTGCGACCCCGCTGGCGAGATCACCTCCGCCGCGGAGCAGGACATGAGCAGTTTTATTTTTTGACATTGTTTTGTTGAGCGGCTGTCAGTTGGTCTGGCGTGGATTGGGCATTGATGGACTGCTCGCGCAGCAAGTGGCTGAACGAATAGAGTAGTAGGTAGACGAAAAGGAAGAAAAAGGTGTAGAGCATCGTGAAGGCAGCCAGCCTGCGGCTGGGATCGATGATCACACCGAAAATATCCATTACGGTCTCGGCTGGATTCTGTAAGATATCCCACGAATTGAGACGCACAAAGCGACCGATATAAATCCCGAAACTGCTCATGGCAGAGATGACAAAGACGAACGCCCAGCCTGCAAAACGACTGATCGTACGCATGATGATATCTTGCATCAGGTAGAGCGAGATCACTCCTAACAGCATACCTGTCCAAGAACACCAGACCACGATCAACACGTCAAACCAGAGCGGAGCGTCGTTGGTGCTCCGTGCCAAGTCTTGCAGATCGGTCAGCATATAAGGCGCGTTGGGGAAGAAGATCAGCCAAATGAAAGCGATGAACGGCAGGACAAGGAACAGCGTGATGTGCCGCCATGAAAAGGCATGAGCGATGTATGCCAGAATGAAGGGAATCCAGGCAAGGAATAGATTCCAGATCAGCCCGGTATTGGCACCTCTATCGCTGTACACCACACGCGCTGCCATCAGACCGATGCACATGGCACAGGCTCCATTGAGCAGCACAAACACAGCTACATTATGCCGATTACGGATGAAGAAATTTCGAAACTTGTTGAGCATGTTTACAGTCTGCTCTTTCGGGGGCTTAGCCCCCGAAAGAGCCATAGGAGTTTATTCTTTCTCAATAAAATAATAGATCATGTCAATATCGCCGGGCGAGTGACCGAGTTCGGTCAGCATTGCGGCGGCTTCGGTCTTGTGCTGGGTTCCATGATTGATCACATGCAGCATGGCTTTCCACAGGACCTGTTCGTGCGAATTGCCCTTGGTATCCAGATAGCGGAATGAGCCGTTGAGCCTTTCGTCAGAGAGATCGCGAACAAATGCCATCAATTTGGTTTCCTCTTCCAGCCAGCGCGTGTGCAGAGACTCAAAATCTGGAAAGTCTTCTGGCTTGAAGCGGTTGGTGGGAGAAGTCCCTTCCCAGCGATTGCGCCAGATCCATTCCGCGAACAGAGCATGGACCAGTGTGTTGCGTAGACCGCCATGCGGAAAGGATGCAGGGGCAATGAACTGTTCCAAGGTCACGTTTGCAGTGCAATTCAGGATCTTGGCGGTGGTCCATTGATTATATTGGTAGAGGCTGAGAATATCCTGTTTATTCATAATTTCCTTATCTTCATCCCGATCGAAATAGAATGTACTGCAACGAATACAAAAGACCTAATGCGATATAGTTTCAGTGACTTTTCTCTCCAACAGCAGATGTCCGAAAGTATACAACGTTACATAGAGAAAAAGAAAGAAACCGCCAAATAAACCAATAAATACAACAGATTGCAGGCTCGGGTCTTGTATTCGCTCGAAAGTATAGCTCGCCATGCCACCGGGATTCCTGAGAATATCCCATGAATTCCAGCGCAGAAAGCGACCGACATACACCCCTGCGCTGCTCAACGCTGTGACCAGCGCTACGAATCCCCAGCCCACCCAGCGACCAAATTCACGCCGCACGATCTCCTGCATTAGGAAAAATGAGACAATACCCAGCAGCACGCCTGTAAAGGAAAACCAGATCAACATCATCACATCGAACCAGACCGGGAGTTCCCCTGTCACTTTGGCAAGATGCTGAAAGTCGGTCAAAATATAGGGTGCGTTAGGGAAAAAGATCAGCCACAAAAAAGCCGCTATCGGAACGAAAATATAAACCCATCTTCTCTTCAATGTCACTGTGTAAGTGAAATAGGAGATGATGAAGGGAATCCATGCCAGGAACAGGTTCCAGATTAGGAAGCGATAGCGCACAGACTCACTGTAATCGGAGCGGTAGCGCCAGATCGCTACGCTCAGAATGGTCGCGCCAGCTAAAAGGATAAACATCATGAGCCGGTATTTGTTATGTGAAAAATAGGAAAGTAGACGTTGATACATTCGCCTCCAAAATCGTTTCGCGGGTTTCGTCAAGCATCAAGGCTTTTAAACGAACCTGCGCGACGTTTGATGATTATCGTAATAGAAACTTCAACAGGATCGGGTTCACTACATCAGGCTTTTCATAATGCGGCGTATGACCGCAGCCTTCGATAATGTGAAATTCGGTTTTCGGCATTGCAGCCAGAAGATCCTGACCATGTTCGAGGGGCACTGTCACATCTTCCTTGCCCCAGAATAATAAAATAGGTTTGTTCATTTTGCCAATTTGCTTATACACGTCCAAATAGGATTTAAGCATCCCATTTCGCACCGAAGAAAGAATGGCGCGCAAAAAACCTTTGTATTGCATTTGGATGCGATACCTCGCTTTGAAGTTTTCGATCATTTTGGGATCGAAGAAATCTTTGGCGTTGCTCTCAATGAACGGTTCGCCTCCCACTACGCTGAGAATAGCTTCCGCTATGAACGGCAGTTTGATCATCCTGAGCATGGGGCTTTCGGCGAGCGACCTGGCTCCTGCTGGGTCGATCAACGTCAGCGACTTGACCCCGTCCGGGTGACGTGCTGTGAACGTTGCAGCGATGAGTCCGCCCATGGAAAGCCCGATCAAATTCACGGGGTGAGAGAGTTGCAGGGCGTCCAGAAGTTCGGAAAGCTGCCGCACGAAGAGATCAACGTTGTAGCGTGTATCGGGTCGTTCGGAAAATCCACGCCCGAATAAGTCATATCGTAGGACGCTGAATCCAGAGCGTGTTAGGAATTCAAAGGTGGGATCGTAAATAAAGTATGGCACCGAGAACCCATGGATTAGAACGACCACTTCACCGGATTTGTTCCCTCCGAGCTCATAATGAGTAACGCCATCGGTTAATGTAATAAACGACCCGTCCGCCGATCGGCGAGCAGAGTCGTTTAATTCTTTCGTTTCACCGCGCATAATAATAAAACATCTTTGAATCGCCAGGAACGCAGAGAACGCAAAGAAAAATCTTTTGATTTATCTTCGCGATCTTAGCGCTCTTCGCGGTTAAATCTTTCCCAACGCCTTCAACACACGTTCTGGCGTGAACGGAAATTCATTGATCCACACGCCCGTCGCGTCGTGGATGGCGGATGCGATGGCAGGCGCCACCGTGAGAAACGGCAGTTCTCCCAAGCCGCGCGCGCCCCACGGACCGTTCGGGTCGGGAACTTCGACAACAACCGTTTCGACCTTTTCGGGAATATCCCAGATGGTGGGTATGAGATACGTGCTGAGCTGGTCGGTGAGCACGTAGCCATCTTTGGTTTTGTAATCTTCGAGCACGGCATAGCCCTGTGCTTGCACGACCGCGCCTTCGACCTGTCCCTGCACGAGGGCGGGGTTGATCGGCTGCCCGACATCGTCGGCAGAGACAACACGCAGTACGCGAATGTGACCTGTCTCCGTGTCCACTTCCACTTCGATGGCTTGCGCAACGAAAGCATAAGCAAAGTTGGGGGTGGAATAGCCAGTTTCCTTGTCGAACTGATTGGTGCGCGGCGCGAGATATTTGAACTCGCCGATGGCGGGGCGCTCCTCAGACTTCCACTTTTTGAGCGCCACTTCCGCCGCGCCGCGAATGGCATTGCCAGACATAAAGGTCATACGCGAAGCGGAGACAGAACCAGAGTTGCCCATCGTTGCCGAATCGGATGCGATGATCTTCACCCTCTCGAACGGAACACCGACCGCTTCTGCTGCCATCTGTACCATCACCGTATGCGTGCCCTGACCAACTTCTGCACCGGCGTGATGCAGTATCACACGCTCCATTTCACCCTTGCCATGGATCTCGATCTTTGCCCAACAATTCTCTTGATAGCCAAACGAAAAGCCAACATTCTTGAAGCCAGCCGCAAAACCTCTGCCTCTTTTGATATGGCTCGAAGGATTTTCATCATTCATCCTTCTGCCTTCATCATTCCAAGCGAAGCGTTCCGCCGCTGCCTCAATACATTTCACCACACTCACCGGGCTGGGACTCGGTGTTCCCACACTCATGGTGTCACCGTCGCGCAGGGCATTCTTCAAACGGATCTCCACCGGGTCCATACCGAGTTTCTCGGCGAGTTTGCCTACTTGCAATTCTGCCATGTACAACGCCTGCGGCGCGCCAAAACCACGGAAGGCTGCACCGGGGACGTTGTTGGTGTAGACGCCATAGACATCTGTTTTCACGTTCGGGATGAAATATGGTCCGGTAGAGGTGATGGTCGAATTGCCAAGCACTTTGTTGGACGTGTACATATACGCGCCGCCATCGCCGATGATCTCACTCTCTGCAGCGATGATCTTGCCATCCTTGGTCGCACCCCATTTGGCGCGGATAACCGTGGCGTGACGTTTGCCATGCCCGATGATCGATTCCTGCCTCGACCAGATGATCTTGACTGGCTGCTGCAATTTCCAGGCTGCCAACGCGAGAAGGATCTGCACGGACATATCTTCTCGTCCACCAAAGGCGCCGCCGATGGCAGGGTAGATCACGCGGATGCTTTCATTCGGCATGTTTAGCGCGTGGGCTACCTGATGTTGGTCTTCGTGAGTCCACTGACCGCCGCATTCCAACGTGATGCGACCTTCGTCGTCAATGTAAGCCAACCCTGCTTCAGGCTGGAGATAGGCATGTTCCTGCACCGGCGTGCGATAATCGCTTTCGACGATCACATCCGCTTTGGCGAATGCATCCTCCACGTTCCCTTTGCGGATCTTGTAATGTACACAGACATTTGAATCGCCGATCTCTGCATGGACGAGTGTTGCCCCCGGTTTCATGGCTTCGATGGGATCGTCCACAACACGCAGGTCTTCGTATCCCACTTCGATCAACTTCACTGCCGCGGTGGCTTCCGCTTCCGTGCGCGCCACCACTGCCGCCACCTGATCGCCCACAAAGCGGACAATATCCGTTCCAGGCTTGGTATTGTGCTCATCGAGCGGTCCACATAGCACAGGTTGGTCCTGCCATTGCAGTCCATACTCATTGAGCGGAACGTCTTTCGCAGTATATACTGCCACTATGCCGGGAGCCGCTTCCGCTTTACCGGTTTTGATCCATGTGATGCGCGCGTGCGGGCGACCTGCGAAGAGCATCTTCATGTGCAGCATGCCTTTGCGCGAGAGATCACCAGAGTAGGGTGTTTCGCCAGTCACTTTTCCGCGTGCATCCACGCGGGGGAGGGGTTTACCAATAGAGTTGTGTGATGTCATAATTTCCTTATTGGATGGGTCCGATAATCTTTTCTTTGCTCAAATCCAAATAATAGTAATCTAGATTTCCATTCGAGAATGTAGTGATGACAACCAAGTTCGGGTTGACCCATTTTTGAATATTATATTCTTCAGGTATTTCGATAGGTATCGTGGTTGTATTGCCATTCTTGACATCTACCAAGAATAGTTTTGCTTTTTTACTATCGCACATGGATGCAACAGCTAATAACTTTGATTCGTCAGGAGACCAAAGCAGGGAATTGACTATGGTATCACCGTTAATCTCATTCATTGAGATTGTTGATTCGGCTGTGCCATCCAATTTCTTGATAGAAATGTTTGTGCTTGTTCTTATTTGTAATGAGTAAGCCAATAAACTTTCGGATGGCGAAATTGCTATAGAATATGAATTGGGAGTGGGTGATTCATATGAATACTGATTACCCAAAATAATCTCATGAGTACCAGTTTTGTAATTGAATTCGATAAGCGTGATCACATCATATTTTGCTGCGCACCATGAACCATCAGACGTTTCGGGAAACATTGCAGTTTCAAGGCTGCCTGAAGTGGTAAGGTAAAGGCTTTCTTTGTCATTTGACCAAAACAGGGGTTCATAAACGCTGTTCTTCACTGTACTAAAAATGTCACGGTCTCGAAGCTTCCATGTTGTTCCATCTTTATTTAGCAGTGAAAGGTTTCCGCCATCATGATAGCAATATGCCGTCATCCATTGACCATCTGGAGAAAAAGTTATCGGCCAGGGGAGATCATGTGAGGTTTCACACCGCAGTGCTTCCACATCAAACCCTGCAAGTTGCGTCTCGAACAGAGCGCCTTCTGTCTCATGGGCAATTGCAGTACCGCCAAGTGGCGGGTATGTTGGTGAAGGCTCTTCAAGAGTTGGTGTTATTGACGCAGTTGGCTGACCTGTTGGAGATACTGTACTTGTAGTTTTGGTTGATATTGGTGTATTTGTTGAAACAGCGCATGCAGGTGAGATGACCATCAAAAATAACAGCACGCCCAGTGTCTTTTTCATGCCAACGCTTTGATTACCGCGTATATTTCTTTACCTTCTTGCGAATGGGCGGTTCATCCATGGGACCGTATTGTGAAGGACCGAACGCCTTATAGATGAAACCGTAGAAGATGGACATGATCGTGAAGATCAGGATGGTGAGCACCAGAGCAAACACCACGAAGGAAACGAAGAGTGGCTGGGTTTCTATATAGTTGAATAAAGGCTGTAAGCCGCTGAGCGAGTTATAGAGCCAGGGTGGAACATCCATTGCCTTGGTCATGCCAGGCAGCAGGGGTACCGGAAAGATCGGGACGATCACCGTTGCAGCCAGGTACGAAAGGATCGGCACCACTACCATCATGATGCAGCCAATTCCGCGCATGACCGGATGCACCTCACGGTTCAGTTTGGGCATTTCCGGCTTATTCCTTGAACTATATTTGCTCATGTCTCACCTCTATTAAGCTACTTTACTTGCATCTTCCATGGCTTGTACGATCTTGTAATAGCCCGTACAGCGGCAGAGATTGCCGGTAATGGCTTGCTCGATCTCACTGCGAGTGGGATTCTCTTTTTCTTCCAATAACTTTGCACCAGACATAATAAAGCCTGGCGTGCAATATCCGCATTGGACAGCGCCATGCTCAATGAAGGCTTCCTGCACCGGGTGCAGTTCTCCATCGTTGGCGAGTCCTTCGATGGTCACGATATCTGCTCCATGCGCACGCGGCGCAGGCACAAGACATGCCATCACGGCTTTGCCATCGAGATACACAGTACAGGCGCCACATTCCCCTTCGGCGCAGCCTTCCTTGGTGCCGATCAAATTCCCTTCCTCGCGCAGCAGACGCAAGAGGGTCTTTTCGTGTCCGTTCTTGAAGGTGTATTTCTTGCCGTTGATGGTCGTTTCAATGGGAGTGGACGGGAATTTCAGCATCGTGGATGGACTGCTGACCATTGTCTCTTTGCCCCATAACAGGACCGCATCTTCCGGCATCCCGTTCTGTTCCTGACCATCGCGAATGGACCTCAACCCGCGCATGGTGCAGACACGAACCATCTCACTGCGATAGGCGGCACTGCCGCGGATATCGTCAATGGGTTTGCAGTCATTCATCGTGAGACGCGCGGCTTCGGCGATAACGTCATCGGTCAGTTGTTTGCCGACAAGATAACTTTCTCCGTTCACGGCATGGATGATCGTGGGGGCGACAGCTCCCAGCGTGATGGAAGCTGTTTTAACGGTATCCGCTTCCATATCCAGAATGATCGCTGTATCGATAATGGAGATGGCTTGGGCACGGCGCAATGCCAATTTAATGAAAGTACCCCGGGCGGTGGAATTCATCGCAGGGAATGAAATATCCACTACCATCTCATCGGGCTGCATCACCGTTTTGCGCACACCTTTGTAGAAATCCTTGAGCGCCACAGTGCGCGTGCCTTTGACGGATCGCAGCGTGACCGACGCGCCGAGCGCCATCAATGGGGTGATGGTGTCGTTGGCAGGCGAGGCAGTGATGAGATTGCCGGCGATAGTGCCGCGATTGCGGATCTGCGGCGCGCCAACTTCCCATGCCGCGCGTGCCAGCGGATAGGCACGTTCGCGGATCAACTTCGACCCGACGCAGTGGTTATGCGTGACCAGTGGTCCAAGATGGATGACACCATCTTCGTCGAGCGTGATCTGGTCGAGCTGCGGGATGCGTGTGACATCGATCAGTGTTTCGATGCCCTTGCGGACGCCGCGTTCGAGTTCAAGGATGAGGTCGGTAGCTCCTGCAACGATACGTGCGTGTTCCCCGTGTTCTGCAAGAGCGTTGAGTGTTTCTTCAATTGTTGTTGCGGTGATGTAGTTTTTCCACATAAGAGAATCCGTAGGGGCACGATATACACTTGCGCCTGCGCGAAGTGCAGGTGTCGTGCCCCTACAAAAGGTTTTATCCTGCAGTCACAACTTCAGACCGCTTGTTATACGTTTCCACGGCGAGACGTGCCAGCGAGGTGACATTGCGTATGGCGGCGGGCAATGCAGCTTCGTCGCCCAGCGTGGCTTCCACATTGTCAACCGCACTCTTGATTTGGTCGGCAAGTTGGAAGAATGCCGCGTCAAATTGGTAGATCTTATTGAGTTCGCCTTCATTGATCTTCACCGCATCGAACAGACCGGAATAACCGCGCGGAGCAGTGCTGATCTTGTCCATGAAAGTACGCAGATTGATGGCAGCTTTTTCCATATCGTCTACAAAGGCGATCTGTCCATTGCTGACCATGTCATTCTGTAGTTGAGAGACGCGCTTCCACTGTTCGTCGAAGCGGCGTGCCACGGAGTTGCGCAGCAACTTGTCGGCGTCGCGGCGGTTCTGTCGTTCCACGTATCCCTTGAAGCCGGGGATGTATGACATCAACTTCTTGAAGGGATCTTGCATATCGGTTACTGTTTTGAAGAAATCGTCCATTTATGCCTCCAACGATGATATACGAATCCAAATGACATTTGTCGCACGAACGGATACCATTATAGCCTGAGTTGAGGGTTATAATCAAGAAAACGTATTTCCTATGCAACCGTTTCCGGCGTCAAAACGCCGGTTAAGCAAGGATAAAAACCCCAAATTGGAGAAACACAATGACAACCGATATTCAATCCCTATTGGGCGATAAAGCCGAATCCCTGCTTGGCTTCAACTCGCCAAAGATCCCCAAAGAACGCCTGCAACTGCCTGGTCCCGATTTCGTGGATCGCGTCTTCATGCAGTCGGACCGCAACAACCGCGTGCTGGGCAACCTCTCGTGGATGTACAACTCTGGTCGCCTCGCCGGGACGGGCTACATGTCGATCCTTCCTGTAGATCAGGGCATCGAGCACTCAGGCGGCGCCAGCTTTGCCAAGAATCCCGATTACTTCGACCCGGAGAACATCGTCAAGCTCGCCATCGAAGGCGGATGCAATGCCGTCGCTTCGACCTTCGGCGTGCTGGGCATGGTGGCGCGCAAGTATGCTCACAAGATCCCGTTCCTGGTCAAGGTCAATCACAATGAACTGCTGACCTACCCGAACAGCTTCGAGCAGATCCTGTTTGGCACGATCGAGCAGGCGTATGAGATGGGCGCAGCCGCCATCGGCGCGACCATTTACTTCGGTTCGGATGACTCCCATCGCGAGATTATCGAGATCGCGCAAGCTTTCTCCCTTGCTCACGAACTGGGCATGGCGACCGTGCTCTGGTGCTACCTGCGCAACCCGGGCTTCAAGAAGGACAAGGATTACCATGTGGCTGCCGACCTGACCGGTCAGGCGAATCACCTGGGCGTGACGCTCGAAGCCGATATCATCAAGCAGAAACTGCCTGAGAACAACGGCGGTTTCCTGGCGCTGAACACCGGCGACAGCTCCTATGGTAAACTGGACAAGCGCATGTACAGCGACCTCGCCAGCGATCACCCGATCGATCTGTGCCGTTACCAGGTGGCGAACTGTTACATGGGACGCGCCGGTCTGATCAACAGCGGTGGCGCTTCCGGCAGCAACGACTTCGGCGAAGCTGCGGTCACTGCCGTGATCAACAAGCGTGCCGGCGGACAGGGTCTCATCTCTGGACGCAAAGCCTTCCAACGCCCGATGGCAGAAGGCGCCAAACTCCTGCAGACCATCCAGGATGTGTATCTGGATGAGAGCATTACGATTGCGTAATCGCTGAAGAATCAAATGGGCTGTCCAAGTGGCAGCCCTTTTTTGTTGCTTCGATATAAATAAAGCACTATTTATTACTCAAGTGTACTATCTTATAGGTGCTGTTTTCAAAGATCACTGGATAGCTTGTTGAGGTTTGATCGTAAAGTACAACATAGGATATGTTGTACTTCTTTTGCAGTATGAGCAGGGAAGTATCGTCAATGTTCTTGTAACGGTCAACCAATTCCGGGAGCATAGCCCATCCGGTGTGGATCGGGGTTCCGTAACAATCAATGATGCGCTGATGCCATCCTTGCATGGCAACATCAGCGAACGGAAAGGCTTTGAAATCCACGACGATGGCTCGTCTGGCAAGCAGCCTGAATTGACCCCAGTCTGGCGGTGTGAGGAAAATGCTGTCCGTCGGTGTGTTTTGCCTGGCGAACATTGCTACATCGTTTCCCTGTGTGCCGAGTTCCGATTTGATCGCTGGGCTGATATTTTGTTCAATGCTGCGAATGAGACTAAGCTGTGACACGATGGGCGAGCTTGCTCGATAATTTAATAATACGACAGCAGGAAGCATCCCTGCTAAAAAAATGGAATTGAAGAGTTTTCGCGGAGCGACTGTTCGGGCAACGATCAGGGTGGCGTAAAAAGCCAGCAGCAGGATGGTCATACGGGGCGCCAGGAACCAGATCGAAATGGCGGCAAGGAAAAGGAGTATGAAAGTAGGTTCTACACCAAATAAGTTGTTGAAGGATTTCTGTTTCTTCCGGAGCCAATTCCAAAGTGAATCGAACGTTACGGCAGCACCGAGCAGGAGTGGATGCAAGGCGCTCGTCAGATATAGGAATCGGGTGGAACGCGCCAGAGTAGTATCCGCGATCATGCCGCCGATGAAGATCAGCCCGATCCACTGCACGATGCAAAGCAGACGAAATGCTTGAGCGATTGTCCAGATGCGCATGGGAAAGAGTTCGACGAAGATGTAGCCTCCGATACAAAGGAGCAGGATGGTGCCTACTAAGGCTGCCAGCGGCAAGACCCTTGCTCGATCTCGGTTCTTTTGCCAACGCAGAAAAGATCCAACCATTGCAATCAGAAAACCTGCTGTGTAAATATATTGCCTAAGCCCGAACGAACTGGGCACGTAGCGCGCCGGATTTCTGAAAAAGGCAAGGATATAAACGAACTCGCTTGAATCGATCTGTGGCTGGGAAAATTGAGGTAAAAGCGAAAGCACGGCGAACGGAATCAGGATCAAAAGGCTGGGGAGAATCGCTTTTATCCCGTCTTTGATCGTTATTTGCTTGTTGAAGAAATAAGGTGTTCCAAAAGCTGCCAATACAAGGACACCCATCTCCAAACCAAAAAGCGGATGGATTAGCGATGCCAATCCACACAATAACATCCCCGCCCAGAGTTTTCCACGAAAGGACAGCCATATCGCTGCCATGACAATAGGGATGGCTAACGTTGTGGGTATCAAGGTGCGAAAATATACCAGCGAGTACCATCCCAAGCGGAAGGTGGATACGCTCATCGTCAGCGCTGAGGCGAACAGTCCAGCGATCGGCGATCTGTCAAAGATATCGTATGCAAAAAGGAAGGTGAAGATGGAAACCACACTATTGGCGTACAACGTGAGCATGAAGAATACCAACGGTAGGTTGCTGTCAGAACCAGCCAATAGAACGATGAGCTTGGCGTAGTAGAGCCGCGCGATCGACGTGGTGGCGGCGTTCGTGAAAAAATCATTGACAAGATAGGAGCGATCCATTGTCCGCAGGATGATCGGCAACTGTTCGATATGGTTGCTGACCCCGTAGCCGGTGTAATTCAAGATCGTAGTGATGGTTCCGAAAAGAATTAATAGGGGAATGTATTTTTCAAACCCAGTATGGACTTCAAACTTTCTGGACATGATCCTGCCACTCCTGCACAAAATGTTCCCAAACCTAGCTCTTTGCAGTGGCGGAAAATGTTCTTGGATCGTTTATCACCCCCGCTCATCCAAACTTTATAATGGTATGCCACATCGGGCTGCTATTACAAAATTCATTATACGCGGATGCGCGTCTCATACGATTAGAGTGCTCTAATCGGAATGTAACTTGCTCTGAGTTTTACAACGAGCGTCAAACAGGGATATTACGAAGGAACGAGAGCATCGCTTCATTGAATAGTTCTGGTCTCTGTAGCGGAGCGAAGTGACTCACACCCGGCAGGAAGACATATTCCGCGTTGGGGATGCTGCGTGCGAGATACTCGGCATGTTCGCGCTTGATAAACTCATCATATTCGCTCTGCATCACTGTGACGGGAACATTGATCCGCGCCAGATCCTCCGCCGTGTAATTGGGTTGGGTGCTGTGCATGAGTCCCACCGCATCGGAGAACGCTTCGAACTCCTCCGGTGTGGAGGATAGCTCGGCGAAATCCTTTTTGTGGCGGCTGAGACAGCGACCGATGACTTCCGTGAATACGAATTCCTTTGTGCCACTGAGGTCCATGTTGCAGGCAAAGTACAAGACGCCCGCCACGCGAGTGGGATATTGATCCGCCAGGATCAGGGAAGTACACGCGCCGTCGCTCCAACCGACCAAAGCGGTTTTCTCGATGTTCAACGTGTCCATTACTGCCAAAACATCTGTTCCCATCAGTTCATACGAATACGGCTGCTCATCGCGTGTAGAGCGACCGTGTCCGCGGCTGTCGATGACGATGGCGCGATAGCCGTTCTCCATCAACGCCGGGACTTGATAGCCCCAGTTGCCGCTGTTGCCCATTCCGCCGTGCAGCAAGATCACGGCTGGACCCGCCCCGTAGCTGGCATACCAGATATGGGCGCCTTTGTTGTCCACAAATCCTTGCATGGTGGTGACCGGTAAAGGTTCTGCGCCTTCCGCTTCAAAACGGATGAGCTCGTCATCATGTGATTGCATTTGGTCTCCTCATATTGCTACATCGTCATTGCGAAAAGCCGCTGGTCGAGTAGAGCGAGTGATCTTCTCGCTCGTATCGAGACCAAGACGACTTAAGCAATCCTAGTAGAGCAATAGCAAACATATTATTTCTTGGAAGATTGCTTCGCTTCGCTCGCAATGACGGTAATGAATATTCAAACATTATACAGTCTGGGTTTAAAATACAAGGAAGAAATTCAACTTCTATTAGGACACTTCCATGCCTCAATCTGACCAGGGTATCACCAAAGACCGTTATTCCGTCATTCCGCGTACGGCAATATTTCTGCGGCGCGGAGATTCATACCTGCTGCTCAAAGGCGCTCCAAGCAAGCGACTATGGGCGAACAAATACAACGGGCTCGGTGGTCACATCGAGCGCGGAGAAGATGTCCTTTCGGCGGCGAAACGCGAATTGCTCGAAGAGACCGGTCTCCGCGCGGACTTGTGGTTGTGCGGCACCTTGATCGTGGATGCAGGGGAAATGGGCGTGGCTTTGTATTTCTACTGCGGGGAATGTACCGAAGGCGAACCGCAGCCATCCAAAGAAGGGCTGGCGGAATGGATCGCCTATGACAGAATTGGAGAGTTACCGGTTGTGGAAGATCTGCCTGTGCTGTTGTGGAAAATCCACTCGTTGAAGCGCGGAGATGTCCCATTTAGTGCGCGGTCGTTTTATGATGAGAGTGGGAAGTTGGTTGTGGAGTTTGGGAAAGCTTGAGACCTTTGGTCAATACCTTAGCGGGGACAGAGTCCATCGCTGAGCGGAAGATTTATATGTTTTCACGGATTGATCAACACTGTTTCCTTTCGCATTTGAATTAAGAACTGGTGTAAACGTTTTTCATTTTCTAGTCCCAAATTAGGTGAAATTATGTTTGGAATACTAATACTCAAGATCATCTTTTCAGTATTTCTGTTTAATTGGCTATTTCGGTATGGTCTCAAATACATTGAATTAGCATTTCGAATAGTAGATCAAGATCAACTGCATTCTCATTTTAGGCAGGCGTGGGTAAGCAGTTTTTGGATGTTACTTAGCATCTTTGGACTTTTTTTAGTCTGGTTTCCGACAGTATTACAATCAAATTTTTTATCCAACCCTGTCCCTACTCTAGTGGTTGCAGTACTTGCGAGCGTCTTTTTGGCTACGGCGCTTGCAAAATCTGCAAAAGATGCTAGTGAAAGTGTAAACTTTTGGCGAAGGGTTCGGGATGGGCTTGGGCAAGAAAAGAAAAGCGATGAAAAAGACAAATGATTATGATGTAGATGTGATGCCATATAAAAAGAGCAATGAGCTGATAAACAGCATGGCGGAGCTTGTGTTTTGCACCTTGAAAACTTGTTAATTCGACTCTCTATAGGAAAATCAAAACGGGCTGCCCATTTGGACAGCCCGTTTACTTTACGGAAAACTATATTTCTGCAACTCGATCGTCTCGTTGAACGATGTGCTGGTGATATTGCCTTGTCCCTCGGCTTTGACCCAGCCAACACCTTTGGCGTACCAGTAGGTGTAGGAGGCTGAATACGAAGCCGGGACGGCGATCCCCTGCACTTTGATGGTGAAGGTGATGTTGGTGACCACTTGCACTTTGGTGGCTTGGAATTTCCCGGCGGGTACCTTCACAACCTCTTCGCCGACAACCTTGTAGGCAGTTTGGGAATTACCTTCGGCGGTGGCTGGCTTTCCAGCAATATCCATCTTGCCTTCGAAATCAAGTGAGTGCCCCCATTCATCATCGGGTTTCATCTCAAGAGGAATGCTGACTCCATCTACGTTTTTGGCAGCGAAGGTGAAATTCATATCCTGCGAGTTCAGGGTTGCCATGACAGGTCCGCCCAGTTGCATGGCGGTCAGCCCATTATCGTTGCAACTCCATTCCTGGGTGTGGGTCAGGTCGCCGAATTGTGATGTGAGCGTGAAGCCATCGCTTTTGACAGCCGAGATCGTATCGGTAAATTTAAAGTTGCCTGCCGGGCTGCCGGTGCTTTTGTACGTCCATGTGGCACCTTGCACCACGGGATAATAGTCATTGGCACAAACGCCTGTGACTATGGTTGTGCTGGTGGGAGGAGTGGAAGAACAAGCAGCAAGTAAACTCAAAACGAAGAACAAGCTGAATAGCTTTTTTATCAATTTCCAATTCATCAAAAGTTATCTCCACTTCTTAAGTGTCAACGTAAAAATACTTCCCTTGCCTGCTTCACTCTCGACCGAAATATTGCCCTGGTGTTGTTGAATGACCTGGCGTGTGATGGCGAGTCCCAGACCGATGCCGCCGAAGAGATCGTCACCGCTGCGTTCCAGGTGGTAGAAACGGTCGAAGATGTGCACCATGTTTTCTTTGGGGATTCCAATGCCGTGATCTTCCACCGACACTTGAATGTTCTCGCCCTGGTCTTTCATGCGGATCTCCACATCGCCGCCTTTGGGGCTGAATTTGATGGCATTATCCACGAGCGCCATGAGAGCCCGCTCGAGGGATTTGAAGTCGCCTGAAACCGGAGGCAGGCTTGGGCTTGGAAGGAGCCGCAGATTCACATTCCGTTCTTTGGCTTTCGGATTGTAACGAGCAAAGACCTGCGCCGCGACCTCGTTGATATCCACTTCCTGGAATTCCGGCAGCACGAGATCCATTTCCTGCAAGAACAGGATATCGTTGACGAGCGTAGCGATCTGTTGGACGTTGCGTGCCACCGTCTCGATTCCAGCCGTAACCTGGTCGCCGCTTACGATGCCTCTCTGCAGCATTTGGAGATATCCCTGTGCGATCATGAGCGGTGTGCGCAGCTCGTGACCGATATTGGTGAGGAACTCGCGCCGTGCCAGATCCTGCTCGGCAAGTTTTTGGTAAGCATCAGCCAGTTCGCTGGCGCGCATACGCAGATCATCGACTGCCATCTGGTCGTTCTCACGCAGGCGGTTGCTGATCTCGCTGACCATTGCCATGGCAACGGAACTGCTGTTTTGTAGCACCTGATTGAAAGCAGACTTGTTCAGTTCAAGAGTGGTCAGGTCTGTTTTGGCAGTGACCGTGGCAGCGCGCGGTGCATTATGGATGAGCGCCATCTCGCCGAAGAAATCACCGGGTCCCAGCGTTTGGAGCAGGCGTTCCTCGGTGTTGTTGATGTTCTTGGTGACTTCCGCTTCACCTTCCAGGATCATATAGAAGCGATCCTCGATGTGGTTCTCACGACAAAGGACCGCCCCAGGCGTGTAGGAACGCACGCTGCTGTGTGCGATGAGTTCTTCGATCTCAGCAGGTTTGATGCCGGGAAATGCTCTGGGGATGATTTTGCTGGGCGCTCGGCGAGTGGTCATAGGCAAATTCTCCGATCACTGATTTTGTCAATTCTAGCACGCCGCACTACGTACGCTATTAACCTGTTCATACTAACAGGGAATTGTAAGGAAAAACGTCCGCAGGTTTCATCAAGATCTAATGCCTTCAAAACAAACCTGCGGGACGTTGAAAATTTACTTTGTCTTATACCCGATCATACGTAGGAAATCTTTGCGCCAGGTAATGCCTTCTTCATCTTCCACACCTTGCGGAGAGAAACCGTCCACTACGCCCAGGATGCCGCGTCCCTGCTCGGTTTGGGCAACCAGCACCTCGGTGGGGTTGGCGGTGGCACAAAAGATGCGCGCCACTTCTGGAATGTTCTTGACTGTGTTCAAGATATTAATGGGATAAAACCCATCGCCTAGAAACAGGATGAACGAATGTCCTGCGCCGATGGCTTGCGCGTTCTTCTTTGCCAGTTCGATCATGGCTTCGTCCGTGCCTGACCAGCGGATGAGACATTTCCCCGATGCCTCAGAGAATGCCAGCCCAAACTTAATGCCGGGCACCGCTCCGACCAACGCTTCGTGAATGTCTTCGACGGTCTTGATGAAGTGTGACTGTCCGAGAATGAAGTTGGTTGCCTCGGGCTTTTCGATTTTGACGGTTTTGATGTCCATGGTTTCTCCGGATTGAAGCTTAATTAACACTTATTTGAACCTATGATACAACAAAAATATAATCGAGACAAACATGAAGACAAAACCTATTTTTAACCTGTTATTCGTTCTGCTTCTACTCGCCGCATGCATGACCACGCCTGCAACACCTCCCGTTCCGTTTCCATCCACTCCGAGCGTGACACCTTTCCCAACGTTCATACAACCAAGCGCGGTGCCAACCTTTACGCCTGAGCCTACTGCCACGCCCAAACCTCTGGTTCCAAATTTCGATCACATCGTCATCATCATGTTCGAGAACAAGGAGTTTGGTACGGTGATCGGTAATTCGCTGATGCCGAACTACAACCGCCTGGCGCATGACTACACTTTACTCACCCAATATTACGCCATCACACATCCGAGCCTGCCCAATTATCTTGCTTTGATCGGCGGCGATACCTTTGGGGTCACAACCAATTGCAACAACTGCTTTATCAATGCACCCAGCCTGCCTGACTTGATCGAAGCTAGTGGGCGTACCTGGAAGACATATCAGGAAGATACGCCCACGTCTTGTTATTTGGGCGATACAAACATTTATGCCCAGAAGCATAACCCGTTCATTTACTTTGACCCGATTCGTTTGAATGCCGCGCGTTGCGAACAATCCATCGTTCCCCTCACAACGCTTCGAGCGGACCTGGATGCAGATTCGCTTCCGAATTACATTTTCATTACCCCGAACTTGTGCAACGATGCACACGATTGCTCACTCGATATATCCGACGCCTGGCTAACGGACCTGCTCGGACGCCTGGTCCCTGCATTGGATGCGAAAGGCAATTCCTATCTGATCGTGATGTTATTCGAAGAAGGGCAGGGGACTCATTCCTGTTGCGGCTTGCCGCCCGTGGCGGGTGGACGTGTCCCAGTCGTGTTATATTCCCCGCTCGTCAAAAATGGATTTGAAGATGCCACCCCGTATACCCATTATTCATTATTGAAAACGATCTCTGTGGCGTGGGGCTTACCATTGCTCGGTCATGCCGCGGAGGATAACAACGCCATCATCACTGCGCCATGGAAATAAACTCAGTTTGAACGTTTACAGGTTGGCAGGTTTGAAGGTTTCGATCTTTCAACTTGAAAACTTGCCAACTTTTTAACGCTTCGGCAACCACGGAAAGAACGCGCTGGTCTTCCGCATATATTCTTCGTACCCCGGCTTGACCTTCATCGTCCGTTCCAACATGGCAACACCGGAGACCTTCAGCAGTAGATAGGTCATGATAATGGGGGAGAAGATCGTCCACCACGAACCGGATGCCAGCGCGATGATGTAGTATCCCCACCACAAAACCGTTTCGCCGAAGTAGTTGGGATGGCGCGTATATTTCCATAAGCCTTTGGTGAACAGCTTCCCTTTATTTTTAGGATTTTGTTTGAACGACATCAACTGCAAGTCGCCGAACATTTCAAAAAGGAAACCAACCATCCACACGATGACGCCGATCACATCCAGCGGTGTGACGATGACGGGAAATCCGGATGTCTCAGCCGCGATCAACGGCGCACTGATGATCCACATCAAAAAGCCTTGCAAAAGAAATACTTGAAAGAACGAGAACCACCACCAGCGCGCACCGTTCTCCTCGCGCCATTTGGCGTAACGAAAATCCTCTCCCTTGCCCCAGTTGCGGAAGAAAATATGCAGCGCCAGCCGCAAGCCCCACATCGTGACCAGCACTGCGACCAACTGTTTGCGCGGAATATATCCGCTGCCCAGCGAGAAAGCCAGCCATGTTACGATGACAAAGCCGATGCCCCAGAAAATATCCACGATGCTGGAGTTCTTGAGTGCGAGACTCAACAGCCACAGCAAAACCATCGAAATCAGAATGACGATACCACTAAGCCAAAAGAGATTTAGAAAAGCCACAATTACTTTTCCTTCCGTTGGTAAAACACTAATAATGTTGTTCCATATTTACGGCTGTCGAATTCTTCCAAATTCTCCAGCCTCAACTCTAAATATTCTTTTGGGTCGATCTGTGCAATGACCCAGCCATCGTCGCTGAGCCAGCCCATATTGTCATCCACGAGTTCAAGCGCCTTTTGCCACATATCCTGATATTGCGGTGGCGCGATGTAAATGTATTCGAACTTTTTATCAGGTGTAGCACTGAGATACGAGAACGAATCCGCGCGGCGGATTTCGGATTGCGATGCGAATCCGCAGTGTTCCACGTTGAACTTCATCGTTTCGATGGGCGCGCGGTTCAAGTCTGAGAAACGCACGAACGCCGCGCCGCGGCTCAACGCCTCAATGCCTACGGCGCCGGTACCGCCGAACAAGTCCCACCAATTGGAATCAACCACGTCGCTGGCGAGGATGTTGAACAGCGACTCCTTCGTGCGGTCGGTGATCGGGCGCGTGGTATCACCGGGCACCGCCTTGAGTTTGCGTCCCTTTGCCTTGCCTGCGATCACTCTCAAACTCATTCGACGCTCCTTCTTGCCGCCATCAAATTCCCATGCGAGGCGATGATCGGGACAACGCATCCCGTGCCGAGCATAAATCGTTTCCCGTTCGTCTGTTGGATGGCATCTGCCGCTTCCTTCTGGACTTCGGCTTGATCCCGGTACACCAACGTATCCTGTCTCATGCCGCCGCACAGGACACCGTCAAATAGCTTTTGCGCTTCCGTCAGTGATGGATAGGTTTCACGGTCGTGCCAGTTGACAATTTGAAAGTGGAAATCGGAAAGTAGATCAAAGTAGACGTCGTGTCCGTGCAAATGGAGCAGATTGCACCACAGAGCATTGCGATGGTTCCAATAATTTTTTGATCGAATGGAACTCCGAAGGTTTTGTATTCCTCCAGTGTTAGCAGACTCGCTTGCGCATGTTGAATGGCATAGAAGACTCCGTCAATGCCGGTATCAAGACAGGCTTCTACAAATCGGCGGGTTGTCTCGGCGATTGTGGCGAGTCCTTTCATGACAGCATCGGGGTATAAGCGGATGTGTGAGATCAATGTCTCATTGCCCGCCAGATTCTTTGCCATCGCCAGCGGACTGAAGACGGTCTGGAGCAGGGGAGTCTCCGGGTCGAGTTCAGAGCGGATATAGCGGAGACAGGCTAACTGTCCGGCAAGATGCGGAACGGATGCATCCAGCACCGTCAGCCTTTCCCAGTCCCGCGGATCGTGGATCACGCGTTTGGTATATTGCCGCGTCCCTTCGGTGTGACCGCGCCATTCATCGTCCACGCCCCAGTCTTTGATGCTAAAAGATGAAGCGGGAGTTACTTTGACGAGATCGAAATCATAAATGCTTTGAAAGTGTAGCGTAGCTTTTGCAAGTAGTTCAGGTGACTGATCGTCGACAGGGAAGTGCCGCCACAATGCCACGGGCGGACGGTCGCTTGGTTCCCCGCGCATGGATGCCTGGATTCGTTCTTTGTGTGTGGTCATGGAATTTGTTTTATCACGCAGAAGGTCGCGTCACCACGGGCGACTTTGATGATCTCGGGCGCGTCTTTGAAGATCTTCTGATCTTCGTTCGAGCGCGAACTGACGAGAACATAATCACCGGATCTGACATCCTTGAGCGCGCCTTTCAGTTCGAGAGTTTTGATGTTGCTGGCTGCATAATATGCCGCGATATATGCCTCACGATGGACATATAAGTTGGCAGGGGTTGTTTCCTGTTGATTCAATTCTTCAACGGCTTGTTTGTAGCATGTCAGCCAGTATTCCGTTTCGTACGTGCGGAAGACTTTGTCGGTACCACCGACAAATGAATTGTAATAGGCGTATTCGTAGGGGTGAAGTTTTGCAATGCCAAGCATGCCGGGAAGTAAAACGAGAACAAGAATTACTGCGCGTAACCAATAAGGGGAGATTTTGCTTAGCAATAGTTCAAACGCAAACCCTGAAACGATAAAGATGGGCGGAAGGATGAACATGAAGTGCCGTCCGCCATCATACATGGCAGGTCTGCGAAGGAGCACATAGCCAAATAAAAGAATGGTCGTGGAAAGTGTCAGCGATAGTGAAATGATGCTGTTCCAGTTTTTGGCTTTGATCAGTTTCAAATATCCGATAATGAAACCTGCGGTGAAGAGCACCCAAACTGGTTCGGTCAATGTGGCAAAGAACTCGAACGGCAAATAACTGCGCGGCAGGGAACCGGCGTGATAGATCTCTCCGCGATAGAGAACTGCCAACTCCGTAGGGTTATCGGACATGAAGCGCAGCACTTCGACAAAGTTGTTGATGGGCGATTGCCACAGATAGGGCCATGTGACGAACATGATCGGAATGGCAAGAACTCCGTAGAAAACAATGGGCAGAACTATCTTGGAAAATTGTTTGCCAAAACGCCAGAGTGCATAGAGGATCACCAACAAACCTGCCAGCGGACCGAGAATGCGGATCGATGTAGTGATGCCCAATAAGATGGCGGGAAGAATCAGCGCTGTGTATCTTTGCTTTTGTGTGAGCGATCCGTTTGCCCAACGATCTACCATCTCAAAGCCGAGACAAACTGAGCCAAGAAAAAATGTCAGGAAAGATGGATCTTTCGGATTGATGAAGGCATGTCCCCAAAGAAGTGGCTGCCACGCAAAAAGTGCAGAGGCAGCCAGGGCGGCGGCAGGTTTCACCCAGCGCTTGGAGATGCGGTAGAGAAAATAAACTCCCAGTTGGAAGAAAAGGAAATTGATCAGGTGCCAGGCAGAGGCTTCGTCGAGACCGAATGCTTCCAGCAGATAGACTGGTTCGCGCGCGAGCAGCAGATAGGCAGGTCCGCGCGTTTTGTGATCCGTCCCACTGGGACCGTAGGAGTTCTCCAGGTCGAAATGTCCGCTGAACCATTCTTGCGGGGAATAGGCATACCCGAGCGCATCGGCGTATTTGTAGAAGTACGGCTCGTCCCAGGAAAAACCATAATCGCGAAACCCAATTCCTGCCAGCAGGATATTAAGTGTCAGAAGGATCAAGAATGGTTTTTGAACGAGTCGCTTGATCAGCGAATTCATAGCACTTGCTTGCCGCTCACGTTGAAAGCTTTGAGTTCGGCAGAAGCACAGGGTGTGGATGGATACTCATCGGCGAAGAGCGTCCAGATCATGCTGTCCGATTCTTTTCCGTAGGCATAACCCAATCGGCGGCGTGTGGCTTCGTGGATGTATCCGAGCTTGCGCGGCACGGCAGCGCTGGCGAAATTTTCTACCGAGCAGTGGATCTCCATGCGCTCCACCTTGTAGACCTCAAATGCTACTTTGGTCAACGCTGCGGTGGATTCGGTAACGAGTCCTTTGTTGATGAAATCTTTGTGCAGCCAGTAGCCGATCTCCAATGCGTTTCCTGATAATCGGGTATGCAGACCGGTCCCACCGATGGCGCGAGTTTCCTCTTGATCGAAGATGCCGTAGACAAAATCTTCGCTCTTGTCGAACTTGCCGCGAAACTGGCGCATCCGTTCCACTTTTTGTTCGAGAGTTTCCGGTTCATTTTCTGCCCAGGGCATGAACGGCAGCAGGTGTTCCTTACTTTCTGCCGCAGCAGATTGCAGCAGTGCGGCATCGTTGATATCCCAACAGCGGATGACGAGTCGTTTTGTTTCGATGCGATAGACAGGGGTGGAAATTTGAAGCTGGCTCATTTCTTGGATTTCTTCTTTGGTGATGGTTTTTTGCCGAATCCATTCAGCAAGGCGTTCATTTCTTTTTCTTCGCCGAGTCTGACCTTTGAAATATTCATTCATAAACTCTGAGCGGCGTAAGCGCAGCGCCATGGGCGCCACCGCCTTCAAGTCGTCGGGAGTAACTTCATCGCGCCCATCGGCAGCGGCGTAGGCACGCGCGGATTCAAACCAGGTGATCTCTGCACGTAGCGAGTCGATGCCCATCTTTTGCACCAACTGGATGGCAGGAGTTGCGACGTTATCGGGGATGGTGACTTTTCGGACGCGTTCGCGCGCCGCTAAAATTTCCGACGCTGCCGCTTCCATCTCAGCCGAAAATTGACCGATCATCTGACGCGGATTCGCCAGATATGCCTGGACTCTTCGATACGCTTCCAGCCGCTCGGATGCATTCTCCAAGCCTTTGACGATCACGCGCAGCCCGAAGCGATCCAATATCTGCGGGCGTAGACGTCCCTCTTCGGGATTCATCGAGCCGACCAGCACGAAGCGCGCGCGATAGGTGGCGACCACCGGTCCGCGGCGGACAGTGTAACTGCCCTGGGCGGCGGCATCCAAAATGGAGTCGATGATGTCATCGCCGAGCAGGTTGATCTCATCAATGTAGAGCAGGTTGCGATCAGCCTGTGCCAGGATCCCGCGGCGCACGCGCATCCGTTCGTGGACGGCGGCGCGCTCGTCAATTCCACCCACCACATCTTCAAGCCGCGCATTCAACGGCAACTCGATCAAGCGGACCTTGTCCGGTGCCGTCAACGGTTGTCCCTCGCCATATTTTTTGGCACAATCTGGACAGACCGCTTCGATGCCACCCACCTCGATATCTTCGGGCAAACATCCATACGGACAGGTGCTGCGTTCGACCATCGGGAGCAGATTCAACAAGCTCCGCACTGCTGTCGTCTTCGCCGTGCCACGTGGACCGATCAACAGAATGCCGCCGATATTGGGGTTGATGAGTCCCAATAGGAGCGCCAGCTTCATTTCATGTTGACCGACGATGGCGAGATAGGGGAAGGGTAATGCCTCAGCAACGCGTCCATCTTCGGGGGCCAGGGATGGCAGCGACTTACCGGCGACAAAATCCACCAGTTCGCGCAACGTGCGAAAGGAATGTCCTTGTCGTTCTTTGGGTTCTTCGGTTGGGAGAGTGGGTTCGGAGTCGGTCATGGTTTTGTTTGTCATCCTGAACGAAGTGAAGGATCTCTGCCAAGTCCGAGATGCTTCGCTCCGCTCAGCATGACATTCCTTAAAATTACTTCTGTTTCAACCGTCGTTCCTGTCGTTCTTTCGCCTGTTCCATTCTTTGTTTTTCTTCATCCGTCTCGGGAAGCAATGGACGGACCGGCGTAGGTCTGCCATTGTCGTCGAGCGCCACGTAGACGAGATAGGCGGTGTTGGTGTGAGTCTGGTCGCCGGTGACAGGGTTCTCGGCGAGCACCTGCACCTCCGCTTCCATGGAGGTACGCCCGGTGTAGGTCACTTCGGCGTTGATGATGATCAAATCGCCGATCTTGATCGGCTGGCGAAAGGTCATCGAGTCCATGGAGACCGTGACCACCTTGCGCTGGGCATGGCGCATACACGCTAACGCACCGGCTTCATCCACCAGTTTCATGATCCAACCGCCGTGCACGTTGCCGAGCAGGTTGGCATGTTCCGGGTGCATTAATTGAGATAATGTGACGCGCGAATCGCGCATGGTTTTGGGGTTTAAAGAATCACTCATGGCAGGTCTCTGCCATGAGTTTACCATGTGAGAGTTAGGCTTTGTAAGGGAGAGATTCTCACCACGAAGCACGCTAAGATCGCTAAGTTTTTAGAAACTTCCTTTATGTTCTTCGCGCTCTTTGCGGTAAATAGTTTTAATTTAAATCTTCGCGGAGTTCGCCGGTGTCGAGGGTATGCAGTCGTTCCGGCTCATCGGCAAGCACATCCACCTGACTGGCGGTCAAGTCGCCCATGAGTGGTGCTAATGGAAACACCGCTGGGACCGGGATCCTGCCGGGGTGCGGAGGCGGGTTCAGGCGTGGTTTGAGCGTGCTCGTCACCCGTTTACGAATGATGCGCGGTTCGTTGGTCAACGTTCCGGCATACACGCCAAGCACTGAATACACATCCCGCTGTGGGGTGACGAATCCGATCCATTCACCGCCACGGTTGAACAAATTAGGAAAGACCAGAAATGCGTCTGTTTCGCCTCTGGACGAAAAGATCGGAATGAGACGACTTTGATTTTGTGCCATGGAACACCCTATGGAAAGATAAATTACTCTACATCATTATACGTCCAGTAGCGGTTGATGAAGAAGTTCCAGATCATGACAATCCCAATAGCCAGGGCAAGGGTGGCATTCTTTGCCAATGACTCCGCGGCTGGGTTGGAGATGTGAGCCATGCTTTGGAACAAGCCTGCCATGGGCGGTTCGACGTAATGCAGGATGGGAATACGGATCAGGATACCGGCAGCATTGACAAGGAAGAACATGCCCAACTGATGCAGCACGTGGCGTGAACGCGATTCAGGATACGTCCAGTAACGATTAAACATAAAATTGCTCATGACAGCACAGATAAACGAAATGGTTCCGGCATACACGAGCTGCATGTCGAACAAGTGGGTCATCAAATTCATAACCCCAAAGTCCACCACAGAGCCGATTGCCCCCACCGCGGCGAACTTCAGGAAACGAACTCTTTCTTTATTATCGGTCAAGATCATTCAAGCCCCAATTTTTTCTTGAAATACGGAACGGTCTTATGGATGCCCTCATCGAGACTGACCTTGGGCTCCCAATTCAGGATCGTGCGAGCGCGAGTGATATCGGGACGGCGCTGCTGCGGATCGCGTACACTGCGTGCATCTTTGACGAAGGTGATGCCAGCTTGGTTCCCTGTGATGCGGTTGATCGTCTCTGCGAATTGCAGGATGGTCATCTCATTCGGGTTGCCGATGTTGACGGGCAGGTGTTCGTTCGAATACAGCAGGGTAACGATGCCTTCAACGAGATCATCCACATAGCAGAAGGAGCGCGTTTGTCCGCCATCGCCATAGACGGTGAGCGGCTGACCAAGCAAGGCTTGCTTCAGCAAGTTAGGCAGAGCGCGGCCATCTTCCAGATCCATACGCGGACCGTAGGTGTTGAAGATGCGCACGATGCGCGTGTCCACACCGTGGAAGCGGTGATACGCCATGGTCAGGGATTCGGCGAAGCGTTTGGCTTCATCGTACACTGCACGCGGTCCCACGGGATCCACATTCCCGGCATAATCTTCTGTCTGTGGGTGAACATGCGGGTCGCCGTAGATCTCACTGGTGGAAGCGATCAGGAAACGAGCATTGTGGGCACGTGCCACGCCGAGACAGTTGTGTGTGCCCAACGCACCGGCTTTCATGGTCTGGATGGGCAGGTTGAAATAGCCCGATGGGGATTGTGGGTTGGGGCTGGCGGGCGAGGCGAAATGCATCACCGCATCCACTTTGCCTTTTACAAAGATGTAATTGGAAACATCATGTCGTTGAAAAGAGAAATTGGGATTCCCCATCAGGTGGGCGATATTCTGTTGATTGCCTGTAACGAAATTATCCAAACCAATGACTTCGTGTCCATCCGCGAGAAGCCTGTCGCTTAAGTGTGAGCCGAGAAACCCGGCTGCTCCTGTCAGTAAAATACGCATTAAATCATTCCTCTCTGTTGTGTGTTGATATGCCCGTAGTGTGGTGACGCTGTTGCGCCTCGAAGTGGACACTTATACCTGACATGCAGGGATGGGCTTGCTTGTAAATGGTGCGCTAACTTCGCCTAGCGCATGAAAACTACTCCCAATCGATCCTTGTGACCAGACCATCACCCGTGACTTGATATGCCTGGCTGTTGCCGCTATCCACCAGCCACAAGTTGCCCTGATAGACAACGGCGATGAAATCACCGGACTGCCCGTTAATGGACTCCGGCGCCCAAACAGGAGTCTGCGGCTCAAGACCGGGCGCATCATTCGCCGGGAAGATTGTGCGCCGGTTCGAACCATCTCTATCCATCACCACGATGCGATAGCGGCTGGTCTCGCTTTGCGCCGGGAAAATGGCTTGCAGGAATGCCATCTGATATTCTTTCTCGCGTGCACCACGATGCAATGCCGACGAGGATGGATAGGAGAACATTCCTGTTTGTTCCACCACTTGTACAGTGGCATTTGTTGCAACCGAGGTGGCGCTGATATCGAAATAGGGCGAGTCTTCATCGCTGACAAGACTTGGCGGTGGAGCATGCGATGTGTAGTACAGCGTGTTGCCATCCGCGCCCCAGGCAATGGAGGGGATCCATGCCCAGTCGCTGTGCGTGTTCAAAGGAACGATATCGATCATTGGTTTGGTATATTTTCCATCGATATCCACCAGACCAATGCCGTCGGGATAGGCATACGCAAGTTTTCCATCTGGCGAAAAGGCGAAGGTGGAACCCCACCAACCGTACACGCCACCACTGCTTGCATCCAATACTTTTCTTCGCTCACCAGTGGTGATGCTGTAACGGTACAGATCATTATTGGCTTGCCAACCGGGAGCAGTGCCGCGTGGCTCGACCGTAGAATACATCAACGAGTTGCTGTTGGGCAGCCAACCTGCAAAATGGACCACGTTCGAGGCGCCGATGTTGATCGGCTTTCCGCCAGCGGTCTTGACCGCCCACAGGGTGTTGATCTCTTTGTCAGGCGTTTTGGTGGATTTGCGTGTGAACAGTAAATAGGTACCGTTCGGTGAAAGCTTGAAAATTCTTCCATCGAGATCGCCGGTGGTGACCAGTGGTGTGCGGTTGGCAGTGGATGTGTCGATGATCCAGGCGTTGCCGCCTGCAAGATATGCCAGCTTGCCGGGAATGGGCAGCGGTGCAAAAGACGATTGCGCACCGACCATGACGATCTCAGGCACAGCCTCTTGCAAGATGACCGACTTGACCACAGACTTGCTGATCTCCACGTCATCTTCGAGCACGCGGCGATAGGTTAATTCTTGTGTACCGTTGGAGCCAGCTTGCACGAGACGAGTCTCGCCCTCAGGGAGAGACTCATTTCGTACAACTTGTTTTTCAAAGGGGATGATCTGCTGCTCGGTCTCGAACACTTCCTTGACGCGGATAATGCTTACCGAGTTGCCATTGCTCAAAACCGTGTACATCGCAGGTTCCACGCGGTCAAGATTTCCCACAGTAATGCCGGAGGCTTGAATTGCCTGACTGACCGTGCTCCCAGCAGGAACAGTCACATTGCGTGACGTTCCATCCACGCTGAAACTAACGGTGATATCTTCGCCCGCGACTTGAGGCGAGCGACAACCCGTCAGCAGGGAGAAAAGTATAAGAAAGGCGAGCAGGCTTCGGCTTAGTAAGAGGCGGTGCATGATAGGTGGGGGCGCTTCGACTGCGTGCCTACGGCACTCCGCTCAGCGCGATGAGAAGTATTGTATAATCCGTCCGCTACTTGATACGACCTGAGATGGTCATGATGCCATCCGCGATGCTGACCGTTTCGATGCGCAAGCCGGTAGCGGCTGGTCCAATGGCGCCAGTATAGGCTTCCTTGATCATGACAGTGATGGCTTCCTTGAGCCCATCCGGTGCAGGGAAGGGACCGAAATCAGCAGAAGCGATTTCGATCTTGGGCTGACCGTTTTCGTCCACGCCCACATTGATGAGGATGCCGATGTTGGCAGCAAACATACCTTGCTGCGTTTTGCCGTAGATCTTCATCTGCCCATCGCGCAAGTAAACTTGCGGATCGGTGATGAGTGGCTTTTTGGTGTCGGTCTGTTGCAGGCTCGGGTCGCTTTGCAAACGAGAAGCAACATACGATGTGATCTGCGGTTCGGTGATGTTGAGCGTGACGGTTCCAGTAGTGGCACCTGCTTCAAAGGCGCGCTGCATTTCATCTTTAAGGCTTTGCGCGGCATCTGCAGAAACAGGGATGACTGGCAAATCTGAGTAATCGGGTCCACCCACGAAAACGGTACAAGCAAGTGTAGTCAGTAAAAGTGTTAACAGAAACAGTGGTAAGGCGTATTTTCTCTTCATTCTCTTAGTTCCAAACATGGTCTCGAGATGGGCTGCGCTTCACTCGACCCACCTGACCATCTTTCAACGAACGTATATCATTGAGCGGAGTAATTATAGCATGAGCAACTCTCAGCCCCTTGAGGGCGAAGCAATCGAAACTGATTTGCCATTATCCGTGAAACTGGAAGCGATGCTGTTCGTGGCTGCCGAACCCGTGACGACTGCCCAACTGGCAACGGCGCTGGATGTGGCTGCTTCCGTTGTCGAACGCGGAACTCAACGAACTAGACGCTTCTTTGTCTATCCGTGGCTTGCGTCTGCAACGACATGGCGGACGCGTGCAACTGACAACGGCTCCCGAACTCGCCGAATTGATCGAGCGTTTCCTGGGTCTCGAAGCGACCTCCCACCTTAGCCGCGCCGCGCTGGAAACTTTGGCGATCATCGCCTACCAACAACCGGTCACACGCCCACAAATCAACTCCATCCGTGGTGTGAACAGCGACGGCATGATGAAGAGTTTGCTGAGCAAAGGCTTGATCCTGGAATCGGGTCGTGCTGAGGGACCGGGTCGTCCGATCTTGTATTCCACCACACCTGAATTCCTGCAACACTTCGGTTTGAATTCCATTCTCGAGATGCCGCCGTTGGCAAAACCGGAAGAGGAAGAAAACAAACAGGATGAGTTGTTAAAGGGCTAGAATTAAAGACGGAAGTCGGGAAGATTTGGATACATCTTCCCGACTTTTGATCTCGTTCGGGAGTCGAACGTCTCCAGACGTTCAATTCTCACACCAACGACTGGAGTCGTTGGACTCCACATCATGAATTCCACCATCCTCTTCTCCATCCTGGCCATTTTCCTCGGAGCCTTCACCCAAAGTCTGACCGGTTTCGGTGTGGCGTTGGTTGCCATGGCGATCCTGCCTTCGTTGGTGGGGTTGAAAATCGCGACACCGCTTGTTGCCATGAGCGCGTTGACGCTTAAGTCGCTGATCCTGTTTCGATACCGCAAATCCTTTCAGGTGAAGTCTATATGGATGCTGATGGCGGCTTCGCTGATAGCCATTCCCTTTGGCGTCTATGTCTTGAGCCGGTTTGATGAGCGGATCGCCTTATTCGCCCTAGGGTTTGTCATTGCCGGGTATGCGCTCTATGCCTTGATCGGTCTCCGCCTGCCTGAGTTACAACATCCCTTATGGGCAGGGCTGGCAGGTCTTATCAGCGGTATGTTGAGCGGAGCATACAATACGGGCGGACCTCCAGCGGTCATTTATGGGAATTGCCGGAGATGGTCACCACAAGAGTTCAAGAGCAACCTTTCCGGTTTTTTCATCATGAACAGCCTTACTGTTGTTTCCACACACTTCCTAAGCGGACATGTCACCCGAGAAGTTCTCCACTTTTTCTGGTGGGGGCTGCCTGCTGTGGCGATCGGATTTTTAGCCGGGCAAAGTCTGGATAAATGGTTGAACCCAGAAATATTCAGGAAGATCGTTTTAGTGGTGTTGGTGGTGTTAGGGATACGATTGATGCTGGGATAACGAAAGCCTGCGATCAAAGCCGCTTTTGGATGGCAGCGCAAATCTTTTCCATAAGTTCCTTGTCGCGTTCGAAATCAAAAAGAATCGAAGCTTGATATTCAAGTGGATATGACCACGGTCCATTTGCGCGGAATTCCTCCGGCTCATCGAAATAGCGCGGGACAACGTGCGTATGCAACACAGGTTCGGTATTTCCCAATGTTGCGTAATTGATACGATAAGCATTTGTCACTTCAAGGAGGGCATCGCCAACCAGTGTCGTATCAAAAAGATATCGTTCCCGTTCTTTTTGTGTCAGGGAATTGAGCAACTCAACGATGGGGTCTGCTTGAAGAATACAGTAGCCACGCAGATATTGCAGGTTGGCGAGAAACACCCAGCCAGAAGGAACCTGGCAAATGACAGCCGGATTTGTTCCGTTTCTGGCGGATTCAATTCGTTGGATGTAATTGGGTTGTGACATTTTTTGGTCATCTCATCAGTGCGAGCACGTGATTTGTTTAAATGCCACCTGTTTCTCCAGTCGGTTCTGAGATGGCTGCACGCCAATCAAAGGGAAGTAACTCCTGAAGAGTTACTACTTTATCAGCACTGACCAAAACCTCCGCGTTGAGATTCTCCGCATGAAGTTGACTGATGAATTCTCGGCAGCGTCCACAGGGTGGCAGGACTTTTCCATCCCAGTTGATGGCTACCATTTTGAACACATGATTTTCCCCGGCAGTGATCATGGCGGCTGCGGCGGCATGTTCGGCGCAAAAGCCCATCCCAGAGGATGTGTCAATGCAAACGCCGAGATATACGTTTCCGCTCTCGGTCAGTAAGGCTGCGCTCACGCCGCCGGATTCTGCTATATCGGAGAGACGCCGCGGGTTGAGCACGGATTTGGCTCGCTGGTACAGTTCATCGAATGTCATTAGATTATCGCCTTTCAGGATCAGTTTTCAGAGGTGGAATTCACCCTCTTCATTCAAGAAGGGGAGAAATAAGGCTCTCTCTTCAGGGAGCAGCCGGCGTGGGAGCAGGGTCTTAGTGTCAATGAACAAACCTCGCTGATAGCCCTCCGCTACCAATGTGGGCTGTTGGTTGTAAAAGCGGAATTGCAGAATGCCGGTGGTGTTGCGTAATTCAGAAAGCCATACTTCGATGCGCACACGGTCGCCCAAATAGAGCGGGATCTTGTATGTAATATTGGTCTGTACCAACAAAGGCGCAAAACTTTGCTTGAGAATTTCCGCGGTTACCATGCCAGCAGCTTCCAACAGCTTGGTGCGCCCGATCTCCATCCATTGGACGTACACGCCGTTGTTGACATGTCCGAGAAAATCAATGTGAAAGGTATGGATTTCCTGTTCGAAGGATATTTTTGACATATTATTTCTACTGCTCGCAAAGCTTCTTGATCATGCTAGGTGCAACAGTCCAAAAGAAATTGGCGTGCTTGTATTCAGATTCGCTGCGGAAACCTTCATGATGAATGGACAGATGGGTTTGTTGACCTGTCCATTCGAGAGTTAATGTAACAACGGTTCGGTTTTGAGGCAGATCAGGTCGACGCGAAGCCTGACTCCATAGATTGTATTTCAGAAATTTTCCACGCTCCACAGCCAGGATCGTACCAATATCCCGATATGGGATGTCGAAATTTGGCATCGTCCCACTGAAGGTGATATCGCTTCCCGCCTCCCACGTGGACTCAACTCGTGCCCCGTTCATCCACTGCGCGATCTTATCGGGTTCCGTCAACGCCTGCCAAACGTCACCGGCTGAGGCGGAGATGTCCACTGATTTAACGACAGCAGGCTGAGGCGTCAGATCGGAGGCGAATTTTTTGTCGGAGGTCATCGCGAATTGGAGTCAAAACTTAGGAGAAGAGCGCGATGAGACTATCAAAATAATGCGGGTCCATCAGGTACCAGTTGTAGAACCCGGCAGCCAGACCGATCCCGAATACCAGCATAACAATGATCTTGTCCATGGTCGTCTCGGGGCGCCCGATTTTCGTTGGAAAGAAAAAAAGGAAGATACCACCGACCATAATGAGCGGTCCAAAAGCAGCTAACCTCAGATCATAGGTGCCTTTGGTGAGCGCATCTTGCCAATTCATGTAAACCAAGCCAACACCAACCGCGATCAATACCAGCGCAAAAAGACGTACTTTCCAGTAACCCATAATGATTCTCCTTTTGAATAAAGCTTCACACTTGCGGCTTGTTACTTATCATTCGCGAGATTATTTTGAACAATAATGCAGATATTTCATGTTGCGTAACTTTCCAAGTAACCACATTTTTTGCAGCGGTAGACTGTAATGGAATGTTTTTCTTTGGGCCTTGTCTGAATTCCCTTCGCCAGCGTACCATTCAGTTAAATTAGGGTGAAGTATCATATCGAATAAGTTTCTTACTGGAGCCATGACCTGTCCAGCTTCCATATCGCCACCACACTTTGAGCATTCCATGTGAATATTGTTCATTCGTATTTTTCTTCAATGTAGTATTTTACAAAGATTGTAAGGTTTTCTGCTTCTTAACCACAGTTTGGACAGCATTAGCCGAGCTGACTCTCCAAATGCCCGCCCTGCCCAGCCTGATCCAGCACGGATAGGATGGTCTTGACCAGATCGCGGGCGGCTTGCTCGCTCAGTTCCACAGCGACGCGCGCGCCCAGTCCCTGCGCTTCGTTGACGAAATCAATGTTGAGGGCGTGTTCCAGCGGCGCGTTGAAGGGATGATCGTAGGAGACATTCGCTTGCTTCAACTCGAACCATCCGCTCGTGCCTTTGCCGCTGCCATCCACTTTTACTTTTTCGACAATCATAGTGCACATATAAATTCTCCTTTTCATATGTCGTTGCGAGCGAAGCGAAGCAATCTCCTCGAACTTGCCAAACTTCCCTTTGATACAGGAGATTGCTTCGTCAGCCCTATCGGGCTTCCTCGCAACGACATCTAGCTTAATTGTTTTTCCAAAAACGCAAAGACCTTTTGCCAGCCATCCACAGCTTGCGCCTGACGATAGGCAGGGACGTGATAATAGAAGAAGCCATGTCCCGCACCGTCGTAGCGATGGAACTCATAATTCTTGCCATACTTCTTGAGTTCCTCTTCATGCTGGTTGACCTGATCGGGTGTGGGACTGCTGTCATCATTGCCGAAGATGCCCAAAATGGGGCACGAAAGATCTTTGGTGTAATCAAGCGGAGACACGGGGAAATTCTTTGTCAACTGGTCGGGAGCCATCACCACGCGTCCGCCCCAGCAATCGACGATGGCATCGAAGCCCGGTGCGCGGCAAGCGGCGAGATACGCATGACGTCCGCCCGAGCAGGTTCCGAACACGCCCACTTTGCCATTCGAGTAAGGCAGGTCACGCACATATTTCATCGCACCTGCCAGATCGCCCACGGCTTGATCGTCGGGGATACCGTTATCGGCGCGGACCTTCGCCGCTACATCTTCAGGAGTGCCATGTCCGCTGCGAAAATAGAGATTGGGAGAAATGGTAATGTAGCCATGATGCGCAAACTTGAACGTTGCCTCGCGGTACCATTGATCCCAGCCGGGCATATGGTGTGTCAGCACCATTGCCGGGAAAGGTCCCTTGCCAAGCGGGCGCGCCAAATAGGCGTTGATGGTGTCACCGTTCGCACCAGTCATCATCACGGTCTCTGCGAGCAAGCCTTCATACATATCGGTCTGATACATGGGTGCTCTCCTCTGCTATTATGAGTTGGATGGGCGAATTATACAATTGATGCGGTAAAATCAGGGACGCTATGGAAGAAAGATTACAAAAAATACTTGCTCAAGCCGGATACGGCTCCCGTCGCGCCTGTGAGGACTATATCACCGCCGGACGCGTCCGCGTGAATGGACAGCTCGCCTCTCTCGGGGGGAAGGCTGATCCTGCTATTGATAAGATCACCCTCGACGGTAAGCCCATCGCCGCCGCAGAGGCGTTGACCTACATCGCCCTCTACAAACCGCGCAACGTGTTATCCACGGTCGAACGCGAACGAGATGACGACCGCCAAACCGTGCGCGATCTCGTTGAACGTGGGTGGGCATCTCTATCCCGTCGGCAGGCTCGACTACGAGAGCGAAGGTCTCGTGCTGATGACCAACGACGGCGACCTGACCAACAAGTTGACGCATCCCAAATTCGGGCACGAAAAAGAATATAAGGTGCTGCTGGCAAGGCGTCCGGATGCTGATCAACTGGAAGCGTGGAAAAGAGGCGTGGTGCTCGAAGACGGGTACAAAACCCAGCCGGTGAGTGTCCGCTTTGAAGAGGCGCAAGGCAAGGGAGCGTGGGTCCGCGTCATCATGGGCGAAGGACGCAAGCGTCAGATTCGCGAGACGTGTGCGCAGTTAGGGCTGCCTGTCGTGCGCATTCTGCGCATCCGCATCGGTGCGCTGCGGCTTGGAAATCTCAAAGCGCGCCAATGGCGTTATCTGGTAAAAGATGAAGTGGACGCCTTGAAAGGGAATGAAAAGCCAAAGGCTCAAGTTCGCTCGAGAAGTACTGGACGACCGAAGAGTCAGGATCGACCTAGAGGTAGTGAACGACCGAAGGGTCAAGATCGATCCAAGGGTAATGAAAGACCGAAACGCGTTGTCCGCAAATAGTGATGAACCCAATCGTCCCGCAGGTTTTATGAAGACCTGCGGGACGATATATAGTTCGTCTCAAGAATGTCACCCTGAGCAGTAGCGAAGGGTCTCTACCACGAGATGAGGACTCCAAGGCGTATCAGAGATTCTTCGGTCGCAGAGAACGTTCCCTCAGAATGACATGGCGATTTTTAGACAGGTTTTTAAACAAAGGAGAGAGGAATGACAACTGTTCGCAACGATTTTTTCAAATTAGGCGATAAATTCGCAACCATCATTGGCGATGACGTGAAGGTGGGAGAACCCGCGCCCGAATTTACTTCTGTTGTCCCTGGCTGGGGCACGGTCAACCCATTGCAGGAATCCAAAGGCAAGGTTGTGATCTTGTCGGCGGTTCCTTCGCTGGATACCGATGTCTGTGACCGTGAGACGCGCCGCTTTAACGAAGAAGCTGCAAAACTGAGCGATGACATTGTCATCTATACCATCAGTACAGATTTTCCCATGGCGCAAAAACGTTGGTGTGGTGCTTCGGGTGTAGATAAGGTGAAGGTTGTATCGGATGTGGTCAATGCGGAGTTTGGCGAGAAGTATGGCGTGCTTATCCAGGAGCGCCGTTATTTGCGCCGTTCTGTTTTTATTAGACCTCTTGCATAAGTGTGCCATAATAGGCATATGAAATATGAAACGGTCGAACAACTAAAGGACATTGATTTCAAGCGACTTACAGGTGTTCAACGAGAGACCTTTGAAGAGATGCTCAGCGTGATAGAACACGGATTGGGTACCTTTGGTAGACCACCGAAACTAAGCCGAGCCGATCAACTGCTGATGACCTTGATGTATTGGCGAGAATATCGAACTGAATTTCATATTGCACAATCCTATGGTGTCAGCGAAGCGACGGTCTGTCGCACCATCCGCAAGGTAGAAGATGTGCTGGCGAGTTCGAAAAAGTTTCGCCTGCCTGGCAAAAAAGCGCTCCAACCCAGCAACACCATCTTTGAAGTGATCCTGGTGGATGTCAGTGAACAACCCGTGGAGCGTCCAAAAAAAGCCAGGAACAGCACTACAGTGGCAAAAAGAAGCGACATACCCAGAAAACACAGTTGATCGCCAACCAGAAAACCGCTGAAATTGTGGCAACCGCCTTTAGTCAGGGCAGCAAGCATGACTTTCAACTGTTCAAGGACGATAAGCTCGCGATTGCCCAACATATTTGCATCCTAGCGGATGCTGGCTATCAAGGTTTGGCAGAATTGCATGAAAACTGCCAGACGCCTTTTAAGAAATCCAAATATCATCCTTTGACCAAAAAGGAGAAACAGAAAAATCGGGCGTTGGCTCGCAAGCGCATCGTGATCGAGCATATTTTTCGCAAGCTGAAAGTATTTCGGATCCTCAGTGAGAGGTATCGTAATCGCAGAACTAGATTTGCTCTCCGTTTCAATTTGATCGCTGCTATTTACAACCTTGAACTTAACTGACTTTTGCAAGAGGTCTATTGTGGGACGGGATGGAAAGCTCACATATGTGAAATATCTGCCCACGCTCGGTGAAGAACCGAATTACGAGGAAGTGATCGCCGCCGCGAAAGAAGCGTTGAAGTAATCGGACTCGAAAATCTCCAGATTTTCGAGTTTCAGTCCAAAGTCTAGAGACTTTGGACTCCAAAACATAAAAAAACTCGCTGACATTCGCCAGCGAGTTTTTGATTTATTTATCTCACATCCCAAAACTTCTTGACCGCACCGCCCAATACTTTTTTGAGTTCTTCTTTTTTGATGCCTTCCACCTTGAAGGTGAGTGTTTTGGTGCTGGCATCTTCGCCGGAGAAGAAACCAAACGAAATAAAGTTTCCACCTGCTTCAGCGATGGCTTTGGTGACCTTCGCCAACTCACCGGGTTTGTCGTTAACCGTCGCTGTGACTCGAATGCCTTTATCGCGCGCGCCCATTAATTCAAGGAAGACCTTGAATAGGTCGGTTTCTGTGATCATGCCGACTACTTTGTCGCCGTCCATCACGGGCAGACCGCCGATCTTGTTATCTGCCATGATGCGTGCAGCTTCCTCGATGGCAGTGTCTTTGGCGACCGTGATCACCTTTTTGGTCATCACATTCTTGACCTTGACCTTGCTGAGCAGGTAATTCATTTCCCACACACTCAATGTTGTAGCGGAGGAGGGGGACGCATTGAGCAAGTTGCCTTCCGAGACGATGCCGACCAATTTGCCATCCTTCATCACCGGTGCGCGGCGGATATGTTCCTTTTTGAACATAGCCAACACATCATTGATGGGCGCTTCTGGCGAAACCGAAATAACAGGGCGGGACATTCTTTCACCGACAAACATTTTGACCTCCATGGTGTGTGGAGTTTTGGCTCCACTTTTACGAAAATTGATACAAAAGGATTATACGTTCGATGTTGAGAAGCAATGTCACTGAATTGGAGTGATTTAGGTCACTTTGAAAACTCTTTGATGATACGTGCCATATGCCGGGCGTGTTTGAGATAGAGATCCAGGCGGATGTTTTCGTTGGGAGCGTGAGCTTTGGTGTCGGGATAGCCAAGTCCTGCCGTGGCAACGGGTAAGCCAAGCACATGCACAAAGGGATGATTGGGACCAGAGCCGCCGCTCATCGGGATGAGTTTCTGCGGAACCTCATATACATCCTCCGCCACCTTCGCCACGAGTTGGATAAAAGGATCATCCGGATCCGTACGAGCAGGCGCATCGCCGCCCAGGTCTGTGATCTGAACATCCGTGAAGCCGTGTTTATCCAAGTGGGCACGCAGCTTCTTTAAAATATCTTTTGGATCTTGATCGGGGATGAGACGAAAATCAACCTTGGCGGAGGCGCGTGCGGGTAGAACGGTCTTCGAACCGGGTCCCTGATATCCGGAGGTGAGTCCGCAGATGGTGCAGGTGGGCGAGAAGATCTGTTCCACGTTCAAGTCAATACCACTCGTGAGGCCCTTGATGAAATAGGGAACACCATAGCGAGATTTGTAATCTTGCGTTGGGTCATCCAACGCTGCTAGGAGTTCAACATCTCTGCCTGTCGGCTGTTTGACATGATCATAAAAACCGGGGATGAGGATCCGTTCATCCGGACCCTTGAGCGAATTCAACGCCCAAACCAATCTCCACGCTGCATTGGGGAAGATGGAACCGCCCAAGCCCGAGTGAACATCCGTGGATAAAAGATCGACGGATAGTTCAACATAACATATTCCCCGTAACCCGAGATATTGGACCGGGGTATCTGTGTGGTCCACGCCGCCGAACTCCCACATACAAGCGTCTGCTTTGAGAAGTTTCTTGTTGTCCAGGATGTATTGGTAGAGATTCTGGCTGCTCGTTTCCTCCTCTCCTTCCAAAATGAACTTGACAGTGACAGGCAATTCACCTTCGGTTTCAAGGATGGCATCGATGGCATGCAAGCGCGCAACGATATGTCCCTTGTCATCGCTCACGCCACGCCCATACAGTTTCCCGTTACGCAGGCTGGGTTCAAACGGAGACGTTTCCCAAAGTTCCAACGGTTCGGGCGGCTGGACGTCATAATGGTTGTAAATGAGCAGGGTTTTATCAGACTTGCCCTTTCGTTCACCGAAGACGACCGGTGCGCCAGGTGTATCCATCACACGCACGTCAAATCCACGCGCTTTGAGCATCTCACTGACCAGTGCGGCACATTCCTTCATGCCCAGATTCTGCGCGCCAACGCTGGGCTGCGCCACCAGTTTGGAGAGTTCCGCGATGCTCTTATCGAGATTCGTTTCGAGATAGGAATCGATCTTTTCGTAATTAGTCATTACGCTCCTTATCCGATCAGCTTTGTGATCCATTCAATGGAATATCGTCCAGCCAACGCGAAGAGAAGTCATCTTGATGATCTGTCCTCCCCATGTGGAAAGCAAAAACGTCCGCATACGCATCTTGCTGATACCGGCGGCAATGCCTGCCACATCAAAAAATGGATTGGGTATCGCAGAGAGAACCAGGATTGCCCAGCCGCCGTATTTATCCACCCAGGGTTTGAAACGGTCGTAGACATCGGTGCGTTCGATGACGGCTTGCCCGCTGAAGCCTGCCAGATAGCCGGAGAGTTCGCCAAGCGCACCGCCGGTCCCTGCAGCCAAACCCACATAAAATGGATTGAACACCGAGCCCATGGTGTAAATGATCGCTACACCCGGTGCAGGGATCAGAACCGTCGCATTTGCCATCAATGCGATAAGAAAAATTCCCGGATATCCGTAGGCTTCAAAGTCTTTTACATGTTCGCGGATGCTGAAAATATAATAGGTGATCCCGATAACAGCAAACAACGCCAGTAGGCGTAAAATATTTATCATCCATGATGATCTATTTTTTTTCGTTGGGCTGCTTTGCTTCGTTTCCTGGGATCGAGTTGCCATCTTATTTGTCCGTATTTCAATAATGTGACTTGCAGATGGTGATGTGAATTTTAGAATTGCTTTGTGATTCCGATACATGTGCGTTGAAGCATAAAGAGCGCACAGAGTCTTTTCGTGATTCTCGGTGCGCTCTCAGTCTCTTTCTTAGGCTTTGTTATTCGCTTTCTTCGATGGTGACACTGTTCATCTTTACGGCAGGAGCATTGCGATTGTTCGGATCGCGCACTGGGATGGACATCAATACATCCAACCCTTCCACCACCTGACCGAAGACGGTGTGCTTGCCATCTAGCCACGGAGTAGGTCCGTGCGTGATGAAGAATTGGCTTCCATTGGTTCCCGGTCCTGCATTTGCCATGGAGAGAATGCCACGCTTATCGTGTTTCAAGCTGGGATGAAATTCATCGCCGAACTTATAGCCGGGTCCACCCATGCCGGTGCCGGTGGGATCGCCACCCTGCACCATGAAATTATCGATCACGCGATGGAAGATAACGCCATCGTAAAAACCTTCGCGTACCAGAAAGACGAAATTGTTGACGGTCTTGGGGGTCTTATCTGCAAAAAGCTCAATAACCATGGTGCCCTTGTCTGTTTCCATGCGAGCCTTATATTTCTTCTTGGGATCAATTTGCATATCCGGGGCTTTTGACCATTGTTTTGCCATTGTTCTCTCCTTATAATATTTACAAAATAAACCTAACAGGTTTCCAAAACCTGTTAGGTTTGATCTTCTATTTTAATAATGCTTCCACGCGTGCGACAACCATATCCAGCGCGGCGGCGTTGAATCCGCCTTCGGGGATGATGACATCCGCGTAGCGTTTGGATGGTTCGACAAACTCCATGTGCATGGGACGTACGGTGAGTTGATATTGCTTGATGACCGATTCCGTAGTCCGCGAGCGTTCCTTGATGTCTCTTTCCAGGCGGCGGATGAAACGCATATCCGAGTCGGTATCTACGAAGATCTTCACGTCCATCATGTTGCGCAGGGCGGCTTCGGTGAAAATAAGAATGCCTTCCACCAGGATAACGCGGCGCGGTTGAACGGTGAAGGTTCTGCCAGTGCGGGTATGGATAGAGAAGTCATAGATCGGGACCTCAACCGATCTCCCTGCACGAAGATCCGCGATATGTTGGGTTAGCAATTCCGTTTCGAGCGAGTTGGGATGGTCGAAGTTCACCTCCGCACGTTGGGCAGGGGGAAGTCCACTGAGATCTTTATAATAGGAGTCGTGTTGGAGAAATGCGATGCGGTCGGGTCCGACGCGTTGGAGGATTTCCTGTGCCACCGTTGTCTTCCCGGAACCTGATCCGCCTGCGATGCCGATGACGAGAGGATCTGGATGATTCATACATTCATTATACCCCGTGGCTATTCCATACTTTCGAAAAAATCCCCTCTCGTTCCGTAGAGGGGATTTGCTTTTTACATTCCGATCATATACGCCAGCCCGACCGTTCCCGGACCTGCGTTGGCGCCTACGGCTGGGCTTACATCGGCGAACACCGTTTCGACAGGGTTGACCAAAGGTGTGATCTTATCTAAAAGATATTTTGCCTCATCACGCGCGTCGGCATGAAGCGTTGCGATGCGGACGGGGGATTGTCCTGCACATTTTTCTGCTACAACTTCTACGACACGGTCGAGCGCTTTCGAGCGTGTGCGCACACGCTCTACCGGTTCGATGCGTCCGCCTTCTACGGCGAGAACGGGTTTGAGGTTAAGCGCTGTGCCAAGGAAACGCGCTGCGCCTCCGATACGTCCGCCGCGGTGGAGGAATTCGAGCGTATCCACGGTCAGATAAACACCAGTGCGCGTGCGTGCCTTTTCTGCTAATGCTACACAGTCTGACGCAGAGGCGCCTTCCTGTGCGGCGCGGGCAACTGTTAATACCTGAAAGCCCAGTGCCATGGCTACGGTTTCCGAATCGATCAGATGGATCTTGTCTTTGCCGCTTGTCAGCTCTTCTTTGGCAAGGTTTGCCGACTGAAACGTCCCTGAAAGTTTGGAAGAGACGAACATGCCTATTACCTCATATCCCTGAGCAAGCCAGTTCTCAAATGCCCTGTGCATGTTAACAACCGATACCTGCGACGTTTTAGGCATCACTTTTGCGTTGCGCAGGCGTGTATAGAACTGTTCGGGAGTGATCGTTACATCATCTTCAAAGACTTCCTCGCCCCACGTAACCACCTGCGGCACTACGGTAATTGGGTATTTTTCTCTCACATCTCTTGGAATGTAGGCGGTGCTATCGGTCACAACGGCAACTTTGGACATGCTTCCTCCTTGGCTTTTTGCTAGTTTTTTTGTGAAAATGCTCTTTTTATTGTTTGTATTAACCCCCTTGCCTCCCACGGGGATACGAATTGTTGGGTATAATACCTCAGCGAATTCTTTGCTTTGATACCCTCATCGAGGAGCCGACTTTGGCGTTCAACCCGATTAACTGGCTGTTGGGACTTTTCTCTCTTGATATTGCAATTGACCTGGGGACCGCGAATACATTGGTGAATGTGCGCGGAAAAGGCATCGTTATTAATGAACCTTCCTGGGTAACGATCGATAAACGGTTACGCCAGCCGTTAGCTATTGGTTTGGAAGCCAAGGAAATGGTGGGGCGCACGCCGAGCAATGTGGCTGTGGTACGTCCCTTACGCGATGGTGTCATCTCGGATTTTGACATTACTCAGGTGATGTTGGAGTATTTCATCGGGCGTGTCCATGAACAGAGCGTTGTACCTCTTCCGCGTCCGCGCGTGGTGGTTGGTATTCCGACCGGTGTGACCGAAGTGGAAAAACGTGCGGTGTATGATGCGGTGATGGCATCAGGGGCGCGGGCTGCCTATTTGATCGAGGAACCGATCGCGGCGGCGTTGGGAGCCGGTCTTCCCGTCTCACAGATCAAGGGCAGCATGGTCGTGGATATCGGCGGTGGTACCACTGAAGTCGCGGTGCTCTCGATGAGCGGTGTGGTGGCGTCCCGTTCACTGCGTGTGGCTGGCGATGAAATGGATACGGATATCGTCCAGTATCTGCGCAACAAATATAACCTGTTGATCGGTGAAGGTATTGCCGAACAGGTGAAGTGGAAGATCGGGTCTGCGTATCCGCTGCAACCGGAGAAGACCATGGAAGTGCGCGGCAGAAACCTGGTAACAGGTTTGCCGGAAAGTATCGAAGTTTCTTCGGTAGAAATGCGTGAAGCCTTGGCAGGCTCCGTGCAAGTGATCGTGGATACGATCCGTGATGCGTTGGATGAGATCCCGCCGGAAATTGTGGCGGACTTAATGGATATTGGTATTTGTCTTGCCGGTGGTGGTGGCTTGTTGCAGGGACTCGCCGACCGCCTGACCGATGAATTGAAGTTACGCGTGTGGGTCGCTGAGGACCCATTGACCTGTGTAGCGCGTGGCGCTGGTATGGTCTTCGATGACTTCGATGTATTGAGCCGTTATTTGGTAGGTCTGGAACGCGGAAGTACACGTCACACACTGTGACATTTCATTGCCCTTTGCGGCATTGATGGTTGTACCCTAACATGAGAAATCTCTTTTCACGAACGATTCAAACAACGATCATTTTTCTGATCGTGGGGGGGATAATAGCGCTTGCTTTCGGAGGGTATTTTAGCGGCACATCCAATGTGTTCACAGGATCACTGATCACATTGCAGACATGGCTTTCCTCACGCTTCGTAGCGTTGCAGGATTTTTTAACCGCGCCCCGTGACGTTGCCTCGCTCCGTCAACGCAACGCCGAATTGGAAGCGGAAGTTTCTGAATTGCAGGCGCAAGTTATCCAGTTGCAGCAACAGGTGGGTGAGACCGATATCCTTGCTGCGCTGGTTGATTTTTCGCTGGCGCGTTCAGAAAATACATATAAAGCTGCTGCTGTCATTGGACGTGATCCCAGCCCGTTCTTACACTACATCATTATCAATGCCGGATCGAACGACGGCGTTCTGCGGGGAATGCCCGTTGTAACGGATCAGGGACTCATTGGACGTGTGGACGCCGTTATCGCGGACGCGGCTCGCGTTCAGCTGATAACGGATCCTGCTTCGAAGGTTAACGTCCGCCTCCAGAATGCTGAGACCGAAGCATCGCTCATCGGCTCCGTTACAGGCGATGTAACACTCGACCTCATCCCACAGGATATCAACGTTCAACCGGGAGACCTGGTGCTTACCTCAGGCTTGGGCGGCGGTTATCCGCCAGACTTGATCATTGGTCAGGTCGTGAACGTCCGTTCGCGCGACTTCGATCTGTTCCAGCAAGCGACCGTCCAACCGGTTGTGGATTTCAACCGTCTGCAGATCGTGTTGATCATCATCAACTTCAAGCCTGTGGATATTTCTCCGCTGGTTCCCGCTCAATAAGCCAGCATGCGTAATTTAATCGCAGCTCCTGTCATCATATTGGCTGTCATGGTGCAGTCAGCCATTGTTAGTCGCATTACATTGCTCTCCGGTGCAGCAGACCTGCCGTTGGTCATGCTGGCAGCCTGGGCGCTTCAAGATGAAGTGGATGCTGCCTGGCATTGGGCAGTGGGTGTAGGTATTCTAGTTGGATTTGTTTCTGGCATCCATTGGTCGGTGCCGCTCCTTAGTTATCTGACGGTTGTTCTTTTTGCCCAGCTTTTTCAAAGGCGTGTATGGCAGGCTCCCTTGCTTGCCATGTTCAGTGTTACGTTCCTGGGTACGATTGCCATGAATGTGTTTTCTTTAGTGGTCTTAAGAGTATTTGGAATTGCCCTGCCATTGAGCGATGTGTTGGGATTGGTCACACTTCCCAGCATTCTGCTCAATATGCTGCTTGCCATCCCGGCTTATGCGGTGATGCGCGACTTGGCGCGCTGGGTGTATCCAACCCCGGAGGTTGAATGAGTACGCAGTCAGCAAATAAATTTCAGGTTCAGACCTGGAGAATTTTAGTTATCTATGGCGTCATTCTTGCGGTAGTGGGTGTTCTGACATCGCGATTGTTTTCTCTGCAGGTGTTAGATGGACAGACATGGGTAAATCAAGCGGTCGATAACTATAAGACCGAGATCAGCGACCCTGCCTCACGGGGAATTATTTACGACCGCAATGGATATATTCTGGCGCGCAATGTCGCTTCCTATAATGTGACTATTACTCCTGCCAGTCTGCCTGATGACGATGCCGATATTCAAAATATTTACCGCGAGCTTTCTGCTTTGATTGATGTGCCTGTCAATGAAGGCGATGTGGAATATGCCAAGTTGTTCAGTGAATGTGTTCGAGGTCCTGGTATTGCCCAGTTAGTGGAGCTGGGCGATTCGCTTGCGCCATATACGCCTGTCCGCATCAAGTGCAATATCAGTGAAGAGCTTGCACGTGTTGTCCGCGAAAAGGCGGTGGATTGGCCCGGCGTGGCGATCGAGATCGAGCCTATCCGTGAATACCCCACAGGTTCGTTAACTGCAGATGTCATCGGCTTTTTAGGTCCGATTTATGACACTGCCGCCAAGCGCTATGAAGACCGCGGCTTTGTCACTAACCGCGACAAGATCGGTTATGCCGGTGTCGAAACGTCTATGGACGATATTTTGCTCGGCAAGAATGGTTTACGTGTGGTGCAGGTAGATGTAGCAGGGCAGGTGCTTCGCAATCTGGAACCGCCGATTAAATCGGTGGCGGGTAATAATGTTGTACTCACGATCGATACACGTTTGCAGAAAGCGGCAGAAGCAGCACTTATCGATGAAATCAATTATTGGAATACTCTTCTAAATACTACCCAAATTTCCAGTGGGGTGGTGATCGCGATGAACCCGAAAACCGGGGAGATCCTCGCGATGGTCTCGTGGCCCTCCTATGATAATGACCGTATGGCGCGCTTTATTCCTGGTTACTATTACAACCAATTAAGTGAAGACCAGCGAAGACCGATGGTGAACAATGCTATTTCAGCGGAGTTCCCTCCGGGTTCGGTATTCAAGTTATCGACTGCGACTGGTGCATGGAATGAAGGTGTTGTAAATGGAAGCGATATTATCGCAACCCCAGGTAAGCTGACCCTGTGTGAGAAGTTCTCGCCGAATGACCCATGCACGGGATTAAATCAACGTCCCTTCGTAGATTGGATCTACAATCGAAATAACGTTATCAATGAAGAGGGCTTTGGCGCGCTGGATTTCTATCATTGCATTGCCTATTCCAGTAACGTTTGTTTTTACAAACTGGGCGGCGGTTATAGCGATGAAATCAGACAGGGCGGCTTGGGCATCTTACGCTTGGGAGAATATGCCCGGGCACTGGGATATGGTAAGAAATCGGGGATCGAACTCCCTGGTGAAGAGGACGGCTTGATCCCCGATCCCAAGTGGAAGCGCATCAATCAGGGTGAGAACTGGTCCACGGGCGATACCTATATTGCCAGCGTAGGGCAAGGTCTTGTGCTGGGAACGCCGCTTCAGGTTCTTATGTCGGGCACGGTGGTGGCAAATCGCGGTAAATTGATGCAGCCGACCATTATCCGTGAGATCCAGGATGAGGAAGGCCGCGTAATCCCAGTATGGTTTGATCCGACGAATTTCGACCTCTACGAACAGCGCGAAGTGCAGGATGCATCCGGCAACACCAAACTAGTATGGGTAAACCCGGCGAAACCCAAGGAGATAAAAAGCAAACCACCCGAAGGGAGCTACCAGATCTCGCCGTTCACGCCCAATCTGAAATGGGATATTACGCAAACACCGAAGATCCAGATCTACAACTGTGATGTTGGATATTGCGACCCCACCAACACCTTTAAGACGGTTAGCCCGGAGACCATGGAAGCAGTGCGTACAGGCACACGTTTTGCTGTTACCAACTCGCGCGGCACCTTGCACACGATTTTCACCGAGAGATATCCTTTTACTATAGCTGTAGCAGGTAAGACTGGTACTGCCGAATATTGTGATGACATAGCGCGTAAGAAGCAGCTTTGCGGTTTCGGCTTGTGGCCCCGCCATGCATGGACTCTGGCGTATGCGCCTTTCGATGACCCAGAGATCGCCATCGTGGCATTCGCTTATAACGGTGGTGAAGGTGGTTCGGTGGCTGCGCCGATCGTGGCAAGGGTCATGCAGGCATATTTCGAGCTTAAGTCCGTTGACCTGGCTATAAGTACCCCCTAAAAAGCCTTATAAATACTTCATGCTATAATTTATTTTACTCATGGCTGAGACCAATTCCCTGATCCAGATCAAAGGCCTGCGCGACGGTTTGCTTGTTTCGCTGGATGACGCCTCTTGGGATGAACAAAGAAGTGCTTTGTTGCTCCAGGTCGACTCACAACCTGCTTTTTTTCAGGGCGCTCGCTTGGCATTGGATGTTGCCAGCCAGGTGTTACACGTCAATGATCTGGTGGAGTTGCGGGATCAGCTTTCGGAGCGCGGTATCGCCCTTTGGGCAGTGATCAGTGAATCTCCTACGACGGAGCATACGGCACAATTGTTGGGTCTTGCCACGCGTATTTCAAAACCACGCCCTGAGGAGAACCGTCAGTTTGCGGTGGAAACCTTTGGCGATGATCCAGCTTTGTTCTTGAACCGCACCCTTCGTTCTGGAACGCGGATCGAATTTCCCGGTCATGTTGTGGTGTTGGGAGATGTAAACCCGGGCGCAGAGATCGTGGCAGAAGGCAATGTCATTGTTTGGGGCAGGGTGCGTGGGATGGTCCATGCCGGATCAAAAGGAAATCGAAAGGCGCTGATCTGCGCTCTCGATCTTTCTCCCACTCAATTGCGTATCGCAGAGGAGGTTTCTGCCATGTTGAAACCTCAGGAAGACCCAAGACCTGAAGTGGCGCGCATCAATGAAGATGGAAAATTGCAGGCGGAATTCTGGTCGCCTGGATAAACTGTTTATAGGAAAAATACATGCCCGCACAAGTTGTTACCATTACATCAGGAAAAGGCGGGGTGGGTAAAACCACCGCGGTCGCAAACCTTGCCGTTGCACTTGCTTCGAGCGGGTCGAAAGTGGTTTGTATCGATGGTGATATTGGTCTTCGCAACCTGGATGTCATCCTTGGGTTGGAAAATCGCATCGTCTACGATATCGTGGATGTGATCGAAGGTCGCTGCCGATTGAAACAGGCAATGATCCGCGATAAGAAATTGCCTGAACTATACCTGATCCCTGCGGCGCAGACACGCGATAAGAATGCCGTCTCACCGAGCGATATGAATCGCCTCATCAAGGATCTGCGCAATGATTATGATTTTGTGCTGATCGATTCTCCCGCCGGTATCGAACGTGGGTTTCGAAATGCCATCGCTGCGGCCGACCGCGTTTTAGTGGTCACCAACCCCGAGGTTAGTGCGGTGCGTGATGCCGACCGGGTGATCGGCATTCTTGAAGCGGAGGAAAAAGGTCCGGCAGCGCTCATCCTGAATCGCCTGAATCCAACCTTGGTGAAAAACCACGATATGCTTTCTGCCGATGATGTGCTCGATCTGCTGGCGGTTGAACTCATCGGTATCGTCCCCGAAGATGAAAATGTCATCATTGGTTCAAATCGTGGTGCACCCGTGGCTGCCGATCCAAAGAGTAGAGCCGGACAGGCTTTCAGAAACATTGCTCGCCGCCTTAAAGGTGAGACCGTTCCGTTTATGGATCTGGAAAGTCAGGGGACGCTCTGGGAACGCCTCCAGCGCTTAACAGGGAGGAAATAACATGGGCTTTTTCCAGAACTTATTCGGAAAGAAAAATAGCGCGGATAGTGCCAAGGAACGTTTGCAGTTAGTCCTCATTCACGACCGCACGGATCTGACTCCAGCCGAGCTTGATTCCCTTAAGGATGATTTGATTGCCACGATATCACGTCATGTTGAGATCGATGCCCAGGCGATGCAGATCGGCGTCGAGCACGATGGGCGTTCTCAGCGCCTCGTGGCAGATATTCCCATAAAAAGTGCGCCACGCCGGCGGACAACCAAGGCTCGTAAGTAACGAATGCTTCGTGATATTCCGTGGCGACATTTTGATTTTTGGTTATTGGGCGCGGTGGTTCTTGCCTCCGCGTTTGGTACAACCATGATCCGTTCGGCAGTGGCGGGGAATGAAGTGTTATTGCCGCTAATTGATCGCCAGATCTATTTCGCCCTGCTGGGGTTGGTCGTTATCTTTGTTGTTGCCGCCATCGATTATCGGTATTGGATGGCGTTGTATCGTCCTATCTTTATCGTCATGTTCATTCTGCTGTTCTTCCTGTTCCTCAGCGCACAGGCAGTGTTTGGCGCAGCACGCTGGTTTCAGGTAGGTGTGTTGTTCCTTCAACCGACTGAATTTGCCAAGATCGCCTTGATCCTTTTGCTTGCTCGTTATTTCGATAAAACGCAGAATGAGCCGCGCGATCTAAAATGGATCATTGTCGGATTTATCTGGGTCATGGCGCTGGCGTTGTGGATCCTGCTCCAACCGAACCTGAGTAATGTGGTTGTGATGATGGTCATCTTCGGCGTGCTGCTCTGGCTGAATGGGATCCAGATCAAGCATTTGTTCTTGATCGCCGGAGTTGGAGGACTGTTGATAGGAAGCGTATTTGGTTTGACATCGCTCGGCATTCGTATCCCTTTCCTTCAGGAGTATCAACAGCAGCGTATTGAGAACTTTATCTCGCCGAACAAGCAGGAAACTTTCGGCGAAACCTATAATGTGGACCAGGCAAAAATAGCCGTTGGTTCAGGCGGATTATTTGGGAGGGGATACGGTCATGGCACACAGACGCAGTTACGCTTCCTTAAAGTGCGCCATACCGACTTTATCTTTTCCGCTCTCTCCGAAGAATTCGGATTTGTGGGCTCTGTGACGGTGATCGTGGTCATCATGCTGGTCATCTGGAGGTGCCTGCGCGCAGCGCAAAAGGCGAGGGATGTAGCCGGCATGTGTATTGCCTATGGTATTGCCACGCTGATCTTCTTTCAAGGAATGGTCAACATCGGCGTGAATTTGAATATTGTGCCAGTATCCGGTTTGCCTCTACCGTTCATCAGTTATGGCGGCAGCGGTCTTACGGCTCTGATGCTCGGCATTGGATTGGTGGAAAGTGTTGCCATGCGTCATCGGCCACTTGAGTTCTAAAACATACATCACAAAAGAACTTTGTGGTGGAAAATACTTGGGAGAAATTTCTTGAACAGCAAACCTGTACGCGTTCGCATGGCGCCATCGCCGACCGGTCGTTTTCATCTTGGGAGTGCTCGTACTGCTCTCTATAACTATCTTTTCGCACGCAAGATGGGTGGAAAATTCATTTTGCGCATTGAAGATACCGACCAAAAACGTTATGTGCCTGGTGCAGAGGAAGAGATCATCAGCAGCCTTGAATGGTTGGGTGTTACGCCGGATGAGGGTCCGACACAAGGCGGTGAGTATGGTCCCTATCGCCAGACGGAGCGGCGTGAGATCTATGGAAAATACGCCTGGGAATTGGTGGAGAAAGGCGCTGCCTATCCTTGTTTCTGCACCGCGGAACGATTGGCGAAAGTGCGCGAAGAGCAACTTGCCCGCAAGGAAAATCCGCGCTATGACGGGACTTGCCGCAACCTGGATCCAGCCGAAGCACGTCGCCGAACGGAAGCAGGTGAGAAATTTGTGATCCGGCTCAAGATGCCGAAGGAAGGTACTACTACTGGCGTGGACCTGATCCGCGGACCGATCACCATCGAGAACAACGCGCTGGATGATTTCATCCTGCTCAAATCGGATGGTCTGCCAACCTATCACATGGCTGCCATGATCGACGATCATCTGATGGAAGTCACGCATGTTATCCGCGGTTCGGAATGGCTTTCCACGTTCCCGCTGCATGTCAATATTGTTCGCGCCTTTGGTTGGGAGGAGCCGACATGGGTTCATCTTTCCGTGTTCCTCAAGCCAAGCGGCAAAGGCAAGTTGAGTAAACGTGATAGCGTGGAAGCTATGAAGGATGGACATTCCATCTTCATTGGAGATTTTAAAGAATTAGGTTATACCCCTGAGGGCGTCTTGAACTGGATCGTTCTGATGGGCTGGGGTGTGGCAGAAGATGATGTGATGACGCTTGATCAAATGGTCGAGCGATTCAGCATTGATAGTCTGACACCATCGCCTGCCGCGATCAACTTTCAGAAGCTGGATCATTTCAACGGAACACACATCCGCTTGTTGGAAACGGAAGATCTGGCAGTGCGGCTCAAACCCTATTTAACGGGAGCAGGACTAGAGGTCCCGAACGATGTGTTGCTCAAGGTCACACCGTTGATCCGCGAGCGACTCGTCACATTGGATGATTGTCTTGCGTTTGCGCGCTTCTTCTTCGAAGAGAAGGTAGAGCCGAATCCAGAAGATTTGATTGCAAAGGGACTCGACGTAAACCAGTCCGCAGCAATCGCGCGCAAATCATATGAAATCCTTTCGGCGTTGCCAGCCATCAATCATGAAGTTGCCGAACCGCCCATGCGCGCGTATGTGGAGTCGTCAGGATTTAATGCGGGGCAGGTGTTTGGTATTTTGCGCGTTGCCGTGACGGGACAAAAGGTCAGCCCGCCGCTTTTCGAGAGCATGGAGATTATTGGTAGAGACACTGTGTTGGAACGACTCTCGAATGCAATAAGAATTCTGGAAAAGCTTTAAGTCTTAACATCCATTTCAATTAATACTCCCTGCTCATGAAAATCTATATGAGCAGGGAGTTCTGTTTGTAGGGTCTTAATATCCATTTAAGGCAGCTCTCGTTAAAAACAATAGCACGACCGATGTGCAATTTGTAGGGCTATTCAATACCTTGCGCAAATTAATTAGTTTGCTATGCCAGGATTTTCATCAGAACTGCTATTTACCCAACTGGTATGGCATTTAAAGGATGAACTATGAGAAGAAAATTAACCTACACATTTGTGCTGCTTGTTTTGGTTGCAGCGTGGGGATTTGCAGCCGCAGCGCCAGTAGAAGCGCAGCCGCCTGCACAGACTACTCCTCAGGCGACAGTCATAGTACCAACAGTTGTTCTTTCGCCGATCGTCAATACCGTGATCGTCCCGGGAGCAACGCAACTTGTGCCTGTTACTGGGAATAATGCACCTAACAGCATGTTAATGTTGTTGTTCTACGGTTTCCTGGCAATACTGGGGATTGTCCTGCTGATCGCCTTATTCGCCTCTGCAAATCGATCCACTACAACTACGACGTATGTGCGACGCGATGGACCTCCTCCTCCGCCTCCCGACGATGAACTTTAACAACATGAAACAATTCCCAATTCAAATTCATAAAGGATGTTCACCCCTATCAGTCCAGTCCCTCAGGTAAACGCGACATGCTTAAGCAACTACGCTTGCTGACAGGTATCAGCGTTTTCTGGCTGGCTTTGAGCATACTTTTTGATGGGATAAACACTCTTGTCCTCCCGGTGCAACTCAGTACATTGGGAGATCAGCAAACCCAGGCAACCCGCCTGGGTTTGCTCACATTTATTGGATTGTTGGCGGGTATGCTGATCCAACCGATTGCCGGAATACTTTCCGATCGATGGAAACCTGTTTTGGGTCGTAAAGGCTTCATTGGAATAGCACTCCTGCTCACTCTTGTTTCGTTATTTTTTATGGCACTGTATCAATCTTTCCTCATGCTATTGCTAGCCTATCTTATGGTTCAGGTTTCTGTTAGTGTTGCTCAAGCTGGACAGCAGGCACTCATTCCTGATCTGGTCGATAAGCAGCATCATGGCATGGCATCCGGGATGAAAGGGTTTATGGACCTTGCTGGAGCGATGATCGGTTTTGCCTTGTTGGGACAATTGCTCGGGTCCGGGAAGATCGTTTTGGCTATTGGTGCCATTGCAGCCGCTTTGATAACGATGTATGGAGTGGCGGTTCTGCTTACGCCTGAAGATGCATCTGGTCATGAAGGTACATCCAGGAAAAATCTATCACTTCGTCAGGCATTTCGGTTGGATAAAAAGCAGGATGCCGCCTTTCTTTGCGTTGTTGTTTCCCGTTTTCTCTTTTTATTTGGGATCTATGCCATCGGACGTTTCCTTCTTCTTTTTGTTGCCGAACGTCTGGGATTGGGAACAGATCAAGCCGCTGCGCAGGCGGGTACCGTTTTAGCGGCTCTAGCTTTAATCACGGCACTTACCTCTCCGATCGCGGGCTGGCTGGCTGACCGCGTTGGAAGAGTGCCGTTGATCATCATAGGCTCCATCCTTGGCGCTCTCAGTGCCATGCTGCTTCCGTGGGCTAAGAGCACAGCACTAATTCTTGTCTTTGGTGCATTGATGTCTATCGGCTCGGCAGCTTTTAGCGGAGGCAGCTGGGCACTACTTGTGGATGTTATCCCGGGCAATCAGTCAGCACGATATTTTGGGCTGGCACATTGGGGCACTGCCGGAGCGGCTGCCTTCGCTGGATTGCTGGGACCTCTCATGGATTGGTCCGACCGCATTCTGCCTGGAAGCAGATTTCCCGTATTGTTTACTGTGGCGGCGGTGGCGTTTCTTTCCAGTGTGTTGCCGCTTGCTCATAATTCTATGAAAGAGGTGAAGTATGTTGGAAAAAGAGGCAAAAGAAAAACGAGCACCGATGCTCCCGGATTGGCTGTCGTATCTCTACCAGCCGATCCTGCCGCTTCTCAAGAAGATACACATTCGCCGTGAAGGACCACGCGAGTATAACCCTCAAGATATATTGCTTCCCGATGGCTATGTGGCGGAAGTTGTAGCCAGCGGGTTTAACGCGCCTGACCACTGCTGCTTTGATGACCAGGGCTATTGCTATGTGATCGAGTCAGGTCACAAGATCGACGATCCCCCGCGAGTTTTGAAAGTCAACGTGGAAACAGGGCAGTGGGCGACGTTCTTTACATTACCAGAATCGCGTTGGATCAAATCAGGGGCTATGAGCGGCGCGTGTTGGCATAAAGGCTATTTGTATGTCATGAACACAGATACCTTATTGCGAATCAGCTCTGACGGAGAAATGAAAGAGATACTCAGCGGTTTGGCTGGCAGAGGCGACCATCCGGCAGGTCCGCCCGTGATCGGACCAGATAACAAGATCTATTTCGGGCAGGGATGTGCGACCAATTGTGGGGTGGTGGGCGCAGACAACTTCGGTTTTGAGTGGCTGCCCAAATATCCGGATGTGTGCGATGTTCCCGCAAAAGATATCCGCCTGGTGGGTAGAAATTATGAAGCGCGCAATGTCCTCAAGGATATCCGCGAAACCGTTCAAACAGGCGCGTATGTTCCATTTGGTACGCCAACCTCTCCCAGTCAGGTGATCAAAGGCAATGTAAAATGCAATGGCTCCATATTGCGCTGTAATCTGGATGGAAGCAGATTGGAGGTTGTTGCTTGGGGATTACGCAATCCGTATTGTGTTGGATTCACCAAGGATGGACGTTTATTTGCCACCGAACACGGCATGGACGAGCGCGGGGCACGCTACGTAGTCGATGACCCGGATGACTTTTACGAGATCAAGGAAGGCGAATGGTATGGCTGGCCTGATTTCGCTTCAGGCATCCGCTTGGATGATCCTTATTGGGGCGAAGGTGGACATGGTCGAGAGCCCGTCCTGGCGGAGTTCCCTAATCCCCACCCGCCCAAGCCGTTGGCTTCATTCCAAACTCATGTCGCAGCCAATGGCTTTGATATCTGCCGAAATGTGGAATTTGGTTTTCAAGGTGACGCATTCGTGGCTTGTTTTGGAGACCTGGCACCGATCACAACCATTACGAAAGCGGTCACCCCTGCGGGGTTCAAAGTAATGCGGCTGAATACCGATACGGGACAACTCTATGATTTTGCAGTCAACAAAATGACGGGTCCTGCCTCCAAGTTGCCTCATGAAGGTTTTGAGCGACCTTCCCACTGCCAATTTGGTCCCGATGGTTCCCTCTATGTGGTTGATTTTGGGATCATTCACATTGCTCCCGAGCGCGGCGCCATCCGTCAGCAGATCGGCACAGGTGCCCTCTGGCGCATCCGCCGAACCGCTAGTCCACGCGGGCTGGTCCCGGCAGAGCCAAAGCAGGTACCGATCTATTTACTACAAGGGTTGGCGATTGCAGCGGGCGCTGTTGGCGCGGGATTGGTGTCAGTCTGGCTCTTAAAGCGCTTCAAGTCAAAACCGAATGGGCACAAAAACCATTCTTCCTGAAACCTGAATGTGAGGTTTGGTTTTCCACCACTAATTTTTGGGGAGCTCTTGTGCTCGATAGTCAATGGCAAAGGCTGGGATGTTGAGTCCTGAAACCGAAAGGTTGATCTCACGCGCCTTAATGCCTGCCTCCACCGGGATCATTTCCATCGCTTCTTTTGTGACCAATATCTCTCCCGCTTCAGCGATGTCTTCTCCCATCTTACTGGCGCGGTTGACTGCATCACCGAAACAATCATCGTTACCGATAATCAGGATCTTTCCATAATCAATGCCGCAGGCGATGCGGATATCGAGATCATCGGCAGTAAGAAGGTTCGCTGCATCGAAGGCGTGCTGCATGGCGATGGCTGCATTGACTGCCTGTAACGGCGTGGGGAAGATGGCAAAACAATTATCCGCTTCATATTTGATCATGTATCCATCAAAGGATTTGACAATCGGTCCGCTGGTAAGCTGCATGCGCCGAACCATGGATAGATAATGAATGATCCCATATTTGCGGGTGAGGCGTGTAAAGCCGGACATATCCAGAACAAAGACGGTTTGTTCCTGTCCATAGTCTTCCCACAAAGTTGTTTCCAGTTTTTTACGCAACGCCGGGTCTTCTGCTTGTGAATATTGCAAAAGCAAATCTTGAAAGCGTTTTGTGGTTGCTCGGTTTGCCATGGTGTGACTCCTTAAGCGGTCCCGCAGGTTTGATGAGTTAAGTGTATCACTCAACCAAACCTGCGAGATATTTCAAAATCAGTATAAAACTAAAAGTCTCCGGCTTCATCCGCCATACGAACTATTTTGGGCGTGAACTTACCGAGCACATCCACCAGATCGTGCTGGGCAGCGATGACCGAGTCGATCGGCTTGTATGCCTGCGGCGACTCATCGAGTCCACCGCCGAGTAGGGTGACGCCACGCTCCTTGAGATATTCATCCCGTATTGACCTGCTGATGGACTCGAGCGCAGCCCTCCGGCTCATCTTCCGACCCGCGCCATGAGAGGCGGACTTCAGCGATTCGCTCACGCCTCTGCCTCTTACAACATAGCCGGCATCGCCCATCGAACCGGGGATGACTCCCAGGGTGTCTTTGCTGGCGGGAGTAGCTCCCTTCCTGTGAACAATGACCTTTCTGCCATCAGGCAGAGTCTCATTCCACGCAAAGTTGTGATGATTCTCCACCACCGCGGCTTCTTTCAATCCAACCGCTGCAGCCACCCGCTTGTGGATGATATAGTGGTTGGCAGAAGCAAACCTGCCTGCCAATTCCATCGAAAGCCAGTATTCCTGACCGTCTTCGGAATCGAGGGAGAGCCATGCTAAATGCTGCACGCTCTTATCAAGGTCGGGGTGCTTCTCGCGTGCCAGCTTGCTGAAGCGGTCGGCGATCTTGGCGCCAACTCCCCGCGAGCCGCTGTGCGAAAGCAGGGCGAGATATTCACCGGGCTTGAGTCCGAACATGGGCTCATAGAGCCTGAACGAACCCCATTCGACAAAGTGATTGCCGGTACCGCTGGTGCCGAGTTGGTTCATGGCGGTGTCTTTCAACATCCGAAGTTGCTTCGTAGCAAGCCATGCATTGTCGTCCAAGACTTCGTGCTGAGCGCGCTTGGCGCCCTTCCATTGCACGCCGACGCCAAAGGCAGTTTCTTCCCAGAGGGCGTTTTCGAACATACCCTTCTTCTGCCCGAGTAGGATCAGCGAGACTTCATAGAGCGAGAGCCGCATCCGGCAGGCAATATCCACACCGACAGCGTACGGGATGACCGAATTCTCGGTTGCCAACACGCCGCCGATGGGAAGTCCGTAGCCGACATGGGCATCCGGCATCAACGCACCGGTGACGGTCACGGGCAGGCGCATGGCATTCTCCATCTGCTGAATTGCGGCGGGATCGATCTGGTCTATGCCCCAGACGGGGAAGGGTAACGGCGATTCGCGTAGTTCATCTGCCGAGGGTTCGTCCACCTGCGCGATGCGGATGCATTCCCGGGCGAGACCCGCGAGTAACGGATCGGCGAGGAAACTGCCTGGGTTTGCCCGAACAGCTTCGAGCGTAGAAAGAGCCGCGTCACGTTCTATCCCCTGTTCGACCATCTTGTTTCCGGCATCCTTGGCAAGACCGATGATCTTGCCGTCGGGCCAGTTGTTTAACTTGAGTATCTTCCCTGTTATGAGTTCCATGATGTTCATCTTTCTGGAGTCCAAAGTCTCCTGACTTTGGCTTTCCAACGACTGGAGTCGTTGGACTCCAGTTATTCGTTTTCCAATTTCCAAAGCTCGCGCATTTCTTGACTCTTGGCGAGCAGTTCATCGAGTGTGCCTTCCGATTCGACCTTGCCATCTTTCAGCACGATGATGTGATCGGCACGTCTCAACAGCGGACGGCGATGCGAGACGACGAGACACGTCATTTGATTTTTCGATTCAAAGATACGTTCCCATAGTTGACGTTCGGTCTCGACATCCAGCGCGCTGGAGAGGTCATCGAAGACGACCAGCTCCGGTTCACGGATGAACATTCGGGCGGCTGCCGTACGCTGCGCCTGCCCACCGGAGAGCTTGACACCGCGTGCACCAACCATCGTTTCGAGATCATCATCGAGTTGTTCAAGGTCTCTGTCCATGACGGCGAGTTTGGTAGCGGTGTAGATCTCGTCGTCGTTTTTGTTCATGCCGAGCAAAATATTATTTCGCAAGGAGTTGCTGAACAAGCGCGGGACCTGTGCCGTGTACGAACAGCGCGGCGGGATGAGAAAGTCGCCGGGCTTGGTGAGCACTTCTTCATTCCAGCGGATCGTTCCCGATTGCATTGGGAGCAGACCAAGCAGCGTGCGGAGCAGCGTCGTTTTTCCAGAACCAATGCGCCCCGTGATGACCGTCAGCGAGCCACGTTTGACCTTCAGAGAAATGTCATCGATGCCGTTGACCGAGTCAGGGTAGTGAAAGGTCAGATGGTCAGCGACCAACTCGTTCAAGCGGTCGGAGGCGGTTTTCGTCGCGTAGGTCACTTCTGGCAGTTCGTTGTCCAGATCCACTTTGCTGTGTTCGACGAGCGCGTTGAGCGGAGCGTTTTCCATCAGACGGTACATCCGTTTAACGGAGACATCCAATTGTTTATACCGTGCCCACAACATACCGCCGAAGGTGGTGAGATCGCCCATGCTTTGCAGCAAATAGACAAAGAGCGAGAAATCACCGAGCGTGAAATTGCCAGTGCGCATGGACTGACCGACGAGCACCAGAATAACTCCCGTGCCCAGCGTGGACGTGTTGCGGTAGATCGAGCCTAGCACCTGATCGAACAATTTCTCGCGCACAGTCAGGATACGGCGCGCGTCGTTGATCTTGTGGAAGTGAGCGATGATGTCCTTCTCAGCCGTCGCCACTTTGACTGCCTGCACGGCTCCAAAGAATTCACCGATGAAACCAGTCACATCGCCGGCTGCCTGACGTGAAGCACGCCGATAATGTTCGATGCGGCTGGTGGCGATGTTGGCGATGATGCCAACGATGACCAGCGGCACAAGCGCCATGACCGTTACCGATGGACTGATCTGTGTCATCAACACGATCGAGACGCCGATGATGATCAAGCCAACCATCACATCGTTTACCAGGATCACAAACAGCGGGATCTGATCCACATCCGTTTTGAAACGGTTGACCGCTTCACCGGGTGAGTCGGGCAACTGCGATGCGCCAGGGCGTTTCAAAATGTGGTTGAGCAGGTTCTTGCGGATGAGCGTGTTCATATCCGCAAAGATGGGCACATCGGCGTAGTAGAAGCCATAGCTGGCGATGATACGTCCGATCCATGTGGCGACGAAGAAAATGATGATTGCCCAAATGCCGAAGGTCAGTTTCGCGTCTCCGGTTACGAAGTCGAAGAACGATTTGATGATCAGCGCCGGGGCAACCTGCCAGCAAAAGCGGATGAGCGCCACGCAAAGAAGATCCACGAACCATAGCCACGGTCGGAAGCGGATCATTTCGTAAATCACCTTCCATGTGGGCAAGGCAGGGATGTTGAGTTCGTTTGAGTTAAAGGTTGTTTCAGTCATAATAAGTTCTCATGTATGTCATTCTGAACGACCGGAGGGAGTGAAGAATCTCCTCAGACTAAGAGTCTTTTTGGCAAGGAAGAGATCCTTCGCTACGCTCAGGATGACATGTTGTGTTTATGCCAATACTTCTTCCGCTCCGGTTTTCAGCAATTGATAAAAACGTGAACCGGGATAAGATGCCAGTCGTTTACGGTTGCCATATTCGCTGACAACGCCTTTTTCAAGGATCAGGACATCGTCAGCGCGGTGCAGTGTGTCCAAGCGGTGGGCGATGATAATGGCGGTGCGCCCTTTGAGAAGTTTCGTGATGGCATGTTCGAGTTTTTGCTCGGTGGCAGGATCAAGGCGGGATGATGCTTCATCAAGGATCACCAGACCGGGATTACGCAGGAAGACTCGCGTGAACGCCAGCAATTGCGCTTCACCCGCCGATAACGATTTGGATCCCGTTTCCAGAGTGGAGTCCAAGCCTTTGGGCAGGGAGCGGAACCAGTCGCCGAGTTCGAGTTCTTCGAGCGTGGCGATGATCTTCTCATCGGGAATCGAGCGGTCGAAGAAGGTCAGGTTGTCGCGGATGGACGCTTTGAACAACTGCACGTCCTGTGTCACGATGGCGATGTTGCGTCGCAAAGAATCCAAGCGGAGGTCGCAGACATCCGTATCGTTGATCTTGATCTTTCCGTCGTTCACATCGTACAGGCGGAAGATCAAGACGTCCGATGGTGGTCTTTCCGCTTCCGGTGCGACCGAGCAATCCCAAAACGGAACCCGGCTGAAGGTCGAAGGAGAGGCGGGAAAGGACGGAGTCATTTCCATTGTAGGCAAAGGTCACGTCGTCGAAGGTCAACGCCAGCGGATGTGAAGCCACTTCCGATCCCGTTTCATTCTTAACTTCAGGTTGGAGTGCGCGAAATTCAGTTAGCCTTTCCACGCATGCGCCGATCGTTTGAAAACTTTCGATCTCGTGCGTCATTGCCCAGAAGGGCTCTTCGAGCAGGTTAAGGTAGTGCACGAAGAGATAGACCGTGCCGATGGTGATGATGCCAGCCGTGAAGAGCCAGTATCCGCTTGTGATGGCGATCAGCGTGCCAAGCGTGAGTGCAAGCCCCATGGCGTTCTCGATGATCCAGCGCATGAACGATGATTTGCGGTTGTGCCTGAGCACTTCACGTTGGTGGCGGAATAGTTCGCGGATGGAGAATCCAACCGCGCCGCTCGAGCGGATATCTTCAGTGCCCGAGAGCTGCTCTTCGATGAAACCGTAGAGGTGCGCTTCTGCTTCACGCCGCGCTTTTTGATAGGGTACAGCGATATCCTTCACTTTGCCAAGAATGGTCACGGTGAGGAGCGAATACACGGTGAAAGCCAACCCGACGCGCCAATCTTCGATGTAGAGGGCGATCAGAATGCCGATGAGTAAAAGTCCGTTAGCGATCAGGTTGAGCGCGAACTGCGAGAAGAAGGTCGCCAGCTCTGTCACGTCGCCGTCAATACGCTCGATCAATTCACCGGGTGTGTGGTCGTTGTGGAAACGCATGTCGAGATGAATGGCGTGTTCCGCCAGTTCAGCGCGCAGGGCGTTGGTCGCCGTCCATGCTACGTTCTCGCCCAGCCAGGTGACCGCGATCGCGGCGCCTTGTTGTATCAAGGCGATGCTGATGAACGCGACCGCTGTCCATGTGAGCGTGGAGAGTGCCTTGCCTGCCAGTGCTTCGTCAATGAACTGACGCATGATCTGTGGCGCGATGATGCGCAGCCCGATACTGCCGAGCAACAACAAGGCGAGCAGGATGAACCGTCCCTTTTGCGGGCGGATGTGATTCGAAAGAAGATTCCAGTAAGACTTGAAAGAGATTTTCATAATAAATTCCGTTCTTCACTTCACACACTACCCTCACCCTAGCCCTCTCCCAAAATGGGAGATGGGACTCCCTTCCCTGCTTGTAGGGGAAGGGTTGGGGATGGGGTCAAATAAAAAACACGGCGCAGGGTGCGCCGTGTTTTGAGAGGACACAGGAGATCGACCGGAGAGTCAACGGTCAACAGGCGCACTTCGAGTAGGATGGGTTTTGGCATGACGCGGCATTAGACTCAGAATTCGCAGAAACATGGGAAGTGCGCTCCTTTCTTGAGAGATGTTCATACAATGGCAGTTTACATGAGATGGTGAGATGTTGTCAAGGTGTTGAACGAAAAAAGGTGACAGTCACCTTTTCGATTTTTTTTGAACCACGGAGACACTGAGACACGGAGTTTAATTTTTCTCTCTCTCAGTGTCTTCGTGTCTCAGTGGTTAGGATCTTAGCATTATCCGTTCTTCTTCTGTACCTTCGCCCAAGTATCTTTCAAATTTACGGTCAGATTGAAAACCGGCTTCTCATCCGTGGAAGTAAAGTCGGGGCAGAAATAGCCGACGCGTTCGAACTGGAAGTGGTCACCAGGCTTTGTGTGAGCGAGCGAAGGCTCGACGTAGCCCGTGGTGATAGTCAACGAGTTCGGATTCAACGCAGTGATGAAGCCTTCATCGCCTTCTTCCGGGTCTTCCTTAGAGAAGAGACGGTCATACATGCGGACTTCCACTTCTTTGGCGTGTTTTGCCGATACCCAGTGGATGGTAGATTTCACCTTGCGACCATCGGGAGCGTCACCGCCGCGTGTGGACAGATCGTACGTGGCGTGAACTTCCACGACTTCGCCCGCCTCATTCTTGACCACATCCGTGCACCTGATGAAATACGCATAGCGCAAGCGGACTTCGTTGCCGGGAAACAGACGATAATATTTTGGCGGTGGGGTCTCGCGGAAATCATCCTGCTCGATGTACAGCACCTTCGAAAACGGGACTTTGCGTGTGCCAGCGTTCGGATCTTCCGGATTGTTGATGGCATCCATCTCTTCGGTCAGGTCATCGGGATAATTATCGATCACGACCTTCAAGGGCTTGATGACGCCCATTCGGCGCAGCGCTGTTTTATTCAGCACATCGCGCACCGACTCTTCCAGCATGGAAACATCCACGATCACGCCAGCGTTCGATGTGGCTACTGTTGAATAGCCCAGTCGTGCGATGAAATCCACGATGGCTTTGGCAGGATATCCACGACGGCGCATGGCACGCAATGAGGGCATGCGCGGGTCGTCCCAGCCACTGACATAGCCTTCTTCCACGAGCCGGCGCAGCTTGCGCTTGCTCATGACGGTGTAATTCAAATTCAGACGCGCGAACTCGATCTGACGCGGCTGGAAGACTCCCAACTGCTGAGGGAACCATTCATACAACGGACGATGATCGCGATACTCGAGCGAACACAACGAGTGGGTGATGCCTTCCATCGAGTCGTTCTGTCCATGTGTCCAATCGTACATCGGGTAGATCTTCCATTTATCGCCCGTGCGGTGATGCGGCTGATGGATGATGCGATACATGGCTGGGTCGCGCATGTTAATATTCGGATGCGCCATGTCGATCTTGGCGCGCAGGATGCGGGAACCATCCGGAAACTCGCCGTTCTTCATGCGCTCAAGCAAGTCCATGTTCTCTTCCACATCGCGGTCGCGGTATGGGGAGTTCTTTCCCGGCTCGGTAAACGTGCCGCGGTTCGCCTTCACCTCTTCAGGAGTTTGGTCATCCACGTACGCCTTGCCCATAAGGACGAGCTTCTTCGCCCACTCATATAACTCATCGAAATAGTCCGACGCGTAGGTCACCTTTGCCCATTCGATGCCAAGCCAGCGCGCGTCCTCCATGATGGCATCCACGAACTCGGTCTCTTCCTTGGCGGGGTTCGTGTCGTCAAAACGCAGGATCAGCTCGCCGTTGTTCTCCTTGGCGATCAAATAATCGATCATGAACGCCTTGACGTGTCCGATGTGGAGATAGCCGTTCGGTTCAGGTGGCAGGCGCGTGCGGACGTAGTTGAAGCGTCCGCTCTTCAAGTCTTCCGCAACAGCTTCGCGGATATAGTCAGTCGGTTTGATTTCTTCGGGACTCATTCTCAATCTCTTCTCTTGGATGAATTCTCACCTGGACGTGCGCCAGGTGCAAGTGTCGGTTCCGACTCACCCCAACCTGCTTCCAATTTATGGAACTTTTTCCCGGCTGGGACAGTCATCCCTGTATTATATTATACCCACAGTCAGAAATTGCGCTTTCCCCCTTCTAAAGAGCGCAATTTCTGACTGAGAGCGGTATAACAAAGGTATTGTTATATAATTCACTTGGAGGCTACTATGAGCGAATCAGAAGAAAAACAAACAACATACCTTGGCACTTATTTTGATCGTGACTCCGTTATGCGCCTTTCCCGTTGGGCAGATGGGCTTTCGTGGGTAGTGCTGGTCATTTACCTGATCTGGTGGGCGGTTTCCCTTTTATTGTTTTTCTCCCAGTATTTCAACGGGCTGTTCTTCGATAAAGGCATGACCTTCCTCACAACACTCAATCTCTTTTTACCGTTATTGCAGCAACCGCTCCCCGGCGTTTTCTACTTTTTCGGCTTGCAGGCGATCTCCAAAGCCATCCTGATCCTGATGGACATGGAAGATAACACCCGTAGAGCGGCTAGGAAATAACCTACTTGCCTGCTCCCACATCCGGTGGTACAATACCGCCCGCTGGAAAATTGGTGGGGGCTCGTCTAATGGCAGGACGGCTGACTCTGGATCAGCTAGTAGTGGTTCAAATCCATTGCCCCCAGCTAAAAAACTCCCTCATAAAGAGGGAGTTTTGTTTTTAAGCAGGTTGAGTATGGAGAAATTTGCAATAAAACAGTAATGATAGTAACCGCTACAAATCTGGGGAAAGACCGTCTCGGATGTAGGATGAAAACCATTTTTATCTAAATTGTCCTGTCTGGCTAACCAGAAACGTAGAACACTATTTCCTGCAAAGGAAACATCCAATAATTCAATATTTATTCTGTAAGACCTTGATACGAGATCACATAAAGCTTAATGTCTGGAGGAGACCATGCAAAAAAGACTCGTTCGTCCTTTTTATGTTTTCATGATTTTGGCGGTCATGATCGCTCAATTAGGTCTGGTGCCGGGTTCCGTGATAAGCGCGGATGCCGCGCCACAGCAGGATACCGTCCCATCGCGCCCAAGTTTTGCGGGCGTGACCATTTCGAACGCACATGTGAACGATGGCGGGAATAGCGCGTTCATCGCACCAGGAAGTACGTTCACCCTCAGCCTGAACTATTCTATTTTCGATACGGGTTGTCCCGGCTGTATCGATGAGATCGAGATCGGTTTCAGCACCGATAGTGCTCCCTTTACCTGTATCTATACCGGCATCCCCGGCGTAGAAGGGACGAGCGGCAGCACTTCCATCGAAGTGACTGCACCCAGCAAACCTGGTGTCTATTACCTTGGCTTTGACCGCGCCCAACATTATTCCTGCGAAGAAGCACTAGCCTCAGGATGGTGGAGCGGCGCGCCCGACCAAAGTCGCTACATTGCCAGTATTACGGCGGCAACTCAGGTGGTTAATTCCGCCGCCGATTCGGATGATGGAAGCTGTGACATCGAAAACTGTACCTTGCGCGAAGCGATCAATGCTTCCAATCTGCGCGAGGGACTCGATGTGGTCGCTTTCAATATTCCCAGCGAAGGCGTTCAGGTTATTTCACCGCTGTCTCCTTTGCCATCCATCAACGAACAGATCATCATCGATGGGTACACCCAGTCTGGCGCCAGTTCGAATACATTGACGGTGGGGGATAATGCCAACATCCAGATCGCCTTGAACGGCGATAGCTGTTCGCCTGCGCCGTGTTCTCAGGGCTTACTGATCAGTTCCGGCAGCAGCACGATCCGCGGTTTGGCTATTTATGGAAACTTCAATAACGGCATCGAAGTCAACGGTTCGGGGAGCACCATCGCCGGTAACTTCTTTGGGGTTAAACCAGACGGTACTGCCTCTGGCGTGGCAGCTTCCGGCGTCTACGTCAACAACACGAGCGACAACACCATTGGCGGATACACACCCACAGACCGCAACGTGATCTCGAACAACCGCGACGGCGTCTTTGTCGCGGCAGGTGGGGCAGACGCGACAAATAATGTGATCGTCGGAAACTATATCGGGACCGATCCAACAGGTATGGCGGCACAGGGGAATCGCCAGCGTGGTATCTTCATGGGCTCGTTCGGTCAGGCAGCAAATCACAATGCCATCAACGGGAACTTGATCTCTGGCAACGGACACTTCGGTGTTCTGGTGCACGATGGCAATGTGACCTATACATCCTTGAACGGCAACTTGATCGGTACGAATGCGGCTGGCACGGGCGCACTGCCCAATGGGAACAGCGAGTTCTCGATGATGGCCTGGCGGGAACAAATGCCCGGGCAGGCGTCTCCATTGCCGGGTCCAATAATTGGATCGGTGGATTAGAGCAGACTGGTAACACGATCGCCTTAATGCCGGAGCGGGAATCAATATAGCGGCTGGGTCAAATACCAATATTCAGGGCAATAATATCTTTTCCAACAATGGACTCGGTATTGATCTTGGCGATGACAGCGTCACGTTCAATCATCAGGGCGTGATCGATGGTCCAAATAATTATCAAAACTTTCCAGTATTGACCGTGGCAACGTCTGATGCAGAGTTTACCCGGGTAGGTGGCTTCCTGGATTCTGAGCCGAATCAAAATTATCAGATCGACGTCTTTGCCAATGCCTCTTGCGACCCCACTTTCTTTGGCGAAGGACAGATCTATCTCAGCACATTCTCTGTTACCACTGACTCGAATGGTCGCGCGATCTTCGATCAGTTAATTGGTGTGGGTGGTGTGGCTGAACCGTATGGATTTTCCGCTACCGCAACAGGCAGCAATGGTACATCCGAGTTTTCATACTGCCGTCCAATCTCCACTTCCAACGTGAATTGGGCGGATGCGCAACTTGTTGCGAGCGGATCGCAAACGCAGCAATATATGACGGATATCTTCCAGGAAAAATGGTTCAAGTTTCCGGTACAGCCTGGCTCATCGGTGAGCATCAAGCTAACAAGTTTGCCTGGCAGTGCTGTCAGCTTGCACACTGATCCTCATCTCATTTATGACCAACTCATCGATCCTGAAAATGCTCCGGCGCTGAGCGCACAATCCTCTGACCCGGCGTTCTTGCCCTCAGGTTCCTTGCCGTCGGGTTCATTGCCTTCTGGTTCGTTACCCTCCGGTTCCCTGCCCTCGGGTTCCTTACCTTCTGGCTCCTTGCCGACTGGTTATTTGCCGTCGGGCTCCTTGCCCTCGGGTTCATTGCCATCCGGCTCTCTGCCTTCGGGCTCGCTACCATCCGGCTCATTGCCTTCTGGCTCGCTACCATCCGGATCATTGCCTTCAGGCTCACTGCCTTCGGGTTCGTTGCCATCCGGCTCACTGCCTTCGGGTTCGTTGCCATCCGGCTCACTACCTTCAGGCTCTCTACCCTCAGGCTCGTTACCATCCGGCTCATTGCCTTCTGGCTCACTACCTTCGGGTTCGTTGCCTTCTGGTTCGTTACCTTCCGGCTCTCTGCCTTCTGCTCCCTTGCCTTCTGGTTCTCTGCCCTCGGGTTCTCTGCCTTCCGGCTCTCTGGATGCCTTTGCCCAGGCTGCACGACAAAGCCTGTTGGGCATCTCCATGGACCCGTATGCCACCGTCCAGACCATTGAGCGCAATACCTATGACTTGCAGGAAGACCTTTATGTACGCGTCGTCGGACCGTATGATCTCAACACACCTTTCACTCTCGAAGTGAATGTTACCGGCGGGATCTGCAGCGCTATTTCATCGGTGCCCAGTGGACTCTCGATCATCTCTGGAATTCAACCTGGTTCCGGTTCCTATGCCTCTCTCATTCTGACAGATTCCAGCCGCATGCATGGAACGTCAACCGAGATCACAACTGCGCTCAATGATCTCCAGACACTCGCATCACGCAATGACGTGCACGGACTCGTGATTGATCTTGCCGATTTAAAATACGAACGCCTGGCATTTGCCAATACACAAGCTGATGCAAATTTGGCTTGTCCATCTGGCAAGAACACTGTCGCAGCTGAGATCAAAAAGGTGATCGATGCCTATCGTGCGGTTAATCCCTCGCTCCAATATCTCGTGTTGGCAGGTGGCGCGGATGTGATTCCATTCTTCCAGGTTCCAGATGTCTCGGGTCTGGCGAATGAAAATGAATATGTGCCTCCGGTTAAGGCATCAACCGCCTCCGAAGCAGGTCTGGCGACCAATCTCGTGCAGGGACAGGATGCTTACGGCTCTAAATTAAATATCACACAGTTCGGATACACACTTGCCTTACCTGACCTCGCCGTTGGACGTTTGGTGGATAATGCCAGCGACATCAGTGCCGCAGTGAATGCTTACATTCAGACCAATGGCGTGATCACACCTCATTCTTCGCTGGTCACTGGCTATGACTTCGTCGGTGACGCCGCAGAAGCCATCAAGACCGAAATGGATGCGGGTACGAATTCCACCGCCGATACTTTGATCCAGGCTCCTGGCTTGCCTCCCACCGATCCCACGGCTTGGACGGCGGATCAACTGCGCACAAAATTACTCGCAGGTAATTACGATATTGCCGTGCTCTCCGGTCACTTCAGTGCAGGCAATTTGCTGGCTGCCGATTACACATCGCAGCTCTCCGCCGCTGAGATTGCTCAATCCTCCGCGGATCTGAATCACGTGCTGTTGATGACATTAGGTTGTCATGGCGGTTATAGTATTCCGGCAAGTGATGTATTAAATAATATCTCGCCTAATCCCGATTGGGCAAAGACCTTCCTGCGCAAGGGTGCCGCTGGTTACATCGCCGCGACCGGGTATGCTTATGGCGATACCGAATTGACCGAATACGGCGAGCGTCTCTTCGTGCTCATGTCTCAGCAAATGCGCACCGGCAATGGTCCCATCTCTATCGGGCAGGCAGTTGTCAAAGCCAAGCAGCAGTATCTGGCAGAGACCGCTCAATTAACCGGCATCGACCAAAAGACGCTCATTGAAATGACTCTCTACGGTCTGCCGATGATGAAAGTGGATATGCCGGGAGCGCGGCTCTCGGCTCAATCGGACGCATCCATTGTCGGGTCGGTGGATCCGGTTTCGACGGGTCCGGGTGCGGCTTTCAGCTTGAGCAGCAGCAACGTGACGTTGAATCCCAATCTCACCACGAATACCAAGTCCCTGCAAAACCTGGCAGACAACAGCACAGTGAATACCACCTACTTCTCTGGTTCAAACGGTGTGGTGGTCAATCCGTTCGAGCCGATCTATCCGAAGGAGATCGATAATGTCAGTGCCAATGGACAGGTGTTGCGCGGCGTTGCCTTGCGAGGTGGAAGCTATACCGATACAAATGGCGTCATTCCGCTGACATCTGCGCCAACAACCGAAACGTCCACTGCTCATCTTTCGTACAACACGGAAGTCTTCTATCCCACCCAGCTTTGGGTCCCGAATTACGCAGATGCGATCGGTGGCGGCACAACGAGCTTGATCAGCTTCCCGGCTCAATTCAAGTCGAGCGCACCCGGTGCTATCGATGGCACGCTGCGTAAATTCAATCAACTCGATATGCAGATGTACTATCTGCCATCAAACTGGACGAGTGGTTCTGCCACGCTCAAAGCTGCCGCTGTCAGTTCTGCTCCAACAATTCTCGGCGCCTCCGGCGTGGAGAACGGCAGTCAGATCAACTTTAGCGTCAACACTTTGGCGCAAGGCTCTGCCGGTGTGCAAGCGGTTTGGATCCTCTACACAGGCAAACCTGGCAGTGCCTATCACGGAACATGGGCTCCATTGGACCTGACTCAAAACGCGAATGATCCCACCCTGTGGGAAGGCACACTCAATTTACAGCCCGGTGAAAATGCCGAAAATATTTTGTTCATGGTGCAAGCTGTGGGTGGAGCGGGTCTGACGACTCTGGCGACCAACCTGGGCGCATACTACAGCGTTGCGGATGAAAATGCTTCGCAGCTTCCAGATCCTGCCACCACAACCTTAAGCTTCCAATCGGCTTCTGCCAGTGGAACCTATCTCAAGAATAGTTCCTTCACGTTGTCCTTACAGTCCAATGGGCAAGCGTTGGCAAGCCAGTTGGTATCGCTCGATATCGGCGGTCAACAGGCTTTCGGGTTGACAGATTCTTCTGGGAATGTCACTCTCACTTTGAAACTGGTCGTCCGACCTGGCAGCTATACAGCACAAGCCAGCTTCCGCGGAAACGCTGATTATCTTGGTTCCAACGCTACCAGCGCCTTCACCGTCAACAAGGACACTACAACGCTTACGGTCACGCCGGCATCTGCCTCTGTCACTGTGAATCAAGATACACCGTTCGTTGCGGTGGTCAAAGATTCGGATGGGCGCGCTCTGGGTGGCAAGTCGGTCTTCTTCGTGATCCATAACGGAACTGACTCATTCGCTACCTCTGTGATAGCGGACTTCCAAGGCAATGCCTCACTTGGATCGGTGACACTGCCTGCGGGTGTCTACACCGTGGATGCTTATTTCAACGGCACCATTCCGCTCAGCCCAAGCATCACCTTGACCGATGACTACTACGAGAGTTCGAGCCGCCTAGGGTTTTCGCTGACGCTTGTAGTGGGTGATACTACGCCTCCAATATTGAATCCGGTCGTTTCGCCCAATCCTGTCTATTTGAATGGGACTGCCGTTGCGACAGCGAATGCCACCGACAGTGGCTCAGGCATTGCCACACAAAGTTGCGGACCGGTGGTGACCAACACCGTCGGTACTCACACCGTCACTTGTACCGCGACAGACAACGCTGGTAACACAGCGACAGCCACAGTTTCCTATAAAGTGATCTATCGCTTCGATGGTTTCCTCCAGCCGATCAATGATACGGGTCATACACAGACGTGTGGCACCAACTGTACAGTGAGTATCTTCAAAGGTGGCAGCACAGTTCCAGTCAAATTCCAGTTGAAGGATGCAAATGGTAACGTGGTGCAGTCTGCCAGCCTTCCAATTTGGATCACGCCACAAAAAGGCAACGCCACCTCCTCGCCCGTGGATGAATCGGTCTATTCCGATCCAGCGACCAGTGGAAATACCTACCGCCTTGATAACGGAAAGTATATTTACAACTGGAGCACCAAGAACTTTGCCGCAGGCTATTACTGGCGTATTGGTGTAACTTTGGATGATGGACAAACCTACTATGTGATCGTCGGATTAAAGATAAAATCGACGCAGTTTATCATAACTGCATGGAAACCTTAGCTGTTTATATCCCAACCGATCGTCGTACTGCTTTGGCGAAGGGCGCGGAGTTGCCTCAAGATACAAGGGGGGCTGCGCTCTTCGCTGATATCTCTGGTTTCACGCCGCTGACTGAGGGCTTGGTGCAAGCACTGGGTCCTCAGCGCGGTGCAGAAGAATTAACCCTCTGGCTAAACAAAATCTACGATGCCCTCGTGGCAGAGATCGAAAACCATCGCGGCAGCGTGATCAGTTTCAGCGGCGATGCGATCACTTGTTGGTTTGACGACCGTGAAAGCACATCCGCGGCGTTTCGAGCCATGGCTTCTGCGTTGGGGATTCAACAAACCATGCAGCAGTTTGCTCAGGTGGACATCCCCGGCGCAGGGACGGTCTCGCTGGCGATCAAGGTTGTCATCACAGCGGGCTCGGCAAAACGTTTTCTGATCGGCGATCCGACCATTCAGCTTGTCGATGCATTGGCGGGTGAGACGGTCTATCGTCTGGCGACAGCCGAACATCACGCCGAGCGTGGTGAGATATTATTGGATCAGCCAGCGGTCGCTGTTTTGGGGGATGCTGTCAACGTAGCGGAGTGGCGGGAAGACTCAGAGAGTGGGGAACGCTTTGCGGTGGTGGACCAACTTCGGATGAAGATAGAACCGGCTCCCTGGTCCACGCTGGAGGCTGATACGCTGACCGATGAGCAGGTCCGCCCCTGGTTGTTGCCTCCTATCTACGAGCGTCTGATCAGCGGCATGGGCGAATTCCTGACAGAGCTTCGTCCTACTGTTTCATTTTTCCTGCGTTTCTCGGGCATTGACTATGACGGCGATCCGGACGCCCAATCCAAGCTGAATTCATATATACAAGCCGTGCAGCGAGTTCTTGCCCGCTACAATAGTTACATGCTTCAGCTCACGATCGGTGACAAGGGCAGTAGCTTTTATGCTGCGTTCGGTGCACCGCTGGCGCATGAAGATAATGCCATTCGTGCTGTTTCTGCCGCGTTGGAATTGCGTGACCTGCACATGGATTTCATCAGCGATGTGCAGATTGGTATCAGTCAGGGACTCACACGTACCGGCGCATGCGGCGGCACGTATCGCCGTACGTACAGCGCCATCGGGGATGAAGTGAACATGGCGGCGCGATTAATGCAGAATGCACCGTTGGGTCAGGTGTTGGTAAATCAAAATGTCCATAAAGCGACGGCCGATACTTTTATGTGGGAGGAACTCCCTCCATTGAAGGTAAAAGGCAAGTCGCAGCCTGTCATTGTCTTTCGTTTGATCTCCGCACAAGAACGGCGCGGTATCCGTTTGCACGAACCAAAGTATGCGCTGCCAATGGTGGGTCGCGCTGCAGAATTATCCCTCATCGAACAAAAGTTGAATTTGTCCTTGCTGGGACGCGGACAGATCGTTGGTCTCACGGCAGAGGCGGGGATGGGAAAATCACGCTTGATGGCGGAGATCATTCGCCTGTCAAGAGAACACAATATGATCGGCTATGGCGGCGAGTGTCAATCATACGGCACAACGACCAGTTATCTCGTCTGGCAGGATATCTGGCGTGGCTTTTTCAAACTGGATCCCACCTGGTCGGTGGAGAAACAGATCGGCGCACTGGAACAAGAATTAAGGGAGATAGACCCGGCTCTGCTTCCACGCTTGCCTTTGTTGGGGAGTGTGCTCAACCTGCCAATCCCTGATAATGAATTGACCGCTTCTTTTGAAGCCAAGCTTCGCAAGGAGTCGTTGGAATTTTTGTTGGTGGATTGTGTGCGTATTCGCGCACGTTCGATGCCGTTGTTATTTGTTCTGGAGGACTGCCACTGGCTTGATCCGCTTTCGCACGATCTGCTTGAGATCATCGGACGTGCTATTGTTGACCTGCCGGTGTTGATGGCGATTGCCTACCGTCCGCCTCAAATGGGACGTTTGCTAACGCCACGCGTGACTCGCTACTTCCATTTCACTGAAATACCGTTGACCGACCTGCCCGCGGAAGAGATCGAGCAGCTTGTTTCACTGAAGCTCAAACAAGTTTATGGTGAGCAGGCACGGTTGCCCCAAGCGTTGATCGAAAAGATCAGTAGTCGTGCAGATGGTAATCCGTTTTATATTGAAGAACTATTGAATTATTTGCGCGATCGGAATATTGACCCGCAACAAGCGGATGTGTTGGAACAGGTTGATCTGCCTGATAGTCTCTATACTCTGATCCTCAGCCGTATCGATCAACTCACTGAAAATCAAAAGACGTTGTTGAAGGTCGCTAGCGTTATTGGACGATTGTTCCGTGCTGCATTGTTGTGGGGAATCTACGACCAGTTCGGTAATCAAAGAAGAGTGCAAAGCGACCTGGATGCTTTGAGCGCCTTGGATCTAACGCCACTGGATTCTCCTGAACCTGAGCTCATGTACCTCTTCAAGCATATATTGACGCAAGAGGTTACCTACGAAACATTATCCTTTGCTACACGTGCCATGCTGCACGATCAGATCGGTCGATATATTGAAAACACTCAACCAGAGATGCTCGATCAATATCTTGACCTGTTGGCATTTCACTTTGAGCGTAGTGAAAACGAGGAGAAGAAACGCGAATATCTGTTAAAAGCTGCTGAGGCAGCCCAGGCAGATTATGCAAATGCCACTGCAATTACCTATTATCAACGTGTATTGCATTTACTTCCAGAGGATCAACGCGTTGGCGGCTTATTGAAGCTGGGACAAGTACTTGAACTGGTCGGTGATTGGGAAACCGCGGAACAGATCAACCGCGAAGCCGATCGCTTGGCTCTCATGGTCAATGATGTGCCGCGTCATGCCCGCGCTCAACGTGCGTTGGGTTGGTTGCTTCGAAAACGTGGTGCTTATAGTGAAGCAGAAGAGTGGTTGGCGCGCGCACGTGAATGTTACCAACAGTTGAATGACACTGCTGGCTTAAGTCACGTTCTGTCCAATATTGGTGAGATCTACCGTTTGCAGGGCAAATATGAGGAAGCGCGTGCTTTTTATGATGAAAGTTTGAATTTGGCGGAACAGATCGCTGAGCAACGTGACCGTCTGGCTGCACGGGCTCACTCCCTTAAAGGAGCTGGGACCGTTGCCACCTGGCAAGGCGATTATGCGACCGGGCGGGCGTTGAATGAAGAAAGTCTCCGTCTTCGCAGAGAACTGGGCGATACGCCCGGTGTTGCTACGCTGCTCAATAACCTGGGCATCATCGCTCGTTTCCAGCGAGATTTGGATGGGGCGCGCCAGATGAACGAGGAAAGTCTGACGCTTTTCCGCGAGATGGGTGACCGCTGGGCAGTTGGTCAACTGCTCAATAATCAAGCTTGTGTCGCCAGCGATCATAGGGGACTATGCAGAGGCGCGTACTTTGCTCAATGAGAGCCTGATGATCCGCCGCCAGTTAGGTGACAAAGCCGGGCTGGCTCTCTCGCTCAACACGCTAGCCGATGTGGTGCTGGATGAAGGGAAATTCAGCGATGCCCGCCCGCTGCTGGATGAAAGCCTGGAGATCAATCGCGAATTGGGCGATCAGACCGCTATTGCCTATCTTATTGAAGATTATGCCGGTTTGGCTGCAGCGGAATCGAAACCACAAAGAGCCTTGCAGTTGGGCGGATTTGCATTTTCCCTGCGCAGAGTCGATCGGTGCGCCGCTTCCACCGGCTGAACAAGCGCGTGTAGACCGAATGCTTGCGCCTGCTCGTGCAGCGTTACAGGAAGCAGAAGGGACAGCCAATTGGGAGGCAGGGCGATCCCTAGGATTGGAACAAGCCCTTCAATTAGCGCGGTCTGTTGAATAAGAAAATCATCTGAAAGTGCTATTTTTAAGTGGGAAAATAGTAAGCATTAGAAGTATAATTTCAAGTAGATTGTGTACATGCGCCCTGATTTTTTCGAGACTATTGCGGACTTGAAATCCTACTGGGGCGTATGTTTTCTTTGGATCTGTGCTTCCCGGGAAAATGGTTTCAGGAGTAAATTATGCCCACGATTATCCGTAAACCTGTCCAGACGCTTATCGAGAACCGTCGTGAGATACTTCATGCAGTAAGTTGGCAGGTGCGTTCCTATCTTTGGCGCCCTCCAACAGATATTTTTGAGACAGACGAACATTTTATTATCAAAGTGGAAATTGCCGGAATGCGCGATGATGACATTGAGGTGGTTATGGAAGGCAATCTGCTTGTCATCAGTGGAAACCGGACCGATATGCCCGAGCAACGCGCGTATTATCACCAAATGGAAATTCAATCAGGAAAATTCGAGATCACGGTGGAGCTTCCCGTGCCTGTGGATGCGGAAAAAGCAGGTGCGGTGTACAAGGATGGCTTCCTGACCATTACTCTGCCAAAACTGGTTACTCATCACTAGAGGTTAATTCACTCACATGCCTGCCTCCCGTTGGCACTCCAACTTCAATGACTTATTTCAATGGATCGGTGAAGACGAGAACGAACTGCTTTCTCTCATGATGCCGTCCGTCTTTTCGCGTTTTTCGAAGACCGATTCAGAACTCACCCGAATCGGATCCCGCACAAAAGGACAAAACAACTAAATTCCCGGATGTGCTCCCGATCCTGCCGCTGCGAGGTGTGGTCGTGTATCCCCAAACCGCCGTTCCGCTGACGGTGGGACAGCCGCGCTCGATCCGTTTGGTAGATGAAGTCGTCGGCGGAGATAAGCTTGTCGGGCTGGTGACCTCCATCAATCCGGATCTTGAATCGCCCGGTCCGAATGATCTGTATCGCGTGGGGACGATCGCTACGGTCCATCGCCTGCTGCGTGCTCCCGATGGGACGATCCGTTTGCTGGTTCAGGGCATGGAACGCTTCCGGTTGGGGGAGTTCGTTTCCGAAGAACCTTATCTCAAAGCGAAAGTCATTCTCGCTCCCGAGTTGGTCGAAGATGGTATTGAGATTTCGGCGCTGGCGCGTAATGCGCGCGATCAGTTCCAACAGATCACGCAAATGATCCCTTCGTTCCCGGAAGAACTTTCTGGTTCGATCACATCCGTAGAAGATCCGCTGCAAACTGCCTACACTATCGCCAACTTCCAGCGTATGGATCTGAAGGATGCGCAGGAAATTCTTGAGATTGATTCGGTTTCTGACAAGCTCAAGAAATTGATCGGCTTGCTGGTGCGTGAAGCGGAAGTATTGCAGATCGGTCAAAAAATTCAGAATGAAGCGCGCGGCGAGATCGAAAAAGTACAGCGTGAATATTTCTTGCGCGAACAGATGAAAGCCATTCAGAAAGAACTTGGCGAAAAAGATGAGCAAGCCGCCGAGACCGAAGAGTTCCGCAAAAAGATCGAAGACGCGAAGATGCCCGAGGAGGCAGATAAACAGGCGCGGCGTGAGTTGGAGCGGTTGTCTCGCCTGCCGACGGCTGCCGCGGAATATGGTGTCATCCGCACGTACCTCGATTGGCTGGTATCGATTCCGTGGAGCAAAGCCACAGCAGATAATCTGGAAATCCCTCACGCACGCCAGATCCTGGATACCGACCATTATGGTTTGGAAGATGTCAAGGAGCGTATCCTTGAATTCCTTGCTATTCGCAAATTGCGCCTTGACCGCAAGGATGAAGCGAAAACTCCCTCAGAAGATAAGATCCGTCGCGAACGCGAAGGTGTGATCCTGTGCTTTGTGGGTCCTCCAGGCGTTGGTAAAACATCTCTTGGGCAATCCATTGCACGTGCCATGGGACGTAAGTTCGTGCGTGCCTCGTTGGGTGGCGTACGCGATGAAGCGGAAATTCGTGGGCATCGCCGCACGTACATCGGTTCTATGCCGGGGCGTATCCTGCAATCCCTGCGTCGCATCGAATCGAAGAATCCGGTCTTTATGCTGGATGAGATCGATAAGATGACGCTCGATTTCCACGGCGACCCGGCTTCGGCACTGCTCGAAGTGCTCGACCCCGAACAGAACAGTGAATTCCGCGATAACTATCTCGAAGTCGCCTACGATCTTTCGCAAGTGTTCTTTATTACGACAGCCAACACATTGGAGACGATCCCAGGTCCGTTACGCGACCGCATGGAGATCATCTTCCTTTCAGGTTATACCGAAAAGGAAAAAGTTGCCATCGCCAAGGGATATCTTATCCCGCGCCAGATTCGCGAGAACAGTTTGCGCGAAAATGAAGTGAAATTCACCGATGAAGCCTTGCAGCGCATTATCCGCGAATATACGCGCGAAGCCGGTGTCCGTAATTTGGAGCGCAAGGTCGGCGCAGTGTGCCGCAAAGTTGGGACGCGCATCGCCGAAGGCAAGATCAAGCGTGCCAAGATCACACCCGATAAATTGGAAGACTATCTCGATCATCCCATCTTCCACGGCACGGAGGAGTTGAACCAACGCACCTCCATGCCAGGTGTTGTGCCAGGCTTAGCTTGGACGCCTTACGGCGGAGATGTGCTCTTCGTCGAAGCGACCGGTATGCCCGGCGGCAAGGGATTCCAAGTTACCGGTTCCATTGGCAACGTCATGAACGAATCTGCGCGTGCAGCGTTGTCGTTCGTCCGTTCGCGGGCGAAGGCGCTCGGTTTGGATTCGGATTACTTCAACAAGTCGGATATCCATATGCATATTCCTTCCGGTGCAACGCCAAAGGATGGTCCCTCCGCAGGTGTGACCATGGCAACTGCCATCGTGTCGCTCGTTTCTGGGCGCAAGGTCAAGCCGCATTTGGGGATGACCGGTGAGATCACCCTGCGCGGACAGGTCCTGCCGATCGGTGGCGTCAAGGAAAAAGTTCTTGCTGCGCACCGCAATGGCTTGCGGACGATCATTTTGCCCAAACGCAATGCGGACGACCTGGATGACATCCCGGAAGAGATCAAGAACGAGATGAAGTTCGTTTACGCAGAAACCGTGGACGATGTTCTCAAATCGGCTCTTGAAAGCGATCATGCAGACGGCAAAAAGAAAACCACAACAAAGAAGGCAAAAGCAAATGGCAAAAGTACTGCTCGCCGAAGATGATCCAACCATGGTCTCTCTGCTCAAGGTTCTCCTCAAAATGGAAGGCTTTGATGTGGTTGCGTTATCCAGTGACGCTAATGTGCCTGACTCTGTAGTGAGTGAAAAACCGGATGTGCTTTTCATGGATGTACATATCGGCCAGCAAAATGGCATGGACATTATGAAATTGATCCGCAAGAATCCGGAGACGTCCGGTTTGCGGGTTGTGATGACCTCCGGTTTGAATGTCAAAGACGAATGCTTGCGCTGCGGAGCAAATCACTTTTTGCTGAAACCCTTTATGCCTGATGATCTCATCAGTGTTTTGAAACAATAACGTAATCAATCAGACCGTCCCGAAGGTTTATTTCAGAGATATTCTGGCATCGCTGAACCTTCGGGACGTTTCTTTGTAGAGACCTAGAATGGACCATCCAAACGTTCAAATTCGTGAATTTCAATTCCCTGTCGATTACGATCAGGTCTATCAATTGTGGGAAGGTATCGAAAAAGGTGTGCGTGTCGGTCGCTCTGACACGCCGCGCGAGATCGAGAAAAAGTTATCGCGCGACCCCGATCTGTTTCTTGTGGCTGAATGCGATGGTAGGATCATCGGCTCTGTCATCGGTGGCTTCGATGGTCGCCGCGGGCTGATCTATCATCTGGCGGTCGCTTCCGAATTTCGCGGCAATGGCATTGGCACGCAATTGATGGATGAACTTGAAACGCGCCTGCGATCCAAAGGCTGCCTGAAAAGTTATCTGCTTGTCACATTAGATAACACCGAAGCGGAAGAATATTACAAACGTCATGGCTGGCAGCCGATGGAGCATCAAGTCCACATCCTGGGAAAGGAATTGGTGTGACTCTCCGTTTCGGGATCCTGACCCTTTCCGACCGATCCTCGCGCGGCGAACGAGCGGACACCTCCGGACCTGCACTGGCGGCTCGCATTCAAGCCGAAGGCTGGTCGGTGACCAAGGGATCGATCCTCCCCGACGAGGAATCTGCCATCCGCGCCATCCTGAGCGAGTGGGCAGACGGCGGCGAATTGGATGTGATCCTTACCACCGGCGGCACCGGATTTTCTCCGCGCGACGTCACCCCCGAAGCGACCCGCGCCGTCATTGAACGGGAAGCGCCCGGGTTGGCGGAAGCGATGCGTGCCTTTAGTCTCCGAATCACGCCGCATGCCATGCTCTCCCGCATCGTGACTGGCATCCGCAAAAAGACTCTGATCATCAATCTGCCGGGCAGTCCCAAAGGCGCAGTTGAAAATCTGGAAGTGGTGATTCCCGTCCTGCCACATGCCGTGCAGCTTTTGCAGGAAGACCCGCGCTCCGAGTTGACACACTAATTACCTCTCTGGTATAATCCCGCCGCTAAAGAATACCCCCCGGGTAAAACTTCAATCTCACACAAGGAAAGTGCAAGTATGATCGACGTAAACGAACTTCGCAAAGGCGTAACTTTTGAACTGGATGGCAACCTCCTGAAAGTAATTGAATACAGCCATAACAAGACCGGGCGCGGCAATGCCAATATCCGTGTTAAGGCGCGCAACCTTCTGACCGGCGCTAACATTGAGCGCACCTTTAACTCCGGTCAGTCAGTACAGGATGTCAGGCTTGATTTCCACAATGTTTCCTATCTCTATAATGATGGCGACTTCTATTATTTCATGGATAGCGAGACCTTCGAGCAGCCTGCGGTCAAAAAGGAGATGCTCGGCGATAACGCTCTCTATCTCATGCCAGAAATGGAAGTCAAGTTGACTTATTACAAGGATGCGCCGCTCGACATTGAAATACCCAGCTCTGTGGATATGAAAGTCGTGGAAGCGGAGACCGCCATCCGCGGCGATACCGCCACCGGTGTGACCAAGAAGGTCATCACTGAAACTGGTTTGGAAGTGCAGTGCCCGCAGTTCGTCAAAGTTGGCGATACCATCCGCGTGAATACGGAAACCGGCGCCTACGTTACCCGTGTGTAAGATCTCTGTCTGAAATTCTTCATAATTCGAGCGAGCGGAGTTGGTAATTAAACCGACCGCTCGCTCATCGTTTATCAGTACCCGAACAACTTTTATCGGGTGTGTACTGACAGTTGAAATTCACTGCCAGTACACCGCATTGTCTTGTCGTTCGGGCATAATGGGAGCGGAACATTAAGGTGTCCGTTTATAATAATCGACATGAAAACCCCTGCTGGCAAAGAATGCCCTCATTTCTACGGTGACTACTATCGCGGGCGCAATGTGGAAGAATGCCGCCTGCTCAAAGCCTCCGGTCAACAATGGACGCGCGACCTGTGTGCCACCTGTCCGGTGCCTGAGATCGCGCGCGCGAATGCCTGTGAGTTCTTGAAGTTAAATGCGACAGTGGAGCGACCCATTACCGCGCTGTTTCAGCGGCGTGTGAAGGTCTCTGCCTACTGCGAGAAATCGAAAAAGAATGTTTCCGAGCCGCATATTGGCTGCGGGGAATGTCACGATATCCCATTTAAATTTGAGATCAAATCCTGAACTTTGTCAGGGGAAACAACTCATCGAAAGCTGGTCTGTCTATGTCCCTAACGTTGCTGTTCGATCTCGATGACACTTTGCTCGACACGAACATAAATGAGTTTGTCTCTGTCTACTTCAAAGCGCTGGCAAAACATCTCTTCGGTCGCGTTTCACCAGATGCGATGGTTAAGGCGCTTATGCACGGAACGGAACTCATGTATGTAAGCGAAAATCCATCTCGTACTTTGCAGGATATCTTTGAAGAACATTTTTATCCGGCTCTCGGCATTCCGAAGCAGGAACTCACAGATGCCATCGAAGATTTCTACGATAATGTCTTCCCAACCTTTGGCACAATGACACGCGTGCGCCCGGATGCTGCGCCGTTGATCGATTGGGCGCTTGCGCAGGGATTTCGCGTGGCGATCGCCACCGATCCGTTGTTCCCGCAGAAGGCAACATGGCATCGTATCCGCTGGGCGGGCATCGAGCCTGAAAAGCTGGAGTTGATCTCCACCTTCGAGCATTTTCATTTCACCAAAACACACCCCGCTTATTATGCTGAAGTGCTTGGGCGTCTTGGTTGGCCCGATGGACCTGTTCTTATGGTGGGGAATGATATTGACCGGGATCTACTGCCTGCACACAAGCTTGGGCTGAAGACCTATTTCGTCGGAGGGGAATCCGCTTTCGCTCCGGGATATGAAGCGGGCTCCGGCTCGTTAGCGGACCTGCGCCGATGGCTGGAATCCGTTAATTTATCCACGCTGGAACCGTCGTTCAAATCCCGTGAAGCCACGTTAGCCATCATGGCATCTACGCCTGCAGTCCTGCATAGCCTCACATCATCGTTGAGCGAGTCACAGTGGCATCATGAGCCGGCGCGCGATGCGTGGGCGATGAACGAGATCGTCTGTCACCTGCGTGATACCGAGCGTGAAATTCACCAAATCCAATTGAAACTGATGATCGAAAAAGAAGATGCATTCATCCCGCGACCGGATACAAGTGTTTGGGCAAATGAGCGCGATTACCTGAAAGACAGCGGGTTGACAGCACTGGCGGATTTCACTTCTGCGCGTATCGAGAGCCTACAACTTCTGAAAAGCTTGGTACCCGAAATCTGGTCTCGCCGGGCGCGCCATGCTATTTTTGGACCTACAAACTTCCTGGAAGTGACCGGTTTCCTCACCGATCACGACCGAATGCACATCCAACAAGCCTGGAATACATTAAACAAGCTTTAACTCTTATTTTTGTATCGTGTCTAATTGAAAATAGGCGTGTTATAACAGCCTAGACCTGCCGGAAATGCAGGGGCTAGGCTGTATTTTTTCACTGAGGAGCTCAACTTTATGAAACGAAGAGTCGTCGTCACAGGGATGGGGTGTATCAGCCCTGTGGGAAATAATGTCAATGAAACGTGGGAATCGCTGCTTGCTGGGAAATCTGGCGCAGGGATGATCACTTCCTTCGATGCCAGCAAACACAAGACCCGCTTTGCCGCCGAAGTAAAAGGATTTGACGGCGTTGCCATGTTTGGCACGCGCGAAGCACGCAAGATGGATCGCTTCACACAGTTCGCCACGGCTGCCACGTTGGAAGCCTTGGAACAAGCTGGTTTGAAAATTGACGAGTCAAACCGTGACCGCATCGGAATTTTGATCGGCACAGGCATCGGCGGCATCGGTACGATCATGGAACAGGCGGAAGTGATGCGCGAACGAGGCGTGGACCGCGTGAGTCCGTTCCTGGTGCCGATGATGATCTCAGACAGCGCGGCGGGGATGCTTGCCATCCGTGTGGGCGCGCGTGGACCCAACATGGCGATCGCTACCGCTTGTGCTTCGGGCAATAATGCCATCGGTGACGCCATGGAAACGATTCGACGTGGCGCAGCAGATGCGATGATCACAGGCGGTTCAGAAGCATCCATCATCGCGCTTACGATGGCAGGTATGAACGTGATGGGTGCTCTTTCCACGCGCAACGAGGATCCTGAAACAGCTTCGCGCCCGTTCGATAAAACGCGTGATGGTTTTGTGATGGGCGAAGGCTCTGGCATCTTGATCATCGAAGAATTGGAATTCGCCAAAGCACGCGGTGCAACTATTCTGTGTGAGTTAACTGGCTACGGAACAACCGATGATGCCCATCATATTTCCGCTCCGGCAGAGAATGGTGCGGGCGCGGCGATGTCCATGAAGCTTGCATTGGAGAATGCGGAATTAGGCTTGACCGATATCCATTACATCAATGCACATGGAACCTCGACTTAGTTGAATGACAAGAGCGAGACAGCCGCGATCAAAACTGTCTTCGGTGAGCAAGCCTATCAAATCCCCATTTCCTCCACCAAATCCATGACCGGACATTTGCTCGGCGCTACCGGCGCTGTAGAAGCGGTTGCTTGTATCCAAGCCATCCGCAATGGGATCATTCCCGCCACCGTTCACTATCAAACTCCAGACCCTGAATGTGACCTCGATTACGTGCCCAATACCCCGCGTAAGGCTTCCTTGCGCCATGTGATGTCTAACTCGTTTGGTTTCGGCGGGCACAACGCCACATTGGTCTTCAGTCGTTTTGAAGAGTAATCGAAGAGTTCGCACTCACACGGGTGTGATGTAGGAGACAACTATGCCATATGCACATATTACGGGCTGGGGGATGGCAGTCCCTGAAAAGATCATGACCAACGATGATCTCTCGAAGCTCGTGGATACGAATGACACCTGGATCCGGGAACGGACAGGCATTGGTGAACGACGCATTGCCGGTGAAAATCAATTTGCATCCACGCTGGGAGTGGATGCTTCCTTCAAAGCATTGCAGGTGGCGAATGTGCGTCCAACCGATATTGACCTGATCATTTGCACTTCTTCCTCCCCGGAATATATTTTTCCGGCGACCGCCTGCCTCATTCAAGACCAACTGGGTGCTAGCAAGGCAGGTGCGTTTGACCTGTTGGCTGCCTGTACCGGATTTATCTTTGCCATCAATATGGCAGCGCAGGCGATCCGCAGTGGCTCGATCAAGACGGCTTTGGTCGTTGGCTCGGAAACCCTGTCGCGTTTTGTCGATTGGAAAGACCGCAACACCTGCATTTTGTTTGGTGATGGCGCGGGCGCGTTTGTCTTACAGGCAAGTGACAAACCCGGAGGGGTCCTTTCCGCGGTGATGCACTCGGATGGGTCGGGTGGCGATTTGCTTTCAGTGCCTGCGGGTGGCAGCCGCCATCCGGCAACGGAAGCCACCATCCATGCGGGGCAGCACTTCATCCAGATGGACGGCAAGGAAGTCTTTCGCTTTGCTACGCGTGTCATGGCTTCGGCAACTCAGGAAGCGATCGACGCGGCGGGGTTAACCGTCGAGCAGATCAAATGGATCATTCCGCATCAGGCTAATATCCGCATTATCGATGCGGCAGCGCGCGGACTCAAGCTCCCGATGGATCGTTTCATCGTCAACCTAGATCGCTACGGGAATACGTCAACTGCCTCCATTCCGATCGCGATGGTCGAAGCGCTCGAAAAGGGGCAGATCCAACCAGGCGATAAGCTGGTCATGGTTGGGTTTGGTGGAGGGCTCACCTGGGGCGCACTTACCGCTGAATGGACCGGTCCCATCCCAAGCAAAGGACATGTCTACACCGAGCAGTATCGCCTATTTGGTCGCCTGCGTTCCTTTGTTCGGCGTGCCATCCGCTTTATCGAAGGTCTGTTGTATCGCCGTGAACTTTAATGGTCAATTAACCCTGAGTGTGGTACGATAAGCAGGAATTCAAAAAAGGAGTGTACGATGCTTGGACTACCACGTGGTGCCGAATGGATCATTATCCTGGTCATTATCTTGCTTCTGTTCGGACCGGGGCGCATTGGCAAAGTTGCAGGAGAATTGGGTAAGAGTATCAAAGCGTTTCGCGATGGATTGGGCGGCGAAAAAGAGGAAGACAAATCGACCGACTCAAAAGGCAATATCGAACCGAAATAAAGAAAAGGGCTCTCGTAAGAGAGCCCTTTGTTATCCGTTCATGGGTGGAAAACTAGTATGTCATCTCTTTGATATCGTGGTCTTCCAGCATCTTTTTTGTAACGCTATTGTGCCCTTTCACAGAGCCGATCACGCGCCATGTTCCCGCAACGGTATCGCCTGACTTGGTCTCATGATGGTCGAGAATGTGCATGGAATTCTTCTCAAAAGCCTCGTGCACCTCTGTGACCTTTTCTGCCTTGCTGCTGGCAACTACGATATGGTATGTGCGTGCCTCACGAATGCGGTCGATCCGTTCTTCCAAGCGTGGAAAGAGTAGTAGTATGACGATGACGACAAATGTAGCGATGGAAACGAACACCATTTCACCTGCGCCGATCCCCATGCCAAGTGCGGCAGAAAGCCAGATCGTGGCGGCGGTGGTCATTCCTGCAATGCGCCCACCTTCGCGCATGATCGCGCCCGCCCCCAAAAAGCCGATACCGGTCACAATATTCGCGGCAATGCGTGTCTGTGTGAAGCCCGGGTCCATGCTCATGGAGAAAATGGTGAATAATGTCGAGCCAACCGTGATGAGGATGATCGTACGAAAGCCTGCCGCTTTATCTTGAAACTCGCGTTCCGCACCAATGATCCCGCCTAACAGAACGGACATTCCTAGTTTGATGATGTTTTCAATGAGAAGTGGTTCCATACGTTAATTCTACAATAACTCTTCCAACTCTGGGATGGTTGTAACGGGATTTTTACAAACAAAGCCTTCACAAACATATACTGTCGTTTTACCATCTTTCAATGGACGGTCTCTCAACAGCGTTGGTGCATCTACTGATGGGGGATAGGCGGACGCTGCCACAACGAGATTCGGTCGATACTGGGAGCGGACAACGCGCACAAAATCGGATACGTTCCCTGCGCCCGCTTCACTCACCACCGCAACCTGTTTCCCGTTATCGATAGCCATATCTGCCGCTGACAGCCATCTGCCGAATGCGGTGGGATATCGTACCGACATGCCGACGACCAGTCCGAGCGCTTTTTCGGCGAGATCATGGTATCTGCCTTCGTCTGTGAAGGCGGCAAGTTTCAACAATGCTTCACATGCCAGCGCATTACCCGATGGCGTGGCATTATCTTGTACATCTTTGGGGCGCAACAATAAATTCTCGCCATCTTTGGATGTGTCGAAGAATCCGCCGGCGGGATCTTCGAATAACTCGATCATTTCGTCTGCAAGTTCTTTAGCAGAAGCAAACCACTTGTCGTTGAAGTCTGTTTGGTAGAGTTCAAGCAAGCCAAGGATTAGGGCGGTATAATCCTCAAGAAAAACATCATTGCTGGTCTTACCTTCGCGCCAATTGTGTTTGAGTTTGCCATTTGGACGCAACTCATTCAATAGAAATTCAGCATTGCGGGTAGCCAATATATGGAGTTGACCAGCTTGCGGGTCTGCGTTCGGGAGCAAGCTCCCTGACTCCAAAACACGCGCTGCTTCTGCTATTGTTGCCAGCATCAAGCCATTCCACGAAGTAAGCACTTTATCATCTGTTCCCGGGCGGATACGTTCGGCGCGGACAGCCAAAAGCCTGGAGTGGCACTCGCTCAATTTGACGGGAACAGCATCGGGATCCAATCTGAAGCGGGCGGCGAGGGATGCATCATCCAATTGGCGTTGGAGAACAGTCTTGCCTTCCCAATTCCCTTTGATCGAAACTCCATACGCCGCTTCGAAGAAATCGGAATCCTCTTGTAGGACAGAGCGGATCTCATCCAGAGTCCACACATAGAACTTGCCTTCTTCGCCTTCGGAATCGGCATCCAGGCTGGAATAAAAGCCGCCCTCGGGGTGCGTCATTTCGCGGGCAACGAAATCGAGTGTCTCGGTGACGATTCGCCTGAACGAAACATCACCCGTGATCTGCCAGGCATGAAGATAGGCGCGCGCGAGTTGAGCATTGTCATAAAGCATTTTCTCAAAATGCGGAACACGCCAGAAGTTATCTACGCTATACCGTGAGAACCCGCCGCCAACAACATCATACATCCCACCGCGTGCCATTGCCTTTAGGACATGGATAGATGCCTTTAACGCTTGGGAATTCTCCGCGCTCTCTGCAGCTGAGTTCCTAATTACATGTCTCAGCAAGAACTCAATTGTCATTGGCTGTGGAAATTTTGGTGCTGCGCCCCAGCCGCCGTACCCCCAATCGTACGATTCCAATAACGATTTTATTGCTGCATCAAGATGCGCTTGGGTGAAGCCCGCATCGGCTTGTGTATTGAAGGTCAATGACTTTTGCAGATGGTCCGAGACTTCACTACCCACGCGATCGACTTCATCGCGCTGTACTTGCCACGAGTTGGCGATACCTGCCAATACATCACGAAAGGATGGCATATTGTGACGCGGCACAGGCGGGAAATACGTGCCAGCGTAAAAAGGTTTCAGGTCGTGAGTGAGAAAAACGGACATGGGCCAGCCGCCTGAACCTGTCATGGCAACCGTGGCTTGCATATAGATTGCGTCCAGATCGGGGCGTTCTTCGCGATCCACTTTGATGTTGACGTAATGTTCGTTCATGAATGCGGCGGTGGCATCATCTTCGAACGACTCGTGTGCCATGACATGACACCAGTGACAGGCGGCATATCCGATGCTTAAAAAGATCGGTTTGTTTTCCTCTTTGGCTTTTGTCAGCGCTTCTTCACCCCAGGGATACCAATCAACAGGGTTGTTTGCGTGCTGGAGCAGATAGGGGGAATTTTCTGAGATTAAGTGGTTGGGCATTTGTTACCTATATAGTAAATCTTTTTAAACGTTTTATCGATTATAGCTCAGCCCGATACAGGAAATGGTATAAAAACGGGCGGCTCAAAAGCCGCCCGATGTACTGTGTCTTTCTATTGACTTGGCATTTTATATGGGAGAATTGCTCTCAAGGAGCTTCATATAATTGAACGCATCCTCCATAAAATTCACGCTCTCGCGTCAATTTCATTTGTGAGGCTATCGTCTGTGGGATCAGTCCTTTTGGGTCAGTAATATCAGCATGACTGTACACGAGCCAGACTCTGCGATGTCCGTGCAGCAGGGATGTCAGCGCAGGTATGTCGCTCTCCTTCATCCTCGGCTCCATAACACCGCTGTCGAACAGATCGAAAGGAACACCCTGTTTTATTACCTGAATAGCATATTTCTTTTCATATGGTTCAAAATAGTAGTTGAATGGGACCACTACAAAGTTGGAATTGAAAAGAACCAGATCATCTTTCTGAGCAAAATTGGCAACGTAACCAGCAGCGGTATTCCAGTCCTCTTTTTGCACGAACCGATACATATCGCCAGTAGATGATAGGTAGTTTGTAGCGAAAATCCCCACCATCACGATCATAAGTGGGCGAAATCGAAGCTGAACAATACCGGCTGCCAGCACTATGAACAAAGGGATCGTCACCCAGATCAATGTTCGATCGAAAAAGATGGGGCGGCGAATGCTTACGATCAATTCACCCAAAATGGGGGTGGCGAACAGCGCCAGTAGGAAAAAGAACATTGACAACTTCTTCCGATAATAGACCAGCCCCAAAAGTAGTACAGCACATAGGAGCCACGTCATAATAGTGCTGATCGAGTTTTGTGCAGATGCGTTCAATAATGTCCGCAGGGTATTGGTAAAAATTTCCCATGTTGGTTTCGGAATCCAAAACTCCTGATCGACCCGCCTGGCTTGTTGGATGAAGGTAAGCAGCCAGGGGCTCCACAGGAGAAAGATTCCGAATTGAGCTTTCACCCAGTTCCAAAAGGAAGGAGCTTGAAGGGTTGTTTGTGACCCAGGTCTGCTTAACCTTTGGTAAAGAATTAACCCGAGAACAAAAATATTGGTGGCTATCGGGAGAAAGACAGCAGTGTTGTGACTAAGCAAGGTCAGCGTCGTGAAGACGATAAAGGCGATCCATGCCAGGTCCGTCTCGATCGTCTGGATGGGTGACCAGCGATGACGGTAGACCCAGGCTCTCCAGCCAGTACGAGGCGCTTCGACCATATAACTGAACTCTTTTTCTTTATCTGGCTCAATGGGTCCCAGGGTCCGCCAGGCATGCAGATAGTTCCTAAATTGGCTACCGATGGGCTCTATAGATCGTGGATCTGTAAGCAGCCGGGCAAGAGCATAGATCGCCACTGCCGCATTGAATGTTAGCAGGGTGTACATACGCGTTTCCTGGGCATAGTAGATGTTGAATGGGGAAAACGTCATGAACACGGCTGCAACCAATCCCACCAGTGCACCAGACATACGCTTGCCGATCATAAACACGACCGGAATAGTGACTGTTCCAAAGATCGCCGAAAGGAGCCGGGCATAATAAGGCTCAGCTCCGTAGTGAGCGATCCAGTAATGAAGGAGAAGATAATACAGCGGTGGGTGTTGATCGATCCTTATGATCCATTGCAGCATTTCAGGGACGGTGTGATTAGCAATCCACACACTGAATGTTTCATCCAACCACATCCCTTTTGTACCCAGGAGAAGCACTCGCAGAAAACCACCAACCAATACCAGGAAGATCACTATGCCTGGTGCAAACCTTTCAAGATCACTTTCTTCATTCATATTTCGTCTCGATCCAAAATTCATTGAGATACTTGCACGCAATCTGCTTCCGCGCCTGGAGCATGGAAAGCAGCCAGCCAATGATATTGTACAGATTTCCCCAAGGGATGTCAGGTGCTGTTTGTCATAATCAGAGAAGTTTCTACTGCTTTTACCCTTTTCGTCTTAAACCATGATACGGTGTGATACTTTTCTCAGGAGCAGATATAACCCAGCCAGAAAACCAGCAAACAAAGCGACCATCCAGCCGTTGGTGTAATAATCTCCAATTGCCAGGCGGGAGAGAGTTGTGATCGGAGAAATGCTCAGGAGGTTGCTTAGCGCGATCGCCGTCAACAGCATCAACGCGTACAGGAACTGGGAGCGCTCCCGATCCCGAAGAAGAACCGCTGTCAACGCCGCAGACACGGAGGTGATCCCAGCCACGATAAAAGCTAATAGCAAGATCCAAAGCGTGTTGTGGATGACGATCCCATTGAGTTTGAGTAGTACCAACCAGACACTGCACTGCGCGGCAGCCAGAATAACCACCGATAGTACCTTCGCGTTAACCATGCCGCTGACCGTGAGCGGCGCGGACAAGAAGCGTTTCCATCGTGTCGTTCTCGAATTCTTCGGTGAGCGAATCAATGGATAAACTGCCTGCTACGAATGCCGGGAAGAACATCAGCAGAGGTAGGAGCACCGAATAGATAAATTCAAAGGAAATGGACGGCTCGCCCTTCAGGTCGGTGTAACGGATGTCCACTCCCTTTTGGATGCGCAAATAATTCTCATACTCTTTGAGCGGTTCTTGAATCACCATGCGGACAATGGAACTGATCGTATTCGACTCAGGTAGAAAGACTCTGACCTCCGTAATACCATCAGCATTTTGGGGTGCATCAACAATTGCAATAGCTTCACGGTTATAGAATCCTGTTTTTGCCTGTTCCAGCGAATCGAACGGGACAACGGTCATGCCATGCTCTGCGATGAATTTGCCGAGCTGACTGTCTGACGCGTTAACGACTCCGATCTTGATCGCACCACCACTAAATTTCAGGATCGTATCCACATCGTACAGTTGCAGCATCCCCAGGAACAAGCCTGAAGAAAACGATGCAATGAAAAATTGGATCAGGATGGAAATAGCGATCGTTCGGTCGCGGATGACCGTCCACAATTCCCGTTTGACGACAGCCCAAAATGGGGTCATTGCAGACCTCCCATGAGAAACCAGTTATAGAGAAAGTGGACAATCGTTCCCAGCGTGAGAGCCGTGGCATAGCTCAATTTTGTTTTTGCTCTAAGCAGGGTCACGATGCTGGTAAAGACAAAGTGAGCGACTAACGGTGCGAACAACAATAGACCCGTACCAAACAACACACTGGAGATCGACGATTGCAAAACCACCGAGAGTGAAACCAAGACCAGCAGTTTTTCGCCGATGAAAAATCCCAGCACCGATAAAAGCACATACCAAAGTATCTGACGCGTACCATTGATCTTGTTATGTTCCATCAGCATGACGATGCCGACCGATTTCGCTGTCTCTTCAACGAATGCCGAAATGAACAAGGTCACACCCAGTGTCATTCCTATCGGCAGGTCAGAAGCAAACGCCAGCACGATGACCTGTGACATGTAAATGATCGGAACAGTCAACACACTCCACAATGGCACAGAGATGTATAACTTCGTGTGCGACATCAATAAATAGATGGCATCGCCGAGCTTGCGCGTGATGGGCTTGTAGCCGATCAGAAATTCTTCATTGAGCAGGTGCGTCCCGGCATAGATGGCGAATCCGAAAATTGCCGCCATCGGCAGGGACGGGAACAAATATTCGCGCCAGCCAAACGGTTCGTTGCGATACATTTTCACGGCCAAGCGTCAATGGGGAAATAAACGAAAGATCGGTCACATCTGTGAACATGGCTGGGAAAACCAGATAGGCGGTTGTCAGCGTGGTGACCAGCATCGCGATAAAGGTCACATCTTTGAACGTGCGGTAAAACAACGGCACCATCAGATAGATCGCAAAGATGAACAGCGTCGTCGGCAGGAAGATGGCGAGCGTGAGCAGCACATTCCCCTTCGTCTGCATGGCAATGAACGCGATTGCCGCCAGTGTAAAGATCACATACGGCAGCATCTTGCCAAGGATGATCTGAAACGGTGTGACCGGCGCGGAAAGCAGGATCGTCAAACGCCGGTTGATCTTCTCTTCCATGAAACTGCTGGTGAAAAAGATGCTAATGAACGTCATCGGCAGGATATAGATCAGAGCAACGATGACCTGCTGGAATGGGAGAGGCGGAGGCGTTAGGGACGGGATGAAGGATTCCTCCGGTCGTGTGCTGGATGTCGTTCCGTCTCCGTTCGTCCCACCCGCCGCTTGATCCGCACCAAGATAAGTTAGCCTTGCCCGCAGCGGGAACGCCTCCGCTTCCGGATACGTAGTTCCCGACGCGCTGCAGTTCTTCCTTCTCCATGTATTGCTTCAAAGCGCGGACGGCATACTGCGATTTATTATCCTCGCGGGAGATGACCTGCGAGCCGTCGATCAAAACATCAATGCGCTGCTGTGCTAAAAGTGTTTTCCCCTGCTCCACATCCACTTTGATCACCACAAAGCGGCTGTCACGCAGCGGTGGGACATCGCCCGAAACGCCGATCTGATATAAGCCGCTGCCAAGGGAGAGGGTATTCCAAAGCGCAAATGCGGAGAAACCCAGCACACTCAGGAATGCCAGAACTACCAAAAAACTGGCACGGCTGCCGAACTGTTTGCGGATGCGGGCGATTTCGCGCCAAGCGATTACGAGGATCTTGTTCAAGAGAATTTATGCTCCCGGTATTTTGAGATACAATGCCAGCATGATACAACTCACCGATGTTACCAAGAGTTACAACAATATCAATGTCGTCGATCATCTCAACTTGCAAATTAATTCGGGTGAGATCATCGGATTGATCGGGCACAATGGCGCTGGAAAAAGCACTACATTGAAAATGATCGCAGGCTTGATCGAGCCAACCTCAGGACATGTGCGGGTCATGGAACACGACATGCAGAAGGAAAGTATCAAGGTCAAGCATAAGATCGGTTATCTACCGGAGGAGAGCCCACTGTATGAGGCGATGACGGCACAGCAGTATCTGCTGTTCTTCTCCGAACTCTATCAAATGCCGCGCCATCAAGCGCTGAAACGCATTGACCAATTACTGGAATCTCGCTGGGCCTGCCGGATAAGAACAAACTAACCGGTGAATTCTCCAAGGGCATGAAGCGCAAAACCGCCATCGCGCGGACATTGCTCCACGACCCCGAATTGTTGATCCTTGACGAACCCAACTCCGGTCTCGACCCATTGACATCGTTCTTCATTATCAATTATCTCACAACCCTCAAACGGGAGGGCAAGACGATCATCCTCAGCGCCCATAACCTCTTTCATGTGGAGAGCATCTGCGACCGCGTCGGCATCATCAAGAATGGCAAGCTGCTGGTCTTCGACAACATGGATGTTATCCGCTCTAGATTAGGAAGACGCGAGTATCAAGTCATCTTCCAATCAGATCAAACGCTGGACTACGAACACATCCACGGCTCCTATATTTTCCGTGCCGGAGAAGTGGATGCTATCGCTAAAATGCTCGAAACCATTTCCGCTAACGGCTGGACGCTGATGGACTTATCCATGCGGGAGTCAGCGCTGGAGGAGATCTACGTCAAATTGATGACCAATGGATGATCTTGATGATGGTATCTGGAAAATGAAGAGACTGCCGTAGCTACGGCAGTCTCTTCATTTTTGTCTTGCTTTTAGAAGAAACATCTAGTAATGGATGTTTACACGTGTTCCCACAGATGCCCACTCATATAGCCATTCTGCGTCTTCCACGGTTAGGTTAACACAACCGCGGCTCATGGGGCTGCCAAAATTATTGTGCCAGTAGGTGCCGTGAAAACCATAGTCCTCATAGAAGAACATTACCCACGGAACATCTGATAAATAATATCCCGGACCCGACATATCCTGAACAGGCACTTTCACGTAGATACGGTATTCGCCTGTAACAGTAGGCGTGCCAGGTAAGCCGGTGGAAACGATAAAAGAGTTGACCAGCGTCTCACCTTCATAAACATAGATCTGTTGCTGTGAAAGATTGACATCGATCCAGCGCCCATCGTCTATTTCCTGGTCGTTCGAAGGAAAGTCGCCTGGAGACACGGAGCCATCATTGACAATATCCATGCCAATGTCTGATGCCTCTTCGGTTGGGGTGGACGGGTCTATGATCTGTTCGTGGGTTTCAGGTGTCGAGGTAACAATTGACGGTTTGGGAACATAGGCAAGTGCCCACAGCATTTGCTGTGGTGGTGCGGGTTTGGATGTAGGAGTTTTGACCATTAATGCCAGAGCTGGGTTCACAACCACAAACAATCCGAGCCCTGCAAAGATGATGATCCCTATTTCCAGGAATAAGATCGAGTAAAAGCGCAGCTTGTTCATAGGAATATATCAAAAGAGACGAGCCAGGCTGCGGTTATGTTCCGTGACGCAAACGTAGTAAGAATTGCAAAATGATGACAGAAGATAATTCTTGTAAAGATAGAGCAGCCTACCTCAGGCCGCTCATAATAGATAGGCTTCAGTGTGCGCTGGATGGTATCAATAAACGCGATTCCGCCCTTTACCCAGCTGGAAATAGATTCCGTTGCTTCAACTGTTTCATCTACTTGGCTTGCTTCGACCGGTAAGTTCGACGATCATATCACTTAATTTATCGAGAGCGCGTTCGATGGGAAAGGACCAGGCGGCTGCATTCAAACGAATGAAATTGGAGAACTGATTGGTTGGAGAGAAATAGATAGCCTGGTGTCAATGTGATGTTTCCCTGTAACGCTAGAGAATACAATTCCAGAGAGTCCACCATTTCTGGTAATTGGACCCAGAGCACATATCCTCCAGAAGGGCGGGTGACACGTGTCCCAGTAGGGAATCGGCTGGTGACGGCGTCGTACAGCTTTGCAACGTTGCCAGCATACTCGCGGCGTAGACGTCTTAGGTGATGGTCGTATCCACCACTTTCCAGAAATTCTGCGATCGCCATCTGGGGAATCGTTGCGGTCGCTGCGCTCAACGTAAATTTCAACCATTCCACTGTGTTCTTATATTGCCCGGGCGCTACCCATCCGACCCTTAATGATGGACTGATGTCCTTGGAAAAGGATGAACACAACATCACCAGTCCCTTTTTATCGAAGGCTTTGGTTACCAGTGGACGTTTTTCTGTAAAATAGATCTCTCCAGATACATCATTATCGATCAGGGGAATATCGTATCGAGCCAGTAATTCCACCAGTTCTTTTTTCTTCTCATCGGGGATATGGCTGCCCAATGGATTACTAAAATTGGAAATGGTCAGTACAGCCTTGATCGGGTTGTGCTCAATGGCAAACTGCAGAGCTTCCAGACTGATGCCATCGCGTGGATTGGTTGGGATTTCCAGCGCCCTCAATCCATGTACTTCGATGATCTGGAGGGTGCCGAAGTACATGGGTGATTCAATGGCAACAATGTCCCCCGGCTTGCAAACTGCATGCAGGCACAGATCAATGGCTTCCGTGCCGCCGGAGGTGATCACGATATCGCTGGGGGAGAGCTGACATCCGCTGTTCACGGCTCGTCGTGCGATCTGTACGCGCAATTCCTCCACACCTGGCGGGATGCTGTACTGATGAGCTTTTTTATCTGCCTTCCGCGCAAGGATGGACATGGTACGGTTCATGCGTTCGGTTGGCAGCAGTTCCAGGTTGGGCATGGCAGCCCCAAGCTGAACCAGATGCGGATTATACGAATCCTGCATGATCATCATGACCAGATCATGCAGGTTGACGTGGCTCGGGTCGAGGCTTGGCGTGGAAATTTCCGGTTCTGGTAGTTTTATATCTCTGGAAAGACACACATAGTATCCGGATTGAGGGCGTGCTTCGATCCATCCTTTATTTTCTAGCTCAAGATATGCCTGCAGAACCGAACTAACGCTCACTCCCTGTTGTTGGCTCATTTTCCTTATCGATGGAATGCGTTCGCCCGGACGAAATGTGCCTTGCTGGATCAATTGGATGATCTGGCACGCCAGTTTTTCGTAGAGGAATTCATCTTTAGCATGTGAAAGGGATGTTTTTGGGGTCATAGAACGTGGCTGTATGTACAGATCGAATGAAATTTGATGTATACAGTTTATTATAACTAAAACTGTTATGGATACAATTCTTCATAATTGGCTCTGTATTTCTTTGTGAGTTTTAGAGAAAATATAAATATTGGAACTGTTTTAGAGAGAACAGGAGCCGCTATGACCAAATTACATGAAAAAGAAAAAACCGTATCGTTTAGCCTTCACCCACACCAATTAAGGAAATTGGGCGGTCTTGTCTCAGGGACGACTGTCGTGTGCGACAAAGGGATCATCTGGTTGACGGAGTCCAATGTTAACCAGGATTTTGCCCTGAAAGCCGGAAGGCAGGTCGTCATTGGTAAAAAAAGTGATGTATTGATCGAAGCAGTGAATGAGGCAGATTTTCACATTATTTATCCGAATTAGTCAGACGGCAAAGCAACTCCACGCTTAGTTGCTTTTTCCTCCAAGACTCACCCATGAAAAAGAGCATTCGTGGGTGAGTCTGCTTTTATGGGGAATTCAATGGAATAAGCTCTAATTCAAATTGCTCAAAATAGATGGTTCCAACCTGCGCTGGATGGTATTCAGCTTTCGATATAACCCATCTGGGCTGCGCATTAGCTCTTCGTGCGTTCCCATCTCGCGAATGGACTTGTCCTCCAGCACCACGATCTTATCGGCGCTGCGGATGGTCGAGAGGCGGTGCGCGATGATGATGGTCGTGCGTCCTTTCATCAGGCGCTCCAATGCCTGCTGGATGAGCAACTCGGTCTCGGTGTCAACCGAAGAGGTCGCTTCATCAAGGATCAGGATCGGGCGCATCACGCAGCAGGGCGCGGGCGATGGAGATGCGCTGCTTCTGTCCGCCGGAAAGTTTTACGCCGCGTTCGCCGATCAGCGTGTCGTAGCCGTCGGGCAGTTCCATGATGAAGTCGTGGGCGTTCGCCATTTTGGCGGCGGCGATGATCTCTTCTTCCGTGGCGTCTGATTTGCCGAATAGGATGTTGTCGCGCACGGTGCCGTAGAACAGGAATACATCTTGTAGCACGATGCTGATCTGTTGGCGCAGGCTGTCGAGCGTGTATTCATGCAAGGCACGCCCATCCAGCGTGATCTTGCCCATGTTCACATCGTAGAAGCGCGGGATCAAACTGACCAGCGTGGATTTGCCCACACCGGTCGGACCCACCAACGCGACCACGCTTTGCGCAGGGATGGCGAGCGAGATATTATCCAGCACCGGGACTCCCGCCACATACTCAAAGCTGACCTTCTCGAACGCGATCTCGCCTCTTACCCGACCGGAAACTGATTCCGCTCCCGGAACGTTGTGCGGCTCCTCATCCTCTGACATCAGATCGGAGACACGATCTGCGCCAGCGAGCGAACTCTGCACCGCTTCCCACGCTCCGCTCAAATTGCGGACAGGGGTGTAGAACATTTCAAGATACAGGAAGAAAGCGACCAAGTCTGCGACGGGCAGTGTACCCTGCAAAGCTAAGACGCCCACCGAAGTAAATGACAATCAACGACCCAAGTGAGGAAGTGAATTCCACGAACGGCTGGAAGGTCGCCATCAGCTTGAGCGCTTTCAGCTGCAGAGCGGAGATAGCTCTCGATGCGGTTTTGGATGCGCTGGGCTTCGTCCCTTTCGCGCGTGAAGGCTTTGATCTCGCGGATGCCGGAAAGGTTGTCGTTAAGCGTGGCGTTGAGATCGCCCAATTCCTTTTGGCGGCTGCGGAAGGCAGGACGCACATATTTGGCATACACTCGCAGGGACAGGATCACCAGTGGAATAGGAATCGTACTCGAAAAGGGTCAACTTCCAGTTCAGGCTGACGAGAACGATGGTCACGGCAATGAAGGTGATGACGTTGACGATCACATCCGGAAGGGCGTGGGCGATCAACTGCTCGAACAAGTCAGTGTCGTTGACCACGTTCGACATCAACTGTCCAACCTGCTTGTCTTCGTAATAGCGAAGGGATAGTCGCTGCATGTGTTCGTAGATGAACTGGCGTACATCCGAGACCACGCCCCAGCCGGCGAAGTGTGCCATGTAGGAGCGCAGGAATTGCATGACGGCGCGCGCCACGTACACGACCGTGGCAATGATGGTGAGACGTGTGACCAGCTTCATCACATCCAATGTGGCGCTAGGATTGGTCACAGATGCAACCAGTGTCTTGACGATCCACGGGATGAGCAATTGCACGCCGACCAGCGCTAACATGCTCAAGGCGGTGACGATCAGTGCGGTGGTGTAGTTTCGAGCGTAGTGAAAGATCCGTTTGAATGGTTTCATGTTTCTATGATGAATTTTTCGGGCATGTCATCCTGAGCGTAGCGAAGGATCTCTACGCACGCGGAGAGACTCTTCGGTCGCGAAAGGCGCTGACCTCAGAGTGACATGCCATTTTAAATTGCGAGTCCTTTGAATTGGCTCATGTACAAATGATGGAAGAAGCCCTTGGCTTCCAGTAATTGCGCGTGTGTGCCCTTGCTCGACGATCTCACCATCTTTGATGACGATGACGTTGTCCGCGTCGCGGATGGTGGAGAGGCGGTGGGCGATGACGAAGCTGGTGCGTCCTTTCATCAGTCGCAGCAGGGATTTCTGGATGCGGGCTTCGGTGCGCGTGTCCACGCTGGAGGTGGCTTCGTCGAGGATGAGGATGCTCGGGTCAGCAAGAATGGCGCGGGCGATGGAGAGCAGCTGGCGCTGTCCCTGACTGAGATTGCTGGCGCGTTCAGAGAGCCTCGTCTGATAGCCTTGCGGCATCTGCTGGATGAAGTGATCGGCGTCTGCCAGTTTGGCGGCGGCGATGCATTCTTCGTCGGTGGCGTCCAGCCGCCCATAGCGGATGTTTTCCATGACGGTGTCAGCGAAAAGGAAGGTGTCCTGCAAGACGATGCCGAGCTTCTGGCGCAGGTCATCTTTCGAGACCTCGCGGATGTCTTTCCCGTCAATGGTGATGCAGCCGGAGTTGATCTCGTAGAAACGTGTCAGCAGGTTGATGATGGTGGTCTTGCCCGCGCCGGTAGGTCCAACCAACGCGATGGTTTGTCCTGCCTTGGCTTCGAGCGTCATGTTCTTGATGATGGGCTGGTCGGGGTTGTAGCCGAAGGTGACGTCCGTGAAGTGGACCTCTCCGTTAACGGGAACAGGTAACGGGGAGTTCGAAGCGTTATCCACTTCCGCGGGGGTATCGATGATCTCGAAGACTCGTTCCGCTCCGGCAAGTGCCGCCTGAATCGAGTTGTACATGTTGGCAAGTTGTCGTAGCGGCTGGATGAAGTTCTGAGCGTAGGCGATGAACGTGGCGATCATCCCGACCGTGACGAGATCCTTGAGCGCCAGATATCCGCCGAGACCCACGAGCACGATGACGAAGAAATTGCCGAGTACATTTGTCAGCGGCATGAGCATCAGCGCGTACGTGTTAGCATAGACGCCCGCTTTGTAGACTTTCTCGTTGCTGGCGCGGAAACGTTCGATGGATGACTCGCTGCGACGGAACGCCTTGACCACGCGCTGCCCGCTGATCGATTCTTCCATCACACCGTTGATCTCGCCCAATTCTTTTTGCAGATCGCGGAAGCCTTTGCGGGTGTAGCGCGCGATGAAGTTGGTAAACCAGAACATGATCGGCACGACCAACAGCGCAGAGATCGCCAGATACGGATTGAGCACGAACATGGCGGTGATGATGCCCACCAGCGAAAGCACGCTGGCGATGAGCGAGACCACGTTTTGCGAGACCGCTTGATTGATAGCATCGATATCGTTGGTGAGACGGCTCATCAATTCGCCCGCGGTGTGGCTGTCGAAGAAAGCAATGGAAAGTTTTTGCAGATGCTCGAAGAGATCGCGGCGCAAACGGCGCAATGCATCTTGAGAGATGCGCGCCATCAGCCAACTCGATACTCGCTTGAAAGAGGTTGTCGAAAACATAAGCAGCCAGGAGCAGAAGCGCCAACGTGGAGAGACCATCGACTTGCTTGGTGGAAATATATTTATCAATAGCACGCCCGATCAGGATCGGTTCGAGCAGACCAAGTGAAATGTAAGCGAGCACAAAGAGCAGTACCAGAGCCAGCATGGCTTTGTATGGACTGAGATATAACGCAAGGCGCGTCAAGGCACGGCGCGAAGTCGCGTGCCTTTTCGATCTTGCCGGGGCGCATGCCTCCGCCACGACCGAGAGCAGCGCGAACATCTCGCACATCAGGAGTGGAAGAACGACCGGAAGAAGATGCGTTGCTCATTCCGCCTCCAGTTTCACGCCGTCGCCCAACTGCGAGTCGTAAATTTCCTGATACACCTGGCTGGTTTTCATTAGCTCGTGGTGTGTGCCGTTTGCCACGATATGACCGTCATCCACTACCAGAATTTTATCGGCGTGCAGCACGGTGCTGATGCGCTGTGCCACGACAAAACTGGTGCTGTCTTTCAACCACGTTTTCATCGCATCCTGAATTTTTGTTTCCGTTTCCACGTCAACCGAACTCGTGCTGTCGTCCAAGATCAAAACGGATGGCTTGAGCAGCAGCGCGCGTGCAATGGCGATGCGTTGTTTTTGTCCGCCCGAGAGATTTACGCCGCGCTCTTCGATGCGTGTGTCGTATCCGTTCGCCAGGTTCGTGATGAAGTCATGCGCCTGTGCAGCCTTTGCCGCGGCGATCACTTCATCGTCACTTGCATCGGGCTTGCCAAAGCGGATATTGTCGCGCACTGAACCCGAGAACAGGATGGTCTCCTGCGGCACGATGCCCACATGCTGCAGCAACTCGCTTTGTTTGACATCGCGCACATCCACGCCGTTCCATGTGACCTTACCGGATGCCACGTCATAGAAGCGCGGCACGAGATTAACGATCGACGATTTGCCCGCGCCCGTCGCACCAAGGATCGCCACCGTCTGACCGGGTTCCGCCTCCAAATCCACGCGGTTCAGGACTAAACCATCGTTGGTTCCGTTAAAAGTGGAAGTCCACACCCTCAAAGCGGATGCGCTCCGCGCTCCCGCCGGGCAGACTCTGCGTCACAGCTTTATCCTGCACTTCAGGAACAGTCTCGAGCACTTCGTTGATACGTTCCGAGGAAGCCGTCGCTGCCGCCACGACATTTGCCATCATGACCATGATTCCCAGAGGTCCCATGGTGGTGTGCAGATAGTTGATGAACGCCACGATCTTCCCGACCGAAACTCCACCCGCCGCGGATTGGATCCCACCGAACCAGATGACGATCACGATGCCGATATTGACGAAGATGTTCATGGACGGAGAAAGTGTCGCCATGAAGCGCATCACACTGATGTTGCGTTCGGCGTAATCTTCATTGGCGGTGGCGAAGCGACTCCCTTCATGATCCGCTCGTACGAATGCCTTGACCAACCTCACGCCCGCGATGTTCTCCTGCAAGACCGTGTTGAGCTTATCCAGTTTCTTCTGGACAGTCATGAACAGAGGTCCCATGCGTGAGACGAAGAAAAAGATGACAATACTGGTTGCCAGCAGCACCGGCATGACCATCAGCGCAAGGCGACTATCGGTGACGAACATCAAAATGAGACTCCCGATCATCAGCAGCGGGGCGCGCGTGCCGATGCGCAAAGAGACCTGCACCATGCGCTGGAATGCGGTCGTATCGCTGGAAAGCCGCACCATTAATTGTCCCGTATTGAGGTGGTCGAGATTTCCAAACGAGAAGGACTGTATCTTGAGAAAGAGTGCTTCGCGCAGATCACGCGCCACGCTTTCACCGACCTAAATCGAGAAGAGATTATTTGCCAGCGCAAACAATGTCTGCAAGATCGAAATGCCCAGCATAAAGATGGATGTCGTGATGACGATGTGCATGTCATTGCCGTTGATTCCTTGATCGATAATGCGCTGGATCAGGCGCGGTAGAGCTAAATCTATGAAGGTCACGGCGAATAAAAATATCAACGAGACCAGACTGCGCCGCCAGTACGGTTTTACAAAATGCAGAAGTTTCCGAATATGACTCATACGTTTTCCTGATTAAGATCTTTTGGACACGGATCGCACGGGTTCAACGGAACTTTACAGAAAAAACAATTTGAAAATCCGTGTTCAGCCGTGTCTTCCGTCCAATCCGTGTACTTAATAGTCAGCTCCTAAGACAGTTTTTGGAGCTCAGGCGTTTTGGTCAGCACTAGACGCGAGAGAATGAGCGAAAGGATGGCGAATAGGGTCATGGCGATGCCTAGTCCGATCTTTTCGCCGAGATAGCCTATCAGCAAATTCCCAAAGGGAGCGAAGCCGAAGAAGGTGAGCGTGTACAGTCCCATCACACGCCCGCGGAAGTCATCGTGCACGCGAGTTTGCAGCAAGCGTGTTGATGGTCGTGAACTGAACCATGAAGCCGAGTCCCAATCCATAAGCAAACAGTAATGACAGCGGAAAGTAGGACGTGAACGAGAAGCCGATCAAGTATCAGTGGGAAAGCGATATTGGTGATGACCAGCAATCGTCTGCGGTGACCGTGACTTACGCGGCTTGCCAGAACTAGCGCTCCGCTCACCGCGCCCAAGCCGGTCGCAGTGTTTACCCAGCCATACGCGGCGGCTCCCATGTGAAGGACATTCTCCACAAAGGATGGGAGTATCGTTGCATACGAAATGCCAAAAATGCTGAAGACCAGTGAGAGCAGGATCAACGCACGTATTTCATTATGACCGGTGGCATATTTCAACCCGCTCTTGAGTTGTTCCATGGGGGAGACGGTGTGTTGAATTTTCGGTCGCACCGGTATTTTCATGATCCACAAACTGACCAGAACCGCCAGAAAGGAAATCCCGTTAAGGGTGAAGCACCAGGCGGCGCCCACGGCTGCTAAAACGAGACCCGCTACCGCCGGTCCGATGACGCGGGCGCTGTTGAACATCATCGAGTTCAATGCGATGGCGTTGGGCATGTCCTCTTTGCCGACCATCTCCGGGACGAACGCCTGTCGTGCGGGCGCATCAAAGGCACTGACCACGCCCAGCAGGGCAGCCAGCACGATCACATGCCATTCCTGTACGATGTTGTAGAACGTCAAAGCAGCAAGAATGAACGCGGGGATCATCGCGCCCGATTGGGTCAGCATTAGCAGTTTTTGTCGGGAGACACGATCCACGATCACGCCAGCCCACGGAGAGACGATCAAAACGGGGATCGCCGACGCAAAAGCGACCAGCCCCAGGATCAGCTCGGAATGACCCAGCTGATAGACCACCCAACCCTGAGCGATGATCTGCATCCACGTGCCGATGCTGGAGATCAACATTCCGCCAAAATACAATTGAAAATTACGATGGCGCATGGCGGCAAACGTACCGCTGCGCGGTGCAGCAACGGCTTCCGTCGAACCGACTGATTCGCCTGTCTCTTCTAAAACGGGATTTTTCATATCGTCAAATTTTCCTAAAGGTATGTCAACGCGGGATAAAGCCCTAAAACTAAATCTCCAGACCAGCGTTGTTTTATTCCAGAATTTTTTTCAAAACAACCATTGCCTCGCAAACGGTTTCCAACTCTTCGTTCGTGAGTTTACCCATGCGTTCTTTCATCCACTCGCGGTTTTCTTTGAAAACGGTATCGAGCAGGGCATTGCCTTCATCCGTCAGGTAAAGTTCCACCACGCGGCGATCGGTGGTGCTTTGGACGCGGGTCAGCAGTCCCTTTTTGACGAGTACATCAACTGCCTGACTAATGGCAGGGCGGCTGATATTTTTGGCGGTTGCCAACTCGCTCATGGAGTTCGGTCCGCGGCGAACAAAGCGCAGCACATGGAATTGCTCGACAGTGATATCGAATTTCCCAATCGCTGTGCCGCGCAAATGTGTGCGGACAAAATTCCACACCGGGGGAACCGTTTCCCAGAAACGGTCAATGGTTTGGTCACGAAGACGCTCAGAGGTTGCCATAGTTGCCTTTTGATTAAGAGTATTAATAGTTAAGTATCGAAACTATTTTATTCCCCGCTGCTGGATTCGTCAAGTTGACTGGAGACCAGCTAATTCACTAACTGGACTTCCTGCCACTTGCGTACCGAATTGACTAGAAATATCCGCGAGCAATCTTTCAACTCCTCCACGCGGACGGTTCTTTCTACAACTTGACCTGTCTCCACTAAATGAGCGCGGAACGTCCCTGGAAGCAGTCCGCACGAGACTGGAGGCGTGTAGAACCTGCCATTCATCTCCACCACAAGGTTGCCGATCGTGAATTCGGTCAGTTCGCCACGTTCGTTGAAGAGGAGAATATCATCAACTTGCCTATGTTCTTCGGGGGCTAAGCCCCCGGAGGAGCGTAAGGCTTGAGTGTAAACATCCCTATGAGTTGTCTTATGAAAGAGAAAGATATTCCCAGAGTAGATTGGCTCTTTAGCAAGACAAACTCTCAACCGGTTTTCTGAAGGTGTGAACGCTTTAGACTCGCAACTCAAGTTTCCATTCTTATCGAGCAATAACCTCACTCGTTGCGGAGAAATAAATCCAGCCGATAATCCATTCAAATAGACATTGACTATTTCTTGCGGTGGTAGGGGCGGGGTGACCCCGCCCCTACGTCTGACGGGAAAATCAAAATAATCCGCGGAATCCAGCAGGCGGGCAATATGTTTCTCTCGGAGAAAGAATCCTTCTTCTGGTGTCCATAGCATTGTTTCAAGCAGAGAAAACTCCGGCATGGACTCGGTCAGCACACGGGCTTTGAGCAGGGCTTCGGCATATTCGTCTGTGCTGGTCGAGTCCCAGACAATGCCGCCGCCGACTCCGTATTCAGCGGATTGGGTTTCACGGTCGATCAAGGCGGTGCGGATGGCGACATTGAATGTCGCCTTACGGTTGGGAGCGATGTAACCGATGCTTCCGGTGTAGATGTTGCGCGGAGTGGTTTCCAGTTCGGAGATAATGCGCATAGTACTGACCTTCGGCGCGCCAGTGATGGATGCACATGGGAAAAGTGCGGAGAATATCTTTGTAATCGAAGCGTCCGTTTTGGCGGTGACGGTGGATGTCATTTGCCAGAGGGTGGGATATTTCTCCACGGTGAACAACTCAGGGACTTGCACACTCCCAACTCGGGCGATGCGCCCTAAGTCATTGCGGATCATGTCCACGATCATGACATTCTCGGCGCGATTCTTTTCGGAGGTGCGCAGCCATTCGGTTTGTTCTTTATCTTCGAGCGTTGTGCGTCCGCGCTTGACTGTCCCTTTCATGGGGCGGCAGGTGATGATGTTGCCTTCGAGTTGAAAGAATAATTCGGGGGAGGCGGATGCGATGACGAAACGTCCGGTGTCGATGTAAGCGGCGTAATTGTTTTGCGATTGAACAAGATGGAGAAAGAAGTTCCACGGGTCGGCATGGAAATCTGTCTGCAAGCGCATCGTGTAATTGACTTGATAGGTCAGACCGTCCGCAATGTGATCCTTGATCTGGGCAATGGATGCGTTGTACGTGTCGCGGTCAGTGGTTGGGAGCCAGGTCAATGCTGGTTTAGCGGAGTCAGGTTCCGGCTTGGTCACGAGGCGGGGCGCGGGGTAGAGTCCAAACCAGAGATAAGGGAACCCGCTTTTCGATTGCGCTTCGCTCTTTTCAACGTGAGTTGCGTGCGCCCTGTCAAACGCAGAAGCGGACTCGTAGCTAAGAAATCCCGCCGCATGCCAGTCATTCGCGTTGACCAGGTCTTCGATCTCACGCAACGCCGGGAGGACATCCTCCAGATTCTCAGCGGTGATGATCTTATGCGGATCGGTGAAGAAAAGCCAGTTGTCTTCGTGTTTGAGGAAAACTTCGTTGAGCTGTGGTTTAATCGTATGCATGTCTAAAGTGACTTGAATTGTACCCCGTTGGATTCCCGCTGTAGCGGTCATGGCTGTCATCTTTTATTTTTCGTCGCAGCCATCCAATGAATTACCGAATTTTGGATTGCTGGATTATCTCGTCAAAAAGAGCGGGCATATGACCGTGTATGCGGCGCTGGCATTGTCTCTTTGGTTTGCGCTGGAATGGAAATTGGATTGGCGCTGGCTCGCCTGGCTGATCGCGGTTCTGTATGCTGCGACCGATGAATTTCATCAAGTGTTCACACCGGGGCGGCATCCATCGGTGTGGGATGTGGTGATCTTCGATAATCTCGGGGCGTTGATTTCGTTGGCAGTGATAAGTTGGTGGAGAAATAAAAGAGCGAGATAAATCTCGCTCTACGGTTATTCAAACTCGATCTCGATCTCTTCGTCGTCGTGCCAATCTTCCATGCGTTCGAATTCGATGTCAGTAAATAATCCCTCTTGGTGTGCGGCAACACGGTAGCGCTTGACCAGTTCAAGCAGCGCTAAGAAAGTGACCACGATCTCGATTCGGGATGCGCCTGAATCGAGCAAAGCTTTGAAACTGGTGCGCTGTACTTCTTTGAGCGTTTTCGATATGAAGTCGATCTTTTCGCGGATGGTCACGCGCGGAGCGGCGATCACCACGCTCAACGGCTTCTTTTCCTTCTCTTTGCGGAAGGCTTCTTCTGCGGCGGCGACGAGTTTTTCCAGCGTTAAATTCGATAAGTCAAGCTTCGGTTCTACCTTGGGCGGTGGAGCGATGCGCAAATAGGTGCGTAGGTTCTCATCCTGACGCTCATGTAACCAGCCACCGATCTCTTTGTAGCGTTTGTATAATTTCAACTGATCGACAAGCGAACGCCCCACATCCTCTTCCCCAGGCTCACGCGCAGGCGGGCGTGGCAGCAGCGCTTCCGATTTGATCTGCAATAGTTTTGCCGCGATGACTAGGAACGCCGAGATCTCATCTGCGTTGATCTGTTCAAGTCCGTTGATGTAAGCCAAATACTGGTCGGTCACCATCGCCAATGAAACGGCGGTGATGTCCAACTCGGCGCGCTCGATCAGGTTGAGCAGCAGATCAAGTGGTCCTTCGTAGACGGGCGTTTGCACCCGGTAATTGAGCTGGCGTCCCAGCAGGTTTTCCATAGGGGGTAGATTATAGTAGACCTCACAAGTTTTGAAAACCTGTGAGGTCTCAGATATAATCCATCCATGCCCAACAAACTTACCCATATTGATGAACAGGGTCACGCCAAAATGGTGGATGTCAGCGACAAGCCCGATACGGAGCGGACTGCCATCGCACGCGGCGAAATCCAAATGAAGAAAGAGACGCTGGACTTGATCCGCGCGGGACAGATCAAAAAAGGGGATGTGCTGACCGTGGCGCAGATCGCTGGAATCAGCGCTTCGAAACGGACCTCCGAGCTGATCCCGTTATGTCATCCGTTGTTCCTCTCCAAAGTGGATGTTGATCTCGCCCTGGATGACTCGATCCCTGGTGTGATCATCACTGCCACTGCCAAGACCACCGGCAAAACCGGCGTGGAAATGGAAGCCCTGACCGCCGTCTCTGTGGCAGCATTAACGGTGTATGATATGGCGAAAGCCGCCGAGAAGACCATGCGCATTCAAAATATTCGACTTATCGAAAAACATGGTGGACAATCAGGTGATGTTTTAAACGAATAGCAAGGAAAGGATTTTAGAGGTAGTTTTATGGAGTACCAACCGATCAATATTCAAGAAAAATTTTATAAGTTTTCAAGTCACTGGTTCCCGAAGATCATCGCACAGGTGAATGATTATCACATCAAGATCGCCAAGGTGCAGGGAGAATTTGTCTGGCACAGCCACCCTGAAACAGATGAGATGTTTTATATTGTCGATGGTGAATTGGACATCCACTTCCGTGATGGGATTGTGACACTGCACACTGGTGAAATGTATGTGGTTCCTAAAGGCGTGGAGCATAAGCCGGTTGCTGCCAATGAATGCCACATCATGCTGATCGAACCCGCCGGGACGGTCAATACCGGGGACCAAGTCGAGGAGAAAGCCGCCACAACAGGTGTCTGGATCTAGAGGATTATGAATCACATCAAACTATTGTTTTTTGCCACTATACGCGATCGCGCTGGAGCCAAATCGTTGGAGATCGATATTCCTGACGATATGACCGTGCATGGATTGAAGGAAAAACTTTCCAGCGATATGCCGAAACTCAAGGAGTCGATGTCGAGCGTTTTGATCACGATCAATCGTGAATATGCCTTTGATGAAGCCGTTGTCCCGCAAAATGCGGAGATCGGCATGTTTCCGCCCGTGTCGGGAGGTTAACCTTCAACATGCAACCTTCCAACTTTCCAACTATCTTTTCCATCACAGAAGACGAAATAGATTTAAACGAATTGCTCGCCCAGATCACACTGACGTCCACAGGTGCGGCGGCGATCTTTACTGGCATGGTGCGCGGCGAGACCAGGCGTGGCGATGCTCACGACACGGACTATCTCGAATATGAAGCCTATATCCCGATGGCGGAAGCGAAAATGAAACAGGTAGCAGATGAGATCCGCGCCAAGTGGGATAGCATCGAAGGAATCGCGATTGTTCAGCGTATCGGCAAGCTCTATCCAAAAACGCCGACGGTATTGATCGCTTGTACGGCAGCACATCGCGATACGGGAGTCTTCGAAGCGGCACGTTATGGCATCGACCGGTTGAAGGAAATCGTCCCGATCTGGAAGAAGGAAGTGAGTCCAGATGGTCAATTTTGGGTGGAGGGTGATTACACTCCGAAGCCGGGGGAATGATGTTTCTGGAAACAACACGACTGTGCTTACGCCAATTCAAAGAATCTGACTTGGAAGCATTTCTCGCGTATCGAAACGATCCTGACGTTGCGAAATATCAGGGTTGGGATGTTCCATTCCTACGGCATGAAGCTGTCGAGTTTGTGCGTGAGATGGCGAAAGCGATTCCGGCTCCGGGAAGATGGATCCAAACGGCGGTGGAGTTGAGGTCAACGCGGGAGATGATCGGTGATGTCGCTTTTCATATCAAAAAGGATGATGAGAAGCAGGCTTTCATCGGCTACAGTCTGGCTCGTCCGTTTTGGGGATGTGGGTATGCTTTTGAAGCAGTTTCCGGAATCCTTGGTTATTTGTTTGGCGAATTGCACTTGCATCGAGTTATTGCTGAATGTGATGTGGAAAATACGGCATCTTGGAAACTTCTCGAAAAGCTGGGATTTCGACGCGAGGCGTATTTGATCGAGAATATCTTTTTCAAAGGAAGCTACGGGAGCGAGTACCACTATGCCATGCTGGGGCGTGAGTGGGGGGAACGCCCTTGAAACGGGGTCAGATACCGGCTTGGAAAGAGGCGTTCCTAGTCCATTTGGGGCGTGACGCATAAGCAAATTCGGGGTTTTTAGTAGTGCGAAAGTCCAATTTTCATGTGAGGCATTAATGGAAAAAATAGTTATCACTGGGATGGGGACTGTTAACCCGCTTGGTTTGACAGTAGAAGAATCATGGAAGAACGCGGTCAACGGCGTCTCGGGCGTGGGTCCGATCACCCTGTTCGATTCAGCCCCGTTGAACGTGCATTTTGCAGCAGAAGTGAAGGGGTTCAATCCTGATAATTACATGGATGCCAAGGAAGCGCGGCGGCGTGACCGTTTTGAGCAGTTAGGCGCGGCGGCGGCGAAGATGGCGATCGAGAATTCTGGTCTCGAAGTGACAGAGGCAAATTCCGGTAAGATCGGCGTGTTGGTTTCGTCTGCCATCGGTGGCATCAAGTCGTTGAGCGATGCGGTCATCACCAATTACACGGAAGGACCGCGGCGCGTTAGCCCGTTCCTGATCCCGATGTTGATGCCGAACGGGGCGGCAGGCATGATCGCGATTGACAATCAAATTAAGGGACCCTGTTTTTCGGTCGCTTCGGCGTGTGCTTCCGGCGCGGATGGCATTGGTACGGCGCTCTTGATGCTGAAAGCAGGCATGATCGATGCCGCTGTGACTGGTGCCGCCGAGATGACGATCTGTTCCGTAGGGGTGGCGGCATTTGACCGCGTAGGTGCCATGTCGCGCCGTAACGATGATTACTCGATGACACCCCAGCCGTTCGATAAGAACCGCGACGGTCTGGTAATGGGGGAAGGCGCGGCGGTGTTGGTACTGGAACGCGAAGAAGATGCGAAGAAGCGTGGCGCGCATATCCTGGCGGAATTGGCGGGATACGGTGCGACAGCGGATGCCTTCCATGTGACGGCTCCGCACGAACATGGCGCAGGCGGCGCGGCTGCCATGAAAATGGCGTTGGATTCCGCTCGTGCAACCGTGGATGATCTGGGCTATATCAATGCGCATGGAACTGGTACGCCTCTGAACGACCAATCCGAAACGCGGGCGATCAAAGCCGCGTTCGGCGAGAAGGCTTACCAGATCCCGATCTCTTCCACCAAATCCATGACCGGGCATATGATGGGCGCAACAGGCGCGCTGGAAGTCATCTTCTGCGTGAATGCGATCAAAGATGGAGTTTTGCCGCCAACCATCCATTACCAAACGCCCGACCCCGAATGTGACCTGGATTACATCCCCAACCAGGCGCGTGAGAAAAAGATCGATCTCGCCATCACCAACGCCTTCGGTTTTGGTGGGCACAACTCCGTGCTGGCGATTCGGAGATACTCTTAAGAACCAAGGCAATTTACCGCAAAGAGCGCCAAGATCCCGAAGAATTTCAAAGGTTTTCCTTGGCGTACTTCGCGTGCTTTGCGGTTCAAAATCGCTTGTAGAAGTCGAAAATGCGTGCTATAATCCGCCGTCGCTCAAAAAACGAATACACCTAAACGTAAGGAAGAAAGAAAATGGCAGACGTTATCAAGGCTCTCGAAGCCAAACAAAATGAGAAGATCCCCACCCTCGCCCCCGGTGACACCGTCAGCGTGCACGTCAAGATCAAAGAAGGCGACCGCGAACGCATTCAGGAATTCAAGGGTATCCTGATCCGCATGCGCAAGGGCGGCAATGATGCCTCCGTGACTGTTCGCCGCATGGCTTCGAACGGCATTGGCGTCGAGCGCACCTTCCTGCTCCGCTCTCCGCGTGTCGACAAGATCACCGTCGAACGCCACGGACAGGTCCGCCGCGCACAGCTCTACTTCATGCGCAGCCGCACCGGCAAGTCCGCCCGCCTCAAACAGAAGTTTGACTAATCAATACGATCAGACCCTACGATTTCAAAAATCCTAGGGTCTTTTTGTTAAGCGCCCCGCAGGTTTCTTCTGATGTCAATTGGCACAGAATGAACATGCGGGACGTTTTATAATACAACCTATGAAACCAATTATCGGAATTACCACAAACAGCGCGACCAATTCCTACGGTCAACCGTACATTAACCTTCAACAATCCTATGTCCGCGTGATCCAACAGGCGGGCGGGGTGCCTGTCTTGATCCCGTCTTCCATTGCCGATGACGGGTGGGATGCTCTCTACTCCCGTTTAGACGGCGTTCTCTTCTCTGGTGGCGGAGACGTTGCCCTCGACCATTTTGCTGGCGAACCGCATCCTCGCATCGATGACGTGGACCCGGCGCGTGATTCCGTTGAAATTAAGATGGTCCAGGCTGCCGCCTCAGACGGCAAACCCTTCCTCGGAATCTGCCGCGGATGCCAGGTGGTCAACGTCGCCCTCGGCGGGACTCTGTACACGCATCTCCCCGACCAATTACCGAACGCTCTTGACCATTCCTATCCAGGGAACAAACGCATGGTTTTGGTCCATGAAGTAAAGATCGAAGAAGGAACGCGTTTCTCCGAGATCTTCGGTCAGCCCATTGTGGGAGTCAACAGCCTGCATCACCAGGGACTCAAAGATATCGCGCCTTCCTTACGAATCGCCGGTCACGCCCCGGATGGTCTGGTCGAAGCTATCGAACTGCCCGAGCATCCCTTCGGTCTCGCCGTGCAGTGGCACCCCGAATGGCTCACCGACCAGGAGTGGACCAGAAATCTATTCAGGAAGTTCGTCGAAGCGGCGAAATGACCCGTTGATGTATAATCATTCTTATGACCGGAAAAGCGATTATCACCAAGATCAAGAAAAACCGGACCCACCTAAATAGTTTGGGGGTAAAGCGGCTGGCGATTTTCGGTTCGGTCGCTCGCGGGGAAGCACGTCGGGATAGTGACGTAGATATTCTCGTGGAGTTCGATGGCAAGGTCACTTTTGACCGGTTTATGGATACAAAATTGTATCTCGAAGATCTACTTCGTCGTCGGGTGGATTTGGTTCTCCCGGATGCAATAAAGCCGCGCATAAAGGACAACATTGCCGAGGATCTGATCTATGTCGCGTGATGTAGGTCTATATTTGGCAGATATTGAATTGGCTTGCAAGAAAGTGCTGCGATTTACAAGCGGGGTTACATTCAAGGAATTTACTCGTAACGATGAAAAATATGATGCTGTTCTTCGCAACCTTGAGGTGATCGGTGAAGCGGTCAAACATGTGCCAGACCAACTCAGAGAGACTATCCTCAAGTGAAGTGGCGGAAGATCGCAGGGTTTCGTGATATTGTTGCTCACGAATATTTTGGGGTTAGTGATGATCTGATTTGGGACATCGTTGAGAATGAAATCCAACCATTATTAAAGTCAGTAAAGATGATTATTAAAAATCTATAATTCCTTACTTTCTGACTGATCAGACATGGACAAGAAACCATTCAAAAACCGTACTGAAGCGGCGTAATACCATGACAAATGCCTTGATCTATTTGTCCTTGTTCTTCATGCTGATCTGCTTCCTGGCGGCTTCGTTTGGTTTCACCCTCCGAAAGCGCAGGAACTGGCTGTTCATTCTCTTTGGATTTATCGGTGGGGTTTTACTGGGCATTTCACAAAAGGATTTCAAATCGGGCGTCATGATCGGAGCTCTTCTAGCCGTTTTTTCGATGGCAGCGGCTTCGTTTCGATATCATTTGAGGAATCGATATAAAAACAGATATTAATAGGGAGAGTGGGTGATGAAGAAAACTATCATGATTTTGTTGGCTGGCATTCTTTTGACCACGGGATGTGTACACTACCCGCCTGCCACCGTTGTTACTGAAATTTCATCCTTTACTCCGCCATCTACTCGAACACCTAAACCTACAAAAACGCCTTTTCCAACGAGAACGTCTACTGTTATTCCGTCGAAAACATCCACATATGTGCCAACGTTTACAGCAAAATCTTTTCCGCCTTTGGTCTCCCATGACTTTAAACCAAGTCCGATCTTAGCAACCTACAGTAATGTTTCTGAAGGATTTTGTGATAGCGTTTGCCCAGCTTATCCCGTGCCATTTGTATTATTTGGTGATGGTAATCTTTTTATCTTTAATGAGGCAGAAATAAATGGGCATTATGAAGATCGTTTTCTTCACAAAAAATTGGACAGAAGTGAAACTTGTAGATTTTTGAACACAATCGACCAGGTTGGCTTTTTTGATTTCAATTCATCCTCTTATGCTGCTCCCAAAATATATGATGCATACACATGGAGAATCGAAATTTATGCTTGGCGGACAAAAGACGTGTCATTATATGGTTTGGGCGAATTGTTGGATATTGTAAACTTAGACCATTCTTCATCTGATCAGACTATCCCTGCCTCTGCCTTACGTGCTTTTAACCTGTTGTATAACTATCCTACTGATGGTTTAGATACATATATTCCCAATTTACTTGTGATTTGGGTCTGGAAATCATCATATGATTATCCTGATGTCAGGGAATGGAAAATGGATGACATTTCATTAAAAAAATTGTATGAAAAGGGTGGCTCCGCTTACGAAACTTTGCCTCACCCGATTTTTCTTGATGGCTCAGATGCCAAAAATATCTATGCAATGTTTGATAATTTCGATTATCACGGAGATGTTACACAGGCTGGTGAACGTTACAGGGTTTACATTCGACCCGTTCTACCGTTTGAGAAAATAACTAAAGATGGAGCATGGCTCAAACCCGATGAGCAGCGAATGAACTTGCCAAATAATTTGCATTGCAGCCCATTGGACGGAACAATGCCTATTCTGCCATTTGGCAGACAATGAACTCTAAGATGGATTAAAGACAGGAACCCTACTAACTCGAATACCGTTCTATCTACAAGGTTTATGAGATCACGAAGACGTATCTTCTGGTTGACCCTTTTTATCACAGGAGCCTTCCTCCTCTATTTCAATTTCCTCCGCCAACAACCAGAAACCGAAAGCTTTGGTCCGTGGTTCCCCTATTGCAGCGACCCCGTTGACAGCAAATGGATCGCCAAGGTCAACCACATTCAATGGGTGGCGTATAGTTCGCCGAATCCCAGCACGGAGCCGGGATTTTTCCAGCCATCGCCGGAGACCATCCGCAAGGACTTGCTGACGCTCAAGAAAGCTGGGTTCACCGGGTTGGTCACGTATAGTTCCTTTGGCGTGATGGGTAAGGACTTTCCTTACATTGCCGATGAGTTGGGCTTCGATGGCATTATCATGGGCGTATGGGATCCGAGCAATCAGTCGGAGCTGAACAACGCCAAAGAGGCGGCGCGGCTTTCTTCTGTGTTGGGGTACAGCATCGGCAATGAAGGCTTGTATCGAGATCAAGGCGACCGCTACACTATCCCTGAATTGTGCGAAGCGATCCTATCTCTGCGCGCGGGCACGGGCAAACCGGTCACTACGTCGGAAGAGACGGACGATTTCGAAGCGCATCCGTATCTGTACAATGTGGGGGATTGGGTCTTTGCCAACGCGCATCCGTACTGGCACGCCACCAAATATGCCGAACGTGCCGTGCAGTGGGAAGTGAAGAAATATGATCTGCTGAGCGAGCAGTCTGGGCATTTTGTCTTTTTTCGAGAAGTCGGTTTGCCCACCTTCGGCGCCTTTGGACTCTCCGAAACGAACCACGACCTGTATTATCGCGAACTGGCAGAGACGGATGTCCGCTTTGTGTATTTTGAGGGCTTCGACCAACCGTCGAAGGATCACAACTCTGTCGAGCCGCACTGGGGACTCTTCCGCTTCGACCAAAGCCCGAAGCTGGTCGCATGGAATTTGATGGGAGTCCGCCCCTTTACCTCCTCCGGTCCGTACGACGGCTGGATCCTGGAATGTACGGAATCCAGTAACAGCGGATGTTCGCTCGATAAAACGGGACCACTTTGATCGTGGGCGATGACGCGCAGCGACGTCAGTATCGCTCGATCCTATCGTTCAACACCTCCGGTTTGCCCGATGATGTGGTCGTGAAATCCGTCAAGTTGAAAGTGAAAACAGCAGAGATTACCGGCAGGGATCCGTTCGACAAACACGGTGACCTGCTGGTAGAGGTTTGTGCGCCGTCGGTGGGGATCGCGCTGGTAGTGCAGTTGCCCGATTTCCAGGTGGAGCGAAATTGCCGCCGCGCTGGAACGTTCGCTCGCCAGACCAGGGACGGCTGGTACACCGCCGAGCTCGACCCTGCCGTGGTGAATCTGCGCGGCAGCACCCAGTTTCGCTTGCGTTTTGAACGCGATGACGATAATAATAAGATGGCAGACTATATCGAGTTCTTCAGCGGTAACGCGGAAGATGCGTTGCGACCGAATTTGGTTGTGTACTATGAGACGCCATAATGAGGCTTATACGCGTAAATATAAATTACCATTTCTGTTTTCTGTATTTCTTAGTTTGATCACTTTGGGAATATTTTTCGTGCTCCAAATCTTGTCCCGAGCTTCTTCCGAGAATCAAATAAGCGTTGGTACCTTGCGGCTTATCCAGAATATTAGAAATGAAGACGTAATATGGCACGGCACATTTTTTGGATTATTGCCAGAATTGACCGGATCATCTTTAGCTCTGAAAGATACTCATGAGGATATAAATTCATTATTAATTGAATCCCTATTGGATACTGATAAATATGTTGCAGCCCATGTTTTGCTAACCATACGTACTCCACGATCTTTTTCGGCAATGCCTGGCGAATTCAATAACTTGAAGGTTAACTTATATTCAGATGGAACCGTTTCTTATGATGGCAATAATCTGGTTTTCTTATGGATATGTTGGAAGCAAGACTGTGTTTATAAATCTGATTAACTATAGATGCTTTGTTATCTCGGGAACCTTTTCCAGTCTCCAGCGTCCATACTCCAATACGAAAGGAAATGGAGGCACGAATGAAGAGAGTAACTTTAGCTGTACTAGTATTGGTCTTGTGGTTGGCTAGTTGTAGGACTCCTTGAGCCGACCGTTGCGCCTGCCACGTCCGCGCCGGAGAGCGTGGAGAGCAGCGGGATGCCGGTTCCCGGTACGGAACCCGCCACAACCGAAATGATCGTCGTCCCACAGGGAAAGATCCCTGCCGCTTCGTTCGAAATCGCAAACCTATGTGGATGAAGCTACCGGTTTTGCGCTCGATTATCCTGCAGATTGGACCGCAACCCAATCCGTGGTGGGTGATCGTGGCTCGCAGACGGTCTTGTCCAAGCCGGAACTTGCTGACGCAGCAGAATTGCCCGCCGGAGAGACACGTGTCACGGTGACGGTCAATCAGTGGGACCCGAAGAATGACCTTGCCGCCTATGTTGATACCCGCAAGACAGCCTGGGAATCATCCGGTTTCATGGTTCTGGAAGAGGAAGAACCTGTGCTCGACTTAGGACTTGCGGCTCAGCGGTTTGTGATTTCAGACGCCAGATGGCAAGCAAGTTCTTTTCCAGTTTTCAGCAGTAGGTGACCAGTATCTGACGATCAGTGGGGATGGAGATTTGAATCTCGTAAAAGAGATCGCCTCGCGGCTGCGTCCTATTTCGAAATAAGTATGCGGAGTCCAAAGTCTACAGACTTTGGACTGACATTTGAAAACAAAAATGCTCTCCCTAAAAGGAGAGCATTTTTGTTACTCGAAAGTCTGGAGACTTTCGAGCCCAACGTTCTTTACTGACTGCACAATAGCAGTTGAGCATCCACGACCAGAATATGATTAACGATCCAATCTGTAAGTTCCTGGTGGATTTTGATGGCAAGTTCGTGTGACCCGCCCGTGCGTTCAAATTCCTTTTGGTACCCGCGCAGTTTTTTTGTGAACACGGCATGTGCTTTGAGGTTCTTCTCACCAACCGGGCAGTGAAGACGTGCCATGCACTCTTCTTCTCTGCTGAAATGCCACTCCACGTAAAACTTCATCATCTTCAGAACCTTGGTGATATCTTCCGGGTCATATTTCCCAAGAATGCTATGACCGAGGTCGTTGAAAGTGTCGATCAGATATTTATGTTGGGCGTCGAGTTCTACAACGCCTGTTGTCATTTCATCCCTCCACATCAGTTCCTTTGGCGTATACATACTCCTGCTCCTTACTGGCTAATTTCACTGTAGGTGTCAAGACGCATTTTATGGAGCATTTGTTACGCATGATGTGATAATGCTCAGAATGGAACTGCCTGGATCATGTTCCCATAGGCACGATCACCATACTTGCCTTGATGTGATGCCGCAGATTGCTGATCACGGTACCGTGGATCAAGTCCGAGACACCGCTGTGACCGTGACTGCCCACGATCACCATTTCCGCATCGGCCTCATTGATCATGGCTGCCAACCTTGCGACCGGGTCACCACTGCTGACTTGCCAATTCGTGTTTACACCGATCTTCTTCATCTTTTGTGCAAGTTGCTCCAAATGCTGACTATCTTGCAGCGTCTCCAGATCTTCAGCTTCTTCGCCATAGGTAAGCGCTACAGGACTTTCCACCACGTGCAGCAGAGTGACCTCCGTTCTGGATTTGTCAATAAAGCGCAACGATTCGGTCAATAGTTTTTCATCCTTGCCGGAGAAATCCAAAGCCACGGCGATGCGTTTATAAGCGGGAGGCTCGACGAGCGTGGCAATATCCTGTTCCAAAACTTCACGATGAACGCCAGCCAGCCTGCGCTCGCCGATCTGTTTGATGCGTTCCCGCAGCCACGGATGCACAGTCACATAAATCAAAAGCAGCCCGATCACCCCTGTGATCGGAATCACGGTGAACTGCAAGATCCATGCCTTTGTTCCCGCGCCATCGATCCAGCCTGCGAGTTGGTCAATGACCAGCTTGACATTGAGCGATACGATCACCGCAGCGATAACCCAGGCGAGAACCTGAACCCATCGTGGGATGGTGAATTCGCCCATGCGTTGTTTATCCGAAACGGCATGGATCAATGGGATGATCGCAAAGGGCAGTTGTAAGGAAAGCACCACCTGACTCAACACCAACATGGCACTCGTGGCGTGTTCGCCAAAATAGAGAATGACCAGGATGGCAGGGATGATCGCCAGCGAACGTGTGATCAAACGTCGCAGCCAGGGCGGGATGCGCAGATTCAGATATCCCTCCATGACGATCTGACCTGCCAGCGTACCGGTGATCGTGGAACTCTGTCCCGAGGCGAGCAGCGCGATCGCAAACGCCAGCGGCGCAACAGACGCCCCGAGAATTGGTTCCAGTAACTGATGCGCATCCTGGATCTCAGCAACGCCGAAAAAACCGTTCCGGAAAAAAACTGCTGCAGCCATGACAAGGATGGCGGCGTTGACGAAGAATGCCAGATTCAAGGAGACTGCCGAATTGATGTTATTCCACTTGATGGCATCGCGTACATCTTCAGGATTTTTACCAATCTTCCTAGTTTGCACTAAAGAGGAATGCATGTACAAATTGTGAGGCATCACGGTGGCACCCAGAATACCAATGGCGATATACAAAGCCGATGCATCCGGTAGTGATGGGACAAATCCGCGCACAATGCCGCCCCAATCAGGCTGACCAAGGAAGGTTTCAATAATAAATGCTACGCCGATAGTACCTACCAACGCCAAGACTACACTTTCTAGTTTGCGAATGCCAGCATGAGATAACAGCAGGAGTAATAATGTGTCCAGCGCTGTCAGCAGCACGCCATAAACGAGTGGAAGTCCGAAGAGCAACTGCAAAGCAATAGCCGAGCCGAGCACTTCTGCCAGATCACAGGCAGTGATGGCAATCTCTGCCAATATATAGAGTGGAATATTGATCGCTGGATGGAATTCCTCATGATTGATCTGAGCCAGGTCGCGGCGGCTGACGATTCCCAGCCGTGCAGCGAGACTTTGTAACAAGATCGCCATCAGGTTGGACATTAACAATACCCAAATGAGGGCGTAGCTGTACTTACTGCCGCCTGCCAGATCGGTAGCCCAGTTTCCTGGGTCCATGTAGCCGACTGAGACCATGATCGCTGGTCCGGTGATAGCCAGCCAGCGCTTCCAATTGGAGCCGCGTGTAGGTACTACAACAGTTTCGTGAACTTCAGAGAGCGAGACGTGCTTGGAAGATCCTTGTGATTTATTAGCCATAGAGTTCCTTATTTCAAAACCTTCATACAATTTGCTTACAGGTGTTACATTCGTTGTTCACTAACTCCGAAGGAGTGGAACGATTATAGAAATGTCATAGCTATTGTAGCGAACCCCGAAGGGGTGTTATCGGCGGGACATGTGTATGTCATCCCTTCGGGATTGTTATCATCATTCAGATGCGTTACTTAATAAGCAAACCTGTCACCCAAAGCAGCAACATGCCAGAGAGTACGCCGCTGACAATCGCACCAGACATGGCGCTGCCTTCCCTTTCGACATCTCTTTGAACGAGTTTCGATATCTCGTAAATGACCTGAAAGATCGCACCGGCGCCAATAGCGAGAAAAAGAACAGCAAGGAACGGTGAGGGAGTGTAACCGCCGATCCATGCACCGAGGATGGCGGGCGCGCCACCGATGAGACCCATGATGGCAAGTCGGCTCAGGCTGGGCTTATCACGCAGGATCGGAGCGATGATGCCCAATCCCTCGGTGATGTTTTGGATGATAAAGCCCACGACCAGGAATGTTCCTAATGCGATCTCACCCACATTATATGCCGCACCGATGGCAAGCCCTTCACCCAGATTGTGGAAACCGATCCCGACTGCGATGATGGATGCTACTGCAAGTCGCCGCTGGGATTCGTCACCGGTAGCATTGGCTTGTCGTTTGGAAATAGCTTCAAGGATCATAAAGGTTGTGACGGCGCCAATGCCGATCAATCCTATACCCTGAAACGCAGATGGGATTTCTCCCGCGAACTCCAGCGCTTCCGCGATCGTATCCAGACCGAGGAAGATGAGCAACCCGATCGTAGCCGCCATCAGAAAGGTCATGGTGCGGCGACCGAGTTGTCTCAAAGCAGGGAACCAGAAGATTCCCAGTATGACAGGGATCACGCCTACGTATAGACCGATCAGTGTAAAACTCCAAAACGTTTTGCTGCTGGGTTGCGGCGTTTCAAAGGCAACAGGAATGGCGACGTCAAATGGAATGGCATTGCTGGTGAAGACGCGGATGCCATAGGCTTCTCCATGTGTCCATGAGTATTTGATATGGATATCTGCCTGTCCGAGCCGAGGCACTTCGGCGTTCGGGCTGACCGTGAAGGGCATCACGGCATCATTGATGATGACCGATGCAACTGTCAGCGGAGCGGGTCCTGTATTGCGGATATGGAGAGTGATCTCGTTGGGCGCGAGGGTGTAACGTTCAATGGTTAAGTTTTCAACAGGTGCGGCAGAGTCGAGATCGAGTCCGCCGCCGGTGGTGAGGAAGAGGGCGATCACTCCAGCCAGGAGAATGATCGGGATCAGAAGCAAGCCCAGGCTTTGAAGCCCGAAGCGTTTCTTTGTCGGTTGAGAAGTGGATTGAGTCATGATGTCACCTCTACGCCGTTACCTGGAACATGCCGTTCCATCCGAGTTCAGCAAATTCCGTCACGTGCGCATGGAACATGTACATACCGGGGTGTTTGTAGCTGAATTCCAAAATGCCGCGCTGTGCCTGCCCTTGAAGAATAGTATCGGTGAATTCGCTGGGTGTTAGGCTTGTGCCCGTGGGGTAGTAGTAGAAAAAGTTCGCGTGCAGATGGAAGGAATTGAGCAGGTCGAATTCTAAAATGTTGACGAGATAAATGCGCACCGTTTCGCCGACCTTGAGTTGGATGGGATTATTTTGATAGTGAAACGGAATGCCATTCACAGCATAAAAATCATTGGTGTCATCGAAATCAATATCGATGCCATGCATGACCATCACCATTTCCCGATCCACCGCTGGACGACCATCCTTCGGATCGACGATGAAGGTGCCATACAGTCCTTTGGCAATGTGACGTGCCAGGGGGAAAACATGGCAATGATACAGATGCAGACCGAAAGGCTCCGCGTCAAACTCGTACGTGAAGCTGTCTCCCGGTTCGACGAGTCCGCCCGGTCCCGTGCCGGGGACTCCATCCATCTCGCCGGAGTGGATGCCGTGAAAATGCATCGAGTGCGGATGACTACTGCCGTTGGTGAAATGAATACGGACGCGGTCTCCCTCCGTGCAGCGCAGTGTGGGACCGGGAATGCGCCCGTTATAGGTCCACGCCGGGAATTCGATTCCAGGCACCACTTCGATGTTCTTGTTGATGGAAACGATATCGTATTCTCTGAGGGTCTGCCCATTCGGCAATGTGGATACTTTGCCGTAATCGAAATCTGTCAAAATGTCGGTGGGATTGAAACCGTTCGTTTCATGGTTCACTTCACCGACTGTACCGGGCAGGTCACCGTGATCACCCTGTTGCATGGAATGGGTGGGATGTGTAGTTTGATGTTTATTATGATCCTGTTGTGTGTTATTTTGATTAACAGCAACAACACTTGTCGTGCCTACGGCAGCGGCGAGCCCGCCGATCTTGAGGAAATCCCTTCTTGTTACTTTGTTGTTCATTCCGCCTCCATAAGTAGGTACTCTTGATTGTTCGTCCCGCAGGTTTATGGCTAAAGAAATGGATCTGCGGGACGTTTTGATCTAGTTGTTCGGTGCGCTAGCATTGATCCAATCGGTGAGGATCTGGATCTGCTCCGGTGTGAGTTTGGGTCCGCGTTTGGGCATTTTGCCCTCGGTCACTTTTTCGATCAATAGGCTGTGTTTTGCATCGCCCGGATCGATAACGGGTCCATCCTCAGAGCCTTCCATGAGCGATTCGTATGTGCTCATGTCTAAACCTTTGCTGACGAATTCGCCCATGTGGCAGCTTGCGCAGTGGCTTTCCAGTATCGGGCGTACATCTTTGGCGTAACTCACTTCAGCCGAGGACGCAGCGTTGGTGGAGCCCATCCGAACGATGGCGAAGGTTGACACTAAAAAGACAGCGATAAGTGGAATAATTATCTGTTTCTTCATACGGTACCTCTAGAATACTTTGGGCAGAAATCTGCCCGTACGTTTCATATAGTCACGATATTCGTCGCCGAACTTTTCGATCAGATTGGCTTCTTCTTTCGGCGTGCGGATCGCCATGGCAATGAACGCCAGAACGCCCATCATGATGATGAACCAGTTGTCAGCCATCAGGCCAAAGGAAATGTAGAAGGATGAACCGACTGTGTACAATGGGTGACGTATCCAGCGATACGGTCCACTGGTGGAGAGACGGTGTTCCTTGCGTGTAGCGCTGACCGGTGTGATGCCGGTGCCAATGCTGCTGAACAGCCAGTAAATGCCGAAGACGCACAGCACACCGATGCCAACTCCAATCCAGCGTATCCAATCGGGAAGCCCGATCTTTGACCATGCCATCCAGTTTGGGTTAATCAAATACACTAGTGGGCTAAGCCATAAGATCAATCCGAATATTTTGATCACGGTCATCATGGCTGTACCGTCGGCGCTGCGGGAAAGCCTCTCACCTGATTCTTTATCGGCTTTGCGGCGATGATAGATCGAGATGCCTACGCCGGAAAATAAAATCACGGCGGCTAAAAGGCGGAAAATAGTTTCGTTCATGTGTTTACCTCTAATTTTATAAATTGCTTGTGCTTATAAAACCTTCGGGAGCAAGCGTCCCGTCTTTTTCATGTAGTCACGATATCGGTTGCCAAAATATTCCACCATCAAGGATTCTTCAAATCTGATCCGTGAAATTACTTCAAGAATAGTCATTCCTGCCCAACTGAGTCCGATCAACCAGTTGGAAGAGATGAACAGTGTCGAGCCAAGTATCAAAATGAAGGCGGTGTAAATGGGGTGGCGGATGGTACGATACGGTCCGCTGGTGATGAGAGTTTGTTCTTTCATCATGCGCGGCGTGTCACTCCAGCTTTTGCCGAGTGTGACTTGTGCCCATTGCAGAAGGGCAAAACCGAGGAGAGCGATTCCAACGCCAGTCCATCGTAACCAAGTCGGGAAGGACAGTTTTGCAAATGCCAGCCAATCTGGATTGATGGCATACAAGGTGATCGCGATAAATCCAGTCATGCCCAAGAGACCGGCGACCTTTGAGATCAGTCCCTCTTCGCGTTTTTTCAGGGTAGCTTCTTTGGGTTTGCTGTGGTTCCGGACGTAGTATCCACGATGCAAGGCAAAGGCAATAATAAGAAGCGGTAATAAAATTCTAAAGATGGTTTCCATATTGTTTCCTAAACCGCTCTTTCGGGGCCTTAGCCCCCGAAAGAGCGAGGGTGCTTTAACTTTCTTCAATAAAGATCTGGCTCGTAATGTTCAATCCAAGTACGGTGGATTTCCGTCCAGTCACTTTCACGGTCAGGTTGTGATCGAATTGCGAATATTCGGTCACTTCGAATTTCGCACCGGGAATCAGTCCCAGGCTTTCGAGATAGCGGAGCAGCTCCGTATCTTCGGCTCGAACGCGCTGAACGGTGCCGGTCTGTCCGGGGCGCAGCGCAGAAAGCGGGGTCGAATCTTCCAGTGGCATCTTGAGATCGGCGGTCGGGATCAACTCTCCATGGGGGTCGCGAAGCGGATGTCCCATAGCGGCAGCGATACGTCGCTCGAAGTCCTCTGAGATCACATGCTCGAGTTCGCTCTGCCTCCTCATGGACTTCATCCCACGAATAGCCGAGCGTTTGTACCAGCCACGCTTCCAGCAGGCGGTGATGCCGAATGACCTCCAATGCAGCGCGTTTGCCTTCCCCGGTCAACGTGACGCCTTGATGTTTTTGGTATTCCACCAGCGCAGGTTTGGCAGAGGCAAGTTTTTGCACCATGCCTGTCACCGAAGCAGGTTTCACCTTGAGCTTTGCTGCGAGTGCATTTGTGCTGGCACTTTCGCCGTTCTCGGTGAGATCATAGATATGTTTCAGATAATCCTGAATAGAGATCGTAATTGATTGGTCCATTATTTATTCCAAAGGCTGGTCGTGGTGCAGAGAAAAAAGAGGATGTAAGCAATATTGAAGCCTGCGCCCTCCGTCCAATCGCGGACGAATTGCGGCAGGATGCGTTTTCCGAGCATCCAGGCGATCGTCATCGTAACGGGATTGATCGCCGCCATCCAAACGGGGAAGAGGGTCTTACCCGATGCCACCAGGATCGAAAACAATATCGAAGCAATGACAATAAACAATAACAGCGGGGCATAGGTGATGATCAGCACCTTGCGATGACGCCCGATCATGTCTGCAAGAATGACCTGTGAATGATCATCGACTTTATTGAGCGCCTGGATATATTCACCCATATAGAAAAAACTTCCGTGGACGAATGCCCCAATAATGGATGCGGTTCCAAATAAGCCGAAAGCTGCCAGCGCCACCGTGGCATTCCCTCCGCTCAAGCCTTGATACACGTACCAGAAACCAAGGATCACCAAAGGCGTGCTAAAGACCCCGATCAACGCACCCCACATCAGTCGGGCAGGGGGCAGCACGACCATCTTTTCGGCATCAGATAGCAACTTTGCGTATGGTTTGAGTTTTGGATAATCTTCCAAGGAAGCTTTGCTAGCCAGCAAAAGTACATCCCCGACCGCATAAAGAAAAGCACCGATGATCGCAATAAGACCTGTAAGCCGATATGTTGTTTCCATAATAGTTTGCCTTGATAAAAGTAAAATTTAGCCTAGCCTAAATTATTGTAGGCGAAGAGTATTTCTCTGTCAAGGGCGGTGAGCCCATCAAATTGATAAACAGATCATTGGATGATGATTTGTATCAAATATTTAAGGATGATTTTTGGATTGGCTATTGACTTTTGATGGGGAAGTCTGTAGAATGAGTTTGTAAGTCCAATGAATTTACAAAGTATTTGTTTTGTGCCGTCAGCTTAGTGTTTTCGTGTAGTTAGCTAAATTTCTCTGCAATACCTGACCAGGAAGTATGATGAAAAAAGCAACTCACCAGCAAACCAAGCAGCATAACCGTGACCTCGTGCTCCGCACGATCTTTGGTCATAACTCGGTTAGCCGCGCAGAGATCGCCCGCATTACTCACCTGACTCGCACAACGGTCAGTGATGTGGTGGCAGGTTTGTTGTCTGAAGGCTTGGTGCAGGAAATTGGCTTAGGTGCCTCCATCGGTGGAAAGTCACCGATTCTGTTGAGTGTGGAAGCGGACTCGCGTTTTCTGATCGGCTTGAACCTGGCGCAGGATAAGTTCATTGGCGCCATTGTAAATCTGAGGGGCGAGATCAAAGAAAAAGTTGAAGTGGATGTGCACGATGACAATGCCGAAAAAGCCCTTCAACTTGTTTACCAGATCATTGATCAACTGATACGAAAAAGACTTCAAACCGATCGTTGGGATCGGTGTGGGCGCTCCCGGTTTGATCAACACCCGCGAAGGGATCGTGGTCAATGCGGTTAACCTGGAATGGCAGGATCTGCCTCTCGGGCAATTGCTTGAGAAGAAATACAAACTGCCGGTTTCCGTGTTGAACGACAGTCAGGCAACCGCCATTGGTGAGTATGTTTACGGTGGCGAGCATGAACCAGATGAGAATCTTATTGTCGTCAATGTAAAGCATGGTATCGGTGCGGGTATCTTGATCAACGGACAGCTCTTTCAGGGCGATGGTGGTGGGGCGGGTGAAATTGGTCATGTTGTTGTTCAAGAGAATGGAAAAGTTTGCCGCTGCGGAAAAGTAGGCTGTCTGGAAACGGTTTCCAGTGCCCGCGCCGTGATGCAGCAATTTGGCACAGATTCTCTTGACGTTGTGCTTACCGCTTTTGAAGCAAAAGACCCTAAAACTTGTCAGATCATCGAAACGGCGGGGCATTACTTGGGTATTTCCCTTGCCAATTTGATCGGCACCCTCAATATTCAAAAGATCGTCCTGACTGGCGATATGACGCGTTTTGGCGAGTCGTGGTTGCAAGCGATCAAACTTTCCATGCAAAACTCTGCCCTCGCGCGCATGTCAGAAGGCACCACGCTCGAATTAGGTACATTGGATTTCCGCGCTTGTATTTTGGGCGCTTCTGCATTTTTGCTTTTGGACGATTATTCCCTTTTGTTCCGAGAAGATAATTGATGACCTTTCCTTTGATTGCCCCTCGTGTTCTTCCTCCATTGGATGAAGACTTTCGCCCGGCTGTTTTGGCGAACCGTGCTTTTCAACGCGCCGTGGAAACTATCGGCGTTCCGCTTGTGATCGGTTTAGAGCGAAGCGATGGAGAACTTTCCCGCTTTGAGACGAAAGTCTACCCTGTTGGACATCCCGACTTCGATGCCAACTATCAATACGTTGAGCGCATCTTTAAATTCCTGCTCTGGCAGCGTGGTGGTTTCAAAGCCTATATCGGCGGACCGCGTGAAATTGCTGATTATTTGCGCAAATGCTACTCAACAGATGGACTGCACAAATTTGACTACCATTTCATGGGCAAAGATGTCTATGAACAGACCTTTGAGATCGTATCCTGTTCGGCGGATGAAGTGCCCGCTTCGCGCGAAACCGGTAAATTGCTCGGCCGCAATTTGCAGGGATATCGCATTGGGTTTGATCTCGGCGCCTCCGACCGAAAGGTGAGCGCCGTTGTGGATGGAAATCCCATCTACAGTGAAGAAGTGATCTGGGAGCCGCGCAAGAATTCTGACCCTGAGTATCACTATCGCGAGGTCATGGCATCCCTAAAGGCGGCTGCCGAAAAGATGCCGCGCGTGGATGCCATCGGTGGCAGTTCTGCTGGTATTTATGTTGATAACCGCCCGATGGTGGCGTCGTTGTTCCGGGGCATCCCCGCAGAGCGCTTCGACGAAATCCACAATATGTTCCTGCGTATTCGCAGTGAGATGAATATTCCACTGGAAGTTATCAATGATGGAGATGTGACCGCATTAGCTGGTTCCATGTCCATCGAAGATAACGGCGTGCTGGGAATTGCTCTTGGCTCCAGCGAAGCAGTTGGATATGTGAATCTGGAAGGCAGGATCATGGGCTGGCTGAACGAGTTGTGCTTTGCGCCCGTTGATTACAACCCTGCCGCCGCCAGGGATGAATGGTCCGGCGATATCGGCTGCGGTTCCTCCTATTACTCCCAACAGTGTGTCTTCCGACTTGCACCCAAGGTGGGAATTGACATCCCTACCAATATCACAGATGCAGAAAAGCTGAAGTTCGTGCAGGAAATGCTGGAAGCAGGGGATGAAGGCGCATTGACGATCTGGCAAAGCATGGGCATTTATCTTGGTTATGGCATTGCTCATTATGCCGATTTCTACGACATCAAACATATTTTGATCCTGGGGCGCTGCACGTCCGGGCACGGTGGCAATCTCCTGCTGGAAGGTGTCAAGAAGGTGCTGGAAGCAGAGTTCCCTGAATTGCTGAAGAAGATCGAAATGCATTTGCCTGACGAGAAAATTCGTCGAGTTGGACAATCTGTCGCGGCGGCAAGTTTGCCTGCGTTGCAATAAGGAGTCATCGTGAAATTTCATTTAGATTCTGCAGTTGTTTTTATTCCAGATAATTTGCCTGTAGAAGATGCATTAGCTCGCACAACCCATTTATGCATCGCTGCCCATCAGGATGATATTGAGATCATGGCAGCGCAGCCGATCATCGAGTGCTTTCAACAGAAGGATAAATGGTTCACAGGTGTGGTCGTCACGGATGGACGTGGTTCTCCGCGTGATAGCCTGTATAAAGATTATTCAGATGATGATATGCGTCTTGTGCGCTTCAAAGAACAGTTGAAAGCAGCGACCGTCGGTGAGTATGCGGCGCAGATCATTCTCGATCATCCCAGCAAGGTGGTGAAGGACGCTTCGAAGTGCGATCCTGTAGAAGATATTCTGCAGTTGTTGCGAGCGACAAAGCCGGAGACCGTTTATACCCATAATCTTGCCGACAAGCACGACACGCATGTGGGAACCGCTTTGAGGGTGATCGAAGCCCTTCGAAGGCTTGACCCGGCTGAACGTCCCGCCCGACTCTGTGGGTTGTGAGGTCTGGCGCTCGCTCGATTGGATGACCGATTCGGACAAGGTCATCATGGATGTCTCCGGTCACGAAAATTTGCAGGCTGCTTTGTTGGGCGTATTCGACTCGCAGATCGTCGGTGGCAAGCGCTATGACCTGGCATCCATGAGCCGCCGCCGTGCCAATGCTACCTATTTTGAATCGCACGGTGTGGACGTCACCCAGGGTTTGTCCTTTGGTGTGGACATGACCTCTTTGATGAGCAACGCAGAAATCGATCCGAAAGTATTTATTCAAGATTTTATCCAGCGGTTTGCTAGCGAAGTACATGATCGAATCCAACGCTTGAGTTAAGGACCAATTCGTTCTCAGGAAAGGAGCGTGAGGCGAGTAGAGAATCTCAACATGGAAGTCAGTCGTTCGAATTCAGAAAATTCATAAGGAGAAGAAATGAATAAGAAGCTGTTTAGTTTGTTGTCTGTCTTGGCGCTGTTCAGCATGCTGCTGAGCGCCTGTGGTGGTGCCGCCACCCCGACCCAGGCTCCTGTCGCAACCGAAGCACCTGCGACCGAGGCTCCTGTTGCTACAGAGGCTCCCGCCACGGAAGCACCTGCTCAGGAAACAACTCTCAAGATCTATTTGCTCGACTACACCCCCGACACCATCGCATGGCTTAAGAGCGATATCAACCCCGCTTTCGAAACTGCTCACCCTGGTGTAAAAGTTGAAATCACCGAAGGTTCCTGGTCTGGTTGGGACACTACATTCGCTGGTTTCTTTGCTGCTGGCGAGGGTCCCGACATCATCAACCTCGGTTCCGAAATGAACACCCTTTATGGACCCAGCCTTGCTGATATGGATCAGTACCTTGGCGAAGCTGCCTGGCCGGATATCAAGAATTTTGGACCCGCGCTCGAGAATGCCAAGTTCGAAGGCAAACTGCGCGGTCTGCCGATCTTCACCGCTCCGCGCTACGTGTTCTGCCGCAAGGATCTGATGGAAGCCGCTGGCTGGACCACTGGCACCCCCAAGAGCTTTGAAGAGTGGACCAAGTTTGCGAAGCAGGTTTCCAAGATCGATCCTGCGACCAACTCCCTGAGCCAGCAAGCCCTCGTCCCGGTCGATGCCGCTTCCATGGCTGACTGGCAGTGGTGGCTGTTGGTGTACTACTCCATCGGTGGACAGCTCTATAAGGAAGATGGCACCCCCAACTTCGACTCCCCCGAAGCTCTCGCCACGACCAAGTTCCTGCTCGATATGCGCCAGGCGACCTATGGTCCCGCTTCCGACGCTGTCGGTGCTCTCCCCGCCGGCCAGGGTTCCGTTATTGACGTTGACGATGCCACCCAGAAGGACAACGGCGCGGTTTGTCTCGCGCACTCCGGTTGGGCTGCTCCTGCGTTCACCCGCCCGATCTGGGAAAAGACCACCATCGATCCGTTCTATGGCGATCCCGCCAACTTCCCCAACAGCAAACCTGTCGTGCTCGCTTTCAATGACTGGCTCGCCGTTGCTGACTACAGCCCCAATAAAGAATTGGCTGCGGAATGGCTCAAGGCTGCCTTCACCAAGGAAGCCAACAACAAATGGAACTCCACCATGGGCTTGATCCCCGCCCGCAACGACTCACAGTATGGTTATGTGACCGAATTCTGCGCAGTTGAAGCAGGAAGCTGAACTCGCCTCCCAGTACGGTGTTGGTTTTGCTGGCATCAAGGAATCTGCCAAGCTCTCCACTATCATGCAGGATGCTCTCGGCAAGCTCGTCACGGAAGAATTGACCCCTGAAGATGTGGTTGCCACCATTCAAGAACAGTACAGCGCTGCTCTGAAGTAAGTTTGGTAAAGTAAAATCTTGGGTGGGGAATTTTCCTCACCCAAGATTTCGTTTATAGATATCCAACGACTCATATTCGTTGGATATCAAAAGTCAGAGACTTTTGACTCCATGTGGAGGAAGGTATGCCCGAAAATCCATATATCAGTGTATTGATCACAGCCGCTTTGACGGTCGCTTTTATCATCGCCAGCAGTTTCGGGTTGGGTGCGTTTGCGCGTTGGGTTGCCAAACTGCGCGGTGCAACCCCAAAATATCAAGAGAATACGTTTGCAGGTTATGCCTTTGCCGCTCCATGGATCGTCGGTTTCGTCATTTTCGTGATCGTTCCGCTGGCATTCTCGTTATATTGGAGCTTCACCGATTATCGCGTGACTGCCAAAGACCCAGCGGTCTGGGTGGGACTTGAGAATTACAAGACGCTATTATTCAACGATACTAGTTTTCGTGCATCCATTGTCAATACGCTTTATCTAACTGTCATCGGCTTGCCGCTGCAAATGGGCGTGGCACTTCTCTTAGCCGTTCTGCTCAACCAAAAAACTCGCGGCGAGAAGTTTTCCGCATGGCATTTTATCTGCCTGTCATCCTCGGCTTCAACACCGCGGTCTTGTTGTGCTGGCGCTTGATGTTGAACACCGGTACAGGCATTATTAATCAAATCATTCGCTCTCTGTCTACTGCCTTTCCACCCTTCGGATACTTGAATCGGGCGCTGATCTACCTCCAGGAGATCGTCACTGCCTTTTTCCTGGGCTTGAACACCGGTAAATTCAACCTGCTCACCAAAGTCATTGCCGCGGGTTTCCCGGCAGATAATCGTGTTCCGCTTTGGGTACAAAGCCCGCTGTGGACCAAGATGTCCGTGATCTTTCTGATGATCTGGGGTTGCGGTGCGATGATGCTGATCTTCCTTGCCGGGTTAAACAACATCCCGAAGGAATTGCACGAAGCCGCCGAAGTGGATGGCGCCTCCGGTTGGCAGCGCTTCTGGAGAATTTCTTTCCCGTTGCTGACCCCCTACATTTTCTATAATCTGATCGTCGGTATGATCAGCTCTCTGCAGATCTTCGAACCTATTTTCGTGCTTTACCGCGATAATCAGCCTATTGTCTCTTCCACAATATCGATGGTGTATTACCTCTGGCAAAAGAGTTTCAGTCACTTTGAGATTGGGTACGGTTCAGCCATCTCATGGGTGATCCTCATTATCATTCTGATCGTCACAGCGATCCAGTTCCGATTGCAAGATCGCTGGGTGACGTACGATATTTATTAGGAGGCTGACCATGAAAAAATATCTACCCGTCATCAAAAGCCTTATCCTGTATTTGTTCCTGACTGGCGCCACCGTCCTGATGAGCTTCCCGCTGTTTTGGATGATCTCCTCCTCCTTGAAAACACTGGAAGAAACCAATTCGCCTGGCATCGTGTGGATTCCAAAACATGCAACCCTGGCAGCCTATACCAGTATCTTCCACAATCAGGCGTTCATGCGCTCGTATTTCAACTCTGTCTTTTATGTAACGCTTGCCTTGGTTGGGACCTTGCTTTCGATCGCCGCTGTCTCCTATGCCTTTAGCCGCGTGGAATGGCCCGGACGCAACGTGGTTTTCTTTCTGATGTTGTCTACCATGATGATTCCGCCGCAGGCATTGATCGTTCCGCAGTATGTATTCTTCAATAAACTGGATTGGATCGGAACCTTCAATCCGCTCATTATTCCCGGCTACTTTGCAGGTGGTGCAGCGATGATCTTTTTGCTGCGGCAGGCTATGGCACAAATCCCGAAGGAGTTAGATGAATCCGCTTTTGTCGATGGTGCGAATCATTTTCAGATCTGGTGGGAGATCGTCATGCCGCTGGTCAAAGCGCCATTGGCGACTGTGGCAACCTTCCTGTTCGTCGGCTTGTGGAATAGCCTGCTGACACCGCTGATGTACTTGCAGACGGTCGATCTATATACATTGCCCGTCTATGTTTCCACGCTATATAACATCAACAACACAGTACAACAGTGGCCCACCATCATGACCGCCGCCGTGCTGACCACCATTCCGCTTATCATCATATTCTTCTTCGCCCAACGCTATATTCTTGAGAGCGTTGTTGTTTCGGGCTTGAAGGGTTAATAATTCTATTTTGCAATACGAAAGAGGTCGATCTTGGATGTAGAGCATCTTGTTGGACAAAAATTATTATTTGCATTTCATGGTAAAGACTCTCTCTCCCCTGAGATCATCAACTCTTTCGAATCCTATCATCCCAGCGGCATCTCCCTGTTTCGCAGCCTCAACATGGGAACCGCCTCTCAGATCAAAGCGCTCACTCAGGCGCTACAAAAACTTGCCCACGAGCTAGGTCTTCCACCTTTGCTGATCGCCACTGACCAGGAGGGCGGTCAACTCATGGCGTTCGGTGATGGCACTCCCTTGCCCGGCAACATGGCATTGGGCGCTACACGTTCGCCAGAATTGGCGCGGAAAGCTGGCGAAGTGCTTGGGCGCGAAATGGCGGCGTTGGGCATCAACATTGATTATGCTCCCTCCGCCGATGTGAACATCAATCCACGTAACCCCGTGGTTGGCGTGCGTTCCTTTGGTGAAGAACCAGAATTAGTGGGAGAACTGGCTGCCGCCATGGTCGAAGGGATCCAATCTCAAGGAGTGGCAGCCACCGTCAAGCATTTTCCTGGGCATGGAGATACAGCCAGCGATTCCCATCATGGACTTGGAACTGTCTCCCATTCAATGGAGCGGATCCAATCTGTGGAGTTGGTCCCGTTCCGCTCCGCGCTGAAAGCAGAAGTCAAACTGGTGATGACCGCTCATCTCGGCATCCCCGCCCTTGATGGACCTAATCCACCGCCCGCTACACTTTCAAGCAGTGTAATTAATGGACTCCTTCGTAAAGACCTTGGCTATGATGGCGTCGTTGTCACCGATGCCATGGACATGCATGCTATTCGCCAGGGTGAACTGTTGCGCGAAGATTCGCTTCGGGCAGCGCAGGCAGGTGCCGATTTGCTGCTCGTTACCAGTGACCCACAAGATCACACCCGTGCTTATGAAGCATTATTGGCAGGAGCACAAAAAGGCTCTCTTACTGTTGATGACCTTCAAGCTTCTGTAGACCGCGTTATGCGGTTGAAGAATTGGCTCACTCAAAATGGAACATCGCCTGATTTGGATGTGATCCAATGTGCTGACCATATGCAAATCGCGAATGAGATCGCGGAGAAATCCATCACCTTGGTGCGCGATGAAAAGAAATTCCTGCCCATTCAATTAGGAGCAGAAAAACGGATTGCTGTGGTTATCCCAACCCCGCAGGATCTCACCCCGGCAGATACATCCTCTTACATTCGTCCCGCGCTAGCGAAATCCATCCGCGAATATCATGCCCAGACCGATGAGTTTAATATCCCTCTGGTACCGAGCGAGCAAGAAATTGCTTCAACCATTGAACAAATCCGAAGCTATGATCTGATCGTATTGGGAACGATCAATGCATACGCGGAAGAAAAACAGGCTCAGTTTGTCCGCCAGGTATTGCAGATAGGTAAGCCTGTTATTGTCGTTGCCATGCGTTTGCCTTATGATCTGGCTGTCTTCCCGGAAGCATCAACCTATATTTGTACCTATAGCATATTAGAACCTGCCATGCGAGCTGTGGCAAAGGCTATGTTTGGTCAAGCAGAAATGACTGGGCGATTGCCGGTTTCCATTCCAGCTTTGTATAAAGCGTATTCATAATCGGAGAATATTCTCCAGGGAAATGTACATTGCATGATCAGATATCATGCAATGTTTTAATATTTAAAAACTTGTCAGCTTGAAAGAATGTGTCATAATAAGAAAATCATTTCATCAAATCAATCCCATGCAACGATTTATTTGATGAAATGCAAATGTATTTGTCTCTGAATATGACATTTGCATTAACTATCAACTGATGAGGTGATGAATGCGCATTTGCGTTTTGACAGATGAAGTGTTGGATCGATTTCGACCCCGCTCCCTATATGGCTGGATTTGACTGGGAGATGTTCACGTTAGTCTGACCCGGTCAAGGATGTGTTGCGCGAGTTGGACGCCCGCAAGAAATTCGATATTTATTTGAATGTCTGTGAAGGATATGAGATCGATGGAACGGTAGATCAATCTTACCAGGGAATTGATGTTGTAAAGTGCGCTCGAGGAATTAAATCTTCCGTTTACCGGTGTGCCTTCACGGTGGTTTGATCCCAACACGCGAAGAGATGCAGGCTGCCGCTGATGCTCATAATGTGGGCTTTGCTAAAGGCTATCACGTGAAATCGGTGGATGAAGCCGAACGTTTGGTGAAGAACCTGCGCTATCCCATCATGGTTAAACACCCAAAGAGCTATGGCAGCACGGGTATGTTCAAAGAGTTGAAGGTCACCACGCCAGAAGAATTGCGTACACAAGTTGAACGCATTGTCTCCGAATTTGGCGCGGCACGCATGGAAGAATTCATCGAAGGCAAGGAATACAACGTGTTGATCGTGGAAAATCCTGATGATTTGGAAAATCCCATTGCCTATCCTCCCGCTGAATTGATCTTTCCCCCCGGAGAAGAATTCTGGCACACCGATGTGAAATGGGATTACAACGTACCCTTCGATTTCAAGGAAGTGACCGAGCCTGAATTGGTCAAGCGCTTACAGGATATTGCCATTCGCATGTTCAAGGCAATGAATGGCGAAGGATATGGGCGTTGTGATATCCGCATGAATGACAAAGGCGAGTTGTATATTCTGGAGATCAATCCCAACCCGGCGATCATGCTAACGCCAGAGGAATATGGTCCGGCAGATTACATGATCTTGTATGACTCGGGTGGCTATAAATTGTTCTTTGAGCGCATCATCAAGCTTGGACTGATGCGTCATAGGATGAAATCAGAAGCACGCTAGATGAAATAGGGCGAGATCGATCTCGCCCTATTTTTTTATTTCAGCAAACCGGTAATTTCATCTGTACGTTCTTGAATCGACGAGGCCGTTGCTTGAATGGCGGTATCGTCTATTTCTCCTGCGCCGATCAACAACCCTTCCGCTTCTGCCAATGCGGCATAGATCTTTCGTACTAGGCGTTTTGACTCGTTGGGAGCCTGCTCAAAGGCAACCAATGTTTTGTCCATTTGAATAGTATGTTGGACATAATGCGCTTCGTAGCGGTGTAACCGATGCCGAATGGGGAAGCGTGTCTCCTCCCAGAACGTGGAAGGTAGGTCGAGTTCTGCATCTGTAATCGAGTTGAACTCTTTCAAAATTATCGGATGAAACTCTCGGTGATATGCCAGCATCTTCTCGAACGGACCTTTGACCAGCGCCTGATATTCTTCCTCCGTCATGCCAGAGATACCAGTAAGTCGCGGTTCATCCGACTCGGGAAGTGGGTCCTGTTTCCATGTGCCGTTGCGGTGGCCCTCGAGAGCGTAGCGCACAACGGCTGTGAACCCAAGGTCAGTAGCGAGGATGTGAGCGTAGACGCGCCTCGGGGACCATTCTCCTTGAGCAAATTCCTGATCAGCTTCATCAGGGGAAAGCCCAAGGATGGCAGCTTGCAAGTCCATGTAAGCGGCGTGGTATTGGCTCAGGATATGCTGAGCAGCTGTCGGCTTAGGAAGAAGCGTGGAAAGAGTCACAGCGAGTTGCCTTAGTTCTTGCAGGGTAACAAAGAGGGCGAAGCGAATCCCTTCTTCATCGTGGTCTTTCCACTTCCAGGCGCGTTCCAATTCAGAATCAGGAAGAGAGACAAAGATCCGGCAAAAATCTTCAACGACAGAACTGAGCATATCTGATTTCATGGCATGTTCCTTTTGGGATGGATTGTCTATATACCTTTATGAATAAGTTACATAGGTACGATTTCACTTGACTTGTCTTAAGTATACGTATATTATTTACATATATGTAAGTTTTTTCACAAATAAAGGTAGGACTCCTTAGAATATTTACTTTAGATGTGGAGCCAGAGCATTAATAATCCATGGGGAGGAGGCGCTGGGCACAACGATCAACTGAATTGCTTCACATTGTAACAACGCATTTGCCCATGCTGTTGTGGAATTCCCTGTTACCTACAATTCATTGCTGAGAGAATGAATATCTCAATTCCATTGGAGGGCTTCCATGTTGAGAAATAAGCTGTACAGATCTGCAACGATTCTGGCGGTCGTTGCAATGCTGTTTTCTATGTTTACCTCGGTTGCGGGGGCTGCACCGGCTACTGATATCACTTTCACGATCTTGCACACGAATGATTTCCACGGGCAGTTGGATAGCAGCCTTAGCTCCAGTAACCCGGGAAGCGCACGTATTGCCACCATTGTAAATGGTGTTCGGAATAGTGTAGGGGCTGCCAACGTTCTGCTTGCAGATGTTGGCGATGAAATGCAAGGCAGTTTGCTTTCGAATTTGGGCGACGGTACTCCCACTGGCAAAGGCAAAGCAACGATTGCTGCATACAATGCACTAGGATATAACGTGGCAACCTTTGGTAACCACGAGTTTGATTGGGGGCAGGTAAATCTCAAGAACCGAACGGATGAAGCGCTCTATCCTTATGTTACGGCGAATATCGTTGTAAACGATACTGGCAACTGTGCTACAGCAGGGTGGACGAAACCAGATTTTGCCGACAATCCCTTTGAAGTGTTGACAGTGGGCACTGCGCCCAATACGGTTAAGGTGGCTTTCATTGGCGTGACGACCACCGAAACTCCCACTATCACCGTTTCTACGGCTACGGCTGGTTTGTGCTTCAAAGATCCGGCTGAATCTATTTTGCACTATTACGATGCGATGAAGGCTCAGGCAGATGTGATCGTGGTGCTGAGCCACCTTGGATACGCAGACGGTGGTTATGGATACGGCATTCCTGTATACGGTGACCAAACATTGGCTGCCAAGTTGAACACGGCTGGAAAGCCCGTCAACCTCATCCTGGGCGGACATAGTCACTCGAATCTTTCTGCCGCCACCGTAGTTGGTACGACAACGATTGCGCAATCCTACTATAACGGACGTACCGTTGGTCGTGCAGATATCACCGTTACTTCGACGGGTGCTGTATCGATCGTGTGGTCGAGATTTAACCCGATCAATACTGTGGCAAAGGACCCAACTCTCGATGCGCTCGTGACCAGCTATGCAACGGATCCCAATTATTTGGCGATTGTTAATCAGCCTGTGGGGTACTCCGCTGTTGACCTGGGTCGCAGTAACACCACAGATAATATGATGGCTGCGTTCATTGACGATGCCATCTATAAATACCTCAACACCGATACAGAACCCACCAACGATGTTGACCTGTTCTTCAACAATGCCGGCGGTATCCGCACTGACTGGTGTTGGAATGGTACCGGCTGGGCAAGCACTGGCTGTGTGACTGGCACCCATGCACCTGCCCTGTTGAACTATGGTCATATGTTCACTATCCTGCCATTCGGCAATGCCACCGCAGTGGGAACGATGACCGGTGCACAGATCCTGGAAGTGATCAACTATGCTCCGAATGTAGCGGGCATGATCCAGCCTGCGGGTCTTAAATACAAATACTTTGCCTACAAGGATTTCACCAATCCTCCGGCAACACCTACTTCGCCATATTTGTATGCCTGGGGCGCTTACGATGTGCAGGTCTTGAACAAGACCACCGGACTCTATGAACCGTTGGATCTGAAGAAGACCTATAGCGTAGGCACGAATGAATTCCTGGCTCCAGCGGGTGGTGATGGATATAACGCCTTCAAGTACATGAAGAACATTACGTACTGGGGCGATATGCTCAACGCTGTCAATGCGTATGTGAGTGCAAATTTCACTGAGGCAAATCCGTACATGGGTCCGAACGGTGATGGGACCTTGGATGGACGCATTGCGATGGATGGAGACGGTGACTTTGTGTACGATCCGGGTGAAATTGTCCCGTTGACCATCCTGCATCACAACAATTCACACGGCAACCTGGTGAAGGGCACCTATGTTGGATATACCCAGCTTGCTACGTTGATCAAGCAGGAAAGACTTCATAACCCTGATCATACGCTCCTGCTTAGCGGTGGCGATAATATTCAGGGCGACGCGATGATGTACTACTTCAAGTCCGCTGGTTTGGGATATGCCGCCGATGGCACACCCCTGCCCGATAACTTGAAGATCAATCCGCTCATCGCAGCCTTTAATACGATGAATTACGATGCCGTAGACCTGGGCAACCACGAATTCAACTTCGGCAGTGAGATCTTCAAAACACTGGAGCAAGCTACATTCCCGATCTTAGGCGCTAATGTTGCTGATTCTGGTTCGTATGGACTTGCCCAGGTTGGTGTTGAGCCGTACATTAAGAAGACTCTGGGTTCAGAGGCGATCAAAGTCGCCATCATGGGCATCACCAACCATCGCGTTCCGAATTATGAACTGCCCAGCAATATTCCAGGCTTGACCTTCAGTGATCCGCTGGCAAAGGCGCAAGAACTTTCCGATCAGTTGAACGTCGGGAATGATGTAGTAATTGCGCTAACCCATATTGGTTTCACAGAAGACCCGAAGAGCGTTGAAGTCGACAAGAATGTGGATACGAATATGGCGAAGACAGTTACTGGTCTGGATGCCATTATCGGATCTCACAGTCATACCAATCCTGCTACTGGATATGGCGACTACAAATACCTGCCATCGATCGTTGCTGACGCGAACGACAAACCTGTCATTATCGGTCAGGCGTATCGCTACAACAATACATTGGGTGAGGTCGTCCTTGGCTTACGCCCGAAGGCAGGTGGTGGATATGAGGTGATTACTCAGACGGGTCGTTACCTGACGGTTACAACCGGTACCACAGAGGATGCCACTACCAAGGCGATCATTGACCCGTATGTTGCTCAATTAAGTGTCTATAACAGCAAGGTCCTTGGGCAGACCACAGCGCCGATCGATACCCGCAGCGCTTATGTGGCAGAAACCAATGCCGCTAATCTGCAGGCAGATGCGTCCATATACGAATTGAGCTCCCATGGAATTACTCCAGACTTCCATCTCTCTGGAGCTATGACACGTCCTTCCTCACCGAATGACTTGATGTTCCCCACCGCGACCGTTGCTGCTCCGCAAACCTTGACCGTGGCGAACATGTTCACGCTCATGCCCTATGAGAATTCGCTCGTGGTGATGGAGATGAATGGTCCGCAGCTCAAGGCTGTCCTTGAACGCGCCTATCGTAACTACTATTACTATAAGTACGTTCCAGGGTACGGAGGCTACTCTTACTACACCACTTGTATGATCGATACAAACTTTGGCAATCAGATCGTGTACAACGACCTATATCCTGCATTGCCAAGTGGGAATAACGTTGTCTCGTTGATGATCGGCGGAAAAGAAATTGACTTTGCCGATGCAGCCACCTACTACCGTGTTTCCACGGTCAATTATCTTGCAGCTGGTTCCTGCAACTTCAACGATGGTGGCGTCAGCCTGTGGCCGCTTAATCAGATCGTGAACGATACGCAATACTATGTTCGTGATGCAGTGATCGACTATGTCGCTGCCAAAGGAACGATTTCTCCGGCAGTAGAAGGCAGGCTCAGCTTCATCACCGATACGGCTGGTCCTGTGATCACGGTCAACATGCCGACCGCCACTACCTATATGCATTCTGATGTGCTGGCGCTTGATTTCGAAGCTGTGGATGCTCCCGCTGGCGTGAAGACGGTCTCAGCGGATCTCGATGGCGTGACAGTGGTTGATGGACAAATGATCGATCTTTACACGCTGGGTCTTGGCTCCCATATCTTGACCGTAAACTCTGTCGATAAGGCTGGAAACACATCCACGCAGTCTGTGACCTTCCAAGTTAATACCAGTCTCGATAACTTGATCACTGGTGTGACGCGCCTGTATCAGGATGGGAAGATCGATAATAAGGGCGTGTATAACAGTCTGATGAGCAAACTGCGCCTGGCCGCAAGGACAGACAAGGCTGAGATGACCAGCACGCTGCTGAAGGCGTTCATGTTCGAGGTGCATGCACAGAGCGGGAGGCACATCGATAAAGAATATGCTAAGGCGCTTATAGCCGATGCACAGTTCTTGGTTGCACACCTTCCCGATTCTACGCCGCCAATGATCGTTATCCTTTCACCAAGACCAATGACGTATGGTCACCACGATCATCTGTTCGTTGACTTTATGGTTACCGATTCGATCACGGGCGTCGATGAAGTCGCTGCCACTCTGGATGGTTCACCGGTAAGGGACTTCCAGCGCATCAATTTGTCGTCACTTTCTCGCGGCACCCACACATTGACTGTGACCGCTGTTGATGTGGCAGGAAACACTGCTACGAAATCGGTGACTTTCAAGGTAAAGTAAAGCGATGCTTGTACGATCGTAGTGGGGATGAATTGTGAAATATAAAAACTACCCGCAGATACCTGCGGGTAGTTTTTATTTCCTTTTCTAAGTCCAAGTAGCTTACCCAAGAATTCCACCAAATGCCAACAGTGCGATGGGCATCAACACCCATCCCATCAAGCGATGAACATGTTTGTATGTCCCTGCGAATCGTCGGTTAGGTTTCGGGTCCCATTTGCTGGCGATACCCAGGTCAATGTAAGGGAGGAAAAGGGCAAAGCTGTACAGAACAGGACTATAGGCTGGTTTGGCATCGCTTGTATCGAGAATTACCATATCTTCCTCACGGCGAAAGACGATTGCCCCAACCGCGATCACGAGAAAACTCCAAATAAAAGCGAACACCGGGCGTTGACCGTAGCCCGAAAAAATATACAAGAACCAGGACCACACCCAGGCTCCACTCCAGGGAGTCAAAATTTTATCTCGCTCGCGTAGCTTACGAGTCAATTCCACCTCGGCTGCCCATTCCGGTTGCCCTTTCTCTGTCAGAAATTGGGCAAGGGTGTGATATGCCTCTGGACTGTAAGCGGATTGTTCGACCATCTTTAATAACACGTCCCAGGTGGCATCTGTTAGTTCGTGATCGACCAAGCCAATATCGGTATAGGTCATGCCTCGCAAATTAAAGGAATCTGGATCTTTGGGCCAGAGAAACAGATCATCCATCTTGAAAAAGCCAATACTGGCATTACTCATATCCATGGTATTAGTAATGTTTACATGTTTAAACGTGGTCGAATTACTGACACTCAGCCCTTCTGCAAGGAATTTGCTGGTATTGATATTCTCCAGAGTCATATCCCCATCTACTTTTGAAGAAGAAAGACTGATAAAAGCAAAACTCTCATCGTCTTTGCCTGAGATCGCCAGATCGCCAAATTGGTTATTTTCCAGGCTTAAACCAGATGGCGCGGAAAAGTTCTCGAACTTGACCGCACCATCGATCTTGGCAAGTGTGACAGAAAATGGGCTGGCTTGGGATTTGTACGAAGCGTTTGAAAAATCGAACTCATTGCTGGCTTGCACGCCCTCGAAATCGACCGTCCCGTTAAACTCGGTGCTCGCAAAATAGGGCCAACCAATAGTCGAGTATTGGAAGGAAAAATCCTTTGCCAGTTTCGCCTGATCGAAATCAAAAAATCGATCCACAGAAATGAAATCGAAAATGGCATTACCCTGGAAGGCTGCTCCAGTGAATTTGGCATCGCGTTGCAGAATACTGCTTGAAAAATCGACATTATCTCCAAACGTTGTGTATTGAAAATCAGCCAGGTTACCGACAGCAAGATTGGTGAACGTTGCTGCCTTTTCAAAAGTAACATGGTCGAAGCGTGCATCCACGTCGAATTTTGCGTCATCCAGTTTGGCGACACCTTTGATAAGTGCATTTGTGAATTCGGTGGTTTGAGCAACGTGTACTTTCCAAAGTTCGAAGGGAGCTGTATCGCGCGAGTCGGCTTCTGTGCCATTAAATTCCAAATCTTTTGCCAGCAGACTCCCCCCGATATTTGCTGAAAAAAGCCCCACTGCACTTTGGTACGTAGTATTGTATAGAGCCAGATCGCCAGCAGCTTCCAGACGTCCCATGCGGACCGTGCCCGTCACCACAGAATTGTACATATTGAACGATTGCACATGAGCGCGCGCCATCTCAATACGACCTTCAAAAGTACACTCCCAGAATTCCACGTTATAAGGGATGGATATCCCTTCTGCCTGGATTTCTCCAAGGATGGTTGTGTTGTATATTTTGAAAAACGGAATATTCTGCAATTCGGGATCTTTCCATAGCGATACAATAAACGCACCGCGCACCACGCGCTGGGTGGCAACGGGAAAAGCCTCTATAAGATCAACGCTGCCATCCTTCAACAACTCTGCCTTGATATACTTTTCTGCTTCAGGGTTGGCGGTCAATTCCTGATGATCGAAATTGGCTTTTACAGGCAGGATGTGAGTTCCAGCAAGAAGTAGGAACAGGACTACTCTAGCCAGAATACGGATGAGGGGTTTCATGATTGGCTCCTTGGAGGTGATATTAATGCTCACATCTTCAGTTCATTAATAGTGTATCACTCTGGAAAAAAAAGAAAAGACCGGGTATGGAAGATCTGGGTTGTATCCTTACTTCAAGAGCAACTGCAAATACTCCAGAACCTCTTTTGCACCATCTTCACCCGCTTGAGCGTGGGCGATCAAAGGGATGCCGTGCGGTCCAAGCGTTTGGATGGCTTTTGGATAGGCGGTCAGCGCAGCTCGGACGATATCCAGTTTCCCGAGCATGGCGGCGGCGAAGAGATCGAATCGTGCGCCGTTCTCAAGCAGGAACTCAGCGATATCTTTTCGCCCCATGTGAGAGGCGGCTCCCAGCCCGGTTTCAAAATCGCCTCCGCCCCAATCCCAGGCGGCATGGATGAGTTGCGGCTCTTGCGCAAGCAATTCCTTGACGCGGTTCAGATCCCCGTGAGCATTGCCGACAAATTCGTGTACAAGGGCGGGATCTATTGCAGGTTTGGGTTCCATTGTTTCCTCCAACTCTAAAATGTGATTTCGCGGATAATGAATAGTGTAGAAAGCTATGCTTCGTTCTGGAATATCTATTTTCTCCTACGTCTCATCCAGCGACCACCCAATACCAATGAGAGCAGAACGAAGACGACAGCCGCCCAGGAGAAGGATGTGTTGTTTGTAGCGATACCGATGGCAAGAAAAACGATCCCCAGAATAAGAAAGATGTTGGACGATCTGCGTTTGTTGAACTTCATGAACGTTATTTCCTTGGTTGTACTTCAGAGTATGGACTTGGTCCTTCAAAAAAGCTTGTCGAGTCATTTTTCAGCGTTGCATCGAAGAAGTGTAACAGATAATCATCATTGATCGCGGTGACCAGTTTGCCGTTGATGGGACCTTTCAACCCCAGCTTGGATGCCAGCGGAGAGAGCAGGGGAATATCGGTGAAATCATAATGAGCCGTGCCTTCAATAAACACCGCACCCAGCGCCTTCGTTACGCGTGGATAGAACTTGTCGAAGAGCTCATTGTTGCGGCTGGTCAGGTCATCGTGCCAGCGTTGGCTGAACATAAAGAAAGCGGGTTGTGTCACGCCGTTGTCAATAACCTTATAGGAAACAGGTCGCATGAAAGGATCTTGCCCAAATAGAGCTGTGCAGCGCACATCGGTGCCGCAAAATTCGACCGCCGCGCCGCCGCCGGTGGAGTGCCCGTACACACCGACGCGTGAAAGATCCAGTTTTCTGAAGAAGGGACCGGCTGCATCTTCATTTTGTGCTTTCATGAAATCCAATGTATATCCCAGATCGCCAGCCCATTGGTGGACGAGAATTTGTGCAGTGGTTTCATATTGGTCAGTAGGTGTGTCGTCAGGTGGTAGGGCCGTGGGGTTATTCTCGGCGACTGTTCCATCAGGAAAGACAGTTGTAACAGCTCCATACGTGTGCTGAACGCCGATGACGATATAACCATGGCTGGCAAGCTGCAAGGCTTGACCGGTATTCTGGGCATTGAATCCCTGCCAGCCATGCGAGAAAAGGATCATGGGGAACGTTGTTTCTGAAGCAGCAACCTTTGAGTCTTTGTAGGCAGGAATATTGACCAAAGCCAGGTGGTCTAAAAAGAAGGATGGCATGCCGATGTGTTCAGCAATGGCAGGTGCGAAGATCTGCGCATTCGACATCCATGGAGCGCGTTGATCGGAAGAAGACGGTTCGGACGGGTACCAGATCTGGATCATGAACCGGCGCGCTTCATCTTTTCCCGAATAGATCTCCTTGCGCGAGGGGTCGGTCAGTTCGTAGATGCGCGTGCCGACCTGGTAGGGTCCGCTTGGGGTGGGAATTACCGGGACCGGCAGCAGGGCGGGCAGCGCTGTCGAAGCGGCGAGCAGGATCAGGCTTAGAAAAGAGGCGAGAGGCTTCCAATCCGCTGGGGATTGAATTTTCAGCAGAGCTGAAAGTCCAAGGATAGCGGTGAGCACGTAGAGTGGAATCATCTGCCAGCGATAGCCTTCCGCCCAAAAATGGATCAGGGAAAGAAGCAATGCCAGTGCGGGGAGAAGGCGAATTAAGAAGGGGCGAGGGTGAATCCAGACAAGATAGGTAGCGAGCGTAACCGGAATGATGATCTCAAGGGGGCGCATTGTTAATCCTTTAAAAAAGAACTTGTAACATTTTAATAGCAAAAAACATGCCTATGGATGTTGACTCTTGTTAAGCGGATGATTAGAATAAACTTTGTCATAAATTTCGGTTGCAGAAGCTCGATGTTTAGATGTCCTTTTTGTTCGAATATTACGAAAGGCGGTGGGAATGGGCAACGAAATACCAACTTACAGAGGAGATCACCACGCATTTGCCCGTGCTGTGGTGGAGTCTACTTATCCGTTCAAGAGTTATAGAGGAGAGTATTATGCGTGAGTTCTCGTACTTGCAACGAAGCAGAGTGCCGAAAGGTGTGCCTCTGCTTCGTTTGTTTTCGGTGATGCTGATTCTTTCGTTGGTGCTGGCTCCGGTTGGTGTATACGCGGCAACCGATTCAGCGCCTTCCAATACACCGTTGGCGAGCAAGGTCATTTTCTTTGCATCTGATGGGATGCGCCCTGACCTGATGGAAAAATATGCAAGCGAAGGCGAAATGCCTACCTATTCGTCGCTTATGGCGGCAGGTGTGCGTGGGGATAATGGAATGGTGCAAGCCTTCCCACCCAATACTGGCGTTGGGTGGTATACCATGGCAACCGGCACATATCCCAGTGAACACGGTTCTACAAACAATACGTACCACCGCACCGGGGAAAGTAATTTTAACAATCGTACTTCTTTCTCTGCCCTGGGAACGTTGCAGGCTGACACGTTAGCCGCCGCGGCTGAACGCGCTGGGAAGAAAGTGGCGCAGATCGACTGGGTCGGCGGTGCCAATGCGGGCATCATCGGACCGACTGTGGACTTCGTCAGCTTCTTCTCGACACGCGGAGTTCTGGCAGCGCCTCTCAACCCGACCGAGCAGGCTGGTGCCGCGGCTTTTGGCATTTCCTACCAGGTAGCTGCGTTCGCTCCCGCTGCAGGTTGGAGCAATGTCCCTGCAGGCGACCCGGCAGCTCCGCCGCAGCAGACAACTTTATCGGTTGCCACAACATTTGCAGCGCAGAATCCCAGCCGTACCTACGATGTCTATTTCTACGATAGTGTTGTGGATGGGACGATTGCCTACGATCACGCCATTCTGGTACGCAGTGGTGCCGCGAAGGATGGAAGCCAGGCAGCCGTGGATTTGGCTGTCGGTGACTTCAAAGAGGTCAAACTGCGCGGTGCAGATGGTTTGATCGGTGCCCGTGCCGGTCAGACGGCTGGTTTCTACGTGAAACTCATCTCGCTGGCTGGTGATCTTTCCTCCTTTAAACTGTACTTCACTTCTGTCGAGCGTGTGATCGCCACTTGTGCGACCGCCGCCTGCGATGCTCTGCCTGCCGGTGGAGCAGGGGAGAATAAATTAGAGAAGTATCTTGCCGACAACTTCCCGACCTTTATCTCTGCTGACTTTGCTCCCTTGGAAGCACGTATCATCGATGAAGAAACGTACGTCCAACAGGGACGCGATCTTGAAAAGGCTTCGGCAGATGCCTATCTTGATTTCATTCTTGGAACTCTCCAACCTGATACAGAAGTCGCCTTTGTCGGTTATCCAGTAACAGATGAGTTCCAACATCAATTCATGGCGCTCTATACGCCCACCGATATCGATGGCAACCCGAATCCGTACTACGATGATCTTGAAGGGAACGGCACACCCGATGGTCTGACGGCTGTTCGTGAAGGCTATGTGCGCAGCGCCTATCATGAAGCGGATGCGAAACTGGCGTTGGCGCGTTCCTACATGCCAAATGCCACAGTCTTTGCTGGTTCCGATCATGGTTTTGCACCGCAGTGGTATGCGGTCAATGCTGGCAAGATCTTGTCTGATGCAGGTATTCAGGCTCCTGAACAGCCCAGCAACTGTCGCGCTGCAACGACCACGAATTTAGCCAAGGCTTGTTGGGCTGGTGGTACTGCGCAGATCTATGTCAATACTACTCTGCCGTCTGGTGTTACCTACGAACAGGTTCGTAACCAGGTCATTGCCGCCTTCCAGAATTTGACCGACCCCGCTAACCCCAATGCGCAGGTCGTGTTGAAGATCATGAAGAAGGAAGAACTGCGCAATGTGGATGGCAGCGACTCTCTACATCCGAGCCGCAGCGGTGATGTAGTGGTTGTATTGCGACCACCCTATCAATTCGATGCTGCTACTCCGGGAACGCGTATTGCCTTCTCGCAGTTCTTTGGTCAGCATGGCTATCTGCCGAACCTGGTGGACCTGGCGCATAATATAAACATGCACGCAACCTTTGTTGCGGCAGGACCCGGCATTGTACACAGTGATATCCCGGTTCAGAATGTGCGCGCGATCGATCTGGCTCCCACGCTGGCATTCCTGATAAATGTCCCCGGTCCGCAGAATGCACGCGGACGCATTATGTATGAACTGACCCAGGGCGGCGGTCGCTACAAGGAAATTACCATCCTTGATATCAGTGACTACCACGGACAACTCGTCCCGTTAACAGAAACTGCCGATAACCTTGCAGCTCCGGCGGTCAACCCGACTTATGCCATTGGCGGTTCTGCCTTCTTGAAGACCTGGTTTGATTGGTACCGTGCAGAAGCGCCCAATGGTTCCGTCACCATGGCAGCTGGAGATTCGGTTGGCGCTACGCCTCCGATCTCGGCGTTCTTCGGTGATACCCCCACCATTGAGATCATGAACATGATGGGCTTCCAACTTGATGGTTTGGGCAATCACAACTTCGACAAAGGATCAGCGTATCTTCGCAACACCTTGATTCCGCTGGCGAACTATCCGTTCATTTCAGCGAACGTGGTGGATAACAGGGGTAAAACGCCTGCTGAGTGGAAACCCTCCGTGGTGTTCGACTCGTTCGATGGCGGCAAGGTTGGTTTCGTTGGCTTTACCAACGAAGATGCGCCAACCCTCGTGTCTCCGACCGCGTTCGACCCGTTCCATGTTGACCCGAGACTTGCCCGCGTTCAGGCGGAGGTCAATCGTTTGCGCAGCAAGGGTGTCAAGACCATTATCGTGATCGGTCACGATGGCGCCGTCGCTGGTACACTGACCAACCCGACCGGTCCACTGATCGATCTGGCAGATCAATTAACCGGCGTGGATACGGTCATCGGTGACCACACCAACTTCCAGGTCCTGACGACCCGCCCCAACGGGATCCTTGTCACCGAGAATCTCAGCAAGGGCGCCCGCTTCACCCGCGTCCGCCTGGTATTGGATTCCAGTACCAAGACTGTTGTCTACAAGACCGCTGATTACCACAAACCGTGGGATATTGGCGTGACACCCGATCCTGCCATTCAGGCAAAGATCAATGACCTCAACACGCAACTGACACCGATCCTTGGAACGGTCATCGGCAGCTCGAGTGTGGAAGTTCTGCGCTCGGATGTCTGTGGTCGCGCAGATGGTCGCTTATGCGAGTCGTTGGTTGGCGATACTGTGACCGATGCCATGCGCAGTTCCTATAGCTCGATCGGCGTTGAGTTTGCTATCACCAATTCTGGTGGTTTGCGTGACCGCTTGACCTGTCCGCCTGCGGGTGGTGGGACCGGCTTCTGCCCGTCCTTTACTCCTCCGCCGTATCAGATCACACGTGGACAAGTGCTGGCAGTTCTGCCCTTTGGAAACGTTGTTGTGACGTTGAGCGTCAATGGCGCGGAATTGAAGACGATGTTGGAGAACGGTGTTTCCTCCATGCCTGGCGCGAATGGACGCTTCCCGCAGGTTTCCGGTTTGTGCTTCAGCTATAACATCGAAGCGCCGGTGGGAAGCCGCGTGATCAGCGCAGTGCGCCAAGCCTCTGATGGAACGTGCACGGGCGCTGCCGTCGATCTTACAGCTGCCTCTACCTACAAAATCGCCGAGAATGACTTCATGTCTACGGGCGGAGATGGATATCCCAACTTCTTCGCACGTGCCACGACCCAGAACATCATGGATCAGGTAGTGGCTGATTACATTACTGGTCATTCCCCGATCACCCCGAGCATTCAGGGACGCATCAAGTGTGTGGACCCGAATCCGGCAACTGGTAATGCATGTCCGGTAGGGTCACCGTAATTGACCTTTTTAAAGTAAGCAGCCCGGCAGTTTGAAAAGCCTGCCGGGCTTCCGAGTAAAACGTCCCGCAGGCTGCCTGGGTGAGATCATGTTCACAGACAAAACCTGCGGGACGATGTCTATCTCAATTTGTGGAAAATAAACGAATGTATCTTCGAAGAACCTTCATGGGCATTTTGGTCGTTCTAATGGCATTTTTTATGGTGCATCCTGTTTTTGCACATGGCGATGAGCCGCGCTTGGAGATCAGCGTGGAGAGGGTTAATCCTGGTGGCGTGATCGAAGTGCGCGGCGCGGATTTTGAAATGGATGAGTTGGTCACACTGGAATTGATCGGCTCAGATGTATCGGTTCCGCTGGGTGAATTTGTAGCAGATGTGGAAGGCGTGTTCTCTCACATCGTTACCGTACCTGTGGATCTGAAAGAAGGTAATTACACCTTTCAAGCCACGACCGATGACCACGTTATTGAAAGCCCCGCCTTTGTGGTGTGGGGCATGGCAATCATCGAGGATGCAGAGGATGGTCAACGCACAGATGAAGATCCGCTTCTGGCGCCGATGCCAACCTATGCGCCTGGTGTCTCCGTCACACCGATGCCTGTTGTCGAAGCGATGGAAACTCCCGCGGCACCTGAAACATCCCCGTTTCCGTGGATTCCAGTGCTTGCAGGCGTAGTTATTGTAGGGTTATTTCTGGCGATCTTCTTTAGAAAAAAACGAGCTTAATGTCCCTATGGAGCCCAAAGTCTCCGGACTTTGGGCTCTTTTTTATGCAGCCTCGACAATTTCCTTCGGCGTCTCTGCCTCCAGAGCATCCCGCCCGGCGAGATACGCTTGAGCAAACAGCGCGTTCATCATCAATAGGCTATACACAGAATAAGGGATCATAATGAGCGGTACGATGCACATCAACACGATCGTGATCATAGCGATCTGCATCACGATGACGAAGGCAAACGAAACTACAAAGGTCAGTGCATAGGCAAGCAGGAACTGTCCGAGCGCTTTGCGGAAGATGGGCAACCATTCCTTGAATTCGAATCCAGAGGAAAAGGTCCGTTTGGTCGCCACATGGGGAGCAAGCGCGCTCAAAAGGATGCCATAAGGCAGGGAGAGCACGGAGAACAGCATGAAAAACGCCACGCCGATGAACATGAAGATCACTCCGAGAGATGCCAGAGAACGCGTATTCTCATCTGCCAGGGCGCTTATGCCCACTGACCCGCCAAAGAAGGAGAGAAAACCACAACCCATCAGGATCATCAATGGAAGCATGAGAACCAATTGCACACCGTATAACTTGATCCCATCGATGAAAGTTTCTGCCCAATCGATGCCTTGCCAGGCAGGCATGGATGGATCTTTACGCTCGTCAATGATCTGGCGCATGACCTTCACGCCATAGCCCATCAGAATGAATGTAGGCAGGATGGGAATAAAAAATGCTGCCAGCATGACCAGGCAGGCAACGAAAAAATGTTTGCGCGCTTCCGCGTCACGAACAGGAAAAAGCAGGGTTTCTTGAATGTTGTTCACGATGAAGCCTCATTGAAATGGGAATGAATCTCCCGCGGGTTTTGTCACGACAAATTGGCCCTTAGAAAAGGAGATGGCAATTTGTGCTTGTGCGATATTGTACATGGAATCAAGCCATGCTGTAAAATGGAGAATATCCAACGGTGACCTATGTTCCTCTTTGCCATCAGCATTTTCCTCTTTGCTTTTCTCCTATTTCAAATCCAGCCCATGATCGGTAAATTCATTCTGCCCTGGTTTGGCGGAACCCCTGCCGTATGGTCTACGGTGATGTTGTTTTTTCAAGTACTGCTTACCGGGGGATATGCGTACGCGTATTGGCTGATCGGGCGTGTTAACAGAGACAACAACCGCGCATTCATCTTGCATTGATCATTTTATCTGTCGTCCTGCTGCTTTTCCTTTCCTTCTTTTGGACATCACCCATTACACCGGCTGCCAGCTTGAAACCTGTGGATGTGCATTCACCGATCCTGGATATTTTTAAATTGCTCATTATCTCTGTTGGCTTGCCCTATTTCATCCTTGCTTCGAATGGTCCGCTCATGCAAGCGTGGTTCAGCCAGATATATCCAAACCGATCCTATGCAAGGTTATATTCTTTATCAAATGTTGGGTCATTATTTGGGTTGCTTACCTATCCCATTTTTGTGGAGCCGAATCTGTCGCTGCGTTGGCAGGGATGGGCATGGGCGGGAGGCTTTTTTCTATTCGGAATTGTGGCAGGCTGGGTTGGAGTGCGAAGCGGACGTTCCTCGGTTCAGACTACGCCGGAGATTGAATCCATTAGATCAGCGGAGCGCCCATCCTTCTCCTTGTTCACCTTGTGGATCGCCCTCAGCGCGACCGCCTCACTATTTCTTTTATCGGTCACGAACCAAATATCACAGGAAGTAGCTGTGATCCCTTTCCTGTGGATCGTGCCGCTTACGCTGTACTTGCTATCATTCATCCTGACCTTTTCAGGGGAACGTGGTTATCACCGCAAAGCTTATTCAGCATTGTTCATCCTCTCCAGCGCTCTGACATTGTTCGTGATGCTCAACGCTACTTCGTTGCATGTGTACTGGCAAATATTGGCGTACTGCCTGCTGTTGTTCAGCGCCTGTATGTTATGCCACGGAGAGTTATATCGTTTGCATCCGCCTGCTGAGCATTTGACTACGTTCTATTTGATGGTGTCCATTGGTGGAATCTTCGTCAGCCTGATCGCACCGCTTATCTTCAGCGGCTACTGGGAATTCTTTGTCGGCTGGGCAATGGCGAGCGCGGTTTTGCTCACGATCCTGCGTAACAACACGAACGTCCGCGCTCGTGCGCATTTTGCGTATGTTACTTTTCTCCTGGTGACCGTGATGCTGTCTTTGCTCGGCACGTTCTTTTCCGGCGCGCTGTTCTCCAAGCGGAACTTCTACGGTGTCATCCGCGTGCGCATGGATATGGTGGGGAGCCGCCTCAGTCCGCCTACCTCATGGCGCATGGCATTACCGTGCATGGACTGGAATTTATTTCCCCCGAATGGCGCGACTTGCCCACGACATATTATGTGCAGGATGGCGGCGCGGGGCTGGCGATCTTGAACCATCCACGCTATGGGCATGGATTGCGTGTGGGTATGCTCGGTGTAGGTGCCGGGACTCTGGCAACGTATGGTCAGCCTGCTGATATATATCGCTTATACGAGATCAACCCGGCGGTCATTGACCTGGCATCCGGGCAGGGAGGTTACTTCTCGTTCGTCAGTGACAGCAAGGCAGATATCACGATGATTCCCGGCGATGCACGCATTTCACTCGAACAGGAACTTGCCCACGAAGAAAAACAGAATTTCGATGTGCTGGTGTTGGATACGTTCAGCAGTGACTCGATCCCCGTCCATTTAGTGACAAAAGAAGCCTTTGCTCTCTACCTACAACATCTCGCCCCCGATGGCATCATCGCCGCCCATATCACCAATTTGCATCTCGACCTGCAGCCCGTCTTCTGGCAATTGGCAAAAGAATACGGCTTGAGTATGGTGCGCGTCAATTACCCCGGTGACGCCCACGGCGGCTACGCCTCCCACTGGATTTTGTTGGCTCATGACCAGGCGTTGTTGAATATCCCTGCCATTCAGGAACATACTGTGGACTTAAGTGGGTATTCTACAAATATCAAATTGTGGACGGATGATTACAGTAATTTGTTTCAGATATTGAAATAATTTCAGACCTGACAGGTTTCCATAGAACTGCATCGAGCCGTTGTTCATGCACGAGTTGAGATCAACTCATTACTCGATAAAACCTGTCAGGTCTTATAAATACTTGCTTGGATAAATTCCTCGTTCCACTTCATTTAACAGTTTTTTCATAGCTTTCCGAAGTCTCTCAGACTGCGGAAAGCTATGATGGCTATAATGCCACTCCCAGCACGGCAATAAAGTGTGCCGCGGCGGCGAGCATGACGAAAATATGCCACATCTCGTGAAAACCGAAGACACCGGGTTTGAAGTCGAAGATCTTGGTGGCGTAGACGATCGCACCTACGCTGTAGATAACTCCGCCCGTAATGAGCCAGACCGTGACCCAGACCGGTAATGTGACGAGCATTTGTCCCACCGCACCGACACACAGCCAGCCCATGATGAGATAAATGCCCGTGTTCAGCCAGCGCGGCGCGCCGATGTAAAACACTTTGACGATAATGCCAATGACCGCCAGCGACCAGATGATGCTCAACATGCCCCACTTCCAGAAACCTTCGAAGGCGTTGACGCAGAACGGGGTGTATGTCCCTGCGATAAGCAGGAAGATGGCAGAATGGTCGATCTTGCGGAAGATTTTGAGCACGTTATCTTTGACCTGCACCATGTGATAGGTGGCGCTGGCAGAGAACATGCCGATCAGGCTGAGTCCGTAAATGGTCAGCGAGATGATCTTGGCGGGCTTGCTCCAACTGACGATGAGCAGAACGATCAAGCCGATCAGCGCCAGGGCGGCGCCGACCCAATGGGTGAGGCTGTTGACGGGTTCACGTAGTTTTTTGAGCATTGATAATCCTTTGTGGGACACGGATTGCGCGGATGGAACGGAGTTTTTTTGATATGTATGGAATCTTCCGTCTGTTATCCTTGTCCCGATTTTGGTGTTGCGACAATAATGATGAGTCTGCCTGATTGTAAATCAAGCACGTGCGTTTCAACGTGGAAATCTGCTTTGAGAAATGGTTCTTCCAATCGTTGTTGGACGATTCTCAGCGCCTCTGTCGGTGCCTGCTCTGTAACTTTGAACAGCCAGCTCAGGAAGCGATTCTTCGGCATCGCAGCGGGCAGGACGATGAACCTGCCTCCGGTATCCAAACAGCGCTTCACCTCTGATAGCGTTTGCGGGTCAGCAAAATACTCAGTGGGGAAGGTGGCGATGATCGTGTCGAAGGATGCGCTGGCAAAAGGGAGCTGTTGCGCCAGTCCGCGGGTGAGACGGGCGGCGCCGTCGCTGTTGCGTTTTGCGAGGCGTCCCATTTGCTTGGATTCATCTAAACCAACGGCGACTAGCTTCCGGCTGAGAAGGATGCGCTGCAAGTGACCGGGTCCGTGACCAAGCTCGAGAACGCGAGTCCCTGCGATGAACGGGAGCACTTCCACGATCCAGTCTTTCCACCTGCCGAAGGAAACGGTTGCCGAGACCAGATCATAGGTGAAGGCGAAGGGATGGTAGAGCAGTCGAAAGAAAAAACGCAGGAAGGTTCTCATTTGTTAAATGCAAAGGACACAAAAACAACAAAGGAAAAAGGAAACCTAATTCCTTTGTGTTCTTTGTGTCCCTGGCGATACGAGCATTACCCGCTAATAGATAATGGTTTTGCTTGCTGACCGTTTAGGCAGCGGTAAACTCATCACCAGTATCGTTCTTTTTGGTGCTCTTGCGAAATCGAGTCAACAGCGCTCTTGCTGCGTTCGCGCACATCTTCGTAGATGGCTTGTCCGCGTTCGCGGGCGGTGCTGTAGACTTCGGTACCACGTTCCTTGACCTGCTTGGCAAGTTCATCGGCGCGGGCGCGAGCTTCCTGGGCAACACGTTCTGCCTGGGCAAGCGCTTCTTCAGTGGTCTGCTGGGCTTTATCGCGTAGTTCAATGGATTTATCTTTGATCAGGGCGCGGGTCTCTTCGCCGGATTGGGGAGCAAACAACAGAGCAACGACCGCTCCGGTGAGCCCACCGACAATAAAGCCTACGAGAAAGGCGCCAAATTCATCACGTTCAGACATAGTAGCCTCCTTGGGAATGGTTCTTTATATTTTCACAAAAGGGATGTCATTCTGAGCGAAGCGAAAAATCTCTACTTATGGTAGAGACCCTTCGGTCGCAGCGAACGCTCCCTCAGGGTGACAAACAACAAATTACTTTTTCTTGATGCCCATTAATTCTAACATACGATATAAACCTGCCAGATAGCCATTAAGCTTGATGACAGGTTCGACCACGTTCTCACCCAGAAATTCAGCGGTACCACGCAGATTGTTGACGGTATCGGTGGTCGCTTTGAGGATCGGGCGCACCTCATTCTGCAAGAGATTGATAAGACTGGCAAGCTGCACGACCAATACAACCAATGCTGCGCCGATGACGAACGATTCGAGCGCCACGACAATGATAAATACGTCACGCAACTTTCCAACCCATTCACCGGATGTGCTGGGAAGAAGCAGGTAAATAATTCCTGCTATAAGTGCGACCAGAATAACGACACCGACGATCGTTATGATCGTCATGGTGCGTTTCATTTCTTTTTCGCGTTCACTTTGCTCGCGAAGTTCCTCAGGGGTAGGTTGTTGCTCGGCAAATTCGGGGTTGGAAAGTTCAATTGCCATGTTTTTATTATAGCATCTTAAATATTAATTTCTAGTTATAACATCCCTAAAAGCTGCATCTCATGGCGTAGGGTTTCCTCCCATCCCTCCGCTAACGGGCGTGGGGAATACCCTAATTCACGCTTAGCCTTGCTATTATCGCCAATGTAGGTAACGCCTGAGATGATACGAAGCCCTTCCGACGTATAGGTTTCCGGAAGGAACCAATCGAATGGTCGCATCAGAACGGACAATACCTTCATCATTTGATAAGGCACGATCATCGGGCGCCGCTTTCCGGCGATTTGCGCTGCCAGTCGGAAGACATCTGATACTTTCTTGGGTTCTCCGGCAATTATGTAGGATTCGCCGACTTTGCCTTTTTCCATTGCCAGAATATGTCCCTGCGCGATATCGTCCACATGTGCCCAGCAGAGTTCGGTCCGAGCAGGCAGCATGGGCAGCTGTCCCTTTAAGAGGCTGATGATGTTCGTTCGAATGGTGGATGTATCGCCAGGTCCGTAGATTGCTCCAGGCTGGACGATCACAAGGGGGAGTCCCTTGGCGATGAATTTCTCCGCGATCTCGTGCGCTTCGGCTTTGGTACGGTCATATTCGCTGAGATGATCACCATGGAAATGATAGGTCTCATCCACGAGCTGACCGTGAGTATCTGAGTTGATCGCCAGCGTGCTTGTGTAAACACCCTTGGGGATCTTCAATTCCTGCATTAATTCAAGAACATTGCGTGTGCCCTGCACATTGACTTTTTCTCCGCCGCTTTTATCGCGCGTGCCAACCTTATACCAGCCTGCCACATGAAAGACGCCGTCCACGCCTATCATTGCCTCGCGCATGGACTCTTTGTCAGTCACATCGCCTTTGAACAATTTCACCCCAATGGCTTGTAGTTCGTTCACCTTTTCGGGGCTTCGAACAGAAGCGTTGACTTCGTGCCCTGCTGCGCGTAGCTGTCTTGCCAAAACACCGCCAACAAATCCTGTTGCACCTGTAACGAAGTATTTCACGTGGTTCTCTCCTCAGTGTAAGTCTTTTCTCATCTCCATTGTACCCAACCTTGACATCCCACGGCACGTCCAGTATTATACCAGCACAACCGACCGTTCGGTAGGGAGCACCTATGACCAGAGAAGATATTCTCGAAGCGGCTGCACAAGTATTTCGCCAAAAGGGATTCCATGGCGCCTCCATGGCGGATATTGCTGAGGCAGTAAACCTGCAAAAGGCAAGTCTCTATCACCACGTTACTTCCAAACAGGAAATCTTATTATTGATTCTTGACCGCGCGCTTGAGCTTTTGCTCGAGCGCATTTGCGCGATCAAAGAGTTGGATATTCCCGCTGATAAAAAACTCCGCTCCATGATGCACGAATATTTGAAGATCCTTGTTGAGAATCAAGATCTTGCCGCGGTGCTCCTCTTCGAGCACCGTTCGCTCGAACGCAAGCAACATGCACGTCACGTGCCTAACCGTGATAAGTTCGAACAATTGTGGAAGGACGTCATCACAGACGGCGTGAAAGCCAGAGTCTTCCAATGTGATGACCCGGCTCTCACCGCCCGCGCCTTGCTCGGTCTTATGAACTGGACGATGACATGGTTCAATCCAGGTGGCGCTCTCACCATTGAAGAGATCGCCGATCAGTACGCGACCATGATGTTGAATGGGTTGCTCAAATGAGTTCCAAAGGTTCCTTTGCAGCTTTTGAAACATCCAGCGGTGCGAAGATCTATCGCATTCCGGCAGAAGCCTTTCCCAATTTTTGGGTGTATGCCTATCTCGTTCAAAAAGGGAACGAGCGTATCCTGATCGATTGCGGCTCCGGAACGGAATCGTCTCATAACAACCTGATCGCGGGATTGATACAAGCCGGATTTCAACCCACAGACCTCACTTATATTCTCATCACGCACGCCCACATTGACCATTTCGGCGGACTTTCAAAACTGCGTTCCATTACAGATGCGAAGATCGGAGTCCACGAATTGGATGTGCAAACTGTGGCGCATCACGAGGCACGACTTGCCATCATCAGTAAACAACTCGGATCTTTCCTAGCCGAAGCCGGACTCGCTGAAGAAGAGCGCGACACACTTCTCAACATCTACCGTTTTACGAAAGCTATCTACCAGTCCACGCCCGTGGATTTTATTTATAGGAATCAAGCTGTCGGCTTGGATCTGATCCATTTGCCGGGACACTGCCCTGGTCACATAGCGATGCGGCTGGACGATGTCGTCTTCTGCGGCGATATGGTCGTGGAAGGAGTCACCCCGCATCTTTCGCCGGAGTCGATCAATCCCTACAGTGGCGTTGATCATTATCTTGAGTCGTTGTCCCGTCTCGAGAACTGGGTCGGTGATGTGAAGATGATCTTCAACGGACACGATGATGTCATCACTGATCTACATCCACACACCGAGTTGAACGCGGGGAAATATTCTCCGGCGCATGAGCAAAGCGGTCGAAACGCTTGCCAAACCACAGACGATTGCCGAAACCTGCCGCGCCGTCTACGGAGAAATTGCCGGGTATAACGGTCTGTTGATGATTGAGAAGACCGGTGCCTACATCGAATATCTCTATGAGCATGGCATGATCGAGATCACGAACGCCGATGAAATGGAACAAGGCAAACCTGCCAAATATCGTCGCTTGCATGAAGAGAGTGTTTTGCTGGAAGAGCTTCGAAAGAAGGTAAATGTGGAAGGTATACAGGTAGACACGTAAACAGGTACGCATGTCTACCTGTTTTCCTGTGTACTTGTCTACTTATGCTAAAAGGAGAGCCCATGTATTCATTTGAACCGACAGAAGAACAACAGATGCTGATCGATGCGGTGGGAAAATATGCGAGCAATGATCTACGTGCCACCGCGCGTGAGGCGGAAGAGAGCAGGGAACTGCCAAAGAAACTGGTCAGCAAGGGTTGGGAGCTTGGTTTCTTGCAAGCGTCCGTACCGGAAGCGTATGGCGGTTTCGGCGAGCGCAGCGCCGTCACGGGTGTGCTCGCGCTGGAAGAGATGGCATTCGGCGACCTTGCCGGTTCGCTGGCGGTGCTGACGCCCAGTCTCTTCGCCATGCCGATCCTGCTGGCTGGCAGTGAAGAGCAGAAACAGGAATATTTGCCCAAAGTCATCGAAGGGGAATGGCGTCCGTACACTGCCGCACTCATTGAATACATCTTTGATTTCGATGCTACAGCTTTGAAGACCATGGCAAGTGCCAGCGGTGACCACTACATTCTCAACGGTGAGAAGGCATTTGTGCCATTCGCACAGGATGCCGAAGCGATCCTCGTCTACGCTGATCTGGATGGCAAGACGCAGGGCTTCATCATCCCCAAAGGCGCCGAAGGCTTGACCGTCTCCGACGAACGCGAAAAGTTAATGAGCTTGAACGCGCTTCCGCTGTATCGTGTCCATCTAGAACTCGGTGAAAGTCCCTGCCGCAAATCGCTTAGGCGGCGCTTCGGGTCACGACTTTAAACCGATCCTCGCTTCGATGAGGCTAGCCACCGCTTCTGCTGCCATCGGTGTAGCGAATGCTGCCTTTGAATATGCCAAGAACTATGCCAAGGAACGCGAAGCCTTTGGCGTGAAGATCGCCCAGAAACAAGCGGTCGCTTTCATGCTCGCCGAAATGCGGACAGAGATCGAAGCCAGCCGCCTGCTGACATGGGAAGCGGCATGGAAGCTCGATCAAGGCAAAGAAGATGCCTCCACCGAAGCCTATCTCGCCGCTACCGGAGCTGCCGACATGGCGATGATGGTCACCGACCGCGCTGTGCAAGTCCTGGGCGGGCACGGCTATATCCGCGAGCATCCGGTTGAGATGTGGATGAGGAATGGTCGTGGGTTTGCGATGTTTACGGGATTAGCTATTGTGTAAACAGGTATACAAGTACACAGGGAAACAACGAAACCCAAACCTGTGTACGTGTTTACTTGTCTACTTGTGTACTTAAGGAGTTACCATGCCTATCGAATTTGAAGCCCCTAAACCGATCGTCAATATGCAGTTCATGTTGAAAACTGTTGCAGAAGAAATGATGCGTTCGAAGTCGCGTTACTTTGATGAGCACGAGCACGAGATCCCGTGGGATTACATGGAGTTTATGCACACAGCTATGAAATCCATGGGTGGCGGCAGCCTTGTGCCCAAAGAAAAAGAAAATGGAAATGGTCACGATGGCGGCGAGCAAAAGGAAAAACGCCCGCCCATCGGCTATCAACTGCTGGCATCGCAGATTGAGATGCTGGCATGGGGCGACGTGGGGATGTACCTCATCACTCCCGGTGGCGGACTCGGCGCTGCCGCGGTTCAAGCCGCCGGGACGCCGGAGCAGCGCGCGAAATTCCTTGCCCGCTTCTCGGAAGAAAAACCCACCGTCGGCGCCATGTGCATGACCGAAGCTGGTGCAGGCTCGGATACCTCCGCCATTCGTGCACGTGCCTTGTTGGATGAAAAGACCAATGAATGGGTCATCAATGGTGAGAAGATCTTCGTCACCAGCGGCGACAAGGCATTCACCGAATACGAACAACTCGGCAAAGGCTTCATCGTCGTCTGGGCGAGCATTGACCCATCTGCGGGGCGGGCTGGGATGCGGGCGTTCGTAGTTGAGTCGGGTACGCCCGGCGTGCGGATCGTCAAACTCGAACACAAGATGGGCATCCGCGTGAGTGACACGGCGGCGATCTCTTTGGTTGATGCACGTGTGCCGTACGACAACATTCTCGGAAGCGCAACCGTGGAGAAGACCACCACTGGCTTCAAAGGCGCGATGGCGACGTTCGATGCGACGAGACCTCTGGTAGCGGCATCCGGCATCGGCGTGGCACGAGCCGCGCTCGAATTCCTGAAGGAGAAACTTGCCGAGAACGGAGTCCAGATCCGCTACGGACTTCCGCGCCAAAAACTGACCTCCATCGAACGCGATGTTATCGACATGGAGATCATGCTCAAGTCCGCGTGGCTGATGGTTATCAAGGCGGTCTGGATGGCGGACAACAAAAAATCAAACGCGCTCGAGTCATCTATGAGCAAGGTCAAGGCGGGCGATGTGACCACCAAGATCACGCAGAAAGTGGTTGAGATCCTTGGACCTCTTGGTTACAGCCGCGAGTTCCTTGCCGAGAAATGGTTCCGCGACGCGAAGATCACCGACATTTATGAGGGGACGGGGCAGATCAATCGTCTCGTGGTGGCGCGTCAGATATTGGGTTATTCGGGTTCCGAATTGAGATAATGATTCTGGTAGGGGCACGATATATCGTGCCCCTACGGAGGAATAATACATGACTTATCAAATTCACAAAGCCGTCGTGATCGGCTCAGGGACAATGGGCGCTGCCATCGCGGCGCATCTCGCCAATGTGGGCGTTCCTGTCACGCTGTTGGATATTGTCCCGAACGGTGCCCCCGCGGACGATAAAGCCGCACGCAACAAGATCGTCAACGCGGGGTGGGATGCTTGTTTGAAGGCAAAACCTGCCAACCTGATGTCTCCGGAGTTGAAAACGTTCCTCAAGCTGGGCAATCTCGAAGATGACTTTGGCGCTGTCGCCGAAGCGGACTGGATCTGCGAAGCTATCATCGAGAACCTCAAGATCAAACAGGACTTGATGGCGCGCATTGACGAAGTCCGCAAGCCGCACGCCATCGTTTCCACGAACACATCGGGTATTCCGGTGGCTGCGATCGCGGAGGGACGTTCGAAGGAATTCAAGAAGCATTTTCTGGGAACGCATTTCTTCAATCCGCCGCGCTATCTGAAATTGCTGGAGATCATTTCCACCAAAGATACGTCAAAAGAAGTGGTGGAGTTCATGAGCCACTTCGGCGAGTATCGTTTGGGTAAGGGTGTCGTGTTGTGCAAGGACACGCCCAACTTCATCGGCAATCGCGTGGCATTTGGCACGGGTGCCTTTGGATTGGACTTCATCCTCAAGAACGATTACACCGTCGATGAAGTGGACGCGGTCACCGGTCCATTGATCGGACGACCGAAGACGGCTACGTTCCGCTTGATCGATCTCGTGGGGGTTGATATATGGAATCATGTTAGCGTAAATCTCGCACCGTTGATTCCCTATGACAAGCTTGGACAAGAATATCTCAAAGCCGAAGCACCTGCCAAGTTGATTTCAACTCTTCTAGAACGAAAGTGGCTGGGCAACAAGACGAAAGCCGGCTTCTACAAGGAAGTCCGCGGAGAAGGCGGCAAAAAGGAATTCTGGTCGCTGGATTTGAATACGCTGGAGCATGTCCCGCCAACCAAGCCGCGCTTTGACTCGGTCAAGGCGGCGAAAGATGTCGAGGGTCTCGGAAACAGGCTCAAGCTTATGATTGAACCGGCGGCGCCTGATAAGGCATCCGAACTTGTCAAAGCGATAACTTATCAGGGTTTCCAGTACGCATCATCCATCATCCCCGAAGTCGCGGATACGATGAAGCCCATCGATGACGCGGTGCGCTGGGGCTTCATGCATGAGGCGGGTCCGTTCGAGACGTGGGATATGCTCGGTGTGCGTGAGACGGTCAAGAAGATGAAAGCCGCCGGGTATCCTGCTGCGAAATGGGTGGATGCGATGCTCAAGGAAGGTTTTGAGACGTTCTACCAATACAAAGGCAAGAACAAGGTCGGCGTGTACGATGTGGCGAAGAAGAAATATGTGAAATTCAAAATCGCCGAGGACATGGTCATTCTGAGCAACCTTCGGGGAACGAAGAAGGTCATCAGCGAGAATGCGGGCGCGTCGCTGTATGACATTGGCGATGGCGTGGCGCTGGTGGAATTCCACACGAAGATGAATGCGCTCGATGATGATATCTTCGCCATTACGAACGAAGCGCTGGAGCGCGTGGAAAAAGATTTCGATGGTCTCGTGGTCGGCAGTGAAGCGGATAACTTCAGCGCCGGTGCGAACCTGTTCATGGTGGTGGTTGCCGCGCAGCAAGGCATGTGGGATACGCTCGATGAAGCGGTGCGCAAACTGCAAGGCATGAACATGCGCATGCGTTACTTCCCGAAACCAATCGTCGTTGCCCCGGCAGGACTGGCTCTCGGCGGCGGATGCGAGATCACCATGCATGCATCACGCGTGGTCGCTGCGGCGGAAACGTATATTGGTCTCGTTGAGTTGGGCGCAGGGGTCATCCCGGCGGGTGCGGGCACAAAAGAGCTCATGCGCCGCATTATCAACCCTCCGATGAAAACAGAAAACGCCGAACCCTTCCCCTTCATTCAGCGCGCGTTCCTGCAGATCGGTCAGGCGAAGGTGGCGACATCCGCGTATGAAGCGCGCGATATGGCGATCCTCACGCCCACCGACCGCATCGTGATCAACCGCGATCATCTGCTGACCGAAGCCAAGAAAGAAGTCCTGCACATGGCAGCGTCTGGATATCGCCCGCCCGCACCTGAGATGATCTACGCACCCGGTCGCGACATGTATGGCGCGATGAAACTCGGTGCGTGGTCGTTCAAGGAAGGCAACTACATCACCGAATACGATGCGCACATTGCCACCAAGCTGGCATACGTCATGGCGGGTGGCTGCCTGACCAAACCGCAATGGGTGAGCGAGCAATACATCCTTGATCTCGAGCGTGAAGCGTTTTTGTCGCTGTGCGGTGAAGAGAAGTCGCAGGCGAGGATGTGGTCGATCTTGCAAACGGGAAAGCCACTTAGAAACTAAGTTGACAAGTTGGAAGGTTGACAGGTTTGAAGGTTAACTTGCCAACATGCAAACTTTCCAACTTGTAACAAAAGGAATTTACTATGACAAAAGAAGCTGTAATTGTCTCTGCTGTTCGGACTCCAGTCGGTAAAGCAAAAAAGGGAGGACTTGCCACGGTTCGTCCCGACGAGATGTCTGCTACCGTTATTCAAGAACTCCTCAAGCGGACGCCGAATCTTGACCCCGCTCAGGTCGAAGATGTGGTCTTCGGTTGTGCCTTCCCGGAAGGGGAGCAGGGCATGAACGTTGCCCGCATGATCGCACTGCGCGCTGGTCTGCCGGATACGGTTCCCGCGGAGACTATCAACCGTTATTGTTCGTCTGGCGTGCAGTCCATTGCGCATGTGGCGTATGCAATCAAATCCGGTGACATCGAAGTGGGCATCGGCGGCGGCGTGGAGTCGATGTCGATGGTGCCGATGATGGGCTACAAGTTCTCGCCCAATCCGTACTTTGCACAGGATCTGCCGCATTACTACACCAATATGGGTCTCACTGCCGAGAACGTCTCTGCCAAATATGGCATCAGCCGCGAAGAGCAGGATGCGTTCGCGCTAAAGAGCAACCAGAAAGCGGCGAAAGCTGTCGAGAGCGGACTCTTCGACCCGGAACTGGTTCCTATCGATGTGGAACTGACCGAACTCGGTGCGGATGAAAAACCTGTCAACGAGAAGTTCACCGTCAAACGTGACGAAGGTCCGCGCGGCGATTCGACTTTGGAAGGACTCGGCAAGCTGCGGGCTGCTTTCAAAGAAGGCGGCACCGTGACCGCTGGCAATTCCTCTCAAATGTCCGATGGTGCCTCTGCGGTGATGGTCATGTCCGAAGAGAAAGCGCGTCAGCTTGGGTTAACTCCACTGGCGAGATTCGTTTCCTTTGCGGTGGGAGGCGTCCCGCCCGAACTGATGGGAATCGGTCCAGTGGCAGCCATCCCGAAAGCGTTAAAAGTCGCGGGTCTATCCATGAACGATATTGACCTGATAGAATTGAACGAAGCCTTTGCCGCGCAGTCGCTGGCGGTCATGCGTACGCTGGAACTCGATGAGGACAAGGTCAACGTCAATGGCGGCGCGATCGCTCTCGGACATCCGCTGGGTTGCACGGGCTCGAAACTGACCACGCAGTTGATCTACGAAATGGGTCGCCGCAAATCGAAGTATGGCATGGTGACCATGTGCATCGGCGGCGGCATGGGCGCCGCGGCGATCTTTGAGAATTTGCAGAATTAGTTGAGTAGGGGCGAGGTCCACTCGCCCCCAGCATTGATACAATATTACTGGGCGGGGAGACCCCGCCCCTACAAAATACCTAGGAGACCACACAATGCCCCTCACAGTAACACAGCTCATGGAAAAAATGCCCGGTGCGTTCATTCCCGAAAAAGCACAGGGCGTCAACGCCGTTATCGCATTCAAGTTCACAGGTGCCGAAGCTGGTGAATGGAACGCCAAGATCGCTGATGGGAAAGTCGCTGTTGCGCAAGGCGCTCCCGCCGAAAAAGCGAACATGACCCTGACCTGCGACTCCGCTGACTACGTCAAGTTGTTCACTGGCGAGTTAGACGGGATGCAAGCCTTCATGCAGGGCAAGCTCAAATTGGGCGGAGACTTGAATCTGGCGATGAAATTGCTGCAGATGTTCAAGATCAAATAAATTGCTCAAATCAAAAAGGCGCCTCACGCTGAGGCGTCTTTTTGATTCATAAAGGTCTATCAAATGAAAAGGCTAAACACAGCATCCAGTGCGTACGATATCAGGCACATGGAAATCAATCCAAAGATGGTCGTGAGTATGCCGGCGATCCTTGAGCGTATCCAGCCAGTGAGAGCGATACCAGCGATAAATACGTAAATCGCTGCAAACATGATCAGAAGACCGATCTGATTGGGTGCATCGAGATCAGATGGGATGGCGTTCAATTCTGTGGCGGCAGAAAACGAAAGCACAGAGACGATCAACGGGAACAGGAACATGACCGATGCTGCTGCAAAGACGACAATAGTGGCTGTCGTTATCTTTTTTCCATCGTTCGCCGTCAGCAATTGGACGACTGCCGACATGGCAAAGCCTGCCAAAATACCTGTTAACCCGGCAAGCGCGCCGGCTTCTGCAAGATAGTTTTCTAATGTCATGAATGCTCCTAAGGTAAAACCAAATCAAAGTGTTCTTTCAATAAATTACGATATTCATCTTGAGTGCTGAGAAGTTTCTCGCTTCGCTTGCCATTTTCGGTCAAGATCAACCGTCCATCTTCCAGCGAGACGCGCCCATCCGGTGTGGCGCGGCTGATGATGCTTCCACGTGTGAAGGACGATGCAGGCGATGTCTGGTGATACAGGCAAGCTGATTCGTATTCTTCAGGAAATCTGTGCGACTGAAGATCGAAGAAATAATGTCGTTCCCAAGTGTTATCGTAATTCTTTTGCCAAATGATAAAACCATCGCCACTTTGCTCCAACTTGTATGCGCGCAATCCCTGAGACTGTTCGCCGTGCTCATCCAAGTTCAGCGGTTCCATGAACGAATCGCCAAAGCCCACATCTGCCAGCCAACGAATAGACTGACCGGGGATCTGCACCAATAATGCCAGATGATCAAAATCAATACCCAAATTTCCTTCCCGGTTAAAGACGCGGGCATTGAGATAGGTCACATTAAAACCGATATGTTTCAACAGCCAGGCAAACAATCCATTCAACTCATAACAAAATCCGCCGCGCCGCTGAGTGATGAGTTTCTCCCATATGGATTCCTCATCGATCTTGATCGGTCGCTTCAAACCGATATCTAGATTCTCAAAGGGAACTGTCATCATGTGCGCAAGTTGTAGGTCGCGTAGCGTTCCGTGATCCATTTCTAACAGACCGCGATACTGGATCCGTTCGAGATATTGTGGAATGTTCATGCGCGCGATTATAACTACACATTGAAGCGTGTACAATTGGCTTTATGTATCCTGCTTTAGAAGTCCTTACTGCTTTTCTTAAACTCGGTTTCACTGCCTTCGGCGGTCCAGCCGCGCACATTGGCTTGTTCCGCGATGAATTTGTCCGCCGTCGCAAATGGCTGACCGATGAAGCCTTTCTCGACCTGCTCGGTGCGACCAACCTGATCCCCGGTCCTAACTCGACCGAGATGGCAATTCATATTGGGTTCGAGCGCGCGGGTTGGTTGGGTCTCATTGCGGGCGGCTTGGGTTTCATTGTCCCTGCCATGCTGATCGTTCTTGTACTGGCGTGGTTCTACGTGCAGTATGGCTCCACTCCGCAAGCGGCATGGCTGCTCTACGGCGTCAAACCAGTGATGATCGCCATCATCCTGCAAGCCTTGTGGGAACTTGGTCGCAAAGCCATCAAGGATGTTTTGACCGTTACCATCGGACTCGTCTGCCTCATCCTTTATTTCTTTGGCGTGAACGAGATCCTGTTGATGTTCGCGGGCGGATTTGTGGTGATGCTCATCCGCAACTGGACTCGTTTACAGAATGTGACTCCTGCCATTCTGATTCCGCTTCTATCCACACCTGTGCTTGCTCCCGTTACCTTTAGTTTATCCACCCTGTTCCTGACCTTCTTCAAGATCGGTGCCATCCTCTACGGCAGCGGATATGTTCTTATCGCCTTTCTACGCGCGGACTTTGTCGAACGACTGCACTGGTTGACCGAAGCGCAACTCATTGACGCCATTGCCATCGGGCAGATCACACCGGGACCGTTGTTCACCTCTGCCACCTTCATCGGTTATATCTTGGGCGGCGTCCCTGCTGCGTTGCTCGCCACGCTCGGAATCTTTCTTGCATCGTTTGTCTTCGTTGCCATCAGCAATCCCATTATTCCCAAACTGCGACAATCTCCCTGGGCAGGGAGTCTGCTCGATGGCGTTATTGTTGCATCGCTTGGATTGATGGCAGCGGTCACGTTCCAGCTTGGTCAGGCTTCGCTGATCGATATTCCCACACTATTGATCTTCGCTGCATCAGCAGTTGCGCTGTTCCGATACAAGGTCAATTCTACATGGTTGATCTTTGGGGGAGCGCTGATCGGATTGTTGGTCTCTTTTATTAATTGAATTTGCGAAAAGCAAATTGTTCTGGCTAAAGGAATAAATAAAAATCGGAAGCCTGCGCTTCCGATTTTCTGTTTCAATTACCAGCCATAAAGTTTAGCGCCACCGTTCCCGGTCCCGCGTGGGTACCGATGACGGGACTGAGTGGCGAGATGATTGTTTCGACAGGATTGAATCTATCGCTGGCTTGCTGTAGTAGGGAGGATGCGTCCGCTTCGGCGTTGGCGTGGGTAACGGCGACCCGTACCGGGGTCCGACCGTTGATGCGTTCTGTCGCCAGGTCAAGCATACGCTGGATGGCCTTGTGTTTGGTGCGGATCTTCTCCACTGATTCGATGCGTCCATCTCGCATTTCGAGCACCGGCTTGATGTTCAACGCAGTCCCTAGTAAAGCGGATGCGCCGCCGATGCGTCCGCCACGGCGCAGGAATTCCAGGGTTTCGACTACGAACAACACGCCGCTGTTCTTGCAGGCATTCTCTGCTACCGTCCGGCATTCGGAAAGACTTTCTCCTGCCTGGGCAGCGCGTGCCGCTGTGAGCACGGGCCAGCCCATTGCCATGGTGGTCGAAAGTGAATCGACAATAGCGAGGCGTGAAGCGGCTCCATCCAGCATATCGCGTGCTTGCATGGCAGATTGGATCGTGCCGGAAAATTTGGATGAGATGAAAATACTCAGTACATCATAGCCTTGCTCTAACAAAGGCTGGAATGTTCCTAGCATGGCGGCAGGAGTGACCTGAGATGTGGTGGGCATTACCTTGGATTTGGACAACCGCTCATAATATTCTGCGGGTTGGACATCCACTCCATCGAGCAGCACTTGGTCGCCCCAGACCACGCTTAGGGGGATGATGGAGATATGGTATTGATCGATACACTCTTTGGGGAGATAGGAGGTGCTATCTGTGACAATGGCGACTTTATTTGACATAGCGGCGCAATTGTACTCAGGATGGTTAGTTGTGACAATATGACTTAAAACAGGAGTCAATCATATTGACCAAAGATTGACTCCTGGCGGTAAATCACCAAATTCCCACTTATTTCCTTTTGAAGATCACCAGGTTATAGCCATCGGGGTCGCGTAGGATGAATTCGCGGTTGCCCCAGGGTTGATTCTCTGGCTTGGTGGCGGGTTTCAGACCCTTTGCAAGCAGTTCCTGGTGAAAAGCATCCACATCGTCAACGCTTAAATAGACATACATACCGCTGCTTTTGTTGGACACGTCTGCACCTTTGATGTAGCCTTTACGTTCCTCTTTGCCGATGGGTAGGAAGTCGATCCAGAACCAGTTGGAGTAGAGAGTGGCGTGACCAACTTCCTCTTTTTTGCGTTCAAAGCCCAGGGCTTCATAGAAGGCGACGGTCTTGTTTAAATTCTTCACATAACAAGTAATGCCAGATACGCTTTTGATCTTCATGATTTTGTTCCTTGATTTACTTTTAATTTATATTTATGCAGGGCTTTCAGGAAACAAAATGGACCATGCACTCGCATCGCCTGCCAGTAAGCCCAATCCGCTGCGAACGGGCTTCTCGCAAATCTCAGCATCGAACTGTTCCGCTATATCGACTGCCGCAGGGGAGAAATAGGCGGTGACCTCACAATGCAGGTGACCTTCTGACTCCACCCGCGTGAATACCGCCATCTCAGGCGGGTTTCCTGCCTCGGCAAAGGCACGCAGGAAATGCTCTTTTAGTTCATCGGTGGGGACCGCCGCCATGATGCCATCACCCAGGTGGAGAGAATACCAGTTATTCATATAAAACTCGCTTGGATAAAGTTACGACCACTATTGGTATGAAAATGCTTTCAGGAGACATTCCCGATCCATGAAGCAATGCAAAACGTATCCCCTGATGAATTGATCTGGAATGTTCTTAACGTTTGAATGACTAATGTGGCGTGAAGGGGGTGAAAGGATGTTGTTGCTGCTGCTTTTTTTCCTTCTTCAGCTTGCGTTTTTCCAGGAGATCGTGTTTCGGTTTCTTCTTTTGTTCTTTCTGTTCCTTATCGCGTTTACCACCGTTGCCCATATTCGCTCTCCTTTCGTATATTGACTATTATAGTCCTGTCCCACGGTCGTTCACTTCAAAATTTGATACTCATCGAGAAGAAACGGGGCATCTTTGAAATCAGTTACAAAGGTGAGTGGAAGTGTGCCCCATTCGACGCCGAGATTCCCTTCGAACTTTGATAAATTCTTGGGGTTATCTCTTTCCCACACTTTGGCGACGAGATCGCCATTGGAGGATCGTTTTAATGAGAAGTAATACCAATGCTCAGGGATGGTCGCGTTGGCAGGCCAGCTGTTATACAAATCAGTGTCCATTCCTGTCATTAGGTCCCACGAGCCGATCCCAGGTGTGAGTGTGTATGTGAAGCGACGCAATGTTTCGGTTTGGTAATCACCGGCATGGACACCGATATTGAAATCTTTCGATGCCCTAAAGAGCACGATCAATGTAGTGTCTGGGGAAAGAGGAAAATCGTTGTAAATCCCACCTGCGAACATCCCGCATTGCTTTTTGTTTACAGGATCGCGTTCCACAACCAGTGCTCCGGACTCGATTCGACCTTTTCCGCAAAAATTGAGGGGAGCAAAACTCATATCTTCAAAACTTTCGCTAAAACTGACCTGCCCCGCATTGGCGATCAAGGGCGTGGTCGTTGGACTGGGAGGAAGTGTTGCACTTGGAAGGATGGTGGCAGTGGGTGTAAGTGTCTCCGTGGGATGTGGTGTGGAAGTGGCGGCAATGCTCGGTACCGTGGTTGGTGGAACAGAGGGAGCGGGTGCGCAGGCAAAGGTGAGTAAAAGAACACAAATCATAGTGATAGATATGGCTTTGTATCTTGTAAAAGTCAATTTCATAACTTCCTCACCTTTCATTTTCAGCTTTTATACGTGCCCTTCACAATATAACGCGCATTGGCAACGTTATTTGGCAAGCGAATTCAAATAAAGCTGCTCGACCTTGGTCCGTGCCCAGGGAGTGCGCCGCAAAAACTTCAGGCTGGATTTGATACTGGGATCGTTGGTAAAACACTTAATAGGAATGCGTCTGCCCAATTCTTCCCAGCCATGTTGCTCCACAAGATGGGTCAGGATCATTTCAAGCGTAATTCCGTGTAAGGGATTGTTGGGCTGTAGACTTGTCATCATAAAGCTCAGTAGACCTCACAGGTTTCAAAAACCTGTGAGGTCTACTTGAAAAACTTACATCCCCAGCCACTTCCCAGCTTCTTTGGGGAGATTCCCCGCCGGTCCCTGCCGGGCGGTGCACTGTGGGAGCGATTCCAGGAACAACCTGCCGTACTGTTTGGTCAACACGCGCCGGTCCAAGATAGCAACGATGCCCCGATCCGATGCGGTGCGGATCAGGCGACCAAATCCCTGGCGGAATTTGAGGATCGCTTCGGGCAAATAATATTGATTGAACGAGTCCTCGTACATTTCGGAGCGCGCTGCGATCAGCGGATCGGTGGGCACGTCGAAAGGCAGTTTGGTGATCATCACGACCGAGAGCGAATCACCGGGTACGTCTACGCCTTCCCAGAAGGACTTGGTTCCCAGCAGCACAGCGCGTTCGGTGGCTTTGAACGATTCGAGCAGGGCATTCGGCGAAGCGCCATCTCCCTGTTCGTAGACGTAAATATCTTCCCGCGCCAGCGCACCCGTGATGGCTTGCGATGTCTTTTTCAGCGCGGCGTAGGATGTGAACAGCACGAGCATCCGTCCGCCGGTGGCTTTGGCGGTATTGATGATGGTGCGGTCGAGCAGTTGCTGGTAGCCGTTGACGTTCGGTTCCGGGATGTCGTTAGCGATGTAGAGCAGTGCAGCACTCTCGTAATCGTACGGCGAGCCAAGCTGCATCTCATCCGCTTCATCGGCGCCGAGTGTGTTGCGCAGATATTGGAATTCGCCGTGCGCCGTCAATGTGGCGGAGGTGAGAATGACGGCGCGTTTTTCGTGCCACAGGTATTTTTCCACCAACTCAGCCACACTCAAAGGCGCGGCGTTCAAGGAGAGCCGATTCCCGTTGGGTTGGATCTCAATCCAGTACACCATACCGTTGTTCGGTTTGATGATCATGCCATTGATATTGCTCTGTGCTTCGGTCAGGCGGCGCGCCACGTTGCCAAGGTCCGCGATCACGTCTTCGAGATTCTCGTGACCTTCGGCATATAGGTCGGTGATGATCTTGTACACTTCCGCCAGCGAGTTGATCAACAGTTTCAAGGTGTCATCGGTGTTGACCCACGACATCTCTACTTCATCCCAGTAGGGCAGAGTCCGTGTGGCGGGTAGCACGCGCGCCTGCCAGGCATAGTTCGACATGGGCTGCCCTTCACGCTGCGTGCGCGCAAATTCCGCCAACGTGTTGAAGAACTCGCGGCTGAGTTGTTCAATGCGGAACGTCATATCGGTGGCGCGACTCACTTTTTGCTGGAGCAAGCCGAAGTCCGAGGGGCGAAGCGCTCCATCCGATTCACCGAGAATCCGTCCGAGTACACCGGCGTTCGTCCCGCCGATCTCCTTCATCATGCGTTCCACGTCAAATTGACTGAGCCTGAATGACAGTGCGTTGGTGGTCGCCGATTCAAGATGATGACCTTCGTCAATGATCAGATGCGAATACTCTGGCAGGACTTTGCTGCCCGTCGCGACATCCGAAAGCAACAACGCATGATTGACGACCAGCACGTGCGCGGACTGGGAAGCGGTCTTCACGCGATGGAACGGACACGCTCCACCGGTGCGTTTGATGCAGGTTTCGGTCGTGCACGCTTCATCCTCCGCCGACATTCGATTCCACACCTCACGCTCGGTCGGACCCGTGAGATTTCAACTCGCTTCGATCTCCGCTCGTGTTGGTGAGCTGCCACACCATGACCTTCGCCAGCACCCGCATCTCATCCTGCGTGCGCGGACCGAAGTGGCGCAAATTCTCAAGCCGCCGCGGGCAGAGATAATTCGAACGTCCCTTCAAAACAGCGAAGCGATAATCTAGATTCAACGCCTGACCCAAATTGGGCAGGTCGCGTTGGATGAGTTGATCTTGCAGGTTGATGGTGTTAGTAGAGACAACCACGCGCGTATTGTTTTGTACCGCGAACAATGCGGCGGGTACGAGATACGCGAACGATTTACCAACGCCGGTTCCCGCTTCCACCATCAAGTGACTTCCGTACGAAAGCGCGTTTGTCACTGCACGGATCATGCCGATCTGTTCGGGGCGCTGCTCGAATGTTTGAAAATATTGCGAGAACGGTCCACCATATTCAAGAATGGATGCGACTTCATCCACGTTCAACGCATACGGCTTTTCTGGGTTGTCGAGCGGCGGGAATTTCGAATCGTCGAATCGCAGCGATTCCTTCTTCTTGGTCTTCTTTGCCTGAATACCCTCTTTGGCGCGTGCCTTGAGCACTTCCTGGAATGTCCAGCCCGCATCCCATTCGATGGGCTCACACAGGCGGACGATCTCTGCAATTGTTTCAAGTGGTATCTCTTTTGCCATCTCGAACAATTTATTGAAGGCAGCCATCGTCACGCGAGCATCTTCCAGTGCGCGATGGGTGGCAGGCAGCAGAATGCCGAGTTGTTTGCCGAGCGCGCCGAGATTGTAACGGCTGGCGGTCGGCATCAACACGGCGGCTAATTCATACGTATCAATAACATCGTTGTAGTTGAGAATGCCCGCCTGCTTCTGTAAGAAGCCTAGATCGAAACGGACATTGTGTCCAACCACCGGCGCATCACCGACAAAGGCTTCCAGATCCTGTGCGATATCGCGCAGTTTTGGCGCGTTGCGCACCTCTGAGTCGTTGATGCCCGTCAGCCCGGTGATGAATTCGGGAATATGCTTCCCCGGATTCACTAGTGTGGACCACTCGTCTTCCACGCGGTGACCCTTGAATTTTACGGCTCCGATCTCGATAATGGTGTCACGTTCATTGTTCAGCCCGGTCGTTTCGATATCAATGGATACGATGGATTGCATAATTCATCTATTTCGTCGAGCGCCAGGTATATACCTGCTGCTCAAGGCGATTCTCTTTTCAAATGGGGAATAAGGTTTAGAAGTAGAACAAGTGTATCATAAATGTTGTAGGGGCACGACGTATCGTGCCCCTACGTGTTATTCGGGTAACGCGGCTTTCACCGCCGCCAACTGCGTCTGCCCAATGGGCTTTTCCTTTGCCTTTTGGCGGAAGAAATCCTTGATCTGTTTTGATTTTAATGCTGGAATGGGAGAGTCCGCGGCTTCGATCTCCACATCATCGCTGGTGAAGATCAGCATGGCGTTGATCTCTGGGATCTCGCTCTCTTCCAATTGTTTGGTGAAATACTTTTGCACGGCATTGATCTCGCCTTCTGCTTCGAGATCCGGGCGACCCAATCCATCGCCGCCGAAGATCCGCATATAGTTTTGCATGAAACCGCCGCCTTTTAATTGCCAGCGGTTCTTTTGGAAGATCATTTGTCCACGCTGGTGATAGGGGACCAGTACCCACACACCAGCTGGTCCAACTAATAAATGAGTGGCAGGACCTGAATAGTGATAGATCGAGAATTCATTTTGCAGACCTTTGAGCGCCGCATCTAGTTTTTCATCGGGGCGTGGACTGCGCCCGAAGCGGTTGCCCATGTAGATGCTGACCTGTGTCAAGATGAATCCGCCAGCCAGACAAGCCATTGCAATGACAATTAACTCAGGACGTGCAACGGAGATGTACATGCCTGCGCCCAACACTATTATCGATCCAAGAAACATATAGTTTCCTATGGTGGCATTGCGTTTGATCAGTTTTTCGTTTTTGATGATTTTCATGAAGACCTTTTATTGGGACACGGAGTTCACGGGGATGACGGATTTTTTTTGATTTGACGGAGAAGATCATTTTTCTAGCCAGGAGAGTGAACCTTTGCGATCATTATCATAGACTTTTCTTCGGAATTCAGCCGTTGGACCGAAATTGAGTATCAATCCAACTTCAATATTCGTCGCCTTGAGATAATTCAAAAGTTGAGCAGCATGTTCTTCAATGATCTTTTCGGCTGCCTTTAATTCCACTAACACTACATCATTTATGATCAGATCGGCAGTATATTCACCAACCATTTGACCATGAAAGTAGACATGCAGGTCACATTGTGGCTAGACTTTTAATCCGATTTCAGTAAGCAGGATGACAAGAGCATTTTCATACACTTTCTCTTTGAAGCCGTAGCCTAGTTCCTTGTGGACTTGGAAGAAAGCACCCAGGATCTTTCCTGTCAGTTCAGAGTGTTTGCCCTCAAATTTGCCGCGAGGTTGCATTTTGCTCTTTCCATAAAATCGAGATTATTCCGTTTTGTCTGTGTTATCTGTGTCCAAAAATTATTTCTTGAGACTTTCCTCGATAGCAGATTTCATCGCATCCAACACTTTGGATTCTGCTGCTTCTTTTGCCACACGGATGGCGTTCTTGATCGCCAGCGCATCGGAACGACCGTGACCGATGAAGACCAAACCGTTCACACCCAGCAGGGGAGCCGCACCTTCTTCAGACGGGTCAAGCAATTTCTTGATCTTGCCCAGCGCCGGTTTGACCAGCAGACCGCCAATATTCGCCAGCGGACCGCCGCCTTTGATCGATTCCTTGATTTTATCCACGATTAGCTTGGCAACGGCTTCAGTTGATTTGAGCAGCACATTCCCCGTAAAGCCATCGGTCACCGCCACATCGGTGTTACCGCCAAAGACTTCCTTGCCTTCCACGTTGCCGATGAAATTGATGTTGGCTTTCTCCAACAGCGGGAACGCGCCTTTGACCAGGTCACTGCCTTTACCGGCTTCTTCACCATTTGAGATCAAACCCACACGCGGTTTTTTCACTCCGCGCACACGTTCGGCATACACACTACCCATAATGCCGAACTGCTGAAGATTTTCCGGTTTGCAATCGGGGTTGGCGCCAATATCGAGAATGATGACCATACCTTTTGCCGTGGGGAACGGTGGCGCCAGCGCAGGTCGGTCAACGCCGCGGATGCGACCGAGTCGAAAGAGAGAGGTCACCATGGCTGCGCCGGTATTGCCTGCCGTGACGAAAGCATCCGCTTCGCCGTTCTTGACCAGGTCGAGTCCCTTCGCCATTGAGTTCTGCGCCTCTTTGTGACGCGCCTTCATCACCAGGTCCTCACCCTTATCATGCATCGTCAACATCTCGGGCGCGTGGACAATGCGTATGGGAAGAGTCGCTCCACCAACGGAATCAAGCACCGGCTTGATCTTTGATTCGTCGCCCACCAGAATTACTTCCACGCCATATTCGCGAGCCGCCATCACAGCGCCTTCCACATCCGGCGTTGGGAAATTGTCGCTTCCCATTGCGTCGACCACAATTCGAGTCATAATTTCTCCTGTATCGTTGATTCTCCAAGCGTGAAAAAGAAGGTTGCTCCTTTTCCAGGCTCTGATTGTACCCATATTTTGCCGCGATGCAATTCAATGATCTTTTTGACCAATCCCAGCCCAATACCCGTGCCATCTGAATTCGGGTCCAATTTATGGAAAAGTTCAAAAATCCTTTCATGATGTTCTGGGGCGATGCCAATTCCGTTATCGCGGACAGAAAAAATATGCTCACCATCGATCTCTTCAAAGCTAATGACGATCCTGGGAGCGGGCTGATCGCCCATGAATTTGACGGCGTTCGTGAGCAGGTTTTGCATCACCTGGACAATGCGCGCCCGATCCACGTAAACATATGGAAATGCCGCCTCGACCTCTACCTGAACCCCTCGCGCCTGTAGCAATCCCTCTGTGGCTTTAAGCGCATCTTGTATGATCTCATCAAAGGCAACATCCTTTGGTTGGTTGATGATCCGCCCAACACGAGAGAGATCGAGAAGTTCATCCACGAAACTTCCCATGGACCTGGCGGCTTCATTGATCTGTGCAAAGTCCTTTTCCGCGCGTTCTTTGTTGCCTGCTTTAATATCTTTATCCAGGTATCCCAAAAAACCTGCCAGTGTGATCAAAGGCGTTTTTAGGTCATGCGAGACGCGCACTGCGAAGCGATCCAATTCCTCATTCTTCCGTTGGAGTTGTTGAATGATGGCTTCTCGCTCCCTCTCCGCCTCCTCGCGCATTCTGATCTCTTGCTCGGCGACTTGAAGGTTATGATAGACATTTTTTACCAGGCGATATACGGTATTCCCGGCCACCAAAATGATAATGCTTCCGATGAAGAAATCGTCTACGCCGGCTACTGTAAGATACACTGGCTTATAAAGATGCCAAAGATCTCCAAAAACGAGCCATCCCATACAGACAATGATCAGGAATGCAAGATACATTACCACTTTGCCGCGTAGGATCAACCCCGCCACGATCAGGATTACGGGAAAGCCTAACACCCCAATATCATATATGCCCTGGTTGAGGGTTGCCAAAACTGTGATCAACAAAATAAGGGTTACGGCAAGCATGATACTGGGCAGCGTAACAGTCTTATTTCGCTGGATCAATAAAAGGGAAATGATGATCGGGGTCACACCGAGAGAAGTGGCTAGCGCGTTATCATACCTTCTTAGAAGCAAATAAGAGATCGTCAGCGCTAGAAAGATGCCAAGGGCAGAGAAACCCACCCAACGCATGGCGCTGGCAACCTCTCCCTTACTTCCCTGTGGTTGTCTACGTAGCGGCTGTGAGAGCGGCTCTTTGTAGGCAGGTATCTGGCTCATTGTGAATCCGTATCTGTCGCTGGTTTATCTGCCAGCGTAAAATAGAATGTTGAGCCTTTTCCCTTTCCTTGCGATTCCACCCATATTTTGCCGCCATGTACTTCCACGATCCGTTTGACCAGCGCCAGTCCAATACCGGTTCCTTCACTGTTTGCATCCAATTTATTGAACAAGCCGAAAATTCTCTCCTGGTATTCTGGCTCGATCCCCATGCCGTTATCTCGTACAAAGAGCACCGATCGGATGCCCTGGATTTCCACTCCAATATCAATTCGGGGATCAGCCTGATCCCCCATAAACCGGCAGGAATTATCGACTAAATTTTGGACGATCTCCACCAGCCGGACCCGATCCCCATATATGGAGGGCAACCCCGCCTTTACCTGGACTTTGACCTGTCGCGCCTGCAACCGACCCTCGACCAGGCTCAAGGCTTCACGCACGATCTCTTCAAAGGGAACAACTACCGGTGGATTCATGAGGCGTCCAATGCGTGAGAGCTCCAGTAGTTCATTGAGCAGTCGCTGCATTTTTGATGCCGCTTCATTGATGCGGAGAATATCCTTATTAAGCCGTTCGATATCTCCCTTGCGAGCGTCCTGCTCAAGGTATCCCAGGAAGCCAGCGATCGTGACGAGTGGCGACTTTAAATCGTGCGAAACGGTGTAGGTGAAACTCTGAAGTTCCTCGTTCTTTGCCTTCAATTCATCCAGCAAACGTTCGATCTGTGAAATGTCGTAGAAGGAAAATAGTTGACAGGCTTCCCCGCCGACCGAGATATTGACGGCAGAAACCAAACCGACGCCGATCTCGCCATTTTTGCGGCGAAATCCGCATTTGTATTCATCGATGAAGCTATGTTCTTTAAGAGCAGTGAAAATATGATTCCGATTCTCTTGACTTATCCAGATATTCAAGTCACGTCCTGCTCTATTGCCTATTGCTTCTTCTCTTGAGAACTGGGTCACATTACAAAATGCCTGGTTCACATCCAGAAGCCTGCTATCACTGGCTCTGCTGATCGCCATCGCCACATAGGTGTGATGGAATGCCAGGTGAAATTTTTCCTCCGAGGTCTTTAACTCATCCACTTTGATCTGACGCTCGATGGCTGTCCCCAAGTTGCTGGCAGCCGCCACCAGGGCATCGATCTCTGCCTGCGACCAGGGCATTTCATGCACATAATCGTCAAACCCGATGATGCCCCACCATCGCCCATTGACGTAAATGGGCATCTCCAGCAGAGTCTTCAATCCGCGCTCTTTGAACACCCGTTCCCAGTAGCGTGGATACTGCTTTGCGCTTCCATAGAATGGTTTCCCTGCACTGAGGAAGGAGTACCAATCCTCCAGTCCGGGCGAAGCGATTAAACGTGAGTGCTGGTAGGCTGCTATATTAATGTCGGGCTGCATTCCCGGTGCGACCCACTCATATAGCATGGATGCATACGGCACTTCTTCTCCAGTGCGATTCTCAAAAATATAAACATGACTTGCACCCGTGGACTCTCCAAGGCGAGCGAGGATATTTTGAATGTCAGACCGCCAATCTGTACCCTTGAGAAGTTGCTGAGACATATATGCCACGGTGCCTAATACTGCTTCGTGTTGTCTTACTTTCTCCTCTGCTTCTTTGCGCTCGGTGATGTCGATCAACACACCCTGAACATATTGCAGTTTTCCCTGCTCGTCCCTTATGACAACTGCCTCATCGCGCACCCACTTCCACTCGCCGCCTTTTGTTTGTAAGCGATATTCGAGCTGGGCCGGTTCTCCCGTTGTAACCTGTCCGGCGATGCCCGCCATAACAGATGGCATGTCATCGGGGTGGGTGAATTCCTTCCAGATCAAAGGATTTCTCTTCCACTCTTCCCGAGAGTATCCGAGCAGAGTCTCGATCTGTGGGCTGATATAAATAGTCGCGCCGCTCACGTCGGGCGCATCACGATACACCACGACCGATGTTTCCTCTACCAGTGCGCGATACATGGTCTCTGCATCTCGCAATTCCTTTTCGATCCTCCTGCGTTCCTGCAATTCCTTTCGAGTGGTTTGAAGTCCCTTTTGAATGAGGCTGGAGATCAATAGAACGGCGGAGGATGTAATGACCAATATCAAAGAGGAAACCACAAAAGGGCGATATGTTAGGTGGTCAAGATAGACCGGTTGATAGAAATGATAAATATTCCCATATACAAGCCACGCCGAGCACAAGATCATAAAAAATGTAAGAGAGACAGTGATCTCGCGGCGCAGGATCAGACTAGCAATGAGCAGAATGGCAGGGAATGCCATCATGCCAATATCGTTGATTCCTTGACCTATCGTTGCCAGGATCGTGACCATGATCGTGAGCGAGAATGAAATAATGAAACCCGCCACCTGAATTCGATTTTCCCGTGCTAGTTCCAGGGCTATGAGAATGGGGACAGTGCCAACCCCTATGATGATGATCTCGGTCTTTAGACCACTCAGATAGTAAAAATAAATGATCACCGCCATCAAGATCAGGATGGATAGGGCGACTCCGATCAGAATGCTCCTGGCAGTTTGTGAAAGATCATTGGTGTCGTCTGAGTAAGGATTTCGGAAAATGTCCATTGAATTGCCGCAATAGAGTGGTAGGATGTTGCTGAACTTAATGAAAACCTTTGCTTGACAACATTCCGAAGGCGATTATAATACGCCGTGCTTAGGCGCTGGTGCTGGAATTGGCAGACAGGCATGGTTGAGGGCCATGTGTCGCAAGACGTGGAGGTTCAAGTCCTCTCCAGCGCACTAACACCCCGGAAACGGGGTTTTTGTTTTAAGTGGACAATTCGCCTCCTGCCCAGCCGAAACCTGCCTCTCTTATATAAAATCCCCGCCAGCACTGACGGGGATTCCGTTTACTCTAGGATCAAACTGCAACAGGTGACTGCGCCTTCTGCTTTGGCGAGCTCATCTACTTGAACCAGTTTGATTTTGTACCCTTTTTCTGCTAGTTTTGCTTGTGTCTTGGGAAAAGAAGTGGGATAAATGATCGCACCGTTCACCGGTAGACAGTTGGCGGCATATGGTTCCGATGGATCGATATCGATCAGGTGAAACCCTTCGAAGTGTTCCACATCCACCCAACGGCGGTTGATCAGCAGGGTGGAGTCGTCCACGCGGGTGACGGCACTTTTCAGATGCAGGCAGTCATGCAATTCCACACCCGTGACCTGATACCCATACGGACCAAGCAACTGATTCATTTGGTCAACGGCAGTCTGATCGCTGCGGGTGGATAAGCCCACGAAGATCTTTTTGCCGAGCACCAACACATCACCGCCGTCCACGGTAGCGGGTGCGGTAATGTGCACGAGCTTGCGGTAGGGAGTCAATGCCCAGAGGATGGAGTCCACTTCTGGTTTACGGGAATCAGCTCCGGGTCGGGTGAGAAGCGCTACCTCCGGCAGGATGATCGCCGTATCTTCCACGAAAACCGAGTCGGGCAGATCGGGTTCGGCGGGAAGTCGCATAACGGCACAGCCCAGTAATTTGAGCGTGTGGATATACCCATGATGTTGAGCGCGAGCGATATCCAGATCGATGGGTAAACGCTCGATGTGGGTGATCTCACACTCATTGAAGCGCGGACTGATATCGCGTGTGATGGCGAGAAGTCGTTAACCTTCTCCGGAGCGATAGCGGTCGATCAGGGCCTTGGTGCGCGGGTCTTTCGGCTCGCGGAACAATTCTTCGGGCTTGGAGTTCTTCTATCAATTCGCCTTCTGCCATCACGATGACCCGGTCTGCTACTTCGCGCGCGAAGCCCATTTCATGGGTCACAACCAACATGGTCATGCCGTCCTTCGCCACTTTCTTCATCACGTTCAAGACTTCGCCGATGAGCTCGGGGTCGAGAGCGGAGGTGGGTTCATCGAAGAGCATTACCTTGGGTTGCATGGTAAGCGCGCGGGCGATGGCGATGCGCTGCTTTTGCCCGCCGGAGAGACGCTGGGGATATTCATCCTTTTTGAACAACATGCCCACACTGTCGAGATTTTCCTCGGCAAGTTGGATGGCTTCGTTCCTATCCATGCCTTTGACGATGGTTGGTCCCTCGATGACGTTTTGCAGAACAGTCATATGCGGGAACAAGTTGAACTCCTGAAAGACCATGCCAGTTTTTAAACGCAGGTCATGGATCTGCTGACGATGCTCCTTGCCTTTGCCAGTCGCGTTCACCTTGATATTGTCCACTTCAATGGAGCCATGGGATGGTTCCTCAAGGAAGTTGATGCAGCGCAGCAGAGTGCTTTTCCCAGAGCCGCTGCGTCCGATGAGACAGACTACTTCGCGTGGCTGGATCTCCAGAGAAACATTTTTCAGCACGTGCAGCCTGCCAAAATATTTGTCGAGATTAGAGACTTTGACGATGGGTGCCATCTTAGCGGTCTCCTTTGGCGAGGCGAGCTTCCACGCGGCTTTGAATGGATGTCAGTAAGAGGGTCATGATCCAGTAGAAGATCGCCGCCATAACGAGCGCTTCCATGTTGCGGAATTCAGCGCGCCCGACCTTGGTGGCACGCCACATCAATTCGTGGACAAAGCCGGTGGCAGAGACGAGCGCCGAGTCCTTGGTCATGGAGATGAAGTCGTTGCCCATGGGCGGGATGGCGAAACGCAGCGCCTGGGGCAGAATGACGCGCCGCATGGTCTGACCGGGAGTCATGCCGAGTGCAACCGCCGCTTCACGTTGTCCCTTACCGACCGAGGCAAGACCCGCGCGGAAGGTTTCGCTCATGTAGGCGCCGTAGTTGAGCCCGAGGGCAAGCACACCTGCATTGAAACCTGTCAGAACGATGCCGAGTTGCGGCAGAGCAAGAAAGAAAAAGAAGATCTGAAGATAAAGGGGGGTGCCGCGAATCAGCGAGACATAAAAAGTACTTAGTGCATAAATGAACGGGTTGGTCGAGAGACGTCCCAGCGCGGCAAGCAGAGCGAGTGTAATGGCGAGCAGGATGGAAGAGATCGAAAGACCAATAGTTTGAAGAATACCACTCGCAACAAAATCAATATTGTCATTGATGAATTCGCTGTCAACAATGATGGTCTTGAGATCCAAGCCTGAGCCCGGAAGACCGGCAGGCAGTGCTAATGAGGCTGTTTCCACTTTCTTGCGAATTTGCTTATCATTTTCGGTGACGGTACGGAAGCGCCATACCGAGAATTTGGTTTCCCCATTGCTGGACTTAAGTTCAACACCACTAAAAAGGAAGATCAAAAATAACAATAGTCCGATCCAGGAGATGATAACTTTGATACGGAATTGATTTTGTTTCTTTTGTTGCGCTTCAAACAGCAGATCTGCTTGCGATTTCTGAGCGCTTGGGTCTTTTGTGGATGAGTTCACTGCCCGCTCCTCTGGAAAAATGAAGGGAAGCGGCATTGATATGCCGCTTCCCTTTTACTTGCGAATGATTATTGACTGACTTGTGTCAGATCGATCGAGAACCACTGGTTGGAAAGAGAAGTCAGGCGTCCATCGCTGTGCATGGCGGTGAAGAGTTTATCCACTTCGGCGCGCAGGGTATCGGTAGGCAGGGTGGATGACTTGTCAAAGGCGGCGGCGAGAACTTCGGTGAAGACGGGTTCACCCAATTGCTTAACCGGGATGCCAGATGCAATGTTCTCGTTGACCACGGTGACAGCGGTCACATAGCCGACGAAATCTTCACGACCGGCGGCAAGAGCCTGGGCACATTCCTGATCGGTGGGAAGCGGAACAACGGTGACGGCGGGAGCTTTGGCGAAGACCTGAATGCTGGGTCCGAGATCGCCTCCATTGAGCCAGGTTTCGTAGGTAGTGGAAGCACCAGCGCACAACGCTTTGCCTGCCAATTCATCGAGAGATGCAAAGGTAGCGTCCTTGCCGACAGCCACAACCGCAGGAGTGCCATAGTAGGGCACGCTGAAATCGAGCACCTGCTGGCGTTCGGGTGTAATGGTCATTGAGCCAACGCTGACATCCCATTTATCTGACCAGGTGCCGGCGGTGATGGTATCCCAATCGGGGGTGGCAAAGCAGGTTTCCACGCCGAGATCGTCACCGATGGCTTTTGCCACATCCACATCGAAGCCTTGCATTTCAGCGGTCGTCAAAGCATCAGACGGGCATTTGGTGTCGGAAGGGCGCTTGCCATCCTTGTTGAGGAAGGACTGTGGTGCATAGTTAGGATCAGTTGAGACAAGAATGTAACCGCGCTGTTTGATCGCCCCCAACAAGTCGCTTGCTTTTGCCCCTCCGCCGCAGGCTGTGAGCACCAGTGCTGCGACAGCCAATAGGCTAGCCAATACGTACAGTTTTTTCATGTTCTCCTCCAAGAGAATGAGTTTGATTGGCAATATTAAAATTGCCACGAGATGTTTGGCGCATCTCGTTCGCTAAGCATAGACTATTTTTTCCAAATCTGCAAGAGATTCGAGCATTTATTTTCAAAATGGTACAATCAAACTATATATAATCATGGAGGCTGACATGCCAGCAATATTTCCAAGCGAAGAATGGTTAAAGGGGTTGGAAGAGAAACTCAATACGGACGCGAAGTACAGCGGCATCGCAAAGAACTGGGAGGGTGATATGACCGTCATCATTGAACCGGAGGGAAATCTCAAGGAACGCCTCACATTCTACTTGGACCTCTATCATGGTACGTGTAGAAAAACAGCCTACAATCCTGCAGCGGATTCCTACCCCAATCCCACCTTCACATTAATCGCCAGCTATAACAACATCACCGCGATCATGACCGGCAAATTGAATCCCATGACAGCGATGATGACAACCAAACTCAAGGTCAAAGGCAACATGGGTTATATGATGCGCAACGTTCCGACGGTGTTGGATTTTGTCCGCTGTGCGCAGGAAGTGACGAAGGAAATCATGTGATTCACTCGCGCTGAGTGGAGTGAGCGATTGTTGTGAACGCAGTCGAAGCGTATGGTCCTTCGTCTGCGCCGCTAACGAACAGCGGCTCCGCTCAGGACGAAAAATAATTATGCAACCGATCCTCAAAATTGACCTCACCACTGGCAAGACAGAAGAGTATAAAATCCCTGAACAATGGGAGAAGGATTACCTGGGCGGCGCTTCTCTCGCCGCTCGAATATTGTACGATTCATTGACACCTGATCTGGACCCGTTCTCACCTGAGTCGCCTCTGCTCTTTTTAGTTGGTCCGCTGACGGGAACTACCGGTCCTACAACCGGGCGCTTCGTCATCTGCGGAAAGGGACCGGCTACTGGTCTATGGGCAGAATCTAACATCGGAGGCTTCTGGGGGCCTGAATTGCGCAAGGCTGGCTACGACGGCTTGTGGATCACGGGACGCGCTTCAGAGCAGGTTTATCTTTGGTTAAACGGGAACAAACTGGAGCTTCGATCTGCGGCGCATATATGGGGTGCGGATACTTATTCCACGCAGGAGAAGGTCAAAGAAGAAGTTGGCGAGAGGTCCGCAAGAGTCTGCGTTATCGGTCAGGCGGGGGAGAAGGGAGTCCTGTTCGCATCCATTATGTGCGACCATGGCCGCATGGCAGGACGTACCGGTTTGGGTGCTGTGATGGGATCGAAGAACCTCAAAGCTGTTGCCGTGCATGGAGAGCAAGATCTTCCGATTGCTGATCTTGCGGCTTATAAAGATTTGCGTTCCGAAGCTAATCGTGCTTTGAAGGATGACAACGAAGCCAAGGTGATGCGCGACGTGGGTACAGCAGGCGCTGCGAATTACGCCGAATATTTGGGCGCGATGCCTGCGAAATATTATTCGAGCGGATCGTTCCCTGCTGTGGACGAAGTTTCGGGCGCGAAAATGACCGAGACCATTCTGGTAGGACGCAGCGCCTGCCAGGGGTGTGTGATTGCCTGTGGTCGCGTGGTGAAACTTCCGCAAGAATCGATGAAGCGCAAAGGTCCCGAGCATGAGACGATGGTGGGCTTCGGTGCGAACCTCTTAAATGAAAACCTTGAGTCTATTGTGAAGTTGGGTGAACTATGTGACCACTATGGTTTGGATGCGATCAGCACCAGCAACACCATTGGTCTGGCGTTTCGTTTGTATGAAAAGGGGATCATCACGGAAGAAGATACCAGTGGGATCGAACTCCACTGGGGCGATGTGAATGCTATTGAGCAAATGGTCCACATGACCGCTTCCCGCGATGGGATTGGCGATCTGTTGGCGCTTGGCTCGAAACGATTCGGTGCTTACTTTGGTGCGGAAGAAGAAGCAGTGCAAGTGAATGGACTGGAAGTGGCGTACCATGATCCGCGCGGAGTTTCCGGGATGGCGCTCTCGTATGCCACCAGCCCACGCGGCGCGTGTCATAACCAATCGGACTATTTCTTTGTCGATTGGGGACATACGCACGAAGATATCGGCATTAATTTCTTTGAACGGCAGGCGCAAGCTGAAAAATCTGCCAATGTTGCCAGGCATCAAGATTGGCGCACGGTTTTCAATGCCATTGTGATGTGCATCTTTGCGAATGTGGAACCGGAGATGCAGGTCAAGTTGATCAACGCTGCCTGTGGTTATGATTGGACGGTTGCTGACCTGATGAAATTCGGTGAACGGTCCTGGAATCTCAAACGTGCCATCAATAACCGTATGGGTTTGAATGCCAGCGATGACAAGTTACCGAAGGCGCTGCTCGAACCATTCCCTGATGGCGGCTCGGCGGGATATATCCTAGATTTGGGGGCTATGCTGGCTGCCTATTATGAAGCGCGCGGTTGGGATACGAAAACAGGCAAACCCACGCGTGAAAAGCTGATCGAGTTGGGAATGAATGATATAGCGAATGATCTTTGGGAAACGTTGTGATCAGTTAAAAAGAAAATAGATCAACGAGAATGGAACAATGATCAATATGCCGCCCGCGACCAAACTCGCGATGGCGGCTTTTCTGTTTTTTCGAAACAGTAGGAGAAGTACACCTGCAGCAGCGAGCACAAACCCGATCATGGCTAGGAAAAGAGATAAACCCATCATGCCTCCTTGGATTGAAAGAGTGTGATCTGCATTCCGTCCGGGTCTTGCAAGCGGACGTTGTAGTCGCCCCAGGGTGTCATCACCGGCGGGTGGATAAGAATCGCTCCGTGGGCGAGTAAACGCTCCATAGCCGTATCCAGGTCTGGGACTTGGAGCGCGAATCGGATCGGTCCGCTGAGGCGCTTTTCCGCTTCCAGTTGGTCGATCACTTCCGCTTGTTTTTCATCGAAGAGTTCGAGCGTAGCTTTGCCCATGGGGAGGATCAAGGCACGACCACCGTCATTATTCCAAAGTGCTGCTGGTTCAATGCCAAGTCCATCACAGTAGAACTTTACCAATCGTTCATACTCTTGAGTTGTCAGCGCTACACGGAGTTCAAGAACGGGCGATGATGTCATATTTTTACTTTCTCTCGATCACATAGGAAGTGATTTCTTTTATGCCTTTGCCAGTGCTACTACTGAATTCGAACACATCACAAAAAGCAAGCGTTTTTTCGTTGCCCAATATGATCGTCCCATCCACCGCGCCTGATTTGCCATGCGTGGAAATGTGCTTGATCGTAAGCGTTGTATCTTTGCTACCTTTCATTCGCTCCAACGCTTTGGCAACATCCTCTTTTCCCTCAAGCAGTGGGGTGCCGATGATATCCCAACGGATATCGTCAGTCACAGTGGCAAGGAAAAACTTTGTATCCCCTTTGATGAGCGCAACGACCATATCTTTGAGCAGGATATTCTTCGGGGAGTTTCCGCAATCTTTACCGATAATGATCTTGGACATATATTCCATTCTCCTATGAATTTATTCGAAAACAGCTATAGCGCGGACAGGAGACCCGGTTCCGCCCCGGATCTTGAGCGGGAGCCCGATAAATCGGAATCGTCCGCGCCCGATCAGTTGGTGCAGGTTGACCATGTTCTCGTAGTGGGTAAATCCCATCTCGCCGCAAATGTGATGGACTTCCTTGTTCGACACTTTCCGCACGCCCGGAGACATGGTTTCGACTCCGAACGCTGCGATCTTCTGTTCTCCCAGCCAACGCGCGGATGCTACGCTGATGCCGGGTCCGTGATCCCAGTTGTCGGTGCCGAAATAGCGGCGGTAGTGGTCCGTGTACAGTAGAACCGTATCTCCTGGCTTGATCTCAAGCCTAGCTTTGGCGAGAGCCATCTCAAAATCTGATGGTTCGATCAATTCACGCAAACCTTTGTCAGAGAAATCCAAACAAATGCCTTCGGTATAGAACATTGTGAGTGGCATCGTGTCAATGGACTGCCCGCGGAACTGCCGTGCCATGTGGTTGAGGGCGTCCACGTGCGTGGCAGTGTGTTCGCCAAATTGCAAGCGGTTCACGGCGGGGGAGACTACGTCGCTTCCGGTGATGCCATCCCATTGCTCATGCGTAGCATGGATAGTAACTTTCGACCTCCGGCATACCAGGGAAGGTGGGCATCCCGGAATAGATCTCCTGACTTAAAATCAATGATCTCAATCATAATTTCCCTTTATATCTTTTCGATCACGGCTGTGTAAAAGCGGCAGGCATCGAGAATTTGTTCAACTGCACAGTTTTCATTGCGCATGTGCGCCAGTTTATATTCGCCGGGCCCGAAGCCAATGGTAGGAATGCCCATGCTGACAGGTGTCACGGCATTGGTGCTGAAATCCCAGAAATCGAATTCTGTTGGTTGATTTTCGAATGTGTCTTGATAAGCGGCGACGCAAGCCTTGGTCAACTCGTGATCTAACTCGATCTTCCACGCCGAATGGAACGGCTCATAGCGGATATCTAAGCCGGTCCAGCTTTTGCGGTGGAGTGTGCCGACTTCCCAAGTGGCATTCTTTCCGCGAACGAGTTCATCCATTTCTTGTTTGATGTCATCGTCCGTTTCGCCGGGAATGGTTCTGCGGTCTAAATACACCTCACATTCAGATGGAACCGCGTTCAACGAAGCGCTGACACTGGATATTTTGGACATGACGAGCGTGCCGCGCATCCCTTCTTTTTTCATTAGTTCGAGATTCTTTTTCTCTACACGCTGGATGATCTCTGCCATTTCATAGATGGCATTGACTCCCTTTTCGGGCGCAGACCCATGTGCAGACACTCCATGTGTCTTGATGGATATTTGTGCTTTTCCTTTATGCCCTAAGGCGATGACATTATTGGACGGTTCGCAGATGACGGCATAATCGGGTCGCAGATTCAATTCCTTGAATAAGTGCTTGAGATTCTCTCCATCGCAATCCTCTTCGAACACAGTGCACGAAACGTAGACGGTTTTGTCTGAGGTGAGTCCCAGCTTTTTCGCGAGCGCACCAGCAAAAATGGAGGCTGCCGCGCTGGATTTCATATCCACCGAACCGCGACCGTGCAAACACCCATCGACGATCCTGCCGCTGAAGGGAGGGATATCCCACGCCTCCTCATCTTTCACGTCGACAGTATCCACATGCGAATCAAATAAGATCGATTTGCCGCCGCCGCTGCCGATCCTGCCGATGATATTGCCCATTGAATCGATGCTCACTTCGTCGTAGCCGAGGGCTTTCATCTTTTGTTCGATCACTTGAATGACTTCTCGTTCCTGACCGGAAAGGCTTTTGATCTGGATCAGGCTTTGGGAAAATTCGATCAATTCTTTTTGCATTTCGGGGGATAGTACATCAGATGAGTTCATTGTTTTCCTCTAGGATGAATTTGCGTATCGAGATGTCTTGTTGGTAAAACGGATAAAAGCGATCGTGTCGTAAAGACCGTGACAAATGATCACGGGCCACAAATTGTACCCGCTGACCACGAACAGGATCCCGAAAAGGATGGAAAGTTGTGTGATGATCAAAACCGCACGCGGACCTTGATACGAATGAAGCGATCCGGCGCCAATGGCTGCGATGAGGATGGCAAGCGCTGTTGCAATTGAAGAGGAGGCAGCCATCCCTTCAGTAAGGCTTGCATCGATTGAAGAATAATCCCTCTTGCAATGAGTTCTTCGAGAAAACCACCGAGTACCCATGCGACAACAATACCAATGATGAGGTTGAGTTTGGATTGCTGGACGGCTCGGAATGAGTCCAATGTGGGCGGTTTTTCAAACCATCGTGATGCCAATTTATCAGCCAATGGACTATAAGCTAATGAGATCGCTAACCCAAGAACGGCGAAACTATTGCGGGTAGCCACAAGGGGCGTAGACCAAGGTCATTCCATGTAACTTTGCCAAGAAATAGAGAAACAAGCGTGTATAGCCCAACTATAACAAGGCCTAACACCAAGATCACTAGTAGAGCGGCGAAAGCGGATTACGATCAACGTGAACCAGATCGCAATGAGAAGCAAAGCGATTTGCTGAAAGGTTGTCATGACAAAGGCATTTGATGAGTGCAACATGGTGGACTGTATGAAATCGTCCAGTGCTTCCTCTGAAAAATGCGGACCCTTTTCCAGTAGTTCCAGTTTGCAGTTGGGTAATAGCTCTGCGGTTCGGACGGCAGTTTCGAATGGCACGTTATCGTCTACTTTGCTGTGACGCATAAAGACAGGTGCTTTGACATCCGATAAATGGAATCCCCAATCCATGGTTCGCAGGCGCAGATCCTGTGCGACACCGAAGCCGTTATTCATCATCGAATCTCGGATATCATTTTTTTGTAGATCATCTATCTGGATATGAGAGAAAAATAGTTCGTGGGCAAGATCTTCCATGAATGCCATGTCTTTGTCTTTTGCCATTTCATAGGGCCAGTGCTGTAAAACAATTTCATCATACAAAGCAGGGATGCCGCTGAAAATGAAGATGTTGCGTACTTTATCTGGGAACCCATGACCTAATGCATAGCTATAAGGCGCACCAGACGACATTCCCAAAATATCAAATTGAAAGAGTTCCAATTCGTCTACGAGCACAGATACGATCTCTGCCCATTCCGCAAAGCTGCTCATTTCATAGGATGATGACTCTCCATAGCCAGGGCGGGCGATGCAGATCAATCGCGCGCCTGTTTCGATCAACCTGTCGAACAGGTGATAGTCATCGATGCTGGCGATCAATCCATGTTGGATAAGGATCGGGTATCCGTTCTTGTCGCCATAATCGGCATAGGAAAGCCGATATCCATTTTTGTAGAAAAAAGTTTGTCTCAAGATCATCCCTTCCATGTTTGGGTGGAAAATTATTTGTTACTGGTCAAAATAGGCTTGCGGGATGCTGTTCCGTATTTTGTATGAAGTCAGCGATACGCTTGCGATGCCCTTCCTGGAGATCGGCAGGCAGATCAGCCTCGGCGAACCAGCCAGTCTCCAGCGTCTCATGCGGATCGAACGGTTCAGGGATTTGACCCTCCAGCGGCTCACACAAAAAAGTGAATTTGTAGACGTGATGCAGCATGCCTCGATCCCACCTGCGCGAATCGTACACACCGACCAACGCTTTTGGGATGCAGCGAACGCCCGTCTCTTCCCACGTTTCGCGGACTACCGCTTCGGCAGGCGTTTCTCCCACTTCCATTTGTCCTGCCGGCATCGACCATAGTTGATTGTCTGTGCGGCGCATCAGCAGAATATTCCCGGCTTTATCGATCACGGCAGCGGCACCAGCCACGACAGGCGACATACGGGAGAAGATGGTCGACTTCAACGGGAGCAGCGTTTTGATTGGTTAATTCGTTACGTACGCCACCATCTCCATCGAGAGATCTTGAATGGCTTCGTAGCGGACTTTATCATACGAATTATTGGCATATTGAAGTCCTGCTGCCGATAGGTCGCGCAGTTTATCCGCCCACGAGGCGATCTGTTCAGCAGGTGTGAGGTCTTCCGGGTTATTGGGCATGGCTTTTGGCAATCCTTACGATATCTTGTGTGACAGCTTTTGAGTTCATAATGAAAGTATGCAAAATAGGGATCGTCTGCACAGGGACTCCCGGTAAAGATGCTTCTTGCAGTGTCAGAACACCGTCGTTCGGCTCATCCCCAAAAGGGGAGTAGCGACCGCGTGGACCGCCGACTCCGGCATAGATCTTGATAGGCACACCGGTCGCAGGTAGCGAATTCATAAACTGTTCATCGACAAGGAGTCGTGCAAATTCGCCGCCGAGAAGCCTCGAGAGTGGACGAGTTGCCAGGGTACGGGCAGCCTTACAAACCTGAGTCGGAGGCGTTAAAAAGAAACAGGCAGATGGTTTATGGTCGAGCCTCGGCAAAATGGCGCGCGTCAATACCGAGCCCATGGAATGTCCGATCATGATGTAATCATTTTCCCCGATACGCCGTCGAATGAAACGCTCCAGTCGCTGTGTACATGCGTCCCAGCGTTCGAAAGTGACCGAATACCCAAAAAGATGGGGGCGAATGCCATTGGCGTGTAAGCGAGCCGCTAGAAGCGACATGGCAAGCGGAGTGCGTCCCATGCCGTGAAGAAGGACCGCGTGCATTTGTACTTCTTTATTCATCTATAGCTCCTTGCCAGGGCGATCAGGACTGTGTGTTTATCCGTGATAGGACCACGCATTTTCTGCGATCGTCAACTGATCGAACCGGCACCAGAAATCCTTTCCAATCGGGCTGCAAGTATAGACACCGATCTCCAATTGCTCAAAGGTCTTATGCAAATGTGTGATGCGTAGTTGCAGCCACTGCTCACCGTTGTAGGAATTTTCGAGCAGGAAGTCGTTTCCATTCTTGCTGATGCGATACCACATCTGTTTGTGGCTGGCAGGGATGTCCTGAGTCGCCCAATCGGAGTATCCCAGATTGGTGACGACCGAACCGAGACGACCATATTGTTCATTTTCGTATTCGGTGGACATCTTGATCCAATTCTCGCGGTCGCCGCGGACCATCAATCCGCATTGGTCGTATTTTTCCTGGGGGCGGAATTCCACATGCGCCGTCATGGAGAAGTCACCGGCTTGTTTGATCAAAAGACAATGACCATCGTCTCGTTGAAAGCCATAATGGGTCTTTTGCCAGAAATCGGTTTTGGGGTTCGTGAAGATCTCCAGTCCGTTGCCAAGTTGATATCTGGCAGGTTCATTGAACCAGAAAAAATCGGCGGGCAGGGATGGTTGAAGGAATTTTTCATTGAGCTGCATAGGATTTCTCCCGAAGTATGGATTTAATTCGTTCTACTCGATCTTATTCCATTCATCAAGAATTCGTTTTGTCTCTTCTGTCTGTACTATGCGGGCAGCTTCGTGCATCATTTTGTTGAGACTGTGCCGAAAGCGTGGCTTTGCATTGGGCGGTAAATAGTAAATGGGAATTGGAGTTGGCTGCCGGTTCAGGGAAATATTGAAGCACGGAGAATGACACTCGATCAATTGGCGCTCAGCGGCGTTCAGGTCATTTCCAATAGTTTCAAATTGCTCGGATTTTGAGTTCATTAACTCGATCATAAACTTCATGGAGGCGGGCCAGTTATTCCACATGAAACGACCGACCATGGAATGTCCCTTGAATCCGCCCTTGAGATGATCCCACACACGGTCAAACGCCAGATGAGATTGACCCACATAGAAAACGATTTTCTCATCGCGGAATAGATACAAGTCAAACTCTTTCCAGGTTTCAGGACATTGTTCTTGCGTGAGCAGAAAGCGCTTTAGCGGAATAGCTATTTTGTGGTTATTCATGTGGGTTTAGAGGACTGTCTTGATACCAATAATTTATTCTACTATTGGTATGCTGATTAAAGATATCCCAATTTGACGGTTGTGTTGACATCTGAGACGAAAAGCGTATACTTTGTCTATATTCGAACACTTGTGCTACAGAGAGGAGATAGGCGCGCTATGAATGCAGAGGCTTTCCGCCATTTTTATGATTACCATTTTGATGAAAACCAGAAATTATGGGACCAGGTCGCTGCGCTTTCCGCGGAACAATTTTTGCAGCCCATCGAATATTCACGCGGATCGGTCCGCGAACAAATCGTTCATCTTATTGATGCAGAGGATGTTTGGTTTAGCGAGTTGGGAGGAGTTGAAAGCCTCGGAGCCAATTCTTCCTGCTGAGTTCGATGATCGCGAGTCGATTCGTGCGCACTGGGACAAGGTGGAGAAAAAAATCCACAACTATCTGGCTGGTTTGCAAGATGACATGTTGTTCACGAAACCGATAAAAGAACCGGAAGAAGACCAGGTCCTTATTGTATGGCAGGTGCTTCTGCATGTGGTGAACCATGCCACGGACCATCGTGCACAGATTTTCCGGTTACTTAACGATCTGGGAGTTGAAACGACTTCCCAAGATTACATTTTTTATGTGTATGACCATTTATAGAAAATAACTTTTATGAGCTAGCGGGCCACGGCGCGCCGGTTTGCAAGGCGGTTGCATATTCTTGCAGCCGTTGGTCATCATGCCCGCGGATTTGTGCCAGGAAGGGAAAATCCTCCGGTTTAACAGTCAGTTTTGCTAGCGGTTGTACATGCGTGAAACTCGCCAACTGCGCAATGTGAACATCGTTATTGCCAAACTTAATGGAAGGCTGGGTAATAAATGTCTGCCTCGGCAAGAGATAGACCGTACCTATCCGCCAGGGTTGATTGGGTAGTGCCCATTGACTGACCGAGAACACATAAAATGGACCGTGAACTGCGCCGGTTTCATCGGCAAGCCGCACACAGGCATTTGTGACTGACCCTACACGCTCACGGTCAACGATGGCGAAGAACATTGCCCAGATCCCATCCGATGCGGCGTAGACGGCTTTCTGGTTGCCGAATTCGGTCAGATCGATCGGCTGACGCGGCTCGAAAAGAGCGATACCCGGGTTTCCGGAACCGTGCAAAGCGATGTCATGCTGATCGGCAAGATAGCATAAGAACTGCCATTTCTGCTGGGGGAGTGAGAATTGGATGGTTGGGCAAACACTACTGCGCAGAGAAGTTTCCAATAGTTCATCAAAAGCGCTTCGCGTATTTTTATCAAGATCAACATTTGGGCGGGTCAACCAATAATCTGGCAGCATCATGAGTGGCTCCTGTTCTATGCTTAATTTTCTGTTTCTCGGTCGATAAATTCCTTCAACCAAGATAAGTTTTGCTGTTCAAGTTCAGATGATACTCTTGCGAGACGTTCTAATCCTAGCTTCAGTATATTAAATACTTTATTCTCAGGCTCATCTGACAAATCTACGGATGGAAGGTCTGCCAAGATTGGATTACTTTGAGCAAGGATCGGAGTTAGTTTTTGCAAAATGTATTTGCATATGAACACTGGATTATGATTAGTTTGTGCTAGACAATCATCTTGAATAATTGCCAAAGCATCCTTCCAAGCCAATATTGTTGAATAACAATTCTGTGCCCATTGTAATGCTTCTGAATATGGAGCAAATACACTGCACATGATTTCCGAACTGCCTACAACCGTAGTGGTGTAAACGCGGATAGCGTACAAAATATAGTTTGGCAATTCATCCGCGGGTATTTCCTTTTTTGCATATTCAACGAAAGCATCCAAAGTTAGCATGATGGGAAGTCCTAATCTCGTGATATCTAAGAATGAGTGCTTTTGATTTCTTAATACATCCCTACTTGTACTTATACAGGATCACTCTCTATAAGTATTTATGTACAAATTATACAGTTGTCCACTTCAACCAGCAATCGACTGCCCGTTCCTGAGCATCCACGGTTCATAACCCACCATTTTCCTCAATATAATTTTTGTTAGAGCCCCGCTTCAATTCCTGCTTCTGGCTTTCCTTTGCAGTACAATTTCTCCTACAACGGAGAAAAACAAATGAAACTCGTAACCGTCTCACAAATGCAGGAGATCGAAAAGGAAGCCAACTCTAATGGCTTGCCGTATGCCCAGATGATGGAAAATGCCGGTCAGGGACTGGCAGATGTCATCCTGGACTTTTTTATTGATGAAGAAGAACCTCATATCCTTGGGCTGGTCGGACCCGGCAATAATGGCGGTGATACGCTGGTTGCCCTCACCGCTCTACTCAGCGAAGGCTGGAAGGCGCGCGCTTATCTTGTCAAACGCAAGAAGGATGATCTCGTCAAACAATTTACCGAAGCAGGCGGCGAGATCCTTTCGGGCGAAAATGCCTTCGAGAAACTGGCGGAATCGCTCGAAATCCTCTGACGTGTTGTTGGATGGTGTCCTCGGTACCGGTATCAAACTTCCCCTGAAGAAAGAGATCGCCGAGCTTCTTTCGGAAGTCAACGATATTCTCGATGGGCTGGATGGCGATGCGCCGTTCGTTGTCGCGGTCGATTGTCCGTCGGGTGTTGATTGCGATAGTGGTGAAGTGGCTGAAGAGACCATCCCGGCCGATCTCACCGTCACCATGGCAGCCGTCAAACAGGGACTCATCTCGCTGCCTGCCTTCGAATACGTTGGTGATATGCAAGTGGTGGATATCGGTCTGCCAGATGAACTCGACTCTTTCAACGATGTCAAAACCGAAGTAGCCGATGAAGATTACGTGGCGGGACTCCTCCCCGAGCGCACCCTCGATTCACACAAAGGGACGTTTGGTACGGCGTTAATTGCGGCGGGCTCCATCCCATACACGGGAGCCGTTGTCCTCGCCGGAGAAGCTGCCTACCGTTCCGGTGCGGGACTCGTTACTCTGGCAGTTCCCGGCTCGTTACACGGAACCCTCGCCGGTCAATTCCCCGAAGCCACCTGGGTGCTGCTTCCGCATGAAAAGGGTGGCATTGCTTCTCATGCCGCTGAAGTCCTTGCCAAGAATTTCGAACGTGCCACGGCATTGCTGCTAGGTCCCGGTTTTGGACTCGAAGATACAACTAAAGAATTTATCGATAGTCTGCTCGAAGGAAAATATGCCGCCAAAAAGTCGGCACAGCGCATTGGCTTTATCCACGGTGAAGTCGAGAAAAAGGAAGAGACCGAACTCAAACTCCCGCCGATGGTCGTAGATGCGGATGGGCTCAAGCTTCTGGCACAGGTCAAGGATTGGCACAAGAAATTGCCAGCTTTCTCGATCCTCACACCGCATCCTGGCGAAATGGCTGTGCTCACGGGACTCACCAAAGAAGAGATCCAGGAAAACCGACAAGCCATCGCTGCCAAGTACGCCAAGGAATGGGGACACATTGTTGTCCTCAAGGGCGCCTTCACAGTCGTTGCCTCACCCTATGAAAACGTGACCGTCATCCCGGTGGCTACTCCCGCGCTTGCCCGCGCCGGCACCGGAGACGTACTTGCCGGACTGATCGTGGGTCTGCGCGCCCAAGGTTTGGATGCCTACGATGCCGCCGTTGCTGGAGCCTTTATCCACGCCCAAGCCGGACTTTACGCCGCCGATGATCTTGGCACCACTGCCTCTGTCATGGCAGGTGATGTTCTCAATTCGATATCGGATGTGATGAGTGATCTTGAATAACCACTCGCGCTGAGCGGAGCGCAAGCGAAGACGAAGCGCGGTACTAGGGAAACAATAGCTCACATGTAAACTGCCCTTCGTCTGCGTTCCTCGCTAACGCTCGTCACTCCGCTCAGGGCGAATTAGGAATCAAAAAAGAGGAGACTGGAAATAC
>JASGIA010000004.1:0-51814 GCA_047602145.1 Anaerolineales bacterium
AACTTGCCGAAGTTTTCAATAAAACGCTGAGCCAATTGCTTGTACTTCTTATCGTATTCCTTTTTATCATGCCACGAAGATGACGGGTCCAAGACATCATCGGGGACATTCGGACAGGTGCAGGGAACATCGAAGCCGAACACAGGATCTTTTTTGTATTCGACTGCATCCAGCTTACCGGTCAGCGCCGCGTTCAACAGTGCACGCGTATGTCTGATAGAGATACGCTTACCGATGCCGTACGGTCCACCGACCCAACCGGTGTTGACCAACCAGCAGTTGACTCCATAGCGCTCGATCTTGCGTTTCAATAGTTCGGCGTATTTATATGGATGATGGACCATGAACGGTCCGCCAAAACAAGCAGAGAAGGTGATCTCCGGCTCTTTGCCCAAGCCCACCTCTGTTCCCGCTATCTTGGAGGTGTACCCGCTGATGAATTGGTACAGCGCCTGGTTCGGGGAAAGCTTCGCGATCGGAGGCATGACTCCGCTGGCATCACAAGTCAGCAGGATGACGTTCTTCGGGTGTCCCGCTTTTTTCTCGGGGACAGCATTGTTGATAAATGCCAGGGGGTAGGATGCACGCGTATTTTCCGTGATCGACTCATCGTCCAGGTCAATGAGGCGCGTGATCGGGTCAAAGGGAACGTTCTCAAGGATCGTCCCGAACATCTTGGTTGTCGCGTAAATTTCAGGTTCCGCCGTCTCCGATAATCCGATGACCTTAGCGTAGCATCCGCCTTCGAAGTTGAAGACGCCGTCATCGCTCCAGCCGTGTTCGTCATCGCCGATCAAGCGGCGGGTCGGGTCGGCGGAGAGGGTTGTCTTGCCCGTGCCGCTCAGACCGAAAAACAACGCTACATCGTTCAGGTCATTGGGGTCAACGTTTGCAGAACAGTGCATGGACAAGACACCTTCCAGCGGAAGCAAGTAGTTCAACAGTGTGAAGACCGTCTTCTTCAATTCACCGGCATACGCCGTGTTGCCGATGATGGCAAGTTTCTTTTCGAAGTTCAAGATGATGAAGGTCTCGGTGTTCGTGCTGTCAATGTTCGGTGTGCCTTTGAAGCCGGGCAAACCAAAGATCGTAAACTCAGGAACAAAGCGCTTGTATTCCTCCAGGGACTGGGGCAGGAGGAACATGTTGCGCAGGAACATACTGTGCCAGGCTTGCTCGGTCACAAAACGGACTGGCAAACGATATTTCTCATCCGCGCCACCGTAGAGATCCTGGACGAAGACATCGCGTCCCTGCAGATAACCCAGCATGCGCGCGTAGAGCGTATCGAACTTCTCGATCTCGAACGGACGGTTATACACGCCCCACCAAATATTATTCTCTGAGTTGACATGCCGCACCACGAACTTGTCGTTCGCTGAGCGAGCCGTGTGCTTCCCCGTATGCGCCACGAACGGACCTCCAGCAACGGTCACGCCTTCGCCGCGGAAGACTGCTTCTTCGTACAACGCTTCGGTGGTCAGGTTCCAATACGCGAGCCGCAGGTTTCCAACACCTTGATTGGAGAGGTTGAAATCCGCTTTGCGATTTTGAGCGATCGCTTCCGCAGGAGTTTTGATATTGAGTAAGTTATTCATTGTCGTTTCTCCTACATCCAATCACGGATCATTTTCTTATCGCCGATATAAATTTCGTTCGGGCTGGTCGGGTCAAGCGCCCATTTGATGCGGGCAATGCCTTCGGTCACATCTTTGACCGAACCTGCGAACGAAATGCGGATATGGCCTTCCATGCCGAATTCCTTGCCTGGCACGGTCACGACCATCGCCTTCTTAAGCAGGAACTTTGAGACTTCCACCGAGTTGTTGTTGAAGGCACGCAGATCGGGCAGTGCGTAGAATGTTCCAGCGGGAGCGAGCAGTCGTGCGCCGTTGAATGTCTTCATCTCCTGAAGCACGACATCGCGGTTATTTTGGATTTGCAAGCGCAGCGCCTCGACCACGGACTGGAGACCGTTCAGCGCACCCTCCGCCGCAGACTGGGCGATAGGCGACACACACGAAGTCGTCTGCGCCAGCACATTGGTCATGACCTTGATCAGCTCCCGCGGACCGACTACCCATCCGATGCGGAAACCGGTCATGCCGTAAAGTTTTGCCACGCCATTCACGACAATGATGTTCGAGCTTTCAATATCCTTCTTTGTAAAAGAATAAGCTGGCATTGCCTTATTATGGTCAAATACCAGCTTATGATAAATATCGTCGCAGATCATGAAGATGCCTTTTTTCTCGCACAGATTCACGATCTTTTCGATCAACTCGGGCGGATAGATCGCACCGGATGGATTGTTTGGGCTGTTGACGATGATCGCCCGCGTGGAGGATGTCACTGCACGTTCGATCTCGGCGAAGTTCGGGGTGAAGGTCCCGTCTTCGGGGGTGACAATGACAGGCTTACCCATGCACATCTTGATCATTTCCGTGTAGGAGACCCAGTACGGAGCAATCATGATGACCTCATCTTGCGGGTTGAGGATGGAATAGAGAATGTTGAACAGGGATTGTTTGGCGCCATTGGTGATGATGACGTTTTCCGGGGCGACCAGGCGGTCGTAGTTCTCCTCGGTGTAACGGATCACCGCCTTTTTCGTGGACGGGAGTCCATCCGGCGGCGTATATTTCACTTCGCCGCTGGTCAATTTGGCGGCGGAGGAAAGAACCGCAGAGATGGGTGTCTTGTTCTTCGGTTCGCCAATTCCTAAATTGATCACGGCTTCGCCGCGTTCCTTTAGGAGTTGGGCTTCCTCGTTCAGTGCAAAAGTAGGCGATTCGGCAATGTCACAGGCTAACGAACTTAACTTCATGGCACTCTCCGTTTAAAAAGTTATCTGGTCAGAGGACTGCTCCTGACCAGATAGAATTCGATACCCGCACAATCAGCGGCGCTGACAAGTTTATTGTCAGTCCAGATCATCATGAGGAAATTATACTACCGCGTTGCAAGTGCCAGGCTGGACGAATGTCACGAATTGCCAGACAAATTCGTTGGGCATGGTGATGAATCTCATCCTACAAAAATCAAAAAGATGAGCAATTGCCCATCCTTTTGTAAAAGACTATTGACAAGCCGGCAGCTTGCTAGGGTCAGGGTCCGTGGCAATACCCCAGACCTTGCCAAATTCTTGCATATACAAACTGGCAATTTCTGGATCATCAATGATGATGACATTCTCATCGTTATTATCGGTGGCGTTGTTCGAGAAGTTGAACGAACCAGAAATGACAATACGATTGTCCACGATGATGATCTTGTCGTGCAGGAAGCGGGAATTACCATCCTGCCGCACTGGCACGTGCGCACAGACAAAGGTTTTCAGTTCCGCCCCTTCGGTCTCACTGCCTGTTTTCTCATATACACCTGCCACATCCACCCCGGCGGCGTAACGGTCGATCATCGCCTTTGCCAGAGGATAATCGGTAAAGCTAAATGCCATGAAGCGGATATTCGACTGGGCATTCGCAACAATCGGGATGATACGGTTCAACACATCATCTTCCGGTGAAAAGTAAACTCGTATCATGGTTCCGTTAACCAGCGCGGTCTGCTTGTCCGCCATCGAAGGAGATTTAGGACCGAACTGCCCGTTCCACATTTCTTCAAACTCACGCTCATAGATCGCAGCCACATCCGGTGAATGGATCACCACCGTATTGTTGTTTTGCTGGAAAACTCCACTGACTGTCAGGTTTGTGGAACCTGTCCATGCCACTTGCCCATCGAAAATGATGAACTTGTTATGCATCAACGCCGAGCGGGTATCAGCGATCACCTGAATACCGGCTTCCTGTAATTTCGCAAACTGACCGCGGTCCGGGTCTTCGTCGGCGCCCAATCCATTTTCATCGTCGGTCACCCAGCGCACATCCACGCCACGTTGATGGGCAGCGATCAGGGTATCGGCAACAGGAGTCAGATCAAATTCAAATGCTGCGATATGAATGCTGCTCTGTGCCACATTGATCTTCTCGATCAAATGCCCTTCGATGGAATTCTGCCATTGGTTCGGATCATTGACCGTCAACGGATCGGTGAAATACACTTCCCACCATTGACCGGTATTTCCCGAAGGCACAGTGGGAATAGCAGTGAACCCAGCAGGAGGAACTTGATTCGTCGCAACTGGCGTACCGGTTACAACTCCCGTCCCCCCGGTAAATTTATAGACCAAGCCCAACACAACGACTACGATCAGGGCAAGCAGCGTGCTGATCCCGCCGCCCTTCGTGCTTCTACGTCTTCTCGACATACTGTCTCCTCAGTTCAGATCTCGATAAATTATTTTATTTTTAAAACGAGTTTTTGTGGAGCATGCCAACGACATCTGACTGACTCAACACGTTATTCTTTTGTTCAGGTGTAGGCAAATTGACATTCTCACCGCGCATCTGGCGCATGAATTTCCGCACTGCTTTTAAACGCGGCAACAATGCCAGGTCAGTCAGCGGCGATATCATCAAGCCCATCGGTTGTTTTCACAAGAGAAGTTGCCATCGCGATCCCCCAGTTAAGCATTTCGGCAGCGGCGTCTGTATAGAGCATTTCCAACAGCACCTCATTGCCTGCTATTTCATCCACGGACTTTTTGATGCGTGAGTCAATGCTTTCCATGATTGAAGTATATCGCAATTAAAAAGATGTAGGGGCGGGGTAATCCCGCCCCTACTAGAATTCCAACACCGCGAAATCGGATGGATTGCCCAATGCCACCCCAACGGCGGATGGAGCGATGCGCTTGATCAACCCCAGCAGGACGGTTCCGCTTCCCACCTCAACGTAGGTCTGAATCCCGTTTCCAGACATTGTCTGCACGGATTCGGTCCAGCGCACGCGCGATTGCATCTGTGCCTTGATATCGGCGCGTAATTCACCTGCCGTCCGGATAACGTTCGCATGGACATTACCGACAACAGGAATCACCGCATCGTTAATAGCACATGCATCCACCGCATCGTTCCAATCCTTTTGAATAAAATCCATGAGTGGAGAATGTGCCGCAATGCTGATCGGCAACGGCAGAGCCCGTTTCGCACCCACGGATTTGGCTCCTGCCATGGCGCGTTCCAATGCGGGTCTGTGACCCGAGATGACCACCTGTCCGGGACAGTTATCGTTTGCCACTTGTACGATCTCGTTCTCTGTGCTGGCTTCGGCACATACTGTATCGAGCACCGGGATATCCACGCCGAGGATGGCTGCCATGCCGCCGGGGTTGAGATCACCAGCACGCTTCATCAGTTCCCCGCGCCTGCGGACAAGTCGCAGCCCATCGGCGAAGGATAATGCTCCAGACGCCGTCAGAGCCGATAATTCGCCGAGGGAATGCCCGGCAACAGTGACAGGCTTGAGCGTGGTGAGAGCCGAGGACGTCCGATAGGCAGCGATCGAATGTACGTATAAGGCTGGCTGGGTGTTGATGGTCTCATCCAGCGCTTCTTTGGGTCCATCCCACATCAAGCGAGAGAGGGAAAAGCCGAGGATGGAATCCGCTTCGTCAAAGGTTTCTTTGGCAACGGGGTATTGTGCGGCAAGTTCTTTGCCCATGCCAACCGCCTGTGACCCCTGCCCGGGAAAAACGAATGCTGTGGTTTGTGCGTCTAATTTCATAATGCCTCCAGATATTGTAGGGACGGGGTGACCCCGCCCCTACCCCCAACATATCCATTAAACACAAACGGGTCGTGTTCGTCACGACCCATTTATGAAACACCAGAAAAAGGACGGTTTCCCGCCCGGATGCTTATGATTCCTGCTTCTTTTCCTTCTTGACTTCGATCACTTCCTTGCCTTCGTAGAAACCGCAGTTCGGGCAGACGGTGTGCGGGAGACGCATGGAACCGCAGTTCGAGCAGGCGGTCAGATTACGGGGTTGCAGTGCATCGTGCGCGCGGCGCATGTCGCGGCGGCTCTTCGAGTGTTTGCGCTTTGGATGTGGGGGCATTCTGTCTTTCTCCTTGTTTTTACACAGAATAAGGGCGAAGCGGTGCTTCGCCCCTACAATTGATAATGAAGCGGGCAGATTATAGCGGGTGGCGGGAGGTGCGTCAAGTGTAAAGACGCAGTTTGAACCTGTTCAGCGTCTTGAAATAAAACTATGTTAAACCGATCGAACCATGCGCTTGCCTATGCGATGTGAGGACTATATAATAGTCAGCAGAAATGATAACAACAATCGAAGAACTTTCCTTGAACGCCTGGGCAGCGCTGCAAACCATGTTATACGATGGCTGGGTTATTCGTTTCGCCAATGGATATACTAAACGGGCAAATTCTGTTAATCCAATATATCCTTCCAGCATGGGTCTAGACGAAAAGCTCCAATTTTGTGAAAGTCTATATCGTAAAAAAGGTTTACCTGTCGTCTTCAAACTGACTCCTGACATATATCCACGCGACTTAGATAAGAGGCTAGAGGAAAGAGGGTATCGAAAGGATTCCCCTACAAGCGTTCAAACTGCAGATATAGAGTTCCTTCATTTACAGGCAACTTCTGAGATAAAGATTCAAGAAAGTTTACCCGATGAATGGTTAGATAGTTTCCGCGCCATGAGTGCAGTTTCCGGACAACATAGGGAGACATTACGGAAAATCTTAACCAACATTATTCCCCGTCATTGTTTTGTGTCACTGACATCCGGCAATAAAATCGTAGCTTGTGGTGTAGGAGTATTGCAATCGGGCTACATCGGGCTATTTGATATTGTCACCGATCCGGATTTCCGTAGACATGGATATGGACAACAAGTAGTACAAAGTATTCTAATGTGGGGCAAAGAAAACGGCGCAGCGATGGCGTATCTACAAGTGATGTTGAATAACCCACCTGCTCTGCGTCTATATGAAAAGCTTGGCTTTCTGGAGCAATATCAATATTGGTATCGGGTTAGAGAGTAAAGACGATAACTGCGATTTGCATAAAATAAGATTCTTAGCCCATGGCATCATCCCCCGATAATTTACCCATCCTTGAATTTGAAACTTCCGAGCAATTACGCGCATGGCTGGAGGACCATCATGCCATTTCAAACGGTATATGGCTGCGGATCTACAAAAAGCATTCTGGCGTTCGCTCTGTCGCTTTTGAGCAGGTATTGGATGAAGGGCTTTGCTTTGGATGGAGCGAGAGCGCCAGGCGCAAATATGACAATCAATCATACATCCAGAAATTCACCCCACGCAAAACTATTGGAACACAATCTGCTCGTAATATAGCCAGGGTCAAAATACTTATCGAACAGGGCAAAATGAAGTCTTCCGGTTTAGCGGCTCTTGGGATGGATTAAATTGAATCTTCTTATTACTTTGACCAGAAGCGTGCTAATCTGCCCTCGATCTGGCTGATATTTTGCACAACTTGATATCCGCGCCAATGCGAGGGGAATAACTGACGGTAGCGCGTGTGAGTAAAACGCTCGTCGATCAATACAATGATGCCCCGGTCTGCCTCCGTGCGAATGACACGACCTGTTGCCTGCAATACCCGGTTGAACCCCGGATATTGATAAGCGTAGGCAAATCCGCTGCCATTCTGGCGATCGAAATATTCCTTGATCAGATCGTTCTCCAGGGACACCTGCGGTACACCCACCCCGACAACGATAGCGCCGATCAAGCGCTCTCCCACGAGATCGATCCCTTCCCCGAAAACTCCACCCATAACAGCGAGCCCGATCAACGTTTCCTGATTGCCGGTCGAAAATCGGGATAAGAACGATTCGCGCGCCGCTTCCGTCATCCCGCGATCCTGAACAAGGAGCCGACTCTCCGGCAGTCTCTCCTTGAGGCGCTCCAGCACCGCAGTCAGATAGGCATACGAGGGGAAGAAGACCAGATAGTTGCCCATATGCGCGCCACAAACAGACTCGATCGAGGATGCGATCGCGTCATATGAATCAGCCCTTTGTGTATATTTGGTAGATATCCCATTGTGGACCAGTAAATTAACGTTCTCCAAGGGAAAGGGGGATTGGAAAATCCGACTGGGATATTCCGTATCACCGGTCAGAAGTTTCATAAAGTAATCCATTGGCAACAGAGTTGCTGAGAAAAAGATAGTTGACCGGCTGCGCTCCAATGGGAATGCCAGCATCGGAGCTGGGTCAAGACAGAACAACTTTGCTTTGAGGTCACCTTGTCCCTGCCGCTCAAAGTAAGACACATAGAATGTATCGAAGTATTCAGCGGTACGGAGATAATTGCTGCACTGGAAATAAAACTCCAGCAATTCTTCTCTGAACTCTGCCGACTGATTCATAACCAGCCAATCCTCCGCTTTCTGACTGAACGCTCGCACTGCTTTGAGAAGTTCTTCAGGGAGCTCATACTCAACCAGCGCATCCTTCCCTTCTGCCTGGCAGTTTTTCCGTATTTCCAGCATGAGCTTATTGATCGCGCTTAGCTTTTTGGAGAGAGCTGGGAGATATGGTTTCAGAATACGCTGGAGATGCAGCACGGTCGCCTTATCCAATTCAGCGGAATACATCGAGCGAGCCCGATCCGGAAGGTTATGAGCTTCGTCAACTAAGAAGATATATGATTCGATACTGAAATCAAAAAAGCGGTGCAAATAGACGCGCGGATCGAACACATAGTTGTAATCACAAATGATGCAATCGACCCATAACGCCAGATCCAATGAAAACTCGAAAGGACAGATCTCGTATTTGCGGGCGATCTCTTCAATGAGCGGACGGGTAAATGCCTGATGCTGGTCAAGTTCATCCAGTGCCGTCTTGACCTTGTCAAAATAACCACGGGCAAATATACATTCTTCCGGGTCACAGTTGACCGGCGGGCAAAAGCAGATCTTCTCTTTAGCTGTCAGAGTAACACTTTTCAAATACAAATTCTTCTGGTGCGCATCATCCAGTGCCTTCTCCGCTACCAAACGTCCTGATGTTTTGGCTGTCAGGTAAAAGATCTTGGCAGCCATTCCCTGCCCTAAAGCTTTTACCGCTGGGAACAATGTTGCAATGGTTTTCCCTACTCCTGTAGGCGATTGAACATACAAGTGGCCACTGTCTCGGATGGTTTTATAAACTGCCACAGCCATCTCACGCTGTCCCGGTCGATACCCTTCGTAAGGAAATTCAAGCTGTTGGATGGATTCATCGCGCTTGGCTTGCCATGTAATAACTTTCCTTAACCAGCGCAGATAGCGAGCGACCAAATCCTGGAAAAAAGCTTCTAGTTCGATCATCCTATAATGGCGCTCGAACGTTTTTTCTTTCTGGCTATCCAAATGGTAATACGTGAGATGAATGCTGATCTCGCTCAGTTTATGTTTGTGGGCATACATATAAGCGTAACACTGCGCCTGTGCCCAATGCAGATGATTATGCTGTTCGGTGATTAATTCTAGACTTAATGTAGTGGTTTTTATTTCTTCGATAATCACTGGTTCTTTGCTGCCATATAAGCCATCAATCCTGCCTCGCACTTCCAGCGGCAGATCGGTTTCCTCCACGTAGTGGACGATCTCTAGTTCCGTTTCGTAGTCATTAGGACGCGAGCGTTGGACCCGCTGATGTCCACGCGTTCCAAGCTGGGCACGGTCGCGTCGTTGAAACCCACCAGCGGTCAGGTCGCCTGACTGCAACACAAATTCCACCAGGGTTCGGACAGAGACAATATGAGGTTGAATTACTTTAGTCTGGGAGGAAGTATCCATACGCATGATCGCCTGAGATTTTAGCATGGGTTTATGGAACATAGTTAAGAGCGAGTTATCGCAAAAAATAGCTGCCCAAAGCAAGATTTATTGAGTTTGTTACAAACCCATTGACACATCTCATTAATATCCTATAATGCGGATAGTACTTATCCAGTACTAATATTCCAACAAACAGAGGAGGTTTGTATGTCGAAAGGAAAGTACGTCCGGTTCGCGTTCGTAATCGTTCTTTTGTTGGCTGCACTGGTTGGCACTACCAGTGCCGGGGCTGCTCCCAAGAGCGCCTTATCGATCTCACTCTCTGCCGACCAGGTCAGTTTCAGCGCCTCAGATGCTGTACTGGTCAACGTTACAGTGAGCAACTCGGGGAAAAATCCCGCCAAAGTATTGAAATGGTACACCCCCGTTGAAGATGTGGAAGAATCGCTCTTCAAAGTGACCCGCGACGGTGCAGCCGTAGACTATGTGGGCGCTCACTACAAGCGCCTCACTCCCACCGGCAATGATTACATCAACCTCAAGCCTGGTGAAAGTTTCACCCGCACCATTGACCTGAGCCAGTACTATGACCTTTCCGCCACCGGGACATACGAACTCGAATATAACTACGATGTGACGGCTCTCGCTTCGAATAAGATCCAACTTGCCGTAGAAGGGCGCTCCTCTTCACCGCTCGTTATTGTGCCCGAAGCAGTTACCGGTTCGACCAGCTTCAACAAGTGCACCACAGCCCAGCAATCCACTCTTGTCACTGCCCGTTCTGATGCAAGCAATTATGCAGCGAATGCCCTTGCCTATCTCAATGGCGGTACAACTGGACCGCGTTACACCACCTGGTTTGGTGTTTATGACGCAGCTCGCTATAACACCGTCAAAGCACACTTCAGTGCGATCAGCAACGCCATGGATACTAAACCAGTGACCTTTAATTGCTCTTGCAAGAAGAAGAATGTATACGCCTATGTCTATGCAAATCAACCGTACACCATTTATCTGTGCGGCGTTTTCTGGTCAACAACTGCAACAGGAACCAACTCGCGCGCTGGGACCCTCATCCACGAGATGAGTCACTTCACCGTGGTCGCCGGAACCGATGACTGGGTGTATGGTCAGAGCGGAGCTAAGAGCCTGGCAATCAGCGATCCCAACAAAGCAATTGATAACGCTGACAGTCACGAATATTTTGCAGAGAATACTCCTGCACAGCAATAACAATCCAGAATGCATGATCGAAAATGGGCGACCACAGTGGTCGCCCATTTTTATTGTGCTGGGCTAGCGTGCTATAATCACATTGTCTCCTTTTATTATTCGTATTGAAGTGGTTAACGGAGAGGTATGTATGAACCAGGATGAGATGCTTGATGATCTGGCAGAGCGCATCCAACAGATGCAAGTAAAAGCGCGGGATAAGGCACGAAAAAAAATTCCTTCCACACCATTGAAACGGGGTTTTCATGCCAAGGGGATCGGGTTTAGGGCAACTTTCAAAGTAAATTCGAATATTCCTCAACCGTTCCAAGTGGATTTCTTCAAACCAAACATGGAATATGACTCGTTGGTCCGCTTTTCGAACGCGAGAGGCGAAGTTCTCGGCGATCTAGCAAAGGATCAGCGTGGGATCGCTGTGCGGGTGAAAACAATTCCACGAACGGCACTCACCTGGAATGACTTTACAGACAGTCAGGATTTCCTGATGACCAATACTCCTGTCTCCTTTGCGCGGAATCCTGTGCAGTTCATCGAGGTCGGTGAAATGCTTCTGGATGGCACAGCCATGGTTCCATTTCGGTTGATCCAGAAATATGGATTTGAAGAAGCAAGGCGCATCCTGGGAGTCTTCCTGGCACCAATTCTTAGCTTCAAGCCGTTGCAAATGAACCAGTATTGGAGCCGGACTTCCTACAAATTTGGCAACACATCTATCCGCTATCTGCTTCGACCCTCCGCAGGTTCAAAGACCATTTCTTCCATTGAACAGATCTTCAACGCGCTGCGCTCCCTTTTCACTGGAACTCCTGCGAAAGAAAATTACATGCGGGAAACATTACTGGCATCGCTCAAAGAACAGGATCTATGCTTTGATTTTTGTATCCAACCCTACGTGGATGCGCTTCACACTCCCATCGAAGATGCTTACATTGAGTGGAAGGAATTCAATTCTCCTCCTATTCCTATCGCCACTCTGACGATTCCCAGACAGGAGTTTGACCTGCGGCTGCAGACAGATATAGAGCGTGTGGCTTTCAATCCGTGGAACACAAGGGAGATCACGCCATTAGGCTTGATCAATCTGGCGCGCAAAAAGGTTTATGATGCCAGTGCAACAAATAGAGGCACTCCAGTCAAAGAGTAAAAATAGAACTCCGAGATTTTGAAAATCTCGGAGTTCTTTATCATTCAATCCCATCAAAAATGTGATCGAGCACTTCGTCGCTCACATCGAAGACCGCTCCATTTTCGGGGATGGCTTCTTCCATCATCCATTTGGGCAAGCGGTCATCTTCCTTGGTGAATCCGGCACGACGATTGAATTCACGCTCCATTTTAATCGTCTCTTTTCCTAACGTTTGCAGAATATTGTCAGGTAGATCTTCCCAACCGTATCGCGCGGAAAGTAGACGTTTGATCACAGCATCTGGTGAAGCCGCATATCCAAAACCAGCAAAGATACAAGCCCCAATGGTGTCGTAGCCTGCCATGTTCAATTGCGCGTTCAACGAAGGATCTTTCTGCACAGTTGGGTCAAGATGATTGACCTTTGCACGAATGGTCAGACCGGCAGTATGATCCGCGCCTTGCGGAGTCGTCGCATACGTAACACCCGTCCCTTTGATCGAACGCGGTTCGTACCCAGACATCGACTGTCCCTTTACGGCGGGCACACGTTCAACGTTGTATGCTTTGCCCACGCTCACTGCACCATTACCGATCATACGACCCAACTCAGTACCTTTGCGGATCTCATCGATCAACTTAAACGCACCTGCCTCATCTCCCCATTGCATAAGTCCCGCTTCTGCCGCTACGCCCAACGCACCGCCGATTTCGATCGAATCAAGCCCCAAGTCATTGACCTGCCAGTTCAACCGTCCAATCGAATCGAGTGAATCGATCTCCAGGTTTACACCCATCAAACCAATGGTTTCATATTCCAGTGGCGAGACGATCACCTTGCCATCCTCTCCGCCGAAGACATTCGAGCATTTGATCGTGCATCCAGCCATGCAGGCATGTGACGGATCAGATGGTTTGCCGCGCGTCAATGTGAATTCGCGCAGCGCGTCACCGCCAATATTTTCGGCTTTTTCGAATGTTCCGCGTGAGAAGTTCTTCACAGTCAATGCTGCAAAACTCTGACACATCGGAGCAATGGCAGCCGTACCATAATCACGATAGGTGATGGACTGCGGATGTTCCATCACCGCTTTTGTGTAATCTTTCTGCGCGACTTTGAACGCTTCGGGACTCACGATGGGCGGTTTCTGACCACCAGCGTGGTCAAACACGATAGCTTTTAATCCCTTCGAACCCATCACCGCACCCAGTCCGCCACGCGCCGCGATACGGGAGGGGATCTTATCCTTGTCGAGATTCTGGATGCCCGCCGCTTTCAGTTGCATCTCACCGCCGGGACCGATCATGGCAATGGCGACTTTATCGCCATAGCGCTCGATCAATTTCGGAGCCGTTGCGTACACACCCAGACCGACGAGTTCATCTGCCTTCTCCCACGTAGCGCCATGCAGGGACAAATGCAAAACCCAAAAACCATCTTCCTTCGGCATATCTTCGATGATCAAGGCGTGGATACCCATGTGAGTCATATGCAGACCCGTCCGCCCGCCCGCATTAGCTTCCTTGATACCGCCCGTCAGCGGAGATTTGCCACCCACCGAGATGCGGTCTGTGGACGAAAGCATGTGCCCCACCAGCAGACCCGGCGCAAAGATCAACTTATTCTCCGCACCCAACGGATCGCATTTCGCATCCACTTCATCGAGCAGGATGCGTGCCAGAAGTCCGCGCCCGCCGAGACGTTTCCACGAATCAGGGATTGGTTCGAGTTTCCAGGTTTGTTCGCGTACATTCACGCGCCAGACTTGAGGGTTGTATTCAGCCATAAACACTCCTATGGAGTCAAAGAGCTTGCTCTTTGAGATCGAACAACAAGTTGTTCGACTCCAGATTATTCAAACAAAGATTGCACTGCTTCACGAAATACTTTTGTGTGATGATCGACATCTGCCTGCGTCGTCTCAGGGGAGATCAGCGCCATGTTGTGGAATGGGGTCATCAGGATGCCGCGGTTGAGAGCATAGAGATGCATGTAGCGGTCGAGCTCGTGATCAATGGCGGCAGCGGCTTCGCCTCCGTTGCGCGGAGGCGTCGGCTTGAACCAGTATTCTGAGCGGTTGCCGAGGCGTTTTACGATCCACGGCAATTCAAATTCCTGGATGACACCTTCCACGCCAGCGGTGAAACATTCCTGTAGCGTGATCGCCTGTTTGTAGAACTCTTCGGTCAAGACGTTCTGCAAAGTTGCTTTCATCGCCGCAATGGATAAAGCATTTCCCGCCAGAGTTCCGCCGATACCACCTACGTCCGCATCGTCCAGATTCAGTTTCTCGTTGAAGGCTTTCGAGACTTCTTCTGTGAAGCCATAGATCGCCGCAGGGACGCCTCCAGCCAGGGGTTTGCCAAGGGTCAGGAAATCAGGCTGAAGGGCGTGTGAAGCGGTGTACCCGCCGGGTCCAGTGCAGATGGTGTGAGTCTCGTCGATGATGAGGTACGTCCTGTATTGGCAGGTCAGTTCGCGCAGGGCATCGTGAAATCCCGGGTTAGGATGAATGATGCCGATGTTGGTCATGACCGGTTCCGCCAGCACCGCAGCCACATCGCGAGCGGAAAGCGCTGTTTCGAGGGCGGCGATGTCGTTGAACTCGATGACCTTCGTCGTGTAGCGCGGATCGACCTGCGGACCCATATTGTTGGTGCGCGACATGGGCGTGCCTTCTTCGTCGAGCGTGATGAAGGTCTCGTCCACTGTGCCGTGATAACAGTAGTTGAAGACCAAGATCTTCGGTCGCTCCGTGATCATGCGCGCCATGCGCAGGGCAAAACGATTCGCGTCGGTCGCGGTCAGGGCGAATTGCCAGTACGGCAGACCAAAGCGTCGCTGGAGTTCTTCGCCCACCCAGATGATATCCTCATACGGCAGCATGAGCGTGATGCCTTTTTGGATCTGTTCCGTGATCGCTTGAACGGTCGCTTCCGGTCCATGACCGGTCATTGCGCCGGTATCGCCGAGACAAAAATCAATGTAGGAGTTTCCATCCACATCGGTGAAGTGCGCACCCTTCGCTTCTTTAACGAACACCGGGAACGACCCCGCCCAACGGATCATCCACAACATCGGCACACCGCCTTGCAGGGACTTGCGCGCCCGCTGGTAAAGCTCATACGATTTGGGATGAGTCTTGTGGAAGAGCGCTTCTTCTGTTTCCAGTAATTGCTTCAGTTTACTTCTATCGAGAGTATTTGCCATGATTTCCGAAATTAATCTGTTCGAAAGTTTTCAAGTTGGCAGGTTTGAACGTTCCAACTTTCCAACCTTCAAACCTGCTAACAAGAGTTCGATTAACCGATTGTCTGTTTGAGCGACTCACCAAAAATGCGCAGCCCATCACCGATCTGCTCACTCGTCACGTTCAACGGCGGGATCCAGCGCAGGATGTTGTCGTAGGTGCCGCAGGAAAGCAGGAGCATGCCTTTCTCTTCCGCGCAGTGGATAACGTCTTTGACAAGCTGTTTGGCTTTGATGGGACTATTGTCAACGATGAACTCGGTACCGACCATCAAACCTTTGCCGCGCACGTCGCCGATCTGCGGGTAATCTTCCTGGAACTTGCGCAAGCCTGTCATCAATTGGATGCCGCGCTCGGTGGCATTCTCCAACATCTTCTCTTCCCGCATGGCGCGGATGGTCGCCACACCTGAGGCGCACGCAATCGCATTGCCGCCGTAGGTTCCACCGATGGAACCTGTGTCCACTTTCTTCATAATGTCGGTGCGGCTGAAAACACCGGAGAGCGGCATGCCGGAGGCAATTCCCTTGGCAGCGGTCATGATGTCGGGAACGACATCGAAGTGCTCGAGAGCAAACCATTTGCCGGTGCGACCGAAGCCGGATTGGACTTCATCGAAGATCAGCATGATGCCGTGCTTGTCGCACAGTTCACGCAGGGATTTCATGAAGGATGCGGGCGGGACAACGTATCCGCCTTCTCCTAAAACGGATTCGATCAGAATGGCTGCCGTCTCTTTGGGAGCGGTCTGCGAAGCCAACAAATATTCAAGCTGCTCCAACGCATACGCGGAGGCCTGTTCCTCGCTCATACCAAGGCGGAAGGCGTAGGGAAACGGCGCGACATAAACTCCCGCCGGGAGCGGAGCAAAGCCTGTGCGGTAGATCGTCTTGGAGGTGGTCAACGCCATCGTGGCATGGGTGCGCCCGTGGAAGGAACCGTTGAAGACGATGATGTTCGGTCTGCCGGTGGCAACCTTGGCGATCTTGACTGCATTCTCCAAGGCTTCCGCGCCGGAGTTAGCGAAGAAAAATAAATCGATGGAGGACGGAACGATCTGGCGGATCTCTTCCACGAGTTGTAGCATCGGCTTGTGGATGACGATGTTCGCCTGGGCGTGGATGAAATTCCCCGCCTGCTCACGGATGGCTTCCACAACCCTGGGGTGGCAGTGACCGGTGTTGGTCACGCCGATACCGCAGGTGAAATCGAGCAGTTTACGCCCATCATCGGTGTAGATGTAGGAACCTTCGGCGCGGTCGGCGACGAAGTTGAAGATGCGACTCCATGCGGGAGTCAGGTGAGGGAAGTTTTCTTGGTAGAGGGTGTTTGTTGACAGTTTTTTCTTGAAACAATACAAAAATAGAAAAATGGAAATACTTAGACTGGTGACATGTATATCTGTCTATGTGTTTTATTACATCCAAACGCTCACGCCGGCAAATATTCCGCTGCCCACTCGAGATCAAGCTTCTTCAGCACATCGGGAGTTGGCGCGCCGTCGGCGTTGAGACCTGCCAGCTTGTAGTAGTGATCGATGGCGGAATCAACTTCCTCGTGAGTCAGAGCGAAGCCAGCGGTCGGACCGGTGCCCTTCAACGCTTTGAAGAACTTCTTGGGCAGGCGGTCGTCCTTACGTCCGAGTCCCTCGCGGGCATTGAACGTACGGAAGAGCTGCAAGCGGCGGCGACCGACTGCCATCAACTCATCGAGCGTGATATCCCAGCCGGTGACGGCGCGTACCATCTCGGCGGTCTGCTCGCCATCGTACAGCGTCCATGTGGGACCGTAGACGAACTGACAGAGTTCGAGCGAATTCGAGCATGGAGTAAAAGACTTCGGTCTCGTAGGCGAAGCGTACTTTTTCTTCTGTGAGACTGTATGCTGGCTGTGGCGCGCCCAAACCGATCTGTTTGAGGCGGTCGAGATTGAAATCGCCAACGCCTTCTTCATAGTACGGATCGTGTTCGGAGGATTGGTGGTCGGCACCGAACGGATTGACCGCGTAGATTAACGCCAGTGAGCGCTTGGCATGCGGCATATGCGCCGGAGCTTCGGCACCCTTCGATGTGATGAGACATTCATCCGCGCCATTGCCCCAGACTTTGGCAGCGCGTTCGGAGCCCTGGCTCAACACTTTTCCAAGCGGACCTTCGTTCTTGACGATCAGATCAAGCACCTTGAGCATCGTATCGGCGTCACCCCATTTCAGTTCGAGACCGCCGGTCTGCTCCTTGGTGATGATCCCTTTTTGGTAGCACTCGATAGCAAAAGCGATGGTTGCACCGCAGGCGATAGTATCCACGCCATACTCGTTGCAAACTTGATTTGCCTGCGAGACTGCCGCAAGATCATCCACACCGCAGTAGGAACCGAACGTGCCTAGCGTTTCATATTCCGGTCCGCCGTAGCGCGGCTCGGCACGATAGGCGCCTTCCTTGATGTCCACTACGCGCTTGCATTTGACCACACAGGCATAGCAGGTGTCGCGCTCTTTCAGGATGGTCTCTGCCATCTTCTCGCCGCTGATCGGTTCACAACTTTCGAACTGACCTTCGCTATAGTTGCGGGTCGGCAGCGTACCGATGGTGTTATTGAACAAAACCACCACTGCGGTACCGAACTTTGCCAGCCCATCCATATCGCCGTTCTCCGGGATGGCTTTCGGTCCGATGCGGTTCAGCGCGGTCAGTGTTGGTTGATTTGCCACCTGTACACGCTTCGTGCCGCGCGCCACCACCGCCTTGAGATTCTTGGATGCCATCACCAGCCCCATGCCGGTACGCCCGTTATGGCGATTAGACATGGACTCACGATGGACGAGAACAGCACGCCGTTCTCTGCGCCCATTCCGTGCTGGAGGATTTCGGCTTTTGGGTCTACTTCCTGATGGATGATGTCGTCTACATCCCCCGTCCTTTTGCCCATCAAATGGGCGGCGTCGCGCAACTCAGCTTTGCCATCGATAAGTAGCCAGATACACAGGTTTTGGCGATTTACCTTTGATGACAATACCGTCAAAACCAGCAAACTTCAACTCTGCCGGGAAAAAACCACCGCTTTGTGAGTCGCCGATACCGCCGCTGATCGGCGATTTGGCGTTCGCGTTCAAGCGGCTCTGACCAGAGATCGGCGCACCGGTCGTTACGCCAGCCATCAAGGTCAATACATTTTCGGGGCTCGAGCGCGTCTGCGCCTTTGGGCATATCACGCAAAATGTAATACATACCCATCGCACTCCCACCCAAATACTTTCGATAGAACGCTTCGTTCGGCTCCTCCACCGTCAAAGCACCCGTTGCGTTAAATCCACATGCAAAATCTTGCCGTTATACCCGTATGGCATCGCGACCTCCTCCATGAGACTGATTTTCGCAATTATACAAGTGCGCCGGACTTAGCAAAACAACCGACAGTTTCCGAAACAGACAATAGGGACGGGATTTGTGAAGGATTCCGCGTCCCTATCATCCGCTTCTTTCCCAGCCGGAACTTAATTCGTTTGAACCGGAGTTCTCCCCTACTCTTCTGCTTCGCCCGCTACGAACGGATCTACATCCGGCACACCCGGCTTAACCCATTTCTTGATCGGGAAGTACAGGACCGCCCCGATCACCATCGCATACAGCGCCCAGCTAATGGAAGCCATGCCTTCCTCCACGAACTGACTGTAGATCGCCAGCCCAATGATCAATGCCGGAGCCAAGGTGACCAGCACCAGACCGAACCAACCGCCGGGCACTGGCTTGCGTTCAATATTCGGCATATCAAAGCGCAGCTTCCACATGGCAAAGAATTCCGCCATCAAGACCAGCATGTTGAGGAAGACATCGATCACCACCAACGCGGCAAACGCCGAAAGTGAGAAGACCGAGTAGACCGCCGCGCAGACCAAAATGGACACCCACGGCGTTCCATACTTTGGATGGACATGCACCAGGAACTTCGGCATCATGCCATCCTGCGCCATGGCGAACGGGACGCGCGTACCACCCAGTCCGTTACCAATGAATAAGCCGATCATGCTCAACACGGCTGCGAACGTGACCAGCCCGCCCATGGTACGTGCCAGCATACCATCGTGTTGACCGGTCAGTTTGTCTGCCACCGCGTGCGCAATGTCAGGAAATTCCCAACCCACAGAACTGGTTGTATCTACGCCCCATGATTCGACTTGCTCAACAGGAACACCATAATCATCAAGGACGACTCCGATACCTTCTCCGGCTTCATACTCCTCAATGCCCCATAATTGATACCTTCCACCTTCGCCTGCGCCGCCATACAACCCCGTGATGGTCGGAATGGAATATGTAGCAATGGCAGCCACAAGCACCAACACCATCGCCATGGGATAGGTCTTCTTGGGGTTGACAATCTCATCTCCCGCTGCCGTCGGCAATTCCCAACCCATGAAGTTCCACATTGCCACAAAAATGCCGGTGCTCAACGCACCCATCAACGAGTTCGACCGTGATCGGTTCGCCACCCGGCAGGAAAGGCATCGGTTCCACGGTCCCGTTGCGGATCCACACGATGAGTCCCATCACAGACATGGCGATCAACGGCAAAAGCATGACCAATCCCAGCCAGTTAGTGGTTAGCCCGGAGAGACGCGCACCGCGCATGTTCAAGGCACTCACACTCCAAATCAGCACAACTGCTACAAGGAACGACAAGACAGAACTCGAAACGAACACTCCGCCGATCTCTGCACCGTTCCGCAGCGCCGGGATAAAATATCCCAGATAGTAGGCAGCCAACACCGGATAAATGGACACATCCACCCACGAAACCACCCAGTTCATCCAGCCGCCCATGAAGCCCACGAACGGACCAAACGCCTTCTTGAGCCAGTGATAATACCCACCTTCCACCGGCATCATGGATTGCATCTCACGCACCATCAGCATGTTCGGAATGCTGAAGAACAACGGCGTAAGCACGAACAACAGGATGGCAAGCCCCGGTCCTGACCAGCCAACCATCGGCTCTGCTCCAAAGGAACCGCCACACACCGTGAAATAGATCAAACCAAACAAAGGTAACAGGGTGAGTTCGCGTTTGAGCTTTCCCTTTACTTCCGCAACTGCCTTTTCATTATTCGCTGTAGTTGCTATCTCAGCTTTCATTCTTCCCTCCAAAGACTTTTTCTTCCTCAAAAAATTAGCGGACAATCATAAGAGTGATTGTCCGCTTTCTTTTCTCTATGCTTCTTCCTTGCACATCTCTTTGATGCCGTAGGGGAAGCCGTACTCTGCCATCTTCTCCATGAAGGGCTCGGAGACGAATGCCTCCGGTCCGAGCACGCCCACTCCCTTCCATTGACCGTGTTGCAGCAAGTCCATACCGATGACCGCGCTGAACGCCGTCTGCGCCACGACCGCCTGGCAGTTCCATGCCTTCATGCACTCTTCGTTGTCCGCGACCTGGTAGATATACACTTCCCGCGGCTTGCCGTCTTTGACACCCTTCACCCACAGACCGGCACAGGTCTTGCCGAACATCCTGTCGCCGAGGTGAGCCGGGTCTGGCAAACAGGCAGCCACTACATCGCGTGGAGCGACCTGTACACCCTTAACATTGATCTTTTCCTTGTTGTCGAGACCGAGCATGTGCAGGGTCTTGAGCACGCCGATGAACTGGTCGCCAAGTCCGTACTTGAAAGTGGTACGTTTTGTCTTGAGCCAACGCGGCATCAAAAGGACTTCTTCATGCTCCACATTGACCACTTCAATCTTACCAATTCCCTCGGGGAACTCGAACACTTCCGGCTCGGAGAATGGAGCGGTGGTGAACCAACCCTTATCCTTTTCCCAGATCACAGGTGGATTGAGGCATTCTTCGATGGTGGTCCAGATCGAGAAGTTCGGGGCGAATTCATAGCCGCGGATCTCCAAGTTCGCGCCATCGCGCACGCCCAGTTCTTCGATCTCATCGAAGAGATGATCCTGTGCGTAGCGGGCGAACACATCCACCATGCCGGGTTCCACGCCAAGGCCGACGATAGCCAGTTGTTTCTTCTTCTGCCAGTCTTTGGCTTTCTTGAACTGGTAGTCACCGAGTTTGACGCCGCATTTGTTGAACGGGTCCGTCTTGTGCGGTGTGGAAAGCGTCATCGCCATATCCATATAGGTCGCGCCAACCTCAAAGGCGGCATCGAAGATCTGCTCGTTGAACACGGGATCGACCGCGTTCATGATCAGATCTACTTTATATTTCTTGGCAAGTTTAACGATTTCCTTTTGCTTGCTGGCATCGATGAACTCGACCGGGAAGCGCTTGGTCTGTTTGAGCTTCTTTTGCACTTCCCTGGCACGTTTCACGTTGTAATCCGCAAGGACCATTTGTTCCACCCATTTGCGCGGTTTCGCGATCGCCGCAATTGCTTCCCCTACCCCACCGACTCCCACCAGAAGTACTTTCATAAATCCTTTCTCCATTTAGTTTTATAACCCGCACAGCGCGAGTTAGAGTAACAAATCTGAGCGTGGATTCGCATACGATAACGAGATCAACTTTAGCCCCGTATGAAGCGAAGCCAATCCTAGAAATACACTTCTTTGACGATCTTTAAATGCATAAACGATTCCGATTCGCGCACGCCGTCAATCGTTGAAAGCTTTTCAGAAATAAAGCGGAGAAGGTCCTCATGGTCGCGACAGACAACTTCAGCAAAGATGTCGAAGCGACCACTGGAGATGATCATATAAATGACTTCGTCGAGTTTTGAGATCTTTTCAGCGACATCCAGCAGTTTGGAACCTTCTGCACGGATGCCGATCATTGCCATCGTCTTGAACCCCATACGGAGAGGGTTTGTAATTGCAACTACACGCAGATATCCCTGGTCAACAAGGCGGTTATAGCGTTGCCTGATCATCCCGGGTGAAACCCCCAATTGCTCGGCGATCTGCGCCAATGCCACTCTGCCATCAATTTGCAGCGCATTGATGATCGCCAGATCGGTTTCATCGAGCTTTTCAGGTTGCTGAGTACCGATTGAGCCGTCCATATCGTCATTCTATGACGATTACGTATCTTTGTCAATAATTTAATGATGATTTGTTACCAAACAGGCGATTTTTAATCTCTTTTTGCAAAAACAATCGGTCTCTTTGATATTTTTCTCTTAGACACAAAAAACCGGCTGGTCTCCCAGCCGGTTCCTTTCAAGCTATGAACTTTACTGCCCGCCCTTTACTTCCACCCAGAGATTATCATACAACGGTGTGGCATCACCCACATCTTCAATTCCATGTCCATTCGCGATGGCTTCCGCGGGCGGATTGGTGATCGGTGAATCGGCATATGCTTTGTAGACATCGGGCTGGTTGTCTTTGGCATATTGCAATGCGGCTTTGTTCGGGTTAGTGTAAGTGTATTCCTTTAAAGTCAACCAGAAGACATCACCCTGCATGGTGTAATTCAACCACGCATAGGCTGCATCGGGATGAGCGGCACCCTTGAGCATGACCCAGTTATCTTGCCAAAGGATTGCGCCCTCGGTCGGATAGATATATTGAATGGCAGGGTTCTCCTGCTGCGCCGCATACGCTTCAAATGTCCAGGTCATGCCAAGATCAACATCACCGGCGATCAAAGCTGTTTTGGGACTGTCGCTGTCGAAGACCTTGATGTTCGGGACCAATTCTGCCAGTTTCGCCTTTGCCTCTTCCAACTGGGCAGGATCTTTTGTATTGACATCATATCCCAAGGTAAGCAGCGTAAGGCCTATCACTGAACGAGAATCATCCAGGAAGATCATCTTACCGGCATACTCAGGATTCCAAAGATCAGCCCAGGATTTGGGAACATCCTTAACGGCATCCGTGTTGACCACGATCGCGTCGGTCCCTGCAAGATACGGTACGCTGTACTTGTTGCCGGGGTCAAAACTCTTGTTCATCCAGTTTGGATCAAAGTTTTTCATGTTCGGCATTTTGGATTGATCCAATTCCTGCAACAAATTTTGTCGGACCATCAATGGAACGATGTAATCAGTTGGCTGGACAAGATCGTAAGCCGTCCCCCCTGCAGAGACTTTGGCATACATTTCCTCATTGCTGGAGTATTCGTCACGGTTCAGTTTGATGCCATAGACCAGTTCGAAGCAATCGAGCATATCCTGCGGGAAGTATTCCGTCCACACGAACATGTTCAACTCTTTCGATGTCACTTCCACGCGCGGATTCGGCTCTGGACACTGGAATCCGTTGGAGGTGACTTTCGCTCCGTCAGCAGCGGGTTCAGTCGCTGCAGGCTGAGTGGCACTCGGTTCGCTCCCTCCACAAGCGGTGAGCACCATGCTGGCTATGGCGAATATTGCCAGCAACTTCAAAACATTCGACTTACTCATCTCTTCCTCCTTTAGAAGATTGGTTTTCTTTTGGCAACGCGGGGCACAATTCCGCGTAATACCTGAATCAATGTTGTTTTTGCTCGCGGTTTTGAAGGACTTGCAATACCAACACAACAACAAACACGGTCAAGATCCATACAGTGGAAAGCGCATTGACCTGCGGCGTAATGATGCGTCTCAATAGACCATAGACATAGATAGGCAAGGTTGTTGAACCAGGACCGTTCGTAAAGAACGTGATCACGAAGTCATCCAGCGATAGGGTAAACGCCAGCAATCCGCCGGAGAGAATGCCTGGTAGGATCATCGGGAAGGTCACCCGCCGGAAGGTGGTCCATTCGTTCGCGCCCAGATCCATGGCAGCCTCTTCAAACGACTTGTCGAATCCTTGTAAACGAGCCTGCACGACAAGCGTTACGAAGGGAACGCTAAAGGCTATGTGACTCACGATAACGGTACCCAGCCCCATGCTAAGGCGCGAATCGCCTGTCAATCCCAGGGCTCCGTTCAAGATACCAAAAAGCTGCGTGAACAGGGTCAGGATCCCGATCCCCATCACGATCTCAGGAATAACAATGGGAATATACAACGACAGTTGCGAAAACCCTTTTAATTTGAATTCATAGCGCTGTAATGCCAGGGCAGCCATCGTTCCGATGATCGTGGAAATAATGGTGGATGTAAAAGCGATGGTCAAGGTGTTGCCCGCCGCTTCGATCACGTCGTCGTTCTTCGACAATTCACAGAACCAGTGAAAGGGACCGCAAGGACTGGCTTGCACCAGGCTGCCTTTGGTCTGAACGCGTTCGCTGAATGTTGGGATAAAGCCTTCGAAGGTTACGTTCGTTCTGGAAGCATTGAACGAATACAACATCAGCACCAGGATCGGCGCATACAGAAAGACATAGACCAACACGGTCGCAACTAAAATGAGGGGATGTCTGCGATGCGGATTTATCCCTCACACTCCATTTCAAGTAAGGTTGTAATTTGAGGGATCATGCCACAACGATCTCCTCTCCAAAACCGAATTTCCGTGTGTAAAAATAGGTCACGATCAAGGTCATCACCATCAAGATCAACGACGCCGCACTCCCAAAGGTTGGGTCACGGGCATCCAGGAACTGTCTCTGGATCAGATTCCCTACCAGGATCACCTGCCTGCCTCCCAAAATATCGGAAACAATGAACGTTCCCATCACCGGAATGAACACCAGGATCGTCCCAGCCACCACGCCCGGCATGGAAAGCGGAAGCGTCACCCGCAGGAAGGTCTTGATCGCATTGGCACCCAGGTCTGCGGCGGCTTCATACAAAGACCCATCGATCTTCTCCAGTGAGGTAAAGATCGGCAGGATCATGAATGGCAGAAATTCATACACCATACCGACCAGCACGGCTCCCGGTGTGTAGAGCATCTCCAATGGCTGAAATGGGATATGGAGAAAATGAGCGATCCAACCTAGGACGATATTAATGGCGCCTTCCTTGCGGAGAAGCATCATCCAGGCATACACACGGATCACGAAATTTGTCCACAGCGGGATCAGCACCATGAACAGGAATGTATTTCGACGTTTGGGATTAGCACGTGCAATAAAATATGCCAACGGGTACGCCAACACGATCACCCAAAACGTGGTGCTGAACGCCAGGGAAATAGAACGCCACAAGATCTGCAGATACAATGGGTCAAAACAGGTTGTTTGACCATTCGAACAATCTTTGCTTATACCAAGCAGACGAACGTAGTTTTCCAGAGTAAATGTAAAGATCACATTGCCATCAGGGCTGCGTTTCCCGAACGAAATCACCAACGTAAGGATCAATGGGATGATCAGGAGCATCACCATCCACAACATAGTTGGGCTGGCAAGCAATGTCCCTTGTGCCGACTTGTTTTCACGCAATCGTTGTAACATGCTGCCTCCTCAGTCCTTCTTCAAGACCAGCACGTTATCGGGCCACATCACGAGCGTTACTTCCTGACCAACAGTATAGAAGGAACCCGGATCGAGACGGGAAATGCGATTTTGCTCAAAGACCTTGGTCTGCTTACCCATCAGGTCAACATAGACATGCGTATCTGTCCCAATATACACAGTGTTCGTGACCTTTCCCGTAAAAGAATTTGTGTCCATGGGTTTATCGGAGATATGCACTTTTTCCGGGCGGATCGAGACCGTGACATCATCACCAACAACCAATCCCTCTGAGACCGGGATGCCGTTCAGATCCGCGTTCAACTGCGGGATAAAAACACACGCTTCATTCCCAGATAACGTTTTGAGTTTGCCTTCGAGGAAGTTTGACTCCCCGATGAAGTCTGCTACGAATCGATTGGCAGGTCTTTCGTAGATCTCCACCGGCGTGCCCATCTGTCTGGACCTTGCCCTTGCTCATGACCGCAATGCGATCAGACATGGTCATGGCTTCTTCCTGGTCATGCGTCACATAGATAAATGTGATGCCAAGCTGCTGTTGAAGCGCCTTGAGTTCAAGCTGCATTTCCTTGCGGAGTTTCAAATCCAGCGCGCCGAGCGGTTCATCGAGCAACAACACATCCGGCACCTTGACCAGTGAACGCGCCACTGCCACGCGTTGTTGCTGCCCGCCAGAGAGTTGTTTGGGTTTGCGGCGTTCCATGCCGGTAAGTTGCACCATTTCGAGCGCACGTTTGACACGCTGCTCGATCTCAGCTTTTGGCGCCCCTTCCATTTCCAAGCCAAAAGCCACGTTCTGGAAAACGGTCATATGCTGAAAGAGAGCATAACTCTGAAAAACGGTATTCACTTTTCGCTGGAAAGGAGGCGTGTGTCCCATCGGTTTGCCTTCGATGTACACTTCTCCCTCCGTGGGCCACTCGAAGCCTGCGATCATCCGCAAGGAAGTGGTCTTGCCGCAGCCTGAAGAACCCAACATGGAAAAGAATTCGCCGTTCTTGATCTGCATGGTCACATGGTCAACAGCGTTCAATTCATTGCCTTCAGGCGTGATGAACTTTTTCACAACATCGCGTAACTCGACTGCAAACTCAGCTGCCATCTATCTTCTCCTCAAGTTGATGTGTGTATTGTAAACATGTTTGTGTTGCATGCGAGGGTACCCGTCTGGGTAGGCATCGTGTTAAAACTTACAGCGTTTTCGCTACAACACCGACAGCATCGTTCAAGCGGTTCAAACCTTCATCGATCTCACCTTGCTCGATGATCAAGGGCGGCTCGATGCGAATGGTTTGCGCACTGGTTAACGTGCCAGCGACCAAAACGCCACGCTTGAATAATTCCGCTGCTACCTTGTAGCCTAGTTCCGGTGTGTGGAAATGCTGACCGATCAATAGCCCTTTACCAGTCACTTTCTGATACACCTGCGGGAACTCTGCCGCAAGCTCTTCCACTTTTTCTTTGAGATACGCTCCCTTTGCAGCAGCACCTTCCCAAAGCCTGTCACGCAGCGTGACATTGATGGCAGCGATCGCAGCAGCACACGCCAGTGCGCCTCCGCCCGTCGTAGTCGTATGCATGAACGGGTTTGGATACATCATCGGCTTGAAGATCTCTTCGGTGGTTGTCACCGAACTGACCGGCATCACGCCGCCGCCAAGCGATTTGGCAGTGGCGATGATATCGGGCGTCACATCCCAATGATTAACGCCCCACAACTTTCCGGTCCGGGCGAGACCCGTCTGCACTTCATCCGCGATCAATAGAACACCGTATTTCTTCGTTACGGCACGCACGCGGGGCCAGAAATCATCCGGTGGCACAATTCCACCCGCTTCACCTTGAATGGGTTCGAACAAAACACCTGCCACCCCAACGCCAACCTTGTCGCAAATCTCGAGTTGCCTCTCGACGGCTTCCGCATCGCCAAACGGAACATGATACACCTGCCCACCATATAACGTGCCCATCGGTTGGCGATAGTCCGCTTTGCCCATCATCGAAAGCGATCCCATCGTTTTGCCATGGAAACCCTTGAGTGCCACAATGAACGCGGATCTGCCTGTGTATAGTTTGGCGATCTTGATCGAAGCTTCGATCGCTTCGGTGCCGCTGGCAGCGAACCATGAATATTTCAGATCACCCGGTGTGATCTCAGACATCAACTTTGCCAGCACGCCGCGTAACGGGTCGATCAATTCTTGCGAGGGCATCGGACTGCGCTTGACCTGTGCGATCACTGCGTCCACCACTTCAGGATGGCACCAACCCAGGTCCATCATGCCGAAACCACCCAGCCAGTCAATATATTTACGACCCATTACATCAGTGAACGTCGAGCCTTTTCCTGACCATTCCACCGATGCCCAGTCGCCCGCCTCCGTCACTGACTTGCGATATTCCAGCCAACCGCGATTGAAATGCTCGGCAAAGTTTTGCGTGGATTGCTCGATGATCCATTTTGCCTGACTTTCCTCAGGGAAATTTCCCTGCTTAATGATCTCAAGCCATTGCGAAGAATAAGATAGTGCGCTGTCGTAATTCATACATCCTCATGTAGGGGCACGATATATCATGCCACTACGAACAAATTAAAATTTCCTTGTCCATTCCTTCGGCCAACGTTCGACCACGATCTTCTTCTGTGTGAAGAATTCCACGGCATCCATGCCCTGTCCATGCATATCGCCGAAGAACGATTCTTTCCAACCGCTGAATGGGAAGAACGCCATCGGAGCGGCAACGCCGATATTGATTCCGATGTTGCCCGCTTCCGCTTCATATCTGAATTTTCTTGCGGCTGAACCCGAAGAGGTAAATAAACTCGCCTGGTTTCCATACTGTCCGGAGTTCACTAGATCAATGGCTTCATCTACAGTGTTGACATGCATCAGGCTTAGCACCGGTCCAAAAATTTCCGTCTTGGATATTTCACTCCCGCGCGGGACATCTGCCAAAATCGTGGGACGCACGAACGAGCCGCCTTCATATCCTTTGATGGAAATCCCGCGTCCATCCACTGGGACGGTTGCTCCCTCTTTCAAGCCAAGTCCAATCAACGACTTGACTCTCGCCTTCGACGCCGCGTTAATGACCGGTCCCATTTGGACACCGGACTCCATGCCATAGCCTACGACGCGCGTCGCAGCCGCATCACAGATCAGCTCGGTAAATGTATTGCGCGCCTCCGCCACTGTCACCGCGAAAGAGACGGCGAGACAGCGCTGTCCCGCGCATCCGAATGCCGAGTCGGCGATGATCTTAGTCGCCATTTCCATATCTGCATCCGGAAGCACAATGACCGGATTCTTCGCTCCACCTTGCGCCTGCACACGTTTGCCGTTCAGCGCCGCTGTAACGTAAATATATCTCGCCACCTTGCTCGAACCGACGAACGTAATCGCTTTAATCGCCGGATGCTCCAAGATACCATCCACGGCATCCTTCGCGCCGTTGACCAGATTCACCACACCCTTCGGGAAACCCACCTGCTCGATGAGCTTCATAATGAACTGCATCGTCATCGGCACTTTTTCAGAGGGCTTGATAATGTAGGTATTACCCGTTGCAAGCGCATACGGTAGATACCAGAATGGGATCATGCCCGGGAAGTTGAACGGCGCGATAGTGGCACACACTCCCAGCGGCTGGCGCAACATGATCTCATCAATGCCCGGAGCGATATCTTCTACGATCTCACCTTTTCCCATCATTGGCATACCGCAGGCGACTTCCACGTTTTCGTAGGCGCGAACCATCTCCGCTTTGGCTTCTTCGAAGGTCTTGCCGCATTCGTTCGTAATGAGTTTGGCAATTTCATCACCGTTCTCGCGCAGTAATCCACGCAGCTTGAACAGATACTGAACGCGGTCTTGCACCGGCGTCCGCCGCCATCCAGGGAACGCATCGTTGGCAGCCTTCGCCGCCGTATCCACATCCACTTTCGAGCTGAGAGGTGTCCTGGCGATCACCTGATCTGTTGCCGGATTGATGACATCACAATACTCCGTAACATCCGGTTTGACCCATTCGCCATTGATGTAATTCAAGATTTCCATGTTCTCTCCGGTTTTCACGTTTACAAGTTAGAACGTTTGAACGTTCCAACTTGCCAACTTGTTAACGTACCTGCGCGTCCGCCACTTCCAGCGCCTTCTCGACAATGGCGAGTCCTTCATCGATCTGCTCCTGTGTAATACACAGAGGCGGGACAACAAAGACCATGCTGCCCATGTTGTTCGCCATGATGAAGGTGAAGAGTCCATTTTGACGCAGGACTTTGCCAACCTCTCCCATAACAGCAGGTGAGAAACTCTCCTTGGTCTCGCAATTCTTCACCAACTCGATCGTGGAGAACAAACCGATATACCGTACATCGCCCACAGAGACATGGCGCTCTTTGATATCTTCCAACGCTTCGCCGAGGTATTTTCCAAGCAAGGCAGCGTTCTCGATCAATTTGTCGTCGTTGTAGACTTCAATGGTCGCCAGAGCCGCGGCACAGGCAAGCGCATGACCGTTGTACGTCAGCCCGGCGTAGAGATATTTGTCATCGAAGAATTTGGCGATCTTCTCCGAAACGATCACCGCACCCAATGGAACGTATCCACTCGTGATGCCTTTGGCGGTGGTGATAATGTCGGGAGTGACATTCCAGTTGTCCACGGCGAACCATTTACCAGTGCGTCCCCATCCACTCATGACTTCGTCCGAGATCAAGAGAATGCCATACTTGTCACAGATCTCACGTACGCGGGGCCAGTAATCATCCGGCGGGACGATGAGTCCGTTCGAACCGACCACTCCTTCCATGATGACGGCTGCGATCTTATCTGGTCCTTCATATTTAATGACTTCTTCCAAATGGGAAATGCATTCCCGCTTGCAAGACTTAGGCTTCTGCCCAAACGGACAGCGATAGCAGAATGGGTCGAGGAAATGGACTCCGCCCGGCATGACCGGCTCCACAGCTAAACGGCGGTAATCGCCCGTCAAAGCAATCGAGCCGTGAGTTGCACCGTGATACGAGCGATACCGGGCAAGAATTTTGTGTCGTCCGGTATAGAAGCGAGCAATCTTGATGGCATTCTCATTGGCTTCTGCGCCACCGAGAGTAAAGAAAGTCTTTTTCAGATCGCCAGGCGTGACTTCTGCCAGTTTCTTGCCGAGCAAACCACGCACTTCCGTGGCATTCCCTGGATGGACAAAGGTCAAATTCGCTGCCTGATCCTGAATGGCTTTGACCACTTTGGGATGCTGGTGCCCAATGTTAGTGTTCATCAATTGCGATGAAAAGTCGAGGTAGCGTTTGTCGTCAGCGTCCCAAAAGTAGACACCTTCCGCACGGGTTACAGGAATCGGATTCACCTGTCCCTGTACAGACCAGGAGAAGAAGGTGTATTCCTTATTGAGGTCAACGATCTCTTGCGAAGTGAGTTTGGTCATGGGTTCTCCATAGATGAGTAGACATGTACACAAGGAAACAGGTACACATGTATATTTTTACGTGTACCTGTCTACTGGCTTAGCTCTTCACTTCCTTTACGATCTCAGCAAAAACGTTTAATGTCTCGTCAATATCTGCATCGCTATGTTCATAACACAAGAACCATGGTTCGCGGGCGTCATGGTCGGGCATCACGCCTCTCTCAATTGCCTTTTCGGTCAACTTGAGATACATCTCATGATCGCTCTTTGCCCAATCACGTTGACAGGTAACTGCATCGACACCGAGCGAGAAAGAGAACATAGCAGGATAACCTGTGAACACAGCAGGGATATCATTTTCGTCGAAGATTTCCTTCAGTCCATCCATGAGGCGTTGTCCGCGCTGTTCGATGGTCTTGAGGATTGGTTTCGATTTCAACAAACTGAGGGTCGCATATGCCCCAGCTATACCAGGTTTGTTGTTGGTATAGGTTCCGCCTTGTGCTACTCCATGCCCGATAATGGACATGATCTCCTTTTTTCCGCCGAATGCCGCTACAGGGTAACCATTCCCCAGGGCTTTGGCGTACGTTGCCAGGTCCGGTTGGATGCGATAGTACTCCTGGGCTCCACCGTTCGCGATTTCGGAATCCTGTCTTCACTTCATCCAAAATAAAGACAGCCCCATATTCTTCCGTTTTCTGACGGATGAGTTCCAGGAATCCATCCTGCGGATTGATCGCCGCACAATTTCCCTGACAAGGTTCAGAGATCACAGCCGCGATCTGATCTCCATGCGAGCGCATGGCACGCTCAAAACCTTCAAAGTCGTTGAACGGCAGCGTGATAATAAATTCCCGCATCGTTTTCGGGATACCAGACGAAGCTGGTACAGGGATGGGGCTGCGACGATTTCCATACGCTTCCACGGGTGCATAGGTTGACCACAAGGTATGGTCGTGGAAACCATGATAATTGCCTTCGAACTTTAAAATAATATCTCGCCCCGTATACGCACGCGCCACGCGGATGGCATGCATGGTCGCTTCGGTGCCGGAACAGGCGAAGCGCACCATTTCGACAGCGGGCACCATCTCGACGATCATTTCTGCTACAGCCACTTCAAGTTCCCCCGTCATGGCAAAGAGAATCCCTTTTTGGATTTCTTCGATCACTTTCTGATCAACATCATCATACGAATGCCCTAAAATAATGGGACCAAACGCCATGCGATAATCGATATACTTTTTCCCGTCTACGTCCCACAGATAAGCGCCCTTTGCCTTCTGTACATAGGGGGTAATGCCCTCTCCCCAATAACGAAAATTGGAATTGACACCAAGTGGCAGGACGTGCTGGGCGCGTTTCTGTAAAGATTGCGTCTGTGTACCGAACATAAAAGCTCCTCCAAAATAATTTGTAATTAGTCCTTGGCGATGGACGATTCTTGTTCTGCAATTGCTTGTGTAATTCTTTCCGGCACTCTCCATTGATAGACATCCTTAATAATAAGAGGCACAATGGATGTTGTCGTTTTGCGAACGCCGGGTACCTTCCGAACAACTTCGGTCACGAATTGATAAATTTCCGCCGTATCTTTAGCCACGATTTGAATACTGACATCTGACTCCCCAATGCCGCATGCCACGTAACTGACATTGTCAAACTCCGACATTTTTTTTGCCACCTCAATGATGCGATCCGACTCGACCTCCAGCCAGACATCTGCTATGGTGGTGAGACCGAACGCCTGAGGCTTCGCTACAGCGCTGACACGGATCACTCCATCCTCCACCATGCGATCAATGCGATACCGTACTGCCCGCTCGGATATATCCCCAATACGGCGAGCCACCTCGGAGGCAGGCATGCGCCCGTCATCAAGAAGCAGATTGACAATTTTTACGTCGATTTTGTCGAAATTGTACATAGTTAGTATTTATTTTTTCCGAAAGCGACAATGAATTTGCCCGAATATACATAAATCGTCTTTGAAAGTCAAGGGTAAATCAAAAAGATGTTCATTTAATAACCATAATAGTTTCTTGAAAGAAATTTTCTTAAGTGCCTGTTTATCGTGTTCATTCGAGAATTCAACACGTAACAGATTCACCATAGTTGAGCTTCCGAAAAAAAGAATCGGCATCTATCCTTTCAATCTCTATTCATTTAAATTCTTGAAACAAATTTCACATTGACGCAGGTATGTCATGCAGGTATAATAACCCGCTGGCATTATCACAAAGCTACAGGAGTAAATTATGGCTACACCCGACATCGCGTCCCCACTGGCGCTCGAACCCAAAACAAAATTAAGTGGAAAAATCTTAAAGACGACCCTGGCTGGCGCTCTCGTGGACGTTGGTCAAACTATTCCTGGGGTCATCCATATCTCACAGCTCAGCAAGGATTCGATCAACAAGGTCGAAGATGTTGTGAAGGAAGGACAGACTGTGGACGTCTGGGTGCGCCGCGTCAAGAAAGATCGCATCGAACTGACCATGATCCAGCCTCTCGCCCTCGAGTGGAAAGAGATCGAGCCCGAAATGGTCGTCAAAGGCAAAGTCGTTCGCCTCGAAACCTACGGCGCTTTTGTTGACATCGGCGCTGAACGCCCCGGCATGGTCCACGTCAGCGAGCTTGCGCACGGATACGTCAAGACCCCCGGCGAAGTCGTGAAAGAAGGCGACGAAGTGGAAGCCAAGGTCTTGGAAGTGAACCGCAAGAAGAAGCAGATCAAGCTGAGCATGAAAGCTCTCGAACCTGAGATCGAAGAATTCAAGCCCGCGAAGAAAGAGAACAAAAAAGGCAATAAGCACGGCGGCAAGAAGGAAATGAACGAAGAACAGACTCAGGAAGAAGCGAAGGAACCCGAACTCACCGCTATGCAGATCGCCTGGCAAGAAGCTTTGAACAAGGCAAATGCTGATAAGGCTTATAAAGTGAAGCGTGTTAAATCCAATGTTTCTCAGGAACAGGAAGATTTGCTCGACCGCACAATGAAGAAAAGACTTCCCACCGGTGGTTAGGAGTAACAACAAAGATGAAAACAGCCAGTTCGAGACTGGCTGTTTTTGTTTAAGTTGTTGATTTAGTTACTGGAAGAACGCAAATAGGATTCCATAAATTCGTCCAATTCGCCATCGAGAACGGCTTGTGTGTTCCCCGTCTCATGTTCGGTGCGATGATCTTTGACCATTTGATAGGGATGCAGCACATACGAGCGGATCTGACTCCCCCACTCGGCCTTGGTGTACTCGCCGCGCAGGACCGCCCGTTCTTCCTCCCGTTCAGCCTGTTTCAGTTCCAATAAGCGAGCGCGCAAGATGCGCATGGCAAACTCACGGTTTTGGGTTTGGGATCGTTCATTCTGACAAGTGACTACGATGCCAGTTGGGATGTGAGTCAAACGAACCGCCGTCGCATTTTTCTGCACGTTCTGTCCACCGGCACCGGAAGAACGAAATACATCCATCTTGATGTCACTCGGCTCGATCTCGATCTCGGCATCATCCATCGCCACCTGCGGAAGGATCTCCACCAACGCAAAGGATGTATGCCTGCGGTGTGCGGCATCAAACGGAGAAAGACGCACAAGACGATGCACCCCTTTTTCAGAGCGCAAATATCCGAAGGCGTATTCCCCATCGACAGCAATGGTCACGCTCTTAATGCCGGCTTCTTCACCGTCGGTATTATCCAATATTTCCGTTGCATATCCGCGATTTTCTGCCCAACGCAAGTACATGCGTTGAAGCATCGCCGCCCAATCCTGTGAGTCGGTCCCACCTGCACCAGCGTGGATAGCAAGGATTGCCGAGTCACGGTCATATTTTCCCGAGAGCATTGCCGTGAAGGAGCGCTTCTCCAGTTCCTGTTCAATAGTAGAAACTTCTGCGTCCAACTCAGCACGCAGACTTTCATCATCCAGTTGTGCCAGTTCAAGAGCATCGTGCAAACGACGCGAGAAGGAACGCCACGCGTTGCACTTCCACTTTCACCGCGTTATATTGTTTCATCACCTGCTGAGCCTGAGATGGATTTCCCCAGAAATCAGGTGCTTCGATCTCTTTTTCGAATTCAGAAAGCTTTACTTCTTTAGCAGCGAAGTCAAAGACGCACCAGTAACTGCTGGGTTAATTCCTGTGCGGAATTCAAACGATTGACAAGGTCTTGCATGGAAACTCCTTATGAACGCGCTCTCTTCCTTCCGCGCGAAAAATAATTACTTCCCTAAAATTCCGTTAACGAACGCATCTGGGTCAAAGGGTGTGAGATCTTCGGGTCTCTCGCCCAACCCGGCATACAAGATAGGCAGCCCCAATTCACGCTGAATGGCAAATGCCATGCCGCCACGAGCCGACGAGTCTAATTTCGAAAGGATAACGCCCGTCACGCCAACCGCAGCCTTGAATGCCTTGGCTTGCTGCAAAGCATTTTGTCCTGTGGTGGCATCCAACACCAACCAGGTAGCGTGAGGAGCACCAGGCATTGCCTTGCCAACCACACGATATACCTTCTTGAGCTCTTCCATTAAGTTGAAGCGTGTATGTAAACGTCCAGCCGTATCGACAATAACCAGATCCACTTTGCGAGAGACACCCGACTGAACAGCATTGAACGCCACCGCTCCCGGATCCGATTCCGGCGCGCCAGAAATGACATCCACCTTCAAACGGTCGCCCCACACCTGAAGCTGGTCCACTGCCGCGGCACGGAAAGTATCTGCTGCGCCGAAAATCATGGACTTGCCCTCGGCTTGAAAGCGCTGACCAAGCTTGGCAATAGTGGTCGTCTTGCCTGAGCCATTGACGCCCACCACCATGATCACAGACGGTTTCTCTTTCCATTGGAGAACCGGTGGGGTTTGGAGCCTGGCACGGAGTTCCGCTCGGAGGGAGTCGGAAAGCTCATCGGAGCGAGTCAGCCCTTCGGTGTGGACGGTGCGCTGAAGCGAATCCAAAATATCGCTGACGGTCTCGATCCCCAGATCCGCCTGGATCAAGATCGTCTCCAACTCATCCCATGTATCCTGGGTAATTTCAGTAGCGCCGAACAGGGTAGCGATCCGACCAAAGGTGGTTTTACTCGATTTCGCTAACCCGCTGCGCCATTTTGCAAAGAAGTCTGCCATAGATGGGCGATTATAACATGTGGCTTTATGTGATATACTCGCCATTCGGTTGGTTAAAAAGTTTGACCAATCAAAAAAATCTCAAATTTTCCACTATATCAATAAAGGTGTATGACCATGCCTAATGAACCTGTTCATGTGACTGATGCTGCATTTGAAAAAACCGTTCTCGAATCTGCAATTCCCGTTATTGTTGATTTCTGGGCTCCGTGGTGCAATCCGTGCAAGATGGTTGCTCCCACGTTGGATAAGCTTGCCAAAGAATATGAAGGCAAAATTCTCATCGCCAAAGTGAACACCGATGAAAACCCCGAATGGATGATGAAGTATGGCATTCAGGGCATCCCCACCATGTTGTTCGTGTCGAACGGTAAGATCGTCCACCGTCAGGTTGGCGCCTTGCCCGAGCGCATGCTCCGCGATGTGGTGACCCAGTTCATGGAGGTCGTCAGTCAGCCGTAGGTAGCCCCAAAAGGAGGGCATTATGAAAAAGATCGTTCTCGTCACGTTTGCCGCGTTATTGATCACGGGATGCGGATTTCTCCCCACGCCTGCCATTCCGACACAACCGGTGATCATGGAATCGCCAACAACCGTCCCTACAGAAACACAGACGGCTCTTCCTACGGAAACACCTGTTCCCGCTACCGAGACGTTTACATCCACTCCTGAAGTCCCTCCTAAATCCCACCATTACGTTACCTCCTGCTGAAAACCTGACGACGACCCCGGTCACCGCTACCGTTGAGGGTGTGGGCGTTGCGACAAACACGCCAACCGCGATCTCTTCCTTCCCAAGCAGCGTTACACCCACGGCGACCAACGGCATCCTCACGTATGGAACCTTACCGCCTGCTGTTCCGTTTAATACCATAACATTATGGAACAGATCGAAAGCAGAAGCCTATATTTCTCTGCAACAGCAGGATGGTAAGCAGGCGATCATCGAATATCCGGTCAGTGGGCAAATCTCAGTAGATATTCCTCTTGGAAGCTACCTCTACGTTGCCTGGGTTGGCGGCAACAAAATGACCGGCAGTTTCAAAATAGATCGATCCGATTCCCTAACCATCGTTCTATTCAAAGACAGAGTTGTCATCAACAAATAATAAAAATCTTTAGGAGCCAGACCATTCAATGAATAAGAAAGTCATTCTCTTGGGAGCCATCATTGCCCTCCTGATAAGCGCTTGTGGCGCTGGAGAGCCCCCCGTTCCCACCACAGACCCAAACAGCATTGTAGCGACCGCGCAAGCGGCTGCCTTCACCATGATCGCTCAGACACAGGCAGCCATCCCCACAGCGACCTTCACCGAGACACCGACTGCCACACCTGTCTCCACAGATACCCCGATCCCGTCACCGACCCTGGCAGCTACCCTGGCTGCCTTGCCAACGGCTACGACAGGCTCCTCTGTTAATGCAAACGGTGATCCCTGCTATCACCCGATCGAAGTAGGCGCAGGCGGACCGAACTCTGTTCTCCGCATCAAGAACAAAACTAAAGGTCTTATCACCGTCTTTATTTACCTTTACAAGCCGAATGCGTTTGGCGAGTGTGGTTACATGGGATTTGACGTTTACAAAGGCGAATCACAGACTATTACTTCGATGCCGCGTGGCTATTTTGCCGTCAGTGCTTATACCAATAATAGAAAAAATACGGCATACGGAACCGCCATCATTTCAGATGACCACTTGATCGATTTCGAAGTGTACGACGATTGGATCAAAGTTATTTATCCATAACGGATAGAAATAAAGTTTTCATATAAAAAGGTGAGCGCAAGGCTCACTTTTTTTGTTGTTCATTCAGATGGTCTACTAACAACCGCCACACGTGCATTTGTCAACTTTATCAGGTCTACAACCGGCAGACGGATATTCAGTCCCCTTTGCCCGCCTGAGACATGGATCTCGGCATGGTCTTGCGAGGACGAATCAAGCACCACATGGAAGCCTTTGTTGACCAGTGCCAGCGGTGAAATGCCTCCCGCCTGTAAACCGGTTAATCGTTCGGTTTCACGTTCGGTAGGCAAATGGACTTTCTTCTCTCCTATTGCGGCGGCTAATAATTTCAAATCCACGTTGTTGGGACCGGGAATCACGACCAGTAAAGGTTTCTTCGGCTTCTCTCGGGTAACAACGATGGTCTTGAAAACGGAATCAGGTTCAAGCCCAAGAATTTGAGCCGTTTCCAGCGCTCCGAGTTTCTCTGGTGGAGTTTCAAACGCTGTGTATTTTACCTTTCGAGAATCTAGAAACCGGGTAACATTATTGACCACTGCCATGGTATATCCTCACAAAAAATGGATACATACATTGTACCGCCGACAAGTCACCTGCAAACGAATGACGAAAGAGAGTTTCTCGAATACTCATCAGTAATAATGAAACAAATCGGAAAATCAGAATTGCATAACAGATTAGACTATCCGCAGTGGTCGTCTGTCTGTGCTTTTTATGCGTAGTAAAATAAACAAATGACTTCCTCGATTACCGCCATTCCAGTTGAAAAATTGCTGGAACAACTTCCTGAGAATTACTCCCTCGCTGACCGCGAGCTGATTCTACGTGCCTATCGCGTGGCGGAGGAGGCACACCGCGAACAAAAGCGTCATTCGGGCGAGCCCTATATTAATCACTGTATTACTGTGGCAGGAATTCTGGCGGATCTGCGTGTACCACCGGAAGTGGTCGCTGCTGGATTGCTGCACGATACAGTAGAGGATACAAAAGTAACGCTCAACGATATCCGCCGGGATTTTGGAGATACCATCGCCGTCCTAGTAGATGGTGTGACCAAACTCACCAACCTGCCGCGTGTTTCGCGTGACCAGCATATCCAGTCTGCAAATGGTGATCAGGCGAACGGGAATGGACACGATACAGTGGAAATAGAGCCAGAGGAACCCCGTTTCGGACGCAAGCAGGATTTGAAATCAGAAACGCTGCGCAAGACCTTTCTTGCCATGGGTGATGATGTCCGCGTGGTGTTGATCAAGCTCGCCGACCGTCTGCACAACATGCGCACGCTCGGGCATATGCCGGAACACAAGCGCAAACGCATCGCCAAAGAAACGCTTGATATTTTTGCTCCGCTTGCCAACCGCCTGGGTATTTGGCAGATCAAATGGGAATTGGAAGATCTGGGCTTCCGCCACCTTGACCCGGAAAAATATAAAGAGATAGCCGAGCAAGTTCAGGAAAAACGATCAGACCGGGAAGAGCAGATCGAAACTATAAAAGAGTCTTTGATCACCCTTTTAGCGAACAACAATATCAAAGCGGAAATCAGCGGGCGCCCGAAGCATATCTATTCCATATACAAGAAGATGACGCAAAAAGGGAAACCGTTCGATCTCGTGCGCGACGTGCGCGCCGTGCGTTTGATCGTCCCAGATGTGCCTTCATGTTATGCCGCGTTAGGTGTAATTCACACTCACTGGCGCCCCATCCCCGGTGAATTTGATGATTACATCGCTGCGCCAAAAGATAATTTTTATCAATCTCTGCATACCGCGGTGATCTACGATGATAAACGCCCATTGGAGGTACAGATCCGCACGGCAGAAATGCATCAGAACGCGGAATATGGCATCGCATCGCATTGGCGTTATAAAGAAGGCGGCAAAAGCACCGACAAGAGTTTTGAGCAGCGCATCAACTGGCTGCGCAAGATGATGGAATGGCGCTCAGATGTGAACGACGCGCAGGAATTTGTGGAAGGCATGAAATCTGATGTCTTTCAGGACCGTGTGTATGTATTCACGCCGCGCGGAGACATTATCGATCTTTCAGCGGGCTCCACGCCGATCGATTTTGCATATCATGTCCACACGGATATCGGTCACCGTTGTCGTGGCGCACGGATTAACGGAAAACTTGTCCCGTTGTATCAAGACCTGAAAACCGGCGACCAGGTCGAAATTTTGACGGCGAAGCGCGGTGGTCCAAGCCGCGATTGGTTGAATCCAAATCTAGGGTTGGTCAAGACTCAGCGCGCACGCAGCAAGATCAAAGCCTGGTTCAAGAAACAGGAAGATGAACAAAACCTCGCTCAGGGACGTGTAGCTCTCGAACGGGAACTGCAGCGGCTTGGTTTACCTGAGACTAATTATGAAAAAATGGCGCGTGAGCTGGGGTTCAAGATCCCCGATGAGATGTTCATTGCGTTAGGGTGCGGCGATCTTTCGGTCAACAAGATCATCAAGGATATTTCTGAAACACCGCAAGCCGCAGATATCCTGGAGATCACTGCTCCATCCCACGGTCAAAAGACAAGCACGGATGCCGTGACCGTGGTAGGTTTGAAGGGTCTGTATTCCACCATGGCGAAGTGCTGCAACCCGATGCCCGGCGACCAGATCGTCGGCTACATCACGCGCGGACGCGGCGCCACCATCCATCGTCAGGATTGTCCGAACATTCTGCACCGCAAGGACCGCGAACGCTTCCTGCAGGTGGACTGGGGAACTGCCGAGCGCACCTTCCCGGTGCCGGTTTCGATCAAGGCGTATGATCGGCAGGGCTTGATGGGCGATATTTCCAACCTGCTCACCAATGAAGGCGTCAATATTGCTGATGTTTCCGTGAATGTAAAACAGGCACAAGCAGATCTTAAACTTGTGGTGGAGGTACGTGACCTTGCTCAACTTAGCCGCGTGCTGACACGCATCGAAAGTTTGCCAAATGTGCTGGAGGCACAGCGCACCAGACCGGGGTAATGAAATTTACGATTGCCGATTTACGATTTTTGATTGAAAAACAGAGTGAGGAAACATGGCTTTATTGAGTGTGGATCAGGCGCGTGAGCGCATTCTTTCTCAACTTCAACCCGTTACAACTGAAACCATAAAACTTATTGACTGCGCGAATCGTGTGCTGGCACAGGATATTGTTGCATCGGATGATCTGCCACTGTTTGATAATTCTTCGATGGACGGCTTCGCCGTCCGCGCGGAGGATGTGATGAATATATCAGACGCCTCTCCGCAGCGCCTGCGCGTGGTCGCCGACATCCCGGCGGGTTCATCACCGACAGTTTCCCTGGAGGCTGGTCAAGCCGCACGCATCATGACCGGTGCGCAAGTTCCAAGCGGAGCAGACGCTGTTGTGCCCGTGGAAGATACAGACTTTGATAATCGTGATGCCGGCTCCGCCCCACCCGAATATGTGCAGATCTTGAAACCAGTAAAGTCAGGCAGGAATGTGCGCGCGCGAGGAATGGATATTCGCGCCGGTGAAATTGTCATCGAAAAAGGACGTCGTCTTAAGCCGCAGGATCTGGGTCTTCTGGCAATGCTGGGAGCGGCAAATGTATCCGTTTACCGGAAGCCGCGTATTGCCCTGCTTTCCTCTGGCGACGAATTAGTCAGTGTGGATGCGAAACTCGAGCCCGGTAAAATACGCGACTCGAATTCATATGTCATGGCAGCATTGATCGAATTGGCTTATGCAGATGTTATTCGGCTTGGTGTTGCCAATGATAATCGTGCCTCTGTCGAATCTCTGTTCGAGAAAGCGGTCGAGCAAAAGGTGGATATGATCCTTTCCTCGGCTGGCGTCAGTGTGGGAGCCTACGACTTTATCAAGGAAGTGATCGAGTCACATGGCAAAATGGATTTCTGGCGCGTGAACATGCGCCCCGGGAAACCTTTGGCATTTGGGGAATATCGGGATATTCCCTTCATTGGCTTGCCGGGAAATCCTGTTTCGGCGTTCGTGGGGTTTGAGGTTTTTGTGCGTCCGGCGCTAGGGCGTTTGGGCGGCTTATTGAACGGAACAATACAGACGGTCCGCGTGAGAAGCGAAGAACAGATCGATTTCAGATGGTCGCGAAAGCTACCTCCGCGCTATTGTCGAGGAGAAAAACGGGGTTTTGGTCGCCCGTCTGACCGGTCATCAGGGCTCGGGGAATTTACACTCTCTAGTACAAGCAAACGCTTTACTTATTATCCCCGCTGGTGTAAAATGCGTGCCTGCTAGTCAGGAAGTAGAAGCTTGGTTGCTTTGAGGATACATGGATAAACGCCTTTCACAAGTCGCAATTGTGTTGACTGTCCTGGGTTTACTCGTTTCGATCTACATGACAGTCTACAAATTTACAAAAAATGAAAAGATGTGTGTGGGCTCCGGCGGTTGTAACATTGTCAATTCGAGCCGTTATTCAGAGGTAAGCGGCATCCCCGTGGCAGTGTTCGGTATCGCTGGATACGCAGCAATTCTGGTTGTTTTACTTCTTGAACGCAAAAACACATTCTTAGAACAAAACGGCACGATGTTATTCTTCGGGCTTTCCATCACCGGATTTCTTTTTACTGTTTGGTTGATCTATGTTGAAGTCGCGCTCATCAAAGCTCTTTGTCCGTTTTGCCTTACCTCTCAGGCGGCAATGACTTTCATTTTCATCATCTCTGTCATTCGCCTGATTAGAAACCCTAGTTTTCAGGAGGATTGAATGCCCCGTATTAAGTGTCATTACCTGGATTGTGTATTTCTTGATGAAGGTTATTGTAGTGCCGCTGCCGTAGAGATCGACCCCGATACCGGTTGCGCCACCTATTCTCCTACCGATGAAGCCAAGGCTGAAGAGGATTGGGAGACCGAAGAAGAAGGGGAAGAGTGGGATGAGGAAGATACGGAAGAGGAAGACGATGAACTGTGGGACGAAGAGGAAGATGAGTTCTAACGTCTGCGCTTCACAGCAAGCCTAAAATTGATACCCTTATGTAGGGACACGGCGACGCCGTGTCCCTATCCGTTTAACGAATACAACAAGACACCCGCGGCGACAGAAAGATTTAACGAACTGACGCGCCCCTTCATGGGCAGAGATACCGTCACATCGCAGGCTTTGCTCTGCTCTGGGAGAGTCCTTTTTGTTCGTTACCCAATACCAACACCCAGGGAGTTTGCGGAACCAAAGTGTGATAATCCACATCAGCGTGGGCAGAGGTGCCGATCAATTGAAGTTTCCTGGCGCGTGCCCAAAACACAAAATCAGAGAAAGAGGACTGGACGATCGGTTTCCAAAAGATCGTTCCCATGCTGGAACGCACTACGGTAGGATGATAGATATCTACGCCGCCATCGAGTATGAATAAAGCATCCACGCCGATTGCATCCATGGTGCGGAGGATCGTGCCAACATTGCCAGGGTCTTGTGGAGAGACCAACGCCACAAATGACTTCTGAGACTCAACTTCCGAAAAATGAGCTTGTCTCTGCCTTACAATAGCAAGGATGCCTTGCGGATTGTCCTTGTCAGCCAACGACCCCATCACTTCCGCGGAAACAGGCTGAGCCCTGGAATCAAGACGTTCCACCAAGTCACGCGCAAAACTGCTGATCAACAGTTCGGGCGCGTAGAGGATGGTATCGACATCCCATTTTGCTTCCAGAGCTTCGCCCACATGATGAATTCCTTCTACAAGGAACACTCCGGTTTCATGACGTGCTTTTTTCTGCCGAAGTGCACGCGCCTCTTTGACAAGTGGATTGCTTAAGCTAGTGATCAATGGTTTTTCCATAACCCCATTGTATCCAACTATTCGTCTGCGACAACGGTGATTGTGCCGGTCATCCCGGCGGCAAGGTGTCCTTTGGTGCGGCAAACGAGTTGGTAATCACCCGGATCAGAAGGTGCCGTAAATGTGACATGGGCTTCACCACCTGGATCGATCTCCACTTCCCAATACACATTGGGAAGATCCTCATCGTCAAAGAGTTCTCCCGCTGTGGTACCCGCTTTCATAATGACAAAGTTATGCACAACGGCTCCAGTATTGGTAGCGTTGAGCGTAATCTCTTTCCCGGCAGGGATCACGAACTTCGCTGGTTGAAATTGGAAATCAGTCAAACTGACATTGATGGTGGTAGTAGGCTTCGCCGCTCCACAAGCAGACAGAATAAGGGATAATCCCAATACAAAAACAAACACGAACTTTTTCATGCTTCCTCCTTCTAAGTTTTTTTCGATCCACCCTATTGTATCCACTTTATTCATTGCGTTCCACTTGAATGTAGATTTTCTGAGAATTTTCTAAAATTCTTTTGCCCGGTGTAATTATTTCATACCACTTCCATCCATCTTGTTGTACACTTGGCAAAATCAAGAAGTATTAGGAGTACCGATGGCTACACTTACTCAAACGAACACCAACCGTTATTGGAATTATGCGCTTTGGCTGGCACTGTTCACCATTTTCTATAATCTAGCGGAAGGACTGATCTCCGTCTTCTTCGGCTTCTCCGATGAAGCGCTGACTCTCTTCGGCTTCGGCGTAGACTCGTTCATCGAAGTCATGTCTGGGCTGGGAATTCTGGCAATGGTGCTGCGCATCCGTCAAAATCCGGAAACATCTCGTACACAGTTTGAAAAGACAGCTCTGCGGATCACAGGCACATCATTCTATCTGCTCATGGCAGGATTAGCAGCGACAGCGATCTACAATATTTTTACCGGTCACAAACCAGAAACAACTTTGCCTGGTCTCATCATCTCATTGATCTCTATCGCCATAATGTGGGCGCTGGTCAGCGGCAAGCGCAAAGTAGGACGTGCGCTCAACTCTCAGCCAATCCTTTCCGACGCCAACTGCACAATGGTCTGCATCTATATGTCCGTGGTTCTGCTGGCTTCCAGCCTCATCTACCAGTTGACCGGTTTGGGTTTTATCGATTCCATCGGCGCGCTGGGACTAATCTGGTTCTCGTACAATGAAGGAAAAGAAGCTTTCGAAAAAGCATCCAGCCTGGAAGATACTTGTTGTGACGATGATTAATAGAAGGAGCAAACAGTATGGCAACGTATTATTCATGCATTACTGATGAGCAAGCCAAATTGATCCAAAACGCGCCAGTGTTCTTCGTAGCAACTGCCGCTCAAACGCCAGAAGATATTACAGATGGAGTTGGTTCTATCAATATTTCACCCAAAGGTGGCGTTCCGCTTCACATTATTGACTCCAACCGCGCGGCATTTCTAAATTACGCTGGCAGCGGAAATGAGACCGAGCGCCATATCGCCGGTGGAAGCCCGATCACGGTCATGTTCTGCTCCTTTGAAGGGGAAGATGCGGCTATTGTCCGCTTATTCGGAAAGGCGAAAGTAACGCCCATCGCAGAATCTCCATTGGCAGAGCAGATGCTTGCATCTGGCGCAACAGAGTTGAAATTGGCACCGCGCCATATAGTGGAGATCGAAGTGGACAAGACATCCACGAGCTGCGGATACGGCGTCCCCGTGATGGAATTTGTCCGCGACCGTCGGACGGTTGACCATGGTCGAAAATATAAGAAGTAACATTTACATCGAACAGAGGAGAGAACATGAGCATTGCCCGCATCGGTGAGACACAAGCAAAACCCGAATCCATTGAAGAGCTGCGCAAGTTCTGGCTTTCGATCATGCCCGGCATCAAAGCAACCAAGGGATGCGAGTTTGTCACTTTATATCAATCCCAGGAAGACCCAACCCGCTTTACCATGATAGAGATCTGGGACAGCGTCGAATCCCATAAAGCGGCAGTAATGGATATCTCTCCTGATGACATTGCAAAGGTTAGGACAATGCTCGCCTCTGCGCCAAGCGGAAGTTATTTTGATGTTTTTGAGTCGGCGGACTAAAGTCCTGCCTCAGTACGTGAAAGCCCTTCGGGCTAAAAAAGAGTCGGGTTTACCCGACTTCCACGTACTGAGGGATTTATCCCGAACGAACCACGCGAAAAGTGTAATTACTTACGTCTATCTTATGGTAACGACAGCGCCCATCATTTCGTTAAAAAGAACGGATAAGCAACGCAATTCTTCGTAATTCGTATTGATCCAAATTCCTTTACGGAACTCACGTAACCCATCCCCACTCCATTGATTTCATCCAAATTATTCATTTTCTGCCAGTTTTTATCCTGGCAGAGGAGTTCCAGTAGGAAAGGATAATCTATGGAAAAAACCAACAATTCCAACGAGATTAGGGTAGCGATTGCGGGACTTGGTAATTGTGCATCCAGTTTGATCGAAGGGATCAGCCACTACCAGCAGCATCCGGAAAGCGACGCGGGGCTTTTATTTCCTGAATTAGCCGGATACTCCGTCCGCGACATTCATATCGTCGCAGCGTTCGATATTTCCAGCCGCAAAATCGGGAAGTGTGTTTGTGAAGCCATGTATGAGGCACCCAATAATTTTGTCCGCATACCGAATGTCAAAGTGACCGGTGATGCGAATGTTTTCCGCGGTCCGACTTTGGACGGCAACCCCGAACATCTCGCCCGTTTCGTTCCCGAGTCATCTGACGAACCCGTAGACGTCGTCTCGGTGTTGAAAGAGAACCGGGCAGAAATTCTGGTCAATCTCCTTCCAACGGGAAGTCTGGAAGCTACCGAGTTTTATGCCTACGCCGCCCTGGATGCGGACTGTGCTTTCATCAACTGCATCCCGACCATCCTGGCACAGCGACCTGATGTCCAAAAACAATTTGCAAGGAAACAACTTCCGCTTCTAGGAGATGACATCAAGAGTCAGATGGGCACGACCATCCTGCATCGCGCCCTACTGCATTTGTTAGAGTCGCGCGGAGCAACACTTCAAAAGACATCTCAAGTCAACATCGGCGGCAATACAGATTTCGCCAACTTCGTCTACCGCGCCGAATCCAAACTGGTATCCAAGCGCAAATCGCTGGCGCGCTATTTGACGGAAGATACTGATTTCCATGTGGGACATCACTATGACCCAACCAAAGGACCGTTGAAGAACGCTTTTATCGAAATTGAATCAAGCGTATTTGGTGGTTCCCCGGTCAAGATCTCGATCAAACTTGAAAGCGACGACAAGCCCAACAGTGCCGGTTCCGTCGTGGACTTGATCCGCATCGCGCGCGGAGCCAGAGACCAGCACATCGGCGGCGTTATCTCCGACGCTTGCGCCTTCTACTTCAAATCCCCGCCCACTCCCATGGATGATCTCGAAGCGCTGGAGTTAATCCGCACGAACTGGGCGAACGTCCATGTTGGCATTCCTTGAAAAATACAACAAACCTATCTCCATCGCGCTTCTGATCTTCACCATCGCTTTCAGCATCGCGGTCTTATTCATTCCGCTAGACCCGGAAAAGCTCAAAGCCTACGGATACGCCGGAGTTTTCTTGGTGACGATGATCGGCGCCGCGACTCTCTTCATCCCCGGACCAACTATGGTGGTGACGTTTGTGATCGGTTCTTTGCTCAACCCGATACTGGTTTCCGTTATAGCGGGTCTTGGCTCGGCGATTGGCGAATCCACCGGCTACATGGCGGGATACGCCTCTCGTTCCCTGCTGACGACTCAACAACGGACAGACACCTGGTACTGGCGCATCTTCCACTGGATGACCAGTCATCCCTTCCTGACGATCTTCCTCATGGATGCCATCCCCAACCTGCTCGGTGACATTGCCGGGCTCATCGCCGGGCGCATCAACTATTCCTATGCCAAATTCCTGCTTGCCAGTTTTCTGGGCAAGACCATCCGCTTTTCCATCGCCGCCTATCTGGGATTTGGCTTTTCTCGTTTCGTAAAATAAAAAAGGACTCGACCTATGCTCTCCCGCTGGATTCGAACCTGGTATGGCAAATTACTGCGACCATTTCTTTTTTTTCTCGCACGACTGGGAATTACAGCCAACATCCTTACCATTTCCAGCTTGATCGTTGTGACAATTGCTGGCATTCTATTTACATTCGACCAAACCATTCTGGGGGCATGGATTCTTTTGCTCGGCGGCTTTCTCGATGGCATTGACGGCGAACTCGCACGCGTCACACAAGTCAAATCCACACTTGGCGGATTCCTACAATTCAATCTGCGATCATCTCGGCGACTTCGCCATGTACGCGGGACTAGTCTGGTTCTATCTGAAAAGCAATTCTCTGCCAGAAGTATTTCTCATCTTTATCGCCTTATTCGCTTCCGTCTTTGGAAGCCATGTCCGCTCACGCGCAGGGATGGTCGGCATTGACCTGAAGGATGTCGGCATCTTCACGCGCTGCGAGCGCATCTTCATTTTGTTCTTTGGAATCTTATTTCACCAAACGCTTATTGCTTTATGGGTGCTAGCGATCTTAAATAGTTTCTCTGCAATTCAACGGGTGATTTACACTCTTCAAACTTCACTAAAACGTGAAAATACAGAATATCCCTATCATGTCACCCTGAGCGATAGCGAAGGGTCTCTACCACGAGAGGAAAGAAATTCCTCAGTCGCGAAGAATGCTCCATAAGAGTGACACGATGTGATTAAGACAGATTCTGATTTCAACAATTCAGTTCTCATTGGACGATAAAAAACCGAGTGCGCTGCACTCGGTTTTTTTCATCTACTCCCACGGCTTCATCACGACTTTGATACAACCATCCTGTTTGTGCTTGAATATCTCATAAGCATTTGGTGCTTCATCCAACGGAAAGACATGCGTCACGATAAAGGACGGATCAATCGTGCCATCTTCGATCATGTCAAACAACGGGCGCAGATAGCGGTGGACATGCGTCTGCCCCATCTTGAGCGTCAAGCCTTTGTTGAACGCCGCACCTGCAGGGATGGTGTCAACAAAACCGCCGTACACACCTGCTAAAGAGATCGTCCCTCCTTTACGGCATGCCTGTATCCCTTCACGCAGCACATATGGACGATCCGTCTCCATGCGCACGGTCTGCTTGGCGCGATCATAGAAACCTTCGAAGCCATGTTTGTGCGCTTCCATGCCAACCGCGTCAATGCACACATCAGGGCCCATGCCGCCGGTCATCTGCTTGAGCGTTTCAACTACATCTACGCCTTCGTAGTTGATGACTTCGGCATGACCATATAACTGCGCCATCTCCAAGCGTTCAGGATAGCGATCAATGGCAATGACGCGGGCGGGATTGAACGTCCACGCGCTTTGGATAACCATCTGCCCCACCGGACCGCAACCCCACACAGCGACCGTATCGCCGGGCTGGATGTTTGCATTCTCCGCCGACATGTATCCGGTCGGGAAAATATCTGTCAGGAATAACACCTGCTCATCGCGGAATCCATTCTCGATCTTAAACGGACCTACGTCCGCGAACGGGACGCGCACGTACTGCGCCTGCCCTCCAGCGTAGCCTCCCATCAGGTGGGAGTACCCAAATATCCCGGCGGGAGAAGAACCGTACATCGTCTCCGCTAAAGAGGCGTTGGGATTCGAGTTGTCGCACAGGGCATAGAGTCCCTGTTCACAGAAATAACATTGTCCGCAGGCGATCGGGAATGGAACCACCACCCGGTCGCCGATAGCCAAATTCTTGACACCCTCCGCCACTTCGACCACTTCGCCCATGAATTCGTGCCCGAGAATATCGCCCTTTTTCATGGTGGGAATGTAGCCGTCATAGAGATGCAGATCCGAGCCGCAGATCGCGGTGGAGGTGACCTTGATGATCGCATCACGCGGATTGATCAACTTCGGGTCGGGCACTTCCTCGACCGTGACATCATTGACACCGTTCCAGCAAACCGCTTTCATGGGAGCCTCACTTTCTTCACAGGGCGCTCATTTGAAACCCAGCCCGGAGGATCGCTCGCCGGGAACGAACCTTCCGAAGAAACTTCGACTTGATCCATTTCGCGTTCGCGCTCCCGTTCGCGGATGGAACGTCCGAACATCAGATTGCGCCCGGAGGTTTGTCCTTCAATGGTTGCGATCTCGCCGGTTTCCATGATCTGCTTGAAGCGCCGCAAGTCATCCCGTATCTGCATGGACGGCTCTTCGCCGAACAGTTTGGCAAACGCCGCACCCATCGAACCAGCAGGCGGATGGTATTGCATCGAAACCTGGACGATCGTTCCGCGCCCGCCGGGAGCATCCTCAAAGCGGACACTGCCGCCGCTCTGCACGATAGAATCCGGCAGAGACTTCCACGCCAGATATTCGTTCTCGCGTTCTTCCGTTATTTCAGAATCCCATTCGATCTCTTTGCCGAGCGGAGCCTTCGCCACCCAGTGCGAACGTTTGCCGCCGCTCGATTCGTCCACACGGACGTATTTCAGATGTTGCATGAAACGTCCAAGGTTCTCAAAGTTCCGCCAGATGCGGAAGAGTTCCTCACGCGGTTTGTTGATCGTCACCGCCCGCTCCACGCGAATACCTTGCGCTCCCACCTCAGAGCGGTTGATCTCCAACATATTGTAGACCACGCAGTGTCCCGTCACGCCGCGATAGACCATGTACGCTGCGTCCAGACTTAGTGGCAATCCGATCACCGCTTTGGGTCGCTTGGTCAGGACATATCCGAGCAACGCCAGCCCGGTGGCGATCGATGTTTTTCTTTCTGTCTCACCGACGTTCATCCGCCGTGAGATCGGTCGCTGCATTTGATTTTCCATCGTTACTCCTTCTACAGGTCGATATACTGTTTTTTCGATTTGAACTTTTCAAGGGTTTCGCCCAACACAACTCCCCAGATCAGATGGGCAACTATCATCAAAAAATTCATGCGCCACGGATGCTGCGTGGCAGGTTTTAAAATGCCAACCAATGGAAGCCAGCCCAAATAACTTCCTGCCCACACGAGCAATCCAGCAAAGCTTCCTTTCCAGCGGGCATTCAAGGGAATCTTTTGTTCCAGGGCTGTATACATCGAACCTGTGATCGCCCCATACAAAAAATGGGAGAACAACGTTACTCCCATCAACGTGTCATCCGATAGCTCGTCTTCCTGTCCCAAGCGTTTCGCCAGAACTCCCGTAATCTCGCGCGGCGGCAAGGGATACCTCTCGCGTTTCGGCAAGAGCATCCAGCCGGTCATCATGGTAATGGTCATTGGAAGGGTTGCGATCCATCCCGCTGCTGCACCCCGGAGAAGATTTCTGCGTGAAAGATTCAAAACAGAATCAGAGGTGTTAATGTTCATCAAAAGACTCGAAGGGTCTCATGTGAACTATACAGGCTTCATACAGGCGGCTCAAGACGGGATGCGCCTACAAGCCGCTCAGGGAAACACCTATGGTATAATGCGCCCGTCCGTAATTAGTAGGAGCGAAGGAAATGACTGATAACCTGTAACCCAAACCTTTTTCAGGGCACACACCCGCTGCTTTGATTCGCGTCAGATGATTCTGGCGTTTAACAGCCGAGGCTTGCCCTCGGTTTTCGTTTTTAAATGTCCTGTCATTCTGAGCGGAGCGAAGAATCTTGGATCAGCCATGAGAGCCCCTTTGCTTGGTGCGAGCTGACAGGCAGGAAATTTACAGGTTATCAGTTATGCTTACGGCAAATAAAATCTCGAAATCCTACGGCATTCAGCCGATCTTACAAGACATTTCCTTTAGTATCAGCAATAGCGAGCGCATCGGTCTCATTGGAGCCAACGGTTCAGGTAAGACTACCCTTATGCGCATCCTTGCTGGGTTGGAACAGCCCGACTCCGGGACTGTCTCTTCAACGCGCCCGAATCTCAGAATTGGCTACCTCGCCCAGGGCATGGACTTCGCCCTCGGGCAGACGATTCAATCCACGCTCCAGCTTGCTCCCGTATCTCAAGATGAACTTGAAGCTGAAGTCGAATCCCTGGCGTTAGCCCTTTCCTCCAACCCAAACGACTCCCACATCCACACGAGATACGACTCCGCCATCACCGCACTATCCACTTTCCACT
>JASGIA010000005.1:0-18050 GCA_047602145.1 Anaerolineales bacterium
AGATCATTCCTCGACCGAAGCCATGCAAGCCATAATACGATCAATGCACCAAGAATTAAAATAAAAGATGATTTCAAACCTCTTTATAAGCTTCTTTTCTTTACCCAGCTTTTCTTTCATCGATTGATATTGATTATAGGAATTTAGCCGTTGTGCTATATCCTGTATAAATCCCTGCATCCAAATTGCTTCAAGGCACTTTGTGCACTGGTCAAACTGTTCGGGTAGTAATTGCGAATGACACTTTTTTGAAATACCGACTAACTTGTTCCATAAAAGGATTACATTCTCTTTTTCAGTTTGATCTTCGAACATATCAGGCACGACATTTAAATGTTTTAGCCTGTTTAGCAAAACCTGACTCTTTATGAATACCTTTTGTGGCTGCGACAAAGAATCATGAAGGAGAATTTCAGACTCAGTTTTCGCAAAGTCTAATAGTTTTTGCCTCTCTTCAGCAAAGATTTCTTGTTGGTGTTTTTCCTGGGCTTGAAGCTTGGCAAATTCAATGTTTTGGAAATGCTGATTTGATTGTGCAAGCAATATTGGAAGCAGATTGGGATCCATAATTAGGCTACTTTACTCGTTCATCGAATATTCTACAATACCTTTACAGTTAGGATATTTGGAACATCCCCAAAACTTTCCACCTTGATTATCTCCACGCTTTGCAGTTCGCAGCACCATTTCACTTCCGCATTTGGGACAACGCGGGGAAGATTCTTGAATTTGTATAGCTTGTTCGGCGTTCATCTGTTTCTCGGGTAAATAAGCCGACAACTTAGATTTCAGTTCGTTTTGTGAATATCCTCGTTGAACCGAAATATGGAGCAGTGGCAGTTTCGCGGCTTCAAAAACGTGATTGACGAAATCATCACGTTCCTGCCGATCTGCGCGCTGGTGGCTTTTGTCGTCGAGTTCAATTCCCAAAATGGGTTTCAGAGTCCTGGCATCGCATAAAAGGAAATCGACGTGCTTATAGTCTATTTTGTTGGTGTAGGAACGGTTCTTGCCGAAGTCACCAGTTTTGGCGTAGAACAAGTCGCTCAATTTTACTTTTGAAAAGATATGCACCGAATCCCCGACGACTGCTTTGAGATTGAAAAAGAAATTGAGTTCAGCGGCTGAGATGAATTCCTCAACTTGATGGTAGGGGTATTCGATGCTGGATGATTTCTCATCTCTTTCAAATAACAGGTCAGAAATAAAGTCGGTTACTTTATCAATTGCTTCATCTGACAACCCGATAAGTTTTAGTGGACCTCTGATAAATGCTAGCTTTTCATTTGCCATAAATATCCCTCTTGAAATTCGTAGGGGCGGACGGCCGTCCGCCCCTACACACTAATTCTTTACGCGTTCAGATCGTACCCATCCGGCAGCCAGCAGCAGAGGACTAACTCTCTGGCGGCTTTGACCTCATCCATTCTGCCGAATTTTGTGGTGCTGGGGGCGTTGTGGAGAAGTTCCGGCTGCGTCTTGGCTTCTTCGGCGATCTTGATCATGACATCGACGAAGGCATCCAGCGTGTCCTTGTTCTCAGTTTCGGTTGGCTCGATCATCAGCGCTTCGTGGACGATGAGCGGGAAGTAGTTTGTGGGCGGGTGGAAGTTGTAGTCCATCAGGCGCTTGGAGATATCCAGCGCGCGGACGTCACTGCCTGCGAATTGTCCTTCTGCCACGAACTCATGCATGCAGATGCGGTCGAACGGGACGCGGTAGGTATCGCGCAGTCTCGCCAGCAGATAATTGGCATTCAACACGGCATACTGCGAGATGTCTTTGAGTCCATCCGGTCCGTGCATGGCGATGTAGGTGAAAGCGCGGACAAATCCGCCGCCGAAATTCCCGTGGAAGGCTTTCATGCGACCGATGGATTTTTCAGGTTTCATAAAGCCATACTGTGGAGGTAACTCATCGGTTCCTTCTTCCAGGATGCCGACCAGCGGTTCTGGCAGGAAGTCCACCAGCTTCGGACCGACACCGACAGGACCGACACCCGGTCCGCCGCCGCCGTGGGGAACGGCGAAGGTCTTGTGCAGGTTGAAGTGCATCACGTCGAAGCCCAGGTCACCAGGGCGGATGATGCCGAGCAGGGCGTTCAGGTTGGCTCCATCGCCATACATCAAGCCGCCGCAGCCGTGTACTAACTCGATGATCTTCTCAATATGTTCATCGAACAAACCGAGTGTGTTCGGGTTGGTCAGCATCATGCCTACGACGGTATCGTCACAGGCAGCTTCGAGCGCTTTCAGGTCAACGTTTCCGCGTTCATCCGAAGGGATGGTCACAATGCTCATGCCCAACATACCAGCCGAAGCGGGATTGGTTCCATGCGCGGCATCGGGGATGAGCATCTTGGTGCGCTTGGTGTCGCCGCGGGATTTGTGATAAGCGCGCATCATCAGCACGCCGGTAAATTCTCCGTGTGCACCGGCGGCGGGCTGCAAAGTGACAGCAGCGTATCCGCCGATCTCTTTCAGCCATTCCTGCAGTTGATACATCAACGCCAGATTGCCTTGCACGGTCTCGATGGGCTGCAGTGGATGTGTGAACAGGAAACCGGGCAGGCGGCAGGTATCTTCGTTGATCTTCGGGTTGTATTTCATCGTGCACGAACCCAGCGGATAGTAGCCGCCGTCCACGCTGTAGTTGAAGGACGAGAGATGCATGTAGTGACGGACAACATCCACTTCGGCGAGTTCGGGCAGAGGCAGCTCCCGAGCGGAGCAAATATTCGGGAGGCAGAGCCGTTTCGGGGACGTCTGAAGCGGGCATTGTCACGCCGGTCCGCCCGGGGGAGGATAAGTCGAAGATGGTCGGTTCGATGATCTTCGCAGTTGTCGCGCTGAGCGGAGACGTAGTCGTAGTCGAAGCGTTACTAGCCATTTGCCACCTCCGACATCACTTCGACAAGCGTGTCGATATCTTCCTTGCTGTTCATCTCGGTGACCGCGATCAAAAGATGATCCTTCAACGCGGGGTAATCCTGACCGAGATCGTATCCGCCGATGATGCCGTTTTCAAGCAGATACGCGTTGACCTCTGACGCCGGTCGACCCACGCACAAAGCGAACTCGTGGAAGAACGGCTCGCTGAAGCACAGCCCCATGCCGTCGATCTGGCTGAGTTGCTGCGCGGCGTAGTGCGCCTTTTGGTAACAAAGATTGGCGACTTGTTTCAACCCGCTCTTGCCCATGACAGAGAGATAAACCGCTGTGCCGAGCGCGATCAATCCCTGATTGGTGCAGATATTGGATGTGGCGCGTTCGCGTTTGATGTGCTGTTCGCGCGCGGTGAGCGTGAGGACGTAGGCGCGCTGTCCCTTGTTGTCGACCGTTTCACCAACGAGACGTCCCGCCATCTTGTGGACGTACTGCTTGCGGGTCGTGAAGAAGCCGACGCTAGGTCCGCCATACCACATTGGGATACCGAGCGGCTGACCATCGCCCACGACGATATCCGCACCCATCGAGCCGGGAGTTTTGAACAATGCGAGAGCGGTGGGGTTGGCTACGACACAAACCAACGCGCCCTTGGCGTGAGCGGCTTCGAAGAGCTTGGTGTAATCGTGAACGCGTCCGAAGAAATCGGGGTACTGCACGATCAACAAGCAGGTGTTGTCATCCACAAGCGCGGCGAGTTCATCAGGCTGCGTGTTGAGATCGGCGTTCTCGTTGTTGCCTTCGAGTGTGATGTCCATGCCCTGCGTGTACGTGCGCACGACTGCGCGATACTGCGGATGCACGGAGGGGGAGACAACCACTTTTTTGCGTTTGCCGCGGAATTGGGCGAAGGCAAGGTTCACGGCTTCGGCAGTGGCAGTCGCGCCATCGTAGTGGGATGCGTTCGAGACATCCATGCCGGTCAGTGCGGACATCAACGATTGATATTCGAAGATGCCTTGCAGCGTGCCCTGTGAAATTTCAGGTTGGTAGGGAGTGTACGCCGTGTAGAATTCACCGCGGCGCAGCATATGATCCACGACGGATGGGATGTAGTGGTTGTACATGCCCGCGCCGAGGAAGGAGATCAAGTCGCCGCGCACGTTCTCGTTGGCGTTGGAAACGTCGGTGAGTTGCTGCAGCGCTTCCATTTCAGTGAGTGCGGGGGGCAGGTCAAGCTTTGGGAAACGGTGCTTTGCCGGGATGGCGTCGAACAAACCGTCGAGCGATTTGACGCCGATCGTCTCCAGCATCGCATCCCGTTCCTTGGGGGAGATGGGGATGTAGGTCATGTTTAGCTCCGAGCAGTTAGCTATTCGCTGTTAGCGCTTGGCTTTTAGCTCGTGGCTAATCGCTAAACGCTAATAGCTGAACGCTAATGGCTTCTCTCTCCACAATACTTCTCGTACGCGGCGGCGTCCATCACATCACCTTCAGAGGCGCCTTCGAGTTGAATCATCCAGGCTTCACCATACGGATCGGAGTTGATGGATTCAGGCTTATCAGCGAGTCCCTTATTGACGGCGACGACTTTTCCACCGGCGGGGGCGTAGATCTCAGCGGAAGCCTTCACCGATTCGACCGAAGCGATGGCTTTGCCAGCTTCGATGGTGTCGCCTTCATCCACGAGCAACTCGACGAAGACAATATCAGAAAGTTGGTTCTGGGCGTAGTCGCTGATACCGGCTTTTCCGGATGCGGGGTCGAACCATTCATCAGACTTGGTGTACTTGAAACTGGCAGGTGCGTTCATGTTGTTTTGCTCCTTTAGGTGTTTGGAGTCAAGAAGCTTGCTTCTTCGCCAGCGGGCTGGCTGACTCCATGAGGAATGGATTGGCGAAATTAAATGCAAAAGGCGCACGAAATTCATCGCGCGCCTCTGTAATGTGACCTGAGAGATTAGTTTGATAGTTCGCAAGTTGCATAGTTATTTAGTTCTCCGACTATCAAACTAATAAACTACTCAACTAATCAACTAACTAACTTTACACCGTCGGTATCTTCTGCTGTTCGCAAAAGAGTTTTCCAGAGTTTTTCAGGAGCAGGGTCCTTTTGCCTGAGAGTTTCATCTGGTTTCGCCTGTCCCAGATTTGCACCTTCGGCGTCCGCCTTGATGGTTTCGATATGCAATGAACGCTACTCAACCATCGCTGCGGATCTCTTCCCTGTGCCTGTTCAATTGTTGTTACCATTGTATGGTTTTGAGGAACGATAGTCAAGAGGAAGAGTATCCTTATTCTATGAAATCAAAAACTCCCGGGTGAAGCACACGGGAGTCTGGATGAAACTGTTGACCAGTTACTGTTGCGGATTTTGCTCCTCAGGAGCGGATGGTTCCTCTTGAACGGGAGCCGGCTCCGGGCTGGGAAGGGAAGCGGGTTCCGTCACAGGGGTTGGAGTTACACTGACAGGGGTCCCGTTAAGCCGAGCGAAGTAATCCTTCACTACCTGATCGTTATAGAAGACCAAAGAAAGGATACCGACTGCCATTGAGAAAACGTTGCCCGTGATGATACAGGCGATCTCGAAGATGGCAAGATTGGTGGACGGCTGGACGGGCTGTGCCGGATTGCTAAATAACTTGGCGGCATAGATGATCTCGAAGACACCAAGAATGGTCGGAAGGATCGTAAAGGGTGTACAGATAATTCCGACCACGGTTGCAAGCGCAGTGCCCGAAGCGGCAACTCCCCAAAAGAGGTTTACGATACCGCTGGCAAGCGTTGTCCACGCGATGACGTTGACGAGGGTTGGTTTTTGTGTGTTCATAATGTTCTCCTGCCGCTTTCTTCACATGCCAAAATTTTGGTTCCGATCGTTACGCGGCACTTTGTGTGATTTCTATTTCATATACGCCCCGAACGGAGAGGAGTTGCAAACAAAAAAGCCTGTGATGGCTCACAGGCTTGAAAGGTCGAGAGGATATGTTAGCTTGCCTGGCTTGGCACGATACTCTGTGCCTGCCCAAGCGCTGATTGCCCGAACTGACCAAATAGATGAGCGCAACTCGCGGAGATGTACACCACGCTCACAACTGGCAAAACGACCGCCAGGATCCATCCAAGACAAGGGATGATACTCAGAACTCCCGCGACCGTTCCCACCACTAGGTTGATTACGAAACCTGCTGCGACGCTCACACCCCACGCCGTAAGGAACGGAGTCATATTCTTGCTAATTAGATCGAACACTTCACGGAATTTGAAACATGAAGCCAGTGTCCCTTCGCGGGCGAAGACGATCAGGATGGCGGGATAGATGACGGAGAGCACCAGAGCATAGATCACAAATACGCACAACAGACATGTAAACAGAACACCGCCTGCACTGGCGATCGCGTTCGAAAGTCCTTCCAGATCACGGTTGCCAGATAGGATGGCAGGTATCACCATAAAACCCATCGGCAGACAGATCACGAGCAGCATGGGCAGGGCATACACCAGACCAGCCACCGTGAGAATTAATCCATCCATGAACTTCTTGCCGATATCATCCCAGTTGGGGAGAGGCTGCGCAGCTCCATTCATCACGTTGCGGATGAGTTCGACAATATAGCCTAGCCATGCAAAATGCAAAAACGGTACCATCGAAATCACCGCCCCCAACCCTAGTTTACTGACCCATTGATTGTCCTCAAAGGGAAACGAAAACGACTTGCCAATATCCACGACTTCCTCCTGCTGATGAAAATAATAAAGGGCTACTTTCGTAGCCCTTTTGTTCAACTTGTTTCTTAGCTTTGACCCTTCACCAGATTGCTGATGAGCGGGATCTCGATCAACTGACCTTGATATGCCTGATATCCACAATAGAGTTGGTAGAACCAGACCAAAATGCCGACGCAGAAGGTTGAAGTAATGACTGTAACAATTCCCAGAACGAGCGCCTGTGTGTTATGCGCCTTGATGAAGGGGCGATCTTTTTTGTCCGGCATGAGCATGATGATGATCGGTACAATTGGTGCAAAAACATACGCTAACGCCGCCCATAATTTATCGTCACTTGTTGTTTCCATGATTTATTCCTCCGGGATGGTCTAAGTTTGAATTTGCGCAATTTTACAACCAATCAAGACAAAACGCAACTGAATTCGATAAACCATTGGTAATGGCGGGTCTATAGGAGTAAATCTTTGTGAAGTACCTGGCATTGGGGAAGGTTTGTTCCTACTGGTACAATAACGGCATGACAAAAGTTGTTTTCATGGGTTCTCCTGATTTTTCATTATCCACATTGCGTGCGTTGGCAAAGATGTATGAGGTATTGGGCGTCGTCACACAGCCAGATCGTGCTTCGGGTCGTGGACGCGAGCTGAAAGCGCCGCCGGTCAAAGTGTTGGCGCAAGAATTGGGTATCCCGGTCATGCAGCCGGAGAAGCTAAAACAACCCGAAGCGATGGAACAACTCCACGCCTGGGCGCCGGATCTGATCGTGGTGGCGGCGTTTGGTCAGCTACTGCGGAAAGATGTTTTAGAACTGCCGCGTTACGGATGTATCAATGTCCATGCCTCACTTCTTCCGCGTTGGCGTGGAGCCGCACCGATCAATGCCGCCATCCTTGCCGGGGATGAAGAGACAGGCGTGACCATCATGAAAATGGATGTGGGACTCGATACCGGACCGATGCTCAGCAAGCGCTCCATCCGCCTCACGCCGACCGATACGGCTGGTTCCGTTTTTGAGAAGTTATCCACCCTCGGAGCGGACCTGCTGATCGAGACCCTGCCCGATTATTTATCTGGCAAACTTGTCCCTCAGCCGCAACCTGAAGAAGGCATGACCTACGCGCCGATGCTCAAGAAAGAAGAAGGTAAACTGGATTTCACGAATGATGCGAACGAGTTGGACCGCCGCATCCGTGCCTTCAATCCATGGCCCGGGGCTTATATGGATTTCGATGGAACGACCTTGAAGGTTCATCGTGCGCATGTCGAAGCGGGGAATGGTGAGGCTGGGAAAAGGCTCATTGTTCAGAACCAACCTGCGGTCGGTGCGAGAGGCGGGCTTCTCATCCTGGATGAGGTGCAGCCTGCTGGAAAAAAATCCATGAGAGGGAAGTCGTTCCTCTCCGGCGCACGGAATTGGGAGTCCTGAGTTTTATCATCCCATAATTTGACGAATGTGCCTGTCCGTGTAAATAAGCCAGGCATATAATTTTTGATGATGCAAGATATAAGTGAAAATTAAGATCCTTGTTGCGTAATAGGAGCAGGCGCAAGCCTGCTCTTTTACTAGGTGAAGTCTATTCTTGTGGAGGATATATGTTCAAATCGAAAGTGTTTCTGGTTGAGTTCATAGGTACGTTCGCGCTGGTCTTTATCGGCGCGAGTTCAGGCATCGTTTCGGGTGGGAATATCGTAGCCATGGCATTGGCATACGGTCTCACGCTGGCTGTATTCAATTATGCATATGGATACATCTCGGGTATGCACATGAATCCTGCCGTAACGTTCGCTATGGCGCTGCAAGGCGCTGTGAAGTGGGGTGAGGCTGTCGTCTCATATTGGATTCCGCAATTTGTGGGTGCGATCGCGGGAGCATTCCTGCTCAAGTTCTTCCTTGATCCGCTCAGTACACAGGCGTTTGCGGGTGCGGCTAGTGTTGGCGCGTTGAACGCTGACTATCCTTTGTATGCCATGGTTGTGGAGGTCCTGTTCACCTTTTTCCTCGTGAGCACAGTGCTGCATACAGTTGTGGGCGGTAAAGGTGGTCAGATGGCTGGACTGGCGATCGGTTTGACGTACGCCATCGCGATCCTTTCGGCTGGACCGCTATCTGGCGGTTCCCTCAACCCTGCGCGTACGTTCGGTCCGGCTCTCTTCACCGGCGAGTGGAAGACCCCAACCTTGTACCTGATCTACTTCCTAGGACCGCTGCTTGGCGCGTTGATCGCTGTGGCTGCCTATCAATTCCTGACCTCTGAGGATAAGGTTGAAGAGGAAGAAGTAGATGAAGACGAAGAAGAAAAAGATGAAGTAGAGCTTTCGGCAGAAGAAGCAGAAGAGCCAAAAGCATAGAAGAAGGCTTGTTGTAGAGACTGGCGGTTGTAGAACCGCCAGTTTTGTTATATGAAATTTGTCACTTCTAGGAATGGGGGATAGGGGATTAAAATAGTAATGAAAATTTTCACAATTAAACAAGGAGCAACGATGCCAACAACACTTGATAATCTCAAAGAGGCATTTGCCGGGGAAAGCCAGGCAAACCAGAAGTACCGTGCTTTTGCGAAGAAAGCTGAACGCGAAGGATTCCCCAATGTGGCACGCTTATTCCGCACCGCTGCCGAAGCGGAGCGCATCCACGCGGAGGGGCATTTAGCGGCGATGGAAGCCATCGGTTCGACCGCAGAGAACTTGCAGGCTGCCTTCGAAGGCGAGACCCATGAATATAAGAATATGTATCCGCCCATGGTGGAACAGGCAATCGCTGATGAACACAAAGCCAAGCGTATGTTCGGCTATGCTTTGGAAGCGGAAGAAGTCCATGCCAAGTTGTACACACTGGCGCTTGAAGCCGTGAAGCAAGGCAGGGATCTGACCGAAGTGGAGTTCTATCTTTGCCCGGTGTGCGGTAATATCGAGATCGGCAAACCGACCGATGCCTGCAAGGTCTGCGGCGCAAAAGCGGACAAGTTCGTTCTCGTGTAAATCTGTTTTCTTTAAAAATTAGCCACAGAGCACACAGAGAGCGCAGAGTTTTTGCTCAGAATCTCTATGAACTCTGTGGCAAAAAAGATTGAAGTCCCTCCCGCATGATGCAGGGGCTTTTTGTTATACAATAAGAGGAACGGAGGTCTGTATGCCAAAATACGTCGCTGCCATTGACCAGGGTACCACCAGCACTCGTTTTATCATTTTTGACCACGGGGGAAATATTGTTGCCGTTGATCAAAAAGAACATCAGCAAATTTATCCGAAACCTGGCTGGGTGGAGCATGATCCGCTGGAGATCTGGGCACGCACCCAGGAAGTGATGAAAGGTGCTTTCGAGAAAGCGGGTTGTGCTGCTTTTGATATTGCTGCCATTGGCATCACCAACCAACGCGAGACAACACTCGTGTGGGAGAAGTCCACGGGCAAGCCGATCTACAACGCCATTGTCTGGCAGGATACACGGACAGATTCCATCATCGCCAAATTCGCGCGCTCTGGCGGGCAGGACCGCTTCCGGAAGAAAACAGGGTTACCTTTATCTGTCTATTTTTCTGGTCCCAAGATCAAGTGGATCCTGGATAATGTCAAAGGTGCCAAAGAGAAAGCTCGAAAAGGGGAGTTACTGTTTGGCAATATCGACACCTGGCTGATCTGGAACCTCACTGGCAAGCACGTCACCGATGTGACCAACGCCTCCCGCACGATGTTGATGAACTTAAAGACCCTGGATTGGGATGCGGAAATCTTGAAAGCAATGGGCATTCCACGATCCATGCTGCCGGAGATCAAATCGTCGTCTGAGATCTACGGTCATGTCGGCGAAAACCCTGCGGTGTTTCAAGGTATCCCTGTGGCTGGCGATCTCGGCGACCAGCAAGCCGCATTGTTCGGTCAGACCTGTTTTAAAGCGGGAGAAGCGAAGAATACTTACGGCACTGGCTGCTTCATGTTGATGAATACGGGCGAGAAACCCGTACAAAGCAAAGCAGGTTTATTAACTACGCTCGGTTACAAGATTGGGAACAAAAAAGCTGTCTATGCCTTGGAAGGTTCGATTGCCATCACCGGAGCATTGATCCAGTGGCTGCGAGACAACCTCGGATTGATCCAATCCTCGGCGGAGGTAGAAGCGTTGGCGAAGACCGTCGAAGATAACGGCGGCATCTTCTTCGTCCCGGCATTTAGCGGCCTCTACGCTCCCTACTGGAAAGCGGATGCGCGCGGCGCCATTGTCGGCATGACGCGTTACGTCAATAAAGGGCATATCGCCCGGGCTGCGCTCGAAGCGACTGCCTTCCAAACGCGCGAAGTGCTGGATGCGATGGAGAAAGACTCGCGTGTGAAACTGAGCGCCTTGAAAGTGGATGGCGGCATGGTCTTCAACGAATTGCTCATGCAGTTCCAATCAGATATTCTCGATGTGCCGGTCATCCGACCGAAGGTGGCAGAAACGACTGCTCTTGGCGCGGCGTACGCAGCTGGGCTAGCCGTCGGCTTTTGGAAAGACTACAACGAACTGCGCGCCAATTGGGTAAAGGATAGAGAGTGGCGTCCTGCCATGTCCACGAAATCTCGAAAAACGTTATACTCAGGTTGGAAGAAGGCTGTCACACGTACCTTCGACTGGGTTGAATAAAAAATCAAACAAAAAACCTGACAGGTTTCCGAAAACCTGTCAGGTCTGATAAAGACAAAATGAACCGACAAGAAATCCTAACATCTCTCAAAAACAAAAGTGAAGTCTCTGTACTGATCGTTGGCGGAGGCATCAATGGCATTGGCACATTCCGCGATCTCGCCCTCAACGGCGTAGATGTTCTGCTCGTGGAGCGCGGTGATTTTTGCTCGGGCGCCAGTGCAGCGTCCTCGCACATGGCGCATGGCGGCATTCGCTACCTCGAGAACGGAGAGTTCCGTCTCGTGCGCGAAGCGGTACAGGAACGCAACCTTATGATCCAGAATGCGCCGCATCTGGTCAAGCCGCTGCCCACCACCATCCCGATGTTCAAGTTCCTCTCCGGCGTCCTCAATGCGCCGTTGAAATTCCTCAAGATGCTCGATAAACCCTCCGAGCGCGGATCGCTGATCATCAAGCTGGGTCTGATGATGTATGATGCTTATACTAGTGCACAGGGCGGTGATCGCACGGTTCCCAAGCATACGTTCTATTCCCGCAAACAGTCGCTCGAAAACTGGAAATATCTCAATCCTGAAGTTATCAACACAGCGGTCTATTACGATGGCGCTATTTTGCAGCCCGAACGCCTGGCTGTTGAATTATTGCTGGATGCCGAGAACGAAAATTCGAACGCGCGCGTCTTGAACTATGTCAGCATGGTGGGGGGTAGTGAGAATACCTTGATCCTGCGCGATGAGTTGACCGACGAAACGTACGATGTTCATCCAAAGCTTGTCATCAACGCTGCCGGTCCGTGGATCGATTTCACGAATCGCAAGCTTGGGCTTTCCACACGCTTTATTGGAGGAACGAAAGGTTCACACATCGTCGTCAAACACGACCAACTGCGCGAAGCGATCGGCGAGAATGAATTCTTCTTCGAGAACAAAGACGGTCGCATTGTGCTGATCTTCCCACTGTACGACAAGGTCTTGATCGGGACTTCAGATCTCGCCGTGGATAATCCAGATGATGTGCGCTGTACGGATGATGAGATCAAATATTTTCTGGAAATGGTGAAGCGCGTCTTCCCTTCCATTGACCTGACTCCGTCAAACATCGTTTTTCAATTCTCGGGCGTTCGTCCTTTACCTCATTCTGGCGCAAAGACCACCGGACAGATCTCGCGCGACCACAGCATTGAAGTGGTCAGCGGCGATTGGACGAATCTTTCCTTCCCGATCTATTCGCTCGTCGGTGGCAAGTGGACCTCCTTCCGCGCTTTCGCCGAACAGGTGACCGATAAGACTTTGGGTTTCCTCGGCATGAAACGCCAAAAGGATACTCGTTCCCTGCCCATCGGCGGCGGACGCGGCTATCCGCGCACTCCCGATGAAGTGAAACGTCAGGTCGAAAGCATCTCCGCCTGGACCGCCATGCCCAAAGAGCGAGTACAAGCTCTTTTCGAGCGTTATGGTACGCGTGCCGAAGCCATCGCTTCGTTCATGGGCGGTGGTACCGACCAGGTCTTGCGCTCTTTGCCCGATTACACACGCCGCGAGATCATGTTCCTCGTGCAGCATGAGAAGATCCAGCACCTCGACGACTTGATCCTGCGCCGTTCCATGTTGGCGATGCTGGGTCGCCTCACAGGGGAAGCAGTCCATGAACTGGCTGTCGTGTTGGGCAATGCGCTGGGTTGGAATGATGAGCAGGTGACTGCTGAGGAGACGCGCACCTTGTCCATATTGGCGGACAGGCACGGGATCCGGTTGTGAAGCGAGTGGTAGAATCACAGCCTATGCCCCCCCGCAAATCCAAATTAAAAATAGACATCGTTATCCCTGTCTTCAATGAGGAGGGAGTGGTCGAGCAAACGCACGCTAATCTGCGGGCGGTGATCGATTCTCTACCCTATGCTTTTAGCGTCTATTATGTGGATGATGGTTCCAAAGATCGAACGGCTGAGTCCCTGGCTGGATTGGCAAAGACGGATCAACGCGTGGTCACTCTGGAATTCTCGACCAATTTTGGTCACCAGGCTGCACTCACGGCTGGATTGGATGCATCGCAGGGCGATTTTGTTATCTCGATGGATGCCGACGGGCAGCATCCCCCAGAAATGATCCCTGAGATGATCAAGTTGTTTGAGCAGGGATATGACATCATCCAGGCACAGCGCATTGATGAGCAGGGACGTTCTTTCAAACAAACCACTTCCTCGACCTTCTATACTCTCATTAATAAGATCAGTGGCACCCAAATGATCCCTGGCGCTGCCGATTTCCGAGGCATGAGCCGGCAAGCCGTGGACGCATTGAAAGCCATGCCTGAATATCACCGCTTTTTGCGCGGCATGGTTTCGTGGATCGGATACAAGAGCATTATCCTGCCTTATCGTGAGACCAAGCGTGTGGCAGGCAAAACGAAATATAGTCTTGGCAAAATGGTGCGTCTGGCGATGGATGCGATCTTTTCCTTTTCGCTGGTGCCACTCTATATTGGGTTGAGTGCGGGTGGCGTATTCTTCTGCCTGGCGGCGCTCGAAATGATCTACGTGCTTTCCTTCTGGATCAAAGGAGATACATCCACTCTTGCACCGGGCTGGAGTTCCTTGATGTTCGTCATCCTGATCACCAGCGCTATGTTGATGATCCTGCTTGGGTTTATCGGTATTTATGTCGGTTATGTATTCCAGGAAGTTAAACGGCGTCCCGTCTATTTGTTGAAGAAGGGAAAACATGAGTCCGAGTGACAGACCTTCGTACCAGTTTACATTTTTGCGCCATGGAGAATCGGTGGGCAACGTTGAATCGCGCTGGCAGGGACAGTCTGAGTATCCTCTCACAGAAAAAGGGCGTTCCCAGGCGCGTGCTCTGGCAGAGCGTTGGAAAAACGATGGCACGAAATTTGACCTGGCGATTGCCAGCCCGCTCGGGCGGGCACGCGAAACAGCGGAGATCGTTACATCTGCTCTCAACGTGAAACTGGAACTCGACCCGATCTGGATGGAACGCGATATTGGCGAAATGGAAGGGCTGACCGCGGAAGAGATCCGGCAGAAACCGCAGCCGCCCTACACAACTCCCTATGATTCGATCGGTGGTAACGGCGAAGGGGATTGGGAACTGTTCCTGCGCGCCGGGCAGGCATTGCATGATCTTTTGCATAAACCGGCGGGCAGTTATCTGATCGTTTCGCATGGCGGTATGTTGAATCAAGTGATGCATGCCATTATTGGTATTGCCCCGCATGTTGACCCCTCTGGCGTGCGTTTCCGGTTTGAGAATACTGCCTTTTCGCGCGCCATTTATTTCCCGCACCAACATCGTTGGGCGATCGATGCTGTCAACGACCGCGCGCATTTAAAATCCCTGAAAAAAGAGTAGAGCATGGCATTATCTGAGTCATCTATTATCAATGGCAAGCTGAAAGTATTATCGTTTGGAGCGGGGGCGATTGGCACCTATATCGGTGGGAGTCTCGCGCTGGCGGGGCATCAAGTCGTTTTTGTCGAACAACAAAAGGTGGTGGATGAGCTGCGCCAAAAAGGGATGCGGCTCGATCTCACGTTGGATGAACGCCGCAAAACGAACGAAGCCTCCCGTCTGGACCCTTCTGCCTTTGTGATAGTTTCCTCGCTGGAAGAAGCGCTTCGTTACGGACCTTTTGACGTGGCTCTGTTTGCCCTGAAATCGTTCGACACCCAATCCGCGTTGGAAGACATTAAACCCTTCGCAGACAAAATGCCGCCCATTCTGTGTCTCTCCAACGGCGTGGACAATGAACCGATGATCGCCGCCGCTCTGGGACAGGATAAAGTCATCTACGGCACAGTGACCTCTGCCATCGGTCGTCGCGGCGCAGGCGATATCGTGCTCGAACGTCTGCGCGGCATGGGCGTGGCAAAGGGACACCCCATCTCAGAGAAATTGAACGCGGCACTTGATAAAGCCTATCTCAATTCACAGTTGTTCGATGATGCCGCTTCGATGAAATGGTCGAAGATGCTGACGAACCTTCTGGCAAACCCCACCTCCGCTATTTTGGATATGACTGCTGGAGAAGTCTTTGCCAACCGTGACCTCTACAAGATCGAGATCGACATGCTGACAGAATGTCTTGCTGTGATGGCGGCACAAGGCATTGCGGTCGTTGACCTGCCAGGCACACCGGTGCGCGCATTGGCGTATGCGACAAAACTGCCGTTGTGGCTCTCCAAGCCGTTGCTCGGTCGCGCCGCTGGTGCGGGACGTGGCAACAAGATGCCATCCTTCCACATTGATTTGCACTCCGGGCGCGGAAAAAGTGAAGTGGAATATTTACATGGTGCAGTGGTACGCGCTGGGGAAAAGTTCAACGTACCGACACCTGTCAATAAAGTATTGACTCAAACCCTGCTGGCTTTAACCAACAAAGAAATTCCTTTGGAAGATTTTGCTCATAAGCCGGGGTATTTATTGTCGAAAGTCGAGAGTCAAAGATCTGGTGCGTAACTGATCTTCGACATTTGACCTTTGATGGTTTTGGAAAGATGAATGATGAAAGAAAAAATTAGCCTTGTATCCCCTCGTGCCGAAGTGGAGATCCATCTCCCAGACGGGCGCGTATTATCTGGTCCGCGCGGCGCCACGGTAGGGGGGGTTCTCAGTGCGATCCAGCACGACTCGCAATTGGTGGGGGCAGTTGTCAATAATGATTTGCGCGAATTAACCTATCCCATTGATATCGAATCGCGTGTCGAACCGGTGACCATGACCTCTGCCGACGGTGCGCGCATCTATCGCCGTTCACTGACGTTCCTGCTCGAGATGGCGTTTACCGATCTCTTTCCAGGTGCGCGCCTGTATGTAGATCACTCTGTCGCTTCAGGTGGCTATTACTGTCAGGTGACGGGACGCGGTCCCTTATCGGATGCGGAACTCGCAGCGCTAAAGGCTCATATGCGCGAGTTGGTCGAATCCGATCAACCGTTCGAGCGTAAGGAAGTGCCGCTGGCAGAAGCCATTGAATATTTTGAATCGCGTGGTTATGAAGACAAAGCCTATCTGTTGAAATATCGTAGAAAAGCGTACCTTACGCTATATCGTCTTGGCACACGCATGGATTACCATCACGGCTATATGGTTCCCTCCACGGGGTATCTGCGTGTGTTCGATCTGGTGTCAACCGACGGCGGGTTTACGCTGCGTTATCCACGCAGACATTCGCCGAATGAGTTGTTGCCCGTGCCTGAATATCCGAAGCTGCTCTCGGCGTTCCGTCAATATGGTGGATGGCTCAATCGTCTCGGCATCGATAATGTCGGCTCGCTGAACGAAGCCATCGAAAGTGGACGTGTTGACCAGATCGTTCTCGTGTCGGAAGCATTCCATGAGCAGAACCTCTCGAACATTGCGCGCCAGATCGCAGAGAACATTGATGAACATCGATTGATCCTGATCGCGGGTCCATCCTCTTCAGGGAAGACCACCTTCTCGAGACGCTTAACCGTGCAGTTGCTGGCGCTGGGAATCTCCCCATTCCCGCTCGAACTGGATAACTTCTTTGTGGACCGTGACAAAACTCCGCTGGGAATTGACGGCAAACCCGATTTCGAGTCGATCGACGCTTTGAACCTGGCTCTGCTTGCCGAGCATTTGCCGAAGCTGATACGGGGAGAAGAGGTCCATTTACCGCACTACAACTTCAAGTCCGGAATGAGCGAAGCGGGGCACGTCATCCAGCTCAAACGCGGACAGCCCATCATCCTCGAGGGCATCCACGGACTCGATCCGCGTCTCATCCCCGAGCATTTGAGCGGCGAGACCTTCCGTATCTACGTCTCGGCTCTGACGCAATTGAACTTGGATCGCCACAACCGCGTCTCCACCACAGACACGCGACTTATCCGCCGTATCGTGCGTGATGCACGCGAACGCGGATACACAGCGCTGCAAACCATCTCGCGCTGGGAGGCGGTGCGGCGCGGCGAGAAGACGAATATCTTCACCTTTCAGGAAAACGCGGATGTGATCTTCAACTCGGCGCTGGCATATGAGATGGCGGTGTTGAAACCGTTTGCGGAACCGTTGCTGCGACAGGTGCAGCACGGCACGCCAGAATTCATCGAAGCCAAACGGCTGCTCGCTTTCCTCGAATGGTTCCTGCCATTGGATATTGATCTCGTACCTGATAATTCCATCGTGCGTGAGTTTCTGGGTGGATCGATCTTGAAAGACTTCACAGTTTGGAAGGATAGATAATTTGTCAACACTGTAGCGCGAGATTTATCTCGCGCTGTTCTTTAGTAAGCGCGACGCTCGTACCAAATTACTGCACAGAAATATCAAAGGGAGTCATCCATGCTCATCACCATCCTCACCAGCGGCTCGCGCGGAGATGTTCAACCGTATATCGCGCTTGGATTAGCTTTGAAAAAGGCAGGCTATACCATTCGGCTGGCAACCTTTGAGAACTACGAGAAGTTTGTCAGCGGGCATGGACTGGAATTTTTCCCGGTACATGGCGATGTCTCCATGATCGCCGCAAGCGCAGAGACGCGCCACGCCAAACAGGCAGATAATCCGCTCAAGATGTTGTTGAGTTTCAACAAGCTGAAACAATATGTCTTCGACCTGCAAAAAGATTTTTATGATGCCTGCGCCGGTTCGGATGCGCTCACTTATCACCCCGGTGTGGCGCTCGGATATTTTGTTGCCCGCCAGATGAAGGTACCCGGCATTCTTGCCTTGCCGTTCCCCATGACGCCGACGAAAGCTTACCCTTCCATGATGGTATATGACTCGGTGCGATTGGGAGGCGGCTTCAATACTCTTTTTTCGCAGGGTCCCG
>JASGIA010000006.1:0-125012 GCA_047602145.1 Anaerolineales bacterium
TCGAACCCGCGATCTCGGCCTTGACAGGGCCGCATGTTTGGCCGCTACACCACGGGACCAGTTCTTCCAAACAAGCGGGCAGGAGTTTACCATGCGTGTTGTTACATGTCAATATCAATATGCCCAGTCAGGATAAAGTGATGGATCTGTAGGAGTCTGTCCAGACGGATCGTGGACATATACATAGTCACCTTCATGTGCCCAATTGAACAGCCAATGCGAATCTCCCACCGAGAGATTTACGCAGCCATGCGATTGAGGATAGCCAAAGCGTGTACGCCAATACGCTCCGTGTAATGCGCGAGCTTTATCATAGTACATCGTCCAGGGAACGTTATCAAGATAATAAAAATCGGAAACGTCACTGGTTGTCATGGTCTCTGTCTCTTTTTTAGAGTAGATTTGAAAGAGACCTGGGCGTGTGTAAAAGGGTTCCAGTCCGCTGGAGATGACTGTGGCAAATATAAGTTGGTAGTTATCATATACAGCAAGAGTTTGTTCAGCTAGATTGACATCGATCCAGCGCCCTGTGGTAACACCTTCTGGTGGGGTTGTAGTTAGGCGTAACCATTGCAAAGATGCGTGCTTCTACCCATTCGTCTGGACCGATCAAATTCCAGTCCACGCCATCTGCAGTTTGAGTATCATACACTTGGACAATATCAATATAGGGGTAAAGATATTTGCCCGTTAGTGGAGCATTGTAGCCAGGAGCGTTACGCACAGGAATGCTGTCGATATAGAATGGAAGCGCCCACGCAAAGGCATTCCTGGGTGTCGATCGAAATTCCAATCCCTGAAAATTGGAGTATTCACCTACGCGCGCCCCTTTTCCCGGAATCCATGAACCGTTTTTGAGTAGATAATAAATGCCGTTCCCTGTGTCAACACGGTCCACATAAGAGACATAGACAAAACCGGGTTGAAATGCCTGACCTGTTGCAGAGCCTGCTGGTCCGCTCAGAACCGGCACAATATCATCATCCAGTTTGAAGTAATAATAAGGAAGAACCGCCAAAGATGGATCAGGCCTCTGCCATGGAAATGGACGTGGCGGGAACGTAAGCCCTAATTTCGCCATCTCTGTAATATAAATGGATGGGCCGGCAGGAAGACAGTCATCCGGTGCCACGAGATAAGCATCTGGAGTACAAAGAACGGCGCCACTATCGTTCTCGCCTTCAACCTGTGCATGTACATGAGGTTGGGCAGACGAACTAAACAATATAGCTAGACTACTAAAAATCAAAAAGGGTCTTTTCATGGGTTGCGTAATGTTACCAGAAGACTTAAAATTGGGTTTATTTGCATTTCTGTTAGCGAGTGGCGGCTGTTACGCGACTTTGGCTTGACACATTCATCCCACTATGCTAAATTATCCGCAATTCTTTACGAAAACCCACCGGTTTTTTTCATAACCGAAGTTTATCTCTGTGCAGGAGGGTTGTCTTGTCCAAGTCTCGTACGCAACAAATGGTTGATCGTTTACGCGAGTTGCAGGCCTCATCACCTGATATCGAAGCGTCCGCTGTCGTCAGTGTAGATGGTTTAAGCATCGCATCCGCGTTGCCGCAGGGAGTGGAAGAAGATCGTGTTTCCGCGATGTCCGCCGCAATGTTATCCTTGGGAGAACGAATTGCAAGCGAACTTGGACGCGGTTCCCTCGAGCAGGTTTATATCAAAGGGGAAAAAGGATACGTTGTCCTTATGTCTGTAGGGGAAGAGGCTGTTCTCACTGCGCTGGCGCGTGAACAGGCAAAGCTAGGATTAATCTTTCTTGATATGCGCCGCGCCGCCGAAGACCTGGCGAAACTGATTTAAGTGGAGACATCATGAGCCCCGTGCAAAAGACCGGTCTATATTATCCCAACAAATTTGGACTTATCATCATCAAATCGCTGGAAGAAGTGATGGGTAAGAATGGACTCAATGCCATCCTAAATCTGGGCGGCTTGAACAACTACATCGAAAATTATCCGGCTGATAACTTGGAAAAAGGTTTCGATTTTGCTGAACTTTCTGGCATCGGGACAGCGCTGGAAGAAATGTACGGACCACGCGGTGGACGTGGTTTGGCGCTGCGAGCTGGACGTGCCACCTTCGCAGAAGGGTTGAAGAATTTCGGAGCGTTGGCAGGTGCAGCGGATTTGGCATTTGTAGTGTTGCCGCTCCAGTCCAAACTCCGCATTGGTCTCCCGGCATTTGCCAAGATCTTCTCGCAGTTAAGCGATCAGTACAGCACTGTCGAAGAAAAAGACTTAGAGTTTATCTGGACAATCCATAAGTGTCCCGTTTGTTGGGGGCGCTCCAATGCCGATAAACCCGTTTGTTACATCGCTACCGGTCTCTTACAGGAAGCACTTAAGTGGGTCTCTGGTGGCAATGAATTCCGCGTGAATGAGTCGAAGTGTGTGGCTGTTGGCGACGCGGTATGTGAGTTCGTTATCCAAAAAGAACCGATTGCGTAAATAGGCAGGGTCGACGTGGCAGACGCCAAATCCAAGATCCTGATCGTCGAAGACGACCTTGATATAGCAGAGATGTTGAACGCGTATTTTCGCGTTCAGGGCTACGAAGTGTTCACTGTCAACTGGGGTGAAGACGGTGTGCGCGCGGCTCAAACTGTATTGCCCGATCTCATGATCCTTGATATCCGTCTACCGGATATCGATGGTTATGAAGTTGCTCGTCGTGTACGGACAGATCGTCGCACGAACGAGATCCCCATTATCTTCCTGACAGAAAAACGTGAACGCGTGGACCGTTTACAAGGCTTCGAAGTAGGCGCTGATGATTACATCACCAAGCCCTTCGATGTGCAGGAGCTACGCTTGCGCGTGCGTAACGCTCTTAAGCGTGTCAGTCAGGGATCGTTGACCAACCCAGTGAGTGGATTGCCTGAAGGGGCGCTTGTGGATGAGCGTCTTTCTGAAGTGATCCATAAGAGTGGATGGTCTTTACTTCACATCTCAATCAGTCATCTCGATGCCTTCCGTGAAGCCTATGGTTTTGTTGCTTCTGATGATGTATTACGAGCCATCAGCCTGATGATCCACAACACCATGAAAGAGACCAGCTCTCCGGAAGATTTCCTCGGTCACATCAGCCCGACCGATTTTGTTGTTGTTGTCTCACCGGCGAATATGCCTCCATTCCAGGAACGTATCCGTTCCCGCCTGGAGCAATCGCTTGACTATTTCTATCCTATCAAAGACCGAGAGCAGGCTTCCAAGCGTGCTGACCGCCTCGGTGTTCAAATTTCTGAAGCTCCTTCTGTGTATGGACGTTTTTCCAGCGTTGATCAACTCAAGAAGGAACTATTGAGCAAACGCTAGTGCATATCACTGTAGTAATTCCAACCTATAATGAAGCGGAGAACCTGCCCAAGCTGGTCTCCGTTTTATTTTCGCTTCCACTTGATCTTTCTGTTCTCGTTGTGGACGATAATAGCCCCGATGGTACGGGAGATATTGCAGAGGGACTCTCAAAAGAGCATCCCGGTCATGTATCAGTATTGCGCCGTGCCGGGAAATTAGGTCTGCGTTCCGCTTATATTGAAGGGTTTCATAAAGCCTTTGACCTGGGTGCAGACGCCGTCGTTCAAATGGATGCAGACTTTTCTCATGATCCACAGGTGATCGTGGAGATGACAAAGCGCATCGAATCATGTGACGTGGTGATCGGATCCCGTTATGTCAAGGGAGGTTCCCTCGATGAGCGCTGGCCACTCTGGCGCAAGGGACTTTCCTCTTTTGGCAACTTCTACGCGCGCACAATTCTGAACTTCCCCCTACGCGATGTGACGACAGGTTTCCGTATGTGGCGTCGCGCCGCGTTACAGAGTATGCCGTTGGATCGTATCCGCTCCAATGGTTATATCTTTTTGGTCGAGATGGCGTATGTTGCTTTTTTAATGGGCTACCAGATCACTGAAGTTCCCATTTACTTCGCAGATCGGCGCTGGGGCAAATCGAAGATGTCGCTCAAGATCCAATTGGAAGCAGCAATGCGTATTTGGGATGTGCGCTTCCATTATCGAGACTTGCGTGCGAAAAGCCATCCCCATCAAATCCATAGTGAAAAATAAAGTGACGGTCACCTCACAAGTGACCGTCACTTTTTATCGTTTCGCACAACCTTTGCCATTCAGGGATGCTCAACGTTTCTGCTCGGCGCATTGGATCGATCTCTGCTTTTGTGAGCAGGTCTGCCGCGTTCTTTGGTGAAATATGCAAACCGGAGGAAAGTGAATTGCGTAGTGTCTTCCGCTTTTGAGAGAACCCGGCTTTGATAAGTTTGAAAAAAGTTTCCAATAATTCAATTTGGATCTGCGGTTCAGGATATACATCCAAACATAACACGGCGGAATCAATTTTCGGCGCAGGGAAGAACGCCCCCGCTGGAATACGCGCGGCAACACGGGGTTTGCCATACACCTGCACGCTCAACGCCAGCAGGCTCATATCACCAGGCGCGGCACAGATGCGGTCCGCCACCTCTTTTTGAATCGTCAGCACAATACGGCGCGGCTTGGGTTCATTCTCCAGCAAGTGGCGGATGATGGCAGATGTGATGTAGTATGGAATATTCGCAACGACCAAATAACCATCTTGCTCGACCAATTCAGATGGCTTGAACTCGAGAATATCGCCTTGAATTAAACGGATGTTGGTATGAGGGGAAATGACGGTTTTCAATAACGGGATCAACTTATCATCCAGTTCGACCGCAACGACCGATTTGGCAGAAACTGCGAGATAACGCGTCAAACTTCCAAGACCGGGACCGATCTCCAACACGGAATCAGTCAGTCGTATCTCCGCAGCGGAAACGATCTTTTCCAATGCGATGGGGTCTTGCAGGAAATTTTGCCCAAGGCTTTTATCGGCGCGTAAGCCATAACGTTTGAGTAAATAAGCGGCATTGAGCGGGGGGATGTCATTCATGGACAAAAAGGCACCTCATTTTTACTTTCAGGTGTGTCGGTGACTGGTGGGGGCCACGTACCTGCCTGGAATTGAGCGATGTAATCGCGCAGGATGTCAAAATCGACATCCCAGATGAACACTCTGGCTTTGAAGACCGGGTCGTAGATGCGCGTCTGTTTGAAAAGCTCCTGCGGAAATACAGCGAAGCGGATATTTTCAGGTTTGATCTGAGTTCCGATACATGCTAATTGACCGAGTTGTGCAGGGCTAAGATCGGTTTGAACCGAATCGCGAAAGGATTGGATCAAGTCTGGAATCTTCGTGATGGTGCTCGGGCTGGCGAGTTTATCACGGAGAGCGCAAAGCACACGGTCTTGATTCTCGGCGCGGTTGAAAACTCCCGAGATGCGGATGCGCGCCAAGGTGAGTGCGCGGTCGCCGTTCAGGTGATGCTTGCCTTCCGTGAACAGAAGACGTTCGCTGGTGTCATCTGCGGTGCGACCATCCACGGCTTTGGGTAGGACAACATCAATCCCTCCGACCGCGTTCACGATGTTGACGAATGTTTTCATGTTGAGCGCCGCGTAGTTACTGACTTGCACACCAAAGTTGAGATTCAAGGTGCGTGAAAGAAGACCGGGTCCCTGAGTTAGGTCATCTGTGTATCCGAAACCTTTATTGCCATACAGATAGGCTTGATTCAACTTTTCGTGGTCCTGTCCGTTGATGTTATCGGCAATATCGGGAATTTCCACCCAAAGATCGCGCGGTATCTCAAGCACGGTTACGCCAGGGTCGACGAAGTTCACGCGCACCAGGCGGATGGAATCTGCCAGCCCATATTTATAGCTTTCGGCGCGTGAATCACTGCCAACCACGAGGATGTTCATTACGGGCGGCGCACCGCACATGCCGACATTCGGGGTGATCGTCGGTAAGGGAGAAACATGGGTAACGGGAACAAATTGGGTGGAAGCAGCGAGGCGGGTCGCTGTCGCATCGGCATCGGGCGTCCAGGTAGCGGGAAGTCCAAATGGCGAAGCGGTTGGGTAGGCTTGCAACGGAGGTCCAAGCGGTGTTTGCCAGATGGGAATGATCCATAACGCAAGCCCGATCGTGCCGATCAAGATAACGGATAAAAATGCGATAATGGCTTTTTGGAATTTGCTCATGCTCTATTCGAGGGTGTACAAAATAGTGGGCGGCACTGGCGTGAGGAAATATACCGTTACCCACGACGACCAGCCTTTGTAATCAGCGTCACTGTACCCCAGATCGATCCACGGTTTACCAACGCAGCCACCGCATACATCTTCTACACTCCCATAACCATAGCCGGGAATGTATAGCTGCTGCCCGCGCATCGAGAGATACCAGCTCAATCGTAGTCCGACCATGCCATTCGTCAGGTGTTTGCCGCTGGCGGTCGTGGCGCCGCAATTTGCCACGCCTGAATTACAGGGTGAATACGCAGTGGCATACATCTGCACGGCGCGCCAGTATTCGATCTGCACGCCATCCACGGTTGCTGTTTTGATCTCGATCTTTGTGCCGTAGGCGAGCACACGTTTTTCTGGCGGGCGCACAAGCGTTTCTTCTTCGGTCACGCGCGCAACTTCTTCACCGTTTTCATATCGAACGCGGATGCGCTGCACGCTGAGTCCATTCGCGCCGGGGTTGAGAATTTGCGTTTGATCGAGCGGAACATCCGCCGATGCGATCAATTCGCTCTCATAGGGGATGGGCTTTTGCGCCAGGATGACGGACTCGCTGACCCTCACCACTTTGATCTGCCCATCGGACGGGAGCGGTTCATTCTCAGCCGGAAGGCTGTAATCGAGCCCAAGGAGCGGAATCCCAGCCTCTGCCAGCGCCTCGCCAACTGTCCGCGCGGAGGATTGGATCTGCAGCGAATTTCCATCTACCGACACGGTGAGGGTGTTGGATGGTGAATAGTAAATCGTGAGAAGTGAGCTTGTGATCGGTGTATTGAGAGATGGATCGACCTTGTCACTGGCACGGAGTTGGATACCTGCATCCTGTAGTGCTTCTCCCACGGTGAACGCAGAGGTTTGAATTTGCTTGTTTCCATCGGGTGAACTGATCGTAATGTTAACGGCTCGGCGAAGCTGGATGGTCAGTGGATAATCTGTACTTGGTGTATCGGTTGAAATAGGAAGTCCGTTCGAGAGCAGACGGTCTTCAGATGTGAGCGTAATTCCTGCTTGAGCGAGAATCGCCGCAGGGACACGTTCCTCCGTTTGGACCGTGACAGAAACCCCTTGATCTATGATCGTGACGATGGGATGAGTGGCTGGCTGGCAGGCGAAGAGAAAGAAGGCAAGCAGCAATGCCAGTCTGCGGGTGAATTTCATTTCCCAATTATAAATTATGCCCAAGAAAGCTGCATAAAAAGGAATTGTCGAACGTGTACAAATGCGCTTTTAGTAACTATCGATTTCTTTAGTGGCTTTCCAATCCAATTCATATTCGCCGTGACAGTCACCGGTCACTTTTAATATAAATACGCCTGATGCTGTTGTATTTGACGCGAATGTTCCCGAAATTGTTGTGTAGACCTCCTGAGAAGGATCATAGTCGTAATTTTTAAAGGTAAAACTGTTATCGAGTACTGGCAGTTCCATCTCAGGTGATGAACCCCAATAAAATTCCCGACACATCGCATCGGCGAGACTGGCCTCATAATATATGAAAGCTACAAAGTTGTTGTTAACAGTGAAATTAATGGCGTGGTTTTGTGAGGTGATTCCTTTCCATTTACCATTTATGGTGTTTTGCATTGGTTGCTCGGCGTTTGGATGATTTTCTCTGTTTGGAGCAAATGTTAAGGCTTTACAGCTTAATAAGGCCAGAGCTACTGTTCCTAATAACAGAAGTAATGATTTGCTTTTTGGCTGCATATAGTATTAGCCTCACAATTATTATCAGTCAAATTATCCGACCTCATGTACCATCCACACATTTGGCTCGACATAAATGCCTTCATCTTTCTCAATATCCATGTCAATTGGATTGAGTGCCCCGGGGATGTGGTATTTACCGTTTTGTGGGAACTTCAAACCAGTCCAGCCTTCCCAATCGGCACGTGTGCCGCGAATGATCATGGACTCGTGACAGGACTTGATGATCTTCGCCCCCACACGGGCATGGACTTCGCAGCCAGGCGTCGAACGGTAATCCATCGTCATTTGTCCATTGGATGTAATCGTCAATGCTGGTGAGAGGATATTTACTCTTCTGGTTCGGACGCACCGGCGCAACGAGATGTCGGAAACCCTTGGATTTCCCTATGGCGCGCATGGTTGCCACCATTTTTCCGCTCAGCCCCTGACTTTGATAGTCGGGGTGAATATTGATCTGAATAGCCGATTGAATATTGGGTGTGATGCCATTCTTGTGATCTTCCACCGCTTTCACGAAGACCCAGTCCCAGCCGCCTTCGGGCAACTCTTCGAGAGGCTGATCCCAGCAGAACGGCAGGCTATTCCCCATGGCTGCCATGCGATTGTTTTCGGTATCCAGCAGGGCAAATTGATAATCGCTGAATCTGTCGAAAAGTTCATGCCAGTATTCGTCCGCGATGGGATCGTGCAGCATAAACTCGGGCCAAGATACTTCAGCGATCTGACCAGCCTGGCGACGATAGTCCGGCAGGTCATTCGGATATATGATTTTAAAACGATTGGTATCCATGATGATATTTTACCTTCTAGGCAGAATGCAATAACAAAGAGACAACCGTGCCTTTGCCAAGTGTGCTGTCAATGTGGATAGATCCTCCCTGAGCTTCGAGAAGAGCCTTGGCAATGGAAAGTCCTAATCCGTTACTTCGACTTCGACTCGTTCGCATCGTTCGGCGCCTGGTAGAAGCGGTCGAACAGGTGCGGCAGATGGCGACGGTCAATGCCTTTGCCTGTATCTGCAACCCGGATGCGCGTCCATTTCCCTTCGATGCGTGCATCCAGGTGGATGGACCCGCCAGGCGGCGTAAAACGTAAAGCATTGTCCAATAAGATCAGCAGCACCTGTCTTAAGCGGGCAGCATCTGCGATAACCTGCCCGGCGGTCGTTCCTACAACAATAGAGATGTTCCCGTTATTGGCGAGTTTTTCCACCTGACGAGCGGTCTCAGCAAAGAGGTCCGCCAGGGAAACGGGAACAAGTTCCAGCTTGAGTTGATGCGCATCGAGACGTGAAAGCAGAAGCAGGTCATCCACCAGATGATCCATGTAATCGCATTCGTTCAAAATATCCTGAAGCAGCCCGGGCAATTCATCCGATGTTTTGCTGCGCAGACCATAATCAGCCGTTGCCCGGATCAGCGTAAGAGGCGTCCGCAGTTCATGGCTTGCGTTAGATACAAAAGTTTGCTGCTGATCCCAGGCTTTCTGTGCGGGTCCCAACGAGCGACCTGCCAACCACCAACTGACAAACGCCAGGAACACAGCCGTCGTGCCACCCAATAACATCAGGAACAGTGTGTACAACTGTAGCGCGCGATCCTGGTCGCTCAGCAAGCGCCCCGTTTGCAGAATAGCCGGGTTCGCTACACCAGTGCGGTAGGTCAGCACGCGCATCCGCCCCTGTCCTGGAAGGTCTACCGTGCGAAGGTCCATGCCTGTTTGCAGTGCATTGGTAATGACCGCGTGGTCATTCACCATGGGGGGAACGGCTGCGTTCGCGATGCGTAACGGATTACCTGCCTGATCCATGGATACAACAAAGATAGCAGCCAGTTCTGCATCGTAGGTATATTCACCTCCTGAATCGCCACCATTATCATCTTTTGATTCATCATCCGATTCGTTGTCTGATTCATCATGCGATGATTTCACAGGCGTAGGAGAAACGATCCTGTTATTGTTCTGAAGCCAGGTAGTTTCTGCGCTGATTAGTTCATTTGGCAGGTTCACACCCAGTGAGCGAAACTGACGCGCCATTTTGTAGCGCAATGCCAGGTCGGTCGTCTGTTGAAAATAACGATCAATGAGGATGTAGGTACCGATGCCCACCAGCCCTACTAGACCGATGGCAACGACAAGATAGAGAAAGGTTAACTTCCATCGTAGCGATCTAAGCATTGTTCACGTCCAGGGCATAGCCTAGCCCGCGCTTGGTTTGAATGGGATCCTTGTAACCGGGCAGGTTCAATTTACCGCGCAGATAGGATACATAGACATCCACCATTGTAGATTGCACTTTCGCTTCATACGACCATACATAATCCATGATGAATTGACGGGAAAGTGTTTGCCCCGGATGGCGCATCAGGCACTCCAGCAATGTCCATTCCGTACGCGTGAGATCGAGAACGCGGTCAGCGCGACGCGCAGAATAGGTCCGTATATCCAGGACAATGTTACCGACCCGTAGTTCCCATGCATTGATACTAGCGCCACCGCTGACACGCCGCGCCAGAGCATGGATACGGGCAATCAATTCGTCATAGGAGAAAGGCTTGGTCAGATAGTCATCGGCTCCACTGTACAGTCCCGCCACGCGGTCTTCCACTTGCGTGCGTGCGGTCAACATCAGCACTGCCGTAGAAACCCGGGCGGCTCGTATCGCCTGTACCACAGAGGGACCATCCCGCCCGGGCAGCATCCAATCCACCACTGCGACATCGTAAACACCCCGCAGTGCAAACTCCACTCCATCATCCCCGTTATGGCTGACATCTACATCAAAGTGCTCACCCTCAAGGACCTTTTTGGTTAGCATTGCCAAACGTTTATCATCTTCGATCAAAAGAATTCTCATGGTGCAGATCCCTGTGCTCTTTCATACCAAGTCTAGCAGAGAAAGATTGGAAAATGATTGGGAAACCCGAACTCTTTTACAAACCAATCCCAATCTTCAGATCGTATCCTTAGAGCAGAAAAACAAACCGTATCTCAGAAGGAGAGATTTGATGTCTAAGAAAACCCTGCTCGTCTCAGCCGCCTTAACGACATTCGTGCTTGTTGTCCTGGCAAATGTAAGCGCAGTATACGCCCAAATTCGTAATGCTGTCGCCATCCAACCAACCGCTGTCACAGCCGAAACACTTCCAGTGCAAAATCAGGCGCTTCAGGTAACGCACCAGCAAGCAGCCACCATCGCCGCCAATTTCCTGGGACAGACGGATTTGTACAGCGTTGAAAACGCGGTCTGGAATGGGTTGAACGTTTATAAAGTGGTGTTCTCCTCCGGGACCATTGTGTATGTCAGCATGGATGGGCAGATCCTTGGTAGTGAAGCGCCCCAACCAGTTTTTGTTTCCGCACCTGCCCAAAACAATAATAATCAGTCTCAATCGTCAGGTGCGCCATCACATAACGAAGATCACGAAGAACATGAAGACCACGACGACTAATACCGATTATAAATTCAAGGAGACAGATCATGCCCGCCAAACCCGGTTCAAAAAATTGGGATGATATCAAGATGGTAATGTCAGCCCTTGCCATCGCTACTACCCTCGGTTTATGGAACTTATTTGCCACCCTCGATAAGCCGGTCACAACGCAAAAAACGATTGAGCTGCAACCCTCGTCGCCCGCAGTAGTTTCCAGTCCAACCGAACCAGTCTTCAACGGAAAGATCCTTCTTGGAGGACAGGCTCCCAGCCAACAAATCATTGTGGTACAAAGTTCGAAAAATTCACGAAATTCACAACAATCAGCACCCGTTACACGGACAAGGTCATCCTGACATGATTCAAAAGCTGGAATTTCACGCCATGGGTTGCGAGATGCTGGTGGCGCTCGACCATCCAGAACCCATAAAGGAACTAGAGCAAGTACCACAATGGTTTGAGCATTGGGAGAGCCTCTTCAGCCGCTTCAGGCTGGATAGTGAGTCGAGCCGCGTCAATAACAGTTCGGGGTACCCTGTAAAAATCAGCCATGAATTTGCCGAAGTGTTCGAGCTCTCCCGCACAGTAGAAAAGCAGAGCAATGGGTTGGTCACACCGGTGCTACTGGATGCTTTGATCGAGGCAGGGTACGACCGCAGCTTTGAGCTGCTTGCCCCGGTGCTGGACGAGCTCGCCCCACAGCCTTACGGGATGCAGTCCGGTCTACCGCAAATCGAATGGGATGCAGCCACACGCACGATCTTTCTACCCCCGAACCTGCACCTCGATTTCGGAGGCATTGTCAAAGGCTGGGCAGCGAACGAGACGGTAAAACGGCTCAGCAAATATGGACCTGCACTCATGGACGCCGCCGGCGACATCGCTGTTGGTGAGAAACCCGCTACTGATGAATATTGGACAGTTGGCGTGGCGGATCCGTTCGATCCATCCGACAGTATAGACGTCCTTAAGTTGGTGGACTGCGGTGTGGCGACATCGGGCAAGGACCGGCGCCGCTGGCAGCGCAACAACAACTGGCAGCATCACATCATTGACCCGCGTACCCATCTTCCAGCCGAGACCAGCGTACTGACCGCGACCGTCATTGCTCCGAATAGCATCCAGGCAGAATGGGCTGCTAAAACCAGTCTGCTGCTTGGCAGCCAGGACGGACTTGATTGGTTGAATGCCAATCCCGAACTGGCTGGGCTTCTGATCCTGGAAGATGGACAATGTTTATATAGCAATAATTTCGAAAATTATCTTTGGAGTTGAACAAATGCCTCTACAACCACCCTCAGAGGAATACCCTGACTCTTCATTGACGTTACAGTCCATTGTGTGGGTCATTCTGGCAATAGGCATGGGCACACTCGCCGCAGTGCTTGTCCTGCCCTCCTGGATGCCCCACCTCGCGGCTTCACTCCTGGGTCCTGATCCAAAAGCCTACTGGTATCTTTCCCGTGGCAGCGCCTTTGTAGCACTCAGCCTGCTCTGGCTCTCGATGGCGCTGGGATTATTGATCACCAATAAGATTGCACGCACCTGGCCCGGAGTTCCTGTTTCATTTGCCTTGCACGAATTCATCAGCATTCTTGGGCTGGGATTCGCTTTATTCCATGCACTGATCCTTATGGGCGACCGCTACATCGGCTATACGCTAGCGCAGGTGCTTGTCCCCTTTTCCAGCAACTATGAACCGTTCTGGGTAGGGCTTGGACAGGTAGGCTTTTACACCATGTTGATCGTAACCCTCAGTTTTTATGTGCGTTCGCGCATCGGACAAAAAACATGGCGCGCTCTTCACTATATCAGCTTCATCACCTATTTGATCGCGCTTTTGCATGGCATCACGTCGGGCAGTGACACATCCATATCCTGGGCACAACAGTATTACTGGATCTCGGGCGGGGCATTACTGTTCCTTTTATGCTATCGCATCGTTGCGAATGTTTCCAGCAAACTTGCCGTATCATCCACTTGAACAGCAATACCCATATTGCTTTCCTGTTCTAGATTGTGCAGAGATAAGTAACTAGGCGGTGACAAGAGCCAAGCCACAGAGATCACTGAGTTCTCGGAGAGAAAACTCAAAGGTCTCTGTATGCCCTGTGGCTAAGCCCACTAGTTTGGACACTCCCGCTTTCGTGAGTCAACCTTTCGTAGAATGATACAATCACATCATGCATCGTCTCTTAACGCTGGGATTTATCTCCATCTACCAAGGCACCACCATTGACCGTTACGCTCATTCGCTGCTACAAGGCATTAGTGGGGCGGCATATGGTGGGCTGCTACGTGGATAGCTGGCAATAGCTGGGAGCCAGCTCGTCCAACATCTGGGAATAACTGAGAGAATCAGGCATTGTTCGATTACCAAAATCGTGCATTGCCTGAGATGAGTCTTTTTGAACAGCCATAACGTTGTTCGATCCCTGACATAATTGAACAAAACAGGAATCGAACTCGCTATGTAATCGGTGACAGCCTCCCATAGCAGAAGCGGTCGCCAATCAACTGTGCATCCAACGCGTCTTCGCCGAAGACCTGCCAGAGCCTAAAGACCAAAGATATCAGTATCCGAATCATTCAAAGAAATCGGGTTCGCAAATTGGATTTAGACCTGTTAAAGCTTTCTCAAAAATTCTAGCTATTCGTAGCGTAGGGAATTTTCTCAGGTACAATACGGGGCATTTGCGTGATATAGAAGTCGAAAGAATCTCGAAGTGTATTGTTTATTATGCAACGAAGCAGAATAAGCTAATAATTATCCATTGCCTTCATAGGCTGATTACTTTACTAGACCTCTTGCAAAAGTCAGTTAAGTTCAAGGTTGTAAATAGCAGCGATCAAATTGAAACGGAGAGCAAATCTAGTTCTGCGATTACGATACCTCTCACTGAGGATCCGAAATACTTTCAGCTTGCGAAAAATATGCTCGATCACGATGCGCTTGCGAGCCAACGCCCGATTTTTCAGTTGCTCTTTCTTGGTCAAAGGATGATATTTGGATTTCTTAAAAGGCGTCTGGCAGTTTTCATGCAATTCTGCCAAACCTTGATAGCCAGCATCCGCTAGGATGCAAATATGTTGGGCAATCGCGAGCTTGTCGTCCTTGAACAGTTGAAAGTCATGCTTGCTGCCCTGACTAAAGGCGGTTGCCACAATTTCAGCGGTTTTCTGGTTGGCGATCAACTGTGTTTTCTGGGTATGTCGCTTCTTTTTGCCACTGTAGTGCTGTTCCTGGCTTTTTTTGGACGCTCCACGGGTTGTTCACTGACATCCACCAGGATCACTTCAAAGATGGTGTTGCTGGGTTGGAGCGCTTTTTTGCCAGGCAGGCGAAACTTTTTCGAACTCGCCAGCACATCTTCTACCTTGCGGATGGTGCGACAGACCGTCGCTTCGCTGACACCATAGGATTGTGCAATATGAAATTCAGTTCGATATTCTCGCCAATACATCAAGGTCATCAGCAGTTGATCGGCTCGGCTTAGTTTCGGTGGTCTACCAAAGGTACCCAATCCGTGTTCTATCACGCTGAGCATCTCTTCAAAGGTCTCCCGTTGAACACCTGTAAGTCGCTTGAAATCAATGTCCTTTAGTTGTTCGACCGTTTCATATTTCATATGCCTATTATGGCACACTTATGCAAGAGGTCTACTTTTGTGTTGTTGAGTGTGTGCTCTGGAAATAAAGCCAGAGCGCGGTTAACTCTGTCTCATGCATCTCAGCATATAAAGGCATTCCAGCGCCCAATTGCTCTCCGTTTGGTGAAACACCTGTCTGCATCATGCGGACAAATTCATCCTGACTCCATCCTTCGAATTTGCTAGTGAGATTCGAGCTGTGACATCCCATACAAATAGTCGAGAGGTAGCTGCCGTACTCTACGGTTGCATCTGGTAACGGATCCATGGGGTGCGGCGCGTTATGATCGATCTGTTCCGCGGCAGGCACCAGATATCCAATTGCTGGCGCCAGGGGGAGAACCGTTCCAATGCGCATTGCTGGAAGATATGAATCTACAGGCGGGATTTGTTTGAGATAGGCAATCAAGTCGCTCAGATCTTGATCGCTCATGGTGTAGTAATTGCCCATCATGATCTCACCGCGACCATCTGGCTTAACACCGTGACGAATCGCGCGGATCCAGTCGATGTCGGTATAAGACTCACCAATGCCACCTTCGCCCGATGTCAGATTGGTCGCGGGGATCGTTCCCATGAATGAATTGTCTTCGATAAGTTTGCCGCTCAAGTCATCCCCGTGACAATAGGTACAGGACCAGGTCACAGCGATATGTCTGCCGCGTGTGATGGCAGCCTCGTCAACAGGTATTGCAATCGTTTCCACAGGAAGATTTGGATAGGACTTTGTCAACTTTTGCCTGCCGATCGTATACAAAACGAGTCCTGTCAGCAAAACCAGACCGATCCCTGCACCAAGCACAACGGTGCAACATCTTAGAAATTTTTTCATGAGTGTCTCCTTACTTAAACTTTGAGGCAGTTTGTGCACGCTCAGAATTGGACTGTAATTTGGCGAATGGTAGAAACTGTGCAGTGGCATACAGAACGATCGTGAATGTGAATGTGATCAGGCTAAATATTCGAGGGTCGTAATGTGAGCCATTCTCAGGGAATAGCTGCCAGCACAAGTTGATCATGGCATGAAATATTGCGGCGGCGAATACACTTTTCCCGGTATGTGCGTAAAACCAGACCATGATCAATCGATAGGAAATTGTTCCAAGAGACCACCAGGCGATCCACTCGATGGAACGATGTACTTGTAGAAGCGGTATAAAATGGATCGCCGTCCAGAAGCATCCAAGCAATAAGCTGGCAGGCAGCGGTCCATAGCGTTCGATCAACGGGTCGGTCACATAACCTGTCCAGCCAAGTTCCTCTCCCAGGGCAGCGATCCATAACACGGCAAAGAACGGAAAGACAGAAAGCGTCAACGGTACAGCATTTGGGAGGGAAACGCCCGTCACGCGCATAATTTGATAGGCGGAAATAGCGATAAGGGGATTGATCAAAAAGATGACGATCAACCAGCTCTTATTATTGATCTGCCGCAAGTCAAACGATCGCTGTAAAAGCTGAAGAAAGCCGGCAGGTCCTGCATATTTATAACTAAGCATGAGCGCCGCCACTGCCGGAGTGAATGCCCCCAAGGCGCTGATGGGAAGGCCCGGAAGCAACTCCACAGGAAAAAGTTCTCCCAAAATCCAAAATGGGATGAGGAGCCCGAGCACAAGCCCAAAGAAGGGAAGAACAGAAGATTCAGGATTGTAGGATGTTGAGATTTCTTTCATAGAGATGGCTTTCACATCGTCGTTGTGGAAACCACGCGAAAGACCGGGAATTGGGCAGCAATCGTCTCGAATACTTCCAGAGGCGCGTCTTTATCGATGGGAATATGCGGCCGCGCACCGGGGGCAATCCGTAAATAGGCTTTCAGAATACGTGCACGCTTTTCTACAGCTACCTCTTCGAGCAAGACGTGTTCGGTTAGACCATGGCGCACAATGGCATGACCGTTCGCAGCGTGCAGGTTGCGAACCCAGGCAGCTTCCGTTCCCAACATGGAGACAAGATAACGCTCGCCGTCCAGGACTACCATAGCCAGAGGAAACGAGATCGAGCGGCCCGAACGCCGCCCTACCACTTCCAGAGTGACCATATAGTTCGGGAGGATGCCAAGGGCGTGTATTACTGCCCAGCCGCGATTAAGGACCCGAGCAAGCATATTCGGGCGTCCGCCTCGATAAAGCCAGCGATGAACCAAACCAAAGACCATCAAAACCTCCTGTCGAAATTCAGAAAGGTTCATTCTACAGATGGGACCGCGCGGCGTCATTCCCCATTTGGGGAATCAAAGGGGATATCTTGAGGAGATATGAAAGTATGTAAGGGGGAAGCTAATGAGAATTAGAGAATTTTCAGCTCATGCCCACGCCGGACGGCCTGCATCCGACCGTGTACATCCAGCTTTCTGCAAATATTCTTGAGGTGCTGTTTGATCGTACCTGGCGCGACGATCAACCGACTGGCAATGTCCTTGTTCGAGAGCCCTTCTGCCAGCAGCCGCAAAACCTCCAATTCACGCGATGTGAGAGGGTCGATCAGCATTGTCGTAGTGGAAGCGTTCAAAGCAGATTCTCTGGCGCCCTCGTGCTGAAATGCGTTCAGAAGAGTCCGCCTCGGTCCCCCGGCGCTCGTGGCGCCGTTCGCCACGCGCTGGAGTATCTTTTGGAGGGGCTGTCCCAAATCCAGGAAAACGCGCATGTATCCCTCTGGTTGGGCAAGAGAAATTGCTTGAGATAATGTTGCGTCTGCTTCAGCAGATTGTCCCTGAATGTCCAGAGCGATGGCTTGCAAAGCCAGGATCTCGATCAAACGCCCTATACGACCGCCGGACTCTGCCGTCGATCCCTGCTGGACCAATGTCTTTTGAGCTTCAGAGGCATGTCCCTGTGCCAACTTCAAACGCGCCAGCGCGATCTGTTCCTGTTCGGAGCCGTTGTTACATTCGGTCGCCCATCGTCTGGCCATATCCACATCACCGGCAGCCAGCCATTGGACCACGCGCGCGGCCTTGAAATCGATCATCAACGCCAGTTGGAAAGGGTAGATTTGCACGGCCCGTTCCGCGGCGTGAAGCGCCTTCAGTGCTCCTTCGGTATCGCCTTGCGACTGGAGGACACGCATCAGCGCCAGGTCGCCGATCACGTTATAACCACCCAATCGACTGCGAAATTCGAGCCCTGTCATCACATGCTGATAGGCAGCATCCAGTTCATTGCGCTCTCGCAGTAAATCGGCAAGTGCAAACTCATACGAACAACGAACGCGCGAATCCAGTCCATTGCGGTCAACCAGCCATTGATACACCTTGCTCAAGAGATTCTCTGTCTCGTGAAGTCTGCCCTGAACTCGCTTGAGGGCCGCCAGCTCGCAGGATGCAGGGACAATGATCAGAAGCTGACCGGTCTTTTCACCGATGCGAATTAAGTCAAGCAGTGCCTGGCTGGCTCTTTCAACTTGATCTGTGGCGGAATACGTATCGGCGAGGGCATAGGCCGCGGTGGCACGGGCGATGAGATTATCCTGGCCGGTCAAGTAGACCTTGACCAGGTCCGCCATTTCAATGGCCCGCTCTATATCGCCGCTCACATTTGCGGCATACGCGCGGACAGCAGCAACATGCCCCAGGATATCTGGCGCACGCGAGGAATTCCGATCCACCCTTTGCTCTACGCTGTCAAGGATTGGCTCCACCTCATCCAATTGAAGACTTAGTGCCAGCATGTTGGCACGATACACATCGAGCCAGGGACGGCTGCGTCTGATCTCTTCCGGCAATTTTTCCACCCAATGCAGGAGAAGAGGCACTTTTCCGCGCGTGTACACATCGATCAACCCGACAATATTGTCGTCGATCATGGAAGCCGCGCGCTCGAAATCCTGGGCAGCCATGATATGACGCATGGCATCCCCCAATAATTGTCTCTCCTCATACCAGAGGCTGGCTCGCCAATGCAGTTCGTGGATTTGTTCTGCAGACCTGCGCTGTCTGAGGATACTTTGGAGCAGGTCTGCAAAGAGATGATGGTAGCGATACCACCGCCGTTCATCATCCAGCGGGATCACGAATAGATTGGTCCGCTCCAGTTGCAGGAGGGTAGACTGACTATCGCTACTCCCCGTTTTCTCTGTGCGTACAGCATCACATAACTCCCCACACATCTGTTCCAAAATGGAGGTCTCGATCAGGAAATCCTGGATGGATGCGGATTGCTGGTGGAGGACTTCTTCCATCAAATAATCAAGAACGAAACGATTGGTTCCTCCAAAGGCGTGCAGGAATGCATCCAGGTCTCCGCCCTGCTTGTGACCCTGGATCGAGATCGCTGCCATTTGCAGCCCCGCCGCCCAGCCTTCTGTTCTTCGTTCAATGGTAGCTACCGCCGAGGCGGGTAATTCCAATTCCAGGACCTGATTAAAAAATTTGCTGGTTTCGTCTTCGGTAAAGAGCAGATCGCGATCCCGGACCTCGGTCAACTGACCGCGCACACGCAACTGGGCAAGTGGCAATGGAGGATCCATACGTGTGGTGAGAATCAGGTGCATCTCAGGCGGCTGGTGCTCGATCAAAAATTCGATCGCCTGATGGATCCAGGAATTTTCGATCAGGTGATAATCATCGAGGACAAGGAGGAAAGAAGTTGCACTGGCCGCAATATCATTGATCAGCTCAGTGACCAGAGTCTCTGGCGCTGGAAGCTCCAGGTTCTCCCATTCCATGAGATGGATGGTCAGATCAAGTTGTCGCAAGGATCCCACGAGATAACCGAAGAAGCGCAATGGATCGTTATCCTGCGCGTCAAGCGAGAGCCACGCAGACGGTCGACCCTGTTGGCGCAGCCACTCACTTACCAGTGTTGTTTTCCCGGCACCCGCCCGGGCTGACACGAGTACTAAACGATGTTGCTGGCGCACGGCATCTTCAAGGCGCCCGATTAAGCGCGGTCGAAGTACCAGGTTCGAACGCGTGTACGGGACATGAAATTTTGTTTTTAAGAGAGGTGTGCTTTCCTTAGCCATTTTGACCGGTGTTCTTGTCTCGACAAGGCAACACTATCCTGAAAATGGGTAGACGTCAAGAATTTATGCTTAGGAAATTAAGTCAGGTTTTTAAGGGGTATGCGACTAAATGGAAGCAAAAGTATCTAGTCTGCGGGGTATAAATTGGTAGATGAATATAAATATTGTGCTTGATTCCAAAATTGTTCTATATAATCGAATACAAATAGCAGGCGGCGACACTGCTTTCAGAAGCAGGAGGACGCTCATTGAGCAATAAAGCTTGGAGTGTTATACCATTCCGCCTAAGATAGGACTGAGAAGGGCCATTTGAGCGCCATCCCACCCAAACTGATACAAGAAAATGTGAGCACGGTACGCCACTTTATATACTGATACTATCTTCTTAATGAGGGATGAACTACTTTGAAAAGAATATGTTCTAATTAGTGGTCCCACATTGCAGGCAGAAGCTTAGGAAGAACGCACATAACGAGATCCAGATATTTCGAAGAGATTTAGGGGATAGGGCGCGCCTATCCTTGCCGAAGCGCTGCGGCACATACTCGGTCCTCATGTAGACCAAATACTCATTGATGTCGTGATCGGTGAAAATGGCTTTTCTGAGCGGCATCGAGTTTGAAGGACTGTGGTTGCCTAACGAGCCCGACGGACTGAGGTTCACAAAAATCCCAAAACTGGAGGTTTTTGTATGAACCATAGTCCGTCGGGCTTAAACGAAAACCATAGCTTTGCGAGCTATGGTTCGTAACTAGTAGCGGGGGCAGGACTTGAACCTGCGACCTTCGGGTTATGAGCCCGACGAGCTGCCACTGCTCCACCCCGCATCGATTGGTTGAGCCCGCCGATATTACCATACCTGGCATACAGAGTCAAGCAAAATAAATTTTTTAAGATTAAGAGACATAGTACTTAATATTTAGATAATGTCTTGATAAGATTCAACATCTGTAGTTTAATCGGCGCTACCTTAAAAAGCTTAATGAGATTGCAAGAAAACTTTTGTTAAGATTTAAGGTATAATGATTTTATCGTTTCGCCAAAGAAACTTACAATTATCTGGAATAATCATTTCAAAATGAAAAAGACCACCCTCCTGGTTATCGAAGGACGACATGCAGAAATCCCTTCTTTTGCTGCTGATTTGCAAAAGAAGGGATTTGATGTCATTGAGTTCCAAAATGGTAGCCAAGCTGTCTCAAAATTAAAACAGAGCAACCCAACTCTTGTAGTAATCAATGCTGCTTCTTTAAGAAGCACTGGCATTCGTATTTGTTTATCCCTGCGCAAGAAAGATGCCAAGATACCGATCATTTTGATCCTTGATAAAGATCGTCCGGTCGATAAAGAGCTTGCGGATTCTGTGTTGGTTCTACCGTTCACTGTGCAAAAACTTGTTAATCGTATAAAGGCACTGATGCCCGGTGATGGGAATAATGTTATTTCCGCAGGACCCATCCGGCTTGACCTTGATCATCGTCGCGTGCGTTGTTTAGGAAAGAATACCAAGCTCACTCCCAGGCTGATCACATTATTGCAGATCCTCATTGATAAGCATGGTGAAGTGGTTGAACGTGAGTTTTTGTTTAAGAAAGTCTGGGAAACAAATTACACGGGGGATACCCGTACACTGGATGTACACATTTCATGGCTGCGACGCGCCATTGAACTTGACCCCGATAACCCGAAGTTTCTCAAAACGATACGCGGCGTTGGGTATCGTTTAGATGTTTAGTTGATACTGTTTTCCTTTCGCAGTTACGATCCGGACACAAGTATTGTGTCCGGTCTTTATTTTTATTTCACAGAGGATGTCCCCGCTTCGTATCGGGCGGACAGCTTGGCCAACACTTCTGAATAATTTCCCATCCCAGGCAGGGTCCACCTCCCAAAAAGCAACATCTAGTTTGCTCTCCAAAACAACGGTCCCATCTTGTTGGTGGACATAGGTAGATTTCGGAACCTGTGAAAAAGAAATGTCAAAACTAGAGTCACGTTGAACGAGAAACGGTGATTCACATGCGAGTAACCTGCTATATGCCGTATGAATGGCGCGCGAAGTCTCATCACAGGCAATAAAACAACGTCTGTTTTTGGCAGCGACCATGGGAGTAGTTCCGGAACCGCAGAAAAAGTCAGCAACAAGGTCACCAGGATTGGAAGAGGCCAGAATAATACGTTCCAAAAGAGCTTGGGGCTTTTGCGTTGGATATCCGGTGCGCTCTGTATGTAAGCGAGCCACCACAGGGAAATACCACCAATCTTCGGGAACCTTTCCTCTTTCAAGGTCAGGCACTTTACCAAAGCCAGCTTTAGGCGAAGAGCGGAACGTATTTACCGTGTTTGGATTGTACGGCTCGCGGACTGCATCCGCATTGAAGGTGTAATCCTTGCCTTTGACATAAGCCAGGATCGTATCATGCTTGCGATTGAATGCACTCTTGATCGGTGAAGGACCATGATAGGTCCAGATGATCTCATTCAGCAAATGATCGGCGCCGAACAATTCATCCAAAAGTAGACGAGCATACGCATCGGCATGCCAATCCAGGTGGAGATAGAGTGTTCCGTTTGGTGCCAGCAAACGATGCATTACAGCAAGACGTTGATAAAGAAAATCCAAATAGGAATCCAGATCTTCCCAGTGGTCATGATAACCTTCAGCAAGCTCCCATTCATCGGGTTTGCGAGAGTCTTCACCGCGCCCGATACGGGCAGAAAATTGTCGATTTGTGAAAAAAGGAGGATCGGCATAGATCAGGTTAATACGCCCTTCGTATTCGGGCAACAAGGCAGACATCACCGCCAGATTATCCCCAAGAATTAGTCGGCTTTCAGGCTGAGCTAATGGATATCCAATACCGTTTGGATAAACGATCGAATCAGTTATGAATGATGCAGGTGATGAGGAGGCAAGTTGCTTGCCGGGCCAGGTGAGTTGAGGCATGGATTAATAACTGATTCGAACCGCAGTACCGGTGCCGCGGTTGAATGTATTGGTTGCGTTATGCGGTGGAGTTGACCAGCGGAAGATCCATTTGGCTTCTTCTGTGCGCATGTTGATACAGCCGTGGCTCATGGGAGTGCCAAAGTTCTCGTGCCAGTAGGTACCATGGAAGGCATGTCCTGCGAGGGTAAAGAAACTGGTCCAAGGGACGCCCGGAAGAGCGTATCCATCAGCATCAGCGAATGAATTGACCACACCTTTCTGTCCAATGCCAAAGTAACTGTAGCCCATATGTTTGGCAGGCATTTTTTCGTGGATGAAATACTCACCGGTGGGCGTTTTGAAATCTTTGGCGGGGATGCCCGATGATATCTTTGTCTGAAATACAGACTTATCACCTTCATATGCGGTCAATATTTGCGTAGTCAGGTTCACTTCGATACGCTTTTTATCGGGTGGAACATCTGGTGATATGGGACTAACCTCCTCATCAGAGATCGGACGCATATGAATGGCAGGGACATAATATGGCACATTCGAATCCAGATCGTCAAAGATACGATACCACGGCTCGCCATCGGGACCTTTTTCGATGGCTTTGATCCAATGCACAGAGCCAAAATAAAGGGGCGGATTCATTTTCTCCCAACCCAGGGCATTAGATTTCCGCCAGGGATTGGAGAATGGAACCGTCACTTCCACAAGGCGCTGCCCACCTTCAGGAATGGCAGGTAAAACTTCGTTGAACAGAGTTTTGACGTGCTGTAAGCGAGCCCGATGCATGAAGCCCCCCCATACACGATACCAGACCGGGTTCAGCTTTGGCTCATCGGCAACCACTTCTCCGTATATATGGACGAGCTCATCTCGATACCATGTAGAAACTATGGAACTTTGATCAGATGGTTTGGAATAGACACTCACTGAGGTAGTGGCTACCCGCACCATATTGCTGTCATCAAAATTCACATAATTACCCAGGGAAGGAGTGAACGCGAGGCTGCCGAGGCTCAAGCCTCCGAGTTTGAGAAAATCACGACGGGAAATTGGTGTCATACGTGAAAATTGTAATCGAAAACGACCATTTTTAGAATCACTCTCATCGAATGTTCATTAGCATTGTTGGTTTTTAACGCAACTACCCTCCAGGGAAAGGAGGGTAGTCGATAATGGATTCAGTTGTCGGCTTAGGGTTGAACCGTTTCAGGAATCATCCCCTTCAATAGGATCTCGAGAGCCATGGTATGTCCGCAACGCTTATGGGTCAGAAAAAACTCACAGTCACAATGAAAATCACCGTTGTTAAAGCTAACGTTATGTTCGTTGTTATCACCGTGGAAGGTCAATTCAAATTTGTTGAAACGAAAGCGGGTTCGATCTTCCGCGTATCGTTTTGCCTTCTCGAGCTTTCCGATCAGTCCATAGTCCATTGTTTATTCTCCTTTTAGGATTGGAATAAAAAAAGCACGCGAATATGCCGCGTGCTTTCAGCTGGGATTTCCGTTCATGTAGGTATCTGTTCGCATAGGACGATTACCTCTATGATGTGAGTATAGTCCCGTTCAAAAGGCAAGTCAACACCTAAATGCGGGTAGCTACGGAATCGTATACAAATCGCAAGGTTGGCGTCAATCAGCGGTTGATACACTTGTCTGGATGTGTTCGTCTCCGTTGTACGTTAAGAGCGCGGGCCACTTTCGCACAATGAGTGACATACCTAATACACAGGCAATACCGCCGCTAATGATGGCGGCAGGAGCCCCAAATACTTGCGCCACAAGTCCCGCTTCTACCTCACCCAACTGCGGACCTCCCTGGAAGAAGATCTGGTTGACGCTGGTCATACGTCCACGGATATGGTCGGGTGTCTGCAACTGGCGGATCGTGTTGCGGATGATGGTACTGACCGCGTCCGCCGCGCCGGTAACCGCCAAAGCGCACCAGGCGAGAATAACGGTGTTGCTCATTCCAAAAAGGACCGTTGCCACCCCGAAAACGACCACGCAGCTCAAAAAGACTGGTCCTTGCTTTCGGATCTCGGGAATCTGCGAAATGACCACCGCTGCCGTTACCGCGCCAGCCGATTGCGCCGCTGAAAGCCAGCCATACTCCACCACCCCAACATGGAGAATATCGCGCGCCACAATAGGCATGAGCGTATTCGCAGAAGCAAAAAAGGTAGCTACAAAATCCAGCAGCATGGTCGAGAGAATAATTTGTTTGCTAAAAATGAAGTGGATGCCTTCGCGAATGGCTGCCCAACTCACAACCTTGCCAGGCTTGGTTTCTTGTGGAACGTCTCCGATCAAGATCAGGGCAACAATAACTGCCAAGAAGGAAATACCGTTGATGTAGTACACGGCATGTTGACCTGCATAAGCAATGGCAAAACCTGATAATGCTGGTCCTACGATGGAACCTGTTTGAAAAGCAATGGAGGTCATGCTAAAGGCGTTGGGCAGATCCTTTGCCGGAACCAGGTTCGGGACCAGTGCCTGACGCGCTGGTCCGTCAAAAGCGATAGCAATGGCATTGAGCGCGGTCAGAGCGTAGATATGCCAGATGGTGATGTGTCCAAATTGCGTCAACAAACCCAAAGTGATGGCGAGCAACGCAGCGGTGCTCTGTGTAATGAATATGATACGGGTGCGCTTCAGCGAATCGGCAACCGCACCTCCAATCAGGGAAAAGATGATGACAGGCACAATGCGAGCCAGACCGACGCCGCCTAAAGCGATCGGCGCATCGGTCAATTCGCGAATATGCCAGAAAATCGCCCAAATTTGCATCTGGGTTCCAGCAACAGAGATCAACAATCCAAGCCAAAGATAGAAGAAGCGACGGTGCTTTAATGCAGGAGGAATACGAAACATTTTTATTATTGGGTCCTTAGAACCTAAAACAGAAGGCTTCCGCCTTCTGTTTCAAAATTAGATTTCAATTTTCGTTTATGTGCCCCAATCGCGCAGGTACAAGAAGTCATATCCAATCGTGCGATTACTGAGCTTGGCAATTGGAGGCAGCATACGCTTGAACTGGTTACGACGGATACGCTTGATAACTATGTCAACGAACTTCTGATCGAAGCCGGCTTCCACACATTCCTGCGGACTGTAGCGTTGATCTATTAATAGATAGAGCAATTGGTCGGCTTGGTCATAGGTGAAGCCAAGTTCACTTTCATCAGTCTGCCCTTCCCAGAGGTCGGCAGACGGAGGCTTATCAACGATCGGTGCCGGGATATTCAAAGCACGTGACAGTTGCCTGATCTGCGCTTTATACAGGTCACCGATAGGGTTGATCGCCGCAGCGGAGTCTCCCCATTGGGTGCTATAGCCAAGCAGTATCTCGGTTTTATTGCTCGTACCAATGACTAATCCCTTGAACACTTCCGATTGGTCATAGAGCACGATCATGCGCTCGCGCGCCATGATATTTCCCTTGCGCAGTTTGGTGATATTCGAGTTCAGCGGCAAATAACGGCTCGACCATGTCTGTGATCTCGATCGTCTTGCTGGGAATCTCTAACTGCTCGATGAGCAATTCGGCATGAGCCAGCGACTCAGGGCTGGATAATTTATAGGGCATGCGTACCGCCAGCACATTTTCCTTGCCAAGAGCTTCGACAGCCAAGGCACAGGAAAGTGCTGAGTTAATACCGCCTGATAAACCAACTACAGCACGCGAATAACCAACACGTGTGACTTCGGAGCGTATAAAACCGGTCAGGATCTGACGGGCGACATCGGTATTAATGGTTAGATCGACCACGAGAGAGTATCCTATCTAGTTCATTTTGGACGAGGGCAGTGCGTTCGTCGCGCAGCAGAGGCAGGCGGGCGCGTGTGCGACGAAGTTGGTTCAAGTCTAATTCAGTGTAGGTGATAGCTTCCTGGAAATAAGGACCTTGTGCGATCATTTCACCGTTCGGGTCACAGACCGTTGCCCCACCCCAGAAGAGCAATCCATCTTCAAAGCCCACGCGATTGCAATGTGCCACAAAAGAAGTGAACATGCTGGCATAGGCCTGATTGACGCGTTCCACCCAACGCGCAGATTCGAGTTTTTCCTTATCCGTTAATCCACGCCCAGGTGAAGCGGACGAAAATAACATAATATCCGCACCATCCAGCCAGAGTAAATATGGCGGTGAGGCGTGCCAGAAATCTTCACAGATGAGCATACCCACCCGTCCGAAGCGCGTATCGAAGGAACGAATGGAGTCGCCCCAGGCAAAGAAGCGTCCTCATCGAACAGTCCGTAGGTGGGCAGATAGACCTTATGATGCACATGGACCGTCTTTCCGCCGGAGAGATACGCGGAAGCGATAAAGAAGCGGTGACGGTCGTCTTCATCAACGAAGCCGACCACCAAATCCAGGTCTTCGCTCGCTTTGAGGAGGTGCTTGAAAACGGGATCATCTTCCGTCGGGCGATGAGCCGCAGATGCAACGAGATCCTGTAAGACATATCCCGTCAGCGAAAGTTCGGGGAAGACCAACAAGTCCGCTTTTTCTGATTTTGCCTGTTTGATGTATTCGAGATGTTTCTCAAGATTGGAGTCCACATCCCCCAATTTGGTAGCGATCTGTGCAAGGGCAAGTTTGAGTTTCATCGGGCGAATCTTACCACTAAATACCAGACCCCAAAGGTGTGGGGCTGTTATATCTACAACTGATTTTTCGCCATATCTCCCCTACCAACAATGGAGTTAGCTTTGCTCGGCTTTTCCAAATAGTTGTCGTTTGTCAAACCAGGGTTTGATGATGAGATAAGATCCAAGGATGATGAGGAAGAAGGCTCCATCCATAGACTTCCATCCCAACAATTGGACCACACCGCCAAGCACCGAAAGGATGCCGATGAACGTGGTGAAGCCGCTCATACGAATGCCGTTGTAATAACGTGCCGCATTCAGCCCCAGGAGGATCAAGCCGAAAACAATGGACCACAATCCTTTAGGAACCATGGTCTCAGGCACCAAGGCAAACCCACCAGTCATGAGAAGGAAAAAGCCCCAGCCCGCCGTCTCCAAGCGTTTATTCATTGCAATCTTTTCGGGGTTCGGAACCTGCGTCTGGTCGTTTACAGGGGTCGTCATATATTTCTCCTTTCTTTGACCAACACCTTGGATCAAAGAATCATCTCCACACCCAAGACAAACATTACCATATTCATTATAGGGATTTTAAACCATTAAAACAACATGCCAGGAATGAAGGCGTTCATAGGAATAAAAAAACGCGCCCTTACGGACGCGTTTTCTGGCGGGAAGGGAGGGATTTCGAACCCTCGGTGGACCGAAGCCCACAACGGTTTTCGAGACCGTCCCATTCAACCACTCTGGCACCTTCCCAAGGTTGGACGAAATTGTATTTCGTCCCACGAGCGTGCGAGATTATACCGCACTCGGTCACAAATTGCGCTTTTCAAAAGCGGGAAGCGAAATTTGTGACCGTGGGTATTGAATATCCTAAATTTCGATAGTGGAATGCAATTCAGGATAATAAACTTCACGCAGATTTTGTTCTTTTAGCTTATCGGTCAGGATCATGGCTTGCTTCTCTTCGCCATGGACCAGGAAAACCTTTTTGACAGTATTCCGGGTATTGACCGCATAATGCGTCAACAGATCCTGCCCGGCGTGACCAGACAAACCGCCAATGGTCGCCACTTCTGCCCTCACCGTGTACGGCTCACCAAAGATCTTGATATGCTTCTCGCGGTCAGCGAGACGGCGTCCCAATGTATAAGGCGCCTGCCACGAAACGATACAGACGGTGTTCTTCGGGTCTTCAATGTTATTACGCAGATGATGCAGGATGCGTCCTGTTTCTGCCATGCCCGAAGCGGAAATAATGATCATCGGGTCTTTTCGTAAGTTCAACGCCTTCGACTCTTCCACCGATTGGACATAGGTCAGCATCTTGAAATCAAGCGCCGGATGGTTCGCTTCTTTGACGAACTGTACCGTTTCGGCATCCATGCATTCCGGGTGACGCTTGAAAACCGTCGAAGCATTGACCGCCAGCGGGCTATCCACAAAGACAGGCACACGCGGCACATCGCCATCGAACATCATTTCGTTCAAATGGTAAACAAGTTCCTGCGTGCGGCCCACAGCAAAGGCAGGAATGATCACTTTGCCATGTCGCTTCAATGTACGACCCACGATATTGCGAAATTCATCGAATGCCAGCGAAGGGTCAGCGTGAGATTTATCGCCGTAGGTCGATTCCATCAAAAGGTAGTCAACATTCTCAGGCAGGATCGGGTCACGCAGCAATGGCAATTTATATCGCCCAATATCACCCGAGAACCAGAAACGGATCTTCTTCCCTTTCTCTTCGATCTCCAACGAAACGGCAGCCGAACCAAGAATATGCCCCGCTTCCACTAGTCGAGTAGTTACACCGGGAACAGGTTCGAACGGCTCATCATAATTCACACCATGAAAAAGGTCGGCGGCATGCTGCGCATCGATTTCAGTATACAGAGGTTCGATAGGATCTTCACCGCGGGCAGCTCGCTTCTTGTTCACGAACTCCGCATCCGATTCCTGGATGCGCCCCGAGTCCGCCATCATGATAGTGGCAAGATCAACAGTGGCGTGGGTGGCATAGATCGGTCCGCTGTAGCCATCTTGCACGAAGTTCGGCAGGTTGCCACAATGATCGATATGTGCGTGTGAAAGGATGACCGCATCCACGGTCTTGGGGTCGTAGGCGAAGGTCAAATTTCGAGAGTAGGTTTCCTCTCGTCTCCCCTGATACAGCCCACAGTCCAGTAAGAGCCGGTGCCCGTTGATCTCCAATAAGTGCTGACTTCCCGTCACCGTGTGCGCCGCGCCATGAAAATGGATCTTCAAGTTATCCTCCTATCAAACCGTAAATTTCAGCACCGTATTTTACGAACCGCGTCGGAGATTCGCTCATCACCTTCTCCAACTCTTTCAAGCTCTTCGGTGGATTTTCTGCCAGCATGCCCAAATAAATTTTCGGCAGAATGATATCTGACTCAACCGCCTGTTCCTTGGCGAGTTTCTTTCTCCAGTTCTTGAGCTTTTCCATCCGCCTCAACATCGCATCACTCGGACGTTTGGGTTGCTCCCGTTTCACGAGCGGGGCATCGCCCCCACGCCTGACCGCCGCCAAAATATCTCTGCCCCACAAATGGATCTGCTTCGAACTGAGACCAATGCCCGCCAGGTCAACATCCTTCTCCGGCAGGTTGCGCGCGATATCGAGCAGCACATCATCGGAGATGACCTTGAAAGCCGGGCGATCTAATTTCTCAGCGATCTCATCACGGCAGATACATAGCTCGCTCAAGATCGTCAGCTCGCGTGGCGTCACATCTTTACGCGAAGCAAAACGCTTCCACGACGAACCGTTCGTTTTTTCCTTCACCCCATTGACATTACAGGCCAGACCAAAATCTTCCAGTGCGATCCCAAGCCGACCTTTTTCACGTAATTCCTCTTCCAGTACATCGCGCAATTGGAAAAGAAAATGCGTATCGAAACGCGCGTAATCGATCTGCGCCGGTGTCAGCGGACGTGCACCCCAATCCGCTTTTTGGTGGCGTTTATCCATCTTCACGCCGAACTTTTCCTGAAGCAGATTATCGAGCCCAACGAATTGATAGCCCAGGATACGTGCTGCCTGCATGGTATCGAACAGATTGGCAAACTCGAATCCAAAATCGCGACGCAGGCAGATCAGGTCATATTCTGCGGCGTGGAAGATCTTCTCGATCTTCAGATTCGCAAATAGCGGAGCCAGTGGGCTCAGATCCTGAAGGATGAGCGGATCAACGATGTAATCTTTTTTGGGAGTTGAGAATTGGACCAGACAAACTCGTTCACGATAAGCGTGGAGGCTGTTTGATTCTGTATCCACTGCGATGCGGGGCTGGGCAGAAAGATCTGCCACCATATGATTGAATGTCGCGGGCGTATCCACCCAAACTGGCGGAGTTAATGTTTGCGGAGTCATCGACGGTGATTATAATCCCACACCCGTAGAGCGAGATACTATCTCGCTTTACAGAATCTTCTCCATAACCATGCCATCTTCCCCATCATTGTAATAGGCTTTCCAAATATCAAAGCTCCGATAGCCCTCCTGCTCATACAGGGAGACCGCGCCCGTATTCGATATGCGCACGGTCAGGCGTACACGCGGCTGCTTGATCTGTTCCTCACAGGCACGCAGCAGAGCACGACCAATCCCTCGCCGCTGATAGCGTGGATCAACCCCGATCGTGGCGATCCAGGCATAGCCTTGAGAAGGACGCGGATCTCCGGCAACGAATCCAACCATATCCCCCTCTTCCACTGCCTTCAAGCGGATCACATCGGGCCAGGTCAGTACAGCGATCAAGTCGAAGATGGGCCAGGCATCTTTTTCGAAACAAGCATGTTCAAGTCGGCGTAAGGCGGTCAGGTCACGCAGACCAGCAGGTTGAATGTCCATAATATGGGAATTGTATCAACAAACGAAGTTGTCCTGTAGACAAAAAAGTAGAAAGTGGAGTGCCACTTTCTACTTTTCATTAATACGTTTTGACTATCTATTTTTTGCCAAGGAAGTTATCGAGCATGCTCGTAAATTCCATCGGGAAGATGTACTTGGTGGACGGGCTTGAGCCAATCGACTTAAGGGTTTCGAAGTATTGCAGTGTCATCGTCTTCTGGTCGATACCTTTTGCAGAGTTGAAGATCGTATCAAGCGCCTGTGCAAAACCTTCGGCTCGCAGCAACTGTGCCTGTCGTTCGCCTTCCGCTTGCAAAATGGCAGATTGCTTCTGACCTTCAGCGCGCAAGATGTTGGACTGCTTTTCGCCTTCTGCCACGTTGACGGCGGCTTCGCGGGTACCGGTGGATTCGGTCACCACGGCGCGGCGGATACGTTCGGCAGACATCTGGCGGTTCATGGCATCTTGAACATCACGCGGCGGGATGATCTCGCGGATTTCTACGTTGGTCACTTTCACGCCCCAGCGCTCGGTCACTTCATCAAGGCGCGTGCGCAGCATGTTGTTGATGTGTTCGCGTTCAGAAAGCACATCATCGAGCGGGATACCACCGATGACCGCGCGCAGCGTAGTCGCCGCGATACCAGCCGCAGCCGATTCGAAGTTACCGACCTGCAACACCGATTCAGCCGGATCGAGTACTTTGTAGTACCAAAGAAAGTCGATCGAGATCGGGGCATTATCTTTCGTGATCGAGGTCTGATGAGGAACTTCGCGCACCTGCTCGCGCAAGTCCACCTTGACAGCACGATCGATAACCGGGATCAGAAATATGATTCCAGGTCCGCGCGCCCCGATACAACGACCAAGTCGGAACACGACCAAGCGTTGATACTCAGGCACGATCCGGATCGAGTTGGCGAGGAAAATAAGTCCAACAACGACGATCACACCCAGGAAGCAGAAAACGCCTCCACCTACACCGAATGCATTCATACCACTCTCCTTTTATGATTTTGTATTGACGGGTTCAACAACGACAACAAATCCATCTCTACGAATAACACGAATCGAACTTCCGGCTGGAATGGAAGTTTCGCTCCGTGCAGACCACAATTCACCACCTACCTGTACACTTCCATCTTCAAATACTTTTGTCCTGGCTTCCCCCACTCGGCCCACCAGTGAATCGAGGTCATGACTTGGTCGAAGAGTTGCAGCCTCCAGCGACTTGCGCACGGCGACCCACAGGAAGATCGCCATGAGGAGCGATGCAGTAATCGCCAGCACCGGGTTAACCGCCATAATATTTTCTGCGTGTGGGAACAGAAAAACTGAACCAACCGTTAACAATACGATGGACAAACCCAGAAATAATTCACGCTTGGGCTTTTGAATAGCATACAGGAAGGGAACAAGGCTCAATACCAAGAGCACTAACGCCCACCAATTGAACGACAGGTTGTACACAGCGTATCCAGCGAACAATAGGCAGAAAAATGCCCCCACTTCAAATAACCCCGTCCCTGGTGAGACGATTGCCATAAACCCAAGCATCACACCCGCAACCAAGATGAGGTAAGCTACATTCGGTTCAAGCAGGAAGTCCATTGTGCCTCCATTTGATTATACAACAATACAGGTTCTTAATCCTATTTTATCTACGAGTTTCGGCATCCACAGGTTTCTCAAAGCTCATATAGGCAGGCTGTATAATTAGCCCGCTAAAATTTGACCCCCACCGCCCTGACGGCACCTCCCCCATTTTCCGCTGAAGTTCGCGGAAAATGGGGAAGGCTGGGAGGGGGTAGGAGACATCGTGAAATTCAACAAGATTTGTATTCTTGGTCTCGGCTATATCGGATTGCCGACCGCCTCCACCTTCGCCGCGAACGGCGTCAACGTCGTCGGCGTAGATATCAACCCAAAGATCATCGAAGCGCTCAAAAAGGGCGAGATCATCATCCATGAACCTGGTCTGCGCGATGTGGTCGCACAGGCGATCCAGTCGGGCAGGTTGACAGCTGCCACAAAACCCGAGGAAACAGATGCCTTCCTCATCGCTGTTCCCACGCCTTTCAAGGGTGGCGAATACGGGGACTTTGAAGGACGCAAATACAAACTGGCAGATATGGATGCTGTGATCGCTGCGACAGAATCCATCGTGCCGGTCCTGCGCCAAGGGAATTTGGTCGTGCTCGAATCGACCTCTCCGCCTCGCACGACCATCGATCTGGTTGCCCCTATTTTGGAGCGATCCGGGCTGAAAGCGGGTACCGATTTCTTCCTGTGCTATTCCCCTGAGCGCGTCCTGCCGGGACAGATCCTGCGCGAGTTGATCGAGAATGCCCGCGTCATCGGCGGCGTGACTCCCGAATCTGCCAGAGCTGGTCATGATCTTTACGCTACCTTCGTCAAAGGCAAGATCATCGAAACGGACTCGACCACCGCCGAGATGGTCAAGATCATGGAGAACACCACCCGCGATGTGAATATTGCCATCGCCAATGAATTTGCCCGCCTTGCTGAAAAATTCGGCGTGGATGTGTGGGAAGCCATCAGCCTAGCCAACTTACATCCGCGCATCAATCTGCTCAATCCGGGACCCGGAGTCGGCGGTCACTGCATCAGCGTGGACCCGTGGTTCTTCGTGGAAGCGGCGCCAGAGTTGACTCCGCTGATTTATCACGCACGCCATGTCAACGACACACAGCCACATTTTGTAGTGGAAAAAGTCAAGCAAGCGCTCGGAGATTTGAACGGCAAAAAGGTCGCTGCATTGGGGCTCGCCTACAAACCGGATGTGGACGATCTGCGCGAAAGCCCTGCTACGGAAGTTGTCCACTTGCTCCAAAACGAAGGTGCTCAAGTCAAATGCTGGGAACCGTTCAAGCCTGATGCCCAAATGGATGGCATCCACATGGCAGCCAGTTTGAATGATGCGATCCAAGATGCAGATATGCTCCTGTTGCTCGTGAAACATACGGAATTCGGCGCGCTCAAAGCAGAAGACATCGCATTGCAGACCAAAGCCCGCATCGCGCTTGATACCGTCAACGCCTGGAAAATGGACGAATGGCAAAACGCCGGCTTCCAATTTCACCGCCTTGGTGACAGCAAATCAATCGTAAATCCAAAATCGTAAATCGGAAATTGCTTTGAAAATTCTTTCTGTTCTTGGCACCCGCCCCGAAGCCGTGAAGATGGCTCCGATCATCAAGCTCCTGGAAACGACTCCGGGTATCGAATCACGTGTCTGCAACACGGCACAACACCGCCAGATGATCGATCAGGTTTTGGACCTGTTCAAGATCCAACCGTACTATGATCTCAATCTCATGCGTGAAGGTCAGACTTTGGCGCATATTGGTGCGGGTATTTTCACCCAGCTTGATCCTATCCTGACCGAGTTCAACCCTGATTGGGTGCTGGCAGTTGGAGACACAACGACGGTTGTAACCACTTCCCTGCTGGCGTTTTATCACAGGATCCGGTTCGGACATATCGAAGCGGGATTACGCACACACAACAAATGGCATCCCTTCCCTGAAGAGATCAACCGCAGGCTCGCCACCGTCACCGCCGATATACACTTTGCGCCAACCACATGGTCACAGGGGAATCTCCTGCGCGAAGGTGTGGAAAAAGAAAAGATCTTCGTTACCGGCAACCCGGTCATTGATGCACTGAATTATGTCGCTGACCAAGAAGAACCTAAAGAGATTACGGAACTTCTCGGAAAATTGAATATCGCTCCATCAACTGCACTTCGTCTCCGCTCATCGGAGGATGGAATTCGTCTTGAGCGGAGTGAGGAGCGCTCCTTGCGACAAACGCAGATGAAGGACGATCCGCTCAGTGCGAGAAGATTGATCCTGGTCACTGCCCACCGCCGCGAGAATTTTGGTCAAGGCATGGAAAATATTTGTCAGGCGCTCAAAGAATTGGCTCAGTGTGAGAACGTTGAGATCATCTATCCCGTCCATTTGAACCCAAATGTACAGGAGCCAGTCAATCGTATTTTGAAAGATGTAGAACATGTTACGCTGCTACCACCATTGGATTATCTGCCCATGGTACACGTGATGAAACGCGCCACGCTCATCCTTACCAACTCAGGCGGTTTACAGGAAGAAGCACCAACTTTCGGGGTGCCGGTTCTAGTTATGCGCGAAACGACCGAACGCCCGGAGGGAGTCGATGCGGGGATTCTTAAGCTAGTCGGGACAGAGACCCGCACCATCGTCCAGGAGGCGAAGCGGCTGTTGGACGATCCAGTCGAGTATGCCAAAATGGCGAAGGCAGCCAATCCATACGGCGATGGTCACGCTGCAGAACGGATCATCCAGGCATTGCTTAACACAAATGACAGTCACTTTTAGAGTGACTGTCATTTCAATTATGAGTATAATGAATCCGATGAAAGCTGGTTGGCGGTTTATTTCTTCGGTATTGATCATTTTTCTTCTGCTGACAACGTGGAGACCAGTTCAAGCACAGTCGGCAGATGTGCAATTTTTCCCCGAAACGGGACATAACGTCAAAGGCGACTTCCTCAAATTCTACAAAACTGCCAAAGACCCCAAGCTGGTCTATGGATATCCCATCACGGAACAGATCACATCGAAAGATGGGAAGACCGTTCAATATTTCCAACGAGCGCGTTTTGAGATTGGTAAAGATCTGCTTGGCAATCCCAAGATCGTATTGACCGCACTCGGACAAGCCACCTATAAACCCGATGCACAACTCAAACTCGATAACTCTGCTGGCTGTCAGTTGTTCATCACGGGGCAGCGCGTTTGCTACGCCTTCCTGGATTTTTTCAAAGCCAACGGCGGCACAGAACAGTTCGGTAATCCCATTTCCCCATTTGAATTTCACAACAAGGTTATTGTGCAGTATTTTGAACGAGCACGCTTCGAATGGCGCGCAGACCGTCCTAAATCACAACGTGTGGTCATTACCGACCTTGGTCGTATCTATTTTGATCAGTTAAGTGAAGACCCTGCTCAACTCAAACCTGTCCCACCGCAGGATGCATCCATCAATTCAGTGCTTTCGATCAAGGTGCGGGCGTTCGTCGATAAATCGGTCACGCTTTCCAGTGGCAAGCAAACCGTCAATGTGATCGTGCAGAGTCAGACTTTGCAACCTGTGAAAGATGCCAACGGCAAGATCACTGTGCATTGGTCTGATGGCACAGCAGTAGATTATTTCTTCGTGACCAACAGTGCCGGGGTTGGCAGTGCATCGTTTAGTTTTTCAAATCAAAAGCAGGGGGAGCTTGTGCCAATTGATGTCGTTGTAGTGTATCAAGGACTTTCGGGCACAACGACCACATCTTTCCGCATCTGGTTCTAGATCTCCTTCAACTCGAACACCGGACCATCCTGGCAAGCCATCTGCGGACCAGACTTTAGCATCACAGAGCAGACTCCGCAATCGGCGATTCCTCCGCATGGGATCGACGTGCGGATGATGACTTGCGCTTCCTTCCCCACCCAGGCGTGCTTCATTTTTCCCAGGCATTCTCTCAGATCAGGCAGATTTTCGCGCATCACGTCGAAGGCGGCATAGTTCCCCCATGCCAACACATCCTCCAAAACGGACAAGGGCTGCACTTCCACTTCATCGGGATAGGACTTCAGAATCAAAATCAGTGACCAGTACCACAGCCGCGCCTTGTTTCAAGGCAGGCGCGATCAAGCCACGCAAACGTGAGGGGGCATCATCAAAAGCGACCAGAGCCACTTTTCGAGCCGCGGCAGGCAAGGCAAATCCGCGCCCAAGCGGACCGCGTAGAAAAATCTCCAAGCCAGGAGTCCAACTATCGGGGATGGGCGCTGAAGCGACGAAACCACCAGGAGCAGAATCCGTATAGAAAATGGGATCAGGTAACGGTGAGTCGGATGCGTGGCTGACGATCACGTACTGTCCTGGTGCGGGAATCAAATTTTCGGGGCAGGAAATACGCGCGTGGCGCAGTCCGTTTTCCAGAATCAACTCAAGAACCTGTCCTTTAGCGGTGTGCATATCGCTATGCTATCATGGCGGTATAATATTTTCAACTATTCATCGGAGGAGCAATGAACATTGTTGATGTCATTCGTGCTTTAGCAGGATTTGCGTGGATCGCCGCGATCGGTTTGGGCGTAGTCGCTTTAGCGCGTGCCAGTCGCAACCAGGGTGCCAAAGGGATCGGCACTATTGTTGGGCTCGTGGTAGTAGGCGCATTATTACTGTCGATTTTGGGGTCAGGATTAGTGTATGTGGAATCTACTGAACGCGGTGTCGTGAAGACCATCAGCGCAGGCGGTGTTCGCCCGGAGGCTCTTGGTCCTGGCTTGCATTGGATCATCCCTGTCGTTGAAACGGTCGTTCCCTATTCGATCTCGAACCAGTCCTACACCATGTCCGCTGTTGCCCAGGAGGGACAAATGACAGGCGACGATTCGATCCGTGCGCGCACCAAGGATGGGCAGGAAGTGATCCTCGACGCGTCCGTGATCTATCGCATTGACCCCACAAAAGTGGTTCAGCTTCATATCGTCTGGCAAAATAGTTACGAGAATGGGGTTGTGCGTCCGGAAGCACGCGGTGTGATCCGCGATGCCGTTTCACAATACGGTGTGGAAGAGGTGGTCTCCACCAAGCGCATCGAAATGACCAACTACATTACCGATGAACTCAGCAAGACACTGGCAGAGAACAACCTGGAACTGATCGACTTTATCCTGCGCGATATTCACTTTAGTGAAGAATATGCTGCGGCTGTTGAACAGAAACAAATCGCCGAACAGCAGGCACAGCAAGCCAAGTTTGTCGTAGAACAGAAAAAGCAGGAAGCAGAGCAAGCTCGTCAGGTGGCACAGGGTCAGGCAGATGCGGCAGTGATCGCAGCAAAAGGTGAGGCAGAAGCTCAGATCATTCAAGCAGAGGCACAGGCAAAAGCCAATGAATTGATCGGTCAATCCATACAGGCAAATCCTGAGATCTTGCAGTATCAGTATATTTTGAAGCTGGCTCCGGGAGTACAAACCATCTTTATCCCGAGCGGCAACCAGTTCATTCTGCCGCTGCCAAACACCACCGTAACACCAACTGTACCGACCACAACACCGTAATAGAAATCTGCTAATAGCAAATTTGTGGAAGTAGAAGGTGACAACTACTTTCTACTTCCCACTTTTATTGGAGACAAATGCCCATTCCGCAAACTGGACGCGAAATTCGCCTCACCACTCTTTCCGCCTGTGCGGGTTGAGCGTCCAAACTAAGCGCAGATGCGCTGACGCAGGTGCTGCGTCCTGTCAAAGAAGTTTTTTCTGCCGCCTCCTATCCGGACCTGTTGGTGGGTCTGCGTGAACCGGATGATGCGGCTGTTTGGCGTTTGGATGAAGACCGCGCTATCGTGGTCACCACCGATTTCTTCACTCCAGTCGTGGACGATGCCTACGATTACGGCTCGATCGCGGCGGCGAACAGCATGTCCGACGTGTATGCCATGGGCGGACAGCCCTTCCTGGCGTTGAATGTGGCGGCTTTGCCAGATGATCTGCCGATCGAGATCTCCAGCGAGATCATCCGCGGTGGTGCAGAGAAAGCGCGTGAAGCAGGCGTTGTCATCGCTGGCGGACATACGGTCAAGGATAAAGAGCCAAAGTTTGGGCTGGTCGTGATTGGCTTTGTCGATCCACGCAAAATGCTGAGCAAGAGCGGATTACAAGTTGGCGACGCGTTGGTACTGACCAAGCCGTTAGGCTTCGGGGTCACAACCACAGCATTGAAACGCGAACAGGCTGAGCCACAGGATGTGCAGGAAGCTGTGGATTGGATGAAACGATTGAACAAAACCGCCAGTCAGCTCGCCAATGAGTTCGGTCTGCGCGGCGGGACGGATATCACCGGTTACAGCTTGCTCGGTCACGGCATGGAGATGGCGGATGCTTCGGGTGTTCGCTTAAATTTGGAAATGAAGAATATTCCGTTCATTTCGTGCGCCAGAAAATATGCCGAGATGGGCTGTTTCCCCGGCGGTGCAGCGGATAATAAATTGCATTTCGAGTCAAAGGTCACATTTGCGAATTCGGTTGACGAGCAAAATCAGATGCTGCTATTCGATCCACAGACGAGTGGTGGTCTGCTGCTGGGTGTACCGCAAGAGAAGTTGGAGTCGTTCCTCATCCGCGCGGAGGAGATAGGACAATTCGTCCGCGTGATCGGGCGCGCCGAAGCGGGAACAGGCATCCACGTAAGATGAGAAGCGAAGCATAGTACAATAGGGAGATAGAAAAGTTTACAGGATCCATGTCAGAAATCCCCATACAAATCAATCTTACTTCAGGGCTGATCGCCATCGGTATTCTACTTTTGTTGAATGGCGTATTGGCAATGGCAGAGACCGCCCTGCTATCGGTGCGTAAAGCGCGTCTGCAAAGCGAAAGTAACAAGGGCGATCCACGTGCTGCCATCGTATTGAAACTCATCGAAAACCCAAATCAATTTTTGTCCGTCATTCAGATCGGCATCACCTCTATTGACCTGATGATCGGTGCGTTGACCGGCGCCACGTTAGGCGTCTGGATCGATCATCAATTGGAGCAGTTCACTTCCCTGGAACCTTATAGCGAAGTCATCGGTCTGTTGATCGGCGTTCTGCCCATTACATATCTATCTCTGGTATTGGGTGAACTTGTCCCAAAACGACTTGCTCTGCGCAACCCTGAAGGAGTTTCCTCCTCGGTGGCGCGTCCGATGAGGTTCTTCTCGGTGATCTTTTCACCGATCGTACGTCTGTTGAGCATTTCTACAGAAGCCATTCTGAAACTCATGGGCGTGAAAGTTAGCAACGATCCGCCTGTGACAGAAGAAGAGATTCAACTGTTGATCGATCAGGGCACGCAGGCAGGCGTCTTCGAAGAATCTGAACAGGATATGGTCGAGGGTGTGTTCAGTCTCGGCGATCAGCGCGTCTATTCGCTGATGACGCCGCGCACAGACATCGTCTGGATCGACATCGAAGAAACGGTCGAGGAGATCCGCACCAAGATAGCGCAAAGCGAATTTTCACGCTACCCGGTGCGGCAGGATACTCTGGATGTGATTCTGGGGATCGTCAAAACAAGGGACATGCTGGTCCCCAGCCTGAGCGGTGAGCCCATCCGTTTGAAGGAATTGCTCAAGCCCGCCTACTTTATCCCTGAGACTATGTTTGCTTCGAAAGCGCTGGAGATATTCAAGGAAAAAGGTACCGACGTTTTACTTGTCATTGATGAGTTCGGCGGTTTGCAAGGCTTGTTGACCATTACCGATATTCTCGAAGAGATCGTCGGTGAGATGGAATTGGAAGAACCACAAGCCACCCAACGACAGGATGGTTCCTGGCTGTTAGATGGCATGTTGGAAGTGGATGAATTCAAGGAGATCTTTAAGCTGGCGGCTCTGCCGCATGAAGATGAATACGAAACCTTGAGCGGTTTTGTCATGATGTCACTGGGGCGCGTGCCACAGACTGCTGATACTTTCGAGTGGCATGGTTACCGTTTTGAAGTGATCGATATGGATGGACGCCGCGTGGACAAGGTGCTCGTTACCACCCTTCCAACACGTCCGCTCGTACAGGAAACACGCGAGAATAATCAGTAAAGAGCAATGTTCTTGTGTTCTTTATGGTAATGGGTTCTTGACAAACCATACTATCCAAATAGCAAAATATGCCCAACAATTTTCTTCGTGCTGTCATTTTTGATTTCGGTGGAACGCTCATGTATGGACGTGAGGATTGGGAACCGATTATTGCCCAAGCCGACGATGCCCTCACGAACTATTTGCGTTCGCAGGGGATGGATCTCAACATCACCACCTTTCCTCATCAGTTCCGCAAGTCACTGGCGAACTATTTCAAACAACGCGAAAAGGATCTGTTGGAAACAACTTATACCTACGTGTTGCGGGAGCTGCTCAAGGAAAAGGGCTACGATGACATTCCCGATCACATCATCCGCAGTGCGCTCGATGCTCTATTTGCCGTGACACAAAGCAACTGGGAATTGGAGGAAGATGCCATTCCCACACTGAGGAAACTGGAAGGGAATGGATATCGTCTTGGCATCGTCTCGAACGCTGGCGACGATCAGGATGTGCAGCAACTGGCGCAGCGTTTTGGCATCCGCCAATACTTTGATTTCATTCTTACTTCGGCTGCCTGCAGCTATCGAAAGCCACACGAACGCATCTTTGAAATGGCACTCTCAAAATGGTACTTGCTGCCCACCGAAGCTGCCATGGTTGGCGATAATCTCGATGCGGATATTTACGGAGCACAGAACGCCGGCATGTATGGGATCTGGATCAGCCGCCGCGCTGCTCCCCGAACCGAGGACCAGTTCCGCATCCAGCCAGACGCGAGCCTGTCCTCGTTATTGGAACTTCCATCCGCCCTTGACCTTCTCCAGGTGCAATAAGTGGGGCAGGATGGCATCCTGCCCCACGCATAACTCATCACAATACCCAATGAAACAAAATAGAACCGCTGCTGCCTATATCGCATTAGGGGTTGGCATTCTCGCACTGAGCTTCTCCGCCATGTTCGTGCGCTGGGCAAATGTGCCCGGACCCGTCACTGCCTTTTACCGCATGTTCTTTTCGATCTTTTTATTGTTCCCGTTCTTTGCACCGCGTATCAAACAAACCCCAGCCCTAAAAAAATCTGCCATTTTGTTTCCGATCCTTGCGGGAGCCTTCACCGCTATTGATCTCGGCTTATGGACCACCGCGCTGAGCTACACCACTGTTTCAAATGCCACCCTACTCGGCAACACATCCCCGCTCTGGGTGGCGCTGGGAACCTGGCTGGTCTTTCGCCAAAAGCTGCCCGGCAAATTCTGGCTGGGATTATTGCTCGCTCTCTCCGGCGCAACCCTGATCCTCGGCACCGACTTTATTCTGCATCCCCGTTTCGGTATCGGCGATGTGATGGCGATCTTCACCGGTTTCTTTTACGGCTTGTATTTTCTCTTCACCGAAAAAAGCCGCGAACATTTTGACTCCATTAATCACATCTGGCTGGTGGGCATCGGAGCCAGCCTCACACTCTTTACTATCAATAAGCTCCTCGGTCATCCATTGAGCGGATTTCCTATCCAAACCTGGCTTATCTTCCTATCGACTGCTTTCGTCTCACAATTGATCGGCTACATGGCGATGGCATACGCACAGGGGCAACTTCCCGCCTCTGTGGTTTCTCCTACCATGATCCTGCAACCAGTCCTTTCCACCATCCTCGCCATTCCGCTCTTCGGGGAAATTCCCAGCGCATGGCAAATCCTAGGCGGAAGTATCGCTCTGGCAGGTATTTATATTGTCAACCAATCTCACCAGATCAAAATGAGTATGCAGAAAAAGACAGGCTAAAATTCTCTGTAGGCTCTGTAGCTAAGCCCACCAGACTAAGCACTCCTCCCAAAAATCTGAACCTACGCAGAAACCAAAAACGGACTAAAATAATCCTATTATTAGTATGCAAAAAGGAGAGTGTCACATGGAGCTTAAAATTTCCACCGAAAATGGCAGGGTTCCGGTCACGGTCGTGCACGTTGATGGCAATATCGATTCGAATACAGCTGACCAATTCAAAGCGACAGCAGATGATCTGATCAAGAATGGCGCGCGTTACTTCCTCATTGATCTTTCCCATGCGCCCTTTGTAAGCAGCGCCGGGCTCCGTACTCTGCACAATATCTTCAACGCTCTCCGCTCCATCAATCCCGATTCCAACTTGAGTGATGCAGAAGTTAAAAAAGGCATCGCAATCAACACGTACAAATCTCCGCATTTGAAGTTGCTCAACCCGTCTAAAGAGACAGAAACAACGTTCAAACTCAGCGGTTTTGACATGTACATCGAAACCTTCACTGATCTGAAAACCGCTCTCGCCTCCTTCTAAGCCGATGGTTGATCCTGTTTCCCACCCCCCGACTATGCGGAGGTATTTATGAATTTCGGACCGATCATCGAAGTTGCCATCGGACTGATCTTTGTTTGGATCGTCCTCAGCTTAACCACCATTCAGATCCAGGAGTGGATCACCACCCGCCTCGACAAACGCGCTAAAGATCTGGAAGACGCTATCGAGGAGATGCTCGCCAACGAGAACCTCAAATCCCAGTTCTACGATCATCCCATCATCCGTGGATTGACCGCGAAAAAACGCAAACAGCCATCCAAAACTGCAGCATGGTTCTATAGGCTGCCTCTGGTGCGCGGTTTTACAAAAGAAAAGCGCAAGATCCCCTCGTATATTCCCAACCAACAATTTGCCCTGGCACTCTTCGATATCGCCATGACCGCAGGAACTGAGTCATCCCTGCTCCAACAGGGATTGTTGAAGATCCGCAATGACCTGCAGCGCAATCAACAGATGTCGCCACAAGATGCCGTCATTGTAGAGTTGAATCTCCTGATCGAATTTGCCCGCAGCGCCGCATCCACCGAAGCAGGCACCGCCTTTACAAAAAACAGTCTGGCAGTGGTCAAACAAGAGATCCAGCGTTTTCTGGTCAAGTTCCCAGAATACAAACCTGTCATCGAAGCGGCAATGCAGGAGGCAAGTGCTTACAAAGCCGAGATCGATGAATTACTAAAGAACAAGAACGCCCCGCAAGGTAGTGATCCCTTCACGAATTTAAGACGTGGCATTACTGCCTTGAGCGTTATCAGTCCCGAAGTCAATCAAACGCTTAACTCCTTGTTATTGAACATCGATCAATATGTTGCCCAGGGTGAGACACATCTCGCCAAAGCACGCCAGAACGTGGAAAAGTGGTTCGACGACTCCATGGACCGTGTCAGCGGTGTCTTCAAACGCTACTCGCAATGGATGGCGTTGGTCATTGGGTTCGTGGTGGCACTGATATTGAATGTAGACTCCATCAACCTAACACTCTATCTATGGCGTGAACCCACCGTCCGTCAGATGCTAGTGACACAGGCATCTCAAGTTACTGAACAGCAACCGCCAAACTCTACAGGTTCCACGCAAGACCCAACTCAATCTGTCTCAGATGCACAACAACAACTGGAGGCACTGAACCTGCCCGTCGGCTGGGGGATCAGCCCATACGACAGAAATACCTGTAGCGTATTCCCCTCTGCCGAACAATCCTTCGGAATTCGTATCCCATTCACGAATAACTGCCTTGTTACTCCTCTCGCCAATGATCGCTCTAACATAGTAACCAAATTAGCTGGCATTTTTATCACAGCGCTGGCTGCCATGCAGGGTGCTCCCTTCTGGTTCGATATGCTCAAGCGCTTCGTCAACATTCGCAGTACAGGTCCCAACCCAGCTGAAAAAGGAAAATAGGCTTCTTTCAACAGCTGACATCCCGCAAGCATCATCGGATTGCTTGCGGGATGTTTGTTTTATCAGGCACAGCGTATAATAAACGCACTATGACGGATGACCTTTTTGACCACGCCATGAAGGAGCGGATGAAGCAGGAGGCGCCTCTTGCCGCTCGCATGCGTCCACGCACGCTCGAAGAATATATCGGACAGGAACATATCATCGGCGAAGGCAAGTTGCTGCGCCGCGCCATCGAAGCTGACCGCCTTTTCTCCTCCATCATCCTGTGGGGTCCTCCCGGTACGGGCAAGACCACGCTGGCGCAGGTGATCGCCAATACCACCAAGAGTCACTTCGTCACCATCTCTGCTATTTTGGCAGGCAAAGCGGACTTGCGTGAAGTGATCGACGGAGCGTTGGAGCGCCGTCGCCTGCACAACGAACGCACCATCCTCTTCGTCGATGAAGTCCATCGCTGGAACAAAGCTCAGCAGGATGCGTTGCTACCGCACGTTGAAAATGGAACGTTCACCCTCATCGGCGCCACAACCGAGAATCCCTATTTTGAAGTTATCAAAGCCCTGATCTCACGTTCCCGCGTCTTTCAACTGCGGAATTTAAATCAGCAGGAGACGGGGATTCTGCTCGACCGCGCCCTCACCGATAAAGAACGCGGATACGGGAAAAAGCGCATCCTTATCGAGGCCGATGCCCGCTCCCATTTAATTGAAGTTGCCTCCGGAGACGCCCGTAACGCGTTGAACGCGCTCGAACTCGCCGTGGAATCGACCGCTCCCGATAAAGACGGCGTCATTCACATCACATTGGAAGTAGCGCAAGAGTCTATTCAACGTCGCGCCGTGCTCTACGATAAAGACGGCGATGCACACTACGACACCATCTCCGCCTTCATCAAATCTGTCCGTGGAAGTGACCCAGATGCCGCCCTCTACTGGCTCGCCAAAATGATCTACGCCGGTGAAGACCCGAAGTTCATCATCCGCCGCTTGATCATTCTCGCTGGTGAAGATATCGGTCTCGCCGACCCAATGGGATTGGTCGTTGCTTCGTCGGCGGCACATGCCTTCGATTACATCGGTTTGCCTGAAGGAATTTATCCCATTGTTGAAGCGACGCTATATCTGGCAACCGCTCCCAAATCCAATAGTGCAGGTGCCTACTTCAACGCCATGAAAAAGATCGAAGAAGAAGGACAAGTCTCTGTGCCGCGTCACCTCATGGATGGAAACCGTGACGCCGCCGCGATGGGACATGGCAAGGACTATGTCTATCCGCATGAGCACGAGGGACACTTCATCCCACAACAATATTTACCGAAGAGATTACTGGGCACGTATTTCTACGCACCCTCTCAAGAGGGGTACGAGTCCCAGGTCACGGCGCGCCTCGAAATGTGGAGAGAAGCGCAGCGAAAGGCGCTGGGCATCACCAAAGTGGAAAATATCCCCGCTATGAGCGAAGAACAGATCCAGGAAATGAAACGAAAAATCAAATAAGAGGGACGCCCAGTCTGTTATGAATTCCAAACTAAGCTATCGTTCTGATATCGATGGTCTGCGAGCCGTCGCCGTATTAAGTGTTGTCTTTTATCATGCCGGGATGAAACTCTTTTCTGGCGGCTATGTGGGCGTGGATGTTTTCTTCGTCATCTCCGGCTTTCTCATCACCACCATCATCGTTCGCGAGATCGAAGCCGGCGAATTCTCCATTATCAAGTTCTACGAGCGCCGCATTCGGCGTATCTACCCGGCGCTTTATACAACCCTGCTATTTATTCTGATCGCCGCTTATTTTTTATATAACCCAGAGGTCTTTGCTCAAGCCTGCAAAAGTATTTTGGCAACCATCGGGTTTGTCTCAAACATTTTATTCTGGACACAATCTGGATACTTCGCTGCGCCAGCCACGCTCACGCCTCTGTTGCATACCTGGTCTCTGGCTGTAGAAGAACAGTTCTACATCTTTTTCCCACTGTTAGTGCTCCTGATCATGCGCTACGCCAGGAAGTGGCTCAAGGTGAGCTTGGGAATACTAGCACTTTTATCCTTTTTTCTCAGCCTATACTATATCAAGCAGGATGCGTCCGCTGCATTTTATTTTCCACACTTACGCGCTTGGGAATTGTTAATAGGTGGATTGCTGTCGATCAATGTTGTTCCGGTGAAAATTCATTCAACTCTGCGGCATACCCTTTCCATCATCGGTTTGGGAATGATCATCGTAAGCATATTGAGCTATTCAGAGAACACATCATTTCCCGGTGCAAGCGCGCTCCTACCCACCCTGGGATCAGCACTTATTATTTACAGCGGAATGGGCGGCGAATCACTTGTCGGCAAAATTCTAAGCTGGTCGCCCTTCGTATTTATCGGGAAAATCTCTTATTCCTTCTATCTTTGGCATTGGCCGGTCATCATCTTTGGAAGATATTTTTTGATCCAAAACCCAACCAGTTTGCAGATGTTCCTGTTGGTGGCAGCATCTTTTCTCTTTTCAGCCTTCTCATGGCTGGTCGTGGAAAGACCGTTCCGCTCACGATCCTTTCTACCAGCACCCAAGATATTTGTTTTTGCAGGCAGTGTCATGGCAGTTGCCCTGCTGATCAGCGGCGTGTCCTACCTGGAACAGGGTTTGCCGGGTCGCTTCAGCAAGGAAGAGCTGGCAACATTTTCCGATACGAACTCTGGCATGGGGCGACCAGAAGAAATGCGTTCAAGCGGACATGAAGGCATTCAAAGATATAAACCGTTGCATGCTGGGAGACGGCACATCAGAGCCAAGTTTTATCCTATGGGGTGATTCTCATGCGCAGGCTCTTGCTCCTGCATTTGACGCCGTTGCCAAACAGTATGATGTGACCGGTTATCTGGCAAACCACTCTGCATGCCCTCCATTGTTGGATGTATACCGAGAAGGCGATACTACCTGTCTCGATTTCAACAATGCGATCTTGAAAGACATCGAAGCGCATCCTGAATGGAATACTGTTATTCTCTCGGGAAGATGGGCATTATCTGCGGATGGACAACGTTACAAGACGGAAGAGGGCGAGAGCGTGGTTCTCGTTGATGTGCAATCTTCCGCGCCAACCGGATCGAACGCGCTCATCTTCGAAAATGGAATGGACCGAACCATTCAGAAACTACTGGATTTGAACCGCAAGGTGATCATCGTTTCCACCGTCCCTGAGGTTGGATATGATGTCCCATCAGCTTATTTCATCGCCCTGCGCACGGGAAGAGACATCAACAAGATCATTGCTCCAACAACGAATGAATATAATGAACGAAACGCTATTGTCACAGATGTATTGAATAAGATGAAAAGTCGTTACAATATTCAGGTTATCCATCCAGCGCAGATATTGTGCGATAAAAATATCTGTAACGTCGTTCTAGAGGGGCAGCCGTTGTATAAAGACTTCGCACCACATTTCCAGATTTGGCGCATTGTTTATCGCAAACATCTTCGATCCAATATTCGATCAGTAAACCGCTTTGAAAGCCTGAAAACAATACAAGAGGAAGGTTAGGGAAAACATGGACCAGATCCGCCCGTGGCTGTATATCGGTGGTGTCCGAGATACGCTGAATCTCAGTTACCTTTCTTTCAAATCCATTGGAGCGATGCTGCAATTGGCGGCGAAAGTGGAACAACCAGGCATTACTTCCCTATACCTGCCTGTGGAAGATTTTGAGCCACTGAGATTTGATTTGCTTGAAAAAGGCGTTTCCTTCGCGCGGGAACAAAAGAAATTGGGTTGCCATATTCTGGTCGCTTGCGGCGCCGGGATTAACCGCTCCAGCTCCTTCTGCACTGCCATTTTGAAGGAAGAGGAAAATCTGGGTTTGTTCGATGCCTTCAAGGAAGTCAAGCAGCAACACCCCGAAGCCATACCGCACGAACCAGTCTGGGAATCGCTTTGCCGGTATTACAAAGAGGATGTTCCTTATTTAGATGTAATGCGGTTCAAGGTTTAGCTCTGCCAAACTCTTGACCTCCTATAATCATCTCTTTCCAAGTTCAAGCCTGATAGAATAGGAAAATAATTTACGAGACGGAAACCAAATATGACTTTACTTCTTCTAATCCGACACGGCGAAAATGAATACGTCAAGACCGGCAAATTAGCTGGACGATTGCCCGGGGTGCATCTCAATGAACGGGGTCAGAAACAGGCTCAGGCGTTAGGCGAAGCGCTGACCCATGTCCCGGTCAAAGCCATTTACTCGAGTCCGCTCGAGAGGGCAATGGAAACGGCGGAGCCGATCGCCACATCCCACAAGCTGACCATTAATCAGGAACCCGACCTGATGGACACGAACATCGGTCGCTGGCAGGGCAAGTCATTGAAGGTGCTGCGGCTGACGAAGGCATGGAAGATCGTGCAGAGTGCGCCTTCGCGTTTTCGGTTCCCTGATGGCGAATCGTTCGTGGACGCGCAGACACGTTATGTCAACGCGCTGGAGCGGATCGTACAAAAGCACAAGCCACAGGATGTGGTTGCGGTCGTCTTCCACGCCGACCCGATCAAGCTGGCGGTCTCACATTTTCTCGGCATGCCGCTCGATCACTTTCAACGCTTGGGCTGCGATACCGGTTCGCTGACAGCCATGTATGTGAGTGAAGATAGCGCTACGCTCATCAAACTAAATCAACGCCCACCATTCGACTTTCTTCAACAAAAGCCCAAAGACAAAAAGTAGCACTGCATTTTATACAAGCGAAATTCTTACTGGTTAATACATGAGTGACCTCCCTACCGGCATCGTCACATTCCTCTTCACCGACATTCAAGGCAGCACCAAACTCTCACAGGAATATCCAAGCGATATGCCTGTTATGTTGGCGCGCCATAATGAAATCCTTCGTAACGAGATCGAAGCATCTAACGGTTTTGTTTTTCAAGTAGTAGGTGATTCATTCTCTGCGGCATTTCACCAACCAAGTGATGCGCTTCATGCTGCACTGAATGCACAACAACGATTACAAATGGAAGCATGGTCACCCGCACCGATCAAGGTGCGTATGGGGATCCATACTGGCACAGCCCAACTGGATGTGGACTCGCGTGAGAATCTATACAAGGGATACGCCACATTGGCGCTCACACAACGGGTCATGTCTGCAGGGCATGGCGGGCAGATCTTAATTTCGAAGGCAACACATCAAGCCATTCAAGGCGATCTTCCGGCAGAAACACAACTCAAAGACATGGGCGAATGTCGCTTGAAAGATGTGATGCATATCGAACATCTTTATCAAGTATCGGCTCCAAATTTGCTTTCAGAGTTTCCGCCGCTTAAAACACAGGAATTATCGAGTAATAATCTCCCCGCTCAATTAACATCCTTCATTGGTCGTGAAAAAGAGATAGAGGAAATAAAGGGCCTGCTTGCCGCGAATCGCATGGTCACGCTCACTGGCTCGGGCGGCGCAGGAAAGACTCGTCTTAGCCTGCAAGTGGGAACTCAAGGTCTGAATCAATTTTCGAACGGCGTCTGGCTTCTTGAGCTTGCACCCATCACTGACCCGGCGCTCGTGCCGCAGGCATTGCTTTCCATTTTCAATTTACGTGAGAGCAGTCATCGCAGCATCGATGAAGTGCTCATTGAATATCTGCGAACGCGGAACATCTTGCTGGTGCTCGATAACTGCGAACATCTCATCGAAGCCTCCGCGCAGCTCAGTGAACGCCTGCTGCAAGCCTGCCCGCATTTGAAGATCCTTGCCAGCAGCCGCGAAGCGCTGGGGATCGCGGGCGAGATTGCCTATCACGTCCCATCGCTGCAGGCGCCCAACCCCGCGGATCTGCCTCCGCTCGATCAACTGGAAAAAATGGACTCGATCCGACTCTTCATGGATCGCGCCCGCACATCCAAACCGGATATTTCTCTGACGAAGGACAACGCCTCTTTCATCGCCCAAATCTGCTTCCGTTTAGACGGCATTCCTCTGGCGATTGAACTCGCCGCTTCGCGCGTAAAAGTGTTGACTCCTGAACAGATCGCCTCACGGCTCGATGACCGCTTCCGCTTATTGACCGGCGGCTCGCGGACAGCGCTCCCCCGCCAGCAGACTCTGCGCGCCATGATCGATTGGAGCTACAGTCTGCTTTCGGATGATGAGAAAACGCTCTTCCGCCGGCTGGCAGTTTTTGTCGGTGGCTGGACGCTCGAAGCAGCGGAATCCGTTTGCGGCAAGGAAGGAAGCGGGTTCGACGTCATGGAACTACTCACGCGGCTGGTGGATAAATCCCTTGTGGTAATCACCGAATCCGAGTTGGGCATGCGTTATCACCGGCTGGAGACGATCCGCCAGTATTCGCGTGAGAAATTCTTCGAGACCGATGAAGTGGAAGCGATGCGCGATCGGCATCTGGATTATTTCGTCCAGTTCGCAGAGCAAGCGGATGAAAACCTGAAAGGGAGCGAACAGCTTCTCTGGCAAAAGTGCATGTCTGTCGAACAGGACAATTTGCGCGCCGCGTTGGAGTGGGCATTCGACAAACATCCTTATAGCGCCCTGCGTATCGTCGGCGCCGCCAATCTCTATTGGACTGCCGCAGGATATTCTGCCGAAGGTTTTCGCCTGACCCAAAAAGCACTGGAACAGGTTCAACAAAATCCGTTCATAAAAGGGACAACCGCCGAGCAGCGACAGGTAGCGCGCGCCAAAGCCCTGCGTGGAATGACACGCCTGTATCTTTCCCTTGGAGATAATGCCCGCGCAAAACGCACCGCGGAAGAAAGCGTCGCCATCTACCGCCGCAGCAAAGACCAACGCGGATTATCCTTCGCGCTGGTCATCCTTGCTTATCCGCTGGAGTTTCTTGGTGAACGTGAATTAGCCGAAACGATCTTGAAAGAAAGTTATCTAATGGCTCGTGGGGAAAAAGATCATTACGTCATGTGCCGCGCCTTGAACATGCTGGCGCGTGTGACTGTCGCTTTGCGTCACGATCTCGATAAAGCGCAAAAATGCATTGACGAATCACTGCGCCGGGCAAGGGAATTTGGTCTGCGCTCACAGGAGGCTCAGGCACAGGAAGTAGCCGCCGCCATCGCGCTGCACAGAAACGATCATAATGAAGCACGCACGCACTACAACGAATCCGTGAAGTTGTATGAAGAGATCGACGCCCGCTTCAATGTGGTGTTGGAAAAAAGCAATCTTGCCCACATGGAACGCAAGCTGGGCAATTATGAAGATGCACTCGCCTATTACCGCGAAACCATTCTCGCTTTTCGCGATATGGGGCAACCCGGCGCGGTCGCTCACCAGTTGGAATGTTTTGGTTTTATCGCCGCCGAACAAGATCGGAAAGAACGCGCGCTTCAATTGTTCGCAGCGGCAAACGCCCTGCGAGAAAAAGCCGGCACACCCATGCGACCGGAGGAAAAGGTCTATTTCGATCAACAGTTACAACAATTGCGCTCGAAGACAAATTCCCCCACACTGGAATGGATCATGACTAAAGGACAAGCCCTGCCCATGGATAAAGCTATTGCGTTGGCAGTTGAGGAGGAAAATGAATAACTTCCCGTCTGGCACAGTCACTTTTCTCTTCACCGATATCGAAGGTTCAACACAGCTTTGGGAAAAGTATCCCGAGCAAATGCGCGCTGCCCTTGCCCAGCACGACGCCATTCTGCGCGATGTGATCGCCTCTCATCACGGACATATCATCAAGACCACAGGCGATGGAGTCCATGCGGTATTTGAAAAAGCGATTGATGCTGCGCATGCCACAATCGAAGCACAAAACCAACTCAAGCAGACTTCCGAAGTCTTCGAGACTTCGGAAGTCTATCTACACGTCCGCATGGGATTGCATACCGGTGAAGCCGAATTGCGCGGAGATGATTACTACGGTCAGGCGTTGAACCGCGCTGCACGTATCATGGCAGTTGCTCACGGCGGGCAGATATTACTTTCCAGCGTCACGACCGAATTGATCCGCGAACAATTGTCGGAAAACACAAACCTGCTCGATCTGGGCGAACATCGCCTCAAAGACCTGAGCCGCCCCGAACATCTTTATCAACTCACCGCGCCAGGCTTGCGGCAGGAGTTTCCCGCCGTTCGCACGGTCAATGCTTTTCAAACGAACCTTCCCGTTCAACTCACATCGTTCATCGGTCGCGAAAGGGAGATCGGCGAGATTAATCCCTGCTCGAACTCGGCGCGTCTCGTCACGCTGACAGGCTCGGGCGGCACGGGCAAATCGCGCCTCTCGATCGAGATCGGCAAACAAGAATCGACATCCTTCCCGAACGGCGTCTGGTTCGTCGAGCTTGCACCGCTCGCCGACCCCGCGCAGATCATCCCCACTCTGGCGCAGGTCTTTGGTTTGCAGGAGCATCCCTTCGGACCTCTCCCGACCCTGCTCATGGATTATCTGCGCGACAAAAAACTCCTGCTTATTCTCGACAACTGCGAGCATCTCATCCAAGCCTGCGCAAAACTCGCCAACGACCTTCTTCATCAATGCGCCGCGCTCAAGATCCTTGCATCCAGCCGCGAAGCGCTCGGCATCGCCGGAGAGATGAGCTACCACATCCCTTCTCTTGCGGATTCCGAATCGATGAGGCTTTTCTGCGAACGGGCATCGGCTGTGAATCCAAACTTTCATCTGACCGAAAGCAACGCTTCCTACGTTGCCCAGATCTGTTCCCGTCTCGACGGCATTCCTCTGGCGATCGAGTTAGCCGCTGCGCGCGCCAAACTGCTTTCGCCCGAACAGATCGCCTCCCGCCTCGATGATCGCTTCCGTCTGCTCGTGGGCGGAAGCCGCACCGCCCTGCCCCGCCAGCAGACTCTCCGTGCGCTGATCGATTGGAGCTACGACCTACTCTCCGAAGACGAGAAACGACTCTTCCGCACCGCATCCGTTTTCGTCGGCGGCTGGACTCTGGATGCGCTCGAAGAAGTCGCCGATGACCCGAACACATTGGAGAATCTAGAGCAGCTCGTCAACAAGTCACTGGTGGTGACGGAGGAACGCGAAAGCGAGATGCGTTATTTCATGCTGGAGACGATCCGCCAGTACGCGAGAGAAAAGCTGTTCGAAGCGAATCAATCGTCGGCTGCGCGTGACCGGCACTTCGTCTATTTTGATAGACTCTCTGAAACGATGTGGCATGCCTTCCGTTCGGAAGATGCACTCCGGTATCGCGATCGAGCCGACGATGAAGCGGAAAATTTTCGCGCCGCTATCGAATGGGGTCTGGAACAACACGCTGAACAGGTTGTCCATCTGGCTGGCTATTATTGTGTGATCGCAGGCTGGATAAACAAACAAGCGGAAGCGATCGCCCTTGTCCAAACGGCTGTGGAAAAACTCAAAGCCCTGCCGCCCGTAACGGGTGAAGCAGAGAGGCGCCGCAAGTCCATCATTGCCCATGCAAGATTTACTCAGGGCATGACTGGATTGTCGCTAGGCAATATTCAGATGGTAATGCAATCTTTGCAGGAGGCAATTGCCTTTGCACGTGAAACTGGAGACAAATTGATCCTCGGCTATAGTCTGGAGATGTACTACGTCGCTGCGAATTTCATGAACGTGCCTAACAGAGAAGAATCCGCGCGCGAGGGATATGAAATTTTCACCCAGGAAATCGAAGATTCGTGGGGTCTGAGCATGGCGTATCAAAATATGGCACGGCTGGCATTAATCGCTGGTGACAATCAGAAGAAAGATGAATACTTGAGCAAGCTCAAAGAACAAGTACGCAACGTGCCGCTCTCATTCCAGACAGGTCTGTTCTACATGGGACTGGGTATGAGTGAAAGTGAAGCGGGAAATTTCGACAGCGCAATGCACTTCTTCGAAGATAGTATGAAGATCTTCAAACGCTTGCGGAATCGAAACTTCGAGAACGTAGTAACAAGCGAACTCGGTCACCTTGCCCGACGCAAAGGAAATACCACTCAAGCACAGGAAATCTACACTCATACCATTATTGAATGGCAGAATATTGGCAATCGTGCCGCCCTTGCACACCAATTGGAATGCTTCGGCTACCTTGCTCTGGCAGAGGAGGAACCACAGCGAGCCCTGCAGTTGTTTGGCACGGCAGAGGTACTGCGCGAGAAAGCCGGAAGTCCGATGACAGCCTTTGAACAAGATGAATCCAACAAAGCCATTACCCGTCTGCGGGCAATGGTCGCCGAACCGGAGTTCAATACATCGTGGGCGTTGGGACGCTCCATGACCATGGAAGAGGCGATCGAATTCGCCTTGAGCAAATAAAACACTACATAGTAGAAATAAGAAAGCCAGGGATATTTATGAGTACACCGGAATTCAAATTGAGAGAATTACAACCCGCCGACAGTGCCGCTGTCGGTAGACTGATCACTGATTTTGGCGGTGACCTGACCACGCATTTTCAGGTGGATCCATATAACGCAATCGTACACGGCACGGAAAATGAGACGACCGGCGTTGTCGTGGAAAAGCCCGATGTTGACGGTTTGATCGGTATGGGCACGCTGCGCTTTGGTAATATTCAGTTCAACGGTGAGGTTTTGCCATTCGCCTTTTTGGATGGTCTCAAAGTCAAAGAGGAGTTTCGCGGCAATGGGCTTGGAACTCAAATCGCGCAGTGGCGCGTTCAAAAGACGAGAGAAAGATTCGGTGAGAACGTGGTGATCGCCACTGGCATGCTTTATGACAACTACGCCTCTCATGCAGTTGGCAGCAAGTGGTGCCGCGAATTTCTGGAAGCGGCTTCCAATGTTCTGATCATCCCCACTCGCAACCGCCCACCAGGGAAGGTCTCCGGTGTGGAAGTTCGTGAATTGGGACAGAACGAATACGAAGAATTCGCTGGGAAACAGAACAAGTTTTACAGCCAGTATAATTTTTACCCGCCATCCAGCCCGGCTTCGATTGCTCATGCGTTGAACGTCGTTGCGGATGGCAGGAAACCTTACTGCTATTATGTCGCTGTGGATGTGCATGGGAATTCTACTCGCCGGGGCGTCAACGTGGGCGCGTGGGCTGTTAAAAATCCGATAGGATCAATGAATTACCCGCAGCGCTGCGAACAATGAACAAGTTTCTCCACATGCTTCCACCCGATTTCACCATCCGTGATATTTCCGTGAACGGATTTTGGTTTGAGCCCGGGCAGTTTAGGGCTGCACAATATCTCTGGGAGATGATACGCTGGTTGTGCAAGGACCAAGGTACAACACTTGCCGTCGGCTTTGATAAACGCGATGAAACCGCGCGCGTGGTCAATGCCAAACCGTGGCACCAACCAAGACCAGAGATCACATTTGCGTTTCATGCGCCAACAGCCATCGACCGCAAGAAATTGGTTTTCAATCCGGGCAGGGTATAACCATGAACATTCTTGAGACGAAACGCCTGCTCCTGCGTCATCTTGTGATGGATGACTTGCCTGAACTTTATGCCTTGTACAGCGACCATGAGATCCGCAAGTATTTTCCAGAAGGCACCTTGAGCCTTGATGAGACCCGAGAGGAACTGGAATGGCACATGAACGGACATCCCAGGCATCCCGAACTGGGGCTCTGGGCAACCATCCACAAAGAAACGGGAAAATTCATCGGTCGCTGTGGTTTGCTGCCATGGACAATCGATAATAAACTGGAGACAGAGATCGCCTATCTGCTCGATAAGTCATTCTGGCATCAAGGTCTGGCAACTGAAGCAGCACAAGGCATCCTTCAGTATGCTTTCGAAAAGTTGAATTTATCGCGTTTGATCTGCTTGATCGATGAGCAGAATATTGCATCTCAGAAGGTCGCTGAAAAGATCGGTATGCGGTTCGAGAAAGAAGGGCGCGACAAGATCGGTCCATTTTGGGTTTATTCGATCAGCAAAGCAGGTCACGACTAATCGTGACCTGCTTTTTTGCAATTTTGTCAACTTAACCAGATAGATATCAATGAATGCCACATAAGGGGTGTGATACCATGCGGACGGATCACTGAAGTAACAATAGAAAAACTTTAAATACCAACGGGAGACAAACTCTGATGCACAAATCAAAGAAGTTCTTCGTGTCGTTTATTGTCATTTTCACTCTGATCGCCGTCCTTGCCTGTAATTTACCGACTGCTGGCTTACAACCAACACCATCTCCTTTCCCAAGCGCATCGCCTACTTCACGACCTGTTGATCCCAATGAAGTCATCATTCCGTCCACCACCAAGGTGATGGATCCTGCATCGCTTTCGAGTCTGGAAAGCATAGATCCGGATGGAACGCTGCATTTCGATCAATCGACACCTGAACTCGAGGCTCTTCAACCAGGCGATGTCTTGGTTTCCGATGCCAATGAGGTTGCCCGGTATGGATTGCTAAAAAAGGTGATCGCGGTCCATACCGAGAATGGACAGGTGATCGTACAGACTGAAGATGCTCTCATCACGGATGCGGTCCATCAGGGCTCTGGCAGTATCACCCGGGAACTGAAGCAGGAAGATATCCGTTCCACACAGATCTTGATGGCTGGTGTGACCTTTGAAGGCTTCAATGCTGCCGATCAGCCCCATAAGAATGGTTTAATGAGTTCCCGCTTCGAGTGAAGAATTCCGCCCTGCTGGGTTGACATACTCGTTCAATACCGACCTGGGCACAGGTGGGCTGGTACAGGTCAATGGATCAGCTACCATCAATCCCATCCTTGATTTCGGATTGGGAATTTCCTGTGATGAGACGGTCAATGTTTTGATCGGTCGGGTGTGCGCAGAGATCCCAGACTTGAACGTACTAGCCAAGGTTGGCATCCAGGAAAATGCCAACCTGGTCATTAAAGGCAGATCTTCATACACTTTTAACCAGAAGTATCAAATTGCGCGGCACGAATTTTCGCCCATCACGTTTGCCTTGGGACCTGTCCCTGTGGTATTAGTTCCAGTTCTTAATATCTATTTGCAAGGTGACGGCTCCCTGACGGCACAATTCGATTATGTGGTGGATCAGGATCTTACACTTGCCGCAGGCTTCAAATACAACTCAGACAAAGGATTTGAGGATCTCAGCGAATATAAGTCGAACTTCAAACAAACCGGTCCTACGTTCACCGGAGCACTGGAAGTCCGCGCCATGATGGGCGTGCAGTTCGAGGTTATGCTTTACGGGTTGATCGGTCCATATGGAAGCCTTGAAGGCGGCGCACATTTACAGGCAAATCTGGCAGGCTTGCCCTCTGCAAAAAATCTGATCTGGTCGGCTGATGGGTGTCTGTGGCTCCACGTGGGGATCGACTCAGTTAAGGTACTCGATATCCACTACAAGAAGGAACTCTGGAATGCTTGCGTCGCGTTCGGGCAAGGGCAAAATAATCCGCCATCGGTTTCCATCCGTAGCCCGGAAAATGGGCGTACCTTCTCAGAAGGTACGGTCGCATTGCTCGGTTCTGCACTCGATTTCGATGGAGGCACTCTCTCTTGTACGTGGACAAGCAGCATGCCCAGTGACACGTTCAAAGATGTCAATAACTGCGATCAAGCAAAGGTCAATCTAACCGGTCCGGGTAGCCGCACGATCACTTTAATAGCGACAGACGCTTCCGGACTCAGCGGAAGCGCATCCGTCACAACAACGGTGGTGCAAGCTCCACCGACAGCCGCCACACCACTCTCTGTGAGCATATCCAGCCCTGCTAATGAGACAACTATTGGTCCTGCCAGCCCGCTAACGCTATCCGGTTCCGTGAGCGGCGGGAGCAAACCTTACACATACAGTTGGAGCGTTCGCTATCCCACCGACCTATACGGTTCGGGTGGAAGTTCCTATGTCATCGGCAAAGGCAATAACATCGCCTGGACGCCCAGCGACACCCTGCCATTCGTGGGCTGCTCCGTAGATGAGTTTGTCATCGTGGTACTCACCGTCCGCGATCAAAATGGAAACGAGGGGTCAGCAAGCGTGCTGATCCATATCTTCCGACTTTGTTAAAATGTAGAGCGAGATATTCTCTCGCTCTACCTCTTTTCAACAAGTGCTGGTCATTCAGTGTCAGTGAATTGATCGACGATCTCAGCGATCCTCAGAAATTCTTCACCCCAACCGTTGTCGATCGCAGTCTCTTGAATGGCACCCGTCGGGGCAAATAAGAAACCGAGATGCCCTTTACTGATCGGCTGCAAATTCACTGCCTTGTCTATCTCCGATTCAAGGTCGCGCATTATTTCCTGTACAGATTTGCTTGCCCAATCGGATGATCGGGATTCCCGAAGCAATGCGATCAACTCTTGTAGCGCAGAGATCAGTCTTTCTATTTCCACAACTTCGCCAACTCAACTAATGATCTGTAATACGGTTCAATGCTCGGGATGAAATGCGCTTCATTCTTCGCATGCGGACCCACACCGGACTGTCCCCAGACGACTGCCTGTCCGCCGGGAGCAAATCTCGCGCTTGTACCGGGAAGCTTTTTCCCGACACGCGGCTTGGACTCACCAGCCGCCTTTACCGCTTCGATCAGCGCTTTCAAGGCTGGATTATCCGGGTCGCATGCCACGCCGTTCTCCATCACGTTCATGCGGAGTTCAAGTCCGTTGGCTTCGCAATAGGCTTCGACGGCAAACTTCATACCGATGACATCATCCTGCGGGATGGGACGAATTTCCACGCCGAGCACACCTTCCGCGGCAGTGACGTTATAGACTCCCGGCGTTCCCACATTGATGAATGGGAATTTCACCTGCGACTGCCACCCATCCGCCGCTTTGAGGGTGAGACATTTGGCAAAGATCTCATTCAACGCCATTCGTGCAGCGATGAGTTTCTCGCTTAGGTCGCCCGTTCCAGCAACGCCTGAATGTCCTTTTGCTCCGCGCGCGATGACGTCAAAGCGCATCACGCCGCGATTCTCGATACAGATCTCGCCGAAGAGTTCATTGCCTTTTTCGCCTGTCCGTTCGCCGGCAATAAAAAGGGCTGGTCGATAGACTTCCGAAGTCTTAGAGACTTCGGAAGTCTCTGCCAATGCTTTCAAAACATGCGGCGTGCCCCATGCTTCTGCTTCACCGTTTTCTTCGTTGCCAACCAGAAGGAGTTGAACGTTCGGGAAGGGCTTACCGGACTTCATGGCATCCTTCATCCATACTAGATAGGTGGCAACGACAGTCTTCATGTCCGCTGCGCCGCGACCGTGGAGGTAATCACCTTCAATGTGCGGGGTGAATTGAGAGTCATCGGGTTCGGGTTCAACAACATCAAAGTGACCGGTGAGTAAAACTGGTGATATCTGGCTTTTGCCGTTCAATGATGGGAAGGTGGCATACACAGCAGGATATTTCCCGTCAAAATATCTGACTTCCAAGCCGGCGCTCTTGAGGTAGTCATCCACCAAGGCTCCGGCGCGATGGACTTCTTCGAGGCGTTCGTTGGGAGAAGCAGTGACCGAGGGGATGCGGATCAACTGCTGGGCGAGGTCGAGGATTTCAGCGGTCTTGTTGGGATAGGAGATTTCGATCACGGCTTGTGTCCTTGGTCTGAATTGGATGGGTGAATTGGGAACCTGCCGCGCGGTGTCGCGTCCGCGCTGGAGGAATTCGGTGATCTTGGCAGCGTCGGAACCGAGCGAACCGTAATCGGCGGCGATGCGTTCCACATCCGCTTTGATCTCGGCTTCGTGTTCGTAGAAGAGTTCCTTCAACACGCTCATCGGAACTTCGTCATTTTCACCGAGTTCCATGCGCAAACGGGCACGGATCTTTTCAGAGGTGTTGCGTCCGCCTTCAGACATTTCGACCAGCGGATGCAGGTCATTCCACATGCCGAGGGCTTCGGCTAACGGTTTGACTTCGCCGAGAGTCCACTTGAGGAAGGCACGCATATTGATCGGCTTACCAGTCAGCGGATTTTCTATCTCGGCACGTAGACCATGCTGCGCGGCAAGATGTTCATTGGCGCGCGCACGGGTGATGTCTTCGCGGTCATAGCGGAAGGAACGCGCAAAGGTTGGGTCGGAGTAGATGCGCAAGAGCAGCAAATGCTTGAGGGTCATGTTGGCGATGTCGAGGTCGAGGCTGTGACCGCCTTCATCGGTGCGAATTTCAACACGTCCCATCGGCAGGTTGATGCGTGCCATCAGGTTTTGCTTTTCAATTTGCAGCGCCATCTCCTCGGGTGGAGTCCCTTGACCAACGGCAAACAAGCCGCGGGCGTAGAGAGAGGCGAGCTGGTCGCTGGTCGTGGAGATGATCCGCTCGACAGGTTCCGCAAAACTGCGGGCGCGGATGGGAGTCCAGTTGTTATTTCCGAAGCGGACGCCGCGTCGCACGAGGTCGTAGGAGATCTGCAAATAGTCGTTGTACGAACGATAGAGGTCGGGAAGATCAATGGCGGGCGGATTTGGGAATGTGAGGTTGCGGATCGAATTCGAATTCGGTCAGCGCGACGACAGCGCGTCCACCACGGACCTGAGCCTGCATCGGCGTGGACGCAGTGGTCGCCACGAAAAGCGCCGCGAACGCACGCAGGAGGCGAGTTGCCGTGATGTAGAACTCGGACTTCCATTCATCGAGATGCTGATCGCCGCGCTCGGTGGAGTTGAGATGCATGAAGTCCCACGCAAAGAGCGGATCGGGCAGCGACATGTTGGTGTGGATGCCCGTGGTCGCGAGCGTATCGCCGTAAAGGTCGACACATTTTTCGAGATAGCGGCGTTTGGCAAGCGCCCAGTTGCCGGGAATGGAGTCGTGACCGACGTCGGTGAGGAAGAGCAGGTTGCCATGCCAGTAGTAGAGCCGCTCACCGAAGTTGACGCCTGCGTTGTGCAGCGCATTCATCAGTGTGGCTTCCTGCAGACGGGCTTCGTACATCGCCCCGCGCGGAGTGTAATACGGGCGCGTCGCCCATTCGATCATCCAGTGGAAGACTTCGAGCTGGCTGAATTGCTTCTGCCACGGCGGAATGCACTCGGCGCGGAGATAATCCACGAACGAATGCTGGCTGGGTCCCGCCCCCACCGTCAGCAGCGGACGCAGGTCTTCATCGAGCAGGTTCCATTCCTGTTCAAAGCCGTTGAGTCCGCTGAAGGGTTTTTCTTTGATGGCTTGTTCGAGGGCGAGGAGATATTTGTCGGCAAATTTTTGTTGAGGAGACATGTGAGGTTCCTAAGGCATGAGGTGTGAGATAAGGAAAGAGGAAAGAAGAAAGAGAGTGGAAAGTAGAAAGTGGCGCAAGTTATGCTGTATCCTTTTCGGGGATTATCCAATTAATAAGCCAACCTTCTGGGTTACCAATTTTGTATTTTCGAGGTTGGGAACTACGATATCTCAAATTCATGAGCATAACTTTGCGCCCAAAGAATGGCTTGAGAATCAACAACCAAATTAAAAAACCAATTAGATATCCCAAGTACACGGCTATAGCGATGCTTCCTAAAATCACTAAAGGATAAAGGATTAAACCTAGTAGTGAAGGGATGTTAACATCTGAAAGCAGCGTTATTCCAACTGATATAGGAATTGCCGAGAAAACAATAAACACCATACCGATAATATATGTCATCCAGATATATAAAGAGCTAGGCAACAAATCTCTTCTGCTGCTATGTTTTTCAATACCGTTAATAGTTAGTTTCTGAGCATATAAGAACCTAAAAATAAGATATTCAAACTCCTCCCTCTGCTCATGTTGAATTGCTTCATAATTCTCGAAACAAATATTTAACTCTAATTTAGCCTGATATTTGAAAATCGTATATTGTGGCACCACATAACGACTTACCTGACTCCACCAATCCCACAACAACATTGCTCCTGCTTCGGGGCTAAATGCGTCTTTCGCAAAAATGGGCGTAAACTCCATCTTATCTTTTTGTTTTTTCCATTTTTTTGGATAGAGTGTCTGAAAAGCAGTTGGAGTAAGTCCAAAATGTAACAACTTCTTAGTCTGAAATCAAAAGCGGCAACATTGTCAACTTCATGGACAATATCTTTCTGGAAAACCTTTAGGATAACTTTCAAGTCCGTGACCTGAACATCAACAATGTTGCCCAATTCTTTCCTCTTTCTTCTTTCCTGTTTCGTTCACTTTCCACTTTCTACTTTTTCAGCCCGTTAAGCCCTTCCATCAATCTCGCAAACGCACCTTCGGTTCTTTCAACCGGTGTCGCATACGAGAAGCGAATCCAATCGCCGCCGAAGGGAGAGAAGAAGGCACCGGGGACAACGGCGACGCCGTGATTTTCAGCGAGGTATTGACCGAGGGGCTCGGTGTCCGCCCAGCCTTTTGCTTTGATGTACTCACCCACATTCATAAAAGCGTAGTAGCCTTTGCCGATGATGTGCTGGAGTCCGCTTTCGGCGAGGAGTTTCTTGAGGGCGATGCGGCTGGCGTTGGTCGGTTCGATAATGGATTTTGCTGCTTCACCGAATCCCATTTCGTAGGCTGCCATGGCGACCGCAAGCGAGAAGAACGAAGGCATGACTGTGTGTGAGGCGCGCGCGGTAATGAACTTGATAACGGCCTCATCCGCGATCAAATGACAGTTGCGGATGTTGGAACCACCCAGCGATTTGGTGATGCCATCCAGGAACATGATGCGCTTGCGTTCTTCAGGGGTGAAGTTTTTGAGGAAGGAATTCAAATCCATGGGCGATTCGTCGGTGACGTAGTGGTACATCCAATCGAAGAGCACGAACGCCACACCAGATTCGAGAGCGCATTTGGCAAGAGAAACTTGCTTCTCAACAGGGATGGTCAAGCCAGTTGGATTATCGGGATTGGTGATGACAATACCTGCGATCTTGCGTCCCTGCGCTTCGGCGAATTTCACACTTTCCTGAATCGCTGCTTCGGAATATGCCCAACCTTGCGCCGGATCACCGGGTGTCCAAAGTACATTCGCGCCCACACCGTACGGTCCCCAGTTGTAGGAGATCCATGGCACGCGCGAGACCATGATCACGTCGCCTTGCCGTCCATAACCGAGCGCCATCATAGCTTGATACGCTTTCACCAGGGCATCGCGTCCGCCCGCGGTGCCAAGCACATTGGCAGGTCCCCAACCGGAGGAAGAGTCCAACTTCCAATACTGTTCGATCACGGACTTGCGATAGGCATCCGTGCCGAAGGGCATATCGTAGGCGGTTCCATGCTCAATCTGGAGTTGAAGCGCGCGTTCGAGCAGCGGCTTCGGCGTCCCTGGCAGGGATGCACCGCCGTCGCCTTGCGAGGCATCGAAGATCTTCGCGTCGGGATTCTTATCCTTGTAGACCTTCAACGACTTGTTGATGAGGAACATCCTTGAAGGTGGAATGTCCATCATCTGCTTGAGATGGTCACTGACCGGGACGAGATTCTTTTCGTCAACGGCAAAAACTGGAGTTGCGTTCGAAATGGACATGATGATTTCTCCTCTAGACTTCGGAAGTCTGCTTTGAAGACTCCCAGATATTTAATCCCGCAAAAGACTTCCGAAGTCTCTTGCAGTTAAGAAAAACGCCCCGATGTTCTCGGGGCGTTTGGTGTACCTAGTGAGTATGAACTTGTTCGTGTTCACCTGATAACCACCAACGTCCCGATACCGTTTTATTGGTACGAGTAGTATTGGTATTATCAGTGTCAACGATGAACTGGCTAAACATTGGGCGCAAGGATACCACTGTGGTATAGATGAGTCAAGCAGGGATTTAAAAATGTCGTTGCGAGGGCGGTGTAATTCCGCCCGAAGCAATCTCCTCTTAAACGGTTACCCCTTATCGATTAGGAAATTCCGTTTAACCGGAGATTGCTTCGCCTATCGGCTCGCAACGACATCTATGTGTTACGCAGCAATTTCGATCAATTGTGGCTCTGTGTTCGGAATACGCCGAATGATCCCGCGTGCTTCCAGATCGAGTTTGACAGTGGTGTAATACCAGATGATAGGACCATCGAACTTCTTCAACAATTGCTCTTCGATCATGTTGCCCATTTTTTCAAACGACAATGCTCCGTAGGTGCGTAATTTCTCCAGAATGGCATTACGCATCAGATCATACTTTGCCTTCTCGATGCGGGCTCCAGGTTTTTTGGGCTCGGGATGAGCCGTCATAAAGAATTCTTCAGCAGCCATATGTCACCTTTTCTATTTATTGAAAGAAGGATTTGCGCTCGTATATAACGCCAACGTATTGCCCGTGGGGTCTTTGAAAAGTCCAAACCAACCTGTACCGGGAATCTCCGTTTTCTCACGGACGATGGAGCCGCCTAATTGAACCACTTTTTTCAAGTCGGCTTCGATATCACCACTGTCGATGTAGACCAGCACCTGACCGACAGGAAAATCCGCATCCACTTTGTTGAAACCTCCGCCGTATCCACTGCCATCTTCCCACATGGTGTAATCGAACTCGGGTACGGTTTCCATTTTCCAGCCGAAGAGCGACTCGTAGAACTTCGCCGCCGATGGCACATTGGCGGCTGGAATCTCAACATGAACAACATTACGTTTGGACATGGCATTCTCTCCTTTTCTAAGTTGTTGAGTAACAAAAGAATTATAGAACATGCGTTCTAACGAGTCAAGCGCCAGATGTGGGAATGCAGTTTCGGTAACGGTCACTTATGGGTGGACAAAAAACGTCCCTCAGGTTGTGTTTCAGGAAGCATTTCCCGATCAAACCTAAGGGACGGCGGCTTCCGTTATCTCTTTAACGGAGTCACCCCCCAGCTTGTTCCGAACGAATCTTATTCGTATTTGAGCGCCAGTACGGGGATCATGGTCGCGGCACGCAGGGCAGGATAGAGTCCAGAAAGCATCCCAATGAACGTCGAAAAGACCAGGGCAAAGATCGGCAGCCAAAATGGAGTGTAAACCGCGATGCTTGGAGGCGCTCCGCCCTGCTGGCTGGCTTGATTGGCGAGATAGACGATGGCAAGCACATTGATACCCTGACCAGCAAGCCATCCGATTACCACGCCGCCGAGTCCGCCGATAAACCCGATGCCTGCAGCTTCCCCCAAAAAGATAGCCAGCACATTGCGATTCGTCGCGCCAACCGCCTTCATCAGACCGATCTCGCGCGTGCGCTCCAAAATAGACATTGCCATGGTGTTTGCAATGCCAATGGCAGCGACCAACAGAGCAATGGCACCCACACCACCGAAGATGATCTGCAGCACGTTATAAAAATTATTGATACCTTGCACAAATGATTGCGGCGTAAAAGCCTGGAAACCGCTTTCGGTGATCTGGTTGGCGATATCGAGCACTTTGTTCACATCGCTCACTTTCACGATCACCTGACCATAACCTTCCTTGTTGTAGTTGATACGACGGTTCTGCGACCACTCGTTGATGATCTTGACCTGTTCAAGCGGCATGTAAATGGTGTAATCCAACTCACCGCGTGTTTCGGTAATGACACCCACCACGCGCAGACTCAGAAGTCTTACGAGTTTCATTGCCTTGCTGATCCCACTTGGAAAACACCATTTGGATCTGCTGACCCAACAACTCTGGCGGCGGAGGCGGCTCCTGCCCCGGTCGCTGACGTGGATCGTAAAAATTACGCGGCACCATCACACCGATGACCACGGTCCCACGCCCGAGGGCAAGTTCACCCTGCTGCGCTTCCAGACCCAGAATACTTAGATCAGTCACATCCACGCCAATGATATTGGCGCCTGCTTCCAATTTCTGATATTTGATGGTGGCACCACTAAACAAATATTCGCGCGGAATGACCATATCTACACCGGGAATGGCGCGTAATTCATCGAGGGCAGAATTGGTCAACAGACGTGTCTGGTCTGACCCACCGCCGCCTTTTCCGCCAATGACCATGCCTCCTCCACCACCTTCGCCATAGGATGGCATGACCTGAATTTGCGTCAGGTCGCCGATGCCATAGAGTTGCTCATTGGCATTTTTTTGCAAGCCGATCGCCAGAGAAACCAGGATGACCACCGCCGATGTACCAATCACCACACCGATGGCAGTCAGAGCCACGCGTGCTTTTCTACGCGCCAGGTTCCCGAAGATCAGGCGAAGAAGGTCAAAGAATTTCACGCTTATCCTTTGCCAGCCGGTGAAATGATCGGTTTGGTGTCGCTTGGTTCTTCGACACCACCGCCTCCACTGGGAGGCTGCCAGACGGGCCAGGCGCTATCCAACCCAAACAAGCCTTTGATGAAGCGGAAGATCTTATGCATGATTGTCTCTTGATCCACCGGCATAAAACCTTCACCGCCTCCGCCGCCACCGTTATCAATCGATGGGTCGGGCGTCGGCTCGATAAATCCTTCCGCCACATCTACTTCCAACGTTTTCTCGATCGTACGCGGCTGGTTGAAATCATCCACGTATTCAATGACAACATCCAACTTCACTTTACCAGACTGTTCCGGCGTGATGAAGGAATCGATCGTGAAATAGCCGCCCGGGTCCAACGCCCCCACAAGCCCGGCTCCGTTATCGATCATTCCTGCGTCTGACGTGATCTTTATGTTCCCTAAGACAGCCTGACGCTTGCCAAGATTCACCACCTGGATGGGCAACGCGCCACCCTGCCCAACTGTGAAGGGATCTGGCGGACGATAGAAGCTCACATCCACGCTCGGCAAGCCATAGACCAACAAAGTGATGACTTGCTCATCATTGATCACTTCGTTCTTGTCGTTCAGGTACGAGAAAGAGATCTTCATCGGGTACGCGCCCGGAATAGTGGACACATTGACGATCAAATTCTGGCTGGCTTCCATTTTGGCGCCAACAGGGAAATCTCCCAGCGACTGCACATTCGAGGCGCCAACCGGAGCAAAATTGGTAAACTCGCCGCTGCCGCCAGAGACACCGCCAGGCTGCGGCGTACCACCGTCACTGCCGCCGCTGGAGCCGCCTCCCACGATCATGGTGACGCGCTGCGCTTTGGCATTGCCCACGTTTTGCACGGTCATCTTCAACGCAAATTGATTGCCCGGTTGGAGTGGGTCCACGCTGGCAGAGTAGTTCGTGATGACAAGCTGTGAGGCTCTCACACCAGTCGGAGTTGCCGTTGCTGCTGCCACTCCGCTGCCGCCACTCGAAGTGGAACCATTGACCGGAATGGACAAGGTGAATTTATCAGTAAAGCTCGTACCTGCATCATCGTAATAAGTGACAGTCAGATCAACAACCAGGATCGTCTTCCCGGCAAACTGTGCGCTAACATAAAAGCTCTGACCAAAACCGACCTCATCATCCGCACCAACTTTTCCAACGGCAGAAACACCGCCTGTCTTCGTAGGAATAAGATCTGCAGAAGTAAACACAGCTTGGGTGCTATAGGCAGTGGATGTGCCAGCATTTTCCATAACGATATTCAACTTGATCTCATTACCGCTCTTGATGTTTCCCGATGGCTTGGAGGAGCGCACCACAAACTGCGGACGTACAAATGGCAGCGTGGCGGTCGGGCTGGGAGTAAAAGTTGCTGTAGGCGGAGGAGGAGGATCGTTGACGGTTACTGATACTGTGCCAACAGAAACACTGGCTACAAAAACTTCAATCGTATATGTATTTGCAGGTGTTCCTGATGGGATCGTCGCACTGAACGAAGTGGCAGTAATATTTGAAAGAGGCAAATTCGCGCCCCCGAATGTTGCTGTGGTCGTGCCATCGAATCCAGTCCCCCGAATGACGATATTGTTACTGACATTATTGACTATAGTAGAAGGCGTTACATCAGTGACCGTTGGCGGAGTTTGTGCCGAGACCGGAACAGTAAATGGCGCTGAGACTATAACGATCAGCAGCGCGAGGGGGATAATTCTTGAGGATATGAGTTTCATAGGACTCCCGATTCTCACGATGAAAAACAGAAAATTACGAAGTTTGAACAGCTTCCAGCTCAGCAGATTGATATTCCGCTTCAGTGACCACATGACCATCCAACAGATAGATCTTGTGGGTGGCAAAACGCGTCATGCGCGGATCATGGGTCACGACCAGCACGGTCCGTCCTGAGCGATGAAGGTCAGAGAGCAATTGCATCACCGCCGCGCCGCTGGAGGTATCGAGGTTGCCGGTCGGTTCGTCGGCGAGGATCAAGCTGGGATTATTAACCAGGGCACGCGCCACCGCCACACGTTGCTGCTGACCGCCGGAGAGTTCGGTTGGTTTGTGATGCGCGCGATCACCCAACCCAACTTGTTCCAACAGTACACCTGCCTGCTTGCTACGTTGCGCCGGTGTCACGCCAGCAAATTGCATGGGGAAGGCTACATTCTCAAGGGCAGACATGCTCGGGATGAGATTAAACGACTGGAAAACAAATCCCATCTCCCGGCGTCGAAAGAGCGCCAACGTGTTCTCGTCCATTTGGTCGAGCCGCTGTCCATCCACTGCGATCTCGCCAGAGGTGGCGCGGTCCAATCCGCCGAGCAGATAGAGCAGCGTGCTTTTGCCCGAGCCGGAAGGTCCCATGACAACAGTGAAGGTGTGGGCGTCCATCTCAAGATCAACGCCATCAAGAGCACGCACCACCTGTCCACCCATTTGGTAGTGCTTTTTCAGTCCTGCAATTCGAATGAAGGGCTGGCTCATTTTAGAAGAACGGACGTTGGATGGCTGATCCGCCTAAACCGGACCCCAGCGAACTGAGTCCCGCCTGTGCCAGCAGCACGATCAGCATGACCACGAAAACATTGATGAAGGCTTTGCCAAATGTCAGCCCATCGGAAACCGCAAAACCGATCACCAACAAGACAATGCTCCAGATCAGGAAGATATCTGTGTGCTGAAGAAGATTGGACATCAGACCAGCGCTGGATGCAAACCCAGAAAGCCCTGGGCTCGTGATGGTATGAACTCGAAGCCAGCATATACACCGCGCGGAGAATATCCCGCAACGCGAAAGGCAAATTGGCAAACGCCACCACGTTCAACGCACCTTGCATTGTTCCACGTCCTCCAAACAGCGTGGAGCCGAGATGCATCAAGCCCCCGAGTACGAGCCAGCCAAGCCACAAACCGGTCAATGAACCAACCATGGGAATAATGTACATGAAGGTGGGTCCCTGGGTGGCTTGCTGCGCCTGCATGTAATTGTTCTGCTGATCGGGCGTCCAATACTGCCAATCCTGTGGCAATTCCACTTCTCCCATCATGGCGGCTTGCGTTTTCAAATATCCCGCCACGATTACCACAAGAATTGCCGTAACCGTCAAAATGATCATCGGGGTCAACCAAACAGCACGCGCTTCCGATGACATCTCCTCGTATACCCGCTTGGGTCGAATCAAAAAAGACAGCGGACGAGAAAAATCAATACGTCGAGCAGGTTGTTTTTGGATTATATCTGTCATAATAGTGGGTGGAAGAATTCTATCACGTCTCGATACGCCAAGATTAAACGAAAAAGCGACCAGGAAAGTTCCCGGTCGCTATCAATACCGTTCTGTATGGGGTTTAGCCCCGCCGAAAGTCTATAGACTTTCGGCTCCAAAGTCCACCAGATCGTTCACACCGAAATCATCTCGGAACAAATTTACTAATAGCTGTGCTTTCGTACGAAGCTCAAACTCTTGATCGGCACCTTCCAAATACGTGACCAGTCTCTCTCGAAAACTGGGGATCGTTCTATCTGGCAAAAGCGCATCAACTTCCTGTATCTTTTCCTTTGCCCGTTTCACGACTCTCAAAGCCTTTGGCAAGGAAACACTTTCATCCAGAAGTTCACGGAGCAGTTTGCAGTTGTAGGAATTACAGCCGCTCGGATATTCTGGTGAATCATAGATGGTGCACTGACCATTCCAAAGTGGGCAAGGTTGCAAAAATCCACGCTGCCGCGGATCGGAGCGAATCACCTTCACGCCCAATTTTTCCAGCCGATTTAATTCTGGAGCTTTCAAGCGCACCCATGAAAACAAATGTCCCGAGCAGCAAAGTCCGCACGCTTTGCAGAGTGCGGTTGCATCGGAAGCACGCGTATACTCAACTTCGGTCATGACAATCCATCAAACAGATCGCGCTGCCTGCGGTATTTTCCGTTCACAGGCGGATAAACACGCATATACTCTTCCTTTTCGCCGAACACTTTGGTTATGAATCCCATCAATCCGCGGCGCATGCCAATGCCGCCTTGAGAGGCATGCTGTTCGCCAGCTTTGCGCTTGATCTCAGCCACCGGGCGGATATCCACACTGGCATGGACAGGAAAATCCACGATCAGGTCGGTCAGGTCAATATCGCCGTTGCGACCGAATTTCTTTGGGTCTTTTCCGACCAATGGCATGAGACGAACCGCCCATTTGAGAAAGCCCTTCGGAAAAACATGATAGTAGAGGGCACGCGGTTTAAACGGCGACCCAGCCTCGGGGTGGAAAGAAGCGTCATCCGCTTTTTCGAAGGCGAGCGTTGTCGCCTGCTGAATGTGGATGTGATCTGGATGTTTGTATCCGCCAATCGGGTCGAAGGTCAGGACGATATCCGGTTTGAGTTCTCGAATGTATTTGACAACACGCCCCGCCACTTCATCAATGGAATGGTTGATCTGCGCATCGGGATGCTTATTGGCGTCCATGCCGGGCATACCGGAATCGCGGTAGCCCAGGAAGATGACCTCCTTTAAACCAAGAACTTTGGCAGCGCGCATTAATTCATCGGTGCGCATCTCAGCAGTATCTTTGTAACCCTTCATAAATTCTTCATCCGCTGACCCCGCTTCACCGCGTGTGGCGCAGACATAATAGGTGTCATAACCCTTTTGTGCATAGAGGGCGAGCGTGCCGCCGAGCCCAAAGGACTCGTCATCGGGATGGGCAAGTACAGCTAAAACGGTCTTTGTCATGTTTCCTCGTATAATCGAAAATGGTATTGAGATTTTGACAACATATTCGCCAAAGAATTTACAAGGAGTATAAATGAAATTTGAAACGCTCGCCATTCACGCCGGACAGGAACCTGACCCGAACAACGGCGCGGTGATGACGCCGGTCTATCTCACATCCACCTACATGCAGGATGGCGTCGGCAAACCGCGGCAGGGATACGAATATTCGCGCACGATGAATCCCACACGTAAAGCCTTACAGGACTGTCTCGCCGCGCTCGAAGGCGGGAACTACGGACTGGCATTCGCTTCGGGTCTCGCCGCCACCGACACGGTGCTCCGTTTACTGAGCGCGGATTCGCACGTACTGGCAGGCAATGACGTGTACGGCGGCACCTTCCGTTTATTCGACAAAGTGCTGCGCCGCTTCTCTCTGGACTTTACGTTTGCCGACACAACTGATCCTGAATCTGTGGCTGAGGCTCTGACTCCGTCAACGCGCCTCGTATGGCTGGAGACTCCCACCAATCCGTTCCTGCGCATCACAGATATTCGCGCCGTCGCGGAAATCGTTCACGCGCACGAGAACAAACCTATTCTTGTCGTAGACAATACCTTTGCTACGCCCTACTTGCAGCGTCCACTTGAACTGGGTGCCGATATCGTTGTCCATTCGATGACCAAATATCTCGGCGGGCACTCGGATGTGGTCGGCGGTGCTGTCATCGTCAAAGACAAGGAACTCGCTGATAGACTCTATTTCCTGCAAAACGCTGTCGGCGCCGTGCTTGGACCGATGGACGCCTTCCTCGTATTGCGCGGAATCAAAACTCTTCCGCTACGCATGGATCGTCACTATGAAAACGCCTCTGCCATTGTCGAGTTCTTATCCAAGCATCCCAAGGTAGAGAAGTTGATCTATCCCTTCCACGAGAGTCACCCGCAGTTGAAGATCGCCAAGCAGCAAATGAAAAATGGCGGTGGGATGATCTCCTTCATTATGAAAGGTGGACGCGATGCCGCGGTCAAAGTGGTAGAAGCAACGAAGATATTCACTCTGGCTGAATCGTTGGGCGGGGTCGAATCGCTGATCGAAGTTCCCGCCGCGATGACACATCTCTCCGTGGCTGGCTCGCAGTTGGAAGTGGACCCCGGTTTGGTGAGGTTGTCCGTGGGAATTGAAAATAAGGAAGATTTGATCGAAGACATCAAACAGGCGCTGGAAAAAGCGTAAACATTTATGTCGTTGCGAGGGCGACAGCCCGAAGCAATCTCTTCATAAACGGGAAGTTTCGTTCGACAAGATAAACGCTGTTTAGCGGGAGATTGCTTCGCTCGCAACGACATACAAGAAAACAAGAGACCGAGTTATCGCAACTCGGTCTCTTTATCATTTCGCGTGGACCGCCAACAAAGTCACATCATCATCCTGCTTGGAACCATTTTGATAATCCATCAAACGCTTCAATAGCTCATCACAACTAGATTGCGCTGAAGCCGATCTGAATTCAGCCACTGTGGATTTGACCCGCTCCAAGCCAAATGGAACGCCTTTTGGGTCGCGGCAATCGGTCATGCCATCGGTAAACAACACCAGCAGCGAATCTTTGGGCAGGAACAAGCTATATTCATCCAGCGCAATGTCTTCCCATAACCCGAGCGCCATCCCAGGCTGGTGCGGAAGACGGTGAACTTCGCCCTTCTCATTTAAAAGCAGAGGCGGTTCATGACCTGCACGTGCATAGGAAAACAATCCGGTTTTGGTATCTAACACACCGTATAAGGCAGTGACGAATTGTGTGGATTTTTCAAGTCGGGTAATGTGATTGTTCGCTTTTCGGAGTACCGCACCGGGGTTGATGGCTTCATCCGCTTCGGCAATGATCAGGGCGTGTGCCCGTGCCATGAAGATCGCCGAGGGAACGCCTTTATCTGCCACATCGCCGATCAAGACACCGAGCTTATTCTCACTCAGTTCAAAAACATCGTAAAAGTCGCCGCCCACCTGCCGAGCTGGGAGGATGCGTCCGCCAAAGTCAAAGTGTTCACGAACAGGCAACACATCCGGCAGGATCGACATTTGAATGTCGGCAGCCACCTTGAGTTCCCGTTCCATACGTTCTTTTTCGATCAATTGTGCCTGTGCCGCTTTGAGTTCATCAAACGCTTTTTGCAGTTGGCGGTTCTTCTCCGTCAACCCGCGGAAAGTCTGTACATTCGTATTGGTCAAGCGCTGGCTGAGCACACTAACCATGGATCTCGCCAACTCGGGATGTCGATTTAGCAGGTCTTTGAACTGGGTACGACTCATGCTCAGAAGTACAACATCCCCTCGCGCCCGCGAACTGGCAGACCGTTCGCCTCCTGGCTGGATCAAGCTCATTTCCCCGATATATTCGCCTTTCTGCAACGTGTTCAAGACAAGTTCGTCATCGGTTTCAGGACCCATTAAAATTTCAAGTTCGCCCGAAACAACAATATATAAATGCTCGCCCACTTCCCCCTCACGGAAGAGGATCTCTCCCGATTTTAAATTGACCACTTGCAATTCAGATGTCAAGCGGTCTAGTTCGTCATCTGGGAGGTCGGTAAAAAATGGGATCTGTGCAAGCAGGTTTACAGACATAGGTTTCTTTAGAAATAGCTCAGTAAACAGGTTGGTCTGTTTCCTATTGTACACGAACTGTCCGAATTAGCCATGCTTTATGCGATCAAGAACAACAACTCTAAAACTCGACTGTTTCCTTGCCAGCCAACTTGCTCTGGATCCGTTCGATCACCGTATCGAGATGTTTCTGCTGGTGGACGTAATCCAGATCATCGGTTCGGATCGTGAGAACCGGGCATAGGTCGAACGCGCCCAGCCAATCGTCGTAGAAAGAATCAAGCAGTGCCAGATACTCGGGAGTGATGCCCGTTTCCATATTCCGAGCACGGCGGCGGATACGGTCCATCAATACATTCGTCGGCGCTTTGAGATAGATCAACAAGTTCGGACGCGGCATACTGTTCACCACCAAGTCAAAGAGACGGCGGTACGCCAGATAATCACGCTCCGAGACATCACCCATATGGTGCAGAGCACGGGCAAAAATATAGCAATCTTCATAAATGCTGCGGTCAAGGATCGCCGAACGCGCATCACGTGCCGCTATCAGGTACTGGTCTGCACGATGCCCCAGAAAAAAGATCTGCAAATGGAAAGCCCAGGCTCGCATGTCGGAGTAAAAATCCGCCAGGTATGGGTTATCCGCCACAGATTCATAACCGGTCCACCAGCCAAGCTTGGAGCCGATACGCTCCGTCAAAGATGTTTTTCCCACTCCGATATTCCCTGCAACGACAACAAGATGCTTGGTCATAGACTCCTCACAGCAATGATATTCATTGCAGTATAGACTTAGCATACAGATTTGTCGAGACTTCTAGGGCACATTTGAGTATAATTTCACAGATAAGGAGATAATAGATCATCATGATTTCATCGCTCAAACTGCGGGACGCCTCCGGCTGGACCATGTTCATCTTCGGCGTTCTGGCGCTTCTTCTTGGACTGCTCGGCTTGATCCGCCCCGAATTGCTTTTATCCATCCTCGGCTTTTCTGTGCTAGACCGTGCTGCACGTGCCGCTGGAGATTACACCATCGTCTTTATGACAGCCTCCTCCATGGCTTCTTTCAATATGGGCGTGTACTACATCCTCGCCGCGTTGAACGACATGAAGAAATTCTATCTCTGGACCGTACCTTTCCGACTAGTGACCTTTACTATCTTCACCATTGTCGCTTTAACGGGCGCCGCTCCCATGCGCTTTATCGCCGTAGGGTTGTGGGAAGGCATAGGCGCATTGGTTACCGGATTGACGCTTTATCTGGATAGCAAACGAACGCTCCAACCGGCAATGAGCCGGGTCCCATCATCGAAGAACAGCAAAAGAAAGTAGGGACAAGCCATGAAATCAACGTGGATCGAATACAAAGGCAAGAAGATCTTCTACCAGGATTTCTCGAAGAACTTTTATAACACGGCTGCTGTGTTGGCAGAACTGAATGAGGTTCAAAAGATCGTCAAAGCCGAACCGGAAAACTCGGTGCTTGTTCTTACGGATATGCGCGATACCAATATCGGCAGCGAATTGCTCCCCGCTATGAATAACGCCTCTGCCGCTACAAAAGCCCATGTCCGAAAAACGGCAGTGCTGGGTGTGATCGGCGTAAAACGCAAACTGGCAGACCTGCTGACAGCGCTCACTGGTCAGCCGCTCAAGTATTTTGATGATATCGAAACTGCCAAGATGTGGCTGGTGCAAGACTAAAACCAAAAGTGATGTTCAGAACCCCGGGCTTTTGAAAAACCCGGGGTTCTACTTTATAATGACCGCGTTATTATTTTGCATGAGGAGAGTTGTATGGCTTATAAGATAAAGTTCGGTACAGATGGTTGGCGCGGAGTGATCGCAGAGGATTACACATTCGATAACGTGCGCCGCGCCGCTCAGGGATTTGCATCTTATTTACTCGAACAGGGCTTTGCCGGACGCTGGGTCGTTGTGGGTCATGACAAACGATTCCAATCCGAGAATTTTGCAGCGGCTGCTTCAGAAGTATTGGTTGGCAATGGTTTGAATGTCTACCTCACCAACGGAGCGACACCGACTCCGGTCATTGCGTTTGCGGTTGTTCATAAGAAAGCCTGCGGAGCCGTCAACATCACTGCCTCACACAACCCCCCCACCGATAACGGATTTCAAGGTCCGCGACCCGAACGGCGGAGCGATCGACCCCGAGGGATTGAAGCGCATTGAAGCGCTAATCCCTGATTCCGTGGAAGCTGTGAAGAAAACCAGCCTCAATGAGGCGCTGCGTGATAAGAAAATCGTTTACTTCGAAGCAGGCGAAAGCTATATCGAGAACCTCAAGAAACTGGTTGACCTGCAAAAGATCAAAGATGCCGGTTTCACCGTCATGGTAGATGCCATGTGGGGCAATGGCGCGGGCTGGTTCACCAAACTGCTCGAAGGCGGCAAGACCAAGGTGATCGAGATCCACAATGTGCGCAATCCATCCTTCCCGGAAATGAAGAGACCAGAACCGATCCGCCCGAACATTGATGTGGGGCTCAAGGCAACAGTTGACAACAATGCCGATGTGCTCTTGATCACGGACGGCGACGCTGACCGTTGTGGAATTGGCGACGAAAAAGGTGAATTCATCAATCAATTGCGTGTGTATGCGCTTCTCGCCTATTACCTGCTTGAGGTGCGCGGCGAACGCGGTGCCATCGTTAAGACACTATCTACAACTGGCATGTTGAACAAGTTGGGCAAGATCTATAACGTGCCTGTCTATGAAACCGGTGTGGGATTCAAGTATGTCGCGCCGAAGATGATGGAAACCGATGCCATGATCGGTGGTGAAGAGAGCGGTGGCTATGCCTTCAAGGGCAATGTCCCCGAACGCGATGGTATTCTCGCAGGTTTGTACTTCTTGGATTTCATGGTGCGCACTGGCAAGAAACCTACCGAACTGCTTACGATGTTGTTCGATAAGCTGGGCGGCGAATATTACTATGACCGCATCGATACTCCTTTCAGCGGCGAGCGCAAAGCCCGTGAAGCGTTGATCCTCAAGAACGCTCCACAGACACTTGGCGGTTTGAGAGTCACAGAACTTGTCACCGTGGACGGTTTTCAATTCAAGCTGGAAGATGGCGGCTGGCTGCTCATCCGTTTCAGCGGCACGGAACCGATTCTGCGCATCTATTGTGAGACCATGCACGCCGATAAGGTCAAAGCGCTGTTGGAGGATGGCTTGAAAGTGGCGGGAATCAAATAATTTTCTCTGGCTTTTTCGGGGCTTAGCCCCGAAAAGAGCAACATGTAAAATTGAGTCCCGCCAAAATGCGGGACTCTTTTCTCGAGTCCTTATCTGGATTTTGCACGTTAATCTGTTATAATTTTCACAATCTTTGTCCAAATATGTTAACTGATACCCATTGCCATTTAGATTTCAATAAGTTCGATGATGACCGCGAAGCGATGATCCAACGCGCCTTGGATGCGGGATTAACCCGCATGTTGATTCCCGCATTGGATTATGAGTTGGCTCTTGCTGGGATCAAGTTGGCGGAGGCGCACCCGAACATTTTCGCCGCTGTGGGCTTTCACCCAACGGATCTGGATAAGTGGGAAGAGGATTCGATCGTGAAATTACGGAGTTTATTTTCCGGCTTGCATGTCACCCTGAGCGATAGCGAAGGGTCTCTCCCACCACGAACAGAGATTCTTCGCTCCGCTCAGAATGACGTGACAAAGAAGATCGTCGCCGTCGGCGAAATTGGACTGGATTATTACTGGGTCAAAGAACCTGAAAAGCAGACGCAACAGCGTGAGGTGCTGAAAAAGCAACTCCAACTGGCGCAGGAAGTGAACAAGCCGGTTATCATTCACATGCGTGAAGAGAATGATGCCTGGTTTGGACAGGCGTCCGTCGATCTGCTGGAGATCCTGACCGAGTGGCGGCGGCAGTTGATAGCGGAATCCAGCCCGCTCATAGAAAGACCCGGCGTCCTTCATTCCTATAATGGAAATTTGGAGACGGCGCAAAAAGCTATCGCATTGAATTTTTATATCGGTGTGACGGGTCCAGTCACGTATAAAAACGCGGAGGAAAAACGTCAAATCATCCGCCAGTTGCCTTTGGAGCGGCTGCTGATTGAGACCGATTCTCCGTTCCTAACGCCTGTGCCCTATCGAGGCAAGCGCAACGAACCTGCATTCGTGGCGCATATTGCTGATAAAATTGCAGAAATTCATATGACAACCCGCGAACATGTCGCAGAAGTGACCACTTCAAACGCCGCGCGCTTGTTCGGTTGGGGAGGCTGAACTTTTGAGCTCGACCACTTTTTTCACATCGGTACAAGACCAACTTCAATTCGTCGAGCGACGGATTCGGGAACAGGCTGGAGAAGAGCATCATCCCGATTTGCGCTCTGCGCTCGATCATTTGCTGGCTGCCGGAGGGAAGCGCATCCGCCCCACTCTTGGGTTGCTCGTCGGAAATATGCTCGGCGCGCCTGAAGAGAAGCTCATCACCCTCGGCGCCTCCGTGGAATTGCTGCACACGGCTACCCTGGTGCACGATGATTTGATCGACGGCGCGCTCCTACGCCGCGGCATGCCCACGTTGAATGCGCGCTGGTCGCCTGCCGCCACCGTCCTAACCGGTGACTTCCTGTTTGCGCGCGCTGCCAAACTCGCCGCAGAGACTGATTACCTGCCACTGATGAAGTTGTTCTCCGAAACGTTGGCTACCATTGTCAACGGCGAATTGACGCAAATGTTCTCGGCGCGCGGCGTGATCGAACGCGATAATTATTATCAGCGCATTTACGCCAAGACGGCTTCGTTATTTGAGATGTCGTCATTAGCAGCCTCAATGGTCGCCACCGAAGATGAAGAAATGCGTGGCTCGATGAAAACATTCGGCTACGAAGTTGGCATGGCATTCCAGATCGTGGACGATATCCTTGATTTCACAGGGGAACAATCGGCTGTGGGCAAGCCAATCGGCTCAGATCTGCTGAACGGACTGGTCACCCTGCCTGCCATTTACTACGCCGAAGAACACCCCGAGGATCCAGATGTACTGTCTCTACCCAACGGCGGTTGGAAAGATACCGATTGTGTGCAGAGATTGGTAGATGGCATCCGCAAGAACGCCGCTATCGAGAAAGCCATGGAAGAGGCGCGAGGAGCCGTTGGTCGTGCCCTTGAAGCTTTGGAAGACGCCCCAGCCACCCCAGAGCGGGAAGCGCTGGAAAATCTGGCGAAGTTTATTGTAGATAGGAAAGTATAGATTTTGGAGTCAGCCAGCTTGCTGGCGAAGTTAAGTAAGGAGCGAGATCCTTGACTCCAAAGGATAAATTCCATGCCTAATCTGCGAAAACCATTTCGGATCAATGTCGGCTTCATTGTTCATGAAGAAGCCGGATTCGCAACGGAAATCCCGTTTGATCTACCAAAGGTCAAGCTCGAAGATCTCGAGCTGCGAAATTTCGTCGGCTCGGTCACTATTGGACGTACCCCACAGGGACTGGTGGTGCAGGGAAAATTCTCTGCTGAAACCAAGCTGGAGTGCGTGCGTTGTCTGCGCGAGTTCTGGCATCCGCTCACGTGGGAGATCACGGAGCTGTATGCCTTTCAAAAGAAGAATGTGAGCGAGTCTGGGCTCCTGCTGCCAGACGACGCGCACATTGACCTGGCTCCACTACTACGAGAATACGCCCTACTCGAAGTGCCCATCAACCCGATCCATGACCCCGAGTGCAAGGGGTTGTGCATCGAGTGCGGACAGGATCTGAACGTGAAGGATTGCGGGCACAGTCAAGAGAGTGATGACTCGCCCTTCAATAAATTGAAAGATCTGTTGAATTAACTTCACCGACTTTGAACAGGACAGGCCGTACCCTGTCCTGTTTTGTTTTCTACTTATAGGGAAATCTTCTACCACTGGTAGGAAGAAACTATAGGCGTGGCGGGAAAATCCGCATAGACGCGCCTCGGCCAAGTTAGTACACTGTGGGTGTCACTTTAAGTCCATGAAAGTGACGAACGGTTGCAACTGACAGGTGGAAGCATGGACAAGGCGACGCCATCTCCTCGGCGTCGGATTGTGAGACTACAATGGATGTAAACTGTCAGTAAAAAGTGAATAGGGCGACCTGCCTGAATGATGGACAGATTATCCTGGATCAAGTGCAGTCAACTATTAGACGAATGTCTGCAATAGGAAACTGTCCTGAGGCAGAAACCCAACTCCCCTCTCCGCGTGAGAGGGGAGTTTTTTGTAGATAGGATAAAAATCTTGTAGTACAATAGCGCCCATGAACGCGAAACCTGCTTTCCTAATGGTGACAATGACCATGGCCATGCGACCCATGTCCATGAATTGTCGCGGCTGGATAGCACGTTAGGTTCGTTCTCCCTTTAAATAACGGGCTGTCCATGGTTAGGACAGCCTTTTTGTTTGTATAGTAGCGGTTAGCTATTAGCGATCAGCAATTAGCTTATCCAAACCGCTTATCCCAAAAACTAAACGCTAACAGCCAATTGCTGAAAGCTCTCCGAAGGAGACAGAATGCCTGAAAACATCTTAATTGCCATTGCCTGGCCCTATGCCAACGCCGAGATCCATGTCGGCAACATCACCGGTTCACATTTACCTGGTGACATTGTGGCTCGTTTCCACCGCCTGAAAGGGAACAACGTGCTCGTCGTCAGCGGCACCGATTCGCACGGGACTCCCGTCGTCATCGCCGCGGACAAGGAAGGGGTGTCCGTCGAGGAAGTGTACAAGAAATACCACGACGGTTTCCTCGATCTGTTCAAGGGCTTTGGCATCACGTACGATCTGTTCACAACCACCCATACCGAGAACCATTTCAGGGTCTCGCAAGCCATTTTCCTTGCCTTGCAAAAGAATGGCTTTATGTTCAAGCAGTTCAGCAAGCAGTGGTATTCCCCCACTGCCAAGAAGTTCCTGCCTGACCGCTATGTGGAAGGGACCTGCTACATCTGCGGATTCGAAGGCGCCCGCTCCGATCAGTGTGACCGCTGCGGTAACGTGCTCGAACCCGAGAAGTTGATCAATCCACGCGCCAAGACCGGCGACGGTGCGCTCGAATTGCGCGAGACCGAACACTTCTATCTCGACCTCTCCAAGCTGGAACCGGAAGTCAAGAAGTTCCTCGAAGCCCGCACGCCGCACATGCGCGATACTGTCATCGGTGAGTCGCTGCGCAAGATCGAAAGCGAAGGGCTCAAGCCGCGCTCCATCACGCGCGACCTCGACTGGGGCATCCCGGTGCCGGTCGAAGGCTGGGACGGCAAGTGCCTGTACGTTTGGTTCGAAGCCGTGATCGGCTACCTCTCCGCGCCTATTGAGTGGAGTCAGCTATCAGCTGAGAAAGATGCGTGGCGTGAATGGTGGGCGAATCCTGCCGCGAAGCAATTCCATTTTATCGGCAAGGACAACATCTTCTTCCACACGTCGCAGTGGCCCGCCGAACTTATGGGGGCAGGCAGCGCGTTCATGGAGATCTTCGCCGGTGAGGCGATCCCGCTCACGCTTCCATATGATGTGCCTGCCAATCAGTTCATGAACCTTGAAGGGCAGAAGATCAGCGGTTCGCGCAACTGGGCGGTCTGGGGGCGCGATGCTCTGACGCGTTATGATCCCGACGCGCTTCGTTATTATCTGACGGTCAATATGCCTGAGAACAAGGACAGCGATTGGGACTGGGCTGAGTTCGTGGCACGCAACAACAATGAACTGGTGGCGACGTGGGGCAATCTGGCGAATCGTGTGCTGGCATTCTGCTACAAACACTGGGAAGGACATGTCCCAGCCATCGACGAAAGCACGCTTCGTGACGTGGACCGGAACCTGCTCGCCGTTATCGAAAATGGATTCGCCACTGTTGGCGCAGAACTTGAAGCTGTGCGCCTGCGTTCGGCGTTGGGCGAAGCGATGAAGCTTGCCACCGCGGTCAATCAATATCTCGACGTCAACGCACCATGGAGCGCCATCAAAACGGACAGAGACTCCGCTGCCCTGACCGTCTTCACCGCTCTCAAAGCCATCGACTCGCTCAAGGTAATGTTCTCACCGTTCCTGCCGTTCACTTCCGAGCGCCTGCATGGATTCTTCGCATATGAGACTCCGCTCTTCGGCGAGCAGTACATCGAAGAAGTGAACGACTCGTTGGGTACACACAAGGTGTTGCGATACAAGCCCATCGCGCTGAGCAAAGGCGGAGCCGCAGTCGAAGCGTGGAAACCCAGCGAACTGAAACCCGGGCAAAAACTAAATCAACCCGGTCCGCTGTTCAAGAAGTTGGAAGACAGCGTGGTCGCAGAAGAACGCGCGAGACTAGGTAAATAATATGAAGGGCGACCTCAATGGTCGCCCTTTTGATTGCCATGTCATTCTGAGCGGAGCGAAGAATCCCTACCACGTCATGAAAACTCCTATGCAATGGTAGAGACCCTTCGCTATCGCTCAGGGTGACATATCATTTTTGAGGAATTATGAACGACAAAATCCTGAATACCCAAAACAGCTATGACCAAGTCGCGGAAGAATACGCCGAACGCTTCAAAGATGAAATGGACGACAAGCCCTTCGACCGTGATTGTCTCGACCGCTTAGCCCGTGAGGTTGGGACTCTCGGTCCCATTTGCGATCTCGGCTGCGGACCGGGTCAGATCGCGCGCTATCTGCATCGTCAAGGAGTGGATACGCTCGGCGTGGACCTATCCCCGCGTATGATCGCCGAAGCCCAACGGCTGAATCCCGAGATCCCATTTCATCAGGGCGACATGCTCTCCCTGCCCGACGCAGACAATTCCTGGGGCGGGATCGCCGCCTTCTACTGCATCATTCACATCCCACGCGAACGAGTTGTCGATGCTTTGCGTGAAATGAAACGTGTGCTCAAACCGGGCGGCGTGCTGCTAGTCACGTTTCATATTGGAAGTGAAGTTGAACACTTAGATACCTGGTGGGAGAAACCAGTCAATGTGGATTTTGCGTTTTATCTGCCGGAAGAGATGGAGAAATGGTTAATGGAGGCTGGCTTTGAATTGGAGGAAACTCTGATCAGAGAACCCAATCCCGATGTGGAGGTGGCGACGAGGAGGGCGTATTTGTTTGCGAGGAAACCGACAGAAAATCTATGAGACCGGAGGGGCAATAACTATTCTAAAATCAAGGTACTTTCCTTTTACATCTGGTGGTGCACACACACGTTTTGCAGAACGCACGGTAAATCTTTCATTATTTGGCGAAAAGTAGCCTCTAATCACTCTCTCACCTGATGCCTCCAGATTTTCTCTTCCGTCATTCGTTTCATAAGGATAAAGCTTGTATAAACTTTGAGTCCATTCCCAAACAGCCCCCATCATATCTGCAATATCATGTGTACTATCTGTAACGGGGGAAAATATGCCAACATCCGCCAATTCCATGCTTGTACGAAGTTCGGCTAATTTCATCTTCATCCAATCAAGCGCTGCCTTTTCTGAATCATTTTCAATTCCAGAAGAATTTTTTCTTGAAAAACTAGCATTGAATTCAGCAAAGTTATTTGAACTCTTCCCTTCATCAAGCTCAATTTTTCTCATCAAACGTGCCATTAATTCTGGACTTCCACCGTTAAGGAATTCATCTAAATTCGCATTTCCCCAAGGGAACTCTGCACCATCTTCCCCTCTGGATGCTCTCTCCCATTCTGCTTCGGTCGGAAGGCGAAAAACAAGCCCATCTGGTATTTCTTTCTTAAAAATAATGTTTAGCCACTTTGTGTATTCCACCACTTCATGCCAAGAAACATTCACTACAGGCTGCCCCAACCTCCTCTTCCAATCCTTCGGCAGAGAATCGGTGTGTCCAGTAGTAACTTCATACTCACTGAATTGGTCATTGGAGATAGGGAAGCGCGTAATCCAGTAATTATAAGGGATGTAATAACGCCGTTGAGGATATTCATCTTTTCGCGCCAAATCATTAGAGAACTCTGCTTCCCATTTTAAATTTACCTTTTGGGATCTTAACAAAGGTAAATCCACCAAAAGTTAAGTCATCAAGATCATCGATAACTTTTGATTCAATCGTAGAAACCCAATATTTTGATGGACTTTTTGCCGTTTTACCTGTTACAAACCCATGTTTCACCTCCAAGCTTTTAAGTATAAGCTGATAAGCTGTATCTCTATCCTCATTCGGATAAAAATCAACGGGGAGCCAGGGGCGTAGTGATCGTGGTAATTCACAATAGTCCAAAAGAATTGGTATTATAAAAACTGTATCCTTTGGTTTTTTACGTGCCGCTTCGGCTATAGAATCGATTTCCTTTTGAAAATAGCCCTCCTCATTCAAAGATTGCTTAGATACACATACCAATGCTATGTCTACAGCTTCTAATTCATTCTCAATCTCCAATTCAAGGTCTTGTCCTGGCAAAAGGTCCTCATCATCTAACCAAGGAGTAATCCAACCTTCACCTTTCAGGCGTCGATACAAGACATGAACTGTTGGCTTATCATGTATGCCACAACTTAGAAATACGCGGAGTTTGCGGGGTTCGGGCATTGGGGATGTCCCCTTTTTGGTGTGATGGACAAATTATATGACAAAATATTCCCACGAACCATTTCGTGGGAATATTCGAAGTTACAGGGTATTGATAGAATTCAGATCTACGGCGCCGTGCCGAACGGGCACGGATTAGTCCCTTTCTACAAACTTTCCAGACGATCTCCTGCTGTCATGGCTGCCTGCACGTTGACCCCGTTCTCAGCGACTTTGGTCAGTTTCTTATCCGCCAGCTTTTCCTCTTCCAACGTTTCGCTGAGCAGTTTGACCGCTTCCACAAATCCTAATTGACGGGCATGAGCGCGCGCCGTCCCATAGGCAGCGATCTCGTAATGTTCGATGCGCTGCGCCGCTCCGATCAACCCGGCTTCCAGCGATTCATTATCGCCTTCACTTTTAAGCAGTTCCACGGCTTCCTCGATCAAACCTTCCATGCCGGTACATTTTTTACCTTTGGGGCTGGTTTCGAGCTTACGGCAGATCTCTTCCAGCCGCTGCACATGCCTTTCAGTCTCCTGTAAGTGTTGTTCCAGCGTGGTGCGCAGGTCTTTCGAGTCGGCAGTTTTGATGATTCTGGGCATCGCCTTGATCAATTGATTTTCGGCGCTATAGATATCCTTTAATTCATCGACCAATAAACTCTCAAGAGAAGTGATCTTCATCTTTATCTCCATTTCTTATTCCGGTTTCAAGCTAAGGAAAGATCGATGCAGGGCTGAGAAATAAACCCGCCTGGGGCTTATTCCGTTCATGGGTTTTAACGTGTAGGAAATATGGGTGTTACTTCTCTGAAAACGAGTGGGAAAACAGGAATTTCTTGGAGTAAAATTCTCTTAATTATTCTGCACGGCAATCTCATTACAGACAAAACCATGAAAGTTGCATTAATCATTATTAATCCATTGCCAGGCACGCTACCCTCCCCCAACAATCCACTCGATGGGTATAATCTAAAATATGAGTGATTGGCTTGGGAAAATGCTCGGAAAGGTGCGCATCGACTCCCTGCTAGCTCGTGGCGGTATTGCAGAAGTCTATTTAGGCGAGCATGTTGCACTCCAACGTGAAGTAGCTGTCAAGATCCTTCGCAATCAATATGAGGATGACCCCGACCTGCTGGAACGCTTCCAGCGGGAAGCTCGCGTTGTAGCAAAACTGCGCCATTCCAACATCGTTCAAGTTTTCGATTTTGACTCCATTGAGAGCCGCCCCTATCTGGTGATGGAATACGTTCCGGGGGTTTCCCTTTCCCGATATCTGCATGTACTCCACGGAAAGAACGGACGCCTGGAACTTCCCATCATCAGCCGCATCATCACGCAGGTAGCACATGCGCTCCAATATGCCCATGAGAGCGGCGTGATCCATCGGGACGTCAAACCGGGCAACATCCTGCTCACATCCCGCACCGAGAAAGTCATGGCGGGCAAACCGCTTCCGGGGGATTTCGAACCCATCCTCACCGACTTCGGCTTGGTCCGCTTTCTCAATTCCAGCCGCCAAACGACAACGGGAGTCATCGCCGGTACACCAGCGTATATGAGTCCCGAACAGGCGCGCGGCGAACCCACCGACGAACGCACCGATATCTATTCGCTCGGCATCGTTCTGTATGAATTGCTCACCGGTCACGTTCCCTTCGATGGCGAGACCACAATGGCAATCATCCTGAAGCAGGTGACCGAGCCGCCTCCACCTGTGCCCGGTGTTCCATTCGAATTACAACATGTGTTAAATCGTGCTCTGGCAAAACGCCCGGAAGATCGTTACCAGACCGCCAATGATCTTGCCAGAGAGTTTGAAGCCTGCATCAAGGTACTCACGAGTTCCGACACGGTTATGAATCTCGATTCCGGTCCAACCACACACATTACGACGATTGGTTATAAAGACGTAACCAAGCCTGGCAGAAAATGGAGAATGCCCGCACTATTGGCTGGCGCTGTTATCGTTCTACTGAGCGGATTCTTTGCTTTCAAAGGAGCGCTTCTCCCTGTGGCTCCAACAGCAACACCCTCTGTCACGCAGTCTTTGGCGCCTACCGCAACCATAACGAACACCTTCACGCCTACGTCTACACCTGTGCCGATTGCACTGGGTGTGCTTCACTTTCAGGATAATGCAGCCATTCTCGATCAGGCATCCTTCTCTGCGCTGGATATACCCGCTCCGCCCGAAGGTAGTCACTATGAAGTCTGGCTGACGGGAGCCGGGGTTTGGCGAAGCATCGGCATTCTGAATGTGGAGGGCGGCAAAGGCGAACTGATCCTTCAGGATGAGAAAGGTTTGAATCTATTATCCGCGTATGATCAAGTGGTCATCACGGTGGAACTCAATTCAGACACTGATAAAAAACAATCGGATGTAGTCGCGTATGCCGCCATTTATCCCGCCGAAGGGTTGTCCTATCTGCGTCAAATGCTTGTCTTCTCCAAAGACGCGCCGAAAAACATTGCTTTGATCCAGGGACTCAGCAACAATATAGGACTGATCGATCAATCCGCCAGGGCTATGCAAAGCGCCTATCAAAAAGGCAACGAAAATGGAGCACGACAAAATGTGGAGGCGAATCTTAAACATCCTGGCTGGCGATCAAAGCGAAAATCGCCAAGACTGGAACGGCGACCAAAAAACCAATGACCCCAGTGATGGCTTTGGCTCGCTCCCAAATGGAAAGAAAGCTGGCTATATACAAGCTGTTGCCACCTATGCAGATCTGACGGTCAAGTCCAACCGCGCGACAGTTCATATGAGCAAGCACGGAGCTGAAGTATTGATCTGTGCCCAAAATCTGAGTGATTGGGCTACACAGCTTCAAGACCTTGCAACGATCATTTCCACCTCGCCTTCAGGCACGGATCTTTCCCAGCCGATCCTTGATTCCGTGCAACTGGCTGATCAACTGCTCAATGGCATCGACACCAATAACGACAAAAGCATCGATGCTGTCGCTGGCGAATGCGGCATGTCGAGTTTGTACGGGTACGCCTATTCGATGGCGGATCTATCCCTGCTGGCATATGATCCTGCCACCTTCCCTGCTACCGAAACTCCCACAGCAATGCCCACTTCGGCATCCGATTCAGGGAATGGAACAGCTGTCCCTGGCTCTGGCACGACCATCAATCCAACACAAAAACCTGCGGGCAAGCCGCCTACAAAAGAGTCAAATCCCAACAAACCACCGACCAAGACGCCAAGAAAATAAGGAAAAGGGTTTACAACTCTTTTACACGGATTTCATTCTCCAATTACAGCCTCACACCATAATGGGGAAAAATCTTTGGAGGATGATATGAACAGTGTATCGAAAAAGCTTTCTATCGTAGCATTACTATTTGTTTTTCTGCTGAGTGCCTGCAAGGCGAACATCTCGCGTAACAATGACGGCACACTGGATGTAGTGGCGTCGATCACCCAGCAACAACTACAGGAAGTGATCTCTTCTGCGATCACGGACCCGCTGATCAAGGACCTGACCGTTTCTTTGCAACCCGGCTATGTGCTGGTCTCGGGAACGCGCGAACGCCTCAATGACGCCAGCAAAGCAGACACGCTTAGTTTCCGGCTGGATCTGGGAGTGAGCAACGGTCAACTCACCAGCACCATCTCGAATGCCCAACTGGACGGCAAACCACTGGAGCAGAACCGCGTTGACCACTGGAATGAGACCATTGCCAATCGCATCGCCAAGATTATCAATAAAAACCCCAACAGTACGATCAAATCGGTTGTTGTTGCTCCTGAAGCAGTCACATTGACATTGACAGTTTCAAAATAGGATTTGGTTTCTCCAAAATCACAGCACCATAGCTATAAATCTATGGTGCTGTTTTTTTTAATTCCAGTATTTTTCTACACGCAAAAGCAATAAAACTGTAACCTTTTGCCTAAGTAAGAAAAAGTAACTGTCAAAATCGTTAGGCGTCATGCCTGCACCTTAACAACCTTGCAAAGCAACAGGAGGCAAGTATGTCCAAATATTTATTTGCGCGATCTTTTCTTTCATTTTTATTGATCGCCAGCATCAGCCTGTTGAACGTAAATACTGTCTTGGCTGATGACACCGTTCCGCCCCCAGCAACTGCTGAGCCGACCGAACCACCACTTGAGGAAACTCCCACACCAAGTGAAGAGCCGTCTGCACCCATTACCACGGAGACTCCGACCGGAGATGAAACTCCCACGAATGGCGATCAGCTACCGGCTGAGTCAGAAGCGAACGCTTCCGGTCCGTTCTCCCAAGTACCGGAAAATACAGAGATCGTTGTTCTAGATGAAAACGGGAATTCACTCCCATTGGCAACGGAGGAAGCACTCACCATCATTCTTGAAACAGATCCAATGTGGTGTCCGCTAAATGTGTTACCTGGAGGCGCCGGGTGCACCACGAACTTTGCATCCATTAATCTCCTCATCAACAACATGATCTCCAACACCAACGCCTACGATCAGGCAGGTGTCATCTATTTCACATCGAATCCTGGCGCATCATTCTCTCTGACTACAACGAGCTTAGGGACAGCTGATTTCAATCAACTCAGGGATAATAATCTCGTCTTACAGGGCGGTTGGAATGGTCAGAATGGCGTCAATGCGACGTTCACCGGGCAGACTAATTTCGGGACCAACTCGCTTACGATCGGTACCTCAGCCAGCCCATGGATCGGAAACATCACGCTGAACAATTTTTCTTTTAGTGGGGTTTCATCTACAAATGCCGTGACCGTTTATACGACCAGCGGCAGTATTCTTCTGAGCAATGTAGATGTTGCTCAACAAGCAGGAAATAATTACACAGCCAATCTTGTATCCAATTCTGGCAATATCACCGTTCAAAATGGAAGTACATTCGATGGCGATAGCACTGGCGGAGATACAAACCGCGGCTTCAACGCTCAAACGTCATCCGGTTCGATCACCATTACAGGAACGGCAGCCAACCCAATCACTTTCACCGATGCCGAAGGGAACGGAAATAACACCAATTACAACGGCGCAACATTAAGCGCTTCCACTGTTACGCTCACAAACGTCAGCGCGTACGGAAATGACCTGAACGGCATTTATATTTCCAACGCCAACACCGTCAATCTTAATAACGTTACAGGCGGCACCGACGCTGTCGGTAATGGCACGAATCCGCCGGGTAACAATAATAGCGTAGGCTCTGGTGTTTACATTCAGGGACCTGCTGGTGGCGCCAATGTCACCATCAACGGCGGATATTTCGCTGAAAATGAACGTTATGGCATTGAGATCGTAAACGGAAACGTGACCATCATTTCTGCACCATCCTATGGCACCGGTGGAAATGCCAGCACCTATGGTCCCACCTATCCAAATACAGCCTCCCACATTGAATGTCCCCAATGACATAACGGTAGAAGCAACAAGCTCATCCGGCAGTGTTGTGACCTTCTCGATCACCGCCAGCGATGCGGAAGACAACCCTGATCCAACACCGGTATGCAACCACGCATCGGGCAGTCTTTTTCCTATTGCTACCACCACCGTTATTTGTTCGGTGACTAACTCATGGGGCGTTGTCATGAGCGACTCTTTCACGGTGAGAGTCCGTGACACGGCGGGTCCTGTACTGTCGCTTCCGGCGAATATTACAGCCGAAGCGACAGGTTCCAACGGGCGGGCTGTCACCTTCACTGCCACAGCGATCGACCTGGTGGATGGTCCGCGTACTGTGACATGTTTCCCTGGTACAGGGTCTACCTTCTCTATTGGAACAACTACTGTAAACTGTTGGTCATTCGATTCGCGCGTTAATTTTTCTACAGGTAGTTTCACCATAACGGTCAGGGATACTACACCGCCCACATTAAAATCTCCCAGCCAACATCACTGTGGAAGCTACCGGTCCTTCTGGCAGAGTTGTCACGTATACAGTCACAGCGACTGACCTTGTCAACGGCAACCGGCCCGTAACGTGTGCGCCATTATCGAACCTCACATACCCGATCGGCACCACAACGGTTAATTGTTCATCCACAGATACGCGTGGGAACACTGCCAATGGCAGTTTCACGATCACAGTACGAGACACAACCCCGCCCGTGATCGCGGCACATACGAATCTCACCGTTGAAGCGACCAGCACCGCGGGCGCCGCTGTCTCATACACATCGCCCTCTACATCAGATGTGGTAGATGGCGTCGGAACAGCCACTTGTTCACCGGCATCCGGCTCAACGTTTGCACTGAGCGTGAACACTGTCACATGCAATGCGACCGATGCACACGGTAATTCTGCCACACCAACCACCTTTACAGTCACCGTACAGGATACGACCGCACCCACACTTAACCTACCAGCGGATATGTCTATGGAAGCTACCAGCGCTGCCGGGGCGAATGTGACGTATTCCGCTTCTGCATCGGATCTCGTGGATGCATCCGTCATAATAAGTTGTGCCCCTGCCTCAGGCAATACATTCGCATTTGGCACGACAACAGTCAATTGCTCCGCTGTAGATGATTCTGGTAACACTGCCAACGCAAGCTTTAACGTCACTGTGCAAGATACAACCGCTCCATCCATCAGCCTGCCCGCGAACATCACCCTGGAAGCAACCAGTCCTGCCGGTGTAGTCGCCACCTATTCTGCTTCTGCGTCTGATCTTGTGAGTGGCTCTGTTCCGGTAAGCTGCTCACCCGTATCAGGCAGTACATTTGCTGTTGGCACAACTACAGTCAATTGTTCTGCAGCGGATAATGCCGGGAACACTGGTACTGGAAGCTTTACGGTTATAGTACAAGACACAACAGCGCCATCGCTTACCCTACCCGCCAATATCACCCAGGAAGCTACTGCTGCCGCGGGCGCCTCAGTAACGTATTCCGCAACTGCGTCGGATGTTGTCGATGGTGTTCTTCCCGTGAGTTGCTCCGTGGCTTCTGGCAATATCTTTGCCCTGGGCACAACCACCGTGAACTGTTCTGCAACCGACTCGCAAAAAAACGTCAGCAGCGGAAGTTTTACTGTCACCGTTCAAGACACCACGGCGCCTGTGATCGCTCCCAAAGCAGATATTGAAGCATCCATTCAAAACGCCTTTGGCAGCAAGCAAATCACTTACACTCTTCCATCGACCACCGATAGCGTTGACGGGAATGGAACAGCAACCTGCACTCCCGCACCTGGCAGTCTCTTCAAACCAGGAGAAACAAAGGTCACTTGTACAGCTACCGATGCGCATGGCAATGCTGCAAAGCCGATCACTTTTACGGTCCGCATTAAGGTGGAAGCACCTGCTCTGGTTACTACATCCATCATCCCGGTCACCGGCGGAGAGACCATTGAACTGGATTGCAATACAAAGTTGATGCTGGATGGTATCAAGGTGATCTTTTATAACCTCTGCGACCAGCAAGCCATGCTCACCAGTGAAGATGTGAACAGCCTGCCGGGCGATCTCCCGACTGGGGTTACATTCGTGGCTGGGTTGAACATCAACGTGTTAGATCAGGGACAAGCCCTCGACCAATTACCCTCTGGGTCTGGCATCGAAATTGATTTCCCAGCCGATAAATCGGGTCAGTTCGCGGTCCTGTTCTGGGATGGCAGTAAATGGGTGGAAATCACCCAATCGCTCAACGAGGCGGAGATCATCAAAGCCCTGAGCGACGATACCAGTGATAACCTGTATAAACTTCTCTCTTCTGAGAAAGGGAAATTCAAGACCCTTACTACTGAACATGCGGGGACGTTCGTTCTGGTCAAAAAATAAATAGAGGGGATAATCAATGGAAAACCAACGGGACGGCGAGAGCCGTCCCGTTGGGCATTAATCCATACTTTGTGCGGTGGCTACTGGCACTTGTGATGTACGCACATCCTTTTTTAGGAAAAGCAAGAAACCGATCAGCCGCAGCCCTGCGCTCAACCACAGGGCACCACCAAGACCAATATAGTTTGCCATCCAGGTACCAAGCAAAGGCGCCAGGACCGCGGAAAGATATTGCATGGATTGCGCCAGAGATACAAATGTGGCGCTATATTCTGCCGGGACGGTCTTCATCAGCTCATCGAAAAAGACCAGATCCAGTCCTCCCTGAAAAAATCCGGCGATCCCAGCAAACACGATAATGGAGTTGACATGAGGAAATGCTGCTGTTAATGCAGGGTATAAGATCATGCCAAAGGTAGTTGCCAGCAGGACAAAACGCCCACCCCAGCGACGAGATGCGAGGGGCCAGAGATAATAGCCAGCCAGCATCACGATCGTCATGGTCATGGTGATCGTGCCGATCTGCGCATCGCTCGCATCTACTTCGCGGACAAAGAATAAGGGCATGATCGGCTGAGTCAACACCAGGGCAGAATAATAGACAAATCGCTTAGAAGCAAAAGAAGCGAAAGCAGGGTTTGCCTTCACTAGCGAAATATAGTCATGTAACGATTGCTTCCACGAGCGCGTTTCACTCATCGGCGGAGGCACTTGGTCAGGTACGACGATCTTCCGTGAGAAATAGAAGCTCACAAATCCACCGAATGACAGCACTAGGAACATGATCGCATAATTGACCGGAAACTCCAGCAGGTTGATCACACGAGTCACGATAAAGGTTCCGATCACGCCGGTGAGCCCGAAAATGAACCAGCGTCGGCTTAACAAGGCGTAGCGTCCTTCCGGTCCGGCGACGGCATTCATCACCACTGAAAAAGCAACTGCCAATGCGGTTTGCGGAAGAGTGGCAAACGCCCAGATCGCCAGTGTGGCGATAATGACATATTTCTCTGCCAGAAGCATTGTAAGAATGCCAGTCAGGGCATAACACAGGATCACGAACAAACGCGAGAGGCTGTACCAGGGAACAATATTCTTGCGTGTTTGCAGGAACCTGCCGACGATGATGGCAAGGATGAGCCCGGTCATGCCTGGCATGGAGGTGAGCAAACCCACCTGAAAATTTGTAGCGCCTAAACGTGTGAGAAAAACGGGCAGGAAAGGGGCAGAAATGTTCGAAATACTGACACCCACTCCATCAATTTGCACATTTCGAAAATTCTGCTTCTGGATTTGGAGTTGTTCTTCGGTTGGAGGGTTCATGGGAAATTAATTATAACGTTCACAAGTTAAAATAGACCCATGACAAACATCCGCCCTATTCAACCCGAAGAAGTGACAATTGCCAGGTGGCTGATCTATTATGTTGCCCACGAGATTTTCAACGATACTCGCCCATTAGAAGAGTCCATGGCTTATTATGATGCCAGAGGCGTACTGGCAGAAATGGACGATGTGCAGAAATCCTATTTTGAGGACGATGGTACATTCCTCGTGATGCTCGATGGAGATAAGATCATCGGTACCGGAGCCATCAAGAAGTGGGATAACGAAATCTGCGAGCTCAAACGTCTATGGTTCTTGAAAGAGTACCGCAGTAAAGGTTTGGGTTACCAGATGACGCAGGAATTATTATCCTTTGCGCGCAGCAAGGGATATAAACGCGTACGAACTCGAAACCGATGCGGAGGCACAATCGCAAGCATTGAACTTTTATAAACGTCTGGGATTTTATGAGATCCCACGCTACAGTCAGAGTGATGACGAAACAGCGTTGGAATTGCTTCTATAGCCGCACAATATCCAGCCAATCAGGCAGTTGTTCAATAAGTTGTTTCATGATGATTTTGGAGCGTTCGTTGAACAATTCAATATTGTCGTAGGCTTCGCCACTCTGTTCGTTGACAATGTCACTGACCGCACGCAAGATCAATAAACGCGCGTTGTTCTTATTTGCAACCCACGCCAACGCACCCGACTCCCAATCTGCGGCGATGGCGCCTTTGGATTGGAGAAAGGGCATCTTCTCGGGTACGAGATCGCTATCAGCGGAGGCGAGAGTCCCGCGTCGGGTAGGATGAGGCTCAGGTCCCATGAGCCAGCTCAGGTCCAGGGAAGAGGCGTAGTAGGTTGTGATATCCAGATCTCCCATCAACTCAACGATATCGTAGACAAACGTCCGCTCGACGAGGATCACATCCCCTTGTTGAACGACTCCTTCAAATCCACCGCATGTTCCAAGATTTACCATAAGATCTGGCTTGTGATGATCAATAATGTATTGAATAGCACTTGCCGAAGCGATCTTGCCCCAGCCCGTATGAAAGAATGTGACATGCCATTTGCCCACACTGGCATCGAAGCATTCACCATAAGGGAAATGTTTGACACTTGTATCGGGAAATAATGGTTTTACCCCGTTCCATTCAGCAATGGCAGAAACGATAACAACAGTCTTCATAAAAACTTCCTTTCTGTCCTAAAATTGCAACTAAATTTAGATTATAACTACCTAAATTGGATGTATAATATTCTTCATGCCTGAGTGGATCGGTCAGACGATTGGCAAAGTTCGCATTGAGAAATTCCTGGCGCGTGGGGGTATGGCGGAGGTGTATTTAGGCACGCATCTCACACTCGACCGCCCAGTTGCCGTTAAAAGTAATGCACAGCTATATCGAAGAGTCAGCGGACCTGCAAGCTCGTTTTCAGCGTGAGGCACGCGTGGTAGCAGGGCTTCGTCACCCAAATATTGTGCAGATCCTCGATTTTGATACCCATGAAGGACATCCTTATATCGTAATGGAATATTTGCGCGGTGTTTCGCTGGCAGCGTACCTGCGCAATCTACATGAAAAAGGCGAAGTATTATCGCACGTGAAGGTTGGCCGTTTACTTGGTGCGCTCGCCTCCGGTTTGGACTATGCCCACACACAGGGTGTGATCCATCGAGACATTAAACCAGCCAATATTTTACTGCACAGTCGCAGCGGCGATTTTACAGTGGAACGCCCTCTCTCCAAAAACATCGACCCGATCATCACAGATTTTGGCTTGGTGCGTATTGCCCACTCCACCTCACAGACTGCTACCGGTATGGTCAGCGGCACGCCTACGTACATGTCACCTGAACAGGCACAGGGCTCAAAGGTCGATCACCGCACCGATATTTATTCTTTGGGCGTAGTACTGTATGAATTGCTCGCCGGGCGCGCACCCTTTGAAGGGGACAGCACACTGGCTGTAATTTACAAACACATCAATGAGCTGCCACCCCCCATTCAAAACATCCCTGAACAACTTCAGGCAGTGATCGCAAAAGCCCTTGAAAAGAATCCGGAAGATCGCTACCAGAACGCGCGTGATCTCGCTGAAGATTTTTACGATGCCATTGGCGTGCGCAATGAATTGGAAACGGTTGCCCCGCCTCCCGTTCGAAGCTCAAGACCTGTCTCCGTTATCAAACAACCCACCACCACGACGAACGCTCCCGCTAAGAGCCGCAGTCCGCTTTGGATCGGTGCTATGGTTGTGGCTTGTGCTTGTATCTCGATCCTTGGATTAAGCGCCATGGGAATCTCTGCCGCAACATTACTGCCAAAATTGCGCGGCGCACAGACGAACGCAACTCCAACAGTAGTGGCACAAGTGGAACCCACCCACGAAATGGTCATGTCCACTCAGGAAGCCATTCCTGTGACCGGACCACAACCTGTGGGGCTTTTGCGTTTCCAAAATGGCGCCGCATTAATGGACCAGGTGACCATCAGCGCCGGACTCGATCTGCCGCCGGAGAACCATCAATACGAAGCCTGGCTCATTGACGATGACAGCGAATTGAGCCGAAGTATCGGTAACGTGACACAAAATGACAGCGGACAATTCACGCTGACGTATGTTGACCCCAATGGACAAAATTTATTGGGCGTCTACGATCGCCTGGAGATCACGGTCGAACCCAAGCCGGATGACAGCCCGAATTCGTCCAGAGATGTGGTCTATTCTGCCAGTCTGATAACGGGCTCCTTAGGACATATCCGTCATTTGCTGGTTGGCACGGCAGAAACGCCGAACCAGATCGCGGTCATTGTTGGATTAAAGACGAATGTAGATTTCATCGATCAAGCCACAAAAGCCATGGCAGATGCCTATGCCTCAGGCGACCGGGCAGCCATGAAGACGAATGCAGAAGCGATCGTCAACCTGATCGTCGGCAAAGATGACCCGCAAAATTACATCGATTGGAATGGGGATGGAACGGTTGGCGATCCCAGTGATGGATATGGTCTACTCATCAACGGCGATCAAGCTGGTTATCTGGATGGAATGATCCATCATTCCAGCTATTCTGCGGCTGTGCCAGAAGCACCAGAAGCTGTGATCACTCATTCAAAGCACGTGGAAATTTGTATTCAGAATATCGAAGCCTGGGCTCCTGAGTTGCGCGATCTTGCCATTCGTATTGTGCGCTCTACCGATGAGCAGAATCTGGATGCGGATATCAATAACGCTGTCGTTCTTGCTGACAAAATATTGAACGGTGTGGATATCGATGGCAGCGAATTGGTTGACCCGATCGCGGGTGAAGGTGGAGCATTGACCGCTATCGAGCATGCAGAATACATGTCCGATATGGACATTGTTCCTGCGAAACAATAACAACCTCAATTGTTCTAATTATTATCGGGATTGATCAGTCTGCCAAAGATCGACCAGCCGCCTGAGCCGCCGCTGTTCAATCGTTCTCGAATCGTTCTCTCCCCAAATTTATCCTTCGGGATTTCCTTTTCCTTATATACTTCCCATGTCTCTGTGTGAATCACAGATTTCTTCGGAGCCAGTTCCGTAATCGGACCCAGGCTCTGCAATTCGACGACACGGTGATTACTGAAGGCTTCAGAGTTACAGCCAAAATCGGGGTATTGCTCGTCGCTGCGTACGCCAAATCGCTTCACAAAAAAGACATCATCAAAAAGATAACCCATCCACCCGGCAGCATTGAAGTAACCGATCTTCAAGCCTTCGCGCGGTGCGCCCGCTTTAATAGCAACAAATTCTTCACCCAGGCGCAGACGTCGATCATTCCAGCGCGAATAGGGCCACATCGCAAAGTGACGGTTGGGATGCATCCCTTCCACTTCAGATAACATGGCTTGTGGCTGCGGCAGAATGCCTACCCCGCCCGGGCGCATCATCGTGATCGCCCAGGGTGAGATGCGTACCGGTTCAGTGCCTACATTCTCCAAGGCATGCTTCACCAATACGAACGGACCTGCCGAACTCAGTTGGATCGACATCGTCTTGCGAATATTTGATGTCTCATCCACTGCACCGCGCAAACGGACACCATTGGTCCTCTCTTCGAAGATCAGACCAGAATTGTCAGGGACATAACTTTGAGCCGCCGTCTCCGGGGCAACCGAAAGGCGATGCCCGCCATAATATTGAAACTCACCCATAAGGGTCGTTCGTGTGACATCGGGCGTCTCCGCAAATAAATTTTCCCCCATCCACGCAGGGATTAGGCGCACAATACGTGGTCCAGCCTCCGCGAGACACTCCACCAGGAAGTGTTCGTTTTCGATGATGATTGTTTTGCACCCGTGGAAATTGCCAGTTCTCATTAGAGCAATCTTAGCCTGAAAATGATTTTCCGTAAATATCACTTTCATCGCTGTAGGTTACAAGAGATATAATGCCGGGATGCCAATCAAACAACCCAATTCACACATGTGCTTTATCTGCGGACTGGAGAACCCCGTAGGGCTTCACCTTCATATCTACGAAACCGAGCCAGGCGTAGTGGAGACCAGCTATATTGCGCCCGAACACTTTCAGGGCTATCCCGGCGTACTGCATGGCGGTATCGTTGGCTCACTCATCGATGAGATCGCCAGCCGCACCCATATGGGTTCTGACCCAATGAATCCGCGCTTCATGTTCACGGCAAAACTGGAAGTCAAATATCGCAAGAATGTTCCCGTCGGCAAAAAGCTCAAGATCATTGGCAAAGCAGGTAGATCGAAATCGCGTTCGGCAGAGGCTTGGGCAGGAATTTACGATGCCGAAACGAATGAACTCTTCGCTGAAGGGAATGTCCTTTTGATGGATGTTCCGAAAGAACAATTCGATACGTCCAAATTAGAAGATTTAGGGTGGAAGATTTATCCCGATTGATCCTTCCGAGTCCGTACGGGCACAGCACCGCCTTGCTCCAACCATCGTGCCCAACAATTTCCCTGTTACCATTTTCCCCCTCCTGCAACATACTACTGTGCGCACAAACTACAGGAGGTCTATGACTACCCTCATGGCAACAAAAACAGAAAGCCCACCCATGGACGAAACTCAACTCGCACGCGAAGCCATCGCCAATGTGGATGCCTTCACCGAACTCTATCAACGTCATGCCACGCGTGTGTATCGCTATCATCTGGTACACACGGGCAACGTCAAAGACGCAGAAGATCTCACCTCCCAGACCTGGATGGCAGCCGTGGAGAGCATCCGCTCGTTTCGCGGAACCGGCTCCTTCGCGGCGTGGATCATGGGAATTGCATCAAAGAAGAGACTGATGTACTTTCGCGGGAACAAGCACGAGCTCCCGTTGGACGCGGCGCTTCAAATCCCAAGCCCGGGTCTGACTCCGGATAAGGAAGCGAGTCAGCGCCTGCAAATGGAAACTGTTTCCCGCGCCCTTCGATTGATATCCCCCGACCGAGCCGAAGCGCTTATCCTATCTTTCTTCGGCGGACTCTCAAATATCGAGATCAGCCGCATGCTCAACAAAAGTGAAGCCGCGGTCAAAATGCTCATCTCGCGCGGCGTACAAGATCTGCGCGAGCGGACCTCCCACGCACTGGAGGTGGAACGATGAACGACAAATTTACAAATATGAATCCTAAAGATGCCGACTTCGCGGAACAGTTGAACGCGCTCTCCGAGCAGACTCATCTTGAGCCGCGCTTTGCGAATGAACTCGAACGCAAATTGAAAGCGGCTCATAAGCCGAAAACCGTTTGGTTAAAGGTTCCGACCAGTTCGATCTTGCCCTCGCTGGGTTGGATCGCATTGGTCGTTGTGACAGGCTTGGCATTGATCTGGACCATCGAGAATTCTGGTTCCCAAGCCACAACCAGCCTCGGCGCCAACACCCTCGATCAGTGAGCCATCCACGCCATTGCCTGAGAACACAACCTCGAATACTACGCCCGACCCGAACCGCCCCGGCTATGATTTCCGCGGTGCAAAGCTGACCTTGGACACTGTTTTACCCGGTTCACCAGCAGAGGCGAACGTATATACTCTGTTCGCTACCGAGCCCGCCAGTGTGGAGTATGCGCAAAACCTGGCAAACCAATTCGGCATAACTGGCGATGTATACACCGTGGAACAACAATATTCACAGCAGACCGGCTTCATGATCACAGACGGGAAGCAGCGTCTGGAGGTCTTTGGCTTGAATCACTACAGCTACACTGCTGACATGGTGACAAGTTCACGCACTTACAACGGTTTCGAGAACGGGAACGCCGAAACTACTATCCGCGAATTCTTAACCAGCCACGGATTGGACTTTAGCTATTCGGTCGAACAAGACGATCTGCTCGGCGGCTATTCCTTGAACCAGATCTCGCCCGATGGTTTGTCGATGCAGTTCGAAAGTTTGTCCCAGCGATCCATGCACATCACGCTTGATGAGAACGGGAACGTTCTGACCGTGGTGGCAACGATGCTGAATTTCGATCCGGCGCCAGTCGGCACCTATGGGATCGTCAGTGCAGAAGAGGCATTGCAGCGTCTGCTCGATGACAGCCTGCCCGCCGGCAAGATCGAGACCGGCTCCAGCGGACCTAACCCTGACTATATCCCTCCGCAATATTGGTACCGTGAATATCCCGATAACCAAACGATCACCCTTTATGGAAATATATCCTCCAGTCAACCCGTGGACCCCAGCAAACCAGCCATCGTCTTCATCGACAATGTGTCTGTCACTGGCAACACGGCAGGCATGGAAGCACTGGAGTTCTATACTCCGGTGGAAGCGACCGGTCAGTTCGTCCTGGATGGCGCCATTCGCAAATTCAATGTCGAAACGTGGAAAAAGAGTACTGCGCTACTGTATGGCAGTGGCAGCGTGAAACGTGAGGGCGACCAGTTCATTCTCAATAGCCCGGATGGTCAATATCCAATTCTCGATGCTCCCACAGACCTACCGCTCAATACTGATCCCACTATATCGCAGATCGCCATCGAGGGCGCGCTGGTAAACGGCAAACTGGATTGGCGCAGGATCACGTTCATTCCCGATATCAATCAAATGGGCGGCGGAGGCGGTGGAGGCGGAATCAGTTTCTACCCGCTCAACCTGAGCGGTACGCCCATCCCCTTCCCGACTGCAACATCCGTGAGCGAAGGGTATAGCCCAGCAGAACTCGCCGGTTTCCTGACACATAAGGTTCAGGAAGGCGACACGCTCGGTCAGATCGCGGCGACCTACAATGTCTCCGTGGACGAGATCGTGGATGTGAATTATTTATCAGACACAAGCATATTCGTCGGTCAATATCTTGTCATCCCGGGTGTACCCGGTCCCACCCGCCTGGATGGCGAGCGAGGCACGGTCATGGTGAATATCTACGAAAAGCCCGATGGCAGACGACGAACCGAATATACATTCGCAGCCGAAAAGGATCAAGCATATTACGAATTGAAAGGCGAGAACCTTGAGCCCCTGCAAGAAGTGGACAATATGCCGATCACCATTTGGGGTGCCATCCACTTCGATGAAAATGGACTGCCTTCCTTAACCGTTGAAAAATTCGAAGTGCTCTATCCTGATCTGCAATACCAGGTGCTGCGCGGCACGCAGAAGATGACACAGGTCAACGGAGAAGATCTGGTACTCTTTACCAGCGAAGGCACCACATACGTCCAAATGGTGTCCACTGGCGGATATCCCGATAGCAACTATTTCCCCGAAAACACCGAGACGTTGATCGAAGGGCTGCTCATCCCAGAGGAGGTGTACGCAGGCTACCCGGTCATCCGTATGTTCAATATCGGTCCTGCCATCGACCCAACCACGGGAAAGGCAATGGAACTTCCGCTCACGGCGGATCGGATCGAAGTTCTACCAGATCCCTATGGCAATGCCGATAACTACACCCAGCCCGATATGGTCATCGATTCAGTCGAGCTGATATATTACGTCAACAGTCCCTATTTATTGGATGCGCCGCAAGGTGAAACCTACATCCAGCCTGCCTGGCACTTCCATGGGCATTACACCAACGGAAGCATCGTAGATATTCTGGTACAGGCGCTCCAGCAGGAATACCTCTCACCCAACATAGAACAGTCCATACCGTAAAAGAATCCTTTTACCGTCCCGCAGGTTTCCTCGGAATCCCAAGTTCCCAGAACAAACCTGCGGGACGTTTCCTTTCATAGGCTGTATAATACAGCCAATCCCCACGGAGGCTCTCAAATATGATCACTGCCTATCATCGACCCCAAACATTGGACGAAGCTCTGACGCTTCTGACCCAACCGAACATCCTGCCCCTCGGAGGCGGCACGCTTCTCTCCAAGCCGACATCTGATTCCGTTGAAGTCGTGGACTTACAAGCCCTCGGCTTGGACACCGTCAAAAAGAACGGCAACAATCTCGAACTCGGCGCCACCCTCACGCTGCAAGCCCTACTGGAATCAGAGTTTTGCCCGCCTGCGTTGAAGACTGCACTGAAACTCGAAGCACCGCTCAACATTCGCAACACAGCCACAGTAGCTGGCACGCTCATCGCCGCGGACGGTCGCTCTACGTTTGCGAGTGTGTTGCTGGCATTAGATGCAAAGATCACAGTGAGCAGTAAACAGTCATCAGAAGAGACCACCAATATCGGTGATTTGCTTCCGTTGCGCAATCAGGTGCGTGGAAAGCTCATCACGAAGGTTGTTATTCCGGTCAATGTGAAACTCGCTTTCGAGTATGTTTCCAAGACCCCTGCTGATAAACCCATTGTCTGCGCCGCGTTGGCTCAGTGGAATTCCGGTCGCACGCGTCTCGCACTGGGTAGCTATGGCAAGAGTCCCATGCTGGCAATGGATGGCACCGAAGCCGAAGGCGTGGACACCGCCGCCAAGAACGCCTACCACGAAGCCAACGACGAATGGGCATCCGCCGAATACCGCATGGATGTGGCATCCACGCTGGCAAAGCGCTGTCTGGAAAGTTTGGCGTAAACAACCTGATGGATAAGCTCAAACCATATCAAAAGATCGCCTCCCGTTTTCAGATCTCCGAAGAAAGCGCCAAATATTTTTTAAACCACGTGCAGAAGAGTTTCAAGAAAGAAAAGCCCAATCACACACAGATCTTTGAATTTATCGAATCACAACAGATCGAAACCATCCTCAAGCCATACGATGTTGCCGAGATGATGCACGAAACCGGCGCCTGGGCATATCCCTTGGGCAACCCACCGCCGGTCGTTGTGGATGATGAAGAATAGAACGGTTTGAAAGTTTGAAGGTTGGAAAGTTGGCAGGTTAAAACCTTCAAACCTTCCAACTTGCTAACTTGGGAACTAGAGTTCCAACTCCCCCCACCGCTGATAGAGACGGGATAACTCGTCTTGAATTTCCTGTAAACGATTAACTGCATCCGTGATGACCTCGCCCGGTTGTTGATAGAAGGCGGGGTCTTCCATTTTTTGGTGGAGGTCGTGGTGCTCGGTTTCGAGGGATTCGATCTTCTTGGGTAATTCTTCCAGCTCGCGCTTTTCGTTGTAGCTCAACTTGCGCGGAGCGGACTTGACGTCAGCGGGGGAAACGGCTGGGGTAACGGAGGCAGGTTTCGGCTTAGATGAGGAGGCGGGGACGCTCGCAAGGGGTGTCCGTACGGAGGAGCGCCAGTCGTCGTATCCGCCGATGTATTCGGTGACGTTGCCATCATCCAAAATGTAGGTACTGGTGACGATGTTATTGAGGAAGGCGCGGTCGTGGCTGACGAGCAGCAGCGTCCCTTCGTAGTCGAGCAGAAGGTCTTCGAGCACTTCGAGCGTTTCGAGATCGAGGTCGTTCGTGGGCTCGTCGAGGATGAGCAGGTTGGCGGGCTGGGTGAAGAGACGCGCCAGCAGCAGGCGATTGCGCTCACCGCCCGAAAGCGCACTGATCGGCGCACGGACACGGTCGCGCGTGAAGAGGAAATCTTCGAGATAGCCCATCAGGTTGCGCGCCTTGCCGTTGATCGTGATGGTGTCGCGCCCCTGACCGACATTATCGAGCACGGACTTGGACTCGTCGAGCTGTGCGCGCAGTTGATCGAAATACGCCATCTCGACATTTACGCCGTGTTCTACTACGCCCGTGGACGGCGGCAACTCGCCCATGAGCAGACGCAGCAGCGTGGTCTTGCCCGAACCGTTCGCACCCACGATGCCGACCTTGTCGCCGCGTTGGATGGTCGTAGTGAAATTCTTGATGATCGTTCGCTCGCCGTATGAAAAGCTGATGTTCTCGGCTTCGATGACCAGCCTGCCGGAGCGGTTCTCGGAAGCGATCTGCATGCGGACTTTACCAGATTGCTCGCGTCGTTCACTGCGGAGTTGTCGCAGACGCTTGAGGGCACGGACACGTCCCTCGTTGCGGGTGCGGCGTGCTTCGATGCCTTTGCGGATCCACACTTCTTCTTGTGCAAGCTTTTTGTCGAAGAGGGCGTTTTGTGCCTGTTCGGCAGAAAGCATTTCCTCTTTGCGCTTGACAAAGGTTGGATAATCGCAGTTCCAATCGAACAACCTGCCGCGATCCAGTTCCACGATGCGCGTGGTGAGACGCTGCAGGAAGACGCGGTCGTGCGTCACGAAGACCAGCGTTTTGTTCCAGCGTTTGAGGAAATCTTCGAGCCAGTCGATGGAGTTGATATCGAGATGATTGGTCGGCTCGTCGAGCAGTAAAAGGTCTGGATTGCGCACCAAGCCGCGCGCCAGATAGACGCGTCGCTTCATCCCTGCCGAAAGGACTTCGAAGCGGGCATCGGCATCCAGTTCCATCTGCGAGATGATCTTATCCACCTGATGCTGTCGCTGCCAGAGATGTTCGTTATCGAGCGCCCCGGTCACGGACTCCAAGCCGCCTTCGATGATCTCGGCGACGCGTCCGCTCAGGTTCTGCGGCACTTCCTGCGGCAGATACGCCACGCGGATGTTCTGTTGACGGGCGATGGTTCCGCTGTGCGGTTCGATATCGCCAGCGATCAACTTCAAGAGCGTGGATTTGCCCGCGCCGTTGCGTCCGAGCAAGCCCACCCATTCTCCGCTTTCGATCTGTAAATTGACTTCTTCCAGCAGGCGCGGTCCTCCGAAGCCGATGGACACGTCCTGCAAACTGATCAATGCCATAATACAAAAACCCTTTAAGTATGTCATCCTGAGCGATAGCGAAGGATCTCTATCAGCGTGAGCGAGACTCTTCGGTCGCACAAACCGCTCCTTCAGAGTGACATGATAATTGAAGGCGCTATTGTAGCCGAAAATGTTTACCACGAAGGAGACAAAGAGCACGAAGGGAAAAGCAAGGGAAAGCCTGCTAATAACAGAATCCGCGGGGAGTATAATTTGTTCTATGAAGAAATCTAAAACAACTATCATCGCAATATTCGCGATCTTCTTCACGCTAGGGTGTCAGCTACTTTCACCAAATCAGGTACAACCTTTTTCGCAAGTAGAAAACAGAATTTACATAACTGGCAATGGTTTATCATTCGAACTGCCAAATGCGAATTGGGATTCAAAATCAAGTAAGTACCAAGAGATGGGTTCTTTGGATGTTGTTTCTTTTACAAGAACTCAGCCCATTTCCTTTGGTAATGGTCAGGCTTACTATCCAACGATGACGATTATTACTGAAGAATTATCTCAGAAAACAGACCCAAAAGCTTACGATGAATTGATCAGGAAATCGGTCGAAGATTTGGGTATGGTAATTGAGATACTAGACGCGCTAACACCCGACAAGAAGTTGCTTCCAGAAATCAATGGCGTTGGTTGGAAAGTCCTTGTTCACACCAAAAAAGGTGACAGCATGGGCTACATAATTCATATTGTCAATCAACAAACAGGAATACGGTTTATCCTTGAATCCACACCTGAGAACTTTGACACTATGGATCAAGAGTATATTGAAATCATAAAGAGCATAAAAGTAGAATAAACATCCCACTGGAGCCATCCTTGAAATCCCAGTCCAAATTCTTCATCGTCGTAATCCTATTCAGCCTTATCCTTTCCGCTTGCGCACCCGCTCCCATTCCCACGGCAACCACCATGCCGGTGCCGAACGGAAAATATATCATCGGCTACTATCCTTCATGGGTCGCCGCGCGGAGCGTGTTCGTCAAAGACATTCCCGCGGGCAAGTTGACCCACATCAACTACGCCTTCTCCAACGTCTCGGAGAACGGCGAATGCATCCTTGGCGATTCCGCGGCGGACGTGGAAAAGGTTTATTCCAAAGAGGAAAGCGTCAACGGGCAGGAGGATGCGAAATCCGCAGCCTTCCACGGCAACTTCAATCAACTGTTGGAACTGAAACAAAAGTATCCGCACCTCAAGGTATTGGTCTCCATCGGCGGCTGGTCATGGTCTGGAAATTTTTCGAATGCTGCCAAAGACGATGCTTCCCGTCAGAAGATCGCTGCATCCTGCATCGATCTCTATCTCAAACAATACAAAGGTGTCTTCGATGGACTGGACATTGACTGGGAATATCCCGTCAGCGGCGGGATGAACCCCGGCAAACCGGAAGACAAAGCGAACTACCCATTATTGCTCGCCGAAGTCCGCCGTCAACTGGATGAACTTGGAACGGCAGATAACCAACACTACCTGCTGACCATTGCCGCACCGGTCGGTCCCGGTAACATTCGCAACATGGCGTTGAAGGACATCGCCTCCATCGTGGATTGGGTCAACCTCATGAGCTACGATTTCCACGGTCCATGGGATACGACCACCAACTTCAACGCGCCGCTTTACCAGCCATCCACCGACCCGTCCGATGCCGCGCTCAATGTGGATGCCGCCGTTCAAACCTATCTCTCTTCGGATGTCCCTGCCGATAAACTCGTGTTGGGCGTCCCTTTCTACGGCTACGGCTGGACGGTCTCTGCCGAAGCCGATAGTGGTCTCTACCAACCCGTCAGCGGATTGGCTCCCGGCACATGGGAAAAAGGCGCGTACGAGTATCAAGATATTCAAAAGAATTATCTGACCAAATACCAGCGCAACTGGAACGATGAAGCGCATGTCCCGTGGTTGTATGACTCCGCCACGAAGACCTTTATCAGCTACGACGATGCGCAATCGCTCCAAGCCAAAGCCGGATACGCTCACGATCAGGGACTGGCTGGCATCATGATCTGGGAACTCAGCCAAGGCGACGAATCCCTGCTCGATGCTATTCACACCGGATTAAGTGTAAACGGTCCGACTAAGCCGACGCCTGTTCCCGTTGTCATGCAGCCCCGTCCATTCGAGAAGGATATCCACTCCGTCAACGGCATCACCCTCGACGGCAAACTCGATGACTGGTCAGAACTCCTGACTTCACGCTCAACGACAAATCTCAGATCGTGTACAGTCTCGCCCCGAAAAGCTGGAGTGGACCGGACGATCTCTCAGCCGAAGCATGGGCAGGCTGGGCACCTGAAGGCTTATACTTCGCCTTCCGCGTCAAGGACGACATCCATGTGCAGCCTGATTCCGATTCCAATCTCTGGCACGGCGACCACATGGAACTCCAATTCGACACCCTGCTCGAAAAGGACTACACCATGCCCGGCATGAACGAAGACGATTACCAGATCGGTCTCTCCCTCGGCGATTTCGACAAAGTCCCTGCGGTAGCATACGCCTGGTTCAATGGACCCGATATCCCTGGCATTGTTGACTCTATCCAAATGGCAAACACCGTCACCGATGGCGGCTACATCCTTGAAGTCTTCATCCCCAAAGAAGCACTAACAGACATCACCCTAGAAGAAGGCGCGGCATTCGGCATGAACATCAGCCCCAGCGACACCGATCTTGCCGGTCAAGGACAGAAAGTGATGCTCTCCACCTCCCCCATCCGCACCTATGCTGACCCAAAGACGTTTGGAAAGATCACATTGGTAAAGTAACCACAGCCATGTCACTCTGAGGGAGCGTTCTTTGCGACCGAAGAGTCTCTTACCGGTCATGGTAGAGACCCTTCGCTATCGCTCAGGGTGACATGCTTGGATAAACTGTAGGCTAACAATAACCTCCTTTCCAATGTCTCAAGATACCCAACCCTGCCCCATCTGCCAACAAACCGTTCCATGGTCTCCACGCTATCCGCGTTACTTGTGCGCGGACTGTGCAAGAAGAGCAAAATCAAAGGACGGGCGCTTATTAGCTTTCGGTAACGAGAGTTTTTCTGGAGGCTATGTAGCGTGGTATGCAGATACCAAGGAACCCTATCCCAGCCACGAATGTTACGTAGATGGCATCCTCTGTCACGCCGACGAGCATCACATGGGCGGCATCGTCATTCAGCCAATACATCTTTAACCAAATGGACTCCAAAGTCTTGTCATCCCCGTATGGGGACCAGACTTTGGAGCGAGAAACGAACGTCTGGAGACGTTCGACTCCACCTACATCTATTTTCATATCCGAACATCGAGATTACGATACAAAACTCAAAATCTCTGTGGCTAAGCCTTTCCCCAACTCCCAAACACATCTGACTCGCGCAAGTGTATAATTCGGGCAGTGAAACCGTTGCCGCTCAACCAGATACTGCACGGTGATTGCATCGAGATTCTCAAGTCCTTGCCTGAGAACTCGGTGGATGTACTCTTTGCCGACCCCCCGTACAATCTGCAACTGCAAAACGATCTCTATCGCCCCAACATGACCAAAGTGGACGCGGTCAATGACGGCTGGGACAAGTTCAGTGACTTTGCCGAGTATGACAAATTCACGCGCGACTGGCTATCCGCAAGTCGATGTGTATTGAAGGAGACGGGAACGATCTGGGTCATCGGGTCTTATCACAACATCTATCGCGTCGGCGCGATCATGCAAGATCTGGGCTTCTGGTTCCTGAACGACATCGTCTGGGTCAAAGCCAATCCCATGCCCAACTTTAGAGGGGTGCGTTTTACGAACGCTCATGAGACAATGTTGTGGGCGCAAAAGAAAAAAGGCGCGAAGTACACGTTCAACCATCAATCCATGAAGGCGCTGAACGATGACCTGCAAATGCGCTCGGATTGGACTCTTCCGCTGGCAACGGGCAAACAGCGACTCAAATCGAACGGGACAAAAGCCCACTCGACTCAGAAGCCGGAGGGATTGCTGTACCGCTTGATCATGGCATCGTCGAATCCCAGTGACGTGGTGCTCGATCCGTTCTTTGGCTCAGGGACAACGGGTGCCGTGGCAAAGAAGCTTGGTCGCAACTGGATCGGGATCGAACGAGACAAGAAGTACATCAAGGTTGCGCAGAAACGTATTGACGAAGTCACGGAAGCGGACTCAGAGGCACTTAACGTCGAAAAGCGGAAGCAGGCTCGAGTTCCGTTTGGAGCGCTGCTTGAAAACGGGATGCTCTCTCCGGGGCAGAGTCTCTTTTTTGCAAAGAACGGCACGAGAGCGAAGATCCTATCCAATGGGCATATCAAATGCGGCGATGTTATTGGCTCGATCCACGGTGTCGCAAAATCGCTGATGGAGAATGCGCCGGTCAATGGATGGGATGTATGGTATTACAAAGACGAAACTGGCAAGAAGATCGTCATCAATGAGTTGCGTGAAAAGATAAGGCAGTTGAAAGTTTAAGGTTGAAGGTTTCAGGTTGGAACATTCAACTTAGAACCTTCAACCTTCGACCAAAAAACAAGAGGAGAAACATGTCCAAAGCATTTGAACTTGTACGAGAACAGAACATTCCCGAACTGAACGCGGTCGCAAAGTTATATGTACACAAGCGCACGGGGGCACGGCTGCTATCGGTCATCAACGATGATGAAAACAAGGTGTTCAGCATCAACTTCCGCACCACACCCAAGGACTCGACCGGTGTGCCGCACATTTTGGAGCACAGTGTGTTGAATGGATCACAGAAATATCCAGTCAAGGAACCGTTCGTGGAATTGCTCAAGGGCTCGTTGGCAACATTCGTGAATGCGTTCACCTTTCCCGATAAGACCTGTTACCCGGTGGCAAGCCAGAACGTGCAGGACTTTTACAACCTGATCGATGTGTACATGGATGCAGTACTGCATCCGCTACTCAGCGAACAGACGCTGATGCAGGAAGGCTGGCATTACGAGATCAACGATCCCAGTGAGCCGCTCATGTATAAAGGCGTGGTCTTCAATGAGATGAAGGGCGCGTATTCCTCACCAGATGGTGTGCTTGAAACACGCGTAACACAATCGCTGTTCCCCAAACATCTTTATGGCGTTGACTCAGGCGGCGACCCGCGCAATATCCCTGATCTGACCTACGAGAATTTCAAAGGCTTTTGGGAAACCTATTATCACCCGTCCAATTCGTTCATCTTCTTTTACGGCAACGATGATCCTGAGACACGCCTCAAGCTGATGGAAGGGTATCTGAAAGAGTATAAAAAGAAAAATGTGAAGTCGGTTGTGAAGGATGTCAAACCGTTCAAGAAACCGAAGAAGGTCGAATATTTCTACGATGCCGGGAACGACCAGGATATCGAGAAGAAAAACTATCTGGTCGTCAATTGGATGCTGCCCAACACGTCTGATGCAGTGCTCAATTTTAGTCTGCGTATTCTCGGTCACATTTTGATCGGCACGCCTGCCTCCCCACTCAAGAAAGCGCTCATGGATTCCGGTCTCGGCGAGGATCTGGCAGGACTCGGCATGGAAACCGAACTGCGCCACTTCATCTTTTCAACGGGATTAAAAGGCACCAAGAAGCGCCATGCAAAGAAGATCGAGACGTTGATCTTTGAAACGCTGGAAACACTTGTCCGTGATGGTATCGATCCAGATATGGTCGCAGCGTCCATGAACACGGTCGAGTTTCGTTTGCGCGAGAACAACACCGGTTCGTATCCGGTAGGCATCGCGCTGATGCGCCGCATCCTGACCACATGGATCCATGACGAAGATCCGTTCAAGTTGCTCGCTTTTGAGGAGCCATTGAATGCCATTAAGGCACATCTCACGAACGATAACCGCTACTTTGAGAAGCTGATCCAGAACTCATTTGCTGGATAACATTCACCGGACAACGATCCGCCTCACCCCGGACCCTGAGCTGGGTCGCCGTTTCGATGAGGATGAGAAAGCCCGCTTGGCATCCATCCGCGAAACGCTGAGCGAGAGCCAGATCGCAGAACTGGTCGAGACTACCAAGCAACTCAAACTCCGACAGGAAACTCCCGACCCTGCTGAAGCGTTGGAGACACTGCCCGTTCTCAAACTACAGGACTTGGAAAAGGAGAGCAAGAACATCCCCATCGAAGTCGTGAACATGCAGGGCGCGGATGTTCTGTATCACAACCTCTTCACGAATGGTATTGTCTATCTTGACCTTGGCTTTGACTTGCACACATTACCGAAAGAATTAATTCCACTGGTCGAAATCTTTGGTCGCGCCCTCTTCGAAATGGGGACAGACACCGAAGACTACGTCAAGCTTTCCCAGCGTATCGGCAAAAGCACTGGCGGCATTCACGCGGACGCGGTCAGCACCGCCGCCTTTGGTTCACGCGATACTGTACTCAAACTGTTCATCCGCGGCAAAGCGACAGTCAGTCAAGCCGGTGAGATGTTGAACATCATCAAGGACATCCTGCTCAAGACCAATTTCGACAACCGCAAGCGCCTCAAGCAGATTGTGCTGGAGGAAAAAGCTGGTTTGGAATCAGGGTTGGTTCCGAGTGGTCACGGCTTTGTCAACATGCGTCTGCGCGCGCAGTTCGGTGAATCCGGTTGGGCAACAGACGAAATGAAAGGCATTGGCTATCTCTTCGCCCTGCGCCAATTCGCGGAAGATATCGACAAGAAGTGGAAGTCTGTCTTGAAGAAGCTCGAGCAGATGCGCGACCTGTTGATCAACCGCAAAGCATTGGTCTGCAATGTGACGCTCGACTCGGAAAACTGGAAAGCCTTCCAGCCGCAATTTGACTGGTTCCTTGCGGCGCTGCCATCCAAGGATATCAAACTGAATCGCTACGATATCCAACCGACTGCCAAAAAGGAAGGTTTGACCATCCCCGCGCAGGTCAATTACGTGGGCAAAGGCGCCAACTTATATGATCTCGGGTACAAACATGACGGCTCGACCGAAGTCATCGTCGGCTACCTGCGCATGGCGTACCTGTGGGAAAAAGTCCGCGTGCAGGGTGGTGCGTATGGAGCGTTCGCTGTGTTCGATGATCGCTCCGGCGGATTCACCTTCATTTCCTATCGCGATCCGAATGTCGCCAACACGATTTCCGCCTACGACAAAGCCGCGGATTTCCTCAAGCACATTGACGCATCGCGTCTCACCGACAACGAACTGACCAAAGCCATTATCGCCGCCATCGGCGATCTGGATGCCTACCAACTGCCCGATGCCAAGGGCTACACGTCCATGATCCGCTATCTCACTGGTCGTACCGATGAGATGCGGCAGAAGACACGAGACGAAGTGCTTTCCACCAACGGCGAAGATTTTATCGCTTTCGGAGAAGTGCTCGAGAGGTTGGCAGAGTCTGATTCGGTGGCGGTCATAGGGTCACAGAGCGCGATCGAGTCCGCGAATGTAGGGTTGGAAGTGGTAAAGGTTTTGTAATAACGTCAAACGTCGAAGGTCAAGGGTTGAAATATCAACCTTTGACCTTCAGTTAAGGAGTTCAACGAGATCTGCATGATAAAACTTAGCTCCTTTTACCCTTTTGCAGGCTTCATGAGAGTTACACAGGAATTTTACGAAGAAAAAGCTCTTGTGAAAACAAAATCGCTCACGTATGAGAATATTTTTGAATTTGAATACAAAGATGTAGATGAAATATCAAATGTATCTTATGTAGATAACAGCCAAAACAGTTTCGCCTTTTGGCTGTTAGTTATTATTTCAATTACATTAGCTTTGCTTGTAGGAGTTTTTTGCAATTTCATAGCCGCCAATACTATTTTGCTTCGAATTGAGCAGTTTCTTTATGTATGTGGATTGATTCTGTACATCACAAGTTTCAAAAAGAACCGGCTTGTCCATATTTCAGACAGAAACGACAATATTCTTACCTATATAAAGGTGACTCGGCAAAATCATGACCTAGTGAGACAAGCAATAGGCTTAATGAAAACCAAATCGGAAAATGCGCAGGAATTTACTACTACTAAACCATTCCCTGAAGGGAGTTTTGTGTTTGAGCATACATATTATGACTTTTCAAAGCCAGAAAAGACTACTGACAGATTTTACGAAGGCAAAATAATAGGCTTTCAAAAAGGCATATACGCTGAAAGTGTTTACAGCATTCAATATAATCGTTTGAGTGGGAAAGTTTATCGCGGAAAATCGGGTGTTGATGTGTGGGGTACAGTCCTTACATTAGTCACATTACTCATTTCTGTTATAGCTGGTTTCATGTTTGGATTTGGTTCGAGCCTTGGCATATCTATCTCAATGAACACTGTCAATATACTGTTTGCTTTAGGATGCCTATTTCTTCTTTCGTTGCCTATCAAACTTATAAAACGCGAAGTAATTGGGCTTTATGATAAAAGTGGAAATATCAAATACTGGGCATACGCTAATGGGAATAACCGGACTAAAATGGAGAAAATAATAGGGTTTATTCAGTCAAAAATCTCCAATGCGGAGCAGAACTAAGATTTTGGTTTACACCTCATCCAAGCCATCTCCCTTCGGGAGATGGGAAAAGGAATTGATATGAACATCACACTCACCATCAACGGCAAAAAACATGAAATCAGCTGTGCCCCATCAGAAACACTGCTGGCAGCAGTCCGAAGACTGGGCTTCTATGGCGTGAAATTCGGCGACGAGCAGGGACTTTCCGGTTCCGATACCGTCCTGCTCGATGGGAAACCGGTCAACGCCGGGTCAATGCTGGCAGCACAAGCAGAGGGACACAACATCGTCACCATTGAAGGTCTGGGCGAACATCCCGAACAGGGATGGCGCAAGACCAATGGACTGCATCCGCTGCAGCAGGCGTTTGTCGAAGCAGGCGCGATCCAGTGCGGATACTGCACGCCAGGGCAAATCCTTGCGGCAAAGACTTTACTTGAGAAGAATCCAAACCCGACGGAAGAAGAAGTACGTGATGCCATCGCAGGCGTGCTCTGTCGCTGTACGGGATACGTCAAGCCGGTGCAGGCGGTGATGAAAGCAGCAGCGGTCATGCGTGGTGAAGCCGAATTCGGCGAGGGCATTCTAATCTCCTTCGAGCAACCGAGCGCGGGCGGGGAGACCACGTCTCTACGACCTGACTTATCCGATACATCCACGAAGACTCTGCCCAAAGTGTTTGTCACGCCGCAGACGCAGACCTATCAAACCGTCGGCAAGCCCGAAAAGAAACTGGATGCGGTCAAGCTGGTGCAGGGCAAACCTGCCTTCACCGCTGATATTGATATGCGCGGCATGTTGCACGCTCGCGTATTACGCAGCCCGCACGCGCATGCCCGCATCGCAAAGATCGATGCCAGCAAGGCACGCGAGTTGAAGGGCGTGGCAGCGGTGCTGACATGGCAGGATATTCCACGTGTCGTTTACTCCACCGCGGGACAGTCCGACCCGATCCCCGGTCCGCTGGATACGTTCTCGCTGGACAACAAAGTCCGCTTTGTGGGCGATCGCGTGGCGATGGTCGCCGCGGAAACGCCTGAGATCGCGGAAAAAGCCCTGAGATTGATCGAAGTGGAATATGAAGTCCTGCCCGCTCTTCTGGACTCACGTGACTCCATGAAAGCGGACACGGTTCGGATTCACGATGAGCCTGAGTTCGTTAATTTCGCCGATTCCAACCCTGAAAAGAATCTCGCGGCAGAAATCCGCATTGACATCGGTGACGTGGAAAAAGGCTTCGCCGAAGCAGACGAGATCTTCGAAGCAGAATACGAAGTGCCCAAGGTGCAGCAGGCTCACATCGAACCGCATGTCTGCGTCACGTACTGGGATGAGGATGACCGCCTTGTTATTCGCACATCTACGCAGGTGCCGTTCCATGTGCGCAGAATGATGGCTCCCGTGCTGGGATTGCCTGTCAAACGCATCCGCGTGATCAAGCCGCGCATCGGCGGCGGCTTCGGCGGCAAGCAGGAAGTGCTGATGGAAGATGTGCCCGCACATCTAACCATCGCTACGAAACGACCCGTCATTTACGAATATTCGCGCGAAGAAGAATTCATTGGTGCACGTTCACGTCACCCCATGAAAGTGCGGATGAAAACCGGTGTGAAACGCGATGGGACGATCACCGCCAACTCCATGTATGCACTCTCTGACACGGGCGCATACGGCTGCCATGCGCTGACCGTCACGGGCAACACCGGTCATAAATCAATGGCGTTGTATGTCGGCGATGGAGAATTTCGCAAGTCGCCGAACATTCGCTTCTATGCTGATATCGTCTACACCAACACCCCGCCTGCTGGCGCCTTCCGCGGATACGGCGTACCGCAAGGTTACTGGCCTCTCGACCGTCATATTGAAAACATTGCCCGCAAGATGGGCTTCGACCCGATCGAGTTCCGCTTGAAGAACACTATCCGTCCCGGTGAATATCATCCCTTCTCAACGGCATGGAACGAAGGGCGCGAGCCGCGCCCCGAGATCATCCACACAGTGGGGTTGGAGCAATGTGTGGCGCAAGGTCGCGCAGCCATTGGATGGGATGACAAATATGGAAATGAAGAATGGCACGCCCAATCGGCAATCGCAAATCGTAAATCGTCAATCCGCAAGGGCATCGGCGTTGCCATGGTCATGCAAGGGACAGCCATTCCGTATCTCGATATGGGCGGCGCATCCATCAAGATGAACGATGATGGTTCGTTCAACCTGCTCGTCGGCGCAACAGACTTGGGCACTGGCTCGGATACTGTCCTTGCTCAAATGGCGGCAGAAGTGTTGGGCGTACCTCTGGAAGATATGATCGCTTATTCTTCTGACACCGATTTCACACCGTTCGATAAGGGCGCGTACGCTTCATCCACTACATACATCTCCGGCGCAGCAGCGGTCAAGGCGGCAGAAAAATGCGCCGAGAGAATCCGAGTCCGCGCCACGATGATCTTGGGGCTTCCCGAATTGGAAGCGCCAAATATCCGTCTGGCAAACCGTCAGGCGATTGCACCAGATGGACGAACTGTTCCCTTCACAGAGATCGCACTTGATTCGCTCCACAAGAACAATCAGGAGCAGATCATGGGCGTGGCAAGTTATGTCTCGCCGGTGTCGCCGCCTCCCTTCGCAGCGCAGTTCGCGGAAGTGACCGTGGACTCAGAGACAGGTGCGGTAACGGTGGACAGGCTCGTGATGGCGGTTGATTCGGGTGTCATCGTGAATCCGCTGACGGCTTCCGGTCAGATCGAAGGCGGAATGACTCAGGCGCTCGGATACGCCGTCTGCGAAGAGATGCGCTATGACGAGAAAGGTAATGCCTACGAGCGCGATCTCGACCGCTACCACATCTTCCGTGCCGATGAGATGCCAGCCCTCGAAACCATCTTTGTGGAAACGTTCGAGCCAAGCCATCCATTTGGCGTCAAAGCCGTGGCAGAGATTCCGATGGACGGAGTCGCTCCCGCCGTGGGCAACGCCATTCTCGATGCCATCGGTGTCAATCTAGAGGAAATACCGGCAACACCTGAAAGAATTTGGAAAGCATCAAGAAAGTAAAAACGATACATTGGAATTACCGAAAGGCGTTCGAAATCTGATTGGTTTCGGACGCCTTTCGCTTCTGAAGACCAACTACAATCACCTGATATCTGGCATTTGAAAAGGCGAGATATAATCGATTTTGATGTGCAATCCTAGCACTGTAAAAAAGTCTTCGTATGCACAGATTATTGTTGCAATTTGAGCGAATCGGCAGGGCCCTATGAACCGTGAAGAATTCTTTTACCTGCTACCCTATTTGTTTTCCCTTGCTTTATCGTTGGGAATATTTTTTTACGCATGGCGGCATCGTCTGGTGCGCGGAGTGCGGGCATATACCTGGTTCGTAGGTGGACAAGTTCTTTATATTGTTGGTTTCCTGCTCGAACTGATCAGCCCGAACCTGCAAACCAAATTGCTCTGGGATAAATTTCAATGGCTGGTGGAATCAGCTTTTGTCTTTATTCCTTTTCTGGCATTTTCCCTCCAATTTTCTGACCACAAGCTAAAGAATCCGCGTTTGATGTGGGCTGTATGGATCGGTGTTCCCCTTCTTTTTATCCTGCTCGTATTGACCGATGGCTATCACCATCTTTTATATCCCAACCCATCCCTGAGCGCAGACCAGCCATTTCCAGAACTGCAATATGATTTCACGACCGTGGTCATTATTTATGCCATCTTTTACGTATATAGCGTGAACTTGTTTGGAATTGGTGTTCTGATCAAACGCGCCCTGCAACCATATAACCTGTATCGATCTCAATATTTGGTGATCGCCCTCGGCTTTTCGATCCCGTTGTTTCTTTCTGTTTTCTCTTTCACGGACATTCGCATCACCCCACAACGGGATATTACTCCCTTCTCGCTCGTTCTCGGAAATCTGGTGGTAGCTTGGGGGTTGTTCCGCTATCGCTTGTTCGACATTGTTCCAATTGCACGCGAAAAGATCGTTGAGAATATGCTCGATCCAGTGATCGTACTGGATGCGCAGAATCGCATCGTAGACATTAACACAGTTGCCCTCTCGCTTCTGGGAAAGCAGATGTCGGAGGTAATTGGACAGTCTTCCGCTTCAGCGTTCACCCGGTGGCCCATGGTGGTGGAGTTAATAGAAAATCCGGCTGAGCAGCGAAAGGAAATCTCTGCCAAAAGCAAAGGCGATACCGTCTTCTTTGATATCAGTATTTCTCCCATTATCGATAAGCGTACCGGGTTGGTCGGACGCATTGTAGTAGCGCGGGATATTACCCGGCGTAAGAATCTGGAAATGAATTACCGGTCATTGTCGCAGGAGTTGGAAGAACGCATTCACGAGCGGACCGAGGAATTGCGCAAAAGCGTTGAGATGTATCGCACGGTGGTTGAAAATCAAACTGAGTTTATCGTGCGCTGGAAACCCGACCGCACGCGGACCTTTGTCAATGAAGCGTATTGCCGTCATTTCGGATTGACCATGGAACAGGCAATGCAAATCGATTTTGTATCGCTCATCGCAGAAGAGGATCGCCCCCGCGTACAAGAAAAGATCGCGCGTCTGTCTTCCGGTGAAACGGAAACCGAAACAGATATTCATCGCGTCCCACTACCCGATGGAAGCGTGGGTTGGCAGGAGTGGACCGACCGGGCAATCCGCGATGAGACAGGAAATGTAGTCGAATTCCAGTCCATTGGGCGGGATATCACCGAACGCAAACGGGCAGAAGAAGCCCTGCGAGAATCGGAAGCAATCTATCGCAAAGCCATTGAGGTGGCTGGCGGCGTCCCGTATCGGCAGTCTTATCACTACTATGAGGGATTTCACCTGCATATCGTATATGATTTTATTGGCGAAGGCATCCAGCAGATCACGGGCTATGGTCCGCAAGAAATCACTGAGGACTTGTGGGATTCCCTGGTGAAAGAGACAGTCCTTACTGGTGAGCTTTCCAAATACACTTTGATGGAAGCCATTCAACGCGTGCGCGATGGCAGCAGCCCCGTTTGGCAATGCGAACATCGCATACGGACGCGCCAGGGAGAAACGCGATGGATCTACGAAGTCGCCGTTGAGTTGAGAGAAAAAGATGGAATATCCCATGGCTCCATTGGACTGCTTCAGGATATTACCGAACGAAAACGGGCGGAGGAAGCGATTCGCACCTTGTCCTATGCCGTGGAACAGAGCAACACATCCATTGTCATCACCGACATCACCGGCAGAATCGAATATGTAAACCCTTATTTCACGGAACTAACCGGCTATACCCCAGAGGAAGTGATCGGAAAGAATCCGCGTATGTTGCAATCTGGCTTCACCCAAAAGGAAGTGTATGACCGATTATGGAAAACCCTCAAAGATGGCAGAGAGTGGCAGGGCGAGTTTTGCAACAGGAAGAAAAGCGGCGAACTTTATTGGGAATCGGCATCCATTTCCCCGATCGTAGACAGCACATCAGGTAATATGATGCACTTTGTAGCGGTGAAGACCGATATTACCGACCGCAAGCGGGCAGAAATAGCGCTGCAAAAAAGCGAGAAAAAACATCGCCTCTTATTTGAATCAGCAAACGACAGCATCTTCATCATGAAAGGTGATCGCTTTATTGACTGCAATTCGAAAACGCTCGAAATGTTCCGCTGTCGGCGTGAGGATATCTTGGGGAAAAGCCCGGTCAATTTTTCGCCAGATATCCAGCCAGATGGGATCGCTTCCAGCGAAAAGGCAGTAGAAAAGATTCAAGCTGTGCAAGAGGGAAATCCTCAATTCTTCGAATGGAAACATTGCCGCCCAGATAACACTTTCTTTGATGCAGAAGTCAGCTTGAGTCAGCTTGAACTGGAGGATGGCATCTACATCCAGGCGATTGTCCGCGATATTACCCTGCGTAAGCAGGCGGAAGAGGCGCTCCGCAAATCGGAGGAACGTTTTTCAAAGGCATTCCGGGCAAGCCCTATCATCATTACCATCTCACAGATCAGCACTGCAAAGTTACTTGAAGTAAATGATACGTTTGAAAAGATCAGCGGTTACAGCCGCGCAGAAGCAATAGGCAAATCAACTTTTGATCTGGGTATCTGGAAAAGTGGAGTAGACAGGGACCGTATTCTCTCGAGCATTCTTAATACCGGTGAGATCAGAAATCTGGAAATCCAGTTCCGCATTAAAGACGGTTCTGTATTGACTTGCCTTTTCTCAGCGGACAAAATCGAACTTGGCGGTGAACAATGCATCCTTGCCACCATTGAAGATATTTCCGAGCGAAAAAAGGCAGAGGCACGCATCCTGCGTTTAAATCGGTTGTATGTGACCATCAGCGAGATCAATCAGACCATAGTGCACGCACACGATAAAGATGATCTATTCAGAGAAATATGCCGGGTTGCCACAGACCACGGTCAGTTCCGCATGGCATGGATCGGCTTGTTCAATGAAACCGGCAAGGAAGTGAAACCGGTTGTTTTTGCCGGTGAAGAGTTGGGATACCTTTCCGATATCACGATCAGCTACGACCAGGGCACAACAGGCAGCGGACCGACAGGTGTGGCGGTTCGCGAGGGACATTGCGTTATCAGCCAGGATATCGCCACAGATCCACGTATGGTGCCCTGGCGCGAGGAAGCTCTAAGCCGCGGATACCGTTCATCCGCCGCGGTGCCGATCCGTGAACATGGACAGATCATTGGCGCATTGACTGTCTACGCGCCTGAACCGAACGGTTTCGATTCGGAGAATGAGGAACTGCTTGAGCAGATAGGACTGGATGTATCGTTCGCACTTGACTCCATTGAAGCGGAGAACAAACGCAATCGAGCCGAACAGAATCTTGCCGATGCCTACGATACTACTCTCGAAGGCTGGGCGAAGGCTCTTGAGTTAAGGGATAAAGAAACAGAGGGACACTCGCGCCGGGTAACGGAAACAACCCTCACCGTAGCAAGAGCGATGGGCTTCAGCGAAGCGGAGTTGGTCCACATCCGCCGCGGGTCCATCCTGCACGATATTGGCAAGATGGGCATCCCGGATGATATCCTGCGCAAGAACGGACCGCTGACAGAGGAAGATAAAAACGTCGTGGTAAAGCATCCAATCACAGCCTATGAGCTGTTGAAACCGATCGCCTATTTGAAACCAGCGCTGGATATTCCATATTGTCATCACGAGAAGTGGGACGGCAGCGGCTATCCACGTGCCTTGAAAGGTGAACAGATACCATTGGCGGCGCGCATCTTTGCTGTGGTGGATGTGTGGGATGCGCTGAGTTCTGACCGACCCTACCGCAGCGCCTGGTCGCGCGAAAAGGTGGCAGACTATTTACGGAACGAATCGGGAAAACATTTTGACCCCAGGGTTGTGGATGTGTTTCTGAAGATGCTGGAAAAAGGCGAGATATAATCGACCCATGCAAACCAAAACATACGTCATCGGACACGTTAACCCGGATACTGATTCCATCGCCTCTGCCATGGGCTACGCCTGGCTGCTGCGCCAACGCGATGGCGTGGATACCGTCGCCGGGCGCGCGGGTCCGCTTAATCCGCAGACCGTCTGGGTCTTAAAAAAGCTCGATCTGGAACCGCCCATGCTGCTCACCGATGCTTCGCCGCGTTTTGAATCGGTCATGCAGCGGCTCGATACCATTCGCCCCAACGCGCCGCTCGGCATAGCCTGGACTCTTGCCAGCAAGACCGGCGGCATCGCCCCGGTGGTGGATGAAGACGGCAAGCCCTACGGCATCATCAACGGTTTTAGCCTGTTCAAGTATTTCACAGAGGTGCTGGGTCCGCGCCCTGGCGATACCACCGTGCGCGAGATGATGTCGGTGCAATGCCAGGATGCGGCGGATACCAGTGTTCCAAAATATGCCGCGAACGCGCACATCCGCGACACGCTCAATCGTTTGCTGCGCGATGAGCACAACGATTATTGGGTGGTGGACGAGAACGGTTTGTATCTCGGCATTGCCCGCCAGCGCGATGTGCTCAACCCGCCGCGGCTCAAGATCGTATTGGTCGATCACAACGAACCGCGCCAGGCGATTGCCGCGCTCGAAGAAGCCGAACTGCTCGAAATTCTGGATCATCACCGGCTCGGGAATCCGCACACACACCAGCCGATCCGCTTTACGGTGGATATTGTGGGATCAACTTCCACGCTGGTATGTGAACAGACCGCCGAGGCAGGACTCTCCATGCCGCCCACGCTGGCAGGAGCGCTTCTGGCGGGGCTCCTGGCGGATACCCTTATACTTACATCTCCCACCACGACAGGGCGCGACAAGGAAGCTGCCGAGCGTTTGTCGCGTTGGGCGTTCGTAGGTGGAAGCCCGCTCAAAGGCGAGACGATCGAATCCTATGGCAAGGCTGTGCTCAGCGCCGGCGCGGGACTCTCGAACCGCAAGCCCGCCGAAGTAGTCAGCACCGATATCAAGCCCTTCGAATCGAACGGATTCAAATTCGCCGTCGCCCAAGCGGAAGTGACCGACATGATGCAGCTCAGCGAACACCTGCCCGCACTAACCGAAGCGCTCGATGACCTCAAAGACAAACGCGGACTTGACTTCGCCCTGCTGCTAATCACCGACGTGGTGCGCGGTTCCAGCCGCTTGATCGTCACATCCAAAGCACCGCCAATCTTGGATGACCTTCCCTACCCACCGCTTTCTGACGGTACGCGCGATGCTCCCGGTGTGGTATCGAGAAAGAAGCAGTTGCTGCCGGTTGTGCTGGGATTGTTGGAGAGGTAGAGTAAAATTCAAGCAGAAAGGAGCGATGCTATGTTTCGGCTTGCCACCAAAATGAATCCAACTGGTTTCCCACCTGTTGCTAAAACTTTGCCGCAGGCAGTTGAACGCATTGTGTCTGCTCTCCAGCCTGAGAAGATTATTTTATTTGGCTCATATGCCTATGGCAATCCAACCCACGATAGCGATGTGGACCTATTGGTTGTCACGGAAACTCATGGAAAGACAAAGGAAAAACATCGCGAAATTTCCATGTTGCTCTATCCGCGTCAATTTCCTGTGGATATCATTGTAAAGACCCCAAAAGAAGTGGAAGATGCATTAAAAGGCGGGATAGATAACGGTTTCTTCATACGTGAGATCATCAAAAAAGGCAAAGTCCTTTATGACCGACGTAAATGAATTGAAATCGTGGATTGCACATGCCGACGAGGATTTTGCCGCCGCGAAAGCCCTCATGCGCCAAAAGAAACCTTTGTTATCAGGTGCTTGTTTTCACGCACAACAAAGTGCAGAAAAATACCTTAAAGCACTTTTGATTTTGAAGGATTTCGATTTTCCCAAAACACACGATCTCCCAACTCTTAATACGATGTGCAACGATAAAGGTATTTTCACTGGTCTTGCAATTCAAGAGTTGGTGGATTTGACCGAGTATGCCGTCCGCAGACGTTATCCGGGCAATCAACCAACACTAGAAGAGGCGAAGGAAGCTATTGAAATAGCCAAATCGGTTCGTAAATTTGCCCGTGGATATTTAGGGTTGAAGAAATAAAAATAATCCCGAAGGGATGGCAGGATTATAGATTTCAATTCAATCGACAGATAAATCCCAAAGGGATGACACAATTGAAAAGCTATATCACCCCTTCGGGGTTTGGAAAACGACAAATTCATGTCTATAAAAATGCTACTCCTTCGGAGTTGCTTAATTAAATGGATAAAATGGCAAACTCAATTTACCAAGCACTTTCCGAACTCGAAAAGAATCAAGAATCCGCTGCTTTGTGTACGGTGGTCAAAAGCGAGGGGTCTACTCCCCGGCATGTAGGCAGCAAGATGCTGGTGTATGCCGATGGGCATTTCATCGGCACGGTCGGCGGCGGGGATATGGAACACCGCGTGTTGGATGAGGCGTGGATCGCCATCTCCGAAGGCAGCGCGCGGACATTGAAGTACAGCATGGTCGATCCTAGCCGCGGCGACCCAGGCGTGTGCGGCGGAACTGTGGAGGTCTTTGTGGAACCGATCCTACCCCCTGCGATGATCGTGGTCATTGGTGCCGGGCATGTCGGCAAGGCAGTGGTCCATTTGGCGAAGTGGCTGGGATTCCGAGTGGCGGTCACCGACGATCGCGCGGAGTTCTGCAACCCTAAGTCCGTACCGGGGGCAGACGCGTATTACCCGGTGGAAATGGGCAAACTGGTGGATGAACTCAAGATCAACAGGCTAACCTACATCGTCATCACCAGCCGCGGCTCCAGTGTGGATGCAAAAGGACTGCCGTCCCTGCTGGATTCGAGCGCATCCTATATTGGCGTGATCGGCTCGAAGCGCCGCTGGATGACCACGGTCAAGGCGTTGAAGGAACAGGGAGTCTCCGAGGAGAAGATCGCCAAGGTCCACTCACCGATGGGGTTGGAATTGAATGCCGAAACCCCAGAGGAGATCGCGGTCAGCATCATGGCGGAGATTTTGATGATCAAGGATAAGGGGACGGGGAAAAAGATGAAGATGGAGAAAGATGCTGTAATTGGTGAAAAGTAATGAAACATCACAGGTCTTAGAAACCTGTGATGTCTTTTTCCGTATAAAGAATGAGAAAAACGGTTCTTGTAGGTCGATTTTAGCTGGACTATAATCTAATTGTCATTATGAACCTACTATGCCAATTCAAAGGAGCTAAGCATGGCTAGAATTTTTGATGTCATTGAATACCCGAGCGAGATGAAGGATGAGATCGTCCACCGCTTCCCGGAGACAGGGATCGGCGATTACCGCATCGGCTCACAGTTGATCGTACGTGAATCTCAGGCGGCAGTCTTCTTCCGCGATGGGAATGCGCTGGATGTGTTCCGCGCCGGTCGTCACACTCTCGCCACCGCCAACATCCCGAAACTGATTGACTGGATCGGTAAGGCGTTCAATGACCGCACGCCCTTCCCTGCGGAAGTGTATTTCGTCTCGATGAAGGAATTCGCGAATGAGAAGTGGGGCACGCCGCAGCCGATCATCGTCCGCAATCCGGGCATGGGATTGGGAGTGGCGTTGCTACAGGGCTTTGGTACCTACTCCTTCCAGGTGAAGGACCCGCAGCAGTTCGTGACCCAGATCGTTGGACAGCAGGGCGCGTATCGCACCGTGGATATCGAAGAGCGCTTGAAGACCGTGCTGCTCTCGAAATTGCAGGATGTGCTCGGTGAAACGACCGCCGCCAAAAGCGTGGTGGACCTGATCGGTCTGACCGAGGAACTCGGCGCTGCCGTCCGCGCCAAGGCACAGGATGATTTCGAAGCGCTGGGTCTGGTGCTCAAGACCTTCTATGTAGGCAACCTCAAACCCTCCAGCAAGAGCGCGCAGGAATTGCGCGATATGGGTATGCTCGATATGGCAACCTACACCCAACTCCAGGCTGCGGACGCGATGCGCGATGCGGCTCAAAACCCGAGTGGCGGAGCTGGTCTCACCGCTGGCATCGGCGCGGGAATGGGCATCGGCAATTTGATGCAGCAAGCGACTTCGGGAGCGATGCAACAACCACAGCATAACGGCGGAGCAGCGGCAGCATCCAACGGCATTCCGGATGTGATGACCCCTTCTGAAGCCGCGGCGATCTTGAAGGTCTCTGAAGAGGATGTGAAAGCCGCCATCGCCGACGGAAGTTTGAAGGCGAAGAAACTCGGCAATGCATATCGCATCAGCAAGGCTTCGTTGGAAGAGTTCTTAAAAGGCTAGTGAATAGTGAATAGAAAGAGGAGGCTG